>NZ_RSAA01000009.1 GCF_003931915.1 Saccharopolyspora rhizosphaerae | reverse complement strand
GTTGAGGATGTTGTGGTGCGACAACGTCGCACCCTTGGGAAAACCCGTCGTCCCCGACGTGTACTGGATGTTGATCGCATCATCCGCCGACAGCTGCACCTGCTCCAACCGGGACCGGTCCGCGGCGGTGCCCGCCAACGCCTCCCAGTCGGCCGAGCCCAGGAACACCACCCGCTCCAGCCCAGAGCACTGCGGCCGCACCTGCTCGACCATCGCCACGTAGTCCGAGCTCTTGAAGGACTCCGCAGCCACGAGCATCCGCACGCCGGCCTGGTTGAGCACGTACTCCAACTCGTGCGCCCGGTACGCCGGGTTGATGTTGACCAGGACCGCCCCGATCCGCGCCGTCGCGTACTGCACCACGGTCCACTCAGCACGGTTCGGCGCCCAGATCCCCACCCGGTCGCCCTGGACGATCCCGGCCTCCAGCAAGCCGGTCGCCAGCGCGTCCACCTCCGCCACGAACTCCCGGTAACTCCACCGGCGTCCGGTCGAGCACTCCACCAGCGCATCTCGATCCGGGTACCGCGCCGCCGTGCGGTCCAAGTTCTCCCCGATCGTGTCTCCCAGCAGAGGCACGTCCGACACGCCGGAGTCGTAGCTGTTCAGAGTCGGCTCGGTGTCCACGTCGACAACCTCCCCATCGCAGTGGTGCAGGTCACTCATCTTCACCTGCACGGCCGCGCGGGGCCAACCCCTCACGCGGGAGCGACCGCCGAGCCCGCACCGAGAACCGCCCCGAAGCGCGAGACCCGGCGGCCCGCCGCGCGGAGGGCCGCCGGGTCGTCGCAGGGTGCCGCCCTGCGCGCGTCACTCAGGCCTTGAAGGGGTCCGTGACGTGGTCGCGGAGGTCCGCGATGGAGCGGACGACCTTGGTGGGGCGGTAGGGGAAGAGCTCCGCCGTGTCCTTCCCCGAGATCCCCGACAGCACCAGGATCGTCTGCAGGCCCGACTCCAGACCGGAGCGGACGTCGGTGTCCATCCGGTCGCCGATCATCAGCGTGTTCTCCGAGTGGACGCCGAGGTGGCGCAGCGCGGAGCGCATCATCAGCGGGTTCGGCTTGCCCACGTAGTACGGGGCGCGGCCGGTGACCCGCTCGATCAGCGCCGCGACGGCGCCGGTGGCGGGCAGCGTGCCTTCGCGGCTCGGGCCCTTCTCGTCCGGGTTGGTGGCGATGAACCGGGCACCGCCCTCCACCAACCGGATGGCCTTGGTGATGGCCTCGAAGCTGTAGGTGCGGGTTTCGCCGAGGATCACGTAGTCGGGATCCCGGTCGGTGAGCACGTAGCCGATGTTGTGCAGCGCGGTGGTCAGCCCGGATTCACCGACCACGAACGCCGACCCGCCGGGGCGCTGCTGCTCCAAGAACTGCGCCGTGGCCAGCGCGGACGTCCAGATCGCCTCCTCCGGGATGTCCAGCCCGCTGCGCAGGAGCCGGGCCCGCAGGTCCCGTGGGGTGTAGATCGAGTTGTTGGTGAAGACCATGAACGGGATGCCGTGCTCACGAAGAGCCGCGACGAACTCGTCCGCGCCGGGCACCATGTGCTCCTCGTGGACCAGAACGCCGTCCATGTCCATCAGGTACGTCCAGGTTGGTGGCTCAGTCACGCCCCAGATGATCCTCCGGATACCGGGTGGATGGCCACCTCGGTCGCCTTGATCACGAACCAGACGTCCTCACCTGCGGAAAGTCCGAGCTCGGCGACGGCGGCCGGGGTGACGTCGGCGGACAGCCCCACCTCCGTCGGCCCCTCAGCGCGCACCCGGACGACGTCACCGCGCGGTTCCAGGGCGCTGACCACGACCGGCAGGGCGTTGCGGGGGCTGCCGTGCGGGCGCTCGCGGTGCACGGCCACCGCGGCCGGGGCGAACACCGCGGCCGCCGGTTCCCGCACGCCGAGGTCTTCGACGACCCGGCCGCTGATGACCTCCTCGCCGACCTGCACGCCGCCGTCGATCGCCGTGCCGGTGAGCAGGTTGAGCCCTGCCAGCCGCGCGGTGAACGCCTCCCGCGGCCGGGACAGCACCTCGCTGGTCGGACCGTGCTCGACGACCCGCCCGTCCTGCAGCACCAGCAGCCGGTCGGCGAGCACCACCGCGTCCAGCACGTCGTGGGTGACCAGCACGGTCGGCGTCTCCTGGCGGTGCAGCACCTGGTGCAGCAGCCCGCGCATGGCCGGGGCCGCGTCGACGTCCAGGGCCGCGAGCGGCTCGTCGAGCAGCAGCAGCCGGGGCTCGCCGGCCAGCGCCCGGGCCAGCGCCACCCGCTGCGCTTGACCGCCGGAGAGCTGCGATGGACGACGTCCGCCCAGGTCGGCGACGTCGGTCTCGGCGAGCCAGCGCTCCGCGACCTCCCGCGCCCGCGCCTTGCTCGCCCCGGCCGCACGCGGGCCGAAGGCGACGTTGTCGCGCGCGGTGAGGTTCGGGAACAGCAGCGCCTGCTGGGCCAGCAGCCCGACTCCCCGACGGTGCGTCGGCGCGGCGGTGCGTCGGCCGGTGTCCAGCCACGTCGTCCCGTCCAGCTCAACAACACCGCGGTCCGGCACCAGCTGCCCGGCCAGCACGGACAGCAGGGTCGACTTCCCGGCACCGTTGGGACCGAGCACTGCGAGCACCTCGCCGGGCGCCACCTCGAAGTCGACGTCCAGCGAGAACTCCGCCCGCCGCAGCTCGACGTCCACCTGCAGCCCGCTCACAGGCGTCCCTCCACGGCTCGGGGCCGGGCGATCACGATCACCAGCAGGGCCACGACGACCAGCAACAACGACATCGCCACCGCGGCGTCCACGTCGGACTGCGCGGTGGTGTAGATGGCGAGCGGCAGGGTCCGGGTGCTGCCCTGCAGGCTGCCCGCGAAGGTGATCGTCGCGCCGAACTCGCCGAGCGCCCGCGCGAAGGTGAGCACGAGGCTCGACCCCAGCGCCGGCAGCAGCAGCGGCAGCGTGACGCGCCGGAACGCCAGCCACGGGCCCGCGCCCAGCGTCGCGGCCACCTGCTCGTAGCGGCCGCCCGCCGTGCGCAACGCGCCCTCCAGCCCGACGACCAGGAACGGCATCGCGACGAACGTCTGCGCCAGCACGACCGCCGCCGTGGTGTAGGGCAGCCGGATCCCGGCCACCGCCAGCACACCGCCGAGCGGTCCGGTGCGGCCCAGCAGGTAGAGGAGGGCGAGGCCGCCGACCACCGGCGGCAGCACCAGCGGCAGCAGGACCAGCGCCCGCACCACCCGCAACCCGCGCAGCCGGGAACGGGCCAGCACGACCGCCAGCGGCACGCCCAGCACCGCCGCCAGCCCGGTCGCGATCAGCCCGGTGACCACCGACAGCCGCAGCGCGTCCAGCGCGGACGGGCTCAGCAGCAACGCGGGCAGCCGCGCGGGTTCGACGCGGGTGAGCAGGCCGAACACCGGCAGCGCCACCAGCGCGAGGGCGAGCACCGCGGGCACCCACAGCACGGTGGGCACCTGCGGGGGGCGGCGCCGGATCACGGTGCGTCGAAGCCGTGCGCGCCCAGCACTTCGCGCCCCGCCGGGCCGCGCACGAACTCCACGAACTCGGTCGCCAGCTGGGCCTGCTGGGAGTCCCGGAGGGTCGCGATCGGGTAGGCGTTGACCGCCTGCGGCGACTCCGGGAAGTCGATCGTCTGCACCTGGTCCCCCGCCGCCTTGGCGTCGGTGACGTACACCAGGCCCGCGTCAGCCTCGCCCGCGACGACCTTCTGCAGCACCTGCTTGACGTCGCTCTCCTCGCTGACCGGCCGCAGGTCGACGCGGGCCGCCTGGGCGACGGCCCGGGTGGCGGCCCCGCACGGCACCTGCGGCGCGCAGGTGACCAGCTTCGTCCCCGCGAGATCGGCCAGCGAGGCCACGTGCGCGGGATTGCCCGGCGGAACCACGAGGGCCAGCCGGTTCGTGGCGAAGGTCTGCGGAGGCGAGACCAGGTCGGCGACCTCGGCCATGTTCTTCTCGTCGGCCGAGGCGAACACGTCGGCCGGGCGCCCCTGCTCGATCTGCTCGGCGAGCGTCGAGGAGCCCTGGTAGTCGAACTCGACCCGCACGTCCGGGTGCTCGGCGGTGAACCGCTTCGCCAGCTCGTCGAAGGACTCGGTCAGCGACGCCGCTGCCAGCACGGTCACTGTGCGCTGATCCCCCGAGGCCTGTCCGGTGTGGGCCTGGCCGCAGCCGACCAGCAAGGTCAGCGCGAGCAGTCCGCCCGCGATCATCTTGAGCTTCGACATTCAGCCCTCTCCCGGTGTTTCCACCACGACGTTGGTCGACTTGACCACGGCCACCGCCAGCGAACCGGGAACCAGCCCGAGTTCGCGGACCGCCTCGGTGCTCATCAGCGACACCACGCGGTGCGGCCCGCACTGGATCTCCACCTGCGACATCACGGTGTCCGAGACGACCTCGGTCACCAACCCGACCCAGCGGTTGCGGGCGGAACGCCCGACCGCCGACGGGTCTGGGGTGGACTTGGCCTGCTCGCGGGCGAACCCGGCGAGCGCGGCTCCGTCCACGACCAACCGCCCGGCGCCGTCGCGCTCCGCGGGCAACTGCCCGCCGTCGACCCAGCGGCGGACGGTGTCGTCGCTGACGCCGAGCAGCGCGGCAGACTCTGCGATCCGGTAGTGCGGCACGAGGAAGACGATACTTCCGCAGCTGCGGCGAAACCATGGGCGATCGGGCCGCGAACCCGAATCGTTAGCCCTCGTCACGCCCGCGCTGACCTGCAGGCTTGCACCGTCCGATTTGCCGCTGGCGATCGAAACTCGTCGGTTCGAAGAGATAGGGTCGAGTTGTGAACGCGGTGGACCTGGGAATCCCGTTCGTGCGCCGCACGACCGACACCTCCGAACGCCCGGACACGCCGCACCTGGTGGATCGATTCGGCCGGGTGGCGACGGACCTGCGCGTGTCGTTGATCGACAAGTGCAACTTGCGCTGCACCTACTGCATGCCCGCCGAAGGGCTGCCGTGGCTCAAGCGCGACGAGATGCTCGACACCGACGAGATGATCCGGTTGATCCGCGTCGCCGTCGAGGACCTGGGCGTCACCACCGTGCGCTTCACCGGTGGCGAACCGCTGCTGCGGCAGGACCTGGTCGACGTCATCGCGGCCACCTCGTCACTGCCGAGCCGGCCCACCACGTCGCTGACCACCAACGGCATCAACCTCGGCGGGTTCGCCGAGAAGCTGGTGGCCGCCGGGCTGAACCGGGTCAACGTCTCGCTGGACACCCTCGACAGGGCGGTGTTCAAGGAGCTGACCCGGCGCGACCGGATGCAGGACGTGCTCGACGGGTTGGCGGCGGCCAAGACGATGAAGCTGGAGCCCGTCAAGGTCAACGCGGTGCTGATGCGCGGCGTCAACGACCACGAGGCTCCCGACCTGCTGCGCTTCTGCATCGAGCGCGGTTACCAGCTGCGGTTCATCGAGCAGATGCCGCTGGACGCCCAGCACGGCTGGGACCGCGGCGAGATGATCACCGCGGACGAGATCCTGGAGATGTTGGGCCGGGAGTTCACCCTGACCCCGGACGTCGCCGAACGCGGCTCCGCACCGGCGGAGCGCTGGCTGGTGGACGGTGGACCGGCGACGGTCGGCGTGATCGCGTCGGTGACGCGACCGTTCTGCGCGGCCTGCGACCGGACGCGGTTGACCGCCGACGGCCAGCTACGCTCGTGCCTGTTCTCGACGACGGAGACCGACCTGCGCGGCCCCATGCGCGAGGGTGCGACCGACGCCGACTTGATCAAGCTGTGGCAGGGCGAGATGTGGGCCAAGGCCGCCGGGCACGGGATGGACTCCGGCGAGTTCGCCCAACCGTCAAGGCCGATGAGCGCGATCGGGGGTTAGCGGAGATGACCGCGGTGGAGCAGAGCGCCGGTTCGGCGAAGAGCGCTGTTTCTGTTCAGGTCCGCTACTTCGCCGGCGCCCGCGCGGCTGCCGGCGTTTCCGAGGAGACCGTGCGGCTCAGCCCTGCCGACGGCGCACCGGCCACCGTTTCCGACGCCATCGCCGCGGCGCTGAACCAGCACGACGAGAAGCTGGCCAAGGTGCTGCCCGCGTGCAGCTTCCTCCTCGACGGTGTGGCCGTGCGGGACCGCGGCACGCCCATCGCAGCCGACGCCACCCTCGACGTCCTGCCGCCGTTCGCGGGCGGCTGAACCCCCTGCGGAAGACCCCGGCGGAGACCCGGGCACCGTTACTTCTGCGCGCGTGCGGGTGCGCGCGAATACAACATGGCCCGGCGAGTCGTACAGCCTCGTCCGGGTGACTTTTCGCCCGATGTCCGCCGTGTTCGATCTTGTTCTCAGCGGCCTCTCGCGGGTCCGCCGCTCGACCGCCTGAACGCCACCCCATCCAGCGACTAGACCACTCACGTTCTGTCATGTGGTGAACACGGATCGCATTGCTCGTCCTGCCCCCTGTGGCCCCACCGACCAGGCTCCCGCAGGCGCGGTCGACGCGTGGTGACCGCGTGACGGGGGTTCCCCAGTGGGAGCAGGGTGGTGACCCAGGCCTCACTTACGGTGATCGATATCGGACCGGAAACGGTCCGGTAACAACGCTCTGACCTGCGATGATGATCGGGATCGCCACCCCTGGAGGCGGTGTTACTGTGACCAGCGTCACATGGTACAAGATTTCCGATCTTCGAATTGGTTACGTAGTGTCGCTCCTCGGTCGGCCCCGAACCGATCAGCAAGGAACTCGAGAGCCCGTGGCGCCGGACCTGTCCAGCGGGCCTCACCCCGAAGAGAAACGAACCGGACAGGCACGAGGGACATCTCAGGGCACCCCGAAAGCCCCGAGGTGCCGCCGGCTCCCCCGAGACCGGCGGGCACGGACCCGGCTTCCCCCCGAAGGAGCCGAACGGGTTCGCCCCGAGGCGCGGCAGGAGAGAGGGACATGTCCAAGGGCAAGCACCGCAAGCCTTCGAATACCAAGCGCACCTTCGCCCGGATCGCCGTTGCCGGCGCTGTGGTCGCCACCCCGATCGCGATCGCCGCTCCCGCCAACGCAGCGGACTGGGACGCTCTCGCGCAGTGCGAGAGCAGCGGCAACTGGAAGGCCAGCACCGGCAACGGCTTCTACGGCGGCCTCCAGTTCACCCCGTCGACCTGGTCCGCCTACGGCGGCACCCAGTACGCCAGCAGCGCCCACAACGCCACCCGCGAGCAGCAGATCGCCGTCGCGGAGAAGGTTCTGGCCTCCCAGGGCAAGAACGCGTGGCCGGGCTGCAGCGCGAAGCTCAACTGGACCAGCGGCTCGACCAAGGCGAGCGCCAAGACCAAGACCACGCCGAAGAAGAAGACCACCACGACCACCACGGTCAAGGCCGACGGTGCGGACTACACCGTCAAGGCGGGCGACACCCTGGGCAAGATCGCCCAGCAGTTCGGCGTGAGCTACCAGGACATCGCCGAGAAGAACTCGAGCATCATCAGCGACCCGAACCTGATCTTCCCGGGTCAGCAGCTCGACGTGAAGTAAGGCTGCACGGTCAGGCATCCCCCACGCCGACCGGCGATGGAGCACGTGCCGTCTCCCCCGACACGGCACGTGCTTCGCCAGAGGACCCCCTCCACCGCGAAGCCCCCTGAGCGGTGGAGGGGGTTCTTCGCTGCGGAGCGACAGAACCGCTCGCGGCCGGGGCCGCGGGCCTGCGCCGGTCAGGTCCCGGGCTCGGCCACCGGGCAGATCAGTCGCGAGGGATCAGGGGCAGTTGACCCATTCCTCCGCGCCGTCGTCGAAGACCTGGCGCTTCCAGATCGGCAGCCGCCGCTTCACCTCGTCGACGAGTTCCGAACAGGCGTTGAAGGCCTGCTTGCGGTGCTCGGCCGCCACGGCGCAGCCGAGAGCGACATCGCCGATCTTCAGCATCCCGATGCGGTGGGAGACCGCGAGAGCGCGGACGCCCTCGAAGCGCCCGGCGATCTCGGCGGCGACCTCCTGGATCACCTCCTGGGCGATCGGGTGCCCGGTGTACTCCAGCTCCAGCACGCCCCGGCCGCCGTCGTGGTCGCGGACGACACCGCCGAAGGTGACCACGGCTCCCGCGGCGTTGTGCTCGACGGAGCGGGCCAGCGCGTCGACGTCGATCGGCTCGTCCACGACGTCGGCCCGCAGCACGTCCGCGGCCGGGCGCGTTTGCACCGTGCCGGAGCCCGGGTGGTCACCGCCGTGGAGCTGGTCCAGGGCGTGGTCGAGGACGCCGTCGAGCACGCCGAGGCCGTCCTTGACGCCGCCGCGTGAGCCCGGCAGGTTCACGATGAGCGTGCGGCCGCTGACGCCAGCCAATCCGCGGGAAAGCACCGCGGTCGGCACCTCGGGCAGACCGGCCGAGCGGATGGCGTCGGCCAGCCCCGGGATCTCGTGGTCGAGCACCTGAGCGGTGACCTCGGGCGTGCGGTCGGTCGGGTTGATGCCGGTCCCGCCGGTGGTGATCACGACGTCGACACCGGCGTGGACGGCGCTGCGCAGCTGGTCACCGACCGGGTCGCCGTCGGGCACCACGAACGGGTCTGGAGTGTCGTAGCCCCGGCCGCGCAGCCACTCCACGATCACCGGACCGGTGCGGTCCTCGTAGATCCCGGCCGCGGCGCGGTTGGACGCGGCGACGACTCGCGCAGTCCTCGTCATGGAGACCTCCCCTGGATTTCCGGTTCTGGTGCAACGACCGCGAGCGGCCGATCAGTCCGCTCCGCGCTCCCAGAGCCCGGTCTTGCCGCCTTCCTTGCGCTCGACCTGCACGGCGTCGAGCACCGCGCCGGGGTCCACCGCCTTGATCATGTCGTGCAGCGCGAGCCCGGCGACGGTGACCGCGGTCAGCGCTTCCATCTCGACCCCGGTGCGGTCGGTGGTCTTGACCGCGGCGGTGATCCGGACGTCGGTGTCGCCGAGTTCGAGGTCGACCTTCGCGCCGGAGAGGGCGATGGGGTGGCACAGCGGGATGAGGTCAGGGGTGCGCTTGGCGCCCATGATCCCGGCGAGGCGCGCGGTCGCGAGGGCATCGCCCTTGGGGAGACCGTCGCGGCGCAACAGCGCGACGACCTCGGCGGTGGTGCGCACGACACCGCTGGCCACGGCTCTGCGGGCGGTGGCGTCCTTCTCGGACACGTCGACCATGCGCGCGGCACCGGCCGCGTCGACATGCGTGAGCTCATCCTGCGCCATGCCTTGAGCCTAGAGGACCACCGTCCCCCGCCCGAGTGGAGGGAAGATCCAGCGGCACCTGCCCACCTGCCCCGCGGACGAGCGGGCCCACAGGTCCGGGTCGGGGCTGGGGCTCCCCGTCGACACCTCCACGGGCGCGGGAGGGAAGGTCCAGTGGGGACTTCCCCCCGCGGCGTTCGGGGGTCGACGGTCGGGAGGAACTCCGCCACCGCCGAGCGGGAGTGGCTGTGCGGGCGGTTCGGGGTGGCGGGTTCCGGCTGGTCCGCCGGAGGAGGCCCCGGGGGACTCCTCCGGCGGGTCAGAAGTCGAGGTCTTCGGCCATGCTCCAAGGCATCGACGAGCCGCCTCGGGACGCGACCTTCTCGGACTTGGACGCCAGGGCCGCCTTCTTGACCGCTTCGGCGACCGCCGGGGCGACCGCGCTGTCGAAGACGCTGGGGACGATGAACGACGCGTTGAGACGTTCACCGTCGACGACGTCGGCGATCGCGTTGGACGCCGCGAGCATCATGTCGTCGGTGATCTCGTGCGCGTGCGCGTCGAGCAGGCCGCGGAACACGCCCGGGAACGCCAGCACGTTGTTGATCTGGTTCGGGTAGTCGCTGCGCCCGGTGGCCACGATGGTGGCGTGCTGCTGGGCTTCCAGCGGGTCGATCTCCGGGTCCGGGTTGGCCAGCGCGAACACGATCGCGTCGGAGTTCATCGAAGCCACGTCGTCGGCGGAGAGCAGGTTCGGGGCCGAGACGCCGATGAAGACGTCCGCCTCGCGCACCGCGTCGGACACCGTGCCGGTGCGGCCCTCGTTGTTGGTGCCGCCGGCGATGTTGCGCAGGTTCTCGTCGGCGTCGCCGCGGCCGGTGTGCACGATGCCGTTGATGTCGACGGCGATGATGTCGGCGGGCTTCTTGTTCTGCAGCAGGCGGATGATCGCCGAGCCGGCCGCGCCCACGCCGCAGACCACGATGCGGCAGTCGGTGATGTCCTTCTCCACCACGCGCAGCGCGTTGCGCAGCGCACCGAGCACGACGATGGCGGTGCCGTGCTGGTCGTCGTGGAAGACCGGGATGTTGAGCTTCTCGCGCAGCCGCGCCTCGATCTCGAAGCAGCGCGGCGCCGCGATGTCCTCCAGGTTGATGCCGCCGTAGACGGGGGCGATCAGCTCCACCGCGCGGATGATCTCCTCGGTGTCCTGGGTGTCCAGGCAGACCGGCCAGGCGTTGACGCCGGCGAACTTCTTGAACAGCGCCGCCTTGCCCTCCATGACCGGCAGCGCGGCCTCGGGACCGATGTTGCCCAGGCCCAGGACGGCGGAGCCGTCGGTGACCACGGCGACAGTGTTGCGCTTGACGGTCAGGCGGCGGGCGTCGTCGGGGTTCTCGGCGATCGCGGTGCACACCCGCGCGACGCCGGGGGTGTAGGCGCGGGAGAGGTCGTCGCGGTTGGCGAGCGCGACGCGGGAGTTGACCTCGATCTTGCCGCCGAGGTGGACCAGGAAGGTCCGGTCGGAGACCTTGCGGACGCGGACGCCCGGCAGCGCTTCGATGGTCTCGGTGACCTCGCCGGCGTGGTCGGCCGACAGCGCGTTGCAGGTGATGTCGACGACGATGCGGTCGGCGTGCGACTCGACCACGTCGAACGCCGTGATGACGCCGCCAGCGCGGCCGATCGCGCTGGTGAGGTCGCCGGCCGCGGTCGTCGACGGCGGAGCCTCGACGCGAACGGTGATCGAGTACCCAGGACCTGGAACCGGCATTGGCACACCCCTGTCGAGCGAACGGCTGTGGACGTGGGTGCGGTTCTTCGGCGCCCCTCAGCGGGCCGCTGAAGCAGATCGCCGATCCGAGACGCAAGCCCCTCGGACCCGCTCAGCGACCGGAACTTCACCCAGCACGAAAAAGACTAGAACTTTCCCGCCTGTGAGCTAGATCCGGTGGGTTACTCGTGGGTCAGCCTTGACAGGCCTCGTTCGACGGAGGCGGGACGCCGAACCGGCGAGCGCCGGTTCGGCGGCTGGCTCACTTGTTGATGACCGTGACCGGGTGCTCGTACGGGACGGTGTCCTCGTTGAGCGGGAACGTGGTGTCCCCGAACGGCGACAAGGCACCCTGCTTGTCGGCCACCAGCTCGCTGACCGGGTGCTCCCCGTCACCGACCTGCGGCCAACTCGGGTCGATGCGGTCCTTCTTCTTCTTGCCGGCCACGTCGTCCTCCTGTGCGTTCCAGCTACGGGCACCACCAGTTTGCCGGATCGGAGCGGCCGAACTCACCCAAGGGTGTCGGAGCTTGCACAACGCGCCTCCCCCGTGCCCAGCGACGTCACCGGGTGGGCCCCTGTCGCCCGGCGCGACGTGCGGAGTGCTCAGCGCACCGGGGTTGGGTGACCCACTCGGTATCGTGGGCGTGATGCCTCCAGTGGGAAATTGGCTGCGCGACCGCAGCGACGAGCAGCTCGTCGCGCTGCTGCGCGCTCGTCCGGACCTGGCGACGCCGCCGCCCGCCGACCTGTCCGTGCTCGGCGCGCGGGTCGAGCAGCGGTCGTCGGTGGCCCGCGCCTGCGAGGAGCTGAACTCCTTCGCGCTGAGCACTGTGGAGGCGCTGGTCCTGCTCGACGCCGACCGGCAGCCGGTGACCCTGGACGCGGTCGCCGAGGTGCTGGGCTCCGAGGTCACGGTCCAGCGGGTCCGGCGGACGGTGGCCGAGCTGCGCGACCTGGCGCTGGTGTGGGGCGAGGACGACGCCCTGGAGATCGCCGGCACCGCGCGCGAGGTGCTGCCGACCTTCCCCGGCGGCCTCGGACGGCCGTCCGACGAGCTGACCGAGGTGACGGCGAAGGCCGCGCTGGCCGAGATGGACGAGGAGGAGCGGCGGCTGGTCGGCAAGCTCGCCGACGGCTCCCCCATCGGCCGCACCAAGGACGCTTCCGCGCACGTGACGCTCGAGCAGGCGACCAACCCGGTCCAACGCCTGCTCGCCAAGGGCTTGCTGCTGCGCCGCGACACCGAGACGGTGGAACTCCCGCGCCAGCTGGCGTTCGCGGTGCGCGGGGACCACCCCATGGGCGAGGTGGAACCCGAGGAACCGGCACCAGAGCTCGTCCAGACCGACCGCGAGCGGGTCGACAGCACCGCCGGTGGTGCCGCGCTGGAGCTGCTGCGGCACGTCGAAGAACTGCTGCACGCCTGGGAAGCGGACCCGCCGGACGTGCTGCGCTCAGGCGGCGTCGGCGTCCGCGACCTGCGCCGCACCGCCAAGACCCTCGAGGTCGAGGAGCAGCAGATGTCGCTGCTGGTGGAGGTGGCCGTCGCCGCCGGTCTGCTGGACCGCACCGAGGACGCCGAGCCGCGGTGGTTGCCGACGATCTCCTCCGACACCTGGCTGGCCTCCCCCGTCGAGCAGCGCTGGGCGACCTTGGCCGCGGCGTGGCTGGAACTGCCCCGGCTGCCCGGCCTGACGGGCGCCCGCGACGAGAAGGACCGGTTGATCGGCCCGCTGTCGGACGAGCTGAGCAGGCCGCTGGCGCCGAAGGACCGCCGCCGCATCCTCGACTACCTCGACGAGCTCCCCGGTGGCTGCGGGGCCCGCCCGGACGACGTGGCCACCGTGCTGGCCTGGCGCGCGCCCCGGCACGCCGGCCGACTGCGCGACGACCTGGTGCGCTGGACCCTGTCGGAGGCCACCACGCTGGGGATCGTCGCGCTGGACGCGATGACCACCGCCGGTCGGGCGCTGCTCTACGACGGTCCCTCCGAGGCCGCGCACCGGCTCGCCGAGGTGCTGCCGGAGCCGCTGGACCACGTGCTGGTGCAGGCGGACCTGACGGTCGTCGCCCCCGGGCGGCTGGAACCGGACCTGGCCGCCGAGCTCAAGCTGGTCGCCGACGTCGAGTCGGCGGGCAGCGCCACGGTCTACCGGGTCAGCGAGGGCAGCGTGCGGCGGGCGCTGGACGCCGGGTACGCCGCCGACGACCTGCACGCGTTGTTCCGCGACCGGTCGAAGACGCCGGTCCCGCAGGCGCTGACCTACCTGGTCGACGACGTGGCCCGTCGCCACGGCAAGCTCCGGGCCGGCACCGCTGCGGCCTTCCTGCGCTGCGACGACCCGGTGGTGCTGGCCGAAGTGCTGGCGACTCCCGCCAGCGAGGAGCTGGAGCTGCGGCGCATCGCGCCGACCGTGCTGATCAGCCCGCTGCCGCTGGCGGACCTGGTCGACGGGTTGCGCGCGGCCGGGTTCGCGCCGGTCGCCGAAGGACCCGACGGCAACGTGCTGGACCTGCGCGCGAGCGGGCGGCGCACCCGCGGCAAGACCCGGCAGCGCGCGTCCTACGGGCCGCCGGTGCCCGGCACCGAGCAGCTGGCGGCGATGGTCACGCAGCTGCGCGCCAACGACCTCGCCGGATCGACCCGACGGGGCCGCGCGGTGGTCCCGGAACGCGGGCGGCCGAGCGCCGAGGCCACGCTCGCGCTGCTGCGCCGAGCCGCGGCCGAGGAGCGCAACCTCTGGCTGGGGTTCGTCGACACCCACGGGACGCGCAGCCAGCACGTGGTCCGCCCGATCAGCGTCGGCGGCGGTGTGCTGCGCGCCGAGGACGCCGTCAGCGGCGAGGTGGGCGGCTTCCCGCTGCACCGGATCACGTCGGTCGCCCTCGTCGAGGAGTGACCGGACCGCCTCAGTGCGAGGTGGCGAGCCGCTGGCGCATCGCGTGCTGGACCAGCGTGATGAGCGCGTTCTTCGTCGACTCCCGGTCGCGAGCGTCGACGGTGATCATCGGGACGGAGTCGGCGATGGTCAGGGCCTCGCGCACGTCCTCCATGCGGTGGTGCGTGACCCCGTCGAAGGTGTTGACCGCGACGATGTAGGGCAGTCCCCGGTCGTCGAAGAAGTCGATCGAGGCGAACGCGTCCGCCAGCCGCCGCGTGTCGACCAGCACGACGGCGCCGATCGCACCCCGCACCAGGTCGTCCCACATGAACCAGAACCGGTGCTGGCCGGGCGTGCCGAACAGGTACAGGATCAGGTCCGAGTCGAGCGAGACGCGGCCGAAGTCCATCGCGACGGTCGTGGTGACCTTGCCGGGCGTGGCCGTCAGGTCGTCGACGCCGACGCTCGCTTCGGTCATGACCGCTTCGGTCATGACCGCTTCGGTCGTCAACGGGACGATCTCGGAGACCGACCCGACGAACGTCGTCTTCCCGACGCCGAAACCACCGGCGACCACGATCTTCGTCGAGGTCTTCTGGTTGCTCGGTTGCTGCGACCGGGGATCAGAGCCTGCGAAGCCCACTGAGCACCCTCTCCAAGAACTCCATGGACGGCCGATCACCGACGACCATGCCACTGTCGTGAATCAGAACCAGCCCGGTGTCGGCCATGTCGCCGATCAGCACCCGCACCACGCCGAGCGGCAGCCGCAGGTGAGCGGCGACCTCGGCGACCGAACGGGCCTCCAGGCACAGTTCGGAGATCGAGCGGTGCTCGGGCCGGGATTGGGTCGCCTGGTTGCGACCGCGTTCGCTGGTGCTTACCAACGTCTCGATAGCAAGATCATAATCGGTGCGTGTGCGCCCCCGAGTGCGGGCGTACGGCCGAACGAGTGAACCGCCGCTGTCCTCGGCCTCCCCGTCGTCCATCGGCGGGATCGCCGGCATCGAGCCGGAGATCGACGGCATGGACTGCGAGATCGGGGACATCGACTGCGAGATGGACGGCATCGACACCGAGGGCGGACCACCGTCCGAGCGCGGACGCGGCGTCGGAGCACCGCGGTCCTGGGACCCCCAGTTCTCCTGCGACGCGCGGGAGTCCTGACCCCACGCGTTCTGCTGCTGGGCGCCTTGCGCGCCCGAGGGAGCGTCGCCGTATCCGCCCGACCCGAAGAGGTCGGCACCCGGGCCGCCGAACAGCGCGCGGTCGTACCCGCCGACGGAGTCGCCCTCCTGCCCGGACCGGGTGTCGTCGACGAAGTCGTCCTGCCAGGACTCCGCGCTCAGCCGCTTGTTGTAGAGGCGGAACAGGTCACCGTCCCAGCTGGGCTCGGAACCGGCGTTCATGGTCAGCTCCCCTCAGCTCTCCCCGGCCGGAATCACCGGCGCCCCATTCCCTGCAGCTGCGCGCGCAGTTCCGGCGTGAGCTGACGACCGACCCGCTCCACGAGCAGGGTCATCTCGTAGGCGACCAGGCCGATGTCGGCGTTGGGCGCGGCGAGGACGGCCAGGCACGAGCCGTCGCTGATCGACATCAGGAACAGGTAGCCCTGCTCCATCTCGACGACGGTCTGGGTCACCTCACCGGCTTCGAAGCAGCGCGCTGCACCTTGGGTGAGGCTGACCAGACCGGACGCCACGGCGGAAAGCTGCTCGGCGCGGTCTCGCGGCAAGCCCTGGGAACCGGCCAGCAGCAGACCGTCCGCGGACACGACCACCGAGTGCGCCACGCCGGGTACCCGACGCACGAAGTCGGTGATCAGCCAACTGAAGCTGTTGCTGCTCATCGGTTGCTGCACGGACCCGTTCACTCCTGCTCCTCGGGACGGCTCGGATTCGAGCGGGGAAGTTCGGTGGAAGCCGGTTCGGACTTGGCGTGCCTGCCCCGGTGGACACCCTGCTGGAAGTTCGCCATCCGACCGCGCACGGCATCAGCCGAGCGCGGGGCGGCGGGCTTGCGGCGGGGCGTCTGCGGGGAGCGAGGTGCTGCCGAGCCGGGCACGAGGTTGGTCTTCGGGACCCGCTTGGGAAGTCCGGCCGCGGTGGTCTCCTGGACCTCGGGGGTCTGCAGGAGCGCCTCGGCGGCTTTCCAACCGACGTCCGCTTGACCCCAGCCCGGGTCGGGCGTGGTGGTGCGCGGAACTTCGTCGACGACCGGTTCCTGCGCCGAGGTCGACTCGGCGCCGTCCGGTTCGGCGGGCTTGGGGGCAGCGGCGGGGCTGGAGTCCTCGACGTCGGACTCGCGGAACCACTGCGAGAGCACGGCTTCGTAGATCGGCAGGCGTTGGGTAGGCGCATCGTCCACGTCCCAGGACTCCCTCGGCTCGTCGTCGGCGTAAGCCGTCGACCCGCCGTCGAAGCCCGGGTGTTCCGGACCGGAGGTCTCCCGCAGCGATGCGTTCTCGGACTCCCAGGACTCCGACGCCGACTCGGACCGGCTTCCGTTCCCTGGGGCGCCCTCGAAGCTGCCGCCGAAGGCCGTGCCGATCCCACCGCCGTTGAGGCCGTTGCCGTTCAAGGAGCCGCTGTCGGGCTCGTTCCCGTTCAAGCCTCCGCTGAAGCCGTTCGGGCTGGTCTCGGAGCCGAACGGCTGGGACGGGGCGAAGTGGGACTTCTCCGCCTCGAACGGGCTGTGGAACAGGTCGGTCGAGGAGGTCTCCGACGGCGCACCGCACTGCCCGTCGAAGCCCGGGTCGATGTCCGGCCAGGCTTCCGCCCCGACACCGTCGTCGTGGGGCGCCCGGGCGTCATCCTCCCATTGGGGGACGCTCGTAGCACCGAACGCATCGCCGGAGGACATCGTCACGGAGTACTGCGCGGGCAGGTTCGAGTCGTCGCCCCCCGGACCACCGGAGGCGTCCTGGCCCGGGAACGGTGCGGCACCTGGCAGGGAAGCGTCCGAGTCGGCCGCCGCCTGGTTCATCGTCGTGAACGAGGTCGCCTGCTCCGAACCGCTCAAGCTCGGCAGGTCCGCGCGGTGGGTGGGCGCGTCGAGGCTCGGCTGCTGACCGTTGGCGCCCGCCGGGGAGCGACCGCCGAAGGCGGCGGCCAGCCCCAGCTGGGTGCCGGTCTCGGTGAGCGAACCGCGCTCCTCGGGCTGCACCGTGCGCGGCATGTCGGGCATCGGCACCGGCCCGTCCGGGGTGAGCTGCACGACGAGCTCGCCGCTGAGGCGCACGGTGGCGGTGACGCCCCCCTCGAGACCTTCGTTGTTGTCGAGCTCGACCTGGATGTTGTGCCTGCGGGCCAGCTGACCGACCACGAACAGGCCCATGCGGCGGGAGACCGCGACGTCGATGTCCGGCGGCCGAACCAGCCGCTCGTTGATCTCGTCGAGCTCACCGGCGTCGATGCCCACGCCGCGGTCGCGGATCTCGATGACCAGCTGCTGGCGGCGGTAGGCGGTGCGGACGGTGACCTCGGTGTCCGGGTTGGAGAACACCGTGGCGTTCTCCAGCAGCTCGGCGACGAGGTGCACGAAGTCGTTGACCACGCGGCCCTGCAAGGCCAGCTCCGGGGCGTCGACCACGGCGACCCGCGCGTACTGCTCGACCTCGGAGACCGCGGCGCCGAGGACCTCGTTGAGCGGGACCGGCCGCATCGTGCGCCGGGTGAGGTCGGTGCCGCCGAGGATCAGCAGGTTCTCGTTGTTCCGCCGCATGCGGGTGGCCAGGTGGTCCAGCTCGAAGAGGCTCGAGAGCTGGTCCGGGTCCTGCTCGTCCTGCTCCAGGCGGTCGATCAGCGCCAGCTGGCGCTGCACCAGCGTCTGCGACCGGCGGGCGAGGTTGACGAACAGGTCGTTGACGTTGTTGCGCAGCATGGCCTGCTCGACGGCCAGCCGCAGCGCCTGCTGGTGCACCGCGTCGAAGGTGCGGGCGACCTGGCCGATCTCCTCGTCGGTGTAGACCGGCACGGTCGGCACCGTGGTCTGCTGCGAGGCGCTCGGACTCTCGGTGACCCGGTTGATCGCGTCCGGCAGGCTCTGCTGCGCGATCTCCAGCGCGCTGTAGCGCAGCGTGCGCAGCGGCCGCAGCATCGAGCGGGCGATGAAGGTCGCCACGCCGAAGGCCACGATCAGCAGCAGCGCCACCAGCGCGGAGTCGCGGATCAGCGTCCAGGTGGCCGAGTCGGACAGCGCGGTGGCGTCGGAGTGCAGGTCGTCGAGCACATCGGACTCGACCTCGCGGACGAGGTCGGTGCGCTGGCCGGACTGCTGGCCCCAGTCGGCGGGCGAGACGCCGAGGTTCTGGTCCTGCTGATCGTTCTCGTAGGCGATCAGGGCGCTCTGCTCCATCTGCTCGGTGCGGTCGATCGCCGCACCGGCCACGCGCTCGGCGAACAGGGAGCGCTGCTCCTGGGTGGCCGCGGACTCGAACTCGCCGTAGGCCGCTTCGTAGCGAGCATCGGCGGTGCGCATCTGCTCGGACTGACCGGTCAGGAACTGGTTCCTCAGCGAAGCGCTGAGCAGGATCGAACGCTGCCGCGCGAGCTGCTCCTTGGCCTGGCCGAGGGAGTCGGCCGCGCGAGCGGTCTGCGCGGTGGCGGTGTTGGCCGCAGAGTTGGCGACCTGGTTGTTGATGGACAGCAGCGTGTCGATCACCGAGTTGTAGGCGATCATCGTCTGCGGGCTGGTGAAGCCGCTGCCGACGGTGCCGCGCAGCGCGGGGAGGCTGCTGAGCCGGTGCTCGGCGCTCTGGTAGGCGAAGCGGACCTCGGGGTTGAACCCGTCGAGCTGCGACTCGAAGGCCCGCACCTGCTGAGCCGCGGTGTCGACGCGCTTCGCCTGCGCCTCGTAGTCGCTTCCCGCGCTCCCGCCGTTGGCTGTGGTCAGGACGATCGCGAAGTCCCGCTCGCGCTGCAGCTCGTGCGTGAGGTTGGAGGCCTGCTGCGCCAGTTCGACCTGCTCGACGATGGTTTGCATCTGGGACTGGGTGTTCAGGCCTTCGTAGATGCGGACCCCGCCGACACCCAGCGCGGCGAGGGTCGGCACGAGCAGGACGGCGGCCATCTTGTACCGGAGGCGCCAGTTGCGCAGCCACCACTTCTTGGTCCGGGTAGCAGCCGGATCGGCTGCACCGGCTGCGGTAGCGGGGTCGTTGTTGAGCATCCCTGTTTCCTGCGCTGCGGCGGACATGTGCGGAACCGCCACGGCTAGCTGCCCTGCCTGGCCGTGGCGGTGGAGATCATCGTGCCGGGAGTGTGCCCGCGAACCGACGCAGTCGCATCGGGTACCCACGAGCGGGTCCACGTCACCTCGCTGATCGAGTTTCCGCAGACCCAGACTCTGTCAGCCGGGCTTGCCATCACACTCCCTGGTCACAACGTGCATTCCCCCGAAGCAGAGGCCAGTCACCTCGACGGGCGAGACTATACTTAACCCGGCGTCACAAGTCAGGCCCCCGATACGGGCGTCCGTCACTCTTCAGAGTGCTTTGGACAACAGCTGGGCCAAACGTGTGACCCATGCTTAGTTACGCCCAGTTGTAAGCAGATAGTTCAAACCTCTACAGTCCTTTGTGCACCCCACCTGTCACGGCACTCGAGTATGACGACCGGCCCGCTCCGGCGCCTCAGTCGAAGGTCGTGGCCAAGTCCACAGTGCACAGCGGCACCTGCGGGATCCTGTGCGGGGTTGTCCGCGCCGAGCCAGCGGAGTGCACGCCGCCCGGCGCGCCATGTCGTGCGTTCGCAAGGAGGACTCGATGACCCTGGCCAGCCGCGCTATGTCGCGCAGAGGGCTGCTCAAACTCGCAGGTGGCACGGCGACCGCGGGGGCGCTGATGGGGGCCAGCGGTTGCGGACTGCTCGGCGGCTCGCAATCGGCGGGTGGCGGCGACGGCCAGGTCGAGAAGGCGAAGCTCAAGGTCGGAGCCATGCCGGTGACCGACCTCGCACCGCTGCACCTGGCCGTGCGCAACGGCATCTTCAAGGAAGAGGGCCTCGAGGTCGAGATCGTCACGACCTCGGACGGCAGCGCGGCCCTGACCAGCACCATCGGTGGCGACTACGACATCACCTACGCCAGCTACGTGCCCTTCTTCGCAGCTCAGGCCAGGGGCGTGGCCGACCTGAAGATCGTGGCCGACTGCGGCGCGGGTGCGCCGAACACCACCACGATCATGACCTCGCCGAGCTCGAAGGTCCGCACCCCGCAGGACCTGGCGGGCAAGACCATCGCCATCTCCGGCCCGCGCACGATCTCGGAGCTGCTGGTCAAAGCCACCATGCGGGCCTACGGCGTGGACTTCTCCAAGTGCGAGTTCGCCGCGATCCCGTTCATCAACATGCCGGCTGCGCTGCAGCAGGGCCGGGTGGACGCGGCGATCCTGACCGAGCCGTTCCTCACCCAGGCGGCGCGCGCCAGCGGCGCGGTCCCAGTGGCCGACACCAACACCGGCCCGCTGGAGGACCTGCCGCTGACCGGCTACGGCGCGACCGCGAAGTTCACGCAGGAGAACCCCAAGACGGTGGCCGCGTTCCAGCGTGCGATGGACCGTGCCGTGGCCGAGGCGCAGGACCGCTCCAAGATCGAGCCGCTGCTGCCGGAGTTCGCCAAGATCGACGAGGAAACCGCCGCGATCATCTCGCTGCTCAAGTTCAACTCGCGCGCCGACGCCACCCGCCTGCAGCGGGTCCCGCGCCTGATGAAGGACTTCGGCTTCCTGGACAAGGAAGTCGACGTCGCCAAGATGATCGTGCCGCCGTCGCCGGCCTGATCTCAGCCGCAGGACTGAGGGCCGGGCCTTCCCCGGGATGAGCCCGGCGCCGTTCCCCTCCGACGCAGAGCTGATCCGAACCTGGCGCACGCAGCGCGGAGCTGTCCGGAAACCGCCACGGAGACCACCGCGAGCCGCAGACACCTCGACCCCGTCGAGAGGTCTGCGGCTTTCGTCGTCATAGGCCGTGAACGTGCCGGTTCTCACCAGAACCTCACTCGTTCGCGATGTGGGAGACACGCTTCGTGTTCTTTGCTTCCGCGAATGGGTGGCCAGTGACACACAGAGGGTTGACAGGTCACAACGAGCGCATCACGGCCCGTTGTCGCCCCCTGATCGGATATCTAGAGTTCTCCAGGCACCGATGCAGCCGGTGATCCGGAGGCCACAGGGCGTGCAGGGCGGTCGCCACCACCACCTCGGAGCCCCCAGCGCACGAACCCCCACCCTCCCGGCCGCAGCCGCCTCGGTACGCGCAAGTCGCTCCATCCGCAGGCCCCACGGGCCGCACCCCGCCATGCCAGGAGGAAACGAAATGCGTCGCACGAACAGTCCGTTGACCCGCCGGGACCTGATCACACTCGCCGGAGGCGTCGCCACCGCGGGAGCGCTGATGGGGGCCAGCGGTTGCGGGCTGCTCGGCGGAGCGGAGCAGCAGCAGTCGGGCAACGGCAAGGTGGAGAAGGCCAAGCTGCGCGTCGGCGCGCTGCCCACCGCGGAACTCGCCCCGCTGTACCTGGCCGTGGAGGCCGGCCACTTCCAGCGCGAGGGCCTCGAGGTCGAGATCGTCACCGCCTCCGACGGCGGCGCCGCGCTCAACAGCACCATCGGCGGCGACTACGACATCACGTTCTCCAGCTACGTGCCGATCTTCGCGGCCCAGGCCAAGGGCGTGGCCAACCTCAAGATCGTCGCCGACTGCATGTCCGCGGTGCCCAACAGCTGTCTGATCATGTCCTCGCCGGACTCCGGGGTGCGCACCCCGGAGGACCTGGCCGGCAAGCGGATCGCGATCTCCGGTCCGGGCACCATCTCGGAGCTGATGGTCAAGGCCGCGATGAAGGCCAACAAGGTGCCCTACGAGAGGGCGCAGATGGTGCCGCTGGGCTTCATCAACATGCCGAACGCGCTCAAGTCCGGTCAGGTCGACGCCGCTTTCGTGGTGGAGCCGTTCCTGACGCTCGCCGCGCGCGACGCCGGGGCCGTGCCGGTGCTCGACACCGCGACCGGCCCGCTGGAGGACCTGCCGCTGGGCGGCTACGTCTCCAACGCCCAGTTCGCCGAGGACAACCCGAAGACGGTCGCGGCGTTCCAGCGCGCGATGACCTCCGCGGTCGCCGAGTCGCAGGATCGCGCCAAGATCGAGCCGCTGCTGCCCAAGTTCGCCAAGATCGACCGGGAAACTGCGTCCATCATCACACTGCTGAAGCTGAACGCCCAGGCAGACGCCACCCGCTTGCAGCGCATCCCGCGGTTGATGCTGGAATTCGGTTACATCACCAAGGACGTCGACGTGGCGAGCATGATCGTCCAACCGCCGCAGAGCTGATCGGGACATGACCAGAACACTCCGGGGTCTGCTCGGCCTGCTGGGCTTCCTGCTGTTGTGGGAAGCCTTCAGCAGGTCCGGGCTCGTCGACCCCCAGTACTTCCCACCGCCCACGGTGGTCCTGACCAAGTTCGTCGAACTGCTCGGCGACCCCTCCTTCCTGCTCGACCTCATCGCGAGCGTGCTGGCCTGGGCCATCGCCCTGGGCATCTCGATCGCCGTGGCCGTGCCGCTGGGGCTCCTGCTGGGCAGCGTGCGCGGCATCCGGATCGCCACCCGCGCGATCATCGAGTTCCTCCGGCCGATCCCCTCGGTGGCGCTGATCCCGCTGGCCATCGTGCTGGTCGGCTCCGGCCCGGAAACCAAGATCACGCTCGCGGTGTACGCGGCGGTGTGGCCGATCCTGTTCAACACGATCTACGCGTTGGACGAGGTCGACCCGGTGATGGTGGACACCGCGCGGTCCTTCGGCTTCGGCCGGGCCCGCACCATGTTCACCGTGCTGCTGCCCAACGCCGCGCCGTTCGTGCTCACCGGCATCCGGATGTCCGCCTCGGTGGCGCTGATCCTCGTCGTCAGCACCGAGTTCCTGGCGGGCGGCGGTTCCGGGCTGGGCAGCTTCGTGCTCGACGCTTCGACCGGTGCCGGCCGGATGGACCTGGTGCTGGCCGGGACGATCGTCGCGGGCATCGTCGGCTACCTCATCAACGAGGCGCTGGAAGCGGTGCACAAGCGCGGCCTGGCGTGGAGCACGGTCGATCGGGAGGCAGTGTGACGGGCCACCTCATCCCCGGTTCTCCTGGAGCCCCGGGAATCGACATCGTGAACCCACTGGGACCTGAGTTGCGGGGTGCGCTGTGAACAAGACGCGCAGTTTTCTCCACCAGTGGTTCGTGTTCATCGCGGTCGTGCTGCTGTGGGAACTGGTGACCCAGCTCGCGCAGCACCCCTTCTTCCCCGCGCCGAGCCAGATCCTGGCCACCGCCGGGCAGAAGTGGTTCTCCGGACCGCCGGAGGCGCTGTTCCTGACTTCCGAGGCCACCGGCGACATGCTCGGCAGCCTCGGCCGGGTCGCGCTGGGGTGGCTGCTGGCCGCGGCCCTCGGTGTGGCGCTGGGAACGCTGCTCGGCCGCTCCCGCAACCTGCTGGACTACGTGGGGCCGCTGATGGCGTTCATGCGCGCCATCCCGTCCCCGGTGCTGGTGCCGGTGTTCATCGTGCTGCTGGGCATCGGCTCGTCGATGCAGATCAGCGTCATCGTGTTCAGCGTCGTGTGGCCGATCCTGCTCAACACCGTCGACGGCGTCCGCTCGGTGGACCAGGTCAAGATCGACACCGCTCGCTCGTTCCGGATCCCGCGCGCGCAGTGGATCGCCGGCGTGGTGCTGCCCGCGGCGACGCCGAAGATCTTCGCCGGCCTGCGGGTCAGCCTGTCGTTGTCGCTGGTGCTGATGGTCGTCTCGGAACTGGTGGGGTCCACCAGCGGCATCGGCTACCGGCTGATGTTCGACCAGCGCCAGTTCGACTTCCCGGCGATGTGGGCGGGAATCGTCCTGCTGGGCGTCCTCGGATACGTACTGAACACCCTGCTCCTCGTGGTGGAACGCCGTGCGCTGCGGTGGCAGCCCTCGCAGGCGTCGGCGGACCAAGTTGTCGGAGGCTGACCAATGACCCGAACGAACACGATGCTGGACGTCTCCGGACTCGGTCACCGCTACGGCGGGGCGAACGGGCACCAGGCCATCTCTGACCTCACCTTCGAGGTCCGCACCGGTGAGCTCGCGTGCATCGTCGGTCCCTCCGGCTGCGGCAAGTCGACCATGCTCCGGGGCATCTCCGGCCTGATCAAGCCGACCAGCGGTGACGTGAAGCTGCACGGCGAGCCGGTCGACGGCGTGCCCAGCGACCTGGCCGTGGTGTTCCAGGACTACAGCCGCTCGCTGTTCCCGTGGAAGTCGGTCCGCGCCAACGTCGAGTTCCCGCTGCAAGCACGCGGCATCGGCCGCACCGAGCGCCGGGAGCGCGCCGACGAGGTGCTGGAGTGGGTCGGCCTGGCAGCCGCGGCGAAGAAGTACCCGTGGCAGCTCTCCGGCGGCATGCAGCAGCGGGTCTCGATCGCCCGAGCGCTGGCCTGCCGCCCAGCGCTGCTGCTGATGGACGAGCCGTTCGCCTCGGTCGACGCCCAGACCCGCTTCGAGCTCGAAGACCTGCTGCTGCGGGTGCGCAAGCAGTTCGAGAGCACGGTCCTGCTGGTCACCCACGACATCGACGAGAGCATCTACCTCGCCGACCGGGTCTTCGTGCTGTCGAAGTCCCCGGCGACGATCGTCAAGGACCTGGAGATCCCGCTGGGCCGCGACCGCGACCAGATCACCACCCGCGAGTCGAAGACGTTCGTGCACCTGCGCAGCGAGGTGGCCCGCCTCCTCGACGTCAAGAGCGCGAACCCCGCTCCCGCCTCAGCAGCGGAAACCACCCAGATCCTCTGATCTGACACCACGAAGGAGGGCGGCCCCGGAAAACCTCCGGAGCCGCCCTCCTTCGTGTTCACGCACCCATGCAGCCCCCGCCACCCGCCGCGCCAAGCAAGGTGCGTCGAGAACCCGTGTCCAGCGCCAACGGCGAAGCCGCGAGCTGGGAGCACCAGCATCGCAGCCGGAACCGCCGCGGGTTCGCAGACGACGTCTGGCGAGAACGCCGCGACGTGCATCGGCACACAGCAGGAGCCGCGCCCGGAGCCAGGCGGCTGAGGTTCCGCCACCCGCACCGCCCAGCAGGAAGGATCAGTACAAGAACCTCTGCCCAGGGTCGACCTTGACGTGGAGGAGACTGGGTCCCTGCTTCCCGGCGAACTCCTCCGGCAGGGCCTCGGAGAGCTCCTCCGGGGTCTGGATGAGCTTGGCCGGGCAGCCGAGGCTGGACGCCAGCGCCACGAAGTCGATGCCGCCGAGGTCCACGCCGGGCAGCTTGCTGCCGCCGGCGGCCTCGCCGAGCACCGCCACCGCCGCGTAGCGCGAGTTGTCCATGATCACGAAGGTGACCGGGGTCTGCTCGCGCACCGCCGTCCACAGCGACTGGATCCCGTACATGCTGGACCCGTCACCGAGCAGCGCCACCGTGCGCCGCGTCGGGTCGGCCATGCCGACCCCGACCGCGGCACCGACGCCGTAGCCCAGCGCGCCGGAGAAGCCGGTGAAGAACCCGCCGTCGGTGGAGCGGACGGGGAAGAACTCGTGCAGGTCGTTGCGGTGGCTCGGCGCCTCCTCGACGACCGCGGCGTCCGCGGGGAGCTGATCGACGATGGTGTCGAAGACGTAGGAGGCGGTCATCGGCGTGCTCGCGGCGGGCTTCTCCGGCCGCACCATCGTCGTCGGAGCCTGCCGCTCCACGTCCTCCAGCTGCGCGTTGACCTGGGGAACCGCGTGCGCCATCGTGCTCATCACGCCGCGCCCGGAACGGGCCCGCGCCAGCACGTCGGGGTCGTCGTTGACCAGGAACAACTCCGGCAGCGAGGCTTCCGCCTCACCCCGGTAGACGTGGAAGGTGAACGCCGGGGCGCCCCACACCACGACCAGGTCGTAGCCGGAGAGCTCCTGGCTGAGCAGCCGCTGCTCGGGCTGCAGGAACCCGGCGAAGCACGGGTGGTCCTCCGGGAAGGAGCAGCGCGGCGACATCGGCGGCGCGTACACGGCCGCCTTGGTCTTCTCCGCGAGCCGCACCATCTCGTCCACGACGCCGTCGGCGTCGACCGCCGGGCCGGCGACGAACGCCGGACGTGCACAGCCGCGCAGCGCTTCGGCGAGATCAGCGACCGCTTCCGGGTCGGGCGCGAAGCCCGGGGTGCGCGGGCGCGCGGGGACCTCGACGCCGGGCTCGTCCCAGTCGTCAGCCGGGATGGACACGAACACCGGACCGTACGGCGGGGTCGTCGCCATCTGGTAGGCGCGCACCAGCGCGGCCGGGACGTCCGCGGCGCGGGCCGGCTCGTAGCTCCACTTCACGTACGGCTTCGGGAAGTTCGCCGCCTCGGTGGCGCCGAGGAACGGCTCGCCGAACATCAAGCTGCGGGTCTGCTGACCAGCGGTGATGATCATCGGCGTGCGGTTGCGGTAGGCGGTGAACACCGCGCCCAGCGCGTGCCCGACCCCACCGGCCGAGTGCAGGTTGACCAGCACCGGCTGGCGGCGGGACTGCGCGTAGCCGTCGGCCATCGCGACCACCACGGACTCCTGCAGCCCGAGGACGTAGTGGAAGTCGTCGGGCCACCCCGTCAGGAACGGGACCTCGGTGGTGCCCGGGTTGCCGAACACCGTGGTCAGCCCGAGCTCACGCATCAGGCCCCGGGTGATGTCACGGACGGTGCGCTCGTCGCTAGCCATGTCGTAGTGCCTCCTCGCCGCCATGTCGGGTCCCATCACAGCAGACCGACTTCGTTAGCGGTAGTAATGATCAGGTGCCCTGGACGTCCCCGAAGCAGACGGTCTTGCGGCTGAAGACGTAGTAGCCCTCGTTCTCCTCGCAGGCCGCTCCCGGGTCCTGGCCGCCGACGACCCTGCTGACCTGGTCCTCCGACTTCGCGCACTCGATCTTCAGCGGCAGCACCGATTCGTCCTGCTGGAAGGGCGTCAGGCAGTCGCCCGCCTGGACGTCGAGCACGATGCAGTAGGTGGTGCCGTCGGCGTAGTTGACGTAGTCGTCGCCGCAGCCGGCGAGGTTGCGGCCCTCCTGGACGTCGACGACCTCGTAGTCGGACTCGGGCGTACCGCAGTCGGCGGCGGCCATCGGGCCGCCGCGCTCGTCGCGCAACGACATGCAGCCGCCCGCCTCGATCCGGTTGCTCGCGATCACGGCCAGCGAGATCGCGACGATGCCACCGACCAGCACCAGCGCGGCGCCCAGGGTGATGCCGATGATCAGGCCGGTGCGCTTCTTCTGCGGCGGGGGTGGCGGTGGCTGGTTGCTCGCGACCTGGCGCCAGAACGCGTCCGAACCCTGCTGCGGGTACTGGTAGTCCTGGGGACCGTGCACGCCACCGGTGCCCCAGCCTCCCGGGTACGGGCCGGACTGCGCACCGTGGGGATCCGGTCGCGGTGGGTAGGTCACTGGTCCTCCGTGGTCGAGTTCGCCTTGAGCAATCTACCCAGAGCGGGAAAACACCTGGTTAGGCGGCATCGCGGCGGAGGACGAACAGGAACGGCGCGTCGAGCCCCCGCAAGTCCATCGCGCACAGCAGGGTGTGGTCGTCGACCTTGCGGAACGGGTCGTAGATCGGCAGCGCGTCGTAGACCATCGCCGCCGAGGACACGCCCCGGTACTCGACCACCCGCAGTCGCGCGCGTGGCTTGTTCGTGGTCACCACGGGCACCAGCCGCCGGAACAGGGCCGCCACCACCGGGCTCTTCACCTTGTCGGCGACGCTGAGCAGGGTGCCGACCGGCATGAACGCCGGGTTGACGCTCACCACCCGGCCGCCGCTGGTCGAGAACAGCAGCGGGTGCGCGTCCTCCGGGCCGCCGAACCGCTTGCCGTACCAGCCGAAGCGCTCCAGCAGTCCGTCCAACGGGTTCCCGGTGTGGATGCCGTTCCCCCGCCAGGTCCCCACCAGCTCCTCGACCCGCACGGCGGGCAGCGAGTCGAAGAGTGCGAGCACTGCTTCAGGGGAAGCCCCGGCCTCCAACAGCCGCAGCCTCTCGCCTGCGTCCTGCGCGGTCATCGAACCTCCCCACACCCGACGAGATCACCAGCGAAAACGCTCCCACCGGACCCGCACCACCACAATCCCCCAAGCGCCCCACTCCGCACGGCGTCGTCACTCGTCAGCGCCTCGCGCGACCTGGTGATCGGTGGGCACGCGGGCGATGTGGGTCACTTCGGGCGCTTCCACGGCCCGCACCCGGCCGGGGCGGTTCCGGCTGGGTGGAATACTGGGCCGGGAGTCCGGCTGGTGACCACGAATCGTGCCGATCACCTGCGCAAACGCCGCCCGAACCCCGAGGGAGCGCTCACCTTGACCGACGGACCTCTCATCGTCCAGTCCGACAAGACGTTGCTGCTCGAGGTCGACCACGACCTCGCCGACGACGCGCGCACCGCCATCGCACCCTTCGCCGAGCTGGAGCGCGCGCCGGAGCACGTGCACACCTACCGGATCACGCCGCTGGCGCTGTGGAACGCCCGCGCCGCCGGGCACGACGCAGAGCAGGTGGTCGACGGGCTGGTCCGCTACTCCCGCTTCCCGGTGCCGCAGCCGCTGCTGGTCGACATCGTGGAGACGATGGGCCGGTTCGGCCGGCTGCAACTGGTCAACGACCCCGCGCACGGCCTCGTGCTCAACTCGGTGGACCGGGCAGTGCTGGAGGAGGTCCTGCGCAACAAGAAGATCGCCCCCATGCTGGGCGCCCGCATCGACGACGACACCGTCGTGGTGCACCCCAGCGAGCGCGGGCGGCTCAAGCAGGTGCTGCTGAAGGTCGGCTGGCCTGCTGAGGACCTCGCCGGCTACGTCGACGGCGAGGCCCACCCGATCGAGCTGGAGCAGGACGGCTGGAGCCTGCGCGACTACCAGCGCCAGGCCGTGCAGTCGTTCTGGGCCGGCGGTTCGGGCGTGGTCGTGCTGCCCTGCGGCGCGGGCAAGACCCTGGTCGGTGCGGCGGCCATGGCCGAGGCCGCGGCCACCACGTTGATCCTGGTCACCAACACCGTCGCGGGCCGGCAGTGGAAGCGGGAGCTGATCGAGCGGACCTCGCTGACCGAGGAGGAGATCGGCGAGTACTCCGGTGAGAAGAAGGAGATCCGGCCGGTCACCATCGCGACCTACCAGGTGATCACCCGCAAGTCCAAGGGCGAGTACAAGCACCTGGAGCTGTTCGACTCCCGCGACTGGGGTCTGGTCGTCTACGACGAGGTGCACCTGCTGCCCGCGCCGGTGTTCCGGATGACCGCCGACCTGCAGTCCCGCCGTCGCCTCGGGCTGACCGCCACGCTGGTCCGCGAGGACGGCCGGGAGGGCGACGTGTTCTCGCTGATCGGCCCGAAGCGCTACGACGCCCCGTGGAAGGACATCGAGTCGCAGGGCTGGATCGCCCCGGCCGAGTGCGTCGAGGTGCGGGTGACGCTCACCGACAACGAGCGCCTGCAGTACGCCACCTCCGAAGCCGAGGACCGCTACAAGCTCTGCGCGACCGCGCGCACCAAGGCTCCGGTGGTCAAGGCGATCCTCGACCAGCACCCGGACGAACCCGCCCTGGTCATCGGCGCCTACCTGGAGCAGCTGCACGAGCTCGGCGAGGCGTTGGACGCGCCGATCGTGGAGGGCTCGACGAAGAACAAGGAGCGCGAGGAGCTCTTCGACGCGTTCCGGCGGGGCGAGATCAACCGCCTCGTCGTGTCCAAAGTCGCCAACTTCTCGATCGACCTGCCGGAAGCCTCGGTAGCCGTGCAGGTTTCCGGTACTTTCGGGTCTCGGCAGGAGGAGGCGCAGCGGCTCGGCAGGCTGCTGCGGCCCAAGGCGGAACGCAAGCAGGCGCACTTCTACTCGGTGGTCTCGCGCGACACCTTGGACACCGACTACGCCGCACACCGTCAGCGGTTCCTCGCGGAGCAGGGGTACGCGTACCGGATCGTGGACGCCGACGACCTGCTTGGCCCGGCCCTGCCTGACGCTGGGTGAGGAGGAACTCCGGGTGATACCCGGACGGATGTCACTCAAAAGGGGTCCGCGTTCGGCTGCTCCACGGCTACCGTTGCGATGAACGAACGCAGCGTCCGGGCTGCAAGACACTGGAGATCGGATGGAAACCGAGCACGAACGGCCGGCGATGGGCGGTGCGCACCGCTTCGTCGGCCTCGCGGAGAACCTGGAACGCTACGCCGGCACGCCCACGGGCGCCGAGCCGCCCAACGTGCACGGCAGCAACCGCGGCTACGGTCTGGTGTTCTTCTACCTCGAGGAACTCCATCTGACGACGGTGATCAGCAGCGGCCTGCGGTTCCAGCCGCTGGGCGCGGAACCGGCCCAGGAGCTGGCCTGCACGGTCTACAAGGAGCAGGCCGAGGCGGCTCGCCACCTGGTGGACATGACCTCGGAACTGCTCGTGCAGCAGCGGACCTACCTGGTGCCCGACCAGATCATCCCGAACGAGCAGCCGCTGCTACCGGGCACGGAGTTCCACGGCGTCCTGGCCAGCGGTCACCCCATCTTCCCCTCGGAGTTCACCCGCTTCACCGACCCGGAGGGCAACGAGCAGCTCCAGGTCTACACCCTGCTCCCGGTGACCTTGGGCGAGCTCAACTACATCCTCGACCACGGCGTGACGTCGCTGCGCCAGCAGTGGGCCCGCTTCGAGGTCGACGTCTTCGACCTCGGCCGCCCCAGCATCGCCTGACGCACCCGGAACCCCCGCGGCACCGGTGACCGCACCGGCGCCCACCCCGCCACGCCCCACCCACGGGCGCCGGCGAACCACGCCCGCACCCAGCGCCCGGCCGCCCGACCACGCCTCCCGGCGCGACGACAGCCACGGCCACCGCTCCCGGCCCAGCGCACGACCACCCCTCCGGCAACCCCCTCCACGGCGAGGTCCCGCTCGCCGGCTGCTCACCCCAGACCTCACGAGAGCACCCGACTCGCCCGCACGGCCCTTGCGTGGACACCCGGACATTTCGCGCGACATGTCTCCTCCCCACGCGATCCCGACTACGAGCCGCGGCTCGCCCCGTGAGGTTGGTGGCCGGATCGCCGCGGTGAGCCGGGTCCGATCACGCCGAGGCTCTCCCATTCTGATCGCGGGTGAGCCCAGTTCCGATCACCGCGGCTTTCCGGGGTTCGGTCGCCCGGTCGTGGGGTGCGGGGCGCTGGCGGGGTGGGGTCGGCAGCGGCCCGTGGGGTGTGGTCACCCGGGGCGCGGGTGGTGGTCCGGGCTGAAAGGATTGGGGCATGGCGAGCTTCGATCCTGCGGCGTTGGACGCGGTCCGGGTCTACGCACTGCCGATGCGCAACCGCTTCCGCGGGATCACCGTGCGACGCGGCGTGCTGCTGTCGGGGCCCGCCGGCTGGGGGGAGTTCTGCCCGTTCGAGGACTACGACGACGCCGCGGCCGTGCCGTGGTTGCAGGCGGCGTTCGAGGCGTGCGAGGAAGGCTGGCCCGAGCCGGTGCGGGACCGGATCCCCGTCAACTGCACCGTGCCGGCGGTCCCGGCCGAGACGGCGGCGCAGATCGTGGCGAGGTCGGGCTGCCGGACCGCGAAGGTCAAGATCGCCGAGCCGGGCCAGTCGGCCGCCGACGACCTGGCACGGGTCGAGGCGGTGCGCGACGCGCTCGGACCCGGCGGCGCGATCCGGGTGGACGCCAACGCGGCGTGGGACGTCGACACCGCCGTGAGCCGCCTCCGCGAGCTCGACGGGGCGGCTGGAGGTCTGGAGTACGCCGAGCAGCCGTGCCCGAGCATCGAGGAGCTGGCGGCCGTGCGGCGCAGGGTCGAGGTGCGCATCGCCGCCGACGAGAGCATCCGCCGCGCCGAGGACCCGATGCGCGTGGCGGTGGCCGGCGCAGCCGACGTGGCGATCATCAAGGCGACCCCGCTGGGCGGGGTCCGCCGGGCGCTGCAGGTCGCGGAGGCCTCCGGGCTGCCGTGCGTGGTGTCCTCGGCGGTGGAGACGAGCGTGGGGCTGTCCGCCCAGCTGGCGCTGGCCGGTGCCCTGCCGGAACTGCCGTTCGCCTGCGGCCTGGGCACGGTGGCGCTGCTCGAGGGCGATGTCGTCGCGGAACCGCTGTTGCCCGAGCAGGGATTCCTGCCCGTGCCCTCGACGCCGCCGGAGCCCGACCCGGCGCGCGTCGCGGCCGCCACACCACCCGCCGACGTGCAGCGCTGGTGGCTCGACCGCATGGCCCGGGTCGGGAAGCTCCTGCGGCCCCGAGGTCCCTGGCTCCGTGCGCCGCGGTAGGACCGCGGCGCACCCGGAGGGAGGGTCAGCCGCGCTTGCGGGCGCGACGCTTCTTGAAGCGGCGCAGCACGATGAACGCCACCAGCAGGCCGATCGCGGCCGGTGCCGCGCGCTTGAGGACCGGGGTGCCCGCGGTGCCCAGCAGGTCGATGGCCTCGTCGTTGGCGGAAGGCTGAGCGACCGAGGGGCTGCTCGGCGTGTCCGCGCCGGCCGGGGTGACCCGCCAGCTGGTGTCCTTGCGCGCCGACCCCACGGTGGCGCCGCTCGCCGACGTGCCCGCCGCGGCGGCGGTGCCGTTGCCGGTGGAACCGCTCGCGGTCTCGGTGCTCGAGGACTCGGCCGCCGGCTTCGACTCCTGCGCGGCCGGGGCCTCCTGCTCGGACTCCAGCTTCTTGGCGAGGTTGTCGGCGAACTGGTTCAGGATCTTGCCGCCGACCTCGGAGATCAGCCCGCGGCCCAGCTGAGCGGGCTTGCCGGTGACCTTGAGGTCGGTGTCAACGGTGCCCGAGGTCGTGCCGCCCTCGTCCTTCAGGTTCACCACGACGGTCGCGGCAGCGGTGCCGCTGCCCCGCGAGTCCTTGCCGCTGGCATCGATGACCAGGCGGCGGTTCTTCTCGTCGACGTCCTTGAAGACACCGGTTCCCTTGTACAGCAGCGTCACTGGGCCGAGCTTCACCTTCACCGAGCCGGCGAACTCGTTGCCCTCGGCCTTGGTGAGCGTGGCGCCGGGCATGCACGGAGCGACCCGTTCGGGGTCGATCATCGCCTTCCAGGCCGCATCGATCGGCACCGGAACGCTGAACGTGTGCTGCATCTCCACTGGAAGGTCCTCCTGGTTGACCGTGCTCGGCTCAGGCGCAGAGCCGTCGTTGAGTCTGAAGCTATAACGCAGTCCGCCCACCAGCCTCCCAGGCCGGACGGCGCGCCGGTAGCCCGATCGGCTCAGCGTGGACGGGAACTCCTGCCCAACGAGAACGATTCGGGTCTGGTGGCGATTCCGGAGGAACGCCACCAGACCCGAACCAGACGAGCGCGATCAGGCTCCTGCTGCCGCCAGGACCGCCCGACCCGTCAGCACTTCGGCGAGGTGTTCGCGGTAGTCGACGTCCGCGCTGGCATCGCCGGCCGGGCTGGTGCCTTCGGTGGCGTGCCGGGCCGCCGCTCGGACGGCCTCGGCGGTGGCCTGCTGGCCGACCAGCGCCTGCTCGACTCCCGTGGCGCGGATGGGCGTGGCGCCCATGTTGGTCAGCGCGATGCGCGCTTCGGCGATCGCGCCGCCGGAGACCCGCACCGCCGCGGCGACGCCGACGATCGACCAGGCCTGGGCCACCCGGTTGAACTTCTCGTAGTGGGCGTTCCACCCGGTCCACTTCGGCATCCGCACCTCGACCAGCAGATCGGAAGGTTCCAGCGCGGTGGTGAAGTAGTCGACGAAGAACTCCGAGGCCGGGACCGTCCGCCTGCCCGAGGGGCCGGCGATGACCATCTCCGCGTCCAGCGCGAGCGCCGGGGCCGGCAGGTCACCGGCCGGGTCGGCGTGCGCCAGCGAGCCGCCGAAGGTGCCCCGGTGGCGCACCTGCGGGTCGGCCACGGTGCGGGTAGCCAGCGAGAGCAGCTCGGCGTGCTGCCGGATCAGCGGGTCCCGCTGCACCTCGTGGTGGGTGGTCATGGCACCGATGACGAGCTGGTCGCCGTCCTCGCGCACGCCCCGCATCTCGGGGATGCGGCCGACGTCGACGATCGTGCTCGGATCGGCCATCCGCATCCGCAGCACGGGCAGCAGGCTCTGCCCGCCGCCGAGCACCTTGGCGTCCTCGCCTGCCGACGCGAGCGCGGAGACCGCTTCGTCGACGCTCGACGGCGCGACGTACTCGAACTGGGCCGGGATCACTGGGCACCTCCCTCGGGCTTCATCGAACCGAGTCCGCCGCCTGCCTCCGGCGCGGTCTGACCGGACGCTCGGGCGCCGGTCATCGCCCGCCACACGCGCTGCGGCGAGCAGGGCATCTCGACGTCGTTGACGCCCATCGGCCGCAACGCGTCGACGATCGCGTTCACCACCGCCGGCGTGGAGGCGATGGTCCCCGCCTCGCCCACGCCCTTGACGCCCAACGCGTTCGAGGTCGCGCGGGTCTCGGTGCGGTCGGTCGTGAACTCGGGCAGGTCGGCGGCCGACGGCACCAGGTAGTCGGCGAGCGTGCCCGTGGTGAGCGTGCCGGTCTCGTCGTAGACGGCCTCCTCGAAGAGCGCTTGAGCGATGCCCTGCGCGAGCCCGCCGTGCACCTGGCCCTCGACGATCAGCGGGTTGATCACCGAGCCGATGTCGTCCACGCACACGTACTTGCGGATCTTGACCTCGCCGGTCTCGGTGTCCACCTCGGTCGCGCAGAGGTGGGTGCCGTGCGGGAAGGAGAAGTTCTCCGGGTCGAACGTGGCGTCGGAGTCGAGGTTCGGCTCGACCCCGTCGGGCAGGTCGTGCGCGGCGAAGACCGCGAGCGAGACCTCGGTGATGCCCACGCCCCGGTCGGTGCCGCGGACGCTGAACCGCCCGGAGGCGAACTCCAGGTCCTCCTCGGAGCACTCGAGCATGTGCGCGGCGACGGGCCGGGCCTTGTCGACGACCTTGTCGGCAGCCGCGACGACGGCCATGCCACCGACCGCCAGCGACCGGGACCCGTAGGTGTCCATGCCGCGCGGTGAGATCTGCGTGTCGCCGTGCAGCACTTCGACGTCCTCGAACGGGACGCCGAGCCGGTCGGCCACGATCTGGCTCCACGCCGTCACGTGCCCCTGGCCGTGCGGGGACGAGCCCGTGACGACCTCGACCTTGCCGGTGGGCAGCATCCGGATCGACGCGTGCTCCCAGCCGCCCGCGCCGTAGGACAGCGACCCCAGCACCCGCGAGGGCGCGAGCCCGCACATCTCGGTGAAGGTGGAGATGCCGATGCCCAGCTGGACCGGGTCGTTCTCGCGACGGCGGCGTTCCTGCTCCTCGCGCAGCGCGGTGTAGCCGAACAGGTCCACCGCCTTGTCGGTCGCCGCCTCGTAGTTGCCCGAGTCGTAGGTCAGTCCCGCCACCGTGGTGTACGGGAACTCGTCGTGGGCGATCCAGTTCTTCCGCCGCACCTCCATCGGGTCCACGCCCAGCTCGGCGGCCAGCTCGTCCATCATCCGCTCGATGGCGAAGGTGGCCTCCGGACGCCCGGCGCCGCGGTAGGCGTCGGTCGGCGTCTTGTTGGTGAACACGTTGGTGCAGCTGAAGTGGTACGCCGGGATCTTGTAGATCGAGTTGAACATCAGCGCGCCCAGGATCGGCACGCCCGGCGTGACCAGCCGCAGGTAGGCACCCATGTCCGCGAGCAGTTCGACCTTGAGCCCGGTGATCCGCCCGTCGCGGGTGGCCGCCAGCGACAGCTTCTGGATCTGGTCGCGGCCGTGGTGGCCGGACACCATCGTCTCCGAACGGGTCTCGGTCCACTTGACCGGACGCCCGAGCCGCTGCGCCATCAGGAAGGTGAGCACTTCCTCCGGCGTGACCTGCAGCTTGCCGCCGAAACCGCCGCCGACGTCGGGTGCGATGACCCGGATCTTGCTCTCGGACACGCCCAGCGTCATGGCGAGCATGACGCGCAGGATGTGCGGGACCTGGGTGGCCGACCAGACGGTGATCTGCTCACCGGTCGGGTCGACGACCACCGAGCGGGGCTCCATGAACGCCGGGATCAGCCGCTGCTGCCGGAAGGTCCGGTCGACGCGCACCTCCGCGTCGGCCAGCGCCTGCTCGACGTGCCCACCGGTGCCCGCTTCGGCCGAGTCGAAGGTCCACACCGCGTTGGTGTTGGTGCCGAGGTCCTGGTGGACCAGCGGTGATCCGTCCTCGATCGCCGAGGGCATGTCCAGCACGACCGGCAGGTCCTCGTAGTCGACGTCGATGGCGTCCATCGCGTCGCGCGCCTCGGCCGCCGAGCGGGCGGCGACCATCGCGACGGCCTCGCCGGCGAAGTGCACCTCGTCGACGGCCATCGGTGGCGCCGGCGGGGACTTCATGTCCTCGGTGATCGGCCACGCGCACGGCAGGCTGCCCTGGACGTCGGCGATGTCGCGGCCGGTGACGACCGCGATAACTCCCGGCATCTCCTCGGCCGCTCCGGTGTCGATCGAGGTGATCCGGGCGTGGGCCATGGGCGAGCGCAAGACCGCCATGTGGACCGTCCCGCTCGGGGCGAGGTTGTCGGTCCACCGCGTGCGGCCGGTGACCAGCCGCGCGTCCTCCTTGCGCTTGCGGGAACGCCCGAGTTCCGGTTCTGCCACTGCCGTCATGACTGGCGACCTCCCGTGGCCTCGGCGCCGGCCCGCTCGTCAGCCGGCATGCGCTGCATGGGCGTGTCCTCGGTGTGCTCGGCCGCGGGCCCGGCGCCCGGTTCCATGCGCTGGGCCGCGTCGCGCACCGCTCGGACGATGTTCTGGTAGCCGGTGCACCGGCAGAGGTTGCCCTCCATGCCTTCGCGCACCGCCTGCTCATCCGGTTCGGGATCGTCGGCGAGCAGGTCGAGCGCTTGCATGATCATGCCGGGCGTGCAGAAACCGCACTGCAACGCGTGGTTGTCGTGGAAGGCCTGCTGCAACGGGTGCAGCTTGCCGTCCTGGGCCAGACCTTCGATCGTGGTCACGTCGTGGCCGTCGGCCTGCACTGCCAGGACCGAACACGACTTGACGCTGTGCCCGTCCATGTGGACGGTGCAGGCACCGCAGTTGCTGGTGTCGCAACCCACGACGGTGCCCGTCTTGCCGAGCTGCTCGCGCAAGTACTGCACGAGCAGCGTCCTCGGTTCCACTTCGTCGGTGTACTTCGTGCCGTCTACGTTGACGGTGATGCGGGGCATGGAACGGCCTCCTCGCCAGGAGCGCGATCGTTCGGGAACACGACTCTCCGCCGAGTGACGGGTGTCACTCCGCTAGAGGGTCCTACTCCGTCCCGGCGAGAGCAAGAGCAACTCAGTCGTGGTGGTGGATCGGACCCTCCACATCGGAAAGCCTCACACCACGGCCGCCCCAGCGCAGCGCGATCAGCTCGGCCGCGATCGACACGGCGGTCTCCTCGGGAGTGCGGGCACCCAGGTCCAGGCCGATCGGCGAGGACACGCGGGCCAGCTCCTCCTCGGTGACGCCCTCCTCGCGCAGCCGGTCCAGGCGGTTCTCGTGCGTGCGCCGCGAGCCCATCGCACCGATGTAGCCGACGTCCATGCGCAGGGCTTCCTTGAGCACCGGGACGTCGAACTTCGGGTCGTGGGTGAGCACCATGACCGCGGTGCGCTCGTCGATCCGCCCCTGCTCCGCCTCGTTGGCGAGGTAGCGGTGCGGCCAGTCCACGACCACGTCGTCGACGCCGGGGAAGCGGCTGTTGGTCGCGAACACCGGGCGGGCGTCGCAGACCGTCACCCGGTAGCCCAGGAACGCACCCATCCGGGCCATCGCGGCGGCGAAGTCGATCGCGCCGAAGACCAGCATGCGGGGTGGCGGCTCGAAGGAGTTGACGAACACCCGCATGCCCTCGCCGCGGCGCTGGCCCTCCGGGCCGTACTCGATGACCCCGCTGCGGCCGCTGGCGAGCATGCCGCGCGCGTCGTCGACCACCGCGTCGTCCACCCGCGAGGCGCCGAGCGAGCCGCGCACCCGCTCGCGCCAGATCAGCAGGTGGGTGCCGACCTTCGCCGGGTCCGGGTGCTCGACGACGGTGGCCACCGCGACCGGCTCCTCGGCGCGCACCGAGGCCGCCACCTCGTCGAGGTCCGGGAAGGTCTCCCGGTCGATCCGCTCGACGAAGACGTCGAGGATGCCGCCGCAGGTCAGGCCCACCGCGAAGGCGTCGTCGTCGCTGACTCCGTACCGCCGCAGCACCGGCTCGGAGCCCTGCAGGACCGCCGTGCCCTCCTCGTAGACAGCGCCTTCCACGCAGCCGCCGGAGACGCTGCCGACAGCTTCACCCTCTTGGGTGACGAGCATCGAGGCGCCCGCCGGGCGGGGAGCGGAGCGGAAGGTGGCCACCACGGTGCCCAGTCCGACGGACTCGCCGGCCTCCCAGCGCTTGGTCAAGTCGTCCAACACGTCACGCACAGCGCACCTCCACGGGCCGTACCGGCCCTCCAAGCATCCACCAGGGCCGGTGTCAGGCGAAACCGACCGGTACGCCGGGGAGCTGCTCCCCGGACTGCGACAGCCTGCGAACCCATGACCAGATGTCCTCGAGCGACCTCAGACTGTGACCGGCCACCATCCGGTCAACGTGCGGGAGGGCCGCGATGATTCCGGATTGCACGGGTTGGTATCCGTCGTGCCCCGCGTGCGGGTTCGCCCAGATCACGCCGCGCGACAGGCGGTGCAGCCGGCGCATCTGGTCGGCCAGCTCGGAGGCGTCGCCGCGCTCCCACCCGTCGGAGAAGAGCACCACGACGGAACCGCGCGCCATGCCGCGCTGTCCCCACCTGTCCAAGAACACCCGGAGAGTGTCACCCAACCGGGTGCCTCCGGAGAAGTCGGGGACCGCTCGGGAGGCCGCCTGCAGCGCGCTCTCCGGGTCGCGCTGGCGCAACTGCCTGCTCACCCGCGTCATCCGGGTCCCGAGGGTGAAGACCTCGGTGCTCGCCGGAGCGCGGCGGACCACGACGTGCGCGAAGCGCAGCAGCGCGTCGGAGTACGGGCTCATCGAGCCCGAGACGTCGATCAGCAGCACCACGCGGCGGGCCCGCCGGGAGCGGTGCTGCCGCGGCAACCGCACCGGCTCTCCCCCGGAGCGCAGCATCGACCGCAGCGTCGCGCGGGGGCTCAGCGCCCCGCGCCTGCCCGGCTCGCGGCGCAGCGCCGGCCGCGTCGGCGGCTCCGGGCGCAGCACCGCCAGCATCCGGCGGAGGTGCTCGCGTTCAGCGGCGCTGAGCTCGGTGACGTCGCGGTTCCGCAGCACCTCCGCGTCGCTGGCGGCGGCCGCGAGCGGGTCGTCGCCCTCCCCGTCGCCCTCGCCGTCGGAGGCGTCGGCGCTGAGCGCCGCGATCCGCGCCGGACGCGACACCGGCCCGGCCGGCTGCTCCACCCGCATCGGCTCCGCGCTGAACCAGGTCTCGAAGGCCGCGTCGTACCGGGCGACGTCGTCCGGCTCGGAGCAGAGGGTCAACCGCCCTGCCCAGTACACGCCCTCGCGCTCGTCGAGCCCCACCTGCTCCACGGCCGCCAGGAAGCTCTGCACCCGGTTCGGTCCCACGGCCATCCCGGAGTGCCGCAACGCCCGCGCGAACCCCACGAGCCCGGTCACCGTCTCCGCCATCGCCGCACCTCCCTCCTGGTCACCTCGGGTCCGCCCGATCACTGCGCTTCCGTCCCCGGGTCGCCGTCATGGGGTGGCGATGCCTGCTGATTGGACTCGTTCGGCGTCCTCGCGGTACTTGAGGACGGCGCCGAGGGTGGTGGCCGCCGACTCGGTGTCCAGCGACGTCGCGCCCAGGGCCTGCAGGGCCTGGGTCCAGTCGATGGCTTCAGCCACGCCCGGGGGCTTGAGCAGCTCCATCTGGCGCATCCGCTGCAGAGCCGCCGCGACCTGCTCGGCCAGGCGGACGTCGACGCCCGGGAGCCGCCGGCGGAGGATGGCGACCTCGCGCTCCAGGCCCGGGTGCTCCAGCCAGTGGTAGAGGCAGCGCCGCTTCAGGGCGTCGTGGACCTCGCGGGTGCGGTTGGAGGTGAGGATGACGATCGGCGGCTCCTGAGCGCGGACCTCGCCGTACTCGGGAATGCTCACCGCGTACTCCGAGAGCACCTCCAGCAGGAAGGCCTCGAACTCGTCGTCGGCGCGGTCGACCTCGTCGACCAGCAGCACGCACGGCGCTTCCTGCAACGCCCGCAGCAGCGGCCTGGCCAGCAGGAACCGCGGGGTGTAGAGCGAGGACTCGGCGGCGTCGGCGTCGAGCTCACCGCCGGAGACGGCCTCCAGGGTGCGCAGGTGCAGGAGCTGGCGCGGGAAGTCCCAGTCGTAGAGCGCCTGCGCGGCGTCGATCCCCTCGTGGCACTGCAGGCGGATCAGGTCCACCCCGAGCGCCGAGGCCAAGGCCTGGGCGAGCGCGGTCTTGCCGGTGCCCGGTTCGCCTTCGGTCAGCAACGGGCGTCGCATCCGCATCGCCAGGAACGCTGCGGTCGCGATCCCGTCGTCGGGCAGGTAACCGGTCTCGTCCAGCGCCGCCGCGACCTCGGCCGGTGATTTCATCTCGGGAGCGTCAGCCACACCCCGAGCCTATTCGACCGCACGCCGTGACCCCATAGGATGCGCGTCGGTCGATCCAGAGGTGGGGCATGAGCAGGTTCCAGGGGTTCCCGGCGCACGTCGAGAAGCACGTCGGGAGGGTGCGGGGTGCCGACAGCCGCAGCGCGGGCGGACGGGAGCGGGCGTACAACCTCGTCTACTGCGATCACGCGGACGACGCGCACGTGACGGTGCTGACCAGCGGTCTCCGCGAGCACACGGCCGGGGCGCCGCTGCCGCAAGAGCTGCTGTGCACGCTGCGCAAGGAGCAGGAGGTCTACGCCAAGCACCTGGTCGGCGTGATCGCCGAGCTGCTCACCGAGTCGCAGGCGCGGGTCGGCTACGGCGCGCTGATCATGAACGACCGCGTCCTGCTGCCCGACACCGCGATCGCCGGTGCCCTGGCGGCGCCGCACCCCTACCTCGGCGACGAGTTCGACGTGCTGCTCGACGACGGGCAGCCGGTGCTGCAGCTGATCACGCTCGTCCCGATCACCCGCGCGGAGTCGCAGCTGGTCGCCCGGTACGGACGCGACGCGCTCTACGACCGGTGGGAGGCCCGGGAAACCGACCTCGTCGACATCTTCCGCGACGACGTCGGCGTCGAGCAGTCCTCCTGAGCCGTCACCGCATGCCGGGGGCCTGGGCGAGGAAGGTGTCGAGGACGCCGTCCGCCACCAGGACCTGGCCCGCCGGGCGGACCTCGGCGGTGGTGGAGCGGATCCGCTTCGCCGCGTCGACCGCCCAGCGCGCCTCGTCGAACCGCGCCCGGGCCAGGCTCTCGTCGCCCGCGGCGCGGGCCTCCAGTCCTGCGGTGGTGGCGAGCAGCGCTTGCCCCCACTGGTCCGTCGCGGCCAGCCAGTGGCTCGTGTCGGTGACGAAGTCCTGCGGCGCCCCGGAACGGATGCGCTCCGGCGCGTCGGCGATCAGCTGCGCGTAGGCGCGCAGGTCGCGGGCCGCCGCCTGGCGGTCGCCACCCGCCCAGGCCGCGTGGAACGCGTCCAGGCGACGGGAGAGCTCGGGGGCCGGTGGCAGCCAGGCCGAGCCGTTGGCGACCGGTGCCATGTGCTCCAGGTCGAAGAACACCAGCAGCGCTTCGACGGTCGCCGGATCGGCCTGCAGCCCCGGTTCGTCACCCGCGAGCCGCTCGCCGGCCAGGTACTCGGCGGCGGCCCGCCACGCCCGCTGCGGGTCGAAGTCCTCGTCGTTCCAGGCGAAGTCGGCCGCGCCGATCTCCACGACCTTGCTCGCCGCCGCCTGGTTCATCGGGTTGACCACGTCGCCGGCCAGCTGGTCGCTGAGCCCGCGCTCACGCTTGTCGTAGGAGCCGAGCATGATCCGCCCGCGTGACCCGTTGAAGTCGTTGACCGGGTAGTTGTCCCACAGGAAGACCTCACGACCCCACACCGCTGCGGCCTTCTGCGCGTCGGCCTTGGTGATCTGGCGCGGGATCACGCCGTCGCCGGTCCACATCACCAGCACGCGCGGGTCCAGCACCTCGCGGATCGCCGACTTGTACGCGGAGTCGTCGACGTCGGAGTACTCGGTCGGCACGAACTGCAGCGGCGCCACACCGGGGTGGGTGTCGACGAACTCGCGCTGCACCCGGTTGAGCAGGTCGGCCTGCGCACGCCCGGCCGCGCCCTCCGACGGGCGGCCGTAGACGCGCTCGTCGCCCGCGCAGTTCCAGCGGGTGTAGGAGATGTCGTCCAGAGGCAGCGAGAAGTCGCGGACGCCCTCGTCGTACATGGCCTGCAACTTCGCCTGCACCGCCTGGAAGTCGCGCGGATCGCTGTAGCAGATGGAGCCGCCCGGCGAGAGCGCGAAGGTGAACTTGACGTGGTGCGCACCGGCTTGGCGGATCAGGTCGCGCACCTCGCCGAGCTCCTGCTCCGGGTAGGGCTCGCGCCACTTCTCCCGGTGGTACGGGTCGTCCTTGGGCGCGTAGACGTAGGTGTTGAGCTTGACGTCGCCGTAGAAGGCCAGCTGGTCCATCCGCTCCTGGTGCGTCCACGGTGGACCGTAGAAGCCCTCGATCGCGCCGCGCAGCGGCATCGCGGGGCGGTCCAGCACGCCGACACCGGCGACGCGGCCGGGAGTGATCAGCTGCCGCAGCGTCTGCACGCCGTAGTAGGCCCCTGCCGGGTCGGAGGCACCGATGAACACCTCCGCGTCGGCGTCCGGCCGGACCGCGAGAACGTAGGCCTCGCGCTCCATCGGCACCGGGGCGCCCATGCGCGCCTCCTGCAGGCCCTTGACCACGGTCGGGGACGTGCGTTCGCCGATCCGCACGCGCAGCGCGGCGTCCCCGGCGGGCGCACCGGGCGGGCGGACGACGACCTCGTCGGCTCCGGCGAGGTCGAACACCCGCCTGGCCAGGTCCTGGGTCTGGCGGTCCACCAGCGGGTCCACCACGACCTCGACCTTGCCGCGCACCGCGACGTCGTCGCCGAGCCGGGTGATGTCCTCGGGCTGCGGGACCACGGACGGCACGCCCTCGCCGGCCAACGCGTCGGAGCTCTCCGGTGCGGGCTGCTGCGGCGCGGGTGCGGAGTTCGTGCAGCCGGCCAAGGCCATCACCCCGGCCACGAACACCACCAACGACCTGGCTGAACCGCGCATCGAGCTCCCCATCCCATCGACCGGTGACACCCCAGTCCAACACATCCGGGCGTGACCCGACCGGGGCACCTGCCGCCTGGCGCGAAGACGAAGGGCCGCCCCCGGGATCGGGAGCGGCCCTCGTCAGCTGCGGGTGGGACTCAGAAGCCCATGCCACCCATGCCACCGGTCGGGTCGGCCGCGGCAGCCGCGTCCCCACCCTTCTCCGGCTTGTCCGCGACCACGGCTTCGGTGGTCAGGAACAGAGCGGCGATCGACGCGGCGTTCTGCAGCGCCGAGCGGGTGACCTTGGCCGGGTCGATGACGCCGGCCTCGATCAGGTCCTCGTACTCGCCGGTCGCAGCGTTGAGGCCGTTGCCCGGGGTCAGGTTCTTGACCTTCTCCGCGACGACACCACCCTCGAGACCGGCGTTGACCGCGATCTGCTTGAGCGGAGCCTCGACGGCCAGCTTGACGCTGTTGGCACCGGTCGCCTCGTCGCCCTCGAGCTTGAGGCCGTCGAAGGCGATCTGCGCCGCCTGCAGCAGAGCCACGCCACCACCGGCGACGATGCCCTCCTCGACGGCGGCCTTGGCGTTGCGGACCGCGTCCTCGATGCGGTGCTTGCGCTCCTTGAGCTCGACCTCGGTGGCCGCACCCGCCTTGATGACGGCGACGCCACCGGCCAGCTTGGCCAGGCGCTCCTGCAGCTTCTCGCGGTCGTAGTCGGAGTCCGAACGCTCGATCTCAGCGCGGATCTCGTTGACCCGGCCGGCGATCTGCTCGTCGTCGCCGGCGCCCTCGACGATGGTGGTCTCGTCCTTGGTCACGACGACCTTGCGGGCCTGGCCCAGCAGGTTCAGGTCGGCGTTCTCCAGCTTGAGGCCGACCTCTTCGCTGATGACCTGACCACCGGTGAGGATGGCCATGTCCTGCAGCATCGCCTTGCGGCGGTCGCCGAAACCGGGGGCCTTGACCGCGACGGACTTGAAGGTGCCGCGGATCTTGTTGACCACCAGGGTGGACAGGGCCTCGCCCTCGACGTCCTCGGCGATGATCAGCAGCGGCTTGTTGGCCTGCATGACCTTCTCCAGCAGCGGGAGGAGGTCCTTGACGTTGGACACCTTGCCGCTCAGCAGCAGGATGTACGGGTCGTCGAGAACGGCCTCCATGCGCTCCGTGTCGGTCACGAAGTACATCGAGACGAGTCCCTTGTCGAAGCGCATGCCCTCGGTGAGCTCGAGCTCGAGCCCGAAGGTGTTGCTCTCCTCGACGGTGATGACGCCTTCCTTGCCGACCTTGTCCATCGCCTCGGCGATGAGCTCGCCGATCTGGCGGTCGCCGGCGGAGATCGCGGCCGTGGCGGCGATCTGGTCCTTGGTCTCGATTTCCTTGGCGTTCTTGAGCAGCTGCTCGGCGATCGCCTCGGTGGCCTTCTCGATGCCCCGCTTCAGGGCGATCGGGGAGGCGCCGGCCGCGACGTTGCGCAGGCCCTCGCGAACCAGGGCCTGGGCGAGCACGGTGGCGGTGGTGGTGCCGTCACCCGCGACGTCGTCGGTCTTCTTCGCGACCTCCTTGACCAGCTCGGCCCCGATCTTCTCCCACGGGTCTTCGAGCTCGATCTCCTTGGCGATCGAGACGCCGTCGTTGGTGATGGTCGGCGCGCCCCACTTCTTCTCGAGCACGACGTTGCGGCCCTTGGGGCCGAGCGTCACCTTGACGGCGTCGGCGAGGGTGTTCATGCCGCGCTCAAGACCGCGGCGGGCGTCCTCGTCGAACGCGATCATCTTGGCCATTGCGGTGTGGTCCTCCACCTATCAGGACGCCGCCGGTGCACGAGATGAGTGCATCGACGGCAGGACTCTGCTCGGCCAGGCTCGGTGCCCGCGACGGACGATCGTGCGACGACGCCGTCATGTGGCGCCGCCGGAACGACCTCACCGTCCCGACCTGGCACTCAACCTTGATGAGTGCCAGTACCGTGTTTAGCACTCACAGGTGGGGAGTGCAAGCAGCACCCACGCGGGTCACCCCGTCGGCGACCGGGCCGGGCGGCGCGGGAGCCCCTAGCTCCCCCCGGCCGAGGCCATCGCCACGAAGAGCAGCACGATCACCAGCAGCGCCACACCGATCAGCACCGGCACGATCCACTTCGCGGCACCGCCCGAGGACGTCCTCGCGAACGAGGAGGACCCGGCCGGCACCGGCGGCCGCAGCCGCACCGGCTGCTGGTGCCCGGCGTAGTTCTGAGCGTAGGGGCTCGGCGGCTGCGGCACCTGCTGCGGGAGGACCTGGGGCGGGGTGTGCGGGGCGACGGGCTGCTGCGCGAGCCGCGGCGGCGCGGGGGCCTCCCCCGCGGCCGGGCCGAGCGCGGCGCGGGCCGCGGCGATCAGGCCCTGGCAGCTCGCGTAGCGCTGGTCGGCGCGCTTGGCCATCCCCCGGCGCAGCACGTCGTCGATCGGGGGCGGCAGCAGCACCAGCGAGCCAGGCGCCGGCGGTTCGGCGGCCAGGTGCCCCTGGATGACCTCCTGCACCGAACCGCCGAACGGCGGGCGGCCGGTGAGGCAGGCGAAGAGCATGCAGGCCAGCGCGTACTGGTCGGTGCGGCCGTCCACCGGCTCACCGCGCAGGTGCTCGGGAGCCGCGTAGGTCGGCGATCCCAGGAAGTCTCCGGAGGACGTGCGGTGGCCGGTCGCCCCGCGCCGGGTCAGCCCGAAGTCGGCGAGGTAGACGTGCTCGTGCGCCGACTCGCGGGAGGTGACGAGCACGTTCGCCGGCTTGAGGTCGAGGTGGACCAGGCCCCGCTCGTGCAGCATGTCCAGCGCCTCGGCGATCTGCCCGAGCAGTTCCAGGGAGCGCTTCGGCGAGATCGGCCCCTCGGAGATCAGACCCGCCAGGTCGCTGCCCTCGACCAGCCGCATGGCGATGTAGAGCATGCCGTCGACCTCGCCGAAGTCGTACAGCGGCACGATGTTGGCGTGGTCGATGGCCGAGGTGTTGCGGGCCTCGTCGACGAAGCGCTCGCGGAACTCGGTGTCGCCGGTGATGTGCTCCCCCATCACCTTCAACGCGACCTTGCGGCCGAGCCGGACGTCGGTGGCGCGGTACATCACGCTCATCCCACCGCGACCGAGCACGCCGTCGATCTTGTAGTGGCCGAGCTTCCGACCGGTCAAGTCATCCGACACAGGGCGCAGCCTAACCGTCGCAGGTCGTGCTCGGGCGCAGGTTTCGACGACTCCGCGCGCTGCGGCCCGGCCCCCCGCAGCGGGAGGACCGGGCCGCACGACGACCTGGTGCGAAAGTTCTCTCAGACTTTGCGAACGCCGTCGGCTTGAGTTCGGCCGTCTCGGCCGGCTTTCACCTCGAATTCGACCCGATCTCCCTCGGAAAGGGTTCGGAAACCGGACATGTTGATCGCGGAGTAATGGACGAACACATCGGACCCACCATCCGTCGCGATGAATCCGTAGCCCTTCTCCGAGTTGAACCACTTGACCGTGCCGACCGCCACGGCGTCCTCCTCAAGAAACTGTGATGCACGGCGCGAGCGCCGCTGGAGCATCGGCCACACTACTCCGGAAAATCGGGCACGTCGCCGGTTCGGCAATACGACTTTCCCGTTAAACGCTGGGCCGAACGGGTGGCCGGCGCCGCCACGTTGCGTTATCAGCGCGACCTAATTCCCCCGAGTGTCGCAATCGAATTCCACTCCCCGCGGAAAACATCGGGAAGCCTCACCTCATGAAGGGCCGAACTGCATCGAACAAGTCCGAACAAGGTGCCCGAACTCCATTCACGCCATTCCGGAGAAGCGGCATCAGGAACGCGCACCGAGACCGTTCGCGCGCAACCAGCCGACCAAGCCGCGCGGGTTCCGGGTCTGGGTCAGCACCTGTCCGGGACCGGCGAAGTCGAAGACCAGCCCCTCGCCGCTCTTCAGCGACTGGGCCACGCCCGGGTTCATCTGCCGCAGCTGGCTCTGCACCGTGTCGGCGTAGGCGACCACGTGACCGGTGTCGATCGTGACGTACTCGCCGGGCTGCAGCGTCACCACGTCCAGCGCGCCGTAGCAGGCCACCACGGCCGCGCCCTGCCCGCTGAGCCGGGTGAGGAACCCGCCCTCACCGCCGAAGAGGTTCTGGAAGCCGCCCCACTGCGTCTCCACCTGCACCGTGCTCGCCGAAGCCAGCCAGCAGCCCTTGGTCACGCACCAACCGACCCGGCCGTCGAGCTCCAGGACGTTGAGATCACCGGGCAGCGTCGGGGCCACGTCGACCCAGCCGCCCTGCTGCGGAGCCGTGTAGGTCGAGACGTAGAACGACTCCCCGCCCAGCGCCGACCGGGCCAGCGACTTGAGGAACCCGCCCTGCGCGCGCGATTCGACGGTCACGCCGTAGCTGGTGGCCAGCATCGCCCCGGACTCCACCCGCACCGGCTCACCCGGTGCCAACACCAGCCGGGCGACCCCGTACGACGGCGTGTGTCGTGCACGGACCTGCACAGCAACCCCCTTCGCGCCCGCCGATCTGCTCGGGCACGGCGATTCTACGAAGACCCGGCCTCGCCGGCGGCGGGTCCGCGCCCCGCGGGGGCGGGGCATTGTGCCATCCGCTCGCGCGCGAACGATCCCGTGCCGATGGCGACACGGCGGGTGCCGATGACCGATGATGCGTGACGTGTCGTCCCACAACCCGCAACACGAGCTGACGTCGGTCGCCGACCACCGCGCGAAGGTCGCCTCGCTGCTGACCCGCACGCCGGTCGAGTCGCGGCCGCTGGAGAACTGCCTGGGCTTGGCGCTGGCCACCGACCTGGTCGCCCCGATCTCGTTGCCGCCGTTCAGCAACTCCGCGATGGACGGCTACGCGGTCCGCTCGGTCGACCTGACCGAGGCGACGCAGGAGGAGCCGGTCAAGCTCCCGGTGTCCGAGGACATCCCGGCCGGACGGGTCGACGTGCCGCCGCTGCAGCCGGGCACCGCGCACCGCATCATGACCGGCGCGCAGCTGCCGCCCGGAGCCGACGCGGTGGTCCCGGTGGAGCGCACCGACGGCGGCACCGGCACGGTGGCGCTGTTCAGCTCCGCGCAGCCGGGCGCCCACGTGCGCCGCGCCGGCGAGGACGTGACCGAGGGGACCGTGGTGCTCACCACGGGAACCCGGCTCGGCGCCGCACAGCTGGGCGTGGCCGCCGCCGTCGGCGTCGCCGAGCTGCCCGTGCACCGCCCGGTGCGCGTGCTGGTGCTGTCCACCGGGTCGGAGCTGGTCGAGCCCGGCCAGGAGCTGCGGCGCGGGCAGATCTACGAGTCGAACGGACTGATGCTGGCCGCCGCGGTCCGCGAGGCCGGGGGCGAGCCGACGCTGCTGCGGTTCGTGCCCGACGACGTCGACGCCTTCCACGCCGCCCTGCAGGAGCACTTGGACTCCGCCGACCTGCTGCTGACGTCGGGCGGGGTCAGCGCCGGGGCGTACGAGGTGGTCAAGGACGCCTTGGCCGGCAACGGCGTGGAGTTCACCAAGGTCGCGATGCAGCCGGGCATGCCGCAGGGCTGCGGCCGCTACCGGGACGCGTTCGCGGTGGTCACGCTGCCCGGCAACCCGGTGAGCTCGATGGTCTCCTTCGAGGTCTTCGTGCGCCCGGCGATGCTGGCCGCCGCCGGGCACGCCACGACCTCGCGGCACGTGCGCCAAGCCGTGCTCGCGGGGGAGCTGACCGCGCCGACGGGCAAGCGGCAGTTCCGGCGCGGCGTGTTCGACCCGGCGACCGGGGAGGTCACCCTGCAGGGAGCACCGGGCTCTCACCTGCTGGGCAGCCTGGCGAAGGCGAACTGCTTGCTGGCCATCCCGGAAGACGTGACGGACCTGCCCGCTGGGTCCACAGTGGACGTGGTGTTGCTGGACTAGATCGACTCGATATCGCTTGTCACACCGCCGTTGACTGTTCGACTCGCGGTCGCGAAGACTGCGAGCTCGACCTTCCACTTCCACTCCGGAGTTCTGCACGTGCGTGGCCCCTGGCGCGCCGCCTTGGCGCTGGCGTTGCACATAGGTTTCTTCGTCGTGTCGCTCGGCGTGATCGCCGGCCTGCTGCTGATGGCCGGCATGACGTTCCGACGCGACACCGTCGGAGGTTTGAAGGTCGCCTTCGCCGCGATCGTCGTCGGCGCGGTCTTGGTCATCGGATTGCGCGCGGTGCTGCGCAACCGGGTCCGGCCGCGCGGCGTCCCGGTCGACCGGGTGAACCAGCCCAACCTCTGGCGCACCGTCGACCAGCTCGTCGACGCCACCGACTCACCGCTGCCCGACGAGGTCCGCATCACCTCCGAGCCACGCGTCGACGTCCGCGAGGACACCGCGCTGCTCGGCCTGCGCACCCGCACCCGCTACCTGGAGATCGGGTTGCCGATGCTGGCGGCGCTGACCACTGCCGAGCTGGGCGCGACGCTCGCGCACTCCGTCGGCAGGCTCACCGGCCGCAGCAAGCTGACCGTGACCGCGCACCGGGTGCTGGCCAGCGTCCAGCGCACCGTCGACGGGCTCACGACCGGCCCGGTGCGGTGGCTGTTCGCCGGGTACGCGCGGGTGTTCACCGCGATCGCCGTGACCACCACCAAGGAGCTGGTGCTCGCCGGTGACGCGGCCGCGGCGCGCGTCGCCGGCAAGCGGGCGGCGGTGATGGCGTTGCGCAAGTCCGTCGCGGTGGAGCTGGCCTGGCGGGACTACACGGAGCAGTACCTGAGCCTGGCCGCCGACATCGGCCACGCGCCCGACGTGCTGCTGGGCTTCCGCAGCTTCGTGGACCACCCGGCGCGCAAGCCCGAGCTGGCCGAGCGCGCCAAGCAGGCCATCGCCGAGGAACGCGGCGAACTGCCGGTCCGCACCCGGGTCGAGCTGATGAAGCGGATCAAGGCCGGTGACAAGGAGGCCGACGACCGCCCGGCCTTCGCGGTCCTGCGCAAGCCGCGCAGCGCCGTGCCCGAGCTGGAGGACCGGCTGCTGGTCGACTCCCTCGGCCCGCGCATGCCGTGGCCGGAGGTCGTCCGGCTGGCCGGGGCCGCGCAGGTGGCGGAGAAGGCCGGGCGGCTCAGCGCCGCGGCCCACCAGTGCGGGCTGGGCGTGGACCCGACCATCCAGGGCGTCCTCGCCGCGATCCACCGCGGGTACGGCCGCGACCTGGTCAACCCGGTGCTCAACCCGGGACTGCACCCCTCGACGCTCGACCAGGCCGCCGAGGACACCCTCACCGAGCTGCTCGGGTGCACCGTTGTCGACGCGCTGATCTGCGCCGGCCGCGCCCACCACGAGCTGGACTGGGGCGGTCCGCCCGCGGTGCGGCTGGCCAACGGCCGCCCGCTGGACCCGGACCGGCTGGTGCGGCCGGCCGTCGCCGACCCGCGGCTGATCCCCGGCCTGCACCGGGTGCTGGTGGACCTCGGCGTCCCGCTGCACCACACCCGCGAGCCCGCCGAGGAGCCCGAGCCCACGCTGGCCGGCATCGTCAGCCCCGTGCAGTGCTCCGGCGAGGCCTACGACCTGCTGGTCACCGACCGCGGCCTGCTCCTGCTGCCCAGCGACGCCAGCGCGGCGAAGCGGCTGCTCGCGGGCACCTTGGCGATGCTCCGCGAAGCCGAGGAGGAGCAGCTCAGCGAGCTGGCTTCGCGCCCGGTCCTCGAACTGCGGGAGCGCTCCGGCGCGCAGTGGGTGGACAGCCGCGACATCGCCAGCGCCCGGCTCGACCAGGACAAGGCCGGGTGGTCGCTGGAGGTGGACCTCTACCTCGACGAGTACGCGATGTCGACGCTCGACGACCTGCGCGTGGTCACCGGCGGCCACGAGGGCGTCTCGGTGCTCACCCTGCGCAGCACGGCCGACGGCGTCGAGCACGGCGAGCCCTACAACGGGCTGGCGGAGCTGATGGGGGCGCGCATGGAGCTCGACGAGCCCGCGCTGTCCCTGGGCTGAACCGGAAGGCGAAGAGGCCGTTCGGCGCCTCCCCGTAGGCGCCGAACGGCCTCTTCGATATCGGGTCCGTGCGCCCCCCGACGGCGCACGGCCCTCTTCCCGCGGTCCGCGGCGCCTGGCAAGCGAAGGCGCCTCTGTGCGGACACGAAGGAGATGGACTGATCAACGGTTCGTGACGCGGTTTCTAGTGTAATTGAGTTCACAGCCTGGCCGTAGCCGCTATCGGAGGACGTTGGCAACGCATTTGGTGACTCCCAGTCAGCAAAACCGCTGTTCGCGCCACGGCAGGCTGCCGGTCACCACGACGACGCCGTCCGGGTGCGGGGAGGCGGAGGGAGACCCACCGCTTGCTCACCCGTACGGGTGACTCCCGGCTTTTCGAGCTGTAGCATCTCGGCGCGAGATACGTGCAGGTCAGGCAGGGTGTTCTTGATCGACTGCGGCCCCTGGCCACAGCGGAGATGGAGCGTCCGCGATGCTGTACGTCGGCGGCGCAGGCAGGGACTCCCGCGCCGCGCAGACATGACCTCCGACGCAGGGGCGCGACAACCTCCATGAGCAGCACCCACGAGAGCCCGCTGGCGCACCTGATCGCGCTGGCCAAGGACACCGTTCCGCCGATGCACCCGGCAGGCAGGCCGTTCGTCATCGGCGCCGCCGTCGCCACGCTGGTGCTGCGCCGCACCTGGCGCCCGCTCGGCGTGGTCGGTGCCGTCCTCACCGCCTGGTGCGCGTGGTTCTTCCGCGAGCCGGCGCGCACCACCCCCACCCGCAGTGACCTGGCCGTGGCCCCGGCCGACGGCGCCGTCGCGCACGTGGAAAGCGCCGTCCCACCGGCCGAGCTGGGCCTCGGCGAGCAGCCGATGACGCGCATCAGCACCTTCCTGACCATCTTCGACGTGCACGTCCAGCGCGTGCCCGTCAGCGGCACGGTCGAGAAGGTCGTCTACCGGCCCGGCAAGTTCCTCTCCGCCGACCTGGACAAGGCGAGCGAGGACAACGAGCGCAACTCGATGACCCTCCGCACCGACGACGGCACCCGCGTCGCGGTCGTGCAGATCGCCGGGCTCGTCGCCCGCCGCATCGTGTGCGAGGTCGCCGAGGGCGACACCACCTCCGCCGGGAGCACCTACGGCCTGATCCGGTTCGGGTCTCGCGTGGACCTGTACGTCCCCGCGGAGAGCCAGGTCCTCGTCGAACCGGGCCAGCGCACCATCGGCGGCGAAACGCCGCTGGCCGAACTGCCCAGGGGGAAGCGCGACCGATGAGCATGCGGACCACCCCCGGCGTCCGGTTGCTGCCCAACGCGATCACCGTGCTGGCGATGTGCGCCGGCCTGTCGGCGATCCAGTTCGCCCTCAACGGGCAGCTGGACTTCGCGATCGGGTCCGTCGCCGCCGCCGCGGTGCTCGACGGCCTCGACGGCCGGATCGCCCGCCTGCTCGACGCGACCTCCAAGATGGGCGCCGAGCTGGACTCGCTGGCCGACGCGATGTCCTTCGGCGTTGCGCCGGCGTTGACCCTCTACGCCTGGCACATGCAGGACAACCGGGCCGGCTGGGTGGTGTCGCTGATCTTCGCGGTCGCCATGGTGCTGCGGCTCGCGCGGTTCAACACGCTGCTCGAGGACGCCGAGCAGCCGCCGTTCGCCAAGGAGTTCTTCGTCGGCGTGCCCGCGCCCGCCGCTGGTCTGCTGGCGTTGCTGCCGCTCGCGCTGACCGCCCACTTCGAGTACCCGGGCTGGTGGGCGCAGCAGCCGGTGGTGATGCTGTGGATGGTGCTCATCGCCGCGCTGGCCGTCAGCCGGGTGCCCACGCTGTCGCTCAAGACCGTCAAGGTGCCGCCGAAGGTCGTGGCGCCGCTGCTGGTGGGCGTGGCGCTGCTGGCCGCGCTGGTGGTGGTGTTCCCGCTGCTCTCGCTGGTCATCGCGATGGTGCTCTACCTGCTGCACATCCCCTACGCGGTCTACCGCTACGAGTGGCTGTCGAAGCACCCCGAGGCCTGGCTCGCCGCGCCTCGCGAGCGCCGCGCCATCCGCCGCCGCAACCGGCGCCTGGGCATCCGCCCGCCGCTGCGGCGCAGCATGGCCGGCGCCGCGCGCCGGGTGCGGCTGCCGCGCCGGCCCACCACGCCCGGACATCCCCGGCGCAGCTGGCGCCGCCTGGAGCTGCGCCGCAACCGCGACGACTTCTGAGATCCGTCTCGTCGGCCCGGGTACGGCGGTGTTCACCGCCGTGCCCGGGCCGCAGCGGCTAAGGTCGGCGAGGTGGCTTCGATCAGCTTGACCGCGCGCGTGTCCACCTCCGCTCGGGACACCCGCCGCGGGGTCGTGCGGCTGCACCCGGAGGTGCTCGACGCGCTGGACCTGCGGCCGTGGAGCGCGGTGCGGCTCACCGGCGCGCGGGAGACGGTCGCGCTGGCAGCCGCCGCCGAGCGGACCTCCCCGACCGGGTTCCTGCTGCTCGACGACGTGGCGCTGCTCAACCTCGGGGTGAGCGAGGGCTCCTCCGTAGCGGTCGCCGCAGCGCAGGTGGAGGTCGCCAAGCGGGTCGGGGTCACCGGTTCGCGGATGGCGCGGGCGACGGTCTCGACCGACACCCTGCGGCTGGCGCTGACCGGCAAGGTCTTCTCCCGCGGTGACGCGGTGTCGCTGCTGCCGCAGGACCTCTCCCCCGCTTCCTCCTCGCGCGCCGGCGAGGTGCGGCGGCAGATGTCCGCCGCGATCGGCCTGACCTGGACCAACGAGCTCATCACCATCGCCGCCACCGAGCCCGGCGGAGCCGTGGCCGTCCAACCGTCCACAGTGGTCGAGTGGCAGGACTCCGCACCCGCGCCGGAGACCCCTCCCGCACCAGCGGCCCCCGCGTCCGTGGCGCCCGCCGTCGAGCAGCACCCCGAGGTGCCGGTCGCCGACCTGGTGGGCTCCCGCGACACCGCCCGGCGGCTGACGGAGTGGCTGCGCCTGGCTTTCGACCAACCCGACCTGCTGCGCAGGCTCGGCGCCGAACCGCGCCTCGGCGCGCTCATCAGCGGCCCGCCGGGCGTGGGCAAGGCGACGTTGGTGCGGGCGGTGTGCGCCGAGGTCGGCGCCGAGCTCGTCGAGGTCGCCGCCCCGAGCCTCGCCGCGCTGGAGGCCCGCACCGCCGCGTCCCGGCTGCAGCAGGCCGTCGACCGCGCCACGGCCTCTTCCGGCAACCGGGTCCTGCTGATCACCGACGTCGAAGCGCTGCTGCCGGAGTCCGACCCCCCGCCGCTGGCCACCGTCGCGCTCGACGCGATCCGCGACGCCGTCGGCCAGGAACGCCTGGCGGTGGTCGTCACCAGCGCGAACCCGCAGTCGGTCGACCCGCGGCTGCGCGAACCGGGGCTGGTCGACCGCGAGCTCACCCTCGGCCTGCCCGACGACACCACCCGCGCCGACCTGCTCGGCGTGCTGCTGCGCGGAGCCCCGCTCGACGACGACGTCCGGCTCGCCGAGATCGCCGAGCGCACACCCGGGTTCGTCGTCGCCGACCTGCTCGCGCTGTGCCGGGAGGCCGCGCTCGGCGCCGCGCTGCGGCACCACGACGACCCCACCGACCCGCGGATCCGGCGGCAGGACCTGCTCGACGCCCTCTCGTCGGTCCGCCCGATCTCGATGTCCACTTCGGACAACCTGCAGACCGGCGGGCTCAGCCTCGACGACGTGGGCGACATGACCGAGGTCAAGCAGGCCCTCACCGAGACGGTGCTGTGGCCGCTGCAGTACCCGGACTCGTTCACCCGCCTGGGAGTCGACCCGCCGCGCGGCGTGCTGCTCTACGGCCCTCCCGGTTGCGGCAAGACCTACCTGGTGCGCGCGCTCGCCGGGAGCGGACGGCTCAACGTGCTCACGGTCAAAGGCGCCGAGCTGATGGACAAGTGGGTCGGTGAGTCCGAGCGCGCGGTCCGGGAGCTGTTCCTGCGAGCGAGGGGCGCTGCGCCTGCGCTGGTGTTCCTCGACGAGGTGGACGCGCTGGCGCCGCGGCGCGGCCAGTCGTCCGACTCCGGTGTCGCCGACCGCGTGGTGGCGGCCCTGCTCACCGAGCTGGACGGCGTCGAGCCGATGCGCGACGTGGTCGTGCTCGCCGCGACGAACCGGCCGGAGCTCATCGACCCGGCCCTGCTGCGTCCCGGTCGGCTGGAACGGCTGGTGTACGTCCCGCCGCCGGACGCGGAGGCCCGCCGGGCGATCCTCGAAGCGGCGGCGCAGAACACCCCGCTCGCCGACGACGTCGACCTCGCGGTCCTCGCCGGGTCCCTCGACGGCTTCTCCGCCGCGGACTGCACGGCGCTGGTCCGGGAGGCGGCGCTCACGGCCATGCGGGAATCGCTCACCGCAGCGGAAGTCACCGCCGACCACCTCGCGACCGCGCGGAAGTCGGTGCGCCCGTCACTGGACCCGGCGCAGCTCGAGACCCTCGCCGCCTACGCCGAGAACCACCGGCCCTGAGTCACTTGCCGACCGAGGGACCCTTGTAGTCGTTGGTGATGATGGCGATCAACCCGGGCGTGGCGTCCTGTATCCCGTCGAAGCGGGCCTCGGCGCGGGCGCCGATCCGCGCGGCGAGCTGCCTGGCCTGCCGCTCCTCGTCGGTCCCGGGGCGGAAGAAGACCGTGGTGGTCGGGATCTTGCCCGCGGAGTAGTTGCCGACCTCCGGTACCTGGTACCCGGCCTTGCGGAGGTCCTCAGCAGCGCGGTGCGCCAGCCCGGAGATCGTCGAGTTGTTGTAGACCCGCACGATGATCTGCTCGGTGCCCTTGCCGGAACCGACCGGGACGTCCTGACCCTGACCGGGGCCGGGGGCAGGCTCCGAACCCGGGGCTGGCTGGGTGGTCTGCGGCGGCACCGGGGGCGGCGGCAGGACCGCCGAGGGCTGCTCCGCGGGCGGCTGCTCGGGCGGGAGGACCGGCGGCGGTGCGGGTTCCGGCGGCGACTGGACCTGCGAGGTGGGGTCCGGCGGCAGCGGCTGGGCGGTGTCCGTGGACTCGTCGGACATCAGGGTCACGGACCCGAACACGGCCGCGAGCACGCCGACCCCGATCAGGCCCAGACCGATCAGCTTGGCCCCGCCAGGCCCGCCGGACGGTTCCCCAACACTCATCAGTGCAACTCGATTCCCAGTCGTTGAGCGGCCCTCGCGCGCTGCCGTGCCGCCCGTGCCTTGCGCAGTCTCTTGATCAGCATAGGGTCCGCGCGGAACGCGGCGGGAGAGTCCAGCAGAGTGTTCAGCAGTTGGTAGTACCGCGACGCGGACATGTCGAAGAGTTCCCGGATCGCGACGTCCTTCTTGCCCGAGCGCTTCCACCACTGCGCCTCGAAGGCGAGGATGCTGCGTTCGCGATCGGTCAACTCGCGATCGACGGGGGCCGGTTCTTCGTCCGCCTCCTCCGGCGGGTCGACGACCCGCTCGATGGGCTCGGTGATCGGATCGGCCAGGTGCAACCGGCGGCGCTCCGGCGCCTGGTCCTGCCCGTGCGTGCGCGCGAGTTGTTCGCACTGACGGGCGATCTCCTGCGCGGTCAGCATCTGGGCGGCGTCCATCCGGCTCCTCGCCTCGCGATCGGTCGCGGAGAATCACACGGCTGTCATTCCCGGACCAATTGAACCACGTCCCGATCTAGGCGGTGAGCGGATCACACGCCGTGTTCCACGCGCAAGAGCGCACCCGAGTGGCTGACCTGGGGAACCGATAGAGTCCGCGCATGGTTGTTCACCCCATCCGCGTCTACGGCGATCCCGTGCTGCACCACCCGACCCGACGGGTGGAGCACTTCGACGAGGAGCTGCGAACCCTCGTCGGGGACATGTTCGAGACGATGGCCGCGGCGAACGGGGTGGGTCTGGCGGCCAACCAGATCGGTGTCGACCTGCGGCTGTTCGTCTACGACTGCCCGGACGACGAAGGCGTGCAGCACCGCGGCGTGGTGATCAACCCGGAGCTGACCACCTCGGAGGTCCCGGAGACGATGCCGGACCCCGACGAGGACTGGGAAGGCTGCCTGTCCGTCCCGGGTGAGTCGTACCCGACCGGGCGCGCGAGCTGGGCGAAGGTCATCGGGTCCGATGTGGACGGCAAGCCGCTGGAGGTCGAGGGCACCGGGTTCTTCGCGCGCTGCCTGCAGCACGAGACCGACCACCTCGACGGCTACGTCTACCTGGACCGGCTCATCGGCAGGCACTCCCGTGCGGCGAAGAAGATGGTCAAGCGCAACGGCTGGGGCGTTCCCGGCCTGAGCTGGGACCCGGCCGAACTGGGTGACCCCTTCGCCGAGTGAGCCGCGGTGCGCCGTGCGGAGGACATCCCGTCCGCACTGTTGTCCTCCGCCGCGCCGACGCCGTAGCCTCGGCCACTGCACCAATCGAATCCGCGGGAGCTCGCACCGACAGCGGGCTGAGAGGGCGGCTGGAGAACTCCGGGGCCGCCGACCGCACGAACCTGACCGGGTAATGCCGGCGTAGGGAGTGAACGGCAGTGGCCGACGTGTGTCCGAAGAACGCTTCCGGGATCACCACGGGACCCGTTGAAGGGTCCCGGAAAGTTTACAGCAGCACCGGATCCGGGCTGCGCGTACCGTTCCGCCGCATCGAGCTGACCAACGGTGAGCACCTCGACGTCTACGACACCTCGGGGCCGTACACCGATGACGATGCCACTGTGGACGTCCACAGTGGCCTTCCTCGAACGCGCGCGGGATGGCGTGGCGATCGCGAGCACCGCACCCAGCTGGGCTGGGCGAGGTCGGGCGTGATCACCCCCGAGGTGGAGTACGTCGCCCACCGCGAGGGGGTTTCCGCGGAGTTCGTCCGCGCCGAGGTCGCCTCCGGGCGAGCGGTGATCCCCGCGAACCGGTGCCACCCGGAGAGCGAGCCGATGATCATCGGGAAGAACTTCCTGGTCAAGGTCAACGCCAACATCGGCAATTCCGCGGTCACCTCTTCGATCGAGGAGGAGGTGGAGAAGATGGTGTGGGCGACCCGCTGGGGCGCCGACACCGTGATGGACCTGTCCACCGGCAAGCGGATCCACGAGACCCGCGAGCGCATCCTGCGCAACTCGCCGGTGCCCATCGGCACCGTCCCGATCTACCAGGCGCTGGAGAAGGTCGACGGCGACCCGGCCTCGCTGACCTGGGAGATCTACCGCGACACCGTGATCGAGCAGTGCGAGCAGGGCGTGGACTACATGACCGTGCACGCCGGCGTGCTGCTGCGGTACGTGCCGCTGACCGCCCAGCGCGTCACCGGCATCGTCTCGCGCGGCGGGTCGATCATGGCCGCCTGGTGCCTGGCGCACCACCGGGAGAGCTTCCTGTACACGCACTTCGGCGAGCTGTGCGAGATCCTGCGCGCCTACGACGTGACCTTCTCGCTGGGCGACGGCCTGCGGCCGGGATCGATCGCCGACGCCAACGACCGCGCCCAGTTCGCCGAGCTGGAAACGCTCGGCGAGCTCACGCACATCGCCCGCGAGCACGCCGTGCAGGTGATGATCGAGGGGCCGGGCCACGTGCCCCTGGACAAGGTCGTGGAGAACGTGCGGCGGGAGGAGGAGCTGTGCGGTGAGGCCCCGTTCTACACGCTCGGCCCGCTGACCACCGACATCGCGCCCGCCTACGACCACATCACCTCCGGCATCGGCGCGGCGGTGATCGCCCAGGCCGGGACCGCGATGCTCTGCTACGTCACCCCGAAGGAACACCTCGGCCTGCCGAACCGGGACGACGTCAAGACCGGCGTGATCACCTACAAGATCGCCGCCCACGCCGCCGACCTGGCCAAGGGGCACCCGCGTGCGCAGGAGCGCGACGACGCGCTGTCGCGCGCCCGCTTCGAGTTCCGCTGGACCGACCAGTTCACCCTGTCGCTGGACCCCGACACGGCCCGCGCCTTCCACGACGAGACGCTGCCGGCCGAGCCGGCCAAGACGGCCCACTTCTGCTCCATGTGCGGCCCGAAGTTCTGCTCGATGAAGATCACCCAGGACGTCCGCGCGTACGCCGAAGAGCACGGCCTGACCAGCGTCGAAGCCATCGAAGCCGGCATGGCCGAGAAGGCCGAGGAGTTCACCCGCGCAGGAGGCGAGGTCTACCTCCCCCTCACGACCAAGCCCTGGTGAGACGTTCCTCCGCGTGGCGGTGCGGTGGCAGGACCTGAGCGGCTTCGTGGACTCCGTGCACCGCTGCTCGAGCACTCGAGCACACAGCGTCCCGGCGTGCTCGCCACGAAGCCGCTCAGCGCCTGCGGCGGTGCCAGCTGAGTCCCACACCTGAAGACTGCGGCTCCGCCGCATCGGCGTGGGGGCGGTTCGATCGGAGTCGCCCCCAGCGGCTTCAGAAGTCGTTGAGGGGAGGGTTCAGGGTGAACGGCTCCGGGAGGTCGACCGGCTTGCCGAAGGGGAAGCCGTTCGCGGACCCGGTAGGAGCCGTCCTCCGGCTTGGAGTGCCAGGAGGGCGCCGGGCCCTCTTCGGCGCACCGGTACATCAGCAGGTACAGCGGGACTCGGTGGGCGCGTACGCCCACTGCTTCTGCCTGCGGTCGACCTGGCCGTTCCGCTCCGAGGTGACCTCGGCGACGAGCAGCGCGCGCTCAGCCGGGACGGGCTCGTCGTCGCTCGGCGGCTCGTCGAACCGGAGCACCGCGATGTCCGGGACGCGCACCGACCTCCGCGCGGGTATCGCCACGCTCGTGGCGTGCAGGGCTCCTCGTGCTTCCGGGAACACCCGCTCCAGTGCGCGCTGCACGTGGTCGACGATGGCGTGGTGCGCGGTCTCCGGTGGAGGGGTCATGGTGATCGACTCCTCGACGACCTCCACGCGCCACGCCGTGCTCGGCGGGCTCAGCTTCCGCCACGTCCGCACCAACTCCTCCCAGCTGGTGCGCGGCGGCGCCGGGACTGCGGTCAGGTGCGATCGCCTCTTGTCACAACGCCGTCGCGCACGGTGCTCATCGGCACCGACAACCCGACGAACCCGCTGGTCACGGGCAACCTCCGCGGCCAGCGGTCAGGCGGTTCAGGCCCGTCGGGGGCACGTAGCATCTGGGGAATGCACGACAGCACTGCTCCGCCCACCGCGCTGACCATCGCCGGTTCGGATTCCGGTGGGAGCGCCGGGTTGCACGCGGACCTGCGGACCTTCTTCGCGTGCGGAGTGCACGGCACGACCGCGGTGACGGCGGTGACCGTGCAGAACACCACGGGCGTGTCCGGCGTCGTGGAGGTCCCGCCGGAGACCGTCGCCGCGCAGGTCGACGCGGTGGCCTCGGACATCGGGGTGGGCGCGGCCAAGACCGGCATGCTGGCCTCGGCTGCCACCATCGACGCCGTCCTCGACGCCTGCGACCGGCACGGCATCGGCCGAGGTGGGACGACGCCGTTCGTCGTCGACCCGGTCGCCGCGGCGCGCAGCGGAGAACCGCTGCTGCACCCCGACGCGCTGGACGCGCTGCGCCACCGCGCCTTCCCGCGGGCCACGCTGGTGACCCCGAACCTCGACGAAGTCCGGTTGCTCACCGGCATCGACGCGCGCACCCGCGACGACCTGCTCGACGCGGCCAAAGCCGTCTACGACTTCGGCCCGCAGTGGGTGCTGATCAAGAGCGGTCACCTGCCCGACGACGCGGAGTGCGTGGACCTGCTCTTCGACGGCACCGAAGCGGTGCAGCTCCCCGGACCGCGCTACGCGACCGAGCACACCCACGGCGCCGGCGACGTGTTCGCCTCGGCGATCACCGCGGCGCTGGCCAAGGGAGCCTCGATGCCGGACGCGGTGCGCGGCGGCAAGCGGTTCGTCACCCGGAGCGTCGCCGACGCCTATCCGCTCGGCTCCGGCGTCGGCCCGGTCTCGACGTTCTGGCGGATCAGCCCTCGGTCCTACTGACCAGATCAATCGGGTGATCCTCACCCCCAACCTGTAACCCGATAGGTGCTGCTCGTCGACATAGTGTCGAGAGAGGCGTAATCCCAGGGCGCGGAAACCTGGATCGCGGCGAGGGACGACAGGGTGCGAGAGCGTGGCTAGAGCGGTGTTGACACGGGCGCGGAGTTGGATGGCCACCGAAGCGGGAGCGCCGGACCCCCGGCAACGCCAGTACGTGACGCTGGTGGTGCTCGCCGTCCTCGCCGGGACCGTCGCGGCCTGGTTCTTCGAGTTGCAGACGCCCGTGCTGCTGGGCGCGCTGACCACCGTGCTCGCGCTGATCGCCACCAGCGGTCAAGCCCTGCGCTCGGACCTGCGCCGGTTCATGTGGATGGCGCCCGCGCTGGTGCTGATGATGGCCATCGGGCCGATGTTGACCAAGGTCCCGGTGCTGGCCGGGCTGGCCGTCGCGATCGTGGTGTTCGGCACCGGCATGCTGCCCGCGCTCGGTGAGCACTACCGGGTCGGCGGGCAGATCTTCGCGGCCGCGACGCTGGTCACCACGACTACCGGCATCGGCAACGACCAGCCCTTCCTGGTCCTGCTCGCCTCCACGACCGCGGGCGGCCTCTTCGCGTTGCTGCTGCGGGTGATCGTCGGGGTCGGCGACCCCGGCCACGCGACCCGCGTCGCCGTCGCGCGCACGCTGCTCGTCCCGGGGCCGGGAGTGCTGGAGTCGGCCGCCGCCGCGTGGCGGGCCGACGGTTCGAGCACCTGGCTGGGTCAAGTGCTGGCGGGTGTGGCCCGGTTCCGGGCCGCCCGCGAGACGCTGCTCGCGCAGGCCCAGCAAGGCGACCGGATCGAGGCCGAACGGCTCCGCGAGATCGTCGTCGAGGCCGATGCGGTCGCCGCCGAGCTCGCCCGCGCGATCCGCTCCCGCGCCTGCACCGGACTGCCGGTGGCGGCCCGCCGCGACCCGGCTCAGATGGTCGTCGCCCGGGGCGGCCGGCAGGACCTGCCCGACGCCGTCGACGGCGTGAACCAGGGCTTGGACCGGATCCGCGCGGCCGTGGTCAACCGCGACGAGACCCCCGTCCCGCCCGCCGAGGACGGGGCGCTGGAGGAACGGCTGAGGGGCGCGGTGCGCGCGCACCTGTCGTTCCGGTCGTCGCTGTTCCGGCACGCGCTGCGCTGCACGCTCGCCGTCGCGGTCGGCATGGTGATCGTGCTGCTGCTGCGCGACCCGTCGGCGTCGAGCCTGCTGCTCGGGCTCTACGTGGTGCTCGCCCCCGCCGCGCGCGACAGCATGACCGGCGCCTTGGAGCGCACCGGTGGTGCCGTGCTCGGCGTGACGGGGCTGGCCATCCTGATCACCCTGCTGCCGGGGGCGTACCTGCTGGTTCCGCTGGTCATCGGCGGGATGTTGCTGAACATGCCGCGGCTGCGCGCCGAGTACCAGGCGGTGCTGGGCTGCCTGATCGTGATCACCGTCGTGGACCAGGCGATGGCGCTGGACCGGCCGCTGGTCAACGTCGGCATCAGCTTCGCCGCCAACACCGCGGTGGGCGCGGCGATCGCGCTGATCGTCGGCTACGTGAGCTACCTGGTGCTGCCGAGCAGCATCCTCCCGGACGTGCGCGGCGCGGTCCGCTCCACGGTGTGGGCGGTTTCGGAGCTGCTGCGCAGCGTCCGCGCCACCGGCCAGGGCGCCGACCTGCCGAAGGCCCTGGAGGCCGCCAACGTCCTGGCGCTGCGCCGCACCCAGGACCTGCTGGGCATGCCCGCGCTGCTGGACGGCACCGGCGAGGAGACCGACGACAACCACGCCACCCGCGCCGCGGCGATCGCCCTGGACGCGCTGCGCCAGGACGTCTCCACGCTGGCCTTCCGCCCCGCGGAGGAGCGCAAGGTCGCGGTCCCGGCGCTGCGTGCGGTGGACGACCTGCTCGGCGGCAAGGCGACGGCCAAGATCCCGGACATCCCGGCCGGCGGCGCACCTGCCTCCGAGCTGCTGGCGAGCTCGCTGGTCGAGAACGCCCTGCACGCCCGCCAGGCGATCGACCGCACCTTCGGCTACGACAACCCGTGGAAGAGCTACACGATCAGCTTCGTCCGCCCAGAACGCCTCCACATCCGCTGACCCGGCGAGCTCGACGCTGGGCGGAGCTGCGCGAGGCCGGCGCGGACCCGCAGAGCCCCCGGAGCACGGAACACCGCCGCGACACGCTCCCGGCCGCCCCCACGGTCCGGAGTCGAGGTCGCGCGGGTGCTCACCACCTGATCAGCCACCGGCGGAGCCACCCTCCCAGGCCACCCCACCAAGCAGCCCCCGTCGAACTTCGCGCGAAATCCGACGTGGGACTTCCGCCGACACACTTCGCGCGATGGTCGACCAGCAACCCTCCGACCAGGCGCAACACGCGGAAGCGCCCGAAACACCCGCGCACGTCGGGCCGAGGCACCACAACCCTTCGCAGCGAAAAGACACGCAGCCCGTCAGTTCCTCCGCGCGAAGCTGCACCCGACGTCTGTTCCAATTTCGCGCGAAGTTCGACCAGCAACCCTCTGAGCAGCTCAGACACACCGGGGCTCCCGCAGCTCCCCCACGTGTCGGGCTGAGGAAGTCAGGAACTCCTCGCGCCGAACTGCACCAGATCCCCGGTCGACATTCGCGCGAAGTTCGAAATGCAGCCAGCTGAGCAGCTCAGACACGTCGAAGCTCACGCAGCGCCCCCGTGTCGGGCGTGGAGGAAGTGATGACCTCCTCGCGCCACGCCTCACCCGGCCCCCCGTTCGAAGTTCGCGCGAAGTGTGAACGGGGGACCCGGCTGGTAGCGCGCTGCGGGTTCTGAGTGGCTGCTCGGCGGGTACGCCGCGGCGCCGCGTTCGACAGGGTCGAGGTGCGGCGCACCGGGCTGCGGAGCCGGTCGGGTTCTGCTGCCGGCAGCGGCTGGTGAGGTGACCAGAACCGGACCTCAGCCCATGGGGGTTCCTGGGCTTGAGGCTTGGGCCCAGAACCGCTGCGGGATCCTGCCCGCCTGGGAGGCCAGGCGGCCGGCTTCGACGGCGGATCGCATCGCGGTGGCCATGCGTTCCGGGTCCTGCGCCTTGGTCACGGCGGTGGCCAGCAGGACCGCGGAACAGCCGAGCTCCATCGCCAGAGCGGCGTCGGAGGCCGTGCCGATGCCCGCGTCGAGGACGATCGGAACCGTGGCGCGGGAAACGATCATCTCGATGTTGTGCGGGTTGCGGATGCCGAGTCCGGTGCCGATCGGCGAACCCAGCGGCATGACCGCCGCGCAGCCGACCTCCTCCAGCTTCAACGCCAGCACCGGGTCGTCGTTGGTGTAGGCGAGGACGACGAAGCCCTGGTCCACCAGTTGCTCGGCCGCGTCCAAGAGCTCGACCGGGTCGGGCAGCAGGGTGTCCTCGTCGGCCACCACTTCGAGCTTGACCCAGTTCGTCCCCAGGGCCTCGCGGGCCAGTTGCGCGGTGAGCACCGCTTCGGCCGCGGTGCGGCAGCCCGCGGTGTTGGGCAGGGCTTCGATGCCGAGCTTGCCCAGCAGGTCGAGCACGCCGGTCCCGCCGCCTGCGTCGGCCCGGCGCATCGCGACGGTGGTCAACTCGGTGCCGGACGCGATCAGCGCGCGTTCCAGGACCGAGAGGTTGGTCGCCCCTCCGGTCCCGGTGATCAGACGCGAACCGAACTCGCGACCGGCGATCACCAGTGGATCGTCCACGGTCACCCTCCTTGGACTGCGGTGAGGACTTCGATGGTGGCGTCGGCGTGCAGCGCCGTGCCCTGCCACGACACGCGCGGCACCACTGCGCCGTCCACGGCCACGGCGACGCCTCGTTCCGGCACGCCGAAGTCGTCCACCACCGACGCCAGCGTGGCGCCGGTGGCGACTTCGCGCGCCTCCCCGTTGATCATGACGTTCATTGCTGTCCTCCCAAGCGGCTCGGGTCGGTGGCCTTGATGAGCGCCTCGGGTTGCTCGCGGCGCAGCAACGCCAGCACCGCGTCGGCGGTGATCGGCGTGAGCAGGAACCCGCCTCGGTGGTGGCCGGTGGCCGCGAGCACGCCCGGTTCCAACCAGCCGATGACCGGCAGGTTGTCGGCGGTGCTCGGGCGCAGCCCGGCGGTGGCTTCGAGCAGGGTGTACTCGGCGATGCCGGGCATCACGGTCTCGGCGTCGGCGAGCAGGTCGCGTACGCCGGCGACGGTGACCTCGGTGTCGAAGCCGACCTCGTGCTGGGTGGCGCCGAGCACCACTCCCCCGTCGTCGCGCGGCACCAGGTAGCAAGGCCTGCCGTGCACCGGGCCGCGCACGGTGCGGGTCGGCGGCGGCAGCGCGGTGGCGCGCTTGCGCAGCCGCAGGATCTCGCCCTTGACCGGACGGATCTTCTGGGCCAGGGCCGGGTGCAGCGAACCGGAGTGCGCGCCCGCCGAGATCACCACGACATCGCAGGACACAGTGGACCCGGCGAGCTCCACGGCACCCGGCCGGACCTGCTCGGCCCGCTCCGCGACGAACTCCACGCCCGCGGCCTCCGCGGCAGCGCGCAGCGCGACCAGCGCCTTCCGGTTGTCCACCGCGAGGTCGCCCGGGACTTCCAGCCCGCCGCGCACCGACGGGCCCAGCGCGGGTTCCAGCTTGCGGAGCTCCCGGCCGGTCAGCCGGGTCACGGTGCGGCCGAGGCGGGCCAGGTGGCCGGCGACGTTGTCGAGCTCTTCGCGGTCGGCGCCGTCGACGCCGATCACCAGCGTGCCCTCGGTGCGCAGCCCGGACGGCGACCCGGACGCCTGGCTGAGCTCCTCGGCGAACTCGGGCCAGCGGCCCAGCGACGCCGAGCCCAGCTCCAGCAGCTCCTCCTCGCCGGGCCACGCCTCGGCGAGCGGTGCGAGCATCCCGCCCGCGACGTGCGAGGCCCCGGAGGCGGGTGCGGGGTCGACCAGGCTCACCCGGTACCCGGACGCAGCAGCCCGCCAGGCCACCGACAGGCCGACGACTCCGCCGCCCACGACGACCACGTGTTCAGTGCGTTCTTCAGACAACTCCACGCTCCCTGCGCCGGCATGACCCGGATCAGGTTCGACGGTCGGAGCCCTGTGCTCCCTCTCAGCCCGGTCTGCCGGGCTCCCGTGCTCACCACGCTCCACCGTACCCGTCCGCAGATCACGACGTCAGCGGTTGGTCGACCGAACTCCGGACTAGTCTGGAGACATGCCTGGATTGGACGGCTTCGGCATTCGCGCCCGGCTCGCCGAGGCGAAGTTGTACCTGTGCACCGACGCCCGGAGTGAGCGAGGTGACCTCGCGGAGTTCGCCGACGCCGCCCTCGACGGCGGAGTCGACATCATCCAGCTGCGCGACAAGAGCCCGCACGGCGCTCCGCTGGAGGCCCGCCACGAGCTCGCCGCGCTGGAGGTGCTGGCCGAGGCGTGCGTGCGGCACGGGGCCCTGCTGGCGGTCAACGACCGCGCGGACGTCGCACTGGCGGCCGATGCCGACGTGCTGCACCTCGGCCAGGACGACCTGCCGGTGGAGGACGCCCGCCGCGTCCTCGGTGACCAGGTGGTGATCGGTCGCTCCACGCACGACGTCGCGCAGGCCGACGCGGCCGCCACCGAACCGGGCGTCGACTACTTCTGCACCGGGCCGGTGTGGACCACGCCGACCAAGCCCGGTCGTGCGGCTGCGGGCTTGGAGCTGGTCGAGCACGCCGCCGAGCACCGCGGCCACGGGCGTCCGTGGTTCGCCATCGGTGGCATCGGGGTGGACAACGTCGACGAGGCCGTCAAGGCCGGTGCCGAGCGGATCGTGGTGGTCCGCGCGATCACCGATGCCGAGGACCCCGCGGCGGCGGCCCGCGAGCTGCGCTCCCGGCTGCCCTGACCTGGAACGCGAACGTCCCCCGGGAACAGGTCCCGGGGGACGTCGCGCGGTGCGGCCGGAGCCGTCAGCTGCCGGTCACTGGGTCAGCAGGGAGACACCGTAGGCGGACAGCGCTTCACCGACGGGCTGGAAGTAGGTCGTGCCACCGCTGGAGCAGTCGCCCGAACCACCCGAGGTCATGCCCTGGGCCTGGTCACCGGAGATGAACGAGCCACCGGAGTCACCCGGCTCGGCGCAGACGTCGGTGCGGGTCAAGCCCTCGACCGTGCCCTCCTGGTACTGCACGGTCTGGTTCTTGGCCTCGACCGTGCCGCAGTGCCACCCGGTGGTGGAGCCGGAGCGGCAGATCGACGCGCCCTCGGAGGCCTCGGAGGAACCGGCCACCGCCTGGGTGCCACCGCTGTAGTCGTTCACCGCGGGCTTCGGGGTGTCGTCGGAACCGACGGAGATGTACGAGTAGTCGTCACCGGGGAAGGACGAGCCCTCGAAGGTGCCGCTGGGCTCGCTCGTGCTGTCACCGGCGTTGCCGCAGTGGCCGGCCGAGACGAACCCGCCGTCGACGGCGAAGCCGACGGAGCAGCGGGCACCGCTGCCGATGTAGTAGGCGTTGCCGCCGATGACGTCCATCAGCGTCTTGGGCTGCTCCTGCGACTCGACGACCCGCACCGCGTCGGTGAGCGCACCGGCGGCCTGCGCGAACTGCGCGGCTTCGGCGGCGGCACCGGGCTTGACGGTGACGACGACGGCGTTCTGCTTGCTGCTGGCGTACCAGCCGGTGACGCCCTCAGGCGCCAACGCCTTGCCCGCGTTGAGACCGTCGACGACACCGTTGAGCTGCGCCGCGCTGAAGGCCACCTGCCTGGCTTCCGCACCGGCGGCGCGGACCTGCTCGGCACGGGCCGCGTCGGTCACGCCGACCACGAGCTTGCCGGTCGCGGAGTCGAAGTAGGCGCCGCCGAAGGCGTCGGACAGCGCGCCGCGCAAAGTGCTCTCGGTGCGCTGAGCGGCGGATTCGAGCGCGAGCCGGTCGAGGGCCTGCTGTTCGGTGAGGCCGAGGTCGCGCTGCATCGCTTCCAGCAAGGTTCCCGCCACCGGGACGGCGGTGGGCGCGGTAGCGGTGGCCGGCACGGTCAGCGCGGCGACCGTGCCCGCGGTGACCAGGACGGTCCCGGCAATGCGAGCCGCGAGTCTACGTTTCATCTCGTGTCTCCCTCGTAGTGACCTGATCTCTCAAGGCCCCGTCGCCGCCCCAGTATCAGATCCCGGCGGAGGAAAAACATCCGGCTTTTAGCGCAATGTGCGCGAATCGCGTCGTTTCCGCGCTGACCAGCAGCGAATGCGGAAGGATTCACAGTTTTTCGCGCTTATCCGAGCGGCAGTCCCGGGAGCGTCGACTCGGACGCCGGTGGCGTGGTCGTGGAAGACGTTGTGGGAGGACCGGTTTCGGTCGGACCCGTCGTCGGCGGAGCGCTCGGCCCGCTCGGCGCGAGCTGTTCGGTGGTGCGCGGCGGCGCGGAGGGCTGCACCGGCGGCGGCACCTCGCTCGTCGGCGTCGGAGCGCTGGGCGTCGGCTCCGGTGCCTCGGTCCTGTCGGGGGCCTCCGGAGCCCGCGGCGCGGGCTGCAGCACCTGGCCGAGGGTGGTTCCGTCCCCACCGGAGAGCGGACGACCGGTGAGGCCTTCGAAACCGGTGACCGCCAGCATGCTCACCACGAACGCCACCGCGCAGGTCGCGCCGACCAGCGCCCAGCGTCCCCACCTGCGGCGCGGAACCGGCGGCGAGACCAGCTCGGTGGCCGGTTCCTCGACCTCGTCGCGACCCTGCTCCTCGACGGCTTCACCGCCCGGCCACTGCATGCCGGTGACGTCCAGCTTCCGGGTCGGCCCCTCTTCGCCGAGGTCCTCACCGGACACCGGACGTCCCAGCTGCGTACGGCGTTTCCGCAGCTCGGCGGCCTTGGCGGCGGCGGTCGACGCCTTCTCCTTGGTCTTCTCGATGGACCGCTGGTACAGCGCACCGCCGACGGTGATGACCACGCTGGTCAGGCCCGCGCCCACGACAGTTCCGGCAACGCCCAGCCGCGAGCCCAGGAACGCGGCCGTCACCGAGGCCAGCGCCGCACCGCAGACCTGCGCCGGGGACACCTGCGTCTTCTTCTCGCTCTGCTTCTCCGGCTGGTCGTCAGCCGGATCCGCTCCGCCCCTCGCCATGTTCCTCACAACGCAATCGGAGGCACTCGTCCTGCACCACCCAACGCGTGCGCCGAACCGGTTTTCTCCCCGGGCCGGTCTTTCGTGAGGACTCCCACGACGTGTAACGAAAAACGGTGCCGCTGAGCGAGAACGCCGTCGCGGACCGTCACGTCCATCAGTCGGGCGGGTTCAACCGCGCCACGAACTTGTAGCGGTCACCGCGGTAGATGGAGCGGACCCACTCGACCGGGCGTCCCTCGGTGTCGAAGGAGTGCCGGGACAGCAGCAGCATCGGCAGACCGACGTCGGAGCCCAGCAGTTCCGCCTCTTCCGGGCTGGCCAGCGCGGTCTCGATGGTCTCCTCGGCGTGCCCGAGCTCGACGTCGTAGGTCTCGCGCAGCACCTGGTACAACGAGCCGCCGGACTCGAGCTTCGCGGTTAGACCGCGGAAGCGGGTCAGCGGCAGGTGCGTGGTCTCGATGGCCATCGGCTCGGCGTCGGCCAGGCGCAGGCGGCGCAGCCGCAGCACGGCGGAACCGGCCTTGGTGCCCAGCAGGACCGCGAGCTCCTCGTCGGCCGCTTCCTCGACGACCTCCAGCAGCCGCGAGGTGGGCTGCCTGCCCTGGGCGCGCATGTCCTCGGTGTAGGAGGACAGCTGGAGCCGCTGGGCGACCTTGGGCTTGGCGGCGAAGGTGCCCTTGCCCTGCACGCGCAGCAGCCGCCCCTCCACGGTCAGCTCGGCCAGGGCTTGGCGGACCGTCGTGCGCGAGACGTCGAACTCCGATGCCAACGAGCGCTCGGTCGGGATCGGCGAGCCGGGCGGCATCGACCGCAGCAGGTCGAGCAGGTGCTGCTTGAGCCCCCAGTACTTCGGTTCCCGTGGCGCGCGACCCTGCGAGTCCGCCCCGCCGGACACGGTCGTGTCGAGCATCGTTCCTCCTACCCGCCGCAGCCTGACCATCGAGCATGCCCGACAGCACGGCCACGCGGAACGCGTCTCCGGCAGTTCGTGCCTGCTGATCAACCCAGTCTTCGGTGTCCGAGCACACTAACGCCGATTCCTGTTGACAATGAGTGTCGCTCACCACAATCCGCGACGCGCTTGCGGCGGTGGTGAAGCCGACCATCGGACGAACGAACGTGCCGTCCGGTTCCGGACCGGGTAGAATTGGTCTGGACCTCTAGGAAGGAATGGGCCGATGTCCGCCACCCCCGGCACCCACATGAAGGACGAGATCGAGCAGCAGCCCGCGGTCTTCGCGGACCTGCTGGCCGCCCGCGAGCAGTTCGCCGAGGTCGCGCGGATCGTCGCCGATCGGCGACCGCGGTTCGCGCTGCTCGCCGCGCGCGGCTCCAGCGATCACGCCGCGCTCTACGCCAAGTACCTGATCGAGGTGCTGCTGCAGCTGCCCGTCGGCCTGACCTCGCCGTCGACCACCACCCTCTACGGCGCTCAGCCCGACCTCACCGACGTGCTGCTGGTCACCGTCAGCCAGAGCGGCGGCTCGCCCGACCTCATCGCGGTCACCGAGTCCGGCCGGGCGCGCGGCGCGCTGACCGTCGCGGTCACCAACACCACCGACTCGCCGCTGGCCTCGGTCGCCGAGCTGTCGCTGAACATCCGGGCCGGTGCGGAGCAGGCGGTGGCCGCGACCAAGACCTACAGCGCCACGCTGCTGGCGTTGTACCTGCTCGTCGACGCCGTTCGCGGCGGTGACGGCGCGCAGGCCCGAGCCCTGCCGGACCTGGCGGCCTCCGCGCTCGAGGGCGCCCGCGACTCGGTCGAGGAGGCTGTCCAGCGGTACCGCTTCGCCGGTCGCCTGGTGACCACCGGGCGCGGGTACTCGCTGGCCACCGCGCACGAGGCCGCGCTGAAGCTCGCCGAGACCAGCTACCTGTCCGCCCGCTCCTACAGCGGTGCCGACCTGCTGCACGGGCCGGTCGCGGCCATCGACGCCGAGACCGCCGTGCTCGCGGCGTGCAGCGCGGGGCTCGGCGGCGAGTCGACGCGCGAGGTCGTCGAAGCGGTGCACCAGCGCGGCGCCGACGTCTGCGCGATCGGCTCGGCGGCAGCGAAAGCCCCTGCCGCGCACCGAATCCTCCTCCCGGAGTGCGCCGAAGAAGTCGCCCCGGTCCTGGAGATCCTGCCCGCGCAGCAGCTCGCCCTCGGCCTCGCCCTGGCCAGGGGGATCGACCCGGACAACCCGCGGGGGCTGCAGAAGGTCACCAAGACGACCTGACGGTCAGAGGTTGTAGACCTCGCGGGCGGTGGTGTCGAACACCGCCGTCCGTTCGCTCTCGGAGAGGCTCGCGGTGAGCTCCTTCGCCACGCCCAGCACCTCGCCGTAGGAAGCGGCGAGGAGGCAGACCGGCCAGTCGGAGCCGAACATGACCCGGCTCGGGCCGAACGCCTCCAGGACCACGTCGGCCCACGCGCGCAGCCGCGACGGGTCCGGCTGCTCCGCCCAGTCGTCCTGGGTGACCAGGCCGGACAGCTTGCAGACCACGTTGGGGTGCGCCGCCAGCGCGCGGATGCGGCTCGCCCACGGTTCGAGCTCGCCGTCGGCGACCGGGGGTTTCGCGCAGTGGTCCAGCACGAACGTCAGCTGCGGGAACTGGCCGACGGCCTTGATCGCCGCCGGGAGCTGGTGCGGGCGGATGAGCAGCTCGTAGAGCAGCCCGGCGTCCTCCACCGCGGCCAGACCGGCCAGCACCTCCGGGCGCACCAGCCAGTCCGGATCGGGCTCGTCCTCGACCTGGTGCCGGATCCCCCGCAGCCAGCCGCCGGACGGGTGGGTGTGCAACCGGCCGATCTGCTCGCGGGTGTCCTTGGCGGTCAGGTCGACCCAGCCGACGACGGCGGCGATCCTGTCCACGGTCTCGGCCAGCACCAGCATCTCGGGCGTCTCGTCGGGATCGGAGACCGTCTGCACCAGCACGGTCGCGTCCACCGAGGTGCCCCGCACCGCGACCTGCAGATCGGCCGGGCGGAAGTCGCAGCGCAGCGGGTCCATCTCCTCGCCGGTCATCCAAGGCTGATCGCGGACGTCGAGGTCCCACAGGTGGTGGTGGGTGTCCACGGTCATCGAGCGCCTCCGCTGGTGTCCACATCAGACCGCACGCGGCAGGCGCTCGTGCAGGCGTCGCCCATTGCTTCCTTCTCCCCGACCGGTGCTCACGACGCCTCGATGTATAGCCGTTCACCCCGCCGGAAGCCAGGCCCCCTGCTGACCACTTCCGGTCGTCACGTCCACTCGCCGAGCCGCGCGAGGGTAGAAAGAGTTCATGCACGGTGAAGACACGGCACTCGTCCTCGGCCTGGACGTCGGCGGCACCAGCAGCCGCGCCCTGGTCTCCGACCTGACGGGGCGGGTGCTGGGCACCGGCAGCGCTGCCGGCGGCAACCCGAACTCGCACCCCCCGGCCAAGGCCGTCGCGCAGATGGCGAGCGCGGCCCGCGAGGCGCTCGGCGCGCACGACCCGTCCCGGGTGCGCGGCTGCGTGCTGGGCATGGCGGGTGTGAGCAAGATGACCGACCCCGACTTCGGCGAGTTCTTCCGCCTCGAGTGGTCCCGGTTGGGGCTGGCCTGCGAAACGACCCCGGTCAGCGATGGGGTGGTGGCCTTCGCCGCAGGAACACCGGAACCCACGGGGACCGCGCTCATCGCCGGTACCGGCGCGGTCGCGGAACGCGTCGAGGACCACCGCACCGCAGTCACCGTCGGCGGCTGGGGGTGGCTGCTGGGCGACGAGGGCTCCGCGTACTGGCTGGGTCGCGAAGCCGTGCGCGCCACGCTGCGGTCGCTGGAGCGCCACGCCCCGGTCGAGGGCCTGGCCGAGGCGGTCTGCGCACACCTGGGCGTGCCGGCGGAGCGGAAGGCCCTGATCACCGCGGCCAACGCGGGCGACCCGATCCGGCTCGCCGAGCTCGCACCGCTGGTCACCGCCGCCGAGGACGACGTGGCCGAGGACATCGTCCACCGCGCCGCGGTGCTGCTCGCGGACACGGCCGCGACGGCACGGCCGGACCAGCACTCGTCGGTCGTGCTCGCCGGCGGTCTCCTCGACCCGGACAACCGCGTCGGCCTAGCCCTCCGGGCCGAGCTCGAAGCCCGGTCCTGGCCCGAACCCCTCACCGCAGGCCCGGGCGCGGCGGCCGCCGCCTGGCTCGCCGCCTTCCCTCTGGCCCCGGACCCGATCACCCTCCACAAAACGCTCCTCGGCTGAACCCCAGCGACCCCGAGCGCCACAGCACCGGCCTGGAGGAACTCGGTGGTCAGCCCCCGATCACCGGGGTGGTTCGAGGCTCGCCCACAGCGATCACCCGATCACCGGTCACACGACGAGGGGCGACTCCGGAGGCCCCACACCTGGTCACCGGTGCACCCCGGGCCCACGAAGAACCGCTCCGAGGGCTCCCCACCTGCGCACGCGACCACCTGGCGAAGCACGGTCACCAGCCTCGGAAGCGTGGGACCGGCACGACAACTCCGGTGATCGGGAGTCCGATCACCGGAGTGAGCCGGTCATCCGCACGGGGGCGGCCGGAGGCGGGCTGCTGCCCGGCACCGCGACTCCGGACGGGCGTTAGAGGAGGTTGAGTTCGGTGAGGGCGTCCCGGACCGCCCGGAGCTCGGACTCGTCCGCTTCGACCAGGGGGAGGCGGGGGGCTCCGACGTGGTGACCGAGGAGGTTGAGCGCGGCCTTGACCGGGATCGGGTTGGTCGTGACGCCCAGGGCCGAGTAGAGCGGCTTGAGGGTCGCGTTGATCTCGGAGCGGCGCGCGGGGTCGGTGACCATCTGCTTCATCTGCGGGCCGACGACGTGGCTGGCCACCAGGATGCCGCCAACCGCACCCAGGTCGAGCGCCTGGGTGAAGCCGTCGTCGTTGCCCGCGTAAAGGCCGAGGCCGTCGATCTGGGCGAGGGCGGCGTTGTCGGCCTGCTTGACGTAGTCGAGGTTCTCGACCTGGCCGAGCTCGGTGAGCAGGTCGTGGTCCAGCGACAGCCCGATGCGCGACGGGACGTTGTAGAGCACCACCGGCTTGTCGGTGGCCTTGCCGATCTCGGTGAAGTGGCGGACGAGTCCGCGCCGGTTCGGCTTGTTGTAGTACGGGGTCACCGACAGGATGCCGTCGGCGCCGATCTCGGTGGCGCGCTCCGTCATCCAGCAGGCGTGCGCGGTGTTGTTGGAGCCGGTCGAGGCGATCACCGTGGTGCCCTCGGGCCGCTCACCGACGGCCAGCTCGACCAACCGCAGGTGCTCGGCGTCCGAGAGCGTCGGCGCTTCACCGGTGGTGCCGCACACCACCACGCCGTCGGAGCCGTGGGCCAGCAAGTGGCGGTAGAGGGCCAGGAACGCTTCTTCGTCGACCTTCTGCCGGTCGTCGAACGGGGTCACGATCGCGGTGATCACGCTGCCGAGAGACATGAGCGCATTGTGCGCCCACGCTCGGGAGGTGTCACGTCGCGGGTTCCCGCGGATGGCGCATGCCCGGGTGGTCCTCGGGCAACGACCGGCGCAGCACCCACCAGCTCACCGCGACGCACACCGCCACCAGCGGCCAGGTCAGCACCACCTGGGCGATGGTCAGCGCGCCGGTTGCCCCGGCCAGCCACAGCGGGATGAACACCAGCAGGCGCACCACGTACTGCCCGACCCACACCCAGCTGGCCCGGCTGTAGGCCCGCAGCAGGTCGGGATCGTGCCGCCAGCTGCGGCCCTGGCCCAAGGCGACGCCGACGACCACGCCCAGCAGCGGCCAGCGGACCGCGATGCTGGTCATCCAGGCCAGCGCGCTGAGCGCGTTGCTGGCCAGCCGCGGCAGGAAGAAGTCGGCGGCGTCACCGGTGCGCAGGGCGATCAGCGCCCCCAGCATCACCGCCAGCAAGCTCACCAGGACCGCGAGCGGGCGGGCGCCTGCGCGGAGGCGGTAGGCACTGATGGCGGCGCCGACGACCACAGCGGCCGCACCGCCGATGACGATCGACTCGCCGCCGAAGAACCAGCCCGCGCCGAAGGCGATGGGCGGCAGGCTCGCGTCGATCGCGCTGCCTCGGCCGCCGAGCACGCGCATGAACGAATCGCGATCGTCCCGCTCGATGTCCATCTCCTGCGTCACGCCAGCAAGCCTGCCCCAAGCATCCGGCCGGACCCAAATGCCCGTGCCCGAGCTCCACCTCTACCCGAGACGGCGTGCTCGTTCCACCAAGGTGGCGAGCTCAGCAGCGATCGTGGGCTTGTCGGCGGGCTGGCAGGCCACGACGTCCTGGACGTCGACCCGCTCACCCTGCATCGCGTAGCGGCCCTGGTCGTTGTCGAACCAGATGAGGTTGGGCACACGCGCGCTCCGGGCGCCCGCGACGACGAAGTGGCCGAAGCGGAACGTGGGCCTCGACGTCACCGCGCGCAGCTCCGGCAGGCCCTCGATGTCGGCATCAGCGGGCATCCCGCCGCGCCGGTCGGCGACCGCGCGCAGCGCGGGCCCAGCACCCACCGGGGCGTCGGGCAGCAGCTCAGCGGCGGTGCGCGGGAGGTTCTGGGGCGGCAGGAACGTCATCCGCATCCCCCTGCCGTCGAAGACGCCGAGCACGCCCACCTCGCCGGTGGCCACCACGCGCGCCGCGAGCCGGTGCCCGGCGCGGACGTCGAGCAGGCCGGACGCCGCGATCGACACCTCGGAACTGCACAGCAGGTAGAGCGCGTCCTCGACCTCCGGCTCAGGACGGCCGTTGCGGGCCAGGCCGGCGGACTCCAGCTCCTGCCAGACCCGCTGGACGACCTGGTCGCGGTCCTCCGGCAGCTGGGCGAGGCGCGGCGGCTCGAACGGGTACTGCCGGACGGTGAGGTTCAGCTGCTCACCGAGCAGGTCGACCGCCGGGGCCGACAAGGTGATCGTCTCGACCATCACAGCTCACATTTCGCGTTGGCGGTACCCGGTGTTATCAGTGCGTCGTTGCGGCGGCTCCGGACAGCACGCGGCCCGGCGGCCGTCCACCAGCGGGAGCACCGGCTCAGAAGTCCCGGAAGCTCGACGGGGACTCGCCGAGCACCGGCGGGGCGACGAGCCGACCGCCGTCATCGTCGTCCCACAGCTCGTCGGCTTCGATGAGGAACTGCGGCACCGCCCCGCTGCCGGCTTCGCCCGGCTTGTACTCGGACCCGGCGCGCAGTTCGTCGCCGTGGTCGCGACGCTCCTCCTTGAAGTCGTCGGCGGACCACGACGTGTTGCGCCCGTACCCGGCGCGGCTGGACCCGCCCGACCAGGCACCGGCCGAACCCATCGGGCCGAACCCGCCGTCGGCGCGCTCGGTGACCTTCGGCTGGCGCACCGTCTTCGTCTTCGGGCGCTGCTGGTCCTGTTGCTGCTGGGCCGGTTCCGGCGGGCGCGGAGGCTCAGGCGGACGCGGCGGGTGCTGCGCAGCAGGCGGTTCCACCGGCCGCTCGACCGGCGGTGGCGGCGGCGGTGGTCCCGCCGGGCGCGGTGGAGGTGGCGCCACCGGGGGCGGTCCCGGCGGGCGCGGCGGACCGCCGTGCGGCGGCGCGGGGGTGCCCGCGGGCGATGAGGGGTGCGGCGGCTGCTGCCGCGCAAGGGAGGGCGGTGCCGGTGGACCCGCTTGTGGCAGCGGACCGCTGGGTGGGCTCGGCGGAGGGCCCATCGGGCGCGGTCCCGACGCGGGACCAGCAGGGTGCCCGCCGGGCGCGGCTTCGCCCGGAGCCGAGCCGTCGTGACGCGGGGCGTCGGGTCGCGGACCGGCAGGCGGGCCCTGCGGCGGTGGCGTGGTCTCCACCCGAGGCTCGCCTCCCGGGGGCGGCCCGTCGGGACGCGGGGGGGCCGACGGCCGCTCGGCTGCCGGTGGTTCGGGCGCGAGCGGCCGCGACGGCTCCTCGCCCGGCTGAGCAGCGGGGACAGGGGGCACCAGTCCGCTCGGCGGACCGTCGGCCAGCGGACCGCGCAGCACACCGTCACGCACCTGCGGACCTGCCTCCGGAGCGGGTGCCGGAGCAGCGGGGCTGTGGTTGTCGGGCGGGAGCAGCGAGCCGCTGAGGCTGGCGCTCTCCGGCCGCGCGTGGCCTTGCTCCTCGGGTTCCGCGAGCGATCCGGACATCTCGGCGGGTCGCTCCGAGGCACCACCGAGGTCGCCCGACAGCGACGGCAGTCCGCCGGTGGACGGGCGGGAGGGTTCCGCGGCGGGGCGGGGCACCGGGCCCGAGCCCCGCTGTTCCTGCTCGAAGCGGTCCGGTAAGTGCTCGACGCGCTGCCAGAGGGCGAACGGGTGCGGTTCTGCCGCGAGCGCGGCCAGTTCGGCGCGCACGTCGACGTGCCCCGGGCGCTGCGCGGGCGGGGCCGGGCGCGCGGGCGGGGCGGGTGCGGGTGGCGGACCTGCCGGTCCGGCGTCGTTCAGCGATCCGCGCATCGGCGGTTCCGCCCGACGCCGGCCTCCCGGCTCGGGACCGCCTCGCCGGCTCGGCGGCTCGAAGGCCGCCGGCCCCGGCGCGGACGCCGGGTTCTGCGGTGCCGTCACGATTCCCCCAGGTGTGCAGGACGGTTGCGGAGACCGACGATCAGAGTCGCGGCCACCACGGAATCGACGCAACGCCCCATGTCGTCGTTCCCCATCAACCGGTCACGACGGCGGGAGCGCGCAACACCTGCTCCGGCGTCCTGCGAGCGGACGCGCGTCGAGCTGTGACCTGCAGCGATCGCGTCATCGTGAGCCCCCTTGTCACTTCTGCTACCGCCGAAGGACAGTAGCAGCTGACCTTCACCCGCATCGGTGTTTCCCGGCAAGATCCACCTCCTCGGCCTCGTGACGAGCGGCGACCGCGCACCTCGGGAGGAGCGGCGGTCCCGCGCGAGCTACCGACCAACCGGACATAATTACTAGACTGGCCAGTGCCGTTTGTCACGTGCCGGGAACCTTCGGTGGCGTAGGTACGTCTCCGAAGGCCACTGTTGATCCCGCACCATCACGCTGGTGGGACGAGCAGGAGGGACGAGCAATGGGTTCGGGGCGCTGGGACAGCTTCGTCGCGCTGGGAGACAGCTTCACCGAGGGGCTGGCCGATGCCACTGAGGAGGCCGACGTCTACCGCGGCTGGGCCGACCGGTTGGCCGCGCACCTCGCCGAGCACAACCCGGAACTGCGCTACGCCAACCTCGCCGTGCGCGGCAAGCTGATCCGCCAGGTCGTCACCGACCAGGTCCCGCACGCCATCGCGCTCAAGCCCTCGCTGGTCGCGCTGACCGCGGGCGGCAACGACATCATCCGACCCGGCAGCGACCCCGACCTGGTCGCGGCGCTGTTCGACGACGCCGTGAGCCGGATCCGCGCGACCGGGGCCGACGTGCTGATCGGCACCGGGTTCGACACCGCGAGCACCCCGGTCCTCAAGCGGGTGCGCGGCAAGGTCGGCACCTACAACTCGCACCTGCGCTCCATCGCCGACGAGCACGGCTGCTACGTGGTGGACCTCTGGTCGATGCGGGTCCTCCAGGACCCGCGCGCGTGGTGCGAGGACCGCCTGCACCTGTCCTCCGAGGGGCACCGCCGAGTGGCGCTGCGCGCCTGCGAAGCCCTCGGTCTGCCGACCGCTCAGGACTGGAACGAGCCCTGGCCGGACCAGGAGGAGCGCAGCTGGCAGGAGCAGGCCGCCGAGGACATCCGCTGGGCCCGCGAGCACCTGGCCCCCTGGATCGGCCGCCGCCTGCGCGGCGTTTCCAGCGGCGACGGCCGGACCGCCAAGCGTCCCTGCCTGGAGAAGCTCCCGACGAACTGCGGGTGAGCCGGAGCGCCGAGGAGCGCTCCCCCTCTCCACAGCACCTCGGCCGCTGGGGGTGCTGAGGTGCTGTGGAGAGCGAGGTCTGCCGGTGGCACGCTGCGCAGCTGCACGGCAGGGCTGAAGACGAACGAGCGCCCGGGCGGCTCCCCCGAACCGTCCGAGCGCTCGTCACACCCCCACACCCGGACGTCCCCGGATGCCTCACCCCCTTCGTGGTCGTCCCGACCGCAGAACGGCCGGGACGACCGGGGCGGCAATCCCCCCTTGGATCCACCCCCAGAGCCGCCCGTGCGGATCGACGTAGATCGATCCGCACGCTCGAAGTTCGCAGCCTGGCCTACACGCCCGCTAAACGCGCACTAAACGATCCTCAACCGGCCTGCCGCCCGACCTCGTCCAGCCGCTGCTTGACCTCCCTGACCTGCGGAGATCCTTCCGCTTCGAAGATCGCCAAGGCCGTTTCCCAGCGACGTTGGGCGACCGGCACGTCTCCGCGCAACCGGGCGACGTCGCCCAGACCGACGTGCGCCGCGGCCTGGCGCACCGCCGATCCGCACTGCCGGGCGACGTCGAGAGCCTCGAGGTGGCAGCGCTCGCCGTCGTCGAGGCGGCCGAGCTCGATGCTGACCTCGCCGCAGTTGTTGAGCACCATGGCCAGGGTTTCCAGGTCGTCGGCCTCGCGGTAGAGCTCCTCGGCCTCCCGCAGGTGCTCCAGCGCCGCCTCCAGCTCGCCGTTGACCTGCTCGACCATCGCGAGGTTGTTCAGCGCACCGGCCACGAAGTAGCGGTCGCCGAGCGAGCGGTAGACCTGCAGCGCGTCCTTGGAGTGCACCTTGGCCTCTTCGTAGCGGCGCAGCCGGAACAGCACGCTGGAGAGGTTGACCTGCGTCATCGCCAACCGCTCGGAATCGCCGGTGTGCACGGCGACCCGGTAGGACTCCTCGTAGTGCGCGAGGGCCGCGTCGAGCTGCCCCGATCGGGCGCAGGCGACCCCGAGGCCGGCCGACATCAGCACCTCACCGACGGGATCGCCCACCGCGCGCGCGGATTCGGCTCCGTCGGTGTAGATGCGGATCCAGTCCTCCCACGGGCAGCGGACCATCAGGTAGTTGAACTGCAGCCGGGCCAGCGGCCAGGCCATGTCGTGCAGTCCGGCGAGCTTGGCGGCGCGGACCGCGGCGACCAGGTTCGGCCACTCGGCGTCGAACCACTCCAGGGCCTGCGCGCGGGAGTGGACCTCCGGGCGGTGGTCGGCGGCGGCGGAGTAGTCGAGCTCGTCACGGGCCGGGCGCAGGAAGCGGCGGGCGTGGTCGGCGGCGCACAGGTAGTGCAACAGCAACCGGCGCAGCGCCTCCGGATCGTCGGAGCCGGCGGGCAGTTCGCGGGCGTAGGCGCGCAGCAGGTCGTGCATGCCGAAGCGGTCCGGTTCCGGTTCGGTGACCAGGTGCGCGAGCGCCAACGCCCGCAGCCTGCGCTGCGCCGAGGCGGTGTCGGTGCCGCACAGGGCGGCCACGGCGTTGGCGGTGAAGGTCTGCCCCGGGACCAGGCCGAGCACCCGGAAGGTCTCGGCGTGCGCCGGGGGCAGGCTGCGGTAGGAGATGTCGAAGGCGCGGCGCACGCTGGTGGACGCGTCGTCGTCGATGTCCAGGGCGTGCAACCGGTTCCGCTCGTCGGTGAGCTCGTGCACCAGGTCGGAGACACCGCGCGCCGGGTTGGCGGCCAGCCGGGCGGCGGCGATGCGCAGCGCCAGCGGGAGCCCGCCGCACAGCTCGGCGAGTTCGGCTGCCGCATCGGGTTCGGCTGCGGACTTGCCCGGAACGCCCGCGCGGTCGAGCAGTTCGATGGCGGTCTCGGTGGGCAGCGTCTCCAGCGGCAGCACGCGCGCGCCGGACCGCACCACGAGCCCGTCCAGCCGGCGCCTGCTGGTGACCACGACCAGCGAGGCGGCGCTGCCCGGCAGCAGCGGCAGCACCTGCTCGGAGTCGCGCGCGTTGTCCAGCAGCACCAGCACCTTCCGCTTGGCCAGCAGCGAGCGGTAGAGCGCGGTCCGGTCGTCGACCTCCACCGGGATCGCCTCGGCCGCCACCCCGAGCGCCTTGAGCATGCTGGTCAGCGCCTCGCCGGGGGTGAGCGGCTGGTGCTCGGAGTCGAAACCGCGCAGCGAGGCGTGGAGCTGACCGTCGGGGAACTCGTCGGCGACGCGGTGCGCCCAGGTCAGCGCGAGCGCGCTCTTGCCGACCCCCGCGGTGCCGGTGAGCACGGTGATCAGGCTGGACCCCTTCTCGCGGCTCGCAAGCATTCCGTCCAGGGTCTCCACTTCGCGCATCCGGCCGACGAAACCCGCTGGTGCGGGCGGCAGTTCGGCCGGAACCGGGCGCCGGATGCCCAGCCCGGGCTCGACGCGGGTCGGGTGGTTGCGCAGCACGGGGTCGTCGCGCAGCAGCTTCTCGTAGAGCTCGCGCAGTTCAGGGCCGGGGTCGATGCCGAGCTCGTGGGACAACCGGTGCCGCAGCTCGTGGTAGCGGGCCTGCGCTTCGGCGCGGTGCCCTGCGCGGTAGTTGGCCAGCATGAGCTGACCGGTCAGCCGCTCCCGGACCGGGTGCTGGTCGACCAGTGTGGACAGTTCGGCGATGAGCTGGTGGTGCCTGCCCAGTTCCAGGTCGGCGGCGATGCGCTCCTCGAGCGCGAGCAACCGGAGCTCGTCGAGGTTGGGCGCGACCATCCGGTGGAGCCTGCTGCCGGCGATGTCGGACAGCACCGGCCCGTTCCACAGCGACAAGGCCTCGCTGAGCAGGCGCGACCGTTCGGCCGGCTCGAGCCCGTGCGCGCGGGTGATGAGGGTGCGGGCCCGGTGCGCGTCGATGCGGTCGCCGTCGACGCGCAGCAGGTACCCGGGCGAGCGGGTGATGATCTCGGGACCGCTGGTGCCGAAGAACTTGCGCAGCCGGGACACGTAGCCCTGGATGATGGTGCGCGCGCTGGCCGGCGGGTCGTCGTCCCACAAGGTGTCGATCAACCGGTCCATCGGGACGACCTGGTTCGGTTCGAGCAGCAAGCAGGCCAGCAGCGCCCGGACCGGCGCGCGGCCCACCTCCAGCGCGACGCCGTCGAGGTGCACCTCGAGCGGACCGAGCAGGCGGAACTCGAACCCCGCGGTCCCCTCCGAGCTGCGCTGCGACGACATGCTCACACCTGTTCCTGGACTCGTTCCTGCTCGGCGGTGCGGGCGGCGGGACCTGGCACGCCTCCTGGGCTTCCGCGCATCACCCCCCGGTGCGCGCCGCTGCGCGGCGCATTCGCCGGCAGGCGTGCAGGGCGCGCGACGGGCGAACTGCGGGGTCGCGCTCACGACGCGCGGTCAGACCGCTCGCATCCGCTCCTCCCGATCACGACTCGTTCGCCTCTGACGCCTGCGCCCGCCACACGGTAGCGATCAGACGTGCGGCCGAGACCGACGCGTTCCACACGCTCACACCAACGGAGTATGCCCGGAATGTCAGACGGGTGATCGACTCGTCCTCCTCGTCTCCGATGAACGCCTCCCGACTGGGAGAGCGGGCAAGTAAAGTCTGAGGGCGTCGATCACCCGAACGAGTGGCGTAGCAGGACGCCGCGGAAGGAGCACCACCCGTGCCGACGACGTCCGCAGTGGTCGATCGGGCGGTGGGCTGCCTGCTGGGCGGCGCCCTCGGCGACTCGCTCGGCACTCTGGTGGAGTACGCGCCGCTGGAGGACATCCGGGCCGAGTTCGGGCCGGACGGGCTCACCGAACCCGCGCCCCAGGCCCTGCTGGGGGACGCCACGCAGATGGCGCTGTTCGCCGGCGAGGGCTACCTGCACGCGTGGACGACGGGCAACAGCGGCGGACCGTGGCGACCGGTGGAGTCCACCGCCGCGGCGCTGCGCCGCTGGCTGCTGACCCAGCAGGAGGACAAGCCCGCTCCCGGTGCCACCGGGCTGCTCGCCGAACCCGAGCTCTACGTCAGCCGCGCACCCGGCCTGACCAGCCTCCGCGCGCTCCAGGAACCCGAGCTCGGCACACCGGACCGGCCGCGCAACAGCTCCAAGGGCTGTGGCGGCCTGGACCGCAGCAGCCCGATCGGCTTCTCCCCCACCGCCGAGATGGCGTACCAGCTGGCGTGCCAGTGCGCGGCGCTGACGCACGGCGGCGTCGGCGGCTGGTCCTCGGCGGGAGCGATGGCGCTGATCGTGCACCTGGTCGCGGTGCAGCAGCGCCGGTTGCCCGCTGCTGTCGACCAGGCCGCCGGTCGCGTGCTGCGCGAGGACTTCGAAACCGCCAACGCCCTCGCCGAGGCCGCCACGCTGGCCCGGCTCGGGGCCAGCGTCGGGCACATCGAACGGCTCGGCCAGGGCTGGGTCGGGCCGGAAGCGCTGGCCATCGGCGTCTACTGCGCGCTGGCGCTGCCCAAGCCGGAGCAGTTCGCCGACGCGGTCCGGCTGGCGGTCAACCACTCCGGCCACAGCGATTCCACCGCCGCGGTCACCGGCAGCATCCTCGGCGCCCGCCACGGCACGGCCGTGCTGCCCCGGAGCTGGCTCGCCCGACTGGAACTCGCCGACGTCGTCGAACGCATCGGCCACGACCTCGGCGCCTCCTGCTCCGGGGAACCGTTCAACGAACGGCGCTACCTGGGCATCGCCCAGGGTCCGGCGCAGGTGCCCTGACGGTTCAGGCCGGGACCGGCGCGCGCGACGCGTGCGCGAGCCGGCGGCTCCCGATGGCGCGGCACGCCAGGTAGATCACGAACGAGATGACGGTGACGAAGGCGCTCACCGGGGCACCTGGGGCCAGCGACAGCAGGATCCCGCCCAGCACCGCGACTTCGGCGAACACGACGGCCAGCACGGTCGCGCGGACCGGGCTCGCCGTCACCCGCGCGGCGGCCGCGCCCGGCGTCACCATCAGCGCCAGGACCAGCAGCGCACCCACGGTGTAGACGCCCAGCGCCGTCGCCACGCCGACCAGCACCGCGAACAGCGGGGTCAGCACGCGGGTCGGCACGCCGCGCGCGGTGGCGACGTCGGGGTCGACGCTGGCGAACAGCAGCGGCCGGTAGACGACGGCCAGCACCAGCAGCACGACCACGGCGCAGCCGCTGAGCAGCAGCACGTCGGAGGAGTCGACCCCGACGATCTGCCCGACGAGCAGGCTGAACTTGTTCGCGGTGCGCTCCGGGTTCAGCCACAGCAGGAACACGCCCACGCCCAGGCCGAACGAGAGGATCGCGCCGATCACCGAGTCGCGCTCGGTGTTCTTCTGCCCCAGCAGGCCGAGCAGCAGCGCGGCCACCACAGCACCGGCCAGCGCACCGACTCCCACGCTCGCGCCGACCAGCAGCGCCGCGGCGGCGCCGGTGAAGGCGAGCTCGGCCGTGCCGTGCACGGCGAAGGACATCTTGCGGGCGACCACCAGCGGCGCCAAGCACCCGGACACGAGGCCGAGCGCGGCCGCCGCCAGCAACGCCTGCTGCACGAACGGGTAACCGAGCAGGCTGATCATGGTGTCGAAGTCGAACACCCTGCTCAACGACTCACCGACGTCGCTCACGCTTCTCCCGCCCCCAGCACGTGGTGGTCGTCGTCCTCGGCTCCGGCCACGACCAGCCGTCCGCCGACGCGGGCGACCTCGATGTCGGTCCGGTAGAGCTCCGAGAGGGTCCCGGAGTTCATCACCTCGTCCGGCGTGCCGATCCGGAACCGGCCGTCGACGAGGTAGAGCACCCGGTCGACCAGCGGCAGCACCGGGTTGATCTCGTGCGTCACGAACAGCACGCCCGCGCCGCTCCGGCGGGCCTGCTCAGCGATCAGCCGGGAGACCTTGCGCTGGTGCGCGAGGTCCAGCGACAGCAGCGGTTCGTCGCACAGCAGCACCGACGGGTCGCCGACCAGCGCCTGCGCCACCCGCAGGCGTTGCTGCTCACCACCGGAGAGCAACCCGACGGGCATCGCCGCGTACTCGGTCGCCTCGACCGCGCGCAGCGCGTCGGCGACCCGGCGCTTGCGCTCCCGGCGACCGCTGAAACCCAGGCCCCAGCGGTGCCCGTCGAGGCCGAGGCCGACGAGGTCGCGGCCGCGCACCGTGACGTTGGCGTCCAGCGCCCGCTGCTGCGGGATGTAGCCGATCCGGTCGCTGCCGCGCCGCGCCGGGCCCCCTCCGATGTGGACGGAGCCAGCGTTGAGCTCCTGCAACCCGAGCAGCACGCGCAGCAGGCTGGTCTTGCCCGAGCCGTTCGGGCCGAGCACGGCCACGAACTCGCCGGGAGCGACGTCGAGGTCCAGCCCGGACCACAGGGTCCGCTCGCCGTAGGCCAGCGTCGCGTCGCGCAGCGACACGGCCGGCGACCCGGTACCGGCCTCGACGGCGGGTGCGGTGTCCGCGAGTTGTTCCGGCGTCATCCGAGGGCCCCTTGCAGAGCGGTGATCTGGGCGTCCATCCACTGCACGTAGTTCGTGCCCGGCGGCAGCGTCTCGGTCAGCTCGACGACCGGGATGCGCTGGGCTTCGGCGGCGGTGCGCACGTTGCGGGTCACCGGCGATTCGGTTTGCGGGTTGTAGACCACGGCGGCGGCCTGGCGGGCGTTGACCGCGTTCTGGACGTCGGCCACGGCGGCGGCAGACGGGTCGGTCTCGGCCTCGATGGCGTTGACGAACGACGGCGGGGTCACGTCCCGGAGACCGGCGGCCTCGATCACGTAGTGCGCGACCGGCTCGGTGACGATCACCGGCGCCCCCCGGTGCGCTGCGGCGATCTCGCCGACGCGACCTTCCAGCCCGGCGACCTGCTGCTCGAACGCAGCGGCGTTGGCCTCGAACTGCTCGGCCTTGGCGGGCTGGATCCTGCCGAGCTCGGCGGCGACCTCGTGGGCGACCTCGCGCACCACCTGCAGGTCGTACCAGACGTGCTCGTTGACCGAGTGGTCGTGCCCGGCGTGCTCGCCCTGCGCCTGCGGCTCCGCGGCGTGCGCTCCCCCGGCGTGCTCCCCGCCCTGCGGGGAAGCGCCGGCGTGCTGGTGCTGGGCGTCGACCGATCGCACGGTCGGCGTGCCGGTCTGGCCGAGCACCTGGTTCATGAACTCGTCGTAGCCGCCCCCGTTGACCACCACCAGGTGCGCGTCGCTGATCTTCGCGGCGTCCTGCGGGCTGCTCTCGTAGGAGTGCGGGTCGGCCCCGGCCTGGCTGATGATCGGTTGGACCTCGACGCCGTCGCCTCCGACGGCCTGCGCGACGCTGCCCCACACGCTCGTGGAGGCCACGACGTGGACCTTGTCATCAGGCCCCGGCGCGGCGGGCTGACCCGAGGAGCAGCCGCTCAGCGCCACGGCGCCCACGGTCAGTCCGGCTAAGGCGGTCACAGCGGTGCGGCTGCGGACGGTCATGGATGGCACTCCCGGGTGATCAAGTGAGGGCGCTGCCGGGCGACCCCAGATGCGAACGGTAACGGGAACCGTTGTCATCTTCAGTCTAAGCACCCTCCACCGGAACGCTCCAGCCCCTGGCGTACTTCCGCCGTCGAGGTGCCTCGCACGCAGCAACAACGCCCCCGCCCGGGAACCGGACGAGGGCGTTGACGCGATCACCGCCCGCAGGGGGCGGCGGCGGTCGAGTCGAGATCAGGCAGCCAGGCGGGCACCCGTTCCGGGGTGGAACAGGTGGACGTCACCCGCGTCGCGGAGGGCGACCTTCACCTTCTGGCCGAGCGCCGGAGGCGTGCGCCCGTCGGCGCGGACGACGAAGCGCTCCGAGGAGCCGCCGACCGTGATCGAGCCGTGGATCAGCGCGTCCGCACCCAGCTCCTCGACCAGCTCGACGGTCATGTCCATGCCGTCGCCCGAGGTGAGCTCCAGGGCCTCCGGACGGACGCCGAAGGTGACCTCCTCAAGATCGCCGGCCGCGGACAGCACGTCGCGGGACAGCGGGACCGTGGTGCCGTCGAGCACCGCACCGTCGCTGCTCAGCGGCACCGTCTTGAGGTTCATCGCGGGCGAGCCGATGAAGCCGGCGACGAAGGCGTTGGCCGGGTTCTCGTAGAGCTCGCGCGGAGTGGCCACCTGCTGCAGCAGACCGTCCTTGAGCACCGCCACGCGGTGGCCCATCGTCATCGCCTCGACCTGGTCGTGGGTGACGTAGATGGTCGTGGTGCCCAGGCGCTTCTGCAGCGCGGCGATGTTGGCGCGGGTCTCCACGCGCAGCTTCGCATCCAAGTTGGACAGCGGCTCGTCCATCAGGAACACGCTGGGTTCGCGGACGATCGCACGCCCCATGGCGACCCGCTGGCGCTGACCACCGGAGAGCGCCTTGGGCTTGCGGTCGAGGTACTTCTCGAGGTCGAGCATCCGCGCGGCCTCGGTCACCTTCTCGTTGATGACCGACTTGGGCGTCTTGCGCAGCTTCAGCGCGAAGCCCATGTTCTCGGCGACCGTCATGTGCGGGTACAGCGCGTAGGACTGGAACACCATCGCGATGTCGCGCGCCTTCGGCGCAGTGTTGGTGACATCGTTGCCACCGATGGAAATGCCGCCTTCGTCGACGTCCTCGAGCCCGGCGAGCATCCGCAGCGCCGTGGACTTCCCGGAGCCCGACGGCCCCACCAGGACCAAGAACTCGCCGTCGGCGACGTCCAGCTCCAGCTGGTCAACCGCCTTCACCGGCGGACTGCCCGGGTAGACCCGGGAGGCGTTGACGTACGCGACCTCAGCCATAAGTGACACCCTTCACTACAATCGGTCCAGGAGAAAGTAACCTGTTGACGGCGTGGCGTCACCCCTCTGAACGTTCAAACCTCGGAGAGTGATCACCCCGCGTCGCTCCGTGTTCGCGGTTCGAACATCAGTGGGACGTAAGTCATGCTCGCTTCACCCTCGGGTTCTGAACCGTTACGGTTCCTCCATGGCGCGGTCAACGAATGCCCGGCGGCCTGCGACTCTTGCGTCGCTCGCTGCGGAACTCGGGGTTTCCCGGACGACGGTGTCGAACGCCTACAACCGTCCGGACCAGCTGTCCCCTGAGCTGCGCAAGCGCGTCCTGGAGACAGCGCGGCGGCTCGGCTACCCGGGACCCGACCCGGTCGCACGCTCGCTGCGGACCCGCAAAGCGGGCGCGGTCGGCCTGTTGCTCACCGAGAACCTCTCCTACGCCTTCCGCGACCCGGGTGCCGTCGGCTTCCTCGAAGGACTCGCGCTGGCCTGCGAGGACGCCGGACAGGGCCTCACCCTCATACCGGCCAGCCCGGAGCGCGAGGACGTCGCGGCCGTGCACCGCGCCGGTGTCGACGGCTTCGTCGTGTACTCCGTGCCCGAGGACGACCCGCACCTGGCGGCCGTGCTGGAACGCCCCGTGCCCGTGGTGGTCTGCGACCAGCCGCGACTGGACAACCTGGACTGGGTCGGCCCGGACGACCGCAGGGCCATCAAGACCGTCGCCGATCACCTGATCGGGCTCGGCCACCGGCGCATCGGCGTGCTGTGCATGCGCCTGGCGCGCGGCCGCAACGACGGTCCCGCCAGCGTGCAGCGCCAGGCCAACGCCAGCTTCCACGTGCAGAAGGCCCGCTTGACCGCGCTCGCCGAGGAGTTCAGCGAGGCCGGGGTCGACTGGACGACGGTGCCCGTCGTCGAGCGCTTCGACCACACCCTGGAGTCCGGCGCCTCCGCCGCAGCGCAGGCGCTGGAGATCGACCCGGAGATCACCGCGCTGGTGTGCACCTCGGACATCCTGGCGCTGGGTGCGCTTCGCGAGGCCCGCAACCGCGGGCTGCGCGTGCCGGAAGACCTCACGATCACCGGCTTCGACGGCATCCCGGACGCCGAACGCGCCGGCCTCACCACGGTCCGCCAGCCGTGGCTGGAGAAGGGCCGCGCAGCAGGTCGGCTGCTGCTGGAGACCAGCGAGCCGAGCCGTCCGCGCCACATCCAGCTCGAGACCCAGCTCATCGCCGGTTCCACGTCGGGACCGCCGCGCTCCGGCGAGGAGTTCTGGTTCGGCCCGTGACGCGGTGTGACCCGAGCGCGGTGGAGATCAGGTTCCCGATCGCCACCGCGCTCGCGCCGGGTCAGTAGTTGGTCCACTCGCCCTGGGCGTAGTCGAGGATCGTCGGGTGCACCAGGGTCGAGGGCTGCAGGTCCGGGAGGCGGCCGCGGTCCGGCGGGAACGTCTGGGCCGCCCGGAGCGTGGCCGCGTCCAAGGAGCGCAGCGGTGGGGCGTCGGCGGGCAGCCGGGGTTCCGGGGGCGTCGATCCTCCGGTGACCAGGTGGAACCCCCACTCGCCGAAGGCCGGGACGGAGACCTCGTAGGGCGTGGTGGCCAGGCCCAGCGAGCGCAGCGTCGCCTCGACGCACCAGTAGGCCTTCGGCGCGAAGTACGGCGACCCGGCCTGCACCACCATCCGCGCCCGGTCGGTCATGGCCTGGTGGACCAGGCCGTAGAACTCGGCGGAGTACAGCTTCGCGGTCGCGGTGGAGTCGGCGTCGGGCATGTCGACGAACACCACGTCGTAGCGGTCGCGGTTCTCCCGCAGCCAGCTGAACGCGTCGGCCGGGATCGCGCGCACCCTCGGGTCCCGCAACGCGTCGTGGTTCAGCGACGAGACGCGCTCGTCGTCGCGGGCCAGCGCCAGCACCGCCGGGTCGAGGTCGACCAGCGTCACCTCGTGAACGTCCGGGTAGCGCAGGACCTCCCGCAGCGCCAGGCCGTCGCCGCCGCCGAGCACCAGCACCCGCCCGCGCGGCCCGCTCATCGCCGGGTGCACCAGCGCCTCGTGGTACCGGTACTCGTCGATCGAGCTGAACTGCAGGTCCCCGTTGAGGAACAGCCGCGTGTCCCGCACCCCGCTCAGCGACACCGACTCGGTGAGCACCACGTCCTGGTAGGGCGTGCGCTCGGCGTGCACCACGGGTGCGGAGTACAACGCCTGACGGGCGGTGACCTCGAAGTCGTCGGCGTAGGCGTAGGCGGCCAGCAACAGCCCCGCGACCAGCGTCGACGCGCCGATCAGCAGCAACCGGGCCCGCTTGGACAGCTCGCGGCGGAACACCGTGAGCACCAAGCCCAACCCGGCGGCGGCGTTGAGCATCCCGACCAGCAGCGCCCCCTGCACCTGCCCGAACAGCGGCAGCAGCAGGAACGGGAAGGCCAGGCCGCCGACCAGGCCACCCACGTAGTCGGCGGCGAACAGGTCGGCCACCGCCGAGCCCGCGTCCTGGCTGCGGATGCGCTGCAGCAGCACCATCAGCAGCGGGATCTCGGCGCCGATGAGCAGGCCCAGCACGAGCGCGGTCGCGATCAGCGCGGGCAGGTACAGGCTGAGCCACGCGAACGCCGCGTAGAGCCCGAGCACGCTGAGCCCGCCGAGCAGCGCCAGCACCAGCTCGATCCCGGCGAAAGACGCCGCCGCCCACGGCTGCAGGGGTTTCGCGGCCAGCGCCCCGACGCCCATCGCGAACACCATCAGCGACAGCACGATCGAGGCCTGCCCGATGGTGTCGCCGATCAGGTAGCTGCCGAGCGCGACCAGCGCGAGCTCGTAGACCAGTCCGCAGGCGGCGCAGACGAACACCGCCACCAGCACCGCGAACCGCGCCGTGCGGTGGCGCCGCGCCGGAGGCGAACCCTCCTGCGCCGGGGCGGTTTCGGTCGTCGTCACCGGAGCATCAGTAGATCGCGGCGGCGATCAGGACCGCGATCACCAGGTGCGCGGACGCCGACACCCAGGTCGCCGGGTGCATGTCCGGCGAGGACAGCTCGTCGCCGAGCTTGCCGGGCGTGATGGTGTCGACGAGCAGGAACGACAGGCTCATCAGGACCAGCCCGAGCAGCCCGTAGGCGAGCGTGCCGACCAGGCCGAGCAGCAGGTCGTTGGAGCTCGCCATGATCGCGGTGGTGAGGATGATGCCGACGCCGAGCAGCCCGGAGACCAGCAGCAGCGCGGCGTTCGGGTTGCGGCTGACCCAGATCAGGTCGCGCAGCTTGCCGGGCGTGGCGAGGTCGACGAGCACGTAGCCGAGGGCCATCATCGCCACGCCGATCACCCCGTAGGCGACCGCGGCGAACAGGCCGGCGAGCAGTTCGTTGAGCAAGGTGGTGTGCCCTTCCGTGTCGTGAGTGCGTCAGCGCGGCGGCCCGGCCGGAGCCGCGCGCGGAGGTCGAGGTGCTGTGGCGGGACCGCGCGTCACTTGCCGACTCCCGGCCCGCCGCCCCGGAAGGTCTCGCCGCGCGTGGAGCTCCAGCCCCACACGTGCGCGACGTGGCTGTGGTAGCGGCGGTAGGCGCGGTCGGCGTCCATCACGTGGATGACCGATCCGGTCCGCTGCGGCTGGATGATCACCGCGTCGTCGGAGTAGCGCAGGTAGACGCCCGAGGAGTCGGTGGTCTGGGCCTGCGGCCGCCACTTGGCGGTGATCTCGGCGGCGACGGTCCGCGGCGGCTTCGGGCTGGTGTAGGCCTCGTTGTCGTCGTCGCCGGCGATGTCGAGGTGCGCGGCGCGGGTGTAGTTCTGCTGGACGTAGCCGCGCGGCCCGCCGCCACCGGCGAAGATCATCACCAGTCCCACGATCAGGGCGATCACCACGGCCGCGCCCGCGATGACGAACCAGTACCTGGATTTCATCGATCAATCCGCCGTCGGGTAGATGAACACGTCGTAGCGGCCGAGCTTCTCGCCCGCGGTGGCCTCCCACGCGGCGCCGCCGTAGGACTCGAAGCCCAGCAGCGCGCCGTCGGAGGACTCGTAGTCGTGGTAGCGCACGGTGCCCTCGGCATCCAGGCCCGTGGTCGCCTCGCTCCGGAAGCTCGCCGAACCCGACTCACCCGAGCGGTAGGTGCGGCCCTCGTGCTCGAGGGTCGGGGCGCCCGGGGCCCCGACGCCGGTCACCGGAGTCCACATCGTCAGGACCAGGTCCGGGTCCTCCTCGACCCCCAGCCACACCTGGGCGCCCTTGGAGTCGTCGAGCAGGTGCTCCGACCAGCTCCAGCCGCCCTCGTCGAGGCGCAGGCTCCCGCGCACGGTGTAGGTCGTCGAGCGGATCTCCACGATGTCCCCGGCCTTGAGCCCGCGAGGATCGCCGCGCAGCGAGTCCTGGTCACCCGTCCCGAAGGGGTCCTGCGGCGCTGCAGCGCCCGACTCCCCCTGCCGCTCCGCGCCCCGTGCCCGCATCCCGAGCACCACGGCGACGACCGCGACCGCGATCAGCAGCAGCACCAGCACGACCAGCAACGCCGTCATCGCGCCCCCTCTCCACGTGATGTCGCGCTGAGGCTAACCGCAGCAGATCACCCGAGTGGCCCAAAAACTCCGAAACGTGACCAACAGAAAGCGTAGAGGGCCGCCCACCGGGTGGTGGGCGGCCCTCGTCCGGAGGTGGATCAGGCGGACAGCAGCTGGGCGCAGCGGATGAGACCCAGGTGCGAGTACGCCTGCGGGTGGTTGCCCAGCGAGCGCTCCGCGATCGGGTCGTACTCCTCGGACAGCAGGCCGGTCGGGCCCGCGGTGTCCACGATCTGCTGGAACAGCTCCTCCGCCTCGGTGCGGCGACCGGTGAGCAGGTACGCCTCGATCAGCCACGCCGCGCACAGGTGGAAACCACCCTCGTCACCGGGCAGGCCGTCGTCACGCCGGTAGCGGTAGACGGTCGAGCCGCTGCGCAGCTCCGCCTCGATGGCGGTGACCGTGGCGCGGAACCGCTCGTCGGCCGGGTCGATCAGACCCGACAGTCCGACGTAGAGCGACGCCGCGTCCAGGTCGGACCCCTCGTAGGCGGTGGTGAAGGCCTGCACGTCGGGGTGCCAGCCGTTCTTCACCACGTCCTCGGCGATCTGGTCGCGCAGCGAGAGCCAGCCGTCCTCGACGTCGCGGCCGTAGGCCTCGGCGATCTTGATGGCGCGGTCCAAGGTCACCCAGCACATCACCTTGGAGTAGACGTGGTGCCGCGGCGCGTCGCGCTCCTCCCAGATGCCGTGGTCGGGCTCGAACCAGCGCTTGCTGACCGCGTCGGCCATCGCCGTGACCAGTTCCCAGTCGTTGTCCCGGACCGTGCCGGTGGCCTGCGCGAGGTGTGCGATGAGCTCCACGACCGGACCGAACACGTCGAGCTGGACCTGCTGGTCGGCGAGGTTGCCGACGCGCACCGGACGCGAACCGGCGTAACCCGGCAGGCTGTCGATGACCGCCTCCGGGCCCAGGCCCGCTCCCTGCAGCGAGTACAGCGGGTGCAACCGCTCCGGACCGGGAACGGTCTCCAGCACCCGGTGCAGCCAGTCCAGGAACGCTTCCGCTTCGGCGTTCGAACCCAGCGTGACGAGCGCTTGGGCGGTCATCGCGCCGTCCCGCAGCCAGCAGTAGCGGTAGTCCCAGTTGCGGACGCCGCCGATCTCCTCGGGCAAGGAGGTGGTGGCGGCGGCCATGATCGCTCCGGTGTCGGAGTAGATGAGGCCGCGCAGCGTCAGCGCCGAACGGGCCACCAGGTCGCGCTCGACCTCCGGCAGCGACAGCTTCTCCATCCAGTCCGACCAGTACGCCTCGGCCTCGGCCCGGCGAGCGCCCTCGTCGGTGGGCGTGAGGTCTTCGGTGCCGCCGCGCATCTCCAGCACCACCGGCTCACCTTCGGTGAGCTCGATGACGGCCTTCGCCGACTGGTGCATGCCGTCGGAGGTGATCTCCCAGTTCACGCCGGGCGAGTAGAGCACCATCGGTTCGGAGGTGCCCTGCACGCGCAGACCCCCGGCCTCCGGGGTGATCCGCACCGGCACCTGCCCGAACTCGGGACGTGGCGCGAACTCCACCGAGACCGTGGTGCTGCCGCTGATGACGCGCACCAGGTCGGTGCGGTGGCTGTCGGTGCCGTGCGCGAGGTAGTCGCTCACCAGGAGCCGCGACCAGCGGGTTTCCACCGTCATGGTGTTCGGCACGTAGCGCTGGCCCAGCGGCAGCGGGCTGCGCTGACCGCTGTTGCCCACGGCGTGCGGGCGGATGCTGAAGTGACCGGCCGCGGGACCGCCGAGCAGGTCGGCGAACACCGCCGCCGAGTCCGGGCCGGGGTGGCACATCCAGGTGACCCGCGCGTCCGGCGTCAGCAGCGCGATGTTGCGCTCGTTGGACAGCATGGTCAGCCGCTCGATGGGCGGGGCCTGCTCGCCGTAGAGCCAGGTGCGCCGCTCCTCCATCAAGAACGCCAGCACGGTGGCCACGTCGGTGGTGCTGTTGATCCGGTGCGCGGCCAGCGATTCCCCGTCACCCACCTTGATGCCCAGGTCAGGCCCCTGCAGCCGGGCGAAGGCCTTCTCGTCGGTGACGTCGTCGCCGAGGAAGATCGCGGCGGTGGCGCCGACCTGGTGGCGCAGCGCGTCGAGCGCGTTGCCCTTGTCGGTCTGCACGACGGCCAGCTCGATGACGGCCTTGCCTTCGGTGACCTCCACCCCGTCCCACGTGGCCGGTCCGGTGCGGACGGCGTCAATGACGTCGTCGGCCACCTCCTGCTCGGCGCGGCGGACGTGCACGGCGACGCTGGCCGGCTTGGCCTCCAGCGTCACGCCCGTCTTGCCGCGCACGATGTCCTGCACGGCGACCTGCAGTTCGGTGCGCAGCTGGGTGGCTTCGGGTTCGAGGCCGTGCACGAAGCCGACGTCGAACTCCGAGCCGTGGCTGCCGACGAGGTGGACCTCGGCGGGCAGGCGGGACAGGGTCGCCAGGTCGCGCAGCGCGCGGCCGGAGATCACCGCCGTGGTGGTGGCGGGCAGCGCTGCGAGCGACCGCAGCGCGTGCACCGATTCGGGCAGAGGTTTGGCCTGGCTCGGATCGGCCACGATCGGTGCGAGCGTGCCGTCGTAGTCGCAGGCGACCAGAAGTCGAGGTGTCCGCGCGAGCTGCACGATCACGCGGCGCAGCTCCGCAGGCAGGGCTTCGGCGGTCAACGCCAACTCCTCAGGGGCGGGTCAAGTCTGGATGGATCGATCCGGTTCGCCGCGGCGATGACCGTGTGCTGGCGACCGGTTCTGCTCAGTATCTCCGACGTCGCCCGATCCGTGTTCTGGACCGGAGACCGTCAGCTCTCCACGGAGGGAGCGCCCAACGCCTCGAGGAACGACCGCGCCCAGCGGTCGACGTCGTGCGTGAGCACTTGCCTTCGCAGAGCGCGCATCCTACGGCGACCCTCCGCCTCGTCGATCTCCAGGGCGGCGAGCAGCGCGTCCTTCACCCCATCAAGGTTATGAGGATTCACCAAGAACGCACTAGTGAGCTCGGCGGCGGCCCCGGCGAACTCGCTGAGCACGAGTGCACCGCCCAGGTCGTGGCGGCAGGCGACGTACTCCTTGCACACCAGGTTCATCCCATCGCGCACCGGCGTGACCACCATGACGTCGGCCGCGGCGTACAAGGCGACGAGGTCCTTCTTGTCCACCGAGGTGTGCAGGTAGTGCACGGCCGGGTGACCGACCCGTCCGAACAGGCCGTTGATCCGGCCCACTTCGCGCTCGATGTCCTCGCGCATCTGCTTGTAGTGCTCGACGCGCTCCCGGCTCGGCGTCGCGACCTGGATCATCGTGACGTCCTCGGCCTTGATGTGGCCTTCGGACAGCAGCTCGTGCATGGCGTGCAGCCGCACGTCGATGCCCTTGGTGTAGTCCAGGCGGTCCACCCCGAGCATGATCTTGCGCGGGTTGCCGAGGTCCGCGCGCAGCTTCTTGACCCGCTGCTGGACCTCCTTGCTGCGCGCGAGCCGGTCCAGCTCGGTGGAGGCGATGGAGATCGGGAACGCGCCGACCCGCACCGTCCGGTCGCCGACCTGCACGACACCGGGCCGGTTGCGCACGCCGACCTGACCGCGGCTGGGTTCGAACCCGGCGAGCCTGCGGGCCAGCCAGAGGAAGTTCTGCGCGCCGCCGGGCCGGTGGAACCCGACCAGGTCCGCGCCGAGCAGACCGCGCACGATCTCGGTCCGCCACGGCAGCTGCATGAACAGCTCGACCGGCGGGAACGGGATGTGCAGGAAGAAGCCGATGCGCAGGTCGGGCCGGAGCTCGCGCAGCATCGCCGGGACCAGCTGCAGCTGGTAGTCCTGCACCCAGACGGTCGCGCCCTCGGCGCTGACCTCGGCGGCGGCCTCGGCGAACCGGCGGTTCACGCGCTGGTACGTGTACCACCAGGAGCGGTCGAACACCGGCGGCACGACCACGTCGTGGTAGAGCGGCCACAGCGTGGCGTTGGAGAAGCCCTCGTAGTACTCCGCGAACTCGTCCGCCGACAACCGGACCGGGTAGAGCTGCATCTCCTCGTCGTCGAAGGGATCGACGTCGACGTCGGCAACGCCCGGCCAGCCGACCCACGCGCCGCGGCGGGCGCGCAAGAACGGCTCCAGCGCGGAGACCAGCCCACCGGGGCTGTGCTTCCACCGCTCGGTGCCGTCCTCCAACCTCTCCAGGTCGACCGGAAGCCGGTTGGCGACCACGACGAAGTCCGCCCGGTTGCTGCTCCTGATGGGCCCGTCGCCCTTGCTCACCGGAAACCCTCCCGCCGTGTACCACGTGTTGTTGCGAGGCTACTCAACCGACCGCGTCGTCGCGTGCTTCGAGTGGACCAAACACACCTGCGTGTTGCGGTCCGGACGGGGCCCGGCGCCCCGCTGCGGTCACCGTCGCCGCAGGTCGGCGATCAGTCCAGCCGACGTCTGCTGGGGCGCAACGGCCCGGACAACCTCGGCCCGGAGATCCTGCGCTCCAGCCGGCCGAGCCGGCTGCGCACCGGCTGCGCCAGGTACTCACCGAGCACCACGCCCGCGCCGAGCGCGAGCCCGGTGGCCACCGCCAGCATCAGCGTCGCCACACCGGTCGGGCTGCTCAGCACCGACAGTTCGAACAGGCCTCGGTAGGTCGCCAGGCCCGGCAGCAGCGGAGCCACCGCGGAGACCGCGATGACCAGCGCCGGGATCCGCAGACGGCGGGCGACGATGCCGCCCGCGAAACCGACGACCGTGGTGGCCACGGCCCCGGCCAGCACCGGGTTCACCTCGACGCCGCCGGGCACGGTCAGCGTCGCGTGCACCCCGGCGGCCAGACCACCGCCGATGCCCGCGATCAGCAGCGGGCGCGGTGGCGCGTAACTGGCGAGCGCGAAGCACGCGGAGGTGGAGGCACCGGCGAGGATCTGAACCGACAGCAGCAGCGCGGGCGTGCTCACCTGCGCTCGCCCTAGCGATTGCGCGTCGAGCCCGGCGACGCTGTCGCCGCCGATGCGCAGTCCGATGTAGAGCGCGAACACCACGCCCGCGATCAGCCCGGCGGTCATCATCGCCAGCTCGGCGATCCGCCCCGCCGCGGTGACGTTGTAGCCGGTGATGGCGTCCTGCATGGAACCGACGACGGTCATCCCGGAGAGCAGGACGATGATGCTCGCGGCGATCGCCAGCGGCGGATCGTGCAGCATCCCGGCCGCGTAGGCGCCGAGCGCGAGGCTGGTGGCGATCGCGCCGCCGACCGCCTGCTGGAAGAAGAACGGCAGGGCCCGCCGGTTCAGCAGCCGCCCGATGCGGTCGACCAGCGCGGTCGTGCCTGCGGCCACCATGGGCAGGTACGGGTCCTCGCCGCCTCCGAGCAGCACGGCCAGCGAGGCGGCCATGCCCGCCCAGGCGAGCGTGGCGACCCAGCGCGGGAAGGGGTGCGGGGCGGTGGTGATCCGGTCCAGCTCGGCGTAGGCGTCGTTGGCGCTGATCTCGCCGCCGGTGATCCGCCGCAGCAGCTTCTCGACGTCGGCGAGGCGGGTGTAGTCGATGGAGCGGTTGCGCACCACGCGCAGCGAGGTGATCGGCGGCTGCTCGGTGCCGCGGTAGCAGGAGACGGTGATCGACGTGTAGATCACGTCGACCTCGCAGTGCGGCAAACCGTAGGCGCTGACCACGCCGATGATGGTCGCGGTGACGTCGGAGGCACCGGCGCCGCTGGCCATCTGCACCTCACCGATGCGCAGGCCGAGGTCCAGGACCAGGTGGACGGTTGATTCCTCGGGAAGCGAAGGCCCGTAGACGACGTTGCGAGAACCCGGGACGATCGTCTGCTCGGGGTCGCGCCGCCGCAGCACACCACGCGCGCGCTGCGTGATTCCCACCGCGGTCTTTCCTTCCTGCCGCACCCCGCGGACGGGGCGCCGCCGTGGCTGATCTTCCCCTCGGGCATCGCCTGTCATGAGCGGACCGTTGCACTCGGCATCTGTGGCTTCCATCACTGGTCGTGGGCGCACGCCGCGGCCGCTTCCCCAGGCGAGCGCGGCGACGCTTACGATGTTCGCGCACGCCACGTTCGTGCGTCGCCGCTGTAGCTCAGCCGGTAGAGCGCCCGCCTTGTAAGCGGATGGTCAGGGGTTCGAATCCCCTCAGCGGCTCCGAGCGTACCTGACCAGGACTTTTGAACGTCCAGGTACGCCTGTGCCTGTTCCGCCACAGCCATCCGGGTGAATTCTGGTCCCGAGACCAGCAAAAATGTAACGCCAGACCGACAACATGCGATTATGTTCGTCCTTTCGTTGCGCTGAAGATCGCGCGCGAAGGCGTGGCTGGACACCGGACTACCCCGACCTATACCGTCCGTGCGATGTCGATCGTGAATTCTGGTGGGGTTGCTGTGCGCATTGTCGTTGACGATCTGACAGGTCCGGAGATCGAGGCTTTCCTGCAGGGCCACATCAGCGAGATGCGCGCCGTGTCCCCACCGGGGAGCACCCACGCGCTGGAGCTGAAATCCCTGCGACGACCTGGGGTGACGTTCTGGTCCGCGCGCGAGGGGGGCGTCGTGCTCGGCTGCGGCGCGATCAAGGAAATCGATCTTGAGCACGCCGAGGTCAAATCAATGCGGACGGATCCCTCCCACAAGAATCGCGGAATCGCGTCGCAACTCCTGAACCACATCATCGCCGAATCGAAACTCATGGGCTACACCCGTCTGAGCCTCGAAACCGGCGCCTCCGACTTCTTCGAACCGGCCCGGCGGCTCTACCTCAAACACGGCTTCAGCTACTGCGAACCCTTCGCCGAATACCGGGAGGACCCGCACAGCCTCTTCATGACCCGCACCCTCTGACCGGCCCGCACCCCAGCGCTCTCACCCGACCGGCCTAGAAGCCCCCGGCCCCGGCGTGGGACTCGGCTCAGGATCACCGCACGTTCGAGGCGAGGCTGCTCACGCGGCAGACGCTGCTCCAGGTGCAGGACTCAGCCCGCACCGCCGCAGGTTCTGAGCGGCGTCGTGGCGAGCACACCGCGCGCCGCGTGGCACCGTGCACCAGAAGCGGCGCACGGAGGCGCTGAGCCGCCGCGACCCCCCTTCCGTGGGTCCCCGCTACCCACATCGCCACGGGGAGCACTCCGGCACAGGATCCACGGTGTTCCAGACGCGGTTGGTGCTCGTGCGGCGCATGATGGGTCCCGTGCGTGGCGAGGTGACGCTGACCGACCGGTTGTTCCGGGTGGCCATGTGGCTCAAGGGGCTGGACGCCGTGAGCCAGTTGCTCGGCGGCGTGCTGCTGATCTTCCTCCCACCGCGAGCGCTCACCCGGATCGCGCACGGCATCGTGACCCGCGACCTGCTCGGCCCGCCGGCCGGTCCGCTCGCCGGGCACTTCGAGGAGGCGGTGCAGCACTTCGTCGGCGGCGCCCGCGCCTTCGTGATCTGCTACCTGCTGATCCACGGCGTGATCAAGCTCGGCCTGGTCATCGCGCTGCTGCGGAGGGAGGTCCGCTGGTACCCGGTGGCCATCACCGCGCTGGGCCTGTTCGTGGTCTTCGAACTGCTGCGCGGCGTGCAGACGGGCTCGCTGGTGCTGCCGCTGCTGACGATCATGGACATCGTGATCATCGTGCTGGTGGTCAAGGAGTACCGCGAGATCCGCCGAGAACCCACCTGACGCACTGGAGTCCGCGCGCGATGAGATCCGCGTGCGCCGAATTCCGCTGGGAAGTACTGGGAACCGCCCTCTCGCACATTTCCCACCGAATGGCGAGTTGTGCTCAAGCAATGGACAGCTTCACTCGGTGGAGTGAAGGTCGATTTCGGTCCTCGCCCATCCGCGAACCGAAGGAGACCCACGTGTCGCTCGTCCGCACTCTCGCCGGACTCGCCGGTGCCGTGATCGCAGGCGGCCTGCTGGCGGTGCCCGCGCAGGCAGATACCGCTCCGCAGGACGTCCAGCCGTACATCATCGACGGCCGTGAGGTGGACAGCGCGCCGTGGGCGGCCCGGCTGTTCGTCGACGACCAGGAGACCTGCACCGCGTCGATCATCGCGCCGGAGTGGGTCCTCACCGCTGAGCACTGCGTGGCCGACGCCGCCGACGGCAACGGCCTGAGCTTCAACATCGGTGACGTCGACCAGACCAAGGGCGAGCACGCCAGCGCCATCCCCGGTGAGGTGCACGTCCACGACACCGCCGACATCGCGCTGGTCAAGATCGACCACGCGGTCCAGACCTCCTACGCGCCGTTGGGCGACCCCGGCGCGGTCAACGTCGGCGACACGGTCCAGACCTACGGCTGGGGCGCGACCTGCACCGACAAGCCCGAGATCGAGTGCCAGGCGCCCATCCTCAAGGTGGCGGACGTCAACGTGACCGCCGTCAACGGCGAGTGCACCGACTACCGCGGCGGCCAGGCCGTGTGCGCCTCGCGCGGCGACGGCATCCCGGCTGGCGGCGACTCCGGCGGCCCCATGTTCGCGGGTGACGTGCAGGTCGGCGTGGCCTCCACCAGCGACCGCGCGACCTCGACGGCCTACGTCAACATCACCGAGTACCGCGACTGGATCTCCGGCCTGGCCGGCGTCTGATCGACCACCCGGAGGGGCCCGGACGCAGGCGCGGGCCCCACACCGAGCGGGCGCACCCGCCGGGGAGTGACGACCCCGACAGGTGCGCCCGTTCGCTTGCCTTTTCGATCGGGTCCGAGCAGTATTCACGACACCGGAAGATTTCCTGTCGAACACCGATCAACCCCCGACAAGTTCGACGTTTCCGCAGGTCAGGTCGAGCCGAAAATTGTCCTGCAAATCCCCGGCGATGCGGGCTAGCACCGGCTCTGACGGCCAATCAACGTTTCTGTAGTGCTTCTCACGTGTAAAATCCTGAATCGCCTGGTAGATGCAGGAAGAAAGGCCTGAGAACCTGACGCGTTACGGATGTTCTGTTAAGTTGGCAAAACATGACCGGCGATAAACCGAGCCATAAACACGAAGATCGAAATGGCGGAAGCGGTTCAGCCGGACGGTTGGAGATCGACGCTCCGGTCGTCGCGGACGGCCCTGAGCTCTACCGGATCACTCGCGATTCGGCAGTGCTCGATGTGAACTCGTCCTACGCATATCTCCTGTGGTGTAGGGACTTCTCGCAGACCTCCGCGGTGGCGCGTGTCGACGGTGCGGTCGTGGGGTTCGTGACCGGGTTCATCCGGCCCGACGCCCCGGACACCCTCGTGGTGTGGCAGGTCGCCGTCGATGCCTCCCAGCGCGGTGGTGGCGTGGCGGGCAAGCTGCTGAACCACCTGGTGGACCGCGTGGTGGCGCGGGGCGTTCGCTTCCTGGAGACGACGATCACACCGGACAACACCGCATCGATCAAGCTTTTCAGCGCACTGGCGCGCGACCGAGCAGCAGAGATTCACAGCAGCGAATTGTTCACCGCTGACCTGTTCCCCGACTCCCATCTCGGGGAAGACCTGTACCGCATCGGGCCGTTCGACGCCGCCTGAGGCTGCCACCCCACCTTTGCTCGTCCTGAAGCGCCGGGCGCCAGTCGCGCCACGGCGGAACGGAGGATCCGTGAACGACATCTTCGCCAGCCTCGAATCCGAGGTCCGCAGCTACAGCAGAACCTGGCCGACCACGTTCGACCGCGCGGTCGGCAGCTACCTCTACGACGAGGACGGCACCGGGTACCTGGACTTCTTCGCCGGGGCAGGTGCGCTCAACTACGGGCACAACAACCCGCTGCTGAAGCAGAAGCTGCTGGACTACATCGCCCGCGACGGCGTGACCCACGGTCTCGACCAGGCCACCTTGGCCAAGGCCGAGTTCCTCGAGACCTTCAACGCCAACGTGCTGCAGCCGCGTGGACTGAACTACAAGGTCCAGTTCCCCGGCCCGACGGGCACCAACTCGGTCGAGTCGGCGCTGAAGCTGGCCCGGAAGATCACCGGCCGCGAGTCGATCATCAGCTTCACCAACGCCTTCCACGGCATGACGCTGGGCTCGCTGTCGGTCACCGGCAACTCGATGAAGCGCGGCGGCGCCGGCATCCCGCTGGTGCACGCCACGCCGATGCCCTACGACGACTACTTCGACGGCCAGGTGCCCGACTTCCTGTACTTCGAGCGGATGCTCGAGGACAGCGGCTCGGGCCTGAACGAGCCGGCGGCGGTCATCGTGGAGACGCTGCAGGGTGAGGGCGGCATCAACTCCTCCCGCCCGGAGTGGCTGCGCGGCCTCTCCGAGCTGTGCCAGAAGCACGGCATGCTCCTCATCGTCGACGACGTGCAGATGGGCTGCGGCCGGACCGGTCCGTTCTTCTCCTTCGAGGAGGCCGGCATCCAGCCCGACATCGTCTGCCTGTCGAAGTCCATCGGCGGCTACGGCATGCCGCTGGCCGTGACGCTCATCAAACCGGAGCACGACGTGTGGGAGCCGGGTGAGCACAACGGCACCTTCCGCGGCAACAACCCCGCGTTCGTGACCGCGAGCGAGGCCTTCCGCCAGTACTGGGCCGACGACTCGCTGGAGAAGTCGACCATCGCCAAGGGCGAGCGGGTCGGCCAGGTCCTCGACGAGATCGTCGCCGAGCACGGCGGGGCGATGGCCAAGGGCCGCGGCCTGGCCCGTGGCCTGGGCTTCGAGGACACCAACGTGGCAGGCAAGATCTCCAAGGCCGCCTTCGACCGGAAGCTCATCCTGGAGACCTCCGGTCCGTCGAGCGAGGTCGTCAAGATCATGCCGCCGCTGACCGTCTCCGACGAGGAGCTCGAGAAGGGCCTGGACATCATCCGCGACTCCGTGCGCGCGGTCTTGGCCTGATTTGACGGAACCCCCGCGGGTCGGGAGGGTGAGAAGGGGCCGTGGTGAACGGCTCTCACCCCCCGACCCCGCACGTCGTGCGCCCCGCCGCGCCCGAGTGGCGCGGCCTCGCGCGATGCACCAACCGAAGACCTACTGGAGGAAAAACGTGATCGTCCGGCACCTCTCGGAGATCGAGGACACCGAAGCCGACATCAAGACGGAGAACTGGCGCAGCAAGCGCATCTGCCTGGCCAAGGACAAGCTCGGCTTCTCGGTCCACGAGACCACGCTGTACGCCGGCACGGTGAACGACTTCTGGTACGCCAACCACATCGAAGCCGTGTTCATCACCGAAGGCGAGGGCGAGGTCGAGGACAAGGCGACCGGTGAGGTCCACAAGCTCGCGCCGGGTTCGATCTACGTGCTGAACAACTCGGACAAGCACCAGGTCCGTCCGAAGACGACCATGAAGACCGTGTGCGTGTTCAACCCGCCGGTCACGGGTCGAGAGGTGCACGACGAGAACGGGGTCTACCCGCTCATCGTCGAGGACGACGAAGAAGTCGCCAGCTAGAGTTAGGTGACGCGCGCGGCGGGTACCCGGTATCAGGGCACCCGCCGCGTTGTCTGCACCACCAGGGATTTCCCCGCGCGTGGACGTGGGGGACGCGGGCACTGGACGTGTGCCGCTTCTCAACGAGGAACCGAGAAATGGCGGGCGGTGCCAACCAGGCATCGACCCGCTCCGGCGGGAATTCGCGAAGGAGGCGCATCCCATGACCGTCGCTGATCTGAGCACCACGGACCGCTACCCGACGCGTGGCTCCGATTCGGCGTTGATCGATCGGACGGATCCGACCGTGTGGCCTGGTGTTTCCACCGGCCCGGCGACGCGCGAGGAGCTCGCCGCTCACGACGCCAAGGGCTTCCACGTGGTCGAGGGGCTGCTGTCCCCGGCGGAGGTGCAGACCTACTGGCAGGAGCTGGAGCGGCTGACGCGCGACGAGGACGTCCGCAACGACGAGCGCACCATCGTCGAGCGTACGTCCGACGAGGTCCGCTCCATCTTCGAGGTGCACCGGATCAGCCCCCTGATCGGTGAGCTGGCCCGCGATCCGCGGGTGCTCGACCGCGCCCGGCAGATCCTCGGCTCGGACGTCTACGTCCACCAGAGCCGGATCAACTACATGCCCGGGTACCGGGGCACCGGCTTCTACTGGCACTCGGACTTCGAGACCTGGCACGCCGAGGACGGCATGCCGGCCATGCGCGCGGTGAGCATCTCCATCGCGCTGACCGACAACTACCCGTTCAACGGCGGCCTGATGATCATGCCAGGTGCGCACCGCACCTTCGTCTCGTGCGCCGGCGAGACGCCCGAGGACAACTACAAGTCCTCTCTGAAGAGCCAGGAAGTGGGCGTTCCGTCCGAGGACGACATCACCAAGCTCGCCTACGAGCACGGGATCGAGCAGTTCACGGGCCCGGCGGGCTCGGCGCTGTGGTTCGACTCCAACTGCATGCACGGGTCGGGCAACAACATCACGCCCTACCCGCGGTCGAACATCTTCATCGTGTTCAACAGCGTCGAGAACGCCCTGGTCGAGCCCTACGCGGCCAAGTCGCCGCGGCCGAGCCACATCGCCTCGAGGGACTTCACCCCCTTGACGCGGTGATCGGATCAGCGCAGAACGCCCGGGCGGTTCGAGCCGCCCGGGCGTTCTCGTCCCAGCACCAGGACCGTCCGACGTGACCGGTCACCCGGGACGCCGCTGCCCTCACCGCACGGGGTGTGCTGCGAGGACCGCGCCGACCTGCGCCGCCACCTCCGGCTCGAGCAGCGGGTAGCGGCCGCCCGCCACGAAGCGCTCGGAGAGTTCGAAGGTGATGACCTCGCCCTCCGCCAGGAGGTTCGCCGTGCCCTGCGGGTTCGTGGCGACGTTGTCCGGGTGCGTGATGGTGATGTCGGAGTGCGTGGCCGCGAAGTACGGGCTGGCGAACTGGCTGAAGGAGTCGCCGACCAGGCGCACCGGTGCGGTGATCATGCCGGGCTTGGGCGGCGAGGTCAGCCGCAGCGGTTCGTGGAAGTCGCTGGGCTTGAACCGCGTGCCGTCCTCCCCCCCGTCGGGCGCGAGCGCGTAGGCCTGGATCTGGACCTCGCGGTCCTGCCCCAGCAGGTCCGGGATGTCCGCGCTGTGCGGGTACTGCCGCGACGGCCGCATCTCCCAGGTTCCGGTGATGCCCGGCGACAGCCGTTCGGCGAGCTGGTAGACCATCGTCGCGCCGCCCTCGTGGGTCCAGTGCGTGTCGATGTCGTGGTAGACCGGGTGCCCGATGCGCTCCGCCGTGCGCCGCAGCGGTCCGCGCAGGTCGATCGCACCGGTGGCCTTCGGGACCTCGCGCCAGAACTCCTCGCGCGCCGCCACCGAGCAGTCCTCGCCAGGGTAGTCCTCCGGCAGGTGCTCCGGGTGCACGGTCGACTTGTCCGGGGCGATGACCAGCTGGAACGTCCGCCCAGACGACTCGACCACCTTCCGCCAGGCGCGCAACCCGGCGATGACCTCGTCGGTCGTGCGGGTCGGCACGCAGCGGTAGGACACGTCGTGGCCGAGGTACAGCCACCCGTCGCGGCCCTCGATGACCGGCGGGAACACGCTCTCGTCGATCGGCGGCTTGGCGTCCCGCTGTCCCGCTCCCACCGGCGAGCCGTGCGAACCGCCGGCCAGCGGCGCCGGTTCGCCGAACACTCCCCTGCTGATCCCGCTGACCGCCTGCACCGCGGCCTTGCGGAACGGGAGGTGGTCGGTGGCCCAGCCGCTCAGCCCGGTGAAGAACCCGAAATCCGCCGTGACGCTGGGGAGTTCGGCCAGCGGCCGGTTCTCCAGCTGCTCCGGGCGCGCGCCGAACAACCAGCTGCTCACCGGAGCGCTGAAGAACGCCAGCGCGCAGATCAACGCCAACAGCTGGCGACGGCCGTGGCGAGGCCGGTGCAACGGGTGTTCCCGCGGCAACCACGCCTCGTGCACCGGCGGCAGCTCAGGTGACCTCACGTCGCTCACGTCCTCCTAGAACTGGTAGTACAGGAACGGGCTGAACGTGCCGGTGGCGACCAGCAGGCCGGAGTAGCCCAGGCCCGCCGTCAGCACCGCGGCGCGCAGGGCGTAGGCCTCGCGGGTGCGGACCGACTCCAGGAACGGGCCGGTCCCCGATCCCGCCGGAAGCAGCACCACGACCAGCGCGACCAGCAGGAAGAAGGTGCGCTGGTGGGTCACCGACGCGGCGACGACGTCGGTCAGCCCGGCCAGGTCCGGCACCAGCATGTGCCCCAGCATCCCCAGCGCGCTGCCGAGGTCCGGCGCGCGGAAGAACACCCAGCCGACCACCACCAGCAGCATCGTCAGCGCCCGACGGCCGAGCCGGGTCCGCCAGTCCGCCGGCGACACCGACCAGCCGAAGCGGCGTTCCAGGACCAGCAGCGCACCGTGGAAGAGCCCCCACACCAGGTAGGTCCACGCGGCACCGTGCCAAAACCCGGTCAGCACGAAGATGATCGTCAGGTTCCGGTAGGTCGTCGCCGTCCCGGCCCGGTTCCCGCCGAGCGGGATGTAGACGTAGTCGCGGAACCAGCGCGACAGCGACATGTGCCAGCGCCGCCAGAACTCGGTGATCGTCACCGACGAGTAGGGCCGCGCGAAGTTCTCCGGCAGCCGGAAACCCAGCATCCGCCCCACACCGATGGCCATGTCCGAGTAGCCGGAGAAGTCGAAGTACAGCTGCGCGGTGTAGCCGATCGCGCCCAGCCAGGCGATCGCGAACGTCATCTCGTGCGCGGGGGTCGCGAAGCACGCGTCGACCATCGGGGCCACCGTGTCGGCGATGACGACCTTCTTCGTCAGGCCCCAGGCGAAGCGCGGGAACCCGGCCGCGATGTCGTCGAGGCGGTGCGTGCGGCGCTGCGGCAGCTGGTCGGCGATCTCCCGGTAGCGCACGATCGGCCCCGCCACCAGCTGCGGGAACATCGCGATGTAGGTGACGAACGAGACCGGGTCGCGCAGCGCCGGGCGTTCGCCCCGGTAGATGTCCACCACGTACGAGATGTGGTGGAAGGTGTAGAAGGAGATCCCGATCGGCAGCGCCAGCTGCAGCACCGGGTAGTCGCCGCCGAACCAGCGCGCCAGCACGGCCAGCTGCTCGGTGGCGAAACCCGCGTACTTCCAGACCAGCAGGACCGCCAGGTCGAACGCGATCACGCCCACCAGCAGCCACTTCCGGCGTTCCCGCTGGCCCGGCCACTCGTGGCCCGGTTCCAGGCGAGGACCTGCCAGGAAGTTCACCGCGATGCACGCGAGCAGCAGCACCGTCGTGCCGCCCGCGCCGCTGGCGTAGAAGACGAGGCTCGCGATCGCGACGACGAGGTTGCGCCCGCTGCGGGGTGCCACCAGGACGACCGCGAGCACGGCCGGCAGGAAGTACCACAGGAACAGCGGTGAAGCGAACGACATCGACGGGCCTCGGTTGCGGGAGGCCCACGCCTCCTCGGTTCAGGTTGCCGGAGGAGGAGCCTAGCCGAGGTCAGCGCGCCACAGGCCCCGAACGGGCCCGGCTCTCAGGTACTGCGCCGCGAGAACCCGCGGAACGGGCCGGAGCACAGCGGTGCCCCGGCCCGAGGTCGGCGGGTGGGTGAGGTTCCCGAACCCGTCAGCGGATCCGGCGGCGCCGGGCGACCTCGGCGAGCACGACACCGGCCGCGACCGAGGCGTTGAGCGACTCGACGTCGGTGGCCATCGGGATCGACACCGTCTGGTCGCACGTGTCGCGCACCAGCCGTGACAGGCCCCGGCCCTCCGATCCGACGACGACCACCAGCGGGCCGGTGGCCAGCTCAAGCTCGTCGGAGGTGATGTCGGAGTCGGCGTCCAGGCCGACGACCATCAGTCCGGCTTCCTTGTAGTCCTTCAGCGTGCGCGTCAGGTTGACGGCCTTGGCGACCGGCAGCTTCGCCGCCGTGCCCGCGCTGGTCCGCCACGTCACCGCCGTGATCCCCGCACTGCGCCGCTGCGGAACGACCACGCCGTGCGCGCCGAACGCGGCCGCCGAGCGGATCACCGCGCCCAGGTTGCGCGGATCGGTGACGCCGTCCAGCGCCACGATCAGCGGTGGCAGGCCCGTGTCCTGCGCGGCCCGGAGCACCTCGTCGGGGTGCGCGTAGTCGAACGGCGGTACTTGCAGGGCCAAGCCCTGGTGCACCGCGCCGCTGGTCATGCGGTCGAGCTCGACGCGCGGCACGTCGACCACCGGGATGCCGCGGTTCTCGGCCTCGCGGACCGCCTCGCCGACCCGGTCGTCGACGTCGATGCCCTGCGCGACGTACATGCCGGTGGCCGGAACACCTGCGCGGACGCACTCGACCACCGGGTTGCGACCGGCGACGAGCTCAGGCGCGTTCTCGGCCGCGGCCTGGCGCTTGGCGCGCTGCTGCTCGGCCTTGGCACGTTGCTCGGCGCGCTTCTTCGCCGGGTGCGAGACGCGGTCCTCCGCCTTCGGCGTGGGCCCCTTGCCCTTGAGACCGCGGCGCCGCTGCCCGCCGGACCCGACGACCATGCCCTTCTTGTTGGTCTTGCGCACGCCTCCGCGACGCTTGTCGTTGCCGGCCACGAGTTACCCGTCTTTCAATGTCCACGTCGGACCGTCGGGGGTGTCCTCGACGGCGATCCCGCCTTCCTGCAGGCGGTCCCGCAGCAGGTCGGCGGTGGCGAAGTCGCGCTCCGCACGCGCCTTCTGGCGCTGTTCGAGCACCAGGCGCACGGCCTCGCCGAGCGCCTCGTGCACAGCGTTGCCGCTGCCCTCGGCCCACTGCGACGACAGCGGGTCCAGGCCCAGCACGCCGGTCATCGCGCGCACCGACGCGGCGGCGGCGCGGGCCGCCTCGTCGTCACCGCGGTCCAGCGCGGCGTTGCCCTCGCGGACCGCCGCGTGCACGGCGGCGGTGGCCTGCGGGGTACCCAGGTCGTCGTCGAGCGCCTCGGCGAACTCGGCGGAAACCGCACCCGGCTCGACCGAACCGGTGCGGTCGGCGACCTTGCGGACGAAGTTCTCGATGCGGCCGTAGGCGGCGGCCGCTTCCTTCAACCCCGCCTCGGAGAACTCGAGCGTGGACCGGTAGTGCGGGGTGACCAGGTAGTAGCGCAGCTCGACGGCACGCGCGCGCTCCAGCACCGACGGGATGGACAGCACGTTGCCGAGCGACTTCGACATCTTCTCGCCGCTCATGGTGACCCACGCGTTGTGCATCCAGTACTGGGCGAACCCGTCACCTGCCGCGTTGGACTGCGCCAGCTCGTTCTCGTGGTGCGGGAACACCAGGTCCAGGCCGCCGCCGTGGATGTCGAACTCGCCGCCCAGGTAGAAGGTCGCCATCGCCGAGCACTCCAGGTGCCAGCCCGGCCTGCCGTGGCCCCACGGCGTCGGCCAGCTCGGTTCGCCCGGCTTCGCGGCCTTCCAGAGGGTGAAGTCGCGCGGGTCGCGCTTGCCGGAGGCCAGCGACTCGCCCTGCTGCACCTCGTCGAGGCGCTGCCCGGACAGCCGTCCGTACTCCTCGCCGTAGGAGGCGACGTCGAAGTAGACGTCACCACCGGAGGCGTAGGCGTGCCCTTTGTCGATGAGGCGCTGGACGAGGTCGATCATCTGCGTGACGTGCCCGGTCGCGCGCGGCAGCGCCGACGGCGGCAGGCAGCCGAGCCGGTCGTAGGCCGACTCGAAGGCGCGCTCGTGCGTGGCCGCCCACTCCCACCACGGCCGGCCCGCTTCGGCCGCCTTGGTGAGGATCTTGTCGTCGATGTCGGTGACGTTGCGCACCAAGAGCACGTCGTAGCCCTTGTGCAGCAGCCAGCGACGCAGCACGTCGAAGTTCAGCCCGCTGCGGACGTGGCCAACGTGCGGAACACCCTGGACGGTGGCACCACAGACATAGATCGACGCCACTCCGTCGCAGCGCGGGTGGAACTCGCGCGTCGTGCGGGTCGCTGTGTCATGCAGGTGCAGGCTCACGCCCCTGATGGTACGGGGAAGCACTTCAGGGCAATCACGACAGGCCGGTTGTCGTCAAGGCCGGTCCGGAGCCGGCGAGGTCAGCGCAGCAGGTCCCCGACCGCGTCGATCAGGCCGGTCGGCCGCTCGCTGGTGGGGACGGGGTCGACGATCGCGACCTGGCACCCGACCGCCGCCGCACCGCCGTCGGCCTCCACGCTGTCCCCGACCATCAGCGCCTCCTCCGGCGCGACGCCGAGGCGCTCGCAGGCCCGCAGGAAGATCTTCGGATCGGGCTTGATCACCTCTTCGAGGTACGACAGCAGGAACTCGTCGACGTGCTCGGTGATGTCGAGCCGGTCGAACGCCGGACGGATGTCGAAGGCGATGTTGCTGATCACGCCCACCTTCACGCCCTGCTCCGACAGCCGGCGCAGCACCTCGGCGGTGTCCGGGTACGGCGTCCACTGGTCGGGGTCGATCAACCGGGCGTACAGGCCGTCCGCCTGCGGGTCCGGGACACCGGAGCTGCGCAGCACCTCGACGTAGACCTTGCGGTGCAGCTCGGGGTCGAGGTCGCGCTTCTCCCAGGCCTCGACGAACTCCGCGCCGAGCTCGACCACCTGGCCGGACGGGGCAGTCATCCGGCGCATGACCTCGGCCTGCGCCGCGAGGTCGAAGCGGCCCCCGTCGGCGTCGGTGAGGTCGGCGTACCAGGACGCGTTCTCCTCCAACCGGAAGAGGGTGCCGGAGAAGTCGAAGATCACCGCGCGCAGAGTCACACGAGCAACGGTATGCGGGCGGGACGCGCCCGACACGCGCCTGCGGTCAAGGTCACGACCGCCGAGGGCGAATTCCCCCGTTCGCCGCCCTGCGCGAGCCGGAGCCGCTGCTCCTTCCGCCGCGCGAGCCGACCGGACTCAACCGCAGCGCGGGTTCCGCTTCATCGGGACGACGATGGCCGCGACGCTCGCCGCAGCGCTCAGCCACAGCAGCAGGACCGCCAGCGCGAGGTCGAGCTCGCCGCCCAGCGACCAGAGCACCACCGACACCGGCCACAGCACCACCGGCTGCGCGACGAGCAGCCGACGCAACCACCGGTTCCGCTCGATCACCATGGTCCGAGCATCCCGCGCCGGGGCCCGGTTCAGAAGGGGGCGGCCCCCGAGTTCACCCCGATTCCGGGTCAGTGACACCCCTGTGCCGCTGCTGCGTCGGTCAGCGGAAGACCAACGCCGTCGCCACGGCCGCGACACCCTCACCGCGCCCGGTCAGACCGAGCCCGTCGGAGGTCGTGCCGGACACCGACACCGGCGCACCGATCGCCTTCGACAGCACCTCCTGCGCTTCCTCACGGCGCTTGCCGATGCGCGGGGCGTTGCCGATGACCTGCACGGTCGCGTTGCCGATGGCGTGTCCGGCGGCGGCGATGCGGTTCCGGACCTCCGCCAGCAGCTCGGCACCGTGCGCGCCTGCCCAGCGGTCGTCGCCGGTGCCGAACACCGCGCCCAGGTCACCCAGGCCCGCGGCCGACAGCAGCGCGTCGCACAGCGCGTGGGAGGCCACGTCACCGTCGGAGTGGCCGGCGCAGCCGTCCACACCCGGCCACTGCAGCCCGGCGATCCAGCAGTCGCGCCCGGCCTGCACCGGGTGCACGTCCACGCCCTGCCCGACGAACGGCAGACGATCACTCACTTCGCGGAACTCTCCTCGGCGGCCAGGACGGCCTCGGCGACCGCCAGGTCGAAGGCGGTCGTGATCTTCAGGGCATCGGGGTGGCCGTCGACGGTGTGGACCTTGCCGCCGACGCGCTCGACCAGCCCGGCGTCGTCGGTGGCGATGTCGCCCGCGGCGGCGTAGGCCTGCCGCAGGACGTCGATGTTGAAGCCCTGGGGGGTTTGCACCGCGCGCAGCGGTGCGCGGTCGACGGTCTTGACGACCGTGCTCGACCCGTCGACCTCCTTGATGGTGTCCGTGACGGGGAGCACGGGGACCACGGCGGGCGCACCGGCCTCCACCGCGGACACGACGTCGCGGATCACGCTCGCCGGGGTGAAGCACCGCGCGGCGTCGTGCACCAGCACGACGTGCGCGTCCGGCGCCACCTCGCCGGCCGCACCGAGCGCCAGGCGCACGGAGTCCGTGCGCTCGGCTCCACCCGGCACCACGTGCGCGTGCGGCAGCGCGGCGAGCTCCGCCGCCACGACCTCGACCTGGTCGGGCGGCGCGGCCACCACGACGTGCTGCACGCAGCCCGAGCCCAGCAGGCCTCGAACCGCGCGCAGCAGCAGGGACTCACCTCTCACCGGAACCAACGCCTTGGGCCTGTCCAGCCCCAGCCGCACCCCACGGCCAGCCGCGGGGACCAGCGCGACAACGCTCACGCTACGAAGCCGTTCCGATGATCACACCGCTGTGGCGAGGACTTCGTCCAGCAGCGTCTCCGCCTTGCCCTCGTCAGTGCCCTCCGCCAGCGCCAACTCGCTGACCAGGATCTGACGGGCTTTCGCCAGCATTCGCTTCTCGCCTGCGGACAGGCCACGATCCTTCTCGCGTCGCCAGAGGTCGCGCACCACTTCGGCCACCTTGTTCACGTCGCCGGAGGCGAGCTTCTCCAGGTTGGCCTTGTACCGACGAGACCAGTTCGTGGGCTCTTCGGTGTGCGGGGCCCGCAGCACGTCGAAGACTCGATCCAGACCCTCTTGACCAACGACGTCCCGAACACCGACGATCTCGGCGTTGTCCGCGGGAACGCGCACCGTGAGGTCACCCTGCGCGACCTTGAGGACGAGGTACTGCTTCTCCTCGCCCTTGATCACTCGAGTCTCGATTGCTTCGATGAGCGCGGCACCGTGGTGCGGGTAGACGACGGTCTCTCCGACCTTGAAAACCATGTGTCCTCTGCCCCTTTCGCTACCCCCACTTTAGCACGTAGGGCAACCGGGCCTCGACCGCCTCACCAAACGTAATCGCAGGTCAGAGCGTGGACAGGACTTGACAAGAAGCGCTCCGACGTGCAAGGCAGCACCTTTCGGCCCTGTGAAACCGTCCATGGTGGACCGTCCGGTCGGGTGGTCATCGCGGCCGGTCGGAGGCCCGCGATGCGTAGTTCGGCAAGCCCCTGCGCAGCCCCCGGCAGGCGGGGATTAAGCTCCACGTGGTTGTCCGGCAATCAGGAAGGGACGCTGCAACCGTGAGCCGCCCTCAGCACCTCAAGGCCGTCCGCCTGCGGTTGATCCCGGCCGCACTCGGACTCGGCGCCGTCGTCGCCCTCGCCGGCTGCAGTGCCGGTCAGGTCACCGAGACCGACACGCAGGTTGCCGCCGTCAACGGCGGTAGCGGTGACGCGAAGCAGGTCGCCGTCCGCAACGCCACGCTCGCCTTCCCGCCCCAGGGCGCGTTCTACCGCGCGGGCTCCTCGGCCCCGGTCCAGGTCGTCCTGAGCAACGAAGGCCCGAACGACAAGCTCGTCCAGGTCTCCAGCCCGTACGCGGCATCGGGCCAGGTCAGCGGCACCACGGATCTTCCGAGCAACACCGCCCTGCACGCCACTGGCCCGTCGGCGCAGCCGGCGAGCACCGGCGAGCGCACCGTGCAGATCACGCTGAACGGCCTGAAGCAGGACATCACCCCCGGCGTGACCATCCCGGTGACCTTCGTGTTCGCCCAGGCCGGCCAGGTCACGGTGCAGGTGCCGATCGGCGAGGACCACCACCCGCGTCCCGAGCACGGCAGCCCGGTCCCCGGCGGCGGCCAGCACGCCGGCGGCGGTCACTGACCCAGCAGAACTCGACTGGAGCCCGGGGCGGCCACCGCCCCGGGCTCCAGCGCGTCCAGGCCCCTTCGCGCACCCCCGGACCGGCTCCGGCCATGACGAGCCGGACGTTCTTCGCGGTGGTCCAGGTCACCCGCCGAGGCGCGCCCGCGAGTCCGCAGCCGTGATCGTCGGGGCGGGTGGATAGCCTCCCGGCGTGCCTTCCAAGACCTCCCGTTCTTCGCGCCCCGCCTTCCGCTGCGCCGATTGCGGCCACGAGGTGGCCAAGTGGGTGGGCCGGTGCCCCGGCTGCCAGGCCTGGGGAACGATCGAGGAGGCCGCACCCGCCCGGCCCGCGCTGGCCAAGGTCTCGGCCGGGGCGCCGAGCACTCCGGCGCGGCCGATCGCCGAGGTCGACCTGGACTCCGCGCGCTCGGTCTCGACCGGCATCGGCGAGCTCGACCGGGTGCTGGGCGGCGGGATCGTGCCCGGGGCCGTGGTGCTGCTCGCGGGCGAGCCCGGTGTGGGCAAGAGCACACTCCTGCTGGAGGTCGCGCACCGCTGGGCCTCGGGAGCCTCACCCGGAGCGTCGCTGTACGTCACCGGCGAGGAGTCCGCGGGCCAGGTGCGGCTGCGGGCCGAGCGGACCGACTCGGTGCACCCCGAGCTCTTCCTGGGCGCTGAGAGCGACCTGTCGTCGGTGCTGGGGCACGTCGACGCGGTCAAGCCCGGCCTGCTCATCGTCGACTCCGTGCAGACCGTCCAGTCCCCGGACGCCGAGGGCAGCCCGGGCGGCGTGACCCAGGTGCGGGCGGTGACGACCGCGCTGGTGGCGCTGGCCAAGGAGCGCGGGCTGCCGGTCGTGCTGGTCGGGCACGTCACCAAGGACGGCGCGGTCGCCGGTCCGCGCGTGCTGGAGCACCTGGTGGACGTGGTGCTGCAGTTCGAGGGCGACCGGCACTCCTCGCTGCGCATGCTGCGCGGCGTGAAGAACCGGTTCGGCCCGTCCGACGAGGTCGGCTGCTTCGAGCAGCGCGACGACGGCATCGCCGAGGTCCCGGACCCGTCGGGCTTGTTCATCAACCGCCAGGAAGCGGCCGTGGACGGCACCGCGGTCACGGTCATGGTCGAGGGCAAGCGGCCGCTGCTGGTGGAGATCCAGGCGCTGCTGATGAAGACCGAGATGGCGATGCCGCGCCGGTCGGTGAGCGGCCTGGACTCGGCGCGGGTGTCGATGATGCTCGCGGTGCTCGGCAAGCACGGCCACATCCCGACCGGCTCGCACGACGTGTTCGCCGCGACGGTCGGCGGCACCAAGATCGGCGAGCCGGCCGCGGACCTGGCCATCGCGATGGCGGTCGCGTCCTCGCAGACCGGACGCCCGCTGCCGCCGAACCTCGTGGTGATCGGCGAGGTCGGGCTGGCGGGCGAGATCCGCAGGGTCAACGGCGTCGGACGCCGTCTGGCGGAGGCCGCACGCCTCGGCTTCGACCGGGCGCTGGTGCCGCCGGACCCGGGACCGGTGCCCAAGGGCATCAAGGTCACCGAGGTAGCGACGATCAAGGACGCCCTGAAGCTGGTCCGCCGCCGCAAGCAGGCATCCGGCTGAAGACTCCACGAGCACCGGCGAAGCCGCGTCCGAGCCTCCTGCGCCCGCGCAGCCGCGTTCTGCGTTCGAACTCGCGCGAAGTTCGAGGCCCGGAGTTCCTCGTCGGACTTCGCGCGAAGTTCGAACGTGGGACTCAGTCGGCACCGCCGCAGCTTCGCCAGCGGCTTCGTGGCGAGCACGCGGGGACGTGGACCGAGACGGAGACGCGGAGACGCGGAGACGCGGAGACGCGGAGACGCGGAGACGACGCTCCCAGGAGCGGCGAGGGGCGTCCACGGATCCGGTGTGCTCTCCCCTTCCGTTCCTCCTACCGGCACCGCTGAGCGGGGCGGTTCTGCGAACGCCTCAGGGCACGACCCGGAACGGGACGGGTGCGCTGGTGAGCGAGGTGAGCCTGGCGACGGCCACGTAGTCGCCGGGTGGGACGCGGTCCTGCCGGGCGACGCAGCCGGGCGCGGAGGTCAGGCCGGCCCACAGGACGTCGTTGCGCACTGGTTTCCCGGGTTCGAGGACGGGCTGCTCGTTGGTCGACTCGGCGTAGCAGTCGTTGCTGGACCAGACGTGCCGTCCGGCCGGAGTGGTCACCTCGATCTCACGGAGCATCCGGTTGAGGTCGCGCAGGCACGGGCGCGGGCTGGTGTTGGTGACCACGCCGGCGAGCGCGATCCGCTCGCCCACCCGGAACTCGGGTTGCCCGGCCTCGGCGGCGACGCGCATCGCCTCGTCGGGGCAGGCCTGCGGACTGCTGTCGGCGGCCACCGCCACGGGTTGCCCGGGTGCTCCGGCCGCCTTCCGCTCGACCGCGTCCGGCTCGCCGGAGCGGCCCGCCAGCGCGACCACGCCCCACACGAGCGACGCCACCACGACCACTGACATCGAGATCGCCACCGCGCGGCGACGCCAGTACACCGCGGGCGGCAACGGACCGTTCGGATCAAACACGAAACTGACACTAACCCGCGTACTAGGCCGAACAGGCTTGCCGATGATCGCCCGATGGGGCGTATCCGCTGCTGCGGACGGTGATCACCGGCCTTCTTCCGGGCGATCACCGGCCGCCTGGCAGTATCTGGAGACGCCATGAACAGTCCCACCACCACCGCCGACACCCGGCTCGACCTCGACGCGCTGGCCGACTGGTTCACCGCCACCGCGCGCCCGCTGCCCTGGCGCGCTGCGGGCGTGACCGGCTGGGGTGTGCTGGTCAGCGAGACGATGCTGCAGCAGACACCGGTCAACCGCGTGCAGCCGATCTGGGAGGAGTGGATGCGCCGCTGGCCGCGTCCTTCCGACCTGGCCGCCGAGTCGCAGGGAGAAGTGCTGCGCGCGTGGGGCAAGCTCGGCTACCCGCGCCGCGCGCTGCGGCTGCACGAGGCCGCGGCCACGATCGCCGCCGAGCACGACGACGTCGTTCCGTCCGACGTGGACACCCTGCTCGCGCTGCCCGGCATCGGCTCCTACACCGCCCGCGCGGTGGCGGCCTTCGCCTACGGCAAGCGCGCTCCGGTCGTCGACACCAACGTCCGCCGTGTCGTGGCCCGGGCGGTGCACGGCGCAGGGGACGCGGGCCCGCCCTCGACCAAGCGCGACCTGGCCGACGTGGACGCCCTGCTGCCCGCCGAGGACCGGCCCGCCGCAACGCTGTCGGCGGCGTTGATGGAGCTCGGGCAGGTCGTGTGCACGGTCCGCTCGCCGAGCTGCGAGCGGTGCCCGATCGCCGCCGACTGCGCGTGGCAGCACAACGGGCGCCCGGCCTACGCGGGTCCGCCGAAGAAGGTCCAGAAGTTCGCGGGCACCGACCGCCAGGTGCGCGGCAGGCTGCTCGACGTCCTGCGAGGCGCGACCGGACCGGTCACCCGCGAGCAGCTCGACGCGGCCTGGGACGAGGCCGGTCAGCGCGACCGGTGCCTGGACTCGCTGCTGGTGGACGGCCTGGTCGAGCAGACCGACGACGGGCGGTTCGCGCTTCCCGGGGAGTGCTGATGGCCGACGCGCTGGTGTGCCACTTCGACGAGAAGACCGAGTCGCAGATCCAGGACCTGCGAGAACGCCTCGTCACAGCGGGGATTCCCACTGCCGGCACCCGACCGGGCGTGACGTTGGCGCTCGCCGGCGGCATCCCGGACCGCACGCGCGCGGCGCTGCGCTCGGATCTGGAGCTGCTGTCCGTCCCCGACCTGTGGCTGCACACCTTGGGCACGGTGCCCGGCGACGAGCGGATGCTGCTGCTGAGCGCGGTCGTCGACACCGAGCTGCTGGCGGTGCACTCGGCGGTGCACGACGTGCTGGCCGGCAAGGTCAAGAACCCGTCGGCCTACTACTTCCCCGGCGCCTGGATCCCCTGCTGCGTGCTGGCCAAGAACCTGGACGACGACCAGCTCGCCACTGGGTTCGCGACGCTGCTCCCACCCGAACCGGTGCGAGCAGCGGTCCGCGAGCTCGCGGTCCTCGACACCCGCACCGGCGAATCCGACACCCTCGTGCGGACCGGGTAGTCCTTCGGGCGCACCGCCGGATCGGCTCCACGGCGGGAGTTCGCGCGCCCCGCACGACCGAGCCGGGCTGATGCGAACCCGCCGCTGAAGTTGCCGAGACTGGATCTAGCGGCCACTTTGGACGTGCATCACCTCCACTACGCGAAGGGGAGGGTTCATGTACGTCCTCGGCGCGGGAATCCTCGCCCGCGGGATCGCCGTGAGAGGGCCTCGCGGCGTCGTCTTCGCCAACCTGGACTTCCGCGTCGAACCCGGCTCGCTGACCGTGGTGGCCGGGCCCAGCGGTTCCGGGCGCACGTCGCTGCTGCTGGTGCTGAGCGGGCGGTTGCGGACCATCACCGGCGAGCTGGACGTGGACGGTCTCCCGCTGCCGCGCAAAGCGCGCATGGTGCGCAAGCTGATCCGCCCGGCGCGGATCCGCCCCGGCTGCGAGCTGGAGGAGCGGCACCGGGTGCGGGAGGCGATCACCGAGCGTCGGCTGATCAGCGGCACCAACAAGGCTTCCGTCGAGCTGGGTCTGGAGCTCGTCGGGCTCGACGTGGACCGCTCGCTGCTGATCGGTGAGCTGCCGCCGGAGGAGCGGTTGCTGCTGGCGGTCGGCCTGGCTGCCGCCCCGGCGCCCGCCGGGATCGTGGTGGACGACGTCGAAGCCGGGCTCACCCAGTCCGGCCGGGCCCGGGTGTGGGCGGCGCTGCACGAGGTCTCGCGCATCGGGATGACGGTGATCGCCAGCTCCACCGACCGGCCTGCCGGGGACGTGGACGTGGTGCGGCTGCCCGCGGGCCGGTCCTACGACCCGACCGCGGAGATCCCCCTGCCGGAAAAGGTCGGCAGGTGAAGGCCGTTCGGCTCGCGTGGCTGGAACTGCGGCGCTTCCGCGGACCGCTGCTCCGGCTGGTCCCGCTCGTCCTGGTCCTGGTACCCCTGCTGTACGGGTCGCTGTACCTGTGGTCGAACTGGGACCCCTACGGCAAGCTCGACCGGGTTCCGGTGGCGGTGGTCAACAACGACCTGCCGGTGGACCGGAACGGCGAGCACCTCGACGCGGGCGTGCAGTTCCTCAGGCAGCTCAAGGTCAACGACGTCTTCGACTGGCGGTTCGTGCGCGGCACCGAGGCACGTCGCGGGCTCGCCGAGGGGCGCTACTACTTCATCATCGAGGTGCCGACCGACTTCAGCGCCAAGCTCGCGGCGGCCGCCGACGGAAATCCGCAGCGCGCGGCCGTGCGGCTGACCAAGAACGACGCGAACGGCTTCATCGCCGGGATCATGGCCGACACCGTCAAGGTCGAGCTGCAGAACCAGGTCAACGCCGCCGCGCACGCCAGCTACGCCCGCGCCCTCTACGGCGAGCTCGGCCAGGTGCGGGAGAAGCTGCAGGCCGCGTCGGAGGCGTCGAAGAAGCTTGTGGACGGCACCGCGCTGGGCCAGCAGGGCACGGCAGCGCTCACCCGCGGGCTCGGCGGAGTGCGGGACGGCACGAGCCTGGTCTCCCACGGTGTCCGGGACATCTCGCAGGCGACCGCTCAGCTGGACCGGCAGCTGGGCAGCGTCGCCGACTTCACCTCCGGCCAGCTGCCGGGCGCGGTGAACTCGTTGGTCAACGCCAGCAGCGTGGCCGTCGGTGGCCTGTCCTCGATCTCCACCGCCACGGCCGTGCTGGAACAGCAAGCGGCCGAAGGGTTCTCAGCGGTGCAGCGGCTCGGCGCCGCGCACCCGGGCCTGCGCGGTGATCCGACCTACCAACAGGCGCTGGCCACCTCGGGCCGGGTCGCCACCGGGGTTGCGGCGGCCGACGCGCAGGCGCGCGAGGCGTTGCGCACCGCCGAGGAGGCGAGCCGGCGGGCGCGGGCGCTGCAGGCGAGCATGGGGCCGTTGCAGGAGCGGGTCCGCTCGATCACCGCGCCGGTGGACACGCTGCACTCGGGGACGACGCAGGTCGCGTCGGGCTCGCAGGGCATCACGGGAGGGCTGAACTCCCTGGTGGCGGGCAGCAACGTGCTGCAGACCGGGGCCGGTCAGCTCCACGACGGCTCGCTGGGCCTGAAGGGGGTGGTCGACGACGCGCTGGGCAAGATCCCGCCGACGAACCCGACGGAGGTCGCCCGCGCGGCCGACGTCCTGGGGTCACCGACCGAGATCCGCACGGACAACCTCAACCCCGCCCACGTCTACGGGCGCGGCCTGGCGCCGTTCTTCTTCGGGATCGCCTTGTGGGTGTTCGGGTTGTTCGCGTACCTGCTGCTCAAGCCGGTGAACCAGCGCGCGATGGCGGACCGGGTCAACCCGTTCACCGTCGCCCTGGCCGGGCTGATCCCCGCCGCGGTGCTGGGGGTGGTGGGCGCGCTGGTGCTCTTCGCGGTGGTCAACTTCGGGTTGGGGCTGGACCCGGTGAGCGTGTGGTGGACCCTCGGGCTGCTGTCGCTGTCCGCGGTGACGTTCGTGTCGATCGACCACCTGCTGCGCACCGCGCTGGGCGCGGTCGGCGGTCTGCTGTCGCTGGTGCTGCTGGTCGTGCAGCTCACCGCGTCCGGCGGGCTGTACCCGGTGGAGACCGCGCCCGGGGCGTTCCGGACGATCCACCCGTTCCTGCCGATGACCTACCTGGTCGACGGGTTGCGGGTGACGATCTCGGGTGGCTTGACCGAGCACTTGCACCGCGACCTGGTCGTGCTCGGGAGCGTGCTGCTGGCCGTAGTGCTGCTGACGACGCTGGTCGTGCACCGGCAGCGCACCTGGACCGTGGGGCGGCTGCACCCGCAGATCGAGCTCTGAGCGCGACGGGTGTGCACGCGGACGCGGTGCCTGGTGGCGACACCTCGTAGTCTGGGCCCATGGCTGTTGTGAAGATCAACGCGATCGAGGTCCCCGAAGGTGCCGGCCCGGAGCTGGAGAAGCGTTTCGCGTCCCGGCACGGCTCGGTCGACGACGCGCCCGGTTTCCTGGGCTTCGAGCTGCTGCGCCCGGTGAAGGGCGACAACCGCTACTTCGTCTACACGAAGTGGGAGACCGAGGAGGACTTCCAGAACTGGGCCAACGGCCCGGCCAAGGAGGCGCACGCCGGCGAGCGCAAGAACCCGGTGGCGTCCGGCTCCAGCCTGCTGGAGTTCGAAGTCGTCCTGGGGTCGCAACCGGAGAAGTGAGTCAGCCGGCGACGCGCAGGGTCGTGAACACGGCCCTGTGGTCGCTGCCGGGGACGTCGACGACCTCGTAGTCCGCCGGCAGCACGCCACCCGAGGACAGCACGTGGTCGATGGTCACCGGCGGCGCCGTCCAGCCCGACGGCCACGTCGGGGTCAGCCCCTCGCCCAGCACCCCCGCGGCGTCGACGTAGCCGCGGCCGATGAGGTCCTTCAGCCGCGTGTGGTCGAGGGTCGCGTTGAAGTCGCCCGCCAGCACCCGCGGACGGCCGGCCAGCGACGGTTCCGGCAGCGCGACCATGTCCCGCGCCCACACCGGCGTCGTGTCCGCCCCCATCGGGTAGATCGGGTGCACGGCCACGAACTCGACGTCCCGCCCCACCGGCAGGTCCACCAGCGCCGACGGTTGCGCCAGCGTGGTCCTGGGCACCAGTGCGAGCTCGCGCAGCGGGTAGCGGGAGACGATCCCGGTCCCGTCGGCCAGCGGTCCCGCGTGCAGCACCCGGTTCGGCAGCTCCGCGAACAGACCTGCCCGCTCCAGCTCGGCGACCAGCTCCGGGGTGAGCTCCTGCAGGCTGAGCACGTCCACCCGCCGGTCGCGGACCTGCTCGACGATCGCGGCGGCCTCGGCACGGCCGAAGTAGGCGTTGACCGACAGCACCCGCAGCGGCTCGCCCTGGGCGCTGACCTGGTCCGGAAGCGCCCGCGGCGCGACGGTCCCGGCCAGCGCCGCCGTGGCCAGCAGCGCGACCAGGACGTTCAGCCAGCGCCGCAGCAGCAACGCGACCAGCACCAGCACGGCCCCGACGACCACGGCGTACTGGGCCAGCGCGGTCAGGGCGACCGTGTAGCGGTCGACGTCGAGTTCCACCACCGGCAGTGCCGCCCAGCAGGCGAAGCCCAGCGTGAGCAGCGACAGCACAGCGGTCGCGCACCCGCCCCCGGGCTTTCGCACGACCTCGTCCACAGGCTCCTCGACCACCTCGTCGACCATCCGCGTCATCGCCGCCTCCGCCTTCCACTGGCACCACTCGACCGCCAGGACGTCTGACGACCGGAATGGTTGTGCGACCAGCCTGCCAGGGATCACCGGACACGCCGTGCGTGCGGCAGCTCACAACCGAACCGGGCGAAAGTCCTCGTTCCGCTGGAATCATGGGGTGGAACGGACATTCGACATCGGAGCTCACCCCGCATGGACCTGACGACGGCCGCCACACCCGCCCAGCCCACCGGCTTCACCGCCTGGGTGATCGGGGTGATGGAGACCCTCGGTGGCCCCGGCGCCGGACTGGTCATCGCTCTGGAGAACCTGTTCCCGCCGATCCCCTCCGAGCTCATCCTGCCGCTGGCCGGGTTCACCGCCAGCCAGGGCACCATGACGGTGCTCGGCGCGATCTTGTGGACCACGCTCGGGTCCCTGGTGGGGGCGCTCGCGCTCTACGGCCTCGGCGCATCCCTGGGCCAGGAGCGGACGCGGGCGATCGCGGCGAAGCTGCCGCTGGTGAAGCTCTCCGACATCGACAAGACCGAGGCGTGGTTCGCCAAGCACGGCGTGAAGGCCGTGTTCTTCGGCCGGATGCTCCCGCTGTTCCGCAGCTTCATCTCGCTGCCCGCCGGCGTCGAGCGGATGCGGCTGAGCACGTTCGCCCTGTTCACCACGTTGGGCAGTCTCGTCTGGAACACCCTCTTCGTGCTCGCCGGTTACCTGCTCGGCCAGCACTGGTACCTCGTCGAGGAGTACGCGGGCCTGCTGTCCCGAGCCGTCGTGATCACCTCGGTGCTCACCGTCGCGGTCTTCGTGGCCCTCCGCATCCGGAACAACCGCCGCGAGCAGACCTTCGCCGAAGCCCCCACGGTCCAGTTCGCCCGCGTCACCGCGGAGCAGCCCACAGAGGAGATCCACCGCATCCGCTGAGGTCTCGCTGCTCGGCGCGGGCGCCGCTCAGCGGCGCGAGCGCAGGAACCTGATCGCCTCCCACGCGCAGCTACGCTGGCCGACGCACCGATCACCCCCTGCGTTCCGGCCACGAGTCACAGGGATCGGGCCACGCGGCCGAGCCGCGCCCACTCCCGACACCACCACGCGCTCCCACAGCGGCCACGAGCACGAGCGGCAGCAGGGCGCAGGAGGGCCCATCCCGAGCGCGCGGGACCGCTGACCCGGTCTCGGAGCTCCCGAAGGGGTTCGGAGCTCAGGAGGGTCGGCCTCGCGAAGGCAGCCGGAAGACGCTTCCCGCCGACGGGCGGGCACGCATCACCGCGGTCATCGGCGGCCAGCCGGTGATCGGACGACGGATCAACAGGCCACGCGTCCGAGCCGCGCGTACTCCCGACACCACCACGCAGCTCCCAGAGCTCCCACGAGCACGAGCACGAGCGGCAACAGGGAGCACGAGAAGGGCTCAACGTGGGCGTGCGGGATCGCAGGCCTGGTCTGGCACCTCGCGAACGGCATTGGCTCGCGGAGGGGCTCCGGCCTCGCGAAGGCGGACGGGAGACGCCTGCCGCCGACGGTCGGCAGGCGGACGGACCACTGCGGGGATCGAGCCACGTGAACCCCGGTGATCCGCTTCTGCTCACCGGGCGTTCCGGACCACGAGGGTGCGGTGGCGGCGTGGCTGCACCCTCGTCTCGGATGGACGGCGCCGTTCCAGGGCGGCCGCAGCTCCGGCGGGCGGTGCGGCCACGGCCTCCTGCGGCCGTGGACGCCCGGGCGGAGTCGGCTCACTCCGTCCGGGCGCCGCTTCCGGGCTGGCCGTCGGGGCGTCTGGTGCACGCGAACGGCCCCCGCACTTGAGGTGGTGCGGGGGCCGTTTGCGCGGTCCTGGATCAGGACTCGGTGTTGCCACCGTTGTTCTGCTGGTCCTCACCGTGGGCGGAGACGCCGACCGGCGGGGCGTCCGGGACCTCGGACGGCTTGGTCTCACCGCGGAAGGTGAAGTGGGCCTTGTCGTCGGGCCCTTCGCCGTCCCAGCCTTCGACGTCGACGATGACGATCTGCCCCGGCTCGACCTCGCCGAACAGGATCTTCTCGGACAGCTTGTCCTCGATCTCCCGCTGGATCGTCCGACGCAGCGGCCGCGCACCCAGCACCGGGTCGAACCCGCGCTTGGCCAGCAGCTTCTTCGCCGTGTCGGTGAGCTCCAGGGACATGTCCTTGCCCTTGAGCGCCTTCTCCACGCGGCCCGAGAGCAGGTCGACCATCTGGACGATCTCGTTCTCGGTGAGCTGGTGGAAGACGATCACGTCGTCGATCCGGTTGAGGAACTCAGGCCGGAAGTGCTTCTTCATCTCCTCGTTGACCTTGGACTTCATCCGCTCGTAGTTGGACTCAGCGCCCTGACCACTGGAGAAGCCCAGGCCGACGGCCTTGGAGATGTCCTGCGTGCCGAGGTTCGAGGTGAAGATCAGCACCGTGTTCTTGAAGTCCACCGTGCGGCCCTGGCCGTCGGTGAGGCGGCCGTCCTCCAACACCTGCAGCAGCGTGTTGTAGATCTCCTGGTGGGCCTTCTCGATCTCGTCGAACAGGACCACGGAGAACGGCTTGCGGCGGACCTTCTCGGTGAGCTGGCCGCCCTCCTCGTAGCCGACGTACCCGGGCGGGGCACCGAACAGCCGCGAGGCGGTGTAGCGGTCGTGGAACTCACCCATGTCGATCTGCACGAGCGCGTCGTCGTCGCCGAAGAGGAACTCCGCGAGCGCCTTGGACAGCTCGGTCTTACCGACACCGGACGGGCCGGCGAAGATGAACGAGCCGGACGGGCGCTTCGGGTCCTTCAGACCGGCGCGGGTGCGGCGGATCGCCTGGGACACGGCCTTGACCGCGTCGTCCTGGCCGATGATCCGCCTGTGCAGCTCCTGCTCCATGCGGAGCAGACGCGTGGTCTCCTCCTCGGTGAGCTTGAAGACGGGGATGCCGGTCCAGTTGGCCAGCACCTCGGCGATCTGCTCGTCGTCGACCTCGGCGACGACGTCCAGGTCACCGGCCTTCCACTGCTTCTCGCGCTCCTCCTTCTGGCCGAGGAGCTGCTTCTCCTCGTCCCGCAGGCGGGCGGCCCGCTCGAAGTCCTGCGCGTCGATCGCGGACTCCTTCTCGCGGCGGACCTCGGCGATCTTCTCGTCGAACTCGCGCAGGTCCGGCGGAGCGGTCATCCGGCGGATGCGCATCCGGGCACCGGCCTCGTCGATCAGGTCGATCGCCTTGTCCGGCAGGTACCGGTCGTTGATGTAGCGGTCGGCCAGGCTGGCCGCGGCCACCAGCGCGGAGTCGGTGATCGACACGCGGTGGTGCGCCTCGTAGCGGTCCCGCAGACCCTTGAGGATCTCGACGGTGTGCTCCAGCGACGGCTCGCCGACCTGGATCGGCTGGAAGCGGCGCTCCAGAGCCGGGTCCTTCTCGACGTACTTCCGGTACTCCTCGAGCGTGGTCGCACCGATCGTCTGCAGCTCACCGCGGGCCAGCATCGGCTTGAGGATGCTGGCGGCGTCGATCGCGCCCTCGGCGGCACCCGCACCGACCAGCGTGTGGATCTCGTCGATGAACAGGATGATGTCGCCGCGGGTCTTGATCTCCTTGAGCACCTTCTTCAGGCGCTCTTCGAAGTCACCGCGGTAGCGGGAGCCGGCGACCAGCGAGCCGAGGTCGAGCGTGTAGAGCTGCTTGTCCTTGAGCGTCTCCGGGACCTCGCCCTTGACGACCTGCTGCGACAGGCCCTCGACGACGGCGGTCTTGCCGACACCGGCTTCACCGATGAGAACCGGGTTGTTCTTGGTGCGCCGCGAGAGGACCTGCATGATCCGCTCGATCTCCTTGTCCCGGCCGATGACCGGGTCGAGCTTGCCCTCGCGCGCCGCCTGGGTGAGGTTGCGGCCGAACTGGTCCAGCACGAGCGACGACGACGGGGTGCCCTCCCCGCGACCGCCGGCCTCGGCGGGCTCCTTGCCCTGGTAGCCGGACAGCAGCTGCAGGACCTGCTGGCGAACGCGGTTGAGGTCCGCACCGAGCTTGACGAGCACCTGGGCGGCGACGCCCTCGCCCTCGCGGATCAGGCCGAGCAGGATGTGCTCGGTGCCGATGTAGTTGTGGCCGAGCTGCAGCGCCTCCCGCAGCGACAGCTCCAGCACCTTCTTGGCCCGTGGGGTGAACGGGATGTGTCCGCTGGGGGCCTGCTGGCCCTGGCCGATGATCTCCTCGACCTGCTGGCGCACGCCCTCAAGCGCAATACCCAGCGACTCCAGCGCCTTGGCGGCGACACCCTCACCCTCGTGGATCAAGCCCAGGAGAATGTGCTCGGTGCCGATGTAGTTGTGGTTGAGCATCCGGGCCTCTTCCTGGGCCAGGACAACCACCCGCCTCGCGCGGTCGGTGAACCTCTCGAACATTCGCACTCCCTGACTGCTGCGCCGGCGGTCTAGTTCCGGGACACGGCTTTAGCGCTACGCCGCGATCCACGACGGGTTCAGCACTCTTGGGGACCACTGTAGTAGCCAACCCCGGTCGCGGTCCGTGCCCGCTGCGCCACATTCTTGCGCGGCACACTGCCCAACGGCGCGTTGGCCTGCAGGATTCCTGTTCTCGGGGCCGTTCCGCTCAGCGCGAACAGCTCCGGCCGAGTCGTGACGCACCGTGCTCGAGCTCAGGACTCGACCCCTCCTCCGACTCGCCGTCCCCCGATCGGGACCACCATGGGAGTACCCGCCACCGGGTCCTGAATCACGCGGGCACGGAGGTCGAAGACGTCGGCGAGCAGCTCCTCGGTGAGCACGTCGCCCGGTTCACCCGACGCGACGACGCTGCCGTCCTTCATGGCGACGAGCCGGTCGGCGTAGCGAGCGGCCAGGTTGAGGTCGTGCAGCACCATCACCACGGTCCGGCCGCTCTCCTCGTGCAGCCTGCCGACCAGCTCCAGGACGTCCACCTGGTGGGACAGGTCGAGGTAGGTGGTCGGTTCGTCGAGCAGCAGCAGGTCCGTGCCTTGCGCCAACGCCATGGACAGCCAGGCGCGCTGCCGCTGGCCGCCGGAGAGCTCGTCGAGGGTGCGGTCGGCCAGGTCACCGATGCCCGTCATGGCCAGCGCCTCGGCCACCGTCGACTCGTCGTCGCCGGACCACTGCCGGTACCAGGACTGGTGGGGGTGTCGGCCGCGCGCGACCAGGTCCGCCACCGTCAGGCCCTCCGGCGCCACCGGGGACTGCGGCAGCACGCCGAGCACCCGGGCAACCTCCTTGGTCGACATCTTGTGGATCTTCTTGCCGTCCAGCAGCACCTCGCCGCGCGCCGGTCGCAGCAGGCGACCGAGGGCGCGCAGCAGGGTGGACTTGCCGCACCCGTTCGGGCCGATGACGGCCGTGATCGAGCCGCTGACGGCCTCGAAGTCCAGCCCGTCGGCGACGACCCGGTCGCCGTAGGCCAGCTTGAGGTCCTGTGCCCGCAAGCGGGCGGTGGCGGCCGGTGCCTGCTCGGTGTGGGCAGAGGTGGACGCGGTCATGCTCGGACCTCCCGGTACCGACGGACGAGCAGGTAGATCAGGTACGGGGCGCCCAGGATCGCGGTCACGACACCGACCGGCATCTCCAGGGAGCCGAACGCGGTCCGGGCGATCACGTCCGAACCCACCACCAGCGCCGCACCGAGGACCGCCGAGGTCAGCAGCGGTGGGCGCGAGGTGCGCGCGACCCGCAGCGCGATCTGCGGAGTGGCCAGCGCGACGAACTGGATCGGCCCGGCCGCCGCGGCGGCGATCGAGGCCAGCGACACCGAGGCGAACAGCAGGAAGCCCCGGGCCAGGTCCATCCGCACGCCCAGGCCCCGCACGGTGTCGTCGTCGAACTGCAGCGCACCCAGCACGTGGGCGCCGACCAGCGCCAGCGGGACGAGCACGGCCAGCGCGACGCCGGTGGGCACGACGTGCTCCCAGCCGCGGGCGTTGAGGCTGCCGGTCAGCCACACCATGGCGCGACCGGCGTCGTTGACGTCACCCACGGTCAGCAGCCAGTGGACGGCGTTGCCCGCCAGTGCGCTGACGCCCACGCCGACCAGCACCAGCCGGTAGGAGTCCACGCCGCGCCGGTAAGCCATCAGGTAGACCGCGATGCCCGTGACCAGACCGCCGACGAGCGCCACCACCGGCAGCCCGTAGTCGGACAACGCGCCGGACAGGCTGCCCGCGGTCCCGGCGAACACGATCATCGCGACTGCCGCGCACCCGGCGCCCCAGGTGATGCCGAGCATGTCCGGGCTGGCCAGGGGGTTGCGGACGAGCGCCTGCATGAGCGCGCCCGCCAGGCCGAGCGCGGCGCCGACGAGCAGCGCGGTCAGCCCGCGCGGCATCCGCAGCTCCCAGATGATGATCGACTGCGCGCGGCCGCCGCCGCCGAAGAGCGTGCTGAGCACCTCGGCCGGGCTGATCTGGTACTCGCCGATGCCGACGTCGAGGACGAACACCGCCAGCAGCACCAGCAGCCCTCCGGCCAGCGCCAGCAGCGGTCGCAGCCGGAAGACCCCGGAGAACGGGCCGACCCGGAGCGGTCGCCGCCCGGCGACCCGGTCGACCGGCCGGTCCTGAACGGTCGCCGTCATAGCCGCACCAACTTCCGGCGTCGCACGAGCGCGATGAAGAACGGGGCGCCGACCATCGCCAGCATCACGCCCACCTGCACCTCGGCAGGCCGGGCGACGATGCGGCCGAGCACGTCGGTCAGCAGCACGAGCGAGGAGCCGAGCAGCGCGGCGAAGGGCAGCAGCCAGCGGTAGTCGGCACCGGTGAAGTAGCGGGCGACGTGCGGCACGACCAGACCGACGAAGCCGATCGGCCCGCAGACCGCGACCGCGGCCCCGACCAGCACGCTCACCGCGGCGATGCCGGTCCGCCGCGCCCAGGCCACCCGGTGGCCCAGCGACGCGGCCACGTCCTCGCCCAGGGACAGCGCGTTGAGGCTGGTCGCGTTGGCCAGGCCCAGCGCCAGTCCGAGGGCCAGGAACGGCGCGACCTGGGGCAGCACGGAGGCGTCGGTGATCGCGATCGACCCGATCCGCCAGAAGCGGTAGGTGTCCATCGTCTGCTGGTCGGTGAGCACCAGCACGGAGGTGATCGCGTGCAGCAGCGCGCTGATCGCCGTGCCGGCCAGTGCCAGCGTCACGGGCGTCGCGCCGCCACGGCCGATCGAGCCGATGGCGAACACCGCCACCGCGCCGAGCAGCGCACCGGCGAAGCCGAACCAGATGAAGCCGAACAGGGTGCTGATGCCGAACGTGTAGACGGCGAGCACGACGCCCAGCCCGGCGCCCTGGGTGATGCCGAGGATGCCGGGGTCGGCGAGCGGGTTGCGGGTGTGGCCCTGCATCAGCGCGCCGGCCAGGCCCAGCGCGGCACCGGCGAGCACGCCGGCGAGCGTGCGCGGGATCCGCAGCTCCCGGATGATCAGGTCGTTCTCGGTCCCGGTGGGGGCGAACAGCCCGCTCCAGACGTCGGTGACCGGGATCGTCTTGGCGCCGATCGCCACGCTCAGCACGGCGCTGGTGACGAGCACGGCCAGCAGGACCCCGAGACCGGTGAGCCGGCGGGAGCGCCTGCGCGTGAGGCGCTCGTCAGGTGCGGCGGACGCGGTCTCCGACGTGGGCGGCTCGGCGAGAGCCTCCGTTCGAGCCACGTCCCACTCCCCTTCGGTGTTCACCCGGACGTGCCTAGGTTAGGACAACCTAAGCCGCACCGACAGGGTGGGTGGGATGTTCACCGTCACAGCCGAGGCGGCAGCAGTTCTTCCGCATCGGGCCCGGGAAAAGGTGAACACCTGTGCGCGAACGGCCGCGCGAGCCGTGATGCCTGCGATTCCGCAGTAGTTGATCAATCGGTTCACACGGGAAAATCAGTTGTCCGAACGCGACAAGAGGCGTTTACCGGACCCCGACAGCCCGGCAAACGCCTCTCGAACGCGACTTCAGTTCGCCTGGTGGTACTGCTCGACGATGTCGGCCGGGATACGACCGCGGTCGGAGACCTTCAGGCCGCGCTTGCGCGCCCATTCCCGAATGGCCTGGTTCTGCTCGCGGTCGGCGCTGGTGGATCCGCCGCCGCTGGAACGCGAACCGGAACCCGGGCGCGGACCCGGCTTCTTCCGGCCACCGGCACGCCGCGCGTTGGAGACGTAGTTGGCCAGCGCCTCCCGCAGATCCTCGGCATTGTCGGAGGAAAGGTCGATCTGGTACGAGACCCCGTCCAAACCGAACTCGACGGTTTCGTCGGCCTGACCACCGTCCAGATCGTCGACAAGGGTGACAGTGACCTTCTGCGCCATCTTCGAAGTCCTCCCCGAGCAAAAAACTGTGCATTAGCGGGACAGCAACCATCTGCCGGGAGCGGAAACCCCCTCGCCAGAACGCCAGCCGCACTTGGGCAAGCACGCCAAAAGCCGTCGCCGACACATTCTGAGGTCAGGTTAGCGCAGCAACTCCGATATTGCACTCATCCGGTCCACAAAATTCTGATGAGCCACCCTGATCGGGTCATTCCGGGCGGACCAAGGGGAAGAGGATCGTCTCCCGGATACCGAGGCCGGTCAACGCCATCAACAACCGGTCGATACCCATTCCCACGCCTCCGCTGGGGGGCATTCCGTACTCCAGAGCGCGGAGGAAGTCCTCGTCGACCGGCATGGCCTCGTCATCTCCGGCCGCCCCGAGCTTGGCCTGCTCCTCGAGCCGCTGGCGCTCCACGACCGGATCCACCAGTTCCGAGTAACCGGTCGCCAGCTCGAAGCCGCGGACGTAGAGGTCCCACTTTTCCGCGACGCCCTCCTTCTCGCGGTGCTGCCGCGTGAGGGGCGAGGTCTCGACCGGGAAGTCGCGGACGAAGGTGGGGGCGGTCAAATGGTCACCGACGGCGTGCTCCCACAGCTCTTCCACGAGCTTGCCGTGACCCATCTTCGGATCCACCTGCAATCCGAGCGCGTCCGCGTGCTTGCGCAGCGCCTCGACGGGCGTTTGCGGGACGATCTCGGATTCGAGCGCCTCCGACAACGACTCGTACATCGTGAGCGTCGCCCACTCGCCGGAGAGGTCGTACTCGGTTCCGTCGAACCACGTCACGACCTGCGAACCGGTCACTCGCTCGGCCGCTTCCTGGATGAGCGCCCTGGTCAGATCGGCCATGTCGTTGTAATCGGCATAGGCCTGGTAGAACTCCAGCATCGCGAACTCGGGCGAGTGGGAAGAATCACTGCCCTCGTTGCGGAAGTTCCGGTTGATCTCGAAAACCTTCTCGATCCCACCGACAACACAACGCTTCAGGTACAACTCCGGCGCGATGCGCAGGAACAGGTCGATGTCGAAGGCGTTGGAATGCGTGGTGAACGGGCGTGCGGCAGCACCGCCCTGCAGCGTCTGCAGCATCGGGGTTTCGACCTCGACGTAACCGCGCTGCTCGAACGAAGTGCGCAGGGACCGCTGCACCGCGGCGCGCGTGCGCACCGCTTCGGCCGCCTGCTTGCGCACGATCAGGTCGACGTAGCGCTGCCGGACGCGCATTTCCTCGCCGAGTTCCTTGTGCATGACCGGCAGCGGGCGCAGCGACTTCGCCGCCATCCGCCATTCATCGGCCATCACCGAGAGCTCACCGCGCCGGGAGGTGATGACCTCACCGTGCACGAAGACGTGGTCCCCGAGGTCGACTTCGCCCTTCCAGGACGTCAGCGACTCCTCGCCGACCTGCTTGAGGCTGAGCATCGCCTGCAACTCGGTGCCGTCGCCCGCGCGCAACGTGGCGAAGCACAGCTTGCCGGTGTTGCGCAGGAACATGACGCGTCCGGCGACACCGACCTGCTCACCGGTCGCGGTGTCGGGTTCCAGGCCCTCGTGGGCGGCGCGGACCTCCGCGAGCTCGTGCGTGATGGGCAGCGTCACCGGGTACGGGTCGATTCCGGCGGCGAGCAGGCGCTCCCGCTTCTCCCGCCGGATCCGCATCTGTTCCGGCAGGTCTTCGACGCCGTCAGCGCTTGCCGGGGGATTGGAACGATCCTGGTCAGTCACGCGCAACAGGGTACGTAGTCGCGGCGATCCCGCTTCCAGCGGCCTGCTCAGCAGCGCAGGTCGAGACGCCCGCGCGCTCGACGACCGGCGCTCAGCGGAAGTTGCGGTCGTAGACCAGGCGCAGTCCCAGCAAGGTGAGGTCCGGGACGTGGTGGGTGATCGTGGCGGACTCGGAGAACACCAGGGGCGCCAGGCCTCCGGTGGCCAAGACCGTGGTCGGACCGCCGTGGGTGGCCTCCAGCTCGTCGACGATGCGGCGGACGAGCCCGTCGACCTGCCCGGCGAACCCGAACAGGATTCCGGACTGGAGGCATTCGACGGTGTTCTTCCCGATCACCGATCGGGGCCGGACCAGCTCCACCTTGCGCAGCTGGGCCGCACGGGAGGCCAGCGCGTCCAGCGAGATCTCCACGCCGGGCGCGAAGGCGCCACCGAGGAACTCGCCCTTGGCGGAGATCGCGTCGATGTTCGTCGAGGTGCCGAAGTCCACGACCACGCAGTTGGTGGCGTGCAGGTGGTGCGCGGCGAGCGTGTTGATCACCCGGTCCGCGCCGACTTCCTTCGGGTTGTCCACCAACAGCGGCACCCCGGTCCGCACGCCCGGCTCCACGACCACCCGGGGCACGTCGGTCCAGTAGCGCTCCAGCATCACCCGCAGCTCGCGCAGGAGGGCGGGCACCGTGGACAGCGCCGCGATCCCGGTGATGTGCTCCGCGTAGTCGCCGAGCAGGCCGCGCATGGTCAGCGCCATCTCGTCCGCGGTCATCCGCGGTTCGGTGCGCATCCGCCAGTCGCGGACCAGCGTCGCCGCCAGGTCCGGCGGGTCATCGACGTCGTCGTAGAGCCCGAGCACGATGTTGGTGTTCCCGACGTCAACGGCCAGCAGCACGAGCGATCCCTTCGCACGAGGAGCACAGGGCGGGCGAGGACCGGGGGTGCTCCCCGCTCACCTCGCGGAGCGGCCGGCACCGCCACGGGTTCGGCGCGCACCGGCACGCATCGGGAACGGCGCGCGGAGTCCCCGGAACCGCTGCGCCCACCCCTTCCGGGGTTCCTCCCGCCCGGACTGCCCTGCGGGGCACGCGACCACCAGGCAACCGGGTCAGCTCTCCGGCTGCTGGAGGAGGGCGTCCAGCTTCGCCGCGTCGTCGGTCTCCGCGTCGGCCTGGGAGGTGAGCAATCCCGAGCCCGCCGGAGCGTGCCCGGGGTTGGTGCCCAGCTCCACCGGCTTGTTGTCGGCGTCGACGAAGATCACCTTCGGCTTGAAGGACCGGGCCTCCAGCTCGTCCATCACGCCGTAGGCGATGAGGATCACGATGTCACCGGGCTCGATCAGGTGCGCGGCGGCACCGTTGATCCCGATGACGCCGGAGCCGCGCTCGCCGGTGATCACGTAGGTCTCCAGCCGGGCCCCGTTGGTGACGTCGACGATCGCCACCTGCTCGCCCTCGAGCAGGTCCGCGGCCTCCATCAGGTCCTGGTCGACGGTCACCGAGCCGACGTAGTGCAGGTCGGCCTGGGTGACGGTGGCCCTGTGGATCTTGGACTTCAACATCGTGCGGAACATCGCTGACCTCCTCAGGGCCCGGTTCACTCGCCGAGCAGGACCAGTGCGTTGTCGATCAACCGGGTGGAACCGACCTTCGCGGCCACCAGCAACCGCGCCTCACCGGAGGCCGGGGCAGGCCCCAACTCCGGGTCGCGCAGCTCCAGGTAGTCCGGCTCCACCAGGGGTTCGGTGGCCAGCACCTCGCGCGCGGCCGCGAGCACCGCCTCCGGACCACCCGAGGCGGCGTGCGCACCGGCGGTCAGCGACGCCGACAGCGCCAGGGCCGCGCGCCGCTGCTCCTCGTCCAGGTAGGCGTTGCGGCTGGACAGCGCCAGGCCGTCGGACTCGCGGACGGTGGGGATGCCCTGGACCTGCGAGTCCAGGTTGAACTGCCGCGCCATCTTCCGGATCAGCACCAGCTGCTGGTAGTCCTTCTCGCCGAAGAACGCCAGGTCGGGGCGGACGATGGTGAGCAGCTTGAGCACCACGGTGAGCATCCCGTCGAAGTGCCCCTTGCGGCTGGCGCCCTCCAGCTCCTCGCCCAGCGGACCCGCGTGCACCGACAGCTCGCGGCCGTCGGCGTACATGCCCTCCACCGTCGGCGCGAACACCAGGCCCACGCCGGCTTCGCGGCAGGCCTCGACGTCGGACTCGAACGTGCGCGGGTAGCGGTCGAAGTCCTCGTTCGGCCCGAACTGCAGCGGGTTGACGAAGATCGACACCACTACAACGGCGTTGATGTCCTGCTTCGCCCGCTTGATCAGCTCCAGGTGACCGCGGTGCAGCGCGCCCATGGTGGGCACCAGGTGCACCCGGCGCCCGGTCGCCCGCAGCGCGCGGGTGACCTGCGCCAGCTCCGCCGGGTCGGAGTGCACGGTCAGCTCGCCGCGCTGGTAACCGGGGTTGTTGGTCATCGTCGACTCCACATCGTCGCCGCGGGGCCGCGGTCAGGCCTGTTCCTCGTCGAGGGCCTCGCGCACGCGCTCCGCGACGTCGTCGCGCAGCAGACCGCTGCGCTCGGACCGGTACGCCGTGCGGCGGGCGAGTTCGCGGTACCCGGGCACCACGTCCGGATCGGCGTCCCCCAGCGCCTGCAGGTGCCGACGCACCGTCCCGGCGTCCCCGCGCACCACCGGGCCGGTGTAGGCGCGGTCGCCCAGCCGGAGCGCGTTGTCCAGCGACGCCGACAGCAGCGGCGCCATCACCCGGCCCGGCACCTCCACCCCGGCGTCGCGCAGCAGCTGCTGGCACTCGTTGACCAGCGTGATCAGGTGGTTCGCGCCGTGGGTGAGGGCCGCGTGGTAGAGCGGGCGGGATTCCTCCGGGATGCGCACCGGTTCCATGCCCAGCTCGATCGCGATGCTCTCGGCGACGCTCCAGCCGGTGATCTCGTTGGCGGTGATCACCATGCAGGCGTCGGAGAGCCGCTGGACGTCCTCGGTGCGTCCCGTGAAGGTCATCGCCGGGTGCATCGCCATCGGCAGCGCGCCGATCGCGGCGGCCGGTTCGAGCGCGGACACGCCCTGCGCGCCCGACGTGTGCACGACCAGCTGGGAGGCGTGCAGCGCACCGGCGGACACCAAACCCCGCACCATGCCGGGGATCGCGTCGTCCGGGATGGCGAGGACCAGCAGTTCCGCGTCCTGGGCGACCTCGTCCGGCGGCTTGATCGGCACGCCCGGCAGCAGCTCCTCCGCGCGGCGGAGCGAGGCGTCCGACACGCCGGACACCGCGGCGACCTCGTGCCCGACCCGCTGCAACGCGGCGCCCAGCACGGCACCCACCCGACCCGCGGAGATGATGCCCACGCGCAGTCGAGGGCCCGTGGGTTCAGCAGACATCGCCACGTGTTCCCTCCAAGAACCGTTCCAGTCCCGCTACCGGGTACCAGACAGCGCCGCGAGAGTAGCCCCAACACGGGGTCCCGGGGCTACACCGCGACGGCAAAGGTGGCGAGAACCACGCGATCGAGCCCCGCTCACCGACGCGGTTTGGGGACGCGGCGGGTGAGCTCGTCGAGGTTGATCTTCGCGGTCTGGATGGCCTCCTGGCGGCCGGCCGCCGAACGACGGGCCTGCTTGAGGTCTTCGACCAGCTTCTCCCGGCGAGCCCGGCGGGCGGCGCTGGTGGTGCGACCGGCCTCCGAGCGGTGCTGCAGGAACGCGAGCTCGGTGACCGCGATCTGGTAGTCCCGCACCGACTTCGCGGCCTGGGCGCCCGCGCGCTTCTTGACCTTGCGCAGCCAGCCCTGCCTCCCGGTCAGGCTCGCCAGCAGCTCGACCTCGCTGCGCGCGATCAGCCCGGCCCGCTCCAGCTTCGGCAGCTGCTCGATGACGATGCGCTGTTCCCGCTTCCGCTGCCAGATGCTCAGCGCGAAGGTGCCGAGGAACACCGGCACCATGATCAGGAAGTAGACGTTGATGAACCCGGTGCCGCCGAGGAACGTCGCCGCGTTCCACACCGCGTGCAGCAGCACCGCCACCACGTAGCCACCGACGAGCCAACCGAGCTGCTCGATCCGGGTGCGCGCGCCCCACGCGAAACCGACGGCGATGCCGAACATCGCGGTGAACAGCGGGTGCGAGAACGGCGCGAGCACGCCCCGCAGCACGAACAGCGCCACGACCGCTCCCCCGGTCACGCCGCCGTCGGCGAAGGCCTTGCCGAAGTAGAGGATGTTCTCGGTGAAGGCGAAACCGGCGGCGGTCAGCGACGCGTAGACGATGCCGTCGACCAAGCCGTTGAAATCGGCGCGGCGGCGCATCCACAGGCCGACCACGAACACGGCCTTGGCGGCCTCCTCGACCACCGGTCCCACCACGGCGGTCAGGAAGAAGCGGTGGTCCGCCTGGCCCAGCAGGAGGTTCGCCACCGACTGCGAGGTGGTGTTGAGCAGCAGCGAGCAGGCGGTGGCACCGCCGGCTCCCCACAGGAACGCACCGATCATCAGCATCGGCGGTTCGGGTTCCCAGCGGTCGATCCACACCGTCGCAGCGACCACGATCCCGACCGGCAGCAGCGCGGCGGCCGCGCCGAACACGGCGGGCAGGGCACCCACCCGGGAAGTCGTGATGCCCAACATGACCAGCCCGATCATGCCGAGCAGGAGCAAGCCGGCGATGGGCCAGCCGACGGCGTGGTGCTTGCGGCTCTGCAGCCGCCGCGCGCGGGAGAGGTCGGCGATCGGCGCCGCGTGATCGTGACTCGACACGCCCCAGACCCTAGAGAACGCGATTCGCGGCTGCCCCCGTGGTCACCTTCTCGCAACCTCAGGAACGACGACGGCGGCGGCGCTGGCCGTCCGGCGAACCCCCGTAAGCAGCGAGGAGGTCGTTGACCGAGGTTCCGGCGGTGTGCGCACCGGCCGGGTCGGGCGCGGTCGGCCGCTGGTAGGCCGACCGGTCCGGGCGGCGAGGGGCCGAGGTGTTCGGAACCGGTTGTCCCGCCGGCTTCTTCGACGCGGGCTTCGACTGGTCGTGCACCGGGACTTCGCCGGAGAGCTTGGCCATCACGTCGGTCTTCGCAGCGGCGGCCGGGACCGGCTGCTGCTTCTTCGGCTGGACCGGCTGCTGGATCGTCCGCGGACGCTGCTGGAGGACCGTGCCCTCCCCTTGCGGCGGCCGGTCCGGCAGCGAGCGGACCCGGGTGGACTCGGCGCGCAGCGCGACCCGCTCGAAGAGCACGTCACCGCCGATCACCTGCTCGAGGGTCGTGCGCAGCTTGGTCAGCTCGGCCTGCAACGCGCGGATCTGCGCATCGGACTGCTCGGTCGCCTGGCGCCGCGCCTCCGCCTGTGCTTCGAGCTCGTGCTCGCGACGGGCGGCGATCTCGCGCTCCAGCTCCAGCTCGTAGATCCGCTGGCGGTCGGCCGCCACCTGCTCGGTCTCGGCGACCCGGTGGCGCAACCGCGCCACGGCGAAGGCGCCCAGCAGAGCGGCCCACAGCGCAGCGATCAGGCCGAGGCGGAGCAGCCGGGCGTCGTCGCTGAGCACCAGGACCGACGTGGCGGCCGCGGCGAGCACGAGCGCGCCTCCCCACAGGACGTGGGACCGCCCGGTGTCGGGGTCGGTTTCGTTCGTGCCGCGCTCGGACATGACGACCACCGTACAAGGCGGTTATCTGTTCGAGACCTCAAGGTGCACCGAACCGTTCACGCATTGCCCGGAGCGACGCAAGGGCCGCTGCGCCGAACAGAGCAGAACTTGTTGAGGGATCGCGTTGGTCAGCAGTGCGCGCAGCAGAACCCGAGCGGCTCCGCGGACTCCGTGCGCCGCTCCTGATGAACGCCGGTACACGCCGTCGCGGCGTGCTCGCCACGAAACCGCTCAGAACCTGCGGCGGTGCCGGCTGAGTCCCGCACCGGGGGAGAACAGCTCCGCCCGTGCCTGAACTCCCAGCCGCGACTCACTCTTCCTCGTCGTCCTCGTCCGGCTCGTCCGGGTTCCGGAGGCAGTGCTCCAGCCACAGGCCGGCGCCGATCAGCGCGGCCGCGCTGACCAACCCGATGACGGCGGCGACGGTGTCCGACTGGGCGGCGTTGACCGTGCCCAGCATCGGCAGCAGGTAGCCGAGCAGGCCGATCCACCCACCGGCCATGATCGCGCCGGCCAGCGACGACGCCTTCGCCAGCGCCACCGCGCGCGCCGCGGTCAGCGCCTCGACGGGTTCCACCCCGGGTTTGCGCTGGACGCGGGGTCGCAGCACGAAGGCCAGCACCACGTCCACGGCAGCGATCAGCAGCAGCGTCGCTCCCGCCAGCAGCGGCAGCGGCGGGAGATCCCCGTACACCGGACCGCAAGCCAGGAACACCACCGCAGCGGCCACCAATCCCCCGGTGACCAGCTGCCCGGGCTTGGTGAACGTCATCTCCTCAGTACGTCGCGGCGACACACCCCCAGCATCCCACCTCACGCGCCCCACCGACCGGCTCCCCAGGCGAAGGCCACTCCTCCCCTGCCCACCCACCGGTCACGCAGTCCGCAGCCTCCGAGGGTGCAGCCAACGTCGCGGCGAACCGCAGTCGCGGGTCCGTGCGTCACCGCGTCGGACACGATCCGCTCGGTCGGGGCACCACGTGTTCGCCCCGGACCCCCGGTCGCCCGAAGATCACCGCGGATCTCCCGACCCCGACAACCGCGGGGTCCTGAGCGCGACAGGAACCCGGCGGTAGCGCTTCGGCTGCCTGATCACCTTGAGGGCGGGCCGTGGACAGCACCGGGCGGAGGGACGCGCGACGGGAGTGTCGGAGCCCAGGCACCCCCGTCTTCTGTGGAGGGGCGGGGTCCTTAGAGGAGGAGGTCCTCGCGGAGGCGCACGCCGTCGACCTCCGACCGCGGCAGGGCGGCGAGGAGGTCCGCGACCGGCCCGTGGCCCGGGAGCTGGGCGTCGGGCTCCACCGCCAGCCACGGGATGAGGACCGTGGCGCGCTGGGGGGTTCCCGGGTGCGGGAGGAGGAGGTCGGGGTGGCTGCTGCGGACGTCGTCCACCGTGACGACGTCGACGTCGAGGGTCCGGGGCCCCCAGCGCTGCTCGCGGACCCGCTCGGCCTGCTGCTCCAGCGCCTGGGCGCGGCGGAGCCAGCCCCACTCGTCGACGTCCGAGGACTCCACGATGAGGACTGCGTTGAGGAAGTCCGGCTGGTCCGTGACGCCCCACGGGGCGGTCTCGTAGACCGGGGAGGCGGCGACGAGGACGTCGGAGAAGCCCTCGACGGCCACCCGCAGGTAGCTCAGCCGGTCGCCGAGGTTCGAGCCGAGGGACAGGACCGCTCGGCTCACGCCGGCACCACGTTCCCGCGACCGCCCCGCCGGGAGCGGCGGATGGTGACCGCGACGTCGGCGAAGCTCAGCGGGATCGGCGCGTGCGGCTTGTGCAGCGTGACCTCGGTGGCGTAGGCGCGCTCGTCCGCCATCACCCTGTCGGCGATCTCGGCGGCCACGGTCTCGATCAGGTCGCGCGAGGGACCACCGACGATCCCGGCGGCCATCTCGGCGAGCTCGCCGTAGTGCAGCGTCTTGTCGAGGTCGTCGTTCGCCGCCGCGTCGGCGAGGTCGATCCAGACGGTGATGTCGACCTTGAACAGCTGGCCGTCCTGCTTCTCGTGGTCGAAGACGCCGTGGTGACCGCGGACCTCCAACCCGGTCAGCGTGATCCGGTCAGCCACGGCGATCACCCCCGCTGCGCCACGCAGCCGTCACCGCGACCGCGTCCAGCGAGCGCTGCACGTCGTGCACCCGCACGCCCCACGCGCCCCGGTCGGCCGACAGCGCCGAGACCACGGCGGTGGCCGTTTCGCGGCCGTCCGGCGGACGCGGCGTGCCGTCCCCGTCGGCCAGCAGCGCGCCCAGGAACCGCTTGCGGGAGGCCCCGACCAGGACCGGGAACCCCAGGTCGACGAAGCTGTCGAGGTGGTGCAGCAGCTGCCAGTCGTGCTGCGCGGTCTTCGCGAAGCCCAGGCCCGGGTCCAGCACGATCGCGTCCTCGGAGACGCCCGCGCGCACCGCCGCGTCGACCTGCCGGAGCAGCTCCTCGCGGACGTCGGTGACGACGTCGTCGTACTCGGCCAGCGCGTTCATGCTCTTGCTGTGCCCCCGCCAGTGCATGAGCACCCACGGCAGGCCGGTGTCGGCGGCGACGTGCGCCATCTCGGCGTCCGCCAGCCCACCCGAGACGTCGTTGATCACCGAGGCGCCTGCGCCGGCCGTCACGGCGGCGACCTTGGCGCGCGTGGTGTCCACGCTGACCGGCACACCCGCCGCGACCAGCTCCTGCACCACCGGCAGCACCCGCTCGACCTCAGTGGCCGCGTCGACCCGCTCGGAACCGGGCCGGGTGGACTCGCCGCCGACGTCGATGATGTCGGCGCCCATACGGTGCATCTCCACGCCGTGCGCCACCGCCGCGTCGCGGTCCAGGTAGCGCCCGCCGTCGGAGAAGGAGTCGGGCGTGACGTTGAGGATGCCCATCACCGCGCAGCGCGGCGGGTGGGGCAGCTTGGCGTGCATCAACGCCCCCTGATCAGCGACAGCGCCTCGGACCGCGACGACGCCGAGCTGCGGAAGATGCCGCGCACGGCCGACGTCGTGGTCGTCGACCCGGCCTTGCGCACGCCGCGCATGCCCATGCACAGGTGCTCGGCGTCGATCACCACGATCACCCCGCGCGGCTCCAGCCTGCGCACCAGCGCGTCAGCGACCTGCGAGGTCAGCCGCTCCTGCACCTGGGGGCGCTTGGCGTAGAGGTCGACCAGGCGGGCCAGCTTGGACAGCCCGGTCACCCGGCCCTGCTCGTTCGGGATGTAGCCGATGTGGGCCGTGCCGTGGAACGGCAGCAGGTGGTGCTCGCACTGCGAGTACACCGGGATGTCGCGCACCAGGACCAGCTCTTCGTGGGCCTCGTCGAAGGTCTTGTCCAAGACCTCGTCGGGATCCGTGTAGAGCCCCGCGAACAGCTCGCGGTAGGCGCGCGCCACCCGCTGCGGCGTCTCCTTCAGGCCGTCGCGGTCGGGGTCCTCACCGGCTGCGACGAGCAGCTCCCGGATCGCGGCCTCGGCGCGGGCCTGGTCGAACTGTGGCATGTGGAAAGAGCCGTCGGGGCGGGAGTTCCCCGCCCCGATCGGCTCGTCGACCGCACTGGTCACTGTTGCTGTCCTCCACTGGCTCGGCAGCGCGCGGCGGGCGCTGCGCCCGCCAGTATCAGCGGCCGTTGTTGCCGCTGCCGTTGTCCCTGGCCGAATCCTGACCCTCAGGCCTCTCGGACTGCGTCTCGCCCTGCTCGGAGGAGGGCTGCTGACCGCGTTCCCAGGAGGGGGTCCAGTTGTAGTTCGAACCGGACGGGTTGGTGGCCGGGGTCCACCCAGGTGGAGCACCGTAGTTCGGCGGGACCGCGGAGGGAACCTGCTGGCCGGACTGCGGCTGCTGGATCTGCACCGTGCCCTGGTTGGCGCCGGCGCCCGCCGGTGCCTCCTCCTGGACCTGGGTGCCGTTCTGCTGCGCACCGGTGCTCGACGCGGACGGGGCCGGCATCGGCTCCTCCTTGACCGGGGGCCACGGCTCGCCGCGCTCCTTGGCCAGCTCGCCCGGGGTCTTCACCGGCGGCTTCTCCGACGGGGTGCGCCCGCCGAAGTCGTTGAACGCGGTGATCCGCGGCCGCTTCTCGACCCGCGAGAAGATCCGCTCCAGGTCCTTGCGGTTGAGCGTCTCCTTCTCGATGAGCTCGAGCACGAGGTCGTCGAGCACGTCGCGGTAGGTGTTGAGCACCTCCCACGCCTCGGTGTGCGCGGCCTCGATGAGCCGGCGCACCTCCTCGTCGATCTCGTGCGCGACCTCGAGCGAGTAGTTCGGCTGCTGGCCGGCGGTGCGGCCCAGGAACGGGTCGCCTTCCTCCTTGCCGTACTTGACCGCACCGAGGCGGGCGGTCATGCCGTACTCGGTGACCATCGCACGGGCGATCTTGGTCGCCTGCTCGATGTCGCTGGAGGCGCCGGTGGTCGGCTCGTGGAAGACGAGCTCCTCGGCGGAACGACCACCCAGCGCGAACACCAGGCGACCGATCATCTCCGAGCGGGTCATCATGTCCTTGTCGTCCTCGGGGACGACGAGCGCGTGACCGCCGGTGCGGCCGCGCGGCAGGATCGTGAGCTTGTAGACCGGCTCCAGGTCGGGCATCGCCCACGCGGCCAGGGCGTGTCCGCCCTCGTGGTAGGCGGTGATCTTCTTGTCCCGCTCCGAGATGATCTTGCTCTTGCGGCGTGGGCCCCCGACGACGCGGTCCACCGCCTCCTCGAGCGCGGCCGAGTTGATCAGCTGGCCGCCTTCCCGGGCGGTGAGCAGCGCGGCCTCGTTGACCACGTTCTCCAGGTCGGCACCGGAGAAGCCGACCGTGCGCTTGGCGAGGCCCTCCATGTCGACGTCCTGCGCGAGGGGCTTGCCCTTCGAGTGCACGCCCAGGATCGACTTGCGGCCGCGCAGGTCGGGCGCCGAGACCGGGATCTGCCGGTCGAAGCGGCCCGGGCGCAGCAGCGCGGGGTCGAGGATGTCGGGGCGGTTCGTGGCGGCGATCAGGATGATGCCGCCGCGGGAGTCGAAGCCGTCCATCTCGACGAGCAGCTGGTTCAGCGTCTGCTCGCGCTCGTCGTGACCGCCGCCGAGGCCGGCGCCGCGCTGGCGGCCGACCGCGTCGATCTCGTCGACGAAGATGATGCAGGGCGCGTTCTGCTTGGCCTGCTCGAACAGGTCGCGCACGCGGGAGGCACCGACACCGACGAACATCTCGACGAAGTCGGAACCGGAGATCGAGTAGAAGGGCACACCGGCCTCGCCCGCGACCGCGCGGGCCAGCAGCGTCTTACCGGTGCCGGGCGGGCCGTAGAGCAGCACGCCCTTGGGGATCTTCGCGCCCAGGGCCTGGTAGCGGCCCGGGTTCTGCAGGAAGTCCTTGATCTCGTGGAGCTCCTCGACGGCCTCGTCGGCGCCGGCGACGTCGCCGAACAACGTCTTGGGCATGTCCTTGGTGAGCTGCTTGGCCTTGGACTTGCCGAAGTTCAGGACGCGGTTCCCGCCGCCCTGGACGTTGTTCATCATCCACATCAGCAGCAGCACGAGCAGGCCGATGGGCACGAGGTAGAAGAGCATCTGCACCCAGAACGAGTCCTGGGTGACCTTGGTGTTCCAGTTGGGCACCTTGGCGTTGCGGATCTCGCCCACGACCTGCTCGGTCGAGCCGGCGGGGTAGTTCGCGATCAGCTGGTTGCTGCCCTGGAAGTTCTGGCCGTCGCTGAGGGTCAGCCGGACCCGCTGCTCCTTGTCCTCGATGGTCGCTTCTTTGACCTTGCCCTGGGCGATCTGTTCCAGGGCCTGCGAGGTCGAGACTTCGCGGTAGGCGCGAGTCTCGTCGAAGAGCACGCTGAACGCGTAGATCAACAGAAACGCTGTCAGGATCCACAGCAGCGGGTTGCGGAGCAGGCGCTTTCGGTCCATTCACTTGCGGCCGACGGGCGGCCTCGACCCTCCCTGACTGTTACTTCGGGTGACGGCTGCTGATGCGGACACCCACCATCAACCCCTTCAGACCAGCGTACCGGCCGATGCGCGGGCACGACCATGCCGCGCCCAGCACAGGGCGCCCAGCCTACTAGGATCGCCCCGCCGCACGAGGGCGGGACGATCCACATCCGCGCATCACACGCCCGAGGTGTAAACCTTCGGATCGAGCGTGCCGATGTAGGGCAGATCACGATAGCGCTCTGCGTAGTCGAGGCCGTAGCCGACGACGAACTCGTTCGGGATGTCGAAGCCCACGTAGCGCACCGGGACGTCCACCTGCACGGCGTCGGGCTTGCGCAGCAGCGTGCAGACCTCCAGCGACGCGGGGTTGCGCGACGCGAGGTTCTTGAGCAGCCAGGACAGCGTCAGGCCGGAGTCGATGATGTCCTCGACGATCACCACGTTCTTGCCCGCGATGTCTCGGTCGAGGTCCTTGAGGATCCGCACGACACCGGACGACGACGTCGACGAGCCGTACGAGCTGACCGCCATGAACTCCAGCTGCGCCGGCTGAGGCAGCGCGCGGGCGAAGTCGGTCATGAACATGACCGCGCCCTTGAGCACGCCGACCAGCAGCAGATCGCCGCCCTGCTGGTTGTCCTCGTCGACCTGCTTGGCCAGCTCCGCGACCTTGTCCTTGATCTGCTGCTCGGTGATGAGCACAGAAGCGATATCGCCGTCGTACACGGCTCGGCTTCCCCTCTTGTCGGATCAACAATTCCCCAAGCCGGAGACCCGCCCCGACGCTGATGCCGGTGCACCGTCAGCCATTCGGCGGCTTGCGGCCCGCCGTCTCCACCCGAAGCCTGCCATGCGCTCGTCGCAGCACAAAGTCACCGGGCAACGCCGGGCCACCCTGCCCCCGCCAGTCGGCGACCAGCCCGTCCGCCGCCCGCAGGTGCGCATCGGTCATTTCGGGCACCCCCTCCTCGGCGAGCCAGTCCCGCAGCACACGCCGCCGGACGGCCGCGGGCAGCGGCCGCAGCTCGGCGCAATCGAGGCCGTGATCGGCGCGGACGCGGCTGAGCTCGGTCTCGGCGACCTCCTCCAGCGCGTCGCAGTCCTCGCGCAGCTGACGGGCCGTGCGGGCCAGCGCTTCCGCCACCCCGCCCTGCAGGACCTCCTCCAGCAGCGGCAGCACCTCTGTGCGCAACCGCACACGGGCGAAGCGGGCATCGGTGTTGTGCGGGTCGTGCCACGGTTCGAGGCCCTGGGCCCGGCAGGCGGCCTCGGTGGTCGTGCGTCGGACACCCAGGAACGGCCGCGCCCACGGCGGGTCCAGCGAGCGCATCCCCGCGATCGACCGCGCACCGGACCCGCGGCCGAGCCCGAGCAGCACGGTCTCGGCCTGGTCGTCGAGGGTGTGGCCGAGCAGCACCAGCGATCCACTCGGGCGCTCGGCCCGCAGCGCCACGTACCGGGCCTTGCGGGCCGCCGCCTCCAGACCGCCCATCCCGTCCACGTCGACCTCCACGACCTGCGCGGACATCCCGATGGCGGCCAGCTGCTCGACGGAGCGGGCGGCGATCGCGTCGGAGCCGACCTGCAGGCCGTGGTCGACCACGATCGCCTGCGCCTCCACCCCGGCCTGCCGCGCCACGTGCGCGGTGGCCGCGGCGAGTGCGAGCGAGTCGGCACCCCCGGAACAGGCCACGACCAGCGGCGATCCCTTGAACGGCGCCGCGTCGGGCGAGGCCAGCGTCCGCCGCACGGCAGTGCGGGTCTCGCTCACAGCGGGATCAGGCGGCATCCTCCGATTCTCCCCGGCACCCTGGAGCGCGCGCGTCAGGCCGGTCAGCCGTGGACCCGCCGGATCCAATCGGCCGGCACGCGGATCTCCGCCCTGGTCGGGAGGTTGTCCGGGTGCGCCCACACCGCGTTGAAGCCGGTCATGCCGATCCGCTCGACCACCTGGGCGGTGAAGGCCGCGCCTTGCGCGTACTGGCGGATCTTGGCGTCCACGCCCAGCAGGCTGCGCAGGATGCGGTCCAGCAGTCCGCCGCCGTTGCGGCGGTCGGTGAACCGCTGGCGGATGGTGCCGACGCTCGGCACGACCTGCGGGCCCACGGCGTCCATGACGTGGTCGGCGTGGCCCTCCAGCAGCGTGGAGATCGCGATGATCCGGTCCAGCGCGGCCCGCTGCTCCGGTGTCTGCAGCAGCTCGAGCACGCCGAGCATGCCCGGGCTCGAGTCGCTCCGCCGGGCCGTGCGGGCCTCGCGCACCACGTTCGGCAGCCTGGTCAGCAGCTCCGCGGTGCTGCCCTCCACCTGCGAGAGCAGCTGTCCGAGACCGGCGGTGAAGTGCTCCCGCAGCCACGGCACAGCGTTGAACTGCAGCCGGTGGGTGGACTCGTGCAGGCACACCCACATCAGGAAGTCGTCCGCGGGCACGCCCAGCGACCGCTGCGCGGCCACGATGTTCGGCGCCACCAGCAACAACCGCCCGCGCTGGCCCTCGACGCGGGACTCGCCGTAAGGGTCGAACTGGCCGAGGACCTTGCCGCCCAGGTAGGCCAGCACCACCCCGGCCTGCACCCCGGCGCTGCGCGTGCTGATCTGCCCCAGCACGTCGCCGCCGGGCAACGCGGGCATCTCCACGGTGGACAGGGCCGCGCTGGTGAGCTCGGAGAGGCCGAAGGCCGCCCCGCGCACCCAGTCGGGACGGTCCACCACGTCGCCCTCGACGGCGGGCAGGTCCAGGCCCAGACCGGTCTGCTCGCGGACGTGCTCTTCGGCTTCGACGCTGAACCGCCGCAACGAGCGCACAGCTCGCTGGGCGTCGGCGCGCGGCACTTCCGGCCCCGGCTTCATCAGCCGGACCGCGGTGCCCACGGCGACGTTCCAGTCCAGCGCCTTGGGCGCCCCGACGGCGGGAGTGGCGTTCACGACGTCGACGGTACCCGCCGGAGCACCCGTCGGGCAGGGCTCGCGGGCCGCGACCTGCCCCTGGAGTCGCTGTTCCCGCTGGTCAGCGGCAGCCGCAGCCGCGGAGGGTGCCGGCGAGCTCATCCAGCGCCGGTCGCGCGACCGAGGAGCTGGTGCCGTTGGACATCATCGCGAAGACGAGCAGCCTGCCGTCCTGGGTGAGGACGCTGCCGGCGAGGCTGTTGGCTCCGTCGAGCGTGCCGGTCTTGGCCCGCACCCAGCCCTTGCCCGGGCTGCTCTGGTACCGGTCGGCGAGGCTGCCGCTGCCGCCCGCGACGGGGAGGCCCGGTAGCAGGTCGCGCAGCTTCGCGGAGGCCTGCGGCAGCACTCCGTCCGGCCCGGCGGGCGCGGTCGCCTTGTGCAGCAGCTGCCCGAGCAGCTTCGGCGTGATCCGGTCGTCCAGCGACAGCCCGCTGCCATCGGCCATCGTCGTGCCGGTGACGTCGATCCCGTTGCGCTGCAGCACCTCGCGGACCGCCTCGGTGCCTCCGGAGAACGACGGTTCCTTGCCGGTGGCGATGGCGACCTCGCGGGTCAGCGCCTCGGCCAGCACGTTGTCGGAGTGCAGCAGGACGTTCTCCACCAGCTCGGACACCGTCGCCGAGCGCACCTGCCCCAGCACCTGCGCGTTCGCCGGGGCGTCGCCGGGTGCCGCGGTCGCCGCGCCCAGCCTCGTGGCGAGCTCCTGCCCCGCCTGCAGCGCGGGGGTGGAGGTGCGCGGGCTGTAGTCCTTCGTGGGGTCGACCCGGCCGCCGTCGAGCATCACCGGCTCCACCGGCGCGTAGAAGCCCGCCGCCACGTCCTGCGGCAGCCAGCCCGACGCGGCCGTCGGGCCCCGGTAGCGGCTGGTGTCGACCAGCACGGTGTTGACGTTGCCGCCGGACGCGGCCTTGACCTGCGCGACCAGGTCGTCCAGCTTCGGCGCACCCTCGTACACCGATTCCTGGTCGCCGGACAGCGATGACAGCGTCGGGTCGCCGCCACCGACCAGCACCACGGTGCCCGGCTGGCTGCCGCGCACGACCTTGGTGGTCAGCCGCGCGTTGTGGTCGAGCGTGAGCAGCGCAGCGCTCATCGCCATCAGCTTGCCCGTCGAGGCAGGAGTCAGCGGCTGGCTCGGGTTCTGCTGCCACAGCACGTCACCGGTGCGGGCGTCCATGACGACTCCACCGAGCGTGCCCAGCGCCGGGTTGCTCGCGGGCCCCGCGAGCGCCGAGCTGATGCCGGACTGCGCGGGCCTCGGTGCGTTCCGCCCGAGCGGCTTGATCTTCGGGTCGAGCCGGACGGGCGCGGGCGGGTCGGCGATCTGCGCCTTGCTCAGCGCGTCGACCAGCGACGGCCCGAACGCGACCGACACGCCCAGCAGCACGACCAGGCCGATCGCGATGCCGATCAGCGGGCCGCGGCCCTTGCGGTCCCTCGCCGCCGCGACGGGCTGCCGCTGCATCGGGATCTGCTGCGGCACCGCCCGCGAGGCGTGCCGGTCGGACGTGTCCGCGGGCTGGTGGGGCGCGGCGAGCCCGGTGAAGTCGTCCGGGCTCGCGTAGGCCTGCTGCGGTTGCTGCCGTTGCGGCGGCTGCGGGAGCGGCGGAGGGGGCGCGAGGCCTGCGCTCTGGTCGGCCTGCGGCGTGCCCAAGCCGGCGAAGTCGTCGGCCGAGGCCGTCCGCGGCTCGTCGACGTCGATCCGGTCGATCCACTGCGTCCGCTCCGCCGAGGTCTCCGCCGGAGCCGAGGTGCGCAGGTCCTTGAGGTCGATGCGGGTCGTCTGCTCGGCAGCGGACTCCGGCGGCTCCGCCTCCCGCCCCCGCTCCGCCAGGGCGTCGTCGAGCGCGGCCCGGGAGATCTGCTGGGTCGTCTCCGTGGGCCGTTCCTCCGGCTCCTCGTCGTCCAGCTCGTCGACGACCACCGGGGTGAGCATCTGCGTCTGCTCACCTGGCCACTCCGGCCCCGCGACGGTTCCCGAAGCCGGCGTCGCGTCGTCATCGACATCGACACCGTCGAGATCGGCGCCGCTCTTGGTGCGGGTGCCGGACTCGGTGGCCGTGCTGGTCCCGGTCGCCGTGGCAGCCCCGGTGCCGGTGGCGGCACCGGGGTCGGTGCCCTCCTCGTCAGCGCCGGACCCGGTCGCGGCACCAGCGCGGGTGTGGGTGTCGGGAGCGGCACCAGCGTCGGTCTCGGCGTCTGCCTCCGACCCCGTCTCGGGGCGGGGATCGGTCTCGGGGGAAGTTCCCGTGGGAACCTCCCCACCCGCCGTGGGCGCTTCCTCAGCGGCCACGTCCTCGTCACCGGCGGGTTCCGCTGCTGCTTCAGCCGGGCGGTCGGACGTCTCAGTGGAGACGTCGCCACCCGCAGCGGCGTCGACGTCGACGGCCTCGTCCTCGTCACGAGCAGGTTCCGCCGGAGCCTCGGCGGCTTCGCGCTCACCCGCGGACCCGGCCTCGGCGTCACCCGAGTGACCGGTGAGAACCCCGGCACCTGACGCGGACTCACCGGTGGCGTCCGCGTCCTCCTCACCAGCGGATTCCGCTTCCGCCTCGGCGGAGGGGGCGGACGTTCCAGACGGACCTCCCGCTCCCGCTCCGCTCGCCGCGGGGTCCTCGGACTCGTGTTCGGCGTCCCGCGCCTGGGAGTCGGCTCGAGAGGTCTCGTCCTCCGGCCGTCCGTCGCGGGAGTCGTCGGCTTCGGTCGTGTCGCCCTGAGCTGCCGGGGTGCCCTCGTCCCGTTCAGGAGTTCCGGCGTCAGCGGCCTCTGCCTCGGCGGACGTCGCTTCGTCGGACTCGGCTCCGACCGGCTGGTCGTCCGCGGACCCTTCACCGGAGGGCTCCCCGCTCCCGGGCTCCTCACCAGCGGTCTGGTCACCGGCAGAGCCCTCGCGGTCCGCCTCGTCGCTGGCCGACTCCTCCCCAGCGGACGCCTCGCCACTGGACCCGTCATCAGCGGAAGGCTCGTCACCGGACTTGCCCGTGGCGGACTGGTCGTCGGCAGGCGGCTCCGGAGGGGCTCCGGCCTCGGTGGTCGTCTCCTGCTGGTCAGCCTGCGGCTCGTCCGTGGACGTCGACGAGGTCCCGGACTGGTCGTCGGTGGGCTCCTGCCCGGAGGGTCCCGGAGCAGAGCCCTTCTGATCAGCGGCGTCGGCTGAGTCGGCGGCCGTCCCCGGTTCCGCCTTCGTCGCGAACTCGGCGGAGTCGTCCGCCTCGGGACCGGTGAGCTTCTGGGTCGTCGAGACCGCGTCCGCGAACGCGGTCTCCGAGAGCTTCACCGAGCCGGTGGACCTGCCCGAGCTGGAGGAACCACCAGAGCCCGAGTCCGGGTCAGAGCCGGTCGCCCCGTCGGAGCTGGTCTCGCCTTTGCTCGTGCCCGCACCCTCGGAGCAGGTGGACTCGGCGGCACCGGAGGCCTCGCTCGGGCCCGTCGCCCCGCCGCCTCCGGCAGACCCGTCGGCCGAGGGGGCGCCACCCTCGGTGTCGTCGAACAGGCTTCCCGCGACGCGGACCGTGGCGGTCGGGGCGTCCGCGGATGTGGTCTTGGTCCCAGACCCCGGGGTGCTCGAACCGGCCTGGCCCGATCCAGGTGCGGCTTCTCCGGTTCCGGCGGCGTCCTCGCCTCCGCTGCTCACCATGTGCTCCGCCGGGTCGTTCGCGGGCGGGGTGTTCTCCGACGTCTCAGCAGCTCCCACCGGGGACGGCGCAGCGGTGCGCGGCCTGTCGTCCTGGTCCGGCGAGCTCGCCCGGACGTCGCTCTCAGACACCTCACCCCGGGTGTTCTGGGGTTCGGGCACGTGCTCCTCCTCGACTGGAGATCAGACTGCCAGATTGCGAGCCATCGCACTGCGGTGGGGCCTGGAGACCGAGCGTGGTCCACACTAGACGTGGTCGCGCGCGCGAGCGTGCTTCTGCATCCGACGCAAGACGAGTGAGGAACCGCGTGGACTTCGACGTCACGATCGAGATCCCCAAGGGGAACCGGAACAAGTACGAGGTGGACCACGAGACGGGTCGTATCCGTCTCGACCGGACGTTGTTCACCGCCACGCAGTACCCGGCCGACTACGGGTTCGTCGACGACACCCTGGGTGAGGACGGCGACCCGTTGGACGCGCTGGTGCTGGTCCAGGAGCCGACATTCCCGGGCTGCCTGATCAAGTCGCGCGCCATCGGCATGTTCCGCATGCGCGATGAGAAGGGCGGCGACGACAAGCTGATCTGCGTCCCTTCGGACGACCCGCGCCAGGAGCACCTGCGGGACGTCCACCACCTCTCCGAGTTCTACAAGCTGGAGATCCAGCACTTCTTCGAGGTGTACAAGGACCTGGAGCCGGGCAAGAGCGTGGAGGGCGCCACGTGGGTCGGCCGTGCCGAGGCCGAGGACGAGATCAAGAAGTCGTACGAGCGCGCCAAGGAAGCGGGGCACTGAGGTCGCTGCCCGCACCACCGGAAGACCCTCCTCGCGGATGCGTGGGGGGTCTTTTCGTGCCTGACGAGTTCTCCACAGTTGTGGACAACTTCGTCCACCCCTGTGGAGAACTGGGGACAAACCTGGGGACGGACGCTCACCGGTACCGCATCTTCCCTGGTCGCGGGACTGTCCCCAAGGGCGAGCCGTCGACCCTCCGCAGTACCACCACGGGCTCCGCGGACGCGTGCCTTCCACAGCCGCGCACGTACGGCCGCCGTCTCGGTGGTTGGTAGAACCACCCCATCTCGACCTTCGCGCGCGCCACCGCGCGCTGGCGCACCACGATCCGCCGGACCCGTCGCGCCACTCCCAGGGCCGCGATCCCCGCCGCCGCGGCCAGCACCCACCAGGTCATGTCACTCCTTCCTCCGTGGGAAGGGATGCCCCCCGTTCCGTTCCATGACGACCTCTCGGCGGAGATCACCCTGATGGCCGTAAATTCAACGACCGTTGATTTCCGGAGCGCGGCGGGGTTACGGTCGGTCCACGCACGAGGAGGTGGTCGCCGTGCCGGTGCTGCGGCTCGACGAGGTCCACGCGGGGATGGCCGAGGTGGTCGGCGGGAAGGCGGCCAACCTCGGCGAACTGATCGAGGCCGGGTTCCGCGTCCCACCCGGCTTCGTGATCACCACCGAGGTCTACGGCGAGGTCTGCCAGGTCGACGACCTGCTCGACGACCTCCCCGGCTCGGCCGGCCACATCCGCGAGCGGATCTGCGGCACGCCCCTCCCCGCGGAGCTGGTCAGCGCGATCACCGGCGCCCACGCCGAGCTCGGCTCAGGTCCGGTGGCGGTGCGGTCGTCGGCGACGGCCGAGGACCTGCCGCACGCGAGCTTCGCCGGCCAGCAGGACACCTTCCTCAACGTCGTCGGGACCGAGGAGCTGCTGTCGGCGGTCCGCCGCTGCTGGGCCTCGTCGTGGTCCGACCGAGCGGTGTCCTACCGCGCGGCGAACGGAGTCGAGCACGCCTCAGTGCGGCTGGCGGTCGTGGTGCAGCGGATGGTCGACGCCCACGCCGCCGGGGTGCTGTTCACCGCCAACCCGGTCACCGGGGACCGGTCGGAGTGCGTCATCGACGCCAACACCGGGCTCGGCGAGTCGGTCGTCTCCGGCTCGGTCACCCCGGACCACTTCGTGGTGTCCGGGAGCCGGGTGACCACGCGCCTCGGTGACAAGCCGACCTCCGTCCGGCCCGCCGAGGGTGGTGGTGTGCGGACCGTCGGCCAGGACTCCGAGGTCGCGTCGGTCAGCGAGGAGCAGGCCCGCGAGCTCGCTGAGCTCGGGCGTGCGGTCGCCGAGCACTACGGCGCCCCGCAGGACGTCGAGTGGGCGATCGGCGCCGACGGGGTCTGGCTGACCCAGTCGCGACCGATCACCACGCTCTTCCCGCTGCCCACCCAGGTCGAGGAGGGGCTGCGGCTGTACTTCTCGGTCAACGTCGCCCAGGGCGTCTACCGGCCGCTGACACCGATGGGCGCCGCGACCACCGGCCTGCTGGCCACCGGCGTGCTGCGCGAGCTCGGGCTCCGCGCTCCAGGCGGGCGGCCCCGTCCACTCCGGACGGTCGACGGGTGGCTGTTCCTGGACATCACCGGCACCACCCGGAACCGGATCGGTCGAGCCGTGCTGCCCCGGATGCTGGCGGCGGCCGAGGCGCGCTCCGGGCGCGTCTACGAATCCCTGCTGGAGGACCCACGCTTCGCACCGGACCGGGGCGTGCCGTGGCGCGTGCTGGGAGCGCTCGCGCGATTCCTGGCGCGCAACCGCCTCCCCCTGGCGCTGGCCGCGGTGCTGCGCGATCCCGCCCGCGCCCGGGAGGAGGCGTTCCGCCGGGTCGACCAGCTCCGCGCCGACCTCGCTGCACCGGAACCGAGGACCGCGCGGGAACGGCTCGACGCCGCCCGGGACGCGCTGCTGCGGGTGACCGCACCGCGCATGGCGTGGGTGGCGCCGCGGATGATGCCGATCCTGCTGCTCGGCCGACTCCTGCCGACATTGGTGCGCGCGAGCGAGTCGGAGATCCACGCGGCGCTCTCCGGGATCCCGCACAACATCACCACCGAGATGGACCTCGAGCTCTGGGCGCTCGCGCAGCACACCGGGCCCGACGTCGGCGACCTCGCCACCCGCTACCGGGACCGTGCGCTGCCCGCCGAGGTCCTCTTCGGACTGGACGACTTCCTGGCACGCCACGGCCACCGCACGGCCACCGAGATCGACGTGGGCGTGCCGCGCTGGTCGGAGGATCCCGCCCCGGTGCTGGCGGCGGTGCAGAGCTACGCGCGCACCGGCGGCGCCGGGCACGACGCCGCGCAGCGGTACCGGCGGAGCGCCGACGAAGCCGAGGTGGTGGTCAGCGAGATCGTGTCCCGGCTGCCCAACCGGCTGCACGCCAGGGTCGCGGAGTTCCTGCTCGACCGCGTGCGCGGCCTGGCGGGGATGCGGGAACTGCCGAAGTACTGCGCGATCCTCGGCATCGCCAGCGCTCGCGAGCACCTTCGCGCGATCGGCGAGGAACTCCACGCACAGCGAGCGGTTCTCGATCCCGATGACGTGTTCTTCCTGGACTACGAGGAACTCTCGAAGACCGTCGATGGTGCCGACCAGCGCGATCTGATCGCCGAGCGGCGCGCCACCCACGAGCGCGAACTCCGCCGGAAGCACCTGCCGAGACTGCTGCTCTCCGACGGCACCGAGCCGGAAACCACGATGACGCAGGCGGTTTCGGAGAAGTCGTTGCGCGGGACGTCGGCCTCGGCGGGCACCGTCACCGGCGTGGCACGGGTGATCCGCGATCCTGCAGGAGCACACCTGGACGTCGGCGAGGTCCTCGTCGCCCCGTCCACGGATCCGGGGTGGACACCGCTGTTCCTCTCCGCCGCGGGCCTCGTCATGGAGATGGGCGGACCCAACTCCCACGGCGCGACGGTCGCGCGCGAGTGCGGAATCCCCGCAGTGGTCGGCGTTCCGGACGCCACCGCCCGGATCACCGACGGGCAGACCATCACGGTGCACGGCGCCACCGGCACCGTCGATCTCTGACCACAGAGGACGGTGGCACGTGAAGAGGGCGGTGCGCGACGGGAAACGCGCACCGCCCTCGGGGACACATCCTCGCCGGGAGGGGCGTGGCGAGGTGTGACGTCGTTGTACTGGGGGCTCATCACCCGGTTCGTCCGGCGGGGAAGGGGAACGCCGACGCGTCAACGGGTGAGCCGACGTGGGGGATCAGCTGCCGAGCTGGGTGGTGCTGCCGAGCGGGCCGTGTGACACGACGTCGCTGACGACGGGCAGTCCGCCGGTCAGGCCGCCGACCGGGTCGCTCTTGCCGGTGGGCAGCGGAGCACCGCCGAGCTCGGTGTTGCCCTCGAGCACGTTGCTCACGGTGTCACCGACGACGTTGGTGGGCAGCTGCTGCACGGGCTGCGCGGGCTTGGTCTGCGGGGCGCTCTGGGTGGCCTGGTCCAGGGTGCCGGTGAGGGTGGTGGGCAGGGCGTCGGTCGCACCGGTCTTGCCGACGGGCAGCGAGTCGGCGACCGGCAGACCACCGGTCACGTCGGTCACGGGGCCGAGGGCGTCGAGACCCGGCAGACCGCTCTTGCCCGCCGGGAGCGAGCCGAGCACCGGAAGACCGCTGGCCACGTCGGCCACCGGGCCGAGGGCGTCGAGACCCGGCAGACCGCTCTTGCCCGCCGGGAGCGAGCCGAGCACCGGAAGACCGCTGGCCACGTCGGCCACCGGGCCGAGGGCGTCCAGGCCCGGCAGACCGCTCTTGCCCGCCGGGAGCGAGCCGAGCACCGGAAGACCGCTGGCCACGTCGGCCACCGGGCCGAGGGCGTCCAGGCCCGGCAGACCGCTCTTCTCCGCCGGAAGCGTGGAGCCGACCGGGAGCGGGGCCTCGTCCAGCGCGGAGGCCGGGTCGAGGCTGTGCGTGTGACCGGTGCTGGCGTTCTGCACCGCGTCGACGACCGGCTGGGCCACACCGGCGACCGGGGTGCCGCTGACCACCTGGCTGACCGGGTCGCCGGACCGGCCCGTGAGCTGCTGCTCGAGCGGGACCACGTCACCCACGGTCTTCTGCGCCGAGGCGACGGTTCCGGCCGCGTGGAACACGGTGTTGGCCACGCCGTTGTCGGTGGGCAGCGATGCCGGCAGCTGCGGGGACTCGGCAGCTGTGGCCGTGGTCGCGAATCCGACGGCGCCGGCACCACCGGCCAGTACGGCGGCCGCCGCTGTGAAGGTGCGCTTCATCGCAATGCTCCTCTCTGCACAGGCCGAGTCCTGTGCGTGCGGCGGAGATTACGGAAGAAACACTCACCACTGTTCAGCGATCACATCAGCCACGAATATCAACAACGGGTGATCGACTAGCCCAGCCCGTTCCTCACGAACGAGGGATGGCCCACCGATCTTGATTACTGCTTGAGCCCGTCGTTGACTGCCGACGGCAACCGTCGGGCCCGCTCGGCGCGCAGCGCCTCGACCGCTTCGGCGAACTCGGCGTACGCCTCCCGCTCCGAGTCGAACCGCCGGTAGCGACCCACCCGCAGTTCCACCGATTCGTACTCGCGCTCCAGCGCGTCGGCGGTCTCCTGCCAAGAGGCGCTCCGGTCGCGGTGCTTGGCGTAACCCGCGTAGGCGGCGGAGATCGCCACCAGCAGACCCAGCCCGATGGCGAACCACCGGACTTCCGCGACCGAAGCAGCGGCCGCCGTCGCGGTCGCGGCGATGATCGAGCCGCCGATCACGACGGTCTGCAGCGCGCTCTCCTTCCAGCGGTCGCTGCGGGCCTCGTGGCGGTAGCGCTCGATCAGCTCCGGCAGCTGCGCCCGGTAGCGCTTGTGCGCGTCCAGCAGGTCGCCGGTGCCCAGTTCGTCCAGCAGGTGTTCGCGGTGCGCAACTTCGAGTGCGCGCAGGTCGGTGTCCACCGCGCGAACCTTAAAGTGCTGCCGGTACACGTACACGGCTGCCACGCCCGCGGAGACCGCGGTGACCACGAAAGTCACCGCTGCGGGCACCACCGAGGGAGATAACGCCAGCAGCGTCACCCCCACCGCCGTCAGCAGCAGGTTCCCGGGCACGGCCCACACGAGCAGCAGCCGCTGCACGATGCGCGCCCGGTAGAGCTCTTCAGAGCGCTGGGCGATCCGACGCTCCCAGTCCCCCTGCTGGCGATCCTCGGCGAGCACCCCACCGCCGATGATCCCGGCCGTATCCACTCGCTCCATCACTCGTCCTTCCAGCGCGTTAGTGCGATCGAAGTGTCTCCCGGAGTTCCACGACAATCGGCCAGGAGGGTGACTCTCGACTGGTCTTTTCGAACCATTGCCGACTGCGCCGAGTGATCACCGCTGGACGAGAGCGCCGCAGAACTCGCAATACCCGGCAGTGATAACAGTGAGTGGCGCGATGCCGGGAAGTGCTGCGCGGTTCCGGGTCAGGACACTGTGGCAGCGCCACCGGAACCCCGGTCAACCGGGTGGGCTGAACGGGGTCCGGCGGCACGCCGGGTGCGCTGGAACTTCCGCGAGAGGTGCGGATCGGCTCGATCCGCGAATCGTCCCTACTCCGGCCAATCGGTCAACAACCGCTCCTCTCCGTAGAAGGAGACGGGGTCGACCGGTTCACCCCCGACCTCGATCTGGAAGTGCAGGTGCGGTCCGGTGGACTGGCCGCGGTTGCCCATGGTGGCGATGAGATCACCGGCTTGGACCTCCTGGCCCTCCTGCACTTGCGACGAATCGATGTGCCCGTAGGTGGAAACCGTGTCGTCGGGGTGCGCGACCCGGACCCACAGCCCGTAGCCGCTGGCCGGTCCGGAATTGATGACCGTGCCCGCGGAAGCCGCGCGGATGGGTGTGCCGATGTCGTTGGCGATGTCGACGCCCTTGTGCATCTCGCCACCCCGCATCCCGAAGCCACTGGTGATCACGCCGCGCGTCGGCGCGAGCCAGGGTGCGGGCCGGGGAGCTGGTCGTCCGGATTCGATCTGGGGTAGTGCGGTGAAGTGCGTGACCTGTTGCGCCGCTGGGATATTCCGCTCGGGGTGGGCATCCTGCACAGCGATCATCGCGGTGGTGGTTCCGCCGGCGCAGAGACCGGCTGCGAGCAGGACGCTGAGGACATCATCGGTGACGGGTCTTTTACGCAATGCCATTGTGCTTCACTCCTGGCACCGCGGGCTCTTCGTGATCCGCGGCTCGGTGAATTCCGGTGGCATACGCCGGGCCACTTTTGATCCGGCGTCGGGGCAGCCCGAGAAAGATTGGAGCCGAGCACGTCGGCAAGCGCATTTCCGAATGCGCGTCAACGCATTTCAACTTGTGTTCACCGGGACCGGCTGAGCAATGCCGAATTCCGCCACAAGAATCGGCACGAACACGCAGTGTCCGCCCCTGTCACGAATCGCGGTGAACCGCCCGACAGCGGTCCTGCTCGGTCCGGGGACGGGACACGGACGGTGCACGGGGGTGAAGGAATTTCCGATCCGAGGCCCCGAACCCCGTACCACCCGACCGAGAGTCACCCGATCAGGCCTAAACCGGCGGCCTTCACGGCGCGTCGACGCGTTCGTAGGCTGACGATCAGGTTGAGCACCAGGAGGGGCCAGATGGACGAGGACCGGATCGAGACGCGAGCGGTGCACGGCGGCGAGCGCCGCCCGGGGCCCGAAGGCTCCGTGGTGTACCCGATCTACCAGGGCACGGTGTACTCGGTGCCGTCCGGAACCGACTACCACGACCTGCGCTACATCCGGCTGAACTCCACGCCCTCGCAGTCCTACCTGCACGACAAGCTCGCCGCGCTGGAGGGCGCCGAAGCCGGGCTGGCCACCGCCTCCGGGATGGCCGCCATCACCACCGCGCTGCACAGCGTCCTGCGCAGTGGGGATCACCTGCTGGTGGGCGACTGCCTCTACGGCGGCACGCACGACTTCCTCACCCAGCACGCCGCCGACTTCGGCTGGACCTTCACCTTCATCGACCCGCACCGCCCGGAGACCTGGGAGGCCGCGCTCACCGCGAAGACGAAGGCAGTGCTGGTCGAGAGCATCACCAACCCGCTGGTCCGGGTCGGCAGGCTGCCGGAGGTCGCGGCGTTCGCGCGGGCGAACGGGCTGGTCAGCCTGATCGACAACACCTTCGCGACGCCCGTGAACTTCCGCCCGGTGACCGCGGGTTTCGACCTGGTGCTGCACAGCGCGACGAAGTACCTCAACGGGCACTCCGACATCGTCGCCGGCGCCGTCGTCGGCGACGCCGAGCACGTCGAGCGGGCCCGGACCACCTCCAACCACTTCGGCGGCACGCTCGACCCGCACGCCGGGTTCCTGCTGGCCCGCGGCCTGAAGACGCTGGCGCTGCGGGTCCGCGCGCAGAACGAGAACGCCCTGCGGCTGGCCGAGTTCCTCGCGGACCGGCCGGAGGTCGCCGAGGTCAACCACCCCGGCCTCGCCTCGCACCCCGACCACCAGCGGGCCTCGGAGCTCTTCGACGGGTTCGGCGGGATGCTCAGCATCCGGCCGGCGGGCGGGGTCTCCGCCGCGCAGAAGCTCATCGACGCGGTGCGGCTGCCGTTCGACGCGCCCAGCCTCGGCGGGGTGGAATCGCTGATCACCCGCCCCGCAGCCACCTCCCACGCGGGCATGAGCCCGCAGGACCGGCTGGCCCTCGGTGTCACCGACGACCTGGTCCGCATCAGCGTGGGCGTGGAGAGCCCGGAGGACCTCGTCGCGGACTTCGAACAGGCCCTCGGGACGCTCTGAAGGCCTTGCTGAACTGGGGTGTTGGCGAGTTGTCGCAGAAGGCGTCCGGCTGCGGACCGCGTCGGTAAGTTCGGCCGCGTGACTCCTCCGCTCGGCGGGGCTTTCGGCCCGTACTACACCGTGGGTGAGGTCGACGACCACGACGAGGTCGTCCCGATCGTTCCCAGTGATCAACCGTTCGTCCCGCCGACCGCCGTCGAACGAGAGCTCTGCGCCGCGCTCGCCGACGGGGACACCGGGTCCTACCTGCGCGTGCTCGCCACCGTCGGCGCGTACCACCCGGTGGCACTGGTGCACGCGCACCGCGACCCGGCGAAGCGGCAGGTGGTGACCTCGAGGCTGGGTGACGGCCGGACCGCGACCTTCGTCTACACCCAGGACATGCTGCCGCGCCCGCACCCGTACCTGGTCTACGAGTTCGCCTCGATCCGGACGCTGGCGGAGATCGTCCCCGCGGAGGTGGAGGTCCTTGCGGTCAACGCGAACACCCCGTGCGAGCTGTACCTGGAGGTCACCGACCACGACCGGGAGCGCTGGAAGGAAGCTCACGAACGCCGCGACGCACCAGGCCTCGGCGGCCACCGGGTCGTCACCCGGCACAGCACGGGTTGCGAGCCGACGGAGCTGCTGCACGGCCTGGCCTGCGGCGCCCACCTCTGCTACCTCAACGGCGACGCGTGGAACAACCTCGACTGGCACGGGTTGGGCTACAGCGGTGAGGTGGAGCGGCTCGCCGAGGGCTGGGGCGTGGAGGCGCGCCAGGACTGGATCACCCTGCAGAACCGGTTGCTCAACTGCGACGTCAGCACCTCGGACTGGGACTTCGTGCTGGGCGCGCGGAACTTCCTGCTCAGCACCGAGGGCCCGCTGGTGGGTCCGCAGCGGTGGCGGGAGTGCGTGGACACCACGATCCGCAACAACATCGCGGCGAACGTGCCGGGCGCGTCAGCCGAGCGCGGCGGGAGTCCGGAGGTGGACTCCTACGCGGACTTCTTGTGCGGGCTGGTCGGCACGATCGTCCGGTACGAGGCCCGGTTCCGCGCCGACGAGCTGCTGCCGCCGGACGGGTACGTGCGCACGGTCGCCGCCTGGGACCTGGGGCGGGCGTCGACGATGGCCCGCTGGGGCCGGGGTGCCCGCTACGCGACGCAGGCGGAGATGTACGAGGCGCTGGACCTGGTCAGCCGCGAGACCCGGTCGCGGTACGGGTCGTGGGCGGAGTTCTCCGTCGGCTACGTCCTGGGCCGCTGCCTGCACTTCGACGACGAGGCTTTCGGCCCCACCTACACCGACGTCCTGGAGGCCCACCGCGCGCTGCTCGCCGAGGGCGACAGCCCCTGGCGGGCGGTGCCGTTCCACCTGCCGGAGTGAGCGGCGGATCACTCCGGCTCTGCCGGGTCGAGCAGGAGCGCCCTGATCTGGGGGTTTCACCGATCTGGCGAGAAGTCGACAAGATCGATGCAGGTTCCCCGCGCTCGGAGGGTCACCTGATCGGGTGGTTTTGTCTAAGATCGGCGGGTCCCGCGATGACCCGGCTGCATTGGATCGACGTTGAGCGAGCAACCGAGCACGAGATCCGGCCACGGGCTCTGGCTGTCCCGAGCCGCCCTGGGGTTCGTCGCCCTCGCCGCGCTCATGGGTTGGGGCGCCAGCTTCGTCGGACTCCACGCCTACGGCCAGGAGCAGATGGTCGGCTTCAGCTACTGGACCGCGTGGCTGATCCCGGCGACCTTCGACGGTGCCGCCTTCGGCGCCACGCTGATCACCTACCGCGCGTCGATCTACGGGCGGAGCGCCGTCCGCGGGCGGCTGCTGATGTGGATCTTCACGGCGATCTCCTCGTGGATCAACTGGATCCACCAGCTCACCCCGGAAGCACGCCTCGTCGCCGCGGGCCTGCCGGTCGCGGCCGTCGCGGTCTTCGACGTCGTGCTCGCCGAGCTGCGCGCGGACTTCGAGGAGCGGCACGGCAAGCGCCGCCTGCGGCTGCGCCCGGGGTTGCTCGTCCTGCGCTGGCTCGTCGACCGCGACGGCACGGCAGGCGCGTTCCGCCGCCAGGTCACCGACATCCCGGTCTCGGAGATCGCCGGCCTGGGCAAGCAGGACGAGGTGCGGGTCGCGCCCGCACCGGAACCGGCACCGGTGCCCGCACCGGTCGCCGCGGCCGCGGCGGCTCCTGCACCCGCACCGGAACCGGCTCGCGCGGAGACCACCAACGGCGCACCCCAGCCACCCCGGCCCACGCAGGAGCTCCCGCGCCAGGAGGGGGAGGAGCCCGCGCCGGAACCGGTCGCTCGCGAACCCGAGGAGCCGGCCACCGCGCCGGAGGAGCCCGTCGACGACACCCGGTCGGAGGCGGTGGAGCCCGAGGGGGAGAACCACCCGAGCTCGTCCGAGCAGACCCTCACGCTGCCACCGGTCCCCGCGGACCCGCTCAGCGACGAGGACAAGCGGACCTTCGCCCGCCGCGACTACCGGCTCTCGCTGGAGGTCGGCGAACCGATCACCGGCGCTCAGCTCGGCCACCGCTACGGCTTCTCCGAGCGCTGGGGCCGCCGCCAGATCGCCGCGGTCCGCGTCGAGATGGAGCAGGACGAGGAGGAACGGGACCTCGTGCCGGCCAACTGACCCGGCCGATCAGGCCGTGAGGGCCTGCACCAGCGCCTTCCGGTGCTGCCGGGTCTGCTTGGGCATGTTCCACCCGAGCACGCCGACCGGCCGGTCGTCGCGGTGGTGCAGCTCCACGAACCGCCGCGAAGCCCGGTCCCCCTCCACGACGGTCACCTCGTCGTCGGGCGAGAGCACGCCGTGCACGTGGATCTTCGCGTCGAACTGGTCGGTCCAGAAGTACGGGACCGGACGGTGGGCGCGGTCCGCGCCGAGGACGTTGTCGGCGACGGTCATCGCCTGCTCACCGGCGTTCGTCCGGTTCTCCAGGCGCAAGGCGCCGAAGTCGGGGTGCTGCCAACGCGCCACGTCACCGGCCGCGTAGACCCCCTCGGCGGCGCGGCAGCGGGAGTCGCAGACCAGGCCGCGCTCGACCTCCAGCCCGCTGCCCTCCAACCAGCCGGTCACCGGGTCGGCGCCGATCGCCACCACGACGACGTCGGCGGGGAGCACCTCCCCGGTGGCCAGCCGCACCCCGCTGACCTCGCCCGCCTCCGCGACGAGACCGTCGACTGCGACCCCCAGCCGCAGTCGCACACCCTCGTCGACGTGCAGCCGCCCCAAGGCGGCAGCCGCCGCCGAGCCGAGCTGGGCTGCCATCGGGGCGTCGAGCGGACCGGTCAGCGTCACGTCGAGACCCATGCCCCGCGCGGTCGCCGCGATCTCGCTGCCGAGGACGCCCTCCCCGACCACCACCAGCCGCTCCGCCGACAGCAGGTCCGCGCGCAGGGCGGTGCCGTCGTCCAGGGTGCGCAGCACGTGGACCCCGGCGAGCGGCTCTTGGCCGGGGAGTCGGCGCGGCTGCACACCGGTGGTCACCACGATCGCGTCCGCCCGCAGTTCCCGGCCGGACGCGGTCCGCACGGTGCGCGCGGCAGCGTCCAGCGCGACCGCCGGATCACCGAGCAGCAGCTCCACGTCCAGCTCCGCCAGCGCTTCCGGGCTGCGGAGACGGGTTCGCTCGGGTTCCCACTGCCCCGCCAGCACCTGCTTGGACAGCGGCGGCCGGTCGTAGGGCAGGTGCTGCTCGGCGCCGAGCAACGTCACCGCGCCGTCGAAGCCCTTGCGCCGCAGCGCGTCCGCCGTGGTCACCCCGGCCGCCGAGGCACCCACGACCAGCACTGCGCCCACGCCCTCGTCCTCCCGGCTCACTCCGCGACCGGTGCCAGCCACAGGCCGGTGAGCGCGTCGATCACGTTCTGGGCGGTCTCCTCCCAGGTCAGACGGGCTGTTCCTTCCGCGAGGGCGCGTTCCTGCTCGGCCATCATGTGCACCAGCACGTGCCGGGTCATGTCGTTGCGGACGATCTTGGCGCGCAGCGGGAGTTCGGGGAGGCAGTCGTTGAGGCCGTCCATGATCCGCATCAGCGTCGGCCCGGTCAGGGCCTCGGCGACGACGAGTTCGCGCAGCGACGGGTCGCTCATCAGCTGCGCGGTGAAGCGCGCGAGCGTCGAGCCGCGCAGCGACGCGTGGTGCTCGACCGACGGGAGCACCAGGCAGGCGAGCCAGTCGCGGACCTCGCGGGAGTCGTCGCACTCGGCGACCAGCTGCTGCCGGCGCACCTCGATCGGCTCGGAATGCCTGCTCACGATGGCGCGCAGCAGGTCGGCCTTCGTCCCGAAGTGGTACCCCACGGCCGCGTTGTTGCCCTGACCGGCGGCTTCGCTGATCTGCCTGTTGGAGACGGCGAAGACGCCCTGCTCGGCGAAGAGCCGTTCGGCGACGTCGAGGATGCGCTCCTTGGTGGCGTTGGCCCGGGAGGTCGCGGCGTTCATGGGGGCAAGCCTAAGTCACGTGACTGATTCTTGGCCAGCCAGCAGGGCTGCGTACCGCTCCAGGTCGACGTTGCCGCCGCTGATGATCACCCCGACCCGCTTGCCCGCGATCTCGGCGGCCGCGTTCCGGGCGGCGGCGAACCCGAGGCAGCCGGTGGGCTCGACGACGATCTTGAGGTAGGTCGCGAACAACCGCATGGCCTCGACGAGCTGGTCGTCGCCGGCGGTGCGGACGTCGTCGACGGCCCGCCGGATGATCTCGAAGGTGTGCACGCCGAGGTGCTGCGTCTGCGCCCCGTCCGCGATGGTCCGGGGCGCGTCGATGTGCACGATCTCCCCGCTGCGCAACGACCGCAGGCCGTCATCGCCGGCCTCGGGCTCGACCCCGAGCAGCAGGCAGTCGGGCGACAGCGCCCGGGTGGACAAGGCCGTCCCGGACAGCAGGCCGCCTCCGCCGAGCGGCACGAACAACGCGTCGAGCTCCCCGACCTCCTCGAAGAGCTCCTTGGCGGCGGTCCCCTGCCCAGCGATCACGTCCGGGTGGTCGTAAGGCGGGATGAGCGTCAGCCCCTGCTCGTCGGCCAGCTTCCGACCGATCTCCTCGCGGTCCTCGGCGTACCGGTCGTAGCGCACGATCGTCCCGCCGTATCCGCTGGTAGCGGACACCTTCGCGGCCGGAGCGTCGTGCGGCATCACGATCGTCGCGGGCACGCCCGACAACCGGCAGGCCAGTGCGATGGCCTGCGCGTGGTTCCCCGACGAGTAGGTCACCACCCCGCGCCGCCGCTGCTGCTCGGACAGCTCGGACACGGCGTTGAAGGCTCCCCGGAACTTGAAAGCCCCCATGCGCTGGAAGTTCTCGGCCTTGAAGACGACCTCGGCGCCCACGAGCTCGTCGACCAGCCGGGACCGCAGGACCGGCGTCCGGTGGGCGACGCCGTCCAACCGCTCCGCGGCCTTCACGACGTCCTCGAACCCCACGACCATCCCGACCTCCCCGAACGTCACCGCGAGCCCTGACCCCGGATGATTCTGCACCACGACCGGCTGGGCAGGAACGGCCCGCGATCACCGGAGGTTCCCGAGTTCGGCTTGACTTCGACTTCAGTCGAAGTCGGAAGCTGGCCCCATGTTCACCGAGGACGAGATCGCCTACATCCACTCCCAGCCGCTGGCCCGCATCGCGACGGTCTCCCCGGACGGGCAGCCCGACGTCGCCCCGGTCGAGTTCGAGTTCGACGGCCACCACCTCTACGTCGGCGGGATCACCCTGACCCGCACCCGCAAGTACCGGAACGTCCGGAACGGCCAGGAGAAGGTCGCCCTGGTCATCGACGACCTGGCCGCCCTCCAGCCGTGGACACCCCGCTTCCTCCGCGTCCACGGCACGGCGGAGATCACCCGGCGGGAAGGAGCCGTTCTCGGCTTCGGCCCGTACCTGCAGATCAGCCCCACCACGTCGTGGAGCTGGAACCTGTCGGGGACTCCGATCACCGACGCCGAGACTGCCAAGTCGATCCCCACCCGGCGCACCGAACACGCACCCGTCGGATGACGCTACCCCGCTAGGTCCGGAACAAGCCGGTGGGACAGGACGAACGCCGGACACCGGCGCGGCTGGGCGCGCCCTGGGGAAGACGGCGACGGACCGGCAGGAGTCGCGTACCGGCCTGAACAGGGCGGCTGAGACGGGAACTGGGACGAAACGAAACCGGCCACCTTCCGAGATCGGAAAGTGGCCGGTCACGTGGAGCCGCCTGCGGGAATCGAACCCGCGACCTACGCATTACGAGTGCGTCGCTCTGGCCGACTGAGCTAAGGCGGCAGCGCGTGGACAAGTGTAGCGGGCGGCCTCCGCGCACTCGCCGGGGGTCCGGTGATCGATGACAACGTTGGCGAGACGGCGCTCCGAACGTCACCCACCACCGATCTGATCGTTGGTACAGCTGCTGAGGCAGTGACGCCAATCACGGAGGATGGGATGCGCGCGTTCCACCGGCTCTGCGCCTGCACCGCGACGGCCCTGGTGATCGCCGGGATGTCGACGCCCGTGGCGGTGGCCCAAGGTTCGTACCCCACGACGCCGACGCCGCATCCCGTCGATCCCGACCAGCCGCCCGGGTGGGTCGCGCAGGACAGCCCACGCCCGGTCATCGGCGACGCGGGGACCATGCTCGGCGTCCTGCGGGTGCTGCCCGCGACGGTGCCCGGCGACTCGTTCTTCAACGACCCCGGCTTCGAGGACCAGCTGCCCAAGCAGTCCGTGCTGGAAGCAGGCATGGGCCGGGCCGTGGCGCAGGTGAACTCCGAGTCCCTCTTCGCGCACGAGCGCTCCATCGCCGAGGCTTCGCCGGCCGGCGTCGCGATCACCGGCCACATGCCGCAGCTCCCCGGCGTGGGGCTCGCGCAGACCGCGCTCGCCGACCACGAGGAACCGACCTCGACCTCCCTCGCGCCCCCGGCCTCTCCCGCCGACCAGCTGGTCAAGCTGAGCGGCCTCAACGGCAGCGTGCACGCGAGGTGGAACGAGCAGACCGGTCCGTGCGGGGTGGCTCCCCTGTCCGACGCGCGCTACGCGATGGGCCAGGGCTCGGTCGTCCAGCTCCCCGGGCTCGGCGGTGCCCTGGTGGACGTGCCGTCGGTCGCCGAAGCGCACTCCCACGTCCGGCTCGCGGATGTCCCCGGGCAGGCACGCACAGCCGTGGTCTCGACGTCGGAGCTGCAGATCTCGCAGGTGAAGCTGCTCAGCGGCACACCGCAGGAGATCTCGATCGAGGTCGTCGGCCGTCCGAAGCTGGTGGCCACGGCGACCGGCGACCCCGCGACCTCCCGCGTGGACTACACCGCTCCGGTGCTGCGGATCAGCCAGGCCGGCAAGGAGATCGCAGTGCTCGACGTCGCGAACCCGGTCCAGGACCTGCCGATCCCGCCGATCCCCGGCCTCAACCAGCAGCTCCTGGACCTGGGCGTGCTGCGGATCAGCGTCGGCGAGCTCGAGGACCAGTCGCAGGGCGAGGAGGTCAAGGGCACGGCACGGCTCTTCGACCTGAAGCTGCTCGACGGCACCAAGCTCGGGCTGCCCGCGTCGCTGGCGCAGATCTCGTTCGGCGAGCAGGTCGCGCGGGCCGTGGCACCCGCCGGCGGGGTCGACTGCGCACCACCTGCCGCCGGTGCGGTCGGCGACGGCTCGGACGTCACCCCCGTCGCCCACCAGCAGGGACGCACCCCACCGCTGGCCTTGACCAGCGGCAGCTACTTCGCGGTCCCGATCTTCTGGACCGGCGCGGCGCTGCTGCTGCTCGGTTCGGTCCTCGTCGCCGCCGTCCCCCGCCGAGGCACCAAGCACTGACCGGACCCCGACCCGCCGACGGCCCAGGCCAGGCTCGTCGGAAGGGTTCCTGCCTCGAGTGCCGACCGGTGGCGTGATCAGCTGGAACCTGCGGCCATGTCGCGCGCTGGTCGCCTTCCGCCTCCGTCGGTCCACACCCGCCATCGCGTCGGTCCTGGCGGGAGCTGCCGTCGTCGGAGCCTTAGGCGGTCTCGAGGACGACCGGGGGAGGAAGTGGCGTTCGCGAGAGCACCTCGCTGGACGGGGGCTACGAGATCACGATGGCGGACCCACGTCCGGCCTCCGACGTGTGGTCCCCGGACTTGGGACGTGGAGATCACCATCACCAACGACGCGGACCAACCTGTGCCCGTGTCCGAGCTGGAGATCCGTTTCGCCGGTCGCGGCGACCAGCCCTCGGAACCGTTCGGACCCGAGTACGACCGTTGGCGCGAAGTGGTCATCGCTCCCGGTGACTCCTTCCGCGACCGCGTGCGGTTCGTCGGCAACCGGAGCGGCGAGCATGCGAGCCGGCATCGGCGTCGCCGAGTCGAGCGAGCTCTACGCCTCGGGGATTCGGGCCGGGCGCCCGAGCCGGGGGTACGAGCTGTGACCCGCGACCAGGCACGAGCGAGGTCGTCAGGGCCTCAGCTGCGACCGCTCAGCCCGTGAAGAGGGTGGCGAGCATCGACTCGACCGCGATGAGCGGTTTGACGTTCTGGGACAGGGCCGTGCGGCACTCGAGGACCGCTTCCAGGCGGCGGAGGGTCGACTCCGACGTCCACTCCGCGGCCGCCTTCTGCGAGGACCGGGCGAAGTCCGGGTGGTTGAGGGCGGACCGCGATCCGGCCCGGAGGACCAGCACGTCGCGGTAGAAGCCGGCGAGGTCGACCAGCGCCAGGTCCAGGGCGTCGCGCTGCGACCGCGTGTTGCGGGACTTCTGGCGCTTTTCCAGCTCCTTCAGCGCGGCGTTGGCGCCCCGGGTCGCCGCTGCCGTGCCCTTGCCGGTCCCACCGGCGCCCATCGCCGTCTTGAGCTCTTCGCGCTCGGCCTCGTTGCGGTCCTCGTTGGCGGTGACCGCCTCGGTCTCGGCGAGCTTGACCAGGCCGGACGCCGCGGTGAACAGGTCACCGAAGCGCTGCAGGCCGAGCGGGATCCGGAGGACCGACTCGCGGCGCTCGCGGGCCTGCTCGTCGATCGCCAACCTCCGTGCGCGGCCGATGTGCCCGCCGCACACCTCCGCCGCCCACTCCGCGAGCTGCGGCTCGATGCCGTCGCGCTCGCGCAGCACCTCGGCGATCGCGTCGGTCAGCGGCGTGCGCAGCTGCACGACGCGGCACCGGGAGCGGATCGTGACCGTCACGTCCTCGGGGTGGTCCGACGGCGCGCACAGCAGGAAGACCGTGCGCGGCGGCGGCTCTTCGACCGCCTTGAGCAGCGCGTTCGCCGCGCCTTCGGTGAGCCGGTCGGAGTCCTCGATGAGCACCACGCGCCACCGGCCGGTGCTCGGCCGACGCGCGGCGGCCTGCACCAGCGAGCGCATCTCCGCCACCGAGATCGACAGGCCCTCCGGCACCACGAGCTTCACGTCCGCGTGCGTGCCGTGCAGCACGGTGCGGCAGGCGGTGCACTGCCCGCAGCCGAGGACGTCCGGGTCCTCGCACTCGAGAGCGGCCGCGAAGGCGCGCGCCGCGATCGAGCGGCCGGAACCGGGCGGGCCGGTGAACAGCCACGCGTGGGTCATCGCGCCGGGCGGCACCGGTTCCCCGTCGACCTGCTTGCGGGCCGCGGTGGCCGCCGCGTGCAACGTGGCGACCGCGTCCGGCTGGCCGACGACCTCCGCCCACACCCCGGTCGCGGGTACCTCCGGAGCGCCGGTGGGCATCGCGTCAACTCCCTCGTGCCGAGCTATCGGGTCACGACTCTACGATGCCGCACCGACGTGGCCGTCAGGGCTTCGAGGTGGTCGACTTCGACGACGACGTGGTCTTCTTGGCCGCCGTCTTCGTGCCGGTCGACTTCTTCGCGGTGCTCTTCGACGCCGTCGACTTCGACGTGCTCCCGGAGGCCGACTTGGAGGTCGACTTCGAGCTCGAGGACTTCTTGGCGGGTGCCTTCTTCTTCGCGGGGGCCTTGGCCCGCCGCTCCGCCAGCAGCTCCACCGCGCGGTCCATCGACAACTCCTCCACCGTGTCGCCCTTGCGCAGCGACGCGTTGGTCTCGCCGTCGGTGACGTACGGCCCGAAGCGCCCGTCCTTGATCACCAGCGGCTTGCCGGTGTCCGGAGCTTCGCCGAGCTCGCGCAGCGGAGCGGCGGCGGCCCGACGGCCCCGCTGCTTGGGCTGCGCGTAGATCTTGAGCGCCTCGTCGACCGTGATCGTGAAGATCTGCTCCTCGGTCTCCAGCGACCGCGAATCCGTGCCCTTCTTCAGGTACGGGCCGTAGCGGCCGTTCTGCGCCGTGATCTCGTCTCCGGACTCGGGGTCGACGCCCACCACGCGCGGCAGCGACAGCAGTTTGAGCGCGTCCTCGAGCGTCACCGTGTCCAGCGACATCGACTTGAGGAGGCTGCCGGTGCGCGGCTTGGACTTGTCGCCCTCGGGCAGCACCTCGGTCACGTACGGGCCGAAGCGACCCTCCTTGGCGACGACCTCGTGCCCGGTGTCCGGGTCCGTGCCCAGGCTGCGCCCCTCCATCGGGGTGGCGAACAGCTTCTCGGCGATCTCCACCGTGAGCTCGTCCGGCGGCAGGTCGTCGGGCAGGTTGGCCCGCTGCGCCGTCTCGTCCTCGAGCGTGCGCTCCAGGTAGGGCCCGTAGCGGCCGACCCGGACGTAGACGGTGCGCCCGGCGTCGTCGTCGAACATGGGGATCGAGTTGATCGCGCGCGGGTCGATCTCCTCGACCGACGAGCCGACCAGCTTCTTGAGGCCACCGGCCCGGCCGATCGAGTCGCCCGGCCCGACCTCGCCGCCGAAGTAGAAGCCCGACAGCCAGCGGGTGCGCTCCTCGCGCCCCTCCGCGATGCCGTCCAGCTCGTCCTCCAGCGCGGCGGTGAAGTCGTAGTCCACCAGCCTGCCGAAGTGCTGCTCCATCAGCCCGACCACGGCGAAGGCGATCCACGACGGGACGAGGGCGGAGCCCTTCTTCCACACGTAGCCGCGCTCCTGCACGGTGCTGATGATCGACGCGTAGGTCGACGGGCGGCCGATGCCCAGCTCTTCGAGCGTCTTGACCAGGCTGGCCTCGGTGTAGCGCGGCGGCGGGTTGGTTGTGTGGCCGTCGGGGTCCAGCTCCGGCGCCGTGACCGGCTGGTCCTGCGCGAGCTGCGGCAGCCGCGACTCGGCGTCGTCGGCAACGCCGCCGGCCTCGGAGTCCACGGCCTCGACGTAGGCCTTGAGGAAGCCCGGGAAGGTGATGGTGCGGCCCGACGCGGCGAAGGTGCACTCCTCGCCGCTGGAGGCGGTGCCGCTGATGCGCACCGACAGCGTGGTGCCCTTCGCGTCGGCCATCTGGGAGGCGATGGTGCGCTGCCAGATCAGCTCGTAGAGCTTCCAGCCGTCGATGTCGTTCGACAGCTCGTTGGCGACCTCGCCGGGGGTGCGGAAGCTCTCGCCCGCCGGGCGGATCGCCTCGTGCGCCTCCTGCGCGTTCTTGACCTTGCGGTTGTACTGCCGCGGCTGGGGCGAGAGGTACTGCTCGCCGTAGAGGTCGCGTGCCTGGTTGCGCGACGCCGCGATCGCCGTCTCGGACAGCGTCGTGGAGTCGGTTCGCATGTAGGTGATGTAGCCGTTCTCGTACAGCCGCTGCGCGGTGCGCATCGTGCGGTCCGCCGAGAAGCGCAGCTTGCGGCCGGCCTCCTGCTGCAGCGTGGAGGTCATGAACGGCGCGTAGGGCTTCCGCGTGTAGGGCTTCTCCTCGGCGCTGGAGACACGCAACTGGGCGTCGGTCAGCGCCTCGGCGAGCTGCCGGGCCTCGGCCTCGGTGAGCACCCGGGTGTCGGAGTTCTTCAGCCTGCCGTCCGGACCGAAGTCGCGGCCGGTGGCGAGCTTGGCCCCGTCGACCGAGACCAGGCGGGCCCCGAACCGGCGCGGCGAGGCGTCCTCCCCGGCGTCCATGGTCGCGGCGATGTCCCAGTACTCGGCGGAGACGAAGCGGATGCGCTCCCGCTCCCGCTCGACGACGACGCGGGTCGCCACGGACTGCACGCGGCCCGCCGAGAGCTTCGGCATGACCTTCTTCCACAGCACCGGGCTGACCTCGTAGCCGTACAGCCGGTCGAGGATGCGGCGGGTCTCCTGCGCGTCGACGAGGTCCTGGTCGAGGTCGCGCGGGTTGGCGGCCGCGGCCTGGATGGCCGACTCGGTGATCTCGTGGAAGACCATCCGGCGCACGGGCACCTTGGGCTTGAGGGTCTCCAGCAGGTGCCAGGCGATGGCCTCGCCCTCGCGGTCACCGTCCGTCGCGAGGTAGAGCTCGTCGACCTGCTTGAGGGCGTCCTTGAGCTCGGTGACCGTCGACTTCTTGTCCGGGCTCACCAGGTACAGCGGCTCGAAGTTGTTCTCGACGTCAACGCCCAGCCGCGCCCACGCCTGGCCCTTGTACTTCTCCGGAACGTCCTTGGCGTTGCGCGGTAGATCGCGGATGTGCCCGCGCGAGGACTCCACGATGAAGTCAGAGCCGAGGTAGGAGGCGATCTTCTTGGCCTTCGCCGGTGACTCGACGATCACCAAGCGCCGGGTGCCGGAGCCGTTCCCGTTGGGAGACCCCGAAACCCGACCGGCCCCACCGCCGGCCTTCTTCGTTCGTGTCGACCCAGCCAACGCTTACCTGCTCTCTTCTTCCGGAAGCATCCCTTGCACCCGGCGCCCATCCGTACGTGCCCCTGGAGTGTGCGCGCTGCACGGTTGACCGTGCCGCACCGGGAAGGCACAGGGTTGCACATAACACGCCGATGTTCGTCGACGTCTTGTTGTACGAACGTATCGGGTTACTCAGGTGTTCCATTCCGTGACCTGGCGTGATGTGCGTCAACCCGGTCAGGAGACGAGCGGAATCATTCCCTCGATCGCACCATCGGGCAGCGGTCCTACCAGCTCAGCGAGCCTGGCGAGCCGCCGTCGGCCGGTCACGCGCAGCGCCGGCCCGCCCGCTCGAGCCCCGACGCTCTTGGTCGGAAGGCCGCAGCCGCGGAGCGCTTCCGCGAGCGGCTCGTGCGTGGCGGGGGCGTGCGGGTCGAGTCCGAAGCGGTAGCCGTTCGCGTCGGCGGTGCCGGAGGTGAGCGCCCAGATCCGCAGGGCCCAGCCGTCCGGGACGAAACCCGCCGGGACCGACTTCACCGCCCCGCGCAGCCAGTGCGCGGCCAGGCCGGTGAGGTCGGAGCGGAAGGCGGTCCGGACCAGCGGACGTCCCTCGTCGGAGCGACCGAGCTCGGCCTGCACCCCTCGCTCGGCGCACGCGGCGAGCAGGCAACGGGCGCGCCACTCGGCGTCGACGACCACCGACAGCCGCGCCGCGGTCCCGCGGCCGAACCCGACGGCCTGCCCGGGTCCGCACAGCATGCCCGCGAGGTCGGCGACGTCCGCCCGCCGAGCCTCTGCCGAGTAGAAGGACAGCTGGTCCACGATCCCGGATGCTAGAACAGCAGTTCGAGATTATCCACCAACGTAACCCGATCGATTGAAGCCCGACGCCAGGCGGACACGATCACGACCCTGCTCAGGGCGGGCTGGAAACCTCGATGGTCGGGTGTTCCGGAAGAACCCGCGCCGACCAGGCGCCGGAGAACCCCGGTGATCAGGCAACGGACCTCCAGGTCCCGCAGCACGGAGGCGCCGGGGACCGTTTGCCCCACCGCGGCCCCAGGGGTGGTGGGGCGACCCCGGTGATCGGGGAGCCGGATCACCCGGGATCCGGCACCCCGACGGCACCAGTGGTGCCGAGCGCGCGCCGACCACCGCCGTGACCTGAGTGGATGACGGCGGTGGTCTTCGGCTTCTTTCGCTGCAGTCGGAGGATCAGCCCGGCTGGGCCGGGGCCGGGGCCGGCTGACCGGGGGCCGGTTGGGCCGGGGCCGGGTTGAAGAACGGCTGGCAACCCGGGGCCTTCTTGGCGGCCTCGGCCAGCTGCGGGTTCTTCTCCAGCGCTCCGAACTTGCTGTTGAGGTCGACCTGGGATGTTTTCTGGAGCTCGCCCTGGAGGGCCGTCATGCCCTCGGTGAACTTCTGCTTGTCGTTCGGGTCGACCTGGTCGGCCTTGGCCCGGGCGCCCTCCAGGACGTCCCGGATCTGCACGAAGCCGTCCGCGATTCCCTGGCTGACCTGGTCCCCGCCCTCGATCGGCGACGGCGGCAACTCCTGGAGCCCGCGGACGGTGCCGTCAGCGGTCTTGGTCGCCGTGTCGAGCCGAGCGACCACCGAGTTCTTCATCGCTTCGGTGTTGGCCTTGTCCACCGCGGGCAGGTTCTTCTGCGACGCGGAGAAGTCGTTCACCAGTCCGCACAGGCGGCCTGCCCACTCGATGCCCTCCGGTCCCGCCGCTGGCGGCGGAGCCGGGGCCGGTTCGGGTGCCGGTGCCGTTCCGCAAGCGCTCAAGGCCAGGGGGACGGCCGCGAGCGCCGCGAGGGACGTCGCACGGAACCTCATCACGAACTCCTCACATCGATCGGAGTAGCTCTCGCTGTGCGCTCGGACTCTCTCGCACCACCGCACCTCCCGGTCGAAGCGGGGTCGCCGGCCGCGGCGACGGCCCTGGGCACAGCGATGGGCGCCACCCGGACCGGGTGACGCCCATCGTCGAGGCCGATCAGGCGGGAGCGCCGTTGACCGTCTTGTCCTCAGCGGGCTCGTCCGCGATCGCGGTCGAGCGCCGCTTGGAGATCACCACGGCACCGATGATCACGGCGGTCGCGACCACCGCGATGCCGATCCGCACCACCGGGTTGGCGGCGTCACCGACGGTGAAGTAGACGACGGCCGGTGCGATCAGCACCGACACCAGGTTCATCACCTTCAGCAGCGGGTTGATCGCCGGTCCGGCGGTGTCCTTGAACGGGTCACCCACGGTGTCACCGATGACGGTGGCCTCGTGCGCCACGGACCCCTTGCCGCCGTGGTAGCCGTCCTCCACCAGCTTCTTGGAGTTGTCCCAGGCGCCACCCGAGTTGGCCAGGAAGATGGCCATCAAGGTGCCGGTGGCGATGGCACCGGCCAGGTAGCCGGCCAGCGGACCGACGCCCAGCCCGAACCCGACCGCGATCGGCGCCAGCACCGCCAGCAGACCCGGCGTGGCCAGCTCCCGCAGCGAGTCGCGGGTGCAGATGTCGACCACCCGGCCGTACTCCGGGCGCTCGGAGCCGTCCATGATCCCCGGCTTGTCCTTGAACTGGCGCCGCACCTCGTAGACCACGGCACCGGCCGCGCGCGACACGGCGTTGATCGCCAGCCCGGAGAACAGGAACACCACCGCAGCACCGATGACCACGCCCACCAGGACGTTCGGCGCGTAGACGTAGAACTCCGCCGCGGACAGCTGGCTCGCCACGTCGGCCAATGCGGCACCGATGGCGTCGGTGTAGGAGCCGAACAGCGCGGTCGCCGCCAGCACGGCCGTGGCGATCGCGATGCCCTTGGTGATCGCCTTGGTGGTGTTGCCGACCGCGTCGAGCTCGGTGAGGATCTTCGCGCCCTCACCTTCGACGTCACCGGACATCTCCGCGATGCCCTGCGCGTTGTCGCTGACCGGGCCGAAGGTGTCCATGGCGACGATGACGCCGACGGTGGTCAGCAGACCGCAGCCGGCGAGCGCGATCGCGAACAGCGCCACCGGCAGCGAACCGGACAGCAGGAACGCGCCGAACACGGCCGCGGCGATGATCGCCGCGGTGTAGACGGCTGACTCGAACCCGACCGACAGACCGGTCAGGATCACCGTGGCCGCGCCGGTCAGCGACGACTGGCCGACGTCCTTGACCGGGCGGTGCTCGGTGGCGGTGAAGTACCCGGTCAGCTTGAGGATGACCACCGCGAGCAGGATGCCGATGACCACGGCCAGCAGCGCGACCAGCGCCGGGCTGCCCGGGGTGGCCCGGACCTCTTCCGACACACCGGAGAGCTCGGCGAAGGTGCTCGGCAGGTACAGCGTCGCGGCGATCGCGCACAGCACCGCCGAGATCACGGCGGAGATGTAGAACGACCGGTTGATCGCGGTCAGCGCGCTCTCACCGGAGCGGGCCTTGGTGATGTAGACGCCGATGACCGCGGTGAGCACACCGATGGCCGGCACGATCAGCGGGAACAGCAGGCCGTGCGCGCCGAAGGCGGCGGTGCCCAGGATCAGCGAGGCGACCAGGGTCACCGCGTAGGACTCGAACAGGTCAGCCGCCATGCCGGCGCAGTCACCCACGTTGTCGCCGACGTTGTCGGCGATGGTGGCGGCGTTGCGCGGGTCGTCCTCGGGGATGTTCTGCTCGACCTTGCCGACGAGGTCGGCACCCACGTCGGCGGCCTTGGTGAAGATGCCGCCACCGACACGCATGAACATCGCCAGCAGCGCGGCTCCGAAGCCGAAGCCCTCCAGCACCCGCGGGGCTCCGCCCGCGTAGACCAGGACGACCAGCGCGGCACCGAACAGGCCGAGGCCGACGGTCATCATGCCGACCACACCACCGGTGCGGAACGCCACGCGCATCGCCTTCTCCCGGCCCTGGCCGGGCTCGCGGGCGGCGGCGGCCACGCGCACGTTCGCGCGGGTGGACAGCCACATGCCGAGGTAGCCGATTACGGCCGAGAAGGCGGCGCCGAACAGGAAGAAGATCGACCGGCCGATGCGCTCGCCGACGGTCTCGGCAGGCAGTGCGAACAGCACGAGGAACACCACGACCGCGAAGATCGCCAAGGTCCGGAACTGCCGGTTCAGGTAGGCCGACGCACCTTCCTGCACGCCCTGTGCGATGTCCTGCATCTTCGCGGTGCCCTGCCCTGCGGCGAGCACCTCCTTGATCAGGACGTAGCCGAAGGCCAGTGCGGCCAAAGCGATGACCATGACGGCACCGACGACTGCGTAGTCGATGCCTGCGAGCTCAATACCGGTGGCTTGTTGGGCGAGGTCCATCCGGGATTGCGAGCTCGGTGGTGCAGCGCCCTGGGCCCAGCCGTGCTGGACCGGGGTGAGCAGGGACATCCGTCCTCCTGGGTTGTGCTCGGTTCTCACACCGGCGGCCCCGCACGCTCAAAACCGGGCCCCGATGCGCGGTAGGCGGCCCCGCCCGGTACGGCCCGTGGTCGTTCGCTGGCCGTCCGTGGCGACGTCGTGGCTCGGGAGTCTATTCAGACCCCGAGTGGCTTACCTCACGGTGTGATACGCAACTCGTAGCGACGTGCACATCTGTTACAAAATGATCGATTCAGAGGGCACCTTGATCCCCTGATCGGACATATTTCAATTTGGACCGAACGGGTGACGTGAGGTATGGCGTGTCGCCCCTTGATCGGCAAGGACTCCTCCGCCTCGCGGAACACCCTCCGAGGTTGCCCCGATGGGGCGATGCCCTGAGGCGCCCAGGCAGCGAGGCGAGGCGCCACCACCTGCGACCGCCCCGCACTGCCCACGTCCACGCCCCGGGCCCTGAGCGGAGGTCGCGCGACATGTCGTTCGCTGCGGTAACGACGAGGCGGGTGAGGCGCGGGGTGCGCGTGCTGACTCGCGGAGGGGAACACCCGTGCGGCTGCGGATCAGGTCTGTGCAAGGCTGAAGCCGTGCGCGAGCAGGACAGGGGACGCCAGCTGCTCGGCCGAGTCCTCGCCGGGATCCCGGCCGACGAGTCGCCCGTGACGCACGTCGAGCACCGGCCGGCCCGGCCCGCCCAGACCGCCGACTGGCCGAAGTGGGCACCGCCCGAACTCGTCGAGGCGTTGCGGTCGCGCGGGGCGGACGAACCGTGGATCCACCAGGTCGAGGGTGCAGAGGCCGTGCACGACGGCGAGAACGTCGTCGTCGCCACCGGCACCGCGTCCGGCAAGTCGCTGGTCTACCAGCTGCCGGTGCTCTCGCGGCTGCTCAGCGACCCCAAGGCCACCGCGCTGTACCTCTCGCCCACCAAGGCGCTGGCCGCCGACCAGCTGCGGAGCATCTCCGAGCTGGACCTCCAGGGCGTCCGCGCGGCGAGCTACGACGGCGACACCCCGCAGGCCGAGCGGGACTGGGTCCGCCAGCACGGCCGGTGGGTCTTCACCAACCCGGACATGCTGCACTTCGGCGTGCTGCCCTCGCACGGGCGCTGGGCGCAGTTCTTCCGGCGGCTGACGCACGTCGTGATCGACGAGTGCCACACCTACCGCGGCGTGTTCGGCTCGCACGTCGCGCTGTTGCTGCGCCGGCTCCGCCGGATCGCGAACCGCTACGGCTCGGACCCGGTGTTCGTGCTGGCCTCGGCGACCGTCTCGGACCCGGGTGAGCTCGCCGAGCGGCTGACCGGGGTGCGCTGCCGCGCGGTCACCGAGGACGGCTCGCCTCGCGGTGCGCGCACGGTCGCGCTCTGGGAACCACCGCTGCTGGACGACCTGATCGGCGAGAACGGTGCCCCGGTGCGCCGCAACGCCGGCTCCGAGGCGGCGCGGATCATGACCGAGCTGGTGGTGGAGGACGCCCGCACGCTCGCGTTCATCCGCTCCCGGCGCGGCGTCGAACTCGCCGCGCTGGCCGCGCAACGCTCTCTGTCCGAAGTGGATTCCTCACTGTCCCGCCAGGTCGCCGCCTACCGCGGCGGATACCTGCCGGAGGACCGCCGCGAGCTGGAACGCTCGCTGATGAACGGGGAACTGCGCGCAGTGGCCACCACCAACGCGCTGGAGCTGGGGGTGGACATCTCCGGGCTCGACGCCGTGGTCGTCGCCGGGTACCCGGGCACGCTGGCGTCGTTCTGGCAGCAGGCCGGCCGCGCCGGGCGCGACGGGGACGGCGCGCTGGTGGTGTTCGTGGCACGCGACGACCCGCTGGACACCTACCTGGTGCACCACCCGCCCGCCGTGCTGTCCCGGCCGGTCGAGGCGACCGTGCTCGACCCCGCCAACCCCTACGTGCTCGAACCGCACCTGGCCTGCGCGGCCGCCGAGCTGCCGCTGACCGAGGAGTCCTTCGAGATCTTCGGCGGCGAAGCGGCGCGCCACGCGGTGGAGGCGCTGACCGCCGACGGCGTGCTGCGGCGTCGTCCGCACGGCTGGTTCTGGACCGAGCGGGAACGACCGCACCGCACGGTGGAGCTGCGCGGTGCGGGCGGTCCGCCCATCGCCGTCGTGGAAGGTGAGTCCGGGCGCATGCTCGGCACGGTCGACCCGGAATCGGCGTGCTCCACGGTGCACCCGGGGGCCGTGTACCTGCACCGGGGCGAGTCGTTCGTGGTCGACGAGCTCGACCTGGACACGGCGATCGCGCTGGTGCACGAGGAGAGCCCGGACTGGACGACCACACCGCGCAACGACGTGGACATCTCGGTGCTGCGCACCCTCTCCAGCAGGGACACCGGAGCCGGGGTCACGGTCCACCTGGGCGAGGTCGAGGTGACCTCACAGGTCATCGGTTACCTGCGGAAACGACCCACCGGCGAGGTGCTGGACCAGGTCCCGCTGGACCTGCCCGCGCAGACGCTGCGGACCCGCGCGGTCTGGTACACGGTGAGCCAGGAGCTGTTGATGGGCAGCGCGCCGGGGGGCGCCGGGCTGGAACCGGCGCGCATCCCCGGCGCGCTGCATGCCGCCGAGCACGCGGCGATCGGCCTGCTACCGCTGTTCGCGACCTGTGACCGTTGGGACATCGGCGGGGTCTCAACCGCTCTGCACGCGGACACCGGGGAGGCAACGGTGTTCGTGCACGACGGCCATCCGGGAGGGGCCGGATTCGCCGATCGCGGTTTTGCCGCATTGGTCCCGTGGTTGGCCGCGACGCGGGAAGCGATCGCTTCCTGCGACTGCCCGGCCGGATGCCCGTCCTGCGTTCAGTCGCCCAAGTGCGGGAATGGCAACGAACCGCTGGACAAGGCGGGGGCGGTGGCTGTTCTCGACGCGGTGTCGGCCGTGCTTCGGGGCAGCACCGGCAGTCCGGGTGGGCTGCCCGACCAGGCACGATGAGCACAGTTCGGGGCTGCGTGCTCGCGGGAAGTCGTGCCGGTCGGGACGGGGTGCCCTGGGCGCGGAAACCGGACTGTTCGGTGCATCACGGCCGTGCAGGTGTCACCTGCTCGCTGCGAGAAGTTCCGCCACGTTCTCCGGTTGGTGTTCGATCTCCAGCGCAGTCCGGAGCGCGTCCTGGACGAACTCCGGGCTGGGCAGCTGCCAGGCGCACACCTCGGGCTTGACCCTCCAGTGCACCGCCCCGCCGGGGTAGGCCGACGGCGGCAGCGGAACCCAGCTCCCCTTGCCGTGCAAGCGGATCCCGCGGTCTTCGGCCAGCTCGCCGTTGAGCCGGCCACCAGGGGCCATCAGGAAGAACCAGCTGCCGCTCGGGGTCGCCACGATCGGCACCGGGAACCCTCCGGCACGCAGCACCTTCGCGGCCTGCCTTCCGGTGGCGGTGTCGACCTCGATCGCGTCGACCTGGTGGCCGGTGGCCAGGAGCAGGTTGTACGGGTGCTCGTCCCACCAGGCCATGACCTCGGCGAGGTCGGCGCCCAGTCGCTCCTGCCAGTCGGCGTGGGCCGGGGTCGGGCCGTGCGGCTCGGTGCCGCGAGGGCCGACCCACTCACCACCTCGGGGGAAGGTTCCGGGCAACACCGACCAACCACGCGACGCTAGGTCGATCGCCTGCACGCGCAGGTCGATCCGGCTGCTGGTCAGCCCGGCCGGGTGGGCCGGGACGCCGCGGAAGGCGCTCTGCCACCTCTCCGCAGACCATTGCATGTGCTCCGCCTCCTTGTTCAGCGGTGAGCGGTCTCGTGCGCCCTGGGGTCGACCGGTCGGATTTCGGGGTTCCGACCGATCCCCTGACCTCCTTGTCAGGTGGACCCCGGTTCGTGGCGAACCTGGGCTCGCCGCTCACACATCCCAAGAAACGGCATCGGGCACGGGGGCGTACAGCCCCGTTGCGACGACCGGTCGTTCGGCGGCGACGAACGTGAAAGGGCGAACACACGCGCTGAAAGATCGCGACCTGCCCGGGTCCGTCCAGGTGACGGTCCGTCGACCGCTCCTCCGCGACCCGGACCGTTCACCGACCGTTCGTCGTACACCCGGTGTGATACGCGCGGCTCACCCGGCCGCGGGCCCGGCGCGAGCCCGTGCGCTGGGCGGTTCCCCGCCGACCAGCGGTCCCGGCAGCTCGGCGACGACCTCGACGCGGACCTCCCGACCGGTCAGCGCGCAGCCGGTCAACCGGCTCCGCATCCCCTTCGCCACCCGTTCGGCGTGCGCGCAGGCGCCTTCGGGGCCACCGATCGCGTGCGCGGCGGCGGCCAGCGCGGCGAGGTCGGCGGCACCCTCGGCGCGGTGCCGGGCTGTGGTGACCGCACCGAGCTGGATCAGCCACCACAGCAGGACCAGCACGACGAGCGTCAACACCGCGGCGAGCACCGACGCCGAGCCCCGGTCGTTCACCGGACCTCCCCGGGTTCGAGGACGGCCACGGCCCCGGCGCGCAGCCAACCCGTGCTCACCTGGACTTCGACCTGGTCACCGCGGAGCACGTGGTCGTAGCGCGCACCGACCGGCGCGATCATGCGCACCGCCCGCTCGGCCCGTGGCGCATCACCGCGGGCGAGCAGACGGGCGGCCTCGACCGCCGCGTCCTGGCAGCGCAGCTGCCCCAGCACGGCCGCGGCACCGGCCAGCAGCAGCCCGAAGACCGCGACCAGAGAGCAGACTCCCAGCGCCGCCTCGACGGTCACCGACCCGCGGTCGTTCACGTGCCGGCTCCCTGCAGTCCGCGCTGGACGAGCTCGGTCAGCGCCGTCTCGACCGATCCGCTCGTCACCACCGCGTACAAGGTGGTCGCGAACGCCACCGCGGCGAGCGTGCCGACCGCGTACTCCGCCGTGGACATGCCGTCGTCCCCGGCCAGGGCGCCCACCAGCCGCCGGATCAGGTTCCGCATCTTCCTCCTCCTCATCATCATCCGTCTACAATGGATCGATCGGGAGCCGGTCGAGCATGCCGAGCACGACCGGGACCACTCCCAAGCACAGGAACGCCGGCAGGAAGCACAGCCCGAGCGGAGCCGAGATCCACACGGCACAGCGCTGGGCTCGCGCCTCGGCCAGCTCCGAGCTGCGCGAACGGGACCGTTCGGCGAGTTCGGCCGCCACGTCGGCGAGCGCGCTGCCGGTGCGCGCGGTTCTCCGGGCCGCACGAGCGAGTTCGGCGGTGTCGGGATCGCGCAACGCCGGTTCCCACGCGGTGGCCGCGTCCGAGCCGAGCGCGAGGTGCTGGGCGACCCCGTCGAGCGTTCGCCGCGCGGTGCCGCCCACTTCGACGGCCACCGCCCGCACGATCACCGGAACCGGCAGGCCGGCCCGCATCCCCACGGCCAGCAGGTCCCACCCGGCGGCGAGCACCAGCGGGTCGGCTCGCTCCTCCCGCAGCGGGCGGGTCCTCCGGAGCGCGCGTGGTCGGGGCCGGTGCAGCCGGTACCGGGTGGTGGGCACCGGGAGCAGCAGCACCGCCGCAGCCGCCGAGAGCAGGGCGAACACCTGGCTCACCAGCGCACCACCGATCGCGTCAACCGGGAGCTCCACAGGACGCCTGTGGTCAGCAGCGCGACGCCGAGGAGCAGCAGCAGCTGACCGGCCGCACCGCTGCCGAAGGCGGCGAGCGGTGCTGCCCCGGCGGCCTGACCGAAGGTCAGGCCCAGTGCCGGGAGCACGGCGAGCACGCCGGCGGTGGCGCGGGGACCGGCCATCTTCGCTGCGACCGACCGGCGGAACGCCGTCCGTCGCTCGACGTCGTGGCGCAACGAGTCCAGCAGTTCCGCGAGTGCGACACCGTGCCGCTCGGCCAGCTCCCAAGCCCGGACCAACCGGTCCACCTGGGCCCGTGGTCGTCCGGTGAGCGCGCTGACGTCGCCGCCGAGCCGCGCGGTTGCCGCCAGGTCCCGGAAGATCCCCGACACGCCGGGGCCGGCGTCCGCCGCGGCCCCTTCGGCCGCGGCGGCGGGATGTGCTCCGGCCCGCAGCTGCGTCACGAGCAGCCGCAGCGCGTCGGCGAACTCCTCGTCCAGCGCGAGTTCCCGCTGCTCGGTCCGACGTTCGCGGAGGTACCGCCCCGCCAGGAGGGTCAACGCCATCGCCGCGCACAGGCCTGCCGGACCTGCGAGAACCCATCCGGCGAGTCCCGCCGCCAGCGGCAGCAGGCGTGTCGGGCTCGGCAGCCCGAGTGGTGCACGCACAGCTCCGGGGAGCCGGTGGCGGTTGGTGGCGATCGGCCAGCAGACCAGCCCGGCGGCCGCGAGCAGGGCGCTGGTGATCAGCACGGCAACGCACCTCCCCGGGCCTCCAGCAGCTCCGCGAGCTCGGTCCGCCCGACTCCCCACCCCTCGTCGGCGTCCCAGGCGGGGCGAACGCTCACCTGCTCTCCCGATCGGTGCAGCACGCCGATCGCCGCGAGACGTCGGCGCCGCACCTGCAGCACGACCTGGACCGCTGCGGCGAGCTGACTGTGCAGGGCCTCGCGCGAGAGGCCGCCGAGCGCGGCCAGCGCCTCCACCCGAGCCGGGACTTCGCGCGGCGAGTTGGCGTGCAGCGTGCCGCCACCTCCGTCGTGCCCGGTGTTGAGCGCGGCGAGCAGCTCGCGCACCTCGGCGCCGCGCACCTCGCCGACGACGAGCCGGTCCGGTCGCATCCGCAGCGCCTGCCGCACCAGGTCGCGCACGCCGATCTCGCCCGCACCCTCGACGTTCGGTGGCCGGGTCAGCAGACGCACCACGTGCGGGTGCCGGGGCCGCAGCTCGGCGGCCTCCTCGACGCAGATGATGCGCTCGCGGTCGGGGACCTCGCCGAGCATCGCCGCCAGCAGCGTCGTCTTGCCGCTGCCGGTGCCGCCGGTGATCAGGAAGGCGAGCCTGCGCGTCACGATCTCCCGCAGCACGGCGCACATCCGGTCGTCGAAGGTCCCGGCCCGGTGCAGCGCGGCGAGGTCGTGGGCGGCGGGCCGCAGCACGCGCAGTGAGATGCAGGTCCCGTCGCCGGCGACCGGGGGCAGCACGGCGTGCAGGCGGACCGCGCGTGCGCCGCGTTGCGGCAGCCAGGCGTCGACCCACGGTTGGGCGTCGTCGAGCCGCCGCCCCGTGGACATCGCGAGGCGTTGCCCGAGCCGGCGCACCGAGTCCTCGTCGGGGAAGCGCACCCGCGCCCGGCGCAGGCCGTCGCCGCGGTCGACCCAGACCTCTTCGGGTGCGGTGACCAGCACGTCGCAGGTCTCCGGGTCGTCCAGCAGAGGTTCCAGCACGCCCGCGCCGGAGCACTCCTGCTGCACGAGGCGCAGTGCGGAGAGCACGTCGGCGTCGGCCACCAGGCCGTCGGACTCGGCGCGGACGGCATCAGCGACGGCGGCGGGGTGCAGCGCGGAACCGTTGCCCACCAACCGGTTCCGCACACGGGCCAGCAGTTCTCCGTCCACGGTCATGACGAGCCTTCCTTCCTCCGGCCGCAGAACGGCAGGACGGCATGGCCGATCGAGCGCGGATCGGCCTTCGGGGTGTGCGGATGTCAGCGCCTGGTCGGCGACTCCACGGCGGCGAGTTCGGTGAGCGCGGCGTCGGCCGCGGTCGCGAGCGGACTGCGCCGGTGCGCCGCGGAGACGAGGTCGCCGCGGTCGACGGCGGCGGCCAAGCGCGGCTGTGGTCGCATCGTGGCGAGCACCGGCGCACCGGCAGCGCGCGCCACGTCACGCGGTCTCAGACCGCCCGGGGACGGGCCACGCACCACCAGCCGGACCGGGCATCCGGCACGTTCGGTCACCGCGGAGACGACCCGCGCCGCCGCCGCGCAGGCGCGCACTTCTGCGGGCACCACGACGACCGCCAGCTCGGCGTCACCGAGGACCGGGCCATCGGCCGAACTCGGACTGCGCGGCAGGTCGCAAACCACCGTCGCGCCCGACCTGCGCCCCGCACCGAGCACCGCGCGCACGCCTTCGGGCGTCAGGCCGCTCGGAGGCCGGTCGCGGTCGCAGGCCAGGACGGCGAGCTCACCCGGCCCCACGCGCTTCTTCGGCAGGGCTCGGCGCAACGTCGCGGACCCGAGCCGACCGGCGCCGACCGACAGCCCGGACCAGCGCAGCCCCTCCTCGCGCTCCAACCCGAGCGCGAGGTCCAGGCCGCCACCGAGCGGATCGCAATCGACCAGCAGCGATCGGCCGCCGGAACGGGCGGCGACGACGGATGCCGCAGTGGCCAGCGCCGACGCACCCGCGCCTCCGCAGCCGCCGAGGACCGCCAGCACGCGCCCCTCACCCACCGGCGCGTCGACGGCGTCGGCGAGCAGCTCGATCAGCTCGGGTTCGTCCGCGGGCAGGGTCAGCACCCGCTCGGCCCCGATGCCGAAAGCCGTCCGCCACACGCTCTCGTCGGTCGCCCGGCACACCAGCGCGACACCGCGCCTGCGTGGCAAGGCCCGGTCGGCGCAGGTCACCGCGGTGGGCTCGTCGAGCAGCACCAGCGGCGCCGTGCGCCACGCCGTCGGCAGCAGCCGTGGCGCGCGCTCGAGCTCGCTGCCCGAGGCGGCCGCGAGGCGGGTGACCTCCTCCGCGAGTTCGGCATCGCGCACCACCAGCAACGGGTGCGCGTTTTCGGGGGTGGGCGGTTGGGCGGCGAACATGTCGGCTCCCCGGGATCAGGACTTTTCGGAGGAAAAACCACTTCCGGGTCGGCCGGAAGAAGGAGCGTTGTGCCGCGAATGGCCGCTCGTCGTCCAAAATGACCGGGTGCCGGGCCGATCTCCAAGCGATTTCTGAAATCTGTGGAGGAACCCCTTCGCTGTGGACAACTCCGCCGACCCGAAAGGGTTACGCGAGGTCGCACCGGAACCGGCGAATTCACTTCTCGTTGGCCCGGAAACTGTTGCGCGGGCACGCACTTCGCGCAGGTGGGAGCTGGATGCGGGACGACCCCCGCCAGGGGGGAGGGGCGGGGGTCGTCGTAGTTCAGCTCCGGGGGGTCGAGCTGAACTGGTCCGGTCATGCCGGACTCCCACCACTCTATCTCGCAGATCCCCTGCAATGCCTCCCGTCCATTTGAGGGAACGCCTTTGCTCTCAGTGCCCGATACCTGGCGAAATCCATTCATTCGTGGCAATAAACCCATCCCGACGGCGAGCAACGTTCCTGGCGCCGCACGGTGCGTGAAAGATCGCTTTCGTTCGGAACGTCATCGTGCGGGCCGCCTCGCCGGCCGGGGACACCCGGGAGGTTTCGGCCTGGGAATGCTGCAGGCGAACGGCTCGTATGCTGTCGACGTGACTGAGCCCGCGAACCCCGCCGCCGCTTCCGGACGCCGCGTGGCCGCGTTCTTCGACCTGGACAAGACGATCATCGCCAAGTCGAGCACGCTCGCCTTCAGCCGTCCGTTCTTCCAGGAAGGGCTGATCAACCGCCGTGCGGTGCTCAAGAGCGCCTACGCGCAGTTCGTCTTCATGCTCGCCGGCGCCGACGCGGACCAGATGGACCGGATGCGCGCCCACATCACCTCGCTGTGCACCGGCTGGGACGTCGAGCAGGTCAACGCCATCGTCGAGGAAACCCTCCACGACATCGTCGACCCGCTCGTCTACAAGGAGGCGACCCAGCTCATCGCCGACCACCAGGACCAGGGCCACGAGATCGTCGTGCTGTCGGCGTCCGGGCAGGAAGTCGTCGCGCCCATCGCCAAGCTCCTCGGCGCCGACCACTGGTTCGGGACCCGCATGGTCGTCTCCGAAGGTCGCTACACCGGTGAGGTGGACTTCTACTGCTCCGGGGAGAACAAGGCGGTCGCCGCGCGGGAGCTGGCCGAGAAGCACGACTTCGACCTCAGCGAGTCGTACGCCTACACGGACTCGCTGAGCGACATGCCGCTGCTCGAAGCCGTCGGCCACCCCACCGTCATCAACCCGGACCGCGGGCTGCGCAAGGAAGCGGTGCAGCGCGGCTGGCCGACGCTGACCTTCGAGCACCCTGTCTCGCTGCGCGCCCGGATCCCCACCCCGTCACGCGCGGCCGTCACCGCCGCGGGCGTCGGGATCGGGGCGGTGGCCGCCGCCGGCGCCACCTGGTGGGGCCTCCGCGCATGGCGTCGCCGTCGGTGAACGAATCCGCTGGTGACCAGGGCTGTGGTTCGCCCTGAAGAACCCTTGCAGTGAGGGGCATCACGGTCTACAAAGGGAGGTGCGGACCCTGGTTGGCCAGGGACGTTACGGAGGAGAAGTAGCGTCCACCCCGACTCAGGCTCCGCGCGCGAGACTTGGAGAACCCACGCGTCGCCGCAGATAAGGCTGTCGTGCACAGGGTTGCGTACCGGGACGCCGGACGCCTAGCCCGAAAGTTACGACGAACAGCACGCTTGGTAACCCAAGTGCTCGCGCGAGGGGGCGGCGCCCGACCAACGGGCGCCGCTCTTTTGCGCGCGAACCCCGGTGCAGTCCCGGAACCCTCCCTTCCGCTGGTGCGCGGGGGAACAGCAGCGCATCACCCTTCCTGCGCAACCACCTTGGAAAACGCGGCCGCACGCACCGATCATGAACGTTGACCTCCACAGTGACGGTGAGTAATTTGCTAGTTCCAACACGTTCATGGTGAACAGTTCTCGGTGGGAGGCCGACGTGGCATTGCGGACCCGAACTCGACGTGCCTTCATCGCGTTGAGCGCACTGGCCGTCGGCGCCACCGCGCTGACCACCACCGGAAGCGCCTGGGAATCCCGCGCCCGGAGCGCGGACGAACTGCTGCGGGAGATGACGCTCGAGGAGAAGGTCGGGCAGCTGTTCGTCACCTACGCCTACGGCCGCACCGCCGACACGCCGGATCCCGTGAACCGGGAGGAGTTCGGCGTCGACACCCCGGCGCAGGTCGTGGAGAAGTACCACCTCGGCGGGATCATCCACTTCACCTGGTCGAACAGCCTCTACGAGCCGAAGCAGATCGCCGAGCTGTCCAACGGGTTGCAAAGCGCCGCCACCGGGTCCGGGGCCCGGGTACCGCTGCTGATCTCCACCGACCAGGAGCAGGGGCAGGTCACGCGGATCACCGAGCCGGCCACCCAGCTGCCCGGCAACATGGCGCTCGGTGCCGGGCGCAACCCGCAGGACGCCGAGCGGTCGGCGGCCATCACCGGCACCGAACTGCGGGCCATGGGACTGAACATGAACTTCGCGCCGAGCGGTGACGTCAACGTCAACCCCGCGAACCCGGTGATCGGCGTGCGTTCGTTCGCCTCCGACCCGGCACTGGCCGCCGAGTTCACCGCCGCCCAGGTGCGCGGGTACGAGGACGCCCAGCCCGCGGGCGAGGGCGTGTCGGCCTCGGTCAAGCACTTCCCCGGCCACGGCGACACCAACACCGACAGCCACACCGCGTTGCCCGTCATCGAGCACGACCGCGAGCAGTGGGAGCAGCTGGACGCACCCCCGTTCAAGGAGGCCATCGCCGCCGACGTGGATTCGGTGATGAGCGCGCACATCGTCGTCCCCAAGCTCGACGACTCCGGTGAGCCCGCGACGCTGGCGCCGAACGTGCTGACCGGGATGCTGCGCCAGGAGCTCGGCTACCAGGGCGTGGTGTTCACCGACTCGCTGCAGATGGAGGGCGTCCGCCAGCAGCACCCCGACGCCGAGATCCCGGTCCTGGCGCTGCAGGCCGGCGCGGACGTGATGTTGATGCCGCAGAACCTGCAGGTCGCCATCGACGGCGTGATCGCCGCGGTCCGCGACGGGCGGCTCACCGAGCAGCGCATCGACGAGAGCGTGTCGCGCGTGCTCAAGCTCAAGGAGTCCCGCGGTGTGCTGGCCAACCCGTTCGTCGACGTCTCCGCTGTCGACTCGGTCGTCGGCAACCGGCAGCACCGGGCCGAGGCCCAGCAGATCACCGACCGCACCACGACGTTGCTGCGCAACGACGCAGCGCTGCCGCTGAAGTCGCCGGGCCGGGTCTTCGTCACCGGCGCGACCGAGAAGGGCACCGCGGCGCTGTCGGACTCGGTGCGAGCGCGCGGCGCGCAGAGCTCGGCACTGGCCACCGGGCTGCAGCCGACGCAGGAGCAGATCGACCAGGCCGTCGCGCAGGCGAAGTCGCACGACGTCGCCGTGGTGCTCACCAGCGCCGCGTGGAACCAGGACAACGCCGGTCAGCTCGACCTGGTGCGCGCCCTGCAGCAGACCGGCAAGCCGGTGGTCGCCGTGGCCACCCGCGACCCCTACGACGCGGCCTACGTCGACGTCCCGGCCTGGATCGCCAGCTACTCGGACAAGCCGGTCGCCATGGAGTCGGTCGCCAAGGTCCTCTTCGGCGAGAACGCGCCTGCTGGGAAGCTGCCCGTCGCGGTCCCCGAACCTGGTAGGCCTGGAAGCGACAGGTACCCCTTCGGATTCGGACTGACCTGGTGAACCACATGAGCGGAATGGGCAGGCGGCGCTTCCTGACCGCCTCGGCGCTGACGGCCTCGGCGGTCGGCGTGGCTTCCAGCGCGGCCTGCGCGGCCAAGCCGGCGCAGCTCGCGCCCGGGAAGGTGCGCACCGGCGCGGACGTGCTGGCCGGGCGGGGCTTCTCCGACCTCGCCGGGCGCAGGCTCGGCATCGTCACCAACCCGACCGGCGTGCTCTCCAGCCTCGACCACCTGGTGGACGTGATGCACGCGCGCGGCGGGCTGGACATCGCGGCGGTCTTCGGCCCCGAGCACGGGTTCCGGGGTACGTCGCAGGCAGGCGGTTCCGAGGGCGACTACCGCGACCCGCGCACCGGCGTGCCGGTCTACGACGCCTACGGCGTCGACGAGGGCAAGCTCGCCGAGCTGTTCCGCAAGGCCGGCGTCGAGCAGGTCGTCTTCGACATCGCCGACGTCGGCGCGCGCTTCTACACCTACATCTGGACGATGTACAAGGCCATGCAGGCCGCGCAGCAGCTCGGCCTGGGGTTCGTGGTGCTGGACCGGCCCAACCCGGTGGGGCCGCTGGTCTCCGGGCCGACGCTGGACCCGCGGTTCGCCTCCGGCGTCGGCGAGCTGCCGATCGTGCAGCAGCACGGCATGACCGTGGGCGAGCTGGCCCGGATGTTCGACCGCGTGCACCTGCCCGCCCCGCTGCCCGAGCTCACCGTCATCCGGGTGGAGGACTGGGAGGGGCGCACCGCCGACACCGGTCTGCCGTGGGTTCCGCCCAGCCCCAACATGCCCACCCCCGACACGGCCGCGGTGTACCCGGGCACGGGACTGTTCGAAGGCACCACCTGGTCCGAGGGGCGCGGCACGACCCGACCGTTCGAGATCATCGGGGCTCCCGGCGTGGACTGGAAGTGGGCCGAGGAGCTCAACGGGCTCTCGCTGGAGGGCGTCCGGTTCCGCGAGACCTACTTCGTCCCGACCTTCTCCAAGCACGCCCAGCAGACCTGCGGTGGCGTGCAGCTCCACCGCACGGGTGATCTCGACCCGATCCAGGTCGCGGTTGCGATGTTGGTCACAGCCCGGCGGCTCTACCCTCAGCTGTTCGGCTGGCGCGACGATGGGATGGTCGACAAGCTGTCCGGCTCCGACGAGCTGCGCGGCATGGTGGACGCAGGTGCCGACGTCGGCGAGATCACCGAATCCTGGCGGCAGGACGTCGTCGACTTCCGCCGGCAACGCGATCCGTACCTGCTGTACCGCTGAGGGGGGCTCATGGGCAAGACCGTTCTGGCGGCCGTGGCGCTGCTGTCGCTCACCGCGCTGACCGGGTCGTCCGCAGCGGCCACGGGACGCGCTGCGGGCCACTTCGACCGCCCGCAGGACGGGTTCGCTCCCGCCGAGACGCTGCTGCAGGACGGCACGCCCTCCGGGATCGGGCTCGACCCGGAACCGATCGACGACGCCTGGCGGAAGCTGGCGGCGTGGACCGAGAAGACCCCGGACCTGGAGCACCCGATGTACGCCGGGGCCGTGGGTCTGCTCGCGCACGACGGCGTGGTCGTCAGCCGCACCGCTGCCGGTGAGCAGCTGCGCTACGCCGACGGCCAGGGCACCGAGCTGCCCCCGCAGGACCGGGAGCCGATGCGGACCGACACGATCTTCGACGTCGCCTCGATCAGCAAGCTGTTCACCTCGATCACCGCGCTGCAGCTCGTCGACGACGGCACGATCTCGCTGGACGACCCGGTCGCCGAGCACCTGCCCGAATTCGGCACCAACGGGAAGCAGGACATCACCGTCGAGCAGCTGCTCACCCACACCTCCGGGCTGCAGGCCGAGGTCAAGCTGTGGAAGCTGCCGCCGGAGCAGCGCGTTCCGTCGATCATGGCGCTGACCCCCGAGCACCCGCCGGGCACGCACTACGAGTACTCCGACCCGAACATGATCACCCTCGGCCTGCTGGTCGAGCGGGTCACCGGGCACCCGCTGGACCAGGTGGTCCAGCAGTGGATCACCGAACCGCTCGGCATGACCGACACCGGCTACAACCCGCCGGCGTCGAAGCTGCACCGCATCGCGGCGACCGAGTTCCAGTCCGACCCGCCGCGCGGCATGGTGCGCGGCCAGGTGCACGACGAGAACGCCTGGGCGCTGGGCGGCGTCGCCGGTCAGGCCGGGGTGTTCTCCACCGCCGACGACCTCGCGACGCTCGGCCAAGCGCTGCTCAACGGTGGCGCCTACGGCGGCACCCGCATCCTGTCCGAGCGCGCCGTCGAGAAGATGCTCACCGACTACAACACCGAGTTCCCGGGCAACGCGCACGGTCTCGGCTTCGAGCTCGACCAGCGCTGGTACATGGCCGGGCTCAGCGCTCCGCGCACCGCCGGGCACACCGGCTACACCGGGACGTCGCTGGTCATCGACCCGGCCTCGCGGTCGCTGGCGGTGCTGCTGACCAACCGGGTGCACCCGTCGCGGGAGTGGGGGTCCAACAACCGCGCCCGCCAGGAGCTCGCGCAGGGCCTGGCCCGCGCCCTGGCGGTGTTCCCGCGCCAGGGACGGGACTCGTTCCACGCACCCCGGAACGCGACGCTGACCACCGAGCCGCTGGGTCCGCCCGAGGGGCCGCTGGAGGTGTCCTTCAACGCGTTCGTGGACACCCAGCGGGACGCCGACGGCGCCGACTCGCTCGTCGTCGAGTCCAGCACCGACGGGGTCAACTGGCGCCCGGTGCCGCTGACGGCGTCCGGCCCCGGCGCGCCGGAGGGACCGCAGCAGGCGCTGGCGGGGTACGGGCACCGGTCCTGGTGGAAGGTCAGCGGCCAGGTGCCGTCCGGGCCGGGCGACAGGGTCCAGCTGCGCTGGCGGTACGCCGTCGACGACCAGTACGAGGGCCGGGGCGTGAACGTCGACGGCCTCAAGGCCAGCGACGACCACCGCACGCTGCTGGACTCCGAGCGCGACTCCGGCCGGCTGCAGCTGCAGGGGTGGGCCCCGGCCCCGCGGTGAGCACCTCATCTACGTGGCCGGGAGCACCAGCTCCCCGGTCCGGTCGGTGCTCACGCACAGCGAGCAGATGACCTTCCCCGGTTCGGCGCTGGCCAGCACGTCCGGCCGCTCGAAGTCCTGCAGGCAGTAGTCGCAGGTGTGCGCGGTCGCGGCCGGGGTGCCGTCGGCGTCGAAGCGGGGCTCGGCGATGCCGTCGTCGGTGCGGCGCAGGTAGTACCGGCCGCGGGTCACGACGGCCATCACCGGCGTCAGGACCACCGCGATGAGCACGGCCGCGATCGGTGAGAAGGGCTGGACGGCGTCGCCGAAGGTTCCGAAGTACATCGCGATCGAGAGGATCGCCGAGGCCAGGAAGGCCGTCACGCCCACCGGGTTCACCGCGTGCAGCATGCCGCGGCGGAACTCGGGCTCCACCGGCGACCGCCGCAGCACGAACTTGTTGATCACGATGTCGGCGGCCACCGTGCACACCCAGGCGATCGCGCAGTTGGCGTAGAAGCTCAGCACGGAGTTGAGGAAGGCGAACATGTTCGCCTCCATCAGCACGAGCGCGACCGCGAGGTTGGCCAGCACGAAAGTGATCCGGCCCGGGTAGCGCTTGGTGACCCGCGTGAACGAGTTCGTCCAGGTCAGCGAGCCGGAGTAGGCGTTGGTGACGTTGATCTTGACCTGGCTGAGCACCACCAGCACCACGGCGAGCGGGACCGCGAGCCACCAGGGCGCGAACAGCTCGTAGATGCCCGTGAACTGCTGCACCGGTTCGGTCGCCGCGGCTCCGGCCGCGCCCATGATGAAGAACGCGAGGAACGCCCCGGTGGCCTGCTTGACCGCGCCGAACACGACCCAGCCCGGGCCTGCCACCAGCGTCGACAGCCACCACGAGCGCTTGTTGGCCGCCGTGCGCGGCGGCATGAACCGCAGGTAGTCGATCTGCTCGCCGATCTGCGCCATCAGGGACAGCGCCACGCCCGCGCCGAGCACCACCGATGCGGCGCTGACGCCCCCGCCCGCCTCGCCGGTGAAGGCCAGCCAGCGGCTCACCGAGACCGGGTCGACGACCACCAGGTAGCCGATCGGGCCGACCATGAGCAGCAGCCACAGCGGGGTCGTCCACACCTGCAGCGCGCTGAGCGTCTTCATGCCGTGGACGACGAGCGGGACCACCACCAGCGTCGTGATCAGGTATCCCAGCCACAGCGGCACCCCGAACCCGACGTGCAGGCCCTGCGCCATGATCGCGCCCTCGGTGGCGAAGAAGATGAACGTGAAGCTGCCGAAGATGACGCTGGTCAGCACCGAGCCGTAGTAGCCGAACCCGGCGCCGCGCGTGATCAGGTCGAGGTCGATGTTGTAGCGGGCGCCGTAGTAGGCCAGCGGCGCACCGGTCGCGAAGATGATCACCGCCGCGAGCAGGATCCCCAGCAGGGCGTTGACCGTGCCGTAGCTCAGGCCGATGCCGGCACCGATGGAGAAGTCGGCGAGGTAGGCGATGCCGCCCAGCGCGGTCGTGGCCACCACGCCGGGTTTCCAACGGCGGTAGCTGCGCGGGGCGAACCGCAGGGTGTAGTCCTCCAGAGTTTCCCGCACGGCTTGGTCGCGCGAAGTGCCCTCGCGCGGTGGGTCGACGACCATCCCGTCCCTCCTCTGTCGAACGCGCGTGCGTCCGGCAGTGTCCGCGCGAGATGTTTCGGGCAGTTGCGAGGCGCGTTCCAGCCAGATGACGGCGTCGCGCGGCGGGCACGCGCCGAGGAGGTGTAGATGTCGATCTCGACGTTCGGGTCGTTGGTCCCCACCGAACATCCGACGAGTCGTGCAACCTGGACACAGGCACGACCCGTCTACCCGACGGACCTTGAAGAGATGTGTTGACCTGCACGAGAACCAGTTAGTAAGTTTCCCACATGGCCACTTCAGAGATCTCCACTGAATCGAGCGAGGGAAGCCCCCTCGTGAAGATTCGCTCGCTGCTGCCCGGACTCGCTCGGGCCGAGCAGCGCGTGGCCAACATCGTGCTCGCCGACCCGGCCTCGATCTCGCGCCGCAGCATCACCGAAGTCGCCGAGGCCGCCGGGACCAGCGAGACGACCGTGACCCGGTTCTGCAAGGCCATCGGCGTCGGCGGGTACCCCGACCTGCGCATCGCCCTGGCCGCCGACACCGCGCGCACGTCCACCCGCGACCGGGAGCTGGGCGGTGACATCCGCCCGGACGACAGCATCGGGCAGATCATCTCCAAGGTCGGTTACGCGGATTCCAAGGCCGTCGAGGAAACCGCCGGCCAGCTCGACCCGACTTCGCTGAACGCGCTGGTGGACGCCGTGTCCGGCGCCCGGCGCATCGACGTCTACGGGGTCGGCGCCAGCGCCTTCGTCGCCCTGGACCTGCAGCAGAAGCTGCACCGCATCGGGCTGGTCAGCTTCGCCTGGTCGGACACCCACAACGCGCTGACCTCCGCCGCCGTGCTGCAACCCGGCGACGTCGCGATCGGCATCTCGCACACCGGCGCCACCACCGAGACCGTCGAGGCGCTGCGCGAGGCCAAGCGGCACGGCGCCACGACGGGCGCGATCACCAACTTCGCGCGCTCGCCGATCACCGAGATCACCGACCACGTGCTGACCACCGCGGTCCGCGAAACGACCTACCGGTCCGGCGCCATGGCCAGCCGGATCGGACAGCTGACCGTGATCGACTGCTTGTTCATCGGTGTCGCGCAGCGGCACCTGGAGCAGACCAGAACGGCGCTGGAAGCGACGCGCGAGGCGGTCTCCGGACATCGCCTCGGCAGTCGCCCCGATCGGCGCCGGCACAAAGAGGCGTGATGCGCGCTCTCCAGGCCGGCCTCGAACAACCGAATCAGGAGGCATGATTTGAGCCGGGATCACGCGATCCGCGTCGCATCACCGACCGAGCAGACCAACCCCCACACCCGCGACATCGACCTGCTGCCGACGCTGGACATCCTGCAGCTGCTCAACCGCGAAGACCGCACGGTGCCCGAAGCGGTCGGCCGCGTGCTGCCGGAGCTGGCGGAGGCCGTGGACCTCGCGGTGACCGCGCTGCGTTCCGGTGGCCGGGTGCACTACGTCGGCGCCGGCACCTCGGGCCGGCTGGCCGTGCTCGACGCCGCCGAGCTGATCCCGACCTTCAACGCCCCTCCGGACTGGTTCATCGCCCACCAGGCGGGCGGTCCCGAGGCCTACCAGCAGGCGGTGGAGAACGCCGAGGACGACGAGGACGCCGGCGCTCGCGAGATCCGCGCGCAGGGATCGGACAAGGACTTCGTGCTCGGCCTAGCCGCGTCCGGCCGGACGCCCTACGTGCTCTCGGCCCTGGCCGCGGCGAAGGAGGTGGGCGCGACCACCGCGCTGCTGACCTCGAACCCGAACCCGGGTGAGGTCCCGGCCGACGTGGTCATCGCGGCCGACACCGGCCCCGAGCCGATCAGCGGGTCGACCCGGATGAAGGCCGGCACCGCGCAGAAGCTCGTGCTCACCGCGTTCTCCACGACCGTGATGATCAAGTTGGGGCGGGTGTACTCGAACTTCATGGTCAGCATGCTGGCGACCAACGCCAAGCTGCGCGGACGCACGATCAACATCCTGCAGGAGGCCACCGGTGCCTCCGAGAGCGCGTGCGCCGAGGCGCTGACCGCGGCGGGCGACGACCTCAAGACGGCCCTGGTCCACCTGCTCTCCGGCGCCGACGTCGAACGGTCCGCGGCCGCCCTCGCGGTGGCCGACGGCCAAGTCCGCGACGCGCTGCGCGCCCTGGAGTCCTGAGCACGAGGCCGCCGGCGCGGGAACCGCGTCGGCGGCGTCAGGCCATCGACTTGGCGATGACGGTGAACGCTTCGGTCATGAGGTCCCAGAAGCGCTCCCGGTCCAGGGTGGTCGGGACCAGGGCGTTGCGGAACTCGGGCGGCGCCGAGAAGTCGGTGACCGTCATGCCGGACGTGTAGCGCCCCTGCGTCTCGACGTCCACGCGAGCGGGGACGGCGTCCATCAGGCCCGGGTCGATGACGTGCGCGACCGCGCACGCGTCGTGGATCGCGGGCCCGAGCTCCTGGTAGGTGGGGAACCGCCCGTAGAAGTCGAGGCACGGCGTGAGCAGCTCCGACTCGAGCCTGCCGAGTCCTACGAACCGGCGGCGGACCTCGGCGTTCGCGCGGGCCTGGTGGGTGAGGTCGAGCCCGACCATGACCGTGGTCCAGCCCGCCTCGAACACCACGGCCGCGGCCTCCGGGTCGGCCATGACGTTGAACTCGGCGGCCGGGGTCCGGTTGCCGCGCGTGTAGGCGCCGCCCATGATCACGAACTCGGCGGCCCAGTCCACGATCCGCGGTTCCTTGCGCACTGCGAGCGCGATGTTGGTCAACGGGCCCGTCGCGACCAGGCTGATCTCGCCAGGAGCGGCGGCCAGCGTCTCGATGATGAGGTCCACCGCGTGCCGGGGGTCCAGCTCGGTGGCGGTCGCGGGCAGCACGACGTCGCCCAGACCCATCGCCCCGTGCACGTTGCCGGCGTCGATGCCCTCGCGCACCAGGGGCCGGCCGGCACCCCGCGCCACCGGCGCGGTCATGCCGTAGAAGTCGCGCAACCGCAGCGCGTTCTCGGTGGTGAACTCCAGCGGGACGTTGCCGCCGACCGCGGTGATGCCCACGACCTCCAGCCGCGGATCACCCTGGGCCAGCGCGAGCGCCAGGGCGTCGTCGATGCCGGGGTCGCAGTCGATGAGGACCTTCTTCACCGTCATCCCTCCTGGACGGCGTCGGCGATCGACGCCGCCTCGCGAGCACCGGCCTCCAGCGCCGAGCAGCAGTGGACGACCCAGGCGGCGACCGCGTCGGGCTCGCCGGTGGCGAAGCCCAGGGCGCGCTCGGTGTAGTCCTCCTGCCTGCGGAAGTAGGCGACCTCCGGCACGACCAGGCCCTTGGGGTCCAGTCCGCTGCCGATGACGGCCAGCCTCGCGGCAGCACGCGCGATGACGCCGTCGGCCTGGCCGAACGGGGTCAGCGCGAGCAGCTCGCCGTGCACCACGGCCGCCAGCACCGGGCCGGCGCCGTGCGCCTTCGGCTCGATGACGATCTCGCTGAGCAGGTCCAGACGCTCGGAGATCACCGGGTCGGCCTGCGGGCGGCCGAGCTGCTCGGGGTCGTCGACGAGATCGCTGGCGGCGAGCAGGTGCATCCGGGCCAGCGCCTGCCGGGGCGCGCGCTGCCAGGTCGGCAGCAAGGTGCCCATGGCTTCGGCGACGCGCAGCGAACCGGCCAGCAGCGGGTCGCTGACCTCGCCGGACTCCGGGATTTCGGTGGCACCACCGGCGACTGCGGCCGAGGCGCGGGCCGCGCGCACCGAGGCTTCGGCGGCGGTGGTCGGCCAGCCGCGCCGGTTGGCCGGGTGCCGGTGCACCTCGTCGATGGCGGCGCGCGCAGCGGCCACCGCGTCGGCGACTCCGTCGAGTTCCAGCAGCGGTGCCAGCGATGGCGTGTCGTTCACGGTCCAGACGCTACCGGCCTGCGCTGCGAGCCCCGACGAGCGGCCCACGTGCGAGTTGTGCCACAGTGGCGATCGGATCGCACCCGGTGAACCCAGCGTCAGCGCAGCACAACGCTCCGGGTCCGACGTCGGACCTAGGACGTGGCAGTGCTGATCAAGTCCGATGTGACCGATTGGTCTGAACCAATAAAGCGAAACCTCTGTTGCAGTGAGCGAGATCGCACTACGGTTCTTCTAGCACTGCATTCACATCTCCAGGGAGGTTCTGAGCAATGAGCCAGCCCGACGGGCAGAGCAACACGCTCGACAACCTGCTGACGGAAAGCAGGACATTCCCGCCGTCTGAGGAATTCGCGGCGCAGGCCAACGCCACGTCGGCGCTGTACGAGCAGGCCGAGGCCGATCGTGAGGCGTTCTGGGCGGAGCAGGCC
>NZ_RSAA01000008.1 GCF_003931915.1 Saccharopolyspora rhizosphaerae | reverse complement strand
ACTCGCCCTCCGCTACGAAGCCACCGTGCACGTCGCCACCATCGACATCTGGCTCCGCAGCCTCACCAAGATCGGTTCCTAAACAGCTCCTAGCGCGCCAGGAGCCGATCTGCACGTCGTTGGCGAGTCGTGACTACCCGGGGCGGCAACGTGGCGAGTCGTTGACGATCAGCGCTGACCGGCACGTGGGCTGTCGCGAACACCTAGCGCCTGCGCGGCGAAGACACGATGTGTCGGTCAACAGCCCGGGCAGCCGGAGTCTTGGCGTGTCTGCATCGTTTCGCCGATTGCTCGACCACCTGAGGTTCGAGGGCGAGACAGCGGTGTTGTTGCGGGAACTGCGCACAAGTTCGGGGTTTGATCGCCAGATCGATCAGCAGCTGGCCGAGGACCGGTCGATAGGGGCGTTTGGCTGGCTGGTTCCGCGGCGAGTCGCGTACGCCAGCGACGAAGTGGTTCAGTCAGGACGGTGGGCCCGTGACATCACCCGACGTGCCTTCCCGCTGCTGGAGGAGCCGAGCGGCTTCGTCAGCGACTTCGGTGTCGACGAGGACCTCGTACCGGCTCGGCACCATGTGCTGCACCGCGGTGAAATCTCTGCGTCCACCTTGCAGAGCGTAGGTCACCAAGCTGATCACGGCTCCGACGATGGCGCCGAATACGAGTCCGTACACGGCCAGCGTCAGGCTGGTCAACAGCGGCTCAATCCAACTGAGCAAACCAAAGATCCAGCCGATCAGCACGCCGGTCACCGCACCGCTGCTAGCGCCGTGCAGCGCGGCCCGCCCGTAGCTCATCCGGCCGACCACCTGTTCGACGAGCTTGACGTCGTGACCTACGATCGCGACCCGTTCCACCGGGAACTGCTGGTCGGCGAGGTAGTCCACCGCGTTCTCAGCTTCCCCGTACGTGGCGTACGAGGCCGCCGGTCTGCGTGCCGGTTTGTCGACGGGTGAGGACTCCCCGGCATCTGGGGAGGGCGGTTGTTGGGTCATCGTCGACTCCTTGATCTCGGCCCGCGCGTAAGGTTGGCAACCTCGACGCGCTGCCAGGCGGGGATCATTCGCTCACAGCGACGTGCAGCGAACATCTCTGTCGGAGGAAGCGTCGGGCTGGGACGGCGATTCCGAGCCGACTCCCGACACCATGTCAAACCTTGGCCGGTCAGCGCGTGCGCACCGGGGGACGAAATCCGTGCTGCGATTGGGCCGCCGGGATGAAGTGTCTTCGGAGCACCGCGACTCCTGCTGGGTGCCGATTCGTGGTTTTGGGCGTGGGTCTTGTTGTTGTAGAAATCCTCGCTCACTGGGGGAGGGGATGCGCCGGCGAACGGAGCATTGCTAAGGCTTCGAAGTCGCGCAGCCCAGTTGCCTACCGAGGGGGTAGCGCGCCGACTGCGCGCTGGGCGTCGACCCCGACCGCTTCACCATCAGGACAGCCCACGCGAAGCCCTTACCTGGTTCCACCCGGATCGTCGCGGGCACCAACGGCTGCTAGTTGGTGCGAAGTACGACGTCGTTGCGTCTGGATCCCGGACAGCGTTTCCTGAAGGGCGCGAGCCGACTTGCACCGTCGGGAGGCATCATGGAACTCGACGTCGTAGTGGAAACACCGATGGATTCTCGCAACAAGTACGAGATGGATCAGGGGCTCGGTCGGATCCGCTTGGACCGGACGCTGTTCACCGCCATGCAGTACCCGGCGGAGTACGGATTCGTACCGAACACCCTTGCTGAGGACGACGAACCACTGGATGCGCTCGTGCTGGCCGCGGAGCGAACCTTCCCGGGCTGTCACATCACCTCGCGAGTCGTCGGGGTGTTCTGGATGCGTGACCAGAACGGCCCGGACGCGAAACTGCTGTGCGTCCCTGGGAACGACCCACGCCAGCAGCACGTCGAAGAGCTCGGGGACCTGCCGTGGCACCTGGTCGAAGAGATCGCTCACTTCTTCGCGGTGTACAAGGAGATCGAGCCTGGCAAGTGCTCCGAGGTGCGGGGGTGGCAGGACCGGGCGTTCGCTGAACAGGTCGCGCGTGAAGCCTTCGCCCGCTTCGGGGCTGACGAGGTCGGGTCGATGTAATCCCATCCCGTGGTGGGACGGTCGTGCTGGAGTCAGTGTTTCGACAGACAGGAACGCCGGAAGGCGGAGCGTGACGAACGCTTCTAGACCCATCACGAAGTGTCCCAGCGACTCGATAACGCCATGGACGCACCCCGCCCGGAGGGCCGGCGTTCTGGAGTGCTGAGGCCAGAGGAACGACCAGGACCACCGCGGCAAGAGTCACCTCCCACGAACACGATGATGTCGTCCGCGATCACGCTCCGGACCGCCTGATCTTTGGCGGATCGTCCCGCGGGGGCAGGCAGGGGGAGGAAAATTGCTTCTCCCAAGTCGAAGTGATCGTGAGAGCTGTGGAGGACGATCGTGCTCATGGTCACTCGACGACCCTTGCGCCCGGACATGGCAAGCGAACCGCTGGTGCGACCAACCAGCCTGCATCCCGACCTGTGGCGCCGCGCTGCGCTCGCCGTACTGGAGGACTTGGTCGGACGTGCTTCTGTGGTCGCCGCCGATGAGGAGGACATGACGATCAACTCGGTGCAGCGCGGTGCCCATTACACCGTGGTGACGGTCAGCGGTCCCGTCGACCTCAGGGCTGCGCGGCAGCTGGCGGCGCACCTCACAGGGCTGCACAACGCCGGAGCACACCACGTGGTGGTGGACCTGTCGCGCGTCACGAGCCTGGACGAGAACCTCCTCGGTGTGCTGCGTCGGGTCGAGGCGGAGGTGGTTGCGCGCAACGGCGTCTTCGAGCTGATGGGCCTCGAGCCGAACATGCTTCACGCCATGGAGGACGAGCCGCTGTCGGAGGTCTTCACGCTCTACCGCGCCGCCCTGGAGGAGACGGGGTCTGAGGCCGCGTCGTGGGCGGCGTTGCGATGCCCGCAGGGGTTGGCAGAAGTGCCTGAGCCTCGCACGGCGCGGCGGCACCGCAGAATTTTCGACGTGGGCGCCCGGCCGAAGGGAAGCTGGGGTTCGAGCGCAGCGGAGTAGGTCGGTGCCTGGCTCGTCCCGCAGAACGTTTCGGGGTACGGGTCGAGGGGTGGGATGACCAGGCGGCTTGAAGGCGTGCCCATGCGGTGGCGGCGGATTCGAGGCCTGCGCCGAGGCGAAAGCGGGACTGAGTTGCAGGGCTTGTCCGAGCTGTCCCTGGTGGCTGGCACGTAGGACTCGGAACGTGCCCGTATCGACCTGCAGTGACAGTCAGCGGAGGCGTTCTTGGAACTGCGGGGCCGAGGTCGGGTAGTGCGGTGGTCGGCACGATGGTTGCGACGGTCAGTTCAACTCCGCGGGGACGACCGCCCTCAGAGCCGGCTGCGGATGAACCTGTTGTGCACGTACGACCGGTGGTCGGACGAAGTAGTGGAAGTTGCGAGGAATGCTTGCGAGTCACATCGCTGCGGGTGGATCTCCGGCTGCGCTTGATCGCACGCAGGTCGGCCCCGGTGATCCCAGCACGCGCCTGAGGCGGGCACGCTCATCGTCCGAGGGCGTACTCCTCGTCTGGGCGGAGCCCGGTGAGGTCCGGTGCTGGTGTTGTGTCGACACGACATTCGTCTGATCGAGGATCGGCAGCGGGGGGACCATGAACATCGATGTTGCAGCGGAGACACCAGACCTGCACGGAGCGTACCCGCGGCTGAGCGACGAGCAGATCGCCCGCCTCGCTACCCGCAGCGAGCGCAGACCAACCCAGCGCGGTGACGTGCTCTTCGAGGAAGGACAGCGCGTCCACGAGTTCTTCGTAATCCTCGCTGGCAAGGTCGCGGTCGTCGAAGGGTACGGCGGACGGGAGGAGCACGTCCTCCGAGTGCACGGTGCCGGCCGTTTCCTCGGTGAGCTGGGATTGTTGGCGCGACAAGCATCGCCGCTCACCGCCGTGGTCGCGGAACCTGGCGAGGTCCTCGCGGTCCCGGTGGACTGGCTGCGGGAGGTGGTGCAGCAGGACGCGGTGCTCGGAGACCTGATCCTGCGGGCGTACCTGATCCGGCGCTCGCTGCTGATCGGCCTCGGAGTCGGTTTCCGCATCGTCGGCTCCTGCTACTCCCCGGATGCACGGCGGCTGTGCGAGTTCGCGGCGCGCAACCGCCTGCCGTACCGGTGGACCGACGTCGAGCAGGACGAGCACGCGGAGCAAGTGCTGCGGCGGTTCGGCGTCGCGCCCTCGGAAACGCCAGTTGTCATCCTCCACGAGAACGTCGTCCTGCGTAACCCGAGCAACGCCGAATTGGCCGAAGCCCTTGGCTCGGGACGCAACACCTCTGAGGACATCTCCTGCGACCTGGCGGTCGTCGGCGCGGGTCCGGCCGGCCTTGCCGCCGCCGTCTACGGTGCCTCCGAAGGACTGAACACGACCGTGCTCGAAAGTCTTGCCACCGGCGGGCAGGCGGGAACCTCATCGCGGATCGAGAACTACCTCGGCTTCCCCGCGGGTATTTCAGGCGCGGAGCTTGCTGAACGAGCTGTTCTGCAGGCGGACAAGTTCGGCGCTCACGTCAACGTTCCTGTCGCGGCGAAATCCCTGAGCGTGCGAGACGGTCATTACGCCATTGGCGTCGAAGAGGGGCGCGACGTGACGTGTCGTGCGGTCTTGCTCGCAACCGGCGTTCACTACCGTCGGCTCCAGGTCCCGGGGATCGGGCCGTTCGAGGGAGCGGGCGTGTACTACGCCGCCACGTTGCACGAGGTGAGGATGTTTCGATCCGATCCCGTGGTGGTTGTCGGCGGAGGCAATTCCGCAGGGCAGGCGACGGTCTTCCTCGCCGGGCACGCGGAGCGCGTGCACCTCGTGGTCCGCGAAGCCGACCTCGGCGAGAACATGTCCCGGTACCTCGTGGAACAGGTCGAGAACCACCCCCGTGTGGAGGTGATGAGGCACAGCGAGGTGTGCCGGGTGAACGGCACCAGGAGGCTCGACTCGCTGGTCGTGAAGGACATCCGGGACGGGACGCGGCGAACGGTGCCGACACGCGCTCTGTTCGTCTTCATAGGTGCGACGCCGTGCACGCGGTGGCTCAACCACGCGATCACCCTCGACGAACGCGGTTCCGTCCTCACCGGGTCCGATGTCATGGGGGTGACGGACTTGTGGCAGTACGCGGGTCGCCCGCCGTACTTGCTCGAGACCAGCCTGCCCGGGGTGTTCGCCGCGGGGGATGTGCGCAGCGGGTCCACCAGGCGTGTCGCCTCGGCGGTGGGCGAGGGTGCCATGGCCGTCCGCTTCGTGCACGAACACCTGGATCGCCCGGTGGGCACCACCCGTTCGTTGCGGGTGCCAGCATCGCAACCAGCGTCGTCGTGATCATGGCAGGGCTGCTCAGCACCGGCGCGGAGACGCCGTTCGCTGACGATACTGGGAGTGGTGGTGGCGGTGTCAGCCCGACGACCCGGGACGCCGGACGCGGAGCACGTCGGCGACCGATTCCGCGACGCTGGTGATACTAGGAGAAGGTGGTCTTCGGCCTTGGAGCGGGTGAAGGCCTTCGGAGCAACGCTGATCGGGTCTGGCCCGACCTCGGAAGGCGACTTGGTGCTGATCTCCAAGACGGCCGCCGCAGCGGGCATCGCCTGGGCGGTGGGCGGTCAGGTCACCGGCGCACCCAACCCGGTGCTGGCGCCGCTGGCTGCGGTGCTCGTCGTGGAGGCCACGATCTACCAGACCCTCCAGTCCGGGCTGCGCAGGGTCGTGGGTGTCGTGTTGGGCGTCCTGCTCGCTCTAGCGCTCGGGCGGTCGCTGGGCCTCAACGCTTGGAGCCTGACGTTCGTGCTCCTGCTGGCGCTCGTGGTGGGTCGGATGGCCAGGCTCGGCGGTCAAACGAGCCAAGTCGCGGTAAGCGCCCTGCTCGTGATGGCGATAGGCGACGCAGTGCCGGGTTACGCCCAGGAACGGGTCTACGAGACGCTGCTGGGAGCGCTCGTCGGGGTGTTGGTCAACGCGCTGATCGCTCCGCCTGTGCATGTGCACGCTGCGCGTGACTCACTCGCCGCGATGGCGCGGAAGCTCAGTCGACTGCTGGTTGACATCGGCGAGCAGCTCTCCCGTGAGGATGTGGTGTTCGCGCCTGCGAGAACCAAGGAGTTGTTGTGGACCGCTCGGGACTTCCACGACCAGGTGGCCGAAATCCGGCAACAGCTGGACCGTGCCTCCGAGAGCCTGCGCTACAACCCGCGCCGCAGCGTATTCGTGAGCCCCGCCCGCAAGCCTGCTCCAGCGGCACTGCTGGTGAGGGCGAAAGCAGCGACCGAAGCGGTCGACCACATCGTCGACCAGACCAGTGGAATCGCCCGAGCGTTGGCCGACATCGGAGAAGGTCGCGCTGGCGCCGACTGGGACACGGTCGTCGCCGCGAGGGTCGGGAAAGTGGTGACCAGCATCGGCAACGGGGTCGACACATGGTCACGGGCCCTGGTTGCCGACGACCCCGATGCTTCTGAACGACCGGGCGAGGAGCCGCCCCGGCAGCAGCTGATCCATGCCATCGAAGAAGCGCGTGCGCAACTGGCCTCGCTGAGCCAGCACATGGCTGCGCACGGCGGGGACACCGTCGGCTCGACGACCACGAGCTGGCTGGTCGTCGGCAGCGTACTGGCCGACCTTTCCCGGATCCTCGCTGAGATCGATCCGGTCGGCGGTGCGCACAGGACCGCCGTCTCGACGACACCGGCCGGTCGGTTGCACCTCCTCCGGCCCACGTTCTCCCGGCTGCGCCGCAAGCTGCGCGCTGCTCGTGGACGCCTTCGCCGTGGGGGGTGAGCAGGTTGCGTTCGTTTCACCGGGCTGGTTCTCGGCAGCGGATTTGGTCCTGCGGAGCGCTGGAACGTCGGTTCAGCAAGGGGCAAACTCGTGCTGGCATGCGCTTCCGGCGCAGATGCGAGGGAGCTTGGGGACAGCATGGAACCGCAGAAGATCCGATGCGAACATTGTGGACGCGTCAACCGGATACCGCCGGTGGGCGAGGGGCGGCCTACATGCGGTCAATGTCATCGGCCGATCCCGTGGATCGTTGAGGCCGGGGACGCCGACTTCGCGGAAGTTGCTGAGAAGTCGTCCCTGGTCGTGCTGGCCGACCTGTGGGCGCCGTGGTGCGGGCCGTGCAGGATGGTCAGCCCGGCTCTGGAGAAGGTGGCCAAAGAGCACGCCGGCCGGCTGAAGCTCGTGAAGGTCAACGTCGACGCTGCCCCGAAGACCTCGCAGCGGTTCACCGTGCAGGCCGTCCCGACTCTGCTCATGCTCGACAAAGGCAGGGTCATCGCACGCCAGGCCGGGGCGTTGCCCGAGCAGGCTCTGCGCGAGTGGGTCGAGCAGGGGATCGGCGCCAGCGCCTCCTGAGCCAGGGAGAACACGTTGATCTTCGACAGCACGGAAAGGCTTCTTGCGACATTCCCGGCGCTTAAGTCGCGTCGAGAATTCGCCACGCGCGGGTAGCAACGTGGAGGTTGAGACGGTTGTCAACCTCGTTGATGTCGATGCGCGAAATCTCCCGGATTCGACGAAGGCGGTATCGGAGGGTGCTCCGATGGATGACAAGCCCGTTGGCCGTGGCGTTGTAGTTCCCACCGCATTCGAGGTACTGCGACAGCGTACGTACCAGGTTCGAGTGGTGCCTGCGGTCGTATTCCAGGAGGGAGCCGATCCACTCTTGGACGAACGCTTCGATGCTGGCACCTCCGTCGCCTTCACCGAGGATGCGGTAGATGCCAAGTTCGTCGAAGAAGGTGATTCCGTTGCTCAGCCTCGACTGTTGTCGGATCCGAAGGGAACGCAACGCCTCCTGGAACGACCGCGCGAAATTCTCCGGCGACTCGCAGCGGCCCCCCACTCCGATCGCTCCACGGTCAGTGCCCATTCCGTCCGCCACTGCGCGGAAGAAGCTGGAGTCGGGTTGGCCGCAGCTGAACAAGACCACCATCCCAGGCCGGCGTGCCAGGAGGATGGACATGCCCAACTTCCGCGAGGCCTTCCGGGCAGCAGCCGCGAGTTTTTCCTCGGTGCGTCGACCGGGCCACCGCATGGCCACGGCGTGATGCGGGGCGTGGAGGTTGTGCCCCACCGCCTCGGACCGGGCGAAGACGCTCGGATCGTTCGTGCCGGCGATGAGGTCTTCGACGAGATCACGTCGCAACCGGAGCTCGATCTCGGCCAGGTTCCGGTCGTGACTCAGGCGCAGTCCAAGGGCCATGGCCGCGTGCTGCAGGGTGTACCTCACGTCGGGTCGGACCGTGGGGCCTGGAACGACCAGGACGACGACCCCCAGGATCTCGTGCCGTGATCGTGCCAAGGCAACAACGCAGCCTCGATCACGGGTCAGTCCGTCACAGATGGCCGCTTGTTGGAGAACTTCTTCCCGCCGCGCGTCCGGTTTCGGGTACGGATCGGGTCTCCCAGGACCCGCCCATGCCAGCAAGTTGCCGAAGCGGTCCTCGATGCCGACGGCGCATCCGGTCAGCTCGTGCACGGTGGTCGCGATCTCGTGCTCGCGGCCGTCAGAAGCCACGATGTGCGTGAAGGCGTCATGGATGGTCTGGCGGTGCTGCATGTCTGCGACCGCCTCTTGGAGACGCTGGTTCATCACCGAGAGTTCATCGCTCAGCCGGCCTAGTTGCAATGAGTGCTCGCGTTCGCTCTGGTGCAACCACGCGTTCGCCACGGCTGCACCCGTTTGTTGAGCGAGAGCGCTGAGCAGCAACAGCTCGTCGAGGCCTGGCGCGGCCTTCGCCGTGACCACGAGATAGCCGCTCCTTCCACCCGAGTCCTTCAGGCAGAAGGCCCGCGCCCATGTCGCCCCTGGTACCGCGACGGAGCCGTCCTCGTCGTCCAGGGCGCCGAGCTGTTCGACCAGCTCGCTGGGCGGACCGTGCTCGTCGCCGACGAACTCGATCATTTTCTGATCACGTTGCAGGTAGGCGGACAGGGCTCGGTAGGGGCCGAGGGTAGGCACCGACTCCATCGCCAACCGCAGGATTTCCGCCTGATCACGGCGTTGGAACATCCTTATCGAGAGCTGGAACAGGCAGTCGAAGCCGGAACCGGTCCCTATCGCCCGACTACTGCTGTCCCGTGGTTCTGCAGGGATGTTCGGGTCTTCCATGGGAGCCCCCCCGACGGCTTCTCCTACGTCCCGCCACGTTACGCGCTGGTTCGGGTCTCACAACTCGTTCACGACGGCGTTGGGCGCCGCACTGAGGGGTGGCGCCCGGCCGAGCGGTTGCTTCGACAGGCCGAACCCTGGCGGGGATTTTGTCTCCGGGGATGGACGCGCCGCGTCTGCGTGAGCGGCAAACTGAACGCAGCGGACCAGGCGAGTTCGACAGCTCCTGGACGGGCTTGCACGTCGAACTTCCCGATCGGCCGCCGACAAGTGTCTGTGGACTGTGCCTGGCGGAGTCGGCAGGTCCGGAAATGGTGTTGCCCCCGCTCCAGTCCGATCGAGGAGTACCGCGATGACGCTGAATCGGTCCGACTCGTTCCACGAGTGGGCCAGGGAGGTCGCACAACCGTTCCGTGGTGCGCGCGCGTGGCAGCGGCCCACGCCCATGAAGGCCTTCCGCCGGAATGGTGGGGTTCTTCGGCGCGTGGGGCGTTCCAGGTGTGTCCCACGACGACGTGGACGTGGCGGTCGAACGTCCTGGGGTGAACGTCCGCGTTGTGGGGCGTCCAGTGCGCCGGAAGGCGATGAAGTGATCGTGGATGAGGGCCCGCAGGGCGGCTTCGGCCCAACCGTTCCTGGGCGAGAACCTCGATCCCGAGAATCTCCGCTACCGCGAAGTTGGCGTGCTGATGCTGCGAATTTCCGGCGGCTGAGGCGAGCAAGCGCGATCGGCAGTGCTTCTCGATCTGCTTTCGTTTGACAGGAGCTACTCATGGCTAAAGCAGTCGGTATCGACTTGGGTACGACGAACTCGGTGATCGCTGTGTGGGAGGGCGGTGAGCCCTCAGTCATTCCGAACGTCGAAGGCTCCCGAACCACGCCGTCGGTGGTCGCCTTCACCGATTCCGGGGAGCGGCTTGTGGGGCAGCTGGCACGCCGTCAAGCGATCTTGAACCCCAAGGGAACCATCTACTCCTCGAAGCGGTTCATCGGACGCCGGTACGAGGAGGTGACGAGCGAGGCCGACGCGGTCGGCTTCGACGTCGTCCCCGACGAGGACGGCAACACCCGCTTCGGGGTTCGGGGCAAGCAGTACGCGCCGGAGGAGATCAGCGCCCAGGTGCTGCGCAAGCTTGCCGACGACGCAGGTAAGTCGTTGGGCGAGCGCGTGACGGAGGCTGTCATCACAGTGCCCGCCTATTTCAACGACGCACAGCGCACCGCGACCAAGGACGCGGGTCGGATCGCGGGACTTGAGGTTTTGCGAATCATCAACGAGCCGACGGCTGCTGCGCTGGCTTACGGCATGGACAAGCGAAATCACGAGACGGTGCTGGTGTTCGACCTGGGTGGTGGCACCTTCGACGTCAGCATCCTCGACGTCGGTGACGGGGTGGTGGAGGTCCGCTCCACCGCCGGTGATGGCCACCTCGGCGGTGACGACTTCGACCGGAGGCTGGTCGACCACCTGGCTGACGACTTCCAGCGGGACAACGGGATCGACCTGCGCAACGATCCGCAGGCGTTGCAACGGCTCTTCGAGGCGGCGGAGAAGGCCAAGGTCGAGTTGAGCTCGGTGTCGCAGACGCAGGTGAGTCTGCCGTTCATCACTGCTGACGCCTCGGGACCGAAGCACCTGCAGACCTCGATCATGCGGTCCACGTTCGAAAAGCTGACCAGCGATCTCATCGACCGGTGCCTGGACCCGGTAAAGCAAGCGATGGGCGACGCGAAGATCAGCGAGAACGACATCGACGAGGTCATCCTGGTCGGCGGCTCAACTCGGATTCCGGCCGTGCAATCGCTGGTGCGGAAGCTGACCGGCGGCAAGGAACCCAACATGAGCGTCAACCCGGACGAGGTCGTCGCGCTGGGGGCTGCGGTGCAGGCGGGCGTGCTCAAGGGAGACGTGCAGGACGTGCTGCTGCTCGACGTCACACCGCTGTCGCTGGGCGTGGAGACTCGCGGTGGGGTGATGACCAAGCTGATCGAGCGCAACACCACGATCCCGGCGCGCCGCACCGAGGTGTTCTCGACCGCGGAAGACAACCAGTCCGCCGTGGACGTCGTTGTGCTCCAGGGAGAGCGTGAACGCGCGGCCGACAACCGCGTTCTCGGGCGGTTCCGGTTGGAGAACATCCGTCCGGCGCCGCGAGGGGAGCCGCAGATCGAGGTCACCTTCGACGTCGACGCCAACGGCATACTCAGCGTGACCGCGCGGGACAAGGACACCGGAGCGGAGCAAAGCATCACCATCAGCGACAGCTCCAACCTCGACAAGAGCGAAGTCGAGCGCATGGTTGCCGAGGCCGAGCGCAACCGCTCCGAGGACGAGCGGCTGCGTGCAGCGGTCGAGGCCCGCAACGAACTCGACTCGGCGGCTTACCAGGTCGAGAAGCGACTCGATGAGCTCGGTGACGCGGCCCCGTCGAACGAGCGGGCTCGCGCGGAGATGCTGATCAACGAGGCACGTGAGGCGGTGCAGAACGAGGCGCCGCCCGACCGGGTTCGTCCGCTGACGGACGACCTCCGGCAGATGTACCAGGGGTTGGCCGCGCAGACCGCTGCAGGGGGCGCCGGCTCCGGCAGCGGGACGCAGTCGGGCGGCGACGACGACGTGGTCGACGCCGACTTCGAACGGATGTGACGCGTGTGATGACCGCGTCCTCTTACGGGTTCCACCGTACTTTCGCTGACCGCGACGACCTGCGCGAGCCCCACGCTTACGAGCTGGAGAGGGGCTGGGCGGAAGGCCGGCTCGAGGTCACGGCGGCCTGGTTGCACCACTGGGAGTTGGGGCATGTCGACGTTGAGCCGAGTTCGATGATCGACGGGGTGCGAGCAGCCAACCAGCAGGCGGTGAGCCTGACGGTGCAGCTCGAACGCCGACGCCAGGGCGGGGTCGGTGTTCTGTTCGACCCGAGGTACCAGGAGGTGAACGACGCCGCGGAGGCACCGAACGCTGAACCCGGCGAGGTCGCGCACGTGTGGCGCCCGGGGTACGGCGAGGCCTGCGATCAGCCGGTCGTCGGGACCGTGAACCGGAAGCCGAGGTGATGTCGCATGGCGCGCGACTACTACGAGGTTCTCGGCGTGTCCCGCAACGCGAGCAGCGACGAGGTGCAGCAGGCCTACCGCAGGCTCGCCCGCCGCTACCACCCCGACATCAACTCCGATCCGGAGGCCGAGGAACGCTTCAAGGAGATCAACGAGGCCTACAGCGTGCTGTCCGACCCCGAGACCCGCAAGCGGTACGACCGCTTCGGCCCGGACTTCCGGTCCATCCCGGAAGGCTACGAGGAGTGGGTCGGAGCCGGCCAGGGTGCGGGGCGAGGACGTGGCCGGGCAGGCGTGCGCGTGGAAGAGGGTTTCGGGGGGATCGATTTCGAAGACTTGTTCGGCAGCTTGTTCGGCGCGCGGGGCGCCGCCGGTCCGATCCCGGGGGCAGACCAGGAAGCCGAGCTGGAGCTCACCGTTGAGGAGGCCTACCACGGCGGCAAGCGTCAGATCACCTTGCCCGGTCCATCGGGTTCTCGCAGCTTCGAGGTGACGATTCCCCGGGGCGTGGTGGAGGGCCAACGCATCCGAGTGCCCGGGCAGGGGGCGCGCGGCGGAGGCAACCTCCGGGCGGGCGATCTCTACCTCGTGGTGCGCCTCGCGCCGCACAGCCGATATCGCGTGTCCGGGCGGGACATCTACGTCGATCTACCGGTTGCGCCTTGGGAGGCGGCGCTGGGCGCTACGGTGGCGCTCGCCACGCCGGGAGGCGAGGTGAAGGTCCGCGTGCCGCCCGGTTCGTCGAGCGGGAGACGGTTGCGGCTGCACGGGGAGGGCATGCCTTCCCCACGCGGATCTCCAGGCGACCTCTACGCCGAGGTCCGGATCGCGGTACCGCCGAAGCCGACGAACCGTGAGCGCGAGCTGTTCGAACAGCTCGCGGCGGAATCCACCTTCGACCCGCGGAGATGATGATGAGCACAGCTTCCACACCGAGCGGCACCAGCTCGCAGGGGAGGGCGGTCAGGTACCCGCTAGCCCGGCCGCATCGGTTGAGCCTGGAGACGACAGCTGCGCGAGCCGGCCTGCATCCGGATCTGGTCCGCCGTTTCGTGGCGTTGAGCCTGTTGGACGCTTCCCGCGACGTGCACGGCCGGTTGTGGTTCGACACCGAGGCTCCCGCTGCGCTTGCTCGGATCCAGCGCCTTCGGTGCGGCTTGTCGTTGAACTACGCCGCGATCGGCCTCGTGTTGGACCTGCTCGAACGGATCAGCCGGCTCGAGGCTCTCCTGCACGCGGCCGGTCGAACCGGTACCAGAGGTGATTCACGATGGACATGAACCGCTTGACGCAGAAGTCCCAGGAGGCGCTGCAGAGCGCGCAGAGCCTGGCGACGGAAATGGGACACACCGAGGTCGACGGTGAACACCTGCTGCTCGCGCTGCTGGACCAGGCCGACGGTGTCGTGGCGCGGGTCGTCGAACAAGGCGGCGGCGACCTGGTGGGATTGCGCGACGACGTGCGGGAAGCGCTGTCGCGCCGTGCCAAGGTGACCGGGCCGGGTGCCGCACCGGGGCAGGTGTACGTCACGCAGCGACTCTCCCGGTTGCTGGATGCCGCGGATCGTGAGGCCAAGCGCCTCAACGACGAATACGTCTCGGTCGAACATCTCGCGCTCGCGCTGATCGACGAGGGGCCTGCCGCCGATTCGGGTCGCCAGCTGGCCCGGCACGGGGTCACTCGGGAGGAGTTCCTCTCCGCGCTGAACCGCATCCGGGGGAGCCAGCGGGTCACCTCGGCGAACCCGGAGAGCGCGTATGAAGCCTTGGAGAAGTACGGCCGGGACCTGGTCGAGGAGGCCCGGCGCGGGATCCTGGACCCGGTCATCGGTCGGGACGCCGAGATCCGCCGCGTCATCCAAATACTGAGCCGCAAGTCCAAGAACAACCCGGTCCTCATCGGTGATCCGGGCGTCGGCAAGACGGCGATCGTGGAGGGGCTTGCCCAGCGGATCGTGCACGGTGACGTCCCCGAGGGGTTGCGGGACAAGACCGTTTTCGCTCTGGACATGGGGTCGCTGGTCGCCGGAGCGAAGTACAGGGGCGAGTTCGAGGAACGCCTCAAAGCGGTGCTGAACGAGGTCAAGGCCGCCGAGGGGCGCATCCTGCTCTTCGTCGACGAACTTCACACCGTCGTAGGCGCAGGTGCGACCGAAGGTGCGATGGACGCCGGCAACATGCTCAAGCCGATGCTTGCGCGAGGCGAACTCCACATGATCGGCGCGACGACGCTCGACGAGTACCGCAAGCACATCGAGACCGATGCCGCACTGGAACGGCGCTTCCAGATCGTCATGGTCGACGAGCCGAGCGTGGAGGACACCATCTCGATCTTGCGCGGTCTGCGGGAACGCCTGGAGGTGTTCCACGGTGTGAAGATCCAGGATGGGGCGTTGGTGACGGCTGCGACGTTGAGCCACCGCTACATCAGCGATCGTTTTCTCCCGGACAAAGCCATTGATCTAGTCGATGAGGCATGTTCCCGGCTGCGCACGGAGATCGACTCGATGCCCGCCGAACTCGACGAGCTCACCCGCCGCGTGACCCGCTTGGAGATCGAGGACGCCGCCCTGTCGAAGGAAACCGACCCGGCCAGCCAATCCAGGCTGGAGGAACTCCGCCGAGAACTGGCAGATCTGCGCGCTGAGGCTGACGCCAAGCACGCGCAATGGGAAGCGGAGCGGCAGGCCATCAGGCGAGTCCAAGAACTGCGCCAAGAACTGGAGCAGCTGCGGCGCGAGGCCGAGGACGCGGAGCGCCGGTACGACCTCAACCGCGCGGCCGAACTGCGGTACGGTCAGATCACTCAACTGGAGCGGAGGTTGGCCGCGGAGGAAGAGCAGCTCGCGAGCAAGCAGGGCGACCACCAGTTGCTCCGAGAGGTGGTCACCGGTGAGGAGATCGCCGAGATCGTGGCCATGTGGACGGGTATTCCGGTCGCGCGCCTGCAGGAGGGCGAGCGCGAGAAGCTGTTGCGCCTCGACGAGATCCTGCGCGAGAAGGTCATCGGCCAGGACGAGGCGGTGTCGCTGGTGACCGACGCGATCATCCGCGCCCGTTCCGGCATCCGGGATCCGCGCCGGCCCATCGGGTCGTTCGTGTTCCTGGGCCCCACCGGTGTTGGAAAGACGCAACTGGCGAAGACGCTCGCTGCGACGCTGTTCGACTCCGAGGAGAACATCATCCGTCTCGACATGAGCGAATACCAGGAGCGGCACACGGTCAGTCGGTTGGTCGGTGCGCCGCCTGGTTACGTCGGGTACGAGGAAGGTGGACAGCTCACCGAGTCCGTGCGGCGAAAGCCCTACTCGGTGGTCCTGTTCGACGAGATCGAGAAGGCCCACGCCGAGGTCTTCAACACGCTGCTCCAGGTCCTCGATGACGGACGGATCACCGACGCCCAGGGGCGCACCGTGGACTTCCGCAACACGGTCATCATCATGACCTCCAACATCGGGTCGGAGTACCTGCTCGAGGGCGTCGTGGGCGGCGAGATCAAACCGGACGCGCGTGATCGCGTGATGGCGGAGTTGCGGCAGCACTTCCGCCCCGAGTTCCTCAACCGAATCGACGACATCGTGCTGTTCCGGCCGCTGTCGCTGCCGGAGATCGAGCAGATCGTGGACCTGCAGTTCGACGACCTTCGCCGACGTTTGGCGGAACGGCGGATCACGCTCCAGGTGACCGAGGATGCTCGCCAGCTCATCGCCGAACAGGGGTTCGATCCTGTCTACGGCGCCAGGCCTCTGCGCCGCTTCATCGCGCACGAGGTCGAGACCAAGATCGGTCGGGCCCTGCTGCGCGGTGAAGCCCGGGAAGGCGGCATGCTGGGGGTGTCCGTCGACAACGACGAATTGCGGATTACCTACGAGGAAGGAGAACAGCCGGCACAGGCGGCTTGACGACGAGCGTGCACCTCGCAGAAGCGGATCGAAGAGGATGAATGCACGTTCCAATTCGCGGTGCGCGGGTTCTTCAGCTCGGGGTCGATCGCTGGGAAGGTACCGCAACCGCCAGGTTGAAGCCTCCTGCCACGAGGGAAGCTGCAGGCGGATCTCGTCGCTTGAACTTCACGGCCTTGCACCTCTAGGTGATGGGCAAGCGTAGACCTGCATCACGTCGCGCGAGTCGGTAGTCGCGGAGCCCTTCCCCATGCGGCACAGGTCGATGCACTTCTGGTTGAGGGACATCGTTCCCAGCGCTTGATACCGTTCTTCTCGGCGCGCATTCCGGCTGCATTTGGGAAGAACCGCTCGAACTTGGTCACTCTCTTGTGACGCCCATGTCGCTGGTCGGCGAGATGATGTCCGCTCGTCGTCCACGTCAACTTGAGGGCGGTCGATGTGTGGGGCTGTTGCACCGCAACGGAACCGCAAGGCTCCGCCATCCCGCTCGGGTCCGGCGGAGCGCATCCCTCGAATCAGCATTCTGCGGTTGAGGAGCAACTTCCTCTCATTCCAGGTCCGGGGAGAGCACCACCCAATCGGTTATCTGACCGGCCTTGAGGTTCGCGATGGCATCGCTAACGCCGTCCAGGCGGTAGACCGAGGTCGTGGTGCGAACCTTGCCCGCCGCGACGAGCCCCATCAGCTCGTCGAGGTCCTGGTGGCTACCGACCAACCTCCCCACGAGATGCGCCTGCAGGATTTCGTTGGTCGGCAATCTGATCCCGGCCCCGTAACCCGTGACGAAGTAGGATCCGGCCCTGCGCAGCAGGGCCAGTGCGGCAGCTCCGCTCTCATCGGTACCTAGGAAGTCGAGGACGAGGTGAGCGCCCCGGCCCCCTGTCAAATCGAGCACTGCGTTGATCCGCTGCCGTTCCGCCTCGGCGGTCGCCGGTGCCGCGGAACCACTGCGCTTCCCCCAGTCGGAATGGTCGACGATCACGGTCTCGTGCGGCGAGAGCGCTGTGGCGCACTGCAAACCTATCTGCGCCAGTGCATCTCCGCCGAGCACCACCACGCAGCCACCCGGCGGCACGACCGACAACGCGCTCTTCACCGCTTGGTACGCCGCGAGTCCGGCATCCGCGAACACCGCGATGCTCATGGGGTCCAGCGTGTGCGGAAGCTTGACCACGGCCATGGCGTTGGTCAGCACCAGTTCAGCCATGCCACCGTCCGAATCGATGCCGGGCGTGCGAGCACGTTCGCAGTGTCGGTCGTTCCCGGATCTGCACGCGCGGCACAGGCCGCAGTTGACCAACGGATGGAGGATGACCGCGTCTCCCGGAGCTACATTGGTCACGCCGGAGCCGATGTCGTACACCCAGCCGGCGCTCTCATGACCCAACGTGTACGGCAGGCAGGTGCCTGTCATCCCCACCCAGCGATCCTCGATGAGGTCGAGATCCGTGCGGCACAGTCCGGCGCCGCCGACCTTCACCAGGACGTCCAAGGGGGACGTCACCGCTGGCTCCGGGACTTCTTCGGCGACCGGCGGCTTCCCGTGTTCATGCAGGCGAACGGCTTTCATCGCGCACCACCTCGTCAAAGCCACGGTTGGGCAGTCCCGGGTGGGAGGTGCCGACCGAGCTGATGCCAGCATCACCGTCGCGCTGCGGGTCGCGCAAGCGGCGCCGACCTCACAGTGGTCAAACAGGACATGCCTGGAGGCAGGTGGTCGTGCAGGGCTGGGCCGCCGGTGCGCGTGGTGGGCGGACAACTGGTTCGCGGGGGAGAATCGTACGAGCGCGTGCTCTCCCATGGTGGATCGTGGTCACGCTGCGGTAGCCGGTGGAAGGGGTGTTCGATGGCCGTCCATCCGAGGGCGGGACAGCCTGCCGACCCGTCCGATCTGGTCGATGTCGCACGTTTGGTGACCGCCTTCTACGCCGAGCATCCCGACCCCACTGCACCTGAGCAGCGCGTCTCCTTCGGGACTTCCGGACACCGCGGTTCCTCCCTCACTCGGAGCTTCAACGAGGACCACATCCTGGCGATCAGCCAGTCGATCTGTGATTGGCGGTCTGCCCAGCGCCTCGACGGTCCACTGTTCCTCGTTCGGGACACCCACGCACTGTCGGAACCGGCTTTCGCCAGCGCGCTGGAGGTTTTCGCCGGCAATGACGTGGATGTGGTCGTGGATGCACGGCACGGTCACACACCGACACCTGCCTTGTCCCGGGCGGTCCTGTCGCACAACGCTGGTCGCACCAGTGGGGTCTCCGACGGGGTCGTCGTCACTCCGTCCCACAATCCCCCCACGGACGGCGGCTTCAAGTACAATCCGCCGCACGGCGGGCCCGCCGAATCCGCGGTGACGAGTTGGATCGCCAAGCGCGCTAACGAACTCCTGGTCGGCGAGTTGAAGGGAGTGCGCAGGGTCGGGCACAACCGCGCCAAAGCGGCCACGCACGCATACGACTTCGTCGATGCCTACGTGCGCGAGCTTCCTTCTGCAGTCGACCTCGACGCGATCCGCGCCTCCGGGATCGTTCTCGGCGTAGACCCGCTCGGCGGGGCCAGCGTCGCTTACTGGAACGAAATCGCGGACCGGTACGGGATCGACCTGACAGTTCAGCAGCACGTCGATCCGACGTTCCGGTTCATGACGCTGGACTGGGACGGCAAGATCCGCATGGACTGCTCATCACGATACGCAATGGCATCCTTGATCGACAGGCGTGCCGACTTCCAGATCGCTGTGGGCAACGATGCGGACGCTGACAGGCACGGGGTGGTCACTCGCGAAACCGGACTGCTCGAAGCGAACCACTACCTAGCGGCTTCGATCCACTACCTTTTCGGACACCGGCCCGATTGGTCATCCGGTGCAGCGGTTGGCAAGACGTTGGTCAGCTCTCGGTTGATCGACCGGGTGGCCGAGCACCTGGACCGGGGACTGGTCGAGGTCCCGGTGGGGTTCAAATGGTTCGTCCCCGGTCTGTTGGACGGATCGATCGCCTTCGGAGGCGAAGAAAGCGCGGGAGCTTCCTTCCTCCGGTACGACGGTGGCGTGTGGACCACTGACAAGGACGGAATACTCATGGGCTTGCTGGCGGCGGAGATCTCCGCAAGGACCGGAGCATCGCCCGACGAGCTGTACCGAAGGCTCGCCGATCGATTCGGCGACCCCAGCTATGCTCGCATCGAATCACCGGCAACCCGGGAGGAGAAGGCGCGTCTATCGGCGTTGTCGCCGGATGCCGTACGTGCGAAGGACCTCGGGGGTGAGCCCATCACGGCGCTGCTCACCACCGCTCCGGGTAACAACGCACCGATAGGCGGGCTGAAGGTCGAGACCGAGTCCGGCTGGTTCGCGGCTCGGCCTTCCGGTACGGAGGACGTGTACAAGATCTACGCGGAGAGCTTCCAGGGCCCGGAGCACCTCACGCGCATCCAAGATGAAGCGGTACAGGTGGTTTCCGCCGCTCTGCGCTCCGGTGATTGAAGCCGTGCAAGCGGAAAGATTCGCGAGGACGAGGTTCGCACACGCGGCGAAGCCCTTCGGAATCCCAGTAGCGGGGGAGAGATGCCGGCGCAGTTGCCTTGCTACCCGCGTCCTCGCCACTCGAGAGGGAACGGGGTGTCGACCACAGCGTTTGACTCGACGAGCTGATACGAGCTGATTCGGCGGTCTTGCGAAGATCTTGAGAAGACGCAGTGGTTGAGCTTCTGCGGGACTTCGCTCGTAGTGATCGTTGACGGAATCAACTGCTCATGCGCTCGACGTTGAACCGCGTCCTGCCGGTGACGAAGTAGTTGACCAACCAGAAGACCAGACCGATGCCCAGCAGGGCTCCGGCGATCAGGTACTCGCTGACCGGACGGCCCGAGAGTGGGCTGGCGAGGAAGAGGCAGCTTGCAGCGCCCAGCACGGGTACCCATGTAGGGGCTGTGAAGTGCGGATGTTCGACCTTCTCACGACGCAACACGAGAACCGCGACGTTGACGAGGGCGAAAACGGCAAGGAGCAGCAATGACGTGGTGCTACCGAGGTCTTCGATTTCGAGCGAGCTCACCAGGGCGATGGCCAGGATGCTGGTGAACAAGATCGACACCCACGGCGTTGCCCTGGAGGTGTGCACCTTGCCGAGCTGTTTCGGGATCACCCCCTCGTTGGCCATACCGTAGAGGAGGCGGCTAGCCATCAACATGTTCATCAAGGCTGTGTTGGTGACCGCGGACAGTGCGATGATCGAGAATATCACCGGTGGGAACCAAGGCACGGCAGTCTTCACCACCAGGAGTAGCGGGGCATCAGTGTTCTTGAGCTCCTCGGTCGGGACCAGAGTGGCCGTGAGCAGGGCGACCGCAAGGTAGATCGCTGCGGTGATGCTCAACGCCAGCAGGACTGCCCTCGGGAAGGTCCTGGTCGGGTTCTTGGTCTCCTCGGCCATGTTGACCGAGTCCTCGAAACCGACCATGGCGAAGAACGCCAGAGCGGTGGCCGACGTGATCGCGAGCAGTGGTCCGCCCTCGTTGTTGAACTGCGTCAACCTCGCAGGGGTGGGGTTGAACACCGGATCGCTGCTGCCGAGAACCAGCGCGTAGACCCCGGACAAGATCACGATCGCCAGCCCGCTCAACTCGACGCAAGTCAAGACCACGTTCGCCTTCACGGACTCGCTGACACCGCGCAAGTTGATGGCCATGAGCACGAGGACGAAGCCGATCACGATCGGCAAGCTGGGTATGTGTCCGACGAGCTCTTCCAGGTATTCGCCACCAAAGGCCTGGGCTGCCGCTGAGGCCGACGTGATACCGGAGCACATCACCGTGAACACGACCATGAAGGTCACGAAGGGCACACCGAACGCGCGGTGAACGTAAAGAGGGGCGCCCCCCGCCCTCGGGTACTTGCCCACCAGTTCCAGGTAACTGCACGCGGTGAGGAATGCGACGACGAACGCCAGCAGGAACGGTGCCCACAGAGCACCGCCGACCCTGCCTGCGACCTTCCCGGTCAGCGCGTAGATCGAGGTACCGAGGATGTCGCCCACCACGAAGAAGAGCAGGAGCTTCGGCCCCAAAACCCTCTTGAGCGCAGGCCCTTGGGCGTTGCTGGGCGAGTCCTTGGCCGTCATGTCGTCGGCGCCGTCATGTCGTCGGCCATGTTCGACAGTGTGCAGCCGATGGCTGGGAAGCGCCCGGTGGTGCCTGTCCGCAACGCTCCCGGCTCGGTGGTCTGTCAGAGGGTTTTCGGCCCCGTGCTCGGATTCCAGGACGGGATTTGGTGCCCCGGGGGCGACGTTCGACCGAGGCCGGATGGGAGGGCAAACGTCGCCACGCGAGGCGATGCGGAATCGGCCGACAGTGAACTACGGTCCGGTTGGCCGTGGCGGCGCGGAGGTGGCCGCCAGGGCTGCAAGAGTTGAGGGCCGGCCGATTGCTGGCTGTGCAGCCGCCTGCCGTGGGGTCTGATTGCGACACCATGCGTCCACGAGGCGTCGTACGCGCGTGGTGCCGGGCGCTCTCGCCCGTGACCGAAGTTGTTCCAGAGCCATCAAGTTGCCATTGAGGTCGCTGGGATCAGAAGTGCCGATGTTGTTCCTGGGGGAGCTCGAATTCAGCTGTGGTTGGGCGAATGGCCGCGCTCCCTAGGTCTTGATCGCACCTCGTCGATGCTGTGATCGCTCGCAGCGCGCTGTTCACTGTCGTCGTTGATCCAACGTTGTGGCGGTGGTGAACGGCCCAGCCGTCAACGCTGCCGTGGGTGCTCACGCAGAGCGCGGTCTGACCGTCCGCCGGCAGAGCCCCAGCTGGCAGTTGCCGCTCGACTCACACCCGAGCGGCGATGTTGCGCATGTTCGGCGCCATCGTTGGCGCTGTCGAGCTTGAACCTCCACAGCTCGTGTGGGCGCTTCCGGCAGCGAGCTCGCCGGTCGACGCCGCAGTCCGAGCGCTTCTGCCCCGGGCGCCCGACGTGGTGGCTACGCGTACCGCGACTTTGAGTTCCGATCGAGCTGTGACGTCGGTGCCTACGCTGCCGTGAGGACGGCCGCCACCAAACCGGGGAACCGCTGTTCCAGCTCGCTGCTGCGGAGCTCGCTGTAGCGGGCCGTTCCCTGGTCGTACTGGGTGATGATGCCGTTCTCGCGCAGAACCTTGAAGTGATGGGTGGAGGTGGACTTGGACACCGCCAGGCCGAACGCTGCGCAGTTCATCGGCTGTTCGGCCTGCGCGAGCGCGCGAACGATGTCCAGGCGGACGGGCTCGCCGAGCGCGCGCAGCACCTGGTCCACGCCGATCTCGTGCAGCTCGGGCTGCGGGAGCGGCTTCGGGGCCGGGCGCTGAGGCGGATCGGTGAGCATGCGCACATTGTACGACAGCTGTCGTACATGAGGGCGAACGGTTTGTACGATGGTCTTCGTACTACTAGGTGAGTCGTACATCGTCGTGCGTCGCGATGCCGAGATTCGCCGCACCGAGCCCGAAGGATGGATCGCCACGATGAACACCGCATCTCCGCAGACCACCGCCGCGGAAGATCCCCTGTTCACGCCCGCCAAGATCGGCGGCGTAGCACTGGACAACCGCGCCGCGCTGGCTCCGATGACGCGGGTCAGCGCGAGGGAGGACGGCTCAGTCACCGACCGCAATGCGCGCTACTACGCGGGATTCGCCCGCGGCGGTTTCGGCCTGATCATCACCGAGGGAACCTACACCGACACGGAGCACAGCCAGGGCTATCTGGACCAGCCCGGCCTGGCGACCGCGGACCAGGAAGCGTCGTGGCGCCCGGTGGTCGAGGCCGTGCACGCTGAGAACAGCGCATTCTTCGCCCAGCTGATGCACGCCGGTTCCCAGAGCCAGGGCAACCGTTTCCGCCGGGAGACGGTGGGCCCCTCCGCGGTGGCTCCACGCGGCGAGCAGCTCGCGTTCTACCGAGGCGAGGGCCCGTTCCCGACCCCGCGACCGCTGGAGAAGGCCGAGATCGCCGACCTCCGTCGCGGCTTCGCCGCCGCGGCCCGCCGCGCCGCCTCGGCCGGCTTCGACGGTGTCGAGCTGCATGGCGCGAACGGGTACCTGATCGACGAATTCCTCACCGACTACCTCAACCAGCGTGAGGACGACTATGGGGGCGGGGTCGCCAACCGAGTGCTCCTGGCAGCGGAGATCTGCGACGAGGTGCTGCAAGCGGTGGGTTCGGAGATCGCGGTGGGCATCCGGATCTCCCAGTCGAAGGTCAGCGACGCCCACCACCGCTGGGCCGGAGGCGCCGAGGATGCCGAGTTCATCTTCAGCACGCTCGCCCGCACTGGACTGCACTTCGTGCACACCACCGAGTACCGGGCCAACGCTGCCGCGTTCGGCACCGGCCCCACCTTGGCCGAGCTCGCCAAGCAGCACAGCGGGCTGCCCGTGATCGCCAACGGCCAGCTCGAGGACCCGCGCACGGCCCGCTCTCTGCTCAACTCCGGGGCTGCCGACGTCGTTGCCATCGGCAAGGCAGCCCTCGCGCAGCACGACTGGCCACAGCGCGTTCAGGACGGCCGGGACATCGCCGCCGACCCCCACCCCGATGTCTTCAATCCGCTGGCCGACATCAAGGACTGGGAACTGGAACTCTGAAGCGCTGGCTCTCGTACGAGCCGCCTCACCGGGCGCGGCCACGTCGAGCTGGACGGAGAGCTCGGGTGTGGAAGTGATCGGCGCACAGCGACGGCCGGATTCGACGCGTGCCTGCCGACCTGCGGGGTCTCGGCGCTGACCCGTTCCCTCCGCGATGGGGGAGGGCAGCACGTGCGAACGACCGACGATCTCACTGGCGAGCCCGACAACGGCAGATCAGCTGGAGACGGGATCGCAGCGCCCGGAGCTCGTGCCGAGCAAGACCGCCGAGGTGCTGAACGCGTTCACCGCACGCCATGCGCAGCTGTCGGGCTGCGCGTCGGTGTTCGTCGATCGCTTCGCGGTGGGATCGGAACGCGGTCACGATGCGCTTTCACCGCGGAGTCGTCGGCGCTTTCGGCCGCTGCGGTACTTGCGGGACGGAGGCGTCGAGGCCTCAGCGAGGCGGGTGCATCCCGACCATCATCCGGTCTTGATGCGAAAGCCCCCGGGCTCTGCCTGGGCGACGTACATGTTCTGACGCATCGCGTGCGGGCCGGCTGACTCGACGGGGCCTCTGGCATCGTCATCCTGATCTCGCGCAACGCCTCTGCCACTCCGCGAACATCGCCGCGGCCGTTCCGGACAGCCGCGGCGTAGAGGGCGACCGCTTCGTAGACGGATTCGGACAGCGATGACAGCGGCGGCGCCCACCGGCCGTACTTACCTCGGTAACGTCCGAGGAGGGCTTTGTTCTCCGTCGTATCGAGGCCTTCGAAGTACCCCAGTGCTGCCCAGATCCCAGCGGCCGCGTCGTCACCGATGCGCTCTCTCGCGGACTCCTCCATGGCCAATGACAGCGTCGCCCATTTCGTCCGGAGACCGGCCTCCCACACTTGTCTCTCGAAGGCGACTTCATCCGCGCCGACCAGCGTCGAGAGCACGCAATCTGCACCGCTGCGCTCGATTTCCTCGATCACGCGTCCGAAGTCGAGGTGCCCGAGCTCCACGAACTCATTCCCGACGACTTGGCCGCCGACCTCCTCCAGCGCCCGGTGTCCAGCGGCGTGCGCGCCGTGGCCCCAGCGATAGTTGTTGCCGATCAAGTACCACCGGCGGCCGCCGCAGCTCGTCATGACCGAACGTGACGCCGCGCGGACCTGGTCGAGCGGGCGCTCGCCCCACCTCAACATGAGCTCGGATCCACCGCCCCCTTCGTTCAGCAGGCAATGGATCACGGGGCAACCCGTGTTCGCGAGCACCGAAGCCACTCCGGCGAAGCTGGCGCTGGTGACGCCGGCGATCACCGTTCGGCAACCGGCTGCGGCCCAGCCTCCGCGCTTCGAGGGAGGCCTGCTCGGCATCGGTTGCGTCGTCGCCGACGACCAGTTCCACGGGGTGTCCCGCCAAACCGCCGTCAGCGTTGATCTCCTCGACCGCGAGCTCCGCCATGTACTCCGAGGCGATGCTGAACACGGCGCCGGGGCCGGTTTTGCTCGTCACCAGACCGATGCGGTGGACGGAGTCGTCACGAGGCTGGGCAACGGCCCAACCACGGCGGCGCATCACCCAGTCGAGCCCGGCTCGATCCAACTCGCCGGTGATCGTGATAAGCGATCCAGAGGGGTGGTTGGGCCGAATGCGGATCCGCATACGTCCTGGCCAGGGCTTGTCGTGCGCGATTTCGATCAAGCGGCCGGACACCACTCAGTCCTACTACGAGCATTGGGTGGTCGCGCTCGAGAAGGTTCTCGCCGATCTGCGCGCGGTCGACCCGGAGGTGCTGCGGGAGAGGACGCACGAAGTCCTCACGACCCCACCCGACCGGCACCACCAGAAAGCACACCTCGAGCTCGTCGCCATCGACGCGGCGAAGCGGCCCTGAACTCCTGAAGGATTCACATGAGCTACGCAGCCATCCCGTCCGCCCACGTGGGCACTGCTGTCCGGGTCCCGGCATGGGCTTGGGCACTCATGGCTCTGGCCCTGTTCGCAACGTACCTGTTGTTGCAGGAGAACGGCACTCTGCTGTCAGCGGGCGCAGCCCAGTGGCTCCACGAAATCACCCATGACGGTCGGCATGCTCTCGGCGTGCCGTGCCACTGACCCACATGAACAGCCCGACGTGGGGCCGGCGTGTGGGAAACGGTGCGTTGGCCGGCCTGGTTGGCGGGGTTGCCGCGGCGGCGTTGCTCTGGACGTTGGTCGAACCGGCCATCGACCAGGCCATCGCGATCGAGGAAACCGGTCACTCGCACGGTCACGATCACGGCGAGGCCGTGAGCCGGTTGCAGCAGCAGATCGGTGGAACGCTGACGGTCGTCGTTGTCGCGGTCCTGCTCGGCATCGCTTACGCGGTGGCCTACGCCCGAGCGCGCCACCGTCTCCCGGGAAGGACCGACCTCGGAAGGTCGCTCAGCCTGGCGGCGCTGGCATTCGGCGCCGTCGTGCTGATGCCTGCGTTGGTGTTGCCCGCCAATCCGCCAGGGGTAGGCGACCCTGACACGGTGAACACGAGGACGCTGACCTACCTCCTGGTCGTACTGGCGAGCGCCGGTGTGATCGGGGTGGTCTTCACCGTCGAGAAGGCGCTGTCCCTGCGGACCATCTCAGCGGAGTGGCGGTGGCTGGCCTGTGCGGTGACAGGAATCCTCGGGGTCATCGCGGTCGTGCTCGTCGTGCCAGACGTCGAACAGGAGATCCCGTCGATCGTGCCGGCGGGGTTGCTCTGGGAGTTCCGCATCGGTTCGCTCGTTCAGCTCGCGGGAATGTGGGTGGTGGTCGGCGTGGTGCACGGCGCGCTCGCGCACCGAGGATCCGTGCGTGGCAGCGTGGACGCACCGCGAGAAACGCGGGTCTCACGAGATGCGGCTCTCTGAGGGGCGAGCCGCGGCAGATCGTGACCGCTCAACGATCACGATCTGCCGCGGCTGCTGCTGCGGCTCGGAAGTGCTGCACCCCGGTATCGACCACTCGGACCTGCTCGAGCACTTGCGAGAGCGCGCTCGAGACGTGGCTCGTGTCCGCACTGCGGAATGCTTGCTCGCGTGTGGTGAGGCGAACGTCGTGGTGATCTCGCCCGGCAAGAGCGCACGCGAGGTCGGAGTGCGGCCGGTCTGGGTGAGGCGGGTCTTCAGCCGCGAGATCAACGTCGCGTTGGTCGACTGGGTGAGCTCCGGTGGTCCGGGCGTTGCGCCGCCACCGGAGGTCCTGCGGTCGAGACTTTTCGTTCCGCTGCCGCTGGCGGCCAAGATGCTGCATTCCTGAACGGCTCGGACGCTGCGGTGGACCAGGTGATCGACCCCGTGGCGTGCTGGCTGCGCAGACTCTTCGAAGATCGGCGATAGTGATGACTACCTGCGCTCGGCGCTGACGAAATGACGCATCACCAGGAAATGGTCAAATGGTCCGGCCTCTGCAACGGCACGTTGCCTTGTGGTTGCACGATGGCGCAGCGGCCCGACCAACCGCTCCGTACGTCTTCCTGGCTCCGCGCTCAGAGCTCACGCCAAGAGCCGTACGTGCGCAACCGGGTACGGCCTCAGATTGGCGATGAGGTTGCTTCACACCTGCTGTCGCGGCGAGCGCGACAGCGTCGAAGATCGGTGTAGAAGCCTTCGGGCATCCTCGCGGGGATCTTGTTCACCGCAGTCTCGCCGAGCGCCGGTTTGATCGAGCGGTCGATGTAGCCGCTGTAGGTGTGCCGGGTGCTGTCTTCGATCTCGCTGGTGCGCATCCACTCGTCCAGGGCGAAGGACAGGCTCACGGTTGACGGGGTGTGGCGCTGGTTGTCGACCTGTGCCAGCAGCTTGGTGAGGGCCTTCTCGGCGCGCTTGTAGGCGGCCTTGTCCGTGCCGTTGATCGTCTCGCGAAGGTAGGTGCGGCGACCGGTCACCGGGTCGTTGCCTGCGAAGACGACCACCCGGAGCGTCTTGCTGCGCTCCTCGATGCGGCCACGCTGACTCTTATCTAGTCGTCAACGACTGTTGGTCTTGAGGTACCCGCCCCCGGGGCCGCACACAGGACCAACACCATGATCCACATGTTCTGTTGTTTTGCCTGGTGAAGGCTCGTGCCCCCGGTGCGATTCGAACGCACACTGGACGGATTTTGAGTCGGCTTCACGTTGTGGCTCTGGTGTATTGCCTGGGCGAACGAAGCGAAGCGGGTGGGAGGTGTGTCGTTCCAGAGGCAGTCTCAGCTGTAGTTCGCACCCAAACTCGCACCCAGCTGATGCGGTGACCGCTCAACGTAGAAGTCGCCCCTTCGGCGACATTTGACCGCTTCAGGCGTCAACGAGGCGGGTGAGCACATGAGAAACGGGTAACTACGGAGTTCTCGCCGCAGTGTCTTTACTGAGGGTGACGATTTGCGGGTAACTACGACATTCGGGTTAGTTCGTGAGGTTGTTCAGGCAGCTGGGGCGCTGTGGCTGCTACTCCTGGCGGAACATGATGTGGCTGTCGGGTCTGGTCGCTACGATCAGGTTGGCCGTTCGAGTCACGCCCATAGCCATCACGTTCGAGGGAGTCGTCCAAGGTGCAGATCACACCCTCCGCGCGGATTCTCCGCATGCTAGGTGAGATCGAGATCGAGGAGTGGAAGTGTCTCGCGGAGTTGATCGACAACGCCTTCGATGACTTCAACGAGATCATCACCTCTGACATCCGGTGGGCCGGTGGGATGAAAGTCAGCGTGACGCTCCCGAAGTCCAACGTCCGGCCTGCTGACGCCGAGATCGTCGTCCGGGACAGCGGACGGGGGATGACGAGGGAGCGTCTCGCGGATGCCGTCCGCGCCGGATGGTCGAGTAACAACCAGTTCGACAAGCTGGGTCTCTTCGGGATGGGGTTCAACGTGAGCACGGCGCGGCTCGGGCGAAAGACCCGCGTGCTGACGACGCGGGCGGGAGATCCGCAGTGGATCGGCGTAGAAATCGACCTGGACGAGATTGGGGACGACTTCGAGGCGCCCGACATCGTCGAACCCAAGAACGATCCGTCGGAACACGGCACAAAGATCGAAATCAGCAGGCTCGATCCCGTGCGTCTTGATTGGCTTGCACGGAATGGGAAAGCCTTGCGTGCCCAGTTTGGCAGGGTCTACGGATGGTTGCTAGAGCATCGTCCCTTTGAGCTGTGGGTCGCTGGCGTCGAGGTCAAGCCCCGGCGCCACTGCGCGTGGGGCAAGAACAGGAGCGTCACCTACGGCAGCGGTTCGCGGTCGGAGCAGATCCCCGCAGTTATCGAAATCGACGAGTCCTACTCGCCCGCCGACGCCTGTATGGATTGTGGGCACTGGCAGCAGCAGGGGCTTAATACGTGCGAGAACTGTGGGAAGTCCGAACATCTCAAACCTCGCAAGCGGCGCATGCATGGATGGGTGGGAATTCAACGTTACCTCGACAACGACGAATTTGGCATTGATTTCCTTCGTAATGGGCGCAAGATCCTTACTAACTACAAGGACATCTTCCAGTGGACTGACATCAACGATCCGACTTCCCGTGTCATAAGGGAGTACCCGATTGAACTCGGCCAGGGCGGGCGTATTGTTGGTGAGATCCACCTCGATCACGTGCGGGTCGACTACAAGAAGGACACTTTCGACAAGTCGGACCCGCAGTGGCGGCGCGCGATTGAGTATCTCCGCGGGCGAGGTCCCATGTTGCCAGACAAGGCCAAGGACCTCGGCTGGCACGAGCCGAATAACAGCCCCCTCGCTCGGCTTCATCGCGGCTTTCGACGGAACGACCCGGGGAAGCGCTACCTGGTCCCTGGAGATGGTCAGAAGGCGGTGCACTCGACCGCCTTCCGTTGGGGGCAGGAGTTTCACAAAGGGGCTGCCGAATACCAGACGGATGCGAAGTGGTGGGAACAGGTTCTCGAGCATGAAAGGCGCAAGGCCGAAGCTGCGCGGCCGAAACCTGACCCAGCCGAAGGTGGGGCGGTCGACGAGGCGGCGGTGGACGACGCGCTCGGGCTGGATGAATCGAATGACGGGTCGGAGGCCGTTGGCGCAGTAACGGCGCCCACTCCCGCGCCATCCGCACCGAAGCCTGAGACTGACCAACAGCGAATCGCGCGCTATAAGGAGGAAGGTAGGCCCATCGCCGAACTGGCCGGCGACCTTGGGCATCCCGACCTTGGGTTCATAAAGGTCGATGCGTTCTCCGTGGATCAGCGGTTGCTGGACGCCAATGGTAAGGAGACCGCTGCCCGGGTTGTTCCCGGTTCGGGAGGGTCCGCGACGGCCTTCGTGAATCGGCGCCACCCGCTCTTCGTGCGTTTCGGATGGTCCTACGAGGATGCCATCGTCACTGAGTTGGCGGGACTGCTACGGGCGAGGGCTGGGTCCGATTTGTCGATTTCCGAGACCATTTCGATGGTTAAGGAAAAGTCGATGCAAGACACCGCGATCGACGTTCGCACGATAAAGGCGCAGGCCGACGATCTTCTCGCTGAGGTTCGGAACCGAATGGCGGAAGAGATCGAGGACGAACCAGAACGAGCGTTCCAATACCTCACTGACGATGAACTCATGGCCACCGAGAACGCCATGATCGCCAGTGGCAGCCGAGGCGCTGGGCCTATGGATGAGGCGCCGTTCGTTCGCTACGCCCCAAGTCTGTTCCTCGTGCGACTGGTCGAGGAGATTCCGGAGATGTTCCTCGACGGTAAAGTATTCCGTTCTCCCTATAACGGAGTCACCTCTGCCGCTGGAAAGCGGCAATCCGTCTCGCAAGTCACCTCGCTGCTGGCCGACGTCGCCGCTCTCGCCCAGCAGTACGACCCTGGCGAACTGCGTCTAAAGCGCACGCGATTGAGCATGCAACTCCTACTCGACGAACTGGCGCCGGAGCGATGACCAATTTCCTGGATTCTCGAAAGCTCTTGGCCGACGGTCCGCGGGGTCTGACCCATGCGCTGGAACGGGCACTGTGGCACCTAGGCTTTGTTGACGTGCGGGTAGTGGATGGCCGTGATGATGGAGGAGCTGACCTACTGGCTGTTCGGAACGGTCAGCAGTGGGTCGTCCAGTCCAAGTGGACGAGTCGAGGCACCATTGATCGTGTTGGCATCGACGATTGCGAGCGCGCTAAGACCCGCTACGAGGCTGACAAGTGCGTGCTCGCCACGAACGGAGCGCTCAGCCGGGGCGCGGAGAGTCGACGAAAGATCCTTGACGACGTCGGAATCAAGATCGACGTATGGAACGGTAAGACTTTGGCTTCAATCGGCGAGCGGATGTCGACCGATGTGCCATCACGACTACGGCCCAGGAAGTATCAAAAGCGCGCTATCACAAGACTGAGGGAGGATCTCGCCCAGCGCCAACGCGCGCTGCTGGTCCTTGCTACCGGGCTCGGCAAGACCATGGTCGGTGGGGAAGTCATCCGCCAACACCTCGACGAGCACCCACACGATCGAATCCTCGTCGTAGCGCACATGCGCGAACTGGTCGAACAACTAGAACGATCTTTGTGGCGGCACTTGCCCAAAACAGTCTCGACGCAGGTTTTGACCAGCGAGCGGAAGCCCACCGCGTTCGACGGCGTTACCTGCGCGACCATAGATTCCGCGCTCGGCCTGGTTGCTGACGGTTACAAGCCGAACCTGATCATGATTGACGAGACACATCATGTCGGTGCTGCGGGTATGTATCAGATGCTGCTCGAAGCTTGTGCCGGAGCACTGCAATTCGGTGTCACGGCGACCCCATGGCGAGGCGACAAATTCGATATCGAGGACCACTTCGGCGCTGCCAGCTTCACGATGGGCATCGAGGAGGGGATGCGTGAAGGCCATCTCGTCAAGGTCGATTATCGTCTTTTCGTAGACGATCTGGACTGGGACTTTGTCGCGGCGGCCAGTCGGCAGGGCCACACGATTCGGGAGCTGAACAGCAAACTCTTCCTGCCGCAACGAGACGAGGTCGTAATTGACTACCTGCGAGAGGCGTGGCGAGGTATCCACGAGCCCCGCGGAATCGTCTTTTGTCAGACGATCGAGCATGCTGAGCGCATGGCTGAACTCCTCGCCTCCTCCGATCCGGCCTGGGCGCGCGCCGCAGCACTACACAGCGGCGTCCCCAAGCAACATCGACAGATCCTTCTGAATTCGTTCCGGTTGGGGCGTGTCCCAATCCTGACGACCGTAGACGTGTTCAACGAGGGAGTCGACGTCCCGGATGTCAACATCATCGCCTTCCTTCGCGTCACGCACAGCCGCCGGATCTTCGTTCAGCAGCTGGGCCGCGGTTTGAGGTTGCGGGATGGCAAGGAATCCTTGCTCGCCCTTGACTTCGTCTCCGACATCCGCCGTGTCGCCGCTGCGCTCCGGCTGCGCCGGTCTCTCAACGTCGGTGATACCGAAACGCTCAACCTTCCCCTTGCCAGGGGAAACAAGATTGAATTCACTGATGCCTCGGTGGGCTCGCTGCTCGATCAATGGATACGCGATGCTGCTGACCTGGAGACCTCCGCCGATGAGGTCCACCTGCAATTCCCCGACGTATCAGCGAGCGTGAACTAAACTTATGTCACTTCCCAGGGACGTGCGTGACCGTGTTGTCCGCCGTATCTATGCCGATATGCGCTCGATTGACTGGGACGAACTGAGTGCTCGTGATAGGTCCCGACAATACGATCTTTGGAACAACGATTCCGAGATTGGGGCTATCATCGCGAACTTCAAGGACGATCCCCGTCACTGGATCAAGGACGGACCGGTCAAAGAGTGGCCTCGCGCCAAGATCGGTCATGGCCCCTACGCTCGCTTGCTGGGAGGGAGCCACGATCCCGCCGCAGAACGGCAACAGCTCGCCGAGAAGATCGTCAGGCTGACGCTTCCCGGTTGGATCCCCGATCCAGACTCCATTACCGAGAAACCGATGCGGATGGTGGTCCATCCACCCTTCCATGGTGAGGAAGTCGATGCGCGCATCATTGCCTGGGCTAGTTCCGAAAACTTCAAGCATCTTCTGTGGGCTGCGTTAGAGGCCGTCGAGTCGGACGACCACCGCTCGTGGGTGTTAGCGGTGACCGAGACCTTCGAGAAGCCCGTAGCCGCCGACACGAAGGCACTGCACAGACGCATTGTCCAGCGTTGCCAGCTCCAGGTGGAGCACATCGAGCTGTGACTCCAACAGCCGGCCCCTCGGCGCGCCTTCGAAGCATGATCACCCCTCCGCGGTACAGTCACCAGGTGCCTCAGGTAACCGACACCCTGTTCGACGTCAAGACCTCCGACGACACGGTGCCCATCAGCGCGAGTTCGATGCACCGCGAGGTGGGGACCAGCATCGAGCTGTTCGCTGGTGGCGGCGGGCTCGCTCAGGGAATGCACCGCGCCGGATTTCGTCATCTGCTCACCAACGAGGTGGCCAAGCGTGCTTGCGAGACTCTTCGTCTTAACGGGGCCAAGGACTGGAAGACGGGAGACCTGGTTCCGGAGGCACTGAATTCGCCGTGGCCGCTGATCGAGAATGACATCCGTACGGCCATAAATGATGAAGTATTCAAAGGTCTGGTCGAGAAGGTAGATGTCGTGGCTGGCGGCCCACCCTGCCAGCCCTTCAGTCTGGGGGGCGTCGCGAAGGGCCACGAGGACGAACGGAACATGTTTCCGGAGCTTTTCGCGGTCGTCCGGGAGACACGGCCCAAAGCGATCTTGTGCGAGAACGTTCGCGGTCTGCTGAGGCCGTCGTTCGCGCCCTATTTCGAGTACATCCTGAACGAGCTGCGCGCTCCGTTTGAAGAGCGCAAAGAGGGCGAGCCGTGGTACGAACACGACGCCCGTCTTCGTCGAGCCCTCAAGAAGGAAGGTAGTGATCTCACCCAGCGTTACGAGGTACTGCCGATACCTGTGAACGCCGCAGACTACGGTGTTCCGCAGATCAGGCAACGAGTCATCATCGTTGCGTTTCGCAAGGATCTTGCAGTGGACTGGAAGGAGCCAAGAAAACAGCACAGTGAGACGGCGTTGTTTATTAGTCAACTCGACGGTAGCTATTGGAAGAAACGAGGATTAGCGCCGAACGATGAACTCATTGAGCGTGCTCGTCGTCGGCATGTTACCGACGATGGGAAAAAGCCATGGGTTACCTTGCGCGACGCCATCGGCGACCTACCGAAGCCGATTGTGGGCGAGGAGCTAAAAGGTTACCACCACCATATCGGGTGGCCGGGGGCGCGGATCTATAAGGGGCATACCCCGAATCTTCTTGATCGCCCAGCCAAGACGGTCAAGGCTGGCGTGCATGGCGTTCCCGGCGGAGAGACCGTGCTTCTGGAGGACAATGGATCTCACCGCTACATGACCGTCCGCGAAGCGGCTAGAGTGATGACCTTTCCTGACACGTGGCGATTCGCCGGTCCCCGTGGTGAACAGATGCGTCAGTTGGGCAATGCCGTTCCGGTCGATCTCGGGGCGATATTCGCCAAAGCGGTCGCGCGAGCGCTTCGACCAGATCTCGACATCAATTGGGCGGGGTGATGGCACATCCACTCTGGCGGCATGAAGTTCCGGATGAGCGAGCTTGGAAGCCGATTTCGCAAGGAAGACGCTCGGCCCGCGACTTGGCGTTGGAACAAGATCGTGCTGCTGGTGGGCGCAACGCCCGGCTGGTGGTCCTCCCTGATGGTCGAGAGGTACGTGCGTCGATCGAGCTTAAACGACAGCCGAATAGACGTAGAATCTATGCGAACCTCCGCTACTCATGCGATGGGGAGACCAGCGTCAAATACGTTGGCGAGGTCACCCGTGATACGCGCGAGGAAAATCTTCGGCAGGCATGGCAGATTGTACGCGATAAAGAAATTATCGCCTCTCATGTCGACGGCTCGCGCGCCGATCCGTGACCAACTCCTGAATTCGGTCCGAAACGCTGACGGGGCTTTCATGCTCCCAAAATCGCAGAACCAGCCACCCCGCCTCTTGTAGGGCCTCGTTCGTCTCCTGGTCACGCTTGAGGTTCAATGCGATCTTTTCCTGCCAGAAGGCCGAATTCTTCGTCGAAGGTCGATAGTGGTCGGGACATCCGTGCCAGTAACACCCGTCGATCATGACGGCCACCATGGCTGGTCGAAACACGATGTCGGCCGTGCGACGAAAGGACTCGATGGGACGCTGATGCACCCGAAACCTGAGGCCCCGCCGATGAAGTTCGGACCGTATGGCGATTTCCGGCTTGGTGTCGCGACCGCGCACACGGCTCATCCGGTTGCTGACTACCGGATCGACTTGTTGAGGTCGCTTGACGTTCATCGTTGTGCCTTACGCTTTCGGGAGTTTCCGGGCTTGGGAGTAGAACGGAGCTAGCCGAGCTCGGAGGCTTCGCGTCAGTCTGGTGGAACGCATCAGGGTACTGCTTGCTCCTGCGTCCTGGGGTCTTCAACGGAACAGAGGCTACTCCTGAGACTGCGCTGATCCCAGTGGCCTACCCTGCGGGTAGGATCTTCTCCGTACTTTCCCCAGGTCGTCCAGGCTCGATGTCACGGTCCGCGCCCTCGACGCCTCTCAGCGCCGCGATGGCTGGCATCGCGTGTTTGTTCAAAGCGCAACGATTCTTAGTGGCGGACATGTTTGAGTGAAGACCTCGGGCATCGAACTACCTATCGCCTCACGCCATCAGGTCAAGTGTGAGAGGGAGAATTGCAGGGGCTGGTTCGTGTGCCGACAAGACGCCCTGTCAACTGGGGGGAATATGCGCAAATGGAGCAAGCTAAACGACAAGCAGGCTGCTGTGCTACAGAGGATCGCTGACGGTGATGATCTCGGTAGCCCGGATGCTGTTGCGCTTCGTGTCTCGGCGCGAGCGCTCGCAGCCCGTGGCCTGGTGCGAGTGAGTCGGGCTGCTGGTTGGCGAGCGGTGATCACCGATGCCGGTCGCTATTACCTTGAGCATGGCCGTTATCCGCGGGAGCCGGTGTACGACCGTCACGTTGGTGCCTTCCGTAGTCGCAGCGGTGACGCGAAACCAGGTACCCCTGACGGCGAAAGTGGTCGTAAGGGAGCCAAAGACATCGGGGAACGTTCACGCACGGCTGTCTCCGCCCATCGTCTGGAAGCCGCAGAGGATTTGATCGCGAATCTGCAACGTGACGGTGAGGTGGTCGTCAACGATGCAGGTCCGAAGGAACGGGACGACCTGCGTCGAGTGATCGACTTCGCGAAGCGCCATCACCTCATACCGGCTGGCCAGCGGATCGAGAAGAGCAAATGGCGGACAGGCGATATTCGGGTGCGCCTGGTCTCCGAATCACATCTCAACTCAAGACCAACGTCGGCCAAAGCTGACATCGACGTGCCGATCTCGGTACAGGAGTGGCACCCGCTGTTGGCAGCATCAAGCCAACCCGGCGAGCTTCTGTCGGTCTCGGAGGAGAGCTTGCCACGTGCTATGCGGATCACGCAGGCGCTGCTTGTAGAGGCCGAGAAACGTGGCTATGAGGTCGGCTGGTCGGAAGACGCCTCGCAAGGCATTGAGATCCGTATTGACGGTTTTGCTCAGGTCGTTGCGATCGAGGAAGAGCTGGTGAAGCAAGACGTTCTGCCGGCGGCTTCGGAGCTTGAGTCCACCTACGGTTGGCAACGGATCAGGCCGGAGACCAAGGAGGTGCCCTCGGGCAAGCTCGCCATGAGCGTTTCCGGGGTTTGGCGGTTCGGGGCCCAGCGACGGTGGGCCGACCGCAAGCGATGGTCCCTCGAAGACCGACTTGGTGACGTTCTGTCCGCGGTCGAGGACATTGCGCAGGCGAAGGTCGAGCGTAAGCGTGCCGAAGAAGAGAAAGCAGAGGCTCGGCAACAGGCGTGGGAGAACGCGGTGGCGGAGGCGCGAGTCGCGTTCCGGCGCGACAGACGGGTCAATGCACTGCTGGAACAGCTCGACAGCTGGGAACAGGCGCGACGGGTCCGCACGTTTACTCAGGCGGCACGTCTGACGAGTCAAGCCGATCCGGAGTGGCTTGCGTGGGCGGATTCCTACGCCGATGAGCTTGATCCGCTCACCGGACCGGTCAAAGCGCCCGAGGACGTTGAACCTGGCCCCGAAGATTTGCGCCCTTACCTCGGACGATGGAGTCCGTACGGACCTGATGGATGCTGATTCTCGCGGTTGGCCTGCCGCAGCAGCTCGACTGGTATCCCCAGATCGCGTTCGAGTTCGCGGGCGGACCTGCTGTCGCCTGCGTTGCGTACGGCATCGATTGCGCGCTCAACAAGGTCACCAAGTCGTTTAACCTCAGTCCGCAGCGCGTCGAGTTCGTCTCGTCGTGCCGTGGCTTCGGCTCCGCACCATTGACGGATGAGGTCACGGAGTGGGCGACCGTGCTCTTCATCAACCTCGGCGCAGATCTCCGCGCTGATGTGGTGGTCACCGTGCATGTAGCCCCAGCGGTTCTCGTGCTCAGCCCTGCGTTCGTCCTTCGTGATCTCGGCTATGTAGTGGTCCGCGTACCTCTTCGCCAACAGTTGGGCAAGCTCACGCATCACCCGCCAGGGCACGATCAGTGAGCCGTTCTCTTCGGTGAAGGCCACGGGATCGTCGATGATCCTGCTTCGGTCAATTCCGAGGTGCGCTGCCAAGGCGTCGACGTCCATGATCTCCAGCGCACCTTCGCCCCGGCCCGACAGTTGCCTTGCACAATCATGGTCAGGCGCGAAATCGAAGATCCACCCTGCGGCTGCGTGTTCTGTGGTGTCACGCGCCTCCGCTGAGGCGTCACGAATGGCGTTCCAGTGCTCGTCTCGCTCTTGCCATGCTGCGACGTCCTCCCAGCGGACCTTTAGCCGGTTTGGCGGTACCCAATCCTCGCAGCCCTCGTATGCGTCTTCGACGAAACGCACCCGCACTCGCGCAGGGCGTGCAGAGCCCAGTCGTATGACATCGACAGAGGTCACAGGCCCCTGTGAGCCTTTGCGGTATGCCCACCGTTGCTTGGGTGCGATGAGCTCCCCGTTGGCTGCCTTCATTGTTGGCTGACCACCACCGTCGGCTGCTCGGGTCATTACCGGTACCCCTCAAAGTCAGCTACAGACAGACCAGCATTTTGCACGTCGGCTGACTGTGGAGGTTGCCGTTCGATGTGCGTGTGTCTCTTGCCTGGCTCAGTGGAGGTCATCCCTGCTTGTCGGGTTTGGCGATCGTCCAGCTGGCGACGCCTGTGCCTCAACATCGTTACGTCGAACCAGCTCGGAGCATGCCTTCGATGCGACGCTGCTGGCGGATTGAGCCGATTGACTTCGCTCGGAAGGAAGCCTTACTAGCTTCTTCCTGGCTGGCGTCGCGGTCGTGGGCGGATGCGTAGGCGGTGGCCAGGTCAACCCGTAGCGCTACTTCAGCACGGGTGAATGTGGGGTGCAGGTCCTGAAGGGCAGAGGTCAGGGTGGCGATTGCTGCGGGGTCTGCGGTACGGGCGAGACCGTGTCCGCGCCAGCGGGCTAGGTGGATGTTGTCCAAGGCCACGTAGGGGCCGTCCTCGAGATACGGATCTGTTGGTAGGGATTGGAAGGCAGCGTCGAAGGCACGCAGCGATTCATCGCGCTGGTCGTCTGCGGCGAGTGCCTCTCCGTGGGCGGCAGCGAGCCAAGCGCGTAGCAGTTTCGGGGACTTTGCCTGAGCTCGTCGGCGGGTTGCAGCGAGAACATCGACAGCGGACCGGGTTTCGCCGATGTCAATTAGGACGAATGCTTGTTCTGCGGTCGTGTGGATCTCGAAAGGTTCGATGCCGGATTCGCGGGCGGCGCGCTTGGCCTGCTCGTAGTGCTGCCAGGACTGGACGGTCTTGCCGAGGTCGAGAGCTTGCCAGCCGGCGAGCGTGTGGAGTTCGGAAAGCAGCGATGCGAGCTGTTCGCGTGTCCGGCCGGGGAGGCTGTGGTCGAGCAGTGCGCTGACCTGGTTTGTTTTGACGCACACCTCTTCGTGCGCAATGACAGCCCCGAGCTGGCGGTCGAGACGGCGGATAGAGCTGAGCTGGTCCCGCAACAACGTGAGGGCTGCATCATCGACCTGGAGCGAGGCGTGCAGCCTTTGCCGCAGCTCTACGGTGCCCTCGTCTACCGGCTCGGCAGTGACAGGCGCAGGAGCAAGTAGCTCATCGATGCTCGACCCGAGCATGTGCTCGAGTAGACGAGCAGTAGCTGGCCGTACCGGGCCGAGAGGTCGCCCCTTCGGGCCACGGCCGGATACGAGTCGCTGCAGGTGTCGTACCCCGAGAGTGCCGGCTTCACCGTGTTCGCGAGCGAACCGCTCGGCTGACTCGGCGAACTCTTCGAGGGTCTGACGTCGCTCTCGAATCTTCTGTTCAAGCACTGTGCGTGGTGGTCGCACGGTGTTCCTCCCCGTCCGCGCGCGGGTTCCAAGTCGTCCCTATGTCGTGCTCAGGTCGTGGCGCTGATATCGCTCGCCTACGAAGCTTATTTCAGTGTGGCACGCGTTGACTACTCGCGGTCACACTTCCGCCCGGCGGCAGCGCCACTCCGCGCTCTCACGCTGTCGTCGGGTCGGAATGAGGCGAGAGCTGGCGGCCCCGACCCCCACCAGCTCTCGCCTCGCGCTACTGGACGGTTTGTGTCAGAGCTGGGAGGTCTCGGAGATGCACCCTTTTCGATGGGTGCCTGCTGACGGTGGACGCCATGCCACGGCGGATGTACGTCTTGCAGGGGCGTACGCAACAGGGGAGACGATCGTTGCGCTTTGTGCGCGCAAGGTGACCGTCGCCAAGAGCACAGAAGTCGCGTGGCTGTGGCCGACCTGCGCTGAGTGCAACAGCGAAGCGCACGCCTTGGCCGAGTCAGGGGCGGAACGATGACCAGTGATGCAGCCGCACTGGCGGTCCTGCTGAGAAAAGCCCAGTGGCTCCTCGACGACGTCGCGTACGAAGTCGCCGCGGGCAGGTCGGAAGCGATCGATTTGCACCAGGTAGCAGGCGTCCTGGAAGGCATTGCACAGGTTCTTCGCAACAAGCCGGGCAAGCACGGCGTTGGCCAAGAGCACGACGCCGATCTGACAGCTACGCGAGACTTCAGGAAGCGGCCTCAACAGGCATCGCCGACAGAAGGGCCACGGCTCGAATGGGGCGAGCTAGGCGCTGTCGTGGCCTCCACTGGGCCGGCTGTAACCCGCGCGATCAGCATTGCGCCCATCGACTGGTCGGGGCGCTCAGGTTCGGAGAGCGATCACGAGCCCCCCGAAGCCCGTGAGAAGTAGGGCGAAGTGGAGGGGATCAGACGAGGTTCGCGGTAGTTCGGATTTCCTCGATGGCGTGATCGAGCTTGTTGACCACGAAGAGCTCGGCGGTGCCGTCGCGTAGCGTGATCTTCATGCGGTTGCGCAGCCCACCACCGTAGATCTGCCTGAAGTTCCTCTTCTCCTTGCCGACCTCGGCGATGTCCTGGAGAGGAGCCCACCAGAATTCGCCTGCCAGCGCTGCGTCGACGGCGTGCGGGCAGAAGACCACGCGCAGGTTGGTCAGGTAGAGCCGACCGCCTACAGCTCGAGCCGAGTGCTGGGTCCGGTTGGCCCAACGACGCGAGCCGACGACTTCGCCGTCAATTGCCGGAACGGCGTTGGGCAATTCAAGCGTCACGGGTCGGTCCTTCCTGTGGAAGCGGGTCATTGGGCCGGAGCTGGTCGGGGTACTTGCAGAGCGCTGTGGACCATTCCGTTGGTGGTGGCGTGACCGGCGACGACGGAGTGCAGGATGCCGTTGTAGACCAGGTCCCAGATGTCGCGGTCCTCTTGCAGTGCACTGGTGCTGACCTTGACTTCGCGTCCCGCGCCGTCCTTCAAATCGATGTGGATGGCATTGCTACGCACACGTGCTTTGATCGATGTGAGCTCGTAGAGCCGAACCCACGTCTTGCCGACCTTGAGCCACTCAGCTCCCACAGCGCATTCTGTGGCCCGCGAGGACGCGTAGACGCCCAGCGAGGCGAGCACGAGGATCGCCCACACGAACCAGAACTGCATCCAGGCGAGTTCGCCGCCTCGGATCAGTGTCAGTCCCAGCACCATGATCACGAAGGCGACGGCGCCGGTGAGCACGGCGTTTCGGCGGGAGCTTCGGTACCACTCCAACACCGGCCCTTCGCCGTCTGGGGGCGACGGTGCCTTGGACGGGTCCTGCACGCGGTCGCGGTCGTGTTCCTTCGGGGGCTTGTCCTCCTTGTGGAAACCAGGTGCTCGGGGAGGTCGCGGCAACCCGGTGGTCGCATCCGGCTTGGGTGGCAACTCGGCCGCTGTGCAGAACAAGTTCGTGTCCATCCGTGTCCCTGTCGGTGCTGTGTGGCCGAGTCAGTCGCCTTGGAGCCAGTCGACAACTCCGGTGGCGACCAAGCCGCCGGCGATGCCTCCCACTACGCCGCCGACCACGGTTCCGGCCCCGGGAAAGACCGTACCCACGGCGGCTCCTGTGGCCATTCCACCGGCGATACTGCCACCCAGGCTCGCGGCGGTGTCTGCTGTGGCATTCCATGGGTCCTTGCCCATTGCTACGTCAGCTCCGCCGGAGGCGAGGGTCAGGCCGGTGCCGACGTACGGCAAGCCGCGGAGGACGTTCTTGCTGACCTTGCCCACGGTGGAGCCACTCTTGACCAAGTTGCCAGGGTTCTGCTCGATCGCGGTCCTGGCTTTCTCGGGGATCGCGCTGTTCATCCGCTGGACCTGCGCGTATTGCCCCTTGATGTCCGCAGCCATGTCTGTACCGCGTGCAGCGGCCCGCTCTGCAAGCTCACGCATGGCAGGGGAGTGGGTCATCGTTGCGGCTCGCGCCTGCATGGTGCTGGCGGCACTTTCCATCTTTTTGGAGCTTTCGAGCAGGTCGTTCGCTGTGGTCTGAGTTGTCTTGACCCAGCTCAGGCCGTTGCCGACGGCGTACATCGCGTACGTCTTGAGCTTCTTGACCGACTCTTGCGGGTCTTTCATCGCCTTGTCCAGGGCCACGTGAGCATCGGCCTGCTGGTTTCGAGCGCGGTCGGCGATGCCGGAGGCTTCCTCGAAGGCCCGTCGCTTGCGCTCGTACTGCGCTGACGCCGCGGCGTGGGCCTGACTAGCGGCATTGTGCTGCGCTTGAGCTTGGGGCGATGCAGGGCCGGTCGGTGGCTGGGGGACAGGTCCTGGAGCAGGGCCTGGTGGCAGGATCGCCGTTGCCGTGACGACGAGCTCGCCGGTTCGTGCCACGGAGCGAGCCTGCTCGAACTGGGCCTTCACCGAATCGATCTTGCCTGCAAAGTCCGTCAGTGCTTGGCGAGCTTTCGTGACGAGCTGCTCGAGCGTGTCCCCGTCTTCACCTTGCCTCGTCAGCTCGCCGCGACATGCCTGACCAGCAGTGCCCTCCCAGAACGACTCCGATTCACCTCGTTGCCGATAGACCGAGTCGCCGAGCTGGCCTACTCCCGGAGCAAGCTGCCCCAACCAATCGGCCACGCTCCGGCACGATGCCGGATCGTCACGCACCTCAGTGTTCAGCTCTCCCGCCATAGCCCTGCTCTCCCCAGGAGAGTCGTTCTTTCACTCGACGCTCAGCGCGTGAACTTCGGTACCCCGTACAAGTCTTCGGCGTTGCGGTTGTCCACTTCCGCGTAGCTGCCGTCGCTCGCGTCGATCTTGTTGGCGATGTCCTCGACACCCGCCGCGACAGCAGCCGCTGCCTTGGTGATCTCCGAGAGCGTGTAGCCGACGTTCTGGTTGGAGATCGTGACCTCCGGCATCGGTGGCACCGACTTCGCAGCGCCTTCCAGCCCGGAGGTGCTGTCCCGGAGTTCACTGGCCATTTGCCGAATCCCGTCAGGGTCGGCCTTGATGCCGTCGTTCCCCATCCCTTTACCCCTCCTCTGCGCCGTGACGCAGGTACGTCGGCAACGGTGTGTCCAGGCAAATCGTGTCCGCTCCGGATTGGCGCCGGGCCTCGGCGACCAAGCCCGCAGGAATGGTGACCCATGGTTGATTCGGTCCGCAGGCGCTCTCCAACGACTGCAACGAGCTGTACGCCATGATCGCGAGACGGCGGCCCGGCATCGGTTGAAGTTCCAACAACGCCTGCTCTTGACCAGCGGCGAACGGCTTCGAGGCGATGTAGGTCATGGCCCAGTCCGGCGAGTCAGATTCCTGCCATGAAGGTTCGTCCTCGGCCATCCCGCCGGCAGTGCCGCGAAGCTCAGAAGAGAGCGGCACGTCGAGCAACACGCTGAACGCGACGCCGTGCTCACCGCGAGAGAGCTCAGCAAGCCGTTCGGACGGCAGCAGCACCCAAGGCTGATCTGCGCCGCAGCTATCAAGGAACCGATCCAAGGACGAGTAGGCCAGCACCACGGACTGGTTGTTCCACTCCCGAAGCTCGAACATCAAGGTGCCGGAGTTTCCGTCCGGCCGGGCTGCCAGGTAAACCTGCGCTGGCATGTGCCACGTCTCGTCCGGATCGAGCACGCTCGGGCGGTCGCCTCCGCTGCTCACTCGCAGTTCCTCCCCATGGCTACTGAATGTGAAGCACGGGCGACCGTATCCGAACTATCTGATCGCTTGCAGAGGGCTTCTACTCATCACCCGAACAGACGCCAGTGAGCTATCGCACTCATTTGGTTTGCTCCGTGAGTCCGTCGTACAGGACGGCATTGCGACGCTGCTGTGGAACCAGCGCGACTTGTCACCAATCACGGCCGGAGACGGTGAGGTAGAAGCCTCCAGGCGCGGGCGCCAAGTGAGAAACCGCGTGGGACAGGCTGCGGTCGTGCGGCGCACGAAGGTGAGATGAGGCCGATTCCGGGACGGCTGGGACGGGTGCACGCACACCCGTCCCAGCCGTCCCAAAGGAAGGTATTGCCTGGTCAACGGCTACTTGATCGCGTCCCGTCGCGTGGGACGGGTGCGGGTGTGGTGGTCACAGTTGGGACGGGTTCGCGGCTGTCATGGGACGCCTATTCGCCTTCCTTCTCCTGGGCCGTGTGGGCCTCGTCCACTGCTTTCCGGAGGTCCGCGGTGTAGTAGCCGCGGACCTGGCGCACGGTGCCGTCTTCGGAAGCGACGCGGGCGCGTCTTGGCTGACAGCCGAGCTCGCCCATCTGCCGGCCGAACAAGGTCGGTTCGGAGTCGAGTGCGTCGATGAGCTCGGCCGTCGGTACGAAATCGCGCCGGTCGATGTCGTCTCCCAGGTAGTCGACGACCGACGACAGAGGTTCTGGCAGTGCTGAGCGGTCGTCCAGAACCTCGGAGCTGCTGCCGAGCGCCTTGGCCACTGCCGTTGGGTCGACTGCCCGTTGCAGGTCATCACCAGCGGCATGGCCGGTCAACGTTCCGGCTGCCTCGCGCAGAGCTCTTCCGCGGCCGCAGATGGTTCGCCATTCTGGGTTCGGCATGAAGAACGTGCGGACCAACGTGGCGATGGTGTCCGCGCCGGTTTCGCTGTCCGGTCGCAAGATGCCGACCCCTTTGTGGCTCGGGAGCAGCGTCGAGGCATCAAAACCCCGGGTGTTCATCTGCTCGCCGAGCACGATGTTGGAATCACGCCAGTCCATGACCCGCAAGGCGAATCGCGAACCGAGCACCGCGCGCAACCGGGACGGGATCGTGTTCGAGTCGGGGCGCTGGGTGGCGAGGATGACCACGATGCCCACGGCCGGACCTTTCCTCGTGAGGTAGGTGAGCAGGTCTGCGATGTAGGCGCCGATGGTGCTCTTCTTGCCGCCGATGTCTTCGCGGGCAGGGTTCTCCAGGTACACCTGCACCTCGTCGATGACCACGGCCGTGATCGGCATGTCGAGGTCGGTGTCCCGGGAGATTGCCGGGGTGATCTTCGATTCCGGGCAGATGTCGTCATCAAGCCTGGACATCCGCGCGTAGCGGGATTGGACTTCTGCCACCAGCTCCACGAGGTGATCGCGAACGGCCTCGACGTGTTCGATCTCGTCACCGCAGACGAACCGGTGCGCGACGGCCTCCGCGGCTTCCCAGTCCTTACCTCCCTTGCCGTCGAAGACGTACAGCCTTGCGTGCGGGTCGAGGATCAACCCTGCAGCAGGCAGTCGGGTCGAGAAGGTTTTGCCCTGCCGGGGAATCGCGCCGATCAGCAACGATGTCCACACGAGCTGCAGGTCGACGCGGCGGTTGCGAGCATCGCGCCCGAACGGGATCGCTCGCCACGCGTCCCACTGCTCGACGTCTAGGAGCGGGAATCGCATCGGAGGCCCTGCGTACGGGTCGGCGTCGGCGACCCACAGGAAGACACGACCGGCGTGCCCGCCGCAGCCTCGAACTCGTTCGATGATGAGCTGCAACTCATCGACTGCAAGCGCTGATGCGAGAGCTTCCCTGTGCTTGATGACGTCCGCTGCCTTGCGCGTCGCTGGCAGGTCGACGGTGACCGCCCAGCCCGAGCCGTCGTGCGCAGCCCTTTCGACCAGGCGCAGGGACTCGTCCTTGCCGATCAGCTTGGCATCGCGGAACGCTTCGACCAGGACTTGCGGATCCATCGTCCAGGTCAGACTGCGGGGGCCGGACAGCACGGGCTTCCGGCCCGGTGATCCCTCCTTGCGGCGTCCGAAGATTGCCAAGGACGCGGCCGCCAGGCCTCCCGCAGCCCACAGAGCTGGTGCGCCGTACAGGACGTACGCGACCACCAGGACGGCGGCGGAAGCCAACCCGGCTGTTCCGGTCACCTTCCACCGGAACAGGGTCAGCTCTCGGATCTCGATGAACTTGTCCACGAGCTTCTCGGACTGCTCCGCGGCGTCCCGGTAGTCGTGAACCCGGACCCACCGACGCCAAGCACGCACCGCGGCGACCGTCCCGCGGCCGGCAGCGCTGACGAACCGCCACGGGAGGTGTACGACGAACAGAAGGAGATCCAGGAGGGCCTGCTTGGCGGCCTTTCGTGACTTGAGTGCGGTAGGCACGCGTGGTGAACGCTGCCACCAGTTCATGAACCGCTGCCATCGCGTCAGCTTCGGGACCGACGCCGCATCGTCCACGAGCTCAGCGTCGAAGATCGCGGATTCAACTTCGCTCGATGGCCGTGGTACCGGGAGCGGTTCGCCCTGCTCGTTCATCGCGGACCACCTCCCCCGTCCACTTCAGCTGCGAGCGCGGCGGCCAACCGCGACGAGAGTCCACGCGAGCAGCCAGTTGCCTCCCGAATCCACGACGGCGACACCGTCACGTCCGGGCTCCACGCGCTGCGCGCCCGCTCCAGGTACTCCTCGAACGACGTCCGTCGCTTGACGCTTGATTGGGGCGTCGGCCGCTCGCGGTCATGGGGAGCTTGGTCGGGCGAGCCAGCCGCTGCGTTCGTGAACGCTGTCCGGACGGCCTCGCTGAGCTTGTCCCGCAGATCGGTCACGGCCTCGGCCGCGACGAACACGACCAGTGGAGGCACGGAGTGCAGAACCACCGAGTCGGCCTCGCCGGCCGCGTATGCGGCCCAGGTGTTCATGACGTACGTGGCCGCGAGCGTGAACCACTTCGCAGCACGCACCCAGCCACCGGTGCGGATGCCGTACCTCGCGGTGACCTGCTCGGCGCGCAGGATCGCCAAGAGCACCAGCGACACCATCGGGTCGAGCAGCCACGCCGCCAACCACACCAGCGACAACGGTGGCGAGTCAGCGGCGGCGAACTGCTGGACGTAGGTCATCGTGAAGGCCAGGCCGAGCAGGATGCCCGTCCAGCACAAGCGGTCGACCTGCTTGCGAACCTGTTCGACGTGCTCGGCCTCGGCCCGGGTGGGCGGCAGCTGCCGCCCACCCTTCGCCGGAGGCGGAACCTGCCCGATCATCGCCGCCGACTCCTTCGCTGCGGAGTGTCGAGCGTGGTCACGGTCAGAGCTCGAGTGAGCGTGTACGACGCGAGCAGCGCCGGCACCGCGAGCACCGCGAGCAGCAGCACCGTGTTGCCGGGATTGACTATTACGATCCACTGAACCCCGACGATGGTCGCCGCCGTCAGGAGCACCCGCCCGGTGAGCGACATGAGTCGGGCTCCAGCCCGCGTCGCCTCGGAAGCCCGGTGCGCAGCACGCGCACTCGCGCGCCACACGGCGAACAAGGCGACGACGATGCCCAGGCCGATCAGCACTTCAACGGGCGTCAGTTGCACCCTCATCGCCGGTCACCTCCTCGTTGCTCGTTGGTCCGTGCTGTCGATGCGCCAACCAGATCGGGTAGAGCGCTCGTCGGTCCTGATCGGGCATTGCTCCCCACACGCCGAGCGTTCGTCCGCCGTGCAACCGGAATTCGAGCTCCAGGCATGCGTCCTGGACGGTGCAGCCCGTGCACAGATCGGCCGCGAGCTGCCGATCCGGGTCCGCGCTGGCAGATTCCGGCGGTTCCTCGTCTGTTGTGATTTGCATGCACCTGCCGTCGCGCACGACGACCTCGGCGAGCACATCGGTGGGGACGTGCCGCAAGCGATCCAGCTGTGCGGCGATTCGCTGGAGTCGTTCGATGTCGAGGTGGTTCATCGCGCACCACCCGTCAGCCGAGCGATCTCCTGAGCGGTGCGGTGCTCAGCGGCCATCTGGGCGACGTCAACGCAGCCGCCCGAGGTGCTGGCCTCGTTGGCGAGCTTGTCCACCGCTGCGGCGGGGACGACGTAGCGAGTGCGGACCCGAACTGAGGGGAACGCACCTTCGCGGATGGCTCGGTAGAGGGTCGAGGGATTGCATCGCATGATCTGCGCGGCTTCACGGACCGTGTAGAAGGTCGGCCGCGCGTTTTCAGCGCTTGTTTCCATGGCGGTATGCCCTTCGATTGAAGAGGAAAGAGATTGTTTCGGCGCATTCAAACGCCAATTTCAGCGCTAATTGCGCAGATTGGTCGAAGCCCGGCGATTCGTGAGCCGGGTCTGCCTTTCGGATTCGCTACTGCGCGCTAATCTCGGCGCTGAGGCGGAGCGCGGAGGAACACGTGACGGAAGACTGGGCTGCGGTCGCGCGCGCGATCAATCAGCGCACGAGCGAGCTGGGCATGCGTCAGCGGGAGCTGTCGCGGCGCTCGCACGTGTCGCAGGCGACGGTGCGCGAGTTGCAGCGCAACACGGTGCAGCGACGCCGCAGCGCGCGAACTTTGGAAGCGCTGTCGCTCGCGCTCGGCTGGCACCCGGAACATCTGTTGGCAGTGCTGGGAGGGCGTGAGCCGCCCCTGGCCGGCGAGCCGGTGTTCAAAGAGGACGACGTGCCCTCCAGGCTCTCGGCCATCGAGCGCCAGCTTGGCCAGATCACCCGCCAACTCGACGAGATGAACGCTCGACTGCGCGCTGGAACCGGAAGTGACGGCGAGCGGGCGGGGTAGCCGGCTCTGGTCCTCGACGGCCCGCCGCAGTGGCGGGCTGGTGGTTGCGTTCGTGCTGCGCATGCCACCAAGAAACGGCATCCGCGGAAGTTTTTGCAGATGGCGCGGGTTAACCGCGAATCCATTAACCGCAATTAACTTCGCAGGTCAGGACCGTTATTCAAGGTGGGGGCGGTGATGGAGGAGAAGCGACTTCAGGCGGTCCGCAAGCAGCTCGGTTACTCGGCCGAGGCTGTCATTCGCATGCTTCTCAAACGCGCCGACACCCTCGGCGTCCCGGTGATGACGGCGGCGAGCCTGAAGACGAAGCTCTCCCGCTGGGAGAACGGGCACGAAGCCGTTAGCGAGACCTATCAGCGGCTGTTCCGCGACATCTACGGCCGCACCAACGAAGAACTCGGCTTTCCTCCGGAGGCCGAGGACAGCGACGCCGCGGAGCTGCGGTCGAGGCTGGCGATGGCGAAGACCGTGGACGCGGACACGGTCGAGGTCTTCCTGCGGCAGATCAACGATGCGAGACACGTCGACCGCCGCTTCGGCGGGATCACACTGCTCGACCAGCTCCGCAGCACCATCAAGCAGGTCGAAGACCTGCTCAGCTACAACACCATTGGCAGCCAACGGGAAAGGCTCGCCGGTGCGCTCACCGAGGCGTCCACATTGGCGGGCTGGGAAGCGCTGGACCGGAACGCTCTCGGGCAGGCGTGGGAGCACTACGAACGCGCGAAATCAGCGGCCCGCGAGGCCATGGCTCCGGCCTTGCTGGCACACGCCGCGGCGGAGCAGGCGTTCGTCTTGATCGACGTCGGCGAGACCGCCTCGGCCGTCGAGCAGCTCGCGTACGCCTGTGAGGTCGCGGAGGGGTCGGCACCGCCGCTGCTGCGAGCATGGCTGTCCGCGGCTCACGGAGAGGGACTGGCCGCCGTTGGCGACCGCGACGGTGCATTGCGGGCGTTCGACGTGGCAGATGCGTTGTTGCCATCCGAGCCGGTCGACGCCGCGCTGCCGTTCCTTTTCCTGGGTGGCTCGCACCTCGACCGCTGGCGCGGCAACGCCCTGAGCAAGCTAGGCGAGCCAGAGGCGATCGACCAGCTCGTCGAAGCGCTACCGTGCGTACCTGCGCAGTTCGTGCGGGCGCGCACAGGGCTTCTCGTCGACCTGGCTCTGGCGTTCGCTGCCGCCGGAGACCGCGACGCCGCGCTTGACCACTCCAGGCAAGCGCGGCGGCTGGCTTCTCAGATCAAGTCAGACCGACACCTACGCCGGCTCGGCGGGCTGATCTTGCCCGGTTCCACCGAGGATGTTGCGTGAAGCGAGGAAGTACAGCAGCGCCACCAGGGTTCCCGAACCGAGCAGCTCCTGCCGCTGCGCCAGTTCGGTAACCCGAGATAGCGGAACCCACTCGACCTGGCCGACTTCCTCGGTGTCGGTCGGATCACCGATGTGCTTCGCCCCACGCCACAAGTAGACGTCCACCGGGGCGGTGACCTGTCCAGGCAGAGGCTCGAAGGTCACCAGGTGCTGACCCTCGCCGACCGGCTCCCAACCGCTCTCCTCAGCGGCTTCGCGAGCGGCGGTTCCAGCTGAGTCGTCACCGTCGTCGACCAAGCCACCAAGCAGTTCGTAACCCCACTGCTGGGTCGGGAACCGGTAGCGCCACAGCATCAGCGCCCGGTCCTGCTCGTCCACGATCAGAGCGATCGCGATCCGAGCCAGGTGAACGACGTGGTACTCCCACCGCTCACCGTTCGGCGCCTCCACGTCAGCCAACCCCAACCGAACCCACCGGTTGTCGTAGACCAGCCGTTCCCCGTACGTCTTCCAAGCTCCGCGCTCAGTGCTCACACGCGCAGCCTACGGGGCGAGAGCTGGACTCTTGCAAGCGAGAAGCTCGTGAGCAATGGACTCTAATGCCGAGGGCGCTTTGGAGGTCGCGTAGCACTCTTACTGAAAGATGACTACGTCGGCGTGTGTCGAGGTATGATTGATCAAAAGTGAAGGTTTTGGAGGAAATGTGGAAGGTAGCAACCCGGAGCACTACCCTATCGCTGACTTTCTTAAGTGGGCGCATGACAAAGAGCTTGAGCTGAACCCGAAGTTTCAGCGCGGCTCAGTGTGGGTTTCGGCTGCGCGTACATATCTTATCGATTCGATTTTGCGCGGTTATCCCATACCGAAGATTCTTATGCGGACACGAATCGACAGGGAACTAAAGCGAACTATACGGGATGTGGTCGACGGCCAACAGCGACTGCGGACAATTATTGATTTCGCAAATGGGAAATTCCCCCTTGGGGGAAAGGCTGGTGAATTCGCTGGTTGTCGCTATGCCGATTTGAGTGAGGAGCTGCAGGACCGCTTCCTTAGCTATAGGTTGACTTCGGAGCAGCTAATGAATGCATCAGACGATGACGTACTGGAAGTATTCGCCCGAATCAATTCTTACACTGTCCCCGTCAATGAGCCTGAGTTGAGGAATGCTCGATTTGATACCGAGTTCGCTGGCCTCGTTAAATCCACAGTATCCAACGCTAAGTCGCTTTGGTCTCTGAATCCGGTTTCTCAGCGGGATCGTGTGCGGATGAACGACCACTCCCTCATTGCTGAAATTTACATATTCTTTGTTGATGGGATCGGTGACGGAGGAGAGTCTCGAATCACGAAATTCTACGAGCGGATGAAATCGGCTACCGCATCTGAACTGCCTGACCAGAAGAAGGTTGAAGGCTATATCAGCGAGGTGGTCGATCTTCTTGGGCAATTCAAATCGGAACGAATTGTCCAGCGACCCCATTTCCTTATCCTTCTGGCGACGTTGGCGTATATGCGCGGCGACGTGGCGCCAGGGCGGATAGATTCGAGCGACTTTCCGCCAGTTCCGAATGCTCCGCTAGACGAAATGGCGACTGTTGACCAAATCTCGAAACTGAACGCAGCGCTCCAAGGAAACTCAGAGGACGAGGACGGGAATAATCCCTATATCCACTTTGTTGAGGCTGCGCGATCATCTACGCAACGCATGAAAAGCAGGCAAGTTCGATTTGAGTACTTCTATCAGGCGTTGAGTGCAAGGTGATGTGTACTTGTGAGTTCCTTGCGAGAAGTGGTCGATGAGTTTGAACGCGAACTTCGCGAGATAGAGAAAGTATTCGAAGAGGCTGATGGGCATGATTGTGTAAGCGGCTTCTCCATCCGATACGGCGCCGTTGAAGACGGGTGCGTTATTTCAGTGTGGGACGCGTGGAACCGCTTCATGCGTTCTCTCTTGTTGTCGTCCGCCAAAGGGCCATGCGAAGGATTGTCTGGACGGGTTTACCGGCCAATGCAGTCGCGCAGCGAATCTGACTCGCTCTTGCAGATTCAACTCGAGAAAAAGAAGAAGAATATTCGCGCAAACGTTGTAAAGGGTGAGCCTCCATGGTATTCGATTGACGCAGTCCCCGATCTTTGCAGGGTGCTACAGCTTGGAAATAGTCCGGCTGTGGTTGGCGCCGTCACGATTTCTTCCATACGTTCGGAGAATGGGATTGATATCGCCAATCCTATACCTGAACTGCAGACTGTCCGAAATTTTATAGCGCATAAAAATCACAATAACCTACGGGAGGTGGGGCAGTTTTGGGCGGATACGGGAGATACTCAGAGGAGCTTACGGGCTCGCCTCCCGGGAGGTGTTAGTAGATTCTCTTCATGGGTAGGAGCGTTAATCGTGATTGGGCGTGCAGCAGCAAACTAGACAACGGTTAGAGGGGGCGGTGGATCTTTTGGGAGTGGCTCATCATCTTCGCCTCGGCATGCGACTCCCCAAGATCTCCGCTGCTTTGCGATCCGAGGCTGCGACCCAGGCCGCGTAGACGCGGAGCGTGGTGGCGCCTCCGCCGCCATGTCCGAGACGGCCGGAGACTGTGGGGAGGTCGATGCCTGCGGTGAGGAGTTCGGTGGCGGAGTAGTGGCGTAGGGCGTGGAGGTGGGTTTTGATGCCCAGCCGGTCGGCCATGTCCTTGTAGCGCTGGGTTATGGCGTTGGGGGAGTAGGGCTGGGTGTGGTCGGGGTGTTGGGTGCCGGCGAAAACGTAGAGGTCGTCGTTGAACTTGCCGCCTAGGTCTCGGACTCGGTCGGCGACGCGGTCGCGGTGTTCGCGGAGCAGGGTGACCGTTTCCGAGTCGAGGGCGATGCGGCGGTTCTGGTGGGTCTTGGTGTCCTTCTCCTTGCCGCGGACCCAGTTACGGCGAAGGTCGATGACTTCCTCATCGAGGTCGACGCGGGAGAAGCGCAGACCGACGAGTTCTCCGCGGCGCATGCCGGTGGTCATGGCGAGCCAGACGAGCGTGCCCCAGTCCTCGTCCATCCGGAACGCTTCCTCGGACAGCCGCGCTGCCTCGGCGGGAGTCGGCGGGTCGGGTTCTGGGCGTTTCTGGCGCGGTTTCCGTGCGACGCGGGCTGGGTTGGAGCTGATCCAGTCCCAGCGTTCTGCGGCGTCGAGGGTGCCGCTGATGATTGCGTGGATTTGGCGGACTGTTGAGGTAGCCATCGGCTTGCACGCGTGTGGACGGCATTCCTCGGCGACGCAGTCGTGCTCGCCTGGCTTCTTGTGCTTCTCGATGTAGGGCTTGCCGTCGCAGCGAGCGCGGCAGCGTCGAAGCTCGGTGTAGAAGCCCTCGAGCATCCTCGCGGAAATCTTGTTCACCGCAGTCTCGCCGAGAGCGGGCTTGATCGAGCGGTCGATGTAGCCGCTGTAGGTGTGCCGGGTGCTGTCCTCGATCTCGCTGGTGCGCATCCACTCGTCCAGGGCGAAGGACAGGCTCACCGTCGACGGGGTGGAACGCTGGCTGTCGACCTGTGCCAGCAGCTTGGTGAGCGCCTTCTCGGCGCGCTTGTAGGCGGCCTTGTCCGTGCCGTTGATCGTCTCGCGGAGGTAGGTGCGGCGACCGGTCACGGGGTCGTTGCCGGCGAAGACGACTACCCGGAGCGTCTTGCTGCGCTCCTCGATGCGGCCGCGCTGACGTTCATCGGGGTGTGAACGACTCATGGCCTTGAGTGTACTCGCACCCAAGGCCGCACCCAGGATCATTTCCATGATCCACATATTCGGTTGTTTTGCCTGGTGAAGGCTGGTGCCCCCGGTGCGATTCGAACGCACACTGGACGGATTTTGAGTCCGCTGCCTCTGCCGTTGGGCTACGGGGGCTGGTCTTGTCGTCAGCATACGACACGGCTGATCAGCGGGGGTCGGGAGGGTGGTGCGGGTGTCGTCCCTGGTCAGCGGCGTTTTCCCGTGTGACGAGGTTGTTCACCTCGAGGGGCTGGTCTGCGTGATCACGGGGGTTTAGGTTCGCGAGGTCGTTCATCACGTGTGGGGTACGCGGAGGCCGTTGTGGTCGATGAGGTGGTTCGGGGCGAAGCGGGGCTGCGCCGGAGTCTGAAGAACCGGCACCTGCAGATGATCGCGCTCGGCGGGATCATCGGGGCGAGCCTGTTCATCGGGAGCGGGGCGGTGATCTCGACCGTCGGGCCCGCGGCTGTGGTGTCCTACGCGATCGGCGGGCTGATCGTCGTGCTCGTCATGCGGATGCTCGGCGAGATGGCCACGGCGGCACCGACGTTGGGCTCCTTCATGGAGTACGCGCGGACCTCGCTGGGGGACTGGGCGGGCTTCACCCTCGGCTGGCTGTACTGGTACTACTGGGTCGGCGTGGTCGCCTTCGAGGCGGTCGCCGGGGCGGAGCTGATCAACCCGTTGATCCCGGTGGTGCCCCAGTGGGTGATCTCGCTCGCCCTCATGCTGGTGCTGACCGGGACGAACCTGGTGTCGGTGCGCTCGTTCGGCGAGACCGAGTTCTGGCTGGCCTCCATCAAGGTCATCACGATCGTGATCTTCCTGCTGTGCGGGACCGTGTTCGCCCTGGGGCTCTGGCCGGGCGCCGAGATGTCGGTCGGCAACATCGGCAAGGACGGGTTCTTCGCCCACGGCGGCTTCTCCGTGCTGCACGGCGTGGTGATCGTGATCTTCTCGTACTTCGGGACCGAGATCGTCACCATCGTCTCCGCCGAGTCCGATGAGCCCGAACGCGCGGTGGCCAAGGCGACCAAGGCGGTCGTGTGGCGGGTGCTGCTGTTCTACGTGGGCTCGGTGGCGCTGCTGGTGATGATCACCCCGTGGGACCAGATCCCGACCGAAGGCAGCCCGTACGCGGCGGCGTTCACCCGGTTCGGGCTTCCCGCGGCCGAAGTCGTGGTCGACGTCGTGGTGTTCACCGCGGTGATCTCGGTGCTCAACTCCGGGCTCTACACCGCCTCCCGGATGCTGTTCGCGCTGCAGCGGCGGTCGTTCGCGCCCGCCTGGGTGCGCGACCTCAACGGCCGTGGCGTTCCGTGGAAGGCGATCCTGCTGTCCACACTGGTCGGTTACGTCGCTGTTGCGGCGAGTTACGTCGCTCCTGACACCATCTTCTACTTCATCATCAACAGCGCGGGCGCCGTGGCGCTCATCATCTACGGCATGATCGCGCTGTCCCAGCTGCGGATGCGGCGTCGGCTGGAGGTCGAGGCGCCGGAGTCGTTGAAGCTGAAGATGTGGTTCTTCCCCTACCTGACGTGGATCACGGTGGCGCTCATCGGAACCGTGATCGTCACCATGGCTTTCGTCGCGGATGTCCGGTCGCAGCTCGTGCTGAGCCTCATCAGCCTCGCCGCGATCCTGTCGATCTACTTGCTCTTCGTGCGCCGGAAGGCTTCGAACGCCTGATCGCAGGGATGTCGCAATGGTCACGCCGCCTATTAACCTCGGGGTGAAGTCACTACCGGTAAGCTGCGGTTTCCGATGCAAACCGCATCGGCGGACCCCGATTTTTCCTGGAGGATCCCGGTGACGACGCCGGCTGCCGAGGACACACGCGAGGCCAAGCCCGTCGAACGTCGCGTACTCGTGGCCGAGGACGAGGCGTTGATCAGGCTTGACCTGGTGGAGATGCTCCGCGAAGAGGGCTACCAGGTCGTCGGTGAGGCCGGAGACGGGCAGGAAGCCGTCCGACTCGCCGAGGAGCTTCGCCCTGATCTGGTGATCCTGGACATCAAGATGCCGAAGATGGACGGCATCGAGGCCGCTTCCAACATCGCTGGGGACCGGATCGCGCCGGTGGTCATCCTGACCGCTTTCAGCCAGCGCGATCTGGTGGAGCGGGCGCGCGACGCCGGGGCCATGGCCTACCTGGTCAAGCCCTTCGCCAAGCGCGACCTGGTGCCGGCCATCGAGCTGGCGGTGTCCCGGTTCACCGAGGTGCAGGCCCTGGAGGCGGAGGTCAACGACCTCAGCGAACGCCTCGAGGCGCGCAAGACCATCGAGCGGGCCAAGGGCCTGCTGATGAGCAAGCACAACCTCTCCGAGCCCGAGTCCTTCCGCTGGCTGCAGCGAACCGCGATGGATCGCCGCACCACGATGAAGGCGGTCGCCCAGGCGGTTCTGGAGAACCTGTCCTGAGCGACGACGACGGAAGCGGGGTGCTCACGAGCACCCCGCTTTTTCGCGCCGTTCACGCCGGCGGCTGGTCCCGGATGACGCAGGTGAGCCGGGCCGAGCAGGTGCGCCGGCCGGACTCGTCGGTGATCTCCACGTCGTAGGTCGCCGTCGACCGCCCCCGGTGCAGCGGTGTGGCCACCGCGGTGACCGTGCCCTCGGTGGCCGCTCGGTGGTGCGTGCAGGTCAGCTCCAGGCCGACCGCGACCCGTCCCTCGCCGGCGCTGAGCGCCGCCGCGATGGAGCCGGCCTGTTCGGCGAGCACCGCGTTGGCTCCGCCGTGCAGCAGGCCGTAGGGCTGCCGGTTGCCCGCGACCGGCATGGTCGCGACCACACGATCGGGGCTGTGTTCGACGATCTCGATGCCCATCCGCGCGCTCAGCTGCTCGTCGGTGGCGCTCAGCAGCGCGTTGAGGTCGGACTCGCCGCTGGTCACGGCCTCACCGTTGTCGGTAGCGGGCACTGCCGGTCCTCCCCTCGCCTGCGGTACTGCCTGTCAGGCCTTCAGCCTAAACTCGCGGCTGTGACGCACTCCGAGGACCGACGCCTGCTGTTGATCGACGGCCACTCCATGGCCTACCGCGCCTTCTACGCCCTGCCGAAGGAGAACTTCCAGACCGGCACCGGGCAGCACACCAACGCGGTGTACGGGTTCACCTCGATGCTGATCAACCTGTTGCGCGATGAGCAGCCCACCCACCTCGCGGTCGCCTTCGACGTCTCCCGCAAGACCTTCCGCAGCGAGACCTTCACCGAGTACAAGGCCAACCGCGGCGCCAGCCCGGACGAGTTCAAGGGCCAGGTCAGCCTCGTCCAGGACATCCTCGGCGCGCTGAACATCCCGGTGCTGAGCAAGGACCACTACGAGGCCGACGACGTCATCGCGACCCTGGCCACCCGGGCCACCGCCCGCGGTTTCAAGGTCGCCATCTGCACCGGCGACCGCGACGCGTTGCAGCTGGTCACCGACGACGTGACGGTGCTCTACCCGACCAAGGGCGTCTCCGAGCTGACCCGCTTCACGCCGGAGGCCGTGGAGGCCAAGTACGGGCTGAGCCCCGAGCAGTACCCGGACTTCGCGGCGCTGCGCGGCGACCCGTCGGACAACCTGCCCAAGATCCCGGGTGTGGGGGAGAAGACCGTCACCAAGTGGATCCAGCAGTTCGGCTCGCTGGCCGAGCTGGTGGACCGGGTCGACGAGGTCAAGGGCAAGGCGGGCGACAACCTGCGCGCCCACCTGTCGTCGGTGATGCTCAACCGGCAGCTCACCGAGCTCGTGCGCGACATCGACCTCGAGGTCGGGCCGGAGGACCTGGAGGTGCGGGCCTGGGATCGGGACGCCGTGCACCGCCTGTTCGACGACCTGGAGTTCCGGGTGCTGCGCGACCGCCTGTTCGCCACCCTCTCCAGCGCCGAACCCGAGGTCGAAGAGGGCTTCGAGATCTCCGGTGGCGTCGTCGCCCCGGGCGAGCTGGCCGCGTGGCTGGACGAGCACGCGCGCAGCGGCGAGCGGGTGGGCCTGTCGTTCACCGGCACCTGGGCACGCGGCCGCGGTGACCTGACCGGCATCGCGCTGGCCACCTCCGACGGCAGCGGAGCTTTCGTCGACGCCACGGAGCTGACCGGCGAGGATGAGCAGGCGCTGGCCGCGTGGCTGGCCGACTCCGGGGTGCCCAAGGCCGCGCACGACGTCAAGGGACCGCTGCACGGCATCCGCGACCGGGGCTGGAGCATCGCCGGGCTCACCAGCGACACGGCCCTGGCCGCCTACCTCGTGCGTCCCGGTCAGCGCTCCTTCGAGCTTCCCGACCTGGTGGTGCGCTACCTGCAGCGCGAGCTGCGGGCCGACACCGGCGCCGAGGACGGGCAGCTGTCGCTGCTGGAGGACGAGGCCGAGAGCAAGGCGAAGGCCGCCGAGGGCGAGCTGCTGCGGGCCCGCGCGGTCGCCGAGCTCGCCGACGCGCTGGACGCCGAGCTCGCGCGCATCGACAGCACCACGCTGCTCACCGACCTCGAACTGCCGCTGCTGCTCGTGCTCGCCGAGCTCGAGGGCGCCGGCATCGCGGTGGACGCCGAGCAGCTGGCCGAGCTCGGTGCGCGCTTCGCCGCACGGGTCAAGCAGGCGGGGCAGGAGGCCTACGCGGTCATCGGCAAGGAGATCAACCTCGGCTCGCCGAAGCAGCTGCAGGTGGTGCTCTTCGACGAGCTGAACATGCCGAAGACCAAGCGCACCAAGACCGGGTACACCACCGACGCCGAAGCGCTGCAGACGCTGTTCGAGAAGACCGAGCACCCGTTCCTGCAGCACCTGCTGGAGCACCGCGACGCCGCCCGGCTCAAGACCACAGTGGAGGGCCTGGCGAAGTCCATTTCGGACGACGGCCGGATCCACACCACCTTCAACCAGACCATCGCCGCGACCGGGCGGTTGTCCTCCACCGACCCGAACCTGCAGAACATCCCGATCCGCACCGAAGAGGGCCGCCGGATCCGCGAGGTGTTCGTGGTCGGCGAGGGCTACGCCGAGCTGATGACCGCCGACTACAGCCAGATCGAGATGCGCATCATGGCGCACCTCTCCGGTGACGCGGGGCTCATCGAGGCGTTCAACACCGGCGAGGACCTGCACAACTACGTCGCGTCGCAGGCCTTCGACGTGCCGATCGGCGAGGTCTCCCAGGAGCTGCGCCGGCGGGTCAAGGCGATGTCCTACGGCCTGGCCTACGGGCTGTCGGCCTACGGGCTCGGCCAGCAGCTGCGGATCTCCGCCGAGGAGGCCAAGGCGCAGATGGACGCCTACTTCTCCCGCTTCGGCCGGGTCCGCGACTACCTGCGCGAGGTCGTCGACCAGGCCCGCAAGGACGGCTACACCTCGACGATCCTGGGCCGTCGCCGCTACCTGCCGGACCTGCTCAGCGACAACCGCCAGCGTCGGGAGATGGCAGAGCGCATGGCGCTCAACGCTCCCATCCAGGGCAGCGCGGCCGACATCATCAAGGTCGCCATGCTCGGCGTGCACAACGCCCTCAAGGCCGAGGGCCTGCGCTCGCGGACCCTGCTGCAGGTGCACGACGAATTGATCATCGAGGTTGCCGAGGGCGAGCGCGACGTGGTCGAGAAGCTGGTGCGCGAGCAGATGGGATCGGCCTACCCGCTGGACGTCCCGCTGGAGGTCTCGGTGGGCTTCGGCCGGTCGTGGGATTCCGCCGCGCACTGATCGGCGGATTTCGAGTCGATCACGGATCGGCCGGTCCGGGGATGTGCGTGCGGCTCATGTTGTGCAATGGCGGACGTCACCGCCGGTGGGCCCGAGCGAGGTCACCGAACACCGGTGCGGATAACCTGCGCTACGCGTTCCGGCCGACTCGGCCGCTGCGGCGTCGTGGCCGGGCGGGGCGTCACCAGGGCGCGGGCCCCGGAACTCCGACCGCGCCGACCCCGAGGAGGAGCATGATCAGCATCGACCGAGTCGACCACCTGGTCCTCACCGTCGCCGATGTGGATCGGGCGGTCGAGTTCTACCGGGACGTCCTCGGCATGGAGCCGGTGGAGTTCCCAGGTGAGCGGCGCGCGGTGCGCTTCGGCGAGCAGACCATCAAGCTGCACCAATCCGCTGAGCTCGTCGAACCCACCGCGACCCACCCGGTGCCGGGCTCGGCGAACCTGTGCTTCGTCACCGGCCACGCGCTGTCCGACGTGCAGGAACACCTGCGTCACCACGACGTGCGCATCGAGGAGGGCCCGGTCGGCCGCACCGGTTCCCAGGGCCCCATCACCTCGATCTACCTGCGCGACCCCGACGGAAACCTGATCGAGATCGCGCGCTACGACGACGAGTCCTGACCAGCGCGGAGCGGGCCCCGGAAGACGTTTTCCGGGGCCCGCTCCGCGTGTGATCAGAGGGAGAGCTCGGGCTTGAGCCGGCTGGGGGTCCACACCCGCTGGCGCCACGCGGCGATCGTGGTCAGCAGCAGCGCCGCCACCAGGTAGCACAGCAGCACCGCCGCGGCCTGGCCGACCGCGTCCGAGGTGCCGCCGTAGATGAGGTGGCGCAGCCCGGTCACCACGTAGCCCAGCGGCAGCACCTGGTGCAGCGGGTGCAGGGGCTCGGGGATGGTCTGCCACGGGAACGTGCCGCCGGCGGTGACCAGCTGCAGCACCAGGATCACGAGGGCGATGAACTTGCCCTTCGGGCCGAACGCCGCGTTCAGCGAGTGCACCACCGCGGTGAAGGCGAACGAGGTCAGGACCAGGAACCCGAGCGTCTCCCACTGGTGCGCGGGGTGCACGCCGATCGCGAAGACCACGACCGCGAACAGCAGGACCGCCTGCGCCAGGCCGATCAGCGCGGCCGGCAGCCAGCCGCCCAGGGCGACCTTCCACGGCGCCACACCGGCGGCCAGCGCGCGGTGGGACATCGGCCGCATCAGCAGGAACAGCACGAACCCGCCGACCCACAGCGCCAGACCCATGAAGTAGGGGGCCAGCCCAGCGCCGTAGGTGTCGGCCTTGACCTGCGCCTGGGTGTCGACGGCGACCGGGTCCCCGATGGTGTCGGCGGTGGCCTTCCGGGTCGGGTCGTCGGGGTGCGGGATGTCGTCGGCGCCCTTGCCGAGCTCGGTGGCCAGCGTGCTGGACCCGTCGGCGAGCTGCCCGGACCCGTCGTAGAGCTGCCGGGTGCCGCCGACGAGCCGGTCGGCGCCGTCGGCGAGCCTGCTGGTGCCCGACAGCGCCTGCTGCTGGCCGTCGCGCAGCTGCACCGCGCCGTCGTCGACCTGCTCGGCTCCGTCGGCGAGCTGGTCGATGCCGTCGGTCAGCTCGGGGGTGGCGTTGGCGAGCGCGCGGTTGCCGTCGGCGACCTGGCGGGCTCCGCGGGCGAGCTCGTTGAGCGGCCCGACCTGGTTCTGCAGCTTGGCGTTGGCGTTGGTGGCGGGACTGCTCAGCTGGTCCAGGCCGTCGACGATCTTCTGCGTGGTGGCGTCGTCGACCCCGGCCTGCCGCAGCTGCTGGGCGGTCTGGGCCTTGGTCTGGTCGAGGTTGTCGACGATGTCCTGCGAGAGGTTGCCGACGACGTTCGCCCGCTGCGCCAGCTGCTCGTTGCCCTGGGCGACCTCCTCGGCGCCGTCGGCCAGCTTCGCGGTCTGCTCCGGCAGCGGGGCGGTGGAGTCCTGCAGCTGCTGCAGCCCGGTGTGCAGCTGGCCGGTGCCGTCGGCCAGCCGGTTGGCGCCGGAGGCGAGCCGCTGCTGCCCGGCGAGCAGCTGACGCGCTCCGTCGGAGAGCTGCGTTCCGCCCTGCTGCGCCTCGCCGAGGCCGTCGTGCAGCCGGCCGGCGCCGTCGGCGAGCTGCCCCGCACCGTCGGCGGCCTCGACGGTCTTGTCGTGCACCGTGGAGAACCCGAGCAGGAACTGCTCGGCGGCGGTCGCTCCGGCGTGGGACGCCACGCCCTTGCGGATCTCACCGGCGAGCTTGTCGGCGATGGTGCCCACCAGGTAGTTGTTGGCGTCGTTGGTGATCAGCCGCAGCTTGGCCTGCCGCGGCGTGAAGTCGGCGGGGGAGACCAGCGCTTTCGAGAAGTCCGCGGGCACCACCAGCGCGAAGGTGTAGTCGCCGTTGGCCACGCCTTCCTGGGCGCGCCGCAGGTCGGTGCGGGTCCAGGAGAAGGTGCCGGAGTCGACCAGCTCCCGGTGGACGTCCTGGCCGGCGTTGAGCGGCCGGCCGTCCTCCTTCTCGGCGCCGGTGTCGTCGACGACGACCGCGGCGGGCACCGAGTCCAGCTTCTCGTAGGGGTCCCAGTTGGCGTAGATGTACATCGCGCCGTAGAGCAGTGGCACCAGCGTGACCGCCAGCAGCGCGAGCTTGGGCAGCTTGCCCGAGGTGAGCCGTCGCAGTTCCGTTGCGGCGAGCCGGAAAGTAGTCATCACGGACCTTCAGGTGTCAACCGGCCGAAGTGGACTTGTCGGTGTCGTCCGCGCTGATGCGGACGGCGGGCACGTCGAGCTTCTCGGCGGAGTGCGTGGAGCAGAGCGCGACGACCGCCATGCCCGCCGCCGCGCGCGCGGTCGCCTGGGAGTACCAGTGCTGCGGGTCGTCGCCGTGGCGGTCGGGGCAGTCGAGGACCAGTGCGCGGGTGGTGCGGGACTCGCAGGCCAGGTCGATCAGCAGCCTGGTGCGCTGGTGGGCGGCGAGGTTCTCGAACCGGACGTCGGCGGGCAGCTCGCGCTCGGCCAGCCACGCGCGGACCCTGCGTCGCGTGGAGCTGCGTCCGGCCAGCGAGAGGCCTTCGGCGACGACGTCGCGGACCTGCAGGGCGTCATCGGGTTCGGTGATCTGCGGGGCGTCGACGACCGCCACGGTGCGGCGCAGCCGGTCGGGATCGGCGGAGCCGTCCAGCCGGACGCTGCCGGCGCTGGGCTTGAGCCGCCCGGACAGGGCCAGCGCGAGCGCGGTCCTGCCGGTTCCGGCGTCGCCGGTGACCAGGAGCGCCTGGCCGTCGCTGACGCGCAGCGAGGTGGGTGCCAGCAGCGGCCCGTGCGCGCCGATGACCTCGACGCCGGTGGCGACGATCTCCACGCCTTCTCCTCGATCCTCTGGACCTGCGCGCAGGCCCGGATCGGGCTCAGCGCAGCGCGGTCGCCGGGCGCACCTCCCACATCGTCCACAGTGGCCGGTACCCTTGGCGGGGCCAGAACACCGAGGACAGCGGGTTGGGCGGGTTGTAGTACAGGAAGCTGCCGATGACACCCCGGCGCACGAACTCGTTGTGCGCCACCGCCATCAGCTGCCGGCCGATGCCGGTGCCGCGCGCCTTCTCGTCCACCGACACGCAGTTGACGTAGGCCCACCAGCCGTGGCGCAGCCGGTAAGCCCGCGGGGACTTGCCGGTGTCGATCCAGCCGCATTCCGCGACCGCGACGGGCGTGCCGTCCTGCTCCGCGAGCCAGACCGGATCGTCGGAGTGCAGGCGCACTCGGGCGGCGGTCCGCTTCAGCTGCGCGGCATCGGAGCGGTACGTGGCGGTTCCGACGAGGGCGGCGTACTCGAGCTCGGCGAGCGTGAGCTCGACGACGGCGTCCAAGTCGGCCGGTCCCGCGCGACGCACACTTACGGTACCAGACAGTTCCGTATCTGGGGCGGGGGTGGGCGGCCTGATCGCCAGCACCGACAGCGGCAGGAAACCGTGGTCCAGCAACGCCCGCGTGCCCTGCACGTCCCGGCTCGGCCAGACCACCATCGCCGAGGAGTTCGGCCCCGGGTCCTCCCGGTCGGCCAGCCACACCCGCCACGCGTGCAGCAGCGCGTCCAGTCCTTCGCGCGGGTGCTCGCCGATGATCGGGAACAGTTCGAAGGCCTCGCCGGCCTGCCACAGCCCGCGCGCTGAGCCGTCCGGGTTCGAGGTGTGCGTGATCAGCCCGGCCACCGGGTGTCCGTCGGAGGTCCGCGCCGCCATCGGCTCGGCGTCCGAGGGCACGAACTGGTCCTGCGGTAATTGCGGGTCCAGGGCGGCGAACCGCGCGAACTGGGCCGCCATCAGATCCTGCGCGGTCGCCACCGGAGCTCCTCACATCCGTCCGCGGGCGAGCGACGCCGCTCCACCCCTCACCACCTGATCAACCGGCACACCGCCGCAGGTCCTCCTGCGGGTGGCTGAGGAAGTCCCGGCGGCGCCCGTACCGGCATTACACCAGGCGCCGCACCCGCAGCCAGCCGTTCGCCGAAGATCCACCACCGGCAGAGCTGAGGGGGTGAACGGGCGGACAAACCCACTTCCGGGCGAGGGGCTGACATCTCGCGCGAGATGTCAGCCCCTCACCCGGAAGTGGAGAGGAACGGCTGTGCGTCCACGCGGGGAGCCGCCGCTTCAGGTGCGAGCCGGCGCTGCTGCGGGTGGTGGCCGCTGCGGCTTGTGCTGCCCGCGCCGCTGAACGGGGCAGACTCCAAGCAGTCGTCACAGCGTGCAGACGAAGATCGCTGTGCCGGGGAACAGGCGTCCCCGGAGCGGGCTCCACTGCCCCCAGGTCTCGGTGTGGCCCTCCGGCCACTCGGGCTCGACCAGGTCGGTCAGGTGCAGGCCGGCCCCGGCCAGGGCGCGCACGAAGTCACCCAGCGTCCGGTGGTGCTCCACGTAGGTGGCGCGCCCCGCGCCGTCGACCTCCAGGTAGGGGGTGCGGTCGAAGTACGAGTGCGTCGCGGTCAGGCCCGTGGGTCCCGGGTCGTCGGGGAAGATCCACCGCATCGGGTGAGTCACGGCGAAGACCCACCGTCCGCCGGGCCGCACCACGCGGGCCACCTCGCGGAAGACCGCCCCCACGTCGGCCACGAACGGCACCCCGCCGAACGCCGAGCAGGCGAGGTCGAAGCTGTCGGTGGCGAAGGGCAGCAGGTCCGCGCTGGCCTGGACCAGCGGGACCGAGGTCCCGGTGCGCCGCGCGGCCTCGTCGGCGTGCCGCAGCATCCCGGCGGAGATGTCCAGGCCCACGGCCTGCGCGCCCTGCCGGGCCAGCCAGCGCGCGCAGGACGCCGCGCCGCAGCCGATCTCCAGCGCCCGCTTGCCGCGCACGTCGCCCAGCAGCCCGGCGTGCTCCTCGCGCAGGCCCTCCGGGCACCACACGAAGTCGTCGTCGCCGAGGAAGTCGCCGTGCTCGGCCTGGTAGTCATCGGCGTCGGCGTCCCACCACAGCCGGTTGGCCGCGCGCGACTCCGCGGCGTCCACGCTGCGCTTGCGGACCCCGACGGTGCCCAGCACCCGCTCAGCCGAGCTATTCTGAGACCTGTCGTTTTCCTGCTCGTCGGAGCGTGTCAAGGCTTCCCCCGGGACTGGTGGACGTGGCGGACGTGAAGGGATTGTGTCCTGCGTCCGACACCCGACCGGTGTCGAGGGGTACCGCGGTTTGCCTGGCGATCGAGAAAGCGCGTACGATACCGCCCGCGCCGTGGGTCTTTTTCCCGTCGGCTTCTGCGCCCCGGGTCACACCGAGGTGGCGAAGGCGTTCGGCAGGTGGAATCCGCAGGTCCGGCTGCAAGTCGGACTGGACGAAACCGGCCTCGGCGCGGCACAAACGTAGAACCAGCGACCAACCTATCCGTACCGGAGCAACCCACCTGATGTCCACCGACACCACCACCGTCCCGACTGCAGCCGCCACCAAGCCGCAGGTCGCAGTGAACGACGTCGGGACGGAGGAGGACTTCCTCGCCGCCGTCGACCAGACCATCAAGTACTTCAACGATGGGGACATCGTTGAGGGCACCATCGTCAAGGTCGACCGTGACGAGGTGCTGCTTGACATCGGCTACAAGACCGAGGGCGTCATCCCGTCCCGGGAACTGTCGATCAAGCACGACGTCGACCCCGCCGAGGTCGTCACCGTTGGCGACTTCGTCGAAGCGCTTGTTCTCCAGAAGGAGGACAAGGAAGGCCGGCTGATCCTCTCCAAGAAGCGCGCCCAGTACGAGCGCGCCTGGGGCACCATCGAGGAGCTCAAGGAGAAGGACGAGCCCGTGCGCGGCACCGTCATCGAGGTCGTCAAGGGCGGCCTCATCCTCGACATCGGGCTGCGCGGCTTCCTGCCGGCGTCCCTGGTCGAGATGCGCCGCGTCCGCGACCTCCAGCCCTACGTCGGCCGCGAGCTCGAGGCCAAGATCATCGAGCTGGACAAGAACCGCAACAACGTGGTCCTGTCCCGTCGCGCCTGGCTGGAGCAGACCCAGTCCGAGGTCCGCAGCGAGTTCCTCAACCAGCTGCAGAAGGGCCAGGTCCGCAAGGGCGTCGTGTCCTCCATCGTCAACTTCGGTGCGTTCGTCGACCTCGGTGGGGTCGACGGTCTGGTCCACGTCTCCGAGCTGTCCTGGAAGCACATCGACCACCCGTCCGAGGTCGTCGAGGTCGGCCAGGAAGTCACCGTCGAGGTCCTCGACGTCGACATGGACCGCGAGCGCGTGTCGCTGTCGCTGAAGGCCACCCAGGAAGACCCGTGGCGTCAGTTCGCCCGCACCCACGCGATCGGCCAGATCGTGCCGGGCAAGGTCACCAAGCTGGTGCCGTTCGGTGCGTTCGTCCGCGTCGACGAGGGCATCGAGGGCCTGGTCCACATCTCCGAGCTGGCCGAGCGCCACGTCGAGATCCCGGAGCAGGTCGTCCAGGTCGGCGACGAGGTGATGATCAAGGTCATCGACATCGACCTCGAGCGTCGCCGGATCTCCCTGTCGCTGAAGCAGGCCAACGAGGGCTTCAGCCCCGACTCGGAGTTCGACCCGACCCAGTACGGCATGGCTGCCGAGTACGACAACGAGGGCAACTACATCTACCCCGAGGGCTTCGACCCGGAGACCCAGGAGTGGCAGGAGGGCTACGACGCCCAGCGCGAGGAGTGGGAGCGCCAGTACGCCGAGGCGCACACCCGCTACGAGAAGCACATCGCGCAGGTCACCAAGGCCCGCCAGGCCGACGCCGAGGCTGCGGCTGCCGCGGCCGCCGGTGGCGGCGAGGAGCAGCCGGCTCCGTCCGGCGGCGGCAACTACTCCTCGGGTTCCGACGAGGAGCAGAAGGACAGCGGCTCGCTCGCGAGCGACGCCCAGCTGGCCGCCCTCCGCGAGAAGCTCTCCGGCGGTGCGTGAGCACTGACGCCTGAAGGCTGACGTCGGGAACGGCCCCGCATCCCCCGTGGATGCGGGGCCGTTCCGCGTCCGCGGCCGATCGGGTGCGGACGCCGAACGGCCCCCTCACAAGCGGCGCTGCGCCTGGCAGGATGAAGCGCATGTTGCGGGTGGGTTTGACCGGAGGCATCGGATCGGGCAAATCGACGGTGGCTCGGCGGCTGGCCGAGCTGGGCGCGGTGGTGATCGACGCCGACGCCCTGTCGCGCGAAGTGGTGGAGCCCGGCAGCGCCGGGCTGGCGGAGCTCGTGGAGCGGTTCGGGCAGGGCGTCCTGGACGCGAGCGGGGCGTTGGACCGCCCCGCGCTGGCGGCGCTGGCCTTCGCCGACGAGCAGTCGCGGCTGGACCTCAACGCGATCGTGCACCCCAAGGTCGCCGAGCTGACCGCCCGGCGGATGGCCGAGGCGCCGGCCGACTCGGTGCTCGTGCACGACATCCCGCTGCTGGTGGAGGCGGGCTACGCGCCGAACTACCACCTGGTGGTCATCGTGGACGCCGACGAGGACGTCCGGGTGCAGCGGCTGGTCGAGCGGGGCCTGGCCGAGCAGGACGCCCGCGCGCGCATCGCCGCGCAGGCCACCGAGGAGCAGCGCCGCGAGGTCGCCGACGTGTGGCTGGACAACGCCGGTGCGGTCGAGGACCTGCTGGCGCGCGTCGACGAGCTGTGGCACGAGCGGCTCGTGCCGTTCGAGGAGAACCTCAGGCTGGGGCGGAGCGCCGGCGCGAAGCCGCCGGAGATCGTCGACCCCGACCCGCAGTGGGCCGCGCAAGCGCGGCGGCTCATCGCCCGGGTGGAGCGGGCGGCGGGGGAGCGCGCGGTGCGAGTCGACCACGTCGGCTCCACGGCGGTGCCGATGCCGGCCGAGGACGTCATCGACCTGCAGCTGACAGTCCGCACCCTCGCCGACGCCGACGCGCTCGCGGAACCGCTGGGCGAGGCCGGCTTCCCCGTGGTCCCCGGGGCTGACCGCGACACCCCGCACGACGTCGCGCCGGAGCCCGAGCAGTGGTCCAAGCGCCTGCACGTCTCCGCCGACCCGGGGCGGCCCGCCACCCTGCACGTCCGGGTCGAGGGCACGACGGCGTGGCGGGTGGCGCTGCTCGTCCCGGCCTGGCTCCGCGCCGACGCGGAGGCCCGGCAGGACTACCTCGCCCACAAGCGCCAGGTCGCCGAGGCCCACACCGACCACGAGGCCTGCACCACGGCCGAGGAGCGTTGGTTCGCCGACAACCTCACCAACGCCCTCGCCTGGGCGGATTCCACCGGTTGGACCCCCTGACCGGGTCCGGCTCGGCGAGCGCCCACCACGGCCGCCGCGGTGGTCACCAGGGGTCGAAGACGCCCCGGTAGGCGAGCCACTGGTTGACCGAGCGGTGCATGCTGATCTCGTCGAGGGTGCGGTGCACCGTGCGGAACGCGTAGTCGGCCTCGCTGTGCCGGATGGCGCCGGAGGCCACGGCCGAGGCGAACTCGGCCGCCCTGGTGACGCGGGGACGGCCGCCGTCGGGGACCTCCAGGCTCAGCAGCAGGTCGGTAGTGGCCCACGAGCGGGTGTCGCGGTGGATGGTGACCGCGGTGAGCGTGCTCGGGCCCGGCCTGGCGTGCCGGTTGCGCGGCCGGAACTTCGTCAGCCGCAGCCCGAGGTCGGCCAGCAGCCAGGTGATCTCGTGCTCGTGGTCCGGGGTCGCGCACTCCACGGCCAGGCCCCACCGCTCGACCTGGCAGACCTCCAAGTGGTGCACGTACCCGGAGGGCTGTCTGCGCTGCGAGTTGACGACGTCGATGACTTCCATCAGTGCGGGGGAAATCGCAGCGCTCACAGCATCAGAGAGTAGTCGGGAAAACCGGAGGTGTGATCACCATCAACGGTTTTCCGCATAACTTTTCCGCACTGGTCGGCCGCCGCCGAGAACGGCGCCGGGAAAGCGCGTGATGATCACTCCGATGGCGGTAGCGAACGCGGCTCGGGTACGGGACCTTGGAGCGGTTGTCCTTCCCACGACAGCTCGATGCCGTTGTCGCGCAACCACTTCGAGAGGTCGTACCCGCACCGGGTGATCCCCTCGAGCGCCGCGCAGGCCCGTCGCATCGCGCCCTCGGCGGTGTCCGAGTCCAGCTGAGCCGATCGCACCGCCAGCACGAACTCGTCGACGTCGAGCAGGTGCACATCGCGGCCCTGGCGCACTTCGAGGTCGAGGTAGTGGTCCTCGGTCCGCCACTGAGCGTCACCTGTTCGGATGTCCACCAGGTCGAGGTAGAAGTCCAGGTCCCGCTCGTGCCCGGGCCGCCAGTACCAGCGGGTCACCCGCAGCCCGAGCGAGGGCAGCAGCCACGACTCCAGCGCGGCGATCGTGGGCTGCCCCGGTAGCGGCCGGGCGAGGTAGAGCCCGAAGGGCTCGCGGCGGTAGCGGCTCACGGTGCGCACGTGGCCCTTGGGGTCGGTGTTCGTACCCGCCACCAGGTCGAAGACCTCCGTCTTCGGCGGGTGCACGGGCAGTCCTAGACGCTCGGCGATCTCGCGCTGAGTGGTCACGTCGCCACTCTAGGCGCGCGCATGAGGCGGGCGCGACGTTCGAAGCACGCCGCGCCCGCTATTTCTCTACCACTGTTCGCAGGTCACCTCCCATCGGTCGGGGCCGGTGACGCACACCATTGTCCGCCTTCGCGGCTCGGAAAGCACCCCGTGACGCGACATGATGTCGGTGGTGGCTCGTACGCTGGTCGTGTGGCATTTGCGACTGAGCGACAGGCACTCGACGACTCCCTGCTGGCGCACTCCGAGTTCCGGCCGGTCGGTGACATCCCGCGCGCCGACGGCCGCTTCCGCGTGGTCAGCGACTACGAGCCGGCCGGTGACCAGCCGCAGGCCATCAAGGACCTGGAACGGCGGATCAACTCCGGCGAGAAGGACGTGGTGCTGCTCGGCGCCACCGGTACCGGCAAGTCGGCCACCACGGCGTGGCTGATCGAACAGGTGCAGCGCCCCACGCTGGTTCTGGAGCCGAACAAGACGCTGGCCGCCCAGATGGCCAACGAGCTGCGCGGGTTCTTCCCGGACAACGCCGTGGAGTACTTCGTCAGCTACTACGACTACTACCAACCCGAGGCCTACGTCCCGCAGACCGACACCTACATCGAGAAGGACTCCTCGATCAACGAGGACGTCGAGCGGCTGCGCCACTCCGCGACCTCGAACCTGCTCTCCCGCAGGGACTGCGTGGTGGTCTCCTCGGTGTCCTGCATCTACGGCCTGGGCACGCCGCAGTCGTACCTCGACCGCGCGATCCCGCTGGAGGTCGGCGGCGAGATCGACCGCGACGTGTTCCTGCGCGCGCTGGTGGACGTGCAGTACACCCGCAACGACCTCGCCTTCGCCCGCGGCACCTTCCGGGTGCGCGGCGACACGGTCGAGATCATCCCGGCCTACGAGGAGCTGGCCGTGCGGGTGGAGTTCTTCGGCGACGAGATCGACCGGCTCTACTACCTGCACCCGCTCACCGGCGAGGTCGTCCGCGAGGTGCAGGACCTGCGGATCTTCCCGGCCACCCACTACGTCGCCGGCCCGGAGCGGATGGAGAAGGCGATCCAGGCCATCGAGGGCGAGCTCGAGGAGCAGCTGGCGGGGCTGGAGAAGCAGAACAAGCTGCTGGAGGCCCAGCGGCTGCGGATGCGGACCCAGTACGACATCGAGATGATGCGCCAGGTCGGCTTCTGCTCCGGCATCGAGAACTACTCGCGGCACATCGACGGCCGCGAGGCGGGTTCGGCCCCGGCGACCTTGATCGACTACTTCCCGGACGACTTCCTGCTGGTCGTCGACGAGTCGCACCAGACCATCCCGCAGATCGGCGGCATGTACGAGGGCGACGCGTCGCGGAAGCGCACACTGGTCGAGCACGGCTTCCGGCTGCCCAGCGCCCTGGACAACCGGCCGCTGACCTTCGAGGAGTTCTCCGACCGCATCGGCCAGACCGTCTACCTGTCGGCCACGCCCGGCCCGTACGAGGTGGCGCAGGCCGGTGGCGAGTTCGTCGAGCAGGTCATCCGCCCGACCGGCCTGGTCGACCCCGAGGTCGTCGTCAAGCCGACCGAGGGCCAGATCGACGACCTGGTGCACGAGGTCCGCGAGCGCGCCGACCGCGACGAGCGGGTGCTGGTGACCACGCTGACCAAGAAGATGGCCGAGGACCTCACCGACTACCTGCTGGAGCTGGGGATCCGGGTGCGCTACCTGCACTCCGAGGTCGACACGCTGCGGCGGGTGGAGCTGCTGCGGCAGCTGCGCCTCGGCGAGTACGACGTGCTGGTCGGCATCAACCTGCTGCGCGAGGGCCTGGACCTCCCGGAGGTCTCGCTGGTGTCCATCCTGGATGCCGACAAGGAGGGCTTCCTGCGTTCCGGGACCTCGCTGGTGCAGACCATCGGGCGTGCGGCGCGCAACGTCTCCGGCCAGGTGCACATGTACGCCGACACGGTCACCGACTCGATGCAGCACGCCATCGACGAGACCAACCGGCGCCGCGCCAAGCAGATCGCCTACAACGAGGAGCGGGGCATCGACCCGCAGCCGTTGCGGAAGAAGATCGCCGACATCCTCGACCGCGTTTACACCGAGGCCGAGGACACCGAGGAATCGGTGGCGGTCGGTGGGTCCGGCCGCAACACCTCGCGCGGCAAGAAGCCCACGGGGGAGGCGGTGGCCAGCGCGGGCCTGCTGGAGGACCGCGACATCTCGTCGATGCCGCGGGCGGAGATGGCCGACCTGGTGCAGCAGCTCAACGACCAGATGATGAACGCCGCGCGGGAGCTGCAGTTCGAGCTGGCGGCCCGGTTGCGCGACGAGATCGCCGACCTCAAGAAGGAGATCCGCGGGATGGACGCCGCGGGTATCGAGTGAGGGCTGAGCGGAAGGTGATCAAGGTCTCGCCTTCCGCTCCTCCTCTTCGAAGGGAAATCGCACCTTCCTGTTCTGCGTACGTCGTTACTGGCGAGTTCTCGTCCTGACCTCGGACAATTACGATTCTGGTCCACGGTGGACGGTTATTGGACTAATCCGTTCCGGCGTTACGTTCCATTGCTCACACGTTTCTTGAATCGGGGCGACCAGCGCTGATTACGGACCGTCATAGTGCTCACCGAAAAGGTGGTACCTCGGTATGATGGGTTGAGGTAATTTCACTCTCCTGCTGCCTCATGTGGACGCTGCGGACTTGTGCGAGAAACGGAGTTCTCACGATGGATCCCGGCCGATCGTCACGACCTCGTTCCCTCCGAGGATCTGCGGCGAACCGGCCGATAGCCAGCCCGCACCCCCCGCGTGGACGCAGCAGACGACGGCAACCCCGACAGCCCCAATGCTGAAGACGTGCCACTTCCCTCTCCCCGGTAGAGCATCGCCGCGGTCGCGCGCCGCGGAGTCCCCCCTGCTCGATCCGATCCCCGCGCACGTCTGAAGGTGGGGTCGCCCTTTCCCCCAGCGGCACGAACAGCGGGCGGACGCGGCAATCCACCCACGCCGAATTCGCGGCGTGCGGCCCGTTCGCCGATCTGAACGTGTCCAGGCCCGCCCCGCTCGCGAACCCCCCTCGCGAGAGTCTTTCCAGGAAGGACCGACCGGAATGGAGTCGACCAACAGCAGTTCCGCGCACCCCGATGCGGCGTCGGAGATGCTCGATTTCCTGCGCAAGTACAGCCGGGAGCAACTCGACTCCCGGCGCATGGACGAACGACGCGGTTTCCCCGTGTCGCTGATCCCCGACCTCGCCCACGCGGGACTGCTCGGCTTGCAGGTCCCCAAGCGCTACCAGGGCCGAGAACTTTCCCATTCCGACACCGCGAAGGTGATGCGGCAGGCCGGCGCGATCGACTGCAACCTGCTCATCTACCTGGCCGTGCACAACACCCTCGGTGTGCCGCCGGTCCTGCAGTTCGCCCGCGAGGACGTGCGCTCGGCCGTGCTTCCCGAGCTCGCTCAGGGCCGCAGGCTGGTGACCAGCGCGATCAGCGAGCCCAGCATGGGTTCGCACGTGCGGTCGATCACCAGCACGGCGACCAAGCAGCCCGACGGGTCCTACGTCCTCAATGGCGGCAAGCAGTGGATCTCACTGGGAGCCGACGCCCACTACGTCAACGTCTTCGCGCGTCTGACCGACGAGAACGGGCAGGAGGCCGGGATCACCGGCTTCCTCGTCGACACCTCCTCACCCGGTTTCGTGCGCGGTCCCGAGGTCATCACCCTCGGGCTCAAGGCCGTTCCGCAGAACAGCCTCGCCATGGAGAACGTGCACGTTCCCGCGGAGGGGCTGCTCGGCGAGGAGGGCAAGGGCTTGGCCGCGGCCAAGACCGCCTTCACCCGAGGCCGGCTCGTGCTCGCCACCGGTGCGCTCGGTGCGGCCATGCGGGCGCTGGAGCTGGCGCAGCGCTTCGCCCGCCGCCGTGAGGTCGCCACCGGCAACCTCGCCGAGAACGGGCGGGTCCAGCAGATCGTCGCCGAGTCGGTGGCCGCCGTCCAAGCGGTGGAGACGCTGATCGAGCACATCACCGACCGGCTCGACTCCGGCCGGGACGTGCCCGAACCGTTCTACTTCGCGGTGAAGATCCTCGGTTGCGAGCTGATGTGGGAGGTCATCGACCGCTGCGTGCAGCTGCTCGGTGCCCGCGGGTTCGTCGACACCAACGTCGTCGGGCAGTTCTACCGCGACTACCGGCTGTTCCGGATCTTCGAGGGCACCACCGAGGCCATCACGGTCTACCTGGGCTCGATGGTCCTCAAGCAGCCGCAGCACTTCCTGTCGATCTTCGACGACTTCGACGTGGACCCGAAGCTCGCCGAGCACATCGCCCGGATCGACAAGCTCACCACCACCACGACCACCAGCGCTCAGCAGCAGCACGTCCTGGCCGCCCAGATCGGTGAGCTCGTGTGCTGGTCGCTCCTGGCGGTCCTCGCGGCCGACAGCCGCAACCGCTCCTCGATGTACGCCCACACGGCGTCCTGGACCGAGCAGCAGCTCCTCGACAAGCTGCGCACCGCCGAGGACAGCCGGCCGTTCGTCGAACTGCCCACCGTGGACGAACTCGCCCGTCACATCGGCGACTTCGACACCAGCCTCGGCAACGTCGAGCAACGCCGGCCGGGGATCCAGCACGACCTCGACCTCCTGCTGCGCCGAGGCTGAGTTCCGACCGGGGCGTTGGGAGCCCTGCAACGCCGAGGGGGCGGGACCGCGCTCGCAGTCCCGCCCCCTCGGCGCAGGTGGTGTCAGCCCGCCTGGAGGTCGCGTTCGCGGCGGTGGATGAGCTCGACGCCTTCACCGGCCAGGGCCTTGATGGCGTTGAGGCCGTCGCGGCCCCACGGGCGCACCTCGCTGTCGATCACGCAGACGGTGCCCAGCGCGATGCCGGTGCGGTCGATCAGCGGGGCGCCCAGGTAGGAGCGCACGTTCATCTTGTCCACGACGTCGTTGCCGGCGAAACGCGGGTAGTCGCACACGTCCTCGAGCACCAGCGCCATCCGGCGGGCGATGACGTGCGGGCAGTAGCCGGTCTCCATCGGCGCCGAACGCGGGTCCACGTCGGAGGCCGGGTCCTCCATCCCCGCGGCCTTGGTGAACAGGCCGCCCAGGTACTGGTGGGTGTCGGTGATGAAGTTGACCATGGCGTTCGGCACGCCGAGGGTCTGAGCGACGCGCTGCGCGAACGCGTCGAACTCGGGGTCGGCCGCGTCGCCGAGGCCGAGCTGGCGCAGCCGCGCGGCGCGCTCGTGCGCGTGCGAGTCGACGGGGTTGAGGTGCCGGTGTCCGGCGGCATCGAAGGTCGTCACGGGAAGCTCCGATTTCGGTGGGGGATTCGGAACGGGATCAGAGAGCGCGGGTTTCCAGCACGTGCTCGATCAGCTGCACCAGCACCGAGGCGGAGGAGCGGCGATCGCGTGCGTCGCAGAGCACGACGGGGATGTGCGGTTTGATGTCCAGTGCTTGCCGTACCTCCTCGGGCTGGTAGCGGAAGCTGTTCTCGAACTGGTTGACCGCGACGAGGAAGTCGATGCCGCGGCGTTCGAAGAACTCCACGGCGGCGAAGCAGTCCTCGAGCCGACGCGTGTCGGCGAGCACGACCGCGCCGAGGGCGCCGTCGACGAGGTCGTCCCACATGAACCAGAACCGGTCCTGGCCCGGCGTGCCGAACAGGAACAGCACGATGTTCTGCGGGTTGAACGTGATGCGACCGAAGTCCATCGCCACGGTGGTCGTGGTCTTGTCACCCACGCCGGTCAGGTCGTCGTGCCCGACGCTGGCGACGGTGAGCGTCTCCTCCGTGGTCAGCGGCTCGATCTCGCTGACCGAATGGATGAACGTGGTCTTCCCGACTCCGAACCCACCCGCTATGAGGAACTTGAACGAGGTCGGGAATGGCTCAGAGCTGTTGGAGCCCATTCAGCAAAGCCTCCAGTTGATCGCGCTTCGGCACGTCGGCGGGTGCGTGGGTGGTGAGGGCTCCCCAATCGATGAGGTCGGAGAGCAGGACTTTGGTGACTACGGCGGGTTGCCGCAGGTGAGCAGCGACTTCGGCGACCGAGGTGGCGTGCCGGCACAGGTTCAGCATCTTGGCGTGAACCGGTTCGATCCGCTCTGGTGAGAACCGCCCCGTGGACCGGACCAGCGACTGCAAGGACAGCGGTTCGCTCGGTTCGGTCCGGCCGTTGGTCAGCGAGTACGGGCGCAGCAGCGGGCCTGCATCACCATCCAGCAGCGGTTCATCCGACGAGCCGGGCATGCTCACCTGCCCATCTCACCGGCGCTCCGCGCGGCCGTGGGCTGCCGCATGGGGGTAGCCAGGTGGTTCGGGACGCGCTTGACGAGCTGGGCGATCTCGTAGCCGAGCACGGCGGCGTCGGCCTCCGGGGTGGCCAGCACGACGAGCACGGCACCGCTACCGGCGGCCGAGACGAACACGACGAGGTCGTTGAACTCCACGACGACCTGTCGGACTCCGCCGCCGTTCATGCCGAAGCGGCGACCGCCGTTGCGGGCCAGCGAGCACTGCGCGGCGGCCCAGGCGGCGAGGGCGTCGGCTTCGTCGTTGTCCAGACCGCGGTAGTACCGCTTGATCCCGTCCGTGGAGGCGAGCAGGGCACAGCGGGTGTGCGGGACTCGTCGGAGCAGGTCGGCGAGTAGCCAACTCAGGTCGGACGACGAGCCCGGTGCGTCATTGGCCATTTTGGTGAACGTCTCCTGACTCTTCTCACTGCGCGGCGGCAGATCTTGTGCGGGGGAGTGGATGCGGTGGCGAGGTCAGCCCTGGCCTGGTCTGTCGTCCGAGGTTCCGCCCTCGACACCGGAGCGGAAGGACGCGTACAGGCTCGGGCTCGGGCCGCCCTGCGGCTTCTCCTCGGGCGTGGGGGAGCTGTCGGCCAGCTGCGGGACCAGGTAGCTGCGGGTGCGGTCCCGACGGGGGAGCGCGGGCCGTTCGGCGTTGTCGGCGCCGCTGGGACCGGAGGCCGCCGGGGGCGCGCTGTTGGCGATGCCGGAGTGCCGTCCGCGCTGGGGCAGCTGCTGGGCCGGGCGCTCCTCGTGGACCGCGGGCTGCGGCCCGGTGGAGTACGCGGGCTGCTGACCGGTGTGGTGACCGTTGTTGAACGTCGGCGGTGCGGGCATCATCGCGGTGCGCGAGTCGTGGCCGCCGCTGCCCGGTTCGACGGTGGACAGCACGCTCGAGGAGCTCTGCTCGGCGCTCACGTCGGGCTCGACGTCGGTCTCGCCCAGCAGGTTGTTGGGGATGACCACGTGCGCGTCGGTGCCGCCGTACATGTTGTTCTCCAGCTCCACGCCGATGTGGTGCCGGTTGGCCAGCTGGGCGACCACGTACAGGCCGATGCGGCCGTCGCGCAGCTGGGCGTCGCGGTCGACCTCGTCGGGGTTGTTGAGCAACCCGTTGAGCGTGACCCGGCTGCGCTGGTCGATGCCCAGGCCGCGGTCGCGGATGTCGATCGCCAGGCCGGCGGTGACGACCTGGCTGTTGATGGTGACCTGCGTGTCGGGCTCGGAGAAGGCGGTGGCGTTCTCCACCAGCTCGGCGATGAGGTGGATGACGTCGGCGACGGCGTGACCGTGCAGCGTGCCGTCCACCGGCGGGATCACCTTGACGCGGGCGTAGTGCTCGACCTCGGCGACCGCCGAGCGCAGCACCGTGTACATCGCGACCGGCTTGCTCCACTGCCGCCGCGGCATCGAACCACCGAGCACGGCGAGGGATTCGGCCTGCCTGCGCACGCCGGTGACCAGGTGGTCCACCGCGAACAGGCCCTTGAGCAGGTCCGGGTCCTCGACCTGCTGCTCGAGCTCGTCGAGCCGCTGGATCGCGCGGTGCGCCAGGGACTGCACGCGCCGCGCGAGGTTGGCGAAGACCGCGACGCTGGGCTCGACGGTGCTCTGCTGCGAGGGCTCGCTCTGCATGCGCACGAGAGCGAACTCGACGGCCATCTGGGCTTGCCGGAGTTCGTGCGCGAGCAGTTCGTAGGGGTTGCCGGTGACGGGCTCACCGGTGGGCCACTTGGGGGCGGGTTGCTGACCAGCCTGGATCTGCTCCACCAGCTGGGGGAGCTCGCGGGTGCCCTGCGCGACGGTGGCGCGCAGCGATTCGATCCACTGGTGGGCGTGGTGCAGGGATTCCTGCAGCTTGGCCTGCGCCTCGCGGCCGGATTCGTGGATCCGGTCGTCGACCTCCTCGGCCAGCGCGTTGACCCGCACGTACCCGACGACCACGACGGCGATGCAGGCGACGATGCCGACTGCCAGTGCGGTGTAGCGCAGTCCAGGGGGCGGGACGAAGGCCAGGACGACCGCCGTGGCCGTCCCGAGCAGCGCCGTCACGGCCAGGGACACCACGACCAGCCGCTGCAGCTTCGCCCGAAGATCGTTGTGGGGTGGGGCTTCGGGGGCTCGGTCGGTGTAGGTCGCGGGTAAGGGGCTTTCAGACATCAGCGTCCTTGGTACGGGGGTGTCGGTGACGGGCACCGGAGTGCCGAGGCGTCGGGGGCGTCACCGGGGACTACTGGTGCTCCACTAATGATCAAAAGTATCACTCGGCGTGATGATAGTGCGTCCGGCCGGTGAATTGGGCCTTTCCGCCCAACGATGACTCCGTTGAGCGGAGCGACGATGCGGCCGGAAGCCACGTCGCGGGCCGCCGACCTCGGAAATCTCGGCGAGCGGCCGATTCTGGGAAGCCGAGCGGAATTTTGGTTGAATTCGAGAGGATTTGAGCGCAAGAACCCGATCGGGTCACTTCTTCAGGTGACCTCGACCCTGTGCAGGCCTCACTCCTCCCGCACTACGACGCAGGCAGGAGCACCCTCCGCGCTGGTCTCCACCGAAGACGTGACCGTGCCGACGATGCCTCGCAGGACTTCCGCGGGACGGTCCGCTCCGAACCCGGGTGACCACCTCGAACGATTCCGTTGCCGCCGAACGGTTCCCGTTCCACGGCCAGGCGGTGGTGAAGATCTCCGCCGGACGCGAGTCGTCCGTTCTTCCCGGAACGCGGCCTACCGGTGCGCCGGACTGACGGCGACGCCGACTCGGACCTTCGTCTGCTCATCTCGCCGGTCGTGCCGTCCCCCGTCCGCGAGTTCCGGCGTCGGTCACCGCAGTCCTGAACGCCGTCCGCAGCGTGTCCTCCACCGCACGACACCTTCCCGGCCACCGCGACGACCGGAGTCCTGATCACCGGAAAGGCAGTGCGGGCGAAGCATCCGCGAGGTCAGCTGGTGATGTCCCTGCGGTTGAAGCGCCAGAGGGCGAGGGTGGTGAACACCGCGGCGTAGGACAGGGCCGAGAAGCACCCCGTGATCATCGACGACGGGTCGATGTCCTCGCTGAGGAGGTCGGCGTACGCCGTGGAGAAGTGGGTGGGCAGGTAGTTGCGGAGGTCGCCCAGCGCGGAGATCTGGTCGAGGATCTCCGAGAGGATGGAGATCAGCACGGCACCGCCGACCGCGCCCAGCGGGGCGTCGGTGCCGACGCTGAGGAACAGGGCCAGACCGGCGATCCAGCTCAGGTGGATCGCGACGTAGAGCGTCGCGGCGGCCAGGGTCAGCACCCCGCGCGGGAAGGTCAGGGCTTCGCCGGTGGTGCTGATGAGGTTGCCGGTGCCGAACCAGAACACGCCAGCCGCCAGCGCCACACCCACCAGCAGGACGATGCCCACCACCGACAGCAGCGCGGCGACCTTCGCCTTCTGCCGCAGCAACCGGATCCGCGGCACCGGCGCGGCCAGCAGGTACTTCAGGCTCGACCAGGACGCCTCGCTGGCGATGGTGTCGCCGAAGAACAACGCCACCACCACGACCAGCAGGAACCCGGTCGAGGCGAACAGCGTGAACACCGCGAAGTTCAGCCCGCTGGCGGTGGCCATGTCGGCGAAGGTGCGCCCGCCGCGCGAGTCGTCGTCGCCGAGTTCGAACGCTGCGACCAGCAGCAGCGGCAGCAGCACGAGGAACGCCAGCGTCAACCGGGTGCGCGCGCGCCGCAGCTGCCGGGCCAGTTCCACCCGCATCGGCAGGGTGCGCTTGGCCGAGTAGCCCTCGACCGCGCCGTCCGGCTGCGGCACGCCGAGCTGCGGGGTCCGCACCAGCGCGGTCTCCGCTTCCGGCACGGCCACCTCGGAGGAAGTGGGGTTGTCGTCGTCGCTCACCGCTGTTCCTCTCCGACGAGCTGCAGGAAGGCGTCCTCCAGGCGACGCCGCGGCCCCACCTGGTGCACCGCGATCCCCGCAGCGACGAGGACGTTCACCGCGACCGCCGCCGTGTGCCCCGCGAGGTCGGCGTGCACCAGGTCGCCCTCGACCTCCACGAGCCCGAGCCCTTCGATGGTGCGCAGCGCCTCGGCGGCCGCTTGCGGGTCGTCGACCCGGAAGGTCGCTTCACCGTTGACCGACATGATCTCGGCGGTGCTGCCCTCGGCCACCAGCTCGCCGTTGTGCATCACGACCACGTGCGTGCAGGTCTGCTCGACCTCGGCCAGCAGGTGGCTGGAGACCAGCACCGCGCGGCCGGTGGCGGCGTAGCGGCGCAGGATCTCGCGCATCTGGTGGATCTGCGGCGGGTCGAGCCCGTTGGTCGGCTCGTCGAGCACCAACAGCTCCGGAAGCCCCAGCATCGCCTGCGCGATCGCCAACCGCTGCTTCATGCCCTGGCTGTAGGTGCGCACCTTGCGCTTGGCCGAGGACTCCAGGCCGGAGATCTGCAGCACCTCGTCCAGGTGCGCCCGCAGCATCGGACGGCCGGTCGCGGCCCAGTAGTGCCGCAGGTTGTCCAGACCGGACAGGTGCGGCAGGAAGCCCGGCGACTCCACCAGCGCACCCACCCGCGAGAGCACCGGAGCGCCCGCGTGCAGCCGGTGCCCGAAGATCCGGACCTCACCGCGGGTGGGCCGCAGCAACCCCAGCAGCATGCGCAGCGTCGTGGTCTTGCCCGCCCCGTTGGGGCCGAGCAGGCCGACGATCTGGCCGCGTTCGACCTGGGTCGTCAGGTCCGCGACCGCGGCCTTCTTGCCCGGGTAGGACTTGGTCAGCCCGGAGATCACCAGCGGAGTGTCGGCCAGCCGCGGGTCCGGGGCGTCGTGGAACTTCCGGCGGACCGCCGAGATCCCCCACAGCAGCAGCGACAGCACGAACACCAGGCCGATGCCCACCAGCGGGCCGACCGGCACCGATCCGGCGTTGGAGGACGTGGCGCGCACCGAGGGGATCGACACGGCACCGTCGCCGGCCAGCGACACCAGGTGCACCGACGGTTCCCGAGGCAGCGAGTAGGCCTGGTCGGTGGTGGCCACGGCGAGTTCGACGCGGTGACCGGTCTCCACCGGGTGCACGATGCCGGGCAGCGCCACGTCGACCTCGACCGGGCGGCCGTCCGGCGGCACGTCGGTCAGGTGCATCGGCGACACGGCGTTGCCGAGCAGCTGGCGCTGCCCGTCCGGTCCGACGTCGTAGAGCTTGGCGAACAGCACCGCCTCGGTCGGCTGCGGCTGCCCGGGTACCGAGGCGATCGCCAGCCGCGTGCGCGGCGTGCCCGAGATCAGCGTCTGCTCCTCCAGCGGCTGGGTGCGGAACACCGCCACCTGGCCGGGCAGATCGCGTTCCAAGGACGCGCCGAGGCTGCCCGCCGCGTCGAGCACCTGCCCGGCTCCGGGTAACGAGGTCGTGGCCGCGGGCGAGCCGCCGGGCGGGTTGACCACCGGCGTGGGCGGCCCCTCCAGCGGTAGCGAGAAGCGCGGGGTCCGCGAGCCCTGCAGGCCCGGGTAGCTCGGCGCGGTCATCGTGCGCACCGGGATGTCGCCGTCCCGTTGCGGCCGTCCGGCGATGTCGAACTGGAAACCCGTGCCGGGGTCGGGCACCGGCGGCACACCGCCGAGGTGGAAGGCGAACCAGTCGGCGATGCGTCCGCGCACCTCCGGACCGGGCGGGTTGCCGTCGTGGCCGCCGGCGAACCAGATGGTCTTGACCTCACCGCCGGCCGCGGTGATCTGCCGCGCGTTGGCGTCGGCCTGGTCCAGCCCGAACAACGTGTCGCGCTGGCCCTGCACCAGCAGTGTCGGCTGGGTGACCTTCGAGTTGTAGGTCTTGGGCGAGGACCGGGCCAGCAGGTCCAGCGTCGGCTGGCTCGCCCGGCCGTGCTGGGCCACCTCGGTGTAGGCCGCGCACACCGCGGGGATGAAGTTCCCGCAGGTCGGAGACGAGCCCGGTCGCGGAGCGCCGCCTGCGGAGAACAGCAGTCCCGTCCAGGCCTGCTTGAACACGCCCTCGGGGTTGGCGGAGCCGGCCGCCGGTGTCGTGCCGCCGATGTGCTCCTGGCGGGCGTTGTTCGGCAGCAGGGCCTGGCCGAGGTCGTTGTAGGTCATCACCGGCGAGACAGCGTCCACCCGCGGGTCGGTGCCCGCCAGCATCAGCGACAGGGCCCCGCCGTAGGAGGCGCCGGTGACACCGACCCTCGGGTCACCGTCGCGGTCGCGCAGCACCTCGGGCTGGCGGGCCAGCCAGTCCAGCAGCTGCCGGGCGTCGCTGACCTCGTAGTCGGGCGAGTTCAGCGCGATCTGCCCGGTGCTGCGGCCGAAACCGCGCGCCGAGTAGGTCAGCACGGTGAAGCCGCGCTGGACGAGTTCGCGGGCCTGCTCCTCGGTGTCGGCCTTGCTGCCGCCGAAGCCGTGCGCCAGCAGGACCGCGGGAGCCGGGGTGTCGACCGGGGAGTGCAGCGTCACGTCGATCTGCACGCGTTCGGTGCCGCCCGGACCGTCGAGCACGTCGACCATGGCCTCGCGCGGCGCCGGGGGTGGGGCTGCCGGCTGCAGCGGTTGGACCTGCCCGGACCACAGGAACGCGCCCACCACGACCAGCAGGACGCAGGGGATCGCGAGCAGGGCGAGGCCGGTGCGGCGACGAGGGGAGGCGGACACGCCCTTGACAGTAGGTGAACGGAGCGGCACCGGTTTCATCCAGACGCGTGGGGAAGGCAAGACGCTATGAACTGGAGACCAAAGCGCAATCGGACACCTCGTCGTGCCCGCTGAAGTGTGGTCTCGGCCGCATCCCCGCGTGCGGCGCCCGAGTGGTCGGGCCGCCGTGATCGTAACCACCGCGGGCGCGGATCAACGCCTCCGGTCCGCCCAGCACCGGCCACTCGCATTGCCCCGTCCGGCGGTGCCGCCTAGGTTCGATCTGTGACGTGCGATGCGAGCTGTCACCCCGCCTGGTGCGATGACCCCGGCATACGTGACAATCTTGGCGAGTGGTGGAGGGGAGTATTCCTTCGCGACGGTGTCGTCATCACGGAACTTGCCTGGTCAAGCCCGGTGCCGTCGGCCGATGAAGCAGATCGGTGGAAGAGACCTCCGGTCCCGGACGTGTTCGCCCTGAACCGGAGGTGATTGATGGGTGCCGACCTGATGCTGCGCGCGGTCCCTGCGCAGCAGCCCGCAGTCGACACGATGAACGTGCACTGGTGGGTGTGGGCAGCCACGCTGGGCGGACTCGCCCTGCTCTTGCTGCTCGACCTGGTGATCGTCGACCGCAAGCCGCACGAGGTGACCACCGGCGAAGCCGCGAAGTGGGTCACCTTCTACATCGGCTGCGCGATCGTCTTCGGCATCGGTGTCTGGATCTTCGGTGATCAGCACTTCGCCATCGAGTACTTCACCGGTTACATCACCGAGTACTCGCTGAGCGTGGACAACCTGTTCATCTTCATGGTGATCATGTCCAGCTTCGCGGTGCCGTCCATCCACCAGCACAAGGTGCTGCTGATCGGCATCCTGCTCGCACTGGTGATGCGCGGCGCTTTCATCGCTATCGGTGCGGCTCTGATCGCGCAGTTCGTCTGGATCTTCTTCATCTTCGGCGCGTTCCTCATCTGGACCGCGGTCAGCATGGTCCGCAAGAAGGACGAGGAAGAGGAGTACAAGGAGAACGCGCTCGTCCGCTGGGTCCGCAAGCTCTTCCCGGTGACCGACGACTACCACGAGGCCAAGTCGACCGTGAAGGTCGACGGCAAGCGGTACCTCACGCCGATGTTCGTGGTCATCGTGGCCATCGGCAGTGCCGACCTGCTGTTCGCGGTCGACTCGATCCCGGCGATCTTCGGCATCACCCAGGACCCGTTCCTGGTGTTCACCGCCAACGCGTTCGCGCTGATGGGTCTGCGGCAGCTCTACTTCCTGCTCGGTGGCCTGGTGGACAAGCTGGTGTACCTGTCGATCGGGCTGGCGGTCATCCTCGGCTTCATCGGCCTGAAGCTGATCCTGCACGCCTTCCACGAGTACCACCTGGTGCCCGAGTGGGCGGAGATCAACAACTGGATGTCGCTGGGCTTCATCGTCCTGACCCTCGGGATCACCACTTGGGCGAGCCTCGCCAAGTCCAAGCGGGACGCCGCCGAGGCGGAGGCCGAGACGAACCGCGGCTGACGTCCTCTGAACGCGGAAGTCCCCTCCGGATCCGGTCCGGAGGGGACTTCCGCGTTTCCGGGTGCGGGTCAGTGCACCCGGTTCAGTCCAGCAGCGTGTAGCTGAGCTCCTGGCAGACGCGTCCCAGGGGGACGTCGAGCCCGGGGTGGCTCAACGGCAGCAGCACGTCCGGTGTGTCCGGCAGCGCCGTGTCCGCCGGCGGGTCCCAGAGGCACACCGACGGCTTGCCGGAGTCCATCGCCGACCGGTACCAGAGCCCGTCGAGCTCCGGGTAGGACGCGCGGATCGCCCGCGCCCACGCCTGGGTGCGGGACTTCGGCCCGCTGCTGATCGCTTGCGAGGCTCCGGCCCGGGTGGGCCAGAGCCCGGTGAGGTCGAGCAGCCGCAGCGTCCGGCGAGGGCGGAACAGCACCAGGTGCGGACTGCGGGTGCGTCGGTCCACTGTGGAGGTCGCCTGGAAGACCTCGGCGATGCACGTCTGCACCGACAGCGAGAAGTAGAGGACCCCGTGCTCACGGGTGATCGTCGGCCCGCCCTGCGAGTTGGGCAGGTGCGGGTCGAACCGCGCGTGCGGCAGCGGACCGGCGTAGCGGAAGCTGTTCCACTGCTGCGGGTGGTTGCCGCCGGAGGTGAACACGCGCGCGAGCCGGGTGCCCGCGGGCACCGCGATCACGTCCTCGGTGCGGCGGAGGATCGCCTGCAGCGCGGCAGGAGCAGGCGGCTGCGGTAGCCGTGCCAATGGTGGTCCCGGTGGTGGTCGCGACGGGGCTGGTCAGGCGGGGGTGCCGATGGAGGCGGCGAGCTCGGCGACCCGCTGCGGGTCACCACCTGCCAGCAGCCACTCTCGCGGGCTCACCGGTCTGCCGTGGATCTCCAGGTCTTCCTGGGGGGTGGTCATGAAGTTGGCCAGCACGAGCGCCGGTTGGTCGACGGGCATCCAGGCGAGCACGACCTCCAGGCCCGGGAGCGCGTCGGCATCGCTGAACTGCCACGCGGGCAGCCGCCAGCCGCCGCGGTCCTTCCAGCCGATCAGGCGGCGTTCGCCGATGCGGTGGCGGATGCGGCTGGTGTCGACGCCGATGCGGGCGGCGGCCTGGCCGACGGAGAGGGCGGTGTCGCGCAGCACGGTCTGCTCGGCGACGGTGCGGGCGCGGGGATCTCCCTCGCCCTCGCCCAGGGGGCGGAGGTCCAGCCCGGTGCCGCTGAGGGCGTCGCGCTCCGCCTCGGAGAAGTGCGCAGCCGGGTCGACCTGTGGCGAGGTGAGCTTCTTGGCTGCGTCCTCGACGAGGTTGAGGAACTCGTTGGCGGTGACCTTCAACCCGGCCCGGGCCAACACGGTCTCCAGCGCGGCTGACATGGGACCAGGATACCGCAGAGCGAACGAAATGCGTGCGCGAACGTGCGCGAGGCAACGAGAAGTCACCCTCTGCAGTACCGATGTTGCGGATGGTGACGGAGTGGCTGCTCTGACCGGATTCCTCCTCCTGCGGCGTCCGTGTGCCCGGTCGCCCGGCAGGCGGGTGCCGACGACTTCGAAGTGTCGGCGGATCGCCTCTTGACGGGAGCGCCGATCGATCGTTGACTGGCCGTACCGACTGGTCGGTCTCACAGTGGAGGTAGGGCGTTGGGCAGCGTGTACGACGAACGGCCGTGGCTGGGTCTCTACGAGGGCGATCTCCCGGCCGAGATCGAGCCGCGGCACGCCAACCTGGTCGAGCTGTTCGCGGAGACCGTCCGGGAGCACGCCGACGAGATCGCGCTCACCTACTTCGACGGGCGGCTGACCTTCGCCGAGCTCGACGAGCTCAGCAACGGCCTGGCCTGCCACCTGGTGGAGAGCGGCGTCGCGCAGGGCGACCGGATCGCCGTCTACCTGCAGAACGTCCCGCAGTTCGCCATCGCCGTGCTCGCCGGCTGGAAGGCCGGCGCGATCGTCGTCCCGCTCAACCCGATGTACCGCACCCACGAGCTCACCAAGATCCTCGGCGACGCCCGGCCGGCGGCCGTGATCTCCTCCGAGCAGGGCTGGCACGAGGTCGTGGGCGGCGTCGCGCAGGCGCTGGAGATCGGTACCGCGATCACCACCAGCGAGCTCGACCTGCAGACCCGGCACGACCAGCGGTTGTTCGCCCGCACCGAGCGCCGTCCCGCCGCCGGGTGCGCCGACCTGCTCGCCGTGGCCCGCGCGCACGCCGGCGAGTGCCCGCCCGCGGTCTCACCGGCCGCGTCGGACGTCGCGCTGCTGGTCTACACCTCGGGCACCAGCGGCGTCCCCAAGGGCGCCACCAACACCCACGGCAACGTCGTGTTCAACGCCGAGGGAACGGCCCTGCGGCTGACCGACGACACCCCGGGCGGGATCTTCGCGCTCGCGCCGCTGTTCCACATCACGGGGCTCGTCGTGCAGTTCGCCGCTGCGCTGGCCGCCGGTCGGCAGCTGGACCTGGCCTACCGCTTCGAGCCCGGCGTCGTGCTCGACGCGCTCGCCGAGCACCGGCCCGCGTTCATGGTCGGCCCGTCGACCGCCTACATGGCGCTGATGAACCACCCCGAGGTCACGCCGGAGCACTTCGCCTCGCTGAGGATGGTCCACTCCGGTGGAGCGCCGCTGCCCTCGGCGGTGGTCGAGGCCTTCCGCGAGCGCTTCGGCCTCTACATCCGCAACGGCTACGGGCTCACCGAGACCACCGCGACCGCGACCTCCGTCCCGCTCGGCGCGGAAGCGCCGGTCGACGCCGCCTCCGGCACCCTCGCCGTCGGCGTGCCCACCTACAACACCGTGCTGCGGGTGGTCGACGAGAACGGTGCCGACCTGCCTGTCGGCGAGATCGGTGAGATCGTCATCGAAGGCCCGATGGTGGTCCCGTCCTACTGGAACAAGCCGGAGGAGACCGAAGCGGCCATCCGCGACGGGCGGTTGCACACCGGCGACGTCGGGTTCATGGACGAGCAGGGCTGGTTCTACGTCGTGGACCGGAAGAAGGACATGATCAACGCCTCGGGCTTCAAGGTGTGGCCGCGCGAGGTCGAAGACGTCCTCTACGGACACCCCGCGGTGCGCGAAGCCGCCGTCGTCGGCGTCCCCGACGCCTACCGCGGTGAGACCGTGAAGGCCTTCATCAGCCTCTCCCACGGCAGCACCGCCACCGGCGAGGAGCTCGTCGAGCACTGCAGGAAGCAGCTCGCCGCCTACAAGTACCCGCGGAGCGTCGAAGTCCTCGACGAACTCCCGAAAACCGCGACCGGAAAGATCTTGCGCCGGCAACTGCGCGAGGAAGCACGAGCCGGCGAGTGACACGGAAGGATGAAACAGTGAGCAAGCGTTTCGACGGGCGAGTGGCGATCGTGACCGGTGCCAGCCGGGGAATCGGACTGGCCATCGCCGAGCGCCTCGTCGCCGAGGGCGCCAAGGTCACCATCACCGCCCGCAAGCCGGAACCGCTGGCCGAAGCCGTGGAGAGCCTCGGCAAGGACAACGCGCTGGGCATCGCGGGCAAGGCCGACGACGTCGACCACCAGGCGGAGGTCGTCGCCAAGACCACCGAGGCCTTCGGCCGGGTCGACGTGCTGGTCAACAACACCGGCATCAACCCCGCCTTCGGGCCGATGATCGAGCTGGACCACGGCGTGGCGCAGAAGACCTTCCAGGTCAACGTGCTCGCCGCGCTGTCGTGGACTCAGCAGGTCTTCCGCGCGGGGATGGCCGAGCACGGCGGTTCGGTGCTCAACGTGTCCTCTGTGGCCGGTCTGAACCCCGCGCCCGGCATCGGTTTCTACGGCGCCACCAAGGCGATGCTGGCGCACATGACCCAGGAGCTCGCGGTGGAGCTGGCCCCGCAGGTGCGGGTCAACGCGATCGCACCGGCCGTGGTGAAGACCAAGTTCGCCACCGCGCTCTACGCCGACAACGAGGCCGAGGTGGCCGCGGGGTACCCGTTGGGGCGCTTGGGCATCCCGTCGGACATCTCCGGTGCGGCGGCGTTCCTGCTCTCCGAGGAGGCCTCCTGGATCACCGGGCAGGTCCTGGTCCTCGACGGCGGCTCGACCCTGAAGGGCGGTATGTGACGTGAACCTGGCCGATTCGGTCGTGATCATCACCGGTGCCGGCAACGGCATCGGTGCCGCGATGGCCCACAAGTTCGCCGCGCTCGGCGCCAAGACCGTGCTCGGCGACCTCGATTCGGACGCGGTCCGCCGGGTCGCCGGCGAGGTCGGCGGCATCGCCGTGCCCGGGGACGTCGCCAGTGAGCAGGGCGTGGCCGAGCTCGTCGACGCCGCGATGGGTGAGCACGGCCGGATCGACGTGTTCTGCGCCAACGCCGGTATCGGCCGCGACGGCGGACCGGAAGCGGACGAGGACGCCTGGGCCGCGTCGTGGGAGGTCAACGTGATGTCCCACGTGCGCGCGGCCCGGGCGGTGCTGCCGCACTGGCTCGAGCGCGGTCAGGGGCACTTCCTCGGCACCGCTTCGGCGGCCGGGCTGCTGACGATGCTCGGGTCCGCGCCGTACTCGGTGACCAAGCACGCCGCGGTGGCCTTCGCCGAGTACCTCAACATCACCTACGCGGCCAAGGGCGTCACGGCTCAGGCGCTGTGCCCGCAGGGCGTGCGGACCCAACTGCTGGAGTCCACCGGCGAGACCGGTCAGTTCCTCATGGCCGACAGCGCCATCGAGCCCTCCGACGTCGCCGAAGCGGTGGCGGAGAAACTGGGTGGCGAGGAGTTCTTGATCCTGCCGCACCCGGAGGTCGCCGACTACTACGCGTTGCGGGCGGCCCAGCCGGAGCGCTGGCAGGCGGGCATGCGCAAGCTGCAGCGCAAGGTCGAACAACGGCCCGTCTAGGCTTGCGGGAGGGCATCGACGAGGGAGGAACGATGGCGCGGTCGGCCAACGCACGCACGTCCACCGACGGGGAGGCGGGCACCGAACCGGTTCCGCAGCGGTTGCTGGCCGTAGCCACCCGGTTGTTCGCCGAGCAGGGCTTCGAAGCCACCTCGGTGCAGCAGATCGTCGACGCCGCGGGCGTCACCAAGGGCGCGATGTACCACTACTTCGGCTCCAAGGACGACCTGCTCTACGAGATCTACGCCCGGGTGCTGCGGGACCAGCAAGCGCGGCTGGAGAGCGCGGCCGACAGCGACTCCCCGGTCCAGGAACGGCTGCACTCGGCGGCTTCCGACGTCGTGGCCACCACTGCGGCCAACCTCGAGGACACGATCATCTTCTTCCGGTCGATGCACCTGCTGCACCCGGACAAGCAGGCGGAGGTGCGCGCCGAGCGGCGCCGGTACCACGAGCGGGTGCGCGGCCTGATCGAAGAGGGCCAGGCCACCGGGGTGTTCCGCACCGACAAGTCGGCGGACCTGGTGGTGGACTTCTTCTTCGGCGCTGTGCACCACCTCGGCACCTGGTTCCGCGAAGACGGCAAGCTCTCGGGCCAAGAAGTAGGAGAGCACTTCGCAGACCTCCTGCTCGACTCCCTGCGGCCCTGAGCCTGTCGCCACAGTGCTCCGCTTGGCGGTGCGGGTGGCAGGACCTGAGCGGATCCGTGGCTCCGTGCGCCGCTCCTCGAGCATGTCTCCCCACGCGGCGTCACGGCGTACTCGCCACGAAGCCACTCAGAACCTGCGACGGTGTTCCCGCACCTGGAGCTGCGGCTGCCACCCGCACCCCCGAGCACCGCCAGTACCGAGAGTACGCAGTTTCCGTCAGGTTGCGTTCTTGCTGTGGGGCTTGTGCACGGCCCGTGCGGCGGGTTCAGCTACCCGCTGCCCTGTCACGCGGCCGTTGGAGTGACTTTTGAGCGAGACCGAAGTGGCGCGTTCACCGCGCCTGGACCGCGTCCTCAACCTCATCGAGCGGATCGGCAACAAGCTCCCCGAACCGTTCATCCTGTTCGGACTGCTGTTCCTGGTGGTGGCCGTCGTCTCGACGGCGATCTCGGCGTTCGGGGTCACGGTCACCCTCCCCGGTGCCGAGAAGGCGACGCCGATCCGCGGCGCGTTCACCGGTGAGGGCCTGGAGTTCCTGTTCACGAAGATGGCGGAGAACTTCATCGGGTTCCCGCCGCTGGAAACGGTCGTCACGATCATGCTGGCGGTCGGGCTCGCCGAGCGGACCGGCCTGCTGACCGCGCTGATCAGGTCGTCGTTCGGCAGCGCGCGCGGCGCGGTGCTGCCCTACGCGGTGGGCTTGGTCGGGGTCAGCGCCAGCGTGATGGCCGACTCGGCGATGATCATCATCCCGCCGCTGGCGGCGCTGGTGTTCAAAGCCGCTGGGCGGCACCCGGTCGCCGGTCTGCTCGGCGGCTTCGCCGCGACCGGAGCCGGCTACTCGACGTCGATCGTGGTCACCAGCCTGGACGCGCTGTTCTCCGGGATCAGCAACACGGTGGCCGAGACGTTGCCGAACCCGGGCACGCTGGTCACCCCGGTGTCGAACTACTACTTCAACGCGGTCTCGGCCGTGCTGCTGGGGCTGCTGGCCGGGTTCCTCATCGACCGGCTCGTCGAGCCGCGCCTGGTCCGCAACGGGGTCGCGCGCGAGGTCGTCGACGGCGAGCCGGAGGGTGACCTCAAGGTCGCGCTGGAACCGGCCGAGCGCCGGGGCCTGGTGTGGGCCGGGATCTCGTTCCTGGTCACGACCGCGCTGGTGCTGCTGCTGGTGTTCTGGCCGGACTCGCCGCTGGCCAACGACGAGGGCGGTTTCCTGCCGGACTCGCCGCTGATGGACTCGGTGACCACGCTGATCTTCCTCGGCTTCGCCGTGCCGGCGATCGCCTACGGCGCCAAGGCGGGGTCGATCACCAAGCCCGCCGACGTGCCCCGGCTGATGGCGCTGTCGCTGCGCGAGCTGACCGGGTTCCTGGTGCTGGCGTTCATGCTCGGGCAGTTCATCGCGCTGTTCAACTGGACGAACCTCGGTGCGCTGGTGGCGGTTTCCGGGGCGGACCTGCTGCAGTCGCTGCACCTGGACGGCTACCCGGCGTTCCTCGGGTTCATGCTGCTCGCCTCGCTGCTGAACCTGTTCATCATCTCCGGGTCGAGCCTGTGGACGTTGATGGCGGCGGTGTTCGTGCCGATGTTCGCGCTGCTGGGGTTCGAACCCGGCTTCGCGCAGGCGGCATTCCGCGTCGGTGACTCCGCGACCCAGATCATGACGCCGCTGAACCCGTACATGATCATCATCCTGGGTTACCTGCGCCGCTACGAACCGCACGCCGGGATCGGCACCCTGGTGGCCCGGATGGTGCCCTTCGTGGTCCCGTTCTGGCTGCTGTGGGCGCTGGTCATGACGGTCTTCTACTTCGCCGACATCCCGCTCGGTCCGGGCATGGGTATCCACGTCCAGCCGTGAGAAGACGAGGTGGGGAAGTTCCCGCGGGAACTTCCCCACCTCGGTGGAACGACGGGACCTGCGCTCAGAGCAGGACGCGGGTCAGGAACTCCGCGACGCAGGCGGGCTTGTCGGCACCCTCGATCTCCACAGTGGACTTCACCGCGAGCTGGAGGCCGCCCTCGATCTCGGTGGCGTCGACGAGCTCGGTCGTCGAGCGCACCCGGGAACCGACCGGCACCGGCGAGGGGAACCGGACCTTGTTCAGACCGTAGTTGATGCCCATCTTGACGTTCTCGACCCGGAAGGTCTCCGAGTTCAGCTTGGGCAGCAGGCTCAAGGTCAGGAAGCCGTGGGCGATCGGCCCGCCGAACGGACCGCTCTGGGCCTTCTCGACGTCGACGTGGATCCACTGGTGGTCGTGGGTCGCGTCGGCGAAGGTGTTGACCTGCTCCTGGGTGATGGTCAGCCACTCGCTGGTGCCCAGCTGCTCACCCTTGGCGGCGAGGATCTCTTCCTTGCTGGTGAAAACCTTCATGCGCTTCCTCCGGGAAGGTCGACGAGTTCGGCGATCCGGGCGCGGTGTGCCTCGGCGATGCCGAAGGTGAGCTGGGAGCTCTTCGCGCGGCCGAGGTACAGGTGCGCGGGGTGCTCCCAGGTCATGCCGATGCCACCGTGCAGCTGCAAGTGCTCCTCGGCCGCGCGGACCACGAGGTCGGAGGTGTAGGCCTGGGCCAGCGCCACCGCCAGCTCCTCCTCGCTGCCCGAGGCCAGCGCGTCGGAGGCGTTGCGGGAGACCGCACGCGCCATGCTGATCTTCGTCCACAGGTCGGCCAAGCGGTGCTTGACGGCCTGGAACGACCCGATCTGCCTGCCGAACTGGTAGCGGGTCTTGCCGTACTCGACGGTGGTGTCCAGGCAGTGCTGGGCGAGCCCGACCTGTTCGGCGGCCAGCGTCCCCGCCGCCGTGACCAGCGCTCGGCGCAGAACGCGCTCCGCCTCCGCGCCGGAGGCGATGCGCTCGCCGGGAGTGCCGTCGAGGCTCAGCACGCCGAGGCGCCGGGTCAGGTCCAGCGGAGTCGTCGGCGTGCGCGTCGCCGCGGCGGCCTCCACGAGGTACAGTGCCGAGCCGTCGGTGTCCACGGCCGGGACGACCACGTGGTCGGCCACCTCGAGGTCGACCACTGCCGACACCGTGCCGGTCAGCGCCGAGCCCTCGGCCTTCACCGCTTGCGGGAACGGCGCGTGCGGGACCGTGGTCAGGCCGACGGCGACCGTGCCCACCTTCGAGCCCTCCACCAGCTGCGGGAGCACGGACGTCTCCCCGCAGCCCGCCAACGCGGTGGTCGCCAGCACGGTGCTCAGGAACGGGACCGGGGCGACCGCGCGGCCGATCTCCTCGGCCACCACCGACAGCTCCCGCGCCGTGGCACCGGCGCCGCCCAGCTCCTCCGGGACCAGCAGGCCCGCCAGCCCCATCTCACCGGCCAGCGAGCGCCACAGCTCCAGGTCGTAGGGCTCGTCGGTCTCGACGCGGGCTAGGACGGCCGTCCAGTCGCAGCGGTCCCGCAGCACCCGGCGCACGCCGGAGCGCAGGTCCTCCTCGACCTCGGTGTAGAGCAGGTCCGTCATCGCGGCAGCTCCTTCCACGGCTTGTCCTTGTCGGTCCGGATCTCCGGTGGCAACCCGAGGACCCGCTCGGCGATGACGTTGCGCAGGACCTCCGTCGTCCCGCCCTCGATCGTGTTGCCCCGGGCCCGCAGGTAGCGGAAACCGGGACCCCGCTTGGTGAAGTCGGTGTACTCGGGCTGGCGGAACGTCCAGTCGTCGTACTCCAGGCCCTCCTCGCCCAGCAGCTCCAGCTGGTAGCCGGTGATCCGCTGGTTGAGCTCGGCGAAGGCCGACTTGATCGCCGACCCCTCCGGCCCGGGTTCGCCGACGGCCATCTGCTGGCGCAGCCGGATGCTGGACAGCCGCACGGCCTCGGCCTCCACCCACAGCTCCAGCAACCGGTCGTGCAGGCCGGGAGTGCGCTTCTCAGGGTGCTCGCGCCACTGCTCGGCGGCGGCGCCGATGAGACCGCTCTCGCGCGGGGGAGTGCGGCCACCGATCGCGACCCGCTCGTTCATCAACGTGCCCAGCGCGACCGACCAGCCCTGGCCGACCTCGCCGAGCCGCTGCGAGTCGGGGATGCGCACCCCGCTCAGGAAGACCTCGTTGAACTCGGCCTCACCCGTGATCTGCCGCAGCGGGCGGACTTCCACGCCCGGGGCGGTCATGTCGCAGATGAAGTACGTCAGCCCCTTGTGCTTGGGCTGGTCCGGGTCCGAGCGGGTCACCAGGATCGCCCAGCGGGCCTTGTGCGCCAGCGAGGTCCACACCTTCTGCCCGTCGACGACCCACTCGTCGCCGTCCCGGACCGCACGGGTGGACAGCGCAGCGAGGTCCGAGCCCGCGCCCGGCTCGCTGAACAGCTGGCACCAGATCTCCTCGCCGGTCCACAGCGGGCGGAGGTAGCGGCGGCGCTGCTCGTCGTCGCCGAACCGCAGGATCGTCGGGGCGGCCATGCCCAGGCCGATGACGTTGGTCTGCGGCTGGTTGTCGGGCGCGCCCGCCTCGGCGAACGCGGCGTCGACCTCGGCCTGCAGCTCGCGGGCCGCGCCCAGGCCGCCCAGCCCCTCCGGGAAGTGCACCCACGCGAGCCCGGCGTCGAACCGGGCGCGCAGGAACTCCAGCCGGTCGGTGCTCTTCGGGTCGTGCGCGGCCAGGAACTCCTGGACCCGGCCGCGCAGCTCGGTGGCGTCCACGGCGGTCACGCCTTCGGTCCGCCGGCCACGTAGACGACCTGGCCGGAGACGAAGCCGGAACGCTCGTCGACGAAGAAGGAGACCGTGTTGGCGATGTCCTCGGGCTTGCCGGCCCGTCCCACCGGGATCTGGGAGATCGCGGCGGTGGTGAAGTCCTCGAAGGACATGCCGACGCGCTCGGCGGTCGCCTTGGTCATGTCGGTGGCGATGAAGCCCGGGGCGATGGCGTTGGCGGTGATGCCGAACTTGCCCAGCTCGATCGCGAGGGTCTTGGTCAGGCCCTGCAGACCGGCCTTGGCGGTGGAGTAGTTGGCCTGGCCGCGGTTGCCCAGCGCCGAGGTCGACGACAGGTTGATGATCCGGCCCCACTTGGCCTCGACCATGTGCTTCTGCACCGCGCGGGCCATCAGGAACGAGCCGCGCAGGTGCACGTTCATCACGGTGTCCCAGTCGTCCTCGGACATCTTGAACAGCATGTTGTCGCGCAGCACGCCGGCGTTGTTGACCAGCACGGTCGGTGCGCCCAGCTCGGAGGCGATCCTGTCGACGGCGGCCTGCACCTGCTCGGCGTCGGCGACGTTGGCCCCCACGGCCAGCGCCTTGCCGCCGCCGGACTCGATCGCCGAAACCGTTTCAGCGCACTGCTTCTCGTCGAGGTCGACGACACCGACGGCGAAGCCGTCTTCTGCCAGCCTCTTCGCGGTGGCGGCGCCGATCCCGCGAGCGGCACCGGTGACGATCGCGACACGCCTCTCAGCCATGGACAACTCCTCGCTGTTCTGTGCTTGTGAACCTCCCCCGCCCCGGGTGGCCGAGCACCCGGGGCGGGGGTTCCGTCAGGGGTAACGGGGGAGGGCGGTGGTGGGTTACTTCGTCTTGTACTTGCGGAGCTCGCGGCGCGCCAGGGAGCGGCGGTGGACCTCGTCCGGCCCGTCGACCAGGTGCAGCGTGCGGGCGTGGGCGTAGAGCGAGGCCAGCGGGAACTCCTGGGAGACGCCGCCTCCGCCGTGCGCCTGGATGGCGCGGTCGATGACCCAGGTCGTCATCTCCGGGACCGCGACCTTGATGGCCTGGATCTCGGTGTGCGCGCCCTGGTTGCCGACGGTGTCCATCAGCCACGCCGTCTTGAGCACCAGCAGCCGGGCCTGCTCGATCTTGACGCGGGACTCGGCGATCCAGTGCTGCACCACGCCCTGCTCGGCCAGCGGCTTGCCGAAGGCGACGCGGTCGGTGGTGCGCCGGCACATCAGCTCCAGCGCCCGCTCGGCCATGCCGATGGCGCGCATGCAGTGGTGGATGCGGCCCGGCCCGAGCCGGGCCTGGGCGATCGCGAAACCTTCGCCCTCACCGGAGATGACGTTCTCGACGGGAACGCGCACGTCGTTGAACACGATCTCGGCGTGACCGCCGTGGTCGGCGTCGTCGTAGCCGAAGACGTTCATGCTGCGCTTGATCTCGATGCCCGGGGTGTCCTTGGGCACCAGCACCTGGCTCTGCTGGCGGTGCCGCTCGGCGGACGGGTCGGTCTTGCCCATCACGATCAGGACCTTGCAGCGCGGGCTCATCGCACCCGAGGAGAACCACTTCCGGCCGTTGATGACGTAGTGGTCGCCGTCGCGGGTGATCCGGGTGCCGATGTTGGTCGCGTCGGAGGAGGCGACGTCCGGCTCGGTCATGCAGAACGCCGAGCGGATCTCGCCCTCCAGCAGCGGCTGCAGCCACTGCTTCTGCTGGGCCTCGGTGCCGAACTGGGTCAGCACCTCGATGTTCCCGGTGTCCGGTGCGGCGCAGTTGGTCGCTTCCGGGGCCAGCGCACCGGAACGGCCCATGATCTCCGCGAGCGGCGCGTACTGCAGGTTGGTCAGGCCCGCGCCGTGGTCACCGGGCAGGAAGAGGTTCCACAGACCGCGCTTGCGCGCCGCGGCCTTGAGCTCCTCCATGATCGGTGGGTGGGCCGACCAGCGGTCCGGCGCCTCGTTGAGCTGCTGGGCGAACACCGGCTCGGCCGGGTAGATGTGCGAGTCCATGAACTCCAGCAGCTCGCCCTGCAGCTCCTGAGTCTGGGCGTCGAACGCGAAATCCATCTCTCATGCCTCCTTGAGGGTCGCCAGGCCCTGCGCGACGAGCGGAGCCACCAGACCACCGACGTGCTCGAAGCCCTCGCCGACGGTCTGGCCGTGGATGAAGCGGTAGTGGATGCCCTCCAAGATCACGGCGATCTTGAAGTAGCCGAAGGCCAAGTACCAGTCCAGGTCGGACAGGTCCAGCTCGCTGCGCTCGGCGTAGCGCTGGAAGAGCTGCTCGGCGCTGGGGAAACCGAACTCCGGGCCGACGCCCTTGGCGATCGGGTTGTTGTCCAGCCCGCTGAAGCCCTCCCAGTAGACGGCCAGCAGGCCGAGGTCGGTGAGCGGGTCGCCGATGGTGGCCATCTCCCAGTCCAGCACGGCCTTGATCTGCTGGTCGGCGCCCACGATGACGTTGTCCAGGCGGTAGTCGCCGTGCACGATGCCGACCGGTCCACCCGTCGGGACCGAGGCCGCCAGCTTCTGCGAGAGCTCGTCGATGCCCTCGACCTCGCGGCTGTGGGAGGCCTTGAGCTGCTTGGTCCACCGGCGGACCTGGCGCTCGAGGAACCCTTCCGGGCGGCCGAACTCGGCCAGTCCCACCGAGGCGGGTTCGATCGAGTGCAGGTCGGCGAGCACGTCCATCAGCTGGTAGGAGAGGTCGTACCGCTGCTGCTCGGTGAGCGCTTCGGTCTGCTCGGGCGTGCGGAAGACGGTGCCGGGCACGTACTCCATGACGTAGAACGGCGCGCCGAGGACCTCCTCGTCCTGGCACAGCAGCTCCGCGCGCGGCACCGGCACGCGGGTGCCCGCCAGGGCGGTGAGCATCCGGTGCTCGCGACTCATGTCGTGCGCCGTGGCCAGCACGTGACCCAGCGGCGGACGGCGCACCACCCACTGCTCGGTGCCGTCGCTGACGATGTAGGTCAGGTTCGAGCGGCCGCCCTGCACCAGCTGACCGGTGAGTTCGCCGGTGACCATGCCGGGCATCTCGACGTCGAGGCAGGCCCGCAACCGTTGCAGGTCGAGGCCGGGGAGCTCGTCGGGCTCGGGTGCGTTCACCTGGTCTCCTCGTCTTGCGGTACGGATCCGGCGGGCAGCAGTTCGGCCAGCCGGGTTCGGGTCTCCGCCGGACCGGTGTGCAGCACGGCGTGCATGCCCAGGTCGCGGGCGGCGTCGACGTTGGGCGCACCGTCGTCGACGAAGGCGGTCTGCTCGGCGGGAAGGCCGAGCGCGTTGAGGCTCATCTGGTAGATGCGCGGGTCCGGCTTGCGCAGCCCCACCTCACCGGAGAGGACGGTGGAGTCGAACAACCCCGCCAGCTGCTCCCACGGGTAGGCGTCGATGTTCCCCCAGCTGTTGGACAGCAGTGCGGTGCGGATCCCGCGCTCGCGCAGGTCCCGCACCAGCGTCAGCATGGCCGGTTCCGGACCCATCCGCCCGAAGAGCCGTCCGAGCAGGTCATCGGGGGCGACGGGCTCGTCGTCGACGGTGCGCAACCGGGCGGCCATGGCCTTGTTGAACCCGTCGGCGTCGAGCTCCCCGGTCTCCAGCAGGTGCACGGGGGTGCCCGCGGGTGCGTTGCGCGAGAGCCACTCCTTGAGCGTCGCGGAGAACAGCTCGGGGCGGATCCGCTCTTCGGCCAGCCACGCGTTGATCGAGTCGCGCGTGGGCGTGGTGAGCACACCTCCGTAGTCGAAGACGACCGCGCGCACGGTCGGGCCGGCAGCACTGGAACCCATGGACAGGACCGTACCGACTAGACGGTATGTCGCGCTAGCCCCAACTCCGGGAACCGGAGGGGGACGAGCCCGGGGTGATGTCGGGACGGCCGAACGGGTGGCCGGGCGATCACGATCGGTGCCGGTGCGCCGGGTTCGTCCGGATCGTCCGGATGCGGCCGGCGGAGCGGTTCTCGCTGGGACGGCGGTGGTGCGGACCCGGTCGGCTCAGCGCGGTGACGGTGCGTCACAGGTGGTAAGTCCGGCAAAAACAACGCCGTTGACCAGTTGTTTACTCGTCGGTAGTTTTCAGATCGCCGCGCGGGCAGCACTTCTCGTATCCCTCAAAACACGCAGGAGAGGCCGATGAAGTCCGTCCTCAGTGGAAAGCGCGCCGCTATCGCTGCCGCTTTCGCCGCAACCGCAGCGCTCGCCGTCGCCCCGCAGGCGGTGGCGGCTCCTTTCGACGTCAACTTCGACTGCTCCGGTGACTCCCCGCTGGGAGCCCAGGAGTTCAGCCTGCAGCAGACCACCGACGTCACAGCACCCGAAACCGTCGCCCCCGGAGCGGCTTTCGACGTCGTCGTGGACCCGGCGGTGAACACCATCCCCGGTGAGGTCAACGGCAACACCGTCAAGGAGGTCGGCGGGTTCGACCTGAAGATCCCGATCCCGGCGAACTCCACCTACGTCTCGGCCGACCTGGCCGGTGGTTCGGGCTTGGGCCCGAACCCGCCGACCCTCAACGTCGAGAACGGCATGGCCACGCTGCACCTCGACGGCCCGATCGCCGGGGGCGCCGAGTTCGAGCTGCCCACCATCACCGTGCACCTGACCGCCGGTGAGTCGGGCACCATCGAGACCAAGCTGGCCGGCACCAGCTACGAGGACCCGGGTCTGACCTTCACCGCGGTCGTGTCCTCGCTGGTCGGCGACGTCGACGTCCCGTCGGCCTGCTTCCCGAACCCCAACCCCACGCTCACCACGACCACGATCAGCTGACCGGGCCTCGGCGGGGGCGATGTCCCCGCCACTCGGGCTCCACGGTGCTCCGTCCCCACTCCGGGGGCGGAGCACCACGTCTTCCCGGACCCCCGCAGCCGCGCCCCCATCCGCCGGCCACCAGGCCCATCACCGCGTCGACCAGCCACAACGGGCAAGTCCTCCGCACGGCGTGGCAACGATGTCCACGGCAGCCACGCAGCCGACCGCCGCACTGCCAACCCCCACCGCCCACGCAGAACCACGGCAGATCCCGACACACCGCCTGGACACCCGACCGGGTGGGGCCGACATGGTGCGCGCAATGTCAGCCCCCACCCGATCGGGTGAGGACATGCGAAGAGCCCTCCGGGACGGGGGACCGGAGGGCTCTTCTGGGGCGAACGCCCTGACGCGTTCGGGGCGGTCAGGGGTCCAGGGGCGGGTGTCCCCGTCGTGGCGTGGGGGAGGACACCCGCCGTTCAGCTCGTGCTCAGGCGTTGTCCTGCTTGAGCATGTCGGAGCACTTCTCGCCGATGGCCATCGTGGTGATGTTGGGGTTCACCGCGACCAGGAACGGCATCACCGATGCGTCGGCGACGCGCAGGCCCTGCACGCCCTTGACGCGCAGCCGCGGGTCGAGCGGCTTCGACCCGTCGTCGACGGCGCCCATCTTCACCGAACCCGCGGGGTGGTAGACGGTGTTGTGGGTGCGCTTGATGTAGTCGGCGATCTCGTCGTCGGTCTGCACGTCCTTGCCCGGGAAGAGCTCCGTGCCGGCCCACTCCTGCATCGGCGATTGCGAGACGATCTTGCGGGCCAGCTTGATGCCCTCGGTCATGACGCGGATGTCGTGACCTTCCGGGTCGGTGAAGTACTTCGGGTCGACCTTGGCCTTGTCCCGGAAGTCCTTGCTGCGCAACCGGACCGTGCCGGTGGACCGCGCGCGGGTGACGTTCGGGGTCAGGCAGAAGGCGTTTTCCGAGGTCGGGTAGCCCTGCCGCACGGTGTGCATGTCGAAGGGCACCGAACCGTAGTGGAACATCAGGTCCGGCCGGTCCAGGCCCTCCTGGGTCTGGGTGAAGATGCCGATCTCCCACCACTGGGTGGAGTCCTGCACCATCGGCTTCTTGGCCTCCCAGCTGATCACGCCCTCGGGGTGGTCTTCCAGGGTGGAGCCGACGCCGGGGGAGTCGACCAGCACGTCGATGCCGAACTCGCGCAGGTGCTCGGCCGGTCCGATGCCGGAGAGCATCAGCAGCTTCGGGGTGTCGATCGCGCCGGTGGACAGCACGACCTCCTTGCGGGCGGTGACCGTCCGCGAGTGGATCAGGTCGTCGCTGAGGTACTCCACACCGGTGGCGCGGGTCCCGTCGAAGGTGACCTCCTTGGCCCAGGCGTTGGTGCGGATCTCCAGGTTCGGCCGGTCCAGGACCGGGTGCAGGTAGGAGACCGACGAGGAGGAGCGGGTGCCGTCCTCCTTGGCGTTGATCTGGAACCAGTTCGCGCCGTGGGTGACGGTCGTGCCCGAGTTGAACTCGGTGGTCGGGATGCCCTGCTGCTCGCAAGCCTCCAGCAGCGCCACGCCGGTCGGGTCCTTCGGCGGGACCGAGCGGATGGTCACCGGGCCGCTGCGGCCGTGGTGGTCACCCGGGCCGTCGTTGGTCTCCAGCCGCTTGTACAGCGGGAACATGTCCTTGGAGCCCCAGCCGGGCAGGCCCGTCGACTCCCACTCGTCGAGGTCCTCGGCGGGAGCCCAGAACGCGATGCAGGAGTTGTGCGAGGAGCAGCCGCCGAGCACGCGGGCACGGGCGTGCCGCATGAAGGAGTTGCCGTTCTCCTGCGGCTCGATGAGGTAGTCCCAGTCGTAGCCGGACTCCAGCAGCGCCATCCACTTCTTGAGCTCGAGGACGTTGCTGTCACCGACGTCGGAGGGGCCGGCTTCGAGCAGGCACACGGTGGTGTCGGGGTCCTCCGACAGCCGGGCCGCGACCGCGGCACCCGCGCTGCCACCGCCCACCACGACGTAGTCGAACTGATCGGTCATGGTCATTCCTTTCAGAACTCAGACGGAGGGGGCCTTCTCGTCGCGGGCGGAGTCCACTGCGGACGCCGCGTGGTCGGAGAGCACACCCACCTTGTGCCGCTGCACGAACCAGTAGTAGGCGAAACCCGCCGCGGCTGCGATGCCGACGAACAGCACCGAGCTGTACTGCAGGTACCAGTGGTACGGCGGCTCGGCGTTGTAGACCTCGGGGCGCGGCCACGCGAGGTTCACCGACATGCCCAGGCCCCACAGCACCGCGAGGACGTTGACCGGCAGGCCGAGCTTGCCCAGGCTGAAACGGCCTTCCTCCTTGACCGGCTTCCACTTGCCGCGCAGGCGCGCGATCAGCATCGGGATGGTCACCAGCAGGTAGGAGATGTAGATCAGGATGATCGCCAGCGAGGTGATCGCGGTGAAGATCTGCGGCTGTCCGATGTTGACCAGGAGCAGCACGATCGCCACGACACCGATGAACACCGCCGGAAGGACCGGGGTCTGGAAGCGCGGGCTCACCCGGGCCAGCAACTTGCCCGCGGGCAGCGCGTTGTCGCGAGCCATGGCGAACATGATGCGGATCGCGGCGGTGTGCACGGCCAGCACGCACACGGTGATCGCGACGAAGATGGCCAGCAGGAACAGGCGGCCGACGAACGGGCCGAGCGCGTCGCTGAGGACGTACTGCAGACCGTTCTCCGCCAGCTGCGGGTCGTCGAAGTTGCGGGTGGCCATCATGCCGAACAGCAGGATGAGACCACCGAGGACGAACGAGGCGATCAGCGCGCGCAGGATGGCGCGCGGCGCGTTCTTGTGCGGGTCGATCGACTCCTCGCCCAGCGAGGCGGCGGTGTCGAAGCCGTACATGACGTAGGAGGAGGCGATGCCGGCCACCAGGAAGGCGCTCAGGTAGCTGCCGCCGTACGCGGCCTCGGTGCCGTTGGTGTCGAGGACGACCGTCGGCGGGTTCACCACGACCAGCAGCAGCGCGATGATCAGCAGGACCGCCGCGGCCAGCTCGATGAACACACCCGTGGAGTTGATCTGCGCCATCAGCTTCACGCCGTAGGCGTTGACCAGCGTGGTGAACAGGATCAACACCAGCGCCAGCAGCACCGCGTTCACCGCGGAATCGGTGGCGTCGGACCCGTCACCGATCAGCTGGAAGCCGGACCAGATCTGCGGGAGGGTGTTCTGGTAGGCCAGCGCGGTGGCCGAGATGGAGACGATCGATGCCAGCAGCATCATCCAGCCGGCCAACCAGCCGACGTGCGGGCCACCGAGCTTCTTGGCCCAGTTGTAGACGGAACCGGCGATCGGATAACGCGACGCCAGCTCGGCGAAACTCAACGCCACCAGCAACTGGCCGACGAACACGATGGGCCAGGACCACACGTAGGCGGGTCCGCCGAACCCCATGCCGAAGTAGGACAGTTGGAAGGTGCCGGTGAGCACCGAGATGTAGCTGATGCCTGCGGCGAACGTGTGGAAGCTGCCGAGGCTCCTCTTCAGTTTGTTGGTGTAGCCGAACTCGTTGAGCCCGGCGTCGTGACTCGTGGTGGGCGCGCTCATGCCCCGAACTCCTTCCCCGGCCGACCGCCTCCGCCGGGTGGCAGGGGCGACGACGCGGGTTGGTTGTTTGCTCAGCGCGAAATCCCGCTTCCCGCGATGTCGTGCGGGCGGCGCTGCCGCACTCCGGCTGCCGCGCCGAACACAAGATTCCTCTCCTTACTCCGCGGAGAACCAGTTCTGCGGACCGGGCCGCAGGTTCTGGTAGACGTGCTTGGCCTCCTGGTACTCGCCGAGCCCGGCGCGGCCGAGCTCGCGTCCGATGCCGGACTGCTTGAACCCGCCCCACTCGGCTTGCGGGAGGTACGGGTGGAAGTCGTTGATCCAGACGGTGCCGTGCCGCAGCCGGTTGGCCACCCGCTGCGCCTTGGCCGGGTCGCTGGTGAACACCGCGCCCGCCAGGCCGTAGTGCGTGTCGTTGGCGATGCGGACGGCGTCGTCCTCGTCGGTGAAGCGCTCGACGGTCAGCACCGGGCCGAACGACTCCTCGGTCACCGCGTAGCTGCCCTGCTTCACCTCGTCGAGGACCGTGGGCAGGTAGTAGTGCCCGGTGGCGTAGCGCTCGCCCTCGGGACGCTTGCCGCCGGTGCGCAGCACCGCGCCCTCCGAGACGGCCTCCTTGACGTAGTCGTCGACCTTCTGCAGGTGCGCGGCGGAGATCAGCGGACCGGTCTCGGCGTCTTCGTCGAACGGGCCGCCGATGCGGATCTTCTCGGCGCGGCGCACGATCTCGGCGACCAGCGCGTCGTGCACCTCGTCCTGCACGACGAGCCGGGCGCCTGCGGAGCAGACCTGGCCCGAGTGCAGGAAGATCGCGGTGAGCGCGAAGTCCACGGCGGTGTCGAAGTCGGCGTCGGCGAAGACCACGTTGGGGTTCTTGCCACCCAGCTCCAGGGCGACCTTCTTGACCGTCGGCGCTGCCATCGCGGAGATCGTGCGGCCGGTGTGCAACCCACCGGTGAACGAGATGAGGTCGACGGCGGGGTGCTCGGAGAGCACCGAGCCGACCTCGGACCCGGTGCCCAGCACCAGGTTTCCGACACCGGCGGGCAGTCCAGCCTCCACGAGCGCGCGCATCAGCAGGACAGCGGTGGAGGGGGTCAGCTCGCTGGGCTTGAGGATGAAGGTGTCGCCCGCGGCGATGGCGGGAGCGACCTTCCACGCGACCTGCAGCAGCGGGAAGTTCCAGGGTGTGATCATGCCGCAGACGCCGACCGGCTCGTACTGCACGCGGCTGATGGCGTCCGGAGAACCGGTGTCGACGAGCTTGCCCGCGTCCGTGCCGGCGATCTTGCCGAAGTAGCGGAAGCAGGCGGCGATGTCGTCCATGTCGTACTCGCTCTCCACCAGGCGCTTGCCGGTGTCGAGCGATTCGGCGCGGGCGAACTCGTCCTTGTCGCGGACGAGGATGTCGGCGACGCGCAGCAGCAGGTCACCGCGTTCCCACGCGGAGCTGGTGGACCACCCGCCCTCGTCGAAAGCGCGTCGAGCGGCGGCGATGGCCCGCTCGGCATCGGCGCGACCGCCCTCGGAGACGGTGGCGACCAGCTGTCCGTCGGCGGGGCAGTGGATCTGCCGGGTGCGGCCGTCGGCGGCCGGCACCCATTCTCCGTCGATGAGCAGCGTGGCTGCCGAATTGTCTGCTTGCGGCATGGATCTTCCCCGTTTTCCATCGCTGGTGTGTCCGCGTCCGCGATCCCGATGAACACGCTTCACCCGAGGCGGCGAGTTCAGAATGCGGCGGACGCCGATTCGTCGCCACGCGAATCCGCACCGGGTGATGCGGAGCAATTCGCCGAATGGTGCCGTTGTTCGGCGACCTCCGGTTCCGAATTCACCTCCTGGTGGTCCATTCGGTGGCTCTGCGGCGCGTTCTTGGTCCAATTCCGCGCGACGAAAATCCCATCGCGCAGGGTCATTGGCTGCGGTGCCGGGAGAGGACCCTAACACCACACGTGTACATCTGTACATCATCGGCCGAGGACGTCATCCGGAGCTCGTCGAAAAATGCGCTGTGAACAGGCGAAACGCCTGGCCGGTGATGTGGACCGCATCGGGATCTGCCCTTGACCTGGCATGCTGGATCTCCGGATGGGCCCATCGCCCCCCGCCCGCCACCCGGATGCCGAATCCGCTCACGCGCCGTGACAGGGGAGGAACACCGAGCGCATGTCGACCACCCAGCCCGCGCCGCCCGCTCGCCGCAAGGACCCCGACCGTCGGGAGCGCATCGCGCGCGCCGCGATCGACGTGGTCGCCGAACGCGGTGTCGAGAAGCTCACGCACCGCAGCGTCGCGGCTGCAGCGGGTGTTCCGCTCGGGTCGACCACCTACTACTTCTCCACCCTCGACGACCTGCTCGCGAGTGCCCTGCGGCAGGCCGCCGAGGACGACGTCGAGCACATGCGGCAGTGGGCCGCCGAGCTGGAATCCGGTCGCGACCTCGCCGATGCGCTGACCGACCTGGTGCTGCACTACCTCGGGCCCGCCCGCGCGCAGACCGCCGTCGAGCACCAGCTCTACATCGCCGCACTGCACAAGCCCGCGTTGCGCCAGGTGAGCCAGGAGTGGGACACCGCGCTCGCCGACCTGTTCGCCTCCTACACCGACGCGCAGACGGGACGCGCGTTGTCGGTGCTGTTCTGCGGTTGGCTGCTCCAGGGCATCGTCCGAGAATCGGTGCCGAGCCGAGACGAAATCGAGATGACTTTTCGGCGGATGCTGCAACCGGGTGCGAAAACCTGATTCCAACAGGCATTTCAGCGAGGGTGTCCGGTGGATCAACATCGGATGTCCGTTGCACCGCACCGAAACCAAGCAGTTGATCTCAACAGCTTCCGCGAGGAAGATGGAGGCACAGCGATCCGTGGCACCGGTGTTCGGTGATGTCGTAGTTGTCGGTTTCGGCTCGACGGGCGCATCGGCGGAGGAATCACCGGGGTGGCACGGACTTGCCGCGTCGGGGCGTGGCTCGCTCCCAGCAAATTGATCAACTCAGGTGGGGTGAGACCGTGGGGCACAACGAAGACCGCGAACTGGTACCGCTGAAGGCCGATTTCGACACCGTCTGGTACGGGTACCGCCGATCGCAGGTGAAGTTCTACATCCAGCAGACCGAGGCCGAGCTGCGGCTGGTCACCGAGGACAGGGATTCGGCGTTGAGCCAGGTCAACGAACTGTCCGCGCAGCTCGACCAGGCCCGTGCCCAGGTCGAGGAGCTCAAGAGCGAGCTCGACGCCCAGGCGCAGGAACCCATCTCGATGGACGCGCTGTCCGACCGGATGCGTCGCATGGTCCGGTTGGCCCAGGACGAGGCCCGCGAGATCGTCGCCAGCGCCCAGGCCGCCTCCGAGCACGAGTGGGCCCGCTCCGAGCAGGCCGCCGCCGAACTGCGCAACCGCTACGAGAAGCTGGTCGCCGAGGCCGATGAGTGGCGTCGCCAGTCCGAGCAGCAGCGCAACGAGCTCATCGCCCGCACCCGTGCCGAGGTGCAGGAGATGGCCAAGGAGGCCGAGCGGCAGCGCAGGCAGCTCGACGCCGAGGCCGAAGAGCGCCGCGTCCAGGTCGAGCACGACTTCGAGGTGTCCATGTCCGCCCGCCGCGAGGAGGCCATGCGCATCCTCGCCGAGCGCGAGCAGGCCAGCCGCGAGGAGGCGCAGCGCCGCGTCCGCGAGGCCACGCGTGAGGGCGAGCGCCGTGTCCGGCGCTCCGACGAGTACGCGGCGACGATGCTCACGACCCGTCAGCAGCTCGCCGAGCAGGTGCGCACCGCCCAGCGGATCCTGGGCAACGCGGAGCCGTTCCTGGTGGCCACCGAGACCGGTTCGGACACGGAGGCTTCGGACGCCTACGTGGCCGGGACCGTCCACAAGGGAGACTCCGACGTCGACGTCCCGAAGCAGCGCGACGAAGAGCCGCTGCCGCAGGAGGCCGAAGCCACCGTCTGAGGCAACGGTGTCACCCGGGGTGCGCAACGTCGCGCACCACGGGTGACGCGAGGCCGCTCGCCGAACGCGCGGTGGGCGGCCCGTTGCTGCGCGTGGGGGACGTGTCGTGAACTCGCCTCGCGCTGTCCGGTGGGTCGTCCGTCTGGCTAGATTGCTCCGACCGTCGTGCTCACCAGGAGGTCGGATGAACTGGCGCGGATGGGCGACCATCGCGGTGACCTGCGCGTTGACGCTGGTCGGGATGCCCGTGGGAGCGGCACCGCAGGAGGACGTCGCGCAGCGGTTGGCGGAGGTGCCGGGGCTGACCGTGGTGGGCGAGCGGCCCACCGAACCGGGTTTCCGGCTGTTCGACCTGACCTTCACCCAGCCGGCCGACCACCGCCACCCGGGAGCGGGTTCCTTCGAGCAGCGGCTGACCCTGCTGCACCGCGACCTGTCCCGCCCGACGGTCCTCCGCACCACCGGGTACGGGCTGCCGTCCCAGGCGAGCCGCGCCGAGCCCACGCGGCTCGTCGACGGCAACCAGGTGGACCTGGAGCACCGCTTCTTCACCCCGTCGCGGCCCGAACCCGCCGACTGGAACGACCTCGACATCTGGCAGGCCGCCACCGACGAGCACGCGGTGATCTCGGCGCTGCGGAGCGTCTACGAGCAGCGGTGGCTCACCACCGGTGCCAGCAAGGGCGGCATGACGGCGGTGTACCACCGCCACTTCTACCCGGACGACGTGGACGGGACCGTTGCGTACGTCGCACCGAACGACGTGGACAACGGACGGGACGCCTACGACGGGTTCCTCTCGTCGGTCGGTACCGATCCAGCCTGCCGCGAGGCGCTGGCCGCGGTGCAGCGGGAGGCGTTGCTGCGCCGGCCGGAGATGCTCGCCGCCTTCCAAGCCTTCGCGGACTCGCAGGGGCGGACCTTCGACCGGATCATCGGCGACGTCGACCGAGGTCTCGAGCTGGTCGTGCTCGACGCGCCGTGGGCCTTCTGGCAGTACCGGGGCCAGCAGGACTGCGGTCAGGTCCCGGCTCCGACGGCGAGCACCGATGAGATCTACCGCTTCCTCGACGAGACCGTCGAGTTCGCCTTCTACACCGACCAGGGCATCGAGCCCTACACGCCGTACTACTACCAGGCCGGAACCCAGCTGGGCTGGCCCGACGTCTCCGACGAGCACCTGGCCGACCTGCTGCACCACCGCGAGCTGAGCCGGCCGCGCAACCTGGTGCCGCGCGACATCCCGGTGGAGTTCGGGCCGGGCGCGATGCGCCGGGTGGACTCCTGGGTCCGCAACCGCGGTTCAGAGCTGATGTTCGTCAACGGTGAGAACGACCCGTGGAGCGCCGAGCCGTTCGCGCCGAGCCGGTGGGATTCGCACTCCTACCTGGTGCCGGGTGCCAACCACGGCGCGACCCTCACCGGGTTGCCCGTCGATCAGCGCGGCGAGGCCGAAGCCACCGTCCTCCGCTGGGCCGGCGTCGAGGTCCCGCCGCTGCGCACGACCCGCCTCGACCAGCTGCCGCTGGAGCGTCACCCGCTCTGACGACGTGCGGCCAGCCGGTCGTAGAGCCGCAGCAGCGAGTCGTGGGCCGGGCGCTCGACCGCTCTGGTCAGCGCCCAGCCGAGGAGCGTGCCGGTGGTCAGCATCGCCAAGGTCTGCAGCACCGGTGGCACACCGTTGGTGTCGAGGTAGTGCAGCAGGATGTAGCCGACCGTCTGGTGGGTGAGGAACACGCAGTAGGAGATCCCCGCGAACCAGGTCAGGCCGCGCGCGAGCGCGGGCGGGAGCTTCCAGTCCGGTCCGCAGGCCACTGAGGTGAGCACGAGCATGCCGATCCACACGGCGGTGGTGGAGCCCCAGTCGCAGTCGAGCTGCCCGTCGGGCAGCCGGACGTAGTTGTGCAGCGCTTGGGCGGCCATGCAGGACGCCAGCAGGACCGCGAAGTGGACGCGACCGAGGCGCCGGGTGGAGACCATCCAGATCGCCACCCCGGCCACGAACAGGTGCCAGCGGTGCACGCCGAACCCGTCCACCAGCATCCGGTAGGTCTCCGGCGCTGCGGTGATGCGCAGGTGCCACTGGGCCAGCGGCAGCAGCACGGCCGCCCACAGCACCCAGACGATCTTGTTCCCGTGCCCCCACCGGGTGGCGAACAGGGCGGCGGCGAAGGTGAAGCCCATCAGCTGCAGCGGGACCGTCCAATGTGACCCGTCCAGGAAGGCGTACTCCGCCGGCTTCCAGTTCCACAGCATCAGCAGGTGGTGCGCGAGGTCCCACCCGGACGGTTCCTGCCACGAAGGCGGTCTCAGGAACCGCAGGACGAGCCAGATCAGCACCACCGCGCCGACGAAGGGCGGCACGAGCCGCGCCATGCGCTTCCACCAGTAGCGCCGGAGGCTGCCGCGTCCGATGGTGGCCGCGGCGAAGTACGCCGAGATCACCAGCAGCAGGCTCGCGCCGACCTGGAACGGGAAGACGACCAGTCGTGGCGTCAGCTCCGGGTGCGTCACGCGGCTCATGTGCGTCGCGTGGTAGATCATCACCAGCACCACGCAGCCGGCGCGCACGGCGTCCCAGCTGACCTTCCGGGTGCTCCTCTTCTGCGGAGCGCGGCCAGAGCGAGTTGCGGACAGGTCGTGCACGCTCGCTACCTCGGGGGTCGTGTGGCCGGGGATCTTGCTGGTGAGAGGGGTCCTGGCGCACAGTCTAAGCGCTTGCGCCGTCCGGCCGAGATCGGGTCGCCGGCGTGGTGCGCGCCAGCAGCGCGAAGCCCAGCGGCTCCGGGCTGCGCAGGTCGGCGTCGGCCGGACCGGGCCGCCAGTCGGCCGCGGGGACCGCGCCGGGATCGACGAGGTCGAGGCCGTCCAGGAAGGAGCGCACCGTCTCGCGGTCGCGCAGCGCGGGCCGTGGGCAGCTGCCGTCCAGCACGCGGAGGACCTCGCGCGCCCGCTCCGGGGCGAACTCGCCGGTGAAGTGCGACAGCGCGAGGAACGATCCGGGTGCCACCGCCTCGGTGTAGCGGCGGATCACCTGCGCCGGGTCGTGGTGCTCCCCGAAGGTGTGCAGCACGCCGAACATCAGCACCGCCACCGGCTGCTGGAAGTCGAGCAACCGTCGCGTCTGCTCCGCGGCCAGCACGGAGTCCGGGTCGCGCACGTCGGCGTGCAGCACCGCAGCGTTGTCGCAGCGGGCGAGCACCAGCTGCCCCTGGGTGGCGGCGATCTGGTCGTTGTCGACGTGGACCACCCGCGCGGCCGGGTCCGCCTCCGCGGCGATCTCGTGCGGGCTGCCGGCGGTCGGGATGCCCGAGCCGAGGTCCAGGAACTGGCGGACACCCAGGTCGAGGCAGGTGCGCATCATGCGTCCCAGGCAGGCGCGGTGTGCCAGCGTCTCGATCCGGGCGTCGGGTGCGGCGGAGAGGACGCGACGAGCCAGCGCGCGGTCGGCGGCGAAGTTGCTGCCGCCACCGAGGAAGTAGTCGTGAACACGAGCGTCGCTCGGACGGTCCAGGTCGAGGCTCCTGGTGATCATCGGTCGGCCGCCAAGGTGTCTGCGAGTGACTTTCCTGCTGCGAAGCGTAGTGATGGTCAGCGGTACTGATCAGGTGAAAAATCAGCAGCGCAGTGACGCAGCGTCACCTCGATGGAGTAGCGCGGAAGATCTGCCAACGGGCCCGGCGATCTCCGGGAGAGAGGGGAAATTGCGTTTTCAGTTCTGTGAAAAACCGAAAGAACTCCGCCCGGATCTGGTGGCCTCGACTCCGGATTCAAGATCGAATGAGTGGCGGGTTCTCGCGGTGAGGCGAGCATCACCCAAAAGGGAGCATTCATCTGTATGCTCTCCGTTACTATCTGCCTCGCGTGACCCGAGCGAGCCCCACCCCGTCCGGCGATGAGGAACCGTAGATGTCGAGCGATGACCACGTGCCACGGCGCGGAGAGTTCCCCGACTGGTACCCGGTGGTCGTCGGTTCCGCGATCGCGTTCCTCCTGTCCGGTGCGCTCCTTTCCTGGGCATTCCTGCGGTCACCGATCGGCGCCCCGATCACCGGGGTCGGAGTGCTGCTCGTGCTCGCCCTGTCCGCCGCCGTCGGCGCGGTCGTCCGCAGCGTGCAGTGGACCCGTCACTACCGCACCGCCGCCGCCGGCCTGAACAGCGACGTGGTGCGGCTGGCCGACGACGCGCTGCCCGACCTGGCCGAGCGGCTGCGCGGCGGCGCCACCGCCGAGGAGGCGGTGAAGGGGATCACCCACGACTACGGCGTTCCGCACCGGCGCGTCCTCAAGGTCCTGTCCCGGGAGCTGGCCGCCAGCGAGAAGAGGCGCGCTGCGGCGCTGTCCACCTGCGCCCACGCGGCCGGCCGGGTCCAGGCGCTGACCACCGGCATGCTCGCCGACCTCCGCGAGGTGGAGTCGCGCCACGACTCCGAGGACGTGCTGGCCGACCTGCTCAAGCTCGACCACGCCACCGCGCAGGCCGGGCGGCTCGCCGACAGCATCGCGGTGCTCACCGGCGCGCGCAGCGGACGCCGCTGGACCAAGCCGATCGTGGTGGAGAGCGTCCTGCGCGGCGCGATGGGCCGGATCAGCGCCTACCAGCGGATCCGGCTGCACTCCACCAGCACCGCCGCCGTCGTCGGCTACGCGGCCGAAGGCGTCATGCACGTCCTGGCCGAGGTCATGGACAACGCCACCAAGTTCTCCCCACCCACCGAAGAGGTGCACGTCCACGTCGACGAGGTGCACAGCGGCGTGGTCATCACCGTCGAGGACAGCGGGCTGGCGCTGAGCGACGCGGCCCGTGCTCGCGCGGAACGAGCGGTGTCGGACGCCCCGCTCGACCTCGCCGAGGTCTCCGGTGCCCGTCTCGGCCTCGCCGTCGTCGGGTGCCTGGCCCGCAAGCACGAGCTGTCGGTGTCCTTCCGCGCTTCCGCGCGCGGCGGCACCGGTGTGGAGGTGGTGGTCCCGCAGAAGCTCATCACCGAGCCGCGTCCCGAGGCCGAACCGCCCGCCCCGGGCGGACCGGCCAGCCCGACACTGGACCGGCACACCGACCCCGCCTCGGAGGCCGAGCCCGGCGAACTGCCCCGGCATCGCCGCGGCCGGACCCTCACCGCGGCGCGCTCGGCCCCCGCACCCAGGCGGGCCGACGACGAGCGGTCGGACGCGGGAGCGCGCTTCGGCGCCTTCTCCCGGTCCCGTCGCGACGGATCGTCCACGTCGGACGACGACACCCGATGAAACCCCCGACGACCCCGATTGGAGGTGTGGGACCGCGGGTCGCCCCGCCCGCCGTCCCGACGCCGCGATGACCATCGACACCCGCGAACTCGACTGGATGCTGGAGAACCTGTTGCAGAGCACCCCCGGCAGCAGACATGCCCTGGTGCTGTCCAAGGACGGCCTCAAGCTCTGCCACACCGCAGGCCTCACGTCCGACCAGGCCGACCAGCTCTCGGCGATCGCCTCCGGCATCCAGAGCCTCTCCTACGGCGCCTCGGTGGAGTTCGGCGACGGCAGCGGGGGAGTGCGGCAGTCGATGACCGAGTTCTACGGCGGTGTGCTGTGCATCGTCGAGGCCGGGTTCGGCGCGCACCTGGCGGTGCTGGCCTCCGACGAGGCCGACGTGGGCGTCGTCGGCCACAACATGAACGAGCTCGTCGAGCAGATCGGCGAGCACCTGCGCAGTCCGCACCGGGTCGAAGTCCCATGACGCGGCGGCTGCTCGACGACGAGGACCCGGACCGGCTCTACGTCGTCACCGGCGGCCGCACCCGTCCCGCCGACGACACCTTCGACCCGGTGACCCTGGTGGTCGCCGAGGGGGAACCGAGCCCGGGCATGCAGTCCGAGCCCGCCGTCATCCTGCGCCTCAGTCGCGAACCGGTCTCCGTGGTGGAGCTCGCCGCCGCACTGCGGCTCCCGGTGAGCGTGGTGCGCGTCCTGCTCGACGACCTCCACGCGAGGGGCAAGATCACCGCCAGGCCCCCCTCGGCCCGGCGGGACCCGGCGGAGGTCCCGACTCCCGACTTCCTTCAGCAGGTGCTCGTTGGACTTCGCAACATCTGACCGGGTCCCGTTGCGCCACAGCGCCTCCGACGGCCTCAAGATCGTCGTCATCGGGGGCTTCGCGGTCGGCAAGACCACCCTGGTGGGCTCGGTCAGCGAGATCCGACCGCTGAACACCGAGGAGACCATGACCGCGGCCAGTGTGGGAGTGGACTCCACCGCCGGTGTCGGGGGCAAGACCACGACCACGGTGGCCTTCGACTTCGGGCGCATCACGCTCGACGACCGGATGGTGCTGTACCTGTTCGGCGCCCCGGGCCAGGAGCGCTTCTGGTTCCTCTGGGACCAGCTCTTCGCCGGTTGCCTCGGCGCGGTCGTGCTGGTGGACTCGCGTCGCATCACCGACTGCTGGTACGCCCTCGACCGCCTCGAGGAGCAGGGCACGCCCTTCGTCGTGGCGCGCAACAACTTCGGCGTGCCCCGGCACAGCTTGGCCCAGGTGCGGAAGGCGCTGGACCTGTCCGACGAGGTGCCGGTGCTCGACTGCGACGCCCGCGACCGCGAGTCCAGCAAGGCGGTGCTGGTGCGCCTGGTGGAGCACCTGCACGCGATGTCCTCGGCGCGGGGGCGGTGATGGACCCGCAGGTGCGGGCGACCCCGTTCTTCGGCGAGCGCTTCCACCGCGACCCGGCCGCGGTCTACCGGCGGTTGCGCCACGACCACGGTCCGGTGGCCCCGGTCCAGCTGGAAGGCGGCGTCACCGCCTGGTGCGTGCTGGGCTACCGCGAGGTGCACCACGTGGTCGGCAACCCCGAGTTGTTCAGCCGCGACCCGCGGCGGTGGAACCGCTGGCACCGCGTCCCGGAGTGCTGGTCGCTGCGCCCCTACGTCGAACCCCGCCCCTCCGCGCTGTTGTCCGATGGGGAGGACCACCGCGCTCGCGGTCACGTGGTGCGCGAAGCACTGGCCACTGTGGACCTGGTCGAGCTCGCCGCCGCGGTGGAGCGGATCAGCGACACGCTCATCGACCGGTTCGCCGCACGCGGCTCCGCCGACTTGGTCGTCGAGTACACCCACCAGGTCCCGCTGCTGGCGATGGCCCAGGTCTACGGTCTTCCCGACGACGACGCGCCGATGCTCACCCACGACGTGGCGCTGACCGGGCAGGAGGGGGAGGAGGCGGTGCGCGCGCACGAGCGCACCGTCGCTCGCATGCTGCGCCTGGTCCGCGAGCGCCGCGAGGACCCCGCCGAAGACCTGGTGTCGAACCTGGTGCAGCACCCGGTCGGCTTCGCCGACGAGGAGGTCGCCACCGACCTGTTCCTCGTCCTCGGCAGGGCGCACCTGACCACATCGGACTGGATGGGCAACGCGTTGCGGCTGATGCTCACCGAACCGCGCTTCGCGCTCGGCCTCGCGGGGGGCCGCAGCAGCGTGGCGCACGCGCTCAACGAGGTCCTGTGGGAGGACACCCCGACCCAGAACCACGTGGGTCGCTGGGCCACCCGAGACGTCCAGCTCGGCGGACAGACCGTCCGCCGGGGCGACCTGCTGGTCCTGTGCTTGGCCGCGGCCAACGCCGACCCGCAGGTCCGCCCGCGCGGACACGAGGGCGCCACCGGCAACCACGCCCACCTAGCCTTCAGCCACGGCGAGCACGGGTGTCCCCACGCCGCTCAGGAGATCGCCAGGACGATCACCACCACGGGGATCGAAGTCCTGCTGGACCGGCTGCCCGACACCACCTTGGACGTCGAGCCTGGGGACCTCACCTGGCGTCCCTCGGTGCTGATGCGCGGGCTCACCTCGCTGCCGGTCACCTTCTCGCCGCACTGACCACGCGGAAACGCCTGCCGTGGAAACACCTCCGCGTGACGTCAGAGCCAGCGGTAACGGCGTTCGGGGCGGCCGGTGCCTCCGTAGCGGAGGCGCACCTCGGCCTTGCCGGACTCGACGAAGTGCTCCAGGTACTTGCGGGCGCTGACGCGGGAGATCTCGATGGCGTCGGCGCACTCGGCGGCGGAGAGGTCGCCGCCGTCGCTCGAGTGCTCGCGCACGGTCTCCTCGACGGTGCGGGCGGTTTCGGCCGACAGGCCCTTCGGCGGAGCGATGCCTCGGGCGCGGGTGCCGAAGAGCCGGTCGACGTCCTGCTGGGCGGTCGGGGCGTCACCCGGGATCTCGGCGAGGGCGCGGTGGACCGCGCGGAAGCTCTCCAGCCGCTCCCGCAGCGCCTCGTAGGTGAACGGCTTGATCAGGTAGTGCAGCGCACCGCCGTGGACCGCGCCTCGGACGGTGTCCAGGTCGCGCGCGGCGGTGATGACGATGACGTCCGGATCGGCCGCAGGTCGGCCGCGCAGCTGCCGCAGCACCGACAGGCCGTCGATGTCGGGCAGGTAGATGTCGAGCAGCACCAGGTCCGGTCGCAGCTCGTCGACGGCCACCACGGCGTCGGCACCGGTGTGCGCGACACCGACGACCTCGAAGCCCTCCACCCGCGAGACGTACCCGCTGTGGACCTTGGCGACCATGAAGTCGTCGTCGACCACCAGAACTCGGATCATGCCCCCTCCCACGGCAGCCGCGCGGTGAACACCGCGCCGTCGGCGTTGTGCACCTCCACCGATCCGCCGCGCCTGCGGCAGATCTGCCTGGTCAACGCCAGGCCGAGCCCGCGCTCACCACCGCGCGCGGCCTTGGTGGTGAAACCGTGCTGGAAGACCTCCTCGACGATCTCCGGCGCCACGCCCGGGCCGGAATCGCGGACCACCACGGTGATCTCGTCGCTGTGCCGCAGCTCGACCTCGATCCACGCGTCCTTCGTGGACTCCAGCGCGTCCAGCGCGTTGTCGATGAGGTTGCCCAGCACCGTCACCAGGTCGGCGGAGACCTCCTCGTCGAGAGCGCCGAGGGAACCGCCTTCGTCGAGCCGCAACCCCACACCGCGCTCGGCCGCGAGGCTGGACTTGGCGATCAGCAGCGCCGCCGTGGCCGGGTCGTGCACGCGCGCGGTCACCTCGGCGTGCCACTGCTCGCTGTGCCGGGAGATGCGCTGCACGTAGCGCTGCAGCTCCTCGTGCTCGCCCAGCTCCACCAGCCCGGAGATGGTGTGCAGCCGGTTGGAGAACTCGTGGGCCTGGGCGCGCAGCGTGTCGGTGGTGTCGCGGTGCACCGCCAGCTCCCGCTGGAGGTCGACCAGCTCGGTGCGGTCGCGCATGGTCACCACCGCGCCGACCGAGGAGATCGGCATCCGGTTGAGCACGACGACGCGGCCGCGCCGCAGCACGATCTGGTCGACCCCGTCGGATCGGCCGGTGAGCACGTCCCGCAGCCGGTCACCGAGTTCGAGGGAGTCGATACCGCGGCCGAGGCAGTCCTCCGGCAGCGTCAACAACCGCATCGCCTGGTCGTTGACCAGCGTGATCCGGTTCTGCTCGTCGACGCCGACCACGCCTTCGCGCACCCCGTGCAGCAGCGCCTCGCGGTGCTCGACGAGCCGCGTGATCTCCTGCGGCTCCAGCCCCAGCGTCTGGCGCTTGACCCGGCGGGCCAGCAGCACGGACCCGGCGATGCCCAGGAACGCGGCGAAGGCCAGCAACGCCAGCGGGCTCTCCGGCGAGGCCCGCAGACCCTGCAGCAGGTCGGGGGTGTCGCGGCCGGCCGAGACCACGCCGACGATCCGCGCGTCGCTGGCGATCACCGGCACGTGGGCGACCAGCGTGTCGGTGCCGTCGGAGTCGACCTCACCCACCCACGCCCTGCCGCGCAGCACCGTGGAGTCGCCCAGCGGCAGCGGTTGACCCCGCTGCCCGGGGTCGGGGGAGGTCAGCACGACACCCCGGGCGTCAGCGATGATCACCTGGTCGGCACCGGAGAGGCTGCGCGCGCTCTCGGCGAGGATCGGCAGCGCGTCCCGCCGGTACGGGTCCTGCAGGTTCGCGCGCACGGTTTCGGTGGCGGCGAGGTCCTCGGCGACCGAGAGCACCTTGCGCCCCTCGGTCGCGCGGAACGCGGCGTCGCTCTGCACCACCGAGTACACGGCGACCGTGCCGAGGAGCACGAGGATGATCAGCAGCTGCCAGCTCAGCAGCTGCCGCGACAGGCTCCCCTGCACACGCAACACCGCGCACCTCCTCGCCGGGAACGTTAACCCGCAGCCGCCCCGCGTCGGTGAAGCACCTGGTCGTCCCGCCTCGGCCCGGAACGGGGCACCGGTTACAGAAGTTCCGGAAGTGTCGTTACGTGTCTAAGCGAGACACGTCGCAGTGCGGGAGTGCAGCATGAGCCGGCTCACGTTCCGACCACGATGGAGAGGCGGGATCGCCCGTGCGGCTACGCAGCACGATGGCTGTGATCGCAGCCGTGCTGCTGGTGCTCCTGGTGCCACCACTGATCAGCACCAGCAGTGACAGCAGTGCCGAAGCGCAGATCCGGGGCCTGCGGGTGCTGGTTCCCAACTCGCCCGGTGGCGGGTACGACATCACCGCGCGCACCGCGGTCAAGGCGATGGAGGACGCCGGGCTGCAGAGCGGCACCGAGGTGTTCAACCTCCCCGGAGCCGGCGGCACCGTCGGCCTGGGACGCGTGGTCAACGAGCGCGGCAACGGCAAGCTGGCCATGTCGATGGGCCTGGGCGTCGTCGGCAGCGTCTACACCAACCACTCGCCGGTCTCCCTGCAGGACACCACGCCGATCGCCAAGCTCGTCGAGGAGTCCGACGTCATCGTGGTCGGCAAGGATTCGCCCTACCAGGACCTCGACCAGCTCATCGCCGACTGGAAGGCCCGCCCCGGTGACGTTCCGGTCGGCGGCGGTTCCTCCCCGGGCGGACCCGACCACCTGGCACCGATGCTCATGGCCAAGGCCATCGGGCTCTCGCCCAAGCAGGTCAACTACGTGCCCTTCGACGGCGGTGGCGAACTGCTCGCCTCGGTGCTCGGCGGCAAGGTCGCCTTCGGCGTCTCCGGCATCGGCGAGTACCGGGACCAGATCGAGGCGGGGGAGCTGCGGGTCCTGGCCGTGACCGGTCCGGAGCGGCTGCCCGGTGTGGACGCGCCGACGCTGCTCGAGTCCGGTGTGGACGTCAACTTCACCAACTGGCGCGGCGTCGTCGCCCCGCCGGGGATGGACGAGCGCGACCGCGCCAAGCTCGTGTCGCTGTTCGAGCGCCTCAACGGTTCCCCGGAGTGGCGGGAAGCGCTGCAGCGCAACGGCTGGACCGAAGCGTTCCAGCCGGGTCCGCAGTTCGGTGAGTTCCTGGCGCAGGAGAACGACCGCGTGGCCACGGTTCTCGAGGAGTTGGGGCTGGCATGACCGAAACCACGACACGGGCGCCGGAAAACCCCGAGCCCCAGCGCAGTTGGCTGCGCGAGCACTCCGAGCTCGGCATCTGCGCGCTGCTGGCGCTGCTGGGCGTCTTGGTGCTCAGCGACGCCGCGGCGATCTCGACCGACTTCACCCAGCGCGGTCCGGTCGGACCCAAGACCGTGCCGTTCCTCGTGGGAGGTCTGCTGCTGCTCGTCTCGGTGCTGCTGGCCCGCGACGTGCTGCGCGGCGGGCACGGTGAGTCCGAGACGGGCGAGGACGTCGACCTCTCGGCACCCAGCGACTGGCGCACGGTGCTGCTGCTGTCGGCCTCGTTCCTGGCCAACGCGGTGCTCATCGGCATCGTCGGGTTCCCGCTGTCCGGGATGATCCTCTTCTGGGGCTGCGCCTACGCGCTGGGCAGCCGCCACACCGTGCGGGACCCGCTGCTGGCGGCGGTGCTGTCGGTGCTGACGTACTTCGTGTTCAACAACCTGCTCGGTGTCCCCCTGCCCGGCGGCCCGCTGATGGGGGTGCTGTAACAGATGGAATCGCTGAACCTGCTGCTCGACGGTTTCGCCACCGCGCTGACACCGATGAACCTGGTGTGGGCGGCGCTCGGCGTGCTGCTGGGCACCGCGATCGGCGTGCTTCCCGGCATCGGGCCGGCGATGGCGGTGGCACTGCTGCTGCCCGTCACCTACGCGCTCGAGCCCACCAGCGCGTTCATCATGTTCGCCGGCATCTACTTCGGCGGCATGTTCGGCGGGTCGACGACGTCGATCCTGCTGAACACGCCGGGGGAGAGCTTCTCGGTGATCGCCGCGCTGGAGGGGAACCCGATGGCCCGCAAGGGTCGTGGCGCGCAGGCGCTGGCGACCGCGGCGGTCGGGCACTTCATCGGCGCGATCATCGGGTTGACCCTGCTGGTGCTGCTGGCGCCGACGGTGGCGTCGCTGGCCGTGGACATCGGAGCGCCGGACTACCTGGCGATCACCGTCCTGGCGTTCATCGCGATCACCTCCGTGCTCGGCAAGTCCCGGGTCCGCGGCTTCGCCTCGCTGCTGATCGGCCTGACCATCGGGATCATCGGCCTGGACGAGATGACCGGTCAGCAGCGGCTGACGTTCGGCCTGCTGCACCTGTCCGACGGCGTCGACGTCGTCATCGTGGCGGTCGGGCTCTTCGCCATCGGCGAGTCGCTGTGGGTCGCCGCGCACCTGCGGCGCAGCAAGGCCGAGCCGATCCCGGTCGGCCGCGCGCTGTTGAGCGGGTCCGACGTGCGCCGCACCTGGAAGCCGTGGCTGCGGGGGCCGTTCATCGGATTCCCCTTCGGCGCGGTTCCCGCCGGTGGCGCGGAGATCCCCACGTTCCTGTCCTACGTGACCGAGCGCCGGTTGTCCCGGCACCGCGAGGAGTTCGGCAAGGGCGCCATCGAAGGCGTGGCCGGCCCGGAGGCGGCGGCGAGCGCGTCGGCAGCGGGCACCATGGTGTCGATGCTGACGCTGGGCCTGCCGACCACGGCGGTCGCCGCGGTGATGCTCGCGGCGTTCCAGCAGTACGGCATCCAGCCCGGTCCGCTGCTGTTCGCGCGCGAGTCCGAGATGGTGTGGGCGTTGATCGCCAGCATGTTCATCGGCTCGGTGCTGCTGCTGGTGCTGAACCTGCCGCTGGCGCCGGTGTGGGCCAAGCTGCTGCAGATCCCGCGGCCGTACCTGTACGCGGGCATCCTGTTCTTCGCCAGCGTCGGTGCGTACGCGGTCGGCGGTGAGCCGCTGGACCTGGTGCTGCTGTTCGTGATCGGCGTCATCGGTTTCGCCATGCGCCGCTACGGGTTGCCGATCCTGCCGGCGATCATCGCGGTGATCCTCGGGCCGACGTCGGAGCAGCAGATGCGCCGCGCCCTGCAGATCAGCGACGGCAGTCTGAGCGGGCTGGTCAACACGCCGTTCTCCCTCACCGTGTACTGCGTCGTTGCGCTGATCCTGGTGTGGCCGCTGCTGGCCGTGCTGCTGCGCGGCCGCAAGGCCGAGCAGGAAGACCCCCAGGAGGGGGAGCGGGTGGACGCCTGAGCCCCGGAGCGTCCACCCGTCGAAGCGGCCCGGTCGAAGCCCCTGTCCGACCGGGCCGCTTCCCTGCGCGGCGGGCGTTTTCGCGCTGCGGGGCCGAAAACGTGAGCAGCGCACATGATCGGCGCGCCTTGCGCGGGGAAACTACACTGTTCCGAGTGGTGGACTACCGGATCGACGACCTTGCCCGGGCCGCGGGGACGACTGTGCGCAACGTGCGCGTCTACCAGGACCGCGAGCTCTTGCCGCCACCGCGCAAGGAAGGCCGTGCGGCGATCTACTCCGACGCGCACCTGACGCGGCTCAAGCTGATCATCAGCATGTTGGAGCGCGGGTACGCGTTCGCGCAGATCAAGGAGATGATCGGTGCCTGGGAGTCGGGCCGCAGCCTCGGGGACGTGCTCGGTCTGGAGGAAACCGTCGCCGACCGCACGTGGGCCGTGGAATCCCCACGCGCGGTGACGCTCGGGGAGTTGCGGGAGAACTTCGGCGCGCAGGTCACCCCGGGAACGATCAAGCGCGTCATCGACCTGGGGGTCCTGGAACGTCGCGGACGTGGTTTCGTGACCACGTCTCCGCTGCTCTACGACGCGGCCGTGGAGATGGTCGCTCTCGGCATCCCGCTCAGCGACACGCTGACGATCGCCGAAGAGCTGCTGCAGAAGGTCGACTCGCTCGGCGACGACCTCGCGGACCTGGTGAAGCAGCACGTGGTCACCCGCACCTCGTGCGCGGAGGACGTCACCCCGTTCCTGGCCGACGTCATCGACCGGATGCGTCCGCTGGTGTTCAACGCGTTGCAGGCGGCCGCGATCCGCTCCGCCGAACGCCTCATCCCCTCGGTCGTCGGCGAGCGCATGGCAGAGGTCATGTCCCAGAGGGAGGCTCCGGACGGCGGCCGGGAGAAGGCCAACAGCTGAGCCGGACCCCCGCTGCGAACCGGCTTCGCGTTCTCAGTGATGGGCGACCGCCGAGGACCTCGGCCAGTGCGGAGCTCGGTGAACGGGATGTGCAGCCGCTCTTCGTCGAACTGCCGACCTGATCGACGTGCACGCGCTGATCTACGTCGAGCTCGCGGAGGAGCACTCCGAGCGCACCGGCAAGGAGGTCACTCTTCTCCGTCCTGTGTGGACGCGCGCCTGCACGTGTTCGCTCGTTGACCGGAGGGAACCTGCTCTGCGGAGCACACTCTGAAGTCGTTGTCCGGCACTCGTTCTCCCTCCGAGCATGGTCCGGGTCGACCGGTGCGAGGGAGTGCTGGAGTGCGCTGAACCGCAGGACGTCCGGCCGACGGGAGGAGTGGTCGTCTGCCAGGAGCTGCTGAAGGATCGATCCGCTTGGCGGTGCGGGTAGCGGAGACTCCCGACGGGCGAGCGCAGCGCCTCCGTGGACTCCGTGCGCCGCTCCGATGTATGTCCGTGCACGGCGTCCCGGCGTACTCGCCACGAAAGCGTTCAGAGCCCGCGGCGGGCCAGCGCCTCACGCGGTCGATGAGGATGCGGTGCGCCGATTTTGGACAGTCCCTGGAGGCGAGAGTGCTCGCGGACGTCCTCCAGACCCAGGAGGTGCGAGGAGATGACAGCGGAACCGGCCGGAGGGCGAACCCCGTCGCGGTCTCGGGAGTCGGGTTCCCGCATCGAGGTGCTCCCCTCGAGGAGCGGAGCCATCGTGCGGGACGTGTCCCGTCGAAGCTGCATCACCACTTCCGCCGAGCAGTGGCAGGCGTTCGTGGCTGTGGTCAAGACCGGACGGTTCGACCGGTGAGGGAACGCGAAGGGCTCCTCCGGTGGGTGAACCGGAGGAGCCCTTCGCTTGCTTCAGCTCAGTTCTTGCCGAACCCGGCGCGGCGCAGGGCTTCTGCCATCGCACCAGTGGGAGCGTCGTTGCGCTGACGCCCGCCGCCGCGGTTCTGCTTGCCCCCACCGCGGTTGCCGCCGCCGCGGTTGCCACCACCACGGCCGGAACCGCCACGACCGCCACCGGCGCGGGCGCCCTGCTCGGCGCGCTCGGGCTTGCCGCCCTTGCCCGGCTCGTCGTCGAGCCGCAGCGTGAGGGAGATCCGCTTGCGCGGGATGTCGACGTCGAGGACCTTCACGCGGACGATGTCACCGGACTTCACCACGTCGTGCGGGTCGTTGACGAAGTTCTTCGACATCGCCGACACGTGCACCAAGCCGTCCTGGTGCACGCCCACGTCGACGAACGCGCCGAACGCGGCGACGTTGGTGACCACGCCTTCCAGCGTCATGCCTTGCTGCAGGTCGGCGATCTTCTCGACGCCCTCGGCGAAGGTCGCGGTCTTGAACTCCGGACGCGGGTCGCGGCCCGGCTTGTCGAGTTCGGCGAGGATGTCGGTGACCGTCGGCAGACCGAACCGCTCGCCCACGAAGTCCTGCGGGTTCAACTGCCCGAGCAGCTTCGCGTTGCCGATCAGCGAGTCGATCTCGCTCTGGGTGCTCTGCAGGATCCGGTGCACGACCGGGTAAGCCTCGGGGTGCACCGCGGAGGAGTCCAGCGGGTCGTCGCCGTCGGGGATCCGCAGGAAGCCCGCGCACTGCTCGAAGGCCTTCGGTCCCAGCCGGGCGACGTCCTTGAGCGTCCTGCGGTTCCGGAACGGGCCGTTGCTGTCGCGGTGGCCCACGATGTTCTCGGCCAGCGACTCGCTGATGCCCGACACCCTGGTCAGCAGCGGCGCCGAGGCGGTGTTGACGTCCACGCCGACGGCGTTGACGCAGTCCTCGACCACCGCGTCCAGCGAGCGCGACAGCTTCGACTCCGACACGTCGTGCTGGTACTGGCCCACACCGATCGACTTCGGGTCGATCTTGACCAGTTCGGCCAGCGGGTCCTGCAGCCGACGAGCGATGGACACCGCGCCGCGCAGCGACACGTCCAGCTCCGGCAGTTCCCGTGAGGCGTAGGCGGAAGCGGAGTAGACCGAGGCGCCGGCCTCGGAGACCGAGACCTTGTCGAGCTTGAGCTCCGGGTGCTTGCTGATCAGCTCGGCGGCCAGCTTGTCGGTCTCGCGCGAGGCCGTGCCGTTGCCGATCGCGACCAGCTCGACCTGGTGCTGCTGCGCGAGCGTGGCCAACGTGGCGATGGCCTTGTCCCACTGGCGCTGCGGCTGGTGCGGGTAGATCGTGTCGGTGGCCACGACCTTGCCGGTGCCGTCGACGATCGCGACCTTCACACCGGTGCGGTAGCCGGGGTCCAGGCCCATGGTGGCCCGCGATCCGGCCGGGGCGGCGAGCAGCAGGTCGCGCAGGTTCGCCGCGAACACCCGGACGGCCTCGTCCTCGGCGTGCTGGCGCAGCCGCAGCCGCAGGTCGACGCTCAGCCGGGTCAGGATGCGGGTGCGCCAGGCCCAGCGGACGACGTCGGTCAGCCACTTGTCGGCCGGGCGGCCTTGCGCGGAGATGCCGAACTGCTGGGCGATCCGCAGCTCGTAGGAGGTCGGGCCCTCGACCGGGGTGCCGTCGTCGGGCTCCAGCGAGAGCTCCAGGACCTCTTCGTTCTCACCGCGGAACAGCGCGAGGATCCGGTGCGAGGGCAGCGCGGTGAAGGGCTCGTCGAACTCGAAGTAGTCGGCGAACTTCGCGCCGTCCTCCTCCTTGCCCTCGCGGACCTTGGAAACCACCCGGCCACGCGTCCACACCTGCTCGCGCAGCTCGCCGATGAGGTCGGCGTCCTCGGAGAAGCGCTCCACGAGGATCGAGCGGGCGCCTTCCAGCGCGGCCTGGGTGTCGGCGACGCCCTTCTCGGTGTCCACGAAACCTTCGGCGGTCGTCTGGGGATCGTGGGTGGGATCGGAGAGCAGCTGGTCAGCGAGCGGTTCCAGCCCGGCCTCGATGGCGATCTGGGCCTTGGTGCGCCGCTTGGGCTTGTACGGGAGGTAGATGTCCTCCAGGCGCGCCTTGGAATCGGCGGCGTGGATCTGGGTTTCCAGCTCGTCGGTGAGCTTGCCCTGCGAGCGGATCGACTCCAGCACCGTGGCGCGCCGCTCTTCCAGCTCGCGCAGGTAGCGCAGCCGTTCTTCGAGCGTGCGCAGCTGGGCGTCGTCGAGAGCCCCGGTCACTTCCTTCCGGTAGCGCGCGATGAAGGGCACCGTCGACCCACCGTCGAGCAACTCGACGGCAGAGGCCACCTGACCTTCGCGGACCCCGAGCTCCTCGGCGATCTTCTGATGAACAGTCGTCACGTTTCCTGGTTCCGCCTTCTCTGCGATCTTCGCCAGATCCGGTCGAGCATTGTGCCCGACGGGTCACCAGCGCAACCGTGCCAGTCGGCTCGGCGTGTCGGCGCGGCCGGGGGCCTCGGCGATCCGTTGGTGCGGGCCGAGTTCGGGGCGCTGTGACCCTTGTCTCAGCGGAGTGCGGGACTGTACACAGCTGTGGACAGTCCGTCAGCGCGGAACGAGGCGATCCATGCGGCGTGCTCCGGTGAAAGCGATCCCCTGGGTGGTGGCGGTGCTGCTCACGGGCGCCGTCGTCGCCACCGCTCCCGACGACCAGCGGCAGGGCAGCCCGGTCGCGCAGGTGCTCGGCGACCGGCAACTGCGGCTGATGGCACCGGCAGCGCCCGGCGGCGGCTGGGACCAGACCGCCCGCGAGATGCAGAACGCGCTGCAGGACAAGGCCGGGCGCACCGAGGTCTACAACGTGACCGGCGCCGGCGGGACCATCGGGCTCAGCCAGTTCGTCCGCTACCAGGGTGACCCGACGCAGCTGATGGTCACCGGGCTGATCATGGTCGGGGCTGTCCGGGCGAACGACTCACCGGTCTCGCTCGACGACACCACCCCGTTGATCCGGTTGACGACCGACGCCGAGGTCATCGCGGTGCCTGCGGATTCGCCGATCCGCTCGCTCTCGGACCTCAACGCCCGGATGCGGCAGGACCTGCGCGCGGTGTCCATCGCCGGTGGGTCCGCCGGCGGCGCCGAGCACATCCTGGCCGGGCTGCTCGCCCAAGCCGTCGGTGCCGACCCCGCGCAGCTCTCCTACGTCGCGCACTCCGGAGGCGGCGAACTGCTCAGCACCGCGCTGTCCGGGCGGGCCACCATCGCGATCTCCGGGGTCTCCGAGCTCGAACCGCAGATCACCGCCGGGCAGATGCGGGCGCTGGCGGTCTCCAGCGCGCAGCGGGCGCCGACGCTGCCCGAGGTGCCCACGCTCGAGGAGAGCGGCCTCGACGTCGAGCTGGACAACTGGCGCGGTGTCGTCGCTCCCGCCGGGATTTCCCCGGAGCAGGAGAGCGCTCTGGAGCAGGCACTGCTGGAGATGACCCGGTCGCCCCAGTGGCGGGAGACCCTGGCCGAGCAGGGCTGGGGCGACGCGACCTCGGGCGGCCCGGAGTTCGAGGCGTTCCTGCGACGCGAGCAGGACCGGGTGTCCGACGTGCTCGGCAAGATCGGGTTGGGGTGAGCTCCGTGCACGACCGTCGAACCGCGCTCGCCACCGGGCTGTTCGGGGCGTTGATGCTGCTGGGTGCGGTGGTGATCGTCGCCGACGCGATGCGGTTGCCCGGCCTGGGCTCGGCGATGGGACCCGCCGTGATGCCGGTGCTCGTCGCCGTGCTGCTCGGCGGGGTCGGCCTCGGGCTGCTGGTGCAGTCCGGCCTCCGGCTCCGCACAGCGGAGGCAGTCCCGCGCTCCGGGGCCGCGTGGCGGGTGGCCGCGCTGGTCGGTGCCCTGCTGGCCTTCGCCGTGCTGCTGCCGCTGCTCGGCTACGTCGCCACCGCCACCGGGTTGTTCGTGGCGGCCGCGCTGCTGCTCGGCGCTCCTCGCCGCTGGGTGCTGCTCGCCTACGGGTGGGCGTTGGCCACGGCGGTGTTCTTCGTCTTCGACCGGCTCATCGGGCTGAGCCTGCCCAGCGGACCGTGGGGTTTCTAGTGGAACAGGTAGGACTGCTGCTCGACGGCTTCGCCGCGGCCCTCACGCCGGCCCACCTGCTGTGGGCGCTGGTGGGCGTGACCATCGGCACCGCCGTCGGCGTGCTGCCCGGCATCGGGCCCGCGCTGACCGTGGCGCTGCTGCTGCCGATCACCTTCCGGCTGGACGCTTCCAGCGCGCTGATCATGTTCGCCGGCATCTACTACGGCGGCATGTACGGCGGGTCGACGACCTCGATCCTGCTCAACACCCCTGGTGAGAGCGCCTCGATGGTCTCGGCGCTGGAGGGCAACAAGATGGCGCGGGCGGGGCGGGCCGCGGCCGCCCTGGCCACGGCAGCGCTCGGCAGCTTCGTGGCCGGGACCATCGGCACGCTCGGGCTGACGTTCCTCGCGCCGGTGGTGGCCGGCTTCGCCACCAGCTTCGGTCCGCCCGAGTACGTGGCGCTGATGGCGGTGGCGTTCGTGACCGTCAGCGCCCTGCTCGGCCCCGACCTGCTCAAAGGTGTCGCGAGCCTGCTGGTCGGAGTCGCCGTCGGTCTGGTGGGCATCGACTCGCAGACGGGGCAGCCCCGGCTGACCTTCGGCGTGGACTCGCTGCTGGACGGCATCGACGTGGTCATCGTGGTGATCGCGCTGTTCGCGCTCACCGAGTCCTTCGGACACCTGCTCAGTGGCACCGGCGCCTCGACCGTGCAGCCGCTGCGCGAGCGCGTCGTGCTCTCGCGCTCCGACCTGCGGCGCTCCTGGCCGGCGTGGCTGCGGGGGACGCTGCTGGGGTTCCCGATCGGCAGCCTGCCCGCCGGTGGGGCCGAGGTGCCGACGTTCCTGAGCTACAGCGTCGAGCGCAAGCTCACCAAGCACCCGGAGGAGTTCGGGCACGGCGCGATCGAGGGGGTCGCCGGGCCGGAGGCGGCCAACAACGCGGCCTCGGCGGGCGTGCTGGTGCCGCTGCTGACCCTCGGCCTGCCGACCTCGGCGACGGCCGCGGTCATCCTCACGGCGTTCCAGTCCTACGGGCTGCAGCCCGGCCCCGAGCTGTTCGAGGAGTCCGGGCCGCTGGTGTGGACGCTCATCGCCAGCCTCTACATCGGCAACCTGGTGCTGCTGGTGCTCAACCTCCCGCTGGTGCGGATGTGGGCCAAGCTGCTGACGATGCCCGCGCACAGCATCTACGCCGGGGTGCTGGTCTTCGCGGCGCTGGGCACCTACGCCGCCGGCGGCACGACCGGAGACCTGGTGGTCCTGTGCGTGCTGGGGCTGGTGGGGCTGCTGATGCGCCAGGCGGACATCCCGGTGGCCCCGGCCGTGGTCGGGCTCATCCTCGGGCCGATCGCCGAGCAGCAGCTCCGTCGCGCTCTGACGATCTCCGAGGGCGACCTCTCGATCCTCGTCTCCGGTCCGCTCAGCACCACCCTCTGGTCCGTGGCGGTGGTGGCGCTGCTGCTGGCCGTCGCCGCTCCGCTGCGTCGCCGGGGGAGCCGCGCACCGGCGCGAACGCCCTGACGCGGGCGGCCGCTCCGGCCCAGCAGGGGAGTGGGGCGGTGACGATGGCGTGGAAGCGCCGTTAGGATTCCCCGAGCCACCGGGTGGTTTCACGCTGCGTGAGCGAACATGAGGATCTCGATACCCGATGGGGTTAAACTAGGTAGTCGCCTACGTATAAACCTCGATGGCAGAGCACGCTCCGTCGCGGAGTGTGGGGCTCGTGAAACCCGAAACCCCCGACCACAGCAAGTTCCCCGAGAACAACGATTCCGTCTCGACCCCGAAGCACGAGTCCACCGAGCGTGGGTGGCACGCCCAGGCCGACGCTCCCCGCACGGCGTCGGGGCGTGTCGAGCAGTGGCTGTCCCCGATGGTTCGGCGCGTCCGGGAGAGGGTCGCGCCGCACGTCCCCGAGTCCGTCCGGAGTGCCTCCCGGCAGCGCTCGGTGCAGGTGGGTGCCGGGCTGGCCGCCGTGGGCGTCGTCGGCCTGATCATCGGCGGCGTCGCCGGCGGTGACGACGAGCACGACGTCGCGGAAGCCGCCGTGGCCGCCCCGATGGCCGCCTCGCAGGGCGAGCACAAGAAGGCCGACCCGCCGCAGACCCGTGCGGAGACCAAGACCGAAGCCAAGGGTGAGCAGCCGAAGCAGGAGGCTCCGGTGGGCCCGCCCGTCGAGGGCATCGATGTGTCCAACCACAACGGCAACGTCGACTGGAAGAAGGTCGCCGCCGACGGCAAGAAGTTCACCTTCGTGCTGGCCAGTGACGGCACCAACTTCAAGAGCCCGAAGTACTCCGAGCAGTACCACGGTGCCAAGGACGCGGGTCTGATCGCCGGCGCCTACCACTTCGCACGGCCCGACGAGTCGGACGGCGCGACCCAGGCCAACCGCTTCCTGGACATCATCGACTACAAGAACGACGGCAAGACCCTGCCCCCGGTCCTCGACCTCGAGGTCGACCCCAGCGGCGGTAGCTGCTACGGCAAGAGCGTCAACGAGATGAACCAGTGGACCAAGTCGTTCAACGACACGGTCAAGCAGCGGACCGGCAAGGACCCGATCATCTACGCCAACCCGTCCTTCTGGAAGCAGTGCATGGGCGGCACTGACGCCTTCAAGGACCACGAGCTGTGGCTGGCCGCCTACGAGGTCGACAGCCCCACGGTGCCCAAGGGCTTCCAGGACTGGGACTTCTGGCAGTACACCGACAAGGGCAAGGTTCCCGGCATCAGCGGGAGCACCGACATCAACCAGTTCCGGGAAGGCTTCGAGCGCCTCAAGCAGCTCGCCAGCTGACCGAGAGCTGCACCTCGAGGAGCGGGTCGTCCATCGCATGGGCGGCCCGCTCCTTCGCGCGTGCGGGGGAAAGGTGGCCGCGGCCGGTCTGCACGCGCCTCGATGACGATATTCTCGTCGTCGGCGATCACCCGATCGGAGGGCGCAGCGGAATGTCACGGTGGGAGCAAGAGGTCACCCGAGCGAGGCAGTTGCTGCTCGACAGTGATCACGATGCTGCGGCCCAGCTGTTACGCACCGTGCTGGACGAAGGCGACTACGAAGCCGCCGCCCAGGCCGGCCTCATGCTCGGCGCGATCCTCACCGAGAACGACGACCTCGTCGCGGCCCGCGACGTCTACCAGCGGGTGATCGACTCCGGTCACCCCGTGCACGCCCAAGCCGCCGCCCTCGCCCTCGGTCACCTGCTGCTCAACACCGGGGAACTGCCCACCGCCCAGGTGCTGCTGCGCTTCGCCACCGAAGGCGCCGAACCCGACGAGGCCGGACGCGCCGACGTCCTGCTGGCCCAGGTGCTCCAGCAGCTCGGCGACGCCGGTGGCGCCCGCGAGGCCCGCACCCGCGCGCTGAGCTGCGGCGACCCCGCCGTCGTCGAAGCCGCGCAACAGCTGACCCTGCCGCCCGAGCGCACCGAGGGCACCGAGTTCCTGCAGATCGCCTACCAGCGAGCGCTGGCCATGCTGGAGCAGGGGCGCGACCACGACGCCGAACCGCTGCTGCGCAAGCTCCTCGACAGCGGGCACCCGCACTACGGCTCGCTCGGCGCGGGCAAGCTCTACGCGCTGCACATCGACGACACCGACGTCACCCGGAGCCTGGCCGAGCAGATCATCGAGCTGGGCCACCCCGAGCACCTCGCCTGGGGGCACGTGCTCTTCGGCGGCGTCCAGGTCGCGCTGGGCGACCCGGCCGCGGCCGCGCAGGCCTACGAGCGCGCCGCGCAGGACCCGCGCCCCAGCGTGCGGCTGCACGCGCTCATCCAGCTGAGCCTGCAGCAGCGCCGGATGGACCAGGTCCCGCAGGCCCGCGCGACGCTGCAACGCGTCATCGACAGCCGCCACCCGCGCTTCAGCCTGGAAGCGCTGGGCGTGCTCGCCGAGCTGCAACGCGACACCGGTGACGTCGAGGCCGCGATCGCCACGTTCGGCCTGGTGGTGGGCTCCGGACATCCCGACAAGGCGCCGCGCGCCGCCTACCACGTCGGCGTCCTGCGCTACGAGCAGGGCGACCAAGTCGCCGCCGCGGAGGCGTTCCGGCTGGCCGCGCAGGCCGAAGACACCAACGTCGCGCACGAGGCCGAGTTAGCGCTGTCCACGATGGACGTCGAGGCGCCCGGCGTGGAGGACACCGCGCAGCTGTCCGTTCAGCCCGTCGAACCCGAGCACGCTGAACCGGCCGCACCCGCTGAACCTGCCGAGCAGGCCGAACCGCCCCACCCCGACGAACTGCGGCGCCGCGCTCAGCAGGCCGCCGCCTCCGGTGACATCGCGGTGACGCGCGAGGCGTACCAGGCGCTCATCGAGTCCGAACCCGACTCCCGCGCGCGCACGCAGATCTCCCTCGCCCTCGCCGAGGCCGCGCTCGGCGACCCCGCTCGCGCCCGGCAACTGCTGCGCGGCACTGCCGCCGAGGCCGGACCGGACGCCCGCTGCGCCCAGTTCCTCGACGCGCTGCTCGACGAACCGGCCGCGCGCGGCGCGCTGCCGGTGCTGCTGCGGATGCAGCGCGACGACGAGTCCGAAGTGGAGGCGGTGCTCGCCGGCGCCGAGCCCGCGGCGCGCGAACTCGCCGAAGCCGCCCGCGCCGTGCGCACCGGTCAAGCACCGGCCGCCGACCTCACCCGGCTCGCCGAGTCGCCGAACTCCCTCGTCGCCACGGCCGCGCGCGCCGAACTGGCCGAAGACCTGCTGCGCCGCGACGAGCCCGAGGAGGCGCGCAGGCTGTTGCAGCGCGTCGTCGCGGAAGGCCACCCCGTGCTGCGGCCGTGGACCGCCTGCAGGATCGGCGAGCTGCTCATGGAGCGCGGGGAGCCGGACGGGACCATCGCCGCGTACGAGACCGCGCTGGCCACGCGGCACCCGGCCGTCGTCGGCGAGGTCTTCGGCAAGCTCTCGCTGATCTACCGCACGATCGGACGCGACGAGGCGTTGATCGACCTCTACCAGCGCACCGCTGCCAGCGGACACCCGGAGCACGGGCCGCGGGCGGCCTTCTTGCTGGGTGAGCACCACGTCGACGAGGACCGCCTCGACCAAGCTCTGGAGCTGTTCACCCGCGCGGCCGGATCGTCGTCGAGCGCCGCGTCGGTCGCGGTGTTCGCGATGCGCGCGCTGCGCCAGGAGCTCGAACCGGCGCGCGCCAGCTTCCTGCTGCTGGCCGACGAGGCCGACGACCACTTCACGGCCACCCAGCTGTGCCTCACGCTCGCGCACCGCTACCTGCGGCGCGGAGTCCCGGCGTTCACCGACTGGGCGCTGCGGCTGGTCGCCGAGGCCGGGCACGCCGAACTCCGCCAGCAGGGGCTGCTGCTCCTGGGGGCCACGCGCGAGGAGCACGGTGACACCGACGGTGCGCTGGAGGCCTGGCGCGGTGCGGCCGAGGGCGCCGATGCCGAGGACGCCGCCACCGCCAAGGTCAGCACAGCCGAGCTGCTGCTGCGCCTCGACCGTGCCGAGCACGCGGCGGAGCTCTTCGCCGAGGTCGCGGCTGCGGGAGTCGGCAGCTCGGAGCGGGCCGCCGCCCGCCTCGCCGAGGTCCGACCCGCCGCGCCAGAGGAGGAAACCCCTGCGGCGCAGGAGGAGTCACCCGACGAGCGCGCGCACCGGTTGCTGCGCCAGGGCGACCTCGAGGGCACACGGGCCGTGATCGCCGAGCACCACTGCTCCGAGCCGGTCGCCGACTTCTGGGTCGCGGCCTGGACGGACCTGTCGGTCGCCGCCCGCGTGCTGACCGGTGCGTCCGAGGAGGACGCCCGGACCTGCTCCCGGCTGGGCCTGGAGTTCGGCCGCCGCGCACGAGCCGCCGGCAGCCCGGACGCACCCGCCTTCTTCCGCCTGGTCGCCGACCACGGTCACCGCACCACGCTGGCCGAGGCACGGACCGCGCTGGGCGAGCTCGCCGACGAGCGAGGCGAGAACGCCCTCGCTCTGAGCTGGTACCGCCGTGCGATCCGCACCGGCGAGCCGACGGCCACCGCGCGCGCCGGGGTGCTCATGGCCCAGCTCCTGGTCCGGGTGCACGACCTCAACGGCGCCATCGCCGTCGCCCGCCACGCCCGGGTCGAGGGGGCCGGGCCCGCCGCGGTGGAGGCCGGCGTGCTGCTGGGGCACCTGCAGCACTGGATCGGCGAAGCCGCTGCGGCTGCGCAGACCTGGGACGAGACGGAGCAGGCCGCCGGGTCCGCCGAGGACTTCGGCGCGGCGTTGTGGCGGCGGATCAGGGCGGTCGGCGAGAACGCACCGGAGTCAGCGGACATGCTGCTGCGCGCGGCCGGATCGGCTGACACCTCGGCCGCGGTCCAGGCGTACCTGCTGCTCGCCGACCGGGCCGAGGAACGCGCCGAGCGGGTGCGCTGGTTGGAGAGCGCGGTCGAGCTGGGCGTTCCGGTGGGCTCCGACTTCGCCCGCAGCCGACTGGGCGAGCTGTTGCTCGAGGACGGTGACGAGGACGCCGCGCGGCGCCACTTCGAGCGGGTGAGCAGCTGCGAGGACCCGGGGATCGCCGCGCGCGGCGAGTTCGGCATCGGCCTGATCCGCTACGAAGCCGGTGACCTGCCAGGCGCGGTGTCCGCGTTCGTCAGGGCCGCCGGGCACGTGCCCGAAGAGGAGCTGGGGGAGGACGCGCTGAACAACGTGCGCGTCGTCCTCGACGAGCAGCGCGGTCACGGCGATCACCTGGAGGCCACCGACACGCTGCGCCGGATGACCGCGGTGGTGCCCGAGGAACACGTCGCCGAGTGGGCGCAGGAGGCGGGTTCGGCCTTGCTGGCCGCGGACGACGTGGAATCGGCGCTGGTGTACCTGCGCTGCGCGGTGGAGATCGGCGCGCCCGAACCCGGCCCGGAGGCGGTGCTGTCGCTGGGTGAGGCGCTGCACCGGCGAGGTGATCTCGCCGGTGCCCGCCAGGCGTACGAACGCGTGCTGGGCGCCGAAGACCACCTCGCGGCCCGAGCGCACTACCGGCTCGACGCGCTGCGCGCGGACGAAACTCCGGTGGTGAGCCGGGAAACGCGCTGATTCAGGCTCGGATCAAGGTCTCCGGCAGAGCCAGGACCTGGTCGACGACGTCGATGACGCCGCCGGTGATGCGCCAGTAGGCTGCGTGCGTGTCGGTGCGGATCTCGCCGCGGCGGGGAACGCGCGCGGCGCGAACGGTGTCCTCGGCCAGGACTTCGACGATGTCGATGACATCGCCGTGCGGGCGCACGTAGATCAGCGCCTCCAGCTCACCGGCGCCGTCGCGCACCGGCGGCATGAGTTGGAAGCCCCGCAGCACCAGCTTGCGCAGCCACATGCTCGGGTCGGGTTCACCCGCGTTTTCTGACGAGAGCATCTGCAGCCCCCCAGATTCTTCCGTCGCAGATCATCGGCACCTGCACGTGCAGGGGCCAGACCTTAGCACAGCGGAGAGCAACCAGTCGATCACAGCGAGTGAGTGCATGAGGCGTTCGCCCTGCGAACGTTTTTCGGCTCGATCTGACCAAACGCTTGCTTGTTTCAGGCCTGCCGCCGGGACTACTCTGGACCGGCCACTGGTGGCGACGGAAGGGACTCCTCATGGCGGAGGCTTACATCATCGACGCGGTGCGCACGCCGGTCGGCAAGCGCGGCGGCGGGCTCAGCGGGATCCACCCCGCGGACCTGTCCGCGCACGTGCTGCAGAACCTGGTGGACCGCACCGGAATCGACCCGGCGGAGGTCGACGACGTGGTCTGGGGCTGCGTCGACACCGTCGGCGGGCAAGCCGGCAACATCGGCCGCACCGGCTGGCTCGCCGCCGGCTACCCCGAGCACGTCCCGGGTGTCACCGTGGACCGGCAGTGCGGTTCTTCGCAGCAGGCCGTGCACTTCGCCGCCCAAGCGGTGATGTCCGGGACCAACGACCTGGTCGTCGCCGGCGGCGTGCAGAACATGTCCGCGATCCCGATCGGGAGCTCGTTGCGCGGCTCCGACGACCTCGGGTTCCCCCGCGCCTACGGGCCGGGATGCGGATCGGAGGGCTGGGCCAAGCGCTACGGCGACGAGGTCGTCACGCAGTTCCGGGGAGCGGAGCTCATCGCCGAGCAGTGGGACATCTCCCGCGCCGAGATGGAGGAGTTCGCGCTCGCCAGCCACCTCCGCGCGATCGCCGCCATCGACGGCGGGCACTTCGACCGGGAGGTCGCGCCCCTCGCGGGCGTTGAGCACGACGAAGGCCCGCGGCGCGACACCGACAGGGACAAGCTCGCCTCGCTCAAGACGCTCAGCGACGGCGGACGGCTCACCGCGGGTGTCGCCAGCCAGATCTCCGACGGGTCGGCGGCGCTGCTGGTCGCCTCCGAGCAGGCGGTCCAGCGGCTCGGCCTCACGCCGCGCGCCCGCGTGCACCACATGAGCGTGCGCGGCGACGACCCGGTGAAGATGCTGACCGCGCCGATCCCTGCGACCAAGCACGCCTTGGACAAGACCGGTCTCAAGTCCTCCGACATCGACGTCGTGGAGATCAACGAGGCCTTCGCCAGCGTCGTCCTGTCCTGGCAGAAGGAGGTCGACATCGACCCGGCCAGGGTCAACCCCAACGGCGGCGCCATCGCCCTCGGTCACCCGCTGGGCGCCACCGGAGCCAAGCTGATGACCACGATGCTCAACGAGCTCGAGCGCACCGGCGGCCGTTACGGCCTGCAGACCATGTGCGAAGGCGGCGGCACCGCCAACGTGACGATCATCGAGCGGCTCTAGGTGGAGGCGACGTGGCGATCAACAGGGACTACACCGGTTTCGAGTTCACCTCCGACGAGGCCTACGAGGTCAGCCGCGGCAAGATCCGGGAGTTCGCCGACGCCGTCGGTGATCCGAACCCCGCGTACCGGGACCCGGCCGCGGCTCGCGAGCTCGGGCACCCGGACGTGATCGCGCCGCCGACCTTCGCCATCGTGGCCACCGGAGCCGCGTCGGAGAAGAACCCGATCCTGCGCCCGGACTTCGGGCTGAACTACCGGATGGTGGTGCACGGCGAGCAGAAGTTCAGCTACCGGCGCCCGATCCGCGCCGGGGACGTGCTCAGCACCAAGGGCCGGATCGTGGAGATCCGCGACGCCGGGCGCAACGAGCTGGTGCGCATCGAGACCGAGATCGTCGACGCCGACGGTGACCTGGTCGGGACCGCGGTGAACACGATCATCTCGCGCGGGACCGCAGAGGGAGGGCAGTGATCGTGGCCGCGAGCGTGGCGTTCGACCAGGTCGAGGTGGGCACCGAGATCCCCGCGCAGCGCTATCCGATCCAGCGCTTGACGCTGGTGCGCTACTGCGGGGCGTCGGGCGATTTCAACCAGATCCACTGGAACGAGCGGATCGCCAAGTCCGCGGGGCTGCCGGACGTCATCGCGCACGGCATGCTCACCATGGCCGAAGCCGCTCGGCTGGTCACCGACTGGGTCGGTGACCCCGGTGCGGTCGAGGAGTACGGCGTGCGGTTCGCGAAACCGGTCGTCGTGCCTGACGACGACACCGGCGTCGAGGTCGAGGTCGCCGGCCGGGTCACCGAGAAGCTCGACGACCACCGCGCGGTCGTGGAACTCTCGGCCACCTCCGCCGGCGCAGACGTCCTGGCGCAAGCAAGGGCAGTCGTCAGGCTGTCCTAGAGCTCGTCGACGTCCAGCGGCGCAGGCGAGGTCCCGCGCAGGACCTCGGCTGCGCCGCTGCGTCTTCTTCCGCGCTGTCGAGGGAAAAAGCCCAGGATCCGGCGCCGTGTGCGGCAGGGGAGTTCAGCCGGCCTTCTCACCCGATCAGGCGGGGGCTGACATGTCGCGCGACATGTCAGCCCCCGCCTGATCGGGTGACTCGGGGTGCCGTGCGCTAGGCGTGCGCCACGAGCGGTGCACGAGGTGCCGCTCGTTCCCCGCTGCGTGCGGAGCGGCTGCCTAGGCGGTCAGGAGCGTCGCGCGGTGGTTCCTGGGGGTGCCGAACAGCTGGGTGTTGGCGTGGGCGCGTTTGAGGTGCAGGTGCGCTTCGTGCTCCCAGGTGATCCCGATGCCACCGTGCAGCTGGATCCCTTCGGCGGCGATCGCGCGGTAGGCCTCGGTGCACGCCGATTTCGCCATCGCCGCAAGTCCGCTCGCCCGCTCGTCCTGAGTGGACACCGCCCAGGATGCGGCGTAGGACAGCGAGCGGGCGGCTTCCACGGCCACGTAGCAGTCGGCCAGCCGGTGCTTGAGCGCTTGGAACGAGCCGATCGGGCGGCCGAACTGGGTGCGCACCTTGGTGTACTCCACCGTCTCGTGCAGCCACCGCTGCGCGGCGCCCACCGACTCTGCCGCCACCGCGGCCGCGGCGACGTCGACGATGCGCTGCACCGACGGCGTGCCCAGCAGCCGCGCGGGGGTGCGGTCCAGGCGGACCTCGGCCATCCGCCGGGTCAAGTCCAGCGGTGCGGCCGGGACGACCTCGGGTGCCTCCACCTCGAACAGGGCTGGCCGCCCCTCCGCGGTGGCCAGCACCAGCACCGCGTCGGCCTGGGCGCCGTCGAGCACGTGCACCTTGCGGCCGTTGAGCGACCACGCGTCACCGTCGCGGCGGGCGGTGGTGCGCAGATCGCCGCACTCCCACCCGATCTCCGGCTCGGCCCACGCGAGCGAGACCACCCGCTCGCCGGAGGCGATGCCCGGGAGGAGCCGTTCGGACGCCGCCCGGTCGCCGGCGGCCAGCACCGCCTCGGCGGCGAGGACCACGCTGCCCAGGAAGGGGATGTCCGACAGCCGCCGACCGAGCTCCTCCACCACGATCAACGTCTCGAGCAGGCTGAACCCGCCGCCGCCGCACTCCTCGGGGATGCCCAGCGAGTGCGCCCCCACCTGCTCGGCGAGCTGCGACCACACCTGCCGGTCGAACCCCTCCAGCACGGCGTCGGGCTCGTGGACCTCGGGCCCACCGCGACGATCGACCAACCGCCGCACGACGCTGCGGAGCTCTTCCTGCTCCTCGGTGAACGCGAACCGCACAACAACCTCCCAGTGCCGAAGTACCACCCGTTGACGTGCGCGCGGTCAGGGGCTTCCGATGGGCGTCTCCGGGTCGGTGGACAGGGCTGCCGCGATCCGCCGGCGGTGCCAGGCGGGAGTGCCCCAGGACTGGCGCAGGGCGGCGGTCTTGGTCAAGAAGCGGTGCAGGTCGTGCTCGGCGGTGTAGCCGATGGCGCCGTGGACCTGCAGCGCGGTGCGGGCGGTGAGGTGGGCCGCTTCACCCGCGGCGAGCTTGGCCGCCGAGGCGTCCCGGCCGGCGTGGGCGGTGTCGGCCGCCAGCGCCGCGCCCCGGATGAGGGGCCGCGCGAACTCCAGCTTGAGCAGGGCGTTGGCGAGGTGGTGCTTGACCGCCTGGAACTCACCGACCGGTCGGCCGAACTGCTGCCGGTGCGTGACGTGCTCGGTGGCCAGGTCGAGCATCCGGTGTCCGAGCCCGAGCAGGTACGCCGCGCATCCCAGCACCGCGAGGTCGAAGCCCCGCTCGAAGTCTGCGCCGGGGACGTCTTCGCCTCCGGCGGCCGCCACCTCGAACAGCCGCCGCGCGGGGTCGAAGGAGTCCGTGCGCTGCAACGAGAGCCCGGTGAGCCGTCGGCTCGCCCCTGGCCCGCAGGCGTAGACCTCGTCGGCGAGGTCGGCGTCGAGCGCGCAGGGCACGTGCGGCTCCACCACGGCCGTGCGCACCACCGTGTCGGCGGTGAGGTCGGGCAGCAGCGCGGGCAGCAGTGCGAGCGACTCGACCACCGGACCCGGCAGCCCGGCGTAGCCGAACTCCTGGAGGCAGACGGTCAGCTCCACGGTGCCGAGCCCGAGACCGCCGCGTTCCTCGGGCAGGGTGAGGCCGGTGACGCCGAGGTCGCCCAGGCTCTGCCACAGCTTCCGCCACTCCTCGCCGTCGCCGTCGACCCAGGAGCGGGCGATGGCCGGCACGTCGGCGGTGGTGAGCAGCGAGCGCAGCGTGTCGGCCATGTCCTGCTGCTCGGCTTCGAGGACGAACCTCATCGCGACCCCCTCGGCAGGCCGAGCACGCGCTCGGCGGCGATGTTGCGCTGGATCTCGTTGGTCCCGGCGTAGATCGGCCCGGCCAGCGAGAACAAGTAGCCCTCGACCCACGCACTGCTCTCCGCCGCCGGGCCCAGCAGGTCCCAAGCGGTTTCGTGCAGGGTGGTGTCCAGTTCGGACCAGAAGACCTTGTTCAGGCTCGCCTCCGCGCCCAGTCCTGCGCCGTCGAGGACCTTCGTGACCGTCTCGAAGGTCGCCAGCCGGTAGGCCTGCGCGGACACCCAGGAGTCCACCACCCGGTCGTCCTCCAGCGCCCCGGGGACGTCGAGGAGCCGCCGTGCGGTGGCCAGGAAGCGGCCGGGGCTGCGCAGCGTGAGGCCGCGTTCGTTGCTGGCGGTGCTCATCGCGACCCGCCAGCCGTCGCCGACACCGCCCAGCACGTCCTCGTCGGGCACGAAGACCTCGTCGAGGAACAGCTCCGCGAACGCCGGTTTGCCGTCGATGCGCTGGATCGGCCGCACCGTCACACCGGGCGCGTCCAGCGGGAACAGGAAGTAGGTCAGCCCCTTGTGCCGGGGCGCGTCGGGGTCGCTGCGGAACAGGCCGAAGGCGAGGTCGGCGAACGCCGCGCGCGAGCTCCACGTCTTGTTCCCGCTGAGCAGCCAGCCGCCGTCGACCCGCCGCGCGGTCGAGCGGATGCTCGCGAGGTCGCTGCCCGCTTCGGGTTCGGACCACGCCTGCGCCCAGATGTCCTCGGCGGCGGCCATCCTCGGCAGGTAGCGCTGCTTCTGCTCGGGCGTGCCGTGCTCGAAGAGCGTGGGTGCCAGCAGGAAGATGCCGTTCTGGCTGACCCGGCCCGGTGCGCCGGCCGCGTAGTACTCCTCCTCGAAGAGGACCCACTGCAGCAGCGAGGCACCGCGACCGCCGAACTCCTCCGGCCACGACACCACCGACAGCCCGGCCGAGTGCAGCAGCGCCTCCCACTCCCGGTGTGCGGCGAAACCCTCCGCGGTCTCCAGCGACGGCAGCGGTTCAGCGGGCACGTGCTCGCGCAGCCACGCCCTCACCTCGTCGCGGAAGGCCAGGTCGGAGTCCGAGAACGACAGATCCACGGCTCACCCACGCTCCTCGTTGGACTTCTTCATGCTGCGTGCGTCCATGCCCGCCAACGAGTCCTTCCCGACCTCGGCGTTGTGGGCGTGGGCGAAGTGGTGCAGGCCGAAAGCCGAATCCATCCCGCTCTGCATGCCCATCAGGTCCTCGGCCTGGTTGATGGCCTTCTTGGTCAGCGACAGCCCGAACAGCGGCATCTCCGCCACGCTGCGGGCCAGCTGCGTGGTGGCTTCGGAGAGGTCCTCGCGTGGCACGACCTGGTTGACCATGCCGATCTCGTAGGCGCGCTGGGCGCTCATCCGCTTGCCGGTGAACAGGAACTCCTTGGCGATGCGGGGACCCAGCACCCACGGGTGCGCGAAGTACTCCACGCCCGGGATGCCCATCTTCACCACGGGGTCGGCGAAGAACGCGTCCTCGCTGGCCACGATCAGGTCGCACACCCAGGCCAGCATCAGGCCACCGGCCACGCAGGCGCCCTGCACCGAGGCGATCACGGGCTTGGGCATCTCCCGCCACCGGCGGCACATGCCCAGGTAGACCTCCTGCTCGCGGGCGAAGCGGGACTCGCCGCCGGCGTGCTTGGTGTGGTCCCACCACAACCCCGCCCGGCGCGGGTAGCTGACGTCGATGTCGCGCTCGGGGGAGCCGATGTCGTGCCCGGCGGAGAAGTGCTTGCCCTCGCCCGCCAGCACGATGACCTTGACCTGGCCGTCCTCGCACGCGCGGTAGAACGCGTCGTCGAGCGCGTAGGTCATCACCGAGTTCTGGGCGTTGCGGTAGTCGGGCCGGTTCATCGTCACCACGGCGACCTGGTCCTGGACTTCGTAGGTGACGACCGCTCGTTCTGCTGCCATCGGGCGCTCCTAGCTCGGCCTTGCGATCACGGCACGTCGAGGTTAGCCGAACAAGCAAGTGCTTGGTAGAGTGAGCGCGCGGGAACGACGCCGAGGAGGCGGTTGTGGACCTCACCGACAGCGCCGAGGAAGCGGCCTTCCGCCGCGAAGTCCGGCAGTGGTTGTCCGAGCACCTGACCGGCGAGTTCGCCGAAGCTCGGGGGCTCGGCGGGCCGGGACGGGAGCACGAGGGCTTCGACGTGCGGCTGGCCTGGGACAGGTTGCTCGCCGAGCACGGCTGGACCTGCCTCGGGTGGCCTGCGGAGTTCGGCGGGCGCGACGCCTCCGTCCAGCAGCAGGTCGTCTTCCACGAGGAGTACGCCCGCGCCCAGGCCCCGGTACGGGTCGGCCACATCGGCGAGGAACTGCTCGGGCCGACCCTGATGGCGTTCGGCACTCCCGAGCAGCAGAAGCGGTTCCTGCCCGAGATCGTCGGCGCGCGCGAGCTGTGGTGCCAGGGCTACTCCGAACCCGGAGCCGGTTCCGACCTCGCCAACGTCGCCACCACCGCGCGCCTGGAGGGCGACGAGTGGGTGCTCAACGGGCAGAAGGTGTGGACGTCGATGGCGCACGTCGCCGACTGGTGCTTCGTGCTCGCCCGCACCGACCCCGACCAGCGTCGCCACCAGGGGTTGTCCTACTTCCTGGTGCCGATGGACCAGCCCGGCGTCCGGGTGCGGCCGATCACGCAGCTCACCGGCACCTCGGAGTTCAACGAGGTGTTCTTCGACGACGCCCGCACCGCGACCGGGCACGTCGTCGGTGAGGTCGGGCAGGGCTGGAAGGTCGCGATGGGCACGCTCGGCTTCGAGCGCGGCATCGGCACCGTCGACCAGCAGGTCGTCTTCCGCCGGGAACTCGCCGAGATCACCGAGCAGGCCCGCGCCAACGGCGCGATCGACGACCCGCTGCTGCGCGATCGCATCGCCCGCGCGTGGACCGACCTGGAAGCGCTGCGCTGCACCGTCTTCCGGCTGCTCGGCGCCGACGGCCCGCCCGGTCCCGAGTCCTCCGTGGTCAAGCTGCTGTGGTCGAACTTCCACCGCGACCTCGGCGAGCTCGCCATGGCGGTGGCCGGTGCCGACGGCCTCGTCGCCCAGGGCGAGCCCTACGACCTCGACAGCCGGCAGCGGCTGTTCCTGTTCACCCGCGCCGACACGATCTACGGCGGCTCCAACGAGATCCAGCGCAACATCATCGCCGAGCGGGTGCTCGGCCTGCCGCGCGAACCCCGACCCCAGGAGGGCTCCCGATGACCCAGGCACCGCCCGCGCACGGACTGCTCAACGGCAAGACCGCGGTCGTCACCGCGGCCGCGGGAACCGGGATCGGCTCCGCCGTGGCGCGCCGGATGCTCGAGGAAGGCGCCCGGGTGCTCATCAGCGACCGGCACGAGCGCCGGCTCGGCGAGACCCGCGCCGAACTCGCCGAGCTGCCCGGTGCCGAGGTCGCCTCGGTGGCCTGCGACGTGACCGACGAGTCCCAGGTGCAGCGGATGTTCGACACCGCCACCAGCACCTTCGGTCAGGTCGACGTGGTGGTCAATAACGCGGGCCTGGGCGGCACGGCCTCGATCTTGGAGATGACCGACGAGCAGTGGGACAAGGTCGTCGACGTCACCCTCGGCGGCACCTTCCGCTGCACCCGCGCCGCCACCCGGCTCTTCCGCGAGCAGGGCAACCCGGGCGTCGTGGTCAACAACGCCTCCGTGGTGGGCTGGCGGGCCCAGGCCGGGCAGTCCCACTACGCCGCGGCCAAGGCCGGCGTCATGGCGTTGACCCGGTGCGCCGCGATGGACGCCGCTGAGCTCGGTGTCCGGATCAACGCCGTGGCCCCGAGCCTGGTGATGCACGAGAACCTGGCCAAGGTCACCTCCGACGACCTGCTGGCCACCCTCACCGAACGCGAGGCGTTCGGCCGCTCCGCCGAGCCGTGGGAGATCGCCAACGTGATCGTCTTCCTGGCCTCGGACTACTCGACGTACCTCACCGGCGAGGTCATCTCGGTCTCCAACCAGCACCCGTGAACCCTCCGGCGCGCGCCGCCGGAGCGGCTTTGAGAGGATGGCCCCGTGGTCTCGACCAAGCGCTTGTCCGCACGCACCCGCTCGCCGCGGGAGAACGGCTCCGAACGCCGTGCCGAACTGCTCGCCATCGCCGGTGAGCTGTTCGCCACCCGTGGGTTCCTGGCGACCACGGTCCGCGACATCGCCGAGGCGGCCGGCATCCTCTCGGGCAGCCTCTACCACCACTTCGACTCCAAGGAGGCGATGGTGGACGAGATCCTGCGCGAGTTCCTCGACGACCAGCGGCAGGCCAACGCCAAGATCATCGAGGAGGCTCCGGACCCGCGCACCGCGCTCACCGAACTGATCAAGCGCTCGTACGCGGCACTGCGCAAGCACCCGGCCGCGATCGCGATCTTCCAGAACGAGGCCAACTACCTGGCCCAGTTCGAACGCTTCGACTACCTGCCCGGCGTGGCCGACGAGTTCGAGAAGACGTGGTTGCGCGTGCTGCAGGAAGGGCAGAAGACCGGGGTGTTCCGCGAGGACCTCAACCTCAAGCTCACCTACCGCTTCATCCGCGACACGGTCTGGACGACCGTCCACTGGTACAACCCGAACGGGAAGCTCAGCATCAAGTCCATCGCGGACCAGTACATCAACATCCTCTGCGACGGCATCGTCACCCGCTGACCCGCCCCCGCCTGCGGCGGGGAGTTCGACGAGCACCCGGCGCCTGAAGCGTTCACCACCCCGTCCCCTCGGGAACCACGTGGGCACACCCGCTCACCTGAACCAGTCCCACACGCACCTGGCCGCCTCGGAAACGAGACCCCGGGTCACATGGGGAGTTCCGACTCAACGGGTGAGGCCGCGGGACTCCCAGCTCGCCCCCGCGACATGGGGCAGTTCCGACGCGCCGAGCCGCCAGGCGAGGAGAGCCCCGACGCTTCCCCCCAGGTGACGGGAGTCCCGACTCGCCGGGCTGGGTGGGAGGAGTTCCCATGTCGCGCGAGGTTCGAGGGGAGACTTCGGAGGTCGAATCTCGCGCGAAGTTCGAATTCTTCACCCGAGCGTGCTGTGCCCGCTCCGGTCGGGCGGGTGTGCTCCGTGATCGCCCTGGCGGGGGGTGCCTCGAACTCCGCGCGAGGTTCGAGTCCGAAGTCCACGCCCCCACTTCGCACGTCGAACTTCGCGCGAAGTGGGAGCCTGAACCTCGAGCGTTGAACTTCGCGCGAAGTGGGAAGGTGCCTCCGAGCGGGCTCGGCGTGCTCGCCTTCATGACGAGCCTGGTGCTCGGGTGGGCCTCGGGCCGGCCTTGTCGCGGGGCTGGGCCTCGCCTCGCAGCCGGCCGAGAGCCCCCGGCCCGAAACCTCGCGCCTCTCGGCCGGGGGCTCGGGGCTCGGGGGTCGGACTTCGCGCGGAGTTGGGGTCAGGGTGTGAGGGAGCTTGTTCTGCGGAGGGTGTCGCGGGCTTCGGTGACGAGGGTGTCGATGAGCTTCTCGCAGCTCGGGAGCTCGTCGATCATGCCGACGACCTGGCCCGCCGGGAGGACGCCCGCCTCGGGGTGGCCTTCGACGAGGGCCGACTTGATGAGCATCGGGGTGTTGGCGGCCAGCAGGACCCGGTGGAGCGGGAGCTGCTGCGCCTTGCGCATGGCGAGGCCGTCGGCGATGAGCTGCCGCCAGCTCATCCCGGTGAGCGCCTTGAACGCGACCGCTCGCCGCAGCGCCTGGGGAAGCCGCCGGAGCAGGCCCTGGGACTCGGTGGACTCGGTGAGCTCGGTGCGCAGCATCCGGTGCGGAAGACCGTCCACCTTGGACGTCACGACCGTGTCGCCGACCTGCGCGCGCAGGTAGGACTGCTTGACCTCGTCGGGAACGCGGCTGTCGGTGGTGAGCAGGAAGCGGGTGCCCATCGCCACGCCGGCCGCGCCGTAGCACAGCGCGGCGGCCAGCCCGCGGCCGTCGAAGAAGCCGCCCGCGGCGATCACCGGGATGTCCACCGCGTCCACCACCTGCGGGACCAGCAACGTGGTCGCTACCGCCCCGGTGTGCCCACCGCCCTCGCCGCCCTGCACCAGCACCGCGTCGGCACCCCACGCGGCGACCTTCTCGGCGTGCCGTCGAGCGCCGATGGACGGCACCACCACGACTCCGGCGTCCTTGAGCTTGCCGATCAGCCGTTGCGAGGGTGCCAGGGCGAACGAGGCCACCTTCACGCCCTCGCGGATGAGCAGGTCGACACGCTCCTCGGCGTCACCGGCGTCGGCGCGCAGGTTCACCCCGAACGGCTCGCCGGTGCGCTCCTTGACCTCGCGGACCGCGTCGGTGAGCTGCTCCAGCGTCATCGTCGCCGAGGCGAGCACACCGAGCCCGCCCGCGTTGGCGGTCGCCGAGACCAGGCTCGGCCCGGCGACCCAGCCCATGCCGGTCTGCACGACCGGGTGGCGCACGCCGGTCAGGTCGCACAGCGGCGTGCGCAGCTGTTGCTCGATCACGCCGGGACCTCCTTGTCCCGCAACGACTTCGGGTCGATCCGGTCGCGGACCAGGGCCAGTTCCTCGTCGGTGGGCAGCCGGGTTTCGGCGACCTCCTCGACGACGAGCTCGAAGCCGGTCTTCTCCTGGACCTCCGCCACGCTCACCCCCGGGTGCACCGAGCGCAGCCGCATCGCGCCCTCGGGCCCCTGGAAGTCCAGCACGGCCAGGTCGGTCACCACCACCTGCACGTCGTGGTACTTCGCTCCGGACTGGCGCGCCCGGTCGTGGCCAACACCGGCCACCAGGTCGACGGTTTCCACGAAGATCTTGGTGCTGTGGTTGGGGATCCAGTAGTTCGTGGTGTGGTTGACCGAGTTGCCCGGCGCCCCGCGCACGCCGATCAGCTGCACCTTGGGCTGCGCCCAGTCGCCGATGCGGGAGATGTTCTGGTTGCCGAACCGGTCCACTTGCGACGCGCCCATCATCACCCGGCGCTTGCCACCGGCGAGCAGGTCGAGGACCCTGCCGTAGGGCAGCCATCCCTCGACCGTGGCGGTGGATTCCTCGCCCAGCGGCGGGGTTTCGGCCATGAGCATCGCTTCGCCGTCGGTGAGCAGCAGCTCCGGCGCGCTGGTCAGCCTCGCCAGCCTGGCTCCGATCGAGGGGATCGTGCCGAACGGGGAGGCGATGACCGTCCCGGCGTCGGCGAAGCTGTCCGCGCAGGCCACCGCGCAGACCTCGGCCCTGGTGATCGTCATGCCGGCACCTCCGCGCGCGCGTGGAACTTCTCGACCGCCGCCTGGTAGTCCGCCTCGTCGCCGTCGAGGAACTCGGCGCGGAACGCGTCCCACTGGCCGGGTTTCGCGCTGGCGACGTAGTGGCGCTGGAACGCCTCGTCGCGGCCGTAGTCCGGCGTGCAGCTGGTGAAGTGGGCGCCGTTCGGCGTTTCCACCACACCCTGCGGGTAGAGCCGGTTGATCAGCAGCGACTGCGGGGGAGCGGTCTCGGTGAGCTCTTCAGTGGGCACGAGCCGCTCGCAGCTGAGGAAGCTGCGCTCAGCGGCCGCGCACATCAGGTCGTCGAAGAACGGGTCGGGCCCGAGGTACTGGCCGTTGCCGTAGCGGTCCGCGCGGTTCATGTGCACCAGCGCGACGTCGAGGTGCAGCGCTGGCATCGCGACCAGCTCTTCACCGTCGGCGTAGGGGGATCGGACGGTGCGCAGACCGGGGTTGAGCGCCATCACGTCGGAACCGAGCCCCGCGCGGGTGGGCAGGAACGGCAGGCGCGCCGCTGCGGCGCGCAACCCGGCGAGCACCATCCCCTCGTCGTACTCGGCGACCTCGAGCTCACCCCGCTGGCGGGCCGCGCGGAAGTGCGGGTCGAGCGGGACCGAGTCGAGCGAGACGAACCCGTGCACGAGCTTGCGGAGCTTGCCCGCGGCGCACAGCAGTCCGACGTCGGGCCCGCCGTAGGACACCAGCGTCAGGTCCTTCACGTCCGAGCGAAGGATCGCGCGCACCAGGGCCATCGGTTTGCGCCGGGAGCCCCAGCCACCGATGCCGATCGTCATGCCGTCGCGCAGGTGGGAGACCACCTCGTCGACGGTCAGCTGCTTGTCCTGCACCTACGCCTCCTTCTCGCGGCCGAACTCGGCGCGGATCGCGTCCGACACCCCGGTGAGGTTGAGCTCGAAGGTGAAGCCCTGCTCGAACCGGTAGCTGCGGTTGACGTCGACCGGGTCGATGCCGTTGAGCGCGGCCTTGGCCTTGCGGATCACCAGCGGGTCCTTCGCCGCGATGTCGGCGGCCACCGCCAGCGCCGCGTCCAGGAGTCCTTCGCGCGCAACGACGTCGTGCACCGAGCCGAACTCGGCCAGCTGCTGCGCGGTGGCGGTCTGCCCGGTGTAGAACATCGCGCGCATCATGTGCTGCGGCACCAGCCGGGACAGGTGCGTGGCCGCCCCCAGCGCGCCCCGGTCGACCTCGGGCAGGCCGAAGGTGGCGTCGTCGCTGGCGACGATCACGTCGGAGTTGCCGACCAACCCGATGCCGCCGCCGACGCAGAAGCCGTGCACCGCGCTGATCACCGGCACCGGGCACTCGTAGACGGCCTTGAACGCCTCGTAGCAACCGTTGTTGACGGCGACGAGCTTGTCGTGGCCGGGATCGGCGGCCAGTTCCTTGATGTCGACACCCGCGTTGAAGCCGCGCCCTTCGGCGCGCAGCACCACGACCCGGGTCTGCGGATCGGCACCGCTGTCGCGCAGCGCCTCGGCGAGCTCGAACCAACCCTCGACCGGCAGTGCGTTCACCGGGGGGTGGTCGACGGTGAGGACGACGATCCCGCCGCCCCGCCGTTCGATGTGCGTGCCCATGCCACCTGCCAAACCTAGCACTTGTTTGGTTGGGTTGTTACCGTAGCAACACCGCAGGACACCCCGCCAGGGGCGAACACGCAGGGAGCGGCGGATGGGCATCGAGATCGACCTGACCGGCAAGGTCGTGCTGGTGACCGGCGGAACGCGCGGCATCGGCGCGGGCATCGCCGAGACGTTCCTGCGCGCAGGCGCGGAAGTTCACGTCTGCGCCCGGAAATCGGTCGAGGTGCTGCCCGCGCACGGTCCGGCCACGGCGCACTTCACGCAGGTCGACGTCCGCGAGAACGACCAGGTCGCCGACCTCGTCAGTGGTGTCCTGCAGCGTTCCGGGCGGCTGGACGTGCTGGTCAACAACGCCGGCGGCACGCCCGTCGCCGACACGGCGAGCGCGTCGATCCGGTTGCACCGCAAGGTCCTCGAGCTCAACCTACTCGCGCCGCTGCTGCTGGCCCAGCACGCGCGGGAAGCGCTGGCGGCCTCGCGCGGCTCGATCGTCAACATCAGCAGCGTCTCCGGACACCGTCCCTCACCGGGCACCGCGGCTTACGGCGCGGCCAAGGCGGGGTTGGACAACCTCACCGCCACGCTGGCCCAGGAGTTCGCCCCGGACGTCCGCGTCAACGGCGTCGTCGTCGGCCTGGTGCGCTCGGACGACCAGGCCGACCACTACGGCGACGCCGACCTGTCCTCGATCGTCCCCTTGGGGCGCTTGGCCGAACCGTCCGACGTGGGCAACGCCAGCCTCTTCCTGGCCTCGCCACTGGCGTCCTACGTCAGCGGCTCGACGCTCACCGTCGACGGTGGCGGCGAGCGAACGGCTTACCTCAACGCAGTCCGCTCGTGATCGAACGTCCACCCGGCCACCCCTGCCGTTCCTCACCCGAGAGCCCGGACAACTCCGGTAGTCGCAACGCGACTCGGAAGACCGCGGTGATCGAGCTCCGAACCGAGTCATGGCCTGCGGTTCGGGTTCCGGGGGTGCAGGGGCCAGCGGACTCGGGTGTCCGCAAGTACTTCCAGGAGGTAGCACGTGATTTGTGAAGACCGGGTCGTGATCGTGACCGGAGGTGCGCGCGGGCTCGGGCGGGCGCACGCGTGGGAGTTCGCGCGGCAAGGGGCGGCCGTCGTCGTCAACGACATCGGGGTGCAGCTGGACGGCAGCGGTGGCGACGGGTCCGCGGCCGCGGAGGTCGCGGCCGAGATCCGGGAGCTGGGCGGTCAGGCCGAGGTGCACGGCGCCGACGTCGCCGACTGGGAGCAGGCGCAGGAGCTCGTGCAGTTCGCCGTGCAGCGGTTCGGCCGCCTCGACGTGCTGGTGAACAACGCCGGGTTCGTGCGCGACCGGATGTTCGTCAACCTCGCCGAGGAGGAGTGGGACCAAGTCATCCGGGTGCACCTGAAGGGCCACGCCGCGACGATGCGGCACGCCGCGCAGCACTGGCGGGACCGGTCGAAGGCGGGCGAGCCCGTGCAGGCGCGGATCATCAACACGACGTCCGGGGCGGGGCTGCTGGGCAGCGTCGGGCAGAGCAACTACGCGGCGGCCAAGGCGGGCATCATCGCGCTCACCCTCAACACCGCCGCCGAACTCGCCCGCTACGGGGTCACCGTCAACGCCATCGCCCCCTCGGCGCGCACCCGCATGACCGAGACCGTCTTCGCCGACATGATGGCCCAGCCCGAGCAGGGCTTCGACGAGATGGCGCCGGAGAACGTGTCGCCGCTGGTCGCCTGGCTCGGCAGCGTCGAGTCCGGCGAGGTCACCGGCCGGGTCTTCGAGGTCGCCGGCGGGGACATCACCCTCGCCACGGGCTGGACCCGCGGGCCTTCCCGCGACGCGGGCCGGCGGTGGGAGGCCGGGGAACTCGGACCCGTCGTCTCCGAACTGCTGGCCAAGGCTCCGGTTCCGGACCCCGTGCACGGCACCTGATCGAGCGGGGTGGTACACCTCTTCTTCGGAGTTACGTCGAGCCTCGGAGGACAGCGGTGAGCGATCGGCACGCGTGGATCGAGCCTGGGGTCGAGCAGGTAGGTCTCGGCGTGCACCGGATCCCGCTGCCGCTGCCCAACGACGGGCTGCGCGCGGTCAACGTCTACGCCATCGAGGACTCCGACGGGCTGGTGCTCATCGACTCCGGGTGGGCGCTGGAGGAGGCCCGCACCCAACTGGAGAAGGGGCTCGGCGAGATCGGCCACGACTTCGCCGACGTGCAGCGGTTCCTGGTCACGCACGTGCACCGCGACCACTACACGCTCGCCGTGCAGCTGCGCCGCACCTTCGGCTCCAAGATCAGCCTCGGGGCGGGCGAGCAGCCCACGATGGAGGCGATCCTCGCCGGGGGCACCGAACTCGCCGAGCTGCGGCGATTGCAGCGCTGGGGCGCCGACGAGCTGATCGGCAAGCTCGCCGAGGCCTACGGCGGGAAACCGCCGGAGCCCCGGGGCGAGAACCCCTACGAGCCGCCGGACGAGTGGCTGCACGGCAAGGTCGAGATCCCGCTCGGCTCCCGCACCCTGCTGGCCGTGCCCACTCCCGGGCACACCCGCGGGCACGTCGTCTTCGTCGACGCCGACTCGCAGGTGCTGTTCTCCGGCGACCACGTCCTGCCGCACATCACGCCCTCGATCGGCGTCGAATCGGCCCGCCCGGAGCTGCCGCTCGGGGACTTCCTGGACTCGCTGCGGCTCATGCAGACCTACCCCGACCTGCGCCTGCTGCCGGCGCACGGGCCCGTCGGCGGGAGCTCGCACCAGCGCATCGCGGAACTGCTGGACCACCACGAGGAACGCCTGATGCAGACCGCCGAGGTCGTCCGCGACGGCGCCGGAACCGCCTACGAAGCCGCGCTGAAGCTGAGCTGGACCCGGCGCGGCAAGCACTTCACCGAGCTCGACCTGTTCAACCAGGTGCTGGCCGTCGGCGAGACCAGCGCGCACCTCGACCTGCTGGTGCGGCGGGGCGAGCTCACCGCCACCCAGAACGGCGACGCGGTGGAGTACTCACGCCAGCAGTAGCCGGACGGTCAGCTCGAGCCGGTTGGACACGTCGCTCGCCGAGGCCCGCCGGGTCACCCACGCGACCAGGTTGGACAGCCAGACGTCGCCGATCACCCGGGCGATCGCCTTCTGCTCCTCGGTGGGTTCGTCGGGCGTCATGGCCCGGGTGAACAGGTGCTCCATCAGCAGCGCCACGGTGTCGACCTCGTTGGCCACCGAGGTGTCGGCGAACATGAACGCCCTCGTCATCGCCTCGGTCAGCTCGGGGTTGCGCTGCAGCTGGCGGGTCGTGCGGTTGAGCACGTGCAGCACCCGCTCGTAGGCGGTGTCGCCCGGGATCTTCGACCGGTCCAGCTTCTCCTGCTCGCGGGCGAACTCCCGCGCCAAGCCGACCACCAGCAGGTGGATCTTCGACGGGAAGTACCGGTACAACGTTCCCAGCGCGACGTCGGCCTTCTCCGCGACCGCGCGCATCTGGACGGCGTCGTAGCCGCCCTTGCTCGCCAGCGCGAGGGTGGCGTCGATGATGCGCTTGCGGCGTTCCGCCTGCGCCGTGGTGCCGGTGGCGTTGCCCCGGAGTGCCTCCAGCACGTTCTGCGGGCTATCCATGGGGCGGGCTCTCCTTGAACACTCGACGGACATCAGGTGGCGGCGAAGCGTGTTCGTCGCCACGCGACTCCTCGTCCGGGGCTACTCACGGGTTAAGGTAAGCGGGTTACCTCGACCGAAACATGTTCCAGTCTACCCAGCCCGCGGCCCCCGGGCAGTGTGAGGTGAATCGTGCGGATCGCGCTGCTTTCCTATCGGAGCAAACCGCATTGCGGTGGACAGGGCGTCTACGTGCGCTACCTCAGCCGCGGCCTCGCCGAGCTGGGACACCACGTCGAGGTCTTCTCCGGGCAGCCCTACCCGGACCTGGACGCCGGGGTCGACCTCACGAAGATCGACAGCCTCGACCTCTACAACGACGACGACCCGTTCCGCACCCCGCACTGGCGCGAGCTGCGCGACCACATCGACCTGCTGGAGGTCGGAACCATGTGGACCGCGGGCTTCCCCGAGCCGAGGACCTTCAGCATGCGCGCGGCGCGGCTGCTCAAGGCCCGGGCGCACGAGTTCGACGTCGTCCACGACAACCAGTGCCTGGGCACCGGCCTGCTCTCGTTGCAGCGCGCCGGGGTCCCACTCGTCGCGACCGTCCACCACCCGATCACCCACGACCGCCGCGTGGACCTCGCCGACGCCACGGGGTGGCGCAAGCTGACCGTGCGCCGCTGGTACGGCTTCACCCGCATGCAGGCCAGGGTCGCCCGGCAGATCCCGCAGCTGCTGACGGTCTCGCAGAACTCCGCCGACGACATCCGTGACGACTTCGGCGTCAGCCCCGAGCAGCTGCGCGTGGTGCCGCTGGGCGTGGACGCCGAGGTGTTCACCCCGCCCGCGAAGCCGCGGGTTCCCGGCCGGATCGTGGCCATGGCCAGCGCCGACACCCCGATGAAGGGTGTCGGGACGCTGCTGGAGGCGGTCGCGAAGCTGCGCACCGAGCGCGAGGTCGAGCTGGTGCTCGTCAGCAAGCTGACCCCCGGTGGACCGACCGAGCAGCGCATCGAGGAACTGGCCATCGGCGACGTGGTGCGCACCGTCAAGGGCATCAGCGACGAGGAGCTGGCCGAGCTGTTCGGGTCCGCCGAGGTCGCCTGCGTTCCCTCGCTCTACGAAGGGTTCTCGCTCCCGACGGTGGAGGCGATGGCTTGCGGCACCCCGCTGGTCGCCAGCCGTGCCGGAGCCATCCCCGAGGTCGCCGGGCCGGACGGGGAGTGCGCCGACCTGGTGCCGCCAGGTGATGCCGAAGCGCTGGCCGACGCGCTGGTGCGGCTGCTGGACTCGCCGGAGCGCCGCGCGCGGCTCGGCGCCAACGGGCGCGAGCGGGTGCTCGCGCGCTACAGCTGGAAATCCGTGGCAGCGGCGACCGTCGACTGCTACGCCGAAGCGATCGCGCGCAGCTCGCGCGCTGGGAAGGGAGCAACGCGTTGCTGACGGTGGACTTCGACAGGCTCGGTGTGGGGCCGGGACAGCGGGTGCTGGACCTCGGCTGCGGCGGCGGTCGGCACGCTTTCGAGCTGTACCGGCGCGGCACCGACGTCACCGCCTTCGACCAGGACGTCGAGGAGCTGGAGAACGTGGCTGCGATGTTCGCCGCCATGAAGGACGAGGGCGAGGTGCCCGAGGGCGCCAAGGCCCAGACCGTCTCCGGTGACGCGCTGGCCCTGCCGTTCGCCGACGGCGAGTTCGACGTCGTCATCGCCTCGGAGATCCTGGAGCACATCCCCGAGGACGAGAAGGCGATGCGCGAGCTCGTCCGGGTGGTCAAGCCCGGCGGGCGCGTCGTGGTCACCGTCCCGCGCGCCTGGCCGGAGCGGATCTGCTGGGCGCTGTCGGACGAGTACCACCAGGTCGAGGGCGGGCACGTGCGGATCTACTCCGCCCAGGAGCTCATCGGCAAGCTCACCGACGCCGGGCTGCGCTACGCCTTCCGCGACTACGCGCACGCGCTGCACTCGCCGTACTGGTGGATCAAGTGCGCGGTGGGAACCGACAACGACGACCACCCGTTGGCCAAGGCCTACCACGCGTTCCTGGTGTGGGACATGATGAAGGCGCCGTGGATCTCGCGGACCGCCGAGAAGCTGCTCAACCCCGTCGCGGGCAAGAGCATCGCGATCTACCTGGGCAAGCCGGGAGCGGCCAGTGCCCGCGCCTGAGCTGCCGGGTGTCGTCTCCGCTGAAGCGCTCGTCCAGACCGGCAAGGCCATCGCCTCCGTGCAGCTCCCTTCCGGGGAGATCCCGTGGTTCCCGGGCGGTCACACCGACCCGTGGGACCACGTCGAGTGCGCGATGGCGTTGTCCGTGGTCGGCCAGCTCACCGAAGCCGAACGCGCCTACGAGTGGCTGCGCCGCACCCAGCGCGCCGACGGTTCCTGGCCGCTGCAGGTGCGCGACGGCGTCGTGGAGGACGCCGGTGCCGACACCAACTACTGCGCCTACCCGGCCGTGGGCGTGTGGCACCACGTGCTGATCACCGGTGACGACTCGTTCGCCGAGCGGATGTGGCCGGTGGTGCGCGACGCCGTCGACTTCGTGCTCACCGCGCAGCACCCGCGGGGCGAGATCGACTGGGGCATCGGCGAAGCCGGCCCCACCGGGGAGGCTCTGCTGTCGGGCAGCTCCAGCGTCCACCAGAGCCTGCGGTGCGCGCTGGCGCTGGCCGAGCACGTCGGGGTGCCGCAGCCGAGCTGGGAGGTGGCCGTCGGCCACCTCGGGCACGCGCTGCGCCAGCACCCGGAGGCGTTCACGCCGAAGACGCGGTACTCGATGGACTGGTACTACCCGATCCTGGGCGGTGCGGTCCGAGGCGAGGACGGTCGGCGGCGCATCGACGAGCGCTGGGACGACTTCGTCGTCGAGGGCCTCGGCATCCGCTGCGTCGACGACCACCCGTGGGTCACCGGGGCCGAGACCTGCGAGCTGGTGCTGTCCCTCGACGCCCTGGGCGAGCACGACCGCGCGGTGCAGCAGCTCGCCGCGATGCAGCACCTGCGCGATCCCGACGGCTCCTACTGGACGGGCTACGTCTTCGCGGACGGGAAGCGCTGGCCGGAGGAGCAGTCGTCCTGGACCGCCGCGGCGGTCATCCTCGCCGCCGACGCCGTGACCCGGACCAGTCGGGGCAACGGCGTCTTCCGGGGTGACGACCTCCCCACCGGCCTCCCGGTGGAGAACGCCTCCTGCTGCGAGTACGAGCGCACCCGCTGACACGCCGACAACCCCACTCGACCAGCGGACCCCACCTGGTCGAGTGGGGTTGCGCCGTCCGAGGACCGCACCGGACACCCCGCGCTCGGTCGTGCCTCCCCTGCGCAGGGCGCCACCCCTCGAACTTCGCGCGGATTTCGAACGTCCACAACACCCCACCCCCCGCGTGGACCCCGCACCCTTCCCCGCATCCGGCCGCGCATCACGTGGTCAGAGGGGCGGAACCTCGAACTTCGCGCGATTTTCGAGGGGCGCGCCGCACCGTCGAACTTCTCGCGAAGTTGGATCCTTCGCCCGTGCTCGGGCGTGTAGTGCCTGGTCGTGAGGGTGGGGTCTCGAAGTTCTCGCGAAGTTCGAGGGGTGCGCTGCACGGTCGAGCTTCTCGCGAAGTTCGACCGTTCGGGGTCAGTGGGGGCACGGCACGGCTGGAGGTCCGCGGCGTTGTCAGGGGAGGGAGCCCGGGGTGCCTGAGGTGCGTTCGAGGACTCGCATGGAGCCGGTGTGGCGGCTTTCGGTGAAGGCGCCGGTGTCCAGGGCGCGGCGGTAGATGTTGTAGGGGGCCTGGCCGCCGTCCTCGGGGTTGGGGAAGACGTCGTGGATGACCAGGGCACCGCCCGGGGCGAGCCAGTGCGCCCAGCCCTCGTAGTCGGTGATCGCCGCCTGCTCGGTGTGGCCGCCGTCGATGAACAGCAACGTCAGCGGAGTCCGCCAGAAGGCCGCGACGTCCGTGGAGCGGCCGACGACCGCGGTGACCTCGTCCTCCAGCCCGGCGCGGGCGAGGGTGCGGCGGAACTCGCCGAGCGTGTCGAGCTTGCCGACCGCGGGGTCGACCAGCGTCGGGTCGTGGTACTCCCAGCCCGGCTGGTGCTCCTCCGAGCCCCGGTGGTGGTCGATGGTGACGATCCGGCCGCCGGTGCGGCGCGCGGCCGCGCCCAGGAAGATCGTGGACTTCCCGCAGTAGGTGCCGATCTCGACGCCCACGCCCTCGCCCAGGTGCGCCACGGCGGTCTCGTGCAGCGCCAGGCCTTCGTCGGTCGGCATGAACCCGGTCGCCTGCTCGGCGAGGTAGAGCAGCTCCGCAGTCATCGACGGGTGGTGCTCGCGGTCGGTGGTCGATCCCTGCGTCACGGGTGGTGCCTCTTCTCACGTCGCTGCTGGTGCGCGTTGCAGGGTACCCGGTCCACCCGCTAGCTTGTTAGAACATGTTCTAATTCTCGCAGTGCGGGCGCGGACGAGGAGGCGTTGTGCCGATCGCGATCACCGAGGAGCAGCGGGCCCTGCAGGAGTCCATCCGGTCTTGGGCCGAAGGGCTGGGCACCGGTGCGGTGCGCAAGCTGGAGGGCGCCGAGGCCCCGATCTGGCACGAGCAGGAGTCCTGGGTCAGCCTGACCGAGATCGGACTGTTCTCCCTGATCACCGAGCGGATCGGCACGCTGGCCGACCTCGCCGCGGGCGTGGAGCAGGCCGCCGACGCGTTGGTGCCCGGACCGGTGTGGTCCACCGCCGTGGCCGTGGCGCTGCTCGGCGATGCCGACTTCGCCGAAGGTCGGGCCACCGCCGCTGTTTCCTTGGACCCCGGTGAGCTGGTGGCCACCGACACTGCCGACGGGCTGGTGGTGTCCGGCCGCATCGCGGCCGTCCCGGGGGCGGTGGGGGTGACCCACCTGCTGCTGCCGGCGCGCGCCGGTGACCGCGAGGTCTGGTTCCTGCTGCCCGCTGACCAGGCCGAGCGCACCCCGCGCCCGTCGCTGGACCTGTCCCGGCCGGTCGCCGAGGTCGTGCTGCACGAGGTCACCGTGCCCGCGGCGGCCGTGGTGGAGCGCGACGTGCGGAACCTCGCCGTCACGCTCGCCGCCGCCGAAGCCGCCGGGATCGCGGGCTGGTGCCTGCGCACGGCGGTCGACTACGCGGGCACTCGCGAGCAGTTCGGCCAGGTCATCGGCTCGTTCCAAGCCGTCAAGCACCTCTGCGCCCGGATGCTCTGCGAGGTGGAGAAGGCAACCGCGTTGGCGTGGGACGCCGCCCGCGCGGCCGAGGACGCCCCCGACGAGCACCCGCTGGCCGCCGCCGTGGCCGCGGCCGCCGTCTTCGACTCCGCGGTCGAGGTCGCCAAGGACTGCATCCAGGTGCTCGGCGGCATCGGTTTCACCTGGGAGCACGACGCCCACCTCTACCTCCGCCGTGCGCTGGCGCTGCGGCAGACCGTCGGCGGGCCCGCCGGCTGGCGCCGCCGCGTCGCGGAGCTGTCGGCCTCCGGAGCGCGCCGGCGGCTGAGCCTGTCGGCCGAACTTCCCGAGGCGCGGCGTGGTGAGATCCGCAGCGCGGTCGAGGAGATCGCCGCGCTTCCCCCTCAACAGCAGCGGATCCGGCTCGCCGAGACCGGTTACCTCGCCCCGCACTGGCCCCGCCCTTACGGCTGCGGCGCGAGTCCCCACGAGCAACTGCTCATCGACGACGAGCTCGACCGCGCGGGTGTGAGCCGACCCGACATGGTGGTGGGCAACTGGGCCGTGCCGACCATCGTCGAGCACGGCACGGACGCCCAGCGCGAGCGGTTCGTCTGGCCGACCTTGCGCGGCGAGATCACGTGGTGCCAGCTGTTCTCCGAGCCCGGCGCCGGTTCCGACCTCGCCGGCTTGCGCACCAAGGCCGAGCGCGTCGACGGCGGGTGGAGGCTCACCGGCCAGAAGGTGTGGACTTCGCTGGCGCAGGAGGCCGACTGGGGGATCTGCCTGGCCCGCACCGACCCGGACGCGCCGAAGCACCGCGGCATCAGCTACTTCCTGGTCGACATGCGCTCCGAGGGCGTCACGGTCCGCCCGTTGCGCGAGATCACCGGCGTGGAGCGGTTCAACGAGGTGTTCCTCGACGAGGTCTTCGTCCCCGACGAGTGCCTGGTCGCTGAACCCGGTCAGGGCTGGAAGCTCGCGCGCACCACACTGGCCAACGAGCGCGTCGCGCTCGGCGGCGGGTCCAGCATCGGGCAGGAGGTCGAGCGGCTGCTGGCCGCCTCCGGCGACGCCGACCCGTCGATGCGCGAACGCCTCGGCGCCGCCGTCGTCGAGGGCCTGACCGGATCGCTGCTGCGGTTGCGCGCCACGCTGCGCAGCCTGCAGGGGCGGGGACCGGGCGCGGAGTCCAGCGTCGAGAAGCTGCTGGGCGTCTGGCACCGCCAGAGCGTCGCCGAGCTCGGCACCGAGGTGCTCGGCATCGAGGCGCTGGTGGTGGAAGCCGAACCGGTGCACGAGGTGCTGCTCACCCGCGCCCTGTCGATCGCCGGGGGCACGACTCAGATCCTGCTCAACGTCATCGCCGAACGGATCCTGGGACTCCCTCGCTGACGCAGGCGCGGCGTGTCGCCGAGGCGCCCGGGAGAGCCGGTTCCGGCGTCTTGCGCGGGAGGACGCCGAGGCGGTAGAACTAGAACAAGTTTCACAACGAGACCGGGGTCGGTCGAGGGGGCGGGATGGAGTTCACGCTCGGAGAGACGCAGCAGGCAGTGCGGGATCTCGCGGCTGAAGTGCTGACGCGGGAGACCGAGCGGGCATCCGCCTCAACTGGAATCGGTTTCGACGATTCGGTGTGGAAGGCGCTGGGAGAAGCGGGCCTGCTGTCGCTGCCGGTCCCCGAGCGGCTGGGCGGCGCGGGGCTCGGCCCCCTGGAGGTCGGCCTGGTGCTCACCGAGATCGGCAAGGCCGGCGTCGCCGTCCCGGCGTTGGCCACCCTGGCCTTCGGGGTGCTGCCCCTCGCGCGGCACGCCGACGAGGCCCAGCAGGACCGGCTGCTCGCCGAACCGGACCGCGTCTTCAGCGCCGCGCTCAACGAGCCCTCGAAGCCGCTGCCCGCGCAACCCGGGGCGGTGCTGCGGAACTCGCGCGTGACCGGGCGCAAGACCGGGGTGCTGCACGCCGACACCGCGCACCGCCTGCTCGTCTCGGCGAGCACCGGGGACGGGCCGGCGATCGTGCTCGTGGACCCGCACGCCGACGGTGTCACGCTGCACTCGGTCACGTCCTCGGCGGGCACCGAGTGGGTGGTCGGGCTCGACGACGTCGACTGCGAACTCCTCGGTGCCCCAGGGGAAGCGCTGCTGGCAGACGTGCACGCCTGCGCGCTCGCGGGCATGTGCGCGTTGGGCGACGGTGTCGTGGCCGGGGCGCTCGAGCTCACCGCCGAGCACCTGCGCACCCGTCACCAGTTCGGCAAACCGCTCGCCGCGTTCCAGGCCGTCGCGCAGCAGATCGCCGACGTCTACGTCGTCAACCGCACCCTGCACCTGGCCGCGCTGTCGGCGTGCTGGCGGTTGGGGACCGGACGCGACGCCGGCGAGGACCTCGACGTCGCGGCGTTCTGGCTCGCCGACCAGGCGCCCGCGGCGATGCACACCTGCCACCACCTGCACGGCGGGCTCGGCGTGGACATCACCTACCCGATGCACCGCTACTACTCGCAGGTCAAGGACCTCGCGCGGCTCGCAGGTGGGGCCGCCCACCGCGTCGACGTCCTCGCCCGACACGCCTGAGGAGGGGTCGTGTTCATCGAACTCACCGAGGAGCAGCGGGCGTTGCAGGCCGAGCTGCGCGAGTACTTCACCAACCTCGTCACCGCCGAAGAGCGCGCCGCGCTCGCGGTCGACCGCCACGACGAGGCGCACCGCGCGGTGGTGCGCAGGATGGGGCGGGACGGCTGGCTCGGTGTGGGATGGCCCGAGGAGTACGGCGGTCGGGGCTTCGGCGACGTCGAGCAGTACATCTTCGCCAACGAGGCCGCCCGGGCGGACGTGCAGCTGCCGTCGGTGACCTTGCAGACCGTCGGGCCGACGCTGCAGACCTACGGCACCGAGGAGCAGAAGTCCTTCTTCCTGCCCAAGATCCTCGCCGGGGACGTGCACTTCGCCATCGGCTACAGCGAACCCGAAGCGGGCACCGACCTCGCCTCGTTGCGCACCACCGCCGTCCGCGACGGCGACGACTACGTGGTGAACGGCCAGAAGATCTTCACCACCGGCGGCCACGACGCCGACTACCTCTGGCTGGCCTGCCGCACCAACCCCGACGCGCCCAAGCACAAGGGCATCTCGATCCTCATCGTCGACACCAGCGATCCCGGGTACTCGTGGACGCCGATCATCACCGCCGACGGGTCGCACCACGTCAACGCCACCTACTACAACGACGTGCGCGTTCCGGCCTCGATGCTGGTCGGGGAGCAGGACCAGGGCTGGAAGCTGATCACGACCCAGCTCAACCACGAGCGCGTCATGCTCGGCCCCTCGGGCCGCACCGGCGGGTTGCGCGAGCGCGTGCACGCGTGGGCGCGCGAACGCGGACTGCTCGAACACGACGACGTGCGCCGGGCCCTCGCGCGGGTGCGGGCCTTCGAACGGGTCAACGAGCTGCTCAACTGGCAGGTCGCCGCGTCGGCCTCGCTCGGCCCGGTGGAGGTCGCCGACGCCTCGGCGACCAAGGTGTTCTCGTCCGAGACCGTGCAGGCGCTGGGTCGTGAGCTGGAGGAGATCGTCGGTCGCCACGGCGACCCGTCCGATGAGGAAACCGCAGAACTACTGCACTGGCTGGACGTTCAGGCCAAGCGGAACCTCGTGCTGACGTTCGGCGGCGGCGTCAGCGAGGTCCAGCGGGAGCTGATCGCCACGGCAGGTCTGGGACTGCCGCGGGTCCCGCGCTGAGGAATGGGAGTGACATGACCAGTACCGCCACCGAAGCCGACGAGATCCGGGCGGAGGCGAAGCGGATCGCCGAGGGCGGTTCCAGCGCGCCGCGCCCTGCCCGCGATCCGGTGAACCTGCCGATGATCAACAACTGGGTCGAGGCGATGCGCGACGCCAACCCGGTCTACACCGACCCCGAGGCCGCGGCGCAGTCCGTCCACGGTGGACTCGTGGCGCCGCCGGCGATGGCCCAGGTGTGGACGATGGGCGGGCTGAACCCGCAGCGCGATCCCGATGACCCGCTCTACGCCATGATGGGCGCGCTCGACGAGGCCGGCTACGTCTCGGTCGTGGCCACCAACTGCGACCAGACCTACCACCGCTACCTGCGGCACGACGAGCACGTCACGGTCACCACCAAGCTCGACTCGGTGGTGGGCCCGAAGAAGACCGGGCTCGGCGAGGGCTGGTTCGTCACCACCCGCAACACCTGGTACGTCGGCGACGAGCCGGTCGCCGAGATGATGTTCCGGGTCCTGAAGTTCCGGCCCGCTGAAGCCGAGAACCCGGGGCCCTCGCCTGAACCGGAACCGCCGGCCGAGGTCATCCGCCCCGCGATCAACCGCGACACGGCCTACTTCTGGGAGGGCACTGCGGTCGGCGAACTGCGCATCCAGCGCTGCGGCGGGTGCGGGTTGCTGCGGCACCCGCCGGGTCCGATGTGCCCGGAGTGCGGGGCCACCAAGCGGACCCACCTGGTCTCCGGCGGCCTCGGCGAGGTCTACAGCTACGTCGTGCACCACCGGCCGGCGATCCCCGGCAAGCAGCTCCCGCTGGTGATCGCCCTGGTCGAACTCGACGAGGGCGTGCGGGTCCTCGGCGAACTGCACGACGTCGACCCCGAGGCGGTGGAGGTCGGGCAGCGCGTCCGGGTGGCCTACCAGCGCGTCGACGACGAACTGACCCTGCCGTACTGGACCCCTGCGGAGGACCTGTGAGCGGCCACCGCGCAGCGACCGCTCTTCCGTCCGACCGGTGCGGGTGCCCCCGCAGAGCACTGGAGAAGGCATGACCCTGACACGGACACGTCGGGCGGACGAGGTCGCCATCGGCGACGCGCTGCCCGAGGAGCGCATCGAGGCGACCCCGACCTTCATCGTCAGCACGGCGATCGCAACCCGGGACTTCCAGGACGTGCACCACGACCGGGACCTGGCGCAGGCCAAGGGGTCTCAGGACATCTTCCTCAACATCCTCACCACGACGGGACTGGTGCAGCGCTACGTCACCGACTGGGCGGGCCCGGAGGCGCTGGTGCGCGGGGTGTCGATCAAGCTCGGCGTGCCCTGCTACGCCTACGACACGCTGACCCTGCACGGCCAGGTGCTCGAACGGAGCGACGACGTGTTCGTCGTCGAGGTGCTGGGCCGAAACCAGCTCGGCACGCACGTCACCGGCCGCGTGCGGCTGGAGCTGCCGGAGGTGACCCGATGATCTCAGGTACGACCGCGATCGCCGGCATCGGCGCGACCGAGTTCTCCAAGGACTCCGGGCGCAGCGAGCTGCAGCTGGCCGCCGAGTGCGTGCGCGGCGCGCTCGCCGACGCCGGGCTGGAACCGTCCGACGTGGACGGGCTGGTCACCTTCACGATGGACACCAACACCGAGGTGGCGGTGGCCCGAGAGGTCGGCATCCCGCACTTGAGCTACTTCAGCCGCATCCACTACGGCGGCGGCGCCGCCTGCGCCACCGTGCAGCAGGCGGCCATGGCCGTGGCGACCGGGATGGCCGAGGTCGTGGTCTGCTACCGGGCGTTCAACGAGCGCTCGGGGCAGCGGTTCGGCCAGTTCAACGCCGGCTTGTCCGGGCAAGCCACCTCGACGGGCCTGGACAACAGCTGGTCCTACCCGATGGGCCTGGGCACGCCGGGCGCGCAGGTGGCCATGTTCGCCCGCCGGTACATGCACGAGTACGGCGCGACCAGCGAGGACTTCGGCCGCATCGCGGTCGCCGACCGCAAGCACGCCGCCACCAACCCGAACGCCTGGTTCTACGAGCGGCCGATCACGCTGGAGGACCACCAGAACTCGCGGTGGATCACCGAACCGCTGCGGTTGCTGGACTGCTGCCAGGAGAGCGACGGCGGTGTGGCGCTGGTGGTCACCAGCCTGGAGCGGGCCCGGGACCTCGCGCAGCCACCCGCGGTCGTGGCCGCGGCGGCGCAGGGCAGCGGACCGGACCAGTTCACCATGACCAGCTACTACCGCGACGAGCTCACCGGCCTGCCCGAGATGGGCGTGGTGGCGCGGCAGCTGTGGGAGCAGTCCGGCCTCGGGCCGCAGGACGTGCAGGTGGGGGTCCTCTACGACCACTTCACGCCGTTCGTGCTGGTCCAGCTCGAGGAGCTGGGTTTCTGCGGGCGGGGTGAGGCCAAGGACTTCATCGCCGACGGCGCGATCGAGCACGGCGGGCGGTTGCCGCTCAACACCCACGGCGGGCAGCTGGGGGAGGCCTACGTCCACGGGATGAACGGCATCGCCGAAGCGGTCCGCCAGGTCCGCGGCACGGCGGTCAACCAGGTCGACGAGGTCGACAACGTCCTGGTGACCGCGGGCACCGGCGTCCCCACCAGCGGCCTCGTGCTGACAACCAACTGAAACATGTTATAGATTTTCCCGCTTCGGGCGGTATGATGTGGCGTGAAGTTGCACGTGAACCGGTTCCTCTGCGAATGGGAACCTGTTCCAGTCGGTGTTCGTGGAGGTCGCATGCTCAGCGCCGAGACCCGGGAAGGGCTCGCCGAGCGGTTGTGGCGGGCGGAGCGCGAGCGGGAACCGGTCCCGCCGCTGGTCGAGTCGCACCCGGACATCGACGTGGTCGACGCCTACCAGATCCAGCTGATCAACATCCGCCGCCGCGGCAGTCCGGTCGCCGGGCACAAGGTGGGGCTGTCCTCGCCGGCGATGCAGCAGATGATGGGCGTCGACGAACCGGACTACGGGCACCTGCTGACCGACATGCGGCTGGCCGAGGACGTGCCGATCGACGCGCGCGCCTACTGCTACCCGCGGGTGGAGGTCGAGGTCGGGTTCCTGCTGGCCGAGGACGTCCCACCGGGTTGTGACGAGCAAGGCGTGCTGGAGCGCACCGAGGCGCTGATCCCCTCGATCGAGCTGATCGACAGCCGCATCCAGGACTGGCGCATCGGGATCGCCGACACCATCGCCGACAACGCCTCCTCCGCCGGCTTCGTGCTCGGTGCGGCACGCGTGGCTCCCGGCGAGCTCGACCCGCGCGGCATCGAAGCCGTGCTGCACCGCAACGGCGAGGTCGTCGCGGAGGGCCGCTCGGACGCGGTGCTGGGCAACCCCGCGACCGCCGTGGCCTGGCTGGCCAACAAGGTCGCCGGCTTCGGGGTGCGGCTGCAGGCGGGCAACGTCGTGCTGCCCGGCTCCTGCACCCGCGCCATCGACCTGCGGCCGGGGGACACCTTCCAGGCCGAGTTCTCCGGTCTCGGCACCGTCGGCCTCACCGCGAAACCCTAGGGGGTGTTGTGGACAGCGCAGTCACCGCCGCTTCCGGTCGCGCGAAAGACCGGTGTGCACAACGACTTCTACTCATCACAGGAGGGGCGTCATGACCGCGAAGGCGGCCATCGTCGGGTCGGGCAACATCGGCACCGACCTGCTCTACAAGCTCAGCCGCTCGAAGGACGTCGAACCGGCCTGGATGATCGGCATCGACCCGGACAGCGACGGTCTGCGCCGAGCCGCCGACCTGGGCGTGGCGACCAGCTCCCAAGGCGTGGGCTGGTTGTTGGACAACGGAACTCCGGACCTGGTCTTCGAGGCGACCTCGGCCTACGTGCACAAGGCCAACGCCCCGCGCTACGCCGAGCGCGGCATCCGCGCCATCGACCTCACCCCGGCCGCGGTCGGGCCCTACGTGGTGCCACCGGTCAACATCGACGAGCACCTCGACGCGCCCAACATCAACCTCATCACCTGCGGCGGGCAGGCCACCATCCCGATCGTGCACGCCGTGTCGCGGGTGGTCCCGGTCGCCTACGCCGAGATCGTCGCCTCCGTGGCCTCGGTGTCGGCCGGGCCCGGAACGCGGTCGAACATCGACGAGTTCACCCGCACCACCTCCAAGGGCATCGAGGTCATCGGCGGAGCTGAGCGCGGGAAGGCCATCATCGTGCTCAACCCCGCCGACCCGCCGATGATCATGCGGGACACCATCTTCTGCGCCATCCCGCCCGACGCCGACACCGACGCCATCGGTGAGTCGATCACGAGGATGGCCCGCGACATCGCCGAGTACGTCCCCGGGTACCGGCTGCTCTCCGAGCCGCAGTTCGACCCGCCCTCGGCCGTCACCGGTGGTCAGGCCCGCGTGGCGGTGTTCGTCGAAGTTGAAGGCGCGGGCGACTTCCTGCCCAAGTACTCCGGGAACCTCGACATCATGACCGCCGCCGCCGTGCGGGTCGGCGAAGGACTCGCCCGCACCGGGGCGCTGCAGAAGGAGGCCGCGCGGTGACCGGACTGCCCAAGACCTACAGCGACGAGCTGGACCTGCGCATCACCGACACCTCGTTGCGCGACGGCTCGCACCACAAGCGCCACCAGTTCACCGCCGACGAGGTGCGCGACATCGTCACGGCGCTCGACGGCGCCGGGGTCCCGGTGATCGAGGTGACCCACGGCGACGGGCTCGGCGGGTCCTCGTTCAACTACGGCTTCTCGCGCACGCCCGAGCAAGAGCTGATCACCCTCGCGGCGGAGACCGCGCGCCACGCCAAGATCGCGGTGCTCATGCTGCCCGGCGTGGGCGTCACCGACGACATCGTCATCTCGCGCGACAACGGCGCGTCGGTGTGCCGGATCGCCACCCACTGCACCGAGGCCGACGTGTCGGTGCAGCACTTCGGGCTGGCGCGCGAGCAGGGCATGGAGACCGTCGGGTTCCTCATGATGGCCCACTCCCAGCCGCCGGAGGTGCTGGCCAAGCAGGCGCGGATCATGGTCGACGCCGGCTGCCAGTGCGTTCACGTCGTCGACTCCGCCGGAGCGCTGGTGCTCGAGCAGGTCACCGAGCGGGTCGCGGCCATCGACGCCGAGATCGGTGGCGAGGCGCAGATCGGCTTCCACGGGCACGAGAACCTCGGGGTGAGCGTGGCCAACTCCGTCGCCGCCGCCCGCGCCGGTGCCGTCCAGATCGACGGCAGCGCACGGCGGTTCGGGGCCGGGGCCGGCAACACGCCGGTGGAGGCGTTCGTCGGGGTGTGCGACAAGCTCGGGTTCCGCACCGGCGTGGACTTCTTCGCCATCGCCGACGCCGCGGAGGACGTGGTGCGCCCGGCGATGCCGGAGGAGTGCCTGCTCGACCGCTCCGCGCTGATGATGGGCTACGCCGGGGTGTACTCCAGCTTCCTCAAGCACGCCGCGAACCAGGCCGAACGCTACGGCGTGAGCCAGGCGCAACTGCTGGTCCGGGCCGGGGAGCGCAAGCTCGTCGGCGGCCAGGAGGACCAGCTGATCGACATCGCGCTGGAACTGCAGCGCGAGAAGGCCGAGTGAGTAGGAGCGCTGCATGAGCGACAGCACCGAAGTTCTCGAAGCAGTGCGCAAACTGCTTCCCGCGCTGCGGGATCGAGCGCAGCAGGCTGAGGACGACCGCAAGATCCCGGCGGAGACGATCGCCGAACTGCAGGAGGCGGGCTTCTTCGCGCTGCTGCAACCCAAGCGCTACGGGGGCCACGAGGCCGACCCGGTGGAGTTCTACACCGCGGTCAAGCTCATCGCCAGCGCCTGCGGTTCGACCGGCTGGGTCGCCTCCATCCTGGGCGTGCACCCCTGGCACCTGGCGCTGTTCCCGCAGCAGGCCCAGGAGGACGTCTGGGGTGAGGACCCGAACACCAGGATCTCCTCGTCCTACGCACCGATGGGCAAGGCCACCGTCGTCGACGGCGGTTACCGGTTGTCGGGCAAGTGGAGCTTCTCCTCCGGGTGCGACCACGCCAGCTGGGTGTTCGTCGGCGGGCCCGCCCTCGACGACGACGGCAAGATGGTCGACTTCTGCACCTACCTGCTGCCGCTGGGCGACTACACCGTCAACGACGTCTGGGACACCGTCGGTCTGCGCGGCACGGGCAGCAACGACATCGTGGTGGACGACGTGTTCGTCCCGTCGCACCGGGCGTTGAGCTTCATGGCGATGTCGAAGACGCAGTGCCCGGGCCACGAGATCAACACCGCGCCGCTGTACCGGCTGCCGTGGGGGACCGTCCACCCGTCCACGATCACCGCGCCGATCATCGGCATGGCGCAGGGCGCCTACGACGCGCACGTCGAGCACCAGGCCAAGCGGGTCCGCGCCGCCTACGCCGGTGAGCAGGCCAAGGACGACCCGTTCGCCAAGGTCCGCATCGCCGAGGCGGCCAGCGAGATCGACGCCGCGTGGCTGCAGCTCTCCACCAACATCGCCGAGGAGCTGGCGTTGCTGCAGGCAGGGGAGGAGGTGCCGATGTCGTTGCGGCTCAAGGCCAGGCGTGACCAGGTGCGCGGCACCGCGCGGGCGATCTCCGCGGTCGACCGGCTCTTCGAGAACTCCGGTGGCCGGGCGCTGCAGGCGGGCACGCCGATCCAGCGGTTCTGGCGCGACGCGCACGCCGGCCGGGTGCACGCGGCCAACGACGCCGAGCGCGCGTACACGATGTTCGGCAGCGGAGAGTTCGGCATCCCGGTGAAGGATTCGATGGTCTGATGGTGGAGATCAAGAGCCAAGACGCGACGCTGCCCTCGGGGCTGACCCTGCACTACCACGAAGCCGGGGTCGGCAACGGGTCCACTGTGGTCATGTTGCACGGCGGCGGCCCCGGGGCGTCGGCGTGGAGCAACTTCAGCCGCAACATCGCGGCGTTCGCCGAGGAGTTCCACGTCATCGCCGTGGACCAACCCGGATTCGGCACGTCCTCGAAGCCGACCGAGCACGGCCAGTACTTCACCCACAGCGCGAGCGCGTTGAAGGAGCTCTTCGACGCGCTGGGCATTCAGAAGGCGCACCTGCTGGGCAACTCGCTCGGCGGCGGCACCGCGGTGCGGTTCGCGCTGGACCACCCGGGCCGCGCGGGCCGGTTGGTGCTGATGGGCCCGGGTGGGTTGAGCCTCAACGTGTTCGCGCCGGACCCGACCGAGGGCGTGCAGCGGCTCGGGCAGTTCGGGGCGCCACCCGGCCCGACCAAGGAGAAGCTCGAAGCCTTCTTGCGCACGATGGTCCACGACCAGTCGCTGATCACCGAGGAGCTGGTCGAGGAGCGCTTCGCCGCGGCGAGTGCCCCCGAATCGCTCGCCGCGATGAAGGCGATGGGCAAGTCCTTCGCCCAGCCTGAGACCTTCGAAGAGGGCTTGCTGTGGCGCGAGGCCTACAAGCTGCGCCAGCGCGTGCTGCTGATCTGGGGCCGGGAGGACCGGGTCAACCCGCTCGACGGGGCTCTGGTGGCGCTCAAGCTGATCCCGCGCGCCCAGCTGCACGTGTTCGGCGGCTGTGGCCACTGGGCCCAGCTGGAGAAGTTCGAGGAATTCAACAAGCTGACCCGGGATTTCCTGCTCAACTAGCCGGCAAAAGGGAGGTAGTCCGATGGGGATTCGCTCGCTCGGGTATCTGCGCATCGAGGCCACCGACATCGAGGCGTGGCGGACCTACGGCCTGAAGGTCCTCGGCATGGTCGAGGGCAGCGGGAGCGACCCGAACGCGTTGTACTTCCGCATGGACGACTTCCCGGCGCGGCTGGTCATCGTGCCCGGATCGCAGGACCGGCTGCTGCAGGCGGGCTGGGAGGCCGAGCACGCAGCAGGACTGCAGGAAGTGCGGGACTCGTTGAGCGCCAACGGCATCCCGTTCAAGGAGGCGACGAAGGAGGAGCTGGCCGACCGGCGGGTGGCGGAGCTGATCCGCTTCAGCGACCCGTCGGGCAACGAGCTGGAGGTCTTCCACGGCGCGGCGTTGCAGCACCGCCGCGTCGTCAGCCCCTACGGGCACACCTTCGTCACCGGCGAGCAGGGCCTGGGGCACGTGGTGCTGTCCACCCACGACGACGAGGCGGCGTTGCGGTTCTACCGCGACGTGCTCGGGTTCAAGCTGCGTGACTCGATGCGGATGCCGCCCGAGCTCGTCGGTCGCCCGTCGGACGGCGATCCGGCGTGGTTGCGGTTCTTCGGCTGCAACCCGCGGCACCACAGCTTGGCGTTCCTGCCGATGCCCACGCCCAGCGGCATCGTGCACCTCATGGTGGAGGTCGAGGACGTCGACGACGTCGGGCTGACCCTCGACCGGGCTTACCGCCGGAAGGTGCCGATGTCGGCCACGCTGGGCCGCCACGTCAACGACCTCATGCTGTCCTTCTACATGAAGACCCCCGGCGGCTTCGACGTCGAGTTCGGGTGCGAGGGACGGCAGGTCGACGACGAGGACTGGATCGCCCGCGAGAGCACGGCGGTGAGCCTGTGGGGCCACGACTTCTCCGTCGGCAACCGCCCGCCGGGGCAGTGAGGGGGAACGAGGTGGAAGCCGTGGTCACCGAGGTCGACGGCGCCGCGTTCCGGCGCACGCTCGGGCACTTCTGCACCGGCGTCGCGGTCGTGACCGCCGAGTGCGACGGCGAGCCGGTGGGGTTCGCCTGCCAGTCCTTCTCAGCGCTGTCCCTCGACCCGCCGCTGGTGCTGTTCTGCCCGGGCAGGACGTCCCGGACGTGGCCGTTGATCGAGAGGGCCGGGCACTTCTGCGTCAACGTCCTGGCGGCCGGGCAGCGCGAGGTCTCCGCCGTCTTCGGCCGCAGGGGTGAGGACAAGTTCGCCGGCCTCGACTGGACTCCTGCGCCGTCGGGAGCCCCGGTCCTCGACGGCGCCCTCACCTGGCTGGACTGCGCGGTGGAGTCGGTGCTCGACGGCGGTGACCACCACATCGTCGTCGGCCGGGTCCGCACCCTCGGTGAAGCGACCGGCGAAGACCCGTTGCTGTTCTACAAGGGCGCCTACACCGGCATCACCCGGCCCACCACGCCCGCCCAGTACTGGCCGGAGGACTTCCTCACCGGAACCCCCGACGACTGGCTCTAAGACCACCGGCGGCTCCGCGAGGTCTTCAGACCACCTCCCACGCGCACACCCTCACCCGGTGATGGCAAGGCCATGATCGACGGCAAGGGCCCGGAGCTCTGACGCCCGACAGCGCCCAGAAGTTCTCAGGCCCTGACACGCTCTGACGTCGACAGGCTCTGACACCCTGACGGGCTCTGACACCCCCCACAAGCGCTCACGCCCCTGACACGCCTCGGGCTCTGATGACTGCCCGGGCGACCCCACTCGCTCTGAACGCCTCACGAGCACCCGTCCGGGTGAGGCATCCGAAGTTCGCCGAGGTTCGAGTCCGGACTTCTGGACTCGAACCTCGCGCGAGGGTGCGTCGGCCGCTGCGGTCGGGTGTGTTGTGGCAGGTCGTAGGCCTTCGGTGGGGGACGGGGAGGGCCTGGTGCTCGCGTGTCGGGAGTGAGGGAGTGCGCGAGTGGGGAGTGAGGGGTGCGCGCCGGCGGGGGGTGAGGAAGCCGCGTTGGCGCGCACCCTCCGAGCAGGGTCAGAGGCGTTCGAGGACGGTGCCTGTGGAGAGGGCGCCGCCCGCGCACATGGTGACCAGGGCTGTGGTGCCGTCGCGGCGCTCGAGCTCGTGCAGGGCCGAGGTGAGCAGGCGGGCGCCGGTGCTGCCGACCGGGTGGCCGAGGGCGATGGCGCCGCCGTTGACGTTGACGCGGTCCATGTCCGGGCCGTGCACCTGCGCCCAGGACAGCACCACCGACGCGAAGGCCTCGTTGACCTCGAAGACGTCGATGTCGTCGACCTTCATCCCGCTGCGCTCGAGCACGCGCTCGGTGGCCTGCACCGGCCCGTCCAGGTGGTAGTAGGGCTCGGCGCCCACCAGGCACTGCGCGACGATCCGGGCGCGGGGCCGCAAGCCCAGCGCCGCGGCGCGGTCGGAGTCCACGAGCAGCAGCGCCGCGGCGCCGTCGGAGATCTGCGAGGAGCTCCCGGCGGTGTGCAGGCCGTCCTCGAGGACCGGCTTGAGGCCACCCAGCGCCTCCAGGTCGGTCTCGCGCAGCCCCTGGTCGCGGGTGACCTCCTCGTCGCCCACCCGGACCGGCACGATCTCGCGGTCGAAGCGGCCGTTCTTCCACGCCAGCTGCGCGCGCTCCTGCGAGCGCACGCCGAAGCGGTCCAGGTCCTCCCGGGTGATGCCGCGGCGGCGGGCGATGCGGTCGGCGGCCAGGAACTGGTTGGGCAGGTCGATGTCCCACGAGTCGGGCTTCGGGAGCCCCACGTCGGTGCCGATGTTGCTGCCCAGCGGCACCCGCGTCATGGCCTCCACGCCGCAGGCGATGCCGACCTCGATGGCGTCGGTGGCGATGAGCCCGGCGATGAGGTGGGTGGACTGCTGCGCCGACCCGCACTGGGCGTCGATCGAGGTGCAGCCGGTCTCCTGGGGGAGGCCGGAGTGCAGCCACGCGGTGCGGGTGACGTTGCCCGCCTGCTCGCCGGCCTGGGTGACGCAGCCGCCGATGACCTGTTCCACCGCCGCCGGATCGATGCCTGCCCGCTCCACCAGGCCGCGCTGGGCGGAACCGAGGACCTCCGCGGCGTGCAGCCCGGACAGCCAGCCCTTGCGCTTGCCGATCGGCGTGCGCACCGCCTCCACGATCACCGGAGTGCCCACCTGATTCTCCTCTCACCGCGATCACTACCCAGTCGAATCTAGAACATGTTATCCCTCTATGCCACGGTCGGTTCCGCAGCGGAACGATCTGTCCCTTGGCTTGCACGATTCAAGTGCGGTTAAAGGGTTTACCGAGCCCGAATCTTGTGGTTCGCTTCACATAGAACTCGTTTCAGTTCGTGCAGCGCAGGAGGTAGCCGTGGTAGCACCGAGCCTTCCGGAGGGCTTCGACTTCACCGACCCCGACCTCTACTCCGAGCGGGTGCCGCTGGAGGAATTCGCGGAGCTCCGGCGCACCGCGCCGATCTGGTGGAACAAGCAGCCGTTCCGGAAGTCGGGGTTCGACGACGAGGGGTACTGGGTCGTCACCCGGCACGAGGACGTCAAGGAGATCTCCCGCCGCACCGACGTGTTCTCCACCTACGAGAACACTGCGATCATCCGCTTCAACGAGGAGATGACGCGGGAGCAGATCGAGATGCAGCGGTTCGTCATGCTCAACATCGACCCGCCGGAGCACACCAAGGTGCGTCGCCTGGTCGCCCGCGGGTTCACCCCGCGCGCGGTCAACAGCCTCAAGGACGTGCTGCACCAGCGGGCGGAGGCGATCGCGACCGGCGCGGTGGAGTCGGGCACCGGTGACTTCGTCACCGACATCGCCTGCGAGCTGCCGCTGCAGGCCATCGCGGAGCTGCTGGGCGTGCCGCAGGAGCACCGCAAGGAGATCTTCGACTGGTCCAACCAGATGGTCGCCTACGACGACCCCGAGTACGACATCGACCCGCAGACCGCCGCGGCGGAGATGCTCGGCTACTTCATGGGCGTGGCCGACCAGAAGCGCAAGTGCCCGATGGACGACATCGTCACCAAGCTCGTCGAGGCCGATGTCGACGGCAGCGCGCTCAGCGACGACGAGTTCGGCTTCTTCACGATCCTGTTGGCGGTGGCGGGCAACGAGACCACGCGCAACGCGATCAGCCACGGCATGCACGCGTTCATGCAGCACCCCGACCAGTGGGAGCTCTACAAGCGGGAGCGGCCGGAGACGACCGCCGACGAGATCGTCCGCTGGGCGACCCCGGTGGTGTCCTTCCAGCGCACGGCGCTGGCCGACACCGAGTTGTCGGGCGTGCAGATCAAGAAGGGCGAGCGGGTCGGGATGTTCTACAGCTCGGCGAACTTCGACCCGGAGGTCTTCGACCGGCCCGAGCGCTTCGACATCACCCGTGACCCGAACCCGCACGTCGGCTTCGGTGGCACGGGCGCGCACTACTGCCTGGGCGCGAGCCTGGCGCGGCTGGAGATCGACCTGATCTTCAACGCGATCGCCGACCACATGCCCGACATCCGCCAGCTCGAAGAGCCCCGCCGGCTGCGCTCCGGCTGGCTCAACGGGATCAAGGAGTACAAGGTCCAGTACCGCTGAGGGGGATGGCACGCATCGTCTTAGGCGGTGCGGGTGGCGGAACCTGAGGCGGTCCTCCCGCTCCGGACGCGCCGACTCGTGCACGACGTCGGCGCGTCCTCGCAGGAGAACCGCCTCAGAACCCGCGGCGGTGCGAGCTGAGTCCCACACTCGGAACACCCGCCTCCCGAACGCACGACGGCGCCGCCCTGTCCGGGGCGGCGCCGTCGTGCGATCGCGGGGGCTCAGCGCAGCGTGGCCACTGCTCGGTCGAACTCCCAGAAGGCCCGGAGGGCCTTGATGCGGCCTTCGTCGTCGACGCGGTAGGAGAACACGCCTTCGGCGTCCATCGTCGAGCCGTCGGGCAGGTGGGTGGTGATCGTGCCGACGTTGGCGACCTCGTTGCCGCAGGCGAAGGAGTCGTCGATGGAGAACTCGATGCGCTCGGCCTGCGCGATGGCGGTCTCCCAGAAGGCCGAGATCGCCTCGCGGCCGTGGTGCCCCTTGCCGTCGGGGTCGAAGGCCGAGGGGCCCACCGGGTCCTCGACGACCGCGTCCGCGGCGAACAGCGACAGCCACTCGTCCTTGGCCGCGCGGGACACCGCGTCCATCGACGCCAGGGCGGCGTCGCGGGCGGGGTGCGAGTCGCGGGTGGCCTTCCAGTGCACTCCGCTCATCTGCGGCCTCCTCAGACCTTCTCGATGACGTCGGCGGCGAACTTGCGGATCGAGTCCAGCTTGGCCTCCAGGGGCGCGTCGAAGCCGTGGCCGTCGAAGACCCACGGCACCACGATCGCATCGGTGACGCCCACTTCGGCCTGCTCGCGGTAGCCGTCGACGCCGAACCGGTCGACGCACACCGCCTGGATCTCGAACGGCTCGTCGGCCCGGTCGTAGGAGGCGCGCAGCTCGCCCAGCCGGTCGATGGTCTCGCGCAGCTCCGCGATCCCCATCATCGCCGAGGCCCATCCGTCACCGACCCGCGCGGCGCGCTTGAGCGCCGGCTCGGTGTGCCCGCCCACGTAGAACGGCACCGGCTTGGCGGGGGCGGGGGAGATCTGGAGCTTGTCGAAGTCGAAGAACTTCCCGTGGTACTCGACCATGCCACCGCCCAAGACGAGGCGGAGGATCTCGATCATCTCGTCGACGCGGGCCCCGCGCTTGGCGTACGGCGCACCGCACCACTCGAACTCCTCCGGTGCCCAGCCCAAGCCGAGCCCGAGCCCGAAGCGGTCACCGGTCATCGAGGCGACCGAGGCCAGTTGCCGGGCCAGCAGGACCGGGTTGCGCGGGCCCAGCTTGAGCACCGAGGTGTAGAACCGCAGCCGCGTGGTCACCGCGCCCATCGCGGCGGCGGCGATCAGCGGGTCCACCCACGGGGTCTCGGCGTCCCACATCCGCGTCCCGTCGGGCGTGTAGGGGTACTCCGCCGAGACGTGCTCGGAGTAGAACAGCGAGTCCGGCAGCGCGATCGAGGTGAAGCCGCACTCCTCGGCGGTGCGGGCGAGCTCGGTGAGCTGGTCCAGCGGCGTCATCGCCACCGACATCGTGAACTTCATCTAGGCTCCCGGTTTGTCCGATCCGACGACCCACGTGGAGAAGTACTGCGAGCCACCGCCGTAGGCGTGGCCGAGCGCGACGCGGGCCCCGTCGACCTGGTTGTCCCCGGAGTCGCCGGTGACCTGCCGCGCGGCTTCGGCGAAGCGCAGCAAACCGCTCGCGCCGATCGGGTTCGACGAGAGCACGCCGCCGGAGGGGTTGACCGGCAGCCGACCGCCGATCGCGGTCTCGCCGGCTTCGGTGAGCTTCCAGCCCTCGCCTTCGGGCGCGAAACCGAGGTTCTCCAGCCACATCGGCTCGAACCAGGAGAACGGCACGTAGATCTCGGCGCAGTCCACTTCGGACAGAGGGTCGGTGATCCCGGCCTGCTTCCACAGCGCCGCGGCCGCGTCCTTGCCGGCCTGCGGGTTGACCTGGTCACGACCGGCGAAGGTGGTCGGCTCGGTGCGCATCGCTGTCGCGTGGATCCAGGCCGCCTTGCGGCTGCTCGCGCTGGCCTCGTCGCCGATCACCACCGCGCACGCGCCGTCGGAGGACGGGCAGGTCTCGTCGTAGCGGATCGGGTCCCAGAGCATCTGCGAGGACATCACCGAATCCACCGTGATGTCGGGCTGCTTCACGTGCGCGTAGGGGTTCCGAGCGCCGTTGCGGCGGTCCTTGGCCGCCACCACCGCGCCGGTGTGCGTCGGTGCGCCGGAGCGCCGGATGTAGGAGCGCACGTGCGGCGCGAAGTAGCCGCCCGCGCCGGCACCCACCGGCATGGTGAAGGGCGGGACGATCGACAGCGCCCACATCGCGTTGGACTCGGACTGCTTCTCGAAGGCCACCGCCAGCACGCGCCGGTGCACGCCGCTCTGCACCATGCTCGCGGCCACGTTGCCGGTGGAGCCACCCACCGAACCCGCGGTGTGCACCCGCAGGAGCGGTTTCCCGGTGGCGCCCAGCGCGTCGGCCAGGTGCAGCTCGGGCATCATCACGCCCTCGAACAGGTCGGGTGCCTTGCCGACGACCACGGCGTCGATGTCCGGCCAGTCGACCCCGGCGTCGGCCATCGCGCGGTCGATCGCCTCGCGGCACAGCCCGGCCATCGAGACGTCCAGCCGCTTGCTGGTGTGGTGGGTCTGACCGGTTCCCAGCACGGCCGCCAACTGCTTGCCCATCAGGCTCGTCCCTCCATCACGCACACCAGGTTCTGCTGCAGCGCGGGGCCGCTGGTCGCGTGCGCCAGCACCTTGCCGGCGCGCCCGTCGAAGACCTGCGTGGCCGCCTCGCCGATGCGCGAGAGCCCGGCCGCGAACATCGGGTTCCCGCACAGCGCCCCGCCCGAGGGGTTCACCGACACCGCGTCGCCGAGGCCGAGCGCCCGGCGCAGCAGGAGCTCCTGGTGGGTGAACGGCGCGTGCAGCTCGGCGACCTCGACGCCGTCGAGGTCCAGCGCGCCGGCCGCGGCCTCGGTGGACCGGGATCGCCGCAGGTCGCGGGCGCCGAGGCTGCCGGACTCGACGCGGTGCTGGATGCCGCCGATGTAGGCGGGCCTGTCGCGGATCTCCCGCGCTCGTTCGGCGGAGGCCAGCACGACCACCGAAGCCCCGTCGGTGATCGGTGCGCAGTCGTGAGCGCGCAGCGGATCGGCGAGGTAGGGCTCGGCCAGCAGCTCCTGCGCGTCGAACGCCCCGGAGACCTGTGCGCTGGGGTTTCCCTTGGCGGCAGCGCGGTTCCGCACCGCGACCTCGGCCATGTCGCTCTCGGTGTAGTCCCCGGCGTCGAGCCCCGTCCGTGCCTGCAGGCCGGCGATGCTCACCGAGTCCGGCCACAGCGGCGCGACCGAGTACGGGTCCAGCTGCAGGGCCAGCGTGCGGCGGAGGTCGCCGGCCGAGGACTTGCCGAAGCCGTAGACCAGCGCGGTGTCCACCTCACCGGTCTGGATCTTCACCCAGGCCTCGAACAGCGCCCACGCGGCGTCCATCTCCACGTGCGACTCGTTGATCGGCGGGAACGCGCCGATCGCGTCGACCGCGGCGATGAACGAGAAGGCGCGTCCGGCGAGGTAGTCCGAGGAGCCCGAGCACCAGAAGCCGATGTCGGTCTTGGTCAACCCGGTCTGGGCGAAGACCTCCTGGAAGATCGGGACGAGCATCTCGACACCGTTCGTGGTGCCGTTGGTGGCGCGCACGTTCGGTGCCTGTGCGAAGCCGACGACGGCGACGTCAGTCATGGCAGCTCCTTCACAGGTGGTGGGCGTAGGTTTCGAACGGCGCGTCCGGCTCCCCGGTCGGTTCGAAGTGGTCGATGTTCTCCAGCGTGTGGCCCCACTGGTCGCGCGGCTTCCACGACGCCTTGACCCGCATGCCCATCCGCACCTCGGAGGCCTCGCAGCCGAGCACCAGGTGCAGGAACGCGATGTCGGCGCCGTCGAGCAGGACGTAGGCGCCGACGTACGGGGGCTTGATGCGCTGGCCCAGGAACGGGACGTTGACGATGCAGAAGGTGGTCACGATCCCGGTGTCGGGCAGCTCCACCTCCTCGACCGTGGGCACGCCGTCGGTGGGGCAGGCGCCGCGCGGCGGGATGTAGACCTTCGAGCAGGCGGGGCAGCGCTGGCCCAGCAGCCGACCTTCGGCGAGCCCTTCGAGGTAGCGGCTCTCCTCGGGTGAGGCGGAGTGCGTGTACTCCAGGCGCACCGGCGTGGTCACCATCGTCACCGGGTCGCCGCCGACGGGCTGCGGGACGTCCGCGTGGCCGACGGGCTCGAAGCAGGCGATGTCGCGGATCCCGTTGCCGCGCTCGGCGGCCCAGCGGACCTGCACCCGCATCCCGGTGGAGAGAGCTTCCGGTCCGGACACGTCCACGGCGTGCAGCATCGGGGTGTCTGCGCCGTCGAGGCGTACCAACGCCCAGGCGAAGGGCCGGTCGAGCGGCTGGCCGGGCAGCGGATCGGGCATCCACGTCCAGCTCACCACCGTGCCCTGGGTGCCGACCTCGACGAAGTCGTCCAACGGCGCAGCGGTGTCCGGGTCGTACTCGAGGGGAGGAACGTGCACCCTGCCGTCGCTGCCGCGCACGCCGACGATGCCGCCGTCGCGCAGCGCGGTGGCGAATCGGCTGTGCACGGTCCCGAGCGAACGGGTGTAGTCGAAGCCGATGTTGAGCGGGGCGCTGAGCGGTTCGGAGATCCCAGTCACACAGCGAAGTGAAACATGTTCTCGCCATCGCGGCAACATCCGGTGCAGTATGGGCGAAGTCCGCGTGCGGTCGGGAAAGGGAGGCTCACAAGTGAAAGTAGGACTGCAGCTGGGGTACTGGGGCGCGGCCCCGCCGCCGAACGCGCAGGAACTCGTTCTCGAAGCCGATCGGGCCGGGCTCGACGCGGTCTTCGCCGCCGAGTCGTGGGGTTCCGACGCCTTCACGCCGCTGGCGTGGTGGGGCTCGGACACCGAGAACGTGCGGTTGGGGACCTCCGTCGCGCAGATGTCGGCCCGCTCGCCGGCCTCGTGCGCGATGCACGCGCTGACCCTCGACCACCTCTCCGGCGGGCGGGCGATCCTCGGCCTCGGCGTGTCCGGACCGCAGGTGGTGGAGGGCTGGTACGGCCAACCCTTCGCCAAACCGCTGGCCAGGACCAGGGATTACGTCTCGATCGTGCGGCAGGTGCTCGCGCGCGAAGCACCGATCCGCAACGACGGCGTGCACCACCGGCTGCCCTACGACGGTCCGGGCTCGCTGGGCCTGGGCAAGCCGCTCAAGCCGATCACCCACCCGCTGCGCGCGGACCTGCCGATCTGGCTGGGTGCCGAGGGCCCGAAGAACGTGGCGCAGACCGCTGAGATCGCCGACGGCTGGATCGCGGTGTACTACTCGCCGCGGGTCGGCGGGATGTACGAGGAGTGGCTGTCCGAGGGTTTCGCCCGCGAGGGGGCGCGCCGCACCCGCGAGGAGTTCGAGGTGGCGGCGACCTGTCAGGTCGTCATCACCGACGACCCCGAGGCGGAGCGGGCGAAGCTCAAACCGTCCGTGGCGCTCTACATCGGTGGTATGGGCGCGCCGGGGATGAACTTCCACGCCGAGCTCTTCCGCCGGATGGGCTACGACGAGGCGGTGTCGGACATCGAGCGGCTCTTCGCCGCAGGTCGGCGCGAGGAGGCCGTGGCGGCGGTCCCGGACGAGGCTGTCGACGACGTGGCCATCATCGGCGACCGCGACCACGTGCGGGAGCGGATCGCGGTGTGGGAGAAGTCCGGCGTCGACGTGCTGCTGGTCGGCTGCCGGGACGCCGAGCACGTCCGATCGGTCGCCGACGCGGTGCGCGACTGAAATCTGTTCTCCCTTCCGCTCGGTCGCGGGCCGGACTGCTCGCCGCCGGTTCGGTCCGCGACCTTGCCCTACAACTGCAACACGTTCTAGGTTTGTTCGGCTGGGGAAAGCTCTCGCCGTCGACAGGAGTCGCCGTGGCCGACATAGGACTGTGGAACATCGCCGACCAGCAGCCGGACCGCACGGCCGTCATCACGCCGGACGGCGGTTCGGTGACCTACGCCGAACTCGCCGCCGCTGCCAACCGGTACGGCCGCGGTCTGCAGAGCATGGGACTGGAACCGGGCGACAGCATCGTGCTGATGCTGCCCAACGGAGCCGACCTGCTCGCCGCCTACTTCGCAGCCGTGCAGAGCGGCCTGTACGTGGTGACCGTGAACTGGCACCTGGTCGGAGCCGAGGTCGCCTACATCGTCGAGGACAGCGGCGCCAAGGCCTTCATCGCGCACGAGCGCTTCGCCGAAGCCGCCTCCGACGCCGCTGCGCGCAGCGGGTTGCCGAGCCAGGCGCGCTTCGCCGTCGGTGACGTGCCGGGGTTCCAGCCGCTGGCCAACCTGGGCGCCGACGAACCCGCCGCGCGACCGGACGTGCGCACCACCGGCTCGCCGATGCTCTACACCTCCGGGACCACCGGTCGTCCCAAGGGCGTGCGCCGGCCGTTGACCGGCGCGGACCCGGACGACGTGCCGGCCGCCAACGCGTGGTTCTTCGGGATCTTCGGGTTGAAACCCTTCGACGACCACGTGCACCTGTGCGGGTCGCCGCTCTACCACACGGCGGTCCTCAACTTCGTCAGCATCTCCATCCAGTTCGGGCACACCGCGGTGCTCATGGACCGTTGGGGAGCCGAGGAGATGTTGCGGCTGATCGAGCGGCACCGCGTCACCCACAGCCACATGGTCCCCACCCAGTTCCACCGGCTGCTGGGGCTGCCGGACGAAACCCGCGCCCGGTACGACGTCTCCTCGCTGCGCACCATGATCCACGGCGCGGCTCCGTGCCCGCAGGAGGTCAAGCGCGCGATGCTCGACTGGTGGGGCCCGGTCGTCGTGGAGTACTACGCGGCCACGGAGGGCGGAGGCACGGTCATCATGGCCGACGAGTGGCTGCGCAAGCCCGGTTCGGTCGGCAAGCCCTGGCCGGGTTCGGTGGTGCGGGTGCTCGGCGAGGACGGCGAGGAGCTGCCCGCGGGCGAGATCGGCACTGTCTACATGCAGATGGGTGGCTCGACCTTCGAGTACCACAACGACGAGAAGAAGACCCGTGAAGCGCGGGTGGGCGAGCTGTTCACCCTCGGCGACGTCGGCTACCTCGACGAGGACGGCTACCTCTACCTGTGCGACCGGCGCAACGACATGATCATCTCCGGCGGGGTGAACATCTACCCGGCCGAGATCGAGAACGCGCTCTCGGTGCACGACAAGGTCGCCGACGTGGCCGTGTTCGGCGTGCCGCACGACGACTGGGGCGAAGAGGTCAAGGCGGTCGTCCAGCCGGCGGCCGGTACCTCGGCGGGCGACGCGCTCACCGAGGAACTGCTGGCCTACGCGCGGGAACGGCTGGCGAAGTTCAAGGTGCCGCGCAGCATCGACTACGTCGACGAACTGCCGCGCGACCCCAACGGCAAGCTCTACAAGCGCAAGCTGCGCGACCCGTACTGGGAGGGTCGGGAGAAGGCCATCTGAGCTGCGCAGACGCGCACGACCGCGTGCGGCGGCGGATCACCCTCCGCCGCACGCGGTTCCGTGCTGCCCACGGGGGGATCCGGATGGCGGACCGCCCATTTCGCGGTCGCGTTCCGCAACCCTTGTCTTAAGCGATAACACGTTCTACTTTTTTCGAGTGGCACTCAACATCGCAGATCTCTTCGAGCACGCAGTCGACCTGGTCCCTGAGCGCGTCGCAGTGGTCTGCGGCGAACGCCAGGTGACGTTCTCGGAACTGGAGGAGCGGTCCAACCGGCTGGCGCACCACCTCGCCGCCCACGGCGTGGGGCCGGGTGCGCACATCGGCGTGTACTCCAGGAACTCCATCGAGGCGCTGGAGGCGATGCTCGCGGCGTACAAGCTGCGGGCGGTCGCGATCAACGTGAACTACCGGTACGTGCCCGCCGAGTTGCAGTACATCTTCTCCAACGCGGACATGGTCGCGCTGGTGCACGAGAGGCGCTACAGCGACCACGTCGCCGAAGTGCTGCCGCACGTCCCCGATTTGAATCATGTTCTAGTGATCGAGGACGGCTCGGACGCCGACCACACCCGCTACGGCGGGGTGGAGTACGAGTCCGCGCTCGCCGCGCAGCGGGCCGACCGCGACTTCCCCGAGCGCAGCGCCGACGACCTCTACCTGCTCTACACCGGCGGCACCACCGGCATGCCCAAGGGCGTCATGTGGCGGCAGGAGGACGTGTGGCGCGTCCTCGGCGGTGGCATCGACTTCATGACCGGCGAGTACGTCAAGGACGAGTGGGAACTGGCGCGCACGGGTGCCGAGCAGGGCGGGCTGATCCGGCTCCCCGCGGCTCCGTTCATCCACGGTGCGGCGCAGTGGGCCACCTTCGGCAACCTCTTCGCCTGCGCCACCACGGTGTTCGTGCCCGAGTTCGACCCGCACGAGGTGTGGCGGGCCGTCGAGCGAAACAAGGTCAACGTGCTGGCGATCGTCGGCGACGCGATGGCCCGGCCGCTCATCGAAGCCCTGCACGAGGGCGGGTACGACGCCTCGGCGGTGATCGCGATCTCCTCGACGGCCGCGCTGTTCTCGACCTCGGTCAAGCACCAGTACCTCGACGCGCTGCCCAACGTGGTGATCACCGACGCGATCGGCTCCTCGGAGACCGGTTTCGGCGGTATCGGCATCGTCACCAAGGACGGCGTGCAGAGCGAAGGCCCGCGGGTCACCGCCGACCGCAAGCTCATCGTCATCGACGACGACAACAACCCGCTCGAGCCGGGTTCCGAGCAGGTCGGCTGGCTGGCCAAGTCCGGGCACGTGCCGCTGGGCTACTACAAGGACCCGGAGAAGTCCGCCTCGGTGTTCGTCGAGGTCAACGGCACGCGCTACGTCGTGCCCGGTGACTACGCGCGGCTGGAGGCCGACGGCACGGTCACCCTGCTCGGACGCGGCAACATGTCCATCAACACCGGAGGCGAGAAGGTCTTCCCCGAAGAGGTGGAGAGCGCGCTCAAATCGCACCCGGACGTCTTCGACGTGCTCGTCGTCGGAGTGCCCGACGAGCGCATGGGCCAGCGGGTCGCCGCGCTCGTGCAGCCCCGCGAAGGAGCCACGCCGAGTCTCGCCGACCTGGACACCCACGCCCGCAACTCCATCGCCGGCTACAAGGTGCCGCGCAGCCTGTGGATCGTCGAGCAGATCACCCGGTCGCCCAGCGGCAAGCCCGACTACCCGTGGGCCCGCAAGCACACCGAGACCCACGCGCCCGCGGAAGTCAACGACCCCACGCGCAAGTCCGCCGCCCGCTGAGCGCCATCGCCGTGCGCGAGTGGCGGGGCCTTCGTCTTCGCGCCTGAACAACCGGCACCGCTGCGGGTCCGCTACCCCGCCACGCAAGACGAGTCACCCGAACCTCCGAGAGGAAAGAGATGCGAACTCCGCTGTGCGACACGCTCGGGATCGAGCACCCGGTCGTCGCCTTCACCCCGTCCGAGCACGTCGCGGCTGCGGTGAGCAAGGCCGGTGGGCTCGGCGTGCTGGGGTGCGTGCGCTTCAACGACCCCGACGAGCTCGACCGCGTGCTGGACTGGATGGACGCCAACACCGACGGCAAGCCCTACGGCGTCGACGTCGTGATGCCGGCCAAGATCCCGACCGAGGGCTCCCAGGTCGACCTGGACTCGCTGATCCCCGCCGAGCACCGGGAGTTCGTCAATCGCACGCTCGACGACCTCGGCGTCCCGGAGCTGCCCGAGGACGAGCAGGAGCGGGGCGGCGTGCTGGGGTGGCTGCACTCGGTCGCCCGCTCGCACGTCGACGTGGCGCTGCGGCACCGCATCTCGCTGATCGCCAACGCGCTGGGTTCGCCGCCGGTGGACATCATCGAGCAGGCCCACTCGCACGACGTGCTGGTCGCGGCGCTGGCGGGCAAGGCCGAGCACGCTGTGCGGCACGTCGACAACGGCGTGGACATCGTCGTGGCCCAGGGCCACGAAGCCGGTGGGCACACCGGTGAGATCGCGACGATGGTGCTGGTTCCGGAGATCGTGGACGCGATCGGTTCCCGCGCCCCGGTCCTCGCGGCCGGCGGCATCGGCAGCGGCCGGCAGATCGCCGCTGCGCTCGCGCTGGGCGCCTCGGGCGCGTGGATGGGCTCGTACTGGCTGACCACGGCGGAGTACGCCATGACGATGGGCGACTCGGTGACCCAAGAAGCGCTGCTGGCAGCCGATTCCAGTGACACCGTCCGCTCCCGCATCTACACCGGCAAGCCGGCCCGGTTGCTCAAGACCAAGTGGACCGAGGCCTGGGCCGAGCCCGACGCGCCGCAACCGCTTCCGATGCCGCTGCAGAACATCCTCGTCAGCGAGGCCCACCAGCGGATGATGCGCGCCCACGACCCGCAGGCGGTGTCGATGCCGGTCGGCCAGATCGTCGGCCGCATGAACGAGGTCCGTCCGGTCGCCGAGGTCTTCAACGACCTCCTCCGAGAGGTCGACGACACCTTCACCCGCCTCGACAAGCTCCGCTGAGTCCCCCCCAGGAGCCCTCTCCCACACCCGGGAGAGGGCTCCGACACGCGCGCCCACACCACGGACCGCAAGCCACTGGAACAAGGCCGACAGCCCTGACCACACCCATCGAAGGCCCCACCCGAGCAACACCTCACGAAGCCCCACCCCCGAGCCGCACCACCCGGGACTCCCGAGTGGGCGACCAACCCGCGGCCCCGCGCACCTCACCCGATTCGCACCAACCCGCGGCCCCGCGCACCTCACCCGATTCGCACCAACCCGCGGCCCCGCGCACCTCACCCGAGCCGGACCACCCGAGGCCCTGAGCCCCTCCCCCGAGCCACGCCTCTCGAGAACTCAAGACCTCGAGTCCCCAAGACCTCGAGCCCGCACTCCGATTCCTGCGACCCGCGGCGGAGAACGTCGAACTTCGCGGGAAGTTCGAAGGTTTTCTTGGGGATCGAACTTCGCGGGAGTTCGGAGGTGGCTGCCGAGTTGGGTGAGGGCCAGCAGGGGTGCCGGGGGTTTCGGTGCTGGTCCGGATGCCGGGCTAGGAGGTGGGGAGGTCCAGTGGGAAGAGGTTGGCGGCCAGTGACGAGAGGCCAGTGGTCAGTGGTGGGGAAGCTCGGTGGAAGGGGCTGAGTGGGGTTTCCGTGGGTCAGGTTGTGGGGGTGGGGGTGGTGGCTTGGTCGCGGGCCCAGCGGTAGTCGGCTTTGCCGCTGGGGGAGCGCTGGACCTGGGGGACCCGGATGATGGCCTTGGGGAGCTTGTAGCGGGCCACGTGGCGCGCGGCCTCGACGAGCAGCTCCTCGTCCGAGACCTCGTGCTGTTCCAGGAGTTCCACGATGGCGACCACTTCGCTGCCCCAGCGTTCGGAAGGTCGGCCGGTGACGATGACGTCGGCGATCGCGGGGTGTGCGGCGACGGCGCGCTCGACCTCCTCGGCGAAGATCTTCTCGCCGCCGGAGTTGATGGTGATGCTCTGCCGGCCGAGCAGCTGGATGCGCCCGTCCTCCAGGCGGATCGCGCGGTCGCCGGGGACGCTGTACCGCTTCCCGTCGACGACCGGGAAGGTGCGGGCGGTCTTGTCGGCGTCACCGAGGTAGCCCAGCGGCACCAGGCCGTGCCGGGCCAGCCAGCCCTGCCCGTCGCCGGGTGAGAGCTCACGGGTGAGGTCGTCGTCGAGGACCGTGGTGTCGGCGTCCGGGGTGAACACGCCGGGCTCAGCGGCGTCGCCGTCGGCGACCTGGCTCATCTGGATGCCCGTCTCCGAGGACCCCACGGTGTCGACGAACAGCACGTGCGGCAGCTGTTCCTGCAGCCGGGCGCGCACCGCCGGGCTCAGCGGAGCGCCACCGTTCTGCACCGCGAAGACACCGGAGAGGTCGTAGTCACCGCGCTCCAGCTCCGCCGCCAACGGCCTGGCCATCGCATCACCGACGACCGGGATGCTCACCACCCGCTCCCGCTCGACGGTCCGCAGGACGTCCGGCCAGTCCAGGCGGGTGGCGTCCCGGGGCAGCACGATCGCCCCGCCCTGGGTGATCATGTGGAAGGTCGACCACTGCGCGGCGCCGTGCATGAACGGCGCGGTCATGATCAGCCGCATGCCGCCGCCACCGGCCGCCGCGGCCTCGGCGATCTGGTCGTAGGAGCGGTAAGGCTCAGAGCTGCCGAACGGCGTGCCGCCCATGGCGCTGACGTAGGCGTCGTGCTGCCGCCACAGCACGCCCTTCGGCATGCCGGTCGTGCCGCCGGTGTAGAGCATGTACACGTCGTCACCGCTGGGTTCGGGGACCACGGCGGGAACCGATGTGTCCACGATGGACCCGTAGGGCACCGCGCCGGGCAGCAGCGCGTTGCCGCTGTCGTCGGCCACCTGGATGAGCACCCGCAGCCTCGGCAACCGGTCGCGGATCTGGGCGACCTGCGGGGCGAAGGCGGAGTGGAACACCAGCGCTTCGGTGCCGGCGTCCAGGAACAGGTGCAGCAGCTCCTCGGCCACGTACCGGTAGTTGACGTTGAACGGCACCGCGCGAGCGCGCAGCGCGCCGACCAGCGCTTCCAAGTACTCGTTGCAGTTGTGCAGGTACAGGCCCACGTGGTGCTGACCGGACTCGTGCCCGGCGAGGCGGTCGCGCGGGGTGTGGCAGCCCAGGCCCTGCGCGGTGAGGTGGTGCGCGACGCCGTCGATGCGCTGGTCGAGCTCGGCGTAGCTGAACCGCCGATCGCCCCAGACCAGGACCTCCTGGTCGGGAACCGCCCGGGCGACGGTCCGGAAGACGGTGGAGAGGGTGAAGCTCGTTCGCGGCATGTGTGAGCTCCTCAGCGGACGGGCGTGATGGGGAGGGACTTCCTCGGCTGGAAGGTGAAGGTCGACCCGGTGCTGATCCGCGTCACGGCGACCTCGTCGAACTCCTCGGCGGGCTCGGCACCGGCCACCACACGCGCGGTCCAGGCGTCCGAGGTGCCGTCGACGACGACGTCGAGCCGCGGGTCGACCGCACGGACCGCGGCTTGCAGCGGAGCGGTCGAACCGGGACCGCACAACGAGATCCAGGCCCCGTCCTCGTGCGCCGGGCCGGGCCGCACGGTGAGCGCATCACGCTCCCGGGACGCGAGGACGTAGTTCGCCGGGTTCAGCAGCGGGTGCAGCTCCAGCACCCGCAGCGCGCCTTCCACCCCGCCGGGCAGCTCGAGCGCGCGGTGGATGCGTTCGGCCGCCACGCCGGCGATGCCGACCAGCTGCTTGGTGCAGATCTCCCGCGGATCAGCGGTCCGCCGCGAGACCGCTCGCACGAAACCGAGGTTGAGCAGGTGCATCTGCAGGCAGACCTCGTCGGCCATCCGCACCAGGGCCGACCGGCTGAAGTCCGCGAAGTCCAGGTCGCTGAGCAGCGGCCCGGAGTAGTCGCCACGCCCGCCCTCGGACGGGTCGATCTCGGCGAGAGGCAGGCTGGCCGCGCGCGACTCCTGCAGCGCCACGCAGTCCTCGCTTGGTGAGACCGGGGGGTGGGCGTCGTCGATGACCACCGTCCACGCGCAGTGCGGGTGCCGGTCGGCCGGCGTCCGCGGCGGGCGGTGCACCGGCCGCACCTGCGCCTTCGGGTTGGTGGCCACCGCGGTGGCGTCGAAGGTCGGGTCCTCGATGTCGTGGCACATCGCCCGCACGTAGCGCTCGCCCATCGGCTCGACGTCCATCAGCGCACCGCAGTGGTCCAGGTGGAACTCGCCGCGCCACCGGTCGTGCACGGTGTAGCGGAAGTCCATGAACTGCGGCGGAGCGCCGATGTCGAGCTGCAGGCCCTTGAAGATCGTCACCACGTCGTCGCCGGTGTAGCCCAGCGCGCGCTGCATCCGGCGGGTGTAGATCGGGCTGGCCGCCATCCACTCCTCGATGGCGATCCGGGTCATCTCCTCGCGCCCGAACGACGAGATGCACCACGCCATCGCGGACCGGTCGATGAGCTGGCCCGCCAGCAGCAGTTCCGGCAACAGCGCGGCCAACCGGGACCGGGGCAGTGTTGCGTACCGATTCGACATGCGTGCACCTCGCGACAGTGCGGGGACGTCCGACTCTGCAACGACGGGTGGCCGGTCCCGGTGCTGCTGGACCGATCAGGCGATCACTTGCCCTGGAAGTTCGGCTTGCGCTTCTCCGCGAAGGCCCGCGGGCCTTCCTTGGCGTCGTCGCTCATGAAGACCCCGATGCCGTGCTGGGCTTCGATGGCGAACGCCTCTTCCTCCGGGATCGCCTCGGTCTCCCGGATGGTGCGCAGGATCGCCTGCACGGCCAGCGGCCCGTTGGCGGCGATCATCTCGCCGAGCTCCAGCGCCTTGTCCAGCGCGGTCCCGTCCGGCACGACGTGGCCGACGAGCCCGAGCTCCTTGGCTTCGGGTGCCTTGATGTGACGTCCGGTCAGCAGCAGGTCGGCGGCCACGGTGTAGGGGATCTGGCGCGTCAGCCGCACCGCCGAGCCGCCCAGCGGGAACAGGCCCCAGCGCGGTTCGGAGACGCCGAAGCGGGCGCTCTCCCCGGCGACGCGGATGTCGGTGGCCTGCAGGATCTCGGTGCCGCCCGCGATGGCGGGTCCCTCCACGGCGGCGATCAGCGGTTTGGTCAGCCGACGGCCCTTGAGCAGGCCCTCGATCTTGGCGGGGTTGAACGACCCCTGCGAGTGCTGGTCGCCGGGGTGGTTGTTGCTCATGCTCTTCAGGTCCGCGCCGGCGCAGAACGCCCCGCCCGCCCCGGTGAGCACGCAGGCCCGGATGTCCGGGTCGTTGTCGACCCGGTCCCAGGCCTCGACCATGATCTTGATCATCTCGCCGGACAGCGCGTTCTTGGCCTCCGGGCGGTTCATCGTCACCACCAGCACGCCACCCCGCTGTTCCACGAGGCAATGCGGCTGCTCGGTCTCCGTCGAGGTCATCCCGCCTCCACACTCGGGGCGGCCGCGGGACCGCCCGTGATCGACATCCGTAGGTCAGTTCGAGGCAGCCCGGTCCTCCGCCCGGTCCGCGATGTCCAGGACGGCCACGTACCCGAAGGTCATCGCCGGTCCGATCGTCGCGCCCGCGCCGGCGTAGGTCGACCCCATCACCGCCGCGCTCGCGTTCCCCGCCGCGTACAGGCCGGGGATGGTCGTGCCGTCCTCGCGCAGCACCCGGGCCCGGGCGTCGGTGCGCAGCCCGCCCTTCGTGCCCAGGTCCCCGGGCACGATCTGCACCGCGTGGAAGGGCGCGACCTCGAGCGGTGCCAGGCTCGGGTTCGGCAACCGGGGATCGCCGTAGTAGCGGTCGTAGGCGCTGTCGCCGCGGTGGAAGTCCTCGTCGACACCGTTCTCCGCGAAACCGTTGAAGCGCTGCACGGTCGCGCGCAGCTGGTCGGCCGGGACCTCGATCTTGGCGGCGAGTTCTTCGAGCGTGCTCGCGCTGTGCACGATCCCGGCCTTGTACCAGCGGCCGGGGAAGCGCTGCCGCGGCGGCAGGCCCGCGAAGGTGTAGTTGTTGCGGTACCGCTGATCGGCGACCAGCCACGACGGGATGTGCGAGACGCCGGTCTCGTGCCCGCGGTACATCGCGTGCACCGCGTCGACGTACGGGGTCGCCTCGTTGACGTACCGCTCACCGGCGGCGTTGACGATGATCGAACCGGGGAGGTTGCGCTCCGACAGGCAGAAGTACGGGCCGCGGGGCAGCGGGATCGAGGGCCCCCACCACGCGTCGTCCATCAGGTCCACGTCGGCGCCCGCGCGCTGACCGGCTTCGATGCCGTCGCCGGTGTTGGACTCGGCGCCCACGGTCCAGTCGGTGCCGATCGGTTCGCGCTGGAACTGCTTGCGCATCCGCTCGTTCTTCTCGAAACCGCCGGCCGCCATGATGACGCCGTGCCGCGCGCGGACGAGCACCTCCTCGTCGCCGCGCTGCACGAGGACACCGGTGACCGCGCCGTCCTCGACGTGCAGCTCGGTCAGCGGGGTGTTGAGCCACACCGGCACGTCGGCGCGCAGCAGCCCCGCCCGCAGACCCGCGGCCAGCGCTTGGCCCAGTGCCAGCAGCGGGCGCTTGGTCGCCAGCGAGATCACCCGGCGCAACCCGACCTTGGCGGAGGTGAACACGCCGCGCGGGTGGCGGGCGATGAGGTTCATCCACTTGTACTCGGCCGCGGTCACCGTGATCCCGGCCGGCGCGGGCAGGTACGGCGGTTGCAGGTTGGCCAGTTCGTCCCCGAGCAGCTTGCCGTTGAACGGCTTCGGTTCCAGCGAACGACCCCTCGGAAGTCCACCGGGTGTTTCCGGGTAGTAGTCGGAGTAGCCGGGGATCCACTTCAGCTTCATCGGGGTGCGGCGCAGCACCAGCGAGACCATCTCGGGTCCGTAGGACAGCAGCGTTGCTCGGCGGTCTTCGGCGATCTCGTCGCCGATCAGGTTCTGCAGGTACGCCGCGGCCTTGTCCGGGCTGTCGCCGGACTTCGCGCGCCGCAACACCTCGTTGTACGGGGCCCAGACGGCACCGCCGGAGCGTGCGGTGGAACCGCCGAAGTAGCGGTCCTTCTCCACGACCACCGCCGACAGCCCCCGGTCCGCCGCGGCGATCGCGGCGGTCATGCCGGCGGCGCCGGAGCCGACCACGACGACATCGAAGGTCGCTTCTGCCATGGGCACCTCCAGGTGGGCCTCGCGGTACTGGAACAGGTTATAGTTCTAGTCCGCTCAGCGCTACGGTTCTACCGTGAATGCAACGTCACAGCGGTTGGCGGCGTGCAGGAACATGTTGCACAAATCCGGTCAGTCGTAGTCGACCTTGACCTTCGGGGTCTTCGGCAGGGACTGGCAGGCCAGGCGGTACCCGTCGTCGAGGTCCTCCTGCTCCAGGACCTGGTTGTTGACCATCGTCACCTCGCCCTCGGTCACCCGGCACTCGCACGCCGCGCAGATGCCCTCCGAGCACGAGGACGGAGCCTGGATCCCGTTCTCCTTCAACAGGTCCAGCAACCGCTTGTCGGCGGGCCAGGTGAAGGTGTGCGATTCCCCGTCGATCGTCACCTCGACCACCGCATCCTCCGGTGCGTCGGACTCGGTGTCCTCGGGCCCGTTCTGCTCGGTCGAGGCGTCGGCGGGGGTGGCGGTGTCGAACGGGTTGCCCGCCAGCGACGCGAAGCGCTCCAGGTGGATCGCGGACTTCGCGAACCCGGCTTCGCGCAGCGCTCGTCGCGTCGCGTCCATGAACGGCTTCGGTCCGCAGAGGAACGCCTCCCGGTCCGGGAACGCACCGGCCAGGGACTGGAGTGCCTCCGGAGTGGGGAGGCCTTGCACCGATTCCAGCCAGTGCAGCACCACCAGTCGCCCGGGGTGCGCGGCGGTCAGCTCGGTGAGCTCGCGCGCGAAGATGACCGACTTCTCGTCCCGGTTGGCGTACACCAGCACGACCTTCCCGGAGCCGGTGGCCAGCGCCGTCTTCAGGATCGACATGATCGGCGTGATGCCGCTGCCCGCCGCGAACAGCAGCAGGTCCTCCTCCAGTGACTTCGGGGTGAACACCCCGGCCGGTTCCAGCACGTCGATCTCGGTCCCGGCGGTGACGTTGTCGCAGATCCAGTTCGAGGCGTACCCGTCGGCGGTGCGCTTGACCGTGACCGCGAGCCGTCCGTCGGTGACCGGCGAGCTCGACAGCGAGTAGGCCCGGGCGACCGATCCGCAGCGGTCGCTGGGGATCCGCAGCGTCAGGAACTGGCCCGGCCGGTAGGGCAGCCGGGTGGTGTCGACGTCGAAGACCACTGAGCGGGCGTCGGCCGTCTCCTCGACGACTTCGGCCACCCGCAGCCGGTGGAACTCAGGCATCGCAACTCTCCTCGCTGGTCAGTAGGTCACCAGGATCGCGCGGGCCTCGGCCGTGACCTCGCCGTCGGCGACGACCTCACCGGTGGCGAAGACCTTGCGGCCCTCCTCGCCGGTGAAGCGCGCGTTGATGGTCAGCGGCACCCCGTGCGGGGTGCCGCGCCGGTAGTCCACGGTCAGCGACACCGTCATCGCCGGGTGCCCGGCCACGGCCACCGCCCGGCCCACCGCGTGGTCGAGCAGCGAGGCCACCCAACCGCCGTGCACGCGCCCGGGCGGACCCTCGTAGGCGGCGCTGAGCAGCGCGGTCGAGGTCGTCGTCCCGGAGCCGTCGACCTCCAGCCCCACCATCGGCGGCGCGAGCGGGTTGCCGGGGCCTTCCACCGGGTTGTGCACGCTCACCTGGTTGCCGTCCAGGTAGGACAGCAGCATCGGGTCTTCCCGGGTGCGACCGCGCAGCAGCTCCGTGGCGGCGGCGACGTGCTCGGCGGCCTGTCGCAGGTCTTCGTCCCCGACGTCGGTGAGCACGCCGGCTTCGACGAGTTCGCGGACCCGTCCGGCCAGCAACGTCGTCCCGCCTGGGATCTCCGGGATGACCGGGACCGGTCCGGCCGCCGGCAGCGGTGTCGAGCCTGATGTCGTGTCGGTCATCCGGTGGTCCCCTCGTGCGCCGAATATCTAGAACATGTTCTACGGCTTGATTATGCTGTGTCAACGGGACGTCGCCGCGGCAGGGGCAACCGGTTCTATTGCGAGCGGACCTTGTGGGCGCCCAGATGTGGACCGTAGTCTTGACACGTGTCTAGAAACCGGATGTGTTGCCGATGAGCGTCTGGACCGACAAGTCGTCGAACCTGCTGGTCGACGGCGCACCCGTCCCCGGTTCGGGGGGACGGTTCGACATCGCCGATCCCGCCACCGAAGAGGTCCTGGGCACCGCGGCCAACGCCACCGCCGCGGACGTGGACCGTGCGATCGGCGCGGCACGGCGGGCCTTCGACGAGACCGACTGGTCCCGCGACGTGGAGCTGCGCGTGCACTGCCTGAAGCAGCTGAGCGAGGCGCTGCAGGCCCGCGCCGAGGAGTTGCGGGAGCTGACCATCGCCGAGGTCGGAGCACCGCGGTTCCTCACCCACGGCGCGCAGCTGGACGCACCGATCGCCGACCTCGCCTACTTCGCCGACCTGGCCGCCGACTACGAGTGGACCCGCGACCTCGGCGTCGCCGAGCCGATGGGGGTGCGCAGCAGGCGCTGGACGAGGCGCGAACCCGTCGGCGTGGTCGGGGCGATCACGCCGTGGAACTTCCCGCACCAGATCAACCTCGCCAAGCTCGGCCCGGCCCTGGCCGCGGGCAACACCGTGGTGCTCAAACCCGCGCCGGACACCCCGTGGTGCGCCGCGGCGGTGGGGGAGGTGCTGCTCGAGGAGACCGACATCCCGCCGGGCGTGGTCAACATCGTCACCTCCGACGACCACTCCGTCGGCGCTCAGCTGTCGGCCGACGACCGCGTCGACCTGGTGTCGTTCACCGGGTCGACCGACACCGGACGGGCCGTGATGGCGGCCGCAGCACCTGGCATCAAGCGGACGTTCCTGGAACTGGGCGGGAAGTCGGCGTTCGTCGTGCTCGACGACGCCGACCTGGGCGCGGCCTGCGGTCTGGCGGCCTTCACCGTCTGCACCCACGCCGGGCAGGGTTGCGCGCTGACGACCCGCCTGCTGGTGCCCCGCTCGCGCTACGACGACGCCGTGGAGGCCACGGCCGAGGCGATGCGCGGCATCGGCGTCGGCGACCCGAACGATCCCGGAACCGTGTGCGGACCGCTGATCTCCGCACGTCAGCGGGGCCGGGTGGAGGGCTACCTGTCGTTGGCCCGCGAGGAGGGCGGCGAGTTCGTCACCGGCGGCGGCCGGGCCGAGCGGGACCGCGGGTTCTTCGTCGAACCCACGCTCATCGCCGGACTGGACAACGACGCGCGGGTGGCGCGGGAGGAGGTCTTCGGCCCGGTGCTGGTGATCATCCCGCACGACGGCGACGACGACGCGGTGCGCATCGCCAACGACTCGCCCTACGGGCTCTCGGGCGCGGTGCACGGGCAGGACCTCGACCGCGCGCGAGCCGTGGCTTCGCGCATCCGCACCGGCACGATCAGCGTCAACGGCGGCGTCTGGTACGGAGCCGACGCCCCCTTCGGCGGCTACAAGCAGTCCGGCAACGGCCGCGAGATGGGCATCGCCGGTTTCGAGGAGTACCTCGAAACCAAACTGATCGCCGAGCCAGGTTAGGAGGAACCACCCACCAAGCAGCCCGCAACGACGGCGCGGACAGCAATCTCAAGGACGAGTGCGGCAAAACCGCTGGCACGGGTGTGTTCCAACCTGCACGGCCGAAGCGTTCGAGGGCGGCCAGCGGCGCAGCCGCTCCTTCAGGTGTGGGACTCATCCGACACCGCCGCAGGTTCTGAGCGGCGTCGTGGCGAGTACGCCGCGACGCCGTGTACCGGACACACATCAGGAGTGGCGCACGGAGTCACGGAGCCGCTGCGCTCCCCCGTTCGGGGTCTCTGCCGCCCGCTCCGCCCAGCAAAGCGATCGGTCAACAACGTGAGGAGGCCTAGTGGGGCGTTTCGAAGGTCGAGTCGCCATCGTCACCGGCGCCGCGCAAGGAATCGGCGAGTCCTACGCGCGTGCCCTGGCCGACGAAGGCGCGCACGTCGTGGTCGCCGACCTCAACACCACCGCGGGCGAGGAGGTCGCCGAGGGGATCAACGCCGAGGGCGGCAGCGCCGCGTTCGTCGAGGTCGACGTCTCCTCACCGGAGTCGACCTCGGCCATGGCGGAGTTCGCGGTCGAGCGCTTCGGCGGGATCGACCACTTGGTCAACAACGCCGCCATCTACGGCGGCATGAAGCTCGACCTGTTGTGCACTGTGGACTGGGACTACTACAAGAAGTTCCTGAGCGTGAACATGGACGGGGCGCTGCTGTGCACCCGCGCTTGCTTGCCGCACATGCAGGCGCGCGGTGGCGGTTCCGTCGTGAACCAGTCCTCCACCGCAGCCTGGGTGTACTCCGGCTTCTACGGGCTGGCCAAGGTCGCGGTCAACGGCCTCACCCAGCAGCTCGCGCACGAGATCGGCGGCATGGGTGTGCGCATCAACGCCATCGCGCCTGGTCCGATCGACACCGAGGCCACCCGCGAGACGACGCCGCCCTCCATGGTCGAGGCGATCGTCAAGGGCATGGCGTTGAAGCGCATGGGCCAGCCCGAAGACTTGGTGGGCATGTGCCTGTTCCTGCTGTCGGACGAGGCCGCGTGGGTCACCGGGCAGATCTTCAACGTCGATGGCGGGCAGGTGATCCGCTCGTGAGCGCGGTCGGCTTCCTCGGCCTCGGGCAGATCGGTGCCCCCATGGCGCGCAAGCTCCTGGGCCGGCCGGGCGGCCTCGTCGTGCACGACGTGCGGCCCGGGGCGGTCGACGAGTTCGTCGAGCGTGGTGCCACCTCGGCGACGACCCCCGCCGAGGTGGCGCGGCAGGCCCAGGTCGTGTCGGTGATGGTCCGCGACGACGCCCAGGTCGAGGAGGTGGTCTGCGGCCCGGACGGGCTGCTCGCCGGAGCCGCGGAGGGGACGGTCCTGGCGATCCACTCCACGATCGACGAGAGCACCGCTCCCCGGCTGGCCGAACTGGCCGCACTGCGCGGGGTCGCGGTGGTCGACGCCCCGGTCAGCGGGGGAGCGGTCGGGGCCGAGCAGGGCGACCTGGCCGTCATGGTCGGTGGCACCGAGGAGGCCTTCGACCGCTGCCGGGAGGTGTTCGAGCCCTGGGCCGGGCTCGTCCTGCACGCCGGGGGCGTCGGTGCCGGCACCCGCTGCAAGCTGGCGCGCAACCTGCTGCACTTCGTCGCGTTCACCGCTGCGGCCGAGGCCCAGCGGCTCGCCGAAGCAGCCGGGCTCGACCTGAGGGAGCTCGGTCAGGTCGTGCGGCACACCGACGCGATCACCGGCGGACCCGGCGCGATCATGCTGCGCGGGGACACCGCCCAGTTGTCCACTTCGGACGGTTTGTACCCGATCTTCAGCAACGTCCGGGACCTGGGCGAGAAGGACCTCTCGCTCGCGCTGCGGCTCGGCGAGCGGCTCGGCGTCGAGCTGCCGCTGGGGGAGCGGGCGTTGCACGACCTGGCCGACGGTCTCGGCGTGGCCCGGGAGGAACGATGACGGACGAGCGGCGCGAACGCGGACTGGCCAAGATGGGCGAGGTCTACGGCTGGGAGGTCTCCGACGGGCCCGGGGACTTCTTCGCCGTCACCGTCGACCACCTCTTCGCCGACATCTGGTCCCGGCCCGGCTTGAGCCTGCGCGACCGGCGGTTGTTGCTGCTGGGCGCTCTGGCGGCACAAGGCCTCGACGACGTGGCCGACATCCAGGTGCGGGCGGCTCTGGGCAACGAGGAGCTCGACGCCGAGCAGCTGCGCGAGATCGGGCTGTTCCTGACCCACTACGTCGGCTGGCCGCTGGGCACGAAGTTCACCATGCGCATCGAGAAGATCCTCGGCGAGGAGGACCGATCATGAAGTACGGCATCGTGCAGTTCACCAGCGACCGCGGACTCCCACCCGCGGTCGCCGCGAAGGCCGCCGAGGGGGCCGGTTTTCACTCCTTCTGGGTGCCCGAGCACACCCACATCCCGGTCAAGCGCGAAGCTGCGCACCCCGGCACCGGGACCGAGGAGCTCCCCGACGACCGCTACCTGCGGACCCTGGACCCGTGGGTGGCGCTGTCGATGGTGGCCGCGGTGACCTCGCGGATCCGGCTCGCGACGGCGGTGGCGCTGCCGGTCGAGCACGACCCGATCACCCTGGCCAAGACCATCGCCACCCTCGACCACCTCTCGGGCGGCCGCGTGACCCTCGGGGCGGGGTACGGGTGGAACATCGACGAGCTCACCCACCACGGCGTGCCCAAGGCCAAGCGGCGCACGGTGCTGCGGGAGTACCTGGAGGCCATGCAGCAGTTGTGGTCGCAGGAAGAGGCCGAGTACCACGGCGACCACGTCGACTTCGGCCCGAGCTGGGCCTGGCCGAAGCCGGTCCAGCAGCCACGGCCCCCGGTCCTCGTCGGGGCCGGCGGCACGGAGAAGACCTTCACCTGGATCGCGCGCTCCGCCGACGGTTGGATCACCACTCCCACCGAAGGCGAGATCGACGACAAGGTCGCCCTGCTCAAGCGGATCTGGAAGGAGGCAGGCAGGGAGGGCGATCCGCAGGTCGTCGCCCTCGCGGGCAAGCCGGACCCGGACACCCTCGCCCGCTGGGAGGACCTCGGCGTCACCGAAGCGCTCTTCGGGTTCCCCGAGAAGGGGGAGGAGTGGGTCCAGGAGTACTTCCACCGCCTCGCAGGCAAACTCGGTGTGGGTTGATATCACCGCTCCGCGGCCGTGCGGGGTAGCAGAAACACCTGGAAAAGGGAGACCACTGCGGCTCGGCAACTCCGTGCGCCACTCCTGGTGGATGTCCGGTACACGGCTTCGCGGCGTACTCGCCACGAAGCTGCTCGGACCTGCGGCGGTCCCGGCGGAGTCCCACACCAGGAACAGCGGCTGCCGGCGCGAGCCGCCTGGGTCGTGCAACGGTGCGAGCGGAGTCCCACACCGGGAACAGCGGCTGCCGGCGCGAGCCGCGCAGATCCTGCGGTGGTGGGCTGGGCCCGACGTTCGAGATTCCGCGAAGTTCGACGGCCAACCTCGGCCCTCGAACTCCGCGAGAACGTCGAACACAGCTGCGCGGCCGCGGGGGCCGGTGCAGCGGGTCCGGCGTGATGGCCTGCCCTGGTGAGGCACGGCGCTGTGTTCCGCTCACGGCGCACAGCGGCTCACGGCTCGGGCCCGCAGGAGGGCGGGCTCCGCGGATGACCACGGGGTCCTCGCGGTCGGTCCAGGGCCGGTAGTAGTAGGGGCGGCGCACATGTCGACCAGGGCGGGCAGAGCGCGGCGCGTGGCTGTTGCGGGCCGCTCAGAGCCTGAGGCGTGCGGGCTCGGTACCACCGTCGAAGTTCTCGCGAAGTTCGACGGGGAACTTCCCGCCCTCGATGTTCGCAAGAGTGGTGGACGCACCTGCCTGGGTGCGGGCCTGGTGCACCGGGTCCGGCGTGATGGTTCGCCCGTGGTGAGGCACGTGCTTCGCTGTCGGCGGGAATGGCTCACGCCTCGGGTCGTCGGGGGTGGGCTGCCGAGGAACTGCGGGTCCGTGCGGGTGGTCCACGGCTGGCAGTCGTCGGGGGCGGTGCAGATCCCGACCAGGGCTTGGCGGAGGTCGGCGCTCGGCCGTTGAGGCGGCCGCTCGGAACCTGGGGCGGTGCCGCTCGAGATCTACGTCCGAAGTTCTCGCGAAGTTCGACGGGGAACTTCGGCCGGCGAACTTCGCGCGAGATTCGAGCGCTGCTGCTTGGCGCGGGGGCCTGGGACGGGGCCTCCGCTGCGGTGAGCGGCTTCTGGTGGCCCGCTCCGCCCGGAGCCGTGTTCCGCCTGGTCGTGCCGTGGCGGAACACGGCTCGTGGGTCAGGTCGGAGTGGGTTCGCAGATGACGACCGGGATCTCGCGGTCGGTCCAGGACTGGTAGTCGTCGAAGTCCGCGTACATCGCGACCAGGCGGGGCCAGAGCTCGGCGCGCTCCTCCGGCGTGGCCGTGCGGGCCTTCATCCGGCGGACCTCGCGCTTGACCTGGACCGTGACCTCCGGGTTCGTCCGCACGTTGTGGTACCAGTCCGGGTGGCGCGGCAGACCGCCCTGGGAAGCGACCAGGACAACCCGGTCACCGTCGCGCATGTGCAGCAGCGGAGCCGTCCTGGGCTGACCGCTGCGCTTGCCGGTGGTGGTCAGCAGGCACATCGGGACGCCACGGGGGAACGCGCTGCCGATCCGCCACGTGCTGCCCACCAGTCCACCGGTGAGCCGGTAGAGCCTGGTGTTGGCGCGCGAGGCCGCCTTGATGACCGTGCGGACCTTCGGCGAATCCAACTGCGGAGGGCGTTGTTTCGGCATCCGCTCAGTCCTCCAGCGACAGGGCGGCCTTCGGGCAGGACTGCACCGCCTGCTCGATGGAGTCTCGCAGCTCCGGAGTGGGTTCGGCGATGATGTGCAGGTTGTCGTCCTCGTCGATCTCGAAGACGTCGGGTGCCACGGCCTCGCACATGCCGTTGGCCTCGCACAGGTCGAAGTCGACCACGATCCTCATCGGTACTCCCGTTCGTCGCGGGTCACCACAGTTCGACCGGTGCCGTGCCCCGGCGGTAGTGACCGGGCTGCGGCACGCCGGACGTGGCGACCTCCATGCGCTTCTTCATGCCGGGTGAGAGCACGTCCGCCTTGATCATCTCCAGGAACAGGTGCGCGGCGTTGCCGAAGTCGAAGAAGTCCCGCTGCCACGACCACCGCATGTTCCCGCCGTAGCGGAACCAGCTGCCGCCGATGCCTGCGACCTGGTACGGCGTGCCGTCCGATCGCTTCGCGTCGGCGATCTGCTTCCACAACCCGATGACCTCACCCAGCTCGTCGTCGATGAGCACCCGCTGGTACGGGTAGCTCCACCCCTGCAGCCCCTCCATCTCCACGCCCAGCGCGATGTCGCGGATCTCGTCGCGGCCCACCGTCATGAAGTCCTCGTTGGGCCCGGTGTTCCACCCGTAGGTGGCGTCCTCGGTGTAGAGCTGCGCCAACGGTTTCCAGTCTCCGAGCCGTTCGCACCGCTCGTTCTCGTCCAGCCAGAGCTGGACCATGCGCTCCAGTTCTTCCCGAGGGTATGCGGGCATGTCAAGCCTCCTCGATGCTCAACGCCTGCGTGGGGCACTCCCGCACAGCGCGTTCGACTTCACCCCGCAGGTCCGCGGGCGGTTCGCTGACCAGCACTTCGACCTTGCCCCGCTTGGGCACCGAGAACACGTCCGGCGCCTCCACTTCGCACATCGCGTGCCCCTGGCACAGGTCGAGGTCGCAGACGACGCGCATCAGGACTCCTTCCGGCGGCGGTAGGTCACCCGGCACGGCTGTGCGAGCTGGACGACCATCTTCGAGTGGTCGTTGCGGTAGGACTCCGGGGGCTGAGCGAGCTCGAAGCTGAAGTCCCGCAGCAACACCGAGAAGATCGCCTTGAGCTGCATCATCGCGAACGCCGCTCCGACGCAGCGGTGCCGGCCGGCGCCGAAGGGAATCCACGTCCAGCGGTTGACCAGGTCCTCCTGCCGCGGTTCGGCGTAGCGCTCCGGTTGGAAGGCGTCGGGGGCGGGGAAGTCCTCCGGGATCCGGTTGGAGATCGCCGGCGTCGCCGCGACGAAATCACCCCGCTCGATGCGGTGCCCCCGCACGTCGAAGTCGTCTTGCGCGACCCGCAGCAGCAGGATCAGCGGCGGGTGCAACCGCAGCGCTTCCTTGATCGCCCCCTCCAGCAGCGGGATGGCCCGCAGCGAGCGGAAACTCACCTCGGAGCCGTCGGCGTAGAGCTCGTCGAGCTCGGTGACCACCCCGCCCAGCACGTCCGGGTTGCGCAGCAGCTCGATCAGCGTCCACGCGGCCGTCCCGGAGCTGGTGTGGTGCCCGGCGAACATCATGGAGATGAACATGCCGGTGATCTCGTCGGCGCTGAACCGCAGCTCACCGGCCTCGTCGCGGACCGACATCAGCACGTCGAGCATGTCCCGTTCGTCGCGCGGTGGCTTCGGGACGGCGGCCCGGCCATCCATGATCTCCTGCACCAGCCGCACCAGCCCGGCCCGCGCCTCGTCCCGCCGCCGGAAGCTCTCGATCGGGGCGTGCGGGTCGACGTAGGCCAACGCGTCCGTCCCGCGCTCGAGGTCGTGGTAGAGCTCGGCGAAGCGGTGGTCGAGCTGATCGCGGAACCGCTTGCCGATCAGGCACGCCGAGGAGGTGTAGATGGTCAGCTCGGCGAAGAAGTCCAGCAGGTCGATCTCGCCCTCGTCACCCCAGTCGGCCACCATGCGCGCGATCTCGGCGTCGATGGTCTGGGCGTGGCCGCGCATCTGCTCGCCGCGCAGCGCCTGGTTGTGCAGCATCTCCTTGCGCCGCTCCGGCGGGGCGTCGAAGACCACGCCCTGCCCGAAGATCGGGGTCATGAACGGATAAGCGGCCGCCTGGTCCAGGTCCTCGTCGGAGGCGCGGAAGAAGAACTCGTTGGCCTCGGAGCCCGACAGCAGCACCACCCGGCGCCCGGCCAGGTCGAAGGTGCCCACGTCGCCGCACTCCTCGCGGACCCGGCGCATCAGCCCGATCGGGTCGGTGCGCAACTCGTCGAGGTGGCCGTGCTCGTCGTGGCCACCGGAAACTCGCTTCGGAGCGAGCAAGGTCATCGTTCCTCCAACGGGGCTTCGGGCTCGACCTCGATCAAGGTCAGGTGCACGCCGCGCGGTGCCGACACCACGTGGTGCACGGCGTCGGCGATGTCGGAGGCGCGCAGGAAGTACGGGTGCCGTGCCAGTCCCCACCTCACCCAGTCGTTGAGCACCGCTTCCGTGGTCTTCTCGTCCCACTTCACGCCCATCGAGGTCGCGGTCGGCCCGGGCCGCACGACGCTGGCGCGCACCCCGGTGCCCTCCAGCTCCATCCGCATCGTGCGCGCCATCGCCTCCAAGCCGGCCTTGGCGGGCACGTAGGCGCCCATCCGCGGTCGGGGTTGGGGCACCACGTCGGAGCCGATGAACACCACGTCGCCGCGCCGTCGTTCGACCATGCCGGGCACGATGCGCGAGACCAGCCGGTGCGCACCGCCGAGGTGCACGTCCAGCTGAGCGTGGAAGCGCTCGCCGTCCATCTCGTGGACCAGGTCGGCGTCGAGATCTCCCGCGCCGTAGACCAGGATCTCGACCTCACCGAACTCCTCGGCGACGGTGGAGGCGAAGGCGTCCACGGAGCCCTCGTCGGTGACGTCCAGCGGCACGGCGAGGGCGTGACCTCCGTCGGCGCGGATCTTCTCGGCCAGCTCCCGGCACTTGTCGACGCGGCGCGCACCGAGTGCCACCGGGTGCCCGGAGGCGGCGAGCGCCTGCGCGGTGGCGGCGCCGATCCCGGCCGACGCGCCGGCGACCGCGGTCGGCCTGCGTTGCGGGTGGGGCTCGAACCTGGGCATGGCTACCTGCTTTCCACGCGAACGGGCAGGGTCGCGAAACCGCGCACGTTGCTGGAGTGCACCCGCTGCGCGCGGTCGGTGTCGACGTCGTAGGCCTTGACCAGCTCGACGAACTCGGTCAGCGCGATGCGCGCTTCCAGCCGCGCCAAGTGCGCGCCGAGGCAGAAGTGCGTGCCGCCGCCGAAGCTGACGATCTGGGTGTCGGTGCTGCGGTCGAGGTCGTAGCGGTCGGCGTCGTCGAAGGCGCGCGGATCGCGGTTGGCCGCCCCGATCAGCAGCAGCACGCGGGAACCGGCCGGGACCGTGGTGCCGTGCAGCAAGAGGTCCTCGGTGGCGGTGCGGGCGACCATCTGGCTGGAGGTGTCGTAGCGCAGCGTCTCCTCGATCCAGTCGGTGACCCGGGCCGGGTCGGCGAACGGCTTGGCCTGCTCGTGCGGGTTGCGGTGCGCCCAGTACACGGCGTTGGCCAGCAGTTTCGTGGTCGTCTCGTTGCCCGCGACGACCATCAGGAACAGGAACGCGATGATCTCCTCGTCGTTGAGCCGGTCGCCGTCGACCTCGGCCTCCAGCAGCGCGGAGGTGAGGTCGTCGGTGCGCTCGCGGCGCCGTTCGGCGAGCATGTCGGCGTAGTAGCCGACCAGGTGCAGCGAGGCCTCCATCGCCGCCTGCGGCACGTCGGTGACGCCTTCCTCGCGGTGCATCACGGTGTCTGCGAGCTCGCGCAACCGCGCGCGGTCGGCTTCCGGCACGCCCATCAGCTCGGAGATGACGTCCATCGGGAACTTGCCCGCGAAGTCGGCCACGAAGTCGAACTCGCCGCTCTCCAGCGCGGGACGCAGGTGGTGGCGGGCGAGTTCGAGGATGCGGGGTTGCAGGTCGCGGACCCGGCGCGGCGTGAAGCCGCGGGAGACCAGCGAACGCAGCCGGTTGTGCCGGGGGTCGTCCATCGCGAGGAACGACATCGTCTTGTGCGCGTAGGGGCCCCAGGCCGCGGGGTCCAGCGAGACGCCGTTGGCGTTGGACAGCCGGGTGTTGTCCCGGAACAGCGCGGCGACGTCCTGGTGCCGGGACAGCGCCCAGAAGTCGAGCTCGTCGTTGCGGTAGACCGGTGCCTCGTCGCGCAACCGCGCGTAGACCGGGTACGGGTCGGCGTGCACGGCGTAGTCGTACGGGCTGAACACGACACCACTGGACATGTGTCCAGACACTAGTACGGCGCAGTGCGGGCCGGCAACCCTGCTCGCGGCTGAATCGAGAACACGTTCATCCGGTTTTCGGCCTGTGCTGCGCGGTGGGTTCCCTTTTGTCGAGAACGTGTTCTAGTCTCGTGCGTGGACGGGTTCGGCTCGGCAGGGAGGGTGGCGAATGGGACGACTCGCGGGAAAGGTCGCGCTGGTCACCGGAGGGGCGCGAGGACAGGGCGCGGCCATCGCGCGCGGCTTCGTCGCCGAAGGTGCCTCGGTGGTCATCGGGGACCTCCTCGACGCGCCGGGCAAGGAACTCGCCGACGAGCTCGGCGACTCCGCCAGCTACGTCCACCTCGACGTCTCCGACGAGCACGATTGGAGCGCCGCCGTCGACCGGGCCACCGAACGCTTCGGACGGCTCGACGTCCTGGTCAACAACGCCGGCGTGCTGATGTTCTCCGCGCTGGAGGAGACCTCGCTGGCCGACTACGAGCGCATCGTGCGGGTCAACCAGTTCGGCACCTTCCTGGGCATGCGCGCGGCGACCCCGGCGCTGACGGCGGCCGGCGGGGGGTCGATCGTCAACTTCTCCTCGGTCGAAGGCCTCGGCGGCATGCCGCAGCTCATCGCCTACACCGCGAGCAAGTTCGCGATCCGGGGCATGACCAAGGCCGCAGCCACCGAGCTCGGTCCGCGGAACATCCGCGTGAACTCCGTGCACCCGGGCATGTTCGACACCGGCATGACGCGGCAGTTCACCGGTGAGGACACCGACCTCACCCCGGTCGGCGAGATGGTCCCGCTGGGCCGCGTCGGCCAACCCGAGGACATCGTCGGGCTGGTCGTCTTCCTCGCCGGCGACGAGAGCCGTTACTGCACGGGCGCCGAGTTCGTCGCCGACGGCGGTGCCACGGCCACCCACGCCTACTACCGCCGCTGACCACCCCGTCCGACTCCACCGTCTGCAGAGCAGAGCCCCGACCAGGATCGACCGTGCCGAGGCGCAGCCCGGCATCGGAGCCAGGAGGGCAGGGCATCCCGCGCGGGACGTGCTCGGCCCGGCGACAGCGACGTCGACGTGAGGAGTGCGGCAGCATGGGTGCTGAAGTGGTGATCGAGGGGTTGAGCAAGTCCTTCGGGCCGCAGACGATCTGGCGGGACGTGGACTTCACGCTGCCACCGGGAGAGGTCTCGGCCTTGCTCGGCCCGTCGGGGACCGGCAAGTCCGTGTTCCTCAAGTCGATGATCGGTCTGCTCAAGCCCGAGACCGGGCGGTGCCTGGTCAACGGGGTGGACATCTGCTCGTGCAGCGAGCACGACCTCTACGAGATCCGCAAGCTCTTCGGGGTGCTGTTCCAGGACGGCGCGCTGTTCGGATCGATGGACCTGTTCGACAACGTCGCCTTCCCGCTGCGCGAGCACACCCGCAAGACTGAGGCCGAGATCCGCCGGATCGTGCTGGAACGCATGGAGATGGTCGGCCTGAGCGGCGCGGAGGACAAGCTTCCCGGCGAGATCTCGGGTGGCATGCGCAAGCGCGCCGGACTGGCCCGCGCGCTCGTCCTCGACCCGGAGATCATCCTCTGCGACGAGCCGGACTCCGGGCTGGACCCCGTGCGCACCGCCTACCTCTCGCAGCTGCTCATCGACATCAACGCGCAGCTGGACGCCACGATCCTCATCGTCACCCACAACATCAACGTCGCGCGCACCGTTCCGGACAACCTCGGCATGCTCTTCCGCCGCGAACTCGTCCTCTTCGGGCCCCGCGAAGTGCTGCTGACCAGCGAAGAACCCGTGGTGTCGCAGTTCCTCGGTGGGCACCGGACCGGGCCGATCGGGATGAGCGAGGAGAAGGACCAGGCCAGCATCGACCGCGAGAAGCAGTGGCTGGCCAGCGGCCGGATCGCCGCCGAGCAGCAGGTCACCGGCGTGCCGCCGCAGCTGCCGGTCAGCGAGGGACTGCCGGAACGCCGAGCGGTGCGGCGCAGGCAGGACCGGGTGCTCGGGATGCTCGACGACCTCCCGCCCGCAGCACGCGACAGCGTGCTGCGCAGCATCAACTCCCAGCCGGCGGCAACACCCGGTCGGTGATGCCCGCCAGGTGCGAGGCCAGCTGCTCCATCGGCAGGTAGCCGCTGCCCGCCAGCACCAGCGATCCGACGAACGCGGTCATGACGGCGTCCAGCGCCGACGGGTCGGCGTCACCGACGGCGTCGGCGAGCCTGCGGTAGACCTCACGACCGATCTCGTCGCGGAGCCGCTTGACCTCCTGCTGGTCGGCCAGCAGCGCCGTCGTGCACGCCTGGACCAGCGCGGACTCGGCGGCCAGCATCTGCGCGATCGTGTCCACCGCCCGGGCCACGTCCTCGCCCGGCTTGCCGGTGCGGGCGTCACCGCTGGGCGGCAACGCCTGGACGCGCTTCCAGAACACGGCCGTGACCAGGTGTTCCTTGGAGGAGAAGTAGGAGTAGGCGGTCGCCCGGGAGACCGCGGCACGTTCGGCCACCGACCGCACGGTCATCGAGCCGAAGCCGCGCTCCACCAGCTCCTCGACGGTGGCGTCCAGCAACCGGCGAACGGTGTCGGCGCGCCTGCCCTCGACGAACTGGCGGACGGGTTCGGTCATGGTTCGAGCCTAACGCTTGTCGGTCGTCTCCCTGGACGGTGCGGGGCTGGGAACCCGAGCCGCACCACCTCCGCGCACCGCTCCTGCCGCCTGTCACGAACGGCGTCGTGGTGTGCACGGCCACGACGCCGCGCGACACCCGCGCCGGGACCGACCGCCGAGGTGGGGCGTGGCGAACCGCTCACCGCTCGTCCCACGCCGCAGAAGAACCGGTGCCGTGTGCTTCCGGGTCGTGGGAGCACCGGGTCCACTCCCGTTTTCCAGCCCTGATCGCCGGGTTGCCCGGGTCGGGAGTGACCACCGCGAGACCCGAACCTCCTCGGTTCGCCGTGAGCAGCGGAGCTCCACTGAGGAGTTCCGCCGCGAGGCACGACATGTCGTTGTCGTGGAGGGCTGATCTTCCTCGCCGTGGTGGCGTGGAGGAGCGTCTGACCACGCTGCTCGCGGCCGCTGAGGGGTCGCGGAGCCTGCAGGAACCACTTCGGTTCCACCGCCGCCGACGCGCGCGCGTCGTACGCGTCCACCCGCTGGGTTTCAGCGGAGGAGGAGTCTGACCGTGAGTTCCAGGCGGCGGGAGACGTCGGTGGCGGAGGCCCGGCGGGTCACCCAGGCCACGAGGTTCGACAGCCACACGTCGCCGATCACGCGGGCGACCGCCACCTGCTCGTCGCTGGGCTCACCCTCGCTCATCACCGCGATGAACATGCCCTCCATCATCCGGTTCGCCGCGTCGACCTCGGTCGCCGCCGAGGCGTCGGCCGACATCAGCGCGCGGGTCACCGCCTCGGAGAGGTTGGGGTTGCGCTGGAAGGCGCGGGTGAGCCGGCCGAGCACGAACAGCAGCCGCTCGTAAGGTGATTCACCGCGGACCGGGGCCCGGTCCAGGCGCTCCTGGATGCGTTCGAGCTCGCGCACCAGGCTGGCCACCAGCAGGTGGACCTTGGAGGGGAAGTAGCGGTACAGCGTGCCCAGGGCGACGTCGGCGCGCTCGGCCACGGCGCGCATCTGCACCGCGTCGAACCCGCCCTTGTCGGCCAGGGCCATCGTCGCGTCGATGATCCGCTTGCGGCGGTCGCGCTGAGCCCCGGCGGTGAGCTCGTCCTCGGCCATCGCGTTGAGCGCGTTGCCGCCCTGGCCGTTCCGGTTGGCCGCAGAAGTCATCGACGTAGAGCTCCTCGCTCCTCGTTCGGGACTCGCTCCTCGTTCGGGACTCGCTCCGTGGTTCCGCGCGCCCCTCCTGGTGCACGCGCCACGGCGCGCTCGCCGCGAAGCCGCACCGGACCTGCGGTGCGAGCTGAGTCCCACACCGGGAACAGCGGCTCCGCCGCACCCCGGGACGCTGGTGTCGGTGGCACGTCATTCACCGGGATCCGGGACTTCGAGGAGCCCTTCGCTGATGGCGTGCTCGATGGTGGCGCGCAACCGCGGGCAGGTGTCGACCAGCGCTGGGTGCTCGCCCTCGGCGATGCGCGCGGAGATCTCCGGGCACTGCTCGGTGGAGGTGGTCCACTGGATGCTGGTCTGCTCCGGGCTGAGCTTCTTGACCAGCACCCGCACCCCGCACGTGGTGCAGGGCAGCGGGCGCAGGCCTCCCTCCAGGTACAGCCGCTGGTCGGCGGTGGTGCTGGGCGGGACGTCGGTGCGGGCGGCCGTCATGGCTTGCCGACCTCTTCGGCTTCGCGGCGGGCGAGGTTCTCGGCGACCTCGGCCTCCCAGGCCTGCACGGCGCGGGTGGTGTCCACCTCGAACTCGAAGCGGGCGGCCATGTCCTCGGTGACGTCCTCGACGTCCACGTAGAACTGGTCGTACCAGCGCCGGAGCTGGTAGACCGGGCCGTCCTCCTCGACCAGCAGCGGGTTGTCGATCCGCGTCTTGTTCTTCCAGATCTCCACGTCCTGCAGGAAGCCGACCCCGAAGGACTTGGCGAACTTCCCGGCGACCATGTCCGCCTGCTCGTCGTCGAGACCGGGCAGCTTCTTCACCGACACGCCCCACTGCAGCACGAAGCTCGTCGGGGAGACCGGGTAGTGGCAGTTGATGAGGTAGGCGTCGATCGGCGTGCCCTTGAACTCGGTCCACAGCCGGTTGATCATGTACGAGGGCCCGTAGTAGCTGGCCTCGGAGCGCAGCGTGGTGTCGTCACCGGCGTAGTTGCCCTGCGAGGCGCCCACGTCCGGGCGACCGCGCGAGTGCAGGTACTGGGTGGCGACGTGGCCTTCGAAGATGTTCTTGAAGTAGGTCGGGAACGCGAAGTGCACGTAGAAGAAGTGCGCCATGTCCACGACGTTGTCGATGATCTCGCGGCAGTTCGAGTTGTCGATCTGCACCCGGTCCCAGGTCCAGTTCGACCACTCGTTGGTGAAGACCTCGTCGATCCGCGGGATCGTGACCTCCGGCGGAGGCGGGTTGCCCTGCGGGTCGTGGTAGACGAACAGCTGCTTGTTCTCCTCCAGGGTCAGCCAGGAGCGGGTCCGCGCGCGGCTGGGAACCCGCTTGGCGTAGGGGATGGAGGTGCAGCGGCCGGTGCCGCCCCAGCGCCAGTCGTGGAACGGGCACGCGACCGAGTCGCCCTTGATCTCGCCCTGGGTGAGGTCGCCGCCCATGTGCCTGCAGTAGCCGTCGAGCACGTGCAGCGCGCCCTGGCTGTCGGCGAAGACCACCAGCTTGGTTCCGAAGGCGTGCACGGCGTGCGGCTTGCCGTCTCGGAACTCCTCGACGGGGCCCAGGCAGTGCCACCCCCGGGCGAACCGTTGTGGCGGGGCACCGGCATCGATCGTGCGCACCCCGTGCTCACGCTCCGTCCCGCTCATCGCGTCCCTCCATCAGTCACGAGTCGTGTTGAAACAGGTTATAGGAAATCGGTTCGGATGTGCTATCTGATAGCCTCATCCATTCGGTGCACAAAGTAGAACATGTTATAGGGTACGCGGCTCGTAGGTGTCGCCGCAGCGCGACCAGACCGGGTCCGAGGCGCGGACCCCTTCGGCCGCCAACTCCCGCTTGAGCACCTTGTGGGTCGACGTCCGGGGCAGTTCGGCCACCAGCCGGACGTGGCGGGGCCACTGCTTCGGGCCCAGATCGCCCTGTGCGCCGAGGAACCCGGCCAAGCCCGCCGGGTCGAAGTCGTCGGTGGTGGTGATCGCCGCCATCACCGCATCGCCCACCTCGGCAGGCACCGCGTAGACCGCGGCTTCGCGGATGTGCGGGTGGCGCAGCAGAACGCGCTCGATCGGTGCCGTGCCGAGGTTCTCGCCGTCGACCCGCAGCCAGTCTCCCGAGCGGCCCGCGAAGTAGCAGAACCCGTCCGCGTCGAGGTAGCCGAGGTCGCCGCTCCAGTACATGCCCTCGCGCATCCGCTGCGCGTCGGCCTCCGGTGCTCCGTAGTACCCGGCGAACCAGCCGGGGCCGGTCGTGTTCACCAGCTCGCCGATCGCCTCGTCACCGTTGAGCAGCCGACCCGCGGAGTCGAAATCGGCCGGTGGGCAGGGTTTCCCGGTGTCCGGGTCGAGGACGGCGACACCGTCGGTGACCCGTCCGAGCGCGCCCTGTGGGGTGTCCGGGGTGCGGGTGACCGCGATGCCGCCTTCCGAGGAACCGAAGCCGTCGACGACGTGGCAGCCGAAGCGCTCGGCGAAGCGCGTGATGTCGCGCTGGTTGCCCTCGTTGCCGTAGACCACGCGCAGCGGGTTGTCGGCGTCGTCGGCCTTCGGCGGGGTGGCCAGGACGTAGGACAGCGGGGTGCCGACGTAGTTGGCGTAGGTCGCGCCGAACCGGCGCACGTCCGGGAGGAAACCCGAGGCCGAGAACTTCGGTCGCAGCGCCAGCGTCGCGCCCGCCGCCAGGCCGACCGACCAGCCCGCCATCAAGGCGTTGGAGTGGAACAGCGGCATCGAGATGTAGGTGACGTCCTCGCCGCCGAGTCCGAAGCGCTCGGCCAGCATCCGGCCCGGGAAGGCGATCTTGGCGTGCGTGCAGCGCACCGCCTTCGGATCGCCGCCGGTGCCGGAGGTGAACACCAGCGCGAGCAGGTCCTCGCCGGTCGCGGGCACCGGGTCCAGTTCCGCGCCCGCGTGGCGGGCGACCTCCGCGCGCCAGGACTCCAGCGAGAACACGTGCACCCCGCTCAGGTCCAGCCCGTCGAGCAGGGGTGCGTAGGCGGCGTCGGCGAGCACGACCCGGCAGTCGGCCAACCGGATGTCGCGCTCCAGCGCGGTGCCACGCCGGGTCGGGTTGAGGCCCACCACCACCGCACCCGACAGCGCTGCACCACCGAGCAGGAACGAGAACTCCGGGACGTTGTCCAGCAGCACGCCGATGTGCGGGGGCGCATCGCCGGCAAGCAGTTCGCGCAGCAGTGCGGCGTGCTCCGCGCTGCGCCGCACGTGCTCGGCCCAGGTCCACTCGCGGTCCGCGGTGCGCAGGCCGGGACCTCCGTCATCAGCCCTGGCCAGCAGCAGTTCGGTGACCGTGGGCATGACCTCCGGCCGGTCCAGCGGGGAGCTCATCGCGCCGCCAGGGCCGCGCCGATCCGGCGCAGCTGGGTCGTGGCGCCTCCCAGGGCGAACTCGCCGCGCTTGGCCGCCACGAAGTAGCGGTGCAGCTCGTGGTCGAGGTCGATGCCCACCCCACCGTGCACGTGGACGGCGGTGTGCGCCACGCGGTGCCCGGCCTCGGAGGCCCAGAACTTCGCGGTGGCGGCCTCTTCCGCGCACGGCAGTCCTTCGGAGGCGCGCCACGCGGCCTGCCAGAGCGTCAGCTTCGCCGCCTCGACGTCGATGAACCCGTCGGCCAGCCGCTGCGCGACCGCCTGGAAGGTGCCGATCGGCCGGCCGAACTGCACGCGCTCCCCGGCGTAGGCGCTGGTGCGCTCCAGCGCGCCGGAGAGCACGCCGACCTGCACCGCGCACACGCCGATCGTCGCCCGCACGACCAACTGGTGCAGCGCCTCGGCACCGAGCACGTCGTCCCCGCTGATGCGCACGCCGGACAGCGACAACCAGCCCTCGTCGTCGCCGTCGACGACCTCCTGGCGCAGCACTTCGGCACCCGGGTCGCCGGGCGCGACGAGGAAGAGCCGCGGCCCGTCGTCGGTGGTCGCGGGAACGAGGACGAGGTCGGCGATCGGGCCCGCGGGCACGTTCACCTTGGTGCCGGTGAGCACCCAGTCCTCGCCGTCGCGCTCGGCGCGGGTGACGGGAGCGCCGGGGTCGGTGCCTCCTTCCTCGCTGAGCGCGGCGGTGAGCACGACCTCCCCTCGCGCGGCGGGTTCGACCCAGCGCCGCCGGTGCTCATCGGTGCCGAACTCGGCCAGCGTCGTCGCACCCATCGTGATCGAGGGCAGGTAGGGCACCGGAGCCACGGCGCGGCCGATCTCGATCAGCACGCTGCACTGCTCCAGCAGCCCGAAGCCGCCGTCGGGCAGCGCGGCGGCGAGCACGTCGGCCTTGGCCAGCTCGGCCCACAGGGCCCGGTCGAAGCGGTCCTGCTGCGCCTCGACCTCGCGCAGCCGCTCGTTGGTGACCTTGTCACCGAGGATGCGCCCGACCAGCCCGGCCAGGTCCTCCTGGGCCTCGGTGGGGGTGAAGTCCATGTCGCCTCCTGGGAGGTGGGTGGGGGGCAGCTGCCGTGGAAGTGCCGCCGCCGGGATCAGTTCCGCGGGGACCGCCCCGGGTCAGCGCTTCGCAGCGGGAAGTCCGAGGCCGACGGCGGCGATGATGTCGCGCTGCACCTCGTTGGTACCGCCGCCGAAGGTGAGGATCAGCGCGGAGCGGTGCATCCGTTCGATCCGCCCGGCCAGCGCGGCGCCCTTCGAACCCGAGCGCACGTAGGCGGCGGTGCCGAGCACCTCCATGAGCAGCCGGTAGGCCTCGGTGGCGAACTCGGTGCCGAAGACCTTCGTGGCCGACGCCGCGGCGGGCGTGGGGTGCTTCTCGGCGGTGGTGGCGATCTTCCAGTTCATCAGCTTCAGGAACTCCGCGCCCGCGTGCACCCGCGCGAGGTGCTGTTGCACCCACTCCTGGTCGATGACCCGCCGCCCGTCGGACAACCGGGTTCGCGCCGCCCAGTCGCGCACCTCCGTCAGCGCCAGCTGCAGCGGCGCGGCGGAGGTCAGCGCGACCCGCTCGTGGTTGAGCTGGTTGGTCACCAGCGGCCACCCCTCGTTCTCAGTGCCCACCAGCGACGAGGTCGGCACCCGCACGTCGGAGTAGTAGGTCGCGCTGGTCGTCGGGCCGGACACGGTGTGGACCGGGGTCCAGGAGAAGCCCTCCGCCGAGGTGGGCACGATGATCACGCTCAGCCCGCGGTGCTTCTTCGCCTCGGGGTCGGTGCGGCAGGCCAGCCAGACGTAGTCGGCGTACTGGATCAGGCTGGTCCACATCTTCTGGCCGTTGATCACGTACTCGTCGCCGTCGCGGACCGCGGTGGTGCGCAACGAAGCCAGGTCGGTGCCCGCTTCCGGTTCGGAGTAGCCGATGGCGAAGTGGATCTCGCCCGCGGCGATCTTGGGCAGGAAGGAGGACTTCTGCTCGGCCGTGCCGAAGCGCATGATCGTGGGTGCGATGCTGTTGAGCGTCAGGAACGGCACCGGAGCGCCCGCGATGGCGGCCTCGTCGGTGAAGATCAGCTGCTCGAGCATGCTGCGGTTCTGGCCGCCGTACTCCTCGGGCCAGCCCAGCGCGAGCCAGCCGTCGGCCCCCATCTGCCGCACGAGCTGTTGGTAAGCGCCGCCGTCGCCGTAGTCGCCGTGCGAGAGCTCCTCGCGGAGTTCGGGCGTCATGAGGTCGGCGAAGTAGGCGCGCAGCTCCTCCCGGAGCTTCTCGTGCTCGGACGTGTAGGCGATGCGCATGCATCCTCCCGGGGTGGGCCGCGCTTGGGTGGAACACGTTTCTAAAATCATAGACCGGCGTTCGCGATCAGGTCGAGACCGAGCGGTCATCGCGTCATCAACGATGTGCAACGTGTTCTAGAGTGACCGCGACTTCGCGTCCGAACGGAGCAGTCACCGGGAGCGGCTCCGGCTCGTTGAGCGATCAGGGCTGCCGGATGGGCGGCGGTCCGGTCCGACGATGACCGGAAGGTCCCCTTTGCTAGAACGCGTTTTACCTACTCGTGTGCGCGCAGGCGGGCGGGTGTGCAGCAGTGGGAAGGCTTCTTGACAAGCCTCTTGATCCCGAGCGAGAACACATTCTAGTGTGTGGTGGCTTACACGCTCCCCGCGGTGCTGCGGGGGTGCCCTGGTGAGGAGCGAGCCGGTGAAGGCAGCGGTGCTGAAGCAGATCGGTGACCCTGAACTCGACGTGCGTTCGGACGTGTCCACCGCCGAGGTGGGCCCCGACGAGGTGCGCGTGCGGGTTCGGGCCTCCGGCATCTGCCACAGCGACCTGTCCGCCATGGACGGCGGACTGCCCGCGCTGGCTCCCGGGATCCTGGGCCACGAGGGCGCCGGCGACGTCGTCGCGGTGGGGGAGAAGGTCGACCACCTGCAGGTCGGTGACCGGGTCGTGATCTCCTTCGTGCCGCCGTGCAACCGCTGCCGCGTGTGCCTGGGCGGCCAGCCGCACCTGTGCGAGGTGCACACCGCCAACGCCTTCGTCTCGCCCCGCTTCGAGGTCGGCGGCGAGTCCGCCTTCGGCTTCGCCGGGTGCGGCACCTTCGCCGAAGAGCTGGTGGTCCCCGCCGACGCCGCGGTGGTGGTGGACGAGGACGTGCCGCACGAGCTCGCCGCGCTGATCGGGTGCGGGGTGCTCACGGGCGTCGGTGCGGTGCTCAACACCGCGAAGGTTGAACCCGGCGCCACCGTGGTCGTCATCGGCTGCGGCGGGGTGGGCATCTCGGTCATCCAGGGCGCGCGCATCGCCGGTGCCTCGCGCATCGTCGCGGTCGACCCCGTGACCGCCAAGCACGAAGCGGCGCTGCGGTTCGGCGCCACCCACGCCACCACGCCCGAAGGCCTGGCCGAAGTCCGCCAGGACGTCACCGGCGGACGCGGTTTCGACTACGCCTTCGAGGTCGTCGGACTGGCCACGACCATCCGAGCCGCCTACGACGCGGCCCGCCGCGGCGGCACCGCGGTGATCGTCGGCGCGGGCGGCGAGGACCAGAAGGTCGAGTTCTCCGCCCAAGAGCTGTTCATCAACGAACGCACCATCGTCCCCTCCTTCTACGGTTCGGCCGACCCACGCCGGGACACCGGCCGGATGGTCGAGCTGTGGCGGGCGGGACTGCTGGACCTGGAAGGCATGATCAGCCGGCGGTTGCCGCTGGCCGACATCAACGACGGACTGGCGGCACTGCGCCGCGGCGATGACGCCGTGGTCCGCCAGGTCGTCACTTTCGACCCGAGGTGAGGCGCACGTGTCGAGTGTGGACGGAAAGGTAGCGATCGTCACCGGAGCCGGTGCCGGACTGGGGCGCGCCGAGGCGCTCTCGCTGGCGCGCGCCGGGGCGAACGTGGTGGTCAACGACGTCACCGAGGCGGCGCACGACGTGGTGGCCGAGATCGAGGAGATCGGCACCAAGGCGGTCGCGGTCGTCGGCGACGTCTCGGACTCCGACGTCTCCGCGCAGATGATGGCCGCTGCCACCGAACGCCTCGGCGGGCTGCACGTCGTGGTCAACAACGCCGGTCTGCTGCGCGACCGGATGCTGTTCAAGATGAGCGACCAGGAGTGGGACGACGTGCTGCGGGTGCACCTGCGCGGCCACTTCCTGCTCTCCCGCAACGCCACCGCGCACTGGCGCCAGGAGTACAAGGACACCGGCGCCACCAGCGGCAGCATCATCAACACCGCCTCGGAGGCCTTCCTGCTGGGATCGGCGGGACAGCCCAACTACGCCGCGGCCAAGGGCGGCATCGCGGCTCTGACCGTCTCCACCGCCCGCGCGATGTCGCGGATGGGCGTGCGGGCCAACGCGATCTGCCCGCGGGCGCGCACCGCGATGACCGCGCAGACCTTCGGCGAGGCACCCGGCGAGGGCGTCGACCCGATGTCGGTCGAGCACGTGGCTCCGCTGGTGACCTACCTCGCCGGGCCGTCCGCGGAGAACATCAGCGGACAGGTCTTCGTCGTGCACAGCGGTGTCGTCGCGTTGCTGGCGCCGCCGACGGTCGAGCAGAAGTTCGCCGCACCGGGCGACCTCTGGACGCAGGAGGACCTGGAGCAGGGCCTGGGGTCCTACTTCGCCGACCGCGACCCGGAGAAGTCCTTCGCCGCCAACGACGTCCTCGCGATTCCGTAGAGCAGCGGCCATCCCGCCGGGCTCACAGGCGGCAGGCACTTTTTCCGTCAACGAGGCCGGGAGGAAGCATGGGTATCGAGGAGCGGCGGTCATGAGCGCGCCGGTCGCCGGAGTCTCGACGGCCCTCGGCCACGTGGGCAAGATCGCCACGCTGGCCTGGGAAGTCGTGCGGTACGCGCCGCGCAAGCCCTTCGCGGTGCGCGAGTGGGTCCAGCAGGCCTGGTTCTTCGCCAGCGTCACGATCCTGCCGACCGCGATGGTGGCCATCCCGTTCGGCGCGGTGATCGCCATGCAGCTGGGGTCGCTGACCCAGCAGATCGGGGCGCAGTCGTTCACCGGCGCGGCCAGCGCGCTCGCGATCCTGCAGCAGGCGAGTCCGCTGATCACCGCGTTGCTGGTGGCCGGTGCCGGCGGTTCGGCGGTGTGCGCCGACATCGGGGCACGCACCATCCGCGAGGAGATCGACGCGATGGAGGTGCTGGGCATCTCGCCCATCCACCGGCTGATCGTGCCCAGGGTGCTCGGCGCGGTGCTGGTCTCGCTGCTGCTCAACGGCCTGGTCAGCGTGGTCGGCGTGCTCGGCGGCTACTTCTTCAACGTGATCCTGCAGGGCGGCACGCCCGGTGCTTACCTCGCGAGCTTCAACGCGCTGGCCTCGCTGCCCGACATCTGGGTCAGCGAGATCAAGGCCGCCATCTACGGCTTCGTCGCCGGCGTGGTGGCCGCCTACCGCGGTCTGAACCCCTCCGGCGGGCCGAAGGGCGTCGGCGACGCGGTCAACCAGGCGGTGGTCATCACCTTCCTCCTGCTGTTCATGATCAACCTCCTGGTGACCGGCATCTACCTGCAACTCGTGCCGCCGAAGGGGCTGTGAGATGGCAGTGTTGGACACGGCGTCCCCGCCGACACCCACCCCGATGCAGCGCCGCATCGCCAAGGTCGCCGCCAGGCCCGGTGACGTGCTGGCCAACCTCGGCTGGCAGCTGTCGTTCTACGGCCGCGCGCTCGCGCTGGTGCCGGTCACGCTGGCCAAGTACCCCAAGGAAACGCTGCGGCTGCTCACCGAGGTCGTCTTCGGCAGCGGAGCGTTGGCCATCATCGGCGGCACGCTCGGCGTCATGATCGGCATGACCATGGCCACCGGCGCCGTCGTCGGCCTGCAGGGCTACTCCTCGCTGAACCAGCTCGGCACCGCGGCGCTGACCGGCTTCATCGCCGCCTACTTCGACACCCGCGAAGTCGCGCCGCTGGCAGCCGGTCTCGCGCTGTCGGCCACCGTCGGCTGCGGTTTCACCGCGCAGCTGGGCGCGATGCGCATCTCCGACGAGATCGACGCGCTGGAAGTGATGGGGGTGCGCAGCGTTCCGTACCTGGTGACCAGCCGAGTGCTGGCCGGGGTCGCCGCCGTCATCCCGCTGTACGTGGTGGGGCTGCTGGGTTCCTACCTGGCCTCCCGGCAGATCACGGTGTGGGTCTACGGCCAGTCGCCGGGGACCTACGACCACTACTTCCACCTGTTCTTGCCCCCGGAGGACGTGCTGTGGTCCTTCGGCAAGGTGATGGTCTTCAGCATCGCGGTGATCCTGACCCACTGCTACTACGGCTACACCGCCAGCGGCGGTCCGGCAGGGGTCGGCGTCGCCGTCGGCCGCGCGGTGCGCACCTCGATCGTGCTGGTCACCGTGCTCGACTTCTTCTGCAGCCTGGCGATCTGGGGATCGACCACGACGGTTCGGATAGCCGGATGATCGAAGAGCGCAGCAGACGCCGCTACCAGGCGATGGGGATCGCGTTCCTGGTCGTCGCCGGGCTGTTCCTGGCGGGCACGATCGGGATGTACAACAAGGCCTTCACCCGCTTCGTCGCGGTGACCGTGCGCGCCGACACCGCGGGCAACCAGATGATGCCGGGCGCGGACGTCAAGGTGCGCGGCGTGGTGGTCGGGGAGGTCCGCGCCATCGACGCCGGCACCGGGCGCGCGGACCTGCGGCTCGCGCTGCACCCGGACAAGGCGGAGATGATCCCGGCCAACGCCTCCGCCCGCCTGCTGCCGAAGACCCTCTTCGGCGAGCGCTACGTGTCGCTGGACATCCCCGAGCGAGCCGCGGCGACGACCTTGCAGGCAGGGGACGTGATCCCGCAGGACCGCAGCGCCTCGGCCATGGAGGTCGAGAAGGTCCTCGACGACCTCATGCCGGTGCTGCAGGCGGTGCAGCCGCAGCAGGTCGCGACCACCCTCAACGCCGTCTCGCAGGCGCTGGAGGGCCGGGGTGACCAGCTCGGGCAGACGCTGGTCCAGCTGGACACGTACCTCCAGGACTTCAACCCGTCGCTGCCGAAGCTGGAGTCGGTGATCGGGCGCATCGACGACGTGGCCGAGAACTACGCCGACGCGGCTCCCGACCTCCTGCAGGCGGTCAACGACCTGACCACCACCAGCCGGACCATCGTCGAGCAGCGCGACCAGCTCCGGACGATGATCAGCACCACGACCAGCGCCAGCACCGAGGTGGACCAGTTCCTGGCGGCCAACAGCAACAACTTCATCCGCCTCGCGGGAACGTCGCGGGAGACGCTGGAGCTGCTGGCGAAGTACTCGCCGGAGTACTCCTGCGTGCTCCGGCAGTTCCACGCCGGGATCGAGAACGGGGACAAGACCTTCGGCAAGGGCACCGACACCCCGACCATGGCGCGGATGACGCTGGAGTTCACCGGCAGCCGCGGCAAGTACCTGCCCGGCCGGGACGACCACCAGAACCTGGAGCAGCGCGGTCCCCGCTGCTACCCGTTCGTCGAGCCTCCCGACACCTTCCCGCAGTACCCGCCTGACGGCCCGCTGGAAGACGGTTCGGTCAAGCCCGAGCCGCCGATGACCCGGGACCAGTTCATGTTCCCGTGGAAGAACACACCGTCCGCACCGGCGTCGACGACGACGCAGTCCGCGAGCGCGTCGGTGGCCAACTCCCGGCCCGAGCGCGACCTTCTCGCGGCCCTGATGGCCCCGCAGCTGGAGACCGACCCGAAGGCCGTGCCGGACTGGTCCAGCCTGCTGGTCGGCCCGCTGTTCCGGGGCGCGGAGGTGACCCTGCGTTGAGATCGATCACTTCGCCGCTGATCAAGCTGATCACCTTCGTCGTGGTGACGTTGACCCTGACCGGCGTCCTGGTGTCCACCATCGCCGCCAACTCCTCCGGTGACGCCGAGGAGTACGTCGCGCGCTTCGCCGACGCCTCCGGGCTCGGCGAGGGCGACGACGTGCGCATCGCCGGGGTCAAAGTCGGCCGGGTCACCGAGCTCGAGGTCGTCGACGGCAAGCACGCCCTGGTGCGGTTCGACGTCGAGTCCGGCCGCAAGCTGCCGCGGGACGCCGACGCCACCGTGAAGTTCCGCAACATCGCCGGGCAGCGCTACCTCTCGCTGGACGCGCCGCTGCGCGACCCGGAGGACGTGCTGCAGCCGGGATCGGAGATCCCGCTCGAGCGCACACACCCGGCGCTGAACCTCACGGCGCTGTTCAACGGGTTCAAGCCGCTGTTCCAGGCGCTCAACCCGGAGGACGTCAACAAGCTCTCGCACGAGCTCGTGCAGGTGCTGCAGGGCGAGGCCGGCACCGTCGAAAGCCTGCTGCAGCACACGGCTTCGCTCACCGGCACGCTGGCGAAGAAGGACGAGGTCATCGGACAGGTCATCGACAACCTCAACGCCGTGCTGGGCACGGTCAACCAGCGCGGCCCGCAGCTCGAGCAGCTCATCGACGCGCTGCAGCGCTTGACCACCGGGCTGTCCGAGCAGCGCAAGCCGGTGGGAGAGGCGATCAGCGCGCTGGACGAGCTCACCGGTGCCACCGGCAGCCTGGTCGAGCAGGCGAGACCGCCGCTGCAGCAGGACATCCGCGCGCTGCGCGACGTCACCGGGCACCTGAACAGGGACCTCCCGCTGCTGGACCACACCCTGCGCACGATGCCCGGCCGGCTGGACCGGCTGACCCGCACCGTCAGCTACGGCGGCTGGTTCAACTACTACTCCTGCCAGGTCACCGGGAACATCCGCATCGACCAGCTCAAGATCAACGTGCCGATCATCCCCATCCCCACGACCCAACTGCCGGAGCGCTGCCGATGAAACCACTGCGGGAACGCAATCCCGTCGCCATCGGTGTCACGACGATCTCGCTGATGGTGGTGGGCATCCTGCTGGCCTTCTACGCCAAGGACCTGCCCCTGGTCGGCTCCGGCCGCTCGTACTCCGCCTACTTCAGCGAGTCCGCGGGGCTGGAGCCGGGCAACGAGGTGCAGATCGCCGGGGTCAAGGTCGGTCAGGTCGACGACGTGGAGCTGGACGGGAACCGCGTGCTCGTCTCGTTCACAGTGGAGGGTCAGGAGGTCGGCGACCGGACTCGCGCCGACATCCAGATCAAGACGCTGCTCGGCGAGAAGTTCGTCGGTCTGCAGCCGGCGGGTGATGAGGAGCTGTCCGAGGCGATCCCGTTGCGCAACACGAGCTCTCCGTTCGACATCCCCGACGCGATCACCGAGCTGACCAACACCACCGCCCAGCTCGACAGCGACCAGCTCGCCGAGAGCTTCCGCGTCATGGCGGACACGCTGCGCGGAACGCCGCAGCACATGGACCAGGCGGTCAACGGGCTCTCCCAGCTCTCGCAGACCATCGCCTCCCGCGACCAGCAGCTCGCCGACCTCCTGCACAACGCCAGTGACGTCTCCGGCATCGTCGCCGACCGCGACCAGCAGGTGACGCGGCTGGTCCGCGACGGCAACACGCTGCTGTCGGAGGTGCAGGCTCGCAAGCAGGCGATCAGCGGACTGCTGGCGGGGACCCAGAACCTCTCGGTGGAGCTGCGCGGCATGGTCGCCGACAACCAGGAGCAGATCGGTCCCGCCTTGCAGCAGCTCGACCAGCTCACGGCGATGCTCAAGCGCAACCAGGACAACCTCGGCAAGGCCGTGGGCGCGCTCCAGCCGTACGTGCGCGGGTTCAACAACACCATCGGCAACGGCCGGTGGTTCGAGGGCTACTTCTGCGGCCTGCTGCCGCCGCCGATCCACGCCGGCCCGGTCGAGACCAACAGCCCCGAGTGCGAGATCCCGGTTCCCGGCGGAGGTGCGCGATGAGCAAGCTGGGCAAGGCGATCGCCGCACTGTGCGTGCTGGTCCTGGTCACCGCCGGGGTGGTGTGGTGGACGCTGGCGTCCGCCGGCACCACGATCACCGCCTACTTCGACAAGGCCGTCGGGCTCTACGCCGGCTCCAGCGTGCGCGTGCTGGGCGTCAAGGTCGGGCAGATCGAGGAGGTGCGTCCCGAGGGCGAGGTGGTGCGCGTCCGGATGCAGGTCGACGACGGCGTGCGCGTCCCCGCCAACGCCAACGCGGTGGTCGTCGCGCCGAGCCTGGTCAGCGACCGGTACGTGCAACTCACGCCCGCCTACACCTCCGGGGAGGTGATGGCCTCGGGCGCGGTGCTGGACCGCAAGCGCACCGCCACCCCGGCCGAGCTCGACGAGCTCTACAAGAGCGTCAACGCGCTGTCCACGGCACTGGGCCCGGAGGGCGCCAACCGCGACGGTGCGCTCAACGAGGTCCTCACGTCCTCGGGCGCGGCCCTGGAGGGCAACGGCCAGGACCTCAACACCACGATCAAGCGGCTCGGGGAGCTGTCGGCGACCCTGTCGGAGAACCAAGGCGACATGTTCGCGACCGTGCAGAACCTCAACCAGTTCACCGGCACGCTCGCCCAGAGCGATGCGCAGATCCGCGAGCTGTACGGCCGGATGGCCGACACCACGGGCTACCTCGCCTCGGAACGGGAGCAGCTGGGCGCCTCGCTGCACTCGCTGGCCCTCGCCCTCGAGGACGTCCAGCGGTTCGTGCACGACAACCGCGACCACCTGTCGTCGAACGTGCAGAACCTCACGGGTGTCACGCAGGCGCTGGTCGACCAGCGCAACGCCCTCGCCGAGGTGCTCGACCTGCTGCCGCTGGCGACCTCGAACTTCATCAACGCCTACGACTCGGCGTCGGGCGGGATGGCCTCCCGCTGGAACCCGCAGGAACTGGCCGAACCACCGATCTTGATGGTGTGCAGGCTGATCACCAGCGTCACGCCGATCCCGGAACCCGTTCCGCAGCACGTGCGCGACACCTGCCAGAAGCTCAACCCGATCATCCAGGGCACCGTCCCGCTGCCGTCGGTCGCCGAGATCCTCGGCAAGGTGCAGGGCGGTGGCGGGGACGTCACCAAGAACCTCGAGGAGGGGCCGAACCCGGTGCCGCTGCCGCTGGTCGACGCGATGAGACGAGGGGCGGGGACACCATGACCACCAAGCGCTGCGCCTTCTTGGCGGGTTCCCTGTCGGTGCTGCTGCTCTCCGGCTGCGGCACCGCGGGTTTCACCGGTCTGTACAACACCCCGCTACCGGGCGGCGCCGAACTCGGCGAGGATCCGTACCTGGTGACCGTGCACTTCCGCGACGTGCTCGACCTGGTCCCGCAGGCCAGCGTGAAGGTCAACGACGTGGCGGTCGGGCGCATCGACCGCATCCAGCTGGCTGCGGACAACACCACCGCGGTCGTGACGATGCGGGTCAACAGCGACGTGCGGTTGCCGGCCAACGCCCTGGCCAACCTGCGGCAGTCGAGCCTGCTGGGGGAGAAGTTCGTCGAACTGGCCCCGCCGCCGGAGAACGCCGGAGGCAGGCTGCAGGACGGCGCGGTCATCCCGGTGGAGCGGACCAACCGCAACCCGCAGATCGAGGAGGTTCTCGGCGCGGTGTCGCTGCTGCTCAACGGCGGTGGCATCGAACAGCTGCAGACCATCGTGCAGGAGCTGAACAAGGCCTTCACCGGCAACGAGGAGGAGATCCGCTCGCTGCTGGGCAACATCGAGGAGGTGGTCGCCCGCCTCGACGGCCAGCGCGGTGAGATCACCAAGGCGCTCGACGGGCTCAACCGGCTCTCGGGCAACCTGCGCGCCCAGACCGGCCACATCGACACCGCGCTGGACGGGCTCGCCCCGGGGCTGCGCGAGCTGGAGGCGCAGCGGGGCCAGCTGGTCGGCATGTTGCAGTCGCTGGACGAGCTGTCAGGCACTGCGACGAAGACCGTCAACGCCAGCCGTGAGGACCTGGTGGCCGACCTGCACGCGGTCGCCCCCACCCTGCAGGAGATCGCCAAGGCCGGCGAGATCCTCCCGCAGACGCTGGCGTTCCTGTCGACCTACCCGTTCCCGGAGCAGGCGATGATCCCGCTCAAGGGCGACTTCGTGAACACCAGCGTCAACGTCTCGCTGGACCTCTCGGAGCTGTACGAGAACTTCGCGCGTTCGTCGGGCCCGCCGATCCCGCTGCCCGGGATCTCCGACTCCGGTCAGTCGGGCATGAACCTGCCGCTCCCGCCGGGCTCGCCGCCGTTGCCGCCGTTGCCGATCCCCGGACCACAGCCCGATGGCGGTCTGCTGCCGGGATCTTCCGGAGGGGGTTCCTGATGGTCGCGCGCAAGGTGAAGGTGCAGCTGGCGCTGTTCCTCGTGATCGCCGTGGTCGGCGTGGGGTTCGTCGGTGGTCAGTACGCCGGTCTGGACCGCTACTTCGGTGGCAACGGCTACCCGGTGACCGTGCGGCTGCCCGAGTCCGGCGGGTTGTTCGTCAACTCGGAGGTCAGCTACCGCGGCGTCGCGGTCGGCCGGGTCAGCGAGCTCCGGCTGACCCACGACGGCATCGCCGCCGAGCTGCACATCAACGACGACGCACCCGAGATCCCGGCCGACGCGCGCGCCGTGGTCGCCAACCGCTCGGCGGTGGGTGAGCAGTACGTCGACTTGCAGCCGCAGCGCCGCGGCGGGCCCTACCTCGAAACGGGGTCGGTGATCCCGGTCGAGCGGACCGTGATCCCGCCCGCACCGGAGTCCCTGCTGGTCAACGTGGACAGGCTGGTTGCCGGCGTGCCGACCGACCAGCTGCGGACGGTGGTCGACGAGGTCGGCACCGCGTTCGACGGGACCGGACCTCACCTGCAGAAGATGCTCGACGCCACCAGCTCGTTCACCACCGAAGCGCAGCAGAACCTGCCGGAGACCACGCAGCTGCTGGACAACAGCGATCTCGTCCTCAAGACCCAGCAGGAGCAGGCGCAGAACCTCACCGAGTTCAGCACCGGCCTGCGGCAGATCTCCGGGCAGCTCAAGCAGTCCGACCCGGACCTGCGCAAGGCCATCGCCGCGGCGCCGGGCGCGGCCACCGAGCTGCAGGAGCTCACGCGTTCGATGCGCACCGACTTCGGCCTCGTGGCCGCCAACCTGCTCACGACGATGCAGCTGACCAGCGTGCGGGCACCGGCGCTGGAGCAGACGCTGGTCGCGCTGCCGATGGTCAGCGCGTTCACCCACACGTTGTCGCCGGACGGCACCGGCCACCTCGGACTGGTGCTCAACGTGTTCAACCCGCCGGCCTGCACGGCCGGGTACGAGGGCACGCCCCGCAAGCCGGGCGCCGACACCTCCGAAGGCCCCACGAACTACGACATCGGCTGCACCGAGCCCAAGGGCAGCCAGACGGGGGTCCGCGGTTCGCAGAACGCCGTGCGCTACCCGGTCCCGGCACCCGTCTCCCCGCCCGCGCCCTGAGCGAGGTGGACGCGCCACCGCCCGGTTCGCATACTTGAGGTGTTCCGCCTCAAGAATCCGCAGGTAGCGGCCGGGAGGTGTGCACACATGGGGCGCGCTGTCGGGATCGATCTGGGCACGACCAACTCCGTGGTCGCCGTCTTGGAAGGCGGCGAGCCCACCGTCATCGCCAACTCGGAGGGTGCGCGCACGACTCCGTCGGTGGTGGCCTTCGCGAAGAACGGCGAGCTGTTGACCGGTCAGCCCGCGAAGAACCAGGCGGTCACCAACGTGGACCGCACCATCCGGTCGGTCAAGCGGCACATGGGCACCGACTGGAAGGTCGGCATCGACGGCAAGGACTACACGCCGCAGGAGATCTCCGCGCGTGTGCTGATGAAGCTCAAGCGCGACGCCGAGTCCTACCTCGGTGAAGAGGTCACCGACGCGGTCATCACCGTGCCCGCCTACTTCGACGACGCGCAGCGGCAGACCACCAAGGAAGCCGGGCAGATCGCCGGGCTCAACGTGCTGCGCATCATCAACGAGCCGACCGCGGCGGCCCTGGCCTACGGCCTGGAGAAGGGCGAGAAGGAGCAGACCATCCTGGTCTTCGACCTCGGTGGCGGCACCTTCGACGTCTCGCTGCTGGAGGTGGGCGAAGGCCTGGTGGAGGTGAAGGCGACCTCCGGTGACACGCACCTGGGCGGTGACGACTGGGACGAGCGCATCGTCGAGTGGCTGGTGGAGAAGTTCCGGTCTTCCGCGGGCGTGGACCTCACCCGCGACCCGATGGCGATGCAGCGGATCAAGGAAGCCGCGGAGAAGGCCAAGATCGAGCTGTCGTCCTCGTCGCAAACCACCATCAACCTGCCCTACATCACGGTGGACTCGGACCGGAACCCGCTGTTCCTCGACGAGACGCTGTCGCGGGCCGAGTTCGAGCGGATCACCTCGGACCTGCTGGAGCGCTGCCGCAAGCCGTTCAGCAACGCGATCAAGGACGCCGGTGTCAAGGTCGGCGACATCGACCACGTGGTGCTGGTGGGCGGTGCGACGCGGATGCCGGCGGTGACCGACCTGGTCCGCGAGCTCACCGACGGCAAGGAGCCGAACAAGGGTGTGAACCCCGACGAGGTCGTCGCCGTGGGTGCCTCGCTGCAGGCCGGTGTGCTGCGCGGTGAGGTCAAGGACGTCCTGCTGCTCGACGTCACGCCGTTGTCCCTGGGCATCGAGACCAAGGGCGGCATCATGACGAAGCTGATCGAGCGCAACACCACGATCCCGACCAAGCGCTCGGAGACCTTCACCACCGCCGACGACAACCAGCCGTCGGTGCAGATCCAGGTCTTCCAGGGTGAGCGCGAGATGGCCGCGCACAACAAGAAGCTCGGCTCGTTCGAGCTGACCGGCCTGCCGCCGGCGCCGCGCGGCGTCCCGCAGATCGAGGTCACCTTCGACATCGACGCCAACGGCATCGTGCACGTCTCCGCCAAGGACCTCGGCACCGGCAAGGAGCAGTCCATCAAGATCAGCGGCGGCTCGGCGCTGCCGAAGGAGGACATCGAGCGGATGGTCTCCGACGCCGAGGCCCACGCGGATGAGGACCGCAGGCGGCGCGAGGAGGCCGAGACCCGCAACCAGGCGGAGACGATGGTCTACCAGACCGAGAAGGTCCTCACCGACAACGCGGACAAGATCCCCGAGGACGCCCGGAACCAGGTGAACGAAGCCATCAGCGAGGTCAACGAGGCCCTCAAGGGCGACGACGTCGACCGAATCCGCACGGCGACCGAGAACCTCGCGGCCCAGTCGCAGACCGTCGGCCAGGCGATCTACGGCCAGCAGGGTGCGGGCCAGGCGACCCCGGGCGCGAGCGCTTCGGACGGGTCGAGCTCCACGTCCGGCTCACAGGAAGAGGAGGTCGTCGACGCCGAGATCGTCGACGAGGACGACGACAAGCGCTGATCACGGCAGCACGGCACGGCACCGCCCGAGGGACCGGTCCGCGGGCGGTGCACCTCTGTGCGCTGGTGGTTCGGCTCAGCGTGCCCCGACCGAGTGCCACCGGTTTCGGCGACCGGACATGATGTCCACCGATCTGATGACCTGATCAAGGTGTGTCGCGCTTGCGGTCAACGGGTCGTAATTGGTATCCGGCTGCCGCTCATGCCAATCCACCCGATGTGACGGTCTCCGCCCCGCTGGAGAACCGCGATGGTCAGCACGGCACCCGCAGCGTTCGTGGATCCTCCACTTCACACCGCTTGATCGTGTTGAGAACCCCGCTCACCGCACCGACAGTTACTGACTACCAACGAGACGGCGCAGGGCTTTAGGGGAGGCCGGTATGCGGGGGGTTGTTGCGTGCCAAGTGGTGATCGCGAGCCTGGTCGCGTGCGTGTTGACCGCGTGCGGCGGACCGGACCCGTCCGAGGCGTCGGTGACGACCTCGATCCCGGACAGGACGGCGCAGCTGGCGCCCAGTGATCCGCTGGTGCTCACCGCGCACCGCGGCGTGCTGACCTCGGTCCACGTCACCGCCAACGGCGCCCCGGTGCCCGGCGAGATCGACCGCAGCGGACGCACCTGGACCGTTGACGAGCCGTTGGCCTTCGGCACCACCTACCACGTGCAAGCCGTGGCGCACGACCAGGAAGGCCGCCCGTCGATGCCGCTGAACTCGACGTTCACCACCGCGGCCCCGACCGACATCATCAACGTCGAGCGCACCCGCCCCAGCGACGGCGACACGGTCGGCATCGCGATGCCCGTCTCGATCTACTTCGACAAGCCGGTCAAGGACCGGGCGGCCGTCGAACGCCGCCTCCAGATCGAGACGTCCGTGCCCACCGAGGGCTCGTTCAACTGGTACTCCGACGACCAGGTCAACTGGCGTCCCAAGGAGTACTGGAAGGCCGGCACCCAGGTGAAGGTGCGCGCCAACCTCTACGGCGTCGACACCGGGGACGGGGTGATGGGCGACAAGAACTTCGAGTCGAGCTTCACCATCGGCCGCGACCAGCGCTCGGTCGGCGACGTCAACGAGCACACCTTCACCGTCTACCAGGACGGCCAGGAGATCCGGAAGATGGACGCCTCCTACGGCCGGCCCGCGTACCCGACGCAGTACGGCATCCACGTCGCCACCGAACGCCACGACTCGGTGCGGATGACCTCCTGGAGCTGGGGCGGCCCGGCCCGCGGCAGCGCCGGCGCCTACGACGAGGTGCTGCCCAACGCCGTCCGCATCTCCAACAACGGCGAGTACGTGCACACCAACACGGCGAGCACCGGAGCTCAGGGCAACAGCAACGTGACCCACGGCTGCATCAACCTCTCGGCCGCGGACGGCCGGTGGTTCCTGGAGTTCACGCAGATCGGCGACCCGGTGGAGATCGTCGGCTCGGAGAAACCGCTGACACCGGCCGACGGCGACATCTGGGACTGGACGGTCCCGTGGGAGGAGTACGTGAAGGGCAGCGCCCTCTACCACGCACCCTGACCGAGCACCTGCACGAGGCCCGGAGCGCGCACCGCGCTCCGGGCCCTGTGCTTGGATCGGTGGTGTGGACCTGTTGCGCCATCTCCGGTTCTTCGTCGCGGTCGCCGAGGAAGGGCACTTCGGGCACGCTGCCGACCGGCTGGGCATGACCCAGCCACCCCTGTCGCAAGGCGTGCAGCGGCTGGAGAACCGGCTCGGCGTCACCTTGCTGACCCGGGGTTCCCGCGGCGTCCGGTTGACCACCGCCGGTGCCGACCTGCTGCCCCGGGCCCGGACGTTGCTGGCCGGAGCCGACGAGTTCGCCGAAGCCGCCCGCAGGCAGCGGGAGAACCGCGGGGCCGTGCGCATCGGTGTCCTCCCCGCGCTGGGAGACCGACAGGTCGCGGGCCTGGTCGCCGCACTCCGACAGCCGGACCCCGGAGCTCGCACGGTCATCGTCAGCACGGCCGCGACCGTCGACCTCGTCGACGCCGTGTCCGGCGGGCGGCTGGACTGCGCGGTGGTGCACCACCCGGCGCTGCTCGGCGACCTCGGCACCTCGCCGGTGATCAAGGTCCCGCGCAAGCTCCTGGTGCCCGCCGACCACCCCGCGGCGAGGAAGCCTTCGGTCCGCGCGCTGCGCGGCCTGGCCTGCGCCGCCGCACCTCGCGCCCACGGCACCGCCGCCTTCGACCTGCTGGTGGACACGTTGCGGGAACGCGGTCTCGACCCCGAGTTCCTCCCCGCACCCGGCGACCGCGACGCGCTCAGCGCCGTCGCCGCCGGCCGCGCCTTCGCGCTCAGCACCGACCCCGAGGTCCGCGCACCGGGGGTCGCGGTCGTCGACGCCGAAGACGCGCTGGCGCTGCGGGTCCGGGTCGTCTGGCCCGATCCCTCCCCGCAACCGGAGGTCTGCGCAGCGCTCGAGACCGCGCTGCGGGAGCAGCGGTGAGCGTCGAGCGGCGCATCCGGGCGGTGCTCGCGGACGCCGGCGCGCAGGGGTGGGTGCACGCGGTCCGGCTCGGCGCCGGGGAGCACGAGCTCGGCATCGGCGCCGACGAACTGGTGGTGACCGCCTCGGTCTACAAGTTGCCGCTGCTGGTCGCCCTGGCGCGCGCGTTCGACGCGGGCGTGCTCGACCCGCGCGAGACGATCCGCCTCGACCCGACCTCCTGCACACCCGGCCCGACCGGCGTCTCGATCTTCCAGGACCCGGTGCGGATGTCCTGGCGCGATCTCGGGGCATCGATGGTCTCCGTGTCCGACAACGCCGCCGCCGACGTCCTCCTGGGCGCGATCGGTCTGGAAGCCGTGGCCGACACCCTCGCCGACCTGGGGCTGGATCGGACCCGGGTGGTCGGGGGCACCGCCGACGCGCACGCCGCGCTCGCCCGCGAGATGGGCACGACCAGCGCCGCGGAGGCCTTCGCGCTGCTCGCCGACAACGACGAGGCCCGCACGGTGCGCGCCTACGACCCGTCCTACGCCAGCGCCACCACACCCAGGGAGATGACCCGGCTGCTGGAGCTGATCTGGGCGGATGAGGTCGCCTCGCCGCAGCAGTGCGCCTTCGTCCGCAGGTTGCTCGGACAGCAGGCGTGGATGCACCGGGTCCGCGCCGGGTTCCCGTTCCAGGGGGTGCGCGTCTCCGGCAAGACCGGCACGATCGGCGCGGTCCGCAACGAGGTCTCCGTCGTGGAGTTCGACGGCGAATCGCCGGTCGCCGTCGCGGTGTTCACGCTCGCCGCTCGAGCCGACCCGTCTCTCCCCCGGGTGGACGCGGCCATCGCCGAGTGCGCGCGGATCGCGGTCACCGACCTCCGCTCCGGCCGCCTGTAGCCACAGCGCGCACGCTGGTTCCAGCGGGCTGGAACCGTGTTCGCAAACTTGTTCTCCGGCACTTCTCCGGCGCTCCAGGTGGCCCCCACGTGCGGGGATAGCGAAGCGCTATCGCGACGTCCGCGGGTTCTTATTGGCGCTCTCGGCTGGCGGGTGCTTGATTGGGGGCACCGCATCGACGAGAGGAATTCAGTTGCAGCACAACGCATCCCGCGTGGGGCGGCGGGCCGTCCTGGCGGCGCTGCTGGCCGCGCCGGTGGCCGCCTGCGCACCCCGGACCCAGGCGGCCGCGCCCGCCCCGGCGCTGGGACCGGACCCGGAGCTGGTCGAGCTCGAACGGCGCTACGACGCGCGCCTGGGGCTGTTCGCGCGCAACACCGCCACCGGCCGCACGCTCAGCCACCGCGCCGACGAGCGCGTGGCGCTGTGCTCGACGTTCAAGGTCTACGCCTCGGCCGCGCTGCTCCGCGCCCACGGCCTGGCCGGCGGCTACTTCGAGCGCGTCATCCGCTACGACGCCGGCCAGCTCGTCGAGTACTCGCCGATCACCGAGGGGCGGGTGGGCACCGGCATGACCGTCGGCGAGCTCTGCGCGGCGGCCCTGCAGCACTCCGACAACACCGCGGCCAACCTGCTGCTGCGCGAACTCGGTGGCCCGCAGGCCATCACGGAGTTCGCCCGCAGCATCGGCGATCCGGCGACCCGCCTGGACCGCTGGGAGGTCGAGCTCAACACCGCCATCCCCGGCGACGAGCGGGACACGTCCAGCCCCAGGGCGCTGGCCGACGGGCTGCAGCGGCTCCTGCTCGGCGACGCGCTCGGCGCGGCCGAGCGCGATCGGCTGACCGCGTGGATGCTCGGCAACACCACCGGCGACGCCCGGATCCGCGCCGGAGTGCCGCGCGGCTGGCGCACGGCCGACAAGACCGGCGGCGGCAGCGCCTACGGGGTGGCCAACGACATCGCCGTCACCTGGACCGAGACCGGTACGCCGATCGTGCTCTCGCTGCTCACCAGCCGTCCCCGGGAGGACGACACCGCGAACAACGCGTTGCTGGCCGACGCGACCCGCCTGGTGGTCAGCAGGATCGCGTGATCCGCCGAGCACGGACCGGGAACGTCCCGCTCCCGGTCCGTGCTCGCAGCGCCAGGATCATCTGTCGAAACGACCTGTTTTGATCGCTCTGACGAAGTAGCGCCACTGCGCCGCGTTGGCCGTCAACAAGCCCCCGGCGCGGTCCTTGGTGTCGCGCACGGCGGCGCCACCGAAGACGCGCCCGACCTCGACGCAGTTGGTCTCCTGACTGCTCCGGCTGGACTTGCGCCAACCGACCGGCGACTGCAGCAACGTCACGGTGTTGTCTCCTCTCGGTGGATGAGCTCGTCGACGAGGCGGACCGAGTCGTCGCTGCTCATCGCGAATTGCCCCAGGTCCTTCCCGGCTTTGACGAAGGCCGTCACGTCGCCGGGATCGCGCAGGAACGCGCTGGACCGGTGGTGTTCGAGGTGCACGACGGGGGACGCCTTGGCGAACTCGAGGAGCACGAAGGGCCCGGCGTGCGCGGAAGTCCACCCCGCCGACAGCGGGATGATCCGGATGTCGATGTTCTCGCGGTCGCTCATGTCCCGGACGTGCCGCAGCTGGTCGATGAGCACGGCGCGACCGCCGATCGGCTGGTGCAGAACGGATTCCAGCAGGAACGCCGTGTACCGCACCGGCTCGTCGCGCCGGGTGATCACCTCGCGCCGGCCGAGCCGGACCGCCACGCGCGTGGAGACCTCGTGCTCCGGGATCCCGGTGCCCATGATCGCCCGGGCGTAGTCGGTGGTCTGCAGCAGACCAGGGACGAGGATGGGGGAGACGTCGGTGATCGCCGTGGCGATCCGCTCGAACTCCAGCAGCGCGGTGAGCTGATCGGCCTCACCGACTGAGCCGACCGACACCGAGTTGGGCGGTTCCGCCTGCGCCTCACGGGTGAGCCGCAGCAGCCGATCGCGCGCCGGGCTGGACAGGCCCAGCACCGCGCACACGGCGGACACCGATTCCGTCGAGGGCACCCGTTCGCCGCGTTCCCAGCGGACGACGACGGAGTGCGACACGTCGAGGCGCCCTGCCAACTGCCGCAGCCCGAGACCGGAACGCGACCGCGCGTCCCGGATTTCCGCACCGAGAACGTATGCCCGCGGCGCCGGCGTGGTCTCGCTCATGCACCGCAGCTTATTTCAGGCGCGACGCCGCACCGCACGGTGGGTCGGACTGCGAGCGGACCAACGCAGGCGCGTTCGGCCTGCCCGCTGAACGGCGTCATCCGATCAGGGAATTGCCGCAGTGGTCTCGAGACCACGAGCATTGGTCCCGGTGTGATCGGGACCGCAGCGGGGCCGGGAGGGGCTTCGGTGCGGTCCTCGTTCCGCGCTGCGTGCTCAACGGTGCGGAGACGGCAGAGGGGGAACGATGTATCCGTTTCACTGGGTGCCTGCGAACGGGCGGCGCCACGCGAGCTTGGACAAGCGGCCGTGGGGCAACGCCTACCCGAGCGGGATGGTCGTCAACACGTTGTGCAGCCAGGAGGTCGTGGCCGACGCCACCCGGGAAGCCTGGCTGTGGACGACGTGCGACGACTGCAACGCCGAAGCCAGACGCGTCGCCGAAGCGGTCCAGGGGGCCCCGCGCCTCTCGGTCTAGGGCCTGATCGACAGGTGGCTCTGCTCGCGTCACTGCACATCTCGAATGGCTTCGTGGCGAGTGCGCCGTGATGCCGTGGCGGGCTCGAGGAGCGGCGAGCTACCGTCAGCGCCGAGCGCGGCGCTCTCCCGCAACACCTTCAGCCGCGCTTGGCTCTGCTGGGGGCGACTCGGGGTGGCTCGTTCGGCTGCTTCGGGTAGACGGGTGGCCACGGGGCGTCCTGCAAGCCGGCGGCCATGTCGCGGTCGTAGCGGTCGAGCAGCGGCTCGATCGACTGCGGACGGGCGTCGGCCCACGGGTCGCCGCTCTCGGCGAGCCTGCCGGGGACCGTGGCGATGGTCAGTTCCTCCGGTTCGACCTCGTCCAGGTCGTCCCAGGCGATCGGCGTCGAGACTTGGCCGCCGACCTTCGGTCTCACGCACCAGGCACCGAAAACCGTCTTGTGCGGAGCGTTCTGGTTGAAGTCGACGAACACGCGGCGGCCGCGCTCTTCCTTCCACCACTTCGCGGTGATCAGGTCGGGGTGCCGGCGTTCGAGCTCGCGGGCCAGGGCCACGGCGGCGGCCCGGACCCGGTAGCTGTCCCACTGCGGGAGCAGCGAGACGTAGAGGTGCAGGCCGCGCGAGCCGGAGGTCTTCAGCCGCACGTCGATGCCGTCCTCGGTGAGGAAGTCGCGGGTGAGCACGGCGGCTTCGCAGATCTCGGCGTAGCCGACGCCGGGGGAGGGGTCGAGGTCGATGCGCAGCTCCTCGATCCGGTCCGGGTGCCCGGCCTGGTACGGCCACACGTGGAAGCCCAGGCAACCCATGTTGACCGCCCAGACGATGTGCGCGAGGTCGGCCGCGACGAGGGCGTCGCTGGTGGTCCCGTTGGGCGTCTCGACCACGGTCGTCTGCAGCCACTCCGGTGCCGACGCGGGGACCCGCTTCTGGAACCACGACTTGCCGCCCGCACCGTCGGGGTAGCGTTCCATCAGCAGCGGGCGGCCGCCCAAGGTGTTCAGCAGCGGTTCGGCCACCGCGCGGTAGTAGTTGACGAGGTCGAGCTTGGTCTCACCGCGCGTCTTGAAGAACACCTTGTCCGGGTGCGACACGGACACCTCAGTGCCCCCGACGTCCAGCGTCACGGTCTCGCCCACGACGACCTCCGGTGCTCGTCTCCCAGGACCGCCAGCGTAGGCGGCAGCACGGACGACCGCAGCCACGTCACCACGAGCCTCAGCCCGCGGAAGTCCAGCGGCCGTCAGCCCCCGCCCGAACGGACGACCACCGCCCCGCGCTCCCGCGGGGCCCCGCCCACCGGAGTCACTTGAGCCTGGAGGCCCGCAGAGCGCGGGCCGAGCCACTGCTCCAGGTCCGCGCGCGACATTCGAAAGGGGCTCCGCCGGCTGGGTCGTGGGGCTTGAGCGGCGTCGTCGTGCGAACGCGGTGGGGCCGTGCACCGGCACGGTGCAACGTCAGGAGCGGTGCACGGAGTCCACGGAGCCGCCCAGGCCTTGAGCCGCTCAGGTCACCAGCCGCGTTCGCGCCATTCCGGGAGCTGGGGGCGCTCGGCACCGAGCGTCGAGTCGTCACCGTGGCCCGGGTAGAACCAGGTGTCGTCCGGCAGCTCGGTGAAGACCCGGTTCTCCACGTCGTCGATCAGCGACCGGAAGTCCTCCGGGGAGGTCGTGCGCCCCACACCGCCCGGGAACAGCGAGTCGCCGGTGAACAGGTGCGGGTGGCCCGCCGGGTCCCGGTAGACCAGGGCGATCGAGCCCGGGGTGTGCCCGCGCAGGTGGATCACCGACAGCTCGGAGTCGCCGACCGCGATGGTGTCGCCGTGCTCGACCAGGCGGTCCGGCGGCACCGGCAGCTGCTCGGCGTCGGCCGGGTGCGCCACCGTGAAGCAGCCGGTCGCACCGGCCACGGCGCCCAGGGCCTGCCAGTGGTCGGCGTGCTGGTGGGTGGTGACGATGGTGCGCAGCCGGGGCCGCCGCTCGTCGTGGCCGAGCAGGTCGCTCAGCCGTTCGGGGTCGTTGGCCGCGTCCACCAGCAACGCGTCCCCGGTGCTCTTGCACACCAGCAGGTAGGCGTTGTTGTCCATCGGGCCGACCGAGATCTTGGTGATGGTCAGCGCGTCCAGTTCCCGGCGCGCCGCCGCGCCGCCGGGCTCCACGTGTCCGGTGTACTCAGCTTGAAGCTCCACGGCGGTGAGCCTACGAGGAGTCCCGATCTACATCCAGGGTGGGAGCTCCGGTGCGTCGCCGCTGAGCTCCTCCGGCCCGGTGCGGCCGAGCAGCCAGCCCAGGACCGGGCCCGGTTCGCCGGTGACCTTGGCGGGCTCGGAGGTCGTCCCGCGGAGGTCCCAGGTGCGGTGGTGGGTGCCGAAGTCGACCTCCACCGACACCGCGGGGACGTCGTGGCGGCCGCCGAGCTGCTGGGTGACGTCCTCCAGCAGGAGCTCGGCATCGCCCGACGGGATGTCCGGGAAGTCCACGTCGTGGTCGAGGTCCACCAGGTGCACCCACGCCTCCAGCAGCCGCAGCCGCAGCACGTGCAGGGCGGGGATGTCGTCGCCGCCGGAGAGCGAGACCTCGGCGGTCCAGTCCTCGGTGGGCATCGCCCTCGCCGCCACGGAGAACCGGTCGCTGGAGGCGACCAGGTCCTCCAGCAGCAGCCGGTGGCTGCGGGAGGCGCCCTTGTGGATGGCCTGGTCGCGGTCGTCCCGGCTGGCGTACATCGGGTGCTCGATGCCGGTCCTCGCCCACAGCAGCAGGTTGGAGCAGGCGTCGGCGTTGCGCGCGAGGTGGGTGATCACGTGGGCGCGGCTCCAGCCGGGCAGCAGGCTGGGTTGCCGCACGGAGAGCTCGTCGAGGCTGGTCACGGAGTGCACCAGGGCTTCGGTCACGTGGTCGATCCGAGCCAGGTGGTCGGCGACCTCGTCGGTCAGGGCGGCTTCGGACCACCGGCCCGTGCCGAGAACGATGTCAGCCATGGTTCTACCTCGCGTGGGAGAGGAGAAGTTCGCTGAATGTGAAGTTCCGAGCGTAAACGCGCTGGCCACGCTGGGGACAGTGCCCAATCCGGGGGACATGCGTATCGTCGTGAGGGGGCAGCCAGCGCTCGATCGCGCCACATCTCACACGTTGGGGTGAAGCTGAGCCGCGTGCCCGGCTCGTGACGCCGTCGATCCGAGACTGTCGGTGGCCCCGAATAGCATGGATGTCGCAACGTCGCGACCCGGCGCCGTGTCGACGGCCCTGCTGCATCGAGCCCTGCTGCCTCGAGCCAGCGGCCGCTCGGAGCCGGCGCGCGTTCGCGCAACACCAGAACTTCCTCCGAAGGGATCACCGTGGCTGACCGCCTCGTCGTTCGCGGCGCCCGTGAGCACAACCTGCGCGGGATCGACATCGACCTGCCCCGGGACAGCCTCATCGTGTTCACGGGGCTCTCCGGCTCGGGCAAGTCGAGCCTGGCCTTCGACACCATCTTCGCGGAGGGGCAGCGCCGCTACGTGGAGTCGCTCTCCGCTTACGCCCGGCAGTTCCTCGGCCAGATGGACAAGCCCGACGTGGACTTCATCGAGGGCCTGTCGCCAGCGGTGTCGATCGACCAGAAGTCGACCAGCCGCAACCCGCGGTCCACGGTGGGCACCATTACCGAGGTGTACGACTACCTGCGGCTGCTCTACGCCCGAGCGGGCAAACCGCACTGCCCGACCTGCGGCGAGGCGATCAGCAAGCAGACCCCGCAGCAGATCGTCGACCAGGTGCTGGAGATGCCCGAGCGGGCGAAGTTCCAGGTCCTGGCACCGGTGGTGCGCGGTCGCAAGGGCGAGTACGTCGACCTCTTCGAGCAGCTGCGCTCCTCCGGCTACGCGCGTGTCCGCGTCGACGGTGCCGTGCACCCGCTCGACCAGCCGCCGAAGCTCAAGAAGCAGGAGAAGCACGACATCGCGGTCGTCATCGACCGGCTCACCGTCAAGTCCAGCGCCAAGCAGCGGCTCACCGACTCCGTGGAGACGGCGCTGCGGCTGGCCGACGGCCTGGTGCTGATCGAGTTCGTCGACCTCGACGAGTCCGACCCGGGCCGCGAGCGGAAGTTCTCCGAGAACCTCGCCTGCCCGAACGGGCACGCCCTGGGCGTCGACGAGCTCGAACCCCGCTCCTTCTCCTTCAACTCGCCCTACGGCGCCTGCCCGGAGTGCGCCGGCCTGGGCATCCGCAAGGAGGTCGACCCGGAGCTGGTCGTGCCCGACGAGGACCTCTCGCTCGGCGAGGGCGCCATCGCGCCGTGGGCGGGTGGCCACACCGCCGAGTACTTCACCCGGCTGCTCAAGTCGCTGTCGGAGGCCATCGGGTTCCGGATGGACACCCCGTGGCGGCAGCTGCCCACCAAGGTCAAGAAGGCCGTGCTGCACGGCACCGACGACCAGGTGCACGTGCGCTACCGCAACCGCTACGGCCGCACCCGCTCCTACTACGCCAGCTACGAGGGCGTCATCCCGTTCCTGGAGCGGCGCCTGGAGCAGACCGAGTCGGACTACGCGCGCGAGAAGTACGAGGGCTACATGCGCGACGTGCCGTGCCCGGCCTGCGACGGCACCCGGCTCAAACCCGAGATCCTGGCCGTGACCATGGCCGACGAGCAGGACGAGCTCTCGATCGCCGAGGTCAGCGCGCTGAGCGTGCAGGAGTGCGCCGACTTCCTCAACGGCCTGGTCCTGGGGCCGCGCGAGCAGATGATCGCCGGTGCGGTGCTCAAGGAGATCCAGGCGCGGCTGGGCTTCCTGCTCGACGTGGGCCTGGACTACCTGTCGCTGGACCGCGGTGCGGGCACCCTCTCCGGTGGTGAGGCGCAGCGCATCCGGCTGGCCACGCAGATCGGGTCGGGGCTGGTCGGTGTGCTCTACGTCCTCGACGAGCCCTCGATCGGGCTGCACCAGCGCGACAACCACCGGCTGCTGGAGACGCTGAGCCGGCTGCGCGACCTGGGCAACACGCTGATCGTCGTCGAGCACGACGAGGACACCGTGCGCACCGCCGACTGGGTCGTCGACATCGGCCCCGGCGCGGGCGAGCACGGCGGTGAGGTCGTGCACAGCGGTCCGTACAAGGAGCTGCTCGACAACGACAAGTCGCTGACCGGTGCTTACCTGGCGCGGCGGAAGTCGATCCCGGTGCCGACCGAGCGCCGGGTGCCGGACCGCAAGCGGCAGCTGACCGTCGTCGGCGCGCGCGAGCACAACCTGCGCAAGATCGACGTGTCGTTCCCGCTGGGCCTGCTCACCGTCGTCACCGGCGTCTCCGGGTCGGGCAAGTCGACGCTGGTCAACGACATCCTGGCCTCGGTGCTGGCCAACAAGCTCAACGGCGCGCGGCAGGTGCCCGGCCGCCACACGCGGGTCAAGGGCCTGGAGCACGTCGACAAGCTGGTGCAGGTCGACCAGTCGCCGATCGGCCGCACGCCGCGGTCCAACCCGGCGACCTACACCGGCGTGTTCGACCACATCCGCAAGCTCTTCGCCGCGACCACCGAGGCCAAGGTGCGCGGCTACCAGCCGGGCCGGTTCTCGTTCAACATCAAGGGCGGCCGGTGCGAGGCGTGCGCGGGCGACGGCACTCTGAAGATCGAGATGAACTTCCTGCCCGACGTCTACGTCCCCTGCGAGGTGTGCAAGGGCGCCCGGTACAACCGGGAAACCCTCGAGGTGCACTACAAGGGCAAGACGATCTCCGAGGTCCTCGACATGCCGATCGAGGAGGCCGCGGAGTTCTTCGCCCCGATCAACGCCATCCACCGGCACCTCAAGACGCTGGTGGACGTCGGCCTGGGGTACGTGCGGCTGGGCCAGCCGGCCCCGACGCTGTCGGGTGGCGAGGCGCAGCGCGTCAAGCTGGCCAGCGAGCTGCAGAAGCGCTCCACCGGCAGCACCGTCTACATCCTCGACGAGCCGACCACGGGCCTGCACTTCGAGGACATCCGCAAGCTGCTCGGCGTGATCAACGGCCTGGTCGACAAGGGCAACACGGTGATCGTCATCGAGCACAACCTCGACGTCATCAAGACCGCCGACTGGATCGTCGACATGGGACCCGAGGGCGGCAACGGCGGTGGCCTGCTGGTGGCCGAGGGCATGCCCGAGGACCTCGCCGAGGTCGAGGACAGCCACACCGGTCGCTTCCTCGCCGAAGTCCTGGGCTGAGGCGGTTTCCGGACACCCGCCTGGAGTTCCGCACCTGATCGTTTGTAGCCTTTCCGCCGATGTGCGGGTCGTCACCACCTGACGGCCCGCACTGGGAAACGCAGCGGTGAAGGTCGCCGGGCGCCGCATCCCGACGCCTGCTGACGCGACATGTCCCGCGCCACAAGCGGAGGGGAAGTACCCGTGGAAGCGCTCAACGACGCGATCGTCGCGTTGAACGACACGTTCTGGCTGTACCTCATCATTCCGGTGCTCGCGGCGCTGAGCCTCTACTTCACGGTCCGGTCGAGGGCCGTGCAGGTCCGGATGATCCCGGAGATGGTCCGCGCGATGGGCGGCAAGGCCGAGACCGCCGAGGACGGCGGCAAGGCCATCTCGTCCTTCCAGGCGTTCGCGATCTCCGCCGCCGCCCGCATCGGCACCGGCAACATCGCCGGTGTGGCCACCGCCATCGCCCTCGGCGGACCCGGGGCGGTGTTCTGGATGTGGACGATGGGCCTGGTCGTGGGAGCGGCCAGCTTCGTGGAGTCGACCTTGGCGCAGCTGTACAAGGTGCGGGACACGGCGGGGTACCGCGGCGGCCCGGCCTACTACATGCTGCACGGCCTGCGGGCGCGCTGGATGGGCGTGCTGTTCGCCGTGGTGATCACGGTGACGTTCGGCTTGGTGTTCAGCGCGGTCCAGGCCAACACGATCGTCGACGCGATCGTCACCTCGGCCGAGGCCACCGGGATGAGCTCGAACGGCTGGGTGCAGCCGGTCCTCGGGCTGGCGCTGGTCGGGCTGACCGCGCTGATCATCTTCGGCGGTGTGCGCCGCATCGCGCAGGTCGCGGAACTGCTCGTCCCGTTCATGGCCGGCCTCTACATGCTGCTCGGCCTGGTCGTCGTGGTGCTCAACGTCGACGCGCTGCCCGGCGTGATCAGCCAGATCTTCGCGCACGCCTTCGGTTTCGAGGCGATCGCGGGTGGTGGCATCGGCGCGGCGATCGTGCAGGGCGTCCGCCGCGGCATGTTCTCCAACGAGGCGGGCCTGGGCTCGGCGCCGAACGCGGGCGCGACCGCCTCGGTCAGCCACCCGGTCAAGCAGGGCTTGGTGCAGACGCTCGGCGTCTACGTCGACACGTTGCTGGTGTGCTCGACGACCGCGTTCATCGTGCTGCTGTCGAACCCCACTTACGGTGACAGCGACCGCGGCGCCTCGATGACCCAGGAGGCGATGCAGGCCAACCTCGGCGAGTGGTCGCTGCACCTGATGACGCTGGTCATCCTGCTGGTGGCGTTCACCTCGGTGCTGGGCAACTACTACTACGGCGAGTCCAACGTCGGCTTCCTGACCGGGAACCCGGCGGTGCTGACCGGCTACAAGTGGGGCGTGCTCGTCGTGGTGTTCCTGGGTTCCGTCGGTTCCTCGGACCTGGTCTGGAACCTCGCCGACACCACGATGGGTGTGATGGCGCTGGTCAACCTCGCCGCGATCGCACCGCTGGGCGCCGTCGCGCTCAAGCTGTTGCGCGACTACGACGACCAGCGCCGCCAGGGGCTCGACCCGGTCTTCACCCGAGACCGCCTCCCGGAGCTCACCGGCATCCAGTGCTGGCCGCCCCGCGAAACCACCAAGGCCGACGCCTGAGTCCTTCTCGAGGAGTCGCTCCGCGCGGCTGAGCCGCTGTTCCGAGCCCCGCCGCGCGCGGGAGCCCTCGAACTCGCGCGAAGTTCGACGCCCGAAGCCCCCTCGAACTTCGCGCGAGGTTCGAAGCTCCGGGCTCAGCCGACACCGCCGCCCTCCCTCGCACGGGTGACGTCCACGGCGAGCACGCCGGGACGCCGTCCTCCGGTGCGCGCCACGAGCGGGCGGAGAGTTCTGGTGTCCTCCCGGCGGCGATGGCGTTCCGCGAAGTTCGACCCTGCGGGTCCCCCTCCCACCTCGCGCGACATGTGACGGTGAAGGTTCCCGGTCGAAATGCGCGCGAGATCTCGACGTTTCAAGGTCTCGGTCGACATTCGCGCGAGAGGTGAGGGCCCGAGCGCACCGATGAGGCCGAGGTGGCTCTCGGCGCTCTGATCAGTGCCTTGGCGGTGTCGTCGTGCCCGAGAGCGCAGGCCTGGCGCGCCACCAGGCCGCTGCGCACCAGTGCCACCGCGGTGGTGGCGTCGCCTAGCAGTGGCGAGCGACGGGCTGGTTGAGCCGTTCGAGCTTGCGATGCCGCGACCAGCGCTGTTGCACGTCCGACAGCTACCGCTGGCGAGGACGCCCCTGCTTCGCCGGGGTTCCGGCACAGCTTCTCGACCCTTCACACCACCGGGACGACGGTACCGGGATCACAGGGTGGCGGAGCGGGTGTCGCCGGAACGGATCAGCGGGGCCTGCCCGCGACACCTGGGCGCAGCTGCCACGGGTAGGGGCCGTCCAGCGGGCGGTACTCGACGCCGTAGGCGTCCAGGCGGGGCAGGTGGTGGTGCACCAACCGGTGCTGGAACTCCGCGGGGTCGCGTTCGGCGCTCCACGCCACCTCGGCGAACGCGCACAGGCGGGGGAACGCCGCGTAGTCGACGCGGGCGGCGGAGTCGAGGTGCTCGGTCCACAAGTGTGCTTGCAGGCCCAGCACCCGTTCGGTCGGCGGTGCGTAGTCGTAGACGTTCTCCAGCGTGTTGAGGTGGCCGACCGGGACCGGTTCGTCGGGGTGGTCGGACTGGCGGTGGTCGAGGTAGAAGTGCGTCTCCGGGCACAGCAGCACGTCGTTGCCCGCTTCGGCCGCGCGGGCGATCGCCTGCGGGTCCTGCCACGCCAGCACGATGGTCCCCTGCGGCAGCGTGGTCAGCTGCACCGCGTCGTCCCACGCCGAGGTGCGCCGGCCTCGGGCGTGCACGTGCTCGACCAGCCGTCGCAGCAGCGCGCCATGCGCCGGTGTGGCGCCGGGAACTTCGTCGCCGCCGAGGCAGATCACCGGGGAGGGGAAGATCGCCATCACGTGGTCGAGCACGTCGTGGAAGAAGTCCACCGTCGCCCGCCGAGGAGCGAGGATCCGGTCGCTGACGCCCCAGGAGTCCCACACCGGCACGGGATCACCCGTGCCCAGCTCGGGGTAAGCGGCGATGGCGGCTTGGCTGTGGCCCGGCACGTCGATCTCCGGCACGACGGTGACGTGGTGCTCGGCGGCGTAGGCCACGATCTCCTGCAGGTCCTCGGTCGTGTAGTAGCCGCCGTGCGGTTGCTGGTCGTGCTCCGGCACCTCGGCCCGGCCGACCTCGGAGCGCGCACGCCAGGAGCCGATGCGGGTCAGCTCCGGGTACTGCGGGACCTCGACGCGCCAGCCCTGGTCGTCGGTGAGGTGCAGGTGCAGCACGTTGAGCTTGTGCATCGCCAGCAGCTCGACGAACCGCAGCACGTCCCGCTTGGGCAAGAAGTGCCGAGCCACGTCGAGGTGGCAGCCGCGCCATCCGAACCGCGGGTGGTCCTCGACCACCCCGCACGGCAGCGACAGCGGCTCGTCGCGGACGGGAGCGCGGCGGAAGGCGTCCGGCGGCAGCAGCTGGCGCAGCGTCTGCGCCGCGTGGTGCGCTGCGGCGGTGTGCTGCGCGGTCACCAGCACGTGCTCGGGACCGATCTCCACGCGGTGCCCGTTCACGCCGTGGTCGATCCGGAACTCGATGGTCGGCTTGGCCGCCAGCGGCAGCGGGAGTCCCGTCGCGGCACCGACGTGCCTGCGGAACCAGCGGGCGACGCTCGGTTCCCCGCCGACGCTGGTGCGGATGTCCAGCGTCAGCTGGCCGGGAGCGTGCTCGACGCGCCGCGGGCGCGGCAGCAGCGAGTGGAAGCTCATCCCTTCACCGCGCCGGACAGTTCCGACACCAGGTTCCGCTGGACGAGCACGAAGAAGATCAACACCGGGATGGTCATCAAGGTCGAGCCTGCCATGATCGCACCCCAGTCGTCTCCCTCAGGGCTGAAGAAGACCAGGATCGCCATCGGCAGCGTTTGGTTCTCGGTGGCGGAGATGATGAAGGTCTTCGCGAACAGGAAGTCGTTCCAGGCGTGGATGAACGACAGCACGCTGGTGGCGACGAGCCCCGGTGCCACCAGGGGGAACAGCACCTGCCAGACGAACCGGGCGCGGCCGGCACCGTCCAGTGTGGCCGCCTCCTCCAGCTCCACCGGCACGGCGGCGACGAAACCGCGCAGCATCCAGATCGACAGCGGCAGGCTGAAGGCCAGGTGCACCAGCACGAGCGAGCCGAGGTGGTTGAGGCCGAACACCGGCACGGCCGAACCCACGTGGCGCATCAGGAAGAACAGCGGGATCGTCAGCGCCTCCACCGGGACCATCTGCGCGACCAGCAACATCACCAGCAGCACCGCGCGACCCCTGATCCGGAACCGGGTGAGCGCCACCGCCGCCAGGAACGACAACAGCAGTGAGAGCAGCACCACCGCGCCCGCCACGAGGAGGCTGTTGAGGAAGTAGCCGCCGAGCCCGTCGACGGTGAGCACCCGGCGGAACCCGTCGAGGGTGGGTGCGGTGGTCCAGGGCCGCGGGTCGGTGGACTGCAGCTCGGCTTCCGGTTTGAACGCTGACAGCACCATCCAGTACAGCGGGAACGCCACCAGCGCCGCGATCACGACCGCGGCGGTGTTGGCCAGCGCGCGGGACCTCCTCATGCCAGGACCTCGTTCCCGCGCTGCGCGCGCAGGTAGAGCAGCGTGATCACCAGCAGCAGGGCGGTCATCACCACGCCGATCGCCGAGCCCGTCCCGTAGTTCGACGCGGCGAAGGCCTCCTGGTACGCGTAGACGTTGAGCACCATGTTCTGCCCGGCGATCCCGCCGCCGTTGGTCATCACGTAGATCTGCGTGAACACCTTGAAGTCCCAGATGATCGACTGGATGGTGGCGATGACGAGCACCGGCCGCAACATCGGCAGCAGGACGCTGCGCGCGGTCCGCCAGGCCGAAGCGCCGTCCAGCGCGGCGGCCTCCACCACCTCGCCCGGGATCCCGGTGAGTCCCGCGTAGGTGGTCACCAGCACGAACGGGAACGAGCACCAGATCACCTCGGCGGCCACCAGGCCGAAGGCGAGGTACTTGTCGTAGGTCCAGGAGAACTCTTCGGCACCGCTGATCCCGATCCCGGTCAGCACCTCGTTGACCAGTCCGAAGTCCTGGTCGAACAGGAACAGCCACACCGTCGACCCGGCCACGGCCGGCGTGGCCCAAGCTCCGATGGCGGCCAGGAACAGCAGGATCCGGGGCAGCGGCGCGATCTTCGTCGCGAGCACGGCAAGTCCGATGCCCACCGCGAGGCTGCCGAGCACGCAGACCGCAGCGAAGGCGCAGGTCTGCAGCAGGACCGTCCAGAACTCCGCGTCGCCGAACAGCGCCCGGTAGTTGCCCGCGCCCAGGAACTCCAGCGGCGCCCCACCGGAGGCCTGGGCTTGCCCGTACTCGTACAGCGAGATCTGCACCAGCTGGTAGAGCGGGTAGCACATCATGGCGACGAGCAGCAGCGCCGCCGGCGCGAGGTGGAGCAGCGCCATCATCGGCCTTCGAAGGCGGCGTTCATCTGCTCAGCCGCTCGCCGGGCGGCCTCGTCGACCGGCGTTCCGCCGATCACCTGCTGCACCATGGTCGGCAGGACGCCCTGCGCGTCGATCTCCGACCACGCCGCGGTGGCGGGCACGAAGTGCGTTCCGCCGCGCAAGGTCCTCACGAACGGCGCGGCGGCCGGGTCGCTCTCGGCCACCTCGCCCTGGACGTCGAGGAACGTGGGCAGGTTTCCCATCGCGTCGTACATCTTGCGCTGGTACTCCTTGCCCGCCAGCAGCTGGACGAACTCCCGCGCCAGCGTCGAGCGCTGCGAGGAGTTGAGCACCGACAGCAGGTTCCCGCCCGCGAAGGCCGGTGCGGTCGACCCGGGCTGCTCTCCGGGCAGCGGCACCACCGCGTACTTGCCCGCCACGCCCGCCTCGACGGCCTTGCGGTTGAAGTCCCCGCCGATGGTCATCGCGGCCTTGCCGGAGGCGAAGGCCTGCACGCTCTGGCTTCCGGTCATGTCGGCGCACTGCTCGGGCGGGCAGGCGCCGCCGGCGATCAGGTCGGCGTAGGCCTCGATGCCACGCTGGGCCTCGGGGCTGTCGAGTGTGGACACCCAGCGCTGCCCCTCCTGGCGTGCCAGGTCCCCGCCCGCGGCCCAGATGAAGGGCATCAGCGCGTAGTGGTACTTGCCGCCGGTGGCGATGCCGTAGAGGTCGGGACGCTGCTCGCGGATGCGCCGCGCGGTGGCCAGCAGCTCGCCGGTGGTGCGCGGCGGCTGCAGCCCGAGTTCGTCGAAGACGTCGGTGCGGTAGTACAGCGCGCGGACCCCGGTGTACCAGGGCACGCCGAAGACCTCGCCTGCCACCCGCGCGGTGTCCAGCGCGGACGGGGCGAGGTCGGCGGATTCGGGCCACCGCGGCAGTTCCTCGGTCAGGTCGCGGAGGCCACCCGCTGCGACGTACCCCGCGAGGTCGGTGTTGCCGACCTCGGCGACGTCCGGTGCGCTGGCCGGGTCGTTGAACGCGCCGGTGAAGCGCTCGGACCGCGTCTCCACCGCGATGTACTGCACGTCGACCTCGACACCGGGGTGGTCGCGTTCGAAGCGCGCCACGGCTTCGTCCACAGTGGCCTGCTTGGGCGCCCGGTTGGCCTCGTCGAACAGCCACACCCGCAGGGTGCCGGTCCGCTCGTCCACCGCCGGTCCCGTCTGCTGGACCTGCGGTGGCCCGCAGGCCGCGAGCAACGCAGCGACGGCGGCGACGAGGACGGCTCTGGCTGCGCGCATGACTGGTCTCCGTTGTGCTGTTCGGTCGAGCTCGGTGTACCGGGAAAGCGGATGCTAGGGACCTGCACCTGGCCGGATCAAGGTCTGGACCAGCTCTCCGGCCTGGGGTGCGTCCTGTGAAAATTGCCGGTTGGCACGGGCGGAACGGTGAACGCTCTGGTGTGGACGGTTCAACCGTGGAAGGTGATCGCCGCGGCGGAGGGGCAGTCGAAGCGGTCGGGGGTGGGTGTGAGCGCGCCGGTGTCCCGGGTCGCGCGCCAAGCGCGTGACGGTGCCCGAGTGCTGGTTGGCCACGAACAGCGACGTCTCCTCGGGGTCCAGCGCGAAGTGCCGGGGCCAGGTCCCACCGCTCGAGGTGGCGGCCTGGAACCCCAGCGCGCCGTCCTCCACGGCGAAGGTGGTGATGGTGTCGTCACCCCGGTTGGAGGCGTGGACGAACTTCCCGTCCCGCGAGACCGCGATCTCGGCGGGGAAGTTCTCCCCGGTCGCCTCAGGTGCGCGGCTGCTGATGACCTGCCCGGCGGTGAGGTTCCCGGCATCGGGGTCCCAGGCCAGCACCGTGATCGTCGAGTTCAGCTCCGCCAGCAGGTAGGCGGTGGTGCCCTCGAAGACCAGGTGCCGCGGGCCGGTGCCCGTGGGGAGCGTGAGCCGCTGGTGCTGGGTGAGTGGGCCACCGTCGAAGGCGTGCACGAACACCGAGTCGGCGCCGAGGTCGACCGCCACGACCCACCTCCCGCTGGGGTCGACGACCACCTGGTGCGCGTGCGGCTCGGCTCCGGGGTGCTGGACGAGCGCGGTCCGCTCGCCGATGCTCCCGTCCGGGTTGCGCTGGTGCGCGGCCACGGTGCCGTCCCCGTAGTGCGCGGTGAGCAGGAACTCCCCGCTCGGGTGCACTGACAGGTGGGTGGGCGAATCACCTCCGCTGGGCACGGTGCCGATCACGCGCGGCTCGTGCCCGCTCACGTCGATCGCGGTGATCGACCCCTGCGGCTGCTCGTTCGTCACGTGCAGGAACTGGTGGTCGGGCGACCAGGCGAAGAAGGAGGCGTCAGGGACGGGCAGCGTTGCGGTCGGCGTGAGCGCGCCGCTCGCGTCGCGCACCGCGACGTCCACACCCCGCCCGGCGGGCTGGGAACTGGTGTAGCTGCCGATGAAGGTCATCAGCCCCTGGTGCACCTGGTGGTCTCCGGCCGCGGCCGGCCGCCCGGTAGCGGTGGCGCAGCCGGCCGAGGACCCCGCGACCCCCAGCGCTCCCAGAGCGCTCAAGAAACCCCGACGCGGGAACGAACCAGCCACGACGTTCTCCCAGCTCGACGGCAGAGGAGCAGAAGTCTGCCGCAGCGAGCAGCGAGTGGACTAGACCACAACGGCGCAATCCCGCCCCGTCCAAAGGGGGGACCGCGCAGCGGCCAGTCCTGGGCAGGAACCTGCGAGGAGGAGAGCGCAGCCGCTCCGTGGAGGGCTGCTCCTGCGGCAGGCCGCTGCGCGGCGCCCCGGCGTGCTCACCACGGCACCTCTGGAGCGCCCGCGGCTGTTGGCCGCCTCCCCACGTCGGGGTCCGCGCGAAGTTCAGACGGGCCTGCGCGGTGTGGAGAGCCGGGCCAGCGCCTACGGCACCACCAGCGAGACGCCCACGGCCACCCCGAAGGCCACCAGCGACATCACCGTCTCCAGCACGGTCCAGCTCTTGAGCATGTCCTTCACGGGGATCCCGAAGTACCGCGAGATGATCCAGAAGCCGCCGTCGTTGACGTGCGAAGCGGTGATCGACCCGGCAGCGATCGCCACGGCCACCAGCGCGAGCTGCGGCTGGGACAGGCCCGCCGCCGCCACGAGCGGGGCCACGATCCCTCCGGTCGTCACGATCGCGACCGTCGCCGACCCCTGAGCGATCCGCAGACCGCTGCTGATCACGTACGCCGACACGATCAGCGGCAACCCCACGTCCTGCAGCGAACCGGCGAGCGCGTCGCCGACCCCGGTCTCGGCGAGCACCTTGCCGAAGAACCCACCGGCGCCCACCACGAGCAGCAGCATGCCCAGCGGGCGCAGCGCCGCGCTGGTCAGCTCGGACAGGTCCCGCGTGGTCATCCCGCGCCGGGTTCCCAGCAGCCAGAACGAGAGCAGCACGGCGATCGTCAGCGCGACCGTCGGGTTGCCGAAGAACGTCAGCACCGACAGGGCAGCGCTGCCTTCCGCCAGGGTGATGCTGCCGAAGGTACCCCCGAGGATCAGCACCATCGGCAGTCCGATGATCAGCGCCACCACGGCCAGCGAGGGGTCTCGCTGATCCGCGCGCTGGGCGGCGAGCTCGTCCGCGGCGGACAGCACGTCGGCGGGCACGGGCAGGTTGATCCGCTTGCCGATCCACACCGGGTACAGCAGTCCGGCCACGGCGAAGGCCGGGATGCCGCAGACCAGCCCCATCAGGATGATCCAGCCGAGGTCGACGCCGAGCAGGCCCGCGGCGACCACCGGCCCGGGGTGCGGGGGCAGGAACGCGTGCGTCATGGACAGCGCTGCGACCAGCGGCAAGCAGTAGAGCAGGATCGACCGCTTGCCCTCCCGGGCAACGACGTACACCAGCGGTGCGAGCACGAAGATGCCGATGTCGAAGAACACCGGGATGCCGAAGATCAGCCCGGACAGGCCCATCGCCAGCGGAGCGCGGTTCTCCCCGAAGGCCGTGAGCAGCTTGCGGGTCAGCATCTGCGCACCGCCGGAGACTTCCAGCATCGAGCCGAGGATCGTGCCGAGGCCGATGATGGCGGTGATGTGCCCGAGGATGCTTGCGAACCCGCCCTCCAGCAGCGAATTGCTGCTCTTCTGCGCAGTACCGACGATGTCCTCGACGGGCAGCCCGGCCGCCAGGGCGATGAGCAGACCGCTCACCAGCAACGCGATGAACGGTTCGATGCGGAAGCGGATGATCATCAGCAGCAGCACCGCGATCCCGGCTGCGCACAACGTGAGCAGCCCGGACGTCTCGTGCTGCAACCAGTCCAGGAACACGAGATCTCCTTTGAACTCTTGCAGGATGGGTTTGCGTGGCGGTGCGGGTAGCAGGAACCGGGGAGCGCAGTTGCTCTGCGCGCCGGTCCTGAGGCGCGACCGCGCGGCGTCGCGGCGTGCTCGGTGCGACGCCGCTCAGGGGCGTGCCGCGGTGCCGGGCGAGGCCCGCACCTGGAACAGCGGCTCCGCCGGGGTTCCGCTACTGGTTTCGGCTCCTGCGCAGGGCGCGGCCGGGCAGCGCGTCTGTGCGGCGCCCGTCCTCGATGACAGACACCCCGTTCACCGAGACGTGGGGGATGCCCACGGCTTGCTGCCGGGGCTCGTCGAAGGTGGCGGTGTCGCGGACGGTCTCGGGCTCGAACAGGACCAGGTCGGCCACGTGGCCTTCCCGGACGCGTCCGCGGTCGGTGAGCCCGAGCCTGTCGGCGGGGCGGGAGGTCATGTTCCGCACGCACTCCTCGAGCCCCAGCACGCCGAGTTCCCGGACGTAGTGCCCCAGGTAGCGCGGGAAGGTGCCCCACGCGCGGGGGTGCGGGCGCGCGCCGACCAGCAGTCCGTCGCTGCCCGCCGTGTGGGTGCGGTGGCGCATGATGGCCCGCACGTTGTCCTCGTGGCCGACGTGCATCAGGCAGGAGGCACCGAGCTGCTCACCGATCAGCACGTCGAAGTAGAACTCGGTGGGCTCCGCTCCTGCAGCTCGCGCGGATTCGGCGATGCTGCGGCCCACGAGGTGGGCGTGGTCGGCCTCGCGCACGCCGTTGACCTCGATGGTGCTCCAGTCGACGGGAACGCCGTGGCAGCCGTCGGAGCCCTCGACCTCCAGCACCTCGCGAATCCGCCTGCGTTGGGCAGGGTCTCGCAGCCGCTCCAGGGTCGCGGCGACCCCGCCGGCCATCGCCCAGCTCGGCAGCAGCGCGTGCAGCGAGGTGCTGCCGGGGAGGTACGGGTAGCTGTCGAGGGTGATGTCGCACCCGTCGTCGAGCGCAGCGTCGAGCATCGACAGCAGGTCGCCGGCGCGCCCGGCGTTCACGCCGAAGTTCATCGTCGCGTGCGCCAGGTGCAGCGAGCAGCCGGAGGCGCGGCAGACCTCGATCATCTCCTCGTAGGCGGCCAAGGCCCCGGCTCCGTAGCTGCGGTGGTGCGGGCTGTAGAAGCCGCCGTGCGCGGCCACCACCTCGCACAGCGCGGTCAGCTCCGCCGTGTCGGCGTACATCCCGGGCGTGTAGGTCAGCCCGGACGACATCCCGAACGCGCCTTGCGCGAGGGAATCGGCCAGGACCTCCCGCATCCGGTCGAGCTCGGCCTCGGTCACCGGCCGGTCCTCGTAACCCGCGCACAGCAGCCGCAGCGTGCCCTGCGGAACGAGGTAGGCGGCGTTGGTGGCGATGCCGGTGTCGAGCCGGTCGAGGTACTCGGAGACGCTGCGCCAGTTCCAGTCGAAACCCGCCGGATCGTCGTTCCACCCCGCCAGCTGGGTGCGCAGCGTGCCCAAGGTGGAGTCGTCGACGGGGGCGTAGGAGAGCCCGTCCTGACCGATGACCTCCAGCGTCACGCCTTGCGAGACCTTGGCGGTGTGGTCCGGTTCGGTCAGCAGCCGCAGGTCCGAGTGCGCGTGCATGTCCACGAACCCCGGCGCCAGCACGAGCCCGTCGGCGTCGATGCGTCGGCGGCCGCTCAGCGTTCCCGCGTCGGCGATCTCGGCGATGCGGCCCTCGGAGACACCGACGTCGGCGCGGTAACCCGGCCCGCCGTCACCATCGACGACCTGCGCGCCGCGAAAGATTAAGTCCACTGTGGATCTGTTCCTCCGGTCACATGCCGGGCATTTGGTCTGCACCGGGTGGCCGAATGGTATGTACCATTCCCGATGAACGCAATGGAGGTCGGCTTCCGCTGATTTTCCGCTCTACGAACGCAAAAAACCTTCGAGAGGACACCGACATGAGCAGGACCGTGGTCAGCACCGACGCCGCTCCGAAGCCGCCTGCGCACATCCCGCTGTCGCAGGGCGTGCGCAAGGGCAACATCCTGCAGGTCTCCGGCCAGACGGCGGTCGACCCGGCGACCGGGAAGGTCGTCGAGGGCGGTGTCGCCGAGCAGACCGAGCAGTGCCTGCGCAACGTCATCGCGATCATCGAATCCGAGGGCGGATCGCTGGAAGACGTGCTGATGCTGCGCGTCTACCTCACCGACACCTCGCAGTTCGCCGAGATGAACGAGGTCTACGCACGAGTCGTCGGCGAGCCGTTCCCGGCCCGCACGACCGTCTACGTCGGACTGCCGGCCGGTCTCCTCTGCGAGATCGACGCCCTCGCCGTCCTGGACTGAGCGCGCGCGGGTGGGAGTTCCGGCGGGAACTCCCACCCGCACCTCAGAAGTAGGTGCGGACGAGGTCGACGACCTCATCGCCCTCGACCACCGGGATGAGGGTCCACTTGTCCAGCACCGTGCACGGGTGGGACAGCCCGAAGCCGACCCAGTCGCCGACGCGCACGTCCGCTCCGGTGAGCGTGAGGAACGCGTGCTGGTCGGCCAGCCCCGACACGTGGCAGGAATCCGCGACCAGCGTCCGGATCTCGCCGTCGGAGCCCCGAACCACCTGGGGCTCCGGCAATCCCTGGTCGAACGACACGTCGCGGCGCCCCATCGTCAGCAGCGCCAGGTCCGCTTCGGGCTGCGACATCACCTGCGCCCAGATCCGCATCGCCGGCCGGAACGGCGATTCCGCGCCCGCCAGCCGGTGCTCCCGGCCGAACGGCGAGCGGACGCGGTAGAAACCGTCGTCGTGCAGCAGGTACCCGCCGCTGCGCAGCACCGGCACCACGGGCAGGCCTTCCGGCCACGGCCGGGTCAGCGCCTCGGCGACCTGGTCGAAGTAGGCGCTGCCGCCCGCGCTGACGATGACCTCGTCGAGCTGGTCGAAGTAGCCGGCTTCGCCGAACTCCACCACCAGAGCCCGGAACTCGTCGAGGTAGCCGTCGATCGCCGACAGCGACGAGGTCTCGACGTCGTGCGCGACCTCGCCCTCGTAACCCGACACGCCGACCAGCCGGAGCCGCGGCTCGGCGGCCACCGCTGCGGCGACCGCGCGCGCCTGCGACACCGTGCGCGCCCCGGTCCTCCCACCGGCGACGCCGAACTCCACCAGCACGTCCACCTGCCGCGTCCCGCCGTGCTCGGTCAGCGCGGCGGCCATCAGCTCCACACCGCGCAGCGAATCGGCGTAGCAGCAGAAGGAGAAGTCGGGGTCCGCGTCGAGCTCACGGGACAGCCAAGCCAGGCCCTGCGGGTCCACCAGCTCGTTGGCGAACAGGATCCGCTGCACGCCGAAGGCCCGGTACACCCGCAGCTGGCTGGTGGTCGCGGCGGTGATGCCCCACGCGCCGTGCTCCAGCTGCCGCTGGAACAGCTGCGGCGCCATCGTCGTCTTGCCGTGCGGTGCGAGCTTCAGCCCGTGCTCGTCGCACCAAGCCGCCATCGTGCGCAGGTTGTGCTCCACCGCCGCGGTGTCGAGGGTCAGCAGCGGGCCGACGAACCCGGCTTCGAACAGCTGCGGCCGCTGCGCGAGGAACTCGCCCGCCGTCGTGCCGAACGCGTTCGCGGGCATGCCCTTGAACCGCCAGTCGATGGTCTCGTCGCGCAGCGCGCGGACCGTTCCGGTGTTGATGCCCTCGGGCACGCCCTGCCTCCTGTGGACTGCATTGCACATGGTGCAATGGATGTTGCGCAACGAACGACACCGGTGTGTAGCATTGCGCGCTCCGTCGAGTCAACGAGGGAATGGAGACGCTGGTGAGTCAGAGCCTGGAACGCGGACTGGCCGCGCTCACCGCGCTGGCCGAAGGCCCGCAGACGCTCGACGGGCTCGCGCACCGCCTGGGCGTGCACAAGACGACCGCGATGCGGCTGCTGCGCACGCTGGAGTCCGGCCGCTTCGTCCGCCGCGAGGACGCGCACCGCTACCGCCTCGGCAGCGCGGTGTTCGCGCTGGCCCACCAGGCGCTCGACGACCTCGACGTGCGCGAGGTCGCCCGCCCGTTCCTGAACGGGCTGGGGGAGCGCAGCGGGCACACGGTCCACCTGGCGACCCTCGACGAGGACCAAGTCGTCTACATCGACAAGGTCGACAGCATCCACCCGGTGCGGATGTACTCGCGCATCGGGCGCCGCGCTCCGCTGCACTGCACAGCGGTGGGGAAGGTGCTGGTGGCAGACCTGTTGCAGCAGAAGCGCGAGCGCCTGGCCCACCGGATCTCGTACCCCAAGCTCACGCCGAACACGATCGACTCGCCCGGCCGCTACCTCACCGAGCTCGACCGCGTCCGCGCCCAGGGGTACGCGGTGGACCGCAGCGAGCACGAGGAGTTCACCCACTGCATCGCCGCCCCCGTGCAGAACCACCGCGGCGAGGCGGTCGCCGCGATGTCCCTCTCCGTGCCCAAGGTCCTCCTCTCCCTCGAGGACCTCCTGTCCTGGCTCCCGGACCTCCGCCGCACGGCCGAGCACATCTCCCGAGAACTGGGCCAACGCCAGTCCTGACCGCCCCGCAGCCCTCCCGCTTAGATCAAATTCCGCGAGGAGTTCGAAGCCGGAACGTCGGCCATGAACTTCGCGGGAAGTTCGGAAGCCGGAACGTCGGGGTCGAACCTCGCGCGAAGTTCGAACGCCATCTCCCCGGCCAGGGAAGACGCGCCGGACGGTCGGGATGCCCGGTGTGTCGGGTGCGAGGGGTGAGAGGACGACGCGTGCCCGCGCGGCTCCGGGGTGGTCTCAGGCCGCCGGCGGCAGTGATCACGTGACCGTTTGCAGGGGTCCGCAGGGGTGGGTCCTCGACGCCGCGGGGGCAGCTGGCGCCCCGCGCGGGAGGCCGGTTCGTGTTCCCCCTCGCCGCCCTGCGCGCCGCCCGCGCCTCGGGGAACCGCTGGCCGCGCTGCTGCTGGTGCGCCCCGGGGTGCTGCTGTGGGACGAGCCCCTGCGGGAGTGGAGTGGGAGTCGCTGGTGCCTCCTGCGGGCGGAAGATTCCGCTCCGCCTGAGCTGGAGGGAAGGCCGCCTGGGCCTGCTCGCCGAGCACGGCTTCTGCGGGGTACCGCGGACGTCCCTCCCCGTGGGAAAGGCGTCAGGCCCGCCGGGGCGGGAGTCGACGGACGTCGCTCCCGCTCGCGCGGCGGTGGGGTCAGTGGACCGGGCCCGTGTACTTCTCGCCGGGGCCTTGGCCCGGGGGGTCCGGGTGGGTGGAGGACTCGCGGAAGGCGCGCTGGAGGGACTGCAGACCCTCGCGCAGCGGACCGGCGTGCGGTCCCAGGTACTCCACCGACGACGTGATCAGACCGGCCAGAGCGGTGATCAGGCGGCGGGCCTCGTCGAGGTCGCGGACCGGGGCGTTGTCCGGCTCCTCCTCGGCGAGCCCGAGCTTCTCGGCGGCCGCGGACATCAGCATCACCGCAGCGCGGCTGATGACCTCGACGCTGGGAACATCCGAGAGGTCGCGTACGTTGAGGTCGACATCCGCGTCGTGTGCCTGCTCACTGGCACCGGTCGTGGTGTGCGGGGGAGTGGTTGGCTGCGGTTCGGTCACGACTGCTACCCTGACACGCACGACCAGCCCCCGCTGCGGCGGGGGCGGCAAAGTGGAGCCCCGCTCCCACCCGAGCAGCCGCCGAGGCCGCCGGGTTCCGGTCCTGTCGGCGTCCCCTGTGGCGTCGGTGGTGCGAACGGTATCGCTGATACCGGTTCGATCGGTTTGGAGTCAGGGTCCCGCGGTGTTCGCGCGAGCGAAGATCGGCGGGACCTTCGCATTCCGGGGTGAGCTCTACACGCCGTGGTGTGCAGTCAACGAAGCCATCGAACCGAGGAGGCCCCATCAGCTCCGACACGCGCATCAACGACCGCATCCGGGTTCCGGAAGTCCGACTCGTCGGACCCAACGGTGAGCAGGTCGGGATCGTCCGCATCGAGGACGCCCTGCGCCTGGCCCAGGAAGCGGATCTGGACCTTGTCGAGGTCGCCCCGCAGGCGCGCCCGCCGGTCTGCAAGCTCATGGACTACGGCAAGTTCAAGTACGAGAGCGCGCAGAAGGCTCGCGAATCGCGTCGCAACCAGCAGCAGACCGTCATCAAGGAGCAGAAGCTCCGGCCGAAGATCGACCCGCACGACTACGAGACGAAGAAGGGCCACGTGTCCCGCTTCCTCGGTCAGGGTCACAAGGTCAAGGTGACGATCATGTTCCGCGGGCGCGAGCAGTCGCGGCCCGAGTTGGGCTTCCGCCTGTTGCAGCGACTGGCCGATGACGTTTCCGAGCTCGGGTTCATCGAGGCGAACCCGAAGCAGGACGGTCGGAACATGATCATGGTTCTAGCGCCGCACAAGACCAACAAGACCAAGCCCAAGGCCAACGCGTAAAGCAACCGCCAGGGCTCGTGATGTGAGGCCGGGTCGGGACGTTCGTCGCCCCGCCCGGCTCCCGTACGGAAGAGGACGGAAGATGCCGAAGAACAAGACCCACAAGGGCACCTCGAAGCGCTTCAAGGTGACCGGTAAGGGCAAGCTGCGGCGCGAGCAGGCCGGTCGCCGGCACATCCTGGAGAAGAAGTCCAGCCGTGTCACCCGTCGCCTCGAGGGCACCGAAGCCGTCGCCAAGGCCGACGTCAAGCGCATCAACAAGCTGCTGGGTCGCTGACGCCGACTGCCCCGCTGCGCCCGTGAGGGAGCAGCAGTTCGGCATCGCAAGCCATCCAGCCACCCGCACAGGGCGGTCATCCCGCCGCCCCCGATGAGATAACAGGACGGACCCCGTGGCACGCGTCAAGCGGGCGGTCAACGCCCAGAAGAAGCGCCGCACAGTTCTCGAGTCGGCCCGTGGTTACCGCGGTCAGCGCTCCCGGCTGTACCGCAAGGCCAAGGAGCAGATGCTCCACTCGATGACCTACTCCTACCGGGACCGCCGCGCCCGCAAGGGTGAGTTCCGGAAGCTGTGGATCACCCGCATCAACGCCGCGACCCGGCAGCACGGCCTCAGCTACAACAAGTTCGTGCAGGGCCTGAAGGCCGCTGACGTCGAGGTCGACCGCAAGATCCTGGCGGAGCTCGCCGTCAACGACCCGCAGGCCTTCGAGGCGCTGGTCGACGTGGCGCGCAAGAACCTGCCGGAGAGTGCGGCCTGATCGCCGAACGCACTTCCGATCCGCGACCCGGGACCCCGCTCACCGAGCGATCGTCCCGGGTCGCGGTCGCTCGTAAGCTCACCCGCCGCGCAGGCCGGGAGAAGGCCGGCGCGTTCCTCGCCGAGGGCGCGCAGGCCGTGGGCGAGGCGCTGACCGCGCACGCCGACGACCGGCTGCGGGTGCGCGAGCTGTTCGTCACCGAGCAGCCGCGGCACGCCGAGCTCGCCGAGCGGGCCTCGCTCGCAGGCGTGCCGGTGCACCAGGTGACCGACAAGGCCGCGGCGTCGCTGTCGGAGACGGTCACACCGCAGGGCGTGGTCGCGGTGTGCGACCTGCCCCGCACCGAAACGGCGAGCGCTCTCGCCGGGCGGCCCTCGCTGGTCGCGGTGCTGGTCGGCATCGCCGACCCGGGCAACGCCGGGACCGTGGTGCGCGTCGCCGACGCCGCCGGGGCCGGAGCGGTGCTCTTCGCCGGGGACACCGTCGACGCCTACAACGGCAAGGCGGTGCGCGCCTCCACGGGCAGCCTGTTCCACCTGCCGGTGGCCCGGGACCGCGACGTCAGCGCGGCGCTGGCGGCGTGCCGGGAGGCCGGGTTGCGCCTGGTCGGCGCGGACGGCCACGCCACGGGCGACCTCGACACCGCCGACCGGGCGGGCGAGCTCGCCGAACCCACCGCGTGGGTGTTCGGCAGCGAGGCGCACGGCCTGTCCGAGGAGGTCACGGCGCAGTTGGACACCACCCTGCGGGTGCCGCTCTACGGGCAGGCCGAGAGCCTGAACCTGGCCACGGCGGCCGCCGTCTGCCTCTACGCCTCCGCCCGTGCCCAGCACCGCTGAGCTCGGGCGGAGCGGATCACCGCGAAACGCCGTGGACGCCGTCGCATAGAATTGCCCATGTCAGCTTGCGGCTTCGCACCGATGAGTCGTATGCAACCTCAGCAGGTTCGCAGGCCCAGCCACCTGGCAAGACAGGGACCTGGGCGGTGTCGCCTGCGGGATCAACGGGAGTCACGCACTAACGATGTCTGGAGCCAACGACTCGTACGACCCGAAAGAGGTCGCCGCGCTGTCGCCGGAGACGCTGGACGCCGCGGTCGAGGAGGCCGAGAAGGCGTTCGCCGCCGCCGCCGACCTGGACGAGCTGGCCGCGGTCAAGCCCGCCCACCTCGGTGACCGCTCGCCGCTGCTGACCGCGCGCCGCGAGATCGGCGCGCTGCCGCCCCAGGCCCGAGCCGATGCGGGCAAGCGCGTCAACCAGGCCCGCGAGGCCATCCAGGGCGCCTTCGACGAGCGCCGCGCCGTGCTGCAGGCCGAGCGCGACGAGCGCGTGCTGCGTGAGGAGTCGGTCGACGTCACGCTGCCCTGGGACCGCGTCCCCACCGGCGCCCGGCACCCGATCACCCAGCTCGCCGAGCAGATCGAGGACACCTTCGTGGCCATGGGCTGGGAGGTCGCCGAAGGCCCCGAGCTGGAGGCCGAGTGGTTCAACTTCGACGCGTTGAACTTCGGCAAGGACCACCCGGCGCGCACCATGCAGGACACCTTCTACGTGGCGCCGGAGGACTCCGGGCTGGTGCTCCGCACGCACACCTCACCGTCGCAGGTCCGCGCGCTGCTCAGCCGCGACCTGCCGGTGTACGTGGTGTGCCCGGGCCGCACCTTCCGCACCGACGAGCTCGACGCCACCCACACCCCGGTGTTCCACCAGGTCGAGGGGCTGGCGGTCGACAAGGGCCTGACCATGGCGCACCTGAAGGGCACCCTGGACGCCTTCGCCCGCTCGATGTTCGGCCCGGACTCCACGACCCGGCTGCGGCCCTCCTACTTCCCGTTCACCGAGCCGTCCGCCGAGATGGACATCTGGTTCCCGGAGAAGAAGGGCGGCGCCGGCTGGGTCGAGTGGGGCGGCTGCGGCATGGTCAACCCCAACGTGCTGCGCGCCTGCGGCGTCGACCCCGAGGTCTACACCGGCTTCGCCTTCGGCATGGGCCTGGAGCGCACCCTGATGTTCCGCAACGGCATCCCGGACATGCGCGACATGGTCGAAGGCGACATCCGCTTCACCCAGCCGTACGGCATCTGACAGGTCTCCCGATGGTTGTTCCGCGCAGCGGTGCAGGTCGCGAGCGTCGGCTCAGCGGCTCCGCCTCGATGACACCCATCACGACCGTCCCCGACATCATCCACCTGAACGAGAGAAGGGCCTGACCAAGTGCGGATTCCGGTTTCCTGGCTGGCCGAGCACCTCGAGCTGCCCGAGGAGACGACCGCGGAGACGCTGGCAGAGGCGTTCATCCGGATCGGGTTGGAGGTCGAGGAGGTCGAGCACCTGACACAGGTGCGCGGCCCGCTCGTGGCCGGCCGCGTCGCCGAGATCGAAGAGCTCACCGAGTTCAAGAAGCCGATCCGGTACTGCAAGGTCGAGATCGGCGCCTCCGAGGACGGCGAGCAGAAGCTGCAGAACATCATCTGCGGTGCCCGCAACTTCTCCGAGGGCGACCTCGTCGTCGTCGCACTGCCCGGCACGGTGCTGCCCGGTGAGTTCGAGATCAGCTCGCGCAAGACCTACGGCAGGCTCAGCGAGGGCATGATCTGCTCCGCCAAGGAGCTCGGGCTCGGCGAGGACCACGAGGGCATCCTGGTGCTGCCGCCCGGGTCGGCCGACCCCGGTGACGACGCGGTGGAGCTGGTCGGGCTCGACGACTCGATCATCGAGCTGGCCATCACGCCCGACCGCGGCTACTGCTTCTCGGTGCGCGGGCTGGCCCGCGAGCTGTCCAACGCCTTCGAGGTGCCGTTCGGCGACCCGGGCACGCGCCCGGTGCCGGAGGACGACAAGCCCTCCCGCGGTGTCGAGCTGCGCGACGCGCAGGCCTGCTCGCGGTTCGTGCTGCGCCGCGTCACCGGCGTGGACCCGACGGCGCCGAGCCCGTGGTGGATGCGCCGGCGCCTGGCGCTGGCCGGCATCCGCTCGATCTCCCTGTCGGTGGACGTCACCAACTACGTGATGCTGGAGCTGGGACAGCCGCTGCACGCCTTCGACGCGACGAAGGTGTCCGGCGACCTGGTGGTCCGCCACGCCGAGAGCGGCGAGAAGCTCACCACGCTCGACGGGCAGGTCCGCGAGCTCGACCCCGACGACATCGTCATCGCCGACGACTCCGGCGTGGTGTCGCTGGCGGGCGTCATGGGTGGTGAGAGCACCGAGATCGGTGACGGCACGCACGACGTGCTGATCGAGGCGGCGAACTGGGACCCGGCGAACATCGCCCGCACCATCCGCCGCCACAAGCTGCCCAGCGAGGCCGGCAAGCGCTTCGAGCGCACGGTGGACCCGGCCATCGCGCCGGTGGCCGCCGAGCTGGCCGCGGGCCTGCTGGTCCGCTACGGCGACGGCAAGATCGCGCCCGGGCGCACCGACGTCGGCGAGCCGAAGGCCCCGGCGCCGGTGACGATGCCGCTGGCGCTGCCGGACAAGGTCGCCGGTGTCTCCTACGAGCGCGGTGTGACCGCCCGTCGGCTGACCCAGATCGGCTGCAAGATCGACCTGAGCACCTCCGACGACGGCGTGGGCCTGATCACCGCGACCCCGCCGAGCTGGCGGCCGGACCTGTCGCAGCCCTTCGACCTGGTCGAGGAGGTGCTGCGGCTGGAGGGCTACCACACGATCCCGTCGGTGCTGCCCGCCGCGCCGCCCGGCGGCGGCCTCACTGCCGCTCAGCGCCGCAAGCGCGCGGTCTCGCGCGCCCTGGCCGGTGCCGGTTTCGTCGAGGTGCTGCCGTTCCCGTTCACCGGCGAGGAGACCTGGGACGCCTTCGGCCTCGCCGAGGACGACGAGCGCCGCCGCACGATGACCGTGCTGAACGCTCTCGAGAGCGACAAGTCGCAGCTGACCACGACCCTGCTGACGGGGCTGCTGGACACCTTGCAGCGCAACGTCTCCCGCGGCCACCGCGACGTCGCGCTGTTCCACCTCGGGCAGGTCTTCCAGCCCTCGGCGGACCAGCCCCCGGTGCCGGAGGTCGGTGTCGACGGACGGCCGACCGACGAGGAGATCGCCGGGCTCGAGGCGGCGCTGCCCGCGCAGCCCACGCGGGTCGCGGCCGTGCTGGCCGGCCAGCGCGAGCAGGCCGGTTGGTGGGGCAAGGGCCGTGCCGCCGGGTGGGCCGACGCGATCCAGGCGGCTCGGGTCGTGGCCTCGACCGCCGGTGTGGAGCTGGCGGTTCGCAACGTCGAGCACGCCCCGTGGCACCCGGGCCGCTGCGCCGAGCTCCGGGTCGGCGAGACGGTCGTGGGCCACGCCGGTGAGCTGCACCCGAAGGTCGTCGAAGCGCTGGGCCTGCCCAAGCGCACCAGCGCGATGGAGCTGAACCTCGACGCGCTGCCGCTGGTCGAGCGCCGTGCCGCCCCGCAGATCTCGGCGTACCCGCCGGTGCTGGTGGACGTGGCGCTGGTCGTCGACGAGTCGGTCGCGGCCGCCGACGTGGTCGAGGCGGTCCGCGCGGGCGGTGGTGAGCTGCTGGAGGACGTCCGCCTCTTCGACGTCTACGCCGGCGAGCAGCTGGAGGAGGGCAAGAAGTCGCTGGCCTTGGCCCTGCGCTTCCGCGCCCCCGACCGCACCCTCAAGCAGGAGGAGGCCACCGAGGCCCGCGACGCGGCGGTGCGGTCCGCCGCCGAGCGCCTCGGAGCCACCCTCCGCGGCTGACACCGCGAAGAACGGCCCCGCTCCGAGTTTTGGAGCGGGGCCGTTCTCGTCGGTTCAGTGGTTGCGGGGGAGGTGCTTGGCGGTGAACTCCTCCGCGGTGAGACCCATGATGACCAGGTGGAGCATGCCGTCGGAGAGGGAGTCCGGCTCGCTGGCGCGGCCTTCTTCCCGGAAGCCGAGCTTGTGGTGCAGCGCGAGGGACGCGACGTTCTCCTGGTAGATGCCGACCTGGCACTTGCCGAACCGGCGGCGGCCGAACATCACGGCGAGCAGCGTGATGATCGCGTCGTCGGCGTAGCCGCAGCGGCGGTGCATCGGGCCGATGCCCACGCCGTAGCTGAAAACGCCTGGCTCGTCGGCCTTGCTGATGCACATCGAACCGACGAGGACCTGGTCCCGGCGGGTTTCGATGGCCAGCTGGAAGTCGTCCGGCGAATCCACGTGGTTGGCGCGGTGCGCGGCCCAGTGCCGGTACCCGTCGGTCTGCACGTACGGCGCACGGGTGGGGTCCTGGTCGAAACCGGCCAGGGTGCGCCGGTCGGCGGCGGCGACGCGGCGCAGCAGAACCTGCCGACCGACCCAGGACGACGTCGTGATCGGCGCCGCGCCGTGGCGGGCTCCCAAGTCCGGGTGCGGCGGGATCATCGTCATCGATCTCGATGATGCCTCCCGGGACAGATCGAATCCACAGGGGGGTCCACGTGCTGTGACCCCGTGCAAGCGCTGTGAAACCTGCATGACGGCCGGGTTGCGCTGCGTCAACGCCGGGGTCCGGAAGATCGCCGACCAGGGTGCTCCGACGGAGTGGTGGACGGCGGTCGATCGCGTCCGGTGGTGGCGGGCTACTCACCGAGGGCGCGCAACGCTTCGCGTCGCGACAGCGGGGACAACTCGTGCTGCGCGACGAAGTCGCGGACCCAGTCCGGATCGGTCTTGGCGTGCTCGCGCAGCGCCCAGCCGATCGCCTTGCGCAGGAAGAAGTCCTGGTCGGTGAGGTTGGTTACGACGGCGCGGCGCAGCAGTGCGACGTCGGTGCGGTCCTTCGCGCGCAGCTGGGCGATGATCGACGTGCGGCGGCGCCAGCGGTCCTCGTCGCCGGCCCAGCGCAGCAGCAGCGGGCGCACGACGTCCGGGTGGCTCAGGAGCAGGGGCCCGATGCGTCGGCTCGCGGTTTCGTCGACGAAGTCCCACCACGCTCCGGTGACCACGAACTCCTCGTAGAGCTCGAGCATCCCGGGGTCCTGGAGCTTCCGCTGCGCGCGGTGACCGGTCACCGACAGCGCGACGTAGCGCTCCTCCCGGTGGGTGGCACCGCGCCAGAGCGCCCGCGCGGACTCGACCAGCTCCTCCTGCGTGGCGAACCGGAACCGCGAGCACAGCTCGTCGACGATCCGCACCCGCGCGGGCTTGCGCACGCCGAGGAACGGCATCGCCGACTTCATGTACCGCTGCATGGCGGGGGCGTCCTCCGGAACGGCTTGCTCCCGGAGCGACGTCAACGCCGCCTCGCAGAACTCCGAGACCTCGCTCACCTCGCCGATGCTGCCACCGGCGCCCGACACCTCTGCTCGCGGGGACCCGGTGGTGAGCCTCAGCACGACATCACAGGGTCTCCTGGGGGTGTGGCGTGGGAAACTGGGCGGGCCCCCGGAGAACTCGTTTGATTGATTTTGCACAGCAGTGCATAATCATCCGCATGACGGTGAGGGTTGCTGTAGCGGGTGCCAGCGGCTACGCGGGCGGAGAACTGCTCCGCCTGCTGCTCGCGCACCCGGAAGTCGAGATCGGTGCGCTCACGGCAGGGGGCAACGCGGGCAGCCGGCTCGGCCAGCACCACCCCCAGCTGCTGCCGCTGGCCGACCGCGAGCTCGGGGAGACGACCGCCGAGCAGCTCCGCGGTCACGACGTCGTCTTCCTCGCGCTGCCGCACGGCCACTCCGCGGCGATCGCCGCCGAGCTCGGCGACGACGTCGTGGTCGTCGACTGCGGCGCCGACCACCGGCTCAACGACCCCGAGGCGTGGACCCGCTGGTACGGCGGCGACCACCCCGGCACCTGGCCCTACGGCGTGCCCGAACTGCCCGGGGCGCGCGAGCGCCTGCGCAGCAGCAAGCGCATCGCCGTCGCGGGCTGCTTCCCGACCGTGTCGTCGCTGGCCGTCGTGCCCGCGCTGGCCGCGGGCATCGTCGAACCCGAGGTCGTGATCACCGCGGTCACCGGCACCTCCGGCGCAGGACGCGCGCTCAAGCCGCACCTGCTCTCCGCCGAGGTCATGGGCTCGGCCAGCGTCTACGGCGTCGGCGGCGCCCACCGGCACACGCCGGAGATGATCCAGAACCTCAGCGCTGCAGCGGGGGAGCAGGTCGCGGTCTCCTTCACACCCGTGCTGGCCCCGATGGCCCGCGGCATCCTCGCCACCTGCTCGGCACCTCTGCGCGGCGACGTCGACGCCTCCGCCGCCGGCGAGGTCTACCTCGACGCCTATGGCGACGAGCCGTTCGTGCACGTCCTGCCCGAAGGGGTGTGGCCGCAGACCTCGGCGACGCTCGGCGCCAACACCGTCCACCTGCAGGTCACCGTCGACCCGGACGCCGGCCGGCTGGTCGTGGTCGGAGCCGAGGACAACCTCACCAAGGGCACCGCGGGCGGCGCCGTGCAGTGCATGAACCTCGCCCTCGGCCTGCCCGAGACCACCGGACTGCCCACCGCCGGCATCGCGCCGTGAAGCCCGCCACCGAAACCGAGGAGAAGACATGAGCGTGACCGGTCCCGCCGGTTTCCGGGCGGCGGGGGTCGCCGCAGGCATCAAGGCAGCGGGCGCGCGCGATCTCGCACTCGTGGTCAACGACGGTCCGCAGCAGTCGGCGGCGGGCGTGTTCACCACCAACAAGGTCAAAGCCGCGCCGGTGCTCTGGTCCCAGCAGGTGCTGCAGGAGCGCACGCTGCGCGCGATCGTGCTCAACTCCGGCTGCGCCAACGCCTGCACCGGCCCCGGCGGTTTCCAGGACACCCACGCCACCGCGGAGAAGGTCGCCGACGTGCTCGGCGTCGGGGCGATCGAGGTCGCGGTCTGCTCGACCGGCCTGATCGGGGAGCGGCTGCCGATGGACGCGCTGCTGCCCGGCGTCGACGCCGCCGCCAAGGCGCTCGACACCGGTGAGCAGCCCGGGCTGGACGCCGCCACCGCCGTGCTCACCACCGACAGCAAGGCCAAGCAGGCCCACCGCGCGCACAGCGGCGGCTGGTCGATCGGCGGCTTCGCCAAGGGCGCGGGCATGCTCGCGCCCAACATGGCCACCATGCTCAGCGTCATCACCACCGACGTGGCGATCAGCGGTGCCGACCTCGACCAGGCGCTGCGCGCGGCCACCCGGGTCACCTTCGACCGGCTCGACGTCGACGGCGGCACCTCCACCAACGACACCGTGCTGGTGATGGCCTCCGGCGCCTCGGGCGTCGAGGCCTCCCCGGAGGAGTTCACGGCGCTGCTCACCGAGGTCTGCCAGGACCTGGTGCGCCAGCTGCAGGACGACGCCGAGGGCGCCACCAAGACCATCGACGTCATCGTGCGCGGAGCCGCCAGCGAGGCCGACGCGGTGACCATCGGCCGGATCGTCGCCGAGGACAACCTGGTCGGGACCGCCATGTTCGGCTCGGACCCGAACTGGGGCCGCATCGCGATGGCGCTGGGCCGCGCGGACGCCGAGATCGACGTGGACCGCGTCGCGATCGCCACCAACGGGGTCACGCTCTACGCCGACGGCGCGACCGCCCGCGACCGCAGCGAGGCCGACCTGTCCGGGCGGCACATCGAGATCGTCATCGACCTGCACCTCGGTTCGCACGCCGCGACGATCCTGACCACCGACCTCTCCCACGACTACGTCGAAGAGAACAGCGCGTACTCCTCATGACCAGTGACACCAGCGATCGGCTGGCCACCGCGGCCGAGAAGGCCAGCGTCCTCGTCGAAGCACTCCCGTGGCTGCAGCGCTTCAACGGCGCCACGGTCGTCATCAAGTACGGCGGCAACGCCATGGTCGACGACGAGCTCAAGGTCGCGTTCGCGCAGGACATGGTGTTCCTGCGGCTCGCGGGCCTGCGCCCGGTCGTGGTGCACGGCGGCGGACCGCAGATCACCTCGATGCTCGACCGGCTCGGCATGGAGGGCGAGTTCCGGGGCGGCCTGCGGGTCACCTCGCCGGAGACCATGGACGTCGTGCGGATGGTGCTGGTCGGGCAGGTCGGACGCGAGCTCGTCGGCCTGATCAACCAGCACGGTCCCTTCGCGGTCGGCATGTCCGGCGAAGACGCGGGGTTGTTCACCGCGGCTCGCCGCACCGCCACGGTGGACGGCGAACCGGTGGACGTGGGCCTGGTGGGTGACGTCGTGGACGTGAACCCGGAGGCCGTGCTGGACCTGATCAACGCGGGCCGCATCCCCGTGGTGTCCACAGTGGCGCCCGACTCCGACGGTGTGGTGCACAACGTCAACGCCGACACCGCCGCCGGTGCCCTGGCCGTCGCGCTGGGCGCCGAGAAGCTCGTGGTGCTCACCGACGTCGAAGGTCTCTACACCAACTGGCCGGACAAGTCGTCCCTGATCAGCAGGCTCGACGTGGACCAGCTCGCAGAACTGCTGCCGGGCCTGGCCTCGGGGATGGTGCCGAAGATGGAGGCGTGCCTGCGCGCCGTCCGCGGTGGGGTGCCGCGAGCGCACGTCATCGACGGGCGGCTCGCGCACTCCGTGCTGCTCGAGGTCTTCACCAGTGCCGGAGTGGGAACGATGGTGTTCCCCGTCGACACGGAGGACGCATGAGCCGCACCCGCGCGTGCGGCGCTCAGCACGGCCGATCGGGCGCAGGAGTCCCGCAAGATACGGAGGACGCATGACCACCAACGCCACCGGGACGCAGCGCTGGCAGGCGTCGATGATGGACAACTACGGCACCCCGAAGCTGACCTTCGTCAGCGGCTCCGGTGCCGAGCTCACCGACGCCGACGGCAAGACCTACCTGGACTTCGTCAGCGGCATCGCGGTCAACGCACTCGGCCACGCCCACCCGGCGGTCGTGCGCGCGGTGACCGAGCAGGTCTCGACGCTCGGGCACGTCTCGAACCTCTACGTGCACGAGCGCGGTCTCACGCTGGCCGAGCGATTGCTGGACCTCGCCGGCGCCACCGGCCAGGGGCGCGTGCTGTTCTGCAACTCCGGCGCCGAGGCCAACGAGGCCGCCTTCAAGATCGCCCGCCTCACCGGCAGGTCCAAGATCGTGTCGACCCACGGCGGCTTCCACGGGCGCACCATGGGCGCGCTCGCGCTGACCGGTCAGCCCGCCAAGCAGGAGCCGTTCGCGCCGATGCCCGCCGGCGTGGTGCACGTGCCCTACGGGGACGTCGCCGCGTTGGAGTCCGAAGTGGACGACACCACCGCCGCGGTGTTCCTGGAGCCGGTCCAGGGCGAGAACGGCGTCGTCGTGCCGCCGGAGGGCTACCTGCGCGCCGCGCGCGAGATCGCCACCCGCAACGGCGCGCTGCTGGTCGTCGACGAGGTGCAGACCGGGATCGGCCGGACCGGATCGTGGTTCGCCTTCCAGCGCGAGGGCATCACGCCCGACGTGATCACGCTCGCCAAGGGCCTCGGCGGTGGTCTGCCGATCGGAGCCTGCATCGGCATCGGGGCCGCCGCCGACCTGCTGCACCCCGGTCAGCACGGCACGACCTTCGGCGGCAACCCGGTCGTGTGCGCGGCGGCGCTGGCGGTGCTCGACACGATCGTCTCCGAAGGGCTCCTCGACCACGTCGAGAAGGTCGGTGCGGAACTGGCCCAGGGCGTGCAGGCGCTCGGGCACCCGCTGGTGCGTGAAGTGCGGGGTGCGGGCCTGCTCCTCGCCATCGGCCTCACCGAGCCCGTCTCGGCCAAGGTCGCCGCCGCGGCCCAGGAACGCGGCTACCTGGTCAACCCCATCCAGCCGGACGCCATCCGGCTGTGCCCGCCGCTGGTCGTGCGCGGTGAGCAGGTGCAGCGACTGCTCACCGACCTCCCCGAACTCCTGTCCGCTGCCAAGGAGAACTGAGATGTCCCGGCACTTCCTCCGCGATGACGACCTCACGCCCGCCGAGCAGGCGGAGGTCCTCGACCTCGCCGACGAGCTCAAGGCCGACCCGCTCGGGTCCGACGCGCTCCAGGGCAAGTCCATCGCGGTGCTCTTCGAGAAGAACTCGACCCGCACCCGGCTGTCCTTCGAGGTCGGCATCCACCAGCTCGGTGGCCAGCCGATCGTGGTGGACGGGCGGATGATGCAGCTCGGCCGCGAGGAGACCATCGAGGACACCTCGCGCGTGCTGTCCCGCTACGTCGACGCCGTGGTGTGGCGGACCTTCGCCCAGGCGCGCATCGACGCCATGGCCTCGGTGGCGCGCGGGCCGGTGATCAACGCGCTCACCGACGAGTTCCACCCCTGCCAGGTGCTGGCCGACCTGCAGACCATCCGCGAGCGCTACGGTGAGCTCGCCGGGCTGACCCTGACCTACCTCGGCGACGGGGCCAACAACATGGCCCACTCGCTGCTGGTCGGCGGGGCCACCGCAGGCATGCACGTCCGCATCGGCGCGCCCGAAGGCTTCCGCCCGGTGGAGTGGGTGCTGGAAGCGGCCCGCAAGCGCGCGGCCGAGACCGGTGGTTCCGTCGAGCTGCACACGACTCCGCAGGGCTCCGTCGAAGGCGCGGACGTGCTGGTCACCGACGCGTGGACGTCGATGGGGCAGGAGAACGACGGCAAGGACCGGGTCAGCCCGTTCCGCCCGTACCAGGTCAACAGCGAGCTGCTGGCCGCCACCGGCAAACCCGGCACCAGCGTGCTGCACTGCCTGCCCGCGCACCGCGGCCTGGAGATCACCGACGAGGTCATCGACGGACCCGCCAGCGCGGTGTTCGACGAGGCCGAGAACCGGCTGCACGCGCAGAAGGCACTGCTGGCCTGGCTGGTGCGGCAGTCATGAGCACGACCCGGGTGGCGCGTCAGGCGCGCATCGTCGAACTCGTGTCCTCGATGGACATCCGGAGTCAGACCGAGCTGGCCAAGTTGCTCGCCGACTCCGGCATCGAGGTCACGCAGGCCACGCTGTCCCGGGACCTCGACGAGCTCGGCGCCGTGAAGCTGCGCGGCCCGGACGGCGGGGCGGCGGTCTACGTCATCCCGGAGGACGGCAGCCCGGTACGCGGTGTCCAGGGCGGCACGTCGCGGCTGAGCAGGCTGCTGGGCGAACTGCTCGCCGGGGCCGACGGCTCCGGCAACCTCACGGTGCTGCGCACACCGCCGGGAGCGGCCCAGTTCCTGGCCAGCGCCATCGACCGCGCCGCCCTGCCCGAGGTCGTGGGCTCGATAGCGGGCGACGACACCGTCATGATCGTCGCCCGCGAGCCGCTGACCGGCAAGGAGCTCGCCGAGCGCTTCACCGCGATGGCAGCCGGCGGCATCGAACCCGAGGATGAGGACTGACGGCGGTTCCGGACCGCCGGCACGAGGACCCACGGGTGGTCTCGCGGAGGACCTCCCAGACACCAACCGAGAGAGCACCGAGGAACCGAACGTGACGCAGCAAGGCAGTGAGCCCACCAAGCTCTGGGGCGGTCGCTTCGCCTCCGGCCCGGCCGAGGCGATGGCGGCGCTGAGCCTGTCGACGCACTTCGACTGGCGGCTGGCGCCCTACGACATCGCCGGGTCGCGCGCCCACGCCCGCGTCCTGCACCGCGCCGGCCTGCTGACCGAGGACGAGCTCGACGCCATGCTCGCCGGGCTCGACACCCTCGCCGCCGACGTCGAATCCGGGGCCTTCACCCCGGTCATCGACGACGAGGACGTGCACACCGCCCTGGAGCGCGGCCTGCTGGAACGGGTCGGCGCCGACCTCGGCGGCAAGCTGCGCGCCGGTCGTTCCCGCAACGACCAGGTCGCGACCCTGTTCCGGATGTGGCTGCGCGACGCCGCCCGGCGCATCGCCGCGGGCGTCCTGGACGTCGTGGACTCGCTCGTGGCGCAGGCCGCCGCGCACCCGAACGCGGTGCTGCCGGGCCGCACCCACCTGCAGCACGCGCAGCCCGTGCTGCTCGCGCACCACCTCCTCGCGCACTGCCAGGCCCTGCTGCGCGACGTCTCGCGCCTCCGCGACTGGGACGAGCGCACCGCCTACTCGCCCTACGGTTCCGGTGCGCTCGCCGGTTCCTCGCTGAGCCTGGACCCGCAGGCCATCGCCGCCGACCTGGGCTTCCGCGGCGCCACCGACAACTCCATCGACGGCACCGCGGCCCGCGACTTCGCCGCCGAGGCGGCGTTCTGCCTGGCCATGGTGGGTGTCAACCTCTCCCGGATCGCCGAAGAGGTCATCATCTGGAACACCGCCGAGTTCGGCTACATCACGCTCGACGACGCCTGGGCCACCGGCAGCTCGATCATGCCGCAGAAGAAGAACCCCGACGTCGCCGAACTCGCCCGCGGCAAGTCGGGTCGCCTGATCGGCAACCTCTCCGGACTGCTGAGCACGCTCAAGGCCCTGCCGCTGGCCTACAACCGCGACCTGCAGGAGGACAAGGAGCCGGTCTTCGACTCCGTCGAGCACCTGGAACTGCTGCTGCCCGCGATGAGCGGCATGCTCGGCACCCTCACCTTCCACACCGAGCGGATGGCCGAACTCGCCCCAGCCGGTTTCACCCTCGCCACCGACATCGCCGAATGGCTGGTGCGCCAGGGGGTTCCGTTCCGCGTCGCGCACGAGGCGTCGGGGGAGTGCGTGCGCACCGCCGAGGAGCGCGGCGTCGGCCTGGACGAGCTCACCGACGAGGAGCTGGCCGCGGCGAACCCCGCGCTGACCCCGCAGGTCCGCGAGGTGCTGACGGTCTCCGGCTCCATCGAGTCCCGCGACTCCCACGGCGGCACCGCGCCGGCCCGCGTCGCCGAGCAGCGCGAGCGGGTGGTCGCGGCCGTGGCCGAGCACCGGGGGTGGCTGTCGGTTTGATCGCGAGCGCATCGCGCCCGGTAGGGTGCTGAGCGTGGACCTGGTGACGCGCGAGGAGCTGGCACGCGACCCGTTGTGGGTCGCGCGCCGGTTGCTGGGCTGCGAACTGCGGTCCAGCAGCCCGGAGGGCGACGTCGGGGTGCGCCTGGTCGAGGTCGAGGCCTACCGGGGCACCGACGACCCGGCCTCGCACTGCTACCGCGGCCGGACCGAGCGCAACTCCGTGATGTTCGGCCCGGCCGGGCACCTCTACGTCTACTTCGTCTACGGGATGCACTTCTGCATCAACGTGGTCTGCCTCACCGACGGGGTGCCCGGCGCGGTGCTGCTGCGCGCCGGGGAGATCACCACCGGGGGTGAGCTCGCCCGCAGCCGCAAGCCTGCGGCCCGCAAGGACTCCCAGCTGGCCAGCGGTCCGGCCCGGCTCGCCGGGGTGCTGGGCATCACGCGCGAGCACAACGGTCTCGACCTGACCGCCCCGGGTTCTCCGGTGCGCCTCTACAACGGCAGCGAGGTCGCCGAGGACGACATCCGGAGCGGTCCCCGCGTCGGTGTCGCCGCCGCGATGGACCTCCCGTGGCGGTCGTGGGTCGACGGTTCCGAGGCCGTCAGCGCCTACCGGCGTGGCGGGCGTCGCCGCACTCGAGCCCGGGCGTGAACCTGTTCGTGGGGATGCGCGAAACTGGACGGCGTGAGTGAGCACATCCTTGACGAGCTGGCCTGGCGCGGACTGATCGCGCAATCCACCGACCTCGACGCGCTGCGACGAGACCTCGACACGGGTCCGCTCACTCTTTACGCCGGCTTCGACCCGACCGCGCCGAGCCTGCACGCGGGTCACCTGATCCCGATGCTGACGCTGCGCCGCTTCCAGCAGGCCGGTCACCGGCCGGTGGTCCTGGCCGGCGGCGCGACCGGTCTGATCGGCGATCCCCGCGACGTCGGCGAGCGCAACCTGCACGACGAGGCCACCATCGCCGAGTGGACCGGGCAGATCCGCGACCAGCTGTCCGCGTTCGTCGACTTCGACGACTCGCCGACCGGCGCGATCATGGTGAACAACGCCGACTGGACCGCCAACCTGTCGGTCACCGCGTTCCTGCGCGAGGTCGGCAAGCACTTCTCGGTGAACACGATGCTGGCCCGGGAGACGGTCAAGCGCCGGCTGGAGACCGACGGCATCTCCTACACGGAGTTCAGCTACATGCTCCTGCAGGCCAACGACTTCGTGCAGCTCCACCGCCAGCACGGCGCGCTGCTGCAGCTGGGCGGGTCGGACCAGTGGGGCAACATCATCGCCGGCGTCGACCTGATCAGGAAGCAGGAGGGGGCCTCCGCGCACGCGCTGACGCTGCCGCTGGTCACCGACTCCGAGGGTCGCAAGTTCGGCAAGTCCACGGGTGGCGGGAACGTCTGGCTCGACCCGTCCCTGACCTCGCCCTACGCCTGGTACCAGTACTTCGTGAACTCCGCGGACGCCGACGTGCCCCGCTACCTGCGGCTGTTCACCTTCCTCGACCGGGAGGAGATCGAGGAACTGGAGAAGACGACGGCCGAACGCCCGCAGTTGCGCGCCGGTCAGAAGCGGCTCGCCGAGGAGCTGACCACCCTCGTGCACGGCGAGGACCAGACCCGCAAGGTGATCGCCGCCAGCCAGGCCCTGTTCGGCCGGGGTGAGCTCGCCGACCTCGACGAGCAGACGCTGGAGTCGGCGATGGCCGCCGTGCCGAGGGCTGAGCTGCGTTCCGCGGACGGCCCGACGATCGTCGACCTGCTCGTCGACACCGGTCTCGTCACCGGCAAGGGCGCGGCCCGCCGCACCATCAAGGAGGGTGGCGCGTACGTCAACAACGTCAAGATCGCCGACGAGGAGTGGGTTCCGAGCCGGGAAGACCTGCTGCACGGGCGCTGGCTCGTCGTCCGCCGCGGCAAGCGCAGCACCGCGGGTGCCAAGATCCTGAGCTGAGCCGTGCTCCGGGGCGCTGACCTGCGATTTCGCGCCCCGGAGCGGCCAAAGCACCCCCCGGTTTGACCCCGTCGGAGCGGACCGTGTAACTTTTTACGGGTCAGCGCGACACGGGCCGGGCAAACCGGGCCGGGCCTGACGCGGGGTTGCGAACCAAGCTCCTGCCTCCGGGTGGTAGAGTGGGCGCTCCGAACGGGAAACCGAGGAAGTGCGACGAGCCGAACGGCTCGGGGATGCGGACGCGGTTTTCCACCTGAACTTCATTGAAAACAGTGCTTGGTGGCTGCCGGGCAGAAGAGTGAGCCGACTTCTCGACGGCGACCGGGTGGGGTGACCCCCCGGTGAACGCGAGGAAGCGGGCCTGCTACTCTGGACGACAGCGAAAAGCGCGAACGAGGAAATGACTCCCCGGATCCGGCATCCCTGAAGTGGGGTGTGGTGATGGTGTGGGTGTGTTCTTTGAGAACTCAACAGCGGACTGTT
>NZ_RSAA01000007.1 GCF_003931915.1 Saccharopolyspora rhizosphaerae | reverse complement strand
CGCCTTCTGCCCCCAAGCCTGCTACGCAGGCGGCCCCGGCCCCTTCCGCTACCTCCTCTACAAAGACGTCAACCGCCAGATCCGCCTCACCTGACGACGTCCTAGGGTCGGGCGCGTGCGGTTCGAGGGTTTTGGCGACGGAGCGGTCGAGTTCTTCGAGGGCCTGCTGGCGGACAACTCGAAGGCCTACTGGGCGGACCACCAGCAGCTCTACGAGGAGCACGTCCGCGGTCCGGTGGAGGCGTTGCTGGCCGAGCTGGAGCCGGAGTTCGCGCCCGGCTTCGGCAAGGGGAAGGTGTTCCGGCCCCACCGCGACCTGCGGTTCAGCCGCGACAAGTCGCCGTACAAGACCCACTGCGGTGCCGTGATCGAGCAGGGGCGCGGCGGCGGTGCCTACTACGTCGAGATCGGTCCGGAGGGCCTGTTGGTCGCCGGCGGGTGCTACCACACCGAATCCGACCAGCTGGCGCGCTTCCGGTCCGCAGTGGACACCGACGTCCACGGTGAACAGCTGCGGGGCCTGCTCGACGCGCTGCGCGACCAGGGCTGGCGGATCGACGGGGACGTGCTGCAGACCCGCCCGCGCGGCTTCCCCGCCGACCACCCGCGGCTGGACCTGCTCCGGCACAAGACGCTCCACGCGGCGCGCTCCTGGGAGCCCGATGACGTGCTGCACGAACGCGCCTGCCTGCAGCGCGTCCGGGAGTCCTGGGAAGCGGTGCGCGAGCTCAACCAGTGGTGCGCCGACCACGTCGGGACCACCGAGAAGAAGCGGCGATGACCTGGCGTCCTGCGGTAGATCACGCCTGGGAGCGCCGGGAGCGCGCGGTGAACGCGGCCCACCCCGCCAGCGCGCCCGCGACGTCCACGACCACGTCGAGCAGTTCGCAGCTGCGCCCGATCGGCAGCAGGCCCTGCAGCACCTCGGAGAGGGCCGCGTAGCCGACCAGCACCGGGAGCAGCCACGCGGTGCGCGCCCCGGCGATCCGGCCCGTGATCGCCAGCGCCGCGAAGAGCGCGACGTGCACGACCTTGTCGGTGCCGGGCGGGGCGCTGGGAACGCCGGACTCCGGCGTGAACAGCACGGCCCAGCTCGTCAGGACGGCGATCAGGAGCGGAAGCCGTCTGAGCTGCTTTCTGCATTGATCCAGCAACGAAACACCCGATCAGGAATCTGGAGCGTGGCTGCGTGCTGCACCCGGGTGGCAAGAGACTAGGCTGGCATGATGTGAGTCGACGAGCCAAGATCGTTTGTACCATGGGCCCCGCCACCGCCAATCCGGAGAAGGTGGCCGAGCTCGTCAGCAGCGGAATGAACGTCGCCCGCTTGAACTTCAGCCACGGCAGCCACGCCGATCACCAGCAGGTCTACGACATGGTGCGGGCAGCGGCCAAGGAATCCGGCCGCGCCGTGGGCATCCTCGGTGACCTGCAGGGACCGAAGATCCGGCTCGGGAAGTTCGCAGCCGGTCCGGTCGAGTGGCGCACCGGCGACGTCGTGCGCATCACGGTCGACGACGTGCAAGGCACGCACGACCGTGTGTCCACCACCTACGAGGGCCTGGCCGGGGACGCCAAGGCGGGCGACCGGTTGTTGGTCGACGACGGCAAGGTCGCGATGGTCGTGACCGCCGTCGAGGACAACGACGTCGTCTGCGAGGTGACCGAGGGCGGCACCGTCTCCGACAACAAGGGCATCTCCCTGCCGGGCATGGACGTCTCCGTGCCCGCGCTGTCCGAGAAGGACATCGAGGACCTGGAATTCGCCCTGGAACTCGGAGTGGACTTCATCGCGCTGTCGTTCGTGCGCAGCCCCGCCGACATCGACCTGGTGCACCAGGTGATGGACCGCGTCGGCCGCCGCGCACCGGTCATCGCGAAGCTGGAGAAGCCCGAGGCGGTGGACAACCTCGAAGCCATCGTGCTGGCCTTCGACGGTGTCATGGTCGCCCGCGGTGACCTCGGCGTGGAGCTCCCGCTCGAACACGTCCCGCTGGTCCAGAAGAAGGCGATCCGCATCGCGCGGGAGAACGCCAAGCCGGTCATCGTGGCCACCCAGATGCTGGACTCGATGATCCAGAACTCGCGTCCCACGCGTGCCGAGACCTCCGACGTCGCCAACGCGGTGCTCGACGGCGCCGACGCGGTGATGCTCTCCGGTGAGACCAGCGTCGGCCGCTACCCGATCGAGACCGTGCAGACCATGGCCCGCATCGTCGAGGCCGTGGAGGCCGGTTCGCCGACTCCGCCGGAGCTCAGCCACGTGCCGCGCACCAAGCGCGGCGTGATCTCCTACGCGGCCCGCGACATCGGCGAGCGCCTCAACGCCAAGGCGCTCGTGGCCTTCACCCAGTCCGGAGACACCGTGCGGCGCCTCGCGCGGCTGCACACCCGGCTGCCGCTGCTGGCGTTCACCCCCGAGGAGTCGGTGCGGAGTCAGCTCGCTCTCACTTGGGGGACGGAAACGTTCTTGGTGCCTAAGGTGGACACAACGGACCAGATGGTGCGACAGGTCGACCAGGCGATGTTGTCCCTGGGTCGGTCGCAGCGCGGCGACATGGTGGTCGTCGTCGCCGGTTCGCCCCCGGGCACGGTCGGTTCGACGAACCTCATCCGCGTGCACCGGCTGGGAGAAGAAGACCACGTCTGATCGGCCTTCGGACGGGAGCCACCGGCTCCCGTCCGGCCGGTCGGGCGCCCGAACTGAGGAGCACGCAGTGACCGAAGCGGCCCGGGCCGCAGCAGCCGACCCGACCGGTACCCACCTGCAGGGCGAGGTTCCGCTCGACGTCAACGGCATGCCGCACGGCCAACCCGTGCTGGACAGCCTCGTGGCTCTGCTGGACCTGGAGCGCATCGAGGAGAACATCTTCCGCGGTGTCAGCCCCGCTTCCTCGACCATCCGCGTGTTCGGCGGCCAGGTCGCCGGGCAGGCGCTGGTCGCCGCCGGTCGCACGGTGCCGCAGGAGCGGCGGGTGCACTCGCTGCACGCCTACTTCATCCGCCCCGGCGACCCGAGCATCCCGATCGTCTACGAGGTCGACCGCACCCGCGACGGCCGTTCGTTCACCACGCGCCGGGTCGTCGCCGTGCAGCGCGGCAAGACCATCTTCTCGCTGTCGGCGTCGTTCCAGGTCGACGAGGAGGGGCTCGACCACGCCGAGGCGATGCCCGACGTGCCGGCCCCCGAGTCGCTGCCGACCTTCGGCGAGCGCATCGGAGAGGTGCTGCCGAAGCTCGGCCCGCCGCAGCCGCGCCCGATCGACGTCCGCTACGTCACCGAGCCGCCGTGGGTGAGCCGCGAGAAGGGCCCGCGCGAGGCCCGCAACCAGGTGTGGATGCGCGCCGACGGCGTGCTCGCGGTGCCGGACGACGACCTGCTGCACGTCTGCATCGCCGCCTTCGCCTCCGACATGACGCTGCTCGACGCACCGCTGGCGCGGCACGGCGTCTACTGGGGTCTCGACGACGTCGCCGGTGCGAGCCTGGACCACGCGATGTGGTTCCACCGCCGCTTCCGCGCGGACGAGTGGCTGCTCTACGACTGCGAGTCGCCGAGCGCCTCCGGCGGTCGCGGCCTGGCCACCGGCCGCTTCTTCTCTCGCGACGGCCAGCTGGTCGCCACGGTCGTCCAAGAAGGGCTCCTCCGCGTCAACGACTGATCCACGGTGTCCCGCCCAGCTCTGCGGGGCGGTGCCGGAGGCAGCCCTCCTGCTCCGGACCGGCCGGTCCAGGTGCGCCCGGTGCTCCACGGCGGCCCGTCCCCGCAGGACCACCTCAGAGCCCGCGGCGGAGTCGGCTGAGTCCCACACCTGACGAGGCGGCTGCCGCCGCGTGCCGCCTGGCCCTCGGGGGCGCGCAGCAGCGTGACCAGCGGAAGTCCCCGAAGGAGAGAGCGCAGAACCGCGGACATCCGGCGTCGTCCCTGATGCACGCCTCGACGCCCGGCGTGCTGCGACGTCGCTGGAGAACCTGCGGCGGGCCCGGCTGAGCCTCCCCTTCGAAGTTCGCGCGAACTTCGAAGGGGAGGATCCGGCGTCGAACTTCGCGCGAACTTCGAAGCACCCGTGTGGCGCAGGGGCCTGGGACCGCGGGTTCGCGGCTTTGCCCACCCCTAAGGGCGTGTGCGGCGTTTGGGGCGCAGGTGCTTGGGCGGTGTGAGAGCTCGGGTGTGCAGCTGCTCCAGGACGATGGAGCTGGTGAAGTTGCGGACCTCGGTGCGCGAGGCGAGCTTGTCGACCAGGAACTCCTGCAGGTGCGTGGTGTCCTGGACGGCCACGTGGAGCAGGAAGTCGGCTTGGCCGCTCACGTGCAGCAGCGATCGCGTCTCCGGCTGGGCCATGACGAACTCGCGGAACTGGTCGACGATCTGGCGCGTGTGCGGGCGGACGTTGACCGCCACCACCGCCTCCAGTGCCAGTCCCGTCGCGGCCGGGTTGACGTCGGTGTGCGATCCCGTGATGACTCCCTGCTCACGCAGCCGGCGGACGCGCTGCAGGCAGCTCGACGGTGCCAGCCCGACCCGTTCGGCGAGGGTGCGGTTCGGCAAGGTCGCGTCGTTCTGCAGCTCCTCCAGGATCGCCCAGTCCACCGAATCCAGTTCTACGGGATCGCCCACAACCGAACATCCTACGTCCGGACTCGAAAAGCGACGAACGAACCACGGAGGATGTGCGCACTCGCCGACCCGACATCCACTGGAGGAATTCGTCGTGCACATCGCCTGGGGGTCGTTCCTGCTGGCGCTGCTGGTGATCGTGATGGTCCCCGGCCCCGACTTCGTCGTGGTGACCCGCAACGCCGCCAGCGGCCGCCGCTACGGCTGGCTGGCCGCGGCGGGCGTGACCTGCGGGCTGCTGGTGCACGCCACGGCCGCCACGCTCGGCCTGTCGGCCCTGGTCGCGACCGTTCCCGCGGCGTTGTTCGTGGTGAAGGCGCTGGGCGTGGCCTACCTGGCGTGGATGGCGTTGCAGACGCTGCGCCGCGCTGGGTCCGGTACAGCCGAGGCGGTGCTCGAGCAGCCGAGCTCGGGGCGGTCGGTGTTCCTGCGCGGACTGCTCACCGACGTGCTCAACCCCAAGGTGATGCTGACGTTCCTGACCCTGCTGCCGCAGGCGATGGACCCCGGTTCCGCGCCGATGCCGCAGGCCGCCTTGCTCAGCGCCGTCGCGGTCTCCGCCTTCGCCGTGTGGTGGCTGATCGTGGTCCCCTCGGTGGGCAGGCTGGCCGCGGTGCTGGCGAACCCCAAGCGCCGCAAGGTCTTCGAGCGCTGCTGCGGTGGTGCGCTGCTCGCGATGGCGACGTCGATCGCCGTCGGCTGATGGTGTCTGCTTTGCGACTTCCGTGTTGATCTCGTTGACCGTCCACATCCCGGCTGCTTAACCTCCGTGATCTCGGAGAGGAGCCGGCATGCGGAGACGGTGGGCGTTCGTGGTCGGGTTGGCGGTGGCGTTGCCGCTGGCGGTGGTCCCGTCGACAGGTGCAGCACCCAGCGGTGTGGACGCGCTCAAGGTCGACCTCGACGACATCCTGGCCGATCCGCGGCTCGACGGGGCCCAAGCCGGAGTCGTGGTGCGCGACCCGGCCACCGACGAGGTCCTCTACAGCAGGCAGGCCACGGACCGCGCCACCCCGGCCTCGAACGCCAAGCTGTTCACCGCCGCAGCGGCGCTCGAAGCCCTCGGGCCCGACCACCGGTTCCGCACCCAAGTGCTCAGCGACGGCGCTCAGCAGGGCGCGACGTTGCAGGGCGACCTCTACCTGCGCGGCACCGGTGATCCGACGCTCCTGGCCACCGACTACGACCGGCTCGCCGCGCAGATCGCCGAGCAGGGCGTGCGCGAGGTGCGGGGGCGGCTGCTGGCCGACGACACCTGGTTCGACGACGTCCCGCTGGGTACCGGCTGGGCCTGGGACGACGAGCCCTACTCCTACTCGGCGCCGGTCTCGGCGCTCAGCGCCGCGCCGGACACCGACTTCGACGCGGGCAGCGCGATCGTGCGCGTCACGCCCACCTCGCCCGGCCAGGCCCCGTCGGTCGCGCTCGACCCGGGAACCGGGGCGCTGACCGTCGACAACCGCGCCATCACCACCGCCGACGGAGAAGCGGACATCACCACCACCCGTGACCACCACAGCGGCCGGGTCGTGGTGACCGGGACCATCCCGGCCGGTGCCGACCCGGTGGAGGAGTGGATCGCCGTTCCCGACGCGACCGCCTACGCCACCGACGTCTTCGCCCGCGCCCTGGCCGCCCGGGGCATCAGCGTCACCGGGACCGGCGAGGGCGCTGCGCCGCAGGGCGCCCGGGAACTCGCCGGCCGCGAGTCGATGCCGCTGCGGGAACTGCTGGTGCCGTTCCTCAAGCTCAGCAACAACGGACACGCCGAGGTGCTGGTCAAGGCGATGGGCCGCGAGCGGGCGGGCGAGGGCAGCTGGGCGGCCGGGACCCGGGTCCTCACCGAGGAGCTGAGAGGGCTCGGCCTGAACGCCGACGCGTTGCGGATGGTCGACGGTTCCGGGCTGTCCCGGATGGACGGGCTCACCCCGGACCAGCTCGCGGTGCTGCTGGACAACGCCGCGCAGCGCCCGTGGGCTCAGGTCTTCCGCGACGCCCTGCCGATCGCCGGTGAACCCGACCGGATGGTCGGCGGCACCCTGCGCAACCGGATGGTGGGCACGGCTGCGGCCCACAACGTGCACGCCAAGACGGGTTCGCTCACCGGGGTCACCTCGCTGTCCGGCTACGTGACCACCGCCGACGGGCGCGAGCTGGTGTTCTCGGTCGTGTTCAACGACTTCCTCTCCGCAGCGCCGCAGGACCTCGAGGACGCGATCGCAGTGCGCCTCGCCGAGCACAACGGCGCCGACGACCACCCCCGCGGCCGCCTGCAGGTCCCGCAACCGCGCACCGCCGTGGACGACCCCCGCACGGACCGCGACGAGAGCACCCTGGAGTGCTCCTGGACCAAGTCCTGCTGATCGCCTGACCAGGGACTGCTGCCGCCCAGCGGTAGCAGCAGAGACGCACAGCACGTCCGTGGATTCCGACGCCACTCCAGAGGCGGCCGGGTGCACGCCGTCCGGACGAACTCGGCGCGGAGCACACTCAGGAACATCTCGACGTGCTGACTCGCCGTGCTGACGGACTCCTCGTTGCGCTAGCGGAGTCCACGCTCTGCCGGCGGAGTCCCGAACATCGGATTGCGCGCGAACTTCGAAGGGGAACTTCGGTCGTCAAACCTCGCGCGAAGTTCGAAAGCGTTGAGCGGCACGCGAACCAACTGGATCAGCGTCGTTCGCACCTGTGATCCACCCCTAGGGGCGCCGCTGCGGAAATCACGTGGCGTATCCGTGCCACACCTGAGAACGGCTCAAAGCTCCCCCGGTAGCGTGACCGCAGTCCGTCGTCGCTCACCCGAGGAGCCCCGTTCCGTGACGTTCATCAGCGATGTCCTGGCCTTGATCGCAGGACTGCCCCGGCCGCTGCTGGTGCTGGCCACCGGTGCACTGGTGCTGGGCGAGTGCACCCTCGGGCTCGGTTTCCTCGTGCCGGGGGAGACCGGGCTGCTGGTCGCCTCGGCTGCGGTGACCGACGTCGGGTTCTTCTTCACGCTGGCCGCGACGGTGGCCGCGTGCGCGGCGGTGGGCGACAACATCGGCTTCTGGCTCGGCCGCAGGTACCGGCTGAAGATGCGCGAGACGAAGGTGGTGCGCAAGCTCGGCCAGCACCACTGGGATCGCGCGGGCGCGCTGCTGCGGCGCTGGGGCATCGGTGCCGTGCTGGTCGGCAGGTTCCTCCCAGTGGTGCGGACCTTGATGCCGGCTGCCGCGGGCGCCAGCGGCATGTCCTACCTGCGCTTCGTCGTCTCGTCGCTGATCGGTGCGATCGGCTGGTCGGCCACCCACGTCGGCATCGGCTGGGCGGCGGGCGCGTCGGCGAAGTACGTCGAATCGATGCTCGGTCGCGCCAGCTGGGTGGTGGCGATCGCGATCGTGCTGGTCGGAGTGGGCGTGTGGGCCTGGAAGCGCCGCCGCTCGCGCGCCGAGGTCACGACCGAGGAGCACGTGGACGACGCCGAAGCCGCTGCCTGAGCGGTCCCAACCAGCCGAGACTCCCGCGCGGAGCGAGGGCTGGCAGTACCAGCGCGCCGGTGGAACGCTTGAGGCCTGCTCAGAGACGTGGCGCAGCGTTGTTCCGAACCCCGGCTTGCGCAGGCGCGTCACAACTTCGCGCGAAGTTCGAAGGGGATCTAGGCGCAGTGTCGCGCGAGGAAGCCGCGCTCTCTCGAACCCGACGACCCGGTGGGCCCGGCGACCCGGTGGGCCCGGCGACCCGGTGGGCCCGGCGACCCGGTGGGCCCGGCGACCCGGTGGGCCCGGCGACCCGGTGGGCCCGGTGGACCCGGCGACCCGGCGGACCCGGCGACCCGGCGACCCGGTGGGCCCGGTGGGCCCGGCGACCCGGTGGGCCCGGTGGACCCGGCGACCCGGCGGACCCGGCGACCCGGCGACCCGGTGGGCCCGGCGGACCCGGCGACCCGGCGACCCGGTGGACCCTGCGACACGTGGAGGCATCGCGGGAGATCTGGCGTGTCTGACCTGCTCCGAGGGTTGCTGCTCGAAGTTCTCGCGAAGTTCGAAGGCTGAAGTTCGCCTCGCACTTCGCGAGAAATGGGAAGAGGGGGTCGGGCGGGCTCTGCTGCGGTGGCGGGTCGTCGTGCGGGAGTGGGCAGCGCTGCTCGCCGTGCAGGGAGCCGGTGCAGCCGCTGCGCCGACTCGGGGGTTGTTGCTGCCGGCTCTGCGAAGCGGGGTGCGAGCTCAGCGGCGCTGGGAGCTTAGGAGATGCGCACGCCGCGGCCGAGTTCGTGGTGCTCCGGCGGAGCGGCACTGCTGCGAGTCTCGTTCATGTGGCTGGACTCTCATGCAGGTACCTACGGTGATCCAATGGTGAAAGCGCAGGCCACCAGCTGCAGGTGCACCGGCACACCTGTTCAGCGGACTGCAGCCAGTCGCACGGGTGGGACTAGACTCGAACGCATGGCACACGCTGGCGCGAGCGACGTGACCGCAGGTTCTCCGGACACCGACTTCGTCGAGTACCTCGAACGGCACCTGGCGGAGCGCGGGTGGACCGTGCACGACTTCTGCGAGCACAGCGGCCTGAAACCCAGCGTGGTCTTCCGCTGGCGCAAGGGCTACCGCCCCGACATCGGCAACGCGCGGATCATGGCCCGCGCTCTGGACGTCCCGTTGCTGGAGGTGCTGGTGAAGGCCGGTCGGCTCAGCGCCGACGAGGCCGGGGCCGAGGTGCGCATCGGGCCCGAGCTCGACTCGGTGCCCACCCAGGTCCTGCTCCGCGAGGTCAGCGCCCGGGTCGAGCGGATGGAGCGCTCCGCCGGTGCCGCCGCGCCCGCGGAAGCCGGCGTCTGACGCCTGACCCGTCGGTTGCCGAACGACGAAGAACGCCGCACCCCGGGTTCGGGATGCGGCGTCCTGGAGCTCTGCTGATCAGAGGTTCGGGTAGAGCGGGTGCTTGGCCGCCAGGGCCTCGACCCGGGTGCGCAGCTCGGTGCTGGTCGCCTCGTCGAAGTCCGGCTTGAGCGCCTGCGCGATGATCTCGGCGACCTCGGTGAACTCGTCCTTGCCGAAACCGCGGGTGGCCAGGGCCGGGGTGCCGATGCGCAGACCCGAGGTGACCATCGGCGGGCGCGGGTCGTTCGGCACGGCGTTGCGGTTGACCGTGATGCCGATCTCGTGCAGCCGGTCCTCGGCCTGCTTGCCGTCCAGCTCGGAGTTGCGCAGGTCCACCAGCACCAGGTGCACGTCGGTGCCGCCGGACACCAGCGAGACACCGGCCTCAGCGGAGTCCTCGGCCAGCAAGCGCTCGGCCAGGATCTGGGCGCCCTCGACGGTGCGGCGCTGGCGGTCCTTGAACTCCTCGCCCGCGGCCATCTTGAAGGCGACCGCCTTGCCCGCGATCACGTGCTCCAGCGGGCCGCCCTGCTGACCGGGGAAGACCGCGGAGTTGAACTTCTTGGTGAACTCCTCGTCGTTGGAGAGGATCACGCCACCACGCGGGCCGCCCAGCGTCTTGTGCGTGGTCGTGGTGACCACGTGCGCGTGCGGCAGCGGCGACGGGTGCACGCCCGCGGCCACGAGCCCGGCGAAGTGGGCCATGTCGACCATCAGGTAGGCGCCGACCTCGTCGGCGATCTCCCGGAACCGCTTGAAGTCGAGCTGGCGCGGGTAGGCCGACCACCCGGCGACGATCAGCTGCGGCTTGTTCTCCCGCGCCAGGCGCGCGACCTCGTCCATGTCGACGCGGTGGTCGGTTTCCGAGACGTGGTACGGCACGACGTTGTAGAGCTTGCCGGAGAAGTTGATCCGCATGCCGTGGGTCAGGTGACCGCCGTGGGCCAGGTCCAGGCCCATGATGGTGTCGCCGGGCTTGAGCAGCGCGAACATCGCCGCCGCGTTGGCCTGCGCGCCCGAGTGGGGCTGCACGTTGGCGTAGTCGGCGCCGAAGAGCTCCTTGATCCGGTCGATGGCCAGCTGCTCGACGACGTCGACGTGCTCGCAGCCGCCGTAGTAGCGCTTGCCCGGGTAGCCCTCGGCGTACTTGTTGGTCAGGACCGAGCCCTGCGCCTCCAGCACGGCCTGCGGGGCGAAGTTCTCCGACGCGATCATCTCGAGGGTGTTCTGCTGGCGACCCAGCTCGGCGCCGACCGCCTCTGCCACCTCCGGGTCAACCGTTGCCAGCGCATCGTTGAACAGATCCGGGTTCGACATCAGTGTGTGCCTCCTGTTTCTTTCTGGAGTCAGGCGTTGCGGCGGTAGAACGGCAGCTCGACGACCTGGACCGCCACGTTGCGGCCGCGGATGTCGACCTGGAGGGCCGTACCGGGCTCGCTGTGCTCCCGGTCGACGTAGGCCAAACCGATCGGGTGTCCGAGGGTCGGCGACGGTGCACCACTGGTGACCTCACCGATCTCGGCGCCCTCGGCGTCGAGGACCCGGTAGCCGTGGCGCGGCGCCCGCCGCTGGTCGGTGGTCAGTCCGACCAGTGTGCGCTCGGTGGGTTTCTCCGCCACCGCGGCCAGCGCGGACTTGCCGACGAAGTCGACCTCCTTGTCGAGCTTGACGACCCGGCCGAGGTTCGCGTGGTACGGGGTGAGCTCGGCCGAGAGCTCGTTGCCGTACAGCGGCATGCCCGCCTCCAGGCGGAGCGTGTCGCGGCAGGACAGACCCGCGGGCTTGAGGTCGTGCTCGGCGCCGGACTCGGCCAGCGCCTGCCACACCGCCACGGCGTCGCCGGGGGCGGTGAACAGCTCGAAGCCGTCCTCACCGGTGTAGCCGGTGCGCGCCAGCAGCACGTCCTTGCCCGCGACGGTCGTGCGGTAGCCCGCGTAGTACTTCACCGTGCTCAGGTCGGTGTCGGTCAGCGGCGCCAGGATCGCCACCGCCTTCGGCCCCTGCACCGCGATCAGCGCGTAGTCGTCGGAGACGTTCGCGTGCCGGGCGTCGAAGCGCGAGACCCGCTCGGCGAGCTCGTCGGAGACCACCCGGACGTTGGCGGCGTTGGCCACGACCAGGAACTCCTGCTCGGCGAGCCGGTAGACGATCAGGTCGTCGAGCACGCCCCCGGCCTCGTTGCAGAGCATGGTGTAGCGCGCCCGGCCCGGCGTGATGGCGGAGGCGTTGGCGACCAGCGCGTGGTCGAGGGCGGCGGCGGCCTGCGGGCCGCTGATGAGGATCTCGCCCATGTGCGTGAGGTCGAACAGGCCCGCGCTGGTGCGCACGGCGTTGTGCTCGGCGGTGTCGCCGCTGTAGCGCAGCGGCATCTGCCAGCCGGCGAACTCGGTGAACGTGGCGCCGAGTGATGCGTGCACCTCGTGGAGCGGGGTCTGTCGTGGCGACGACATGGTGAAACTCCTCCTGGTGGGCGTGCCGGTCGGCAGTCGAGGGCCGGTCAGCTCACGCGCCCAACCATATCCGGGGCGCCTCGACCCCCGACCGGCGCGGTCTGCGCTGGTCGGGCGGGTCTCCCCGGAGTCATTGGCCTGAGAGTTTCACCACCCGGCGGGCGGTTTGCACCGTGGGCGAGAAGCGAGGTGCTCCTGCTTTTCTCCGTGTTTCGCCTGGTGTCCTGCGGTAATGGTGCCTGAGAGTTTACTGGGGAGTATTGCTCCTTCGGCGCCTCGCCCGGTGGTGGCGAGGTCTCTCCCGCGAGACGTCATCGGCGCGATGTTCGGTTGTGACGCTCACAGACGCTACGAACCGCCCCCACCCCAGTCAACAGGAAGACCGAGTGATCTCGACCCTTGCGCCGGGGTGATCTCGACCCTTGCGCCGGGCTCACCTCGCCTCCTCGGGAGCTCGCTGCTCGGTGAGTTCGTCGAACTGCACCCGCAGGCCGTCGATGAGGGCGGTCAACGCCAGCTCGAAGCTGGCGGTGTCGATCTCCGCGGCCTTCTCGTGCAGCAGGTGCGCTCGGCTCAGGTGCGGGTAGCGGTCGGTGTAGACGGTGGCGTCGGCGGGGAAGCCGTGGCTGAAGGAGCCCATCGCCGCACCGATCACCAAGTACTTCGTCGAAGCACCGATCATCGTGGCGTAGCGCTGCGGCCAGCCGGCCCGGGTGAGGCCGCCGTGCACGGCGTCGGCGGCGCGCAGCGCGGCGTCGCGGCGTGCCGGGCCGTAGGCGATGAACGGGACCAGGTTCGGGTGTTCGGCCAGGGCAGCGCGGTAGGAGCGCGCCCACGTGCGCAGGCCGGTGACCCAGTCCTGCTCGAAGCCCGAGACGTCGACCGCGCGCATCACCTCGTCGGAGATCTCGTGCAGCAGGTCTTCCTTGGTGGCGACGTGGTTGTAGAGCGAGGCCGCGCGCACGTCGAGGCGTTCGGCGAGCTTGCGCATGGAGAGCGCTTCGAGGCCCTCGGTGTCGATGATCTCCAGCCCGAACTTGCGGATGCGCTCCGGGGAGAGTCGGGGTGTGCTGGGTCTGGGCAACGTCTGCCTCCTCACCGGGACCCTTGCGGCGCGCGCCTGGACGGTTCTAGGCTGCCATAAAACTAACGGCGTTAGTTACCGGCCTGCACGAAAGGACGAACGCGATGGTCGACTTCTCGCTCTCCGACACCGAGCGCGACATCCGCGACTGGGTGCGCAACTTCGTCCAGCGGGAGCTGATGCCGCTGGAGCCGGAGGTGCTGCGCAGGGAGCGGGCCGGTCAGCGCGGTCTCACCAAGGACGAGCTCGTCGAACTGCAGAACAAGGCCAAGGAGGCCGGTTTCTGGGGTGTGCAGACGCCGGAGGAGTACGGCGGCATGAACCTCTCGGCGGTCATGGCGGCGCTGATCGAAGCCGAGCTGGGCCGCACCTACGTGCCGTTCCGCTTCGGCGGCTACGCCGACAACATCCTCTACTACGCCAACGAGGAGCAGAAGCAGCGCTACCTGCTGCCGACCATCGAAGGCACCCGCAAGTCCTGCTTCGCCATCACCGAGCCCGGCGCGGGGTCGGACGCCAAGAACCTGCGCACCACCGCCGTGCGCGACGGCGACGACTGGGTCATCAACGGTGAGAAGACCTTCATCACCGGTGGCATCGACGCCGACTTCGTGATGGTCTTCGCGGTCACCGACCGCGAGAAGGGCGCCAACGGCGGGGTGACCTGCTTCCTCGTCGACCGCGACATGGGCTGGAAGTCCGAGCCGATCGACATCATGGGCCCCGACGAGCGCCAGCCCGCCGCGCTGGTGTTCGACAACGTCCGGGTGCCGGCCGAGAACGTGCTCGGGGAGGTCGGCAACGGGTTCGGGCTGGCGATGCAGTGGATCGGCCGCGGCCGCTACCTGCTGCCCGCCCGCGCGCTCGGCTCCTGCGAGCGGCTGGTGGAGATGGGCGCGGAGTACGCGAAGAACCGCGAGACCTTCGGCGCCCCGATCGCCGACCGGCAGGCCATCCAGTGGATGATCGCCGACTCCGCGGTGGAGATCGAGGCGCTGCGCTGGCTGGTCCTGCAGGCCGCGTGGCAGGTCGACCAGGGCATGGACTCCCGGCACGCGCAGTCCATCGCCAAGCTGTTCGGCGCCACGCACGCCAACCAGATCGTCGACCGGGTCCTGCAGATCCACGGCGGCATGGGCTACACCAAGGAGCTCCCGGTCGAGCGCTGGTACCGCGACCTGCGGCTGCTGCGCATCTTCGAGGGCACCGACGAGATCCAGCGCCGCACGATCGCCCGCAACGTGCTCAAGGGGCACGCCTCGCTCGGCGGCGCCCTCGGCTGACACCGCGTCACCCCCACCGGAGCGGAGGTTCCGGTGGGGTTCCGCCACGCTCGGGCCGTGGGGGCCAGGTGGGGGTCAGGCGTGCTCCGGCTGGGGGACGGGAGCGGCTTCGTGCTGGTCCGTGCGGTTGGTCGAGGTGCGGCGCCACCCCACGAGGTGGTGATGTTCGTTTGCGGTGGGTGATTTGTCGGTACCCTGGTGTGCAACGGCCTCGAAGCATCGGGAGTGATGATGTCGCTGTTCAAGAAGGTCACCGACTTCGCGAAGAGCCCGCAGGGCAAGAAGGTGATCGACCAGGCCAAGAAGTACGCCTCGGACCCGAAGAACAAGCAGAAGATCGACCAGGTCAAGAACAAGTTCACAGGCAAGGGCGGATCCGGTTCGCAAGGCGGGCACCGCTGAACGGCTGACTCGCAGAACGCCCCCGGCTTCCGGTCGGGGGCGTTTTCTGTTGCCCGCGGGGCGATCAACAGTAGAGTCCCGTCCCGAGGCGTTCTCGATGGCGAGCAGCACGGAGGTCGCGATGGGCAGCGCGTACGTCGCCGGGACGTTCGACACCAAGGGCGCGGAACTGGGCTACGTCGCCGGCCTCATCGGACGTGAGCACCCCGTCGTCACCGTGGACCTGTCGACCACCGGGGAAGGCCCTTCCGGCGCCGACGTCTCCGCGTCCGAGGTCGCCGCGCACCACCCCGACGGCGCCGCCGCCGTGTTCACCGGCGACCGCGGCTCGGCCGTGACCGCGATGGCCACCGCCTTCGCCCGGTTCCTGCGCACCCGCGACGTCGACGGCGTCATCGGCCTCGGCGGATCGGGCGGGACCGCGCTGGTCACCCCGGCGATGCGAGAACTGCCCGTGGGCGTGCCGAAGGTGATGGTGTCCACTGTGGCCTCCGGCGACGTGTCCGGGTACGTCGGCGCCACCGACATCGCGATGTTCCCCTCGGTCACCGACGTCGCCGGGCTGAACAGGATCTCCCGCCGCATCCTCGCCAACGCCGCGCACGCCCTGCTCGGCGCGATCAGCCACCCGCTGCCGCAGGTTGAGGACAGGCCGGCCGTCGCGCTGTCGATGTTCGGCGTCACCACGCCCTGCGTGACCGCCGCCGCCGAGAAGCTGGCCGCCGACTTCGACCCGCTGGTGTTCCACGCGACCGGGACCGGCGGGCGCGCCCTGGAGAAGCTCGTCGACGACGGCCTGGTGCGCGCGGTCCTGGACATCACCACCACCGAGGTCTGCGACCTCGTCGCCGGTGGCGTGATGAGCGCCGGAGAGCAGCGGCTCGACGCCATCGCGCGCACCCGGGTGCCCTACGTCGGCTCCTGCGGAGCGCTCGACATGGTGAACTTCGGTGCGCGGGACACGGTTCCCGAGCGCTACCGCGACCGCACCCTCTACGTGCACAACCCGCAGGTCACGCTGATGCGCACCAGCCCGGAGGAGTGCCGGGAGATCGGCTCGTTCATCGCGCGCAAGCTCAACGCCTGCCAGGGCCCGGTCCGCTTCCTGCTGCCGATCGGCGGAGTGTCCATGCTGGACGCACCGGACCAGCCGTTCCACGATCCCGAAGCCGACGCCGTGCTCTTCGACACCATCGAGCGCGAGGTCGAGCAGACCGAGGACCGCCGCGTGCTGCGGGTCGACAACAACGTCAACGACGAGGAGTTCGTCACGGCGCTGCTGGCTGCGTTCCGCGAAGTCGTGGGCGACTAGAGGGATTTCGGCACGGAACCTGGAGGGGCGATGAACGGATTCGACCGCGCGGAGCTGCTGCGCGAGTTCCACGCCAAGGCCGAGCGGGGTGAGCCCATCGTGGGCGGCGGTGCGGGAACCGGCCTGTCGGCGAAGTGTGAAGAGGCCGGCGGCATCGACCTGATCGTCATCTACAACTCGGGCCGCTACCGGATGGCCGGGCGCGGGTCGCTGGCGGGCCTGCTGGCCTACGGCAACGCCAACGACATCGTGGTGGAGATGGCCCGCGAAGTGCTGCCGGTCGTGGAGCGCACGCCCGTGCTGGCCGGGGTCAACGGCACCGATCCGTTCATGTTGCGTGAGCACTTCCTGCGGGAGCTGCGGGACCTTGGATTCGCGGGCATCCAGAACTTCCCGACCGTGGGACTCATCGACGGCACCTTCCGGGCGAACCTGGAGGAGACCGGCATGGGCTACGGCCAGGAGGTCGAGCTGGTCGCGGCCGCTCGGGAGGCCGACCTGCTCACCACCCCGTACGTGTTCTCCGCCGACGACGCCCGGGTGATGACCGAGGCCGGCGCCGACATCATCGTCTGCCACATGGGGTTGACCACCGGCGGCGCGATCGGCGCGGAGACCGCCAAGAACCTCGACGACTGCGTCCGGCTCATCGACGAGTGGTCGCAGGCCGCCGCCGAGGTCCGCGAGGACGTCCTGGTGCTGTGCCACGGCGGCCCGATCGCGATGCCCGAGGACGCCGCCTACGTGCTCTCGAGGACGCAGCGCTGCCACGGCTTCTACGGCGCGAGCAGCATGGAGCGGTTGCCCACCGAGAAGGCACTGACAGAACAAACCAAAGCCTTCACCAAGATCTCAACCTCGTGAGACGACCGCTGTGCTCAGCGGTGCGGGTGGCAGGAGCTGAGCGGCTCCGTGGCCTCCGTGCGCCGCTCCTCGAGCATGTCGGCGCGGCGTCGCGGCGTACTCGCCACGACGCCGCGCAGAACCTGCGGCGGTGCCCGTTGAGTCCCACACCTGAAGACGCGGCTCCGCCGCTCGCCGCCTCGAACTGCGGCGGCGCGAGTTGGTTCCACACCACGAAGAAACCTGTTCAGAGGAGGATTCATGCGTAGTTGTGCGAGTGCGGTCATCGAAGCGCCTGTTGAGAAGGTGTGGGAGGTGGTGCGCGACTTCAACGGGCTCCCGGCGTGGCACCCGGCCATCGGCTCCAGCGAGATCGAGGGCGGTCTGGACGCCGCTGCCGTCGGCTGCGTCCGGCGCCTGGCGCTGGGCGACGGCGGTGAGGTGCGCGAACGGCTGGTGGCCCTCGACGACGTCGCGCGCAGCTACACGTACGAGTTCGTGACCAGCCCGTTCCCGGTTCGCAGCTACCGCTCCACGATCCACGTCGTGCCGGTCACCGAGTCCGGGCACACCTTCGTCGAGTGGTTCGCCGACTTCGACGCCGACGCCGACGTCGAAGCCGAGATGGACGGCACGTTCGCCCGAGGTGTGTACGCGACTGGTCTGAAGGGACTAGCGTCGCACGTTTCCGGTTGATCAGGCGAAGTTCCGGCTCGAACCCGCTCGCCCCGGGGCCGTCGGCGGAAGGGAAGGCCTCGGGGATCGCGGGGGAGTGCTCCGGTTAGAGTCGGGCGCGTGCCAAGCCCTACCCCCGCAGACATCGCCCACTCCGACCGGGTCGTGGTGACCGGAGGCTCCGGCTTCGTCGGCCGTGCCGTGGTCCGCGCGTTCGTCGAGCGCGGCACGCCCGTCACCATCGTCGACCTGCAGGCTCCGCCGGAGTCCCTGCGGGACCCGCTGGTGACCTTCGTGGAGGGTGACCTGCGCGACGCCGACGTGCGCGACCGGGCCATCGCGCCCGGGAGCGCAGGCATCGTGCACCTGGCCGCGATCACCTCGGTGCTCAAGTCCGTCGAGCAGCCCGCCGCGACCTACGCCAACAACGTCGAGGTCACCCAGCAGCTGCTGGAGCTGGCCCGCGAACGCGAGGTCGGGCAGTTCATCCTCGCCTCCACCAACGCGGTGGTCGGCGACATCGGCCACGGCACGATCTCCGAGGCGCTGCCGGTCCGCCCGCTGACGCCTTACGGCGCCACCAAGGCCGCGTGCGAGATGCTGCTGTCCGGCTACGCCGGCGCCTACGGGATGTCGACCTGCGCGCTGCGGTTCACCAACATCTACGGCCCGGGCATGGGCCACAAGGACAGCTTCGTGCCGCGCCTGATGCGCGCCGCGCTGGCCGGCGAGGGTGTCGAGGTCTACGGCGACGGCTCGCAGCGCCGGGACTTCGTGCACCTCGACGACGTGGTGCAGGGGATCCTGGCCGCCTGGGACAAGCAGTACACCGGCACGGCGGTGATCGGTTCCGGCGACTCGATCACGGTGCTGGAGCTCATCGAGGCCGTCCGCACGGCCACCCACGTCGACATCCCCGTCACCCACGTGCCCGCCAAGAACGGCGAGATGCCCGCGGTGATCGTGGACGTGTCCAAGGCCCAGCGCGAGCTCGGCTACCAGCCGGGGGTGGAGCTGACCGACGGTCTGCGCACCGTCTGGACCGACTTCACCAGCGGAGCGCGGTGACGACCGCGCTCACGCGCGTGCTGCGCCGGCACTGGCTGCTGGCGCTGCTGGTGCTGGCCGGACTGGTGCTGCGGACCATCACGCAGCTCGCCTACCGGCCGGCGCTGCTCTACATCGACTCCTTCCGGTACCTCGACGACGTCGGCGTCTTCTACCCCGGCGGCATCAACCCGGTCGGCTACGAGTGGTTCCTGTGGCCGCTGCTGGGCATCGGCGGTCTGACCGGCGTCGCCGTCGTGCAGCACCTGCTCGGCCTCGCCCTGGGTGTCGGCGTCTACGTGCTGCTGCGGCGGTTCGGCGTGCGCGAGTGGTTGGCCGCGCTGGCGTCCGCGCCGGTCCTGCTGGACGCCTACCAGCTGCAGATCGAGCAGCTGATCATGTCCGACCTGCTGTTCCAGGTGCTGCTGCTGGCCGCCGTGTACCTGCTGTGCTGGTGGGGCCCGCCGACTCCGAAGGTTGCCGCGGTGGCCGGTGGCGTGCTGGCGCTGTCGGTCATGGTCCGCTCGGTCGGCCTGACGCTGGTGCTGCCGGCGGCGCTGTTCGTGCTGCTCGCGACCGGGTTGCGGCCACCCGGCGGCTGGCGGCCCCGGCTGATCGCCACCGGCGCGCTGGTCGCCGGGTTCACCGCGGCCGTGCTGGGCTACGCGCTCTTCGGCGCGATGATCGCCGGCAAGTTCGGCGTCGGCGGCTCCGGCGGCGGGGGAGTGCTGTTCGGCCGCGCCGCGGTCGTCGCCAATTGCCACGAGCTCGACCTCACCCGCCAAGAGCAGCTGGTGTGCCCGGACGAGCCGCGGGAGGTCCGCGAGCGGATCGGCATCGACTTCTACCTGCACGTGTGGGACGTGCAGGCCAACGTCGACAAGCTGCTGCCCAAGGGCATGGACGTCGGCGCCGCGCAGCGCTCGCTGACCCGCGAGGTCGTGCTGAACCAGCCGCTGGACATCGCCGGGGGCGTGGCCCGCGACTTCTTCAAGGGCTTCGCACCCACCCGGACCCAGTCGGTCGGGGACGTGCCCCTGGACCGCTGGCAGTTCCAGCTCCACTACCCGCTGTACGCGCCCAGCTGGTACGTCCACGAGTGGGCCGAGCTCTACGACGACGGCGGCCTGCACGCCGATCGCGATCTCGCCTCGTTCCTGCGCGGCTACCAGCTCGGTGGCGGCTACACCCCGGGCCTGCTGCTCGGCGGCGCGCTGCTGCTGGCCACCGCGGCGGTGCTCGGCGCGGGCCGGGCCCGGCGCAGCGGCCTGCGCGCGGTGGCGCTGCTGCCAGCAGGTCTGGCGACGACCGCGTTGCTGACCGCGTCGATCATGGAGTTCTCCTGGCGCTACCAGCTGCCCGGACTCGTGCTCCTCCCGCTGGCGGGCGCCCTGGGCGCCACCGCGATCTTCGGCCGCCCTCGCGCCCTCCGCACCGCACACCGACCGCAGCCTTCCGAGGAGAGCCAGATGCTGACGACCTTCCCCGACGAGGTGGACCGGGACGCGCTCGAGGAGTACGCGACCCGCTACGGCGAGCACCGGTTCGCGCCGGTGGTCGTGCTCATCGCCGCCTACAACGAGGAGGAGTCGATCGGCGAGGTCCTCGACGCGGTCCCGAACCGCAGCTGCGGGCTGGACGTCGACACCCTCGTGGTCGTCGACGGCGCGAAGGACCGCACCGCCGAGGTCGCGCTCGACCACGGCGCGCACACCTGCGTGGCGCCCACCAACCGGGGGCAGGGCGCGGCGCTGCGACTGGGCTACCGCCTGGCCGAGCAGCGCGGCGCGCGCTACGTCGTCACCACCGACGCCGATGGCCAGTACGACCTCGCCGAGCTGCCGAAGCTGCTGGAGCCGCTGGTCGAGGACCGCGCGGACTTCGTCACCGGTTCGCGCCGGCTGGGCAGCAACGAGCGCCCGGCGCTGATCCGCCGCATCGGCACCCACGTGTTCGCGTGGGTGGTCAGCGGTCTGACCCGGCAGCGCATCACCGACACCTCGTTCGGATTCCGCGGCATGCGCGTGGAGGTGCCGAACTCGGTGACCCTGCAGCAGCCGCAGTACCAGTCCTCGGAGCTGCTGGTGGGTCTGCTCAGCCACGGCTACCGGGTGCTGGAGCAGCCGATGCGGATGCTGCCGCGCAGCGCGGGGGTGTCCAAGAAGGGTTCGAGCCTGAGCTACGGCTACCGCTACGCCAAGGTCGTGCTCGGCACCTGGTGGCGGGAGCGCCGCAGCTCCGCACGCGCGCAGGCGCCGGCTGAGGAGACCGTCAGCGAGCCTGCTGCGGTCGGCGAGTGAAGACGAGCTTGTCGATCAGCACGAACTTGACCACGAACATCACCGCGTAGGTGCCGACGAAAGCACCCCACACCACGGCCACCTGAGCGGGCCGGGTGTGGGGGAAGGCGCCGGTCGCGATGATCTCGGCCAGGTGCGTGGCGCCGGCCGCCAGCAGCGCGGTGCCGACCGAGATCACGCCGTAGCGCAGGAGTTCTCCGCGCAGCGCCTCGCGGCCGCCGCCGCCCCAGGTGCGCCGGTTGAGCGCGAAGTTCGGGATCGCCCCGGCGAGCCAGGCCAGCACCGTCGAGACGACGGGGGTGGCGCCGAGCGAGTAGGACAGCAGGAACACGAGCTGGCTGATGACGGTGGCCACCACCGATGCAGCCGCGAACCGGCTGATCAACCGCCAGTAGCGGGCACGGCCGGTGATCGTCGGCTGCGCCACGTGTCCTCCCGAGAAGTTCATGCTCACGTGTGCTTGGCTGCACGATACCGATCGCTGTGCGTGGTCTTCTTGGGATGCGTCGAAGATGAGAGCATGCGTGATGTTCACGCTGCACTTACGGCTGAGAAGAGGGAGACAGGCGTGCGAATCCTCGTCCTCGGAGGGGACGGCTACCTCGGTTGGCCGACCGCTCTGCACTTGTCCGACTGCGGCCACGAGGTCGCCGTGGCGGACAACTACGCCCGTCGGGGCTACGACCACGAGATGGGCGTCGAGAGCCTCGTGCCGATCGAGCCGATGCAGGTCCGCCTGGGCGCCTGGGAAGAGGTCTCCGGCAAGACCATCAAGCACTACTACGGCGACCTCGTCGACGGTGACTTCACCTACGAGATGATCGCCGATTTCCGGCCGGACACCATCGTGCACTTCGCCGAGCAGCGCGCGGCGCCGTACTCGATGATCGACCGCAAGCACGCGGTCTACACCCAGCACAACAACGTGGTCGGCAACCTCAACGTGCTGTTCGCGATCCAGGAGATCGACCCGGAGATCCACCTGGTCAAGCTGGGCACGATGGGCGAGTACGGAACGCCGAACATCGACATCGAGGAAGGCTGGCTGGAGGTCACCCACAACGGGCGGACCGACCGGATGCTCTACCCGAAGAAGCCCGGCTCCTTCTACCACCTGAGCAAGGTGCACGACAGCCACAACATCGAGTTCGCCTGCCGCATCTGGGGCCTGCGCGCCACCGACCTCAACCAGGGCGTGGTCTACGGCCAGGAGACGCCGCAGACGGTGCAGGACCCGAGGCTGGCGACCCGCTTCGACTACGACGCGATCTTCGGCACGGTGCTCAACCGGTTCGTCATCCAGGCCGTGCTCGGCCACCCGCTGACGGTGTACTCGCCGGGCGGCCAGACCCGCGGCATGATCGACATCCGGGACACCGTGGAGTGCATCCGGCTGGCCGCGGAGAACCCGGCCGACCGCGGTGAGTTCCGGGTGTTCAACCAGATCACCGAGAGCTACTCGGTCGGCGAGATCGCCAAGACCATCGCCAACAACTTCGACGGCCCGGTCGAGATCGAGCACGTCGAGAACCCGCGGGTGGAGCAGGGCGAGCACTACTACAACGTCAAGCACACCGGTCTGGTCGAGCTCGGACTGCAGCCGCACCTGCTGTCGAACACGCTCATCGAGTCGCTGTTCTCGGTCGCCGACAAGTACAAGCACCGCGTGGACCTCGCGGCGATGCGGCCCACGGTGAACTGGCGCAAGGCCAGCAACCCGCTGCGCGACGAGGACTGAGAGCTTCCGTCCGGCCGCTGAGCCGGACCGTGGAGTGGAGGCGCGGCCGAGCCGCGCAGTGGAGAAGGTGGCCCCGGGCTGTTCGGCCCGGGGCGCCTCACCGCGTGTCGGGGGGCTTCCACGCGGCAGCTTCGAACACTAGCTCGTCGGGATGATCTCGGCGATACGGCACGTGGGTAAATCTCGAACCTGCGGTGAACGCCGGTTAACAACCACCACCAGGCGTCCGGGGACCTCCTCCGCCCGCTGTCCCGGGCGCACCTCGCGCCCTCCCAGCGACCCCGGTCCCGGTCAGGGCCGCCGCAGCCGCGTCAGCCCTGCGCGGTCGCCGGGGCGTCCTCTTCGAGGTCCTCGATCTCGCGGCGCTCGCTGACGATCACCCGGATGGTGTAAGCCAGGGCGGCGACCCAGGCGACGACGATCGCGCCGTAGATGACGGTCGGCGTCGGCGCCGGGAGGTCGACGGCCTTGATCAGGGTGCGCGCGTTGGTCAGCACGATCAGACCGCCGGCGCCGACGCCGATCAGCCGCATCGGCACGATCCGCACCAGGTAAGCGGCCAGCGGTGCGGCGACCACGCCCCCCAGCAGCAGCGCGCCCACGGTCACCCAGGACAGTGGCTGGTTGACCAGCGAGAACAGGAATCCCAGACTCGCCGCTACCGCGATGAGGAACTCGCTGGTGTCGACCGACCCGATGACCTTGCGCGGCTCGACCTTGCCGGTGCTCAGCAGCGTCGGCGTGGCGACCGGCCCCCAGCCGCCACCACCGGTGGCGTCCACGAAGCCCGCGACCAGACCCAGCGGGGCGAGCAGCTTGGTGCTCACGCCGGTGAGCTGGCGGCGGCGCAGCGGGCGGATGGCGAAGCGCAGCAGCACGTAGATGCCCAGCGCGAGCAGGATGGTGGCCATCCACGGCTCGGCGGCCTCGGTGGAGACGTTGCTCAGCGCGGTCGCGCCGAGGAAGGCGCCGACCGCACCCGGCACGCCCAGGGTGAGCACGATCTTCCAGTCGACGTTGCCGAACTTCCAGTGCGAGAAGCCGGAGGCGACCGACGTGCCGATCTCGGCCAGGTGCACCGACGCCGAGGCCAGCGCCGGGGTCAGACCGGCGGTCAGCAGGATGGTCGTCGAGGTGACGCCGTAGGCCATGCCGAGAGAGCCGTCGACGAGCTGCGCGACGAAACCACCGATCGCGAAGATCAGGAATGCTTGCACGATGTCTCCGTACGGGATCCGGGCGCGACGAGTTCGCGGCGCGAGGTCTCGTGGCGAGAAGGCGAGAAGGTGCGGACAGGCGCGACTGCGTACTAGCGCGAGCGCCGACACCGTGCGGAGGTGACGCGGCGCAGGTCTACGTGGAGGCGCTGCGACAGCAGCCGCCACTGATCACCGGGCGTCATGGGGGACAGTCAAACAGATCGCGCAGTCGAGTGGCAGCGTCTCCCAGAGTGCGGGAGGCCTGACTGGGCCTTTCGTGGGGGATCTGTGTTGAACGACACCTTCCCCCCGTCGTGATCTTGCGGCCGCGCTGGAGCGTGGTGTGACGCTGACCGTCCTCTGTGGACTCAAACGCGGTGCGCGGTCGCTCCGGTTGTCGTTGTGCGCCTTGGCGGTCGGGCCCTCAACATCCACATGACCTGCACGAACTGTTCGAATCTTGGACTCGTGGCCCGGCTCGCGGCGACTGCGGGGCGCCCGTGATCGCCGGGTTCGCGTGATCTTCGGCGTGACCGCGCGGTGATCTTCAGTCGTCACGATCAGTAATGGACCGTGCGGCTCAAGTGGGTGATTCCTCTGCTGAGTGAGTCCTGAGTTGCGGCACGCTGTGACTGTCAGCTACGTTCTGGTCCGCACGTCACGGTTCGATCACGATGAGATCTCTTTCCCCGAGGGGGTCTCGCCCGCTTCCCCCGACGCGGGAGTGGTCGAACCGTCCCCCGACGGAAGGTAGTGATGGGCAAGCATCGCAAGGAGGACCGGCAACCCCCGATGGCCGGTCTTCCGCTCCGCAACAAGGTTGTGGCGGCGGTGGTGGCCGGAGGAGCGTTCGCGGCGGTGGGCCAGCCTCTTGCCGCGAACGCCGGTTCCGAGCCGCAGGATCGCGACGTTCAGCCCTTGGCTGACGCCAAGAACCTGAGCACCGCCGTCACAGGAACCCAGAACAGCCCGGCGGCCGTGCAGCTGCTGCAGGCGCAGGCCCCGCCCCAGGCCGAGGTCCAGGAGACCGCGGTCCGGGAGATGGCCAAGGCCCGCGCCATCGAGGCCGAGCGCATCGCCCAGGCCGAAGCCGCCCGCAAGGCCGCTCAGGCCGAAGCCGAGGCGCGCCGGGCCGCCGAGGAGAAGGCGCGCAAGGCCGCCGGCTTCCACAAGCCCGCCGAAGGCCGCTACACCTCCGGCTACGGATCTCGCTGGGGCACCAGCCACCGGGGCATCGACATCGCCAACAAGATCGGCACGCCGATCTACGCGGTGGCTCCCGGTGAGGTCGTCGAAGCGGGTCCGGCCAGTGGCTTCGGCATGTGGGTCCGGGTCGAGCACGACGACGGCACGGTCACCGTCTACGGACACGTGAACACGATCGTCGCGGACGAGGGTCAGCGGGTCGGTGCGGGCGAGCAGATCGCCACCATGGGCAACCGCGGCCAGTCCACCGGTCCGCACCTGCACTTCGAGGTCCACAAGAACGGCAGCCAGAAGATCAACCCGCTGCCGTGGCTCCGCGAGCGCGGCATCGAGGTCGCGTGAGCGAGGCTGCCCCACAGACGACCGCCCGGGGTCCGCATTCCCCCGACTGACCCCGGGCGGTTCCCCACTTCAGGACCCCGTGTTCGGGTTCGAAGGCCCGAACCTGCGGCGGAGCGCGCGAAGGGCAGCGGACGGCGTTCGGCTGCCTGGTCGTGGTCGGTCGGCCGGTCCGGCTGGTCGCTCCCGCCCGCGAGCTTGGCCAGGTCGATTCGTGCTCCCACGTGTCCTCCCTCGGCTGCTCTGCCTCGATCAAGAGCAACGCTAGCCGAGCTGAGGGCGCGGCAACTCCGCCCTTCTGCTCAACCTGCTCACTCCGCCGGTTGGGGCGTCTCCTCCTCGAGGCGCTGGCGCAGCCACACGAGAGTCCGCGACAGCAGCCGTGAGACGTGCATCTGCGAGATGCCGACCTGCTCCGCGATCTGCGTCTGGGTCATGCCCCGGAAGAAGCGCATCACGAGGATCTTGCGCTCCCGCTCGGGCAGCTCCTCGAGCAGCGGCCGGACCATCTCCCGGTTCTCGACCTCGGCCAGCTCGGCGTCGTCGGACCCGATGGCGTCACCGAGCGGGATCTCGTCCGTGTCGGTGAGCAGCTCGTCCAGCGACGCGCTCCGGTAGGCGTTGCCGGCTTCCAGCCCGTGGTAGACGTCGTCGGTGCTGATGCCGAGGTGCTTGGCCAGTTCGCTGGGGGTGGGCGCGCGGCCCAGCTCCTGCGACAACCGCGCGATGGCCGACGAGACCGACAGGTGCAGCTCCTGCAGCCTGCGCGGCATCCGCACGGCCCATCCGGTGTCGCGGAAGTGCCTGCGCACCTCGCCCATGATCGTCGGAACCGCGTAGGACAAGAAGTCGACCCCGCGCTCGGGGTCGAAGCGGTCCACCGCGTTGATCAGACCCAGGACCGCGACCTGGGTGAGGTCCTCCTGGGACTCGCCGCGGTGGCTGAAGCGGCGCGCGATGTGCTCGGCCACCGGCATGTGCTCGGTGACGAGCTTGTCCCGAAGTTCGGACCGCCGGGGATCCGCGTCGTCCAGCTTGGCGAGCTCGCCGAACAGAGGCGCGAGCTTGTCGTAGCGCTCGTTGCGCGACTGAGTGGATTCCGCTCGTTTCACACCTGAGCCGTCCGTCCCTTGGTCAACTCGATCCGCACCAGGTGACTTCCGTTGGCATTGGGATCCGACTCGACCGAGGTTGACACAGTGTCGGCGAGTGCGCTGAGCACGCGCCAGCTGAAGGTGTCCTTGCGAGGCCCGAGGTGGTCCTTGCTGTGCACTTCGGCGGTGATCGACAACTGATCACCGACCAGCCGGAACCGGCAGACCAGCGTGGCCTCCGGCTCGGCCAAGCGGACCAGTGACGAGCACGCCTCGTCGACGGCCAACCGCAGGTCGGCGATCGAGTCGACGTCGTGGTCGGCGCGCATCGCCAAGTCACCCACGACGGCCCGCATGACTGACAGCTGGTCGGGCTCTGCCCTGACCCGCACTTCGACTTGGTTGGGAGCGGAAGTCGCAGGTTCGACCTGCGTGACCTCGCGTTCCACGCTCATTTCGCCGACCACCTCGTCTCGGAGCGGCGTTCACATGCTGTGATCTGCCCTTGCGGTTCCCTGGTACCCGTGACCCTGGTGGTGCAAACGGACGGCCGGTCAGAGGCTCGTCCAGTAGTCCCAGAAGCGCTGCAGGATGAGCGCGACGATCACGAGGTACCACACTACGACTACCACGGTGTGCAACGTGCCCAGGGCCGATCCGAGCGAACGGCCTGCGCTGCCGAGGTGGCCCTCGCGCAGGTTGCGCAGGGTCGTGTACCAGAACAGCGGGATCGTCACGGCCCAGACGACCATGCAGTAGGGGCACAGCGCGCCGATGGAGTAGAGGCTCTGCACGATCAGCCAGTGGATGAAGACCACGGCCAGCGTCGTCCCGACCTGCAGGCCCCACCAGTACCAGCGAGGCGGGCGGAACCCTGCCAGCAGCGCCACGCCGCTGGCGACCACCACCGGGAAGGCCGCGACACCGATGAGCGGGTTCGGGAAGCCCAGCAGCGCGGCCTGCGGGCTGTCCATCACCGACCCGCAGGAGACGATCGGGTTGAGGCTGCAGGAGAGGACGTGGTCCGGGTTGACCAGCTTCGCTACCTTCTCGACGATCAGCGCGAACGAGGCGACGAACCCGATCGCACCGCCCACGACGTACAACCACGCCAGGCCGCGCGGCCGGGCCGACGCCCGCGGCTCCTGGCCGGCGGTCTCTTCGACGGCGTGGGCGGTGGTCACTTCGCCAGCTCCTGGTCCAGCTGCTCGCGGAGCTTCGGCCCGATCTCGGCGTAGGACTGAACGTTGCCCGGGTCGAACTGGCGGCCGTTGAGGAAGATCGTCGGCGTGGAGCCCACGCCGGCGGCTCCGCCATCGGCGACGTCCTGGTCGATCTTGGCCTGGACCTTGGGCGAGACCATGTCCTGCTTGAAGCGGTTGACGTCCAGCCCGATCTGCTGCGCGTACTGCTCGAACTGCGCCTTGGCCTTGGCCTCGTCGCTGGCGTACTGCTGGCCGTCGGCGGCCCACTGGGCCCAGTTGTCGAACAGGGCGTGGTACATCTCCTTGTACTTGCCCTGGAACGCCGCGGCCTCGGCGGCGCGCGCGGCTTGCTGCGAGAGCGGGTGCATCTCCAACGGGTAGTTGCGCGTGATGAAGGTGATCCGGCCCGCGTACTCGTCCTCGATGTTCCTCATGAACCCCGAGTAGTACTTCTGGCACACGGGGCACTGGAAGTCGACGAACTCGACCACGGTGAGCTTGCCGTCGGGAGCCTCGGTGAGCACGTGGCTGTCCGGCTTGCGCAAGACCTCTGCCGCCACGGCCGGCTGCGAACCGCCGGTGTCGCCGCCACCGTCCCCGCCGCGGTTGAACAGCAGCACGCCACCGATCACCACCACCGCGACGACCACCACCACGATGGTCAGGATGATGTTGGTGGAGAGCCCGCTCTTCTGCGTCACCAGGTTCTGGTTCTTCGGCATCGTGCGCATTCACCTTCGGCGGTCGTGAGGGGGAACCGACGGGACAAGTCTCGCGCATTCACCCGGTCGAGAAATTCTGCGGGGGTGCACTCACAGCGCGTTCACAGCGCGTTCTCAGCTTGTCGGTGATCCGGGCAGGGGTGATGCTGACCCGCATGACCGATCTCGCGGGTCTGCTCGACGACGAGGCCCAGGCGTTGCTGCGCTCCTGGCCGGGCGGGACCTGGCACGCGCCCGAGCTGGCCACGCTCACCCGCCACGAGTTCTCCGACGAGAACTGGATCTACGAGCGCAAGCTCGACGGCGTGCGGCTCATCGCCGGCGCCGACGGCCGGGAGCCGCAGCTGTGGTCGCGCAACCGCAAGCGCGTCGACCCCGCCTACCCGGAGGTCGTGGACGCCCTGGCCGCCCAGGGAGCTTCGCAGTTCGTGGTCGACGGCGAGGTCGTGGCCTTCGAAGGCGACAAGACGAGCTTCGCCAAGCTGCAGAAGCGAATCCACCTCACTGACGCCGCCGCCGCGCGCCGCACCGGGGTCCCGGTCTACTACTACGTCTTCGACCTGATCGCCTTCGGCGGCGTGGACCTGACGCGTCTGCCGCTGCGGAGCCGCAAGCGGCTGCTGCAGGAGTGCTTCGAGTTCACCGACCCACTGCGCTTCAGCAGGCACCGCAACGGCGAGGGCGTGGCGTTCCTCGAGGAGGCCTGCGCGCGCGGGTGGGAAGGGCTGATCGCCAAGCGGGCCGACCAGCCCTACCGGTCCGGTCGCGGGCGGGACTGGCTGAAGTTCAAGTGCGTGTCCGGCCAGGAGTTCGTGATCGGCGGGTACACCGATCCCCAGGGCGCTCGGTCCGGCTTCGGCGCACTGCTCGTCGGCTACTACGACCGCGAGGGGCTGCGCTACGCCGGCAAGGTCGGCACCGGCTACGACGAGCGGACCTTGCGCGACCTCCGGGCGAAGCTCGACGAGCGGTCCCGCTCGAAGTCCCCGTTCGTCGACGAGGTCCGCGAACCAGGGGTCCACTGGGCGGAGCCGGAGCTGGTCGCCCAGGTCGGCTTCAGCGAGTGGACCGAGGACGGAAAGCTCCGGCACCCCCGTTTTTCCGGCCTGCGCAACGACAAGTCAGCCGAAGAAGTCCGCCGCGAGGGTTGAGCGCTCTTCCACGAACCGCTCCGCGGGGCGGCTGGTGGCAGACCTGGGCGGTCCGTGCGCCGCTCCTCGAGCACTTCTCGTCGGCCGAGGCGTGCTGGACGCTCCGAACCTGCGGCAGAGCTGAGACCACACCTGAGGACAAGGCCTACGCCGCCCGCGAAGCCGTTCCGCAGAACTACCGCTCGGCCAGGACCGGGGCCTGGTTGGCTGCGGGGTGGATCGGTTGGCTCGTATCGGTCGGGGGATTGGTCACCGCGAGCAGAACGGTCAGCACGACCATCGAAACCGTCCCTACAACCGACGAGACGACCGTGCGGCTGTTGCTCTGCATGGTGCTGCTCTCCCTGGAAAGTCGCGCTGTGGTGGTGGAGTCGGGGTTCACGAGGGGCGCCGGAAGTTGCATCCCACAACAGGTGTCGCCGCAGGCGCGGGCGGCGTTAGCCACGCCGTCACAAATTGCTGGCGTGATGCGGAACATCCTGGCGGGGAACGCGTTTCGCCCCGCTCAAGATCGAGCGCAGATCGCTGTGGGTGATCGTGCGATCACCCTCCGGCGTGGGGTCGTCCGGCTGCGGCGTGGCGGTGGAATCCGTGCTCGCGACCTCGCGGCGTCGCTCTGACCGGTATCGTTGCCGGACGTGGTAGCCGATCCTGCCGATCTCCCCAACGTGACGCACGCGCTGGCCAAAGCCGGGCTGGACGACGTCCCGGCGCTCACCGAGCGCCTGATGTCCGCGATCTTCACCGACAACCCCGAGTGGACCGACTACCGGCCGGTGCCCCGGGAGGACCTCTGGGAGGGCTGCCGCCAGTACTTGGAGCGGATCCTGCAGATCCTCAGCGGCGAGGTCGACATCTCGGACCGCGACGACGACGTCGCGGCCGCCATCGGTCGCCGCCGCGCCGAGCAGGGCGTGCCGCTGGAGGTCATGCTGCGGACGTTCCGGCTCGGCGGGCGCGTGGTGTGGGAGGCGCTGGTCGACCAGGCGCACCGGGACGGCGCCGACCCGGACGCGGTGCTGGGTGTGGCCACCTCGATCTGGCGGGTCATCGACGGCCTGTCCTCGACGCTGTCGACCTTCTACCGCAACACCGAGCTGGAACGGCTTCGGCGCGACGACCAGCGGCGGCACGCCCTGGTGGAGGACCTGCTGGCCGGCCGCGCCCGCGACGTCGCCTTCGCCCAGCGGACCGCGAAGGAGCTCGACCTGCCCACCGGCGGCTCCTACCTGGTGGTGGTCGCGGAGATGACCGACGACGGCGGTTTCGCGCTGCGCGGTCACTCGGAAGCCTTGGCGGCGTTGCACTTCCGCTCGGTCTGGCAGGTCCGCGCGGACTCCCTCGTCGGCCTGATCGCCTTGGAGCAGCACCCCGCCGACAGGGCGCTGGGCGCCTTGCGCCCGCTGGCGCGCGCCCGCGTCGCGGTCTCACCGGAGGTGCAGGGGCTCGCCGAGGTCGGCCTCGCCCACCAGCTCGCCCTCACCACGCTGGACACCTCGCCGCACGGCGCCGTCGAGCTGGTCACTCTGGAGGAACGCTTCCCGCAGGCCCTGCTCGTCCAATCCCCGGACCTGGCGCAGCGCCTGCTGGAGACGCAGCTCGGTCCGGTGTTGGCCCTGCCGGTGAAGGAGCGCGACATGCTCCTGGACACCCTCACCGCCTGGCTGGAGGAGAACTGCTCCACCGCCAACGCCGCGGTCCGCCTGCACTGCCACCGCAACACCGTCCTCAACCGCCTCCACAGGATCACCACCCTCATCGGCCAACCCCTCCACGGCCGCACCGCCTACGTCTCCCTGTCCCTCGCCCTCTCCGCCCTCGACCTCAAGAACAACCGAGACCGCTGAGGTGCGGACGTGAAGGATTCGACGAAAACGTGCCCGCCGTTCTGATGGTCCTGGTGTGGAAGAACATCAAGTGCAGACAGAACGGGGGGCGTTGGAGTCGTCCTGCTCTCGGTGCTCAGCGCGGGCTGCGGACTCGGAGCCTGGCAGACCTGGAGGAAGAAGCCCGAGGAGCCGACCCCCGCCCCAGCGGACGCCGAGTCGACCACCGCGTGACCGAGCCCGTCCAGCCAGGGCTGGACGGGAGGCGTGAGGGGAGCTGACCGACGTGGTCAGCTCCCCTCACGCACTCCAGGTCGTTCCACGCCTGCTTCCTGGCTGCCCCGTCTCCACGCTTGATTCCCTCCTCCACCGGCTGCTGCGACGTTCCAGGGGCGTGGTCGGGGCCGAGCTCTGCGCGTTTCCCGGAGCGCTCCGCTGTGCGCACACCGAGGGAGGGTCGTGATTGTGCAGTGGGCATAGTTGGAAAATTCCGGGATCTTTTCGCAGGTGGAGGGCGTAACCGCAGGCGCTGGGGTTTCGTGCCTGAAGTCGTTCCGTTTGTGACGCGGATCGCTGCTCCGATGTGTCATCAGAGGGTCACGTGTCGTCCCTGCTGGGGCAGGCGCTGTGCGGAGTGCACAGTTGGCCGTCTCGAAGTCTGGGCGGCTGGGCATGGCGCGGAAGTGGTCGTGCTCACGACACTCTGAGTCAGGATGACCCGCCGTGAACTCGGGTCGTCGACAACCGGCGCGTGCGTTTCTAAGGAGCACAGCGAAGTGCAGGAGTTCGACCTTCTGGTGGTGGGCGGCGGCCCCGGTGGCTACGTCGCCGCGATCCGAGCCGCGCAGCGCGGCCTGTCGGTAGCCGTGGTGGAGAAGGAGCGGCCCGGGGGTGTGTGCCTGAACTGGGGCTGCATCCCGACCAAGGCCATGCTGCGGTCCGCCGAGGTCTACGAAACCGTGCTGCACGCCGCTGATTTCGGCGTGAACGTCGAGGGCGTCAGCGTCGACTACGACGCGATCACCCGGCGCAAGGCCAGCGTCGTCAAGGGCCTGACCGACGGCGTCGCGGGCCTGCTCAAGGGCAACGGCGTGACGGTCATCAACGGCCACGCGCGCTTCACCGGCCCGACCACGGTGGACGTCTTCGCCACCGGTGAGTCCCCGCTGGGCGCCGACGGCCCCACCTACGCCGCCGAGCCGACCGGTGCGAACCCGGTCGAGCAGGTCAAGGCCACCGACGTCATCATCGCGACCGGCTCGGTCCCCGTGCAGCTGCCGCTGCCCGGCGCGGACCTTCCCGGCGTGATCACCTCCGACGGCGCCTTCGGCCTCACCGAGGTCCCGAAGCGCATCGCCATCATCGGCGGCAGCGCGGTCGGCGCCGAGTGGGCCACGCTGTTCAACACCCTGGGCAGCGAGGTCAGCATCATCGAGATGCAGAAGACCCTCGTCCCGGCCGAGGACGCGGAGGTCGGCAAGGCGCTGGGCCGCTCGTTCTCCAAGCGCGGCATCAAGGTCCTCACCGAAGCCACCGTCTCCCGCGTCGACCAGGGCGAAGACGGCCTGCAGGTCACAGTGGACGGTGCCAAGCCGCAGCAGGTCGACGCCGACTACGTGCTGGTCGGTGTGGGCCGCAAGCCCAACACCGCCCACCTCGACCTCGACAAGGCCGGTGTCGCCACCAGCGAGCGCGGGTTCATCACCGTCGACGAGCAGCTGCGCACCAACGTCGAGCACGTCTACGCCATCGGTGACGTGACCGGCAAGGCGCTGCTCGCGCACGTCGCCTCGCACCAGGGCGTCGTCGCCGCCGAGAGCATCGCCGGACACCACGCCGCGATCGACTACGACGTCATCCCGGCCGCGACCTTCACCCACCCCGAGGTCGCTTCCGTCGGCCTGACCGAGGCGCAGGCGGAGGAAGCCGGTCACGAGGTCATCGCCGCCAAGTTCCCGTTCGCCGCGCTGGGCCGTGCCCAGAGCTACGGCGACACCGAGGGCTTCATGAAGATCGTCGCCGGTAAGAAGTACGGCGAGGTCCTGGGCGTGCACATCATCGGGCACGCCGCCAGCGACCTGATCACCGAAGGCGCGCTGGCCATGTCGCTGGAGGCGACCCTCGACGAGCTCGCCGAGACCATCCACGCGCACCCGACCCTCGGCGAGGTCGGCATGGAGGCCGCGATGAACGCGCTCGGCCTGCCGGTCCACGTCGCACCGCCGAAGAAGCGCTAGAGACACGTGACTTCGCGTGGTGCTGCAGGCCCGCACCGCCACGCACGACCTGCCTGAGAACCAGGTCCGGAGAAAAGGGGATCCGCGATGGCACAGACCGCCACCCGCAGCAAGCCGTCCACGCGCACCAGCGCGACCAAGACGCGGCGCGGCGCCTCGGCGCGGGCTGAGCGCGGCCGCTTCTCGGGCGAATCGCCCGAGCTGCTGCGCGACTACTTCTACGAGATGACCCTGATCCGGCGCTTCGAGGAGCGCGCGGCGCAGGGCTACACGCAGGCGAAGATCGGCGGGTACTGCCACCTCAACCTCGGTGAAGAGGCCACGGTGGTGGGCTTGATGCGCTCGCTGCGCAAGACCGACCTGCTGTTCACCAACTACCGCGAGCACGGCTACGCCATCGCCAAGGGCATCGAGCCCGGCCGCGTGATGGCCGAGCTCTACGGCCGCACCACCGGCACCTCCAAGGGCTGGGGCGGCTCGATGCACATGTTCGACGTCGAGGCCGGTCTGCTCGGCGGCTACGGCATCGTCGGCGGGCAGATCCCGCTGGCCACCGGTGCGGCGCTGGCCATCGACTACCGCAACGGCGACCAGGTCGTCATGTGCCAGATGGGCGACGGCACCACCAACATCGGCGCCTTCCACGAGGCGTTGAACATCGCCGCGCTGTGGAACCTGCCGGTGATCTTCGTGGTGGTCAACAACCAGCTCGGCATGGGCACCACCGTCGACAAGTCCTCGGCGGAGTCGGAGCTGCACAAGCGCGCCGCGGCCTACCGGATGCACGGCGAGCGGGTGGACGGCAACGACGTCCTCGCCGTCCGCGACGCCGCGTCCCGGCTGGTCGAGCAGGCCCGCGAGACGGGTCGCCCGGCACTGCTGGAGCTGGTCAGCGAGCGGCTCAAGGGCCACTCGGTGGTCGACCCGGGCAAGTACCGCAGCCAGGAATCGCTGGAGAAGGCCAAGCAGGCCGACCCCGTCGCGACCTTCCGAGCGGAGCTGATCAAGGCCGGGATCCTCGACGAGGACGCTGCGGCTGAGATCGAGACCAAGGCGCAGGCCGAGGCAGACGCCGCCGTGGCCTTCGCCGACGACAGCCCGCACCCGGACGTCGAGACGCTCTTCGACTACACCTACGCCACGCCGGTCGCCAACGACTCGCGCCGGCTTCCGGCGGACCCGCTGTTCGTCCACAACTGACGGTCCACACCTCCACGTCCCCTTGCGGTCTTTGCGACACCCCGCCACACGTATCGCAACCCGGTGACCGGAACTCCTCGACGCTGCACGAGGAGTTCCGGTCCCGGCCGCTGTTCCACGCTGTCAGGAGAAACCCCCTTGGCACTCATGACCTATCGCCAAGCGCTGCACGACACCCTCCAGGAGGAGATGCGGCGCGATGAGGACGTGTTCCTCATCGGCGAGGAGATCGGAGTCTTCGAAGGCTCCTACAAGATCACCGCCGGCCTGCTGCAGGAGTTCGGCGAGAAGCGCGTGCGCGACACCCCGATCGCCGAAGAGGGCTTCGTCGGTGCGGCGGTCGGCGCCGCGATGCTGGGCCTGCGCCCGGTGGTCGAGCTGATGACGATCAACTTCTCGCTGATCGCGCTGGACCAGATCGTCAACCACGCCGCCAAGATCTACGGCATGTTCGGCGGCCAGAGCAGCGTTCCGATGGTGCTGCGCACCCCCGGCGGCGGTGGTCAGCAGCTGGGTGCCACCCACTCGCAGAACATCGAGCTGTACTACGCGTTCGTGCCCGGCCTGAAGGTCGTCGCGCCGAGCACGCCCGCCGACGCCAAGGCGCTGCTGCTCGCCTCGATCCGCGACGACGACCCGGTCCTCTTCCTGGAGAACCTCGCGCTCTACAACACCAAGGGCGAGGTCCCGGACGTCGTCGAGCCCGCCGAGATCGGCAAGGCGAAGGTGACCCGCGAAGGCACCGACATCACCATCATCGGGTACTCGAGGATGGCCACCGTCGCCCAGCAGGTCGCCGTGAAGCTGCACGACGAGCAGGGCATCAACGCCGAGGTCGTCGACCTGCGCAGCCTGCGCCCGCTGGACCGCGACACCGTCGTGCAGTCGGTGCGCAAGACCGGCTGCGCGGTCGTCGCCGAGGACGACTGGCTGACCTACGGCATCGGTGCGGAGATCGCCGCCTCGATCTCCGACGGTGCCTTCGACTACCTCGACGCCCCTGTGCGGCGGGTCGCGGCGGCCGAGGTGCCGCTGCCCTACGCCAAACCGCTGGAGCGTGCCGCATTGCCGTCCGCGGAGTCGTTGACGACCGCCGTTCACCAGACCCTGGACGCGGTGGGCCGCCGCCGCTGAGTCCCGTGCTCACCTGAGGAAGACGATGACTGACATTCAGATGCCGAGGCTCTCCGACACCATGGAGGAGGGTGTGATCGCGAACTGGCACAAGCAGGTCGGTGACGCGGTCGCGCGCGGCGACGTGGTGGCCGAGATCGAGACCGACAAGGCGCTCATGGAGTTGGAGGCCTACGACGACGGGGTCTTGGAGAAGATCCTGGTCGAGGCCGGTGCGACGGTGCCGATCGGCACCCCGATCGCGGTGTTGGGCGACGGTTCCGGTGCCGCGGCCGAGGTGGCCTCCGCTCCGGCTCCGGCCGCACCGGCGGAAGCCCCCGCCGCGGAGTCCGCTCCCGCGCCGGCGGAGGAGGACGCGGCTGTTGAGCCCGCACCGGCCGCCGCGGGCGCGTCCCGGTCCGGGGGTGCGAAGCCGAAGGCGTCGCCGTTGGCCAAGGCCGTCGCCAAGGAGAAGGGCGTCGACCTGAGCACGGTGCAGGGGACCGGGCCCGGTGGGCGGATCATCCGCGCCGACATCGAGGCCGCGGCCGTGGCGGCTCCGGCCGAGTCCGCTCCGGCGCCGGCAGCGCCTGCTGCTGCGGACAGCGCTCCTGCGGTCGCGAGCGACGACGTCGAGGAGATCCCGCTGTCCAACATCCGGAAGGTGACCGCCAAGCGCCTGACGGAGAGCAAGCAGAACGCGCCGCACTTCTACCTGACCAGCGCGATCGACGTCACCGACCTGCTGGAGTTCCGGGCCGGCCTCAACGAGCGGTTGCAGGCAGCCGACGGCCCGAAGGTCAGCGTCAACGACCTGATCGTCAAGGCGGTGGCGACGTCGCTGCGTACCAACCCGGGGGTCAACGTCTCCTTCGCCGGCGACAAGATGCTGCAGCACAAGCGCATCAACCTCGGTGTCGCGGTGGCGATCGAGGGCGGTCTCGTGGTCCCGGTCGTCAAGGACGCGGACCGCAAGAGCGTCTCGGAGATCGCCGCCGAGAGCCGCGAGCTGGCCGGACGCGCGCGTGAGGGCAAGCTGAAGCTGGACGAGATGTCCGGTGGCACCTTCTCGATCTCGAACCTGGGCATGTTCGGCATCGAGCAGTTCAGCGCGGTGATCAACCCGCCGGAGGCGGCGATCCTGGCGGTCGGTGCCGCCCGCGACGAGGTCCAGGTCCGCGACGGCGAGTTCGTGGCCCGCAAGATCCTGCGGGTGACGCTCTCGGCCGACCACCGCGCCGTCGACGGTGCGGTCGGCGCGGCGTTCCTGCAGCAGTTCACCTCGCTGCTGGAGGACCCGATCCGCATCATCGCCTGATCGCTTCTCCATCACCGTGGGCCCGGGGGTGTTCTCCCCCGGGCCTCCGGTCTTTTCGAGCGGCCGTTGCCGACCTCTGGGGGTGTCGGCAACGGCCGCTCGTGCACACCGGGACACCCCGCGTCTGAGCGACAACACGCGCGCGAGTGACAACCGGCTCCGCACCCGAGCAACCGCCGATCGGGTTACCTCGCCGATCACCGAATGCTTCCGGCTCCGCCGATCCAGTGATCTACCTGATCTTTTCGCTCGTTCGGCCGCGAGAGGGCGCAGGTGCTTGGAAAACTCCCGGCCCGGATTCCGGCCTTCCGAGGCCGAGCGCAACTGGGAGGACAAGGCACGAAGTGTTGCTGCACAGGGGGAAGAGCCCGGCCGCGCTCGTCGTCGCGGCCACGGCGGTGACGGCGTCCTGCGCTCAGCAGGCAGCGCGAGCACGACAACCACCGGTGACGGTGACGGGCCCCAACCCGCACCGCAGGAGGCGACGAGCAGGGCGGGGGAGAACTCGGAGTCCACTCCAGACGCGCCGGGAACGACTTCGAGGTCCGAAGAGCCTGACGCCGAGGCCGGTCTCGCGTGCGCTGCCGGTGAGCTCCAGCTGCAGCGGAGCCGAACTCCCCGCAGGCCAGCGGCTCGCACGTGGTGGTGAAGGGCACCAACACCGGTGGTCGGCCGGCCAGAACCCGGGGTGACGGTGGCCTGCAACGGTGGATCACGAGGGCCTGTTCGGCACCAAGCTCAACCGTCTGCAGGCCAACTCGCCGACGATCACCACCAGCAGAGCCAGAGGGCCGGGTTGGACCTGACGTGAGACATCTGCCGGTCGCCGTGCGTGGAGCCGGAGACGCTCCAGTTCACCCCGCCCGGCGATGACAAGACGATCAAGTCGGTCGGGGCCGCGACGCCGTGTGCCGCGGAGGTCTCGTCGACGCGACCGCCTTCAGCACCGTCTGGGGCGGCTGAGAAGCCGAGCTGACAGTTCAAGGGGGAAGAAGATGGTGCAGAGCGGGCGAAAGCGCCTGGGGGTGCTGCTCGTCGCGGCCGCGGCGAGCACCATGGCCTGCGGACAGCAGGCACCGCGAGCACACCAACCACCGGCGACGGTGACGGTGACCCAACCGGCGCCGCAGGAGGCGACGAGCAGGGCGGGGGAAGACTCGGAGTCCACTCCGGACAGGTACGACGAGCCGTCCGGGAGCGCGTGCCGCTCGGACGAACTGCGGGCGCGCTTCTACCCGGATGTCGAAACGGCGTTGATCGGTGATCCGTCGCAGCCGGACGGGCAGTCGCACACCATGCTGAGGCTGGCGAACGTCAGCGGCCGCACGTGCACCCTGGCCGGTCACGCCCGGGTCGAGTTCACCGGTGTCCACGGCGAGGCATTGCCGGTCGAGCTCGTCGAGAACCCCGCGGGCCCCTCGGCCTCCACCCTCTCGCTGGGCACGCGGGATGGGGCCGCGCAGGACCTCTTCTGGAAGTACCAGACCGGGGACTGCGTCGACCCGGCCAAGATCTCGATCTACCCGCCGCAGAACGCGGAACCGATCGTCCTGGACTGGAACCTGGGCGTCGTGTGCGGCGGTCCGCAACTCGAACACGGTCGTCTCTTCGCGAACTGACACCGATCCGCGCCTGACCTGACGGAACTAGGGGGAAGACATGGCCAACTGGAGACTGGCAGGGAGCCTCGAGACGCTGCGCGCGCAGTTCGACGCGGCGTTCCCGCAGCGGAACAAGGCCAGTGACGGCACCATCGGCGACGGGTCGCACCAGTCCCGCGACAGCGACCACAACCCGTGGTACGGACCGGGCATCGTGACCGCGATGGACATCACGCACGACCCGCAGAACGGTGTCGACATCGATCGGATCACCGACGAGCTCGCGGCCAGCCGCGACCCGCGGATCAAGTACGTGATCGCCAACGGCCTGATCATGGACAGCCGTCCGGGGCAGAGCCCTTGGCAGTGGACCAAGTACCACGGCAGCAACCCGCACACCCAGCACTTCCACATCTCGGTGATGGACTCACCGGCGTGTGACGACCGGCGGCCGTGGAACCTCCCGAGCCTGACCGGTGCGGCCCAACAAGCACCACCGCCGCCACCTTCGCCTCAGCCTCAGCCGTCGCAGGGCCAACCACCCCAGCCGCCCCAGGGGCAACCGCCGCAGCCTCAGCCACCGCAGGGCCAGCCGCCCCAGGCGGCGCCGCCGTGGCCGTTCGGGAACATGCCGTGGGACCCGGAGGTCTGCAAGACCATCTTCCGGGTTGGTCGGGACATGCGTGTCTCGCCGAAGGTCATGCTTTCCGCCTTCGAGACCGGCCTCGTCGAGACGCAGATGCGCAACCTCAACCACGGCGACCGCGATTCGGTCGGGGTGTTCCAGCAGCGTCCGTCCCAAGGTTGGGGATCGGTCGAGCAATGCATGGACGTCAGGCACGCGAGCCAGGAGTACTTCGAGCGCGCCGTCGTCGTGGATCGGGAGGATCCGCAGTACAACGCTGGCCAGGTCGCAGCGGACGTGCAGCGACCGCAGCGGGACCTCAGGGGCAAGTACCACGAGCGGGAAGGTGACGCGACGAAGCTCCTCGACTGGACCTCGCGCGCGGTGGCCGCTGAAGAAGCCCCTCCTGCCCCGGTCCCGCCTCCGCCCGGCCCGCCGCAACCGCCGCAGCAGGGCCAGCCGCCGCAGCCGCCGGCTCCGGCTCCTCCGGGCCAGGGACAGCCGCCAGCGCCGCCTCAGCAGCCCTCGGCTCCGCCCCAGCCGCCGCACCAAGGACGGCCTCCGGCACCACCGCAGCAGCCGCCCGCTCCTACGCCGCCGCCCGCGCCGGAGCCGGTGGTGCCGACGGTGTACGGGACCGGGATCCTGCCCGGGCGCGATGGGGCGCTGTCGGCGTTCGCGACGTCGACCTCGGGTGAGGTCGTCACCGCCTGGCAGGTCGCGCCCGGTGGGGACTGGGTCGGCTGGCTGGGCATCGGTGGCGAGCCGGCGGGGCGTCCGGTCGTGGTGCGTGAACCGTCCGGTGGCATGGCGGTGTTCGTCCGCGACCGCAACGGAGAGGTGATCACGTCCTCGTGCCCGCAGCACGGTGCCAAGTGGGGCCCGTGGATCGGTCTGCGCGGTCAGATCGCCGAGGACCCGGTGGCGGTGCTGCGGCCGGACGGCGCCCTCGCGCTGTTCGCCGTTGGCAAGGACGGCACGCTGCACACGGCTGCGCAGGCGGGTCGCGGTGGCCACTGGACCGACTGGGACGACCACGGCGGTGACCTGGTCGGCCGTCCGGCGGTGGCGCTCGGCCGGGGCGGGACCGTGTCCGTGTTCGCCCGCAACGCCCAGCGCGAGGTCGTGATGTCCACGCACGGCACCGCGGGCGCGGGCTGGTCGGAGTGGAAGAGCCTCGGCGGCAGCATGGCCGGCGACCCGGTGGTGGTCACCCTCGCGAACGGTGTGACGGTGCTGTTCGCGGTCGGCGACGACGAGCAGCTCTACAGCCTCGAGCGGCCCGAGGACGGCGGCGCCTGGTCCGGCTTGGGCGGTGATTTCGCCGGGACTCCGGCCATCGGGCTCACCCCCGACGGGCGCCTCGAGGTGTTCGTCCGCGACACCACCGGCTCGATCCACACCGCCGAGCAGCAGTCGGCCCACGGCGGCTGGACGGCCTGGACCGACCTCGGCGGTGAGCTTGCGGGGGATCCGGTCGCGATCAGCCGCCCGGACGGCGCCTGCACCCTCTTCGCGGTCGGGCACGACGGTGACATGGTCACGGCCACCCGACCCGAACCCGGAGCGCCGTGGGAGCCGTGGACCGACCTCGTCGACTCCCTCAAGGCCTGACCCCGACCAAGTCGCGCGCAACCTCGCGACCTTGGCGGGCGGACCTCTGGCGCGACAATCCCGGGTGACGCACCGGAGGGCGAGAACCGAGCGCGCGTCTCGGCGTGTCCACGTCGCGCCGAGACGCGCACGCTCGACACTCCGCACGTCACCCCAACACGCCGACGCCAACTCGGGACGCCGACACCACCTCCCGTCGAACTTCGCGCGAGGTTCGACGGGAGAGCCCCGCCCTCGAACTTCGCGAGAAGTTCGAAGGGTGAGTCCCGCCCCGAATTTCGCGAGGATTTTGAACGCTGTGGGGGCTCTTCTCGTGTGCGAGGTGGTCGCGGTGATGCGGCGGAGCTGTGTGCAGCGTCGTCCAGGCACGCGAAACGTCCGGGTCACGCCCGGAAGGACGGACTTCCGGCGAGCGTCTTGGTGTGTCCACGCTGGACACGCCGGGGCGCGCACGCTCCGCACCCGTGCGCCACCCGAGGTAGACCCCTTCGCCGCGAGCGGCCAGCACCGGGGTCGCCTGCTTGATGGTCGTGCCCTTCGCCGCAGGGACACTCGCGTGAACTCCGCGCGTGACCCGGACACGCCAATCCCGACAGGGGACACCGATGCCAGCTCCCGTCGAACTTCGCGCGAAGTTCGACGGGAGAGCCCCGCCCTCGAAACTTCGCGCGAAGTTCGACCGCTGTGAGGTGCGCTTCTCGTGTGTGGGGTGGTCGCCGTGATGCGGCACGGCTGTGTTGCAGCGTCGTGCCGCCGCGGGGGCTGGGGACGTGTGGCGCGAAATTCCTGGGTGACGCCCGGTAGGGCGAGTTCCCGGGCGCGTCTTGGCGTGTTCATGTCGAACATGCCGGATGCGCACGTTCTGCACACCGCGCGTCAGGCCGACTCGTCGATGCCGACTCGGGGACGCCGATGTCAGGTGCCGTCGAACTTCGCGAGAAGTTCGACGGGGGACCTTCGGGATCGGTCGAACGTCGCGGGAAGCTCGAGGGGTTCCGGGGGTGCGCTTCGTGCGTGTGGGAGGTCGAGAACCGCCCGGTGCGGGACCTCTTCGCGCCGTTGGTGGGGCTTGCGGGGACGGCGGTGGACTTCGCGCGGGGTGTCCTCCAGGAGCTCGGAGGACACCCCACGCGGTGTGCTCCCCCTGGGGTCAGGTCAGGGCGTTGACGAGCTTGGGGGTGAGGTGGTCCAGGGCGTAGGGGATGCTGGAGACGGTCGCCGAGCCCAGGGCCATGGTGAGGTTGTAGTCGTCCAGCAGGACGAGCGCACCGCGCTTGGCAGCCGGGAGGTTGTTGAGCAGCGGGTCGTTCTGGACCGCTTCGACGTCGGTGGCCTTGGCCGTGGTGACGATGACGACGTCGGCGTCGAGCAGCGAGACCTGCTCCTTGCTGACCTTGACGTTGAACCTGCCGCCGCTGTCCAACCCCTCGATCGTCGGCGACAACGTCAGCCCGAGCTGCTCCAGCAGAGCCGTGCGGGCGTCTTGCTTGGTGTACGCGGCGTAGGTGCCTGCGGAGTCGGTGCGGACCACGACGTGCGTCTTGCCCTCGAAGAGCGGGTTGGCCCGGCGGGTTTCGTCGATGCGGGCCTGGGTCTGCTCGAGGATTCGCGTGACCTCGGCTTGCTTGCCCAGCGCATGGCCGATGGTCTCGGCCTGGACGCGCCAGTTGACGCCGTAGTCGGTGGAACCCGGCGGCTGCGCCACGACCGGGGCGAAGGTGTTGAGCCGCTTGTACTGCTCCGAGGTCAGCGCGCTCTGGACCGCGAGGATGGCTTCGGGTTCCAGCGCGATGACGCCCTCGACGTCGACCTCGCTGCCGAGGACCTTCGGACGCTGCCCTCCCAGCAAGGACTCCACCCACGGGCCGACGCCGCTCTCCCACGGACCCCACCCGGTCAGCCCGGCCGGGATGACGCCCAGCGGCAGCAGCACGTCGTGGTCGGTGATCCCCAGGCTGACCACGCGCTGCGGTGCCGCGGGGATCTCGGCCACGCCGTGGCGGCTCGGGATGCGCACCGGGAAGCCAGGTCCGGACGGGGTGCTCCCGCCCGGGCTCGCACCACCACCGCTGCCGCAGGCGGCCAGGCCCGCCGCGACGAGTCCCGTCGCGCCCACCAGGAAGCCCCGACGGCCGATCACGCTGGGGGGAGGAGTCATCACCGAGTCCTTCACATCCGGTTCGGGCGCTGCCCGAAGTCTTGACACAAGGAAGGCTAACCTAACTGATCGCAGGACCACCCCGTCGGAGATCGGTGAATCTGCTCACCGGAGGGGCCGTCCTCCTCCGTGGCGCGGGCGAGGAAGATCAGACCCGTACACCACCACGGCGCGGGGTCACCGGCGCCGTGGTGGAGGAACGGTCGACCACAGGAGTCCGCGCATGAGTTCGTTCGCCACCGGGATCCGCACCTTGGGCTCCGGTGTGGGCCTGATCCTGCGCAGCCCGAAACTGCTGCTGCTCGGCGCGCTTCCCGCCCTGATCAGCGCGGTGCTGCTGCTGGCGAGCCTCGGCGTGCTGATCTACTCGAGCACCGACCTGGTGACGTGGATGACCCCGTTCGCCGACGGGTGGACCGAGTTCGCCCGCACGGGTCTGCGCGTCCTGCTCGCCATCGCACTGGTCGGGGCTGCCGCGGTGCTGGGGTCGATCTCGTTCATCGCCCTCACCCTGCTGATCGGCGGCCCGTTCTACGAGCACATCGCCGAGAAGGCCGAAGAACAGCTGGGACTGGACACCTCAGGTGACGGTGCCGGGGTGGTCCGGCAGTTCGGCAGGGGAGTGCGGGACTCGCTGAAGCTCGTCGTCGTGGCACTCGTCGGAGCGGTCGTGCTGCTGGTCATCGGGTTCATCCCGGTCGCCGGGCAGGTCGCCGGCGTGGTGCTGGGCGCGGTCTTCGGCGCGTGGGTGATCAGCCTGGAGATGGTGGGGCTGGTCTTCCAGCGGCGCGGGCTCGCCTTCGGCGAGCGCCACCGCAGGCTGCGCGAGCACAAGGCCATGACCCTCGGGTTCGGGCTCCCGGCGTACCTGTTGTGCCTGGTTCCCGTGTTGCAGCTGCTGGTCATCCCGGCCGCCGTGGTGGGCGGGACGATCTTGGCGCACCGCGTCCTGCCGCCGCCGGAACGACCCTGAGCGGTGGCACCAGGGTGTCGTGGAGGACCATTCGGCGACTTAAGGTCGAGGTGTGACACAGCCCGTTCAGCCCGATGAGTCCTACCTGCGCGCGGTCTCCGCCGCCACCGAGAAGGCCGTGGCCTCGGCCGAACCCCTCCGCTCCGCGCACCGCGGCGCGGACGCGGCGTTGCTCGCCGAGACCGAGAAGTGGGTCACCGAGCACCGGGCCGACCTGCTCGACCTCAGCCACGACCTGCACGCCCATCCGGAGGAGGGCTACGCCGAGCACCGCTCGGTCGCTCAGACGGCCGAGCTGCTGCGGCGCTTCGGCCACGACGTCGAGGTCGGCGTCGGCGGGCTGGACACCGCGCTGCGCACCAGCACCGGCAGCGGCGGTCCGCACGTGGCGGTGCTGGCCGAGTACGACGCGCTGCCGGGCATCGGGCACGGCTGCGGGCACAACATCATCTGCGCGGCCGGCGTCGGCGGGTTCCTCGCCGCAGCCGAGGCCGTGGAGCGCACCGGCGGACGGGTCAGCCTCGTCGGCACCCCGGCCGAAGAGGGCGGCGGCGGCAAGGAGCACCTGGCCAGGGCCGGGGTGTTCGACGACGTCGACGCCGTGGTGATGGTGCACCCGTTCTCGCACGACATCGCCACGCACCCGTTCCTCGGTCGCAGGCAGGTGGAGATCGTCTTCCACGGCGTGGCCGCGCACGCCTCGGCCCAGCCGTTCATGGGCCGCAACGCGTTGGACGCCGTCGTGGCGACCTACCAGGGCATCGCGGCGCTGCGCCAGCACATGCCCTCCACCGACCGCATCCACGGTGTGATCACCGACGGCGGCAAGCGCCCCAACGTCGTCCCCGACCGGGCCGCGGCGCTGTTCTACGTGCGCTCCGCCGAGCCCGGTTCGCTGCACGACCTCGCGCGGCGAGTCGAGTCGATCGCGCACGGTGCAGCGGAGATGACCGGCTGCGGCGTCGAGCTCCACTGGGACCACAACCCCGCCTACCTGCCCATCCGGCACAACGACACGCTCGCCGCGCGGTGGGCCGGGCACCAGAGCAGGCGCGGGCGCACCTCCCTGCCGCGGGGCGTCGTCCCGGACTACCTGACCGGTTCCACGGACCTCGGCAACCTCAGCTTCCGGATCCCCTCCATCCACCCGATGATCGGGCTGGGAGACGCGAACCTGTCGCTGCACACCGAAGGTTTCGCCGCCGCAGCGGGTTCCGGCGCCGGGGATGCGGCCGTGGTCGACGGCGCCATCGGCCTGGCGCTCACCGCGGTGGACTACCTCGCCGACGGTGACCTGCGCGACGCGGTCCGTGACGAGTTCGAAGCCGCAGGTGGCGTGCTCGACGTCCCGAACTACTTCAGCTGACCGTTCGGGGGCGATCCGCGTGACGGAACCTGAGCGGCTCCTCGAGCATTCGAGTCACGGCGTGCTCCTCACGAAGTCGCACAGAACTGCGTCGGTGCCGGTCGAGCCCCTCACCTGAAGACAGCGGCTTCGCCGCACCCCGTCAACTGACCTCGACGCCTGCGGGTCCCGTGCGTCGGAAGTGGCGCGCGGGACTCCGCACACCTCCGCTCCCGCTGCAGCGGAAGCGGTCTGGAGGCGGGAAGTAGGGTGGGCGCGGTTCTTCGTCGTCTAGTAGGTCGGATCCGTTGTGGACGAATTGGTGCGGAACGCGACCGCTCGGTTGCTCGACTCCGGGAACGTCGCCGCGCTCATCGCCGGGCTGATCGCGCTCGTCCTGGTGCTCAACCGCGGCACCTGGTTACCCCTGCGCAACGTCGTGACGATCGCCCACGAGGGCGGGCACGCGGTGGTGGCGCTGCTCAGCGGCCGCAAGCTCAACGGGATCCGGCTGCACTCCGACACCTCGGGGCTGACGGTCTCGACCGGCCGCTCGCACGGTCCGGGCATGGTCCTGACTCTGCTCGCCGGCTACCCGGCGGTGTCGCTGCTGGGTTTGGGCGGCGCGTGGCTGGTGACCTCGGACCGGGAGAGCTGGATGCTCTGGGGCTGCATCGCGCTGCTGGTGCTGATGCTGCTCGCCGTGCGCAACGCCTACGGCGTGCTCTCGGTGCTGCTCACCGGCGGTGCGCTCGGCGCGGTGTCGTACTTCGCCACCCCGTCCTGGCAGGCGCTGTGCGCGGCGCTGCTGTGCTGGTTCCTGCTCGTTGGTGGACTGCGCCCGCTCAACGAGCTGGGGCGCAAGCGTCGCCGCGGACGCGCGGGGGACTCCGACGCCGACCAGCTGGCCCGGCTCACCGGCGTCGCCGCGGGTGCGTGGATGCTGCTGTGGTTCCTCGTCGGCGTCGCGTCACTGCTAGTAGGAGGCTACTGGCTACTCCTCATGCCCCAGGTCTAGGGGAAAGGAGGGGTCGCTGTGCGTGGCGGTGCAGGTGGCGGGACCGGAGTGGCTTCGTGGACTCCGTGCGCCGCTCCTCGAGCATGTCGATGCGCGGCGTCACGGCGTGCTCGCCACGACGCCGCTCAGAACCTGCGGCGGTGCGAGGTGAGTCCCGCACCTGAAGACGCGGCTGCCGCCGCGGGCCGCCTCGAACTGCGGCGGTGCCGGCTGGGTCCCTCAACTGAACGGCGCGGTGGCCGCCGTTCGCCGCTGTGAACCCCGCAGGGGTTGAGTTCCGCACCTGGACTGGGGTGTCGCTGGTCGCCGCCTCGAACCTGCAGGGGTTGAGTTCCGCACCTGGACTGGGGTGTCGCTGGTCGCCGCCTCGAACCTGCAGGGGTTGAGTTCCGCACCTGGACTGGGGTGTCGCTGGTCGCCGCCTTGGACTTGCGGTGGGTTGAGGTGCGCGTGGGAAGAGTGCTTCGCCGCTTTCTCGGGGATGGTCCTCGGCGCTGCCGCTTGCCGGTGGGGCGGTTTTCTAGCAGCATCGCGGCGTGACGACTGCGAATGCTTTGGGTGGCAAGTTCCCGCTGGGCGCGGATGTGACGGTCAACCGCGTGGGTTTCGGTGCGATGCAGCTGGCCGGACCGGGTGTCTTCGGCCCGCCCGCGGATCGGGAGAAGGCGATCGCGGTCCTGCGGCGCGCCGTCGAGCTCGGCATCGATCACATCGACACCAGCGACTTCTACGGCCCGTGGGTGGTCAACGAGCTCATCGCCGAAGCGCTGCACCCCTACGACTCGGGCCTCGTTCTGGCGACCAAGATCGGCGCCTACCGCGACGACAAGGCGAACTGGCTGCCGCTGAACCACCCGGACGCGCTGCGCGCCCAGGTGCACGACAACCTGCGGCGGCTGAAGGTCGACGTCCTCGACCTGGTCTACCTGCGCGACATGGGTCTGCAGGAGGGCATCGCCTTCACCGACCAGGTCGGAGCGCTGCACGAGCTCAAGGAGCAGGGCCTGATCCGCAACATCGGTCTGTCCAACGTGGAGCCGGACCACTTCCGGGAAGCTCGTGCGATCACCCCGATCGCCGCGGTGCAGAACCTCTACAACGTGGTCAACCGCACGTCGGCGGAGCTGCTGCGCGCCACCGCTGAAGCCGAGGTCGGGTTCGTGCCGTTCTTCCCGCTGGGCTCCGGTTTCACCGACAGCCGGGCGCGCGGCGACGAGGTGCTCAAGTCCGTCGCCGACAAGCACGGCGCCACGCAGGCCCAGGTGTCGCTGGCCTGGTTGCTGCACCGCTCCGCGAACGTCCTGCTGATCCCCGGTACCTCCTCGGTGGGGCACCTGGAGGAGAACACCGCGGCCGGCCGGCTCGCACTGGACCAGGACGACACCGCGAAGCTCGACGCCCTGGTCGCCGACGGGGAGACGCTCGAAGCAGCGCACTGATCACCGCCGAGTTGATCGATCCCGATGTGACCGCCACGACGTCCTGGTGGCGCGCGCCCGGTATCCTGTGCGGGAGCGCGCCCCCGGGGACGGCGCGGGTCGATTCGCTGCGCCAGGTTGACGCCGACGGACGGGTGAGATGCGCGAGGGTGATCCGGACGATCTACCGCCGGGATCCGGGTGGCGGGCCGAGGTAGCCCGCCGGTGGGCCTCCGAGCTCCGCAAGACCTCCTTCCTCCCCCTCGACCGCGTCGACGTCGAGAAGTCCTTGGCCGACCTGCTGGACCAGGTCCTCGCCGCGCTCGACGACCGCGCGACGGCGGTGGAGGTCGGCCGCGTCGTGGGCGATCGGCTCGTCGAGATCCACGCCACCGGTGAGGACAGCCTGTCGGTCAGCCTTCGAATCCTCCAGGACGCGCTGCTCGCCGACGACGTCGAGGTCGACGTGCTGCTGTCGGTGCTCACCGAGATCGCCGCCGGGTACTCGGCTGCGGACCGGGAGAACATCCTCACCCAGCAGGAGACGCTGAACAAGGCGCTGGTGATGTCGAAGCTCCGGGCCGACCGCGAGCTCAAGGCCAGCGAAGCGCGGTTCAGGGAGGTGTTCACCTCCACCCCGATCGGCGTCGCGATCAGCGACCTCGAAGGCAAGTTCCTGCAAGTCAACCCGGCGTTCGGGCAGGTGCTCGGGTACCGCGCCGACGATCTGGCACCGATGACCATCGACCGGCTCTTCCACCCCGAGGACGCCGAGTACCTCAGCGCCTCCTACCGCGAGCTGATCGAGGGCGGCAGCGCGCGGCGGATCAACGACCGGAAGCGCCTGGTGCGCGCCGACGGCGAGGCCGCGTGGTGCTACCTGGGCGTGTCCGTGCTGCGCGGCGCCGACGGCGCGCCGAGCGGCGTGGTCACGATGGTCGAGGACATCACCGAGCTGCACCTGCTGCAGGACCGCTTCCAGCACCAGGCGCTGCACGACGCGCTGACCGGGCTGCCCAACCGCGGTTTCTTCCACACCCGGTTGGAGGCCGCGCTGGTCAACCTGCCCCGCGACGCCAGGCTGGCGCTCTACCAGCTGGGCCTGGACGGGTTCGAGCTGATCAACGACGGGCTCGGCTACCCCGTCGGCGACCAGCTGATCCGCACCGTCGCTCGTCGCCTGGAACACCTCGTCGAAGACGAGGAGGCGCTGGTCGCGCGCTTCGGCGGCACCGAGTTCGCGCTGCTGGTCTGGGAGCAGGACGGCACGCCGGGCGTCCCGGAGATGACGCAGCGGATCAACGAGCTGCTCGCCGAACCCGTCTACGTCGGCGACCGCGGCATCGCGGCCTCGGCCAGCATCGGGGTGGTGCAGCGGGGGGTGGCGGAGGCCGATGCGCCGAACATGCTGTGGGCCGCCGACGTCGCGCTGCGCCGGGCGGAGGCCGCGGGCAAGCGGCAGTGGGAGCTGTTCGACCCGGACCTGGCCCCGGAGGAGCGCGAGGAGAGCCAGCTCGCCGCGATCATGCCGGGCGGGTTGGAGCTGGGCGAGTTCGACGTCGTCTACCGCCCGCAGCGACGCCTCCCCGGCCGCGAGCTGTGCACCCTCGAAGCCGAGTTCCGCTGGGACACCGCGGAGTTCGGCGTGATCGAGCACGCCGACTGCGTGCGGCTGGCGGAGCGGTCCGGGGTCACGCTGCTGCTGCGCGACTGGCTGCTGCAGACCGCGTGGCAGCAGCTGGCGGAGTGGCACGCCGACGGGCACCGGGTGCGGTTGTCGGTGTCGCTGAGCCCGAACCAGGGACGCGACCCGGACCTGGCGGCCGTGGTGCACAAGGTCCTCGACAGCTCCGAGCTCGATCCGCGTTGGTTGCGGCTGTGCATGCCGATCGCCGCGATCAGCGAGGACGACGAAGCGCGGGAGAACCTCCGGCACTTGGCCTCGCGCGGGATCCAGGCCTCGCTGCACGACTTCACCGGCTCCCCGGGCGAGCTCCGGTTGCTCCGCGAGATGCCGGTGGACTCGGTGCGGCTCTCGCACGACATCGTCCGGATGGTGCACGAGGCCGAGACCCCGGACGTGCCCGAGATCCAGGCTCTCCGCGGGTTGATCCCGCTGATGAACGGCGTCGTCCTCGGCGTCGACCACGTCGGGTCCGAAGAACAGCTGGCGCTCTGGCGGGACATCGGGTGCGCTGTCGCCGCAGGCCCGCACCTGGGGAACCCGCTGCTGTCCTTCGACGTCCCGGACCACCTCGCCGCCGCGTGAGCTCCCGGGAACGCGAAGAAGGCTCCCGCTGCGGGAGTGCAGCGGGAGCCTTCGCGGAGTGGAGCGTCAGTTCTCGTAGACGGGTTGGGTCTGCGGGTTGAACTCCTGGTAGCGGACCTCCTTGGCGGAGTCCGTCCGTTCGTCGCGGAGGTCGAGGACGTCCAGGCCCTCCTGGATGCCGCTGGAGTAGATGTGGCCGTTGTAGTAGTACGCCGACCACGAGCCCGCCGTCTGCAGCTCGTTCGGGTTGAACGCCGATCGGTCGAAGTAGGCGATCTCCTGCGGCTTGGTGGAGTCGGTGAAGTCGAACACCGAGATCCCGCCCTGGTACCAGGCCTGGACCATGAAGTCACCACCGGCCACGGGGATCAGAGAACCGTTGTGCGCCACGCAGTTCTCGGTGTCGGCCTGGTGCCGCGGGATCTTGTAGTAGCTCTTGAACGCCAGCTTCGAGTCGGTGCCCGAACCGGTGAGGTCGTAGATGCCGTTGGCGCCCCGCGTGGGGCCGGTGGCCTCGTTGCAGGTCGCGGCACCGCCACCGCCGAGCTCGTCGGTGAAGACGACCTTGGTCCCCTCGTTGTTGAACGTGGCGCTGTGCCAGAACGCGAAGTTCGTGTCGTCCCGGACCTGGTCGATCACCCGCGGGTGCTCCCGGTCGGAGATGTCGAACAGCACGCCGTCACCCATGCACGCACCGGCCGCGAGGTCCTTCGACGGGAACACCGTGATGTCGTGGCAGCCCGAGGTCTCCCGGACACCGTCCGGCTGACCGGGGTTACCACCGTCCGGGAACAGCACCGGGGCGTTGACCACCTCGGGAGCCGCCGGGTTGGCCCGCGGGACCTTGATGATGGAGATCTTGTCGTGCGGCGGCTGGCAGTTCGGGAACTCCGCCTTCGGGCCGTACGAGGAGACGTAGAGGTAGACGTTCTCGTCGGTCTTGTCCGGCACGAGGGTGTGGGTGTGCGAGCCGCAGTCGGTCGCGATCGACGAGACGTAGCGAGGCTTGGTGGGATTGCTGATGTCGAAGACCTTCATGCCTTCCCAGGCGTTCGGGTCCGCGGAGTCGGTCGCCTCGCTGGTGCAGGTGTTGTTGGTGCGCGGGTAGTCGGTGGAGACGAACAGCAGGTTCCCCGACACCGACATGTCACCCTGACCGCCCGGGCACTGCACCTGGGTGACGATGCGGGGCTTCTTCGGGTTGGCGATGTTGTAGACGACGAAACCGTCGTAGTTGCCGACGTAGGCGATGTTCTTCTGGAACGCGATGTCCGTGCCGAAGGCCTCCACCGTGTTGAAGGGGGCCTGCTTGGGCAGGTTCGCCAGGTGCTCGATGTTGTCGCTCTTGTCGATCTCGGACCTCGGGCCCGCGACCGTCTGGGTGGAGTACTGCTCGGGGCCGTCGCTCGGTGGTGTCGCGGAGGTCGCCGGCGCGAGCGACAAGCCCAGCACCAGCGCTCCGATCGCCGCGCCCACGGCGCGCTTCCGAACGGTTGGCTTCGGGAACAAGACCGATCAACCCCCTGGTTCGACGTGGTCGCCGCCGCCTGATCGGCAGCCGTCGACAGCGGTTTCCAGCAACCGCACCATGCCAGTATCGTGTTGCCAGATTGAGCCCGGAACAGGCGTTTTTTCACGGTTTTCCCAGAAAGGGCGAAGATGGCGCGCATGTGGAGGCTGGGAACCCTGGTTCTGGTCACGGCCGTCGCGGCCGGGTGCGCAGGAGAACAGCCCGCACCCCCGGGTCCTCCGGTGGTGCTGCCGGGAGCGCCCGGGGACCAGCCGCAGGTGGTCGCCAGCGCCGAACCGGACCGGGGCGGCGCGAGCCAGGTGGAGGTCGACTACCTGCGCGGCATGATCGCCCACCACCAGCAGGCCGTGGAGATGACCGCGCTGACGGCCGAGCGCGCGCAGAACGCGAAGCTGCGCGCCCTTTCCGACCGCATCAGCGGCGCGCAGGCGCCGGAGATCGGGATGATGCAGGGCTGGCTGGACACCCGGGGCGTTGGGCACGGCGGGCAGGGCGGGCATCACCACGGTGTGATGCCGGGCATGGCCACGCCGGAGCAGCTCGCGCAGCTCGCAGCCGCACGCGGTGCCGACTACGACCGGCTGTTCCTGCAGTTGATGATCGCGCACCACGAGGGTGCGGTGACGATGGCGACGCAGCTGCTGACCACCGGGCGCGACGAGCAGGTCCACGAGATGGCTCAGGACGTCCTGGCCACGCAGCAGGACGAGATCGCCACCATGCGAGCGTTGCAGGAGGAGATCGGCTAGGAGCTGTTCACGAATCGCTGTGCTCGGCGGTGCGGGGTGGCGGAACCTGAACGCCTCCGTGGACTCCGTGCGCCGCTCCTGATGCAAGTCCGGTGCACGGCGTCCCGGCCCGCTCGCCACGAAGGCGCTCAGAACCCGCAGCGGGCAAGCGCCTCAGGTGGTGGAAGTGAACGCGGCCCCGCCGCACTTCTGGATCCGTTCCTACTTCTGCTCAGAACCTGCGTCGCGGGGCGGTGCGGGCCGCAAGCCCAGAGCGCACGCCTCCGTCTCCACGAAGCCGCTCGACACGTGCGGTGCGAGCCGAGCGCCAGCGGCTCCGCCGCATCGCTGAAGGGGGCTTCAGACCTTCAGGGCGGCTTGCACGATCGCGAGCGCTTCGTTCTTGGGGATCCCGAGTGCGTGAGTGATCTTCGCGTAGGTCTGCGCCGCCTCGGCGGCTCGCGCGGCCGCCTGGTCGCCGGCGTCGCTGACGAAAGTTCCCGCGCGTCCGCGTGTTTCGATCAGTCCCGCCCGTTCGAGTTCGCGGTACGCCTTCGCGGCGGTGTTCGCCGCGATCCCGAGCTCGGCGGCCAGGGCCCGCACGGTGGGCAGCTTCGTCCCCACCGCGAGCTCCCCTGAGGTGATCTGCTCCGCGATGCTGGACCGCACCTGCTCGAAGGGCGGCACATCGGAGTCCGGATCAACCTTGATCCGCATACGTTCACCGTCCCGGGTTCGCGCACGACGCCATGACCCACTCAGTATCGACCCGGGAAATCCCGTACGTCGGCCGGGGTCCCCACCAGGGTGACCGGATCACCCCGGTTTTCAGCCAACGGATTGCCGAGATTTCCGGGCGGAAGATCCCTCGAACCCCGTCCGAGGCAGCGCTCGTCGTCGACATCGGTGCCGAAGCCGGTTCCTCGGGAGGAGCGGACCACGGCGCTGTCAGGAGGCCGGGCAGCGCGGTTTTCGGTGTGGCGCCGGGAATTGTGGTCCTCCTGGTCGGTGAGTGACGGATCCTCCCGAAAACTCCTCACACGAACCGCGCTCATTCCGAGTCGGAGTCTCGACCAGGATGCTCGGTGAGCGGAACGCACGGCGGTGAACGGCCACCGGAATCCCACGGCTCTTCACTTTCACGTCCACGCGAGGAGGTGCTCCTCGAACCTGAAGCGGCTTGCGGGTGGAACGCCTGCAGGTTTGAGGTTCCCCCGGGAGCCAGCTCATCTGGCGATGAGCGCACGCGAAACCGCGGTGATCGGGGGACGGATCACCGAGATGATCCGGTCACGAGGCGCGGCGGTGGCAGAACGGCGGCCGCCTCCGAGGACGTGAACACCACCGTCACGACGCAGCGGAGCGCACTGGTGGGTCAGGAGCGGCGGAAGGTGTCGAGGAGGGTTCGGGCTGCTTGCGCCGGGGGGAGTTTGCCTTCGGCGACCCGGGATTCGACGTCGGGCAGGATCGACTGGACATCGGGGTCGTGGGTGAAGTCCGACATGAGCTGGTCCCGGACCATCGACCAGGTCCATTCGATCTGCTGACGGCTGCGCTTGGCGGCGAGCTCGCCGGTCTCGGTCAACGTTTCGCGGTGCCGGTTGACCTGCTCCCAGAGGGTGTCCAGCCCCAGGGACCGCAAGCCGCTGCAGGTCAGGACCGGCGGCGTCCAGGAGGCGCTGGCCGGGGTGAGCAGGCGCAGCGCGCTGCGGAGTTCGCGAGCCGCCTTCTTGGCCTCCACCTCGTGCTCACCGTCGGCCTTGTTGACGGCGATGATGTCGGCGAGCTCCAGGACGCCCTTCTTGATGCCCTGCAGCTGGTCGCCGGTGCGGGCCAGCGACAGCAGCAGGAAGCAGTCGACCATGCCGGCCACCGTCACCTCGGACTGGCCGACGCCGACGGTCTCGACCAGCACCACGTCGTAGCCCGCGGCTTCCATCAGCAGGATCGTCTCGCGAGTCGCGCGCGCGACGCCGCCGAGCGTGCCCGCTGCGGGCGAGGGCCGCACGAACGCCGACGGGTCGGAGGCCAGGCGGCCCATGCGGGTCTTGTCGCCGAGGATGCTGCCGCCACTGCGGGTCGAGGACGGGTCCACGGCCAGCACCGCGACCCGGTGGCCCTGCTCGGTGAGCATCGTGCCCAGCGATTCGATGAAGGTCGACTTGCCCACGCCGGGCACACCGGTGATGCCGACCCGGTGCGCCCCGCCGGTGTGCGGGAGCAGCTCGGTGAGCAGCTCCTGCGTCGACGAGCGGTGGTCGGCGCGGGTGGACTCCACGAGGGTGATGGCCTGCGCGAGCTTCGTGCGCGAGCCGTTGAGGACGCCCTCGGCGTAGTCGTGGACATCGATCTTGCGTGGCATCAGTGCTCGAGGCGGGTGCGGAGTTCGTCGAGGAGCCCGGTGGCGGCATCGGCGATCACGGTGCCGGGCGGGAAGATCGCCGAGGCGCCGGCCTGGCGCAGCGCGTCGAAGTCGGCGGGCGGGATGACGCCGCCGACGACGATCATGATGTCCTCGCGACCGACGGCCGCCAGCTCCTCGCGCAGGGCGGGCACCAGGGTGAGGTGACCGGCGGCGAGGCTGGAAACGCCCACGATGTGCACGTCGGCTTCGGCGGCCTGACGGGCGACCTCGGCGGGCGTCTGGAACAGCGGGCCCACGTCGACGTCGAAGCCGAGGTCGGCGAAGGCGGTGGCGATGACCTTCTGCCCGCGGTCGTGGCCGTCCTGGCCCATCTTGGCGACCAGGATGCGCGGCCGGCGGCCTTCGGCCTCGGCGAACTCCTCGACCTGCTGGCGCGCGGTCTCCAGCTGGTCGGATTCTCCCGATTCCTCCCGGTACACGCCGGTGATCGTACGGATCTGGCCGGAGTGGCGGCCGAAGACCTTCTCCAGCGCGTCCGAGATCTCCCCGACCGTGGCCTTGGCGCGGGCGGCGTCGACGGCCAGCGCGAGCAGGTTGTGGGCGAGGTCGTTCGGCCGCTCGTCGGACAGCGACGCCTCGGCCGCCGCGGTGAGCCGCCGCAGCGCGTCCTCGCAGGCCTCGGTGTCCCGCTCCTCGCGCAACCGGCGGAGCTTCTCCAGCTGCTGGTTGCGGACGTCGGCGTTGTCGACCTTGAGGACCTCGATCTGCTCGTCGCCGTCGTAGCGGTGCTTGTTGACGCCGATGAGCGGCTGGCGCCCGGAGTCGATGCGCGCCTGGGTGCGGGCGGCGGCTTCCTCGATGCGCAGCTTGGGGATGCTGGCGTCGATGGCCTGGGCCATGCCCCCGGCGTCCTCGACCTCGGTGATGTGGGCCCACGCGCGTTCGGCGAGGTCCTGGGTGAGCCGCTCCAGGTAGTAGCTGCCGCCCCACGGGTCGATGACGCGGGTGGTGCCCGATTCCTGCTGCAGCACCAGCTGGGTGTTGCGGGCGATGCGCGCGGAGAAGTCCGTCGGCAGGGCGAGGGCTTCGTCGAGCGCGTTGGTGTGCAGCGACTGGGTGTGGCCCTGCGTCGCGGCCATCGCCTCGACGCAGGTGCGGGCGACGTTGTTGTAGACGTCTTGCGCGGTCAGCGACCAGCCGGAGGTCTGGGAGTGCGTCCGCAGCGACAGCGACTTCGGGTTCTCCGGGCCGAACTGCTTGACCAACTTCGACCAGAGCAGCCGTGCGGCGCGGAGTTTGGCGACCTCCATCGCGAAGTTCATGCCGATGCCCCAGAAGAACGACAACCGGGGCGCGAAGGAGTCGATGTCCAGACCGGCCTGGCGTCCGGCGCGCAGGTACTCGACGCCGTCGGCGAGGGTGTAGGCCAGCTCGAGGTCGGCGGTGGCTCCGGCTTCCTGGATGTGGTACCCGGAGATCGAGATGGAGTTGAACTTCGGCATCTTCTGGCTGGTGTAGGCGAAGATGTCCGAGATGATCCGCATCGAGGGCTGCGGCGGGTAGATGTAGGTGTTGCGGACCATGAACTCCTTGAGGATGTCGTTCTGGATGGTCCCGGCCAGCTGCTCGGGTGCAACACCTTGTTCTTCGGCGGCGACGATGTAGAGCGCCATGACCGGCAGCACCGCGCCGTTCATGGTCATCGACACGCTCATCTTGTCCAGCGGGATGCCGTCGAAGAGCTGCCGCATGTCGAGGATCGAGTCGATCGCCACGCCCGCCATGCCCACGTCACCGCCGACGCGCGGGTGGTCGGAGTCGTAGCCGCGGTGGGTCGCCAGGTCGAAGGCCACCGACAGGCCCTTCTGCCCGGCGGCGAGGTTGCGCCGGTAGAAGGCGTTGGAGGCCTCCGCGGTGGAGAAGCCCGCGTACTGGCGCACCGTCCAGGGCTGGTTGACGTACATCGTCGGGTACGGGCCGCGCAGGAACGGCGGGAGGCCCGGGTAGGTGGACAGGAAGTCCAGACCGTCCACATCGGACTCGGTGTAGAGCGGCTTGACCTCGATGCCCTCCGGCGCCTCCCACGCCAGCGCGTCGGACTCCTTGCCCGTGGCCGACAGCACCTCCGAGCGCCAGCGGTCCTCGTCCGCCTGCGACGGGGTCTCCAGCGGGATGTCGGCGAAGTTCGGGATCTGGGTCATCAGCGGACTCCCAACTCGGCGTGCACGGCGTCGAGGACGGACAGCGCATCGCACCCGGCGTGGACGTGGCCGTCGACGTCGGCGTGGTCGCTCGGCTTCCCGGCCAGCAGAACGGTCGTGGCCCCCGCCTGCCGCAGGGCCTTCGCGGTTTCGGCGGCGCGCTCGGCGTAGACCGCGTCGCTGGAGCACAAGCACACCACCGGAGCGCCCGTGTAGGCGGCCAGCACCGCGTCGGTGGAGTCCGTCGCTCCGGCTTCGGCGCAGTCCAGCCCACCGGCGGCGAAGAGGTTGCGGGCGAAGGAGGCGCGCGCGTTGTGGGCCGCCAGCGGACCGAGCGTGGCGAGGAACACCGTCGGGCGCTCGCGGGTCTCGGCCAGCCGGGTGTCGGCGGAGTCGCGGAGCGCCTCGAAGTCCTCGGCGTAGCGGTGCACGGGCAGGCCACCGCCGGGCTGCTGCGGAGCGGGGGTGCGCTCCAGCGGAGCTTCGTCGAGGTCGGGGAACTCGCTGACCCCGGTGAGGGCGTCGCTGCGGTGGGCGATCGCGTCCCGGCGCTCCTGCCAGGTGGCGGCGAGCTCCTCGGCCACCAGACCGGACTCCAGCGCCGCGGGCAGTCCGCCCTCGGCTTCGATGCGCTGGAACCACGACCAAGCCGAGCGGGCGAGCTCGTCGGTGAGCGATTCGACGTACCAGGAGCCACCGGCGGGGTCGATGACCTGTGCGAGGTGGGACTCCTCCAGCAGCAGCGACTGGGTGTTGCGGGCGATGCGGCGGGCGAAGTCGTCGGGCAGGCCGATCGCGGCGTCGAAGGGCAGCGTGGTCACCGACTGAGCCCCGCCCACGCCCGCGGCGAAGGTGGCGATCGTGCCGCGCAGCATGTTCACCCACGGGTCGCGGCGGGTCAGCATCGCCTGCGAGGTCACCGCGTGCTGCACCTGCGCCCGGCGGGACTCGCTCACGCCGCAGGAGCGGGTGACCTGCTCCCACAGGCGGCGAGCGGCGCGGAGCTTGGCGATGGTGAGGAACTGGTCGGCGGTGGCGGCGTAGCGGAACTCCAGCTGCCCGGCGGCGGTGTCGAGGTCGATGCCGGCCTCGGTCAGCCACCGCAGGTAGGTCACTCCGGCGGCCAGCGAGCAGCCCAGCTCCTGGGCGTCGGAACCGCCCGCGTCGTGGAACGGCAGCGCGTCCACGGCCAGGGCCTTGAGGTGCGGGAACTCGGTGGTGCAGCGCCGCGCGAGGTGCACAGCGGGGTCGCGTTCACCGGCCTGGCCGGTGCGGGCCAGCACGCCGAGCGGGTCAGCGCCCAGGGTGCCGCGCAGCTCACCGGCGGGGACGCCCTGCTCGGCGGCCAGGTCCAGGTAGGCCTGCGCAGCGGCGGCGAAGTCGGCGCCCGCCTCCAGGCTCACGCCGATCATGTCCAGGTGGACGCCGTTGAGCGCGTCGGCCAGGTCGTCGATGGCGATGCCGGCCGGGCCCAGGCGCAGCCACAGCGAGGAGACGCCGTTGTGGAGGTCGGCCAGGACCTCGCGGTTGGTCTCGGCGGCGTCGGGGTGCTCGTGGCGCTGCCGCACGTCCCAGCCTTCGGTGACCCCGCCCTGCGGTCGGCTGCCGCGCACGAAGGGCGCCAGGCCGGGCAGTCCCGGGTCGACGGGTGCGGAGGAGTAGAGCGGGTGCACCCGGATCCCGTCGTGGGTCGTCGAGGCCAGCACGTCCTCGATCGGCCCTGGAGGTGGCTCCTCGCCCACCAAGCCGGATCGCTTCAGCACCTTGTGGACCTGGGTTTGCCACTGCTCGCGGCTCGGCTCTGGGAACTCCGCAGCGAGCGGGAGCTCCGGTCGGCCGCCGCTCGTCGTCGAGTGCGCCACCATGGGAAGGATGGTATTCCGCTGATGGGAAAGCGGAACAGATCAAGCCTGTGACGCGTGTCTCCGGTCGGTGAACGGCGTTCACCCGGGGCGTCCGACCTGCGGAACCGGAGTGGTCAGAGGTGTGTGCGCGAGCGCAGCTACGGCTGGGTTCCGCAGAGGAAGTACACCCAGCCGTTCTCGGGTGTGTAGTGGAGTTCGTACTGGGTTTCGATCTTGGGCCCGTCGTGCAGGTGGATGTGCTTGAGGAGGCGGCCTGCGACCGCTTCGTGGTCGCGCAGGTCCTGAACCCTGCCGTCCAGCGGTCCGCCGACGAAGCGCACGTTGCGGGTGGTCATGGTGCCCTCCTTCCGCCCGGTACCTGCGCTGACCCCCATGGTCGCTGATCACCACGGTCTTCCACCAGCGAGAACACCGGTGTGGAGGAAACCAGCGCACGGCGGCACCCCGGATGCCCCGCGCCGGGGGTGGCCAGGGACGATGGGGGGACGATGAAGCTCACCGACCAGCTCCCAGCGCTCACCGCCGGCGACCCCGATCCCGACGCCCAGTTCGAGGCGTTCGTCGCATGGACGACCTCGCTGGGCATCGAGCTCTACCCGGCGCAGGAGGAAGCGCTGGTGGAGGTCGTGACCGGCGCGAACGTGATCCTGTCCACGCCAACCGGGTCGGGCAAGAGCATGGTGGCCACCGGAGCGCACTTCGCGGCCCTGGCCACCGGCAAGCGCAGCTTCTACACCGCGCCGATCAAGGCGCTGGTCTCGGAGAAGTTCTTCAGCCTCGTCGACGTCTTCGGCGCCGAGAACGTCGGCATGATGACCGGCGACTCCAGCGTCAACGCCGACGCGCCCATCATCTGCTGCACCGCGGAGATCCTGGCCAACATCGCGCTGCGCGACGGCGCCGACGCCGACGTGGACCAGGTCGTGATGGACGAGTTCCACTTCTACGCCGAACCCGACCGCGGCTGGGCGTGGCAGGTGCCGCTGCTCGAGCTGCCGCGCGCCCAGTTCGTGCTCATGTCGGCCACGCTCGGTGACGTCTCGTTCTTCGAGGAGGACCTGACCCGCCGCACCGGCCGGGAGACCGCGGTGGTCAGCTCCGCCGAGCGGCCCATCCCGCTGAACTTCCGCTACGCCAAGACCCCGCTGCACGAGACCATCGAGGAGCTGCTGTCCGGCCAGCAGGCCCCGGTCTACGTCGTGTACTTCAACCAGGCCTCAGCGCTGGAGCAGGCGCAGGCGCTGATGAGCGTCAAGGTCGCCTCCCGCGAGCAGCGCGACGCCATCGCCGAGGCGATCGGCGACTTCCGCTTCACCGCCGGCTTCGGCAAGACCCTGTCCCGCCTGGTCCGGCACGGCATCGGTGTGCACCACGCGGGGATGCTGCCCAAGTACCGGCGGCTGGTCGAACAGCTCGCCCAGGCCGGGCTGCTCAAGGTCATCTGCGGCACCGACACGCTGGGCGTCGGCATCAACGTGCCGATCCGCACGGTGCTCATCACCGGGCTGACCAAGTACGACGGCGTGCGCACCCGCCACCTCAAGGCGCGGGAGTTCCACCAGATCGCGGGTCGGGCCGGCCGCGCCGGCTACGACACCGCCGGGTTCGTGGTCGTGCAAGCACCCGAGCACGAGATCGAGAACGAGCGGGCGCTGGCCAAGGCCGGTGACGACCCGAAGAAGAAGCGCAAGGTGGTGCGCAAGAAGGCGCCCGAGGGCTTCGTGTCGTGGAGCGAGAAGACCTTCGACAAGCTCGTGGACGCTGAGCCCGAGCCGCTGCGCTCCAGCTTCAAGGTCAGCCACTCGATGCTGCTCAACGTCATCAACCGGCCCCACGCCGACGCGTTCACGGCGATGCGGCACCTGCTCGAGGACAACCACGAGGACCGCGCCAGCCAGCGCAAGCACATCCTGCGGGCGATCGCGATCTACCGGGCGCTGCGGGCCGCCGACGTCATCGAGGAGCTCGACGCGCCGGACGAGCAGGGCCGCAGGGTGCGGGTCACGGTGGACCTGCAGTTCGACTTCGCGCTCAACCAGCCGCTGTCGCCGTTCGCGCTGGCCGCCATCGAACTGCTCGACTCCGAGTCGCCGACCTACGCGCTCGACGTGCTCAGCGTCATCGAGTCCACACTGGACGATCCGCGGCAGGTGCTGTCGCAGCAGCAGTTCAAGGCCCGCGGCGAGGCCGTCGCGCAGATGAAGGCCGACGGCATCGAGTACGACGAGCGCATGGAGCTGCTGGAGGAGATCACCCACCCCAAGCCGCTCGAAGAGCTCCTCGAAGCCGCCTACGAGACCTACCGCAAGGGCCACCCGTGGGTCGGTGAGCACGAGCTGTCGCCGAAGTCGGTGGCGCGCGACATGTACGAGCGGGCGATGAACTTCGTCGAGTTCGTCAACCACTACGGCCTCGCGCGCTCCGAAGGCCTCGTGCTGCGCTACCTCGCCGACGTCTACAAGGCGCTGCGGCACACGGTGCCCGACGACGCCAAGACCGAGGAGCTCACCGACATCATCGAGTGGCTCGGCGAGCTCGTCCGCCAGGTCGACTCCAGCCTCCTCGACGAGTGGGAGAAGCTGCGCCACCCCGGCGAGGAGCCCGCCGAGGCCGCCCCCGCCGAGCCCGAGCGCGTCACCCGCAACGAGCGCGCGTTCCGGGTGCAGGTGCGCAACGCGCTGTTCCGCCGCGTCGAACTCGCCGCGCTGGGGCGCTACGAACAGCTGGGCGAGCTCGACGGCGAGGACGGCTGGGACGCCGACGGGTGGGCCGACGCGCTGGACGACTACTTCGCCGAGCACGACGAGATCGGCATCGGCGCGGACGCGCGGGGCCCGCAGATGCTGATGATCACCGAGGAGTCCGACCGCTGGCTGGTCCGGCAGATCTTCGCCGACCCGGCCGGGGACCACGACTGGGGCATCAGCGCCGAGGTCGACCTGGCGGCCTCCGACGAGGCCGGCAGCGCGGTCGTGCGGGTCACCGACGTCGGCCAGCTCTGAAGCGCTGCGGGGCAGCCCGGTTCGCCATACGATCGGGCAAGATCCTCACGAGCGCTGGAGGGAACCGGTCATGCCGCAAACCGTCGTCGTCGGAGTGGACGGCTCGGAGGAGTCGGTGCACGCCCTCCGCTGGGCCGCCGACCACGTCCGCCAGGTGGGCGGAATCCTGCACGTGATCACCATCTGGCACCAGCCCGTGCAGTTCGGCTACCACCTGACCGACTCGGACGCGCAGTTGCAGAAGCAGGGGCAGCAGGCCTTGGACCGGGCGTTGGACCGGGTCAAGCCCGAATTCCCGAACGTCGACTTCCGGCCGAAGCTGCTGCGCGGCCACCCCGTCGACGAGTTCGTCAAGCTCTCCGAGCAGGCCGACCTGCTGGTCGTCGGCGGCAAGGGCCACGGCGCCTTCGCCGGCATGCTGCTCGGCTCGATCGCGGTGAAGATCGTGCACCACGCCCGCTGCCCGGTCACCGTGGTGCGCTGACGCGCGCCGCGACACCCCCGATCCGCGAGGCCTGCTCACCTCCGATGATCGCGGCCAGTACCCTTCGAGGTCCAACGGTGACTCGGAGGAGCGGGCCGCCAACGCGGTTGTCCGGACCGAACGGAGCGGTGGGTGGTGCAGCAGCAAACCGACGACCTCACGCTGTTCGAGCGCAGCGGGTGGGAGTGGCTGAACGAACCCGCGAACTGGTTGAGCTACGCGGGCGTGACGATCACCAGCGATGAGCGCACGGACTTCTGGCGGACCACCCACTACGGCTTCACCCGCGACACCGGGCACGCCCTGCTGCAACCGGTCGGCGCCCAGTTCCGGATGCGCACCCGCTTCTTCGGCGACTACCGCGAGCAGCACGACCAGGCCGGCCTGATGCTGCGCCTCGACGAGTCGAACTGGATCAAGACGGGCATCGAGTACGTCGACGGCGAGCAGTACCTCTCGGCGGTGGTCACCCGCGACTTCTCCGACTGGAGCGTGCTGCCGGTCTCGGCGGTGTGCGGCGAGGCCGAGTCGGTGACGATCGAGGTCGAGCGCTTCGAGGACGCGGTCCACATCCGCTACGCCGCCGAGGACGGCGAGCCCGTGCACACCCTGCGCACCGCCTACTTCCCGCCGGACGTCGCGGCCCACGCCGGCCCGATGTGCGCCTCCCCGGACGGCGCTGGCTTCCCCGTCCGCTTCGCCACCCTCACCCTCGAGGAGTGACGCCCTCCCACCCACACCCAGCACACCGCACCCACCCTGCTCACACCGGTGCGGGCCTCCCGGGTGCTCCGCCTGGGTAACGACACTTCGCGCGAAATGTGTCTCTTGGTCGAGCTGACCATCACTGCCGACGAGATCTCAGGCCGCACGGCGGCGCAGGCCAAGCAGTGCCCAGTGCGGCGGGGCCTGCACCATCGGGCAGACCCGTACCGCTCCCCGCCGTGCCCTAGTTCGAGGGCTGGTAGCTGTAGGACCCGCCAGGGCCCTCGCAGTAGACCGTGTGGCTATCGGCCCAGGTGCAGTCGGTGTGCGGCAGCAGGTAGTTGTAGGCCCCGGTGTCCTGGTTGCTGGAGTTGCCGTCCTCCCAGTCGGTGCCGCATTGGGCATCGCCGGTGTCGCCCATCTGGGAGCGCCAGGAGGCACCGGAGCACTTCGACTCCAAGTCACCTTCGCCGCTCGACGACTGTTCTTCGACCGTGGGTGGCTGTTGCGGCTGCTCGACACGGCCGCACTCGACCTTGGTCTGGTGGTCCATCTCCGCCGGGGTCAGGCCGCAGTTGTCGCCGGTGGGCCGGGTCTGCTCGACCGGAGCGGCAGGCGGCGCGGACGGCGGGGGCGGCGGAGGTTCGGGCAACTTCCATGGGTTGGGGAAGCCCTCAGTGGGTTGCCCGGATTCGTTCGGGGCCGACGGCGGCGAGGACTCGGCCGTGTCACAGGCCCCTACGGCCGGTGCGGCCCCCAGCATCGCGCATGACAGCACTACAGCAGCTCCACGCATACTCGCTCAACTCCCCCATCGGCCCGGCTCGGCGGCCGGTGCTTGCGACTGTTCCTCGCAACTATGCGGCGATGTGCGGTATGGAGGCACAGGCCAAGGTCCCGGTGTGCCGCTCCCGATGCCCGGGCCCTGGCCTACTCGCGCCTGCGAGGGGCTGATCAACCCGGGTTCGATCCGAGCTGGAGATGTTCCCCGAGCTGGGGTGTCCCCGGCCCCGGAGCTGCCGAAGCTGACAAGTTGGCTCGGCCGCGTATCCGGTGTCGGGCGGCAGGAAGCAAGTGCGTGCCCGGGACCTGGGTTTCCTGTACCTGCGAGGGGCCGTGAGCCTGTCTTGGGTGGGAAGGGGCTCGCTGGCCCGCTGCGGCGACATCGGCGCAGGTATCTCGCTGGCGGCGCCTGTGGTGCGAGATCGAGGCCAGCGACACTGGCGGCATCGCGCCCGAACCCTGCTGCGGCGCTGCTGCTCAGCGCGGCGAACGACTACGTCGCGCCGGGTGCGTTCCCGGTGGTGGGAGGTGGGGCCTCCGGGGCTTGGGCTAGCGTTCGGCGCATGGGTGTGGTGAAGTCCGCGTTGTTGTTCGTGCTGGCCGCGTTGACCGAGATCGGCGGGGCGTGGCTGGTGTGGCAAGGACTTCGCGAGCAGCGCGGCCTGCTGTGGATCGGCGCCGGAGTCATCTCGCTCGGGCTCTACGGCTTCGTCGCGACCTTCCAGCCCGACCCGCACTTCGGCCGCGTGCTCGCCGCCTACGGAGGGGTGTTCGTGGCGGGCTCGCTGCTGTGGGGCGTGGCCGTGGACGGGTTCCGGCCGGACCGCTGGGACGTCATCGGCGGCCTGATCTGCCTGGTCGGCGTAGCCGTCATCATGTACGCCCCCCGCACTGGCTGAGCCCTGGCGAGGTGCCCTCGTCGAACCTCGCGCGAAGTTCGACGAGGAACTTCGGGGGTCGAACCTCGCGCGAAGTTCGACGGGGGACTCCGGCCTGAAGGGCCTCGCGAAGTTCGAACGCGGCTGCGTGACGCTGGGGCAGCGCGGGCTAGCGCGGGGGCTCGGGACGGCGGCTCCGCTACGGGTGCCGATACCGCCGCGGGTCCTGAGCGGCGGTTGTCGGGGACGGCGAACGGGTTGTGGAGCTGCTGAGGCTTCCTCGGAGCTTCCCGCCGCCGGTGCCGCTGGGCAGTGGGCCCGGACCTAGAGCCGGCGTGCTTCGGCGATCAGGTCGTGGGTCTCCTGTTCGTCGAGGAGGGCGTGCGGGCCGAAGTCGACCTGGCCGCCTGGCGACGGCACCTGCGTGCGAGGCGCTGCGTGGACCTCGGCCACGCCGGTGGCCTTGGCGATGTGGTGGAGGTGGTGCGCCCGGATCCCGCCGCAGGCCGTGACGGTGACGTCGGTGCCGGCCATGCGGCGCAGCACCGCAGCGCCGTCCTCGGCACGTGCGGCTCCGCCCGAGCTGAGGACGCGCCGGATGCCGAGGGACGCGGCGCAGTGCGCTGCTTCGACCGGGTCAAGGCAGACGTCGACCGCCCGGTGCAGGGCGACCGGGAGGCCGGCGGCCTCGACGACGAGCTCGGCGAGCACGGCGGTGTCGAGCCGCCCGGACCGGTCGAGCGCGCCGACGACGACCCCGGCCGCCCCGGCGGAAGCGGCGTGCCGGACCTCGGCGCGCATCACCGCCACCTCGGCGGGCGAGTATTTGAACCCGCCCTCCCGGGGCCGGACCAGCACGTGCACCTCGCTGCGGCGGCACCGCTCCAGCACCGCCGACAGCAGGCCCGGCCCGGGCGTCAAACCACCCGACACCCCGGCCGAGCACAGCTCGATCCGGTCAGCACCGAGGCGGTCCGCGGCCACCGCGCCGTCGAGGCCGTCGGTGCTGATCTCGACCTTCACATCAGCCCGGTGATGTTGCCGTCGGCGTCGAGGTCGATCGACTCCGCCTGCGGGTGCGAGCCCAGGCCCGGCATGGTGCGCATGTCCCCGCAGATGGGGTAGACGAACCCGGCGCCGACCGAGGCTCGGACCTCGCGGACCGGCAACGTCCAGCCGGTGGGCGCGCCCAGCAGCGAGGGGTCCGAGCTCAGCGACAGGTGGGTCTTGGCGATGCAGACGGGCAGGTCGCCGTAGCCGTTGGCCTCGTAGCTGTCGAGGGACCGCGCGGCGGCGGGCGCGTAGCTGACCCCGTCGGCGCCGTAGACCTTCGTCGCGATCGTCTCGATCTTGGTGCGCAGGTCCGCCTCGTCCGGGTAGAGGACCTGGAAACCGGCCGGCTCCTCGCACGCCGAGACGACGGCTTCGGCCAGTTCCGCGCCGCCCTTGCCGCCCTCGGTGAAGTGGTTGCTGACCGCCACGTGCGCGCCCTCGGCCTCGGCGACCTGCCGGATCGCCTCGTGCTCGCTGGTGAAGTCGCTCGGGAAGGCGTTGATCGCCACCACCGGGGAGACGCCGTGCAACCGGATGTTGTCGATCTGCTTGCGCAGGTTGTCGGCACCGGCGAGCACGTCGTCCGGGTTCTCCTCCAGCATCTCCGGCGGCAACGGCTTGCCCGCCACCACCTTGTACCGGCCGGAGTGCGCCTTGAGCGCTCGCACCGTCGCCACCAGCACGGCGGCGTCGGGACGCAGACCCGAGTTGCGGCACTTGATGTTGAAGAACCGCTCGGCACCCATGTCCGCGCCGAAACCGGCCTCGGTGATCAGGTAGTCGGTGCAGCGGCTGGCGACCAGGTCGGCGACGATCGAGGAGTTGCCGTGCGCGATGTTGCCGAACGGTCCGGCGTGCACCAGCACCGGCGTGTTCTCGGTGGTCTGCATCAGGTTCGGCTTGAGCGCGTCGCGCATGATCACCGCCATCGCGCCCGCCGCCTTGAGCTGCTCGGCGGTGACCGGCTCACCGTCGGAGGTGTAGCCGACGACGATGCGGCCGAGGCGTTTGCGCAGGTCGGCCAGCGAGGTCGACAGCGCCAGCACGGCCATCACCTCGCTGGCCGCGGTGATGTCGAAACCGGTCTGCCGCGGGTTCCCGTCCTGCTTGCCGCCGAGACCGGAGACGATGTTGCGCAGGTCGCGGTCGTTGACGTCGAGCACCCGCCGCCAGGTGATCCGGTGCGGGTCGATGCCCAGCGCGTTGCCCTTGTGCAGGTGGTTGTCGACCATCGCCGAGAGCAGGTTGTGCGCCGCGGTGACCGCGTGCATGTCGCCGGTGAGGTGCAGGTTCAGCGACTCCATCGGCACCACTTGGCTGTACCCGCCGCCTGCGGCGCCGCCCTTGATGCCGAAGGTCGGACCCATCGAGGGCTGCCGGACGGCGACGGTCGAGCGCTTGCCGATGTGGTTGAGCGCCTGACCCAGTCCGACGGTCGTGGTCGTCTTGCCCTCGCCCAGCGGGGTGGGCGTGATCGCCGAGACCACGACGTAGCGGGCGCGCGGCCGGTCGCTGAGCTCGTCGATGGCGTCGAGCGAGATCTTCGCGACGTTGCGCCCGTAGGGCTCCAGCAGGTGTTCCCCGATGCCCAGCTGCGCCGCGATGTCCTCCAGCGGGCGCAGCCGGGTGGATCGAGAGATGTCCAGATCGGACGGGAAGGTCATGCCAGGTCCTCCTGCGAGGTCGGTCACGCCGGTCGATCCGCGTAGCCGGACAGCCGGACCGCCAGGTCGTCGCGCCACTGCACCGTTCCGCTGATCTCGTTGAACGTGAACAGGTGCCAGCCCGCGATCGGCGATTCCGGGTCGGCCAACTGCGGCGACAATTCGTCGAACAGATCCTCCGGCGTGTAGCGTGCCAACATCTTCGAGACCGCGCCGTACTGCTTCCGCAGGAACCGCGTCGACTCACCCAACCCGATCTTCAGCGCGATGCGCAACAGCCGATGTGCGTCGACCACCCCCGGGACGCCGACGTACACGGGTGCCTGTACCCCGCGAAGGCGCACGTCACGGGCCCACTCGGTGATCGTTCGCGCGTCGAACGTGATTTGTGAAACCACGTAGTCGGCGTAGCGGGCCTTGGCCTCCATCGCCCGGACGGTGCAGTCGTCTGGGAGGAACGCGTGACCTTCGGGGTAGCCGGCGATGCCGATGCGGGCGGGCAGCCGCCCCAGCTGCTCCATCGCGCGCAGCAGCGCGAGCGAATCGGCGAACTCGCCCAGCGGGTGCGCGCCGTCCCCGGCGATCACGAACACCTCGCTCACCCCGGCCGCGTCGAGCCGGTCCAGCGCGGTGGCGAGGTGCGCGTGGTCGCGGAACGAGCGCGCCGCCAGGTGCGGCACCGCGTGCAGGCCGTTCGCGGACAGCCGTTCGGCGGCCGCGAGGGTCGGCTCGATGCCCCTGACCGGGGAAGCGGTCACGGTGACCGTGCTGCCCGGGTCGAGCAGGTCGAGGCGCGCCTTGCCCACCGGGAGCACTTCGTAGCGCATCCGGTCGAGGGAGCGCCGCAGCTCAGAAGCCATCTCGCCCCCTTCACGCGCTGCGCGTCAGGCGCTTGGGGATGTCCTTCGTCGGGTCCAGGAACGGCTTCTCGGACACGACCGCCTGCTGCGGGCCGTGCTGGGTGTGCACGACGAGCTCGGTGCCGGGTTCCTGGTAGGCGATCGGCACCATCGCGTAGCCGATGTTGCCCTCGATCCGCGGCGAGTAGGCCGCCGAGGTGACCTCGCCGATGCGCAGGCCGCGCGGGTCGTGCACCGCGAAGACGTCGATCATCTCGCCGTCGTTGAACGAGCCGACGCTGGCCCCGTCGATGCGCACGCCGACGAGCTTGCGGCTGACGCCTTCCTGCTTGATGCGGCGCAGCGCGTCCTTGCCGAGGAAGTCGGCCTCCTGGTCGAGGTCGACCATCCAGGTCTTCTCGAAGCCGTAGCCGACCTCGAAGGGGTTGGTGTCGGCGGTGATGTCGCAACCCCAGGAGAGGATCCCGGCCTCGATGCGGCGGATGTGGCACGGGCCGATCACGGTGAGCCCGTGCGGTTTGCCGGCTTCCCAGATCGTCTCCCACAGCCGGACGCCGTCGCGGGTGGCGTTGTGCAGGTAGATCTCGTAACCCAGCTCGGCGGTGTAGCCGGTGCGGGAGACGACCACCTGCATGCCGTCGAGCTCGCGTTGCACCGCGTAGTAGTAGGGGATGTCCAAGATGGACTCGCCGAACAGGTCCGCCATCACCGCGCCCGACTTCGGGCCCTGGACCTGCACCGGGCCGACGTCGGGTTCGCGGATCCGCACGTCCATGCCGAGCCCGTGGGCCAGCGCCGTGGCCCACATGAGCACGTCGCTGTCGGCCAGCGAGAGCCAGAAGTGGTTCTCACCGAGGCGCAGCAGCACCGGGTCGTTGAGGATGCCGCCGTCGGGGGCGGTGACGAACACGTACTTGCACTGGCCGACCTTGCACTTGTTCAAGTCGCGGGGCACGAGCATGTTGGTGAACTCGAACGCGTCCGGTCCGGTGATCTCCACCTGCCGTTCGACGCCGACGTCCCACAACGTCACGCCTTCCAGCAGGGACCAGTACTCGTCGACCGGATCCCCGTAGTGCCGCGCGTGGTAGGTGTGGTTGTAGACGCTGTACATCGCCACGCCGTGCTGCCGGGAGGCGTAGAAGAACGGCGACTTGCGGATCCTCGGGTACAGCAGCACTTCGGGGTTCGGGTTGACGGTCATGGTTCGCTCCTGAGGTCTCGTGGTGAAGTCGGTGGTCCACCGCCCGAGCCGCAGGCACGACGACGGCGGGGGCGGGATGTCTCGTGGGGTTTTCCGGGGTGACCGAACACCGCCGTGCCCAGGTCTGCGATCGCGGCGGTGGTCCGGGTTCGTGGGTGGACGAGGGGTCTAGCAGCGCATTCGGGTCATCCGGGGGTCGAAGGCCGGGTCCGGGATGACCGTGGCCGGGCGGGGCTGGTCGAAGTAGGCGACCGTGAGCCGGGTGTCCGGCTGGGCGAGGTCGGCGGGCAGCCAGGCGTAGGCGAGGCTGGCCCCCAGGGTGTGGCCGTAGGCGGCGCTGGTCGTGAAGCCGACCGCGTCACCACCGGCGAGCACCGGTTCGGAGCCCATCAGGGCCGTGCCGTCGTCGATGCGCAGGCACCGCAGGCGGCGGGTGGGTTCTCCCTGCTGCAGCAGGGCTTCCCGGCCGACGAACGGTCCCTTGCCGGGCTTCACGGCGAAGTCGACGCCCGCTTCGGCCGGGGTGTGCTCGGTCCACATGTCGGTGCCCCAGGCTCGGTAGCCCTTCTCGACCCGCATGCCGTTGAAGGCGCCCCTCCCGGCGGGGAAGATCCCGTGCTCGGCACCGGCGTCGGCCAGCAGGGCCCAGAGCCTGCGGCCGAAGTCGGCGGAGGTGTAGAGCTCCCAGCCGAGCTCGCCCACGTAGGACAGCCGCAGCGCCACCACCGGCACCTCGCCGACGTGCAGCCGCCGGGCGCGGAAGAACCCGAACGCCTCGTGCGAGACGTCGATGTCGGCCAGCGGTCGCAGCACGTCGCGGGCGCGCGGGCCCCAGAGCCCGATGCAGCACGTGCCGCCGGTGATGTCGCGGACCTGCGTGGTCTCGTCGGCGTGGTCGCGCAGCCACGTGATGTCACGCGAGCCGTTGCAGCCGACCTGGAAGTGGTCGCGCTCCAGCCTCGCCACGGTGATGTCCGACCGGATGCCGCCTTCGGGCGTGAGCATCAGGGTGTAGGTGACGTACCCGGGCGGACGGTCGACCTTGCTGGTGGTGAGCCGGTCCAACAGGGACAGCGCCCCCGGCCCGGTGACCTCGGCGCGGGCCAGCGAGGTCATGTCGAACATCGCGACCCGCTCGCGGGTGGCCTGGTGCTCGGCGCCCACGACCGGCGACCAGAACCGCCCCGCCCACGGACCGGGCTCGGCGATCCGCCTGCCCGGCACGAGGTGCTCGTTGCTCGCGTACCAGTGCGGCCGTTCCCAGCCCGAGGCTTCCAGGAACACGGCGCCGAGGTCGCGCTGGCGATCGTGGAACGGGCTGGTGCGCAGCGGCCGCGGCTGCTCCGGCGGCTGCTGCGGGTGGATGATGTCGTAGACCTCGCGGAAGCACTGCGCACTGCGCTGGGACAGGTAGGCGGGACTGCGGGCGAAGTCGTCGAAGCGGCGCAGGTCCGCCTGCCGCAGGTCGATGTCGGGCGTGCGTCCCGCCAGCCACTGCGCCACGGCCCGGCCGACACCGCCGGCGTGGGTGATCCACACGGCCTCGGCGACCCAGAAGTTCTCCACTTCGGACCGTCCCAGCACCGGCATCCCGTCCGAGGTGAACAGGAAGAGCCCGTTCATGCCCTCGCTGATCTCGGCGTCGCGCAGCGTCGGCAGCAGCCGTCGCGCCTCCGCCCAGGGACCGGCGAAGTCCTCGGGCGTGAACGGGTGCACCGAGGCCATGCCCTTCCAGCCGCCGCCTTCGGAGGGCGCTTCGGTACCGGGCGTGGCCGTGGGGGTGAGCTCGTCGGTGTGCACCGGCATCACCCGGTGCCGGTAGGAGCCGATGCCGTAGCGGTCGTGGATCTGCCGGAAGTACATCGACCGGTCTTGGTGCCGCAGGACCGGTTGCGCCACTTCGTCTTCCCCGCCCGGCAGGACCGGAGTGGTCACCGCGTACTGGTGGGCGAGCGGTTGCACTGGGATGGTCACCCCGGCCATGCGGCCGATCTTCGGTCCCCAGATGCCCGCGCAGCACAGCACCAGTTCGGGCTGCACGTCCCCGGCGGTGGTGTGCACGGTGGTGATCCGGCCGTCGGCGATCTCGAACCCGGTGACCTCGGTGCGGCCTTCGAAGCGGACGCCGAGCCGGCGGGCCTCGCGCATCATCGCCTCGGCGGCGCGCACGGGTTTGGCGATGCCGTCGGTGGCCACGTGCAGCCCACCGTGGATCACCTCCGCGTCGACGTCCGGGATGCGCTCGCGCACCTGGTCGGGGTCGAGGAGTTCGCCGCCGATGCCCCAGGCGGTGGCCAGGCCGAGCTTGCGCTTGAGCTCGTCCCAGCGCTCCGGGGTGGTGGCGACCTCGATGCCGCCGACCGGGTGGAAGCAGGGCTTGCCGTCGACCTCCAGCGAGGAGTACAGGCGGACGGTGTCGGCGGCGAGCCTGCTCAGCGTCTCCGAGGCGTTGGTCTGGAAGACCAGGCCGGGCGCGTGCGAGCTCGACCCGCCGGTGGCGGGGAGCGGCCCCTGGTCCACCACGAGCACGTCGGTAATCCCCTGACGCGCCAAGTGGTAGGCGGTGCTGCACCCGACGATGCCCGCCCCGACCAGCAGCATGTGGACGCTCGAAACCATGGCTGCCGCCTTGTTGCGTCTACGACAACTACCTGCGCACACCGCAACAGTGCTCTCGGTCACCGGGGTGCGTCAAGAGGTGGTCGGCAGAAATCCACAGGCGTGGATCTTGTTGTGGGGCAACGGGAAGCGGCGTCCCCCTTTCGTGAATTGACCGGCTCGTCCGCGCGCTCCTAGCCTGGCCCTACCTCCGGAAGCCAGGGAGGTCTCCGTGGTCGCAACACCGCTCCCCGAACCGCCCGAGAGGCTGTGGCGCAACGCCGAGCCCGCCCGGCACTACGACGTGGTGATCGTCGGATCCGGCGGGCACGGGTTGGCCACGGCGTACTACCTCGCGCGCGAGCACGGCATCCGCGACGTCGCCGTGCTCGAACGCGGTTGGCTGGCAGGCGGGAACATGGCCCGCAACACCACGATCATCCGCTCGAACTACCTGTGGGACGCCAGCGCTGCGATCTACGAGCACGCCCTGCGCTTGTGGGAGACGTTGCCGGACGAGCTCGACTGCGAGCTGCTGCTCAGCCAGCGCGGCGTGCTCAACCTCGCGCACACCGAGCAGGAGGTCCGGGACTCGCGCCGGCGGGTCTTCGCCAACCAGGCCAACGGGATCGACGCCGAATGGGTGTCACCGGACGAGGTGGCGCGGATCTGCCCGATCATCAACACCGACTGCCGCTACCCGGTCCTCGGGGCGACCTGGCAGCCGCGCGGTGGCATCGCCAAGCACGACCTGGTCGCCTGGGCCTTCGCCCGCCGCGCCGACGAGATGGGCGTGGACCTCGTCGAGGGTTGCGAGGTCACCGGTTTCCTCACCGACGGCGATCGGGTGCGTGGGGTGCGAACTTCGCGCGGTGACATCGGTGCCGGCCGGGTCGCCCTGGCCGCGGCCGGGCGCACCAGCACGCTCACCGACACCCTCGGGCTGCGGCTGCCGCTGCAGAGCCACCCGCTGCAGGCGCTGGTGTCGGAGCTGCTGGAACCGGTGCACCCGTGCGTGGTGATGTCCAACCACGTGCACGTCTACTGCAGCCAAGCGCACCGCGGTGAGCTGGTCATCGGCGCGGGCATCGACGCGCGCAACGGCTATGCGCAGCGCGGCTCGGTGCACGTGGTCGAGCGTCAGCTGGCGGCGGCGCTGGAGCTGTTCCCGATCTTCGCCCGCGCGCACGTGATCCGGACGTGGGCGGGCACGGTCGACGTCACCCCGGACGCCTCCCCGATCATCGGCCCCTCCCCGTGGGAGGGCCTGTTCCTCAACTGCGGTTGGGGGACAGGGGGTTTCAAGGCGACCCCGGGCGTCGGCCAGGTCTACGCCGACACGATCGCCCACGGCCGGCCGCACCCGCTGGCCGAGCCCTACGGGCTGGAGCGGTTCGTCACGGGCGCCCTCATCGACGAGCACGGCGCGGCGGCCGTCGCGCACTGATCCGGGAGGTTCGAGGTGCTGCGGATCCGGTGTCCCTGGTGCGGGGAACGCGACGAGGTCGAGTTCCGCTACGGCGGTCAGCCCGTGCCGTACCCGCGGGAGCCCGCGGCGCTGACCGACCGGGAGTGGGCGGAAGTCCTGTTCCTGCGGGACAACCCGTGCGGCTGGTGGCGTGAGCGGTGGGTGCACGCGGCGGGCTGCCGCCGCTGGTTCGAGCTGTGGCGCAACACCGAGACCGACGAGGTGACGTCATGCGGCTGACCACCGGCGGGCAGGTCGACCGCACCCGCACCCTGCGCTTCACCTTCGACGGCACCGAGTTCGTCGGCCACCCCGGCGACACGCTCGCCTCCGCGCTGCTCGCCGCCGGACGCGTCGATGTCGCCCGCTCGACCTACCTCGGCCGCCCGCGCGGCGTGCTCACCGCCGACCTCACCGAACCCAACGCATTGGTGACCGTGAACGGGGACCCGTTCGTCCAAGCCACTGAAGTGCCGCTGCGGGACGGGTTGCAGGTCGAGAGCGTCCCCGGGGTCGCCCGGCTGACCAGCGCCGACGCGCCCGAGTGCCACCGACGCTACGTCCACGCCGAGGTGGTCGTGGTCGGCGGAGGACCAGCGGGGGTGGCCGCTGCCCTGGCGGCGGGGCGGTCCGGGAAGCGGGTCGTCCTCGTCGAGCACGGCCAGGTCCTCGGCGGTGGGAACCCCGTCGACTGGATCAGCCAAGCCGTGGAGGAACTGGCGGACCCGTCCGCCGGGCGGGTGCGGGTCCTGCTGGGGGCCACGGTGATCGGCCGGTACGACCACGAGTACCTGCTGATCGCCCAGGGCACCTGCATGTGGCACGTCAGGGCCGGGCACGTCGTGCTGGCCACCGGGGCCCACGAGCGGCCGCTGGTGTTCGCCGGCAACGACCGGCCCGGGATCATGCTCGCCTCGGCCGTGTCGACCTACCTGCGCAGGTTCGCCGTGCTGCCCGGCCGCGAAGCGGTCGTGGCCACCACCGGCGACAGCGCCTACGCCACCGCCGCCGAACTCGCCGCCGCGGGGTGCCGCGTGCGGGCGATCGTCGACAGCCGGCCCGACCCGCCCCCTGCCGACGTCCCGGTGATCGCCGGGACCTCGGTCGTCGCCACCTCCGGCCGCTGCCTGGAATCGGTGCGGCTGTCGGACGGGACGGAGGTCGAGTGCGACCTGCTGGCGGTCAGCGGCGGGTGGAGCCCGGTGCTGCACCTGCACCGCGGCGACCGGCGCTGGGACGACGGCATCGCGGCGTTCCGGCCCGTCGGCGGCCTGGTCGCCGGGGCCGCTCACGGCACCTTCGACCTGGCCGGCTGCATCGCCGAAGGCCTCGAGGCGGGCGCCCGAGCCGCGGGGATCCCCGCACCCCCGGCACCCGGCCTCCCGGCGGAACCGGTCCGCCCACCCCGGCCGGTGTGGCTCGCGCCGGGTGACGGCAGCGAGCAGTTCGTCGACTTCCAGCGCGACGCCACCGTCGCCGACATCCGCCGGGCGATCGACGCCGGGCTGCGCTCGGTCGAGCACATCAAGCGCTACACCACCATCGGCGTCGGCAGCGACCAGGGGAAGACCTCCTGGGTCAACGCGATGGCCATCATCGCCGGTGAACTCGGCACCACGCCCGGCGACGTCGGCACCCCGACCTTCCGCCCGCCCTACGTGCCCGTGCCGTTCGCGCTCATGGCCGCCCGCGAACGCGGCGACCTCCACGACCCGATCCGCACCACCCCGATGCACTCCTGGCACGTGGCGCACGGCGCGGTCTTCGAGGACGTCGGCCAGTGGCGCCGGCCGCGCTACTACCCGAGGGACGGCGAGGACATGGCCGCGGCCGTGCGCCGCGAGTGCCTCGCCGCGCGCACCGGTGTCGCCGTGCAGGACGTGAGCACGCTCGGGCGCGTCGAGGTCGTCGGCCCGGACGCCCCGGAGTTCCTCAACCGGGTCTACACGGGCGGTTTCGCGAAGCTGCCGGTCGGCAAGGGCCGGTACGGGATCATGTGCACCGCCGACGGCGTGGTCCTCGACGACGGCGTGGCGCTGCGCCTGGCCCCCGACCGCTACCTGCTCAGCACCACCACCGGCGGCGCCGAGAACGTCCTCGACTGGTTGGAGCAGTGGCTGCAGGCAGAGTGGCCCGAGCTCGACGTCTGCTGCACCTCGGTCACCGAGCAGTGGGCGGCGGCGGCCGTGACCGGCCCGGACTCGCGCGAGGTGGTCGCGCGGGTCGCACCCGACCTCGGTGAGCTGGATTTCCTGGAGTTCCGGGACACCGCGCTGCACAACGGGATTCCCGCCCGCATCGCCCGGATCTCGTTCTCCGGCGAGCTCGCCTACGAGGTCAACGTCCCGTCCTGGTACGGCCTGGCGTTGTGGGAGGACATCGGCGTCACGCCCTACGGGACCGAGACGATGCACGTGCTGCGCGCGGAGAAGGGCTTCGTCATCGTCGGCCAGGACACCGACGGCACCACCACCCCGATCGACCTCGGCATGCCCGTCTCGCAGCGCAAGGACTTCCTCGGCAAGCGGTCGCTGAGCCGCCCCGACACCGCCCGCGCCGACCGCGAGCAGCTCGTCGGACTGCTCACCGACGACCCCGCCGAAGTGCTGCCCGAGGGCGCTCGAATCGCAGGAGGGCTCGGGCACGTCACCTCCAGCTACCTCAGCCCGGTCCTGGACCGCAGCATCGCGCTGGGCCTGGTCGCCGCGGGCCGCGAGCGCATCGGCGAACGGCTCACCGTGCCGCTGGGCGACCGCGAGGTGCCCGTGCGGGTGCACGAGCCGGTCTTCTACGACCCGGAGGGAGCACGCCGTGACGGTCGACCTTGACCTGCGCCGGAGCCCGCTGCACGACCGCGCCGCCGAGCTCGCCGACGTGCTGGAGGAGGAACCGTTCCTGCCCCAGCTCGACGTGCGCACCCGCGCCGGGGTCGCGATGGGGCTGCAGCTGCCGCCCACGAACCACGTCACCGGCGACGAGCACCGCGCCGCCCTGGGCCTCGGCCCCGACGAGTACCTGCTGATCGGGGTCACCGGCACCGAGCCGGGGCACCGCAGCGTCGTCGACGTCTCGGCCGCCCGCACCACGCTGCGCCTGCACGACCGCGCACTGCTGGAAACCCTCTGCCCGCTGGACCTGGACGCGCTCACCGCGGGCCGCTGCGCCCAGACGCTGCTCGCCCGGGTCCCGGTCGTCCTCTGGGGTCTCGGCGCCGACCACCGGGTCCTCGTCCGCGGTTCCTTCGCCGGGCACGTCGCTTCCGCACTGCTGGACGCTCGCCAAGTGACCTCGACTGTTGCACAATGAGGAACAGAATCCCCGCCCATCCCGGATGATCGCGGAAGAGGTCCGGCGAGCCGATAGGGTCTGGCCCGTGGCTAGTGCGTCTGAATCACGCGGAAGTACTTCGGGTGCCCTCGTGCAGTCGGTGGACCGGGCGGTGACCGTGCTGGAACTGCTGGCCCGCAACGGCGAGGTCGGCATCACCGAGATCGCCGGCGAGCTCGGCGTGCACAAGTCCACCGCCTCCCGGCTGGTCAGCGTGCTCGAATCACGAGGCCTGGTCGAGCAGTTGGGCGAGCGCGGCAAGTACGCGATCGGTTTCGGCATCGTGCGGCTCGCCGGTGCCGCCACCGAGCGGATGGACCTCTCCCGCATCGGCCAGTCCTACTGCGACTCGCTGGCCACCGAACTCGGCGAAACCGTCAACATCGCCGTCCGCGACTACGACGTGGCCATCAACATCAGCCAGGCCCGGGGCACCGCCTCGGTCACCGCCCACAACTGGGTCGGCCAGCGCACCCCGCTGCACGCCACCTCGAGCGGCAAGGTGCTGCTCGCCCACGCTCCGCGCGAGGACCAGGACCGGATCCTGGCGCGCAAGCTGGAGCAGTACACCGAGCAGACCGTCACCGCGGCGCGCCAGCAGCGCAAGGACTTCGAGCTCATCGTCCGCGACGGCTACGCCACCAGCTACGAGGAGTTCGAGATCGGCCTGAACGCGGCCGCCGTCGCCGTCTACGACCACGAGGGCAACGTCATCGCCGCGCTCAGCGCCTCCGGCCCCACCTACCGCTTCACCCGCAAGCGCGTCCGCGAAGCCGTCGGCTACCTGCGCGAGGCCGCCGCCGACCTGTCCGCGCAGCTGGGCTTCCTGCCCTCAGTCCCGGGTGAGTGACAGCTCCTCCAGGTCCAGCTGGTGCATCACGCGGCGCAGCACCTCGTCGTCGATCCGGCGGGCGTCGCGGAACTGCACGAACACCTGCCGCTCGGCCTCCAGCATCTCGCTCCGGAGCCGCTGGTAAGCCGCCGTCGGGCTCTCACCCAGCTCCTCGTCGGAGCGGCCGAGCCGCTCCCACGCGCGGTTCGCGCGCAGCTGGGCGGCCTGCCGGAGCTGGTCGGCCACGTCACCTGGCGGAGGCGCCTCAGCGGTGAGCTCGTCGAGCCGCTGCTGGGAAGCACGCGCGGCGTTGTGCCGGGCCTCCGCCTCGGCGAGCGCGTCGGTGTAGTCCTCGCCGCCGACCACTCCGAGGCCTTCGATCAACCTGCGCAGCGTGGTGCCGTTCAGGAGCAGCGTCGCGAGCGTGACGAACAACGTCAGGAACAGCACCTCGTCGCGGTGCGGGAACGGCTCGCCGGACAACGTCACCGCCGGGATCGCCGCTGCCGCCGCCAGCGACACCACGCCGCGCATCCCCGCCCACGACACGACCAGCTTGTAGCGCCAGTCCGGGTTCGCGCCGCGCAGCCACTCCGGCAGGTACATCACGCCGAAGACCCACACGAACCGCGCCAGCAGCACCGCTGCGGTCAGCGCGCACCCGGCCAGCAGCATCGGCACGAGCCCGGTGGTCAAGCCGGCGACGACGCTGCTGAGCTGCAAGCCGATCAGCGCGAACACCACCGCCTCCAGCAGCGTGTCCACCGCGCCCCACACCGCCCTGTCCTGCACCCGGGCGGCGGCGCTGCGGGCGGGGGAGCGGTGCCCGAGGTAGAGACCCGCCACCACCACGGCCAGCACACCGGAGGTGTGCGCTTCCTCGGCGACGAGGTAGGCGAAGAACGGCACGATCAGCCCGACCGCGGACTCCAGCATGTCGTCGCGCAGCAGCGGTTTGACCCGGTTGACCACCCAGCCGATCACGAACCCGATCAGCGTGCCGCCCACCGCCGCGAGCAGGAACATGCCCAGCCCCTCCAGCAGCGAGGTGCCGGTGCCGATCGCGGCGGCCACCGCCACCCGGTAGGCGGTCAGCGCCGTCGCGTCGTTGATCAAGCTCTCGCCGCTGAGCACGGTCATCAGCGTGCGCGGCAAGCCCACCCGGCGGCCGATCGCGGTCGCCGCCACCGCGTCGGGCGGGGCGATCACCGCGCCCAGCACCAGCGCGGCGGTCAGCGGCAAGCCCGGCACCAGCCACCACGCCGCCAGCCCCGCCACGGCCGTGGTGAACAGCACCAGGCCGACCGCCAGCAGTCCGATCGGCCGCAGGTTCGCCTTGATCCCGATCGACGAGCTGTTCAGCGCCGCCGAGTACAGCAGCGGCGGCAGGATCAGCAGCAGGACGACCTCGGGGTTGATCCCGTAGTCCGGGACGCCCGGGATCTCGGAGACCGCCAGCCCCACGACGACGAGCACCAGCGGTGCGGACACGCCGATCCGCCGGGACGCGGCCGTGACGGCGAGCGCTCCCGCGAGCAGGGCCATCAGCGCGGGCAGCTCGTGCATGGTCACCCCCGACGGGACATGCTGTGCAGTGGAGAGGAGGCATCAGACGATGACGGATCGTTGCGCACACCTCGCCGAGGCCGCCACTCAGGAACCGTCCCCGAGCACCGAAGACGGGTGCGAGGACTGCCTGGCCGCTGGCGAGGACCTGTGGGCGCACCTGCGGATCTGCACCACCTGCGGGCACGTCGGCTGTTGTGATTCCAGCCCCAAGAGGCACGCCACGGCCCACCACGAGCAGACCCGGCACCCGGTGGTGCGCTCGTTCGAACCGGGCGAGACCTGGATGTGGTGCTACGCCGACGAGCAGCTCAGCCTCACCTGATCAACCTCGCGCGAAAGCAGTTGACGACTCGCAGGCGGAGCTCCCCACGACTCGCAGGTGCGGAGCTTCCCACGACCCGCGGGCGGGCCGTTGACGACTCCTGGCACGGAGTTGTTGAAGAACGCGGAGGGCCCACCGTGCAGCCTCCGGCCCGCGGGGGCGCGTTCGCACTTCGCGCGAAGTTCGAGTCTCCCCCGGGGCTCAGCCGTGAGGTGGAAGGCCTCTGGGGTGGCGGTGTGCTGGTCGTCGGGGGTGAGGTTCTCCGCTCGCCGCCGTGTGAGGTCCTGCTGCCCGCGTCGAATCTCGCGCGGAGTTCGACAGGGGGCCTCGATCATCGAATTTCGAGTCACCCACTCGGGGCTCAGCCATGAGGCGGAGGGCCTCTGGGGTGGTGGTGTGCTGGTCGTCGGGGGTGAGGTTCTCCCCTCGCCGCCGTGTGAGGTCCTGCTGCCCGCGTCGAACTTCGCGCGAAGTTCGACGGGGTTCTTCGGGCGTCGAACTTCGCGCGAACTTCGAGTGGCACCGCGCTGGCCAGGGGCAGGGAATGCTCCAGGTCCCGGAGCAGCCTGGCGTGTCGGGAGCGGGCAGAGCGGCGCCGATCCGGACTAGTCCGTCTCCTCGGCTGCCTCCTCGATGGTTTCGCCCCTGCCGAGGCGGCTGCGGTGCTTGCTGTAGACGAAGTAGAGGACCAGTCCGAGGACCATCCAGATGCCGAACCGCAGCCACGTCCAGCCTTCGAGGTTGAGCATCAGGTAGAGGCAGGCCAGCGCTGCCAGGACCGGGATCACCGGCACCAGCGGCACGCGGAACGCCCGCGGCAGGTCCGGGCGGGTGCGGCGCAGCACCAGCACGCCCACCGAGACCAGCAGGAACGCGAACAGGGTGCCGATGTTGGTCATCTCGGCGAGGACGTCGATCGGCGTCAGCGAGGCGATGGCCGCCACCACGATCCCGGTGATCACGGTGATCCGGTACGGGGTGCGGTACTTGGAGTGCACCTTCGCGAAGTAGACCGGCAGCAGCCCGTCGCGGGCCATCGCGAAGCCGACGCGGGCCTGCCCGAGCATGAGGATCAGGATCACGGTGGTCAGACCGGCGATCGCGCCCAGCGACACCAGCCCGACCGCCCACGGAGCACCGATCGCCTGGAACGCCGTGGCCATCGGCGCCGCCGTGTCCAGCTGGTCGTACTTGACGATGCCGGTCATCACCAGTGACACCAGCACGTACAAGATCGAGCAGATGGCGAGCGAGCCGAGGATGCCGATCGGCATGTCCCGCTGCGGCCTGCGGGTCTCCTCGGCACCGCTGGCGACGATGTCGAAGCCGATGTAGGCGAAGAACACCAGCGCGGCGCCGGCCACCAGGCCGCTGACGCCGTAGGAGCCGGTGCTGCCGAAGATCGCGTTGATCAGCGGCTCCTCCAGCGCGGAGCCACCCTCTGTGGGGTCCGGCGGCTGGTGCGGCGGGATGAACGGGTCCCAGTTGGCGGCCTTGATGAAGAACGCGCCGAAGATGATGAAGAACAGCACCACGGCGAGCTTGATCGCCACGACGACGTTGGTCACCGCCGCGCTGAGCCGGATGCCGACCACCAGCACCACGGTCAGCAGCAGCGCGATGATCGCGGCGGGCAGGTTCATCACCCCACCGGCGCCCGGTGCCGCGCTCAGCGCTGCGGGCAGGCCCAAGCCCATCGCGTCGAGCGCTTCGACGAAGTACTGCGACCACCCCACCGAGACGGTGGAGGCGCCGATGACGAACTCCAGCATCAGGTCCCACCCGATGACCCAGGCGAAGAACTCGCCCAGCGAGGCGTAGGAGAACGTGTAGGCGGACCCGGCGACCGGCACGACCGAGGCGAACTCGGCGTAGCACAGCGCAGCGAGGCCGCAGGCGATGCCGGAGATGACGAAGGAGATCGAGATTCCGGGCCCGGCATCGGTGGCCGCGGCGACACCGGTGAGCACGAAGATGCCGGTACCGATGATCGCGCCGATACCGATGCCGAGGAGGTCGATCGCCCGGAGAACGCGGCGCAGCCGGAATTCCGGTGCCTCGGCGTCGTGGATCGACTGCTCGACCGACTTGACCCGCATGATGGACATGGCTGGCCTCCCGGGGGTGGTCCGGAACCCTCAACCAAGCATGGTGACGCCCCTCACGCGGCGCAACGGCTCGGCTGTCCCCGGTTAGGGCCAGAAAACCCAGGTCGCGCCCGCTCAGCCCTGCTTGGTGTGCTCGTTGAGGGCGTCGAAGGCCGCGCTCTTGGTGTCCTGGTCGACCGTCGCGGAATCCACCTCCGGTGGCGCGACCGGCTCCAGGTCGGGCCGCGTCGGGTTCCGCCGCTCGGCGACCGGCTGGAACCGGGGGTGCGAAGGCGGCGCGGGTGGCAGCGGCCTGCGGCGCACCGGCCTGGGCTGGTTGGCGCTGATGTAGAAGCCCTGCAGCAGCAGCACGATCACCCCGACGGCCAGGGCAGCCGAGGCCAGGTGGAGGGCGTTGCGGTCACCGTCGAGCCACCACAGCGCGCCCGCGACGCCGCAGGCGGCTCCGGCGATGATCGCCAGCAGGTGGAAGAGCAGGTGGACGGGATATTGCCGCACGGCCGACACCTCCCCGGGTGCATCGCGGAGTGGGAGCAAGACCTCTACGTCAACACGCGCGCCGGACGTGGTGCGTTGCCTCTGGAACCGGCCAGGAACGCGGTGGACTGCCGGTCGATGGTAGCCCGGTCGGGCGCTCCAGTGCCCGATCAACGGTCGGCCCGCGGAATCCGGATCGATCCGAGGCGAAATCGTTTTCACTCGTTGGGGCGATCGGCGCTGGGCGTGCGCGGCGGCCTCCGCGTCCTACCCCTACCGTGGAGTACCAGCAGGCCACAGTGGATCCGCAATTCGGGGAACGGATCGGGGCTTCGATCGGCCGACCCGGCCGGGGTACCGGGTCGCGTCGTGCGGTCTTCTCCGGTGGGCGGACCGGCTACGTTCGGGGGTGTTGCCGGTGCTGAATTCTCTGACCGGGTTCGCGGTGGCGGCGAGCGTCGGCCTCGGGACCGTCCTGTTCTTCTCGATCTTCATGTCGTGGGTCGAACGCGGCATGATCGGTTCCGGCACGAGCCGTCGGGGCAGGCACCGCCGACGCGCCGGCCTCGCCGTCGCCTACCGCAGGCACCGCGCCGCGCTGCTGGCCCGCGGTGCGTCGCTGCCCGCCGTGACCGCCGTCGTCGAGACGGCGCGCCGCCCGCGCGGTCGCGTCGTCGCGGGTGGTCCGGGAGCGATGCGCCGCCCCGGGCCGCGGCACCACTCGTTCGACCCGCCTACAGCACCTCGAAGTCGGCGAAGTCGAACCCCGGTGACACCACGCACGTGACCAGCGTCTCCACCGTCGCGGCGGCCGAGGCGCGCTGCCAGGTCCCGGCCGGTACCACGGCTTGCGGCGTCTGACCCGCTCCCGCGCCCAGCACCACCGGATCGGGGTCGTCCGTCGGGCTCGCGCTGGTGCCGCCCAGGTGCAGCGACAGCGGACCGCCCCGGTGCCACAGCCACAGCTCGTCGGAGGCCACCACGTGCCACCGGGAGCGCTGGCCGGGCGGCAGCAGGTAGTAGATGGCCGTCGCGGTCGGCCGGGTACCGCCTGAGGCCTCCGCCTCAAGCCGGCTGGCCCACGTGCGCCGGAACCAACCGCCCTCGGGGTGCGGCAGCAGGTCGAACTCCTCAGCGGTGCGGCTGCGCGACTCCAGCGACAGGAAGTTCCCCTTCACGTCGCGGCGCGCGTAGCGGATGCCGATCACCGCTTCGCGGTCCAGCGGTCCGTAGACGTGCGGGAACTTCACGTCCTCGGCTACCCCGGGTGGCGGGGCCGGGTCAGCTGCCTCCCAGCGCACCGGCGCCGTCAGCCTCACCGGGTCCAGCTCGACGGCGATCATCGGCTCGTCGACGTCGCTGTAGAGGTTGTTGGCCACGGCGAGCGTGGTGGGCACGTCGGGGGAGCAGTGCACGAAGCCCTGCGCGTGCAGGCTCGCGGCGGTGATGGGTTGGTCCTGGTCGCTGTGGAAGGTGCTCAGGGGCAGCAGGTGCAGCAGGCTCGGTCCGGTCACGCGCCACAGTCTCCCGCGTCGGCAGGTCGAACGCGATCTCCTGCGTAGGATTCGCGTTGTCCCGTCGCGCTCGGAAACGGAGGCTTCACATGCGGATCGCGGTGCTCGACGACTACCAGGACGTCGCACGCAGCTACGCCGACTGGGGTTCGCTCGACGTCGAGGTGTTCACCGAGCACATCGCCGACGTCGACGAGCTGGTGGCGCGGCTGGAGCCGTTCGAGGTGATCGCGGCGATGCGCGAGCGCACCCCGTTCCCGCGCGAGGTGCTCACCCGGCTGCCGAACCTCCGACTGCTGGTCACCACCGGGATGCGCAACGCCTCGATCGACCTGGACGCGGCGCGCGAGCAGGGCGTGGTGGTCTCCGGGACCGGCAGCGGCAAGGTCTGGGCCGCCACCGCCGAACTGGCGTGGGGGCTGATCATCGCTCTGCTGCGCGACATCCCCGGTCAGGACCGGCAGATCCGCACCGGTGGCTGGCAGACCGGGATCGGCGTGGAGCTCGGCGGCAAGACCCTCGGCGTGCTCGGGCTCGGCCGGCTCGGCTCGCAGGTCGCGGCGGTCGGCCGGGCCTTCGGCATGGACGTGATCGCCTGGAGCGCCAACCTGACCGACGAGCGCGCGGCGGAGGTGGGAGCTCGGCTGGTCGCCCAGGAGGAGCTGTTCGCCCAGTCCGACGTGGTGAGCATCCACCTGGTGCTCAGCAAGCGGACGCGGGGTCTGGTGGGCGCCTCCGAACTGGCGCTGATGAAGCCCACCGCGTACCTGGTCAACACCTCCCGCGGGTCGATCGTCGACGAGGCCGCGTTGCGCTCGGCGCTGCACGAGGGCCGGATCGCCGGCGCGGGCATCGACGTCTACGGCACCGAGCCGCTGCCCGCCGACGACCCGTGGCGGACCACCCCGCGCACCGTGCTCACCCCGCACATCGGCTACGTCACCGACGACACCTACGAGGCGTTCTTCCCCGAGATCGTCGAGAACATCAAGACCTTCGCGGAGGGGAGCCCGATCCGGGTGCTCAACGCCGACTGAGCGGAGCACCGCCCTCCGCAAACCGTTGCGAAATCACCCTTGACTCGGGGCGAGACGGACATCACAGTCATACCAACCGGTCGGTCTGACTAGACAAGGGAGTCTGTCGATGACTGCTCACGAACCCCCCAGAACGCCGAAGAAGTTGCTCGGCGCAGCCCTGATCGCGAGCTCGATCGAGTGGTACGACTTCTTCATCTACGCCACCGCGGCGGCGCTGGTGTTCGGCACGCTGTTCTTCCCCGACGCTTCGCCCCTGGTCGGCGTGCTGCTCTCGTTCGCCACGTTCTGGGCCGGGTTCGTCGCCCGTCCCATCGGCGGCCTCGTGTTCGGACACCTCGGCGACAAGATCGGGCGCAAACCCGCTGTCGTGACCTGCCTGGTCCTGATGGGCACGGCGACCTTCCTGATCGGTGTGCTGCCCAGCGCGGCCACCATCGGCGTCGCGGCCCCGATCCTGCTGGTGACGTTGCGGTTCCTGCAAGGCATCGCGGTCGGTGGGCAGTGGGGCGGCATCGTGCTGCTGCTGACCGAGAACAGCGCCAGCGGGAAGCGCGGCATGGCAGGCACGTTCGGTCAGATGGGCGTGCCCTTCGGCGTCATCTCCGGCAACCTCGCGTTCCTGGGCGTCGGCGCGTTGATGAGCCAGGAAGCGTTCCTCTCGTGGGGATGGCGGCTGCCGTTCCTGTTCAGCGCCGTGCTCGCGCCCGTCGTGCTCTACATCCAGCTCAAGATCGAGGACACCCCGGTGTTCCAGGAGCTGCAGGAGCGCCAGGAGAAGAAGGTCGTCAAGGCGCCGCTGATGGAGGTCCTGCGCGACCACAAGCGCAGCGTCCTGCTGGGAGCGGGACTGCTGTTCGCCACGAACTCGTTCTTCTACATCGGCATCTCGGGCCTGCTCGACTACGGCACCCGGGAGCTCGGCCTGCCGCGCCAGCAGCTGCTCGGCGTCACGTTGGCGACCTCGGTGGTCGGCATCTTCGTGATCTTCTTCTCCGGCACGTGGTCCGACAAGCTGGGCCGTCGTCCGATGATCCTGCTCGGCGCCGGACTGCTCGCGGTGTGGTCGTTCCCGTTCTTCTGGCTCATCGACACCGCGTCGATCTGGCTCATCGCGCTGGCCGGCTGCGTCGGCAGCATCGGGCAGAGCATGACCTACGGTCCGCTGGCGGCCTACCTCAGCGAGCTGTTCCACCCCCGGGTGCGCTACTCCGGCGCGTCGCTGGCCTACCAGCTGGCGGCGATCCTGGTCAGCGGTGGCACCCCGTTCATCATGACCGCCCTGCTCGCGGCCACCGGCACTTCGGCGTCGGTGTCGCTGTTCCTGCTGGCGATGTCGGTGTGCACCTTCGCCGCCGCGTTCTACCTGCGCGAAACCCACGTCAAGCAACCGGTTTCGGCGCCGGCTGCCGCCGAAGCCTGACCGACCTCAGCGTTCGACCCGGGGTGGCCGTGACCGGCGCCCCGGGTCGAAGCACGTGGATCAGACGTCCTGCGCGAGGGTCTTGACCTGCTCGATCAGCTTGGCACGGCCCGGCGCGTCCTGGGCGAAGGGCGTCACGTTGAGGGTGGTGACGCCGGCTTCCTTCATGGCCGCCAGCCGCTCCTTGACGTGGGACTCGGTGCCGATGAGGGAGATCTTCTCCAGCAGCTCGCGCGGCACCGCGGCCGCGGCCTCGTCCTTCTTGCCCTCGAGGTAGAGGTCCTGGATCTCCTCCGCCTCGGCTTCGTAGCCGTAGCGGCGGGCGAGGTTGTTGTAGAAGTTCTTGCCCTTGGCGCCCATGCCGCCGACGTAGAGGGCCACCATCGGGCGCACGAAGTCGACGAGGTCCTCCAGCCCTTCACCGATGGCCAGCGGCGCCTGCGCGACCACGTCCAGCGGCGGCAGCGAGGCGTCCCGCTTGGCCTTGCCCTTGGCCAGCGGCTCGCCCCAGACGTCACCGGCGCGCTCGGGCAGGAAGAAGATCGGCTCCCAGCCCTCGGCGATCTCGGCGACCATCTCGACGTTCTTCGGGCCGATCGCGGCGATCAGGATCGGGATCCGCTCGCGCACCGGGTGGTTGATCAGCTTCAGCGGCTTGCCGAGGCCGGTGCCCTGGTCGGCGGGCAGCGGGATGTTGTAGTGCTTGCCGCTGTGCTCCACCTTCTCGCGGCGCCACACCTGGCGGCAGATCTCCACGATCTCCCGCGTGCGACCCAGCGGAGCGTGGTACGGCACGCCGTGGAAGCCCTCGATGACCTGCGGTCCCGAGGCGCCGATGCCGAGGGTGAAGCGGCCGTCGGAGACGAAGTCCAGCCCGGCCGCGGTCATCGCGGTCAGCGTGGGCGTCCGGGTGTAGATCTGCAGGATGCCGGAGGCGATCTCCAGTCGTTCGGTCTTCGCGGCGATGAAGCCCATCTGGCTGACCGCGTCGAAGGAGTAGGCCTCGGGGACGTAAACGACGTCCAGCCCGGCTTTCTCGTAGGTGGCCAGGTCGTCGACGGTCTCCTTGAAGCCTCCGCTGTAGTTCAGCGGCATCCCGATGCGCATCGGCCGTTCCTTCCCGGGGTCCGGCGGCGGCGGGTCGCGGCGACACCGCCGAGGTCTCGCAGCGACGTTACCGCCGAGTACTCCTCGGTGGGGAGTCCATCCGCTGCGGTCACCCGTGTGATGCACCTCGCACTGGGGCCGCACCGAGTGGCCGCGCGACCTCTGCCGTGCCCATGCTGGTGAGCATGTCGTCCGCAGAGGCTGTGACCCGGTCATGAGACTCGCCATGCTCGACATCGGCTCGGCAGCGGCCCGCCTGGACATCGTCGACCTCGCCAGTCCGCGGATGCCCCGCGCCACCTGGAGCGTCAAGTCCCGCAGCCACCTCGCCGAGCACACGCTGCCCGACGGGCGCGTGACCGAGGAGGGCATCGCCGACGCCGTGCGCGCGGTCCGACGGTGCGTGCGCGCCGCCGCCGACAAGCCGACCGAGGCGTTGATCGCCTACGGGACCTCGGCGGTGCGCGACGCCAGCAACGGTGCCCGGCTGCGCAAACGCCTCGGAGAGGCCGCCGGGGTGCGCATCGGCGTGCTCACCCCGCGCGACGAGGCGGCCGTGACCTACCACGCGGCCCGCCGCTGGCACGGCCGAAGTGGACGCTTGATGACCACAGTGGACATCGGCGGCGGCACCGTCGACGTCGCCACCGGCACCAGCACCGATCCGCACCGGGTCGTCTCGCTGCCGCACGGCGCCGCTCGGTTGACCAGGCAGTTCCTGCCGGACGACCCGCCGACGCGGGCGCAGCTGGCGGAACTTCGGCGCGAGCTGCACGAGACCATCCCCCCGTCGCTGCGGGGCGTCGAGGCCGGGCACCCGCTGGCGCTGTCGAAGGTGTTGCGGCAGCTGGCGGTGCTCACCGAGAGCGTGCCGCACGCCACCGTCCGCCGCCCGCACCGGTTGCGGCTGCAGGAGCTGTCCCGGTGGATCCCCCGGTTGGCCGAGCTCGACCACCAGCAGCGCGCGAAGCTGCCCGGCGTGTCGCGGAGCCGCGGGCGGCGCATCCTCGCCGGGGCGATCGTCGCCGAGGTGATCATGGAGTCGCTGGAGCTCCCCGAGCTGGAGATCTGCCCGTGGGGGTTGCGCCAGGGCTTGGTCTACCGGTTCCTGGAAGCCCGGACCCGCACCCGCGCCGAAGCGCTCGACCTGGTGGGATCGTTGTTCGACTGACCTCCGCGCGGCGTCGGCGGTAGCGTTCTTCCCAGATCGACCAGGGGAGGCGCTGTGGCACTGCTGTTGCACATCTTGATCACCATGGCGGCGGTGTGGGTCACCACCGCGCTGCCGGGCATCGAGCTCTCCGGTCAGGACACCACCTCGAAGGTCCTGACGCTGCTGGCGGTCTCGGTGCTGTTCGGGCTGGTGAACCTGGTGCTCAAGCCGGTCGCCAAGACCCTCGGCTGCCTGCTCTACGTGCTGACGCTGGGATTGTTCGGCCTGGTCGTCAACGGGTTGCTGTTCTGGCTGACCAGCTACCTGGCCGGCGAGCTCGACCTGCCCTTCCACGTCGACGGTTTCTGGGCGGCCTTCTGGGGCGCGTTGATCGTCTCCCTCGTCAGCACTGCGCTGGCCGGCATCGTCCGCCGCGTCGCCCACCCGCAGGAGGACTGACGGTGCGGTGTGAACTGGGCGAATTAGCGGTGGTGCTGCAAAGCGGCCCGACTGAGGTCGCTGAACACCTCGGCGTCGCACCTGAACCCGGCGACGTGCCCGAACCCGTCCGGGACGCGGCGAGGACGCTTTCCCGCGCCTCGGTCTTCGGCTTGGCCGAGGTGCGGGTTCCCGACGAGCCCGACCTGCGCGCGGTGGTCGCCGTCGGCGAGGGCGGGGGCGTGCGGGTGCGGGTGCGCGGTGCGGAGGTCGAGGTCGAGGTCGTCCGACCGGACGCGCCGTGGCCCGCGCTGGTCGGGTGCCTGCCCAAGCTCGACCCCGCCGCGGGGTGCGAAGTCACCGTCCCGACCCGCGAGCTCGCCGAGGCCCGGGCCGAGTCCGCAGAGCGGGACCAGGCCGCGGACTGGCTCGCCTACGAGCTCAAGCAGCGCGAGGTCCCCACCGACGACGCCCGCGCGGTCGCCGACCTGCTGGCCTGCGCCGACGGCACCGCCGCCCGCCTCGCGGTCGCCTACCGCAACGGGACCGGCGAGTTCCTGCGCTGGCGCCACGAGGTCGAGGTCCACCACTCGCCGACGGGCCGCTCGGCGGTCATCCCGGAATCCCCGGACGACACCTTCACCCTCGTCGCCCCGGCCGACACCTACCTCCTCGGCAAGACCCTCCAGGAGTACCTCGAGGACCTCACCCGCCCGAGCGAGTGAGCAGTGATGTCGCGCGCAGTGTCGTTCCGCTGCTGAGCGGCCCCTCGCGCGACATGCCCGTCGCCGTGGGCTGGAGCCGGTTGCGCGCGTCAGGTATGTCCTTCGAGGCGCCGCACGCCCGGGCGGCCGGGATTCGCGTGCGTGTTCTCACTGGTCAAGAGCGCGCTGGTGTGGGGGAGTTCGAACTTCGCGCGCGAATGGGAAGCTCACCCGCTGCGCGCGGTGCTCCCGGGTGGGGGTGGAGGCGGGCGGTGATGTCGCGGGCGGTGTGGTTCCGCTGCTGAGCGGCCCCTCGCGCGACATGCCCGTCGCCGTGGGCTGGAGCCGGTTGCGCGCGTCAGGTATGTCCTTCGAGGCGCCGCACGCCCGGGCGGCCGGGATTCGCGTGCGTGTTCTCACTGGTCAAGAGCGCGCTGGTGTGGGGGAGTTCGAACTTCGCGCGCGAATGGGAAGCTCACCCGCTGCGCGCGGTGCTCCCGGGTGGGGGTGGAGGCGGGCGGTGATGTCGCGGGCGGTGTGGTTCCGCTGCTGAGCGGCCCCTCGCGCGACATGGCTCTCCGTGGATTGGAGCCGGTTGTGCGCGAGGTGCGTCCTTCCAGCCCGCACACGCCCGGGTGGCCTGTCCGGTGGGTGTTCTCGCTGGTCAAGAGCGCGCTTGGGTGGGGTGTTCGAACTTCGCGCGAGGGTCGAACACCCCACTGGGCGCGGGGTGTCAGCGGTGGGCGTCGAGGCGGGCGGCGATGTCCTTGCCGATGAGCAGGGAGGCCGTGGCGGCGGGGGAGGGCGCGTTGAGGACGTGGACCCAGTGCTCGTCCTCGACCACCAGGAAGTCGTCGACGAGGGTGCCGTCCGGGGTGACGGCCTGGGCGCGCACGCCGGCCTCCGAACGCAGCAGGTGGTGGCTGCGCAGGTCGGGCAGCAGGGTGCGGGCCGCCTGCAGGAACAGCGGTTTCAGCGCGGAGCGGGCGATCTCGGCCGCTCCGGTGCGCCAGTACTTCTTCGCCAGCACCCGCAGGCCGGGGTCGGTGACCAGGCGTCGCAGGTGGGCGGGTGAGATCGCACCCCACCGGTAGCCCTCGCGGGACAGCGCCGGGACGGCGTTGGGACCCACGTGCAGGCTGCCGTCGACCATCCGGGTCAGGTGCACGCCCAGGAACGGGAAGGCCGGGTCCGGCACCGGGTAGACCAGCGAGTTGACCAGGTCGCGCGCGAAGGACGTCGTCTCGTAGTACTCGCCGCGGAAGGGCAGGATCCGCGCGGGCGGGGTCGTCCCGGCCATCTCGGCGACGGCGTCGCTGTGCAGCCCGGCGCAGTTGACCGCCTGCTTGGTGCGGATCTCGCCGCGGTTGGTCAGCAGCACCAGTTCGGAGCCGTCCCGGCGGACGCCGAGCAGCTCGGTGGCGGGCCGCAGCTCCACGCCGCGCTCGGTGAGCAGTTCGGCGAGCTTCTCGCTGACCGCCGCGAAGTCGGTGATGCCCGCGTCCGGCACCAGCAGCGCCCGCACGCCGCGCACGTGGGGTTCGCGCTCGCGCAGGCCGATCAGGTCCAGCTCGCTGACCTGCACGCCGTTCGCGGTGCCGCGCCGGTGCAGCTCGGCCAGCCGGGGCAGTTGCTCGGTCGAGGTGGCGACGACCACCTTCCCGGTGCGGCGCACCGGGATCCCGTGATCGGTGCAGAACCGGTACATGGCCTCCCCGCCGGCGCGGGCGAACCGCGCCTTGGCGCCGCCCGGCGCGTAGTAGAGTCCACTGTGGATGACACCGGAGTTGTGCCCGGTCTGGTGCGCTCCCCAGTGGTGCTCCTTGTCCAGCACCGTGATCCGGCGGTCGGGCCGCTGCTCGCTGAGCGCGAGCGCTGTGGCCAAGCCCACGATCCCGCCACCGATGATCGTCACGTCGTTGGTCATGCGCGCCATCGTGCGCGTCCGGATGCGCTGTTTCCAGAACCGCCGGGCCGGAGCCGGATTCGTCCTGATCGCGATGGTGAACCGGTTCTTCCGGATAGCGCGCTGGAAAAACGTTCATCCTGCTTCAAGATCACCCTGTGCTAGGGTGCATTCATCCTGTCGGGCGAACGAAGTTCGTCGCTGACAGTGGTATCGGCTTGGTCACGAGCAGTGAGCTCGAGGCTCACCTGCCGCAGGCCGATGCCGCCATCCGCGCCGCACCCCCAGGCGCGGAGCCCTGCTGAGTTGAGTCGCGATCCCTCCGCGCGACACGGAGGGGGCGACCGGTTCGACGGTTACGAGGCGCTGTGACGCGGAGCAGTTCGGGTAGTGAGCACAAGACGATCCGGGCCCGCCTGACCCGCGTCGGCGTGGTCCCCGTGATCATCCTGCTGGCCATCTGGCTGGCGTTCTCAGCGGTTCCGATCTACCAGGGGTACCGGTCCCTGGTGGACGCCACCGAGGTCCGCGACGCCGCGATGCCGACGGCGGAGGCCTTCGCAGCGCTGCAGCAGGAACGCCGGCTCGCCGTGGACCGGCTCAGCGGTGGCGACCCGGCGGCGCTGACCGCGCACAAGCCCCGCACCGACCGGACCGTCGCCGAGGCGCGCCGCACTCTGCGGGTCGCCGGCGAGTCCGCGGACCCCGCGATCGCGGGCAAGATCCGCGCCTTCGACGGCCTGCTGGCCCAGCTGTCCCGGCAGCGGCAGCGCGTCGAATCCGGCCAGACGAGCAGCGCCGACGCCTTGGACTTCTACAACGAGGTCCTCGACGCCGGGCTCGAGGTGTTCGAGTCCTACACCGACACCGTCGCCGACACCGAGACCGGGCACGCCGGTCACGTCGGCACCGAGCTGTTCCGCGCGGCCGACCAGATGTCGCGGGCCGCCTCGCTGGGCACGGTCGCACTGGCCGCGGGCGAGTTCAGCACCGCCGAGCACCTCGAGTTCGTCCAGCTCGTCGGCTCCTACCGGAACACCGTCGACGCCGAGGTCCTCGCGGCCGAGCCGCGCGCGAGCGAGCTCGCCCGGCAGGCGCAGGCCGGTCCGGAGTGGGCACGGGTGGACGAGCTGGAGAACGAGCTCATCGAGCACCCGCCGCAGCGCCCCGGCCGCTTCACCGTCGACGCCGCCACCTGGCGGCAGACGACCGCGCAGGTCTCCGGCGACCTCTCGGCGGTGGCCGCCGAGCAGGTTCGCTCCGGCGCGCTGATGGCGGTCAGCAACGCCAGCGGCCACCTCATCGGCCTCGCCGTCGGTAGCCTCATCGCGCTGGCAGCGATGCTGCTGGGCATCCTGCTGGCCGCGCGCAACGCGCGGGTGCTGGTGAACCGGGTCCTGATCAGCCGCCTGGAGCGGCTGCGCGACGACACCCTGCTGCTGGCCACCGAGCGGTTGCCCAACGTCATGGACCGGCTGGAGCACGGGGAGGACCTCGACATCGAGGCCGAGCTGACCCCGCTGGACTACGGCGCCGACGAGATCGGCCAGGTCGCCGACGCGTTCAACACCGCCCACCACACCGCGGTCGTCGCCGCGGTGAAGGAGAACCAGGCCAAGGAGGGCGCCAACAAGGTCTTCCTCGGAATCGCGCACCGCAACCAGGGCCTGGTGCACCGCCAGCTCAAGACCCTCGACAAGATGGAGCGCAGCGAGGAGCACCCGGAACGGCTGGAGGGCCTCTTCCAGCTCGACCACCTCGCGACCCGCTCCCGGCGCAACGCCGAGAACCTGATCATCCTGGCGGGGGAGAAGCCGGGCAGGCAGTGGCGCAAACCGGTGCGCCTGGTCGACGTCATCCGCTCCGCGGTCGCCGAAACCGAGCACTACTACCGGATCCGGGTGCACCCGGCCCCGGAGGTCTCGCTGGTCGGCGCGGCGGTCGGCGACGTCATCCACCTGCTCGCCGAGCTGATGGACAACGCCACCTCCTACTCGCCGCCCCGCTCGCAGGTCCAGGTCCGCAGCAGCGACACCCCGCGCGGGTTGCTGATCCAGGTCGAGGACGAGGGGCTGGGCATGCGCCCCGCCGACCGCGACGAGGCCAACGTGCTGATGGCCACCACACCGCGGTTCGAGGACATCACGCGTCGCGGTGACTCCCGCTTGGGGCTGTTCGTGGTCGCGCGCCTGGCCGCCCGCAGGGGCATCGAGGTCGAGCTGCGCGAGGCCGAGGAGCAGGGCACGGTCGCGTTCGTGCTGCTTCCCCCGCACATCGTCGCCGAGGAAGCGGCGCAGGGCGACAAGCAGAGCATGTCGCAGTTGGCCGAGAAGGCCCGGGAGCGCGCCAGCGAGCAGTCCGTGGTCCGCGAGGCCCGGACCGCTCCGGTGAGCCCGGTCGAGGAGCCGGTGGCCGACGACCAACCCCGCTTCCCGTCGGACGACCCCGATGAGGACCAGCCGGAGTTGCCGCGCCGCGAACGCCGGCAGAACCTGGCGCCGCAGTTGCGCGGCGACCTCGACGGCGGAGTCGCGGAGGACACTGCGAGTCTCCAGCCGGAGCGCACTCGTGGCACCATGTCGGCGTTCCAACGCGGAACCCTGGATGCGCGCCGGGCCGGCGGCCGCGACTGAGCTTGACCCGACGATTCGAGGAGCAGCGCAGGAATGAGCGAACAGATCGGTTCCGCCGACGACCTGAACTGGTTGTTGGACGACCTGGTCAACCGGGTCGTGGGTGCCCGTGACGGCGTGGTGCTCTCCGGGGACGGGCTGCTGCTGGCCAGGTCCGAGGGACTGACGCCGAACGACGCCGACCACTTGGCCGCGATGGCTTCGGCCTTCCAGAGCCTGGCGAAGCAGACCGGCAAGCACTTCGGCGGCGGCGGTGTGCGCCAGACCGTGGTGGAGCTCGACAGCATGTTCCTGTTCGTCACCGCGGCCGGCGCGGGAGCGTGCATGGCGCTGCTCGGTGACGAGAACGCCGACGTGGGCATGATCGCCTACGAGATGAACCTGATGGTGATCCGGGTCGGCGAGTACCTGAGCTCGGCCCCGAGGGTGGATGCCGTGGCGCAGATGCGCCACGACTGAAGGCACAGCCATGGCTGAAGACGGCCAGCTCTGGCTGGACGAGGAGTCCGGGCCGCTGGTGCGACCGTACGCGATGGTGCACGGTCGCACCCGCCCGGCACGACCGGACCTCGACGTCGCCACGCAGCTGCTGACGTCGTGGAGCGGTGCTGATCGCAGCGGGGTCTCCGTCGAGCACGAGGAGATCCTGCGGCTGTGCGTGCGCCCCATGTCCCTCGCCGAGGTCGCCGCGCACCTGGACACCCCCATCGTGGTGGCGAAAGTCCTGGTGTCGGACCTCATCGACCGCGGCGACCTCGTCACCGACAAGGCCTCGCGCCGCGCCCAGCGGCCCAACCGCCAGCTCCTGGAAGCGGTGCTGGACGGCGTGCGGCGGCTCTGACACGCCGCCGCGGCCGTCCGCCCGCTGCGGGAAAGTGCTCCCGCGCCTCGCGCCGCTGCGGCACGATGGCCTGCATGCGCGATCTCCACCCGCAGCGGGAACCCCACGCCTCCGGGCAGCTCGACGTCGGCGACGGCAACCTCGTGCACTGGGAGGAGAGCGGCAACCCGCGTGGGAAACCCGCGGTGTTCCTGCACGGCGGACCGGGCGCGGGCTGCTCTCCCGCGCACCGCGGCCTCTTCGACCCGGACCGCTACCGCATCGTGCTGTTCGACCAGCGCGGGTGCGGCCGCAGCACGCCCGACGCCGGCGAGCTCGGTGCCGACCTCAGCAGCAACACCACCTGGCACCTGGTCGCCGACGTGGAGCGCCTGCGTGCACACCTGGGCATCGAGTCCTGGCTGGTCCTCGGGGGTTCGTGGGGGAGCACGCTCGCGCTGGCCTACGCCGAGACGCACCCGGAGCGCGTCACCGAACTCGTGCTGCGCGGCGTGTTCACCTGTCGCCAGAGCGAGATCGACTGGTTGTACGCAGGTGGGGCGGCGCAGCTCTTCCCGGACCGCTGGGCCGAACTCCTCGAGGTGGTCCCGGGATCCGAGCGCGACGACGTGCTGCGCTGCTACCACCGCATGCTGCACGAAACCGACGCCCACGTCCGGGAGCGCGCGGCCATCGCCTGGAGCCGCTGGGAGGCCAGTCTGATCGGGCTGCTGCCGCGTCCGGCGCTCGTCGAGGACTTCGGGGATCCCGCCTTCGCCGCCGCGTTCGCCCGCATCGAAACCCACTTCTTCGTGCACGGCGCCTGGCTCGCCGAGGGACAGCTCCTCGCCAACGCCCACCGCCTGCACGGCATCCCGGGGACGATCGTGCAGGGCCGTTACGACGTGATCACTCCGCCCACCACGGCTTTCGAGCTCGCGCAGGCCTGGCCGGAGGCGGACCTGCGGATGATCCCCGACGGGGGCCACGCCTACGACGAACCGGGCGTCCTGGACGCGCTGCTCGAGGCCACGGACCGCTACGCGAGCTGATCAGCGCTCCGGGCAGCCCCAGAGCGAGAGGAGCATGGTGTCGGCGATCTCGCGGCGGTCGACGACCTCGAACCCCTCCGACGCGTAGAGCCGCGCGGCCGGGTTCGCGCGCTCCACGCTGAGGCAGACCTGGTCGATCCCCCGCTGCCGCGCGGCGTCGTGCAGCGCTCGCAGCAGGTCTCGCCCGATCCCGTTGCCCCGGTTCGCAGCGTCGACACCGATCGCCAGCTCCGGGACGTCGGAGCGGACGTAACCGTACCCGGGAGCGGTCTCGTCGAAGTACCGCAGCCACGCCGCGCCGACCGGGCGGCCGGGACGCTCCGCCACGACACCGAGATCGGTGGCCCGCGGCCAGCCCTCCACGTAGCGCGCGACGGCCGGGTCGGCGAGCGCCTCGGCACGGCTGCGCCCCGGATGGCTCGGCGTGTTCGCCGCCTCGACCAGCATGTCCGCGAGGAAGTCCGCATCGCCGGCGCGGGCCGGGCGGATCAGGATCTCGTCCACGACCCCATCCTTCGACCACCCAGGCGTCGGGCGCAACGGAATTCGGGTGCGGCGGAGGCGAACAACGGGGATGCTCGGGTCATGACCAGCCGCATCTCCGCCGTCGTCATCGACGCCCACGACATCGAGAAGATCGCGTCCTTCTGGTGCGAGGTGCTGGGCTGGAGCGTCGTCGACCGCGAGGAGGGCGGGCTGACCATCGGTGCGTCCGACGGGTCCTGGCCGCGCATCGACGTCTTCGAGGTGCCTGAGTCCAAGACCGTCAAGAACCGCCTGCACTTCGACGTCCGAGCGACCGACCGGTCCGCCGAGGACGAGCTGCGACGCCTGGAAGCCCTCGGCGCCCGGCCCGCCGACGTCGGCCAACCCCCGGACGTCACCTGGAAGGTCCTCGCCGACCCGGAAGGCAACGAGTTCTGCCTTCTCGGCACGGCTGTCGACGACCTCCCGGAATCCGAACGACCCACCAACGCCTGACGATCCGGGGATTCTTCCGGAAGATCCGGTGCGATCAGTCGTTGGCGGAAATCAGCGAGGCGACCGGCTTTCGGCCAGATCAGTCCGCCGGAGAGCCGGGCGTGAGCGCGACCTTCTCGAACCTCGGGTCGGGCTGTGGTCGGACCAGCGAGATCCTCGGCGCTCCGGCGGCCAAGAACGCTTCGCCGTGATCAGGCATCGGCGGGAGTGTTGCTCGACCGGGCCGATGGGCCCTCCTCAGCACCGCAGGCTGCGCTCAACACTCCTCCCATGAGCGATCCCAGTGCCTCCACGCCCAGCAGATGGCACATCGGCCATGGCGAACTCCTGCTCCGCCACCGCTACGAGGCGGCCAGCATCGTCAACGACATCCTCATCGCCATCTGGTTCGTCGCCGGCAGCATCATGTTCTTCGACCCCGCGATGTTCACCGCGGGCACGTGGATGTTCTTGCTGGGCAGCATCGAACTGGCGATCCGCCCCACCATCCGCATGATCCGCTACCTGCACCTCAGCCACCGCCACCACGCTGCCGGACACGAGTCGGACCAGGACTTCTGACGCCCGGTTCGCCGGTTCCGGTGGAGCGCACGCTCGAACCTGTGGTCTAGGGTCGCCCGGAGCCGGATGGCGAAGGTGGTTCGGCGGAGGAGGTGTGGACGATGTCCGTCCTGGTCGGCGGGATGGGAGGGGCGAGCCTGCTCCTCGTGGCCCTGGTGTTCCACCGGATCGCCGGACGGATCCGCAGCGGCGCGTTGACCCGCAACCCCCTCGCGGGCGTGCGCACGGCAGCGACGATGCGGTCGGACGCGGCCTGGTCCGCCGGGCATCGCGCCGCCGAGCCGTTGATGCGGGTGACCGCCCGGGTCGCTGCGATCGCGGGGATCGCGACCCTCGTCCCGGCGCTCGCTCTGCGCGTCGCGGGCGTGGCGGACTCCGTCGCCTTGGTGCCCACGCTGGTCGTCTTCGCGGTGGGGTGCGCCGCCTTCCTCGGCCTCACGACCTGGTCGGCCGTCCTGGCCGATCGCGCGGCACGAGCGACCCCTCCGCCGAGCGAACACGGCGGCTGACGCGCAGTCGTGGCGCTGTGACGACCTCGGTCATTCGCGTGCCTGGCGCCTTGTGGCCTGCCCTCCTGCCTGACTGGTGTGGGGAAGTGTTCCGCCTTGAACACCGACCGCCGACGCCCCAGCCGTTCCTGGGTCAAACGCGACTCGGGTTCGCCAGGAGAATTCCAGGTGTTCCCGACGCGAGGTCCAGTCAGTCGAGGAGTTCGGACACCGAATGGGATATGAGCGATCGTCCACGACGCTCGACCACTGCACCCGCCGAACCGACGACGGTGACGGGATGGTCCCTCCCCGCCCGTTGACCAGGCTGACACTGTGCTGACCCCCGGTCCACCGGGCAATGAGAAAGACCCCGACCGTTCTCCGAGTGGAGTTCTGATCGGGGTCTCGATCTGTGGGCGATACTGGGATCGAACCAGTGACCTCTTCGGTGTGAACGAAGCGCTCTCCCCCTGAGCTAATCGCCCTTGTTCTGTTGTTCGCCGCCGTTCCTGGCGACGAGAAGAACAATACACGATCGTTTCTAGGAGCCGAACAGGGGGGAGGCCAACCACGTCCAGCGCAGGCCGAGCCAGCCCCCGATCGTCCCGAACATGCCCAGAAGCCACAGCGTCACCAGGACCACCAGGCCGGTCGCGGCCATGATCGTGAGCTTGGTGGCCAGGTGCTGGCGGCCCATCCAGCGGACCCACCGCTGGTAGTGGTGCTTGGCGAACATGTTGACCCGGTGCGCCCAGTGGAACTCGGTGGCGAGGATGCCGAGCCCGGCGAAGACCACCAGCCACCCCGGCCCGGGGTACGGGATCATCAGCAGTCCCGTGATGAGGACCGCGGTGCCGAACACGCCGAGCACGACCCGGTAGGTGATGTTCAGGGACGGGCGGCGGCGGACGTGCTCGCGGTAGCCGTGCAAGCGCTCGCGCAGCGCGTGCAGGCGCGGGTGCTTGTGCTGGCGGTGCTCGTGCTCGCCTGGATCCGCACCGGCGTGTCGGGTCCCCGGCTCGGCTTGATCGTTCAGGGCTGTCCACCTCGGCAGTTCGTCGGGGCTCGCAGGCCCAGGATACGGTCGCGGTCGGCGACGCGCGGTGCGCTGGGCCACATCACGTCGGCGAGTCGGAAGCCCTCCACCGTGCCGGTCTCCGGTAAACAGGAGATGGCTGTCAAGCGGACGGACGGGTGCTCGCCGCGTGTCGCCGTGACTGGATTGTGACGGGGATCATCGTCCGTTTGGTCTGAAGCCGGGACCAAGGACTCTGTGGCGTCACTTCGATCCTGGTCACAGTGTGAGCCGCCTCTCGACCGCCCGTTCGGAGCCGTGCGTGCGCTGTAACCGGGGCGGTGAAGACCATTAGCCCGAAATGGTGACAACTCGTGGTCGACATCTCATCCGGGGCGGTTTCGGGAAAATGCGAAGGCCTTCCGTGACCTATTCTTGAACCACGTCGGGCGAACCGGACGAAGCATGAACCCCGTGGTCAGCGGGTACGCAGAGGAAGGGTTCTCCGGGCGTGGGCGACCGATCTGCCGGCCGGGCTCGGCGTGGTCGACCTAGTTACAGAAGGTAACCAGGGTCGGTCACTGAGCGAGTCGGGTCTTCGGGCCGGCCGCTCCCAAGATCGGGGGAGTTCGCGACGGATCGAGATCTCCGGAGTGGACGACGGCCCGACCGGTCGGAAGGGGGATCGGTTGGGACCGGCGACCACAGCAAGTCCGGGATTTCGAACACGGAGTGCACTCGCTTGGTCGCCCAGCGAATTCGGGCATGGCCCGACCGGGTGATCTATGCGGGAGTCGCGAGTAAATCTGCCCGGTGAAGCGTCACAACTGTGTTGCTCGGTCGATAAACGGACCGGGAGGGAGCAGGAAGGGGAGGAACAATGCGTAACGATCACGTGACACTCCGTTCTACGGCTGTGTTCGACCTGCTCGCGCCGCAGGCGCCTGCGGTGCCGGTCCAGGTCGAACTGCGCTACGACACCCAGGACCCGTACGCGGTGGTGGCCGCGTTCCGCACCGGCCGTGCCGGTTGGGTCGAGTGGGTGTTCGCCCGCGATCTGTTGGCCGACGGCCTGATCGCGCACGCCGGCGAGGGCGACGTGACCATCCGCCCGGCGGTCGACGACCCGGAGGTCGTGGCCATCGAGCTGAGCTCGCCGTCCGGGCACGCCGTGTTCGAGGCTTCGGCGCAAGAGCTCGCCGACTTCTTGGACCGGACCTACGACGTCGTGGTCCCCGGCAACGAGAACCTGTGGGTCGACGTCGACGACGCGCTCACCCGCCTGCTGCCCTTCGACATGGGCTGATCAGGCTTGAACCGCTCTGCCCGGTTGCCGCCAGGCGGAGTGGGGACCCCCCTTCGAGTCCGATCTTGGGCGTGGTCTAGAGTTCACTGTGCAACGCGGCGGACGGGCCCGGGACAACCGGGCCACGAGGTCGCAGCAGGCGGATGTAGCGCAGCTGGTAGCGCATCACCTTGCCAAGGTGAGGGTCGCGGGTTCGAGTCCCGTCATCCGCTCTGGTTCTCTGGCGTTCCAGCCGGCTTCGGTGTGGATGCGGAGTCCGGCGGAGTGGCCGAGTGGCTTAGGCAAGGGCCTGCAAAGCCCTGTACGCGGGTTCGATTCCCGCCTCCGCCTCGCGCGATTAGCTCAGTGGGAGAGCGCTACCTTGACACGGTAGAGGTCACTGGTTCAATCCCAGTATCGCGCACCAGCGCATTGCGAAGTGCGGACCTCGTCGATGAATCGTCGGCGAGGTTTTTTCATGCGCGGAACTGTTCCGTCCGAATGCGCGTTCACGCCACCTTTTCCTGAGGTTGTGCACCGGCGAGCGCCGGGAAGTAGGGACGGCCACGTTCGTCCGCAGTTCTCCGCGTCGGTGCCGCGCTTCGCGCGTTGATCACCAGCGGCGGCACGAGAACGCCCCCGAGCGGATCGAGCGTTGTGCGCACGGCTTCGTCGGAGGTCGCTGGATCGGGGGCGTAGGCGCTCGTGCGATCTCCCGTGGGGCCCTTGTGGTGCCATGATGGTCGCTCGTGGAGCTGGACGAGGTGCTCGGGCGGATCGTCGACGAGGTCGCGCCGCTGCGCGGTGCGGGGGAGGTCGCCGATTACATCCCGGCGCTCGCGCGGATCGACCCGGGCCAGTTCGGCATCGCGGTCGCCGACCTCGGCGGTCGTGTCGTCGGGGCCGGCGACTGGCAAGTGCCGTTCTCGGCTCAGAGCATCTCGAAGGTCTTCACCCTCGCGCTCGTGCTGGCGGGCAGCGACGAGTCGTTGTGGCGCCGGGTCGGCCGGGAACCGTCGGGCAACGCCTTCAACTCGCTGGTCCAGCTGGAGCACGAACGGGGGATTCCGCGGAACCCGTTCATCAACGCGGGCGCGCTGGCGGTCACCGATGAGCTGATCTCCCAGGTCGGCGACGCGACCGGGGAGCTGCTCGACTTCCTGCGCGCCGAGAGCGGTAACCCGGACCTGCGGGTGGACGAGGAGGTGGCGGCCTCCGAGGCCACCCACGCCCACCGGAACCTGGCCGTCACGCACTTCATGGCGTCGTACGGCAACATGCACAACCCGGTGGCGACCGTGCTCGACCAGTACGTCCGGCAGTGCTCGATCGAGGTGAGCTGCCGCGACCTGGCGCTCGCCGGGCTCTTCCTCGCCGCGCACGGTGTTCGCCGCGACGGTTCCGAACTGCTCACCAGCAGGCAGGCCAAGCGGGTCAACGCGATCATGCTGACCTGCGGGACTTACGACGCCGCAGGGGATTTCGCCTACCGCGTCGGCATCCCCGGCAAGAGCGGTGTCGGCGGAGGTGTCCTCGCCATCGTGCCGGGCCGCTGCTCCATCGCCGTCTGGAGCCCGGGGCTCGACGCGCGCGGCAACTCCGTGACCGGTGTCGCAGCCCTCGACCACTTCACCAACATGACCGGCTGGTCGATCTTCTAGCCCTCCCCGGGAGCCGGGAGACGACCTCGAGCGACCACGCCACGAAGGACGGCCCACGGACCGACCGCCCGAGCGACAGCGGAGCTCGACGAGTGGCGAGATCTCGGTTGCCCCGGTCGGGCGACGGACCCGGTGTTCGGTCCCTTGATGTCCGGGCTCGGTCCGTTCCCGTGCGGTGGTGTGGGGTGGGAGGTTCTCGGATCCGGGGTCGGGGGCTGTGACTCGAGCGTGGTGCGGGTGACGGCTCGTCGGTCAGGACTGGCTCGAACGGCAGCGAAGATCCTGCGTGCGGGCCGGTTCTGGACCACCGCGGTTTTCCGGGGGCCGGATGCTCCGGTACAGGTTCGCCTGATCACCGGAGGTTCTGGTTCCCGCGCGGCCGCGAGGCGGGAAGGGGTCAGGGGGTGGCGACTGTGGGGTCGATGTGGGCCTCCACGTCCTCGCCGCCGTGGAGGACTCCTGCTCGGGTCCAGGTGGTGAAGGTGCGTTGGAGCTGGTCGGTGAAGGCGTCGTCGAGCGGGATCCTGCGGTAGGCGGTCTGCTCCTGGCGGATCTGCGCGGCGACGTCGAGTGGTTGGCGGGCGAAGCCGGAGTACCACTGGTCGAAGGCCGCGGGGTTCAGCTGGGCCCACTGGTAGCTCCGGTCGACGCGGTCGGCGAAGTCCGCGATGGCCCTGCGCTTGCGGGGGTTGGTGAGCGAGGTGTTGGTGGCGCTGAGGACGCTGAGCCCGCTGTTGATGCCCGCACCGTCGGTGAGGACCCGGGCGCCCAGCTGCCCTCGCGTGCGGGCGGCGTAGACGCCCCAGGTGGCCCAGGCGTCGATGCTCCCGGTGGAGAACGCCGAGCTGGCGTCGGTGGGGGCGAGGTAGTTCAGCGTGGCGTCGGATTCGTCCAGGCCGGCCTTCTCGAGGGCGCCGAGGACCAGGTAGTGCGCGACGCTGCCCCGGGTGCTCGGTGAGATGCGCTTGCCCTTCAAGTCGGCGAGGGTGCGGATCGGGCTGTCCGCCGGCACCAGGACGTAGGTGCCCTTGCCGCCGTTGTTCCAGGCGGCGACGGCCTTGATCGGTGAGCCGCCGGCGATCGCGGCGACCGTCGGGGAATCCGCCGCGGAGCCGATGTCGACCGCGTCGGCGCGCAGGGCCTCGTGCAGGTGGGCGGCCGCGGGGAACTGGGCCCACTCGATCTCGTACGGCAGGTCGTCGAGCAGACCGGCCGCGCGCAGCCGGGACTGCGTCTCGCCGGTCTGGTCGCCGACGCGCAGCACGACTTCGTCCTCGGACGAGCCGCACGCGGTCAGCGTCGCGACGAAGACCAGCAGGGTCGTGACGACCGTGAGGAGCCGGCGTACCGGCGGGAGAGCGAACACCGCAGTCCTTCCGGGTCAGCCGACGGGGGTTCGGTTCGCGAGCTCCTCGCGGACCCGCGGGAGCAGGTGGCGGCCCCAGTCCTCGACGTCCTCCAGCGGCTCGTAGCCGCGGATAAGCAACGTCGTGACGCCGAGGTCGACGTAGTCCAGCAGCGCCTTCGCGACGGTCTCCGGACTGCCGACCAGGGCGGTGGAGTTGCCCGCCGCTCCGGTGGCCTTCGCCGGTGCCGTCCACAGCGCTCGGTCGTGGCGCTCGCCCTTCTCGGCCGCGTCGAGCAGGCGTTGCGAACCGACGCCGCGCTCGGCGGACGGGAACGCCAGCATCGCGCCCGAGGAACCGGAGCCGCGCGATTCGATGGTGCGCAGGATGCCGTGGGCGCGTTCCCACGCTTCGTCGTCGGTGCGGCCGATGATGGGCCGGAACGACACCGAGATGCCGACGTCGTCGGGGTCGCGGCCGTGCTCGGCGGCGGAGGCGCGGACCGCCGCGATCTGCTCAGCGGTCTCGGCGAGCGGCTCGCCCCAGAGCGCGAACACGTCCGCGTGCTTGCCGCCGACGCGGTAGGCGTCGGCTGAGGAACCGCCGAAGTAGACGGGCAGGCGTCCGTTGACCGGCACGACCTCGGAGCGGGCGCCGGCGAACCGGTAGAACTCGCCCTCGTGGTCGAGGGGCTCGTCCGACTCCCACACCCGGCGCACGACGTCCAGGTACTCGTCGGTGCGGCGGTAGCGGGCCGCCTTGTCCGAGTAGTCGCCGTCGCGCCGCTGCTCGGTGTCGCTGGCACCGCTGATGACGTGCACCGCGAGCCGTCCGCCGATCAGCTGGTCCAGCGTCGCGAGCTTGCGGGCGGCCAGCGTCGGCGCGACGAAACCAGGCCGGTGCGCGAGCAGGAAGCCCAAGCGTTCGGTGTGGGCCGCCGCGTAACCGGCGACGCCGAAACCGTCGGCGTCCCAGGAGTGGTAGCCGATGAGGACCCGGTCGAAGCCGGCTTCTTCGTGCGCCTGGGCGAACCGGCGCAGGTAGTCGCGGTCGACGGGTGGACCGCTCGGCGGGCGGACCTCCGAGGTGTCGGCGGTGCGGATCATGCCCACGAGTTCGACGGCCATCTGAGCCCTCCGATCTGCCGTCCCACATTGCGGCATCGATGTCCCACACGGTATGAACGAGACGGCGTCGGCATCAAGACCGACCACGATGTAGGAACAGCGAGGAGAAGTCCTTGTCAGGCAACGAGAACCGGCCCGGCGGCACGGCCGACTGGCACCAGGAGCTGGAGCACGTGCGCGGCGCTGCCCTCACCTCCGACACCAACCAGACCTCCGGGATGCGCCGGTTCGAGGCCATCTCCGGCAAGACCGTGGGTTCGGAGAAGCTGTGGATGGGCCGCACCCACGTCGGGCCGGCGACCAATTCCGGCGACCACCACCACGGCGAGGCCGAAACCGCCATCTACGTCGTCTCCGGCCACCCGGTGTTCGTCTTCGCCGAAGGCGAGGAGGAAGTGCGCGTCGAAACCGAGCCCGGCGACTACATCTTCGTGCCGCCCTACGTCCCGCACCGCGAGGAGAACCCCTCCGCCGAGGAGGAAGCGGTGGTGGTGATCGCCCGCAGCACGCAGGAGGGCATCGTGGTGAACCTGCCGAGCCTGTGGGCCGAGGTCGGCCCCGACGCGGAGAGCTCCGGGGACCGTCGCAGGTGACCGAGCAGCGGCGATCGGGCACCCAGTCGGTCGACCGGGCGATGGCGGTCCTGCGTTGCTTCGAGAAGGCGGAGCAGCTGACGCCGACCGCGGTGGCCACCCAGCTCGGTCTCACCGTCAGCACCGCGCACCGCATCATGCGGGCGCTGCACGCCGCGGACATGCTCGCCCAGGACCCGGCGACCGAGCGCTACTTCCTGGGCGCGACGGCGGCGATCCTGGGCAGGCTAGCGCTGGAGCGGATGGGCACGACCGTCATGCACCCGGTGCTGACCGCGCTGCGGGACCGCACCGGCGAGGCCGTCAGCCTCGGCACCCGCGTCGGCGACGAGGTGGCGGTGCTGGTGCAACTCCCCTCACCGCACCCGCTGCGCTACGACCAGGAACCCGGGGCGCGCAACCCGATCCACGTGTGCGCGATGGGCAAGGCGCTGCTGGCCTTCGGCACCGAACCGGTGACGATGCCCGAGCCGTTCGAGCGGCACACCCCGAAGACCCTCACCACCCACGCCGAGCTCGCGGACGAACTCGCGCGCATCCGTTCGCGGGGTTGCGCGTTGAACGACGAGGAGCGCCTCGTCGGCGTGCGGGCCGTGGCTGCCCCGGTGCACGACCAGACCGGTCACGTCATCGCCGCCGTGGCCGTGCAAGGGCCGACGGTGCGCTTCGGCGACGACCGGGTGGACGAGCTCGCCGCGGCGGTGACCGGCACTGCGCGAGAGCTGTCGTCCCTCTACCGCACGGGTGGGGGTTAGCCCTACCCCGGATCGCGGGGCAGCCTCCCTCGAAAGTGCGGGACAGCACCGGGGAACGGAGGGATGGACCCGACGACTCCTGGTGCGGAACGCGGAACCATTCCTCTTGGTCACGGCCGGGCAGGGCTTCCCGGATCACCCGTCGAGAGAGGAGTGGCGAGATGGACACCACGAGCACCACGCGGCCCGCAGCTACCGGTATCGACGGTCTCATCCGCGAGCACGGCGCCGCGCTGTTGTCCTACGCCACCCGGCTGACCGGGGACCGGTACCTCGCCGAGGACATCGTGCAGGAGACGTGGCTGCGGGCCTGGAGGCACCGCGACCGGCTCGCCAACGGCAACGGCTCGGTGCGCGGGTGGCTGCTGCGCGTGACCCACAACGTGGCCGTCGACCAGCACCGCAGCCGCAAGGCTCGGCCGACCGAGGTCGCCTTCGAGAGCGAGGAGCTGGCGAACAGGGCCGTGCAGTGCGCGCCCAGCGACGAGGTGGAGAGCCGGATGGTGGTTGACGAACTCCTCGGCCACCTCTCCCCGGCACACCGCAGCGCGGTGGTCGAGGTCTACGTCACCGACCGCACCACGGCCTCGGCGGCCACGGCCCTGGGTGTCCCGATCGGCACCGTGAAGAGCCGGCTGCACCACGCGATCCGCTCCTTGCGAGGCCGCTTCCGGCCGATGCTGGAAGCCGCCTGATCAGCTCAGCGCGTTGCAGGGCGTCGCTCCGGGGACCTCGGCTTCGACGCGGACGTTGGCGAACGTGATGTCCATCCGGCTCTGCGACCACACCAGGAAGGGCGTGTTGACGCGCCGGATGTCGAGCCCGCTGCCGACGAAGCAGGACAACGGGATCTTCACGGTGGCGGGCTGCTCGACAGGCATCGCGGCGAACAGGTGGCTGGCGGGAACCTCGGAACGGCAGGGGTATTCGCAGTGCATGCCGACCTTGGTGGTGCCGCCGTGCGGCGGGGTGTGCACGACCGCGTCGAAGACCAGCGCGCCGCGGTTCTCGGAGTAGGCGGTGAGGTCGAGCGTGCCGCGGGGGTTGCTGGTCTGCAGGTAGACCTGGGCCGGCTTGTCCTGCAACCAGGACACCCGGAGTCCCTGGTGGGCCGGGTCGCTGACGGCCTTGATGGTCGTGCCCTGCTCGGTGCCCTCCTCGGGGATGGCCGAGCCGCCCCAGTTGGCGTCCGAGCCGAGGTAGCCGGCGAACGGTGGGAGGGGCTTGCCGTCGTAGACCGGCAGCGGACCGTCCGGCGGCGCGGGCTTCTCGGCGACCGCGCCCTGCGGTGAGGTGGGAGTGCTGCCGGTGGTGGCGAAGACGGTCACGCCCACGCCGATCGCCAGCGCCGCGGCGGCCGCGACGACGGGAACCAGCCAGTCCGTGCGCTGCGGAACCGGTGCGACCGCGGATTTCCCGTGCGTGGCGGTGTCCGAAGTGGACTCATGTGCCGGGGTCGGGCGCGGTTGCGTCGCGGTGCGCGCGGCACCCAGCGCGACGGTGTGCTTCGGGTGCAGGGTGACGCGGACCGGCTTGCCGAACTCCTCCGAGATCATCTGCGCCACCAGCGGGACCCGGGAGGAGCCGCCCGCGAGCAGCACCGCCGAGAGGTCCTCCACGCGCAGCCCGGCCGACGCCGTGGTGCGGTGCAGCGCCTCGGTGGTCAGCTGCACCGAGGGCCGGATCATCTCGTTGAACTCCGCCCGCGTGACGGTCACGTCGCGCGGGCCGGAGGGCAGCGGGACCGCCAGGTCCACGTCCGGTTCGGTGGAGAGCTCCTCCTTGGCGCGCACGCACATCGACTGGATGGTCGCCAGCGCGGAGGCCGCGCCCGGGTCGCTCGGGTCGAGCCGGCTGATCGCCCCGTCGAGCCGCTCGTCGACGTGGGCCAGCAGCGCCTCGTCGAAGTCGATGCCCCCGAGGTGTTCGATGCCTTCGGGTGTTCCCAGGATTTCCATCTGCCCCGCGCGCATCCGCAGGATCGTGGTGTCGAAGGTGCCGCCGCCGAGGTCGTAGACGGCCACGACCTCGCCGTCCTCGAGCTTGCGCGCGGTGGAGTAGTGGGTGGCGGCCGCTTCCGGCTCGGTGATGAGGCGGAAGTCGTCCACGCCCGCGAGCCGGGGGACCTCCGTGAAGTGCTCCTGCCGGTACGGGCCCCAGATGGCCGGGTAGGTCAGCGCGACGGACTCCGGCGGGCCGTCCATCTCGGCGGTCACCGCGTCGAGCACGTCTCGCAACTGCGCGGCCATCAGCGCGGCCGGGGAGTAGGCCGACCCGCCGAGCACGAGCGGCGTCGGATCGCCGAGCCTGCGCTTGAAGTTCCGCGCCACCCGGGACGGATCGGACACCGAGTCCAAAGCGGACTTCCCGGTCAGCAGCGCCCCGTCGGGTGCCGGGTGCGCCACGGACGGGACGACGACCTCGGGCGACAACGACACCACGCGGGTCCCGCCCGGTCCGCTGACCGCGGCGGACGTGAACGAAGTCCCGAGGTCGATGCCAACGCCGTAACGCACCTTGTGTGCTCCCTTCGCGTCAGCAAAAGATAACCACAACTGGAATGACGTCAACCCCGTACGAGTCCTGGAAGAGGGGGGATAGCCCTACCACCGCAACGGGATTGCACCCTTTTGCCGGGCAGCGGCGGCGGTGAGGCTGGGAGGATGGTCGGGAGTGTGGGCAGGTGCAGCGTGCGCGGCGGCAGGTGGCTGCCGGGGTGGTTGCGCGTGCCCGACCGAGGCGCGGCGGAGTACCGCTTCGAGCTCGAACGCGCCATCAACGACGGTCCGGCCGCAGGCCTGTCGGCGCTGGCGGTCGAGCTGGACCTGTTCTCGGCCGTGGTGGGGGACCTGCGGCTCGCTTCCCGGGTCGAGGTGCTGCGGGAGACGGTGTGCGTGCTCATCGAGAACCTGCGCCAGCTGGGCGGGATGATCCACCCGCCGGTGCTCGCCGAAGGGCTGGGGCCGACCTGCGTGTCCGTCGCCGAGCGCTACGACCTGCGGGTGGCGCTGGACCTCCCGGAGCACGACCTCGGCCCGCAGGCGCGGGTGCGAACCGGTCTCCTGGTCGCCGACCACCTGCGTACGCTGGAGCCCGGTACGACCGTGCGGGTGCGAGTGCGAGGCAGGAGGGTCGTGCGCGTGCGCATCACCGAACGAAGGCCGGGGTCGTCGGTGCGGCGGAACCTGCGGGCGGTGCTGCTGTGCGGGTAGCCATCGCCGAGGACGGGGCGCTGTTCCGGGAAGGGCTGGTCCTGCTGCTGCAGGCGGCCGGTCACGAGGTCGTCGGCTGCGTTGGCGACGGGAACGCGTTGCTGGGGGTCGTGGCCACCGAGCCGGTGGACGTCGCGGTGCTGGACATCCGGATGCCACCGGAACCCGACGGCGGCCTGACCACCGCCGAGGAGGTCCGCGCGCGCAGCCCCGAGACCGGACTGCTGCTGCTGTCGCACTACGCCGAGACGCACTACCTGATGCGCGTGCTCGAGATCGGCGCCGAGCGGATCGGTTATCGGCTCAAGGAGCGCGTGGCGGGCGTGCAGGTGCTGGCCGACACCTTGGACCGGATCGCCGCCGGTGAGATCGTCATCGAGCCCACCTTGGCGAAGCGGCTGGTCGAGGCCCCCTCCAAGCGGTCGGACAGCCCCCTCTCGACGCTGACCGAGCGGGAGCTCGACGTGCTGCGGCTGATGGCCGAGGGGCACGCCAACAACTCCATCGCCCAGGAGCTGTTCGTCTCGCCCAAGGTCGTGGAGAAGCACACCGCGTCGATCTTCACCAAGCTCGGCCTGCCGCGCGACCAGGCGATGCACCACCGGCGCGTCCTCGCCGTGCTCGCCTACCTGAGGTCGAGCCGGATCGAGAGCTGAGGGGTGGGGGTGCCCGTGCGGGCCATGCGGAAGTCCCGGCGTCCGCACGAGGTCGTCGCCTCCGCGCCGCCGGACCGGTTGGTCGGCGCGCTGGTGGACCAGCTGGCGGCCACCGTCGGCGGCCACGCGGCCTACTGCCTCCCCGCCGCCGACCGGCCGGACGACGTCGAGGTCGTCGCCTCCTCCGCGAATTGCATCCACAGTGGACTCGAGCGGAGCTCGACGCGAGAACCGGTGCGCGGCGGGAGAGTCCTGCTCGTCTGGGGTGCGCGTCGGTGGGGTGAGGAGGAGCGGACGGCGCTGCGGGAGACCGCGGGGTGGCTGGCCGTCACCGGCGACGTCGACCGGATGCGCTCGGAGCGGGACCGGGCCGAGGAGCGGTTCCGCTCGTTGCGCGCTGACGTGACCGCTGCGCGCGAAAGGCTCGCGCACGTGCGCGATCTGGAACGGCGGCGGCTGGTCCGCGCGATCACGACCTCGACGTTGCGCGATCTCGACGAGCTGCGCCGCCGGTTGCGCGGTGTCGGCGAGCGCCTCGCCGAAGACGGGGAGCAGGAGCGGATCGCGGCGCTGGGCGCGGTCGTCGACGACATGCTCGAGACCTTCCGCGCCGTCGTGCGCGGCGTGTACCCGGCGATGCTGCCGGACAAGGGCCCCCGGTTCGCGCTGGAGGAGCTGGCGGCGACCCTGCCGCACCCGGTGCGGTTCTCCGGCGATCTGGGCCGGCGGGTCGGGTGGCAGGTCGAGTCCGGCTTCTACCACGCGGTCGCGGCGGTGCTGAACCTGCTGGCGGGCGAGGGGATCCACCGCGACGACGACCCCGCGGTGGAGGTCGAGTTCGCGCGCGACGAGGTGCTCCGCGCGCGGGTGCGGAGCACCGTCGGCGATCTCTCGGCGGGCGATCTGCGGGCCGCGCTGCACCAGGACGCCGAGCGGATCGCGGTGCTGGGCGGGGCGGTGGAGTGCACCGTCGTGGACGGGACGGCCGTGGTGTCGGTGCGGCTCGCCGACCGCACCACCAGCGTCACCACCTCCCACGGCGAGAGCAGTGCGCTGTTCCAGCGCGTCAGCGACCTGGTCAAGCAGGGGCAGCACGCCGCGGAGGCGGGGCCGGCCCGCGCGCGGTGGGACGCCATCGCGGCACGGCTGGTGACACCGCCGCGGCTGGCCGTGGTCGCCGACGCCGACGGGCCGGGCCCCGCCGAGGTCGACAGCGCCTCCCTGCTCGGGGTGACGGTGGTGTTCGCCGGAGGTCCGGCCGACCTCGCGGTGGCCGAGGAGCTGCTGGCCGACGACGGTCCGCGCGGCTCGGTCGACGCGGTGCTGTGCCGGGTGGCGCCCACCCCGGAGTTCCGGGCGGCGCTGCGCCGGTCACCCCAGCGCGTCGAGCTCTCCGAGACGACCTGCCTGGACCGCTTGGCGCGTCGGCTGGTGACCTGGGCGCCGGTGATCGCCGCGCGGCGAGCTCTCGTCTCCGCACGCGCGCTGCTGCCGGGGCTTCCCGTCGACCACCCGCTGCGCTGGGCGGTGGACCGCATCGCCGCCGAAGCCCACGAGATCACCGAGCTCGACCTGCTCGACGAGTTGCTGAGCGGGGAGACGCGCGTGCTGCGCGGGGTCGCCGAGGACGCCGCGCGGTTGCTCGGCGCGGAGGGGGCCGACCCGCGCTCGCGCCTCGGCCTGGAACCCGAGGTGAACGACGAGCAGGTGCGCGTCGCAGCGCAGCGTGCTGCGTGCAGGTGGCGGGCCCACGCGGTCCGGCCGACGACCAGCGGCCGCGACGCCTCGGTGTGCGAGGTGCTCGTGCGCACCGCAGAAGGGCTGCTCAGCGAGGGACGGAACCCGTGATCCTCGTGCCGTGACCGGGTTGCGAGCGGACGTCGATGGTGCCCCCGACCGCGGCCATCCGGGCTGAGAGGTGTGGCAGGCCGGAACCGCGGGCCGTGAGGTCGAACCCGGGGCCGTCGTCGGAGACGACGAACTCCAGCCCGTGCTCGGTGTCCCGGACGTCGACGGTGATGGAGGCTCCGGACGCGTGCTTGTGGGCGTTGTTCACCGCTTCCAGGCACGCGAAGTACGCGGTGGACTCGACCAGCGGCGGATAGCGGCGGTGGAGGTCCGTGGTGTCGAGGGCGACGTCGGAGTGCGCGGCCAGTTCGGTCTCCAGCGCGCCCGCGAGCCCGCCGGTGGACAGCGGGATCGGCAAGATCCCGGCCGCGGTGTCGGTCAGCGCCTTCTCCGCTGCGTCCAACTTGGACTCAAGGTCGGCGAGCCGTTCCTCGGAAGCGCCGGTGTGCTCGACGAGCGCCATCGCCATCTTCAGCGAGACCAGGTGGTGCTGCGCGCCGTCGTGCAGGTCCCGTTCCAGCGCCCGCCGTTCCTGCTCCATCTCGACGGTGGTGCGCCAGCGGTCGTCGACGAGCTCGCGGGCGGCGGCCTCCCCGTCGCGGCGCAGCCGGTCGGCCTCGGCGGCCAGCCGCAACGCCGCCATCGGGGGGCCGAGCACGGTCGCCAAGGCGTCGACCGGGCCTGCGGAGTGCGGAGCGACCGCGAGCAGCGCCTGCACCTCGCCGTCGTGCTCGATGGGCTGGGTGAGCCACCGCTCGGCGCCGTGGCCCCACTGGTAGCGCTCGCCCGCGACGGTGAAGGCGCAGCCGGTCGCGCCGAGCGCGGTGCCGATGACCTGCGCCAGCGAGTGCGCGTCGGGTGGGCGCTCGAGTTCGGCGAGGTGGTCGGTGACGGCCTCGGCGGCTCGCTTCTCCTGCGCACGCATCACCGGAACAGTAACCGCCCGGACCGCCACCTCGTGCCGCACGTGCTCCGTAGTGGTGCGCAAAGAAGTGACGAATTTTGTCGAAAGGATTGTGAACAATCCTGGCGTGTTCTAGGTTGCTCGACGAGCTGAACGGAGGAGTGCCATGCTCGTCGATCCCGCGCGCCGGCGCGGATCCCAGACCGCGGTGCCGTGCCTGCTCATGCGCGGAGGGACCTCGCGAGGACCGTTCTTCGACGAGCGCGTGCTTCCCGAGGACGTCGCCGCCCGCGACGCCGTGCTGCTGGCCGCCCTCGGCTCACCCGACGAGCGCCAGATCGACGGGATCGGTGGTGCGCACCCGCTGACCAGCAAGGTCGGTGTCGTCGCGCCCGGGACGCGGTCCGATGTGGACGTCGAGTGGACCTTCGGGCAGGTGCAGCCCGCCAGCGACGTCGTCGACGTCACCGCCAACTGCGGGAACATGCTCGCCGCGGTGCTGCCCTTCGCCGTCGAGACCGGCATGGTCGAGCCCGCCGGCGATCGCACCACCGCCCGCGTGCTCACCCGCAACACCGGCATGATCGCCGAGATCACCGTGCTCACCCCCGAAGGCCCCGACGGGCGGCGGCACGTCCAGTACCCGGGCGGGGCGCACATCGACGGCGTTCCCGGGGGAGCCGCGCCGATCGAGATCGGCTTCCTCGACACCGCGGGCTCGGTGGCCGGCTCGCTGCTGCCCACCGGCAACGTCCGCGACACCGTCGAGGTCCCCGAGGTCGGACCGGTCGAGGTGACGCTGATCGACAACGGTCAGCCGCTGGTCGTGGTCGAGGCGGCCCGCCTCGGCGCCACCGGCTACGAGACGCCCGCCGAGATCGACGCCGACGACGAGCTCAAGGCCCGGGTCGAAGCGCTACGGCTGGTGTGCGGCCACGCCATGGGCCTCGGCGACGTCACCGCCAAGAACTACCCGAAGATGACGCTCGTGGCGCCGCCGCAGCACGGCGGCAGCGTGTCCACCCGCAGCCTGATCCCGCGCGTCGCGCACCAGTCCATCGGCGTCCTCGCCGCCGTCACCGCCGCGACGGCCTGCGTGCTGGAGGGCAGCGTCGCCCACGACGTCGCCGACGACATCACCGGCACCGGACCCACCGTGTCCGTGGAACACCCCTCCGGCGAGTTCAGCGTGACCCTCGGCCTCGACCCCGCCGACCCGCAGCGCGTCGTGCGCGCCGCGCTGCTGCGGACCGCGCGGCTGCTCATGTCCGGAGACGTGCTCGTCCCGTCGTCCGCGTTCACCCCCGTCGCGAAGGAGCGCTCCGCTTGATCATCGACGTCCACGGCCACTACACCACCGCTCCGGCCCCGCTCGGGCGCTGGCGCGACGCCCAGATCGCCGGGCTCACCGACCCGGCGCAGCGCCCGGACCCGGCGGGACCGGTCATCAGCGACGACGAGATCCGCGCGTCGCTGGAGTCCCAGCAGCTCGAGCAGATGGACGAGCGCGGCATCGACGTCACCGTGTTCTCGCCGCGCGCGTCGTTCATGGCGCACCACATCGGCGACTTCGAGACCTCCTCGGCGTGGGCGCGGATCTGCAACGACTTGTGCCACCGGGTGGCCGAGCTCTACCCCCGCCGCTTCGCCTTCGGTGCCATGCTCCCGCAGTCGCCCGGCGTCGACCCCGCGACCGTGATCCCCGAGCTGGAGCGCGTCGTCGAGCTGGGCGCGGTCGCCGTCAACATCAACCCGGATCCCTCGGGCGGGCACTGGACCGCGCCGCCGCTGACCGACCGCCACTGGTACCCGGTGTGGGAGAAGCTCGTCGAGCTCGACGTGCCCGCCATGGTGCACGTCTCGACCAGCTGCAACCCGGCGTTCCACACGACCGGCGCGCACTACCTCAACGCCGACACCACCGCGTTCGTGCAGCTGCTGCAAGGCGACCTGTTCACCGACTTCCCCGGGCTGCGGCTGGTGATCCCGCACGGTGGTGGCGCGGTTCCCTACCACTGGGGACGGTTCCGCGGACTCGCCCAGGCGATGGGCAGGCCCGAACCCGAAGAAGCGTTGCTGGGCAACGTCTTCTTCGACACCTGCGTCTACCACCAGCCCGGCATCGACCTGCTGCTCGACGTCGTCCCGCACTCGTCGGTGCTGTTCGCCTCGGAGATGATCGGCGCCGTGCGCGGCGTCGACCCGCGCACCGGCCACCACTTCGACGACACCCGCCGCTACGTCGAGAAGGCCGGCCTCCCCGCCGAATCCCTCGCCGCGATCGAAGAGGGCAACGCCCGTCGCGCGTACCCGCGACTGGACGCCCGCCTGTCCGCCCAGGGCCGCTGACGCCGTCACCACGAAGGAGCCGCACCGTGCACGAACTCGGAGTCGTCCACCGCACCGTCGAGCGCGCCGATCGCGACGCCGTCGAAGCCCTGTCGCGGTTCGGGGTGGCCACGGTGCACGAGGCCCTGGGCCGGGTCGGCCTGATGCGCCCCTACGTCCGGCCCGTCTACCCGGGCGCGAAGGTCTGCGGCACGGCCGTGACCGCTCTGCTGCAGCCGGGGGACAACTGGATGCTGCACGTCGCCGCCGAGCAGGTGCAGGACGGTGACGTCGTCGTCGCCGGCTGCACCACCGAGTCCGAGGACGGCTTCTTCGGCGAACTGCTCGCCACCTCGTTGCGCTCCCGCGGAGCTCGGGGCCTGATCATCGACGGTGGCTGCCGGGACGTGGACGAGCTGCGGGAGATGGACTTCCCGGTGTTCTCCCGCGCGATCAACGCCAAGGGCACCGTCAAGGCCACCCTCGGTTCGGTCAACGTGCCCGTCGTGGTGGCGAACGCGCTGGTCAACCCCGGCGACGTGATCGTCGCCGACTCCGACGGGGTGGTCGTGGTGCCCGCGGGGAAGGCCGCTGTGGTCGCGGAGGCGGCGGGCCGGCGCGAGGCCAACGAGGCGGGCAAGCGCGCGAAGTTCCAGAACGGCGAGCTCGGCCTCGACCTCTACGGCATGCGCCCCCAGCTCGCCGACCTGGGACTGACCTATGTCGACTGACGTGACCCCCGGCTGGCTGCGGTGGCACCCCGAGCCGAGCACACCGACCTTCACCGCCCCCGCCGGGGCGGTCGACGCGCACTGCCACGTCTTCGGCCCGGCCGCGCGGTTCCCGTTCGCCCCCGAGCGCAAGTACACGCCGGTGGACGCCGGCGAGGAGCAGCTGTTCGCGCTGCGCGACCACCTGGGCCTCTCCCGCAACGTCATCGTCCAGGCCACCTGCCACGGCAGTGACAACAGCGCGCTCGTCGACGCCCTGCTCGCCTCGGACGGACGCGCCCGCGGAGTGGCTGCAGTGGACCCCGACGTCACCCCGGAGGAGCTGGAACGCCTGCACGAGGCGGGTGTTCGCGGGGTGCGCTTCAACTTCGTCAAGCGGCTCGTCGACGCTGCGCCCACCGCGGCGCTGGAGGAAACCGCCACCAAGATCGCCCCGCTGGGCTGGCACGTCGTCCTCTACTTCGAGGCCCCGGACCTGCCCCACCTCGAGGAGTTCTTCCTGTCGTTGCCGGTCCCGCTCGTCATCGACCACATGGGACGGCCCGACGTGAGCGCGGACCCCGAGGGCCCGGAGTTCGCCCGCTTCCTCGACTTCGCCGACCGCAGCGGCGCGTGGGTCAAGGTGTCCTGCCCCGAGCGGCTGAGCAAGATCGGACCGCCCGCGCTGCACGGCGAACAGCACGCCTACACCGACGTCGTCCCGTTCGCCCGCCGGGTCGTCGAGACCTTCCCCGACCGCGTCCTGTGGGGCACGGACTGGCCGCACCCCAACCTCACCGACCACATGCCCGACGACGGCCTCCTGCTCGACCACGTGCGGCACCTCGCCGTCACCGCCGAACAGCAGCAGGCGCTGCTCGTCGACAACCCGATGCGCCTGTACTGGCCCGACGAGCAGTCCTGAGCGACGAACGGGCGACGACGCCCTCACCCCGTAGGAGACCGCAGTGCCGCACTCCGCCACCAACTCGGCCAACCGGGTCGACCGGTTGCCGATCTCGAGGTTCCACAAGACCACGATCGTCGCTCTGGCGTTCGCGTACTTCTTCGAGTTCGCCGACATCAACACCTTCGCCATCACCGCGCCGAAGGTGCGCGTGCAGTGGGGCTCCGACGTCAGCCACATCGCCTACGTGACCTCGCTGTCCTTCGTGGGGATGTTCCTCGGATCGGTCGTGGCGGGAGGTCTGGCGGACCGGCTGGGCCGCAAGCGGACCTTGACGCTGACCACGCTGTGGTTCTCGACCTGGTCGCTGGCCACCGCGTTCGCCCAGGACATGCTGTCGATGGGCGTGTTCCGCGTCCTGACCAGCGCGGGCCTGTCGGCGATGACGGTGGTCGCGGTGGTCTACCTCAACGAGGTCTTCCCGCGCGCACAGCGCGGCAAGTTCCAGGCCTACGTCATCATGATCGGCATCTGCGGCACGCCCGCCACCAACCTCATCGCCTCGTTCCTGGTGCCGCTCGGCGAGCAGACCTGGCGCCTGGTCTACCTGTGGGGCGCCCTGGGCGTGCTGTTCCTGCTCTTCCTGCGCAGGCTCGTCGAATCGCCGCAGTGGTTGGAGTCCCGCGGGCGCAGCGACGAGGCCGAAGCCGTCCTGCGACGTCTGGAGGGCGAGGCCGCCGCGGAGCACGGTGAGCTTCCCGCCGCCGCTCCACCGGTCGAGGCCGAACCCACCACGGGGCCCGGCTGGGCCTTGCTCAAGCAGAAGAAGTTCCTGTTCCCGACGATCCTGCTGTCGGTCCTGTGGATCAGCCAGACCATCGGCTTCTTCGGCTTCTCCTCGTGGGCGCCCACCCTGCTGGCCGCCGAAGGCGTCAGCGTCGAGGACTCCCTCTTCTTCGTCGCCCTGACCACCGTCGGTGCACCGCTCGGGTCCTTCCTGGCCGCGCAGGTCACCGACCGGTTCGAGCGCAAGTGGTGCCTGGTGGTGTTCGGCCTGGTCATCGCCGGGTCCGGCCTGCTGTACGGGTTGACCTTCATCCCCGTGCTGGTCGTCGTCTTCGGGTTCATGGTCAACCTCTTCGAGCGCGGCTACACGGCCCTGGCCTACGCCTACTCGCCGGAGCTCTACGACACCCACGGCCGCTCGCTGGGCACCTCGATCTCCTACGGCGTCGGCCGGTTGTCCAACGCGGTCGGGCCGCTGATCATCGCCGCCCTCTACAGCGGCTACGGCTACATGACCGTCTTCTACTTCATCGCGGGAACCTGGGCCGTCGGTGCGCTGGCCCTGGCGCTGTTCGGGCCCGCCACCCGCAAGATCCGGCTCGAAGCGCAGGCCGCCGAGACCGTCTGAGGCCCGTCAGCCGCTGAGGACGCTGGTGAGCCAGGCCTGGAACCGGTGGGTGAGCACGACGGGGTCCACCAGCAGCTTCGGGATGTCCGCGGCGTTGCCCGGTTCGATGCGCACGTGCAGGAACACCGGTCCTGGCGTGCCGAGCAGCCGGGTGAACTCCTCGCGCAGCGCCTCGGGGTCCTCGGCGCGGCCGGTGGTCCACCCCGCGGCTTCGGCCACCGCGCCGAGGTCGACGCGGTCGGTGTAGGTGGGCAGTCCGGCGGTGGAGCCGTAGGCGCGGTTGTCCAGCAGGGCCAGGAACAGGGCGCGCGGGCGCGTGTAGCCGCCGGTGGGCAGCACGTTCGGGTTCATCAGCAGCGATCCGTCGCCCTCGATGCCGATGACCTTCTCGACCGGCGAGTCCGCCACGGCCATCGCCAGTCCGGTGGTCACCGAACCGGCCAGGCCCATCGAGTCGAGCAGGTAGAGGTGGTTGTCCCGGTCGGCGATCGAGGCGAGCTCGCGGCTGGTCGCCGCGCAGGTCACCACCACCGGGCGGCCCTCGGTCAGGTCGGCGAGGTGCTGCAGGGCTTCGAGGCGGCGCATCAGGCGACCTTCCCATCGGTGTTCCAGAAGGAGGCGAGGACGACGACCGGCCGGTAGGTCATCCGCGCGTGCACTCCGGCCTCGGTGGTGGCGTCGCGCCAGTCCTGCGGTGAGGAACGGCGGTCGAGTTCGAAGACCGGAAGCCCGGCGGTGCGCAGCAGCGCGGGGGCGTGCTGGCTGATCGAGTGGATCATGGAGTTGTACTCGCCGAGCCCGCCACGCGTGTTGGCGAAGACGAGCAGTGGCAGGTGGTAGGACAGCGAGAACGTGGTCAGCGCCGTCAGCGCGTTGCCGAAACCGTTGTCCTGCATGACGACCGCGCCGAACCCGCCCGCCAGCGGCAGGGCGCCGATCAGCCCGATCGCTTCCTCCTCCCGCGACAGCGGCGTCACGTGCGGCGAAGTCCCGTCCGCGCCACCGTCGGCCTCCACCAGCGCCGAGATGACCGGCGCGACCGTCACCGACGGGATGTAACCGACCCGCTCGGCGCCGGCGTCCCAGATCCCGGCCGCAGCGGCCTCGGCATAGCTCACTGAGGTCACACGCCCACCCTTCGTCGAGGAACCGGATGTCACGCTGCCACTCCGAACCGCGCAGCAGAACCCGTCCTCCGCGCGGACTGCCGCGGTTCGAAGCGAGGGGCCCGGCGGGGCCCGCTCCGGGGTCGGCTGGTACACGTGGTCGGGGACCCCGCTTCGCCCTGCGCACCCGTGCGAGCACGCGGTATCGGACGGCGCCTCTCCACTTCTCGCCGAGAATTATTGCGGGATCGTACGAAGCGGACGGCTGCGTGTCGAAGTGCGCCTCCTGCAACGATTTTCGTGAGAACCCTTCTGGACAGCCGTCGTTGCGCGTGTCACAGTCCTCGTCATGCTCGTACCGACCGGACGGTCTGCCGTGGTGGGTTGACGCAGCACGTCGTCGTGGTCGGCGAGGTTCGGATCAAACGGAGGGGTTTTCCGATGCGAAGAAGGACCACGGCGATCCTGCTGGCCTGCGCGTTAGCGGGTGCGACCGGGCTGACCGCCCAGGCCGCACCCGCACCTGCACCTGAAGGCGACTACATCGTGGTGTTCAAGGCAGGCACCAACGCGAAGTTCAAGGCGGACGAGCACTCACGGAGCAACGGGGCCCGGGTCGGGCACCTCTACCAGTCGGCGTTGAAGGGCTACTCCGCTCGCCTGAGCGAGCAGGCCCGCGACCGCATCGCGGCGGATCCCACCGTGGCCTGGGTGGAACCGGTCCGCCAGGTGCGCAGCACCGCGCAATCGCTGCCCACCGGCGTCGACCGCGCCAATGCCGACGCGAGCCCCACCGCCGCGATCGACGGCACCGACCAGCGCACCGACGTCGACGTCGCGGTCATCGACACCGGCGTGGACAGCGACCACCCGGACCTCAACGTCGTGGGCGGCAAGAACTGCACGCTGCCGGTCCTCCCGCCGGAGGACGGGCACGGCCACGGCACCCACGTCGCGGGCACCATCGGGGCGCTCGACAACGGTGACGGGGTCGTGGGCGTCGCACCGGGCGCGCGGATCTGGGCCGTCAAGGTGCTCAACGACGCGGGCATGGGCACCACGGCCGACGTCGTCTGCGGCATCGACTACGTCGCGGCCAATGCCGGGCAGATCGACGTGGCCAACATGAGCCTCGGCGGCAGCGGAGCCGACGACGGGCAGTGCGGCCGCAGCAGCGGCGATTCCGAGCACGACGCCATCTGCCGCGCGGTCTCGGCCGGCGTCACCTTCGCCGTCGCGGCGGGCAACGACGCCGCCGACGCCAAGGACAGCGTCCCCGCGGCGTACGACGAGGTCATCACGGTCAGCGCGTTGGCCGACTTCAACGGGCAACCCGGCGGCGGCGCTCCGGCGACCTGCCGGGAGGACGAGGACGACACCTTCGCCGACTTCTCCAACTTCGGCTCCGACGTCGACCTCATCGCGCCGGGCGTCTGCATCGAGTCCACCTGGCCGGGCGGCTCCACCAACACGATCTCGGGCACCTCGATGGCCAGCCCGCACGTGGCGGGCGGCGCCGCGCTCTACAAGGCGACCCACCCGACGGCCACCCCGGAGCAGGTGAAGAACGCCCTCCGGAGCGCCGGTTCGAAGGACTGGACCTGGCCGTCCCAGGACCCCGACGGCACGCACGAACCCCTCCTCGACGTCACCGGGTTCTGAGGTTTCGTTGAGCGCTCTTTCCGCCGGCCGGTGCGGGTGGCAGGACCTGAGCGGCTCCGTGCGCCGCTCCGGGAGCACTTCGGGTACGCGGTCGCGGCGTACTCGCCACGAAGCCGCTCAGAACCTGCGGCGGTGCCGGTTGAGTCCCTCACCTGACGAAGCGGCTGCCGCCGCGGGCCGCCTGGATGCCGCGGCGGTGCGGGGTGAGTTCCGCACTTGAAGACGCGGCTACCGCTGCGAGCTGCCTTGAACCTGAGGCGGTGCTGGGTGAGTTCCGCACCTGGAGCAGCGGCTGCCGCCCGGAAGCAGAGCGCCGAGCACCTCGACGGGGTGCTCGGCGCTCCTACGTGCGGATGCGCGTTACCGCTGGGGGAACGGGCCTGCCTTCCCGAGCAGCGCGGGGGCTTCCTCACCGAGCTGTTCGCCGATCCAGGTGCCGGTGCGGGACAGGGCTTCCAGGTCGAGGCCGGTGCGCACGCCCATGCCGGACAGCAGGTGTTCGAGGTCCTCGGTGGCGATGTTGCCCGTGGCGTTGGGCGCGAACGGGCACCCGCCGATCCCCCCGATGCTGGCGTCCAAGGTGGACACACCAGTGGTCGCGGCCGCGAAGGCGTTGGCGTAGCCGGTGTTCCGGGTGTTGTGGAAGTGGCAGCGCATCCGGGCGCCGGTCTCCTCGCGGATCCGGCTGACCAGCTCGCCGACCTGGGTCGGCACACCCGCGCCGATGGTGTCGGCCAGCGCGAGCTCGTACGGGCCCGCGTCGGCGACGCGGCGCGCCAGCTCGACCACGTGATCACTGCTGACCGGGCCCTCGAACGGGCAGCCGAACGCCACCGCGATCGTGGCCACCGGACGGATCCCCGCGGCGTGGGCGCGCGCGGCGATGTCCTCCCAGGCGCGCAGCCCCTCCTCGGTGGTCACGCCCTGGTTGCGCTTGCTGAACTCGTCGGTGGCCACGACCACCACGTTGATCTCGGACAACCCGGTCGCCTGCGCGCGGTCGAAGCCCCGCCGGTTGAGCACCAGTCCCGAGTAGGAGACGTCGTCGCGCTGCGGCACGGCGGCCATCACGTCCTCGGCGTCGGCCATCTGCGGGACGAGCCGGGGGTGCACGAAGGAGACGGCCTCGATCCGGCGCGCGCCCGCCGCGATCGCCCGCTCGATGAACTCCACCTTCGTCGCCGTGGGCAGCAGGGTGCTCTCGTTCTGCAGGCCGTCACGGGGCCCGACCTCCACGACATCGATGCCGGACGGCAGGGGAGCGGTCATGATCGCCTCCTTTTGTGCACAATCATGGTGCGGTCGCCATCCTCTGCCCTTGACCAACCTGGCGCAAGGTCTGTTCAGAACAGATCCGGCTTGCTAGGTTGTGCACAATCTTGAAGGGAAGTGGGACGTGTCACAAGCTGCCGCGCGTGCTTACGGGGCGCTTCGCGAGGACATCCTCACCGGGGTGCGCCCGGCGGGCTCCCGGTTGCGCGAGGAGCAGCTCGCCGAGGACTACGGCCTCAGCCGCACCCCGGTGCGCGAGGCCCTCCGGCGGTTGCAGGCCGACGGCCTGGTGCAGGTGGTCCCCAACCGCGGCGCGGAGGTCGTCTCGCTCAGCGCGGAGGACTTCGAGGAGATCTTCGGGCTGCGCAGCGTGCTGGAGAGCTACGCCGCCCGCAACGCGGCCTTGCGCGGCGACGTCGACGTGGCACGGCTGCGCGAGCTCTGCGACGCCATGGAGCGGCAGCTGGAGCGCCTCGACCAGGACGGGGCGCACGAGGAGATCACCCGGCTGAACATGGAGTTCCACCAGGCGATCCACCAGGCGGGCGGCCGGCGGCTGCTGCCGGACCTGCTCTCGCGGGTGATCGAGGTGCCGCTGGTGCGCCGCACGTTCCACCGGTACACGACCGCCGAGCTCCACCGCAGCTTCACCCAGCACCGCGAGTTGACCGAGGCCATCGCGGCAGGCGACGGCGACTGGGCGCACGCCGTCATGCAGTCGCACGTGCTGGCCGCCCGGGCGACGCTGTTGCGCCCGGACCAGGAAGAGGAGGAAACCCAGTGACGGCAACGACGAGCGGTCCGCTGTCGGACGTCCGCGTCATCGAGGCGGGGACGCTCATCGCCGGCCCGTTCTGCGGCCAGCTGCTGGCCGACTTCGGCGCCGAGGTCATCAAGGTCGAGGACCCGGGCACGGGCGATCCGATGCGGCAGTGGGGCCAGGTCAAGCACGAGGGCAAGTCCCTCGCCTGGCCGGTGATCGCTCGCGGCAAGAAGTCGGTGACCGCCAACCTGCGCACCACCGAAGGGCAGCGGATCCTGCGCGAGCTCGTGGCCAACGCGGACGTCCTCGTGGAGAACTTCCGGCCGGGCACGCTGGAGCGCTGGGGCCTGAGCTACGAGGAGCTGCAGGAGATCAACCCGCGGCTGGTGCTGGTCCGCGTCACCGGCTACGGCCAGGACGGTCCGTACGCCTCGCGCGCCGGTTTCGGCGCCATCGGTGAGGCGATGGGCGGCATGCGGCACGTGACCGGTGAGCCGGACCGCGCGCCGAGCCGCGTGGGCGTGAGCATCGGGGACTCGCTCGCGGCGACGTTCTCGGCCTTGGGTGCGGTGATGGCGCTGCACGCGCGCCACCGCACCGGGCGCGGTCAGGTCGTCGACACCGCCATCTACGAGGCGGTCCTGGCGATGATGGAGTCGCTGCTGCCGGAGTGGGAGATCGCCGGCTACCAGCGGCAGCGCACCGGATCGGTGCTGCCGCGCATCGCCCCCAGCAACGCCTACCCGACCGCGGACGGCGCCGAGATCATCATCGGCGCCAACCGGGACACCGTGTTCACGCGGCTGTGCGAGGCGATGGGCCGGCCGGAACTGGCCACCGGCGAGCGCTACGGCACCCACGACGCCCGGGGTGAGCACCAGGAGGAGCTCGACGAGCTCATCGGTGCCTGGACCCGCGAGTTCAAGGCCGACGACGTGCTCGACACGCTGCACGAGGCGGGGGTTCCGGCCGGTCGGGTCTACACCGCGGCGGACATGGTCGCCGACCCGCACTTCGCGGCGCGCCAGGCCATCGTCCGGCTGATGCACCCGGAGCTGGGTGAGATCCCGATGCAGAACGTCGTGCCGCGCCTGTCCGAGACCCCGGGCGAGGTCCGCTCGCTCGGGCCGGATCTCGGCGAGCACAACGCCGAGATCTACGGCCAGGTCCTCGGCGCCGACGAGGAGCAGTTGCGCCGCTGGCGCGACGACGACGTCATCTGACAGGGCGGTCCCGTGCGACCTGGCCGCGCCTGCGAGCGCGGCCGGGCGGGACCGCCTGCGCGAAGAATCGAACAGGACAACCGATTCGGAGTCCACGATGGATCAACGAAGATCTCAGGACCGGCCCAGGTACGAGCCGATCCGCATCCGGTCGCTGTGGTGGGCCATGGCGTTCGTCGTGCTGGCCGGGGTGCCGTTCTACCTGCCGCCCGGTTCCACGCACCCGCTGGTGTTCGGGATCCCCTACTGGGTGGTGATCTCGCTGCTGTTCACGTTCCTGTTCGCCGCGCTGACCAGCTGGGCTTGCCTGCGGCGCTGGAACATCGACGAGCCCGAAGAAGAAGCCGGAGGTGGCGCGTGAACGGTCTGAGCTTCGCCGGTCTCAGCGGAATCCTGGTGCTGGCGGCCTACGCGGTCATCATGCTCGTCATCGGCTACTTCGCCGGGCGCGGACAGCCCGAGGGGGAGCAGAAGACCTCCCGCGGTTACTACCTCGGCGGCTCCGGGCTCGGTTTCGTCGCGCTGTTCTTCACCCTCTACGCCTCGCAGTACAGCGGGAACTCGATCGTCGGTTACGCGCCAGAGGCCTACCGCTCCGGCTTCACCTGGTGGCAGTCGGTCCCGTTCATGATCGCGGTGATCGCCGGGTACTTGCTGTTCGCGCCCCGCCTCTACGCCATCGCCAAGCGCGAGCAGTTCGTGACGCCCACCGACTGGGTGCGCCACCGCTTCCGCTCCACGCCGGTGTCGCTGCTGGTCACGGTGCTCATGCTGTGGGGCCTGGCGAACTACCTGCTGGAGCAGCTGGTGGCCATGGGTCACGGCATCTCCGGGCTCACCGGCAACACCGTGCCGTACCAGGTCGGCGTGATCGCCTTCGTGGTCGTCATGCTCGTCTACTCGTGGTCCGGCGGCATGCGCGCGGTCGCGTTCACCGACGTCATGCAGGGCATCGCGCTGCTGGTGGGGGTGGCGGTGCTGCTGGCCGGGGCGCTCTACCTGGTCGGTGGCGACCTGGGCGCGGTGACGCAGCACCTGGCCGACAACGAGCCCGCGAAGCTCGGCGTGCCCAGCGGCGAGGACTCGGTCAACTGGCTGTCGATGATCATCATGATCGGCTTGGGCGCTGCGGTCTACCCGCACGCCATCCAGCGCATCTACGCGGCCCGCAGCGAGCGCACCCTCAAGCGCTCGCTGGCGATCATGGCGCGGATGCCGTTGGTCACCACCGGTGTCGTGTTCGCGGTCGGCATCGTCGGCATCAAGCTGTTCCCGGGGCTCTCGGAGGACGATTCCGAGCAGCTGGTCGGGATGATCGCCAACGAGGTGGCGGGCATCAACCTGTTCTTCTACGCGTTGATGATCCTGCTCTTCGGCGGTGTGGTGGCCGCGATCGTGTCCACTGCGGACTCGGCGCTGCTGAGCTTCTCGTCGGTGATCTCGCAGGACCTCTACGGCCGCTACCTCGCGCCGAACGCCTCCGAGCGCAAGCAGGTCCTGGTCGGCAAGGTCGCGGGTGTGGTCGCGATCGGCCTGCTGCTGGTGCTGGCCTGGAACCCGCCGAGCACGCTGTACAACATCTTCGTGCTCAAGTTCGAGCTCATCGTCCAGATCGCGCCGGCGTTCATCCTGGGCCTGTACTGGCGCAGGCTGTCCGCGGGACCGCTGTTCTGGGGCATGCTCGCCGGTGCGCTGCTGTCCGGAGCCTGGACGATCTTCGACATCGACAAGCTCTACGGCATCCCGGCAGGCCTGCTCGGCCTGGCGCTCAACCTCGCCATCTGCGTCCTGGGCTCGTTGCTGGTCCCCCACCGCGACACTCCGGACACGGACCCCCTACCGGTCAAGACCGCGCCCAGCGCTGCGGTCTAGGCGGCCGGCGCCGCGTCCCTCCTGCCCCAGGGACGCGGCGCCGGTCCTGGGGCAGGAGGGACGCCGTGGTGGCCGCTGTCTTCTAGGTGCGGGACTCAGCTCACACCGCCGCAGGTCCTGAGCGGTCGTGGCGAGTACGCCGGGGCGCCGCTGTGCTCTCCCCTTCCGGGGGTTGCTGCTACCGGCACCGCCCAGCGAAGCAGTTCCCCAGGGTAGAGCCATGGCTCGCTTGATCTTGTTGAACGGCCCGCCGGGGATCGGCAAGTCGACGCTGGCGCGGCGGTACGTGGACGAGCACCCTGGTGTGCTCGACCTCGACGTCGACCTGCTGCGCGGGCTGATCGGCGGGTGGCAGGAGCGGTTCGCCGAGACCGGCGAGATCGTGCGGCCGTTGGCGTTGGGGATGGCGGGGGAGCACCTGCGGGGCGGGCGTGACGTCGTGATGCCGCAGTTCCTGGCCAACCCCGCCGAGGTCGAGCGGTTCGCAGGGGCGGCGACGGAGAACGGCGCCGAGTTCCGCGAGATCGTGCTGCTGGACAGCCGGCGGCGCTCGGTGGAGCGCTTCACCCGCCGCGGAGTTGACGACGACCAGGACTGGCACCGCCAGGTCAAGGCGATCGTCGAGAGTGAAGGCGGCGAGGAGTTCCTCGCCCGGCAGTACGACAAGCTCGTCGCCTCGGTGCGGCAACGGCCCTCGGCGGCTGTGCTGACCAGCGAAGAAGGTGCCGTCGAGGGAACCTACGCCGCGTTGCTCGACGCTCTGGACGAGTGAGCCCGCTGCGGCGCCGGGTGGCGCCGCAGCGGGTGCGGGTCAGTACGGGCAGGTGGACCGGTGCTCGGCGATCTCCGGGTCGTCCTGCGGTGGTGGGCACAGGAACTGGTCGTAGCGGGTGTCGTCGTCGAGGAAGCGCTTGAGCCAGGCGAGGCTGTACTTCGCGATCGTCGTGTCAGGCGTGTTGGGGGCGAGGTGGCCCGCACCCGCCAGTTCCAGGTAGGCCTTGCCGGGATCGTCAGGCAGGCTCTCGTAGAACGGTTCGGCGTGCTGGGACACCGGTGCGACGGTGTCGTTCTGCGCACCGATGATGAGCGTCGGCGTGCGGACACCGGAGAAGTCCTTGGTGGTGTGCCACGGGGTCAGCGGGATCGCCGCTTGGAGCGCAGGGTTGTCCAGCGCGGCCTTCAAGGACCCGCCGCCACCCATCGAGTGGCCCATCACGCCGAGCCGTGCCGGGTCGACGCGGTCCCGCACGCTGCTGTCGTCGACGAGGTGGTCCAGCGAGGCCTGCAGCTGCCGTGCTCGCGAATCGGGCTGGTCGGTGGTGGTGATCGTGTCGATGGTGAACACCACGAAACCGTGCGAGGCGAGCCTCGGCCCGTACCACGCCATGCTCTCCTGCGTGCCGGTGTAGCCGGGGGAGATGGACACCGCCGAGAACAGGCCGTCGGTCGTGTCGGTGGGGTAGTAGATCGTGCCGCCGCCGAAACCCTCGACTTCGAACCGGGAAACGGACTCCTGCTCGACGTCGAAGGGGCCGCGCGGGGCGGTGATGGTCTCTTCGGTGGGGTCTGGGCCGTGCACGTCGGTGGCCTCGACCGCCTGGGCCAGGGTCACGTTGCCCGCGAGCAGGCCAAAGACGGCTGCGCAGACGATGAACAATCGGGAAAGGGGACTGGTGGAACGCGAGAACCCCATGCTTCGCCCTTTCGAGAAGCGCCCGGTGTTCGGGCGCACCGGAACATGTCGTCGTTGAGCAAGATTTCCGGAACGCGAACGACCTTAAAGTGGCTCCACCACGCCGTCAACGAACCCGACACCAGCGACGACCAGCAACGGAAGTGGAAGGTGCTCACCGCGGTTCTGAAACCGCTTGGCGTGCGCGCACGAGGGCGCATGCTCAGCTGGAACTCCCCTGCCTGCGGGGGGATGAGCCGTTCGGTCGCGCGCGGTGGTCCCTTCGGTCGATTCTTCGGCTTCGTGCGGACGCGTAGAAAGCAGTGCATGGGTCAACCTCGTGGTGCTGGTCACAGCCGTCGCGCCTTCCTGTCCGCCTCCGCCGGGATCACCGGTGCCGTCGTCCTCTCCGGCACGGCCGGGGCCGCTGACCTGCGGCCGGCTCCCGGAGGAGCGCTCCCGCCCGGTGAGCCGATCCCGCCGCAGCAGCCCGATGCGCGGCTGCGCGCCCTGCTCGCGCAGGTCGACGAGCAGCGGGTCGAGGAGGTGGTCCGCACACTGGTCAGCTTCGGGACCCGGCACACGTTGTCGAGCCAGGACGACCCGCAGCGCGGCATCGGCGCGGCGCGCGACTGGCTGTTCGCCGAGATGCAGTCCTACGCGGCCCGGTCCGACGGCCGCATGACCGTTAGTTTGCAGGGCTACGACCAGGAACCGGCCAACCGCATCCCGGTGACCACCCGCATCACCAACGTCGTCGCCACCATCCGCGGGACAACGAACCCTGAGCGGGTGCACGTGGTCACCGGCCACTACGACTCGCGCGCCACCGACGTGATGGACGGCGTCAGCGACGCGCCCGGAGCCGACGACGACGCTTCCGGTGTCGCGGTGGTGCTCGAACTCGCCCGGTTGCTCGCGGAAGAGCCGCTCGAGTCCACTGTGGTCCTCGCCGCCGTGGCGGCCGAGGAGCAGGGTCTCTACGGGTCCGGCCACATGGCCGAGCTCTTCGCCGCCGAGGGTGCCGACGTGCGCGCGATGTTCACCGACGACATCGTCGGTTCCAGCCGCGCCGACGACGGCACCAGCGATCCGCGCACAGTCCGGTTGTTCGCCGAAGGGGTGCCGACCTCGGAAACCCCCGAGGAAGCCGAGATCCGGCGTTCGGTGGGTGGGGAGAACGACTCGCCCTCGCGCCAGCTCGCCCGCTTCGTCACCGACGTCGCGGCGAACCAGGCCACCGGGATGGACGTGCGGGTCATCTACCGGCGCGACCGGTTCCTGCGCGGTGGTGACCACATCCCCTTCCTCGAGAAGGGTTACCCGGCGGCGCGTTTCACCGAGCCGCACGAGGACTTCCGGCACCAGCACCAGGACGTGCGCGAGGAGGGCGGCGTCCGCTACGGCGACCTGCCCGAGCACTGCGACTTCGGTTACACCGCCCGCGTCGCCAAGGTCAACTTCGCCACGATCTGGTCGCTGGCCCAGGGGCCTGGCGCGCCCACGGGCGTGGCCGTGCGCACCGCCGAGCTGACCAACGACACCGAGCTGGTCTGGGAACGTGGGCCGGAACCCGACCTCGCCGGGTACGAGGTCGTCTGGCGCGAGACCACCGACGCCGACTGGACCCACCGCATCGAGGTCGGGGACACCACGACGGCTGTCGTCGACCTGTCCAAGGACAACGTCTTCTTCGGGGTGCGCGCCCTCGACGCCGACGGCCACCGCAGCCCGGTGACGTTCCCGCTGCCGCAGCGCGACTGAGCGCTCGACGAGGCCCTGGCGCCGGCGGTGCCCGGCGTCAGGGCTTGCGCGCGACCGCGCCGAAGATGAGGTTGGTGATCTCGGACTTCGCGGTGAGCGACGGGCCTTCGGGCCACCAGTCGACCGTGCGGACCAGACCCGGCGGGAGGACCTCCGTGCCGTCGAGGAAGGACAGCACCTCCTCGTTGCTGCGCCACCAGCACGATCCCAGCATCTTGTTCAGCGTGCCCTGGATCTCACGAGCCATCTCGCGGTACTCCTCGGAGTCCGGCGGCCAGCTGAAGTGCGACATCGCCACGTACGAACCCGGGGCGAGCGTCTGCAGGTAGCGCTGCACGACCTCGCGCGGGCGGTGCTCGTCGTCGACGTGGTGCATGGTGCCCGAGTGGATCAGCGCGATCGGCCGGTCGAAGTCCAGGTTCCTCGTGACCACCGGGTCGTGGAGGATGTCCTCCGGGTGGCGCAGGTCGTTGATGGAGAAGTGGGTGTTCTCGTTCTCCGCCAGCATCGCGCGTCCGTAGGCGGCGACCGTCGGGTCGTTGTCGACGTAGACCACGACGGCGTCCGGGTTGTTGGCCTGGGCGACCTGGTGGACGTTCTGCATCGTCGGCAGCCCGCACCCCAGGTCCAGGTACTGGTCGAGGCCCGCGTGCAGTGGGGAGCTCAGGAACCGCACGGCCCTGATCAGCCAGTTCCGGTTCTCCTGCGCGAGCGGCCTGGCCTCCGGAGCGATCTCCTCGACGGCCTCGAGGACGGTTCTGTCGACCTCGAAGTTGTCCTTGCCGCCCAACCAGTGGTCGTAACCGCGCGCGACGCTGGGCGAGGAGGTGTCGATGCCGGGGCCGGGGCGCTCGTCGTGCATGAGGTCATGTTCGCGCGTCGCCGGTGCGATGTCGATGTTGGGGAGATCTCGACTGTCGAACGTTCTCAGTGACTCCCGGACAGCTCTCCGCTGAGCCGGTCGTGCATGTCGGCGCTGCGGCGGTTGAGCCCGACGATCTCGACACGCTTCCCGCGGGCCTCGTACTTGGCGGTGACGGCGTCGAGGGCCGCGACGGTGGAGGCGTCCCAGATGTGGGCGTCGGTGAGGTCGATGACGACGTCGTCGGGGTCGCCGGCGTAGTCGAACCGGTGGGCGAGGTCGTTGCTCGAGGCGAAGAACAGCTCGCCGGTGACGTGGTAGACGACCTGGCCGCCGTCGGGGTCGGTGACCGAGGTGACCTCGACGAGGTGGGCGACGCGCCGCGCGAAGATGACCATCGCGGTGATCGAGCCGACGACCACGCCGATCGCGAGGTTGTCGGTGTCCACCACCACGACCACCGTCGCGACCATCACGATGATCTCGCCCGCGGGCATCCGCTTGAGGGTCGCGGGCGCGATGCTGTGCCAGTCGAAGGTGCCGACGGAGACCAGCACCATCACCGCGACCAGCGCCGCCATGGGCATCTGCGAGACCAGCGGACCGAAGGCGATGCACAGCACCATCAGGAACGCGCCGGCCAGGAACGTCGACAGCCGGGTCCGGGAACCCGCCGTCCGGACGTTGATCATCGTCTGGCCGATCATCGCGCAGCCGCCCATGCCGCCGAAGACGCCGGTGACGATGTTGGCGATCCCCTGGCCGATGGACTCGCGGGTCTTGTTCGAGCGCGTGTCGGTGATGTCGTCGACCAGCTTCGCGGTCATCAGCGACTCCATCAGCCCGACGAGCGCGAACGCCAGCGCGTAGGGGGCGATGAGCTGCAGCGTCTCCAGCGTCAGCGGTACGTCCGGGATGCCGGGGCCCGGCAGCGAGGACGGCAGCGCGCCCTTGTCGCCGACGGTGGGCACGGCGATGCCGGCGGCGACGGTCACGGCGGTCAGCGCCACGATCGACACCAGCGGCGCGGGAACGACCTTGGTGAGCTTGGGGAACAGCACCATGATCACCAAACCCGCGGCGAACAGTGGGTAGACCGCCCACGGCACGCCGATGAGCTCCGGCACCTGCGCCATGAAGATCATGATCGCCAGCGAGTTGACGAAGCCGACCATGACGCTGCGCGGCACGAACCGCATCAGCTTCGCCACGCCCAGCGCGCCCAGCGCGATCTGGAACACCCCGCCGAGGATGACGGTGGCGACCAGCACACCCATCCCGTGCTCGCGCGCCAGCGGCGCCACGACCAGCGCGATCGCACCCGTGGCGGCCGAGATCATCGCGGGCCTGCCACCGACGATCGAGATCACCACCGCCATCGTGAAGGAAGCGAACAGCCCCACGCTCGGGTCGACGCCGGCGATGATCGAGAACGAGATCGCCTCCGGGATCAACGCCAGCGCGACGACCAGACCACCGAGGACCTCGGTGCGGGCCACCCGCGGGGACAACCAGGCGGGACGGGTCAGGGTGAACTTCGGCACGCGACAACCAGACATGCTCGGGCGCCGCAGCACGGCGCGTCGCCACCACGCGCGGCGGAACGGAACGGAGGAGGGCGGGGGCGACGCTGCCCGGCTCTCACGGTAGTCGAACCCTGAGCCGCTTCCGGAAGGTGGGAGTCCCGGCCACAGCTGTGCGCTGCGCCGTCAGCCGAGGGCCCACCTTTCGCGCCAACCCGCCGCGGTCGGTGTCAGCCGCTGAGCCGGGAGCGGACCCACTCGTGGAACTCGGCGATGTGGTGCTCGCTCGGCACGAGGACGCCGCCCGAGGCGTAGGAGCGGGAGTCCATGGACAGCTGGCAGCGCTCGCAGGCCTCGAAGTCCTGCTGGTTGACGCGGTGGAACAGCTCCACCGAGCGTGACAGGTCCTGGCCGGAGGCGACGACCTCCGGCAGGTACAGCCAGTCGCAGTCGACGAGCGTGCGCTCGGCGGTCAGCGGGAACATCCGGTGGACGACCACGTGGTCGGGCACCAGGTTGAGGAACACCTGGGGGCGCACGGTGATCGCGTAGTACCGCCGGTCCTGGTGCTCACCCACGCCTGGGAGCCGCTGCGCTCCTTCGCTGCCGTCGACGGTGAAACCCCGCACGTCCTCACCGAACTCCGCTCCGTGACCGACGTAGTACTGGGCGGCGAACCCGTCGGCGAACTCCGGCAGCACCTCGGTGAGCTCCGGGTGGATCGTCGCGCAGTGGTAGCACTCCATGAAGTTCTCGATGACCTGCTTCCAGTTCGCCTTCACGTCGTAGCGGATGCGGTGGCCGAGCTCGAGCGCGGCGATGTCGTAGGCGTCGAGCTCACCGGCGTCGCCGAGGCGCTGCTCGACGTCGGAGATCACGGTGCCCTCGAAGGAAGGCGGGTCGTCGGCCAGGCACACCCACGCGTAACCGAGCCACTCCCGCAGCTGGACCCGGTGGAGCCCGAGCTCGCGGCGATCGACGTCGGGCATCGCGGCGAAGTTGGGCGCGGCGATGAGCTGGCCGTCGAGCCCGTAGGTCCAGGCGTGGTACGGGCATTGCAGCGACCGCCGGACGGCGCCGGACTCCTCGGTGCACAACCGGGCGCCCCGGTGCCGGCACACGTTGAGGAACGCGTTGAGCCCGCCCTGGCGGTCGCGCGCGACGAGCACGCTCTCCCGTCCCACCTGGACGGTCTGGAAGTCCCCGGGCTTGTCCAGGTCGGCACTGCGCACCGCGCAGAACCACCCGGCCTCGAAGATCCGTTCCTGCTCGAGTGCGAAGTTCGACGGGTCGGTGTAGTGGTGGCCGGGGAGAGTGGCCTGCAGGCTTCGCGGCAACTCCGCAGCGGTCATCTCGGGGGGCCTTCCGGCTCGTTCCACCAGGGGTCCAGTTGTTGCGTCATGAGAACCGTGTTGCTCGATCGACAACACGATGCGGGCGCGCTCGCGCACTGTCAAGGGCCCCTGCCGAGTTACCAGGAGGTAGTCGGCAGGCGGTCCGGAGGAAGGGTTTTCCCGTGCCTCACGAGGGATTCGTCGCTGGCGACGTCGTGACGCAGCCCGCCGACCCGGCCCACCTGCGGAGTCCAGGTGCGCGGTGGCCTCGTCGAGCACCACGATCGGCGGTGCCGTGAGCAGCAGCCACGCGACCGCCAGCCGGCCACCCGGGCATGTCGCCCGCCGAAGTCGCCGCCGCAGCAGCGCCCCTTCTCGCGCACCAAGACCGACCTGTGGCGCGGCCTGGGGCTCGGCGTGGGTGCTCACGGTCGACCAGGATGCTGGCCCCTGCTGAGGTGCTCACCGAGAACCTGCGCCCAGGTGCGCTCGAAGTGAAGAACTCGCACCCTGCGCGGGCCGGTTGAACGTCGCGTGCAGCACCGGGCCCTCAGTTCCTCGCCGACGTGCCGATCGCCGTCCTCAACGCCGCCGGCGTCTTCTACGCGGTGCACCCATCGAGACGCGTCGTTGTCGGACGGCTTCTTCGCAGGGAGCTTCGCGTCCGCCGCCCGCGGCGTTCTTCGACCTGCGTGACGTGCGGCCGACGTGCCCGCCCTCCGAGCGGGCACTGCGCCCCACCGGGTGCTCGCCGAAGGCGGGACCGTCCACGTCCAGCTCACCCCGCGCGAGGCGGAGCTGTCGTGGGAAGCCGAAGGCGCGGCTTGACCGGGTTGGTCACCCGGCGCGGCGGCGTTCCAGCAGGACGGTGTCGCGCCACACCCCGTGGTGCCGCGCGATGCGTTCCCGGGTTCCGACCACGCGGAACCCGGCGTTGCGGTGCAGGGCGGTGCTGGCCTCGTCCTCCGGGAAGATCGAGGTCTGCAGCGTCCACAGGCCACCGTCGTCGGCAGCGCTGATCTGCCGGTGCAGCAAGGCCTTCCCGATCCCGAGGCCGCGGAACCGGGACCCGATGTAGACGGAGGTCTCCGCAACACCGGCGTAGCACTCGCGGGTCGAAACCGGTGACGTCGCAGCCCACCCGGCGACTTCGTCGTCGACCTCGGCGACCCACCGGTGCCCGCGAAGCCACTTGGCGTCAAGGGATTCCCGCGACGGGACCTCGGTTTCGAACGTCGCGTTCCCCGTCGCGATGCCCTCGCCGTAGATCCGGCGGACCGCGTCGTGATCGCCGTCCCGGAGTTCCCGGACCACCCGTTGTCGTCACCTCACCAGACTGGGCCGTCGAGTGGAGGCGGGCAAGTTCACCCGGGGGTGACGGTGCCCGCAGCCGCGTCCACCGTGATGACCTGACCGGTGGTGATCTCCGAGGTCGCGCCGCGGACGCAGATCACCGCCGGGATCCCGTACTCGCGAGCGACCGTAGGGCCGTGCGCCATCGGTGAACCGGTCTCGGTGACCAAGCCGGCCGCGGTCATGAACAGCGGGGTCCAGCCGGGGTCGGTGGTGGTGGCCACCAGGACCTCGCCCGGTTCGATCCGCGCGTCGGCCGGGTCGTGCACCACCCGCGCAGGCCCGGTGACCGTCCCCGGCGACGCACCGAGCCCGATCATCGCTCCGTCGGCGGCGGCCTCGGGCGGCGTCGTGGCCTCCAGGTCGGTGCCGTCGGAGAGCAGCGCGATCGGAACCGTCCGGCGGCGGACTTCGCGTTCGTGGACGGCCCTGCGCTGCTGGCCCAGCTCGCGCTGGGCGGTGCCGCCGACGGCGGCGCGGATCTCACCGAGCTCCAAGAACATCACGTCGCCGGGCTGCTCGAGCAGGCCCCGGTGGGCGAGGTCATCGCCGATGCGCAAGAGCTGCTCGCGCACCGACTGCAGCGAGTACAACCACGCGAACTTGCCCAACTCGCGCAGACCGGTGAGCTTGCGGGCCCGTCGCATGCAGAAGCGGGCGAGGCGCGCCCGGACCGGGTGCGTGCGCCGGGCGCGTTCGAAGAGCTCGTCGATCGTCCTCTCCGCCCGAGCCGCGGCGTCCTCGAAACGGCGATCCGGGTTGTGCGCCGGGTCGGAGATGCGCAGGTACCCGGCGATCGTCGCGAAGATCTGCGTCGGGTCCTCCGACCAGCGCGGCACACCGACGTCGACCTCCGCCGGAGCGCGGTGCCCGTAGCGCGCGAGGAAGTCCTCCATGCCGATGTCGGGCAGCTCGCCCGCCTGGTAGCGGGCGGCGAGCTCGGTCGGTGGCGTGGTGCTCAGCATCTCGCGCTCGTGCTCGTCGAGCCGGGTCGTCAACCGCCACAGAGCGAGGTCCATCTCGGTGGTGACGTTGTGCGGCAAGCCGCCCAGCACCGCGTCCAGCTCGGCGTCGGTGGCGATGCCCTTGAGCAGCGATTTCGGCAACTGTCCGACGAGGATGCCGATGAACAGCGGCCAGATCACCTCGGAGGCGGTCATGAAGTCGCGCTGCACCTCTTCGGCGAACCGCAACCGCTGCGCCGAGTTGGCGAACGCCGGAGCCTTCGCCATGTGCTTGAGCCGCTCGGTGGCGCGGAAGGCCCGTTCGCGGGCGGTGTCGGGGAAGACCAGTGTGCGGACGAGTTCGAACGTCGCCTTCGGGATGACGACGAGGCTCTTCTCCAGCAGCGGGACGAGTGGGAACGGCAGCCCACCCGTCGTCGGCGCGAACCGCGGATCGGTGAGCAACGTCTGCACGATCCTGACGTTGCGCGGACCGTAGACCTCCATCATCTGCGGCAACCGCGAACGGATCCGCTTGCTGCGCACCAGGTCTGAGAAGTCCATGTACAGCCGGCCGCCGATCGGCACGATGCCCATCGCGTCGCCCAAGGCGCCTCCCGCCAAGCCGGCGGATCCCATCCACAACGTCGCGCCGTGCGTCATCGCCGACATGCCGGCCGGGGTGAAGGGACGCGTCATCCCCTGCATGTGCCCCATCTCGAAGTACACCCGCAGGTCATGGCTCTGCGGTGGGAGCGGGAAGAGCGTGGTGACGGCACGCGACTGCAGCAGCCACAGCCGGCCGTCACGGTCGATGGCCCACTCGACGTCCTGGGGCGCTCCGAACCTCTCCTGCACGCGCACCCCGGTCTTGCGCAGCGCCTCGAGCTGGTCGCGGTCCAAGCACCCGTCGCTGCGTGGCGGGGTGCCGTCGAGCACGTAGTGGTCGGCGGTGACCGATCCGTCGACGACCGCGTCACCGAGCCCGGGCGCGGCGTCGACGACCACCTCCGACCGCCTCCCCGTGAGGGGGTTGGCGGTGAACAGCACGCCGGCGACCTGCGCGTCGACCATTCGCTGCACGACCACCGCCATGTGGAGGTCCCCCGCGAACCCGGTGGCCTCCCGGTAGGCGACGGCCCGCTCGGAGTGCAACGAGTCCCAGCAACGGTGGACTGCCGACAGCAACTCCTGCTCGCCGCTGACGTCGAGGAAGGTGTCCTGCTGACCGGCGAAGCTGGCGTCCGGCCGGTCCTCAGCGGTCGCGCTGGACCGCACCGCCACCGGGCCACCACCGAGCCGTGCGTGAGCTTCGAGCACCTCGCGCTCGGGGACCTCCCCGGCCGCGTGCGCCCGGGTCGTCAGGCAGAAACCGTCGGGCACCCGGAACCCGGCCTTGAGCAGTTCACCGAGCCCAGCGGCCTTGCCGCCCACCAGCTCGAGCGCGTTCGCGTCCACCTGCGCGAGTTCGACCACCAGTGCGTCGTTGCCGGTCACCATCACCATCTCCAGTCCGAACGGCGAACACCACCGCCGACCAGACTTCCCGGCACACCACGACCTCCAGGCCGATGCACCGATCGTAGACCCGCGCGCAACACCCGGCCTCAAGCGTGTGACGCGGGTTTCCGCGCCATCCCGCCGTTCGCGTCGCGGGGTTGCGGCGTTCAAGCGCTCTGCGAAACCCCGGCAGGGCACGGCGCCTCAGAGGTCCCAGGACAGGGTGTGCCCGTCCCACTTCGCGCGCACTTCGAGTCCGAACGTCAGCCTTGAAGTTCGCGCGAAGTTCGACGGAGGCGGTACGCGCCCCGCGGGCCTTCGTCGATCCCGTGGAACGGGGGGAGCGTGCCGACGTTCCGACGGGGCGTTCGAACGGGTTCCGAAGCGTGGGCCGCAGCGCGCCCTCGCGTCGATCCGACCGATCTGCTGCCGTGGTACTCGGCCGTCGCGGACACCGCGACGGCTCCGTCGTGGCTCACGGGCTGTCGCGGCTCAGGCCTTGTGCTGGGCGATCTGGACGAGGTTGCCGCAGGTGTCGTCGAGGACTGCTGTGGTGACCGGGCCCATGTCGGTGGGTGGCTGGGTGAAGTGGACGCCCTGGGCGGTGAGGCGGTCGAACTCGGCTTGGACGTCGTCGACCGCGAACGAGGTGTAGGGGATGCCGTCGGCGACCAGGGCCTGCTTGAAGGGTGTGGCCGCGGGGTGCTGGTCGGGTTCGAGGACCAGCTCGGGACCGTCGCGGTCCTCGGGCGAGACGAGCGTGATCCAGCGGAACTCGCCCATCGGGATGTCGTGCTTCACCTCGAATCCGAGCACCTCGGTGTAGAAGCGCAGCGCCTTGTCCTGGTCATCGACCATCATGCTGTGCAGGTTGATCTTCATGGTCCCGGCCTTTCCCTGAGCCAGCGCTCGACGATCGGTTCGAGCGGTGCGGTGTCGATGTGGTGGTGCTTGAACCGGCCTTCCCGGCTGGTGCGGATCAGGCCTGCGGTTTCCAGCGCGTCGAGGTGCTGCGAGATCGCTTGCCGCGACGAAGCGAGTCCGTGCTTGGTCGCCAGCCGCGCGCAGATCTCGAACAACGTCTGCCCGTCGTGCTCGGTCAGCTCGTCGAGGATCGTGCGCCGCGTGCGATCGGCCAGAGCCTTGAACACGGCGTCATCCACACCGGCCACGATAGGCAAGCAGCGACTTGCATGTCAACGGCACCGGTGCCCACGGCCAGGTCGACCTGGCAGGTCGAGGGTGCGCCACCGCGGCCCCGCGGCCGCTCATGAGCTGGACCGGTCGGGCTCTGAGCGCGTACCCGCCGGGAAACGCCCCCAGGCCGTGGAGGTTCCGGCCGAAGGCCTCGTCAAGACGACTCCCTCCCAGGGCAACCCGACAGCGCTACCTACTCGGGAGTAGGTAGCGCTGTACGCTGGTGGCGGCGGTGTGGTCGGGTGGTGAGGGGGTTCTTCTCGATGATCGACGAGTCGCGGCCTGCCGGGCTCTGGGGACGTGCCGGAGCTCGCGTCCGGCAGGTCAACCAGAGCCGGCGCGTGGTGGGTGCCTTGCGGGGAGCTCGGAGGATGCTGCCCGGGTCGGGCGAGGTCGCCTTCGCCGGCTCCGGCAAGCCTGCGGACCGGGTGGCCCGGCTGGTGCTGCAGGCTGCCGGGGACCGGCCGAGCGCCGTGCGGGAGCTGGGCTTGGCGACCGTGCAGGCGTGGCGGGCGTTGACGAGCAAGGGGGCCGTGGACGGGGCGGTCACGATCATGTTCACCGATCTCGTGGGCTTCTCCAGCTGGGCCCTGCGGGTCGGGGACGACCAGGTCCTGCGGTTGCTGCGCCAGTTCTTCGAGGTCACCGACGACGTCGTCGGCGGGTTCGGCGGCGTGGTCGTCAAGTCGCTCGGCGATGGCGCGATGGTGGCCTTCTCCGACGTCGACAAGGCGGTCGAAGCCGCCGCCGCGCTGGGCTCGGCGGTCAACGCGCTCCACCACGACGGCTACCGTCCGTCGCTGCGGGTCGGGCTGCACCGCGGTCGGCCGCGCAAGGTGGGTCGGGACTACGTCGGTGTGGACGTCAACATCGCCGCGCGCGTCGCCGACGCCGCCGGCGGCGGGGAAGTGCTGGTCACCGGGCAGGTGCTGGACGCCGCGGAACGGGACCGCTACGTGGTGCGCAGCCGCCGGTTCCGGGCGAAGGGCGTGCCGAAGGGCACGGCCGTGTTCGCCGTGGTTCCGCACCACGGCCGGTGACCGGCCGGGTGTACCGTCGCAACCGGACAGCGCGCTGTCCAGTTCTGCGAAACCGGCCGAATGGGATCGACTTGCGCATCGTCCTGACCGCCATGCCCGTCTACTCGCACCTCGTCCCGCTGCTGCTGCCGGTCGGCCGCCAGCTCCGCGAGGCCGGGCACACCGTCGTCGTCGCCACCAGCGAGTCCATGGCCGGGACGGTCGAAGGCGCCGGGCTCGAACCGCTCGTGCTGCCCGACCTGCTGACCATGCGCGACCTGGCCGCCGACCCCGAGCGCTACGGGGCCACGGGGTTCGACGAGGACCACGCCCGGCGGCGCGGCGTCGAGACCGTCGGCGTCACCTCGGACGTCTTCGGCGGCAACTTCGTCGAGCTGCTCGGGCGCCACTTCGGCGAACGGCTGTGGGAACACGCCGACCGACCCGACCTGGTCGTCCGCGAGGCCACCGAGTTCGGCGGCTACTACGCGGCGGAGAAGTGGGGCGTGCCCAACGCGGTCATCGACATCGGCCCGATGGCGCCGTTCGGCGACGTCCTCGACCACCTCAACGCAGGCCGCGCGCACTTCGGGCTCGACCCGGTCACCGACCCGTGGCAGCCGATGCGCACGTTCCGCGCCGGGGTGGTGCCCGAGGCCTTCTACCCGGACGCGGCCCGGCTCGACTCCGCGCGCCACTACCGGATGCCCGACGGTGATCCGCAGCAGCTCGACCCGGCCGTCGCTGAGCTGCCCGACCGGCCGCTGGTGCTGGCGAGCCTCGGATCGAACGCGCCGATGATGCTCGACGAACGTCCCCAGCTGATCGAGACGATCATCGAGGTGCTGGGCAAGCTGCCGGTCACCGGTGTGGTCGCGCTCGGCGCCCACCGCGAACCGCAGGAGTGGACCGGGGTGCGCGCGGAGAACGTGCACCTGACCTCGTTCGTCCAGCAGCAGACGCTGTTGCCCGCCTGCGACGCGTTCATCACGCACTGCGGCTTCAACAGCACGCGGGAAGCGCTCTACGCGGGTGTGCCGATGGTGGGTGTGCCGATGTTCGCCGAGCAGCCCGCCAACGCCGGGCGCATCGCCGATCTCGGCGCGGGGCTGACGCTCGCCGTCGAGGACGCCTCCGCTCCGGCGTTGCACGAGTCCGTGCTGCGGGTGCTGGAGGAGTCGTCGTTCCGCAGCGCCGCGCGCGGGATGCAGCGCCGGACGAGGGCCCTGCCGCCGCTCTCGCAGATCGTGCCGGACCTCGAGCAGCTGGTCTGAGCGGGGCCGAGCGCGGTCACGCCTGCTGCAGCAGCCGTTCTTCGAGTGCGGCCAGCTCCTCGTCGGTGAGAACGACGTCGAGGTACCGGAGCGCGTCGCCCCGGTCGGCGACGGGTGCGATCTCCTGCGAGCCGTCCGGTCGTTCGACGATGAGGGTGTCGCCGATGAGCTTGCGGCTGATGCCGTGGTCGAGCCGCATCACGACCAGCTTGCCGGTGAACGGCGAGTTCGGGTGCGTGGCCGTGTAGTGGTTGAACACCTCGTAGTCGATGAGGCGCTGCGGCTGGTCGTCGAAGGCGTGCAGCGGCTCCCACCCCTCCGCGGTCTCCTTCTGCAAGGTCCACGCTCGACCGTCCCGGACCAGCCGGTGCTTCCACCCGGCCTGGTCGACCACCGCGCCGTCCTCCAGCGGCATCGGGCGCAGCACGCCCGCGCCGAAGCCGACGTCGGCCAGGTGCTCCACGCCGTCGACGGTGACCACGAGGTTCATGTGCGTGCGCGGTCCACCGCGGTGCGGTTGGACTCGCGCGGCCCGCCGGGAGACCTCGTAGCCGAGGCGCTCCAGCACGGCCGCGAACAGCAGCCCGTGCTCGAAGCAGTAGCCGCCGCGCTGCTTGCGCACCAGCTTGTCCGTGATCGACCCCAGGTCGAGTTGCGGTGTGCGGCCGCTCGCCGGGTCGACGTTCTCGAACGGGATCGTGCGCACGTGCGCCTCGTGCAGCGCGGCCAGAGACGCGGCGGAGGGCGGCGCCGCGGATTGCCCGGTGCGGGCGAGGTACGCGTCGAGGTCGAGCGCTTCGACGTCCTGGGGATCGGTCATGCCTCCAGCCTCACACCTCGAGCGAGGTCCACGTCAACGGCCTTTCGGGCTTCCGCCACCAGGGTGAGCAGGTCGATCTCGGAGACGGCAGGTCCACCAGCAGCTGCTCGTAGCTGGGGAACACCCGCTGGGCGACGGTCGCGCGGTGGCCTTGAGGTGCAGGCGGTCGCACCAGGTCTCGCCGCGTGCGGTACCCGCCCCCAGTCGTTACGCCTGGGGGGAGGGGTCGCCCGATGGTGAGCAGCGACTCCGGAGCACGGGCGCGGCTCGAAGCGCGCCCGACCAACCGAGCCGTCCCTGCCGATCAGCCGACAGCCCTTTGTGGAACCGGGCAGTTCTGCACGCTCGCCGCCAGAGTGCAACAATGCACTCCATGGTTGATGGTGCAACTCCTGCGGCGAAGCGTCGGGTCCACACCGCCCACCGGCTGACCGCGGCGGCACGCCGCCGCACAGCCGAGGACGGGCTGTCGGGCTTCACCGTGGACGAGATCTGCGACGAGGCGGGCATCTCCAGGCGCACCTTCTTCAACTACTTCGCGTCGAAGGAGGACGCGGTGCTGGGGTTCACGACGCTGTGGGACCAGCACGAGATCGAGCAGCGGTTCACCGCCGGAGGCGAACCGGACCGGCCGGGGGTGTCGGCGAACCTGCTCGACGACTACGCCGGGATGCTCGTCGAGCGGTGGACCGAGGTCGGCCTCACGCCCGAGCAGGTCGCCGACCTGGTCGCGGCGATGGATCGCGAACCCCGGCTGCTCTCCCGGCTCTTCGAGAGCATCCGCGCTCGTGAGCGGGCCGACGTCGAGCTGGTGCGCGGGCGGGAGGGCCTGCGGGAGGGCGACCTGCGGGCGCAGGTCGCGGTCCAGCTCGTCGGGGCTCTCGGCGGGGCTTGCATGGGCCGGTTCCTCGAACCCGACAACGCCGACCCGCTGCACACGATCATGCAACGCCGCTTGGCGGCCGCTCGAGAGGTCTTCGCGGCCGCGCTCACCGGAGGGACCCAGTGACCGAGACCGAACCGAAGTTGTTGCTCACGAAACGGCGGATCTGGATCATCTTCAGCGCCCTGATCGCGGGCATGCTGCTGGCCAGCCTCGACCAGACCATCGTGTCCACCGCGATGCCCACCATCGTCGGCGACTTGGGCGGCGTCGAGCACCAGGCGTGGATCACCACCGCCTACCTGCTGGCCACCACCATCGTCATGCCGATCTACGGCAAGTTCGGCGACGTGCTGGGCAGGCGCCGGCTGTTCCTCATCGCCATCGCCCTGTTCACCGCCGCGTCCGTCGGCTGCGCCGTGGCCACCGACTTCTGGACCTTCGTCGTCTTCCGCGCCGCGCAGGGACTCGGCGGCGGTGGCCTGATGATCCTCTCGCAGGCGATCATCGCCGACATCGTGCCCGCCAACGAACGCGGCAAGTACCTCGGTCCGCTCGGCGGCATCTTCGGCCTGGCGGCCGTCGGCGGCCCGCTGCTCGGCGGGTTCTTCGTCGACCACCTGTCCTGGCAGTGGGCCTTCTACATCAACATCCCGATCGGCATCGCCGCCTTCGCCATCACCTACTTCGCGCTGACCCTGCCCAGCAAGAAGGCCACCGAGCCGCTCGACATCCCCGGTGTGGTGCTGCTGGCGCTGGCCACCACGAGCCTGATCTTCTTCACCGACTTCGGCGGTGACACCGCCCACGGTTGGAGCGCACCCGAAACCTGGCTGTGGGCGGCGGGCCTCGTCATCGCGGCGGGGCTGTTCGTGCTGGTCGAGTCGCGGGCCAGCGACCCGATCATCCCGCTGTCGCTGTTCCGCAACCCGATCTTCGTCAACGCCACCAGCATCGGGCTCGTGCTCGGCGTGGGCATGTTCGCCGCGCTGGGCTTCCTGCCGACCTTCCTGCAGATGTCCACCGGGACCTCGGCGGCGGTCTCGGGCATGGCGATGCTGCCGATGATGGCCGGCCTGATGCTGACCTCCATCACCTCCGGTGCGCTGATCACCAAGACCGGCCGGTACAAGGTGTTCCCGATCCTGGGCACCCTGGTCACCGCAGGCGGCATGCTCGCCATGACCACGCTGTCGGCCGACACGCCGGTGTGGCTGCTGTGCGTGTTCCTCTTCGTCTTCGGCGCCGGCCTGGGCCTGATCATGCAGGTCGTCGTGCTGGTGGTGCAGAACTCCGTCGACCCGTCGATGATCGGCACCGCGACCAGCACCAACAACTACTTCCGCGAAGTCGGCGGGGCGCTGGGGACGGCGGTGTTCGGCACGATCTTCTCCACCCGGCTCACCGAGAACCTGACCGAGATCTTCGCGGGAGCCGGGGCGTCCGCGGACCAGGCGCAGCAGTCGGCGGTGTCGCTGTCGCCGACCGCGCTGGAGCAGCTGCCCGAACCGGTGCGCGAAGCGATCGTGTCCGCGTACGCCGACGCCCTGGCACCGGTGTTCTGGTACCTCGTGCCGTTCATGGCGGTGGCGTTCCTGCTGTCGCTGGTGCTCGAGCAGATCCCGCTGTCGGACGTCGCCGGGCTGGTCGCGCGGGGTGAGGCCATCGGCGGCGAGGAGGCAGAAGAGCTCGAAGCGCAGCAGCGCGCGGCCGCCAAGAGCCGCTGACGTCACGCCGTCTCGCCGACCGCAGGTCCGGGGCGCGCCCACGCGGGAGGGTGCGGGCGCGCCCCGAGTCTGGGGTGGGAGTTCCGCTGGAACTCCTCACCGGCCCAGGGCGCTCACCGGCCGCTGGGGGCTTCGTCGGGTGCGTCGGAGGTCTGGTCCGGAGAAGCCCTCCGCCGTGCGGTCGGTGGCGGAGGGCGGTCCGGCGGGGTGCGAGGCGTGGGCTGGGAACGAGGCGCCGCAGGTGGTCGAGGCCGGTGCGGTCGCGGTCGGCAGGTGCGGAGAACCGCGACATCGGCGCCGTGGCATGGCGGTTCGGGTCATGCTTCACTCTCCGAACTGGGAGGGGTGAATCAAGAGCGCCTCGTGTCCAGGCTTTCCCGGGCCGGAGGGGAAGTCAACAGTCCGCTTGTGGGCTGGCCGCTTCTCGCCAGCCCCGATGCGGCGGTTCGTGCGCTTCGTCCGGTCTCCGCTGGTTCGGCTTCCACCGTGCGGAAGTGCTGGGGAGCGGCGGGTTTCGGGCGGGCTCCACGCCGGCGAGCGTCGCGGCTCGCGCTTCGAAGGGCACACCGGGCGAGGCCGTGGTGGCCTCGCCCGGTGTGCTCGGGCGTCCGTCAGGTCACGGGAAGTTCGCCAGGTTCGACGGGGTCGTCTCCGGCGGGGTCACATCGCCCGTGTCGTTGATGATGTGGGTGATCGAGCCCTTCTCGTTGAGCGACACCGTGGCCAGGCTGTGGAACTTCACGCCCGGCACGGCCGGAACCTCGAAGGCGTGGTGGTTCTTCACCTCGGGGTTGGTGTTGAAGAAGCAGTAGCTCCCCACACCCCACGCCTCGTGGTCGGTGACCTGGTCGCCCACCTTGTAGGCGGCCCAGCCCTCCAGGCCGTTGTCGTTCATGTAGGAGGCCTGGTCCGGGACGTCGTAGGGCATCTCGTTCTGGAAGAAGACCGTCTTGCCGTTGTTGCCGTTCCAGACCACCTGGTACTTGTTGTAGTGCTCGACGAACAAGCCGGTGGCCGTCACGTCGTCCCCGTTGACCAGCACGCCGGTCTCGCCCGGGTTGACGTCCCACCCGAACGTCCCCTCGTTGCCGTGGTCGGCGCGCCAAGCCCAGATGTGGTCCATGACGGTGTTCTTGCTGTTGACCACAAGGCTGTTGGTCGCCTTGCCGGCCACCGTGCCGCCCAGCCGGAAGAACACGTCCTGCAGGATCGTCGGGTTCTGCGAGTGGTCCGCAGAAGCGCCCTCCTCGCCCACGGTCAACAGGCTCGGCGAGTTCTGGGTGCCCGCGTCGAAGAGCACTCCCTTGATGCGCACGCCGTCGACGTCGGCGACCTCCACCGCCGTCTTGCCGGTGTCGGGCATCAGGGTCGGGTAGCCCACCCCGAGCACGATCGTGTCCGGGTTGGTGATCCGGATCGTGTCGTCGAGGTGGTACACGCCCGGGGTGAAGAACAGGTGGCAGCCCGACGCCACCGCGGCGTTGATGTCGGCGGCCGTGTCGGTCGGCTTGGCCACGTAGAACTCGCTCATCGGCACCGACGTGCCGGGAGTCTCACCGCCGGCCCAGCTCGGGCCGCTGGCGTTGGTGCGCACGTCCGGGCGGAACACCTGGAACTTGCCGGCCTCGTCGACGTGGAGGTACGGCACGTCGGCCGACACCGGCGTCGACTCCAGCGTGGTGTGCGGCGGCTCCGGGAACGCGGTGGGCGGCGCGCCGGCGACGCCCGAGAACGTCATGTTCCACACCCCGCCGTCCCACGCGCCCAGCTGCGAGTCGCGGGTGTACCACTGCTGCTGGGACGAGGACTCGGTGGTGCCCGACACCTTGGTGTCGGCGAGGTAGCCGCCGCTGGCCCAGCCGTAGCTGGCCGGGTACAGGTCCAGGTCGCCCTGGATGTCCATGCGGCGCATCGGCGCGGCCTGCGACACACCCCAGCGGTTGGCGCCGTTGGGCTTGACGGTCATGTTCTCCGCGGAGCGCCAGAAGTTCTGCGTGGCGTTGCCCTCGTCGGAGTCGTTGAACGCGTCGACGGTGATGTTCCCGTTGATGGTGACATCGCCCGGGTTCTTCCCGAGACCGGCCACCGAGGTGTAGTAGCCGACGTTGTCGTTGACGGCGTACTCACCCGGCTTGAACAGGTGCGCGACCCGGTCCTCGGACATCTGGTCGGTCAGCGTGTCCTTGAGGTTGTTGAAGTCCTCGTCGAGCTGCTGCTGGATGGTTTCCGGCGACATCGAGGGGTCGAAGATCCGCACGTTCGGCCCGAAGTCCGGTGTGTCGGTCCCCGCGCACGCCTGGGGGCCGGGGGCCGGAGCTGCGGGCTTCGCGGGCTGTGCGGGCTGTGCGGGCTGCGCGGGCTGCGCGGGCTGTGCGGGGTTCGCGCCGGGCATCGCCGCTGCGCTCGGCGCGACGGCGGTCACGGCGGCGACAGCGGCCATTCCCGCGAGGAACGGGAAGCGGCGTCGCTCACGCCGTTGTGAGACGGGAGTCATGTTCTCAAGCACCTCCGAAGAAGGAATGCGACGAACGCACCGCGTGCGAGCGCTCTCGGCTCCGGCACCCTAGACCGATCCAGAGCGCCGCCGGAAGTGCGAGCAGCGGTGCTCGTCGTGAAACGGCCAGTGCCGCAACGAGTTCCCGTTTCCCAGCTGAGACGTCTGCGGTGGACAGAGCCCGGCGCTGTGTCCCGTTCCCGGACCGGACATCTTCTTCCCCTTTTCCCGTGCACGTCCGCAGAGCGGGAAGAAGTGGTGAATTCGCGGCCCCGAGCGTTCGCTTCGCTCGGCGGTGGAGGAGGATTGTCGCGGCTCCACGCGCCGCTTCGGAGGGCGTTCCGGCGTGCTCGCCACGACATCGCTCGGCGCCCGCGGTTCCGCCGCAGATCTCCCGCAACCCTCGATCGCGAGGCCACGCGGAGTGGTGGGGACGTGCCCGAGAGGCCGTCCCGGCCCTGCGAGAAGACGGTGCAGCGTGCGAGCTCCGGGGTGTTCAGCCGATCTCGCCGAGCGCGCGGAGCGCGAAGTGCAGGTCGTAGCTCAGCGACGGTGAGTGCAGCAGGGAGCGCTCCAGCAGTTGCTCAACGCGCACCAGCCGCTTGCGGAGCGCGGTGCCGGAGATTCCCAGGGCTTCGGCCGCAGGGTTCGACCGGGTATCGGCGAGCAGCCAGCAACGAACGGTCTCCAGCAGCTGCGGCGAGTCCCGCAGCGGAGCCAAGAGCCGAGCCGCCCAGCGGCGCACCTCCTCGCAGCGCAGCAGTTCCTCGAGCTCCTCCGTGGAGCCCGGCGTCGCGGGCGAGGCGCGCAACCGGAGCGCGAGCTCCAAGCAGGCCTGGTCCTGCAACCGGTGCAGGTCGCGGCCCAGCAGCGAACCGATCTTCTGCAACCGTGCGCTGAGGGTGTTGCGGTGGATCTTCAGGTGGCGGGTGGCCTGGTGGTGGAACGTCAGCCAGGACATCAGGGTGGCCTGCAGGTCGTCGCGGGCCGGGTCCTGCGGGCGTTCCGCCTCGAACTCCTCCAGCCCGGCCAACACCCGTCGCGCCCAGGCATGTCCGCGACCACCGATCTCGGCGGCGAGGTCGTGGCTGCGCCGGAACGTCGCGAACCGCTCGGTGTTGCCCCGCGCGTGCGCCAGTGCGTGGAAGGCCTGCGTGTAGCCGGTGGGGAAGTCCTGCAGCGGCAGGACGGCGCTGATGCCGACGCTGATGCGGCCGGTGGAGACGTTCGCCGTGGCCACCAGCTCCCGCAGGCACGCCAGCTCGTCCTCGTGGTCCGTGGGAGCGACCGCGGGGATGAGGTGTCCGCTGTAGACCGGGCACTTGATCATCCACGCTCGCCCGCCGGTGATGTCGTTCAGCACTTCGGCGACGGCGTCGCGCTCGCCCTGGTCGATGGCGCCGACCTCCACGACCCACACCCGCATCGGGTCCGGCAGCGCGTCGTTGAGCGCGCCGGCCGTGCGGTGCGCGGTGGCGAGACCGCCGTCCATCAGCAGGTGCAACACCGCCTCGCGGACCTGGTCGTCGGCCGCGTCGACCCGCCGCCACCGCTCCTGCGCGAGCTGCGCTCGCCACGTCAGGCTCAGCACGCGCAGTGCGTCGGTGCGGTTCGGCTCGGTGGTGAAGCGGTCGATCGTCGAACCGGAGAGCGCGAGCGTCGGCGCGTCGGGCTCGGAGGAGATCGCGAACGCGGTCAGCTGGTCGTCACCGCAACGCTCCACGGTGGAACGCGCCCCGTCACGCCGGAGGCGGCTCACGATCCCGGCGAGGTCCTCGGGCGGGTGGCCGGGGGTGAGGGGGTTTCCCGCGCGGTCGAACAGCGCGGCGTGGCCGCCGACCTCCCGAGCGATGCGCCCGAGCAGGCGCCGCAGGCCGGCGGGCTCCGCGGCGTCGCGCTGCATCTGGCGAAGCCGCTCCAGGCAGTGCTGCTCTTCGACGGGATGCACCACGAGAAAACCCCCGCTACGTCACACGAACGAGTGAGGATCTTACGTGGCGGGGGTTCTGGTGCAGCAGCCCGCACCCGTGACAGGGCGCTGACTGTGCGAAGCGGAACTGGAACGTCCATGATCGACGGCTCTAGCCTGGTCCCGTCGCTGCGAAAGCGGACGGACGGGTGCGCGTCTCACGCGCACGGGAGTCGCCCGGCGTCCCACCGCACCGCGACGGTTGGCGCCGCGCCACGTCCCTGGGGGTCGGTGTTCGCGAGCAGCAACACCACGCTGAGGCGAGGAGGAGGGGGAAACCTCCTCGCCTCGGCACACACCCCCTCCCGGCATGCCGAGCGAGCGCGCCTCGCGGGCGATGCCCTCCAGCCCGGCGGAGGGCATCGCGCTGCGCGTGGGTCAGAGCGACTCGAGCAGCCGCTGGGCGAGCGGCGCGGAGGAGGCCGGGTTCTGGCCCGTGTGGAGGTTGCGGTCCACGACGACGTTCGGCGCCCACGGCTCGCCTTCCGCGAAGGAGACACCGAGTTCGGTGAGGCGGTCCTGCAGCAACCACGGGGCCTTGTCGGCCAGGCCGGCCTGGCTCTCCTCGGCGTTGGTGAAGGCCGTGACCCGGTAGCCGCGGAACGGGGACTCGCCGCTGCGGCCGGTGGCCAGCATCGCCGCGGGGGCGTGGCAGACGACCGCCAGGGGCTTGTCGGAGTTCAGCGCCCCGGTGAGGACACGTGCCGAGTCGTCGCTGACCGCCAAGTCCTCCATCGGCCCGTGCCCGCCCGGGTAGAACACCGCGTCGTAGTCGTCGGGGTCGACGGTGGCCAGGTCGATCGGCTTCTGCAGCTCGGTGGCCTCCTCCAGCACCGCGGCGATGTGGTCGGCGGCGTCCTGCCCGCCGTTGGCGTCGGCGCTCAGGCTGCCGCGGTCCACGGTGGGCACCACCGCGCCGGGGGAGGCGACGACGATCTCGTGCCCGGCCTTCGTGAACGTCTCGTAGGGCGCGACGAACTCCTCGGCCCAGAACCCGGTGGGGTGCTTGGTGCCGTCGTTGAGCGTCCAGTGGTCCGCGCCGGTGAGCACGAACAGGATCTTCGCCATGGGGGTTCGCTCCCAGACTCGTGTGCGGTTGCGCTTCCGCACCCCAGGTACCCCTCAGCACGCCGTGCCAATCTGTGATCCCGGGCGGCCCGGGCCGTCCGCGCGGGTGGCAGGGTCTGCGGCGGTGCCGGTCGGGAGCGGCAGGACCTACGACTCCGCGATGACCAGGTCCGCCCTGCTCCGGGTGGGGGTGATGCGCGCGGCGTTGCGCATGTCGCTGCGGCGGACCCACTCCTCGGCCTCCGCAGCGGTCTTGCCGTGCTGGACGTGGCGCTCGACCAGCCGGGAGACGAGCTCCTCGTCGGGGTGGTCGAGGAACCAGGTCTCGTCGAGCAGCGGCTGGACCTGCGCCCACGGGCCTTCGTCGAGGAGCAGGTAGTTGCCCTCGGTGATGATCAGCGGGACGTCCGGGTCGACGGGGATCGCGCCCGCGAAGGACTCCTCGACCTCGCGGTGGAACCGCGGCGCGTAGACGGTCTCGCCACCCGCGCGGATGCGGCGCAGCAACACGACGTAGCCGGCCGCGTCGAAGGTGTCCGGGGCGCCCTTGCGGTCCCGCCGGCCGAGGCGGCGCAACTCCTCCTCGGCGAGGTGGAACCCGTCCATCGGCACCACGACGGCCGCCGAACCCAGCTCGCCGAGCAGCTTCTCGGCGAGCGTGCCCTTCCCGGAGCCCGGGCCACCGGCGATGCCGAGGATCCGGCGCTCGCCGGTGGACGCCAGCGCCCGGGCGCGGTCGATGAGGTCGGGCAGCCCGCCGTGGTGCCGGGCGGTCACGCCTGGTTCCCCTTGCGCAGCGAGCGCTCGATGTCCTCCAGCGTGCGGTTCTTGGTCTCCGGCAGGTTCCGCCACAGGTAGACCAGTCCCAGGACGCCGAGCAGGCCGTAGATCCAGAACAGGCCGGTCGGGGTCAGGGCGTTGATGAGCGTCAGCACCGAGATGGAGATGACGAAGTCCAACGCCCAGTGCGTCACCGTGCCGACGCCGGCGGCCTTGCCGCGCACGGCGGTCGGGAACACCTCGCTGTTGATCAGCCAGATCGCCAGGCCCAGGCTGGCTGCGAACGCCGCCTCGTAGAGCATCAGACCGGCGGTCAGCAGCAGGCCCAGCCCCTGCACGCTGGGCAGCAGGTAGAGCGCGCCCAGGCCGAACAGCACGAGGATGACCACGCTGGTGCCGCCGAGCAGCAGCGGGCGGCGACCGACCTTGTCGATGAACAGCAGCGCGATCATCGTGAAGATCATGTTGGCGGCCCCGATGCCGACCGAGGACAGGATCGCCGCGGAATCACCGAGCCCGGCCTGCTTGAGGATCGTGGGCGCGTAGTAGATGACGGCGTTGACGCCGACGAGCTGGTTCGTCGCGGCCACGGCGAAGCCGAGCAGCACCGCGGGGCGCAGCTTGGGGCTGAGCAGGTCGCGGTAGCTGAACTTGTTCTCCTCGCGCATCGCCTCCGACATCTCGGCGAGCGAGGCCTCCGCGTCCTCGGGCGAGTGCGAGCGCAGCAGCGCCTGCCGGGCCTCTTCGGTGCGACCGCGCGCCAGCAGCCAGCGCGGGCTCTCGGACAGCGCGAACAGGCCGACGAGCATGATCACCGACGGCACCACGGCGAGCCCGACCATCCAGCGCCAGCCGCCGCTCTCGGCGAAGGCGTAGCCGACGAGGTAGGAGGCGAAGATGCCGATCGTGATCATCAACTGGTTCATCGACACCAGTCGGCCGCGCAGCGTCGGCGGCGCGATCTCGGCGATGTAGGTCGGCACCACCAGCGAGGAGCCGCCGATGGCCAGGCCGAGCAGGACGCGCGCCACGACCAGGGTCGTGGTGTCCGGCGCCAGCGCGGACAGCAGCGCCCCCGCGGTGAACACGGCGGAGAGCGCGATCAGCGTGACCTTGCGGCCGATGCGGTCGACGACCGGGCCGGCACCGATCGAGCCGGCGATCGCGCCCAGCAGCAGGGACGCGACCACGAACTGCTGCATCCCGTCGGACAGGGCGAACTCCGGCGCGATGTAGAGCAGCGCCGCCGAGATCACGCCCGTGTCGTAGCCGAAGAGCAGGCCGCCGAGCGCGGCGATGGTCGATGCTCCGAGCACGGCACCGCGCCGAGCACGCGGCGGCGCGGGCGCCTTCGGAACTGCATTCGTGGTCATGGCTGTCGTTGCCCTCCCCAGACCCGCTCCGATGCGGGTCGACGTGCGCGCCGCGGCGCGACCTCCTCGTTGAAGTGATCGGAACTGTAGAGCCGAGTTAAGCGCTTGCGCAAGCGTTTGACGGGTATGCTTCGCATCACCGAACGAGCCCGGAGGAGTGCTTGTCGATGGCGACCATGGCCGACGTCGCGCGCGTCGCGGGAGTGTCCACCGCGACGGTGTCGCACGTCATCAACGGCACCCGCACGGTGCGCGAGGAGACCCGGCAGGCCGTCGAGGCCGCCATCGCCGAGACCGGGTACAGCCCGAACACCCTCGCGCGCTCGCTGGCCACCGGCGGCACCCGCTCGATCGCCGTGGTCATGTCGGCGATCTCCAACCCCTACTTCGGCCAGGTGCTGCAGGGCATCGAGTCCGAGGCGGTTCGCCAGGGCTACACGCTGCTGCTGGCCGACCCGCACGACGACCCCGAGCACGAGCTCACCGTGGTGCGCAGCATGCGGGAGCGCCAGGTCGACGGGGTGATCCTCGCGCCGTCAGCGGAACCGGACCGGGCGTTGAAGTACTTGGATTCCCAGCAGGTCCCGGTGGTCCTCGCCGACCGGCTCGGTGACGACCGCTACGACCAGGTCGGACCGGAGAACTCCGAACCCACCGCGCGGTTGGTCGACCACCTCGCCGAGCTGGGCCACGACCGCATCGCGATGGTCTCCGGCCTCGGCGGGCTGACCACCACGGAGGAGCGGCTGCGCGGCTACCAGGACGGCTTGGCGCGCAACGGGCTCGACTTCGACGAGGAGCTGGCGGTCGAGGGTGCCTCGGCCAGCGACCGAGCGGCTCGGGCCACGGCGGGGCTGCTGGCCCGCCGACCGGCGCCGACCGCGGTCATCACCGCCAACAACAGCATGACCATCGGTGCCATGCAAGCGATCAGCGAAGCCGGGTTGCGGGTTCCCGACGACGTGGCGCTGGTCGGTTTCGACGACTTCCCGTGGGCGGACTGGTTCTCGCCGCGGCTGACCGTCATAGCTCAGCCCAGCGCCCAGATCGGCACCACCGCGGCCCGGTTGCTCCTGCGGCGGATCGCCGACCCCGGTTCGCCGCCGCGCACGCACCGGTTGGATTCGACCCTCGTCCACCGGAATTCGTGCGGCTGCCCCTGAGGCGATCAAGGGACCGCGCAACGGTCAAGACAATGAGGTGCTGCCGTGGTCACGCGGACCGGGAGCCGTCCCGCAGGTCGTGCCGGGTCGCCTCGACCGCGATCTCCACCCGGGACCGGGCTCCGAGCTTGGCCAAGATGTGCGAGACGTGGACCTCGACCGTGCGGCGGGAGGAGACCAACGCCTCCGCGATGTCCGGGTTCGCGAGGCCGTCGGCCACCAGCCGGGCGATCTGCCGTTCCGTCGGCGTGAGCGACGTCCAGCCGCTACCGGCCCGGCGTCGCCGGCTGCGGGCCGGCCGTGCGCCTTGCGGGCGCACCCGGGGGTCTGCCCGCCGCAGGTCTCCGGCGGCACCGAGCGACCGGTAGATCGTCGTGGCCTGGGCGTAGGTGTCGCGCGCCTGCGCGCGCTCGCCTCGCTCGGCCAGCACGACCGCCAGGTCCTCCCACGCCCGTGCGCAACGTGGTCCTTGGTCGGTCGTGCGGTAGAAGTCCACCGCTGCCCGCAAGGTCGTGCTCTCTCGCTCCAGCAGCCCTCGGCAGTGCTGCGACGCGGCGACGACGCCGGGGCTCGCCGCCACCGCGGCGTCCTCGGAGCACGCGTCCGCGGCCCGGCCGGCGACCTCGGTCGCACCCGTCGCGACGGCCAGGCGCACCAGGTGCGGAAGCCACAGGTGGCGGGTGCCGATCCGTTCACCCGAGGTCAACGTCTCCGACAGCAGCCGGACCGCGCGCTCGGGTTCCTCGTCGTCCTCGGCGAGCATCGCTTCCGCCACCAGCAGTGTCTCGGCGGAGCGAGCTGTGGGTGCCTCGTCGCAGCCTGCTTCGCGCAGGGTGCGGCACAGCACCGCCCGGTCGCCGCGGTGTCCGGCCAGCACTGCTGAAAGACCGTGCAGCCTGCGCCGCCCTGCCTCGTCGAGCCGGTCGGCGAGCTCGGTGGCCGCCTCCAGCTCCGCGGTCGCGTCGTGCCAGCGGCCGGTCGTGTAGTGGTGGTGGGCCGCCGAAAGGCGCACCGCGGCCAACCGGGGTGGGGTGGTGCAGCGCTCGAGGATCGCCAGCATCTCGTGCAGCACGTCCTCGGCCTCCTCCGGACGGCCCAGTTCGAACAGCAACGCCCTCCGGTCATCGAGCACGGCCAGCCGCAGGTCGGCGTTCTCCGGTGCCTCGCCCAGTGCCGACCCGGCTTGCTCGTGGCAGACCACTGCACCGGCCGGGTCGCACCGACGGGCCAGCGCAGTCCCGCGGACGTGCAAGGCGAGGCCGAGCGCGACACCGTCGTCGGCGCCACGAGCTTCGGCCACCACGCCTTCGACGGCCGCCTCGGCTGCCTCGACGTGACCGTGCGAGAGCAACACCCGGCCGAGCGCGGCACGCGTCCGAGCAGACCACCCGTGGTCGAAGATCCCTGACCGCAGGGACTTCTCGGCCACCTCCGCGGCCAGCTCGTCACGCCCCAGCGAGGCCAGCGACCACGTCAGGTACCAGCTCAGCTCGGCCGCGCAGGAGGGGTTCTGGGTGTCTTCCAGCGCCCGCTCACCCGAAGCTCGAGCCTCGTCGTGCAGTCCGAGTTGGACCAACGCCAGAACCCGTGCGGTGCGCAGGGAATCGCGGCGCGGGTCGTGCGCGGACAGCACCGGGACGGCGCCGAGCAACGCCTCGGCGAGAACCGGGTCGCGGTGGGCCAGTGCCCGGCCGTTCTCCACCAGCCAGTCCACGCCCCACTCATCGATCTCGGCGCCTTCCCCCGGGACCGAAGCGAGCAGCTGTTCGCCGACGCGCTCCACGGGAGCGCCGGACGACGCCAGCGCGCGAGCGGCCTGCTGGTGCAGCGCCAAGCGAAGCGCAGGGGGCGTGGTCACGTGCAGGGCCTGGCGGATCAGCTCGTGCTGGAAGGCCAAGCGCGATCCCGACTCCACGAGCAGACCGGACGCCAAGGCCTCCTCCACGCACCCGACGAGCACCGGCACCGGGCGTTCGGACACGGTCCGCAGATCGGTCACCGAGAACGTCGCACCGAACAGGGAAGCCGTCCGCAGCAAGCCGAGGGTGTCGCTGCCGACGAAGTCCAGCCGGGAGGTGAGGGCCTCGGCCACCGGGCGCGGCAGCGTCCCACAGGTCAGGTCCGAGCCAGCGAGCTCGGCTCGGGCGGCAGCGCCCTCGAGGTGGTGCTCACGGCTCAGCGCCAGCACCACCTCCCGCACGTAGCGCGGGTTGCCGGCGGCACGGGTGAGCACCGCCAGCAGCGAAGGGCCGATCTCGGCTGTGCCGATGAGGTGTGCGGCCAGGTCGGCGGTCGCGGACTCGTCCAGCGGGGGCACCACGATCCGCACCTTGCGGTCTTCATCGTGCACCACACCCAGCTCGGTGCGGCCGTCCGACGGGCCCGCCGCCACCAGCAGCAGCGGTAACCGCTCGGTCATGCGGCTCAACCGGTTCCACACCAGCAGGCTGGTCTCGTCGGCCCACTGCACGTCGTCCACGGTCAGCACGACAGGACGTGTGGCGCAGAGGTCCTCGATGAGCGCGAGGAGCTGCTCGGCTGCGGCGGGCACCTGGTCGTCGTCCCGGGCAGCGCGCACCCGCTCGTGGACCCCCGCACCGCCCGGGGCCGGGTGGACCGCGATGCAGTCCAGCAGCACGCGGAGGGGGACTTGCTGCGAGAGCGGGTCGGCCGTGGCGTGGTGCACCGCGCAGCCGAGCCGGTCCGCTTCGGTGAGCAGAGCGCACACCAGCGTGGTCTTGCCGATGCCGGGCTCTCCTTCGATCCGGAGCACCGTGCCGCGACCGCCTGCGACCCTGCCGACCAGACCGAGCAGCTGCGCCAGCTCCGCATCCCGCCCGACGAGTTCCGAGCCCCTCAACGCGTTCCCGCCCGATTCCCCGGACAACTGCCCCTCGCCGCCGACCACAGGCCTGTCCGGGCGGCCTGCCACGACGACGCCGCAGCGCGTTGATCCACCGAGACCCGGTGCGCCTGGTCGTGCGCTGAGCAGCGCGAGCGGTCGCGGTGTGCGCGCTCGCCGGTGGTGCGGGCCGTCTGAGCCGAACTCGTGGTGAGCGCGGGGAGGGCGTGCAGCGCGATCAACCCGATGCCACGAACGCCGCCCGAACCACCCCGTTCCGAGGACGCGGGCGTGAGGGCGACGGGTTCGGGTGTCCTCGGCGGGTGCACGACCGAGCTGCCCACACTGCCGTTGACCAGCTCGATCACGACGAACGCTCCCGATGGGGACGAGCTCCAGCCAGGTGTCGTGACGGACTCCCCTCTCACCGGTGTCCGGAACGGCGTCATGCGCAACGCGATCACATCCTTCCCCAGCTCTCCCTCTTCCCTACACGGATGTCGATCACCGAACGGCTCACCGAAGTGGCGAGGGCCTCCGACAACGGGTCGGCCGCCTTGGCTTCGGAACGGGATTCCGGCAACGAGCAGCCTGACCGAGAGGAGCGGCAACCCGTTCCGGTTCTGGCCACCTCGACGTCGAGTTCGAGGCGTTCGGCTCAGCGGTGATGAGCTGCTCACCACCGCGCTCCCGGTGTGCTGCCGGGGGCGGACGCGAGAGCGGGGAGCTACGGGGTGCGGGCACTGCGGGCGCCTCGGTGGATCACCGAACCGAGCGGCTGATCGGCACGGAAACTGCTGGACACGTCGGCTAGCGTCGGGACGTGCTGGTCACGCTCGCGCGCCGCCACGGTCTCCGGGTCCGCCTGCTGGAGCTCGATGAGAGCGGCTGGGACTTCCTCGTCGGTCACGCCGTGGACGAGGACGGGACGCACTGGGTGCTGCGGGTGCCACGGCGTCGTGCGGTCAGCGAGCTGATCGAGGGCGAGCGCCGGCTGCTGGCGCACCTGCGGCCACGGCTGCCCGTGGCCCTGCCCGACTGGGAGATCTGCACCCCGGAGCTCATCGCCTACCGCAGGCTCGAAGGACGGCCCCTGGGGCCGGAACACCCGACGACGCTGGAGCACCAGTGGTGGCGGGAGCCGACCGAGGGGTTCTTCACCGAGCTGGGCGCGGTGGTCGCCGCACGGCACCGCACCCAGCTCAGCGAGGTCGAACGCCTGGGCATCCCCGTCTCAGGTCATCGGGACCTCCGGGAGGAGGTCGACGACCACCTGAGGCTGGCACGCGGCATGTTCGTCGTGCCCGCGGAGAAGGTGGCCCGCTGGCGATCGTGGATCGACGACGACCACTCGTGGTCAGGGCCCGCGGATCTGCGCCTGGTCCACGCGGACCTGCACCCCGGGCACACGCTGGTGGACGAATCCGGCCAGCTCACGGGGATCCTGGACTGGACGGATGCGGCGGTCGACGACCCGGCGCTGGACTTCGTGGCCGTGCACAACGCGTTCGGCGAGGGCGGCCTGACGCGGCTGCTGGCGGGGTACGCGCAGGCCGGTGGAGGTGTGCGAGCTGGTTTCGAATCGCATGTTCGGCTCCTCTCGGAGTTCCGGTTCTCGGTGTCCCTGGGCATGTACGCGGTCGAGTCGGGACGAGGTGAGTTCTGGGAGGTCGCGCAGCGGCGCCTCCTCGCGTGAACGCCTGAGCTTGTCACTGTGCAGTTGTCGAACAGCAAGTCGCCGAACGCCTTCCGCTCGTCGAACTGGTGTTCCCAGTGTGCACGGAGCAGTTCGACAGTGCTAGCGGATGGCCGTCGCTGGATGAGGTGGTGCAATCACTACCCAGCGAGAAGGATTCGCAGATCGGGTCTTTCGTCACTCCACCGTGGTGTGGAAAGCGCCTGCGCCGCGCGAGTCGGGCGCGCTCGCCCGGTCTCCGGGAGCACGCACGACGGTGGGAGCAGGTCGAGAGCGCCGATGCCGAGGCGGCACGGCGCCTCATGCGAGGTGACGCAGCTGCGGAAAAGGTCCTGAGCGCAGGGGAGTTCGAGGCTGTCAGGGGTCCGGTCCACCGTGGAGTCGCCCGGGCCCCTCCTCCTCCGCGCCGGAGCAGGGCTGACGCGGAGGCTCGGCGCAGGGGCGGGAGGACGCGATGGGTCGAGACGACGAGGTTGCCTGCCCAGGCCGTGACCGCCCAGTGGAGGGATGCCGTATCCGGCGCTGCGCCCGTCATGGGCATGGCCGTCGCCGAGCGCGCCGACCTCGCCGAGCACCTCGCCACGCTCACCCCCGAGCAGTGGGGGGCGCCGAGCCTGTGCGCGGGTTCGCGGGTCCGCGACGTGGTCGCGCACATGACCAGCTACGACGGCATGACGTGGGCCGGCGTGCTCAAGCGCGGTGCGAGCGGGGTTCAGGCCGGGAGCCATCAACGCCCTCGGCGTGGGGGAGGCGCGTGACCGCAGCACCGCGGAGCTGCTCGACCGGCTGCGCAGCCACCTCGAGCCCAGCGGTCCGATCACGATCTTCGGCGGGGTGATCCCGCTGGTCGACGCGCTGATCCACCACCAGGACATCCGCCGACCGCTCGGTCATCCGCGCGAGGTCCCACCGGAGCGTCTCCGCGTGGTCCTCGACCTGGCGCTGAAAGCTCCGCCGGTCGGGGCGGGGAAGCGCGCGGCCGGACTCCGGGTGGAGGCCAGCGACCTGGACTGGAGCCACGGCGAGGGCCCTCGGTGCGAGGCCCCGCCGAAGCGCTCCTGATGGCCCTCGCAGGCCGCTCCGACGCCGTCGCCGAACCGATCGGCGACGGCGTGCCGGCACTCGCTGCCAGGGGCCGGCTGAGGAACTGCTCCGCCTGTGCACGGAGCAGTCCTCAGGCTCGGAACAGCTAGCCCCGCAGCGGTGGGATCGCGGGAACCTCGGAGGCGTTGGCGATGGCCTCCGGCGTCAGGCGGAACTGCTCGGGGTAGTGCTCCCGGGTGGTGCGCCGGGCCGGCTCGGTGGTGCGCCACATGTACAGGCAGCGCGGGCACTGCAGCACCTCCCAGGCGTCGGGCACCGGCGAGGTGGTCACGCTGCGGATGTCCTGTTCGTCGCAGCGGGGGCAGCTCGTCTGCATCGGGTTTCCTCTCCGGGTCGGGGGTGTCAGCGCTGGGCGAGCGTGGAGCGCAGGCGGTCGGCCCACTCCGCGGCTTCGGGCAGGTCCTTGGTCGGAGTGCCGAAGTTGCCGCGCACGTCGGGCTTCACCGGGGTGGTCGCGTCGATGATCATCTTGCTGGTGACGCCCGCCGGTTGGGAGGCAGGAGCCAGCTCGACCACCGACAGGTTCGGGATGACCACCACGTCGTCGGCCGGGTTGACCTTCGCCGACTGCGCCCACATGACCTGCGGCAGGTCGAACGGGTCGACGTCCTCGTCGACCAGGACCACCTGGCTGACGTAGCCCAGCCCGTGCGGCGTGGTCATCGCGCGCATGCCCACCGCCTTGGCGAACCCGCCGTAGCGCTTGGCAGTCGAGATGATCACCAGCAGGCCGTGCGTGTACATCGCGTTGACGGCCTTGACCTCGGGGAACTCCGCGCGCAGCTGCTTGAGCAGCGGCACGCAGGTGTTCGGTCCGACGAGGTAGTCGCACTCCGTCCAGGGCATGCCCAGGTACAGCGACTCGAAGACCGGGTTCGTGCGGTAGGAGATCCGGTCGATGCGCACGACCGGCATCCGCCTGCCGCCCGAGTAGTGCCCGGTGAACTCGCCGAACGGGCCCTCGATCTGCCGCACCCGCGACTCGATGTGGCCCTCGATGATGACCTCCGAGCCCCACGGCACGTCGAAGCCGGTCAGCGGAGCGGTCGCGATCGGCATCGGTTCGCCCCGCAGTGCGCCGGCCATCTCGTACTCGGACTGGTCGTAGGCCATCGGCATGCCCGCCACGATCGGCACCACCGGGTCGTTGCCCAGGGTGATCGCCACCGGCAGGTCTTCGTCGAGCTCCTCGGCCTTGCGCAGGTGCTGGGCGATGTCGTGCATCGGGACCGGTTGCAGCGCGAGGCGGTCCGTGCCGATGACCTCGATGCGGTAGATGCCCAGGTTCTGCTTGTCGAAGTCCTCCGGCGCGTCCGGATCACGCGACACCACGGCGGCTTTGTCCAGGTAGAAGCCACCGTCACCCTCGTTCAGCCGGAACAGCGGGAGCACGTCGAACAGGTCGACGTCTTCGCCGGAGACGCTGTTCTCCCGCCACGGCGCGTCCTCCCGGCGGACCGGGGTGACCGGGAAGTCGTCCCACCTGCGGGCGAACTCCTCGACCTGCTCGCGGGTGGAGGTCTCCTTCGGAAGACCCAGGGCCATCGCGTGGTTGCGCCAGGAACCGTGCACGTTCATCGCGATCCGGGCGTCGGTGAACCCGGTGACGTTGTCGAACCACAACGCCGGGGCGCCTTCTCCGATGCGACCGGCCGCGTTGGCCGCCGCCGCCAGGTCCGGTTCAGGCGCGACCTGATCGCTGATCCGCAGCAGCTGTCCCTCGTCCTCCAGGGCGTTCAGGAACGACCGCAGGTCGTCGTAGGCCATGGTGTTCTCTCCTCTCCGGGGGTGTCCGTGGTCGTGCCACCCCGCGGCTCCCGCCTGCGGGCGGCTCACGACCGCGCTCAGCGAGGTCCGAACTTGGCCGCGCGCAGCCCTTCCCAGCGCTGCGCCGCCGGTGCGGGCAGGTCGAGCTGGTCCAGAACGCGGGCGGTGATGTGGTCGACGAAGTCGTCGATCGAGGTCGGGTTGTTGTAGAAGGCGGGCATCGGCGGCACGATCCGCGCACCCATCCGCGAGAGCGCGAGCATGTTCTCCAGGTGGATCTCGCTCAGCGGCGTCTCGCGCGGCACGAGCACGAGCGGACGGCGTTCCTTGAGCGTCACGTCGGCGGCGCGTGCCACCAGACCGTCGGCGTACCCGGCGCGAATGCCCGCGAGCGTCTTCATCGAGCAGGGCACGATCACCATGCCGTCGGTGCGGTAGGAACCCGACGAGATGTTCGCTCCCTGGTCATCGGGGTTGTGGACGACCTCGGCGAGCTTGCCGATCTCCTTGACGCTCATCCCGGTCTCCAGCTCCGCGGTGGCCCGCGCCCAGCGGCTCAGCACCAGGTGGGTCTCCACCTCGGGCAGCTCCAGCAGCTGCTCCAGCAGTCGCACGCCGAGCGGCGCCCCGGTCGCTCCGGTCATCCCCACGACGAGTCGCACGCTCCTCCTTTTTCGGTCATGTTGTGCTGATGGCTCCACGCTAAGCGCAGATCTCGCAGGTGAGCGGGTACGCTGGCGACAGACCACGGGCAGGATCGGACAGCACCGCCATGACGGAGATCACCGACGTCGCTTACCGGCCGGGCCTGAACGCGCCGATCGGCATGGACGTCATCGACTTCGCCGAGCTGCGCGCACGCGCACAGCGCCGAGGCATCGACCTGGCCGGGCCGCAGCGCCCGGACTTCCACCACCTGATCCACGTCCACGCCGACGCCGAGGCGTTGTCCCACGTCGTCGACTTCACCGAGCACGTCGTCCCGTCCGGCGGGTGGCTGTGGGTGCGGCCCGGTCAGGTGCACCAGTACGGCGAGCTGACCCGCTCGCGCGGCACGATCGTCATCTGGCGTCCCGGGTTCGTCACCGTCGACCCGGCGCCGCCCGACACGCCGGTGCTGCCCGGGGCCGCTGCGCGCGAGGCGGTCGACCTGGCGCTGCGGCACCTCCTGTCCGACTACGCCGACCTGGGGTCGATGACCTTGGAGGCGCACAACAGGGCGCTGCGCAGGCTGTTGGACGTGCTGCTGCTGCGCCTGGCCCACGCCGGGGAGGTACCGCCGGTGCGCAACCCGGCGGACGGCCCGTTCGAGCGGTTCCGCGCCGCCGTGGAACGCGACTTCACCCGCACCCGCCGCGTCGCCGACTACGCCGCGGAACTCGGCTACAGCACCCGGACCTTGACCCGCGCGACCTCGTCGGCCACCGGTCGCTCCGCCAAGTCCTACCTGGACGCGCGGATCGTGCTGGAGGCCAGGCGCCTGCTGGTGCACACCGACCAGCCCTCGGCCGACATCGCCCGGCACCTCGGTTTCACCTCGTCAGGAGACTTCAGCAAGTTCTTCCGCAAGCACGACGGACGGAGCCCGCTCGCCTTCCGCGCACAGGCCCGCGGCACGCGGACACCCGGCCGGTGCGGGTGAGCACCAGGTCGAACGCGGGCGGTGCGCTGCTTCGCTGACGAGGTCGTGCAGGTCGTCGGGGGAGCGCTGCACGACCAACGGCACACCGCGCGGGGTGTTCCGCGGTGCCGACTCGTGCCGACTTCCACCAGGTGAACGCCTGACGGGGTCCACATCGGAACCGGCCCGCGAACCCCACGCTCCTGCGGACTCCCGGCGCTGGTCAGGAGCACGCGGGGACGCGACCGCGGTGTCGTGCGCTGTCGTGACGGTTTCCCGACATCCGCCTGATCCGCCCTGGTCTTGGTGGTGCGGACGGGGGAAGATCACGCTGACGTCCCTCCGGCCGGTCGGGGCAGTGCGCCGGAGGCAAGCAGCGGAAGGGAAACGGTGTGAGCACAGCTCGGTTCGGCCGTCTGACGGCGCTCGGGACCGCCGTGTTGGCCGCGGCCGCGGTAGGGGCGGTTCCGGCCGCGTCCGCCGCCCCGCCGACCACGCAGGTCCGCCTGATCACGTTCAACGACTTGCACGGCAACCTCGAACCGCCGGCGGGCTCGTCCGGTCGCGTCACCCTGCCCGACGGCAGCGCCGTGGACGCGGGTGGCGCGCAGTTCCTGGCGACCCACGTGGCGCGGCTGCGCGGCGAGGTGCCGAACTCGCTGGTGTTCTCGGCCGGCGACAACGTCGGCGCCTCCCCGGTCAACAGCTCTCTGTTCCACGACGAGCCCACCGTCGAATTCCTCAACCAGCTGGGCGTGTCCGCGTCGGTGGTCGGCAACCACGAGTTCGACGAGGGTGTCGAGGAACTGCGGCGGATGTCCGACGGCGGGTGCCACCCGGTCGACGGCTGCCAGTTCCGGGAGTCGTTCCCCGGCGCGGACTTCGAGCAGCTGGGCGCCAACGTCACCCACGAGGACGGACGTCCCGCGCTCAAGCCCTTCGACGTGCAGACCGTCGGCGGCACGCGCATCGGCGTCATCGGAGCGACCCTCGAGGACCTGCCCTCGGTCGTCGCGCCCGGCGCCATCGACGGCCTGGAGTTCGGCGACGAGGTCGAGGCCATCAACCGCAGCTCCCGGGTGCTCGAGGCGATGGGTGTGAAGGCCCAGGTCGTGCTGCTGCACCAGGGTGACGGCACCGAGGGCGGCGGCCCCGACGACTGCCGGCTCACCCCCGGGCCGGGCGCCGAGATCGCCAAGGCCGCGTCGCCTGCCGTCGACCTGGTCTTCAGCGCGCACAGCCACGCGCAGTACAACTGCGCGGTCGAGGACCCGGCGGGCAAGCCGCGCCGGTACCTGCAGGGCGCGTCCTACGGTCGGCTGCTGTCGGTCGCGGACCTGACCGTGGACCGTCGCACCCAGGACGTCGTGCGGGAGCAGACCGCGGCGCGCAACGAGGTCGTCACCCGCGACGTGCCCGCCGACCCGGCGGCCCAGGCGTTGATCGACGAGGCCGCTGCGAAGGCCGCGCCGATCGCCGACCGCCCGGTCGGCAGCATCGCCGCCGACCTGCCGCGCGCCGGCGCGCCGTCCGGGGAGTCGCCGCTGGGCGACGTCATCGCGGACGCGCAGTTCGAGGCCACCGCGGCGAACTCGCCGCAGGTCGCCATCACCAACCCCGGCGGTCTCCGCGCCGACCTGCTCTTCCCCGGCTCGCCCGCTGGTGAGGGAGACGGGATGGTCACCTACGGCGAGGCGTTCGCGGTCCAGCCCTTCGGCAACATCATGCAGACCATGACGCTCACCGGCGGCCAGCTCAAGGCCGTGCTGGAACAGCAGTGGACGCCGGAGGAGACGAACATCCTGCAGGTGTCGGCCGGGCTGCACTACAGCTACTCGGAGAGCGCGCCGATCGGCTCGAAGGTCACCGGGATCAGCATCGACGGCCAGCCGATCGACCTCGACGCGTCCTACCGGGTCTCGGTGAACAACTTCCTCGCCGGTGGCGGCGACGGCTTCACCGAGTTCACCAAGGGAACCGACGTGGTGGGCGGCCCGGTGGACCTCGACGCCTTCCTCGCCTACCTCGACGCCCACCCCGGCATCCTCCCGCCCCCGCCGGACCGGATCACCGCACAACCCTGACGGAGAGGTGTCGTTTCCTCAGGTGTCCGACCGAACGACCGAGCGGTTCTGGACGAAGCAGCCCGGTGATCGGTGACCGATCACCGGGGAGTTCGTTCCCCCTGCGGGTGAGCAGGACCCGCACAACACCTGGCCGACGGCCCTCGGACGGGAGACCCCGCGGAGTTCCTCCGCTGGAGAGGGCTCTTCCGAGCCCTTCGTGGGCCCCGGTTCCGGGCTGAAGAAGTCCTGTCCGGAAGGAGCGGCTGTTCCTCGGGGATCCGGCCGAAGCCGGCCGTGGGGTTCTCCCGGCTTCGTCGTCCGGGACGCCGCGCTGGGAGGCTCCGGAGCTCCCGCGCGGCTTCCCTGCTTCCTGTTCCGGCCTGCTGAGCCCGGGATCCGGGTCAGCCGCGGGTGGCGAGGGAGCGGAGGAAGAACGCGAGGTTGGCGGGACGTTCTGCCAGGCGGCGCATGAAGTAGCCGTACCACTCGTCGCCGTAAGCGGTGTAGACGCGGACCGTGCCGCCTTCGGCGGCGAGACGGCGCTGCTCGTCCGGGCGGATGCCGTAGAGCATCTGGTACTCGAAGTCCTCTGCCGTGCGGCCGTTGCGAGACGCCAGCTCCCCGGCGATGGTGACCATGCGCGGGTCGTGCGTGGCGACCATCGGGTAGCCTGCGCCCGCCATCAGCACCTTCAGACACCGCACGTAGGACCGGTCCACTTCGGACTTCTGCTGGTAGGCCACCGATTCCGGCTCCGCGTAGGCGCCCTTGCACAGCCGGATGCGCGAGCCGGTTGTGGCCAGGTCCCGGCAGTCCTGCTCGGTGCGTCGCAGGTATGCCTGCAGCACCGCGCCCACCCAGGGGAAGTCGACCCGCAGGTCGCGCAGGATGCCCAGGGTCGAGTCGGTGGTGGTGTGGTCCTCCATGTCCAGCGTGACCGTGGTGCCCGCCGCGCTCGCGGCCTCGCAGATCAGCCGGGCGTTGTCCAGCGCGACCTTCTCGCCGTCGTCGGGCAGGAACTGCCCCACCGCGGAGAGCTTCACCGACACCTCGGCCCGCTCGGCCAGGCCCTGGTCGGCCAGCACGCCGAGCACCCGCCGGTAGTCCCGCACGGTGGTGTCGGCCTGGCTCAGGTCGAGGGTGTCCTCACCGAGCCGGTCGAGCGTCACGTGCAGGCCGTGCTCGCTCAGCTCCCGGGTCGCGCGCACGGCGTCCTCGGCTGTCGTGCCCGGCACGAAGCGTCGCACCACGGGCTTGGTCAACGGGTTGGCCTCCACGAGCCGCCGCACCGACGGCGAGCGGCCAGCGGTCAGCAATGCACTCCGCAACACCGGAATCTCCCCACGCTCAGAATGATCCACCGAAGTCGGGGCGCCCGGTCCTCCCGGGCGCCCCTGGTCACGCTCAACCCATGTGGGGGTAGGTGTGGTCGGTCGGTGCGTTCCAGGTCTCCTTGATGGCCCGAGGGCTGGTCCACCGCTGGATGTTGAACAGCGAACCGGCCTTGTCGTTGGTGCCCGAGCCGCGGCTGCCGCCGAAGGGCTGGCGGGAGACGATGGATCCGGTCGGCTTGTCGTTGACGTAGAAGTTGCCGGCCGCGCCGCGCAGCTTGCGGTGGGCCTCGTCGATCGCGGAGCGGTCGGTGGCGAACACCGCGCCGGTCAGCGCGTACGGGCTGGAGGAGTCCACGACGTCGAGCATCGAGGAGTACTGCGCGTCCTCGTAGACGTGGACGGCGATGATCGGCCCGAAGTACTCGGTGGTGAACACCTCGTCGGACGGGTCGGTGCCGACCAGCACGGTCGGTTCGACGAAGTAACCCACCGAGTCGTCGTAGCCGCCGCCGGCCAGGACCTCGATCGAGTCGGTGGCCTCGGCGCGGTCGAGCGCGGCCTTGTGCTTGGCGAACGCCCGGGCGTCGATGACCGCGCCCCCGAAGTGCGAGAAGTCGGTGACGTCGCCGAAGCGGATGGTGCGGGCCAGGTCGGCGAGCTCGTCGCGGAGACCGCCTTCCCAGAGGGAGCGCGGCACGTAGGCGCGGGACGCCGCCGAGCACTTCTGGCCCTGGTACTCGAAGGCGCCGCGAGCGAAGGCGGTGGCCAGCGGGGCGGGGTCGGCCGAGGGGTGCACGACGATGAAGTCCTTGCCGCCGGTCTCACCCACGATGCGCGGGTAGCTGCGGTAGGAGTCGAGGTTGTCGGCGATCGTGCGCCACAGCTTCTTGAACGTGGCCGTGGACCCGGTGAAGTGCAGGCCGGCGAAGCCCGGGTCGGTCAGCGCGGCCTCGCTGACGGCCTGGCCGTCGCCGGTGACCAGGTTGATCACGCCCGGGGGCAGCCCGGCGGCTTCGAGCAGCCGCATCGTGAAGTGCGCGGCGAACTGCTGCGACGGGGTCGGCTTCCACACGACGGTGTTGCCCATCAGCGCGGGCGCGGTGGGCAGGTTGCCGGCGATGGCGGTGAAGTTGAACGGGGTGATCGCGGTGACGAACCCGTCCAGCGGCCGGTAGTCCATCCGGTTCCACTCGCCGGGGACCGAGCGGGGCTGCTCGGCCATGATGTGCCGCGCGAAGTGCACGTTGAACCGAAGGAAGTCGATGAACTCGCAGGCAGCGTCGATCTCGGACTGCTGCACCGACTTGGACTGGCCGAGGATGGTGGCGGCGTTGATGGTGTCCCGCCACGGCCCGGCCAGCAGGTCGGCTGCGCGGAGGATGACCGCGGCCCGCTCGTCGAACGAGGTCGCGGCCCAGTCGGCGGCGGCGCCCTTGGCGGCGGACACCGCGTCGGCGACGTCGGCGTGGGTGGCCTGCGCTGCGGTGCCGAGCACGTGCTGGTGGTCGTGCGGCTGCACCACGTCGAAGCGGTCGCCGCCGGCCATGCGCTGCGTCCCGCCGATGGTCTGGGTGAGCTCCACGCGGTCGGACTCCAGCTCGGCAACGCGCTTCTGCAGCGACTCACGTTCCGGCGATCCGGGCGCGTAGCCCTTGACCGGTTCGTTGTAGGGCACCGGTACCGAGGTGATCGCGTCCATGCCTGTTCGCCTCCTTGAGACGCCGAAGAGTGTGTTGATGGGGAGATTAAGGTGTGGCTCCTGCCTGGAGCTTGTGCAGTTGGCTATCGTTGGAGGTCTCGGTTTGTTGGGTCGGACATATGGCGCGTGATGTCGAGTCGGTCGGCGTGACCGGTGTGGGGGTGCCGCTGCGGCAGCTGCTGACCGCGGTCGGCGATCCCCTGGTGGACGTGCTCGCCGCGCCGCGAGGCCTGGACGTCGACGTGCGCGACGTGGTCATTGTCGACCCGGAGGAGGAGTCCGGCAGCGGTCGCGACGGCGACTTCGTGCTGGTCATCGGCGCACGGGGCCGAGCAGCGGCGCCGCTGGTGCGCGCCGCGGCGCGCGACGGCGCACCCGCGGTGGCGGTCAAGGTCGGCTCCGAGGTGGAAGCGCGGGCGTTGCGCGAGACCGCGATGGCGGGCGGCATCGCGCTGCTGGGCGTGCGTCCGGAGGTCCGCTGGGAACGGCTGGAGGCCTACGCGCACAACGCGATCGACAACGCCCGGCTGACCAGCGACGCCGATGCCGGCGAGGCGCTGGGCGACCTGTTCTCGCTGGCCCAGACGGTCGCGGCGATGACCGACGGCATCGTCAGCGTCGAGGACACGGCGAGCCGCGTGCTGGCCTACTCGCGCTCCGACGACGAGGTCGACGAGCTCCGGCGACTGTCCATCCTGGGGCGCCAAGGCCCCGAGCAGTACCTGGCGATGCTGCGGGAGTGGGGGGTCTACCAGCGGCTCCGCGCCGGTGAGGACGTGGTGCGCATCGACGAGCGGCCGGAGCTGGGCATCCGGCGGCGGATGGCGGTGGGCATCCACGCAGGTAGTCAACCGCTGGGGTCGATCTGGGTGCAGGAGGGGCGCAGGCCGCTGTCGGAGCGCTCCGAGCGCGCCCTGCTGGGTGCCGCCCGGCTGGCCGCGCTGCAGCTGATCCGCCAGCGCTCGGAGGCCACCGCTGGGCCGCGATTGCGGGAGAACCTGCTCTCCGGGCTGCTGGAGGGCCGCGTCGACGCGCGGTCGGTGGCCGACAACATCGGAGCGGACGCGGACCGGCCTGCCGTGGTCGCGGTGTTCTCGCTGCGGCCGGCGGGCAGCGTGGACCGCTCGGAGCTGGAGCTGCAGCGCGCAGAGATGACCGGGCTGATCTCGGTGCACGCCTCCGCCTACCGGCGCAGCGCGCTGGTCACCACCCTCGCGTCCCGGGTGTACGTGCTGCTGCCGGAGCTGCCGGAACGCTCCGCCGCCCAGGCGGCGCTGTCGCTGACGCGCGAGATCGTCGCCGCCGCCAAGCAGCACCTGACCTCGCGCGTCCAGGCAGGCGTGGGCTCGGCCGTGCCGACCCTCGACGAGGTGGCCGAATCCCGGGCGGAGGCCGACCGGGTGCTGGACGCGCTGGGGCACGACATCGACGCCGAGGTCGCGACGATCTCCGACGTCCGGGCCCAGGTGGTGATCAGCGAGATCCTCACCTTGCTGCAGGACAACGAGCGCTACCGCGACGCGCGCCTGACCGCGCTGCACGACCACGACGTCGAGCACTCGGCGGACCTGGCGCGGAGCCTGCTGGCCTACCTGGACCACTTCGGCGACGTGAAGACCGCCAGCTCAGCGCTGCACGTGCACCCCAACACGCTGCGCTACCGGGTTCGCCGTGCCACCGACCTCACCGGCATCGACCTCGGCGACCCGACCGAACGCCTCAACACCCACCTGCAGCTGCTGCTCACCAGGAGGGCCCGGCACCGCTGAACCCTCAGAGCTTGCGGAGGCGGACCCGGTTGATGGAGTGGTCGATGTCCTTGCGCAGCACCAGGGTCGCGCGGGGCCGCGTGGGCAGGATGTTGTCGACGAGGTTGGGCTCGTTGATGGTGTGCCAGAGGTGGTCGGCCTCGGCACGCGCCTCCGCGTCGGAGAGCTCGGCGAAGTGGTGGAAGTGCGATTCCGGGTCGGCGAAGGCCGTGCTGCGCAGCGCCAGGAACCGGTCGGTGTACCAGCGGGCGATGTGCTCGGTGCGGGCGTCGACGTAGACGGAGAAGTCGAACAGGTCCGAGACCGTGAGGCTCGGACCGGGCTGCAGCACGTTGAGGCCCTCGACGATGAGGATGTCGGGCTGGCGCACCACGTGCCGCTCACCCGGCACGATGTCGTAGGCGACGTGCGAGTACACCGGCGCCGAGACCTCGGGAGCGCCGGACTTGACCTCGGTGACGAAGCGCAGCAGCGCGCGCCGGTCGTAGCTCTCCGGGAAGCCTTTGCGGTGCATCAGGCCGCGCCGCACCAGCTCCGCCTTCGGGTGGAGGAACCCGTCGGTGGTCACCAGGTCCACGCGCGGGTGGTTGGGCCAGCGGGCCAGCAGGGTGCGCAGGATGCGCGCGGTGGTGGACTTGCCGACCGCGACGCTGCCGGCGAGCCCGATGACGAAGGGAACCTTGGTCCCGTGGGTGTTCTCCCCGAGGAACGTGGTGGTGCTCTCGTGCAGCTGCTGCCTGGCCGCGACCTGCAGGCTGATCAGCCGCGACAGCGGCAGGTAGACGTCGGCGACCTCGTCGAGGTCGACCGGCTCACCGAGCCCGCGCAGTGCGACCAGCTCGTCTTCGGTCAGCGGGAGGGGGAGCGAATCGCGCAGTTCGCGCCATTGCGCGCGGTTCAACTCCACGTACGGGCTCAGTTCGCGAACGCGCGTCACAAGCACCCCTCAGCTTCGAGGCCCGGTCGTACTCCGGCGGCACCGGAAAGGCCCGGTGACGCCGGGGAGAACAGTAAGCGTCCGACACGGCTCGACGCTGTGATCCAGTCCACGCTATGACGCAGGAGACACGACTCAACCGATCAACACCGGACCGGCGCAACGCGCGCCGGTCCGGTGCAGGCGGTCAGTTGTTCAACTTCGACTTGCGGTAGCCGTAGGCGAGGTAGAACGCCAGGCCGACGACGAACCACACCGCGAACCGCATCCAGGTCAACGGCTCGAGGAAGGTCACCAGCCAGAGCGAGAAACCGATCCCGATCAGCGGCACCACCGGCATGCCCGGCGTCTTGAACTCGCGAGGCAGGTCGGGCCGCTTGTAGCGGAGCACGATCACCGCGGCGCACACGACGACGAAGGCCAGCAAGATGCCGATGTTGGTCAGCTCGGCGGCCTCGCCGATCGGGAACAGACCGGCGATGAGGGCCGAGGCGATGCCGATCAGCCAGGTGAAGCGGGTCGGCACCTTGCGCACCGGGTGGGTCTTGCCGAACCACGCGGGCAGCAGCCCGTCGCGGCTCATCGAGAAGCCGACGCGTGTCACGCCGAGCATGAAGGTGAACATCACCGTGAGGACGCCCAGGATCGCGCCGACCGAGATGATCGCGCCCAGCATCGGCAGCCCGACATCGGCGAAGGCCGAGGCGAACGCGCTCTCGGACTTGATCTGGTCGAACGGGATCATGCCGGTCAGCACCAGGCAGGCCAGCACGTACAGCACCATGGCGATCGCCAGGGAGTACAGGATGGCCTTGGGCATGTGCTTCTGCGCTTCCTTGGACTCCTCGGCGGCGGTGCTCATCGCGTCGTAGCCGAACACGGCGAAGAACACCGTCGCGGCGCCGGTGATCGCGCCGCTCGCGCCGAAGGGGAAGAAGGGCGAGTAGTTGCCGGTGTTGACGTAGAACGCGCCGACGCCGATGACCAGCAGCACCACGGCGACCTTGAGGTAGACCAGGAAGGTCTCGAACCGCGCGGCGCTCTTCATGCCCAGGTTGAGCATGAACGCGATGAACAGGCACAGCGCCATGGCGAACAGGTTGACCTTGTAGCTGCCTGGCGGGAGGCCCGCGTCCTCGGTGCCCGGGGCCCCGAGCATCCACAACGGCAGGTCGATGCCGGCGTAGCTGAGGAGCTCGTTGAAGTAGCCCGAGATGCTGATCGCGACCACCGCCACGATCGCGGTGTACTCCAGCAGCAGGTCCCAGCCGATCAGCCAGCCGACGACCTCGCCGAGCACGGCGTAGCCGTAGGTGTAGGCCGAACCCGCCTTGGGGATCATCCCGGCGAACTCGGCGTAGGAGAAGGCGGCGGCCGCGCTGGCGATGCCGGCGATGAGGAACGAGAGCAGCACGGCGGGCCCGGCTTTCTCGTTGGCGACCGCGCCGGCGAGCGAGAAGATCCCCGCGCCGATGATGCCGCCGACGCCGATGGCGGTGAGCTGCCACAGGCCCAGCGATCTGCTCAGGCCGGTCTCTTCGCAGTCCGCGCTGATGGTCTCGATGGGCTTGCGGCGAAAGATTCCCCGCCCGGGTTTCAGGCCAGGTGATGACACGTCGACTCCATTGTTCGAATCACAGGTTGCGGCGAAACGTACGCCGACTGGTCGAGTGTCGCGCTGTGCTCCTCGACGACAGTTGCGGTCTTGTCTTGTGCGACAGCACAAACAGGGAGGCTCTTGTTCTGGTGGTGCGGCCCCCGAGCGGGTGCGCGGACTCACCACCGGAAGTCGCTCCCATCCTCGTGGAGGAGCGACTGGGAAGCCCGATCGGGAGGCGGCGCACGATCGACTTCGCTGCGCTCCGCCGGGTGGTTGACCCGGGGCTGCACCCCATCGAGTTCCTGAGCTGGCTCGCGGGGATCGCCTCCTTCCTCGTGCTCGTTCTGGCTCGAAGCACGAACCGTCGTGGGCGCGTCGGAGAGCTGCAGCAAGATCGGGAGCCGAGCAGGAGGAGTGCGCTCCTGCGCGAGGCCAGGTGGGGGAGTCCGCGACGTGCTTCGCGGGTTTCCCGGTCCCGGCCGCGGCGTTGCTCGGGCGCGCCGTGAGCGCAGGGTGCGCGTGGTCGGCTGGGTCGTGCTGCACGTTGCTTCCTGCGCTCGCCTCCAGCTTCCTCCCAGGTCCGCTGGACCAGCCCTCCACGCTCTCCGCGGCGGGCGCGCGACGCGCCGTCGCCATCCCGTCGCGTCGGACGCTGCTCGGTCGCTGTGCTCCCCGGTGACTGAGGGTCCTGTTCCTGGTTCGTCCGACGCAGGAGCGGGAACGCTCTCGCCGGTGGGCGCTGCGCACGGGTGGGGCCCTCCGGTCGATCACCGCTGATCGCGATCTCGGTGCCGGTGCGGGCCGTGACTGGGAGGGCGTCCGATCGTTAGTGTTCTCACCCGGAGCGTCGAAGTGTCGGTCCCAGAGGAAAGTGGGAGAGCGATGTCCAGTTATCGCACCGTCGTCGTGGGTACGGACGGCTCCGCGCCTTCGCTGCGCGCGGTCGGCCGGGCCGCCGAGGTCGCCAGCGCCTCGTCGGCACGGCTGGTGATCGTCTGCGCCTACTTCCCGACCGACCCGAAGGAGCTGGAGCGCGCGGCCGACGAGCTCGGCGACGAGGCCTTCCAGGTCATGGGGTCGGCTCCGGCCAACGACACGGTGCAGACCGCCTCGGACACCGCTCGCCAGGCCGGTGCTGCGGAGGTCGAGACCGCCGTCTCGGTGGGTGAGCCGATCTCGGTGCTGCTGGAAGCGGCCGAGAAGCACAGCGCCGACCTGCTGGTGGTCGGCAGCCGCGGGCTCAACACCCTCAAGGGGCGCATCCTCGGCTCGGTGCCCTCCGAAGTGTCCCGCCGAGCTGATTGCGACGTGCTCGTTGTCCGAACATCGCGATGAACGGATCCGGCGGATCGAGGAGATCCTCCTCGGTTCGCCGCCCCACTACACCAAGGACGAGGTAGCCGACGCCGCCGGTGTGCCGTTGGAGCGGGCCGAGCAGCTGTGGCAGGCGATGGGCTTCGCCCACGTCGAGTCCGACGAGGTGCTCTTCACCGACGCCGACGTCGCGGCCCTGCGCGCCCTGGTGTCGTTGGTGTCGGCCGACGTCATCCCCGATGAGCTGGAGTCGGCGGTGGCCCGGTCGCTGGCCCAGACGATGTCGCGGCTCGCCGAGTGGCAGACCGGCCTGTTCAAGTCGTTGCTGGGGGAGAAGTTCGCCGACGACGTCGACACCACCTCGGAGGTGGCGGCGGCGATCGTGCCGGTCATGGAGAAGATGCAGGACTACGTGTGGCGCCGGCACCTGGCCGCCACCGTCTCCCGCGAGCTCGACGAGCGCGATCCCGGCATCGACGAGCGGGTGCAGGTCGTGGGCTTCGCCGACCTGGTCGGTTACACGCGGCTGATCCGCGACTTCACCGAGCTGGAGCTGACCCGGCTGATCGACGGCTTCGAGTCGCTGGCCGGTGGTGTGGTGGCGCAGAACCGCGGCCGAGTCATCAAGACCGTGGGCGACGAGGTGCTGTTCGTGGCGGACAGCCCTGAGGAGGGCGCGGAGATCGCGCTGACCCTCAACGAGGAGATCGCCAAGAACGACCTGCTGCCACCGCTGCGGATCGGGCTGGCGCGGGGACCGGTGCTGGCGCGCTTCGGTGACGTCTACGGCTCCACGGTGAACATCGCCAGCCGCCTGACCTCGGTGGCCCGGCCGGCCTCGGTGCTCATCGACCGCGACCTGGCGGGAGCGCTGCGCGGGCACGAGGACTACAAGCTCATCTCGGTGGGGCCGACGAAGGTGCAGAGCTTCCGCGGCTTGCGGGCGTGGGCGTTGAAGCGGCGCTGACCACCGCGGTGATCCGCCCGACGTGAAGCGCGTTCGGGTTCCGGGACTACTCCGTTCACGTCAAATGTGATCGACGTATCGCTGAACTTGCATGCGTCATGCAAGTTCAGGCGAACGCACGACTCCAGTGGCTTCCACCTGCGGTTTTGTGATCACTGAAGATCATCGGACCTGCTCTTCCCGCTGGCTTTTGGGCTGTTCGTCGGCTTGCGGGCCCCGTCCCGGCTCTGGGTGAAGGGGGTGCTTGGTCCCGGTTCCGGGATTACGGTCGAGGTATGGCGGATCGGGTAACGCCGATGTTCGGCGAGCATTCCGACGACGTGGCCGAACTGGTCGCGCAGTACGCACAACTGCCGGCCGGAGCACCTGTCCGGCTCGCCAAACCCACCTCGAACCTGTTCCGGTTCCGCGAGCCGTCCGAATCGCCCGGACTGGACGTCGGGCGGTTCACCAAGGTCTTCGACATCGACGCCGACGCCGGGACCGCGCAGGTCCAAGGCATGGCAACCTACGAGCAGATCGTGGACGCGCTGCTGCCCACCGGGCACGTCCCGAAGGTGGTGCCGCAGCTGAAGACCATCACGCTCGGCGGTGCGGTGGCCGGGTTGGGCATCGAGTCGACGTCCTACCGCAACGGGTTGCCGCACGAGTCGGTGCGCGAGATGGAGGTCCTCACCGGAGACGGCTCGGTGGTGGTGGCCCGGCCCGACAACGAGCACGCCGAGCTGTACCGGGGCTTCCCGAACTCCTACGGCACGCTGGGGTACGCGCTGCGCTTGGAGATCGAGCTGGAGCGGGTCACGCCCTTCGTGAAGCTCCGCCACGTCCTGTTCGCCACCGCTGAAGAGTGCGCCGACGCCATCACCCGGATCTGCGCGGACGGTGAGTTCGAAGGCCAGCGGGTCGATTTCATCGACGGCACGGTGTTCAGCCCGACCGAGCACCACCTCACCCTCGGGTCCTACGTGGACACCGCGCCGTTCACGAGCGACTACACCGGCCGGCAGGTCTACTACCGCTCGCTGCAGCGGCGCCGCGTCGATTACCTGACCACCCGGGACTACCTGTGGCGCTGGGACACCGACTGGTTCTGGTGCTCGCGCGCCATCGGCGTGCAGCACCCGCTGGTCCGCCGGTTCTGGCCCGCGCGCCACAAGCGCTCCGACGTCTACCGTCGGATCGTGGCCTGGGACCGGCGGCACTCGGTGACCGACCGGCTTTCGGTGCTGCGGGGCAAGGGCCTCAACGAACCGGTGATCCAGGACGTGGAGATCCCGGTCGACCGGTTGCCGGAGTTCCTGGAGTTCTTCCACCGCGAGATCGGCATTACGCCGATCTGGCTCTGCCCGGTCCGGTTGCGCGACGAGACGGGCTGGTCGCTGTACCCGATGGACCCGAAGACGCTCTACGTCAACGTCGGTTTCTGGGCGACCGTGCCGTTGCACCCGGGCGAGGCGCCGGGCAGGCACAACCGCGCGATCGAGCGCGTGGTCACCGAACTCGACGGGCACAAGTCGCTGTACTCCGACTCCTACTTCGAGGAGGACGAGTTCTGGCGGTTGTACAACCGACCCGCCTACCAGCGGCTGAAGGACAGCTACGACCCGAAGGGCCGGTTGCCGGGGCTGTACGAGAAGTGCGTGCGCGAGCGCTGACTCGCGGGGGAACGACACACCAACTGGAGAGGAGACCCTCTGATGGGATGGGCAGGGGTGTTCGAGCGGATTCTCGGCGGCGATCTGTCGGTGGAGATCCGCGCTTTCGACGGCAGCCGGGCCGGCGCCGCCGGAGCCGACGTGTGCGTGGAAGTCCGCTCGCCGCTGGCGTTGTCGCACCTGGCCACCGCGCCCGGTGAGCTGGGGCTCGCCCGCGCCTACGTCAGCGGAGCGCTGGAGGTGCACGGTGACATGTACACCGCGCTCGCGGCGTTCCCGGCCGTGGCGCTCAACGACATCCCACCGGAACTGCGCCGCGAACTGGCCTTCAAGCTCGCCGGCTACCGCTTCTGGTGGCCGGTGCGGGTGCCGGAGGTCGAACACCGCTCGCGCGGCTGGCGGCACTCCAAGCGCCGCGACAGCCAGTCGATCTCCTACCACTACGACGTCTCGAACCGCTTCTACGAGCACGTCCTCGGCCCGTCGATGACCTACACCTGCGCGGTCTACCCCGACCAGGACGCCACCCTGGAGCAGGCGCAGTTCACCAAGCACGACCTGGTCGCCCGCAAGCTCGGCCTGGAGGAGGGCCAGCGGCTGCTCGACGTCGGGTGCGGCTGGGGCGGCATGGTCATGCACGCCGCCGAGCACTACGGCGTGCGCGCCCTGGGCGTGACGCTGTCGCGACAGCAGGCGCAGTGGGCGCAGAAGGCCATCGCCGAGCGCGGCCTGGCCGACCTCGCCGAGGTCCGCCACGTGGACTACCGCGACGTGCGCGAGACCGGGTTCGACGCGGTGAGCTCCATCGGGCTCACCGAGCACATCGGGATCAACAACCTGCCGCGCTACTTCTCGTTCCTTCAGGACAAGCTGGTTCCCGGCGGTCGACTGCTCAACCACTGCATCACCCGCCCGCACGGTCACCAGAAGGTGCGCCCGGGCAAGTTCATCGGCCGCTACGTCTTCCCCGACGGCGAGCTCGAACCGGTCGGCACCTTGGTGTCGGCGATGAACGACAACGGTTTCGAGGTGCGCCACGAGGAGAACCTGCGCGAGCACTACGCGATGACGCTCGCCCACTGGTGCGAGAACCTCGACCGCGACTGGTCGAAGGCGGTCGCCGAGGCCGGCCTGGAGCGGGCCCGCGTGTGGCGGCTCTACATGGCGGCCTGCCGGCTGGGCTTCGAGCGCAACACCGTGCAGCTGCACCAGGTGCTGGGCGTCAAGCTCGACGGCACCGACGCCCGGATGCCGCTGCGCCCGGCGTTCTGACCGATGAGTTCCGCCGCCTGAGCTGGTCTACCCCTCCGACCCGGTCGTCCGGACGGAGGGAGTGGACCCGTGTACGAGTTCAGCCAGAAGATCACCCCGAACCTGTGGTTCGACAACCAGGCCGAGGAAGCCGCGAAGTACTACTGCTCGATCTTCCCGGATTCCCGCATCGTGCACGTCCATCACCACGGCGAGGCCGGCCCGGGCGAGCCCGGCACGGTGCTCGTGGTCCAGTTCGAGCTGTGCGGGCAGCAGTTCGTCGGCCTCAACGGAGGACCGCAGTTCACCTTCACCGAGGCGGTGTCGCTCGAGATCACCTGCGAGTCGCAGGAGGAGGTCGACCGGCTCTGGGCGCAGCTCGGCGAGGGCGGCGAGCACGGCCCGTGCGGGTGGCTCAAGGACCGCTACGGCCTGTCCTGGCAGGTGACCCCGCGCCGGCTGCTGGAGCTGCTCACCGAGTCCGAACCCGCGGCGTCCGACCGCGTCATGAAGGCGATGATGGGCATGGGCAAGCTCGACATCGCCGAGCTCGAAGCCGCCGCGCGGGGGTGAGGACGCCTCCGCGCGGTCCGCGCCTGGGGCCTCACCCACGCCCCGCCAGGTCGTCGAGCGTCAGCGGCGGGACGAGGTCCGAGGCCCAGGACCGGACCCAGTAGTTCCCGGTCTCGCGGAGTTCGCGGCGGGTCGTGAAGCGGTAGCGGTAGAGGTCGGCCTTGACCAGCTTCGGCGGTGCGTCGGGGAAGGGGTTGTGCCGCAGCAGCGCCAGCACCTGAGGCTCGTTGCGGAGCAGGGCGCGCAGGAACCTCGGCAGCCAAGTGCTGCCGTAGGAGGGGTTGATGGCGACGAACCACATCAGCCAGTCCAGCCGCAGGTGGTACGGCGCGACCTGGGGCGGGCGGCGCGCGGGATCGCCGGGCTTGACCTTGAACTCGTACTCCCGCCACGGTCCGTCCGGGTCGTTCGCGCCCTGCACCACGACCTCGTAGCGGACGCGCGTGATGCTGCCGAACGCGCCGTAGGTGTTGCCCAGGTGCAGCCGGTTGAAGCTGCGGTTCATCACCTGGCTCTTGCCCAGCATGTTGCGCACCGGCCAGTAGGCCAGCACCACGAAGAGCGCCGTCACCGCCAGCACCAGCACCGCGAACCAGCCCGGCGGGTCGGGCAGCGTCACCGGCGAGGTGCTGATCGCGGCGAACGCCAAGGTGGTGGTCAGCAGGTTCAGCCACGCGAAGTTGCCGCTGAGCATCAGCCACAGCTGGGTGGCGATGATGATCAACGCGGCGACCGTCGCCACCGGCTGCGGGAAGAACAGCAGGAACGGCACGACGAGCTGGGTGCCGTGGTTGGCCACCACCTCCACCTTGTGCAGCGGACGCGGCAGCCAGTGGAAGAAGCGGCTCAGCGGTCCGGGCACCGGCTGGGTCTCGTGGTGGTAGTGCAGCGCGGTGAGGTCCCGCCAGCAGCTGTCACCGCGCAGCTTGATCAGACCCGCGCCGAACTCCACCCGGAACAACAGCCAGCACAGCAGCCACACGACCACTACGGGCGGGGCGACGTGCGCCGGGCCCAGGAAGATCACCAGGAAACCCGTCTCGAGCAGCAACGATTCCCAGCCGAACCCGTACCAGACCTGGCCGACGTTGACGATCGACGAGTACAGCACCCACAACAGCGCCCACAGCAGCAGCCACGCCCACACCGGCGCCAGGTCGGCGACCTGAGCCAGCAGGCTCACCACGACGCCGGCCCAGCCCACACCCGCCAGCCAGCGGTCCGAGCTGCGGAAGTGGAACAGGCTCGGTGCGCGCCGGAACGGCACCCGCTCGACGAAGCGGGCGACCGGGGTCAAGCCGTCCGAGCCGAGCAGACCGGGGAACTGGCGCAGGAAGCTCACGAAGCCGATCAGGTAGACGAGGGCGACCAGGTGGGTGACCGCGAAGCGCGCCCCCTGGTACTCAGGTGCGCTCAGCCAGTGCCACATCGCCGGACCTCCTTCCGCGCCGCTTCCCCGAGCCTGCCGCCGACGGGAACGAGGGCTGGTCAGGGCGTTGAGGGTGCTCCTGCCCCCGTGCGGGTCCGGGGGACGAGCGCGGTGCCGCGCGCACCCCATTGTGGCGAAGCAGGCCGGAACGTCCGCCGGTAGGCGGTGGGGGTGAGGCCTGTCAGCGCGGCGAGGTGGTTGCGCAGGTTGGTGGCCGTCCCGAGCCCGCTCCGGTGCGCGACCTGCTCGACGGTGAGGTTGGTCCGCTCGAGGAGCCGGCGAGCGTGCTCGACGCGCACGGTCGTCAACCACTGGAGGGGTGTGCAGCCCAGCTCGCTGCGGAAGCGCCGGTGCAGGGTCGCCGTCCCCATCGCCGCCCGGGAGGCGATGTCCGAGACCGAGATCGGTTCGGTCGCGTGCTCTTCGGCCCACACGAGCGCCTCGGCGAGCGAACTCCCCGCTTCCCCGGGGAGGGGGCGTTCGATGAACTGCTGCTGGCCACCGGGGCGGTGCCCGGGGAACACAAGACGACGTGCGACGGCCGCACCGATCTCGGCGCCGTGGTCGCGGCGCACGACGTGCAGCGCGAGGTCGAGGGCGGCCGCGCTGCCGGCCGACGTGAGGATGTCGCCGTCGTCGACGAAGAGGACGGCGTCGTCGACGCGCACGCGCGGGTACCGGGCGCGGAACTCGTCAGCCCACTGCCAGTGCACCGTGACGCGACGCCCGTCCAGCACGCCTGCTTCGGCGAGGGTGAACGCTCCGCTGCACGTGCCGATCAGGCGCGCGCCGCGGTCGTGGGCCCGTGCGATCGCGTCGAGCACCTCGGGGTGGTGGGGTGCGGCCGTGTCGGGCCGGTTGGGAACGATCACCGTGCCGGCGTGCTCCAGAGCGGACAGGGGCGCGATGCCGGTCATGCTGAAGAAGCCCTGCCGCATCGGAACCCTCGACCGCTGCGCGCACACCTGGAAGTCGTAGAGGAGCCCACCCACCTCAGGGCGGTCGATGGCGAGCACCTCGGTCAGGCACGCCAGTTCGAACGGGTTGGAGCCCTCGTCGACCAGGGCCCGGACGACGTGCCACTGCGAGGATCCTTTCGACATGCCTCATTCCTCGCACTGTCGGACGGCAGGATCAAGGCGTTGGATCGGGTCATGACGAAGCCGAGCGCGAACATCGACACCGTCCTGGGTTCCTTCCAGGAGCGTTGGAGCCCGCGGATCCTCACCCAGGTCAACGACTGGGACGTCCGCCTGGCCAAGCTGGAGGGCACGTTCGTGTGGCACTCCCACCCCGACACCGACGAGTTGTTCATCGTGCTCGACGGCACCCTCGACATCCACCTGCGCGAGTCCGGGACCGAGACCGCGGTGCACCTCCGGCGCCACGACGTCTTCGTCGTCCCCCGCGGGACCGAGCACTGCCCGGAGTCACCGCAGGGCGCCACGGTGATGCTGTTCGAACCCACCGGCACGCTCAGCACGGGTGACCACGAGGGCGAGATCCCGGACCACATCACCTCGACCACCGGGCTCCCCGCCTGAAGCCCTTCGGGATGAGCGGTGCGGGCGGCACGCCCTGAGCAGGGTTCCAGGTGTGGTCGGCGGCGCTCCCACCTCGGACAACTAGAATCCACCTGCTGCGATCGTGTGGGAGGCGGGGCTGTGCTGGACGAGGTGGTGGAGCTGCTGGCCTGCCCGCACTGCGGTGGTGAGCTGGGGCGCAGCGGGAACTCGCTGCGCTGCTCGGCGAACCACGTGTTCGACTTCGCGCGACAGGGGTACGTCAGCCTGCTACCCGGGCGCAGCAAGGCCCTCGGGGACACCGCGGAGATGGTCGCCGCCCGCGCGGCGTTCTTGGAGGCAGGGCACTACGACCCGATCGCCGAGGCCGTCGCCGCAGCCGTGACCACCGACGGACCGGTGGTCGACATCGGTGCTGGGACCGGCTACTACCTCACCCGGGCTCTGGGCGACCGGATCGGCGTGGCCCTGGACGTCTCCAAGTACGCCTGCCGCCGTGCGGCCAAGGCCCACCCGCGGGTGGGGGCCGCCGTGGCCGACGCGTGGCAGGCGTTGCCGATCCGCACCGGCGCGGCGGCCTCGGTCCTCAACGTCTTCGCGCCCCGCAACGCTCCGGAGATGCGCAGGGTCCTGAGTCCCGGAGGGGAACTCGTCGTGGTGATCCCCAACGCCGACCACCTGGCCGGCCTGGTCGACCACCTCGGGCTGCTCCACGTCGACGACTCCAAACCGGAACGCCTCGCCGAGCAGCTCGCGGACCACTTCACCGAGGAGACCCGGCGAGCGGTCGAGTTCCCCCTCACGCTCACGCCTGCGGAGGCCGAGGCGGCGGTGGCGATGGGGCCCAGCGCCTGGCACACCAGCCCGGAAGCCCTCTCGGCCAAGGTCCGCGCACTCCCGGCCCCCGTCGAGGCTCGGGCTTCGACCACCCTGCTGCGCTACCGCCCCCGCTGAACGCCACCGCGTCGAGCGGCGTGGGCGGACGTCCCGCGCGAGGTGCCGGTCCTCGCGCGGGAGCGTCACCGGGTGCTCAGTTCGGGGTGTGGGTCTTCTGCGGGATGTTCCAGGGGTTCTCGTCCCGGAGGGCCGGCGGCAGCAGGGCGGCCGGGACGTTCTGGTAGGTCACCGGGCGGAGGAAGCGGTCGAGGGCCGCCGTGCCCACCGAGGTGAAGCGGGCGTCCGTGGTGGCCGGGTACGGCCCGCCGTGCTGCATGGCGGGGGAGACGGCGACGCCGGTGGGCCAGCCGTTGAACAGCACACGACCGGCGCGTTCCCGCAGGCGGGGCAGCAGGGTGGCGACGAAGTCGGTGTCGGAGTCCTCGGAGTGGACGGTCGCGGTGAGGTTGCCCTCGAACGCCTCCGCGGCGCGGCGGGCCTCGTCCTCCGAGGAGTAGGTGACCACGATGGACAGCGGGCCGAAGACCTCCTCCAGCAGCGAGTCCTGGTGCGCGAGAAGCGTGTCCACGTCGGTGGTCAGCAGCGTGGGCGTCGCGCCGTCGGTGCTGGCGGAGTCGTCGGCCGCACCGTCGGCGAGCACCCGCACGCCCGGCACCTCGGTGACCGCCGCGCGACGGCCGCAGTAGCCCTGGTGCAGCCGGTCGTTGAGCAGCTGGTGCGCCGACACCGCCGCCGACTCCTCGGCCAGCGTCTGCTCGAGTCCGTGGTCGGCGGGCAGGAACAGCAGCCCCGGCTTGGTGCACAGCTGACCGGCGTTGCCCGAGTAGGAGGTCACGTAGCCCTGGGCGATGTCGGCACCGCGCGCGGCGACCGCGCCGGGCGTGACGAACACGGGGTTGAGGCTGCCCAGCTCGCCGAAGAACGGGATCGGCTTCGGCCGCGAGTTGGCGATGTCGAACAGCGCCCGCCCGGCCGGGACCGATCCGGTGAACGCGGCGGCCTTGATCCGCTCGTCGCGCAGCGCCTCGGTGCCGATCTCGAAGCCGAGCACGACCTCGAAGGTCCCCTCCGGAGCGCCCGCCGAGCGCAGCGCCTCGGCGACGACCTCACCGGTGCGGACCGACAGCTCGGGGTGGCCGGGGTGGCCCTTGAGCACCACCGGGCATCCGGCGGCCAGCGCGGCGGCCGTGTCACCGCCGGCGACGGAGAAGGCGAAGGGGAAGTTGCTGGCGGCGAACACCAGCACCGGGCCGACCGGCAGCAGCATCCGCCGCAGGTCCGGCTTCGGGCCCAGCGCGAAGTCCGGGTCCGCCTGGTCGAAGGTGACGTGCAGGTGCTCGCCGGACTCGATGGTGTCGGCGAACAGGCGCAGCTGGAAGGTGGTCCGCTTGAGCTCGCCGGTCAGGCGGCCCTCGGAGAGGTGCGATTCGCTGATCGCCAGCGGGATCAGGTCACCGGCAGCCGCGTCCAGCGCGTCGGCGACCGCCCGCAGCTGGCGGGCGCGCTCGGCCGGGGCCTGCTCGCCGAAGGGTTCGGCGGCCTCGGCGGCCCGCTGCAGCGCGGCGTCGAGTTCTGCTCGGGTGGTGTCCGGGATCTGCGTCGCGGTCAACGTCCCATCCTTTGCGCGGTCGAAAGAAGTCCGGGACCACCGTAGTACGTCGAACGGTCGACGCGCCGCACCGTGTTCGACATGACGCATGTGGTTCGAGATCACGGACCGGTGCGGTCGCACGCCCGGGCCACGGCGAACAGCGCCGCCTGCTCGGGTCTGGTGAGGTCGCAGCCGGTGAGCTCGGCGATCCGGCGCAGCCGGTTGAGCACGGTGTTGCGGTGGCAGTACAGCTCACCCGCCACCGCGCCGGCCGAGCCGGTGCGCAGGTAGGCCCTCGCCGTCTCCAGCAACCGCGCGCGCTCGCCCGCGCCGATGCCGCGCATCGCGCCGAACACCTCCGCGGCCAGCGCGCCGCCCGGCTCGCCCAGCCGCCCCGCCACCACCGAGGACCAGGCGTCGGTCAACCCCCGCGGACCGTACTCGGCCACCCCGGTCGCGGCGAGCTCGGCAGCGATCCGCACCGCCCGCGGTACGCCCCCGAGGGTGCGCGCGACCGGCGCGAGCCCGCACGGCACGTGCTGCAGCCAGCGCGCGGGCACGGCGGTGACGCCGGTGGGCAGCTGCGCGATGAGCACCGGACGCCGGTCGACGTCCTGCAGGTGCACCGCGATGCCCCGGGCGGAGAGCTCGTCGACGGCGTCGCGCAGCGGCCGGGTCGCCGACAGCGGCGCGGCGGCCACCGCGAAGTCGGCCTCGGCGGAGACGTCGAGCGCGGTGGCGACCTGGGCGACCACCTGCGGGTCGCGCGCGTCGGTGGCCAGCAACCGCGCCACCAGCTGGGCCCGCTCGTGCTCCTGCTCGCGGGCCACCACCGCCGCTTCGGCCAGGTAGGCCAGGTGGATGCGGGTGGTGTGGTGGTCGACCGCGGCCCACACCCTCGAGGCGCTGCGCACCAGCGACGCCATCTCCTCCTCGGACACCCGGCGGGTGAAGGCGTCCCAGAGCACCCGGAAGTCGAAGCGCACCGCGTGCAGCAGCACCTCCAGCGGCACGCCGGCCTGCGCCCGGCTGCGCCCGATCCGCTCGCACAGGTCGGCCAGCCGGTCGGGCACCGTCAGGCCGCCGACCAACCGCAGCAGCAGCTCCATGCTGCCTTCGGCGTGGTCGCGCAGCTCTGGCCACGGCACCGCGTCGCTGGCGTAGGGCTCCATCGAGCGCAGCTCCGCGAGGAACACCGCGACCAGCTCGTCGAGGTCGTCCAGGCAGGAGCGCACCAGCCTGCGCAACGGGCCGTCGGCTGTGACCGGCGTGTGAAGCGAAGTGTGCATCTGCCCAATCTAGGACGATCAGATGGCGTGGATCCATCATTGTGCTGGGCCGGTGACCAGAGGACCGTGCTCTCATGCACTTGACGCCTCGTGAGCAGGAGCGGCTGACCCTGTTCAGCGCCGCGGAGCTGGCCCGTCGCCGGCTCGCGCGCGGCGCGCTGCTGGGCGTGCCCGACGCGGTGGCCTACGTGTGCGACGAGATCTGCGAGCTGGCGTGGGACGGCGTCGACATCGACGAGGTCGTGCGCCGCGCGGGCGAGCTGCTGCGCCCCGACCAGGTGCAGCCGGGGGTGCCCGACGCGGTCCCCGCCATCCAGGTCGAAGCCCTGTTCCCGCACGGCAGTTCGCTGGTCCACGTGTCGCACCCGTTCGGCCCGCCCGGGCCGGACGCGCCCGGGGCGGTGCGCGCCGCCGACGGCGAGGTCGAGCTGGCCGTCGGCCGCGAGCACCGGACCGCTCAGCTGGAGAACACCGGCGCGCGTCCGGTGTGGATCTCCTCGCACTTCCCGCTGGACCAGCTCAACCCCGCGGTGCGCAGCGACGTCGAGCTCACCGGGTTCCGGCTGGCGATCCCCGCGGGCATGGCGGTGCGCTTGGAAGCCGGGGAGTGCCGGGAAGTCGAGGTCGTGGCGATGGGAGGCAGCCGATGACCAGCTTGTCGCGCGAGCGCTACGCGGCGCTGTACGGACCGACCACGGGCGACCTGGTGCGGCTGGCCGACACCGACCTGTGGGTGCGCGTCGAGGACGACGACTCCGAGCCGGGCGAGGAACTGCTCGGCGGGTGCGCCAAGACCACCCGCGACGGGTTGCTGGTCGCGCCGAAGGCGGGTCGGGACAGCGCGCTGGACATGGTGATCCTCGGTGTCCTGCTGCTGGACCCGGTGCTGGGCGTGCGCAAGACCAACATCGGGATCAAGGACGGTCGCATCGCCGGGGTCGGGCGCGCGGGCAACCCGCAGGCCATGGACGACGTGGAGCTCGTCGTCGACTCGCACACGGCGATGATCACCGGGGAGGGTCTCATCGCCACGCCCGGCGTGGTCGACTCGCACGTGCACCTGTCCAGCCCCGAGGTCGTGCCCGCAGCTCTCGCGGCCGGGGTGACCTCGCTGGTCGGCATGGGCATGGGCGGGGTGTGGGACGTCGGTGCGAACCCGGCCTACAACCTGCACTCGATGATCGCGGCCTGGCGGGACGTGCCGATCAACGTCGCCTTCCTGGCGCGCGGGTCGTCCTCGTCGAACGACCTGCTCGAGCGCGCGGTGCTCTCCGGCGCGGGCGGCTTCAAGATCCACGAGGACTGGGGCGCGACCCCGCACATCGTGGACACCTGCCTGGGCGTGGCGGACCAGGCCGACCTGCCGGTCGCCCTGCACACCGACACGCTCAACGAATCCGGTTTCCTCGCCGACACGGTGGACGCCACCCGGGGCCGCACGGTGCACGCCTACCACGTCGAAGGCGGCGGCGGGCATCCCGACCTGCTCGAGGTCGTGGGCCACCCGCACGTGCTGACCTCCTCGACGACCCCGACGCTGCCGCTGACGCCGGCCACGGTGCCGGAGCTGTTCCCGATGACCATGACCGTCCACAGAGGACATTCCATGGTGGACAGCGACCGCGGCATCGCGGGCAGCCGGGTGCGGGAACACGGCATCGCCGCGGAGAACGCGCTGCACGACTCCGGTGCGATCAGCATCGTCAACTCCGACTCGATGGGCATGGGCCGCATCGCCGAAACCGCCCGCCGCACCTGGCAGCTCGCGCACGTCCAGGCCGCGCTCGCCGGGCAGACCGGTCCGGAGCACGCCGACAACGAGCGGGTGCTGCGCTACCTCGCCAAGATCACCCTCAACCCCGCGATCGCGCACGGCATGGCCCACGAGGTCGGTTCGCTGCTGCCGGGCCGGCTCGCCGACATCGCGCTGTGGCAACCCGCTTGGTTCGGCGCCCAGCCCGACCTCGTGATCAAGTCCGGGTTCGTCGCCTGGGGCGCCAGCGGGTCCGGGTCCGGCTCCACCCGGCTCACCCAACCGAGGGTCATGCGTCCTTTCTTCGGCGGACTCGGGGCCGCTCCCCGCAGGCTGTCCACTGTGTTCGTCGCCGATGCCGCCGACCGAGCGCGCCTGCCCAGCGGCCCGCACTACGCCTCCGTCCGCGAAAGCAGGCGTCTGACCAGGGCCGACATGGTCCGCAACACCGCGACCCCGCGCGTGGAGGTGCCGCGCGAACCGGGGCCGGTGTCGGTCGACGGGGTGGAGGTCGACGTGCACCGAGCTGCCACGCTGCCGCTCACCCGGATGCACCACCTGGCCTGAGGAAGGGAACGAAGTGCTGGACCTGCTGCTGCGCGACGTCCGCGCGCTGACCATGAACCCCGACCACCCCACCGCGCACGCGATCGGCGTGCTCGGCGGCTGCGTCGTCGGGGTGGACGAGGAGATCGCCGACCTGCCCGCGCGCCGGGTGGTCGACGGTGGCGGCGCGGTCGTGACGCCCGGTTTCGCCGACTCCCACAACCACATGGTCTGGTACGGGCTGTCGCTGGCCGAGCTCGACCTGTCCCGCTGCCAGAGCTCCCAGGAGCTCTACGACCTGGTCGCGGCAGAAGCGGCGAAACTGCCCTCGGACGGCTGGGTGATCGGCTCCGGTTACGACGACTTCGTCATCGGCGGCCACCCGGAACTCGCGGAGCTCGAGCGGGCGGGCGGAGGCAGGCCGGTGTGGCTCAAGCACCGCTCGGCGCACATGTGCGTGGCCAGCAGCGCGATCCTCGACAAGGCAGGCGTTCTCGACGGGTCCGCCCGCGTCCCCGAAGGCGGCGTCGTCGAGCGAGACGACGCCGGTGCCCCGACCGGTCTGCTCGCCGAGCAGGCGCAGCAGCTGGTCGACGCGCTGGTCAAGCCCTACCCCGTGGAGGAGTTGGCCGCCGCCATCTCCCGCGCGGCGAAGCGCTACGCGGCCGAAGGCCTCACGCACGTCACCGAAGCGGGCGTCGGCGGGGGCTGGATCGGGCACAGCCCGGCCGAGGTCGCCGCCTACCAGCTCGCCCGGCAGCGCGGCGACCTGCCGCTGCGCGTCGAGCTGATGCCCGCCACCGAGGTGCTGCACCAGGTCGGGCCGGACTCCTTCGGCCTCGACCTGGGACTGCGCAGCGGTTTCGGGGACGAGTTCCTGCGCATCGGGCCGATGAAGATCTTCACCGACGGCGCGCTGTCCAGCCGCACCGCCGCGGTCACTGAGCCCTTCCACGGCCACGGCGGGCGCGGCGTGCTCGGCGACGACCCCGACGTGCTGCGCGAGCGGATCCTCACCGCGCACCGCGGTGGGTGGCGGATCGCCGCGCACGCCATCGGCGACCGCGCCATCGACCTGACGCTGGAGGCCTTCGAGGCCGCGCAGCGGGAGCTGCCACGACCGCACGCGCGCCACCGCATCGAGCACTCGGCCATGGTGCGGCCCGACCAGCTCGACAGGATGGCCGCGTTGGGCGTCATCCCGGTGCCGCAGTCGCGGTTCCTGCACGAGATCGGCGACACCATGATCGAGGCGGTCGGCGAGGAACGGGAACCCTGGCTGTACCGGCACAAGTCGTTCCTCGACGCCGGACTGGTGGTGCCCGGCAGTTCCGACCGGCCGTGCGTGTCCAACGGCGCGCCGCTGCTGGGGATGCGCGCGATGGTGGACCGCACCACCAAGGCCGGTCGGGTGCTCAGCCCCGACGAGCGGGTCGACGCCACCGAAGCCTTGCGCGCCTACACCACCCACGCGGCGTGGGCAGCGGGCCAGGAGGACCACCGCGGCCGCATCGCCGCAGGCATGGTCGCCGACCTCGTGCTGCTCGACGCCGACCCGACCACCGTCCCCACCTCGGCGATCGGTGACATCGACGTGCGCGCCACGTTCGTCGCCGGCCGCGCCGTGCACGGCGCGGAGGAGTTCGCCGGGGTTCCCACCTGATCCGGCACACCAGGGAGGCTCCGTGACCGAGACAGCGAGCACCGCTCGCATCGAACCCGCAGAGGCGCGCAAGGTCGCGTTCGCCGCGTTCGTCGGTACCGCGCTGGAGTGGTACGACTACTTCCTCTACGGCACCGCCGCGTCGATCGTGTTCGACCGGCTGTACTTCGCGACCGAGGACCCGGCGGTGGCCACGCTGGCCGCTTTCGCCTCGTTCGCGGTCGGTTTCGTGGCCAGGCCGCTCGGCGGGGTGGTCTTCGGCCACCTCGGCGACCGCATCGGGCGCAGGCGCTGCCTGCTCATCACGGTCACCCTGATCAGCGTCGTCACGGGCGTCATCGGTCTGCTGCCGGACTTCGTGACGATCGGCCTGGCCGCACCGCTGCTGCTGACCGCGCTGCGCGTGCTGCAGGGCGTCGCGGTCGGCGGTGAGTGGGGCGGGGCGGTCACCCTCGCCGTGGAGCACGCGCCTCCGGAGCAACGCGGGCGTTTCGCGGCGCTGCCGCAGATCGGTTCCCCGGTCGGCACCCTGCTGTCGTCAGGCGGGTTCTACCTGGTGGCGATGCTGCCCGACGAGTCGTTCGACTCGTGGGGCTGGCGGCTGCCGTTCCTGGCGGCGTTCCCGCTGCTGGGCGTGGCGCTGTGGCTGCGGCGCAGGGTCGGTGAGTCCCCGGTGTTCGAGCAGGTGCTGGCCGAGCACGACCGCGCTTCGGTCCCCGCGGTGGAGCTGTTCCGCACCGCGTGGCGGCAGGTGCTGATCGGCGTCGCGGCGTCGCTGATCGGCATCGGCGGGTTCTACCTGCTGACCACCTTCGTGATCAGCTACGGCTCCGGGCAGCTGGGTCTGCCGAAGTCGTTGATGCTGGCCGCGACACTGGTCGCGGCGGCGGTCGAAGTGCTCACGTTGATCTTCGGCGGCCGGCTCGCCGACCGGTTCAGCCCCGGCAAGGTCTGCCTGTGGGGTGGTGTCCTCTCGGCGGCGATGGCGTTCCCGGTGTTCTGGATGATCGACACGCGCAACCCGGTGCTGGTGATCATCGCGGTGACCCTCGGCATCAACTGCCTGTCGATCCCGTACGCGGTCTCGGGTTCCCTGCTGGCGAGCCTGTTCCCGGTGCACCTGCGCTACAGCGGCGTGGCCATCTCGTCCAACCTCAGCGGCATGATCAGCGGTTTCGTCCCGCTGATCGCCAGCGCGCTGCTCATCGCCAGCGGCCAGGAGTCCTGGTCGACGGCGGCCCTGCTGCTCGTCCTCGCGCTCATCACCGCGGCAGGCGGCCTCTTCGGCCACCGAGCCGCCCGAACCCCCACCGCGGAGGTGCTGACCTGACCGACCCGGCCACCGGTCACCGCCTGTTGCTACCCCCTCGACGGCGGTGATCGGGTCCCGGCCCGGCGCGAGGCTCCCCGAGCACCCTCTCGAGGACGCCCGCCGGGCCGGGAGGGACGGGGTGCCCCGGTGGTCGGCTGTCGACCACCGGGGCACCCCGCGCGGGAGCGGGAGCTCAGAGCGAGCCGAACAACACGCCCCGCCAGGTCCAACCGAGCCCGGTGACCACGTCCTGCAGCGGCCCTTTCAGCTCCGCCGAGGAGAACGTCCGCTCCTCCTGCTTGACCAGCTTGCCGTTCTCGTCCCGGGAGAACGTCGCGCTGGAGGACTTCTTGTTGATCTGCCCGCGCCCGTAGCGCTTCCCCAGAGCTGGTCGAGAGGTGCGACCGCTGCGCACGACCTGGAACTCCTCGTCGAGGGCGCGCACCTGGTTCGCGGCCGCGTCGAGGCGCATCAGCGTCCGGTTCGTCCGCGTGGTCGTGCCGAAGTACCCGGACCAGTGCGCGTCGGCGATCTTCCACTCGGCGACGAGGTCGACGCCCTCGGCGTGACCGTCCCGGACCACGAAGGGCCGATCCGGGCTGTTCGTGCTGAGCAGCGCGGCGCGAACGGCTTCGGCGGGGTGCGGCGCGACACCGTCCGCGGGCCGCTTCGTGCCGGTGAAGAAGTCGAACAGGCCCATCACGTCACCTCGGGTGTTGCGGGTCGGAGGGGCCGCGGGTCGCCCGGTGGGGACCGCCGACGAGAACGCCCCTGCGCTGTGGTGGGCGCAGGGGCGTTCGTCGTTCATCGCGATGTCGTGGTCACTCCGCGCGGGAGATCTTGACCATCTCCTCGCGGGGGACGACCTTGACGCGCTCCCGGCCGTGGGCCTCGCCGAGGGACTTCTCGTGCTGGTCCAGGCGGGCCCAGCCTTCCCAGGTCGTGTACTCGATGCCGCGCTCCTCGAGCACCTCGATGATGCTGTCGGAACCAGGCTCCTCGGCCTGGGGCAACGTGTCCAGGTCCTCGAGGAGGTTGTTGATGGTCTCCAAGGCGTCACCCTTGGTGTGGCCGATCAGGCCGACGGGCCCGCGCTTGATCCAGCCGGTCGTGTACACGCCGGGGATCGGGTTGCCGTCGAGGTCCAGGACACGGCCGCCGTCGTGGGGAACGGTGCCCTTCTTGGTGTCGAAGGGCAGGTCGGCGACCGGCGAGCTGAGGTAGCCGACCGCCCGGTAGACCTGCTGGACCGGGTAGGTCTCGTACTCGCCGGTGCCGCGGACGTTGCCGTCACCGGTGAGCTCCATGACCTCGACCTTGAAGCCCTCCACGCGGTCGGTGCCGATGACCTCGGCGGGTCCGCGCAGGAAGTGCAGGTGCAGCCGGCGCTTGGTGTTGTGCTTCGGGTCGCGCAGCGCCCAGTCCTGCAAGGTCTTGACGACGGTCTTGACCTGGTTGTTGGTGGTGGCTTCCTGCTCGCTGGCCTCGTCCATCTCGAAGCCCTCCGGGTGCACGATGATCTCGACCTCGTCCTGGTGATCGAGCTCGCGCAGCTCCAGCGGCGTGAACTTGGCCTGCGCCGGACCACGACGCGCGAACAGGTGCACGTCGGTGACCTCGGAGTCCTTCAGACCCCGGTGGACGTTGTCCGGGATCTCGGTGCTGAGCAGGTCGTCGGCCTGCTTGGCCAGCACGCGCGCCACGTCCAGCGCGACGTTGCCCGCGCCGATGACGGCGACCTGCTCACCGTCCAGCGTCCAGTCGCGCGGCGCGTCGGGGTAGCCGTCGTACCAGTAGACGAACTCGGCCGCGCCGTAGCTGTGCGGCAGGTCGATGCCCGGGATGTCCAGCGGGCGGTCCTGGTCGGCGCCCGTCGAGAAGATCACGGCGTCGTAGTAGCGCTGCAGGTCTTCGAGCTTGACGTCCACGCCGTACTCGACGTGGCCGAGGAAGCGGATCTCGGGCTTCTCCATCACGCGCTGCAGCGCGTTGATGATGCCCTTGATGCGCGGGTGGTCGGGCGCCACGCCGTAGCGGATCAGCCCGTAGGGTGCCGGCATCCGGTCCAGCAGGTCGATCTCGACCGGGGTCTCGGACTTGGTCAGGATGTCGGCGGCGTAAACGCCGGCCGGGCCGGCCCCGACGATCGCGACTCGCAACGGGCGGGTCATGCACTCTCCTCCTGGGTGCGCCGGGCTCGGCGCGCTCGACTGCGAAGCCGCGCGGCAGCGGGCCCGGTGTGGACCGGGCCTGGACCGTGCGCGGAATCCCCACCAGCTTAGGGAGGCCTTACCCGCGATCCCGCGATGCGGGCTGGTGACAATGCTCATAACTGATCTCCGCCACCACCTCGGAGAACCCGGTTGATCAAGATCATCTTCACGTCCTGATCGGCCGGCGAGGACGATCGTGGTCGATTTCTTCAGCGCTGAGTGCGTGACCGAACGCGGTGCGTGACAGTAGGATCAGGCATTGATCAACCGCGCCGGTACTCCCCGTGCAACACCGGTCACGCGCGGTGTCGAAGTTGTCGAAGACAGGGTGGGCGAGTGCGTCGAACGCCACACCGGAGCGCCGACGGAGCCGAACCGTGATCACCACGACAGGTCGCCACGAGTTCATCCAGCGGTGGAAGCGCGAGATCGCGCCCGGCAGCGCCACACCGCTGCGACCGGGCGACGTCGAAGACCTGCTCAACGGCTGCCTGGAGCACGTGCTCGGCGAACTCGCCTGCCCCGACCGGGCGGGCGAGGCCAAGAACGCGGGCGTCGACCTGCTGCGGCTGCACCGCGAGAACCCCGGCGTGCTGGCCGGAACGCTGAAGCTGCTGGCCGCCGAGCTGCCGGAGTTGCTGCCGGAGGTCCCTCCGGACCGGATCGTGACCGCCCTCGGCCACCTCGCCGCGGGCTTCGCCGACGAGCTGCACCGCGGCGCCCTCGAGCGGTCCTCCCGCGTTCAGCGAGCCCGGTCGGAAGCACTGTTCCACGCGCCGACCCTGGGCATCGCCGTGGTCGGCACCACCGGCGTGGTCGAGGAGGGCAACCCCGCGCTGCACCGGATGTTCCGCCTCTCCGAGGGCGCCCTCGTCGGGTCCTCGGTGCTGGAGCTGGCCGACGACCGGTGGCGCCCGGAGCTCGCCGGCGCCCTCGCCGGTCTCGCCGAGGGCGACGACGAGGGGCTCAGCCTCGACTCCCGCTGCACCGCCGCCGACGGCACCCAGGTGTGGACCCGGCTGACGGGCTCGCTGGTCCGCGACGACCTGGGGCGCCCCGACCACCTGCTGCTGTTCTACGAGGACATCACCGACCGGCACATGCTCCAGGAGCAGTTCCGCCGGCAATCCGTGCAGGACCCGCTGACCGGGCTGGCCAACCGAGCGCAGCTGGAGTCCTGCCTCGACGCCGCCCTCACCTCCGTCTACCCCGGGCGCAGGGTGGGGCTGTGCCTGTTCGACCTGGACGGGTTCAAAGCCGTCAACGACAGCCTCGGGCACGGCATCGGCGACCGGATGCTGCGCGAGGTCGCCCGGCGGATGCAGGCGCTGGCCGCGGCCGAGAGCGCCGTGGTGGCGCGCACCGGCGGTGACGAGTTCGCCGTGGTCATCCCCGACTCCTACGACGCGGCGCACGTGATCGACCTGGTCGAGCAGATGCTGCGCGAGCTGACGAAACCGATGTGGATCGGCCCGCACGAGCTGACCGCTTCGGCCAGCGTCGGCATCGTCGAGCGCGAAGTGGTCGGCACCGACACCGGTTCGCTGCTGCGCGACGCCGACATCACGCTGTTCCGCGCCAAGCGCGACGGCCGTGCGCTGTGGGTGCTCTTCGACGCCGAGCGCAACGCGGTGGCGCACGAGAACTTCCGGCTCTCGGCCGCGCTTCCCGCCGCGCTGGAGAAGCACGAGCTGTTCGTCGAGTACGAGCCGGTCGCCGACGTGGAGACCGGCGAGGTCATCGCGGTGATGGCTGACGTGCGCTGGGACCACGACGAGTTCGGCGAGCTCGGCGCGAACCGCTTCCTCGGGCTCGCCGAGGAGACCGGGCTGATCACCCGGGTCGGCGGCTGGACGCTGGAGCAGGCCGGCCACCACGCCGCGCGCTGGGTGCGCGACCTCGCCGAGCACGCGCCGCTGCTGGCGGTGTCGCTCTCCGCCCGCCACTGCCGCGATCCCGAGCTCGTCCGCGGCGTGCGCACCGCGCTGGAGAAGACCGGTTTGCCCGCCGAATCACTGGTGCTGTGCCTGCCCGAGCCCGCGCTGTTCGACCACCAGGGTGATCCGGTGGACACCGTTGAGATCTTCGCCGAGATGGGGATCCGGTTGTTCGTGCGCGAGTTCGGCTCCGACCACACGCGCGTCGACCGGCTCCAGGAGATGCCGCTGGCGGGCGTGCTCATCGACGGGCCGCACATCGACGGCCTGGCCGACCCCGACGGGCCGGAACCGCTCAGCGAGTACCTGGTGCGCAGCGCCGTCGGTGCCGCGCGGCTGATGGACCTGCCGGTGCTGGCCACCGGTGTGACGACCGCCGAGCAGGCCGACCGGTTGGGGGAGATCGGTGTGCGCCTGGTTCAGGGACCGCACGTGGGCGAACGGGTCTCGGCGATGGAGGTCGCGGAGCTCGTCGGCGGTCGTCGCTAGGAGCCGAAGTGGTTCGAAAAAACCGACCACAGCGGCGAAAAACCTGGAGAACGGGCAGGTGGGAGGTCGCCACGTACCTCCACGCAGGGTGCATGACCGGACGCGGGCCGTAACAGTACGATGACCCAGTTGATCACCGCTTCGGGTGTCACGACGACGTGCAGGAGGCTGAATTCATGGAGCAGCGACCCGATTGGCTGGCGGAGGGCGTCGACCTGGACAAGCCCAGCGCCGCGCGTTGCTACGACTTCTACTTAGGCGGCGCGCACAACTTCGCGGCGGACCGCGAACTCGGCAAGAAGGTCCTCGAAGTGGTGCCCAACGTCAAGGAGGTCGCGCTCAACAACCGCGCGTTCCTGCGGCGCGCGGTGCGCTACTGCCTGGACCAGGGCGTGCGGCAGTTCCTCGACATCGGTTCGGGGATCCCGACCGCGGGCAACGTGCACGAGATCGCGCACGCCGTCGACCCGGACGCCCGCGTGGTCTACGTCGACAACGAGCCGGTCGCCGTCGCGCACAGCCGCTCGATCCTGGAGGGCGTCGAGAACGCCACGATCGTGCAAGCCGACCTGCTCGACGTCCCCGACGTGCTGGAGGCGCCGGAAACCCAGCGCATGCTGGACTTCTCGCAGCCGGTCGCGGTGATGATGGTGGCGCTGGTGCACTTCGTGCCGGACAGCGCGCAGCCGAGCGAGGTTGTCCGCCAGTACTACGACAAGCTCGCCCCGGGCAGCTACCTGGGCTTCTCGCACGTCACCGGTGAGGACTTCCCGGAAGGCGTGGAGGGACTGGTCAAGCTCTACGAGAACAGCACCAACCCGGTCACCTTGCGCACCCGCGCCCAGGTCGCCGAACTCGTCTCCGACTTCGAGCTCGTCGAGCCCGGCGTGGTCTACGTCCCCGAGTGGCACCCCGATTCGCCCGAGGACGTCGGCGAGCGCCCCGAGGAGTCCATCGTCTACGGGTGCGTCGGACGCAAGGTCTGAGGACCCTCACCGTGCGAGGTGGTGGCGAGATCGCCACACTGATCACCGACCTCACCCCGGCCCCGGAGCCCACGGCGACCGCCGTGGTCAACGACCCGGGCGGTCGCCGCGAGCCTCGCCCCGGCGCAGCGGGTGTACTTCAGGACCGGCGACGCCGGGCAGAAGGTGTGAGCGATGCGTGAGACCGAGGGGAACCCCGACGTGGTGACGCCCGATCGCAGCCACGTGGTCGCGCAGTGGACGCGCGAGATCATCCACACGAGCTACGTGGCGATGGGCCGGCCCGAGATCGAGTCGTTCCTGGCGAAGTGCTTCGACGACGTGCTCGCCGCCTGCGACGGGCCGCTGGAATCCGCGCGCCTGGTCGGCGAGCGCCTCGTCGACGTGCACTTCACCGAACCCACCGTCGTGCACAGGACGCTCAACCACCTCGCCGCGGTGCTGCCCCACCACCGCGACGTCGACCAGACCGCGCTGGTCGACGTGCTCGGCGCGGTCGGGTCCGGCTTCGCCGGGGCGCTGCGCGAGCAGACCCTCGCCGAGCAGGAGATCATCAAGCAGTCCGTGCTCGACGCCCGCGACGCGGCCGAGGAGGCCCACCGGGCTTCGGAAGCGCGGTCGTCGGCGGTGTTCACCTCCTCGGCGCTGGGCATCGCGATCGTGACGCTCGACGGCGTCATCGAGGAGATCAACTCCTCGATGACCAGGATCTTCCGCGCCGGCCGGAACGTCTTGACCGGTCGCACGATCTTCGACCTGGCGGATGCGACCTGGGTCGGCGAGCTCGCGTCGGCGAACGCGGACCTGGTGCGCGGTGAGGTCGACCGCTACCAGCTGGAGATCCGCTTCACCGAGCAGCACGGCTCGCACGTCTGGACCCAGCTCTCGGCTTCGCTGGTGCGCGACGCCGACGGCGCCCCGGACTACCTGGTGATGCTCTACGAGGACATCACCGACCGGCACATGCTCCAGGAGCAGTTCCGGCGCCAGGCCGTGCACGACCCGCTGACCGGCCTGCCTAACCGCACCCAGCTGCAGACCAGCATGGAGCGGGCGCTGGAACCGACCCACCCGGGCCGCCGGATCGGCCTGTGCTTCTTCGACCTCGACGGGTTCAAGGCCGTCAACGACAGCCTCGGCCACCCCGTCGGCGACCAGCTGCTGCGCGCGGTCGCCCAGCGGTTGCAGGCCCTGACCGCCGAGTTCGGCGCGCTGGCCGCGCGGATGGGCGGCGACGAGTTCGTGGTCCTGGTGCCCGACACCGACGGCGCCGCGGGCCTGGTGGCGAAGGTGGAGAAGATGCTGGCCGAGGTCACCCGCCCGGCCCGCATCGGCGCGCACGAGCTGTCGGCCTCGGCCAGCGTGGGCGTCGTCGAACGTCCGGTGGCCGGAGCCGACGCCGAAGCCCTGCTGCGCGACGCCGACATCACGCTCTACCGCGCCAAGCAGGACGGCCGCGCCCAGTGGGTGCTGTTCGACACCGCCCTCAACGCCGAGGCCCGCGACCGCTTCAAGCTCTCCGCTGCCCTGCCCGCAGCCCTGGACCACGGCGAGCTCTTCGTCGAGTACGAGCCGGTGCGGTTGCTCGAGGACGGGTCGCTGTTCGCGGCCTCCGCGGGCGTTCGCTGGGACCACCCCGAGTTCGGCGAGCTGGGGGAGGAGTCGTTCCTGGGCCTCGCCGAGGAGACCGGCCTGATCACCCGGCTCGGCAGCTGGGCGCTGGGAGAGGTGTGCCGGCACGCCGCGCACTGGACCGAGCGATTCGGTGAGCGCGGGCCGCTCGCGGTGGTGAACCTCTCGCACCGGCACTGCCGCGACCCCGAGCTGGTCAACGACCTGCAGCGGGTCCTGCGGGACACCGGTCTGCCGCCGGAGGCGCTGGCGCTGGGCATGCCCGAGCCGGCGCTGTTCGACCACCAGGGTGATCCGGTGGACACCGTGGAGATCTTCGCCGAGATGGGCGTCAAGCTGCTCGTCCGCCAGTTCGGTGACGACTGCACCCGGGTCGCGCGGCTGCGGGGGCTCCCGCTGTTCGGGGTCCGCGTCGACGGGCCGCACCTGGCGGGCTTCGCCGACCCGGACGGCCCAGACCCGCTCGACGAGCACCTGCTGGGGTCCGCGGTCGGCGCGGCCGCCCTGATGCGCCTGCCGGTGCTGGCGGGCGGTGTCGACGACGCGCTGCAGGCCGAGCGGCTGCGCGCGCTTGGCGTGCGCTCCGCGATCGGCGCGTTCGCAGGTGAGCGGGTGTCCGCCTTGGAGCTCGAGCAGCTCCTCGCCGACGCGGGGTGACCGGTCACGATGCGTCGGCGTGCGGCTCGGCCTGGGCGTTAACCGGTTGGTGCGCCCCGATAGCATCGGGTTGCGAAGCGTGTCCGCGCCGGTGCGCCGGCCCAGTCGAGGAGTGATCGTGTCCGTACAGCCTTCCCACGCCCAGCAAGCACCCCGGGTGAAGGTTCCGGCGGGCACTACCGCGGGTGCGGCCGTCGCCGAGGCGGGGCTGCCGTCGAAGGGGCCGGAGGCCGTCGTGGTGGTCCGCGACGCCGAGGGAACCCTGCGCGACCTGGACTGGGCGCCCGAAGCTGACGTCGAGGTCGAGGCGGTCGCCGCGGAGACCGAGGACGGCCGCAGCGTCATCCGCCACTCCGCCGCGCACGTGCTCGCACAGGCGGTGCAGAACCTGTTCCCGGACGCCAAGCTGGGCATCGGCCCGCCGGTCAAGGACGGCTTCTACTACGACTTCGACGTCGACAAGCCGTTCACCCCGGAGGACGTGCAGGCGCTGGAGAAGCGCATGAAGCAGATCCTCAAGTCCGGCCAGAAGTTCTCCCGCCGCCGCCTGGACTCGGTGGAGGCCGCCAAGGAGGAGCTGGCGAGCGAGCCGTACAAGCTCGAACTGGTCGACCTCAAGTCCGGTGACGACGAGGTGGACACCTCCGAGGTCATGGAGGTCGGCGGTGGTGAGCTGACCGTCTACGACAACATCGACCGGCACGGCGAGCGGGTCTGGGGCGACCTGTGCCGCGGACCGCACGTGCCGCACACCCGGTTCATCCCGGCCGTCAAGCTGATGCGGGTGGCCGCGGCCTACTGGCGCGGCGACCAGAACAACCAGCAGCTGCAGCGCGTCTACGGCACGGCCTGGGAGTCGAAGGACAAGCTCGAGGAGCACCTCGAGTGGCTCGCCGAGGCCGAGCGGCGCGACCACCGCCGCCTCGGTGCCGAGCTGGACCTGTTCTCCTTCCCGGACGAGATCGGCTCGGGCCTCCCGGTGTTCCACCCCAAGGGCGGCATCATCCGCCGCGAGCTGGAGGACTACTCCCGCAAGCGGCACGAGGAGGCGGACTACGAGTTCGTCAACACCCCGCACATCACCAAGGAGACGCTGTTCCAGACCTCCGGTCACCTCGACTGGTACAAGGACGGCATGTTCCCGGCGATGCACCTCGACGAGGAGCGCGACGCGAACGGTGAGCTGCGCAAGCCCGGGGTGGACTACTACCTCAAGCCGATGAACTGCCCGTTCCACAACCTGATCTTCCGCTCGCGCGGGCGCTCCTACCGCGAGCTGCCGCTGCGGCTGTTCGAGTTCGGGTCGGTCTACCGCTACGAGAAGTCGGGCGTGGTGCACGGCCTGACCCGGGTGCGCGGCATGACCCAGGACGACGCGCACATCTACTGCACGCCGGACCAGCTGCAGGACGAGCTCAAGTCGCTGCTCGGGTTCGTGCTGGACCTGCTGCGCGACTACGGCCTCGACGACTTCTACCTCGAGCTGTCCACCCGCAACGAGGAGAAGTACGTCGGCAGCGACGAGAGCTGGGAGGTCGCCACCGACGCGCTGCGCGAGGCGGCCGAGTCCTCCGGGCTGGAGCTCGTCCCCGACCCGGGCGGCGCGGCCTTCTACGGCCCGAAGATCTCCGTGCAGGCCAAGGACGCGCTGGGCCGCAGCTGGCAGATGTCGACCATCCAGGTCGACTACCACCTGCCCGAGCTGTTCAACCTCGAGTACACCGGTTCGGACGGCAGCAAGCAGCGGCCGATCAAGATCCACCGCGCGCTGTTCGGCTCGATCGAGCGCTTCTTCGGCGTGCTCACCGAGCACTACGCGGGCGCGTTCCCGGCGTGGCTGTCGCCGGTGCAGGCGGTGGGCATCCCGATCGCCGACGAGCACGTCGAGCACCTGCAGGGGGTGCGCAAGGCGTTGCGCGAGAAGGGGATCCGGGTCGACATCGACACCAGCGACGACCGGATGCAGAAGAAGATCCGCAACCACACCACGCAGAAGGTGCCGTTCCTGCTGCTGGCCGGCGGCAAGGACGTCGAGGCCGGCGCGGTGTCGTTCCGGTTCCGCGACGGTTCGCAGATCAACGGCGTCCCGGTCGACGACGCGGTGAACGCGCTGGTCGACTGGGTGCAGCGGCGTGAGAACGCCTCGCCGATCGCGGAGAACTTCCAGGCGGGCCCGGCGTGAGCGGTCCCGAGGACGTCGAGCTGACGCAGCAGGACGGCGTCGGGGTCGAGGACGCCCTGCAGCGGCTGTGGACCCCGCACCGGATGGCCTACATCCAGGGCGAGAACAAGCCGGTCAGCGACGACAGCGACGGCTGCCCGTTCTGCCTGTTGCTGGAGTCCGGTCAACCCGACTCGGACTCGCTGATCGTGGCCCGCGACGAGCTGGTGTTCGCGATCCTCAACCTCTACCCGTACAACCCGGGGCACCTGATGGTGCTGCCGTACCGGCACGTCGCGGACTACACCGAGCTCACCCTCGAGGAGACGGTCGCGGTCGCCCAGTACACCCAGCGCGCGATGCGGGTGATCCGCGCGATCTCCGCGCCGCACGGCTTCAACATCGGCCTGAACCAGGGTCCGGTGGCCGGTGCCGGCATCGCCGCGCACCTGCACCAGCACGTGGTGCCGCGCTGGGGCGGGGATTCGAACTTCATGCCGGTCATCGGCCACACCAAGGTGCTCCCGCAGCTGCTCGGCGACACCTGGAAGCTGCTGGCCGACGCCTGGCGCGACGTGGACTGAGACGAGAAGGGCGGGACCGGCACCGGCCGGTCCCGCCCTTCTGGTCGGGGGAGTGCTCAGCTGCGGAGCTGGGCCTCGATGTCGAGGGTCAGCGTGACCTTCTCGCCGATGACGGCGCCGCCGGCCTGGCCGATGCCGAAGTCGGTGCGGTTGACGGTCGTGCTGGCCGAGACGCCCAGCAGGTTGTCCGAGAAGCCGCCGAGCTCGGCGGTGAGGGTGACCGGCTTGGTGACGCCCTTGAGGGTCAGCTCGCCGTCGATCAGGTAGTCCTCGCCGTCCTGGCGGATGCCGGTGGAGCGGAAGGTCCCGGTCGGGAACTGCTCGGCGTCGAAGAAGTCGGCGCTGCGGACGTGCGCGTCCCGGTCGGCGTTGCCGGTGTCGATCGAGGTGACGTCGATGGTCGCGTTGACCGACGACTGCAGCAGGTCCTCGCCCGTCACGACCTCGGCGGAGAAGGAGGCGAAGCGCCCCCGGGACTTGCCGACGCCCATGTGGCGCACGGAGAACGTGATGTCCGAGTGCACCGGGTCGACGTCCCAGGTGCCGACGGTGTAGCCGGGGATCTGCGCGGTGGCCGTCATTGTCGAGTGCCTCCAAGAGTCGTAGGGGTCTCGTGCCTCTCACTGTGGCTCAACTCGATTGAAGCTTCAACCATTCCCGGATGTGCGCTGGATCACCGGACGGGCGGGTGATCGTCCCACCAGCGGGGCGTGGACGATCTCGGCCCGGATACTCTGCACGAACGCGTCGCGTGCGCGTCCACCCTGCTCACCCACGGCTGACCAGAAGGCACATGCTCAACATCTTCGCGCGGGCGTCCCTGTCCCGGTTGACCCATCCGCTCGGCCTCGGTCTGGTCCGCATCGGACTGACGCCGAACGCGGTGACGGTCGTCGGCACCGCCGCCTCCGCCGCGTCGGCGCTGTGGTTCTTCCCGCGCGGTCAGCTCTTCGTCGGCACCGTGGTGACCGCGGTGTTCTTGCTCTTCGACGTCCTCGACGGCGCCATGGCCCGCGTCGGCGGCCGCGTCACCCGCTTCGGCGCGGTGCTCGACGCCACCTGCGACCGGATGGTCGACGGCGTGCTGTTCGGCTCGCTGGTGTGGTGGGCGCTCGTCGTCGACGGCGACCGGGACCGCGGGCTGGGCCTGCTGATCTGCCTGGTGGGCGCGCAGGTCATCTCTTACGTCAAGGCCCGCGCCGAGGCCAACGGCCTGCGGGCCGAGGGAGGCCTGGCCGAGCGCGCCGAACGCTTCCTGGTCGTCCTCACCGGCGTGGGCCTGCACGGGCTCGGCGTCCCCCTGGTCCTCGACGTCGCCATCTGGCTGCTGGTGGCGCTGGTGGCCGTCACCATCGTCCAACGCCTCCGCGCGGTCCACGCCTCGGCCCAGGGGTGACCAGGTCCGCCCTCACTTGGGCACGAGGTTGTCCGGCATCGGCTCGTAGCCCTCGAAGTGCCGGGTGAAGGTGGCGCTGCCCGAGGTCAGCGACCGGACGTTGACCGTGTAGCGGATCAGCTCGCTGGCCGGGACGTGCGCGCGCACGACCGTCCACCCGCCGTCTTCGGGTTCGGTGCCGACGACCTTGCCCCGGCGGCTGGACAGGTCGCCCAGGATCGCGCCGAGGTGCTCGTCGGGGATGTGCACGGCGACCTCGTCGACGGGTTCCAGCGTGGTCAGCCCCGCCTGCTCGGCGGCGGCCTTCACCCCCAGCGCCCCCGCGGCCTGGAACGCCGCGTCGGACGAGTCGACGCTGTGCGCCTTGCCGTCCACCAGCGTCACCCGGACGTCCACCACCGGGCAGCCCTCGGTGATGCCCTTCTCCAGCTGCGCGCGCACCCCCTTCTCGACGCTGGGGATGAACTGGCGGGGCACGGCACCGCCCACGACCCGCTCCGCGAACTCCACACCCGAACCCGGTGGCAGCGGCTCGACCTCGAGGTCGACGACGGCGTACTGGCCGTGCCCACCGGACTGCTTGACGTGACGCCCGTGCCCCTTGGCGGGTTTGGCGAAGGTCTGCCGCAGCGGAACCCGGACCGGGACCGTGTCCACCTCGGCACCGCCCTCGCGCAGCCGCTGCAGCACGACGTCGGCGTGCGCCTCGCCCATGCACCACAGGACCAGCTGGTGGGTCTCGCTGTCGCGTTCCAGGCGCAGGCTCGGGTCGGCGGCGATGAGCCGGTTGAGGTTGCGGGCCAGTGCGTCCTCATCGCTGCGGTTGTGCGCGGTGACGGCCATCGGCAGCTGCGGCTCGGGCATCGGCCACGGGGTGAGCAGCAGCGGGTCGGACGGGTCGGACAGCGTGTCGCCGGTCTCCGCCGAGCCGATCTTGGTCAGCGCGCACAGGTCGCCGGCCACGCAGCGCGGCACCTCGCGCAGGGTGGCCCCCAGCGGGGAGTACAGGTGCGCGACGCGTTCGTCCTCGTCGTGGTCGGGGTGCCCGCGTTCGGCCATGCCGTGCCCGGAGACGTGCACCGGCCGCTCCGGCCGCAACGTGCCGGAGAAGACCCTGGCCAGTGACACCCGCCCGACGTAGGAGTCCACCGAGGTGTGCACGACCTCGGCGGCCAGCGGGCCGTCCGGGTCGGGCGTGAGCAGGCGCGGGTTGCCGCCCTGCGGGTCGGTGAACTCGGGCAGCGCGTGCTCCAGCGGGGACGGGAAACCGCGCCGGATCCCGTCGAGCACTTCCGGGATGCCGAGGCCGGTCAGCGCCGACACCGGCAGGACCGGGTGCAGGCCGCCGCGCGCGACCGCCGTCTCCAGGTCGCCGATGAGGGTGTCCTCGTCGATCTGCTCGCCGGCGAGGTAGCGGTCCATCAGCGTCTCGTCCTCGCTCTCGGCGATGATCGCCTCGATGAGCTCGCCGCGCTGCTGCTCGATCTCGGTGCGCAGCGCCTCGTCGGCGGGCTGCACCTGCCCCTCGCGGTAGAGGCTCTCGGTGACCAGTCCGAGCAACCCGGTCGGCTCGCCGCCCTCGTAGTGCGGCACGTACAGCGGAAGGACGCCTTCACCGAAGGCGTCCTGGCAGGTCAGCAGCGCTGTGTCGAAGTCGGCCCGCGGCTGGTCCAGCCGCGAGATCACCACCGCCCGCGGCATCCCGACGGTCGCGCACTCGTGCCAGATCGCCCGGGTGGCCGCGTCGACCCCTTCGGTGGCGGCGACCACGAACAGCGCCGCGTCGGCCGCGCGCAGGCCTGCCCGCAGCTCACCGATAAAGTCGGCGTAGCCGGGGGTGTCGATGAGGTTGATCTTGATGTCGCCGTGCTGGACCGGGGCGATGGACAGGGCGATGGAGCGCTGCTGCTCGATCGCGGCCGGTTCGTGGTCGCACACCGTGGTGCCTTCGGTGACCGAGCCGCGGCGCGGGATGACCGAGGTGGCCTCCAGCAGCGCCTCGACGAGCGTGGTCTTGCCGGCCGCGGAGGGGCCGACCAGGACGACGTTGCGGATCTGAGCGGGATCTGTCGGGGCCGGGACGCCCGGCCCGGCTGCTGTGCCGGCTTGTTTGCTTCCCATGGCCTGCTCCCTGCACTACGGGCGACGCGGGGTGTGCCTCCGATCACACACCCGGAGTTTTGCTCGTGCAAGGCCGCGCCTGGGGGACCGGATCGCGAAGTGGACTACTGAAATCGAGGTGTAGTGGACCGTGTCGGTGGTCCAGTTCGTGGCTAGCTTGGTGGCGGGAACTGCACCGGAACGTGAAGGAAGATCGAAGTTGACTACCGCAGCGGACAACGCTCCCACCGGCACCGACGGCGTGAAGCGGGGCATGGCCGAGATGCTCAAGGGCGGCGTGATCATGGACGTGGTCACCCCCGAGCAGGCCAAGATCGCGGAGCAGGCGGGAGCGGTCGCGGTCATGGCGCTCGAGCGCGTGCCCGCCGACATCCGCGCGCAGGGCGGCGTGGCCCGGATGTCGGACCCGGACATGATCGAAGGCATCGTCAACTCGGTGTCCATCCCCGTGATGGCCAAGGCCCGCATCGGGCACTTCGTCGAAGCCCAGGTCCTGCAGTCGCTCGGCGTGGACTACGTCGACGAGTCCGAGGTCCTCACGCCTGCCGACGAGGCCAACCACATCGACAAGTGGGCCTTCACCGTGCCGTTCGTCTGCGGCGCGACCAACCTCGGCGAGGCGCTGCGCCGGATCTCCGAGGGCGCGTCGATGATCCGCTCCAAGGGCGAGGCCGGCACCGGCAACGTCGTCGAAGCGACCCGGCACATGCGCCAGGTCCGCTCCGACATGCGCCGCCTGGCCACGCTGGAGTCCGACGAGCTCCACGTCGCGGCCAAGGAGCTGCGCGCCCCGGTCGAGCTGGTCCGCGAGGTCGCGCGCACCGGGCGGCTGCCCGTCGTGCTGTTCACCGCCGGTGGCATCGCCACCCCGGCCGACGCGGCGATGATGCGCCAGCTCGGCGCCGAAGGCGTCTTCGTCGGCTCCGGCATCTTCAAGTCCGGTGACCCGGCCAAGCGCGCCGAGGCGATCGTCAAGGCCACCACCTTCTACGACGACCCGGACGTGGTCACCAAGGTCTCCCGCGGCCTCGGCGAAGCCATGGTCGGCATCAACCTCGACGACCTGCCCGAGCAGGAGCGCCTGGCCGGTCGCGGCTGGTGAGCCGAGCCGCCGTCCGGACGCCGGTGCGCACCCCGCACCGGCGTCCCGGTGTGCGCGCAAGACGTCCCGACCGGCTCCGGCACGAGCCGCACCACCCGAGGAGGAGCAACGATGGGTGAACCCGTCATCGGCGTGCTGGCGCTGCAGGGCGGAGTGGCCGAGCACCTGGCCGCGCTGGAGCGCTGCGGAGCGCGCGCGGTGCCCGTGCGCAGGGTCGAGGAGCTGGACGCGGTCGACGGCATCGTGCTGCCCGGCGGCGAGTCGACCACCATGACCCGGCTGCTGGACACCGTCGAGCTCTACGAACCGCTCCGCGCCCGGCTGGCCGAGGGCCTGCCCGCCTACGGCTCCTGCGCAGGAATGATCATGCTGGCCTCGAGCGTTGAGGATGCCGGGACCGCGGGGGTCCGCCCCCTGGGGGCGCTGGACGTGGTCGTGCGCCGCAACGCCTTCGGGCGGCAGGTCGACTCCTTCGAGACCGAGCTGGACTTCCAGGGGATCGACGGCCCGGTCCGGGCCGTGTTCATCCGCGCCCCCTGGGTGGACAAGATCGGGGAGGACGTGTCGGTCCTGGCCACCGTGCCCGGGGGCCTCGACGCCGCGACCACCCCCGACGCCACCGAGCACGATGGCCTCGCCGGTAGGATCGTCGCGGTTCAGCAGGGAGCGGTGCTCGCCACGGCCTTCCACCCGGAACTGGTCGAGGGGGACGAGCGGGTGCACCGCTGTTTCGTACGGATCGTTCGCGGCCGGTGACACCCCGCCGCGGGCGTGGAAAGACGGAGGAGAGATGAGCGGCCACTCCAAGTGGGCCACCACCAAGCACAAGAAGGCCGCCGTCGATGCCAAGCGCGGCAAGCTCTTCGCGAAGCTGATCAAGAACATCGAGGTCGCCGCCCGCACCGGCGGTGGTGACCCGGAGGGCAACCCGACCCTCTACGACGCGATCCAGAAGGCCAAGAAGAACTCGGTCCCGATGGACAACGTCGAGCGCGCGCGCAAGCGCGGAGCTGGCGAAGAAGCGGGCGGCGCTGAGTGGCAGACGATCATGTACGAGGGCTACGGCCCCAACGGGGTCGCCGTGCTGGTGGAGTGCCTGACCGACAACCGCAACCGCGCGGCGGGCGAGGTCCGCACGGCCATGACCCGCAACGGTGGCTCGATGGCCGACGCCGGTTCGGTCGCCTACCTGTTCACCCGCCGCGGTGTGGTGCTGCTGCCCAAGAACGGCCTCAGCGAGGACGACGTGCTCGCGGCCGTCCTGGAGGCGGGTGCCGAGGAGATCAACGACCTCGGCGAGAGCTACGAGGTCCTGAGCGAGCCCTCGGACCTGGTCGACGTCCGCAAGGCGCTGCAGGCCGAGGGCATCGAGTACGACTCGGCGGAGGTCAACTGGCTGGCCTCGACCAACGTCGAGCTGGACGCCGAGGGCGCCCGCAAGATCTTCAAGCTGATCGACGCCCTGGAGGACTGCGACGACGTCCAGAACGTGTACGCGGCCTTCGACGTCAGCGACTCCGTCATGGCGGAGGTCAACGCCTGAGCTCGACGGCACGCCGGTCGGTGTGAGCGCAGCCCGCACGCGGCTGCTGCGGGCACCCGGCCCACCACGGTGCGCGAACCGCTCCCACGGTGCTTCCCGCGCGGAGGCGTCGGTGGGAGCGGTTCTTGCGGTGACGTGCAGAATGGCGCCGTGGTCGACACCGATGAATCACTGCGCAAGTGGATGGTCAACACCGCGGAGCAGCACGGCGCTGCGGTCATGCACGTGGCCGGCGACGACAACGGCCCGGCCTACGCCTTCTCGGTGGGCGCGTGGCGGCGCTTCGGCAAGCCTGAAGTGGTCGTGATCGGGCTGCCGCAGGACGTCGCGCACTCGGTGGTCAACACCTACGTGCAGCGCTCCGGTCAGGGGGAGCGCTTCCAGCCCGGCACCCTCTACGGAGGGTTCCTGCAGGGCTGTCCGGTGACCTTCGAGAAGGTCGCGCTGCAGCACTACCCGGAGTACCTGGGCTCGGCGTTCCTGGTCTACAACGGGCCCGACTTCCCGGCGGTGCAGCTGATCGCCTCCAGCCCCGACGAGGCGAAGTTCCCCTGGGATCCCGACGCCCCAGGCGGTTTCCGCGAGTACCAGCCGGTGTTGACCGACTCCGGCACGCCGGAGTCCTGGACCCCCGGTGTCGACGGACCCTGACCTCTCCCGGTGACCTGCCCTCTCCACCCGGCCGGGTGAGGGCGAAGGCGTGTCGGATGTGGTCGGTGGGACGCAGTTCGTTAGGGTTCGAACGAGTGTTCTTGGCGGCTTCGGCTTGGTGGGTGGCGTCGTGCGCGTGTTGGGAGTCGACCCGGGGCTGACCCGTTGCGGGCTCGGCGTGGTCGACGGCGGCAAGGGGCGCAGCGTTTCCTGCGTGGCCGTCGGGGTGGCGCGCAGTCCGCAGGAGGACGAGCTCGCCTCGCGCCTGATGGCGGTCTCCACCGAGGTCGAGCGCTGGCTCGACGTGCACCAGCCGCAGGTCGTGGCCATCGAGCGGGTGTTCAGCCAGCACAACGTGCGCACGGTGATGGGCACCGCGCAGGTGTCCGGCGTGGTCGCGCTCGCGGCCGCCCGCCGCGGCCTGCCGGTCGCCTTCCACACGCCGAGCGAGGTCAAGGCCGCCATCAGCGGTTCCGGCCGAGCCGACAAGAAGCAGGTCACCACGATGATCACCAAGATCCTCGGGCTGGCCGAAGCACCGAAACCGGCGGACGCGGCCGACGCGCTGGCCCTGGCCGTCTGCCACTTGTGGCGGGCACCGATGATGGACCGGCTGGCGCAGGCAGAGGCGCGGGCCGCCGAACTGGCGCGCAACCACCGCGCCAAGCTCAAAGCCGCCCGGGAGAGGTCGGCCCAGCAGAAGTCGGCAGGCCCGAAGGCGGCCCCGGAAACAGGAGGCAAGACCCGATGATCTCCACCGTGCGCGGACCGGTGCTGTCGATCGGTCTCGACCACGCCGTGGTCGAGGTCGGTGGCGTCGGCATGGCGGTGCACGCCACCCCGGGCACCCTCGCCGGGCTGCGCCGCGGCGAGGAGGCACGGCTGTGGACCTCGCTGGTGGTGCGCGAGGACTCGTTGACCCTCTACGGTTTCGCCGACGCCGAAGCCCGCGACCTGTTCGGCCTGCTGCAGACCGCCTCCGGCGTCGGCCCCCGGCTGGCCCTGGCCACGCTCGCGGTGCTCACGCCGGACCAGCTGTGCACGGCGCTGGCCGACGGCAACCTCACGGTGCTCACCCAGGTCCCGGGCATCGGCAAGAAGAGCGCCGAGCGGCTGATCCTCGAGCTGCGCGACAAGGTCACCGCTGTCGCCGGGACCACCGTCGAGCCGACGGCCACCGTCGACCGCGGCCGGGTCCGCAGCGAGGTCTCCGAAGCGCTGGTCGGCCTGGGCTTCTCGGCCAAGCAGGCCGACCAGAGCGTGGAGGCGGTGCTGGCCGACGGCGGCGGTGACCTGGACACCTCGGCCGTGCTGCGCAAGGCGCTGGCCACCCTCGGGCCCAAGTGAGGTAGCCGATGTACGAGGAAGAGGACTGGGCGTCGGTTCCGGCGGACTCCGTCTCGCTGGGTCCGCACGAGGACCCCGGCGACCGCGACGTCGAGACGACGCTGCGCCCGCGCAAGCTCAGCGAGTTCGTCGGCCAGGCGCGCGTGCGCGAACAGCTCGAGCTGGTGCTGCACGGTGCCCTGCGGCGCGGTGACCAGCCCGACCACGTCCTGTTCTCCGGTCCCCCCGGGCTGGGCAAGACGAGCCTGTCGATGATCATCGCCCAGGAGCTGGGGTCGGCCATCCGCGTCACTTCCGGGCCGGCGCTGGAGAAGCCCGGTGACCTGGCGGCGATGCTGTCCAACCTCACCGAGGGCGACGTCCTCTTCATCGACGAGATCCACCGGATCGCGCGACCGGCGGAGGAGATGCTGTACCTGGCGATGGAGGACTTCCGCGTCGACATCGTCGTGGGCAAGGGCCCCGGTGCCACCAGCATCCCGCTCGAGCTCGCGCCGTTCACGCTGGTCGGGGCCACGACCAGGTCCGGTGCGCTGACCGGGCCGCTGCGCGACCGGTTCGGCTTCACCGCGCACATGGAGTTCTACACGCCCGACGAACTCGACCAGGTGGTCCGCCGCTCGGCCGGGATCCTGGGCGTGGACCTGCGCGACGACGGCGCCGCCGAGATCGCGGCCCGCTCGCGCGGCACGCCGCGGATCGCCAACCGGCTGCTGCGCCGGGTCCGCGACTACGCGGAGGTCCGCGCCGAGGGCGCGGTGACCCGCGAGGTCGCCCGGGCCGCGCTGCAGGTCTACGACGTGGACGAGATGGGCTTGGACCGGCTGGACCGGGCGGTGCTGCGCGCGCTGATCAAGTCCTTCCACGGCGGCCCGGTGGGCATCTCCACGCTGGCCGTCGCCGTGGGTGAGGAACCCAGTACCGTGGAGGAGGTGTGCGAGCCGTACCTGGTCAGAGCCGGGTTCCTGGCCCGCACGCCCCGGGGTCGGGTAGCCACCGCGGCCGCCTGGTACCACCTGGGAATGACGCCTCCGGCCAACACACCGGGCGACGGTCCGCCAACGCTGTTCGAGCAGTGACCGAATGGTGACAATCCGCCGTTACGGTGGCGGCGGACCAGCCGAATGCCACGTGTCGACCTGGTACTCCCGCCGACCTGGCAGACTGGGGCTAGAACATCCGAACAAACCGGGCGCGGACTGCGTGGTTGGTCCTGTCGTGCGCCCGCTGAACGGAGCATGATGCAACTCCAATCCCTGATCCTGCCGCTGCTGATCGTCCTCCTGGCGGTGCCGCTGTTCCTGCAGGCCCGCAAGCAGAAGCGTGCGATGGCCGAGCAGCAGAAGCTGCAGAACTCGATCACCGCCGGCGACCGGGTGATGACGACCTCGGGTGTCTTCGGCACGGTCGTGTCCACCAGCGACGACACGATCGACATCGAAATCGCCCCGGGCATGACCACCACCTGGGTGCGCCAGGCGGTCCGCGAGAAGGTCGACACCGAGGCCGCCGAGGCCCCGGCCGCGGAGGCCTCCGCTGACGCGGCCGAGGGGACCGAGGTCGAGGGCACGACCGAGACCGAGGCCACCGACTCGGCCGAGAAGCAGAAGACCAGCTGACGCACCTGGTCGACCCGACGACGGGCTGCGCAGGAGCGGCCCGCCGGGGGATCGCACGTCGTCAGCGCGACGCGGGCACCGGGCCGAACGGCTCCGGTCCCGCGTCGCTGCGTTTCGGCCACCCCACGTAGTCGAGGCCCGGTTCCGGCCTGCGAGACTGGAGTGTCGAACGCGGTACGCGGTGGCGTGGCGAAGATCGCCACGAGATCGCATCGATGGGCGGAACGCGGTAGGAACCGGCGGTACGTTGTCGAGGCGGCACCGCTCGCCGCTCGCGCTCCCGGCCCCGGCCGGGTCGCGCGTCCGAACAGACCCTGAACAGGAGACCGACGCACCGTGGCACCTCCGGCCGGGCAGATGCGCCCAGGGCGTTATCTCGCGATCTTCGCGCTGATCGTGGTGGCGCTGTACTCACTGGTGTTCCTCACCGGCGATGGCAAGCCCAACCCGAAACTGGGCATCGATCTGCAGGGCGGGACGCGGGTCACGCTGACCGCGCGCACCCCGGACGGGCAGCCCCCCAGCAAGGAATCGCTGGACCAGGCGCGGCAGATCATCGAGACCCGCGTCAACGGCATGGGCATCGGTGGCTCCGAGGTCGCCCTCGACGGGTCGAACCTGGTCATCACGGTGCCCGGTGAGGGCGGCGAGCAGGCCAAGCAGCTCGGGCAGACGGCGGAGCTGAACTTCCGCAAGGTCGCCCAGCAGCTCCCGGCCACGCCGCCACCGGCTCCGACGCCTCCGCCGCCGGGCGATGCGCAGCAGGCGATCGCACAGGCGAAGTCGACCCGCCAGAGCACCGACCCGAACGTGCAGGTGCAGGCCGCCCAGTCGCTGGACTGCGCCGCCGAGGACCCGCTGCGCGGCAACGAGGACCCGACGCTGCCGCTCGTCACCTGCGACCGGGAGGGCACCGCCAAGTACGTCCTCGAGCCGGTGTTCCTGGAGGGCAAGGAGATCGCCGACGCGTCGGCCCAGCCGCCGAACCCGCAGGGCGGGCAGCCGGGCTGGACGGTCAGCCTGAACTTCAAGTCGGCCGGCGCCAAGACCTGGGCGGACTTCACCTCCGCCAACGTCGGCCAGCAGGCCGCCTTCGTGCTCGACAGCGAGGTGGTCTCGGCGCCCTCGATCAACGAGCCGCTGCTGGGCGGCAACGCCAGCATCAGCGGCCAGTTCAACCAGCAGTCGGCCACCGACCTGGCCAACATCCTCAAGTACGGCTCGCTGCCACTGGCCTTCGACCAGTCCGAGGCCGAAACGGTCTCCGCGACGCTCGGCGTCGCCTCGCTGGAGGCGGGATTGATCGCGGGCGGCATCGGTCTGCTGCTGGTGGCGGTCTACTGCCTGGCCTACTACCGGCTTCTGGGCGTGCTGACCGTGCTGTCGCTCGTGCTGTCCGCCGGCATCGTCTACGGCGTGCTGGTGCTGCTCGGGCGGTGGATCGGCTTCACCCTCGACCTCGCCGGTGTCGCCGGGTTCATCGTCGCCATCGGCATCACCGCCGACTCGTTCATCGTGTTCTTCGAGAGGCTCAAGGACGAGATCCGCGAGGGTCGCACCTTCCGCTCGTCGGTGCCCCGGGCGTGGGTCCGGGCGCGGCGCACGATCCTCTCCGCCGACGCGGTCAGCTTCCTGGCCGCCGCGGTGCTCTACGTGCTGGCCGTCGGCCAGGTGAAGGGCTTCGCGTTCACCCTCGGCATGTCCACCGTGCTCGACCTCGTGGTGGTCTTCCTGGTCACCCACCCGCTGGTTGCGCTGGCCTCGAGGAACAAGTTCTTGTCCAAGCCGTCGGTCTCCGGGCTGGGCGCCGTGCAGCGCCTCGGCGACCGGAACCGCGCCGCGCGCAAGGCCGCCGCGACCACCTCCAAGGAGGCGTGAAGGTGACGACTCCTAGCACTGAAGGGGCCCAGGAGCGCGAGAGCGTCTTCCACCGGCTCTACACCGGAACCGGTGCCTTCGACATCGTCGGCAAGCGTTCCCGCTGGTACATCGCGCTCGGACTGCTGGTGCTGGTGTGCCTCGGCGCGATCGGGTTCAAGGGGTTCAACCTCGGCATCGACTTCGAGGGCGGCACCAAGATCGCCATGCCGGCGGTCGGCGCCCAGGGGCCGATCGAGACCGACGAGGTGCAGTCCGCCTTCAGCGAGGCGGTCGGGCACCCGGCCGAGACCGTCCAGGTCGTGGGCGCCGGGGCGAACCAGAGCATCCAGATCCGCTCCTCGTCGCTGAACGTCGAGCAGGTCCTCGCGGTCAAGCAGTCGATCTTCGACCAGGTCCAGCCGTTGGACGCGGCGGGCAAGCCCAGCCAGCAGGTGATCAGCGACAGCGCGGTCTCCGGGACCTGGGGTGAGGAGATCACCACCCAGGCGCTGCTCGCCCTGGGCGTGTTCCTGGTGCTCGTGACGATCTTCCTGGCGTTCTACTTCGAGAAGTGGATGGCGGTGGCAGCGCTGATCGCGCTGCTGCACGACGTCGTGGTCACCGCGGGCATCTACTCGCTGCTGGGCTTCGAGGTCACGCCCAGCACCGTGATCGGTCTGCTGACGATCCTCGGCTTCTCGCTCTACGACACCGTGGTGGTCTTCGACAAGGTCAAGGAGAACACCCGGGGCCTGCTGAGCATGACCCGTCGCACCTACCCGGAGGCGGCGAACCTGGCGGTCAACCAGACGCTGATGCGCTCGATCAACACGTCGATCATCGCGCTGCTGCCGGTGCTCGGCCTGCTCGTGGTCGGTGCGGGTCTGCTCGGCGTGGGCGTGCTGCGCGACCTGGCGCTGGTGCAGATGGTCGGCATGATCGCCGGTGTCATCTCCTCGATCTACCTGGCGACGCCGCTGCTCGTGGACTTCAAGATGCGCGAGTCGAAGTACCGCTCGCACGCCAAGAAGGTCGAGCAGCGCCGGGCCAAGGCCGCCGCCCGCGAGGCCGGCGACGAGGTCCCGGAGGAAGAGTCCAAGCGCCCGGTCTCGGCCGGCGCGACGCGGCAGCAGTCCGCGGCGCGCCCGGCGGGCAAAGCCGCGCGCCCGAGCGGGAAGCGACGTCGTTGATGCCCGAGCACACCGCCGTCGAGGTCGTCGACGGTGACGACGTCGACCTGAAGAACTCGATCCGGTTGATCCGGGAGGTCCCCGACTTCCCGGAACCGGGCGTGCTGTTCCGCGACATCAGCCCGATGCTGGCCGACCCGGCCGCGCTGCGGGCGATCACCGACGCGCTGGGCCGGGGCCTGGAGTTCGACGTCGTCGCCGGTGTGGAGGCCCGCGGCTTCCTGCTCGGTGCCGCCGTCGCCCAGGCCCACGGCACCGGCGTGATCGGGCTGCGCAAGCCCGGCAAGCTCCCCGAGGTCGCCGACCGGATCTCCTACGAGCTGGAGTACGGCCACGCGACCTTGGAGCTGCCCGCCGACACGCTGCGCGCGGGTCAGCGCGTCCTCGTCGTGGACGACGTGCTGGCGACCGGCGGCACGCTCGGCGCGGCCTGCCGACTGGTCCGCCAGGCCGGTTCCGAGGTCACCGCGGCCACCGTGGTGATGGAGCTGGCGGCCCTCGGAGGTCGCGCGAAGGTCGACGGCGAGCACGTCCGAGCTCTGCTGCGCTCCTGAGGTCTCCGCAGTCCCACCGGAACCGCCCGGGGTGGTTCCGGTGGGAACTCTCACCGGAACGGTGTGGTCACACCTCCCCGCTCCCGCGCGTGGAGGTTCCCGGTGCGGACGTCACTCTCGGTGAGGTCCGCTCGGAATCGTCGAGCACCGCGCTGACCAGGAGCGACGGTCAACGGGTCCGAGGTGGGGCCGCCCCACGCGGCACTCCCACCACGCGTTCCGATCACCCCCGATGATCGGCGGGGCCGAACTCCTGAGGTCGTTTCGGCTGCAAGAGGTGACCGTTGGGCGTACGAACCACCACACCAGGGAAGGGCCGTTGACCCATCGGCGTTATTCTCAGTGTCCGGGTCCCCCGGACCTGGGATTGAGCAACGCCTGAGCCCGGGAGCGTGCGGTGAGCCACCACGTTGATTCTCCTTCGGCGACCGATCCGGTCGCCGAGCCGCGTGCGACCTCGGCCACGCGCCGAGTGCGCGCCAGACTGGCCAGGAGGATCACCGCCCAGCGCGCCGCCCAGGTCAAGCAGGTCCTGGAGCCGCTGGCCGCGGTCCACCGCGAGCTGCACCCGCAGGCCGACCTGACGCTGCTGCAGCGCGCCTACGACGTCGCGGAGGAGAAGCACCGCAGCCAGAAGCGGAAGTCCGGCGACCCCTACATCACGCACCCGCTGGCGGTGGCCACGATCCTGGCCGAGCTGGGCATGGACACCACCACGCTGGTCGCCGGCCTGCTGCACGACACCGTCGAGGACACCGAGTACTCGCTGGAGCGGCTGGGCAACGACTTCGGTGACGAGGTCGCCCACCTGGTGGACGGCGTCACCAAGCTGGACAAGGTCAAGCTGGGGGCGGCGGCCGAAGCCGAGACCATCCGCAAGATGATCATCGCGATGGCCCGCGACCCGCGGGTGCTGGTGATCAAGCTGTCGGACCGGCTGCACAACATGCGCACCATGCGCTTCCTGCCTCCGGAGAAGCAGGCCCGCAAGGCCCGCGAAACCCTGGAGGTGCTCGCGCCGCTGGCCCACCGCCTGGGGATGGCCACCATCAAGTGGGAGCTGGAGGACCTGGCCTTCGCCATCCTGCAGCCCAAGAAGTACGACGAGATCGTGCGCCTGGTGGCCAACCGAGCGCCGTCCCGCGACACCTACCTGCGCACGGTGATCGACGAGCTGTCCCAGCAGCTCGACACCGCGCGCCTGGGCGCGAAGGTCGAGGGCAGGCCGAAGCACTACTACTCGATCCACCAGAAGATGATCGTCCGGGGTCGCGACTTCGACGACATCCACGACCTGGTGGGCGTGCGGATCCTGGTCGACGAGATCCGCGACTGCTACGCGGCCATGGGTGTGGTGCACGCGCGGTGGCAGCCGATGCCCGGCCGCTTCAAGGACTACATCGCGCAGCCGCGCTTCGGCGTCTACCAGTCGCTGCACACCACGGTCATCGGCCCGGAGGGCAAGCCCCTCGAGGTGCAGATCCGCACCCACGAGATGCACCGCACCGCCGAGTACGGCATCGCCGCGCACTGGCGGTACAAGGAGACCAAGGGCCGCAACAGCGGTGGCGGCGTCGAGGTCGACGAGATGGCCTGGATGCGCCAGCTGCTGGACTGGCAGCGGGAGGCGGCCGACCCGGGCGAGTTCCTGGAGTCGCTGCGCTACGACCTGGCCACCCGTGAGATCTTCGTGTTCACGCCCAAGGGCGACGTGATCACGCTGCCGTCCGGCTCGACGCCGGTGGACTTCGCCTACGCCGTGCACACCGAGGTCGGGCACCGCTGCATCGGCGCGCGGGTCAACGGCCGGCTGGTGGCACTGGAGCGCAAGCTGGAGAACGGTGAGGTCGTCGAGATCTTCACCTCGAAGGCGGAGGGCTCCGGACCGAGCCGCGACTGGCTGTCCTTCGTCGCCTCGCCGCGCGCCAAGGCCAAGATCAAGCAGTGGTTCGCCAAGGAGCGCCGCGAAGAGGCCATCGAGAACGGCAAGGAGCTCATCACCAAGGAGATCCGCCGGCTCGGCCTGCCGGTGCAGCGCCTGGTCTCGGCCGAGGCGCTCGGCGCGGTGGCCCGCGAGCTGCACTACGTCGACGTCACCGCCCTGTACGCGGCGGTGGGGGAGAAGCAGCTCTCGGCGCAGCACCTGGTGAACCAGCTGGTGGCGCACATCGGCGGACCGGAGCAGGCCGCCGACCAGATCGCCGAGCGCTCCACGCCGTCCACGCTGGAAGGCGGCGGGCGGCGGCGCAGCAGCGGCGACTCCGGCGTGGTCGTCAAGGACGCCGGGGACGTGTGGGCGAAGCTCGCCCGCTGCTGCACGCCGGTTCCCGGCGACGAGATCCTCGGCTTCGTCACCCGCGGCGGGTGGGTCAGCGTGCACCGCACCGACTGCACCAACGCCGACGACCTGCGCAAGACCCCGGAGCGCCTGGTCGAGGTGCACTGGGCCCCGTCGTCGTCCTCGGTGTTCCTGGTGGCCATCCAGGTCGAGGCCCTGGACCGGCACCGCCTGCTGTCCGACGTGACGAAGGTGCTGGCCGACGAGCGGGTCAACATCCTCTCGGCATCGGTGACCACCTCGAAGGACCGGGTCGCGGTCAGCCGCTTCTCCTTCGAGATGGGCGACCCCAAGCACCTCGGCCACGTCCTCAAGGCCGTCCGCAACATCGAAGGCGTCTACGACGTCTACCGGGTCACCTCGGCCACCTGACCCGCCACCCCGAGCTGACCCGCCACCCCGAGCCGAAGCTCCTCCGGGTGGCCCTCCGGCCGAGGTCTCTCCGGGCCGGGTGCTGGTGTTGTCGGGCGGGCTTGAGAGGGCCGGCCCGCCACGTCAGCGGTCGTGGCCGGAGCACTCCGGTGATCGGGGACCGGACCACCGCGGTTCCCAGCGGCCTGGGTGCCGGGGTGTCCGGCTGAACGACCGGTCGAAGGCCGTCGACGCTGGTGTCGGGAGTCGGCCGATGGACATCACTTGGCCGGGCGGCTCACGTGGCGCAGCAGTGAGCGCCACGTGGCCGGTTTCTCCGGTGATGGGGGACCGGATGTCCGCGTCCTGATCACCGGAACGATCCGGGCGCACGACGACCAAGACAGGCGAAGAGGGGCACCGGTTCCGGTGGAACGGTGCCCCTCTTCGTGGTGGTTCGGACTCGGGCCGTCACGGCCGAGCCGGGTCAGGCTTGGACGGTGACCTTCGTGAAGGTGACCTTCTTGTTCGGGTGGCCGCCTCCTGCGGAGGCGAAGGCGTTGTCGTGGCCTGCGCGGGCGACGTCGTCGACGACCTTCAGGCCCTCCGGCGCGATCGTGCCGAAGACCGTGTAGTTCGGCGGCAGCGGCGCGTCGCCGAAGACCATGAAGAACTGGCTGCCGTTGGTGTTCGGGCCCGAGTTCGCCATCGCGAGGTAGCCGCGGCCGTACTGCAGCTCCGGGAAGGTCTCGTCGTCGAAGGCGTAGCCGGGGCCGCCGGTGCCCTGGCCGGTCGGGTCACCGCACTGCAGCATCTGCAGGCCCTCGGTGCTGATCCGGTGGCAGTCGGTGCCGTCGTAGAAGGACTGCTGGGCCAGGTGCACGAAACTGTTGACCGTGCAGGGCGCCAGCGAGCGGTCCAAGGTCAGCGGGATGGCGCCCTCGTTGGTCTCGATGGTGGCCTGCACGGTGCCCTTCGACGACACCTCGCCGCCGGCCGGGGGCTGCACCGGCTTGCTCGGCTGGCCGTCAGGGCGGTAGGTGCACGAGACCGGGTCGGCCAGCGGGGCCGGGCGCGCGGGCGGCGGCGCCAGTTCGGTCGGGATGGTGACCTCCGGCTGCGGCGGCTGCTGGGCAGCGGGCTGGCTCTCGCCGTCGCTGCGGCTGAAGTAGAAGACACCAACCACGATCGCGATGACCACGACGATCGTCGCTCCGATGGTGATCACCCGGCGTCGCTTGGCCTGTTCCGCACGGCGCTGCATCTGGCGTTCGAGCTTCCGCTTGGCTGCCTGACGACGCTGCTCGTTGCTGGGCACTTGCTCCCCTCCCCGCACTTCATGATCTGATGTTGTGCGGCGAGTTTATGAGGTGCCCCACGACCGCTTCCTGAGAGCCCGCACCGGTGTGCGCAGGCCGATCGGCGGCGGACGATAACCTGGGGTCGCCAATCCTCGACGAAAGGCCCTTCTGACGTGCTTGTCCTCGGGTTCCCGGTAGGACCGCTGCAGGCGAACTGCTACGTGCTCGCGCGTGCCGAAGGCGGACCCTGCGTGGTCGTCGACCCGGGGCAGGACGCCGTCGAACCGCTGGCCGAGCAGCTGGTCAAGCACCGGCTCACGCCCGCCGCCGTGCTGCTCACGCACGGGCACTTCGACCACGTGCTCTCGGCCGCGTCGATCTGCGCCGAGCACGACGCGCCCGTGCACGTCCACCCCACCGACCGGTTCATGCTCTCCGACCCGGGTGCCGCGCTGGGGCCCGCGGGCCGCCAGCTGTTCGGCGACGGGATCACCGCCGAGGAGCCGGCCGAGGTCCGCGAGATCGCCGGCGGCGACGTGCTGGAACTGGCGGGGCTGAGCTTCGACGTCACGCACAGCCCGGGCCACACCGGCGGATCGGTGCTGTTCGGCGTCGGCACCGAGGAGGGCGGGCGGCTGCTGCTGTCCGGCGACACCCTCTTCGCCGGCGCCATCGGGCGCACCGATCTGCCCGGCGGCGACCACGGTCAGATGCTGCACTCGCTGAGCACGAAGGTGCTGCCGCTGGACGACGAGACCGTCGTGCTGCCGGGCCACGGACCCACCACCACCATCGGGCGCGAGCGCGCGGGCAACCCGTTCCTGCAGGAACTGCCCGCTTCCGACGCCCACTGACGAGGACGAATCACACCCTGATGAGCACGTTCAACGCCCCCAAGGGCATCCCGGAGTACTTCCCGCCGGACTCGGCGGGCTTCCTCGCCGTGCGCGACACCCTGTCCGAGGCCGCGCGCCGCGCGGGCTACGGCTACATCGAGCTGCCGCTGTTCGAGGACACCTCGCTGTTCGCGCGTGGTGTCGGTGAGTCGACCGACGTGGTCAGCAAGGAGATGTACACCTTCGCCGACCGGGGCGGGCGTTCGGTGACGCTGCGCCCGGAGGGCACGGCCGGCGTGATGCGCTCCGTCATCGAGAACGGCCTCGACCGCGGCCAGCTGCCGGTCAAGCTGTACTACAGCGGCGCGTTCTTCCGCTACGAGCGCCCGCAGGCCGGCCGCTACCGGCAGCTGCAGCAGGTCGGCGTGGAGGCCATCGGCGTGGACGACCCGGCGCTGGACGCCGAGGTCATCGCCATCGCCGACGAGGGCTACCGGCGGCTGGGCCTCACCGGGCACCGGATCGAGCTGACCTCGCTGGGCGACAGCACCTGCCGGCCCGCCTACCGCGCGAAGCTGCAGGAGTTCCTCCGCGGGCTGCCGCTGGACGAGGACACCCAGCAGCGCGCCGAGCTCAACCCGCTGCGGGTGCTCGACGACAAGCGGCCCGAGGTCCGCGAGGTGGTCGCGGACGCGCCGCTGATGGTCGACCACCTCTCGGCCGACGCCAAGGAGCACTACGAGGCCGTCAAGGCGCACCTGGTGGACCTCGGTGTGGAGTTCGTGGAGAACCCGCGGCTGGTGCGCGGTCTGGACTACTACACGAAGACGACCTTCGAGTTCGTGCACGACGGGCTCGGCGCGCAGTCCGGCATCGGCGGCGGTGGCCGCTACGACGGGCTGATGGCGGAGCTCGGCGGCCAGGAGCTGTCGGGCATCGGTTTCGGCCTCGGTGTGGACCGCACGCTGCTGGCCTGCCAGGCCGAGGGGCTCTCGGTCGGCGACCTGGCCCGCTGCGACGTCTACTGCGTGCCGATGGGCGAGACCGCCAAGCGCAAGCTGGTCGCCGCGGCAGGCGGCTTGCGGGCGCACGGCATCCGGGTCGACCTGTCCTACGGCGGCAAGGGCCTCAAGGGCGCGATGAAGGCCGCCGACCGCTCCGGCGCCCGGTTCGCGCTGGTCCTGGGCGAGCGCGACCTGGAGACGGGCACCGCGCAGCTCAAGGAGCTGGCGACCGGTGAGCAGCGCGAGGTGCCGCTGGAGTCGCTGGTCGACGACGTGCGCGCGGCGGTCGCGGAGCGCCGATGAGCGACGGCGAGTCGGTGTCGCTGGACCTGCTGGACCGGCGCACCGTGCGGGTCCGGGCGCGCAACGTGGCGATCGCGGCGGTCATCGTGGCCGCCGCGCTCGGCGGCGTCGTCAGCCTCTTCGCGGGGCCGGTCGGGTTCCTGACGACCCTGGTGATCGTCGCGCTGCCGCTGCTCCTGCTGGCCTGGACCGAGTCGCGCAAGACGATCACGCTGCGCGGCCACGAGGTCGTGGCCCGCGCGCTGGGCAACCGGGTGGTCGACGTGCACCGCGCGACCCGGCTGGAGCTGTTCGTCACCGACATGCGCGGTGCCCGCACCATCAACGTGCTCATCGGTGGTGCGCCCAAGGGCAAGGCGATCAGCGTGTCGCTGGCGATGTACGCCGGCACGGGTGGTCGAGAGCTCGACATCATCGCGCTGCGCCGACTCGCCGACGCGCTGGCGGGCAACGAGGACACCCGCGGCCTGGTGCTCTCGCAGCTCACCGTGGCCCAGCTCCGCGCGGAAGCCCGCGGGGAGCCGCGACCGAACCGCCCGCTCTACCAGCTCGCGTCCCTGGCACCGCAAGGGCGCATGGCCCAGCGCCTCCAACCCGACGCGGTCGCCAAGTTCGTCGCCGCCCTCTGACGCCACCCGCCCGAGCGGGTCGGCGCAGGTCCTCCGCCGATCCGCCACCAGGCGAACGCCCTTCCCGCGCGGGACTCACGGGACTGGCGGAATCTCGCGACTTCGGGCGCCCGCGACCCCACACACGCGAACACCTCGTGGTCCCCGGGGCGTTCGTCGAGTTCAGGGCGCTGCTGGTCGAACTTCGCGCGAGGTTCCTGCCCGTGGTGGGGGGCTCGAACCCCGCGGGAAGTTCGGGTGGCCTCCGTGCCCCGACGTGCGCGGGCGCTTCGTGCACCCCGGCGTGTCCGTCGAGTTCAGGGCGCTGCTGGTCAAACTTCGGGCGAGGTTCCGGCGCATGGTGGGGGCTCGAACCTCGCGCGAGGTTCGGGCCCGTGGTGGGGGGTTCGAACCCCGCGGGAAGTTCGGGTGGCCTCCGTGCCCCGACGTGCGCGGGCGCTTCGTGGTTCCGGCGTGTCTGTCGAGGGCAGAGCGGTGGCGGTCGAAGTTCGCGCGAAGTTCGAAGGGGGTCGGGCGAAGTTCCCGCGCGACGTTGTGGTCCTGGGCTTTCGCGCTGGCCTGAGAGGCTGGCGGACTCGTGAGGGCTCGTCGTTGCGCTTGGCCGCCGGTGTGGGGGTCAGGGGCGGTCCAGGGCGGTGAGGAGGAGTCTGGCCGTGTGGTCGAGCTGGGACGTGGTCCCGGCGAGGCGCTCGACGTCGGGTTCCAGGACTCGCAGGTCGCAGGCGAGGTGGACGACTTGCTCGTGCAGGGCGCGCAGCTGGTCGTTCACCGGTCCCAGGTCATTCCTGCGGTCGGCCAGCTCGCGCAACGCGTCCCGGGTCTCGGCGAGGGTGTCCGCGAGCGGACCGAGCTGCTCCAGCGCGACGACCAGGCGGGGCAGGGAGTGGATCGCGGCGAGCACGGCCGTCGTCTCACGGAGCACCGCTCCGCCGAGGGACGTCATGCCGCCGAGCACACGTCCGGGGACGCTCAGGACGTTGCCGAACGCGGGTAACGGCGTGGACATGCCCGCCAGTCTGCTGCAGGTCGGGCCGGCCGCGCAGCCCTACCTGGCTCCAGGTGCACCCGATCGCCGCTGGTCTTCCGCTCGTTCGGGAACCGCTCCAGGGGAGGCGGGTTCGCGGATCGCCACCAGAGCCGCGATGGCCGTCGTGATGGGCACGGCCGCGACGAGGCCGATGCTGCCGACGAGGGTCCGCACGACCTCCTGCGCCACGGCCTGGGAGCTCACGATCTGCCCGAAGGTCCGGCCGGACAGCGTGTAGGCCAGCAGCATCGGCAGCGCCGCACCGGCGTAGGCGAGCACGAGGGTGTTGACGGCCGAGGACACGTGGTCGCGGCCGATGCGCAGGCCGGCGCCGTAGAGCTGGCGCCAGGTCAGCGTCGGGTTCGCCGCCCGCAGCTCCCACACCGCGCTGGTCTGGGTGACCGTGACGTCGTCGAGGACGCCGAGCGCGCCGATGACGATCCCGGCCAGCAGCAGCCCGCGCGCGTCGATGGGCGCGCCCAGCGCTCCCATCAGGCTGGAGGTGTGCTCGTCGAGCCCGGTCAGGCTGGTGGCTGCGGTGAACGCGCTGCTCAGCAGGCCGATCAGGGACAAGCTCAGCAGCGTGCCCAGCACGGCCGTGGAGGTCCGAGCGGAGAACCCGTGCGTGAGGTACAGGACGATGAACATGGTCAGCCCGGCACCGACCACCGCGACCAGCAGCGGGTCCTGCCCGGCGAGGATCGCGGGCAGCACGAAACCGACCAGCGTCACCAGGCTCAGCCCCAACCCGACCAGCGCGGCCAAGCCCTGCCAGCGTCCGAGCACGAGCACAGCTCCGGCGAAGACCAGCGCCAGCACCATCAGCGGTGTCCCGCGCTGGAAGTCCACGACCTCGAACGACGTGGGTTCGTCGGGGTACTCCCCGGCGTAGGAGAGCACGACCTGGTCGCCGACGGCGAAGCGCGGTGTGCCCGGGTCGGTGGGCATGACCTGCTCGATGGTCTGGCCGGGCCGGGGGCCGTCCTGCATCTTCACCGCCAGCTTCACGCAGCCCTGTCCGGACTCGCTCTCACTGCACGAGGCGGCTCCGGCGGAGACGACTTCGCCGTTGACCGGGTACTGCCCGAAACCGAGGTCGGCGCCGGTCTTCTGCACGTGACCCCACGGGTAGAGCACGACGATGCCGACGACCGTGGCGAGCGCGAACGGGATCAGCAGCGCCGCCAGCAACCGCTTGACCTGGTCCGACGCCGGGGCGGCCGAACCGTGACCGTGACCGTGACCGTGACCGCGCCGCGGTTCGGCGGGTTCGTCCCAGCGCCGATGCGAGCGCGGTTCCTCCTGCGGTTCCTCCGGCGGGGCCGGCGGAGGGGCAACGGCGGGGCGCGGCGGCCTGGTGCGCTGCGCCTCCGGTCGCCGCGGCGGGTTCTGCCGGGTGGGCGGTGCGTCCCGGGGCGGCTGGGGTGGCCGGCGGCCGGGCTGCTGCTGCGGTGGCGGCTGCTGCCGCGCGCCCTGTCCCGGCTGTCGATGGCGCGGCCGACGTCCGGGAATCTCGGGTGGCTCGGTCACCCGATGATTATGGAGGTCGCCGCTGCGGTTCCCGGGACCCCGTCGATCACGCGCGCGGGACGTACCCACCCGGGTGGCCACGCCCGCGAGCGTGCAGCAAGCCCGACCGGAGGTGGAGGTGGGTCAGCCCTCGGCGGCCGGGGCGCCCAACCGTTGCTCCGCACGGGAGTTGTGGCGCGAAACCCGAACCTTCTCGGTCGCCTCGGCCAGTCCGAACGCGGGCATGTTGACGTAGACCGCCTCCGCGTTTCCCGGTCTCACCACGTAGGTCTCGTGCCAGATGCCGACCGCGCTGGATCTGGCCACGCGCTGGTAGAACCTCCGCCACGCGGGCCGGTGCGGCGCGTCCTCGTCGGCGGCGAAGCGCAGGAGGTCGTCGGTGCTGCGCCAGTAGGCGACCTGCATGGTGGTGCGGCCGAACCAGTTCCGCGCCTTGATCATGCCGCTCTCCGGGTGCTTGGCCAGGTAGGCGAGCATGCCGCCCATCGCGGCGGCCACGAACACCCACTGGTCGATGCGCCACGGCTTGTTGATCCGCATGCCGATCAGGAACAGCACCACGCCGTCGTGGTCGTCCAGGTTCGCCGTCCATCGTCCTCGATCGATCGGTGTCATCGTGCGCGTCCTCTCCAGAGGGTTTGCGAACACTGTTATAAAACACCGTTACGGTACGGTGGGCAAGTGCCCAGACCGAGGATCCACGACGAGAAGCTGCGCAACCGGCTGCTGGACGAAGCGGGGCGGCTGCTTGCCGCCGAAGGGCCGGCCTCCCTCTCGCTGCGTCGAGTGGCCGCCGACGCCGGCACCTCCACCTCGGCCGTCTACACCCTGTTCGGGGGGAAGTCGGAGCTGATCCGCGCGGTCTTCCTCGAGGCGGCCCTGCGGTTCGGCGAGGTGCTGGCGACCGTGGAGCGCAGCGACGACCCGGTCGAGGACCTGCTGAGGCTGGGGGTGGCCTACCGCGAGTTCGCCGTGGCCCATCCGAACTTGTACGCGGTGCTGTTCTCGCGGCCCTTGCCGGAGTTCGAGCCCGACGAGGAGGCCAAGCGCGAGTCGCTGGGCAACTTCACGCCGTTGGCCGAGATGGTGCGCGCCGCGATCGACGCGGGTCGGATCGACGGCGAACCGGAGGCCGTCGCGATGGGCCTGTGGGCGATCGTGCACGGCCTGGTGACCCTCGAGCTGCACAGGAACCTGCCCGAGGGGCTCGACCCCGCGTCCCAGTACGAGGAAGTGCTCCGGCGCACCTTGCGCGGCTGGTTGGCGTGAGGGTTCGAAGCTGGTGATCACAGCCGTTGATCATCACTCATCCGCGCTTCGAGCGCATGGCCGTGACGTGGCTGAGGGTCGGGTCGTCGGCGAACTTCCGGTACTCGGGTGATCCGGCTGGGACGAGGGCGACCCGGCCTTCGGCGTCGCAGTGCACTCCCCAGCCGTAGCGCTTGGCCAGCGGCGAGGCGCGCAGGCACGGCTGGCCCTTGGCGAAGAACTCCTCGCGGCTCAGGCCCCGCCGCCGACCGTTCGACTCGTAGACCACGTCGTCGGAGGTGTGCTGGTACGGCGCCGCGATGAGCATGTCGTACTGGATGCGGGCCACCGACGGCGGTTCGCGCAGCGGCGGCTCTGCGCCCTGCGCCACCGGACAGTCGTCGGCCACCGCGATGAACGTCGCGGTGTAGTTCGTCGTGTGCGTCCCCATGACGGGAATGTACGACCGGGCACCGACGAAGTCCCGCTGTCAGCGCTTGCGGGCCCACCGCCGTGCGGCGTCCTGGTGCGCTCGCCGGAGGAGGTCGATCGCCAGGTCGTGCGTGCGGGGGCCCGGATTGGTGATCGACACCCAGCCGAGAGCCCGGTAGACGGGGTGGCCGAAGACGACGTCGGTCGCGGTGAGGTCTCGCTCCTGCGGTTCCTCCCTCGGGTCCTCGCCGGTCAGCTCGGTGTGCTTGCCGACGTGGACGTTCAACCGTTGGCGTCCGGGTCGTCGAGGTCGCAGCGGTCGTCACCGAGGTAGTTCTTCGTGATGACCGTGGCGTAGGGCTGTGGGCGCTGGGGCACCTGGCCGTCCGGCGCGTAGTAGAAGAAGGTCACCCCAGGCGATCTCCGGGTCCGCGTCGCCCTCGGCCGGGGCGAGTTCGAGCACGCCGACGAAAGACCGGACGACGTCGAGGATCTGCTCCGTGCTCATGGTTCAAGCATGAGGTTGAAGCGCTGGTGGAGGGTTCGTTGGGCGCGTCGATGAGCACCGCTGCGGTCGCGGAGGCCTCCGGGTACTCGGTCCAGCAAGTCCGCAACCTCGAGCACCAGGGCGTCCTCCCTCCCGCCACTCGGGCCCGAAACGGGTACCGGACGTTCTCCGAGGAGCACCTGCGCGCGCTTCGCGCCTACCGCGGTCTCGCGGTCGCGGTGGGGCCCGTGGAGGCGCGGCGGGCTATGCGCGACCTCCGGCGAACACCGTCGGTGGAGGGCGCGGCGCTGATCAGCTCCTTCCACGAGCGGCTCCACCGCGACCGCGAACAGGCCCTGACCACACGTCGAGGGCTGGAGGTCATCCAGTCGGAGGCCGACACCGATGCCGAGCCCGTCGACTCGGACGCGATGACGATCGAGCTCGCACAAGCGCTGGGAGTCAGGTCCTCGGCCCCTGCGGTTCTGGGAGAGCGAAGGCCTGGTCGCCCCGGGCAGGAGCACCACCCCGGCCGGCACGGCCCGGCGCTAAGACCTCACCGCGATCCGGGAAGCGCATCACCGCCGTGCTGCGAGCCGGGGGCTACCGCATCCCCGACGTGCGCGCCGCGATCACCGCGCTCCGCGAGCTCGGCGATGTGAGCCGGTCCCTGGCCGCGCTCGACGCCCGGTTGGACGCCATCGCACAACGCACGCTCGCGCTCCTGCGGGTGGGAGAACTGCTCGCGGAGATCATCGAGTCCTCGTGAGGTCACTCGACCAGGTCCGCCGAGCGCCGATCCCGCTGTGAGCGCGCGGGCTGCGCCCGGCCCTCGACGTCACTGAACCGCACTGCGTGAGCGCGGTGGTCACCGACCGCGGCCAGGCCGGCCGGAGTGCCGCGGCAGCCGGGTCCGCGTCCCGAGAGCGCCTGGAGGACGCGGCGCAGCGGCTGCTCACGGGAGGATCCAGCTTGCGCCGCCGCTGAGAAGTCGTGACCGAGAAGGCTCAGGCAGTCGCGTAGCGCTCGTAGACCACTCGCTCACCGAAGGTCCGGCTCTCGAGCAGCTCCAGCTGGACGTCCTCGGTCACCGGAGGTAGGTAGCGGGTGCCCCCGCCGACGACGATCGGGTACCGGAACAGCCGCAGCTCACCGACCAGTCCGAGCTCGACCGCCTGCGCGGCCAGGGCGGGGCCGCCGATCCCGATGTCGCGGCTGGTCGCACCGTCGAGCGCCGCCAGCTCCTCGGACAGCGGTCCGGTGGCCAGGCGCGCGTTGCCCTCGACCTCGGTGAGTGTCCGGCTGAAGACGACTTTCGGGAGGGCCGACCAGGTGTCGGCGAAGGCGGCACCGGGTTCGTCGGCGCGCATCGACGGGTCGGTCTCCCACACCAGCATCGTCTCGTAGAGCTTGCGTCCGCACAGGAAACCGCCGAGCTCGCGGGTCCGTTCGAGGTGGAAGGCGAACAGCTCCTCGAGCGGAGCCGACCAGGCGAACTCGCCTCGCCGGTCGGCGGTGAAACCGTCGACCGACACGCTCATCGAGTAGATCAGCACACGTCGAGCGTAGTGCGGACCGCTCAGGTCGGCGGGTCGAGCATGGGCAGCAGGAACTTCCGGGCTGTCCGGCGCACCTGCTGCTCGTCGTCGAGGTCGACCAGCCGGCTCGGGGTGAGCAGGAACGACGTGGAGACGCGGACCATCATCTCGGCGACCAGGTCCACGTCGACGTGCTCGGGGACGTACCCCTTGGCCTGCTCGATGCGCAGGCGTTCGCGCTGGTGCGCCGGGTTTCGGCCGAAGGCCGTGAGATCACCGACGCCGACCTCGACACGCTGCGCAACATCTGCCGCTGCGGCACCTACCCGCGCATCCGGGAGGCCATCCGGTCCGCGGCGTTGTAGCGCACCACCTCACCACGACGATCTGCCCGAGGCAGGGATCAACACCCGCCCTGAACAGGGCCGATCGTTTCCGAGGTGAGGGAAGTGCTGACGTTGCAAGGATTAGGAGCGGTGACCGGGTACGGCTGGGGAGTCGAGCCGTTCTGGAACGGCATGCTCGGCGGCGAGCACGCGGCCTCGCTGGTCGACGGCTACGGGGAGAGCCACGACCGGGCCGCGTGGGTCGCTGTCGTGCCGCCCGGTGGGGACGAGGCCGACGGGCCGAGCAGGTTCGGCCGCGCGATGCGCAGCGCAGCGCGCGAAGCGGTGGCCGACGCGCGCGCACGCGGGTGGAGCGCCGGCCGGCGGGTCGGACTGCTGCACGCGGTCGTGCTCGGCGAAGTGGACCTGTGGCGCGACTTCTACCTGCACCGCGGTGGTGACGTGCCCTCGCGCGACTACCTGGGGCTGATGCCCTCGACGCCGATGTCGTTGCTGATGAAGGAGTTCGGGTTCCACGGCCCGGCGATGAACGTCTCGGCGATGTGCTCGTCCGGCAACGCGGGGCTGCTCACCGCGAAGGCGTGGCTGGACTCGGGCATCGTCGACGACGTCGTCTTCGTGGCCACCGACATCTCCGCGACGCCGGAGAACGTGCTGCACTTCGAACGCCTCGGGGTCACGTTCACGGACGCCGAGCCGCTCGAGGTGTGCAAGCCCTTCCAGCAGGGCAGCCGGGGGTTCCCGATGGGCGAGGCGTCGGTGGCCATGGTCCTGTCGCGGGTGAGCGGCGGGACCCCGTACCTGACCGTGCTGGGCGGGGCGATGTCGCACGACGCGCACCACGTCACCTCGATCGACCCCGGCCTGGCCGAGGTCACCCGCTGCTTCGAGGAAGCCTTCGCCGACGCCGGGGTCGAGCCGTCGAACGTGCGCTACCTCCACGCGCACGGCCCCGGAACGGCCCAGTGCGATCGCGCGGAGGCGGAGATCTTCGACGCGCTGTTCCCGCCCGACGCCGCGCTGTACTCGGTCAAACCGCTCGTCGGCCACTGCCAGGGCGCGGCCTCGGCGGTGGAGATCGCTGCCACCGCACTCGCCTTCGACCGCGGCACCATCCCCGCCCCGCCGAGGAAGGCGCCGGGCCACCCGCGCCTGCTGGACGGCCCCACCTCGGTCCGCGACGGCGTCACGGTCAAGTCCTCCATCGGCATGGGAGGCCACAACTCCGTCGTCCTGCTCGCGCCCTGAGGAGCCGCGGGTCGCTCGACCCTGCACGGGTCCGGCGCTCGACCAGGCCCTGACCAGCCGATACGCTCGTTCGAGTGAGGTGCGGGGGAGCGCCTCGACAGCACGTCGAATCTGTGTTCGAATGAAGCCATGCGGTGGGAACAGCAGCGGGTCGACACCGGTCGGTCGGAGGAGTTGCCGCTCGGGCTGCCCGATCCCGTGGTGCGCGGGACCGGTCGGGCCGGGCTGAAGCTGCCCGACCCGGTGCCGATCGAGGCCGGGACCGAGGACGCCTTCGCGATCGAGATCCAGGCCAAGTCGATCATCAACAGGGTGCCGGGGGAGTCCCAGGTGCCGTTCAGGTGGACGGTGAACCCCTACCGCGGGTGCACGCACGCCTGCGTCTACTGCTTCGCCCGTCGGACCCACACCTACCTCGACTTGGACGCGGGGCACGACTTCGACAGCAAGGTCGTGGTGAAGGTCAACGCGCCGTCGTTGCTGCGCAAGGAGCTGGCGCGCCCACGCTGGGAGGGCGAGCCGATCGCGATGGGCACCAACACCGACCCCTACCAGCGCGCGGAGGGGCGCTACCGGCTCATGCCGGAGATCATCGCCGCGCTGCGCGACCGGGCGAACCCGTTCTCGATCCTGACCAAGGGCACCTTGATCCTCCGCGACCTGGACCCCATCGCCCAAGCCGCGCAGCGCGCCCGGGTGTCGATCGCGACCTCGATCGGGTCGGTCGACGAGGCGCTGTGGCGGGAGGTGGAACCCGGGACGCCCTCGCCGCTGCGCCGGCTCGACGTGGTGCGCCGGTTCGCCGACGCGGGCATCGGGTGCTCGGTGCTGATGGCGCCGATCCTGCCCGGGCTCAGCGACTCGCCGGAGCAGATCGACGCCACGGTGGCCGCGATCGCCGACGCGGGCGCGGTGAGCCTGACGCCGCTCGTGCTGCACCTGCGCTCGGGCGCGCGTGAGTGGTTCCACGAGTGGCTCAGCGCGCGGCGACCGGACCTGCTTCCGCTGTACGAACGCCTCTACCGCAACGGTGCCTACGCGCCGAAGTCCTACCAGCGGCACGTCCTGCAGCTGGTTGACGACGCCAAGCGCCGCCACGGTCTGACGCCACCACAGCCACCCGCCGACTTCGGCCCGCAGCAGGAGGAGCAGCCACCGCAGGACGACGCCGATCGGGACCGGGAACGCCAACTCGCACTGCTGTGAGGGTCGGGCGGCGGTTCAGTGGAGAGCTCCGCTGACGTGATGGCGGGCGGTCGGGCCGGTTCTGGGAGAGATCTCCGGGGAGGGAGTGTCGTTCGCGAGCGCCGGTCTGATGCGTGTTCGGTCCTTCCGGGGACCCGCTGAGGCCCCAGGAGCAGGGCTGCAAACCGGGCGGTGCTGATGGCCCCTCCTGCCCGAGCGAATGCCGTCGAGGGGGAGGTCCTCACGGCTGGCCGACGTTCGGTGCGGGGGCTTCCGAGCGCGCTGGAATCAACTGAACGTTCGGTTGGTCGGGGAAGCGCGAGGCCGAGCCCACGTGCGCGGCTCGGCCTCTCGGTGTTTTTCGGAATCTGTTCCGGAAGCAGTTGAAATCCGGAGTTCCTATTCTGCCCAGAACGCTCCTCGACGCTGTGCTCTCCATTGCCGGGATGCGCTGCTCTGGGCTTTCAGCACTTTCTTGAATTGTTCACGTCTTCGTTACACCGCGTGCAGGAGGGTGGGTGACCTGCGGTCGCTGGACCGGGTTACTCGCTCTCCGAGCTCGGTGCCTCCTGCGGCTCTTCGGGCTGCCAGCGAACACCGAAGACACCCATGCCGAAGTCCAGCGCGACGGCGTGCGCCCGGCCGAACCGATCCACCTGGAGGGGCTTCGGCGATTCGTTCTCCTGCATCGCCGAGTCGCCGACGTAGCTCTCGCAGCCGGTGGGCGGGTGCGCCGGGTCGAACTGCAGCTCCACCACGTACTGGCGCACGGGCAGCCGGAACAGCCGGCAGAAGCTGTGCTCGGCCTCGTTCGGCCCGGTCGGCGGATCGATGATCTCGTACTCCAGCAGCAGCGTTTCGCCGCGCGCCAAGGCGTGGTCGAACAGCAGCTCGGCGACCACCAGGTCGCGGGCGTGGTCGGTGAGCACCTGGCCCAGCCGGCAGGACCGGATCGGCCGGATGATCGGCGGCGTGGCCACCGAGGACGCGCCGTCGAACATGATCACCCAGCGGTCCGCGTTGTTGGTCTCGGCGCGGACGAGCTTGCGCGTGCGGATCTTGCGCAGGTCACCGTGCTGGTCGACGTGGACCACGTCGTGGTGTGACAGCCGCGTGAGCTTGCTGTCGTGGTTGGTGTCGATCTTGGTGAGCAGCTCCGCGGCCGACTCGTGCTCCGACCACAGCGCGCTCAGCGGCGGTGCTTCGGTGGAGGCCTGCCGGGTGCGGCCGCGCGGGCGCGGCGGACCGAGCAGCGCGGACAGGGAGCCTTCCGGCACGCCCAGGACCTGTTCCAGCTGGGCCAGCGCCAGCAGAGAATCGGGGCGCTCGGGGCGACGCCGACCGGACTGCCAGTAGCTGAGCGCGGTGATGCTGACCGGCGTGCCCCTGGCGCGCAGGCGGTGCTGGATGCGCTCCAGGCTCAGGCGGCTGGACCGGATCGCGGTGCGCAGGGCGGCTTCGAACGGACCCGTTCGGAGCAGCTCCGCCAGCTCGGCCGAGATGGCGCCGGCCTGCTGCGTCGGTTGCGGCTTCGTGGCCTGTGCAGGTGCCTGCTGGGTCGGGTGGGCCTGCGGTGCGCCCGGCGGCATGCCGCGAACGGCGGAGCGGGCGGTCGGGCGGGCCTCGGTTTTCGGGCCGGTCATCGTTACTCCTCGTGTCCGGCGAATTCCGAACTTACGCTAATCAGTGGGTCACTTGTTGCGCAACGACCGAGTTCCGGTAGCCGTCTCCATCGAAAGGAGTAGCCCCTCGGTCGATGCCTGTGCTTTCTGGTTCTTCCTCTCACACGGATCCAGCGACCCACATTGTTCACTCGATCGGCAACCGGTTTGGCGAAAACGAGAATTCGCGACCGCCATAGACCAGAATGGTGTGAACCAGAGTCGCACGATCGGCACGGCCCGGTCGAGGCTCCGCGCGGAACGGCTCACATCGCGGGAGCCGCCGCCGACCTGCTCGCGATCGCCGAGCGCAGGTTGGCTAGCCTGGAACCTTGCGTCCCGCCTGCTCATGCCCGCGGGAAGTCATCAACGCAGTCGAACGCTGGTACAGCGGAAGAAGGAGCTCAGCACCCGTGATGCGCACGCACGAGGCCGGATCGCTCCGCGCCGGTCATGCCGGGCAGACCGTCACCCTCGCCGGGTGGGTGGCGCGCCGTCGCGATCACGGCGGAGTCATCTTCATCGATCTGCGCGACGCGTCCGGCGTCTCCCAGGTCGTCTTCCGCGAGGGCGAGATGGCGGAGCGCGCCCACCGGCTGCGCGCCGAGTTCTGCATCAAGGTCACCGGTGAGGTCGTCGTCCGCCCGGAGGGCAACGAGAACCCGGAGATCCCCACCGGCTCCATCGAGGTGACCGTCACCGACCTGGAGGTCCTCAGCGAGGCGGCCCCGCTCCCGTTCCCGCTCGACGAGCACCTCGAGGTCGGCGAGGAGATCCGCCTCAAGCACCGCTACCTGGACCTGCGCCGCACCGAGCCCGCGCGCATCATGCGGCTGCGCAGCGACGTCAACCGCGTCGCGCGCGAGACGCTGCACTCCCGCGACTTCGTCGAGGTCGAGACGCCCACCATGACGCGCTCGACCCCCGAGGGCGCTCGTGACTTCCTCATCCCGGCCCGTCTGCAGCCCGGTTCCTGGTACGCGCTGCCGCAGTCGCCGCAGCTGTTCAAGCAGCTGCTGATGGTCGGCGGCATGGAGCGCTACTTCCAGATCGCCCGCTGCTACCGCGACGAGGACTTCCGCGCCGACCGGCAGCCGGAGTTCACCCAGCTCGACATCGAGATGAGCTTCGTCGAGCAGAACGACGTCATCGAGCTCGCCGAGGAGGTCCTGGCCGGTCTGTGGAAGCTGATCGGGCACGAGATCCCGCGCCCGATCCAGCGGATGAGCTACGCCGAGGCGATGGCCCGCTACGGCACCGACAAGCCCGACCTGCGCTTCGGCCTCGAGCTCACCGAGATGACCGAGTACTTCAAGAACACCCCCTTCCGGGTGTTCCAGGCGCCCTACGTCGGTGCCGTGGTCATGCCCGGTGGTGCCGACCAGCCGCGCCGCCAGCTCGACGCCTGGCAGGAGTGGGCCAAGCAGCGTGGCGCCAAGGGCCTGGCCTACGTGCTCGTCGGCGAGGACGGTGAGCTCTCCGGCCCGGTCGCCAAGAACTTGTCCGAGTCCGAGCGCGAGGGCCTGGCCAAAGCCGTCGGCGCCAACCCCGGCGACTGCGTGTTCTTCGGCGCGGGCTCGAAGTCCTCGGCCCGCGCGCTGCTGGGCGCTGCCCGCCTGGAGATCGCCGAGCGCTGCGGCCTCATCGACCACGACGCCTGGTCGTTCGTCTGGATCGTCGACGCGCCGATGTTCGAGCCCGTCGAGGACATGGAGGCCGGCGACGTCGCGGTCGGCAGCGGGAAGTGGACCGCGGTGCACCACCCGTTCACCTCGCCGAACGCCGAGTGGATCGACAACTTCGACAAGGACCCGGAGCACGCGCTGGCCTGGGCCTACGACATCGTCTGCAACGGCAACGAGATCGGCGGCGGATCCATCCGCATCCACCGGCCGGACCTGCAGGAGCGGGTGTTCGCACTGCTGGGCATCACCGAGGAGGAGGCCCAGGAGAAGTTCGGCTTCCTGCTCGAGGCGTTCAAGTACGGCGCCCCGCCGCACGGTGGCATCGCCTTCGGCTGGGACCGGATCTGCATGCTGCTGGCCGGTGCGGAGTCGCTGCGCGACGTCATCGCCTTCCCGAAGAGCGGTGGCGGCTTCGACCCGCTGACCGCCGCGCCGGCGCCGATCACCGAGGCGCAGCGCAAGGAAGCCGGCATCGACGCGAAGCCCAAGCAGCAGAAGGACGCCGAGAAGGGCGAGTCGCAGGGCTGACAGTGCTCCCGCTGAGTGGCCCGGCCCGAGCGCGAACCCGCGCTCGGCCGGGCTCACTCATGTGCGGGAGGTCGAAGTGCACCGGAGTTCCCGCCCGGTGCAACGTTGACGGAGGCCGCGTCCGTCAACGCCCAGGGAGTCGTGTGCGTCGCCAGTTCAGGGGTGAACACGCAGCGCACATGGCGCATGCCCGGTTAGGCGTCACTTAACCGGTCATGGCGGTTCATGTTCAGGTTGTGGGGGTAGTGTCTGGAGACGATGAGCGTGGAGATCACCACCGGCCCCCCGGAGGTCCGGGTCCCGGCCAGCACCGAGGCGACTGACACCGTCGCCACGGCAGAAGCGGTGCTGAGCAAGAGGACTGGAGCTCCGGTGCGGCTTGCCGACGCGGAGGACTTGGGCGGTAGTGACCGCTCGGTCGTGCTGCGGGTGCGGATCGCCGAGTCGCCGTTCGAACTGCCGCGCACCGTGGTCGTCAAGCACTACGGGGAGTGCCCGCCGGAAGCGCGTTCCGACCCGTTCGCGCACGAGGCGGCCAGCTGCCAGCTGACCACGGCGCTGCCTCCGGAGGCGCGCGTCAGCCCCGAGCTGATCGCCCACGACGTCAACGAGCGGCTGCTCGTGCTGGAAGACCTCGGCCGTGGTTCCACGCTCGCCGACGTGCTCTTCGGCGAGGACCCGCGCGCCGCCGAGCGCGCCCTGCTCGCGTGGGCGCGGGCGCTCGGGCGCCTGCACAGCAGCACCGCCGGCTGCGCCGCGGACTTCGACGCCCTGCTGCGCCGGCTCGGTGCCAAGTCCTGGACCGACCCGGTCGCCGACGACATCGCCTCCTCGGTGGAGGAACTGCCCGAACTGCTCAGCCAGATCCTCGGCGTGAGCACACCGCCGGAGCTCGTCGAGCGGCTCACCACGGCCTCCGAACAGCTGGGCTCCAGCCGCTACCAGTCGTTCAGCCCGTCGGACATCTGCCCGGAGAACAGCCTCGTCACCGGATCCAGCGGAGTGCGCTTCCTGGACTTCGAGTGGGGCTGCGTGCGCGACGTCGCGATGGACGCGGCCTACCTGCAGTACCCGTTCCCGTCCTCGTGGTGCTCCTACGCGTTACCGGACAACCTCGCGCAGAGCATGCTCGCGACCTGGCGTTCCGAGATCGTCGAGGTGTGGCCCGAGCTGGACTCCGACGAGGTGCTGCTGCCCCGGTTGTTCAACGCCCAGCTGCTGTGGGTGTGGGTCTCGACCTGGTGGTTCTTGCCGCGCACGGGTGAGACCGATCGGCCCATCGACCTGCACCAGCCGTCTCCGCGCCGCAGCACGGCGCTGGTGGACCGCTGGAGGCACCTGCGCTCCGACGCCCAGGACGCGCAGCTGACCGACGTCGCCGAGTTCGCCGACACCGTGATCGACGCGCTGGTGGAGCGCTTCGGAGCGGGAGCGCTGCACCTGCAGCCCTACCCGGCTTTCCGCACCGAGTGAGCGCCTGCGAGACCTCTGAGCTCGAGCGCGCGGCGGTGGCGACCTGGCCCGCCACGACCGTGGTGCGCCAGGACGGCTGGTTGCTGCGGCACTGCGACCGGCTGCGCCGCCGCCGTTCGAACTCAGCCCTCCCGCTCGGTTCGTCCGCCGATCCGGACGCCGCGATCGAGGTGGTGGAGCGCTTCTACGCGGAGCGTTCCAGCCCGCCGGCGGTGCAGGTCAGCCCGTGGGAGGAGCACTCCGAGCTGGACTCGCTGCTGGCCGAGCGGGGCTACCGGGCCGATGCACCGACGGTGATCATGCGGACGGACCGAGAGGCGCTGCTGCACTCGTGCCCGCCGCAGGACTTCGAGGTGTTGCTGGACCCCTCCCCCGGCTCGAGGTGGCTGGACGCGGTCGCGGCGGTCGGTGGCCGTCCGGAGCCGGGCTTGGACCGCGCTCCCGCGCCCGTCGCCTTCGCGACCGCCGTGCACGCTGAGAATCCGGTGGGAGTGGGCATGTTCGCCGTTTCCGACGACTGGTGCGGCCTCTACGGGATGCACACCGCCCCGGAGTGGCGGCGACGCGGGGTGGCGGCTTCGCTCATCCGCGCGGGCGTGGGCTGGGCGTCGGCCGAGCGTGTGTTCCTGCAAGTCGAAACCGCCAACGCGGTCGCGCGGAGTCGTTACGAATCCTTGGGATTCACACGTGCGCACACGTACCACTACCGGATCCAGTAGAACGACATTTCCCGGAGGAATCGTCGTGAACGGTGGATGACATCTGGGTTTCGCTCGATGTGGTCATGCAGATCACATTCTCGCTGCGGACGGTGACGTCCGGGATCGCAGAACGCGACGAACTCTCACGCGCACACCGGCAACCGGGTGAAATGTTGCGGTCGTGCCGCCGGACCACGGAATTTTCACCTGTTTCCCAGTCGTTCCGCCGATCCGTGACGTGTGCGAGGACGAGGGTCTTCGGATAATGTTGGCGACTGAGCGCTTTCGCTCTTCCATCCCGGAACCGTCGGTGTCGCCGGAAGGGGATCCGCAGCTCGTTCTGTTCGGGAGGCATTCGGTGTGCGGCAGGGCATGGCAGGTCACGAGAGCGGTGCTGTTCCTGCTCTTCGCGGTCGTGCTCGCCGCGCTCGGCCCCACCGACGCCGCGCTGGCCGGACCCGCCTGCTGCGCTGCGAGCAGCGAGCACAAGCCTGACACCACAGAGCAGCGCGACAACGAGAAGCTCCGCGAGCGCCTGCAGGGGCTGACCACGCACCGACGCGCCCACACGCGGCACGAGCACGACCGGCACCCGCTCCGCGGAGTGCAGGGTGGGACCGCGGCCGAGCTCGACCTCGTCCACCCTGCCCGGCTCCCGGCTGCGGAGTCCGATGCGCACCACGCGTGCAGCAGACTCAGACATTCTCCTGCGACGCTGCAGGTCATGCGGCACTAGTTCGGCTCGAACCCCACCCCTTTTCCGAGCCGTTCCGACCCGGAGATGCACACATGAGCTTCGAGAACTTCGTGCGTCACGCACGTCGTCACCCCGAGCTGCTTTCCGCGGACCAGCGTCGCCAGCTGGCCGCCGGGCAGGAACCTTCCGCGCTGTTCATCGGATGTTCAGATTCCCGTGTGATTCCGTCCTACATCACCGGGGCAGAACCAGGTTCGTTGTTCGAACTGCGAACTGCCGGGAACGTGGTCCCGGAATACGCGCCCGACTCCGGTTCCAGCGAAATGGCAACCATCGAATACGCGGTGTTGCAACTGGGGGTTCCCGACATCATCGTGTGCGGCCACTCGCACTGCGGTGCCGTCACCGCGCTGGCGCTCGCCGGTCGCGGGCTCGACGAGCTTCCCGCCCTGTGCACCTGGCTGGGCACCGACGGCTCTGGTGGTTCCGAACCCGAGGACGCCGCCGTCCGCGTCGAGAGCAAGCGCCACCTGCGCGCGCAGCTCGAAACCGTGCGCGAGTACCCGTTCATCCGGGATCGCATCGAGTCCGGCCTGCTGCGGCTGCACGGCTGGTTCTACGAGATCGACTCCGGTCTCGTCTTCGTCGCGCCGCAGTCCTCCGAGGACGAGGACTTCCTCCCCCTCTGAGAGAGCCCCGCACTCGCGGAGATCGACGCCGGGCACCCGCCGCGCGGGTGCCCGGCGCGGTCCCCGCTACCCGACATCGCCCTGGAGGGCATCGTGATCCCGCAACTCGACGCCTCGTCGCACCCGCACGACGGGCGAAGGCCCGCCGCCCCGAAGACCCTCGGCGCCGACATCGCAGCCTCGCTCGTGGTGTTCCTGGTCGCCCTGCCGCTGTGCGTCGGCGTCGCCGCCGCCTCCGGCGTGCCGGTCGAACTGGGCATCCTCACCGGCATCGTCGGCGGCCTGGTGGTCGGCGTGCTGCCCGGCAGCAGCCTCCAGGTGTCCGGTCCCGCCGCCGGACTCACCGTGCTGGTGGCCTCGGCCGTCAGCGAGCACGGGCTCGGGATGCTCGGCGTCATCGTGCTCGGCGCCGGCGTCGTGCAGATCCTGCTCGGCGCGACCCGGTTGGGCACCTGGTTCCGCGCCATCTCGCCGTCGGTCGTGCAGGGGATGCTCGCCGGCATCGGCCTGGTGCTCATCCTCGGCCAGGTCTACCCGGTCGGCGGGCTCGAACAGCCCGATTCCACCGCGGAGAAGTTCGGCCGCCTCGGTGAGCTGGCCACCGCGATGGTGACCACGCCGCAAGGCGTCGCCGGTGTCGGCCTGGCGGTGGCGGCGCTGCTGGTCATGACCGCGTGGAAGAAGTTCGTGCCCGCACCGCTGAACCTGGTGCCCGGTGCTCTCATCGCCGTGGTCCTCACCAGCGCGGCCGCCGCGCTGCTGGCGTTGCCGGTGGAGGAGGTCGAGGTCGGTTCGCTGCTGGCGTCGCTGAACCCGCCCACGACGACCGACTTCGGCGCGGTCGACCTCGCCGTGCTGGGCTCGATCCTCACCTTCGCGCTGATCGCTTCGGCGGAGAGCCTGTTCAGCGCCGCCGCCGTGGACCGCATGCACGACGGTCCGAAGACCCACTACAACAAGGAGCTCGTCGCGCAGGGCGCCGGCAACGCGGTCTGCGGTGTCTTCGGCGCGCTGCCGATGACCGCGGTGATCGTCCGCAGCTCCACCAACGTGCAGGCCGGTGGGAAGACGAAGCTCTCGCGCGTGCTGCACGGCTTCTGGCTGCTGCTGTTCGTGGTCCTGCTGCCGGGTCTGCTGGCGTTCATCCCCACCGCCGTGCTGGCCGCGCTGCTGATCCAAGCGGGGTGGAAGCTGCTGGAGCTCAAGGCCGTCGCCGCGCTGGTGCGCGAGCACCGCTCGGAGGCCTTCGTGCTGGTGCTGACCGCGGTGACGATCGTGGCGACGGACCTGCTCATCGGCACCCTCACCGGCCTGGCGGCGGCCGTGGTCAAGACCGCGGTCGAGGTCTCGCGACTGTCGGTCGAAGCCGAGCACGCCGACGACCACGTCCGCGTGCAGCTCGGCGGCAACGCCACGTTCCTGCGCTTGCCTCGGCTCCTCGACCACCTCGAGCGGCTGCCGGAGGACAAGCACGTCCACCTCGACCTGAGCACGGTTCGCCACCTCGACCGCGCCTGCCACCAGGCGGTGGAGAACTGGGTCGTCGAGCACCGCCGCAACAACGGCAGCGTCGAGGTCGCCATGCCCGCTGGGACCGGCTGACGTCAACCGGTCGGTGGAACGGATCACCCCGGGGTTTGAGGACCCGATCAGCGCGGTACCCGGGGTTCGATCACGGCGGTTGATCCGTCCTCGTTGGGAGCCGAGGAGGTGGCGGGGAGCCGGGCCCGCGCGGGCCTCGGGGGTGCGCCACCACTCGGATCGCCGCCGTGATCGGTGACCCGGTCGCGGCGGTGAACCGTCCTCCCGGTCGCGGTGGCGTCCGCGACCGGCTTGCGGCGGAGCCGGGTGGCGGTGAGGAGCCGCTGCTCGCGGTGCACCTCGGGGGGCGTGCTGCCACCCGGACCACCGCCGCGACCAGGCTCGCGCGATGGTCCGTGGGCCTGACCTCCGCGGCGTTCGCGCCGCCCCGCGGTGAGCCGGGGGAGGTGGCCGGGTGACGGGCCGTGCCGGGCCTCGGGAGTGCGCCACCACCCGGACCACCGCGGCGATGCGGCGGCCCTGGAGCGGAAGTGTGGAACCCCCTTCAGGCGGGAGTCTGATCACCGGGATCTCTGGCTACCCGCTCAGGAGTCGGCTGTCCGCAGCCGCGAGCGGGCGCCGAGAGAGCCGGGCGAGTCCTGCAGCGCCCGGGCCGCGACGACGGCCGGTGACCGTTGAGGCGACCTTCCTGCTGCGCGTTCGTCCCGCCCGCGTGGAGTCGCGGCCGTAGCCGGGGTGCAGCGATCCGAGTTCCGATCAGCGGGGGTCCCCGCGAAGTCTGATTCCTCCGCGGCTGCGGTGTGGGCGCCGTGGGGCCGCGTCGGGTGCTTCCCGGGGTGGACGCGGTGGGTGGGGGAGTCGGGGTCGGCGGGTAGCGTTCCTGGTGTGAGTGAGGGGTTGTTCGACGAGGGGCTTTTCGGGGCTGAGACCGAGGAGAAGGCCGACGAGAAGCTGGCCGAGAACGCGCCGCTGGCCGTGCGGATGCGGCCCCGGTCCCTCGACGAGGTCGTCGGGCAGGCGCACCTCCTGGGAGCCGGGGCACCGCTGCGGCGGCTCGTGGAGGGTGCCGCTCCCGCGTCCGTGCTGCTCTACGGGCCACCAGGAACGGGCAAGACGACCCTCGCGAACCTCGTGTCGAAGGCGACCGGACGCCGGTTCGCGGCGCTGTCGGCTCTGTCGTCGGGCGTGAAGGAGGTCCGGGCCGTCATCGAGGAGGCCCGGCGTCGCCTCGGCCGCTCCGGTGAAGCGACCGTGCTGTTCATCGACGAGGTGCACCGCTTCTCCAAGACCCAGCAGGACGCGCTGCTCGGGGCGGTCGAGGACCGGACCGTGCTGCTGGTGGCCGCGACCACCGAGAACCCGTACTTCTCCGTCGTGGCGCCGTTGCTGTCGCGGTCGCTGGTGCTGCAGCTGCGCAGCCTGGACGACGAGGACATCCGAGAACTGCTGCACCGGGCGGTCACCGAGGAACGCGGTCTGGGCGGCGCGATCGGGATCGCCGCCGACGCAGAGGACCACTTGGTGGCGCTGGCCGAGGGCGACGCCCGGCGTGCGCTGACCGCGCTCGAGGCCGCCGCCGAGTCGGCGGCGTCCACCGGCGCCGAGGTGATCGACCTGGCCACGGTCGAATCCACGGTGGACCGCGCGGCGGTGCTCTACGACCGGGGCGGTGACCAGCACTACGACGTCACCAGCGCGTTCATCAAGTCCATCCGGGGCTCCGACGTCGACGCCGCGCTGCACTACCTGGCGCGCATGGTCGAGGCCGGCGAGGACCCGCGGTTCATCGCGCGCCGGCTGGTCGTGCACGCCAGCGAGGACGTCGGCATGGCCGACCCGACCGCGTTGCAGACCGCTGTCGCCGCCGCGCAGGCGGTGCAGTTCATCGGCATGCCCGAGGGGCGCCTCGCGCTGGCCCAGGCCACCATCCACCTGGCGACCGCTCCGAAGTCCAACGCGGTGATCACCGCGATCGACGAGGCGATGGGCGATGTGCGCGCGGGCAAGGGCGGCCCCGTCCCGCCGCACCTGCGCGACGGCCACTACGCGGGAGCTCAGAAGCTCGGCAACGCCAAGGGCTACCGCTACCCGCACGACAAGCCCGAGGGGGTGCTGGCCCAGCAGTACCCGCCGGAGTCGCTCATGGGCCGTGACTACTACAACCCCACCCCCCGAGGTGCGGAACGAGCTCTCCACGACCGGGTCCCCAAGCTCCGGAGCATCATCAGGGACGAGGACTGAGGGCCACCGCTCGCCCGCGAACGGCGCACTCCCGGGACCGCAGCCACGCGTCCCGTCCGAACCGATAGGTTCCGTCCCGAGGACAACCCCGGAGGTCGATGTGAGCAGGGTCGTGGTCACCAGGGCGGTGCCGGAGTCGGCGGTGGAGCTGCTGCGCGAGGTGGCCGAGGTCGAGGTCTGCGACCAGGACCGGCCGCTGGCGCCCGAGGAGCTGCGCGAGGCCGTGAACGGCGCCGACGGTGTGGTCGCGATGCTGCACGACCGCATCGACGCCGAGCTGGTCGAGGCCGCGGGGGAGCAGCTGCGGGTCGTGGCGAACGTCGCCGTGGGCTACGACAACATCGACGTCCCGGCGGTGAGCGAACGCGGTGTGACCGTCACCAACACGCCCGGGGTGCTCACCGACGCGACGGCGGACCTCGCCTTCGGCCTGCTGCTGTCGGTGACCCGCCGCCTCGGCGAGGGGGAGCGGCTGCTGCGCTCACGCACGCCCTGGACCTTCCGACTCGACTTCATGCTCGGCACCGGCCTGCAGGGCAAGACGCTGGGCGTGGTCGGGCTCGGCGGCATCGGGCAGGCCGTCGCGCGACGCGCCCGGGCGTTCGGGATGCACATCGCCTACACCGGCCGCCGCCGCGCCGCCCAGGAGGTCGAGGCCGAGCTCGACGCCCGCTACCTCCCGATGGAGGAGCTGCTGCGCACCGCCGACGTGATCAGCCTGCACTGCCCGCTGACCGAGCAGACCCACCACCTCGTCGACGACGGCGCGCTGGCGGCGATGAAGCCGACCGCGATCGTGGTCAACACCAGCCGCGGCCCGGTCGTGGACGAGAAGGCCCTGGCCAGAGCGCTGCGCGAGGGCAGGATCGGTGGTGCCGCGCTGGACGTCTTCGAGAACGAGCCCGAGGTGGACCCGGGACTGCTGGAGCTCGACAACGTCGCCATGGCCCCGCACCTGGGCTCGGCGACCACCGAGACCCGCACCGCGATGGCGGAGCTCGCGGCCCGCAACGTCGCCGCCGTGCTGACGGGCGAGCCGCCGCTGACCCCCGTCACCGCGTGATCAACCGGTCACCGCATCGATACTTCCGGGCGCACCCCGCTCCACCAGCGGTCGAACCGCCTGCACCTGCGGTTCGACCCGGCGGCCCGGGTGCTTGTGGTCGGCCGGTGCACCGGTAACCTGGCGCACGATCAACGAACACGGGCGCGCGTTCCCGGTTCGACCAGGACATGACGTGGACATACGGGAGGGCACGTGACGCCCACGCAGATCGCCGCGCTGATCGTCGCCGGAGCGTTCGTGCTGCTGGTTCTGCTGCTGGCGGTGCCGCTGATCAAGCTCGGCAAGACCTTGGACGAGGCGAGCACCGCGATCAAGAAGGCGCAGGAGAACAGCGACCCCATCTTCACGGGCGCGAACACCACGATCTCGCACGTGAACACGCAGCTGGAGCGCGTTGACGGCATCACCTCCAACGCCAAGACCATCAGCGGCAACGTGTCGGCGTTGTCGTCGCTGTTCACGGCTACACTGGGTGGTCCGTTGGTGAAGACGGCGGCGTTCTCCTACGGCGTCAGCAAGGCGCTGAAGGCCCGTCGGAAGCGCAAGCAAGAACCGGCCGGGCGGCACTTCCGCCGGAAGAACAAAGGGGTGCGCACGTGAGGCGCCTTTTCTGGTTCAGCGCGGGCATCGCAGCCGGAGTCGCGCTGACCCGCAAGGTCAACGAGACTGCTCGGAAGGCGACCCCCACGGGGATGGCCGAGCAGGTCGGCGGCGCCATGCGCGAGCTGGCCGGGGCCGTCGGGTCGTTCGGCGCCGACGTGCGCGCCGGGATGCAGGAGCGGGAAGACGAGCTGCAGGACGTGGTCGCCGAGTCCGACCAGGTCCGCCGGAGAGCGGCCGACCACGACGCCGAGCGGCGAGCTCGCCGGGCGGGCCGCTGACGTCGGCGCTCCTGCGCGCCGCCAGCCGCTCGCCGACGCCGACAGCCGTGTCCGTGACCTGACCACTTCCCGAGGACTCCCAGTGCAGACCCACGAGATCAACCACCGGTTCACCGAGCACTTCAAGAACCGCGGCCACACCGTCGTCCCCAGCGCGTCGCTGATCCTGGACGACCCGACGCTGCTGTTCGTCAACGCCGGCATGGTCCAGTTCAAGCCCTACTTCCTGGGCGAGGCGCCGGCCCCGTACCCGCGGGCGACGAGCATCCAGAAGTGCGTGCGCACCGGTGACATCGATGAGGTCGGCAAGACCACCCGGCACAACACGTTCTTCCAGATGGCCGGCAACTTCTCCTTCGGCGACTACTTCAAAGAAGGCGCCATGGAGCACGCCTGGGACCTGCTCACCAAGTCGGTGGCCGACGGCGGCTACGGCATCGACCCGGCTCGCCTGTGGGTGACGGTCTTCGAGAAGGACGACGAGGCCGCGGCGCTGTGGCAGAAGGTCTGCGGGATTCCCGCCGAGCGCATCCAGCGGCGTGACGCCAAGGACAACTACTGGGACATGGGCGTGCCCGGTCCCGGCGGTCCCTGCTCGGAGATCTACTACGACCGCGGCCCCGCCTACGGCAAGGAGGGCGGTCCGGTCGTCGACGAGGACCGCTACATCGAGATCTGGAACCTGGTGTTCATGCAGGACATCAGGGGTGAGCTGCCGCCCAAGGAGGGCCACCCGCCGATCGGCGAGCTGCCCACCAAGAACATCGACACCGGCATGGGCGTCGAGCGCGTGGCCTGCCTGCTGCAGGGCGTGGAGAACGTCTACGAGACGGACCTGGTCCGCCCGGTGATCGCCAAGGCGGAGGAGCTCTCGGGCCGCCGCTACGGCGCCCACCACGAGGACGACGTGCGGTTCCGCGTCATCGCCGACCACGCCCGCTCCGGCGTGATGCTCGTCGGCGACGGCGTCACCCCCGGCAACGAGGCCCGCGGCTACGTGCTGCGCCGGTTGCTGCGCCGCATCGTGCGCTCCACCCGCCTGCTGGGCGTGCAGGAGCCGGTGCTGGGCGAGTTCAGCAAGGTCGTGCGCGACGCGATGGCGCCGAGCTACCCCGAACTCGTCACCCAGTTCGACCGGATCGACTCGGTGATGCGCAACGAGGAAGAGGCCTTCCTGTCTACGCTGACCGCCGGGTCGAAGATCTTCGACACGGCCGTCAAGGACCTGAAGAAGTCCGGCGGCAAGACCCTCGCGGGCGACAAGGCCTTCCAGCTGCACGACACCTACGGCTTCCCGATCGACCTGACCTTGGAGATGGCCTCCGAGCAGGGGCTGTCGGTGGACGAGCAGGGCTTCCGGGACCTGATGGCCGAGCAGCGCCGCCGTGCGAAGGAGGACGCGAAGTCCCGCAAGACCGGTCACGGCGACCTGTCGACCTACCGCTCGCTGCTCGACCAGCACGGCACCACCGAGTTCATCGGCTACACCGACCTGCAGTCGCACAGCCGAGTGCTGGGCCTGCTCGTCGACGGCCAGCCGGCTTCCCGCGCCTCAGCCGGGACCGAGGTCGAGCTGGTGCTGGACCGCACGCCGTTCTACGCCGAGGGCGGTGGCCAGATCGCCGACACCGGCAAGCTGGTCGGCCCGGGCGTGGCCGTCGAGGTCCTCGACGTGCAGCGCAGCGTGCCCGGCCTGTTCGTGCACCGCGCGAAGGTGCTGGAGGGCGAGCTCGGCGTGGACACCACACTGGAGGCCGCGGTCGACGCGAACCGCCGCCACGCCATCGAGCGCTCGCACTCCGCGACGCACCTCGTGCACGCGGCCGTCCGCAGCGCCTACGGCAAGCGCGCCGCGCAGGCCGGTTCGCTGAACTCGCCGGGCCGGATGCGCTTCGACTTCACCGTCCCGTCGTCGGTGTCGCCCGACGTGCTGGCGGGTGTCGAGGAGGAGGTCAACGACTACCTCCAGACCGACGTCGAGGTCTCCAGCTACGTCACCAGCATGGACCGGGCCATGGAGCTCGGTGCGATGGCGCTGTTCGGCGAGAAGTACGGCGACCAGGTGCGCGTGGTCGACATGGGCGACTACTCCCGCGAGCTGTGCGGTGGCACCCACGTGCCGCGGATCGGCCGGCTGGGCGTGGTCAAGCTGGTGTCGGACGCCTCGGTCGGCTCCGGCGTGCACCGCGTCGAAGCGCTGGTCGGCATGGACGCCATGCGCCACATCAGCAAGGAGCACCTGCTGGTCAACCAGCTCGCCGAGCAGTTGAAGGTGCCCGCCGAGGAGCTGCCGGACCGCATCCAGGGCGTGGTGTCGCGGCTGCGCAACGCCGAGAAGGAGCTCGCGCAGCTGCGCATCAACCAGGTGCTCAACTCCGCCGGCGAGCTCGCCGACAAGGGCACCGACGTGCACGGCGTGACCGTGGTGGCCGAGCAGGTCCCGGACGGTGTGGACGGCAACGCCCTGCGCGCGCTGGCCGGTGAGGTCCGCGGCCGCCTGGGCGCCTCCCGCCCGTCGGTGGTGGCGCTGTTCTCCGCCGACGAGGGCAAGGTCAGCTTCGTGGTCGGCGTCAACGACGCCGCCCAGGAGAAGGGCCTCGCGGCGGGCAAGCTGGTTCCCACCTTCGCCGCCGAGGTCGGCGGTCGCGGTGGCGGCAAGCCGGACATGGCGCAGGGCGGCGGGTCCAACCCCGCCGGCATCACCGCGGCCATCGGCGCGCTTCGCCACGGTGTCGACCAGGTGGTGGCTGGAGGGTGAACGAGCACCAGCAGGCGGATCCCGGACCGGGACGTCGGCTCGGTGTCGATGTCGGGGCGGTCCGGGTCGGAGTCGCCCTGAGCGATCCCGCTCCGATGCTGGCCACTCCGCTGGAGACGGTGCGACGGGACGAGGAAGGCGGCAGCGATCTCGCCAAGATCGCCGACCTCGTCGCCGAGCACGAGGTGGTGGAGGTCGTGGTCGGCCTGCCCAAGACGTTGGCAGGCAGGCACGGCACCGCTGCGGAGATCGCGCAGGCCTACGGGGCGGCGCTCGTCGAGAGGGTCGCACCGGTGCCGGTGCGGTTCCACGACGAGCGGTTGACCACCGTGACGGCCAGCCAGAAGCTGTCGGGACGCGGCGTGCGGGGGAAGAAGCAGCGCGCCGTCGTCGACCAGGCGGCGGCGGTGGAGATCTTGCAGGCATATCTGGACGGCCGGGGGACCAAGACACGAGAGGAACTCCCGTGACCGACGATCTCGGACTGTTCGCGGACGAGCCCGGGGAACACCGGCGGCGACGACACGACCCCGACCGCTTCCGCCGCCGCAAGCGGCGACGGTGGGTGACCGCGCTGGCGGGACTGTTCGTCCTGCTGCTGGTCGGCGGAGGTGTCGGCTACGGAGCCATGCAGATCATGCGGATCGGCTCCTACGACGACTACGACGGCGAGGGCACCGGCAGCGTCGTCGTCGAGGTCGCCTCCGGTGACACCGTCGGCGACATCGGCAAGACCCTGTCGGAGAAGGACGTGGTGGCCAGCACCAAGGCGTTCACCGCCGCGGCCGCCGAGAACAAGCGGATCAACTCGATCCAGCCCGGCTACTACCTCATGCGCAGCAAGATGTCCGGCAAGGCGGCGGTCAGCCACATCCTGTCCGAGGACGCCAAGGTCGGCCGGGTCGACATCCGCGGTGGTCAGCGGCTGGAGGACCAGGCGTCGCCCAACGGCGGCACCACGCCGGGCATCCTCACCAAGCTCGCGCAGGCGACCTGCACGAAGAAGAACGAGAAGTGCACGACCTCCGAGGAGATGCACCAGGTGGCCGCGACCGCGGACCTGGCGTCCCTGGGCGTGCCGAAGTGGGCTGTCGCCGAGGCGTCGAAGGCCGAGCCGCGGCGCCGGCTCGAAGGTCTGATCATGCCGGGCATCTACGACGTCAAGCCCGGCGAGTCGGCCGAGAACGTGCTGCGCGACGTGGTCACCAAGTCGGCGGCGCAGCTGGAGGTCGCCGGTCTGCCGAAGCTGGCCGAGGGCACCGAGCACTCGCCGTACGAAGTGATGATCATCGCGTCGCTGACGCAGAGCGAGGGCCTGGCCAAGGACTTCCCGCGGATCGCCCGGGTCATCGAGAACCGGCTCGGCCAGCCCGCGATGCGGCTGGGGCTGGACTCGACGATCAACTACCCGCTGGACAAGCCGACGCTGCTGACCAACAGCTCCGACCGGCAGCGCCCCGGCCCGTACAACACCTACCTGAACTACGGGCTGCCGCCGACGCCGATCTCGGCGTTCAGCAAGGAGGCGTTGCAGGCGGCCGAGCGGCCGGCCCCGGGCGAGTGGCGCTACTTCGTGAAGTGCTACCCGGACGGCACGTCCTGCTTCGCGGAGAACCAGCAGCAGCACGACGCCTACATCAAGGAAGCGCAGGCACGTGGCGCGTTCTGACGACCAGGCCCGGAAGAGGGCGGCGGTGCTCGGCAAGCCGGTCGAGCACTCGCTGTCCCCGGTCCTGCACGGCTCCGCCTACGAGGCGCTGGGCCTGCCCTGGACCTACGAGCGGGTCGAGGCGGACGCCGAGCAGCTCGTGGAGTTCGTGGGCGGTCTCGGCCCGGAGTGGGCGGGCCTGTCGGTGACGATGCCCGGCAAGCGCGCGGCGCTGCGGGTGGCCGACGAGGTCGCCGACCGGGCCGAAGCGGTGGGCGCGGCGAACACGCTGGTCCGCCGCGAGGACGGCAGCTGGTTCGCCGACTGCACGGACGTGGACGGGGTCGTCGGCGCGTTGCGCGCCGCAGGCGGGTTCACCTCCGGTCGCGCGGGTCTGGTCCTCGGCGCGGGCGGCACGGCGGTGGCAACGCTGGCGGCGTTCGCCGAGCTGGGGGTCCGCGAGGTGACGCTGGCCGTGCGCGAGCCCGCGCGGGCTGCGGAAGCGGTGGAGACCGCCGAGCGCACCGGTGTGCGCGTGCGGGTCGAACGGCTGGGCTCGATCACCCTCGCCGACGCCGCGACCAGCCACGACGTGGTGGTCTCGACGCTCCCGGCGGGAGCGGTGGACCCGCACGCGGCGGACCTCGCGAAGGCCGCGTGCGTGCTCGACGTCGTCTACCACCCGTGGCCGACGCCGTTGGCCGAGGCGGTCCGAGCCTCCGGCGGTCGTCTGGCGACCGGGCTGGACATGCTGCTGCACCAGGCCTTCGGCCAGGTCGAGCACTTCACCGGCCGGCCGGCCCCGCGCACCGCGATGCGCGACGCCCTGGCTGCGGCCACCGGCCACGCCCTTCCGCTGTAACCGGACCCGCACGCAGAACGGCGGCGTCTCCCTGAACGGGAAACGCCGCCGTTCTCGCGGGTCGGCTTCACTCCATGTCGGTGGCCACGAGCTTGGCGACCTCGTCGAGAGCCTCTTCGGCGCCTTCGCCTTCCGCGGCGAGGATGACCTCGTCGCCGTGGGAGGCACCGAGGGTCATCAGGCCGAGGATGCTGCCCGCTTCGACGGGCTCGTTGCCCTCCTTGCGGATGGTGATCACCACCGGCTGCGCGGCGGCGGTCTTGGCCAGCAGAGCAGCTGGTCGGGCGTGGATGCCGACCTTGCTCGCTACGGTGACCCGTCGTTCAGACATCTCTCTCCTTCGTCGGGGGCGGGCGCCGACCCGCGCCGTCTCACTTCTTGTCGGGGGCCGGCGCGTCCCCACCGGCATTATCCGCATCGTCCGCGGCGCTGTCGTCCTCCTCGCGCCCCGGCGTGCGCAGGTTCCACTTGCTGATCACGAAGCGGAACACCACGTAGTAGATGACCGCGTAGCCCAGGCCGATCGGGATCAACCAGAGCGAGCCCTGGGAGATGCCGAAGTTGAGCACGTAGTCGATGGCACCGGCGGAGAACCCGAAGCCGGAGTGGATGTCCAGCGCGTTGACCAGCGCCAACGAGGTGCCGGTCAGCACCGCGTGGATCAGCAGCAGAGGCCACGCGACGAAGATGAACGAGAACTCCAGCGGCTCGGTGACACCGGTCAGGAACGAGGTCAGCGCGACCGAGATCATCACACCGCCGACGACCTTGCGCTGCTCCGGCTTCGCCGACTGCCAGATCGCCAGGGCGGCGGCGGGCAGGGCGAACATGAAGATCGGGAAGAAGCCGGTCATGAACGTGCCCGCGGTCGGGTCACCCGCGAAGAAGCGCGCGATGTCGCCCTTCTCGCCGTTGTAGTCGCCGAAGAGGAACCACACGACGTTGTTCGGGATGTGGTGCAGGCCGAACGGCAGCAGCAACCGGTTGATCAGGCCGTAGAGCCCGCCACCGATGACCGCTTGCTGGGTGACGGCGTCGGAGAAGGCGGTCAGCGCGGCGTCGAAGAGCGGGAACAGCACGCCCATGATCACGCCGACGACCAGCATCGCCACCGCGGTCACGATCGGCACGAACCGCCTGCCGCCGAAGAAGCCCAGGTAGGCGGGCAGTTTGATGCGGTGGTAGCGCTGCCACAACCAGGCCGCCACGAGCCCGGCGACGATGCCGCCGAGCACGCCGTAGGGGCTCTTGTTGAGCGACGTGCCCTCCTCGGTGCCGGCGATGGTGGTCAGCACGCCGTGCAGCACCAGGTAGCCGACCGCGCCCGCCAGCGCGGTGGAGCCGTCGGCCTTCTTCGCGAAGCCGATCGCCACACCGATGGCGAAGAGGATCGGCAGGTTGTCGAAGAGCGCCCCACCAGCCGCGCCGATCACGCCGGCGACCGTCTGCATCCAGGGCAGGGCGGCACCGAGACCGTCCACGCCGAGGAGGTCGTCCTGGCCGAGCCGCTGCAGCAGCGCGGCGGCCGGCAGCACCGCGATCGGCAGCATCAGGCTGCGGCCGATCCGCTGGAGTTGCGCGAGCCCTCTGTTGCTCCCCTTCGCCTTGGCGGCGGTGGAACTCATCGGATACCTCCTGCTCAGTTCACCCGTCGGCAGATCATTGCAAACGTTCTCGGTGGTGCGCTGCCCGTTCGTCCGGTTCCCGCCTCACCGGTCCGGCTCGCGGTCGAGCTGCATCGTCACCTGGTACCGGTCACCGCGGTACCAGGAGGTCATGTCCTCCACCGGCCGCCCCTGCGCGGTGGAGACCCGCCGGAACACCAGCAGCGAGCAGCCGGGGCGGACGCCCAGCAACCGCGCGGTCTCGGTGTCGGCGTCGTCGGCCAGCACGGTCTGCGTGCCGGACTCCAGCTGCAGGCCGTACCGCTGGGACAGCAGCGTGTACAGCGACGCGGTGAGGTCGTGGTGGAGCAGGCCGGGCAGGACGCCCGGGTGGTACCAGCCCCGCTCGACCGCCATCGGCATCCCGTCGGCCTTGCGCAGCCGGAACAGCCAGTACGCCGGTTCCTCCGGCGCCAGCTGCAGCGCCCGCGCGGTGGCCGGTGGGGGCACGGCCTCGACGGCGTCGAGCAGCACGGTCTCCGGGTGCATCCCCCGGCGGCGCATGTCCTCGGTGAAGGAGGCCAGGTGCACCTGCCAGTCGATGCGCGGACGCGTGGTGAAGGTGCCCTTGCCGCGCACGCGCACCAGCAGACCTTCGGTGACCAGCTGGCCGATCGCTTCCCGCACCGTCAGCCGGGACACCCCGTAGCGCAGCGCGAGGTCGCGCTCCGAGGGCACGGCGGCGCCGGGCGGGAGCTCATCGCTGGCGAGTCCGCGCAGGATCTCCCGCAGCTGGACGTGCTTGGGCAGCGGCCCGTCGGGCAGGCCGGGGGCGTGCTGGTGAGCAGACCCGGGTCCTCCCATCACACCCTCCTGCCGTGTCACCCTGACGTGAAGTCGCCGCCGGTTCGGATGAGAACCGTGACTCCTCGTTGGTACTGTCCGGTCTGGACCAGTTGGTTGCGAAGAATGCGCCTCACGCGATCAGGTGTCAACAAGGCTCGGTTTTCGTTGCCGCATCGACATCACGTGGCGCAAGATCGTCGCGTCGCGGTGGTCGAGCCGCGGCGAGAGCACGAAGGGAGCACGTGGTGGCTCAGGACAAGGCCGAGGCGATCCTCTCCGCGCTGGGCGGCGGGGACAACATCGTCGAGATCGAGCCGTGCATCACGCGGCTGCGCTGCGAGGTCGAGGACGGCGAGAAGGTCGACGAGGCCGGCCTCAAGGCGGCGGGCGCGCACGGCGTGATGGTGCAGGGGACGGTCGTGCAGGTCGTGGTGGGACCGGAGGCGGACACGCTGGCCGGCGACATCGAGGACTTGATGTGAGCACCGAGGTGGGCAGCCCGGTGGCGGGCCTGACCACGCCGCTCAGCGACGTGCCGGACCCGGTGTTCTCGCAGGCCATGGTGGGACCGGGCCTCGCGGTCAAGCCCACCGGCGGCGAGAGCGACGTGGTGGCTCCGGCGGCGGGTCAGGTCGTGACGCTGCACCCGCACGCGTTCGTCATCGCCGCCTCCACCGGCGGCGCGGTGCTGGTGCACCTGGGCATCGACACGGTCAAGCTCAAGGGCGAGGGCTTCACGCTGCACGTCGCGAAGGGCGACGCGGTCGAGGCCGGGCAGAAGATGATCACCTGGAACCCGACGGAGGTCGAGTCCCAGGGCTACTCCTCGACGTGCCCCGTCATCGCGCTGGAGGCGGCGCCGGAATCCCTCACGGACCTGCGCGAGGACGCCCAGGTCCTCGCGGGCGACCCGCTGTTCGTCCTCGACGCCTGAGAACCCTCCCGGGGAGGGCTCCCGACACGCGCCCCGTCGCGCGGCGGATCCCGAGCGCGGCGCCCGGTTCGCGGCACCGTTGCCGGGATGAGCGCGGTGGTCATGGCAGTGGTGGGAGCTCTCGCCGGGTGGGGCGGACGTCGCTGGCTCGGCCGGCTCCCGCGCGGCACGGCAGTGCCCGGAGGCTGGTGCGAGGTCGGTGTCGGCCTCGCGTGGGCCGTCGTCGGCCTGCGCGAGGTTCCCTGGTGGTGGGCGCCGGTCCCGATGCTCGTCGCCTGGGGCGGTGTCCTGCTCGGGGCTTGCGACCTGCGCGTCCACCGGCTGCCCGACGCGCTGACGGTGCCGGGCCACCTCGTCCTCGCCGTGCTCCTGGGATTCGCCGCGCTGCACCGGCCCGGGGTCGTGCTCGGTGCCGTGGCCGGCTTCGTCCTGTTCTGCGGGACGTACTTGGTGGTGCGGCTCATAGCTCCCGCCGCGATGGGCGCCGGGGACGTCAAGCTCGCCGGAGGCCTGGGCATGGCGGTGGGTGCCGTGTCGGTCCCGGCCGTCGTCCTGGTGATGGTCTCGGCGGCGCTGTTCACCCTGGTCGGGGCCCTGTCGCAGCGGACCCGGGCGGTGGCGCACGGTCCTGCGGTGCTCGCCCCCGCCTGGCTGGTGACCCTGAGCTGGCCGTGACCGACCCGGCCGGGTTCCCCCAGGGCAGAGGTGGCAGGATTCGTGGTGTGTTGCGCTGGATGACCGCTGGAGAATCGCACGGCCCCGCCCTCGTCGCGGTGCTGGAAGGCATGGTGGCCGAGGTCGAGGTGACCTCGACCGAGATCGCGACCCAGCTGGAGCGCCGCAAGCTCGGCTTCGGGCGCAGCCCGCGGATGAACTTCGAGTCCGACGAGCTGGAGATCATCGGCGGTGTCCGGCACGGCCGGACCCAGGGCGGCCCGATCGCGGTGCGCATCGGCAACACCGAGTGGCCCAAGTGGGAGCAGGTCATGGCCGCCGACCCGGTCGACGAGGACGTGCTCGCCGGGCTGGCCCGCAACGAGCCGCTGACCCGTCCGCGCCCCGGCCACGCCGACCTCGCCGGCATGCAGAAGTACGGCTTCGACGAGGCCCGCCCGGTCCTGGAGCGCGCGAGCGCCCGCGAGACCGCCGCTCGCGTGGCCGTCGGCACCGTCGCCCGGCAGTTCCTGCGGCAGCTGTTCGGCGTGGAGATCGTCAGCCACGTCGTCAGCCTGGGCGAGGTGGACGCCACCGGTGACGTGCTGCCCGGCCCGGACGACCTCGCCGCGATCGACGAGAACCCGGTGCGCGCCTTCGGCGACACCGCCACCGAGCGGATGATGGCCGAGGTCGACGAAGCCAAGAAGGACGGCGACACCCTCGGCGGCGTCGTCGAGGTCATCGCTTACAACCTGCCGCCCGGCATCGGCTCGCACGTGCACTGGGACCGCAAGCTCGACGCCCGCCTGGCCGGTGCGCTGATGAGCATCCAGGCGATCAAGGGCGTGGAGATCGGCGAGGGCTTCGCCAACGCCCACCGCCGCGGCAGCGCGGCGCACGACGAGATCTACCCCGACCAGGGCGTCAACTGGGTCCGCCGGGACAGCAACCGCGCAGGTGGCCTCGAAGGCGGCATCACCAACGGCGAGCCGCTGATCGTGCGCGCCGCCAAGAAGCCCATCTCGAGCCTGCCGCGCGCGCTGGCCACCGTGGACGTGGTGACCGGCGAGCCCGCGCAGGCGATGCACCAGCGCTCCGACATCACCGCCGTGCCGCGCGCGGCCGTCGTCGCCGAGACGATGGTGGCGCTGGTGCTGGCCGAAGCCGCGCTGGAGAAGTTCGGCGGCGACTCGCTGCCGGAGACCCGCCGCAACGTCGAGGGCTACCTCGCCTCGCTGCGCGAGCGCGCGGAGAAGCGGCAGGTGCGGTGATGTCGCCGCGCGCGATCGTGATCGGCCCGCCCGGCGCGGGCAAGAGCACCATCGGCCGCCTCCTCGCCGACCGCCTCGGGGTGACGTTCCGCGACACCGACGCCGACGTCGTCGAGGCCACCGGCCGCGAGATCTCCGACATCTTCGCCAACGACGGTGAGCCGGCCTTCCGCGAGCTGGAGGAACGGGCCGTCGACACCGCGCTGCACGAGCACGACGGCGTGCTGTCCCTCGGCGGGGGCGCGGTGCTCTCCGAGCTGACCCGCAAGCGGCTGCACGGGCACCCGGTGGTGTTCCTGTCGGTGGGGTTGGCCGAAGGCGCCCGCCGCGTCGGGCTCTCCACCGCGCGTCCGCTGCTGGCCGGGGTCAACCCGCGCGCCACGTTCAAGGCGCTGCTCGACGAGCGCTTGCCGGTCTACCGCTCGGTGGCCGCCGTGGAGGTCGCCACCGACGAGCTCGGACCCGGGCAGGTCGTCGACCGCATCGTCGCCGACCTCGCCGCTCTCTCCGGATAGGGGTGTTCGACGTGGCGGAGCCGTTCTCCCCGCCGGGCGCGGGTGACCAGCTCGCAGGCATGAGCACGTCGCGACACCGCCCGGAGTCCTCCCAGCTCGCACCGCCACGGGGAACGTCCTCGATACTCTCCTGAGAACACCGATCACCGAAGGGACGACGATGACCGAGCCGGTTCGGATCAGCGTGAACGGCCAGCAGCCCTACGACGTGGTCGTCGGCCGGGGCCTGCTCGGTGAGCTGGTGGACTTCCTCAACGGGGCGTCGACCGTCGCGCTGGTGCACCAGCCGACGATCACCGCCACCATCGAGGCGGTCCGCGAGGAACTGACCGAGGCGGGCATCGACGCGCACCGCGTGGAGATCCCTGACGCCGAGGACGGCAAGAGCCTCCAGGTCGCCGGGTTCTGCTGGGAGGTGCTCGGCAAGATCGGCATGGACCGCGACGGTGTCGTGGTCTCCTTCGGCGGAGGCGCGGTCACCGACCTCGGCGGGTTCGTCGCCGGCACCTGGATGCGCGGTGTGAAGGCCGTGCACGTGCCCACGACGCTGCTGGGCATGGTCGACGCCGCGGTGGGCGGCAAGGCCGGCATCAACACCGACGCGGGCAAGAACCTGGTCGGCCTGTTCCACGAGCCGAGCCTGGTGCTGTGCGACCTGGCGACGCTGGAAGGACTGCCGCGCAACGAGCTCCTGGCCGGCATGGCCGAGGTCGTCAAGGCCGGTTTCATCGCCGACCCCGAGATCCTGCGGCTCATCGAGGAGGACCCGGACGCGGCCACCGACCCGTCCGGGGACGTGCTGGCCGAGCTGGTGCGCCGGTCGATCCAGGTCAAGGCCGACGTGGTCGCCTCGGACCTGAAGGAGTCGCACCTGCGCGAGGTGCTCAACTACGGGCACACCCTCGCCCACGCCATCGAGCGCCGTGAGCGCTACCGCTGGCGCCACGGCGCCGCGGTCAGCGTCGGCCTGGTCTTCGCCGCCGAGCTCGCGCGGCTCGCGGGACGGCTCGACGACGAGACCGCCGACCGCCACAAGCGCATCCTCGACCTGCTCGGCCTGCCCACGACCTACGACGCCGACGCGCTCGGCTCGCTCATGGAGGGCATGAAGGCCGACAAGAAGAACCGGTCCGGCGTGCTGCGGTTCGTGGTGCTCGACGGCCTGGCCAACCCGGAGCGCCTGGAAGGCCCGGACCCGTCGCTGATCGCCGCCGCCTACTCGGCGCTCACCGGTGGCGAGGCCAAGTCGGGCACGGAGGTGCTGCTGTGAAGGTCCTGGTCCTCAACGGGCCGAACCTGGGGCGACTGGGCACGCGCGAGCCCTCGGTCTACGGCAGCACGACCTACGCCGACCTGGTCGCGATGTGCGAGCGGGCCGGTGGGGAGCTCGGTGTCGAGGTCGAGGTGCGGCAGACCGACCACGAGGGCGAGATGGTCGGGTGGCTGCACGAGGCCGCCGACGCCTCCTGGCCGGTGGTGCTCAACGCGGGAGCGTGGACGCACTACTCGGTGGCGGTGCGCGACGCCGCCTCGCAGCTCAAGGCCGACCTGATCGAGCTGCACATCTCGAACGTGCACAAGCGGGAACCGTTCCGGCACACCAGCTACCTCTCCGACATCGCGACCGCCGTGGTGGCGGGCCTGGGTGTCGCGGGCTACCCGCTGGCGATCCGCTGGTTGGCCGAGAACGCGGGGGAGTAGTGCGCGGCCTGCCGTGGTGGCTGGTCGCCGTGACGCTGCTGGCGGGGTGCACGCAGGTCGACGGCAGCCCGGTGGTGACCGTCGCCGACCAGCGCGGGCGCGTACCGGTTCCGACGCCGGTGGAGTTGCGCACCACCGGTGAGCGCGCGAGTCCGGGCGTGGTCGCGGCCGGTGGGTCCGCCGCGCCGTACAACTACGGGCCGTCCGTGCTCGCCGAGGACGGCCGCTACCGGGCCTGGTGGTGCAGCCAGTTGCCGGGCGTGGGGCCCGCGGGCGACGACGTGCTGCACGCCTCGGCGGACTCGCCGGACGGCCCCTTCGCCGAGGGCGCGGCGCCCGCTGTCCCGGTGTTCTCCGGTGAGCAGGGGCGTTTCGACGGGAAGCACACCTGCGACCCGTCCGTGCTGCACGTGGGCGACCGCTACTACCTCTACTACACGGGTGCGGCCGGGGACCACGCGCACGGCAACAGCGTCGGTGTGGCCACCAGCACCGACGGCATGACCTGGACGCGCGGTACCGCACCGATCGTGACCGCAGCGGGGGAAGTGCCGCGCGGCAACGTCTACGGCGCCGGTCAACCCTCGGCGGTGCACCTCGACGGCTGGTTCTACCTGCTGTTCACCGACACCACCGCCCGCGGTGCGGGGTGGAACGGCGCCGGGCAGTTCGTGCTGCGTTCGCGAGACCCGTTGTTCGCCAAGGACGTCCAGGCGTTGACCGAGCGCGGTTTCCAGCCCGCCGGTGCCGGGCGGACCCGTTCGGTCGCCGACGCGTTCAGCGCGGACTGGGCCCACTCGTCCACGTTGGACGCCTTCGCGATCGCGCACCAGACCGACGCGGGAACGCAGATCACGTTCTGGGACGAGGACTTCACCCGGCACCCCTACCAGCCGGTCACGATCCCCGGTCCGTGGCAGGAAGGTCCGGGATGGGTCCGCGACGGCGAGGGACACCTCCCCGCGTCCACATCGGACCCGTGCGAGCAGGTGCCGCTCGACGTGCTGCGCGCCACCGCGCTCGCCCCGGCGCCCACCGACATCCGCCACTTCGGTCTCGACGTCACCGGCGCCGGTGCCTGCGGCACCCCGGACCGAGCGGCCTCGGCGCTCGACGGCTTCGCCGTCCCGTCCCCGGTCCGCACGATCGACCTCGTCCACGACGGCGCCCGCATCCGCTTCGAACGGCGCTCGGCGGCCGAAACTCTCGCGGCCGCGGTCCTCGACGAACGCCCCCGCGTCCTCGACACGCTGCCGGTCGCGGCCGAGATCCCCTCCGGCGCACCCGCTCTGCGCTCACCGCAGGGCGAGGTCGCCCTCCTCGACACCCGGGGCCGCGCCTGGAAGGTCACGGAGAGCACGGCACGGGCCAACGGCTCCCCGATCACCGAGGCCGCCGCCGCCGAGTGGCACTCCCACGTCTTCGCAGGCGACCTCCGCGGCTGAAAAGCCCTGCCGCCTGGACGGGGGTTGCAGTGAAAGTCTTTGGTCGATGTCGGGTGCGGGACCCAGCGTCCACCGCAGCGAAGGGGAGAGCACCCCGTTGGCCTCCGTACGCCGATCAAGGTGCACGCTGGCGTCCTGGCGTCCTGGCGTCCTGGCGTCCTGGCGTCCTGGCGTCCTGGCGTCCTGGCGTCCTGGCGTCCTGGCGTCCTGGCGTCCTGGCGTGGCCGCTGAATCCTGCTGCGGGTCCCGACCCGGGGACCTGATTCGAGTTCCGCGCGGAGTTCGAGGCGGAACTTCGGGCGTCGAACATCGTGAGAACTTCGAACGCCCCTGCTTGGCCCGCAGGGCCCGGTCAGCGGCTCCGAGCGCTCTGGAACTGGTCGAACCCCGGTCGGACTCACCCCGGCCAGAGGTCGAGTGGTCGAACCCCGGTCTGGGGGCTGACTCATGGCCAGGAGGCCGAGTCCCGGTCAGGGGACAGGACTCCGGCCTAGGGCCGAGTCCCGGCCTGCGGCTCCGCAGCACCGAACGCCGGTCGGGGAGCCAAACCTCGTGCAGGGGGCCGAACCCCGGTCGGTCCGAACCCCGTGCAGGAGGGCGACGGCCCGGTCAGGACGGGGAGCCTTCTTGGATGGTCTTGACCGTGAGCTGTTCGCCTGGGAGGTCGGGGTTGGCGCAGGCCGTTTCCGCGTGGGGGACGAACAAGGAGTCGTACTCCTGGGGCGGGTAGACGCGCAGGCCGCGGGCTTCTTCCGGCCGGCAGGTGGCGGGGTCGTAGTTCTCCGCGCGCGGCGAGGCCAGCGGCGCCCAGGCCTGACCGCCAGGGGCGAGCGTGATCGCCGGGCCCTTGCCGCCGACCCGGCCTGCGGGACGGCCGATCTGGTGGCCGTCGTCGCCGCCGACGAACGACACGCCCGGGAAGCCCTGGATCTCGCAGGTGCGGTCGCCGGAGTTCGTGAAACGCAGCGCCAGGTGCGCGGTTCCGGCGGCCGAGTCGACGTACTCCACCGCCGGTGTCAGGTCCCCGGTGTCGCACAGCGGGGTGGACGGTGGTTCTGGCTGCTCGGGGCTGGTGGTCCGGTGCTCCGAGGTGGCGGCTTCGCTCGGCGGTGCCACGGCGGTCTCCGCCGGCGGCGCCTCGACCGGCGGGTGCACCGACGTCGTCGGTTGGTCGGCGACCACCGTGCTCGCGGCGTTTGTGCCTTCTTGCTCGCAAGCGCTGAGTCCCGCGGTCAGCAGCGCGGCGGTGGCCGCCAGGATGATCTTCGTCCGAGTCATGGTCACGTCCTCCTCCACATCGATCGCTTCAGATCGATCGCTCACCGGGAAGACGCGCGACCACGACCCAGGTTGCACCGGGAAGCCGATCGTGCACCGAGCGGAGCAACACCTCCGCCCGCGCAACGGTGCGAGTGGTAGACCTGAGCCGGTGCCCGCTGAGTCGCACCGGGAACAGCGCTCTGCCTAACGCCCGCGGAAGGCTCGCCGGTAGGCGGCCGGGCCGGTGCCCAGGCGGGCTCGCAGGTGCTTGCGCAGCGAGGTCGCCGTGCTGAGCCCGGCCTGGACCGCGACCTCGTCGACGGGCAGGTCGGTGAACTCCAGCAGGTGCCGCGCGTGCTCGATGCGCTGGCCCAGCAGCCAGTCCAGCGGTGAGGTCCCGGTCTCCTCCCGGAACCGCCGGGTGAAGGTCCGCACGCTCATGCCGGCGTGGTGGGCGATCTCCTCGAGCGTCAGCGGTTCGGCGAGCCGGTGCAGCAACCACTCGCGGGTCGGGGCGGTGCCGGTGATGCCGGGGTCGGGCACGGGTCGCTCGATGAACTGGGACTGCCCGCCGTCGCGCCACGGGGGAACGACGTTGCGCCGCGCGGCCTGGTTGGCGACCTCGCTGCCGTGGTCGGTGCGGAGGACGTGCAGGCACAGGTCGATCCCTGCGGCCACGCCGGCCGACGAGAGCACGTCCCCGTCGTCGACGAACAGCACGTCGGGCTGCAGGCGCACCTCGGGGAACATCGCGCGGAACTGGTCGGCGTGCGCCCAGTGTGTGGTCGCCGGGCGTCCGTCGAGCAGTCCGGCGGCGGCGAGCACGAACGCCCCGGTGCAGATCGACATGATCCGCGTGCCCGCGGGCAGCCCCCGCAGGTAGGCGGAGACCTCGGGGTTCCCGGCGAAGGTGTCGGCGTCGACGCCGGGCACGATCACCGTGTCGGGCGCACCGGCCGCCTCCACCCCGCCCTCGGGCAGCACGGAGAATCCTCGGGTCGTGGCCAGTGGGCCACCGTCGATGCTGCACACCTGAACCTCGTAGAGCGGGCCGTCGGGCCCGGTGGCCCCGGCGAAGATCTGCGGTGGGATCGCCAGGTCGAACCCGACGACGGTCCCCACGCCCAGCACGACGATTCGGTGCGGTCTCATGGCCGGATCCTCCCACATGTTGTCCCTCCGGCCACTGGTTCGACCTCCGGCGGCCGATCATGCTGGTCGGCATGAGTCGAGTGGTGTCGTTCCGCGTCCACCCCGCTTGGTGGATCGCCGGTGTCGCGTTCGTGGCGTTGGTGGGTGCTGCCGCGTTCCGGTCGGCTCCCGGCGTGCTGATCGATCCGCTGCACCGGGAGTTCGGCTGGCCGCACGGGCTGATCTCAGCGGCGGTGTCGGTGAACCTGCTGCTGTTCGGCCTGACCGCGCCGTTCGCGGCGGCGTTGATGGAGCGCTTCGGGGTCCGGCGGGTGACCACTTCGGCACTGCTGCTGGTGGGCGTCGGCAGTGGGCTCACGGTGTTCATGACCGCGCCGTGGCAGCTGGTGCTGTGCTGGGGAGTGCTGATCGGGCTCGGGACCGGTTCGATGGCGCTGGCGTTCGTGTCCACAGTGGTCGACCGCTGGTTCGTGGCCCGGCGGGGTCTGGTCAGCGGGGTGCTGACGGCCGGTAGCGCCACCGGGCAGCTGACCTTCCTGCCGCTGGAGGCGGTGCTGGCCGAGCGCTGGGGCTGGCGCACGGCCTCGCTGTCGATCACCGCCGGCGCGCTGCTGGTCGCGGTCCTGGTGTGGCTGGTGATGCGCGAACGCCCGCGCGACCTCGGCCTCGCGGCCTACGGTGCCACCGGTGACGAACCGCCACCCGTGCGCGAGTCGGGCAACCCGGCGCGGAACGCGGTCGGCGCGCTCGTCGAAGCCGCGCGCACGCGCGCCTTCTGGTTGCTGGCCGGTGGTTTCGCGATCTGCGGGGCCAGCACGAACGGACTGGTCAACACCCACTTCGTGCCGGCCGCGCACGACCACGGCATGCCCGGAACGACGGCCGCCGGGCTGCTCGCGCTCATCGGGGTCTTCGACGTGGCGGGCACGATCGCCTCGGGCTACCTCACCGACAAGGTCAACCCGCGGGTGCTGCTCGCCGCGTACTACACGCTGCGCGGAGCCTCGTTGTTCGTGCTCCCGCACCTGTTCGCGCCCCAGCCCGGGGTGGAGATGGTGCTGTTCGTGGTGTTCTACGGCCTGGACTGGGTCGCGACGGTCCCGCCGACGATGGCGCTGTGCCGGGAGCACTTCGGTGCCAAGGCCTCAGTCGTGTTCGGGTGGGTGTTCGCCTCGCACCAGGTGGGGGCGGCCTTCATCGCCGGTGGCGCGGGGTTGGTCCGGGACCACTTCGGCGACTACGCGCTCGCCTGGTACGGCTCGGGACTGCTGTGCCTGCTGGCGACGGCGTTCTCCGTCTCGATCCGGAGGGTGGCCCCGCGCAGGCCCGCCGCCGAGCAGGACGCGGACTCCGCCTGCCCCGACCAGGCTCGGACGTGACCAGCGCGCACCACTGGGGTCGACCGGTGGGAGAGTCCCGGTAACCTCGGGAGGCATGGCAGAGGTTCTCGCCCGAGCGGTCGGGGAGCGCGGTGAGCTCGCGCTGGTGCGCCGTGACGACGCGCTGGAACTGCGGGTCAACGGCGTGTTCGTGATGGACACCGCGCACACCGAGACCGAACGGCTGCTGGCCGGCGCCACCCTCGCGCACCTCGACCGCACCGACGGGCTCCGGGTGCTCATCGGTGGGCTCGGCCTCGGCTTCACCCTTCGCGAGGTGCTGGCCGACGAGCGCGTGACCGAAGCGCACGTGGTGGAGATCGAACCCGAGCTGGTTGGCTGGCACCGCGCCGGCCTGGTCCCGGACACCGCCGCCGCGCTGATCGACGAGCGGGTGCGCCTCAGCGTGGGCGACATCGCCGACGTCCTGCTCGCCGAGTCCGACGGGAGCTGCGACGTGCTGCTGCTCGACGTCGACAACGGCCCGGACTTCCTGGTCTACGAGGAGAACTCGGCGCTCTACGAGCCGCAGTTCCTCACGACGTGCAGGGACAAGCTCGCACCGGGCGGCACGGTGGCGGTGTGGTCGGCCGACACCTCACCGGGCCTGCTGCGCGCGATGCGCGACGTCTTCGGCGACTGCACCGAACTGGCGATCCCGGTGATCCTCGGCCAGCGCGAGACGACCTACCACCTGTTCCTCTCACACCAGGTCCAACTCCAGCAGGCTGGGCTCCAGAACTCCCTCTAGCACCAGCAGCCGCCGCTTGGCCTCCAGACCGGGGCCGAACCCGCCGAGCCCCCCGCCGGAGGCCAGCACCCGGTGGCACGGCACGAGCAGCGGCACGGGGTTGGAGCCCATGATCGTGCCCACCGCGCGGGACGCCTCGGGGCGGCCGGACAGCTCCGCGAGCCGCTTGTAGCTGACGGTCTCGCCGAAGGGCACGAGGTCCTGCAGCGTGCGCAGCACGTGCGCGCGCAGCCCGTCCAGCCCGGTCCAGTCGATCGGGAGCTGGAACTCCCTGCGCCGCCCGGAGAAGTACTCACCGAGCTGGCGGGTCGCCTCCCCCGCGAGGCCGCCGGGCTGGGCGTCCGGGTGCTCGGCCGGCGCGACGGCGGTGCCGGCGAAGGCGACCTGCCGCACCCCGATCCCGGAGGCCACCACGGTGATCTCCCCGACCGGTCCGCGCACTGTGCTCCACGTCTCCACACGCCCAGCCTAGCGACTGCCACCGACAGACCCGCCGAGTCGGCGTTGATCGGCTCACCTGCGGTTTTCCGCGCGTCGAGTTGCACGCGAAGGGGCCTGGGAGCAAGGTTCTGGCGGCTTTCCGCAAACGGCCTTCGCAGGCAGGTTGATCCGCTGTCCTGGCAGTTAGGCTCCGAAACATGTCCGAAACGCACGCCCACCGACGAGACGCGCTCCGCAGCCGGCTGCGGGAGCGGGACCTGGACGCCCTCCTGGTGACCGACCTGCTCAACATCCGCTACCTGACCGGCTTCACGGGCTCCAACGCCGCGCTCGTGGTGCACGCCGCCGACGGTCCCGGTGGCGAGGACCGCACCGTGTTCTGCACCGACGGCCGCTACCTGACGCAAGCCGAGGAGCAGGTCCCCGACCTCGAACGCGTCATCGACCGGGCGAGCGACCTGACCGTCGCGCAGCGGTTCGGCGAGGAGGCCAACGTCTACCGGCGGGTCGGGTTCGAGTCCCACCACGTCACCGTCGACAACCGCGACGCGCTCGACGACGCCGCGGGCAAGGCCGAGCTGGTCCGGGCCCCGGGACTGGTCGAGGACCTGCGGCTGATCAAGGACTCGACCGAGGTGGAGGCGCTGCGGATGGCCTGCGCCGCCGCCGACCGCGCGCTGACCGACCTCATCGAGCACGGCGGGCTGTGCCCCGGGCGCACCGAGCTGGAGGTCGCCCGCGAGCTGGAGGCCCGGATGCTCGACAACGGTGCGGCCGGCCCCTCCTTCGAGACCATCGTCGCCGCCGGCCCCAACTCCGCGGTCCCGCACCACCGGCCCACCGGCGCCGTGCTGGCCCACGGCGACTTCGTGAAGATGGACTTCGGCGCGCTGGTCGACGGCTACCACTCGGACATGACCCGCACGGTCGTGCTGGGCAAGGCCGCCGACTGGCAGCGCGAGATCTACGAGCTCGTGCGCGCCGCGCAGGCCGCCGGGCGCGCTGCGGTCAAGGTCGACACCGAGGTCCGCGACGTGGACGGCGCCGCCCGCCAGGTGATCGCCGACGCCGGGTACGGCGAGCACTTCCTGCACGGCTTGGGGCACGGCGTGGGGCTGGAGATCCACGAGGCACCCACGTTGTCGCAGCGCGGGGACGGTAGGATTGCCGAAAGGATGGCGGTCACCGTCGAGCCTGGCGTCTACCTGGCCGGGCGGGGCGGGGTCCGCATCGAGGACACGCTGGTCGTGCGTCCCGGCACGCCGGAGCTCCTCACCCTGACGACCAAAGAGCTCGTCGAAGTCTGATCGCACCGCGCGTGCGTGGAACCCCGCCGGAGCCCCGCTGCGGCCCGACGCAACACCAAGCCATCACCACAGGAGAACCCCCACGTGGCCACCACGAACGACCTGAAGAACGGACTGGTGCTCAACCTCGACGGCCAGCTGTGGTCCGTCGTCAACTTCCAGCACGTCAAGCCCGGCAAGGGCGGCGCCTTCGTCCGCACCACCCTGAAGAACGTGCTGTCCGGCAAGGTGGTGGACAAGACCTTCAACGCCGGCGTGAAGGTGGACACCGCGAACGTCGACCGCCGCGAGATGACCTACCTCTACTACGACGGCAACGACTACGTCTTCATGGAGCCGGACACCTTCGACCAGGTCAGCGTCTCGCCCGACATCGTCGGTGACGCCGCGAACTTCATGCTGGAGAACAGCCAGGTCGTCGTCGCCCGGCACGAGGGCGCGCCGCTGTACGTCGAGCTGCCCGCCTCGGTCGAGCTCGTCGTCGAGCACACCGACCCGGGCGTCCAGGGCGACCGCTCGACCGGTGGCACCAAGCCGGCCAAGCTGGAGACCGGCGCCGAGGTCCAGGTCCCGCTGTTCCTCAACACCGGCGACAAGGTCAAGGTCGACCCGCGCGACGGCCGGTACCTCAGCCGCGTCAGCTCGAAATGAGCGGCTCGCGCAGCAAGGCTCGCAAGCGTGCGGTCGATTTCCTCTACGAGGCCGACCTGCGCGAGACCGATGCCGTCACGCTCATGTCCGACCGGATCGGTGCGCCCGAGACGGCACCCGTCCCCGACTACACGATCACCCTGGTCGAGGGCGTGAACGAGAACCGGGAGCGGATCGACGAGCTGCTCACCCAGCACATCGAGGGCTGGACGCTCTCGCGGATGCCGGTCGTGGACCGGGCCGTGCTGCGGCTGGGCCTCTACGAGCTCCTGTGGTGCCCGAAGGGCGACGTGCCCCCGGTCGTGGCCGTCGACGAGGCGGTGGAGCTGGCCAGGGCGCTGTCCACCGACGACTCGCCGCGCTTCGTCAACGGCGTCCTCGGGCGCCTGGCGGGCATCAGGGACCGGCTTCGCAAGACCCTCCCCAAGGAAGAACCGGTCGACTGATCGTCGGGGTTCGCCGTGGTTGCTGTGCTGGCCGGTGCTGGTAGCGGAACCTCAGCGGCCCTCTGGAACCGGGCGCCACTCCTGATGTGTGCCGATGCACGGCGTCGCGGTGCCCGGCCCAGGAGAACCGCTGAGAACCCGCGGCGGTGCCGGTCGAGTCCCGCACTGGGAACGGCGGCTTCGCCGCTTCTCGACCACGGCCCTACGGGGCCGCGGTCGTTGTCGGGGGGAGTGGCGGCCTCCCAGAGGACCGCTGAGAACCCGCGGCGGTGCCGGTCGAGTCCCGCGCTGCGGCTTGCCGCATCGTGACTTGCGGCCCAGGGGTCGTGTGGCGGTGGCGGTTGAGTCCGCACTCGGTGGGGCTCGATCCGGGCTCTCGTTCGGTGAGCCGAAGAGCTGATGTCGGTGGTTGTGAAGAAGGGCACCTGCTGGTGGGCAGGTGCCCTTCTTCACGTGTGGGGGCGCTCACCCGAACGGCGGCCGGTCATGTCGCCCTGCGCTAGCGCAGGACGGCCCTCCGGCGGCCGAACGGGTGAGGACCGCCCAAAGCCCAGGGGCACCCGTCGCGGCGTCGCCGCGGGGTGCCCCGGTCCGCTTCTCGTGTTGTTGTGTCACTCCTCGCGGGCAGGGCGCGCCTCCGGGGGAAGCACACCCCAGTCGATGAGCTGCTCGGTGAGCTCCCCAGGCGTCATGTCGTAGATGATCGCCAGGGACCGCAGGTCTTCGGTGCGGATGGACAGCACCTTGCCGTTGTAGTCACCGCGCTGGCTCTGGATCGTGGCCGCGTAGCGGGCCAGCGGACCCACTTTCTCGGCGGGCAGTTGTTGCAGGCGCTCGAGGTTGATCACAACCTTGGTGGCAGGCTCAGCGCCGGAAGGCACGCGGCCCTCGGGCAGCAGCTCCGCGACCGGCACGCCGTAGAAATCGGCGAGCTCGGCCAGCTTCTGCACGGTCACCGCGCGGTCGCCTCGCTCGTAGGACCCGACGACCACGGCCTTCCACCGTCCGCCAGACTTCTGCTCGACGCCGTGCAGCGACAAACCCTGCTGCTGGCGGATAGCGCGGAGTTTGCTGCCCAGCGCCTTGGCGTAGTCGCCCATGTGGCGTTTCTCCGTTCGTTCGCCCCGTCAGCCGATAACGGCGACCGGGGAGCAAAGCTCAGATCGATACGGAGAGTAATGTTCGCTCGCGAGCGTCACCAGGTCAAGTTGGTCTTCGGTGCCGATGTGGCGAGCCCCAACACACCACCCGGTCGATTGACCCGTTGTCGCTGATAGCGTACGGGGGAGCCCGGCGGTCCGCAGGTCCACGACGAAGCCGGATTGCGGGGCAGCTCACACGCCATCCTTTAAGGACCCGTCCAGTGAGGCGGAGAAGGAGGTCGCACCGTGGCGTCTCGCCACCAGGCGGGCGCGGCGGAACCGGCGGAGCAGCGCGAGCTGCTCAGCGCCGGTGACGTAGCGCGCACGATAGCCCGCATCGCGCACCAGATCATCGAGAAGACGGCGCTGGACACCGGCGACGGTTCCGTGGTGCTGCTGGGCGTCCCCACCAGGGGAACTCCCCTGGCCAGGAGGCTCGCCGACAAGATCAGCGAGTTCAGCGGGGTGACGGTTCCGGTCGGCACCCTCGACATCACGCTCTTCCGCGACGACCTGCGCAAACAGCCCAACCGGCCGCTGGAACCCACCAACCTGCCACCCGGGGGCGTCGACGACCGGCTGGTCGTGCTCGTCGACGACGTGCTCTTCTCCGGCCGCACCGTGCGCGCGGCCCTCGACGCCCTGCGCGACCAGGGCCGCCCCAGCTCGGTCCAGCTGGCCGTGCTGGTCGACCGGGGCCACCGCGAGCTGCCGATCCGGGCCGACTACGTCGGCAAGAACATCCCGACCTCCCGCAGCGAGGACGTGGCCGTCCAGCTGTGCGAGACCGACGGCGAGGACCGCGTGGTGATCCACAAGGGGCAGAACCAGGAGGACGTGTGATGCGCCACCTGCTGTCCACCGAGGGCCTCGCGGCCCCCGACGCCACCGCCGTGCTCGACACCGCCGACACGCTCAAGCAGACGTTGCTGGGGCGCGAGGTGAAGAAGCTGCCGACGTTGCGCGGGCGGACCGTGGTGACGTTGTTCTACGAGAACTCCACCCGGACCAGGGTTTCCTTCGAGGTCGCCGGGAAGTGGATGAGCGCCGACGTGATCAACGTCTCGGCGAGCAGCTCCTCGGTCGGCAAGGGCGAGTCCCTCCGGGACACCGCGCTCACGCTGTCCGCCGCGGGAGCCGACTGCGTGATCATCCGGCACCCCGCTTCCGGAGCCGCTCACCGGCTGGCCGAGTGGCTGGAGGAGGACGGCACCCAGGTCGTCAACGCGGGCGATGGGACGCACGAACACCCCACCCAGGCCCTGTTGGACGCGGCGACCCTCCGGGAGCGCCTGGGGGACGTCTCAGGGCGCCGCATCGGCATCGTGGGCGACCTGCTCCACAGTCGCGTCGCCCGGTCCAACGTGCACCTGCTGCGGACGCTGGGCGCCGAGGTGACGCTCATCGCACCGCCCACGCTGGTGCCCACCGGCATCGAGCACTGGGGCGCCGAGGTGCGCCACGAGCTCGACCCGGAACTGCCCAAGCTGGACGCGGTCATGCTGCTGCGGGTGCAGGCCGAGCGGATGCACGGCGGGTTCTTCCCGTCGGCCCGCGAGTACTCGATCGCCTACGGCCTCAACGAGAAGCGGCTCGCGAAGCTGCCCGAGCACGCGGTGGTGCTGCACCCCGGCCCGATGCTGCGCGGCATGGAGATCGCGCCGTCGGTGGCCGATTCACCGCGCGCGGCCATCACCCAGCAGGTCGGCAACGGCGTGCACGTGCGCATGGCGGTGCTCTACCACCTGCTGGCGGGAGAGGAGCTGACCGCATGAGCGGCCCGACCTCCACCCCCGTCGCGCTCGAGCGCACCGTGCGCGCGGCCGAGCTGATCGCAACCACCACTGTGCATCGCGGAGAGGCGGAACTGTGCGAGTGCTGCTGAAGGACGTCCGCCCCTACGGCGAGGGCGAGCCGGTCGACGTGCTCGTCGAGGGCACCACGATCGCCGAGATCGGCCCCGAGCTGAACGCCGATGCCGACGAGATCGTGCAGGGTGGTGGCGCGGTCCTGCTGCCGGGCTTCGTGGACCTGCACACCCACCTGCGCGAACCGGGCCGGGAGGACGCCGAGACGATCGAGACCGGCTCCTCGGCCGCTGCGCTGGGCGGCTACACCGCCGTGTTCGCGATGGCCAACACCGACCCGGTCGCGGACAACGCGGTGATCGTCGAGCACGTGTGGCGCCGGGGCCGCGAGGTGGGCCTGGTCGACGTGCACCCGGTCGGTGCGGTCACCGTCGGGCTGGCGGGCGAGAAGCTCGCCGAGCTCGGCACCATGCGGCACTCCGCCGCCGAGGTGCGGGTCTTCTCCGACGACGGCAAGTGCGTGCACGACCCGCTGCTCATGCGCCGCGCGCTGGAGTACACCCGCTCCTTCGGCGGGCTGGTCGCCCAGCACGCCGAGGAGCCGCGGCTGACCGTCGGGGCGCAGGCCCACGAGGGCCCGAACGCGGCCCGGCTGGGCCTGGCGGGCTGGCCCGCTCCGGCCGAGGAGTCCATCGTGGCGCGCGACTGCCTGCTGGCCGCGCACACCGGCGGCTCCCTGCACGTGTGCCACGTCTCCACGGCGGGCACCGCGGAGCTGCTGCGCTTCTTCAAGGACCGCGAGGCCGGTGGCGCCGTCTCGGCCGAGGTGACGCCGCACCACCTGCTGCTCACCGACGAGCGGCTGACGACCTACGACCCGGTCAACAAGGTCAACCCGCCGCTGCGCACCGACGCCGACGCCCTGGCCCTGCGCCAGGCGCTGGCCGACGGGACCGTGGACTGCGTGGCCACCGACCACGCCCCGCACGCCGACCAGGACAAGGACTGCGAGTGGTCCGCGGCCAAGCCGGGCATGCTGGGGTTGCAGACCGCGCTGGGCATCGTGGCGCAGACGATGGTGCGCTCCGGGCTGCTCGACTGGCGCGGCGTCGCGCGGGTGCTCTCCGAGCGTCCCGCCGAGATCGCCGGCCTGTCCGACCAGGGACGACCGGTCGCCGTCGGCGAGCCCGCCAACCTCGCGCTGGTGGACCCGGACGCCGAGTGGACGGTGCGCGCCGCCGAGCTGGCCAGCCTGGGGCAGAACTCGCCCTTCGAGGGCATGCGGCTGCCCGGACGGGTCGTCGCCACGCTGCTGCGCGGCACGGTGACCGCGCACGAAGGCAAGGTGAGGCGCTGATGGAACGCGCGTTGTGGGTGCTCGCGCTCGCCGCCCTGGCGGGCCTGGTGTTCTTCGGGATGCGACGCGGCTGGTTGGCCCGAGCCCGACGACAGGCGGCCGAGCTGCTCCCCTTCCCGGAGCCGCCGGTCGCCCCAGGCGCCGAGGTCCTCACCCCCGCCACCGGCATGTACGTCGGCACCACCAAGGCGGACGACTGGCAGGACCGCATCGCCGTCGGTGACATCGGCCACCGCGCCAACGGGACCGCGCACCTGCACGACCGCGGACTGCTGGTCGAACGCGACGGCGCGTCGCCGGTGTGGATCCCGGCCGAGTCCGTGGTGGACGCCCGGCTGGACCACAAGCTGGCCAACAAGGTCGTGCCCGGCGCCGGACTGGTCGTGGTGACCTGGCGGCTCGGCGACCAGCTGCTGGACACCGGGTTCCGCGGCGACGACAAGCAAGCGCAGACCGAGTGGGTCGAGGCGATCCGATCGCTGCCCGCTCGCACGACTTCGAACACATCGGAGGACGGATGAACGGGAGCGCACCCGTTCATCCGGCCGACCGGGGCGTGGGACGCACCCACGCCGGCACAGGAGGACAGATGACCGCGCACACCCCGGCCGCGTTGGTGCTCGAGGACGGCCGGATCTTCCGCGGGGAGGCCTACGGCAAGGTGGGCCGCACCCTCGGGGAGGTCGTGTTCACCACCGGCATGACCGGTTACCAGGAGACGCTGACCGACCCCTCGTACCACCGCCAGATCGTGGTGCAGACCGCGCCGCAGATCGGCAACACCGGCTGGAACGACGAGGACGACGAGTCGGAGAAGATCTGGGTCGCCGGCTACGCCGTGCGCGACCCCGCCCGCCGGCCCTCGAACTGGCGCTCCACGCGCAGCCTGGACGACGAGCTCGCCGAGCAGGGCGTCGTGGGCATCTCCGGGATCGACACCCGCACCCTGACCCGCCACGTGCGGGAGCTGGGCGCCATGCGCGGCGGCATCTTCTCCGGGCCCGAGCTGGTCTCGGACGAGCAAATGGTCGCCGCGGTCAAGGACTCCTCGGGCATGGTCGGCGCCTCCCTGGCGGGCGACGTCACCACCGGCGAGACCTACGTGATCCCCGCCCTGGGCGAGAAGCGCTTCAGGGTGGCCGCGCTGGACATGGGGATCAAGGCGAACACGCCGCGGATGATGGCCGAGCGGGGCATCGAGATCCACGTGATGCCGCTGGCGTCCACGATGGACGAGGTCCTGGAGATCGCGCCGGACGGGCTGTTCCTGTCCAACGGTCCCGGTGACCCGGCGACCACCGACGCGCAGGTCGAGCTGACCCGCCAAGCCCTGGACCGCAAGCTGCCGCTGTTCGGCATCTGCTTCGGCAACCAGGTGCTCGGTCGCGCCCTCGGGCGCGGCACCTACAAGCTGCAGTACGGCCACCGGGGCATCAACATCCCGGTCATCGACCAGGAGACCGGCAAGGTCGCGATCACCGCGCAGAACCACGGCTTCGCCGTGGAAGGCGAGCCGGGCGAGGAGTTCGACACCGACTTCGGCCGCGCGGTCGTGTCCCACCACTGCGCCAACGACGGTGCCGTCGAAGGCCTGCGGCTGCTGGGCGGCCCGGCGTTCTCCGTGCAGTACCACCCCGAGGCGGCGGCAGGACCCCACGACGCCGCCCCGCTCTTCGACCGTTTCGTGGACCTCATGTCGGAATCGAGCAAGTCATGAACAGCGTTGTGCCCAGCCGCGCCGTGCGCGGCATCCCGGGGGAACGTGACGCCCAGCCAGCAGCGCGGATCTCGGGACGAGAGATGCCGCCCCACGTCACCACCACTGCGAACTGCGGAGAGGCGGTACAGCGCTGATGCCCAAGAGGACTGATATCAACCACGTTCTGGTCATCGGTTCTGGGCCGATCGTGATCGGCCAGGCCTGCGAGTTCGACTACTCGGGCACCCAGGCGTGCCGGGTGCTGCGGGAGGAGGGCATCCGCGTCTCGCTGGTGAACTCCAACCCGGCGACGATCATGACCGACCCGGAGTTCGCCGACGCCACCTACATCGAGCCGATCACCCCCGAGTTCGTCGAGAAGGTGCTCGCCAACGAGCAGGAAGCCGGCCGGCCGGTCGACAGCATCCTCGCGACGCTGGGCGGGCAGACGGCGCTGAACACCGCGATCGCGCTGCACGAGCGCGGCGTGCTGGAGAAGTACGGCGTGGAGCTCATCGGCGCCGACGTCGACGCCATCCAGCGCGGCGAGGACCGGCAGATGTTCAAGGACATCGTGCGCTCGGTCGGCGGCGAGGTGCCCTCCTCGAAGGTCTGCAAGTCGATGGACGACGTGCGCTCGTTCGTCGAAGGGGCGGGCCTGCCGGTGGTCATCCGGCCCAGCTACACCATGGGTGGCCTGGGCTCGGGCATGGCGCACACCGAGGACGAGCTCGAGCGGATGGCCTCCTTCGGCCTGGCCGAGTCCCCGGTGCACGAGGTGCTCATCGAGGAGAGCGTGCTCGGTTGGAAGGAGTACGAGCTGGAGCTGATGCGCGACCACGCCGACAACGTGGTGGTCATCTGCTCCATCGAGAACGTCGACCCGATGGGCGTGCACACCGGTGACTCGGTGACCGTGGCGCCGTCGATGACGCTGACCGACCGCGAGTACCAGCACATGCGCAACGTGGGCATCTCGGTGCTGCGCGAGGTCGGGGTCGACACCGGTGGCTGCAACATCCAGTTCGCCATCAACCCGACGACCGGCCGCATGGTCGTCATCGAGATGAACCCGCGCGTGTCGCGGTCCTCCGCGCTGGCGTCGAAGGCCACCGGCTTCCCGATCGCCAAGATCGCCGCGAAGCTGGCCGTCGGCTACACCCTCGACGAGATCCAGAACGACATCACCGGGGAGACCCCGGCGTCGTTCGAGCCCACGCTGGACTACGTGGTCGTGAAGGTGCCGCGGTTCGCCTTCGAGAAGTTCCCGGGCGCGGACCAGGAGCTCACCACGACCATGAAGAGCGTCGGCGAGGCGATGGCCGTGGGCCGCAGCTTCTCCGAGGCGATGGGCAAGGCGCTGCGGTCGATGGAGACCAAGTCCGTCGGCTTCTGGACCCGGCCCGACCCCGACGACGCCACGCTGCAGTCCACGTTGGACGACTTGCGCACCGCGCACGACGGGCGCATCTACACCGTCGAGCGCGCGCTGCGCTTCGGCGCCACCGTCGAGCAGGTGCACGACGCCTCGGGCATCGACCCGTGGTTCGTCGACCAAGTCGCCGCGTGGGTGGAGCTGCGCCGCGAGCTCGTCGACGCCCCGGTGCTGGACGCCTCGCTGCTGCGGGTGGCCAAGCGCGCGGGCCTGTCGGACCGCCAGATCGCCGCGCTGCGCCCGGAACTGGCCGGGGAGGACGGCGTGCGCGCGCTGCGCCACCGGCTGGGCGTGCGGCCCGTCTACAAGACCGTCGACACCTGCGCCGCCGAGTTCGCCGCGAAGACGCCGTACCACTACTCGGCCTACGAGTCCGACCCCGCCGCGGAGTCGGAGGTCGCCGAGCAGCGCGAGAAGCCCAAGGTGATCATCCTCGGCTCCGGCCCGAACCGGATCGGGCAGGGCATCGAGTTCGACTACTCGTGCGTGCACGCGGCCATGGCGCTGCGCGACGCCGGGTACGAGACGGTGATGGTCAACTGCAACCCGGAGACGGTCTCCACCGACTACGACACCTCGGACCGGCTGTACTTCGAGCCGCTGACCTTCGAGGACGTGCTGGAGGTCGTGCACTCCGAGCAGGAGTCGGGCACGGTCGCCGGCGTGATCGTGCAGCTGGGCGGCCAGACCCCGCTGGGGCTGTCGCAGCGCCTGGCCGACGCGGGCGTGCCGGTCGTGGGCACCCCGCCGGAAGCCATCCACCTCGCCGAGGAGCGCGGTGCCTTCGGAGACGTGCTGGTCGCGGCCGGTCTGCCGGCCCCGCAGTACGGCACGGCGACCTCGTTCGAGGGCGCCAAGCGGATCGCCGACGACATCGGCTACCCGGTGCTGGTGCGCCCGTCCTACGTGCTCGGCGGCCGGGGCATGGAGATCGTCTACGACGAGGCGTCCCTCGAGGACTACATCGCCCGCGCCACCGAGGTCACCCCGGAGCACCCGGTGCTGGTGGACAAGTTCCTCGACGACGCGATCGAGATCGACGTCGACGCGCTGTGCGACGGCACCGAGATCTACCTCGGCGGCGTGATGGAGCACATCGAGGAGGCCGGCATCCACTCCGGCGACTCGGCGTGCGCCCTCCCGCCGATCACCCTGGGGCGCCAGGACATCGAGATGGTCCGCCGCTCCACCGAGGCGATCGCTCGCGGTGTGGGCGTGCACGGCCTGCTCAACGTGCAGTACGCGCTCAAGGACGACGTGCTGTACGTGCTCGAGGCCAACCCGCGCGCCTCCCGCACGGTGCCGTTCGTCTCCAAGGCCGCTGCCGCTCCGCTGGCCAAGGCCGCGGCGCGGATCATGCTGGGCGCCAAGATCTCCGAGCTGCGCACCGAGGGTGTGCTGCCCGCCGAGGGCGACGGCGCGGACCTGCCGGTCGACGCGCCGGTGGCGGTCAAGGAAGCGGTCCTGCCGTTCCACCGCTTCCGCACCCGCGAGGGCGTCGGCGTGGACTCGCTGCTCGGGCCGGAGATGAAGTCCACCGGTGAGGTCATGGGCATCGACACCTCCTTCGGCCAGGCCTTCGCCAAGTCGCAGGCCGGTGCTTACGGGTCCCTGCCGACCTCCGGCAAGGTGTTCGTCTCGGTGGCCAACCGGGACAAGCGCTCGCTGGTGTTCCCGGTCAAGCGGCTCGCCGACCTCGGGTTCGAGATCTTGGCGACCGAGGGGACCGCGGAGGTGCTGCGGCGCAACGGCATCACCTCCACCGTGGTCGCCAAGCACACCGAGTCCGTCGAGGGGGAGCGCGACGTCGTCGACCTGATCAAGGCCGGCGAGGTCGACATGATCATCAACACCCCGTACGGCAACCCGGGCCCGCGGGTCGACGGCTACGAGATCCGCACCGCGGCGGTCTCCCGCGACGTCCCGTGCATCACCACGGTGCAGGGCGCGGCTGCGGCGGTGCAGGGCATCGAGGCCGGGATCCAGGGCAACATCGGTGTCCGGCCGCTGCAGGCCTTGCAGGCCGCGCTGCGGCAGGGCGGTGAGTGACGGTGGCTGACTCGCCACTGCGGGCCGGCTTCGGCGCCCGCCTCGCCGAGGCGGTGCGCCGGCGCGGGCCGCTGTGCGTGGGCATCGACCCGCACCCGTCGCTGCTGCACGCCTGGGAGCTCGGGGAGAGTCCCCAGGCGCTGGAGCGGTTCGCGATGACGGTGGTGGAGGCGCTGGCCGGCCGGGTGGCGCTGCTCAAACCGCAATCGGCGTTCTTCGAGGCCTACGGGTCGGCCGGGATCGCGGTGCTGGAGAAGGTGATCACCGAGTCGCGGCAGGCCGGTGCGCTGGTGCTGCTGGACGTCAAGCGCGGTGACATCGGCTCGACGATGGCGGCGTACGCCATGGCCTACCTCGACGAGCACGCGCCGCTGGCCGCCGACGCGATCACGGTCTCGCCGTACCTCGGTTACGGCTCGCTGGCCCCGGCCATCGGCCTGGCCGAGCAGAACGGCAGGGGTGTGTTCGTGCTGGCCCGCACCTCCAACCCGGAGGGCGTGGGCCTGCAGCAGTCGGTGCACGGCAGCGGTGACGCGGTCGGTCAGCACATCGTGGACTGCGCGGCGGAGTCCAACCTGGACAAGGAACCGATGGGTCACGTCGGGGTGGTGGCCGGAGCCACGATCCCGGCGGGCGAGCTGGACTTCTCCGCCCTCAACGGGCCGATCCTCGCCCCGGGCCTCGGCGCCCAGGGCGCGACGGTCCGGGACCTCAAGGCCCTGTTCGGCAGGGCTCTGCCGAACGTCCTGCCGACCACGTCGCGGGACGTCCTGCGCCAAGGCCCCGCGGTGCAGTCCCTCCAGGACGCCCACGCCCGCATCGCGGAAGACATCAACCGCCAACTCGGCATCTGACGACCCACCCGAAGAGGGCCTGTGCGCACGGCGCACAGGCCCTCTTTCCCCACCGTTTCTCGTGCCTTCTGCGCTCCGGCCCCCCGCCCTCCGGTGCGCCTGCTTCTCGGGGGCTCGCCCCGGGCGCAGCTCCCGGACCCACGACACCGGACCTCCCGTCCCCAACGCCCGCGTCGCCCTCGTTCACCTACCCGCGCGCTTCCGCCGCGCACCCGGTCAGGTGACGCGACGGCTTGGGTATCGGGTTCGTCGAGGCGGATGTCTGGCTGGGCGCGGCGGCGAGTTGTGCCAGGTCGCTCCGGTGGGGCTCCGGTGGTGGAAGGCGGTCGGCGCGTTCCTTGATCGCGGAGGGCCATCACCGTTTCGAGGTGGTCGCCGGGGTGGTGTGCGGTCTCGCGAACGACCGGGGCGAGCTGGACTCGCCGGGGTTCGGGTGGTCGGTACTGGCGTGGAACAGTGGAGGGTCACCCGCCGGTAAAGATCTGGTAGCGCACCATGATTGCTGCTCACTCCAGTCGTTGGGCCCCGTGCTGCCACCCGATAGGGTCAGTGGGTGAGGAGTTCGGAGGGTGCATGACCGACGATGCTCCGCTGCTGGGTGGGCGCTACCGGTTGGGTGCCCGCCTGGGCGGCGGTGGGATGGCCGACGTGCACCGGGCCATGGACACCCGACTGCAGCGGCTCGTGGCCGCCAAGGTGTTCCGCTCGGCGACCGATGAGCTGGGGCGCAAGCGCTTCGCCGAGGAGGCCCGGATCCTGGCGGGCTTGAGCCACCCGGGCCTGGTGACGGTGCACGACTTCAGCGCCGACGAGGACGAGCTGTTCCTGATCATGGAGCTGGTCGAGGGCGGCACGCTGGCCGACGTCGCCGAGACCGGCCCGATGCAGCCCGAGGACGTCGCCGACATCGGCGGGAAGCTCGCCGACGTCCTGGCGTACGTGCACGGCAACGACGTCGTGCACCGCGACGTCAAGCCCACCAACGTCCTCCTCAGCAACGACGGCCGCGCGTTCCTCGCCGACTTCGGGGTGTCGCGGTTGGCGGACGCCGCGGGGCGGCTGACCGACTCGGGCATGGTCGTGGGCACCACCACCTACATGGCTCCGGAGCAGGTTTCCGGTGGTGCCGTGGGTTTTCCGGCCGATGTCTACGCGCTGGGCCTGGTGCTGCTGGAGTGCGTGACCGGCCGGGTGGAGTACCCGGGCGGTCCGGACGCGGCGGTGGCTCGACTGGTGCGCTCGCCCCAAGTCCCTCACGGCATCCCGGCGCGCCTGCGCCGCGGCCTGCTGGCGATGCTCATCTCGGACCCGACCCGCCGGATCACCGCTGAGCAGGCCGGTGACTTGCTGAGCGGTCGCACCACCGAGGTGATCACCCCGATCCCGGCGCCGGTGGTGGCACCGCCTCCGCGAGTTCCACAGCAGCGCGTGCAGCGCCCTCCGACGCAGTCGATGCCGACCCAGCAGCCCTCCCAGCAACGCCCCGTGGCGTCGATCGCCGCAGGCGTGGTGGTGATCGCGGTCGTGACGGTGCTCGCGGTGGTCCTCTGGCCCGACTCGAGCGGAACACCTGAACTGCCAGCGGTTTCCGGTCCGCCCGGTCCGGAACGCCTGCCCGCCGACCTGGAGGATCTGGAAAGGCTGGTGCGCGGATGATCCGGCTGGTGCCCGCCCTTCTCCTGGTCGGGCTCGCGCTGGCCGGCTGCGGCGAGGACCCGCAGGTGCGCGCGCAGCTGAGCGCCCGCGTCGCCGAGGTCAAGGCCGCGGCGCTGGCGCAGAACCGCCTCGACGCGGAGACCGCTCTCGTCGCCCTGCACCGCGACATCGCCCAGGCCGTCGCGGACGGCACGCTCGCCCCCGACGACGCCGGTTCCATCATGGCCGCCGCCGAACGGGTCGCCGAAGACGTCCGCGCGGTCCCGGCGGCCACCGGGAACACCCCGGTCACGGTGACGGTCGAGCCCGCACCCCGGGCCGAGGACAAGAAGACCCGGGGCAGCGACGACTGAGCCCCAGCTCCTGACGCCTCACGCTCCGAACCTTCCACACCTGCGTCCACCACGGTCACCCGCCCGGGACGATTCGAAGTTCTCGCGAGGTTCGACCCGTGCCCTGTGCTTTCGCTCGTGCTCGAGGTGGCACTGATCAGTCAGCCGCGCGTGGCCGCGCTAGGGCCGCGTCCCGCGCCTCAGTGCCACGGCGACCTCGCGGTGACGCTCACTCCGGGAACCTGCCGCGCAGCACGTGATCTCGCCCCTCCACATTGGACCAGTGGGGGATCGGCGTCCGCACGCGCTCACGGGGCGTGTGGTTGTGGGCCTCGGCGAGTGGACCACCGTGCGAGGCAGAACAGGCGTCATCGGCGGGAAGGAGAGGACGGAGTTCGGAAAGCAGGATGCGAAGAACTCGCCGGGAAGGGCGATCCCCGCCTCGTCCCGCTCTCATCTTACCCGGGGGTGGGGGACTTGCGGCAAGGCCGGGGTCGTGCCGCACAATGCTTCGCCTGGGCTGCGACCAGCGAAAACGCCGCGCCCGGATGGGGGAGTCGATCACATGCGAGGGGCATTGTCCGTGCGGGAAGAAGAACTGCGGTCCGAACGCGCCTACGTCGTCGAGCTCTACGAGAAGCTCGACGCCGAACGCGCTCGCGTCGAGGACCGCTACCAGGAGGCGCTGCGGGGCACGGGGACGTCGCTGGTGGAACGCGACGTGGCGGTGCGGGCGCAGGCCCGGGAGCTCAAGCGGCTGGGCGTGGCCGACCACGGCCTGTGCTTCGGTCGCCTGGACGCGGTCGACGGCGAGCGCCGCTACATCGGTCGCATCGGTCTGTTCGACGAGGCCGACGACTACCGGCCGCTGCTGGTGGACTGGCGTGCCCCCGTGGCGCGACCCTTCTACACCGCGACCGGGGCCAGCCCGGAAGGCATGCGCCGGCGGCGGCAACTCCACTCCCGGGGCCGTGAGATCACCGGCTACACGGAGGAGGTGCTGGGCCGCCCGGACGGGGAGGCGGCGGGTGATGCGGCGTTGCTCGCGGCGGTCAACGCGCCGCGAGGGGAAGGGATGCGCGACATCGTCGCGACCATCCAGGCCGAGCAGGACCGGATCATCCGCCTGGACCACCCGGGCGTGCTGGTCATCGAGGGTGGGCCGGGGACCGGCAAGACCGTGGTGGCGCTGCACCGCGTCGCCTACCTGCTCTACACGCATCGCGAGCGGATCGAGCGCAGCGGCGTGCTGGTCGTCGGCCCGAACCCGGCGTTCCTGAACCACATCGGGCGCGTGTTGCCGTCTCTGGGCGAGTCCGACGTCGTGTTCGCGACCACCGGGGACCTGGTGCCCGGCTTGCACGTCACCGCAGAAGATCGTCCGGAAGCGGCCGAGGTCAAGGGCTCGTTGCAGGTTCTCGACGTGCTGCGGGCGGCCATCGCCGACCGGCAGCGGTTGCCGGAGGAGCCTCGCCACATCGAGCTGGAGGACGTGGTGGTGCGCCTGGACGCCCCCACCGCCGAGTGGGCGCGGCAGGAGGCCCGCGACAGCGGACTCCCGCACAACGAGGCCCGCGCGGTGTTCCTCGAGATCGTCACCTACGTGCTCACCGAACGCGCCATCGGCCGCATCGGGAAGGGCTGGTTGACCAGGGAGGACACGGAGGCGTGGGAGAACGTGCGCGCCGACTTGCTGGCCGAGCTCGCCGAGCACCCGGACTTCGCGGCGGCCGTGGAGGAGCTGTGGCCGGTGCTCACACCGCAACAGCTGCTCGCCGACCTCTACTCCTCGCCGGACCGGCTGCTCGCGGTGGGTGCGGAGGCGTTGTACCGCAGCGACGGCCACGCCTGGACGGTGTCCGACGTGCCGCTGCTCGACGAGCTCGTCGACCTGCTGGGTGAGGTGAAGAAGCCCAGGTCGAACGCGGAGGAGGCAGCCGAGACCGAGTACGCCGCCGGGGTCTTGGAGATCCTGCAGACCGAACGCCACGACCTGATGGACGACGAGGACCACCTGCTGGCCCAGGACCTGCTGCACGCCGCGGACCTGGCCGAACGCTTCGTCGAGCACGACACCCGCGATGTGGCGGAACGAGCCGCCGCCGATCGTGACTGGACCTACCGGCACGTCGTCGTCGACGAAGCGCAAGAGCTGTCCGAGATGGACTGGCGGGTGCTGATGCGCCGCTGTCCCAGCCGGTCGTTCACGGTCGTCGGGGATCTCGCGCAACGCCGCTCACCGGCGGGTGCGGCCACGTGGGGCGCGGTGCTCGACCGCTACGTGCCCGGGCGCTGGGCCGACCGCGAACTCACTGTCAACTACCGCACCCCGTCCGAGATCATGGAGCTCGCGGCCGCTGTGCTCGCCGGTTTCGCGCCGGACGTCACGCCCCCGGAATCGGTCCGCTCGTGCGGAGTCCGCCCCTGGCGCCGCCAGGTGAGCAGGGCCGAATTCGCCCGCTGCATCAGCGAGTTCACCGAGTCCGAGTCGCAGCGGGAGGGGACCAGCATCGTCATCGGCCCGCCGGACGTGCCGGGCGCGGTGGTCCCGTCGGACACCAAGGGCCTCGAGTTCGACGCGGTGCTGCTGGTCGAACCCGCCCGCGTCCTCACCGGCAACGCCCAGGGCGCAGCCGACCTCTACGTGGCGCTCACCCGAGCCACCCAACGCCTCGGGATCCTCCACGAAGAGCCCCTTCCAGACCTCCTCGCCGGATCAGAGGTGACGATCGAGACCGCTGTCGTGCGGCAGTGATCACCGACCACATCGGACTGGCGCTGGGTGTGGAGCGCGTCAGGGACTCAGGCCGTGATGCGGGAGCTGAGGACGTCGACGCCTGGTCCTTCGAGGTCGGCGAGAGCGACCGGGCGTCCGGTGATCGCCAGGGCCAGCGCCTCGGACGGTCCGCACACCTCGGTGCCCTCACCCCCAGCCCAGTCCTGGTCGGTGGCGGTGAGGCGGAGGCCGGTGAGACGAGCGGCCGGGAAGAAGGCACGAGCGCCGGTCTTCGAGACGAGGAAGTCCAACGCTGCTCGCCACGACCTGGGCGGCGGGTTGACGTCGAGGCCGAGCGGCCGGGCGGCGTCGCGCAAGTGGATGCAGGTGTCGGTCATCGGACCGTAGGGACCGACGAACGGCACGTCCATCTGGGTTCCGGCCCCACGGCGCAGGCCGGCCACGAGCTCGTCGGTGGGCCGACGAGCCCACTCGCGGGTCTGCTCGTCGACGTAGCGGTCGAGGTCACCGCGGTAGCGCAGGACGCTGAGCAGCACCCGAGGCCAGGTGAGGCGGGACTCGAGCGGGGCGAGCAGGTGCGCGGCCACCTCCCGCACCGTCCACCCACCGCACAGGCTCGGTGTCCGCCACTGCTCCGGCGTCAACGACGCGAACATGTCCGCGGCCAGCAGGCGGTTCTCCTCCGAGATGCGGAAGATCTCCCCGACGTCGCCGTTCTTGCGTTCCCCTGGCACTTCCGGCCTCCCGTCCTCAGTGGTGCTGCTCGCACGAGGAACACCGACGGTACTCCCGCGGCCGTCACCCGCTGGCCGGGCAGTCGGGTTTCACCTCGGGAGGGCTGAACTTGCCTTCTGCTGTGACCAGGCAGGGTTGGCCGCTCGTCGCGCGCAGGAGCAGGATCGCCTTCTCCACGGGGATCTGCGGGTTGTCGGGGTCCGAGTAGTCCAGGTCGCCGCTGACGCCGGTGACCTCGCCCCTACCGCTGATCTCGTGCATCCCGGCCGCGATCCCCTGCTTGTCCAGCACCGCCGCATCGCGCGCGAGGACGTTCGTCGCCGCCTGGCGAACGACGGTCAGAGCGTCGTAGGTCAGCAGTGCGCGCCCGTCGCGGTTCTCGTCGCAGGCCCGGCCGAAGAGCTCCTCGTAGGACTTGTAGAAGTTGCTCTGCGCGCGGGTCCGCTCGCAGTTCACGCCCCACATGGCGCTGCTGGCCAGCATGATGTACTCGAGCTTGAGCTCCGGGTAGTTCTGGCTCCTGCCGGTGAGCACGAAGCGGGACACGTCGTCGGCGGCCAGGATCTGCGGGTACTGGTTCTGGCAGCGCGACCGCATCCCGACCAGGAAGTCCTCGAACTCCTCCGCGCGCCCGGTGTAGACGACGATCTCCCCGTCGACCTGCGTCGCCTGGCACGCGTTCCGCCCGAGCTGGTGGACCCGTTCACCCGGCCCGTCAGCGGTGACCCGATAACCCTCCTTCTCCACGACGTGCACCTGCGCGTTCGTGAGCTCCTGCTCCATCGCCTGTGCGAGCTCGGCGCTGTAGATGTCCTTCGGGTCGGCGGAGTGGTAGATGCGTGCCCGTCGGGCGTGCAGCTGGTCCTTGGCGTGCCGCGCGGCGAACTGCGCTTGGCGGTTGTTGTCCGGGCTGACCTGGTAGTAGAACTGCGAGGCCTGCGCGAGGCCTTCGGCGGTGGTCGCCGATCCCACCGACGCGATCCCTTCCCGGCCGAGGATGCGGACCGCCTCGATGGTCGTGTGCGTGCTGAGCCCGAGCCCGACGACCGCGGCGATGCGCTCGCCCCGGTGCTTCGCGTCGACGATCTCCTCGGCGGCCACGTCGGCGAACTGCATCCTCGCGCCGGCGTTGGCCAGCAGGAGCCGCACGGGCACGTCGAGGCCGAGCGTCTCCCGCTGCGCGATCGCGATGCCGCGCAGCTCCTCTCGCGTGGCGCGCACTCCCTGGTCGGTGCCCGGGGAGAACATGGTCAGGTGCACCACGGTGAGGTGGTCGGGATCCGACTCGGCCTTCGCGTTGTACTTGGCGATCTCGTCGAGGGGCTGGTCCAGCTCCCGTGACACGAGCGGTGGTATGCCGTCTGCCAACCCGACGCACTGGTCGTCACCGTGAGGCAGCTGCTCCCGCCTCAGGTCGTCGCGGATGCCGGGCGGCCACAGCGCCACCGACGGGGACCACAGAGGGCGGCAGAACTCGTAGCTGGTGACGGGAACCGCGATGAGGCCTGCGACGAGCGCGGCGATGGCGGCGAAGGAGGTCCAGGGGATGCGCAGCGGTGGCCGGGTGCGTCGCACGCGGTCGTGGATCGTGGGGGCGGGGGAGGCTTCGGGAAGCTCGAAGGGGAGCAGCCACACGCGCTCGCGCTTCGCGTACCTCTCCTCCAAGTTCCTGCGCCAGTCCTCGTAGGCGGTCTCCGGGCTCCCGGCCTGCGCGACGTCGGGAACGCGCGGGTCGATGTCGGTGGCCGACTGCGGTCCCGCGGCGACCACCAGCAGCGGATCGCGCTTGAACGGACCTCGCCGGGGACGAGCGTTGCGCACCTCGGCGATGGTCTTGAGCAGGGTGACCGCTGCTTCGCCGCCTTCGCACTCCAACAGCAGGACGGGGTGGGTCGGCCCGCGCCTGAGCCGGCCGAACAACACCTTCTTGCCGTGCGCGCGTCGCAGGTCTTCCAGCAGGGCGTCGGTCAGCAGGGAACGGATCTGCGACTCGCTCGGCGCCTCGCCCTCCAAGCCGGCGAACCGGCGGGCCAGGTCGAGCAGGCTGCCGGTGAGCAGCTCCGCATCGCGCTGCTGGCGTCGTCCGCCGCGGTGCTCGAACCACTTGTGCGGCCCGAAGAGGATCGCCGCGATGCTCGACGCCAGCGGCACGAGGAACGCCGGCAGCTTGATCCACCAGGGCAGGTCGCTGATGGCGGCGAGGGGCACACTGCTGCGGTGCGTGCGTCCGCCCTCGTCGTGGACGATCTCGTACCCGGCGAAGTGCGCTCGGAGCTGCCTGCTCACCTCCTTCTCCGACAGGCTCGGGCTGTCGGCGTCGGAGGTGCGATCGGTCGCTTCGCGGCGCAGCGAGACCAGCCACGAGGCCAGCGCGAAGTGCCGCGCTCCCGGTCCCAGCCGCCGTCCTCGCCGCCGCTGGAAGAAGTGCACCGCCGCTGAGGCCAGCAACCGCTCTTCGTCGCTGCGCCCGTCCGCGTCGCTCTCGGCCGTCCGCGTCGCCGGGACCAGCGCGATCCGGCGCGCTCCGCGCAACCGGTGCTTGGTCCAGTGCTGGTGCAGCGCCGACAGGAACGCGTAGGCCGAGCCTTCAGCCGTGCGGACGTGGACGAGGGGGAGTGGTTCCTCCGCGCGGAACGGCCGTGGGCGCCGGGCGAGCGAGAAGAGCCACGTCAGGAACTCAGGTGCTCCGTCGAATCCCAGGGCGTCTCGATCACTGCGCATCGCACTCCTATCCGCCGGAGGAAACGCGTAGTCTAGGAACATTACCCGGGAAAACCGCGGTGTTGTACGGCTTTTGGCCCGATCGGCCCATCCGGCGGACGACCGGATCGATCACGCGAGCTCGAGCAGCAGCCGTGCAAGCTGGTCAGACGTGGTGATCCGGTGCACGATGGCCGCCGTCCTGCTCGCCGGAGATCTTCGCCGGCCTGCGGTTGTGCCGCACCCGGAGGGACCGACGAGGCACGCGAGCTCGCGGGTGCGGACTCGCAGGTGAGGTCCGCGATGGCCTGGCGCCATCGAGCAGTCGTTGGCCGGTGGCCAGTTCAACGGAGGACTGCGAGGGAGCCCTTGGGCTGGACGCCGGACCTGGGTGGGCGGGGAGCTCGCGGGGGCGGGGTTGCCGAGGCGACGGGTTCCCGGAGCGTGCCGACGGACTGGTCGGAGAGCGTTCGGCCCGTCGAGCACACCGCAACGTCGGGGCGGGGCAGATGCGGCGCACCCCGGGGCCGGCGAGGCTGAGGCCCCACCTCTCGACGGAGCGGGGTCGTCGGTGGCCGGACGACCGACCCCGAACGGGGAACACGGTCACCGCGGCCACCCGCAGGTCGGCCTTGGCCCTCCACCGCGAACGTCCTGGTGTCGAAGGCAGCTCAGGTCAGGCGTTCGAGATCATGCGACAGCGCCGAGGAGCTGACCTTGCTCGCCGCGCTCACCAGTCGAAGTGGTCGGGGCGCTTCTGAGCGTGCTTCCTGAGCTTGTCGAGCTGCGAGGCGAAGAACTTCGCGTTGCCGCAGCCCAGGCACACCACGGCGCTCAACCCCGACATCGGCAGCCACTGCGTCTTCCGGCGCGGGTGCACCCCGACTTCGTGGTGGCTCGTCAACGCGAGCCCTCCGACGAAGGTGCCCCCGCACAGCTCGCACTGCGGGAAGCTCGACGGTGGCGACATGGCGCTGCGCTACTTGCGCACGATCTTGATGATGATCTGGCCGACGATGAACCAGATCAGAGCGGCGAGCGCGTAGTTCAGCACCACACCGAGCAGCGCGTCGTCCGGGGTGAAGACGTCCCCGAGGCCCAGCACGAAGGTCTGCGCCAAGGTGTAGATGAAGGAGACGAACTCGTTGCTCTGGTTCGCGTCGAGCACCACGAACAGCACGTGCAACGCGAACACCAGCACCACGATCGACACGACGATCCGCACGATCCGCGCGATGGTCTCCCCGACCTGCCCGGGACGACGAGGCGGCCGCCGGTCCCCGTAGTCGTCCCCGTACGGATACCGCCCGGGGTCGTTCCGGTCGTAGGGGTCGCGCGGGTCGTAACTCATGCTGCGGATTGTGTCAGGCTCCTGCCCCAGAACAAGTCGACCGGCAAGGCGTGTTCCGGACGAGACGGCTCCGTTACCGGCCGTCTACCGGCGGAAAAGGCGCGTGGGCAATTCTCGGGACCGACAGCTCGGCGACCTGCGGACACCGGGCAAGCACTCGGGGCTGCACTCGCGCGGGACGACGATGTGGACGAGGCCGGTGCGGGTGCCGCTGTCACGATGCGGCCAGCACTCGGTAACGCAGGTGTGTGACGCCGGGGGCCTCGAGCGCGCGCGTCAGCTCGAACTCGACGTGGTCAGGCCCGAACAAGCGGCGCCCGCCGCCGAGGACGACCGGGACCAGGTGGATCTCCAGCTCGTCGAGCAGGCCCTCGCGCAGCAGCGACTGGGCGAGGTGGGCGCCGTGCACCATCACGTCCTCGTCACCGGCGGCCGCCTTCGCCTCGCGCATCGCGGTCGCGGCGTCCGGCACGTAGTGAACCCAGCTGCTCTGCGGCTCTGGTGGTGTGCCGCGCGTGGGCACGAAGATCGGCACACCGTGGTGGTCGCCGCCCCAGTGACCGGCGTAGTCGAACGTCTTCCGGCCAACGACGACCGCGCCCGTAGCCATGACCTCAGCGAACACCTGCCCGCTCACCCCCGGCGGGTCGAAGTGCGGGTGCTCGGAACCCACCTCGCCGAGCCACTCGTGCAACCGATGACCACCGTCGCCAAGCCCGTTTCCCGGGCCGTCTTCCGGACCGGCGATGAAGCCGTCGAGCGACATCGACATGTACAGGACGGATTTCGCCATGCCATCCCCTCCTCCGCGTGCACCACCCCTGGGTAGACCAGCGCAGCGGGAGGAACTCATCGGTCCCGAGCCGAGGACAGTGTCGTGGATTCAAGGGCACGATGTCACGAACCGGATGACGCGGACTGAATTCCGACGCGTTGCCATCAATGGACAAGCCTGCACGTTGCACCTCTGTAGTGGCATCGACAGCGTCTCGGAGGGCCGGTGAAACCGGTAGTCGAACTGGGGAGACTTCATACGAACAAGGTGCTGCAATCGTCAGCCTGTGTCGCCGCGTGCCTTGCGATGACGGCTATCACCTACGGTCCTGCCTAGGCAGTTACCGCTGCTCAGTCGGGTGCTGAGGTCGTCAAAACCCTCGAGTGGGGAGACGTCAAGAATCGGCGCTGGTGAGCCCTTCTATGAGCCGACGGTGACCCGGTTCGAATCACCGACCGCTAGGCGGACGACCGTGGAGTCGTGGTCTCCATCGCCGGCAAGCACCTCTACCGGCACGACGGGTCTTCCAAGAACTCAACCTGGATCTCCTGAAGGGCAGAGCGTCGACTCCCACTTCTGCCTCGTCAACGGCGATGACGAAGAAGACGGCACGTGCAACTACGCGAAGGTCAGGACCTGATCCCGCAGCCTGAAGCGCGAGTCCGCTGACGAGCCGGGTACAGGGATCTGGTTCGTCATTCCCAACGCCGAGATGCGGTCCCTGGCGGCCTGGGAGGTGGCGGCCGCTCAAACCCCTGAGAACGGTGTTGTTGAGATGCCGAGCTCACCGAGGCCGCGCGTCGTAGGCGCGGTGGTGGTCTGCCTCGTGCTGCTGTGGAGTCCGTTCGCGCTGTCCCTGATCGACATGTTCATCGGGCGGAGCATGCTCAACCCGCAACCTCGCTGATGTTCGCCTGAGTCGATCAGACCGTTGCGCTGAGCACATCTCACTGGATCGTCCTCTATCGGTGGCTGTGCACGATACGGTGTGTCCCGTTTGCTGGCGGAAACCTGTCTGTGGGGGACACCGAGTGTCGGACTTTTCGGTCGATATCGGCGGCCTTGACGCCTTGGGCAAGAACCTTGATCGGACTATCGAGAACATCGAAGGTGCGACGAAGAGGATGAAGGGCGGCTTGCCGGGAAGCCTGGGGCCGGCCGAGCTCGACGAGGCGTGTTCTGACTTCCGCTTGGACTGGGAAGAAGGCCTGGACAAGCTCCGCGAGGCGGTCGACAAGATCAAGGGCGCTCTCGACGCCTCCAAGCATGCCTACGCTGAGCTGGACAACTCCATCGCCACGAGCCTTCAGAAGATGTCCGGAGACGTCGCGGCGGAGACCGCGGGCAATGGTCATCCTGGGGGTGCCCGATGAGCGGTAAGTACCCATCGCTGGGATTCGACCCGGCGCGCGGCGACGTCGCCGCAGTGCGTTCGGTCGCCAAGCAGCTCGACGACACTGCGACCTATTCGCGCGAAGCTCACGAAGTCCTGGTGTCGGTGAAGAACCAGGAGGACGTGTGGAAAGGCGAAGCAGCCAAGGCATTCGTCGGCAGCCTCGGAGAGCTTCCCCAGTACCTCGCCGATGCGCAGGAGTCCCTCAACAAAGCGAGCAAAGCGCTCGCGACTTGGGGCGACCGGCTTCAGGAGCACCAGACCGAGGCTTCACGGCTGGAGGAGCGGGCACGCCTTGCGCTGCAGAACTACGAGGCGAAGACGAAGGCGGCCGAGAACGCTCGCAACGCGGCACAGCACAACGCCGACGACCCGGCTCTGCGTGACGCCGCCGTGCAGAAGATCAACGCTGCGAACGACGCCTGGGACGAGGTCGAGGACATCCGCCGCAAGGCGGGTGACTTGCAGGACACGTGGCAAGATGACGCCCGAACCTGCGCGGACAAGCTCAACGACGCTGCGCAGAAGGCCCCGAACAAGCCGTTTTTCGACTCTTTGTCGGATATGTGGGACGACGCCGGCAAGTGGTTCAAAGACCATCTCGGCGATATCGGTGACATAGCCGGGATCGTGTCGGCAGTTGCCGGGGCACTAGCGTTCATTCCCGTGTGCGCTCCCATCGCTGGACCGGTCGCGCTGATCGCCGGGGGCGTGGCACTCGCCGCACACGGTGCGGACATGGTCGTGAACGAGAAGTACGACGACATGAATGGTTGGATCTCGCTCGGTGGTGACGTCGCGGGACTAATCCCCGGCGTAGGGGCGATATCGAAGGGGTTCAACGCAGCAGGGGATGTTGTCGCAGGTGCGGATCGATTGGTAGACGTCAGCCGCGCAACCGGTGCGTCCGGGATGCTCGACACAGCTGGCGAAGCCGTTTACAAGGGCGGCCGCGCGTTCGCGCAAGAAGCCGGTGAAGCAGCGCAAGAGCCTGCGAAGGCTTTCGACGTCCTCGCTGACAAGGTTGTCACGGCGCATGCGCCGGTCGAGCTTCAGCACAACGTCGCCAAGGCCTTCCAAGGAGGGACCAGCGTTGCGCTGCAGGTTCCTGCGGCTGCCGGCTTGATTTCCAATGATCAGGCTACTACGGACGCCAAGAATGTCAGTGGAGCTGTGGCAGGAGTGCTCAGCGGTCTGTCCATCAAGGGGGCTTCGTAATCGTGCTGGCTGCGGAGGCAGGTTCTGACCTGGGTGCGCCGCTGTGGTTCAAAGTGCCTGATCAATTCCACGAGCTGGACCTGGACGAAGCCCCGGCCGAGCGTTTCCGACGTGCCGTCGACAATGCCACCGCGGTCATGTCTGATAATTCGGGGACTGAACCGCTCCGTGTGGCGTATGTGCAGGAAGCGATGTTGTCCCAGCTCCGCAGGCAAGCCGCTGTGTACGTCGCGCATTGTGTAGCCCGCTCGGAAGCTGATCCTTCGAAGCTAGCGGTTGCGCAGTTCAGCATCCTCGTCCAGGAAGCTGCGTTGTCAGGGACTCAGCCTCTTCCGGTTCTCGTGAACGCGCTCAAGCAGCCGGGAACGACACGCGAGGTCGGCTTAGCCGACTACCCGGCCGGTGAGGCGGCCGTCGTCGGGGAGGAGGTCAAGGTCGTCCTGCCAGTGACCTTGAGCGCCCGAGCAGAGGAGGAAGAGCGCCGGGTTCGGCAGGCGCAGGTGCTCTTTCCTGTCCCCGGCGGGCAACACCTGGTAGTTGTCGGGGTCACGAGCGAGTCGCTCGACGACTGGTCTCACTACATTGCGATGTTGGACGGGATCGCTCGTAGCATCTCGTTCACCGATCCGTCCCGAACCACGATCGCGGACCGGCTTGCAGGCCTGTAACCGTTCGGATGTGCAGAGGAGTTGACAGGTGTGGGCACGCTCATCGGGGGCTTGCTTTTCGCCGCAGTGATGCTGTGGGTGGCGCTTGAACGCGTAGTCGCGCGTTTCCAGAACACGGAGCGCGGTGTCGCCTCGGTGAGGCGGGACTTGGCGGACCGTCGTCGAGCGGGTGATGGGCAAGTAGAGGTCACGGTCTGGCGTGCGCACCCTCTGTCCGACCACATGATCAAGGAACTGGCCAAGCGCGAGGGTTTCCGATTCACCGGTGAGGTCAGTCGGTACGGGAGTTTGATGCTGCGCTTTGTCCGTACCGCGAAGAAGGCAGGGTGACGTGTCGAAGGATCTCGCCAACGACATCGCGTTGTGGATCTTCGTCCCTTCGTTGGTCTTCTTCGCTGTGGTCACTGTTGCGACCGCATTGGGTACTCCTCGCGGTGTTCGCGCTAGCAGGAGAGCACGCCAGCTGGCCCAGCTGGAGCAGGTAGCGGAGGAGCAGAGAACGCGCCAGCAGGCAGTCGAGATCGACTGGCTGGAGTACCGGGAGCTTCCGATGCCCGAAATCATCGAGCTGCTCCGCAAGTACGGCTGGGCATATCGGGACGACGAGCTCGGGAAGAAGGCCTGGCTGCTGCGCTTCGACCTGATCTCAGCAGGAAAGCAGGCCAATGCTGGACAAGGGTGATTCCCTGAGCCGGCTCAACGCGGAGCTGAGGGATGCTGAGACGGACGAGAAAGGGTGCTACCACCTGGACACCACTCAGTACACGGTTCTGTCGCTGACGGATATCGGGATGGCTGTGAACTCCGCCGGCTTGACCGTCGTCCGTGTGATCTCGAGTTCCGCGGGCCGCATCCTGGTTCTCGCGCATCCGCAGACGACGGCGTTGTCGCCCAGCGACGGCCCGTTCGTGCCGAAAGCCGGCTTGTCGCCTCGAGAGCTCAACTGGGCACGCGAGCGCCACAGGATGTGGGCCAAGAAGTTCAACAGGCAATTCGGTCTGGCGTTCCTCCACGGTGTCGTCGGCGTGATCACCTTGGTCGGAGCTCTGAGCTCCTCCGAACCCGCTGGTGGGACGCGCTACTACGTCACGCTGAGCATCGCGGTGCTCGTGCTCGTGCTCTTCGGCATCGCAGTCCTGAAGGCCACCGACGCGCGCAGGAAACGCTGGGAAGAGATCAGCCACCTGCTGGAGTGGTGAGCCCCCTCTTCGTGATCGCCCCCAGCGGAGGCGTGCCCGGGACGCAGCTGCTGGTTCTTTCTGCGCAGCTGGGGCGCGCTCGGCAGGCGCCTCGCTCTCGCAGTGGGGAGGCAGTGCGCGTGACATGCAGGTCTGGGGGAGGCGGAGATCGGACCTGCCGTCGATCTGCTCTCTCCGGAGATCTGCGTGGACCGTCGTCGTGTCGTAGGGGCAGTCGGTAGGGGCTGAAGCACAGGCCTTCAAGGCGGGGAAGGCCCTGTGGATGATCTGAGACCCATTTCACTCGTTTGCCGGTTCCTGTTTTGACCAACATCGCTACGCGCGCGTGGATCTGTGCGCTAACGTTTGCCACGCTGGCAAGTGGATGTCCGTCGCCCTCATCGCGGCGGCACGTGGACAAGGGGAGTTCAGCGTGAGCAGCGAGGGAGGCGCGAGCTGATGTTTCCGAACGTGTGGGGTCAGATCGCAGAGACGGTCGATCGCATGGCGGACAAGGCTGCTCTTGCTCAAGCGCAGTCCGCGGGCGGTGCGATGCGGATCGACCCCGACAAGGTCGACGAGGTAGCAAGCTTCTTTGAGCACGAGGCTCAAGAGATGGAAGACCGTCAGCAGGAGGTCAACTACCTGGCGCGGGTCAAGGCGCCTGGCAAGGACCCTGTGAGCATCCAAGCTGCGAACAAGTACGGACAGGTTGGCGCGGGTAACGACATGGCATACGCCGACAACTATCTGAAGCTGGCGAAAGTCTTCCGCGACACCGCCGCGAACCTGCGGGCAAGCGCGCAGCAGACTCGTACGGACGACCAGAACTCGGCTGACAGCCTCAGGTCCTGAGACCAACTCACAAGGAGGACAAAGTTGCGTAAGGGACTCGCAGCGGGAGCACTGTTTGCCAGCTTTGTGCTGGCCGGCTGTTCCAGCAGCGGTGGCGCTACTGACCCTGGAACTACTGCTCCAGCGGAGCCCCCTGCGCCTGAGTCGACGTCGGCTCGTACGGCCCCGGCGAAGTCTCTTGACGTGCCGGATGCGTGCTCCGTCGTGACCGCTGAACAGGCAAACGCCCTTGGTGCCGATCAAGCGCCACGCCCGAATGACCTGCACGGGACGGCTGGTTGCAACTATCAGGCGGGTGAGGCAGGCACGAACGGTGGCTGGTCTGCCTTCGTGGCTGCCGACAAGAGCCAGACGTTGCAGGACTTCTCCGCGGGCATGACTGACGTTCAGAACGTCGAGGTCGCCGGTTACCCAGCTGGGCAGATCGGCACGAACCCGACGAACTGCATTCTCGTGCTTGATGTCTCCGACGAGGGCTCACTGTTGATCGAGACTTTGTCGAGGACCGGCACTCCTAATCCGTGTGACATTTCCAAGCAGGTGGCTGAGGCAGCCGTTCAGAATCTTCCCAGTGCTTGAGGGGGCAGGGAATGACCGATCAGAGGCATCTGGAGCCCGCGAGCTTTGAAGGCGCTCAGCTTTCGCAGATGCGCAAGTGGGTGGAGAGCGGCGCTGGGGCGGAGGCCGCGTACGACGCATCTCGTGCATGGAACAGCGAAGACCAGTATCTCCGCGACCTGAAGGTCCGGGTCGAGGAGAAGCTGAAGCAAGTCGGCGCGGTCATGCAATCCGAGTCTGGTGAAGCGATGCAGAACCAGGCTATGCCAGTCGTGTTGTGGACTGAGGTGACTGCCGACAGCGCCAAGCTGCAGTCTGAGCAGATGACCTCGCAGGGCGAAGCATTCGCCAAGGTCCAATCCTCGATTCCGGGCAAGAGTGAAGAGCAGGACGTTCCGGACGACTCCTGGATCGAGGAGGGCTGGGACAGCTTCTGGACTGGTTCCACCGACGCTGAGGACGCGAAGGCGCACAACGAGAAGCTCCGGCAGGAAGCCGTGCAGGCCTTCAGCACCTACCAGGAGAGCAGCCAGAACAACGTCTCCGGCAGTGCCGTGTTCACGCCGCCGCCCGACGGCGGGATGAAGACCACTGTGACGGGCACCCCCGGTCCCGGCGTCGGTGGCGTTGGCTCGTCGTCTCCTGCGTCGACCTCCAGTGCTTGGGCTGGTGGTTCTGGCGGCGGTGGCGGTTCTCTTGCCGGCTCCGGTGCTGGGGCTGGTGGCGCTTCCGGTGGTGGGTCCGCTGGGACGGGTGCTGCTTGGGCGAACCTGCCGGGTGGCGGGGGCCCGGGGTCGGGCCAGAACCCCGGTGGCACTGGTCGTGTGCCGGGTGGTCCGGGCACGCCTGGGTATCCCGGTGGCCCGGGTCTGGGCCGTACCGGTGCGCCGGGTGCGGGTGGCATGCGGCCTGGTGCGGGTAGTGCCGGTGGCCGTGGTGGTGCCTGTGCGGGTCGTGGCCTGGGGGCCGGCTCGGGTACTGGTGCCGGCGGACGTGCCGGTGCCGGTATGGGTGCTGGTGGTCGTGCGGGCATGGGTGGCCTCGGTGGGGCCTCCGGTGCCGGTGTGGGCGGAGCCGGTGGTGCCGGTGGCCGCGGTGGTGCCGGTGCCGGTGCCGCGGGTGCGCGCGGCCAGGGCCAGAACGGCGAGGACGACCTCGAGCACGAGACCCCCGACTACCTCGTCGGCGACCAGGGCGTCTTCGACGAGGACCTGCCGAGGGTCGCGCCGCCGGTCTTCGGTGACTGGGACAACCAGCGCTGAAGCTCGAAATAGCAGATCAGGCAGTGGGCGGTGCCGTTCCGGCGCCGCCCACTGGCTCTTGCACCACCACGGACGCTCAGTGCTCAGGCCATGGGGGACGGCCGTGCTCCGAAGGCTTCCGAACGGCTGAAGACTGGACGGATCAGTGAACGACTCAGATCAAATCGTGGACGCTCTCGGGGCTGTGCCGTCCACCCTTTCTGGCTGGGGAGAACCGGTGAAGATCGAGCTGTCGAAGCAGGGCTTCCACGAGGCGTGGAAGTACTTCAACCTCGGCACCAAGCCTCTCGTGCTCAACGTCCTGCCCGACGGCATCCTCGAAACCGAGCGGCGCCAGGTCGAGGCCCGCGCGCGCGGGGAGTTGCAGCAACTGGGTTTCGGCAACGAGATGCGCGAGGAGGACATCCAGGGCGCCCTGCTGCCGCTCACCCGCTACGAGCGTGCCTTCGACATCAACTTCCGGCAGCGCACGGCTGACGGCGGCCAGCGCATCGTCGCGGGCATGGTGGCCTGCACCCGCGGCCACGCCACCCTGGCCGTGCTCACCGAGGACGCCGTGACCGTGCAGACGCTGCCGGCGGACTCGATGGTGCGGGCGATCCTCAGCGTGCTGCCCGACGACGTCAAGGCCGGCCCGGGCCGCGGGGTATCGCTCCGCAGCTCGGCGATGGAAGCCGCCGCCAAGTCGGCCGGAAACGACCGCGAGATGGCCGAAGGGCTCGCGCGGCAAGGGGTTCGACGGGACGAGGCCAAGGTGCTCGTGGAGATGGCGGGTGGTGCGCGCAACGCCTACGCGCAGGTCGGCTACGCCGTCATGGACGGGCAGGGCAAGCGGCACCGCGCCCCGATGGTCACCAACTTCTTCGCCAACGCCAAGGGCTGGTACATGATCGAGAACAGCCACCGCAGCGACGAGGCGTGGACGACCATCGCGCCGATCGACCGGCAGCGCATGGCCGGCCGCGTCAACGACCTCGCCAAGACGTTCTGACGGAGTGGTCCAGCAGGAGCCCCGGGTGCCCGGTACCCGGGGCTCCGTCGCGACCGGGTAACCGCCGGTCAGGTGGCCGCGCGGGTGAGGTGAAGGCTGTCTAGCGCTCGCAACCGCCTGCTAGGTTCTGGCCGGTTGATCGAACGACGGTGGAAGGCATGGGCTCGTGGCACAGGACGAGGAAACGCCCAGGGAAGCACGGCCGGGGTACCGGGACTGGCGGAAAGCCCCCATCTCCATCGTGGTCGTGGTGGTCCTCGGAGTTGTCTTCGTCCGCGAGCCGGACCACGCGCCCTACGCCGCGATCGCCGTAGGGGTGGCCTTCCTCGCCTGGAGGTTGGCGACCGCGCGGCGTGACGGCTGAGCGCGGAAGTGCCAGTGGGGTCGCCGGCAGGAGATCTGCGGGGTGGTGGGTGAGCTGTGAGAACGGGGCTGCGGTGGAGAAGTGGTCGACCACCGGTAAGGGATGGCGTCTCGCCTACGTCGCGTGGCAGGTGGTCGTCCGGCTGGTCGCCCTGCTCGCGTGCTACACCGCCTTCGTCGCCTCAGGAGCTTTGGCCTCGGACGGAGCCATCACCCAGCGAGGAAGCGCACTAGCCCAGCACTGCGAGCGAACCGGTCCGGTGGGGTCTTCCGGGTTCGGTTGGTACTGGCGGTGTGACGCCGTGATCACCTGGGACGACGGCAGCCAGGAGAGGGCCTCCTTCAAGCACTCGGAGATGACTCCCCGCAACCGCAGCGAGGCCGCGCCCGTCGCGTGGCGCGAGGTCGACAACCGCGGGCACATGATCACCGTCGAAACGCCGAAGCCGTTCGCGGGCCTCGGCTGGGCCTTGCTGATCCCGTTCCTGGGTCTCGCCTTCATGGGCGTGGAGGTGCGGTGGCTGCCTTCGCCCTTCGCTGACCAGTGGACCGGGCGGCGACGTGCGCGGCGGCTGCAGGTGTGGCAACCGCTGGTGTTCCCGGTCGGCTGGGCCTTGGTGCTTGCCGGCGGTGTGGCGACGGCCGCACCCCCGGTGCTTCCAGGATGTGCGGTCATCACGATCCTGCTCGGGTACTTCTGCCTCGCAGTCGGTGCCGGGGTGGCTGGGAGCCGCCGGCGCCACGGCCACGAGACGCCTCCCGAGCTCGGGCCGACCGGGCAGGAGCGGTGCAGGCGGTGGGGAAACGTCTTGCGCGTGGTCGGCCTGGTCGCGACCGTGCTCGTCCTCGTGGTGGGGTCGCCCAACTGGCCTGGGGTGCTGGGGGCGGCAGCGATCCCACTCGCGGTGAGCGCCCTCGGCCAGAGGCTCCTGGTGGTCACGGGCAGGTCTCGAAACCGATCAGGCGGAACCGTCGAGGGCGCGGCCACGTCGTAGTGCCTACTGGGGAAGGAGCAGGAGCGGTGGAGCAGTCACCAGAGCAGTGGCTCGCGTCGATGCAGCAACGCGCAGATGACATGGTGCGGCAGTCGCAGGAGGTTCAGCAGACCCTGCAGGAGATGAGCGAGACGGCCGCCGAGCCGGACGGGGCGGTCGCCGTGACCGTGAGCGCCAACGGCGCCCTCGAAGACCTGCACCTCGACAAGACGGCGTTGAGCCGGGGTCCCGAACGACTGCAGGAAACGATCCTCCAGCTGGCAGGCGAGGCGCAAGCGAAGATCGCGGGCCGAGTGGTGGAAGCAGTCGAACCGGTGGCGGGGAAGAGCGGGCTCGACTTCCTGCGTTCGCAGCTGCCGGCCGACCCCGACGCCGCTGCGGCCGAGAGCCGCAGGCCCGCCGACGACTCCGACGATGAACCACCACAGTCGTTCCTGCGCTGACGAGGAGAACCCGGTATGAGTCATTTCGCGGTCAAGCCCGAAGCCTTGAACGCCCACGGCAACTACCTGGCAGAGCTCGCAGGCAAGATCTCCGATGCCGCCGACAAGGGGAACGCGGTGAGCTTCGGCGTGGAGTCCTTCGGTCTGGTCGGGCAAGCGTTCTCCCTCCAGGCGCGTACCACATCGGAACGAGCCGTCGAGCAGCTCAGGACCTTCTCCGAACGCACTGAGAAGCTCGGTGAGGCCGTGGGCGCCTGCGCCAACGCCTACACCGCTGAAGACAGCGCCCAGGCCTCGTGCCTGGCGGAGATCGAGTGGTGATCTGGATGTCCTCGATGTTCGTCGACACCGGAACGCCGTCCTTGGACTCCAGCTCCTGGAGCGCGGGCGCGGGTCCGGTTGACTCCGCACGGGCCACGGCCAACGCGATCAACCAGGGTGACTGGGGCGACTTCGCGGCCAGCGCAGGCGTTCTCGCTCTCGACGGTCTTGTGACGGTGATCGATCCGGTCGGCACCGCGCTGGCAGCGGGTGTCGGGTGGTTGATGGAGCACTTGGCGCCGCTGCGTGAACTGCTCGACTTCCTCGCCGGCGATCCGAACGTGATCAAGGAAGGCGCGGACACCTGGCTGGCGATCAAGGCGGACTTGCAGGGGCTCGCCGGCGATTTTCCGAGCCGGGCCGAGCAACAGACCAGCGGTTGGTCGGGACCGGCCAAGGACGCCTATGCCAAGCAGGTGAAGGCCTACACCGAGGGGCTGCAGGCCATGGCGATGAGCGCGGGGAGCGCCTCGGCGACGATCGCCACCGCGGGCACGATGGTCGCGACCTGTCGGGCGATCGTCCGGGACATCATCGCTGCGATCGTCGCTGAACTGGTCAAGGGAGCCCTCGCGGCTCTCGCGGGTTCGGTGGTCAGCTTCGGTGCGACGGTGGCGGGTTACCTCGCCTACGCCGCCGGTCGGGTGGGCGCGACGATCGCGAAGATCACCGCGAAGATCAGCCAGCTGCTCGCCAAGCTCGGCAAGGCGGGCACGATGCTGGCTCGCGTTCTCGACGACATGGCCGAGGTCGGTGCGAAGATCGGTGCGGACTTGACCGCCGCTGGTACGAAGGCCGCCTCGACCGCTCCAGCCTCTGCGGGCAGCATGCTCTCGGCGGGGAGCAAGGTCTCGGCGGGCTCCGATGCGCTGAGCGCTGCTGCCGGTGGCACGGCGCGGGCCTCGGACGGCCTGGCAGCGGCCGCTGGTCGCACGTCCGAGGCAGCGGCCGGTCTGAGCAGGGGCGCGGACAACCTCGCGGGGACCGGGCTCCGCTGGGCGCACGGTGCCGACGATGCAGGTCGGGCAGTGACGAACGGGGTCGGGAAGCGCGGTCAGGACTGGGCTCAGAACGCCGGCTACAGCGGACGCCACGCCGACGACATGGACCGTGCCGCGAACGTGCTCAACGCCGAAAGCCAGGTCATCCGTGGTGGTCTGGGGTATGTGCAGTACGACCAGCAGACCTACGACTCGGACTCCGGCTCGTACTACGACGGGTACGACCGCAGCGGCGCGCCCGCGGGCCAGGGCGGTACGAAGGGCTGGTCGGGCGACCTGTCCGACACCGGCGGTAGCTGACCGCGCACGCGGGGCGCTGACCTGCGGGGCCGAGGGGTCCGGGTCAGCGCCCGCCTGGCCAGTGCCGAAGCCTGCTCGCTGCGGATCCACTTGCGGGGATGCGTCTGGCGGCGTGGGCCTGGTGAGTGCTCGAGTGCCGCATGACGCGTCCGCCCCTTCCGCCGTGTGGAAGCTTCAAGATCAACTTCTATCATAGAACACGCGCTCGAACGGGGTCCGGTTGGGGACCGTTTTGCGCCGTTGTGACCTGCGGAGATGCCCCTCACGTGGCTCAACTGTGCGGAAATCGGACACATTCCGACAAGTTTGGCCGAGATTAGTGCACTTCAGCGGCTTTGTTGATAGGACTTGCAGCGGCCCCGTGCTCGTGCACGCCTTGTACGGGTAGAACCACAAGGGCCAGGGCGGTGGGGCGGACTGACCCGTTCCACAAAACCGGGACCCCCGTGGGCAGCCGCTTTTCGGGACTCGGTACCGTCGCCCGCACCGATCAAGAGAAACCCCACATCACGGAGGACATGGTGGCCCTTCCCCAGCTGACTGAGGAGCAGCGGGCAGCAGCTCTGGAAAAGGCGGCTGCCGCCCGTCGCGCCCGAGCTGAGCTCAAGGAGCGCCTCAAGCGAGGCGGAACCACGCTGGCGGAGGTCCTGGAGACCGCCGACAACGACGAGGTCTTGGGCAAGATGAAGGTCTCCGCCCTGCTCGAGGCCCTTCCCGGCGTTGGCAAGGTCCGTGCGCAGCAGATCATGGAGCGGCTGGAGATCGCCAACAGCCGTCGGCTGCGCGGGCTGGGCGAGCGGCAGCGCAAGGCGCTGCTCACCGAGTTCAGCGGCGAGTGATCGACGCACAAGCCGGCGCTGAGCCGAGGACCGTCCGCCAGGGCGAGCCTCGGCTCACCGTCGTTTCCGGGCCTTCTGGGGTCGGCAAGTCCAGCGTGCTCAACGAGGTGCGCCGGCAGGTCCCGGAGGTGCACTTCAGCGTGTCCGCGACCACGAGGCCGCCGCGCCCGGGTGAGGTCGACGGAGTGCACTACCACTTCGTCTCCACCGAGGAGTTCGAGCGGATGATCGCCGACGGCGAGATGCTCGAGCACGCCCGCTACGCGGGCAACCTCTACGGGACGCCGCGCAAGCCCGTCGAGGACGCGATCGCCTCGGGCACACCGGCAGTGCTGGAGATCGAACTGCAAGGCGCGCGCCAGGTCCGCCAGGCGTGGCCGGACGCGCAGCTGGTGATGCTGCTGCCGCCGTCCTGGGAGGAGCTGGTCGACCGGCTCACCGGCCGCGGCACCGAACCGGCTGACCTCGTCGAGAAGCGACTCGCCGCCGCGCGGGAGGAGCTGGCCGCCGAGCCGGAGTTCGACGAGACGGTCGTCAACGCCGACCTGCAGTCCGCGACCAGCGAATTGGTACGATTGATTCTCGGCCAGGAGAAGTGACCGCCCGCATCGGCGCTGGTCCGGCCCGGGCCGCCTGTCCCTTCCCGTCCGCCCGAGCGACCTACTAAGAGCAGGAGCCACACCTGTGAGCACCCCTAGCGCGCTGGCTGCGCTCAACAGCAGCCCGTCGACCAACACCGTTGAGGGCATCACCTACCCGCCGATCGACGACCTGCTGGAGCAGGTCAGCTCGAAGTACGCGCTGGTCATCTACTCGGCCAAGCGCGCGCGGCAGATCAACGACTACTACGCGCAGCTGGGTGAGGGCCTGCTGGAGTACGTCGGCCCGCTGGTCGAGCCCGGCCCGCGTGAGAAGCCGCTGTCGATCGCGCTGCGCGAGATCCACGCCGGCGTGCTCGAGCACACCGAAGGCGAGTGACGGCTGGACCGACCGAGGGCCGCCCGCGGGTGGTCCTCGGCGTCAGCGGTGGCATCGCCGCCTACAAGGCGTGCGAGGTGCTGCGCCGGCTCACCGAGACCGGCCACAGCGTCCGCGTCGTGCCGACCGAGGCGGCGCTGAACTTCGTCGGCAAGGCGACCTTCGAGGCGCTGTCGGGCCAGCCGGTGGAAACCGGCGTGTTCTCCGACGTGCACGAGGTGCCCCACGTGCGCCTCGGGCAGGAAGCCGACCTCGTGGTCGTCGTCCCCGCCACCGCTGACCTGCTGGCCCGCACGGCCACCGGGCAGGCGCCCGACCTGCTCACCAACACGCTGCTGACCGCGCGCTGTCCGGTGCTGATGGTCCCGGCGATGCACACCGAGATGTGGGAGCACCCGGCGACCCAGCACAACGTGGCCACGCTGCGCGACCGCGGCGTCGTCGTCGCCGAACCCGACGTCGGGCGGCTGACCGGCAAGGACACCGGCAAGGGGAGGCTGCCCGACCCGGCCGAGATCGTCGACCTGGCCCGGCTGCTGCTGACCTCCTCGACCGCGCTGCCGTGGGACCTCGAAGGTCGGCGCGTGGTCATCTCCGCAGGTGGGACGCGGGAATCGCTCGACCCCGTCCGCTACCTGGGCAACCGCTCGTCCGGCCGCCAGGGCTACGCGCTTGCGCGCATCGCCACCCACCGCGGCGCTGACGTGACGCTCGTGGCCGCCCACACCGCCGACCTGATCACGCCGGCCGGGGTGCGGCTGATCAGGGTCGGGACCGCCGAGGAGATGCGGTCGGTGATGCTCGCCGAGTCCGATGGGGCGGACGCCGTCGTGATGGCGGCGGCCGTGGCCGACTTCAAGCCGGTGAACCAGGCCGAGCACAAGATCAAGAAGACCGAACGGGACCCGGATCCCGTCGTGCTGGCCCGGAACCCGGACATCCTCGCGGAGATCGTCGAAGCCCGTGCGGCGGACAAGATCTCGGCGTCGTTGATCGTCGGGTTCGCCGCCGAGACCGGTGACGCCACCTCCTCCGTGCTCGACCACGGGCGGGCCAAGCTGGCGCGCAAGGGCTGCGACATGCTCGTGGTGAACGCCGTCGGCGAGGGCATGGCCTTCGAGGTCGAGGACAACTCCGGCTGGTTGCTCGGCGGCGACGGGACCGAGGAGCGCATCGCCTTCGGCGCCAAGTCCCTGCTGGCGTCCACATTGTGGGACGCGGTCAGTCGGCGGCTCTCCGACCAGTAGTGTTTGACGGCGTCACGCCGTCACACTTGAGGAGAGTCGTGAGCCAGCAGCGGTTGTTCACCAGCGAGTCGGTGACCGAAGGGCACCCCGACAAGATCTGCGACGCGATCAGCGACTCGGTCCTGGACGCGCTGCTCGCGCAGGACCCGCGCTCGCGCGTCGCGGTCGAGACCCTGGTGACCACCGGGCAGGTGCACGTGGCCGGTGAGGTCACCACCGGCGCCTACGCCGACATCCCCTCCATCGTGCGGGACAAGATCCTCGAGATCGGCTACGACTCCTCCGCCAAGGGCTTCGACGGCAACTCCTGCGGCGTCAACATCGCCATCGGCTCGCAGTCGCCCGACATCGCCCAGGGCGTTGACACCGCCCACGAGACCCGTGTCGAGGGTGTCATCGACGAGATCGCCCAGCAGGGCGCCGGCGACCAGGGCCTGATGTTCGGCTACGCCTGCGACGACACGCCCGAGCTCATGCCGCTGCCCATCGCGCTGGCCCACCGCCTGTCGCGCCGGCTCACCCGCGTCCGCAAGGACGGCGTGCTGCCCTACCTGCGGCCTGACGGCAAGACCCAGGTCACCATCGAGTACGACGGCGAGAAGGCCGTGCGGCTGGACACCGTCGTGCTGTCCACGCAGCACGCCGAGGAGGTCGACCTCGACGGGCAGCTCGTCGGGGACATCAAGGAGCAGGTCGTCGAGCCGGAGATCTCGACGTTGCAGCTGAGCACCTCCGACACGCGGCTGCTGGTCAACCCGACCGGGCGGTTCGTCGTCGGTGGGCCGATGGGGGACGCCGGGCTGACCGGCCGGAAGATCATCGTCGACACCTACGGCGGCATGGCCCGCCACGGCGGCGGCGCGTTCTCCGGCAAGGACCCGTCGAAGGTCGACCGCTCCGCCGCGTACGCGACCCGCTGGGTCGCCAAGAACGTCGTCGCGGCCGGACTCGCCAAGCGCATCGAGGTCCAGGTGGCCTACGCGATCGGCAAGGCCGCGCCGGTGGGCCTGTTCATCGAGACCTTCGGCACCGAAACCGTCGACCCGGACCGGATCCAGAAGGCCGTCAACGAGGTCTTCGACCTCCGCCCGGCCGCCATCATCCGCGACCTCGACCTGCTGCGGCCCATGTACTCGGCCACCGCCGCCTACGGCCACTTCGGCCGCACGGACGTCGACCTCCCCTGGGAGTCCACCGCCCGAGCCGAAGACCTCAAGACCGCCGCAGGCCTCTGACCCCACACCCCAGAAGGCGCCCCGGAACCTCCTCCGGGGCGCCTTTCGCATCGCCGACTCTTGTGAGCAGAGCAGTGCGGACGTACCGGTGGCCACGGGGCGCCCGCGTGTGTCGGGTCTGGGTGGGTCGGTGGTTGCTCTGGGCGGGACCGCTGCGTGTGGCCGTGTCGAATGTCGCGCGAAGTTCGAACGGGACTCTGAGAGCAGTGCGAACGTGCCGGTGCTGATGGGGTGCCTGCGCGTGTCGGGTCTGGGTGGGTCGGTGGTTGCTCTGGGCGGGACCGCTGCGTGTGGCCGTGTCGAATGTCGCGCGAAGTTCGAACGGGACTCTGAGAGCAGTGCAGACGTGCCGGTGGTCACGGGGTGGTCGCCTGTGTCGGGTCTGGGAGGGACCGCGATCTGCTCTGAGCGGGACCGCTGCGTGTGGCCGTGTCGAATGTCGCGCGAACTTCGAAGCGGGACGCCTCGCCGTGTCGGGACGTGATGCCTGGGTGTGTGCACGTCTGGTGCAGGTGTGTCGGATTTGAGGCGTGGGTGAGGTTGAGGAACGTGTCGTGTGCTGAAGCAGTGGCGGGCCTCTGATCCCACCTGTCGTGGCCCGGCGTCGCGGAGTCTGCTGGGCGGTCGCCCGCCGGTGCTCGCCCTGGCTGGATTGACGTGGTCCCTCGGTGGGGTGAGGCTGGGTGTGTGGGGCCGGGTGTCGATCGGTTCGAGCCGTACGGCCTGTCGCACTGGGTGCTGATCGCGCTCATCGTGGCCGGGTCGGTGACCCTGGTCGTGCTCGGGCGGGAGTTGCGCGGGCCCCAGGTCGACCGGTGGTGCCGGGCGTTCTCCGTCGGGGTGCTGGCCTTCAACGTTCCGCTCCTGGCCTACCGCCTGATGCCGGGGCAGTGGGACATCGCCGAGTCGCTGCCGCTGCACCTGTGCGACCTCGCGTGGGTGGTGGCGGCCTGGGCGTTGTGGACGCGGCAGCCGGGGCCGCACGCCGTGCTCTACTTCTGGGGCCTGACCCTCACCCCGCAGGCGATCATCACGCCCGCGCTCGACGCGCCCGACTTCCCGCACGTCAACTTCGTCGAGTTCTGGGGCCAGCACCTGCTCGTGATCTGGGCCGCGGCCTTCCTGACCTGGGGGATCGGCCACCGGCCAACCTGGCGCGGCTACTGGACCGCGGTGGTCACCACCGTCGTGTGGGGCCTGGCGATGCTGGCGTTCAACGACGCCGCGGGCACCAACTACGGGTTCGTCACCAGCAAACCTGAGAACCCGTCGCTGCTGGACCTGATGGGCGGTTGGCCCACCTACCTCGCCGTGGAGCTCGTCATCGGCATGGCTGCCTGGGCGCTGCTCACCTGGCCCTGGACGCGGCACCGCGAGCGCGTCACGGCGTCCTGAAGCCCTGCTGCCGCCACGCCTCGTACACGGCGACGGCCGCCGAGTTGGCGAGGTTCATCGACCGGATCCCGGGCAGCATCGGGATCCGCACCTGCAGCGTCGCCGCGTCGATCAGCTCCTCCGGCAACCCGGTCGACTCCGGCCCGAACAGCAGCACGTCACCCGGCCGGTAGTCGACGTCGGCGTAGGAGGTCTCGGTGCGGGTGGTGAAGGCGATGATCCGGTCCGGGCGCAGCGCGTCCCAGCACGCTCGCAGGCTGGCGTGGACGTGCAGCGCCGCGCGGTCGTGGTAGTCCAGCCCGGCCCTGCGCAGCTTCGCGTCTTCCACCGAGAACCCCAGGGGCTCGACCAGGTGCAGCGCGGCACCGGAACCGGCCGCCATCCGGATCGCGTTCCCGGCGTTGCCCGGGATCTCGGGGTGGTAGAAGACGACGTGGAACACTCGAAAATGCTTTCACACGGCCTTCACCACCGCCCAGCACGGGTCAGACGAGACCGCCCGTCACGCGCAGGTTCTGACCCGTCACCCACCGGGCCTCCTCGCTGACGAGGAAGGCGACGACGTCGGCGACGTCCTCGGGCGCGCCGAGCCGGCCGAGCGGGGTCATGCCCGCGGTGGCCTGCAGGGCCGACTCCGGCACCGCGCTGCGGAGGAAGTCGGTGTCGGTCGGCCCCGGCGAGACGGCGTTGACGGTGATGCCCCGCTCGCCGAGTTCCTTCGCCGCCACGACCGTCAGCTGCTCGAGGGCGGCTTTGCTGGCCGCGTAAGCGGATTCGCCGGGCGAGGCCCACACCGTGGTCATGCTCGAGACGTTCACGACGCGCCCGCCCGTGGACATCCGGCGGACCGCGTGCTGCATGGCGTGCAGCGGGCCCGTGGTGTTGACCGCGAACACGCGGTCGAGCTCCTGCTCGGTCAGGTCCACCATCGGCGTCGTGGAGGCGATGCCCGCGTTGTTGACCAGGATGTCGAGGTCGTCGACGTGGGAGAACAACCGGTCCAGGTCGGCTCGAACCCCGACGTCGGCTTGCACGGCTCGCGCGCCCGTCCGCGCCGCGAGGTCGGCGGCCTCCTCCTCGTGCTCGAGGTAGCTGAACACCACCTCCGCCCCGTTCGCCGCGAGTCTGCGCACGAGGGCGCGGCCGATGCCGCGCGAACCTCCGGTCACCACTGCTGTCGTCATGGCCCCACCATCACGGGCATCGCGGAACGGGTGCTTCCGCGATGTCCGAGAATGGAGCGGTGGACACCGCTGCACGACTGCTGCGCCTGCTGGCGCTGCTGCAGAGCCGCCGCCAGTGGGCGGGGCACGACCTCGCCGAGCGCGTGGAGGTCAGCGCCCGCACGGTGCGGGCCGACGTGCAGCGGCTCCGGGACCTGGGCTACCCCGTCCACGCCACCTCCGGTGTCGGCGGCGGTTACCGGCTCGGTGCGGGTGCGCAGCTGCCGCCGCTGCTGCTCGACGACGAGGAGGCCGTCGCCGTGGCTCTCGCGCTGCGTTCGGCGGGGTCGGACGCGGCGATCAGCGCCCTGACCAAGCTCCACCAGGTCCTCCCGTCGAGGTTGGGTCGGCGGGTGCGGGCGTTGCAGGCCGTGAGCGCGGCGGTTCCCGGTCCTGGCGTCGACCCCGAGGTCGTCAGCGAGATCGCGCGTGCCTGCCGCGACCACGAGCGGCTGCGCTTCGACCACCGCGGTCGCGACGAGGCTGTGACGAGCCGGGAGGTGGAGCCGCACCGGTTGGTCAGCGCCGGCCGCCGCTGGTACCTCGTCGGGTGGGACCTCGCGCGGGAGGACTGGCGCACCTTCCGGGTGGACCGGATGAGCCTGCGCACCCCGGGCGGGCCTCGCTTCGAGCCGAGACCACCTCCGGAGGGAGGGTTCACCGGCCACGTCACCCGCGGCATCGCGGAGGTGCTGTGGAACTACCGGGCCGTGGTCGAAGTCCACGACTCGGCGGAGGAGATCGCCCGGCTCGTCCCGGTCGCCTGGCCCGTCACCGCGTCGGGACCGCGCAGCTGCCTGGTGGAAGCCGGGGCTGACACCCCGCACGACCTGGCCACCTACCTCGCCGCGCTCGACCGCGACTTCACAGTGGTCGACGCGCCCGAGTTGGCCGCATCGGTGGAGCGCCTGGCGCAGCGCCTCGCCGGTGCCGCCGCGCGAACCCCCGCTCGCCGGGAGCCTCCGGAGCCCGGGCACGTGGGGTGAGCATGGTAGAGAAGAGGCATGGCAGGTGGGCAGCCCCGGAAGCGGAAGGGGGAGGAGACCGAGCGCACGGCGGCGGCGAGCAAGCCGATCGCGCGCGTGCTGGTCGACGTTCCGCTGCCGGTGCACCTGGACCGCCCGTTCGACTACCGCGTTCCCGAGCGGCTCGACGCCGACGCCCGGGCCGGCTGCCGGGTGCGGGTGCGCTTCCGGGGCAAGCTCGTCGACGGTTACCTGCTGGAGCGGACCGAAACCTCCGACTTCAAGGGCAACCTCGCCTGGCTGGAGCGGGTGTCCTCGCCGGAGCCGGTGCTGACGCCGGAGATGCTCGCCCAAGTCCGGGCAGTAGCCCACCGCTACGGCGGGATGCTCGTGGACGTGCTGCGGTTGGCGATCCCACCGCGCAGCGCCGCCGCCGAGAAGTCCGCGCGCCGGGAGCCGCTGCCCGTCCCGCCACGCCCGGAAGCGCCCGCGTGGCAGCGGTATCAGCACGGTCAGTCCTTCTTGGACGCGCTGCACGCCGGTCGCCCGGCTCGCGCGGTGTGGCAGGCGCTGCCGGGTGAGGACTGGCCCGCCCGGCTCGCCGAGGCCGCCGCGACCGCGGCCGCCGGCGGCCGCGGAGCGCTGATCGTCGTCCCCGACCACCGCGACCTCGCCCGGTTGCACACCGCGTGCGCGGCGCTGCTCGGCGAGGACGTGGTCACGCTGACCGCCGAGAGCGGCCCGGCCGAGCGCTACGAGCACTGGCTGGCCGCGTTGCGCGGTGCCGCTCGGGTGGTCATCGGCACGCGCGCGGCGATGTTCGCGCCGGTCCGCGACCTGGGGCTGGCCGTGGTGTGGGACGACGGCGACGACCTGCACAGCTACCCGCAGGTGCCCTACCCGCACACCCGCGACGTGCTCACCCAGCGCGCCCACACCGCCGGCGCCGCGCTGATCGTCGGCGGGTTCGCGCGCACCGCGGAGGCGGCGCTGCTGGCCGAGTCCGGCTGGGCGCGCGAACTCGTCGCGCACCGCACCGAAGTCCGCAGCGCAGCACCGCGCGTCACCTCCATCGGCGAGGACGACACCCAGCTGGCGCGCGACCCCGCCGCCCGCGCCGCCCGGCTGCCCTCGGTCGGCTTCGAGGCAGCCCGCGCTGCGCTCAAGATCGGTGCCCCGGTGCTGGTCCAGGTGCCCCGCCGCGGCTACGTCCCCGCGCTGGCCTGCGGGGACTGCCGCGAGCGCGCCCGCTGCCGGCGGTGTTCGGGGCCGCTGGCGCTGCCCGGCGGGACCGAGGAGGGCATGCCGAAACCGGCCGCGTGCCGGTGGTGCGGCGCCGCAGAGGCCGGGTTCAAGTGTCCCCAGTGCGGATCGCGCCGGTTGCGCGCGATCGCCGTCGGCGCCGGCCGCACCGCAGAGGAGCTGGGCCGGGCGTTCCCCGGGTTCCCGGTGCGCACCTCCGGCGCGGGCGACGTCCTCGCCGAGGTGCCGGCGAAGCCCGCGCTGATCGTGTGCACGCCCGGCGCCGAACCGGTCGCCGAAGGCGGCTACGGCGCGGCGCTGCTGCTCGACGGTCGCACCATGCTCGGACGACCGGAACTGCGCGCCGCCGAGACCGCGCTGCGCAAGTGGTTCGCCGCGGCCGCGCTCGTGCGGCCCGCCTCCGAAGGCGGGCGCGTGGTGGTGATGGCCGAGTCCTCGCTGCAGCCGGTGCAGGCCCTCGTCCGCTGGGACCCCGCCTGGTACGCCGCGCAGGAACTCGCCGAACGCGCAGAACTCGGCTTCCCACCGGCCCGCCGGGTCGCCGCGGTCGACGGCACTCCCGACGCGATCGAAGCACTCTTGGACTCGGCGGAGCTGCCCGCCAGCGCCGAAGTCCTCGGTCCGGTGCCGTTGGGCGAGGTCGACGAGGACGGCAGTTCCGAGCGGGAACGCCTCATCGTCCGCGTCGACCGCTCCGAAGGCCGCGCCCTCGCCGACTCCCTGCACGCGGCCCAAGCCGTCCGCGCCGCACGCAAGGCCACGGAACTGCAGGTGCGGCTCGACCCGTTGGAGATGCTGTAGTGAGCAGGGTCTTGATGGAGACCGAACGGATGGTGCTGCGGGAGATCACCGAGGCCGACGCCGGTGAGATCTTCCGCCTGAACAACGATCCCGAGGTCATGCGCTTCATCAACGGCGGTCGGCCCACGACCTTCGACGAGGTCTGGACGCGGACCCTGCCGATGTACCTGGGCCGCTACGCCTGCTTCGGCGGCCACGGCAACTGGGCCGCCGTCGACAGCCGAAGCGGTGAGTTCCTGGGCATGTTCAAGTTCCACCCAGACACCCCGGACGAGCCCGACGTCTTCGAGCTCGGTTACCGGCTGCACCGCCGTGTGTGGGGGCGGGGCCTGGCCACTGAGGGAGCGGCGGCCCTCGTCCGCAAGGGCTTCACCGACCTCGGCCTGCGCCGCGTCTGGGCCCAGACCATGACGGTCAACACCGGGTCCCGCCGGGTCATGGAGAAGGCAGGACTCCGCTACGTCCGCACGTTCTTCACCACCTGGCCCGAAGGCCCTGTCGAAGGCTCCAAGCACGGCGACGTCGAGTACGCCCTCACCCAGCAGCAGTGGCGGGACGAGGACGTCACCACCGGGCCAGGCGCATGACCTCGGTGGTGGTGAACAACCCCGGCTCGCGCCCGCCCGCCGGTTCGACCTGGATGTGGGTGGCGAGGGTGTCCTCCAGCCACGAGTCGTAGCGGTGGCCGGTGAACCGGACGCGGTACGTCTGGAACTCCTCCGGGAGTACGAGGACGTTGCCCGTGCCGTGCGCGTCCACGAGGTCCGTGAACTGATCGGCCGGCTCGACGTCGGGCATGTCGACGGTCGAGGCGGCCACCACCACGCTGCCGCCGCGGGGCTTGTGGAGGTCGTCCAGGAAGCGGTGCAGCGTGCGGCGGGGGTGTGAAGCGAAGAACCGCTTCACGGTGCCGTACGCCGTGGCACCGCAGGCTCCGACCTGTCTGCGTTCCTCCACCTCGACCCGGTAGCCGCGGGCCTTCCAGCGCGCGACGGCCCGCACCTCCACCTCGATCGGGCTCTTCGCGTTCTTCGGCTCGTGCGTGGTTTCGGCTGGAGCAGCGAGCCTGCCTCGAAGGCCGCAGTACCGCCGCCGGTGAGCGCGATCGATCCGCCGAGGGCGACCGCGACCACTGCGCTGGTCCTCCGTCGCGGCCCACGACGTGTGTGGGGCCTGACCTCGGTCCCGTCACGGCGGAAGTACTCGCGGACGTGGGTCCTCGGGCAACCCGTCTCCTAGTGGTGGTGGGGTACCGGTCGAAGATCAGTGAAGCCGAGGTGCGGCCTGCCGCGGCGGTTCGCGTCTCGACCAGTCGATCAGAGCAGCCACCTGTGCAGGCAGTTCACGGGGCTGGAGTCGCTCGATCGGGGGTGGGGTGGACACGTCGCGCGACGTGTCCACCCCACCCCCGATCGAGCGAACCGACGCTTCGGTCAGACGCTCGGTGCAGGGGTCGGTGCCCTGTGGTGGGCGATGGCGCGGTCGAGGACGGCGACCAGGACTTCCTTGGTGGCCGGCTTGCTCCGGGCGTCGAAGTGCAGGACCGGGACGTCCCGGTCGAGGTCCAGGGCTGCGGCGATCTGGTCCGGGTGGTGGCGCGGTGCGCCGTCGACTCGTTGACGGCGACCACGAACGGGATGCCGCGGTCCTCGAAGAAGTCGAGGACCGCGAAGCTCTGACCTAGCCGCTGCGGATCGACGATGACGATCGCGCCGAGCGCGCCCAGGGCGATGCTGTCCCACATCGGCCAGAAGCGGTCCTGGCCGGGGGTTCCGAACAGGTAGAGCTTCGGCCCGCTGGGCAGGTCCAGGCGCCCGAAGTCCAGCGCCACGGTCGTGGTCGCCTTGTGCTCCACGCCCGACAGGTCGTCGACGTTCGCGCCCGCTTCGGTGAGCACCTCCTCGGTGCGCACCGGCTCCCGGTCGGTGAGCTGGGTGATCATCGTGGTCTTGCCGACTCCGAAGGTCCCGGCGATCACGACCTTCGCCGAGGTCGTCGGCCGGTCACAGGTTGCGGACATCGTTGCGCAGCCTCTCCATGAACGAAACGTCAGGCCGGTCGGTGCGCGGCGCGGCCAACCGCAGCATCCCCTGGTCGACGAGTTCGCCGACCAGGACGCGCGTCACCGAGATCGGGCACTCCAGCGCCGCGGCGATCTCCGCCAGCGACACCGGCTCCACGCACAGCTCCCGCACCGCCGCCGCGCTGAGCGACAGCCCGTGCCCATCGGTGCCGGGAATCGCGCTCAGCAGCGCCGAGACGTCCAGCTCCTCGCCGGTGCAGTCGGTGCGGCCCCCGGTGTGCACGTAGGGCCGCACCAGAGGCCCGGGTTCCTCGGCGCTCCACTCGACCATCCCGCGTCACCGCCGAACCGGGGTCGCCAGGTGCGCGCCCACGCGCGCGAGCAGCTGCTCCACCGCCGACGCGGTCAGCTCGAGGTCCGCGGTCACGGTCACGACCACCAGCAGCCCCGTGCGCTCGGCGGCCTGGTGGAGCAGCAGGTACGCCTCGTCGCTCTCGATCAGCGCGTGTCGCACCGCACCCGAGCCGGTGGCCGTGCTCGCCCCGGTCGCCGCGCTGCTGATCGAGGCGCCCAACGCGGCCAGCGCGTCGGCCTCCTCCTCGGCCATGCCCGAGAACGCGGTGGGCAGGCCGTCGGCGGAGAACAAGGTGATCCCTCGCGCGTCGGCGACCTGGCGTCTGAAGTCGTCGAGCAACCAGGTCAGGTCATCGCTGCTCACGAACGTCCCTCCTGCTGAGAACGAGCGCGCTGGATGTGGTTGAGGAACGCCACCGAACCCGACGGGCGCGCGTCGACGTCCGGACGCTGCCCCTCGTCGCGCGGGTAAGCGCTCGGCCGGTTCGTGAGCTGCGCGAGCGTCGTGCCGCGCGTGCGCTGCGGGAGATCACCGGAGTCCGCGGGCTCGGAGGCGCTGCGGGGTTCGCGCTTCATCCGGAGGGTGGCCTCACCGCTGCGCTCGGGCTGGGCGGGCACCTGCTCCTCCAGGAGGTCGGCGGGCAGCACCACCGACGCGCGCGTGCCGGTGCCCTCTCCGGGGTGCAGGCTGACCTCGATGCCGCGCCGCTGCGCCAGCCTGCTGACCACGACCACGCCCAGCCGGACGTCGTCCTGCACCGAGGTGGCGGTGAAATCCGGTGGTGCTGAGAGCATCTCGTTGATCCGCCGGCGGTCGGCGTCCTTCATGCCCAAGCCGCGGTCCTCGATCTCCACCAGCACCCGGTCGCCGGTGGTGCGCTCCACCCGGACCAGCACCGAGGAGTTCGGCGGCGAGAAGCGGGTGGCGTTGTCCATCAGCTCGGCGAGCACCCGCACCGCATCGGTCACCGCCGGCCCCTTGACCGCCACCGGCGGCACCGCGCGGACGTTGATCCTCGTGTAGTGCTCGGTCTCGCCGATCGCCGACTGCACGAGCTTGCTCAGCGGCACCGGGTCGCGCCAGCGACGTCCCGGCTTGTCCCCGGCCAGCACCCGCAGGTTCTCGATCTTGCGGCGCAACCGCGTGACCGTGCTGTCGACCTGCAGCAACCGCCGCAGCCGTTCCGGGTCCTGCTCGTCGTGCTCGGCGGCGTCGACGAGCACGATGGCCTGCTGGATGAGCGTCTGCTGCCCGCTGGCGATCGCGGCGATGGCGTTGCGGAACGCCGCGTGCGTGGACGCTTCGCCGATCGTCGCGTCGATGGTGGCGCGCTGGGAGGTCTCCATCGCCTGGGCGACTTGGCCGATCTCGTCGCGCCCGAAGTCCAGCTCGCCCAGCTCCGCGTCGACGTCGACGCGTTTGCCCTTGCGGGCGCGTTGCAGGATCGGCGGCAACAGCTCGTGGGTGCGGCGCAGCACCGCGTCCCGCAAGCCGGCCAGTCGCTGCAGGACCTGCTCGGCCAACCCGATGTTGCGGCGCGAGTACCACCAGCACAGGCCGACCGCGGCAACCGCGACCAGCACGACGGTGATCGTCCAGACGAACTTCGCGAAGCTCTGCGTCATGCCGAGCGTGACGGCGTGGTCGGACTGCGCCGTCGCCAGCGCGTTGAGCTCGCGGCCCACGGTGGCCACGTCCTCGTGCCAGGCCCGCCGCTGCTCCGGCGACATCGTGTGCACGCCGTCCGCACCGGCCGCGACCAGCTGGTCTTCGACCGCGGTCAGCCGCCGCCACGCGGGCGAGTTCGTCAGCTCGCGGTAGCGCTCGCGCACCTGCGGGGCGGCGTGGGCGCTCTCGGCGCGCAGCCGGCTGCGGTAGGTGAAGACCCGCTCAGTGAAGGCGTGGTGCGCACCGGTTCCGAAGCGCCCCGAGTCCACGGCCGAGCTGCCGATCATCGCCGCGCGCTGCATCAGGTCGGAGGCGCGCAGCAGGTTCGTGGCGGTGATGCCGTCCTGGGTGACCTGGATGTCGTGGGCCAACCGGGACTGGGTGTCGAACAGGTCGATGCCGGCGTCGATGGCGGAGTTGAAGTAGTCGACGGTCGCGCGGCGGGTGAGCTCACCGCTCTGCGCGAGCAGGCGGCGTTGCGGCAGTTCCCCCAGCCGCTGCTGCAACTGCGCGGTCTTCTCCGCGATCGGCGCGGGCGCGTAGCCGGTCAGCGACTCCAGCGTGCGGGTGAGCTCGGCGACGTTGCGGTCGGTCTCGGCGCGCGCGGCCGCCAGCCGCGCGGGCGGGATCCCCTCCCGCACCGACAGGTCCCGTTCGTGCTGCAGCGCCGCGAACCCGCGCATCGCCGGTGTGGCCGCCTCGTCGGCCGCGACCCCGATCCGCCAGACCACGAAGGATTCGACCCCCTGCGGCACCGTCGAGGACAGCAGCACGACCGACAGCAGCGCGATCGGCAGCGTCAGCGCGCGCGACAGCCGCTTCTTGATGGTCCGGTGATGAGTCTCGGCGTCCTGTGACGTCACCAGCGGAAACCCCCCTCCGGTTTCTGCGGTGTGGTGATGTCGGGACGCTAGCAGCTGATCAACGCTGCGTGTCGCGCTTTTCGCAGCGGTGTGAACGCAGGGGGCCCGTTCACACCAACCCGGCTCACGCGCCGGTCACGATCGGCATGCGGAACGGTGACGGTTCCTGGTGAGGGGCAACCGATCACGCGCCGACGCCCCGCCCGCAGACCTGCGTTCCGCGGGCGGGACCTCGGTGGTTCAGTAGCGCTGCACGTTCGGTGCGGTCGGGGCCGGGTCCTCGGTCGCGCCGTGCGGTGCCGACGTCGTGGCCGGGTCACCGTCCGAGGTGTAGCGGGAGGCGGGGTCGGCCGCGAGCTTGTCCAGCCAGGCCGTGGAACCGTAGTTCGCGTCCTCGCCGTCCGGGCCCTGCGAGCGGATGCGCGGGATGTTCGCCGGGTCGAAATCGCTGGTGAGCGGTGACGGAGCGGGATTGGAGCCCACCAGCATCACGCTGGTGTGGTGGTAGGTGACGCCGTCGGCCGAGCCGTCGGTGGCCAGCTGCTCGTCGTCGGGGTGCATGCCCAGCGGCAACGCGATCGAGTCGACCTGCAGGCCAGGCACCGCGTCGGTGATGACGCGCTGCATCCCGGCGATCTCCCGCTGCGCTTCCTCCGAGGAGACCTTGCCGAGGTTCGGGTGGTTGAGCGTGTGGTTGCCGATCTCGAAGCCGTTGTGGTGCAACCAGGTGAGGCTGCGCCGTCCGGTGGGTTCCTCGAACGGCGGGTTGAACACGTACATCGTCGCGACGGGCCGGAACCCGGGGTTCGCCTCGGCGACCGAGAGCAGGATGCCGATCGCCGACTCCGGTGGCGGGTTGCCCGCTCCGTCCACAGTGAACTGCGAGGCCGACCCGTCGTCGAAGGTCAGCACCACGGGGTGCTTGCCGGCCGGGATGTCGATCTTCCCGGCGGCGTACTCGGTGGCCGTCACGGGCACGTAGTCCTCCCGGGCCAGGCGCTCGAGCTCGGCCCGGAAATCCACCGGTGTCCGGTCGTACACGCTGGTCGGAGTGGGTGTGATCCGGTGGTACATCAGCACCGGCACGTCCCCGAGCTCGTTGGCCCCGACCGACGCCGGGTCCGGCGGTGGTGGGGGAGCGGGTGGTGCAGCGGGAGGGGCGGGAGGCGGTGGCGGAGCGGGCGCGGGGGCTGCGCTGCACGCGGTCGTCGCGAGCAACATCGCGAGAGCCGCCGCGCGAACCGGAGTCGTGGAAGGTGACATCGGAACCAACGGTATAGATCAACTTCCTCCGGAGGGATACTCCAAGTGGCCAATTGATCTAGCCCGATCCGACTGCGACAGTGGATGTCCGGCCGCGCTTCGGCGTCCGGAACTCAATTGCCAAGCAACGAAATTCGTGCACCGCGCGAGTTCGCCTAAGTCGGGGAGGCGAAACCGATGTCGGATGCTGCTTCAGCGCGCTCCCGCATCAAGGCCATCAGTACCGGTAGGAAGAAGTTCGTCGCGATCGGAGCCGGTGCCGCGCTGGTGCTGCTCTTCGGCCTCCTCCTGCTGCGAACGTTGTCCACAGAGGACGTACGAGTCACCGGTTTGGCTCAGCCGGTGAACCCGGGTGCCGAGGTGGGCATCCAGGGGGTGGACAACGCCAAGCTCACGATCGACGGCCGGGAGGTCCCTGCGCGCCAGGTCCCAGGCGGTTTGACCATGGCCACCTCCGGCCTGCCGGACGGTCGGCACGAGTTGGTCGTCGACACACCGCGGAGCATCTCCTGGCTCGGTTCAGACACCACGAGTCACCAGTTCACTGTGGACAGCACGCCGCCGGACCTCCAGGTCGACGACTCGCTGCGTCCCGAAGCCCCCAACCGCCCGGTCACCGTGACCGGCAAGGCGCACGGTGCCGACCGCGTGGAGGTCGCCGGCAAGCGGGTCTCGACCGACCCGCAAGGCGCTTTCCGCGTCGTGGTCGACAAACCGGACCGCGACGTCAAGGTCGTCGCCACCGACCTCGCGGGCAACAGGACCGAGCGCACCATGACCGTCCACGTCAAGCACCCGGGGATGCGGGCGGTGCACGTCACCGGCATGGCCTGGACCAGTTCGTCGCTGCGCGAGCCCATCCTGGAGATGGCTCGCCAGGGCAAGATCGACACCGTCGAGATCGACCTCAAGGACGAGAGCGGCGAAGTCGTCTACGACTCCGCGGTCCCGATGGCGCACCAGATCGGCGCGGTCAAGGGCTACTACAACGCCCGCGAGGTCCTCGACCAGCTGCACGGCATGGGCGTGCGCGTGGTCGGCCGGCTCGTGGCGTTCAAGGACCCGGTGCTCGGTGCCGCGTCCTGGAACGGCGGCCACCCCGAACGCGTCGTGCAGACCGCGGGTGGTTCGCCCTGGTCCAGCGGCTACGGCCAGTTCGCCTTCACCAACTTCGCCGACCCGGTGGTGCGCCAGTACAACGTCGACATCGCCGCCGAAGCCGCCCAGCTCGGCTTCGACGACGTGCTCTACGACTACGTGCGCCGCCCGGACGGCCACATCGAGCAGATGCGGATCCCGAACCTGGTCGGCACCCCGGAGGCGGCCATCGCCGACTTCCTGCGCCAAACCCAGACGGAGGTGCGCTCGCGCGGCGCGCTGCTGGGCGCTTCCGTGTTCGGCATCGCGGTCGACCGGCCGACCGAGATCGCCCAGGACATCCGGCAGATGTCCCAGTACGTCGACTACATCGCACCCATGGTCTACCCCTCGCACTGGGCGGAGGGCGAGTTCGGGGTCGCCAACCCCAACACCCAGCCCTACGACATCGTGCAGCGCTCGCTGGCGGAGTTCGCGAAGGCCGTCGAGGGCACGGACGTGCAGATCATCCCCTGGCTGCAGGACTTCAGCCTCGGAGCCTCCTACGGTCCCGGCGAAGTCGCCGCGCAGATCGACGCCGCCGGCAGCAACGGCATGAACTCCTTCCTGCTGTGGGCGCCGAACTGCCGCTACCACGAGGCGGCGCTCAAGCCGACGGGTTAGGTTGCTGAGGTCAACTTCGCAGCGGAAGCCGGCACGTCTCCTGGAACGCGTGCGCCGCCGCTCCTGGTGGGAGTGGCGCACCCGGGAGGCGTGCCGGCGCACGCGGCTCACGGCCGCGCCGCTCGCTGAACAGGGAGCGCACCAGGAGGTCCGGGACAGATGCGGTCGAGCATCCGGGTGGGGTTGAGCGCGCTCGGCGTGTGCGCGCTGGTGGTGCCGGCGGCGCAGGCGGCGTCCCCGCAGCAGGCCGAGCAGGAACCGCCCAAACGCGCTGAAGCCGTCGGGTACTGCGGCGCTGTCTCCAGCGTCGACCCCTACGCCACGCAGGTCGGGCTCGACGTGCTGCGCCGCGGCGGCACGGCTGCCGACGCGGCCGTGGCCACCGCCGCCGCGCTCGGCGTCACCGAGCCCTACTCGTCGGGCATCGGCGGTGGCGGCTACTTCGTGCACTACGACGCCTCGACCGGCGAGGTCGAGACCATCGACGGACGCGAGACCGCGCCCGCCTCCGCGCGCGAGGACATGTTCCTGGAGAACGGGCAGCCGATCCCGTTCGAGGAGGCCGTCACCAGCGGACTCGGCGTCGGCGTCCCCGGCACCCCGCAGACCTGGCAGCGCGCGCTGGAGCGCTGGGGCAGCAAGGACCTCGGCGAGGTCCTGCGCCCGGCCGAGCAGCTGGCGCGCGAGGGCTTCGTCGTCGACGAGACCTTCCGCTCGCAGACCGCCGCCAACCAGGAGCGCTTCAGCGCCTTCCCGGCCACCCGCGAGCTGTTCCTGCCCGGTGGGCAGCCGCCCGCCGTCGGCAGCGTGCACCGCAACCCCGACCTCGCCGACACCTACCGGCAGCTCGGGACCGAAGGCGTGCAGGCGCTGCACTCCGGCGACATCGGGGACGACGTCGTCAAGACCGTCACCGAGCCGCCGGTCGACCCGGCCGCCGGCAGGAACGTCCGGCCAGGCGGGATGACCGGCGCCGACCTGCGCGACTACCGGGTCCTCGACCAGGCGCCCACGCACTCCGACTACCGAGGCCTCGACGTCTACGGCATGGCGCCCTCCGGATCCGGTGGCACGACCGTCGGCGAGGCGCTCAACATCCTCGAACGCGGCGAGCTGAGGCCCGCGGACAAGACCGGCTACCTGCACCGCTACCTCGAAGCGAGCAAGCTCGGCTTCGCCGACCGCAACCGGTGGGTCGGCGACCCCGCCTACTCCGACGTGCCCACCGAACAGCTGCTCAGCGACGAGTTCGCGGCCTCCCGCGAGTGCCTGATCAGCGACGACGCGGTGATCCCCGCGCCCGCCGCGCCCGGTGACCCCGGGTCGCCGCAAGGCTGCGAGGGCGGTCGCGGCGGCGGCGAGCCCTACGAGGGCCCCCACACCACGCACCTCACGGTGGCCGACGCGCGTGGCGACATCGTGGCCTACACGCTGACGATCGAGCAGACCGGCGGCAGCGGCATCGTCGTCCCCGGCCGCGGCTTCCTGCTCAACAACGAGCTCACGGACTTCAACTTCAGGCCCGTCTCGCCCGGTGTGCCGGACCCCAACCTGCCGGAGCCGGGCAAGCGGCCGCGCAGCTCGATGAGCCCGACGATCGTGCTGCGCGACGGCGAGCCTGTGCTGGCGCTGGGCAGCCCGGGCGGCGCGACGATCATCACCACCGTGCTGCAGACGCTCACCGGCCGGGTCGACCGGGGCCAGTCGCTGGCCGAGGCGATCGCCGAACCGCGCGCCTCGCAGCGCAACAGCGCCACCACCGACGCCGAGCCCGGCTTCCTCGCGCAGCCCGAAGCGGCCAAGCTCGAAGCGCTGGGCCACCGGTTCGAATCGACCGACGAGATCGGCGCCGCCACCGGCGTCGAGCGCCTGCCCGACGGGCGCTGGATCGCGGCGGCAGAACCGCAGCGCCGAGGCGGCGGAGCCGCCGCCGTCCTCATCCCCACCCCCTGACCGAGCGACGCCCCGGTCGCGCGGGATGTCGTTCACCCGCGAACGACATCCCGCGCGTCGCCACCACTCCCGCCCCGACACGAGACGTCGAGGTGGACGGCCGGGTGTGTTGGTGCTGGTCAGGGCGTTTGCTGTTCGAACTTCGGCGCGACATTAGGAGGCGATCTTCGGGCCCGAGGTTGCGCGCGAAGTAGCGCCGTCGTGCCTCCACCGAACGGGATGGGAGGTGTCGTGACTTGGGGTGCTCGGCCGCAACGTGTCCCCGGATCCGGGTGCTGTCGCGTGAGGTGTCGTCACCCCGCGACCGATGTTTCACGCGCTGAGCACGGCTCTCCTGCCCCGACATGAGACGTCGAGGTGGACGGCCGGGTGTGTTGGTGCTGGACAGCGCTGTTTCGACTTCGCGTGACATTGCGAGGCGATCTTCGGGCCCGAGGTTGCGCGCGAAGTAACGCCGTCCTGCCTCCACCGAACCGAAGGAGCCGGGGGATGCCGTGACTTGGGGTGCTCGGCCGCAAGACGTCCCCGGACCTGGTGGTGTCGCGCGAGGTACCGGTCCCGGTGGTGTCGCCCGAGGGTGTCGCGTGAGGTGACTTCGACTCCGTGAACGGCATGTGCGCGTGGCCCGGCTCGCTCCCCTGTCCCGACGCGAGGCGTCCAGGTGGACGGCCGGGTGTGTTGGTGCTGGACAGCGCTGTTTCGACTTCGCGTGACAGTGCGAGGCGATCTTCGGGCCCGAGATCGCGCGCGAAAGTCCCGCCGTCAACGAGCCGGGGGTGCCTTGACTTGGGGTGCTTGGCCGCAAACGCGTCCTCGGGCCTTGGTGGTGTCGTGCGAGTGTCGGTCCTGGGTGGTGTCGTGCGAGGTGTCGGTCCCCGGTGTCGCGCGGCATGGCGTGGGGTCCGCGCACGGCCTTGTGCGCGTGGGGCCCGGCTCTCCTGTTCCGACACGCGGGGTCCAGGGGGATGGCCGGGTGTGTTGGTGCTGGTCGGGTGTTGCTGTGCGAAGTTCTCGCGAAGTTGTGTCGGCTCGACAGGTCGCGCGGGGTTCTGTTCGCGGGGGTGGGCCCCGCGGGGCGTGGGGTGGGGTGGTTGGTGATCGAGGGGTGGGGTGCGGCGGTGAGTGGGGGTGTGCTGGTCGGCGACTAGACTCGTCGGGTCGTAGTCGACGTTTCAGGGAGACCAGGTGACCGTCCAGCCGATCAGACTCTTCGGCGACCCCGTCCTGCGCACGAAGGCCGACGAGGTGGTCGACTTCGACAAGGAGCTGCGCACCCTCGTCAAGGACCTCTGGGACACCATGGAGGACCAGGGCGGCGCCGGCCTGGCCGCACCGCAGCTGGGCGTGAGCCTGCGCGTGTTCACCTACCACTGCGACGGCTTCGCCGGGCACCTCATCAACCCCACCTGGACCGCGGTCGGCGACACCGACCAGCTCGGACCCGAGGGCTGCCTGTCCATCCCCGGGATGTCCTGGGACTGCCTGCGCTCCCAGCACGTCGTCGCGCGCGGCTGGAACGCGCACGGTGAACCCGTCGAGGTCGAGGGCACCGACCTGCTGGCGCGCTGCATCCAGCACGAGACCGACCACCTGGACGGCGTGCTGTTCCTGGACCGCCTCGACGAGGAGACCCGCAAGGCCGCCATGCGCGAGATCCGGCAGGCCCCCTGGTTCGACGGCACCGTCCCCGTCATGAAGCAGAACCCGCACCCGCTGTTCGGAGGCCGCTGACCATGCGCGTGGTCTTCGCCGGAACACCCGCGGCCGCCGTGCCCGCGCTGCGAGCGCTGGTCGACTCCGACCGGCACGAGGTCGCCGCCGTCGTCACCCGCCCCGACGCGCCCGCCGGGCGCGGCCGCAAGCTCGTGCGCTCGCCGGTCGGCGCGCTCGCCGACGAGCACGGCATCGAAGTCCTCACGCCCGCCAAGGCCTCCGACCCGGAGTTCCTGGCGCGGTTGCGCGAGATCGGGCCCGACTGCTGCCCGGTCGTCGCCTACGGCGCGCTGTTGCGGGAGGAAGCGCTGTCGATCCCGCAGCACGGGTGGATCAACCTGCACTTCTCGCTGCTGCCCGCCTGGCGCGGGGCCGCGCCTGTGCAGGCCGCGATCCGCCACGGCGACGAGATCACCGGTGCGAGCACCTTCCGCATCGTCCGCGAGCTCGACGCCGGTCCGGTCTTCGGCGTGGTCACCGAGGAGATCCTCCCCACCGACACGGCCGGTGACCTGCTCGAACGCCTCTCGGTCTCGGGTGCCGGTCTGATGACCGCCACGCTCGACGGCGTCGAGGACGGCACGGTGCGCGCCGAGGAGCAGCCCACCGACGGGGTCAGCTACGCGCCGAAGGTCACCGTGGAGGACGCCAAGGTCGACTTCACCGAGCCGGCCCCAGCCGTCGACCGCCTCATCCGCGCCGTCACCCCGGACCCCGGGGCGTGGGCGTGGCTGGGGGAGGAGCGTTTCAAGCTCGGTCCCGTCACCGTCACCGAGGAGAAGCTGCGGCCCGGCGAGATCGAGGTCCAGAAGCGCCGCGTCCTCGTCGGCACCGGCACCACCGCCGTCGCGCTCGGCGAGGTGCAGGCCGCGGGCAAGAAGCGCATGGCCGCCACCGACTGGGCGCGCGGAACACGCCTCGAGCAAGGAGAAGAGCTCCAGTGAACGAACGCCGCCGACGGCCCAACCGCCCGTCGAAGGCACGCCCGCCGCAGCGCAAGGGCACCCCGCGACCGGTGGACGTCGACCCGGTGCGGCTGGTGGCGGTGGAGACGTTGCGCGCCGTCCGCGAGCGCGACGCCTACGCGAACCTCGCGCTGCCGCCGCTGCTCAAGCAGCGCCGCCTCTCCGGTCGCGACGCGGCGCTGGCCACCGAGCTCACCTACGGCGCCTGCCGGGCGCAGGGGCTGCTGGATGCGGTGATCGGCGAGTGCAGCACGCGCCCGCTGTCCGAGGTGGACCCGAAGGTGCTCGACGCGCTGCGCGTCGGGGTGTACCAGGTCCTGCGCACCCGGATCCCCGCGCACGCCGCCGTCGCCTCCACTGTGGACATCGTGCGGTTCGAGAACGGTTCGAAGCTCTCCGGTTTCGCCAACGCCGTGCTTCGGCGGGCGGCCGAGAAGGACGAGCAGGAGTGGGTCGACCAGCTCGCTCCGGACCGCACGGCCGACCCCGTCGGCTACCTGGCGATGAAGCACGCGCACCCGAAGTGGATCGCGCAGGCCTTCGCCGACGCCCTCGGCCTCGACGAGCTCGAAGCGGCGCTGGCCGCCGACGACGCGCGCCCGGCGGTGCACCTGACCGCGCGGCCGGGCGAGATCAGCGCCGACGAGCTCGCCGCCATCACCGGTGGCGACCCGGCGCCCTACTCGCCCTACGGCGTGCGGCTGGAAGCCGGCGCCGGTGACCCCGGCGAGCTGGAACCGGTGCACGAGGGATTCGCCTCCGTGCAGGACGAGGGCAGCCAGCTGGTCACCCTCGCCCTCACCCAACCCGAGGTCGAGGGCTCCGACCTGCGCTGGCTCGACCTGTGCGCCGGTCCCGGCGGCAAGGCCGGACTGCTGGGCGCGCTGATCACCCTCGACGGCGGCACGCTCGACGCCGTCGAGCAGGCACCGCACCGCGCGGACCTCGTTCGCTCGGCCACCGAGGGCTTGTCGGTCACCGTGCACACCGTCGACGGGCGGGAAACCGGCCTGAAGCCCGGCTACGACCGCGTCCTGGTGGACGCGCCGTGCACCGGCCTCGGCGCCTTGCGCCGGCGTCCCGAAGCCCGCTGGCGGCGCCAGCCCGGCGACGTCGGCGAACTGGCCAAGCTGCAGCGCGAACTGCTCACCTCCGCGATCGAGCTGACCCGCCGAGGCGGTGTCGTCGGGTACGTCGTGTGCTCGCCGCACCTGCCCGAGACCGAAGGCGTGGTGGCCGACGTCGTGCGCCGCACCGGCGTCACCCAGCTCGACGCGCGCGAGCACTTCCCGGACGTGCCGGACCTCGGGGACGGGCCCGGGGTGCAGCTGTGGCCGCACAAGCACGGCACGGACGCCATGTTCTGCGCCCTGTTCCGGGTCTGATCGAGGGAGGCCACGTGAACTACCGGGAGTGGTTGGCGGTCGCCGTCGAGGAGGCCGAAGCGGGCCTCAACTCGGGCGGCATCCCCATCGGCGCCGCGCTCATCGGCCCGGACGGTGGAGTGCTCGGGCGCGGGCACAACCGGCGGGTGCAGGACGACGACCCGTCGGTGCACGGTGAGACCGCGGCCTTCCGCAACGCTGGGCGGCAGCGCTCCTACACCGGCACGACCATGGTCACCACGCTGTCACCGTGCTGGTACTGCAGCGGCCTGATCAGGCAGTTCGGCATCGGCCGGGTCGTCATCGGGGAAGCGCGCAACTTCCACGGCGGTCACGACTGGCTCGCCGAGCACGGCGTCGACGTGGTCGTCCTCGACGACCCCGGCTGCGTGCGGATGATGGCCGACTTCATCACCGCGCACCCCCGCCTGTGGTACGAGGACATCGGCGAGGACGGCTGAGCGGTCCGGCGGGAACAACCGGCCCGCGGTGGCGGTTTGCCCGAACAGGCGACGAATTCGAAGGTGGTCCCATGTCCTCCACTCCGGTCGAAGTGACCCGCACCGGCGAGCACACGTTCACCGCGACCAACGCCCGCGGCGCCGAGGTCGCCGTGGGCCGGGACGGAGCCCCCGGCGCGTTCACCCCCGGTGAGCTGCTGCTGGCGGCTGTGGCCGCGTGCTCGGCGATCACCAGCGAGAACCTCTTCGTCCGGCGCATCGGCGAGGACGCCAGGCTCGTCGCCCACGCCGACCGCACGAAGGACACCGAGGACGAGCACAAGTTCGCCGAGATCCAGGTGTCCCTGGAAGCGGAGCTGGACGGCGTGCAGGACCGCGACAAGCTCCTCGACGCCGTCCAGCGGGCCGTCGAGAAGTACTGCACCGTCAGCCGCTCCGTCGAGGAGTCCACCCCCATCATCCTCACCCTCCCGCGCTGACCGGCCCGCCAGGGGTTCGGACGCGCAGGCGAATTTCGGCAGCTGCGGGTCACCGGCGGCGCCGCGCGTCGTAAGGTGCTCGGACGTCCGAACAGGTCGGCGACGAGCAGGAGGCAGTCAGGTGGTTGAGGACACCGCAGCGGCCCAGAGGTCCGGGTTGCGCCGGGCGCTCTCGGGACGCCAGGTCGGCATGATCGCCATCGGCGGTGCGATCGGGACGGGGCTGTTCCTCGGCTCCGGTCTGGCGATCTCGACCGCCGGCCCCGCGGTGATCATCGCCTACGCCGTGGCCGCCTTCGCCGCGCTGGCGCTGGCCTACGCGCTGGCCGAGATGATCGTCGTGCACCCGGAGGCCGGCGGCTTCGGCGCGGTCATCCGCGAGTACCTCGGCGGTCTGCCGGGCTTCGTCTCCCGCTGGATGTACTGGGCGGCGCAGGTGGTCAACATCGGCAGCGAGGTCATCGCCGCCGGGCTCTACCTGCAGTTCTGGTACCCGCAGATGCCGCTGTGGGTACCGGTGGTCGGCTTCTCGGTGGTCATGCTGGCGGTCAACCTCGCCGCGGTGCGCTTCTTCGGCGAGTTCGAGTACTGGTTCGCCATGGTCAAGGTCGTCACCATCGTGGTGTTCGTGGTCCTCGGCGTCGTCTACATCGTCTTCGGGCTGCCCGGTCACGAACCCGCCGGCGTGGGCGCGCTGACCGAGCACGGCGGCTTCCTGCCCAACGGCCTCGGAGCGGTGTGGCTGGCGCTGACCGTGGTCACCTTCTCCTACCTGGGCACCGAGGCGGTCTCGATGACCGCCGCCGAGTCCCGCGACCCGGGCCGCGACGTTCCGCGCGCCGCGCGCAGCACCGTGCTGCGGCTCGCGCTGTTCTACGTGATGGGCATGCTCGTGGTCGTCTCGATCCTGCCGTGGAACGAGGTCTCCGGCTCCGACGACATCACGCAGAGCCCGTTCGTGCGCCTGTTCAGCATGGTCGGCATCCCCGCAGCGGCCGGGGTCATGAACTTCGTGGTGCTCACCGCGGCGCTCTCGGCGATGAACACGAACCTCTACCTGTCCGCGCGCATGACGCACTCGCTCGCGCTCGACGGCTACGCCCCGCGGTGGTTCGCCAAGGTCAGCAGCAACGGCGTGCCGCGCCGGGCGCTCGTGCTGTCGGCGGCGGGCCTGGCGCTGGCCGCCGCGCTCGCGGTGTTCACCGAGGAGAGCGCGTTCCCGATGCTCGTCGGCCTGGCGCTGTTCGCGGCGCTGCTGGTGTGGGTGCTGATCTTCGCCGCGCACCTGGCGTTCCGCCGTCGCCGCGCCGCGCAGGGCCTCGAACCCTCCGCGGTGCAGCTGCCCGGCGCGCCGGTGACCACGGTGCTGGCGATGCTGTTCGTCGCGGCGGTGCTGCTGACGACCCCGTTCACCGAGCAGTTCACCACCGCGTGGAAGGCCGGCGTGCCCTTCCTCGTGCTGCTGTCGATCGCCTACTACGTGATCAACCGCAGGCAGCGGGCTTGACCGAGAAAGGTGTGCCCCCGGAGCGCAGCCGCCCCGGGGGCGCGCTGCTCGGAGGAGGGCGTGGCGTCGGCGTGGCCGGGAGGGATTTAAACTCGCGCATGTGTCGAACCAGCCGATGATCGCGCCTTCCATCCTCTCCGCAGATTTCGCCCGGCTCGCCGATGAGATCTCCGCCGTCGGCGGGGAGCCCGGCAAGGGGGCCGACTGGCTCCACGTCGACGTGATGGACGCGCACTTCGTGCCGAACCTCACGCTGGGTCTGCCGGTCGTGGAGTCGATCCTCAAGACCACCGACATCCCGATCGACTGCCACCTCATGATCGACGACCCGGACCGTTGGGCCCCGGGTTACGCGGAGGCGGGCGCCCACAACGTCACCGTGCACGTCGAGGCCGCGCACAACCCGGTCAACCTCGCCAAGGACCTGCGCGCGGCGGGTGCCAAGGCGGGTCTGGCGATCAAGCCGGGCACGAACTTCGACGACTACGTCGAGGTCCTCAAGCACTACGACACGCTGCTGGTGATGTCGGTCGAGCCGGGCTTCGGCGGCCAGAAGTTCATGGCCGAGGTCCTGGACAAGGCCCGCAAGGCCCGGGACCTCGTCGACACCGGGCACCTGAAGCTGCTCGTCGAGATCGACGGCGGCATCAACGCCGAGACCATCGAGCAGGCCGCCGAGGCCGGCGTCGACTGCTTCGTGGCGGGCTCGGCCGTCTACAACGCCGACGACCCGGCGCAGGCCGTCGAGGCCCTGCGCGCCAAGGCCGCACCAGGCTTCGAGCGCGCCCGGGCCTGATCACCACCGCAGCGCATCGGCCGAGGAGCACGACATGACCCCTGAGGTCGAAGAGCGGGCGATGCGCGCCGCGATCTCGGCCAGCGAGCGGGTTCGCGGCACCACCAGCCCGAACCCGCCGGTCGGCTGCGTGCTCCTCGACCCCCTCGGGCAGGTCGTCGGGAGGGGTGCCACCAGCCCGCCGGGTGGCGGGCACGCCGAGGTCAACGCCCTGCGGGAGGCCGGGGAGCGCGCAGCCGGAGGCACGGCCGTGGTCACCCTGGAGCCCTGCGCGCACACCGGGCGCACCCCGCCGTGCGCCGTCGCGCTGCGAGACGCCGGGGTGAGCCGGGTCGTGCACGCCGTCTCCGACCCGAACCCGTCGGCCTCCGGTGGAGCCGACCTGCTGCGGGCTGCCGGAGTGGACGTCCACAGTGGTCTTCTCGCCGACGAGGTCGCGAAAGGCCCGCTGCGGGCGTGGTTGCACTTCGTCCACACCGGACGTCCCCACGTGACCTGGAAGTACGCGGCCACACTGGACGGACGTTCGGCGGCTGCGGACGGCACCAGCAAGTGGATCAGCTCCGCCGAGTCCCGCGCCGAGGTGCACCAGGTGCGCGCCGCGGTGGACGCGATCATCGCGGGCACCGGCACGATCCTCAGCGACGACGCGCAGCTGACCGCCCGCGACCCGGGCGGGAACCTGGTGGACCGGCAACCGCTGCGGGTGGTCATCGGCGACCGCGAGCTGCCACCGCAGGCACGGGTGCTCGACGACACCGCCGAGACCCTCCGGCTGCCGGGCGGTGATCCCGCGGCGGCCCTGGCCGAGCTCGCCCGGCGCGGCGTGGTCGACGTGCTGCTGGAAGGCGGGCCCACCCTGGCCGGGGCCTTCTGGCGGGCACGCCTGGTCGACCGGGTGCTGGCCTACATCGCCCCGGCACTGCTGGGATCGGGGCCGGCGGCGCTGGGAGATGCGGGCGTGGGAAGCATCTCGCAGGCATGGCGGTTGCGGATCGAAGAGACGACGATGAGTGGCCCGGACGTCCGCATCAGCGCGGTCCCGCAGGACTGAGGTCCGGGGCGGCGAGCGGTGCTCGCAGGGCAGGCAGGAGGCAGCAGTGTTCACCGGGATCGTCGAGGAACTCGGCACCATCGAGTCCGTGGAACCGATCGAGGACGGCTCGCGGTTGACCATCCACGGTCCGGTGGTCACCCAGGACGCCAAGCACGGCGACTCGATCGCGGTCAACGGCGTGTGCCTGACGGTGGTCACCACCGAGGACGGCCGGTTCACCGTCGACGTGGTCTCCGAGACGCTGCGCCGCTCCTCCCTGAAGCACGTCGCCACGGGTGAGCGCGTCAACCTGGAGCGGGCCATGGCGCTGGGCGAGCGCTTGGGCGGCCACATCGTGCAGGGGCACGTGGACGGCACCGCGGTGCTGCGCGGCACCGACGAGGCCGCCGGCCTGACTTCGTTCGAGCTGCCCGGCCGGCTCGCGCGCTACCTGGTGGAGAAGGGGTCGATCACGGTCGACGGGGTCTCCCTGACCGTCACCGGCGTCGTCGACGGCGAGCCCGCGCGGTTCTCCGTCGCGTTGATCCCGACCACGCTGGAGCTGACCACCCTCGGCCGACGCGCCGCAGGTGACGAAGTGAACATCGAAGTGGATGTGCTGGCCAAGCACCTGGAGCGGCTCTCCGCGGCTCAGCTGGCCGCGCAGGACGCTGGTGCACCCGCGGTGACGGGGGACAATGGCGGCAGCAGGGAGGCGCGATGAACCCCGAGGACGAGGTTTCGGAAACGGTGAGCACGACGAAGTTCGACACCATCGAGCGGGCGCTGGCCGACATCGCGGCCGGCAAGCCGGTGGTCGTCGTGGACGACGAGGACCGCGAGAACGAAGGCGACCTGATCTTCGCCGCGGAGAAGGCCACCCCGGAGATGGTGGCCTTCATGGTCCGCTACACCTCGGGTTACATCTGCGTGGGCCTCCCCGCCGAGGACTGCGACCGCCTCGACCTGCCGCCGATGTACCACTCCAACCAGGACCGCAAGGGCACCGCCTACACGGTCACGGTGGACGCCGCGGAAGGGGTGACCACCGGCATCTCGGCCGCCGACCGCGCGAAGACGCTGCAGGTGCTCGCCGACGCCCACACCACCCCGAAGGACCTCACCCGCCCCGGTCACGTGGTGCCGCTGCGTGCCCGCGAGGGCGGAGTGCTGCGTCGGCCCGGGCACACCGAGGCCTCGGTGGACCTGGCGCGGATGGCGGGGCTGCGGCCGGCCGGGGCGCTGTGCGAGATCGTCAGCCAGAAGTCCGAGGGCGACATGGCCCGCCGCGACGAGCTGGTGGTCTTCGCCGACGAGCACGACTTGGCGCTGATCACCATCGCCGACCTGATCACCTACCGCCGCCGCTTCGAGAAGCAGGTGGTGCGCGTCGCCGAGGCCCGCATCCCGACCGTGCACGGCACCTTCCGGACCGTCGGCTACGACAGCACGCTCGACGGCATCGAGCACCTGGCGATGGTCTACGGCGAGATCGGCGACGGCGAGGACATCCTGGTCCGGGTGCACTCCGAGTGCCTGACCGGGGACGTCATCGGCTCGCTGCGCTGCGACTGCGGACCGCAGCTGGACGCGGCCATGGCCAAGGTCGCCGAGGCCGGCCGGGGCGTGGTGCTCTACATGCGCGGCCACGAGGGCCGCGGCATCGGGCTGATCCACAAGCTGCAGGCCTACCAGCTGCAGGACGACGGCGCCGACACCGTCGACGCCAACGTCGCCCTGGACCTGCCGGTCGACAGCCGCGACTACGGGCAGGGCGCGCAGATCCTGTGCGACCTGGGCGTCAAGTCGATGCGGCTGCTCACCAACAACCCGGCGAAGCGAATCGGGCTGGAGGGCTACGGCTTGCGGATCGTCGACCGCGTGCCGCTGCCGATCCGCCCCAACCCGGAGAACATCCGCTACCTGCGGACCAAGCGCGACCGCATGGGCCACGTCCTGGACAATCTGGATGACGGCGAGGACTCGTCCGTCAGCGGTGACGCAGGTGTGACGGCCTGAGGCGCCGAAGCAGCGTAGAGCCCTCGACAACCGCGTCCCAGGGGACCGTGACGCGACTCGGCCACGGCAGACCTCCGATCACGAGGCCGGCCGAGGACGCCACCACTGGAGGCGCGGAGAGGCGGAACAGGGAGAGGCGGAAGGGCCATGAGTGGGGAAGGGCGGCCGCGGGTCAGCGTGCCGCAGGCCGGTGAGCTGAAGCTGGGGATCGCGGCGATCCGCTGGCACGAGGGGCTGGTGGACCAGATGCTCGACCGCGCGGTCGAGGCGGCCAAGGAGGCGGGCATCGCCGAGCCGACCGTGGTCCGGGTGCCGGGCTCGGTCGAGCTGCCGGTGGTGTGCCAGCAGCTGGCGCACTCGCACGACGCGGTGGTGGCACTGGGCGTGGTCATCCGCGGCGGCACCCCGCACTTCGAGTACGTGTGCGACTCGGTGACCCAGGGCCTGACCCGGGTGTCGCTGGACGAGTCCACGGCCGTCGGCAACGGCGTCCTGACCTGCGACACGCTGGAGCAGGCCGAGGCGCGCGCCGGGTTCGTCGACTCGGTCGAGGACAAGGGCTTCGAGGCCACCGCCGCGGCGCTGGAGACCGCGCTGGTGCTGCAGGACCTGCGCGGCGGCGGGGACGGCGAGAGGGGGTTCCGGTGAGCGCCGAGGTCGTCCAGGTGCGCCCGCGCAAGGTGCGGCGGGTCGCGTTCCCGATCGCCGGCGTGCTGGTCGTGGTGTTCGCAGTGGTCGGAACGCTGCTGCGGGACACCCCGACGGGAGCGGTGTTCAGCGTGTCCGACCAGGTCGCGATGGGCCTGCTGGGCGTGCTGCTGGCCGCCGGCGTGCTGCTGCTGACCAGGCCGCGGCTGCGCGCGGACGCGAACGGGCTGGACGTCCGCAACATCATCGGTTCTCAGCACGTCGAGTGGGAGCTGGTGCAGGGCATCACGTTCCCCGACGGCGCGCCGTGGGCGCGCGTGGAGCTGCCGGAGGACGAGTACATCCCGATCATGGCGATCCAGGCCACCGACGGCGAGCACGCCGTCGCCGCCATGCGAGCGCTGCGCGAACTCCGCCGCACGATCGACGCCTGACCACCCCCGGACGACGACGAACCCCGGTGACCGCGCTCGCGGCCACCGGGGTTCGTCACCTCGGCCCCGGCCCGATCACCGCTTCCCCCGGACCCGGCTACGGCGGTCCTGTGCCGGAGCCTGAACCTCGCGAGTGCTCGGGGCGACCCGGGTCGTGGGGCCTCAGCCTGGGGAGACGAAATCGCGTGGCGCCGACTCCGCGTGTCCCAGGCCGTGGAACGACGAAGAACCCCGGTGCCCGCGTGGGACACCGGGGTTCTCGCACCGAGGACCGGTCCCGTGACCCAGCCGCTCGTGGAGGACCCGATCACCGCTGTGACCGGGCGCTGAGTCGCCCCGGTGATCGGGCACCCGGCGAACGCGGTGACCAGGACACGGGAACCCCGGTGATCGGGCACCCGATCACCGGGGTTCCCGTGTCGTTGGTCTCAGCCTGCGGAGACGAGGTCGCAGACGAAGACCAGGGTCTCGTTGGGGGCGATGACGCCGGGGACACCGCGGGGGCCGTAGCCCATGTGCGGCGGGATGGACAGGCGACGGCGGCCGCCGACCTTCATGCCCTGGAGGCCCCGGTCCCAGCCCTCGATGACCATGCCGGCCCCGAGCTGGAGCTGCAGCGGCTGGCCGCGGTTCCAGCTGGAGTCGAACTCCTCGCCGGTGCTGTGCGACACGCCCACGTAGTGCGCGGCCACGTTGTCGCCGGCCTTGGCCTCTGCGCCGTCGCCGACGATGAGGTCCTCGATCACCAGGTCCGCCGGCGGCTCACCGGTGGGGGCCTCGACGACGGGCTTCTCGTTGCTCACGGAAGTGCTCCTAGAAGTTCGGGAACGTGCGCCGACCATTGTGGTCGCACCACCGCTCCCCGGGCACGACGACCCCGGCCTGGGCTCACCCGGCAGGCCGGGGTCGGACGACCGGTGCCGCTGCGGCCACCACCAGGGCCAGCGCCGCCGGGACCAGGAGGGCGGCGGTGAGGCTCGTCCACTGCGTGATGAGGCCGATGACCACCGGGCCGGCGAGGAGGCCGCCGTAGCCGAGCGTGCTGACCTGGGCCAGGTCGCGGCCCGCTCGGGCCGGATCGCGGGTGCCGGCCGCGCTGAAGACCTGCGGGATGATGCAGGACAAACCGATGCCGAACAGGGCGAAGCCGATGATCGCCGCGACCGGGTGGTGGACGAGCAGGCCCGCGCCCATGCCGGTGCCCGCGATCAGACCGCAGGAGCGGACCAGGGACACCGGCCCGAAGCGGGCGACCAGGTGGTCCCCGAGGAAGCGGCAGACGGCCATCATCGTCGAGAACACCGCGTAGCCGATCGCCGCGATCGCCGGGCTGGTCCGCAGCTCGTCGTGCAGGTACAGCGGGGACCAGTCGGCCATCGACCCCTCACCCAACGAGCAGCTGAACGCCAGCACGCCGAGCAGCAGGATCGCAGGCGACATCCCGCGCGCCCGGCTGCGCTCGGGCACGACCCGCGGCTCGGCGGGCAGCAGCCGCCTGCGGGAGACCTCCACGAGCAGCGCGAGGCTGCCGGCCGCCAACGCGAAGTGCAGCGACACCGGCGCCCCGAGCTGCGCGGCGACCGCGCCGACGCCCGAGCCGATCAGGCCGCCCACGCTGAACAGGGCGTGGAAGGTGATCACGATCGGCCGCGAGTAGTGGCGCTGCACCTGCATCGAGTGCGCGTTCATCGCCACGTCGACCACGCCGTGCCCGGCGCCGAACAGCACGAGTCCCGCCAGCAGCACCGGCAGCGACCCCCCGAAGCCCGGGACCAGCAGGCTCGCGGCCATCGCCAGCCCGGTGGGACCGAGCACCCGGGCGCTGCCGAAGCGGTCGATCACGTGCCCGACGCCCTGCATCGCCAGCACCGACCCCACGGCGATCGCGAACAGCGCCAGCGTCATCTGGCCGTCGTCGAGCCCCAGGTCCTGCTTGACCGCCGGGATCCGGGCGGTCCAGGTCCCCAGGGCTGCACCCGTTGCGACGAAGTAGCCGATCACGCCCCACCGGGCGCGGCGAGCGGAATCCGGAGGAGCGCAGAGGGTGTCAGACAAGGCGGACCTCCACTCCCTCCGCCTTCAGCTCGGCGAGCATCTCGGCGGGGGCGCTGCGGTCGGTGACGACCACGTCCAGGTCGGTGGCCGGGCACACGAAACCCAGCCCGGTGCGGGCGAACTTGGCGCCGTGGCAGACCGCGATGACGCGCTGCGCAGCCTGGGTGGCGGCGTTCTTGATCGGGACCTCCTCCAGGTCGTGGGCGGTCAACCCGCGCTCGGCCGACAGGCCGCACACCCCGAGCACGGTGGTGTCGACGCGCAGCGCGCGCAGCGAGTTCTCGGTCAGGTGGCCGATGAACGACAGCTCGCCCGGTTTCGCGCGGCCGCCCGGCAGCAGCAGGTCGACCTCGGGCGCGTTGCTCAGCGCGTTCGCCGAGTGCATGTCCAGCGGGATCGCGGTCACCCGGCGAGCGGCCAGCAGGCGTGCCACCTCCAAAGTGGTGGAACCGCTGTCGAGGATGACCGACTCACCGTCGGTGATCAGGGTCTCCACCTCGGCGGCCAACCGGCGCTTGACGTCCGCCGCGTCGCGCTCGCGCAGCGGGAAGGGCGCCGAGTGCCCGCGCAGGAAGCTCACCGCGCCACCGCGCACCCGCCGCAGCACGCCCTCCTCGGCGAGTTGGTCGAGGTCGCGGCGGATGGTCATCTCCGAGCAGCCGGTCGACGCCGCCAGTTCGGCGACGGTCACGCGTTCGACCCGGCGGAGCCGCTCGATGATGGTTTGGCGCCGTTCTGAACTCTCCACGTGTGCTATCGAACAGGAATCATGTGCGGAACGCAATCCTCCCGGGGGAGGTGTGTGCGAACCCGCATGGGGGGATCGCACGCCGTGGGGGACAATGGCGGTGGTCGTCGGTAGGAGGAGAACGTGAGCGTGGCCCAGGAGCGCAACCTTCATCTGGTGCGGGACGAGAGCGCCGAACGCGGTGTGCGGCTCGGTGATGTCCGGCTCCGCAACCGCCTGGTCACCTCCTCGAGCCTGCTCGGCTACGGCGTCTCCAACGCCAAGGTCATGGCCTACGGCATGAGCCCGATCTCGAACTTCGTGCCGCTGGAGCGCTTCGGCGCCATCACCACCCGCACGGTCACCGTCGAGCCGCGCGAAGGGCACTTCACCACCAAGGACGACTGGCAGCTGCGCGAGCTGCCCGGGCTGCTCAAGCGCTACGGGCAGGCGCTCCGGCAGGTCGACGGCGGATGGCTCAACGCCTTCGGCTGGTGCAACGTCGGCATCGACGCCTACCTGCGCGACTACTACCCGCGCACCCGCGAGCAGAACACGATCATGTCCATCGGCGGCTTCTCCGCCGAGGAGTTCGTGACGCTGGTCGACAAGGTCAACGCCGCGGTGCCGGCGGGCGAGATCGCCGCGCTGGAGTTCAACGTCTCCTGCCACAACGTCAACTTCGACTTCAACCAGATCATCGAGGGCGTGCTGGCCGAGGCCGTGCCGCGCAGCAACCACCCGGTGATCCTCAAGCTCTCGCCCGACTACGACTACGTCGCGCACGCCCGGCTCGCCGCCAAGCACGGGGTGTCCGCGCTGACCGCGATCAACACCGTCAAGGGCCTGCGGCTCGACCCGGAGACCGGCACCCCGCTGCTGAAGAACGGCTTCGGCGGTCTTTCCGGCCGCGCGATCAAGCCGATCGGGCTGCGCGTGGTCAAGGAGCTGCGCGACGCCGACGTGACGCTGCCGATCATCGCCACCGGCGGCATCCGCACCTTCGACGACTGCCGCGAGTACTACTGGGCCGGAGCCGACGCGGTGAGCCTCGGCAGCGCCAGCTGGTTCGCCAGCTACCCCGGCTACGCCCTCTCGCCGCTGCACGGCGTGCGGATCCGGAACCTGTTGCGCCGCATCGAGAACTACGAGCCCCCAGCGCGCTGAAACGGCCCCTGCTCGGCCGCCCGGGATGGTAGACAGTGATCAAGGACACTGACGTCTGCCGACTGGGGAGGCAGTTTTGGCCGGATATGGCGATTTCGGGAGCAGTCTGAGAGATCTGCCGCGGCTGCGTGCGACGCGTCGCGGCCGCGTGTCCAGCTGGGACACCTCCGGCGGCAACCAGGACAACGTGCGCGTCATGCCCGGTGAGACCCGGCTGCTCGCCGACATCACCGGCCCGGGCGTGATCACCCACATCTGGTGCACCGTCGCGCTCGACCACGTCGGTGAGCCCGTGGAGGTCGAAGCCGACTACCTGCGCCGGCTGGTCCTGCGCATCACCTGGGACGACCAGCCGCACCCGGCGGTGCTGGTCCCGCTCGGCGACTTCTTCGGCGTCGGGCACGCCCACAGCGTCAACTTCAGCTCCGCGCCGCTGCAGATGAGCCCGCAGGACGGCAAGGGCTTCAACTGCTGGTTCGCGATGCCCTTCGCCGGTCGCGCCCGCATCGAGCTGATCAGCGAGATGAGCGTCAAGCCGGTGACGTTCTACTTCTACGTCGACTACGAGAACTACGGCGAACCCGACCCGGAACTGGCGTACTTCCACGCGCAGTGGCGGCGGCAGAACCCCACCGACGGTGTCCCGCAGGGCGACCAGACCAACGAGGAGTTCCTCTTCGGCGGCCAGAACACCGACGGCGCGGGCAACTTCGTGATGCTGGAGGCCGAGGGGCGCGGTCACTACGTCGGCACCGTCCTCAACGTGCACAACCTGCGCGAGACCAGCGAGTGGAACTGGTACGGCGAGGGCGACGACATGTTCTTCATCGACGGGGAGCCGTGGCCGCCCCGGTTGCACGGCACCGGCACCGAGGACTACTTCAACACCGCCTGGTGCCCGACCCAGGAGTTCCACGGGCCCTACCACGGCATCACCATGCCCGGCGGGGAGAACTGGAGCGGGCAGGTTTCCTACTACCGGTTCCACGTCGAGGACCCGATCGTCTTCGAGCGCTCCCTCAAGGCCACCATCGAGCACGGCCATGCCAACAAGCGCTCCGACGACGTCTCCTCGACTGCCTACTGGTACCAGACCCTCCCGGCGCTGCCGGTCACCTTGGCGCCGGTCGACGAGCGCCTCCCGCGCCCCTTGTGACCCGACGCGCGGGACGGCGGCAGCCGTGGCGAGACGCCGTCCCGCGCTGCACGCGCCTGACCTCGCACTGCACACCCACGCGCACTCCCGGGGAGAGCCCCGCCCTTCGACGTTCGCGCGAAGTTCGAGGGGCGACCCTGGCCCTCGAACTTCGCGCGAAGTTCGAGGGGAGCCCCGCCCGTCGAAGTTCTCGCGAGGTTCGACGGGGTAGGGGTCAGACGTGGGTGGGAAGGGGGCCGCCGTGGTAGGTCTGGGCGTCGGTGAAGGCGGCGGTGAGGTCGAGGTCGCGGTCGTCGGCCTCGGCGTAGGCCCGGTGGAGGTTGAGGACGAGGCGCTCGGCGTCCGGCCAGTTCGCGAACTCGCCGAGGTCGCAGCGCTGCGCGGCCTCCAGCGGGCTGAGCCCGTCGGCGCGGCCCTTGCGGGCGGTGTCCAGCACGAAGCGGTAGTAGCGGGCGTGGTCCTCCAGCACCCGGGGGAGCGCGGAACCGGGCAGCGTCGGCCCGTGGCCCGGAACCACCGCGGTCGGGCGGAAACCGGCCAGCCACTCCAGCGACTTCAGCGCGCCCTCGACCGATCCCATGAACACCAGCGGCGTCACCCCGTGGAACAGCAGGTCACCGCTGAAGAGCACCGCCGCGTCCGGCACCCACGCGACCACGTCGCCCGGGGTGTGCGCGGCGAACCCGGGGTGGTGCAGCTCGATCGCGCGCCCGCCCAGGTGCAGCTCCAGCGAGTCGCGCAGCACCACTGACGGGGCGCGGTTCTCGGTGATTTCCCACCGGGGCGCGGGTTCCCAGATCGGCGGGGTCTCGCGCAGCCACGTGTCGGCGAGGATGCCGTCGCGCGTGGCCGGGTGTCCGATGAGGACGGTGGAGTCGGGCAGCAGCGCGTTGCCGTGGGTGTGGTCGCCGTGCACGTGGGTGTTGACCGCGAAGCGGATCGACTTGGCCGGGTCCAGCGCGCGGACCGCGTCCAGGAACCGGTGGGTGCGTTCGGCCGTCGCGCAGGTGTCGACCAGAACGGTGCCCTCGTCGGTGAGCACCGCGCCCGCGTTGTTGATCCACCACGTCCCGTCCGGCTGCACCCACGCGTGCACGCCGGGTCCGACCTCGGCGAGCGTCGCGCGCTCAGGAGCGGAACGGTCGGGGTTGGCCCGGTCGGGACTCGTGTTGCTGTAGCTCACTGCTGAACCTCCCGGCGACGCGTGCGGAGATCGTGGCGCACCCAGTGTGCACCGATCGGCACCCGCTGTGGTGACAGGCCGCCGGCGGGCCGCGTCGGGCCTCGCACGTAGGCTGGTGGCGTGGCCGATCCGTCCACCTACCGACCAGCACCAGGCACGATCCCGGACGCCCCGGGCGTGTACCGCTTCCACGACGCCAACGGGCGCGTGATCTACGTCGGCAAGGCGAAGAGCCTGCGCAGCAGGCTTTCTTCGTACTTCGCCGACCTCGCCGGATTGCACCCGCGCACCCGGCAGATGGTCACCACGGCGACCGGCGTGCAGTGGACCGTGGTCGGCACCGAGGTCGAGGCGCTGCAGCTGGAGTACTCCTGGATCAAGGAGTACGACCCGAAGTTCAACGTCCGCTACCGCGACGACAAGTCCTACCCGGTGCTCGCGGTGACGCTGCACGAGGAGTACCCGCGGCTGCACGTCTACCGGGGCCCCCGCAAGCGCGGCGTCCGCTACTTCGGTCCGTACGCCCACGCGTGGGCGATCCGCGAGACGCTGGACCTGCTGCTGCGGGTGTTCCCCGCGCGCACCTGCTCGGCCGGGGTGTTCAAGCGGCACTCCCAGATCGGCCGCCCCTGCCTGCTCGGCTACATCGGCAAGTGCTCGGCGCCGTGCGTGGGCCGGGTCAACGCCGACGAGCACCGGCAGATCGTCGAGGACTTCTGCGACTTCCTGGCCGGTCAGACCGACCAGCTGATGCGCAAGCTGGACAAGCAGATGCAGGAGGCCTCGGCGGAGCTGGAGTTCGAACGCGCCGCCCGGCTGCGCGACGACCTCGAGGCGCTGCGCCGCGCCATGGAGAAGCAGGCGGTGGTGCTCGGCGACGGCACCGACGCCGACGTGGTCGCCTTCGCCGAGGACGAGCTGGCCGCGGCGGTGCAGGTCTTCCACATCCGCGGCGGCCGCGTGCGCGGTCAGCGCGGCTGGGTGATCGACAAGGTCGAGGAGACCGACACCGCCGCGCTGACCTCCCAGTTCCTCACGCAGTTCTACGGCGAGCAGGCCGCCCTGGCCGACCAGGCCGACGCCGGCGGCAGCCCGGTGCCGCGCGAGGTGCTGGTCCCCGAGATGCCCGAGGACTCCGAGACCATCGCGGGGTGGCTCGGCGAGCTCCGCGGCAGCCGCGTCAACCTGCGCGTTCCGCAGCGCGGTGATAAGCGTGCGCTGATGGAGACCGTGGAGCGCAACGCCAAGGAGGCGTTCCAGCAGTACAAGCTGCGCCGGGCCGGTGACCTCACCGCGCGCTCGGCGGCGCTGCAGGAGCTGCAGGACGCGCTGGCGCTGGACACCGCGCCGCTGCGCATCGAGTGCATCGACGTCAGCCACGTGCAGGGCAGCGACGTTGTGGCCTCGCTGGTGGTCTTCGAGGACGGTGTGCCGCGCAAGTCCGAGTACCGCCGCTTCGAGGTCCGCGAAGGCGCTGAGGGCGGTGACGTCGGCTCGATCGACGAGGTCGTCCGCCGCCGCTTCGCCCGCTACCTCAGCGAGACCGCCAAGGACACCGCGCCCGGGATGCCCGAGAGCGCCGCGCCCGAGAGCGAGGTCGCCTCCGCGGTCGACCCCGAGACCGGGCGGCCCAAGAAGTTCGCCTACCCGCCGAACCTGCTGGTCATCGACGGCGGCGGGCCGCAGGCCAACGCCGCGGCCGACGCGCTGACCGAGATGGGCATCACCGACGTCGCCGTGATCGGCCTGGCCAAGCGCCTCGAAGAGGTGTGGTTGCCCGCCGACCCCGAACCGGTGATCCTGCCGCGCACCAGCGAGGCCCTGTACCTGCTGCAGCGCGTGCGCGACGAGGCGCACCGCTTCGCCATCAACTACCACCGGACCAAGCGCGGCAAGCGGATGAAGAGCTCCGCGTTGGACTCCGTCCCGGGCCTCGGCGAGACACGCCGCGCGGCGCTGCTCAAGCACTTCGGCTCGGTGAAGAAGCTCCGCCAGGCCTCGGTCGAGGACATCGAGGCGGTACCCGGGATCGGCCGCAGCACCGCGGAGGCCGTGCACGCGGCGCTGGCCGGAGGGACAGCTGGACAACGAGGGGAACACAGTGAGTGACGAGCATTCGGGCATCGAGGTCGCGGTCGTCAGCGGCCTGTCCGGGGCGGGCCGCAGCACCGCGGCCAAGTGCCTGGAGGACCTCGGCTGGTTCGTGGTGGACAACCTGCCGCCGGAACTGATCGCCACCATGGTCGAGCTGGGGGCCCGCTCCAGCGGTCAGATCACCCGCGTCGCCGTGGTGATGGACGTGCGCAGCCGCGCCTTCACGGAGGACCTCGGTTCGGTGATCAAGGACCTCGACGCCCGCGGCTACAAGCCGAAGGTGCTGTTCCTCGAGGCCACCGACGAGGTGCTGATCCGCCGCTTCGAGCAGGTCCGCCGTGGCCACCCGCTGCAGGGGGAGGGCAGGCTCGCCGACGGCATCGCCGCCGAGCGGTCGCTGCTGTCGCGGCTGCGTTCGGAGGCCGACCTGGTGCTGGACACCACCGGCCTGTCGGTGCACCAGCTGCGGTCGAAGATCGAGGACGCCTTCGGGAACGAGGCCAGCACCCGCACCCGGGTGACCGTGCTGTCCTTCGGCTACAAGTACGGCCTGCCGATGGACGCCGACCTGGTGATGGACTGCCGCTTCCTGCCCAACCCCTTCTGGATCCCCGAGCTGCGCGAGTTCAACGGACTCGACGACGAGGTCCGCAACTACGTGCTGGGCCAGGAGGGCGCCGAGGAGTTCCTGGAGAGCTACCAGCAGCTGCTGCGGCTGGTCGGCGCCGGGTACCACCGGGAGGGCAAGCGCTACCTGACGCTGGCGCTGGGCTGCACCGGCGGCAAGCACCGCAGCGTCGCGCTGGTCGAAGAGCTGGCGCGCAGACTCGCCGAGGACGACGGGATGATGGTCAAGACGGTCCACCGGGACCTGGGGCGCGAGTGACGGGGGAGCGCGAAGAACGGCCGCTGCGCGCGGTCGCGCTCGGCGGTGGCCACGGGCTGCAGGCGTCGCTGGCCGCGCTGCGGCGGATCACGCCCGAGGTGACGGCCGTGGTGACGGTCGCCGACGACGGGGGCTCCTCGGGTCGGCTGCGCCGCGAGCTCGGCATGCTCCCGCCCGGCGACCTGCGCAAGGCGCTCGCAGCGCTGTCCGACGACGGCGACGACGGGAAGCTGTGGTCGCAGGTCTTCCAGCACCGCTTCGGCGGATCGGGTGCCCTGGCCGGGCACGCCGTGGGCAACCTGGTGCTGGCCGGTCTGCTGGAGGTGCTGCACGACCCGGTCGAGGTGCTCGACCACGCGTGCAAGCTGCTGGGCGTGCGCGGACGGGTGCTGCCGATGTCGACGCGGCCGCTGGACATGGTCGGCGACGTGGTCGGTCTCGACTCCGATCCGACCGCCGTGCGCACCATCCGCGGCCAGGTCGCCCTCGCGAGTACGCCCGGTCGGGTGAAACAAGTGCGATTGCACGCGAACGGCGACGATCAACCGATCGCGTGCCCACAGGCCGTGGAGGCCGTCCTCAACGCCGATCTGGTGTTGCTCGGACCCGGCTCCTGGTTCACCAGTGTGCTGCCACATCTGCTGGTCCCGGAGCTGCACGAGGCTCTGGTGAGCACCTCCGCGCGTCGGTTCGTGGTCCTCAACCTGATCCCTCAGCCGGGTGAGACGGCGGGCTTCTCACCCGAAAAACACCTCGACGTACTCTCGCAGCACGCGCCCCGGCTGAAGGTCGACGCCGTGCTGGCCGATGTGGACTCGGTGCCCACTCCGGACCGGCTGCGTTCGGCGGCCGCGGACCTGGGCGCCTGGACCTTGCTGGACACGATCGCCGCCCCCGCCGTGCCGGGACGGCACGATCCGCAGGCGCTCGCGGCGAGCCTGCGGGCCGCACTGGAGAGGAGGACGGACCAGTGGCGATGACCGCGGCGGTCAAGGACGAACTGAGTCGGTTGTCGGTGAGCAAGACGTGCTGCCGACGGGCGGAGGTCTCGTCGTTGCTGCGCTTCGCCGGCGGGTTGCACATCGTCGCCGGCCGCGTGGTGGTGGAGGCGGAGCTGGACAGCGGGTCGACCGCGCGCCGGCTCCGCAAGGAGATCCACGAGCTGTTCGGCCACCACTCCGACGTGCACGTGATCACCTCCGGTGGACTGCGCAAGGGCACCCGCTACGTGGTGCGCGTGGTCAAGGACGGTGAGGGTCTGGCCCGTCAGACCGGGCTGCTCGACCCGCGCGGCCGGCCGGTGCGCGGCCTGCCCGCGCACGTGGTCTCCGGCGGGGCCTGCGACTCGGAAGCCGCGTGGCGCGGTGCTTTCCTGGCGCACGGCTCGTTGACCGAGCCCGGCCGCTCCTCCTCCCTGGAGGTCACCTGCCCCGGTCCGGAAGCGGCGCTGGCGCTGGTGGGTTCCGCGCGGCGGATCGGTGTCTCGGCCAAGTCGCGCGAGGTGCGCGGCGCGGACCGGGTCGTGGTGCGCGACGGCGACGCCATCGGCGCGCTGCTGACCAGGCTGGGCGCGCACTCCAGCGTGCTGTCCTGGGAGGAGCGCCGGATGCGGCGCGAGGTGCGGGCCACCGCCAACCGGCTGGCCAACTTCGACGACGCCAACCTGCGCCGCTCGGCCCGCGCGGCGGTCGCCTCGGCGGCGCGCGTGGAGCGAGCTCTGGAGCTGCTCGGGCCGAACGCCCCGGAGCACCTGATGGTCGCGGGCCGGTTGCGCCTGGCGCACCGGCAGGCCTCGCTGGAGGAGCTCGGCCAGCTCGCCGACCCGCCGATGACCAAGGACGCGGTCGCCGGTCGTATCAGGCGTCTGCTGGCGATGGCCGACAAGCGCGCCCGCGAACTCGGCGTGGCCGACACCGAATCGGCCGTGACGGCCGAGATGCTCGAAGCCGAAGCCTGATCCTCGCGAACGGCTCTCCGGACCGAGGCGCGGCCTCGCCGGAGAGCCGCTCGGCTGCGCTGCTCGGCCGAACCGTTGCAGAGACACCGATCACCGGGGGCGGGTTCCGGTCAGCGTCCGGGATGACCTTCTGAACTGCGAAGACGCCGCCCTTCCGGGCTTCGGCGAGTATCCTCGACAACGCTCACCCGGTCGGGCCGTGACAGCCCGCGACCGCCCACGTGCGGGGTCTGCCGAGGCAGATAGGGTGAACCCGAGACCATCAACTCACCCGCCGAAGTCATCGGCCGGGTCAGTCACGAGGAGAGATCGGCGTGACCGTTCGCGTAGGTATCAACGGCTTCGGTCGGATCGGGCGGAACTTCTGGCGTGCCGCTGCCGCCAGTGATCACGACATCGAGATCGTGGCCGCCAACGACCTGGGCGACGTCGCGACCATGGCGCACCTGCTCAAGTACGACAGCGTCCTCGGGCGTCTCGAGCAGGAGGTGAAGGTCACCGGTGAGGGCATCGAGGTGGGCGGCAAGCTCATCAAGATCCTCGCCGAGCGTGACCCGGGCAAGCTGCCGTGGGGCGACCTGGGTGTGGACGTCGTCGTCGAGTCCACCGGCTTCTTCACCAACGCCGCGGACGCCCGCAAGCACGTCGACGAGGGCGGCGCGAAGAAGGTCATCATCTCGGCTCCGGCCAAGGGCGAGGACCTGACCGTGGTGCTGGGTGCCAACGACGAGAAGTACGACGGCACGCAGACCATCATCTCCAACGCCTCCTGCACCACCAACTGCCTGGCCCCGATGGTGAAGGTCCTCAACGACGCCTTCGGCATCGAACAGGGCCTGATGACCACGGTGCACGCCTACACCGCGGACCAGAACCTGCAGGACGGCCCGCACAAGGACCTGCGCCGGGCCCGTGCCGCCGCGGTCAACGTGGTCCCCACCAGCACCGGTGCCGCCAAGGCCATCGGCCTGGTCATCCCGGAGCTCAACGGCAAGCTCGACGGCTACGCGATGCGCGTCCCGGTGCCGACCGGTTCGGTCACCGACCTGACCGCCACCGTGCGGGACGACGCCACCGCCGAGTCGGTCAACGAGGCCTTCAAGGCCGCCGCGGCCGAGGGCCGGTTCAAGGGCATCCTCAAGTACAGCGATGACCCGATCGTCTCCGCCGACATCGTCACCGACCCGCACTCGACGATCTTCGACGCGCCGCTGACCAAGGTCATCGGCAACCAGGTCAAGATCGTCGGTTGGTACGACAACGAGTGGGGGTACTCGAACCGGCTGGCAGACCTCGTCAACCTCGTCGGCTCGAAGCTGGCCTGATCTCGGGAAGCTGCATTCCACCACTCGGCTCGCGCAGCGGTGCGGGTAGCGGAACGAACCTCAGACGCCGTCTGGCTCTGGGATCCGAGACGTGAGCATCGACGGATGCGCGGCGCTACGGCTGTCCTCCCCGGACGACGTCTGAGAAACCCGCGGCGGTGCGAGTTGCGAGGGTGGCGAAAAAGAGCGATGGAACCCGCACGAGCCGTTCGTTGGAGCGGGCTCGTGCGGGTTTTCCCGTCTTCTGTAGGAGTGAGAGCGTGAAGAACCTCGACGATCTGCTGTCCGAGGGTGTGCGCGGTCGTCGCGTCCTGGTGCGCGCCGACCTCAACGTGCCGCTGGACGGCGAAGAGATCACCGACGACGGCCGGGTGCGCGCCTCCCTGCCGACCCTGTCCAAGCTCAGCGCGGCCGGCGCGCAGGTCGTGGTGACGGCGCACCTCGGCCGCCCGAAGGGCGAGCCGGACCCGCAGTACTCCCTGGCCCCGGTGGCCCGCCGCCTCGGCGAGCTGCTGCACGCCGACGTCTCGCTGGCCGGGGACGTGGTCGGCGAGTCCGCGAAGTCCACCGTCGCCGGGCTGTCCGACGGCGACGTGGCGCTGCTGGAGAACGTGCGCTTCGACGCGCGCGAGACCAGCAAGGACGACGCCGAGCGCGAGTCGCTGGCCGCCGACCTCACCGCGCTGGTCGGCGAAGGCGCCGCCTTCGTCTCCGACGGCTTCGGCGTCGTGCACCGCAAGCAGGCCTCGGTCTACGACGTCGCCAAGAAGCTGCCCGCCTACGCGGGTGGCCTGGTGCTCGCCGAGGTCGAGGTGCTGCGCACCCTGACCGGTGACGCCAAGCGCCCCTACGCGGTCGTGCTCGGCGGCTCCAAGGTCTCCGACAAGCTGGGCGTGATCAAGGCGCTGCTGCCCAAGGTCGACAAGCTGCTCATCGGCGGCGGCATGGCCTACACGTTCCTGGCCGCCCAGGGCTACGGCGTGGGCTCCTCGCTGCTGCAGGAAGACCAGATCGAGAACACCAAGGCGCTGCTGGCCGACAACGGCGACAAGATCGTGCTGCCGGTCGACGTCGTCGCCGGCGACCGCTTCGCGGCCGACGCCGAGAGCCGAACCGTCGACGCCGACGCCATCCCGGACGGCTGGATGGGCCTGGACATCGGCCCCCGCAGCGTGGAGCAGTTCGCCCAGGTGCTGCGCGGTGCGGGCACCGTGTTCTGGAACGGCCCGGCCGGCGTCTTCGAGTTCCCGGCCTTCGCCGAGGGCACCCGCGGCATCGCGCAGGCCATCGTCGACTCGGACGCCTTCAGCGTCGTCGGCGGCGGTGACTCGGCCGCGGCCGTGCGCACCCTCGGCCTGCCGGAGGACGGCTTCTCGCACATCTCCACCGGCGGTGGTGCGTCGCTGGAGTACCTGGAGGGCAAGGAGCTCCCGGGTGTTCAGGTCTTGGAAGGTGACGCCTGATGGCTCGTCAGCCCCTCATCGCCGGCAACTGGAAGATGAACCTCAACCACCTCGAGGCCATCGCCCTGGTGCAGAAGCTGGCTTTCGCGTTGCCGGAGAAGTACTTCTCCAAGGTCGAGGTGGCGGTCATCCCGCCGTTCACCGACATCCGCAGCGTGCAGACCCTCATCGACGGCGACAAGCTGCTGGTCAAGCACGGCGCGCAGGACGTCTCCGAGCACGACTCCGGTGCCTACACCGGTGATGTCGCGGCGTCGATGTTGGCCAAGCTCGGCTGCAGCTACGTCGTGGTCGGCCACTCCGAGCGCCGCGAGTACCACGGTGAGACCGACGAGCTGGTCAACAAGAAGGTCCGCCAGGTCCTCAAGAACGAGATGACGCCGATCCTGTGCGTCGGCGAGGCCCTCGACGTCCGCGAGGCCGGCGGGCACGTCGAGCACTGCACCACGCAGCTGATCGACGGCCTCAAGGGCCTCAAGGCCGAGCAGGTCCGCGGCACGGTCATCGCCTACGAGCCGGTGTGGGCCATCGGCACCGGCAAGGTGGCCACCGCTGCCGACGCCCAGGAGGTGTGCGGCGCGCTGCGGCAGGCGCTCAGCGACAAGTACGGCAAGGAGGTCGCCGACGAGGTCCGCGTCCTCTACGGCGGCTCGGTGAAGTCCAGCAACATCGGCGAGCTGATCGGTCAGACCGACGTCGACGGTGCGCTGGTCGGCGGCGCGAGCCTGAACGCCGACGAGTTCGCCAAGCTCTCCGCCATGGCCGCGGGCGGCCCGCTGCCGTGACAGCGCGAGGGGACGCCTCCGGCCGGGACCGGAGGCGTCCCCTCGTCGTTTCGGGTGAATTCCACTTCGAGGATCCCGATGTCGTGATCTCGCCCGCCGAAGAACCCGAGGTCGTCGTGTGGGACCCTCGGTGCGTAAGTGGGGTGGACTGGTCAACTGGGGGTTGGCGAGCCGGTACTCTAGGTTGCGAACCGCTGTGCGAACGAGGACGATATGACTCTTTTCCTGCAGATCATGTTGATCGTGACGAGTGTCCTGCTGGTGCTGCTCATCCTGCTGCACCGGGCCAAGGGGGGCGGACTCTCCTCGCTGTTCGGCGGCGGTGTGCAGTCCAACCTGGCCGGCTCCAGCGTGGCGGAGAAGAACCTCGACCGCATGACGCTGTTCGTCATGGCGCTGTGGGTCATCTCCATCGTCGGCGTCGGCCTGTTGATCAAGATCGGTTGATCGACCGCCGCACGGACGGTCGACGACCCCGGGCCGCTTGGTGGGTGAGGACGGATGACTGGCGGTAATGCGATTCGCGGCACTCGTGTGGGCTCGGGCCCCGCGGTAGGTGAGTCTGAGCGGGGGGAAGCCGCTCCGCGGAAGCGGATCGACTACTGGTGCGCCAACGGGCACCACAGCAAGCCGTCGTTCGCGCTCGACGCCGAGGTGCCGGAGGAGTGGGACTGCCCGCGCTGCGGACTCCCCGCAGGTCGGGACCAGGACAACCCTCCGGCTGCCAGGCGCAACGAGCCGTACAAGAGCCATCTCGCGTACGTCAAGGAGCGGCGGAGCGACGAGGACGGGATGCGAATCCTCGACGAAGCGCTCGCGAAGCTCCGGGAACGCAAGGGGCGCTGACGTTCGACCGGACCGGGTCCGGGAGCACTTCCTGGGCCCGGTCTTCGTGCGTTGGCCGTCCACTGCTCTGTGGCCCGGCCGTTCAGCGGTGCCGCCAGCGGGCTCTGACGCGCCTCCTGGCGCGACGCGAGCGGCGTCGAGCGCACGGCCGTCCTCCTGACGAGGTGTCCGAACCCGCGGCAGTGCGAGCTGCGACGAGGTGCGGTGTGACCCCGGCGGCGTGGTCTGGCCCGTCTTGTTACCGACGGGTAGGGTCTCGGTCGTCTTGAGCGTTCCTTGGGAGGCATTCACATGGGTTTGGCGACGGCTGATCTGGCGGACCGCGAAGGGCCGGAGGTGCGCAGCTGCGACGTTCAGTTCCGCAACTACGGCGGTGTGGTGGCCTTCGAGGGGCGCATCCGGACCGTCACCTGCTTCCAGGACAACGCGCTGCTGAAGAAGACGCTCTCCGAGCCCGGTGACGGTGCGGTGCTGGTCATCGACGGGTCCGGCTCGCTGCACACCGCCCTGGTCGGCGACGTCATCGCCGAGCTGGGCCGGTCCCACGGCTGGAGCGGGATCATCGTCAACGGCGCGATCCGCGACTCCGCGGTCATCGGCGGCATGGAGTTCGGCGTGAAGGCGCTGGGCACCAACCCCCGCAAGTCCACCAAGGCCGGCGAGGGCGTCCTCGACGAGGTCGTCGAGTTCGGCGGCGTGAAGTTCGTGCCGGGCGAGTACGTCTACGCCGACAGCGACGGGGTCGTCGTGGTCAGCGAGCCCTGATCACCCCTTGCTCCTCAGCCGCCGTTGTCCGGCGGCCACCGGTGCCGATCGCGCGGGGCTCCGGCCCTCGTCGCGGTCGGCACCGGTTCGTCCGGGACCCGGACCGCATGAGCGGAGGCTTCGCAGGCGGTCCTCCGAGCTGTATTCTCTTGCATACAGTCGTGTGCAGGAGGGTGTGCGGTGGTGGACGTCGAGGTCGTGGTGGTGGGCGGCGGCAACGCCGGGTTCTCGGCGGCGCACTCCGCCGCCGAGCGTGGAGCCCGGGTGTTGCTGCTGGAGAAGGCCCCGGAGGACGCCGCAGGCGGGAACTCGTACTACACGGCCGGTGCGTTCCGGTTCGCCTTCGACGACCTCGACGAGATCGCAGACCTGCTCGAACCCGACGAGCGGCACCCCGACACCGTGGTGCCCGCCTACCCGGCCGGCGCCTTCCACGCCGACATGGACCGGGTCACCGGCGGCCGCTGCGACCCGGTGCTCACCGACGTGCTGATCTCCCGCTCCACCGACACCGTCCGCTGGCTGGCGAGCAAAGGCCTGACCTGGCGGTTGATGTACGAGCGGCAGGCCTACCTCTCCGGGGGCAAGTGGGTCTTCTCCGGCGGGCTCCACGTCGGCACCGTCGGCGGCGGCAAGGGGCTCATCGCCGGCCACACCGCCGCCGCGCGGGAGGAGGGCGTCGAAGTCCGCTACGGCGCCGAGGTGACCGCGCTGCACCTCGACGACCGCGGTGTCACCTACCGCTGCGACGGCGTCGAGCACCGGGTCTCGGCCGGGGCGGTCGTGCTGGCGGCGGGCGGTTTCGAGGCCTCGGCGCAGCGCCGGGCGCGTCACCTCGGCCCCGAGTGGGCCCGCGCCCACGTGCGCGGCACGCCGACCAACACCGGCGACGTCCTCGACCTCGCGCTGGCGGCCGGCGCCGCCCCGCACGGCGACTGGACCACCTGCCACAGCACCGCGTGGGACGCCGACGCCGATCCCGACGGCGGGAACCGCGAGCTGACCAACCAGCTGACCCGCCAGAGCTATCCGCTCGGCATCGTGGTCAACAAGGCGGGGGAGCGGTTCGTCGACGAGGGCGCCGACTTCCGCAACTACACCTACGCCAAGTACGGCCGGGAGGTCCTGCGCCAGCCGGATGGCCGGGCGTTCCAGCTCTTCGACGCGCAGACCCGCCCGCTGCTGCGCGCGGAGGAGTACGACTCGCACCCGGTCGCCGCCGCCCAGGCCGACACGCTGCAGGAGCTCGCCGCCGCGCTGGGAATCGACGCCGATCGGCTCGAGAGGACGGTTCGCTCGTTCAACGAGTCCATCGTGGACGCCGAGTTCGACCCCGCGGTCAAGGACGGGCGGGCGGCCCGCGTCGACCCGCCCAAGTCCCACTGGGCCCTCGCGCTGGACACCCCGCCGTACTACGGGTTCGCCGTCGGCTGCGGCATCACCTTCACCTTCGGCGGCCTGCACGTCGACGCCGGGGCACGCGTGCTGGACACCTCCGGCGCGCCGATCCCGGGCCTGTTCGCCTGCGGTGAGGTGGTCGGTGGGCTGTTCTCCGGCAACTACCCGGGCGGCACCGGGCTCACCTCCGGCGCGGTGTTCGGCAGGCTCGCCGGGGCGGGGGCGGCGGAGGCCTGAGTATCCTGGCGTTCTGCCAGGTCGGTCGAGTGAAGGAGTGGGCGGCCCTGTCCGAGGTGTACGAGCGGCTGCGCGGGGAGATCGTCGACGGCACCTTCGACGCCGGCGCCAACCTCGTGGAGCTCGCGCTCGCCGAACGCTACGGCACCAGCCGCACGCCCATCCGCGAAGCCCTGCGCAGGTTGGAGCAGGACGGCCTGGTCGAGCGCGGTGAGCGCGGCATGCGGGTCCGCACCCGCAGTCCCGAGGAGATCCTGGAGATCTACGAGGTCCGCGTCGCCCTCGAGGCCACCGCGGCCTCGGCGGCCGCGACCCGGCACGGCGAGTTCGACCTGATCCGCATCCACAAGGCCCAGTCCGCCATGGACGCCGTCTCCACGGGAGACCCGGCGGCCATGGCGGCGGCCAACCGCGCCGTGCACGAGGCGATCTGGACCGCGAGCCACAACTGCACGGTCGTGGACCTGCTGACCAGGCTCAACAACCACCTCACCCGCTACCCGGCCACCACCCTGGAGGTCCCCGGCCGGTGGGCCGAAGCCCTCGCCGAGCACCACGAGCTCATCGCCGCCGTCGAAGCCCGCGACGCGGACCGCGCCGGCGACCTCGCCAAGTCCCACATGACCAAGGCCCGGGACCTCCGCCTCCAGCTCTACCGCGAAGCCTGACCCCACGGCGGCCACAGCACCCCACTCGGCTCCGGCAGGGCGGGTCCCCCGATCACCGGGATGTTCCGCGCTCTGACCCGGGTCCGTGCAGTGATCACCAGGAGTTCCCGGGTCCCGTGGGTGGGTCAGGGGGTGTAGTGGTCGTGGACGACTCTGGTCATGGCGTTGCGGGCGACCGTGGTGAGGGACGTGGCGCTGAAGTAGACATCGCCCTCGACGCGGGGCTGGCCCGCGTTGAACCCCAGGTGGCGGGTGAGCTCCGCGGGGTCCTCCCACTTCGGTTGGCCCACCTTGTAGGCGGCCTGTCCGATGTAGAGCTTCACGTCGGTGCCCTCGACGGTGCGCGACCACCACGGCACCACCTTGGCGTAGTCGGCCGACGGGTGCCCGAACTGCCAGTACACCTGGGGCGCGATGTAGTCCACCCAGCCTTCCCGGACCCAGCGGCGGGTGTCGGCGAAGATCGCCGAGAAGGATTCCGCGCCCTTCGTGTCGGATCCCGCCGGGTCGCTGGAGGCGTTGCGCCAGATCCCGAACGGGCTGACGCCGAACTCGGCGTCCGGCCGGGCCGCGCGCACCTTCTCGTGCAACCCGGCGACGAGCTGGTTGACGTTGTCCCGGCGCCAGTCGTCGATGTTGTGGAAACCCCTGTTGTGCGAGGCGAAAGTGCGCTCGTCCGGGAGCTGTGCTCCCTCGACGGGGTAGGGGTAGAAGTAGTCGTCGAGGTGCACGCCGTCGACGTCGTAGCGCGACACCGCGTCCATGATCGCGGTGGTGACGAACTCGCGGGCCTGCGGCACACCCGGGTCGTAGTAGAGCTTCCCGCCGTAGGAGAACGTCCACTCAGGATGGAGACGGGCGGGGTGCGCGGGGACCAGCGAGTTCGGGTCGTCGCTCATGCTCACCCGGTACGGGTTGAACCACGCGTGGAACTCCAGGCCCCGCTGGTGCGCCTCGTCGACCAGGAACCGCAACGGGTCGTAGCCCGGGTCCCGGCCCTGCTGCCCGGTCAACCAGTGCGACCACGGCTCCCACGGCGACGGCCAGAACGCGTCAGCGGTGGGCCTGACCTGGACGAACACCGCGTTGAGGTGGTTCGCCACGGCCTGGTCCAGCACCGCCCGGTACTCGGCCCGCTGCTGCTCGGGGGAGAGGCCGGGCCGGCTCGGCCAGTCGGTGTTGGCGACGCTGGCGATCCACACGCCGCGCATCGCGGTGCTCGACGGCGAGGCGACCCCCGCCGTGCCCAGCAGTCCTACCAGGACAGCCGCCAGACCGATTGCCGTGCCGAGCACACCGAACCTGCGCACCGGGTCCCCTCCGCCGTGATCACCGATCCCGCCACAGCGTATTGCCGGACCCGTCCCGCTGCACAGAGCACCACCGATCACGGCGAACGCGAACGCGCCCCCTCCCGGCAGGAGGGGGCGCGTCAGGTGGTGGCTCAGCGCAGCGCGGAGGCCGCGGCGGTGTCGAGGAGCCAGAGGGTGCGGTCGCGGCCGACGGCTCCCGCAGCGGGGATGTCGACCGGCTTCGCGCCGTTCAGGGCGGCCGCCACCGGTTCGGCCTTGGCCTCGCCTGTGGTCATCAGCCAGACCTCGGAGGCCGCGCCGATCGCGGGCAGCGTCAGCGAGATCCGGGTCGGCGGCGGCTTCGGGCAGTCGTGCACGCCCACCACGGTCCGGGACTCCTCTCGCACGTACGGGGTTCCCGGGAACAGCGAGGCGGTGTGGCCCTCCTCGCCGACGCCCAGCATCAGCACGTCGAACGACGGCACCGACGCTCCCGCCGGAGCCAGCCCGGCGAGCAGCTCGGCGTAGTGCGCCGCCGCGGCGTCCGCGTCGGAGCCGAACTCGCCGTCGGACGGTGCCATCGGGTGCACCCGGGACGGGTCGACGCCGACGTGGTCCAGCAACGCCTGCCGGGCCTGCACCTCGTTGCGCTCCCCGTCGTCGGCCGGCAGGAACCGCTCGTCGCCCCAGAACACGTCCACAGCGGACCACTCCACCGCGCTCAGCGCGGGGGACTGCCGGACCTGCTCGAGCACGCCGATGCCCGTGCGGCCACCCGTGAGCACCACCGACGCCGAACCGCGGACGGTCTGCGCATCGGCGATCGCGGTGATCAGCCGGGCGGCCACCGCGGCGGCGAGCACGTCACCGCCGGGGTGGACCAGCGTCTCGGGCCGGCTCACCGCTCCGCCTCCTCGTCGGAGCTCTGCTCCTCGGCGGTGTCCTCGTCGCGCACGATGCCCTTGAGGCCGCCCAGCGTGATCTCGTAGATCTCGTCCGGGTCGAGGCGCCGCAGCTCCTCGCTCAAGCAGTCAGCGACCTCGCGGCGGTGCAGCGAGATCCGCCGGTCCGGCTGACCCGGCTGGGTCAGCGTGCCGACCTTGCCGTCAGGCCGGACGATCTCGATGTTGCCCGAGGGGCGCTCCAGCACCGCCGAGTAGATGCCCGAACCGGCCCGCGAGCTCTCCAGGCGGCGCACCGGGATGTCCAGGTAGGCCGACAACCAGGCCGCCAGCAGGTCCGTCGAGGGCGAGTCGGCGGCACCGGTGACGGTGGCGGCGGTGACTCGCTCGTGCGGCGGCAGGTCCATCGCGGCGGACAGCATCGCCCGCCAGGACGTCAGGCGCGTCCAGGCCAGGTCGGTGTCACCCTCCACGTAGGACTTGACCCGCTTCTGCAGGGACTCGATCGGGTTCGCCTCGGCGGCCGCGTCGGTGATGCGGCGGTGCGACAGCGCGCCCAGCGGGTCCTTCGCCGGGGCCTCCGGCGCGTCGGTCGGCCACCAGGTCACCACCGGGGCGTCCGGCAGCAGCAGCGGCACGACCGATCCCGCGCCCTCGTCGGCCAGCGGGCCGTACAGGCGCAGCACGATGACCTCGGAGGCACCGGCGTCGCCGCCCACGCGGATCTGCGCGTCCAGCCGCGGCGCCGCCTGGCGCGCACCGCTGGCCACGACGATCACGCGGCACGGGTGCTCGCGGCTCGCCTCGTTGGCCGCCTGGATCGCCTTCTCCACCTCGGTGCCGTCGCCGGTGGCGATCACCAGCGTCAGCACCCGGCCAAGCGCCACGGCACCACCGGATTCACGCAGCTCCACCAGCTTCTTGTTGACCTGCGAGGTGGTTGTCGACGGCAAGTCGATGATCACGGTCGCCTCCAGACGCGTCCGGTGCGGGCCAGCATCTCGTCCGCCGTGGACGGACCCCACGTCCCGGCCTTGTACGGCTCGGGCTTGCCGCGCGAAGCCCAGTGCTCCAGCACCGGGTCCAGGATGTTCCAGGACAGTTCGACTTCTTCGTTCACCGGGAACAGCGAGGGCTCACCCAGCAGCACGTCCAGGATCAGCCGCTCGTAGGCCTCCGGCGAGGACTCGGTGAAGGCGTGGCCGTAGCCGAAGTCCATCGTGACGTCCCGGACCTCCATCGAGGTGCCCGGAACCTTCGCACCGAAGCGCATCGTCACGCCCTCGTCCGGCTGCACCCGGATGACCAGGGCGTTCTGCCCCAGCTCCTCGGTCATGGTGGCGTCGAACGGCAGGTGCGGAGCGCGCTTGAACACCACGGCGATCTCGGTGACCCGGCGGCCCAGCCGCTTGCCCGAGCGCAGGTAGAACGGCACACCCGCCCAGCGGCGGCTCTCCACCTCGAGGGTGATCGCCGCGAAGGTCTCGGTGATCGAGTCGGACGCGAAACCGCCCTCCTCGTGCAGGCCCGGGACCAGCGAACCGCCCTGCCAGCCGCCGGTGTACTGGCCGCGCGCGGTGGTCTCGTCGAAGGGGCCCACCGGCTTGGTCGCCGAGAGCACCTTGACCTTCTCCGCGCGCAGGTCGTCCGGCGAGAAGGACACCGGCTCCTCCATCGCCGTCAGCGCCATCAGCTGCAGCAGGTGGTTCTGGATGACGTCCCGCGCCGCACCGATGCCGTCGTAGTAGCCCGCGCGACCGCCCAGGCCGATGTCCTCGGCCATGGTGATCTGCACGTGGTCGACGTAGTGCGCGTTCCAGATCGGCTCGAACAGCTGGTTCGCGAAGCGCAGCGCCAGGATGTTCTGCACCGTCTCCTTGCCGAGGTAGTGGTCGATGCGGAACACCGACTCCTCGGGGAAGACGTCGTTGACGATCCGGTTGAGCTCCTTGGCGCTCCCCGCGTCGTGGCCGAACGGCTTCTCGATGACCACGCGCCGCCAGCTCTCGTCGGTCGGGTCGGTCAACCCGGACCGGGACAGCTGCTTGAGCACCGTCGGGAACGCCGACGGCGGCACCGACAGGTAGAACGCGTGGTTGCCGCCGGTGCCCCGGTCGTCGTCGAGCTCCTTGACGGTCTCGGCGAGCCTGTCGAAGGCCGCGTCGTCGTCGAAGGACCCCGACACGAACCGGATGCCCTCCGCCAGCCGGTCCCAGACCGTCTGGTGGAACGGCGTCCGGGCGTTCTCCTTGACCGCCTCGTAGACGACCTGCATGAAGTCCTGGTCGGCCCAGTCGCGGCGGGCGAACCCGGTCAGCGCGAAGCCCGGCGGCAGCAGGCCGCGGTTGGCCAGGTCGTAGATCGCCGGCATCAGCTTCTTGCGCGAGAGGTCACCGGTGACGCCGAAGATCGTCAGACCGCAGGGCCCGGCGATCCGCGGGAGCCTCTTGTCCCGAGGATCCCGCAGCGGGTTGGTCCATTCACTGCTCGTGGTCACGCTGTCCCCCGAGGTTCTGCACGGCCTTGACCAGCTCGACGAGCCCGGCCGCGCGGTCGGTCAGGTGCAGTCGCAGTACCGGCCGACCGTTGTCGGCCAGCACCTGGCCGTCACCCAGAGCCTGGGCGCGTTGCAAACCGGCCAGCGTGTACGGCCGCTCCGGCACCTCCAGGTCGGCTTCGGTGTCGCCGGTGATCTGCAGGAAGATGCCGTTCTGGTGGCCGCCCTTGTGGTACTGCCCGGTGGAGTGCAGGAACCGCGGACCCCAGCCGAAGGTGGTCTGCAGCCCCGTCCGCCGGGCCAGCTCGGTGCGCAGCACCGCGGCGGAGGCGTCGTCCAACCGGTCCAGGTAGGCCTGCACGGACAGGTACCCGCCGGTCGGAGCGGTGGCCAGGAACGCGCGCAGCGCCTCGGTCACGTTGCCGACACCGGCCGAGGACCACTCGCCGGAGGTGTGCACCTCGATGGCGCCGTCCACGGTCGCCGGGGTCACCGCCGGGCCTCCCGCAGGACCGTCCAGCAGCGCGCGAGCGGCCTTCTTCGCGGCCTCCACGTCCGGCTGGTCGAACGGGTTGATGCCCAGCAGCCGACCCGCGATCGCGGTGGCGAACTCCCACAGCAGGAACTGCCCGCCCAGCGAGCCGCGGGTGCTGATCTGCGCGGCGCCGACGGTCGGCCCCACGGCCACGGTCGTGGCGTCCGGACCCGCGTCGGAGAAGCCCGGCGCGTCCGCGTTCTCCACGACGACCGGCAGCACACCGGTGCCGTCCTTGCCGGTGGACTCGGCGATGAGCTGCTCGACCCAGTCGCCGAAGCCGGCGATGCCGGACCCGGTGTCGGCGAAGACGAGCTTCTCGGCGCCCTTGTCGTGGGCAGCGCCCATCGCGGCGGCCAGCTGCAGCGCCGGGTTCTCGGCCGAGTCCTGCTCGAGCGCGGTGAACGCGTCCGCGGCGTCGTCGAGCAAACCGGCGATGTCAGCGCCCGCCAGACCGGCGGGCACCAGGCCGAAGGCGGTCAGCGCCGAGTAGCGGCCGCCCACGTTCGGGTCGGCCGTGAAGACCTTGCGGTAGCCCGCCTCGCGGCCCGCGGTCTCCATCGGGGAACCGGGGTCGGTGACCACGATGATCCGGGTCACAGGATCGATTCCGTTTTGTTCGAAAGCCTTCTCGAAGATGCGGCGGTGGGAGTCCGTCTCGACGGTGGTGCCCGACTTCGAGGAGACGACCAGCACGGTCCGATCGAGGTCACCGGCCAGCGCGTCGGCGACCTGACCGGGGTCGGTCGTGTCGAGCACCGTCAGCGGGACACCGGCGGTGCCGGTGATCACCTCGGGTGCCAGCGAGGAGCCGCCCATGCCGGCCAGCACCACGCGGTCCAGCCCCTCGGCGTGCAGCTCAGCGCGCAGCGCGTCGATCTCGGCCAGCAGCGGCCGGGAGCTCTCGGCCAGCGTCGTCCAGGACAGGCGGATGGACGCCTCGGGCTCGGCGTCGGGGCCCCACAGCGTGGCGTCCTGGGCGGCGAGCTTGCCGGCAACCGCATCGGCGGTCAGCCGCTCGACCAGGGGGCGAGCCTCGGCCGCCAGCGCCGTGTCGGCAATTTCGACAGATACATCGGTTGCCATGAAGATCCTTCAGGGCTCGAAAGAGTTTTCAGTTCGTAGGTGATTCTCGCCGATCCGGGCCGGTGCGACAGGACGCCGCACCGGGCCCGGACCTGCTTCACGCGCGTGGCGTTGCTTACTTCGCCTGCTCCAGCTGAGCGGCGACCGTGTCGAGGAGCTCGGTCCAGGACTTCTCGAACTTCTCGACGCCGTCGACCTCGAGGGCCTTGAACACGTCGTCGAGGTCGATGCCCGCGGCGGCCAGGTCGTCGAAGACCTGCTGGGACTCCGCCGCGGTGCCGGTGACCAGGTCACCGCGCACGTCGGCGTGGTCCGCCACGGCGTCCAGCGTCGACTCCGGCATGGTGTTCACGGTGTTCGGAGCGGCCAGCTCGTCGACGTAGCGGGTGTCGGAGTAGGACTTGTCCTTCACCCCGGTCGACGCCCACAGCGGACGCTGCGCCCGGGCGCCCTCGGCCTGCAGCGCCTTCCACCGCTCGGAGGAGAAGACCTCCTGGTAGGCGGCGTAGGCCAGGCGGGCGTTGGCGATGGCGGCCTTGCCGCGCAGCGGGTGGTTCTCCTGCATGGCGTCGAGCCGCTTGTCGATCTCGGTGTCCACGCGGGAGACGAAGAACGACGCCACCGACTCGATGCTCGCCAGGTCGTGGCCGTTGGCCTTGGCCTGCTCCAGGCCGGCCAGGTAGGCGTCCATGACCTCGCGGTAGCGCTCGACGGAGAAGATCAGCGTGACGTTGACGCTGATGCCCTCGGCGATCACCTTGGTGATCGCCGGCAGGCCGGCCTGGGTGGCCGGGATCTTGACCATCAGGTTCGGCCGGTCGACGGCCTTCCACAGGTCGATGGCCTCGGCGACGGTCTTGTCGCTGTCGTGCGCCAGCCGCGGGTCGACCTCGAGGGAGACCCGGCCGTCCACACCACCGGTGGACTCGTAGACGTTGCGGAACACGTCCGCGGCGTCGCGCACGTCGGCCGTGGTCAGCTCGCGGATGGTGTCGTCCACCCCGGCACCGCGGGCCGCCAGGTCCGTGACCTTGTCGGCGTAGTCGGCGGCGTTCGACAGCGCGTTGGCGAAGATCGTCGGGTTGCTCGTGACCCCGACGACGGCCTTGTCGCTGATCAGCTGGGCGAGGTTGCCCGAGCTGATGCGCTGGCGGGACAGGTCGTCCAGCCAGATCGAAACTCCGGCCTCGGTCAGGGCCTTGAGGTTCGCGTTGGTCGTCACAGGTTTTCCTCCGCTCACGCCTTCTCGGCGTTGCTCAGGCTGCGGCGAGCAGCTGCGACAACGGCTTCGGTGGTGATGCCGAACTGCTCGTAGAGGGTCTTGTAGTCGGCCGAGGCGCCGAAGTGCTCCAGGGACACCGACTCACCGGCGTCCTTGACGAACCGGTACCACGGCATGGCGATGCCGGCCTCGACCGAGACGCGGGCCTTCACCGAGCTCGGCAGCACCGACTCGCGGTAGGCCTCGTCCTGGGCGTCGAACCACTCGACGCACGGGAACGAGACGACGCGGGTCGCCACGCCCTCGGCCTCGAGGGCCTCGCGGGCCTCCACGGCCAGCTGGACCTCGGAACCGGTCGCCATCAGGATCACGTCCGGCTCGCCGTTGCCGGCGTCGGCCAGGACGTAACCGCCCTTGGCCACGCCCTCCTGGGAGGTGCCCTGCAGCGTCGGCACGCCCTGGCGGGTCAGCGCGAGGCCGGCCGGGCCGGTCGGGTTCTCCAGAATCGCCTTCCACGCGGCGGCGGTCTCGTTGGCGTCCGCCGGGCGGACCAGCGAGAAGCCGGGGATCGCGCGCAGCGAGGCGACGTGCTCGATCGGCTGGTGCGTGGGGCCGTCCTCGCCCAGGCCGATGGAGTCGTGGGTCCACACGAAGATCGACGGCGCCTTCATCAGGGCCGCCAGGCGCACCGCCGGGCGCATGTAGTCGCTGAACACCAGGAAGGTGCCGCCGTACGGGCGGGTGCCGCCGTGCAGCGCGATGCCGTTGACGATCGCGCCCATGGCGTGCTCGCGGATGCCGAAGTGCAGCGTCCGGCCGTAGGGGTCGGCCTTCCACGCGTCCGTGGAGATCGACTGCGGGCCGAACGAGGGCTGACCCTTCATCGAGGTGTTGTTGCTCTCGGCGAGGTCCGCCGAACCGCCCCACAGCTCGGGCAGCACGTCGGCCAGCGCGTTGAGGACCTCACCCGAGGCCTTGCGGGTGGCGATGCCCTTGCCGTCGGCCTCCCAGCTCGGCAGCTTCTCGGCCCAGCCGGCCGGCAGCTCGCGGGCGGTCAGCCGGTCCAGCAGCGCCTTGCGCTCCGGGTTGGCGGCGGCCCACTTGTCGAAGGCGGCCTGCCACTCGGCGCGGGTCTTCTTGCCGCGCTCGACGACCTCGCGGGCGTGGTCGAGGACCTCGGCGTCGACCTGGAAGGACTGCTCCGGGTCGAAGCCCAGCGCCTTCTTGACCTCGGCGACCTCGTCGCCGCCCAGCGCGGCGCCGTGCGCCTTGCCGGAGTTCATCTTGTTCGGCGCCGGGTAACCGATGACCGTGCGCAGCACGATCAGGGTCGGGCGGGAGGTCTCGGCCTGGGCGGTCTCGATGGCCTCCAGGAAGCCCTGCACGTCCTCACCGCCGTGGACGGTGAGCACCTGCCAGCCGTAGGCCTCGTAGCGCTTGGCGGTGTCCTCGGACAGCGCGATGCCGGTGTTGTCCTCGATGGAGATCTCGTTCGCGTCGTAGATCACCGTGAGGTTGCCCAGCTGCTGCGTGCCCGCCAGCGACGACGCCTCGGAGGTCACGCCCTCCTCGATGTCGCCGTCGGAGGCGATCACGTAGACGTGGTGGTCGAACGGGCTCTCACCCGCGGCCGTCTCCGGGTCGAACAGACCGCGCTCGCGGCGCGCGGCCATCGCCATGCCGACGGCGGTCGACAGGCCCTGGCCCAGCGGACCGGTCGTGGTCTCCACACCCTTGGTGTGGCCGTACTCGGGGTGGCCCGGCGTCAGCGAGTCCCACTTGCGCAGCTGCTCGAGGTCCTCGACCTCCAGGCCGTAGCCGGAGAGGAACAGCTGCACGTACAGCGTCAGGCTCGAGTGCCCGGCCGAGAGCACGAAGCGGTCGCGGCCGATCCACTCCGGGTCGGTGGGGTCGTGCCGCATGACCCGCTGGAACAGTGCGTAGGCGGCGGGCGCGAGGCTCATCGCCGTGCCCGGGTGGCCGCTGCCGCAGTTCTCCACCGCGTCGGCGGCGAGCACGCGAGCGGTGTCCACGGCGCGCTGATCCAGCTCGGTCCAGTCGTTGGGCAGTCGCTTGGTCGTCAAGCGGGCAAGGTCGTCGGTGACGGACACGGACGCAGCTCCAGTTTTCCTTCGGCGGTATTTCCCTCAACGCGGCGAACGGTCCGCTGGACCGGTTCGAACCGCAGTCATCCCTCGTCCGCTGGGCAGCCTATCTCTCGCGATCGAGTGCCCGGCGGCCCGTTCCACAACGGTTCCGCCCCACTGCTGAACCAGCCTCGACCTGCGAGGATCGTTCCTCAGGCGGTGGGGAGCCGGCGATTCGTCGACCACCGCGCAGCAGGACCGGTCTGCGCGCGGATGGGCTGCCGGAAACGCGGCTGATCGCCGAACGGTGCCAGTCTATCCTCCGCCCCTCGTGAACAGGGGCACTCGCACCCGCGCGAGAGCGCTGCAGTAGCGCGACTACTATTGCTCAGCGGTCCGGTTCCGGCCTCCGGGGACCGGCGGGAGCGTGCCGGCGAGTGCGGGGAGTGTCATGTCTTCGGTGAGCGCAGCATCGTGACCACCGCCGCCCAGCTCCCCGATCAGCCCGTCCGCAACGCCGCTGACCTGCTCAAGGCCTACCTGGGGCTGACCAAGCCGCGGGTCATCGAGCTGCTGCTGGTCACCACCATCCCCGCCATGCTCCTCGCGGTGCGCGGCATCCCCTCGCCCTTCCTCGTGCTCGCGACCCTCGTCGGCGGCACCATGGCGGCGGGTAGTGCCAACGCGCTGAACTGCGTCGTCGACGCCGACATCGACCAGGTGATGAAGCGCACGCGGGCCCGGCCACTGGTGCGGCGCACGGTGTCCAACCGGCACGCGCTGATCTTCGGCACCGCCCTGGGCGCCGGGTCGTTCCTGGTGCTGTGGGCGGCGACGAACCTGCTGGCCGGCGTGCTGGCGGTGGCCACGATCCTGTTCTACGTCTTCGTCTACACGATGGTCCTCAAGCGGCGGACCGCGCAGAACATCGTGTGGGGTGGTGCTGCCGGGTGCATGCCGGTGGTGATCGGCTGGGCCGGGGTGACCGGCCGCGTCGACTGGCCCGCGCTGGTGATGTTCGGCGTGGTGTTCTTCTGGACGCCGCCGCACACCTGGTCGCTGGCGATGAAGTACAAGGCCGACTACGAGCGCGCGGGCGTCCCGATGCTGCCCGTGGTGGCCCGGCCGACGGCCGTGTCCCGGCAGGTCGTGCTGTTCACCTGGCTGATGGTGCTCTGGACGTTGCTGCTGGCCCCGGCCACCGGCTGGCTCTACGTCGCCGTCGCGGCGATCGCCGGTGCCTGGTTCCTGGTGCTCGCCCACCGCCTGCACACCGCGACCAAGCGCGGCGAGCCCACCAAGCCGATGCGGCTGTTCCACCTGTCGAACACGTACCTGATGATCGTCTTCGTGGCGTTGGCGGTCGACTCGGCCCTCAGCCTCCCCGTCCTCGGCTGGCCCTGGTGAACCCTCGGGCGGGCCACCGCCCGGCACAGCAGCCTGATTCGACCTTCGCGCGGAGCTCGACCCCGAAGTCCCCACGTCGAACTTCGCGCGGAACGTGACTGAGGAGTTCTGGGGTCGAACTCCGCGCGGAGCTCGCAAAGTCCTGGTGAGGAGCAGCTTGCCGGGTGCGGCTTCAGCGTCGGCGGTGGACTCGAACCTCAGCCTCCCGGTCCTCGGCTGACCCCTGGTGTGGCCCCGGGTGCCCCCTCCCCATCCCGGCGTCTGCGCCCGCCCCGAGCGGTGGCTTCAGCGCGTCCGGCACGGAGGCCGGGTTCGAAGTTCGCGCGGAGTTCGCCCCCGAAGTTCCCACGCCGAACTTCGCACGAAGTGGGAGGGGTGCTGGTCAGGGTGGGTGACGAGCGTGCCGGTGTGTGACTGCGGCGTGGAGGTCGGACACGCCCTCGCCCCTCAGCGTCGCGGTCTTCGGGTTCGCGGTCGTCGGCTGGTCCTGGTGAGCCAGCCCGGCCGGGCGTCGTGCGCTAGGCACAGGTTGGCTTCTGCGTCCGCACGGCGGTGTGATCCCCACTTCGCGCGATCGCCCCTGGAGTTCGGGGGCCGAACCTCGCGCGAAGTGGGAAGGGTGCTGGTCAGGGGCGGATGAGGAGCTTGCCAGTGGTGCGGCGGCCTTCGAGGTCTTCGTGGGCCTTGCGTGCCTCGTGGAGCGAGTAGGTGCCGCCGACCCGGATGTGGATCGTGCCCGTGGTGATCCAGTTGAAGACGTCGCCGGCGCGCCAGTCCAGCTCCTCGCGGGTGAGGAGGTGGTGGCCCAGCGACGGGCGGGTCAGGAACAGCGACCCGGCCGAGTTCAGCCGCTGGGGGTCGACCGGCGGGACCGGGCCGGAGGACGCCCCGAACAGCGCCAGCGTGCCGCGCGGCCGCAGGCTCGCCAGGCTGGCGTCGAAGGTGGACTTGCCGACGCCGTCGTAGACGACGTCCACCCCGCGCCCGTCGGTGAGGTCGCGGACCTCGGCGGCGACGTCGGCCTCGGTGTAGCGGATGATCTCGTCCGCGCCGGCGTCGCGCGCCAGGCGCTCCTTCTCATCGGTGGACACGGTGCCGATGACGTTGCCGCCCTTGGACTTGATCAGCTGCGTCAGCAGCAGCCCCATGCCGCCGGCCGCCGCGTGCACCAGCGCGGTCTCCCCGGTCGTGATCGGGTGCGTCGACGTGACCAGGTAGTGCGCGGTCATGCCTTGCAACATCGCGGCCGCGGCGGTCTCGCTCTCCACGCCGTCCGGGACCTTCACCGCCATCGACGCCGGGACCAGCGCTTTCTCGGCGTAGCTGCCGGGCGTCATGGCCCAGGCGACCCGCTCGCCGACCGCGAACCCGTCCACCTCCGGACCGACTGCGACGACCTCCCCCGCGCCTTCCGAACCCGGGGTGAAGGGCAGCTGCATCGAGTAGAGCCCGCTGCGCTGGTAGGTGTCGATGAAGTTGACCCCGGCTGCGGCGACGTCGACCAGCAGCTGGCCGGGGCCGGGTTCGGGAACCTCGACCTCGCCCAGTTCGAGCACCTCAGGACCACCACTGGTCGCCACCCGAATCGCGCGCATGTGCTTCTCTCCTTCGCAGGGCTTGCTCCTCGGCCGCCCGGAGCAACGCTGCGGCCGTCGTCGATCATCCCTCCTGAGATCACCGACTCCCACCTCCGGGCCCGCGTGCCGCGCGCCCGAGATCGAGTGTCGTGCGCAACGACCGGTTCTGCCGAGCGGTGAAACCCGTTTAGGATCCCGGCATGGCAGCCGAGAAGCACACCGAGCAGAGCACCGCGCCCACTCCGAAGGCCCTGTCCGCGGCCAAGGCCTTCGTCGCCGACCACGGTGGCTCGGCGCGCGCGGTGGTGGAGAACATCGGCCGGGCGGGCGCCCGCGTGGTGCTCATCGGCGAGGACGGCCGCCTCGGCGACGTCGTGGTCAGCAGCCACGCCGTCGGTGAAGCGCTGGTGGAGGCGGTCGAGGGTCTGAGCCTCTGCGAGTGGGACGCCGACACCACGGCCGCCCTGAAGATCGGCGCAGCGCACCGCCGCGCGATGGCAGGCCCGCGCGCCCGCTGACCAGGCATCGCCGGACACGCCGCCGGAACCTGCTGGTCGAGTCGTTCGCTGTGGTTTATGGTTTCAGCGGATACTGAACTCGATCTGGGAGGCGGCGTGTCCGAGGAGTACCTGCAGCGCACCGACCGGCCCGCGATGTCGGAGTGGATCGAGCAGATGGCCGCCCACTTCGAAGCCACCGAGGGCATGCCGCTCATCGCCGGTCGCATCTTGGCGTTCCTGCTGATCTGCGACCCGCCGGAGCGCACCGCCAACGAGCTCTCGCACGCGCTGGCCGCCAGCACCGGGTCGATCAGCACGAACGTCCGCCTGCTGATGCGCCTCGGCGTGGTCTCGAAGACCACGCGCCAGGGACGCGAGGCGGCGCTCTACCAGGTGGAGGAGGACCGCTGGCCCGCGCTGGTCCGGCAGCGCATGGAGCGCGTCACCGACCTCGAGGAGCTCACCGCCGCGGGCCTGCGCATGTTCAGCGGCCAAGGTGAGCGCGCCCGGCGCCTGCGCACCGTCAACGAGTTCTACCAGTGGCTCTCCGGCGAGATGCCCGAGCTGTGGCGGCGCTGGGAGCGCGAGGGCAAGCCCAAGCTCCGCTTCTGAGGTCGTCAGACCGCGACCGACTCCTGCGGCTCGGCGACCTCGGGATGGGGGAGCGGCCCGCGGTTGCGGGACTCCAGCCACAACGCGGCCGTCGTGATGATCACGCAGGTCGCGGCGGCCACGTGCAGCACCACCAAGACCTCGGGGACGCCGAGGTAGTACTGGACCGAGCCGATCGCGCCCTGCACCAGGACCATCGCGCACGCCGCGGTGTAGGCCTTGATCAGCGCCTTCGTCGGGCGGGCCGAGCGCAGCCAGACGCCGAAGACGGCCAGCATCAGCACGTAGGCCATGACCAGGACGCCGTGCACCTGCACCAGGCCCTCGACCGGCAGGCCCAGGCGCGGGGTGGCCGGGTCGCCGGCGTGCGGGCCGGCGGCGGTCACCAGGGTTCCGACGACGAGCACGGCGGCGGTGACCGCGACCAGCACCGCCAGCAGGCGGCGCATCGGGCGGGTCACGATGCCCAGCGGCGCGCGGTCTCCTTCGGTGGTGGCCTTGACCAGCAGCGCGGCCAGCCAGATCAGGATCGCCGAGGCCATGAAGTGCACCGAGACGCTCCACCAGGCCAGGTCGACCAGCACCGTCATGCCGCCGATGACCGCTTGAGCGATGACGCCGAGCGGCATGATCAGCGCCAGGCCCACCAGGCGTGTGCGGTGCGGGCGGCAGCGCCACGCGGCCAGGAAGCAGGCCAGCGCGATGAAGCCGATGACTCCGGTGAGGAGCCGGTTGCCGAACTCGATCGCCTGGTGCAGGGCGGCGACCTCCGCGTGCGGCATCGGGACCATGCTGCCCGGGAAGCACTGCGGCCAGGTCGGACACCCGAGGCCGGAGCCCGTCACGCGGACGGTCACCCCGGTCACCGAGATCAACGCCTGCGTCACCAGCACGGCGACCGCGAGGATCCGCACGGTGCGCGGCGACGGGCGGGAGATCCAAGTAGGTAGCGCCACGAACCCAGATGGTAAGCGGGTGCCCTCCCGCTTCCCGCGCGAGGGCACCCCCGGTGTGGGGCCGAGTACACCGAGCGCCGAGCGACCACGATCGGGAGACGGGCGTCCCGCGCGGGACGCCCGTCCCCCGGATCGGAGGACGGCCCGGCGCGCGGGGTCAGTTGAAGAGGTTCTTGGGGAGGGCGCCGGCTTCGGCGAGGGCCTTGCTGAGCTTGCCGCCCTTCTCGACGAGGGTCGCGGTCCGCTCCTCGCCGAGGTGCGTCCACGGCGCCATCGCCAGCTGGTCGGTGCGGGTCTCGACGTCCTCGCGGTACTGCTTGCCCTCGTCGGTGATCGTGCCGTCGGCGGTGACCAGACCGCGCTCGCGCAGCTGCTCGATGGCCTCGGCCCACTCCTGCTCGGACCACTCGCGCAGGGTCCGCGCGGCCTCCGGGGTGAACCCGCCGCGCGTGCCGCTGTGCAACACCAGCGACTGGATGCCGGAGAGGTCGGCCTGCTGCAGCGCGGCGATGTGGCCGTCACCGCGGAACTCGCGCAGCAGCGTCACCGCGTGCCACAGCTTCAGGTGCGGGGGTTCCGGCCAGTCCAGATCGGCGTGACCGGCGTAGAGCGGCTTGCCCTCGGGGCTGCAGCCCTCGGAGGCGATCCGGGCGAGCTCGGCGGCCTCGGTCACGTCGTCGGAGGCGAGGACCTCGTCGCCGAGCAACCGGTGCAGGGCCGTGTCGGCGGCGTCCAGTCGCGCGTCGAGCACGTCGGAGGGGGAGGCGATGTCCCACGCGGCGGGGATCGACTTGGCGACCGAGACCGGGTTGAAGTTGTAGAAGGTCGCGGCGACCACGCCCGCGCCCACCGGCCCCATCGCGGCCGACCGGCCCGCGTAGTAGCTCATCCGGCCTGGTTTGAGCCCCAGCTTGGTGAAGCGGTCCTCCGCCTCGGGGGCGAAGTAGATCATGGCGTGGATCAGTTCCAGGGCTGCTTTGGCGTGGCGAGCGATCTTCGTCATGCCGCCACCCTAGGACTTGGGACGCCGCGGGAAGACCGCCCACCGGCGTGCGGAGGGGCCTGTGTCCGACGCTGCCGCTGTCCGAGATCCCGGCGGGGCGGTGTCCAGGCCCCCGCGCAAAGCGAGTGCTCTCGAAGTTGGCGAGAACCTCGACCCGGCTGTTCCAGCGTCGAGCTGCGCGCGACGTTCGAAGGCCAGGGCTCCGCTTCCCACGTCGCGCGACATCTGCTCCCGGGGCTTGGCGCGAGGTCCGACGTGGGACGTAGCCGACATCGCTGCTCGTGCCAGCACCACAGCGACCCGGGCAGACGTCGACACCTCCGCCTGCGGCTTCGTGGGCAGTTCGCCGGGATGCTGTGTGTCCGACGCGCGCGGGTGCGGCCGGAGGGAGTCCGGCCGAGTGGTCGCGGGTCCTGTCATCGCGGCGCGGGCCAGCTCTGCGCGTGCGCAGAGCGCAGGTCTGCCGGCCTGCTGGACCGGCCCGGCGGGGGTCAGGTCAAGCGCGTGGTGCGGATCGCGGCGGCTCCGCAGGCGACGCCCCAGGCGAGCAGCACCAGGACCGGCTGCAGGCCGGGGAGCGTGCTCTCGACGAGGACGGCGTCGAGCGCTTCGGCCAGTGCGCCCGAGGGCAGGAACCCTGCGATGGCGCTGAGCGGCCCGGGCAGGTCCTCGGCGGGCAGCGCCAGGCCTCCCGCCAGCAGCAGGATGAACCAGATGGCGTTGGCCAGGGCGAGCACGATCTCCGGGCGCAGCGCACCACCGACGAGGACTCCGGCCGCGCCGAAGGCGAGCGTGCCCAGCACCAGCAGCCCGACGCCCGGCAGCAGGCCGAGCCGGGCCGGTGACCAGCCCAGCAGCAGCGCCGTCACGCTCAGCACCACCGTCTGCAGCGCGACCACCAGCAGGGTCGCCAGGACGCGGCCGGAGATGAGCGTCCAGCGCGGCAGCGCGGTCGCCGACAGGCGTTTGAGGACGCCGTAGCGGCGGTCGAAGCCCAGGGCGATGGCCTGGCCGGTGAAGGCGGTGGACATCACCGCCAGCGCCAGGATGCGCGGCATCACCGAGTTCACCCGCGGTTCGGGCAGCTCGCCGATGTGGATCGTGCTCATGCCGATGAGCAGAGCGATCGGGATGATCAGGGTCAGCAGGGCCTGCTCGCCGTGGCGGAGGATCAACAGCGCTTCCATCCGGGTCTGCGCGGCGAGCATGCGCAGCGGGCGCCCCCTGCCGGGGGAGGGGGCGAAGGTTCCGGCGGGGAACCGGTCACCGAGCTCGGCGGTCACGATCGAAGCTCCCGTCCGGTCAGGTCCAGGAAGACGTCCTCCAGGCTGCGGCGGGTCACCCGCAGCTCCTGGGCCAGCACGCCGTGCTGGGCGCACCAGGCGGTCACCGTGGAGACCACCTGCGGGTTGATCTCGCCGCGCACCACGTAGTCGCCGGAGCGCAGCTCCTCGGCCTTGTAGCCCTCGGGCAGCGCGGCCAGCAGCAGGTCGAGGTCCAGGCCGGTCTGCGAGGTGAACCGCAGCTCCTGCTTGCCGTCGGCGGGCGCGGTGAGCTCCTCGGCGGTGCCGTCGGCGACCGCGCGGCCGTGGTCGACGATCACGACCCGGTCGGCCAGGGCTTCGGCCTCGTCCATCAGGTGCGTGGTGAGCAGCACGCTCACGCCGTCCCGGCGCAGCGCGGCGACGAGGTCCCACACGAGGCGGCGGGCCTGCGGGTCGAGCCCGGCGGTGGGTTCGTCGAGGAACACCAGCTCGGGGCGGCCGATGAGCGCGCAGGCCAGCGACAGGCGCTGCTGCTGGCCCCCGGAGAGCCGCTTGTAGGAGGTCCGACGCACCGACTCCAGCCCGAGCACCTCCAGCAGCCACGCCGGGTCGAGCGGGTCGGCCGCGCAGGCGGCGACCAGGTGCAGCATCTCCTCGGTGCGCACGCCCGGGTAGGCGCCCCCGCCCTGCGGCATCACGCCGATGCGCGGGCGCAGCTGCTCGCCCTGGGTGTGCGGGTCGAGGCCGAGCACCCGGACCTCGCCGCGGTCCGGGCGCTGGAAGCCTTCGCAGATCTCCACCGTGGTGGTCTTGCCCGCGCCGTTGGGTCCCAGCAGCGCCAGCACCCCTCCCCGGGGCACGGACAGGTCGAGGCCGGCGACCGCAGTGGTCTCCCCGAAGCGCTTCTCCAGCCCGCGCAGCAGGACGGCCGGACTCTCTTCACTCACGAACTCACAGCCTATTGCTTGACCTGCCGCACCCGGTCGAGGGTGGGCCAGAGGACGGGCATCCGGTGCCTCACCAGCACCACGGTGATCGTGAAGGCGATCAGCGCGGCGCTCACGGCGAGCGGGATCTGGTAGGCGCGCAGCACGAAACCGGCCCCGGTGGGCGGGATCAGCAGCGACACGGCGGCGCAGATCGCGGTCGCGGTGATGCGGAAGCGGGAGCTGTTCGTCGACAGCGCCAGCGGCACCACCGACCACAGCAGGTACCAGGGCCACAGCACGGGCACCGCCAGTGCCAGGGTGAGGTACGTGGCGCCCATCGCCACCAGCGGGTGGATCCGGCCGCGGAAGGACAGCCACAGCATCCACAGGCACACCCCGCCCACGATCGCGTAGCCGATCAGCTTGGTGATGACCAGCATCGCGTCGGTCTGGTTGCCCAGGCCGAGCAGCGTGGAGACCCCGCCGCCGGTCATGCCGAACGCGGACAGCGGTGCCATGAAGGTCTTGACCCGGTTGGGCACGTCGAAGGTGTCGATCCAGCCGAGCCCCCAGCCGCTGCCCACGGTGATCACGGTCATGGTGGCGAGGAACACGGCGCCGAGCAGGCCGCCGGTGCGCAGCAGTTCGCGCCACCGGCCGCCCTTGAGCAGCACCAGGTAGATGCCGAAGAAGCCGAGCGCGATCCAGCCGGGCGGTTTGATCGCTCCGGCGATGGTGAGCAGCACGCCGGTCCCGATGGTGCCGGGCACGGTCTGGAAGCGCAGGCCCAGCTCGATGGCGGCCAGCATGATGCCGACCATCAGCGCTTCGTTGTGCATGCCGCTGATGACGTGGAACAGCACGATCGGGTTGGCGACGCTGAGCCACAGCGCGGCGGCCGGGTGGACCCCGCAGCGGCGGGCCAGGCGCGGGATGGCCCAGATGGCCAGCGCGAGCCCGCACAGCATGACCACGCGCCAGATGAGCACGCCGAAGATCACGTTGTCGCCGATGAGCCGGGAGATGAGCTGCCCGAACATCAGGAACAGCGGCCCGTAGGGCGACGGGGTGTCGCGCCAGATGTTGGGCACGTTGGTGGTGAACGGGTGGTCCACGCCGAGGCCGATCGCCGGGCTGACCAGGTACGGGTTGAGCCCGCGCGCGGCCACCTCGCTCTGCGCGAGGTAGCTGTACATGTCGGTGCTGAACAGCGGTGGGCACAGCGCCAGCGGCAGCGCCCACATCGCGGCGGTGCGGGCGAGCTGGCCGACGCCGAGGATGCGTTCCCGGCCGGGCCGGCAGAGCAGGCCCAGCCACAGCCAGGCGGCGACGATCATGAGCATGCCCAGCCAGCAGATCGCCATCGCCACGGTGGGCATGCGGGTCAGCAGGCCGAGCAGGCGAGCGCCGTAGAGCGGGTTGATCACCGGGTTCGCGCCGGCGCCGAACGCACCGGCGGCCAGGATCAGGGATCCGGTGGTGCCGAAGCGGCGGATGTGGTCGAGCTGCCTCCGTTCGGAGTGGTCGAGTGGCGCCGTGCTCGTCCGTTCGGATGCCTCCGACCCGGGGAGCAACGCCGCCTGGTCCGTCGTTTCGCCTGCAGCCACGGTTCCGCAGCGTAATGGGGTGAGTCAGATCACGTGCCCGCCCCGTGGTCTGGTGTCCCGGCTCGAAATAGGTAACATTCCTGTTGTGAAAAAGGTCGGGACGTCGCAGCCGACCGCAGCCTCCGCCGGAACGGGGCCTGCGGGCCAGTCCGGCACGGCTGCGCAAGGCGACGGCAGGACCCGTCACACGGTTGCGCGGTTGCTGCTGGAACGGGGGCCGATCACCGCTGCTGCGGTGGCCGAAGAACTCGGGGTCAGCCCCACCGCGGTGCGCCGGCACTTGGACGTGCTGGTCGCCGAGGGCGAGGCCTACACCCGGGAGTCCTCTCCGCGTGGCCGTCGGGGTCGTGGCCGACCCGCCAAGCTCTACCTGCTCACCGAGTCGGGCAGGGCGAGGTTCGGGCACGCCTACGACGACCTGGCGGTGGCGGCGCTGCGGTTCATCGCCGAACACGAAGGGGAAGAGGCGGTGCGCGAGTTCGCGGAACGGAGGATGGCCGCGCTGGTGGCCAACCACCGGGAGGCGCTCGTGGCCGCTCGGACCCCGGCCGAGCGCGCGGAGGTACTCGCCGACGCGCTCACCCGGGAGGGCTACGCTGCTTCGGCGCGCAGCGTCGGGAGCGGCGAGCAGCTCTGCCAACACCACTGCCCGGTGGCGCACGTCGCTGCGGACTTCCCGCAGCTGTGCGAAGCCGAGACGGCGGCGTTCGCCGAAGTCCTCGGCACCCACGTGCAGCGGCTGGCCACGATCGCGAACGGTGATGCGGCCTGCACCACGCACGTACCAACCGCGCGGTTGACGGAATCGGGCCAGCCCGGCCCGGACGTCGAACAGACCTCTGCCGGTTCGGTCCCGAAGGACCGGCAGAACACCGCCCCGATTCCTGCTGGAGGGGAGTCCGTATGACTGCCGCTGCGGAGCAGCGCAATCCCACCACCGCATCCGATGGTCAGCTCACCCAGGAAGAAACCCTGGCGACGCTGGGCAATTACGAATACGGCTGGGCTGACGAAGACATCGCGGGCGCGACCGCCAGGCGCGGTCTGTCCGAGGACGTCGTGCGCGACATCTCGGACAAGAAGAGCGAACCCGACTGGATGCTCGAATCGCGTCTGAAGGCCCTGAAGCTGTTCGACCGCAAGCCCATGCCGAACTGGGGCGCGGACCTGTCGGGCATCGACTTCGACAACATCAAGTACTTCGTGCGCTCGACCGAGGAGCAGGCCCAGACCTGGGACGACCTGCCCGAGGACATCAAGAACACCTACGACAAGCTGGGCATCCCGGAAGCGGAGAAGCAGCGGCTGGTCGCGGGTGTCGCCGCGCAGTACGAGTCCGAGGTCGTGTACCACCAGATCCGCGAGGACCTGGAGTCGCAGGGCGTTCTGTTCCTGGACACCGACACCGCTCTGCGCGAGCACCCGGAGATCTTCAAGGAGTACTTCGGCTCGGTCATCCCGGCCGGTGACAACAAGTTCTCCGCGCTGAACACGGCCGTGTGGTCGGGAGGCTCCTTCATCTACGTGCCGCCGGGCGTGCACGTCGACATCCCGCTGCAGGCCTACTTCCGGATCAACACCGAGAACATGGGCCAGTTCGAGCGGACGCTGATCATCGTCGACGAGGGCGCCTACGTGCACTACGTCGAGGGCTGCACCGCTCCGATCTACTCCAGCGACTCGCTGCACTCGGCCGTCGTGGAGATCGTCGTCAAGAAGGGCGGCCGTTGCCGCTACACGACGATCCAGAACTGGTCGAACAACGTCTACAACCTGGTGACGAAGCGCGCCAAGGCTGAAGAGGGCGCGACCATGGAGTGGGTCGACGGCAACCTCGGCTCCAAGGTCACCATGAAGTACCCGTCGGTGTTCCTGATGGGCGAGCACGCCAAGGGTGAGGTCCTGTCCGTGGCCTTCGCGGGCGAGGGCCAGCACCAGGACGCCGGCGCGAAGATGGAGCACCTGGCGCCGCACACCTCCTCGACGATCGTTTCCAAGTCGATCGCCCGCGGTGGTGGCCGCACCTCCTACCGAGGTCTGGTCAAGGTCGCCAAGCGCGCCAACCACTCCTCGTCGAACGTCAAGTGCGACGCGCTGCTGGTCGACACGATCAGCCGCTCCGACACGTACCCGTACGTGGACGTGCGCGTCGACGACGTGACCATGGGTCACGAGGCGACGGTGTCCAAGGTCAGCGACGACCAGCTGTTCTACCTGATGCAGCGGGGTCTGACCGAGGACGAGGCGATGGCGATGATCGTCCGCGGCTTCGTCGAGCCCATCGCGCGCGAGCTGCCGATGGAGTACGCGCTGGAACTCAACCGACTGATCGAACTGCAGATGGAAGGGGCCGTCGGCTAAAGATGAGCACCACTGGAACCGACGCCCAGCACGGGTTGACCGAGCACTCCCACGGGGGGCCTGTGATCCCGCAGGCCTCCCGCGGGGAGCGCTTCCGCTCCTACGACGTCGAGGCCTTCGAGGTCCCCGGCGGTCGGGAGGAGGACTGGCGGTTCACCCCGCTGAAGCGGCTCAAGGGCCTGCACGACGGCACCGCGACCGCCACCGGCACCCTCAAGGTCGAGGTCACCGGTGAGGCCACCGTGGAGACCGTGGGACGCGACGACGCGCGCATCGGCCAGGGCGGCGTGCCCGCCGACCGCGTCGCCGCCCAGGCCTGGAGCTCCTTCACCGAGGCCACCGTGGTCACCGTGCCCAAGGAGACCAAGCCCTCCGCGCCGATCACCGTCACGGTCGACGGCCCGGGCCAGGGCGAGGTCACCTACGGCCACCTGCAGATCCACGCCGAGCAGTTCGCCGAGGCCGTCGTCGTCATCGACTACCGCGGCTCCGGCACGATCGGCGACAACGTCGAGTTCGTCGTCGCCGACGGCGCGCAGCTGCGGATCGTGTCCATCCACGACTTCGCCGACGACGCCACGCAGGTCAGCTCCGAGCACGCCACGCTCGGCCGCGACGCGGTGTTCCGGCACTTCGCCGTCACCCTCGGCGGCGACCTCGTGCGCGTGAACACCACCGTCAACTACGCGGACAAGGGTGGCGACGCCGAGCTGCTCGGCCTGTACTTCGCCGACTCCGGCCAGCACCTCGAGCACCGCATGCTGGTCGACCACAGCGTGCCCCACTGCCGCAGCAACGTGCTCTACAAGGGCGCGCTGCAGGGCAACTCGGCGCACTCGGTGTGGATCGGCGACGTGCTGATCCAGGCCGCGGCCGAGGGCACCGACACCTACGAGCTCAACCGCAACCTGGTGCTGACCGAAGGTGCGCGGGCCGACTCGGTCCCGAACCTGGAGATCGAGACCGGCGAGATCGAGGGAGCCGGCCACGCCAGCGCCACCGGCCGGTTCGACGACGAGCAGCTGTTCTACCTGCAGTCCCGGGGCATCCCGCAGGACCAGGCCCGGCGCTTGGTCGTGCGCGGCTTCTTCGGCGAGCTGCTGCAGAAGATCAACGTGCCCGAGGTGCGCGAGCGCCTCGAGGCTGAGATCGAAGAAGAGCTCGCCGTCGTCGGAGCCTGAGCGGCACCGCTCGAACCCAGACCTTCGGTACCACCACACCAGGAGATTCAGAGGAAAATGGCCACCCTGGAGATCAAGGACCTGCACGGTTCGGTCCTCACCGAGGACGGCGCGAAGCCGATCCTCAAGGGCGTCAACCTGACCATCGACTCCGGTCAGATCCACGCCATCATGGGCCCCAACGGCTCTGGCAAGTCGACCCTGGCCTACGCGCTGGCCGGTCACCCCAAGTACCAGATCGACTCGGGCTCGGTGCTGCTCGACGGCGAGGACGTCCTCGAGATGTCGGTCGACGAGCGCGCCCGCGCGGGCCTGTTCCTCGCGATGCAGTACCCGGTCGAGGTGCCGGGCGTGTCGATGTCGAACTTCCTGCGCACTGCCGCCACCGCCGTCCGCGGTGACGCTCCGCAGATCCGGCACTGGGTCAAGGAGGTCAAGCAGTCGATGTCCAACCTCGACATCGACCCGTCCTTCTCCGAGCGCAGCGTCAACGAGGGCTTCTCCGGCGGTGAGAAGAAGCGCCACGAGATCCTGCAGCTGGACCTGCTCAACCCGAAGTTCGCGGTGCTCGACGAGACCGACTCCGGTCTGGACGTCGACGCGCTGCGCGTCGTCTCCGACGGCGTCAACCGCTTCAAGGACAAGGGTGACAAGGGCGTTCTGCTGATCACCCACTACACCCGCATCCTCAAGCACATCACCCCGGACCGCGTGCACGTGTTCTCCGACGGCAAGGTCGTCGAGACCGGCGGCGCCGAGCTCGCCGACGAGCTCGAGGCCAACGGCTACGTGCGCTTCACCAGCAAGAAGGAGGCGGCCGCCCAGTCATGACCCCAGAGCCTCTTCGCACCACTGGTGTGAGCACTGCACCGGACGTGGCTGTGCCCCTGGACGTCCGGGAGATCCGCGCGGACTTCCCGATCCTCGGGCGCACCATCCGCGACGGCAAGCGCATGGTCTACCTCGACTCCGGGGCGACCTCGCAGCGGCCGCGCCAGGTGCTCGACGCGGAGCGCTCCTTCCTGGAGCACTCCAACGCCGCCGTGCACCGCGGGGCGCACCAGCTGGCCGAGGAGGCCACGGACGCCTACGAAGGCGCGCGAGAACGCATCGCCACCTTCGTCGGCGTGGGGGATGACGAGGTGGTGTTCACCAAGAACGCCACCGAGGGCGTGAACCTCGTCGCGTACGCCATGAGCAACGCCGCGACGGCCGGGGCGGAAGCCGAGCGCTTCCGCCTCGGCCCCGGCGACGAGGTCGTGGTGACCGAGATGGAGCACCACGCCAACCTCGTGCCGTGGCAGCAGCTGTGCCAGCGCACGGGTGCCACGCTGCGCTGGTTCGGCGTCACCGACGAGGGCCGGCTCGACACCTCGGACGTCACCTCGGTGATCTCCGAGCGGGCCAAGGTCGTGGCCTTCACCCACCAGTCCAACGTGCTGGGCACCGTCAACACCGGCGAGGAGGTCATCCAGCGCGCCCACGAGGTCGGTGCGCTGGTCGTGGTCGACGCCTGCCAGTCCGTGCCGCACGCGCCGGTCGACTTCAAGGCGATGGGCGTGGACTTCGCGGTGTTCTCCGGGCACAAGATGCTCGGCCCCTCCGGGGTCGGCGTGCTCTACGGCCGCCGCGAACTGCTCGACGCGATGCCGCCGTTCATCAGCGGTGGGTCGATGATCGAGATGGTGCACATGGAACGCTCCACGTTCGCCCCGCCGCCGCAGCGGTTCGAGGCGGGCGTGCCGATGACCTCGCAGGTCGTCGGGCTCGGCGCGGCCGTGGACTACCTCAACGCGGTCGGTGTGGACCGGGTCGCCGCGCACGAGCACGCTCTCACCGAGACCGCGCTGCGCGAGCTCGACGCGATCGAGGGCGTGCGCATCATCGGCCCCACCAGCACCGAACACCGCGGTGGCGCCGTGTCCTTCGTGATCGACGGCGTGCACCCGCACGACGCCGGCCAGGTGCTCGACGACCAGGGCGTGGAGGTCCGGGTGGGCCACCACTGCGCCTGGCCGCTGCACCGGCGGATGGGAATTCCCGCGACCGTTCGCGCGTCGTTCTACCTGTACAACGAACTGGACGAGGTCAAGGCGCTGGTGGACGCGGTGCGCGAGGCGCAGCGCTTCTTCGGCGTCGCCTGAACCGCCGAGGACCCCTTCACATGCAGCTTGAGCAGATGTACCAGGAGATCATCCTGGACCACTACCGCAACCCGCACCGGCACGGGCTGCGGGAGCCCTTCGACGCCGAGTCCTTCCAAGTCAACCCGACCTGCGGGGACGAGGTGACGCTGCGGGTGCGGTTGTCCGGCGACGGTGAGGACACCGTCGTCGAGGACGTCTCCTACGCGGGGCAGGGCTGCTCGATCAGCCAGGCGGCGGTGTCGGTGCTGACCGACCTCGTCGTCGGCAAGCCGCTCAAGCAGGCCCTCGAGACCGAGGCCGCGTTCGGCGAGCTGATGCACGGCCGGGGCAAGGTCGAACCGGACGAGGACGTGCTCGAGGACGCCATCGCCTTCGCCGGTGTGGCCAAGTACCCGATGCGCGTCAAGTGCGCGCTCCTCGGCTGGATGGCCTTCAAGGACGCGGTCGGTCGCGCGTGACACGGCGGGTGCGCGGCCACGTCGCTCAGCGGCGCGGGAAGCAGCACACCGTGCACCGTGCTCAGGCGAGGTGGTGGGGAGCGGCTCCGCCGCTTGCCCGGTGCCGCGGCCCTGAGCCAGAGTTGAACGAAGACTTCCAGGAGGCGAAAGTGAGCGACGAGACCCCGGTGCAGGAAGACGTGGCGCGCACCGCCGAAGCCCTGCCGGACCAGGCCGCCCCGGCGGCCGAGGTCGCCAAGGTCGAGGACGTCGAAGAGGCCATGCGCGACGTGGTCGACCCCGAGCTGGGCATCAACGTCGTCGACCTCGGGCTGGTCTACGACGTGCGCGTCGAGCAGGACAACTCGGCCACCGTCGACATGACGCTGACCTCGGCGGCCTGCCCGCTGACCGACGTCATCGAGGACCAGGCCCGCGCCGCCCTCACCGGCGGCCCCGGCGGTGGCATCGTCTCGGACTTCCGGATCAACTGGGTCTGGATGCCCCCGTGGGGCCCCGAGAAGATCACCGAGGAGGGGCGCGAGCAGCTACGAGCCCTGGGCTTCACGGTCTGATCTTCGGATCGTGGTTGCGCTTCCCGGCGGTGCGGGTGGCGGAACCTCAGCGGCCCTCTGTGCCCGGGCGCCACTCCTGATGTGTGCTGGCACGGCGTCGCGGCGTCCTCCTCAGAGGACCGCTGAGAACCCGCGGCGGTGCCGGTTGCTCTGGTGGTGAACTGAGGACGCACCGTCGGTGCTTGGCTTTGAGGTGCGGTGGTTCCGCGGCCCGTGGGGTCCGGGCGCCGCTCCGGATGGGTGCCGGTGCCAGCGTCGCGGCGTCCTCCCCAAGGACCGCTGCTGAGAACCCGTGGCGGGCGAGTCGCCCGCGTGGTGACGGAGGAAAGCACCTTCGGTGCGCGCCTGACGTTGTAGGCCCCCGGCTTCGTGCCGGGGGCCTTCTTCGTGCTCAGAACCTGTTGTGGTGCATCTGTTCCGGGTCCCGGGTGGGGAAGCCGTGCGGGGGTGGTGGGGGCGGCGCCTGCTGGGGTGGTGCCGGCGGGGGTGGGGTGCTGGTCAGCGGGGGTGCCTGGGGTGGTGGTGCGCCGGTGGCCTGGCCTCGCAGGACCTCGATCCGGTTCGAGCCGGGGCGGACCATCACCCAGCTGCACCCGCGGAGCTCCTTGGCGTAGCCCTTGAGCGGCGCGAGCTTGCTGGAGGCCTGGTCGTAGTCGGCGACCGTCTGCGCGGTGCACACCAGCGTCGCCAGCGAGACGGTGACGTCCACGTCGCCCGCCTTGCGGCTGGGGCCCAGCACCGAGTCGGCCAGCCCCGCCAGGTCGTCGAGGTCGGAGACCAGCAGGAAGTCGTCGCCGCCCACGTGCCCGACCTGCACCGAGGACAGCGCGGCCGCCGCGTCGGTGAGGCTGCGGCCGATCGAGCGGATCAGGTCGTCGCCGGCGGAGAAGCCCGCGGTGTCGTTGACCGACTTGAACTCGTCGATGTCCAGCCAGCTCACCGCGAAGATCTCGCCCGCGGAGATGCGCCGCGCCACGTCCCGCGCGATGGCGTCGCTGCCCGGCAGGCGGGTCAGCGGGTTGAGCGCCGCGGCTTCCTCGACCTTCATCTCCGCCATGCCGCGGATCAGGTCGCCCGCGCGCACCGCGCCCAAGCAGCGGTCCGCCTCGTCGACCACGATCGCGTCGTCGTACATCCGGTACGGGTCGGACCCGGTGATCATGCTCAGCGCTTCTATCGCCGTGGTGCCGGTGTTCACCACGCGTGGCTCGTCGGCCAGCCGCGAGGCCGGGCGCTTGGCGTGCAGCGCGTGCCCGTAGGGCCCGGTGACCGCGAGCAGGAAGCGGTTGCGGTCGATGGTGCACTGCGGCCGGTTGTGCTCGTCGACCAGCACCACCCCGCTGATCTCGGTGTGGTCGGCCAGCACCTCGCGCACCTGGTCCGCGGTGGCGTCCATGGACAGCATCGTCGCCGGGGAGAGGAACTCGGTCACGCGCGGTCCGCTGGCCAAGGTGTTGACCGACGGCCCCTGCGGGTCGCTGACCTCGGCGGCCACGCCCGGCACGGTGCTCCGCGTGGGCGGCCTGCGCCCGGGCGGGGCGAGCAGGTTGCCCTGCACCAGGCGGACGCCGTTGCGGCGCAGCGCGTTGAGCTGGCGATCGCTCTCCACGCCCTCGGCGACCAGCTGGCTCTCGGTCGACTCGCACAGGTGGCGCACCGACTCGACGACGGCGATGCGCGCGGGGTCGTCGGGCAGGCCCTGCACCACGGCCCGGTCGAGCTTGATCGTGGCGGGACCGATGTCACCGACCAGGGTCAGCGGGATGTCGCCCTCACCGACTCCGTCGAGGGCGATCTGGAAGCCTTCGGAGCGCAGCTTGCCGACGCCCTCCAGCAGGCTGTTGGAGTCGATGCGGGCGAACGGGGGACCGATCTCCAGGGTGATCTCCTGCTCGCGCCTGCCCACGTCGTGCAGGGCTTCGCGCAGCAGCTCCAGCCGTTCGCGGTCGTGCACCACGGTGCCGCCGAACAGGTTCAGGTGCAGCGGGAGCAGCGATTCGTGGTCCGCCGCGGCTCGGACCGCCTCGACCGCCAAGCTCACGTCGAGCTCGGTGAGCCTCCGCAGCCGCGCCGCCTCGCGGAACAGGTCCTGGACGTGCGCGCCTGCCGGTCGCGCCAACGCCTCGATCGCGACGATGGCACCGGTCTTGATGTTGATCAACGGCTGGAACGCGAAGCGCACCTCGTCCACCAGCGCGAGCACGGAGTCGACGTCGTACCGACTCATGCTTCTCCATCGATCTTGATCACGATCTGTTCACCGACATCTCAGCTCCTCCTCGTCGGCGGAGCGCCGCCGTTCCGCCGACCAACTTAGCGCGCTTGACCAGCACCTAACATCAGTTGGCCGAAGTGCTTGTGGCACGTGGCACGCCAGTGCGAGGCCACGTGGTCACCCTGGGTGGAGACCAGCCACAGCTCAACGGGTGGAGCCGTGCACGCAGCGTGAACGTTCCGTGAACGGGCGATGCGAAAAACAGTGTGTGATGTGTGCGGCCCGGTGGTTCAGGAGCTGACGGAGGTGGGTAGTCAGGTCAGTCCCCGCCGAGCCCGTGCTGGGCTGAGGGGTGCCCGAAGGACAACCCGCCCAGCACCAGCCTGCGGCGGATGCTCCACGGCAGGTGGCTGAACATCGCCGTCATGGCCCGGGCCGTGCCCGCTGAGGTGCCCTCGCCCGCCAGGAACTCGGTCCGGTGCTGCTCCGACAGCGCGAAGAAGCCCTCGAAGAACTCCGGCACCAGCTCCGGGGGCAAGGACAGCAGAGCCCGCAGTGCCCGCTGCCGCAACAGGTGCGCGGTCACCGCCTCCGGCGGCCACAGCACCTGCCAGCCCGCTCGCGCGGCCGTCGCCGGCCCGGTGGCCAGGCCGCCGCTGATCGCCGCCGCGAGCCACGGCGCCCGGCGCAAGGCCCGCGCGACGCTGAACCCGCTGGCCGGGTGCACGAAGCTCGCGGCAGCGCCGAAGGGCACCACCCGGCCCGGCCGCGGCAGTGGGTCGTCGACCGGGAAGCGCACCCGCTCCTCGCCCAGCCGCGCGTCCGCGTCGATGCCGGCGTCGCTCAGGCGACCGGCGAGCCTGCGGCGCAGCAGCGCCAGCGGCAGCGCGGGACGCCGCGCGAGGGAGGTCTCCTCCAGCAGCACGCGGTCCGGACCGAGGCGCACGGCGTAGAGGAACGTCGGCCAGCCGCCCTTGGTCCGCGGCGCCGAACTCCAGTCCATGAACACGCCCTCGCCCGGACCGCAGAACGGTGCGGCGGTGGCGGAGTCCACGATCCAGCCCACGGCGGTCTGCTGCGCCGCGGTGTGGGAGGGCCTTCCGCCGCTGAGCGCGCGGGAAGGCCCGGTGGCGTCGACGACGACGCCGGCGGCCAGCCGCCTGCCGTCCTTGAGCACCACGGTCGAGCCCGTCGGGCCGTGCTCGGCGGCGACCGCGCGACCGGTGACCTCGGTGACGTCGGCCCGCCACAGGCGCTTCCACAGCTCGGTGTTGTCCAGCACCGCGTAGGGCCGCTCCCACACGTGCTCGCTGGTGCCGCGCAGGAGCATCCGGTCCACCACCGTGGAGAGCTCGGCGACCGCGGGTGGCAGCTCATCGGCCCAGGAACCGAAGGTGCTCGCCCACCCGCTGCGCGGCGCCGGGTCCACCAGCACCACGGTCAGGCCGGCATCACTGCAGGCCGAAGCAGCGGCCCGGCCCGCAGGTCCGCCGCCCACCACCACGACATCCGCCACCCGATCATCACATCACGCCCGCCCGCGACCGCGCGTGTTGACCGGCCGATAACGTGACCGCATGGAGGAAGTGCACCTGCGTGCCGCCCGCCCCAGCGACCGGACCGGGCACACCATGCCCGGCGACCTCGCCGCGAGCCCCTTCCGCGCCGACCGCGACCGGATTTCGGCCTCGGCGTTCTTCGCGCGGCTCGGCGGCGTCACCCAGGTCGTCAGCCCGTCCGGCTCCGGCCTGCTGCTGCACAACCGGCTCACCCACAGCCTCAAGGTCGCCCAGGTCGCCCGCGCCATCGCCGAGCGGCTGCTGGCCGACCCGGTCAGCCGAGCCAAGCTCGACGAGCTGGGCGGCTGCGACCTCGACGTCGTCGAGGCCGCCGGGCTCGGCCACGACCTCGGGCACCCGCCGTTCGGGCACCTCGGCGAGAGCGTGCTGGACCGGCTGGCGCGCGAGCGCTTCGGGCTGCCCGACGGCTTCGAGGGCAACGCCCAGACCTACCGCGTGGTCACCCGCATCGACGTGCGCGGTGTGGAGGGCAACGGCCTGGACCTGACCGCCGCGGTGCGCTCGGCGCTGCTGAAGTACCCCTGGACCCGGCACTCGCCGGTGCCGCACCAGGCGGCCGAGCTGCCGCGCGGCGCGTCCGAGCCGTCCGAGATGCCCGGCAGCGGTGCGACGAAGTTCTCCGCCTACAGCACCGAGCTCGACGACCTGCTCGACGCGCGCGCCCCGTTCGAGAAGGGGCTGCCGGAGTGGCAGCAGACCGTCGAGGCATCGGTCATGGACACCGCCGACGACATCGCCTACGCCATCCACGACCTGGAGGACTTCCACCGCGTCGGCATCCTGCAGTTCACCACCGTGCACCACGAGCTGCAGGAGTGGCTCGGCCACAGCGTGGAGTTCGCCGCCGAGGAGCACGTGGGCGTCGACGACAACCGGCCCGGCGCCTCGCTGGAGCACCTGCGCCGCCGCATCCACGCCAAGGACGCCTGGATCGCCGATGACCAGGCCTTCGCCGACGCGGTGAAGAAGGTCCGCACCGAGCTGGCGATCAACCTGCTGGAGGTGCCCTTCGACCGTTCCCAGCAGGCCGAGCAGGCGGTGGTCCGCTTCTCCGGTGACTGGACCCGCCGGCTGGTCGAGGGGATCGTCGTCGACGAGTCGGTCCAGCCGCGCTCCGGGCACGTGGCGCTGGCCCCCGAGCAGTGGCACGAGGTGCAGGTGCTCAAGTTCGTGCACCGCCACTTCGTGCTGCAGCGCCCGGACCTGGCGCTGCACCAGCGCGGTCAGGACCGGTTGATCAGCAACCTGGTGGAGGCCCTCGACGAGTGGCTGCTCGACAAGGCCGAGGTGGCCCCGCACCGGCTGCGCGACCTGTTCGACCTGGCCCGCCAGGAGTTCGACGAGCTGCCGGCCGAGGTGCTTCCCGCCGGAGCGGACCTGACCACGCTGGCGCGCGGTCGCGCGGTGGTCGACTTCGTCGCCTCGCTCACCGACGACCAGGCCGCCGCGCTGCTGGAAGCCCTCTCCGGGCGCACCACGCAGCTGTGGAACGACACCTTCGTCCTGTAGGGAGCCTGGCCGATGAAGGTCCGCGAACTCGCCGGTGGCGGCCGTGCGGTGGAGGTGGCGCCCGACCGGGTCGCGGGCTGGTTCGAGCGCTTCGCCTCGTCCCACGGCGGCGCGGCGAGCACCCGGCTGCAGCCCCGGGAGGTGCTGGTCACCGCCGAGGACGGCGCCACGGCGAGGGTCGCGGTGCCCTTCGGCGAGATCCCGCCGCCGCACGGCGAGCAGCCCGGCCTGGCCGTCTCCTCCCTGGTCGAGCACGTCACGGCGGCCCGGCGGATCGGGCTGGTGCTGGTGCGCCTCGGCGCCCACAGCGTCGGGGTGGCGGTGGACGGTGTCGTGGAGTCCTCCAGCACCGACCGGCACCTGGTGCACGGGCGCAACAAGGCAGGCGGCTGGTCGCAGCAGCGCTTCGCCCGCCGCCGCGAGGGCCAGTCGGCCCGCTCGCTGGCCGCGGCTGCCGACGCGGTGGCCAGAACGCTGCTGCCGGTGGCCGACGAGCTCGACGGTCTCGTGCTCGGCGGTGACCGCACGGCACTGCGGGCGCTGGCGGAGGACAGCCGGCTGACCAGCCTGTTCGACCGCGCCGAGGAGCGCGTGCTGGACGTCGCCGAACCCCGCCGGGCGGTGCTCGACGAGGCCGCGAAGCGGGCTGTCGCGGTGGAGGTCGAGGTCCGAGACGCGAGTTGAGCGTCACCGGAGCGGAAATTCGCTGGCACCCGCCCGGTACAGTGGGGACGTGGTCAGCAAGCGATTCTCGGTGCGTTCGCGCGCCACTCCGCGCGTCGACTAGCCCGCGCCGCTCGCCCACCCGCTCCTGCCGGTGGGCGCTCTCATGCCACGCAGACCACCTAGTACTCGGAGTTCTCCTTGATCTCAGCCACCGGCCTGGAACTGCGCGCCGGCTCCCGCATCCTGCTCTCCGACGCCACCCTGCGCGTCCAGCCCGGCGACCGGATCGGGCTGGTCGGGCGCAACGGCGCCGGCAAGACCACCACCCTCAAGGTCCTGGCGGGGGAGGGGCAGCCGCACGCCGGTGACATCACGCGCCGCGGCGAGCTCGGCTACCTGCCGCAGGACCCGCGCGAAGGCGACCTGACCGTCAGCGCCAAGGACCGCGTGCTGTCCGCGCGCGGCCTCGACCAGCTGCTGCGCGACATGGAGAAGGCGCAGACGGCGATGGCCGAGCTGGTCGACGAGAAGGAGCGCGACAAGGCCATCAACCGCTACGGCAAGTTGGAGGAGCGCTTCGGCGCGCGCGGCGGCTACGCCGCGGAGAGCGAGGCCGGGCGCATCTGCAGCAACCTGGGCCTGCCGGACCGGGTGCTCAACCAGCCGCTGAGCACGCTCTCCGGTGGTCAGCGCCGCCGTGTCGAGCTGGCCCGCATCCTGTTCGCCGCCTCCGAGGCCGGTCCTGGCGGCCGCTCGGCCACCACGCTGCTGCTCGACGAGCCGACGAACCACCTCGACGCCGACTCGATCAACTGGCTGCGCGACTTCCTGAAGAACCACGACGGTGGTCTGGTGGTCATCAGCCACGACATCGAGCTGCTCTCCGCGGTGGTCAACAAGGTGTGGTTCCTCGACGCCGTCCGCGGTGAGGCCGACGTCTACAACATGGACTGGACCCGCTACCAGGACGCGCGGGCGGCCGACGAGAAGCGCCGCCGCCGCGAGCGCGCCAACGCCGAGAAGAAGGCCTCGGCGCTGATGTCGCAGGCCGACAAGATGCGGGCGAAGGCCACCAAGGCCGTGGCCGCGCAGAACATGGCCAAGCGCGCGGAGAAGCTGCTGGCCTCGGCCGAGACCGAGCAGGCGCAGGAGAAGGTCGCCAAGATCCGCTTCCCGGATCCCGCGCCCTGCGGCAAGACGCCGCTGACCGCCGACGGACTGTCGAAGTCCTACGGGTCGCTGGAGATCTTCAGCGGTGTCGACCTGGCCATCGACCGCGGATCCAAGGTCGTGGTGCTGGGCCTCAACGGTGCCGGCAAGACCACGCTCCTGCGGTTGCTCGGCGGCCAGGAGACGCCCGACTCGGGTGCCGTCATCCCAGGTCACGGCCTGCACATCGGCTACTTCGCGCAGGAGCACGAAACCCTCGACCACGACGCCACCGTGTGGCAGAACATCCGCTCCGCCGCACCTGACACCCCTGAACAGCAGCTGCGCACCCTGCTGGGCACCTTCCTGTTCCAGGGCGAGCAGCTGCAGCAACCGGCGGGCACCCTCTCCGGCGGCGAGAAGACCCGGCTCGCCCTGGCCGGGCTGGTCTCCAGCCAGGCCAACGTGCTGCTGCTGGACGAGCCGACGAACAACCTCGACCCCGCCAGCCGCGAGCAGGTCCTGGACGCGCTGCGCAACTTCACCGGCGCAGTCGTGCTGGTCACGCACGATCCAGGTGCGGTGGAAGCACTCGAGCCCGAACGGGTCATCCTGTTGCCGGACGGCACGGAAGACCACTGGTCGGCCGAATACCTGGAGCTCGTCCAGTTGGCGTAGCGCTCCGTGCACCCCGCCGCCGGGCTACTACGGATGGATTAGTGCATTCCGGTGATCGCCGCGTGCACATCTCGACCGATGGCCGATCTTTTTTCCATGATCGCCTGGCGTTCGTGCCTTTCCTGTTCGATCATTGCGCTGACAGGGGTCGCGAGGCCCGACCTGCTCAGAGGGAAGGCGGGGACACCGTGGCTGAGCTGAAGAAGGGCGCGCGCATTACGGGAAGCGCGCGCGACAAGCTGGCCAGTGATCTGAGGAAGAAGTACGAGAAGGGGGCGAGCATCCGCGCGCTGGCGGAGTCGACCGGTCGGTCCTACGGCTTCGTGCACCGGGTTCTGAGCGAATCAGGCGTGCAGTTGCGCGGCCGCGGGGGCGCGACCCGGTCCAAGAAGAAGTGAACTCGACGGCCGGCCGCCCACGGCCGAGCCGTCGGCAATGGAGGTCCGCTTGGCGGAGTCGGTAGTGGACGCCGGCCTGTTGGATCGTGGCGGTGTGGGGCTCACGATCCACGGGCGGCGTGCCACCATCACGCTGGACCGCCCGGACAAGCTCAACGCGCAAACACCGCACACCTGGCAGGCGTTGCGGGAGGTCGGCCGGTCGCTGGGTGCGGAGGTCCAGGTCGTCGTGCTGCGCGGAGCCGGCCGGGCGTTCTCGGCCGGGCTGGACCGGAGGATGTTCGGCCCCGACGGGGTGGACGGGGCTCCGGGACTGGCGGCGCTGGCCGAGCGCCCCACCGAGCAGTCCGACGCCGAGATCGCCGGCTACCAGCAGGCCTTCAGCTGGTTGCGGGAACCGGACCGCGTCACGATCGCCGCCGTGCAGGGACACGCGATCGGCGCCGGGTTCCAGCTGGCCCTGGCCTGCGACCTCAGAGTGCTGACCACCGACGCGCGGCTGCGGATGGCCGAGACCGGGCTCGGCCTGGTGCCCGACCTCGGCGGCACGCTGCCGCTGGTGCGCGCGGTCGGGTACTCGCGCGCCGTGGAGATCTGCGTGACCGGGCGGGAGGTCACTGCGGACGAGGCGCTGCGCATCGGCCTGGCCAACCATGTCGTCGAACCCGACGAGCTGGCCGACGCGGTGGAAGGCCTCGTCGAGGCGGTGTCCGCGCCACCGGAGGGAGCGGTGCGCGAGACGCTGTCGCTGCTCGCGCTGGCCGACGAGGCCGTCGACCCGGAGCAGCAGCTCGCGGCCGAGCGCGCCGCGCAGCTGCGCCGCATCGCCGAGCTGGCCCAGCAGCTCGGCTCGACGCAGTGATCACCGGCTGACGATCATCGACTGCTAGTACCCGGCGCCTGCGAGCAGTGCGTGCTGCCTGGTCCGCGCGCAGGCCAACGCCTGGGGGGAGCCGGCGGCTCGGCCGTCCGGCGCAGAACGTCGTGCGAAACCCCGCGTGCCCTCGTACCACTGGCGTGGTGGCGAAGATACGATCTTGGTCGAGTCGAGTCGGACCTAGGGGATGCATGACGCAGCGAGGAAACCGTCGGGAACTGCTCGCCGAGGCTGCTGTCGAGGTGCTCGCACGTGACGGCGGCCGTGGGCTGACCCACCGCGCGATCGACCGCGAGGCGCGGGTCCCGGAGGGCACCACCAAGAACTACTACCCGACGCGCAACGCCTTGTTCGAGGCGATCGCGCACCACCTCGCCGAACGCCACGTCGCCGCGCTCGAAGCGCTCTGCGAGAACGTCCCCGACGACATCGGTGCCGAGGACGTCACCGCGCTGTACGCGGCGATGCTGGGCCGGATGTCGGGCAGCGCCCGCTCGCACTTCCTCGCGCTGTTCGAACTCCACCTCGAAGGCGTGCGCAACCCGGAGGTGCGCGCCCTGCTGGGCGAGATCAGCCGGGCCAGCGTCGACACCGCCGTGCAACTGCACGCGGCCGTCGGCCGCCCGATGGGCCGCCGCGGTGCCGGCCTCCTCGACGCCGGGATGCTCGGGGTCGCGCTGTCGGCGCTGAGCCTGCCCGCCGACCTCGTCGACGACCTCGGCCTCGACGACACCAGGGGGCTCACCCGCGCGCTGCTGTCCCTGGGTGCGATCCGGGACGAGCAGGCGCTGGAAGTGCTCAGCGACTGGGCTGGTTGAGCCCGTCGGAGATCAAACCGATGCGCTGCGGGACCGCCACATGACGCGCGGTAGCCTCAGTGGGAACGAGCTGGGGTTGGGGTGCCCGCGCTGGTGCCCGTGATCGAAGTGGATGCAGGGAAGGCATGTCGAATCCAGCACAGGACGAGCCCGACCCGCACGCACCGCTGGAGCCGGCTGCGGTGGTTTTCGCGCGCCTGACCGATGTGCCGGTCGACGCGGTGGACAAGCTGATCGAGGAGACGCGCGCCGTCTACGACGACCTCAACAAGGTCCTCGGCCACCCGTACTGGGGCGACCTGGTGTACCACCAGGGTGCGGCGATGAAGGCGCTCACCGAAGCCCGGACCTGCCTGGAAGGTCTCAAGGCCGAGGCCATCGGTGCCCGCAACACCGAACTCGGCGTCACCGTCACCACCGTGGTCGTCGACGGCGAACGCCACTACGCGCAGAACGAGGACGACAAGGCCGAACTCGTCGACAAGCTGCTGCGTCACCCGAGTCCCGCGGCCGGGCACGTCTACGTCTGGGACCGGCCGCACTCCGATCCCGAGGCGCCCGGCCCGTACGAGCAGGTCCGGGTGGTCACCGACACCGAGGACGAGCTCGGAGTCCTCAACTTCACCGAAGAGGACGACGAGGGCGAGATGACGTCCTGGCACACCTGCAACCCGCGGCCGTCGCCGGACGCACCTGCGCTGCCCTTCGACGCGGGCAGCACGCTGAAGTTCCCGCGCAACGCCGTGCTGTCGTTCCGCGAACTGCGCGCCGCCCTCGACGAGTTCACCCGCACCGGCGCGCGCCCGCAGTGCGTGCAGTGGCAGCCGGCCCGCTGGGGCGACCTGTGAACTGAGCCCCGCGCTCACGCCTTCCGGGTGGCCTCTCTGCCGCCCGACCGCGGCGTTCTCGCCGACCGCGCCCACCTCTCGAACCCGCCGCCGCCCACCGGTCCAGCGACCCCGGTGGGTGGCCGCGGGTCACGGTTTCGTGCCCACCTGCGACTCGAGATCACGACAACCCGTGGTGGAGCATTGACTAACAGCAGCGGGAGGTGGTTCCTTCTTTCCATTCGCGCGAGGACGAAGGGGGCCACACGTGCGTAGACGACTCGTCGCGCTGGGGGCCGCGTTGCTGGTCGGCTTGCTGCTGCCCGCACCGGTGTCGGCACAGGAGGACGGAGAGCGCCCGGAGGGCGCGGCGCTGCGGGTCGGGCTGCAGCAGCAGATCGACTCGCTCAACCCGTTCCTGGGTTACTCGTTGGCCGCCACGGACATCTTCCGGGCGATCTACCCGACGCTGACCACCTACAACGCCAACGACTTCGGGGTGGAACCGGAGCTGGCGGAGTGGTGGGAGTCCACACCGGACAAGCTCACCTGGACCTTCCACATCCGGCCCGGGGTCACCTGGTCCGACGGTCGACCGGTGACCGCGCGCGACGCCGCCTACACCTTCAACCGGATGATGACCGACCCGGCCGCGGCCACCGCGAACGGCAACTTCGTCGAGAACTTCGAGACCGTCACCGCACCGGACGACGCCACGCTGGTCATCCGCACCCGCACGCCGCAGGCCACGATGCTGGCCATCGACGCGCCGATCGTGCCCGAGCACGTGTGGTCCCAGGTCACCGACGTCGCGAACTTCGCCAACGACCAGATGCCGATCGTCGGCAGCGGGCCCTACGTGCTCACCGACCACCGGGCGGAGCAGGACGTCACGCTCACCGCCAACCCGCAGTTCTGGCGGGGCGCGCCGAAGGTCTCCGAGCTGCAGTTCATCCAGTACAAGAACAGCGACGCCGCCGTGCAGGCGCTGCGCAAGGGCGACGTCGACGTGGTGCAGAAGCTCACGCCCGCGCAGTTCGACGCCCTCGCCGACCAACCCGACATCAACCAGGTCAAGGGCCAGGGCCGCCGGTTCTACGAGATGATCCTCAACCCCGGCGCCACCAACAGCGAGAACCAGCCGATCGGCACCGGCCACCCCGCGCTCACCGACGTCCGCGTCCGGCGCGCCATCGAGCACGGCATCGACCGGCAGGTCCTCGTCGACCGCGTTCTCGGCGGCTACGGCCAGGTCGGTGGGGGATACCTGCCGCCGATCTTCGAGGACTACCACTGGACCCCGCCGCAGCCGCGCACCTTCGACCCGGCCACGGCGAACCGGATGCTCGACGAGGCCGGGTACACCCGCGGTCCCGACGGCATCCGCCGCACGCCGCAGGGCGAACCGCTCAACTTCGACTTCGTGCTGCACGGCGACGAGTCGATGGACTCGCAGGTCGGCGAGTTCGTCAAGCGCTGGTTGGCGGACCTGGGCATCACCGTCGAACTGCAGCCGGTGTCGGACAACCAGCTCAACGACCGCACCACCGCCGGTGACTTCGACATGGTCATCAGCGGATGGTCGGCCAACCCCGACCCGGACTACGTGCTGCGGTTGCAGACCTGCGGCGCCCGCCCGACGCCCGACGGCAACGGCACCCCGGACACGCTGCAGTGCGATCCGGTCTACGACGACCTCTACACCAAGCAGCTCGCCGAGTTCGACCCCGCCAAGCGGATCGACCTGGTCAAGCAGCTGCAGGAGCGGTTCCACGACCAGGCCACCGGGCTGGTGCTGTTCTACGCCAACTCGCTGGAGGCCCACCGCGGCGACCGCTACGCCGGCTTCACCCTGCAACCCGCCAGCAACGGCGTGATCACCGGCCAGCAGGGCTACTGGGGCTACTACGGCGCCGAGCCCACCGAGCAGGCGATCAAGGGCACCGGCGGCACGAACTACACCACCGTCGCCTGGGTGCTGGGCGGTGCGGTGGTCCTGGTCGTGCTCGTGGGCCTGGTGGTCGTCGCGCGTCGCCGCGCCACCGCCGACGACCGGGAGTGACCGCGTGTCCGACCTGCTGACCACTGTGGACACCGAGGAACCGGCCGCCGGAGGCGGCGGCCGGTTCCTGCGCTTCGTCGGCGGCAAGATCGGCGGCGGGCTGGTGAGCCTGCTGCTGGTCGCCGTGCTCGGCTTCTTCCTGTTCCGGGTGATGCCCGGCGACCCGGTGCGCACCATGACCCGCGGTGCCCCCATGACCTCGCAGCAGATCGCCGACCTGCGGGAACGGCTCGGCCTCGACCAGCCGCTGTGGAAGCAGTTCCTGGACTTCCTCGGCAACCTGCTGCAGGGCGACCTCGGCACCTCCTACACCTACAGCCGACCGGTCGGCGAACTGATCCTGCAGCGCATCGGCCCGACCCTGCTGCTGGTCGGCACCGCCACCGTGCTGGCCATCGTGCTGGGGCTGTGGATGGGGGCGCGCGCGGCGTGGAAGCACGGCGGCGCGTTCGACAAGACCACCAGCTCGGTGGCGCTCGCGCTGTGGTCGGTGCCGACCTTCTGGCTGGGCCTGATCGTGCTGATGGCCTTCGGCGTCGGCGTGGGCCCGATCCCGGGCTTGTTCCCGGTCGGCGGCATCTCCGACCCGGACACGCCCGCGGGCTTGCTGCCGCAGGTGCTCGACGTGGCCCACCACATGGTGCTGCCGGTGCTGACGATGCTCGCCGTGATCTACGCCGAGTACCTGATGGTGATGCGCTCCTCGCTGCTGGAGGAGATGGGCGAGGAGTACCTGACCACCGCGCGCGCCAAGGGGCTCCGCGAGGACCTGGTGCGCAGCAGGCACGCCGTGCCCAACGCCCTGCTGCCCGCGGTGACGTTGATCTTCCTGCGGCTGGGGCTCGTGGTCGCCGGTGCGATCACCGTGGAGACGGTGTTCTCGTGGCCCGGTCTGGGCCTGCTGACCTTCGAAGCCCTGCGGGTGCCGGACCTGCCGCTGCTGCAGGGCATCTTCATCGTGCTGGCGGGGAGCGTGGTGGTGATGAACGTGCTGGCCGACCTGCTCTACCGGGTCATCGACCCCCGGGTGCGTGAATCATGAGCGCCCCCACCGCGTCCCAGGTCGTGCGCGCGCGGCGCAAGGAGAGCGTCACCGAGGGCTGGCGGGTCTTCCGCGCCGACCGCGCCGGGCTGGCCGGACTGGTGCTGCTGGCCGGCATCGTCCTGCTCGCGCTGCTGGCGCCGCTGCTCACCGACCCGTCCGGGCTGGACGTCACCCGCGCCACCGGCGCGGCGCTGCAGGCGCCCAGCGCCGAGAACCCGCTGGGCACCGACGAATCCGGTCGGTCGGTGCTGCTGCTGAGCTGGTGGGGAGCGCGGGTCTCGCTGGTCGTCGGGCTCTCGGCAGCGGTGCTGTCGGTGCTCATCGGCGCGCTCGTCGGGGTCACGGCAGCGCACTTCGGCGGCTGGACCTCGCGGATCCTGCTGCGGTTCACCGACTTCTTCCTGGTGCTGCCGTCGCTGGTGCTGGCGATCGCGCTGTCCACCGTGCTCGAACGGGGACTGTGGACGATCGTGCTGGCCATCGGCGTGACGTCCTGGCCGCACACCGCGCGGGTGGTGCGCGCGCAGACGCTGACCATCGAGGCGCGGCCCTACATCGACCGCGCCCGAGCGCTCGGGGCCGGGCACGGGCACGTGATCGTCAAGCACGTGCTGCCCGCGGTGCTGCCGCTGGTCTTCGCCAACACCACGTTGTCGGTGGCCAGCTCGATCATCTCCGAGTCCACTCTGTCGTTCCTCGGACTCGGGGACCCGAGCCGGGTTTCCTGGGGGACGATGCTGAAGTCGGCGATGGACACCGGAGCGGTCACCGGTGGCGCCTGGTGGTACCTGCTGCCACCCGGCGTGGGAATCGTGTTGGTGGTGCTCGGTTTCACGCTGTGCGGCCGGGCGCTGGAAGCGGTGTTCAACCCGAGGTTGCGGGGGCAGCGGTGAGTCCGATCCTGCGGTGGCGCGACGTCTCGATCACCTACGGCGGCGCGAGCGAACCCGCGGTGTCCGGTGTGGACCTGAGCGTGGAGCCGGGTGACACCCTCGGCTTGGCGGGCGAGTCCGGCTGCGGCAAGACGAGCCTGGCGATGTCGGTGCTGCGGCTGCTGCCGCGCACCGCACGCGTCGACGGCCAGGTGCTGCTCGACGGCGAGGACGTGCGGGAGATGAGCTTCGGCCGGCTGCGCGCGGTCCGCTGGGCCGGAGCGTCGGTGGTGTTCCAGGGCGCGATGCACGCGCTGAACCCGGTGCGCACCGTCGGCGAGCAGATCGCGGAGCCGATCCGGCTGCACGGCGGCAAGGGGGACCTCAGCGCGCGGGTCGCCGAGCTGCTGACCCAGGTGGAGCTGCCTCTTGACCGCGCCGGTGCCTACCCGCACGAGCTGTCCGGAGGTCAGAAGCAGCGCGTCATGATCGCCATGGCGCTGGCCTGCGAACCGCGCCTGGTCATCGCCGACGAACCCACCACCGCGCTCGACGTCGTGGTCCAGGCGCAGGTCCTGGACCTGCTCAAGCGACTGGTGGCCGAGCGTGGCATCGCGCTGGTGGTGATCAGCCACGACCTGTCGGTGCTGTCGGCGACCTGCTCGCGGCTGGCGGTGATGCACCGCGGCGAACTCGTCGAGCACGGGCCGACCGAGCAGGTCATGAGCCGCCCGCAGCACGAGCACAGCCGGGCGCTGGCCGACGCGTTCCCGACGGTGGGCGAGGCGCGTTTCCGGCTCACCCAGGGCGGTCCCGTGGGTGAGCCGCTGCTGACGGCCGAGGACGTGCAGGTGACCTTCCGCAGCCGCTCCGGCGGGACCGTGCGCGCGGTGCGGGGAGTCGACCTGGAGGTGGGGCGCAACGAGATCGTCGCGCTGGTCGGCCAGTCCGGTTCCGGCAAGACGACGCTCGCGCGCACGCTGCTCGGGCTGCAGCGGCCCACCGGCGGGCAGGTGCGGTTCAGAAGCGCGCCGCTGCCGACCGGCGTCGCGGCGCTGCGGGAGTACCGGCGCAAGGCCCAGCTGGTGCTGCAGGACCCGACTGGTGCGCTCAACCCCAGGCACACCGTTTACGAGGCGGTGGCCGAGGGACTGCGGATCCACGGCATCACCGACGACGAACCGGGCCGGGTGTCCGCAGCCCTCGAAGCCGCGGAGCTGCGCCCGGCCGAGCAGTACTTCGCGCGCTTCCCGCACGAGCTCTCCGGTGGTCAGCGGCAGCGCGTGGTCATCGCGGGAGCGCTGGTGCTGGAGCCGGAGGTGCTCATCGCCGACGAGCCGGTCGCCTCGCTGGACGCCACGGTGCGCGGCGAGATCCTCTCGCTGCTGCTGCGCCTGCGCGTGGACCGGGGACTGTCGACGCTGGTCATCACCCACGACCTCGGCTTGGCGTGGAACATCGCCGACCGCGTGGCCGTGATGTACCAGGGCGAGATCGTCGAGCTGGGCACGGTCGAGCAGGTCCTGCTCGACCCGCAGCACGACTACACCCAGACCCTGCTGGCCGCGGTCCCGAGCACCACGCGCCGCGTGGCGTGATCCCGGGAGCGGCCGCCGAGGATCAGTCCACGCTGTCGATGACCGCGGGGCGGTCCGGGTGGTCGACGCGGACGACGAGGTCGGCCAGCGAGGCGGGGACCACCTCCTCGGCGTAGCGCTCGAAGGCCGGCAGCGTCCACCGCTGGTCCTCGGGCGTGGTGCGGCGCAACGCCGCGTCGGAGAGCCACAGGTGCACGACCAGGTCGAAGTCCAGGCCCACGCCCTGCAGCAGTGGACCGTCCACGACCGCTACGCCTCGCTCGGGCAGGGCGATGCGGTCCAGCCGGGGGGAGCGGTCGGCCTCGGGGTCCCACAGCGCCGGCAGCACCTTCCCGGTGCCGTCCTCGCGCAGCGGTGCGATCACCTCGCGGGCCAGGCCCGTGGTGTCGAACCAGGACAGGTAGTAGGAGTCCGGGTCGCGGTGACCGTGCTCCAACCGGACCGAGGCCGGGCGCAGGTAGTCCGCCGCGCGCACCCGCACGACCTCGCGTCCCCGTTCCCGCAGCGGCGAGACCAGCCGGTCGGCGAGCTCCCCGGTCCTCGCCGCCGGAGCGCCGTCCACGGCCACCCGCAGCCAGCGTCCCGCGAGGGCGTCGATCCGCTCCACCACCTCGGTGACCAGGGCTTCCGGGGTGATCGGCCGAGCACGCACACCCCGAAGCTACCAACTGCGCAGGACTCCGGTTCCCGGCAGCGGCCGCTACCGGAGAGCGGGCTGGAGGATCGAGAGGCGCTGCGCGTCGGCGTCGAGCTCGGCCGCGACGCCGAGCGGGACCGTGCGCTGGGCGTCGCAGTGGCCGAAGCCGAGCTCCCAGAGGACCGGCACCCCGAGGTCGCCGAGCAGGTCCTCCAGCATCGCGCGGACGTCCTCCTCCGGGCCGCAGTCGGTCCACGAACCCAGCGCGATCCCGGTGGCACCGCGGAAGAAGCCCGCGCGGACCAGCTGGATCACGAAGCGGTCGAGCCGGTAGGGCTCCTCGGTGACGTCCTCCAGCAGCGCGATCCCGCGCTCCGGTGGCCGCGCCGCCCGGCCCGCGCCCAGCGACCCCGCCAGCAGGCTCAGGTTGCCGCCGTAGGTGACGCCCAGCGCGCGACCGCGCACCATCGTCTCGGCGTGGCGGCCGGTCAGTATGGTCACGCCCTCCGGCTCGAACAGGGTGCGCCGCAGGTGGTCACGCGCCTTCTCGTCCTGCGTGAAGGCCTGGGTCGCCACCATAGGGCCGAAGATCGTGACGAGGCCCAGCTCGGCCGCGAACACCTCGTGCAGCGCGGTGACGTCGCTGGAACCGACCAGGACCTTCGGTGCCGCCCGGGACAGCTCGGCGACGTCCAGGTGGTCGATCATGCGCAGGGAGCCGTAGCCGCCGCGCGCGCAGAACACCGCCGAGACCTCCGGATCGCACCAGGCCTGCTGCAGGTCGGCGGCCCGGTCGGCGTCGGTGCCCGCGAGGTAGTCCAGGCGGTGGTGCCGGTCCAGGACGTGCTTGCCGACCCGCACCTCCAAGCCCCACTCCCGCAGCTGGGCGAGACCGGTCTCCAGCAGGTCCTCCGGCACGGGCCCGGCGGGAGCGACCAGCGCCACCACGTCACCCCGGCGCAACCTCGGTGGGCGGGTCAGTTCGCGCGTGCTCATCGGTGTGCTCCATCCCGATCAGTTCGAACACCGCTGATCTTGCCGCGAGCGTATCGGCAGTCAGCTCGCCGCGCCGGAGTTCGCCCATGGCGAACACCACGGCGCAGCGCGGAGTACCCGTCGCAGGTCACCGTGTTGCACCGGGAGGTGATGTGCCAAAACGGGGGCCGCCCGCGCACCAGGCGCGCTCGGTGGCCTAATGTCGGAGGGGTCATGGCTCGTGTCATCCACGTCTTCCGCCAACCCGACCGCTTCGTCGCAGGAACGGTCGGGGAACCCGGCGAGCGCACCTTCTACCTGCAGGCGACCGAGGACGTCCGCACGGTGAGCGTGCAATTGGAGAAGCAACAGGTCTCGGTCCTCGCCGAGCGGATCAGCGCGCTCCTGGACGAGGTCCAGCGCCGGTTCGACGCCGAGCTGCCCGGGTCCACGCCCGAGGACCTCGTCGACACCGAACCGCTCGCGGTGCCGGTGGACGAGGAGTTCCGCGTCGGCACGATGGGCCTGGGCTGGGACGCCGAGTCCGAGGCCGTCGTCGTCGAACTGCTCGCGGTCACCGAGGAGGAGATCGACGAGTCGGTCGTCCTCGACGACACCGAGGAAGGTCCGGACGCGCTGCGCGTCTTCCTCAGCCCGGTGCACGCCCGCGCCTTCGCCGAACGCGCCGAGCGGGTGATCAACGCAGGTCGCAAGCCCTGCCCGCTGTGCAACGAACCGCTGGACCCGGCCGGGCACATCTGCCCGCGGCAGAACGGCTACCGCCGCTCGGAAGAGGTCTGAGGACCGTGGCCGTCGAGGAGCCCGCGACCTGCGAGCTGCTGCGGCACGGGCGGCTGGAGATCCAGGGTCGCCTCGTGGAGGCGTCCAACGCCACGCTGTTCTGCTCGGTCGAACTCGACGGCCTCTCCGGTGAGTGCGTCTACAAGCCGGTGCGCGGCGAACGCCCGCTGTGGGACTTCCCGGACGGCACGCTGGCCGGCCGGGAGGTCGCGGCCTACCTGGTCTCCGAGGCCACCGGGTGGGGGCTGGTCCCTCCGACGCTGCTGCGCAGCGGCCCGTTCGGGCCGGGGATGGTGCAGCTGTGGATCGACGAGGACGCGGACGAGGTCGCGCAGCTGGTCGACATCACCCACCCCAGCGAGGTTCGCGACGGGTGGCGGCAGGTGCTGCGCGCGCAGGACCCCGACGGCGACCCGGTGGTGCTGGCGCACGCCGACCACGAGCAGCTGCGCCGGCTCGCGGTGCTCGACATCGTGATCAACAACGCGGACCGCAAGGGCGGGCACATCCTGCGCGACCCGGACGGCCGCGTGCTCGGCGTCGACCACGGCGTCAGCCTCAACACCGACGACAAGCTGCGCACGGTGCTGTGGGGCTGGATCGGCGAACCGGTCGGCGAGGCCGAGCTCGAACGCCTTGGCGAAGTCCGCGCCCGCATGGAAGGCGACCTGGCCGAACGGTTGTCCGAGCACCTCACCGTCAAAGAGGTGCACGCCGTCAGCACCCGCATCGACCGGCTGCTGGACACAGGCGTCTACCCACAACCCTCAGGAGACTGGCCGGCGATCCCCTGGCCTGCGTTCTAGCGTTGTCGGGCTCCACTCGGCTTGCTCAGCGGTGCGGGTAGCGGAACCTCAGACGCCGTCTGGCTCCGGGATCCGAGACGTGAGCATCGACGGATGCGCGGCGGTGCCCGCGGCAAGGGTGGGGACAGTCGTCCCTCCAGCAGTCCGCCCTGGCGTGACCTGCATTCTTCCAGCGGCGAGAGCCGCTGTTCCCGCTCTGGGACTCAACTGGCCCGCCGCACGACCCAGGCGGCGTGCGGCGGCAGCCGCTTCTCCAGGTGTGGGACTCGGTTCGGAACGCCGCGGGTTCTGAGACGTCTCCTGGCGAGTACGCCGCGACGCCGTGTACTGGCGTACATCAGGCGTGGCGCACGGAGTCCAGGAGGCGTGCCAGGTTCCGCTACCGGCACCGCCACGCGGGTGGACCACCCACCATCACACAAGAGCCTGGTAGACGAGTTGGTGTAGGTAGGGCCTGATGGGGTGGGTGCTGGAGGGCATCAGCTGGGTGAGGAAGAGGACCGTGAGGTCTTCGGCCGGGTCGCCCCAGAAGGCCGTGCTGGCCAGGCCGCCCCAGGCGAACTCGCCCGTGGAGCTGAGCACCTTGGCCGCCAGCGGGTCGTCGACCACCGAGAAGCCGAGGCCGAAGCCCTTGCCCGCGTTGGCGACCTCGGAGAAGGCGCCCATCGCCAGGGTCTCCAGGTCGGCGCCGCCGGGCAGGTGGTTGCGGGTCATGAAGTCGACCGTGCGGGCGCCGAGCAGCCGCACGCCGTCCAGCTCTCCCCGCCGCAGCAGCATCTGGGTGAAGCGGTGGTAGTCGCGGGCGGAGGAGAACAGCCCACCGCCGCCGGAGGGCGCCTTCGGCGGCTCGAACGCGGTGGCCCACATCTTCTCGTGCTGCGGGTGCAGGCGGGCCTTGCCCTGGCGGTCCGCCGAGTACAGCGAGGCCAGCCGGTCGGCGTCGGAGGAGGCGACCTGGAAACCGGTGTCGGTCATGTCCAGCGGTTCCAGGACGCGGGTGCGGAAGAACTCGTCGAGGGACTGCCCGGAGGCGACCTCGACGACCCGGCCGAGGACGTCGGTGGCCACCGAGTAGTTCCAGCGCGTGCCCGGGTCGAACAGCAGCGGGATCTCCGCCCAGGCGTCGCAGCAGGCGGCCAGGTCCAGGTCGGACGCCATGCCGAACTCGAAGCCGGCGCGGCGGTGCAGCTCGTCGAGCGGGTGCAGGTGGTTGAAGGCGTAGGTGAGCCCGGCTGTGTGGGTGAGCAGGTGCCAGATCCGCACCGGTTCCACGGCCGGCCGGGTCTGCGGGGCGGTGGCCGGCCCGCCGGTGTAGACGCGCATGTCGGCGAACGACGGGATGAAGTCGCTGACCGGGTCGGTCAGCTCGAAAGCGCCTTCCTCGTAGAGCATCATGGCCGCCACCGAGGTGATCGGCTTGGTCATCGAGTAGATCCGGAACAGCGTGTCCGTCTCGACCGGTGCACCGCTCGCGATGTCGCGGGCGCCGTGCGTGGACAGGTGCGCGATCTTGCCGTGGCGGGCGACGAGCACCAGCCAGCCGGGCAGCTTGCCCGTCGCGACGTAGTTCTCGAAGTGCCGATCGATCCGCTGCAACCGGTCCGCGTCGAAGCCGACCTCGCCGGGATCCACCTCGATCTCCAGTGCCACAGGGCCTCCCACTGCGCTCGGTGAAGACGTCACCTCGAATTTCTACTCCTCCGGCCCGCGATCCGAAATCCTCGTCGCAGTGGCGGCGTTCACCCCGACGCGGGAGTAGCGTCGGTGGGGTGACGATCCCGACTCCACCTCCAGGGCTGCCTCGCACGGCGGGGGAGCTGCGCACCAGCGGACACGAGCCCCGCAGCATCAAGGCCGAGATGCGCGCGAACCTGCTGACCGCGCTGCGCTCCGGGCGGGCGCTGTGGCCCGGCATCGTCGGTTTCGACCGGACCGTGCTGCCCCAGCTGGAACGCGCGCTGATCGCCGGGCACGACGTGGTGCTGCTCGGGGAGCGCGGCCAGGGCAAAACCCGGTTGTTGCGCGCCTTGCACTCGCTGCTCGACGAATGGACCCCGGTCATCGAGGGTTCCGAGCTGGGTGAGCACCCGCTGCAACCGATCACGCCGGTCTCGCGCCGCCGCGCCGCCGAACTCGGGGACGACCTCCCGGTGGCCTGGCGGCACCGCGACGACCGCTACGTCGAGAAGCTGGCCACTCCGGACACCTCGGTCGGTGACCTCGTCGGCGACGTCGACCCGGTCAAGGTCGCCGAGGGCCGTTCGCTGGGTGATCCCGAGACCATCCACTATGGACTCGTGCCGCGCGCGCACCGCGGCATCGTGACCATCAACGAACTGCCGGACCTGGCCGAGCGGATCCAGGTGGCGCTGCTGAACGTGATGGAGGAGCGCGACATCCAGATCCGCGGCTACAGCCTGCGGCTACCGCTGGACGTGCTGCTCGTGGCCACCGCCAACCCGGAGGACTACACCAACCGCGGGCGCATCATCACCCCGCTCAAGGACCGCTTCGGCGCCGAGGTCCGCACCCACTACCCGACGGAGATCGACGACGAGGTGTCGTTGATGCGCCAGGAGGCGGAGCTGCCCGCCGAGGTCGGTGACCACCTGCTGGAGGTGCTGGCGCGCTTCGTGGACCACTTGCGCGAGTCCAGCGCGGTGGACCAGCGGTCGGGCGTGTCCGCGCGGTTCGCCATCGCCGCCGCCGAGACCGTCGCCGCCGCGGCGCTGCACCGCTCGGCGCTGACCGGTGAGGAGCCCGCCGTGGCCCGCCCGGTCGACCTCGGCGCGGTGCCCGCCGTGCTGCGCGGCAAGGTCGAGTTCGAAGCCGGCGAGGAGGGACGCGAGGACGAGCTGCTGGGCTACCTGCTGCGCCGGTCGGTGGCCGACACCGCCCGCGGCATGTTCGCCGGGCTGGACCTGCAGTCGCTGGCCGACGCCGTCGTCGACGGCCACCCGGTGGCCACCGGCGAGCAGATCGCCGGCAAGGACGTCCTGACGGCGCTGCCCGAACTGCCGGTGCTGCACCAGGTCGCCGAACGCGCAGGGGTGCGTCCCGACGACCCGCCGGGCCGCATCGCCAGCGCGGTGGAGCTCGCGCTGGAATCGTTGTACCTGGCCAAGCGGCTGGCCAAGGACTCCGACGACGACCGGTCGGTGTACAGCTGATGAGCTCCCGGTACCGGTACTCGGCGTGGCACGGCGGACCGGACCCGCTGCAGCCGCCGGTCGACCTGCGCGAGGCCCTCGACCAGATCGGCCGGGACGTGATGGAGGGCGCCTCCCCGCGCTCGGCGCTGGAGGAGCTGCTGCGCACCGGCACCCGCGACTCGTCGGGCCTGGACGACCTGACCCGGAGGCTGTGGCAGCGGCGCAGCCAGCTGCAGCGCAGGCACCGGCTCGACGGCACCCTCTCCGAGGTCCGCAGGCTGCTCGATCGCGCCCTGGAGCAGGAGCGACTGGCGCTGTCGGCCGACACCACCGAGGACGCCCGGTTCCGCGAGCTGCAGCTGAGCGCGCTGCCGCCGGACGCGGCGGGGCAGGTCAACGAGCTGGCCGAGTACGACTGGCGCTCCTCCGAGGCGCGGGAGACCTTCGAGGAGATCCGGCAGATGCTGGGCACCGAGGTCCTCGAGCAGCGCTTCCAGGGCATGAAGGAGGCCATGCAGCAGGTCTCGCCCGAGGACGTCGAGCGGGTCCGCGAGATGCTCGACGACCTGTCGGACCTGCTGGCCGCGCACGCCCGCGGCGACGACGTCGAGCAGAAGTTCGACGACTTCATGGCGCGGCACGGCGAGTTCTTCCCGGAGAACCCGCGCGACGTCGACGAGCTCATCGACGCCTTGGCGGCCCGCTCGGCCGCTGCGCAGCGGATGATGAACTCGATGAGCCAACAGCAGCGCGACGAGCTGATGGCGCTGTCCCAGCAGGCGTTCGGCGATCCGCGCATCGCGCAGGCGCTGCAGCAGATCGACCGGCAGCTGCAGGGCCTGCGTCCCGGTGAGGACTGGACCGGGCGGGCCCGCTTCCGGGGTGACCAGCCGATGGGTCTGGCCGAGGCGACCGCGGCGATGGCCGAGCTCGGCGAGATGGACCGGCTGGCCGAGCAGCTGAGCCAGTCCTACCCGGGCGCGAGCCTGGAGGACATCGACCTGGAGGCGTTGGAGCGCCAGCTCGGCCCGCAGGCGGTGGTCGACGCCCAACGGCTGGCCGACGTCGAACGGCAGTTGCGCGACCAGGGGTTGCTGCAGCGCGCCCCGGACGGCAGCCTGCGGTTGAGCCCGCGTGCCCTGCGCCGGCTCGGCGAGACCGCCCTGCAGGCGGTGATCTCGCAGCTCAAGACGCGCCGGGGCGAGCGCGACACCGACCGCGCGGGGGCCGCGGGCGAGCTGACCGGCACGACCCGGCCCTGGACCTACGGCGACAGCGAACCCTGGAACGCCGCCCGCACGGTCCGCAAGGCGGTGCTGCGCCGCGCCGCCGAAGGCCCGGACTCACCGATGCTCGACATCGGCGACCTGGAGGTCTCCGAGACCGAGCAGCGCTCCCGCTCGGCGGTGGTGTTGTGCGTGGACACCTCGTGGTCGATGGTGCAGGACGGGCGGTGGGTACCGATGAAGCGCACCGCGCTGGCGCTGCACCACCTGGTCGCCACGCGGTTCCGCTCGGACGCCCTGCAACTGGTCACCTTCGGGCGCTACGCGTCCACTGTGGACGTCGGTGAGCTGGCCGCGCTCGAGGGCGTGTGGGAGCAGGGCACCAACCTGCACCACGCCCTGCTGCTCGCGGGCCGCCACCTGCGCAGGAACCCCGACGCGCAGCCGGTCGTGCTGGTGATCACCGACGGCGAACCCACGGCGCACCTGGAACCCGACGGAGAGGCGGTCTTCCAGTACCCGCCGACACCGCACACGCTCGGCGTCACGCTGTCCGAAGTGGACGTCTTGCAGCGGCTGGGCACCACGCTCAGCGTCTTCATGCTCGGCGAGGACCCGCGTCTCGAGCGGTTCGTCGAGATCGTCGCCCAGCGCGGGGGAGGCCGCGTCCTGGCTCCGGACGCCGACGGCCTCGGCGCCGCCGTCGTCGGCGACTACCTCCGCACCAAACGCCGCCGCTGACAGAAGGGCCGGAGGCTCCACTGGAGCTGTCCCCCACCCCACGCGGGGGACAGCTCCTGTCCCTCCTCTCAGCCTGCGAAGGAGTTGATGACGTTCGGGTTGGCGTCGGCCCACTTCTTGGCCGCCGCCTGCTCCTGGCCCTTGGGCGCGCTGTTGATCTCGTTCTCCAGGCTCGCCAGCTGCTGGTCGTTGAGCTTGAAGCGCTTGACCATCTCGGTGACCTCGGGGAAGTCCTGGCTGAACCCCTGGCGGCCGACGGCGTGGATCTGCTCCGCGGTCCCCATCGCGCCCATCGGGTCCTGCAGGTCCTTGATCGGGAACCGCGCGTAGGCCCAGTGCGGGTGCCACAGGGTCACCACGATCGGTCGCTGCTCGTCGGTGGCCTTCTGCAGCGCCGCGAGCATCGCGGTCGTCGAGGAGGTCTGCAGCTGGTACTCGTTCTGCAGCCCGTAGGCGGGGATCGCCTTGTCCTTGGTGGTCCGGCTCAGGCCCGCGCCGGGGTCGATGCCGGTGATGACCCCGCCGAACTCGGCCCCGCGCCCCCGCAGGTCGGCGATCGAGTTCACGTCGGTCATGTAGTTGGGCACCGCGATGTTCAGCGTGGCCTGGTCGTACCAGACGCCCAGGTCCTCCAGCTGGGGTCCGTACTGCTTCCAGTAGTCCTCGTGGGTGGCCGGCAGCCAGGCGTCCAGGAACAGGTCCGGGTTGCCCTGGGCGAGACCGGCGTAGATCGGTCCGGCCTCGAGCTCGGTGATGTTGACCTGGTAGCCCCGCCGCTCCAGCAGCTCCTTGTAGAGGTAGGTGACGGCGATGTCCTCGTCCCAGGCGATGTAGCCGATGTTGATCTGCTTGGCTTCCTGGCCGGTCTGCTGCTCCCGGCCGCCGCAACCGGCGGCGACCACGATCAGCGCGGCGAGCACGGCCAGAACAGCCACCAGTCGCCTCGATCTCGTGCGCACCATGACAACCTGCCTTTCCTCGGCGACCGGGTCACCCGGTCTTCGCCGCTCTGCGCTCCGCCCGCGCGACCGGCGAGCGGTCCGACAGCACCGCGGTGATCCGGTCCAGGTAGACCGCGAGGATCACCACCGCCAGCCCGGCTTCGAAGCCCTGGCCGAGCTGGACCCGGGTCACCGCCTCGTAGATGTTGGTTCCGAGCCCCGGTGCGCCGACCATGCCGGCGATGACCACCATCGACAGCGACAGCATGATCACCTGGTTGATGCCGGCCATGATCGACGGCATGGCCAGCGGCAGCTGGATGCCGGTGAGGATCTGGCGGGTCGGAGCGCCGAACGCCTCGCCGGCCTCGACCACCTCGGTGTCGACCTGCCGGATGCCCAGCTCGGTCAGCCGCACCCCGGGCGGCAGCGAGAAGATCACCGTGGCCACCACGCCGGGCACCACGCCGATGTTGAAGAAGACGATGACCGGGACCAGGTAGACGAACGCAGGCAAGGTCTGCATCAGGTCCAGCACCGGCCGCACGACGTTGCTGACGTGCCGGTTGCGGGCGGCCAGCACGCCCAGGGGGATGCCGATGAGCACCGCAAGCACGCTGGAGACCAGCACCAGGCTCAGCGTCTCCATGGCCGGGTCGAACTCGTCGATGCTGACCACCAGGCCGAAGCCGATGAGGCTGAACAGGGCGAACCGCCAGCTGCGCAGCCACAGCGCCAGCGCGGTGAACACCAGCACCATCACCAGGGGCGGCAGCCAGGTCAGCGCGAAGCTCAGCGCCGCCACCGCCGAGGTGACCACCAGGTCGATGAAGTCGAACACCGGTCCGATGTTGTCGTTGAGCCACTCCACCGCGGTGCTGAACCAGTCACCGACCGGCACCCGCGGGAGCTGGAACTGGGTCGCGACCATCTCAGGCCTCCTCGAACTCGGCCTGGTGGCTCAGCGCGGTGAACACCGCCTGCGGCGTCACCACCCCGATCACCTTCCCGTCCTCGCCGACCACGGGCACCGCTCCGCTCCCGCCGATGCGGGCGAAGAGCTCCCGCAGCGGCGTGGTCGCCTCGACCGGTTCGGCGCCGTCCGGGGCCGGGACGCTGGGGTCGGCGATCGCCCCGGCGGTGAGCACCCTGCTGCGATCGACGTCCTGCACGAACCGGGCCACGTAGTCGTCGGCGGGTTCGCGCAGGATCTGCTCGGCATCGCCGATCTGCACGATCCGGCCCGCCCGCATCACCGCGATCCGGTCGCCGAGCCGCATCGCCTCGTTGAGGTCGTGCGTGATGAACACGATCGTCTTGCCGAGCTTCGCGTTGAGCTCCAGCAGCTGGTCCTGCATCTCGCGCTTGATCAGCGGGTCCAGCGCGCTGAAGGCCTCGTCCATCAGCAGCACGTCGGTGTGCGCGGCCAGCGCTCGGGCGAGCCCGACGCGCTGGCGCATGCCGCCCGACAGCTGCGCCGGGTAGCGCTGCTCCCAGCCCTCGAGGCCGACCATGCTCAGTGCCTCGCGGGCCCGCTCGGCGATCTCGTCCTTGCCCATGCCGCGGATCTTGAGCCCGTAGCCCACGTTGTCGAGCACCGTGCGGTGCGGGAACAGCGCGAAGTGCTGGAAGACCATGCTCATCTTCTGCTGGCGCATGGTGCGCAGGTCGCGGGCCGACATCGTGGTGATGTCGGTGCCGTCGACGTGGACGTGCCCGGAGGTGGGCGTGAGCAAGCCGTTGAGCATCCGGATGAGCGTCGACTTGCCCGAACCGGACAGGCCCATCACCACGAAGGTCTCGCCCTCGGCGACCGAGAAGGAGACGTCCACGACCGCAGGGGTCGCGCCTTCGGCCACGAGGTCGGCCGGGTCGGCGCCCTGTTCGAGACGCCGGACCTCCTCGGCCGGTTGCGGCCCGAAAACCTTGTAAAGCCGTTCCACGCGTACCGAAACCACGAACGCCTCCAGCCGGCGCGGCGAGGATCGTCGATCCCGCAGTTGTCGCGGTGTTCCCGCGATGTGCCCTTGTGGCTAGTGCGACCCGTTGACCTGGGATTCAGGGCTCTCCTGAAGGGATAATCCCACTTCTCGACGCGGTGCGGAGTCCGGCGGCGAAAGGAGTTCTAGAACGGGTGCAGTGCGCCTGGCGGGACTGGGGGAGACAAGGGGGAAGAAGGCGTTTCGCATTTCCACGCGCAGTTCTGGACCAGGGCGCTCCCAGCATGTGATACGGACGATGGTCCACACGGCGGCACCGGGTCGACGCGGGAGTTTAAGGTCGGATGCATGCAACCCTGGTCATCGGTCTCCGTCCCCAAGGTGGAAGGCACTCCACGTCCACTCCAGCTGTTCGACACCTCCGCCGGTGAGATCAGGCCCACCGAACCCGGGCCGGAAGCGAAGATGTACGTCTGCGGCATCACCCCGTACGACGCGACCCACCTCGGTCACGCCGCGACCTACCTGGCGTTCGACCTGATCCACCGGGTGTGGCTGGACAACGGTCATCAGGTCCACTACGTGCAGAACGTGACCGACATCGACGACCCGCTGCTGGAGCGGGCGGATCGGGATGGCGAAGACTGGGTCGTCCTCGCGATGCGCGAGACGGCGCTGTTCCGCGAGGACATGGAGGCGCTGCGGGTGCTGCCGCCCGCCGACTTCATCGGCGCCGTGGAGTCCATCCCGGAGATCGTCGAGGCCGTCGGCAAGCTGCTGGCCTCCGGTGCCGCCTACCGGGCCGACGACCCCGAGCACCCCGACATCTACTTCCGGCACCAGGCCACCGGCCGGTTCGGCTCCGAGTCGAACTACGACGAAGCCACCATGAACACCTTCTTCGCCGAGCGCGGCGGAGACCCGGACCGCGCGGGCAAGGAGCACCCGCTGGACGCGCTGCTCTGGCGGATGGCACGGCAGGGCGAACCGTCCTGGGAGTCCGAGCTCGGCGCCGGGCGCCCCGGGTGGCACCTGGAGTGTTCGGTGATCGCGCTCAACCGCCTCGGCCTCGGCTTCGACGTGCAGGGCGGCGGCTCGGACCTGATCTTCCCGCACCACGAGTTCAGCGCCGCGCACGCCGAAGCGCTCTCCGGCGACTTCCCGTTCGCCCAGCACTACGTGCACTCCGGCATGATCGGGCTCGACGGCGAGAAGATGTCGAAGTCGCGCGGGAACCTGGTGTTCGTCTCGCGGCTGCGCGGCGACCGGGTGGACCCGATGGCGATCCGGCTGGCACTGCTCGACGGCCACTACCGGGAGGACCGCTCGTGGACCGCGGACGCGCTGACCGCGGGCACGGCCCGGTTGGCGCGCTGGCGGGAGGCCGTCGCGCTGAACTCCGGCCCGTCGGCCGCGGAGGCGATCGCGGAGTTGCGCGAGGCGCTGTCGAACGACCTGGACACCGCAGGCGCGTTGCGCGCCGTCGACGCGTGGGTGGAGTCGGCGCTGATCTCCGGCGGCGACGACCAGGGCTCGCCCGGGGCGGTCCGCGCGGCGGTCGACGCGCTGCTCGGCGTCGAGCTCTGAGAAGTGCCACCGGGAGGGTGGTCGGGGGCCCGGCCACCCTCCTCCCGCGTGTGGCCCCGTGGAACCGGCTCGGTTCCGCTCCTGGAGCGAGTGGCCGACTTCCGGCGGCGGCTCAGCTCCAGCGGCCCGCGACCGGGGTCGCGGCCACCTCGCGGGTGATCAGCCGGGGCCGGGGCCCAGCGGGCCCTTGCCTCCCGGGCCTCGGCGGCGCAGGTAGCGCTCGAACTCCGCTGCGATGGCGTCGCCGCTGGCCTCGGTCAGCCGGACCTCCGCGTCGCCGCGCTCCTCGAGGGCGCGGACGTAGTTGCGCACGTCCTCGTCCTCCTCGGCCATCTCGCTGACCGTCTCCTCCCACTCCTCGGCCTGGTCCGGCAGGTTGCCCAGCGGGACCTCGACGTCCAAGGCCTCCTCGACGCGGTGCAGCAGCGCCAGCGTCGCCTTCGGCGAGGGCGGCTGCGAGACGTAGTGCGGCACCGCTGCCCAGAAGGAGATCGCGGGGATGCCGGCCTGCACGCAGGCGTCCTGGAAGATCCCCACGATGCCGGTGGGGCCCTCGTAGCGGGTGCGCTCCAGGCCGAAGGTCTCCGCCGAGTCGGAGTCGTAGGCCGTGCCGCTGACCGGGACCGGGCGGGTGTGCGGCGCGTCGGCCAGCAGCGCACCCAGCGTCACCACCGTGCGCGCGCCCAGCTTCTCGATCCAGTCGACCAGCTCGGCCGAGAACGCACGCCACCGCATGTTCGGCTCGATGCCGTGCACCAGGATCACGTCGTGGTCGGCCCCCGGCGGGCGGCACACGGTCAACCGCGTGGTCGGCCAGGTGACCTGGCGGGTGATGCCGTCGACGAGCTTGACCGTCGGACGGGTGACCTGGAAGTCGTAGTACGGGTCCGGGTCGATCTCGCCGAGGGGCTCGGCGTCCCAGATGAGCTGCAGGTGTTCGATCGCGGAGCTCGCTGCGTCCCCTGCGTCGTTCCACCCTTCGAACGCGCAGACCACGATCGGGTCCGTCAACCGCGGCAGGTCGGCGTTCGTTTCAGGCGTCTGTTCGCGATCGGTCACTGCGCAAGCCTATCGCTTGGTGGGGAGCGCGTCGCTCGGCTGACGCCGGGGTCGGTTTGACGGCTCCGCCGGAGCGTCCGAGGCTGGGCTGACCAGTCTGTACGGGGCAGGGGGCCTGTGGAGCAGAGCCGGGCGGAACCGAGCGGAGGAACGGGGATCTCCCCGCGTTCCCGGCTGCGGTTGTCCATCGGTCGGCATCCCGGTGACCTGGGAAAACTGGGTGTGGTCGCCGGGTTGCTGGTGCTGAGCGCCCTGCTGGCGCTGGTCCCGACGAACCCGGTCGAGATCGCTGTTCACCAACAGCTGATCGCGTTCCCGGGTGTCGCCGACCCCTTCTGGGTGGCCCTGACCTGGCTCGGCTCCTGGGCGGGCATCGCCGGCGTGGTCCTGCTGACCCTCTACCTGGGCTGGATCCGCGTCGCGCTGCTCTGCGGCGGTGCGGGGGCGGTGACCTGGTGCGTCGCACTGCTCATGCACCAGTTGCTCGGCAGGCCGGACGGGTACCCGTTCCCGGCCGACGAGGTGGCGCTGGTGGCCGTGCTGGTCGTCGTCGCCGCCCCGTACTTCGGGCGTGTCGCTCGCTACCTGGGCTGGGCCCTGGTGCTGCTGACCGGTGTGGCGGTCGTGCACCTCGACCTGCACCTGCCGCTGGGCGCCGTGGGCGGCGCGCTGCTCGGGTGGGGCGTCGGGCTGCTGACCCACCTGGTGTGGGGTGCCCCGGGCCGGAAGGTCTCGGAGTTGATCATCTTCGACGAGCTGGAGCAGGCCGGGCTCGCGCCGGTGTCGATCACCGCGCTGCGGCACCGGCTGCTGCAGCCGCGCGAGCTGGCCGTGACGACCGCCGACGGATCACCGCTGCGGGTCAAGGTCGTGCGCAGGCTCAGCCGCCGCGCGGGCGGCTGGTACAAGCTCAAGCGCCTGCTGATGATGCTCGACGTGCAGGACGAGCCGAGCTTGTCCACCCCGCACCACGAGGTCGAGCACGAGGCCTACGCCGCCCTGCTCGCCGCCCGCGCGGGTGTGCGCACGCCGGAGGTCGTGCTCGCCTGCGACGTCACCTACGCGCCTGCGGTGCTGGTGGTGCGCGAGGTGCCCGGCAGGCGGCTCACCGAACTGGCCCCGGAGGAGGTCGACGACGCGCTGCTGGCGGGCGTGTGGGAGCAGGTGGCGCTGCTGGCCCAAGCCCGCATCGCCCACCACGACCTGCGCGCGAAGAACATCCTCGTCGACGACCAGGGACGACCGTGGGTGCTGTCGTTCACCTTCAGCCACCCCGGTGCCGACGAGGCCCGCTGCGCCCAGGACCTCGCCGAAGCGCTGGTGTCGATGGCCGCGCTCGTCGGCGTCGAACGGGCCGTGAGCACCGCGATCGCCGCGCTGCCCGTCGACTCGCTGGGGGCCGCGCTGAACAGCCTCGTCCCGCTGTCGCTGCCGCGCCGCATCCGCACGCAGGCCCAGCGGGGCCGGTACTTCCTGGCCGAGCTCCGCGAGACCCTCGCCGACCGGCTGAGCCTGCCGATCCCCGGTTTCCGGTCGCCCGTGCGCCCCACCACGGTGATCGGCCTCGTGCTCATCGGTGCAGCCGTCTACCTGCTGATCCCGGAGCTGGCCAACACGCGCGACGTGATCGGGGCGCTGCGGGGCGCCCACTGGGGCTGGATGTTCCTGGCGGTGGTGACCGGGTTCGCCGGGGTGCTGCTGTCGTCGATCTCGGTGCAGGGCTCCAGCCGGATCCCGCTGCCGTTCTGGCGCACCCTGCAGGTCCAGATCGCCGCCGCCTTCACCGGGCGCACCACGCCCGGCGGCGCCGGGTTCTTCGGCATCAACGTCGTCTTCCTCGAACGGCTCGGGCTGCGGCGGCCGCTGGCGGTCGGGGTGACGCTGCTCAACCAGGCCGGCACCGGGGCGGTGGCGTTCGTGGTGGCCGTCGTCGGCGTGTTCGCGGTCGGGCTGTCGGGCACGTTCAGCAACCTGACGCTGCCCGGGTGGCAGCTCGTCGTCGCCTCGATCGGAGTGGTGCTGGTCGGGGTGCTGGTGCTGTTCTCACCCCCGGGCAGGCGACGGCTGCTGCCCTCGGTGCAGGAGGTCAGCCGGGACATGCTCGACACCCTGCGGCACCCCGTCCGGTCGCTGCAGCTGATCGGTGGTGCGCTGGGCTACCTGGTGGTCTCCGGGATCGGGATGGCCGCGTCGCTGGCCGCGCTGTACCCGCTGGACTTCTCCTGGACCGCGGTGACCATCGTGTTCGTCGTGGGCAACACCCTCGGTCACCTCGTGCCCTCGCCCGGCGGTCTCGGCGCGGTCGAGGCCGTGCTGCTCGCCGGCCTCGGCGCGATGGGCATCCCGCCCACCGAAGCGATCGCCGCCGTGCTGCTCTCGCGCCTGCTCACCTACTGGCTCCCGGTCCTCCCCGGCATCCTCATGTTCCGCTACCTCCAACACCACCAGGTCATCTAGCACGCGTGCGCGGCGAGCGGCGGCAGCCGCGTCTTCAGGTGTGCGGCCCAACTCGCACCGCGCGAGACCCGGGTGGCGAGCGGCAGAGCCGACTCACCTCGCACCGCCGCAGGTTCTGAGCGGCTTCGTGGCGAGTACGCCGCGACGCCGTGCACTGGCTGGCGCACCTCAGGAGTGGCGCACGGAGCCACGGAGCCGTTCAGGTCCTGCCACCCGCACCGCCACGCAAGACACGGGGCTGAACCTGGCTGACGAGGTGTCGCGCACGTTGTGTGGGAATCGATGCAGACGGTGGTGTGTACTGGAGGGCGGTCCTCCCCCTCTCATCGAAACGGAGTGTTCGCGTGGCTCAGCCCGCAGCTGTGCTGTTCGACATGGACGGCACGCTCGTCGATTCCGAGAAGCTCTGGACCATCGCGCTCGACGACTACGCAGCGCACCGCGGCGGCAGCCTCTCGCAGCGGACACGCGAGGACATGGTCGGCTCCAACATGACCCGCAGCATGCGCCTGCTGCTGGTCGACCTCGGCCTGCCCGACGGCAACTCCGAGATCGCCGCGGCCGCGAGCTGGGTCGCGCGCCGGATGACGCAGCTGTTCGCCGAGGGCCTGCCGTGGCGGCCGGGCGCCCAGGAGGCCCTGCGCAGCGCCAACGAGCTGGGGCTGCGCACCGCGCTGGTGACCTCCACGATCCGGCCGTTGACCGACCTGGCGCTGGACACGCTGGGGCACGACTCCTTCGACGTCACGGTGTGCGGCGACGAGGTCGACGGCCGGAACAAGCCCGACCCGGAGCCCTACCTCAAGGCCGCCCGCCTGCTCGAGGTGGACCCGGCCGACTGCGTGGCCATCGAGGACTCGCCCACCGGCGTCGCCTCCGCCGAGGCGGCCGGTTGCGCGGTGCTGGCGGTCCCGTGCGAGGTGCCGCTGGAGCCCGGGCCGCTGCGCACGCTGCGCGACTCGCTGGCCGAAGTCGACTTCGCCGCGCTCGGCGACCTGTTCACCCGCGCGGCGTGACCCCGGTCCCGATCGTCCTGGCCGGCCACGGGCCGGTCGGCCGCGCCTACGCGGAGCTGGTCACCGAGCGCGGTCGCCGGCACGGCGTGGACCTGCGCGTGGTGGCCGTCCGCGGCCGGGACCGGCAGCGCGAGGCGGGGGAGTGGGGACCGCTCACCGACCTGCCCGAGCTGCTCGAGCGCACGGGTGCGCAGGTGTTCGCCCAGGCCGTCCCGTCCGACGGCGACGACCGCGCGGCGCGGGAGGCGCTGCAGGCGCTCGACGCGGGTGCCCACGTGGTCACCGCGACCAAGTCGCACCTGCTCACCCACTGGGACCAGCTGGCGCAGACCGCTGCGGCCGCGGGTCGGTCGGTGCGCCTGTCCGGAGCCACGGGCGCCGCGATGCCCGCCGGCGACCTCGCCCGGTCGGTGCTGCGCGGCTTCGACGTCGCCGAGGTCGTGGGCTGCGTGAACGGCACCGCGACCTTCGTCCTCGACCGCCTCGCCGAGGGCACCGACCTGGACACCGCGGTCGCCGAAGCGCAGCGGGCGGGCATCGCCGAGGCGGACCCGAGCAACGACCTCTCCGGCGCCGACGCGGCGACCAAGTTCCGCCTGCTCAGCGCCCTGCTGTGGGGCTGGGGCCCGGCGCGGACCCGGGTCGAGACCGAGCCCATCAGCCGACTGCCCGACGTTCCCGCAGGTCATCGGCTCCGCCAGGTCGCGCGGGCGGTGCGGGACGAGCCCGGTGTCGTGCAGGTGGCGCTGTCGGCCGAACCGGAGTCCTCGGTGCTGGGCGCGCTGCGCGGGCCGGAGAAGGCGGTCCGCTACGACTGCGGTGAAGCCGGGCAGGTGGCGGTCTCCGGTGGGCGCTCCAGCCCGCACGGCGCCGCGCTGGCGATGGTGAAGGACACGCTCGGCGCGGTCCTGGAAGCCACCACCGGCTTCGGCTGATCGGCCGTGATCCGGCCCGCACACGGACGGGTCCGGTGTGAACCCGTTCAGGACGGATGCAAGGATCGAGAGCTGTGAAGACCTTCGACGAGTTGTTCGCCGAGCTGCAGGAACGTGCCCGGACCCGCCCAGAGGGGTCCTCGACGGTGGCCGCGCTCGACGCCGGTGTGCACGCCCAGGGCAAGAAGGTCCTGGAGGAGGCCGGTGAGGTGTGGCTGGCCGCCGAGCACGAGTCCGACGAGGAACTCGCGGAGGAGATCTCGCAGCTGCTCTACCGGCTGCAGGTCGTCATGCTGGGGCGTGGACTGTCCCCAGAGGACGTCTACCGCTACCTGTAGATCACCACCGAGGACGAGGAGAACAGGTTCCATGCTGCGCGTCGCAGTGCCCAACAAGGGCACGCTTGCCGGTCCCGCTTCTGAGATGCTCGCGGAAGCCGGGTACCGGCAGCGCCATGAGCAGCGGGACCTGACCGTGATCGACAACGCCAACGAGGTGGAGTTCTTCTTCCTCCGACCCAAGGACATCTCGATCTACGTCGGCTCCGGAGAGCTCGACCTCGGCCTGACCGGCCGCGACCTGGCGCTGGACTCCGGTGCCCCGGTCGACGAGCGGCTCGCGCTGGGCTTCGGCGGCTCCACCTTCCGCTACGCCGCTCCCGCCAGCGCCGGCGAGTGGACCGTGGCCGACCTGCAGGGCAAGCGGATCGCCACCTCCTACCCGCGGCTGGTCTCCGACGACCTGGCCCGCTACGGCGTGACCGCCGAGGTCATCCGGCTCGACGGCGCGGTGGAGATCTCCATCCAGCTCGGGGTCGCCGACGCCATCGCCGACGTCGTCGGCTCCGGGCGCACGCTGCGCCAGCACGGCCTGGTGGCCTTCGCCGACCCGATCTGCAAGTCCGAGGCCGTGGTCATCGAGCGTCGCGACTCCGACCACGAGCAGGCCAAGAGCCAGCTGATCGCGCGGCTGCAGGGCGTCGTGTTCGCCCAGCAGTACGTGATGCTGGACTACAACTGCCCCAAGGACCTGCTCGACGACGCCACGAAGATGACCCCGGGCCTGGAGTCGCCGACGATGTCGCCGCTGGCCGACGAGCGCTGGGTCGCGGTGCGCGCCATGGTGTCCCGCAAGGACGCCCCGGCGATCATGGACCGCCTCGCCTCCGTGGGCGCCAAGGCGATCCTGTCCTCGGACATCCGCGCCTGCCGCCTCTGACCGACCGTTCCGCGACGAGCACCGCCCGGGGCACGGGCGGTGCTCGTCGCCTGCTGCGGCAGAAGCCGCTTCGGACTGCTCCATTCGGGCGGAACCGAGGTGCCTTCCGTGTGCGCCCCTCCCGCGCTGGAGGAGGCTGGAACGCGGTGAGCACGAGATCGGCCGGTGCGTCCCCGACTGTCGTACCCGAGGCGTACCTTCGGTGAGACGATCTTGGACGACGCCGATGGGGGTGGCAGCAATGGCAGTTGTGGTCCCGGGGAAAACGCCGCCGCAGTGGCAGCTCTACGCGGGCATGCCCTGTTGGATCGAGCTGATCACCACGAACCTCGACAAGGCCTGCGAGTTCTACGCGAACCTCTTCGACTGGGAGTACGAGCGGCACTCCGACCCGGCTTCCGGGGAGCACGTGATCGCGCTGCGCGAGGGGTTCCCGGTGGCGAGCCTGCGCGCGGCCTCCGGTGACCAGTCCGCGTGGCGCCTCTACCTGGCCGCCGCCGACTGCGCCGAGAAGGTTGCCGAGGCCGAGTCGCACGGCGCGGTGCGGACCGTGCCGATGAACAGCGTCCCGAAGATCGGCCGCAAGGCCGTGCTGGTCGGGCCCTCGGACGCCGAGTTCGGGCTGCTCGAACCGGAGGAGTCCTGGCAGTTCGACGTCGGGCTGCCGGGCACGCTGATGTGGGCCGAGCTGGTCACCATCAAGGCGCAGACCGCCGACAACTTCTTCCAGGAGCTGTTCGGCTACACCGCCGAGCAGTTCGGGACGGAGCACCGGTCCGACTACTCCGTCTGGTACCTCGGCGAGGAGTCGGTGCTGGCGCGGGTCAGCATGCTCCGCGACTTCATCACCGAGTCGACCCACCCGCACTGGCTGCTGTACCTCGGCGTCGACGCCGAGATCGGCACCGACGAGCTCGTGCGCACCGCCATCGCCAACGGCGGGCGGGTGCGGGTCGACCCCTACGACTCCAGCATCGGGCGAATGGCCGTGCTGCGGGACCCGACCGGCGCGCGGTTCGCGGTCATCGACCAGACGCAGGCGGGCGAGTACGGCACGGCCGCCAACTACGACCCGTACGAGGACTGAGCCGGGCCGCGGAGGTCCCGCTCAGGACCCTGAGCGGGACAGGTCCGCCGCCGCGGGTTCCCGGGTTCGAGAACCCGCGGCGACGCCCGGTGTTCAGGTACCGCACCTCGTGCGGCGCTCGGTCCGCCACGCGGGCGGGGACTTTCAGTCCGTGCGGTCCAGCAAGGACTCCTCGCCGGTGGCCAGCGCTTCGGGCCAGCCCGGGTAGGGCGGCGGGGTGCCGCCGAAGGACGGGCAGAGGGCTTTGTGGTCGCAGAAGTCGCAGAGCTTGCTGGGACTGGGCCGGAAGTCCCCGGTCTTGCCCGCGCGCAGGATCGCCTGCCAGATCGCTTCCAAGGTGCGCTCGAAGCGGCGCAGCTCCTCCTCGTCGGGGGAGTAGGCGAGCTTCTGCTTGTTGGCCAAGTACATCAGCAGCAGCTGGCGCGGGATCTCGCCCCGCAAGCGCCACAGCACCAAGGCGTAGAACTTCATCTGGAACATCGCCTTGGCCTCGCCGATCTCGCCGGGAGCCCTGCCGGTCTTGTAGTCCACCAAGCGGACCTCGCCGGTCGGCGCGACGTCGACCCGGTCGATGAACCCGCGCAGCAGCACGCCGGACGGCAGTTCCGTCTCGACCCGCAGCTCGCACGCCTCCGGCTGCAGCCGCTGCGGGTCCTCCATCTCGAAGTAGGCGTCCAGCAAGCTGCTCGCCGAGGACAGCCACTTCTCCAGCTCCGGGTCGCTCGGGCCGTCGAAGAGCTCGCCCAGCTCGGGCTGTTCGGCGAGGATCTCCTCCCACGCCGGGGTCAGCATCTCGCCGGCCGTGGACCGGTCGCGCTGCTCGGTCGGCAGCGCGTAGAGCCGCTCCAGCACCGCGTGCACGACGGTGCCGCGCACCTGCGCCCGCGTGGGCTTCTCCGGGATCCGGTCGATCGCGCGGAAGCGGTACAGCAGCGGGCACTGCTTGAAGTCGCCGGCCCGCGACGGCGAGAGCGCTGGACGCCGACGGGTCGTCTCCTCCGGCTTCACCGGCTCCTGCGCGATCTCGGTCATGGGCACTGACCCTAACGAAGGCCACCGACACCAGATCACCCCACGTCAGGTGGTGAGCGGATCAGTGGAGCGCGGGCGGGCATCACACCCTCCTCACCTGAGGCGGATTACTCTTCGGCCATGCCGCCGACCGCCTCATCGCCGACCCGGCCCAAGCTCGACGACGGCGGGCTCCTGCTGTGCCGCGTGGCCGGGGTACCGGTCCTGCTGTCCACCTCGTGGTGGCTCGGCGCCGCGCTCATCGTGCTGCTCTACACCCCGCTGGTCGGCCGGATCCTGCCCGGAGCCGGGGTCTGGGAGAGCGCGGTGCTGGCCGCGGTGTTCACCGTGCTGCTGGCGATCTCGGTGCTGCTGCACGAACTCGGCCACTGCATCGTGGCGCTGCGGATGGGCCTGCCGGTGCGGCGCGTGCGGCTGTTCCTGCTGGGCGGGCTGTCCGAGATCTCCCGCACACCCCCGAAGCCGGTGCAGGAAGGCCTGATCGCCGCGGCCGGGCCGGCGGTGTCGCTGGTGCTGGCCGGTGCGACCGGGCTCGCCTGGTACGCGATGGCGCCCGGCGGAGCGATCTGGCTGCTGGTCGCCCAAACCTGCGTGGCCAACCTCGCGGTCGGCGTGTTCAACCTGCTCCCGGGCCTGCCGCTGGACGGCGGGCGGATGCTGCGGGCCCTGCTGTGGCGGATCACCGGACGCCGCGTCGCGGGCACCACGGCCGGTGTGGCGGGCGCGGGTGCGGTCGCCTTCGCGCTGCTGGCCTACGCGCTGGCCGGGCTCTACAGCGGAGCCGACGACCAGTGGCTGCGGCTCGGCGTGTGCCTGCTGATGGCCTGGTTCGTCATCGCCGGAGCCCGCGCCGAGCACCGGGCGGAGCAGCGCCGCCGGTGGCCCAGCGGTCTGGACCTCGCCGACTTGGTGCGGCCGGTCCTGCAGCTGCCGGCAGAGAGCCCGGTCGGGGACGCGCTGATGGCCGCCGCCGGGCGCGGCGTGGTGCTGGTGCGCGCCGACGGCATCGCGGTCGGCCTGCTGGACCAGACCGCGGCCGAGCGGCTGGCCACCCACGCGCCGCACGAACCGGCCGAGCGCGCCGCCGAGCCCGTCGACCCGGACACGATCCTGCTGGACAGCGAGTCGCCGGACGCCGTGCTCGAGCGCGTCCAGTCCGTCCTCGCCTGGCAGTTCCTGGTCATCGACGAGGAGGGCAGGCCCAGCGGAGTGCTGCGCCGCGAGGACCTCCGCTCGGCACTGCGCTCCCGCCCGGGGTGAAGGCCCCGCCCTCTGCGACGATGGTTCGCCGTGCATCGAGCACGTCAGGCGAGCGTGGAGAAGGTAGGCAGCAGTTGAGCAGCACCGTCAGCGGTGAGTTCCAACCCGGCGACCGGGTCCAGTTGACCGACCCCAAGGGGCGCAAGTACACGGTCGTGCTGGAGAAGGGAGGGGAGTACCACACCCACCGCGGCGCTCTCGCCCACGACGACCTGATCGGGCAGCCGGAGGGCTCGGTGGTCACCTCCGCGGGCGGCACCTCCTTCCTGGCGCTGCGCCCGCTGCTGGCCGACTACGTGCTGTCGATGCCGCGCGGAGCCCAGGTCATCTACCCCAAGGACGCCGCCCAGATCCTCATGTGGGGCGACATCCGGCCCGGCGCGAAGGTGCTGGAGGCCGGTGCCGGTTCCGGCGCGCTGAGCTGCTCGCTGCTGCGCGCGGTCGGCCCGGAGGGCAGCGTCACCTCCTACGAGGTGCGCGAGGACCACCACCAGCACGCCGAGCGCAACGTGAAGCGCTTCTTCGGCGAGATCCCGGAGAACTGGGACCTGCGGCTCGGCGACCTGCTGGAGTACGACGGCGAGCCCGTCGACCGGATCGTGCTGGACATGCTGGCGCCCTGGGACGTCCTGGACCTGGTCAAGGAGAAGCTCAACCCGGGCGGCGTGCTGATCGTCTACGTGGCCACCACGACCCAGCTGTCGCGGGTCACCGAGGCGGTTCGCGAGCAGCAGAACTGGACCGAGCCGCAGGCGTGGGAGACGCTGCTGCGGCCGTGGCACGTGGTCGGCATGGCCGTGCGCCCGGAGCACCGCATGGTCGCCCACACGGCCTTCCTGCTCACCACCCGCCGCCTCGCCGACGGCGTCACCCCGCCCCGGGTCCAGCGCCGTCCCAGCAAGGGCTGACCACGAGGCGGAACGGGCCCGCACCGGCATCCGGTGCGGGCCCGTTCTCGTTCCGCCGGCCGGAGAGCTGTGCTCACCCTGGCCGCGCGAGCACGCCCCTGCGGCCTGCTCGCCCAGAACACCCTGGTTCAGTGCTCCGACGCGGAGGTCCCCTCTCCACGGGCACATCCGGGAAGTCAGCACTGGCGATCGCAGCGCAGGTGTTGACGACGACGGGCCCGAGGACGTACCCCATGTCGGCCAAGTAGGACTGACGCTCCGCGGCCGTGGCAGCGGCGGGCGCTGCCCTCACCAGCGTCAGCGCTGTGACCGAAGCCGTTGTGCCTGACATGGCCACGAGTCGCTTCGCGATCTTCCGCAGGTCTGTCCTCGTGTCGAACGGACGAACGAGTGAACGCTAGCGGTTCGAAGTCGTGGCCCGTGACCGTGCGAGCAGGTCCGGCGAGATCACGCCAGCTCCACGAACAGCGTCGTGGACACCTCGCACGTGCTCGCCCGGAAGGCCTCAGCCCGGTGCCGTCAGCAGAGCTTCCACTCGCCGTCCTCGACGATCAGGTCGTTGGTCTCGTTGATCGGGACGTCCTGGTCCATGCGCTGGCCCATGACGTCCATGTGGAGCGACATGGTGCCGTTGAAGTGCGCGGTGGCGGTGTTGTCGCCGTTGTCGGTCACCTCGCCGAGGGTGAACTTCACCTCGAGGCTCTCGACCATCTTCTGGATCTCGGCCTTCGGAACGCCCATGCTCTCCAGCTCGTCGAACTGGGAGCCCTTGCCCTCCATCATGTCGACCATGTCCTGGACCTTGGTGCTCGCCCGGTCGCAGGTGATGCTCTGCACGCCGGCGAAGTCCTTGGCGTTCATCATGTCCACTGCCTGCTGCGCCACCGGTCGGGGATCGCCGGGGCCGCCGGTGAAGGCGACGACGAGGGCGATGATCGCGCCGAGGACGACCAGGCCGCCGACTCCCCCGAGGATCCAGGGCAGCGGGGACTTCTTCTTCGGCGGCGGGCCGTACCCGCCGTAGGGGTTCGGGAAGGGCTGCTGCGGGTAGCCCGCCTGCGGCTGCTGCGGGTAGCCGGGCTGCGGGTACTGCTGGCCGCCGGTGGGCGGCTGCGCGCCGCCGGGCTGCGGGTACGGCTGACCGCCGCTCGGCGGGAACGGCCCGCCGGGCTGCTGCGGGTGCTGACCACCGGGCTGCTGCCCCCATCCGCCCTGGCCGGGCGGCTGCTGCGGTGGGTACGTCACTGGATGTCCCCCTGCTTCTCTTCTCTTGTGAACGCGCCCCGGCTACTGCCCGAGGTCGCAGACCTTCCACTCGCCTTTCTCGACGACGAGGCCCATCGTCTGGTCCACCGGCTGTGACGCCCCGCCGGCCTCGTAGGTTCCGCTGAGCTCCGCCGAGGCCTTGTCGCCGGTGCGGGTGACGTCACCGAGATCGACGTCGAACTTCCACTGGCTGAGCTGGGCCATCGCGGCGTCCAGCTGGGTCCTGTTGGCCTCGCAGAACAGTTCCCCGACGGTGCCGAAGTCCCCCGCGTTGACCTTGGCCACGACCTCCTGGGCCACCGGGCGCGGCTCGCCCGGTCCGCTGCCGACCCAGGTGTAGACGCCGACACCGGCGCCGACCAGCACCAGCACGGCCGCGACGACCCCCACGACCAGCGGCAGCTTCGACTTCTGCGGAGCCGGTGGCTCGACGTCGCCGAAGCCCTCGGGCTCCCTCAGCCACGACCCGGGGCCGTGCTCGCTGCCCCACTGCGGCGGCAGCGGCTGACCCGGCTGCGGCTGACCCGGCTGCGGTTGGCCGGGTCGTCCCTGCTCCCGGCCTTGCTGGCCCCACCCGGTGTGCTGGTTGCCGTACCAGTTGGGCTGCTGCTGCTGAGGAGAGGTGTGTCCGTTCCCCGCGGGCTGCTGCCCCCACCCGCCTTGACCAGGCTGCTGCGGCGGATAGGTCATGGACTCCTCCCAGGAGTGTTCACGCGGCGGCGACGCCGGTTTCTGCACTGGCGGCGGTAAGTAGACCAGAGTCTTCAGTCCTGCGTGTGCGGAGTGACCGGATTACGACCTCGGTCGAAAAACCAGGGTGGGGGTCCGGAATGTCCGAGCTCCCCGAGTTGTTCCAAATGATGGGAGAAGTGCCGTCGGAAGACAGGAAAATGCCACCCGGTTGCCGGAGTCGTTAACCCGGTTGATCGCAGACAGCGAGCGAACGCTGTGGCGCAACGGAAAAACCCGTGGTCGCGGGTATTGCGCAGGGGTTCTGGAGAGGCGCGGTGAAGTATCGAACGGCCCATGATCGACAACCCACCGTGTCCGCGTCGACCAGCCACGACGCAACGCACCGGGAACAAACGTCTTTAGACCGTGTGTGTTCGGGGAATTCTGTGGCACGCTGGGCGATCCGGCGGAACCTCACGACGCCGCCGTCGTCGGTGATCGCCGGTACCGTGGTGGTACGAGCACGGGAGGAGGGTGCCGATATGCAGCACGACCGTCCCGGCAGCCGGCCTGAGGAGGGCGACGGCGAGCAGGGTGCGGGCTCCGCGGAGCTCCGCAGTCAGATCCGTCTTCTCGAAGACGAGGTCGCACTGCTTCGCCGCAGGCTCAACGAGTCCCCTCAACAGGTTCGCCTGCTGGAAAAGCGGCTGGCCGAGGCATCCGAGAGAGTGAGCCAGCTCACCGAACGGAACGCCAAACTCACCGAAACCCTGAAGGAAGCGCGGGGCCAGTTGACGGCACTGCGCGAGGAGGTCGACCGACTCGCCCAGCCCCCGAGCGGGTACGGCGTGTTCCTGCAGCGCTACGAGGACGGCACGGTCGACGTGTTCACCTCCGGTCGCAAGATGCGGGTGGCGGTGTCGCCGAACGTCGAGACCGATGACCTGAGACTGGGTCAGTCGGTGCGCCTGAACGAGGCACTGACGGTGGTCGAGGCGGGTGCGTTCGAGCAGACCGGTGAGGTGTGCACCTTCCGGGAGATCCTGTCCTACGCCGAGGGCGAGAGCCCACGTGCCCTGGTCATGGGGCACACCGACGAGGAGCGCGTCGTGTGGCTCACCGAGCCGCTGGCGGACTCCGGGCTGAAGGCCGGTGACTCGCTGCTGGTCGACACCAAGGCCGGGTACGCCTACGACGTGGTTCCCAAGGCCGAGGTCGAGGACCTCACGCTCGAAGAGGTGCCGGACGTCGGCTACCAGGACATCGGTGGCCTCGCCGGGCAGATCGAGCAGATCCGCGATGCTGTGGAGCTCCCGTTCCTGCACTCGGATCTCTACGTGCAGTACCAGCTGCGCCCGCCGAAGGGCGTCCTGCTCTACGGGCCTCCGGGCTGCGGGAAGACGCTCATCGCCAAGGCGGTGGCGAACTCGCTGGCCAAGAAGGTGGCCGCGGCGCGGGGTGACGACGATGGTCAGGCCAAGTCCTACTTCCTGAACATCAAGGGCCCCGAGCTGCTGAACAAGTTCGTCGGTGAGACCGAACGGCACATCCGGATGATCTTCCAGCGCGCTCGGGAGAAGGCCTCCGAGGGCACGCCGGTGATCGTGTTCTTCGACGAGATGGACTCGATCTTCCGGACCCGCGGCAGCGGTGTGTCCTCCGACGTGGAGACCACCATCGTCCCGCAGCTGCTGAGCGAGATCGACGGTGTGGAAGGCCTGGAGAACGTCATCGTCATCGGTGCCTCCAACCGGGAGGACATGATCGACCCGGCGATCCTGCGGCCCGGCCGGCTCGACGTGAAGATCAAGATCGAGCGTCCGGACGCGGAATCGGCGAAGGACATCTTCTCCAAGTACCTCACCAAGGAACTGCCGATCCACGAGGAAGACCTCAAGGAGTTCGGCGGCGACAACGCCGCGTGCCTGGACGCGATGATCCAGGCCACGGTGGAGCGGATGTACGCCGAGACCGACGAGAACCGGTTCTTGGAGGTCACCTACGCCAACGGTGACAAGGAGGTCCTGTACTTCAAGGACTTCAACTCCGGCGCCATGATCCAGAACATCGTGGACCGGGCCAAGAAGGCGGCGATCAAGTCGGTGCTGGAGACCAACCAGCCCGGTCTGCGGGTGCAGCACCTGCAGGACGCGATCATCGACGAGTTCGCCGAGAACGAGGACCTGCCCAACACGACCAACCCGGACGACTGGGCCCGCATCTCCGGCAAGAAGGGCGAGCGGATCGTCTACATCCGCACCCTGGTCAGCGGGAAGAACCAGGAGTCCGGTCGAGCGATCGACACGGCGACCAACACGGGTCAGTACCTGTAAGTCGACCGAACCGGGGCCGTCATCTCCTTCCGGGATGGCGGCCCCGCGCTCGTGCGGGCAGGCCCGCGACGGGATAGTTTCCAGGCATGATCCCCGCTCAGAACCCCGTGCAGCGGCTGGGGCTCGGGCTGGCCGCGCTGGGCAGGCCGGCCTACATCAACGTCGGTCGCGTCGAGGCCCTGCCGCAGCAGCGCACCGCCCAGGCCATGAAGGAGCGCACCCGGGCCGTCCTGGACGCCGCCTACGCCCACGGGATCCGCTGGGTCGACACCGCCCGCTCCTACGGCAGCGCGGAGCAGTTCCTGGCGGACTGGCTGGGGGAGCGGGGCCACGAGGACGTCAGCGTCTCCAGCAAGTGGGGCTACGCCTACGTCGCGCAGTGGCGCATCGAGACCGAGGTGCACGAGGTCAAGGAGCACTCGGTGGAGCGGCTGCGCAGCCAGTGGGCGGAGACCCGCACGCTGCTCGGCGACCGCATCGACCTCTACCAGGTGCACTCGCTGACCAACTCCAGCCCGCTGTTCGACGACCTGGAGCTGCAGCACGAGCTCGCGCGCATCCGCGACGCCGGAGTGCGGCTCGGGTTCTCCACCAGCGGCGCCGGGCAGGCCGAGAGCATCGAGCGGGCCTGGGAACTGGAAATCGGCGGCAGGCAGCTGTTCAGCGCCGTGCAATCCACCTGGAACACCACGGAGCCCTCCGTCGGGCGCGTCCTCAACGAGGTGCACACCGGCGGCTGGCGGGTGCTGCTGAAGGAGACGCTGGCCAACGGCCGACTCGCGCTCGACCCGCCGGAGGAGTTCGCCGCCATCGCCCGGCGGCACGGCGTTGCACCGGACGCCCTCGCCCTCGCCCACGCGCTCGACCAGCCCTGGGCGGACGTGGTGCTGCTGGGCCCGGCCAGCGTCGAGCAGCTGGAGAGCAACCTCGCCGCCCTCCGCGTCGAGCTCACCGACCAGGACCGCGCCACCCTGCAGTCCCTCGCCCGGGACCCGGCGACCTACTGGGGAGAAAGAGCCGAACTTCCCTGGCGGTGATTCGTGGGGTTCGGGGGCGGGGTTGCTGTGCGTGGCGGATGCGGGTGGCAGGACCTGAGCGGCTCCGTGGCTCCGTGCGCCGCTCCTCGACCATGTCTCTGCACGCGGCGTCGCGGCGTGCTCGCCACGAAGCCGCTCAGAACCTGTGCCGGGGTTGGCCGAGGCCCGCACTTGAAGACGGGGCTGCCGCCGCGGGCCGCCTCGAGTCTGTGGCGGTGCCGGGTGGGTCCCGCCGCCGCGGGCGCCTCGAACCTGCGTCGGCGCGGGCTGAGTCCCGAACCTGGCGACGGTGGTTGTCCGCACCGGCTGCGTGCGGGTAAGAGCTGGTGAACAGCCCGGTCTCAGTTCGGGTTGAAGCCGATGCGTTCGGGTACGTCAGTTCCGGTTGAAACGTCTTCGCCTGTGTCGGGAAGTGCGGGTTCGAGCTGAAAGCCCTTGTCCGTGGGGAACGTCCGTTCTAGAGGTCGTTCCTCCTCTGGTGCCCGCTGGGCATCGCCCTCCGCGTCGGGTGTCAGGGTTGGTGGGGGCTGGGGCGTTCCCGGGGCTGAGCGGGGCCGGGGGCGTGGTCCTGCAGCCATCGGCGGGCGAAGGCGCGGCCGTCCGGGACGAAGGGCCAGAGCGGGTCGTCGAGGCGCCGACGCAGCTCGGGAAGGGGCATCCACCAGCCTTCGGCGACCTCCTCGGGCTGGTGCACCACGGGGCCGTCCCAGCGGGCTTGGAAGACGAAACCGTGGTAGCGCACGGTGTCCTCCTCGAACACCTGGCGGAACAGGAACTCCGGTGCGGTGCGCACGCCCAGCTCCTCGGCGAGCTCACGGCGGGCTGCGTCACGCGGGGCCTCACCCGCGGCGACCACCCCGCCCGCGGCGCAGTCGTGCAGACCGGGGTAGACGTCCTTGGTGTCGGTCCGCCGGTGCACGTAGACGCGCTCCCCGTCGCCGGAGAGCAGGAAGACCACCGCGGCGGCGTGCCACAGGCCCCTCTCCCGCATCTCGCGCCTCGTCGCCTCACCCACGGCACACCCGGCCGCGTCGTACAGCGCGACCTGCTCCTCACCCGCGTCCACGCGCTCGATCGTGTCACCCGTGGAAGAGGTGTGCCGAGAGCGGTGTTCGCCTCGCTTTTCTTGAGAAATCGCCCCCACCCCGTACGCTGCGAAGTATGCGGCGGATCATGGGAACCGAGGTGGAGTACGGCATCGTCGTACCGGGCGACTCCAGCGCCAACCCGGTGCTGACCTCCACCCACATCGTGCTGGCGTACGCGGCGGCGGCCGAGATACCACGAGCCAGGCGGGCGCGGTGGGACTACGAGGTCGAGTCGCCGTTGCGCGATGCGCGCGGGTTCGACCTGAGCTCGACGGCTCAGCAGTCCAACGGCTCGGACGGCGACGACCTCGGCGCGGCCAACGTCATCCTCACCAACGGCGCCCGCCTGTACGTCGACCACGCACACCCCGAGTACTCCGCGCCCGAGGTGACCAACCCGCGCGACGCCGTGATCTGGGACAAGGCCGGCGAGCGGGTCATGGAGGAGGCCGCCATGCGCGCGGCCAGCGTGCCCGGCACGGCCGCCATCCAGCTGTACAAGAACAACGTCGACGGCAAGGGCGCCAGCTACGGGACCCACGAGAACTACCTGATGGCCCGCAACACCCCGTTCACCTCGGTGATCGGCGGCCTGACCCCGTTCTTCGCCTCGCGCCAGGTGATGTGCGGATCCGGCCGGGTCGGCCTCGGCCAGGCCGGCGAGAAGGCCGGTTTCCAGCTTTCCCAGCGCGCGGACTACATCGAGGTCGAGGTCGGCCTGGAGACCACGCTCAAGCGCGGCATCATCAACACCCGCGACGAACCGCACGCCGACGCCGACAAGTACCGGCGGCTGCACGTCATCATCGGCGACGCCAACCTCGCTGAAACCGCGACCTACCTCAAGCTGGGCACCACCGCGCTGGTGCTGGACATGATCGAGAACGGGCTGCGCTTCGACGACCTCAAGCTGGCCGACCCGGTGCAGGCGGTGCACCTGATCAGCCACGACCCGTCGCTGAAGCAGTCCGTGGAACTCGCCGACGGCCGCCGGTTCACCGGTCTGGACCTGCAGCGGGCCTACCACGAGCGGGCCGCGGACTTCCTCGACTCGCACGGCGCCGAGCGGGCCTCCCGCGACGTGCTCAACACTTGGGGCGAGGTGCTCGACATGCTCGGCACCGATCCGATGTCCTGCGCGGACCGCCTGGACTGGCCGGCCAAGCTGCGGCTGATGGAGAGCTACCGCAACCGCGACAACCTGGGCTGGGCCTCGCCGCGGCTGCACATGATCGACCTGCAGTACTCCGACGTGCGGTTGGACAAGGGCCTCTACAACCGGCTCGTCACCCGCGGTTCGATGAAGCGCCTGGTCAGCGAGGAGGAGGTCCAGGAGGCCGTCACGGCCCCGCCGGAGGACACCCGCGCCTACTTCCGCGGCCGCTGCCTGGAGCGCTACCCGGCGGAGGTCGCCGCCGCGTCCTGGGACTCGGTCATCTTCGACCTCGGCAGGGAATCCCTGGTGCGCATCCCGACGTTGGAACCGCTGCGCGGCACCAAGGCCCACGTCGGCGCGCTGCTGGAGGCCAGCAGCAGTGCCGAAGAACTGGTCGATTCGCTGACGAAGGGGTGACGCGACGCCTGCCACGAGCTCGTCCCGCGCACGTCAGGTAGCGGAGAAGATCGTCAAAGACGCCCGGCTGGGCGTGGGCGAACGAGTGGTCGGATAGGTAGTGTTCAAGGCAGGACGTCCCCGGTTCCGGGGGTGTTCGGGACTTCAACCACCGGGAGGCGAGATGTCTCAGGAGAAGGCTCAGCGGCAGGGCGGCGGCGACGGCGAGGAAGAGAACGGTCCGGAGGCCGCCGGTCAGGAACGTCGCGAAAAGCTCGGCGAAGATGTCGACGCCATCCTGGACGAGATCGACGACGTCCTGGAGGAGAACGCCGAGGACTTCGTGCGCGCTTACGTGCAGAAGGGCGGCCAGTAGGCCCCCTGCCGCCGGTGCGCCCAGGCGGTGACCCTGCGAGAACCGGTCACCGGGCCGGCGGAAAACACCGGCCCGGTGTCCCTCGCTGCGCACTCGATCATGACTACAGTGCATCCTGTCGCAGGAGTCCTGTGAGAACGGAGACGATGTCGCTGATGGACCAGAGCTCGGCCCAGTTCCCCGGGCAGGCGCTTCCCGCCGCCTACTTGACCCCCGGATCCTCGTCGTTCACCGACTTCCTCCAAGCTGCCGCACCGGAACTGCTGCCGGGCGGCCGCAAAGCGCCCGAGGGCACGGTCGAGGCCCCGCACGGCACCACCATCGTCGCGGTGACCTTCCGCGGCGGCGTGCTGCTGGCCGGTGACCGCCGGGCGACGATGGGCAACCTCATCGCCCAGCGGGACATGGAGAAGCTCTTCGTCACCGACGCCTACTCGGCGGTGGGCATCGCGGGAACGGCCGGGATCGCGCAGGAGCTGGTCAAGCTCTACGCGGTGGAGCTGGAGCACTACGAGAAGCTCGAGGGCATCTCCCTCTCGCTGGACGGCAAGGCCAACAAGCTGGCCACGATGCTGCGCGGCAACCTCTCCGCGGCGATGCAGGGCCTGGCGGTCGTGCCGTTGTTCGCCGGTTACGACACCGACGCCGAGGACCCCGACCGCGCGGGCCGGATCGTCTCCTACGACGTGGTCGGCGGGCGCTACAACGAGGCCGGCGGCTACCACGCGGTCGGTTCGGGTTCCCAGTTCGCCAAGTCCGCGCTGAAGAAGCGCTACGACCCGGACGCCGACCTGGAGACCGCGGCGCGCACGGCGGTGGAAGCGCTCTACGACGCGGCCGACGAGGACAGCGCCACCGGCGGGCCGGACGTGTCCCGGCGGATCTACCCGTCGGTCATCTCCATCACCGCGGAGGAGGGCGCCGTGCGGTTCACCGAGGAGCGCACCGGCGAGATCGCCACCGCTGTGGTGAACGGACGCCTGGAGAACCCGGGCGGCTGATCAGCGCCGTCCCACGACCCCGCCTGCCACAGCGAGCAGATTCAGGAGTGCAGAAGCCGTGACGATGCCGTTCTACACCTCCCCCGAGCAGTTGATGCGGGAGCGTTCCGAGCTCGCCCGCAAGGGCATCGCCCGGGGCCGCAGCGTGGTGGTGCTCAAGTACGCCGGTGGGATCTTGTTCGTCGCCGAGAACCCGTCTCCGACCCTGCACAAGGTCGCCGAGATCTACGACCGCATCGGTTTCGCCGCGGTGGGCCGCTACAGCGAGTTCGAAGCGCTGCGGGTGGCCGGCGTGCGCATCGCCGACGTGCGCGGGTACTCCTACGACCGGCGCGACGTGACCGGGCGGTCGCTGGCCAACACTTACGCCCAGCACCTGGGCGCGATCTTCACCGAGCAGATCAAGCCGTTCGAGGTGGAGATCTGCGTGGCGGAGGTCGGTGCGACCGCCGAGAGCGACCAGCTGTACCGGCTGACCTACGACGGATCCATCGTGGACGAACCCCAGTACGTCGTGATGGGCGGGCAGGCCGACACCATCACCAGCTCGCTCAAGGATTCCTACCAGGACGGGATGGAACTGGGAGACGCCATCCGCGTGGCTGTCAAGGGACTTTCGTCCAGCGGGGACTCCAACCGGGAGCTGGGGACCAAGGCCCTGGAGGTCGCGGTGCTCGACCGCTCCCGTCCGAACCGGACGTTCCGCCGCGTCCGCGGTGCTGCGCTCACGTCCCTGCTGCCGGAGTCGACTGAGGACTCCGGCAAGTCGAAGGGCGACGGGGAGTCCCCGGCCGGCGGATGACCCGGCGTTCCCGCTGATCGCTCCCGCACCCGCTCCGGGTGCGGGAGCGATGTCGTTCTGGGGGGTGGTCCCGGTTCCACATCCCGGGAAGTCGTACGGGTGTACGGCGATTTCCGCTGCTCCGTGCGGGTGCGTGCGCAGATCCAGCCGTGACCGCCTGCTACTGGAAATCTGCGAAGTCGATTCGACAGTTGCCCGAACGGCGGACCGCCGCGAGGGCGGTTTTGCGCCTAGTGTGGAGACATGCAGCGGCGGATCTTCGGCATCGAAACCGAGTTCGGGGTCACCTGCACGTTCCACGGGCAGCGCAGACTGTCCCCGGACGAGGTGGCCAGGTACCTGTTCCGGCGGGTCGTGTCGTGGGGAAGGTCGTCGAACGTCTTCCTGCGCAACGGTGCCCGCCTCTACCTCGACGTGGGCTCCCACCCGGAGTACGCCACGGCCGAGTGCGACGACCTCACGCAGCTGGTCACGCACGACAAGGCCGGCGAGCGGATCCTGGAGGACCTGCTCATCGATGCCGAGCGCCGGCTCGCCGACGAGGGCATCGGTGGCGACATCTTCCTGTTCAAGAACAACACCGACTCCGCGGGCAACTCCTACGGCTGCCACGAGAACTACCTGGTCGGCCGGTCCGGGGAGTTCTCCCGCATCGCCGACGTGCTGCTGCCGTTCCTGGTCACGCGGCAGCTGATCTGCGGGGCGGGCAAGGTCCTGCAGACGCCGCGCGGTGCCGTGTACTGCCTGTCGCAGCGCGCCGAGCACATCTGGGAAGGCGTCTCCAGCGCCACCACCCGCTCGCGGCCGATCATCAACACCCGCGACGAACCGCACGCCGACGCCGAGCGCTACCGGCGGCTGCACGTCATCGTCGGCGATTCCAACATGTCCGAGGTGACCACCCTGCTCAAGGTGGGGACGGCGCACCTGGTGCTGGAGATGGTGGAGCAGGGCGTCCAGTTCCGGGACTTCAGCCTGGACAACCCGATCCGCGCGATCCGCGAGATCAGCCACGACCTCACCGGGCGCCGCACCGTGCGGCTGGCCGGCGGCCGGGAGGCCTCGGCGCTGGACATCCAGCGCGAGTACTACAGCCGGGCCGTCGACCACGTCGCCCGGCGCGGTTCGGACCCGATGTCCGAGCGGATCCTCGACCTGTGGGGCCGTGCGCTCGACGCCGTCGAGACCGAGGACTACTCGCTGATCGACCGGGAGGTCGACTGGGCGATCAAGCTCCGCCTGCTGGAGCGCTACCGCAGCAAGCACGGCCTGGAGCTGTCCAGCCCGCGCATCGCGCAGCTCGACCTCGCTTACCACGACATCCGGCGCGGCCGCGGGCTGTTCGACATGCTCCAACGCAAGGACCTGGTCGACCGGGCCACCGAGGACGGGGAGATCGAGGCCGCCAAGGACACCCCGCCGCAGAGCACTCGGGCGAAGCTGCGCGGTGACTTCATCGCCGCTGCCCAGGCCGCAGGCAGGGACTTCACGGTCGACTGGGTGCACCTCAAGCTCAACGACCAGGCTCAGCGGACGGTCCTGTGCAAGGACCCGTTCCGCGCGGTGGACGAGCGGGTCGAGCGCTTGATCAGCTCGCTGTAGGTGCTGTCCCGCGGTCACGTCGCGCGGCGCACGGGAGCGGCTCCGCGGATCGCTCCTCGGGCACGAGCTTCGACGTAACCCGGTCGAGTGAGGGGAGAACAGTGCGCGCGACATGTCCGCTCCTCCCTCGTTCAGGTGGGGTTCGGCGGTGCGACCGAGCCCCGGAGCTGGAACAGCGGGTCCGCCGCGCCCGGACTGCGTCTCGTTGGGTGGACACGCACGCGGTCAGCTGTGCGGTGCCTGGCCGGTCGGGCGGATGGTGATCTCGTTGACGTCGACCGTGCTCGGCTGGGCGAAGGCGTAGAGGATGCCGCGGGCGATGTCCTCAGCGCGGAGCTTGGGGACGTCGGGGCGGTCGGCGGTCATGTCGGTCTCGACCATGCCGGGCTGCACCAGCGTGACCCGCACCCCGGTGCCCACGCACTCCGCGCGGATGTTCTGCGCCATGCCGGTCACCGCCCACTTGGTGGCCGAGTAGAGGTTGCCGGGGCGGATGCCGCGGCCGGCGTTCGAGCCGGTCATCGCCAGGTGGCCGCGGCTGCGGACCAGGGCGGGCAGGGCGGCACGCGCTGTGATGGCCATGCCGTAGACGTTGGTGAGGACCATGTCCCGCCACTGGTCGGGCTCGGCGCCGTCGGTGCCGAGGAACGAGGTGGGCACGCTCATCCCCGCGTTGGCCAGCACGGCGTCCAGCGAACCGTAGCGCCGCTCGGTGCTGGTCACGGCCTCCGTCAGGCTCGTGTAGTCGGTGATGTCGCAGGGCAGCGCGAGGGCCGTGCCCTCGCCGAGCTCCTCGACCAGACCGGAGAGGGCTTCGGTGTCGCGGGCGACGAGGGCCAGCCGGTAGCCCTCGGCGGCGGCGAGGCGCGCGGTGGCCGCACCGATCCCGCGCGAGGCACCGGTGATCATCAGGACGGACATGACCTCAGCCTAGGGTCCCGGACGCGGCCCGCACGGTCGCGCAGCGCTCAGCTCAGCGGTGCGGGTGAGCGCCTCAGCGGACTCCGCGCCCCGCTGCCGTGGCACGCCGACACGGCGTCCGCATCACCCGGTCGGACGGGGGCGGACATGTCGCGCGACATGTCCGCCCCCACCCGGCCGGGTGGGGGCCGCGGTGCTGGGGCTCCCGACCTGGGACGGTGCTGCGCTGCTCGCCGGGGTGGTCCTTCGAATGGGTGTGCTGGTGGCGACACGCCGGTACCCGAACGCATGATCGAACACGTCGGGGCTAGAGTTTCGGGGTGGCCACTGCGCGTGCTGAACGCTTGGTGAACTTGGTGCTCTGCTTGCTGTCGACCCGGCAGTACCTCACCGCAGAGCGGATCCGGCACATCGTTGCGGGCTACGCCGACGCGCCCTCGGACGAGGCGTTCTTCCGGACCTTCGAACGCGACAAGGCCGAGCTGCGGGACCTGGGGATCCCGCTGGAGACCGGCCGCAACTCGGCCTTCGACAGCGCGGAGGGGTACCGCATCGCCCGCCGCGACTACGAGCTCGGCGACATCGACCTGGAGCCCGACGAAGCCGCCGCCGTCGCGCTCGCCGTGCGGCTGTGGGACTCGCCGGAGTTCACCTCCGCCGCCCGTGGCGCGCTGCTGAAGCTGCGCGCGGCCGGCGTCGACGTGGACGAGCGCGCGTCGGCGGCCGTGGAACCCAAGGTGCGCACCACCGAACCCGCTTTCGGCGTGCTGCACGCCGCCGTGCAGGCCGGGCAGGTCGTGGAGTTCGACTACCGGCGGCCCAGCAGCGCGGAGGTGCGGCACCGCACCGTCGAACCCTGGGGCGTGGTGTCCTGGCGCGGCCGCTGGTACGTCGTCGGCCACGACCGCGACCGGCAGGCGCCGCGATGCTTCCGGCTGTCGCGCATCCAGGGCCAGGTGCACGCGGTCGGTCAGACCGGCGTGGTGCAGCGCCCGCCCGAGGTCGACCTGCTGCAGATGGTCGCGGGTGAGCACCGCGAACCGCCGCCGCCGACCCCGGCCCGGGTGTGGGTCGCCGAGGGGCGCGCGAGCGGGGTGCGGCGCATCGGCACGGTCGTCGAGCGCCGCGAGATCGACGGTGATCCCGGCGAGGTGCTGGAGCTGGACGTGAAGTACCCGGAGTCGGCCGCGAGCTGGCTGGCCGGGTACGGGCCGGACGTCGCCGTGCTGCAGCCCGACACGCTGCGCAAGGCCGTCAACGAGATCCACCTGGACGCCGCGGGGGAGGGGCAGCGATGACCAGCGCGACGCGACGCCTGCCCCGGCTGCTGGCCCTGGTGCCCTACCTCCTCAGCCGCCCCGGCATCCCGATCACCGACGCCGCCGCCGACTTCGGCGTCACCCCGCAGCAGCTGCGCAAGGACCTGGAGCTGCTGTGGATGTGCGGACTGCCCGGCTACGGGCCCGGCGACCTGATCGACCTGTCCTTCGACAGCGACTCGATCACCGTCACCTACGACGCCGGCATGCGCCGCCCGCTGCGGCTCACCGCCTCCGAGGCCACCTCCCTGCTGGTCGCGCTGCGGGCGCTGGCCGAGACCCCGGGCGTGCCGGACTCCGACGCGGTGGAGCGCACGCTGGCCAAGGTGGAGAACGCCGTCGGGCAGGCCCGCCCGTCCGGGGTGGTGATCGGCCTTGGCGCCGAGGATTCGGTGGACCCCGGCGTCCGCCGGACGGTGCAGTCCGCTGCGACTGGCGGCAAAGCGTTGCGGATCCGTTACTACACGGCCTCGCGCGACGAGATCAGCGAGCGGACGGTCGATCCCATGCGGTTGCTGCTGCTCGACGGCCGGAGCTACCTCGAGGCCTGGTGCCGCAGCGCGCACGGCGTGCGGATGTTCCGGCTGGACCGCATCGACGAGGCGCAGCAGCTCGACGAGCCGGCGCAGCCGCCCCCGGAGGCCGAGCCGACGGACGTTTCCGCAGGTCTGTTCCAGCCCGCGCCCGACCAGCAGGTGGCCGAGCTGGAGCTGGAGCCCGACGCGCGCTGGGTCGCCGAGTACTACCAGGTCGACGAGGTCACCGAGCTGCCCGGCGGCCGCGCGCGGGTGCGGATGCGCTACGCCGACCACTCCTGGATGGTGCGGCTGCTGCTCGGCCTCGGCGGCCAGGTGACTGCGCTGAGCCCTCCGGAACTGGGGAATGACGTGCGTCAACGAGCCCAGGCCGCGTTGAGGCGGACCCGTCACCTTCCGTCAACCTGAGCCCGATACGGTGAACGACGTGCCGTTCGTGTGGACTCTCGTGCTGCTGGCCGTAGGCCTCGTCCTGCTGGTGTTCCTGCTGGTCAGGACCGTGTTGGAGGTACGCCGCTTCAAGCGGGCGCAGCGGAGCGCAGCCCACGACCTCGCCGACCGCAGCGGAATGGTCAAGGCGCGGGCCGCCGGCCTCAAGGTGGCGATCTCGCAGCGCCGCCGTGGTTGATCAGAAGGAGAAACGGCTCTACTTGCCGACCCCTGCCCCGCGTACCATGAGCGCCTAGCAGGGACATCACGAAAGGTTGTGTACGGATGGGTTTGCCAGGTGGCTGGGAGCTGGTCCTCATCGTCTTGGTGCTGGTGCTGCTGTTCGGCGCCACCAAGCTCCCGCAGATGGCCCGTTCTCTGGGACAGTCCGCTCGGGTGTTCAAGGCCGAGGCGCGCGGCATGAAGGCCGACGAGGAAGCTGCCAAGAAGGCTCAGTCCGAGAGGGAGCAGAAGCCGGAGCTGTCGGCGGGTGAGCCGAGCACGCCCCCGGCGGCCGCACCGGTCGAGGACAAGCAGCAGAACGAACAGAAGAACTGACACAGGACGGGGCTAACGAAGTGGGTGCCAGTCCACTGCGTCGCCTGAACCCGTTCCGGAGTGATCGCCGTCGGTGGGGACGCAGGCACAACCCCGACGGCACCATGACGATCATCGACCACCTCTTCGAGCTGCGGTACCGGCTCGGGGTGGCCATGACGTTCGTGATCATCGGGGCCGTCCTCGGGTTCATCTGGTTCTCCAGCGCACCGTTCGGGTGGCCGACGCTCTCCGACGTGCTGCTCGGGCCCTACTGCGCGCTGCCGACCGAGCAGCGCCTGAGCCCGAACGGCACGTGCCAACTGCTGCAGACCGAGCCGTTCGAGATCTTCATGCTGCGCATGAAGGTCGGCCTGTCGGTCGGTGCGATCCTGTTCAGCCCGGTGTGGCTGTACCAGCTGTGGGCGTTCATCACGCCCGGCCTCTACGCCCACGAGCGCAAGTACGCCCGCTCCTTCGTGTTCTTCGCGACGATCCTGTTCGTCGCGGGCGCGGTGCTGGCCTACTACGTCGTCCCCGAGGCGCTGAGCTTCATGGCCGGCTTCGGCGGCGAGGCGTTCTTCACGGCGCTCACCGGTGGCAAGTACATCAACTTCATGTTGCTGCTGCTGGTGATCTTCGGGGTGAGCTTCGAGCTGCCGCTGATCCTGGTGATGCTCAACCGCGCGGGCGTCGTCACCTACGAGAAGCTCCGCCGGTGGTGGCGGGGCCTGGTGTTCGCGCTGTTCGTCTTCGCCGCGATCGCCACGCCCGGCCAGGACCCGTTCTCGATGCTGGCGCTGTCGGCGGCGCTGTCGGTGCTGTTCGGGATCGCGGTGCTGATCTGCCGCTCGCACGACCGGCGCAAGGAGAAGAAGCTGGCCGCCCAGGGGTTGAGCGGGGTTGGCCTCGACGAGGCTTCCCAGGTCGACCCGCTCGCATCGGAGCTGGACACGACGCCGTCGGCGCCGCCGAAGCACGACGACGCCACCTGACGGCCGGCTCTGGCCAAGCGGGGCTCGCGTGGGCTTAGATGCGTGCTCATGCGTTGCGTCCTGGTGATCAACCCCGCGGCTGGTGGAGGTCTTCCCGCGAAGGTGGTCGGTGATGTCACCGACCACCTTCGCGCTGTCTGCGAGGTGCGGACGGTGGTCGCCACCGATCCGGCCGGCACCGAGGCGGCGGTGCACCGCGCGGTGGAGGACCGGGCCGACGTGCTGGCGGTGGTCGGCGGCGACGGCATCGCGCACCTGGCCGTGCAGGCCTGCGCCGAGTCCGCCACCGCCTTGGCGATCATCCCCGCGGGTACCGGCAACGACCTGGCCCGGAGCCTGGACATCCCGCGGGAACCGGTCGCCGCGGCACGCGCGGCTGCCCGGGCCATCGCCGCCGGCGCGAGGCGGCACGTCGACCTCGGCAAGATCGCCGGCACTGGCTGGTTCGCGACCGTGCTGTGCGCCGGCTTCGACGCGAAGGTCAACGCCCGCGCCAACCGGATGCGCTGGCCGCGCGGGCAGCGCCGCTACGACATCGCGCTGGTCCGGGAGCTGCTGGGGCTGCGCACCGGGTCGGTCCGGGTGGAGACCGAGCACGGCGTGCTCGACACCGAGGCCACGCTGGTCGCCGTCGCCAACACCTCCTACTACGGCGGCGGCATCCCGATCTGCCCGGACGCGGTGGACGACGACGGCCAGTTCGACGTGACGGTGGTGGGCCGGGTGCCGCGCCGGGAGCTGGTGCGGATCCTGCCCAGCCTGCGCACCGGACGGCACGTGGACCACCCGGCGGTGAGCACGCTCCGCGCCAAGAACGTCCGGCTCGGCGGTGCCCACGGCTGGCTGGCTTACGCCGATGGCGAACCGCAGGCCCGGTTACCGCTCACGATCCGCTGCGCTCCAGGCGCGTTGAGCGTGGTGTGCGCCACTCGGGGAGGCCCGGGCGCCGAAGAGCTGTGAGACATCGGTCGGTGTGGTGTGAAAACCTTGGGGTGTGGCTGCCAGCCGTTCCAACCCGACCCAGCTCCCGCCGGCCGACGCGTACGCGGCGCACACCCGCCGCAGCGCACATCCGAAACTGGCGGACTTCAGCGCGGAGCTCTCCTTCGAACTCGACCCGTTCCAGCGCACCGGGTGCCAGGCCTTGGAAGCCGGTCGAGGCGTGCTGGTGTGCGCGCCGACCGGTGCCGGCAAGACCGTGGTGGGCGAGTTCGCCGTGCACTTGGCGCTGTCGGAGGGCCGCCGGTGCTTCTACACCACGCCGATCAAGGCGCTGTCGAACCAGAAGTTCGCGGACCTGTGCGAGCGCTACGGCAACGACGCGGTCGGCCTGCTGACCGGCGACACCTCGATCAACGGCGACGCCCAGGTGGTCGTGATGACCACCGAGGTGCTGCGCAACATGCTCTACGCCGGTTCGCGCGGGCTCGACCAGCTCGGCTACGTGGTGATGGACGAGGTCCACTACCTGGCCGACCGCTTCCGCGGCGCGGTGTGGGAAGAGGTGATCCTGCACCTGCCGGACTACGTGCAGGTCGCGAGCCTGTCGGCGACGGTCAGCAACGCCGAGGAGTTCGGCGAGTGGCTGCAGGAGGTGCGCGGCGACACCACGGTCGTCGTCGACGAGCACCGGCCCGTGCCGCTGTGGCAGCACATGCAGGTCGGTCCCCGGATGTTCGACCTCTTCGGCGGTGAGACCGACGACCACGAGCTGAAGATGAACCCGAAGCTGCTGCGGCACACCCAGGAGCTCGCCCGCACCCACCTGCCCTACGGAGGGCGGGGCCGCGGCGGACCACCGCAGAAGCGCAAGGGCCCCCGCCCGCCCCGGTTCTCCCCGCCGTCCCGGCTGGAGATGCTCACCAGCCTCGACGCCGCCGGGTTGCTGCCGGCGATCGTGTTCATCTTCAGCCGCAACGGCTGCGACCAGGCGGTGGCGCAGTGCGTGCGGGCCGGGCTCCGGTTGACCTCGGAGTCGGAGGTCGAGGAGATCCGCGAGGTCATCGACGAGCGCACCGCCAACCTGCCCGACTCCGACCTCGGGGTGCTGGGCTTCTGGGAGTGGCGCGAGGCGCTGGAGCGGGGCGTGGCCGCGCACCACGCCGGACTGCTGCCGGCGTTCAAGGAGACCGTCGAGGAGCTGTTCGTGCGCGGCCTGGTCAAGGCCGTGTTCGCCACCGAGACGCTGGCGCTGGGCATCAACATGCCGGCGCGCACGGTCGTGCTGGAACGGCTGGTGAAGTTCAACGGCGAGTCGCACGTCGACCTCAGCCCCGGTGAGTACACGCAGCTCACCGGCCGTGCCGGGCGGCGCGGCATCGACATCGAGGGCCACGCGGTCGTGCTCTGGCAGCCGGGAGTGGACCCCAAGCAGGTCGCCGGTCTGGCCTCCACCCGCACCTACCCGCTGCGCTCCTCGTTCCGGCCGGGCTACAACATGGCCGTCAACCTCGTGCAGCGCGTCGGCAAGGACGCCGCGCGGGACCTGCTGGAGCAGTCCTTCGCGCAGTTCCAGGCCGACCGGTCGGTCGTGGGGCTCTCGCGCCGCGTCGAGCGCAACGCCGAGGCGCTGACGGGCTACACCGAGGCGATGGAGTGCCACCTGGGCGACTTCGCCGAGTACTTCGACCTGCGGCGCCGCATCTCCGAGCGGGAGAAGGCGCTGGCCAGGCAGAACCGCCAGTCGCGCCGCGCGGAGGCGGCCAAGTCGCTGGAGAAGCTGCGCAAAGGCGACGTGATCTCGGTGCCCGCAGGTCGGCGGTCCGGGCTGGCGGTGGTGATCGATCCCGGCCTGGAGCCGATGGGCGAGCCGCGGCCGCTGGTGGTGACCGAGGACCGCTGGTCCGGTCGCCTGTCGGTCGCCGACTTCACCTCGCCGGTGGAGGCGCTCGGCAAGCTCAAGCTGCCCAAGCACGTCGACACCCGGTCCCCGAAGTCGCGCCGGGACCTCGCGTCCTCGCTGCGCAACACGGGCCTGGGCTCGAACGGCGGGCGCGGGCGCAAGCGCTCGGGCGCCGCCGACGACGCCGAGCTGGCGAGCCTGCGGCGGGCGCTCAAGGCCCACCCGTGCCACGGCTGCGACGAGCGCGAAGCGCACGCGCGCTGGGCGGAGCGCTACGAGCGGCTGCGCAGCGAGACCGAGAACCTGCGTCGCAAGGTCAACAGCACCACCCACTCGCTGGCCCGCTCGTTCGACCGGATCGTGGCGCTGCTGACCGAGCGCGACTACCTGCCCGCCCCCGACGGCAAGCCCGGGGACGACGAGCCCGAGACGCAGGCCGGGCAGGTCACGGAGCACGGGCGGCGGCTGTCCCGGCTCTACAGCGAGTCGGACCTGCTGGCCGCGGAGTGCCTGCGGGTCGGCACCTGGAAGGGCCTCGGACCGGCTGAGCTGGCCGCGGTGGTGTCCTCCCTGGTCTTCGAGTCGCGCCGGGAAGGACCTGCGCCGCAGGTCCCGTCCGGGCCGATCACCGACGCGCTGACCTCCACCTGGCAGTTGTGGGCGGAGCTGGAGGACGACGAGCGGCGGCACAAGCTCGACCGCACCCGTGAGCCCGACGCCGGGTTCGCCTGGCCGGTCTACCGGTGGGCGCGCGGCGAGTCGCTGGAGAAGGTCCTCACCACCTCCGAGGCCAGTGGCCACGAGCTCTCGGCCGGGGACTTCGTGCGCTGGTGCCGCCAGGTGATCGACCTGCTCGACCAGGTCCGCGAGGTCATGGGCACCAAGGACCAGGTCGGTTCGGCCGCGGCGAAGGCCGTCACCGCGATCCGCCGTGGTGTGGTGGCCGCCGGTGGGGTGTGACCAGGTTGTGGTTGGATCACTGATCGTCGGCTGCGCCAGCTGAATTCATCCGGAGGTGTAGATGTCGTCGCCCTACGGGCCGCCCGGGGGTCACCCCCAGTGGGGGCAGCAGCCCCAGGGCCCTGGGATGCCGCCGGGGTCTCCGCAGGGTCCGGGCCAGCACCCGGTCGCGGCGCAGCCGGTGCAGCAGCAGCCGATCCAGCAGCCCCAGTACGGCCAGCCCTACGGTCAGCCTCCCTTCGGCCAGCACCCCTACGGCTGGGGGCAGCCCCAGCCGTACTACCCGTCGCCGGGCGGGTTCGCCTTCCCGCCGGTCCCGCATGAGCGCAAGCGCTCGAAGCTGCCGTGGGTGCTCGGCGGTGCGGGAGCGCTGCTGGTGATCGCCGTGGTGCTGGTGCTCGGCTTCGTGGCGCCCGGTTTCTTCACCCGCTCGGTGTTCGACGCTGCCAGCGTGGCGAAGGGCGTCACCCAGACCCTCAAGGGCTCCTACAACATCGCCGGGGTCGGCGCGGTGACCTGCCCGGACGGGCAGCCCGTCGAGGTCCGGCACCGGTTCGACTGCCAGGTGAGCATCAACGGCGCGACGAAGGTCGTCACCGTGACGGTGAAGAACGAGGACGGCGTCTACGAGGTCGGCCACCCGAAGTGACCAGTGGACCGGCGACCCGGTTTCGGTGAGGATCTGCCCGTGGGCGAATCCGACGTGCGCGTGCTGTCCCCGGCGGAGCACCGACAGGCCGACGAGCTGTTCCGGCGGGCGATCTTCCTCCCGCCGGCCGATGAGGACACGTGGGCTGCCACCGCGCAGCGCGTGGAAGCGGGCCGGGTGCTCGGCGCCTTCGTCGACGACGAGGTGGTCGGCACGGCCTTGTCGATGACCAGCGCGCTGACCGTTCCGGGCGGTGCCGAGCTGCCCGCGGCTGCGGTGACGGGCGTTGCGGTGCGGGCGGATTCGACCCGGCGCGGCCTGCTCACCGGGATGATGCGGTACCAGCTCGACGACGCCGCCCGGCGCGGCGAGGCGGTGGCGGTGCTGCACGCCAGCGAGGCCGGGATCTACGAGCGCTTCGGCTACGGGGTGGCCACCAGGACGCGCAGCGTGGAGCTGCAGCGCGCCCACATGCGCAGCTCGGTACCGCGCAGCGGGCGGGTCCGCCTGGTCACCCAGGAGCGGGCTCGCGACCTGCTGCCCGCGATCTACCGGCGGTGCCGGACGGGACGAGCCGGCCGGGTGCATCGCCCCGACGGGTGGTGGCCCGGGCGGGACGTCGCGATGGGTGAGAGCCGCACGATCGCCGTGCACTCCGACGACGAGGGCGCCGACGACGGGTTCGTCGTCTACCAGCCGCGAGGCCACAGCTCCACGGTGGACGTGCGGGACCTGGTGGCCGCCAACGACCTCGCCGCGGGGGAGCTGTGGCGCTTCCTGGTCGACCTCGACCTGATCACGACGCTGGCCGCCTTCGACCGCCCGGTGGACGAGCCGCTGGAGTGGTTGCTGGCCGACCGCCGCACCTGCCGGACCACGAGCGTCGAGGACGACCTGTGGGTCCGCCTCGTCGACGTCCCGGTAGCCCTGCGCGCGCGCACCTACGGCCCCGGCGACCCCGTGGTCGTGGAGGTCGTCGACGACGTCCTCCCGGCCAACTCCGGGCGCTACCGGATCAGCTCAGCCGGGGTCACGACCTGCGACGACAGCGCGCAGCTGACGATGAGCGCCGCCGCCCTCGCGGCGCTCTACCTCGGCGACCAGCCCGCTTCGGCCCTGGCCGCGGCGGGGCTCGTCGAAGCCCACACCGCGAACGCCCTGACCTCGGCGGACCACCTGTTCGCCACCGCCCGCCCACCCTGGTGCGGCACGAACTTCTGACGGTGCCTGTTCCGGGGCGCGCGGGAGGAGCGCAGCCGGTCAGGCCTGAGGGGCGAGGGCGGCGATGAGGCGGTCGATGCTGGCGCCCAGGCCCCAGCGGGACTGGAGGTCGTGCAGCCGGTCCAGGTCGGGTGCCGCCGGCAGGACGTCGGTGTCGCGGTCGGCGACCACCGGGGCGTCGCGGACGACGTTGACGACCGCGGGCGCCGCCGCGAGGTACTCGGCGGACTCGGAGAGCTTGGCGCGGATCCGCGAGGTCAGGCGTGCGTCACCGGAGGCGGCCGCCGCCAGCAGCGCCTCCAGCGAGCCGAACTGGGTGATCAGCTTCGCCGCGGTCTTCTCACCGATGCCGGCCACGCCCGGCAGCCCGTCCGACGGGTCCCCGCGCAGCACGGCCATCTCCGCGTAGTCGGCCCCCGCGCGCTGCGGGCTCAGCGCGTACTTCGCCGCCAGCTCCTCCGGGCCGTAGTCCTGCGCCTTGGCCAGGCCGGCGCCGATGTAGATGACCCGCACCTGCGGTTCGGCGCGCACCAGCTGGAAGAGGTCGCGGTCGCCGGTGACGACCTCCACCGGGTCGGTGCGCTCGCGGTCGGCCAGCGCCCCGATCACGTCGTCGGCTTCGTATCCCTCGGCCTCGGCGGTGGTGATCCCCGCGGCGTCGAGCACCTCCAGGATCACCGGGATCTGCGGGGACAGCGTGTCCGGCACGTCCTCGGCCTCCGGGTCCTCGACGGCCACCCGGTGCGTCTTGTACGACGGCAGCGCGTCCACCCGGAACTGCGGGCGCCAGTCGTTGTCCAAGCACGCCACCAACCGCGACGGCCGACGGTCGGTGATCAGCTTCGCGAGCATGTCGCAGAAGCCGCGCACCGAGTTCACCGGCGTGCCGTCGGGAGCGGTCAGCGAATCGGGCAACGCGTAGAACGAGCGAAACCACAACCCGGCGGAGTCCACGAGCATGAGAGGTCCGGTCACGGATCCAGCTTGTCACGTGGAGCCCGCAGCACGCGCTCGACCTGCCGGGGCCGTCCACGGCCGGACCGCCCGCGATCTCAGTTCCGGGTCCTGGTCCGCAGTGGATGTCCCGAAGGCGGGCGTGCAGCCCGGTTCCCGCCACAGTGGCGACCGACCGAGCGGCCGCTGGGTCGAGGCGGGCAACGACGATCCCGGTCCAGCAGGTCCGAGGATCGCAGCTCGCTGCCACGGTAGGTCCCGAAGACGGGCGTGCACCCGTGTTCCGGGGCGAGGGCGGCGACCGACCTGACCCAGGGGATCGGGTCGGTCGCGCTCGGGCCGCGGCTGCTCGGTCCACGCGGGTCTGCGGCGGTCCGGTCGGTTCAGCGGGTTCCGAGTCCGAGAAGAGCTCCGGGTTCGAGGGCAGTTCGGCGGACTCCCGAAGACGGCGTGCGCTGCGTTCCCTGGCGAGGGTGGTGACCGCACCGTGCCGGTGGATCGGGGTCGTCGAGTGCGGCCCGCCGCGCCCGGACCGCGCGAGCGGCGGAGGAACCCTCCGGGATTAGGCTTGGACCATGGCCACTGTCCCGTTGAAGCAGGACCCCACCGTGCTCGCCGCGCGCCTCACCCGTGCCGCGGAAACCGCTGCCGCGTCCGACCTGGACGCGCTGCTGATCACGCCTGGATCCGACCTCCGCTACCTGCTGGGCGCCGGTGGTGAGTCGCACGAGCGGCTGACCTGCCTGGTGCTGCCGGCCGACGGCACGCCCGCGCTGGTGGTGCCCAAGCTGGAGGCGCCCGGGTACGCCGACGTGCCGCTCGCCGAACTCGGCATCGAGGTCGTGACCTGGGTCGACGGGCAGGACCCGCACGGGGTGGTGGCCGAGCTGCTAGGCGCGCCCTCCCGGGTCGCGCTCGCCGACGCGATGCCCGCGCTGCACACCTTGCCGCTGCGCGGCAAGCTGCCGCGCACCGAGCAGGTGCTGGCTTCGCCGGTGCTGCGCGAGCTGCGGATGCGCAAGGACGCCACCGAGCTGCAGGCGCTGCGCGACGCCGGTGCGGCGATCGACCGCGTGCACGCGCGGATGGCGGAGTTCCTCAAGCCCGGTCGCACCGAAGCCGAGGTGGGTGCCGACATCGAAGCGGCCATCCTCGCCGAGGGCCACACCGAGGCCGCGTTCATCATCGTCGGGTCCGGGCCCCACGGCGCCAGCCCGCACCACTCGCTGTCCGACCGGGTTGTCGAACGCGGTGACGTCGTCGTGATCGACATCGGCGGTCCGATCGCCAGCGGTTACAACTCCGACTGCACCCGCACCTACGCCGTCGGCGAACCCGCCCAGCCGGACGTGCGCGAGACCTACGCCGTGCTGCAGGCCGCGCAGCGCGCCGCGGTCGACGCCGTTCGCCCGGGGGTGACCGCGGAGTCCGTCGACGCCGCCGCCCGCGAGCCCATCGCCGCCGCCGGGTTCGGAGAGAACTTCGTGCACCGCACCGGCCACGGGATCGGTCTCGACGTGCACGAGGAGCCCTACATCGTCGGCGGCAACGAGCTGGTCCTCGAAGCGGGCATGGCCTTCAGCGTCGAGCCCGGCATCTACCAGCAGGGCCACTGGGGGGCTCGCATCGAAGACATCGTGATCGTCACCGAGAGCGGTGTGGAGAGCGTCAACAACCAGCCGCACGAGCTGGTGGTGCTGCCGGCGTGAGCGAACGGGCGACCAGCCCGGGGCCCCTGGAGGCCACCGACCGGGCGATCCTGCGCGAACTCGCGCGCGACGGCAGGTGCAGCTTCACCGAACTCGCCGAGCGCGTCGGGCTCAGCGTGTCCGCCGTGCACCAGCGCGTCCGGCGGCTGGAGCAGCGCGGTGCGCTGCAGGGCTACACGGCCAAAGTGGACGGTGACCAGATCGGCCTTCCGCTGACCGCGTTCATCTCGCTGACGCCGATAGACCCGGCCGCCCCGGACGACTACCCGCAGCGGTTGCAGCACCTCCCCGAGATCGAGTCCTGCTACTCGGTGGCGGGCGACGAGTCCTACATCCTCCAGGTGCGGGTGGCCTCGCCACTGGGCCTGGAGGAGCTGCTCCGGCAGATCCGCGAAGCGGCCAAGGTGTCCACCCGGACGACCGTGGTGCTCTCCACCCCCTTCGAGAACCGCCCTCCCGCGATCTGATCTTCTTGTTCGGGGTTTGCTGTGCATGGCGGTGCGGGTGGCAGAACCTGAGCGGCTTCGTGGTCTCCGTGCGCCGCTCCTTGAGCATGCCGTACGCGGCGTCGCGGCGTACTCGCCACGAAGCCGCTCAGAACCTGCGGCGGTGCCGGTTGATCGCCCCACCTGAAGACGCGGCTGCCGCCGCGGGCGGCCTCGCACCTGCGGCGGTGCGGGCTGAGTCCCTCACCTGGAAGGGCGGCTGCCGCCGCGGGCTGGCTGGATCGTGCGGTGGGGCCGGTTGAGCGCTCGCCTTGGAGGGGCTGCCGTCTTGGGTCGTCGCGACTCTGTGGCGGTGCGGGTGGGGTGCCTCGCCTGGAACGGTGGTTTCGCCGCTTCCTCTAGAGGTCTTCGCGCACTGCCTCGTGGCGCGGGGGCGGCTGGGGGAGTGGTTGTTCAGCGGTGGGCGTCGGCCAGGGGGACGGCGGTGAGGTTGCCCCGGTCGTCCGGCAAGCAGGCGGCGCCGGGTTCCGGGATGTCCAGGAACTCGCCGAGGCAGCGGGCGAACTGGGCGTGGCCGGTGGCGTTGGCGTGGAAGGACTCCTGCATCGCGTGCGGTGCGCGCTTCTCGTCCTTGAGCGCTTCCCAGTCCACGGTGAGCCGCGTGAACCACTCGCCTTCGGCCGTCTTCGGGTCACCCGTGCACGCCTCGTGGCCGGTGCCCGCGCGGGACAGGTCGAGGAACCGCGCGCCCGATTCGCGGGCCACGTCCCGCAGGCCGTCGGAGAGCTGCGGCACCCCGACATCGCGGATCCACCGGAGGTCGCTGGGCAGGAACGGGCAGCCGGACAGGCCCTGCAGCTCCGGGCGCACGTCCGGGCCGACGGGCGAGGCGTAGGACTGCACGATCAGCTGGTAGCTGCCGGGCGTGTACCCGGCGCCGTCCATCGCGGCCTGGATGTCGCGCACCGCGGCCAGCGCCTTGGGCTCCATCTGCTCGACGCGCTGCTGCCACTGGCCCTCCAGCTGCGCCGAGCAGCCGATCGGGGAGCGGCGAGCCCAGGCCTCCACGCACTGGTTGACCACGTCGAGGAAGCCGGGGTCGTCGTTGGCGCCGATCTGCACCACGACGTCGGTGATCCGGTAGCGCTGGGCCAGCTCGGCCAGCTGCGCCGTCTGCGACTTCTCCGCCCCGACCTGCTCCTGGTCGGTGCGCAGCGCCTCGGTGCGGGCACCCGAGCAGGCCAGGTTGACGCGGGTCACGTCAGGCGGCAGCCGCAGCTGGTGCACCGGCGCGGCGGGGGAGCGGTGGCACCAGTTGTCGCCTTCGCCGTTGGTGCCCGCCACGTAGTTGCCGCCGCCCTCGCCGGACAGCGTCGAGTCGCCGACCGTCACCACGGCGGCCGGCAGTTGCTTGGGCTGCATCGGCAGACCCGGCAGGTACTGATCGCTGATCAACACCGCGAGCGCCAGCAGGCTGCCCACGAGCAGGAGGATGAGCGATTTCGACTTGTGCGCCCGCATCATCACGGAGTCTACGAAGTGGTCGGGCCGGGCGGCGTTCCAGGTAGTGGAAGCTCCCCCGCCGTGTCGGCCCGGCGTGCCGCTCCTCGCCGAGGCTGGTGTGAGGTTCCTCGGCAACCGGGTTGTTCGGTTTGGGAGAATTCCGAGCCCCCCGTTCGTTGGAGGGGGTGGAACGTTCCACGACTGGAGGTCCTGGGTGCCGATCCTCGTGCTGCTCCTCATCGCCGGGGTCGCCGAACTCGCCGTGCTGGTCGCGCTGGGTCAGGCGATCGGGCTGCTGCCCACCATCGGCCTGCTCGTGCTGGCCGCTGTCCTGGGCAGTTGGCTGCTGCGCCGAGAAGGGCGCCGCACGCTCGGCGAGTTCCGCGAGGCCGCCCGGTTGCGCAGGCCTCCGGAGCGGGAGATCTCCGACGGCATGCTCATCGCCGCCGGTGGCCTCCTGATCGTGCTGCCCGGGTTCCTCAGCGACGTCGCCGGGCTCCTGCTGCTCCTGCCGCCCACCCGGGCGCTGGTGCGCAAGCGCATGATGCGCGCGGCCGAGGAGCGGGCGAAGAAGGTGCAGGACCAGGTGTGGCTGCACCAGCAGCGGTTCGGGCGCGGAGGCGGCCGCTCGGGTGACTTCATCGACGGTGAGGTGGTCGACGAGACCGACGACCCGCCGTCCGCTAGTTCGACACCGATCATCCTGCCGCCGCAGTCGGCGCGCGCGGAACGCATCGACGAGCCGCCGCAGCGCTGACGAGCACGAACCGCGTCGCGAGCCGCGGCGCGAGGGCACCGGCGTCCGCGATAGGCGCGACAGGTTCAAGGCCGGGCGTTCAGTGCGGGTAAGCTCGCCAGAACGATCGTTGCCGGGGCGGATCGGGGGCTGAGTTCGAGCACGGGACCAGGCGCCTCAAGCCGCCCTGCCGAGAGCGAACTGCGCAGTTGAACCCCGGAACAGCGGAAAGCACGAAGGACATGCCCGAGACCACGTTGTTGCTCGGCGGCCGCATCCACTCGCCCGCCGACGCCGCCGCCACCGCGATGGCCGTCACCGACGGACTCGTCTCGTGGCTCGGCGCCGACGAGGTCGGCCGTGCGCTGCACCCCGATGCCGAGGTCGTCGACCTCGACGGGGCGTTCATCACGCCAGCCTTCGTCGACTCCCACGTGCACGCCACCTCCACCGGACTGCTGCTGCGCGGGCTGGACCTGACCGGGTGCGCTTCGCTCACGGAGTTCCTGCACGCGCTGCGCGACCACGTGGCCGAGTACCCGGGTGCCCTGGTGTGGGGCCACGGCTGGGACGAGACCTGGTGGCCCGAGCGCAGGCCCCCGACGCGCGAGGAGATCGACACCGCCTCCGGCGGCGCTCCGGTGTACCTCTCGCGGATCGACGTGCACTCCGCGCTGGTCTCCACCGCGCTGGTGAACCTGGCCCCGCTGGCGCGCAGCGCCGAGGGCTGGAGCGAGGACGGTCCGCTGACCCGCGTCGCCCACCACCACGTGCGCCGCGCCGCCCGCGACGCCCTGGGGTCGGGGCAGCGCAAGGAAGCGCAGCTGGCGTTCCTGCAGCAGGCCGCCTCCCGCGGCGTGGCCTGCGTCCACGAGTGCGCCGGACCGGACATCTCCGGCGCCGACGACCTGGTCGAGCTGCTGGCGCTGTCCGATCAGGGCGGTGTCCCCGAGGTCGTCGGCTACTGGGGCGAGCTGGGTGCGGTCGACCGCGCCCGGGAGCTCGGAGCCCGGGGCTTGGCCGGTGACCTGTTCGTCGACGGTGCGGTCGGGTCGCGCACCGCCGCGCTGCGCGAGCCCTACACCGACGACCCGGGCACGGCCGGGGTGCTCTACCTCGATGCCGAAGCGGTCGCCGAGCACCTCGTGGCCTGCACCTGCGCCGGCCTGCAGGCCGGCTTCCACGTGATCGGGGACGCCGGGGTCGCCGAGGTGTGCGCGGGGTTCCGCAAAGCGGCCGAGGTCGTGGGCACTCCCGCGCTGGCGAGCGTGCGGCACCGCCTGGAGCACCTGGAGATGATCGACCCGGAGCAGGCCGCCGAGCTCGGGTCCTTCGGCGTGGTCGCCTCCGTGCAGCCCGGTTTCGACGCCTCCTGGGGCGGCACCGAAGACATGTACGCCCGTCGCCTGGGCCTTCCGCGCGGTGCGCGGCTGAACCCGTTCTCCCAGCTCGCCGCGAACGGTGTGCTGCTCGCCCTGGGGTCGGACGCGCCGGTGACCCCGGTCGACCCGTGGCGTTCGGTGCAGGCCGCGGTCAACCACCGCACCGACGGCTTCGGCATCTCGCCGCGCGCTGCTTTCACGGCGCACACCCGCGGTGGGTGGCGGGCCGCCGGTGTCGACGACGGCGTGACCGGCACCCTGGTGCCGGGCGCTCCCGCCACCTACGCCGTGTGGGACGCCGGTGAGCTGGTGGCGGCCGGTTCCGATTCGCGGGTGCAGCGCTGGTCGACCGATCCGCGTTCGGGCGTACCGCCGCTGCCGGACCTCTCGCCGCAGGCGCCGATGCCGCGCTGCCTGCGCACGGTGCTGCGCGGCCGGACGATCTTCAAGCACGACCCCGAAGACGACGAACTCGTCTGACTCCGGTCCCCGCATGGAGTTCCCCGATCTCCCGGTCCGTCCGGTCCTGGGCGAGGTCACCTCGGCGCTGACCGGGCACGGCACCTCCGTGCTCGTCGCCCCGCCCGGCACCGGCAAGACCACGCTGGTGCCGTTGGCGCTGGCCGAGGCCGGGTTGCGGGTCGTGGTCGCCGAACCGCGCAGGCTGGCCACCCGCGCCGCCGCGGCCCGGATGGCCGACCTGCTCGGTGAGCGGGTGGGGCAGCGCGTCGGTTACTCGGTGCGCGGCGAGCGCAAGCGCAACCGGGACACCGTCGTCGAGGTGGTGACCTCGGGTCTGCTGGTGCGCCGGTTGCAGGCCGATCCGGAGCTGGCCGGTGTGGATGTCGTGGTGCTCGACGAGTGCCACGAACGCCACCTCGACGCCGACCTGCTGCTCGCGCTGCTGCTGGACGCGCGCGAAGGACTGCGCCCCGACCTGGGGGTGCTGGCCACCTCGGCGACCGTGGCCGCCGAGCGCGTCGCCGACCTTCTGGGCGAGGCCCCGGTGCTGCACGCGCACGCCCGCACGCACCCGGTCCGGGTCGAGCACGTGGCTCCCCATCGCGGCGAGCGCACCGAACCGGTCGTCTCCCGCGCCATCCGCGCCGCGTTGTCCGAACAGGACGGTGACGTGCTCGTCTTCCTGCCGGGTGCCGGGGAGATCCGGCGCGTCACCGAGCAGCTCGCCGATCTGTCCGAGGTGGACGTGCTGCCGTTGCACGGCAGGCTTCCCCACGCCCAGCAGGACAGCGCGCTGCGCCAGGGTGAGCGGCGACGGGTCGTGCTGGCCACCGCGGTCGCGGAGTCGAGCCTGACCGTGCCCGGCGTGCGGGCCGTGGTCGACTCCGGGCTCGCCCGGGTCTCTCGGGTGGACACCCGGCGCGGCTTGTCCGGGCTGGCCACGGTCCGGGTGTCCGCTGCCGTCGCCGAGCAGCGGGCGGGTCGCGCGGGCAGGCAGGGGCCGGGCGTGGTGTACCGGTGCTGGCCCGAGCACGAGCACTCCACCTTGCCCGCCTACCCCGAGCCCGAGATCCGCGTCGCCGAACTCACCCGGCTGGCCCTGGAACTGGCCTGTTGGGGCACGCCTGACGGCTCGGCGCTGTCGTGGTGGGACCCGCCGCCGAGCGGGGCCCTGGCCGCCGGGCGCGAGGTGCTGCGCGGGCTCGGCGCGCTCGACGACTCCGGTGGTGTCACCGACCGCGGCCGCAGGATGGCCGAGCTCGGCCTGCACCCGCGGCTGGCGCGGGCGCTGCTCGACGGTGCCGACAGCGTCGGCGGGCAGCTCGCCGCCGAGGTGGTCGCTCTGCTCGACGACGACGGCCTCACCGGTGAGACCGACGTGATCAGCGCGCTCTCACGCCTGCGCGGCGGCGGCCCGGGCACCAAGCGCTGGCGCGAGGCGGTGCGCAGGCTCTCCTCGCAGGTGACCGGAACGCCTCGCCAGGACGGTGACGAGTCGCTCGTGGTGGCGCTCGCCCAGCCGGAACGCCTGGCACGGCGGCGCGGTGCCGGCTCGTCCACTTACCTGATGGCCTCCGGCACGGCGGTCGAGCTGCCGGCCGGTTCGGGCCTGCGGGACTCGGAATGGCTGGCCGTGGCCATCGCCGACCGCTCGCCCGGGCGCTCCGCGGGTCTCGTCCGGCTCGCCGCGCCCGCCGACGAGGAACTCGCTCGTCGCGCCGCACCGGCGCTGCTGAGCACCGAGGACGAGATCGCCTGGGTGGACGGGGACGTGCGCGCGGCGCGCGTGGAGCGGCTCGGGGCGATCACGCTGACCACCCGGCCGCTGCAGGACCCGGACCCGGCGCGGGTGCGGGAGGCTCTGCTCGAGGGCTTGCGCGCCGAGTCGCTGGAGCTGCTGCGCTGGGACGACGACTCCCGACGGCTCCGCCAGCGCCTGGCCTTCCTGCACCGAGCCCTGGGCGACCCGTGGCCCGCCGCCGACGACGCATCGCTGCTCGCCGCCGCCGACCAGTGGCTCGAACCGGAGCTCTCCCACGCGCGTCGCCGCGCCGACCTGCGCCTGCCGGCCGGCGAGGCGTTGCGGCGGCTGCTGCCGTGGTCGCAGGCGGGCCGCCTGGACGAGCTGGCGCCCGACCGCATCGAAGTGCCCACCGGGTCGCGCATCCGGGTCGACTACAGCGCCGAACAGCCAGCGCTGCCGGTGAAGCTGCAGGAGGTCTTCGGCTGGCGGACCGCGCCGCGGATCGCCGACGGCGCGGTCCCGGTGGTGCTGCACCTGCTGTCCCCGGCGGGACGCCCCGCCGCCGTCACCGGGGACCTCGCATCCTTCTGGGAGAACGGCTACCCGCAGGTGCGCGCGGAACTCCGCGGCCGCTACCCGAAGCACCCGTGGCCCGAAGACCCGACCGTCGCCGCACCGACGCGCGGGACCAACCGCCGCCGCTGACCCGGCGGGAGGGAGGAGGCCTTGCGTGCGTCGAGTCCTACCGCCCGCACCGCGTGCACCTCGGCTCGACCGCGTGGCCTTCGAAGTGGGCCGCCAGGGACTTCGGTCGCGTACGGCCCTTGGCCGCTGTGACCCGGAACGAGCACCCGGGGACCGGGCACGCCCGCCAGAGATCGTCGTCGAGGAGGACGACGCGCGTCGCTGGCTGAGACAACTGGGACATGTGAGGCATCACAGACCGACTGGGACAGCCGGGAAGCGGAGTCACCCGATCGTCGCCACGATCGACGCGTGCCGCGCACGAAGCTGCTCACGTCCTCCCAGCTCGCCGGCGAGCTCGGCGTCTCCCGGCGCTCGATCGCCCGGTACGTCCAGGCGGGCATCCTCGTGCCGGAGCTCGTGACGCCCGGCGGTCAAGCCCGCCCCGACCTGGACTCGGCCGAGGAAGAGCTTCGTGAGCACGCCCGCCGCCAGCGCGGTTGTGGCCGCCTCCGGGGGCGGCGACCGTTCCCGCCACGAGGCTCGGAACTCGTGTGCTGTGGGAGTCCCGCGCACCACCGAGTGACCACGGTGGAGGGCGCTGCCGGTCGTCCTGCGTCGAGCTCGGGTGGCGGGAGTTCGCCAGTCACCCGGAAGCCCGATCCGGAGGGGCTCGGAGATCGTGAGCATCCGGAGCCTGGCTCGATGATCCGCGCACGCCGTTCCAGCCCGCCGGCACATCGATCATCGAGAGCTCGATGGAAGGCAGCACCGCGACACCGGCACGCCCTTGGCGCACGGCGCTCCTCGCCGGGATGGCCTCGTTCCTCGACTCCAGCGCCCTGGTGGCCGCGGGCATCGTGGTCGGCACCCTCTACGCCGAGGACATGGGCCTGTCGGAAGGCCGGATCGGCCTGGTCCTGGGGCTGCAGACGATGGCGTTCGCGGTCGGCGCGCTGTTCGGCGGCCGGCTCGGCGACCGTTTCGGCCGCCGCCGGGTGTTCACCTGGTCGATGGTGGTCTACGCGCTCGGTGCGGCGCTGTTCGTCGTGGCGGAGGGGCCCGGAGCGCTCGTCGTGGCCGCCGCGGTCATCGGCCTGGCGATCGGCGCGGACCTGCCGGTGTCGCTGGCGATGATCAACGAAGAGGGGCCGGAGGGGCGGAAGGCCTCGCTCGTCGTCTTCTCCTCGGTGCTGTGGAACGTCGGCATCGCGACGACCATGCTGCTCAGCGCTTTCCTCTCCGGTTTCGGCGCGGTAGGTGGGCGGGTGCTGTTCGGCTACCTCGTCGCGATCGCGCTGGTCGTGCTGGGAGCGCGGCTGACGATGCGGGAGTCCGTCGAGTGGCAAGCGGCCCGGCAGGCCGCCGACGTCGGCGGGGCGTGCGCTTCCGGGACCTCGGGCAGCTGCTGCGGCCGCCGCTGCCGATGGGGGCGCTGGTCACCGCGCTGTACTACGCGTGTGGAACGTCGGCGCGAACACGATGGGCCAGTTCGGCTCGTTCCTCCACGTCAACGTCGGCGGCGGTGACGTGGCGACCTACTCGCTGGTGAGCACCATCGGCCTCGGTGTCGGCCTGACCGCCGGGGTGGTGTTCATGCGGTACGTCGACACCCCCGCGCGCCCGCACCTGTTCGCCGTCGGCTCGGTGATCATCGTGCTCGCCTGCACCGTCCCGCTGGTGGTGGGCTTCAACGAGGTGTCGCTGCTGGCCACCCTCCTGCTGTCCGCCCTGGGCAGCTCCTTCGCCGGGGAGACCGTGTACGAGGTGTGGTCGCAGGAGCTGTTCCCGACTCTGCTGCGCGGAACCGCGCAGGGGAGCACCATCGCCTTCGGCCGGATCGTGGCGGCGCTGGTCGGCTTCGCCACTCCGGCGCTCGCCGCGGCCAGCGCCGGGATGACCTTCGCCGGCGTCGCGGCGCTGGCGGTCCTGGCCGGTGCCGTCGGCATGTTCTGGACGCCCCGGCTCCCGGGCGCGCGGCAGCTCACCGCGGCCGACGAGAGCACGACGTGAAGGGATCGCGTGGACCCGCACACCCTCCTTGGAGCGGCCTCCTGGATCGGCCGGTGGACCGACCCGGCCCACCGCGTCGTGCGGTCGATCGACTCCGACGAGATCGCCTGGATCGACCCCGGCGAGTGGCTGGGGCAGACCTTCACCGCACCAGGACCGTTCACCGCGGTGTGCGTGGACCTGGTCCGCGACGGCGAACCGCAGGGCAGGCTGGAGCTGCGCGACGCCACGGGTGCCCTGGCGAGCACCGCGGTGGAGGTCGGCTCGTTCCGGTGGGACCGGTTCGCGCACTACCTCGAACTCGCCGAGCCGGTGGACCCGGGGGACTACCAGGTCAGGTTGACCCTCGACCGGGGGCGCGTGGGGTGGCGCACCCGCACCACCGCGCCGGAACCCGGCGCCGACGACGGTGTTTCGCCGCTCCCGGTGCGGGGAGTGGCGCTGCGCGACGGGGCTGAGGAGCCCGGCACGCGGGCGATCGGTGTGGAGACCGTGCCCGCGCCGAACCCGGTGTTCCGCGCGGAGTTCGACGTCGGCGCGAGCGTGCGCGAAGCGCGGCTGACCGCGGTCGGGCTCGGTGTCGGCGTGTTCCGGATCAACGGCCGCGACGTGACCGAGGACGTGCTCGAACCCGCGCAGACCGCCTACGACCGCACGGTCCTGCACCGCACCTACGACGTCACGGCACTGCTGGAACCCGGTCGCAACACGATCACCGCCGAGCTCGGCCGGGGGTTCTTCGCAGCGCGCGGAGCCAACACCTGGGGCTGGAACCTGGCCCCGTGGCACCGCGAACCGGTGCTGTGCGCGCACCTGGAGCACGTCGACGCCGACGGTGCCCGGCACGTGGTCGTCTCCGGCCCGGGGTGGGAGGCCGCTGCCGGGCCGACCGTCGGAGACGTGCTCTACACCGGCGAGAAAGTCGACGGGAGGGTCGAACCGCGCTGGGAACCGGCGGTCGTCGTCCCGCCGCCGGGCGGTCGGCTGCGGGAGGCGACCGCGCCGCCCGTCCGACGCACCGAGGTGCTGTCCGCGCAGCGGCGGACGACCGTCGGTGACACCACCGTGCACGACTTCGGCACCATCCTCGCCGGCCGGGTGCGCTGCACGGTCAGCGGCGAACCCGGGGCGGAGGTCGTCGTCCGGTACGCCGAGCAGTTCGCCGAGGACGACACCGTGCGCTGCGACAACGTCCTCGCCGCGGGGGAGTCGCAGGTGGACCGGCACGTGCTGGGTGCGGGGCCGGTGACCTGGGAACCGCAGTTCTCCTACAAGGGTTTCCGCTACGTCGGGGTGCAGGTCCGCGGGAGGGCCGAGGTGAGCGAGGTGCGGGCCGTGCGGCTGGCCGCCACCGTCGCCGAGGCCGGGTCGTTCGTCTGCGACGACGAGACGCTGAGCTGGATCGACGCGGCCACCGCGCGCACCTTCCGGAACAACCTGCACGGCGTGCCGACCGACACGCCGGTGTACGAGAAGAACGGGTGGACCGCCGACGCCCACCTGGTTGCCGAAGCCGCGCTGCACCACTACGACCTGCGCGACTCGCTGGTGAAGTGGCTCAACGACCACGTCGACGCGCGCGACGCGACCGGTGTGGTGCCGATGATCGTGCCGACTCCGGGATGGGGGCGCGAAGCCGACCCGGCGTGGAGCGCGTCGATGGTGCTCATCCCGTGGAACCTGTACTGGGAACACGGCGGCCGCGCCCTGCTGGAGCGCTACGCGGACCCGGTCCGCGGCCACACCGACCGGCTCCTGGAGCTCTCCGACGGCGGGCTGTGGCGCGGGGACAGCTGGGGCGACTGGCTCTCGCCCGGGCACTGGCACGCGCCCGAAGGGCCCGAGCCGACCGCGACGATGATGCTCCACCGCGTCACCGCGCGCACCGCGGACATCTGCCAGGCCCTCGGCGTGGAGGGCGAGGCCGAGCGCTACCGCGAGGCTGCCCGCAGGGTTGCCGCGGCCTACCACGCGGCGTACTTCGACGAGCGCACCGGAACCTACCGCTCGCCCGGAGCCGGGTACCGGCAGTCGATGAACGTGATGCCGCTGGCCTTCGGCGCCGTCCCGAGCTCCGCGGTCGCGGAGGTGGGGGCCGGCCTCGTCGACGACGTCGAGCGGCGCACCCGCGGGCACCTCGACTGCGGGGCGGTCGCGGCCAAGCACCTGTTGCCGGCGCTGGACGAGGTGGGGAGCCCGGACCTGGCGGTGACGGTGGCGACCCGGCCCGACCGGCCGGGCTGGGGGATCTGGCGGCGTCTGGGGATGGACACGCTCATGGAGTCCTGGGACGAGAGCGCCCGCTCGCACAACCACTACTTCCTCGGCGCCGCCTCGGCGTGGATCCAGCAACGCGTCGGCGGTCTGCGCTCGACCAGCCCCGGCTGGCGGGCCTTCGACGTCGCGCCCGTGGAGGACGAGCGCGTCACCTGGGCCGACGTCCACCACACCACGCCGGAGGGACCCGCCGGAGTCGCCTGGCGGCGGCACGAGGGGACCTGGGAGCTGGACGTCGAGGTCCCCGAGGGCAGCGTCGCGACGGTGCGACTGCCCGGCCACCAGCCCACCCGGTTGACCGGGGGCCGGCACCGGCTCACCCGCCGGGCCGAGGTGCCCGAGCACGTCTGGTGATCAGCGGCGGCGGACCGCCTCGGCGAGGCCGAGGACGATGCGTTCGAGGATCGGGCGCGGGGTGGCGAAGTTGAGGCGGGCGTGCCCGCGTCCCTCCTCGCCGCAGGCGGGGCCGTCGGTGAGCACGATCCCGGCGTGGTCGCGGAAGAACTCGCCGGGGTGGTCACCGAGGCCGAGCGCGCGGAAGTCCAGCCACGCCAGGTAGGTGCCCTCGGGCTGCCGGTAGCCCACCTCTGGAAGGTGCTCCGCCAGCAACGACGCGACGGCTTGCCGGTTCCCGTCGAGGTAGTCCAGCACCTCCTCCAGCCACGGCTGCCCGGAGGTGTAGGCCGCGGTGTTGGCGACGACGCCGAGGTTGGCCGCGCCATCGGTGATGTGCGGGCCCAACGCGTGCAGGGTGGCGGCGTCGGCGTCGTTGGAGAGGACCAGCTGCGCGCACTTGAGCCCGGGCAGGTTCCAGGCCTTCGACGCCGAGGTCGCGGTGACCGCATGACCGGCGGCGGTGTCCGACAGCGAGGCGTAGGGGACGTGCCGGTGCCCCTGGTAGACCAGGGGCGCGTGGATCTCGTCGGCGAACACCCGGCCTCCGTGGCGGTCGACGACCTCGCAGACCGCCGCCAGCTCGTCGGCCGTGAACACGCGGCCCAGCGGGTTGTGCGGGTTGCACAGCACCAGCAGGTTCCCGCCCGCCTGGAACGCCGCGTCCAGCCCGTCCAGGTCCACCGCGAAGCCGTCGCCGTCGTCGACCGCCGGGACGGTGATGAGCTCCCGACCCATTCCGCCGGGGACCTTCAGGAACGGCATGTAGGCGGGCGTGGGCAGGATGACCGCGCTGCCGGGCTCGCTGAAGTGCTCGATGGTCAGCGTCAGCGCCCGGATGACGTCCGGGATCGGGTGCACCCGCTCCGGCGCGACCTGCCAGCCGTAGCGCTGCGCCTGGTAGTCGGCGCAGGCCTGGGACATCTCGGCCGCCAGAGGTGGCGGCAGGTAGCCGAAGTTGAGCGAGTCGACACCCTCGTGCAGGGCTTCGAGCACGGCCGGTGCGGTGCCGAAGTCCATCTCCGCGACGAAGGCGCCGAGGGCGTCCCCGTGCAGCGTCCACTTGAGACCCCCGCGCGCACGCAGGTCCTCGACGGTCACCGCGTCGAAAGCGTTGCCCACGATCATCCTCTCCACAGGTGCTTCTCGAACCAGTGTGAGGCGTAGCGGGCGTGGTTGTAAGCCGGGATCTCGTGGTAGCCGTGCTGGGCGTAGAGCTTGCGGGCTTCGACCAGGTCGGAGCGGGTGTCGAGGCGGATGGTGCGGTGGCCGAGCGATGTGGCGCGCTCCTCGACCGCGTCGAGGAGCACGCCACCGAGCCCGCGCCGCCGGGCGGCGGGCCGGACGTACATCCGCTTCAGCTCGGCGATCCCCGGGGCCAGTGCGCGCAGGCCCGCGCACCCGACGGCACCCGGTCCGTCGCGAGCGACCAGGAAGACCCCGGCCGGCGGGTGCAACCCGTCGTCGGGGTCCTCGGCCAGGGCCTCGTCCACCTCGGCCCGGGTGACCGGGCGGCCGTGGTACCGGCTCGCCACCTCCTCGGTGTACTCGCGCAGCAGGGAGAGGGCGAGCGGCCCGTCGACCGCCTCGGCGCGGATCTCGAACTCGGTGTGCACACGACGATCTTCTCCGCCGCGTCCACCGGAATTTCCCTACTCGACGTCGAGGCCGAAGACCTTGAGCAGGGTGTAGAGACCGAGCAGCACGATGGCGATGCTGCTGACCAGGAGCACGACGTTGAACCAGCGTCCGCCGCGCAGCTCCGGGTCGACCTGGGTCTTGCACAGGTACCAGGTCGCGAAGACCACCGCGGGCAGGAAGATGCCGGTCGCGATGCCACCGATCTGCACCATCACCACCGGCGAGGAGACCGACAGGTACGTCGCGCCCCACAGGATCGGCAGCACCACGATGCAGCCGCGGATCCACTTCTCCCGGACCGCGGCGTCGTTCCAGTCCAGCACGCCGAGCGTGGCCAGCACGTTGGTGTACATCCGCGACCAGCTCGGGATCGAGGCCCACAGCGTGGACCCGAGCACCGCGATCGCACCGACCAGGAAGCCGACGGCCGCCCACTCACCGATCACGTCGGTGTACATCTGCGAGAGCGTGGTGATCATCTCGTTGCCCTCGAGCACCAGGCCCTGCGGGTGGAGCACCGCCGCGCCCATGATGAAGAACGCCAGCGTGCCGACCGTGTAGATGATCCACGAGACGAAGACGTCCTTGTACATGACGCGGATCCAGCCCTGCGCGCGCGCCTTCCACTCCGGGCTGCCGTCGTTCGGGCCGACCCAACGGGCGTAGCCCTTCTCGACGCACCAGTAGGTGTAGAAGGTGATCTCGTCGGCGCCGACACCGGTGATGCCGAACATCGCCACCGCGGCGCCGATCGCGCCCGCCGGGATGGTGAAGGTCAGGCCGCCGAGCACGTCGTCGGCCCCGTAGCTGAACGGCGTGAACGGCAGCCCCAGCGCGATCACCACGGTGGCGATGGAGAACACCACCACCAGCGCGAACGCGCCGCGCTCGATGAGGCTGTAGCTGTTGGAGTACAGCAGCGCGATGCTGCCGGCGACGACGATGGCCGTCCACACGCCCAGCGAGGTGGCGCTGAGCGGTTCGCCGCCCACCGGGATCAACAAGCTCAGCGCGGAGGCGGTGCCCCCGACGATGCCGCCGATCTGCAAGAACTTCGACAGCGCCATGAGGATCCACAGCACGTTGATCCAGCCGACGCGGCCGACCTTGGGCGGTACCTCGTTGAACCCGGTCAGCGCGGGTTTTCCGGTGAGGATCGTCCACCGGGCGAGTTCGGCCTGCACGGCCACCTTCACGGCGGTGGACAGGATGACCATCCACAGCAGGACGAAACCCACCTTCGCGCCCAGCGCGGTGGTGGCGATGAGCTCGCCGGAGCCGACGATCGAGGCGCTGACGATCAGCCCGGGGCCGAGGTAGCGCAGGCTGCCTGCCCAGCCGGTGGGCGGATCCTTGATGCCGTCGGCCGTGAGGAGGTAGGGATCGCTTTCAGCGATCGCGACCTTGGTTGCCATCGGGGCACTCCCTTGTGCCTAGGAGTTGTGCGGGAGGTCTGTGCAGTTTCACAGTTGTGAAACCTGCTCGAGGTGGTGGAAAGCTACCCACGCGAACAAGGCCGGTCAATCGATTCGGTGAGGCGGGAATGCCAGCGCCTCGGATCGGGTTGATCTCCCTCGGTGAGGCGGTTTCGACCTCTGCCGCCGTCCGTCCGGAGGGATAGGGTTTTCGCATGGTGGGTTCACTTCTGGGGACTGAAGTTCAGCGGGTTGAAGACCCCGACCTGCTCCGCGGTCAGGGCACCTACATCGGCAACCTCGCCGTCGAAGGCATGCTGCACATCGGGTTCGTGCGCTCCCACGTCGCGCACGCCGAGATCGCCGGGATCGACACCTCGGCGGCGGCCGAAGCGCCCGGCATCGTCGGCGCTTTCACGGCCGCCGACCTGGACCTGCCGGTGCCTCCGCCTTTCGTCGAGGTGAACCCGCAGGTCGTCCGCCCGCCGTTGGCCACCGACCGGGTCCGCTTCGTCGGCGAACCCGTCGCGGTGCTCGTCGGTGAGTCCGCCGAGGCCGTGGCCGACGCGGTCGAGCTCGTCGACGTCGACTACCGCGAACTGCCGGTGGTCACCGATCCGGAACGCGCGCTGGACGAGGACGCCGAGCTGCAGTTCCCCGGTCTCGGCAGCAACGTCGCCGCCGGGTTCCGCGACCGCGCAGGCGGTTCCGCGCTAAACGGCGCGGACGTGGTGGTGCGGGCGCGCATCGAGAACCAGCGCGTCGCCGTCGTGCCGCTGGAGGGCAACGCCGTCGCCGTCCAGCCGGGCGGGCCGGACCGGGACCACGACATCACCGTGCACGTGTCGACCCAGATGCCGCACGGCGTGCGCGCCGGGCTGGCCAAGGCCTTCGGGTTCGACAAGGACCGCGTCCGGGTCATCTCGCCGCACGTCGGCGGTGGTTTCGGCGGCAAGGCGGGAGCCATCTCCGAGCACGTGGTGGCCGTCGGTCTCGCGCTGCGGCTGGGCCGGCCGGTGCGCTGGGTCGAAGGCCGCTCGGAGAACATGCAGGGCATGCCGCACGGCCGCGCCCAGGTGCAGTACGCCGAGCTCGGGCTGCGCCGCGACGGGAAGATCGTCGGCATGCGCTGCCGCGTCATCGGAGACTGCGGTGCCTACGCCGGTTTCGGCGGATCGCTCGCGCTCGGCCCGACCCGGACCATGGCGCAGGCCGTCTACGACATCCCGAAGATCAGCTACGACGGCGTCGCCGTGCTGACCAACACCACTCCCGTCGGCGCCTTCCGCGGTGCCGGGCGTCCCGAGGCCGCGGCGATGGTCGAGCGGATGGTGGACCTGGCCGCCGCCGAGCTGGGCGAGGACCCGGCCGCGTTGCGGCGCAGGAACTTCCTGGTCCCGGAGCGCTTCCCGTACCGGACGCTGACCGGTGCCACCTACGACAGCGGCGAGTACGCGGTGCCCTTCGACGAGGCGTTGCGGCTGGCCGGCTACGAGGAGCTGCGCGCGGAGCAGGCCCGCCGCGTCGAAGCCGGCGAGCCCAAGCTGCTGGGCATCGGGCTCTCCGCCTACGTCGAGATCACCGGTGGCGGCTCGGGTGAGTACGCCGAGGTCGAGGTGCACGCCGACGGCGCCCGCATCCGGGTCGGCACCTCCGCGCACGGCCAGGGGCATGCGACGGCGTTCGCGATGATCGTCAACGACACGCTCGGCATCCCGCTGGACAAGATCGAGTTCATCCAGTCCGACACCGCCGAGGTGCCGCGCGGCGGTGGGACCGGCGGCTCCCGCTCGCTGCAGATCGGCGGTAGCGCGGTGCGCGAGGCGGGTACGGAGGTGCTGCAGCGCGCCAAGGAGCTCGCGGCCTCCCGCCTGGAGGCCGACGTCGACGACATCGAGGTCACCGACGGCGGGCTGGGCGTGACCGGCGTGCCGAGCGCGACGGTGGCCTGGGCCGACCTCGTCGAGGTCGCGGAGGGCGAGGGCGAGCGGCTGGCTGCGAACGTCGACTTCGCGCCCGACGGCGCGACCTTCCCGTTCGGCGCGCACGTGTCGGTCGTGGAAGTCGACGTCGAGACCGGGCAGGTCACGCCGCTGCGGCACATCGCGGTCGACGACTGCGGGCGGGTGCTCAACCCGATGCTGGTGCGCGGGCAGCAGCACGGCGGCGCCGCGCAGGGCATCGCCCAGGCGCTGTGGGAGCAGGTCACCTTCGACGCCGAGGGCAACCCGGAGACCGGGACCCTGGCCGACTACACGATCCCCTCCGCGGCGGACCTGCCGTCCTTCGAGGTGACCAACACCGAGACGTTGACACCGCTGAACCCGTTGGGCGCCAAGGGGATCGGCGAATCGGCGACGGTCGGTTCCACCCCGGCGGTGCAGAACGCCGTCGTCGACGCGCTCAAGCACCTGGGCGTGCGGCACATCGACATGCCGACCACGCCGGAACGCGTCTGGAAGGCCGTGCGCGACGGCGCTTCGGCGACCAGCTGGCAGGAGCCGCCGGCCGCCTTCGCGGCCCTCCCGCTCCGGGCCGACGACACGCCCGACGAGGAGGAAGCGGTCGTCTGAGGCGTCACGTCGACCGGGTGATCACGACTGCGGAGGTGGGGATGGGCTGGGAACTGACCGAGGTGTACGACTCGCCGCACGGCGAGGTGCGCTGGGACAGCTTCGGGGAGGGGGAGTCGGTCGTCCTGATGCACGGGACGCCGTTCTCCTCGTTCGTGTGGCGGGACGTGGCGAACGCGCTGAGCGCGCACTACCGCGTCCACCTGTGGGACATGCCCGGGTACGGCACCTCGGAGAAGTTCGAGGGGCAGGACGTGTCGCTGGCGGCGCAGCAGGAGGTCTTCACCGGCCTGCTGCGCCACTGCGGCCTCAACGAACCTTCGGTGGTCGCGCACGACTTCGGCGGGGCCGTGGCGCTGCGCAGCGCGCTGCTGGACGGGGTGAAGTACCGGCGGCTGGCGCTGCTCGACGCGGTCAGCGTCCGGCCGTGGGGCTCGGACTTCTTCCGGCTGGTCAACGCCAACGCCGAGGTGTTCGCCCAGCTGCCACCGCACCTGCACGAGGCGCTGGTGCGCGGTTACGTGAGCACCGCGGCGCACCGGGAGCTGCGGCCGGACGTGCTGGACCGGGTGGTCGCGCCGTGGCTCGGCGAGGTGGGGCAGCCGGCGTTCTACCGGCAGATCGCCCAGGCCGACGAGCGCTACACCCGCGAGGTCGAGGACCGCTACGGCGAACTCGACCACCCGGTGCTCGTCGGGTGGGGCGAGGAGGACACGTGGCTCCCGGTCGACCGAGGCCGTGAGCTGGCGCGGCGCATCCCGCACGCCCGGCTGGAGTGGATCCCGCAGGCCGGCCACCTCGTCCAGGAGGACAACCCGGCTCGGGTCACGGCGCTGATCATGGACTTCTTGGCCTCCTGACCGCCCACGATGCGGGAGCCCCGTCTCGGGACGTGGTCGCCGAGAGTTAAGGTGGGTTCGTCCGTTCGTGTTAATCAGGAGGTTCGGCACATGACTGTCGGCCATGCCTCGTCACCAGAGGTGCGGGGCTCCGGGGAATCGGGGCCGCAGGCTCCACGCAACTCGACCCGACAGGTCGTGCTCGCCAGCCTCGTGGGCACCTCGATCGAGTTCTACGACTTCTACGTCTACGCCACGGCCGCGGTGCTGGTCTTCCCGAGCCTTTTCTTCCCGGCGGGGGACGATGCGGCAGCGACGCTGAACTCGCTGGCGACCTTCGGCATCGCCTTCGTGGCGCGCCCGGTCGGCTCGGCGCTGTTCGGCCACTTCGGCGACCGCATCGGCCGCAAGGCGACGCTGGTGGCCTCGCTGCTGACCATGGGCATTTCGACCGTGGTGATCGGCCTGCTGCCGGGTTACGCGCAGATCGGCATCGTCGCCCCGCTGCTGCTGGCGCTGTGCCGGTTCGGCCAGGGCCTGGGCCTGGGCGGTGAGTGGGGCGGTGCGGCGCTCCTGGCGACGGAGAACGCGCCACCGCGCAAACGCGCGCTGTTCGGCACGTTCCCGCAGCTGGGTGCGCCCATCGGGTTCTTCTTCGCCAACGGCCTGTTCCTGGTCCTCTCCGGCGTCATGTCCGACGCCGCGTTCGCCTCCTGGGGCTGGCGGATCCCGTTCCTGCTCTCGGCGGTGCTGGTGGTCGTCGGCCTGTGGGTGCGGTTGAGCCTGAGCGAAACCCCGGCGTTCGCGAAGGTGCTGGAGAAGAACGAGCGGGCGAAGGTGCCGTTCGTGCAGGTCTTCCGCACCGACTTCAAGGCCTTGGTGCTGGGCACGTTCATCATGCTGGCGACCTACGTGCTGTTCTACCTGATGACGGTGTTCTCGCTGTCCTACGGGACCTCCGAGGGCGGCCTGGGCTACGAGCGCTCCACGTTCCTGGTGATGCTGCTGGTCGGCGTGGTGTTCTTCGGCCTCACGGTGCCGATCGCGGGTCTGCTGGCCGACCGCTACGGCCGTCGTCCCACGCTCGTGGTCACCACCAGCGCGATCATCGTGTTCGGCCTGCTCATGGGCCCGTGGTTCGGTGCCCACTCGACCGTGGCGACCGTGCTGTTCCTGGTGGTCGGGCTCGGCCTGATGGGCATGACCTTCGGCCCGATGGGCGCCCTGCTGCCGGAGCTGTTCCCGACCGCGGTGCGCTACACCGGCGCGTCTGTGTCCTACAACGTGGCCAGCCTGCTGGGCGCCTCGGTCGCGCCCTACATCGCCACCTGGCTGGCCGGTTCCTACGGCCTGGGCTGGGTCGGTGTCTACCTGGCGGTGGCCGGCGCGATCACGCTGTTCGCCCTGATCGCCAGCCGCGAGACCAAGGAGAGCTCCCTGGAGGGCTGAGGATCGGCAGGTCAGGCCCCGCCCGGCGACTCCGGGCGGGGCCTGACTGCGTCATTCGCCGGTGCTGCCGTCGATGGCCTCGCGCAGCAGGTCCGCGTGGCCGTTGTGGCGGGCGTACTCCTCGATCATGTGGACCAGCACGAACCGCAGCGAGAAGTCGTCGTCCCACCCGGGCCGGGAGAACGCCGAGTCGAGCGACTCCACCGCCCGCTCGATCTCGCGGGCCCTCCCGACCTCGGCCTCCCAGGTGCTGAACGCCTCGGCGGAAACCGCCCCGGTGACGTCGAAGGCGTGCTGATGAGCACCCCACACCCGGGGCAGGTCGTGCTCGGCGCCGACGCACCGCCGGAACCAGGCGCGCTCCACGTCGGCCATGTGCCTGACCAGGCCGAGCAGCGTCAGCTCCGACGGTGGTGCGGCCTGCTTCCGCAGCTGGTCCTCGTCGAGCCCCGCGCACTTCCCGGCGAGGGTGGCCCGCTGGTAGTCGAGGAAACCGACGAGTGTGTCACGTTCGCCGCCGGTCAGCGGCGGTTCGATCCGGTCCATCGCGGCAGTATCCCGGCACGGGCACAACGCTTGGTCGAGATCGCGGGAAATCGCCTCGCCGCGTGTCACGCCCGGGCCCTCCAGCTCTTCCAGCAGGCGGTTGACGAAGGTCACCTGCGCGGGGTCGAGCTTCTCGCGTGCGGTGTCGGGGTCGCGCCACAGCAAAGCGACCGCGCGGGGCCGTCGTCGCTTCAGTCCGCGGTCGTGCCGTCGAGCGCTTCGCGCAGCAGGTCGGCGTGGCCGTTGTGCCGGGCGTACTCCTCGATCATGTGCACCAGCACGAACCGCAGCGTCACGCGTTCCTGCCACCTCGGCTGCCACAGCAGCGCGTCCAGCGAGTCGATCGAGCGCTCGACCTCGCGGGCGCGCTCCACCTCGGCGTTCCACTTCGCGAACGCCTCCGCGGGGTCGGCTCCGGTGACGTCGAAGGCGACCTGGAAGTCGTCCCGCGCCCACACCCTGGGCAGGTCGTGCTCGGCGTTGGCGCACAGCCGGAACCAGGCGCGCTCGACCTCGGCCATGTGCCGGACCAGCCCGAGCAGCGTCAGCTGGGACGGCGGTGCTGCGGGCTCGCGGAGCTGCTCGCCGGACAGCCCCGCGCACTTGTGCGTCAGGACGTCGCGGTGGTGGTCGAGGAACCCGCGCAGCGTCTCGCGCTCACCGCCGGTCAACGGCGGTTCGATCTTCTCCATGCGAGCAGTGTTGCCGACCAGGGCAGCCGGTTTCAGCGCTTCAGCTGTTCCAGCAGGCGGTCGACGAAGGCCACCTGCGCGGGGTTGAGCTTCTCGCGGGCGGTGTCGGGATCGCACCACAGGGCTCGGTCGACCTCGGGGAACGAGGTCCGGCGGCCGGAGCGGGGCGGCCACTCGATCTCGAAGGTGTTGCTGTGCAACGAGTCCACGTCGAAGTCGCCCTCGACGGCCCAGGCGGTGACGACCTTGCCGTTGCGCTGGCGCACCTCGCCGAGCGGCAGCAGGTCGCGGCCGTCGAGGGACGTGCCGGTCTCCTCGGCGAACTCGCGCAGCGCCGCGGCGCGCGGGTCCTCGTCGGGGTCGTGCTCGCCCTTCGGCAGGCTCCACGCCCCGGCGTCCTTGTTCGTGAAGAACGGCCCGCCGGGGTGGACGATCAGCACGCGCGGCCCCTCGGCTCGGTACAGCAGGATCCCGGCGCTCCGCTTGCTCATCGGACCAGTGTCGCGCACCGGCGCGGGACCTGGCGGAAGCGGGCGTTCCCGACGATGCTGACCACGTGGAACGGGTGGTGCTGCACATCGACCTCGACCAGTTCATCGTCGCCGTGGAACTGCTGCGGCACCCCGAGCTGGTCGGCAAGCCGGTGCTGGTCGGCGGCTCGGGCGACCCGACCCAGCGCGGTGTGGTCGCCGGCGCCTCCTACGAAGCGCGCGCCCACGGCGTGAAGTCGGGGACGCCGCTGCGCACCGCGGCGGCGCGTTGCCCGGAGGCGGTCTTCCTGCCCGCCGACCGCGAGACCTACCTCGCGGCCTCGGCCGACGTGATGGGCGCGTTGGGCGAACTGGGCGGGATCTTGGAGGTCGTCGGCTGGGACGAGGCGTTCATGCTGGTCGACACGGAGGACGCCGTGGAGACCGCCCGCCTGGTCCAGCGCCACGTGCGCGAACGCACCGGGCTGAACTGCTCGGTCGGCATCGGGGACAACAAGCTGCGCGCGAAGCTGGCCTCCGCCAGGGGCAAGCCCGCCGGGGTGTTCCGGCTGGACGTCACCAACTGGGTCGAGGTGATGGCCGACCAGCCCACCGACGCGCTGCAGGGCGTGGGGACCAAGACGGCCAAGAAGCTCGCCGCCCGGGGCATCGCCACGGTCGCCGACCTGGCCCGGACCCCGATGGCGGACCTGGCGGGGGAGTTCGGGCCCAACATCGGCCCGTGGCTGGTGGCGCTCGCCCACGGCTACGACTCCAGCCCGGTCAGCGACGAGCCCTTCCGCGCCCGCTCGCACGGCCGCGAGGTCACCTTCCAGCGCGACCTGCGCGAGGTCGAGCCGATGCGCGCCGAGATCACCCGCCTGGCCCGCCAGGTGTGCGCGGACCTCGCCGCCGACGACACGCTGGCCCGCCGGGTGGTGGTCAAGGTCCGCGACTCCCGCTTTGCCACCCACACCCACGGGGTCACACTCGCCGCACCCACCCGGGACGTCGAACCGGTCGAAGCCGCAGCGCAGCAGGCCCTGGACAAGTTCCCGCTGGACCGCCCGGTGCGCCTACTCGGCGTCCGGGCGGAGCTTGTCCGCGAGTAGCGGGGTGAGGCGGTACTCGACGAGGGTGCGCATCGCGAGGGAGAAGTGGGTGCGCTCGACGCCCGGGGTGTCGAGGACGCGTCCCGCGATCCGGTAGAGCTGGTCGGCGTCGGTGGCGACCACCCGCACGAGCAGGTCGGACTCGCCGGTGAGCCCGAAGACCTCGACCACCTCGGGGATCTCAGCCAGCGCATCGGCGAGCCGGTCGAGGTGCTGCTGGGTGACCTGCACGGTGATGAACGCCGTCAGCGGGTAGCCCAGGGTCGAGGGATCGATGCGGCGCTCGAAGGAACCGAGCCTCGGCTCCAGCTTGGCCAACCTGGCCTGGACCGTGTTGCGGGACAACCCGACCCGTTCGGCCAGCGCGACCACGGTCGCCCGCGGTTCCTCGCGCAGGGCCAGCAGCAGTCGGACGTCGACGTCGTCGAGCGGCTCGGCGGTGGGCAATCTGTTCACCTCGGCGGTCGTTCCGGCCCGGCGCGCTGAGCAGATTGCTCGTTCGTGAAGCCGGGTCTTGTGCAGTGATTGTCGTGTTGGTGTGCTGCTGAGCGCAATGTGGCAACCCGGAGGAGGCGCGATGACGAGCGTGGAACGGGCGCGCACGGAGACGGCGGACCTGCGCGAGGTCGAGCAGCGGGTGCTGTGGCTGGCGACCGCGATGATCGACCACGCCAACCGGGTGCGGCCGAACGGATCGGGGCTCAAGGTCGGCGGGCACCAGGCGTCCTGCGCCTCGATGGTGTCGATCATGACCGCGCTGTACTTCGAGCACCTCACCGCGGCCGACCGCGTGTCGGTGAAGCCGCACGCCTCGCCGGTGCTGCACGCGATCAACTACCTGCTGGGCGCGCTCGACGAGGAGCACCTGACCACGCTGCGCGAGTTCGGCGGGATCCAGAGCTACCCGAGCCGCACCAAGGACCCGGACCCGGCCGACTACTCGACCGGATCGGTCGGCATCGGTGCCACCGCGCCGATCTGGGGCGCCGTGGCCCGCCGCTACGTCGACACCCACGGCGGGGGCGTGGGCACCGGACGGCAGTACTCGCTGCTCGGGGACGCCGAGCTCGACGAGGGCGCCTGCTGGGAGGCGATCCTGGACCCGACCGTCGCCGACCTCGGCGAGGTGGTGTGGATCGTCGACCTCAACCGTCAGTCGCTGGACCGCGTGGTGCCCAACATCGCGGCCAACCGGCTCGCGGGCATGTTCACCGCCGCCGGCTGGCAGGTGATCACCCTCAAGTACGGGCAGGTGCTGGAGGAGCTGTTCGCTCGGCCCGGCGGCGCGGCGCTGCGCGAGCGCGTCGACGGCATGAGCAACCCCGAGTACCAGCGCCTGCTGCGCTGCACGCCGCAGCAGCTGCGCGAGCGGATCCCGGCCGGTGACACCGCGATCGAGCGTCTGCTGTCCGAAGTGGACGACGACACGCTGGCGGCGGCCATCCGCAACCTGGGCGGGCACGACCTGGACGCGCTGCACTCGGCGTTCGAGGCGATCGACGACACCCGGCCGAGCGTCATCTTCGCCTACACCATCAAGGGCTACGGCCTGGCCACCGAAGGCCACCCGCAGAACCACGGTTCGCTGCTCACCGAGGAGCAGATGCGGCAGTTGGCCGACCAGGTCGGCGCCGACCTCGACGACCCGTGGCACCGCTTCCCGGCGAGCAGTCCGGCTGGGGAGCGCTGTGCGGACGCGGCGTCCCGGCTGCGCCGTCGCGAACGCGCCCGCGTGAAGCCGCCCCGGCTGCCCGACGACATCGGCCGCACGCCGAGCGGCACCACCACGACCCAGGCCGCGCTGGGGCGCACCCTGCTCGACCTCACCCGCGAGTGCCCGCAGGCGGCCGAGCGGATCGTGACGCTGGCGCCCGACGTCAGCTCCACCACCAACCTCGGTGGCTGGCTGAACAAGGTCGGCGTGTGGTCGCCGTCCGAGCGGGTGGACTGGTTCGCCGACGACGCCGAGACGATCCTGCACTGGCGGGAACGCCCCGCCGGGCAGCACATCGAGCTGGGCATCGCCGAGACGAACCTGGTCAGCCTGCTGGGCGAGCTCGGGTCGACCTGGAGCCGCTGGGGGCAGCCGCTGCTGCCGATCGGCGTGGTCTACGACTGCTTCCTGGGGCGGGCGCTGGAACCGTGGTCGTTCGGCGTCTACGCGGGCGGCCAGTCGATCCTGGTCGGTACGCCCTCCGGGGTGAGCCTGGCGCCCGAGGGCGGCGCGCACCAGTCGGTCGGCACGCCCTCGATCGGCCTCGAGCAGCCGGGCGTGACCAGCTACGAACCCGCGTTCGCCCTCGACACCGAATGGTGCCTGCTCGCCGCGATGTCCCAGCTCGGCAGGCCGGGTGGTTCCTCGTCCTACCTGCGGCTGTCGACCCGTCCGGTGGACCAGTCGCTGGCCTCGGTGCCCACCGACCTGGCAGCCCGCGAGCGACGTCGCCACCAGGTCGTCGGCGGGGCGTACGCGCTTCGGCGCGACCCCGACCCGCAGGTGACGCTGGTCGGGACAGGCGCGCTGATGACCGAGGTGCTGGCCGCGGCCGATCGGCTGGCCGCCCAGGGCATCGGCGCCGACGTCGTGTGCGTGACCAGCGCGGACCTGCTGTTCCGCGCGCACCGGGGCGACGCGGACCGGGGCGTGCTGGACCAGGTGTTCCCGGCGGAGCGGGCGCGTCCGCTGGTGACCGTCCTGGATGGACACCCGCACGCGCTGGCGTTCCTCGCCGGCGTCAACCGGACCCCGGCCGTCCACCTGGGCGTCACGGGCTTCGGGCAGTCCGGTTCACTCGACGACGTCTACCGCCACCACGGCTTGGACACCGGCAGCATCGTGCGCGCCGCGCTCGACGCCACCCACCGCTGAGGGGGCCGCTCGCTTGGCCACGGGCGTCCGCCCTGGTTGGGTGGTGCCCGTGGCAGGAGTGGAGGGTTCGTCGAAGGTCAGGGCGGAAGCGGGCACCGTGGTCGACGTGTTCGACCGGGACGTCGCGCCGGTGCTCACGGTGGACGCCGGTGCTGTGGTGTCGGTGCAGTCGCTCGACTGCCGCGGACACCTGCAGCGGCAGCGGGTTCCCGGCGAGTCCCGCCCGATGCTGTTCGCCGAGCCACGAGGGCATTGCCTGACCGGGCCGATCGCGGTGCGCGGCGCCAAGCCCGGGATGGTGCTGGCGGTGCACTTCGAGGAGCTCGTCCCCGCGGAGTGGGGCTGGACGGCGACCGCGGGCAAGGACAACTGGCTGATGCGCCGGTTGCGGGTGGCCGGGGCCGAGCGGACCTGGTTGCTGTGGGAGCTCGACGGCGAGACCGGTACCGACCAGCACGGGCACACCGTGCGGCTGCAGCCGTTCCTCGGCGTGGTCGGCATGCCGCCGGACGCGCCCGGCGAGCACTCCACGATCCCGCCGCGCGCCGAGGGCGGCGGGAACATCGACTGCCGCGAGCTCGTCGCGGGCTCGACGCTGTACCTGCCGGTCACCGTCCCGGGCGCGATGCTGCTGCTCGGCGACGGGCACGCCAGGCAGGGCGACGGCGAGGTCGGGGGCACCGCGATCGAGTGCGGCATGACCACCCGCGTGCGGCTGGACCTCGTGGTGGACCGCCCGGTTCCCGGCGTGCACGCCGAGACACCCGCGGGCCTGGTCACCTTCGGGTTCGACGCCGACCTCAACGAGGCCACCGCGACGGCGCTGAGCGCGGTGGTGGACTGGTTGCAGATCGAGCAAGCCCTGGACCGGCCCTCCGCGCTCGCCCTGGCCAGCGCGACCGTGGACATGCGCATCACCCAGATCGCCAACGAGACCTGGGGTGTGCACGCGCTGCTGCCGACGGACGCGATCAGCTGAGCGTTCCACCGCCGTTCGCCCGCTTTTCACCTGAACCGAGGTGTTCCGCACCCGCAGAACGTGAAAGGTTTTCTGATCAGCTGCGAGTTGATCAGAGGACGGGACATGGCGGATGTGAGCAGGCGCGGGTTCATGCTGGCCGCGGGGATGACGGGCATGGCACTGGGTGGGGCGGGCACCGCCCCGGCCACGTCCAGGTTGGCGGGCTCCCGGACGGTGCCCACGACCCTCGACGTGGCGGCTCGGCCGGCCACCGGGGAGGGCTACCGGCGGTTGGTCGCCGGACCCGGCTGGCCGCGAGTGGTCCGCAACGACCTCGCCGTCGCCGATCCCGGCCGGATCGACCGGCGCGTGCCGGTCACCGCGTTCACGCAGTTCACCGACCTGCACATCGCCGACGCGCAGAGCCCGGCGCGCTTCGAGTACCTGCACCCGCTGGCCGGAGGCGCCTTCCGGCCGCAGGAGACGATGGGCGCACTGGCCGCAGCGCACCTGGTGCAGCGGGTCAACGCGCTGCGCACCGGCCCGGCCACCGGGACGCCGGTCGACTTCGTGATCACCACCGGCGACAGCACCGACAACCACGAGTTCGCCGAGCTCGACTGGTACTTCGCCGTCCTCAACGGAGGGCCGCTCGCGCAGAACACCGGTGCCGCCCACTACGAAGGCGTCCAGGACTCGGGCGACCCGCTGTACTGGCATCCCGAAGGGGGCCTGCGGGACTGCTTCCGCGAGCGGGGCTTCCCGGCGCTGCCAGGCCTGCTCACCGACGCCCTGCGGCCCTTCAGCAGCCCGGGGCTGGACATCCCGTGGTACGCGGTGTTCGGCAACCACGACAACAGCGTCATGGGCACCCTCGCGGACCAGGTCATCCCGCGGGTGGAGGACTGGTACACCGGTGATCGCAAGATCATCGGACGGGACGAGCGGGAAGCCGCCGCCATCGCCGAGATGCTGCACGGCGAGCGCGAGGTCTCCGGGCAGGCGGTCCTGGGCGGCAACGCCGTCGTGCGCACCGTGACCCCGGACGAGCGGCGGCACCCCTTCACCACGGAGCAGTTCATCGCCGCCCACCTCGACGAGGCCAACACCGGACCGGGACCGGTCGGGCACGGTTTCGACGCCGACGACCCCCGGCCGCACTACACGTTCCGGATCGCGCCGGGCGTCACCGGGATCGCGCTGGACAGCACCAACACCGCCGGTCTCGCCGAGGGTTCGCTCGGGCTCAGCCAGCACCGGTGGCTGGAGGAGGTGCTCACCAGCGGGAGCTCGACCTACTACGACGCGCTCGGGCGCGAGCAGTCCCAGCTCGTCACCGACGAGCTGTTCGTGGTGTTCAGCCACCACACCTCGGACACCATGACGGCGCTGTGGCCGGACTTCCGCTCGCCCGGTGAGCCCCGGGTGGGCGGGGACGGCGTGGTCCGGCTGCTCCAGCGCTTCCCCAACGTGCTGGCCTGGGTCAACGGCCACACCCACCGCAACACCATCACCGCGCACCCGGCCGACGAGCCCGAACGCGGCTTCTGGGAGATCAGCACCGCCTCGCACGTCGACTTCCCGCAACTGGCGCGGGTCGTCGAGATCGCCGACAACCGCGACGGCACGCTGTCGCTGTTCACAACCCTGGTCGAGGCCGACAGCCCCTACCAGGCCGACTACGACGACCGCTCGCCCGCGGCGCTCGCCTCGCTGTACCGGGAGCTGTCCTTCAACGACCCGCACACCGACCTGGAGAAGCTCGGCAGCTCCACCGACCGCAACACCGAGCTGCTCGTGCCGGGCCGCCTGCCGCACTGATCCGGAAGGCGAGTCCTGCTCCGTTCGAGCACCCTGGAAGGGATCGACGGGGGAGGCCGTGATGAACGTCGTGGTGGGAGTCGACGGCTCGGCGGTCGCGCGCAACGCGGCGGCCTGGGCGGCGCGCGAAGCGGTGCGGCGGGGGAGCGGGCTGCGGATCGTCTACGCGGACCCGACGGAGCACCCGGGCAAGGAGCACCTGCGGCCCAACGTCGCGCGCTGGCTCGACGACGCGGTGCAGCACGTCCAGGCTCAGCAGCCCGACGTCAAGGTGACCTCCGCGGCCATCGCCGGTTCACCCGAGCGGGTGCTCGTGGCGGAGTCGGCCGACGCCGAGCTCCTCGTCGTCGGCGACCGCGGCTTCGGCGGGTTCACCGGCCTGCTGGCCGGCGCGGTGGCGGTCAAGGTCGCCTCGCACGCGCACGGCTCGGTCGTCGTGGTCCCGGACGTGGGCGACCCGCCGACCTTCCCCACCGCCGGACCGGTCGTCGCCGGTGTCGACGACGCCGAATCGGCCGAACCGGTGCTCGCCGAGGCCTTCCGGAGGGCCGACGACCTCGGCGAACAGCTGCACGTCGTGCACACCTGGGAGGTCGTCGGCCTCGACCTGAGGTGGCTGCGAACCCGGTTGCCCGCCGAGGAGGTCGCCGAGCAGGAGCAGCTGTTCCTCGCCGAGGCGCTGGCCGGGTGGCGGGAGCGCTACCCCAACGTCGACGTGCAGCGGATCGTGAACCGGGGCTCTCCGGTGAACGCGTTGATCAACCACTCGACCGAGGCACAACTGGTGATCGTCGGCGCGCACGGACGAGGCGGTGTCGCGGGCGCTCACCTGGGATCGACCAGCCACAAGCTCATCCACCACTCCCCGGCGCCGCTGCTGATCGTCCGATCTCGGCCTTGACTTCAGCGTGACCGGGTTCTCATTCTCGGACGCGCATGTTCTTCCGCACTCGACGAGGAGTGGTTATGAAGACGAAGGCCGCGATTCTGCACGAGCCGGGCAGGGACTGGGAAATCGAAGAGATCGAACTGGGCGATCCGATCGAAGGCGAAGTGCAGGTGAGGCTCGCGGCCTCGGGCCTGTGCCACTCCGACGAGCACTTGCGGACCGGCGCCACCCCGGTGGCCATCTACCCCGCCGTGGGCGGGCACGAGGGCGCCGGTGTGGTCACGAAGGTGGGACCCGGCGTCACCGGGATCAACGAGGGCGACCACGTGGTGCTCACCTTCATCCCCGGCTGCGGCCGCTGCCGGGCCTGCGCCAAGGGCATGCAGAACCTCTGCGACGCCGGCGCGAACCTGCTGACGGGCGAGGCGATCTCCGGCGGTCACCGCATCACCTACCAGGGCAAGCCGGCCGCGCCGATGTGCCTGCTGGGCACCTTCGCGCCGTACGTGACGGTCAACCAGGCGTCGGTGCAGACCATCGAGAACGACATCCCGCTCGAGAAGGCCGCGCTGCTGGGCTGCGGTGTCTCGACCGGGTGGGGCACCGCCACCGAGATCGGCGAGACCCGCACCGGTGACACCACCGTGGTCGTGGGCTGCGGCGGTGTCGGCATCAACGCCGTGCAGGGCGCGGCCGCGGCGGGCGCACGCTACGTCGTGGCCGTCGACCCGGTGGACTTCAAGCGGTCCAAGGCCGAAGAGCTCGGCGCCACGCACTCCTTCGCCTCGATGGAGGAGGCGCACGAGGCGGTGAACGAGCTGACCTGGGGTCAGCTGGCCGACCAAGTGCTGATCTGCATCGGCGAGACCACCGGCGAGCACCTGCAGCCGGCGCTGTCGATGACCAAGAAGGGCGGGCAGGTCGTGGTCACCGGCATGGGCCGCGCCGACCAGATCGACGCCCAGCTCAGCCTGTTCGAGCTCACGTTGCTGCAGAAGCGGGTCCAGGGCGCGATCTTCGGCGGTGTCAGCCCGCGCACCCAGATCCCGCGACTGCTCGAGCACTACCGCAACGGCACGCTCAAGCTCGACGAGCTGGTCACCACCGAGTACAAGCTGGAGGACATCAACAACGGCTACGCGGACATGCGGGCCGGCAAGAACCTGCGCGGCATCATCCGCTACACCGACGCCGACTACTGATCGAGCACGTCGCTCGGCGGTCCGGCTGACCGGACCTGAGCAGCTCCGCGGACTCCGCGCACCGCTCCTGGTGCGCGGAGCCCGCTGCGTCTCGTCATCCGGTGTGCGCGAGTGCGAGCTCGCGCATCGCCGTGTCCAACAGGTCCGAGAGCTCCAGCTCCGGGTGGTCCAGCCAGTGCTGGTACGCCGACAGAGCCACGCCGAGCGTGGCGTGCGCGACCGTCTGCGGGGTCAGCGCGGTGGAGGGCTGGGCGATGCGGCGACCGACGAACTCGGCCACCACCTCGCGCCAGGACTCGAAGCGCAACGTCGAATGCGCTTGCAGCGCGGGCACTCCCAGGATCAGCCGCATCCTCCTGCGGTGGTCGGGGACCTGCTCGCCGGGCACCCGGTTGAACTCGACCAGGCAGTGCCGCACCGCGTCCATCAGCGGTAGTTCCTCCGGCAGCGCGCGGAACTCGGCGCGCATCCGCTCCAGGCCGGAGTCGAAGTCCCCCCACGGGATGTCGTTCTTCGACGGGAAGTAGTGGAAGAACGTGCGACGCGCGATGCCCGCCGCGGCCGCGATGTCGGTGACCGTGGTGCGGTCGAACCCCTGCTCGTCGAACAGGTCGAAGGCGACCTTCTCCAATTCCGCCGCACTGGTCACCTTTCGGCGTCCACCAGGTCGCTGTGCTGCTCCAGAAGTGTCAGACCGCAACGGATCCCGCTCCACGTCTTGTGAAAGTGCACTCGGTGCAAATACCGTGTCGATGGTAGCTCGAGACTGTGAGGAGCATCGCATGGCCGACCAGCAGACCGACATGAGCACCGCCACCGAACCCGTTGTCGAAGAGGAGCTCCTCGTCGAGGAGGTCTCCATCGACGGCATGTGCGGGGTCTACTGACCGTGTCCGCCGCGGAGTTCGACGTCGGCCGCGGCTACCGGTTGAACCCCCAGGTCGCGTTGCGCCCCGAGCCCTTCGGGGCGCTCGCGTACCACTTCGGCAACCGGAAGCTGTCGTTCCTGAAAGTGCCCGAACTGGTGGAACTCGTGCGTGAGCTCGGCGAGCACGCCAGCGTGGAGGACGCGCTGGCGACCGTTCCCGAGCAACGGCGCTCGCAGTTCCGCAACGCCCTGGCCTCCCTGGCCAACTCAGACATGATCCGCCCCCAAGACTGACCACCACTTCGCGCGGTGACGGCGGCAAACCCAGAAGAAGTCTCCCTTCCACCATGTTTCGCGCACGGCTGACCCGCATGAAGATGCGGCGGCAGCCGCTCTTCCGAGAGGGGACTCACCGTGCACCGCCGCAGGTTCTGGCCGGCTTCGTGGCGAGTACGCCGCGACGCCGCGTCGTGACCTGCTCAAGGAGCGGCGCACGGAGCCGCAGAGCCGCTCAGGTTCTGCTACCCGCACCGCTGAGCAAACACGCCCACTCGACCGAAGTGAGCCGAGATGACTTCTACTGCTGCTGTTCCGGCACTGGTCGAGCAGTTCAAGGGCGGGCTGGACGCCCCGATCTGCTTGACCTGGGAGTGGACCTACGCCTGCAACCTCGCCTGCGAGCACTGCCTGTCCTCCTCGGGCAGGCGTGATCCCGACGAGCTGTCGACCGCCGAGATGAAGGCGGTCATCGACGAACTGCAGCGGATGCAGGTCTTCTACGTCAACGTCGGCGGTGGTGAACCCACCGTGCGGCCCGACTTCTGGGAACTCCTCGACTACGCCATCGACCACCAGGTCGGGGTCAAGTTCTCCACGAACGGGTTGCGCATCGACGCCGAACGCGCGCGCAGGCTGGCCGCCACCGACTACGTCGACGTGCAGATCTCCCTCGACGGCGCCACCCGTGAGGTCAACGACGCCGTGCGCGGGCCCGGGTCGTTCGACATGGCGATGCGCGCGCTGGAGAACCTCTCCGCGGCGGGCATGCGCGACTTCAAGATCTCAGTGGTGATGACCAGCCAGAACGTCGACCAGCTCGACGACTTCAAGTCCATCGCCGACGGGTTCGGCGCGCAGCTGCGCATCACCCGGCTGCGGCCCTCCGGCCGCGGCGCCGACGTGTGGGACGAGCTGCACCCGTCCGACGCGCAGCAGCGGCAGATCTACGACTGGCTGGTCACCCACGGCGACCAGGTGCTGACCGGGGATTCCTTCTTCCACCTCAACGCGCTGGGTTCCACGCCGTTGCCGGGGTTGAACCTGTGCGGCGCGGGCCGGGTCGTGTGCCTGATCGACCCGGTCGGAGACGTCTACGCGTGCCCCTTCGCGATCCACGACGTGTTCAAGGGCGGGAACGTCCGCGAGGAGGGCGGTTTCGCCCGCGTGTGGCGGGAATCGGAGCTGTTCAACGACCTGCGGCAGCCGCAGTCCGCGGGTGCGTGCGCCTCCTGCTCGCAGTTCGACGCCTGCCAGGGCGGCTGCATGGCGGCGAAGTTCTTCACCGGTCTGCCGCTGGACGGACCGGATCCGGAGTGCGTGCAGGGGCACGGACGAACCGCGCTGTCCATCGTGGACAAGGGTGCGCTGCCGAAGGCGACCCAGGACCACTCCCGGTCGTCCCAGCGCAAGGTCGGGCTGGGCATGCCCGCCGTGCCCGCCAAGCCGTGCGACTCGTCGCCGCTGGTGGGCGAGCCGTGAAGCTCACCGAACCGGTCGTGATCGGCCGGACCTCGGCCCCGTCGCGGGTGCTGTTCGGCCCGCACGAGACGAACCTCGGTCGGGGCCGGGACATCTCGGACCGGCACGTCGCCTACTACGCCGCACGCGCCGCGGGTGGTGCCGGCGTGCTGGTGACCGAGATCGCGAGCGTGCACGACTCCGACTGGCCCTACGAGCGCGCGCCGCTGGCGTCGCGCTGCGGTCCCGGGTGGACCGAGGTCGCCGAAGCGTGCCGCCCACACGGGACGGTCGTGCTCGCCGGACTGGGACACGCGGGGTCGCAGGGTTCTTCGGCGTTCTCGCAGCGCGTGCTGTGGGCGCCTTCGCGGGTGGCCGACGTGGCCAGCCGCGAGATGCCCGCAGAGCTCGAGCAGGCCGAGATCGCCGAGCTGGTGGCCGGTTTCGCCTCGGCCGCGGGTGAGGCGGTGCGCAGCGGGCTGCACGGGGTCGAGGTCAACGCCGGCCAGCACTCGCTGCTGCGGCAGTTCCTGTCCGGGTTGACCAACCACCGCGGCGACGACCACGGCACCGACCGCACCCGGCTGGTGCGCGAGGTCCTCGCCGCGGTGCGCGAGTCGATCGGGGACGGCGTCCTCTCACTGCGGCTGTCCTGCGACGAGCTCGCCCCGTGGGCCGGCATCACGCCCGACGCCGCTGCGGGGATCGTCGAGGCGGTCCGTGACGAGGTCGACCTGCTCGTGGTCGTCCGGGGATCGGCGATGGGCACCTCGGCCACCCGGCCGGACCTGCACACCGAACCCGGCTTCAACGTCGAGCTGTGCCGCGCGATCCGCGAGGTCGCCGGGAGCACTCCGGTGGTCCTGCAGGGCAGCGTCGTCGACCCCGGCCAGGCGCAGTGGGCGCTCGACGACGGCGTCGCGGACCTCGTCGAGATGACCCGCGCCCAGATCGCCGACCCGGACCTGGTCACCAAGACCCGCAGCGGGACCCCGGTGCGCCCGTGCGTGCTGTGCAACCAGAAGTGCGCCGTCCGCGACAACCGCAACCCCCTGGTCAGCTGCGTCGTCAACCCCTCGGCCGGTCATGAGACCGAGGAGGACCCGGCACCGGCCCGCAGCGCGCGGGAGCCGGTGCTGGTGGTGGGCGCCGGCCCCGCCGGGCTGGAAGCCGCTCGGGTGCTGGCCTCGCGCGGGCGTGCTGTCGAGGTCGTCGAGCGGTGCGAGCAGGTCGGCGGCGCGGTGCGGCACGCCGCCGCACTGGCCGGCCGAGGCCGGTTGTGGAACTTCGTCGAGTGGCTGGAGCAGGAGGTCCGGCGGCTCGGCGTCGACGTGCGCCTCGGCACCGAAGCCGGCCCGGAGGATCTGGCCGGACACGAGGTCGTGGTGGCCACCGGGTCGGTGCCCGGGCCCTGGGGGTTCAAGGTCGAGGGAGGCGTGGTGCTCGACGTCGTCGAGGCGGTGAGCCGAGAGGTTCCCGGCGGCCCGGTCGTCGTGCACGACCCCGTGGGCGACCACGTCGGAGTCGGCGTGGCCGAGTTGCTGGCGAGCCGGGGTGTGGAGACGGCAATCGTGACGCAGGATCAGGTGGTGGGCACGCAACTCGCGCTGACCGGCGACCTCGCTGACGCCAACGCCCGGCTGCAACGGGCCGGGGTGGCGCTCGAGAAGCGCTCCCTGCTGCGCGAAGTGCACGCCGACCACGTCGTGCTGGAGGACGTCCACACCGCCGAGACCCGGCACCGCCCGGGGGCCGCGGTGGTCCACTGCGGACACCGGCTGCCGGACCAGAGCCTGGAGGGCACGCCCATCGGCGACTGCGTGGCACCGCGCACGATCCACGAGGCGGTCCTGGAAGGCCGCCGGGTGGCGGGAGGTCTGCGATGAGCCGCTACCTGTTCTCCCCGCTGCGGCTGGGTCCGGTGACGGTGTCGAACCGCATCGTGTTCTCCGCGCACCTCACCAACTACGCGGAGGACGGCCACCCCAGCGAGCAGCACGCCGCTTATTACGCGGCGCGCGCCGCGGGGGGCGCCGGGCTGGTGATCACCGAAGAGCACTCGACCCACCCGACCGACTGGCCCTACGAGAAGCTCATCCACGGCTTCCACCCCTCGGTCATCCCGGGGTACCGGCGCATCACCGAGGCCGTGCACGCTCACGGGACGCCGATCTTCGCGCAGCTCAACCACAACGGCGGGCAGGCGTCCTCGATGTACTCGCGGCTGCCGGTGTGGGCGCCCTCGGCGGTGCCGGACCCGATGTTCCGCGAAGTGCCCAAGGCCATCGACCCCCGCGAGATCGCGGAGGTCGTCGCCGGGTACGGCACCGTGGCGGCGCACTGCGCGGAAGGCGGTTTCGACGGCGTGGAGCTGCAGTGCTCGCACTCCTCGATCGTCCGCGGGTTCCTGTCCCCGGCCACCAACAAGCGCACCGACGAGTACGGGGGTTCGCTGGCCGGGCGGGCCCGCATCCTGCTGGAGATCATCGCTGCGGTCCGCGAGGCCCTCGGCCCGGACCGGGCGCTCGGCGTGCGGATCTGCGGTGACGAGCTCATCGAAGGCGGCACCACCATCGACGAGGCGGTCGAGGTCGCCCGGATGGTGGAGGCGACCGGCCAGGTCGACTACATCAACACCTCGATCGGCGTGGCCACCTCGACGCTGTACATGATCGAGGCCTCGATGGCCATCCCGCCGGGGTACGCGTTGTTCATCTCCAACGCCATCCGGCAGGCGGTGGACCTGCCGGTCGTCGGCGTCGGACGCATCAAGGACCCGCTGCAGGCCGAGCGAGCCCTGGAGGAGGGGCACTGCGACCTGGTCGGCGTGGTGCGCGGGCAGATCGCCGACGCGGACTTCGCCGCCAAGGCGCGTTCCGGGCACGCCACCGACATCCGCACGTGCCTGTCCTGCAACCAGGAGTGCGTCGGGCGGATGGGCCTCAACCGCTGGCTCGGCTGCATCGAGAACCCGCGCACGGGACGGGAGTCCACCGTGCTGCCGATGCCGCGCAGGCGGCACCGGGTGCTGGTGGCCGGCGGCGGACCGGCCGGGCTGCAGGCCGCGGCCACCGCCGCCGAACGCGGCCACCACGTCACGCTCTTCGAACGGGCCGCCGAGACCGGCGGGCAGGTCGCACAAGCCGCGAGCGTGCCGGGACGCGCCGAATTCCTCGACATCGTGCGGAACTTGCGCGCCGAGTGCGAGCGCCACGGGGTCGACGTCAAGACCGGCGTCGAGGCCACCGCGCAGCTGCTGCGCGAGGAGCACCCCGACGCCGTCGTGCTGGCCACCGGAGCGCGCCCGCAACCACCGCACTGGGCCGGTGACCTCGAGCGCGTCGTCGACGTCCGGGACGTGCTCGCCGGAGGCGCGTCCCCGGAAGGCGACGTGCTCGTCGTCGACGAGCTCGGCTTCCACCAGGCCTCGTCGGTCGCCGAGCTGCTGGCCGACCGGGGCTGCCGGGTGCAGATCAGCACCCCGGGCATGGTCGTCTGCCAGGACCTGGGCGTCACGCTGGACATGGAGACCTTCCAGATCCGCGCGCACGCCAAGGGGATCGGGCAGCGCACCGACGAGGTCGTGATGGCCGCCTCCGCCGAGGGCGAGCGGGTGTCGCTGCAGATCCTCAAGCACACCACCGGCGAGACCGGTGAGTTCACCTTCGACTGGGTGGTGTGCGCGGTGCACCAGAGCCCGGTCGAGGAGCTGTGGCACGAGCTGCGCGACGCGCCGTTCCCGGTGCACCGCGTCGGGGACTGCCTCGCACCGCGCCGCGCCCACGCGGCCGTGGTCGAAGGGCACCGAGTGGCGGTGGGACTGTGAACGCGCTGCCCGAGGTGCTGGCGGTCGTCGTCGTCCGCGACGGCGCACTGCCCTCAGGCGCCGACGAGACCGTCGCCGAAGCCGGCGGCGCGGTGCTGCTCACCGGCACGGGCACGGTCCGCGCCGCGAAGGAGCTCACGGCCGCTCGCGCCACCTGGACCGTCGAATCCTCGCACGTCGTGCCCGGTTCGCTTGCCGCGACGCTGGCACCGCTGCTCGACGAGGTGCGGGTGGTGCTGCTGCCCGCCTCGCCCGACGGACGCGACCTCGCACCCCGCCTGGCCTTCACGACCGGCAGACCGCTGCACGCCGGTGCGGTGCGCTGCGGGACGAGCACCGCGGACCTGTCCAGGGTGGACGACGCGGTGGAGCTGCGGGTCCGCTTCGACGGGCCGGTGGTCGTCACCCTCGCACCGGGTGTGCGCGGCGTCGGCCGACCCCTCGCACCACCAGAACCCGTCGAGATCACCGCGGCACCGGCCGAGGTGCTCGACGTCGAGCTGGTCGAGGTCCGCGACCCCGAACCGGAGACCGTGGAGCTCACCGAAGCCGGTCGCATCCTCGGCGGCGGAGCCGGGCTGGTGCGGCGCGGTGAGGACGGAGCCGCCGTGATGCGCACGCTCACCGCGGTCGCCGCCTGGCTCGGCGCCTCCGCCGGAGCAACCCGGGTGGTCACCGACGCCGGGTGGGCCGGGCACGACCGGCAGATCGGCACCACCGGTGTCGTCGTCGACCCCGAGCTCTACGTCGCCTTCGGCATCTCCGGCGCCACCCAGCACACCGGAGGCCTGGGCCGGCCCGAGCACGTCGTCAGCATCAACACCGACCCGTCCTGCCCGATGACGGCGATGGCCGACCTCGGCATCATCGCCGACGCCCCCGAAGTCCTGCGCGAACTCGACCGCCGGAGACGAGATGCCTGAAGTGGACGCCGTGGTGGTCGGCGCCGGTCCCGCCGGATCGGCCGCCGCGCTCGAACTCGCCCGCGCCGGGCGCAGCGTCATCCTGCTCGAACGCGGGCCGTTCCCCGGCTCCAAGAACGTCTACGGCGGTGTCGTCTACGGCCGGGTCCTCGACGAGGTGCTGCCCGAGTGGTGGCGCGAGGTGCCGGTGCAGCGCTGGGTGACCCGCCGCAGCACGATGGTGCTCACCGACCACCAAGCCCTCACCGTCGACTTCCGCACCGAGGACTGGGGCAGCGCGCCCTACAACGGCATGACCACCTACCGCGCGGACTTCGACTCGTGGCTGGCGGGCAAGGCCGTCGAGGCGGGTGCGCGGCTGGTGACCTCCACGGTGGCCACCGACGTGCTGCGGGAGGACGGCCGCGTCGTCGGCGTGCGCACCGACCGGCCCGACGGCGACATCCGCGCGCGCGTGGTCATCGCCGCCGACGGCGTCAACTCCTTCCTCGCCAAGCAGGCCGGGCTGCTGCCCGGGACCGACCCCGAGCACCAGACGCTCGGCGTCAAGGAGACCCTGTCGTTGCCGCGCGGAACCATCGACGAGCGCTTCCAGCTCAGCGGGGACCAGGGCGCGGACTTCGAGGTCCTCGGCGGCACGGGCGAGATCGCCGGCGGCGGGTTCCTCTACACCAACCGCGACACGGTCAGCGTCGGCGTCGTCCTCTCGCTGACCGGCCTCGCCGAATCCGGCCGGCGCCCCGAGGACGTGCTCGCCGACCTCAAGGCCCACCCCGCCATCGCGCCCTACCTGCGCGGCGCTGAGCTCAAGGAGTACTCCGCGCACCTCATCCCCGAGGGCGGGTACCGCAGCATGCCACCGCTGTCCACCCCGGGGATGCTCGTCACCGGTGACGCGGCGGCGATGTGCCTGGCGGCCGGGATCTGGCTCGAGGGCGTCAACTTCGCCCTCGGGTCCGGTCTCGCAGCGGGCCGCACCGCGGCCGAAGCCGTCGAGAACGGCGGTGGGCTCGAGGGCTACCGGCAGCGGCTCGAGGGGAACTTCGTGCTCGCCGACCACAAGCGGCTGCAACGCGCGCCCGGCCTGGTCCTCTCCGACCGGGTGCAGCAGCAGTACCCGAAGGTGCTCTGCGACTTCGCCCAGGGCGTGTTCACCGTCGGCAACCCGGCGCCGAAACCCGGTCTGGGCAAGCTCTTCCGGGACACCGCCGCCCGGCACGGCGTCCGCCTGCGGCAACTGGCCGCTGACGCCTGGACCGGTCTGCGGACCTTCGGCTGAGGAGGCGATCATGTACCGGGGCATCTCGTTCGAGGACCGCATGGGCACCGTCGACTTCGACGTCGGCGAGCGCGCGCACATCACCGTCGACACCGAGGTCTGCCGCTCCTGCACCACCCAGGCCTGCGTGTCGGCCTGCCCCGCGAAGCTGTTCGTGCCCACCGGCGACGGCGGCATCCTGTTCAACTACGAGCAGTGCTTCGAGTGCGGCACCTGCTACCAGATCTGCAACAACGTGGGCGCCATCAGCTGGACCTACCCCGACGGCGGTCACGGCGTCGTGTTCCGGAAGGGGTGAGGACGTGCGCGTCGCAGTGGCTGTGAGCCGGTCCTGGCAGCGGGTCGAGGTGGACCCGCTCACCGGCGCGCTGGGAAGCGGGCACCGGGGCGAGACCCCCGCCGAGCACGCGGCGTTGGAGCACGCGCTCCGGCTGGCCGAGCGCACCGGCGGTCAGGTGCACGCCATCACCGCAGGCCCGGCCGACGCGGAGGGGGGAGTGCGGGACGCGCTCGCAGCCGGAGCCCACCGGGCGACCCGCATCGACCTCGACACGCCGTGCGAACCCCACGCGGTGGCGCACGGCGGATCCGCCGCCGACGCCCTGGCCGCCGCTGCCGCCGACGCGGACCTGGTGCTGTGCGGCGACCGGTCCGCCGACGGCGGGACGGGAGCCACCCCCGCGTTCCTCGCCGCCCACCTCGGTGCCGCCCAAGCGCTCGGCGTGCTCCACCTCGAACTCGACGGCGATCGGCTGCTGGCCCACCGCCGCCTCGACCGGGGCGCCCGCGAGGTCCTGCGGCTGCCCAGCCCCGCCGTGGTCTCCGTGGAAGGCGGCCTGCGGTTGCGCCGCGCCTCGCTCCCGGCGGTGCTCGCCGCGCAGGACGCCGAGATCGACGTGGTGCCGTGGACGCCCGCGCCTCCCCGGGGCGACGTCGTCAGCACCCGCGCCCGGCGTCCGCGACCGCGCGCATGCCCGCCCCCCAGCGGGCACAGCGCGCACCAGCGGGTGCTGGAGCTGACCGGAGCGCTGGTCGACCGCACCCCGCCGACCGTCGTCGGTCCGCTCGACGCCGCCGAAGCGGCCGACGAGCTGCTGTCCTACCTGGAACGGCACGGGTACCGCCCATGAGCCGCGTCGCGATCGTCACCGGAGCCGCCCGCGGCGTGGGCGCCGCCGTGGTGCGGCGGCTCGCGAGCGAAGGCTGGAACGTCGTCGCCCTCGACGTCTGCGCCGACCTGCCCGGCGTGCCGTACCCGCTCGGCACCCGCGAGCAGCTGCGGGAGCTCGCCGAACAGCACCCCGGCGCGGTGCGCGAGGTCGTCGCCGACGTCCGCGACGCGGCCGCGCTCGCCGAGGCTGTCCGGGTCGCCGAGGACGAGTTCGGCGGGCTCGACGCCGCGGTCGGCGCGGCCGCGGTCATGGCCGGGGGAACGCCGCTGTGGGAGACCCCGGAGGCCGAGCTCGACCTGCTCCTCGACATCGACGTCCGCGGCGTGGCCCACCTGGCCCGCGCCGCCGTTCCGGCGATGCTGCGCCGCCCGGAACCACGCTCGGGCCGCTTCGTCGCGCTGGCCTCAGCCGCCGCGCACCGGGGGCTCTACCACCTCGCCGGCTACAACGCGGCCAAGCACGCGGTCGTCGGGCTGGTCCGGGGACTGGCCACCGACCTGCGCGGGACCGGGATCAACGCCACCGCCGTGTCGCCGGGCTCGACCCGCACCGACATGCTCACCGCCACCGCCGGCTACTACGACCTCGACGACGTCGAGGAGTTCGCGACCCACCAGGTCGTCGAACGCCTGCTGGAGCCGGAGGAGGTCGCCGCCGCCGTGTGCTGGCTGTGCGACGAGCGCGCCTCCGCCATCACCGGCACCGTCGTGCACGCGGACGGAGGCTTCACGGCATGAAGCTGGTGGCCGACCCGAGCCTGCAGCGCTGGGACGAGGGGCGGACCGTCGCGGGCGGCTCGCCGTACCGGATCATGCGGCTCACGCCGCGCGGAGCCGAACTCCTCGACGGCTGGCTCGCGGGTGAGCCGGTGACCACCGGGAGTTCGCTGGCGCACCGGCTGGTGCGGGTCGGGATGGTGCACCCGGAGCACGAGTCGGCGAGCCTGCGCCCCGGGGACGTCACCGTCGTCATCCCCGTGCACGGCGCACTGCCCGACGAGCTGCTCGCCGCGGTCGAGGGGCTGGCGGTGGTCGTGGTCGACGACGGCTCGCCGACACCGGTGCCCGGCGCCGCCGTCCGGCACGACACCCCGCGCGGCCCGGCGGCGGCCCGCAACGCCGGCTGGCGGCTCGCCGACACCTCGGTGGTGGCCTTCCTCGACGCCGACACCGTCCCCGCGCCCGGCTGGCTGGACACCCTCCTGCGGCACTTCACCACTCCCGAGGTCGCCGCCGTCGCGCCGAGAGTCCGCAGCAGGCAGGGGGTTTCGGCGCTGGAGCGCTTCGAGCGCACCTGCTCCCCGCTGGACCTGGGCTCCCAGGCGGGTCCGGTGGTGCCGGGCAGCCGCATCAGCTACGTGCCCACCGCCGCGCTGCTCATCCGCACCACCGTCCTCGCCGAACTCGGCGGGTTCGACGAGGACATGCGCTTCGGCGAGGACGTCGACCTCGTCTGGCGGCTCACCGCCCGCCACCAGGCCCGCTACGAACCCGCCGCGATCGTCGAACACGCCCCGCGCCCCAGCTGGCCGGCCCTGCTGCGGCAGCGCTACGGCTACGGCTGCTCGGCCGGACCGCTGGGCAGCCGCCACGGCGAGCACGTCGCCCCCGCGCGGATCTCGTCGTGGAGCGCGCTCACCTGGCTGCTCATCGCCCTCGGCCGACCCCGGCTCGCGCTGGCCGTCACCGGTGCCGCGGCGGTGCTGCTCACCCGCAAGCTCGGTGCGCTCGGCATCCCCGCCCGCGAGTCGATCACCCTCGCCGTTCGCGGGAACCTCGGCGCCGCACGGCTCCTCGCCGACTGCGCCGGACGCGCCTGGGCCCCGCTGGCGATCCCACCGCTGCTGCTGAGCAAGCGCGGTCGCGTCGTGCTCGCGCTCGTCGCCGCCCGGCACCTCACCGAACCCCGCGAGCTCGACCCGCTCCGGCACACCCTCGCCCGCGTCGCCGAGGACGCCGCCTACGGGTGCGGCGTGTTGCGCGGGGTGCTGCGCGAACGCAGCACCACCGCGCTGCGGCCGGTGCTCACCGACCGGGGAGGGCGCAGCAGCGTCCCGGTCACCGGAGGACCGGCGTGAACCTCGGCGAGACGAGCTGGCCAGAACTCGGCGAACCCCGGCTGCTCGCGGTCCCGGTGGGCGCCACCGAGCAGCACGGCCCGCACCTGCCGTGCACTGTGGACACCGACATCGCCGTCGCCCTGTGCGACCGCCTCGCCGAGCAGCGGACCCTGGTGGTCGCACCCGCCGTCGCCTACGGCTCCAGCGGCGAGCACGCCGCGTTCCCGGGCACCGTCTCCATCGGGCAGGCGGCGACCGAACTGCTGCTCACCGAACTCGGCCGCTCCGCCGACGCCTTCGCCGGGGTCGTGCTCGTCTCCTGCCACGGGGGCAACGCGGTGCCCGTGCGCAACGCCGTCCGCACACTGCGGTCCGAAGGGCGCCGGGTGTTGGCGTGGTCTCCCACGGGCCCTCCCGACGACAGCCACGCCGGGCGCACCGAGACCTCGGTGATGCTGGCCCTGCGCCCGCACACCGTCCACCTCGAGCGGGCCGAGGCCGGCACCACAGACCCGCTGCCGCAGCTCATCGGCCGCCTGCACGCCGGAGGAACGGCCGCCGTCGCGGCCAACGGCGTGCTCGGCGACCCCCGGGGAGCCACCGGAGCCGAGGGCCGCCGCATCCTCGACGCCTGGACCCGCAGCCTCGTCGACGCTGTCGACGCCTGGGCGTGACCCCCGGCCGGCCTGCGCCGTGACCTGGGTGAGCGCGGTTGACACGCCGTGCCCGGGCTCTGTGTACTCGTGCCGATGGACGAGCGGATGGCGGTGGGGGCGCGGACCAGCCTGCCCGAGTGGCCGGAGTCCGTGGTCGTGGACCCCTGCGGCACGCGGTTCGCGATCATCGGGATCGGCGAGGCCGCCGCGGTGATCACCCGAGGCTGGGCGGAGGCGCTCGAACGGCCTGCGCGGCTCGTCCACGCCGCTCGGGCCGAGGAGGCCTTCGACGCGCTGGACGCGGAGTTGCGGGACGCCCGGGTCGGGTGGCGGTTGATGCTGGCCGGCCCGGAGGCCGACGTGCTCGCGCTGCGCGCGCGGGCGATCTCCGCCGGGGCCGTGGACGAGGAGGTCCGCTGCCAGGTCACCTCGCGGGACCGGCTGGTCGTGCACTGCGCGCACTGCGCCGCCCACACCGCAGCGGCGGTGTCACCGGGCGAGCGCACGACCTGCTCGGGGTGCGGCCAGACGCTGCACGTCTGCTCGCACGTGTCCCGGCACCGCGGGGCCTACTTGGGGTTCCGAGCCGACGCGGAGGCCGTGCGGTGACCCTGCCCGAGCGGGTCCAGCGGTTCCCCTGGCCGCTGGAAGGCGACCGCTACCGCTACAGCGTCAACGTCGAACCGGCGCCGCGCGCGCACCGGACAGCTGCCGGCGAGTGGGGCGGCACCGTCCTGGACTTCCCCTCCTCCTACGAGGACGAGATCGCCGAGCGTGCGGCGATCCTCACCCGCGACCCCGGCAGGCACGTCGAGCTCGAGCACATGCGGACAGCGGCCTGGGACGCGCTGCTGCACCTGCTCACCGAGGCCTCCGACACCGACCCGGCGATGACGCTGAGCCGCTGCGGCGATCGCGGATTCCACTGGCACAACGCCAGGCTCGGCGTCTCCCGCCGGTTCCGGTTCGGCGACGAGGACTCGCTGGGCGAGCCGCCGCTGCGGTTCGCCGCCTCGCAGGTGCAGGACGACGTCGTGCTGCTCGACGAGCGCGACGGCCGCCTGTTCGCCGACGCCGGGGTGGTCACCTTCGCCTCGAACTGGTCGATCCGGTTCGTGCTGGGGATGTCGTTCGCTGAGCTGCACGGCCCGGTCCCGCGCGACTTCGCCGACGGCGCCATCCCCCGGGCCGAGGAGTTCCTGCTGGGCCTGCAACCCGGGGACTGCTACCGGCGGCTGAACTGGAGCTCCACCGCCGGTCACCGGCTGGACGCCTCGCTGGAGTCCTACGACGAGTGGGGAGTCGAGCGCGCCCGGCTCGACGACCTCGGCGACCTGCACCTGCGGGTCGAGGTGCAGCACTTGGTCCGGCTTCCGCTGTCGGGATCGATCATGTTCCTCATCCGCACCTACCTGCTGCCGATGCGGGAGGTGGCGCTGGTCCCGGCGTGGCGGGAGCAGTTCGCCACCGTGCTGGCCGAACTGCCCGACGAGATGGCGGACTACAAGGGGTACGGCGAGGTCAGGCCCGCCCTGCTCGGGTGGCTGCGGCGATGACCCGGCTCACCGTCGCCGCCACGCGCCTCATCGCCGCCGACGTCCGGCAGCTCCGGCTGGTCGGCGAGCTGCGCTCGTACACGCCCGGCAGCCACCTCGACGTGCGCTGCGGCACCGACGAACGAGGTCGGCCACGGTGGAACTCCTACTCGCTGACCGGCGACGGGTTCCAACCGGAGCACTACGAGATCTCGGTGCGCCTCGGCTTCGGCGGTTCCCGCTGGGTGCACGAGCTGCGGCCCGGTGATGTCGTCGACACCGCGGGCCCGAGAAGTGGTTTCGCGCCCGTGCACACGGCGCGGCACCACCTGCTCGTCGCCGCCGGCATCGGCATCACCCCGATCCTCTCGCACGTCCGAGCAGCCGCGGCGTGGCAGCGCTCGGCCGAGGTGCACCACGTCTCCCGCAACGGCGCCCACGCCGAAGACCTCCCCGGCGCGCGCATCACCGGCTCGCGCGCGGAGTTCTGGCGCGGGCTCGACCTGACCGACCAACCGCTGGGAACCCACCTCTACGTGTGCGGACCGAAGCCGTTCATGGAGGAGGTCACCGCCCGGGCCCGCGAGGTGGGGTGGCCGCGGGCCCGCGTCCACACCGAGCACTTCGGAACCGCACCCACCAGCGGCGAGCCCTTCACCGCGCGCCTGCTCCGCACGGGCAGGACCGTCGAGGTCGCGAGCGGTGAAACCCTCCTGGACGCCTTGGAAACCGCCGGTGCCGAGGTGCCGAGCCGGTGCCGCAAGGGCGTCTGCGGCGAGTGCGTCACCCCCGTCCTCGCCGGTGAGCCCCAGCACCACGACCTCTACCTCCCCGACGACCAGCGCCCCACCCGCATCACCCCGTGCGTCTCTCGAGCCCGTGGCGTCGTGGAACTCGACCTCTGACCCCGATCCGGTGTTGCCGCGTCTCGCGGTGCAGGTGGCAGAACCCCCGCGGAAGGGGAGCACAGCCGCTCCGCGCACTCCGCGCGTCCCTCCCGATCAACACCGGTACGCGGCCTCACGGCCTACTCGCCCCGAAGCCGCTGAAGACCTGCGGCGGTCTCCGAGGTGGCTCCTCCCTTCGAGGTTCGCGCGAGGTTCGAACGGAAACGGTCCAGCAGCAGCACGCCGCGAGAAGGGCGCGGCGTTCTCACCCCGACACGCCAGGGCGCTCCTTGATCTCAGGCGTGTCCGGGCTGCGCAGCGCGCACGTGCACGGGCTCGGCGAAAACCGCAGGTGCACGGGAGGTGCACGGTTGTCGAAACGCGCAGGCACAGCTTGTCGGAACTCGCGTGTGCACGGCTTGTCCGAACTCGCGCGGAACGTGACGGATCCTCGAACCGGTCGGTGATGTAGCGCTGGGAGAGCCCGGCGGCGGCCCGCCCGTCCCTGACGCGTGACGGGCTTCGCCGCCCGCTGGCGGAACGTGACGGTGCTTCGCCGCGACGCGACGAGGGAGGCCTCGCCCGACGCGCGGGCGTGTCGTGAGCTCCCGCGTGTTCGGCCTGGTCACAGGGTTTGCTGTTCGAACTTCTCGCGAAGTTCGACGGCGGAAGTTCCACGTCGCACCTCGCGCGAAGTTCGAACGGCGCTGCGCGGTCAGGGGGAGCTGCGCGGTCAGGGGTGGTGGGGGGGTGGGGAAGGCCCTCCGGCGGAGGAGGCGCAGGCCGTTGAGGGCGACGAGCACCGTGGAGCCTTCGTGGCCGGCGACGCCCAGCGGGAGCGGGAGGTGGCCGACGAGGTCCCAGGTGACCAGGACCGCGATGAACGCGCCCGCGATGACGAGGTTGGCGGTGACGACGCGGCGAGCCCGGCGGGAGAACTCGATGACGGCCGGGATGGTGTTGAGGTCCTCGCGGACGATCACCGCGTCCGCGGTCTGCAAGGTGAGGTCGGAGGCCGCCCCGCCCACGGCGATCCCGGCGTGCGACCCGGCCATGGCCGGCGCGTCGTTGATGCCGTCCCCGACGAACGCGACCCGGTGGCCCGCCGACCCCATCCGCTGGATCTCGTCGAGCTTGTCGTCCGGCAACAACCCGGCCCGGACGTCGGTGATGCCGACGCGCTCGGCGATCTCGCCGGCACCGGCAGCGGTGTCACCGGTGAGCAGGACGGGCTCGGTGGTCAGCGCCCGGGTCGCGGCCACGGCGTCGGCCGCTTCGGGGCGCGGCTGGTCGGCGATCGCCAGCAGCCCGACCGGGTCGCCGTCGCGGCGGACCAGCACCGGCGTGCGACCCGGCTGGACCTCGACATCGGCGGGGGCGGCACCGATCTCGACGCGGTGACCGGCCACCCGGGCCGTGACGCCGCGCCCCGGCAGGGCGGCGAAGTCGTCCGCGGGCGGCAGCCTCAGCTGCTCGCGCTGGGCCGCGCGAACCACGGCGGCCGCCAACGGGTGCTCGCTGGGGCGTTCTGCCGCGGCGGCCAGCCGCAGCAGCTCCTCGCGCGTCAGCTCGGCGTCGAGCACCCGGACCTCGGTGACCTCGGGCGTTCCGCGGGTCAGCGTGCCGGTCTTGTCGAAGGCCACCTTCGTGGTCGTGCCCAGGCGTTCCATCACCACGGCGGACTTGACCAGCACACCCTGCCGGCCCGCGTTGGCGATGGCGGCCAGCAGCGGCGGCATCGTCGCCAGCACCACCGCGCACGGCGAGGCCACGATCATGAAGGTCATCGCCCGCAGCAGCGATTCCCGCAGGTCCGAGCCGAACAGCAGCGGGACCGCGAACAGCGCCACGGTCGCGGCGACCATGCCCACCGAGTACCGCTGCTCCACCCGCTCGATGAACAGCTGGGTGCGCGCCTTGGTCCGCCCGGCCTGCTCGACCAGCGCGGCGATGCGCGCGACCACCGAGTCCTCGGCGCGTCGCCCGACCCGCACGCGCAGCGACCCGGTGCCGTTGAGGGTGCCCGCGAACACCTCGGAGCCCGCCGCGACGTCGACGGGCAGCGGTTCGCCGGTGATGGTCGCTTGGTCGACGTCGCTGCTGCCGGCCAGCACCGTCCCGTCGGCCGGGATGCGCTCACCGGGACGGATGAGCACCTCGTCGGCGATCTCCAGCTCGGTGGCGGGGCGCACCTGCTCGACGCCGCTCGCGGTGACGAGCGTGGCGGTGTCGGGGGCGAGGTCCAGCAGACCGCGCACCGACTCCTCGGTGCGCGCGGTGGCCAGCGCCTCCAGCGCGCCCGAGGTCGCGAAGATCACGATGAGAAGCGCGCCGTCGGTGATCTCGCCGAGGGAGGCCGCGCCGAGGGCTGCCAGCACCATCAGCAGGTCCACGTCGAGCGTCTTCTCGCGCAGCGCCTGCACACCGGCGACCGCCGGTTCCCAGCCGCCGGTGGCGTAGCAGGCGAGGTACAGCCCCCACCAGGACCACTCCGGGGCGCCGGCGAGCTGCAGGGCGAGTCCTGCCACGAACAGGCCGAGCGCCGCGGCGGCCCACCGCACCTCCGGCAACCCGAACAGCCGCGTCCGAGCGGGCGGTGCGGTGCGTGGGGGAGTGGTGGTGGACGTGACCACGGGTGGAACCTCCGCAGGGCTGAACGGGACCTGCACAGCAGAACAGATGAACACCTTTTCATGCAAATGCGGGTCTAGACTGCTGCGCATGGGACATGGAGCGGACCGGGAGGCGGCCCAGCTCGACGCGGAGTCGGCTGCGCACGTGGCGAACACGCTGCAGGCGCTGGCCACCCCGAGCCGGTTGCTCATCCTCACCGAGCTGCGGCGAGGTCCGCGCCCGGTCACCGAGCTCGCCGAGGCCGTCGGCATGGAGCAGTCCGCGGTGTCCCACCAGCTCCGGCTGCTGCGCCACCTCGGCCTCGTCGTCGGCGCTCGCTCGGGACGCAGCATCGTCTACAGCCTCTACGACAACCACGTCGCGCAACTGCTGGACGAGGCCGTCTACCACAGCGAGCACTTGCGGCTCGGCCTCGTCGACCGGTCCGGCACCGTCAGCTGACGCGCAGCCCCAGCGAGGCCAGTCGCAGCTCTGCCAGCTGCGCGATGACCTCCGCATCGCCGGCGCGCCAGGCGGCGGCCGGTTCGGTGCCGATCCGCGCGAGCCGCCGCGGCGGGAGTTCGGCGAGCGCGCGCAGCGCGAGCAGGTCCGGCCCCTGGGCGCGCATCGCCACGGCTTGCCCGGCCGCGCGTGCGTAGCGGATCCGCCGCGGTAACCACACCGCGAGCACCGGGACCAGCGCGAGCGCGACGATGACGACCGCGGCGCTCGTGGCCGCGAGGTCCACCGCTTCGAGCACCCGCGCACCCGCGTCGACCAGCACGTCCCCGGACGAGCCGCCGCGCTGCAGCGCACCGGCCAGGTCGTCACCGACGAACGGGACACCGGAGGCGGTGCTCGCGGCGTCGGCGAAGGTGCTCCGGAGCCCGCCACCCGCTTCGACCATCCGGTGCCCGGGAGCTCCCAGCTCCAGCACCGCGGACCGGGCCTGACCGGCGAGCCAGGCGAACGCGGCCAGCCACGTGATCGCGGCGAGGTCGGACAACAGCTGCACCGCCATGCGGCCAGGTCGTTCGGCGTAGAAGCGCATGCGCGCTTCCTACCAGAGCCGCACCGGACCGTCGATCGTCCGATGTGGACTGATCAGCGTCCGGTGCAGCAGCGGGTTTCAGGTGACCGGCTTGCGCCAGACGGAGACGTGCCGGGTGCTGGTCGCGGTGAAGGGGCTGCGGTCCCAGTCCGCCCAGCGCTCCACCCGCAGCATCCCGGCCAGCCGGGCCATCAGGTCCAGCTCGGCGGGCCAGGCGTAGCGGAACGGGACCGCGTTGCGGTGCCACCGCCCGTCGCGAACCCAGAAGTGGTGCGAGACCAAGCCCTGGTCCACCAGCTCGTACTCGTCGATCCCGATGTGGTCCTCCTGCACGTCGAACAGCACGTGGGCCTCCCCGATCGGGAGCTTCTGCAGGGCCGGCACCCCGACCTCGATCACGAAGTGGCCACCGGGAGCGAGGTGGCGTGCGGCGTTGCGGAAGCACTCCACCTGCTCGTCCTGCGTGGTGAGGTTGTTGATGGTGTTGAACACCAGGTACACCAGCGAGAACTCCCCGGGGACCCGCGTGGTGGCGAAATCCCCCGTGGTGACGCCGATCCGCTCGCTGCCCGGCTTGGCGCGCAGTCGCGCCAGCATCGCCTCCGACAGGTCGATGCCGTGCACCGGCACGCCGCGTTCGCTCAGCGGCAGGGCCACCCGTCCGGTGCCGATGCCGAGCTCCAACGCGGCACCGGCACCGGCGAGCTCGGCGAGGAACTCCACCGCGGGCCCGAGAACCGCGGGGGAGAACATGTCGGTCGAGTCGGAGTCGTACTCCGCGGCGACGCTCTCGCCGAAGTGGTCCACAACCACGTGCAAGACCATGGCACCGGACCACGCGAGTGCGCCACTGAATTTCCGGACGAGAGCACCCGATCGGCAGCGTTGACATCGTTGCGACGAGCGCGAAACATCCTGTTCGTTCTTGTGGGCATCGGTGTGGGATTGGCCTGGGAGGGTGTTCGATGTCGTTCAGTTTCCCGCTCACCCGACGACACGCGATCGCGCTGGCGGGGTTGTTGGCCGGTGCACCCCTGGTGCTCGCGCGTGGCCCCCGCGCGCACGCCGCACCCGGTGCGCAGCGCAGCGTCGACTTCGGCGGTGGTTGGTCGTTCTCGCTGGTCAACACCACCGGTGAGGACGCTCCGGCGCCCGCTCCGGACGACCCGTCCTGGCGTCCCGTGGAGCTGCCGCACGACTGGAGCATCGGCCTCGACCCGGTCGACGACGACTCCACCACCGCGGGAACCGGCTTCCTGCCCGGCGGGCTCGGCTGGTACCGCAAGACCTTCGCACTGCCCCCGGAGACCGCGGGCAAGACGATCTCGCTCGAGTTCGACGGCGTCTACATGGACTCCGAGGTCGTGTTCAACGGCACCCGGGTAGCTGCGCACCCGTACGGCTACACAGGTTTCGCGGTCGACCTCACCCCGCTGGCACGCACCGACGGCTCCGAGAACGAGCTCCTGGTCAAGGCGCGCAACCAGATCCCCAGCAGCCGCTGGTACTCCGGCAGCGGGATCTACCGCGACGTGCACCTGGTCGTCACCGACCCGGTGCACGTGGTGCGGCACGGCATCACCGTCACCACACCGGGTCTCGCCGAATCGCTGCCCGGCAGCGCAGCGGTGCACGTCGACGTCACGGCGGTCGCGGGATCCGGTGCGAGACGGGCGGAGTTGACCGTCGTGCTGCGCGACCCCGACGGGATCGAGGTCGCTCGAGCCGCCGCACCAGCGGAGCTCGCACCCGAACCGCGCACCGTCGGCTTCGACCTGCGGGTCGACGAACCGCGGTTGTGGTCGGTGGACTCACCGGAGCTGCACACCGCTGAGGTGTCGCTGTCGGTGGGCGGTGAGGTCCTGGACCGCGTCGGAACCCCGTTCGGCGTGCGGTGGTTCGCGTTCGACCCCGCGCGTGGCTTCTCGCTCAACGGTGAGCCGATGAAGCTCCGCGGCGTCAACCTGCACCACGACCTCGGCGCGCTCGGCGCCGCCACCCACCACGACGCGGTCGTCCGGCAGCTGCGCATCATGCGCAGCATGGGCGTCAACGCGGTGCGGACCTCGCACAACCCGCCGTCCCCGCAACTGCTGCGCGCGGCCGAGCGGGAGGGCGTGCTGCTCCAGGTCGAGGCGTTCGACTGCTGGCGCACCGGCAAGACGGACCAGGACTACCACCGGTTCTTCGACGAGCACAGCGACGCCGACCTGACCGAGATGGTCGAGGCGGCGAAGAACTGCCCGAGCGTGGTGATGTGGTCGATCGGCAACGAGATCCCCGACTCCACCACGCCGGTCGGTGTGCCGATCGCACGGCGGTTGGTGGACCGGGTCCGAGCGCTGGACCCGACGCGGCCGGTGGTCATCGGTTCCGACAAGCACCGCACGGTTCCGGAGGACGGCTCGCCGCAGGACCAGGTCCTGCGGATGCTGGACGGGGTCGGTCTCAACTACAACAACGCGTCCTCGGTCGACGAGCTGCACGCGAAGTACCCGCACGTGTTCTTCTTCGAGTCCGAGTCCTCGTCGGAGACCTCGACCCGCGGCGTCTACGACAGCCCGCACCAGCTCAACACCGGTGAGAACCACACCCCGGGCAAGCACCGGACCTCGTCCTACGACAACAACCTCTCGTCGTGGACCTACAGCGGTGAGTACGGGCTGAAGAAGGACCGGGACCGGGCGTTCTTCGCCGGCCAGTTCCTGTGGTCGGGCATCGACTACATCGGCGAGCCCACGCCCTACTCCGACGTCTTCCCGGTGAGGACCTCGTTCTTCGGCGCCGTCGACACCGCGGGGTTCGCCAAGGACCAGTACCACCTGTTCCGCAGCCAGTGGACCCGCGAGCCGATGGTCCACCTGGTCCCGATGAACTGGACCGACCACCGGCCGGGTGAGCCGGTGGTGGTGTGGACCTACTCCAACGTCGAGACCGTGGAGCTGCTGCTCAACGGACGGTCGTGGGGGAGAGGAGCTTCGACCGCAAGACCACCGCCGACGGCCGGGCGTACCTGGAGACGACCGAACCGACCGGTGACGACAAGACCGTCACCGACGGTCCCTTCCCCGGCAGCTACACCAGTCCCCACGGCAGCGCGGGTAAGCTGCACCTGACCTGGGAGGTGCCGTTCGAGCCGGGCGAGCTGGTGGCGGTGGCCAAGCGGGACGGCGTGGAGGTCGCCCGGGACGTGCTGCGCACGGCCGGGCAGGCCGCCGAGGTGCGGTTGAGCCGCGAGGAGATCGGAGCGCTGGCGTTCGTCACCGCCGAGGTCGTCGACTCGGCGGGCGTTCTGGTGCCGTCGGCCGAGCAGGAGCTGACCTTCACCGTCACCGGAGGGACGCTGCTCGGCACCGACAACGGCAAGCAGGACAGCGCCGAGAACTACCAGTCCGCGACGCGGAAAGCCTTCGCCGGCAAGGCCTTGGCGATCGTGCCCCGCGGAGCGGACGTGCAGGTCGCGATGGCGGCCCCGAAGCGTCCGAGCGCGACCACCGCGGACGCGAGCTACTCCGGTTCGGCGGAGACGCAGCCGGCCAACATGATCGACGGCGACCCCACGACGGCTTGGTCGAACCACTACGTCAAGGAGGCCACCGGCCTGCTGCCCGCCATCAGCGTCGCGCACGCCCGCGACTGGGTGTCGGTCAGCTGGCCGGAACCCCGCGCCGTCGAGGCGGTCGAGCTGACCTTCGTGGTCGACACCGCGCACGCGGTGCCCGCCTCGATCGAGGTGAGCACCTCGGACGGCACCCGCTACGCACCCGTCCGCAGCCAGCAAGGCGACCCGGCCCCCACCACCCGCATCACCTTCGACACCGTCACCACCAACAGCCTCCGCGTAGACCTGCGCAGCCTGGCCCCCGGCGAAACCAACGGCTTCCTGGGCGTCCACACCCTGAAAGCCGGCTGAAGGCGAGCCTTCCCACGGCGAAGCCCCCCATGCTCCAAGCGTGAGACTCAGCTCCGCCGCCGCGGGGTGGAGGCGGCTCGCGACGGCAACCACTGTTCCAGCTCTGGGAATCAACTGGCACCGCCGCAGAATCCAGGCGGCGAGCGGCCGCAGCCGCCTCTGCAGGTGTGGGACTCAACCGGCACCGCCGCAGGTTCTGAGCAGGGTCGTGGCGAGCACGTCGCACCGTCACCACCAACAGCCTCCGCGTTGACCTGCGCAGCCTGGCCTCCGGCGAAACCAACGGCTTCCTGGGCGTCCACACCCTGAAAGTCGGCTGAAGGCGAGCCTTCCCACGGCCGAAGCCCCCCATGCTCCAAGCGTGAGACTCACCTCCGCCGCCGCGGGGTGGAGGCGGCTTGCGACGGCAACCACTGTTCCAGCTCTGCGAATCAACTGGCACCGCCGCAGAATCCAGGCGGCGAGCGGCCGCAGCCGCCTCTGCAGGTGTGGGACTCAACCGGCACCGCCGCAGGTTCTGAGCAGGGTCGTGGCGAGCACGCCGCGGCGCCGCGGGTTCGAATGCTCAAGGAGTGGCGCACGGAGTCCCCGGAGCCGCTCAGGTCCTGCCACCCGCACCGCCACGGCGACCACCGAACACCTACGGTTCTGTGTGGCGGAGGGAGAGTCCGGTTCCCCAGCAATTGGGGCACAACCGCTGTGCGGTGGTGAACTCGGGCGGGGAGCTCTCCGACTCGCGCCGCACGTGCACGGCGGAGACATCGCCCTGGCCGCCGCAGTTGCCGCACTGCTCGCGCGGCAGCCGCTCGACCGGAGCGGCTCGCACGTGCTCGACGACCTCCTGTCGCAGTTCGCGCAGGCGCTCGGGCTCTTCCTCGGGGTCGATGTGCCTGCCGAGCAGGTCGGTCTCGGCCAGCGCGCCTTCGAAGGCCTGCAGCAGCTGCTCCACTTCGCCGCCGTGGTCGTCCTGCCCGGTCATCGCGGGCTCCGCCGGCGCGTCGCGTCGGTGCGTCGTTGCGGTGTGGGTGTCATGGGGCCATCCGAATTCTTCTGCGGTGTCGCGGATTCGCGGTAGTCCGGGACGGCGGGTCAGCATCGCAGGGCGCATCCATCAGAAGTAGGAGCGAATTCACACAGCGCGCCACGATTCGGGTGCGCACCCATCACGGCGCGATAACGCCGCGGTGGAGAAAGGTCGCGATCGTGCTTGTCGTTCCACCGTTCAGCCTGGTCGGAGCCTCGATTGGTCGGCGCGGCGATTTCCGCCGCGGCCACGTCCGCGCCGGGAACTGGAATACGCCGGCAGTGGGATCCGGTCGCTCTCGGATGAACTCCGAGCAGCGCTGAACGGATGGTTGAATTCCGGAAGGGGGGATGCTGGGCGGGACCCCTTGGGGGGAATGGGGGCCCGCCCAGCGTTCAGCGAGCACCGACGAGGGGGATGTCGGTTGCTCCGCGAAGTAGCGACATCGGGGGTGGGGGGCGCTGTCGCTACTAAGCGGCATAGTAGGTGCGGACCGCTCCGCCGGTCAACGGCGGTTGCGGGCGGTACCAGTCCTGTGTGGACTCCGCGCGCGACACGGATGTGAGCTGCATTCACAGAGGACGCGCGACGTGCGCATCCGGACGTACCATGTGGCCCGGGGAGGAGAGGTCATGCGTTGTCTGGGTGAGCTCGAGACCGCGGTGATGGAAGTCCTGTGGGCGGTGGGGGAGTCGGCGAAGGTCCGCGAGGTGCTGGACCGGCTCGACACCGGCCGGTCCCTCGCTTACACGACGGTGCTCACGGTGCTCGACAACCTGCACCGGAAGGGCTGGGTGCAGCGGGAGAGGGAGGGCCGGGCCTACCGGTACCGGCCGGTGCTGACCCGGGAGGAGGCCGCTGCCCAGATGTTGCACCACGTGCTCGACGTCTCGGGCACGCCGGAGGTGGTCCTGACGCACTTCGTCGGCACGGTCAGCGACGAGCACGCGGAGGTGCTGCGCATCGCGCTGCGCGAACGCGACGGATGATCGGGACCGCGACCCCGCGCAGTCCTGAGGAGGACTGCGCAGGAGCCGGTTTCCGCACTGCCCGTGGCCGGCGACCGGTCACCTCAAGCGGCGGAGCGCGTCTCGCGTGAGGTCGGAGAGGGTCGGGTAGCCGTCGACGGCCATGATCAGGTCGGCTTCGGCCAGGAGGCTGCGCACGACGTGGACCACACCGGCCGTTCCGCCCAGCGCGAGCCCGTAGGCGTACGGGCGGCCGATGCCGACCGCGGTGGCGCCGAGCGCGAGCGCCTTGATGACGTCGGCGCCGCTGCGCACACCCGAGTCGAACAGCACCGGCATGCCGTCGGCCGCCTCGACCACCTCCGGCAGCACCTCCAGCGCCGGGAGACCGCCGTCGGCCTGCCGGCCGCCGTGGGTCGAGCAGTAGATGCCGTCCACGCCGCCGTCCTTGGCCCGGCGGACGTCGTCGGGGTGGCACAGCCCCTTCACGATGAGCGGCAGATCGGTCAGCGACCGCAACCACGGCAAGTCGTTCCAGGTCAACGGGTTGCCGAAGGTGGAGACCCAGCGCAGCACCGCGGCCTGCGGGTCTTCCTCCGGGCTCGTGTCCAGGCCCGCGCGGAACACCGGGTCGGTGAAGTAGTTGCTCAGGCAGTGCCCCCGCAGCTGCGGGAAGTTCGAGGTGGCCAGGTCGCGCGGCCGCCAGCCGGGGATCCAGGTGTCGAGCGTGACGACGATGCCCTTGTAGCCGGCCTTCTCGGCCCGCCGCACCAGGCTCTCCGCCAGGTCCCGGTCCTTCGGCGTGTAGAGCTGGAAGAACCCCGGCGTGTCACCGAACTCGGCCGCCACGTCCTCCAACGGGTCCGACGACAGCGTCGAGGCCACCATCGGGACCCCGCTCTGCGCGGCGGCGCGCGCGGTGGCCAGGTCGCCGTGCCCGTCCTGCCCGCAGATGCCGAGCACCCCGATCGGTGCCATGAACACCGGTGACGGCAACGTCAGGCCGAACAGGTCCACCTCGAGATCGCGTTCGGTGGCGCCGACGAACATGCGCGGGACCACGCCCCAGCGGTCGAACGCGGTGACGTTCGCGCGCTGCGTGCGCTCCGACCCCGCACCGCCGTGCACGTAGGACCAGACCGACGGCGACATCGCCGCTTCCGCGCGTTCCTCCAGCTCCTCGAACTCCATCGGCAGGTCGGGGAGCACCCCGCTCAGCCCGTTGAGGTAGATCTCCAGCTGGTAGTCGCCGTACGCCATGCCTGCCCTCCGTGGGTCGAACCGGCCCGGAATCTAACCGACCGGAGCCCATCCGGAGAAGCGTTCGTCGACCTCTTCCGGCCGCAGCCCGAAGTCCGCGAGCGAGTACCGGTGCGCGGGCTTGGCGTGACCAGTCGTGCTCTCGGCGTGCAGGTCCCGCATCGACGCCGCCGCCTCGTCGCTCAGCGGCAGGGTGAAGTGCTGGTAGATCCGCTCCACCACGCCGATCGGGTCGGCGACGAAGTCCTCGTAGCGCACGTCGAAGAACCGGTCCGGGTCGTGCCGGGCGCGCGCGGCGGTGAACTCCTCCAGACCCCGCGACCACAGGTCCAGCTGGTCGCGGCCGATGACCTCGCCCTGGAAGGTCTCCGACCACCCCCGCGTGGCGTGCGCGGCCAGGCTGCACACCGAGGCGATCGCCGTGCGCGGATCCCGGTGCGTCTGGATCACCAGCGCGTCCGGGTAGGTCTCGAGCAGCGCGTCCAGCGCGAACAGGTGGCTCGGGTTCTTCAGCACCCAGCGCCGGTGGCGGTCGGGCAGGCCGATCAGCTGCAGGTTGCGCTTGTGCCGCGCGTAGGCCGAGGTCCAGTCCTGGCCGGCCAGCCAGCGCGAGTACGTCGGCAGGTGCGCGAGGCACTCGTAGGAGACCGAGCGCATGGACTGCCGCAGCAGCTGCCAGCACTCCTCCACCTGCTCAGCCGACATGTAGTGCACGCCCATGAACTCCGGGTGCTCCACGTGGTGCTGGGTGTAGCCCGCCTGGATGCCCTGGAAGACCGGGTCGTCCTCCCACGTCGCCCGTGGCGGCCGCGGCTGCGGGACCTCGGTCAGCCACAGCTCGAGCCCCTGGTGGCCGGGGTCGGCGGTGAGCAGCCGGTGCAGCGCCGTGGTGCCGGTGCGCGGCAGCCCGGTGACGAAGATCGGCCGCTCCACCGCCACCTCGGCGTGCTGCGGGTGCGCCTCCCAGGCGGCCTCGCTGAACAGGCGCGCGGTGAGCGCGCCGCGCAGGAACGCGCGCGTGACCTTGTTGCCCAGCGGTGTCAGGCCGGCGTCGCGCTCGTAGGACTCCAGCAGCACGCCGAGCCCTTCGACGTGGTCGTCGTCGCCGAAGTCGTCCAGGCCGACGAGACGGCTAGCCGAGGCGTGCAGGTCGTCGACGGTGCCGACGTCATCGCGCCCGGTGCTCATGAACCTCTCCTCAGTGGTGGAACTCGCCTGCGTTGACGTCGAGGCACTGCCCGGTGACGATCCGCGCGAGGTCGGAGATCAGGAACAGTGCGGCATCGGCGATCTCGTCCGGTTCGGGCAGTTTCCGCAGGTCCGTGCTGGCGGCGGTCTCCTCGTAGACCACGTCGCGGCTCACGCCGCGCTGCTCGGCGAGGTGGCCCAGGTACCACTTCAGCGAGTCGGCCCAGATGTAGCCCGGGGCGATGGAGTTCACCCGGACCCCCTGCGGCCCGAGTTCGCTCGCCAGGCTCTGCGCCAGCGACAGCAAGCTCGACTTGGCCATCTTGTAGGCGCCGTAGTTGCGGCGGGAGTGGCGCAGCACGGCGGAGTTCACCATGAGCACCGAGCCGCGGCTCTCGGCCAGGGCGGGCGCGAACAGCGTGGTCAGCCGCAGCGCGGCGATCGAGGTCGTCTCGAAACCCGCGCGGATCGCGTCCAGCTCGGTGTCGGCGAGGTCGGCCAGCGGCGGGATCGCGAACGCGTTGTTGATCAGGACGTCCACCCGGCCGAAGTGCTCCACCGACCGGTTCGCGAGCGCGGCGGCGTCGTCGGCGTCGGTGATGTCGGTGGGCACCACCAGGGCGCGGCGGCCCAGCGCGGTGACCTCCTCGGCGACCTGGTCGAGCCGCTTCCGGGTGCGCGAGGCCAGCACGACGTCGGCTCCGGCTTGCGCGCTGCGCACGGCCAGCGACCGGCCCAGACCGGGGCCGATCCCGGAGATGACGACGACCTTGTCGCGCAGCAGTCCGTCCAGCACCGGCCTCACCCCAGCATCCTGCCGTGCACGGCGGCCTGCCGTGCGGCGATCCGTGCCCGCCACTGCTGCTCGGTGGTGCGGGCGTGTTCGTGGTGCGGCAACCGCCGCGGCAGCTCGTCGAAGGGCACGACCTCGACCCGCGGGCCGTCCTCGGGACCGAGGTCGCGGGAGAGGCGTTGCCAGCGGATCTGCACGTAGCCGCGCTCGTGCCCGGTCAGCTCGATCCAGTTGGCCAGGCCCGGGTTCCGCTCGGCGAGCACGAGGCGGATCATCCCGTCCGGGTCGGTGCGCGCCTGCTCGGCGGTGAGGCTGGTCTGGTGGTTGATGTAGTCGGTGGAGATGTACCAGGGACTGCCGAGCTGGAAACCCTGGTACGGCGCTTCGGACTTGGGCACGGTGATGATCATCGCTTGGTCCTCGGCGAGCTCGAAGTGCCCGGCCGAGGAGAACTGCGTGGCCAGCCCGCCCGGGGTCGAACGCGGCTCGTTCATCGTGTTCACCGGCTGGTTGAGGTAGAACCACTCCGGGAACGCCAGGAACGTCCGCAGCCGGCTCAGCAGGATCTTGCCCGCCACCCCGTAGCGCTTGCTGAGCGCATCCCTGGTCCGCGGCGGGGGAGCGGTGCCGGTCGTGTCCGCGCGGCGGATCCGGATCGTGCCACGCTGTTCGGTGTCCCAGTCGCTGTAGACCTCGCGGACCACCAGCATCGCCGAACCCGGCGCCAGGGTGAAGTAGTTCGGACCGGCCTGTCCCGGGCCGAAGCGCACCTCGAAGTGGCCGTCGGCGTCGATGTCGATCCGCCGGTCGTCGAACGCGGCCAGGCTGTCCGGGACGTCCACCGGTGAATAATCACCGTTGAGCACCTGGAAGCTGAGGTCGGTCGTGGTCCCGCGCTTCCCGGTCACCACGTACTCCGCGTCGTCGCGGATGTAGGAGTGGAAGTACAGCGCGTCCGGGTTGTCCAGGCCCATCTTGGTGTGCGGACCCGTCGACTGGACGAAGTACGGGAAGTCGCGCTCGTAGGCCCAGGCGAGCATCAAGGAGGCCTGGATGCTGCCCGCCAAGTAGTCGTAACCCTCGACCAGGTCCTGCTCGCTCCGGACGTGCCCGGCCTCCCGGATCACCTTCTCCGCCTCCACGACGGCATCGGCGAACGGCTGCGTGAGCAAAACTCCTCCTTCGTGGAACGCGTTCTAAGACACGCGGCGGCAGCCGCTGTGCCCGGTGTGGGACCCCACCAGCACCGCCGCAAGATCCAGCCCGCGGCGGCAGCCGCGTCTTCGGGTGTGGGACCCAGCTGGCACCGCCGCAGGTTCTGAGCGGCTTCGTGGCGAGTGCGCCGCGACGCCGCGTGTTCGCGTGCTGCAGGAGCGGCGCGCGGAGTCCGCACCGCCGCTCAGGTCCTGCCACCCGCACCGCCACGCAGAGCACCTCCTCGAACGAGCATCAAGCCCACCGGTTGGCGGTGAGGTTGAAGTGGGGTAGGTCGTCGAACGTGTGCATGAACTCGTACGTGCGGGTGTAGCCGGTCTGGCTGATGCGCCACTGCCCGTCGGACCCGCGGCGGTAGGTGTCCTCGTAGAAGGCGGCGCCCCGGATGATGGTCTTGAACTCGGTGGCGATGACGGTGTCCTCGAAAACCCAAGTCCCGGTGGCGGTGTCGCCGTCGACGTCGATCTCCGGCTGACCGGCGAAGTGCGTGGTGATGATGCCCGGACCGAGGTTGTCCCGCATGAACGTCAGGATCTCCTCGCGCCCGACGAGGTGGAGCTGGGAGCCCGCGGCCTCGGTCCCGTAATCGCCGACGGCGTCCTCGGTGAGGGTGTCGGCCAGCTCGTGCCACAGCTTGAGGTCGACCGCTCGCAAGTAGCGGTGCTTCACACGCTTGATCTCCTCCAGCGCGACCAGGTCCACGACGCCTCCTCGCTCGGTCCTGCAGGGTGGGGCAGTGCTCTTCGTCCAGTGCTGGTGACCGGTGTCGAGCCGGAGCGCGGCCTGGGTCCACCCCTCGACTTGGGGGTGGGCCCTGTCCCCGGGCTTCCACCACGGCCACTCCTGAGCGCTGGCCTCCACGGCTTGCCCCAGCTTTCCGCGCAGCTTGACCGAGCGCAAGAACTTGTTCTACTTTTCTGTGGAACTTGTTCTAGTTCGCCGCTGATCGGAAGGGCGGGGCGAGGTGGCCACGAGGCGGGCGCCGCAGACCGCGAGCACGAACATCACCTGGGTGTCCACCGCGGTCCGCCGGGAGCAGCGGCACACCCGAGGCGCGACGGTGTGGCTGACCGGGCTGTCGGCGTCCGGGAAGTCCAGCGTGGCCGTGGAGCTGGAGCGCGAGCTGGTCGTGTCGGGCCGTCCCGCGTACCTGCTCGACGGCGACAACCTGCGGCACGGCCTCAACGCCGACCTCGGCTTCTGCGCCGCGGACCGGGCCGAGAACGTGCGCAGGGTGGGCGAGGTGGCGCGGTTGTTCGCCGACGCCGGTGTCGTCTCCATCGTGTCGCTGATCAGCCCCTACCGCTCCGACCGCCAGCGGGCGAGGCAGGCGCACGGCGACGCGGGCCTGACCTTCGTCGAGGTCTTCGTCGACACCCCCATCGAGACCTGCGAAGCCCGCGACCCGAAGGGCCTCTACGTCCGAGCGCGCGCCGGCGAGATCACCGGGTTCACCGGTGTCGATGACGCCTACGAGGCCCCGGAGTCCCCAGACCTGGTGCTGCGGCCGGAGATGGGCGATCCGCGCGAGATGGCCGCGTTGGTCGCGAACCTGCTCGACTGACGGGGAACCCCGTCGCGGCGGCAGTCAGAAGTCGATCTGGTCGCGGTACTTCTTCGCCAGTTCCTGCAGGAAGGCCACCGTGTCGTGGCGTTCCAGAGCGGCGCCGCGAAGCCGGTCCCAGGCGTCGTTGAACAGGTTGAAGTCGTCCTCGTCGTCCAGGTACAGCCCGCCCGCGACGTGCTCGACGAACACGAAGTCCTTGGTGCCGTCGGAGAACCGCATGATGGTGAAGTCGTTGGGCACGTACGGAAGCCGCACGTCGAACGGCAGGATGTGCACGTACGCCTTGGGGTACCGCGCTTGCAGGTCCAACAGGTGCTCGACCTGGTCCAGCGCCACCGAGGGGTTCGGGCCGCCCGGCATGCGGTGGAACGCGGCCTCGCTGATCACGAAGCGGTAGTAGGGCGGGCGCGCGAGGTCGAAGACCTGCTTGCGGTCCAAGCGGTTGCGCACCAGCGCGGTCACGTCGGTGGCGCGGTCTTCGGAGAACTGGGTGAGCATGAAGTGCTCGGACTGCAGCGGGCCCGGGATGCGTTCGCCGTGCCAGCTGAGGATCTCGCTCGCAGCCGGTTCGAGGTCGGTGAAGGTGCGGAACCACTGCGGCACCGCAGACCGGTAGCCGGCCCACTGGCCGCGCTGCCCGGAGCTGGACCGCGCCAGCTCCACCATCAGCTCGGACTCGGCCTTGCCGGTCTTGAAGGCCTGCAGCATCTTCTGCAGCTCGGCGTTCTTGACCGCAACCGTGCCCGACTCGATCTTGTTGATCTTGCCCTGGCTGCACCCCAGCAGCTCAGCGACTTCCTGCTGGGTCATGCCTGCGGTCTGCCGCGCGCGGCGGATCTCGTTCCCGAGCTGCCTGCGTCGCGAAGTTACCGTGCTCGGCACCAGATCTCCGCTCGTGTGCTTTGCCGTCCCCACGTCTGACGAGCGCAAACGCGCCTGTCAAGAACAACATCGTAATGCACCCGGACGGTGTTAGGTGCGGAACTGCTCACGATCGGAGTTGCGCCCAGCGGAGACTCATCCCCAGCACCCTTGACCTGCGATGACCGCCCGCGGGCGCTGTGCTTCTCTCGCAGTGGAGCTGCTGTGCCCGATGCGAGTTCACCCGACACCACCCCAAGCCGGGCGACCTGCTGCGGCAGCCGCGTCTTCAGGTGTGGGACTCACCTGTCTCCGCTGCGAAGACCCAGGCGGCGAGCGGCGGCAGCCGCTTCTCCAGGTGAGAGACCAACCGGCACCGCCGCAAGATCCAGCCCGCGGCGGCAGCCGCGTCTTCAGGTGTGGGACTCAGCTGGCACCGCCGCAGGTTCTGAGCGGCTTCGTGGCGAGTGCGCCGCGACGCCGCGTGTTCGCGTGCTGCAGGAGCGGCGCGCGGAGTCCGCACCGCCGCTCAGGTCCTGCCACCCGCATCGCCGCGCAAGCCGGCCCTGGAGCAGGAGGTCAACCCAGGTCGAAGGTGCCGGCTCGTGCTTGCTTCAGGAACCTCCCCCAGCTCGACCTGTCGAAGTTCAGCAGGACATCACCCGTCATGCGCTTGCTGTCGCGCACTCCCACACGCCCGGGCACGGCCAGGTTCACCTCGACGCAGTTCCCCCCGTTCGGCCCGCAGGCGGACGCGGTCCTCCAGCCCGTGCGGCCGAAGACCGTGCTTTCCGTCGGTTCCGAGTGAGGCATCGTGGGTGCATCCCTTCCGGATCTCTCGACTCCGTCGCTCGAGTGTGCTTACGATTAATCGTAGACGATTCCGCGGAGGGATCATGACAGTCAAGACGTTCGGGGGAACCCTGGGGGCGGGTGTGGGGCAGTCCGAGGTGGACCTCCCCACACCCGGACATACCGCCGAACGGGTGGCATCGCGGCGTACGTGCGCGGTGTCGCGAGTGAGGAGGAAGGCGACGCCGAGCGTGTGGCGTGCGTCTTCCCCTGGGAACGTGAGAGGATTAAGAATAATCCTCAGATGGGGCCGCGCTGAGCGGGTGGCGGCCGGACGATGACCGGCCAGGGCCGCAGGGCTTGATTCCATCTGAGCGGGTGATTACCCGGATTGGGTTCAATCCGGCGAAGCGCCCGGCGATCCGGCCCGGATCGGGCAGGACGCGGCATACGGTACGGCGTCGGTACACGGCAGCGAAGGAGAGAGCGGATGCATCCGTTCCATTGGGTTCCGGCCCTAGGGGAGCGTCACGCGAGCACCGATCCCCGGCCTGCTGGGGGATATCCGGCCGGCACCACCGTCACCACGCTCTGCGACCGCGAGATGCGAGCGGAAGTGGGAGAGGTGGCCTGGCTCTGGAGCACGTGCCCGGCTTGCAACGCGGAAGCGCACCGCATGGTCGGCGGCGCCAGGCAGCCCGCGTCTGTCTAGCCTGTCGAAGTTCGTGCTCCGCGGGCCGGTGCGGGTGACCGGAACGCCTGGACAGGGAGGGCGCAGCGACTCCGCGGTCTCCGTGCGCCGCTCCTCGAGCACCCGAAACGGGCGTTCCGGCGTGCTCGCCACGAAACCGCTCCGAACCTGCGGCGGGGCGAGCTGAGTCCCACCTGGGGCAGCGGTTGCCGCCGCGATCAGGCTTGGGCTTCTTGGGAAGCTCCGCCTTCCAGGGCGACCAGCGCCGTCCGGTGCCGCGGGATCCGGTCGGAGACATCGGCGAGGGGCTGGTAGCGCTGGGTTCCCGCTCTCGCCGACTTGACGCGGTACATGGCCTTGTCGGCGGCGGTGACCAGCTGGTGCATCCGGTGCACGGGCAACACCGCGACACCTGCGCTGGCCGTGCACTTGATGGGCATCTCCGCCGTGACCTCGGTGGAGGAGATCCCCGCGCACAGCTCGTCGGCCAACGCCTCGGCGTCGCGCGTGGCTTCGCCGCTGCAGAAGTCGGCGCCCAGCAGGACCACGAACTCGTCCCCACCGAGCCGGGCCGCGCACGCCGCGTGCCCGGCCTTCTCGTGTATCCGCCGCGCCACCGCGACCAGGACGCTGTCGCCGAACTCGTGGCCGTACACATCGTTGGTCTGCTTCAACCCGTCCAGGTCCAGCAGGATCATCGCGACGTGATCGCCGGGCCGGGCGGACGCGCGCTGCTGGTCGAGAGAGCGCTGCAACCCCGCGCGGTTGGCCAATCCCGTCAACGGATCCGTGTGCGCGGCCCTCTCGGCCGCCGCAAGACGTCGTTCCAGGTCGCGCCGCTCGCGGTGGGCGACGACCAGCTGCACCGCCAGCACCGCGCAGAGGGCTAACGCTCCCACCGCCACCAGCCCGCTCATCGCACCACCCGTTTTCGGTGGGGAGCCGGGCGAATCGGACGTTCGCGACGGACCGGTGTGCGCCGCGATGAGCGGATCATGCCCTCTTCCCCCTCCCACGCGCCCGGGTCCGTTTGCCGGACACCGCGTTCCCGCTGATGGATCAAGATCGGCACTCGACCTGCTGCTGCTACTGTCCCGGACGGGCCTTGCAGATGCAAGAACGTTTGCAAGAACACTTGCAAGCACGGAGGCGATTTCGCCCGAATGTTGGAGGCACCCATGCCGGAGATCGGGGCGCCCGAGGCTCCGCGCCAGGCAGACCTGCGCTGGCGGTCTGAGCTGCGTTGGCGCAAGAGCGCGCACAGCAATCCGAGCGGCAACTGCGTCGAGGTCGCCGAGCTGGAGCCCGGGCGCATCGCGGTGCGCAACTCCCGCTTCGCCGACGGGCCGGTGCTGGTGTACACGCGCGAAGAAATCGCGGCTTTTCTCGAAGGGGTTAAAGAAGGGGACTTCGATGATCTAATCTGCTGACTGGTTGTGGCGGCGATCGGACGCCGCATTGCTCCCGATGGGGGTATCGACATGATGAGCATCGAGCCGGAAAGACCGAGCAGACCCGGCGCCACGCGCGGTGGGCAGCAGAGCAGCCCTGCCGCGGGGCCGACCGTGCTGCGCATCGCGCTGGGCGGACAGCTGCGTCGGCTGCGCGAGGAGCGCGGGATCAGCCGTGAAGCAGCCGGCGATGCCATCCGCGGTTCGCACGCCAAGATCAGCAGGTTAGAACTGGGGCGGGTCAGCTTCCGCGAGCGCGACCTCAACGACCTGCTGACCCTCTACGGCGTCCAGGACCCGGACGAGCGCGGAGCGTTCCTGTCCCTGGCGCGGCAAGCCAACGAACCGGGCTGGTGGCACCAGTACGGCGACCTGCTGCCGTCGTGGTTCGAGACCTACCTCGGCCTGGAGCAGGCCGCGCAGATCATCCGCACCTACGAGGCGCAGTTCGTCCCCGGACTGCTGCAGACACCCGATTACGCGCGCGCGGTCATCCTGCTCGGTCACGCGCAGGAACCGGCCGGTGAGGTCGACCGACGGGTCGCGCTCCGCATGCGTCGCCAGGACATCCTCACCCGCGCGGAGCCACCCACGTTGTGGGCGGTCATCGACGAGGCCGCGTTGCGGCGGCCGATCGGCGGACCGCGGATCATGCGTGGGCAGATCGAGCACCTGATCCGCATCTCCGAACTGCCCAACGTGACGGTGCAAGTGCTGCCGTACAGCGTCGGCGGGCACGCCGCGGCGGGTGGGCCGTTCACCATCGTGCGCTTCCCCGAGTCCGACCTGCCCGACGTCGTCTACCTGGAACAGCTCACCAGTGCGCTGTACCTGGACAAGCGCAACGACCTGGACCAGTACCAGGCCGTGATGAACATGCTCAGCGTGCAGGCGGCGACTCCGGAGGAGACCCCGCAGCTGCTGCGCGCGTTGAAGGACGAGCACTGAGCCGAAGGACAGGGCATGAACCAGCACGGTGGCCGGCTCCCGGCCGAGATCGACACCAGCGTGGCGCACGAGGCCCGGGTCTACGACTACTGGCTGGGCGGCAAGGACAACTTCGCCGCTGACCGCGCGCTGGGTGACGCGATCGCCGAGCACGTCCCGACCATCAAGACCATGGCGCGGGCCAACCGCGCGTTCGTCGGCCGCGTCGTGCGGTTCCTCGTGCAGGAGTGCGGGATCCGCCAGTTCCTCGACGTCGGCACCGGGATCCCGACCAGCGGCAACGTCCACGAGGTCGCGCAGCGCGCCGAACCGAGCTGCCGCGTGGTCTACGTCGACAACGACCCCATCGTGCTCGCCCACGCCCGCGCGCTGATGACCAGCACCGACGAGGGCGAGACGAAGTTCATCTACGCCGACCTGCACGACCCGGACTCGATCCTGTCCGACCCCTCGCTGGCCGGAACCCTCGACCTGACCCAGCCGACCGCGGTGATGCTGGTCGCGGTGTTGATGTACTTCCGGGAGAACGCCGAGGTGGAGCAGGTGCTCGGCAAGCTTCTCGACGCGGTCCCGTCCGGCAGCTACCTGGCGATCACCCACCCCACCGCCGACTTCGACCCCGAGGCGATGGCCGGTGTGGTGGCCTCCGCGGAGCGGTCCGGGATCCCGTTCCAGCCGCGCAGCCAGGACGAGGTCGCCTCGTTCTTCCAGGGAATGGACCTGGTCGAGCCCGGTGTCGCGCCGGTGCTGGCGTGGCGACCGGACGACGAACCCGGCGGGGTCACCAAGCTGCACCCGGAGCACCAGGTCGACCCGCACAGCGCCTACTACTGGGCCGCAGTAGGCCGCAAACGCTGAGCCTCTGATCGGTCGCGGCCGCTCAGCTGAGCCGGTGGAGAGCCCGAGCGGCCGTGGACTCCACGCGCCACCCTTCGAGCAGGCTGGTGCGAGGTCGCTGCGTGCCTCGCCTCTTACCTCGGAAGCTGCGGCGCCGAGGGCGGAGCCCCTCTCGAACTTCGCGCGAACGTCGAGGGGATCCCGAGCCTCGGATCGAGCAGGTGGGCGGCGCCGCGCGTGCTCGCCCCTAGCTCGGAAGCTGCGGCGCTGAGGGCGGATTCCCGTCCAACTTCGCGCGAACTTCGAGGGGACTTCGGGCGTCGGGTCGAGCGGGGGGCGACGTCGCCACGTGCTGGCCCCCTCGCTCGGAAGCTGCGCGGTGCGGAGGGCGGAGCTGCCTTCGAACTTCTCGCGAATGACGAGGGGGACTTCGGGCGTCGAAGTTCGCGCGAAGTTCCGGGAGCGCCTGGCGGCGCAGGGCCGGGAACGGCGGCTCCGCCGCAGCGCTGAGCAGGCTCAACCCGCTTCGCGGTAGGCGGTGGGGCCGAGTTCGCGGGGTGGCTGCGGGTCGTCCGGCACGTCGGTGATGGCGGTGTTCTCGTCGTGGCGGAGGCCCTGTCGTGGGCCGGGCTCGCGGTCGCGGTGGTCGTGGCGGATCACCAGCAACAGCACCAGCGCCGCCACCAGCGGCAGGTGCGAGACGAGGCGACCGGCCGAGACCCCGCCGGTGAGGACGTCCTGGACGCTGACGACGGTGAGCACGGCCAGGAACGCGCTCAGCACCGGCAGCACGCCGGCACTCGCGCGAGCCCGCCAGGCCGCCCCACCGAAACCGGCGCCCAGGGCGAGGTTCCAGGCGCTGCTCTCGTGGAACAGGTGCCCGGCCATGGCCTCGTGCCCTCCGGCGCCGAGCAGCTGCAGCGCGCCCAGCGCGACCTGCACCGCGGCGACCGCACCCAGCAGCACCCGGGGCCACCGCCGAGCGGTGGGCGCGGGCAGCGCCCGCAGCACCGAGTCGGTCAGGTCCGGCGTGCTCGGCACCGCGCGAACCCGCAACTCCCTGCTCAACGCGACGGCGCGAGCTTGCCAGGCCCGGCACTCGTCGCACGCGGCCAGGTGCCGCTCCACTCCAGCCGCGGCCACCGGCGGGTCCTCGCCGTCGAGCCGGGCCGACAGCGCCTCCCGGCAAACAGAACACTCCACGCCCTTACTGTCGCTCCCCGCCGCGCAGGAGTTCCCGGCGGGTCCGAAGTCGCGCTGTCCCGGCCGCGGCGAGGTCAGCCGGTTTCTTCGTCGGAGCGGGGCTGGGTGGTGAGCAGCTGCTCCCGGGCACGGGCGACTCGCGAGCGGATGGTCCCCACCGGGCAGCCGGCGATGTGCGCGGCGTCGGCGTAGGGGAGTCCGAGGACCTGGGTGAGGACGAGGGCTTCGCGGCGCTCCGGGTCCAGGTCGCGCAGCAGCAGGTTGAGCGCGACGACGTCCTCGAAACCGGTGTCCGAGGAGGTGGTGTCGAGGTCGGCGCTGACGTAGGTGGTGCGCGGGCGCGAACGCTCGTAGCGGATCTGGTCGACGACCACGCGACGGGCGATGCTCAGCAGCCACGTCCGGGCCGAGGAACGGGCGGTGAAGCGGCGGACGCTGCGGAAGGCGCGCAGGAACGTCTCCTGCGCGAGGTCGTCGGCGAGGTGCGGTCCGGCGAGGTGCGCGACGAAGCGCCAGACGTCGTGCTGGCTCTCCCGGATGAAGGTCTCCATCGCGTGCGGGTCACCGCGACGCGCGTGCAGCGCCAGGTCGGTCAGCCGCGCGTGGGCGTCCTCGGAACGACTCATGATCGGCCACGTTAGTCGGCCGGGAACGGACTGCGATCAGCTGATCGACTTGGCGTGACCGCACGCACCACTCCAGTGCTGGACCTTCCCGGGGTACGGGAGGTTTTCGCACGGTCCGCTCGTGTGGTCGAAGGCGCCTCATTGCCCTGCCCGAGAACCGCGCTGCGTGCGAGTTCGGGCTGGCACGGCGAAAGGCTCGTTGCCCAGCTGTGTCAGTGGTGGGAACCGGCGCCATGGGCGAACCCGGCGGACTCGCGACCCCGTGCGGGCGCGGTCTGGGCCTCGAGCCGGGGCAACGCTCGACGCAGGTCGTCCAGCAGCAGGTCGGCGAGGTCGTGGCTGAAACCGTTGCGCACCACGATCCGCAGCACCGACAGGTCCGTGCGGTTCGCCGGGAACGAGTAGGCCGGGACCAACCAGCCGCTGGCTCGCAGAGCGGCGGAGACGTCGAAGACGGAGTAGCTGCCCGCGTCCTCGCGCAAGGTGAACGCGAAGGCCGGGATGTGGCTGCCGTCGGTGAGCAGCTCGAACGGGCCGAGCTCGGCGATCTCGGTCGCCAGCCGAGTCGCCACGTCGCGGCACTCCTGCTGCACCCTGCGGTACCCGTCGAACCCCAGCCGCAGGAAGGTGAAGTACTGGGCGGCCACCTGCGCTCCCGGCCGGGAGAAGTTCAGCGCGAAGGTCGGCATCTCGCCGCCGAGGTAGTTCACCCGGAACACCAGCTCGTCCGGCAGCGCGTCGGGCGAGCGCCACACGACCCAGCCGATGCCGGGGTAGACCAGCCCGTACTTGTGCCCGGAGGTGTTGATCGAGGCCACCCGCGGCAGCCGGAAGTCCCACGCCAGCTCCGGGTCCAGGAACGGCGCGATCAGCGCTCCGGACGCCCCGTCGACGTGGACCGGGATGTCGGGGCCACCGCGCGCGGCCAGCTCGTCGAGCGCGTGGCAGACCTCGGCGACCGGTTCGTAGGAGCCGTCGAAGGTCGAGCCCATGATGGTCACGACGCCGATGGTGTTCTCGTCGACACGACGCAGCGCTTCCTCGGCGGAGAGCGTGAACCGGTCGCCCTCCATCGGCACGTAGCGCGGTTCGACCTCGAAGAAGTTCGCGAACTTCTCCCAGCAGATCTGCACGTCGGCACCGAGCACGATGTTCGGGGTGCCGGTGCCCCGCCAGCGCCGCTTGAGCGCGAGGCCGGCGAGCATGCACGCCTCCGAGGACCCGGTCGTGGAGCAGCCGACCACGTGGTGCGGGTCGGGCGCGTGCCACAGCCCGGCGAGCATCCGCACGCACCGGTCCTCCAAGGCGGCGGTGCGCGGGTACTCGTCCTTGTCGATGACGTTCTTGTCGAAGCACTCGGCCATCAACCGGTTGGCGTGCGGCTCCATCCAGGTGGACACGAAGGTCGCCAGGTTCAGCCGCGCGTTGCCGTCGAGCATCAGTTCGTCGTGCACGACCTGGTAGGCGACCTCGGGATCAGTGCCCTGGGCCGGGAAGTCGTAGGTCGGCACGTGCAGCGGTTCGCGCGCGAAGATCGGGTTCACCGCGACCTCGCTGCGGTGCGGGGGCGGCGTGTTGTCCGGATGCGTCAGCGGCACCAGCCCAGGTTGCCCGCAGCGGGACGCCGCAGCAGCGTCGGGCGTAACCCGTTCAGGTGGCTGCGTGCGTGCGGCGCGGGTGCAGCCGGATCGTCGTGGTGCGGCGCAGTCCGGCGGGAACACCGCAGTCCGGCGGTGGTGTCAGCACCGCCATCGGTGAGCCGGGCGTACCGGGCTCCGCCAGGTCCAGGACCGCGCGGACCGTCCACTCCGCCGTCGCGTGGTAGTGCCACGACACGGTGGTCGGCGCGAACAGGTCGGCGTCCGGCCGCAACGGCGTCCGGTAGGCGGTCGCGTCGTCCTCCGCGCGCAGCACGAGGACGTCCGCGCAGGTCGTCCACCGGTGGACCACGCTGACGGCGTGCGGCGCGTCGCGCGGGCCGAAGACGTAGGACTCCCAGCCGTCGCGCCGCATCTGCTGGAGCAGGGCGTCGAGCCCAGGAACGCTCACGTGCACCGCCCCCTCGCGGCCGTGTGTGCAACGACGGCTGTGCCATTACCCGTTGGTAATGCCTACCACGCCCAGTCTCCCACGCACCCCGACCGACGACTTCTCGCCCCAGCCGCCCGCGTCCCGCCCCTCTCAAGCTCAGCCACCCCGGTCCCGGCTCGACGACACACCCAGCTCGTTCAAGGTCACGGCTGGGGGAGGCAGCTGGAGCGGACTCCGCGATGCCGCGCGAGGCCCACCCCACAACCACCCGTCGAACTTCGCGCGAAGTTCGAGACCGGCAGCCAGCCATCAAACTTCGCGCGAAGTTCGACAAGGTCACCCGAACGGTCATCGTGCCTGTCCGCAGGGCGCTGAGGTGTCCACAGACGCCGCTCCGCAAGCCGTCGTCGCTCCGCAGGGCGTGTTCGGGCGAGTCTGCGGGCGGGAGAACCTTCGCGGGGGTAAGGACATTGCGCGCGAAATGTCCGTTCCTCGGTGGGGGAACCGGTTGTGGCGATCGGGGGTTGGTCCGGTGGGGTGGTGTTGGGGTCGAAAGGGCGGAAACCGCTCGATCGAGTGAGCGATCATCGGGCTCCGAACGCGAGCGCGGTGAGGAGTTCGATGGTCTTCGGGATCGTCCACCTGGTCGGTGCGGTGGCGACGGTGGTCATGAGCGTGCTGCTGTGGCGGCAACGAGCGAGGCGGGGACGCGCGTGGCCCTGGGCCATGGCCGGGCTGGTCGCGGCGTTGGTCTGGCCGTTGACGCTCTGGCTCGCCGTCGGCGCCTACTGGTCCCGGCAGGACGCGTCGAAACGGGCTCCGCTGATCGCGGGAGCGTGCGCGCTCTGCGCCGTCGTCGGACTGCTGGTGGTCGGCTCGCTCGGGGGCGGGCCCGCGCAGCGGGCGCAACCAGCCGGGCCGCAGGTGCTGCGGGAGCCGAACTCCCCGCCGCCCTCGATGCCCGCGCCGAAACCGCTGATCGCCCCACCTCCACCGCAGGAGCGAGCGGTGGTGCAGCAGGTCCTCGACGACGACCGGGTGCTGATCGCGGTGCCGGGCGGGGCACCGCGGGTCGTCCGCGTCGCGGGCGTGCGGGCCCCGGCGGCGGGGGAGTGCTGGGTCGGGGAGGCCCGGGCGTTCGCCGAACGCACGCTGCGCGGTGCGGCGGTGACGGTCACCTCCGGCGTCGGTTGGAGCAGCGGCCGCAGCGCGGAACCCGAGGTCTCGCTCCGCTTGCCCGACGGCGTCGAGTACTCGTCGCTGGCGCTGCAGCGGGGTGTCGCCCGGCTCTACCCGCACGCGTTCCTGGCCGAGGGGCTGACCGCCGAACTCACCCAGGCCGAAGCCACCGCGAAGTCCGCCGGCACCGGGATGTGGGGCGAGCGCTGCCGTCCCGCCGCCCAGGCCGCGTCGCCGACCGCGGCCGGGGTCGTGCTGCCCGCCCACTACGCCACGTGCGCGGACGCCCGGGCCGCGGGAGTCGCACCGCTGCGCCGCGGCGACACCGGGTATTCGTCCGAGATGGACAGTGACGGAGACGGTGTGGCCTGCGAGTGACTCCGGCCGAACCGGAGGTGGCGCTCGTTGATCTTCACGCAGCGCCAGGATGTCGTGGCAGTGGTCCCTCTTCACCCGCCACGGCCTCGTCACGTCCGAGCGTGGGAAGGCGTCGATGGCGCGCTGGCCGTACCCGGCGGTGCAGTTCTCGATCACCGGCCGCTGACCGGGGCTCTGCTTGGCCGTGACGCAGTGGCCGTGAACCGCCGCGCCGCACCTGGCGCAGCAGGCGGACGAGGAACGCGCCCACCAGGACGGCCTTGAGCGTCCAGCTGTGGTGGGTGCAACCGAAGGTGAAGGTCAGGTGCGGGACACCGGAGCGCACTTCTCGTTCGCAGACGGTCGTCTCGGTCGCGGCGACCTCGCGGCCCTCCACGCTGGAGGTGATGCCGCTGGGAGCCTGTCAGTGCTGGGGAGGGCTGCTCCCGGGCACGACGTCGGGGATCGGCAACGGCATGTTCGGCGTGACGAGGCCGCCGTCGACCGCCAGCACCTGGCCGGTGACGTAGGAGGAGGCGGGGGAGGCCAGGTAGAGGATCGCCGCGGCGATGTCCTCGGGGACGCCGAGGCGGCGCAGCGGCGTGTGGTCCTCCAAGGTCGCCTTCATCGTCGGGTCCGCGGCGACGACCTCCAAGGCTTCGGTGAGGATCGCGCCCGGCGCCACCGCGTTGACCCGGATCCGCGGGTTGAGGTCGGCTGCCATCATCCGGACCGCGTGGTCCAGCGACGCCTTGGCGGCGCCGTAGGCGAGGTACCCGCGCCCGGCCAGGTGCCCGGTGCTGCTGGAGACCATCACGACGCTCGCCGCGTCGGACTCGACCAGGTGCGGTACGGCCTCGCGCACCAACCGCACGCCGTGCACGACGTTGTTCTCGAAGGACTTCCGCAAGGCCTCGTCGTGGGTGTCGGCGAACGGCCGGGGCCTCGACCCACCGGTCACGCTCACCACGACGTCGATGCGCCCCAGCTCCTCGGCCACGCGGGACACCGCCCGCGCGACGGCGTCGGCGTTCCCGGCGTCGGTCGGGACCGCCACGGCCCGACGCCCCATCCCGCGGGCCTGCTCGGCCACGGATTCGACCTGCTCGGGCGTCCGCGACAGCACCGCCACGTCCGCCCCGGCCTCCGCCAGCGCCAACGCCGTGGCGGCACCGATCCCGCGGCCCGCTCCGGACACCAACGCCACCCGGCCGTCCAACCGGAACATCGGCAACGTCGCCACGCCCGCCTCCTCACCCCACGGCTTCATCAAGCAAGTGCTTGGTAGGCTATCGGGTCGTCCAGCGCGTGGCCAGGCCCGAGCGCCTGCGCTCGTCGAGAACCGACGCGGCTGAACGGCCTCGGGGACGGTCCTCCGCGTGGACACTTCGCTACGTCGGAGTTCCCCCACACCGGTGCGGTGCGCACCCGCGCCCTCCGAACTTCCCCGAGGAGGGCGTCAGGGACGCTGAGCCGTTCCCCGTGCGGATGACGGTGCGCGTCTACGAGCTCGACCCGCAACGCCACGTGAACGGTGCGGTCTACGTCCAGTGCTCCGACCACGCGCGGTTCGAGTGCCTGCAGGCGGCCGGTGTCGACGTCGACGATATGTTGGCCGACGGCATCGGCCCGGTGAACCTGGAGACCAACCTGCGCTACCACGACGAGTTGCGTGGCGGCGACGACGTCGACGTGACCTGCGCGTTCCGGTGGGGTGCGGTGCGGGCAAGACCTACCGCGTCGAGCAGCTCCTGCGGCGAGCCGACGGTGAGATCGCCGCCGAGGTGACCCACCCCAGCGGCCTCCTCGACCTCGCCACCCGGCGCCTCGTGCACGATCCCGCCGAGCAGTGGCGGAAGCGCGCCCAGGAGCCCGGGCTCCTCGGGCTCGGGTAGCCCTGCTCGCCTCACCCGGTGAGGTGGGGGAGGACCAGGTCCCGGTAGCGGGAGATCATCGTGGCGATGACCTGGTCGCCGGGGGTGTTCCAGATGTCGGCGCTGAAGATCTCCACCTCGACGTCCCCGGTGTAGCCCGCGGCGGCGATCATGCGGGTGGTGGCGGCGAAGTCGATGACGCCGTCGCCCATCATCCCCCGTGACAGCAGGGCGTCCTGCGCGATCGGCAGGGCGAAGTCGCACACCTGGTAGGAGGCGATGCGGTCCTCCCGGCCTGCGCGGGCGATGTTCTCCGCCAAGGCCGGGTCCCAGAACACGTGGAAGGTGTCGACCACCACCGCCACCTCTGCCGGCGGGTGCGGGGCCGCCAGGTCCAGGGCCTGTCCCAGGGTCGAGATGACGGCGCGATCGGCGCAGTACATCGGGTGCAGCGGCTCCAGCGCGAGCCGGACACCGTGCTCGCGGGCGAACGGTGCCAGGTCCGCGATCCGCTCGGCGACGCGTTCGCGGGCACCCGCCAGGTCCCGATCACCTTCCGGCAGGCCGCCCACCACCAGGACCACCGCGTCCGTGCCGAGCGTCGACGCCTCCACGATGGCCGCGCAGTTGTCCTCCAGGGCTGTGCGCACACCGGCCTCACCGGCTGCGGTGAGGAAGCCGCCCCGGCACAGGCTCGACACCCGCAGGCCCGCCTCGCGGAGGAGCGCGGCCGACTCGGCCAGCCCCTCCTCGGCGACGCGGTCGCGCCACAACCCGACCGCGGGCAACCCGGCGCGGACGGCGCCGTCGACGGCCTCGCGCAAGGTCCACCTCTTCGTCGTCGCGATGTTCAGCGACAGCCGCCCCAGGTCGTTCACCGCTGCACTCCGTTCACCGCGAGGAAAGCGCGCATCCGCTCCTCGGCCGCGTCCGGGTCGACCAGCAGTCCCGCCCGGTCGGCCAGCCGGAACACCTCAGCCAGGTGCGGCACGGAGCGGCCCGCGTGCAGGCCGCCCACCATCGAGAAGCCCGGCTGGTGCCCGTTGAGCCACGACAGGAACGCGATGCCGGTCTTGTAGTGGAAGGTCGGCTGCTCGAAGAGGTGTCGACCCAACGGCTCCGTGCTGTCCAAGATGGACTTGGCGGTGAGCGGGTCGTCCCGGTCCAGTGCCTGGACCGCTGCCGATGCCGCCGGGTGGACGGCGGCGAAGATCCCCAGCAGCGCGTCCGAGAAGTCCCCTCCCGAACCGACGATGAGCTCCGGGTAGTGGAAGTCGTCGCCGGTGTAGAGGCGAACGCCTGTGGGGAGTACCCGCCGCAGCGCGACTTCGCGCTCGGCGTCGAGCAGCGAGACCTTCACCCCGTCGACCTTCTCCGGCCGGGAGCGGATGACCTCCAGGAACGTCTCCGTCGCCGTGGAGACGTCCTCGCTGCCCCAGTAGCCGCGCAGCGCCGGGTCGAACATCGGGCCGAGCCAGTGCAGGACGACCGGCTCGTCGGCCTCCTCCAGCAGCGTCCCGTACACCGAGGCGTAGTCCTCGGCGGAGCGGGCCACCGCTGCCAACGCCCGCGAGGCCATCAGGATCACGCGCGCTCCGGCACCGGCCACGACCTCCACCTGCTCGCGGTAGGCGTCGAGCACCCGCGGCAACGTCGGTGTCCCGGTGAGGTGGTCCGTTCCCGCGCCCGCCGCGATCGCACCACACACCGAGCGGGCCTCGGCCGACGAGCGCCGCACCAGTTCGGCGGCCTCGGGCCAGCCGAGGCCCATCCCGCGCTGCGCGGTGTCGACCGCCTCCGCGACGCCGAGCCCGGAGGACCAGATCCGGTGCCGGACGGCCAGCGTGGTGTCCCAGTCGAGGTCCGCTGGCGCGCCCGGCACGTTCTCGCCGAGCACGCGCGGCACCACGTGCGCCGCGGCGAACACCGCACGGGACCGCAACGGCCGCACGGGTTCCGGCCACTCGCGCGGTGGACCCGTGCTGTGCTCGACCACGCGCCCGTCGGCCTGGGGGAGGAGGATCACGGCCTCACCTCGCTGATCTCGACGCGCCGGCCCTCGCGCGAGGATTCCAGGCCCGCTTCGGCCAGCCGCACGCCCCGCGCGCCGGCGAGGAAGTCGTAGGGGTGGTCGCCGTCGTCGCACAGGTGGCGCAGGAACTGTTCCCACTGCGCCTTGAAACCGTTCTCGAACTCCCGGTTGTCGGGCACCGGTGACCACTGGTCGCGGAACGGCGTGGCGTCCACCAGGTCCGGGTTCCACACCGGCTTGGGGGTGTGCACCCGGTGCTGCGCGACGCAGCGGTGCAGTCCGGCCACTGCGCTGCCGTGGGTGCCGTCGACGTGGAACTCGACGAGCTCGTCGCGGTGCACCCGTGTGGTCCAGGACGAGTTGATCTGCGCCACGATCCCACCGGACAGCTCGAAGATGCCGTAGGCGGCGTCGTCGGCCGTCGCCGCGTAGGGCTCGCCGCGCTCGTCCCGACGCTCGGGAACGTGCGTGATGGCCTTGGTCGTGACGGCCTCGACCCGGCCGAAGAGGTTCTCCAGCACGTAGTTCCAGTGCGGGAACATGTCCCTGACGATGCCGCCGCCGTCCTCGGTGCGGTAGTTCCAGCTCGGTCGCTGTCCGGGTTGGAGGTCGCCCTCGAACACCCAGTAGCCGAACTCCCCGCGCACCGACAGGACGCGCCCGAAGAAACCCGACTCCACCAGCCGGCGCAATTTCAGCAAGCCCGGCAGGTACAGCTTGTCGTGCACCACACCGGTCCTCACGCCGGCCTCGTGAGCGAGCCGGACCAGCCGCAGCGCGCCCTCGAGGTCGTGGGCGAGCGGTTTTTCGGTGTAGACGTGCTTGCCGGCGGCCAGCGCGCGGGTGATGGCGGACTCGCGCACCGACGTCAGCTGCGCGTCGAAGTACAACTCGTCCGGGCCGGCCAGCGCGGCGTCGAGGTCGGTGCTCCAGCGGTCGAGGTCGTGGGCCGCGGCGATCGCGCGGAGCTTGTGCTCGTCGCGGCCCACCAGGACCGGGTCGGGCACCACCCGGATGCCGTCGGAGAGCGCCACCCCGCCCTGCTCCCGGATGGCGAGCACCGAGCGGACCAGGTGCTGCCGGAAGCCCATCCGCCCGGTGACGCCGTTCATGACGACACCCAGCCGCCGTTCGGCCATGCCGAACCTCCTCCGGAAGAAGGAAAGCGCTTACCGCGACGGTAGGCCGGATCGGGTGCCTGGTGCAAGGGGACCTCAGCGGGGCGGAGTGCTCTCGCGGACGATGACCTCGCCGCGGACCTTGCGGCGGCGCGGTCGCGCCGTGCGCTCGCCGAGCACCAGGTCGAGCGCCACGTGCCCCATCTCGGTCAGCGGCAACCGGACCGTGGTCAGCGCGGGGGTGACGTCACGCAGCGTCGAGATGTCGTCGAAGCCGGCCACGGCCAGGTCGCGCGGCACGTCGACCCCGCGCTCGCGGCACGCGGCCATCGCGCCCATCGCCATCAGGTCGTTGATCGCGAACACGCAGTCCACGTCGGCGCCGCAGTCCAGCAGCCGGTGCATCGCGCGGAAACCGCCGTCACGGCTGAACTCGTCGGCCACCACGACCGGCTCGTCCTCGGGCCACCCGGCGGTGAAGCCCTCGTGGCGGTCGCGCGAGACCAGCAAGTTCTCCGGCCCTGCCAGAACCGCCGGCTTGCGGTAGCCGAGTGCCGCGATCTCGGCGGCGAGGTCCTGCGCGCCCGTGCGGTTCTCCACCACAACGGTGTCGACCTGCAGCTTCGGTTCGCTGATCGCCACCACGCGTCCGCCGGAGGAGACGAACGGATCGATCTGGGCGTTCAGCTCGCGCAGGTGGGCGCGGTCGCTGGTACGGCTCCCGGCCAGCACGATCGCGCGCCCGCGCTGCCGCCGCAGAGCACCCAGCAGCTCCAGCTCGCGCTCCGGACGACCCGCGGTGCTGCACAGCATGACCAGCAGCCCCTGCTCCTCGGCGGCGTTGGCCAGGCCCGCCGCGATGGTCGAGAAGTACGGGTCGGAGATGTCGTTGACCATCAGACCGACCAGGTCGGTGGAACCGCGGGCCATCGACTGGGCCTGCGCGTTCGGGGAATAGCCGAGCCGGGTGGCCGCCGCCAGGACGCGTTCGTGCAGCTCGGCGCGCACCACGCGGTCACTGCCGTTGAGCGCTCGCGAGGCGGTCGCGAGCGAGACGCCCGCCTCCTTGGCGACGTCGGTCAGAGTCGCTGCTCGTGCCGCCACGACGCTCCTCGTGCTCGGGGGGATGCGTGTTCCCCCAGGATAGCGCCGGCGATCAGCTCCTCCGGAACGCGATTCCTCGCGGCACGCCGGTGGCCGCGCGGTCAGCCTCCGAGGTGGGACGTCGCGTACTCGGCCTGCTCGGGGGTGAAGCGGTCGACGGTGATCAGCCGGTCGCGGACCTCCGCACCCGAGGCGTGGGAGATGCCCCGGTACTCCTCGGCGCTCTCCAGCGCCTCGGCGTTCCAGTCGGCCCCCGAGTGGGCGGCGGCCCAGGACGCGACGTCGGGCGGGAACTGGTCGACCGTGGCCAGCTGCTCGGTCAGCCCGGACTCGGAGAAGTGGGCGGAGTCGACGTAGGCCCGCGCGGCTCCCAGCGCCTGTTCGTGCAGGGGTGACGGGGACGGGGGCTCCTCCTCGTCAGCGACGTGCGGAGCGGTGCCGGTGAAGCCCTCGGCGCCCAGGTAGCTGGGTTGCGCTGCGTCGTCTTCGGCGGTGCAGCCGGCCGCAGCACCGATGATCAGCCCTCCCGCGGCAACGGCGGCGGCGATGCGGGCGCGCGTGTTCATCGTTCCTCCCCCCGTCGTGCAATCGCATCGTGGCGCGACAGGTCGGCGGAGGGCAGTGCCGAAAGTCCCGACGATCTTTCCGAAGCCGTTCTCTCCCGCGGGAATTCCCCACGCAGCCCTGTCAGGAGAGGGGGAGGGGTCACACCGGTCGTCGTCGAAAACACGTCGGCAGAACGGTTTTGGTCATCACCGGCGCCGGGAGCGCTCTCCGCGGTTCAGGCTCGCCGGTGCGCTGCTGGCCCTCCCGCGGGCTGCCTGACTTCCACGGGAGGAACCGTGGATCACGTTTTCCGCTCGGTCGCGATCTTCGGCGGCAGGGGACTTGCGAGGGCCGATGAGTGCTCCGACCACCGCCGTGCTGGAAGGCGCGCACGGGCACGGCCGCTCACGCTCGCGCGGCGGGAGCGAGTGCGGGGGGCCGAGCGATCACTGCCAGACGGTGGTGGTCTTCCGGACCGGGGTGGCGTCGGAGTCGGTGGCGAAGAGCTCGGGTTTGCGGTTGCGGAGGTCTTCGATGTCGGTGAAGACCGCGCGGAGGTGGGTGCGCATCGTGCTGCGGGCGCGGTCGAGGTCGTGCGCGCGGAGGGCGTCGAGGATGTCGACGTGCTGCCGCGCGTAGACCTGCGGCGGGCTCGACTCCAGGCCCAGTCGGCGGGCGCGGTCGAGGTGGCCCTTGGCGGAAACCACCGTGGGCCAGGCTCGTTCGTGGCCGGACAGGCGAAGCAGCCCGCGGTGGAACTCCTCGTCGAGGGCGAAGAAGTCCTCGACGTCGATCTCGGGTGAGCGCTGGCGGGCCAGGTTGTCCTCGAGCACGGCCAGCACGTCCGGGTGGGGTTCGGCCGGCACGTCTTCCAAGGCTCTCAGCTCGACCGCCTCGCGCAGGAACTGGGCGTCCGCGACCCGCTGCGGGTCCACGCGGGAGACGAAGGAGCCGATCTGCGGGAACACCTGCACCAAGCCTTCCTCGGCGAGCAGGATCAGCCCCTCGCGGACCGGGGTGCGGCTCACGCCCAGGGCGGCGGCCAACTCCTTCTCCGACAGCGCTTCCCCGGGTTGGAGTTCCAGGGTGAGCACCTTGCGCCGCAACGTCTCGTAGATGGCACGGCGATGGGGGCGCTTCGCGGGCTCGGGCACGAGGCCAGGTTAGCCGAGGGTTGACCTCGCTGATCGGTCAGTGCTTGTATACCAGCACTGCCACATCAGTTGGGCCGGCGTGGAGCGAAGGAGCGCACGATGACGGAGAGCCCGCGCACGGCGAGGGTCGCGAGACGCTCGACCCGCGAGCTGAGCAAAGCCGCCGTGTCGGGCTGGCTGGGCACTGCCATGGAGTTCATGGACTTCCAGCTGTACTCGCTGGCTGCCGCGATCGTCTTCAACAAGATCTTCTTCCCCGACGTCAGCCCCGCGATAGGGCTGATCGCGGCGATGGCCACCTACGGGGTCGGCTACGTCGCGCGGCTGGTCGGTGCCTTCTACTTCGGGCGGATGGGCGACCGGATCGGCCGCAAGAAGGTCCTCTTCCTCACCATCACGATCATGGGCGCGTCGACGACGCTCATCGGTGCCCTGCCGCCGTACGAGACGATCGGCATCGCCGCGCCGATCCTGCTGGTGGCGCTGCGGCTGGTCCAGGGCTTCGGCGCCGGAGCCGAGATCGCCGGGGCGACGGTGATGCTCGTGGAGCACGCGCCGGTCGAGCGGCGCGGGCTGGTCTCCTCCTTGGTGTCGCTGGGCACCAACTCCGGAACTCTCGCCGCGTCCGGTCTCTGGGCGTTCCTGCTGCTGGTGTTGTCCGAGGAGCAGGTCATCGCCTGGGGCTGGCGGCTGCCGTTCCTGCTGAGCTTCGTGCTCCTGCTGTTCGGCGTGTGGATGCGCTCGAACCTGCAGGAGAGCCCCGTCTTCGAGGAGAGCAAGGACGTCGCCCGCACCGAGAAGAGCGCCCTCGAGGCGGGTCTTGAGCAGCGCAAGGGGCGGGCCTTCCTGCTCGCGCTCGGGCTCCGCTTCGGTCAGGCCGGCAACTCCGGACTCGTGCAGACCTTCCTCGTCGGCTACATCGCTTCCTCGCTGGCGATCAACCGGTCGGTGCCCACCAACGCCATCGTCTACGGCTCGCTGCTCGGCTTCGCCACGATCCCGCTGGTGGGGGTGCTCGGTGACCGCTTCGGGCGGCGGCCGGTCTACCTCGGGTTGAGCCTGCTGACCGCGATCATCGCGGTGCCGATGATGGCCACCATCGCCACCGGGAACACGGTGGTCCTGACGATCGCGGTGGTCGTGAGCCTCAACATCGGCGTGCTGAGCCTGTTCGCGGTCGAGAGCGTCACGATGGCCGAGCTGTTCGGCTCGCGAACCCGCTTCACGCAGCTCGCGGTCGCCAAGGAGATCGGGGGCACGTTGGCCACCGCGATCGGGCCGGTCGTGGCCGCGAGCGTGACCGCCTGGACCCAGCACTGGTGGCCGATCGCCGCCATGCTCATCGCCTACTCGCTGATCACGCTCGTCTCCGCCTGGTTCGCGCCCGAAACGCGTGGCCGGAACCTCGTGCGACCGGAGGACGCCCTGTGAAAGCCGTTGTCGTGCACGGCCCCCGCGATGTCCGCGTCGACGAGGTCCCGGACCCGGAACCCGGTGACGGGGAGGTCCTGCTGGCGCTGGAGTGGGGCGGGATCTGCGGGTCCGACATCTCCTACTGGCGCCACGGCGGTACCGGGACGGCCGTGCTGCGCCACCCCGTGGTCCTCGGTCACGAGGTCGCCGGACGCGTCGCCCGGCTCGGGCCTGGCGTGTCCGGCGTGGAGGTCGGGCAGCCGGTGACCGTGCACCCGGCCGAGCTGGTGGGCGAGCCCGCGCACCCGGAAGGGCGCAGCAACCTGCACCCCCACGTCCGCTACTTCGGCTCGGCCGCATTCGACCCGCACACCGACGGCGGGTTCAGCCAGTACCGCGCGGTCCGGGTCGACCAACTGCGGGCGCTGCCGGACGGGGTGTCCACGCGCCAGGGGGCGTTGGCCGAACCGCTCGGTGTCGCGCTGCACGCGGTCAACCGCGCCGGATCCCTGCGCGGCAGAACGGTTCTGGTCAACGGCGCCGGACCGATCGGGGCCCTGGTGGTCGCCGCTGCGAAGCACCGGGGAGCCTCGGCCGTGGTCGCCGCAGACCTCGCGCCCGCCTCGCTGCGCATCGCCAAACGCATGGGTGCTGACGAGGTGCGTGCTCTGTCGGCACAGCCGTTGCCGGGGGAGGTCGACGTCTCCTTCGAGGCCTCCGGCTCGCCGGCCGCGATCGGCCCGGTCCTGCGCGCCACCGCGCGTGGCGGCACGGTCGTCCAGGTGGGCAACCTCCCCGGTGAGGCCGTCTCGGCGGCGCTCGGCGACCTGGTGACGCGCGAGATCACCTGGTGCGGTTCCTACCGCTTCGTCGACGAGATCACCGACGCCCTCGACGTCCTCCGGGGCGGGCTCGACGTGAGCCCGCTGATCACCCACACCTACCCCCTGGCCCAGGCGGACCGAGCTCTCGAGACGGCAGCAGACCGGTCCACGGGCAGCAGCAAGGTCCTCCTCCGCCTGGACGACTGACCGCGCGCACCGGTCGGCCTGGATCACCGCGGTGCCCGGCGTCGGGGCGCCGCCGGAGGTCGTGGGTGGGGTCAGGCGAGCGTGGTGGCGGCGAGGAGTTCTTCGAGGTCGACCCGGCGGGCCGTGTCGACGAAGGCCTTGGCGAGGATGGGTTCCGGGTCCCGGTCGTGCAGGACCAGGCCGATGGTCTTGCTGATGGTGGGTTCTTCCAGGGGCACGGCGCGCATGCCTTCGGGAACCCCGAAGCGCATCAGCCACGAGTGGGGGAGGACGGTGGCCCACGGCCCTTCGCGGACGTGCGCGTAGAGGGCGCTGATGGAGTTGGTCTCCACCGCGGGCTGGGGCCTGGCCTGGGCCTCGTCGAACACCGAGTTGAGGATGCGACGGTTCTGCATGTCCTCGGAGAGCAGGCACAGCGGCAGATCGGCGGCCTCCGCCCAGGTCGCCGTGTCCTGGTCGGCGAGCTCCTCCTCGGCGGCCAGCAGCAGGTAGCGCTCGTGGTAGAGCGGCACGGTGCGGACCCCGGTCAGGGGTTCGTTGTCGATGTAGGTGACCCCGACGTCGAGCCCGTACTGCGACAGCCCTCGCTGGATCTCGATCGAGGTCATCGAGCTCACCTGCACCCGCACCCGCGGCTGGTCCTGGCACAGCACGGAGGTCAGGACCGGCACCACGCACAGCGCGGTCGGGATGCAGCCGATGCGCAACCGGCCGCTGAGCCCCTCCCGCATCGCGCCGACGTCCTCGATCAGCGCGTCCCGCTCGGCGAGGATGCGGTAGGCCCACTTCAAGATCCGCTCGCCCTCGGGGGTGAAACCGATGAAGCGGTTCCCCCGCTGGATGATCTGGACGTGCAGCTCCGCCTCGAGCTTGCGGATCGCAGCCGACATCGCCGGCTGGGAGATGTAGCAGGCCTCGGCGGCGCGAGCGAAGTGCTTCTCGCGCGCGAGGGTGGTCAGGTACTCCAGTTGCCGAAGCAGCATGCCGGGCATGCTAGACCCGCGTTCACCAGCGCGGGGCGGCGTTGCCGCGTGGCGGACGAGCGATGGGACCAGCCGCTCCGGCGGGACCGTGGAAGTCGCTGCGGGAGGGCCGGATCCGGGTCGCGCAACTGCCCGGGAGGACGGTCCTCGCACCGCCGGGCACGAAGATCAGCGCCTGCGTGTGCGGCTGCTGCAACCGGATGGATGTCCTTGATTCGGGTGGTGGGCCGCCTTAACGTGACGGAGGTCACCGTCCTGGTGGGGCGATGGCGCATGTCCGTGCTACGACGAGGAGGTCGTGATGGCCGGCTTGCTCCCGCCGTTGGAGATCACGTCGGGCACTCCTGGCGGAGAATCGCTGACCACCGCGACGTCGTCCGTCGCCCAGGCGTGGGAGACCTTCGCGACCGGTGGCGACGTCACCTCCGACGTGCGCCCCGACATCCTCGCGTCCTGGTACCGCTGTCGCGACCAGTACGAAGTGGACCCGGCGCTCGACGTCGCGCCGCCCGCGCCCGGCCACCACGACGACCAAGGACCTGACAGCGACGTGCTCTTCACCCAGCTCGGCGGGCTCGGTGCGCTGGCGGGCCGCGACGTCGAACTCGACGGCGGCGTCGTCGCGGTGACCGACGGCACCGGCCGCATCCTCGGCACCTGGGGCGACCCCTCGGCCCGCCGCCGCGCCGAGATGTCGAACATGGCCCCCTGGTCCTCGTGGTCCGAGCAGTGCACCGGCACCAACGGCATGGGCACCTCCTTCGAGGTCTCCGGCCCGGTCACCGTCACCGGGGCCGAGCACTGGTGCGAGGGGTTCCACCAGTGGGCCTGCGCCGGCATCGCCATCCGCGACGTGGTCACCGGGTCGGCCATCGCCTCGATCAACATCTCCCGTTGGGGCGCAACGCTTTCCGGTCACGTGCCGGTGTGGTTGCAGAAGGCCGCCACCAGCGTCGAGCAGGAGATCCACCGCAGGGCCCTCGGCGAGGCCACGCAAGTGGTCAACGCCTTCACGCAGGAGCGCACCGACAGCAGCGGCCCGCTGGTCGCGCTCGACCGCGGCGGCCAGGTCGTGGCCGCCAACGACGCGGCGATGTCGCTGCTGCGGTTGCCGGCCGACGCTCCGGCCTCGCGCGGGGCGGTCGACCCCGCCGAGCGGTACCGGCCGGACATCCCCGAGCTCGCCGAGGTGGTCCGCTGGGCGGCCACCCGCGCTGCGCAGGATCCACAGTGGAGCGGTTACGCCCAGCTCGGGGTGAGCGCCGAAGGCGCGATGCCCGCGACGCTGCGGCCGATCGTCGACGCCAACCGGGTGGTCGGCCTGCTCTGCGCCTTCGGGCTGCAGGAGGGCGAACCGCACGGCCGGGCGGGCGAGGGCTCGGCGGTGCCGATGCCGCCGCGGGTCATCGGCATCCGCAACGACCGCCTCGTGCTGCTGGCCCCGTCGGAGATCCGCTACGCCGAAGCCGACCGCAACACCGTGTGGCTCAGCACCGACCGCGGCCGGATCCTGGCCGCGACCAGGGGTCTGGACCACGTCGACCGGTCGTTGACCCGCCACGGCTTCCGCCGCGTGCACCGCCGGTTCCTGGTCAACCTCCGCCGGGTCGCCGAGGTGGAGCGCGGGACCAAGGGCGAGCTCTTCCTGATCACCGACCCCCGGGTGCCCGAGCTGGTCCCCGTCTCGCGACGCCACGCGCCCGAGGTGCGTCGCCTCCTGGGTGTTTGACGGCCGCCAGCGCTGCCGGAGCGCCGCTGCGGGCGCAAGCTCGTGGTGCACCGCTCGTAGTTCACCCCGTGCCGTTCGTCAGGAGTTCCGCTCCGCCGGTCGGCGATCGGTTGTCATCGTCGCGGCAGATCGCTGAGGCTGTGAACTGCTAGAACACCGAATCGAGGAGGATTCATGACCTGGGAGAAGCCCGAGTACATGGTGATCGACGTCTGCGCTGAAGTCACCGGCTACCACCACCAGGGCTGACGGGCGCCGTGCTGATCCACTGCCTGGGAGTCGCAGCTGGTGGCGGGTACCCGCAGTGGAACTGCGCCTGCGACGGGTGCCGCAAGGCCCGCACCGCGCCGGAGAACGCCTCGGCGCACGCGGGTCTCGCGGTGTCCGGAACGGGTGATCGCTGGTTCCTGCTCAACGCCACCCCCGACGTGCACCACCAGATCGCCGCCGACCCGTCCCTGCACCCCGGGCCCGGGGTCCGGGACACGCCGGTGGCCGGCGTGCTGCTGACCGACGCCGAGTTCGACCACACCATCGGGCTGCTGGTGCTGCGCGAGGGGTCGTCGTTGGACGTCTACGGCACCGCACCCGTGCTGGCCGCGCTCACCGACCACTTCCCGGTGCGCGACCTCGTCGCCGACTACGCCGACTTCCGGTGGCGGGCGGTGCACGTGGGCAAGCCCGTCGACCTCGACGAACGGCTCCAGGTGACGGCCTTCGCCACCGGGAGCAAACCGCCCCGCTACGTCGGGCACCACGCCGGGCCCGGCGAGTGGGAGACCGGCTACGTGCTGCACGACCCCGTCAGCGGTGGCACCGCCGTCTACGCCCCGACCGTGCCGTGCTGGGACGAGCACGTCGCCGAGCAGGTCGCCGACGCCGACTGCGTCTTCGTCGACGGCACGTTCTGGACCGACGACGAGATGGCCCGGCAGGGCACCGGGGACCGGCCCGGCAGGTCCATGGGGCACATGCCGGTGAGCGGCCCGGACGGGTCGGCGCGCCGACTTGCGGCTCTGCCCGCCCGCCGCAAGATCTACGTCCACGTCAACAACACCAATCCCGTCCTCGACGAGGGCTCCGCTGAGCGGGGTGAGCTCGCGAAGCTCGGCATCGAGGTGGGTCGTGCGGGTATGGAGGTCGAACTATGAGGCCGTGGTCGTCGGAGGAGTTCGAAGCGGAACTGCGGGCGGTCGGCGAAGCGCGCTACCACCACCTGCACCCGTTCAACCAGCGGATGCACGCCGGAGACCTCACCGAGGACGAGTTCCGCGGCTGGGTGCGCAACCGCTTCTACTACCAGATCAACCTGCCGATCAAGGACGCCTACGTCCTCGCCAAGCTCCCCAGCGGGGCCGAGCGCCGGAAGTGGATCAAGCGCATCACCGATCACGACGGCACCGCCGACACCGAGGGCGGCATCGAGCGCTGGGTGCGGTTGGGCGAAGCCGTCGGCCTGACCCGCGAGGAGCTCTACGACACCCGGACCGTCCTGCCCGGGGTGCGCTTCGCCGTCGACGCCTACGTCGACTTCTGCCGGCACAAGCCGTGGTTGGAGGCGGTCGCCTCGGCGATGACCGAGCTGTTCGCACCCGGTCTGCTCAGTCGCCGGATCGTCGACGTCCAGGAGCACTACCCGTGGCTGGACTCCCGCGGTCTGGAGTACTTCCGGACCCGGCTGACCCAGCAGCCCGCCGACATCGAGCACCTGCTGGGCCTGGTGCTCACGCACGCGCGGACGCGCGAGCAGCAGGAGGCCTGCTTGCGCGCGCTGGAGTTCAAGTGCGACGTGCTGTGGGCGCTGCTGGACGCGGTCCAGCAGGCCTACGGCAAGGCCGAGTGATGGACGCCGACAGCAAGCCCCGCCTGGTGCCGAAGGCGATGCTCAAGCACGACAAGGTCCGCGACGCCGACCTGCTGCTGCTGCCCGAGCGCGTCGTCCAGCTCAACGTCTCCGGTGCGGCCATCCTGAGGTTGTGCGACGGGACCCGCACCGTGGGCGAGCTCGTCGAGCGGCTGGAGGAGCAGTTCGACACCAGCGGGCTCAACGACGACGTGGTGGCGTTCCTGCGGGACGCACGTGACCAGGGATGGGTGGTGACCTGATGCTCCCCGCGCCGTACGGGCTGCTGGCCGAGGTGACCCACCAGTGCCCGCTGCACTGCCTGTACTGCTCCAACCCGCTGGAACTGCGGGCGCGGGAGCAGGAGATCGGCACGGCGGACTGGACGCGGGTCATCCGCGAGGCCGCCGACCTCGGGGTGGTGCAGGTGCACTTCTCCGGCGGCGAGCCGCTGCTGCGCGGCGACCTCGCCGAGCTCATCGCCCAAGCCCGGGCCTGCGAGCTCTACACCAACCTGATCACCAGCGGGCTCGGGCTCACCGAGGAGCGGGCGAAGTCCCTGGTGGCCGCCGGGCTCAACAGCGCGCAGCTGAGCATCCAGGGCGACACCGCCGAGGCGAGCGAGCGGGTGGCGGCCACCAAGCGGTTCGACAAGAAGCGCGAGGCGGCGCGCACCATCACCGACGTCGGGCTGCCGCTGAGCATGAACGTGGTGCTGCACCGGCTCAACCTCGACCGGCTCGACGCCATCATCGACGTCTGCGAGTCGTGGGGCGCGGAACGCCTGGAACTGGCCAACACCCAGTACTACGGGTGGGCGCTGCGCAACCGGGAACTGCTGCTGCCCAGCCGGGAGCAGCTGGCCGCCGCGGAGGAGGTCTACCACCGCCGCAAGGCGGAGCTGGCGGGCCGGGTGGAGCTGCTGTGGATCCTGCCGGACTACTACGAGCGCTTCCCGAAGCCGTGCATGGGCGGCTGGGCGCGCACCGCGCTGACCGTGGCGCCCGACGGGGTGGCCTACCCGTGCCCGGTCGCCGCCGACATCGACACGGTGGACTTCCCGTCGGTCACCGAGCACCCGTTGGAGTGGATCTGGGCGAAGTCGCCCGGGTTCGAGGCGTTCCGGGGCACGGACTGGATGCCGGAGCCGTGCCGATCCTGCTCGCGCAAGGAGATCGACTTCGGCGGTTGCCGCTGCCAGGCGTTCGCGCTGACCGGTGATGCCGCGCGCACCGACCCGGTGTGCGTGTACTCGCCCGACCACCACCTGGTGGAGGAGGCGGTCGAGGGCGCCAACGAGGGCGCGGACCGCGCGCCGGAACCGGTCTACCGCCGTCCCGGCGCGGCCGTGAGGTGAGCGGGATCAGGCGCTGCGGCCGATGTCGATGTGCACGACGATCTCGTTGCCGCTGACTTCGACGCGGTGGGTGCGCACGGGCTCGGTCGCCGGTGGGCACAGCGGTTCGCCGTTGCGGACGTCGAAGCGGGACAGGTGCACCGGGCACTCCAGCGAGGTGCCGTCGAAGTGCCCTTCGCTGAGGATGCCGCAGGCGTGCGTGCACACGTCGTCGATCGCGTAGAGCCAGCCGCCGACGTTGAACACGACGACCGGGGGCGAGGTGTCGAGGCGCCGGAGGGCGCCGGGCGGGAATTCGTGCAGCCTGCACACCCTGACTCGATGTGTGGCCGGGGGCATCGATGCCACTCCCTTTCGCCAGGAGCTCCGTGGCGCCGGCGTCGCACCGGCCCCGAGGACAACGGTGCCGCAAGCCCCAGCCGATCCTGCGGGCGGAACCGCGGTTCGCGCGCCTGGGATCGTGCGGGGACTTGCGGCACTCGGTGCTGTTCGAGCCACGTGGTGGGAGCGGCCGGTCAGTCCTCGGAGCGGTGCAGGTAGCCGGTGACTTCCGCGCAGACGTCGATCACGGTGTATTCAGGGGTTTCCCAGGTCATCGCGTTCTCCTCAGGTCGTCTCCGCCGGGAGTGCTTCCCGGCGGCGGGGAATCGGGCTGACGAGAATTCCCGAGTTCGCCGCTGGAACCGAAGTTAGGCGCCTCCGGAATCGACCTGCAAGCCGACGGGGACGAGTGCGCGCCAAGCCCGCACGAGCGGCACGCGCTGGACAACCAGCGGCGCGGCGGTGACACGATCACGCGTCGACGCGGATGGGTGAAATTGCTGGTCGGGACTGGTTCCGCTGCGTGTGCGAGACGCCGAACATGACGGGGAATTCGGTTCCAAGAAGCCCCTGTCCAGCGAAGATGAGCCGAATCCGGTGACGCGGTGTGCGCAACGATATTCGGTGCTTATCGCTGCATAAACAGGCGTGCGTTGAACTCAGCGCGACGCAGCGCGACGGTAGACCCAATCTACAACGGAGTGGAGACGCAGATGACGATAGCGGATCGGGTGCGCGGTGTTGTCGAAGCGCACCGGGGCGAGCGCGGTGCCCTGCTGCCCATCCTGCACCACGTCCAAGAGGAGTTCGGCTGGATCGACCCCCAGGTCGTACCGGTCCTGGCCGAGGAGCTCAACCTGTCCCGGGCCGATGTCCACGGGGTCATCTCCTTCTACACCGACTTCCGCTCCGAACCCGCGGGCACCACCACGGTCAAGATCTGCCGCGCGGAGGCCTGCCGGTCGGTGGGCGCCGAGCAGCTGGTGGCCGACGCCGAGCAGGTCTTCGGGGTCAAGGTCGGGCAGACCACGCCCGACCGCTCGGTCACGCTCGACCAGGTGTTCTGCCTGGGCAACTGCGCGCTCGGTCCGTCCGCGCAGGTGAACGGAACCGTGCACGGCCGCGTCGACCGCAGCCGGCTGGTCGAGATCCTCGCGGAGGGCAACGCATGATCACGGTCTACGTCCCCACAGACTCCGCGGCGGTCTCGGTCGGCGCGAACGAGGTCGCGGCAGCGCTGCACCGCGAAGCCGACGAGCCGATCCGGCTGGTGCGCAACGGATCTCGCGGCATGCTCTGGCTCGAACCCCTGGTCGAGGTGGAAACCGAGCGCGGTCGCATCGGCTACGGCCCGGTCACCCCCGGGCGCGTGCCGGAGCTGGTGCGCGCCGGGATGCTGCGCGGCGCCGACCACGAGCTCTGCCTCGGCGTGGTCGAGGAGCTGCCGTGGATGCGCGACCAGCAGCGGTTGTGCTTCGCCCGCGTCGGCATCACCGACCCGGTGTCCACATCGGACTACGAGGCGCACGGCGGCCTGCGCGGGCTGCGCGCGGCGCTGGCGAAGGAACCCGCCGAGGTCGTCGAGGAGGTCACCACCTCGGGCCTGCGCGGCCGCGGCGGCGCCGGGTTCCCGGCCGGGATCAAGTGGAACACCGTCCTCAAGGCCGAGGGATCCGTCAAGTTCGTCTGCTGCAACGCCGACGAGGGCGACTCCGGCACCTTCGCCGACCGGATGCTCATGGAAGGCGACCCGTTCTGCCTCATCGAGGGCATGGCCGTCGCCGCGCACGCCGTCGGGGCCACCGAGGGCTACCTCTACGTGCGCTCCGAGTACCCCGACGCCGTGCGCACGCTGCGCCGCGCGATCGACGCCGCCTACTCGGCAGGCTGGCTCGGACCGGGAGTGCTCGGCTCGGAGCTGCAGTTCGACCTGTTCGTGCGGGTCGGGGCTGGCGCCTACATCTGCGGCGAGGAGACCTCCATGCTGGAGAGCCTGGAGGGCAGGCGGGGGGTGGTGCGCTCCAAACCGCCGATCCCGGCGATCACCGGGCTGTTCGGCAAGCCCACGGTGGTCAACAACGTGCTCACGCTGGCCAGCGTCCCGGCGATCCTCGCCGACGGCGGCCAGGCCTACGCCGACCTGGGAGTCGAGCGCTCGCGCGGCACCCAGGTCTTCCAGCTGGCCGGCAACGTCGCGCGCGGCGGTGTCTTCGAGACCGCCTTCGGCATCACGATCGACGAGCTGGTCAACGGCTACGGCGGCGGCACCCGGTCGGGGCGTCCGGTGCGCGCGGTGCAGATCGGCGGACCGCTGGGCTCCTACGTGCCGCCCGAGCAGTTCGACCTGCCGATGGACTACGAGGCGCTGGCCGAGGCGCAGGCGATGCTCGGCCACGGCGGCATCACCGTCTTCGACGACAGCGTCGACATGGCGTCGATGGCGCGCTTCGCGTTCGAGTTCTGCGCCGAGGAGTCCTGCGGCAAGTGCACGCCGTGCCGGATCGGCGCGGTCCGCGGTGTCGAGGTCGTCGACCGGATCGTGGGAGGCCAGGACCGCGACGGCAACCTCGCGCTGCTCAACGACCTGTGCGAGCTGATGACCGACGGCTCGTTGTGCGCGATGGGTGGTCTCACCCCGAACCCGGTGCGCAGCGCACTGGCGCACTTCCCCGAGGACTTCCAGAAGGAGGCGCAGTAGGCGATGGGTCTGTTGAAGGAACCCGACTTCGGCACCCCTGCCCGAGCGGGGGAGGCCACCGTCACGGTCGAGATCGACGGCGTCCCGATCACCGTGCCCGAGGGCACCTCGGTGATGCGCGCCGCCGCCGAGTCCGGCACCGACATCCCGAAGCTGTGCGCGACCGACAGCCTGGAGGCGTTCGGCTCGTGCCGGCTGTGCCTGGTGGAGGTCGACGGGCGCAAGGGCACCCCGGCCTCGTGCACCACGCCGGTGGCCGAGGGCATGAAGGTCCGCACCCAGACCCCGCGGCTGGAGAAGTTGCGCCAGGGGATCATGGAGCTCTACATCTCCGACCACCCGCTGGACTGCCTGACCTGCTCGGCGAACGGTGACTGCGAGCTGCAGGACATGTCCGGTGTCGTCGGGCTGCGCCAGGTGCGCTACGGCTACGAGGGCGCCAACCACCTCGACGCGCCCACGGACACCAGCAACCCCTACTTCGACTTCGACGCCTCCAAGTGCATCGTGTGCTCGCGCTGCGTGCGGGCCTGCGACGAGGTGCAGGGCACCTTCGCGCTGACCATCGAGGGGCGCGGCTTCGACTCCAAGGTCGTGGCGGGCGCCGGGGACCCGTTCTTGGAGTCCGACTGCGTGTCCTGCGGCGCGTGCGTGCAGGCCTGCCCCACGGCCACGCTGCAGGAGAAGTCCGTGGTCGACCTCGGCATGCCGACCCGCTCGGTGCTGACCACCTGCGCCTACTGCGGTGTGGGCTGCTCGTTCAAGGCCGAGCTGCGCGGTGACGAGCTGGTGCGGATGGTGCCCTACAAGGACGGCGGTGCCAACGAGGGCCACTCCTGCGTCAAGGGCCGCTTCGCCTTCGGCTACGCCACCCACCCGGACCGCAAGCTCAAGCCGATGATCCGGGAGCGCATCACCGACGAGTGGCGCGAGACCGACTGGGACACCGCGATCTCCTACGTCGCCGAGAAGTTCCGCGACATCCAGGCCCGGCACGGGACCAACTCCATCGGCGGCATCACCTCCTCGCGCTGCACCAACGAGGAGGTCTACGCGGTGCAGAAGATGGTGCGCGCGGCCTTCGGCAACAACAACGTCGACACCTGCGCGCGCGTCTGCCACTCGCCGACCGGGTACGGCCTCAAGCAGACCTTCGGCACCTCGGCGGGCACCCAGGACTTCCGGTCCGTGGCCTCCTCGGACGTCATGGTGGTGATCGGTGCGAACCCGACCGACGGGCATCCGGTCTTCGCCTCGCGGATGAAGCGCAGGTTGCGGGAGGGCGCCAAGCTGATCGTCATCGACCCGCGGCGGATCGACCTGGTGCGCACCCCGCACATCGAGGCCGAGCACCACTTGCAGCTCGCTCCGGGCACCAACGTCGCGATGGTCAACGCGCTCGCGCACGTGGTGGTCACCGAGGGGCTGGTCGACGAGTCGTTCGTGGGCTCGCGGTGCGAGGGCTTCGAGGACTGGGCGGAGTTCATCGCGCGACCGGAGAACAGCCCGGAGGCCGTCGAGTCGATCACCGGCGTGCCTGCCGAGCAGGTCCGCGACGCCGCGCGGCTCTACGCCACCGGCGGCAACAGCGCGATCTACTACGGGCTGGGCGTCACCGAGCACAGCCAGGGCTCCACGATGGTGATGGGCATGGCGAACCTCGCCATGGTCACCGGCAACATCGGCCGCGACGGCGTGGGCGTGAACCCGCTGCGCGGGCAGAACAACGTGCAGGGCTCCTGCGACATGGGGTCGTTCCCGCACGAGCTGTCCGGCTACCGGCACGTCTCCGACGACGCCGTGCGCGAGGTGTTCGAGCGGCTCTGGGAGCGGCCGATCCTGCCCGATCCGGGCCTGCGGATCCCGAACATGTTCGATTCCGCCGTGGACGGCACCTTCCACGGCCTGTTCGTCCAGGGCGAGGACATCGCGCAGTCCGACCCCAACACCCAGCACGTGCAGGCCGCGCTGTCGGCGATGGAACTCGTGGTCGTCCAAGACCTGTTCCTCAACGAGACCAGCAAGTTCGCGCACGTGTTCCTGCCGGGCACCTCGTTCCTGGAGAAGGACGGCACGTTCACCAACGCCGAGCGGCGGATCAACCGGGTCCGCCCGGTGATGGTGCCCAAGCCCGGCAAGGACGAGTGGCAGGTCGCCTGCGAGATCGCCCAGGCCATGGGCTACGACATGCACTACGACCACCCGCGCGAGATCATGGACGAGATCGCCGCGGTGACCCCGACCTTCGCCGGGGTGTCGTTCGGCAAGCTCGACGAGCTGGGCAGCGTCCAGTGGCCGTGCAACGACACGGCACCCGAGGGCACGCCGGTCATGCACACCGAGCAGTTCGTGCGCGGCAAGGGGAAGTTCGTGCTCACGCCGTTCGTGGCCACCCGCGAGCGCAGCACCCGCCGGTTCCCGCTGGTGCTGACCACGGGCCGGATCCTGTCGCAGTACAACGTCGGCGCGCAGACCCGGCGCACCGCCAACGTCGCCTGGCACCCGGAGGACGTGCTGGAGATCCACCCGCACGACGCCGAGGACCGCGGCATCTCCTCCGGTGACGTGGTGAACCTCTCCAGCCGGGTGGGCACCACGTCCTTGCGGGCGAAGATCTCCGACCGGATGCCGGTGGGCGTGGTGTACACGACCTTCCACCACCCGGTGACCGGGGCGAACGTGGTGACCACCGAGAACTCCGACTGGGCCACCAACTGCCCGGAGTACAAGGTCACCGCGGTCCAGGTCGCGCGGGAGACGCGCGGCGAGCAGGCCGACGTGGAGCAGCGGGAGGCGGTGTTGAGCGAGTCATGAGCACCGAGGTCTCACCGCAGGTGCGGATGGCCAACGACATCGCCATCCAGTTCGCCCACCTGCCGCAGCGCCAAGCGGCGCGGGAGGTGGCGAACCACATCAAGATGTTCTGGGACCCGAGGATGCGGGCCGAGCTTGACCGCATCGCCGACTCGCCGCCCCCGGACCTGGACCCGCTGGCGCTGGCAGCCGCCCGGCTCTTGCGCAACGCCGACGCGACCACCTCCTGACCCGAGCAGAGGCGCCCGCCACGCCGCCTCGCGTGGCGGGCGCGTCATGCCGGGCGCAGGCCCCTGGGCGAGCGCTGCTGGTGGGAGTGGTGGTGCGTGGCGGGGTGAGTTTGCCGGTTGGGGTGCGTGGGTAGGTCGTTCTTGGTCACACGAGACGCTGAGAACGGAGGGAACGCTATGCCCCAGCGCGCATGGTCCAACAAGGAAGAGCGGCAGTACGAGCACATCAAGCAGGGCACCAAGGAGCACGGTTCCAGCGAGGGGCGCGCTGAGGAGATCGCCGCCCGCACGGTGAACAAGAACCGCGCGCAGAAGGGCACCGCCAAGCAGCGCAGCAAGGTTTCCACCGAGGACATCCCGCCGCAGCGCCGAGGCGGCAAGCGCTCCGGCAAGCGCGAAGGACCGGGTGGACGCACCAAGCAACAGCTCTACGAGGACGCCAAGCGGCAGGGCATCGAAGGTCGTTCCAAGATGACCAAGGAAGAGCTGCAGCGGGCACTCGCCCGGAAGTGAGCCTTGCCGTTCGGGAAGAGGAGCGGAATCTCCGCGTCCGCCGCGGAACCACACCGGAACCGGCGACGTCCGACCGGTGTGCACGCGGCGACGACCCAGCCCCACGGCACCGGTCGCTGACCGAAGGCCGTCGGGCGGTCGGGGATGTGGGGTTCACCAATGCTGACCGAACGGACCGGCGAGCTGGCCCGGCTGTCCGAGGCCCTGGCCGACTGCGAGCGGGGGACAGGCCGGGTCGTGCTCATCGGAGGCGGCCCCGCCACGGGCAAGACCGCTCTGCTGGACGAGCTGCCCGGCCTCGTCGGTGATCGTGCGAGGCTGCTGCGCGCCGTCGGCTCGCGCGCTGAACGGAACCTCGGCCTCGGCGTCGTGACCCAGCTGCTGGACGCCGAACCGTGCGTGCGCGACCGGCTCGCGCCGCTGGACTCCCGCACGTGGGAGGAGGTCGGCGAGCAGCTGCTGGCGAGCGGACCTCCGCTGGTGCTGGCCGTCGACGACGTGCACTTCGCCGACTCCGCTTCGCAACGGGTTCTGCTCTACCTGCGCCGGAGGCTCGCCTCGGCGCGGCTGCTCCTGGTCCTCACCGAGTGGGACCGGCCCCACCTGGCGCGCGAGCCGCTGCACGCGGAGCTGGTCCGCCAACCGGACCACCGCATCGATCTCAGGCCGCTGTCGGAGGCCGGCGCGGCGCAGCTGATCCAGGACCGAGGTGACCGCGCCGCAACGGCTTTCGCGCTCACCGGCGGGAACCCCGCGCTGCTCACCGCGCTCGCCGAGGACGGGCTCGGCGTCGGCCCTCGGTTCCGGCGCGCGGTGCTCGACTGCCTGACCCGCTGGGGCCCGGACTTCCTCGCCGTGGCCGAAGCACTGGCCGTCCTCGGTGACGCGGCCACCCCGCCGCTGGTCGCCGAGCTGCGGTCCACGTCGGCCCCCGTGGTCGGCCCGGTGCTCGAGGCGCTCGAGGCCGCCGGGCTGCTGCGCGACCAGCGCCTGCGCCACCCCGACGTCGTGCTGGAAAGCCTCGACTCCGAGGACGCCGCGTGCTTGCACACGCGTGCCGCGGAACTGCTCCACCGGCGCGGAGCACCCGCGGTCGAGGTCGCCCGCCACCTCGCGGCAGCGGGTGCGGTCCCCGGGCGGTGGGCGCTGCGACCGCTGCGCCACGCGGCCGAGCAGTCCGTTGTGGACGATGCCGAACTCGCCGTCCGCTGCCTGGAACTGGCCCTGAAGGCGTGCGAGGACGAGCGCGAGCGGGTCGAGCTGTCGGCCGCGCTGGTCCGCGCGGCCTGGCGGATCAACCCAGCCCTCGCCGACCGTCACCTCGGCCCGCTGGCCGGCCGGAGCGACCTGGGCTGGCGCGAGGCGGTGCCGGTGGTCCGGTTGCGGTTCTGGCAAGGCGATCCGGCCGGGGAGCTGCTGCGCGCCACCCGTGCCCGCGCGGGCGCGCCGCACCCTCGTGCCGCCGCTGAGCTGCGCATCGCGACCGAGTGGATCCACGGCGGCTTGGCCGACCACGTGCCGCTGGCCGCCGACGGGACGTCCTGGCAGCGCACCGCGCACCTGCTGGAGACCTGGGCGTCCGGCGCTCCCTCCGACGCGCTGCGCGCGGCCGAGCACGTCCTGCAGAGCTGCGCGCACGACGTGCTGCCTGAAGCCGCGTCGGCCGCCGTCCTCGCCCTCGACCACACCGGCCACGCCGACCGCGCCCGGCACTGGTGCGACGTCCTCACCGACCAAGCCCGCAGGCAGGGCGCCACGACCGCACGTGCGCTGATCACCGCCGTCCGCGCCGACATGTCCTGGCGCAGGGGAGACCTCATCGCGGCGGAGACCCAGGCCCAGGAGGCGATGCGGCTGCTGCACCCGCAGAGCTGGGGCGTGCTGGTCGGGCTCCCGCTGTCGACCGCGATCCTGGCCAACTCGGCGCTGGGCCGGCACGACGTGGCCGCCGACCTGCTGACCCGCCCGGTGCCGGAGCAGATGGCCGCCACCACCTTCGGCCTGCACCACCTGCACGCCCTCGGCAGGCACGCGCTGGCCACCGGGCGCACGCTCGCCGCCTTGGACGCCGTCGAGCGGGTGGCCACCCGCATGCGCGGCGCGAACGCGGCGATGCCCACCACCCTCCCGTGGCGCAGCGACCTCGCCCAGGCGTACCTGCTGCTGGGCAGACGCGACGAAGCGCGGCAGCTGGTCACCGAGCAGCTGGCGAGCGCCTCCGGCGGCGTGCGCGTCCGGGCGATCGCACTGCGGGTGCTGGCGGCCTGCAGCGGAGGCCACCAGCGGGTGTCCCTCCTGGGCGAAGCCCTCCCGCTGCTGGAACGCTGCGGCGACCGGCTCGAACTGGCCCGCGCCCTGGCAGACCTCAGCCAGGCCCACAGCGAGCTCGGCCAGCTCAGCAACGCCCGCCTGGTGCTGCGCAAGGCCGACCAGGTGGCCAAGGCGTGCCAGGCCGAAGTGCTGCCCCACCGGGTGCGCGACGACCTCGGCACCCGTCCGCCGCGCGAGGTCGCTTCGACGACCACCCCGCTGCTCAGCGAAGCCGAGCGCAAGGTCGCCGAGCTCGCCGCCCGAGGCGAGACCAACCGGGAGATCGGCCGCCGCCTCCACATCACGGTCAGCACCGTCGAACAGCACCTCACCCGCGTCTACCGCAAGCTCGACGTCCGCAACCGCACCGAACTCCCCGCAGAACTGTCCCACCTCGACGACGACTCCGGCGACCTCCTGCAACCGCTCTGACCGTCACCTCGATGGAGCAGCCGGGGGCGGTGCGATTCCCGTTCGGGCGGGCGCGGTTTCGGCTCCGGGATGTTGACGAACAGGTTGCGCGGTGCGACTATCGTCGGCACTGCAGAGCCCAGCCGTCGCCGAATCTCCACGCGTGACCGTGCCGTTGTCGGGTTTCGTTCTCTCACTTCTCGTGCGCGAGGTCCATCCCTCGCCGCAGTAGATGCTGCCTGCCCGGGGGAGGTCAATCGATGGCGGATTCCGGAACGGCGAAGATCAGCGCGCCTGTCGGCTCCTTCTACCGGCTGACCGCCGAGGTCTTCCGGCAGGGAGTCCGGAGGCCGTTCCAGCTCCGCGAACTCCTCCAGCAGTCCTGGATGGTCGTGAGCGTGTCGGTCGTCCCGACGCTGCTGGTCGCGGTCCCGTTCTGCGTCATCGTCGTCTTCCAGCTCAACCAGCTGCTCACCGAGCTGGGCGCCACCGACCTCGCCGGTGCCGGAGCGGGGCTGGCGGTGGTGCGCGAGATCGGGCCGATGGTCAGCGTCCTGGTCGTGGCCGGGGCCGGGGCGACCGCGATCTGCGCCGACCTGGGGGCGCGGAAGATCCGCGACGAGATCGAGGCGCTGAGCGTGATGGGGCTCAACCCCGTGCAGCGCCTGGTGGTTCCCCGGGTGCTGGCCTCCACGATCGTCGCCCTCGCGCTCAACGGGCTGGTCACCTTCGTCGGCTTGGCCGGCAGCTTCCTGTTCTCGGTGCTCGTGCAGAAGGCCAGCGCGGGCCTGTTCCTGTCGAACCTGACCCTGCTCACCGGTGTCGACGACCTCCTCGTCAGCGAGGTGAAGGCCGCCGTGTTCGGCCTGCTGTCCGGATTGGTCGCCTGCCACCTCGGGCTCAACGCCAAGGGCGGGCCGAAAGGTGTTGGCGATGCGGTGAACCAGACCGTGGTGTTCAGCTTCATCCTGCTGTTCGCCGCGAACTCGCTGATCACGGCCGTGTTCCTGCAGACGAGGGGGTAGCGGTGGCGATCGGCGAGTCCAAGCGGGAGCGCGCGATCCGCGTGCCGCTGCGCAAGCTCGAGGAGACCGGCCGCCAGGTCGTCTTCCACGGCCGGGTCTACGCCTCGGTGCCGACCGCGCTCGCCCGCTACAAGCGCGAGGTGCTGCGGCTGATCGCCGAGGTCAGCCTCGGCACCGGTGGCCTGGCCGTGATCGGCGGCACGGTGGTGATCGTGGTGTTCATGACCGCGGCCATCGGCGTCGAAGTCGGGCTGCAGGGCTACTCCTCGCTGGCCAACATCGGTGTCGAGGCGCTGGCCGGGTTCGTCTCCTCCTACGCCAACACCCGCGAGGCCGCCCCGGTCATCGCCGGGGTCGCGCTGACCGCCACGGTCGGAGCCGGGTTCACCGCGCAGCTCGGTGCCATGCGCATCAGCGAGGAGATCGACGCGCTGGAGGTGATGGCGATCCGCTCGGTGCCGTACCTGGTGACCACGCGCATCATCGCCGGGTTCGTGGCGATCATCCCGCTGTACTCGCTGGCGGTGCTCGGCTCGTTCGCCGCGACGCGGTTGGTGGTGACCGTCGCCTATGGACAGTCGGGCGGGACCTACGACCACTACTTCAGCGCGTTCCTGGTTCCTTCGGACCTGCTGTGGTCGTTCGTCAAGGCGCTGGCCATGTCCGTGGTGGTGATGTCGGTGCACTGCTACCACGGCTTCGCCGCCGCCGGAGGCCCGGCGGGCGTGGGCCGCGCGGTGGGCAAGGCGGTGCGCGGCTCGCTGATCGGCGTGATGCTGGTCGACCTGCTGCTAGACCTGGCGATCTACGGTTCCGCGTCGTCGGTGCACATCTCGGGGTGATGCCGGTGAACGGGAGACACGTGCTGGCCGGGGCCGGGTTCCTCGCGTTCCTGGGGCTGCTGGCGGTGCTGGCGGTCGCGCAGTACCACCGGGCGTTCGACCGGGTCGTGCCGATCACCGTCCTCGCCGACCGGTCCGGGCTGCTCATGGAGCCGGGGTCGCCGGTGAAGCTGCGCGGCGTCGAGGTGGGTTCGGTCAGCGAGGTCACCACCGACGGCAGCGGTGCCCGGGTGACCGTCGAGCTCGACCCCGAGCAGGCCGAGCGGATCCCCGCCGAGGTCTCGGCGAACCTCGTGCCCTCGACGGTGTTCGGCGCCAAGCACGTCGAGCTGCGCGCCGGACGGGACACCGGCGAACACATCACCGCCGGTGCGGTCGTCGACCGGACGCGGGTCAACGTCGAGCTGGACCACACCTTCGACAACGTCATGCGCACCCTGAGCGGCGTGCCGCCGAGCAAGCTCAACGCGGCCCTGACCTCGGTGTCCGGCGCGCTGCAGGGCAACGGTGAGCGCATCGGTGCGCTGATCGCCGACACCGACGCCTACCTGCGCGCGTTCAACCCGCACCTGCCCGAGCTCGAAGCGAGGCTGCCCGAGATCGCCGCCACCGCTGAGGACTACCGCGACGTCGTCGACGACCTCAGCACCACCGCGGCCAACCTCGGCGGCACCAGCACCACGCTGGCCGAGCAGGACCGGGCGTTCGCGGGATTCCTGCTGTCGCTGACCGGACTCGGCAACAGCACCGCGGGGACCCTGGAACGCCACGGCGACCAGCTGGTGCGCACCGTCGACGCGCTCGAACCCACCACCGGGCTGCTGAGCCGCTACTCGCCGGTGGTGCCGTGCTTCTTCCAGGGCGTGGAACGCAACGGTGAGATCATCCGCCAGGTCACCGGCGGTCCCGAGTTCGGTGGCACGCACCCGAACACCCACGTCACCGTGAGCCTGCTGCCCGGCATGCCCGCCTACGAACACCCGCAGGACCTGCCCAAGACCGGTGTGGACACCGGCCCGCAGTGCCACGGGCTCCCGCACGTGCAGGGCATCCCGCCCTACGTCAACTACGACACGGGCGCCAACCCCTACCGCGGCACCGACGAGACCGTCACGCTCAATCCCGACATGCTGGCGATCTACCTGTTCGGCCCGCTCTCCCCGTTCGGAGGTGGCCGGTGAGGAGCGAGGTCGTCAAACTGGCGGTGTTCTTCGCGATCGCCGTCGCAGCCGCCGGCTACATCGGGGTCCTGCTGGCCGAAACCCGCAGCGCCGGGCCGGAAACCCGGGTGCGAGCGGTGTTCTCCGACGTGTCCTACCTGGAGCCCGGCGACCCCGTGCGGGTGGCCGGGGTGCGGGTCGGCCGGGTCGAGGAGCTGCGGATGCGTCCGGACGCGACGGTGCTGGTCACCGCGTCGGTCTCCGGCGCTCCGCCGCTGACCCGCGGCACGCGCGTCGCGGTGAAGTACCGGGACCTCGTCGGCAACCGCTACCTCGAACTCGCCGAAGGCGAGGGCGGCGCACCGCTGGACGACGAGGCCATCCCGGTGCACCGCACCCGGCCCGCGCTGGACCTCGACGTGCTCGTCGGCGGGTTCCAGCCGCTGTTCCAAGCCATGTCGCCGGAACAGGTCAACCAGCTGTCCGGTTCGCTGGTCCAGGTCCTGCAGGGCGAAGCCGGGGCGCTCAACTCGTTCCTGACCTCGCTGGCGTCGGTCACCAACACCCTCGCCGACCGCGACCGGCTGATCGGCGACGTGATCGGCAACCTCAACGCCGCGCTGGCCACCTTCGACCAGCACGACCAGCAGCTCTCCGAGGTCATCGCGCAGACCCGGCAGCTGGTCGACGGCCTGGCCGCCGACCGGCAGTCGGTCACCGGCGCCGTCGACCACCTGCACGGCCTGACCGCCGCCACCGCCGACCTGCTGCCCCGGCTGCGGCCCGACCTCCGCGCCGAGATCGGTGACCTGCAGGCGCTGTCCGGCACCCTCAACGCCAACGACGAACACCTGCGCACCGCCCTCGCCGAACTGCCCGAGGCCTACCGCCGCATCAGCCGGATCGGCGTGCACGGCAACTTCTTCAACGCCTACCTGTGCAGCGTGCGCATCCGCACCAGCGCTCCGACCGGTGGCTACCTGCACACCCCGTGGATCGACAGCGACGTGCGGCGGTGCGCCGAGGAAGCGGGAGGCTGAGATGACCGACTCCCGGCTCGGCGTGGTCGGCTCGGTGCTGCTGACGCTCGCCGTGCTGCTCTCGCTCAGCGGCGACGCCCTCTCGCCGCTGCTGGCCGGACGCGGCCTCCACGCGGTGTTCGCCGAAGCCGGCGGGCTGACCGAGGGCGACCCCGTGGTGGTGTCCGGGATGACCGTCGGCCGCGTCGAGCAGGTCGAGCTGCGCGATACCGACGTGCTCATCTCCTTCAGCGTCGACGAACCGGACCTGCTGGTGGGGGAGGCGAGCACCGCGGCCATCAAGGCCCAGAGCGCGCTCGGCGAGAAGGCGCTGAGCCTCGCCCCCGCCGGGCCCGGCGACCTGCCCGACGACGCGCAGATCCCGCTGTCGCGCACCATCGCGCCCTACGACGTCACCCAAGCCCTGCAGAGCCTCACCGACCAGACCTCCCGGCTGGACACCGAACGGCTGGCGGGCGCCTTCCACGCGGTCGCCGACACCCTCGGGGGGACCGCGCAGAGCGTGCCCGCGGCGCTGACCGGCTTGCGGCGGCTGGCCGAGAGCGTCAACGCCCGCGACGCCGAACTGCGCTCCCTGCTGGAACGCACCCGGACCACGACGCAGTTGCTGGCCCAGCACGACGCGGACCTGCGGGAGATCTTCGACCGCGGGGCGGTGCTGCTCGCCTCGCTCAACCAGCGCCAGGCCGCCGTCGAACGGTTGCTCGCCGACCTCACCACGACCGCGGACCAGCTCGACGCGCTCGCGCGCGAGAACGACGCGCAGCTGCAGCCCGCGCTCACCGAACTCCGCTCGGTGCTGGCGATCCTGCGCGAGAACCGGGACAACATCGCCTCCGCGGTGCACGAGGCGGTGCCGATGCTGCGCACCCTCGGGGAGGTGCTGTCCACGATGCCCGCGCTGGACGCCTACTTCGCCAACATCCCGCCCACCAACGCCGTTCCCGGTCTGCAAGACCTGCTCGGGAGGGGGACCCGATGACCCGGCGAGTGCTGGCCGTCCTGCTCGGCGTGCTGCTCCTGTCCGCCGCGGTGCTCCTGCTGACCACCGAGCGGACCAAGCACGCCACCGCGCACTTCCCGAGCGCGAGCGGCATCCACGTCGACGACGAGGTGCGGGTGCTGGGCGTGCGGGTCGGCGAGGTCGACGAGATCGTCCCCGAGGGCAGCGGCGTGCGGATCCGCTTCAGCTACGACGCCGACCGCAAGGTCCCGGCCGACACCTCCGTCGCGCTCGTGGCGCCCAGCCTGGTCAGCGGCCGGTACCTGCAACTCGCCCCGGTCTACCGGGGCGGACCGGTGCTGCCCGACGACGCCGAGATCCCGCAGTCGCGCACGGTGGTGCCCGCCGAGTGGGACCAGACCAACGCCGAGCTCACCGAGCTCGCCCAGGCGCTCGGCCCGGGCGGTGCCAACCGCTCCGGCGCCGTGTCCCGGGCGATCGAAGCGGGCGCGGCCAACCTCGGCGGCAACGGAGCCGAGTTCCGCCGCACCCTCGACCAGCTCGCGGGCACCTCCACCACGGTCGCGGCGGGCAGCGAGGACCTGTTCACCAGCCTGCGGAACCTCGAGGAGTTCACCACGAGCCTCAACGCGAGCCAGGACCGGCTGCGGGCCTTCTCCACCCAGCTCGCGTCGATCAGCGCGCTCGCCGAGGACAACCGGGCCGCCCTCGGGCAGGCGCTGGCCGCCTCCGACCGGGCACTGGTCACCCTCACCGACTTCACCCGCACCCACGGCCGGCAGCTCGGCGACACCGTCGGCGAGCTGCGCGACGTCGGCGCCACGCTGGCCGCCAGCCGCGCCGACCTCGCCGAGGTGCTGCACATCGCGCCGCACGCGCTGGCCAACCTCTACAACGTCTACGAACCGGCCACCGGCTCCGCCAGCACACGCGTCCAGATGCCTTACACCGCGAGCGTTTCCAGCCTCACCTGCCAGATGGTCTTCTCCGCGGGCGGCACCATCGACGACTGCCGGGCCGCTCTGGACCCGCTGCTCAAGCCCCTCGACACGCCGCACCCGCCGATCGGCCTCGACCCGCTGCATCGCACCGGCAACCCGCACCAGCAGCCACCGCCGGGAGGGCCGTGATGCGCGCACTCGCACTCCTGCTCGTCAGCTGCCTGCTGGCCGGGTGCTCGGTGGACAGCGCCCAGGTCGTGCCGCTGCCGGGCGGTCCAGGCAGCGGGTCCGACGCGCGCCGCGTCGTGGTGCGCTTCGCCGACGTCGCCAACCTGGTGCCGCGCTCGGAGGTCAAGGTCGACGACGTCACCGTGGGCACCGTCCGCAGCATCGGGCTGCACGGCTGGCAGGCGCAGGTGGAGATCGGGCTCGACCCCGGGGTCGTGCTGCCCGCCAACACCGTGGCCAACATCGGGCAGAAGAGCCTGCTGGGCGCCCAGTACGTCGAGCTCGCGGCCCCGCCCGACGCGGTCGGACTGTTGCGCGACGGAGACGTCGTCCCGGTCGAACGCACCAACCGCTACCCGGGCACCGAGGAACTGCTGGCCGCGCTGTCGCTGTGGCTCAACGGCGGGGGACTGCGCCAGGTCCGGGTCATCACCGACGAGCTCGACCGGGCCCTGGGCGGCCACGAGCAGCAAGCCCGGGACCTCGTCCACCAGCTCGACGCCCTCGCCCGCTCCGCTGACGAGCAGAAGGGGCAGATCCTGCGGTCCCTCGAAGCGGTCGACGGCCTCGCCGCTCGGCTGCGCTCCCGCTCCCAGCGGCTCGGCCAGGCCTTCGACGAGCTGGGGCCGGGCATCCAGGTGCTCAACGAGCAGCGCGACGCGCTGCGCTCGGCGCTGGACGCGTCCAGCCGGCTCGGCGCGGTGGGGACCGACGTGCTCAACCGGTCCCGCGACGACCTGCTGGCCACCGTGCAGGACCTCCGCCCGAGCCTGCACCAGCTCGTCGCCGCCGGCGACAGCGTGCCGAAGTCGCTCGACACGCTGGGAACCCTGCTGTTCCCGCTGAGCACCTACAAGAAGATCATCCGCGGCGACTACCTGAACCTAGCCGTGACACTGGACCTCTCGGTGCCCAGCCTCGAATCCGGGCTGCTGGCAGGAACTCCCGTCGAAACCGTCTTCGACGCCGCCCGCACGGCCCTGCAGGCCACCGACCCGATCCGCGGACCGCTGGGCATCGGTTCGCCGATCGAGGAACCGCCGTCCTCGCCACCACCGGCGAACCCGCCACCGGACCCGGTGCTGCCGCTGCCCGACGACCTGCTGCCCGGCGTCTTCCCGGGAGGCCGCTGATGCTGACGAGACGGATCCGGCTGCAGCTCGCGGTGTTCGCCGTGCTCACCGTGTTCGGCGTCGGCACGGTGCTGGTGAACTACCTCGACCTGCGCCAGCTGCTCGGCTTCGGGCAGTACGAGGTCACCGCCGTGTTCCCCGACGCCACCGGGTTGCACCCGGGCGCGATGGTCGGCTACCGGGACGTGGAGATCGGCAAGGTGCGGTCGGTCGACCTCGGCGACGGCACCGCGGTCGCCACGCTCGGCATCGACGACGACGTGCGCGTCCCGGCCCGGCTGCACGCCGCGATCCGCAGCAAGTCCGCGATCGGCGAGCAGTCGGTCAACCTCACGCCCACCGCGAACGGGCCACCGTGGTTGCAACCGGGCGACCAGATCACCGCCACGACAACGCTGCCGCGCACCGACGTGCTCATCACCAGCCTCAACGACCTCGCCGCCTCGGTACCGCAGGACGAGCTCACCGTCGTCCTCGACGAGCTCACCACCGGGCTGGGCGGGAAGGAGCCGCAGGTCACGGCCCTGCTGGAGAACACCAGGACCGTGCTGCACCAGGCCGGGCTCAACCTCGAACCCACCGTCGACCTCATCCGCGAACTCGGCCCGTTCCTGCGCACCCAGCAGCAGGTCGCGCCCGAAACCCGTTCCAGCCTGCGGGATCTCGCCGTGTTCACCGAGCAGTTGCGCCGCAGCGACGCCGACCTGCGCGGCGTGTTCGCCCACACCCCGCCTGCCGCTGACGAGCTGATCGGCCTGCAGGACCGGTTGACCCCCGCGCTCCCGCAGCTGCTGGCCGACCTGGAGGCCACGGGCCAGGTGGTACGCACCCAACTGCCGGGCGTGTCGCAAACCCTGGTGCTCTACCCCGCGGTCACCGCGGCGCTGCAACGCGTCGTCCAGCAGCCGGGAGCCGCACCGGCCAGCGCCCACCTGGGCATCCGCGTCTCGGTCAACAGCACACCGCCCTGCTACACCGGGTACACGCCGATGTCGCAGCAGCGCTCCTTCGACGACGGAACGCCCGCGGAGACGCCCCGGGACCAGTACTGCAAGGTCGCCCCGGACGACCCGCGCTCGGTGCGGGGAGCGCGGAACTACCCGTGCGCCAACGACCCGACCCGGCGCGGCCCGACCGCGGCCTCCTGCGGAGCGCGCCCGGAGGAAGTCGTGGCGCCCTACGACCCGAGCACCGGGGGCGCCCTGCTGCCCGACGGACACCTGGTCCTGCTGGGCGACGTGCGGCAACAACCGAGAGGGGAGGAGCGGACGTGGCGCGATCTGCTGCTGAAGTGAGGCGCACCACCGGACTCGTGGTGGCGGTGCTGCTGCTGGTAGTGCTCGTCGTGGCGGGCACCCACTTCCACAACGCGGCCGCCGCGGCGGCGGCGAAGGACGAGTCCGACCGGCGCGCGGTCGCCGTGGCCCGGCAGGCGGCGCTCGGGCTCACCAACATCAGCGCTCAGACCGTCGAGCAGGACACCCAGCGGCTGGCCGCGCTGGCGACCGGTGCCTTCGCGGACCAGTTCGCCCAGCAGACCACCGCTTTCCGCGACATCGTCACCGGCTCGCAGGTCACCTCGCGGGGCGAGGTCGTGGAGGCGGCCCTGTCGCACTCCGACGGCCGCACCGCGGTCGCGCTGGCCGCCGTGCGGGCCACCGTCGGCAACGCGGCCGCGCCGGAAGGCCAGCAGCGCCAGTACCGGCTGCGCATCACCCTCGAGAAGACGGCCGAGACCTGGCTCGTCGCCAACCTGGAGTTCGTGCCATGACCACGACCGACACCGTCGAGACGACCGAGCCGACCCCGGAACCGAAGCGCCGCAGGACTCTTCCGGTACTGGCCGTGCTGGTGCTGCTGGCGGTCACCGCGGCCGTCGCGGTGCTGCACGCGCGGCAGGACTCGGCCGCGCGGGTCGAGGCGGCCCGCGCGGAAGCCACCCGGGCGGCCGGCGAGCGGATCTCCGCCATCCTCAGCTACGCCCACGACACCCTCGACCGCGACCTCGCCGCCGCGGAACGCTCGGTGACCGGCGGGTTCGCCCGCGATTACCTCGAACTGCAGCGGACCATGATCCGTCCCGCCGCCGTCCGCGACCGGATCAGCACCCGCACCACGCTGTCCGCGCTCGGCGTCGTCCGCGGCGACGACCAGCAGGTGGTGGTGCTGGCGTTCATCAACCAGCTCACCACCAGCAGCCGCCAGACCACCCCGCTCATCGAGGGCGCCAGGGTGCGGGTGACCTTGGAGCAGGTGGGCGAGGAGTGGCGCGTGTCCAAGATGGACACCGTCTGAGCCGTGCGGCCAACCGGGTGACCAGGGATTCCGTGGTCACCGACCGTGACAAGGTCCGTGTGACCCCGGTTGTGTGTCAGTTCTGGTGTGACATTGACCGCAGGGTGTCGTGGTGCGAGTATCGGTGCCACGACGTTGCCCACGACGAGCCGTGTCCTAGCCCGTTCCGCTGAGTTCTCCAGCTGGTCCTCCTCTTCGCGTGCTGAGCCTCCTTCCTGATCAGACCGCCCTCGGGAGAGTGGTTCGACGGCTGGCGCTCGGCAGGAACCCAGCCGTTCTTCCGAAGGGGGAGGAGCAGCAGTGGTCTTCCAGCTGGAGAAGGTCAACGAAGCGATCAGACGGAGAGTCCCGCCGATCACGTCGCTGCCGCTACCGCGTGCCGTGGACCAGCGGATCCTCGAAAAGCGCTGGCCGGTCACCGAACTCGCGCCCCCACCGCCCGGAAGCGGGCTCAAGCCCATCCTCGGCGACGCCGGCCCGCCGGTCATCGGCCACTCGCTGGACTTCATGCGCTACGGCCCCTCCTTCGCGCTGCGTCGCTACCAGCTCTACGGACCGATCTCCTGGGCCTACTCCCTCGGCCAGCGCATGGTCACCCTCGGCGGGCCCGAAGCGACCTCCATCGCCCTGGTCAACAAGGACAAGGCCTTCTCGCAAGGCGGTTGGCGGGCGCTCATCGACACGTTCTTCCACCGCGGCTTGATGCTGCTGGACTTCGACGAGCACATGTCGCACCGGCGCATCATGCAGCAGGCCTTCACCCGGAAACGCCTCACCGGCTACGTCGAGCAGATGGGTCCCACCCTGCGCGAAGGCGTCGGCTCCTGGGGCGGGCAGCACCGGCCGCGGCTGTACTGGCTGCTCAAGCAGCTCACGCTCGACGTGGCCACCCGCGTGTTCATGGACCAGCGCAGCGGTGAGGACGCCGACCGCATCAACCGCGCCTTCGTCGACTCGGTGCGCGCGGCGACCGCCATCGTGCGCTACCCCGTTCCCGGCGGCCGCTGGGCGGCGGGGGTGAACGGGCGCAAGCTGCTGGAGCGCTACTTCGCCGACAACATCGGCCGCGCGCGCCGGTCCGACGGCGACGACCTGTTCTCGGCGCTGTGCCACGCGCGCAGCGACGACGGCGAGCAGTTCAGCGATGACGACGTCATCAACCACATGATCTTCCTGATGATGGCCGCCCACGACACGTCCACCATCACCAGCACGGCGGTGGCCTACTTCCTGGCCAAGCACCCCGAGTGGCAGGAGCGGGCCCGGGCGGAATCCCTCGCGCTGGGCGACGACATCCCCGACATCGAGGCGCTGGAACGGCTGGAGACGCTGGACCTGGTGATCAAGGAGTCGTTGCGGCTGGTCGCGCCGGTGCCGTCGATGGTGCGCACGACCGTCCGCGACACCGACGTCCTCGGCCACCACCTGCCCGCCGGGACGATGGTCGGCGTGTCGCCGGTCCTCAACCACTACTCCGCCGACCACTGGACGAACCCGTTCGACTTCGACCCCGAGCGCTTCTCCGAATCGCGCCGGGAGGACAAGTCCCACCGGTTCGCGTGGGTGCCGTTCGGTGGCGGCGCGCACAAGTGCATCGGCCTGCACTTCGGGACGCTCGAGGTGAAGCTCCTGCTGCACGAGATGCTCCGGGGCTACACCTGGACGGTCCCGCAGGACTACGAGGTCAAGTGGGACTACGTCTCCCTCCCGGTCCCGGTCGACGGCCTCCCCGTGGAACTGCGCCGGAGGTGATGTGAGCTGCGGCGCCCCCGGATCTCGACCACCCCGTCCGAGACTCGGGGGCGCTGCTCCTCCGGCTGAGCGATCAGGCCCGCTCGTGCCACTGCGACCCGGGAGGCCCCGCCTCGAACTTCACACTTCGCGCGAAGTTCGAGGACCAGCTTCCGGTGTCGAACTTCGGAGAACTTCGAGGCCCAGCCGTCGGTGTCGAACTTCGCGAGAAATTCGAGGGCGGAACTTCCGGGTCGACCCGCGAAGTTCGAAGGGGCGCGCTGCTCCCGCACGTCACGCCAGGCCGCCAGGGTGGTGGTCAAGCGCGTAGCCCGGGCAACCTCGCCAAGCCGGGAGCTTCACGTGAAAGCCGAGGAGGTTTCGGCGCGAAGTGGGGAGCCTCGTGTGAAGGCCGGGAGAGCCGCGTGAGGAATCTGGGGCCTCGTCCCAAGCCGAGGGAGTTTCGTCGTGAAGGCGGGAAGTCTCGTGTGAAGGCCGCAAGACTTCGAACCGCGACAGGAAACCGGAGCTGTCGTGGGAGGGGTCCGGGAGCCGCGCGGGAGGGCCTCAGGGGGGGCTCGTGTGATGCCCGGTGGTGTCGAGGGGCGGTTCGGGCTCCGGGCCGATGTCGCGCGAAGTTCGAACTCGATCGCTCTGAGCGAACGGGGCCTCCCGTGGTGTCGTGCTTCGCGGGTGCGGCAAGGTCGGGATCGCTCGACGTGCTGTGGGGGCTCGGCACGGGTTCGTGCGGGGCCGTCACGTGGCGTGGTCGGCCGCACGCTCGCGGCGCGCCTGCAGTGGTGAGTCCGGCCATGTCCTCCTCTCGAAGATCGTCTTCGTGATCCGCGAGACGTCCCGGGACTCGCGGTCTTGATCGAGAGGCACGGCCCCGTGGCCAGCGGGTTCGGGTGCTGAACCCGGCGCTCGCCCATGCCTGCACCCGTCACAGGAGCCACCTGCGGCTCACCCGTGGAGGTGACTCGCGGCCGCGTTGACTTGATTAGTTCAAGAAAATGCGGCAGGCTGCGGGGCGTGAAGACCACTGCGGACTACGAGCGCATGTTGCGCGAGGCTGCGCTGCGCGTGACGCGACCTCGTGTGGCGGTGCTGTCCGCAGTGCACGAGAACGCGCACGCCGACACCGATTCGATCATCGGTCTGGTTCGCCAGGACCTGCCCAAGGTGTCCCACCAAGCCGTCTACGACGTCTTGCGCGCGCTCACCGTCGCTGGACTGGTCCGCCGCATCCAGCCGATGGGCTCCGTGGCCCGCTACGAGGCGCGGGTCGGGGACAACCACCACCACGTCGTGTGCCGCTCGTGCGGCGAGATCCACGACGTCGACTGCTCAGTGGGTGCCGCGCCGTGCCTGACGGCGTCCGACACCCACGGTTTCGTGATAGACGAAGCCGAGGTCATCTACTGGGGGCTCTGCGCGTCCTGCGCCCCCGAACGCTGAAGAACCGCACTGCACTGAATCGGAAGGATTCCCGTGTCTGACAGCCCTGACACCCGAGAGACGAACGAAACCGGTGGTTGCCCGGTTGCACACGGCCTCACCCACCCCACTCGCGGTGACGCCAACCGCGACTGGTGGCCGAACCGGCTGAACCTGAAGATCCTGGCCAAGCAGCACCCGAACAAGAACCCGTACGGCGACGACTTCGACTACGCCGCCGAGTTCCAGACGCTGGACCTGGCCGAGATCAAGAAGGACATCCAGGAAGTCCTGACCACCTCGCAGGACTGGTGGCCGGCGGACTTCGGGCACTACGGGCCGCTGATGATCCGCATGGCCTGGCACTCGGCCGGCACCTACCGCATCAGCGACGGCCGCGGCGGCGCCGGCGGCGGTCAGCAGCGGTTTGCCCCGCTGAACTCCTGGCCGGACAACGTCAGCCTGGACAAGGCCCGCCGTCTGCTGTGGCCGGTCAAGCAGAAGTACGGCCGCAAGATCTCCTGGGCCGACCTGATGATCCTCACCGGCAACGTCGCGCTGGAGTCCATGGGCTTCAAGACCTTCGGCTTCGCCGGCGGCCGCGTCGACGACTGGGAGCCGGAGGACGACGTCTACTGGGGCGCCGAGACGACCTGGCTGGGCAGCGACAAGCGCATCTCCGAGGAAACCGGTGAGCGCCAGCTGGAGCCCACGCTGGGTGCGACCCACATGGGTCTGATCTACGTCAACCCGGAGGGCCCGGAGGGCCAGCCGGACCCGGCCGCCGCCGCGCGCGACATCCGCGAGACCTTCGGCCGGATGGCGATGAACGACGAGGAGACCGTCGCCCTCATCGCCGGTGGTCACACCTTCGGCAAGACCCACGGTGCGGCTCCCGACTCCCACCTGGAGGCCGAGCCGGAGGGCGCCGACCTGGAGCTGATGGGCCTGGGCTGGAAGAACAGCTACGGCACCGGCAAGGGTGGCGACACGATCACCAGTGGTCTGGAGGTCACCTGGACCTCCACGCCCACCAAGTGGACCACCAACTTCCTGTGGAACCTCTTCAGCTTCGAGTGGGAGGTCTTCAAGGGCCCGGGCGGCGGCTGGCAGTGGCGCCCGAAGGGCGGCGCGGGTGAGGGCACGGTGCCCGACGCCCACGACCCGTCCAAGCGGATCGCGCCGAACATGCTGACCACCGACGTGGCGCTCAAGGTCGACCCGATCTACGGGCCGATCGCGCGCCGCTTCATGGAGAACCCGGACGAGTTCGCGGACGCCTTCGCCCGCGCCTGGTTCAAGCTGACCCACCGCGACATGGGTCCGAAGGAGCTCTACCTCGGCCCCGAGGTGCCCCAGGAAGACCTGATCTGGCAGGACCCGCTGCCGGCCAACGACAACGACGAGCTGTCCGTTGAGGACGTCAAGGCCCTCAAGGCCAAGATCCTCGAGACCGGCTTGACCGTGTCGCAGCTGGTGTCGACCGCGTGGGCCTCGGCTTCCACCTTCCGCGGCAGCGACAAGCGGGGCGGCGCCAACGGTGCCCGCATCCGCCTGGAGCCGCAGCGCAACTGGGAGGTCAACAACCCCGACCAGTTGGCGACCGTGCTCTCGGCGCTGGAAGGCGTGCAGCAGTCCTTCGGCAAGAAGGTCTCGCTGGCCGACCTCATCGTGCTCGGCGGTTCCGCCGCCATCGAGAAGGCCGCCGCCGACGCCGGTTCCAGCATCGAGGTGCCCTTCGCGCAGGGCCGTGTCGACGCCAGTGCGGAGCAGACCGACGCCGACTCCTTCGACGCGCTGGAGCCCATCGCCGACGGTTTCCGCAACTACACGAGCAAGTCCGCGGAGCTGCCGGCCGAGTACCACCTCATCGACCGGGCCAACCTGCTCACGCTGAGCGCTCCGGAGATGACGGTGCTCATCGGTGGTCTGCGCGTCCTGGGTGCGAACTGGGACGGGTCGCAGCACGGTGTCCTCACGGACAAGCCGGGCGTGCTCACGAACGACTTCTTCGTGAACCTGATGGACATGGCCTACACCTGGCGGTCCACTTCGGAGGACAAGTCCACCTTCGAGGCGACCAACGCCAACGGTGAGGTCGTCTGGACCGGCACTCGTGCCGACCTGGTCTTCGGGTCGAACTCCGAGCTGCGCGTCCTCGCCGAGGTCTACGCCTCGGCCGACGGCAAGGAGAAGTTCATCGAGGACTTCGTCCAGGCCTGGGTCAAGGTCATGAACCTGGACCGCTTCGACCTGGCCTGAGGTCGCGCCGCTCAGCGGCGTGCACAGCTGAACGAGACCCCGCCCGTCACGGGCGGGGTCTCGTCGTGTCTGGAAGCCCCGGCAGGGCAGCGATCGTCGCGCGCAGCTCGACGGCTTCCGGTGCGCGGCCGTGCTGTTCGAGGCGGTCGGCGACGGTTCTCCCGGCTTCTCGGAACATGCCTTGGACGATCACCGGCACTTCCCCCGGCCTGCGCCTGGAGAGCGCGAGCGCCTCCTCGAGGACCTCCAGCGCCCGGTCGATCTCGCCGGGGAGGTCGGCGTTCTGGCTCGCGAGGCTCAGCAGCAGCACCATGAACGTGTGCTCGTGGACGTCGGGAGCGGCCTGCACGAGCTTCCGGTAGGCCGCCAGCTGTTCCCGTTGGATCGCCCTGGCGCGCTCGAGCTGCCCGCCGAAAGCCAGGAAGGCGGCCAGCACGAGCGAGGCCTCGATCCGCTTCGGCTCGTAGGCGGCGGGCGCGGTGCGGGTGACCCGGGTCAGCACCGCGACCGCCTCCTCCAGCGCGGCGAGCGCTTCGGGAACGCGGCCGGTCCCGGCCAGGCACGGAGCCTGCGATTGCAGCGCCCTGGCCAGCAGCGGTTCGAACGCCGCGGGATTGCGCCGCGCCAACCTGCGGTAGGCCTCCACCGCTTCGCCGGCGATCTCGACCGCCTCACCGCCCCGGCCCGCTTGGCTCAGCCGGTTCCCGCAGTGCAGGAGCAGCTCCGCGAAGTCGATCTCGTTCTCGGCGGGGTTCTCGGCGACCAGCCGCCGCATGGTGCTGACCGCCTGCAGGCTGACCTCGACGGCTTCCGGCAGCCTCGCGGCGTCGGTGAGGCTGGCGCCGAGCGCGGTCAGGCGCACCGCGAAGTCCCGCTCGTAGCGCCGGTCCCGCTGCGCCAACCTGCGGAAGAGCTCCACCGACTCCTGCAGCGTCTCCAGCGCTTCCCGGCGCCGTCCCAGGTGTGACAACGTCTTGGCGTGGACGTAGACGGTGTGCGCGAGCTCGGCGTCGAAGCGGCCAGGTGCCGCACCGGCCAGGCGGCGGGCAGCCGCGACCGCCTCCACGGCGGCGTCGAGGGCGTCACCCTCCCGCTGCAGTTCGTGCAGGCTGCGGGACAACTCGCGCAGCGCTTTGGCCAGCACGAGATCGGCCACGATCCGCTGTCGCCCGGTGGCCGCGGCGTCCACGCGTCGCGCGGCCGCCACCGCCTGTTCGCGAGCCCCGAGTTCCTGCTGGTGCCGACCGGCGTGGGACAGCCGCCTGCCGACCTCGGTGTGCACCTCGAACTCCTCAACCGGCCCGGTGGCGCGTCGCAGCCGGTGCGGAGCGAGTCGCACGGTGATCGCCGCCGTGCCCACGTCGAGATCCGCCCGCCTGCTCTCGGGGATGTGCGCGGCGACCGCTTCGAGCAGGTCCGGTTCGACGTCGTCGAGGTCGGCCAACGCGCTCAGCACGGCGCCTCCGGCGTCCACCGCGGTGCGGGGCGAGGCCCGCAGCAGCGGGTACAGGTGGTCCGGCCCGACGTGCGGCCAGCGCTGCGCGGCGGCGGCCAGGAACGTCATGCCGCGCGCGAGCCGTTCGGTCCCGGCGTCGGTGAGCAGGGTGGCGGTGGTGGGAGCGGCCCAGCTCTGCGCGGGGTAGTCGGCGGTGTGCCCGGGCAACGTCAGGGCCAGGAAGTCTTCGGCGAGCCGGTCCGGGTAGAGCGGCTCCATCGCCGAATCCGCAGGTGCGGCAGGGGGATAGCACAACGCGTGGTCGTCGAGGACCTGCTCGGCGGGCGCCTCCAGGCCGAGCGATCGCAGCACCACCTTCGCCGGGGCGCGCGGTCCGGGCCCGGTCAGCGAGGCGGTGAACACGGTCCGGTTCATCACGGCCGGGGGAGTGCGCACACCGCGGTTCTCGAAGAGGTTCGTCCAGTGCAGGTGTTCGCGGTCCAGCAGGTAGGTGGTCAGGTTCGCCATGTCGGCGGGCGGCCTGCGGCCCGCGACGTGCGCGTCGACCGCGACGAGCGCCGCGACGTGCACGGCCAGGGTCAACCCGAAGTCGGGGTCCTCCAGCGGTCCTGGGGGCTCGATGCGCGCGGCGCCCTCGACGCCGTAGCGCCGGGCGAAACCGTCGCGCGCGGCGTGGAACATCTCGGCCCGCTGGCCGGTGTCGTCGGGCAGGTCGGGCAGGCGTTGCGTGGAGGTCCCGGCCTGGTGGTTGGCCAGCGCGGCGCGCACCGCGGGCCAGGCGTCGGCGCTGCGGGCCAGCAGCAGCACCCGGGCGGGCACGGCGCTCTGGTGCAGGACGGCGTTGCTGAGCAGCCAGGTCAGGTGCGTCAACGGCCAGCGGTCGGCGTAGTCGACGAGCAGCAGCAGCCCGGTCCGCCCGGTGGTGCGCAGGTCCTGGCTCCCGGGCGGCGGCAGCACGGTCCCCGGTCCGTGCGTGGCGGTGACGACCTTCCAACCCTCGGCGAGCGAGTCGGCCGCGAACCGGGAAGCCAGCCGCGTCTTGCCCTGTCCGCCAGGTGCGTGCAGCCAGCGCGCGGCCATCCTGGGGCCCGCGTCGCGCCACTCCCGCAGCCGGTCCAGCTCGTCCGCGCGACCGGTGAACTCGACGACCTTGTGCCGCGCGTTGAGCATCCGGCTGGGCATCTCCACCAGCCACTCGGGATCGGGCTCGGCAGGGGGCCGGAACTCCTCGAGCACGTACACCGGCCCGCGGTCGGCGAAGACGTGCAGGTCCGCTCCGACCACCCCGTAGCCGAACCCGCTCTCGACGCGGACTTCCTGGTGCACCGGGGATCCTCCGCCGGTCACGACGGGTCCTCCCGGTGCTCGTCGGGGCCGTGGAGGTGCACGTCGCCGTCGGCGACCATGAACAGCCGTCCGCCGTCCTGCGCGGTCCCGACCTGCACCGACCCGCCGGAGCCCGCCGAAGTCCGCTCCCGCCGCAGCTGCAGCACGGCCACGACCAGCGAGGCCATGGCCACCAGCAGCGCGGCCGCGCCGATGACCATGCTGGTCACGCTCGCGATGCTGTCCTGATCGGACAGAGGTCGCCGGCCGAAGGCGCTGACCTGGTCGACCAGCCACCACCCGCCGACGACGAGGACCACCACCGACACCGCGGCGGCGGCCACCCACGGCCACCGCCTGCCACCGCGATCCGCCACGTCCGCCTCCCCGCTGAAGGATCAGGGAGAACAGTACTCCGGAAGACGCGACTCCTGAGTCGGAAGCGGGAGGTCCGCTGCGGAAACCCCGCCTCCGGCCAGCTCTCACTTCCTGCGGGTGACCCAGGTGGTGATGGTGGCGCGGACGACGACCTGGCCGTGCTTGTCGAGGACGTCCACCGGGACATCGATCTCCTGCCCCTCGTCGCCGAACTCGGGAACCGGGTCGAGCTCGGCGACCGCCCGCAGGCTCGTCTCGGCCTTGGCGAGGTACTCGACCTGCATCCGCTTCGGCAGCCAGCGGTGCGAGGGGGGCACGGTGGCCTCGGCGACCATGCCCATCGCGACCTCGGCGAGGTTGCACGCGGCGATCGCGTGGTAGGTGCCGATGTGGTTGCGCACGCCCCACCACTTCGGCGAGGTGACCACGCAGCGTCCGGGCGCCATCTCACGGACCGAGGGCAGCACCGTCCGGAAGTAGGGCGCCTTGAGGCTCACGCCCAGCGAGAACAGCGCACGCCCGGCGGAAGTGCCGGAGAGCTTGTTCCAGAGCGCGAAGGTCGGAGTCTGAGAGCTCATGGGCCGACAGGTTATATTACCCGTGAGTAACTTGTCGGGGGCCGTGCTCGACATCACTCAGGACAGGAAGCGGCGGGCGAGCTTGACCGCTTCTCCGACCAGGCCGCCGCTGCTGCCAGGGGCCGCGGGAAGCGGGAGCGGCTGGTCGCCGGGGCGCGGTGCCGTCCCGGCGAACTGCATGGCCCGGTACGGCCAGTTCCGCTCGGTGTTCCACTGGCTCACGACCAGGTGCAGGTCGTCGAGGGTCGAGCCGGGGACGATGTAGCCGCCGTAGAGCTGCGCGACGTGGCCCGCCCCGTGGTCCTCGCAGCCCCACGCGCAGCCGTGCAGCACGGTGCCCCGGACCGCCTCGTAGAGGTTCGCGGTCGGCCCGTCGAGGTTGAGCACGTCCATCCGGTAGTCGCCGGCGTTGAACAGCGCCAGCAGCCAGCGGTCCTCGACCCGGCGCAGGCACAGCTCGCCGTAGGCGCCGGTGAGCGCGACCGTCGGCGGGTTGCCCCACGCCCACTGCCCGTCGCGGAAACCCCAGCCCTGCCACGCGCGGGGGTCGGTGAGCCGGTCGGCGGGCACGCGCTGCAGGATCAGCCCCTTGTCGCGCTGAAAACCGGTCGAGAAGGCGTAGACGTAACCGTCCTCGCCGAGCTCCCAGGTCAGCATCTGGAACAGCCCGCCGTGCGCGTCACCGGGCCAGGTGGCGCCGGTGTGCTGCCAGGTCTCGCCGTTGTCGGTGGAGCGGTGGATCTCCGTCCAGTGCACGTTGCCGAGGCCCTGGCAAACCATGACGTGCAGGAACATCGCGTTGCCGACGGTGATCAGGTCCGTCGGCAGCACGGTGCTGACCGGGTGCCCGTGGATGATCGACTCGTGCTCGTAGGACAGGGCTTGCTCGGCGTAGGCGCTGCGCGCTCCGAGCGAACCGGTCCACCGGATGCCGTTGCGCGCGCTGCCCGCGTCGCCGAAGACCACGACCGGCGAGCGCCAGCCCGGCCCGCCGACCCCGGCGCGGTCGAAGGTGTCGCCGAACACCGCCACCAGCCTGCCGTCCGGGGCGATCGCCGTGACCCCCAGGTCGGTGCCGCCGATGCCCAGGTGGTCGGTGATCCCCGGTCCTGTCAGGTCCTTGACCTTGCGCAACACGCTGCCCTTCTCGTCGGGTTCGTCCTCAACCCGACGGTACGTGCTGCAACTCGGTCGCGGCGTGGTGGCGCAGCTCGTTGATCACGTGGTGCACGAGCGCCGGGGCGTTGTCCCGGTGCAAGCAGGTGAGCACCCGCGAACCCGGGTCCGCGATGGCGTTGCTCAGGCGCACGTTCGGCGACGGGTTCTGCCGCAGCGTCAGCGCCGGGATGATCGTCGCGCCGAGCCCGTGGGCGACCAGGCCCAGCAGCGTCGGGGCGGTGCCGGTGCCGATGTCGTAGGCGTCGAGCTCGAGCCCGTGCTCGCGGCACATCCTCTCCAGGTGGCGACGGGTCGCAGGACCGAACGACGTGGTGATCCACCGCCGGGCGAGCAGGGTTTCCGGTTCCGAGTCCGACGGCCACGTGGCCGGGACGACCACCCGGAACGGGTCGCGCATCAGGTCCACCTCGACGACCCCCGGAGGGCGTTCCGGGCCGTCGTCGCCGGGTCGTTCGCTGAGGATCAGGTCGAGGTCCCCGGCGAGGAGCGCGTGCATGCGCTCGGACTCGGAGATCTCGGAGAGCTGCGGGTCCAGCGCGGGGTTCGCCGCGGCCATGCGCATGGCCACGGGCGCCGCCAGCTCGCTGAGCGCCACCGAGAAACCCCCGATCCGCAACGGACCGGCAGGCCCTTCGCGGAACTGCTCGACGTCGCGCTCGGCCTCCGCGAGTGCCTCGGCGACCCGGTCGGCCCGATCGGCCAGCGCGTTGCCCGCCGGGGTGAACCGGATCGTCCGCCCACCACCGCGCTGCTCCCGGTCGACCAGGTCGATGCCCAGCTCGTTCTCCAACTTCGACAGGTGCTGCGACACCCCGGAGGGGGTGAGGTGGAGCAGCCGCGCGGCGGCGAGCACGCTGCCGGTCCGCCGGACGGTGCGCAGGAGCAGCAGGCGACGCGGGTCGAGTGGCATTCAGCCACGCTAACGCAGTGCTGGAGAACAAGTAACTTCCGCTGATGTCGAGTCCGGTGAACACTGGTCGCCGTGAAGTCGCCACAGACCGACCAGGCTTACCGCGCAGCGCGGGACACGGTGACCCTGGCCGCACGCCAGACCGGCGCGGACGCGCTGGGGCAGGACGCCTACTGGACCCTCGGATCGCTGCGCCAACTGCTGACCTCCCTCGACGTCGCGCTGGGCAGCTTCGGCGAGGGCCTCGTCGACGGAGCCTGCGCGGGCGAGCTCACCAACGTCGAAGGTCCCTTCGCGGGCGACCCCGTCGAGTCGGCGCTGACCGCCCACCACTGGCTGGACCAGGCCCGGACCAGCCTCGCCGAAGCCCGTCGCGCCACCGACAACGCGCACATCGCCATCGCAGGCATCGCGCGGCCGTGAGAGGCAGGTGGGGGCGCCGCTGGTGTGGAGGACCTGCGCGCCGGTTCCGCCGCTGAGTCGTGGGTGGTGGTCGCTGCGTGGAGCCCCGCCTCCGGCTGACTCGGCTGGGCGGGGGAGTGGGATCCTCCACTGTGGAGGGGTTGCCCGTGGTCCTGCCGGACCGCGCTGAGTGCGGCAGGTCAGCTCTGTCCGCGTGAGCGGTGAGGCCGTGGTCGAGCGCAGTAGCTGGTCAGGCCTTCGATCCTCGAGCCGGGCGGGGAGAGCACCGGTCGTCGGCGGCGAGTAGGGTCGGGGTTTTCCGGAGAGGTGGCGCTGTGGGGTTGCGGTTCGAGGAGCTCGATTGGCGGGAGACGCCCATCGGAGAGATCAGCCTGCGGCGCCGCCGGGATCCCGTGTTGGACGTGGACGTCTTCGAGGTCAAGCTCGGCGACGAGTACCTGATGTCGAGCCTGTTCACCGTCGCCGAGGTGGAACTCGCCCGGCTCGGCTTGGGCGTGGTCTCCGGCTCCGAGCTCGACGTCGTGGTCGGCGGTCTCGGACTGGGCTACACCGCGCGGGCCGCGCTGGAGGACCAGCGGGTCCGGTCGTTGCTGGTGGTGGAAGGGCTGGGCGAGGTCATCGACTGGCACGAGCGCGGCCTGCTCCCGCTGGCCGCCGAGCTGACCGGTGACGCGCGGAACCGGTTCCTGCACGGTGACTTCTTCGCACTGGCGGAATCGGAACCGGGCTTCGACCGGGGACGCACGTTCCACGCGATCCTGCTCGACATCGACCACTCACCGCAGAACGTCCTCGACAGCGGGCACACCGGCTTCTACACGCCCGACGGTCTGCGGCGGATGGCCGCGCACCTGCACCCCGGCGGGGTCTTCGCGCTGTGGTCCGACGACCCGCCAGAGGAAACCTTCACCCGCACCCTCGCTGAGGTCTTCGACGACGTCGCCGCCCACGTGGTGAGCTTCGACAACCACTACACAGGAGGGAAATCCGCCAACACCGTTTACGTAGGTGTTGCTCGGTGAGCTTCGCGTGGCGGTGCGGGTGGCAGGTTCTGAGCGGCTCCGTGGACTCCGTGCGCCGCTCCTGGTGCACGCCGGTACACGGCGTCGCGGTGCACTCGCCACGAAGCCGCTCAGAACCTGCGGCGCTGCCGGTTGAGCCCCACACCTGGGGAGCGGCTGCCGCCGCGGGCCGCCGGGATCCTGCTGCGACGTGCACTTCGTCGTGCGAACGACATTTCGCGCGAAATGTCGTTCGCACCGCGAAGAACGGGTGATGAGCCGGGTTCAGAGGTCGTCGGCCCAGCGGTGGGAGTTGACTCCCTCACCTGGCACGGCTGCTGCCGCCGCTATGCGAACCCGCCTGGCGGTCAGGTGTTTTCGGCGATGTGCTTGAGGCGGTGGAGCGTTGCTGCCATGCCTTCTTCGAGCTCGTCGGCGTGGCCGCTGACGCCGCCGAGCAGCGCGGTGGCGAAGACCGTGCTGAGCTTCGTCAGCTGCTTCGTGAGGACCCGGTGCTGGACCAGCCGGGTGCCGGAGGCGGCCGGCTCCAGCTCGAAGAGCCAGCGGGCACCACTGGTGGTGGTGTCCCACGCCAGCCGCCGGTGCGGCACGACGGCGGTCACGACGTTGCGGGTCGGCCACACCACGGCCTTGCGCCGGTTCAGCCCCAGGAACCACTGCCCCTCGCGGAAACCACCGGGCTTGAGCGGGAGCATCGCCACCAGCTCCGGACTGGCGTCCACGTGGGTGCGGGTCCGCGTCAGCAGCTCCCACACCCGCTCCGGCGGTGCGGCGATGGAGACCTCCGCGCGCATGTCCCGATCGGCGTCAGCCACAGTCGTGCCCACCCTCGTTCCGGTTCACAGGTCACCGGAACGCTAGGCGATCACGGTGGCCCGGGACAAGGTCACCCGGCGCCGCTCAACGTCGCGTAGGCGATGACGTTGTCGCGGTAACTGCCGCGCTCCCGGTCGAAGGAACCGCCGCACGTGATCAGCCGCAGCTCGACGGCACCCGTGTCGCCGTAGACCTCCTCGCTGGGGAAACGGGCCTTCGGCACCTGCACGACCCGCGTGACGGTGAAGGTCGCCGTCCCGCCATCTTCACGCGTCACGAACACCTGGTCACCGACGGCGATCTCCCGCAACCGCGCGAAGATCCCGTCGCGGCCACCACCGTCGACGTGACCGAGCACCACCGCTGGACCCAGCTCCCCGGGCGTGGGCCCGTACCGGTACCAGCCGGCCTGCATCGGCGCCTCCACGGGCGGCACCTCCACCGTGTCGTCGGGGTTGAGGCCGAGCGGCACGAGCGTGGAAGCGGCACCGATGGACGGGATGCGCAGGTGCACCGGGTTCGACGGCGGCAGTGCGGTGGTCGAGGACGGGAGCGCGGTGCCCGCGTCGGCGGGTGGTGCGGTGGGGCCGGGAGTGGGCCCACCGCACCCGGCGAGCAGGATCAGTGCCGCGAACAGCACCGCGCGGATCCGGCTCACCGGTTTCCCGCGTGGCCGAGAACGCTCAGCTCACCAGGGCCGCCGCCGGTCTCGGGCGCCCCATTCGGAACCCGGCTGACCTGCGAGGCCGAGGAACCGGCCGGCTTCGAGGGCTTCTCGACCGCGGGCGGCGCGGCTTCACCGTCGTCACCGGCGGAGTCCGCGGGGAACACCCTGAAGGTCCACTTGAGGTGCTCGCGCTCGCACCACGCCCTGACCGGGTAGTCGCCCGGCACGGTGTGCAGGTCGATGGTCGCCGGCGCGACCCAGACGTCCATGCCGGACGGGTGGTCCCTCCGCTCGTACTCGCCGATGGTCAGCACCGGGGACGTGGCCTTGCGCGGTTCGACCGGGCAGTGCACCGCGACACCGATCTCGTCCCCGGGCTGCGGCCGTCCGTCGCCCATGATGTGCATCGACGGCGAAGGCGGCGGGTATGGGGAGGTCGGTTCGGTGGTGGGCTCCTCCGACGTGGGTTCCGGCGGAGCGGGTTCCGTGGTCGCGGCCAGCGCCACCGGTGCCGTGGCCAACGTGGCCACCAGTCCCAGCAGCACCAGGGTGCCGGTCGTGGGTGTGCGCATGTCGTTCCTCCCTCATCAGGTCCCGATCGGCGGTCGCCGCGGGGTGATGCTGTTGAAACGCCCTGGGGCGCAGGAGGTTCGCTGCGTTACGCAACTGAGACAATTCGGACTCACCGCATGTGCAACCCGCCGTTGACGTCCCAGCACGCGCCGGTGACCGAGTGGGCGCCCGGGGAGGCGAGCAGGGAGACCACGTCCGCGATGAACGCCGGATCGCCGAGGCGTCCGACGGGGATGGCGCGCTGGAAGGACTCGAGGTTCTCCTCGCCGACGATGTCGCGGACCACCGGCGAGTCCTGCGGGCCGGGAGAGACGGCGTTCACCGTGACGCCCCGCGGTGCCAGCTCCCGGGCGAAGACCTTGGTGGCCGACATGACCGCGCCCTTGGACGAGGCGTAGTGCCCGCCCGTGGCCGTCCCGCCGTTCTGCCCGGCCAGCGAGGCCACGTTCACGATCCGGCCGTAGCTCCGCTCGGCCATGTGCGCGCCGAAGACCTGGCAGGCCTGGAAGGTGCCGGTGAAGTTCACCGACATGACCTCGTCGAGTTCCTCCGGGGTGATCTCGAACAGCGGCGTGGCCCGCGTCCTGGCCGCGTTGTTCACCAGCACCTCCACCGGGCCGAGGTCGGCAAGCACCGCGTCCAGCAGCTCGGTGAGGGCGCTGCGGTCGGCGACGTCGGTGGCGTAGCCCCGTGCGGTCCGGCCGGTGGCGTCCAGCGCGGTGGCCAGCTCGCGAGCACCGTTCCCGTCGACGTCGGCGAGCGCCACGGCGTGCCCGTCGGCGTGCAGCCGCCGGGTGATGGCCGCGCCCAGCCCGCCCGCCGCTCCGGTGACGACGGCGCTCACAGCAGGAATCCCGCTGCCGGCACGGCGTCCTCGCTGTTGACGAGGCGAACCACTTTGCGCGCGATGGTGTCCGGAGTTCCCAGCCGGATCGTGTAGTCGACGTCGGCGGCCCACAGGTCGTGGGTGCCGCGCTTGTAGGCGACCAGCACCTGCGCGGCGCGCAACGACACCTCGGTGTCGCTCACCGCGGTGGGCACGAAGCGGGAGACGGTGCGGACGGTGGTCGCCGCGTCCACGGCGGCGATCGCGTAGCCCTCGGTCATCCGGTTCACCCGCAACCGCCGCATCCGCTTGTCGTCGTAGACCATGTTGAGGACGTCGTCGAACTCCTCGGCGTCGCGGTCGATCGGGATGACGTAGATGCCGTGGTCGGCGTAGAGCTCCTGCCAGGTGGCGTAGTCCTTGCGGTCGAGCAGGTCGGCTTCGCGCCACACCAGTTCGACCGCGCGGGTCACGCGCACGTCGCCGAGCGTCGTCGGGGCCTGCAGGTCAGTCATCGTGCATCATCCGCTTCCACTGCTCGTAGGCGGCGCGCATGCCGGTCTCGTCGGTGACGTGGGAAGTCGGCCAGCCTTCGGGGGACGGCTTCTCGCGTCCCAGGCCGCGGTTGACCATGATCGGCATCTCCGGGGCCGCGGCGGTGCCGCGCTGCACGCGGTCCCACCCCTCGGCGTCATCGGGCGTGCCGAAGCCGAACGGCCCTTGGAAGTGCTCGTGCGCGCGCAACCGCTCGCGGTTGACCGGTCCGGTGATCTCCGGCGGCCCGTCCGGGCCGATCGCGATGTGCTCGATCTCGGTCTCGCCCACGCTGATCGGGCGCAGCACCCGGAAGAACGAGATCGACATCGACACGTTCGGGAACAGGTTGAGGTTGAAACCGGTCCCGTGCATCGCGCGCACCAACCGGCGGATCTCGGCCGGCTCGACGCCGACCGATTCCAGCTGGGAGATCAGGGGTGAGAAGCGGTCCTGCAGCTTCTCCGTGCCGTCGTCCGCGTCGAGGTCGGAGTGCTCGGGAACCATCTGCATGACCGAGTGCCCGCCGCCGAGGTCGTGGGTGATGGCCTCGGGGTCGGTCATGAAGCTCATCATGTTCGCCGTTTCGGCGTCCACCGACGCCATCCAGGACCGGTGCACGATCGGGAAGTGGTAGCCGTCGGTGGTGTTCTCCAGCTGGATCTTCCAGTTACCGCGGTACCGGAACCGGTGCGTCCCCAGCACTTTCACCGGATACCCACCGCCCTGCTTCAGGAACCGGTCGATCCACGTCCGCGCGTCGCCGAGGAACTCGCTCAGCGGCTCGGGGGCCTCGGCGAAGGTCGCGAAGATCATCCCGCCGTAGGACTCGGTGCGCAGCCGCTGGAGCCCCATCCCGCTGCGGTCCATCACCCCGGCGTAGCCGTCGGGGTAGGGCACGCCGCGCAGCGAACCGTCCAGGCCGTAGGACCAGGCGTGGTAGGGACAGGTGAAACCGCTGGCGCGCCCCGTCTTCCGCTCGCACACGCTTGCACCGCGGTGGCGGCAGCGGTTGAGCACCGTGCGGACCTCGCCCTGCCGGTCCCGGGTGACGATGACCGGCTGCCTGCCGACGTGGGTCGACTTGAACGTGCCCGGACGGGGCAGCTCGCTGTCGTGCGCGACCCACACCCAGGTCCGCTCGAAGATCCGGGTCATCTCCAGCTCGAAGATGTCCGGGTCGGTGTAGACCCGCCCGGCCACCTGGTCGGGAGCGACGAGGTCGGCGGGCGCGAGGTCGTGCACGTTGCTCGCGGTGATCTCGGTCGTCATCGGGGCACCTCAGTACTCGCGCGGCGTGAGCGCCCGGCCGATCCGGGCCTCGATCTTGGCGTACTTCCACAGCTTCCACTCGGACTGTCCGACCTGGACGGTCCGGAAGAGGTTGCAGGCGGCCTTGACGGTCTCCTGGGTGTCGACGTCGGCCAGCAGGTAGCAGGTCCACGGCCACGAGTCGGAGGGCCCGACCACGTGGCTGTCGTCGTCGATGTCGCCGATGAAGTCCACTCCGGGCAGCGCTTTGACGCCGTCCACCATCTCGACGAAGGCGGTCCACACGTCACCGGCGGTGACGCCGTCCTGGGGCAGGTCGAAGAAGTTCTGGTTGATGCCGATGCAGAACAGCACGCGCAGCGGGGCGGTGGTCATGGCAGCTCCTGTGTCGAGATCAGCGGAAACCCGGGACCGTCGGCGGCTGTCCCAGCAGCACGGCTCCGGCGGCGTCGTACATCGAGGGCATCAGGAACGCGTGCAGCGCGGGCACCTGCGAGTCCTGTCGCATCCGCTGCAGCGGGTGGCCGTTGTCGATGGTCGCGGTCCCGGAGATCCCGCACACCTCGTGCACCACCTGAGCGGCGGTGGCGGCCAGGTGGCTGGCGGAGAGCCTGACCAGCGCGTTCTGCTCGTCGGTGACCTCGCGGCCGGCGGCCACCGCGGCCCAGACCTCCTCGGCGAGCTCGTAGTAGAACGCCCGCGCCGACCGCATCGAGGCCACGGCCTGCGCGTAACCGGTGCGGTAGTAGGCCCGGTCGGCCAGCGGAGGTGCGCCGGTGACCCCGGTGCGGGACCCGGCCTGGGCGGCGAAGTCCAGGGCCGCCTGCGCCACGCCCAGGCCCACGGCGGCGTGCACTTGCGCCTGGTAGCCGATGGTCGGGTAGTGGTAGAGCGGTTCGTCCACGCTCGCCCCGCCACCGCGGATGAACGTCCACTCGCGCGGCACCTCCACCCCGTCGACCACCACGTCGAACGATCCCGAGGCCCGCATGCCGGTGACGTCCCAGTTCTGCACGATCTCGACCTGCTCGGGCCGCAGCATCGCCGCGCGCGGCCGGTTGTCGCCGTCGGCGTCGCCGGGGATGCCGACGCTGAGGACGTCCGCGGCCATGCATCCGCTGGCGAACCGCCACCGGCCCTTGACCAGGTAGCCGCGCTCGGTCGGGGTGACCGGGTTGACCGGGAACATCGCGCCGCCGTAGACCAGGTCCGGCCCGTCGGCGTAGAGCTCGGCCTGGGTGTCGACGGGCAGGCACGCCAAGTAGGTCCCGGCGGAGCCGAAACCGGCCACCCAGCCGGTCGAGCCGTCCACGGCCGAGATCCGCTCGACCCGGCGCAGGAACTCCGGCGGTGGCATGGGCTCACCGCCGAACCTCGCCGGGGTGGAAGCACGGAACAGGCCGAGCTCCTTGAGCCTGCCGACGAAGTCGGGCGGTACGTAGGACTGCGCGTGGAACTCCTCCCGGCGCTCGGCGAGCTCGGCCAGGACGACCTCCCACGCCGCGTCGCCACCGAATTCCTGGGGCATGGCACGCTCCTCGTGTCCGGTTGCTGTTCGACGCTAAGCAGCGGCAACGCGGCGCGACATCGGGATTGCCCAGGTGCCCGGTAGGGGAATCCTTCAGCCGCGGTGGCGGAACGACCACTCCGCTCCCCGGGCCGCCGGGATCTAGCCTGGCCCAATGGTGGTCGACCCGCAGGCGCCCGAACTGGTGGATTCCGACTTCGTCGCGATGATGCACGCCTCTCACCTGTGCGTGCTGATCCACGACGCGGCGACCAAGGACATCCTCTGGGCCAACCCGGCCGCGTGCTCCCTGCTGGAGTGGAGCGTCACCGAGCTGCGGCCGCTCAAGGCCAACCACATGAGCAGCTCCGCGCAGCAGTACGACCGGGTGATCGGCCGCGCGTGGCTGCAGGAGGCGGTCGAGAAGGGCATGAGCCGCATCGAGTGGCACTACCGGTCCAGGTCGGGTCGGGTCATCCCCACCGACGCGATCGCCGTCCGCGTCGAACTGGCCCAGGGTCCTGCGGTGATGGTGCAGTTCCGGGACGTCGAGCGGGAGCAGCGGGTGGAGCACGAACTGCGCCAGACCACCTCCTACGTCGACGCGCTGGCGCGCCACACCTCCACGGTCGCGTTCATGCTCGACTCGGCGGGCGCGATCCGGTTCGCCACCGACACCGCCCTGGCGCACCTCGGTCTGTCGGGTGACACGGAACCCCCGGTCGGGCGACTCCTGGAGTCCTACGCACGGTTGCGCCGCGACGGCACCCCGATCACCTGGGCCGAAGCGGCCGAGGCCGCCGACCCGGTGGCGCCGGTGCGCCTCGAGGTCCCCGGCACGGAGCCGGTGACGCTGGAAGGCGGGCTGGAACGTCTGCGGGACGTCGACGCGTTCCTGATGATCCTGCACGACGTCTCCACCCGCGTCCGCGGCGAGGAACGGCGGGAGCTGGAGCTGCGCCACGAGAACTACCTCGCCCGCTACACCGCGATGGGTGACATGGCGATGGCCATCGCCCACGAACTGGGACAACCGCTGGCCGCCGCCGCGAACTTCCTCGCCGGAGTCCGCGCTCACGCGCAGGCGCTGGAGTCGTCCGGGCGGGTTCCCGCTGGCACCACCGGACACCTCGAGTACGGCCTCGACAGCGCCCACCGCCAGATCGACCGGGTGTCGGCGATCGTCGGCGCGCTGCGGTCCTTCGTGGGCCACCTCGAGCACGTCGAGCAGGTGGTCGACCTCAACGCGGTCATCGACGAGTGCCTCTACTTCGTCCGGTTGCGCGCCGAGGCGGCCGGCGTGGAGGTCGACGTGTGGCTGAGCGAGGAACCGGTGCCGGTGCGCTGCGAACGGGTGCTCACCGGCCAGGTCGTGCTCAACCTGTGCTTCAACGCCATCGACGAGATGGCCGAAGCCGGCTCCGCGGACCCGCGGATCGAACTGGTCACCGAGGTCCGGCCCGAGGGCGGCACCGTCACCGTCGCCGACCGGGGCAGGGGAGTGCGGAAGGACCTCTTCGCCGAGTCCTTCACCAGCAAGGAGCACGGCAGCGGCATCGGGCTGGCTCTGAGCTACCGCATCATCAACCGCCAGCACGGCTCCACCTGGTGCGAGCCCCGGGAGGCCGGCGGCTCGATCTTCGGCTTCTCCCTCCCCCTGGCGTAGAACCCCCCCGCACACCGCAGCGACTCCCGCGAGGAGACGGGGAGCCCCCTGGAACCGACCAACTCCGGGGAGGGACTTCCTCCCTGGTCACGACACCGGAACTTCCGACGCCCGGCGGCGTCGTGTTCCGTTCGGGTGTTCGGTGGCCGCGGGGTGCTTGGGCGGGGAGGTCTAGGGGAAAACTTCAGGGTGTGGCGGGGAAGTCTCGATATCAGCGGCGGACCGGACGACCGTAGGTTCGTGGTGAGTCGGCCGGGAGGAGGGACCGTGGCAGACCTGACGCCCGCTCAGCGGGAGTTCCGCGCGGCGATGGCGAACCTCTCGGCCGGGGTCAACATCGTCACCACGGACGGGCCGCGAGGCCGGGCCGGCATCACGGTCAGCGCCGCGTGCTCGGTGACCGACGAGCCGCCGACGATGCTGGTGTGCGTGCACCGCTCCAGCAGCGCCCACGACGTGCTGCTCGCCAACGAGCGGATCTGCGTCAACGTCCTCGGCTTCGGCCAGCAGGAGCTGGCGCTGCGGTTCGCGGGCGCGACCGGGCTGCCGATGCACGAGCGGTTCGCCGGTGTGGTCTGCGACTTCTCGGAGGTGCCGGTGCTGCGCGAGGCGGCCGCGTCGATCCTCGGCCGGCTCGGCCAGGTGCGCAGGCAGGGCTCGCACTCGGTGATGTTCGTCGACGTCGAGCGGGTGATCACTCGATCGGGCAGCGGCGCTCTGGTGTACTTCCAGCGGGAGTTCCACAGCCTTGCGGGAGCACATCGTGGATGACCGGAACATGACGCTGACTTGCTACAACGACACCCACGGCTACGGCTGGCGGCACGTGGACCTGTTCGTGCACGACGCGGCGGGCCGCGAGGTCGAGTGGGTGCACTGGCTCGTCGACGAGGACGGTCCGGAGGCGGCCGACGCGGCGACCGCCCGGGTGGAGCCGCTGCTGCGCCGCACGTCCGCGTGGCGGCACGGCGTCAGCGCCTCCGGCATGGACTACTGGGTCGCCAACGCCGAGTGGGAGCAGCCGTGAACCTGCGTGAACCCTGGTCGCTGCGCGAGCTGGTCGCCGACCTGACCGCCGGACGCACCACCCCGGCGGAGGCGCTGGAGCGCAGTCGCGCCAAGGTCGCCGACACCGATCCGGCCCTGCGCGCGTGGGTCGAACCCCTCGATGAAACCGCGCCTGCCGCAGGGCCTTTGGGTGGTGTCCCACTCGGGGTCAAGGACATCGTCGACGTGGCAGGCGTTCCCACTCGCTGCGGCACGGAACTCCGCGCCGACGCCCCACCCGCGCCCTCGGACGCCGCGATCGTCCGGGCCTGGCGCACGGCCGGGGCCTTCCCGGTCGGCAAGACCGTGACGACCGAGTTCGCGTACTTCTCACCCGGTCCCACCCGCAACCCGGCCGATCCCGAGCGCACACCGGGAGGGTCGTCGAGCGGCTCCGCGGCCGCGGTGGCCGCCGGGCACGTACCGCTGGCGATCGGCTCGCAGACCGCGGGTTCGGTCACCCGGCCCGCGGCCTTCTGCGGCGTCGCCTCCCTGGTGCTCAGCCACGGCAGGATCCCCACCGACGGCGTCGTGGGACTGGCCCCGAGCCTGGACTCGCACGGGTTCTTCACCGCCACCACCGCAGACCTCGCCCTGGCCTGGTCGGCGCTCACCGGAACCCCGGAAGCAGCCCCGAAACCGGCACCCCGACTGCTGCGCTGGACCGGAGCCGCCCTGGGTGCGGGGGATGCCGTGAGCGCAGCGGTGGACGACGCCTGCGCGCGCCTCAGCGACCGTGGCGCGGTCGTCACCGCGTTCCCGCACGAGGTGCTCGTCGCCGAACTCGCCGAGGCCCACCCGGTGGTCATGGCCTACGAAGCGGCGCGGGAACGCGCTGACGAACTCGCCGTCGCCGACCGGATCAGCGAGCACCTCGCCACGCTGCTGCGCACCGGCGCGGCCACCAGCGACGACGACTACGCCGCGGCCCGGAAGGTCGTCACCGAGGCGAACCGGCGGCTCGACCGGCTCGAGTGCGACGCCATCGTCGGACCCGCAGCTCCGGGACCGGCACCACGAGGACTCGCCGCGACCGGAGACCCGGTCATGAGCCGTCCGTGGCAGGCGCTCGGCCTGCCCGCCGCCACCGTGCCCGGCCAGTTCGACGAGGCCGGAGCGCCCTTGGGCGTGCAGCTCATCGGGCACCGCCACGGCGAGAGGGCCCTGCTCGCCACGGCTCGACGGGCCGAACGGGAGGACTCGACTACTGCTCTGGACCGAGCCCGCGCCGCCGGGACCTAGGAGCGCGCCGCTCAGCGACACCGCACCGCACCGGGCCCAGGAGCTGGTGAAGAACCGCTCCGCTGGGCCGTGCGGGTGGCGGGAAACCCCCGAACAGGAGAGCGCAGCGCCTCCGCGGACTCCGTGCGCCGCTCCTGATGTATGTCGGGTGCACGGCGTCCCGGCGTACTCGCCACGAAAGCGCTCCTCACCCGCGGCGGGAAAAGCGCCTCAGGTGGTGGAAGGGAGGATGCGGCCCGGCCGCATGTTCACACAGGTCCTAGTAGTGCTTTGTTAGGTGTGGATCTTGGTGTGGGATGATCTTGTTCTGTGAAGCAGGGTGATCTCGCTCGGGTGCGTGGCCGGTTGGAGA
>NZ_RSAA01000006.1 GCF_003931915.1 Saccharopolyspora rhizosphaerae | reverse complement strand
GCACTCGACAGGGTGTGGGAGAGTAAGACACCGCCGACACATACCTTGGTGGGGCGGGGCAGAAGGTGAGGACCTTCTGCCCCGCCCCTTTTTTCATGCCCCTTCTTCATCGCATTGCACACGGTGCTCCCTTCTCGGCGTTGAACGGCGGGTGCTGTTCGCCTGAAATGCACTGTCAGCGCTGGCGATGTCGGGCCTGGCGAGCCGGTCCCGGAGGGTTGGGGCGGGTCGGCGAGCTGTACGATTTGTGGAAGGCCGTTCGGTCGTGGCTGTTCAGCCCCACGTGGGCTCAGGTGGCAGCACGTGCGCTGGTGGTCGATCACGACTCCGCGATTGGGACGCGCTCAGCCGGGGATGCTGCCCTGGTACGGTTTTGGTTTTTCTTCTTCAGGAGGTTCGGTGTCCGGTTCCGACGACAAGCGCGGCGGTCCCCGCCGCGGGGCCGGTGCCGGCCGCAGCGGCCACGGTGGTCGCAGCGGTGACGACCGCAAGCCAGGCGGTCACTCCCAGGGGCGTGGCTCCTACGGGGGCCAGCGCCGGGACGACCGAGGCGGTCAGCGCCGCTTCAACGACCGGAACGACCGGGGTGGCTACCGCGGTGGTCGCGATGACCGCGGTGGGTTCCGCGGTGACCGGGACAACCGCGGCTCGCGCGATGACCGAGGCGGTCAGCGCCGCTTCAACGACCGCGACGGCCGCGGCGGCTACCGCAGGGACGACCGCCCGCGCCGTGATGACTACCGGCGTGATGACCGCGGCGGCCGTGATGACCGCGGCGGCCGTGATGACCGCCGCGGCCGTGATGACCGGCGCGGCGGGCGTGACGACTTCCGCCGGGACAACCGCGGCGGCGACTTCCGGCGGGACGACCGCAACCGAGGTGGTTACCGCGGCGACCGCAACGACAGGGGCGGTGACCGGGGCGACCGGGACAACCGGGGTCCACGCGACGACCGGGGTGGGTTCCGGCGTGATGACCGCCGTGGCGGGCGCGATGACTTCCGCAGGGACGACCGCCGGAACGACCGCGGCGGCGACTTCCGCAGGGACGACCGCAAGCGGAGCGGTCCGCGTGACGACCGCGGTGGGTACGGCCGCGACGACCGTCGCCGGGACGACCGGGGTGGCTTCAAGCGCGATGACCGGCCGCGCCGGGATGACCGGAGCCGCGACGACCGGAGCGGCTTCAATCGCGACGACCGGGGGCGTGACAACCGGCGTCCGGACGACCGTCGCCGGGACGACCGCGGAGGTCGGCGCGACGACGGCAAGAAGGCCGGCGGCCCTAAGAAGGACTTCAAGCGCGATGCCGACCGCCGGCCGGACCGCAAGAAGGACGACGAGGCCCCGAAGGCGGTCGAGCCGGAGCTGCCCGAGGAGGGCGTCAGCCCCTCGGACCTGGACCCGGAGGTCCGCCGCGAACTGCTCTCGCTGCCGAAGGGCGCCGCGGAGAAGGTCGCACAGCACCTCGTGGCAGCCGGTCAGCTGATCGACGAGGAACCGGAGCGTGCACTCGCGCACGCTCGGTTCGCGCGGCAGAAGGCGTCCCGGATCCCGTCGGTGCGCGAGGCAAACGGCCTCACCGCCTACCTCGCCGGTGAGTGGAACGAGGCGCTGTCCGAGCTGCGCGCGGCGCGGCGGATGGGCGGCGGCCCCGGCCACCTCGCGATCATGGCCGACTGCGAGCGGGCGCTGGGTCGACCGGAGCGCGCGATCGAGCTGGTGCGCAGCGAAGAGGCGCTGCAGCTCGACAAGGAGGACGAGATCGAGCTGCGGATCGTCGCTGCCGGTGCGCGGCGCGACCTCGACGAGATCGACGCGTCCGTGGTCAGCCTGCAGGTCCCGGAGTTGGACCCGAAGCGGCAGGACCCCTGGAGCGCCCGGCTCTTCTACGCCTACGCCGACAACCTGCTGGCCGCCGGCCGTGAGCGGGACGCCTTCACCTGGTTCGTCCACGCCGCGCACGCCGACGACGAGGAGGAGACCGACGCGCCGGAGCGCCTCGAGGAGCTCGCGGTCCAGCTCGGTGGACCGGACGTCATCGAGGAGCTGGTCAACGAGGCCGAGGCCGCTGCCGAGATCGACGACGAGGACGACATCGACGACGATGAGGACGCCGCCGACGACGACGACGAGGAAGACGCCGGTGAGGACCTCGACGAGGACGCCGACGACGACCTCGACGACGACCTCGCCGACGACGACTTCGACGACGCCGGCGACGACCTCGACGGCGAGGCCGGTGAGCCGGACGTCGTGGAGGACGACGCGGCCGGCGAGCGCGGTGACACCGCCGCGGAGCCCGCGGCCGAAGGGGGCTCGGCGACGCGGTGAGCGGCACGCTGCTCGACGACCACGACGTCGTGCTGTTCGACCTGGACGGCACGGTCTACCGCGGTGGTGAGCTGGTTCCCGGCGCGCTGGAGGCCATCCAGCAGGCCCATCGTCGAGGCGTCGCGGTCCGCTACGTCACCAACAACGCCTCCAAGCCCGACCAGGCGGTGGTCGACCACCTGGTCGGGCTCGGCTTGGAGGCCGAGCGCAGCGAGGTGAGCACCAGCGCCCAGGCCGGTGCCGCGATGCTCGCCGAGAAGCTGCCCGCGGGATCCCGGGTGCTGGTCGTCGGTTCGGCCGCGCTGGAGTCCGAAGTGGACCGCCTCGGCCTCGTGCCGGTCAGCGGCTTCGCCGACGAACCGGTCGCGGTGGTGCAGGGCCTGTCCGATGAGCTGACCTACCGCGCCTTCGCCGAAGCGTGCTTGGCGGTCCGGGACGGCGCGCTGTGGGTGGCGTGCAACGCCGACCGCACCTTGCCGACCGAGCGGGGGCTGCTGCCGGGCAACGGCGCGCTGGTCGAGCTGCTGCGCGCGGCCACCGACCAGGACCCGTTGGTGGCGGGCAAGCCCGAGCGCCCGCTGCTGGACCGCGCGGTCGCCTCCGCGGGCGGCAGCAGGCCGCTGATGATCGGTGACCGGCTGGACACCGACATCGCGGGGGCGGTCAAGGCCGGCATGCCGTCGCTGATGGTGCTCACCGGTGTCAACACGCCGCGTCACCTGCTGGAAGCCCGTCCCGAGGATCGGCCGGGCCACGTCGCGGCCGACCTGCGCGGGCTGCACGCGCCGAAGTCGGAGGTCGCCATCGGCGAGCAGCCGGCCTGGTCGGTGACCGTCGGCGATCGGCTCGACCTGTCCTCGCGCGGCGAGGGCGACGCGCTCGGCGCCCTGCGCGCGCTGTGCACGGCGTGGTGGTCCACCGGCTCCGGCCCGGTGCAGGTGGAGGGCACCGACGACGCGGCGCGGGCAGCGCTGAGAACGCTCGACATCGGCTGATCTGACGGGACCGGAACGGATCGTTCGGCTAGCGTGAAGACGTGCCGCGCAGCGATCGCGAGGCACCGGTGATCGAGGGGAGTACCCGCCCATGACCTCTCCGTCGGAGAAGCAGACGCCCAACCCGGGGATGCTGGCGCGCCAAGCCGACGACGGCCAGTCGGCGATCGACGCGATCTCCGCGGCGATGACCGAGCTCGACGACGTGCGCGACCAGCCGGTCGCCGAGCACGTCCAGCGCTTCGAGAACGTGCACAGCGCGTTGACCGAGGCGTTGTCGAAGGCCGACCACCTGCAGTCCCAGAACACCCCTCGGAGTTGACGAAGTGCCTCGCAAGGCGCGCTTGGACGCCGAACTGGTTCGGCGCGGGCTGGCCCGGTCCCGCGAACACGCTGGAGAGCTCGTCGCGGCGGGCCGGGTGAGCGTGCGCGGCATGGTCGCGCGCAAGTCCGCCACGGCCGTGGAGATCGACGCGCCGGTGCTGGTCACCGACGACGTCGACGACCCGGGCTGGGCCTCGCGCGGTGCGCACAAGCTGGTCGGCGCGCTGGAGGCCTTCGAACCCGGTGGGCTGTCGGTGGCGGGCAAGCGGTGCCTGGACGCCGGAGCTTCGACCGGCGGTTTCACCGACGTGCTGTTGCGCCGCGACGCCCGCGAGGTCGTCGCGGTCGACGTCGGCTACGGCCAGCTGGTGTGGAAGCTGCAGACCGACGAGCGGGTGCGCATCCACGACCGCACCAACGTCCGGTCGCTGACGCCGGAGGACATCGGCGGGCAGGTCGACCTCGTGGTCGCCGACCTCTCGTTCATCTCGCTGAAGCTGGTGCTGCCCGCGCTGGTCGCGTGCGCCACCGAGGACGCCGATCTCGCGTTGATGGTCAAACCGCAGTTCGAGGTGGGCAAGCAGCGGCTAGGCTCGGGTGGCGTGGTTCGCGATCCGCAGCTGCGCGCTGAAGCGGTGCTGGACGTGGTCGACTTCGCCGCCGAGCACGGCGTGGGGCTGCGCGACGTCGTGGCCAGCCCGTTGCCGGGCCCGTCCGGCAACGTCGAGTACTTCGTCTGGCTGCGGCCAGGCGCCGAGATCGACCGCGACCGCGCGAGCCGCGCGGTCGCGGACGCGGTCGAGCGGGGACCGCAGAACTCGACCAAGAACTCATCCCGGCAAGGGAGTGGCAGTTGACCCGACGGGTGCTGCTGGTGGTGCACACCGGCAGGGAGCAGAACCTGCGCACAGCGGAGAAGGTCGCCGGTCGTCTGCTCGAAGCGGGCATCGTGGTCCGCGCGCTGGCAGGCGAAGCCGACGAGCTGCGCGACAGCGCGTGCGAGATCGCCCGGCCCGAGGACGACCCCGCTGCGGGCACCGAGCTGGTGCTGGTCCTCGGCGGTGATGGCACGCTGCTGCGCGCTGCGGAGCTGGCGCGGCCGGCGGGGGTGCCGCTGTTCGGCGTGAACCTGGGCCGGGTCGGGTTCCTGGCCGGTGCCGACTCCGACGCGCTGGACGAGGCGATCGCCGCCGTCGTCGAAGCCCGCTACCACGTCGAGGAGCGGATGACCCTGGAGGTCACCGCGACGCTCAACGGCGACACGGTCGCCAGCACGTGGGCGCTCAACGAGGCCAGCGTGGAGAAGAGCAGCCGGGAGCGGATCCTCGACGTCGTCGTCGAGGTCGACGGACATCCCGTCTCGGCGTTCGGCTGCGACGGCGTGCTGTGCTCGACGCCCACCGGGTCGACGGCGTACGCGTTCTCCGCGGGCGGTCCGGTGGTGTGGCCGGAGGTGCAGGCCCTGCTGGTGGTGCCGAGCAACGCGCACGCGCTGTTCGCGGGTCCGCTGGTGGTGTCGCGGGACTCGCTGGTGGCGATGGAGATCGACCAGCACGGGCACCACGCCGTGCTGTGCTGCGACGGCCAGCGCATGTTCGACCTGCCGCCGGGAGCGCGGGTCGAGGTGGTGGCCGGTTCGACGCCGATCCGCCTGGTGCGCCTGCACGACACGTCGTTCACGGACCGACTGGTGCGCAAGTTCGAGCTGCCCGTGCAGGGCTGGCGCGGACCGGCCAGGTGACCGCGGTCGCGCGCGACGCGATCGAACACATCGTCTAACGATTCCGGTGGCGATCACCGCAGTGGGGCGCCCGCGTGCGCTCGGTGCCGATAGGGTGCTGTGTGTGTTGGCGGAGATGCGTATCCAGGGACTGGGCGTCATCGACGACGCCACGCTCGCACTGCACGCCGGCTTGACCGTGGTCACGGGTGAGACGGGCGCGGGGAAGACGATGGTGGTCACGGGCCTGCACCTGCTCAGCGGTGGCCGGGCCGACGCCTCGCGGGTGCGCGCCGGTGCGCAGCGGGCAGTCGTGGAGGGACGCTTCGCGACCACCCCGGACTCACCGGCGGCGAAGGTCGCCGGGGACGCCGGTGCCGAACCCGACGACGACGGAAGCTTGATCGCGCTGCGCACGGTGACCGCCGACGGGCGTTCCCGGGCGCACCTGGGCGGTCGCTCGGTGCCCAACGGCGTGCTCGCGGAGCTGTCCGAGCAGGTGCTGGCCGTGCACGGGCAGAACGACCAGCTGCGGCTGCTGCGCTCGGGTGAGCAGCGCGCCGTGCTGGACCGGTTCGCCGGGGAGCCCGTGCTGCACGTGCTGGCCGACTACCAGCGGGTCCGCGCCGAATGGGCCGAAGCGGTCCGCGAGCTCACCGAGCGCACCGAACGCTCCCGTGAGCTGTCGCGCGAGGCCGACATGCTGCGGCACGGCCTGGCCGAGGTCGAAGCCGTCAACCCCGAACCGGGCGAGGACGTTTCGCTGGTCGACGAGGCGCGGCGGCTCGCCGACGTCGACCAGTTGCGGGAGATCGCCGCCGGGGCCCAGCAAGCGCTGTCGGGTTCCGCTGACGGAGACCCCGACGCCCCGGGGGCGATCGGGCTGATCGGGGAGGCCGCGCGCAAGCTGTCCTCCTCCGAGGACCCGGCGCTGCGGGAGCTGGAGCCGCGGGTGGCCGAGGCCGTCGCGGTGCTCTCCGACGTCGGCGGGGAGCTCGGCTCCTACCTCGACAAGCTCGACGCCGACCCGGCCCGCTTGGAGCAGGTGCTGGCCCGGCAGGCCGAGCTCAAGCAGCTCACCAAGAAGTACGCTGCCGACGTCGACGGAGTGCTGACCTGGGCCGAGGACGCCCGCTCCCGCTTGTCCGGGATGGACACCTCGGAGGAGGCGCTGGCCGCGCTGGCGGCGCGCCGCGACGAGCTCGCGGGGGAACTCGCCGAGCACGCCAAGGCGCTCAGCGGTGCCCGTGCGGAGGCCGCCGGCCGACTGGCCGAGGCGGTGTCGGAAGAGCTGTCCGGTTTGGCGATGGCGCAGGCCAAGCTGCAGGTCGTGGTGCACCAGAAGGAGGCAGAGAGCGGCGACCCCAACGGGCTGCCGGTCGACGGCCGCTCGCTGCACGCGGGCCCGGACGGAGTGGACGAGGTCGAGCTGCAGCTGATCGCGCACTCCGGTGCGCCCGCGCTGCCCATCCACAAGGGCGCTTCGGGTGGTGAGCTCTCCCGCGTCATGCTGGCGCTGGAGGTGGTGCTCGCCGACGCCGACACCGTGCCCACGCTGGTCTTCGACGAGGTCGACGCCGGTGTCGGTGGCCGGGCCGCTGTGGAGATCGGTCGTCGGCTGGCCAGGCTGGCGCGCACCCACCAGGTCATCGTGGTCACGCACCTGCCGCAGGTCGCGGCCTTCGCCGACCGCCACCTGGTGGTCGACAAGGGGGCGGCCGACGGTGGTCTCACCAAGAGCGACGTTCGCCTGGTCTCCGACGAGCGCCGCGTGGTCGAGCTGGCCCGGATGCTCGCGGGCATGGAGTCCACCGAGACCGGACGCGCGCACGCCGAAGAGCTCCTCGAGACCGCCAGCACCTACAAGCTGACCCAGGAGAAGTTCGGCCGGAAGGGCAAGGGCGGCAAGCGTTCTCGGTGAACTCCGCGCGCCCGTGGTGCGCGGCGGTGCGGGTCGTGCGGACGCGACCTCCCCGCCAGGTGGGCCGAACGTCGCATCGCCCGCTGCGGCGCGTGGCGCAGTCCACTCGGCGTGGCGGACCCACCACCGGTGATCAGCCTGTCACCATCGGCGCATGAGAATCAGCGGACTGCTGACCCGACAGCAGGAGGACCTGCCCGGGCTCGCCGGGGTCGCCAGGGTGGAGCGCCGCTCCGGTGATCTGCCGCGACGGGTCCGCACCGGCGACATCGCGGTGATCGACCACGCCGACCTCGACCGCCGCAGCGCGGAGGCCCTGGTGGCGGCCGGGGTGATCGGCGTGGTCAACGCCGCCCCCTCGATCTCGGGGCGCTACCCGAACCTGGGGCCCGAGGTCCTGCAAGCCGCCGGGGTCGCCTTGGTCGACGGAGTCGGCAGCGACGTCCTCAACAACGTCAAGGATGGCTCGAAGATCCGCCTGTTCGAGGGCGGGATCTACGCCGGGGAGCGCGAGCTGGGCCGCGGGGTGGAGCAGGACGCCAACTCGATCGCCGACCAGCTGATCGAGGCCAAGGCCGGGATGGCCACCCAGCTGGAGGCGTTCTCGGCCAACACCATCGAGTTCCTGCGCACCGAGCGCACCCTGATCCTCGACGGCATCGGTGTGCCGGAGCTCGGGGGCTCGATGGAGGGCAGGCAGGCGCTGGTCGTCGCGCCCGGCTACGGCCACGCCGACGACCTGCGGCGCCTCAAGCGCTACATCCGCGAGTACAAGCCGGTGCTGATCGGTGTCGAGGGCGGCGCGGACGCCCTGCAGCGCGCCGGCCACAAGCCGGACGTCATCGTCGGTGCGCCCGACACGATCAGCACCGAGACGCTGCGCTGCGGTGCTGAGCTGGTCATCCCCGCGCACCTGGACGGCCACGCGCCCGGCCTAGAGCGCATCCAGGACCTGGGTGTGGGTGCGATGACCTTCCCCGCCTCGGGCAACCCCGAGGACCTCGCGCTGCTGCTGGCCGACGCGCACAAGGCGGACCTGGTGGTCACGGTCGGGTTCCAGGCCACGCTCAGCGAGTTCCTCGACCGCGGTCGATCCGGCTCCAACCCCTCGACGTTCCTGACCCGGCTGCGACTGGGCAGCAAGGTCATCGACGGCCCGGCGGTGGCGACCTTGCAGCGCAGCCGCACGCCGTTGTCGGCGGTGGTGCTGCTGGTGCTGTCGGTGCTGCTGGTGGTCGCCGTCGCGCTGCTGGTGTCCGGGCTCGGCGACGCCGCCCTGGCCCAGCTCACCGACACCGCCGGAGCCGTGTCGGCCTACTTCGGGGGTCTGTTCTCGTGATCACGCTGCGCTACCACATCATCTCGATCGCCGCGGTCTTCCTCGCGCTGGCCGTGGGCGTGGTGCTGGGCACCAGCTCCGTCAGCCAGGGCCTGCTCAACGCCCTCAGCGGCGAGAAGCAGGACCTGCAGGCGCAGGTCGACCAGCTCAGCGCCGAGCGCGCCCAGCTCAAGGCCCAGGCGGAGGCCGCGGACCGCTTCGACACGACCGTGGCGCCGCTGGCCGTGCAGGGCCAGCTCACCGGGCGCAGCGTGGTGCTCATCAGCTCACCGGACACCGACGAGGGCCAGCGGGCCGCGATGACCCAGCTGCTGCAGGACTCCGGCGCCGACCTCACCGGGGAGGTCCGCCTCGGTGAGGCGCTGACCAACCCGGACCGCGCCGACCAGCTGCGCGGCGTGGTCACGCAGCTGCTGCCCGCCGGGGTCCAGCTGCCCACCGCCGCCGACCCGGGCACCCTCGCCGGCGGCCTGATCGGACCGCTGGCGCTGGTCAACCCGCAGACCGGACAACCGCAGGCCACCGCTGACGCCCGCGCTGCGGCCCTGTCGGGACTGGCCGGAGGCGGTTACGTGACCGCCTCCGAGGGCCTGCGTCCGGCCGAGCTGGCGGTGGTGCTCACCGGGGGACGGCTCGAAGGCGACGCCGCGGCCGACCGGGCCACGGCGCTGGCGCGCTTCGCCACCCAGGTCGACCGCTCCGGCACGGGGGCCGTGCTGGCGGGCACCAGCGGCTCCGCCGACGGCCGCGGCGCGGTGGGAGTGGCGCGGGTCGATCCGGCGATGTCGTCGGGCCTGTCCACGGTGGACAACGCCGAGACCGGTGCCGGGCGCGTCGCGGTCGTGATGGCCGCCCGCGAGCAAGCGGACCGCAAGAGCGGCCACTACGGTGCGGCCAGCTCTGCGCAGGGGCCGGTGCCCAGCACCCGCGGCGCTTCTTGATCTGCGAGGCGTGCCCGTTCACCAGGACGTCGGGGACAACCGGCCGGTAGGCCGCCGGATGGCGGTTGACCCGGCCGGTTCGCCGTTCACAGGAGATGCGGGTCTCGGTGCGAGCCCCGGTGGTCGTGCGTTAGGCTGGAATTCCGTGGGAGCGACGGATCCAGCCGTCCTGCCAGCGCAGAGATTCCAGCCAGGCGACGGCTTGACCACGGGGAGCTTTTCTTGGTGCCGCAAGCACGCACTATCAAGCACGTTTTCGTAACGGGGGGCGTCGCCTCTTCGTTGGGTAAGGGGCTCACGGCGTCCAGCCTGGGTGAACTGCTCACCTCCCGCGGGCTGCGGGTGACCATGCAGAAGCTCGACCCCTACCTGAACGTCGATCCGGGGACGATGAACCCCTTCCAGCACGGTGAGGTGTTCGTCACCGAGGACGGTGCTGAGACCGACCTGGACATCGGTCACTACGAGCGGTTCTTGGACCGCGATCTGACCCGCAACGCCAACGTCACCACCGGCCAGGTGTACTCCTCGGTCATCGCCAAGGAGCGCCGCGGCGAGTACCTGGGTGACACGGTGCAGGTCATCCCGCACATCACCGACCAGATCAAGGCCCGCGTGCGGGCCATGGCCGAGCCCGACGAGAACGGCGTCACGCCCGACGTGGTGATCACCGAGGTCGGTGGCACCGTCGGTGACATCGAGTCGCTGCCGTTCCTGGAGGCCTGCCGCCAGGTCCGCCACGACGTGGGCCGGGACAACTGCTTCTTCCTGCACGTCTCGCTGGTGCCGTTCCTGGCGCCCTCCGGCGAGCTCAAGACCAAGCCCACCCAGCACTCGGTGGCGGCGCTGCGCAACATCGGCATCCAGCCCGACGCGCTGGTCTGCCGCGCCGACCGCGAGCTGCCCGCCGACCTCAAGCGCAAGATCGCGCTGATGTGCGACGTCGACACCGACGGCGTGGTGGCCTGCCCGGACGCGCCGTCGATCTACGACATCCCGAAGGTGCTGCACAGCGAGGGCCTGGACGCCTACATGGTGCGCCGGCTCGGGCTGCCGTTCCGCGACGTCGACTGGTCGGTGTGGGGCGACCTGCTGGACCGGGTGCACAACCCGTCCGAGCGGGTGCGCATCGCGCTGGTCGGCAAGTACGTCGACCTGCCCGACGCCTACCTGTCGGTGACCGAGGCGCTGCGCGCGGGTGGCTTCGCGCACCACGCCAAGGTGGAGATCTCCTGGGTCGGCTCCGACACCTGCGAGACCGAGTCCGGAGCGGCGCAGGCGCTCGCCGGGGTGGACGGCGTGCTGATCCCGGGCGGCTTCGGGGTCCGCGGCATCGAGGGCAAGCTCGGCGCCATCCGCTACGCGCGCACCAACAACATCCCAGTCCTCGGCCTGTGCCTGGGCCTGCAGTGCATGGTGATCGAGACGGCCCGGTCGCTCGCCGGCCTGGAGCGGGCGAACTCCACCGAGTTCGAGGAGCCCTGCCAGCACCCGGTGATCAGCACGATGGCCGACCAGCACGACGTGCTCTCGGGCGACCGTGACATGGGCGGCACCATGCGGCTGGGCTCCTACCCGGCCAAGCTCGCCGAGGGCTCGCTGGTCGCCCAGGCCTACGGCGCCTCCGAGGTCGACGAGCGCCACCGGCACCGCTACGAGGTCAACAACACCTACCGGGACCAGCTGAGCAAGGCCGGCGTGGTCTTCTCCGGCACCTCACCGGACGACCGCCTGGTCGAGTTCGTCGAGCTGGACCGGGAGATCCACCCGTTCTTCGTGGGCACCCAGGCGCACCCGGAGCTCAAGAGCCGTCCGACCCGGCCGCACCCGCTGTTCGCGGCGTTCGTGAAGGCGGCGATCGACTACCGCGCGGCCGAGCGGCTGCCGGTCGAGTTCGAGTCGACCGTGGCCGAGCCGGAGTCCGAGCCCGCCGGGGCCTGATCCGTCGCAGGTGAGCGGCCCGCGCCTCCCCCCCGGGGTGGTGCGGGCCGCTTCACGCGCGGGCGATCGGATCTAGGGTGGGGTTCGTGGAGACCACGGGTAGCGGTGTCACGCGCACCAACGGAGAGCACGAGTTCACCACGCTGAGCAGCGAGGACGTCTACGTCGGACGGATCCTGGCGCTGCGGGCGGACGAGGTCGGCATGCCCGGCGGCGGTCACGCGCGCAGGGAGGTCGTCGAGCACTTCGGGGCGGTGGCGATCGTCGCGGTCGACGACCAGGAGCGGGTCGTGCTGGTGCACCAGTACCGCTATCCGCTCGGTCGCAGGCTGTGGGAGCTGCCGGCGGGCTTGCTGGACGTCTCCGGCGAGCACCCGGTGCGCACGGCGCAACGCGAGCTCGCCGAGGAGGCGGGGCTCGCGGCCGAGGAGTGGTCGGTGCTGGTCGACGTGGCCACCTCGCCCGGGTTCACCGACGAGGTCGTCCGGGTCTTCCTGGCCACCGGGCTGTCCGAGGTGAGCCGTCCCGACGCCGTCGGCGACGAGGAGGCCGACCTCGTCATCGAGCGGTTCCCGCTGGCCGAGGTGGTGCGGATGGCGCTGGCAGGGGAGATCGTCAACGGCCCGACGGTGGCGGGCCTGCTGGCCGCCAAGGCGGCTCGCGACGGCGTCGTGCAGCCCCGCCCGGCCGACGCCGAGTGGATCGACCGGCCGCAGCGCTTCGCCGCCCGGTGAGGGGGTTCGAATCGCTGCCGCCGGGGTTGCGCACCGCGGTCGGCGAGTACCTCGACCACCTCGCGGTGGAGCGCGGAACCGCGCGCAGCACGCTGGACTCCTACGCCCGTGATCTGCGCAGGTACGCGGAATTCCTGGTGGCGCAAGGGGTTTCCGAGCTCGAGGGTGTGCGCGCCGAGCACCTGTCGGAATTCCTGGCGCAGTTGCGCGAGGGCGTCGAGGGCAGGCCGCCGCTGGCGTCCTCGTCGGCGGCGCGTGCTCTGGTGGCCGCCCGCGGGTTGCACCGCTTCGCCCACGCCGAGGGCAGGGTCGCGGTGGACGTGGCACGTGACGTCACGCCGCCGAGCCCGCCGAAGCGGCTGCCGAAGGCGCTTCCGGTCGCCGACGTGGGGAAGCTCTTGGAGCACGCCGGTGGTGACGATCCGCGCGGGCTGCGGGACCGCGCGTTGCTGGAGCTGCTGTACTCCACCGGGGCGCGCATCTCCGAGGCGGTGGGTCTCGACCTCGACGACGTCCACCGCGCGGATCGAACCGTGCTGCTCGACGGGAAAGGTGGCAGGCAACGCCTGGTGCCGATCGGTCGTCCCGCGCTGGCCGCGCTCGAGGCCTACCTGGTCCGGGCGAGGCCGGTCCTCGTGGCGCGCGGGCGGGGCAGTTCGGCCGTGTTCCTGAACTCCCGCGGTACCGGACTTTCCCGGCAGAGCGCGTGGAACGCGTTGAAAGCGGCCGCGGAGCGGGCCGGGATCGCCGAACCGGTCTCGCCGCACGTGCTGCGCCACTCCTTCGCCACGCACCTGGTGGAAGGGGGTGCCGACGTCCGCGTCGTGCAGGAACTCCTCGGGCACGCCTCGGTGACGACCACGCAGGTCTACACGCTGGTCACGGTCAACACGCTCCGGGAGGTCTACGCCACCGCGCACCCGCGCGCCCATCTTTCGGGGTGAGATCACCACGTGCGCATGCGCGTGATCGAACCACGCGGTAGATCTTGATCACAGCGGGATCACGAACTTCCGCCGATCCAATTGCCGACACCACGGCGAGGCACGTTGCCGCAGGTCGTTGAAGCGACTTAGGCTGCGATCGATCGCCACCGGTACCGAAGGAGTCAGATCGCCATGTCGTTGCCGCATCCTTCCGCCTCGCGGCGGCCTCGAGGAGCGGTCGACCTGAGCATCGCCCCCGAGACCACGGACCCTGAGGTCAGCGCCGATCAGCCCCAGGACGCCAGCGGTCTCGGACCCACCGGTCGCCCGCTCCGGCACATCCCCGAGCCGCCGCTGCTGGACCACCACGGTCCCGCGTCGGTGCTGGCCATGTGCAACCAGAAAGGCGGAGTCGGCAAGACCACGTCGACGATCAACCTCGGTGCCGCGCTGGCCGAACACGGGCGTCGGGTGCTGTTGGTGGATTTCGACCCGCAGGGCGCGCTTTCGGTCGGCTTGGGCGTTCAGCCGCACCAGCTGGAGCAGACCATCTACAACGTCATCATGGAGCGCGGTGTCACCGTCGAGGACGTGGTGCGCCGCACGACCGTGGAGGGCATGGACCTGCTGCCCAGCAACATCGACCTCTCCGCCGCCGAGGTCCAGCTGGTCACCGAGGTGGGCCGGGAGCAGACGCTGCACCGGGTGCTGCGCCAGTCGATCGAGGAGTACGACTACGTCCTGGTCGACTGCCAACCCTCGCTCGGGCTGCTCACCGTCAACGCGCTGGCCGCCGCGGACGGCGTGATCATCCCGCTGGAGTGCGAGTTCTTCAGCCTGCGCGGGGTGGCGCTGCTGATCGACACCATCGAGAAGGTGCGCGAGCGGCTCAACCCGAAGCTGGAGATCAGCGGCATCCTGGCGACGATGTTCGACCCGCGCACGCTGCACTCCCGCGAGGTCATGCAGCGCGTGGTGGAGGCCTTCGGCGACGTGGTGTACGACTCGGTGATCAACCGGACCGTCCGCTTCCCGGAGACCACCGTGGCCGGGGAACCGATCACCAGGTGGGCGCCGCGGTCGGCCGGCGCTCAGGCCTACCGGGCGTTGGCCCGCGAGGTGATCGCTCGATGACGCGTCGGGTCGCCCTGCCCGGCGCGGCTGAACTCTTCCGTACTACTGTTCCTCGCACGGATCAGGCCCCGGCGCCGCAGGACGATCCGAAACCGGTGGGCCCTCCCGCGGAGCGGAAGCGGGCTCGGTCGGGTTCGGGGCGGCGCAAGCACGATGCGAAGATCACCGTGTACGTGTCCGACGAGGAGTTGTTGGGCTTGGAGCAGGCGCGGCTCGCGTTGCGGGCGGACCACGGCATCGCCGTGGACCGCGGCCGCGTCGTGCGCGAGGCGATCGCCGTGCTGCTGACCGACTTCACCGAGCACGGTGCGGACTCGGTCCTGGTCCGGCACCTGCGGGAGTCCGGCGAGTGATCGATGCCCCGCACCCCGACGCCGAACGCGCACCGTCCGACGCCGGGGCCGAAGCAGCACCGCAGGAATCGTCGTCAGCGGAGGCTGAAGCGCAGTCCGGTGACGGCCGGTTCACCGTGCGGCTGGAGAACTTCGAGGGGCCCTTCGACCTGCTGCTGCAGCTGATCTCCGCGCACGAACTCGACGTCACCGAGGTGGCGTTGCACAAGGTCACCGACGAGTTCATCGCCTACACGCGCGCGCTCGGCGAGTCGTGGGACTTGGACGAGACCACCGAGTTCCTGGTGGTCGCCGCGACCCTGCTGGACCTCAAGGCCGCCCGGCTGTTGCCGGCCGCCGAGGTCGAGGACGAAGCCGACCTGGCGCTGCTGGAAGCTCGCGACCTGCTGTTCGCGCGGCTGCTGCAGTACCGCGCCTACAAGCAGGTGGCAGCGCTGTTCGGCGAGTTGGAAGCCGGTGCGCTGCGCCGCTACCCGCGCTCGGTGTCGGTGGAGGAGCGCTACGAGAACCTGCTGCCCGAAGTGGTGATCGGCGTGAACCCGCAGCGGTTCGCCGAGATCGCCGCCTCGGTCTTCCGGCCCAAGCCACCGCCCACCGTGTCGCTGGACCACCTCCACCAGCACGGCGTCTCGGTGCGCGAGCACGCGGCGCTGATGCGGGTGCGGCTGGCCGAGAAGGGCACGCTGACCTTCACCGACCTGGTGTCGGACTGCGGCCACACCATCGAGGTGGTGGCGCGGTTCCTGGCGCTGCTGGAGCTGTACCGGGAGAAGGTGCTGCAGTTCGAGCAGGAGAGCCCGCTCGGCGAGTTGCAGGTGACCTGGATCGGCGGCTCCCTCGCCGAGGCGCAGGCCGCGGCCGAGGCGCAGCGCGCCAGTCAGGAAGAAGAGGAGTACGGCTGATGCCTGCCGAGGAATCCGAGTTCCCCACCGGAACCGCCGTCCCCCACGACCCGGAGGAAGCCTCGACGTCGTCGGAGGCCGCCAACGCTGCGGACGGAACTCCGGCTCCCGAGCGGGGCGAGGAGGTTCCGGCTGAAGCCTCCGTCCCTCAGGAAACGGGCGAGAGCGCGGGATCCGAGGACGTCGACGTTCCGACGGGAGCTTCCGCCTCTGATCCGGGTGGGGAGGTTTCGGCTGGGAATTCTGCTCCCGAGGTCGCGGGATCCGCGGACGGCGAGGTCCCCACGGGAGCTTCCGCTCCTGAGTCGAGTGGGGAGGCGTCCACTGCGACCTCCCCTCCGGCTGCTGAGCGCAGTTCCGGCGACGAGGCCGAGGACTCCCCCGGCTCGGAGTCGGAGGAGGACGGTGCTGGTGAGGGCGTGGAGACGCCTGGGGCTCCGGACCTGACCGAGGACTCCGCGCTCGACGCCGCGCTGGAGGCGTTGCTGCTGGTCGTCGACGTGCCGGCGGGGGAGGAGCTGCTCGCGGAGACGCTGGAGCAGCCCGTGGCGCGGGTCCGCTCGGCGCTGCGGCGGCTGTCCGAGGGCTACGCCGAGAACGAGCGCGGGATCGACCTCCGCTACGTCGGCGACGGCTGGCGGTTCTACTCCCGCGAGAAGTACGCGCCCTACGTCGAGCGCTACCTGCTCGACGGGCAGCGCACCAAGCTGACCCGGGCCGCGCTGGAGACGCTGGCGGTCATCGCCTACCGGCAGCCGGTGACGCGTTCCCGCGTCGCCGCGGTACGGGGTGTGAACGTCGACGGCGTTGTCCGTACCCTGGTGGGGCGCGGCCTGATCGCAGAGGCCGGCACCGACCCGGAGACGGGCGGCATCCTGTACTGCACGACGGAGCTGTTCCTGGAACGGCTGGGGCTGTCGTCGCTCAAGGACCTGCCGCCGCTCGCACCCCTGTTGCCCGAAGTGGAATCGATCGATGACGTCTGAACGCCGTTCCCCGTCCAGTGCCGCGAAGCACCCCAGCGAAGAAGGGGTGCGCTTGCAGAAGGTGCTGTCGCAGGCGGGTGTCGCGTCTCGGCGGGCTGCCGAGGAGATGATCCTCGAAGGGCGCATCGAGGTCGACGGAGAGGTGGTCGTGGAGCTGGGCCGCCGCGTCGACCCCGAGACCGCGGTCATCCACGTCGACGGCAGCCGCGTGATGACCAACAACAACCTGACGCACCTGCTGCTCAACAAGCCCACCGGCATCCTGTGCACCATGTCCGACGACCAGGGCCGCCCGTGCATCGGTGACTACCTGAGCGAACGGCATGGCAAGCTGTTCCACGTCGGTCGGCTGGACCAAGACACCGAGGGTCTCCTTCTGATCACCAACGACGGCGAGCTCGCCAACCGGCTGATGCACCCGTCCTACAAGGTGCGCAAGACCTACATGGCCGAGGTGATCGGGCCGATCCCGAAGGACCTCGGCAAGCGGCTCCGCGCGGGTGTGGAGCTGGAGGACGGCCCGGTGAAGGTGGACCGCTTCAAGCTGGTCGACCAGAACCAGAACCGCGCGCTGGTGGAGGTCGTGCTGCACGAGGGCCGCAAGCGCATCGTGCGCCGGTTGCTCAAGCACGTCGGCCACCCGGTGCAACGCCTGGTGCGCACCCGCATCGGCGACGTTCAGCTGACCTCCGAGCGCCCGGGTGCCATCCGCCCGCTGAACCGCCAGGAAGTCGCCTCGCTCTACAAGATCGTCGGCATGTGAGCTGGTGAAGCGCAGAGCCGCGGCAGGAACTCCTGCCGCGGCTCTCCTGCGCTGCAAGGCCTGTCGATCGCTCGACTTGTGCGTGGCGGTGCGGGTGACGGCCTGAGCGTCCTGGTGGCTCGCCACGAAGCAGCTCAGAACCTGCGGCGATGACGGCTGACCCCCACACCTCGGTTTCGCCCGACACCGCAGCCCCGGGCCCGACCCGGTGTCGGTCAGGAGAGGGCGAGGGGTTCCCTCCCAGCTCGCCCCGCCCGATCACCACCGCCGTGCTTGATCTCGCGGTGCCTTGCCCGGATCGCCGGAGTGGTCCGAGTCCCGAGCCGGGGACGCTGCGCGCCGGTCTGGGCCCGAGGGCGGCGAGCTGGTGGCTGACCCGGTGCTCAGACGGTTTGGGGTTTGCGGGTGAAGAAGGCGCGGCCGAGCGGTTCGACGACGCGCGCGGCGACCGGGCCGATGATGGCCATGAGCAGGACGTAGGCCGTGGCCAGGGCTGCGAGCTTGCTGTCCACGGCGCCGGAGGCGACCGCCAGGCCCGCGATGACGATGGAGAACTCGCCGCGCGCCACGAGTGCCGCACCTGCGCGCAGCCGACCCATCCGGGCCACGCCCTGCATGCGGGCCGCGAACCAGCCGGTGAGCACCTTCGTGAAGCAGGTCAGCACGGCCAGGCCCAGCGCGACCGGCAGCACCGGCGGGATCTGCACCGGGTCGGTGTTGAGGCCGAAGACGACGAAGAACACCGCGGCGAACAGGTCGCGCAGCGGCTCGAGCATGCGGGTCGCGTTCTGCGCGGTGGACCCGGAGATCGCGATGCCGAGCAGGAAGGCGCCGACCGCCGCCGACACCTGCAGCTCCGAGGCCAGGCCCGCCACCAGCAGCGCGGCGCCGAGCAGCCGCAGCAGGAAGACCTCGGGGTCGGGGCTGTCGACCAGCGCGGAGACGTACTTGCCGAAGCGCAGCGCGATCACCAGCACCACCGTGATCACCAGCAGCGAGATGCCCACCGCGGTCATCCCGCCCACGAAGCTCACGCCGGCCAGCAGCGCGGTCAAGATCGGCAGGTAGACGGCCATCGCGAGGTCTTCGAAGACCAGGATCGACAGGATCACCGGTGTTTCGCGGTTACCGAGCCTGCCGAGGTCGCCCAGCACCTTGGCGACGATGCCGGACGAGGAGATGTAGGTGACGCCGGCCATCGCCAGCGCGCCGATCGGCCCCCAGCCGAGCGCCAGCGCGACGATCGCGCCAGGCGCGGCGTTGAGCACGATGTCGACCAGCCCCGCCACCCACGACCGGCGCAGCCCGGTGACCAGTTCGCCGGCCGAGTACTCCAGCCCGAGTAAGAGCAGCAGGAGCACCACGCCGATCTCGGAGGCGATGTGGGTGAACGGTTGGATGCCGTGCAGCGGCACGAAACCGCCGGTGCCGAACGCAACTCCACCCAGCAGGTACAGCGGGATCGGTGATATGCCGATCTTCCACGCGAGCCTCCCCAGGATGCCGAGACCGAAGAAAACCGCTCCCAGCTCGATAAGGGAGATCGCCGTGTCGTGCACCGTGTTTCCTCTCGCGTGTTCCCTGCGTATGGAGTTGTGACGGTCGGTCGGCGTCGACCTCCGCTGCTCGTTCGCTGCTCGTCCGCTCAGCCCCGGGTGAGGATCTCCTCAGCCGCGCGCAGGCCGTCGGCCGTGCCGACGACGACCACCAGGTCGCCCGCGGCGAAGACGAAGTCCGGTCGAGGCGACGGGTGGACCACGCCGTCGCGCACCACCGCGACGATCGACACCGAGGTGCGGGTGCGCATCTCGGTGTCCGCCAGCTCGCGGCCCGCGTAGGGCGAACCGGCGGGCACCGGCAGCTGCCAGGTGGTGACCCCGGCGACCTCCCGCTGCTGCTCGGAGAGCTTCGCCACCAGCTGCGGAGCCCCCAGCAGACCTGCCAGCGTGCTGGTCTCGGTGCTGGTCAGCTCGACCGAGGCGGCGACCTTGTCCGGGTCCTCGTGGTCCGAGACGATCAGCTCGAAGCGGCCGTCCCGATAGGTGATCACCCCGACGCGGTGACCGGATCCAGTGGTGAAGTCCTGGCGCGTGCCGAGCCCCGGCAGCGGAGTCACAGTTACGTCCACCCTTGCAACCTTAAGGGTGTCGCCGACTATTCCTTGATCCCCCCGGGACGCGATGTGGTCTCGGTCCGGTTCCGATCCGCAACGGGATGCGATTGGGATTCACCGGTGGCGGCCAGGCAGAATGGTTGGTTGGTTCCGGCGGCCCCGTCGGGACGGCGAGCTGAAGCGGGGAGGAACGGCGACGTGGCGCAGGCCAGGCTTCGTGGAGTGGTGGCTCTCGACGGACCGTCGGGCACCGGCAAGTCCACGGTGTCGAAGAAGTTGGCGGCGGCGCTCGGCGCGACCTACCTCGACACCGGTGCGATGTACCGGGCGGTGACGCTCGCGGTGCTGCGTGCCGGGGTCGACCCCGCCGACACCGCCGAGGTGGTCCGCGTGGCCCGCGCCGCCGAGCTGAGCATGGGCACCGATCCGCTGGCGCCGACCGTGCTGCTCGAGGGTGCCGAGGTCGAGGCCGAGATCCGCGGCCCGGAGGTCACCAGCGCGGTGTCGGCCGTCTCCGCGGTCCCCGAGGTGCGCGAGCTGCTGGTCGCCCTGCAGCGCGAGCTCATCGCCCAGGCGAGGACCGATCCCGGCGGCATGGTCGTCGAAGGCCGTGACATCGGCACGGTCGTGGTCCCCGACGCGGGCCTGAAGGTGTACCTGACGGCCTCGGCCGATGCCCGCGCCGCGCGCCGCACCGCCCAGGACGTCTCCGACGGACGGGTCAGCGACCTGCGGAGCACCCACGCGGACGTGCAGCGCCGCGACGCCCTGGACTCCGGCCGCACGGTCGCACCGCTGCGCCAGGCCGACGACGCCGTGGAGCTCGACAGCACCGAACTGGACATCGCGGGCGTGCTCGAGCAGCTCACCAAGCTCGTCGAATCCCGCGGGCTGCTGGTGGGCGCGGAATGAGCGCGCACCTCCCCGACGGGGCGTGGGCGTGGCTGCACCGGATCGCCCAGTGGATCTCCCGCCGGCCGCTGCGGGTGCCGTTCCGGGTGCGGGTGCACGGCCGGGAGCGCGTCCCGCGGGGCGGGCCGGTCGTGCTGGTGGCCAACCACAGCTCGTTGCTGGACGGACCTCTGCTGCTGGGGGTGGTGCCGCGCCCGGCGGTGTTCCTGATCAAGCAGGAGATGTTCCGGGGTGCGCTGGGCTGGTTCCTGACCCGCATCGGGCAGATCGGCGTCCGGCGCGGGGAACCCGACCGCACCCCGCTGCTGACCGCGGTGCGCGTGCTCAAGGGCGGCGGGCTCGTCGGTGTGTTCCCCGAGGGCACCCGAGGCACGGGTGACGTCGACAACGCCCAGCACGGGGCCGCGTGGCTGGCGCGCGCCTCGGGCGCGCAGATCCTGCCGGTGGCGTGCCGGGGCACGCGCCGTCCCGAAGGGGCGGGCCGTAGGCTGTTACCCAGGATCGACGTGTTGTTCGGGGAACCGATCACCCCGGCGGGCGGCAAGGGCCGCGCCGGGCTGGTGGCCGCGACCGAAACCGTGCGCACCGAACTGGTCGAGCTGATCGCCGAACTGGACCGGCTGGTCGCCGACCAGACCATTGACGATGTGAGAGGTAAACGAGCGTGACCGACGAGTCGCTGGAAGACCTGGACGGCACGTGGTCCGACGAGTCCGAGTGGGCGGAATTCGACGGGGCCGCCGCAGAAGGCGATGAGGCCCCGCCGAAGCCGCAACCGGTGCTGGCCGTGGTCGGACGCCCCAACGTGGGCAAGTCCACGCTGGTCAACCGACTTTTGGGACGTCGCGAGGCCGTCGTGCAGGACACCCCGGGCGTGACCCGGGACCGCGTCGCCTACGACGCGCTGTGGAACGGCCGCCGCTTCACGGTGGTCGACACCGGTGGCTGGGAGCCCGACGCCAAGGGCCTGCAGAGCTCGGTGGCCGCGCAGGCCGAACTGGCCATGCACACCGCCGACGCGATCGTGCTGGTCGTCGACGGCAAGGTCGGTGCCACCGCCACCGAGGAAGCCGTGGCGCGCGTGCTGCGCCGCTCGAAGCGGCCGGTGATCGTGGTGGCCAACAAGATCGACGACGAGCGCAGTGTCGCCGACGTCCACGCGCTGTGGTCGCTGGGCCTGGGTGAGCCGATGCCGGTCAGCGGTCTGCACGGGCGCGGCTCGGGCGACCTGCTGGACAAGGTGCTCGAGGCCCTGCCGGAAACGCCGCGTGAGGTCTTCGGCGCCACCGGCGGTCCCCGCCGGGTGGCGCTGGTCGGCAAGCCCAACGTCGGCAAGTCCAGCCTGCTCAACAAGCTCACCGGCGAAGACCGCTCCGTCGTGCACGACGTCGCCGGCACCACCGTCGACCCGGTCGACTCGCTGGTGGAGCTCGACGGGCAGGTGTGGCGCTTCGTCGACACCGCTGGACTGCGCAAGCGCGTCAAAACGGCCAGCGGCACCGAGTACTACGCCTCGCTGCGCACCAAGGCCGCCATCGAAGCAGCCGAGGTCGCGATCGTGCTGGTGGACGGTTCGGAACCGCTCACCGAGCAGGACCTGCGGGTGATCACCATGGTGGTCGAGTCGGGCCGTGCGCTGGTGCTGGCCTACAACAAGTGGGACCTGGTCGACGACGACCGCCGCCGCCAGCTGGAGAAGGAGATCGACCGCGAGCTGGTGCGGGTGCGCTGGGCGGAGCGGGTCAACGTCTCCGCGCTGACCGGCCGTTCGGTCGCCAAGCTGGCGCCGACGCTGCGGACCGCGCTGGACTCCTGGGACACCCGCGTGCCCACCGGCCGCCTCAACGGCTGGCTCAACGAGCTGGTCGCCGCCCAGCCACCGCCGGTGCGCAGCGGTCGCCAGCCGAAGATCCTCTTCGCCACCCAGGCGCAGACCCGGCCGCCGACGATCGTGCTGTTCACCACCGGCTTCCTGGAAGCCGGTTACCGGCGCTTCCTGGAGCGCAAGTTCCGCGAGACGTTCGGCTTCGTGGGCAGCCCGGTCCGCATCTCGGTGCGGGTCCGCGAGCGCAAGGCCAAGGGCAAGCGGTAACCCGCCCGCGCGGGTGGTCCGGGCGCTGCGGGTACCCGTTCCGGTTAGTCTGCTGGCGAACCTCGGGAAACGGCGGAGGTGAACCGGGAGGTGGCGACAACCGACGGTGCGGGGCCGATCCGGGTCGTGCTGGCCGACGACGAGCCGATGCTGCGACGCGGGCTCACGGTCCTGCTGGAGAGCGGCGGCACCATCGAGGTGGTCGGCGAGGCCGGCGACGGTGGCGGCCTGCTGTCCGAGGTGCGCGCGCACCGGCCGCAGGTGGCCCTCATCGACGTCCAGATGCCGGGCCAGGACGGCCTCTCGGCGCTCCAGGACCTGGCCCGGCTGCCCGAACCGCCGGTGTCGGCGATGCTGACGACCTTCGACCTCGACGACTACGTCACCGAGGCGCTGCGCTTCGGGGCCCAGGGGTTCCTGCTCAAGGACGCAGAACCCGAGGTGCTGGTGCGCGCGGTGCAGGACCTGGCCGCCGGGGGCGCCGTGCTCGACCCGCGGATCACCGCGCGGCTGCTGCCCCGGTTGCGCACCAGCAGCGACAACGCCCGTGAGGCGGACCTGGTCAGGGCCTTGTCCGCGCGCGAGCGGCAGGTGTTGCAGCTGCTGGCCGACGGGCGGTCCAACGCCGACATCGGGGCTCGGCTGGGATTGACCGAAGCCACGGTGAAGAGCTACGTCTCGACGGTGTTGACCAAGCTGGGCGCGCAGAACCGGGTGCAGGCCGCCCTCATCGCGCAGCGCGTCTCCGGTGTCGGCGGTGAGCGGTGAGCAGTGCGCACTGGCGGTTCTGGGGCCTGGAGGTCCTGGCCGTCGGTCTTCCGGTCGCCGCGGTGCTCGCCGTGCCCGACCCGTTCGGCTACCCGGTCGTGGCCGCGCTGGTCGCCGCGCTGCTGCTGCCGCTGCGGCACTGGTGGCCCCGGGTCTCGGTGCTGCTGTGCCTGCCCGCTCTGGCCGGCGGCCTGGGCTGGGCGGGGACCCTGGTGACGATGTTCCGGCTCGGCCGAGTGCGTCCCCACCCGCGCGAACTGGTCGGGTGGGTGCTGCTGACGTGCGTGGTCGCCGTCTCCCCGGTGCTGATCACGCAGTCGCTCCCGGCCGGCTCGATCCTGCTGACCCTGGGGTTCGTGCTGCTGTCGGCCGGTGCGCCCGCGGCGCTCGGGATGCTGGTGGCGCTGCGCGAGCAGCTGGCGGCGAGCCTGCAGCGGTTGGTCGCCGCTGGTGAGGTCGCCGCGCAGGCCAAGGCCGAGGTGGCGCGCGCCGAGGAGCGGGCCCGCATCGCGCGGGAGATCCACGACGCCGTCGGCCACCACGTCACCCTGATCGCGGTCGAGACCGCCGCCTTGGGCGCCACCACCGACGACCCTGAGGTGCGCGGCGCCGCGACCCGGGTGCGCGGTCTGGCCAAGCAGGCCTTGGCCGAGATGCGCTCGACCCTCGGCCTGGGGGAGTCCGGCGCCGCGGGGGCGGCTCGGACCATCTCCGACCTGGTCGAGCAGGCCAGGGGATCCGGGGTCGACGTGGAGCTGACAGGCGACTTGGACCAGCACGCGGTGCCGGGCGCGGTCGAGCGCGCGGCCTACCGCGTGGTGCAGGAAGCGCTCACGAACGCCTCCAAGCACGCGCCCGGAGCCGTGATCCGGGTGGGCCTGCACACCGGGTCCGACGCCGTGCAGATCGTCGTCACCAACGACGCCCCGGGCTCTGACCACGAGCCGATCGCCGACCTCGCGGGCGGCGCGGGCCTGGAAGGCCTGTCCGAGCGCGTCCGGATGGCCGGCGGCGAGCTGGACGCCGGACCCTCCGAGGACGGCGGCTTCCGCCTCGTCGCCGTGCTCCCGCAGAAACCGTGAGCTCTCGCCGACCACCGCTCCGCCTTCGCCGGAAGCAGGCCCGGAGGAAGCGGAGACCACCTGACAACGAGCGCAGCAGCCGTGAACTCCGCGCCCGTCGTCCCTGAGGAACACCGGTGCCCGGCGACACGACCTCCTCGCCGTCGAAGCCGCGGACGAACCTGCGCCGTCGCCCGGACCGCGTCCCACCGTCGAACTTCGCGAGAACGTCGACGGGGAACTTCAGCGTTCGACATTCGCGCGAACGTCGAACGCTGGCACGGCGACACGGCGGCGCGGGGGCCTGGGACAGTGGAGCTGGTCCGCCGCCGCTCGTGGACAGGGCCTAGCGGGCCAGGGACTTGCGGAGGAAGTCGACCTGCATGACCAGCAGGTTCTCGGTGGTGGTCTCGTCGGTGGGCATGTGGCTGACCCCGGCCAGCGGCACGACCGAGTGCGGGCGGGCCGCGGCCGTCAGCGCCTCCGACAGGCGCAGGGCGTGGGCGAACACGACGTTGTCGTCGACCGTGCCGTGCACGATCAGCATCGGCCGTTCCAGCTTCGCGGCGTCGCGCAGCAGCGAGTTCGCCTCGTAGACCTCCGGCGAGGTGTTCGGGTTGCCGAGGTAGCGCTCGGTGTAGTGGGTGTCGTAGAGCCGCCAGTCCACGACTCCGGCGCCGACGATCGCGGCGTGGAAGACGTCCGGGCGGCGCAGCACCGCCAGCCCGGCGAGGTAGCCGCCGAACGACCAGCCGCGGATCGCGACGCGGTCGAGGTCGAGGTCGGGGTGCTCGGCTGCGGCCGCGTGCAGCGCGTCGACCTGGTCCTGCAGCGGCGGACCGGCCAGGTCGCCGGCGATGGCGCGGTCCCAGTCCGGCCCGCGCCCGGCCATCCCTCGACCGTCGGTGATGAGCACCGCGAAGCCCTGGTCGGCGAACCACTGCGAGGTCAGGTAGCCCTGCTGGCGGGCCAGCACCCGCTGGGCGTGCGGACCGCCGTAGGGGTCGACGAGGACCGGTAGCGGGCCGTCGCCGGGGGTGTGGCCGCTGGGCAGCACCAGGGCGCTGCGCAGCCGCCGCTCGCCGAGCCGCAGCAGCTGGACGTTGAGGTCCAGGCCGTGCTCCTCGGCGTGGTTGGCGATCTCGGTGATCACCTCGGTGCCGCGACGCACCACCACGCGGGCGCGCGGGTCGTCGAGGGAGCTGCTGGCCACGACCAGGACGTCACCGCCACGCGTGCCGGTGTGCACGCCGAACCCGTCGGTCAGGCGCTCGTGGCCGTGCGCGGTGACCCGGTGGAGGTGCACTTCAGCCGGGTCGTCCCCGGAAGCGGAGACCAGCACGTCGTCCGCGCCGACGTCGAGGATGCCGCGCACCTGCAACGGCGCCTCGGTCCACGGTTCGTCGCCGACGACGAGGCGGTAGGCGCCGTCGGCGGCGTCGATGCGCACGAGCTCGCCGCGGGGCGTCCACGAGGGCCAACCCTGCTTGATGTCGATCCACTGCGGGTCGGTGTCCCGGTGCACCTCGCTGGTCTTCCCGGTCCCGGTGTCGACGGCGAGCACCAGCTGGGTGCGCTGGTCGCGGGTCTGCACCGCGATCAGCGGGCTGCCGTGGCGCGACCAGTGCGCGGTGACCAGGTACGGGTAGGTGGCGCGGTCCCACTCGATCGCGACGCGATCGCCGTTCAGGTCGATCGCGGCGAGCGAGACCTCGGCGTTGTCGGTGCCCGCGGCGGGGTAGCGGGTGGCGACCGGGACCCGGTCGGGATGGGCGGGATCACCCAGGTACCAGTGCCCTACCGGAGCCTCGTCCACGCGGGCGACCAGCAGTGCCTCGCCGTCCGGGGACCACCAGTGACCGCGGTGCCGGTCCATCTCCTCGGCCGCGATGAACTCGGCAACACCCCAGGTGATCGTCTCGCCCTCCGGCTCGACCAAGGCGCGGTCGCCGGAACCGTCCGCTTCGATCACCCGCAGCGCGCGGCCGGACAGGTAAGCGATCCGGGCTCCGTCCGGGGAGGGACGCGGGTCGGCGACCGGCTGCTGCACCGGCAGCTCGCGTGCTTCGCCGGTAGTGACGTCCACCGCGAACAACCGGCCGGACAGGGTGAACACGACCAGGTCGCCGGCACGGTCGGTGCTGTAGCCGGTGATGCCGGTGGCCCGCTCGCGGGCGCGTTCCCGGCGGGCCTGCTCCTCGGCGCTGACCTGCTCGCCCGCCTGCAGCGTCGCCGGGTCGACCAGCAACCGTTCGGTCCCGGTGGCGGTGTCGAGCACCCACAGGGCGGTGGTGCGGTCGGTGCCGCTGGTCGAGCGCAAGAACAAGACGCGCGCACCGTCTCCGACGACGGTGAAGTTGCGGGGCGCGCCCAGGCTGAAGCCCTGCGTGCGTGCGCTCCGGCGAGGAAACGTTGCGGACGACATGCGAACCACCCTGCCATCACGGACGCCCCGGTGCCGCACCAGGTCCGCCGCTCACCTCCAGCTCCGGGACCAGCGTTGACCTGCTCGCGCCCGGCTGCCGTCCCGTCGACCGGAACCGGTGTCACCCCGGGGGCCGCGAGCGGTTCCCGCGACCGGTCCGGGGGATCCGCCGGTGAGTTGGGAGGGGGGCCGGCAGGGGCTGGCGGGCAGGGTTCCGGGTGATCGCGCAAAGCCCGCTGCGGATCCGGGTGATCCGGTGCGCGGGCATCGGCTCCGGAACGGATGAGACTCCCCATGTACCTGTCGATGGTGGTGCCGTGCTTCAACGAGGAGCACGGCGTGCAACGGCTCTACGACGCGCTGGTGGAGGCGCTGGCCGGTGAGGTCCGGGACTACGAGGTGATCCTGGTCGACGACGGCAGCACCGACCGCACGCTGTGCGAGGCGCGGCGGCTCAGCGAGCACGACCCGCGTTTCCGGTACGTGTCGCTGAGTCGCAACTTCGGCAAGGAGTCCGCGGTGCTGTGCGGCCTGCGGCACGCGCGCGGCAACCGGGTGGCGCTGCTCGACGCCGACCTGCAGCACCCGCCGCGTCTGCTGCCGAGGATGCTGGTGCTGCTCGACACCGGCTACGACCAGGTCGTCGCCCGCCGCAGCCGCTCCGGCGACACCGCGTGGCGGACCGCCTTGTCCCGCACCTACTACCGGCTCGCGAGGCGGTGGTTGGACGTGTCCTTGCGGGACGGCGCGGGGGATTTCCGGGTGCTCTCGCGGCGCGCGGTGGACGCGCTGCTGTCGCTGCCGGAACACCACCGCTTCTCCAAGGGCCTGTTCGCCTGGATCGGCTTCGACACCGGCTACGTGACCTACCGCAACGTGCCCCGGCAGACCGGCGAGTCGCGGTGGCGGCTGTCAGCGCTGGTCGACCACGGCATCGACGGGCTGGTCTCGTTCAACGACGCACCGCTGCGCCCGGCGTTGGTCCTCGGCCTCCTCACCACCGGTCTCGGCTGCGTGGCCGGTGCCGTGGTGCGCGGTCGGAACCGCTGGGCGGCCGGGTTGTTCGGGCTCGGCGGTGTGCAGGTCTTCCTGCTCGGCGTGCTGGGGGAGTACGTCGGTCGAGCCTGCGCCGAGGCGCGGCGCAGGCCGCACTACGTGGTCAAGGAGTCCAGCCCTGTACCGGGACCGCCGCGCGCGGTCGAGCAGCGGTTGCGCGCCGCGGAGCTGGTGTCGTGATGTGGCGGCGGATCACCGGCTCGCAGTTCGGCCGCTTCGCCCTGGTCGGTGGCGCGAACACCTCGGTTCACTGGGCGGTGTACCTCGCGCTGTGGCTGGTGCTGCCCTACCTGCTGGCGCACGTGCTGGCCACCGCCGTCGCGACGCTGTGCTCCTACGCGTTGAACTGCCGGTTCACCTTCCGGGTACCGCCGTCGGGTCGGTCGCTGCTGCTGTTCCCGCTGGCGAGCCTGGTGCTGCTGGGTGCGAGCACCGCGGCCGTGGCCTTGGCGGTCACCGTCTTCGGCGTCGATCCGGTGCTGGCGCCGGTCGTGGGGATCGCGCTCGTGCCGGTCACCTTCGTGACCAGCCGCGCCGCCCTGACCCGCCGGCCGGGAGGTGAGTGGCGCGCTGCCGCGGCCGTGGCGCTGGCGGCGGCCGGTCTCGCCGCGATGCCGCTGCTGGTGAACCCCTCGTTCTACTTCGCCGACGACAGCGCGGCGCAGTTCTTGCCGATGTGGCACCGGCTCGGTGAACGGTTGCTGACCGGCCGGTGGGCGTTCGGTCTGGAACCGGACGCGTGGATGGGCGGCAACCTCGCGGCCGAGTCGCTGTTCGGGATCTGGAACCCGGTGCACCTGCTGGACTTCGTCCTGGTCGCGCTGATCGGGGACCTGGCGGTCGCGGCGGCCGTGGTCAAGATCCAGTCCCTGGTCTTGTTGGCGGTCGGGACCCACCTGCTGTGCCGCGCGTGCGGGGCGGGACCCGCTGCGGCAGCGGCGTTGTCGGTCGCGCTACCGGTCTCGGGCTTCGTGCTGCACTACCAGGCCGCGAGCTGGGCCGGTGGGCTGATGGGGTTCGCGTGGCTGCCGTGGGCGTGGTGGGCGCTGCGCAGGCACCTCGAGCAGCGCGCGAGCGGCGTGCTGCCCTTCGTGTTCTGCTTCCTGTGCATCTCGGCGGGTGATCCGTACGGGGTGCTCGGGTTGTGCCTGGTGTTCTGCGGGCTCGCGGTCGAGTTCGGGCCACGCCGGCTGCTGCTGATCGGCGCTGCGGCCGCGTCGTGCCTGCCGCTGGTGTTCTGGCCGGTGCTGGAGACCTCGGCGGTCGGCTGGCGTTCCGGGCGGGAGCTGTTCAACTCGGGTCTGCTGGTGCCGGGCATCGGAGATCTGCTCAACGCGAGCACGCCGGGGTTCCTGCCGCAGATCATCTCCTTCGGCGACTACCGGATGACCGTTCCCGCTGTGTTCCTGGCCTGGTTCGCCGTGCCGTTGCTGCCGTGGCTGGACTGGCGGCGGATGCCGTGGCGGCGGTGTGCGGCGGTGCTCGTCGTCGCGGGGTGTGCCGCCCTGCTGTGCCTGGGGCCGTCGAACGTGTGGATGTTCCGCTGGCCGCTGCGGCACATCGCGCTCCTGCACCTCGCGGTGGCGGTGCTGCTGGCCGTGGCGTTGACCGCTGGGCTGCGCCGGGACCGAGTGCGGGCACGGGCCGTCACGTCGGCGCTGTTGGTGCTGGGCGGGGGTTACCTCGCGGTCGCCGCGTGGCCGGCGCAGGCGCCCAAGCACCTGATCGGGCTTGTGCTGGTCACCGGGTTGGTGGTGTGCGCGCTGCGCACGAGGCTGTTCGTGGTGCTGCACCTGGGCACCGCGGTGGTGCTCGCCGTGCAACTGCTGTGGTTCCCCCTCAACCGCGACATCGCCGACTACCGCTTCCCGACGGACGTCGCCGCCCTGCGCCGGGACCACGCGCACCTGCGCGGCGGAACGGTGGTGCAGGTGGCCTCCCGGGAGCTCATCCCGCCCGAGCGGATCGCCGACCGCAGCGCGTGGTCGGAGCTGCTGCTCGGCAACATGCCCGTCGCAGCCGGGGTGCCGAGCCTGGTGTCCTACACCGGGATCGGGCACGACGCGATGCACACGACGTTGTGCCTCAACTACTTCGGCGCCACCTGCTCGCACGCCTACGACCGCCTGTGGGGCCCGGACCGGCTCGCCGACCAGCTCAAGGCCGTGCACGTCGTGGTGCAGCGACGGCTGCGCGAGATCACCGCAGCACCACCGGGGTGGCGCGTCGCGCACCGCAGCGCGGAGGTCGCGGTGCTCAGCCGCGTGGGCCCGGTTCCGTGGCCGGAGGGGCGGGTGAGCGTGGCACGCGGGGTTCGGGTGGTCGAGGACGTGCAGCGCGGCGCCCGCACCGAGGTCGTCCGCTTCACCGGGAGCGGGGAGCTGGTGTTCGCGAGGTTGTCGTGGCCGGGTTACCGGGCCGCCGTGAACGGCACTCCGGTGCCGACCTCCGCGACAGGGGCCGGCTTGCTGACCGTGCGGGTTCCACCGGGTGTCACCGGCGGTGCGGTGACCCTGACGTGGGTGCCTCCGGGGGTCGAGGTGGGTCTGCTGCTGGTCGGGCTCGGGGCGCTGGTGGCGTGGGTGCGTCCGCCGAGGTGGGCGCGGTGAGGGCCGCGGCGGTGCTGGTCGCGGTCGCGGTGCTCCTGATCGGCTCGGGAACGACTTCCGCGTCGCCGAGGCCGTCGCACTTGCAGCTCGTCGCCCACCCGGACGACGACATGCTGTTCATGAGCCCGGACGTGCCGCTGGCGATCCGCTCGGGCGCCCGCGTCGCGACGGTGTTCCTCACGGCGGGCGAGAGCGACGTGCAGCCACCCGCCGGCTACGCGGCCGACCGCCAGGCCGGTGCGCGCGCCGCGTTCGCCGCGATGGCCGGCGTCGCCGACGAGTGGAGCCGGACGGCGCTGGCGCTGCCGGGCGGTCGGTGGGCCGAGGTCCAGCAGCTCCGGCGGCGTCCGGGCGTGAGCCTGGTGTTCCTCGGTCTGCCCGACGACAACGACCCGGCCTCCCGGCACGCGCTGAGCAGGCTGTGGCGCGACCCCGCGCACCGCGTGCGGACCGTGCTCGCGACCGGGTCGGTCGCGCCCGCGAGCAGCCACGACCGCACGTCGGTGATCGCTGCGCTGGTCCGGGTCCGCGAGGAGTTCGCCCCGACGCTGGTCCGCACCCAGGACCCGCGTCCCGACCCGCGCTACCAGCAGCACTGGGGCGGAGCGCACGACCACCCGGACCACCTCGCCACCGCTCGGTTCGCCGAAGCCGCGCTGCGCGGCACCGTCGTGCCGCTGCTGCACTACCGCGACTACAACACCGCCGACGCGCCGCCGAACCTCCCGCAGCGGGTCGTGGCGGACAAGCGCGCCGTCTTCGCCCGCTACGCCGCGCACGACCCGCTGGTCGGCCTTGGCGAACCCTACGCCGCCTGGCTTTCCGCGATGCGGCTGCGGCGCCCGTGGGGGACGAGGTGGGTGACGACCGGTCGTCACGCGCACGTGCGCGGAAAGCGGTTGGTGCTCGCGGAACCGGGGGAGGAGTCCGTTGTGGACACACCTGGCTTCACGCCGCGCGAGGGTTCGGTGGCGTTCGTCGATCCCGGCCGAATGGTGGTCCAGGACCGCGAAACCGGCGCGGTGTGGCTGAAGGAGCACGACCGGCCGTGGTTCCCGCTGGGTGCTCCACCGCCGCGGCACCCGGGCGTCGACCTCGGGCCTCCGTCGGCCGCGTCGGTGCGCGGACGCGTGGTGGTCGCGGTCCGGGACGCGGGCGGTGGTGTGAGCGTCCGCGACGGCCGGGGCTGGTGCCGGCTCGGCGGGACCGACATCGGCGACGAGGTGTCCACAGTGGTCACCTCGGCCGGTGAGGCCCACGTGCTCGCGGCCTCGCGGGCGGGGATGCTGCACTGGCGGCTCACCGAGCCGGGCTGCGGCGAACTCGTGCCCTCGGACGAGCACCCGGTCGGCGGCATCGCCGCGGCCGGCGGACACGTCGCTTTTCGGAACGCCACCGGAGAGGTGGTCGTGCTGGCCGAGGAGGCGGGCTGGAAGCGAGTGCGCACCCTCGACGCTGACGCGATCACCGATCCGGCGATCGCCCCGGGACCGGTGCTGGCCTTCCGCAACGCCGACGGCCTCCTCGAGGTCCACCGGCCGGGAGCGAGGGCGGTGCTAGGGCCGGTCGAGGGCCGGCCCGCGCTGTCCCCGGACGGAGATCAGGCCGCCGCCCTGACGGGCGACGGCCTGATCAGGACTTTCCCAGTGCCCTAGGCCGACGCTCCGGCGGCGGCCGGAGCACCGGTGCGCGAGGCGCGGTGCTCGCCCGGGTCGCTGTCGTCCTTCATTCGCAGCGACAGCAGGCCCACGCCCAGGTACATCAGGCAGAACACGATCGTCGCGCCACCGCCACCGACCAGCGGGTACAGCACCGTGACCACGACCGGTCCGACGAACGCCGCGCCACCGGCGCCGAAGTTCAGCACCGCCAGCGCCGAACCCTTGTCCTTGGCGGCGACCATCGACGGCATCAGGGCCGACAGCGGCACGAAACCGGCCAGCACCAGGCCGTAGACCACGCCGAACGTCGCCGCGACGGCGAAGCTCTGCGAGGCCATCGAACTGAAGTACCAGAGCGGCGTGGCGATCGCGCAGCCCACGCAGCCGAACCAGGTCACCGTGCGGCGCCAGCCGAACCGGTCGCCGAAGACGCCGAAGAACAGGTTCGCCACGATGTTCGCGCCGTAGGCGATGGAGGCCAGCGACGCGACCTGCGCCGCGGTCAGGAAGCCGCCGTCCGGAGCCGCGGGCCCGAAGGTGAACGGGAACATGGCGAAGAACCCGTACTGCGGCGCGGTGTTGACGATGCGGATCAGACCACCGGCCAGCACTCGCCGGTCCCGCCAGAGGATGTCCACGCCCTCGGCCAGGCGTTTGAGGCTGCGCGGGTTCTCCACCGTCTCGTCGGCGATCGGCTTGAGCCCGTGCTCCTCGCGCACCGCGAAGGAACCGATCAGGACACCGGTGGTCACCACGACCAGCGACAGCACCAGGGTTTCGTAGTCGTCCAGGCCGAGCACGCCCATCGACACCGCTGCGACCGCAGCACCCAGCGTGGGCAGCCCGCCGGTGAAGGCGAACCAGAACCAGCCGGCCACCGAACCGCGCATCTTGGTGGGGCTGGCCACCTGCGCCCAGGCCAGGAACGAGAACGCGAACAGCGGGTACGCCAGGCCGCGGATGCCGTAGGTGGCCACGATGAAGACCGCGTTGTGCGAGGGCAGTGCCGCGAACAGGAACACGCACTCGAAGCCGACCCACCAGGCGCCGCCCAGCCACATCACCCGGCGCGGACCCCAGATCGCCGAGAGCGTTCCGGAGAACCACGCCGCGATCATGGCCGCGACGCCGTAGAGGGTGACCGTGGCGAACGAGGCGACCGCCCCCGGCAGCGCCCCGCCCTCGGGTCGCTGCAGGTAGTCGGACAGGAACGTGGTTTCCACGCCGTCGCCGATCATGAAGATCAGGACGGCGACGAAGCCCCAGAAGAGCTGCCGCGGGATCCCGATGCGGTCGAGGAAGCCGGCCGGTCCAGGGGACTCGGCTGCGGACGTTTGGGACATCACTGTCTCCACAGGTCGGATGTTCCGGTGCGCTCCCGCGCACCGAGCCAACGAATGTCGGCCATCATGCACCCTGTTGAAGTTAACGCACAAGATGTTAAAACGACTTCGAGGATCCTTTCGCTCGGCGATGCGGGTGGCAGGACCGGAGCGGCTCCGCGGACACCGCACGCGGCGTCCCACACAGCGGCACGGCGGGTGCGCGCTCCACGACGGGGTGGGGTGGGAGCACTGCTCGCCCTGATCAGCCCACCGGCGCCAGGCGCACCTCGGTCTGCTCGCGCATCTCCTCGACCAGGGCGTCGTCGAGCTTCCCGGCGAGCAGGACGTGGTCGAAGGCGCTGACCGGGGCCAGCTGGTGCAGCGCCGAGCGGGCCACCTTGCTGGCGTCCATCATCAGCACCTTCGTGGTGGCGCTGCTCATCATCGCCCGCTTGACCAGGACGATCTCCTGCTCCTGGTGGTAGGTGAGGCGGGCGTTCATGGCCGATGTGGACAGGAAGACGAGGTCCACCGAGAAGGTCGAGATCATCTCCTGGCACGGCAGTCCCAGGTAGGAGTCGTGCGTCCGCGAGTACTCGCCGCCCAGGCCGATCAGCCGGATGTCGGGCACGTCGCGCAGCGCCTCCTGCACCTGCCGGTAGTTGCTGACCACGGTGAGCGGGCCGACGTCCGGGAGCAGTCTGGCCAGCGCGAGCGCCGTGGTGGAGTCGTCGAGCATCACCGACGTGCCCGGTGTGATGAACCGCAGGGCTTCGGCGGCCAGCGCCTCCTTCTCCGCGGTGTGGGTGTGCAGCCGGAAGTCCGAACTGGACTCGAACACCGTCGACGGCTGCGCCGAGACCCCGCCGTGGTACTTGCGCAGCAGTCCTCGCGTCGCCAGGTCGTCGAGGTCGCGGTGCACTGTCATCAGGCTGACCCCGGTCAGCTGGGACAGCTCCGCGGCGCTCGCGAACCCCTGCGCGAGCACGTGGTCGACGATCTTCTGCTGCCGTTGGAGGCGCGGTGACTGCTTCTTCGGTGCGGACGCCATGCGCTCATCTTGCCTCGCCGAGCGCGTCGTCCGGCGCAGGCCTGCCGAAGTATCACTGGGGTAGTGACAGTTAACGGTTTGACTGTTAATTTGATGCCACCAGTGATTGGCGGGAGGTACGTATGACCCAGCCGGATCGACCGAACGGCGCTCATCGCGCGGTCGTGTTCGACATGGATGGCGTCCTGGTCGAGAGCGAGCACCTGTGGGAGCGGATGTGGTCCCGCTTCGCCGCGGCTCGCGGCCGCACCTGGACCGGGCAGGAGACCCGGCAGGTCCAGGGCATGAGCGCACCGGAGTGGGCTGCGTTCCTCGCCGAGTTCAGCCAGGCGACCGAGTCCGCCGCCGAGACCGAGCGCATCGTGGTCGACGACATGATCGCCGCGCTCGACGGCGGTGAGATCGAGCTCCTGCCCGGCGCGGAGAAGATGGTCACCGACGTCGCCGCCCGCGCACCCATCGCGCTGGCCTCCTCGGCACCGCGACGCCTCATCGACGCCGTCCTCGACCGGCACGCGCTGACCCCGCACTTCTCCGCGACCGTGTCCAGCGCCGAAGTGCCGCGCGGCAAGCCCAGCCCCGACGTCTACCTGGCCGCGGCCGACAAGCTCGGCCACGAACCGGCGGACTGCCTGGCCGTCGAGGACTCCAGCAACGGGTTGCGCGCGGCCGCCCGCGCGGGCATGACGGTGGTGGCGATCCCGAACGGGGACTACCCGCCGGCCGAGGACGCGCTCGCCGGAGCCACCCACATCGCCACCGACCTCGACGACGTGCGGCTGCGCCTGGTGGGGTCGCTGCCGCAGGCACGCTGAGCCGCACGCACCTCGCGACAAGGGAGTCCAGGAGATGACCAACGTTCTGGCCGCCGGCGACCACTTCGTGCACCCCGAGGTGTTCGTCGACGCACTGCGCCGCGCCACCGAGCGCGACCTGCACTTCGACACGCTGAAGCTGCCGTGGCCGGTGGAGCCGTTCGGCCCGGTCGGCAACGTGCAGGAGGCCAGCGGTACGGAGCAGCGGCTGCTCGACGCGCTCGGCGCACACGAGATCGTCGCCACCCAGATGGCACCGTTCACCGGCGACGTCCTCAACGCCGCCGAGAACCTCAAGTTCGTCGGCGTCTGCCGGGGCGGCCCGGTCAACGTCGACCTCCAGGCGGCCACCGACAACGGCGTCATCGTCAGCTACGCCCCCGGTCGCAACGCCGCTGCCGCCGCGGAGTTCGCGGTGGGCCTGATGCTCGCCGCGCTGCGCCGGATCCCCGGTTCGGACGCCGAGCTCAAGGACGGCAACTGGCGCGGTGACTACTACGCCTACGAGAACGCCGGCATCGAGCTCGAAGGCTCCACCGCCGGGCTCGTCGGCTACGGCGCGATCGGGCGCATCGTGGCCCGCGTGTTGCGCGCCTTCGGTGCGAAGGTGCTGGTCGCGGACCCGTTCGTGAGCGCGGCCGACGTCGCCGACGAGGGCGTGGAGCTCGTCGAGCTGGAGGACCTGCTGCGGCGCAGCTCGGTGGTCAGCCTGCACGCCCGGCTGACCCCGGAGACCCAGCACCTGCTCAACGCCGACAACCTCAAGCTGCTGCCCAAAGGCGCGGTGCTGGTCAACTCCGCTCGCGGCGGCCTGCTGGACTACGCGCCGCTGCCCGACCTGCTGCGGGCCGGCAAGCTCGGCGCGCTGGCCGTTGACGTCTACGACATCGAGCCGCCGCCCCGCGACTGGCCGCTGTTCGACGCGCCGAACGTGATCACCACGCCGCACCTGGCCGGTGCGACCAGGCAGACCGCGCACCGGGCCGCCGAGATCGTGGCCGGTGAGGTCGCGCGCTTCCTCGACGGACGCCGGCCCCGCTTCGTGGCCAACCCGGACGTGCTGGCCCAGTTCGAGGACCTGCAGCCATGATCATCGGAGTCGACGTCGGCACCTCGGTGACCAAGGCCTCGCTGCTCGGCCGCGACGGGACGGCGAAGCTGACCCGCAGCGTGCGCTCCACCCTGCACCGGCCCGCGCCGGGCCTGGTGGAGCAGGACCTCGACGAGGTCGTCGATTCGGTCGTCCAGGTCGTCCGCGAGGTCGCGGCCGCGGCCACCGAGCCCGTCCAGGCGCTGGCCATCACCGGGCAGGGCGACGGGCTGTGGTTGCGCGACGAGAGCGGGCGCAGCGTCGGGCGGGCCATCTCGTGGCTGGACGCCCGCGCGGCCGACGTGCTGCGCCGGTGGGAGACCGACGGCGTGCAGCGGGAGGTGCACGGGCTCACCGGCTCCGGCATGTTCCCGGGCTCGGCCGGGCCGCTGCTGGCCCACCTCGCCGAGCACGAGCCCGACCGCCTGGAGCGCGCGGCCGTCGCCGGGTACTGCGTGGACGCGATCGTGCAGCGCTTCACCGGTGAGATCACCGTGGACGCCTCCGACGCCTCGATGCCGTTCCTGGACGTGCCCGCGCGCGAGTACTCCACCGAGGCGCTGCGCGCCTGCGGCATCGCTGAGCACCGCCGGTTGCTGGCCGAAACCACCCCGGTCGGCAAGCTCTTCGCGCTCTCCGCGGACGCGGCGACCGACCTCGGGCTCCCGTCGGGCTTGCCGGTCTCGGCCGGTCCGTTCGACCTGCCGGCCTGCGCCTTCGGCTCCGGCGTCGGCGCGGTCGGCGACGGCAGCCTCGTCATCGGCACGACCCTGGGGTGCCAGGTGCTGCGCGACGACGTCGTCATCGACCCGCAGGGCGAGCCCGCCGGGATGTGGCTGGCCACGCCGCTCCCGCAGCGCTACCTGCGGGTGATGCCGGCGATGGTCGGCACCGCGAACCTCGACTGGGTGCTGGCGATGACCGGCTCCAGCGTCGACCAGCTGGAGTCCCTGCTCGCGCAGAGCCGGCCGGGCGCCGGCGGTGTGTCGGCGCTGTCGTTCCTGTCGTCCTCCGGTGAGCGCGCGCCGTTCGTCGACTCGCGGGCGCGTGGGCAGTTCACCGGGCTGTCGCTGGAGACCACGCCCGCCGACCTGGTGCGCTCGATGTGCGAGGCCGTCGCCTACGCCGCGCGGCACAACCTGGAGAGCGCGGGTCTCAGCGGCGAGGTCGCGGCCTGCGGCGGCGGGGCGCGTTCCCAAGCGTGGAGCCAGATCTTCGCCGACGTGCTGGGCCGTTCGCTGCACGTCCCGCACGAGGAGGGCGTCGGCGCGCGCGGCGCGGCGATGACCGCGTGGGACTCGCTGGGCGAGCCCGTCGACCGCGAGCGCTGGGCCGCGGACCGGCGCGTGGTGCGACCCGATCCGAAGAACGTGGAGTTCTACGACCGCGGCTACCGCGACTACCTGACCGCCATCGAACGCGCCCGGCCGCACTGGGCGCCCGTCGAGGAGGCCTGACGTGACGCGTTTGTACGACGACCCGGCCACTTTCACCGAGGACATGGTCACGGGGTTCGTGGCCGCGCACCCCGACCACGTCCGGCGCGTGCCGGGCGGGGTGGTGCGCTCCCGCCCGGCCCGTCCCGGCAAGGTCGCCGTGGTCACCGGCGGTGGCTCCGGGCACTACCCGGCGTTCTGCGGTGTCGTCGGCCCGGGTTTCGCCGACGGTGCGGTGATCGGCAACATCTTCACCTCGCCCTCCGCCGCCGACGCCTACTCGGTGGCCCGCGCGGCCGACCGGGGCGCGGGAGTGGTGTTCTCCTTCGGCAACTACGCCGGCGACAACATGAACTTCGGCCTGGCAGTGGAACGCCTGCAACGCGAGGGCATCCGCGCGCACAACGTGGTCGTCACCGACGACGTGGCCAGCGCGCCCGCCGAGGAGCAGGCCAAACGTCGCGGCGTGGTGGGCGATTTCGTGGTCTTCAAGGTCGCTTCCGCGGCCGCCGAGGAGGGCTACGACTTCGACGAGGTGGTGCGCGTCGCCGAGCACGCCAACGCCCGCACCCGCAGCCTCGGTGTCGCCTTCGACGGCTGCACCCTGCCCGGTCAGGACCACCCGCTGTTCGAGGTCCCCGAGGGCCGGATGGGTCTGGGGCTGGGCATCCACGGCGAGCCCGGGGTGTCCGAGACGCCGATGCCCTCGGCGTCGGAGCTGGCGAAGACGCTGGTCGACGGACTGCTGGCGGAAGCACCGGTCGAAAGCGGCCGGGTGACCGCGATCCTCAACGGGCTGGGCGCCACCAAGTACGAGGAGCTCTTCGTGGTGTGGGGCACGGTGTCGCGGCTGCTGGCCGAGGCCGGTGTCGAGGTCGTCGCACCGGAGGTGGGCGAGCTGGTGACCAGCCTGGACATGGCCGGGTGCTCGCTGACCGTGACCTGGCTGGACGACGAGCTGGAACGGCTCTGGCTCGCCCCCGCCGACACCCCCGCCTACCGCAGGGGTTCTACCGAATCGTCCACATCGGACGTCGAGGTCGAGGACCCGGTCTTGGTCGAGCCGGAAGTCGTGGTCGCCCCGCAGGTGGGGCAGGCGACCGCCGCCGAGGTGGTCGGCGCGTTGCGCGCGGTCGCGGACCTGTTGCGGGACAACGAGGACGAGCTCGGCAGGCTCGACGCGATCGCCGGCGACGGCGACCACGGACGAGGCATGACCCGGGGCAGCGTCGCTGCGGTCGAGGCGGCCGAATCCGCCGCCGCGCAGGGCGTGGGCCCGTCGGCGGTGCTGGTCGCCGCCGGTGACGCGTGGGCGTCCAAGGCCGGCGGCACCTCGGGCGTGCTGTGGGGAGCCGCGTTGCGGTCCTTCGGCGACCTGCTGCCCGACCACCGCGCGGCCACCGCTGCCGACCTGGCCGCGGGTGCTGAGGCCGCGCTCGCCTCGGTGCAGCGGCTCGGCCGGGCCGAGCTCGGTGACAAGACCCTGGTCGACGCCTTGGTGCCGTTCGCGGAAGACCTCCGCGGCGCGGTCGACGAGGGCAGCGGGGGCGCCGTGGCGTGGCGGCGCGCGGCGGCGGTGGCGACCAAGGCGGCCGCCGCCACCGCGGAACTGCGCCCGCGGACCGGGCGGGCCAGACCGCTCGCCGAGCGCAGCGTGGGGACACCGGACCCGGGCGCGACGTCGCTGGCGCTCGTGCTGACGCGGGTCGGAGAACTGATCGGACAGGATTCCGGAGGGGGACAGGACCAGTGAGCGAGCAGGCACTGCGCATCGTCGTCGGTTCCGACGACGCGGGCTTGGAGTACAAGAACGCGCTCAAGGCGGACCTGGAGGGCGACTCCCGGGTCGCCTCCGTGGTCGACGTCGGAGTCGGCGACGACGAGCACACCGCCTACCCGCACGTGGCGGTCCAGGCGGCCCGGCTGGTCGCCGAGGGCGAGGCCGACCGGGCTCTGCTGGTGTGCGGCACCGGGCTGGGCGTGGCCATCAGCGCCAACAAGGTGTCCGGCGTCCGGGCCGTCACCGCGCACGACAGCTACTCGGTCGAGCGCTCGGTGCTGAGCAACAACGCGCAGGTGCTGTGCTTCGGCCAGCGCGTGGTCGGGCTCGAACTGGCCCGCAAGCTCGCCGGCGAGTGGCTCGACTACCGTTTCGACACGAGTTCGGCCTCGGCCGACAAGGTCGCGGCGATCGACGGGTACGAGGGCACCGGAGTGGCCTGTTGAACGGGGAGGGATGAGCGCAGTGCGTCTGGCCGAGGAGCGCGACGAGGTCATCGACATCGCCCGGCGGATGACGTCCGACCGGCTGGTGGTGGGGACCTCCGGCAACGTGTCGGTGCGCGCCGGTGACCTGGTGGCGGTCACGCCCTCGGGCGTGGAGTACGACCAGCTGCGGACCGCCGACATCCCGCTGGTGGACCTCAGCGGCGAGGTCGTCGAGGGCGAGCTCGCACCGACCTCCGAGCTGCCGATGCACCTCACCGCCTACACCGAGCACGGGGCGGGGGCGGTGGTGCACACCCACTCGCTGCAGGCCACGGCGCTGTCGCTGCTGCGCGACGAGGTGCCCGCGGTGCACTACCAGCTGGCCGACTACGGCGGTGCGGTGCGCGTCGCCGACTACGCGACCTTCGGCACCCCGGCGCTGGCGAAGTCGATGTCGAAGGCGCTGCGCGACCGGAACGGCTGCATCTTGCGCAACCACGGCACGGTCACCATCGGTGGCACGCTCACCAAGGCCTACAACCGGGCGCGCCAGCTCGAGTGGCTCTGCGAGCTGTGGCTCACCGCGGCCAAGCTCGGCGACCCCGCCCTCCTCTCGGACGCCGAGCTCGAGCACTGCGCCACCCTCTTCGCGGGCTACGGCCAAACCCCCCGCTGAAGCCCCAGGAACAGCCCCGGGCCGCCGCGCCCGTGGGGCGCCGCGCCGGCGGGTGCTGCGCCGGCGGGTGCCGCGCCTGCGGGTGCCGCGCGGGGGTGCCGAGCCTGTGGGGCGCCGCGCCTGTGGGGGTCGAGCCCGTGGGATCGAGCAGCCTCGACGTGAGAGTCTTTCGGTTCGGGCGATTCCCGCCTGGCGCTGCGCGAGGGCGTTCACCTTTCGCGCGAAGTTCGAGGGCTGAACTTCCCCCTCGAACTTCTCGCGAAGTTCGGCGGCCGCCGTTCCCCGTCGAACTTCGCGCGAAGTCCGACGGGGGGACTCGACGGGGGAGAGCCGCAGGGGTCGCTGGTGGCGCCTCCGGGCGGAGCGGTCGGGTGAGCGGTTCCGAGCGCTGTTCACACGGGTGTCATCGCGGTTCGCGCTGGTGAAACACGGTGCGGGAAGCATGGGGGCATGACTTCCAGCGAGCACCGCCGAGCACCCGGGGACTGGTCCCGCGAGATCATCGAGCTTGCCGTGCTGTTCCTGGTCGCGGGGACGGCGAACCTCTTCCTCGGGGTGCCGGGCCACGCCGGAGCGGCGCTGGCGCTGCTGTGCACCGGCGCCGCGCTGGTGCCGGCGGGGGCGGCGGTGCGGTGGTGGTCGCGCCGCAGGCGCGCGGCCGATCGCGCCACCGCAGCGCTCTCGCCCGGTGCGCTCGGTGCGGATCCGGTGCACGTGCCGCAGGACCTGTGGCGGATCCGAGCCCGCGTGACCGACACGCCCGGGCGGCTGGCCACGCTCGCCGGGGCGCTGGCGGCGCTCGGCGGTGACATCCGGACCATGCAGGTGCACCCGGTGGCCGACGGCGCCGTGGACGAGGTGCTGCTGCACGTGCCCACCGAGGTCCGCCGCGCCGAGCTGGTCGCGGCGGTGGAGGCCGCCGGAGGGTACGGCGTGACGGCCTCGCGGGCCGACGTCCGCGAGCTCGACGACGTGCCCACGCGCACCGCCACGCTCGCGAACGACCTGGTCAACGGCCGCACCGACCTCGTGCGCGGGCTGCGTTCGCTGCTCGGTCACGTCGACGTGCGGTGGCAGGAGGAGGCCGAGCCGCCGATGGAGGTCGGTGTCTTCACCGAGACCGCGATGTGCCTGGTCGAACCCGGCGGCGGAGTGCTCGTGCTGACCCGTCCGGGCGGGGCGTTCACGCCGGCGGAGTACGCCCGCGCGCGTGCCCTGGTCGACCTGGCCGCCAGCTGCCGCGCCCGGGTCCGCCCGGTGGAGCGGACCGCGGTCACGCGCAGCGGCGCCGAGCTGGTCGTGCGCCCGGCTGACCGCGAGGACGTCGAGCTGGTCGCCGAGTTCCACGAGCGCTGCTCGAGCAGCACGCGGTTCCGCCGCTACTCCAGCCCTGGCCCGGCCCCCGGAGGACGCGGTCTGCGCAGGTTGCTGACCCCGGCCCTCGGCCGCACCTTGCTGGCGCTCAGGCCGGACGGGCAGGTCGTCGGCATGGGCAACCTGATGTACGACGGTGACACCGGTGAGCTCGCCCTGCTGGTGCGCGACGACTGGCAGCGCCGAGGCGTCGGCACCGCCCTCGCCGGGCAGATCGCCGAGCAGGCCGCGGACCTGGGCATCACGACGCTCACCGCGAGCACGCACATCGACAACACCGCGATCGCGCGCACCCTGCGGGCAGCGGGCATGAAGCTCGTCGGCGCACCCGAGCCCGGCGAGTGGCGCTGGGCGCGCGAGCTCAGCCCGACCGCGGTGGTCCGGTAGCAGACGCAGAACGGCCTTGAACTCGTGAGTTCGGGGCCGTCGTCACGCCACGCGGGCGGCGGGTGGCAGGTAGGTCGGGGCACCGATCGGCCACTGCGCGGGTTCTGGCCCCAGCTCGGTGAGCTCGCGGACCTGCAACGCGCACCACGGCGAGACCTCGACGTCACCGGCGAGCACACCGGTGCTGAACTCCTTCCACTGCACCCACCGGGTCCCGGCGACCTCGTCGGGGTTGGGTTCCGGTACGTCGTCGGCGAAAGCCACGAACACCGGGCACATCTCGTTCTCCGCGACGCCGTTGTCCATCGTCGCGCGGTAGCGGAACGCGGGCAGCGCGAGTTCGATGCCCCGCACCGTCAGGCCCAGCTCCTCGTTGAGGCGGCGGGTGATCGCCGCTTTCATCTCCTCCTCCGGAGCGGGGTGGCCGCAGCAGGTGTTGGTCCACACGCTCGGGAAGGTCCGCTTGTGGTGGGCCCGCTGGGTGAGCAGGAGTTCGCCGTGGTCGTTGAACACGTAGCAGGAGAACGCCAGGTGCAGCGGCGTTTCCCGGTGGTGCACGGTCGCCTTGTCCTCGACGCCTATCGCCTGGCCGGCCTCGTCGAGCAGGACCACCTGTTCCACGTGCGGTACCTCCCTGGGTTGGTGTGGGAACGATCTTCAGCTGGAACCGGGGCCTCGTCGAGCCCTGGACTCGCCTGCCGTACGACCCAGGCCGGTGCCCGCAGCGCCGTGACGACGTGTTGGTCCAGCTTGCCTCAGCCCGGCCGGAAGAACAACGCGAGCTGATCCTGCCCCTCCCGCCCCCGGACACCGCCCCTGACCAGCGCGGTGGGGTCCGGCCGGGAAACACGGCAAAAACGCGCTGCTCGGCGACTTCTCGTCAAAGCGGTCCCGGTCGTGCCCCTCGCCGATACGTTCGCCCGGCGAGGACGAGATCGATCGAGAGACATCGACGAAGGGGATCGCGGGATGCCGAACCGACCGACGCTCGCCACCGCTGCGGCGCTGGCAGCGGCCACGGCGCTGGTGCTGCCCACCGCGGCCGTCGCCGAGAGCAGCACGGGCACCGAGGGCCTGCGCGCCGGTACCCTGGCCGTGCAGGACCACTTGCAGGAGCTGCAGAACATCGCCGAGTCCCACGGCGGGAACCGCGCTTCGGGCACTCCCGGGTACCAGGCCTCGCTGGACTACATCAAGGGCCAGCTCGACCAGGCCGGCTTCACCACCACCGTCCAGGAATTCCCGTCCCTGGGCGGGACCGGCAAGAACCTGGTCGCCGAAACGCCCGGCGGGGACGCCAACCAGGTCGTCATGTTCGGCGCCCACCTCGACAGCGTTGGCGACGGGCCGGGCATCAACGACAACGGCACCGGATCGGCCGCGATCCTGCAGGCCGCCCTGGACTACGCGGCCGGCGGCGAGACCCCGACCAACAAGGTGCGCTTCGCCTTCTGGGGTGCCGAGGAAGAGGGGCTCGTGGGCTCCACGCACTACGTGGAGTCGCTCACGGAGGCCGAGCGGGGGAAGATCGCCGCTTACCTGAACTTCGACATGGTCGGCTCGCCCAACGCCGGCTACTTCACCTACGACGGCGACGACTCCGACGGGGTCGGCGCGGGGCCCGGTCCGGAGGGATCGGCGCAGATCGAGCAGTTGCTCAACGACTCGCTGAGCGCGGCCGGGGCGCCGGCGGAGGGGACCGACTTCGACGGCCGCTCCGACTACGGCCCCTTCATCGAGGTCGGGATCCCGGCGGGCGGGACGTTCACCGGTGCCGAGCAGAGCAAGACGCCCGAACAGGCCGAGAAGTGGGGCGGTCAGGCCGGTGAGGCGTTCGACCCCTGCTACCACCAGTCCTGCGACACCCTCGACAACGTCGACACCCAGGCCCTCGAGCGCAACTTCGCCGCCATCACCAACGCCGTGAAGGCCTACGCGGCGCAGTTCCCCCAGCCCTAGCACCGGGTTCGAGCCATCGGGAGAGGGAAAAGCCGTCCCCGGCAACCGCTGCAGCGCAGGCGGTGGTTGCCGGGGACGGCTGCTTCAGCCCCACGCCCACGCCGGTGGACCGATGCGGGAGACGGGTTCGGTGTCGAGAACCCCGCTCGTCGGGGTACATTCGTAGTCCGTTGTGGACGCACGGTCGGTCGCGCACCGCGGTCCGGACCCGGCGTTCTGCGACGCCCTGCTGGGCGGGTGTGACGCCCTGTTCCACCGCATCGGTTCGGGTCCTTGACGAGGGGACCACGGACGCTCCCACGCGGAGGACCGCTCAGGCGCTGCCGACCATCCGATCCCTGCCACCATGGGCGGTATGGCCGAACTGCGGAGCGTCCACACGGCGGACCTCGACGAAGCGTGCCGGCGAGCGGCGCGCAGCCTGCTGTGGGACGTCTTCGCCGAGGAGGACCCCATGACCGAGGAGGACTGGGAGCATTGCCTCGGAGGTCTGCACGTCCTCGCCTGGGAAGGTGACCGGCTGGTCGGGCACGCAGCGCTGGTGATGCGCCGCCTGCTGCTCGGGGACCGCGCCCTGCGCACCGGTTACGTCGAGGGCGTCGCCGTCAGCCGCGACCGCCAGGGCCAGGGCGTGGGCGGCGCGCTCATGGCCGAGGTCGAACGCGTGGTCCGCGCGGCCTACGACCTGGGAGCCCTCGGTGCCAGCGAGGTGGGTCGTCCCTTCTACGCCGCCCGCGGGTGGAAGCTCTGGCCCGCCCCGACCGGGGTGCTCACCAGCACGGGCGTCCGCCCGACCCCGGAGGCGGACGGCTGGATCTTCTACTACCCGGTCACGGCGCACCTGGACCTGACCGGGACGTTGATCTGCGAGCCTCGTCCCGGCGAAGCCTGGTGAGCCGACGCGAACGGGGCACCCCGCGCAAAGGGATGCCCCGTCCGGTCCTGCCGCGAATCAGGTCTGCGGGTAGCGGTGGTAGCCCGGGAAGTTGCCGTAGAGCTGTTCACCGGGCGGCCCCTGGGTGACGGCGTGCACGAGGTGCTGGCCGCCGACGAACGCGCCCTTCCAGGACGCGCCCCGGCCGCCGAACGGCTCGTCCCGGTCACCGCGCGAGCGCGGCTTGTTGGTGCCGACCTTGAACGCCTGGACGTGCTCGGAGAGCTCGGCCGCGAAGGCCTCGTCGTCGCAGGAGATGGTGGCGACCAGGGCGCCGTTGGAGGCGTTCATCTGGGCCAGCAGCTCGGCCTCGGTGTCGACCACGACGATCGTGTCCACCGGACCGAACGGCTCTTCGTGCATGAGCCTGCTCGCCCCGGGAGGTGCCAGCAGCGCCACCGGGGCCGCGTAGGCCGAGATGTCCTGGTCCTCCAGGAAGTGGCCCTGGGAGGGGTCGCCGTGGTGCAGCGGGACGGCGCCGTGGCGCAGCGCCTCGGCGACGCGGCCCTCCAGCTCGGTGGCCTTGGTCGCCGAGATCAGCGGCCCGAAGTCCAGCGCAGGCGGCTCGCCGTCCTCGGTGGCCAGCGGGTGGCCGAAGCGCACCGACTGGACCACCGGGAGGTAGGTCGCCAGGAACTTGTCCACCAGCTTGCGCTGCACGACGAACCGCGGGTAGGCGGTGCAGCGCTGCTTGGCGTACTCGAAGCCCTTGCGCAGGTGGGCGCTCAGGCCCTCCCAGTCGGAGAACTCCCACAGGCCCCAGGTGTTGAGGCCTTCCTGCTCCAGCATGTGCCGCTTGCCGGTGTCGACCAGCTGGGCGGCGATCTTGCCGCCGTTGGAGCGTCCGCCGACGAAGGCGAGGGCACCGACCTCGGGGGAGCGGACCAGCGGGTCCGACAGGGCTGACCCGTCGCCGGACAGCAGGGTGGCGGGCAGCCCCGCACGCGTCATCAGCGCGTGCGCGAGGGTCAGCGTCACCGCGCCGCCCTGCGTGGGCGTCTTGGCGATCACGGCGTTGCCCGCGAGCAGCTGCACGAGCTCGGCGTGCACCAGCACGCTCATCGGGTAGTTCCAGCTCGCGATGTTGCTGACCGGGCCGGGAAGCGGTTGGCGCTTGTAGGGGGCGCCCTCCACGTCCTGGTTGAGCATCTGCTCGGTGTGGTCGGCGTACCAGCGGGCGCCGCTGAGGCAGCGGTCGACGTCGGCGCAGGCGAGCTTCCACGGCTTGCCGATCTCCCAGGCCAGCAGCAGCGCGAGGTCGTCGCGGACCTGCGTCATCGCCTCGACGGCGCTGAGCACCGCCTCGCGGCGCTTGTCGTAGGGGGTCTGCGACCAGGACTCGTGCGCCCGTGCGGCGGCGTGCACCGCGTCCTGCGCGACCGCGGCGTCGACCTTGGGAAGCTGCGAGAAGACCGTGCCGTCCACCGGCGTGACCTGCGGCGCGGGTTCGCCGACGGCCCGCCAGCGGCGGTCGATGAGGTTGCGGGGCACGTCGTCGTCGAACGCCTCCGGTGCCGCGGCCACGGCCCGGGACAGCACCGCCGAAGCGGTCTGGTGATCGGGAACCCGGAGTGTCATACGCCCTCCTCAAAAACATTGGGACGGGGTGCCGGGAGGTGTAGAACTATCTCACGCCGGAGCGCCGCACGCCTGCTGCAATCGTGCGAATTCGAACAAGACGTACGTGCGTCTTGTGAACCTCTTCAGCGCCTCCGCGTAGCGCGATGACCGGGAAAACCGGCGAAATCGAACCCCGCGATTCTTCTGATGGCGTATGGCGCTGCCGTGTTCGGTGTGCCCCGATTCCCGGTTGCTGGCGGGTGTTCGCCAATTCCTCCGGAAATGGGCGCGGACTTCTTTCAATGAAGGAGCTTTTCGCGCTCCGAACGGAGGAAAACATGCGCCACGCAAGGTACCTCATCGGTGCGGTGACCGCGTGCTCGGTCGTCTCCGGCATGGCCACCGCTCCGGCCTTCGCAGCTGATTCCGACTCCGCCGCCGAAAACTCCGCCGCAGAGAACTACGTCGCACTGGGCGATTCCTACGCCTCGGGAACCGGTACTCGGGACTACTTCGAGGACAGCGGGGACTGCCTGCGCAGTCCCCGAGCCTATCCGCAGCTGTGGGCGGACTCGCACGACGTCGCCAGCTTCGAGTTCGCCGCGTGCTCGGGCGCGGTCACCGACGACGTCAACTCCTCGCAGCTCGGCTCGCTCAGCGAGGACACCACCCTGGTCACCATCTCCATCGGTGGCAACGACGTCGGTTTCGTCGACGTCATCACCAGCTGCGTCGCCGGGACCGACGAGGGGTGCGACAACGCGGTCAAGGACGCCACCGGAAAAGCCCAGAACGAGCTGCCCGACAAGCTCGACACCACCTACGCCAACATCCGAGCCGCCGCGCCCAACGCAGACGTCGTCGTGCTCGGCTACCCCCGCATCAACGAGATGGGCGACTGCGGGATCCCCTTCTACTCGGAGTACAAGCGCCAGCGGATCAACGAGGGCGCTGACGAGCTCGCCTCGGTGATCTCCGAACGCGCCTCGGCGGCCGGCTTCTCCTTCGCCGACGCCCGCGACGCCTTCTCCGGCCACGGCGTGTGCGCCTCCGACGAGTGGATCAACGGGCCCAGCAACCCCATCCAGGAGTCCTTCCACCCCGACGTCGACGGGCACGCCAACGCGTACCTGCCGACCCTGAACTCCGTCACCGGCTGACAACACCGGGGACGGGAGAGGCGTGTCGCGCGGATTCCCGTCGTTCCGCGCGACACGCCTCGTCTTCCTCGTCAGCTGTCCACCGCCGGGAACGTCACAGCGTGGGGACCAGACCACCGTCGCAGCGGATCGCGGTGCCGGTGATGTAGGAGGCGTGAGCGCTGCACAGGAACGCCGCCGTGGCGCCGAATTCGGCGGGCTCGCCGTAGCGCTTGGCGGGGATGAGCGACTCGCCGCGGGCGCGGACCTCCTCGACCGGCAGGTCTTCCTGCTCGGCCGTGGCGTTGTCCAGCGACGACAACCGGTCAGTGGCGATCCTCCCGGGTAGCAGGAGGTTCGCGGTGATGCCCTCGTCGGCCACGTCGATCGACAGGCTCTTCAAGTACGCGGCCAGCGCGCTGCGGCCGATGTTGGACAACGCCAGGTTCGGGATCGGTGCCTCGACGCCGCTGGAGGCGATCGCCAGCAGCCGGCCCCACCGGCGCTCCCGCATCCCCGGCAGCACCCCGCCGACCAGCTTCTGGTGCACCAGCAGCAGGTTCTGCACCGCTTCCGCGGTGTCCTCCGGTCCGACCTCGGAGGCGCTGGCCGGGCGCGGACCCGGACCGTTGAGCACCAGGACGTCGATGTCGCCCAGCGCGTCCTGCGCCGCCGACAGCAGTTGCTCGGCACCGCCCGGTGCCGTCAGGTCCACCTCGACGCCGGTGGCGCCGGGCAGCTCGGCGGCGATGGCCTTCGCCCGCTCACCGCGGCGGCCCGACACCACCACGTTGGCGCCCTCGGCGGCCAGCGCACGCGCCGTCGCCTCGCCCAGTCCACCCGTCGAGGCGCACACCAGCGCGTTGCGGCCGGCGATTCCCAGATCCATCAGTTCTCCACGTTCTCCACGGCGGCCAAGTGCCGATCCAGTTGTTCTGCAAGGGTTTCCGGCATCCCCGACGCGGGTGCTCGGACTCCGGAGCCGCTGATGAGGCCCCGCCGACGCAGGGCCTCCTTGCGGACCGCCAGTCCGATGCGGGCCTGCGCCTCGAAGTTCACCAGCGGCAGGTAGCCGAGGTAGGCCTCGAGCGCGGCCTGGTACCCGCCCCGCCACCACGCGTCCACGCAGGCCTTGAGGCCTTCGGGGAAGGAGAAGCCGGTCATCGCGCCCGCCGACCCCGCGGCCAGCTCGTCGAGCAGGCCGACGCCACCGAGCCCGCCGAACACCGGCACGCCGGTGCGCGCGGTCAGCGTGGCGATCGCCGGGGGAGTGGGGGGTGCCTCGGCCTTGACGGCCACCACGGACTCGACGCGCTCGACCGCCGCGGCCAGGTCCGCCGCGCTGATCGCCACGCCGGTGACCAACGGGTAGTCCTGGACCACCAGACCGGCTCCGGTCGCGGCGTGGACCGCGTCGAGCTGGCGTGCCAGCAGCTCCGGGTCGGGAGTGTTGACCTGGACCATCGCGCCCGCCAACCGGTCGCCGACCACCTCGGTGGCCAGCGCGACCTCGTCGATCACGGGTGCTGTGGAGGTGCTGGACGCACCCACCACGATCGGCAGGTCCGCGGAGTCGACCACGACCTCCAGCACCGCGCGCTTCTCCGCGGCCGACAAGCGCACCGCTTCGCCGAAGACGCCCAGCACCGTCAGCCCGGTGACGCCGATCCTGCTGTAGTGGTCGACCAGCTTCGCCAGCGACGCCGCGTCGACGTCCTGTGTGGATCCGGTGAACGGGGTGGCGACCACGCCCCAGACGCCGGGCGCGAGCGGTTCCGCAGCCATGTGCACCCTTCCCACCCAGCGGTTCGACCGGCGATCCTATGCACGTCGAATCTGATCGCGTCAAGCTCGCCCAGCGCCGGCCGGGCCACGGTGCGCAGTCGAACGAGCACCGCGCGTGCCCGGCGCGCACCGCGCTCGGACACGCCGGGCACCCGACACGCCGGTGTCGGCGGCGACGTCACTCCGCACCGGCGGTGACCAGGACGATCACCCGCGGTAGGGGTCGGTGCGGTGGCGCCACGCCGGAGCTCTTCAACCCCACAAGCGCGCCACGATCGGCTATGGTGGACGCCAGCGCTGGGCGGACCCCGGTCCCGCCGGGCGCTGATCAGTACTTGCGCAGTAGTGCACCGCACAGCAAGCCGAGCCGGTCCCAGGCGCCATGAGGGACCGAGCCCGGCTCCCGGGTGACCAAAAGGGAGGGACGGCGGAACGTCGTCTCGGTCATCCGCGTGGAAGAGCCCGCTGGCCACAGCAGCCAGCGGGTTTTTTCGTGCCCGGGTTCCCGCTGACCAGCGGCCTGGTCCCGCCCCGGCCGGGCCGTGGGAGCCGTTCGCTCAGCGGAGGAGGAGCTCCGCCGGTCCGCCGGGGGTCGGAGCTCCGGGCCGGACCACCCGACCGGTTCAGCGCAGAACGGCCGCAGGCCTCGACGGGCGCCGACATCACCTCGGGGAATCCTGCGTGCGCGAGGGGTGATCGCAGTGCGCGACTTCTCGGGGCCGGGACGGCTCAATTCTCAAGATGCGGAAGTTCTGACGAGTTCTGCTGTGGGGGAAGTTACTTCAAGGTTCAAAAAGGTGCGAATCCGATGTATTCGTTCTGGGCGGCTCGCAATTCTGGTCCGGACCCACGTGTGTCCGGACCAGAATTGCGGGCGAACCAGATGAACAGTTCGGAGGAGTAGTGTTCCAGCTCAGTGCGGTCACGACCGCTCTGTTATTGCTCGCTTTCTACGGGTTCACGTTCTTGATGACCCTCTCCATCCGGGAGAAGAAGGAGAACGTGGACGGGTTCATGGTCTCGAACGGCGCGGTGGGCTTCGGCATCTCCGCCGCGAGCATGACCGCGACCTGGGTGTGGGCCGCATCGCTGTACGCAGCGGCCAGCTCGGGCTACACCTACGGCGTTTCGGGGCCGATCCACTACGGGTTGTGGGGTGCGCTGATGATCCTGTGCATCTACCCGTTCGGTCGGCACTTCCGCCGGGTGGCGCCCAAGGCCCACACTCTGGCCGAGGTGATGCACGCGCGCCACGGCCGTTCCAGCCAGCTCATCCTGGCGGTCTCCAACATCGTCGGCAGCGTCATCAGCTTGACGGCCAACTTCACCGCCGCCGGGGCCCTGGTCGAGATCCTGACCCCGCTCTCGTTCCTGCACGGCGTCCTGATCGCGGCCGTGGGCGTGCTCTGCTACACCCTGTGGTCCGGTTTCCGGGCTTCGGTGCTGACCGACTTCGCCCAGCTCGTCGCGATGATGGTGGCCGCAGCGCTCATCGTCCCGATGGTGTTCTTCGCGACCGGCGGGATCGGTGCGCTGGACCAGGGCGTGGCCACGCTGACCACCGAGCAGGCGAACTTCTTCTCGGGTGAGGCGTTCCTGGAGCAGGGCGGCCCGTACCTGGCCGCGGTGCTCGCCTACGCCATCGGCAACCAGACCATCGCCCAGCGGCTGTTCGCGGTGCGCCAGGACCGCATCAAGAGCACCTTCATCACCGCGACCCTCGGCTACGCGGGCACCGTGATCGGCCTGGGCATGCTCGGCCTGCTCGCCGTGATGGTCGGCCTGCAGCCGCTGAACGGCGACATGAACAACATCATCCCGCAGATGGCGTCGGAGTACCTGTCCCCGGTGATGGTCGGCCTGCTGTTCATCATGGTGATCGGTTCGCTGTCGTCGACCGCGGACTCCGACCTCGCGGCGCTGTCGTCGCTGGTCATGACCGACATCTACGGCAAGAACCTCGCGCGCGGGAAGGTCAACCCGCGGACCATGCTGCACATCGGGCGGATCACCATGGTCGCGGCCACCGCGCTCGGCGTCATGTTCGCGGTGTCGAACTTCAACATCCTCGACCTGCTCGTGTTCGTGGGCGCGTTGTGGGGTGCGCTGGTGTTCCCGGTGATCGCCAGCTTCTACTGGGACCGCATCACCAACCGCGCCTTCACCGCCTCGGTGCTGGTCGCGCTGGTGTTCTTCCTGGTGGCGCGGTTCGAACTGCTGCCGCTGACCGGAGTCGTGGCCCTGGTGATGGAGATCGCCGCGGCGATCGGTGCCGCCGTGGTGTTCGGCTTCATGGCCTTCGGCCTCTTCGGCAAGCGCGTCGGCTTCTCGGTCGGTGCGGTGGCCGGGGTGGCGCTGCTGCCGCTCATCCTGGGCTTCCTGCGCGACTACCCGACCCTGCTCGGCTCGCTGGTGTCCTACGGCGTCAGCACCGTCGTGTGCGTCGCGATCAGCATGGCCGCGCAGGAGCGGTTCGACTTCTCAGTCATCGACCAGCGGGTCACCGAGTTCCAGATGCGGGAGGCCGGCACGCCGCCGGAACCCGTGGAAGCCGCCCGCTGACCGCCCTTCCGCGACGAACAACGGAGGACGCCATGAGCACCCTCGTCCTGGCCGCGTACATCCTGGTCTGGCCCGCGCTGACCGCGGTCGTGCTGGCCGTCATGTGCTCGGCGGTGGTCAAGGACTACCGCGCAGCCAAGAAGGACAACCGCAGCGTCGTCTGACGCTCGCCCGGTCGCTCCACCTCCCCCACGCGGGGAGGTGGAGCGACCCGCGTTCGTGACGCGATCGAGCGGTCATCGGGTGACATCCCGACATCCGGTTGATCTTGATCTCCGCCGGCGTCCTATCATGAGCGGGCGTTCACGATCGCAGCTCGTTGTTGCCGCGCGGACCGGGAGGCGGGGAGGGTAGTTGCGCGGGGTCGACTACTACGAACTCCTCGGCGTGGGGAGCGACGCGACACCGGTCGAGATCAAGTCGGCGTACCGGACGCTCGCCCGCGCCATGCACCCCGACGTCGGCGGCAGCGACGGCGCGTTCCGCCTCCTGCAGGAGGCCTACGAGACCCTCAACGACCCGGTGCGCCGCGCCACCTACGACAGCTCGCGGAGCCGCCCGGTCAGCACCGGCACGGCCGCGCAGCGACCCCGTCGACCGGGTGGGACGCGGCGGCCTGGCCGCGACTTCGGTGAGGACCCCGATTTCGTGCCGAAGACGCCGCGGGTCCGGCTCGACGACATCCCCTGGTGGGACAGCGTCGACCCGCAGGCGCGGGTGCAGTACCTGCCGGTCCTCGGTCCTGACCGGGTGCCGACGATGGCACTGGTCGGTGCGTGGTCGCTGCTGATGCTCGCCGGGGTGGCGGTGGAGCTCAACGTCGCGTTGCGGGCGACGTGGCTGGGGCTGCTCATCGCCTTCGGCGTGGTCGTCGTCTTCCTGCTGCGCAGGCACATCGCCGCCTACCGCGAGCACCGGGCGTTCACCGCCGAGTTCGGCGGCCAGCGGATCTTCGGGCTGCCCGACCTCCAGCACGAACGCGCCCAGCTGCTCACCGCCGAGCTCTGCGCCCGGTACCTCATCCGGCTGCCCGGGGCCCGGGTCTTCCACGGCCTGTCCTGGCCCGACTCGGTCTTCGAGGACGTCCACCACGCGGTGCTGTGCGGCCGCCGGCTGGTGCTCGTGGAGTCCAAGAGCTGGTTGCCCGGGCACTACACCACCGACGAGAACGGTGCGCTGTGGCGCAACGGGCACCCGTTCCGCGGCGGGGTGACCCGCCTGGACGAAGGTGTGGCCACCTTCCAGGAGCTGCTGCCGGAGGTCGAGGTGCGCGGAGCCGTGCTGATCTACCCGAGCAGGGCCGGTGAGGTCACCACCGTCGAGCAACCCGACGAACCGGTGGCTCCGATGACGCCGGCGCAGTTCGTCAAGGACATCGGGCACTGGCTCGCGCAGGACCCCGCCACGGTGGACCGCGACGTCTTCAGCGCTGTGCTCGAGCAGCTGGTGGGCTGAGAACCCCTTCCTCGCGCCGCGACCGATGAGTTTCCGCGGCGGGTCGGGTCCGTACCTGCGACCGGACCTCGACAGCGCACGGGAAGGGTGCCTCGGATGACTACCAGTGCGAACGGAACCACCACCTCACCGCGACGGGCGGTCAACGTCGGTCTGTGGGTGCTGCAGGTGCTGCTGGCCGCGTTCTTCGTCTTCGCCGCAGCGCCGAAGCTCCTCGGCGACCCGCTCGCGGTCCAGATGTTCGACCAGATCGGTTTCGGGCAGTGGTTCCGCCACTTCACCGGAGCCGTGGAGCTGGCCGGTGCGATCGGCTTGCTGATCCCGCGGCTGTGCGGCCTGGCCGCGTTCGGCTTGGCGTTGGTCATGGTCGGCGCGGCGCTGGCGGAGCTCTTCCCGCTCGGCGCCCCTGCGCTGGCCCTGCCGCCGCTCGCGCTGTGCCTGCTGTTCCTGTTCCTCGCTTGGGCGCGGCGCGACACCGTGCCCGTCCTCGCCCGTTCCTGACCCGGCGGAGTGATCGCCATGGCGATGCAGACCTACCTGAACCTGCCCGTCGAGGACTTGAACCGCTCGGTGGAGTTCTTCACCGCACTCGGTTTCAGCTTCGACCAGAACTTCACCGACCAGAACGCCACCTGCATGGTGATCAGCGGCGACGCCTACGTGATGCTGCTGGTGAAACCGTTCTTCAAGTCCTTCACGCCCAAGGACGTCGCGGACGCCACCAAGGTCACCGAGGTCATCACCGCGCTCAGCGCCGACTCGCGCGAGCAGGTCGACGAACTCGTGGAGAAGGCGCGGCAGGCGGGTTCGCCGCGCATCGGCGACGTGGTGGAGGAGGGCCCGATGTACAGCCGCAGCTTCGAAGACCCCGACGGGCACATCTGGGAGGTCGTCCACATGCCCGTCGACTGAGGGGCTGCGTTCAGCGGTTCGCGGCGGGATCATGGTGCGGGCTCGACGGCCCGGCGCACGGTCACACCGGACGAAGGAGCAGGAGCGTGACGAACCCGCACCAGAACGTCAGCTTCACCAGCAACGGACGGACCGCTCACGGCTACCTCGCGACGCCGGAGCGGCCGGGTCCGGGGGTGGTGGTGATCCAGGAGTGGTGGGGCCTGACCGATCACGTCGCCGACGTCGCGAACCGCTTCGCCGCCGAAGGGTTCGTGGCCTTGGCGCCCGACCTCTACGGCGGGCACACCACGCACGACGCCGAGGAAGCGTCCCGGATGATGCGGGAGCTGCCGGTCGACCGAGCAGCCCGCGACCTGGCCGGGGCCGTCGACTACCTGTTGGAGCACGACGTGGTGACCGGCTCGTCGGTCGGCACGGTCGGCTTCTGCATGGGTGGCAAGTTCGCGCTCGTGCTGGCTGCCCAGCAGGGTGACCGGATCGGGGCGGTCGTGCCCTTCTACGGGATCCCGCCGGTGGAGACGGACTTCTCCGCGATGACGGCTCCGATGCTCGGCCACTTCGGGGAGTACGACCGAGGTGTCACCGTGGACGCGGTCGGCGAGGTCGCGGACAAGATCAAGAAGCAGACCGACGTCCACCCGCAGATCCACGTGTACGCGGCGGGGCACGCCTTCTTCAACGACCAGAACCCCGCCTCGTACCACGAGGAGTCGGCTCGCATCGCTTGGCCGCGCACCGTGGACTTCCTGCGCCGCCACCTCGGCTGAACCCGTCGCGCACGTCCGGGGTGCCGGTCTCCCGGTGCCCCGGAACGCGAGGCGTGATCACTGCTGTCCGGCGAGTCGCGCCTTCTTCAGAGGGGGCAACGAGTCCCGTCCGACCAACCGGTCCGGGCGGAAGTCCCGCAAGGGCGAGGCGTCCCGGCCGTGGACGACCTCGTCGGCGGCGAGCCTGCCCAGCAGCGGTCCCAGGGTGATGCCGCTGTGCGTGGCCAGCACGTACATCCGCTCGCTCCCGCCGAGGAACCCGGCCACCGTCAGGCCGTCGCCGGGCATGGACCGCTGGCCCACCCGCATCGACTCCAGCACCGCGCCCGAGGTCCCCGCCAGCAGGGCTTCCAGCCGCCGGCACAGCTCGCGGGCGTGGACCCCGTCCACCGCGGGAGGGTTGGCTGGGTCGGCGTCCGCGTCGAGGTCCAGACCCTGCAGCACGAACCGTCCGCCGCCGTCGGGCCGCACGTTCAGCGAGGGCGTGGTCAGCACCGAGTTCAGCCGGGTGGGCAACGCGGCCGTCCAGCCCAGCAGGCCCACGGTCGCCGATCCCGCCACCTCCGGGTCGGCCATCGCCACCCTGTGGCCGGTGGTCGCGGTCAGCGCCTCGGTCCACCGGCCGGTCGCGAACACGACCGCGTCGGCGGTCACGACCTCCCCGTCCGAGGAGGAGATCCGCACTCCGGCGGCCGTTTCCGACACCGACACCACCTCGACCGGGCAGCGCAGCCGAGCACCGTTCTCCCGCGCCTCGCCCCACAGACGTGCCACCAGCAACGCCGGGACCAGGTGCCCTTCGGTGGGGTAGTGCGCGATGTCCCGGAGGCCCTGGGGGAGGAGCAGGTCGGGCACCAGCTCCCGCGCGCGGGAGGCGCTGATCCACCGCACCGGGTAGTCCCGGGCCTCCAGCTCGCGCACCGCCGCGGCCAGCCGTTCGGCGCCGGCCGCGTCCTCGGCCCACTCGAAGTTCCCGCCGAGCGTCAGCCACGGCGCGCACGGACTCGGCGTGGACGCCAGAGCCCTGTGCTCGTCCATGCCCGCCACGTTGAGCTCGTGGTAGGGGAGCGGGTTCTTGGCGTGCGAGTTCACCCAGGCGAACGAGGTGCTCGTGGTCCCCGCCAGCGGAGCGGTCCGCTCGAAGACGGTGACGTGCGCTCCCGCCAGCGCCAGGGAACGCGCGGTCGCCGCGCCCAGCACGCCCAGTCCGATCACTGCGATCTTCATGCTTCGACTTCCGTTCCGCTCTCGACGATGGGACGGGTGGGGGTGAACACGGCGGTGGCCAACACTGCCACGACTGAAACCGCGATGCCGTAGACGGCGTAGGGCACAGTGGTGTCGAGCAGTTGTGCGATGGCGCAGCCGAGGATGCCGGCGACCATGCCCGTGATCGCAGCGGTCGGGGTGAGCCGACGGCGCCGGTGCAGCAGGTAGCCGAGGAAGATCGGCGCGGCCAGCGCTGCCGCGGAGTAGGCGTAGGTGGCGACCAGCCAGGTCAACGCCTTCGGGAAGAGGATCGCCAGCACGGCGGCGAGGGCGGAGACGCCGACGGTGATCAAGCGCGACAACGTGACGGTCTGCCGGTCACCGGCCTGCTTGCCCGCGATGTTCTGGTAGACGTCGCGGGTCAGGTTGGCGACCACGGACTGCAGCGCCGCGCCGGTGGTGGAGATGATCGTGGAGACCAGGAACGCGCCGAAGACGATCACCAGCCAGCCCGGAAGCTGCGTGAGCAGCCACCCTGCGGCGTCCTCCTCGTTGGTCAGGCCCGGGTTCATCGAATGCACCGCGAGGCCGATGCACCCCGCGTAGACGCCACCTAAGAGCATCATCAACCCCGACAGGCCCAGCCCGCGGCGAGCGTCGGAAACCTTCTTGGTCGCGAACACACGCTGGTAGTAGAGCTGGTTGGTGAGCGTGCCCGGCAAGATCGCCGCGATCCACAGCCAGATCTGGTCCCAGCCGGCCGCTGTCAGGCCCTCCCAGCCCCACAGCTGCTGCGGAACCGTGGTGGTGATGCGCTCCCAGCCGCCCGCGAGGTGGACGGCGTAGCCGGCCACCCCGAGCGACATGGCGATCATGAACAGGCCGAACACGAAGTCTGTCCAGGCCACCGAGGTCAAGCCGCCGGGCAGCACGAACAGCAACGAGGCAACCATGATCACCAGGATCAGCACGGTCGGTGACACGCCCGTGAGCTGCCCGAAGAGCTGGGCGAACGCGACGAACTGGGTCGCCAGCCAGCCGAAGGGCACGACCAGCGCGGCCAGCGCGGCGATGGCGATGGCCAGCCGGTTGCGGCCGAACAGCGTGGTGATGATGTCGGGGACGGTGGTGAAACGCTGCTCGCGCAGCCACTTCGCGATCAACATCAGGACGAGGAAACCGGCCAGCACGCACCCCTCGTAGAGGAACACCGACCAGCCGGAGCGGTAGCCGATGCCGACGTGCGCGATGAGCACACCGCCGCCCGTGGCGGTGGCGAACTGGGTGACGATGACGACGACCAGTGGCAGCGACTCACCCGCGGACAGCCAGTCCGCGGAGCTCTTCGCCCTGCGTCCGAAGTAGACTGACATGCCGATGCCGAAGCCGATGACCAGCAAGCTTGCGATGATGATTCCGGCGATCTGGCCGGTGGAACCGGTGAGCATGGTTGGCCTCCAGTGGGCTCACGGCAGTAAGCGGTTCGGGTCGAGCGGTGCGATGTCGTGGGACGTTCCGCCGTCGAGCGCGAGGTCCGCGCCGATCTCGCCGAAGGCGGGGGCGAGCTTGAAGCCGTGGCCGGAGAACCCGGTCATGACCGTGGCCCGGTGGTGTCCGGGGAGCGGCCCGAGCAGGGCGTGGTCGTCGGGGGTGAACCCTTCGGCGAAGGTGCCGATGCGAATGGGGTGCGGCACCACCCCGGGGAGCAGTCGGGCTGCGGCGGCCGAAGCGGCGCGGGCGTGGTCGGGAGGTGAGCTGCGTGGGAGGTCGTCGGGTCCGTCGAGGTCGGGCCACCCGAGGTGGTGCGGCACGATCTTGATCGCCACCCCGTCGAGGGCGGGGAAGCAGGAGAACCCGGCTTCGGGGTGCCTGCGAATGGCGATGGGCAAGGCTTGCGGCGAGTGCGCGGCGACGTCGCGAGCGGCGAACCAGTAGGCGGTGATCAGGCGGGCTGCCACCGGCAGATCACGCAGCGGTGCCAGCTGCCGTGCCCACGGGCCGGGTGCGAAGACCACGTGGTCGGCGTCGAACTCGGTGCCGTTGCTGGTGATCCGCCATCCTGTGTCGGTTTCGGTGACGTCGGTGACCGGGTGGTGGGGCAGCAACCGCGCTCCGGAGTTCTCGGCGCAGCGCAGCGCGGCCTGCACGCACGGCTCGGGTCGCAGCACACCGGCGCCCGGGTCGAGCACCATGACTTCGCCATCGTCGATCTCGTGCTGCGGGAACCGCTTCCGCGCCTGGTCGGTGCTCAGGACTTCGTGGTCGAGCCCGGCCTCCTCGGCGCAGCGCCGCACGGCGAGGATGTCGGGGTGGTCCGGTGCGCCGATGGTCAGCCCGCCGCACATCGTCAGCAGGGTCGAGCCGGAGCGGTCTTCCAGCTCGCGCCACAGCGCCCCGGCGCGCTGCAGGAGCGGGACGTAGCCGGCTCCTTCCTTGTAGGCGGTGCGGAAGATTCGGGATTCACCGGCCGAGGAGCCCCGGTCGTGGCCGGGGCCGTGGGTGTCGAAGGCCAGCACGTCGGCTCCGCGGAGCGCGAGCCGCCAGGTCGTCATGGCACCGATGACACCGGTGCCGATCACCGCGACGCGAGTCAATGCGAACTCCTCCAAGAGGGTTTTCCGGGCAGGACGAACTCTCGGTTCCACCACGGAACCGTTCGCTGCAGGGGAGGAACTGGTCAGCTGTCCGGAGCGGACAGAACGCTCTGCTCGATGAAGAGCTCGACGAGGTCGGGCCGGATGATGTGCCACATCGCTTCGGCGAGCTTGCCGTCGGTCAACCAGGTCAGGCGGCGCAGCCGAAGCACTGCCTGTCCGGTGGTGAGCCGGAGCCGGGCAGCGGTGTCGTCGTCGAGCGACACCGGGTCGATGTAAACGCGGGAGGTGGCAGCGGGGACGTCATTGCGGGCGAAGTAGTCGTGGACGGTCAGGTGGGCCAGGTCCTCGTCGAGCAGTCGTGGTGCCAGCAAGAACGGGACCGCGGAGAGTTCGACGGCGATGGGGTTGTCGTCGATGTCGAACTTGAGCCGGCGCAACTGCGTGACGGGCGCGTCGTCGTCCACCCCGGGCATCTCGACGTCGGCGTCGCGCGCCGGGATGACCGCTGCGGAGTCCACCGCGTGCCGACCGGGGATCTCCGGACCGCGCAGCGCGGGGTTGACCAGTCGCAGCAGGTTCTCCTGCCGCGCGCCTCCGGCGACGAACGTGCCGCGGCGCCGGTGTCGCTCCACCAGCCCGGCGTGGGCCAGTTCGGTCAGCACCCGCTGCGCGGTGGCACGGCTGACCGAGTGCTGCTCGCGCAGCTCCGCCTCGGTCGGCAGCTTGCTGCCGGGCGGCAGCGCACCCGAGCGGATCCGCTGCTCCAGTTCGGTGCGGATGCGCAGGTACGCCGGTGTTGCCATGCACGAAATCTAGCCTTGCGCAATTGACCGGTCAATAGATGATTCGCACGGTGAAAAGCAGCGACTTCGCGTTGACAGGGGTTGGCCGAGCGGTGAGCCTACGGCTGTGGCCGGGCGAGATGAAGGTGGGCGCATGCTGCCGTTGGAAGGCGTGACCGTCGTGTCGTTGGAGCAGGCCGTCGCAGCCCCGTTCGCGACGCGGCAGCTCGCCGACCTCGGTGCGCGGGTGATCAAGGTCGAGCGCCCCGCGGGTGACTTCGCGCGCGGTTACGACACCGCTGTGAACGGGTTGTCGAGCCACTTCGTGTGGATCAACCGCAGCAAGGAGAGCATCGCGCTGGACCTCAAGGCCGAGGCCGACCGGCGCGTGATGGACAAGCTGCTGGCCAAGGCCGACGTGTTCGTGCAGAACCTCGCCCCGGGCGCTGCCGCCCGGCTGGGCCTCGGTGCCGAGCGGCTGCGGGAGCGGGACCCGCGTCTGATCGTCTGCGACCTGTCCGGCTACGGCAGTTCCGGCCCCTACCGCAACAAGAAGGCCTACGACCTGCTCGTGCAGTGCGAGACCGGGCTGGTGTCGATCACCGGGGGTGAGGAACCGGCCAAGACCGGGATCTCCACGGCCGACATCGCCGGCGGCATGTACGCCTTCAGCGGCGTGCTCAGCGCGCTCTACGAACGCGAACGCACCGGCGAGGGCAGCGCTTTCGAGGTGTCGCTGTTCGACGCGCTCGGCGAGTGGATGGGTTTCCCGTACTACTACGCCCACTACGGTGGGCGGCCACCGCGCCGCTCGGGCGCCCGCCACGCCGCCATCGCCCCGTACGGGCCGTTCGCCGCCGGCGACGGGACGCAGGTCTTCCTGGGGGTGCAGAACGAGCGCGAGTGGGTCACGTTCTGCGAACAGGTCCTGCAACGTCCCGAGCTGGCCACCGACCCGCGCTTCGGCGACAACCCCACGCGCGTCGAGAACCTCGCCGCACTGCAGGAGGTCATCGAGTCGGTCTTCGCCGTCATGAGCGCCGAGGACATCGAACAGCGCTTGGAGGAGGTCGGCATCGCCAACGCGCGCATGCGCACGGTGGCCGAGTTCGCCGACCACCCGCAGCTCGCGGCGAGGGACCGCTGGCGCGAGGTCGATTCGCCGGCCGGCCCGCTGCGCGCCCTGCTGCCTCCGATCACGGTCGCCGGCCGCGAACCCCGCATGGACCCGATCCCGGAAGTCGGCAGCCACACCAACAAGATCCTCGAAGAACTCGACGAACCCCCACGCGACTGAGGCGCCCCAGGAACACGCCAGAGCCGTTCTCCCAGGTGGGAGCGCCAGCCCGCACCGCCGCTCCTCACCCGAACGGGCGGTGGGCTGACATTTAGTGCGAAATGCCAGCCCACCGCCCGTTCGGGTGACTCGGGTGTGCACCAGGAGGGGCGCGCGGAGTCCCGGAGCCGGTCAGGTTTCGCTGCCCGGTGCGGCTGAGCGGGGCTGATCGCGCGCCCGCTCCTACGTCAGCAGCGCTAGGCAGTCGACTGCTACCGCGCCGTTCTCGTCGACGAGCAGGGGGTTGACGTCGAGCTCTGCGACGTCGTCGGCGAGGTCGTGCGCAAGCCACGACAAGCGGGCGATCGCGTCCGCCGCCGCGTCGAGGTCTCGGGCCGGCTGTCCTCGGACGCCCGCGAAGATCCGACTCGCGCGCAGGGAGAGCAGGAGCCGCTTCGCCGAGGCGGTGTCCAGGGGAGCGGTGCCGACCTGGCTGTCGGCGAGGACCTCGACCAGCACGCCGCCGAGCCCGACCACCACGACCGGACCGAACGCGGGGTCCCGTTTGATGCCCACGATCAGCTCGGTGCCGGAGGACATGCGCTGCACCAGCAGCTTCGCCGCCGGGTCCAGGCGCAGCAGTTCTTCGGCGGCCTCCTGCACCTCGGCGTCGGTGGAGAGGTTCAGCCGCACCCCGCCGATGTCGGACTTGTGCCCGACGGTCCGGGAGAGGAGCTTCACCGCCACCGGTGTGCCCAGCTCGTGCGCGGCGGCGACCGCTCCCTGCGGGTCCTTGGCCGGGAAAGCGCCCGCGCAGGGAACTCCGTAGGCGGCGATGAGCCTGCTCGACTCGTGCTCGTCGAGCTGCGTGCGCCCGTGGTCGCGGGCTTCGCACAGGATCGCGCGCACCGCCCGCAGATCGATGTCGCCCGGCCGCTGCGGGGCCGGCGGGGACGGGCGCAGGCTGTAGCCGGCCAGCGCGCCCAGCGCGGCGGCCGCGCGCCCGGGATCGGTGAAGCACGGGATCCCCAGCTCCCGCAGCCGCTCCCGGGGACGGCCGCTGCCGCCGGTCCACACCACCACGAGCGGACGGTCGGTGGAGCGGTAGGCGTGCTCGACAGCGCCGATGAGCTCCTCCGCCGCGTGGTCGGCGTTGCCGAGCAGGACCGCGATCATGTCCGACCCCGGGTGCTCGACCGCGATCTCCAGCGCGCGTCGCAGCATCGCCGGGTCGCTGATCAGGTTGGCGGTGAGGTCCACCGGGTTGCGCGGGGAGCCGAACGCGGGGAGGACCTCGGCCATCCGGCTCTGCCACTCGGGTTCCCACGGGGCGACGTCGAGACCGTGGCGGGCGGCGGCGTCGGCCATCAGGACGCCCGCGCCGCCGGACAGCGACAGCGTGGTCAGCTTCCTGCCCCGGGCCCGCCGTCCGTCGGCGAAGATCACCGCGGCGTCGAGCAGCTCCTCCATCCCGTCGACCCGGACGACGCCGAACTGCCCGACGACCCCGTCGAAGACCGCGTCTTCGCCGGCCAGCGACGCGGTGTGCGAGGCCGCGGCGCGGGCACCCGCCGCCGAACGGCCGACCTTGACCGCCAGGACCGGCTTGTCCAGCTCGTGGGCCTTGCGGGCGACGGTCAGCAGCTCACCGCCGTCGTGCACGCCTTCCAAGTAGGCCATGAGCACCCGGACCTCGTCGAGCTCGACCAATCCGCCCAGCAGCTCACCGACCGACAGGTCCGCCTCGTTGCCGGTGTTGAGGAAGTGCGAGATGCCGATCCCGGCGTGCTGCGCGGCCGAGAAGATGAAGGTGCCGAACGCGCCGCTCTGGCTGACGAACGCCAGCGCGCCCTCGCGCGGCTGGAAGTCACCGTCCATCGCCGAGGTGAAGGTGGGCATGGCCCGGTCCTTGAGGCTGAACATGCCCAGGCAGTTCGGTCCGAGCAGTCGGATCCCGGTGTCGGCGACGACGTCGCGGAGCTGCTGCTGCAGCCGCGCGCCTTCCTCGTCGAGCTCGGCGAAGCCGGCCGCGCCCACGATCGCGGCCGGGATCCCCCGTTCGGCGCAGTCGCGGACCGCGTCGACGACCTGGTCGGCGGGCAGCATGACCATCGCGAGGTCGATGTCGCCCTCGACGTGGGCCAGCGACGGGTAGGCGGGCAGGCCCTGGACCTGCGCGCGCACGGGGTTGATCGGCAGCAGCCTGCCGACGTAGCCGAAGCGCTTCATCAGCGCGATCGCGCGGCCGGAGAGCTTGACCGGGTTGTTCGAGGCACCGAGGACGGCGATCGACCTCGGGTGCAGCATGCGGTGGATCGCCGGATGCGGGGCCGTGTTGCCGTCCATCGCGCTCCATCCCCACCTGGTGCCTTGGCACGAGGGTGTTTTCGGTGCGTCGACGCCCACCGCGTTGCGGGCGCCGGGTTGAGGCTAAGCGAGCGTCGCGCTGGGGCCAAGACTCGGTTCTGCGGATGTCCACAGTGGAGCATGTGGTGCAGTCCACTCGCAGATCGGCTAACCCGATCGCTTCGCGGAGCGAACTAACAGTTGAGCAAGTGTGAGCCGGGTGTTGTTGACTCAGAGGACTTGGGAGGGTATTCGTGGCTGCCGACCGACCGGAGCGTCGGGCGTGGTGGATCTGGAGCGTGGCGGTGGTCGCCTACCTCGCCGCGGTGTTTCACAGGGGCAGCTTGGGGGTTGCCGGAACGCAAGCGCTGGAGCGGTTCGACGTCGGACCAGCCGCGCTCAGCGCGTTCACGGTGTTGCAGGTCGGCATCTACGCGGGCATGCAGGTTCCCACCGGTTTGCTGGTGGACCGCTACGGCGCACGCCGGGTGATCACCACGGCGGTGTTGTTGCTGGGGACGGGCCAGGTGCTGTTCGCGCTTGCCGACACGTACGCGATGGGGCTGGCCGCGCGCGGCGTGCTGGGCCTGGGCGATGCGTTGATGTGGGTGAGCATCCTGCGACTGGTGGCGGCGTACTTCTCCGCCCGCCGCTACGCGCTGGTGGCCACCGTTTCCAGCGCGCTGGGGGCGCTGGGTGGTGTCGCGGCCACGTTCCCGCTGGCCGCGGCGCTCCGCACGATCGGCTGGACGGGGACGTTCCTGCTGGTCGGCGGGTTGACGATGGTCTACGCGGCGATGACGGTCTCGGTGGTGCGCGACACCACCCCGAAGGCGTCCTCGCCCCAGAGCGGTGGTGCGGTCCTGGCGCAGGTGCGCGCGGCGTGGTCGGTGCCGGGAACGCGGCTGGCGTTCTGGACGCACTTCTGCACGATGTTCGTCTCCGGTGCGCTGACCCTGCTGTGGGGCTTCCCGTACCTGGTCCATGGGCTGGGCGTGGCCGCCTCCACCGCGAGCGTCGTGCTGAGCCTGCTGATCATCGGCCAGGTCGTGGGTGGTCCGGTCGTGGGCGCGCTGATCGGCAAGCGCCCGGAGTGCCGGATGTGGCTCGTCATGGGTTACCTGGGCCTGAACGCGCTGTCGTGGGTGGCGCTGCTGACCTGGCCGCAGGGTCGTCCGCCGCTCGCGGTGATCGCCGTGGCGTTCCTGGTCTTCGCCTTCGGCGGTCCGGTGTCCTCGGTGGCCTTCGCCCTGGTGCGCGACTACAACTCGCTGCGCCAGGTCGGCACCGCCACCGGGGTGGCCAACGCGGGCGGCCACTCGGCCACCGCGCTGGGCGTGCTGGGCGTGGGCGTGGTGCTCGACCTCGTCGAGTGGATGCCCGGCGGTTCGGAGTACCGGGTGGCCATGCTGGCGCTGGTCGCGATGCTGCTCTTCGGTGCCTCGCGCACCTGGGTGTGGTGGCGCCGCGCCCGCGCGGAGGTCTTCGCCGCCGCGCAGCGGGGTGAGCAGGTGCCGGTGCTGCTGCACCGCCACCGCTGGGACCTCGAGGCCCCGCGCCGCGAGCCCGTCGCAGCCTGATCGAGGGGGAGCAGGAGGGCGGTTCGCTGGCCTGGGGCCGGCGGCACCGCCCTCCACGCGCTTCCTCAGCGAGCCGCTCGCGTCCGGCTCACAGCACGGTGGACAGGTGCCACGGGACGAACTCCTCCTCCCCGTAGCCGAGCTCCTCGCTCTTGGTCTCCTCGCCGGAGGCCACGCGCAGGATGTGCTGGAAGATCTGCTCGCCCATCTCGGCGACCGTCATCTCGCCGTCGGCGATGACACCGCAGTTGATGTCCATGTCGTCGGTCATCCGCTCGTACAGCGGCGTGTTCGTGGCCAGCTTGATGCTCGGCGCGGGCTTGCAGCCGAAGGCCGAACCCCGTCCCGTGGTGAAGCACAGCAGCTGCGCTCCGCCCGCGATCAGGCCGGTCGCGTTGACCGGGTCGTAACCGGGCGTGTCCATGAACATCAGCCCGCGGTCGGTGATCGGCTCGGCGTACTGCAGCACGTCCACGAGGTTGGTGGTGCCGCCCTTGGCCGCGGCGCCCAGCGACTTCTCCAGGATCGTGGTCAGGCCGCCCGCCTTGTTGCCAGGCGAGGGGTTGTTGTTGATCGAGCTCCCGTCGGCCTGGACGTGCTTCTCCCACCAGGCGATCCGGTCGACGAGCTTCTCGCCGACCTCGCGGCTGACCGCGCGGCGGGTGAGCAGGTGCTCGGCGCCGTAGATCTCGGTGGTCTCGCCGAACACCGCCGTGCCGCCGTGGCGGATCAGCAGGTCGGCCGCCGCGCCCAGGGCCGGGTTGGCCGTGATGCCGGAGTAGGCGTCGGAGCCACCGCACTCCATGGCGAGCACCAGCTTGTCCGCGCCGACGGTCTGCCGCTCGTGGGCGTTGGCCTGCGGGAGCATCTCCTCGATGCGGCGGACGCCTTCGGCCACGGTCTTCTTGGTGCCGCCGAACTCCTGGATCGTCATGGCGTGCACCGGAGTTCCCTCCGGGAGCTTGAGGTCCTCGGTCAGCGACTTGACCTGGTTGACCTCGCAGCCCAGCCCCAGGACCAGCAGGCCGGCGATGTTGGGGTGGCCGGCGTAGCCCTGCAGCGACCGGCGCAGCACCTCGAAGCCCTCGTTGCCGCTGCCGCTGTGGCCGCAGCCGAGGGTGTGGGTCAGCGGGCAGATGCCGTCGACGTTGGGGTAGTCGTCGAGGATGCCGGAGGCCTCGACCCGCCGGGCGATCATCTTGGCCGCCGTCGCCGAGCAGTTCACCGAGGTCAAGACCGCGAGGTAGTTGCGAGTGCCGACCCGGCCGTCCGGCCGCACGAAGCCCTGGAAGGTGGCGCGCTGGTCCTCGGGCACGAAGTCGGTGGGCGTGGCGTCGGCGCCGAAGGCGTGTTCCCGCTGGAACTCCTGGTACGTGACGTTGTGGGTGTGCACGTGCTCGCCGGCTGCGATGTCGCGGGAGGCGAAGCCGATGATCTGCCCGTACTTGCGCACCGCCGTGCCTTCGGCGATGTCGGCCGTGGCGACCTTGTGCCCGCGCGGGACCGTGTTCGTGATCGTGAGACCGGAGTAGGTGCCGGGCTCGATGTCCTGCCGGGCGATGAGGACGGAGTCCTCGGGGTGCAGGCGAAAGCCCAACTGGTCCAAGCTCGGGGACGACAACCGGATCAACCTCGCTTCAGGGATGTGAAGTCACTTCGTCGTGGTGAACCCGGATGCTAAACGTGCGAACGCCCGGTGTCACCGCTGGACGCGTCGAGGTGATTGTCACGCCCCGAACAGGCCGATGACAGGTCCGAGCGGGTCGCCGGCCACCTCGGCCGAGGGGCCGGTCACCGCGGTTCGATCGTCTCCCGCGCGCGGGCGGTGGCCTCGATCGTCGCGGTGAGGAACTCGCTGATGGTCCGCCGCTGGTCCTCGCTGAAGCGCTCCCAGACCTGGCCGAGCTCGCGCATCAGCGGTTGGTGGAACTCGTTGCCGATCTGCCGGGCGGTGTCGTGGATGTCCAGGTCGACCCGGCGCCGGTCGGTCTTGCTGTGCTCCCGCGTGAGGTGACCGAGCGACTCCAGGCGCTCCAGGAGGGTCGTGGTCGCCGACGCGCTCAGGTCGAGGGCCGCGGCCAGCCGGCTCGGCGTCATCGGGTCACCGCGGTTGGCGGCGTCGAGGATCGCCACGATGGCGTTGAGGTCGGTCCGGTACAGCCCGTGGGCGTTGCCGAACAGGACGCTGAAGCGGTCGAGCTCGACGTTGAGCGCCCGCAGCAGCTCGCCCAGCGCCACGTCACCGGTCGCCGCGGGCGCGCCGCCGGACTGGTCACTTCCTCCCTGGTTGTCCACCTCACCAGCATCGCTCATCGCGTCACCCGTCGTGCGCGGCCCCTCGGCCTGCCATATACTTCGATAATCGAAATATACTGCCGTCGTACTGTGGCCTCGGCAACCGCCGAGGAGCTCCACGAGGAAGAAGCCCGCTCGATGGTCCTGACATCCCCACCCACCTCTGTCGAAGCGCGTCCGGAAGGGGCACGTCGCCGCTGGCGGTGGGTGTTACCGGCGCTCGTGGTGATCGCCTGGTTGGCCCTGGGCGGCGTGGGCGGACCCTTCACCGGGAAGCTGGGCGAGGTCTCCACGAACGACAGCTCGACGTTCCTGCCCGCATCGGCCGAGGCCACCAAGGTCGGCGAGCTGCAGCGGGAGTTCACCGACGGTCGCGCGATCCCGGCGTTCGTCGTGGCGGAGCGCCCTGATGGGATCACCGCAGCCGATCGCCAGTACCTGGACGACTCCGCCCAGCGGATCCGGGAAGTCCGCGGAGTGGACCAGGTCTCGCCTCCGATCCCGTCCCAGGACGGCTCGGCCGCGCACGTGGTCGTGGCCATCGACGCCAACGACGACCCCTCGGAGACCGTGGCGGCGGTGCGAGCCGTTCTGGACCAGTCGCCTGCCGGGCTCGAGGCCCTGGTCAGCGGACCCGCCGCCCAAGCAGCCGATCTGCGCGAGGCGTTCAGCGGCGTCGACGGCATGCTGTTGCTCGTCACCGGGGCGGTGGTGTTCCTGATCCTCGTCGCGGTCTACCGCAGCCCGGTGCTGCCGGTCCTGGTGCTGCTGTCGGCCTCGTTCGCGCTCGGGGCGGCCGCGGTGGCCGTGTACTTCCTGGCCGACGCCGACGTCCTGGTGCTCAACGGGCAGAGCCAAGGCATCCTGTCGATCCTCGTGATCGGCGCCGCCACGGACTACGCCTTGCTGTTCGTGGCCCGGTTCCGCGAGGAGCTGCGCTCGACGCGCGACAGGTTCCTCGCGATCCGCCGCTCCGTGCGCTCGACGTGGGAACCGATCGTCGCCTCCGCCGGGACCGTGACCCTCGGCGTTCTCTGCCTGCTGTTCAGCGACCTGAACTCGAACAAGAGCCTCGGCCCCGTCGCGGCCATCGGCATCGTGGCCGCGCTGGTCGCCTCGCTGACCTTCCTGCCAGCGGTCTTGGCGCTTCTCGGCCGCGCGGCCTTCTGGCCCTTCGCGCCCGCGGTGGTCCCGGGGGGCTCGGAGCAGCAGGGATCCGGCCGTGCCGGGCTGTGGGAGCGGATCAGCTCCTGGGTCGCCAGGGCGCCACGCACGATCTGGGTGGTGACCACGCTGGTCCTCGTCCTCGGCGCGCTCGGCCTGCCGCAGCTCAAGGCGAGCGGCACCGCGCAGTCCGAGGTGTTCATCAACCCGGTCGAGTCCGTGGCGGGGCAGGAGTTGCTCACCCGGCACTTCCCGGCGGGATCGGGCACGCCGACCACGATCATCGCCAACGCCGACCACGCCGACGAGGTCGTGCGAGCGTCCCAGGTGGACGGTGTCGCGAACGTCGCTCCCGCCCAGGCAGGACCGGGCGGGCCCCGGGTGGTCAACGGCCGCGTCCAGATCGAGGCCGTGCTCAGCGAGCCCGCCGACTCGGAGGAGGCCATCGCCTCCGTGCAGCGGATCCGCGACTCGGTGCGCGGCGTCGAGGGAGCCGACGCCCTGGTCGGCGGCCCGACGGCGACCCAGCTCGACACCCAGCTGGCCGCCGAGCACGACCGCTCGGTGATCATCCCGATCGTGCTCGCGGTCGTCTTCGCGGTCCTGGTCCTGCTGCTGCGTTCCCTGGTGGCGCCGCTCATGCTGATCGCGACCGTGGTGCTCTCCTTCGCCGCGACGATGGGCGTGTCGGCGCTCGTGTTCAACCACGTCTTCGACATGCCGGGAGCGGACCCCGTCGTGCCGCTGTACGGATTCGTGTTCCTGGTCGCGCTCGGCATCGACTACAACATCTTCTTGATGACCCGGGTGCGGGAGGAAGCCACGCACCGGGGCAACCGGGACGGCGTGCTGCGGGGCCTGACGGTCACCGGCGGCGTGATCACCTCCGCCGGCGTCGTCCTCGCGGCGACGTTCGCCGCGCTCGCGGTGCTGCCGATCCTCTTCCTGGTCCAGCTGGCCTTCATCGTGGCGTTCGGAGTGCTGCTGGACACGCTGATCGTGCGTTCGTTGCTGGTCCCGGCGTTGTCCCTGGAACTCGGGCGGTCCCTGTGGTGGCCCGCTCGGCTGGGGCGTCGCTGAGCCGGTGGGCCGCGCGCACCGGGCCCGTCCCCGCGGCGGGCCCGGTGTCAGTCCGTGCGGTGCCCCACCGGCGGAGCACCGCACCGCGAGAACAGGAGGAACGATGGCAGAGCACGAGAAGTGGGACGTGGTCTCGGGAGTCGGGCGGACGGCCTTGTGGGTGGCCGTGGCCCGCGCTCTGGAGACGCGCTCCGAGTCCGGGCTCATCGACGACCCGCACGCCGAGGTGCTCGCCCGCGCCGCGCAGCCGACGGGTGCGCTCACGTCGGTGCTCGACGCCCAACCCGAGGACGAGACCACCCGCCAGCTCTGGCAGGTGATGGCCCTGCACCTGGGGATCCGCACGCGGTTCTTCGACGAGTACTTCCGCACCGCGACCAGCAGCGGTGAGGTGGAGCAAGCCGTGATCCTGGCCGCCGGGCTGGATTCCCGGGCCTGGCGGCTGGAGTGGCCGCAGGACTTCACGCTCTTCGAGATCGACCAGCCCGAGGTCCTCGACTTCAAGCGCCGCGCGCTCGCCGGGGAAGGTGCCCACCTGCGCTGCGAGCACGTCGCCGTCCGGGCCGACCTGCGCGACGACTGGGCGTCGGCCCTGCTCGCGGCGGGTTTCGACCCGCAGAAGCCGACCGCGTGGCTGGTCGAAGGTCTCCTGCCGTACCTGCCAGCGGAGGCCGAGGAGGAGCTCTTCCAGGTCATCACCCGGCTCTCGGCGCCCGGGAGCCAGGTCGCCCTGGAGCACTCCGTGTCGGCGAACTTCGGGCAGGCCATGGACGACCCGCGCTTCGAGCACGTCAGCCAGGACTGGGGCGTCGACATGAACCAGCTCGTCCACCAGGACGAGCGCACGCCTGCCATCACACGGCTGCGCGACCACGGCTGGCAGGTCGACCGGGACGAGAACGGCACCACCACCGCAGCCGAGTACGGCCGCCAGGCCGACGGGCACAGCGCCATGCACCTCGAGCACGTGCGCTACGCGACGGTCCGCCGCAACTGAACCCGAGGGGCCGCGCTCGGAACCGCCTGCGCGACCCTGACTTCCCGCGCCAACCGGGAGATCAGCCGTTCTCCCGGTTGGCGACGATGGGCACCACCACCTCGGTCGCGAACGAGCGCAACTGCTCCTCGTCGCCGAAGTCGACCACGTCGCTGGGCAGGACCGCGTACGCCACCGACAGCCGGATCAGCAACTCCGCGAGCCTCTCGTCGGCGCCCGCCGCGACCGGGTGGTCCTGGCGCAACCGCTGCGCCACGAAGACGCGGCCGAGCTGCAGCGGTGAAGGTTCCCCCGAGCGCAGCAGTTCCAGCAGCTGACCGGGATCGGTGCGGACCAACCTCCTGACCCAGGGGTGGCGCTGCGCGGTGCGCACGCACAGGGTGAACGCCTCCACCACGCGCTCGGCCGGGTCGGGCGTCCGGTCGAGCCGCGCGGCCGCTTCCCCCAGGAAGACCGCCACCTCGCGCTGCCACAGCTCGTGCAGCACGTGCGCGAGGGAGCCGAAGCGGCGGAACACCGTCGCCCGACCCACACCGGCCGCCCTGGCGACGTCCTCGGCCGTCACCCGCTGCGGACCGTAGGCCGACACCGCGGTGAGCGCCCCGTCGAGGATGCGCTCATCGGTGGAACCTGGAGCGCGCTCCGCGTCCGTGCGCAGCAACGACTCCAGCACCGCGAGTTCCCGGTCCGACGATGACTCCATCACGGGGATGATATCGGTGGGACGATCTGCGTATCATCCGGCTCAACGTCGGGCAGGCTGCTGAAAAGCCCGTCGCCACAAGGCGGATGAGGAGCGCGGGTGTCGCACAGCGTCTGGCGGTTCGGGTCTCAGCTGCGCCGCGGGGCCGGTGGCCTCCGCCCGGTCGGACGGGTTCCCGCGCACGTCGAGCACCGCCCGGACCTGCCACCGGGAGAGGTGGTCCACCTGCCCGGTCGCGGTGAGGTGTTCGTGCGACGGCACAGCGGTCCCGGACACGGCGTCCCGGTGGTGCTGCTGCACGGGGTCACCTGGTCCGCCGACATCAACTTCCACGGCGTCTTCGACGCGCTCTCCCGGCACCACCCGGTGGTGGCCCTCGACCAGCGAGGGCGCGGACGGGGACTGCCCATCACCGGTGAGTTCGGCCTCAGCGACATGGCCGACGACGTGATCGCCCTGCTCGACGAGCTCGGGATCGACGAGGCGGTGCTGTGCGGCTGCTCGCTCGGCTCTCTCGTGGCCCTGCACGCGGCGCTCGGACACCGGGACCGCGTCGCCGGGCTCGTCCTGTGCGGGGCCGCCCTGTGCTACCGCCGGCTGCTGCGCGACCGCCTCGCGCTCGCCGCGGTGAGACCCGCCGCAGCGATGGCGAAGTTCGGCTTCGGGAAGTCCCTCGCGGCCCGCTACTTCGGCGCCAACCGGACCGAGGAGCGCTTCCGGACGCTCTGGCCGTGGCTGCGCGCTGAGCTGGCCCGCACACCACCGTCCGGCGTCACCTCGGTGATGCGCGCGGTCGCCGACCACGACCTGCGCTCCCGAGCGCACGAACTCCGCGACCTGGTCGCGGTCGTCGTGCTCACCACGCACGACACGATCTGCAACCCCGCGCTGCAGGAGGAGATGGCCGCGGCCCTGGACGCCCAGGTCGTTCGCCTGGACCGCGACCACGACGTGCCCCTCGCCGATCCGGACGCGTACCGCGACGCGGTCGTCGGCACCCTCTCCCGGCTCACCCGCGCCGACGCCCGGGCGTGATCAGACCTCGGGGCCTCATCGGTGGGGCCCCGCAGAAAGGCCCCGGGACCAGCTCCCGGCTTCGTGGAAGGACGAGACGTGACACTTCGGACGCTCGCTCCAGTGGTCGCCGCTCTGCTGCTGTTGTCCGCTCCCGCCGCGAGGGCGGACGCGGACGAAGAACTCCCCGTCATCCACTCCTCGGCGGCCGCGTTGGCCCACGCGTCGGCCCACCCGGACACTCCGCCGCCCGGTGCCAACGACTGGTCCTGCGAACCGAGCGCACAGCACCCCAGACCGGTCGTGCTCGTGCACGGGTCGATGGAGAACATGACGTTCAACTGGTTCTCGCTGTCGCCCCAGCTGGTCAACGAGGGGTACTGCGTCTTCGCGTTGAACTACGGGCAGATGGAGGGGCTGCACCTCGGCGTTCCTGGTGCCTCACGCACTTCCGGCATCGGCCCGATTCAGAACTCCGCGGCCGAGCTCGGCGGGTTCGTCGACGAGGTCCTCGCCGCGACCGGTGCGTCCGAAGTGGACATCGTCGGACACTCGCAGGGCGGGACGATGCCCCGCTACTACACCAAGTTCCTCGGCGGCGCCGGGAAGGTCGCGAACCTGATCGGGCTCTCACCCGGCAACCACGGGTCGACCGCCTTGGGGTTGGCGAAGTTGCCCGGCGTTCCGGAGCTGCTCGGCCTCGGGCTCGGGCCGGCGTTCGCGCAGCAGGTCCACGACTCCCCGTTCATCGCCGACCTCAACGCAGGTGGCGAGACCGTGCCCGGGGTGCGCGACACGGTGATCCAAACGCAGTGGGACGAGATCGCCACGCCCTACACGACCTCGTTCCTCAACGGTCCCGAGGTCACCAACATCCTGATGCAGACGCAGTGCCCGCTGGTCGGCTCCGACCACCTCAGCATCGCCTTCGACTCGATCGCCGCCCACCACGTCCTCAACGCCCTCGACCCGGAGCACGCCACACCGGCACCGTGCTACCCGACCCCACCGTTCAACGGCGGGTGATCCCGGGACGGGTCGAGCGGCGGCGGACTCCCACTCCGCTCGACGCCTCCGCGCAGGGGAGTGCCGGACGAGGCGGGCACATCGCGTTGGGGACGCACCACCGCCACCCGCAGGCCGACTCGGAACTCCCCAGGAACCTGGCCGAACCGACCCACGCTCGCGTGTCTCCTGCTGACACGCCGGACCGTCCACGTTCTCGCGAAGTTCGGACCTGACGGAACCCCTTCGAACGTCGCGCGAACTTCGAGCTTCGACCCGTTCACGCACCACACGTGGCTGTCACGGAAGCTCGGGTGTGTCTCCCTGCTCGGGCCCGTGCGAGGAGGGTGGATGCCTCGTGGTGGCGGTGGTGCACAGCCCGGCGGGTCGAACTTCGCGAGGATGTCGAGCCAGCCCAACACGCCCGAGCCGTCTCGGAAGAGCGGGCGTGTGTTCGCTGGTCGGGGCTTCCGGGGAGGGCTGTCGCCTCGTCGTGGAGGTCGTCACCCGACCCGGGCTAGCTCGAACTTCGCGAGGACTTCGAATCCCACCCGTCGTGCCCGCCCCTTTCAGTCGCCTCGGCCTGTCTCCGCTGGTCTGTCTCGGCGCGTCTGCGCAGGTCGTGTCTTCGCAGCGTGGGTGTGGGCGCCTTGTCGTGGGAGGCGTGCGGCTTGGGCTGGGGTGTCGGAATGTCGCGAGAACCGTGACCCGGCCCGACATGCCGTGTCGTCTCGGACGGCCGGGTGTGTGTTCGCTGGTCGGGTCCGCTTGTGCGGGAGAGTGGGGTGCTGTGCCGTGGGGGTCGTGCGGCTGGGCTTGGGTGCTCGAACTTCGCGAGAACTTCGACTGAGCCTGACACGCCCGGCCTCCGGGAAGGCCGGGCGTGTTCGGGTTGTTCGGAGGCCGGTGAGCGGGAGTGGGGGCACCTCGCGCGAGAAGTGCTCCCCGGGTGCTCACCACCTGGGTGACCGGTGCCCGGTGACGGCTGACCGTGGGGGTCAGTTGAGGTTGTCGGGGTGGGGGCCGGTGCGGTGTCCGCGGTCGAGGGTGGCGATCGCGGACATCTCGTCCTCGCTGAGGGTGAAGTCGAAGACCTCGATGTTCTGCTGGATGCGGGCGGGTGTCACCGACTTCGGGATCACCACGGTGCCCAGCTGGAGGTGCCAGCGCAGGACCGCCTGGGCGGGTGACTTGCCGTGCCGTTCCGCGATCCCGGTGATGATCGGGTCGTCGAGCAGCGCACCCTGGGCCAGCGGGCTCCAGGCCTCGGTGGCGATGCCGTGCTCCGCGTGCAGTTCGCGCAACTCGCGCTGCTGGAGCCCGGGGTGCAGCTCGACCTGGTTGACCGCGGGCACCAGCGCGCTGTTCTCGAAGAGCCGTTCCAGGTGTGCGGGCTGGAAGTTCGACACACCGGCGGCGCGCACCCGCCTGTCGGCGACCAGCTGCTCCAAGGCCTTCCAGGTCTCCAGGTACAGGCCGCGCTTCGGCGTGGGCCAGTGGATCAGGTACATGTCCACGTAGGACAGCCCGAGCGCGTCCAGACTGCGGTCGAAGGCGCGCAGCGCCGAGTCGTAGCCCTGGTCGCTGTTCCACAGCTTCGTCGTGATGAACAGCTCCTCGCGCGGGACGCCGGATTCGGCGATCGCGCGACCGACACCGGCTTCGTTGCCGTAGGCCGCCGCGGTGTCGATGGACCGGTACCCGGCCTGCAAGGCCGCGGCGACCGCCGCGGTGGTCTCCTCCTCGGGGATCTGGAAGACGCCGAATCCCAGCTGCGGGATCGTGACGTCGTTGTTGAGCGTGATCGTGGGAACCACGGGGATCTCCTTCCGGTGGTGCGGTTCAGACCTGCGCCGCGACCGGCGCGGCAGGTGCGGTGGTCTCGGTGGTCTTGCTGCGGTGGTCGAGGAACGCCGCGAGGAACGCCAGCAGCAGGGCGCTGCCGGCGAGGAGGGCGCCGACCCAGTTCGGCGCGGTGTAGCCGAGACCGGCGGCGATCACGACACCGCCGAGCCACGCGGCCAGCGCGTTGCCGAGGTTGAAGGCGCCGATGTTGGCGGCGGACGCCAAGGTGGGTGCGGCGGAGGCGTGGTCGAGGATCCACTTCTGCAGCGGCGGCACGGTCGCGAAGCCCAGTCCGCCGATGACGGGCAGGGTGATCGCGGAGAGCGCCTGGCTGTGCGCGGTGACCGTGAACAGCAGCAGGGTGATGCCGAGGGCGGCGAGGGTGACGATCAGCGCAGGCATGAGGGCCTTGTCGGCGAACTTCCCGCCGAGCAGGTTGCCCAGGAACATCCCGACCCCGAACAGCACGAGCAGCCAGCTCACCGCGCCCGCCGAGTAGCCGGCGACCTCGGTCATCATCGGGGCGATGTAGGTGATCGCGGCGAACACACCGCCGAACCCCAGGACGGTCATCGCCATCGCCAGCCACACCTGCGCGCTGCGGAACGCGGCGAACTCGGTGCGGATCTTCGCGGCCTCGGGCTTGCCCTGTTCGGGCACGAGCAGGGCGACGCCGAGGAAACCGACCACGCCCAGCAGCGTGACGACGCCGAAGGTGACCCGCCAGCCGAAGGCCTGGCCGACGTAGGTCCCGCCGGGGACGCCGATGACGTTGGCGACGGTCAGCCCCATGAACATCAGCGAGATGGCGGAGGCCTTCTTCGCGGGAGCCACCAGGCCGGCGGCCACCACGGAGCCGATGCCGAAGAACGCGCCGTGGGCGAAGGAGGCGACCACGCGTCCAGCCAGCATCAGGGCGAACGTGGGCGCGGCAGCTGACAGGGCGTTGCCCACGACGAACACACCCATCAACAGCAGCAACATCTTCTTGCGGGACACCTTGGTGCCCAGGACGGTGAGGACCGGGGCTCCGATGACCACGCCGAGCGCGTAGCCGGACACCAGCCAGCCCGCTGCGGGGACGCTCACGCCGAACTCTCCGGCGACCTGCGGCAACACCCCCATGATCACGAACTCGGTGGTGCCGATCCCGAAGGCTCCGATGGCGAGGGCCAGAAGCGCGAGAGGCATGTGCGGGCCTTCCTGGTGTGAATTGCGTCCGTCAGTTACGAGCGTCGACAATAATTGCAGACGCGGCATACTGCCACATGCGGGTACTGTGACGTGCGAGATAGTTGCGCACGCTGCCTGAACGTGCGTGCTGGTAACCTGGGCACGGAAGCTCGGAGGTCGGGGAGGTGCTCGTGGGGATCGCGGACGATGCCGTCGAGGTGCGAGCTCACGGCTGGCGCACGCTCGCCGCCTTGCACGGGATGCTCGACACCGCGCTGGAGAAGGCGTTGCAGGCGGAGCACGGCCTCTCGGTCGTCGAGTACACCGTGCTCGACGCGCTCGGCCGCCAGGACGGCTGGCACATGCGCATGCAGCAGCTGGCTCGCGCGACCGCGCTCAGCGGAAGCGCGACAACGCGCCTGGTCAGCCGCTTGGAGGATCGCGAACTGCTGACCCGCGTCCTCTGCAAGGAGGACCGCAGGGGTATCTACACCGAACTCACCGACGCAGGGCGAGCGCTCCTGGAACAGGCCCGTCCCACGCACGACGCGGCCTTGGCCGCGGCGCTCGACTCGGCTGCGCAGACCCCGGAACTCGCCCCGCTCGTCGAAGCGCTCGACGGCCTCGCGCAACCCGCACCGCAACACTGACCGGCACCGGAGGCGGCACCGGCTCGAACGCGGCGAGTCACGCCCGCTTCTGCGCCGGGATCGGGCTTCGCGGAAACGGCGAGACCGCTCAACGGGCTGACCGCCGACCATGACGAAGCCGCTGCCCGCGATCGCCAGCAGCTGACCACCGAGGTGCCCTGGTCTTCGCAGCGCGCGGTGGTCAGCTGACCGGATCGTGCCGGCAGTCCTCCGCGCGGATCAGTGGAGTCCGCTGCCAACCGAGTAGCGCGTCGAGAACCACCTCCGCGAAGCGGGCAATTCGCCGAAAGTGGTCGGAAGTGCCCGTGCGTCAGCTGTTTTCGTTGTGCTCGTGTGACTTGTCTCGGGTGAACGGGCCGTTATGTTGCGCCGGAACGGTTCGACGCCTCGAGGGAGTGCTGGTGTACCAACAGGTCTTGGATCCGCTGTTCGGCTCGCTGGGGGTGAGCGCGCTGGCCGCGGCGCTGCCGCTGCTGGTGCTGTTCGTCCTGCTGGGCATCGTTCGGATGGCGGCGTGGAAGGCCTCGCTGATCTCCTTGGGCGTCGCCCTGGCCGTGGCGGTGTTGGTCTACCCGATGCCGGTCGGCCCGGCGGTGCTGTCGGCGACGTTGGGCGCGGCGTTCGGGTTCTTCCCGATCCTGTGGATCGTGATCAACGCGATCTGGGTCTACAACATGACCGTCCGGACAGGGCACTTCGACGTCCTGCAGCGGACCTTCTCCCGGGTCAGCGGGGACCGGCGGATCCAAGCGGTGATCATCGCCTTCTGCTTCGGGGCCCTCCTGGAAGCGCTGGCCGGGTTCGGCACGCCCGTCGCGATCACCACGGTCATGCTGCTGGCCCTGGGCTTCTCACCGATCACCTCGGCGGTCGTGTCCCTGGTCGCCAACACCGCGCCGGTGGCCTTCGGAGCGCTGGCCTCGCCGCTCGTCACCTTGTCCAGCGTCACCGACCTGCCGCTGGCCGAGCTGGGCGCGATGACCGGCCGCCAGACGCCGATCCTCGCGGTGTTCGTCCCGGTCGTGCTGGTCGGCATCATCGACGGCTTCAGGGGCGTCCGGGAGACCCTGCCTGCCACCTTGACGTGCGGCACCACCTTCGGCTTCGCCCAGTTCGTGGCCGCCAACTACCTCTCCGTGCCGCTGGCCGACATCGTCGCCGCGCTGGTGGCCGCCGGGGCCACGGTCCTGCTGCTGAAGGTGTGGAGCCCGCAGGGCTCCGAGGAGACCGGGTCGAGCACGCAGACCGACTCGCGGGCGCAGGTGGTGCGCGCCTACGCGCCGTACCTGATCATCATCGCGGTGTTCGTCGTGGCCCAGATCGGTCCGGTCAACGACCTGCTCGACGCCGTGACGGTGAAGTTCAACTGGCCCGGTCTGCACGTGGCCAACGCAGCTGGCGAAGAGCTGTCGATGACCGAGTTCAAGTTCAACTGGCTCACCAGCGCGGGCAGCCTCCTGCTCATCGCCGGGCTGCTCAGCATCCCCGCCCTCGGGATCAGCGCGCACGACTCGCTGGAGCGCTACTTCGCCACCTACGCCCAGCTGAAGTGGCCGATCGTCACCGTGATGTCCGTGCTGGCCATCGCCTACGTCATGAACGCCTCCGGGCAGACGGCCACGCTCGGCAACTGGATGGCCGGCGCGGGCGGCGTGTTCGCGCTGATCGCACCGGTCCTGGGCTGGCTCGGCACGGCGGTCACCGGCTCGGACACCTCGTCCAACTCGCTGTTCGGCGCGTTGCAGGTCGCCGCCGCGAACAAGGTGGGGCTCGACCCGGTCCTGGCCGCTGCGTCGAACGGGTCCGGCGGCGTGCTCGGCAAGATGATCTCGCCGCAGAACCTCGCCATCGCTGCCGGCGCGGTCGGCATGTCGGGCCGGGAAGGCGACATCTTCCGCCGAGTCCTGCCGTGGAGCCTCATCTTCCTGGTCGCGATGTGCGTGCTCGCCTACCTGCAATCCCTCCCGGTCCTGGCCTGGATGGTGCCGTAACAGCAGGGCCCCTGGCGATCTTCCGCGGACCCCACCCGGCATCCTGGTGGGGTCCGCGGAGGTTCAGGCGCAGGACGAGGCGCCTGCCGACCACAGGGGGAAATGCATGAGCACCGAGAACGAGCGTCCGGAGATCGACCTGTCGCGGGACCCCAATCCCGGCGTACCCGACCACGCCCGCCCGGAGGGCGCCGGCGTGGACCCGCTGATCGACCTCTCCCGCGACCCGAACCCGGGCAAGGCCGACCACGCCAAGCCCGAAGACGAGGACTGAAGGCCGTTGCTGAGCCGTCCCCGCCTACCGGGGACGGCTCAGTCGTGTCTTCCGGCGGTCAGCCCGGCTCAGCGGCCCTCGAGGGCGTTGCCGGAGAGGGCGAGCTGGCGGCTTTGGGCGACGAGGCGGCCTCGGGAGTCGTAAACGAACGCGTCCTCGTTGAACCAGCCGTCGGGGTGGAGCGCGTCGCAGCGCGTGTAGCCGGCGACCGGGCCCGGGGCCGGGAGGGCGCGGAGCTGGTAGGTCAGCTCGACGGTGGGGCACCAGCCGGTGTGGCCCAAGCCGAGGATGGTCGGCGGGAGCAGGTCGACGGCGACGATCAGCGACAGCGGGTTGAAGTCGGTGCCGTCGGTGAGCTCCATCCAGCCGCGGACCTCGCCTTCGCTCGTCTCACCGCGCAGGAAGGCGGTGGAGTGCGGGTCGAGCCGGACGTCGATGTTGCCGAGCAGTCCGCCTTCGGTCGGCAGGCGGTGGTCGTCGCACTCGTGCAGGGGCTTGATCGGAGGCTGCTGCGTCGCCTCCCACTCGTGCGGTGCGTCGGTGAGCTCGCCCGCGGTCACGGTGGCGTCGATGCAGACCTTGCCGCCTTGGACCAGGCGCGCGTGCACGGTGGTGAACAGGCGCCCGCGCTTGACCGGTTCGGTGCGCAGCTCGACCTCACCCGCGTCCGGTGAGCGCAGGAAGTGCGCGCTGACCGCGAGCGGGTGCGGCCGCTCGGCGGCCGTCAGCGCTGCTCTGGTCAGCAGCGCCATCATGTACCCGCCGTGCGGGTTCTTCCCGATCGACCACTCGTCGTCCAAGGTGGACGAGTAGACGCCGTCGCGGGTTCCCACCACGGTCGTCGCCTCGGCGAAGGAACGCATGCACCGCACATTACCTGCTCGAACCAGTTCCGGAACACGTTCCGGTCCGCCGCGCTCTCCGTCTTGCAAAGGATCATCCGATGCTGTGACGTGGGTTACGCACGTCAGTTGATCGCCGTCGAAGGAGCTGGTGATGAGCAGGTTGCGGTTCGGCGTCTTCCTCGCCCCGTTCCACCCAGCAGGGCAGAACCCGACGCTGGCCATGCAGCGGGACCTCCGCCTCGTGGAACACCTCGACGACATGGGTTTCGACGAGGCGTGGATCGGCGAGCACCACTCCGCCGGCAGCGAGATCATCGCCTCGCCCGAGATCTTCATCGCCGCAGCCGCGGAACGCACCCGCCGCATCAAGTTCGGGACCGGCGTGACCTCGGTCAGCTACCACAACCCGCTGTGGGTGGCCGACCGGATGGTGATGCTCGACCACCTGACCCGCGGCCGGTCGATGCTCGGTGTAGGCCCCGGCTCGCTGCCCACCGACTCGGCGATGATCGGCCTCAACCCGACCGACACCCGCGAACTGCTCGACATCAACTTCGACATCATCATGCGGCTGCTGGCAGGCGAGACCGTCACCGAGCAGACGCCGACGCACAAGCTGGTGGACGCGCAGCTGCAGCTGCGGCCCTACACCGAGCCGCGCTTCGACGTCGCCGTGGCCGCGGTCGCCTCTCCCACCGGCCCGCGGCTGGCCGGACGGCACGGGACCGGGCTGCTGTCCATCGGCGCCACCCTCACCCAGGAGGGCTTCGACGCGCTGGCCCACCACTGGAACGTCGTCGAGGAGCGCGCCGCCCACTACGGGCAGCCCACGCCGGACCGGTCCGGCTGGCGGCTCGTCGGGCTCATGCACATCGCCGAAACCCGCGAGCAGGCTTACAAGGACGTCGAGCACGGCATCGAGCAGTGGTTCACCTACTTCCAGAAGGTGGCCGCGTTCCCGCAGATGGCGGTGGACGGCTCCAACATCCGGGAGATGATCGACTTCATCAACGAAGCGGGCATCGGCGCGATCGGCACTCCGGAGGACGCCCGCGCGCAGGTGCAACGACTCGCCGACCAGTCCGGCGGCTTCGGCGCCATGCTGCTGCTGGCCCACGAGTGGGCCAACCCGGAAGCCACGAAGCGCTCCTACGAGCTCATCGCCCAGGAGGTCATGCCGCACTTCCAGGGGCCGGGTCTCAGCCACCACGAGTCGACCCTGCGCGCCAAGGAGCGCGCCCGCGACACCCGCAGCGGCCACGCCGAGCAGCAGCTGGCCGCGGTCGAGCACATGACCGAGAAGTACGCCAAGGAAGTCGCCGACGGCTGACGAGCCGCGGTCGATGTCCGGAGGAGGACGCGCATGCCGTTGGAACCCGCCTCTCAAGCCTTCCTGGCCGAGTTGGCCGAATCAGGTGACCCGCCCATCCACGAATCAACGCCCGCGATCGCCCGGATGAGCGGGCCGATCTTCTCCGGTCTCAGCGGCCCGGGACCCGAGGTCGCCTCGGTGCGCGACCTCAAGCTCGACGGTGGTGGCGGCCCGTTCCGCGTCCGGGTCCTGCGACCGGAGGGAGAGCCGCGCGCCGTGCTCGTCTACTTCCACGGCGGCGGCTGGGTCATCGGCGACATCGACTTCCAGTACGACCACCTCTGCCGCCGGCTTGCGAACACGACGGGCGCGACCGTGGTCATGGTCAACTACCGCAAGGCGCCGGAGCACCCGTTCCCGGCCGCCGTCGACGACAGCTGGACCGGGTTGAACTGGGCGGCCGAGCACGCGGCGGAACTCGCCGCGGACGGTGCTCCGCTGATCGTGGCCGGGGACAGCGCGGGCGGGAACATCGCCGCGGTGATGACGCTGCGGGCGCGCGAGCGCTCCTGGCCGGCGATCGACTACCAGGTGCTGGTGTACCCGGTCACGGACTGCGACTTCGACCGGCCCTCCTACGTCGCGCCGGAGAACCAGCTGCTGCTGAACCGCGACACCATGCTGTGGTTCTGGGACCACTACCTGCCCGACGAACGGGTGCGGCAGCACCCCGACGCCTCACCGCTGCGCGCGGAGAGCCACGCGGGACTGCCTCCCGCGCTGGTGTACGTGGCCGAGCACGACCCGCTGCACGACGAGGGCGTCGCCTACGCCGAAGCGCTGCGGGCCGCCGGGGTCCCCGTCGCGCTGGAGGAGGCCGAAGGGCAGATGCACGCCTACTTCCAGATGGTCAACGTGCTGCCCGGTGCCGAAACCGGGTTGGAGCTGGTCGCCAAGCACGTCAACGAGTTCACCGACCGGTTCCGGGAGGCGATCTGATGCCCGACCACGACGCGATCATCATCGGAGCCGGCTTCTCCGGCCTCTACCAGCTGCACCGGCTGCGCGAGCTCGGCATGTCCGCGCGGGTCTTCGAAGCCGGTGGCGACGTCGGCGGCACCTGGTACTGGAACCGGTACCCGGGCGCACGCTGCGACATCGAAACGATCGAGTACTCCTACTCGTTCGACCCCGAGCTGGAGCAGGAGTGGGAGTGGCGCGAGCGCTACGCCGCGCAACCCGAGCTGCTGTCCTACGCCCAGCACGTCGCCGAGCGCTACGACCTGCGCGCGGACATCACGTTCAACACCCGCGTCGAGGCGCTCGACTGGGACGACGAGGCCGACGAGTGGACCGTGACGACCGACGACGGTGCGCGCTGCACCGCGCGGTACGTGATCGCGGCGACCGGCTGCCTGTCGGTGCCGTCGAAGCCGGAGTTCGAGGGACGCGAGGACTTCGCGGGGGAGCAGTACTGGACGTCGAGCTGGCCGCACGAAGGCGTGGACCTGTCGGGCAAGCGCGTCGCCGTGATCGGCACCGGCTCCTCCGGCCTGCAGACGATCACCGCCATCGCTCCTGAAGTGCGGAGCCTGGTGGTCTTCCAACGCACCCCGTCCTACGCGATCCCCGCCCGCAACGGGCCGATCGAGGACCGGCTGCGCGAGGTCAAGACCCGCTACCCGGAGTTCCGCGAGCTGAGCCGCATGGCGAAGGTCGGCATGCAGTGCGGGGAGGAGAACACGCAGTACTACGTGGACTCCGACCCGGACACCGTCCAGCGCGAACTCGAAAGGCGTTGGCTGGACGGAGGTCTCTGCTACACCCAGACCTTCCGCGACATCCTGATGGACGCCGAGGCCAACGAAGCCGCCTCCGAGCACGTGCGCCGGCAGATCCGGGAGAAGGTCCACGACCCGGAACTGGCGCAGAAGCTCACGCCGGTGTCCTACCCGGTCGGGTCGAAGCGGATGTGCGTCGACACCGGCTACTTCGAGACCTACAACCGCGAGAACGTGTCCCTCGTGGACATCAACGACGAACCGATCCGCCGGATCACCCGGCGGGGGATCGTCGCGGGCGACACCGAGCACGAGGTCGACGTGATCATCTTCGCGACGGGGTTCGACGCGATGACCGGCGCCCTCAACGCCATCGACGTCCGCAGCGGTGGCACGACGTTGCGGGAGAAGTGGGCTGACGGGCCGCGCACCTACCTCGGCCTGATGTCGGCGGGGTTCCCGAACCTGTTCATGATCACCGGTCCGCAGAGCCCGTCGGTGCTGTCGAACATGATGACCTCGATCGAGTACCACGTCGACTGGGTCACCGACGCGCTGCGGCACCTTCGCGACCGCGGCAAGCGCCGCATGGAGCCCGACCTCGCCGCCGAGGACAACTGGGTCAACACCACCAACGACGTCGCCGACCTCACCCTCATGCCCTCCGCCGCGTCCTGGTACATGGGCGCCAACATCCCGGGCAAGAAGCGGGTCTTCATGCCGTTCGTCGGGGGAGTGGGCACGTACAAGCAGGTCTGCGACGGCATCGCCGTCTCCCACTACAACGGCTTCGAACTCGTCTGAGGGGACGCACCCCACACCCGAGCCGTCGGCGCCCCACAGGCGCCGACGGCCCAGCCCCAAGTCCTGCCCAGGGCTGCGCGGGAGGCTCTCGAAAGCGTTCCCCGACAGCCGCGCAGGGAGCCCCCTCGACGTTCTCGCGAAGTTCGAGGCCCGAAGTTCCCCGTCAACTTCGCGAGAACGTCGAACCCGAGACCCAGCCCGCCACCCCGCAGGCCCTGAGACGGCCCGCGGGGAGCCCTCGTTCCAGGCGCGGGACTCAGTCTGCCCCGCAGGCATGGGGCGTGCTGCGGCCAGGCTGCTCCAGCTGTGGTTGATACCACGCCCGCACCACCGCAGGCCCTGAGCCGCCGTTCCAGGTGCGGGGACCCAAGTCCGCACTGCCGCCAACACTGGTGCGGCCCGCGGCAGAAGCTGCTTCTTCAGGTGTGGGACTCAAGACTCGGTCTGCCCCCGCAGACACCGAGGGACGCCCGCGGCGCCAACAGTGCTCCAGGGTGGGCGCCAAGCCCGCACCACCGCAGGCTTTCAGGCGGCCGCGGCGGGAGCTGCTGTGTCAGGTGTGGGACTCATCCGGCACCGCCGCAGGTTCCGAGCGGCGTCGTGGCGAGTACGCCGCGACGCCGCGTACAGGAAGGAATGCTCAAGGAGTGGCGCACGGAGCCACGGAGCCACGGAGCCGCTCAGGTCCTGCCACCCGCGCCGCTGAGCCAGCAACCCCCGAAGAACAAGATCACCGGGGGAGGAGGTTGCCCAGGGGACCCAGGTCCAGGTTGAGGTCTTCCGGGGTCAGGTCGTAGCGGTCGCGGAGTTCGGTCATGCGATCTTCGAGCAGCATCAGGGTCAGGCCGATGCGCTCTTCCTGGTCATCGGTGAGGTTTCCCGCTTCGACCCGGCGCAGCGCCTGCTTCTCCATCAGCTGCCGCAGCAGCTCGATGATGGTCAGCACGAGCTTCATGAGGTCCCGCTCGACGCTGTCCTTGTCGGTGTTGATGCGGTTCTCCACGCGTTGGACCGCCTGGGACAGCGCCTCGTTGACGTCCTCGGGCGAACGCTCGGCATCACCGCTGGAGGTGCTGGTCGGCGCCTTCTCGTCGTCGGTCATGGTGGGCTCTCCGGGTTCGGTGGTCACGGCGGGTCGTTGCTGAAGGGGTTCCACGCGGTGCCGTCGCGCTCGGCGACTGACGTGATCAACGCGCGCAGCGAGATGTGCACGAGGTCGACCTCCGCGATCGACAACGTCAGGTCGCCGGTCAGCACCACGCCTCCGGCGAGCAGCCGGTCGAGCAGGTCGACGAGCGCGATCTCCCGGTCCGCCGAGGGGAGGTCGTCGGAGGCCGCGAAACCGCGGCCGAACACCGGCTCGCTGCTACTCACCTGACTCCGCCACCTCGACCTGGTCCGGCATGAAGGAGTAGGGCGCCCAGGGGCCGCTGAGCTGCAGCGAGCAGCCCGGGTGTTCCTCCTCCAGCTCGGCGAAGCGGCGGAGGAAGCGCTCCTGGTCGTCGACCGGGACGAGGTAGGCGACGTTGAGGACGTTCTGGTCCCGCGTCCCGGTGAGCTCGCTGCTGAGCACGCGGTGGCGGTGGCGTGCTTCGGCCAGGTCGGCGAGCTCGGCGTCCACGGCAGCGGCGCTCTCCTCGGCCTTCTGCAGCGATGCTTCACGGGAGTTGCGCTGGTCGAGGCGGCGCCGCAGGTAGTCCCGGCCGGACGCCGCGGAGCTCTGCTCCGCGCGCGCCGGTTCCTGCTGCCGCTGCTGCGGTGCGAAGACCTTCACGCCCCACTCGAACCGGCCTTCCAGCCGGTCCAACGCCTCGCTGAGGCGCTGCTCATCACTGCGCAAGACCTCGGTCACCCGGGCCTGCTCGCGGTAGACCGTGGCCAGCCGCAGCGGCACGATCGCCGCGTGGCGGGCGACCTCGTCGACGACCGCGTGGTGGGCCCGGGCGACGTCAGCCAGCCAGTCGAGGTCCTCCAGCCGCTCCTGCAGGCCCGCTTCGGTGAACTCCTCGGCGCTGACCGGGCTCGTCAGGGCGACGAGGTCGCCGTGCGCCACCGCGTTGACCGGTGCTCCGCCGATGCCGCGCAGCGACGGCAGCACCTCGCGGTCGAAGGGACGTGTGACCGCGTAGCAGTAGTACACCGTGTCCGTCACTTCTCACGCCTCCGCTCCCGGGGCCGATCACCTCGCGCGCGGTCTCGGGACGGCCGCTCGGTGCGTTCCTCCGGCCGCGAGACCGCTTGTTCCAGCGCCGCGAGGCGTTCGCGCAGCTCGTCGTTCTCGGCCTCGAGCTCGTCGGTGCGCGTGGTGCGGCCCTCGATCTCGCCCGTCCTCCGGTTGTCTCCCATGCGGCCCGAGGACAGCGAGGGGTCGTGCTCCCACCAGTCGATGCCCATCTCCTTGGCCTTGTCGACCGAGGCGACGAGCAGCCGGACCTTGATGGTGAGCAGCTCGATGTCGAGCAGGTTCACCTGGATGTCGCCCGCGATCACGATGCCCTTGTCGAGGACCCGCTCCAGGATGTCGGCGAGGTTCGCACCGTTCGCCGAGGTCGTCGACCGCTCGGGGCTCCCGCCGAGCAGTCCGTCACGTCGTGCCGGTTGGGTCACGACATCCTCCTCGCCTTGCTGCCGGCACTCGCCGGGCGGACCGGGATCACCCGTCCCGCCCGGCGGTACCGCTGTCGTCGCTCAGGCCGGCCTCGAGTTCGTCGAGCCGGTCCAGCAGCTCGTCTTCCCGCGCGTCGAACTCGTCCTCGCTGATCAGACCCTCTTGCAGGTCTTGCTCGAGTTGGACGAGCTCTGCGCGGATGTTCCGCACCTGTTCGCGCTCGGCGGCGTCCAGGAGCTGCTCCACGGTCCAGCCCACGCCCCGCACGGGCGCGAGCGGCAGGAGGAACACCTCTTTCAGCAGGCCCATCGCGACTCATCACCTCGTCCGGGCTGCGCCGGCTTCTGCGGGGTCGGTGAAGCTGTACGGCGGGAGCGGTCCCCGCGCGCGGAGCTCGAAGAGCTCCGCCCAGGTGTTGCTCAACTCCGTCACAGCGGCGTCGAAGGCCTCGACGTCGCTCCGCTCCACCAGGAACGAGGCGTTGACGAACGCTCCATCCACGGCCGGGCCCTCGCGGTGCCGGACGGCGAACGGTGCCAGCGCATCGATGATCGTCTTCGAGTCCTGGCCTTCGCGTGCTTGGACCGCCTCGGACACCTGCTCACCGAACTGGAGGCGCTCGTCGTAGGTGCCGCCGCCCTCCCGTTGCATCTGCTCGTTGCGCCGGCGGAGCGCGTCGTTGTTGAGCAGGACGTGCTGCAGCACGGCGTCTTCGAGGTGGCGCGCCTTCACGTTGATCTCCACCCGGTCCGCGAGCTCGTCGAGCAGGCGCGAGTAGCCCTGGGCGTTGCGCGACACCTCTTCGGCGACGGCCGCGTCCCCTTGGCCGACGATGCCGAACTGCATGGGCAGCGTCGCTCCCTGAGCGCACAGCCGCTCCAGGACGGCTTCGTGGGCCAGCAGGTCGCGCCTCTTGGCACGCAGCTGTTCCGGTGCGTCGCTGACCACGGCGATGAGGTCACCGGCTTCGACCGCGCGCACGGGTGCGCTCGGCGAGCCGACGCCGGTGACGCCGTCCAGCTCTCGCGGATGGGTGCTGGCGACCACTCCGTACACGTAGGTGTTCATCAGGACTCCTCACGCGCGCGGGACGTGCGCTTCTGGCGCCGCTCGTTCTGCGCGCCTTGGAACGTCTCGGACAGGGACTCGGCCGCGCCGGTCAGCGCACCTTTGGTCTTGCCCTTGGCGCCCTTCTCCACGGAGTTGCCCACGAGGTCGGGCAGACCCGAGGCGTTGGTGGCGTTGGTGAGGTCGAGGCGGTTGCACGCCTCGGCGAAGCGCAGGTAGGTGTCCACGCTGGCCACCACGATCCGCGCGTCGACGGTGAGGAGTTCGATCCCCACCAGCGAGACGCGGACGAACACGTCGATCACGATTCCTCGGTCGAGGATCAGCTCGAGGATGTCGTAGAGGTTGCCGGAGCCACCACCACGGCCCCCGGACTGCTGCACTGCCTGGGTCATCAGCTTCCTTCCTTGGTCGGCACCGGCGTTGTCGCGTGGTCGGGGCACCTACTCATCGAGACGGCCTCGTGAGTAGCGGCGGACCCGTTCGTAGCCGATGAGGTCCCCGTCGGAGTCGAGGTGCACGGAGTAGGTGGCGAGGATGCTCGTCGTGTCGGGGACACGCGGGGTCTCGACCACCTCGACGTTCAACTGCCAGCCGTCCCCGGTCTTGTTCAACGCGGAGATCGACTCGCTCTCCATGCCGATGAGCTCCTCCAACTGCTCGCGTGCTTTGCGGACGAGCACGACGGGCTTGACGCGCGGTCGACGTTCCTCGCGGGGTTCTCGGGATCGACGTTCCGCGCGCGGTTCGTCGGACTCGTCGTCATCCGCGTTCTTCGAATGTGCACTGCGTGTCATGGAAAGAGATCAACTCCCGTCGATCCACGCGGGTCGTGAAACGTGTCTTGCTCTTCGAACGCGGGTCTTCCGAAGTGATGTGCTCCGAATTCCCCGAAGCTCGAAGGGCACCCGTGGACATACCCCGGCATCCGAACCGGGAATCCTCGGATCACCGAATTCTTGGATCGACCGCTCCGCGGGAGCACCGGCTATTGCCGGTCCCTCGATTGGCTTTGACGCGAAGCCTACACACGGCGACGAGTGCGCAACAAACACGAGTCCGCGGGCCCTCGTGGCGACACGAAGATCAACATTTGACCAGGTGAGAGCGCCGGGTGTGAAAAGCGCACGGCACGGGACGCTTCCCTGGTCCACAGTGGAGGAATGAATTGATCCGGAAATGATCTTCGTGGATCGATTCGACCGGCCATCGTTGGTCGCAGGGGTGTAGTGCGCATCACTGCGAACGGATGTTTGAGCGAAATCGAGCCGGGGAAGGCATGTTCTTCTCGAACGTCACCGGGGCATTCTTCGTCAATTCTTTTCGTGACGCGATCGGCCCGGCCCGCGTGGCGGCAAGGCGCGCCTTGATCGAAGCGGGTGTCCGGCGTCACCCCACCCAGGAGGTTAGGAGCGGGGTGTGCGGGTATTCGGATCTCGATCCCAACAATCGATCTCCGGAGCGTTTACTGATGATCACTCTTGGTGTCATCCTCCTGATCCTCGGCGTGCTGCTGAAGATCTCGATCCTCACGACCGTCGGCGGCATCCTGCTGCTGGTGGGAGTCGTGCTGTTCGTGTTGGGCCGCGCGGGCACGAAGGTCGGCGGACGCAGCCACTGGTTCTAGGCGGCTCGCGCCTGCGCTCTCCCGAGGAAGGCGTTCCTCACGAGGGCAGGATCCCACCGCGCGCAGGGGCACGGTCGCCGTGCCCCTGCGCGCGGAACCGCCTCGGACAAGCCCCGCCGCACGCCGTCCTCCGGCGGACCGGCGCTCGCACCGGAGTGCGGCGGTGGTCGGAGGCCGGGAGGATGTTGGCGGGAACTGCTCCGTCACAGATCTGAGGTGGGTCATGACCAGCGCAGCTGAGTGGAACCAGAAGATCATCGACGAGTTCCGCCGGAACGGGGGCCGGGTCGGCGGCCAGTTCGAGGGAGCTCCCATGCTCCTGCTGCACCACGTCGGCGCGAAGAGCGGCACGACCCGGGTGAACCCGCTGATGCACCAGGAGACCGACCACGGCTGGGCGGTGTTCGCCTCCGCCGCCGGTGCCGAGGAGAACCCGGACTGGTACCACAACCTGCGCGCGAACCCCGAGGTCGAGATCGAGCTCGGGACGGAGACCATCCCGGTCCGCGCACGCGTCCTCGACCGCGCCGAACGCGACCTCGTCTGGGAAGAGCAGAAGAGGCGGTACCCCGGCTTCGCGGACTACGAGAGCAAGACCTCCCGAACGATCCCCGTCGTCCTGCTCGAACGCCGGTAGGTCCTCTTGTTCGTGAGCGCTGTCTGCGGCTCCGTGTCCGTGCGCCACTCCTGGTGCGGACCGACACGGCATCGCGGTGCACGTCACGAACCCGCTCACGACTTGGGCGTGCGAGCTGAGTCCCCACCTGAAGACGAGGAGCTTCTGACGGCTCCCGCGGGGGGCGGTCAGCGGTCGGTGAGGTGGTGGGAGACGTCGCGGGCTGCGGTGCGGGTGGCCTCGGCGATCTCGGTGACGATGTCGGCGACGCGCGTGGTGGGGCCTGCGACCGCGATGGCCGCGACCACGCGGCCGCTGTCGAAGATCGGCGCGCCGACCCCGCTGATGTCGGGCAGCGTCTCTCCCCGGTTGATCGCCACGCCCTCCTCGGCGATCTGCGCCAGCTCGCGGCGGACCTCCTCCCGCCGCGGAAGGTCGGTGAGGTGGCTCTCGCGGAACCGCTCCGAGCCGAAGGCGAGGAAGCACTTGCCCGAACTGGTCGGGTGCAGCGGGCGTCGAGTGGACAGCGGGGCGGAGTAGCGGATCGGCTGGGTCGATTCGAGGGTGTCGGTGTACACCACGGAGCCACCGACCAGCGTGGCGAGCATGACGGTCTCGTTGAACCGCTCGTGCAGGCGCTCCATCGCCGGGCGGGCGGCTTCCGCCACGGTCGGCGGTGCGGCGGCGAGCAGAGCACCGACCGCGGGACCGATGGTGTACGTGCCGTCGTCCTCGCGCAGGTAACCGGTGGCGACCAGCCCCTTGACCAACCCGTGCAGCGAGGAGCGGGGTGCGTCCAGCTCCGCGGCGAGCGAAGCCAGGCGGACGCCGTTCCGGTGCGTCGCGGCGAGTTCCAGGATGGTCGTGATCCGCGAAACGGTCCGGTGCGCCTTCGCCGCTCCCGTCTCCGCAACTGGCACTGCATCCCCCGTCGTGCTCGGTGACCTCGATGGTGCGAACCTACCGTCGGCGGATCAGGACGGTTCGGCGACGGCTGCCGGGGACCGCTCGGCAGCCGCTTCGACCGCCTTCCGCTGGTCGAACAGCGCGCCCGCACCGATGAACGCCGCACCGGCGACGAACATCAACGACACCGCCCACGTCGCGTTCCCCGGCGTTGCCGTGACCAGGGCGAGCGCGGCCACCGGCGCGAGTCCGCCGGAGAAGGCGCCGCCGACCTCGCGACCGGTCCCCAGCCCCGACACGCGGGTGCGGGTGGGGAACTGCTGCGAGAGGAACGCTCCCTGGGCGCTGAGCATCGACGGCACCACGACACCGGTGGCCAGCACCAGCGCGGTCCAGATCAGCACGTTCTGCCCGGTGTCGAGCAGCCAGAAGAACGGGAACGCCAGCGCCGCGGTGGCCACGGAACCGACGAGGATGACCCGCTTGGCGCCCACGACGTCGCACACCCTGCCGGCGATCGGCACCGTGAGGATGGCGCAGGCGCTGGCGAGGGTGATGCCGAACGCGCCGACGTTGGCGGGCACGTCGCGGAACTGGGTGAGGTAGGACAGCGAGAACGTCTTGAAGATGTAGCTGACCCCGTTGTAGCCGAGGGTGACCGCCATGACGACGGCGAGCCCGCGCCAGTCCGACCTGAGCATCGACCGCAGCGGCTGCACCTGCTTGCGCGCGGCCTTGGAGCGGACGGTTCGCTCGAACTCCGGTGTCTCCGGCATCCGCCTGCGCACCCAGAACCCGAGGCCCACCAGCGCGAAGGTGGCCACGAAGGGGACGCGCCATCCCCACGAGAGCAGGAAGTCCTCGTTCAGGCTGGTCAGGACCGTGACGGTGAGCGAGGAGGCGAACAGGCCGATGTTGACCCCCAGCGCGGGGAGCGATCCCCGGAAGCCGCGGCTCTTCGCGTCGGCGTGCTCGTAGGCCACGGCCGTCGCGCTACCCAGTTCGGCACCGGCGCCCAGCCCCTGGAGCACGCGCAGCACCACCAGCAGGACGGGGGCGGTCACGCCGACCGTGGTGTAGGTCGGCAGCAGGCCGATGAGGCCCGAGGAGATGCCCATCAGCAGGAAGGTCGCCGACAGCACGTTCTTGCGGCCGAACTTGTCGCCGAGGGCCCCGAACAGGATGCCGCCGAAGGGTCTGGCCAGGAAGCCGACCGCGAACGTGGCCATCGAGGCCAGGGTCGCCGCGGCCGGGTTGCCCGCCGGGAAGAACAGCTTCCTGAAGACCAGCGCGGCCATCGAGGCGTAGAGGTAGAAGTCGAACCACTCCAGCGCCGAACCGATCACCACGGCGGGCCCGACGGCCGTGCGGGAGGGCGGATTTCGTGGTGTCGATCCAGCACGGCCCAGCGCCATTGCTCACATCCTCGGGGATCGGAGTGGGGAGCGACTCGATCGTTCGCAAATACGAACGATGTGTTCGAATCGCGAAGAACGTAAGAAGTGAACCGCATCACTGTCAAGTGGTTGACAGGCCGAGTTCCGCGGACCAAAGTCGTTCCCACAACCGCGTGTGCGTTCGGATATACGAACACACGTCCCCGGGAAGGACCACCATGCACTTCGAGCTGTCCGCGGACCAGCAGGACCTGCGGGCGGGTGCGCGTGAGCTCGCCCGAAGCTTCTCCGACGAGTACTGGGCCGAGTGCGACGCGGACAACCGGTTCCCGTGGGAGTTCTACAACGCCTTCGCCGAAGGCGGCTGGCTCGGCATCGCCATCCCCGAGCAGTACGGCGGGGGTGGGCTCGGTGTCCTCGAAGCGGCGCTGCTGCTGGAAGAGGTGGCGGCCTCCGGTGCCGGCATGAACGGCTGCAGCACCATGCACCTGACGATCTTCGGGCTCAACACGATCGTCAAGCACGGCAGCGAGCAGCTGCGCGAAGAGATCCTGCCCGCCGCCGCGGACGGGTCGCTGCACGTCTGCTTCGGCGTGACCGAACCCGACGCCGGGACCGACACGACGCGGATCTCCACCTTCGCCGAACGCGTCGACGGCGGTTACGTCATCAACGGCCGCAAGGTGTGGATCACCAAGGCCGGCGACTCGCAGAAGATGGTGCTCATCGCCCGAACGACCCGGCGGGAAGACGTGACCCGGTCGATCGACGGCATGTCGCTGTTCCTCATCGACATCGATCCCCGGCACGTGCACCTGAGCCCGATCCCGAAGCTCGGGCGCAACGCGGTGTCCTCCTACGAGGTCGTGATCGAGGACCTGTTCGTGCCCGACAGCGCCCGCGTTGGGGCGGAGGGTGAGGGGTTCACCTACCTCCTGGACGGGCTCAACCCGGAACGCATCCTGCTGGCGCACGAAGCCCTCGGCATCGGCCGGGCCGCGCTGGACCGAGCCGTCCGCTACGCCCGGGAGCGGGTCGTCTTCGACCGGCCGATCGGGCAGAACCAGGGCATCGCCTTCCCGCTCGCCGAGGCGGCGACCCGCCTCGACGCCGCCGAGCTCATGGCCCGCAACGCCGCCTGGCGCTACGACCAGGGCCTGCCGTGCGGGAAGGAGGCGAACATGGCCAAGTGGCTGTGCGCCGAAGCCGGTTTCCAAGCAGCCGACCAGGCTGTCCAGACCCACGGCGGCATGGGCTACGCCCGCGAGTACCACGTGGAGCGCTACTTCCGGGAATCGCGCATCCTGCGGCTCGCGCCGGTGAGCCAGGAGATGGTCTTGAACTACGTGGCCCACCACGTCCTCGGACTGCCGAAGTCCTACTGAGCGAACGGGATCAGCGATGACCGCACCAGAACCGACCGGCAGCCTGCGAGATGTCCGGGTTCTCGACCTGTCCCGGATCCTCGCCGGACCGCTGTGCACGCAGATGCTCGCCGATCACGGCGCGGAGGTCGTCAAGGTCGAACCACCGGCCGGCGACGACACGCGTGCGTGGGGACCACCGTTCGTCACCGACTCGATGAGCGCGTACCACTCCGCGATCAACCGCGGCAAGGCCAACATCTGCCTGGACTTCGGCTCAGCGGAAGGGCGGCGGTTGCTCGGCGAACTGCTCGCCGACGCCGACGTGCTCGTGGAGAACTTCAAGGCCGGAACGCTGGCCGGGTGGGGCTACTCCGACGAGGTCCTCGTCGAGCGCTTCCCCGAGCTCGTGCACTGCCGCATCACCGGTTTCGGCACCGACGGGCCGATGGGATCCACCCCCGGTTACGACGCGATCCTGCAGGCCTACGGCGGGTTGATGAGCATCAACGGCGAGCGCAGCGGTCCGCCGCTGCGGGTCGGCGTGCCGATCGTGGACGTGGTCACCGGCATCTACGCGTTCTCCGGCATCCTGCTGGCGCTGCACGACCGGCACACCACCGGCCGGGGCCAGTTGGTGGACTGCACGTTGCTGGACACCGCGATCTCCTTGCTGCACCCGCATTCCGCGGCTTGGCTGGCCTCGGGCGAGGTCCCGCAGCGCACCGGATCCGCGCACCCGTCGATCGCGCCCTACGACACCTTCGACGCCGCGGACGGGCTGATCTTCATCAGCGGCGGCAACGACCGCCTGTTCCACGCCCTCGTCCACGTCCTCGGCGTCCCGGAGCTCGCCGCCGACCCCAGGTTCGCGACCAACGCCGACCGGGTCCACCACGTCGAGGCGTTGCGCGCGCTGCTGGCCGAGCCGATCGCCGGCAGGAACCGCCACGAGCTCGCCGAGGCGCTGCTGGCCCGAGGCGTGCCGGCGACGGCGGTGCACGACGTCGGCGAAGCGCTGACCGATCCGCAGGTCCGCCACCGCGGGATGGTCGTCGAGCGCGACGGCTACCGGGGCATCGGCATCCCCATCAAGCTGGACCGGACACCCGGCAGCGCCCGCTCCGCCCCGCGCGAGCAGGGCGCCGACACCCGACGCATCCTCACCGCCCTCGGGTACTCCGAGGAGGAGGTGGACAACCTCGTCCAAGCCGACATCGCGCTGTCTCGCCTGTGATCGGGTGGCTGTGCGTGGCGGTGCGGGTGGCAGACCTGAGCGGCTCCGCGGACTCCGTGCGCCGCTCCTCGAGCACTTCGAACGCGGCGTCGCGGCGTGCTCGCCACGAAGCCGCTCAGAACCTGCGGCGGTGCGAGCTGAGGCGCGCACCTGGAGGAGCGGCGGCCGCCGCGAGCCGCCCGGATCTTGCGTGCGGTTCGGGCTGAGTCTCACAACTGGAACGGCGGCCCACTGGGGGTCGCCCCTAATGCCTGCGGCGGTGCGAGTGGGGTGCCACACCTGCCGAAGTGGCTGCCGCCGCGAGCTGCCCCTCAATGCCCCTGCGGTGGTGCGGGCTGCGTTCTGCACCTAGGACGGCGACTCTCCCGCGGGTCGCCTCGAAGCCTTTGCGGCTCTGCGGGCCGTCTCCGTCCTGGGCTCTCGTTCGAGGTTCTCGCGAAGTTCGAGGCTCGAAGTTCCGGGTCGAGGGCCGCGCGAAGCTTGACAGCACTTGGCGGAATGGCGGCCGGAGCGGCGGCTCTGCTGCTCGCCTCGGTGGGTACTGGTGGGTCTGTCCGGCTGGGGTGCTGCGGTCACGCGGTGGCGAGTCGGGTGGTGGCGCGGGTGATGAGGCCTTGCAGGAGTTCTCCCAGCACCGCAGGGTGTTCCAGCGGGACCATGTGGCCCGCCTTGGGGACCATCGCGAGGCGCGCGTTCGGGACGGCGTCGGCGATCGCCTCGCTGTGCCGGGGTTCGATCGTCTGGTCGTGCTCGGCGCCGACGACGAGCGTGTCGGCTTGGCCCAGCACCGGCAGGGCCGCCCGCTTGTCCAGGGTCAGGAACTGGGGGATGAGCGAGACCAGCGCGTGCACGGGGTTGGGCCTCGTCAGCTGGAGCAGGAAGTCGACCAGCGACGGCGGCACCCGGGAGGCGAAGGCGAAGCTCCGCGCCACCAGCCGCGCCGCGTGCCGGATGGCGTGGCAGGAAACCTGGGTCAGGCGCAGCCGGTCGATGGCGGCCAGCACGAGGTTGGCGGTCTCGGGCGGCAGCACGGCGCGCCCGTTGACCGGCGACGCCGCGGTCGTCACCAGCCCGACGCCGACTACCCGCTCGCCGAACAGCTCGGGGCGCTGCTCGGCGAGCGACATGATCGCCATGCCGCCCATCGAATGTCCCACGAGCACCACCGGTCCCGTCGGTGCTGCCTGGTCGAGGACGGCGGCCAGGTCGTCACCGAGCTGGCCGAGGTCGAGCCGAGCTCGCGTGCCCACCGCGGACCGGCCGTGGCCGCGGTGGTCGTAGGAGACGACACGCGCACCGGTGCCCAGCGCGGAGCGCAGGAAGAGCCACATGGCGCTGTCGGCCAGGTACCCGTGGCAGAGCACCACCGTCACCGGCGCGTCCGGGTCGCCGTCGACCTCGGTGTGGAGCCGGACGCCGTCGGCGGCGTTGACCGGGACCGTGCTCGCGGATCCGGTCACCGCGTCGCCGTCGGGGAGAGCGTCCGGTGCGTGCCGCGGCAGGTCGGGGGCGCCGGCGGCAGATCGCAGCGGCGAACCGGGCAGCGCATCGCGCAGACGCCCCACCACCTGCTGGAACCGCGTGCGGACGACGTCCTGCGGAGTGCTCAGCGGAGTGGCTACCACGGGCGCGTGACCTCCTGGTCGGGGGTGGTCAGGGGTGCACCACCGCGTGCGGCGGGCTTGCCGGGGCTCTGCGCGACGGGGGCGGGCCTCGGGGTGCGGCCCGCGTTCCGGAAGATGCCCACGTTCGCCTTCCTGGTCGGGGGTGATCCGGGCACGACCGCAGGTCGGGGGCGCCTGGTCGGGGTGTCGTGACCGAACCGTGACTTGCCCTGTCGAAGGTAACCGGCGGTTACCGTACCTTCAAGTATTTAGGTCTATCGGGTGAACGAAGGGGCGATGTTGGCGCCACACAGTGATTACACGCTGTCAACGGCGTGGGGGACTCGAACGCGGAGGTGGCCTCTCAGCGGCCCAGAGGGGAGCCGGTGAGATCGCGGAGGAAGAGCCCGGGCTCGGGCTTGGGTGCGAACCACGTCGACTTCGGGGGCATCACCAAGCCCGCGTCCGAGACGGCCATGATCTGCTCGATGGTCGGCGGGTGGGCCAGGAGCAGCACCGCCGCACCGGCGGGGTAGCGGCAGTGCTCGGGAGCGCCGCTGCCGCACGAGGTCGGCGAGGCGCCGAGTGCGGGTAGCACCTCTTCGTCGAGGGTGACCACGTCCAACGAGCCGCGCACGTGCCCAGGCGCACCGGACGAGCGCAGACCCATCCGGTAGGTCTCGTCGCCGTACCGCACCACGACGACGCCGGGTTCCGGGGTGGCGGTGGCGCACTGCTCCCACCACGCGGTCACCGGGAGGGACGTGAGCTCGTCGAGCAGCCGGGCGGCGGAAGCGCCCTCCACCGGCACGCAGCGGTGGTAGCCGAAGACGCGCAGCTCATCGGCGGGGAAGAGGGCGGCCAGCGTGAACGCCGCCGGGTGGTCCGGGCCCAGGTGGCGGCGTCGGGCGGCGTAGTGCTCGGCTGCGGCCATCCGGTGGTGGCCGTCGGCGATGTGCGCGCCCTCGATGCCGCCGATCCCCTGCTCGACCGCCCGCGCGAGCTCACCGTCCTGCCGGATCCACGCGGTGTGCCGCGCGCCGTCCTCGGTCCCGAAGTCCAGGTCGGGCTCGGCGGCGGTGATCCGGCGGATCGCCGACCGCAGGCCGGGGCTGGGGGAGTGGGCGAGCATCACCGGCATCTGCTCGACGCCGGAGAGCTCGGTGAACTCGGTCAGCCGCCGCTCCCGCTCGGGCTGGGTGGCTTCGTGCGGCCGGATCCGCCCGGTGCGGTAGTCGTCGACGGCCACCTCCGCGAGCACGCCGGTTTGCGCGTGCCCGCCCTCCGCGATCCGGTACACCACGGCAGCGGGCCCGGGCCCGCGCGGGAACCGGCCCGAGTCGTAGGCCTCCCGGACCCGCGCGGCATCGGCCGGCCGGTGACCCGGCCGGTGGTCGAGCACCAAGCCCCGCGGCAACCGCGCCGTGATCCTCGCGGTCGGCGCTTCGGTGCGCGGGGCGCTCATGGCACCTCGCTCACCGCTGCGGACGGCGCGAAGTCGGCCGCCTCCGGGTTGACGCAGTGCAGCACGGTCCCGGCGGCGAACTCCTCGACCACGCGCACGACCTCCTCGGCCACCGCGTGCTGCGCCTGCTCGGTGGAGGCGCCGATGTGGTGGGTGCCGTAGACGTGCGGGTGGGCGGCCAGCCGGGAGTCGATGGTGCCGGTCGGCGTCCCGGGCTCGTCGACGAACACGTCGATGCCGGCCCGCACACCCTTGCTGTCCATCGCCTCGATCAGCGCGTCCTCGTCGACGAGGTCACCGCGCGCGGTGTTGAGGAGGATCGTCCCCGGCTGCACGTGCGCGAGCAGCTCGCGGTCGACGAGGTGCCGCGTGGTGTCCGAGGACGGCAGGTGCAGTGACAGCACGTCGCAGGTGCGCGCGAGTACGGTGAGGTCGTCCACGAAGGTGATCCCGATGTCCCGCGCGCGTTCCAGCGTCTCCGGAGCGCGACTCGGCTTGGCCACCGCGTGCACGCGGGTGCCGAGGGCGGCGGCGCGCTCGGCGAAGGCCAGCCCGATCTGGCCGAGGCCGATCACGCCGACGTCGCGCCCGAGCAAGCCGCGGGCGCGGGAGTAGCGCTTCTTGTCCCACCGCCCGGCACGCAGGTCGGCGACGGTGTCGGGGATGTTGCGGTCGAGGGCCAGCAACAGCGCCAGCGCGAGCTCGGCGACCGCGACGGCGTTGCGCCCGGGCACGTTCGCGACGTGGATGCCCAAGCGGGAGGCGGCGTCGCGGTCGATGGTGTTCGTCCCCGACCCGGCCCGGACCACCAGCCGCAAGGACCGCGCGTCCGCCAACGTCTCGGCGGTGACGCGCGTGCTGCGCACGACCAGCACCTCGCGGTCGCCGATCCGGTCGGTCAGCTGGTTCGCGGTCGTGTCCGGCTCGTACGCGCAGTCGTGCGCTGCAGCGATCCGGTCGAGGTGTTCCTCGGGAAAGGCGTCGGCGATCAGGATCCTCATCAGCCCCTCCAACGACGTGCGGCAAGCCGGTGTTGCCGATGACGCACCGGATTGCTGATAGCGCAATGGTGCGAGCAGGGTTCCTAGCGCGTCAACACGGGCATCGGGGGAGTTTGCGCGCTCGCCGCACCGGGTAGCCGTGAGCGGCCCTGGGGCGGTTCGTGCTGCACTGCGTTCCGGGGCGGAACGGCAGTTCGACACCGGTGGAGCGCGATGCGGGCGAGTGCTGCGGTCGAGAACGGAGACGCCGCCCGCTGGACCGCGCGTCATCGCCGCTCCGCCACGACTGTGCTGCTTCCCGTTCCCGCGCTGATGTCCTGCGCTGCGCGGCCGCCGGCGCGGAGACCGGTAGGCGTCCGACCGCATCGGTGTGATCATCAACGGCGGACCCACTCCTGAGGCGGAAGGCAGGTTCGGAATGATCAACCGGCTGGCGGTCTTCGGTGCCACCGGCGACCTCTGCGCCCGGTTCCTCCTGCCCGGCCTGGCCGCGCTCTGCGCGCGAGGACACCTCGACGACTCGTTCGAGCTGGTGTGCTCCGACCAGGACGACTGGGACACCGAGCAGTTCCGGTCCTGGGCGGCCGAACAGCTCGACGAGCACGGGGACGAGTTGCCGGCCGAAGCGCGGCGAGCCGTCGCCGGTGCCGCGCGGTTCGTCCGCGCCGATGTCACCGATCCCGACGAGGTCGCCGCCGTGATCGCCGGCGAGGGGCCGCTGGCGGTCTACCTCGCGCTGCCGCCGAGCCTGTTCTCCTCTGCGCTGTCCACAGTGGAACGATGTGGGCTTCCGGGCGGGAGCCGGATCGTGCTGGAGAAGCCCTTCGGCGAGAACCTCGACAGCGCAGTGGAACTGAACCAGATGCTCGCCGGAATGGTGCCGGAGGACGCGGTTTTCCGGGTCGACCACTTCCTCGCCATGGCGACCGTGGAGAACGTGCTCGGCGCCCGGCTGGTTAACCGCGTGCTCGAGCCGGTGTGGAACAGCGCCCACATCAGCGAGGTCGAGATCGTCTGGGACGAAGACCTCGCGCTGGAAGGCAGGGCCGGGTACTACGACAACGCGGGCGCGTTGCGTGACATGGTCCAGAACCACCTGCTGCAGCTGCTGTGCCTGGTGGCGATGGAACCGCCGAACAGCCTCAGCGAGCGGGACCTGCGCGACCGCAAGGTCGACGTGCTGCGCTCGGTGCGCCCGCTCTCCGACGACGACGTCGTGCGCGGCACGCGACGGGCGCGGTACGGGGCGGGTCGCCTCAACGGCAGTGTCGTGCCCGCCTACGTCGACGAGGAGGGTGTGGACCCGAAGCGCGAGACCGAGACCTACGCCGAGGTCCAGCTGGAGCTCGACAGCCGGCGCTGGGCCGGGACGACGTTCCGGCTGCGCACCGGCAAAGCCTTGGGCAGCAACCGCAAGGAAGTCGCCGTGCACTTCAAGCCGGTGCCGCACCTGCCCTTCGGCAGCGCCGGCGAGGTGCAGCCCAACGTGCTCCGCTTCGGACTGGAGCACGAGACCGTGTCGCTCGACCTGATGGGTGCGGGCGCGCAGGTGCGCAGCTTCGCGCCGCTCACGCTGACCGCGCAGATGACCGAGCCGGACCTGCCGCCGTACGGGCGGTTGCTGCTGGACGCGCTCAGCGGCAACGCAGCGCTGTCCATTCGCGGCGACGAGGCCGAAGAGGCGTGGCGGCTGCTCGACCCCGTCCTGTCGGCGTGGGAGCGCTGCCTGGTCCCGATGCAGGAGTACCCGGCCGGCGGGGACGGGCCACCGGACACCAGCGCCGAGCACGACGAGAGCGCCGACGCGCAGCGCTGATAGAAGCTCTCTATCGACGCCTTTCAAAATCCGTCTAGCTCGATCCCCCGGATTCGTTTGATCGAGCGCGGGGAAGCTGACAGCCTCATCGGAAGCACAACGAAAGACGTCCCGCCGCCACGGCGCAGGAGTACCAGTTCGCCTTTTCCGGTGCGACCCGGGTGAAGTCGCGCCGAGGTCGACTCTGCGGCGCTGGACGAGATCGCGATGCCGGTGCCTCGACAGCCGGCGACGCCCGCACGGGCGTCCTGTGAGGAGGGTCATCACGCCTGTCGAAACCCGTCGTTCTCCGCGCGGGAACGACGGTGCATTCCGCTCGTGCCGAAGTTCTCCAAGCTGGTGAATCAGGAAATTTCACAATGACAAACTCGCTGAAGCAGCGGGCGACGAATCATACCGTTCTCACGGTGTCGATCGCCGTCTCGGCCCTGGTCGTCCTGTGGGGAGCGGTGAGCCCCAACGGGTTCGGCGCCGCGACGACGTGGTTGTTCAACCACGTCGTCGCGGACCTGAGCTGGTTCTTCCTGCTCACCGCGAACATCTTCCTCGTGTTCGTCCTCTACCTGGGTCTGAGCAGCCACGGCCGGATCAAGCTCGGCGCGGACCACGACCGGCCCCAGTTCGGCCGGATGTCGTGGTTCGCCATGATGTTCCAAGCCGGCATGGGACCGGCGATCATCTTCTGGGGCTTGGCGGAGCCGCTGTCGCACTACGTCGAAGTGCCCTTCGAGCTCGCACCACCCGGCACCGACGAGGCCGCCGGAGTGGCGATCCAGTACTCGTTCTTCCACTGGGCGCTGCACCCCTGGGCGATCTACGCGGTCGCCGGACTGGCGGTCGCCTACTTCACGCACCGCAAGGGAGAACGCGGACTGCTCAGCGCGATCTTCCGGCCGCTGCTCGGAGATCGTGTCGACGGGCCGCTGGGCAAGGTCATCGACGTGCTCGCGGTGCTGGCCGTGGTGTTCGGCATCGCCGTGGCGCTCGGCCAGGCCGGTCTGCAGATGACCGCGGGGTTGGGCAAAACCTTCGGCCTGCCCACCGGGATCATCGTGCAGCTGGTCGTGCTGGCGCTGACCACCGCCGCGTTCATGGGGTCGGCGACGACCCGGATCGAGCACGGCATCAAGTGGCTGTCCAACATCAGCATGCTCATCGCCCCGGTCCTGCTGATCTTCTACGTCGTGGTGGGCCCGAGCATCACCCAGATCAACGCGTTCACCGAGGGCCTGGGCGACTACCTCAGCGAGATCGTGCCGATGAGCTTCCGGCTCGACGCCTTCAGCCCGGACAACGGGTGGATGGGCAGCTGGACCGTCTTCTACTGGTCCTGGTGGATCGCCTGGGCGCCCTACGTGGGGCTGTTCATGGCGCGCATCTCGCGCGGTCGCACGATCCGCGAGTTCGTCGCGGCCACCGTGCTGGTGCCCAGCGTGGTCAGCATGATCTGGATCGCGGTCTTCGGCGGCGCGGCGCTGCACCTGGCGCGCAGCGGGCTGGCCGGGGACATCGCGCAGACCGTGCAGGAGAGCCCGGCGGCCGGCATGTTCGTGTTCATCCAGCAGTACCCGCTCGCCGGAGTCATGTCGGTGATCACGCTGGTCGTGCTGTGGGTGTTCTTCGTCGCCGGGGCCGACGCCGGCACGGTGGTGCTGGGCGAGCTGTCCACGGGCGGCGAGCCCAACCCGAAGACCTGGGTGCGGCTGCTGTGGGGCGTGCTGCTGGCCGGAGTCGCGGCCGTGCTGCTGGTCTCCGGTGGTCTCGAAGGGCTGCAGAAGGCCTCGGTGCTGACCGGAACACCGTTCGCGATCATCCTCGTCGGCATCTGCGTGGCCTTCCACAAGGCCCTCCGGCAGGACCGCGACCACCTCGCCCAGGCTCCCCGCTCCACCGCGGAGGAGTCGGAGGACCGACCGCGCGAGACGGAGGTCGCCTCGGACGTCCGCTGAGCTCAGCCGAGCACCTGGACCGCGGCGCGGAGGTCGTCCCGGAACTGCCGGTACGCCGCGTCGCGGTCCTCTGCGCGGAGCACCGAGGAGGGGTGCACCGTGGCCACGACGGAGTCCGGAGCGCTCTCGCCCAGGCCCGCGTCGGCGGGGAAGTCGAGCACGGCCCCGCGGTGCTCGGAGACGCGGAACGAGCTGCCGAGCAGCGCCTTCGCCGCGGTCGCCCCGAGGCAGACCACGAGCTGCGGCTTGACCAGCCGCAGCTCGGCGGTCAGCCAGGGTCGGCACGCGCGCACCTCGGTCGCGCTCGGCTTCTTGTGGATGCGCCGCTTGCCGCGTTCGCGCTGCTCGAACTTGAAGTGCTTGACGACGTTGGTCAGGTAGACCTCGTCCCGTCGCAGACCGGCCTCCTGCAAGGCGCGGTCCAGCGTTCGTCCTGCGGGCCCGACGAAGGGGTGGCCCTGCACGTCCTCGGAGTCGCCCGGTTGCTCTCCGACGAACATGACGCGTGCTCGGGCCGCGCCCTCCCCGAACACGGCCTGGGTGGCGTTCTCGTGCAGGTCGCACCCGCGGCACTCCCGGACGGCCTTCTCCATGGCCGGTAGCCCGCCCCGGGACGGCACGAACTCCTCGGCACCGGCCTCTCGCTGCGGCATGACCCCTCCCGCAGGACATCGGAACAGCTCACACCCCTCCGCTTACCCATCCGCCCCCCGGACCCGAACCCGTTCCGCCGTGCCCGTTCGGTCGCTCGCGTCCCGCTGCACGCTCTGCGCTGGTGACGATCACGGGCGGTGATCACCGGTGCGGCAGGTGGGCGAGAATGTGCGCATGTCTCAGACTCCGCTCCTGCTCGCCCTCGACCTCACCGGAACCTTCGCCTTCGGGCTCAACGGTGCGCTCACCGCCGTGCGCGCGGTCCGGCTTGACCTGGTCGGTGTCATCACGCTCGGCATGATGACCGCGCTCGGCGGCGGGATCATCAGGGACGTGCTGATCGGCTCGCTGCCACCCGCGACCTTCAACGACGTGCTCTACCTGGGCGTGGCCGCGGCCGGGGCGCTGACGGCGTTCTTCCTCAGCGTGGAGCTGGAGCGGTTCACCGGTCTCATCACGATCTTCGACGCGGTCGGGCTGGGCGTGTTCTCGGTGACCGGTGCGAGCAAGGCCCTCGAGTACGGCCTCGGCGGTGTGCAGGCGGTCCTGCTCGGCGCGCTCACCGCGGTGGGCGGCGGCACGGTGCGGGACATGGCGATCAGGCAAGTTCCCTCGGTGTTGACCAGTGACTTCTACGCGGTGCCCGCGCTGATCGGCGCGGCGCTGACCGTCGTCGCGGTGAGCACCGAGGTCCACGGCGTCGTGACGGCGCTGCTGGCGGCGGCGGTGTGCTTCGGAATCCGGATGCTCGGTGTGCGCTACAACCTGCGCGTGCCGGGAACTCCGCGAAACCGGTTCGCTTCTGGCGGGTCCGGCCGGGTGCGGCGTTGGTGGCGGCGGAACCGCCGTGGGAGGTGAAAAGTGTTGCTACGCTCCGGTTCGGGGGTGGATCAGCGGACCGTTCTCGTACCGCTTTCGCGTTGGATTCGCCGTCGGGTGGGGGATTTCCCACTTTCGCGGACCGCGGGCGGCGGAACGCGCAGGCTTGGTGAACCGTGAGTGGTGCCCGTCCTGAGCAGTTCGGTGAAAGTCCTTGCACGACGCGAAGACGGGTGGCGAAATCACGGTGAACATGAACATGTGAGGAGTTTCAGATGCGCACTTCGCTGCGTGTTTTGGGCGCCACTGTGGCGGCTGCCGGCCTGCTGGCAGTGGGCTCTCCGGCGTTCGCGGGTGGCTACGGCGGCCACAACGGCGGTGGCGACACGGAGATCAAGGACAACACCACCCAGGTCAACGTCTGCAAGAACGAGGGCAAGCTGATCAACGCGCTCAACTGCGTCAACGTCAGTGACGTCGGGGAGCTGGAGCTGATCGAGCTGGACTAAGAGGGCAACGTCTTCCAGGTCTGACCAGCCGCTGGAAGCGAATCCCTGTCAGGTGCCGGTCCCCACGCGGGGGGCCGGCACCTTGTCGTCCTATGAGGACACTTGGCTTTCCTTCCCTGCACCAATCCCTGAGGACGCTTCGCCTTCCTTCCCTGCACGAATCCCTTTCGGGGGTTTTGAGGTACCTCTTGGAGTGTCGGAGCGGGCAACACCATGCCGCGGGGTGCAAGAGTGACTCCGCCTGATCAACAAGTTCCCCACCGGAGTTCGGGAGTGCGATCCAGGGGAACCGTGGTCCGGCTTTGTGGAGTCATGAAGAATCGGAGGAACGGCATGCGCACTTCTGCGCGTCTGATGGGTGCCACGGCGGTTGCCGTCGGCCTGCTCGCGGTGGGATCGCCCGGGTTCGCGGCGGACTCGAAGAAGGAGGACAACCACTCGTCGGTGACCATCGCCGCGGCCGAGGGGGGCAACGGCGGCCACGGTGGCGACGGTGGCAAGGGGAACTTCTGCCCGGCGCTCGTTTTCGGCAATGCCTTCTGCGGCAACGGCGGCAGCGCGGACGGCGGCGACGCCAACGCCACGGCCGAAGACGACAGCAAGGACCAGGAAGCGGAGAAGAAGTCGAAGTGAACTCACCACACGAGAACGGGCGCGGCACGCGCACTGCTCGGCGAGCCGGCGTGCTCGCCGGCCTCCTCCTGACGGCGTCGTTCGGAGCCGGCGGCGCGGCAGCGGCCGCCGACAAGCCTGATCCGTCGGAGATCCACGCGCAGGCCCAGGAAGCCGGCACCGTGCAGAACAACATCAACGTGTCCCCGCTGACCCAGGTGAGCATCGGCAGCGACGGCGAGCAGGCGGCCATGAACTGGGCCCAGCAGATCAACTCCAGCGCGACCGACCAGGAGCAGGACCAGGGCGAGGACTGAGCGCGTCCTGCCTCCACGGGGGCGGACGGCTGTTCCCCTCGGTCTCCGCCCCCTGGGCGGTTGCCGGGCACGTCGTCACCGGCCGAGTTCACCCGCCGACCATGCGGCGGTGGTCGGCGACGACGGCCCGGCACCGTCGCACCCGCCACGGCGGCGATGGTGCTGAACACGGAAAAGATCACGCCACCTCGGTGGCGTGATCTTTTCGCATGCGAGGACTTCCTGAGAGTCTGAGGGAGAGTTCGGATGAGGCGCGGAGCGCCGCGAGGCCTTCGAAGTGGAACTTGGCCCGGCGACGGGGTCGCCGGGCCAAGCCTGCGTTGCTGATACGCCTCAAGAACTAGGAGTCAGCGATCAGTTGCCGCCCTCGTCGGAGGCCCGCTCCTCCTCCTGCTCAGCTTCCTGCTCCTGGTCAGTGGTGTTCTCGTTGGACTGGGGGTTCCACACCGCAGCCGACGGCTTGCCGCTACCCACGTTGAACTGGTAGATCGCCGACTCGTGCTTGTTGGCCTGCTCGGTGGCGTTCTCCTGGTTCTGGACCTGGAGCCACGACGACGGGTCCGCCGGGTGCCCGCCCTTGCTACCGTCGCCGGCAGCCATGGCCATCCCGGGGGCGGCGAGCAGCAGCGGCAGTCCCAGAACCGTCGCAGCGACAACGCGCTTCGCATTCAGCATAAGAGGAACCTTTCTCAGATCAACCTTCGGAAAATTAATCCCGCGGAAATCGCCGATCAACAGCATTGGATTCCAAATCCACCTCGGGTTTCCCCTGGGATTGCTTCGGCCCCGCGGCGAGGCCGCTTAGAACATAACTCGACCGCCGTGGAATGCCGCAACTCAAGGCTCTTCGGCTCACCTCATGCGGTGATGAGGAGTGGTCCAGGACGCAGAAACCCTTGTGGTGAGCGGGGATGCGGGCACCGGGTCGATCACGTCACCGCTGTCCGATCAGGAAGAAGATCGCTCCGAGTGGCCGCCGAAAATCGGTTGGTGTGCGTTGTGATCGCCACTCGAGGGAGGTCCCACTTTCGGTCTGTCATGCCGTGGTCCCGAGGTCCCGCGCGGTGAATATCCGCGCGTGTTTCGGATCGGGTCGAACGGCCACTTCTGCGAGTAGCACGGTCAGGTAGCGTCTTGGATTTGCTCGAGAGGTGATATCGGGGATGCGGTATGACGAATGGGCGTGGCCACATCCATGACCTAGCAGGAAGGACGCCATTTCATGAACGAGGTTCGGTTGAGTCGAATCGTGGGGGTCGCCGCCGCAGCGGTGACCCTGGCGCTGCTCCCCGTGGGTGCCTATGCCGGGGCCGACGACAATCCGCAGAGCGACACCCCGCAGAGCTTGCTGCTCAGCGATCAGCAGAGCGCGCAGAGCAGTGCGCTGTACAGCGATCAGCACAGCGCGCAGAGCAGTGCGCTGTACAGCGATCAGCACAACCCGCAGGCGAGCAACGCGCAAGACCCCCAGGCGAGCGGCGCGGAGAGGCCGCAGAGCGGCACTGCTCAGGATCCGCAGGCCGGCAGCGCGCAGGGCACGCAAGCCAGCGCCGCGCAGAGCACGTTCACCCTGACGATCGCGGACGGCCAGAACTCGCGGAGCGTCGTCTTGCAGTGCGACCCCGCCGGCGGTGACCACCCGCGCGCTGCGGCCGCGTGCGAGGAACTGCGAGCGGCGAACGGGAACTTCGAGAACTTGAGGGCCGGGGTCCAGTCGACCGAGCAGTGCACCAAGGACCGCCGGTCGGTGAAGGCGACCGCGCAGGGGAACTGGAACGACCGGATCGTCACGTACCAGTACTCCGCTGACAACGCGTGCGAGCTCCACCGCTCCACCGGTAGTGTTTTCGCGTTCTGAGGGCTCTGGCCTTCCTGTTCGGCAGCACTGCAGGTGTTCCGCGCTTCGGTCCACCCCCGTGTTGGGTTGCTCATCCCGGTGCTGAACGCGGACCGAATTCGCCGCGGTGTGCTGCCGCTCCCCGCGCCGGGGCCGCGCTCGGTCGAAGTGGGCCGTGAGGGAATCGGAAGATTTTCCACTTCGGCCGAGCACCGCGGTCCGACCGGATGTGCGGGAGAAGAACGTGAATACGAACATCAATCGGTTCTCGCGCGCGATTGGAAATGCGTCTCGCATTCGTAGGGTTGGGTTCCCCGGGTTGTCGACGACCAGCCGGGTGATCTTCCGTCGAATTGCGTTGATGAGCGTGCAGAGATCGATCTCCCAGTGCCAAGATGATCTCGTCTGATCACACGGCTACGCCTCGAAACCCATCGGCGAGACCGATCGGACGAACATCCTCAGAATCGAAGAGATCGGAGTACTGGGAATGCGTGCTTCTGTCCGTCTCGTGGGCACCGCGATCGCCGTTACGGGCTTGATGAGCGCCGGTTCTCCGGCGTTCGCCGCGGCCGACAAGGACAACCACTCGTCGGTGACCACCGCCGCCGCTGAGGGCGGCAAGGGTGGCTACGGCGGCAACGGCGGATCCTTCAACTTCTGCCCCGCGATCGGCCTCCTCAAGGAAGCCCACGCGGAATGCGGCAACGGTGGCAGCGCGGACGGCGGCGACGCCTACGCCACCGCGGAGGACGACAGCAAGGACAAGGAGAAGGCTAAGGACGACGAGAACGAGGACAACGACAGCTGATCGTCCGGCTGACGCCTTCCCTCAGGCGCACCACCCGAGGCGGGCCGAGCCTCGCTCACCGCGAGGCTCGGCCCGCCTCGAACTCGTTCGGCGTCCTCATCGTTCCGGCACCTCACCCGGCGACATGTCGGCAGGTAGGTGGTGGGTGCTCCCGCCCTCGTCCCGCTCCGGCGCGTAGGGGGCTTCGGGTGCGATGTGGTCACCCGCGCCCTGGTCGTACGGGGTGTCCTCGTCGGTGCCGGCCGCGGGGACGTCGTCGACCGGTACCCCTGCCTGGTCCGGCTCGTGCGCGCGGTGCCGTTCTTCCGGCATGGTCACCTCCCGGCGTCGTCTCGGCCCACCCCGACGCGTACCCGATGAGCATGGCGAGAAACGTTCCGGTTCCGAGGTTCGGAACCGGGCGCGGGTGGTTACCCGGTGGAGGAACGAAGCCACGCCAGGGAAGAGGCTCGCGATGGACATGAAGGTCTCCGTGGTCAGCGGTCTGGTCAACTACGTCCGCAGCGTGACCGAAGGTCTTGATGACGAAGTCGGCACCGTCGACCTCGACGTCGAGAGCGGCCTGGCGACGGTCATCGTCGTCCTCAACTCCCGCGTCCCCACCTTGGCTGAACTGCCGTTGCTGTTGACCTGGGACGAGGTGAGCGGGTGGGCGTTGCGCGTGGCGGTCGACGGCGAAGGCGAGACCACACCGGTGGCGTACCTGGACGAGGACGTCCTCCCGGAGCCCGTGCGCGTGCAGCTCTTCCTGCGGGCGGCGACCTCGGGCGACAACCCGGGCAGCTTGTTCGCGCCAGCGTTCCGCTTGCCAAACGCCCCCGACGACCTCGAGAGCCGCCTCGAGAAGTTCCCCGAACTCGAACACTGACTCCCGCTACCGCGGGCCAGCAACTGAGGGACAGCAACTCAGGGCCAGCAACCTGGGGGCAGCGCCTGGGAGCAGCAACTGGGGGACAGTCATTGAGGAACAGCCACTGAGGGGCAGCGCCTGGGGTGCAGCGCCTGGGGCCAGCCATCCGTGGGCCGCAACTGGGGGACAAGCTCGCTCAGCTTCCCACTTCGCGCGAGTCCTGACCCCGGCGCCTCCGGATCCAACTTCGCGCGAATGTCGACACCCAGCGCCGTGACCAGGTGAGACACGCTCGGATTCCCCAGAAGGGTGCGCGTGTCGGTGAGCTTGCGCGTGCACGCGTGGCACCAGGTCGGCGTGGTCAGGGCGCTTGGTGGTCCCACCGCCGCACGAACGGGCAGGAGGGTAGGACAGTCAGCTCGCGTCGGCGGGCCTCTCGTTGCTGCGCACCGAGGTCGGTGAGCGGCGCGGCGCGGGCCCGTGCGGTGGTTGGCGCCGTGTTGCCCGCCGTGGTGGTGGCGGCCCGCGGGCCGCTGTGTTGGTTGGGGTCGTGGCGCGCCGTGTCGGAGGCCGCTGTCCGGGTCGGTGTCGGGTTCGTTGCGGATGCGGAACGCGATCGGCAACGTCCGAGGGCCGCCGCTGCACGGCCCGCTGCCGGTTGGTGCGGCTCGTCGTTTCACTCGGACAGGCGTGGTCGTGTTCGGCCACCCACGGACTGGATTGCGGTGTCTCCAGCGGTGCGGGACGGTGTGCCGCGGCCACCGGAAGCGGATGTCCACAGTGGTCACCAGTGGACCGCTCGACGTCCTGCGGGCTGCGCGGTGCGCAGCCCTGGCGGAGGGAGGCGGCGCGATGACGGGGTCCACGAACGAGGTCGAGCCGCGGACCGGCAGCGGGGGAGCGGTCGTCGTAGGCGCGTCGTTGACCGCCGCGCTCGGCGGTCTGCTGTTCGGCTACGACACCGGGGTCATCTCGACGGCCCTGCTCTACATCTCGCCCGAGTTCGAGCTCAGTTCGGTCGGGCAGCAGGTCCTGGTGTCCTCGCTGTTGGTCGGGGCGGTGATCGGGGTGCTCGGCGGCGGGCCGCTGGCGGACCGGTACGGGCGCCGGCGCGTCCTGCTCGGAGTCGTCGTCCTGTTCACCGCGGCGACGGTCGCGTGCGCGCTGGCCTCCGACGCGGTGGTGGTGACCGCCTCCCGGGGTGTGCTGGGGCTGGCGATCGGTGCGTCCTCGCTGGTCGTGCCGACCTACATCGCCGAGATGGCGCCCCGGCGACGCCGCGGCGCGCTGGTGTCGCTGCACCAGTTGATGGTCACCGTCGGCATCCTCGCCTCGTACCTGGTCGGCTACGCCCTCTCCAGCGGTGGCCACTGGCGGTGGATGTTCGCCGTGGCCGTCGTTCCGTCGGTGGTCATGCTGGCGGGCCTGCTCGTGCTGCCGGAGAGCCCGCGCTGGCTCGTCGGCCGCGGTCGCCGCTCCGAAGCGCGTGACGTGCTGCTGCGCACGCGTCCCGCGGAGGACGTGGCGGACGAGCTGGCCGAGATCACCGCGACCGCGCACGCCGAGCAGCGAATCTCCTACCGAGCGCTGCTCGGCCGCGGTTACCGGCGTTGGGTTTCGGTGGGCGTGGCCGCCGCGGGCACCAGCCAGGTCGTGGGCGTCAACGCGGTCATCTACTACGCGCCGACCATCCTCACGAACGCGGGTTTCGGCGACGCAGCGGCCATCCTCGCCTCGGTGGGCATCGGCACGGTCAACGTCCTGTTCACCGTGCTGGCGCTGGTCTTCATCGACCGGCTCGGCCGTCGCCCGCTGATCCTGGGCGGCACGGTGGTCGTGATCGCGGCGCTGGTCGTCGTCGGAGCCCTGTTCACCCAGCCGCTGCGCGGACCGGTCGCGTTCGGCGTGATCGGCGCGCTGATCGTGTACGAGGCGGCGTTCGCCTGCAGCCTCGGCATCGCGATCTGGCTGGTCAACAGCGAGATCTTCCCGAACAGCGTGCGGGGCAAGGCGGCCTCGTTCGGCATCGTCACGCACTGGGGGCTGGACCTGGCGGTGTCGATCAGCGTGCTCACCCTCATCCAGGCGCTCGGAGCTCCAGGCGTCTTCTGGCTCTACGCCCTGCTCGGCACCGTCGGTCTCGCCTACCTGGTCCGGTGGCTGCCCGAGACGAAGAACCGCAGCCTGGAGGAGATCGAAGCCTCGTTGCGCGCCGAACCCGCGCCGGAATCCTCGCGCTCGTAGGCACGTGTGCTTCACCGTGCCGGGCGGGTAGTCCAGGAGCATGAAGAAGCGTTCCCGTGCCGAGTACGAGCGAGGACTGCCCGGCTACCACGACCCGATGGCCGGTGTCGCGGGCGCGCCCTACGCGCGCAGCGCGCTGACCCTCCGGCTGTGGCTGGCCGGGTTCGGGTTGTTGTTCTGCGCCGTCGCCGGAGTGCTGGTGCTGCTGTGGATCCCCGAGCTCGCGTGGCTCGGCTGGGTCCTGGTCGCGCTCGCCGTGATCGCCGCGGTCGACTTCGCGTGGGTCGCGCACCGCAAGCGCCGCGGCGAGCCGGGCTGAAACTCCGGCGAGTACGGGTCTCCGCGCTCCCGGTCAGCCGGAGTGCGGCGCGGGCAGGGCGATGTCGTGCGGCCTTCCCGGGAGCACGTACACCACCCCCGGGATCCCGCGGCGGGCGACTTCGACCTGGAACTCCGACAGCGGTGACGTGAACAGCCCGTAGTCGGAGTGGTGGATCGGAACCGCTTGCCGTGGGCGCAGCAGCTCCAGCAGGTCGGCCCCTTCCTCGTGGTCCAGGCTGAGCAGGTGGCCGAGCAGCCGCGTTCCACCGAGGTGCACCAGGGCGAGGTCGATGTCCGGGTAGCGCCTGCGGATCTCGGCGAGGTCGGCGTGCATGATCGTGTCGCCGCTGATGTACATCCGCAGCCGCCGGCGCCCGGGCGGCTCGTAGTCCAGCAGGGTGCCCATCACCGGTGGCGCGACGACACCCACCACACCCCGCGCGTGGCGGCCCGGCAGCGAGGTGACGGTCAGGTGTGCGCCGTCCTTGCTCATCGACCACTGGCTCCACCGGGGCATCGGCACGGATTCGGCGAACCCGCACTTGCGCAGCTTGTCCGCGGCGTGGGGCGTGGTGACCAGGGGGAGGTCGCGGTCCAACTCCCGTTCGGCGACCCGGTCGAAGTGGTCGCCGTGCAGGTGTGAGAGCACCACGGCGTCCAGCGGGGGCAGCTCGTCGATCGTCATCGCCGGGTTGGTGCGCCGTTTCGTGACGATGCCGTGTCCGATGTAGATCCACTGGCCGCGCCGCACGAAGTTGGGGTCGGTCAGCAGCGTGAACGGTCCGAGCCGCAGGAGCGTGGTCGCGGTGCCCACGAAGGTCAGCGTGCAGTCGGCTCCGGTGGGCAAGGTCGCGTCGCTCATCGGTGCCTCCTCAGCGGAGCCGCGAGGGCTCGTGGTCCTCGTCCGGGTTCTCGGGGGCGTCCGGCACCTCGGGTGCGGCCGGCTTCGCGGGGGAGGGGGCTTCCGGCTTGTCCGGGCTCGTCGGCCCGCCCGGGTTCTCGGGGCCGCTCGGTGTGGTCGGGCCGCCCGGGTTCTCGGGGTTGTCGGGTTGTTCGGGCTCGCCCGGGTCTCCGCGCCAGCGGTCGAGCAGCGGCGTTGCGGCCATGGTCCTCCCTCCACGAACTGCTGGTCCTCCTGGACTACCCGTGCCCAGCAGCCGGTCAACCCCGCCGTGCGGCATAGGACCGGTGCTGCAGGGGGTAGAGGACGGGAGTGGACTCGCTCCGCCAGCCGCACCACGCACCGCCCCGCCGGCCGCCGGTGGCGTGGGGCCCGCTGTGCCTGATCGCCGCAGGTCTGGCCGCGCTCCTCGTCCCCCTCGCCGGGACCCGCGAGTGGTTCGCCGACGAGCTCTACCTGTTGGCGGCGGGACACCACCTGAGCTGGGGTTATGCCGACCAGCCGGTGCTGATGCCGCTGCTCGCGCGCATCGGGGAGGCCGTGCTCGGCGGCGCGCGCATCGGCGTGCGCCTGCCCGCCGTCCTCGCCGCGGTCGTCGGGGTGCTCATCACCGGGCTCATCGCGCAGGAGTTCGGTGGAGGGCGTGGTGCGCAAGCCCTGGCCGCGACCACCTACGCCATCTCGCCGCAGACGGTGAGCGGTGGGAGCCTGCTCCAGACCCAGTCGGTCGACGCGGTCGCCTGGGCGGTCACGACGTGGCTGGTGGTGCGGTGGGTGCGGCTGCGCGACGGGCTCTCACTGCTGCTGATCGGACTCACCGGCGCCGTCGCGGTCCAGGCGAAGTACCTGATCGCGGTGCTGTGGGCGGCCTGCTTCCTCACCGTGGCGGTGCTCGGCCCGCGCGAGGTCCTCCGCCGTCCCGCGCTGTGGGCGGGCGCCGTGGTGGCGGTCCTGTCGACGCTGCCGTACCTGGCTTGGCAGCACCGGCACGGGTGGCCGCAGCTGAGGCTGGTGAGCGCGGTGCGGGAGGAGACGGCGACCACCGCGAGCGGGCCGCTGGCGTTCGTGCCGTTGAGCGTGCTGGTGGCCGGGGTGGTCGCCGGCGCCGTCCTGTTCAGCTACGGCCTGTGGCGGTTGCTGCGGTCGGCCGCGCTGGCGCCGTACCGGTTCCTCGGCTGGACGTGCGTGGTCGTCCTGGTGGTGTTCCTGGTCAGCGGTGGCCGCTACTACTACTGCGCGGGCCTGTTCCCGCTGTGCTTCGCCGCCGGAGCGGTCGAACTCCTCAACCGCACGGCCGCGACACCGCGGCGCGCCGCCGTGATCGGGGTGGTGTGGCCGGTGTCGGCCGTGCTGTCGGTGCTGCTGGTCGTCCTGCCCCACCCGCTGCCGGGGACGAGCGCGCTCACCGCACCGACGGTGCGCGGCAGCGCGGGGTGGCGGGAGCTGGCCGACGCCGTCGCCCACGAGCACCGCACGCTGCCCGCCCGCGGCACGCCCCTGGTGACGGCCCACTTCTGGCAGGCGAGCGCGCTGGACCGCTACGGCCGGGAGCGCGGGTTGCCGGAAGCGCACAGCCCGCACCGCGGCTACTGGTTCTTCGGCCCGCCACCGGACACGGCGTCCGCGTTGGTCGTCGGCGTTTCCGAACCGCTGCGCGCGAACTGCCGCAGCACGCGGCAGCTCACGACCTTCCGCGGCGAACTGGGGTACCCGGGCATCAACGACCAGGTGCCGATCTGGTTGTGCGAGGGGCGGATCGCCCCGTGGCAGGAGGTCTGGCCGTCGCTGTACGAGCCGTGATGGGAGGCGTGGTGGAGGAGCTCTGGCAGTTACCGACGAGGCGCACGCGGTCGGTCTCCCCGGAGAACCCGACCGGAGCGAAGGGTGCGGGTGCGCGGGCCACCGAGGGCACCGGTGCGTCCGCGGCGCGGGACCTGGGAGCCGGTTGGAAGGTCTCGCCGTCGATCGCGCTGGGCGCCGGCCGGACCGAGACGCTGGCCGACGTCGCCGGTCCCGGCGTCGTCCAGCACATTTGGCTGACCACCGAGGTGGCCGGCGTGCGTGACCTGGTGCTGCGGATGTTCTGGGACGACGAGGAGCAGCCGTCCGTGGAAGTGCCGCTCGGCGACTTCTTCTGCAACGGGTGGGCCGAACTCGCACTGGTCGACTCCGAGGTCGTGGTCGTCGCGCCCGCAGGCGGCTTCAACAGCTACTGGCCCATGCCGTTCCGCAGGCGCGCCACGATCACGCTGGAGAACACCACCCGCCGCACCCTCCCGGTCTACTACCAGGTGACCTACCAGGAGCGGGACCTTCCGGAGCGGATCGGCCACTTCCACGCGAGCTGGCGGCGCAGCAACCCGCTCGGGGAACCGGCGGTGCACACGATCGTCGACGGGATCATCGGCACCGGTCGGTACGTCGGCACGTACCTGGCCGTTCAGCCCGGCGCGCCGGGGTGGTGGGGCGAGGGCGAGGTGAAGTTCTTCCTGGACGGAGACCAGGAGCACCCGACGATCTGCGGAACCGGCACCGAGGACTACTTCGGCGGCGCGTGGAACTTCGACGTGGGCGGCCGCTACGTCCCCTACTCGACCGGCCAGCTGGGTCTGAACCAAGTGCTGCCGCCGCACGAGGTCTACCGCCCGCACCAACGGTTCGGCATGTACCGCTGGCACCTGCGCGACCCGATCTGCTTCGAGCAGGACCTGCGGGTCACCGTGCAGGCGCTCGGCTGGAAGGTGGGCGGGCGCTACCTGCCGCTGACCGACGCCGACATCGCGGGCACGGCGTTCTGGTACCAGACCGAACCGCACGCGCCGTTCCCGCCGCTGCGCACCCAGCAGCGCACCGGGTCCCGGCCCAGCCCCGTCACCTGGGTCCGAAACCTCCTGCGCGGCACCGGGTAGCGATTTCACAGGCCTAGTTCGGCTGCGTCGGACGGGTACGCCGCCTTGAAACTGCGCGATGATCTTCGCCTGGTAAGCGGGGTCCGGGCCGTAGTCGGTGATGGCTTCGCGCGCGGCAGCGGCATCACCTTCGGCCAGCGCGTCGTACAGCGTCGGCCAGTTCGAGGAGAGCCAGCTCATCGCGCCGGCCGAGAGGGAGTACGAGGACGATCCCGAGGAGTAGGTGGGCGTGGAGGTCTGCCCACCGCCGTAGGAGGTGTAGGGCGCCTCCCAGCCGAGCCGGTCGGCGGTGGCGGCGTCGAAGGCGTGGCAGGTGGGCTTGGAGATCTGGCGCCGGTAGCACGCCTCGGAGAAGCGGATCCACTCCTGCGTGAACTCCTCGGCACCCGGCCCGTCGCAGGCCGGAGCGTGCGCCCCCTCCCGGTGCAGGTCAGGGCAGGGCTTGCGGTGGGGTAGGCGGGGCCGGCCGATCCAGAGGACCCGGTGGACGCGGACGGTGCCGGGGGGCGCGGGCTGGGTCACCGTGACGGTCGGAGGAGCAGCGGGGGTGCCGTCAGAGCGATCGGGAGCGTGCACCCGCTCACCCCGAACGCCAGTGCGGTGGACACCAGAGCGGCTTTCGCAGTGCGCGGGACGACATCCCCCAGTGCTCGCAGAAGTCCCTCGGCCGAGCCTGATCCACCGCAAATGGGGTGAGCCGGTGCGCTGCTGTCGGCAAGCCGTGGAGCAGAGGATGCCGACCGAGCGCACGGACGCACAGGGGCCTCAGTCCTGATCAGAACCCCTCTGCGTGGCGGGTGCGGGTAGCAGGAGTCCAGGGCGGGCACAGCGCCGCGGTTCCGTGGACTTCGTGCGGCGCACCTCGAGTGTTCGAACAGGGGGCCTCCCGACCTGCTCGCGACGAACCCGCGCAGTACCTCAGGAGGTGCGAGCTGAGCCCACGCCAGGAACATGCGGCTCCGCACCGCTCGAACACCTCCCAGGTTCCCCGGTACCCGAAGTGGAACGACCGCAGGCGATCGCGAGGTGTGGCGGCCCTGCGCTTCCGCATCCCCGACCGCGGGGTGATCACCCCGGGCCGCATCGCGAGGAGGGGAGCGGCGGCGCGCCGCTGGGTCCTGGGAGGTCGTGCTGCGACCGTGAGCGGCGCGCCGGGTCGGTGCTCAGTCGTAGCCGCGGACCAGCCGAGTTCTTCACCGACGCCCAAGACGACCACACCCAGCCCGGGTGTTGCCGGTCAGTGCAGTGGGAGGCGTGTGCCTCGTTCCTCCGCTGGCCGCGGGCCGAAGATGCGGCGGTCGGACTCGTCGATGCGGACGTCGTTGATGCTGGCTTCGCGGCGGCTCATGAGGCCCTTGTCGGTGAACTCCCACAGCTCGTTGCCGTAGCTGCGCCACCACTGGCCCGCTGCGTCGTGGCACTCGTACTGGTACCGCACCGCGATCCGGTTGCCGCGGAACGCCCACAGCTCCTTGCGCAACGCGTAGTCGAGCTCGCGATCCCACTTGCGCCGCAAGAACTCGACGATCTCCGCACGGCCGGAGAGGAACTCGTCCCGGTTGCGCCAGGCGGAATCCTCTGTGTAGGCCAGCGCGACGCGTTCGGGATCCTGCGTGTTCCAGGCGTCTTCCGCTTTCTGGACCTTCTCCAGCGCGGTTTCCTCGGTGAACGGCGGGAGCGGGGGTCGTTCCGTCATGGTCCTCCTCCTCAGGGCAGCGTCTCGGGGGCGGGGGACATCATCCTCCCGCCGCGGACGCGGTGTCGCGACCAGCAGCGGTGGCGGGTCGGGCCGGTGCGGTGGGATCGTGGCGGCAACCCGCACTGCAGGGGGCAGCATGCACCTCGATCCCGAACTGGCGGCAGCCGTGCCCGCCTTGCCCGACCTGCACATCCACGACCTCGACGGGGCCCGTGCCCGGATGGCGGAGCTCGCCGCGAAAGCCGCGCAGCCGATCAGCGACGCGGTCACCACCACCGATCACGAGGTTCCCCACGGCGAGGACGTGCGGGTCCCCGTCCGCGTCTTCCGGCCCGCCGGCGCGGCTGCAGCGCTGCCCGCCGTGCTGCTCCTGCACGGCGGTGGCTTCGTGATGGGCAGCATCGACTCGCTCACCGCCCAAGCTGCGGACCTGTGCGAGCACCTGCCCGCGGTCGTCGTCGCCGTCGACTACCGCTGGGCACCCGAACGCCCGTACCCGGCTGCTGTGCGGGACTGCGAAGCCGTGCTCGACTGGACGGCCTCGCAGTCCGCGTCGCTCGGCGTGGACGCCGAGCGCATCGCCGTGCACGGCATGAGCGCGGGTGGTGGTCTCGCCGCCGCCTTGACGCTGCTGGTCCGGGACCACGGCGGCCCGCCGGTGCGCTTCCAGGTGCTCGACGCCCCGGAGGTCGACGACCGCGTCGAGACGCACTCGGCACGGGTGTTCCAGGAGACACCGCTGTGGAACCACTCCGACGCCGTGCTGAGCTGGCGGCACTACCTGCGCGGGTGGAACGGGGAGGTCCCCGCCTACGCGGCCCCCGCACGCGCGCACGACCTGTCCCGCCTCCCTCCCGCCTACGTGTCGGTGTACGAGAACGACCCGCTGCGCGACGAAGGCCTGGCGTACGCCTCCGGACTGCTGCGCGCCGGGGTGTCGGTCGAGCTGCACCTGTTCCCCGGGACGTTCCACCGGTCGGCGGTGCTCACGGGCGCCGCGGTGTCCCGCCGCCAGGCCGGTGAAACCCTCGACGCCCTGCGCCGTGCCCTGCACCCGCCTGCATGACTCAGCGTCATCTGTTGAACTCGCCTTGCAGGACAGGGTGTTTCGGTGACGGAATCGTCTTCCGGGCGCACGTGTCAGCCGGTTCCGGAGAGACGTGAGGGTGACGACGAGGTTGCGCGAAGGGTCGCGTCCTCTGCCGCATCGCGGAGAACGCGCAGCTCACCCGGTCCGGCGCCGCGGTGGCCGGAACCGTGGCGGTGAGGCGCAGGACAGGACGAGCGCTGGCGGATGTGCGCCGGGCCGCCGGAGTTCCAGGGACGCCACGGCCGCGGTGCTGCTGGACGGTGACCGCAAGCGCGGCTGGGGCCCGGCGTCACCGGCACGGCGCCGCTGCCGAAGCCGCTTCCGAGGGCGCGAGCTTAACGTTGCTTAAGGCGCGGGGCCGTCCTTAGCGTGCGTCCCACGTCGCCGCTGACGTGCCGGTGGCCGACTCCGACCCGGTCGACGTACGCCCGGACCCGGAGCTCGCCGGGACTCGCAGCGGGCACTGCGGCACGACCTGCACGCCACGCACCGAGCGGAAAGGACAACGATGTCCTCCACTTCCGACAGCTCCGCCGCCACCGCGGAGGACCCGCGGTTGACGCGGTTGATCACCCGCAAGCTGATGCCGCTGTTGATGGTCGCCTACGTCATCTCGTTCATCGACCGCACCAACATCGGGCTCGCGAAGACCCACCTCGAGGCCGACATGGGGATCTCGGCGGCGGCCTTCGGCCTGGGCGCGGGCCTGTTCTTCCTCGCCTACTCGTTGTGCGAGGTTCCCAGCAACCTGCTCATGCACCGCTTCGGGGCGCGGTTCTGGATCACGCGGATCATGGTCACCTGGGGCCTGCTCTCGGCGGGCATGGCCTTCGTGCAGGGCGAAACCTCGTTCTACGTGATGCGAGTGCTGCTGGGCATCGCGGAAGCCGGTTTCTTCCCCGGCGTCATGCTGTACCTGACGTACTGGTTCACGCGTCGCCAGCGCGCTGCCGCCATGGGCACCTTCCTCGCCGCGGTCCCGATCGCCAACATCATCGGCGCGCCGCTGAGCGGGGCGATCCTGGGGCTCGACGGTGTCGCCGGCCTGCAGGGCTGGCAGTGGATGTTCCTCCTGGAGGGGATGCCCGCGGTCGTGCTCGCGGTGGTCGTGTGGAAGCTGCTGCCCGACGGCCCGCGGGATGCGCCGTGGCTCAGCGAGGAGCAGGCCGGTCGGCTGGAGGCGCACCTCGAAGCCGAGCAGGAGGCCGGAGCGGCCGAGTCCGGCACGCACTCCTTCGCCGGGGTGTTCCGGGACAAGTTCCTCCTCATGACCATCGCGATCTACTTCTGCCACCAGATCGCGGTCTACAGCCTCACCTACTTCTTGCCCACGATCATCGAGTCCTGGGGCGAGATGGACAGCTTCACGGTCGGCTTGATCACGGCCCTGCCGTGGGTGGCCTCGGCGGCTGGTGCGCTCCTGCTGCCGCGCCACGCGACGAACGCCGCGCGCTCCCGCACCATCCTGGTCGGCGGCCTCGCCGCGATGACGGCGGGGTTGCTCATCGCCGCGGTCGCACCCGCCGTCGTCGCGATCCTGGGCTTCTGCCTGACCGCCGCGTGCTTCTTCGTCGTGCAGCCGATCATGTTCGCGGTGCCCTCGACCCGCTTGTCGGGCGCGACGCTGGCCGGCGGGATCGCGCTGATGAACACCATCGGGATCCTCGGCGGTTTCGTCGGCCCCTACGTGATGGGCCTGCTGGAGGAGGCGACCGGCAGCGCGGTGTCCGGTCTGTGGTTCGTCGCCGCGCTCGTGGCGGTCGGTGCCCTCCTCGGACTGCGGTTCCCCACGCGCGACCCGGAATTCCACGACAGCGTGGCGGAGGTGGGCCGGCCCGCTGCGGAGGCGGGGTGACCACCTCGCCCACCGCACGCCGTGCGTGCTGACGTCCACGACTCCACCCCAGAACCCGGAGGTACCCGTGCCCGCTGCACGGAAGGTCATCATCACCAGCGCCGTCACCGGCGCCATCCACACGCCGTCCATGTCGAAGCACCTGCCGGTGTCGCCCGAGGAGATCGCCGAAGCCGCGATCGGGGCCGCCGAGGCCGGTGCAGCGGTCGTGCACATGCACGCCCGGGACCCCCGGGACGGCCGGCCGTCGCAGGACCCGGCGCACTTCGCGCCGATCCTCGATTCGCTCAAGCGCAACACCGATGCGGTCGTCAACCTCACCACCGGTGGCTCGCCGCACATGACGGTCGCCGAGCGGATGCGTCCCGCGGTGGAGTTCAAGCCGGAACTGGCGTCGATGAACATGGGCTCGATGAACTTCGGGCTGTACCCGATGTTGGACCGGTTCCCGGAGTTCGAGCACGACTGGGAGCGGGAGCACCTGGAGAAGAGCCGAGACCTGGTGTTCAAGAACACCTTCGCCGATATCGAGACCATCCTCGAGCACGGCCGCGCGAACGGGACGCGCTTCGAGTTCGAGTGCTACGACATCGCGCACCTGAACAACCTCGCCCACTTCCGGGACCGCGGACTCACCGACGGACCGCTGTTCGTCCAGTCGGTCTTCGGCCTGCTGGGCGGGATCGGTGCCCACCCCGAGGACCTCATGCACATGCGCCGCACGGCGGACCGCCTCCTCGGTGCGGACTACCAGTGGTCGGTGCTGGGCGCCGGGCGCAACCAGCTGAACCTGGCCAGCATCGGCGCTGCGATGGGATCGCACGTGCGCGTCGGTCTCGAGGACTCCCTGTGGATCGGCCCCGGGCAGCTGGCGGAGAGCAACGCCCAGCAGGTGACCCGGATCCGCACCGTGCTCGAAGCGCTCAACCTCGAGGTCGCCACGCCGGACGAGGCCCGCGAGGTCCTGCAGCTCAAGGGCCGCTCGGCCGTGGGCTTCTGATGGCCGGGGCCTTCGTGCGCGTCGCGGTGGTCGGCGCCGGGTACATGGGCGGTGGCATCGCGCAGTCGTTCGCGGCGCACGGCATCGACTGCGACGTCGCCGACGAGTCGGCGCAGCGCGCGAGGGAGCGGGTGCAGCGGCTGCACGAGGAGGCCGGCGAGTTCGCCGCCGACGGGCTGTTGCCGCCACGGATGGCCGACGCCGTGCGGGAGCACCTCCGCGCAGCCGACTCACTCGAGTCCGCAGTGGACGGTGCCGGCTACGTCGCCGAAGCGGTTCCCGAGCGCGTCGACATGAAAAGCGCAGTGTTGGAGCGCATCTCGGCGAACGTCGGCCGGGACGTGGTGATCGGGACCAACACCTCGGCCATCCCGATCGGGGAGTTGGCCTCGAACGTCACCGCGCCCGAGCGCTTCCTCGGAGTGCACTGGATGAACCCCGCGCCCTTCGTGCCCAGCGTCGAGGTCATCCCGGCGGCCGGCACGGGCTCGTCGGTGGTCGAGCACGTCGTCGAACTCCTGCGCAGCGTCGGGAAGGTGCCGACCGTGGTCGGCGACTCCCCGGGGTTCGTCGCCAACCGCCTCCAGTACGCGCTGTTCCGCGAGGCCGCGCGCCTGGTGGAAGAAGGAGTGGCCGCTCCGGCGCAGGTCGACGAGGTGGTCCGCAACTCCTTCGGCTTCCGGCTGCCGTTCTTCGGCCCGTTCGCCATCGCCGACATCGCCGGACTCGACGTCTACCGCGACGGGTTCACGACGCTGGAAGCCGCCTACGGCGAGCGCATCGGCACCCCGCACCTGCTCACCGACCAGGTCGAGCGGGGACGGCACGGGCTCAAGAGCGGGCAGGGCTTCTACGAGTTCACCGACGGGCTCGGTGCTGAGGTGGCCCGCCACCGCGACCGCGCCTACGCCGAGCTCAACCGGCTGCGCGAGCGACTCGGACGGGTCGAGCTCCGCGAGCAGGCCGACCCACCGCGGTGACGACCTCCAGCGCTGCCTTCGCTGTTCCCCGCGAGCGGACGAGGGGAGAGGCTACCGGCATGCAGTCGAGCAACCACGGTCGCAAGACGGGTGTCCGGGCGCTCCGGGTCTCCGCCGCGGACGTCGCCAGGGAAGCCGGGGTCACGCCGGCCACGGTCTCCTACGTCTTCAACGGGCGCGCCGGTGTGTCCGCCGAGATGCGCCAGCGGGTGCTGCGGATCGCGCGCGAGATGGGCTACCCGCTCGAACGCCACCACGCCAAGCTCGACGCCGACCGCACCCGCGTGCTCGGTCTCGTCCTGGCCCACATCGACAACCCCTTCTACGCCGACGTCGCGGCGGGCACCATCGACGCCGCACGCGGTCAGGACTACGAGGTCTTCCTCGCCCACACCCAGGAGAGTCCCGAGACGCTGGCCGGCGTCGTGGAGGCCATGATCGCCCGGCGCGTGGACGGGGTGGTGCTCACGGTGCTGCACCCCGACGACGGCGGGATCGTCCGGCGGCTGCGGCGGGCACGGATGCCGTTCGTGCAGCTGATCCGCCGGATCCCCGACCTGCACGCCGACTTCATCGGCATCGACGACGTCAGGGCGGCCGAGGAGGTCTTCTGCCACGTCGTCGAGCACGGCTACACCGACCTCGCCGTCGTGACCGGGCCGCGCAACTCCTCGTCGTCGGGCAGCCGGGCGGAGGCGTTCGTCGCCACGGCGCAGCGGCTCGGCGTCCCGGTGCCGCCGCACCGCAGGCTCACCACGAGCCTCACCGCCGAAGGCGGCAACCACGCCGCCCAGCGCTTGATCGACACCGGCCAGCTGCCCCGCGCGATCGTCTGCGGATCGGACGCGATCGCCTCCGGGGTGATCGGGAGCCTGCGCGGGAACGGGATCAGGATCCCCGAGGACGTCGCCGTCACCGGCATCGACGGGGTCTTCCCGGTCGCCTCGATGCTCGCCGAGCTGACCACCATCTGCGTCCCCCGACGGCACATGGCGGAGCTGGCCGTCGACCGGCTCATCCGGCGGATCGACGGAGCGGGCGGACCCACCCGCGAGTCCATCCGGCCCTACGAACTCCACATCGGCACGACCTGCGGTTGTCCACCACGCGCGCTCTCGCCGCACGAGCGCGCCCGCGAGACCTGAACAGGAGCGACCATGGCAGAACGCATCATCGTCGTCGGAGGCGGCGCGATCGGCGGTGTCGCCGCCGCGCAGATGGCCCAATCGGGTCTCGACGTCACGGTGCTCGACGCCGACCAGGACCACGTCGCCCGGCTCCGCGAACCGGGCTTGCTGTTCGAGGAGGTCAGCGGCCAGACCTCACGCCGCCGTCTGAACGCGGTCAGCGACCCCGCGGACCTGGGCGGCCCCTTCGACTTCGCGCTGCTCACCGTGAAATCTCCCGCGCTGCGCGCGGCCGTGACTCCGCTGGTCGACGCCAGGCTGGTGGACACCTACGTCGCGCTGGGCAACGGCCTGGTCCACGACCTCGTGCAGTCCCTGGTCGGCCGGGAACGGTTGATCGTCGGCCTCATCGAGTGGGGAGCGACCAACCTCGGCCCGGGGCACCTGCAGCAGACCACCGACGCGCCCACGGTCGTCGGCGAGCTCGACGGCAGCAGCACGGAGCGGCTCGCCCGCCTGCGGCAGGTCCTCGCGACCATCGCAGAGGCGAAGACGACGGCGACCATCGCCAGCCAGGTGTGGACCAAGCTGCTGCTCAACAGCACCTTCTCGGGCCTCGGTGCGGCGGGCGGCTGCCTGTACCGGGACGTCGTGGCCGATCCGGTCGGGCGCGAGGTGGGCCTGCGGCTCTGGCGGGAGGGCTACGACATCGCCCGCGCCCTGGGCATGACGCTCGGCGAGGTGTTCGCGACCCCCGTCGATCAGCTGGTCGCCCGCGACGACGGCGACCGCGCCGCCGCCGAGCAGGCCCTCGACCGCCTGATGTCCCGGGCCGGGCCCACCAAGGCCTCCATGCTCCAGGACCTCCAGCGCTCCCGCCCCACCGAGGTCGACGTCATCAACGGCGGTGTCGTGAGCGCGGCACGCAGCATGGGCCTGGAGGCACCGCTCAACGCCGAACTGACCGCGATCATCCACGAGATCGAGGCCGGCACGGCCGCGGCGGGCCCGGAGTCCTTCCGGCGCTTGGCCAGGATCAGCGACCCGGTGGGGACCTGAGCGAACACCAGGGCCGGTGCTCGGGTGAGCATCGGCCCTGGTGATCGGGCGAGCCGCGGCGCGGGCTCGTGCAGGCACCTCGGTCCCGCGGCGAGCCGCTCACTCCACGACGTCCACCGCGGTGCGGAACTCGCGGGGCAGGTGGCTGACGACGTCGTCGAACTCGCCCCCGGTGACGGCCTGGCTCAGGACGGAGAAGACCGCGCGCACGCCCTCGGTGCTGCCGTCCTCGTCCACGTCGAGCTGTTCCTGCACCTTCTGCCGGAACTCCTCGAAGCTCAGCCCCTGCGCGGCCTCCTCGGCACCCCTCAGTTCCGCGTCCAGGTCGGCCGGGAGCTGGGCCGCGAGGTCTTCCGCTTCACCGCCGGTGATGCGCACGGCCAGCGCGCGCAAGGTCGCGCGCGTCAGCGCTTCAGCGCGATCGGTGGGCAGGTTCGCCTGCCGAGCCACCTGGTCGATGAGCTGGTCCTTCTGCATGTGGTTCTCCTTCCGGGTGGGCGGGATGCGCTGGCACCGGGCGGCGAGTTCGATGGGGGACCATCGAGCCCGCCGCCCGGTGCCGCAGGACGTCAGCTGTTCTTCTGGTCCTTGTCGCCGCCCAGGGCGTCCTTGACCTTCTCGCCGGCCTGCTTCAGGTTCCCCTTGGCCTGGTCGGCCTTGCCCTCGGCCTGCCACTGCTCGTTGCCCGTGGCTTCGCCGAGCTTCTCCTTCGCCTGGCCCTTGAGGTCTTCGGCCTTGTTCTGGGCCTTGTCGTCCGTCGCCATGTCAGCTCCTCCCAGCGGGGTTCATCGGGTTGTTCACGCGCGCACCGGCTCGAAGAGAGGTGCGTAGTCGGTCGGCAACTGCGACCGCAGGTCCTGGATCTCGCCACCGGAGACGAAGCTGCCGATGGTGCTCATGACGGCCTGCGCGTGCCTGAGGGCGTCGTCGGTGCTGCACCCGTGTCCCTCGCGGTGGGCGACCCGGCGGAGGAAGTCCTCGAGGTCGTCGCCGATCTCGGCTTCGCCGGTGGGCCGCATGAGCGGATCCTTCAGCTCGACCGGCAGCTGTCCAGCGAGGTCGTGCGGCTCGTTGCCGGCCAAGCGCTGACCCAACGCGGCCAGGACCTGCTTGGCGGCGGCGTCGGCGTGCTCGCGGTCGCTCGGTCCGCCGCGCTCGCGGAACTGGTTGAGGAACTCGTCGTACTTCATCCTTCTCCCCTCCTGCAGCGGCTTCCGGGGGCCTCAGGACCCGCCGGTCCGCGGCGTGGGTTCTTGCGTGGTTCTGGGTGTCGGCCTCCGCTTCACCGGCTGAGCGGGGTGAAGTCGTGGGAGGCCACGAACTCCGGACGCGGCTGGTTCGCGGCGAAGGGCTCGTGCAACGTGTTCTCCACGCTGTTGAACACGATGAAGATGTTCGAGCGCGGGTAGGGCGTGATGTTGTTGCCCGACCCGTGCATCGTGTTCGAGTCGAACCACAGCGCCGAGCCGGCCGGTCCGGTGAACTGCTCGATGCCGTGCTCGTAGGCGAGCTTGGAGATGTCGTCCTCGGACGGGACGCCCACCTCCTGCTTCTTCAGCGAGGACTTGTAGTTGTCCTCAGGCGTTTCGCCCGCGCACGAGATGAAGGTGCGCTGCGCGCCCGGCATGACCATCAGCCCGCCGTTGAACGGGTAGTTGTCGGTCAGCGCGATCGACAGGCTCACCGCGCGCGGCGCCGGCATGCCGTCCTCGGCGTGCCAGGTCTCGAAGTCCGAGTGCCAGTAGAAGCCGCTCCCGCGGAACCCGGGCATGTAGTTGATCCGGCTCTGGTGGACGTACACGTCGGAGCCGAGGATCTGCCGGGCGCGGTCGAGGATCCGCGGCTGGCGGATCAGGTCGGCGATCAACCGGTTGGTGCGGTGCACGTCGAAGATCGAGCGGACCTCCTCGGTGCCCTTCTCGACCACTGTGCGCTCGTCCGAGCGGATCGCGGGGTCGTCGGTCATCCGCTGCAGCTCCTGCCACTGCTGCTGCACCTCAGCCGGGGACAGCAGCCCGGTGAGCACGTGGAAGCCCTTCTCGTCGTGCTCGGCGAGCTCGGCGGCGCTGGCCGGGCCGTTGTCCACCCCGGGCCACACCACCGGGTCGGTGCGCTCGAGCAGGGCCGACTCGGAGGACCGGGTCGGATAACGGTCTTCGGTGTGTGTCTTCTGCACGGAAGTCATCAGGTGAGCACCTCTGTTCCTCGCTTCGTTTCACTGCGGCCGCGCCACGTCGGTGGCAGCCGAGCCCTCGCCGCGGTGCGCGAAGCGAGCCCCAGCGCCGAATCGACGCACTCCACCTGCATTTGAGGCCGCGCCCGCACTCCGCAGCGGGGCAACCCGACAGCTGGCCTTGGCGTTCAACTGGCGGGGGAACAGCGCCCCGGTGTTTCCAAGAGCGCTACCGTGATCCTGAGATGCCCGGTGGGGACGGGGACTAAACACGACGCTCGCGAACTCGGGTCCTGAGCGGGCGTTCGCTGCGAGGCGATGAGCTCCCCTCGATCCACAACGGAAGGGAGGGGATCGATCCGCCCGGTGGGGACCTCGCCGCGCCTGACGACTCGGCGTTCGAGCGTCGAGCCGAGCGGTGTCCGCCCTGGACGTCCTGATTCGGGACGTTTGCCCCTGGACGTGCACGGGGTAGCCGGGCAGCAGGTCCGCGCTGTCCCGGGCGGCGGCGAACCTAGGCGAGCCCCAGTTGAGGAAGCAGCTGCGGTGCGCCCGGGGGATCACGGGCGTGGGCGTTCTTGGCTTCTCCGAGCGCGCACGCTCGGCCCTGCCTCCTCGGTCCGTTGCGCGGCAACGTTGTTGCCGATCGGCCCGACACCTGTGCGTAGTCGCGGAACACAGGTAGGGTGGCGTCAGCAGGTTGAAAATCCAGCCTTCAGGACACGACCACAACGCAGGGCGTCATTGGTCTCGTGGCCTTCTCACGGCTGGTGATGATCCTTCAGGACCGAGCCCTGAGGGCTCGAGGTTGGTGGCTCCCTGGTCGAAGGGAGCACTCCCCGTATGACCACACCCGTTGGCGATCCTCCGGAAATGCAGCAGAACGCTCCTCCCGCAACTCGGCAGGAGCCGAAGCCTCCGACGCAGTGGAGGACTGCATCCCGGACCGGGTCGGGCCTCCAGCTGAGGGTCGACTACCCGGTTCCCGGCGTCACCGCCATCACGATCGCGGGCGTCATCGACGAGGCCACGCTGCCGCGGCTCGCCGAGCTCGTGCGGCCGAGGCTGACAGGCGTGATCGGCGCGATCGTGCTCGACCTGTCGGCGGTCACGTTCATCAGCGTCTCCGGGCTCGAACTGCTCAAGCGGACCTCCATGGACGCGAGCTCGCGCGGCATCTCACTGCGGCTGGTGGCCACCACCCACGCCGTCCTGCGCGCGTTCCGGATCGCCGGTCTGGACCGGCTCGAATGCCACAGCGATGTGGCCGACGCCCTCTCGCCACCTGCCAGGACGCAGTTCTAAGCTCGGAAGGAGCCACCTCTTCCCCGGCTGCACCACCAGCAGCGGAGAGGTTGTGACTTCTCGAGGAAGGACCTTTGCACGTGACCGTCGAAGAGCCCGCACGACGCGTGGAGAAGGCCACTGACGCTTTCGACCAGTTGGCCACGCTGCTGGATCGGTTCGAACCGCTGGAGACCGTCTTGGACCGCTTGGTCCAGTCGGTCGCGGCCACCATTCCCGATACCGGCAGTGCCACTGTCACCATCGTGCGCGGCGAGGAGCCGCGGACGGCAGCCGCCAGCCACACCTGGGCCGCCGAGCTCGACGACTGCCAGTACCACGCTCAAGACGGCCCTTGCTTGGAGGCGGCTCGCACGGGACAGCTGGTGCGGTTGGACACCAGCAAGCCGGGACGCTGGCCGGAGTACTGCCGCGCGGCCCGCGACCAGGAGGTCGCGGTCGCACTCGGCGCTCCGTTGCTCATCGATCCCCACATCGCTCGGACCACGGCCGCGCTCAACCTCACCGCGCCGGAGCCGAACGCCTTCGACCCGCTCGACGAAGCCCTGCTGGAGATGGTCACCCACGCGGTGGCCACCGCGATCAACCACGCCTACCAGCACCAGAAGGCCCGCGGGCTCGTCGAGCAGCTCGGCAACGCCCTCGACCACCGCGACACGATCGGGCAGGCCAAGGGTCTGCTGATGGCCCGCCACAACTGCGGCCCGGACGAGGCCTTCGAACACCTGCGCAAGGCGTCCCAGCAGGCCAACGTCAAGCTCCACGAGGTCGCCGCCCGACTCGTCGAGCGCGAGAGCGATATCACCCGCTGAACCCCTCCGGCGCGGGCTGATCTCGGCGCCGAGGGACGATCTCAACCGCCAGGAGCCCTCCGCGGACAAGCACCCGCGGCCGTCACCAGTCACATCACCTTCGGATCACCGCTGCGGCCAGTGCCCGCGGGTCCGTTTCACTCCGCCTCCGGAGCCGCGCGGGCCCCCGGCGTGGTCACTCGCCGGTTCGGTTCGCGGAGGGGCCGGCCCTGTCGTGCCCCTCGTCCTCGGTGGTGGGGAGCTGGTTCAGGTCATCGCGGACGCTCCGCGCCATGGCCAGCTCGGCCACGAAGTGCTGATCCGGTGGTTGGCACATCTCTCGATCAATCCTCAATCGTCAACATCAGCCGGAAGGGCTCACCCTTTCCGCTGACGCAAGACTACATTCCGCGACCGCGCGGAATGGGGCGAGAAGAGATCGGAATGGTCGACGTCACGGGTCTGTCGGACGAGGGAGACGTCAATTCGCCGGGGCGCCAATCGAATACCACGATGCGGGATGGTGGGGAGAAAATCGCCGATGATGTTCGGGTGCAACGCTGGTTTCAGCGTGCGGTGAATTCGATCAGTGTCCGATCACGAGCTCGCTACCGCGCGTGATCACCGCTCACTGCAAGTGTTGTTGGTCGCGGCGGAATCGGGGAGGGCGGAGCAGGAGCTCTCCTCGTGCTTCCCAGGCCGCGCGGTGGCGGTGATCAGGTTCTGCAGGCAGCAGGAGTTCCTTCAACCGAAGGTCGAGCACGGTCTCGCAGTCGTCGAGCAGCACCGCGAGCACCGGCGGCCTCTGGCCCTGAGGTGGGTTCCACGATGAGGTCGACCTGTCGCGGGCCAGGGTGATGCGCCCGACGCCGACCTGCAGGAACGCGGGACAGGGCTCCCCGGTGCGCCTCGCCGTCGGGACACTCGAGGGTCCCGACCAAGGCCGCCGAGTCGTCTCTCAGCGCGTCTGCGCTGGCCTGCCTCAAGGCGTCTTCGCTGGTCGCGGCGTGGGTGTGGGGGCCTTGTCGTGGGGTCGTGCGGCTTGGGCCGGGCGCTCGAACTCGGCGAGGATTTCGACCCCGCCCGACACGCCAGGGCCGTCTCAGGAGGCCGGGTGTGTGCGCTGGTCGGGTCCGCGGGTGCGGGAAGGCCGGGTGCTTCGCCCGTACTCGTGGACCGCGGTGCGGGCGGTGGCCTCGTCGGGCAGGCGCGCGCGCCGTGCGGCTTGGCTGGGGGTTCGAACTTCGCAGGATTTCACTGAGCCTCACACGCCCGGCCCTCTGGGAGGCCGGGCGTGCTCGGGCTGGTCGAAGGCCGGCACCCAGCGGGCTTGGTCCCACGCCCACGACCGCTGGCCACGGTGTCGGTGTCGATGATGCCGGGTTCGTGGACCTCGAAGCGCTCCTGCGGATCACCGCTGTGATGAGCTGCACTGCGGCGACACCGAACCTGCCAACGCTGCCGAGGCGCGGGACGGCCGCGAACTTCCCCGTCAGCGAGGTCGTCCACGCGCCGGGTGCTCTTCGACCCTCGCACAGCGAGGGGGGTCACTGATCAGAAACGCTCCTGCCCCCGGGTGCTGAAGTTCCACTGAGAAGGTCAGCACCCGGGGGCAGGAGTCGTCGGCTGGGAACCTCGCCGGGCGTGGGCGAAGCCGCCCCTGGTCTCCCGGGCAGGGGCGGCTTCGCCACGCCCGCGGTGCGGGTGCTCGACCCGACCGGGGCGCTCGGCGGAACGCGGGTCTTCCTCAGCCCTCGGTGTAGCGCAGCACGGCGCCGATGCCGCCGGAGAGCGAGACCTTCTCCGAGTCGACCAGCACGAGGGCCGAATCGGTCCCGGCCAGGCCGCGCACCAGTGCCGAGTCCGCGGGGGCCGTCTGCACGCCCTGGACACCCATGTCGGTCAACGCGGACTCGGAGGTGGCGATGTCGGCCTGCGACGGTCCGATGTGGAGTGTGGACGGCCGTTCGCTGGCATCCGGGACCGCGCGCAACAAGGTCTCCACCTGGCCGCGCTGGACGGCGGCCACAGTGGACTCCCAACCTTCGGTGGCCCGGGAGTGCTCGCCGCGCTCGCGTTCGAAGTCCGAGATCACGCTCTGGACGCGGTCGTCGACCACCGCGCCGACCGTCTCGGACACCTCTTGTTGGAGGCTTTCCTCGGAGGCGTTCGGGTCGCGGTGGCCGGCCTCGGTTTCCACGACCAGCGGCTGCAGACCCTTGCGGATGTCCTGCCGGACGAGCTGGCGCTGCTGGGGATCACCGGCGAGCACGATCGCCTCGGCGTTGATCGCCGCAGCTCGCTTGGAGATCTCCTCGGCGACTTGCCCGGCGTTGTGCTTGCGGTTCTCCTCCACAGCGTTCTGCTGGCGCTGCTCGCTGCCCGCACCGCCACCGGTGTGGCTCTTGTGCAGCAGGTCGGCGTCGCCCTCCACCTCGGTGGTCTTGCTGGCGAGCGTCGCGCGGACCGTCGTGATGTCGGCGCCCTCGCGGTCGACCACCGCGATCACGTGCGGGATGCGGGTCCCGCGCATCCTCAGGTACGGGAACAGGGCGGGGACGGGGCCGTAGGTGGCCAGCTCGTCGTCGGAGAAGTCGCCCGGGCGGTCCGGCAGCTCGTCGGAGAACACGACGCCGTCGGAGTTGCCCACGATCACCAGACCGCGGTTGCCGGAGGTCCGCTGCGGCTCCTGCAGCGCCTCGTCGATGATCTGCAGGGTGGTCTCGTCCGCCCCGGCCTCGGAGAGCTGCTCGCGGGCCGAACGCCAGCGCAGCTCGATCGCCTTGCCCGCGTCCTCGGCATCACCGGAGGTGTCCAGGTACACCGTCGCGAACGGGCCTTGCTGCTCGTACACGCCTTGCAGGAAACCAAGCTTCAACGCTAACCCTTCCCGTCGGTGCTTCGATCGTTCGATCACTGTGGACCGGGTCTACCCGGTGCCGAGCAGCCCCAAACCCCGGCCACGACCAGGTCCGGCGCGCACCCGGCCGCAGGGCGCACCGCTGGTCGCGCTCCGCCTGTGACTTGTCACGCTTCGGGTTTGTGCCGTGCACCGTCCGGGGTACTTCTCAACCAGGTCGGTGCCAGCCCCGAAGCGGCACCAGAGGTGGCTTGTCCCAGTTCAGCCGGTAGCTGAGGCAGGCCCACGGCGTGGCGCAGGCGCTGCTCGTGGACACGAGCGCGCACGTCCCCCGACGGCCGACCTGCCCTGCTGACCAGCCGAACGGCCGCCGACGCCCGCTCGGCCAGGTACCGGGTGCCACGAGAGGCCCGGACCGACGAAGACCGCGGTGCTGACGAAGAGCACCGGAGTGGAGGAGAAGGCACTATGGCGACCCCAAGTGACCAGCAAGTCGAACTGCCCAACGATGTGGTGCCCGGGCAGGACCGGATCGAGGTCGAGATGCCGGTCGACGATCACGACACCCTGTTGCGCCCGAACCCGCCGTTCCCCGGCGACGAGGCGGACTGAGCATCCGAGCAGCGAGCTACCCGTCACGGGTAGCTCGCTGCGTTGCGTCCGGGACGGTCAGCCGCCCACCTGCTCGACGAAGGTGAGCAGCGCGTTGAAGAAGTCGATCGGGGCGTGCAAGATCGCGCGGGCCCCATCGCCCAGCCGTCCCCACCAGTAGTTGATCCCGCTCGCGGCGCCGGAGGGGTCGTGCGCGATGAACGCCAGCAGCACGATCACACCGACCACGACGAGCAGCACGACCAGCGCGCTGAGGCAACCGGCGTTGCGCATGCTCTTGCGAAAGGACTTGCGGTCGCGGCGCTTCGACATGGTTGCCACCTTCGGGGGACGGGGGCGGAAGGTCACCGCACTGTAGGGCAGGGGGCGCGCCCCGGGACCCTCCGCAACCGAACTGTTGTGCACGACACCAGCGCGGCCGGGCCGAGCGCGACACGCGCCAGAATGTCGAGGGCCTGTTGGTCCCGATGTGCTTAGAGTTGAAGATCTTGGTGATGGAGTGGAACGGGAGAGTGGCATGTCATCTGACGTCGTCGAGCTGATCTTGGCCGATCACCGCAAGTTCGAGGATCTCTTCCGCGAGCTGCGCAGTTCGGAGGGCGACCGCCGCACCGCCTTGGGCGATCTCTCCGCGCTGCTCGTCGCGCACGCCCAGGCCGAGGAGACCGAGGTCTACCCGACGCTGCGCAAGTCGTCCCAAGTGGACGACGAGGAGGTCGAGCACGGCGCCGAGGAGCACGCCGAGGGCCACGAGGCGCTGCTCGACCTCCTCGAAGTCGACGAGCCGGGCGGTGACTCCTGGGACGAGAAGCTGGAGCAGCTCAGCGAAACGATCACGCACCACCTCGACGAGGAGGAGCGCACGATCCTCAACGACGCCCGCGCCACCGTGACGCAGCAGCGTCGCGACGAGCTCGGCGAGGCGTTCCTGCGGTCGCGGCAGCACTACCTCGACAAGGACTGCGGTCGCATCGAGTACGTGCGGGAGCTGGTCCGCGAGAGCCAGAGCTGATCAGGACGCGGAACGGGCGGCACTGCAGGCGCAGTGCCGCCTGTTCGCTGCTCACGGGGTCTCGCTCGCGGGGCTAAGATCTCAGCGCTCCGACGCCGGGTCGTTCCAGCCCTGGAGGTAGCCGACCACGGCCGTGGCGCCCGCGGCCGCCCAGGCCTGGGGCGTGCACGAGGAGGGGTAGGCCGACACCGCGTCGCCCGCTCCGCGGTCGGTTCCGCCGAACAGCTCGGGCAACCGGAAGTCGAACGCCGGCCCGGCGTGCACCAGTCCCTCGGCCAACGCGCGAGCCTGCTCGTGGAAGCCCTCCGAGGCCAGTCCGAGCACGGCGATGGCGGTGTCGTGCGGCCAGATGCTGCCGCAGTGGTAGCTGAACGGGTTGAAGCCGCGCACCTGAGCCGACAGCGTGCGCAGACCGTACCCGCTGTTCAGCGCGGGCCCGCCGAGCTGCTCGGCGACCAGCTCCGCCTCGTGCGCGTCGAGCAGACCGGTGCCGAGCAGGTGCGCCATGTTGGACGTCGGGCCGCTCACGGGCCGCTTGTCGCCGTCGAGGGCGATGGCGGGGTAGCGGCCGTGCTCGTCGTCGAGCCAGAACGACGCGCGGAACCGCTCGCGGAGGTCCGCCGCCCACTCCCGGAACGTCGAGGCGTCCTCACCGAAGGCCGCCAAGACCGCCGCGCCGCCGATCGCGGCCTCGTAGGCGTAGCCCTGCACCTCGCACAGGGCCAGCGGACGCGTGGCGATCGTGCCGTCGGCCCAGCGCACACCGTCGCCGGAGTCCTTCCACCCCTGGTTGGACAGGCCGGCGCCCGCGGAACCGCTGTACTCGAGGAACCCGTCGCCATCGGCGTCGCCCGGCCCGCGCACCCACTCCAGCGCGGCTCGCAGCGCGGGGAGCAGTTCGCGCACCTCGGATTCGGCCATGCCCGCGCGCCACGCGTCGTGCAGCAGGCACACCCACAGCGGGGTCGCGTCGATCGTGCCGTAGTACAGCGGGGGCAGCCGCAACGGGTTCTCGCCGTCCATGTCGATGGCGACCCTCCGCTGCTCGTGCGGGATCTTGCCGGGCTGCTCCTCGGTGTCCGGGTCGTGCTTGGTGCCCTGCCGCGCGGCCAGGACGCGCAAGGTGCTCGCGGCAAGGTCGGTGCTCAGCGGCAGCAGCAGCCGGGCGGCCAGCAGGGAGTCCCGGCCGAACAGCGTCAGGAACCACGGGCTGCCGGCGGCCAGGAACGCGGTGCCTGGCGTGCCGTCGTCGGAGAGCTGCAGGCCGTCGAGGTCCGCGAGGCTGCGCCGCAGCAACCGGCCGTGATCGCCTTCGAGGGACGCCGCCTCCGGGAGGGGGAGGCCCACGGCGGGCTCCGGTCGCTTCGGCAGGAAGCCGCCCTGCTCGGTCTCGTGCTGCTCGACCTCGAAGGAGAACGCCCGAGCCGCAGCGGCTTCCAGCTCGACCCGCCAGCTCCAGGTGATGTCCCCGTCGGTCACCGAGACCGAGTCGGCGGCGGAGCCCAGGCGCAGCCGCACCTCGCAGTCGTCGAGCTTCCAGGCCGCCTCGGCCTCGGTGGCCGAGGGGTCCAGCAGGGCCGGCTGCTCCCCGCCCTTGACCTGGTCCATGCGGGCCAGGTCGGTGGCGGCGTTGAGCGTGACGGTCACCGTCACGGACTCGGTGGAGACGTTGTGCAGCGTCCAGGTCTCGCGCATCGCGTCCGCGGTCAGCGTGCGGTCGTGGACGTAGTGCAGTCCGACGTCGGGTGTGGTGTCGCCATGCCCGCGGACCAGGCCCTGGAAACGGGTGTGGCCCGTGCCCGCCGCGCTGCCGACCGGGACCAGCTCCGCGGCGCCCACGCCGAACGCGGCGTGGGCGAGGCTGCGTCGGTCCTGCCGGTACAGCCCGGTGCCGTCGCCACGGCTGATCTGGCCGGACGGCGAACTGAGCGCGATGTTCGGCGCGCACAGCGTGGTAGTCAGCTCGTGGAGAGCGGGCTGCTTGCCGTGGGGCATGGGGTCTCCTGATCGCTTCTTGACAACCGCGGACGGTGGGATCAACATTCACCTTCGATGTGAACGTTCAAACCGACGCGTTTGAACGTTCACATCAAGCGGAGGGCAGTCTTGCACGACCGCGCCCCGCGAAGCCAGAGCGAGTTCGAAGGAGTCGATGGGGTGTCGCGGGCAACCACGCTGGAGCAGGTCGCGGAGCGCGCGGGTGTTTCCAGGCAGACCGTCTCGAACGCGCTCAACGCTCCGGAGAAGCTCCGTCCGGAGACCCTGGAGCGGGTCCGGCAGGTGATCGATGAGCTCGGCTACCGCCCGGACACCCGAGCTCGCGGGTTGCGCACCCGCTCCAGCGGGCTGCTCGGTTACTGCGTCGCCCAGCGCCAGGACGGCTCGGTCAACGTCTTCATGGACCGGTTCCTGCGAGCGCTGACCACCGAGGTCGAGCGCACCGGTCGGCACCTGCTGCTGTTCACCGCGCCGGAAGGCGAAGCCGGGTTGTCGGTCTACGACGACCTGCTGGCGCGCAGCGCGGTCGACGGCTTCGTGCTCAGCGACACCCGGCCCGGCGACCCGCGGCACGCGTGGTTGCGCGACAAGGGGGTGCCCTTCGCCTCGTTCGGCCGGGTCTGGAGCGACGAGCCGCAGCCCGGTCCCTGGGTCGACGTCGACGGCGCGAGTGGAACCGCGCAGGCTGTCGAGCACCTGGTCGCCCAGGGCCACACCAGTATCGGCTTCCTCGGCCTGCCCGAGGGGAACCCGGTCGGCGACGACCGCGCGGCCGGCTGGCGCCGCGCTTGCGCCGAGCACGGCATCGAGGCGGGCGAGCGGATGTTGGCGAGGTCGGCCGACGAGCACCGCGATCGAGGGGAAGCCGCAGGACGCCTGCTCGACTCCGAGCCGAGGCCCACCGCTCTGGTCGCCGCCAACGACGCGATCGCCCTGGGCGCCTACGAGGCTCTGGAAGCACGCGGTGTGCGCCCGGGCCTGGACGTGGCGCTGACCGGTTTCGACGACAGCCCGACGGCCGCGGTGGTGCGCCCCGGCCTCACGAGTTTGCACCAACCGATCGACCGGATCGCTGAACGGGTGGTGCGCCTGCTCGACCGCCCCGAAGGCGAACCGGGCGAACTGCTCCGACCGGAGCTGATCGTGCGGGCCAGCAGCTCATCCGGCAACGACGACGGAGGACAGTCCTGATGAGAGTGAACCGTAAATGGCTCGCCGCCGCGGTCGCGGTCCTCGCCACGGTGATGACCGGCTGCGGGAGCGGCTTCGACGACGGCGCCGAGCAGGAGTCCGGTCCGGTCAGCCTGCGGCTGCTGGTCGGGTCGGGCACCACGGCCGAGACGCGGGTGCTGCGGGAGCAGACCGCGGCGTGGTCGCAGCAGACCGGCAACAAGGTCGAGATCGTGCAGGCCGCTGAGCTCGACCAGCAGCTCGGCCAGGCCTTCGCCGGCGGGACTCCGCCCGACCTGTTCTACCTCGCACCGGGCTCCCTCGGTCGCTACGTCGAGAACGGTTCCCTGCACCCCTACGGCCACCAGCTGCGCACCGCCGGTTCGCTCTACCCCAACGTGAAGGACGTCTTCACCCGGGACGGCAAGCTCTACTGCGCGCCCAAGGACTTCTCCACGCTGGCGTTGCTGATCGACACCGAGGCCTGGAAGCGGGCCGGCCTCACCGACGCCGACGTCCCGAAGGACTGGCAGCAGCTGGCCGCGGTCGCCCAGCGCCTGACCACCCCGGAGCGCAAGGGCCTGGTCGTGGACGACAGCGCCGACCGCATGGGTGCTTTCATGCGCCAGGCCGGTGGCTGGCACGTCGACGGCAGCGGCAAGCCGACCCTCGACACCCCGCAGAACCTCGAGGCGCTGCGCTACGTCCAGTCGCTGCTGCAGTCCGGCAGCACCGCGTTCGCCGCCGACGTCGACGCGGGCTGGGCCGGTGAAGCGCTGGGCAAGGGCAACGCCGCGATGGCCATCGACGGCAACTGGGCCAGCGGCGCGCTGGCCTCCGACTACCCGAACGCCCGCTGGCGTTCGGTGGAGTTGCCCGCGGGACCGGCGGGCAAGGGGACCTTGTCGTTCACCAACTGCTGGGGCATCCCCGAGCGCAGCAGCAAGCATGCCGCAGCCCAGGACCTGGTCGCCTTCCTCACCGACCAGCCGCAGCAGGAGCGCATCGCCGCCGAGGTCGGCGTCAACCCCGCCCACCAGCAGGCCGCTCCGAAGCTGACCGAGGGCAAGCCGGAGATGACCGGCTTCGCCGTGGGCGCCGACTACGCCCAGGGCGAGGTGACCGTCCAGGGCTGGGACTCGGTCGAGAGCGACTTCGACTCCCGCGTGCTGGGCCTGGCCGCCGGGGACGACCCCGCCAAGATCCTGCAGGAGCTGCAGCGCAGCGCCGAACAGGTGTTGACGAAGTGACAGCGACGACCGAAGCGACGGTGAGACCGGCTCCGCCCGCCGGCGGGCCGGTACCCCCGCGCCGAGGCGGGACGAAGACCGCCGAGGCGCGCCGGGAGAACGGCGCCGGCTGGCTGTTCGTCGCTCCGGCCATCACGCTGATCGGCTTGTTCCTGGTCGTCCCGGCGGGACTGGCCTTCTACGTGAGCATGCTGGACTGGAACGGCACCTACAGCCCGCTGACCGGCCGTGCGCCGTTCGTGGGGTGGGACAACTACCGGCAGCTGCTGTTCGAGGACGGGCTGGTCCGGCGCGACTTCATGACCAGCGTGCGCAACACGACGTACTTCGTGCTGCTGGTCGTGCCCAGCCAGACGCTGGTGGCGCTGGCGCTGGCGGTCGTGGTCAACAACCGGGCGCTGCGGGGGCGGGCGTTCTTCCGCTCGGTGTTCTACTTCCCGTCGATCACCAGCTCGGTGGCGATCTCGGTGATCTTCCTGTTCCTGTTCTCCGGCTCGGGTGCGGTCAACGCGCTGCTCGAGTTCTTCGGGGTGCAGGGGCCGAACTGGTTCACCGACTCGCGCGGCGTGCTGCACGAGGTGCTGGCGCTGTTCGGCCTGGACGGACCGCCGCGGCTGCTGGCCGAGACCGAGCTCGGCGGGTTGTCGTTGTGGGAGTGGGTCTCCGGGCCGTCGGTCGCGCTGGTCACGGTCATCGCGCTGGTGGTGTGGACGACCTCGGGCACTTACATGCTGATCTTCCTCGCGGCGCTGCAGAACCTGCCGGAGAACGTGTCCGAAGCCGCGCTGGTCGACGGCGCGGGCTGGTGGCAGAAGTTCTGGAAGGTCACCGTGCCGCAGCTGATGCCCACGATCTTCCTGGTCGCGACCCTCGGGCTCATCGGCACCTGGCAGGTCTTCGACCAGGTCTACGTGATGAGCCAGGGCGCCCCGGCGAAGACCACGCTGACCCCGGCGTTCCTGTCGTACCAGCAGTCCTTCGCCGAGGGTTCCTTCGGCGTCGGCGCCGCGATCGCCCTGCTGCTGTTCCTGTTGATCGTCGGGCTCACAGCGCTGCAGCGGGTTCTGCTGCGGGATGGGAGGAACACGTGAGCACCAAGCGAGTCCGGGTGCTGGGCGTGGCCCTCGGCTACCTCGTGCTGGTCGTGGGCGCGGTGCTCTACCTGGGCCCCTTCCTCATCCAGGTGGCCACCTCGTTCAAGTCGGACGCGGACGCGGTGGCCCACCCGCTGTCGCTGATCCCCGAGCAGGTCGACACCAGCAGCTACGAGCGGGTCGCCACCGACCCGGCGGTGGACGTGCCGCTGTGGCTGGGCAACTCGCTGCTGGTCACGGTCTCGGTCACCGTCGGGCGGCTGCTGATCGACGCGATGGCCGGTTATGCGCTGGCACGACTGCGCTGGCGCGGCCGCGGGACGGTGTTCAGCGGCGTGCTGATGGTCATGGCCGTGCCACCGGTGGTGCTGCTGATCCCGAAGTTCCTCGTCCTGCGGGAACTGTCGCTGTTCGACTCCTACGCCGGGATGATCCTGCCGCTGCTGGCCGACGCGATGGGGATCTTCCTCATGAAGCAGGCCTTCGAGCAGGTCCCGCACGAGGTCGAGGAGTCGGCGAAGATGGACGGCGCGGGCGTCGTGCGGCGCTGGTGGAGCGTGGTGCTGCCGATGGTGCGTCCGGCGGTGGTCACCTTGGGCATCCTGGCGTTCCAAGCTTCGTGGAACGAGTTCACCCACTACCTGGTGTCGACCTCCAGCCCCGGCTACGAGACGTTGACCGTCGGGCTCGCCCGCCTCGTCGGCGGAGCGCTGGGCGAAGGGCAGCAGTTGCCGCTGAAGCTCACCATCGCGCTGGTGGCGACCGTGCCGGTGGCCGTGGTGTTCCTGATCAGCCAGCGCCACCTGGTGCGTGCCCAGCTCGGCGGCGCCGTCAAGGGGTGAGGCCGCAACGCCGCTGTGCGCGAGGGTGGTTCCGCTCGCCTTCCTCCACGGTGGGCGTGCGCTCGTAGGAGCAGCTTCGCTGGACTCTCCGCACCAGGGGTACGACGTCGTCGTCATCGAGACCGCTGACGAGCGTCCACGAGGGACGAGCAGTGGGAGGATGACTTCGACAGGCGGGGCGCGGCCCGGGAACCGGGGTCGCGCCCCGCCTCCGCCACGACGCCCACATCGATGCGGGCAGGACCACCACGACCGAGCGCGTTCTGCACTACACCGGGATCACGCCTCGGGCAGGGTCACGACGCCGGTCACGTCCGTGGTCCGGAAGTAGAAGTCCGCACCCAGCTTGTCCACCTTGTTGACTCCGCTGCTCAGGTCGAGACGCGGCGCCCGCCAGACGCCGGGCGAGTCCGCGCTGCTCACGGCGCAGTCGTGCTCAGAAGCGCTCGCGACGTCCTCACGCGAGGTTGACGCCCCCTCGCTCCCTCCACGTCGCGCCTCGCCTTCGTGGCGGTGCGTGTTCGCGCAGGTCAGGGTGGTGTTTCGGCAGGCTGACGACATGTCGTCAGCGATGGCGTGCCCTCGGGTGGTGGCGGTGTGCGCCGCGCCCCCGGTCGCAGCGATCGGGGGCGCGGCGTTCGTCCGGTCTGGGCGTTCAACCTTGACGTGGCGCTCGGCGCTGTGTTCCCTGCGCCTGTGGGACGTGCGCGGGCAGGTGAGAGGGAAGACCGTGGTCGACCCGGCAGCGGAGCGCGTGGTCGAGCAGTCGCCCGGGGGTGGGCACAGCCGGACGCTCATGCCTGGGACGACTTGCTCAGCCCGGACGTGGAACTGCACCAACCGCTGCTCCCGGATCGACGAGGTCGTGAGGCTCTCGCCGACGAGTACGGACGCCTGTTCGAGCTGATGCCCGACCTCCGCGGGGAGGTCCGTCGGTGGTGGACCGAGGGGGAGGTCCTCGTGGTGGACTTGGTGCTGCTCGCTCACCTCGGTGACCGGGAACTGCGCCTCCCCGTGATCGACAGGTTGACCGTGGACTCCGACGGTCGGATCGCGGCAGGGAGAGCCTCCGACGCCCGCGATCCGGGCGTTGCTGGCGCAACCGCGGATCTGGCCGCGCTGGCCGCGCTGGTGGCGCTCCGGGGTGGCCGCCGCTGACGGCACGCCGTCGGTGGACCGACCGCGCCCGGTCCACGTGAGCGCACGGACACCGGCGGTGCCTCGGTGGGCGGTTACCCGTGGTGGCGTGCGGGAACCCGGGAGGGGTGCAGACGTTCCTCCCGTACCCGAGCTTCGACGAGTCGGCCGCGGTGCTCGATGATCGCCGGCTCGGCAAGCAGCGCGTGGAAGCGCTGCAGGTGCTGCGCGCGCTGACCCGGGAGGGGTACGGCTGGCAGCACCACCCCGCGGTGGCGATGTGGGCGGGGTACGAAGAGGCGTTGGCCTGCTACGGCCTCGCGATGTGCGGTGCCTGGACCGTGACCGGCAGGCCCGACACCTGCGAGGTGAGCATCCGCGAAGACCTGCTGGAGACGACCGGGCTGACCGCGGTGCGTTCGCAGGACGAGCTCGCGGAGGCCGGAGAGCTGCCGCCGTGGTGGGGCGACCCGCTGTTCCACCGCAGCCACCAGTCCGCGTTGGTGCGGAAGCACCCCGAGCACTACCGGCGGTTCTTCGACGGCGTCCCCGACGACATGCCGTACGTCTGGCCGCCCTCAGACCGCCCGCGCACCCTCGACGGCAAGGTCTACAAGCGCTCCTGAACGCCTTCGGGTACCGGTAGCAGGACCTGGGCGGCTCCGGGGCCACCTGCACCACTCCTGGTGTGCGCGACTCGCCACGAGGCGCTGCCGGCGGCGGTGCGCCGCGATGGTGAACAGCCTCCTGCTGCCGCTCGGATCTGCCCGACGCCCGAGCGGTCCTCCTGCTCGCGTGAAGGATTCTCGGCTTCACAACGGGGGATCGTCGCAGCATGTCCACAGAGGACCCGGTCGTGGAGGGGCGCGGGTTGCGGTTCCATGGACACCGAGCGCACCGCGATCGTGGTGGCAGGAGGGAGTCCGTGGTGAGTGAGCAGGTCAGGGTGTCCGTGCGTGTCGAAGGCGTGGTGCAGGGGGTCGGTTTCCGGCCGTTCGCGCACGGCCTCGCGACGCGCCTCGGGCTCGGCGGTCACGTCGGCAACGACTCGGACGGCGTCTTCGTCGAGGTCGAGGGTGATCGATCGGCGATCGAGAAGTTCCTGGACTCCCTGCAGACCGAGGCGCCGGCACTCGCGGTGGTCGACGCGGTGCGCTCCGAGGAGATCGCGCCGGTGGGCGAGGCCGAGTTCCGCATCGTCGCCAGTCCGACCGGCGGCCAGACCAACACGCTGGTCTCGGCCGACAGCGCCACCTGCGAGGACTGCCTGGCCGAGTTGCACGACCCGGCCGACCGGCGCTACCGGTACCCGTTCGTCAACTGCACCCACTGCGGCCCGCGGTTCACGATCGTGCGCGGGATCCCCTACGACCGACCGCTCACCACCATGGCGGGGTTCCCGATGTGCCCCGCGTGCGCGCGGGAGTACGACGACCCCCGGGACCGCCGCTTCCACGCCCAACCGGTGTGCTGCCCGGACTGCGGACCGAGCTTGGGGCTGCACGACGCGCACGGTCGGCGCATCCCCGGAGATCCGGTGCAGGCGGTCGTGAGCGGCCTGCGCGCCGGGCAGGTCGTCGCGATCAAAGGACTGGGTGGCTACCACTTGGCGGTGGACGCGGCCCACCCCACCGCGGCGGCGACGCTGCGCGCGCGGAAGCACCGGGAGGACAAGCCGTTCGCCGTGATGGTGCCCGACCTGGACGCAGCGCGCCGCCTCGGCCAGGTCGACGCACTCGCAGAACGGCTGCTGCTCGGCCGGCGCAGGCCGATCGTCCTGCTGCCCAAGCACCCTGACGCCGCGGTGGCGGCGGAGGTGGCGCCCGGCAACCGGCAGCTGGGCATCATGCTGCCCTACACCCCGCTGCACCACCTGCTGCTCGCCGACCTCGCCGCTCCGATCGTGCTCACCAGCGCGAACGTCTCCGACGAACCGATCGTCCACCAGGACGACGACGCGCTCACCCGGCTGCGCGGCATCGCGGACGCCTTCCTCGTGCACGACAGGGAGATCCACATCCGCACCGACGACTCGGTGGTGCGTCCGTTCCGCGGGCGAGAGCAGCTGCAGCGCCGCTCGCGCGGGTACGTCCCCGAACCCGTGACCGTGCCGGGCGGCTTCGGCCGTCCGGTGCTCGCGTGCGGAGCAGAGCTGAAGAACACCTTCTGCCTCGCGGCGGGCAAGCACGCCTTCCTCTCCCACCACATCGGCGATCTCGAGAACTACGAGACGCTGCGCTCGTTCACCACGGGGATCGACCACTTCCGCGAGCTCTTCGACATCACCCCGCAGGTCGTCGCGCACGACCTGCACCCGGAGTACCTGTCGACGAAGTACGCGCGCGCACTCGACGGCGTGGAACGGGTCGGTGTGCAGCACCACCACGCGCACATCGCCTCCTGCCTGGCGGACAACGGGGAACGCGGCCCGGTCATCGGCGTGGCGTTCGACGGCACCGGGTACGGCACCGACGGCACGATCTGGGGAGGTGAGTTCCTGCTCGCCGACGTCTCGAGCTTCCGGCGCGTGGGTCACCTGGGCGTGGTGCCGATGCCCGGTGGCACGGCGGCGATCAAGCAACCGTGGCGGATGGCGGCCTCCTACCTCGCCAGTGCTGAGATCTCGGCCGCCGACCTGGAGGTGCTGCGCCGCAACGAGTCCGAGTGGGCCGGTGTGCGCAGCCTGCTGCGGGCCGGGCTCAACTCGCCGCTGACCTCCAGCGCGGGCCGGCTGTTCGACGCGGTGGCCTCGCTGCTGGGCTCGCGCGATGCGATCAACTACGAGGGCCAGGCGGCGGTCGAGCTCGAACAACGTGCCGACATCACCGAAACCGCCTCCTACCGCGCCAGGATCTCCGACTCCGACCCGCTGGTCGTCGCCGGGGTCGACCTGGTCCGCGCCTGCGTCGAGGACTTGCGAGCGGGGGTCGACCCGTCGCGGATCGCTGCGCGCTTCCACAACGGGGTGGTGGACGTGATCGTGCGCGGGTGCCAGGTGCTCGGGGATCGGACCGGTGTCACCGGTGTAGCCCTGTCGGGAGGGGTCTTCCAGAACCTGCTGCTGCTCGACCGCACCGTGTCCGCCTTGGAAGATCGCGGTTTTCGCGTGCTCACGCACTCGCGGGTCCCGACCAACGACGGCGGGGTGTGCCTGGGCCAGGCGGTCGTCGCCGCGTGCCCCGGATGAGCCAGAGCCGTGTTTCCGGGCGCGACTGGATGATCTCGTCCGCATGCGCTGTGAGCTGTGGGAACTACGGTATGCGCGAGATTTTCACGTAGAGAGCTCGACTTGCAGGCGGTGTGGAGCAGGTCTACACACGGCCTAGGTGCGACGCAGAGCATGACGACCACTTCTCCGTGGACCCACCTGACCGAACCCCCACCACGACAGCGACGAGCCGTTCTCGCGCTGGTCTGCGCGCCGGGACGCGAACCCGGCCACGGAAGGAGACCGTGCCCATGTGCTTGGCAGTCCCCGGACGCGTCGTCGGCCTCCGGTCGGAAGACGGAGCCCGGATGGCCGAAGTCGATTTCGGAGGCGTGCTCAAGGACGTGTGCCTGGAGTACCTCCCCAGCGTCGCGGTCGACGACTACGTGATCGTCCACGTGGGATTCGCGATCCAGCGGTTGGACGAGAAGTCGGCGCTGGAGACCCTAGCGAACTTCGAGAACCTCGGGCTGCTGGAGGAGGAGTTCGGCGACGGGTTCGCGCAGGCGGCGAAGCAAGCCGGAGTCGAGCAGCCCGGTGTGGAACAGGAGCCCCGAGCATGAAGTACCTCGACGAGTTCAGCGATCCCGAGCTGGCGCAGCGGTTGCTGACCAGCATCCGCGAAACGGCGACCCGACCGTGGGCGATCATGGAGGTCTGCGGCGGTCAGACGCACTCGATCATCCGGCACGGCATCGACCAGCTGCTGCCGGACAGCGTGGAGATGATCCACGGCCCCGGGTGCCCGGTGTGCGTGACCCCGCTGGAGACCATCGACCGAGCGCTGGTGATCGCCGAACGCCCGGACGTGATCTTCTGCTCGTTCGGCGACATGCTGCGCGTGCCCGGCAGCGAACGCGACCTCTTCCAGATCAAGAGTGCCGGCGGTGACGTGAGGGTCGTGTACTCGCCGTTGGACGCCCTCAAGATCGCCAAGGAGAACCCCGACCGCGAGGTCGTGTTCTTCGGGATCGGCTTCGAGACCACCGCACCGGCCAACGCGATGACCGTCCACCAAGCGAACAGGCTGGGGCTGCGGAACTTCTCGATGCTGGTCTCGCACGTGCTGGTGCCACCGGCGATCACCGGGATCATGGAGTCGCCGCACTGCCGCGTGCAGGGCTTCCTCGGAGCCGGACACGTGTGCAGCGTGATGGGCACGGCCGAATACCCCGCGCTGGCCGAGAAGTACGGCGTGCCGATCGTGGTCACCGGGTTCGAACCGCTGGACATCCTCGAGGGCATCCGGCGCACCGTCATCCAGCTCGAAGAGGGTCGGCACGAGGTCGAGAACGCCTACCCGCGCGCGGTTCCCGCCGAAGGCAACCCGGCTGCGCAGCAGGTGCTGCGGGACGTGTTCACCGAGACCGACCGCACGTGGCGGGGGATCGGGGTGATCCCGCGCAGCGGCTGGCGGCTCGCTGACAAGTACGTGGCCTTCGACGCCGAGCGGCGCTTCGACGTCGACGGCGTCCGCACCGACGAATCGGCGATCTGCCGCTCCGGTGAAGTGTTGCAGGGCTTGATCAAGCCGCACGAGTGCTCGGCCTTCGGTGCCGAGTGCACGCCGCGCAACCCGCTCGGGGCCACGATGGTCTCCTCGGAGGGCGCCTGCGCCGCCTACTTCCAGTACCGCCGGTTGGACTTGGTGGGAGCGGCTGCGCATGAGTGAGAACGTGATCACCGGCTCCCGCGAGGTGGCGGCCACCGCGATCGACCCGGGCTGGAGCTGCCCGCTGCCGTTGCGGGATTCGCCGACCATCGTCATGGGCCACGGCGCCGGCGGAGCCCTGTCCGCCGAGCTCGTCGAGCACCTGTTCCTCGCCGGTTACGGCGAGGCCAACGGTGGGGACGGCGGGGATGCCGCGGTGCTGCCGCTGCCCGGTTGCCGGGTGGCGTTCTCGACTGACTCCTACGTCGTCAAGCCCACGTTCTTCCCCGGCGGCAACGTCGGTGACCTCGCGGTCAACGGCACCGTCAACGACGTGGCGATGTCCGGCGCACGGCCCCAGTTCCTGTCGACGGCCTTCATCATCGAGGAGGGCACGTCGATGGAGGACCTCGGCAGGGTCGCCAGGACCATGGGGGAGGCGGCGCTGCGCGCGGGCGTCCGGCTGGTCACAGGGGACACCAAGGTCGTCGACTCCGGCCACGGGGACGGGATCTACGTCAACACCGCTGGGATCGGCATCGTCGACGATGGCGTCGACGTCCGGCCGTCGAGGGCGAGCGTGGGCGACAAGGTGCTGGTGAGCGGCCCACTCGGGTTGCACGGGGTCGCGGTGATGAGCAGCCGGCACGGCGTCGAGTTCGGCACGGCGGTGCGCAGCGACACCGCGCCGCTCAACGGGCTCGTCACGGAGATGCTCGCGACGGGCGCCGACATCCACGTGCTGCGCGACCCCACCCGCGGTGGACTGGCGGCCTCGATCAACGAGATCGCCCGCGCCGCCCAGGTCGGCATCCGCATCGACGAGCGGTCGTTGCCGGTGCCGGACTCGGTGGTCAACGCCTGCGGACTGCTGGGACTGGACCCGATGTTGGTGGCCAACGAGGGCAAGCTGATCGCGATCGTGCCCGCAGACGACGCCGACAGGGTCCTGGAGGCGATGCGCCGCCACGAGCTCGGTGCCGAGGCGCGGGTGATCGGCGAGTGCGTGGCCGAACACCCGGGCACGATGGTGGCCCGGACCGGCCTCGGCGCCACCCGGGTCGTGGACCTGCCGCTGGGCGAGCAGCTGCCCCGGATCTGCTGACCGTCGGGTCGGGGAAGGAGGACCGTGCACCAGCTGGAGAGCGGACCTGCGATGTTCGCGCGCTACGCCTACCCGCCCAACGAGCTGGGCTACTGCGGGCCGCCTTCCGCCGAGGAGCTGCTGTCCTCCGCGTCTGCGGAGGATGTGGTGTCGGAGAGCGAATTGGTCCGCCGCGCACGAGATTTCGACGGGGCGTGGGCCTACCTGGAGGTGATCTCCGCCGGTACCGGTACGGATCCCCTGGATCCGGCCGTCGTCGAGGCGTACTGGATCGGCAGCCCGCTGCTGGAGCAGGTCGACCCGGTCCGGTTCGGCGCGACGGTGCGGGCCCGCTTCGCCGACCAGGTCGGAGCCCGGTTCTCCGGACTGCCCGCGGGACGGTTCGAGACGTCGGAGGCGTTGCCGCACCACAGCTTCCACGTCTTCGAGGTGTACCCGTGGGTCGGCATGCTCGGCCGCGGTGACGGCGAACCCGCCCTGTCGGTGCTCGACCAGTGCCGCATCCGGTGGGGCCGGGTGCTGGCCGTGGAAGGGGACCGCGCCGTCGTGCGCTCCCGCCCGCTGAGGTGGGACGGCCGGCAGCTGTCGTGGGGTCCGGAACGGGAGGAACGGCCGCGCTGGGCGGACCGCGGACGCTCGCTGCTGCGCGACATCAAACCCGGGGACCAGGTTTCGATGCACTGGGACTGGGTCTGCGACCGGCTCAACGACCGGCAGCTCGCCGCACTGCGCGACTGCACCGACCGTCAGCTGCGGCTGACCAACCGGACCCTCGCCCGGGACCGGACCGCGCGCACCGAACGTCCGTCCGCCGACCTCGAGGGCTCCTGACAGCAGAGGGGGTGATCGTGCCGGATCAGTTGAGGAGCGGTGAGCTCGTGCCGGGCCACCGCCGAGGGGTAGCACCCGTGCCACCGCCGCGGAGCGGAGCTCGCTGACACGACGTGCCACCCGATCGCCGAGGAACCCGGGCCCACCCGGCCCGTCCGAGACACCTGGAGGTGGTGGCACGATGACAGCAGGGGCGAAGACTTCTCCTGAGCAAGCACCGATCCACGTGCTGTGGATCAACGCAGGACTCAGCTGCGACGGCGACTCCGTCGCGCTGACCGCCGCGACCCAGCCGAGCGTGGAGGAGATCGCGCTCGGCGCCCTGCCGGGACTGCCGAACGTGGCGGTGCACTGGCCGCTGATCGACTTCGAGTGCGGTCCGCAGGGCGGGGCCGACGACTTCCTCGAGTGGTTCCGCAAGGCCGACCGCGGCGAGCTGGAGCCCTTCGTGCTGGTGGTCGAGGGCTCGATCCCGAACGAGGAGGTCAGCGGCGAGGGGTACTGGTGCGGGTTCGGCAACGACCCGGCCACCCAGCAGCCGATCACGACCAACGAGTGGATCGACCGGCTCGCGCCCAAGGCCTTGGCCGTGCTGGCCGCGGGAACCTGCGCGACCTACGGCGGGATCCACGCCATGGCGGGCAACCCGACCGGCGCCATGGGTGTCCCCGACTACCTGGGCTGGGACTGGAAGTCCAAGGCGGGCTTGCCGATCGTGTGCGTGCCCGGCTGCCCGATCCAGCCCGACAACCTCGCCGAGACGATCACCTACCTGCTCTACCAGGCCAGTGGTCAGGCGCCGATGATCCCGCTGGACGAGGCGCTGCGGCCGACCTGGCTGTTCGGCAGGACCGTGCACGAGGGTTGCGATCGCGCGGGTTACTACGAGCAGGGTGACTTCGCCGAGGAGTACGGCTCGGAGAAGTGCATCGTCAAGCTCGGGTGCTGGGGCCCGGTCGTCAAGTGCAACGTGCCCAAGCGGGGCTGGATGGACGGCATCGGCGGTTGCCCCAACGTCGGCGGCATCTGCATCGGTTGCACCATGCCCGGGTTCCCGGACAAGTTCATGCCGTTCATGGACGAACCCCCCGGCGGGAAGCTGTCCACCACCGTGGTCGGTCCCTACGGCGCCGCGGTCCGCTCGCTGCGCAAGATCACCGGCAAGACGCTCGACAAGGAACCCAAGTGGCGCCATCGCGCCGCCGAGCTCACCACCGGCTACCAGGGATCGCAGCGCTAGCCGGCACCCAGCCCGGCACCGCGCCCGGGCACCCGCCCGAATTCGCACCCGTCCGCAGGGGGACAGCCACATGGCCACGAAAGTGCAGCCTTCCACGAAGAAGGAGAAGACCCAGCTCGTCGACATGAACTGGGACCCGATCACCCGCATCGTCGGCAGCCTCGGGATCTACACCAAGATCGACTTCGAGAACCGGACCGTCGCCGAGTGCAAGAGCACTTCGTCGATCTTCCGCGGGTACAGCATCTTCATGAAGGACAAGGACCCGCGCGACGCGCACTTCATCACCAGCCGGATCTGCGGCATCTGCGGGGACAACCACGCCACCTGCTCCTGCTACACGCAGAACATGGCCTACGGGGTCAAGCCCCCGAACATCAGCGAGTGGATCGTCAACCTCGGCGAGGCCGCCGAGTACATGTTCGACCACAACATCTTCCAGGAGAACCTGGTCGGGGTCGACTACTGCGAGAAGATGGTCTCCGAGACCAACCCGGGCGTGCTCAAGAAGGCGGAGAACACCCGAGCTCCCAACGCGGACAAGCACGGGTACCGGACCATCGCCGACATCATGCGCGCGCTCAACCCCTTCTCCGGCGAGTACTACCGCGAAGCGCTGCAGGTCAGCCGCAGCACCCGGGAGATGTTCTGCCTCATGGAGGGCAGGCACGTGCACCCCTCCACGTTGTACCCGGGCGGGGTCGGCACCGTCGCCACGGTCCAGCTCATGACCGACTACACGACCCGGCTGATGCGCTACGTGGAGTTCATGAAGCGCGCGGTGCCGCTGCACGACGACCTCTTCGACTTCTTCTACGAGGCGCTGCCCGGCTACGAGCAGGTCGGCAACCGGCGCATCCTGCTCGGCTGCTGGGGGGCCTTCCAAGACCCCGAGGTGTGCAACTTCTCCTACAAGGACATGAACGCCTGGGGCAACAAGATGTTCGTGACCCCTGGAGTCGTGGTGGACGGCAGGCTGGTCACCACCGACCTGGTCGACATCAACCTGGGCATCCGGATCCTGCTCGGCAGCTCCTACTACGACGACTGGAAGGGTCAGGGCAAGTTCGTCGAACGCGACCCGCTGGGCAACCCGGTCGACGAACGCCACCCCTGGAACCAGCACACCAACCCGCACCCGCAGCGCCGCGACCTCGACGACAAGTACAGCTGGGTCATGTCGCCGCGGTGGTACGACGGCAAGGACCACCTGCCGCTGGACACCGGTGGCGGCCCGCTCGCCCGCCTGTGGGCGACCGCGCTGGCGGGCAAGGTCGAGACCGACCACGTCAAGGCGACCGGCCAGAGCGTGAAGATCCGGCTGCCCAAGACCGGGCTCAAGCCCGAGGTCGAGCTCGAGTGGAAGATCCCGAAGTGGAGCAACACGCTGGAGCGCAACCGCGCCCGGACCTACTTCCAGGCCTACGCCGCCGCGTGCGCGTTGCACTTCGCCGAACGCGCGATGGCCGAGATCCACGCCGGCAACACCAAGACCTGGGAGCGCTTCGAGGTGCCCGACGAGGCGGTCGGCTGCGGCTTCACCGAAGCGGTGCGCGGCGTTCTCTCGCACCACATGGTGATCCAGGACGGCAAGATCGCCAACTACCACCCGTACCCGCCGACGCCCTGGAACGCCAGTCCGCGCGACAGCTTCGGCACCCCGGGCCCCTACGAGGACGCGGTGCAGGACCAGCCGCTGTTCGAGGAGAACAACCGGGAGAACTTCAAGGGCATCGACATCATGCGCACGGTCCGCAGCTTCGACCCCTGCTTGCCCTGCGGCGTGCACATGTACCTGGGCAAGGGGAAGTCGCTGGAACGGTTGCACTCGCCGAGCGGAGGTAGTCCGGAGGAATGAGCGGCAACGAGGTTTCGGGAGAGCGGATCGACCAGCTGCTGGCGTCCTTCGACGCGAGCGGGCCGTTGGCCCGGCAGCGCGCCGAGGAACTGGTCCGGCTGGTCTCGCGGCTGCACGGCGCAGGTTTGGAACGCGTCCTGGAGATCACCGACGAGGCGGGGCTGCTCAGCGGCGACCTGCTGGAGCGGTTCGCCGACGACGAGCTGGTGTCGAGCCTGCTGCTTTTGCACGGCCTGCACCCGCACGACGTCGAGACGCGGATCGAGCGGGCCCTGGAACGGGTGCGTCCCTACCTCGGCTCGCACGGTGGCGACGTCCGGTTGCTCGGTGTCGAGGACTCCGTGGTGCGGCTGCGGATGCTCGGCACCTGCCAGGGCTGCCCCTCCTCGACGGTGACGCTCACGCTGGCCGTGGAGGGGGCGATCGAGGCCGCCGCACCGGAGATCGAGTCCATCGAGTGCGACGACTCGCCGGAGGACGCTTCGGTGATCCCGGCCGAGTCCCTGCTGCACCGTGCTCGCGCCGGCCGAGTCGCGGGAAACGCGGTGTGGGAGCAGGTCGAGGCCGGTCCGCTGGAGTCCGGGCAGATCCGCTCGCTGGTGGTGTCCGATGTGGACGTCGTGGTCTGCCGGGTCGGCCGGCACAGCTACGCCTTCCGGGACGCCTGCCCCGGGTGCGGCGGCAGCGTCGCCGGGGCGAGCCTGCAGCGGGCACCCGGCGGTCCAGCCGGCTCGGCGATCCTGATCTGCCCGACCTGCCGGTCGCACTACGACGTGCGGGCCGCCGGAGCCGGGCTGGACGAAGGGACCCGCCACCTGGACCCGCTGCCGCTGCTGGAGAACGACGGCGTGCTGGAGATCGCGGTACCGGCACCGGCGGTGGCGGGATGACGGGCCGGCGCGTTCCCCCGGGCTCGGTGGGCGCCCTGCAGCGGGTGATGCGCAACGCTCCCAGCCGCCGCGACGGCGAGCGCTGCGAGATGTGCGCGGAACCCGTCGAGCAGTCCCACCCGCACGTGGTGGACCTCGACAGCCGCGAGCTGATGTGCACCTGCCGGCCGTGCTCGTTCCTGTTCGTCCCGGAGGGCGCCGCGGCCGGCCGGTACCGAGCGGTTCCCGAGCGCTACCAGCAGTTCCCGGAATTCGCCCTGACCAGGGCGCAGTGGGAAGCGCTCGGGGTCCCGGTCGGCATGGCGTTCTTCTTCCGCAACTCGCGGCTGGGCCGGGTGGTGGCGTTCTACCCGAGCCCCGCCGGGGCCACCGAGTCCGAGCTGACCGTGGCCGGGTGGGAGGAGGTCGTCGCCGTCAACCCCGGTCTTGCCGACGCGGAACCCGACGTGGAGGCCGTCCTGGTCGCCGACCGGAACGTCGAGGGGCCGGTCGGGGCCGGGGAGGACGCCTTCGACTGCTTCCTGGTCCCCATCGACGCCTGCTACGAGCTCGTCGGGCACCTGCGGCGGCAGTGGCGCGGCTTCGACGGCGGCCAGGAGGTCCGGGAACGGCTGCAGCGGTTCTTCGACGACCTTCGCACGCGCAGCCGCCCCGTGCGCACCGGACAGGAGGCCTCATGACTCGGCTGACCTTCGCGGTCCTCGACGCCCGGCCGGAGCCCTACGCCGTGTCGCCGGTGCTGCAGTTCCGGGTGCGCGTGGACGAGAGCACAGGCGAGACCGTGCACGCGATGGCGGTGCGCGCGCAGGTGCGCATCGACGCGCAGCGGCGGCGCTACACCGAGGCGGAACAGGAGGGGGTGACCGACCTCTTCGGCGAACCCGAACGGTGGGGCCGCACGCTGAAACCCCTGCTATGGGGGTGTTGCTCGACCACGGTGCAGGGCTTCCGGGGTGCTCGTGAGTTCGACCTGCCGATGTCGGTCACCTACGACCACGAGGTCGCCGCGTCGAAGTACCTGCACGCCCTCGAGGACGGCGAGGTACCGCTCTGCCTCAGCTTCGCCGGAACGGTCTTCACCCGCGGTGACACCGGTTTCGCGGTCGAGCAGATCTCCTGGGAGCACGACGTCGACCACCGGATGCCCGTCGCCGTCTGGGACGAACTGGTGCACCGGCACTTCCCGGGCAGCGGGTGGTTGCGGCTGCAGGAGGAGACCATCGCCGAGCTGCGGCGCTTCAAGAAGCGGCGTGGTCTGCTCGGCTGGGACGAGGTGTGCGCCGCACTGCTCGACGAAGCGCGGGACGCGGCGGAGGTGAGGTCGTGACCAGCACGGACCTGCTCGACCGGGCGCGGGTGATCGCCGACGCGGTGCTCTACGAGGGCTACCTGCTCTACCCCTACCGGGCCTCGGCCGCGAAGAACCAGGTGCGCTGGCAGTTCGGCGTGCTCGGGCCGATCGGCGCCCGCGAGGCCGGCTGCGGCGAGGACTCCGCGATGTCCACCGACTGCCTGCTGGAGCTCGGCGGTGAGACCACTGTGGACATCCGCGTGCGCTTCCTGCAGCTGCAGTCGCGCACGGTGTGGCGCCGGGAGGCGACACCGCGCCGGCTCACGCCGGTGCACGAGCTGACCTGCGGCTCCCAGACCTGGCTGAGCTGGGACGAAGCGGTGGAGCAGGAGGTGGACCTCGCCCCGCAGCACATCCCGGAGCTGCTGGACGGCGTGGAGCGGCTCCTGCCGGTGGAGGTCCCGGGCGGCGCGGAGGCCGAGCTCCTCCGCGACGAGCACGGCGAGCTCGTCGGGAAGGTCGTGCGCGAGCGCCTGCCGCTGAGCGCGGTGCTGCGGGTGAGCGCGCGGCGGGTGGGTGGTGCCGTGGCGGTCGGCCTGCGGCTGGAGAACCAGCACCCGTGGGTCCCCCTGGAATCCGGTCGACCGCACCGGGACCAGGCGTTGCAGCGCTCGTTGCTCAGCGCGCACGTGGTGCTCTCGGTGCTGGACGGCCGGTTCCTGTCGGTGATCGACCCGCCGGCCTGGGCCTCCGAGGCGGCGGCGCAGTGCGCGAACCACCGCTGCTGGCCGGTGCTCGTCGGCGAGAAGGGGGACCAGGACGTCGTGCTCGCCGCGCCCATCATCCTCTACGACTGGCCCGAGGTCGCCGCCGAGAGCCCCGGTGACCTCTTCGACTCCACCGAGATCGACGAGCTGCTCACGCTGCGGGTCATGACGCTGACCGAGGACGAGAAGCGCGAGGTCCGCGCCACCGACGACCGCGCCCGGGCGCTCCTGGACCGTTGCGAGAGCTTGCCCGACACCGAGCTCGGACGGCTGCACGGCACCACCCGCGAGGTTCCCGCGGGCGGCGAGGTCCCGACGTGGTCGACACCCGGGCACGACGGTGCGGACCGGCCGTGGTGGGACCCGGACGTGGATGCGAGCGTGCGGCCTGAGACGGACTCCGTGCTGGTCGGCGGAACCCCGGTGGCAGCGGGCAGTCACGTGCGGTTGCGACCCTCGCGTCGGGCCGACGCCCAGGACCTCTTCCTCGCGGGCCAGGTCGCTGTGGTGACGAGGGTCGACCGCGACGTCGACGGGCGGGTCCACGTGGCGGTGGTGCTGCGCGACGACCCCGCCGGCGACCTCCACCAGTGGTACGGGCGCTACCTCTACTTCGGACCCGAGGAGATCGAACCGCTCGAGCCCGGAGGTGTCGCATGAGGCCCCGGGTGCTCGTGGCCGGGATCGGCAACATGTTCCTCGGCGACGATGGTTTCGGCCCCGAGGTCGTCCGTCTGCTCTCGGCGAGGCCGGTGCCCGAGCACGCCAGGGTCATCGACTACGGGATCAGGGGACTGCACCTGGCCTACGAACTGCTGGACGGGTACGACGCCCTGGTGCTCGTCGACGCCCTCCCGGCCGACGGTGCGCCCGGCGAGATGCGGGTGCTGGAGGTCGGGCCTGAGCACGTGGAGGAGGCCGACGGGCTCGACGCGCACAGCATGAACCCCACGTCGGTGCTGGCCACTCTCGTGGCCATGGGCGGGGAACTGCCCCGCACCTACGTCGTCGGCTGCACACCACTGTCCACCGAGGAGTCCCTCGGGCTCTCCGAACCCGTCGCGGCGGCGCTCGAACCGGCCGTCGCGACCATCACGTCCCTGTTGAACCACGAGTTGGCGCCTGCGGGCGCCGGTGAGGAGAAATGATGCGCAAGCTCGGGATCGCCACGACGGTGTTCTTGCTGGCGGCTGTCGCCGGAGGCGTCTACCTCGGCGTCCTGTCGTGGCCGGACGTCAAGCGGTACAAGCGGATCCGCACGATGTGACGACAGCGTCGAGGGAGCGTCACGAGCATGTGCCTGGGAATTCCCGGAGAGGTCGTGGAGCTGGTCGCCGACAACGACCAGCTCGCGATCGTGGACGTCGTCGGCGCCCGGCGGCGGGTGAACATCGGGCTGCTCGAGCCCGGGAGCCTCGCTCCCGGTGACTGGGTGCTCATCCACGTCGGTTTCGCCGTGGAGAAGGTCGACCGGGCGCAGGCGGACGAGGCCCTGTCCGGGCTGGAGCTGATGGGGCAGGCCATGCCCGAGGAAGAGCGCCCCACCCGGTGAACCGGTGTGGGGGTGGCGGTCCTGCCGCTCGTCGAGGAGGGAGTCGGGTGCACGAGCTGGCCATCACCGAGAGCATCGTGAGCGGGGTCGTCGAGCGGATGGGTTCGACGCGGATCGCGAGCCTCCAACTGGAGATCGGTGCGCTCTCCGGGGTGGTGGCCGACTCGGTGCGCTTCTGCTTCGAGCTGGTCGCCGAGGGCACGACGGTGCAGGGAGCCCGGCTCGACATCGACGAACCGCGCGGGCGCATCGCGTGCGCGCGGTGCCGGAGCGAGACCGAGATCAACGGGCCGGTGGCGTTGTGCCCCTGCGGCAACGCCGACGTCGAACTGCTCGCGGGGACCGAGCTGCGGATCAGATCAGTCGAGGTGATGTGAGATGTGTGCGACCTGCGGGTGCGGCGACGCGGGGGTCCGGATCAGCGGGCCGGAGGTGGGCGCAGCGCCGGCACACCACCACGAGCACGAGCACGAGCACGGCCACGGCCACGGCGCGGACCGGACCGTGACGCTGGAACAGCGGGTGCTGGCCAAGAACGACGCGCTGGCCCAGCGCAACCGCGACCGGCTTGCCGAAGCCGGGATCGTGGCGCTCAACCTCATGAGCTCACCGGGCTCGGGCAAGACCACGCTGCTGGAACGAACCCTGGCCGAGGCCGCCGGCTCGCCGCCGATCTCGGTGATCGAGGGCGACCAGGAGACGCTGTTCGACGCGGACCGGATCCGGGCGACCGGGTGCCGGGTCGTGCAGATCAACACCGGTGCCGGTTGTCACCTGGACGCGGAGATGCTCGCGGACGGCCTGCGCAATCTCGAACCGCCGGAGGACTCCGTGGTGGTCGTCGAGAACGTCGGCAACCTGGTCTGCCCCGCGCTGTTCGACCTGGGAGAGCGGGCGAGGGTGGTGATCACCTCGGTCACCGAGGGCGCGGACAAACCGCTGAAGTACCCGCACATGTTCCGCGCAGCGGACCTCGTCCTGCTCAACAAGGTCGACCTGCTGCCGCACGTCGACTTCGACGTGGCCCGCTTCCGCGCGGACGCCCTGGCGGTGAACCCACGCCTGGAGATCCAGCAGATCTCCGCCACGCGCGGCGACGGCCTCGCGGAGTGGTTGGCGTGGCTGCGCGACCTCCGGGCGGGAGCGGCCGCCGTCACGGCGAGCGGCGTGGAGAGCTCCAGTCGAGCCCGGTGACCCACCTGCTTCCGGGCTGACCGAGCCTCTGGACGCACGGTTCCTACGACAGCTGCCGTTCGGACCAAGTCCTTCGTCCGTCTGGCAGGTCCCTCCGGAACCTTCCAAGCTCGGTCTGACGAAAGATCGGCTCCTGCGCCTCGGCCAGGTGGTCGGGGAGAGACGATCGACACACGAGACAGGTCGTTGTCTGGGCTACAGTCCGCCTTGTGTCCTACGCCGTGATCGGGGCGGGCCCCTCTGGTCTCGCCGCTGCCCGCAACCTGCAACGCTTCGGCATCCCGTGGCAGGGCTACGAACTCGCCGACGGCGTGGGGGGCCTGTGGGACGCGCGAGCTCCGCGCAGCACCGTGTACGACTCGGCCCACCTGATCTCCTCGAAGACCACGACGCAGTTCACCGAGTTCCCGATGGACGATGCGGTGGCGGACTACCCCTCGCACCGGGAACTGCTCGCCTACTTCCGCGCGTTCGCCGAGCACTTCGACCTCGAGGCGGGATTCCGCTTCGGCACCGAAGTCACCCGCGTGCAACCCGCGGACGGTGGCGGCTACGAGGTGACCACCTCGGGCCCGGAGGGGGAGCGGACCCAGCACCACACCGGTGTGCTCCTCGCCAACGGCACGCTCTCCGAGCCCCACGTCCCGACCTTCCCGGGGCACTTCGACGGCGAGCTGCTGCACACCAGCGCCTACAAGTCCCCGACGATCTTCGCGGGCAAGCGGGTCCTGATCATCGGAGCGGGCAACTCCGGCTGCGACATCGCCGTCGACGCGGTCCACCACGCGGCGGCCGTGGACATCTCGGTGCGCCGCGGCTACCACTTCGTGCCGAAGTACCTGTTCGGCAAGCCTTCCGACACGCTCAACCAGGGCAGGCCGCTGCCTGCCAAGATCAAGCAGGCGCTGGACTCGCGGGTCCTGCGCCTGTTCACCGGCGATCCGACCCGGTTCGGGTTCCCCGAACCCGACCACAAGCTCTACGAGTCGCACCCGATCGTCAACTCGCTGGTCCTGCACCACCTCGGGCACGGCGACCTGAGCGTGCGCGCGGACGTCGAACGCTTCGACGGCTCCTCGGTGGTGTTCCGCGACGGCGTTCGGCGCGAGTACGACATGATCGTGCTCGCCACCGGCTACCGGTTGCACTACCCGTTCATCGACCGGCAGTTGCTGCGCTGGAACCCGCCCGCCGCACCGGACCTCTACCTCAACATCCTCAACCCGGACCAACCGGACCTGTTCGTGCTGGGCATGATCGAGGCCTCCGGCATCGGTTGGCAGGGCCGCTACGAGCAGGCCGAGCTCGTCGCTTCGTCCCTGCGCGCCCGCACCGAACGACCGGCAGCGGCGGCCGCGCTGCAGTCTCGCGCCCGAGGCCCACGACCCGACCTCTCCGGTGGTTACCGGTACCTCGGCGTCGAGCGCATGGCCTACTACGTCAACAAGGACGCCTACCGCCGCGCCGTGCGCCGCGAGATCGACGCGCTCGGACTGCGGCCGTGACCGACGTCGACGGCGTCCGGATCGCCTTCGACGGCGGCTCGCTGACCACGCTCAAGATCGTCATCGGCGCGATCCTGTTCGGCATCGCGCTGGACACACCGCTGTCGTCGTTCGCCGCGGCGCTGCGCCGGCCGGTGACGATCGGGATCGGCGTCGTCGCGCAGTTCCTCGTGCTGCCCGCCCTGACCTTCGCGCTCACCGTGCTGCTCGACGTCCGCGGGTCGGTCGCGCTGGGCATGGTCCTGGTGGCCTGCTGCCCTCCCGGCAACGTCTCCAACATCCTCACCCACCGCAGCGGCGGTGACGTCGCGTTGTCGGTGTCGATGACCTCAGTGGGCAACGTGCTGGCGGTCGTGCTGATGCCGTTGAACTTCGCGTTCTGGGGCGCCTTGCACCCCACGGGTGGCGCGCTGGTCCGCGACATCGACGTGTCGGTGGCCGCGCTGCTCGGGGAGATCGCGTTCGTCATCTTCCTCCCGTTCGCCCTCGGCACCACCATCGCGAGGCTGTGGCCGCGGACGGCGCGCACCGGGCACCGCGTCGTCGGCCCGGTTTCGTTCCTCGCGCTCAGCGCGGTCATCGCGGTCGGGCTGGTGAACAACTGGGACGTGTTCACCGCCCACATCGGCGTGGTGCTGGTCGCGGTGTTCCTGCACGACGCGCTGGCGCTGCTGATCGGGTTCCTCGTCGCGCGGGCGAGCAGGCTGCCCGCAGCGAGCACCAAGGCGATGACCTTCGAGGTCGGCATCCGCAACGCGGGTCTCGGCCTGCTGCTGGTGTTCACCTTCTTCGACGGACTGGGCGGCATGGCGCTGGTCGCGGCCTGGTGGGGCATCTGGGACATCATCGCGGGACTGGCGTTGGCGCAGTGGTGGCGATCGCGCACGGAGGTGCAGAAGGCATGAAGGTGTTGGTCACAGGCGGGAACGGCTTCCTCGGCCGCTCGGTGGTCCACGGCTTGGCGTCAGCCGGCCACGAGGTCGTCAGCGCGGACCTGCAGGAGCCGACGCGGCCGGTGGACGGCGTCGAGCACGTGCACGTGGACGTCACCGACCGCGCCGTCGTCTCGTCGGCCATCGCCGCGGCCCGGCCCGAGGTCGTCGTCCACCTCGCAGCGGTCGTGACACCGGGCCGGAACTCCAGTCGTGAGCGCGAGCACGCCGTCGACGTCACCGGATCGCGGCACGTCTTCGACGCCTGCCTGGAGCACGGCGTGCGGCGGGTCGTGGTGTCCTCCAGCGGCGCCGCCTACGGCTACCACCCCGACAACCCGTCCTGGATCAGCGAGGACCAGCCGGTGCGCGGCAACCCGGAATTCGCCTACAGCCACCACAAGGGACTGGTCGAGGCGATGCTCGCCGAACTGCGGGAGACCCACCCCGAGCTGGAGCAGGTGGTGCTGCGGAGCGGCACGATCCTCGGCGCCGACGTCGACAACCAGATCACCGCGTTGTTCCAGCGCCCGCGCCTGCTCAAGATCAAGGGCGCCGAAAGCCCGTTCGTGTTCATCTGGGACACCGACGTGGTCGCCATCATCCAGCGCGCGGTGACCGGCCCGGCGACCGGGACGTTCAACGTCGCCGGCGACGGCGCCCTCACCGTCGACGAGATCGCCACCCGGCTCGGCAAACCGGTCCTCACGATCCCGGAACCACTGCTGCGCGCAGCACTGGCGATCGGCAAGCGCCTGGGCCTGACCGCCTACGGCCCCGAGCAGACGCGCTTCCTGCAACACCGCCCCGTGCTGGACAACCGGCGCCTCAAGGAGGTCTTCGGGTACACCCCGACCCACACCTCCGCCGAAGCCTTCCACGCCTGGGCCACCCGGAACGCCGGGGCATCCGGGTGAGCAGAGGCTGGACCGGGTCGCTGTTCGCGGACCCGGCGCCCCTCCTTCCGCCCCGGCGAGTCGTGATCGCGGGATCTCCGAGGACGGAGGACACTGCGCTGGGAGTCGGCCGGTACCGCTCCTGAGGCGGCCTCGAAACCGGGTGGGGGGAGGGGAGGTGTACGAGTTCGTCGACCCAGGTCCTGCACCTCGAGCGAGTTCGCCCTCAACCGCCGAGCTCATGCGCAGGACGGGGCGCCGGGACACCCGACCGGAGCTGCGGCTGCGCCGGGCGTTGCACCGGCGCGGGTTGCGCTACATGGTGGACGCGACACCGCCCGGTACGAACAGGCGTCGGCGCGTGGACGTCCTGCTCAGCGGGGCCAGGATCGCGGTGTTCGTGGACGGCGGCTTCTGGCACTCGTGTCCGGAGCACGGGCGCGTCCCGAAGAACAACCGCGAGTGGTGGCGGTGCAAGCTGGACGGGGTCGTGCGGCGGGATCGCGACACCGACGCCGAACTGACCGCCGCCGGCTGGCTGGTGGTCCGCGTCTGGGAGCACGAAGACCCGGAAGCCGCGGCCGACCGGATCGTCGACCTGGTCCGCGACCGGCGCCGATGACGCTCCTCTTCGGCGATGGTGGCGCGAGTTCCGACTCCCAGGACCACGCTCGCCGCCCTGGATGGGGGGATGTCCTCACCACGGCGGATCTGCCCGGGTCGCACACCACGCCCGGTCATGACGGCGACCCGATCACGCCAGGGCGCGGACGCGCGGGTCCGAACCCGTGGCTGCACGTGCCCGACCTCGATGCTCGAGCCGTGGTCCGCCCGCGTGCGCGCAGCCGAGGCCTCAGGTGTCGTCGTCGAGGATGAGGTCGTCGACGGCTCGTCGTGGTGCGGGAACCGCGGCGCCCCCTCCGTAGCCGATGCGCAGCAGGGCTTGGGGGTGCAGGGTGCCGCCGAGCATCTGGCGCAGTTCGTCGCGCGTGTCGGGAACCTCGATGACCTCCGAGATCATCGAGGCTGACAGGCCGCGGTCGGTGGCGGTGAGCCAGACGTGCTGGGCCGCCTGCCCGGCTTGCAGCTCGGCCTCCTGCCCCTCGCGGTGGGAGCACAGCACCGCCAGGAGCGGGTGCGACTCGTACTCGAGCCCTTCCGGGCGAGCGGCGGTTCCGGCTGAGAAGTCCCGGTGCACCCACTGGTCCTGCGGCCCCGGCTTGGGGCCTGCGGCGGAGGCGGGAACGCCTTCCCAGACGTCGGCGGGCCGTCCCGTCCACGCCGCCATCTCCGCGCGGAACCGGGGAGAGGCCTCCTGCACCCGGTGCGCGCGGTGGACCAAGCCCTCCAGCGGTCCGACTTCACCGGGTGTGATCAGGTGCAGCCAGCACTGCTCGGCTTGAGCGGCGTGGAGCATTTGGTTGCGGTCCGCGGCCGGGACCGGGATGTCGCGGAAGGGGGCGCGGTGGCTGTGCCGCTTCGGGATCGCGTCGCGCAGGCGAAGCCTCTCCGGGCGGGGCTCGGCGCGGCCACCGCTGCGGATCTCCGCCAGCACGGTCGGCTCAGCCAGGTGGGGGAGCAGGGTCACGACCGGCCGGACGCCGGCGCCTTCCAGCGCGAGCCGCAGGTTGAACAACGCGGCGCCGCAGGCCAGGCGCAGCTCGCGTTCCGACGGGTCCGTGGCCGGCAGCCGGTGGGACGGGTCGTAGTGCAGTTCGATCACGTGCGGCAGGACCCGGAACCGCCAGGGTTGCGAGTTGTGCAGCGACGGAGCCAGCCCAGCGAGCTCGATGACGTGCTCGATCTCGGCGGCCGTCAGACCGAGTGCCGTGGAAACCTTGAGCACGGCCACCTCCTGGTCGGGCACGCAGTCGGACGAGATGCTGCGACCGTCGCTGAAGGAGTCCTGGATCACCAGGGTCCAAGGTCCGTGGCGCCGCTCCTGTCGGATCGAGGTCGCTCGTCCCTACCGCCGAGGCGGGAGCTCCGCTGGCCTGGGAGTCATGGGTGCAACGGAGACGATGCGAGCGTGGGCGGTTGAGAACCCGGGGCCGCTGGAACGCGGACCGCTGTCGCTGCGATCCCGGCCGATGCCGCGAGCCGAAGCCGACGAGCTGCTCGTGCGCGTGCTGGTGTGCGGGGTCTGCAGGACGGACCTGCACGTGGCCGAAGGTGATCTGCCCGTGCACCGGCCCGGCGTGGTGCCCGGCCACGAGGTCGTCGGCGAAGTGGTGGAGAAGGGGACCGAGGTCACGGAGTTCGAGGTCGGCGACCGTGTCGGGATCGCGTGGCTGCGGCGCACCTGCGGCCGGTGCACGTACTGCCGCGGCGGTCGCGAGAACCTCTGCCCCCGCTCGCTCTACACCGGGTGGGATGCCGACGGGGGCTACGCCGAGCACACCACGGTGCCGGCCCAGTACGCCTACCGCCTGCCCCCGGGGTACGCGGACGAGCAGCTCGCCCCGCTGCTGTGCGCGGGGCTGATCGGCTACCGGGCGTGGCTGCGGGCCCAGGTCCCCGACGGCGGCCGCCTCGGCATCTACGGCTTCGGCGCCAGCGCCCACCTGACCGCCCAGGTCGCCCTGGCGTCCGGTGTGACGGTGCACGTGCTCACGCGCTCCGAGGCGGCGCGCTCGCTGGCCCTGGAGCTGGGCGCGGCCTCGGCGGGCGGCCCGGCGGACCGCCCACCTGAGCCGCTCGACTCCGCGGTGCTGTTCGCGCCGGTCGGGGACCTCGTGCCGGTGGCGCTGGAAGCGCTGGACCGGGGCGGCACGCTCGCGATCGCCGGGATCCACCTCACCGACGTGCCGGTGCTCACCTACCAGCGTCACCTGTTCTACGAGCGCACCGTCCGCAGCGTCACGGCCAACACCCGGTGCGACGGACAGGAGTTCTTCCGCTTCGCCGCCCGCCATCCCCTCCGGGTCACGACCACCCCGTACCTCTTCGAGGAAGCCGATCGCGCACTCGCGGATCTCGCCGGTGATCGCGTGCGCGGCGCCGCGATCCTCCGCATCGGCTCCGCGACCTGACCGGAACCGCCTTCACCGGCGCTGGTCCTGGCCGGGATACCACCAGTTCCGCGGCGGCGGGCCCGCGTCCTCGGGGCGGTGGACGTGACCACCGCGCTCCGCCACGGCGCCGCTGATGTCCGACGGTGCGAGGATGCCGACCAGCTCGCGCCCGTCGAAGACGAGGACGCGGCCGCCGCTCTCGCTGGACAGCCGGGGCAGGACCGCGGACAGAGGTTCACCGGGGGTGGCTGTTGCGGTGTCGTCCAGCGGTGTCGCGATCTCCCGCACGGTGGTGCTGTCCCGCGATCGCTGGGGTACGGCTCGCATGCGCCGGACGGTGGCCAGTCCCTCGACCCGCCCGAGCCCGTCGACGACGGGGTAGCCCGCGTGCGGACGTTCGGCGGTCCGCAGGAACTTCTCGACGGTCACGGCCCCCGCCACGGTGTCCACCGGGTGGGACATCACGTCGCGGACGCGCACGTCGGCCAGTGCGGTGCCGAGGCGGGCGCGTTGCTCTTCGGCGGCGGCCACGCTGCTGATGAACAGACCGAGCAGGATCCACCACCACCCGCCGGCACGCTGGCCGATCAGCTGCGCGATCCCGGCGATGATGAGCAGGTAGCCGAGGCCGAGACCGGCTCGGGCCGACCAGGTCGCGGACTTGAAACGGTCGCCGCTCCACCGCCACAGCACCGCTCGCAACACGCGACCGCCGTCCAGCGGCGCGGCCGGGACGAGGTTGAAGACCGCCAGCACGGCGTTGATCAGCGCCAGGTACGTGATCACGGCCAGCACGAGCTCGTCCACCCCGGCTGCGTGCGCACCCCAAGCAAGCACGCCGAACACCCCGGCGAGGAGGGCGCTGACCAGCGGGCCGACCACCGCGATGCGCAGCTCGGCGGCGGCGTTGCTCGCTTCGCCGCGCAGTCGGGCCATGCCGCCCAACAACCAGAGCGTGATGCCCTCCACCGCGACGCCGTTGCGGCGGGCCACTGCGGCGTGGGCGAGCTCGTGGCCGAGGAGCGAGAACACCAGCAGCAGGGAAGCGGCGACCCCGCTCGTGACGTACGCGGCGGTGGAACGGCCGGGGAAGGTCTGGGGGAGTTGGTGCACGGCGAGCCCCACCGTGATCAGCACCACGATGCCCAGCACGCTCCAGTGCAGCCCGACGCGCACTCCGGCGATGCGGCCCAGCGGGATCGTCGCGTTCATGATCACGCTCCGAGGTGGACTCTTCTCCTCCATGGTGGCTCGGCGCGGTCATGATCGGGGGAACCCGGCCCAGGCGTCAGCTGGAGCGGGCCGCCGCGTGGCGGACGACCGCGACCGGGCAGGGCGCGTGGTGCAGGACGCCGGCGGCGACCGACCCCAGGAACAGCCCGCCGAACTCGCCACGTCCGCGGTGCCCGACCACGAGCAGCTGCGCGTCCCGGCCCGCGTCGGTCAGCGCGGCCACCGGGTGGCCCCGCTGGGCCAGCAGCCTGGTGCGGATGTCCGGGAACTGCTCCTGCACGGCCGAAACCTGGTCGGCCAGCGACCTCTCGACGTCCTCCTGCACGCGGTCGCTCTCCTCGCGGCGGAGCGGGCCGGCGAGCAGATCTCCCTCGTGCCACACCTCCACCACCAGCAACTGGGCACCGGCGAGCTGGGCCTCCTCGAACGCGAAGCGCAGCGCGGCGGTGCTCGAGTCGGAACCGTCGACCCCGACCAACACCGGGCCCGCGGTCGTCGGCACGCCCCGGCGGACCACGACGACCGGGCACGAGGCGTGGGTGGCCACCGCGGAGCTCACCCCGCCGAGGAGCGCGTCCGTGAACCCGCCGTGCCCACGTCCGCCGAGCACCACCAGCTGCGCCTGCCGGCTGTACCGGAGCAGCTCTTCGACCGGTCGTCCGCTCGCCAGCTCCACGTCCACCGAGAGCTGGGGCGCCATGGCCCGGCACTTGTCGGCGGTCCGGTGCACCGCGCCCTCGGCGTAGGACGTGCGGGCCGGGTCGTCGTTGACGATCACGAGCAGCAGCGGCGCCTGGCGGCGGTCCGCCTCGGTCACGGCCCAGCCGGCCGCGCGGGTGGCGTCGTCGGAGCCGTCGATCCCCACGACCACGGGCTTGTCCGGTGTCGACATCTCGGTTCCCCCATCGGATTGCCTCGCTGTGCGCCCACGTCCCGTCGCTGCGGCGGGGTGGCTCGTGCCCCCGGCCGGCGGCACGAGTCCGACGCTCCAGGCATACCTCCGGTCCGCGCGGCCACGACAGGCCAGAAGACCCGGTTGAGCACCTCGCGCGACCGACGGCTCAGGACCGGTCGGAGTTCCCGCCTTCCGCGAGCGAGGCGAGGTGTGCCAGCAGCTCGGTCAGCGAGCACGGGTCGTTGACGGCGTAGTGGGCCCAGGTGAGGCGGTCGCCGTGCTCCGCGCTGCGCACGACAACGCCGACGCCGTCGTGGTGGATCTCGTGCAGGGCGTTCTCGTCGGTGTAGTCGTCCCCGGCGAACACCGGTACCGCGCCGGCGCTGGCCGGACCCATGCGCTTCAGCAGCCAGCGCAGCGCCCAGCCCTTGTTCCACTCGACGTCCGGCACGAGCTCGACCACCTGGCGTCCGTGCGCCACGCGGAGCGTCGGGCGTGAGCGGCCGACGCGGTCGACCGCGGACAGCACGTCACCGATGAGCCCCGGTTCTACGTGGCGGTAGTGGACCGCGAGGGCGAACCGCTTGCGGTCCACCTCCGCGCCCGGAACCTCCCGCAGCTCAGCGCCGAGGAGCCGTTCGGCCTCGTCGAGGTCGGCCGAAGCCGGTTCCCCGAGGCCGTGGGCGGCGGTCTCCCCACCGGGGGCCGCCAGCTCGAACCCGTGACTGCCCGCGTACCAGAGGTCCTCGAGGCCGACCCGGTGGCGCACGTCCTGGAGGTCCCGGCCGCTGAGCACCGCCACCGGGATGCTCCTGGACAGCCGCTGCAAGACGTCCCTCGTGCGCGGGGACATGTCGGCCCCGGCGGGGTCGTCGCAGATCGGGGAGAGGGTTCCGTCGAAGTCCAGCACCAGGACCACCCGGCGACCTCGCAGCCTCTGCGCGATCTCGTCCCAGCAGCGGTGGGCGTCGCCCACCTCGGACAGGCGCCGGTCCGGCGTGGTCGTGACCGTGATGTCGGCGAGCGTGGACACGACCACGTCGGCTCCTGCTCGCACCAAGCGGTTCGGCGGTCCGAAGCGGGCGATGCCGATGACGCGGCCGAACTCGCCGCGCCGGCCCGCGCGGACGCCGACCGAAGCGTCCTCGACGACCACGCACGCCGAGGCCGGCAGGTCCAGGCGCCGCGCTGCCTTGAGGAAGATCGCCGGGTCGGGCTTGCCGGGCAGGCCGAGGTCATCGGCGAGCACGCCGTCGACGAGGACGTCGAACAACTGCTCCGCGCCTGCGCGGCTCAGCACCGCCCGGCAGTTCCGGCTGGCGGAGACCACGGCGGTGCGGACGCCGTGCTCGCGCAGCGCCTCGACCAGTGGGACCACGTCCTCGAACAGCAGCGTGCCCGACGAGGCGAGCGAGTCGGTGAAGTAGCGGTCCTTGAGCTTGCCGAGACCGTGGGCGGTGTGGGCGCCGGCGACGTCGTCGGCGCCCCCGAGCGGCAGCGAGATGCCCCGGGAGTTCAGGAAGTCCCGCACGCCGTCGATCCGGCGCTTGCCGTCGACGTGGTCGACGTAGTCCTCGTTGCTGAAGGGCCGGTGGTCCTCGCCCGGGGCGGGCGGGCGCTCGGCCACGTAGTCGTCGAACATCCGCTTCCAGGCCGCTGCGTGCACCGCAGCCGTGTTGGTGATGACGCCGTCCACGTCGAACACCACGCCGCGGTGGCGTCGCGGATCGAGGCCCGTGGCGACCATGTCGGCTCCGTGGCTCGTGGGACGAGTGGGTGAGGCGTGGTTCGTGGTTACCCGGATCCGGGCGGGGGTACGCACAGTGTCGGGCCGTTGCCGGAGGTTCGCGACCTCGTTCGAAGCCCGGGCCTCGCCGGTGCTCTCGCGGACGAGGTGCGTTCGGGTGGCGCAGGAGAGGACACTCGGCGGTGTCGAGCCGAGGGGGCGCCCATGAGCACGCGCGTGCTCGTCGCCTACGGCACGAAGTTCGGTGCCACGGGGCAGATCGCTGCGGCGATCGGCGATGGACTGGCGCAGTCGGGCTTCGAGGTGGACGTGCTCCGCGCCGGTCAGGTCCGCGGTGTTGAGGACTACGACGTGGTCGTGCTGGGCAGCGCCGTCTACCTGGGCCGCTGGGTGCCGGAAGCGCGCCGGTTGCTGGAGCGGCGCGAGCTGGCCGGGCGCGACGTCTGGTTGTTCAGCAGCGGCCCGGTCGGTGAGCAGGCCCGGAGCGGCGCGGGGGAGAACTGGACCCGACCGCAGCGCATCACGCGGCGTGGTGAGCGGATCGGCGCGCACGAGCACGTGGTCTTCGGCGGTGCGGTCTCCGATCGGAGCGGCGGGTTCCTCCGCCGGAGGATGGCGCAGTCGATCGACCCGGCGTCCAGGGACATGCGCGACTGGGACGAGATCGCCGCCTGGGCCCGGAAGATCGCGACCACGCACGCGGCCTGACCCACCTCCTCAGCAGGAGCACGGCATGGGCATGACGAGCACGCGGCAGGCGGTGGAGGGCGTTGGCCACGGCCCGGCGCCCACCGCGCGAGGTGGCGCCCGTGGCGGAAAGCCACACGGCGGTGGTCGGTTTCCCGGCGACCGGGCGTACAAGGTCAAGAAGCCGGTGGACTTCGGGTTCCTGGACTTCACCTCCGCCGAAGCCCGCGGAGCGGCGTGCGCCCGCGAGGTGGAGCTCAACCGGCGCCTGGCGCCGGACTTCTACCTCGACGTCGCCAGGTGCTCGACGGGGAGGGCCGCAGTGGGGACTGGATCGTGGTCATGCGCCGGAGCGCCGGATGGCGACGCTGGTCGAACGCGGCGTCGACATCCGCGCGGACCTCGAGCAGCTCGCCCGGAAGCTGGTGTCCTTCCACAGCACCGCGAAGCGCGGTCCGTAGGTCGAGTCGGCCGGTGAACCGGCCGCGCTGTGCCGCCGGTGGGCGGACAAGGTCGAGGGCGCGGAGCCGTTCGTGGGGGAGGTCCTCGACCGCGACACCGTCGACGGCATCGTCCGGCGGGCGCTGGACTACGTCGATGGCCGCGCACGCTCGCTGGAGGGCCGGGGGCGGCGCGGGTACGTGGTCGACGGGCACGGCGACCTCCAGGCCGAGGACATCTTCTGCTTGCCGGACGGGCCGCGCGTGCTGGACTGCTTGGAGTTCGACGACGCCCGGCGCTGCGTCGACGGACTCGACGACGCGGCGTTCCTGGCGATGGACCTCGAACGCCTCGGCGCGGGGGAGCTGGGCCGCTCCTTCCTCGACTGGTACGCGGACTTCTCCGGCGCTCAAGTTCCCCGGTCGCTGACCCACCACTACATCGCGTACCGCGCGTTCGTGCGGTGCAAGGTCGCGTGCCTGCGGTACGAGCAAGGCGTCTCGGCGGCGGCGGAGCAGGCACGTCGGCTGGCGGACATGACGGGGGAGCACATGCGCTCGGGCCAGGTCCTGCTGGTCCTCGTGGGAGGGCTGCCGGGGGTGGGCAAGTCCACGGTGGCGGGCGCGCTGGCCGACCGGATGGGCGCGGTGCTGCTCCGAACCGACCAGATCCGCAAGGAGAGGCCGATCGCGGCGGCCCTCGACCCCCGAGCGGGGTACGGGCGGGGGTTGTACGACAGCAGGCAGGTCCACGCCACCTACGTCGAGGTGGTCGCGCGGTCCCGGCGGCTGCTGGAGTTCGGCGAGAGCGTCGTGCGGGACGCGAGCTGGAGCAGCGCCGACGAACGTCAGGCGGCCCGATCGCTCGCGCGGCAGACGCGGGCCACGCTCGTCGAGCTCCGCTGCGACGAGCCGCCGCACGTCACCGCGGCCCGCCTGGCCGCCCGCACGGACGACGTCTCGGACGCCACCGTCGAGGTCGCCGAGCGGATGGCCGAGCGGTTCGCCGCGTGGCCGGAAGCGGTCGAGGTGGACAGCTCGGGGACACCGGACACGGCCGTGTCCGCCGCCTGGAACTCCGTGCAGACCCGCCGGTGAGCTGCTCAGCTGCCGCGGTCGCGTTGACGCCACGACGCGTAGACCAGCAGCAGGGCGGAGGTGAGGGCCGCGATGAAGAACTCGGCCGCCTGGCCGAGGACCAGGCACAGCAAGGCGAAGAACGCCGCCAGGACGCCCAGCGCTCGCCACGCGGTCATCCACCCCACCAGCTTCGAGAGGGGTCGAGGTGTCGTCATCCGGTGGGCGAACTCGGGATCATCGGAACTGAGCTGGCGTGCGATCTTCTTGAGACGACGGCGTTCGCGGCCGCGGGACATGACTCCCCCTCGTCCGGTCGGACCGTGGGGCCGCGCTCCCGCTCGGTGCACCGTTCCTCGGTGCTCGTGGCGCAGACGTGCTGTGCGGGTTGGCCACCCGGAACGCCCCAAGTCTACCGTGAGGTAGGGCATCGTTGCTGTGACCAGGCAGTTCGCGTGGTTCACGACCACTGTGGAGTCGATCATCGTGCCCTGGTGCACCGGCGGAGGTGAGCGATGGCCCAGGCGGAACCGGAGCCGGTGACCGCGAACCGGGACTCCCTGGGGATCGCGGAGCACCACGCGTCGGCCGACGTGCCGATCGCGGCTCCCGGCGACTCCGTCGACGAGGTGTTCGCCGGTCTGCGCGGCCGGCGGTTCGACAGCGCGGCCGTCGTCGCGGTGTGCGACGACGACCGGCTCCTGGGTCTGGCGACCGTGGAGCGGTTGCTGGCGGCACCGGCGGGCGTGCGCGTGAGCGAGGTGATGGACCACCACCCACCGGTCGTCGCCCCGGGCACGGACCAGGAGCGAGCGGCGTGGGAAGCGGTGCGGCACCGGGAGCCGGGCCTGGCGGTCGTCGGACCGCAGGGCCGGTTCCTGGGGTTGATCCCGCCGCACCGCCTGCTGTCCGTCCTGTTGCAGGAGCACGACCAGGACATGGCGCGACTGGGAGGGTTCCTCGCCTCGTCCGAGTCCGCGCGCAGCGCCTCCACCGAGGGCGTCGGACACCGGTTGTGGCACCGGTTGCCCTGGCTGCTGGTCGGGTTGGCCGGTGCCTTGGTCGCGGCGTTGATCGTGGGCGCCTTCGAACGTCAGCTGGAGCACGAGGTGCTGATCGCGTTCTTCGTCCCGGGCGTGGTGTACCTGGCCGATGCCATCGGCACCCAGACGGAGGCGCTGATCATCCGTGGCTTGTCCGTGGGGATCAGCGTGTCCCGCGTGGTGTTCCGCGAATTCCTCACCGGCGCGGTCCTGGGCCTGCTGCTGGCCGGATCGGCGCTCCCGCTGGTGGTGCTGATCTGGGGTGACGTGACCGTGGCGGTCGCGGTGGCGGTCGCGCTGTTCGCGGCCTCGGCGACGTCCACGTTCGTCGCCATGGCCCTGCCGTGGTTGTTCCACCGGCTGGGCGTGGACCCGGCCTTCGGCTCCGGGCCGCTGGCGACCGTGGTGCAGGACCTGCTGTCGGTGAGCATCTACTTCGGGGTGGCGACGGTGGTCGTCACCTGACGCCCCGGCAGCCCTCGAAGTCTTCCGCGCGACCTCACGATCCCTTGCGTGCGACGGGGATCTCCTTGGTCGCAGGGGCCTCCTTCCGCGGCACGCGGATGGTCACGATGCCGTTGTCGTAGTCGGCCTTGATGTTGTCGATGTCGCAGCCGGACGGCAGCAGCATCGTGCGGCTGAAGGAGCCGTAGTAGAACTCGCTGTGCTCCTCGTTCCTTTCTTCCTTCCTGCGTTCGGCTTCGACCTTGAGCTGGTCACCTTCGACGCTGATGTGGATGTCGTCGGGCTCGACGCCGGGAAGTTCGCAGCGGACCACGAAGTTGCCTTCCTCCGTGAACGCTTCGATCCGCATCGACTGCCGTTCAGCGAAGGGCCATTCGCTCTCCAAGATGCGGAAGAGGTCCGGCAATCCCCTGGCGGAGCTGGGAAGCAAGCTCGTCATGGTGTTCCTCCTGGATGTGGTCGCTTTCCCGATCCAGCATGGGACGTCCTTCCGGCTCCCGGGAAGGGTCGAGAGACCTGTCGAGCGGGAGGATCCACCGCCTCGTCGTGGGGGCTTCCACCGCCACAGCGCGGGATCCAGCCCAGGCGTGACGGTCCTCGTGGTGACATCACGGCGTGTCCACAGAGTTCACTCGAACGCGGGACGTCCGAGGCTGGCGACGCGTTCACTCCTGACGCTGCGAGGTGGCTTCGGGCCCGCGCACCACGACGACCGGGCAGGTGGCGTGGTCGACGCAATACCGGGCGGTGGAGCCGATCAGGGCGCGCGCGAACGTGCCCATGCCTCGGTGCCCGACCACCAGCAGGTCGGCCCCCTCCGCGCAGTCGAGGATCACCTCGGCGGCGTGCCCACCCGCGGTGTGCAAGCGCACGCGCGGGAGTTCGGCCTCCGGCACGGTTCCTCGGACGATCTCGCGCAGCGCGTTCGTGGTGGCGAGGTCGAGCTGCTCGGCCGTGGGCATCGGCCAGTCGTAGAGGTCGGGAACGGTCCAGGCCGTCACCGCGGTGATGGTCGCGTCGGTGTCTCGCGCGTGGTCGACCGCCCAGCGCAACGCGCTGAGGGACGGCGGTGAGCCGTCGACGGCGGCGACGATGCGGTGTGCGGCGTGGTCGTTCATGAAGTGCTCCGTGGAGTTGGCGCGGGAGAGGACCCGCTCACAGCGGTTCGTCGGTAGCTCCTCCCGCCGCGGTGGCGTCCATCGAGAACCGGGCGGTTTCGCCGGGCCTGAGGTGGGCGTGGTGCGGGCCGCAGACGCAGGTGATGGTCGGCGTTGGTGGTCCTGGGGCTGTGCGCACGGCGACCGTGCGCCCCGACACGCGGACGTCCAGGGGCACGCCGCGGTAGCGCAGCGTCAGGTCCAGCGGGCCGAGTCCGGTCGGCCACAGGGGGTTGAGGTGCAGGCCGTCGGGGCGGACCTCGATTCCGGTGAAGCAGCGTTGTACCAGGTCGAGCGTGCCGGTCATGGCTGCCAGGTGGACACCCTCGGCTGTCGTGCCGTGCTGGGTGTCGTGCAGGTCGCTGACGAGCGTGTCGTCGAAGAACTCCAGCGCGCGGGGCCGGTGGCCGCGCGCGAGGACCCATGCGTGCACCACGGCGCTGAGCGTCGAGCCGTGGCTGGTGCGTGCGAGGTAGTGCTCGACGTTGGCGGGTATGTCGGGCGTGGGGTAGCCGAGGCGTCCGAGGATTTCCTCGAGTTCTTCGGCGGTGAGCAGGTAGAAGAGCATGAGCACGTCGGCCTGCTTGCTGACCTGGTAGCGGTTGGGGTCGTCGCCCTCGGCCTCCAGGATGCGGTCGAGGCGCTGGATCGTGCCGTAGCGGCGGAGGTAGGACTCCCAGTCCAGCTCGGCGAGCTCGTGGTAGCCCTCGAACTGGCTGAGCAGGCCGGGTCCGTGGAAGGGGACGAACACCCGGTGCGCGAGTTGGTCCCACCGGTCCACCTCGTGGTGGCGCAGGTCCAGCTGGTCGACGAGTTCGCGCCGCCGCAGGGCGGGCAGTTCCCGCAGGACCTGGGTCGCCGTCGCGCACAGCCAGGCGGTCATGACGTTGGTGTAGGCGTTGTTGTCGATCCCCGGCTCGTCGCGGCCGGGGTAGGCGGTGTGGTACTCGTCCGGCCCGACGACGCCGCGGATCACGTAGCGGTCCGTGCCGCGGTCGTAGGTGGCCAGCGACGAGAAGAACCGCGCGATCTCGCAGATCAGTTCCGCGCCTTGGTCGCTGAGGTAGTCGTCGTCCCCGGTGGCCAGGTGGTGGTGGCGCGCGCTGTGGGCGACGGCGAGGCCCACGTGGCGCTGGAGGTAGGTGTGGTCGGGCAACCAGCGGCCCGAGCGCGGGTTGAGGTGCCAGGACTGGCTCTCCTCGCGCCCGTTGCTGCCGCTCTGCCACGGGAACATGGCTCCCGCCAGGCCCGCCTGCCGGGCGGCCCGGCGTGCGCGCGGCAGCCTCCGGTAGCGGTAGTTCAGCAGCGCGCGCGACAGCTGCGGCATTCGCAGGTCGAGCACGGGCAGCACGAACAGCTCGTCCCAGAAGACGTGTCCGCGGTAGGCCTCGCCGTGCAGCCCGCGCGCGGGCAGCCCCACGTCGAGGTCGGTGATGTTCGGGGCGGCGGTTTGCAGCAGGTGGAAGCGGTGCAGCAGTAGGCTCCGCCGGGCCGGTTCGTCCAGGCCGGTGGTGGTGGTGAAGTGGCGGTGCAGGCGGCCCCAGGCCACGGTCTGGCTGCGGCAGAGCTCGTCGAAACCGGGCGCGTCCCCCGCGCTGTCCACGGCTTCGGAGACGGGTTCGCTGCTCGCCGGGTCCCGCGAGGTGTGCAAGGAGGTGGTCTTCTCCACCCGGACCTGCGCGCCGGGGATGACGTCGGTGGTGAACGCGTGGTCCACGCGCTTCTCGCCGAGGTGGCTGGTCGGCACTTGCCGGTGCTCGCGGTCGACGAGGAGCCGGGTGCGCTGCGCGACGGCGATGCGCACGCGCGACTGGGAGGTCTGCGCGTCCAGCACGGCCACTTCCGGGCTCGCCTCGGCGACGTGGTGGTCGACGAGGTGGTGCGCCGCGAGCGCGCGGTAGCGGGCGACCCCGGTGTTGGCGACGTCGCCGTCGAGGCCGCTGCGCACCGTGAGGGTCCCTGACCAGTCCTCGACCTGCAGCGTCGTGTCGAGACAGGCGAGGTGCGCGTGGCCGAGGTGCACGAGGCGGTGCTGCACCAGGCGGGTGGTGCGCCCGTGCTGATCGCGGAAACGCAGTCGCCGCACCAGGACCCCGCGCAGGGGGTCCAGCTCCTGCTCGGCCTCGAGCAGCTCGACCTCCTGCAGGGTGAACCACGGTCCGTCGTCGACGCGGAAGGTCAGCGGCAGCCAGTTCGGTGCGTTGACGATCGATTCGTCCTCGAACCGGTGGCCGGCGACTTCGCTCGTGAGCCGGTTGAAGCATCCCGCGACGTAGGTCCCCGGGTAGTGCACGCCGTCCGCGGTGGACTCAGGCGCGGCACCACGCGTGGCGAAGTACCCGTTCCCCAAGGTGCACAACGCTTCTCGCCGCCCCTCATCGGCAGGGTCGAAGCCGGAGAACACGAGGCGTCCGGCGGTCATGAGATGTCGCCGCGGACGACGACGACCGGGCATCGGGCGTGCTGCACGACGTGCTGGCTCACCGATCCGAGCAGGGCTTCGGTGATGCCGCCGAGCCCGCGGTTGCCGACCGCGATCAGGTCGGCTTCGACCTCCTCGGCGAGGTCGAGCAAGGCGCGTGCGGGGTGCCCGTTGGCGACGTCCTTGCTGACCACGAGATCGGAGTTCGGATCGATGGTGTCGACGATCGCCTGGTGCAAGGCTTCGGCGGTGCGGCGCGCGATGTCGTCGCTCTCGGGCACCTGCCAGTTGTAGATCAGCGGGACTTCCCAGGCCATGAGGGTGGCCAGCTTCCCGCCGAGCTGTTCGGCGTGCCAGGCCGCCCAGCGCAGCGCGGTCTTCGACGCGGCTGAGCCGTCCACGCCGACCGCGATCGTGTACTGGTGTCGCGGGCGCATCACAACCTCCCCAAGGCGCAGGTAGCCGGGCACGCGCAGCGGTGCCCACCCTCGATGCTGGGCGCGTGCCGGAGGAGCCGCCACGGCCGAAAGTAACCACGTGGCGGCGAAGTTCGTGATCTCCCCAGCCCTCGTCCAGGTGGTGCCCGGGAGCCGGTCTCTCCGGGCGAGCACGGCGGCTCATCGGGCGCCCTGCGTCCGGGCGCGGTGCCGGTTCTTCACCGGGAGAAGTTGCTGCGCTGCAACCATCCGTGAGATCGCGAGCGGGTCCGATCGGGTGGCGTCGGCGCGGTGTCCGACAACGCACGAGTCGAACGCAGGTCCACAGTGGACAACACTCTCGACCCCGTGTGCGCAGGTGGACGGGAACGTTCCTGATGCGGCACATCGCCGATCGGTGTCTCCCCGTCCGTTGCGGGGTGAAGTAGGCCTCATCGTCCGGACTTGTGGATCTGCCCGGTTGGCCGATACGGTCGCGTCCCAGCAAGGCTAGGCAAACCTAACCAGCTCCTCCTGGTGGTGCGGCCCGGCCCCCACCAGGGCACATCCGTGCGGTCGTCGGCGGCGGACGGCGAGCGGTGCACCACTGCACCTGCTGCTCCGCTGCCGGATGGCGGCTGCCGTACTCCTGCGCGACGCGGCGGCGCGCGGCTCGACAACGAGGTGAAGTGGACTTGACGACCAGTATCCAGCTCGCGGGTGGGATCAGTGGACCGGAGAACCTGCGTCCGTTGCTCGCCACGGCGCTCGACGCCCTGGGGAAGGGGACCGTCGACCGAGGCGGGCCGCTGCCGACCGGTGGCGCCGACGCGGTCGGAGCCCTGTTCGCCGAGGACGTGCTGCCGTGGGAGGGCGACGGTGCGGAGACGGCTCTGGACGGCCTCGCGAAGGCCTTCGCCGAAGGTGCGGCCGACCCGGCCCACCCGTCGTGCGTCGCGCACCTGCACACACCGCCGCTGGCCATCGCGGTCGCCGCGGACCTCGTCGCCGGGGTGCTGAACTCCTCGTTGGACTCGTGGGACCAGGCTCCCTCCGGCACGCACGTGGAGTCGCAGGTCATCCACGCCCTCGCCGGCCTCGTGGGCTACGACCCCGAGGTGGCCTCCGGCGCCGTGACCTCAGGTGGCACGGAGTCCAACCTGACGGGCCTGCTGCTGGCGCGCGAGCACGCGCTGTCCCAGGCGGCCGGTGCGCACGGCGTGGAGTCGGGCATTCCTCCGGAGCTGCACGGCCGGCTGCGGATCCTGTGCTCGGAGGCCACGCACTTCTCGGTCGCGCGGAGCGCCGGTGTGCTCGGCCTGGGGGAGGAGGCCGTGGTCCAGGTCCCGCTGGGCAGCGACAACCGGATGGACCCGCAGGCGCTGCGGTCGACCCTGGCTGACCTGCGCTCCCGCGGGGACATCCCGGTCGCCGTGGTGGCCACCGCGGGCACCACCGACCTCGGTGTGATCGATCCTCTGCCGGAGATCGCGGAGATCGCCGCCGAGCACAGCACCTGGCTGCACGTCGACGCCGCCTACGGCGGCGGCGCGCTGTTCTCCGAGCGGCTGGCCCCGCTGCTGACCGGCGTCGACCGCGCCGACTCGGTGGCCCTCGACCTGCACAAGCTGGGGTGGCAGCCGGTCGCCGCCGGGATCCTGCTGGCACGGCGGGCCGCGGCCTTCGACCCGATCGAGCGGCGGGTGGCCTACCTCAACACCGCCGACGACGAGGCCGCGGGCTTCCAGAGCTTGCTCGGGCGCTCGCTGCGCACGACGCGCCGCCCGGACGCGTTCAAGATCGCCGTGACCTTCCGCGCGCTTGGCCGCCGCGGCATGGGCGAGCTGGTCGACCGGTGCCACGAGCAGGCCCGGAACGCGGCGGCGACGGTCCGGGAGCACCCGCGGCTCGAGCTGTACCAGGAGCCGGTGCTGACCACGGTCATCTTCCGATACCGGCCCGAAAGCGGGGACCCGGACGCGATCAACGCCGAGGTGCGCCGCACCTTGCTCCGCGGCGGTCGGGCAGTGGTGGGCCGCACTGAACTGGACGGCTCGGTGTGGCTGAAGCTCACGCTGCTCAACCCGAACACGACCGAACCCGAGATCAACGACCTGCTGGCGGAACTGGTCACCGCCGCTGTGGACGAGGAGACCCGATGAGCGCCACGACCGCATTCGACCCCGAGCGGATCGCCGAGTCGGCGACGGTCAACGCGTTGCTGCGGTGCTGGGTCCGCGAAACCGGTGCGCACGTCCCGGAACCAGGGCAGCTCCAGCTGCCGCTGAAGACCGCGGACACCACGATCTGCGCTGAGGTCCAGCACCGCTCCGCGACCGGGCACCACCGCTTCGGTGAGGTGAGCTTCCCCAGCGGTGCCGCGGTCAACGCCGTCACGCTCGCCTCGCTGATCGCCTCGGAGGCCGCCGGCGGCGGCGCGCCCGATCCTGCGGGCGTCGTCGACCTGGTCGGCCGAGTCGCCGACTCGCAGCACCGCACTGCGACGCACCTGCGCGAACGCCGTGCGAGCCCGGAGGCGGACGGCGCGGTCTCGTTCCTCGCCGCCGAGCAGGCGCTGGTCCTCGGGCACCCACTGCACCCGACGCCGAAGAGCCGCATCGGCTGGACCGACCGCGAAGCCGCCGCGTACTCGCCGGAGCTGCGCGGCAGCTTCCAGCTGCACTGGTTCGCCGCCGACCGCTCGGTCATCTCCGGGGAGGGTGGCGCGGAGGCGCTGCTCGCGGAGTTCGCCCCGGCCGTGCCGGACGGGATGGTGGCCGTTCCGGCGCACCCGTGGCAGGCGCGCGAGGTGCGCGAGCGCCCGGGAGTGCGGCAGCTGGTGGACGCGGGCTTGGTGCAGGACCTCGGCACGTCGGGGGCGCACTGGTACCCCACCGCCTCGATCCGGACGCTGTACCGGCCCGACGCGCCGGTCATGCTCAAGTTCTCGCTGGGCCTGCCGATCACCAACTCCAAGCGGGAGAACCTGCGCAAGGAACTGCTCCGCGGTGCCGAGATCGACCGGCTGCTCGAAGCCGGTCTGGGCGGTGAGATCGCTGCCGCGCACCCGAACTTCTCGGTCGTGCGCGATCCCGCGTGGCTCACCGTGGACCTGCCCGACGCACCCGGTGCGGAGAGCGGGCTGGAGGTCGTGCTGCGCGACAACCCGTTCGACCCCGACCAGCGCGTCGCGTGCGTCGCAGGGCTGGTCGCCGAACGTCCCGACGCAGGTCGATCGACTCTCGAAGCCGTGATCACCGACTTGGCCGAGCACAGCGGTGAACCCGTCGCGCAGGTCGCCGAGCAGTGGTGCGCCCGCTACTTCGACGAGCTGATCGCGCCGGTGCTGTGGTTGTACCGGGAGCACGGCCTCGGTCTCGAGGCGCACCAGCAGAACACCCTGATCAGCCTGGACGCCGAGGGCTGGCCGTGCGGCGGCTGGTACCGGGACAACCAGGGCTACTACATCTCCGAGGCCCGCGTCGCCGCTCTCGAGGAGTTCCTGCCGGGAGTCGGGGTGGCCGGTGACAACCGCGTCGCCGACGCCGTGATCGACGAACGGCTGGGCTACTACATCGGCATCAACAACCTGCTCGGCCTGGTCGGCGCGTTCGGATCGCAGGGCCTCGCCGACGAACGGCGGCTGCTGGCCCTGCTGGCCGAGCGGCTGCGCCCGTTCTCCGACCTCGCACTGGTCAGGACGCTCGTCGAGGAGAAGACCTTGCGCTGCAAGGCGAACCTGCTCACCCGGCTCGACGGGCTCGACGAACTGGTCGGCCCGCTGGAGACCCAGTCGGTCTACGTCGACCTCACCAACCCGTTCGCGGAAGGGGAGTCCACCGCATGAGCCGCGTGTACGACATGGTCGGCGTGGGCATCGGACCGTTCAACCTCTCGTTGGCGGCCCTGGCAGACCCGGTCGACGACCTCTCGGTCGCCTTCCTCGACGCCAAGCCCGAGTTCTCCTGGCACCACGGTCTGCTGATCGACGGAACCACCCTGCAGGTGCCGTTCCTCGCCGACCTGGTCACGCTGATCGACCCCACCAGCCGGTGGTCGTTCCTGTCCTACCTGCGCGAGCACGACCGGCTCTTCCCGTTCTACTTCGCGGAGAACTTCCACATCTCGCGCCGCGAGTACGACCACTACTGCCGGTGGGTCGCGGACTCGCTGCCGTCCTGCCGCTTCGGGCGGCAGGTGACCGCGGTGCGCTGGGACGCCGAGGGCGAGGTGTTCCACGTGGACGCCGAGGACGTCCACACCGCCCAGCGGGAGACCCTCACCGCCCGCAACGTGGTGCTCGGCGTGGGCACCGAACCGACCGTGCCGCAACCGGTGCGCGGTCTGCTGGGCAAGGAGGTCTTCCACGCCTCGGAGTACCTCGACCGGCAGGAATCGCTGCGCGGCGCCGAGGACGTCACGGTGATCGGCTCCGGGCAGTCCGGTGCCGAGGTGGCGCTGGACCTGCTGCGAGCCCAGGAGAGCGCCGGCTGGCGCGTCCGCTGGCTCACCCGGTCCCCGGCCTTCGCGCCCATGGAGTACTCCAAGCTCGGGCTGGAGCACTTCACGCCCGACTACACCCGGTACTTCCGCACGTTGCCGCAGGAGACCCGGGACCGGGTCGTGCCCGCGCAGTGGCAGCTGTACAAGGCCAGCAGTGCGACGACCCTCGCGGCGATCCACGAGGTGCTCTACGAACGCAGCATCGGGCGGGACGAGCTGGACGTCGAGCTCATGCCCAACGTGGCCGTGACCGGCGCGCAGCAGGTCGACGGCGGTGTCGAGCTGGCGTGCCGGCACACCGAGCAGGAACGCGACTTCGCCGTCCGGACCGACCGGGTCGTGCTGGCCACCGGGTACTCGCCGAACCGGCCGCAGTGCCTCGAGCCGCTGTCGGGCGTGATCGACTGGGACGCGCACGGCCGGTACCAGGTCGACGACGACTACCGCGTGGTGCTCGACCCGGCCGTCAGCGGTGACGTGTACGTGCAGAACGCCGAGATGCACAGCCACGGCGTCGGCGCACCGGACCTGGGCTTGGGCGCGCACCGCGCGGCCGTGATCCTCAACGCGGTGTCCGGGCGCCAGACGTACTCGCTGCCGCAACGCGGAGCGTTCACCACCTTCGGTGTCGTGTGATGCGCTCACGCCCGGTCCTCCTGGCGGCAGCGGGACTGCACATGGTCACCGAGACGGCGCTCGCGCCGTTCTACCCCGCGCTGTTCCGGACGGCGTTCGGTGTCCAGGACCTCGCTGCCACCGGGTACTTCATCGCCTTCACCCGCATCGCGGCGATCATCGCCGTGCCGCTGTGGGGACTGGCGACCCGCCGGTGGCGCGTCGAGCACCTGGTGCTCGTCGGGCAGTCGGCCGCGGTGGTGCTGACGGCGTGCTTGGCGCTGGCACCCAGCTACGCGGTCTTCACCGGCATCGGGGTCGCGCTGGTGGCGGCCAAGGCGGTCGTGCTGCTGGCGCACCCCAAGACCGCCCGCACCCACCCGGACGGGCTGCTACCGGGGGTGCGGCAGTACGTCGCCGTGCTGCAGACCGCGGTGATCGCCGCGTCCGCGATCGGGACGTGGATCGTCAGCTCACCCGACCCGAGGCAGGCCTTGCCGCTGCTCGCGGTGGTCGAGGCCGGACTGCTGGTGGTCTGCGTGATCGCGTTGCGCACCCCCGTGGCGGAGTCGGCGGCACCGCCACCACCGCCGGGTGTCGACGTGCCGCGTCGGGCCCTGCTGCCGCTGGCGGTGCTCGTGCTCGGGTTCGCCCTCGCGGGTGCCGTGGTCCGCCCGTACTTCACCGAGCACGTCACCGCGGTCGGGCAGTCCGAGCTGGTCGCCGCGCTGCTGTTCGTCGCCGCGCACATCGCCGCCCTGGCGGCGGTGTGGCGGGTGCGCACGGCGTCCCCCGGACTGGTGGTCCCGTTCGTCCTCGCCGCCGCCGGCCTGGCGCTGCAGGCGGCCGTCACCGATCCGTCGCTGCTCGCGCTGGGACGGCTCGTGTTCGGCACGGGCCTGGGGCTCGGCCAGGTCGCCCTGGACTTCCGGGTCCTCATCGCAGCGCGTGGCTCGGGAGCCTCCTACGGCATGGTGGCCGCCGCCCAGCACACCGGTCTGCTGACCGCTCCGCTGATCGCGATGTCAGCCACCGCGCACGACCTGGCCGCACCGCTGGTCATCGGTGCGGGGCTGTTCGCAGTCCTCGCGATCATCACGAAACCCGTGCTCACGACCGCACGACCTTCCCGCCCTCGCTCCACGGAGGTGTCCGTTGTCCCTGTCCGTACCCCCTGAACTCACCGCGGAGAACTGGCGGCGCGCCGACCGCGAGATGCTCGCCAAGTCGCTGGCCGAGCTGTCCTACGAGCTGATGCTGGAACCGGTGGAGGTCGAGGAGGGCCGGTACCGCCTCGACCTGCCCGACGACGTCTCCTACACCTTCGCCGCCCGGCGCGGATCGTTCGGCCACTGGACGGTGGACGCCGAGTCGATCGTGCGCAGCCGCGCCGGCGAGGAGCGGCCCGCGCACGACACCCTGCAGTTCCTGCTGGACGCGCACTCGACGCTGGGCATCAGCGGCGACACCGCCGGCCACCTCGCCCGCGAGCTCACCGCGACCCTCGCCGCCGACGCCAAGCTGCTGGGCTCGCAGGCGGCCACCGCGAGCGAACTCGCCGACCTGAACTACGTCGACCTCGAAGGTCACCAGACCGGGCACCCGTGGATCGTGCCGAACAAGGGCCGGATCGGGTTCTCGGCCTCCGACGCCGCCCGCTACGCCCCGGAGTCCCGGCAGGACCTGCGCCTGCCCTGGATCGCCGTGCACAGCGAGCTCGCCCAGTACCGCGGCGTCGCGGACCTGCCTGACGAGAAGCTGATCGCCCACGAGCTGGACGAGGCGACCCGCCAGCGCTTCACCCAGCAGCTCGCGGAACGCGGGCTCAACCCGGACGACTACGTGTGGATGCCCGTGCACCCCTGGCAGTGGGACGAGGTCGTGCTGCCCGTGTTCACCCCGGACATCGCCGCCCAGCGGATCGTCGTGCTCGGTGACGGCCCGGACCTCTACCGGGCGCAGCAGTCGATCCGCACCTTCGCCAACCTCGACGCCCCGCAGCGGCACCACGTCAAGGTCCCGCTGTCGATCCTCAACACGCTGGTCTGGCGGGGTCTGCCGACCGAACGCACGGTCGCCGCTCCGGCCCTGACCTCCTGGGTGCTCGACCTGGCCGAGAAGGACACCTTCCTGCGCGACGAAGCGCGCGTGGCGCTGCTCGGCGAGGTCGCCTCGGTGACGGTCGAACACCCCGTCCTCGAGGAGATCCCCGAGGTCCCGTACCAGTACCGGGAGCTGCTGGGCGCGATCTGGCGGCAACCGATCAGCAGCAAGCTCGACGACGGCGAACGCGCCCGGACCCTGGCCTCCCTGCTGCACGTGGACCCCGACGGGCGCGCGTTCATCAGCGAACTGGTGGAACGGTCCGGTGTGGACGCCGAAACCTGGCTGCGCGAGCTGTTCGGCTCGCTCCTCCCGCCGCTGCTGCACTTCCTGTACCAGTACGGCCTGGTGTTCTCCCCGCACGGTGAGAACGCGATCGTCGTGTTCGACGGGAACGACGTGCCGACCCGGCTGGCCGTGAAGGACTTCGTCGACGACGTCAACGTCGCCGACGCGCCGCTCCCGGAGCTGGACTCGATGCCGCAGGAGGTCTCCGACATCCTGCTGCGCGAAGAGCCCCAGTTCCTGTGCCAGTTCATCCAGAGCGGTCTGTTCGTCGGGCACTTCCGCTACCTCGCCCCGCTGGTCGAGGAGCACCTGTCGATCCCGGAGAGCCGGTTCTGGACCTTGGTGCGGGAGGAAGTCCTCGCCTACCAAGCCGAGCACCCGGAGCTCGAGAGCCGCTTCACGATGTTCGACCTGCTGACCCCCGAGATCGAGCGGCTGTGCCTCAACCGGAACAGGCTGCTGCTCGACGCCTACCGCGATCGTCCCGAGCGCCCGCACGCCGCGGTGCACGGCACGATCCCGAACCCCCTGCACGACCCGGACGCCTGACGCCGCGGCGCCAGGACACCGCCGCAGCCCGCACGCGCGGGCTGCGGCGGTTCCGTGCAGGTGAGCGGCTGTCCCGCCCGTGTGGTGCCGAGCCGCACCGCCCTCCCGGTCCGCGCGCACGAGGTTCCCCTCGAAATCCCGGGTAGCGTGAAGTTGACGGGGGTCCACGCGTTCCCCGGCGACCGGTGGGGTGGAAGGGGCTGCTGTGACGAGTGGTGTGGACGCACGACCGCCGGCCAGGCGGGGCGTGGTCAGCGCGGTGGTGTTCGTGCTCGTGGTGGCGGCGGTCGCCGTCGCCGGCTCGATCGCGGGGAGCTCCTCCGGAGACCAGTACGCCAGCATCGTCCGACCAGCGTGGGCCCCGCCGCCGTGGTTGTTCGGCCCGGTGTGGACGGTGCTCTACGCGGCGATCGCCGTCGCGGGGTGGCGCGTCTACTGGATCGCCGGAGCCGGATCGCTGCGGGCGGTGCGACCGGAGATGCTCGTCTACGCCATCGGGCTGGTCCTGAACGCCCTGTGGACGCCGCTCTTCTTCGCGGCGCAAGCCAGGACCGCCGCTCTGGTCGACATCGTGCTGCTGGACCTGGTGATCGTCGCGACCCTCGTCCTCTTCATGCGGCGTGACCGCATCGCAGGCTTCCTGTTCGTCCCGTACTTCCTCTGGACCGCCTTCGCGACGGCGCTCAACCTGTCCATCGTCCTCCTCAACTGATCAAACCCGCGCGATCGGTGCCCAGGTCGGATGTGTCAGCCGCGGAGTGTGCTGCCCTCCCACGTCCGGGTACTCGTGGGCATGGCGAAGAGCAAGAAGGACTACGAGCGCGACTACACCGACCCGACGTTGCGGGAGCGGTTGAAGGAAGAGATCAAGGCCTCCGACAAGGGCGGCGCGGCCGGGCAGTGGTCGGCCCGCAAGAGCCAGCTCCTCGTGCAGGAGTACGAGAAGCAGGGGGGCGGCTACCGGTTCCCGGAACAGCGGTCCGGGGAGCAGCGGAGCCTCGAGGAGTGGACCGAGCAGGACTGGCGAACCGACTCGGGATCCGCGCAAGCCCGGCACGACGGCGAGACCGAGCGCTACCTGCCCAAGAGCGCCTGGGAGGAGATGTCGCCGAGCGAGCGGCGCGAAGCCAAGCAGACCAAGCGCGCCGGATCGCGCCAGGGCAAGCAGCACACGGCGAACCCGCCGGCGGCCAAGAACGCGCGCAAGGCCGCCGAGCTCGACTCGCTCTCTGCCAAGGAGGCGGTCAAACGGGCTCGCGACATGTCCCCGCGCCAAGCGCAGGCGGCCTTGCGCCACGAGCGCGACCACAAGGCCCGCAAGACGGTCCTGCGCCAGCTGGACAAGGCGGCCCACCAGGAGTGACCGGCTGCCTCCGCGGCAGCGGTCGAACGCTGAGCGGAGAACAGCAGCGCCTCCTGCCACCCACGCGGCTGGATGACCCAGCCGTTCCTGCGAACGTGCCTGGGTGAGCCCCTCGAAACCCGCGTGCGCACCCGCAACGCAGGTCCCACGGCGCCGCCACGTTCGCCCCGGTGGGCTGGTCTTGCCCGTCCACCGGTCTCCACCGCACGTACCCGGCGCCACCTCCGGATCCGATGAGCCCGCACCGAACGCCGATGTCAAGTGCGGCACCGAGATCGGGCTGGACGCTCACTTCTGGCTCTGCGAAATCGTGCTCCCTGTTGCAGCCTTGAGTCCTGGTCGCCTTGCTGCCTGGAGCGTCACGGCAGTCGCTGTGCCGTGGGTGGCCAGCGTGGAACCGGGGGTCCCGAAGGTCGGCGCGCCCTGCGTGCTGGTCTGAAGTGGACTTCGAAGACTGCTGGAGGGCAGGTGGTGTCAGAGCAGATCACCACCCAGGAGCTGAGGTCGGACGGACCGGACGCAGTTCCGGTCGGCCAAGCCGGAACGGTCGCGGGTCGCCGCGTCCGACGACGGTCGACCGGAGGGGTCTGCTTCCCCCACTCCGCAGGGCTTGCACGTCACCTCAGCTGAGCAGTCGTGCTGGAAGCCACGGAGGAGAACGCCCATCGCTCACCGGGTCTTGGCCGATGTGCTCCGTGGTGGAACGCAGCGGCTCGGAACCCGGGCCGGGTCGCCCGTCCACGGCGGCGAGCGGTGGCTTCGCGTCCTCTGATCGGCGATGTCGAAACCGCTACTGAACGACCGAGCGCAACGGTGGCCGACGCGATGTCGGGTGCGCGTCCACGTGATGGTGAGGGAGCGAAACCATGTTCTTCCACGTACAACGGATGATCAACGAGATCGTGCCGGACGAGCCCGATCCCGGCGCGGCCAACGCGCTGCAGGAAGGCCTGGGCGGCCAGTTCGGCGAAATGCGCACGATGATGCAGTACCTGTTCCAGAGCTTCAACTTCCGCGGGAAGCCCGCGAAGCCCTACCGGGACCTGCTGCACGGCATCGGGACCGAGGAGATCAGCCACGTCGAGCTGATCGCCACCACGATCGCGCGCCTCACCGACGGGTCGCCGGAATACCAGGGCTCGCCGACCGATCTCGACGAACCCGCCGCCGGCGGGGCGACTCCGTTGTCGAACGCCCTGAACCAGGGCAACATCCACCACTTCCTCGTCGGTGCCCAGGGCGCCCTGCCGGTGGACGCCGTCGCGAACCCCTGGATGGGCTCGTACGTGTACAACAGCGGCAACCTGGTGCTGGACCTGCTGTACAACCTGATGCTCGAGTCGACGGGCCGGCTGCAGAAGTGCCGGATCTACGAGATGAGCTCGAACAAGACGCTCCGGTCCACAGTGGCCTACCTGATCGTCCGCGACCAGGCGCACGAGAACGCCTACGCCAAGGCCCTCGAAACCCTCGGGGTCAACTGGGGCAAGGTCCTGCCGATCCCCAAGACCAGGGCCGAGCGGTACCCGGAGGTCAAGACCCTGCTCGAGCAGGGGCTGGAGACCAAGCAGTACACCTTCAGCCTCGACAACCTCTCCGAAGCCGGCAAGATCTTCCAGGGCACGTCCCCCTCGGGCGATCCCCACGACCTGGTCACCGCGCAAGCACCGGAGGGCGTGCCGATCGACATCGCCGAGCCACGGCCCGAGGAGTTCGCGCCCGGCCTGGACCCGGCGCTGCTGGAGCAGATCCAAGCCGTCGCTGAACGAGAGCTCGCCGAAGCCGACGAGCCCTGGCGCTACGGACCGACGCAGCAGCAGTAGCGCGGACGGAAGGCATGGCCCGGCGGAGTGCTCCGTCGGGCCACCTCCCATCCGCACGTGCGCGCCTCGTGGGGGTGTGTGCTCGGACGTCCGGCGGCTCAGCCCGCGGGCTGCGTGCTCCGGCCCTCGACGAGGCGCTTGATGTTGGCCAGGGTTTGTTCCAGCCCGGCCCGGATGCCGGGCCCGTCCGCGCGTTCGGTGCGCAGCGACACCGTGACCTTCGCCTGCCCGTCGCCCGCGTGGTTCACCTGCAGTTCGCCGTGGTAGTCGTTCGGCCCCTCCGAACTCCACCGCATGGACCGGGCCTGCGGATCGGTCTGCAACCACGCGCGGCCTTCCCGGCGCTGTCCTTCGACTTCGGCGACCACGCGGACTTCGTCCTGCCCGGTCTTCTCGGCCGACGTCATCGCGTCGAAGTACTCGGGCAGGTTGCCGGCGTCGGCGAGGAAGTTGAACAACGCGTCGGCATCGCAACGCAACGTGGTGCTGTGCTCGTAGTGTCCCATGGGGTTCTTCTACCGCTCAGCTTCACGGCCCGCAGCGCGGAATCCAGCAGTGGGTGGTCGAACCCGACGGCGGCTGCCCAGCACTCCTGGCTGTCCCAGGAGTGCTGGGCAATCGGATCCTGCTCCCGCTGTCCGCGTCGGTGCCGTCGACCGCGGCCCAGGAGTCCACCTCAGCGCGCCGAGGTCGACTCCGGGTTCTCCATCAGCTCCTTGAACTTGTCGAGCGCGCGCTCGACCTTCTGCTGCGGGTCGGCGAAGAGCGTGGCCACCGCCTCGGCCACCGCGCCGCCGGGGGCGTCGTACTGCAGGCTGACCTCCACCCCGGTCGAGTCGCCGTGGTCGTCGAAGCGGACGGCTCCGGCGGTGGCCACGGTGTTGGACTTCTCGGTGCCCTGCTCAACCGACTTCCAGGCCACCTTGCGGCCGGGCTCGTCCTCGACGATCCGCGCGTCCCACTCGACGTTCTTGCCGGCGGGACCGGAGACCACCCAATGAGTCTTGTCGGCTTCGCCGCTGCGCGGCTCCACCTTCTGCACGTCGGGGAAGATCTGCGGCATGTGGGTCAGCGGCCGCCACCAGTCGTAGCACCGCTGAGCAGGAGCCTGGATCTCCAAGTAATGCGCCACTGAACCCATCGGGACCTCTTTCCGTTGCCTCGCTTGCAGTGCCCCAGAACTACCCACCTGGCCCTGGACCCACACGTCGGCCCCTCCGGCGGTGTCGCTGGTCAGTTCGGAGTCCGAACGGCAGCGCGCCGGCTCTCACCCACGTCGCCGCAGCACCAGGCGGACGCTCGCGGCTCGGGGCGCTCCGGCGACGGCCGGGGAAGGAGGGCGTCCCGGGGCCGTGCCGGTCAACCGGCCCCAAGCCACGACGTACAACGTCACCAGGATCGCGACAGCTTCGACCGCGAGAAGACCGATGAGCACGAACAGCTGCACGATCCCCGCCTCGACCGGGCTGGCGCCACCCAGCAGCATGCCGACGAAGGCACCGGGCAACGTCACCGTGCCCACCGTCCGCGTCTGGTCGAGCGCGGGAACCAGCGCGGTGCCGGCCACCGGCTGGGCGATCTCCCACCTGGCCTGGCTGTCCGACAAGCCCAACGACAGCGCTGCCTCCACCTCGCCGTGGCGCTGGTGCAGTTCGTCCAGCACTCGGCGACCAGCGAGCGTCGTCGCAGTCAACGCCCCCCCGATCAACTGTCCTACCAGCGGGATCAGGACCAGACCACCCGTCGGGACGGCACCGGTGCCCACCACGACCACCACGACCGGCACAACGCCCATCGCGATCGGCAGGCCGACCCACCACCACGTGCGGTTGCCGGTGATCCGCCGTCCCGCAGTCCGGGCCGCGATGCCGAACATCAGGACCAGGAAGGCCAGGACCAGCGCGGCGGAGTCGACGATGTGGGCGATGACCAACGAGACGACCAGGAGTTGCAAAGCTCCACGCGCTCCGGCGCTCAGCACCTGCCACCACCGAGCCACTCCACCGAGCCCGACGACACCTGCTGTGACCAGCAGCAACACGGTGATGACTCCCGCCAGGACTGGCGTGACCGGCACTGCGGCCGACTCCGAGCTGAACGGCATGGCTCACCCTACTTCCCGCGTTCCGGGGATGATCCAGCGCGACTGGCTGATGGCGAGGCTGCGCCGAGTTCCGGGTAGGCCCAGCGGCAGCGAGGTGATCAACACGCGACCATGATCGAGTTCGTGGTCGAAGGGGGTTCGCCCGGTACGGCTCCAGGTGCCTGGAAGCTCCGCCAGACCGTTCGCGGGACCAAAGGCCGTACAGCGGGCCGGGCATCGCCACCAGCCTCGGGAGTAGTGGACTTCACTCGGGGGCGGTCGTGAAGCATCTCATCGTGTGCTGTGACGGTACCTGGAACTCCCCGCAGGACGAGACGAACGTGTGTCGTTTTCACAGTGCTGTGGCTGATCAGAACGCCGACGGCGCGCAGAAGAAGTGCTACGTGTCCGGAATCGGCACGACCGGTTTCCTCCCCGCCGACCTCGTCGGCGGGGCGGTGGGGCTCGGGCTGGGCACGAAGATGGTCGAGGCCTACGACTTCGTGGCCCGGAACTACCAGCACGAGGACGCCGACGGCCGTCCGGACCAGATCAGCTTGGTGGGGTTCAGCCGCGGCGCCTACCTCGCGCGGAACTTGGCGGGGCTGCTGACGAGCTACGGGATCGAACCCCTCGAGCCCGGCACCGACGAAGCCAACCGCACGCTCGCTGAGAACGTCTACTCCGCGTACCACCGCCACACCGACAGCTCCAGGGTGTGGCGGCGCTGGTTCCACCGCAGGTTCGCGCATCCGGTCTCGGTCCACTTCCTGGGCGTGTGGGACACGGTGGGATCCCTGGGCGTTCCAGCGGAGTTCGGCATCCTCGACACGCTCGACGCCAACAAGTACCGCTTCTACGACACGCGCCTCAACGATCGCGTCCGGCACGCTCGTCATGCCGTCGCGCTCGATGAGCGACGTGGGCCGTTCGCCCCCACGCTGTGGACCTTCCGGGCAGACGTGCGCGGTTCGACCTTCCGGCAGGTCTGGTTCCCCGGGAACCACGGCAGCGTCGGAGGTTCCAGCCGCCAGCGTGCGACCGGGCCCGGCACCGGTCACCTGTCCGACGTCACGTTGCAGTGGATGCTCGATCAGGCCGGCGAACACGGCATCGCGTTCGACCAGGTGCAGCTCGACCCGGCCCCCGACGGCGGGTTCACGGAGAACCTCAGGAGCTTCTACCGCTTCGTCAACCCGCACCCGCGCGCGGTTCCGCGGCTCGCCGCGGACGGGAACGACGCCACCCGAGGCGAGGTCCACGCGTCCGCGGTCCACCGCATCGAGGTCGTCGAGGGCTACCGGCCGCAGACCGCGCTCATCGGAGACCCGGCCCAAGCAGAGGTTCCGGTGGCGGCCGGCGAACCGTGGAACGACACCGGGATCTGGCTCACCCCAGGTGCGTACCGGTTGTCCGCACGAGGCGAATGGTCCGGCAGCGGCGTGCGATCCGGTCCTTCGGGAACGCGAACGGGAGGGGCGCGCCTCCCCGCGCTCCTCCGCGGAGGTGTCCGGGCGTTGGAGGTGCTCGAAACCGGAATTCGCGCTGCCACGGGGAACGACCAGGCGCGGGTGTTCGGCACGAGACGTGTGTGCACCGACGACAACGGTGACGCGATCGCTTGGATGTGCTTGGTCGGCGTGATCGCCGACGGCGAGCTGGACGCGCGCACAGAACTCCCGCAGCCGCACACGACCTTCAGGATCGGTGACGGCGTCCAGGAGTTCGAGGTCTTCCGCCCGGGCTACCTCTACGCGTTCGCCAACGACGCCTGGGGCTCCTACTCCAACAACGTCGGAAGCGTCCAGCTCGCCGTTCGCAGGCTCCACCACCGCACGCCTCCAGTCGGCCGAGCCTGATCTCAGCGGCGAAGCCGCGAGAGCTGGAGGGCGAACTCACAAGACCGCCGCGGAGGGTGCCGGAGGTCGCGGAGGGCGGGTCGACCCGTGGTCCTCAGGGCGTGACGATGGTGAAGTTCGGGTCGGGGTCCTCGAGGTACGAGAACAGGTCGGCGATGCGCCCCGGGTCTCCGGTGATCTCCGCCCGCCCTCGTTCCGCGAGCGCAGCGGGTGTCGTGCTGCCGAGCAGGAGGCTGCGGAGGTCCGCTTCGTCGAGGTCGATCTCCACGTCAGGGTCACCGGCAGCCGCCCCGGTCCCGACGACGTGGGTGAGCACCCCGTTGTGCAGGCGCTGGGTGTGCCGCTGCCCGTCCCGGAGGTTCCAGCGGAGGGTGATGTCGGCGTCCCAGCTCCGCGGCCCGTCGACGCGGATCGCGAGGGCGTCGAAGAGCTGGTCCAGCGTCAAGGCGTTGATGACGTCCGGCGAGGCGGTCACTGTGGGAGTGCCGACCGGGCCGTTCCGGAGTTCGTGGGCACCCGTGAGGTAGAAGTTGCGCCACGTCCCGTTCTCGCACCCGTAGCCGAGCTGTTCCAGGGCGGCGGCCTGGAGGGAGCGGGCGGCTTCGTGGTCGGGCTGGGCGAACAGGACGTGGTTGACCACTTGCACGACCCAGCGGAAGTCGCCTTCTGCGAACGACTCGTGCGCGCGTCGCACCACTTCGTCCGCGCCGCCCATGAAGTCCAGGTAGCGCCGGGCGGATTCGGTCGGTGGGTGTTCCCAGAGGTGGGCGGGGTTGCCGTCGAACCACCCCAAGTACTTCTGGTAGATGGCCTTGGTGTTGTGGCTGACCGAGCCGTAGTAGCCGTGGGTGTGCCAGGCGCGCTCGAGGTTCGGGGGCATCTCGAAGTGCTCGGCGATCTCCAGGGGTGTGGCACCGCGGTTGAGCATGCGGAGCGTTTGGTCGTGCAAGTAGGCGTAGAGGTCGCGCTGCTCGGTGAGGAACGTGATGACGTCGTCGCGACCCCACACCGGCCAGTGGTGGGACGCGAAGACGACGTCGGTGCTGTCGGCGAACAGTGTGACGGCTTCGGTCAGGTAACCGGCCCACGCTCGAGGGTCCCGCACCTCGGCACCGCGCAGGGTGAGCAGGTTGTGCAGCGTGTGCGTCGCGTTCTCGGCCATGCACAACGCGGCGTGGTCCGAGAAGTGGATGTTGAGTTCCGCAGGCGCTTCGGTCCCGGGAGTGAGCTGGAAGTCCATCCGGATGCCATCGATGGTCTCGGACTGGCCCGAGGCGGTGATGTCGTGCGTGGGTGGGATCAAGCCGACCTGACCGGTCGAGGTCGTCGGCCCGAGCCCGGCGCCGATCTGACCTCGAGGGTTCCTCGAGAGCGCCGCGCCGTACATGTAGGCGGCCCGACGGGCCATGGCTGTTCCGGCGTAGATGTTCTCGCTCGCGGCGTGCGCGAGGAAACCTGCGGGGGCGAGGACCGGCACACCGGCCGCGAGGTCGGCCTCGCTGATCACCCCGCGCACGCCCCCGAAGTGGTCGACGTGGCTGTGGGTGTAGAGCACGCCGGTCACCGGTCGGTCCCCGCGGTGCTCGCGGTACAGCGCGAGCGCTGCTCGGGCGGTCTCGGCCGACACGAGCGGGTCGATGACCAGGATTCCGCGCGAGCCTTCCACGACGGTCATGTTGGACAAGTCGAAACCGCGGACCTGGTAGATGCCCTCCACGACTTCGAACAGCCCGTGCCGGGAGCTCAACCGGGCCTGCCGCCACAGGCTCGGGTTGGCGGTCTCCGGGCATTCCTGCGCGAGGAAGTCGTAGGCGCGCAGGTCCCACACGACGGAACCGTCCGCGTCGCGGATCACCGGGTCCGGGGCGGTGCCCAGGTAACCCCGGTGGACGTCGTCGAGGTCACGCGTGTCGTCGAAGGGGGATCGCCCCCGCACCGCAGCGTTGTGGTCGACGATCTCCGGCCGTGCCGGGCGCGGGTCGTGGCTCTCGGCCATCGTGCCTCCTCCTCGAGCACCCCATCGGGTGCTGTGACCGGGGGACATCGTCACCGGCTGGGATGCCGAACGCCACCGGAGGGCGCGTGACGCGCGGCGGGGTGACCATGGGCTCGGGCAACACTGGTGAGGAGGGTCTGGGTGCGACGCGGATTCCGCGCGGTACCCGCTCGGGGTGATCCGGAAGCACCGAACGCTGTGACGAGCGGAGTCGCGGCCGGCACGGGAGCGGCGAACCCCTCGCCGGTCAGGTCGCGAGGTGGGAAGGGCGGCGCACGTGGTGAGCAACCCGCCGGGCGGGCGTGAGCGCGGTTCCCTCCCGCTCACGCGTCATGCGCAGATCGCGGTCGTCTACCTTGCGGTCGGAACGTTCGCGGTCCTGGCCTACACCGTCCGCGACATGCTCGTCCTGGTGTTCCTGGGGTTCTTCTTCGCACTCGGCGTCGAACCGGCCATCAACTGGCTGCAGCGCTACCAGGTCCGACGGGGTCTGGCGCTGGTCGGCGTCCTCGCGGTGGTCCTGCTCCTCGTCGGAGCGCTCGTTCCGCTCGTCCTCGTCCCGGCGATCGGTCAACTCCGGGACTTCATCAGCCGTGTCCCTGACCTCCTGGCGGGGTTGGGGGCGAACCTCGGGAATCCCGACGAGCTGCGCACCCACCTGCAGGACCCTGGTCTGCAGGAGAAGGTCGAAGAGGCGGTGAGCCGAGCCGCCTCCTTCGCCGGGCAAGCCCTCACCGCCGGCTTCGCCGCCTTGGGCACCGTGTTCGGCGGTGTGTTCGCCGTGTGCACCACCGGCGCGCTCCTGGTCTACTTCTCGCTGGCGATGCCTCGCATCCACGCCGCGGTCGACCGGGTGGAAGCGACGGGCGCGGGTCGTGCCGACGCGCTGCGCGCGGCGATGAGCAGGGTGGGCGGGTACGTCACGGGACAAGCAGTGGTGTCGTTGTGCGCCGGCGTCGTCTCCTACGTGTTCTTCCTGATCGCCGGTGTGCCTCACCCGGCGCTGCTGGCCGTGGTGGTCGCGCTGCTGGACACGGTTCCGCAGATCGGGGCGACGCTGGCGTCGCTGGCAGGCACGGTGGTCGCGTTGAGCCAGAGCGTGACCCTCGCGGTCGTGACGTTGGTGTTCTTCATCGTGTACCAGGCCTTCGAGAACTACCTGCTCACGCCACGCGTGTTCGCCAAGGCGGTCGAGCTCAGCCCGCTCGGTGCCTTCGTCGCGATCCTCCTCGGAGGTGCGTTGGCCGGCGTGCTCGGCGCCATGCTCGCCCTGCCGGTGACGGCTGCGCTGAAAGTCCTCTACCGCCACGCGAGGACCGAGATCGCTGCGGGGGAGAGCGGGTGACACGTCGGTACCGCTGTTCGTACTGCACCACGACCTGTTCCCCGTGATGCTGGTCTGGGACGACACTTCGGTGGAAGGGGGGCGGGGAAGATGTCCGATCCGAGGACGGGAGAGCCGGGCACCTCCGGTGCCGCGGAGGAGGCAGAACGGCACCGGGCTCCTGAGCAGGGGAGCGCGTGGGCCGTCTCGCACGCCCGGTCGCGCACTCGCTCATCGCACTGGCTGGCCTTCGGTGGTTGGGTGCTCACCCTGGCCGGAGCCTTCAACGTCATCGCGGGCCTCGCCGCGCTGGTGCGCCCGGACTACTACGTCGTGGGCTCGGGCGAGCTGCTGGTGTTCGACTACGACGTGTGGGGCTGGGTGTGGCTCGCCGTCGGCGTGCTCCAGGTGCTCACGGGCGTCGGCTGCTTGAGCGGCCAGCGGTGGGCGCGCATCGCCGGGGTCGGTCTGGCCGGGCTGGCCGCCATCGGTCACGCGACCTTCCTCGCCGCGTTCCCGCTCTGGGAGCTCATGCTGATCGCGCTGTCGGTGCTGGTGATGTACGCCCTCGTGGTACCGGACGAGGACGCCACTGCCTGACATCGCCGGCGTCCGGACGGCACGGGACCTGCGCCAGCCGTGGGGTTTCGCGACCCGACACTCCAGCGCGCCTTGGGCTCACGCGGCGAGGACCCTCGCGACGACTCCGGCCGGTTGCCTTCACGAGGTGCGCGGCAGGTCCGCGGAAAGCTGCGGGGGAGTCCCGATCGGGATTCCCCCGCAGCGCACGGTCCACCCGAACGGTGGGTGCTCAGCGCAGACCCCGCTTCGCACGAGGCCCCCGCAGCAAGCCCGTGGGTGCTGCCCGGGGCGCCGCCACGCCTGCTCGGCGGAAGACCGAGCGCGCCCCTCGTTCGACGTCGACTTGCGCGGGACCTCGTGGGGCTCACAGAGCTCGGCGAAGCCCTCGACGAGGAAGCCCACCCACGAGGAGTGGTCACACGACGAGGGGAAATGCTGCGCAGTCGTGCGTCACTCGGGGAGAGTGCCGGTGGTGGCGAACTCGAGGCGCCGGGTGACTGACACGGCCTGGTCGGCGAAGCGCTCGTAGTAGCGGGTCAGCAAGGCGACGTTGATCGCGGCGGTCACGCCGTGCGGCCAGTCCTCGCTTCGCACTGCCGTGCCCAGGCGAGTGCACAGGGCGTCGACGGAGTCGTCCGTGTCGTTCATCGCCGCGAAGCTCGCGGGGTCGGAGCCGCGGATCACGTCCTGGAGGCGGTCGGTCATGGTCACCGTCAGCTCGCCGAGCGAGCGCACGGTGTCGGTGAACTCGTCCGGGACGGCCGGCTCCGGGTGGCTGTGGCGGACGAGGTTGGCCACGTGGGCGGCGAGGTCGCCCATGCGTTCGACCTTCACCCCGCAGTACAGGACGGCGAGGATGGTGCGCAGGTCGCCGGCAACGGGCGATTGCAGCGCCAGCAGTCGCTGAGCGTCGGCCTCGCACTCGTTGCGCGCAGCATCGAGTTCGTCGTCGGCACTGATGACCTGCTCGGCCAGTCCCGTGTCGCTCGTGATCACTGCCTGAGTGGCCAGCCGCATGGCCTCGGACGCCTGCCCGGCCATCGCGGCCAGTTGCTCACCGAGTGCTGCCAGCTCGCCGTGGAACGCTTCTCGCATCAGATCAACCCTAATCGCACGAACCGGACGCCGCGTGCGGGGAGGGCGCCCACCGCCCGATCACGGAGAACGTCCCAGGGCAGCAGCGCCTGGGAGGACGTACCTGGCGAAGGCTGCGCGGCAAGCGCCTCGCCGCGGCCGCAGCGGGCGTCCTGCCCTGGTCGTAGACCTCCGCCGGACCGGCCGAGGAGGCGTTGGCGAGGGTGCTGCGGTGGGTCCGCTCGGCATGTTGTCACTGGTGACGAGGCTGACCAGTCGCCGGATCTCCCGAGGAGGGCGTGATCTCTCCCGGACCCCGGCACGATCTGTCCTGGCAACCGGGCCCGTACAACCCGGTGCCGCAGACGCTGACCGCGCTGGCGTTGTTGATCGATCCGACCGTGCACCCCCGCGGGACCGTCTACCCTCGTGGGCCGAGGAGCTGGCGCGTCCGGAACCGGGGGTGGTCGTGGTCGGGAAGAGCAACGGGCGCGCGCGGACGCTTCTGCCGATGACCGGGCACGCGCAGGTCCGCAGCGCGGTCGCCGCCGCCGAGCCGGAGGAGCTCGGGCGGGCTTCTGGACAGGAGCGAGACCGACCAGGCAGATCGCTCCGCGCAGGCGCCGCCGGCTGCGCCCGAAGCCGTTGAGCGCTGACCGCGTGCGCTCCGAGCCGCGGACGACCGCCGCCGCACCGCCTGTCGACGCCGCGCGGCGGCGTCGCGCCCTCATCGCGCTCTGCATCACCGAGATCACCAGCTGGGGCGCGCTGTACTACGCGTTCCCGGTGCTGGCGCCGGCGATCACGCGCGACACCGGCTGGTCGCTGCCCGCCGTGACCTGGGCGTTCTCGGCCAGCCAGATCGTCTCCGCCGTGACCGGCATCGGGGTTGGGCGGTGGCTGGACCGCCGCGGTCCCCGTGCGGTGATGACCGCGGGCTCGGTGCTGGCCGTGCCCGCGGTGCTCGGGATCGCGCACGCCACGAGCTACGGGTGGTTCCTGCTGGCGTGGTCGGTCGCGGGTGTGGCGATGGCGGCGACGTTCTACCCGCCCGCCTTCGCCGCGCTGACCCGCTGGTACGGGCCGGACCGCGTGCGCGCGTTGACCGCGTTGACGCTGGTGGCGGGCCTGGCCAGCACGGTGTTCGCGCCGCTGACCGCCGCGTTGGACGACCACCTCGACTGGCGCGGCACGTACGTGGTCCTGGCGGTCGTGGTCGGGGTCGTCACGATCCCCCTGCACGCCGGGCTGCGGCTGCCGTGGCCCCACGTGGCCCACGACGAGCACTCCGCGGCCCACGGGCACTCGGGAGAGGTCGCGCGCAGCCGACCGTTCCTCGCGCTGCTCGCGACGATGGCCCTCGGCGGGTTCGGGGTGTACGCGGTGGTGATCAACCAGGTCCCGCTGCTGACCGAACGCGGCTTCGACACCCACCTGGCGGCCTGGGCGCTCGGCCTCGGCGGCGTCGGGCAAGTCCTGGGCCGCCTGGGTTACGCACCGCTGCAACGACACACCGGCCCCCGCGGCCGCACGGTCGTCATCCTGCTGGCCTGCGCGGTGACCACCCTCGTGCTGGCGGTGGTCCCGGGGCCATCAGCGCTGGTGGTCGTCGCGGCGATGCTCGTGGGCATGGGCAGAGGAGTGTTCACCCTCCTGCAAGCCACCGCGGTCAGCGACAGGTGGGGCATGGCCGCCTACGGGAGGCTGAGCGGCCTGCTCTCGGCCCCGCTGATGATCGCCATCGCCCTCGCCCCGTGGGGCGGCTCAGCGATCGCAGCAGCCCTGGGCGGCTTCCCAGCCCTGTTCCTCGTCCTGGCCACCATGACCGGGGCAAGCGCACTGCTCGCCTTGGCCACCCGTCCCGCCGCCCCACGGGGCCGTTCCTGAACTGGTCAGCGATCACGGGCGGGGGAGCACGGCTTCGACCTCGGCAATGGCATCCAGGTCGTCGGCGTCGTGGGTGCCGAAGACCGTTTCCGCTTCCGCGACCGTGAGAGCGGCTCCCCTGGGCTTCGAGCGGTAGTGGTCACCGGTGAAGTGGACGTCGTGCATGCCCAGGGGGGAGCTGCCCAGTGCCGTGACGTCGCGGGTGCCGTGGCGGTCTTCCAGCCGCTTGAACTTCCAGAGGGTGCTGCGGTCGCGGAACTCGACCCCCGCCACCGAAACGACTGCCGTGTTCCCCTGGTCGTCGCCGACGGTGAAGAGGATCCTGTCCAGCGATGTGCACGGGCGGCGGACCAGGAACTCGTGAACTTCTCCGAAGGAGTGCGCCACGCAGTCGATGGCGGAGACCTTCTCGGACTGCGGCAAACGGCGCAGTCCCACCTTCCGCCAAGCCTCGTCGGCTCTGCCCTTGCGAACCGACCGCTTGGCCTCGGCCTCGCGTGCCTTGCGGTTCCGCGACGAGGCGCTTCGCGCAAGCGAACCGGCGGATTGACTCACCGCAGCTTCGCCTGCCGTGGACCCTGCGGTGACTGCTGACCCCGCGCCCACGGCACCGCCCTCTGACGCCAGTGCGACGGCGAGCGTGCCGGCCACGACCACGCTGCCAGCGGCGCTCTTCCGCAGGGCCGGGTCCGAACCTCCGCCTGCACCACCGATCCGGCGGTCCTGCACACGTCCTCCTCTGCGCGCCACGACTTACCGACAGCGGCCGAGTGTGAAACGGAAGATGATCTTCACGCGGTTCGGATCACATTGCTCAGTTCGTGTCACTGCTCGGCCCGCAGCGCGCGGCGCGGGACCGGGCTGCGGCCGATCACGCCGAGCAGGTGATCATTCGCTCTCGGTTCCGATGCGGTGGCGTCATGCAGGACGAGGCGAGGGAAGTCGACTTGGTGGCCGAGGTTTCGCACGCGGACCTCACCAGGCCGAACATCGCGCGCATGGACGACTACATCCGCCGAACAGGCCGTCCGGGAAGGGTTCGCCGGCGCGTTCGGTTCCCAGTGCACTGCGAGGACTGCAGAAAAGCCAAGACCGAGGGCACGAAGCTCTGACTCCTCGGCGGGTCCGCCCACTTCGAGGTGGACCGCACAGCGGCCGACCAAGCGCTCGAACTCGTACCGACCGAGCGGGACTACAGCTACACCCACCGCTCCTTCCTCGGCCGCGCGGTGCGCTACCTGGCGACCGAGGCCGGGATCGACCAGTTCCTCGACCTGGGTTCCGGTGTTCCCACCGTCGGCAACGTGCACGAGATCGCCCGCGCGCACTGCCCGCAGGCGAAGGTGGCTCACGTCGACTGGGAACCGATCGCTCGCCACCACGCTCGCACCCTGCTTGGCGAGGACCCGCAGGTGTCGGTCACCGAGCTCGACGTCTGCGACGTCGGAGAAGTGCTGCGGTCCCCGGGTGTGGCTGGACTGCTGGACTTCTCTCCAAACGGTCGTGGTCTTGGCGTTCGGCGTTCTCGACCTCGTGCCCACCCCGACGGGGCCGCGCTGGTCGAGCGTTACCGCGACGCCTGCGCCCCGGGCAGCGCACTGGCCGTGTCGAACAACGCGCAGTTGTCGCGCACCGACGACGAGGTGGCCGCGCTGCGACCCCTGCTGGCGGGGACGTCGACCCCGCACCTGCACCTCCGCACAGCCGACGAGGTCGCAGAACTGTTCCCGGGGTACACCCTGGTCGACCCAGGAGTGGTCCCCGCGGCCCACTGGCGTCCCGACCTCCCGGTGAGCGACGAACAAGCAGCCCGAGGCAACGTGCTCGGCGCCGTCGGCCTCCTCCGCCGCTGACCGCCGCGGGGAGAATCGGAGTGTGTCCGGTGGATCAGCCTCTCGCGCAAGGCGCTTCGCTACGCGATCAGCGGTAGGTGCGCGTGTGGAGGCCACTTCGCGGCGATCAGGTCGAGTGCGATGTCGACGATGTCGAGCAGGCTGGTGCGCACATCGATGTCGTACTGCTCCGGTCGCCACCAGGACTCGGCGTGATGCAGCCGTGCTCGATGCCCGCGGCAGCAGGGTTGACGAGCAGCCCGATGCCCCCAGGCGAACGCGGCGAGCAGCCGAGGTCGGATCGCGAGCTGGTGCCCGCTCCAGCCATTCCCAGCAGCGGCTGCCTCAGACCGACCCCCCGGTTCCGGCGCTGGTGAGCGCAGGAGTGGATCAGCCTCCGCTCATGGCTTCGGTCATGCGGCGAGACATCTCCTCCTCGGAGACGTCCTCGACGTGCGTGGCGATGCTCCAGCAGTGCCCGAACGGGTCTTCGAAGTCGCCGCTGCGGTCGCCGTAGAACTGGTTGGTCACCGGGTTGAGCACGGTCGAGCCGGACTGCACGGCCTGTTCGAACACCCGGTCCACGTCGTCGACGTAGACGTAGAGCATCGCAGGCGTGCCACCGATGGTCTTCGGGCTGCGGGCGCCCATCTCGGGTGCTTCGTCGGCGAGCATGATCACCGAGTCGCCGATGGCGATCTCAGCGTGGGCGATCTTGCCGTTCTGCCTGGGCATCCGCATGCGTTCGGTCGCACCGAGCACTCTGCAGTAGAAGTCGAGCGCTGCAGTGGCGTCGTCGACGAACAGGTAGGGAGTCACGCGTGGGAAATCACGCGGGATCGGTTGAACGTCGGTCACGGTTCCCCCTCGTTGGAGCGGCGTGGCCCCGCGCTGGGCGCTTCGGGGGCGCCGAGTGCGAGGTTACGCCGCTCCTGCCCGGTTCGCCGTGCGTCAGCGGGTGGGGGGCGACGTCACGCGTCGTCGGCCGTGAGCCCCTGGGGAGTCAGGTGCGCGCGGCTGCTCGCGTTGACCGGGTGCGTAGGTGATGCTGCTGTTGCCGTGTCGTCCCCGTGGCGTTCCTCCTGCACGTCGGAGGGGAAGTCGACCTCGGCGGAGAACCGGCACTCGCGACGAGGTTGACGACAGGGTCGCCGAGGCGTTTTCCGCGAGCCGACCGTCGATCATGGTTCGAACAGCGGGTACCGCACCGCCTTGTTCGGGTGGCCGTGCAAAGGGTGTGGTCTTGGAACCGCTGCGGTGGGACGGCGTGGTCGTCACAGCCCGGCCAGGGCCCGGCTGAAGTCCGCTCTCGGCCTGCGGGGTGGGGCAGGTCTGGAGGCCGGCGGACTCACCGGGTTGTGCAGCACTCAGCCGGCCACCTCGACACCTCGCCGTTCCGAGATCGTCAGCGCATGCCGGATTCGCGCAACGTGATGTTGAGCCGCCCGGAGCTCATGCCGAGCGTGGGATCTGCGGTCCCCGGCAGGGTTTTCGGCACGCCGTGGTAGGCGATCCGGGACGGGCCGCCGAAGACGAACACGTCGCCGGAGCGCAGTTCGACGTCGGTGTAGGGCTGCTTGCGGTTCTCGGTGTTGCCGAAGCGGAACACGCACTCGTCACCGAGGCTCAGCGAGACCACGGGTGCGCGGCTGAGCTCGTCGCGGTCCTGGTGCATGCCCATGCGAGCCTCGGCGTCGTAGAAGTTGACCAACGCGATGTCCGGCTCGTAGGGCAATGCCTCCGGGCAGGTCTCGGCAACGGCACGCCTGCCGAGCTCGGCGAGCCAATCGGGCAGCGGTTTGACCGGCGCGCCATCACCGTCGTCGACGGTCTTGGAGTAGCGGTAGGGGTACCAGTGCCAGCCGAGGCAGACCGTCCGCACCGACATCTGCGCACCGCTCGGCAACCGGGCCGCCCGCAGTCCGGCGGGAGGCCGCGCCCATTCCCGGCAGGCGGCCACCAGTTGCCGCTGCCGCTGCGGTGAGAGCCACCCGGGCACGTGGACCGCGCCAGGGGCGATCTCGGTGCGCGGACGCGGGAAGAGCTCCATCACCTGCGATGCTACCCGTGGGAGCGCCTCGGCCACGCCGTTGTTGTTCGCGTCTTCGGCGAACCGAACCGCAGCCGATGATCTCGACCTAGCTTGAGCAGCGCGCGAGTGCGCACGAAGTCGGAGATCTGAGTTTCGACGTCGTCGGAATTCTCCCCTCCACGCAACACACCGCAGCCCAACAAGTAGCAGTCCAGTGATCAACGGACCGGCCACCTGTTGCGCACGGCGTGGACACAACAGCGCATGGATCGTGCGGACGTTGCGGGCACCGGTTTTCGAACCACCCGTCGAGCCCCCCGTTCGATCCCAGCGTGGTCGTCGGCAGCTGCGAGGCGGTCAACCGCGTGCCTGACCTCTCAGGTGTTCCAGATCGGAACAACAACAGGAGGCGCGTGCGCACGACAGTGAATGCCATCACAAGATCTGTTCCCACTCGGATCGATGGCTCCATTCGAGAAGTTCCAGTTGAGCGGTACAAAGGAGTATCGACGTGGCATCTCATCACGCGACAAGTGCGCCGGAGGTCTCGGAGGAGGCTCGGTTCCTCGAACGCCTCTACTCCGATTGGTCCCAGATCATGGCCGGCGATGCAGCGCTGTCCATGCGGCTCCTGCGAAGCCTCTTCGACGAGTGGCACCAGCCGACCCGTGAACCCGAAGACGTGACCTACGCCGAGGAGTCGGTCGGTGGCGTGCCAGGGATCTGGGCAACACCGATCGGGGCGGACGCGACGAAGGTCGTGCTCTACACGCACGGCGGAGGTTTCGCCGTCGGCTCGGCTTCCAGCCACCGCAAGCTCGCAGCCCACGTCGCCAAGGCGCTCGGCGTCACGGCGTTCGTGCTCGACTACCGCAGGGCGCCCGAACACCCGCACCCCGCGCAGGTCGAGGACGGTGTCGCCGTCTTCAGCGCACTGACCTCGCGCGGCATCGCGCCGCAGGACATCACCACGATCGGCGACTCCGCTGGAGGCAACCTGGCTGTGGCGATCCCGCTCGCGCTGCGGGCGCGAGGCTTGCCGCTGCCCGGGCAGGTCATCGCGTTCTCCCCGTGGCTGGACATGGAGAACTCGGGCGAAACTCTGGTCACCAACGATGCCACGGACGCGTTGATCACCGTTGCGCTGCTCGAAGGCATGGTCGCCGGCGTCCTCGCCGGCGGCGAGGTCGACCCGAAGACACCGCTGGCCAATCCGCTCTACGCCGACTTCACGGGATTCCCCAGGCTGTACATCAACGCTGGAGGAGCGGAATCGCTGCTCGACAACGCGACACGGCTGGCAGAGCGGGCGGAGGCCGCCGGGGTCGACGTCACCTTGAGCGTCGTTGACGGCATGCAGCACGTCTACCCGTTCCTGGCCGGTCGTGCGCCAGAAGCCGACGCCGCGCTCGAAGCGCTCGCCGCCTGGTACCGCGTCTAGCCCACGTCGAACGCACCCCGCACCCAAGCCTTCACAGGAGCTGTTCCATGAGCGAAACCACGAAGACCACGGACTACGACGCGATCGTGATCGGCGCCGGGTTCGGCGGTATCTACATGATGCACAAGCTTCGCAACGAGCTCGGTTTGACGGTTCGAGCATTCGAGAAGGGCGGCGGCGTCGGCGGCACCTGGTACTTCAACCGCTATCCCGGTGCCAAGTCCGACACCGAGGGCTTCGTCTACCGCTACTCCTTCGACGATGACCTGCTCCAGGAATGGGACTGGACCACCCGTTACCTCGAGCAGCCCGACGTCGAGAAGTACCTCAACCACGTCGTGGACCGCTTCGACCTGCGCCGTGACATCCAGCTCAACACCGAGGTGGCGGACGCGGTGTTCGACGAGCAGCGCGATGTCTGGCAGGTCCGCACGGCCACCGGCGAGGAGTTCACCAGCAAGTACCTGGTGACCGCGCTCGGCCTGCTCGCCAAGTCCAACATCCCGGACATCCCCGGGCGAGACAGCTTCGCAGGCTCGCTCGTGCACACCAACGCCTGGCCGCAGGACCTCGACCTGACCGGCAAGCGGGTGGGCGTGGTCGGTACCGGTTCGACCGGCACGCAGTTCATCGTCGCCGCCGCGGAGCTGGCAGACCACCTCACGGTGTTCCAGCGCTCTCCCCAGTACGTCGTCCCCTCGGGCAACCGCCCGGTCCGCCGAGAAGAGGTCGACGAGACCAAGGCGCACTTCGACGAGATCTGGGAGCAGGTCCGCAACTCGATGGTCGCGTTCGGCTTCGAGGAGAGCGGTGTCGAGGCGATGAGCGTCTCCGAAGAAGAACGGCGTCGCGTCTTCCAGGAGAACTGGGACAAGGGCAATGGTTTCCGGTTCATGTTCGGCACCTTCTGCGACATCGCCACGAACCCAGAAGCCAACGAAGCCGCTGCGGCGTTCATCCGTTCCAAGATCGCCGAGATAGTGAAGGACCCGGAAACCGCTCGCAAGCTGACACCGACCGATCTCTACGCCAAGCGGCCGCTGTGCAACGAGGGCTACTACGAGACCTACAACCGCGACAACGTCACGCTGGTCTCGATCAAGGAGGATCCGATCGAGGAGATCACGCCGTCCGGTGTGCGCACGGCCGACGGCGTCGAGCACGAGCTCGACGTGCTCGTCTTCGCGACCGGTTTCGACGCCGTCGACGGCAACTACCGCGCCATGGACCTGCGCGGACGCGGAGGGCAGCACATCAACGAGCACTGGGCAGGCGGCCCCACCAGTTACCTCGGTGTCTCCAAGTCGGGCTTCCCCAACGCGTTCATGATCTTGGGTCCCAACGGCCCGTTCACCAATCTGCCGCCGAGCATCGAGGCGCAGGTCGAGTGGATCGGGGAGCTCATCGGCCACGCCGAACGCAACGGGGTCTCCACCGTGGAGCCGACCCTGCAAGCTGAGGAGGGGTGGACGGCGACCTGCCGGGAGATCGCCGGCATGACGCTCTTCCCGAAGGCCGACTCGTGGATCTTCGGCGCCAACATCCCGGGCAAGGAGAACACCGTCATGTTCTACATGGCCGGGCTCGGCGCTTACCGGCAGAAGCTGTCCGAGGTGCGGGACAGCGGCTACGAGGGCTTCCAGTTGCAGCGGTCGGACCAGAGCGTTCCGGCGTAGCCCACGAGCAGGCAGCAATGGCCGGGGAGACGGCGTTGCTGCCTGCTCGCCTCCCCGGTGGGGAGGCACGTACCGTGTGGGCCCGTCCGCCTTGGGGCGAGGCTCCCACGACAGCAGGTAACCTGTGACGCACAGCACAGAGATCGTCAGTGCAGTGCCAGCAAGGCCGAGGGGTGACCGAGCGTCATGAACGGCATCAACGAAGCCGGCCGACCGGCGCCGCTGCCTTTTGACGAGGGCGCGGTGCGGAGGGCCAAGGAAGCTCTGCTCACCAGAGGGTTGCTCACCTCGCCGGTGTCGCAGCCAGGGGTGCGGAACATCATCGAACGGAGCTGGCGGCGCTGCATCGGCGAGGGAGTGCCGCCACAGCCGCGGTTCACCCCCTCCCGAGGTCCCGCGGAACGGCAGTCGATGCTCGTCGACGCGGCGAGACCGGTGCTGGAGCGGCTCAGCGAGCACCTCGCCGACGCGCGAGTGGCGCTCTTCCTCAGCGACGACAAGGGGCACATCGTCATGCGCAAGGCGGCGGAGCGCCGCCAGCGCAACGAGCTCGACAACGCCTCGGCCGCTGAGGGCTTCGACTTCTCCGAACGCTCGGTCGGAACCAACACCCTCGGACTGGGCCATGTGAGCTCTGAGGCGCACGCATTGCTGTGGACCCATCTCAGGGACTCGCCCGTGCGGCGCGAACCGCGGCAGGTCCGGGTGCCGCTCCCCACCGGATGGCACGACGCGATCGTCGAGCACGTCGAAGGGACGGAAGGCGAGCGCTCCGCCTTCTGCGTACGCCTGTTGCCCGCGGACTCCCACGACGCTGGCGTTCCTCCAGGCACAGCCCGTACGAACTCGCGTGCCGTGACCACGTCCGAGCCCGTGCACCCGCGGCAGGACATCGCTGAGCAGGTCTCCACCGCGATCCGGCATCGCGAATGCCTGGCCCTCGACGGTGAGCCCGGCACGGGCAAGCTCCACGTGGCCTCAGCGGCCTTCGCCACGCACTTCCCGGGGGAACCGCCGCTCGTGCTCGACCTGTCGACCTACCGGCGCGACAACGAGGACAGCTGGTTCACCGCGGCCATGGAGGCACTTGTCATCGGCCGTGGTGTGGTGCTGCGGCATCTGAACGACGTCGCTCCGAGTGAGTTGAACCGGATCAAGGCAATCGCCGAGTGCTCCCAGGACCAGCACACAGGCTCGCCCCCGCTCGTCCTCACCATCGACACCGAGAAGGCTCCCGAGCACGCCCGCACCCTCATCGACCAGCTGGCCACGACGGTGCGCCTTCCCGCGCTCGCGGAGATGCCTGAGCAACTGCCCTCCCTCGTCACCCGCATCCTGGCAGCGATGCCGGACGTCGAGCGTCAGACCAGGTTCTCCTCCGATGCCCTGCAGCTCCTGATGTGCGGGTCTTGGCCCGGCAACGTCGCTGAACTCCGCAGGACCGTCGAATTCCTCGCACACCGGATGCCTGGAGCGGTCGTGGGTGCCGGAGATCTGCCGACGCGGATGCAGCAAACCGCTCCGCATCGCCAGTTGACCATGATGGAAGCCGCCGAACGCGAGTCCATCAGCGCTGCACTGCGCCAATCGGGAGGAAACCGGTCCCAAGCGGCCTCAGCTCTGGGCATCGGGCGAACGACCCTCTACCGCAAGATGCGGTTCTACCGACTCGATTGACGCCCGAGAACAGCACGGTGTCCGCGTCGGATCCCGTGATCGTTCTTCGCGTCCTCCCTTCATCGAGAACGCACTTGGTCTTCGCGCTTCGGTCATGTTGCCCGCTTAGCCGCGAATCGCTCTTCCGCGTGCGCTAGCACGAGTCCGGGCGGATTCGGCGTGCCCGTTTCCGCCCATGTTCTTGGTGGCCACTCCTCGCGCATGAGGTTGTGCAGTGCCGCCATGGGAATCAGCTCAGAAGAGGAGAAAGAAGGAAATCATGTCGGATCGTTTGTTGGACAAGGTCGTCTTGATCACGGGCGCTGCGCGGGGGCAAGGTGCTGCTGAGGCACGCCTGTTCGCCGAGAACGGCGCGCGTCTGGTGATCAGCGATGTGCAGGAGGACGCGCTCGGGGAACTCGGAGATGAGCTCCGCGGCAAGGGGCACGAGGTGGCGGAGTGCGTCCTGGACGTCGCTTCTCCGGCGGCGTGGTCCACGGCGGTGCAGAGGGCTGAGACGCAGTACGGACGGCTCGACGTGCTGGTGAACAACGCGGGCATCCTGACCATGGCCGGCGTGGAGGACACCGACCTCGACACCTGGGACCGGATCGTCGCGGTGAACCAGACCGGGACGTGGCTCGGCATGAAAGCGGCCGTTCCGGCCTTGCGTCGTGCTCAGCACTTCGCCTGGATTCCGGTATACCACAGGGTTTTCGACGAGGTCGGCAATTTTCTCCGTCCGCAGCGCAGCGGTGAAGGGCTCTGACATGACCGACATCCACCCCTTGGTGTCGCCGTGGGGTCGTTTCGGGCTCTACAGCTTCTTCATCGACGCCCCCGAACCGGCCATCGTGGACACCGGGATCGCGGCCTCACCGGTGGAGGGAATGGCCCCCGCGCTGGAGCGGATCGGTCGTCGGATCGAGGACGTGCGCTGGATCCTGCTCACCCACGGCCACATCGACCACGTCGGCGGTGCCCACGCTCTGTGGGAGCTGACCAGCAGGAAGGCGCGCGTGGTGATCCACCAGGCTGATGCGCCCATGCTGCGCTCCCGCCGCGCGCACGTCGCCGAGTACCTCGCCGGGCGCGGCCGCTACCTCGATGACCCGGACGGCGAGGCGAAGCAAACGGCCGCCGCCGAGGCCGTGATCTCCGGCGAGCTGGAACCGACCCTGCCGGTCACCGGTGGGGAACGGTTCTGCTTGGGTGGCGAGGTGACCGTCTCGGTGCACGCCGTACCCGGGCACACACCCGGGTCGGTGGCCTACGTCGTCGACGGGCAGCGCTCGGCGTTCGTCGGTGACGCGGTCCAAGTGCACGGCGCGGCCAACGGGTTTCCCGGCTACGCAGACCCGGACGCCTACCGCGCGAGCCTGCGATACCTGCTCGAGGACGTGCGGCCCGAGCGCCTCTACCTCGGCCACCCCTACCGGACTCCCGACGGCGAACCGTACGGCGTCGAGCTCGACGAGGCCCAAGCCCGCGAAGCACTGCGGCACAGTCTCGACGTCGAAACCCGCGTCCGAGAGGCGGCCGAGCCATACCTGCGCGCAGGGCTCCACCGCAGCGACTCGCCGCACTCACCGTTCGCCCCGGTCGCCGAGGCACTGGGTTACACCGGTGACCCGAGTGCGGAACCGTCACCGTTCTTCACCACCTTGCACGGCTATCGCTCCCGGTTCGACCGGAAGTCCGAAGAGGAGCGTCATGGGTGAGACCCGGACCATCGACGCGGGCGCCACGAAGATCACCGTCCGCCCACACCTCGAAGTGCCGATGCGCGACGGCGTGCTGCTCGCGGCCGATGCCTACCACGGCATCGAGGACAAGCCGCGGCCGGCGCTGGTGGCGTTGAGCCCCTACGGCAAGGAACTGCAGGCCGCGGCGCTGACGATGCCGCCCCAGCGCAGACCCTCACCGCTGTGGGACGGCTGCATCGAGGCCGGTGACCTCTCGCGCGTCGTCGCCGAGGGCTACGTGCACGTCATCGGCGACCTGCGCGGCTCCGGTGCCTCCGGCGGGGAGCACATCGGCAACTACAACGCCGGCGGCGTCCCGCTAGGTCATGACGCCTACGACTTCATCGAATGGGTCGCCGCGCAGCCGTGGTGCGACGGCAACGTCGGCATGATCGGCATCTCCTACTACGGGTCGATGCAGGTGCTGGCCGCCGCCGAGCGTCCACCGAGCCTCAAAGCGATCTTCGTCAGCGGCGGGCACTTCGACTTCTACGAGACCACCTACCACGGCGGCATCATGTGGTTCATGCCGCGCGCGGCGCGAGAAGGCCGCGGCGGTGACTCCGGCTGGGCGTTCACCGAGGGCGTCAAGTCCCGCATGATCGAAACATGCACGCCCGAGGAACTCGAGCAGCGCGTCGCCGAGCGGCTGGCCGACCCGGACGTGGTCGCCTGGCCGAACCTCGTGCACGTGCTGCACTACCCGAAGCAGCACGAGGCGTGGTTCGACATCATCACCAACCCGCTCGACGGGCCCTGGTACGAGGAGCGCAACCCGATCAACCTCGCCGCCAACATCGACATCCCGGTCCACCTGCAGATCGACCAGGGACGCGGCTGGACCGTCGACGGCCACATCGAGCTCTTCCACACGCTGAAGGGACCGAAGAAGCTCGACATCGGCTCCTACCCGCCCATGCAGTCGCGCCCGTGGGTCGAGGAGCACGAGAAGATGTTCCGCTGGTACGAGTACTGGCTCAAGGGCGTCGACAACGGAATCATGGACGAACCCGCGGTGCGCACCTTCGTCGAAGGCAGCCGGGAGGTCGTGACCGCGCAGCAGTGGCCTCCGAAACCGGTCGAGCACCGACCGCTGTACCTGCGGCCACGTCGCACCCTCGCACCCGAACCGGAGCCGCTCGGACCCGAGCACGCCGCACCGGACGGCTTCTACCAAGCCCCGCTGACCGTCACCGACGAGGTCGAGGTCGTGCGCTGGTCCACGGCCCCGTTCGACGAGCCGGTCGAGATGATCGGCACCGGTGCCGCGCACCTGTTCGTCGAGATCGACCAGGACGACACCAACCTCATCCTGCGCATGTGGGACGAAGCACCGGACGGCCGGCGTCAGCTGATCACGACCGGCTACCTCAAGGCCTCGCACCGGGAGCTCGACGAACGCAGCAACGAAGGCGACCCGCACCACCCGCACACCCGTGCCGTGCCGGTCGAACCCGGCAGGATCGAGGAGTACGTGCTGCGCCTCTACCCCTTCGCCGCCACGTTCCTGCCCGGGCACACGCTCATCGCTGAGCTGTCGTGCAACGAGCCGCTGGCCGACGCGCACAACGCGCTGCTCCCACCGGACGCCTTCCACCTCCCAGTAGGCCGCCCGGTCACGCACAAGATCTACCGAGACGCCCACCACCCGTCCCGGCTCGTCCTTCCCCACACGGCGTGACGGACCGCCACTGATCCGGAGAGCTCCAGACCACTGCAGCACGATCACGATGGTGACGAGGTGACGTGTGACAGCTCGCCCGCGGTGCCCGGCTCGGCAGACGACGAACGCCGACGGCTCGCCGAGACGACGCGCCGCGGTCAGCAGCTCGTACGTGACCTCCTTGACCTCGCCGTCCACGTGATCGACGAGGACCAGAACCCCGCCCACGAATCAGTGCCTCCTCGACAACCGTGAACGACTCAGAGCAGCTTCTCGCCGGCCAGGAACTCGGCGACTCCCACGCCGCCCTCTCCCTCGTCGGTGACCACCACACCACCGGACTTCGGCGGCTTCGACGGTCGCTCCGGTGCGGTGCCGGCGATGGTCGCCGAGGTGCTGGGCTGGCCGCAGTTGACCTTCGCGCGCAAGGTCAAGACCGACATCTCGGCGGGCTGGGCGCACGGGTCAAGAGCAGTGCGTCGGTGCCCATGGTCGTGGTCTCGTGCCGATGGCGAAGTTCCACCCCACGACGCCGTCGTGCGCATGACGATCGGTCGGGAGCCTTCGGCGAGGGTGCCTTCGGGGGGTGTGGCGCACGAACCATCGGCGGTCCCGCCGCTGATGACGACGGTACCTCGGGGACGTTTGTCGGCACTGCTCCTGCGGGGCACTACGACCGGGTGTGGTCGGTGTGCAAGACGGGAGGGGAGTTGCTCGCCCATGATCAAGATGGCCTGACAATGGCTGTCGCGGACCGCGGGCCGCGCTATTCCTGCAGTAATAGGAGTCCGATGTGTTGCGCGATGTGGGTGGGGAAGGCCGATCTCTCACAGTCGAGGACAAGTTGCCCTTCGGACCGGTCGGCCGGGTACAGCGACGACGTAGTCCCGGGTTCTGCAGCGATCAGTAGATGTCCGGCATGGGCGCGGGCTACGGAAGGGGCGGTGTGGCGTTCAACCCAGGTGGACGTGGTGTGCCGGGACCTGTGGATGCCGATCTGCTGCGCGGCGACCCAGGGCGGGGTCAAGGCCGTGATGTCGGAAGTTGAGCGCGCGGCGCGGCGGCATGCGATTCCGGTGGACGCCCACCCGCGGAACACCGACACACCGACCTCGCGCGACGCACGTCAACTGAGAGTCCCGGCCACCTGCTCGGGCCGGAATGCGTGGACGGTACGAACCGCCTGATCATGCCCTTTTCTGGCATATTGAGGACGTGGTCGCGCTGTTGTGGCTCATCGCCGGCGTGGTGCTGGTCGCGGCCGAGGTCATCTCGGGTGAACTCGTGCTGCTGATGCTCGGCGTCGCCGCGTTGGGGGCCGCCGGGGCAGCCGCGCTCGGCGCGCCGCTGGCCGTTGACGCGGCGGTGTTCGCCGCGCTGAGCCTGGGGCTGGTCCTGGGCGCGCGCCCGGCGCTGAAGCGGCGGCTGATGCGGGGCGTCGAGCTCCGCACGAACGCGGAGGCCTTGATCGGCAAGAAGGCCTTCGTCGAATCGACTGTGAGTTCTGTTGGCGGCCTGGTGCTGATCGACGGGCAGAGCTGGTCGGCACGGCCGCTGAGCGAGGACGAAGTGCTCCGCGCAGGCGAGACGGTGACGGTCATGGACATCTCCGGAGCGACCGCCGTCGTTTCGGGCGAATTGTGAGGAGGCCGTCATGGACCCGACCGCACTGATCATGCTTGCCGTCATCATCCTGCTGGTCGTCGTGCTCGTGGCCAAGACCGTGCTGCTGGTGCCGCAGGCGACCGCTTCGGTGATCGAACGCCTCGGCCGCTACCGGACCGTCGCGCAACCGGGACTCAACCTGCTGGTGCCGTTCTTCGACCGGGTGCGCGCCCGCGTCGACCTGCGCGAGCAAGTCGTGTCGTTCCCGCCGCAACCGGTCATCACCCAGGACAACCTGACGGTGTCCATCGACACCGTCGTCTACTTCCAGGTGACCGATGCGCGCTCGGCGGTCTACGAGATCTCCAACTACATCACCGGCGTCGAGCAGCTCACCACCACGACGCTGCGCAACGTCGTCGGCGGCATGAGCCTGGAGGAGACGCTCACCTCGCGCGACGCGATCAACACGCAGCTGCGCGGAGTGCTGGACAAGGAGACGGGCCGGTGGGGCATCCGCGTCGCGCGCGTGGAGCTCAAGGCCATCGACCCGCCACCGTCCATCAAGGACTCGATGGAGAAGCAGATGCGCGCCGACCGGGAGAAGCGCGCGATGATCCTCAACGCCGAAGGCACCCGCGAATCGGCCATCAAGACCGCCGAAGGCCAGAAGCAAGCGGCGATCCTGGGGGCGGAAGGCCAGAAGCAGGCCGCGATCCTCACCGCGGAGGCCGACCGGCAGTCCAGCATCCTGCGCGCCCAGGGCGACCGCGCGAGCCAGTACCTCACGTCGCAGGGGCAGGCCAAGGCCATCGAGAAGGTCTTCGCGGCGGTCAAGCGTGCCAAACCCACGCCGGAGCTGCTCGCGTACCAGTACCTGCAGACGCTGCCGAAGATGGCCGAGGGCGATGGCAACAAGGTCTGGGTCGTGCCCAGCGACTTCAGCAAGTCGCTGGAGGGTTTCGCGCGGAGCCTGGGCAAGGCCGACGAGGACGGCGTCTTCCGCTACGAACCGCCGGAGCAGACGGAAGAGGCTCCCCCGGCTGAGGCCGTGGAGGATGCGGTGCAGGAGTGGTTCGACACCTCCACCAACCCCGAGGTTGCCGAAGCGGTCCGCGCGGCCGAAGCCGTCGCGCGCAAGGAGGTCCCCCGCCCCGGCGAGTTCGGCACTCACGTCCCCGCACCGCGACCGGGCATCACAGGGACTTCGTCGACGACACCGGACAACACAGAGCTCGAACAGAGCTGACGAGCTGCACTTCCGGGTGCAAGCACGGAGGGGCGTGCCGGCCCTCCAGCAGGCTGTCGCCGTTTCGAACACCTCACCTCTGCGCGATCTCGACCGAACTCTGCCGGACAGGAGCAGGGTGTGCCGTCACTGACCGAGCTGAGGCGAGCCAGCAGCGCGGAGAGCGGCTCGTCGGGTCGGGGGAGGAACTCGGTCCCTCGGCGTCGGCGACCTACCGCAGCATGGTCGTCGCGCGCTGCGACTCCGGAACCGCGTGCAGCCGGCGAAAGGTTGATCACGCATTCGACTTTCTCCGGTGGCGTCCACGATCCGCGCGTGCTGGTGCCACAACGGGGCCGCCGGTTGGTTGAGGACCAGTGCCACGGTCGAGTTCCTGGACGACGTCTCGACCGGATGGGCCATGACATCGCCCACGGGCGTGCCGCGGCCTTCAGCCGACCCCCGGGTCAGCTGGAAGATGCCGCTGAGCTCCAACAGAGTGCCCAGCCGACCACAGCGCAGCGTGATACCGGTCTTCACACCACCACAACACCGCCCGGCCTCCGCCTCACGCCCCAGTTGATGCAGCGGGTCCACGCACCGCCGGCGGCTGATCAGCGTGGGCGCAGGACGGGGGGACCCCGTTCCCACCCGGAGCCCGCCCGGTGGCAGCAGCCGGAGGCGGGAGCTGGGAGCGGGGGGAGCACGCTGTTGTCAGTGATGGGGTCCCTGGGGCGGGCGGGCGTCCAGCAGCACGGCGCAGGTGATCACCAGTGCGGACAGGATGAGCAAGGTCGCACCGAGTTGGATGAGAACGTCGGCGAGCATGGTCAGCCCCTCGGGGTGGTTTCTTCCTTGGCGCCGCTGCGGGCGCGCAGGCTGGTCAGCGTGACGGTCGCCAGGATCAGCACGATGACCGCGAGGGAGAGCAGGGTGGGGATTGTCGGTACTGCGGGCCAGACTCCACGGGCCCAGTGCAGTACCAGCTTCACACCGATGAAACCGAGGATGATCGCCAGGCCGTGGTTGAGGTGGGTGAGCTTGGCCAGTGCGGTGACCAGCACGAAGTACAGGGCGCGAAGGCCCAGCAGGGCGAAGGCGTTGGTGGTGAACACCAGGTACGGGTCCTCGGTGATCCCGTAGACGGCGGGGACCGAGTCGACTGCGAAGACCACGTCGGTGGCGAACACGGCGACGACCACCACGGCCAGCGGGGTCAGGGTGCGCCGCCCGTGCTCGTGGACCGTGAGCTGGGTACCGCGGTAGTCGTCGGTGACCGGCATCATCCGGCGGAGCAGTCGTACCGAGCGCAGTTGGGACACGTCGCGGTCGAAGCCCGACCCGGTCAGCGCTTCGTGGAGGATCTTCGTGGCGGTGATGAACAGGGACGCGCCGAAGATCAGGAAGGCCCAGGTGCCGGCTTGCAGCAGGGCGGCGCCGGCGGCGATGAAGACGCCCCGCAGAACCAGTGCGCCGACGATTCCGTAGAGCAGCACGCGCTGCTGGATCTCGGCCGGTACTGCGAAGCCAGCCAGCAGGAGCATGAACACGAACAGGTTGTCCACCGACAGAGACTTCTCCACCACGAATCCGGTGATGAACTTCAGCGCCTGTGGACCGCCGAACACGGCCCACAAGCCCACTCCGAACACCAGCGGCAGGGCGAGGTAGAACACCGACCAGCTCACGGCCTCGCGCATGGAGACCTTGTGCGGGCGGCGAGTCACCAGGAAGTCCGCGGCCAGCAAGACGAGCAGGACGGCAAGGCTGGCCGCCCACGACAAGGGCGTGCCGATCGACTCCCGTTCGGGACACGTTAGGACACCCGACAGCAACCGTCCTGAACGCGGGCCAATCGACATTCTTGCAGGTCACGATGCAAATCTGCCTGTCCCGCCAAGGTGTCTCAGGTGGTGCACCCGGCGGGACAGCCAAAAGCCCTCTGCCTAAATCGGTTTAGGGAAGCCGAAGCCGTGTGGTTAGTGCGCAACTCCCCCTCAGACACAACATCAACCCCGGGTCAAACCTTTGACCTGGGGTTTCTTTGTTCCCCGTGGTCGCCGTTGCATCAACGCGAGTGGGTTCAATGCGCCCTCCGACGAGTTGGGCACTAACCACACGGTGGCCGGAGGTCCCACAGCGGCCCCTCAGTCTCTTCTCGCTTGGCGTGGTGCGACCCCGGTGCTGGCGAGGGCGGGTGCGGAGACGAGTGAAGCTCCTGGCAGACGAGTGGATTGACTAGATCAACTTTGTCCGCACCAGGAGCTTCGAGGTGCTTTCTTACCCGTCAGGGGGTGCAGTCGGGCGCTGCGCCCGGTCCAGCGCCCGAAGAACGCGTCAAGGTGTACCGAGGGTTCTCTGGCCGCTCCGCCGCTCCAGTGGGGCAACATGACCTACGCTGCTGCCTCGGATGGCAAAGCACCTCGTGGTCCCCGACACTGCTGGTGAGGGGAGTACTTCTCAGGCCACCCCGGTCAGGACGGACATCCCTTGATGTCCCCGGGAGGCCGCCCTCACACGGGCGAAGGAGACCTCGAACGCGACAAGTTCGAGGAGACTCCCGTGCTCGCCCAAGCCACCTCATCGGCGCCTGCACACAGCAGAAGGGCTCATTCTAGGCTATTCGGAGCAATAGCCTCGCCCGACGCCCGCTCGGTCTGCTGTCTGGCGGGTACCGACCGGTTGTGGGCAGGCCCGCCCGACACCCGCGCCGGTGTCAGCCCGCCGACACTTCCTGCAGGTAGGCGTCGGCGAGTTCCGGGTCGAGGAACCACTGGCTGAAGTCGGTCGGGTCGTCGAACCCGTTCACGAAGCGGTTGCGGATCGCCGGGATGTCCGATGCCGCACTGAAGATCCGCAGCACGTGCTCCGGCGGCGGTTGCAACAACGCGTTCGTCCACGTCGTGGGGTGCTGGGCGTATTCCCAGAAGGTTTCGAAGGTCTGCGTCATCCAGTCCCGGTCGAACGGCCGGTCCCCGTGCCTCACGATGCTGTCCAGATACGACGCCGCGCATTTGCTCGCGCTGTTCGAGCCCTGGCCGGTAATGGGGTCGTTGGCCACCACGACGTCCGCCATGCCCAGCGCCAGGCCGCCGGAGGGCAGCTGCGCCACCGGCTTGCGCACCACCGGGCTGTAACCGCCTGCGAGTGTGGCCTGCGAGTCGGTCAGCTCCGCGTCCCTGAACCGCTCGTACTCCCACGGGAAGTACTGGCGCATCAGCTCCAACATCCGGGACCAGTGCTCGCCCGGCGCCGGCCGATCCGTCCAGCAATCCAGCGGTCCACCCGGGATCCCTTCAAAGAACGGGATGTGGCAGGGGCCAGTGAACGTGTATGCCGGGATCACGAACAACTCACCGACCCCGGGCTGCACGTTGAACCGGACCGCCAGCGTGTCGGGGTGCTCGGGGCGCGGACCCGCACCGTGCACGTAGCACACCGACAGCGTGCGCTGCGCACTGATGTAGGGCGAACGCGCCGGGTCGCGGTCGAAGAGCTGGACGAGCTCGCCCTTGCCCGCCGCGACGATGACGAGGTCGTAGTTCTTCGTCAGCGAGTCCAGGTCCGAAGTCGTCACACCCTGGTAGATGGCCTTGCCGCCGCGGTCCTCGAACAGCTCCAGCCAACCGGCCATCTTCACCCGCTGGTCGACCGACTGCGCGTAGTTGTCGAGGATACCCAACCAATCCAGGACGCGAGAGCCATCCGGTCCAGCGATCGACAGACCAAGACCGCCGATCTCGGGCGTCTGCGCCTCCCACAGGTTCAATCCGTGATCCCGCTCGTGCTGCAGCGCGGTGTGGAACATGCACTGCGTTGACATGACCGGGCCGTTGCGAATTCCCTCCGGAGCCCGCGCCGACATCACCGTCACGTCGTACTGCAGCTCCTGCAGGCTCAGCGCAAGCTGCAGACCGGACTGTCCGGCCCCGACAACCAGGACTTTCCGCATCCCCGACCTCTTTCCGTTCGAACTTCGCAGGAACTCGCCGACGTGACCTCAGGCCGCGCCCGGGGTCGCCTCCAGCTGCATTGTGTAGTCACGAGGCCCCGCAACTCGTCCGTCGCGGAAGCCGGTTCGCGCGCGTCGCAGGTCACCAGCAGGATGTCCCGGGCTCAGTGCGAGCGCGTCCCGGACCTCGTCCAGGTTGTGCGCTAGCAGGCCGTCGAAGAGGTTTACTGCGCGATGACGGACGTCCGAGTCGTTCTCGAAGTACTTGATCGCCATGAAGGACTCCTGGATCCGCCGCGTGTCCATGAGGATCATCGCACCGAGCGCGCCGCGGAGAGATCTTCCCACAGGAACCAGAACCGGCTCTGGCTCGGGGTGCCGAACAGGTACAGCATGGTGTCCATCGGGGACTGCAGGTAGTCGCGGTTCCCCCGTCCTGCAGCCGTATCCGGAGTGCACCCGGCGTCGACGAGAACGGTGTGGTTGTCGGAAACGGCCAGCCACACGTAGTACGAGATCGGGCAGGCCTCCATCGCGCACGGATCGTGCCCGTAGAAGTGCTCGCCACGTACCGAGGTGTCGCGTTGAGCGAACCTGATCGCGTTGACCTCGACATCGTCAGCCATGGCGTGTCCACCTCCCGGCGCTTGCCCCGGCCAACCGGCCGAACGCCGCCCCCGAGGTCAACCCCGAACCACCGGGGTAGTTCCCGGAGAACAGCCCGCCGACCATCTCGCCTGCCGAGTAGAGCCCGTTGATGGGTGCACCGCCTACGTCGAGAACCTGGGCGTTCTCGTCGACGTGCGAATGTTCGTTATCAGGCGATCGGATGCTCCACAGTGGATACACGCGATTGGGGTGTGGTGGTGAGCTGGTGGCGGAGGAAGGTGCGGTAGCTGTCGGGGGTGACGTTGCGGCGCCCGACCGTGATCGAGTGCTCGGTGAGTTCCCGTCGGCGGACTTCGTCGAGCAGGCCGCGGGCGTAGCGGCGCATGCCGGGCTCACCCGCCCGGGCACGCACGAGCGCCTGGCTTGCCAGGACACGGATGTCGCGTGGTGTCTTCACAGGTCCAGGTCCTCTTCGTCGGGATTCCTCGAAGACGCCGCTGTCACGGTCGATGTCGACGATGCGGACATCGTCGCCGGTCTAGTGCAGGTGCAGGGTGTCTTCGACGTTGAGCGCGACGGTGGCTTTCCAGCCCGCGACGTAGGCGGGCAGCCTGAGACTTCGCAGGCTTCGTTCATGCCGTCGAGGCAGATGTCGCCGTCTTTGTGGCCTGGATGATCCGGTCGCGGACCTTGTCGCGGAACGCGTGGTGATCCTGCTAGGCGTGCTCCGGTGCCGTCCCGCCCAGTACATCGAGATGCCGAAGGCGCGCGGTACGCGTTCTTCCAGGTCGACGAGGTGAGGCGCAATGGCGACACCGTCGGGATGTCGCTCGACGTCGGCTACATCGTCAACGAGCGGGACTTCGTGTCCTTGGCCACGGTTGATCGCTCGGGTTGCCGAGGTGGGCACCGAGGTGACGGTGCTGTGGGGCGAGGAGCCCATCTCGGGCAAGCGCGCGGTCGAGCTGCACCGCGAAGTCGAGATCCGTGCCACCGTCGCACCCGCGCCCTACGTCCAGGACTCCTACCGCAAGTCCTGATCAGTCTTGCCAGCACACCGGATCGAGAACCGCGGTGCACGTTCATCCGGAGGGTGTCGGCTGTCAGCCGCCGGTGCCTCCGCCGCTGTCCGTGCCTCCGCCGTGGTCGCCGCCGCTGTCGGTGCCTCCGCCGTGGTCGCCTCCGCTGTCGGTCCCGCCGCCCGGGTTGCTGCCGTGCTGCCCGGGGTCGAACGGATTCGCGGGGGCGGGTACTGCTGGTTCCTCATCGCCTCCGGTACCGCCACCGGGCTCGAATGGATTCGGTGGTGCTGGTTCCGGAACGTGAGGGGGTTCGAACGGGTTCGGCGGTGGTGCTTCGGGCCCACCGAACGGGTTCGGCGGTGGGGATTCAGGTCCGCCGAACGGATTCGGCGGTGCCGGTTCCGGAACAGGAGTCGGCTCGAACGGGTTCGGAGGAGGAGGCTCCGGTTCCACTGGTGCCTGCTCCACAACGGGAGATTCGGGAGGCTGGGGCTCGGGAGTGTCTCCGCTCGGCCCGAACGTGTAGATCAGACCAGCAGCGGCAGCCGCTCCGACGACCACGGCGCCGATCTTCTTGAAGCGGTTCTTGGCGACCTCGGCACCGACTCGCGCCGACTCGAACAGTGCCGTGCCTGCCAGCCACTTCGCGATCTGGCTCACGAGCCCCCTGTCTTCGGGGGGCTCCGCTCCGCCGGGGCCCGCCGTCGGCGGGGCCGCGCCTGTCTCGGCTGACGGGAGCCGATCATCCGGCTCGACCGGCGCGGAAGGTCCGGGAGTCGGCTGTGCCTCGCCTGGCTTCAGGGTCCAGTCCGGTTTCTTCTGGCCGGTGCGCCACGTGGTCATCTTGTCGGTTGCCCCGTCCGCCGTCGGGGGCTCGCCACTGGCGTCCACCGGCGGGGGAGTCGCAGGCTCGGTGGGCGGCAGTTCCGGAACGTCATCACCGGCCGGGTGGCCCGGTTCGTAGTCCTCGATCGGCCCGACACCGGAGTTCACGGGCGGCGTCTTGCCGAATGCGTCCAGCGCGGTCTGGTCCGCCCAGGTATCAGTCTGGTGGTCGTTCAGGAATTCCTCGCTCGCGCGGGGGCCGTTGAGGCGAGCGGTCCGCGCCTCCTCGATGCGTTGCCTGGTCGCCTCGATCTCCCTCTGCCCGTCCAGGAGTTCGTCTCGGAGCGTGCGTTGGTCCTCATCGATGTGCTCGACGTCCGAGACCGGTACGCCCAGGGACTCGGCCTCCTTCAGCTCCGCCCGATGCATCTTCTGGTGCATCGCCAGCGCCTTCTGGACTACTTCCAGGCCTCGTTCCTGAGCTTCGATGTAGTCGTCCAGCGCCTTCTGCACGACCTGCTGCTTGGGTACGACCATTCCTCTCACCTCCAGAGCGTCCGTTGCTCGTCTGAAGGGAGGGCTGCGCCAGCTGGTGCCGTCGAGCGGAGACAATCAAGTGGTGCAGTCGGCCTCCGACATGCCCGGAATCTCCACTTCCTATCGACCACACCTATGCGTGGAACAACAGAGGAGAAGGTCCCAGCAGGCATGTGAAACCCTGCTGCAGGACATGGCGAACGTGGTCATGTCCTCCGGCGGGGGTTGGGCGGCCACTGTCGCAGGATCCGTGCTCAGACCGCGGCGAGTCGCTCCGTCAGGCGCCCGCCGGAACCGTTACCGGCTGCTGGGCGGGCTCCCGCCGGGCCACCGCGATGATGCAGGCCGGGCTCAGCACCGAGACCGCCACCAGGTATCCGGTGATCGGTACGGAGGAGCCCCAGGCGGCGTACAGGCCCGGCGCGGCGGTGGGGGCGAGGCCGCCGCCGAGGACCGAACCGATCTGGTATCCCAGCGAGGTGCCGTAGTAGCGCAGCTCCGGGCTGAACAGGTCGGCGAACAACGCCGCGAGCGGTCCGTGGACGAGCCCCATGAACACGGCCGTACCGATCAGCGCCATCAGCACCAGCACCGGGTTGGCCGTGTTGATGAGCGGGAACAGCGCCAACGCCCAAAAGGTCGAGCCCGCCGAGCCGAACACGAGCACCTTGGGGCGTCCGTGCTTGTCCGCCAGCGCCGAAGCCCACGGGATCACGCGGGGCTTGGAGGACTCTGCTTACCGCCCTGGTTGAACCGCGCAGCCTGGGCAAAGTCGTACCCGCAGCCCTTGCACTCCAACTGACCGCTCTTGACCGTCCGACCGCAGGCCGGGCAATCTCGGGTCTTGGGCTTGGTGATGAGCCAGAGAATTCCGAGGATCATGTCGGCAGCAACCCACAGGCCGATGATGAGCCCGGCCCCGATGGCGGTTCCGACGTTGGACGCAGTGTCCTCCGGACAGGTGAAGATCCGGAAACGTGGGAATCGCATGGTGCGCTCCTTGTCAGAGGACTCTTGCTGAAATAACTCGCACCGAGCTGCGTCTGGCCGCCTTGGTGATGGTGCATGGTCACGATCACCAGCGAATTGCCGGTGCTGGCCGAACACCCTCCAGCGGTGTACCTGCGCGAGGACCTACTCAGAGAGTCGGTCAACGGGTTGCTGGGTGGCCTGTTCGCACCGGATCAGATCGATCAGACCGTGGCGGCGCTGGTCGAGTCACAGGAGTCGCCCGGAGAGTCGTCTGTGTCCCTTGAGGCGGCTAAGACGCGATTGGCTGATGCCGAGGCTCGGTTGCGTCGGTTCCAGGACGCGATCGGTGCCGGAGTGGACCCCGCGGCGCTGACCGATGTGATCAACACTGCCCAGGCGGAACGCGCGGCCGCTCGTGCCGAACTGGAGAACACACCCACGACCGGCGGAGCGATCTCCGAGGCCGAGGTCTACGCGATGGTCGATTCCCTCGGTGACGTCTATGCGGCGCTGTCGGGCGCCAAGCCCGAGCGGCTGGCCAGCCTCTACGAGGCCGTTGACCTGCAGGTTCGGTACGAGCCGGGTGAGAGAGCTGCCGAAATAAAAATTCACCCGGCGAACCGGGTGAATAGTGTGCGTGTCCGAGGACGGAGTTGCACACTATTCACCCGCCTTCTGCTTCCCGAAACAGGTTGAGGCAGGAGGTTTCGGTGTCCGCCCGTCCCTTCACCAGTCTTCCTTGGACATGGTCCGGGACAGGCTGGGACCGCCGTGTGAGCTGCAAAATGTCGGATTGGCGCGCGAAGGGACGCCCACTGTTAGGTGTCCCTGCGTGTCCCAGACATGGATCGCGGTGGAAGGAGCGGGTGCCGGCTACCGAGGGACACGTGCGCGGTTCCACTCGCGAGATCTCGCATACGCGTTGCCTATGGCCGGAGTAGGGCATCGCTCATTGTCGGCGCCCCGCACGAGCGCTTTGACTCAGTGGATGACAGGGCGTCCGCGAGGCAACAGCGCCTGGCGGGCTCGTGCGGATGGAGAGGGGTGCGGTGATGGGTGCTGACCTGACCGGCAAGGTCGTCCTGCTGACGGGTGCGACCGGTGATATCGGCGTTGCCTACACCATGGCATTGACCGGGCAGGGCGCGAACGTGGTGGCCACTGACCTGGACGGCTTCTCCGAAACGGGTCGGGAGATCGCGGAGAAGGCCACGGCGCAAGGTGCGGGTCAAGCTGTTTTCGCCGGTTGCGACATCACTTCGGACGAAGATCTGCAGCGCGTAGTGGACCTGGCCGGTGATCGGTTCGGCGGCCTGGATTGCCTGGTCAACAACGCGGCGATCTACCGGACGCTGGGGCCGAAGAGGACGCTCACGGAGCTGACCAACGACGAGTGGGACCTCGTGCTCCGCGTCAACGTTCGCGGTTGCTGGCAGTCGATCCGCGCCGTTGCCCCCGCCATGCGGGAGCGGGGTGGCGGGCGGATCGTCAACATCGCCTCCGTCGTGTCCCGGACCGGGGCGGCCGGTTTCGCGCATTACGTGGCGTCCAAGGCAGCGGTCGAGGGCTTGACCAGGGCCGCGGCGCGCGAGCTGGGGCCGGAGGGCATCGCGGTGAACGCCGTCTCGCCCGGCTTGGTCGACGACGCGGCTTCTCGCGACATCAACGATGCGAACTACTTGGAACGCATGAAGACCACGCGTTCCGTGCCGCGTTCCATGGAACCCGAGGACCTGGTCGGTGCGGTGGTGTGGTTGTGCGGCGACGGCAGCGGTTTCGTGACCGGGCAGACGATCGTGGTGGACGGCGGAGGGGTGTTCGTGTGATGCGTCCCGACGAGTTCCCACCTCGCATCGTCGTCGGCATCACCGGTGCGTCCGGTGTGATCTACGGGATCCGCGCACTGGAGCTGCTCGCACAGTTGGGAGTCGAAACGCACCTGGTGCTCACCCGCGCGGCGCGGGCGACCTTGGCGCAGGAGACGTCCTGGACGGCCGCGGACGCGCGGGAGCGGGCGTCGGTGACGCACTCGGAGCACGATCTGGGGGCCGCGATCGCGAGCGGGTCGTTCCCGGTCGACGGAATGCTGGTCGCGCCGTGCAGCGTCAAGACGTTGTCGGCGATCGCCAACAGCTTCGACGACAACCTGCTGGTGCGCGCCGCCGATGTGACGTTGAAGGAGCGCAGGCCCCTGGTGCTGATGTTGCGCGAGACACCGCTGCACCCCGGGCACATCCGGTTGATGGCGCAGGCCGCCGAAGCGGGAGCGGTGCTGATGCCGCCGGTGCCGGCGTTCTACACCCAGCCGTCGTCGATCGACGAGATGGTCACCCACACGGTCGCTCGCGCGCTGGACGCCCTGTCGTTGCCGCACCCGCACGCGACCCGGTGGTCCGGAGAGCGGAGCGCGCCGTCGGCTACCGATCGGCGGTCCGTTCGCGCATGATGTCGGCATGGAGCTCCACCAACTGCGCTACGTGCTCGCGGTCGCGCGCGCCGGGAGCTTCAGCCGAGCGGCCGAGGACCTCTTCCTGGCCCAGCCGTCGTTGTCGGTGCAGATCCGCAAGCTCGAGAAGGAGCTCGGCGTCGCCCTCTTCGACCGACTGGGCCGCAGGGTGGTGCTCACCGCGGCCGGTGAGGAGTTCGTCGCCCACGTCCAGCAGGCGTTGGCGCACCTCGACCGGGCGCGGGCGGGCGCCGCCGCCGTGCGCAGCCTGCAAGGCGGGCGGGTGTCGATCGGCGTGTTGCCCAGCGTCGGCGCCGGGCTGCTGCCGGGAGTGCTCGCGGACTTCCGCCGCGAGTACCCGGAGGTCGAGGTCCGGCTCACCGAGCACAACGTCTCCGCCGAGTTCGAGCGGATGGTGGAGGACGGGCGATTGGACCTCGCGGTGATCCGGGCCCCTTGGGCGCGGCCTGGACTCGTGGGCCGGTCGATCGTGCGCGAACCGATCGTCGCTCTGGTCCCGCCGGAGCATCCGCTGGCCGACCGGAGTGAAATAGCGCTGGTCGAGTTGAAGTCCGAGAAGTTCGTCGCCATCCAACGGGACTACGGGCTGCGGGAGCTGCTGGAGCAGATCTGCAACCGAGCCGGGTTCGAGCCGACGGTGACGGTGGAGACCACCCAGCTGTCGGTGCTGCAGGGCATGGTGGCCAGCGGTCTGGGCGTCTCGTTGCTGCCGGAACTCGCCGGCGCGGGCTATCCCGTCACGATCCCGATCGACGACGAGGGCGCTGCCCGGGAACTGGGCATCGTTCACCGCGCCAGGACCCCGCTGTCACCGCCTGCCGCTCTGTTCCTGGAACTGCTCGCGGACGCAGCGGCCAATCGGCCCGCGCGGGGTTAAGCCTCGAACTCGCCTCGCTCGGCGCGTTCTGCCAGCGAGGTCCAGAACCGCAGGGCCGCGTGCTCCATCTCCAGGCCGAGGCCGAGCGTGACCATGCGTCGGGAGATGGCCGACTCGTGGCCGAAGCGCTCCTGCATCTGCTCGTACTCGGCTATGCGGTCCTGGTGCTGCTTGATCTGGTCCTGCGCGAGCCGCTTGATGTCGTCGGGCTCGGCGAGCTCGTTGAAGAAGAGCTTGATCTCGGCGATGTCGCGCAGCTCGTAGTGCTGGTCGGTGGGCTCGGCCAGCCATGAGCGGAGAGCCGAGAGACCGGTGTCGGTGATCGTGTAGGTGCGGCGGCGACGGCCGTCGTCCTCCTCCTCGACTTCGAGCAGTCCCAGCTGTTCGAGCCGCTTGGGCTCGGAGTAGAGCTGGGCGTGCGGGAAGTGCCAGAAGTAGCCCACCGAGTGGCCGATGGCCCGTTTGAGGTCGTACGAGGTCGAAGGCCCGCGCATGGCGATCATCCCCAGCACGACGTACGAGGTCGTGGAAAGCCGAACCGTTGACACGCTCCAAACCCTACCGTACGTTTCCAATCATCTGTTTCAGACGATGTGAAACGGATGATCGGCTTCGGACTTGTTTCGCATCGCTGATGCTGCGAGAGGACTGAGAATGGATCTCGGGACAGTGCTGAGCTGGACCGCCGAGCGGTACCCCGCCAGACGTGCGGTTGGCGGCGAGCTCTCGATGACCTACGCGGAGTGGGACGCCCGCACCAACCAGCTGGCTCGGGCCTTGGCCGAGCTCGGCGTCGGGCACGGCGACAGGGTCGTGTTCCTGCTCGCCGGTGGCGAACCGATGGCCTCGCTGCACCTGGCCGCGCAGAAGCTCGGAGCCGTCTCGGTTCCGCTGTCGTTCCGCTTCGGTGCTGACGAGCTCGCCTACTGCTTGTCCGATGCGGCACCGAAGTTACTGGTCACCGATGAGCCCACGGTCGAGACGGCGAGCGCGGCGCTGCGACTCACCGAGCCCGTGCCGCACGCGCACGTCGGTGAAGGCGCTCCGGCCGGTGTCGCAGCGCTGCTGGAACTCGCCGCCGATCAGACCGAGAGCGCGATCGACGTGCAGGTCCGCGATTCCGACACGAGCGTCATGCTCTACACCTCCGGCACCACCGGGAAGCCGAAGGGCGTTCCGCGCACGCACCGGGCGGAGTTCCACGCCGCCGTCGCGCACCTGCACCAGAGCCGGTCGGCTCCCTTCGAGACGACCCTCGGTGTGATGCCCATGTTCCACACGATGGGCCTACGCACCCTGCTCTCCAGCGTGGTCAGCGCCGGGACCTGGGTCCCGCAGGTCCGCTTCGACGCCGAGGAATCGCTGGAGCTGATCACCCGCGAGCGGGTCTCCGCGCTGTACCTGGTGCCCACGATCTACTGGAGCCTGCTCGGCACGGGCCGGCTGGGGGAGACCGGGGTCCGCAAGCTCGCCTACGCCGGAGCCGCGATGACCCCCGCGCTGGCGGAGTCGCTCGTCGACGCGCTCGAACCCGATGTGTTCGTCAACCACTTCGGAAGCACCGAGATCTACACCTTCACCATCGGGCCGGACGTCGCGGCCAAACCGGGATGCGCCGGACGCCCCGGCGTGTTCACGCGGGTTCGCCTCGTCGATCCGCACCCGCAGGCCACGCCGGACGCGCTGGTCGGTGCCGGCGAGCAGGGGCAGATCGCGATCTCGATGGAGTCGCCGGAAGCGTTCGCCGGGTACTGGAACCGGCCCGACGCCGACGCGAAATCCATCCGCGGCGGCTGGTACTTCCCCGGCGATCTCGCCGTCGCGGACGAGGACGGCGACCTGTGGGTCTCCGGACGCGTCGACGACATGATCAATTCGGGTGGCGAGAACATCTACCCCGACGAGATCGAGGACGCGCTGATCCGCTGCCCGGAGGTCGCCGACGTCGTGGTCGTCGGGATGCCGGACGACCGTTGGGGGCAGGCCGTCACCGCGTTCTTCGTCCCCGCCGCGGGGCTGACACCGCAGGACGCCGCCGCCGCGCTGAGCGCCTACATCCGTTCCGGTTCCGGGCTGCCGCCGCTCAAGCGGCCCAAGAAGGTGGTCGCGGTCGCCGAGGTCCCCAAGTCGGCGGTGGGCAAGATCCTGCGCCGCGAACTCGCCGGCGGGCGGTTCAACCCGCTGGCAGAGCTGTCCGCTGCTTCGATCGGATCGCGAAAGTGAGCACCTCGATGACCCCTGCACGCACCACGGCACGCATCGAGGACCCTGCCCTGCTGACCGGGCGCGGCCGGTTCCTCGACGACCTCGATCCGCTGCCCGGCACGTTGACCGCGGCGATCGTGCGCAGCCCGCACCCGCACGCCCGCATCCGCGGCGTCGACCTCACCCGGGCTCGCGCGCACCCCGGCGTGGCGGCGGTCATCGGACCCGACGAGGTCCTCGAAGCGCTGAACCCGTTCCCGCTGTCGCTGAAGACGCCCATGCCGTACTACCCGACGGCGACCGATCGGGCGCGCTTCGTCGGCGAACCCGTGGCGGTCGTGGTCGCGGCCGACCGCTACGCCGCCGAGGACGCCGCCGAGCTGGTCGCGGTGGACTACGAACCGCTGCCGCCGGTGGTCGACGTCGAGGCTGCGTTGCGCCCCGAGGCGCCGCGGCTTCACGAGCACGCCGATGGCAACGTCGCCACCGACCGCACGTTCCACTTCGGTCCCGTGGACGAGCTCTTCGCCGCAGCCGATCACGTCGTCAGCGGCGAGTACCGGTTCCCGCGCTATTCGTCGACACCGATGGAGTGCTACTCGGTGATCGCCGAATGGCAGGACGAAGTGGACGGTCCGGCGATCGCGGCCTGGGCGAACTTCCACGGCCCGTTCTCCATGGTCCCGGTGATCGCGGGAGCGCTGGGCGTCCCGACCTCGCGGGTGCGGCTGATGATCCCCGCCGACAACGGCGGCAGCTTCGGCATCAAGGCCGGGATCTACCCCTACGTGGTGCTGATGGCGCTGGCCAGCAAGCACGCCGGCCGGCCCGTGCGCTGGACCGAGGACCGCAGCGAACACCTGCTGGCCAGCTCGGCGGGTTCGGACCGAGCGATGCGCTTCGAAGCGGCGGTCAACGCCGAGGGCAAGGTCCAGGCGCTGCGGGCGGATCTCGTCGACAACGTCGGCGCCTACCTGCGCCCGCCGGAACCGAGCACGCTCTACCGCTGCTTCGGCAACCTCACCGGCGCCTACGACGTCGAAGCCGTGCAGATCCGCTCGCGCGCGGTGGTGACCAACAAGACGCCGACCGGCCTCAACCGCGGTTTCGGCGGCCAGCAGCTCTACTTCGGGCTGGAGCGGCTGATGGACAAGATCGCCGCGACCTGCGGGGTCGACGCCGCCGAGATCCGCCAGCGCAACCTGGTGCAGGCCGACGCGTTCCCGTACCAGACGGCGACCGGCGGCATCTACGACTCGGGTGACTACCCGCAGGCATTGGCCCTGGCGTTGAAGAACGCCGACTACCCGGCGCTGCGGCAGCGCCAGCGGGAGGCGCGGGAGCGCGGCGAGCACTTCGGCATCGGGCTGGCCACCATCGTCGACCCGTCGGCGACCAACATCGGGTACGTGGGACTGGCCACTCCGGCCGAAGAACGCCCACCGGGGCGCGGGAAGTCGGGTTCCACCGAGCACGTTCGGGTCAGCGTCGACGTCAACGGGGTCGTCTCGGTCCTGCTGGGCACCGTCCCGCAAGGCCAGGGGCACGCCACGGTCGCGCAGCAGGTCGTGGCCGACAGGCTCGGACTGCCGCTCGAGAAGGTCCGGCCAGTGGTGGAGATGGACACGGCCACCACTCCGTGGACGATCAGCTCCGGCAGCTACTCGTCGAGGTTCGCGCCACTGCTGACCAGCGCGCTGGTCGAGGCCTGCGACCGGCTCGCCCGCACGATGCGGACGGCGGCCGGGTCGATGCTGGCACTGGACCCGGAGGAACTCGAACTCGCCGATGGGCGGATCCGGCACCGCGAGGACCACTCCAGGGCGGTGGAGTTCCGCCACGCCGCGGGCGTGGTGCACTGGGATCCCGGTTCATTGCCGGACGGCACCTCGGCCCGGTTGTACGAGGAGGCGGCCTTCACGCCGCCGCAGGCCAAGGCCGCCAGCCGGGGCGACCAGATCAACTCCAGCCTGTGCTACGGCTTCGTCGCCGAGCTCGTGGTCTGCCGGATCGACCCGCAGACCTACGAGCTCACCCTGGAGCTGGTGTCCACAGTGCACGACGCGGGCACCATCCTGAACCCGGTGCTGCTGGAGGGACAGGTCCACGGCGCCCTGGCGCACGCCATCGGCGGCGCGATGTACGAGGAGATGCGCTACTCCGACAACGGCCAGCCCACCTCCGCGACGTTCATGGACTACCTGTGCCCGACCACAGCGGAGGTCGGCTACGAGCTGCGCAGCGACCACCTGGAAACGCCCTCGCCGCTGACCCGCCTCGGCGCCAAGGGCTGCGGCGAAGGCAGCTGCATGAGCCTGCCCGTGGCCATCGCCAACGCGGTCGCCGACGCGCTCGCGCCGTCCGGCGCTGACATAACCACGTTGCCGATCCACGGCGACGTGATCCACCGCCTGCTCACCGCGGCGACAACGGATGCCGCGGTGCTCGAAGGAACAGAAGGGGAGAACTGACGACATGGCCCTCACCGGAGGCGAGATCAAGCTGACCCGCGGCCACGACGGCCGGGTCGCGTACCTGACGCTTGACCACGGCAAGTTCAACATCATCACCTGGGAGACCCGGCAGGTCATGGCCGACCGGTTCGCCGAGATCGACGCCGACGACGACATCCAGGTCGTGGTCATCCGAGGCGAAGGCGAGCACTTCTCCTCGGGCGGCGACATCGCCGGCTTCATGGAGGTCGACCCGATCGACTTCACCGACCTCGGCCACAACGTGACCGCGCCCTCCCGCAGCTCCAAGGTCGTCATCACCGCCGTCGACGGCTACTGCTTCGGCGTCGGGTTCGAACTCGCGCTGTCCTCGGACATCCGCGTGGCGACCGAGCGCAGCCAGTTCGCGCTGCCCGAGATGAACCTCGGCATGATCCCGGGCTCCGGCGGAACGCAACGCCTCGCCCGGCTGATCGGGCTCTCCCGCGCCAAGTACCACGTGCTGACCGCGTCCCGGATCAACGCCGCCGACGCCAAGGACTGGGGACTGGTCGCCGACCTGGCCGCCGATCGAGCGGAGCTCGACGACAAGGTGGAGAAGCTCGTGACCAAGTTGGTCGGGTTCTCCCCGCTCGCCGCGCGCACCGCCAAGGAGGTCCTCGACCGCGGCGTCGACGCCCCGCTGTACAGCGGGATCGAGCTGGAGCGCAAGGCCTACGCGATGCTGCGCTCCAGCAAGGACTTCGCCGAAGGCGTGGCCGCGTTCAACGAGAAGCGCGCCCCGAAGTTCCAGGGGCGGTGAGGATCTAGATGAAGGCCGCACCTTTCGCGTACGCACGCCCCGCGGCGTTGTCCGACGCCGTTGCCGAACTCGTCGACGCCGACGGAGGCGGCAAGGTCATCGCCGGCGGGCAATCCCTGGTGCCGGTGCTGGCCATGCGGCTGGCGCGGCCGACCACCCTGGTGGACATCAACGCGGTCACCGGGCTCGACGCGCTGCGGACGGTCGGCGACCGGCTGGAGGTCGGCGCCACCGTCCGGCAGCGTCGAGTGGAGCACGCGCCCGAGTCCGCTCGGGTGCCGCTGCTGCGGCTCGCGCTGCCCTGGGTCGGGCACCGCGAACTGCGCAGCCGTGGCACGGTCTGCGGAAGCCTGGCGCACGCCGACCCGGCCGCCGAGCTCCCGGCGGTCGCTAGCTGCCTGGACGCGGAGCTGACGCTGACGGGTCCCGGAGGCGAACGCGTCGTTCGAGCCCGTGAGTTCTTCGACGGGGCGATGACGACCGCACTGCGCCCGGAGGACGTCCTGTCGGCGGTCTCCTTCCCCGTGGCCGGGCCGCGCGAGGGCTTCGGATTCGCGGAGATCGCGCGCAGGCACGGCGACTTCGCGTTGGCCGGCGTGGCAGCGCACGTCCGCGTCGACGACGCCGGAGGCGTGTCCGCCGCGACGATGACGGCCTTCGGCGTCTCCGACCGGCCCGTCACCCGTGACCTGACCAGCCTGGTCCGCACGACCGGTGGAGACCAAGCCGAACTGGCCGATGCGCTCGACGACGTGGTGCGCGAGGTCGTCGACACCGACGGCGACGTGCACGCGTCGAACGGCTACCGGCGGCGCCTCCTGCGCGCGCTGGCGGCCCGGGAAATGGCCAAGGCGCATCGCCGCGCGGTGCGCGGCACAGCGGAGGTGGAATCATGACGAGCACTGAAGAACCCGTGCAGGAGGGCCTTCGACCGGTCCGCGCAGAAGCCGGCGAGACCGTCGAGGTGAGGTTCACCGTCAACGGCACACCCGCGGTGCTGAACCTCCCCGCCCGCGTCACGCTGGCGGACGCGCTGCGCGACCACCTGGGACTGACCGGGACCCACGTCGGATGCGAGCACGGGGTCTGCGGGATGTGCACCGTGCTGGTCGACGGCGAGGCCGCCCGCGCGTGCCTGCTGTTCGCCTGCCAGCTCGACGGCGCTGAGGTCGTCACCGTCGAGGGGCTCGGGCGCCCGGACGACCTGCACCCGCTGCAGGAGTCCTTCGGCCGGAACCACGCCCTGCAATGCGGTTTCTGCACCCCGGGCTTCCTGCTCAGCTCTTACGACCTGCTCAGCAACAAGCCCGAGGTCACCGACGAGGAGCTCCCCTCGGAGCTGTCCGGCGTGATCTGCCGCTGCACCGGATACCGGAACATCCTGACCGCCGTCTCCCAAACGCGCGCCGCGCACCCGGAGGGAATCCCCGAACCGGGCAACTGCGCCAGGCGGGCGTTGGTCGGCCGCTCCGGCGGTCAGTCGGCGACGGTCGTCGAGGAGCGCGCGGAACCTTCGGGCGAAGCCGACAGGAACGTGGAGATCGTGCTCCCCGAGGGAGACCCGACGATCGCGGTGCAGGTGGACACCGCCTTGGACGTGCCGTTCGACGAGGTGTGGCGCGTGCTCGACGACGTGCGCGTGCTGGCGGGATGCCTCCCCGGCGCGGAGCTCACCGAGGAACTCGGCGAGCAGCTCTACGCCGGACGGGCACGGGTCGCGGTCGGTCCCATCAAGCTCTCGTTCCACGGGATCGCCCGGGTACTCGAACAGGACCGGGAAACCGGGACGATCCGCGTGCTCGCGCAGGGGCAGGACACCGGAGGGGCGCAAACCCAGGCCGACATCACGCTGCGGGCGCACGCCACCGCAGCGGGGACGGAACTCCGCGCCGACGCGGCCGTGTACCTGACCGGCCGAATCGCCCAGTTCGGCCGAGCGCTGGCGGGCGACATCAGCCGACGCATGTTCGAGCAGTTCGCCGACTCGGTCCGCCAGGCCGCCACCACCGGAGAAGCACCGCAGCAGTCCCACGCCGCGCCGAGCGCGTTCCGGATGATGTTCGGCACCTTGCTGGACCGGATCAAGCGAATCGGCCGTCCCCGAGGTGGGAAGTGATGAAAACACCCCTCCAGCCGGTCAACCCGGCGACGCTCGAACCTCTGGAAATCGCGGAACAAGCCACGGACGCCGAGATCGGCGAAGCCGTGTCGGAAGCGACGCGCGCCATGCGCACCGGGTGGCCGCGAGATCACAGGCTCCGGGCGCAGTCCCTGAACGCCTGGGCGGACCTGCTCAGCGACCACAGCTCGGAACTCGCCGACGACCTGGTGCGAGAAACCGGGAAACCCATCGGTGAAGCGCGCAAGGAGGTCGCGGGCGCGATCGATTCCCTGCGGTTCAACGCCGGTCTCGCCAGGCTTCCGCTGGGCCGTGCCGCCGGTCTTCCCGACGGGAGCGAGGCGCACCTGGTGCGCGAACCGGTCGGCCCGACGGTGTTCATCACCCCGTGGAACTGGCCCGTGCTGCTGTTGCTGCGCGATCTGGCTCCGGCGTTCGCCGCCGGAGTGACGGCGCTCGTCAAGCCCGCCCCGCAGACCACGCACATCACCCGACGCGTGATCGCGCTCGGCCACCGGGCCGGAGTGCCACCGGAGGTGCTCCACGTGCTCCCCGGTGACGCCGAGGTGGGCGCTGAACTCGTGGCCCACCCCGACACCAGAGCCGTCGCGATCACCGGCTCGACCGAGGCCGGGCAAGCGGTCATGCGCGCCGCTGCCGCCACCATGACCAGGCCGCTGCTGGAACTGGGCGGCAAGGCCTCGATGCTCGTGCTGGCGGACGCCGACCTGGAAGCCGCGGTGGAGGCGGCCGCCCGTGCCGCCGTGATCACGAGCGGACAGATGTGCATGGCGTGCACCAGAATCCTCGTGCACGCGCGCCACGCGAAGGACGCCGAGGAACTGCTGCGCGAACGACTGGCGGCCTTGACGCCGGGAGATCCGAGGGACGAGAGCACCGATCTCGGTCCGCTGATATCCGAAGCCGCGGTGAACAAGGTCCTCAACGCCGTCGACCGCGCGCGGGAGGACGGTCGCGTCCTCGTCGGCGGGCAACAGGCGCACCCCGACGGCCTGCCAGGTCATTTCCTCACGCCCGCGCTCGTGTCCGAACTGGATCCGCGATCACCCGTGGTGCAGGAGGACCTCTTCGGTCCGCTGCTGTCGCTGGAGGTCTTCGACTCCGACGAGGACGCGATCGAGTTGGCCAACGCCACGTCCTTCGGGCTCGCCGCAGCGGTGTGGACGCGTGATCTCACGCGCGGCTTCGCCGTGGCGCGCGAGCTGCAGTCCGGAACCGTGTGGCTGAACGGGTACAACCACTCCTACGCCGAGATGCCCTCCGGCGGCGTGCGGATGTCCGGGATGGGCCGCACCCGCGGTGTCGAGGGCGTCGAGCAGTTCACCGAGCTCAAGCACGTGCACTTCCCGGTCGGGCTATAACCCGAGCCAATAGGAGCTATGCGCAACAGGTTCTGGCTGGTCCTCTCACACCGGTCTAACTTCGCTCGTAGTTTCTCTGGCCGCAACGGAGCGGCGTTGGAGGGTTCCCTTGCAATCAGGTTGGTTAGTAGTTCTCATCGTCGCGGGCTACATCGCGTTGCTCGCCCTGATCAGCTTCCTGGCCGGGCGGTCGACACGCACCGCGTCAGGATTCACCAGCGGCGGCAAGAGCTTTCCCGCCGTCCTCATCGGATTCCTGCTCGCGTCCGAGTTCATCGGCACGAGCGCGAGCATCGGAACCGCGCAGGAGGCTTACGAATCCGGCATCTCGTCCGCGTGGAACATCGTCTCGCTGGGAATCGGTTTCGTGCTCTTCGCCTTCCTGCTGGCGCGCAAGTTCAGCGCGCTGGGGGAGAACACGATCTCCGGTGCCCTCGACCGCTACTACGGGAGGAGGGTGCGCACCGCGACTTCGATGATCATGGTCTGCTCCTTGCTGATCGTCGCCGTCTCGGTCTACGCCAGCGGTGGTGCGATCCTGAGTGGACTCCTCGGCGTCGACCAGGACCTGGCCGTCGTCCTGGTCGGTGTGCTTGCCACGTTCTACGTGGTGGTGGGCGGCATGCGATCGGTCGTCTACACCAACGTCGTGCACGCGATCGTGAAGATGGCCGGGGTGATCATCCTCGCGATCATCGGCGCTCAGCGCGCAGGAGGCGTGGACGGGCTGCGAGCAGCGCTGCCGCCGACGATGTTCTCCTGGCACGGAGTGGGTTTCGGGCAGATCTTCGCGTGGCTGATCGCCGGTGTGGGTGCCATCTTCGCGACCCAGTACGTCGTGCAGGCGATCACCACCGCAGGCAACGCCCACCGCGCGCAGCGAGCCGGGTTCTACTCGGCGCTGATCCTGGTTCCCTACGGTCTGCTCGCCGCGTTCATCGGCATGTGCAGCGCGGTGGTCTACCCGCACATCAAGAGCATCCAGGCCATGCCCGCGTTCGCCATGGACATCGACCCGGTCTTGGCCGGGATCGTCGTCGCCGGGCTCGCCGGTGCGATGTTCGGAACCATCGCGGCACTGGTCATCGGCGCTTCCACGCTGCTGCTCAAGGACTTCTACCAGCCGCACTTCAACGTCGCCGGGGACGACCGCCGCGACGTGCTGTTCCTCCGGGTGGCGACGGTGGTGACCGGCTTGGTGCCGATCGCGCTGGCGCTGTTCGCCACCGATGTGCTCACCGTGACTTTCCTGGCCAAATCGCTGCGCGCGGCACTGGCGGTGCTGGTGCTGCTGATGTTCTACGCGCCTCGGTACGGGACGAGGACCGGTGCGTTCTGGGCCATCGTGCTCGCGCTGCCGACCACCATCGGCTGGTTCCTGCTCGGTGACCCCTTCGGCATCGACAACGCCTACATCGCGGTCGCAACGCCCTTGCTGGTGATGACCTGCACCCACCTCACATCGGGCCGGTCGAAGACCGTCCCGGCGGTCACCGGGGAGAAGAGATGACGAACAACGCCTTGCCCGTCGGCGCTGATCTGCGCGGCTGGCTGGACCACCTGCAGGCGACCGGACGCCTGTCGGCAGCCAGGCCGGGAGTGGACCTGCGGTTCGAGCTGTCCGGAATCGCCAGCCGGCTCGACGGCGACCGCGCGGTGGTCTTCGGGAAGCCCGGCGGGAAGGACATCACCGTCGTGTCCGGGCTGCTGTCGCGCCGCGAGTGGATGGCAGAAGCGCTCGGGGTCGCCGAGACGGAACTCATCGACCGCTTCCAGCAGGCGTGCCAAGACCCCGTTCCGTGGACCGAGGTCGAGCACGCCCCGTGCCAGGAGGAGGTGATCCGAGAGGTCGACCTCGGCTCGCTGCCCGTTCCCACGCACAACGAGCACGACCACGGCCCGTACATCACCGCGGGTCTGCTCATCGCGCGCAACCCGACGACCGGGTCCCAGAACGTGTCCATCCACCGCCTGCAGGTCAGCGGGCCGGACCGGCTCGGGGCGCTCTTGCTGCCCAGGCACACGGCCGCGTTCTTCGGACAAGCCGAAGCCTCGGGCACCGACCTGGAGGTGGCGATCGCCATCGGCGTCGACCCGCTCACCTTGATGTCCTCGCAAGCGGCGGTACCGATCGACCACGACGAACTGGAGATCGCCGGTGCGCTGCGCGGCAGCCCGCTGCCGGTGACCAAGGCGGTCACCAACGAGGTCCGGGTTCCCGCCGACGCGGAGATCGTGCTGGAAGGCAGGCTGCTCGCCGATGTCCGGGAGCCGGAGGGGCCCTTCGGCGAATTCCCCCAGTACTACGGTCCTCGCGCCGACCGCCACGTGGTGTGCATCGACGCGATAACGCACCGCCGAGACCCGATCTACCACACCATCGTCGGCGGTGGACTGGAACACCTGCTGCTGGGGTGCATTCCGCGCGAAGGCTCCTTCCTGGCGCACCTAAGGCAGAACTTCCAGTGCGTGCAAGCCGTGCACCTGCCGCGCGGTGGCGTGTGCCGCTACCACCTCTACGTACAGGTCCGCGATCCCGAACCCGGCGAGGTGAAGAACTTGATTCTCGCGGCGCTGGGCGCGCACTACGACATCAAGCACGTGACGGTGGTCGACTCCGATGTGGACGTCTTCGACCCGGACGAGGTCGAGTGGGCCGTTGCCACCCGCTTCCAGGCCGACCGCGATCTGGTGCTCGTCGGTGGCGCGCAAGGATCACGACTCGATCCGTCCACAGCGGACGGTGTTGGAGCGAAGATGGGGCTCGACGCGACGATTCCGCCCGTCGACGACGAAGGCCGGTTCACCAGGATCCGCGTTCCGGGAGCGGAGGAGATCGACCTGGAACGCGCCGTGGCCCCCGCGCCGACGAACTGGCGCTCCGAACGTTGAAACGCACGAACTTTTCCGCAACACCACACCAACAGACCTCGATGAGGAGGTGGACATGTCCACTGCGAGCACCGGACTGTCCAGAAGGGCCACGCTGTACGCGAGCTTCGCCTCGGTAGCGGGGTGGGCGTTCGACCTGTTCGATCTGTTCATCCTGCTCTACGTCGCCAGCACCGTCGGCGACCTGATCTTCCCGGTGGCGAGCCCGACCTTGAGCCTCGCCGCGGTCTACGCCTCGTTCGCGGTGAGCGTGCTGCTCCGCCCGGCCGGCGCGGCGATCTTCGGAGCGGTCGCCGATCGCAACGGGCGCAAGCAGACGATGGTCATCGTGCTGGCCGGCGTGGGGTTGTCCACCGCGGCGATGGGTGCCGTGCCGACCTACGCGGCAGCCGGTATCGCCGCACCGCTGCTGTTCCTGGCGCTGCGCCTGGTGCAGGGCGTGTTCGTCGGCGGTGTCGTCGCGGCGACGCACACCCTGGGCACCGAGAGCGTCGGTCAGCGCTGGCGAGGCCTGATCTCCGGGCTGATCGGTGGCGGCGGCGCGGGCATCGGTGCGGCCCTGGCCAGCGGTGTGTTCCTCCTGGTCAGCGCGATCTTCCCGGGCGAGCAGTTCAACGTCTGGGGGTGGCGCGTCATGTTCTTCGCCGGGCTCATGGCGGCGCTGATCAGCTTCCTCGTGCTTCGCGGGGTCGAGGAATCGCCGCTGTGGAAGGCGCAGCAGCAGACCCCCGGTCCGAAGACGCGCTTCACCGACCTGGCCCGTGGCGGCAGGGGAGGGCTGCTCGTGCTGAACCTGGTGCTGGTCTCCGGCGCCGGTTCGCAGTACTACCTGACCTCCGGTTTCCTCCCCACGTTGCTGGGCAAGGTCAGCGGGGTCGCCCAGAGCGCGCAGGGCATGATCCTGCTGGTCTCGAGTCTGGGCGTGATCGTGGCCGCCGTTGCCGCGGGCGAGCTCAGCGAGCACTTCGGACGCCGGCGCACGATGCTGGTGATCGGGTCGTTCAACCTCGTCGCTCTGCCCTTGCTGGTGTGGCTGATCACCAGCACCGATCCGGCGAGCACCAGCCTGATCATGTTCTACGCGTCGGCCCTGGCCTTCTTCGCCAACGCTGCCTACGCCCCGGTCCTGGTGTTCCTCAACGAACGCTATCCGACGGCGCTGCGAGGACGGGGAACCGCGATCTGCTGGAACCTCGGTTTCATGGTCGGTGGTCTGATGCCGAGCTTCGTCAACCTCGCCAGCCCGCAGCTGGCGGACGTGCCCGGTCGACTCATGGTGTTCCTGTTCGTGATGGTCCTGGTCTTCATCGTCGCGGGAGCGCTGAGCCCGGAGACCCGTGGCGCCATGAATGCTGAGGAGACCGAGCGACGAGAGGTGCAGCCCGCGGTCGAATGAGAGTTTCCGCAGTTCGTCGCACACAAGACGGGCGGTCCCAACGCTGCTGGGACCGCCCGTGCTTCGTCGCGGGTGGCGAGCTCGCGCGCGGTTGCAAGATCCGTTATCCGGGCCCGTCCTGCGATGACTGCGGAATCACTGGCGTGTTACTGGTAGGTCCGATTCCGTGTTGTCGGCTGAGGTCCTGCGCCAGGTGCTGAACAGGGCACTGGACAACCTGCAGGCCCAGGCGCGGGAACTCGACAACGACGTCTTCTGGTCCGTTCCGCCCGAACTCACCTACGACGTCTACACCCAGCCGGAAACAGACCAGTTGACCGTGGGTAGCTCTCGGAATCATGGAGCAACCTCGCGGGCTGAACGAAGCCGGCGGCCAGGCCCCGCCGTATGCGTTGGTATGGCTGGATGACGTCCGCAAAAGCGCTCGGCCACCAGACCCGTTAGCAGACCTACGCGGGGTGACGACGGCATCACTGACGTTTCTGTTTCGGTTTGACGGTCCAGAGCCGCATCCGTTGGAGTGATGTCGTCCGTGGGCTGGGTGTCGTGGTTTCAGGTGGTTTTGCGGACGAGTCCGGTGTATCCGGCGACGAAGAGGGTGGCGAAGGCCCAGCCGAGCATGTGCAGGATGTAGCTGGTGGCGAAGAAGACCTGCCCGGCAGGGGTGGTGGTGGCGAACTCGCAGCGTTTCGCGCCGCCGGTCTTGAGCAGTGGGAGGGCGGTGTCCGCAGCGAGACCGAAGGCCTCCGCTGGTGAGCAGCCACCGCCTGGTGGCGTTGCTCGGGTGGTGATTCCGAGCGCGAAAGCGGCGAGTGACGTGATGCCTGCTAGGAGGCAGACGCCTGCTAGGTATCCGAGGGCGCGGAATGGCCGGTGGCCGTGGCCGATGAAGGCGCCGCTTGCGAGGTGGAGGAGTTTGCGTCCGCCGCCGAGTTCGCCGTGCTTGCGGAAGTCGCGTTGTTGGGCGATGAGGATTTCGCGGGCTTCGCGCTCGTGTCCTGCGGCGCGGTGGACGGCGGCCAGTTGTTGGTAGGGCTGGGCGGCGTAGGCGGGGGTGTGGTGGGCAAGGAGCGTGAGCCATTCCTGGTGCGTCGTCCTGCGCGGTACGAACGGGTACTGCAGGCCGTTCAGGCTGACGAGGACTGAGCTGTTTCCGGAATGGACGAGTGCGCGTGTTGGGAGGATGAGGTCGGAGCTGATTCGCGCACCGATCACGACCAGTCCGGGGCCGTCGTTGGTGGAATTGGACAAGGACGCGTCGTTGAGGTTGAGCTGGCCGGTGACGGAGGCACCTTGGAGGCGGATGGTGCCTCGTTCGCAGTCGGAGCAGGCGGTGAACCCTTCGTTGAGGAAGATGCTCCCGGCGACGGTGAGCCAGTCCGCGTTGAGGGCTGGGCCGTTGGTGCACTGCAGCCGTGTGCCGTCGAGTTCGAATGGTCCCGTGACCGTGGCGCCGAGGAAGCAGAAGGTGCCGTGGGTGCTGTTCGAGCTGCCGATGCTGTCGGTGAGGAAGAGGCCGTTGCCCATAGTGATCCGCTCGGCGTTGAGCGCCGGCGTGGTGGAAGCGTCTAATCGCGCGTCGGTCAGGCTGAGTTGCCCGGAGATGTTCGCGCCGATCAGGTGCAGGCGCTGAGTGCGAACGCGGCTGAGCTGCAGGTCGTGCTCGCAGACGAAGTCAGCGGCTTCCAGCGCGGGGAAGGTGCTGCCTGAGAGGTCGAGGTGCGGCAGATGAGCTCAGGTGAGGCTGATCGGCTCCTCGTGCGAGCATTCCCGGAGCGTCAACGGGACCTCGGTGCGCACATCGGCGAGGTCCAGTTCACCGATGATCCGGGCTCCGCGGAGTCGCACACCACGTGGGTCTGGTTCGTCGGTGTACCTGCCTCGCAACAGGTCCCGGATGACCACGGCACGGACATCGCGGGCCTGTTCGGCCGAGAGGTTCAGCAGCACTCCGGACTGCGCGCTCTCGATCAGTCGCCGTTCCACCTCCGTTGGTTCAACCATGCTAAAGATCGTAAAAGAACTCAAGGGCGCTCAGGCAGTCCGACAAGGTTCCAGCGATCGACTGCGTTGCGCACTCGTTCGGCGAAATCCGTGAGTTTCTGGCCCGCCAGCATGCAAGTCGCTTGACAGGATTCTCTTCATAGTTGGCGACGATCAGGGCAACGCGGCAGTCGTCTCTGTGGCAGGGTCGAGTTCCGCGACCGCAGCACTGTCCGGAAGTTCAAGGTGGGTGAGGTGGATTTCGAGCAGCGGGCGAGCGGGCGGACCGTGGCGGGGTTGGCGCGGGAGCTCAACGAACGTGGGGTGCAGTGTCCGTCGGGTGCTGATCGGGTTCGGAATCCGCACCGGCCGGGACAGGCGTGGATGGTGCGGACGGTGACCGGGATTCTGGAGAACCCGCGGTACACGGGGCGGGAGGTGTGGAACCGCCACAGCACCGACAGCCGTGGTGGCGACCATGCCCGCCGGGCCGGGGGAGCAGCCAGGCGGACGCAGGCGAAGGACTGGGTGCTGTCGGACCGCCAGGTGCATCCCGCCTTGGTCTCGGACGAGCTGTTCTTGGCGGTGCAAGGCATGCGCACGGCACGGAGAACGCAGGACGGGGACACCCGCCGGTATGCGTTAGCGGGGTTGCTGGTGTGTGACGTGTGCGGGCGTCGGTTGTATTCGCATTGGGTCAACGGTCGCGCTGGATACCGCTGCAGGCACGGTTACACCAGCGCCCGCGGCCGACCACCGCACGCGGCCAAGAACGTCTACGTCCGGGAAGACAGGCTGCTCGTCGACCTCCGCGAGCGGCTGCTCGCGAGACCTGGATGCGAGCCGACGGAGATGGCAGATCACCTCCGGCGACGGGGGCAGGTGATCGTGTGCACGGGAAGCAGCTGGACGCTCGAAGACACCGCGAGCTTGCCTGCCAGGATCACACCCGGCTTCGGCGGCATGCAGCTGCTACTGCCATGGAATGATCCCGGTGCGGAGAAACAAGAACCGTGGCAAGCGCTCGAACGAACGTTCACCACGGTTCATGGGGTAATTGCGTGTCCGAGACGGACTTGCACACTATTCACTCGCCTTCTGCTTCCCGAGATCGGTTGAAGCAGGGGACTTATTGCTGTCCCAGGCGTCCCATTGCGAGCCCGCGTGGGACACCGTGCTGGGACAGGTCGGGTTGTTCTGTGAACTGCGAAAACGCGGATTGATCCGGGTCGGGGACGGGTGTTGCTGGGTGTCCCGACGTGTCCCTGGCCCGGTTTTGAGGCTCCAGCGAGCGTCAGCCAGTGGGCCGTAGAGGCGTGTCCCGCAGCGTTCCGCTTGGGTCGTGGCGTGTTGTGCGGCCGGGCTCAGGTGGCTGGCGTGTGGTGCTGGTTGGATAAGGGAAGCCTGGCTCTTCCGGAATGAGGTAATCCAGCCGAGCTGGTGCGGGCCGTGCTCCGGTGGGAGCACGGCCCGCTTCGCGCGTCTGGGGATCAGCCCTTGCGCTTGGTGATCTCCTCGGTGAGCTGCGGGGCGACCTTGAACAGATCACCCACGACGCCGTAGTCGGCGATCTCGAAGATCGGCGCCTCCGGGTCCTTGTTCACCGCGACGATCGTCTTCGACGTCTGCATGCCCGCGC
>NZ_RSAA01000005.1 GCF_003931915.1 Saccharopolyspora rhizosphaerae | reverse complement strand
GGGTGTGAAGCTGACCAAGCTGACCAAGGCCCAGGCCGAGTACATCGGCGTCGACGTCGACGGCCCCTACAAGCCCGAGCACTACCGCTACTGATCGGGCCGGTGGTCACCGCTCCCCGCGAGCGGTGCCCACCTCCGGATCCGCGAGATCGGTGAGCCCGTCGTGGCCCCGCGTTGCGGGTGCTCTTCGGGCTCACCGACCGGGTCGAAACCCTTCTCCCTGGAAGAAAACGGTCCCTGCCGCTCAGCGCAGGTTCGCAGGCGTATCTCTCGAGCGCTGCGGTGACCGAAGTCGACAGAAGGAATACCTGAGGCCGACATGACCACCATCGCACTCGAACTGGTTCCGCCCGACCTCGACGGCGGTGTGCAGAGGGCCGTTGACGAAGGACGCAAGATCGCCGAGCTCAGCCGCAAGTTCGGGCTGACCGGCCGCATCCGGCACGTGATGATCCCGGGCATCATCCAGGAAGACGGCGACCGTCCCGTCGACTTCCGGCCCAAGATGGACACCATCGACTTCTGGCGCACGATCCGGCCGGAGATCGGCGGTGACGTGCGCGGCCTGTGCACGCAGGTCACCGCCTTCCACGACGAGCAGGCCCTGGCGGAGCGGCTGCAGGCGCTGCGCGAGGCCGAGATGGACGGCATCGCCTTCGTCGGCGTGCCCCGCAACATGGCCGACGGGGAAGGCCCCGGCGTGCCCCCCACCGACGCCCTCACCAAGTTCCAGGACGTCGTGCCGCACCGCGGCTCCATCCTCATCCCGACCCGGGAAGGGGAGCAGGGCCGCTTCGGCTTCAAGTGCGAGCGCGGTGCCACCTACGGCATGACGCAGCTGCTGTACTCCGACGCCATCGTGAACTTCCTCGAGGAGTTCGCGCGCAACACGCCGCACCGCCCGGAGATCCTGCTGTCCTTCGGGTTCATCCCGGGCGTGGAGAGCAAGAAGAAGCTCATCCAGTGGCTGATCCAGGACCCGGGCAACCAGGCCGTGGCCGCCGAGCAGGAGTTCGTCGCCCGCACGGCCGAGCTCGGCTTCGAGCAGCGCAAGCAGGCGGTCGTCGACCTCTACAAGCGGGTCGTCGACGGCGTGCACGACCTCGGTTTCCCGATCAGCGTCCACCTCGAAGCCCCCTACGGCTACAACGAGCCCGCGTTCGAGACGTTCGCGGCGATGCTGGAGCACTGGGAGCCCGGCAAGTAAGCGGAGACCACGCGGCTGGGAATCGCGAAGCCCCGCCACCGCAGCGCGACACGCCTGCGGCGGCGGGGCTTCGTGTTCCTCGGGGGCAGCGTTCGAGTGACAATGCGGACGGCGGCCGGAGTCGCGTCCAGTGCTCGGCGTCATCGCCGTCGCCATCGGGGACGTGCGCTGACGGAGCTCTGCATGCTTTCGGGTGATCACGGGAGTCCGAACCGGCACTGACCGGAGTGATCACAATCCTTCCGGGTTTCAGCGACGCTGAGGTCGGTCGTTTTCATCTGATCATTTCTTCGCTAAGGTCGATGCGCCCGCCAGCGGTTACCCTGACGAATTGTGCAACGGCGCACCGGTTTGCGAATGGTGCTCGTGCGTCGGACCGAGAACTCTCAATGCTGTCGGTCGCCGGTGCGCGCACACCGACCACCCGGAAGTACCCGGAAGGACCCGTCGATGTCATCGCCACCTGCAGGTTCAACCCCGGTCCTGGGGCTGCCGGTTCACCACACCGTCCGATTGCGAGCCGGTTTCGGATTCGTTCGCAATCCACCGGACGGCCGGTCCGGGAACTGATCTGCAACGCGAACAACCAATTGCACCGTTGACGGGAAATGGGCGATGAGCGCAAGCGCAACCGAGACGCCATCCAGAAGTGAACTCACACCGCTCGACTGGGCTTTCCTGTGCATGGAGCAGGAGGACACGCCCATGCACGTGGGCGCGGTCGCGGTGTTCCGCGCCCACGGACCGGTGGACCGGGACCGCTTGCGGCGGCTGCTCGCCGAGCGGGCCCAGCGCATCTCCCGGCTGCGGATGCGGCTGGAGCGCTCCTGGCTGCAGCCGCACTGGCGCGAGGCCCGGGACTTCGACGCCACTGCGCACGTCCACGACCACGAGGTGCCCAGCCCGGGAGGCCGCGAGGAGCTCGCGGTCCTGGCATCCGAGCTGGTCGCCGACCCGCTCGACCAGCGCCGGCCGCTGTGGGAGCTGCACCTGATCACCGGCTTGGCCGACAACCGCTTCGCGGTGCTGATGAAGTTCCACCACTCGCTGGTCGACGGGCACGACGCCGTTGAGGTGGGGGTGCGGCTGCTCGACGAGTTCAGCGACCTGGCCGACACCCCCGCGGCACCACCGGCCCACCCGCTCGACGAGGCCTTCGGACTGCTCCGCCAGCCGGAGAAGCTGGTCGACGTGGTGCGCGGAACCCTGTCGAAGTCCGGTGAGTGCCTCGGGATCGCGGCCTCGGTGGTGCGCAACATGCGCCTCCCGGTGCAGTCCTCGCCGATGCACGCCTCGACCTCGCCGGCCCGCAGGCTCGCGCTGGTGCCCATCGACCTCGACGACATCCGCCGCATCCGCACCCGGCACGGCGGCGGCACCACCAACGACGTCGTGCTCGCCGTGATCGCCGGAGCGCTGCGGCAGTGGATGGCCGACCGCGGTTCGGACGTCGACGAGGTGCCGGTGCGCGCGCTGATCCCGGTGTGCCGGCGGCGCAGCAACCAACCCCGCAACGGCAACAACCAGCTCTCCGGCTACCTGTGCGACCTCCCGGTCGCCGAACCCGGTCCGGGCGCGCGGCTGCAGGCGATCCGCGCGGAGATGAGCGCCAACAAGACCGCGGGCCCGCTGCGCGGTCCGGGGGCGTTCCCGGTGCTCGCGGGCCGGGTGCCGCAACTGCTGCACCACGTCGCCACACCGCTGGTCGCCCAAGGTGCTCCGCTGCTGTTCGACACGATGGTCACCAACGTGCCGCTGCCGAGGTTCGACGCGTCCCTCGACGGCGCGGAGGTGGCCGAGCTGTTCCCGCTGGCCCCGCTGGCGGCCGGCCACGCGCTGTCGATCGCGGTCTCGCAGTTCCGGGACACGGTGCACATCGGGGTGCAGGCGAACCGGGCGGCGTTGCCGGACCTGGAGAAGCTCGCCGAGGCGCTGCCGCAGGCGGTCACCGAACTCAGCGATGGGACGTGAGCATGGACGAGGAGCAGCAGCCCCCCTTATCGAGCTTCCGGTGGTTGTACGGCGGGGTGGACCTCGTCGTGCGGACCGAGCACGGCGCTGTGCGGGGAACCACGGACGGCGACGTCATGGTCTTCAAGGGCATCCCCTACGCGGCGCCGCTGGACGGCGCGCGCCGGTTCCAGGCACCGATCGCGCCGCCGCGTTGGGACGGGCTGCGCGACGCCACGCAGTACAGCGCTCCGGTCCCGCAGGCGCCCATACCGCCGCTGCCCGCGGTCTGGCGGCCCGGTGATGCGACCGACTGCCTCACGGTGAACGTCTGGACGCCCGACCGCGGCGGGCACCTGCCGGTGATGGTGTGGCTGCACGGCGGCGCGTTCCTGGGTGGAACCGGAGGGACCGACGGCTTCAACGGGGCAACGCTCGCACGCGAGGGCGTGGTCGTGGTGACCGTGAACTACCGCGTCGGCTACGAGGGGTTCGGGTGGGTCGACGACGCCCCGGCCAACCGCGGCATCCTCGACCAGCTCGCGGCGCTGCGCTGGGTGCGCGACAACATCATCTCCTTCGGCGGCAACCCCGACAACGTGACGATCTTCGGCGAGTCGGCCGGAGGTGTCTCGGTGGCGACGCTGGTCGCCGGGTCCGGTCGGCGCGGCCTGTTCCGCCGGGCCATCGCGCAGAGCCCGGCGGCGATGTACGTCGACGAGGACGAGGCCCGCAAGCTCGGTGAGCTGATCACCGGACCGCTCGGCGTGCCCGCCACCGCCAGCGCCCTCGCCGAGCTGCCCGTCGAGGACCTGCACGCCGCCCAGGGCCGGGCGATGGCGGAGATCAGCGCCAACCGCGCGGCCTGGACCAACAACCTGCCCTACAACGTCGTCCTCGACGGGGAAGTGCTCTCCGAACTCCCGTGGGTGGCGCTGCGCGGCGGCGTCGCCAACGGCATCGACGTGATCGCTGGTTTCAACCGCGACGAGGCGACCGGCTTCACCGTCGACCTGCCCGCGGAGGCCCGCGACCTCGAGGGCTTGGTGCGCGACTTGAACCTGCCCGGGTCGACGGCCGCCGAGTACCGCTCCGCCTACCCGGGCGTCGCCGACACCGACTTGTACACGGTGCTGCTCAGCGACCAGCTGTTCCGGATGCCGGCGGTGTGGATGGTGGAGGCCGCCGCAGCGGCCGGCGGCCGGGCCCACCTCTACGAGTTCACCTGGGAGACCCCGCAGCGCGACGGGGTGCTGGGCGCCACCCACGGCCTGGACGTGCCGTTCACCTTCGGTCAGCACGACGACCCGCTGGCGGTGGAGATGCTCGGCGCAGCACCGGAGGGGTTCGACGAGCTCTCCCGCGCGATCCGGCAGGCCTGGACCTCCTTCGCCGCGACCGGCGACCCCGGGTGGCCCGCCTACCACCTGCCCGAACGGCCGACCCGGGTCCTCGGCAACCCGGTGGCGCTGGCCTGTGATCCGATCCGCGGGTCGCGGCAGGTCTGGGCTCCCCGGTTCCCCGAACTCGGTTGAGGCCTTGAGCTCCTCGTTCATCCCTCCGGGTTACTGTGTGGGCGGTTCGCGCAGGAGGAGGTAACCCATGGTGGACAACTCGGACAACGCCGCGCTGCGCGCGTTGCGGTCGGCGCTGCCGGACGAGGTGCTGCTGACCGACCCGGACTCCACCGGGCGCTTCTCCCACGACGAAGCCGAGTGGGCGCCCTACGGCAAGCCCCTCGCCGTCGTGCGCGCCCGCAGCACCGACGACGTGGTCGCGGCGGTGCAGGTCTGCGCCGAGCACCGGGTGCCGGTCGTGCCCCGCGGCGCGGGCACCGGCCTGTCCGGTGGCGCCAACGCCGTCGACGGGTGCGTGCTGATCTCCCTGGAAGGCATGGACCAGGTCCTCGAGATCAACCCGCGGGAGCAGTTGGCCGTGGTCCAGCCGGGAGTCGTCAACGACGACCTGCGCGCGGCCTGCCGCGAGCACGGTGCCTGGTACCCGCCGGACCCGGCGAGCTCGCCCTGGTCGACCATCGGCGGCAACGTCTCCACCAACGCCGGTGGCGTGTGCTGCGTGAAGTACGGCGTGACCAGGGACTACGTGCTCGGGGTGGAGGCCGTCGTCGGCTCCGGCGAGCTCGTGCGGCTCGGTCGCCGCACCGCCAAGGGCGTCGCCGGGTACGACCTGTGCGGGCTGTTCGTCGGTTCCGAGGGCACGCTCGGCGTCATCACCGAGGTGACCGTGAAGCTGCTGCCCGGCCTGCGCGCACCCGAGCGCACCGTCGTCGGCTACTTCGACTCGCTGGTCGCCGCGGGCGAGGCGGTCGCCGCCGTCGCCGCTGCCGGCGTCGTGCCTTCCGCGCTGGAGCTGCTCGACCAGCACTGCCTCCGCGCGGTCGACGAGTGGAAGAACATGGGCCTGTCCGCCGAGGCCAACGTCCTGCTGCTCGGCCGCTCGGACACCCCGGGACAAGCGGGGGATCAGGAAGTCGACACGCTCGTGCGCTGCTTCGACGAGGCTGGGGCGACCTGGAGCGCCCGCTCCACCGACGAGCAGGAAGCCGACGCGCTGTTCGCGGCCCGCCGCCTGGCCTACCCCGCGCTGGAGCGCCTCGGCCCGCTGCTCACCGAGGACGTCTGCGTCCCGCGCGCGCTGGTCCCGGACATGCTCGTGCGCATCGAAGCCGCCGCGCAGCGGCACGACACGCAGATCGCCAACATCGCCCACGCCGGCGACGGCAACCTGCACCCGCTGATCATCACCCCGCCCGGCGACGACGACGCCCGGCTGCGCGCTCAGCGCGCCTTCGACGACATCGTCGCCGACGCCATCGAGCTCGGCGGCACGGTCACCGGCGAGCACGGCGTCGGCCTGCTCAAGCGCAAGGGCCTGCACGCCGAGCTCTCGCCCAAGGTCGTCGACATGCACCACGACATCAAGAACGCCCTCGACCCGGCCGGGATCTTCAACCCCGGCAAGGTCTTCGGCGACCCCTCCTGACCCCCGGCGGGGCGGTCCACACCGGACAGTCCTGCTGCTGCGCCATGCCCGAAGCGTCCGGTCACAGGCCGAGGCGAGTGCGCACTGACAGGATCGCGCAGACGATCACCGCGAGGGCTCCCAGGAGAGTGGGCCAGGTCAGCGGTTCGGCGAGGATCACCGTCGCCCAGACGATGGTCATGACCGGCTGGGTGACCCGGACCTGGCTGACCCGCGCCACAGGGCCGATCGCCAACCCCCGGTACGTAACACGGCGTCCCGGGTCCCCGCCCGAGCGGGTGAGGAACCGTGGTTGAGTCCCAGCCTGGGAACAGCCCGCGGCCTGCCGCATCCCTGGCGGCTTTCCGCCCTGCGGGGTGCCCTGGCGGTGCGCGTTGTTCCGGGAGGTTCCTGGCTCAGCGGGTGAGCTTGAGGGCGGCTGTTTCGACGGTGTCCTCGTCCAGCAGGACGTGGTAGGCCGCGGCGCCCAGGGGGATGAAGCTGTCCTCGCTGGTCACCCGGGCGACCTTGCCGGTGAAGCCCGCGTCGACCAGTGCGGTGACCACCGCTTCGGAAACGCCGCCGCTGCGGCGGGTTTCGTCCACCACGAGCACCTTGCCCGTTGCCTCGGCGGTTTCCAGGAGGTCTTCGGCCGGTAGCGGGGCGAGCCAGCGCAGGTCGAGCACCCGGGCGTGCACGCCTTGCTGCCTGAGGCGTTCCGCGACGCGCAAGCTCATCGGGACACCGTTGCCGAAGCTGACCAGCGTCAGGTCCGTGCCGTGGCCGTGGACCCGGGCGCGGCCGATCGGCACGTGGTGCTCGCCCGGTCGCGGGTACTCGGCCAACCAGCCCTCGTCACCGGGTTCGTGCAGGTCTCGGGTGTGGTAGAGGGCGATGGGCTCCAGGAACGCGCAGACCCGTCCGTCCACGCGCGCAGCGACGACGCAGGTGCGCAGCATCGCCGCCGCGTCGTCCGGCCGGGACGGCGAGGCCAGGACCACGCCGGGCAGGTCGCGCAGTGCCGCGACGCTGTCGTCGTTGTGGAAGTGACCGCCGAAGCCCTTCTGGTAGCCGTAACCGGCGATGCGCACGACCATCGGGTTGGTGTAGCGGCCGTGGGAGAAGAAGCTCAACGTGCTCGCCTCCCCGCGCAGCTGGTCGGCGGCGTTGTGCAGGTAGGCCAGGTACTGGATCTCCGGGATCGGAAGCAGCCCGGCCAGCCCCGCGCCCAGCGCGGTGCCGAGGATGCTCTGCTCGTCCAGCAGCGTGTCGAAGACCCGCCTGGCTCCGAACTTCTTGCGCAAACCTCGGGTCACGCCGTACACGCCGCCCTTGCGGGCGACGTCCTCGCCGAAGACCAGGACGCGCTCGTCCCGGCCGAGCTCCTCGGCCAGCGAGCGGTTGATCGCCTGCGCCAGCGTCAGCGGTCCCTCGGATTCCGGTGGCGTGTCGAAGGTTCCGGCGCGGTCGGGTGGGCGTTGGGCGGTGTGGTCGGCGATGGCGTCGGGGGAGTGGCGGTGCAGGGAGGCCATCACCTCCGCCGCACTGCCCAGCTTGCGGCGCCCGAGCGCCTCCTCGGCGAGGGCGTCCACTTCGGACCGCGTGGCCTCGTAGCGCGCCAGCACCTCGTCGGGGGTGAGGACGCCTCGCGTGACGAGCTCCTTCGCGGTCGCCAGCAGCGGGTCGCGGTCGAGGTCGGCGGTGATCTCCGCGCGCGAGCGGTACGCCGATTCGACGTCGGACCCGGCGTGGCCCATCAACCGGACGGTGCGCAGGTGCAGGAACGCCGGTACCCGGTGCTGCCGCACCCAGTCGGCGGCTTCCCGCGAGACCCGCAGGCACTCGACGGGGTCGGTGCCCTCGGCGGTGAAGTAGCGCAGGCCTGGCCGGTCGCCGTAGGCCGAGGCGACCCAGCCCGACGGCGTGCGCACGCTGATGCCGATCCCGTTGTCCTCGCACACGAACAGCAACGGCAACGGCAGGCCCTGGTGCGTGCAGTGCAGCGCCGAGTTGATCGCGCCGGTGGCGGTCGAGTGGTTCGCCGAGGCGTCCCCGAAGCTGCACAGCACCACCGAATCCGCCGGCCACTCCGCCTCCACCCCGAGCTGGGCACCGCGCTCCAGCGCGAACGCCAGGCCCACCGAGCGCGGCAGGTGCGAGGCGATGGTCGAGGTCTGCGGGATCACCGACAGCTCCGCGTGTCCGAACACCTTGTGCCGCCCTGCGGAGATCGGCTCGTCGGCCGAGGCCACCACGCCCAGCAGCACGTCCAGCAGGGGGGTGCTGCCGGCGACCTGGCGGGCCCGCTCCAGGTAGAACGCGCCCGACCGGTAGTGCAGCAACGCCGGGTCGCTCACCCGCAACGCCGCCGCGACCGCGGCGTTCGACTCGTGGCCCGACGAGCCGATGCTGTAGAAGCCCACCCCGCGCTTGCCCAGCTCACGGGCCTTGAAGTCGAGGTGCCGGCTGCCGGCCTGGGAGGCGAACAACCCCACCAGGTCCTCGTCCGGCGCGGGCGGGCGGTCAGCAGGTGCCTGGTCGCGGAGGAGCGCCAGTTGCTGGAGGAAGTGCTCGTCGACGGGTTCGGTCATGTCTGCTCCCACTCGGATGCGACCGCTGTGCACGACGCGGCCAGGTACTCCCGGGCCATCGGGAGCAGCGGGTTGGTGTTCTGCTCGCGGTAGAGGACCTTGACCCGGCGGTGCGGTTGGAAGCCCGCGATGCGGGCGACGCCGACCTGGTCCTGCGGGACGGCGAGGGCGGGTAAGACCGCGACGCCGAGGTCGCGGCGCACGAGGTCGCGGATGACGGAGTAGTCGTTGCTGCGGAAGGTGATGCGCGGGACGAACCCGGCCGCTGCCGCCAACCTGACCAGGGACCGGGCACCGGCGGTGTCCTCGCGGGTGCAGATCCAGTTGTCAGAGGCCAGCTCCGGCAGTTCCACGCGCGCACGGCCGCTGAGGCGGTGCGAGGCGGGCAGGAGCACCCGCAGCGGCTCGGCCAGCAGCTCCTCGGCGCAGAGCTCGAGGGGCCACTGGCGCGGGTCGAGGTCGTACTCGAAGACCACAGCCGCGTCCAGGGACCCGTCGAGGACCCCGTCGACGACCTCGTCCGGTTCACCCTCGTCGAGCTGGACCTCGGCGTTCGGCCGCTGGGAGATGACCTTTGCGAGCACGTCGGGCAGCACCCGCGAGTTGGCGGTGGCGAACGAGGCGAGCCGCAGGCTGCCCTCCTCGCCGGCCACCATCGCCCGGACCTCGCGCTCGAGCGCGTCCAGCGCGCCCAGCGCGTCCCGGCTGCGGTGGGCCAGCCGCAGGGCCAGTGCGGTGCTGCGGGCCGACCGGGCCGAGCGCTCGAACAGCGGAGCGCCGATCGACCGCTCCAGCAGCACCATCTGCTGCGACACCGCCGAGGCGGTGTAGCCCAGCGCGCGGCCGGCCTCGGCGAACGAGCCGGTCCGGACGCACTCCTGCAGCGTGCGCAGGTGGATGGGGTTGAGCACGCCGACTCCTCGAACGGTCTCAGGCGGGCACCGGCACGCGGCCGCGCAACCGCATCGCCTCGCGGACCCGCTGCTCGGCCATCTCCGATGCCGCCGCGTGCGGCAGCACGCCCGACCGCGCCGCGGTCTCCAGCACCAGGAGGGTGTTGCGCCGGGTCCGGGCCGCGACCTCGTCGAGGATGCGGCCGGGTTCGGGTCGGAAGGCGGAGTAGCGGGCGTCCATCGCGAAGCCCGCCGCGATCGCCCCGCCCGCGTTGGCGATGAAGTCCGGCACGACCTCCACACCTCGCGCGGACAGGGCTGCCCGCGCCCCCGGGGTGGTCGGCAGGTTGGCGCCCTCCACGAGCAGGCTCGCGCGGACCTGGGCGGCGACCTGCTCGCCGATGACGTCCTGCCGTGCGGCGGGGATGAGCACGTCGCAGTCCACGCACAGCTCCTCGCCCGGGGCGATGCGCTGCGCCGGTGCGGCTTTCGCGACGCACGCGTCGCCGAACTCCGCCCGGGCGGCCAGCCACGCGGGGACGTCCAGGCCGGTCGGGTCGTGCACCGCCCCGTCCACGGTGGACAGCGCCACGAGCTGCGCGCCGGCGGCGTGCAACCGCGCGATCGTGGCCGCGCCCACCGCGCCGAAGCCTTGCACCGCGACCCGCGCCCCGGCCACGGGCTTGCCCGCGCGTTCCAACGCGGCCAGAGCCGCTTCGGCGACACCGTGACCGGTCACCCCGAGCTGGTCGTAGGGCACACCGCCCAGCGCCTCCGGGACGCCGACGGCCGCGCCCCGGTCGGCGAGCTCGTCCTGGATGATGGCCGCGTCGTGCTCGGTCATGCCCATGTCCAAGCCGGCGACGTAGCTGGCCGGGATCTGGTCGGCCAGCCGGCGCGCGAAGGAGCGCACCACCGCTTCCTTGTCGGGTGCGTCAGGGTCGGCGACGATGCCGGCCTTCGCGCCACCGTGGAAGAGGTCGACCGCGGCCCACTTCCAGGTCATCACCCGCGCCAGCCGGGCGATCTCGCCCACGGTCACCGTCGGGGCCATCCGCGTGCCGCCCTTGCCGCTGCCGCGCGCGGTGTTGTCGATGACCAGCACGCCCCGCATCCCGGTGCGCGCGTCGGAGACGCAGACGACCTTCTCCGGGCCCCACTCGTCGAACTCCTGCAACAGGTCAACCACGGTCGTCCTTTCCTACACGCAGTTGTGCTCGGGCCGGATCTCGGCGCCGTCGAAGCGACCCACGTCGAGACCGGAGACGTCGATCGCCGGTTCGCGGCCCAGGACCAGGTCGCGCACCACCTCGCCGATCGCCGGGCTCTGCAGGAAGCCGTGCCCGGAGAAGCCGGTGGCGTAGTAGAAGCCGCCGACGTGACCGACCAGCGCGTTGTGGTCGGGAGTGACCTCGTAGAGCCCCGCCCAGCCGTGCGCCACGCCCGCCTCGGCGATGCGGGGAGCGCGTCGCGTGACGACCTCGCCGAGCCGGTCCAGCCAGCGGTCGTCGGTGTGCAGCCGGAACCCGAACTCCTCCTCCGGGTCGGACATGCCGACCAGCAGGCCCGGGCCCTCCTCGTGGAAGTAGAAGCTGGTGGCGAAGTCGATGGTGAACGGCAACCGCGGCGGGAGGTCCGGCATCGGCTCGGTGACCAGGACCTGCCGGCGCAGCGGTCGCACCGGCAGCTCGACACCGGCGAACTCGCCGATCCGCGCCGACCACGCCCCGGCCGCGCACACGACCGTCGAGGTGCGCACCGGCCCGGCGTCGGTGAGCACGGCGCTGATCCCACCGCCGCTGGTCTCGATTCCGGTGACCTCGACGCCGCGCCGCAGCACCGCGCCGTGCTCCCGTGCCGCCCCCGCGTAGCCCTGCACCACGCCTTCGGGAGTGCAGTGCCCGTCGGTGGGGGAGTACGCCGCCGCCAGCAGCCCGTCGGGGGACACCAGCGGTGAGAGCTCGCGCGCCTGCTCGACGCTGAGCATCCGGCTCGGCACGCCCAGCGAGTTCTGCAGGGCCACCCCGTCCTCGAAGGCCGCGACGTCGGCGGGGTCCGAGAGCAGGAACAGGTACCCCTGCTGTTTGAGGTCGATCTCCCCGCCGGGCCTGCGGGCGAAGTCCTCGAAGGCCCGCAAGCTGCGCAGGCCCAGCTCGACGTTGACCGGATCGGAGAACTGCGCCCGGACACCGCCGGCCGCCTTGCTGGTGCTGCCCGAACCCAGTTCGCCGCGCTCCAGCAACAGCACGTCCACGCCGGCTTCGGCGAGGTGGAAGGCGGTGCTGACGCCCACCGCCCCGCCGCCGACGACCACCACCTCCGCGGAGCTCGGCAGCATCAGCGGCCGCCGAGTTCCGGCGGCAAGCGGAAGTCCAGCTCCGGTTCGACGGTGTCGACGTCCATCTGGGCCTTCTGCAGCTTGCCCGAGAAGTCCCAGTTCAACGACTGCCAGCGGGTGAACTGGTCGAGCACCCAGATGCCCGACTGGCGGCTGCCGTTGCCGGACTTGCCGTTGCCTCCGAAGGGCAGGTGCGCCTCGGCCCCGGAGGTCGAGTTGTTCACGCTGACCATGCCCGCGCCGATGCCCTGCCGGAACCGGAACGCCTTGGCCGGGTCGGAGGTGTAGATCGCCGCCGACAAGCCGTACCCGGGAGCGTTGCCGAGGTCGACCGCCTCGTCGAGGGTCTCGTAGGTGGTGATGCCGACGATCGGGCCGAAGGTCTCGTTGCGGAAGATGTGGTCGTCGGTGCGCATCCCGTCCACCAGGACCGGGTGGTAGTACAGGCCGGTCGACGGGTCGCCGTGGAAGCCCTCGCGCGGCTGGTCGGCGGTGATCCGGCCGACCGCGCTCGAGCCCAGCGTCGTGTGGTGCGGTTGGAGGGTGTCGAGGATGGACTCGAAGTTGTCGGCGAACTTCTGGTCCAGCATCGGCCCGAAGAGCACGTCGCCGCTCGGCTCGCCGACCGTGGCCGCGCGCAGCGCCGCGTCCAGCCGGGAGGTGAACTCGTCCTTGACGTCGCGGTGCACGATCAGGTTGCCCAGCGAGGTGCAGCGCTGCCCGGCGGTGCCCCACCCGGAGAACAGCGCGCCCTCCACGGCCAGGTCCAGGTCGGCGTCCTCGGTGACGATCATGGGGTTCTTGCCGCCCAGCTCCAGGCACGGGCTCTGCAGGTGGCGGCCGCACAGCTCGCCGACCCGGGTCCCCACCGCGCTGGAACCGGTGAAGCCGACCTTGTTGACCGTGCCCGCCTCGAGCGCGGCTTCCAGACCCTTGAAGGTGGCCTCGCCGTCGGTGTGGACGAGGTTGAGCACGCCCTTGGGCACCCCGGCCTTCCAGGCCATCTCGGCGAGCGCGCGAGCCGCACCGGCCGCGTACTCGGCGGGCTTCCACACCACCGCGTTGCCGCACAGCAGCGCCGGCACCAGGTACCAGGAGGGGACCGCGACCGGGAAGTTGCCGGCGGTGATCACCACCGCGACCCCGACTGGGACGCGGAAGGTGAACAGCTGCTTGTCCGGCATCTCCGACGGCACGGTCTGCCCGTAGAGCCTGCGGCCCTCGCCCAGGAAGAAGTCGCAGGTGTCGATGATCTCCTGCACCTCGCCGAGCGCTTCGGCGTAGGGCTTGCCGATCTCCCGGGTCACCAGCCGGGCCAGGCTCTCCTTGTTCGACTCCACCAGGCGCCCCAGCCCGGCGATCACGCGCCCGCGCACCGGCGCCGGCACCTGGGCCCACTCCCGCTGCGCGCGCTGGGCCTGCTCGGCCGCGGACACCAGCGTCTCGGGGGTGCCCAGCGCGACCTCGGCCACGACGTCGTCGAGGTTCGCGGGGTTCTTCGAGAGGTACTCGCCTCCGCCGTCGACCACCTCCGGGGCGTCCGGGCCGATCACGGAGCTCAACGTCGCCTGCACCGACATGCACCTCTTCCTGCTCGGGACCACCTGGGATCACCGTAGAACGGGGGAGCGCGGTCTGTTGAGGATCAGAAGAGTGATTTCTCGTCGCGCTGAGGGCCAGCGTTGCTGGCGCTGCCTTCCGGGACGCGAACGGATGTGCCAACGTCGGTGCGCGTGGAACTCCTCAACGACACGGACGTGGCGGCGGCCCTCGACCACGACTCCGCGATCGCGTCGCAACGCCTGGCCTTCACCGCCCTGGGCCGAGGGGAAGCGCAGCTGGCCCCGAAGTCGGCGATCCGCACCGGCGAGGACACCGTGCTGTCGTACCTCAGCCGCCTCTCCCCGCGGCACGGTCCGGTCGCCAAGCTCGTCTCGGTCAACCCCGGCAACGCCGAGCGGGGCCTGGCCTCGATCAGCGCCACGGTCCTGGTGCTCGACGCGGAGACGGGAACGCCGATCGCGACGATGGCCGGCACCACCCTCACCGAGATCCGCACGGCCGCGGGCAGCGCGGTCGCCGTCGACGCGCTCGCCCCGGCGGAGGCCGACGTGCTGGCGGTGATCGGTTCCGGCGTCCAGGCCCGGGCCCACGTGCGCGCCATCGCCCGCGTCCGCGCGCTGCGCGAAGTGCGGATCCACAGCCGCGACCCGGCTCGCCGGGAGGCGGCCGCGGCCGAGCTCGCCGCCGAGCTCGGGCTCCACGTGCGCCCTGCGGGCACGCCCGCGGAAGCCGTGCGCGGCGCCGGTGTGGTCGCGGCGTGCACCCTCAGCGCGGAGCCCGTCGTCCCCACCTCCGACCTCGCTCCGGGCGCCACGGTGGTCAGCGTCGGCAGCTTCGAGCCCCACCGCCGGGAAGTCGACGGCGAGCTCCTGCGCGCCGCCGCGACGATCGTCGTCGACGACACCGACACCGCCGTCCACCACGCAGGCCCGATCATGACCGCACTCGCCGAAGGCGAGCTCACCCGGGACGGCATCACCCCGCTCGGCGCCGTCCTCACCGGCCAGGCCCCGGGCCGGAAAACCCCGGAGGACCTGGTCTTCTACAACAGCGTCGGCATCGGCGTCCAGGACGCCGCGGCGGCCTTGGCGGTCCTCGGCGCCCTCTGAGGCGCCGGGGGTGGGTACAGTGCGCGCACGGCGAGGGTGCGGGAGGTAGTGGTGGGCTACGCGGCTCGGTTCGAGGCGGAGTTGGCGGGTCTCGAGTTCCCCGGGCGTGTCGGGATCGCGAGCTGGGACCTCGACGAGGGCGTCCCGGTGCTGCGGTGTCCCGAGGTCGAGGTGCACTCGGCCAGCACCATCAAGGTGCTGGTGATGATCACGGCGTTGCGCGCCGTCGCCGAAGGGCGGCTCGACCTCGACCGGGTGGTGCCGCTGCCGGCCTCGAGGACCCGGGGGACCGGTGTGCTGTTCGAGATCCCCAGCGTGCCCGCGATGTCCCTGCGCGACCTGATCAACCTGATGATCGTGGTCAGCGACAACGCCGCGACCAACGCCGTCATCGACGAAGTCGGCTTCCCGGCGATCGCCGCGTGCACTGCGGGCCTGGGCTGCACCGGCACCCGGGTGGAGCGGCACATCATGGACACCGCAGCGCCCGGCGTCCTGCAGACCACCGCGCTCGACCAGGCCCGCGTGATGGCCGCGCTGGCCCGCGGCGAAGCGCTGCCGCCCGAGCAGACCCGGCACGCCCTGGCGGTGCTGTCGCGCCAGCAGGTCGTCGACCGGATCCCGTTGCGGTTGCCGGAGGACGCGCGCTGCTGGAACAAGACCGGCGAGATCAAGGGCCTGCGCCACGACGTCGCGCTGCTCAGCGCCGACGACACCCCGCGGGTGGTGCTCGCCGTGCTCGTCGACCAGCTCACCGACCCCGTCTCCACCAAGGGCTACCGCGGCGGCGACGGCGTCCACGCCATCGCCGCCGTCGGAGAAGCCGCGTGGCGGGCGATGTCTCAGCCCAGCACCGGGTCCCAGGGCGTCGGCAGCGCGGAGGACGACCGGAGACCGCTCCCGGGCGTGCCGTGGCGCAGTTCGGAGTCGCGGTAGCGAGCGACCTGCCGGTGCCAGTTGAGGATCCCGGCCAGCCAGTCCTGCAGCTCCACGGCGTGCTCGTCCAACGCCGTCCGCGCCTCCGGCGCCACCTGCCGCTCTTCGCACATCGCGGGCACCTCCACCTCGACCACGTGCCGGAACTGCTCCATGCGCGCGTCGAACAGCCCGTGCACGACCTCGAGGGCCCGGTCCTGGTCGCAGTCCAGGAAGTTCTGCACCACCACGACCGCGTTGTGCACCTCGCCTTCGAACTCGACTTCCTTGCGGTAGGAGAAGACGTCGTTGAGCAGCGTCGCGCAGTCGATCGCTGAGTTCTCCAGGTTCTGGACCGCCCGCGTCTCGTACAGCTCCGGCGGGACCGCGTCGCCGTGCGCGAACCGGGCGAGGCTGATCGTCATGTCCGAACCGAAGGTGGCGCGGCGCATCTCGACGTAGTCCACCGGGTCCGGGATGCGGTTGAGGACCTGGTTGTCGAGCTCCCACACCCAGCTGTCGACCATCACCTCGACCGCCCGGCGCAGCGACGCGCGCTCGCGAGCGTTCATCGGTGCCGTCGTGCGCCGCCACAGGTCGGCCAGGCCGCGCTCGAGCATGTTCACCGGCACGATCCCCGGCTCACCCGAGTCGGTCATCACCTGCTTGAGCCGCTCGTTCTGCAGCTTCGCACCCGCCACGTCGCGGAGGTGGCCGAAGCGCTGCGGGTAGAGGTCGTCGCCGTAGGTGCCCCACACCAGCCAGTGCGACGCCAGGTCGAGCTCTTCCGGCGTGGCGTCCGGGTCGAGCCCGGCCGCGCACAGCGGCAGGTCGTTGAACCGCACCGCCGCCTCGTCCCAGACGGGCGGGGCGTCGACGAACATCCCCATCTCCCGCGACCACTCGACCGCGTGCTCCCGGGCGAGGTCCAGGTGCGGGCACAACCGCAGCTCGAACGGCACCTCCAGCCACGGCCGCTCGATCGGCCCGACGGGCTGGTACGGGACGTGGCTGAAGCTCCGGAGGCGTTGCGGCGCCGTGGAGACCAGCGACTTCGCGATGTAGGCGCCGGCGGTGCCGAGGCCCGTCGGGCCGCCCAGCACCGGTGACTTCCCGCCGCCCTCGGGGTAGCGGCCCGAGGCCATGTGCCACTCGTGCCCGCCGGCCTGCCAGTCCTGCAGGCCCTTGGCGTAGCCCAGCACCGCGAACCGGCCGGCGGGGTCCACGCCCCGCTCGTCGAGCAGCCGCGGGATCTCCGTGAGCGCGGTGTGCTCGAACTGGTGCAGCCGGGAGGTCAGCAGGTCGTTGACGACCTCGGCGGCCTGCTGCGTCTCGCAACCGAGGAACCGCTCGAAGACCAGCACGCCGTTGCTCAGCTCGCCTTCGTCGGAGACCTCGCGCTCGTAGGAGAACAGGTCGTTGCGCAGGTGCACGGCGTCGGCGAAGGTGTCGCGCAGGACCTTCAACGGCCGGGTCGCGGCGAGGTCGTCGGGGACCTCCACCCCCACGGCGTGCTCGACGAGGTTCGCCGACCACGGGGCGCCGCCGACCTTGCGCCGCATTTCGACGTACTCGATCGGGTTGGACAACCGGTGCTCGCTGATGTTGGCCAGCTCCCACAGCGATTCGTCCAGCAGCGCGGTCGTGCTCGCGGCGAACCGGCGCCGCCAGCCGGAGCTCATCGACGGCACCGTGCGCTGCCACAGGTCGGCCAGACCGGCCTCGACCGGGTTGGCCGGTTCCGCGGTGATCGGTCCCTCCACCGGCATGAAGGCCGGCAGCCGGTCGAGGTGCGCGCGGGCGGCGGTGAGGTCCGGTTCGCGCTTGTAGAGCTCGACGAAGTGGTCGTCGAAGTAGAAGACCCACACGTACCAGTCGGTGATCAGGTCCAGCTCGTCACCGTCGCAGTCGGGGTGGGTGTGGGCGCACAGCAGCGCGTAGTCGTGGCGGTCCAGGTCTGCTTCGGTCCAGATCCGCTTGCCCTGCTGCGGGACGTCGATCATCTCCATGCTGCGGGCCCAGGCCTTGGTGTGCTCGCGCGCCCGCTGCAGGTGCGGGTTCAGACGGGCCGGGTAGGACAGGTAGAACTCGGGCAGTCGGAACGACATGGGTCAGCGGCCTCCCAGAGGTGTACTCCGTCGCTCGCGACGCAACCAGTCCTGGCGACCGGGGCCAATGCCCGTCCCGGGTTGGCACACGATCGGGAGTGGGCGTCGCCCGGCCGGCCCAGCGCGAAGGTCACCGCTGGTGCACGGGCTCGCCGTCCACCACGGTCAGGTCGACCCCGCAGGACGCGATCTCCCCGGGTGGCAGGGAGAACGGGTCGGCGTCGAGCACCACGAGGTCGGCGGCCTTGCCCACCTCGATCGTCCCGGTGTCCTGCTCGACGTGGTTCACCCACGCCGAGCCGGCGGTGTACGCGGCGAGCGCGTCGGTGAGCTCCAGGGCCTCCTCCGGGCCGAGGGGATCGTCCGAACCGGGTTCGCACCGGGTCACCGCGACGTGCGCGCCGAGCATCGGATCGGCCTCCGAAACCGGCCAGTCGCTGCCGGCGGCCAGCACCGCTCCGGCGGCCCGCAGCGAGCGGAAGGGGTACTGCCAGGAGGTGCGGGTGTGGCCGAGCTTGGGTGCGTTGAGCTCGACCATCGCCGCGTCGTTGACCGCCCAGCGGGGCTGGATGGTGGCCGCGACGCCCAGCTCGCGGAACCGCGGGACGTCGCCCGGGTGGACGACTTGCAGGTGCGCGACCTGGTGGCGCAGTCCCCAGGGGCCGCCGCTGACGGCGTCCAGGGCATCGCGCACCGCCCGGTCGCCGACCGCGTGGAAGTGCAGCTGGAAGCCCTCGGCCGTCAGCAGCGGGACCGCCTCGGCGAGCGCTTCCGGCGACACGAAGGACAGTCCGCGACCGCCGTGGCCCAGGTAGGGCAATCGCAGTGCGGCGGTGGCGTTCTCGCACACCCCGTCCTGCATGATCTTGACCGCCTCGGCCCGGAAACGCCGTCCCCGGCCGCGTTTGCGGCGTTCGACCAGTTCCGGGACCTGCTCCGAGCCGCGATCGCGGTCCCACCACAGCGCGCCGCGCACCTTGCCGGTCAGCAGACCGCGGTCGTCGGCGGTCAGGTAGGTGGCCAGCAGGTCGTCGTAGCCGAGGTAGCGGCCGATGATCGCGTCGTGCCACGAGGTCACCCCGCGCTCGTGCAGGTGGCGCTGCCCCTCCACCAAGGCGTCGAGGTACTGCTGCGAACCGGCCTCCGGCAGCACGTGCTCCACCAGGCGGGTGGCGCCTTCGTGCAGGGTGCCGTCGGGCCGTCCGGCCGGATCGCGTTCGATGCGCCCGTCCGGCGGGTCCGGGGTGGCCCGGTCGATCCCGGCCAGCCGCAGCGCCACGGAGTTCACCCACGCCCCGTGGTGGTCTCGGTTGACCAGGTAGGCGGGCCGGTCGCCGGTCACCGAGTCCAGCGCCCGGCGGGTCGGCGTCCCGCCCGGGAACTGAGCCATGTCCCAGCCGCCGCCGAGCAGCCACGGCGAGTCCGGGTGCGCGGTGAGGTGCTCGGAGATGATCCGCAGGCAGTCGGCGCCGTCGGTGGCCTGCGACAGGTCGCAGCGCAGGCGCAGCATCCCGCCGTAGACCGGGTGCACGTGGGCGTCGTGGAAGCCCGGCAGCAGCAGTCGGCCGCGCAGCTGCACGACCTCGGTGGCGGGGCGGAGGCGCTCGCGCACCGCCTCCTCGCCGACGGCCGCGATGCGCCCGTCCCGCACCAGCACCGCGTCGGTGAACGAGCGCGCGGCGTCCATGGTGGCCACCGGGCCGCCCACGAAGGCCACCTCATCAGGCATGCGCTGATTGTCGCAGGCCGTGGACGCCCGCGGTGCGACCAGTTCTGCTCAGCCCGGACCGGACGAAGTGGACGATCCGCTCAGCGGCGCTCGCCGGTGATCACCGACACGGCCAGCTCGCGCTGCGGTTCGCTGACCTCCGGGAGCTGGAAGCCGCGCGCCCGGATGTGGTTGAGCAGGTCCGGCTCCGGCGCGACGCCGTGCTGGCGCAGGTAGTAGCCCACCGCGCCCGGCCAGATCCAGTTGCCGTCGGTGTGGAAGGTCATCGGCACCGAAGCCGTGCGCTGCGGGTCGAGCCGGTCGTCGTCGTAGCTGCGGGCGGCCAGCACGACCGGCGCCTTCTCCAGGTACTCGGCGACCCGGTCGGCTTCCGCACGGCCGATCTCGGCGCGTTCGGTGATCGGCTTGCCCCGGTCGTCGAAGACCTCCGCGGTGCGCAGGGACGGCGCTCCGGAGGACGGCGCCGAGGAAGCCTGCGCCGAGGAAGCCTGCGCTGTGGGGGTCGGTGCTGCTGTGGATTGCGCGGCAGCGGCGTCGGTCAGCCACTGCGGTGTGGCCTCCGCCGGGCGCGGGTGGAGCCGCAGCTCCTCGGCGTAGGCCGAAGCAGGGGGAGCGGTCTGCCAGTCCGGCTCCTGGTCGCCGTTGAAGTCGACCGCGTAGCTGCCGGGCCGCTGCAGCCGGTACACCGCGCTGAACCAGGTGCCGCGGTCGGGCTGGTGCATCCCGTGGCGCAGCCGCGCGAACAGAGGGTCGACCTCGGAAGGTGCTGCGAGCGGGATCGCGCTGCCGTTGGGGGCGATCAGCCGGCACGAGGTCTCGACGTGCCCGCCGACGGCGCGGTACTCGGTGGTGGCTTCCTGCCAGCCCGGGGGCAGCGCGCGGACGATCACCCGGCCGATCTCCTGGATCAACTGCTGCTGCGTGGCCTCGTCCAGCGATCCCGGCGGCTCAGGTTGACTCATGACTCCCATCCTTCCAGTCGTGCAACGGGGCGGTGCACGCCGTTCCCCGTTCCCGAACCACCGTCGTCCTCGCGGGACGACGGCGGTTCGGCAGCGGGGGTGAAGGCATCACGGGCGCCTTCGGGCAGAAGCTTAGGACCCAGGCGCCTCCTGCGGGGCCAGGTGAGTTGATCTCGTTACGCGCCCACCGGACAAGCCCGTTCACCTGGGGTCACGCACTCGTTCCGACGCCGTAACGGTTGTCCGAACCGACGATTGTTGACAATCTCACTTCCCCGGCCTTAGCTTCGAGCCAGCTGGGCGGACGCGGGAGGTGACTCATGCGAACCAACATCGACCACCTTCCGCGTTCGACCTCGTCTCGGGACTTCTTCCCCACTCACAGACCCGTCGGATTAGCACTCAGCTGATCGGGCTTCCCTGACGCAGGGCGGACATCCGCCCTATCTCGTCATAGCCCCCTCGCGTTACTCGAACTCGTATGCGCTCTGAAAGGAGGTATTCGCCCATGGGACTCGTCGGCGGCGAACCGCTCATGAAGGTGACCTGGACGGATCCGGTGACCGGCTGCAACGGCTTCCTGGTCGTGCACAGCCTGGTGTCGGGTCTCGCCACTGGCGGGACCAGGATGCGTGCCGGCTGCACGATGCGCGAAGTCGAGCACCTGGCGCGCGGCATGGCCCGCAAAACCGCTGTGTTCGAGTTGCCCGTGGGCGGAGCCAAGGGCGGCATCGACTTCGACCCGAAGGACCCGGAGGCCAAGGGCGTGCTCCGGCGCTTCTTCCAGGCGATGCGTCCGTGGGTGGACACGCACTGGGTGACGGCGGAGGACCTCGGCGTGCCCCAGCACCTGATCGACGAGGTGTTCGAGGAGCTGGGGATCTACCAGTCCTACCACGCCGCCATCCGGCGTTCGCCCGACGTGGAGCACACCCTGCGCCGGGTGCGCGCCGGGCTCAACGCGCCGGTGCCGGGCGGGCTGCTGCTCGGTGACGTGGTGGGCGGCTACGGCGTCGCGCAGTGCTGCCTGGGCGTGGTGCACGCCCGCGACTGGGCTCCTGAGGAGACCACCGTCGCGGTGCAGGGCGTCGGCACCATGGGCGGTGGCGCCGCGTACTACCTGCACGAGGCGGGGTTGAAGGTGGTGGCCATGGCCGACGCTGCCGGCACCCTCCACCACCCGGACGGTCTGGACGTCCCCGCCCTGCTGGAGACCCGGGACCGGTTCGGCGAGATCGACCGCGACCAGGTGCCCGCCGATGTGCAGCGGCTGCCGCGCGACGCGGTGCTGTCGATGGACGTCGACGTGCTGATCCCGGCGGCGGTGTCCTTCGCGATCGGCACGGACCAGGTGCCGGACGTGTCGGCGCGGGTGATCGTCGAGGCGGCCAACAACCCGGTCACGCCCGAGGGGGAGGAACTGCTGGCCACCCGGGGGATCCCGATCATCCCGGACTTCGTGGCCAACGCGGGTGCCGCGGCCTGGGCCTGGTGGTTGCTGCTCGGCCGGGTCGACGCCGACCCGGTGCTGTCCTTCCAGGTCCTGCGGGAGGAAATGCTGGCCAAGATCCCGCTGCTGCTGCAGGCCTGGGACGCCGAGGGTCAGACCCCGCGCGACGCGGCGCTGATGCTGGCCGAACGGCGGACCGAGCAGAACCGGGCCGCCGAGGAGAGCGGGCAGGCGCTGCTGAGCATCCCGTGATGACGCTGCGCGGTCCCCGGGTCGACCGACCCGGGGACCGCCGACCCCCGGTCGTTCGAACATCGAAAAGCCCTGTGGCGGACCGGATGCGGTTTCATGCTGACGGGCTGCGATCGGCGAGTGACAACCCGCAACCGCGGTGCTAGCGTGACTGGTGGTTGCGGTTTTGGTCCTAGCAGTACTGTGAAAGTGCCTGCCAGAACGCAGGCGCTTTTTTTGTGCCGTGGTGCCTGGCTCCGCGCGGCTGCCGGTGATCAGCTCTGTCAACCAGGGGTCTGCGCAGTGTTGACCCCGGCTAGCACGAACGGGAGAACAAGGAATGGCTAGCGGTACGGTCAAGTGGTTCAACGCCGAAAAGGGCTACGGGTTCATCACCCCGGACGGCGGTGGAGCTGACGTCTTCGCCCACTACTCCGCCATCGACGCCACCGGCTTCCGCACGCTGGAGGAGAACCAGCGGGTGGAGTTCGAGATCGCCCAGGGCCCGAAGGGTCCGCAGGCGGCGGGAATCCGCACGGTCTGATTCCGGTCTGGACGTGCGGCGGTCCGGTTCGCCGGGCCGCCGCACGTCTCAGACGACCTCCCACTCGTGACCATTCGCGAGTTTCACCCGATGGGGCAAGGCGTTCCGGGGTAGCCTCGGGGCTCGCTGACGTTTGACCAGATGCGAGGTTCCGGGGAATGCCCCTGCGTGTGGTTGTCGCCGGTGCGACCGGTGTGGTCGGGAAGAGGCTGCTGCCGCTGCTGCGGGAGCGCGGTCACCACGTGACGGCGCTGGCCCGCAGAACCGACCGGTTCGACGAGCCCTCCGCCGACGAGGTCGTCGCTGCGGACCTGCTCGACCCCGACGCGTTGCGGGCGGAGCTGCGCAGCGCCGCCCCCGATGTCGTGGTCGACCAGTCCTCGGCCTTCAGCGCCGCCGATCGCCAGGAGGCGTTGCAACGCACCGCGAAGCTGCGGGAACGCGGCACCAAGAACCTGCTGGACGCGGCTGTGACGGCCGGCGCCCGGCGGTTCATCGGCCAGGGCATGACGGCCCTCTACCGCCCCCAGGGCCACGACGTCCTCGAGGAGGACTCGCCGCTGTGGACCGACGCGCCCGGCACCTGGGGCGAGGTGGTCCGGGCGTTCGCCTCGATGGAGGAGGAGCTGTTCACCCGCTCCGGCATCGAAGGCGTGTCCTTGCGCTACGGCGCCCTGTACGGCCCGGACACCCAGTTCGCGCCCGGCGGGGACGTGCACGCGCGCGTGGTCGGCAGCGAACTTCCCCTGGTGGGTGATGGTGTCGGGCTCACCTCCTTCACCCACGTGGACGACGCCGCCGGAGTGGTCCTCGAAGTGCTCGAAGGCGGCGATCCGGGTGCCTACAACGTCGTCGACAACGAGCCGGCCGAGTCCAACGAGTGGCTCCCGGCCTACGCCCGGATGGCCGGCGCTCCGGCGCCGGTCACGCTCACCAGCGAGCAGGCCTCGTCCCAGCTGGACTGGCTGACCGTCCACCAGCTCACCGAGCAGCGCGGCGCGTCCAACTTCCGCCTGCGCGAGACGATCGGCTGGAAGCCCACCTGGCCGAGCTGGCGTGAGGGCTTCGCCTCGATGTTCGGGCTCTGGCCCGCCTGACCCGCGCGCCCGCGGCCCGGCCTCAGCCGAAGACGGCGTCGTGGAGGAGCTCGAGCGGGTGCTTGGCCTCGCGGCCGGTGCCGTGGGCGACCTGCTGGCGGCAGGAGACCCCGGTGGCGGCGACCGCCGCCTGGGGGGCGGCTTCGATGGCGGGGAAGAGCCGTTGGCCTCCGATGCGCATCGACATCTCGTAGTGCTCGGTCTCGAAGCCGAAGGACCCCGCCATGCCGCAGCAGCCGGCGTCGAGCTCGTCCACGTCGGACAGGTGCCGCAGCAGGCGGGCCGAGGAGGTCGTGCCCAGCACCGCCTTCTGGTGGCAGTGCGCGTGGAACAGGACCTCCGCCGGGCCCCGGTGCGGCGTCAGCGTCCCGTCGTCGAGCGCTTCGACCAGCAGGTCCTCGACCAGGCTCGCGCTGTCGGCGACCCGTGAGGCTCCCACCAGCTTCGGGTGCTCGTCGCGCAGCGTGGACACGCACGACGGCTCGCAGCCCACGATTCGCGCGCCGCGCTCGGCTTCCGGGCCGAGCTTGGCGATGAGCTCGCGGGCCAGCTCTTCCGCCCGGGGGAGCAGACCTGTGGAGATCTGCGGACGGGCGCAGCACACCTGCGATTCGACGCGCACCCGCCAGCCCGCGTGCTCCAGCAGCCGGATCGCGGCGCGGCCGATGGCCGGTTCGGTGTGGCTGGTGAACGAGTCCGCCAGGAACACCACGTCACCGCGCTCACCGGGGGTGACTCCGGGCGCGGGTGGGGTGGCGGGCCGCGAGCGGTCCCAGCGCAGCAGGTCGTCCCGCCGGAAGGTCGGCAGCGGGCGCCGGCTGTCGATCCCGGCGATCCGTTGCAGCAGGGCTCGCACCGGTTTCGGCCTGGCGAGCAGGTTGCTCAGCGGCGCGGCCATCGCGCCCAGCCGGTAGAGCATCCGTGTGGCGCCGAAGATCCGGGTCCGCAGGTCGGTCCCGTGCTGCTCGTGGTGGTGGGCCAGCGCTTCGCTCTTGAGCGTGGCCATGTCCACCGACATCGGGCACTCGTGCTGACAGGCCTTGCACTCCAGGCACAGGTCGAGCACCTCCTTGAGCCGGTCGCCGCCCAGCGCCGCCCGCGGGTCGGGTTCCGAGAGCGCCATGACCAGCGCGTTCGCGCGCCCGCGGGTGGAGTGCTCCTCGTCGCGGGTGGCCATGAACGACGGGCACATCGCCCCGCCCGATGTCTCGGGCTTGCGGCAGGCGCCGATGCGCTGGCAGCGCTCGGCCTCGCCGCGCATCCCGCCGTAGCGGCTGAAGTCGAAGTGGGTGTCCACCGGTGCGGCCACCGGGATCGTGGGCTCGCGCAGGTTCTCCGTCATCGGGGGAGCGTCGACGATCTTGCCGGGGTTCATGATGCCGTCGGGGTCGAACAGCGCCTTGACCTCCCGCATCGCCTCGTAGACGGTGTCGCCGAAGATCTTGCGGTTGAACTCGCTGCGCGCGTACCCGTCGCCGTGCTCGCTGGAGTTCACCCCGCCGTAGGACAGCGCGAGGTCGCAGACCTCCTCGGCGACCTTCCGCATGGTGGCGACCTGGTCGGGCTTGGTGAGGTCCATGAACGGCCGCACGTGCAGGCACCCGGCCGAGGCGTGGCCGTAGAACCCGGCCCGCAGGCCGTGGTCGTCGAGGATCTGGGCGAACCGCTGGGTGTACTCGGCGAGGTGCTCCGGCGACACCGCGGTGTCCTCGACGAAGGCCACCGAGCGCTCGGTCGAGCGCCCTGCCGCCATGAGCAGCCCGAGGCCGGACTTGCGCAGCGCCCGCAGCGGTGCGAGCTCGGCGTCGGTGACCGCCAGCCGGGTCGCGTAGCCGTGGCCCTCGCTGCGCCAGGCGGCCACGAGCTGCTCGGCTCCGGCGCGCGCCTCGTCGGCGGTGTCGCCGTAGAACTCGGCGAACATCAGCGCGCGCGGGTCTCCCTCCAGCGCGGAGAACAGGTGCGCGTGCTGCGGTGACCGCCGGGCGAGGTCGAGGATGAAGTTGTCCACCACCTCGATCCCGGCGGCACCGGTGCGCATCGCCGCCTCGGTCCCCGCGATGCAGGCGGGGGTGGAGTGGAAGTGCCCCACGACCATCGCGGTGGCCTTGGGTTTCGGCGTCAGCCGCACCAGCGCTTCGGTCACCGTCACCAGCGTCCCCTCGGCCCCGACGACGAACTTGGCGAGGTCGAACGGACCGTCCGCCAGCCGGTCCAACCGGTACCCGCCGGCGCGCCGCCAGAACTGCTGGGTCTGCTCGGCCAGTCCTGGCCGCGCGGTGTCGACGATGCCCGGGAGTGCGCGGTGGATCCGGCCTTCGAGGGTGTCCGCAGTGGACTTCTCCGCGAGCTCGGCCGCTGAGATCTCGCCCAGCGACGCCGGTGTGCCGTCGGAGAGCACGACGTCCAGCCGCTCGACGTGGTCAATGGTCATCCCGTAGCGCGCTGAGCGGGAGCCACAGGAGTTGTTGCCGATCATGCCGCCGAGGGTGGCCCGGTTGCTGGTGGAGGTGTCCGGGGCGAAGAACATCCCGTGCGCCCCGGCGGCCAGGTTCAGCTCGTCCTGCACCAGGCCGGGCTGCACGCGCGCCACCCGGCGTTCCGGGTCCAGCTCCAGGATCCGGTTCATGTGCTTGGAGAAGTCCAGCACGACAGCCTCGCCGACTGTCTGTCCACAATGGCTGGTTCCCGCTCCGCGGGGCAGCACGGCGACTCCCGCCTCGCGGCACAGCCGGACCGTGGTGGCGACGTCCTCGGCGTGGCGCGGGAAGACCACGCCGACCGGGCGGACCCGGTACATGCTGGCGTCGGTGGAGTAGAGGTGGCGGGTGTAGTCGTCGAAACGGACGTTGCCGTCCAGGTTCCGAGCCAGTTCAGTGGCGAGCCCAGCGGTGGCGACGTTGCGCACTGCGTTCCCTTCCAGCGTTCCCACGCCATTTTTCGTGGCGGTGACCAGCGAGGACCTTTGTCAAGGCAGAAGTGAGGCACTTGACATGATCGGCTTGCTGTCTACAGAATTCAACCCACTGAGACGTGGATTTCACATGCCGGAAGAGCGTCCTCACCGTGGAGGAACGAATGTCCGTTGCCAGCAGCCGCCACTTCTTGCAGATCCCGGGGCCGACCAACGTTCCCGACCGGGTCCTGCACGCGATCGCCAACCCGACCATCGACCACCGGGGCCCGGACTTCGCCGACCTCGCCCTGGAGGTCTTCGACAAGCTCCGCGCCGTGGCGCGCACTTCCGCCGACGTCGTGATCTACCCGTCCTCCGGCACCGGCGCCTGGGAAGCCGCCCTGGTCAACACCCTCTCGCCGGGCGACGGAGTCCTCATGTACGAGACCGGGCACTTCGCCGAGCTGTGGTCCGAACTGGCCAGCACGCTCGGCCTGCGGCCCGAGACGATCCCGGGTGACTGGCGCAGCGGGGTGGACCCGGACGCGGTCGAACAACGCCTGCGCGCCGACACCGAGCGGCGGATCAAGGCCGTCGCGGTCGTGCACAACGAGACCTCCACCGGCGTGGTCAGCGACGTGCCCGCCGTGCGCGCGGCCATCGACGCCGCCGACCACCCCGCGCTGCTGCTGGTCGACACGATCTCCTCGCTGGGCTCGATCGACTACCGCCACGACGAGTGGGGCGTCGACGTCACCATCGGCTGCTCGCAGAAGGGCCTGATGCTGCCACCCGGTATCGGGCTCAACGTCATCAGCGCCAAAGCGCTGCTGGCAGCGCGAACGGCGACGCTGACCAAGTCCTACTGGGACTGGCAGCCGCTGCTCAGCGCCGGCAAGCAGGGCTACTTCCGCTACACCCCGCCCACGAACCTGCTCTTCGGCATGCGCGAGGCACTGTCGATGCTGCTCGAGGAAGGGCTGGAGGAGGTCTACGCGCGCCACGACCGGCACGCCGCCGCCACCCGCGCGGCCGTGCGCGCCTGGGGGCTCGAGGTCCTCTGCCGCGACCCGGAGACCACGCCCGGCACCGAGCACAGCAGCGCGCTGACAGCCGTGCTGATGCCGCCCGAGCACGACGCCGACCACCTGCGCGAGGTCATCCTCGACCACTTCGACACCTCGCTCGGCGCCGGACTGTCCACAGTGGCCGGGAAGGTGTTCCGCATCGGTCACCTCGGAGCCCTCAACGACGCCACCCTGCTGGGCACGCTCGGGGTGGTCGAAGCCGGACTCGCGCTGGCCGGCGTCCCGCACCGGCCCGGCGGGGTCACCGCCGCGATCGCCGAGCTGACCGGCAGATCGGGGGAGTGACCATGTCCGCCGAACTCATCTCGATCCTGGCGCTGGTGGCCATCTTCGTCATCACCGGCGTGTTCTCGGTCAACATGGGAGCGCTGGCCTTCGCCGCCGCGTTCCTGGTCGGCACCCTCGCCGGCGGGATGACCTCCGACGACATCCTCGGCGGGTTCCCCGGCGAGATCTTCATGGTGCTCGTCGGTGTCACCTACCTGTTCGCCATCGCCCGCGCCAACGGCACCATCGACTGGCTCGTCTACCGCGCCGTGCAGCTGGTGCGCGGCAGGCTCGCACTGGTCCCGTGGGTGATGCTCGCGGTCTCGGGTCTGCTGACCGCCATCGGCGCCGTCCCGCCGGCCGCGGTCGCGATCATCGCTCCCGTCGCGATGGGACTGGCCGCCAAGCACGGCATCAGCCCGCTGCTGATGTCGGTGATGGTCGTGCACGGCACGATGGTCGGCGGGTTCTCGCCGATCTCGGTGTTCGGCGTCATCGTCAACGGCGTGGTGGACGAGAGCCGGCTCGAAGGCAGCCCGCTGTTCCTGTTCTTCGCCAGCTTCGTGCTCAACCTCGTCTTCGCCGCCGTCGCGTTCGTGCTGCTCGGCGGCCGCAAGCACGCCGAACGCCCGGTCCCCGCCGACGCGCCCGGCGCCGCCCGCGACGACACCCTGCTGGCCCACGTGGAGATGAGCCGCGACAAGGCGTTGACGCTGCTGGGCATCCTCACGATGGTCGTGCTGACCCTGTTCCTGGAGCTGGACATCGGACTGGTGGCGATCACCGTCGCCGTCGTGCTCGGCATCATCTCCCCGCAGGCCCACCGTGACGCCGTCAAGAACGTCACCTGGCCGACCGTGCTGCTGATCTGCGGCGTGCTCACCTACGTCAGCGTGCTGCAGGAGCTGGGCACGGTCGACTACGTCAGCCACGCGGTCAGCAGCATCGGCGTTCCGCTGCTCTCGGCGTTCCTGCTGTGCCTGATCGGCGCGGTCGTCTCGGCCTTCGCGTCCTCGACGGGCCTGCTCGGTGCGCTGATCCCGCTGGCGGTCCCGCTCATGGCCGCCGGGCAGGTCGGGGTCGCGGGCATGGTCGCGGCGCTGGCCATCGCCTCGACGGTGGTCGACATCAGCCCGTTCTCGACCAGCGGTGCCATCATGCTGGCCAACTCCCGGGAGGCTGAGCGGGATTCGGTGTTCAAGGGCCTGGCCCTCTACGGCGGAGCCATGGTCGTGATCGCCCCGGTCGTCGTCTGGCTCACCATGATCCTCCCCGGGATCAACTAGGTGTCGCGGTGAGCACTCGCTCCGCTCGCCGGTGCGAGCAGCAGGACCTGAGCGGCTCCGTGGTGCGCCCTTTCCGAGGCACCGGAGGCGCGCACGCCGGGGACCCGCTCAGGTCCTGCGCCGGTGCGCGAGGCTGAGTCCCACACCTGGAACAGCGCTACCGCCGCACCTCCTCCTCCGGCGCCGCCGGAGGAGGAGGTGCGGGGGAACAGGGGAGCGGAGAACATCACTCGGGGTGGGATCGGGGTGTTCGGCGGGCTAGGTTCTCGGGGATAGGACCTGTGTTCGAAGGCTTGAGAGAGATGAAGCGATGACCCTCACCGACGCGCTGCGGGAGCTGCTGCCCGACGGTCGTGTGTTCGACGACCCGGACGTGCTGGCCGCGCACAGCCGCGACCGCGCCACCTTCTGCCCGGCCGGGACACCGGCCGCGCTCGTGCGGGCGCGCGACACCGGGGACGTCGCGACGGTGCTGAAGTGGGCCGACGAGAACCGGGTCCCGGTGGTTCCGCAGGGCGCTCGCTCCGGGTTGTCCGGTGCCGCGAACGCGCTGGACGGTTGCGTGCTGCTGTCGCTGGAGAAGATGGACGCCATCCTCGACATCGACGTCGACGAGCAGCTGGCCGTGGTGCAGCCCGGCGTGGTCAACGGCGTGCTCGCGTCGGCCGTGGCCGAGGTGGGCCTGTTCTACCCGCCGGACCCGGGTTCGCGCAGCATCTCCACCATCGGCGGCAACGTCTCGACCAACGCGGGCGGCATGTGCTGCGTGAAGTACGGCGTGACCGGCGACTTCGTGCGCGGCCTGGAGGTCGTGCTCGCCGACGGCCGGGTGATGCGGGCGGGCCGCCGCACCGCCAAGGGCGTCGCGGGCTACGACCTGACCCGGCTTGTCGTCGGGGCCGAGGGGACGCTCGGCGTGGTCACCGAGGTGACCGTGGCACTGCGCCCGGCGAGCGCTCAGCCCTTGACCGCGGTCGCGTTCTTCCCGGAGGTAGCCGATTCGGCGCGCACCGTCTCCGGCTACCTCGCCGAGGGCCACCGGCCGTCGGTGCTGGAGTTCATGGACGCCTCCTCGGTCAAGGCCGTGCAGCAGATCGCCGACCTCGGCTTCCCCGAGGGCATGGCGGCGATGCTGCTGGTGCAGTCCGACCGCGGCGACGAGGCGCCGGCCGACCTCGCGGCCTTCGAGAAGGTGGCCCGCGCGATGGGCGCGGCCGAGGTCGTCGTGTCCGACAGCGCCGCCGAGGGCGAGATGCTGATGCAGGCGCGGCGGCTGGTCGGCGACGCCCACGAGAAGCTGGGCAAGGCGCTGCTCATCGACGACGTCTGCGTTCCGCGCCGCCGGCTGGTGGACCTGGTGCAGGGCATGCAGCGCATCGCCGAGGAGCAGCGCGTGCAAGTGCTGTGCTCCGGTCACGCGGGCGACGGCAACATGCACCCGGTGGTCGCCTTCGACGACAGCGACGCCGAGGAGACCCAGCGCGCGCAGCGTGCCTTCGACGCGATCATGCAGCTCGGGCTGGACCTGGGCGGCACCATCACCGGCGAGCACGGCGTCGGCCAGCTCAAGCGCTCCTGGCTGGGCCGCGAGCTCGACGACGCCGGGTTGTGGGCCTCCCGCGCCATCAAGGAGGCCCTCGACCCGCACGGCATCCTCAACCCCACCCGGGTCTTGCCGTGAAGCGGTGCCGGGCCCCGCACCGGGGCCCGGCACCGCTCCGCAGGTCAGCGGTCGTAGTCGTCCTCGACCGGGACCGTGCGGTACTGATCGGAGACATCGGCCGGGTCCGCGTCGATCGGGACGTCGGTGGGCACGGCGTCGTCCTCGTCGGGCAGGTCCTCGGCTCGGAGCGACTGCTCGAACGCGTCGGCCTCGGGCGTCTCGGGATTCATCGAACCTCCAGGGTGGGGTGGGCTGGCCCCTTCGACCGTAGCTCCGATCGCGGCCACCTGTCGGTCAGTCCTCGGCCGACCGCTCGCTGCGCCGGCCCAGCAACGCGTGCCCGCGACCGTAGCCGAAGTAGATCAGCAGCCCGACCGCGAGCCACGCGGCGAAGCGCAGCCAGGTCACCACGTCCAGGTTCGCCATCAGGTACAGGCAGGCCACCGCGGTGAGGACCGGCAGCACCGGCGACAGCGGCATCCGGAACGGGCGGTGCAGCTCCGGCTTGGTGCGCCGCAGCACCGGCACCGCCAGCGCCACGATGAGGAACCCGGACAGCGCCCCGATGCTGACCATGTCCGACAGCTCCGAGATGGGGACGAACCCGGCCAGCAGCATGATCACCACAGCGCCCCCGATGGTCACCCGGTGCGGAGTGCCCCACCTGGAGTGGACCTGGGAGAGCTTCGGCGGCAGCAGGCCGTCGCGGCTCATGGCGAAGCCGATGCGACCGATGGTCACCAGCTCGACCATCATCACCGAGGTGAGACCGGTCACCGCGCCCAGGGAGATCAGCGCAGCCACCCACGGCTGGCCGACGGACTGGAAGGCCGCCGCCAGCGGAGCTCCCTCGTCGATCTGCTGGTAGTCGACCATCGCGGTGAGCACGAACGCGACCAGCACGTACAGCAGCGTGCAGATGACGAGGCTGCCCAGCAGGCCGACCGGCAGGTCGCGCTGCGGGCGCTTGGTCTCCTCGCCCAGGTTCGCCAGCGCCTCGAAGCCGGTGTAGGCGAAGAACACGATCGCGGCCGCGGTGAGCACGCCGGCGAAGCCGTACACCGACTGCTCCATGCCCAGCAGCGCCGACACCAGCGGCTGCTCCAGGACGGTCGCGCCGCTCTCGGCGGGCTGGGTCGGCGGGACGAACGGTTCGAGGTGGGCGCCGGTGACGAAGAACAGGCCCGCGACGATGACCAGCACGCACACCGCGACCTTGACGATGACCAGCGCGTTGGTGACCCACGACGACTCGCGGATGCCGATGACGGCCACGGCGGTGAGCGCCGCGATGATGAGCACGGCGCCGACGTTGATGGTGGCGTCCTCGCCGAACCACGCTTGCGGCAGTCCCAGCAGGTTGGCGATGTAGCCCGACCAGCTCCGCGACACCACCGCTGCGCCGAGCGCGAACTCCAGCAGCAGGTCCCAGCCGATGATCCAGGCGAAGAGCTCGCCGAGCGTGGCGTAGGCGTAGGTGTAGGCGCTGCCCGCCGTGGGGACCGAGGAGGCCAGTTCGGCGTAGGCCAGCGCCGCCAGTGCAGCCACCACACCGCCGATGACGAACGAGAGCACCACGGCGGGTCCCGCGTGGTCCTTGGCCTCGATCCCGGCGAGGGTGAAGACGCCGGTGCCGATGATGATCCCGATGCCGAACCCGACGAGGTCCTTGCCGGTGAGCCTGCGGACCAGCCCGCTGCGCTCGCCCCGGCTGAGGATGTCCTCGACGGGCATCGTTCGCAGAATGTTCACGAGCCGCACGTTAGAAGATCCCGCTCGCCACGGCTCACTCGGCCGCGCGGCGTGTGACCCACGGGGCTCACCGTGACCCGGGGTGCGCGGCCAGGGACCCGCGGGTGATCTCCACGGGTCCCCGGCCGCGTCGAAACCTCGGTCAGGCCGGGATGGACGCCGTGTCCCGGTCCCACACGCGGTGGCTGCCCAGGGCGGCGGCGAACTCCTCGAGGAACTGCCCCGGCAGCGCCCCGCCGGTGCCGGCGGCCAGCACCACGCCCCGCTCGGCGACCAGCCCGTCGCCCTCGACCGGTGCGGCCACCTGCTCGGTGATCCCGGCCTTGCGCAGCACTTCCAGGCCTTCGTCGCTCGCGGCGACGGGCTTGTGGTGCTTGTAGGCCTCGGCGACGAAGTGCACGGCGTGCCCGTCGGCGGCGAGCGTGCGTGCGCTGCCCGCGCCGCCGGGCACGATCACCGCGTCGTAGACGACCGACATCGCGGTGCGGGCGGCGACCTCGATGTCCACCTCGGACCCGTCCGCTCCGCGCGCCCGGCCGTCGTGGGTGGCGCCGAGCACCTCCGGCACGGCTCCGCGCGCGGACAGGTCGCGCTTGACCTGCTCCACCTCGGTGGCGTCGACGCCATCGGCGACCAGCACCGCGACCTTGCGCGTCGCGACCGAACCGGGGGATTTCGCCAGGCTCAACGCCGGCGAGCTGCGTCCGTGGTTCTCGGTCCCGCCCTCCGGCGCGCGCATCCCCAGGCCCTGCGCGACCGCCTCCGCGAGGTCGCGGTCGACGTGGACGAGCTCGTGCAGGACGCGCTCGCGCACGTGCTGGTGCTCGACCTTGCCGAGTTCGAAGCGGAAGGCCTCGACGATGTGGTCCTTCTCGAAGTCGGCCATGCTGTTCCAGAACAGCGTGGCCTGGCTGTGGTGGTCGGTGAAGCTCGCGCTGCGACGACGGACCGTCTCGCCGTCCACCCTGGTCTGGTAGTGCCGGAACACGTCGGAACCGGCGATCGCGGGGCACCCGCCGCCGAGGCTGTTGGGCGTGTAGCTAGTCCGTCCCCTGTGGATCTGCTGCTGGTGGTGGCCGTCGCGCTGGTTGGTGCTGACCTCCGCCACCGGCCGGTTGACCGGGATCTGCGCGAAGTTCGGCCCGCCCAGCCGGATCAGCTGGGTGTCGAGGTAGGAGAAGTTGCGGGCCTGCAGCAGCGGGTCGTTGGTGAAGTCGATCCCGGGCACCACGTTGGCGGTGTGGAAGGCGACCTGCTCGGTCTCGGCGAAGAAGTTGTCCGGGTTGCGGTCGAGCACCATCTTGCCCACCGGCCGCACCGGCACCTGCTCCTCGGGGATGAGCTTCGTGGGGTCGAGCAGGTCGAAGTCGAAGGCGAACTCGTCGGACTCGTCGACCAGTTGCACCCCGAGCTCCCACTCCGGGAACTGCCCGGCCTCGATCGCCTCCCAGAGGTCCCGCCGGTTGAAGTCGGCATCGGCCCCGGCGATCTTCTGGCACTCGTCCCACACCAGCGAATGGCTGCCCAGCACCGGTTTCCAGTGGAACTTCACGAACGTGCCCTTGCCCTCGGCGTTGACCAGCCGGAAGGTGTGCACGCCGAAGCCCTCCATCATCCGGTAGCTGCGGGGCAGCGCGCGGTCGGACATCAGCCACATCACCATGTGCATCGTCTCCGGCTGCAGGGAGACGAAGTCCCAGAACGTGTCGTGCGCGGACGCTGCCTGCGGGATCTCGTTGTGCGGCTCGGGTTTGACCGCGTGCACGACGTCCGGGAACTTGATGCCGTCCTGGATGAAGAACACCGGCATGTTGTTGCCGACCAGGTCGTAGTTGCCCTGCTCGGTGTAGAACTTCGTCGCGAAACCCCGCACGTCGCGGACCGTGTCGGCCGAACCGCGCGAACCCGCGACGGTGGAGAAGCGCACGAAGACCGGGGTGCTGACCTCCGGATCGGTGAGGAACTTCGCCGCGGTGTGGTCGCGCAGCCAGTCGTCGTAGGGCCGGAAGTGGCCGTAGGCGCCCGCGCCGCGCGCGTGCACCACCCGCTCCGGGATGCGCTCGTGGTCGAAGTGCGTGAGCTTCTCGCGGAAGTGGAAGTCCTCCAGCAGCGTGGGGCCGCGTTCGCCGGCCTGCAACGAGTCGTCGGTGTGGTCGACGCGCACGCCTTGCTGGGTGGTCAGTTCGGTGCCGGTGGGATCGGCGCGGACGCCGTCGAGCTGTTCGTGCTTGGCATCGCCGTGGGCCATCGAGATCGGCTCCCCTCGTTCATGACGTGGACCGATCTTGGTTTTCCCCACGGGTGGCGGAACTATGCGCACGGGGCCGTTCCGCTTTCAGGAGCCCAGCCAGCTCACCAGTCCCGGAGCCCCGGCGACCAGCAGGAAGTGCCCGGTCCGCCCGACCAGGCTCGCCGCGAGGTACCCGATCAGGGGAAGCCCGGCGGCGCCGGAGAGCAGCGACATCAGGCTGAACGGCGGGATGCCGGGCACCGCGCTCACCGCCAGCACACCCATGCCCCACCACGGGCGTTCCACCGTGCGGTGCCGGAACCGCTCGACCCAGACCCCCCAGCGGCCGGTGCGCTGGGACTGCACCCGCTTGCTCAGCCGCTCGCCGAGCGCGAAACCGCCCTTGCCCGCGAGGTAGAACAGCGTCTTGGCGGCGACCTGGCCCACCGCCGCGGCGACCGCGAAGGCCCACCACGGCACGCCCTGCGCGAGGGGGACCACGCCGAGCAGGTAGAGCTCGATGTTCACCAGCGGGAACACCGCGCCCAAGGCGGCCGTGCCCGCCGTGCCCAACAACCACCCGATCACTGCAGCGCCGACCCCCACGAGAGAAACCTGCGGCAGCCTACCGGGCTAACCGCTGTTCAGGCCTCGGGGTCCCAGTCCAGCAGCCGCACCCGGCTGACCGTGCGCAGGTGGCGTGCCATCGCCGAGGCCGCCGCCTTCGCATCGCCCTTGCGGATCGCCTCGGCGATGCGTTCGTGCTGGGCCAGCGACTTCGGAGGCCTGCGCGGCTGGCGCAGCGACTCGGTGCGGCTCTCGGCGATCTCCGCGGCGATGGTGCGCATGAACTCCGCCAGCAGCGCGCTGTGCGCGGCCGCGGTCACCGCGGCGTGGAACCGCCGGTCGCCGTCCGCACCGACCTCGCCCGACTCGACCTCCTCGCGCATCGCGGCCAGCGCGGCGTCGATCTCGGCCATGTCCTCGTCGGTGCGCCGCAGCGCGGCCAGCTCCGCCAGCTTGGTCTCCAGGCCCTCCCGGGCGTCGAGCACGTCGGGCAACCGCCGCTTGCGCTCCACCAGCTCCTCGACCGGCTCGACCTCCAGCGACTCGCGCAGCAGGTAGGTGCCGCCCCCGTGGCGGACCTCGACCAGCCCTTGCACCTCCAGCACGACGATCGCCTGCTTCACCGACGCCCTGCTGACGCCGAGCTGTTCGGCGAGGGCGCGTTCCGGTGGCAGCCGGTCGCCGGCGCGCAACCCGGAACCGGCCACGTGCTCGCGCAGCCGCTGGACGACCTGCTCGTACAGGCGCGGGCGGTTCAGCGGGCGGAGGGAGTCTGACACCGGCGCGCTCCAGGATCGTGAAGAGGCAAACTGGCTGAGCCAATTCTGCCACAGTCCCTTGACGTGCTTCGTCCCGAACGGCAAGGGTTGGATCAGCCAGTGGACCACTGCCCCGGGCTCGGCGGGCGGTGCGCGTCCGCCGGTGAGAAATTGCCCGGTGAGGACCTCGGAGGTGGTCATGGCCGACCAGGTGCTGTTCCCGAAGTTGCGCGAACCCGACGACACCGAGGCGCTGCGCTTCGGTGCGCGGGCCCTGACCTACCGGGAACTGGCCGGCCTTGCGGGCGCCATCGCCGAGCGCGTCCAGGACACCCGCCGCGTCGCGGTCTGGGCCACCAACACCCTGGAGACCGCCGCCGCCGTGATCGGCTCCCTGACCGCCGGGGTCGCCGTGGTTCCGATCAACCCGAAGGTGGGGGAGCGGGAGCTCGCCCACATCCTCGGTGACAGCGAACCGGAACTGCTGCTGGCCGAGCCCGGCTTCACCCCGCCCGCCGGACTCGAGGGCGTCGAGATCGCCGAGGTCGACGTCAACGCGTGCGGCGGCGAGCTGCCCGCCGAAGCCGGGTCCGACGCGCCCGCGCTGATCGTCTACACCTCCGGCACCACCGGCCCGCCCAAGGGCGTCGTGCTGCCGCGCCGCGCGCTGAGCGCCAACCTCGACGCGCTGGCCGAGGCCTGGGAGTGGACCTCCGCCGACGTGCTCGCGCACGGGCTGCCGCTGTTCCACGTGCACGGCCTGATCCTCGGCACCCTCGGCCCGGTCCGCCTCGGCGGCGCCGTGCACCACCTGGGCAAGTTCTCCTCGCAGGCGATCGCCGACGAGCTCGCCGGGCCGGCCACGATGATGTTCGGCGTCCCGACCATGTACCACCGCCTCGCCGAGGACGCCGAGCAGGACCCGAAGCTCGGCCAGGCGGTCGGCAAGGCCCGCCTGCTGGTCTCCGGTTCGGCCGCGCTGCCCGCGGTGGACCACGAGCGCATCGAGCGGCTCACCGGCCAGCGCGTGGTCGAGCGCTACGGCATGAGCGAGACGATCATGAACTGCGGCGTGCGCGCCGACGGCGACCGCCGCCCCGGCTACGTCGGCAGGCCCTTCGCCGGCGTCGAGCTCAAGCTCGTCGACGACTCGGGCGCCGAGATCACCGCCAGCGACGACGAGACCGTCGGCGAGATCCTGGTGCGCGGCGACAACCTCTTCAGCGGTTACCTGAACCGGCCGGACGCCACCGAAGCCGCGTTCGCCGACGGCTGGTTCCGCACCGGCGACATGGCCACCCGCGCCCCCGACGGCTACATCCGCATCGTCGGCCGCAAGGCCACCGACATCATCAAGAGCGGCGGCTACAAGATCGGCGCGGGCGAGATCGAGAACTGCCTGCTGGAGCACCCCGCGGTCGCGGAGGTCGCGGTCACCGGTGAGCCCGACGCCGACTTGGGCGAGCGCATCATCGCCTGGGTGGTCCGCACCCCCGGCCGGGAGGTCGCCGCCGACGAGCTCGTCGACCACGTCGCGCGCCTGCTCACCCCGCACAAGCGCCCCCGCGAGGTCCGCTTCCGCGACGCGCTGCCGCGCAACGAGATGGGCAAGGTGCAGAAGAAGGTGCTGCAGAAGGCACCGGGACATGGCTGAGCACAGCGCGGTCCGCGCGCTGGTCGAGTCGATCGGCCAGGGGTTCGCCGAGTTCGCGCCGCCGTCGTCGCGCACCAGCGGTGACGGCCCGCTGGACTGGCCGGGCTACGCCGACCAGCGCGCCGCAGCCGCCGGCCGCGCCGACGCCGACGAGTCGGTGCTGTGCGGGCGTGCTCGGGTCGGCGAGGGGGAGGCGGTGCTGATCGCCTTCGACTTCGCGTACCTCGGCGGCTCGGTCGGTGAGGACACCGGCGCCCGCATCGTGGCGGCCTTCGAGCACGCCCGGGAGCTGCGGCTGCCGGTGATCTCGCTGATCGCCTCCGGCGGCAGCCGGATGCAGGAGGGCATCCGGGCGCTGCAGCAGCTGCAGGCGATCACCCGCGCCTGCCTGGTGGTCAGGCGGGACGGCATCCCGCACATCAGCGTGCTGCGCGACCCCACCACGGGCGGCATGTGGGCGGCGCTGGGCGCGGCCGCCGACGTCGTGCTGGCCGCACCCGGCGCCCGCATCTCCTTCGGCGGCGCCCGGGTGCGCTCGGCGTCCGACGACGGCGCGGACTTCCGCGCCGCGGGCAAGCTCGCCGACGGTCAGGTCGACCGCGTCGTCGACGAGGGCCAGCTGCCCGAGGTGCTCGCCGAGCTGGTGTCGCTGCTGCACCCCGCTCGGCTCACCGGCTCGCCCGAGCCCGCCCCGGTCCCGAGGGCGCTCGGTGCCGCAACCCTGCCGGAGACCGGGATGCGGGCGGTCGAACGCGCCCGCGCCGCCGAGCGACCCCGCGCCGAGGAGTACCTCGACGCCTACTTCACCCGCCGCTTCGAGATCAGCGGCGACCGCTCGGGCGGCCGCGACGAGGGCGTGCTCTGCGGCTTCGGGGAGCACGACGGTCGCACGGTGGCCTTCGCCGCCCAGACCGGCAGCGCCAACACCGCGGCCGGGTTCCGCACCGCTGCACGCCTGGTCCGGCTGGCCGACCAGCTGGGCGTCCCGGTGCTCACCCTGGTCGACACCCCTGGTGCGGCCAACGATGCCGCCGCCGAGCGCGGCGGCATCGGACCGGCCATCGCCGAGGCCTTCAGCGCCGTGGCCGAGGCCCGCGTCCCGGTGACCACGCTGGTCATCGGAGAAGGCGGTTCCGGTGGTGCCCTGGCGCTGGCCGACCCGGACCGCACCTGGGTCACCCCCGACGCCTTCTTCGCGGTGATCGCCCCCGAGTCGGCCGCGGCGATCCTCAAGCGCGAGCCCTCCGAGGTGCCCGACCTCGCCGACGACCTCAAGCTCCGCCCGCAGGACTTGGTAGAACTGGGCTTCGCCCGGGGCATCGCGCGCTGAGCGCAGGTGCGCCGACGCCCCGGGGGACCGCTCCTGTGCGAGCAGTGCGTTCACCCGATGACGCCGCGTCACCGGTGATCAACGCCACCTCTTCGGCGGGGGATCCGCGTCCGCTTCATGTTCTAAACTCAGGCTCGCCTGACGAAGGTTAGGCTAGCCTCAGTGAAGTGAAGGGCGAGATGAACCGGACGGGGATCAGCGGCCAGGTCGCCTTCGTGACCGGCGCCGGTCAGGGGATCGGTGCCGCCGTGGCACGCGCGTTCGCGGAGCTGGGCGCGGATGTCGCGGCCGTGGACCGCGACGGGGAGAAGGCGACCGAGACGGCCGAGAAGCTCGCGGCTGAAGGCCACCGGGCGCGCGCCTACCGCGCCGACGTCGCCGACCCGGCAGCCGTCGCCGAGGTGGTCACGCGGGTCGAGGCCGAGCAGGGGCCCATCGACGTGCTCGCCAACGTCGCCGGCGTGCTGCAGGTGGGCACGGTGCAGGAGATCACCGACGCCGAGTGGCAGCGCACCTTCGCCGTCAACACCACCGGCGTGTTCACCGTCTGCCGGGAGGTCTCCGGGCACATGATCTCGCGGCGCCGCGGCTGCATCGTCACCGTCGGCTCCAACGCCGCGGGCGTGCCGCGCCACTCCATGGCCGCCTACGCCGCCTCCAAGGCCGCCGCCACGATGTTCACCAAGTCGCTGGGCCTGGAACTGGCCGAGCACGGCATCCGCTGCAACATCGTCGCACCCGGCTCCACCGACACCGAGATGCAGCGCGGGATGTGGACCGACGGCAGCGGTCCGGAGCGGGTCATCGCGGGCTCGCCGGAGACCTACAAGGCCGGCATCCCACTGCGCAAGCTCGCCACCCCCGAGGACATCGCCCACGCCGTCGTCTTCCTCGCCCCCGACGAGGCCGGGCACATCACGATGCACGACCTGTACGTCGACGGTGGCGCCACGCTGCGCGCCTGACACCCGCGATCCGCCGAAAGGTTGTCATGACCACGATCGAGACCGACGGGCGCATCGACGCCGTGGACGACGCGCTCGCCGACGACGCCGCTGCCCGCCTGCTGGCCGCCTACGAGCAGGGCCGGTCCTTCCTGTTCTCCAGCCCGCGCGGCGTGCTGCTCGCCCGCGGCGTGGCCGCGACCATGTCGAAGACCATGTGCGCGAGCACCGACCTGCCCGCGCGGATGCAGGAGTTCCTCGACGGCGCGATCGAGTTCGGACGCCGCAACCCGATGGTCGTCGGTGCGGTGCCCTTCGGCGGAACCCTGCCCGCGCACCTGGTGATGCCGGAGGAGGTCGTGCGCGCCGAACCGCTGAACGTGCTGGTGCCGCAGCAGAAACCGGTGTCCACGCCGACCTGCTCGGTGCACCCGGTGCCCACGCCGGAGGAGTACGAGCGCGGCGTTGCGCGGACCCTGCGGCGGATGGACGACGGCGAGCTCACCAAGGCCGTGCTCGCGCGCAGCCTCGAGCTGACCTCGGACGAGGCGATCGACGTCCAGGAGGTGCTGCGCAACCTGGCGATGGCCGACCCGTCCAGCTACACCTTCGCCGTCGACCTGCCGCGCCGCGGCGAGGACGGCACCCGCGACAGCTACGGCCCGCACCCGCCGCTCGAGCGCACCTTCCTCGGTGCCAGCCCAGAACTCCTGGTGTCCCGCCGCGGCAACGAAGTCCGCTCCCACCCGATGGCCGGCTCCCGGCCGCGCAGCGCCGATCCGGCCGAAGACCAGCGCCGCGCCGCCGAACTCGCCGCCTCCGAGAAGGACCACCGCGAGCACGCCGTGGTGGTGGAGGCCGTGGTCGAGGCGCTGAGCCCGCTGTGCACCGACCTGCACGTGCCGCAGGCCCCGACCGTGGTCGGCACCAACGCCATGTGGCACCTGGCCACCGAGATCACCGGCGAGCTGCGCGACAGCTCGACGACCTCGCTGCACCTCGCCGACGCGCTCCACCCGACACCCGCGGTCTGCGGCACCCCGATCGACCGCGCGCGCGACGTCATCGCCGAGGTGGAGCCGTTCGAGCGCGGTTACTACGCGGGCATGGTGGGCTGGTGCGACGCCGCCGGTGACGGCGAGTGGGTGGTGGCCATCCGCTGCGCCGAGGTCGAGGACGACGCGATGCGCCTGTTCGCCGGCGCAGGCATCGTGCCCGGATCCGACCCGGCCGACGAACTCGCCGAGACCACCGCGAAGTTCCGCACCGCGCTCACCGCGATGGGTCTGGACCGAGCCGTCTGAGGGGATCCGACGATGGAAGCACGCCTGCCTGGCGTGACGCCTTGGCCGGACGAGTTCGCCGAGCGCTACCGGTCCGCCGGGTACTGGCGCGGTGACACCTTCGGCCAGGTGCTGCGGGTGCGCGCCACCCAGCACCCGGACCGGGTCGCCGTCGTCGACGGCGAGCGCCGGATCACCTACGGCGGGCTCGACCAGCGCGCCGACCGGCTGGCGGCCGGTTTGCGCGAGCGCGGCATCGGCAAGGGCGACCGGGTCGTCGTCCAGCTGCCCAACGTCCTCGAGTTCTTCGAGGTCTGCTTCGGACTGTTCCGCCTGGGCGCGGTGCCGGTGTTCGCGCTGCCTTCGCACCGGAAGACCGAGATCTCCTACTTCTGCGAGTTCAGCGACGCCGCCGCCTACATCACCGTCGACCTCGAGGCCGGTTTCGACCACCGGAAGCTGGCCGCCGAGGTGACCGCGCAGCGCGACGACCTGCAGGTGTTCGTCGTCGGTGGCCCCGGGGAGTTCACCGCGCTGTCCGAAGTGGACGCAGACCCGGTGGAGCTCGACGAGCCCCTCGCCGGCGACATCGCCTTCCTCCAGCTCTCCGGCGGGAGCACCGGCGTGCCAAAGCTGATCCCGCGCACACACGACGACTACATCTACTCGTTCCGCGCCAGCAACGACATCTGCGGCGTCACCGAGCAGACCGTCTACCTGGTGGCGCTGCCCGCCGCGCACAACTTCCCGATGAGCTCGCCCGGCACCTTCGGCGTGCTGCACGCCGGAGGGCGGGTCGTGCTCGCCCGGCGACCCAGCCCCGACGAGGTGTTCCCGCTCGTCGAGCGCGAGTCGGTCACGCTCACCGCGGCCGTGCCCCCGCTGGCGCTGCTGTGGCTCGACGCCGCCGCTGAGACCGAGCACGACCTCTCCAGCCTGCAAGTGCTGCAGGTCGGTGGTGCCAAGTGCAGCGAGGAAGTCGCCCGCCGGGTCCGCCCGGTGCTCGGCGCGACGCTGCAGCAGGTGTTCGGCATGGCCGAGGGCCTGGTCAACTACACGCGGCTGGACGACCCCGAGGACGTCATCGTCAGCACCCAGGGCCGGCCGATCTCGCCCGACGACGAGGTGCTGGTCGTCGACGACGAGGACAACCCCGTTCCGCCGGGGGAGAGCGGGCACCTGCTGACCCGCGGCCCGTACACCATCCGCGGCTACTACAAGGCCGAGGAGCACAACGCCCGCGCCTTCACCCCGGAGGGCTTCTACCGCACCGGCGACGTCGTCCGGCTCACCGCCGAGGGCAACGTCGTCGTCGAGGGCCGGGCCAAGGACCAGATCAACCGGGGCGGCGAGAAGGTCGCCGCCGAAGAGGTGGAGAACCACCTGCTGGCGCACCCCGCCGTGCACGACGCCGCCGTGGTGTCCATGCCCGACGACTACCTGGGGGAACGGACCTGCGCGTTCGTCATCCCGCGCGGCACCGCGCCCCCAGGCCGAGAGCTGATCAAGTTCGTCCGCGGGCGCGGCCTGGCCGGGTACAAGGTGCCCGACCGGGTGGTGTTCGTCGAGCAGTTCCCGCAGACCGGCGTCGGCAAGGTCTCCAAGCGCGACCTGCGCGAGGCCATCAGCCGCGAACTCGTGCCGAAACTCGGCCGCTGACACCGCCTTTCCGCGATACGAGAGCACGAAGGGGGAGCCGTGGCGCTTCCGAGCATCGCACCCTACAGCGTTCCGCGGGCAGGTGAGCTGCCCGCCAACAAGGTCGCCTGGCGACCCGAACCGGACCGCGCGGTGCTGTTGATCCACGACATGGAACGGCACTTCGTCCACGCCTTCACCCCTGGTGCCGAGCCGCTGAACGAGGTGGTGCCCAACATCGCGCTGCTGCGCGAACGTGCCCGCGCCGCAGGGGTTCCGGTGGTCTACTGCGCCCAGCCGGGCGGGCAGACGCCCGCGCAGCGGGGGCTGCAGCTCGAGTGGTGGGGGCCGGGGGTGGCCGACCCGGCGATGGAGCAGATCATCGACGAGCTGACGCCCGGAGCCGGTGACGTCCAGCTGACCAAGTGGCGCTACAGCGCCTTCCAGCGCACCGACCTGCGCACCCGGATGGACGACTGGGGTCGCGACCAGCTGATCATCACCGGCATCTACGCCCACATCGGATGTCTGATGACCGCCTCGGAAGCCTTCCAGCAGGAGGTGCAGGCGTTCCTCGTCGCCGACGCGGTCGCCGACTTCTCCCGCGCCGACCACGACATGGCCATCGCCTACGCGGCCCGCAACTGCGGCGTCGTGGACACCACCCGCAACCTCGTCCGCGACCTCACCGCCCCGGCGTCCGAAGTCGCCTGAGCCCCACCACCTCCTGAGGAGCAACCCGAACCATGGCTGAAGAGCTCACCCTCGACGCGGTCCGCGAGCAGGTCGCCGAACTGCTCTACGAGGACCCCGCCGAACTCGGCGACGACGAAGACCTCCTGGACTGGGGCCTGGACTCGGTCCGCATCATGACCCTGGTCGAGCAGTGGCGGAAGCAGGGCGTCCAGGTCACCTTCGCCGACCTCGCCGAACGCCCCACCCTCGCCGACTGGTGGAAGGTCCTCGAACCCAAGAGCACCAAACCCTGAGCCCACGACACACCCAGGCCCCACTCCCGCACGTCGTTCCACCCCTCGCGTTCACGCCTCTACGCGTGCCGGCCCGGGTCCCGGGGTGGGGATCGGAGAACCTCGCGCGAATGTCGGCCCCGAACTTCGGCGGTCCCACTTCGCGCGGAACGTGATTCGGAGCCCGCGGGGTGGGCGGAAGTCGACGAACGCTTCGCTCGCGTGCTTCGACACCTCGACAGAGGTTCGACATCCCTGCAGGCGGAGTGGGGGTGAGGAACCGGGGTGGGGGCGGATCACGCCGGTGATCGGTCCTCCCGGGTTTGTCCGCCGCCCCAGGGTTCGGCGGACTCGTCGCACCCGTGCGAGGGACGGGTGGGCGTGTCCCGCGACATGTCCGCCCCTCCCTCGCTCAAGTGAGGGGTCCTAGTCGGCCCAGGGGACCTGGGGGCTGCGGTAGAAGTCCTGGCCTGCGGCTTCCCAGCGCGGGCCGTGGGCGGCCAGGCGGTTCCTGAAGGACTCCCAGTTCAAGGCCGCCTTCGGCGACCAGCCGAGCTCGGCGAGCGCGGGCAGGCGCGGGAACGCCATGAACTCGATGTGCTGCGAGGTCTCCAAGGTCTCGCTGAACATCGGTGCCTCCACGCCGAGGACCGCTTCCTCCGGCACGCCCTGCAGGTAGCTGCCCGGGTCCCAGCCGTAGGCGTCGGCGACCTCGATGAAGCCGGCCCACTGCAGGCCCAGCGGCGTGTTCTCGTCGTACTTCATGTCCAGGTAGGTCTTGTTCGCCGGCGAGGCGAGGACCTTGTTGCCGCGTGCGACGGCCTCGTTCAGCAGCGGGTCGCCGGGAGTGGTGCCCCAGAACTGCAGCACCGCGTCACCCTGCGGCGCGGCCTTGCCGTACTCGTGCCAGCCGAGCGGCTTCTTGCCGTACTTCTCCACCAGTGGCAGCACCTTCGACATGAAGGCCACGTAGTCCTCGTCGGTGGTCGAGTGCGCCTCGTCGCCGCCGATGTGCAGGTAGGGGCCGGGGGTCAGCGCCGCCACCTCGCGGATGACGTCCTCGACGAAGGTGTAGGTGATGTCCTTGCCCACGCACAGCGAGCTGAAGCCGACCTCGATGCCGGTGTAGGGAGGCGGCGCCACCCCGTCGCAGTTGAGCTCCGCGTACGACGACAGCGCGGCGTTCGTGTGGCCCGGCATGTCGATCTCGGGGATGACCGTCATGTGCCGCGACGCGGCGTAGTTGACGATCTCGGTGTACTCCTGCTGCGTGTAGTACCCGCCCGGCGTGCCACCGACCTCGGTCTGCCCGCCGAACTCGGCCAGCCGCGGCCAGCTGTTGATCTGCAGCCGCCAGCCCTGGTCATCGGTCAAGTGCAGGTGCAGTTTGTTGACCTTGTACTTGGCGACCTGGTCGATGTAGCGCTTGACCATGTCGACGGTGAAGAAGTGCCGCGCCGGGTCGAGCTGAGCGGACCGGTGCGCGAACCGCGGCTTGTCGGTGATCACGCCGCCGGGCATCGTCCACGGCCCCGGCTGCGGGCTCGGGCTCTCGATGCTCGCCGGCAGCAGTTGGCGCAACGTCTGCACGCCGTGGAACAGGCCGTCGGTGCTGGTCGCCCGCAGGGTGACGGCGTCGTCGGTGACCTGCAGCCGGTAACCCTCCGGGCCCAGATCCGCATCGCCGTCCAGCGCCAGCGCGATGTCACCGGTGCCGGGCATCGCGGGGTTGACCGGCACCGGGAGACCGGTCGAGGGCCGCAGCACGCCCGCCAGGTACTCGCCGACCTCGGCCGCCTCGGCGGGCGCCAGGACGGCGGTCTGCTCGGTCAGCTCGAACTCGGACTCCGGGTCGGGCTGCACCGATTCCGGCGCGGGCACGACGGTGTCCAGCGCCGAGGCCGCGGGTTCACCGCTCGCCGGGATCACCGCACCGGCGGCCAGCAGAGCTCCGGCGGCGATGGCCACCCCGGCCCTCGCCGCCCTCGATCGGGGTCGTCCGCTCATCGTTGTGGCTCCATTCTCGGGGGAACGGTGCACACAAAGGTATAGACCACGTTCGCCAGGGGAAGAGGCCGAACGGACGTATCGGACTGCTCATCCTCTTGAACCCGCGCTTGTTCTGCGTGGCGGTGCGGGCGGCAGAACCTGCCGCGGTGCGGGTGGGGTCCCGCACCTGGAGAAGCGGCTGCCGCCGCGGGCCGCCTGGAACTTGCGGTGGTGCGGGTGGGTCCCGCACCTGGAGAGGCGGCTGCCGCCGCGGGCCGCCGGGGTCTGGGTGGCGCGAGGTGAATCGCACTCCTAGGGCGGCGGTTTCGCCGGGGGGCTGGTTGTGCGTTGCGCACTGGGCGGCGCACCTTGGGGGTGCGCCGCCCAGTGCTCAGCCCTTGCCGCGGAGGGAGGGGCGTAGCTCGTCGAGGACCGAGGGGTCCTCGATGGTCGAGGGCACGGCGGTGTCGCCGCGGTCGGCGATCTCGCGCATCGACTTGCGCAGGATCTTGCCCGAGCGGGTCTTGGGCAGTCCGTTGACGATCGCGACGTCGCGGAACGCGGCCACCGGGCCGATCTGGTCGCGCACCGCAGCGACCAGATCCTCGCGCAGCTTCTCCTCGGAGATGTCCACACCGGACTTGAGCACCACGAACCCGCGCGGCACTTGGCCTTTCAGCTGGTCGTGCACGCCGATCACCGCGCACTCGGCCACCGCGGGGTGCGCGGCCAGCACGGCCTCCATCGAGCCGGTCGACAGCCGGTGCCCGGCCACGTTGATCACGTCGTCGGTGCGGCCCATGACGAACACGTAGCCGTCGGCGTCGAGGTAGCCGTTGTCGCCGGTGAGGTAGTAGCCGTCGTAGCGCGACAGGTAGGACTCGCGGAACCGCTCGTCGTCGCCCCACAGCGTCGGCAGCGTGCCGGGTGGCAGCGGCAGCTTCAGGCAGATCGCGCCGTCGGTCTCCGGCGGGAGCGGGTTCCCCGCCTGGTCGAGCACCTCGACCTCGTAGCCCGGCACCGGCACCGTCGGCGAACCCGCCTTGACCGGCATCGGTTCCAGCCCGCGCAGGTTCGCGCAGATCGGCCAGCCGGTCTCGGTCTGCCACCAGTGGTCGATCACCGGCACGCCGAGCTCGTCGGCGGCCCAGTGGTAGGTCTCGGGGTCCAGCCGCTCACCGGCCAGGAACAGCGTCTCCAGGCACGAGGTGTCGTGCTCGGCCAGCAGCTTCCCCTCCGGGTCGACCCGCTTGATCGCCCGCAGCGCGGTCGGCGCGGTGAACAGCGCCTTCACCCGGTGCTGGGCGATGACCCGCCAGAACGCCCCGGCGTCCGGGGTGCCCACCGGCTTGCCCTCGTAGACCACCGTCGTGGCCCCGGTCAGCAGCGGCGCGTAGACGATGTAGGAGTGGCCGACCACCCAGCCCACGTCGGAGGCGGTCCAGAAGACCTCCCCGGGGGCGATGTCGTAGATGTTGGCCATCGACCAGCGCAGCGCGACCGCGTGCCCGCCGTTGTCGCGCACCACGCCCTTGGGCTTGCCGGTCGTGCCGGAGGTGTAGAGCACGTAGAGCGGGTCGGTGGCCGCGACCGGCACGCACTCGGCTGGTTCGGCGCCCGCCAGCGCGTCCCGCCAGTCGACGTCCCGCGGCCCGAGCTCGGCCTGCGCCTGGTCCCGCTGCAGCACGATCACCTTGTCCGGCTGGTGCTCGGTCTGCCGCAGCGCCTCGTCGACGATCGGCTTGTACTCCACGACCCGGTTGGGCTCCAGCCCGCAGGAGGCCGCCACGATGACCTTCGGCAGGGCGTCGTCGATGCGCGCCGCCAGCTCCTTGGGGGCGAAGCCGCCGAAGACCACCGAGTGCACCGCCCCGATCCGCGCGCAGGCGAGCATCGCGATCGCCGCCTCGGGGATCATCGGCAGGTAGAGCACCACGCGGTCGCCCCGGCCCACGCCCTGCGCGCGCAGCGCCCCCGCGAAGCGGGCGACGGCCTCCAGCAGCTCCCGGTAGGTCCAGGTCTGCACCACCTCGGTCATCGCCGAGTCCCAGACCAGGGCCGGCTGCTCGCCCCTGCCGTCGCGCACGTGCCGGTCCAGGGCGTTGAAGCAGGTGTTGAGCTCGCCGTCCGGGAACCAGCGGTACATCGGCGCGTCGCTGTCGTCCAGCGCTCGGGACGGTGCTCGCTCCCAGTCGATCGCCTGCGCGGCGTCGAGCCAGAAGCCTTCGCGGTCCTCCAGGCTCCGCCGGTAGTTCTCCGCATAAGCACCCATAGCCCGACTACCTCCCACGTCCGCGGTGACAACGCCTGTGTCGTACCTCAGATCGGATCATGACGCCAGGGCCGTACGGCCGCCGTTCGGCGGAGGCACGCCCATCACGAGCGGAACGCCGGTGTTCGGACGAACGGGCGAACGGGTTCGGTCGCGCTCACCGCCTCGTGCGCTTCGGCGACGGGGTCCGCCCTTCGGGCGCTGTGCGGGCGTTTCCGGCGCGACAGCGCGACTTCCAGACCTCACAATCGGCCTCGAGCCGATGGCCGGGCTAACACCGAGGTGTCCCGCGCCGACAAATGAATCGGAGGTGTCACGAACTATGGGCACGATGGAACCGGCAGAGCCTCCCAGGGCCACAGCGACCGTCGACGAGTCGAACGACCTCCCGACCGCGCCGTGCAGCGTGGTGTGGAGCGGCGGCCACTCCTACGTCCGAGAAGGAACCGCGGGAGCCCGCTGGGTGGGCGTGGACGACCGCGGCAGGCCCCGGTTCCTCACCGATGCCGAGTTGCGCCGCCGGGGCTGGAGCCGCACTCGCGGCTGACCACCGACGGACGGCCCCTGCGGCGCGGAAGGCACCGCCTCCGGCTGGCCGCCAGGTGGGTTGCGCTGGCGATATGAGACCCTGATCGGGTAAGGATGCACAGGTGTGCACCCGTTGCGGGGGAGCGCGCACAACCATTCAGGGGAGGCTCGTGGTGCAGGACGCCGAGCGCACCACGGAAAACACCACGAGCGGGCCGCGGGCCGACGCAGGTGGGCCCGGGGACCCGGGCCTGGACCGGATCCGCGAGGTCGCCCGCGGGGTCTGGAGCGATCCGTGGTGGACGCTGCCGAACCTGCTCAGCGTGATCCGCCTGGCCGGCGTGCCGCTCTTCCTCTGGTTGCTGCTCGGCCCCCAGGCCGACCTGCTCGCGTTGCTGGTGCTCGTGATCAGCGGTGCCACGGACTGGCTCGACGGCAAGCTCGCGCGCTGGCTCAACCAGTACAGCCGCATCGGCGAGCTCCTGGACCCGGCCGCCGACCGGCTCTACATCGTCGCCACCCTGATCGCCTTCGTGCTGCGCGACGTCATCCCGTGGTGGGTGGCGGCCGCCCTGGTGCTGCGTGACGTCGTGCTCACGCTGTGCTTGCCGGTGCTGCGCTGGCACGGGTACGAGCCGCCCGAGGTGCACTACCTCGGCAAGGCCGCCACGTTCTGCCTGATGTACGCGTTCCCGCTGCTGCTGCTGGTGCAGGAAGACTTCACCGGGGCCGACGTGGTCCGCCCGATCGCGTACGCCTTCACCGCCTGGGGCGGCGTGCTCTACCTGTGGGCGGGGATCCTCTACCTGGGCCAGGTCATCGCCGCCGTGCGCGGAGCCCGAGCGCGGCCCTGATCTCCGCTGCGCGTCGTCTTGCGGCCCTCGGCAGCCGGTGAATACGCTCGCCGCGCCGATCACTCGGCACGTTGCACACAGCGGACGAAAGGCGGGACCACCGTGGCGGCCCCGGAGATCAAGTACACCGAAGAGCACGAATGGGTCCAGCCGGTCGGCGAGGACACCGTGCGCATCGGCATCACCGACTACGCGCAGCAGCAGCTCGGCGACGTGGTGTTCGTCCAGCTCCCCGAGGCGGGACAGCAGGTGGCCGCCGGGGATTCGATGGGCGAGGTGGAGTCGACCAAGAGCGTCTCCGACATCTACGCCCCGGTGACCGGAGAGGTCACCGAGGTCAACACCGCGCTGGAGGACCAGCCCGAGCTGGTCAACTCGGACGCCGCCGGGCAGGGCTGGATGGTGGAGATCCGGCTCGCCGACCTGGAGCAGCTGGGGGGTCTGCTCGACGCCGAGGCTTACCAGAAGCTGATCGACCAGGCATGATCGTCACACCCGGCGTCCGCTGTGCGACGATGTCGGGAGTCGCTCGTCACGGGGCTGTCCAGGCACGGTACGTTGGGCGCATACTTGGCACGATCTATCCGCGTAGAGGAGAGCTCAGGTGAGCCAAAACAGCGGCTTCGGCGACGTTCCGCCGGAGCAGTCACCGGAGACCACCTCGGTCTTCAGGCCCTTCCTCTCGGAGCCGGAAAGCACCGAGAGCGCGGCCCCGGAGCCTGCCGCCGCAGCCGGGGTCGATGCGCTGCCGGCGGGTTCCGCCCTGCTGGTGGTCAAGCGTGGCCCGAACGCGGGTTCGCGGTTCCTCCTGGACCGGGAGACCACCAGTGCCGGCCGGCACCCGGACAGCGACATCTTCCTGGACGACGTGACGGTCTCCCGGCGCCACGCCGAGTTCCGCCGTGAGGGCAACGACTTCGTGGTGGTCGACGTGGGCAGCCTCAACGGCACCTACGTGAACCGGGAGCCGGTCGACACCTCGGTGCTCGCCAACGGCGACGAGGTGCAGATCGGGAAGTTCCGCCTGGTGTTCCTCACCGGGCCGATCGATGGGGGCCAGGGCGGCCGCTGAGGCCGCCGATCAGGGCTTGTCAACCCGTCAGCGGGGCGGCGCCGGAGGGCGTCGCCCCGCTGACGCTTGAGGAAGCTGCCCGTCCGCGCGCACGTCCCCTCCGCCCCGGGAACTTCCTGGAGCCACAAGCGCTTTCCACAGCGCAGCAGGGCACTTCGACGGGTTCGAGACGGCTCTGCGCGGTGTATCGTGCTGGTGATGCTCGATGACGAGCTCAGCCAGCGGTCCGGGCCGTGTGCCCCGACTCCATCGACCGCGGTGGTGGTGGTCCGCCGGACCGCCGGTGGGAAGGGCGTGTCCGCCGTATCGCGGGTAGCGTCGGAGGCGTCGGTGCGGGACCCTCGACGGAGAAGTCACGCTTCGGCGCGCTGGAGGAGGCGATGTGACGATGAGCAGCGAGATGCGCGTCGTCGGCGTGCGAGTTGAACTACCAGCCAACCAGCCGATCTTGCTGTTGCGCGAGTCCCAGGGTGAGCGCTACCTGCCGATCTGGATCGGGTCGGTCGAGGCGACGGCCATCGCCCTCGAGCAGCAGGGCGTGCGGCCCCAGCGGCCGCTCACGCACGACCTGCTCAAGGACGTCATCGGCGCTCTGGGGCGCGACCTGGAACAGGTCCGGATCACCGATCTGCAGGAGGGCACCTTCTTCGCCGAGCTGGTGTTCGACGGTGATGTTCGGGTGTCCGCGCGGCCGAGCGACTCGGTGGCGCTGGCGCTGCGCATCGGTGTGCCGATCCACGCCGACGAGTCGGTCCTCGACGAAGCGGGACTGATCATTCCGGACGAGCAGGAGGACGAGGTGGAGAAGTTCCGCGAGTTCCTCGACTCCGTCTCGCCGGAGGACTTCCGCGGCGCCGACACGTGACGGGCGACGCCAGTAGGCCGAACAGACCACTCCGGCCCCCGAGTTGCACGAGCGGCTCGGGGGCCGGATCTTGTGCACGGGGAACGACGTCCCGCCCCGCCCGCGCGTCGCGTTGACCCGCCTGCTGAGCAGGCCTACCTTCGGACTTACGCGAATTGCCCCGGTGTGATTCAGCCGGTGAACGGCTTCGCGGCCCTGGATCACGAACGGTCCGGGCGCTGGTGATCGTCGTCGTCGGCTTCGGGCCGGACGAGGGGAGGCAGGCGTGGTGGAGCAAGCAGCGAACGCGGATGCTGCGGAGCAGGGCGAGCTGTTCCCCGACGCCTCGGCCCCGGACGAGCTGGTCGGCTACCGCGGGCCTGCGGCCTGCCAGATCGCGGGCATCACCTACCGGCAGCTCGACTACTGGGCGCGCACCAAGCTGGTGGGGCCGTCCATCCGTGGCGCGGCCGGTTCCGGCTCCCAGCGGTTGTACTCGTTCAAGGACATCCTGGTCCTCAAGGTCGTCAAGCGGCTGCTCGACACCGGGGTGTCGCTGCACAACATCCGAGTCGCGGTGGAGCACTTGCGCAAACGCGGCGTGCAGGACCTGGCGAAGTTGACTTTGTTCAGCGACGGCACCACGGTCTACGAGTGCACCTCCGCGGAGGAGGTGGTCGACCTGCTGCAGGGTGGCCAGGGGGTCTTCGGCATCGCGGTCAGCGGTGCCATGCGCGAGATCAGCGGGACCATCCACGAGTTCCCGGCCGAGCGCGCCGACGGTGGCGAGAACATCGAGTCGGCGATCAACGACGAGCTCGCGGCCCGTCGCCGTGACCGGCAGGCCGAGACCGGCTGAACGCCCGGTGTCGGCCATGTGTGCGGTAGACGACATTGATGGTCTGATGAATGCCGCTGATCGGGTACTCTGAGCGGCATCGCCGACCCCGTGCGGGAGAGTCCGGCTCTGGCGCGGCCAGGACCGGCGCCGAAGGAGCAACTCTCCCCGACAACCTCTCAGGCCACCTGGACCGCACGGGCGAGATACCTCTGGAAAGCGGGCACGCCGGGTAGGTGGGCCCCGCCGACGGTGCAAGCCCGGTCCGCCGGGTGAAGCTCTCAGGCGTTCGCTTGGCGAACAGTGACAGAGGGGGAGAGCAGCACTCCGCTGCCGCCCTCTGTTCGCCGCGATGATTGAGGTTTTGGCGATGACCGACGCGACGCACGACCGCATCCCACTGGCCGCGCTGGAGCACGGAAGGCCGTTTGCTGACCGCCACGTCGGGCCGATGCCCGCCGAACTGGCCCGCATGCTCGACGTCATCGGCGTCGGTTCCTTGGAGGAACTGGGGCAGAAGGCCGTCCCGGACAGCATCCGCGAGGGAGACCTGCGGCTGTCCCTGCCCGAACCGGCCACCGAGACCGAGGCGCTCGCGGAACTGCGCGAGCTGGCCGGCCGCTGCGACCCGCACACCGAGATGATCGGCCTGGGCTACCACGGCACCGTCACCCCGCCGGTGATCTTGCGCAACGTGCTGGAGAACCCCGCCTGGTACACCGCCTACACGCCCTACCAGCCGGAGATCTCCCAGGGCCGCCTCGAGGCGCTGCTGAACTTCCAGACCATGGTCGCCGACCTGGCGGGCGTCCCGGTCTCCAACGCCTCGATGCTCGACGAGGCCACCGCCGCGGCCGAGGGCATGACCCTGGTGCGCCGCGCGGGCAAGTCGAAGTCGCCGCGCTTCCTGGTCGACGCCGACACGCTCCCGCAGACCACCGCCGTCATCCAGACCCGCGCCGAGCCGCTGGGCATCGAGGTCGTCGTGGCCGACCTGTCCAGCGGTGAGCTGCCCGAGGGCGAGTTCTTCGGCGCACTGCTGTCCTACCCGGGCGCCTCCGGCGCGGTGCGCGACCACGAGGCCCTGATCGCCGAGATCCACGAGCGCGGGGCCAAGGCCGTGGTGGCCGCCGACCTGCTGGCGCTGACTCTGCTGCGCGCGCCCGGCGAGATCGGCGCTGACGTGGTGGTGGGCAGCACCCAGCGCTTCGGCGTGCCGATGGGCTTCGGCGGTCCGCACGCCGGATACATGGCCGTGGCCAAGGGCCTGGAACGGCAGCTGCCGGGCCGCCTGGTCGGCGTGAGCGTTGACGTCGACGGCAACCAGGCCTACCGGCTCGCGCTGCAGACCCGCGAGCAGCACATCCGCCGTGAGAAGGCCACCAGCAACATCTGCACCGCGCAGGTCCTGCTGGCCGTGGTCGCCTCGATGTACGCCGTCTACCACGGGCCGGAGGGGCTCAAGGCCATCGCGACCCGCGCGCACCGGATGGCCGGCGTGCTCGCCGAGCAGCTGCGCCGCGGCGGCGTCGAGGTCGTGCACCGCGAGTTCTTCGACACCGTGCTCGCCCGGGTCCCGGGCAAGGCCGACGCGGTGCTGGCCGCCGCCCGCCGCAACGGCGTGAACCTGCGCCGGGTCGACGCCGACCACGTGGGCATCAGCTGCGACGAGACCACCACCCGCGCACACCTGGCCGCGGTGTGGGAGGCCTTCGGCGTCACCGCCGGTGACGTCGACGCGCTCGACGCCGAGACCTCCGACGCGCTGCCGGCCGCGCTGGCGCGCACCTCGGAGTACCTGACCCACCCGGTGTTCCGCACGCACCGCTCCGAGACCTCGCTGCTGCGCTACCTGCGGCAGCTGTCGGACAAGGACATCGCGCTGGACCGCAGCATGATCCCGCTGGGCTCGTGCACCATGAAGCTCAACGCGACCGCGGAGATGGAGCCGATCACCTGGCCGCAGTTCTCCTCGCTGCACCCCTTCGCGCCCACCCAGGACGCCGAAGGCCTGCTCAAGGTCGTCTCCGACCTGGAGGAGTGGCTCGCCGAGGTCACCGGCTACGACGCGGTCAGCCTGCAGCCCAACGCGGGCAGCCAGGGGGAGTTCGCGGGCCTGCTGGCGATCCGCGCCTACCACCACAGCCGTGGTGAGGCCGAGCGCGAGGTGTGCCTGATCCCGGCCAGCGCGCACGGCACGAACGCCGCCAGCGCGGTCATGGCCGGCATGCGCGTGGTCGTCGTCCGCTGCGACGAGGCGGGCAACATCGAGATGGACCACCTGCGCGAGCTGACCGAGGAGCACGCGCAGGACCTCGCCGCGATCATGATCACCTACCCGTCGACCCACGGCGTCTACGAGGACACCGTGCGCGAGGTCTGCGGGCTGGTGCACGACGCGGGCGGTCAGGTCTACGTCGACGGCGCGAACCTCAACGCGCTGATCGGGCTGGCCCGGATGGGCAAGTTCGGCTCCGACGTCTCGCACCTGAACCTGCACAAGACCTTCTGCATCCCGCACGGTGGCGGCGGTCCGGGCGTCGGCCCGATCGGCGTGCGCGAGCACCTGGCGAAGTTCCTGCCCAACCACCCGCTGCAGCCGGCGGCGGGCCCGGCCACCGGTGTGGGCCCGATCAGCGCGGCTCCGTGGGGCAGCGCCTCGATCCTGCCGATCTCCTGGGCCTACGTGCGGATGATGGGTGCCGACGGCCTGCGCCGCGCGACCTTGACCGCGGTGGCCTCGGCCAACTACGTGGCCCGCAGGCTGAGCGAGTACTTCCCGGTGCTCTACACCGGCGCCGGGGGCTTCGTGGCCCACGAGTGCATCCTGGACCTGCGCCCGATCACCAAGACCAGCGGGATCACCGTCGACGACGTCTCCAAGCGGCTCGCCGACTACGGCATCCACGCCCCGACCATGTCCTTCCCGGTCGCGGGCACGCTGATGGTCGAGCCTACCGAGAGCGAGAACCTCGCGGAGCTGGACCGCTTCTGCGAGGCGATGATCGCCATCCGGGCCGAGATCGACAAGGTCGTCGCAGGGCAGTGGCCCGCCGACGACAACCCGCTGGTCGGCGCTCCGCACACGGCGGCCAGCCTCGCCCAGGAGTGGGACCACGCCTACTCCCGCGAGGAGGCGGCCTACCCGCTGGGCACCGGCGCGGTGAAGGTGTTCCCGCCGGTCCGGCGCATCGACGGTGCCAAGGGCGACCGCAACCTGGTCTGCTCCTGCCCACCGTTGGAGGCCTACCAGGGCTGAGTCGGCGGGTCGGTTTGCGCGTCCGGTCCCGGCAGTGACACGGTGGCCCCTTCAACCGACCGGCTCCGAGAGGAGTTGAGCACCATGCTCACCATCAGTGAGAGCGCCGTGGAGGTCATCAAGCTCGTCCTCGTCGGCGGCGACTCTCCGGCCAGCTCGGGCTTGCGCATCGCGCCGGCCGGCCAAGGGCTGCAGGCGTCGATCGCCGAGGAACCCCAGGAGGGCGACGAGGTGATCGAGGAGAACGGAGTCCGGATCTTCCTGGAGAAGGAGGTCTCCGAGCTGCTGGGTGACAAGACCCTGGACGCGGAGAAGGACAGCAACGGCGAGCTCGCGCTCGCTGTGCGCGACTGAGCGGCGCACGACCTACAGCAGGTTTCCGCACCGCCGGCCCGGGCGATCGCCCGGGCCGGCGGTGCTGTTCGCGCGGGATTGCGACGAGCGCCTCTTGCCAAGATCTGGTGATAGCGGGTGATCGGCAACTACCCTTGACCCGCGGTCGTCCCAACGGGGGATGACCCGGTTCGGGGAGAGGAAGGCCAGTGCCCACCACGACGCTCGCCATGCACATGAGCGACGGGCTGCTCAACGCCCAGACAGCGGTGCTCTTCGCTGCGGTGGCGATAGCCGGCCTGGCCGTGGCGCTGGTGCGCGCGCGGGCCGACCTCGACGACCGCACGGCCCCGATGGCCGGTCTGGTCGCGGCGTTCGTCTTCGCCGCGCAGATGATCAACTTCCCGGTGCTGCCCGGCGTCAGCGGCCACCTGCTCGGCGGCGCGCTGGCGGCGATCCTGGCCGGCCCGTGGGTCGGTGCGCTGTGCGTTGCGATCGTGCTGGTCGTGCAGTCGTTGCTGTTCGCCGACGGCGGTCTGACGATGCTCGGCGCGAACATCACCAACATGGCGCTGATCGGCACCGCCGTGGGCTACCTCGTGGCGCTCGCGCTGCGCCGGCTCGCCACGCGCAGCAGGGCCGGTCTGCTGACCACGGCGTTCGTCGCCGGATGGGTCAACACCGTGCTGGCCTCGTGCGGGTTCCTCGTCCAGTACGCGACCGGCGGTGACGCCGGGTTCAGCCTGCCCACCGTGTCGGTCGCGCTGGTCGGCGTGCACGCCCTCATCGGCCTCGGCGAAGGGCTCATCACTGCGGCCACCGTCGGCGCCGTCGCGGCGGCCCGACCCGATCTCGTCCACCTGCTGCGCGGTGCCCGTACCCCGGAGGTCGTCCGATGAAGCGCTTCCTGCTGATCTTCGCCGTGGTCGTGCTCGCCGTCGCCGGCGGCGTGGCCTACTTCGCCGACTCCGACCCCGACGGCCTCGACGCGGTCACCCAGCAGGGCTGCACCGTCGTGGAGAGCGGGCAGGGCGAGTCGCTGGAGGGCAGGTGCATCGCCCAGAACGCGGGCGACCACGCGCTGGCCGACGGCCCGCTGGCCGACTACACCGTCGGCGGCGACGACCGCTTCACCGGCGTCGCCGGGGTCATCGGCGCGGTGGTCACGCTGGCCGCCGCGGGAGGCCTGTTCTGGGTGCTGCGGCGCCGCTCCGGGTCAGGGGAGGCCTAGGTGGGCGCCGGGCACGCCGATGCCTTGCACCTGCCCGGTGACACGGCACTGCACCGGCTCGACCCGCAGGTGAAGATCGCGGCCGCGTTCCTGCTGGTGCTGTGCGTGGTGGCCACCCCGCGCGAGCTCTTCGGCGCCTTCGGCTGCTACGCCGCGCTGCTGGCGGTGCTGGCCGGGATCGCGCGCGTCCCACCGCGCTGGCTGGCGACCCGGTTGCTCATCGAGGTCCCGTTCGTGGTGCTGGCACTGCTGCTGCCGTTCACCGCAGGCGGACCGACGACCGAGGTCGCCGGGCTGGGGCTGTCGACCGAAGGCCTGCTGGCCGGGTTCAACATCATGGCCAAGGGAACCCTCGGGCTGGGCACCTCGCTGCTGCTGGCGGCCACCACCGCACCGCGCGAGATCGTCCTCGGCCTGCAACGGCTGCGCGCTCCTGCGCTGGTGATCACCATCATCACGCTGATGCTGCGCTACGCCGAGGTGATCGTGGCCGAGGCGGCGCGGATGCGCGTCGCGCGGATCTCCCGCGGCCACGACCCGCGGTTCCTGTGGCAGGTCGGCGCGACCGCGCGCGGGATCGGCAGCTTGTTCATCCGCTCCTACGAGCGCGGCGAGCGCGTGCACCTGGCGATGCTCTCGCGCGGCTGGGGCGGCGCGATGCCCGAGCTGGAACCGGCTCACCGGACCTCGTGGAAGACCTGGAGCGTGGGGCTGACCGCGCCCGCCGCAGCGGCGGTCGTGCTGGGGGTGTCGTTGTGGACCGCGTGACCGAACAGCCCGCCGAGGTCGGCGAAGCGGTGAGCGCGCCCGCGCTGGAGATCCGCGGCCTCGCCCACGCCTACCCCGACGGGCACCGCGCGCTGACCAGCGTCGACCTGCGCGTGGAGCCGGGGGAGCGGGTCGCCGTGCTCGGCCCCAACGGCGCGGGCAAGACGACCCTGACGCTGCACCTCAACGGCGTGCTGCGGCCCACCGCGGGCAGCATCGCCGTCGGCGGGCTCCCGGTGGAGCCCAAGCAGCTCAAGGAGGTCCGGCGCCGCGTGGGGCTGGTCTTCCAGGACCCCGACGACCAGCTGTTCATGCCGACCGTCCGGGAGGACGTGGCGTTCGGTCCCGCCAACTTCGGCGTCCGGGGCGCCGAGCTCGAGCAGCGGGTCCACGAAGCGCTCGACGCCGTCGGCATGGCCGAGCACGCCCACCGCTCTCCGCTGCACCTCTCCGGTGGCCAGCGCAAGCGCGTCGCCCTCGCGGCGGTGCTGGCGTGCCGTCCGGAGCTGCTGGTGCTCGACGAGCCCTCGGCGAACCTGGAACCCGTGGCGCGCCGCGAACTCGCCGAAGTCCTGCTGGAGGTCGGCGGCACGATGCTCATGGTCACCCACGACCTGCCCTACGCGCTGCAGCTGTGCCCGCGCAGCGTGATCATCGACCACGGCGAGGTCGTCGCCGACGGCCCCACCCCCGAGCTGCTGGCCGACGAGGAGGTGCTGGCGACCCACCGGTTGGAGCTGCCGTTCGGGTTCCGCGTGCCGTGAGAACTTGACCGCCGCCATCCGGGAGGTGACCGTGATCGCGGTCACTGCGGCGGGAGGTCAGGATGTTCGACAGGTCCGGCATCGAGCGCGACGAGCGAGGCATCGCCCACTACACGGGGCTGGCGGATTCGCTGGTGGACATGCTGCGCGAGACCGTCGAGCGCTTCGGCGACCGAGAAGCGCTCGTGGAGCTCGGCGGTGGTCGGTTGACCTACCGCGAGCTCTGGCGGCAGGCGTCGCGGGTCGCGGGCGGGTTGCGCGAGGTCGGCATCGGGCGCGGTGACCGGGTTGCCAACCTGCTGCCCGCCGGCGTCGACTGGGTGCTGGCGTTCCTCGGCACCCAGCTGGCCGGAGCGATCGCGGTCCCGGTGAACACCCGCTTCGCGCAGCCCGAGGTCGACTACGTCCTGGAGGACTCCGGTGCGGTGTTCACCTTCCACCCGGGTGAGCCGCTGCCCGACGGCCGGCCGTTCGTCGTCGACGACCTCTCGCGGGACGAGGTCGCGGCGATCTTCTACACCAGCGGCACCACCGGGCGCCCCAAGGGCGCGATGACCACCCACGAGAACTTCCTGTCCAACGTGGAGAACGTGTGCCGCGTCAAGGGCATCGACGCCGGAACCGGTTGGCAGACGCGCAACCTCGTGTCCGTTCCGCTGTTCCACGTCACCGGCTGCAACACCCAGCTGCTGCTGCAGCTGTCCTTCGGCGGCACGACCGTGGTGATGCCGAAGTTCGACGTGCGGCAGTTCCTGCAGGTCATCGAGGAAGAGCGGATCACCATGTTCACCACGGTGCCGGCGATCTACGCGCTGGCGCTCAAGCAACCCGACTTCGGCGCGTTCGACATGAGCGCGGTCCAGCACGTCTCCTACGGTGGCGCGCCGATGGCCCCCGCGTTGGTCGAGCGGATCAAGGCCGCCTTCCCGCAGGCCCGCGTGGGCAACGGGTTCGGACTGACCGAGACCTCCTCGATCTCCACCTTCCTGCCGCACGAGCACTCCGTCGAGCACGCCGACTCGGTCGGGTTCCCGGCGCCGGTGGTCGACGTGGCGCTGCACGAACCTGACCCGGACACCGGCGTCGGTGAGCTGCTCATCCGCGCGCCCAACGTGGTGGCCGGGTACTGGAACAAGCCCGAGGCCACCGCGGAGACCTTCGTCGACGGCTGGCTGCACACCGGCGACCTGGCTCGCATCGAGGAGAACGGGCTCGTCAAGCTCGCCGACCGCGCCAAGGACGTGATCAACCGGGGTGGGGAGAACGTCTACTCCGTGGAGGTCGAGAACGCGCTGGCCTCCGTCCCGGGCGTGGTCGAGGCCGCGGTCGTGGGCGTCCCGGACGACGTGATGGGGGAGAAGGTCGGTGCCGTCGTCGTCGCCGACGAGTCGTTCGACACCGACGCGCTCCTCGCGCACCTCAAGCAGCAGCTCGCGGACTTCAAGATCCCGCAGTTCCTGCGCCTCAGCGACCAGCCGCTGCCGCGCAACCCCGGCGGCAAGCTGCTCAAGCGCGACCTGCGCGGCACCTCCGGCTGGCACGGCCCCCTCTGGGGCCGCTGATCAGATCCGTCCCCTTCGTCCGGTCGATCCGGAACCGCTCCTGCGGTGCGGTGAACGACTCATCGCCCCGCCCTGCGCTGCGGGTTACCGTGGTGTCCGAAGTGGTTTGCAGGGCGAACGATCGAGGGTGGGATGGCTGAGCCGTCGCGGGCGAAGTACGCGCTGATCCTGGGTGGCATGTCGGCGTTCGGACCGCTGTCGATGGGCATGTACCTGCCCGCGCTGCCGGCCATCTCCGGAGACCTGCACGCGGGAGCCTCCCAGGTGCAGCTCTCGCTGCTGGCGTGCACGACCGGCCTCGCGCTGGGACAGCTGGTGATGGGTCCGCTGTCGGACACCTACGGCCGCCGCCGTCCGTTGCTGGTCGGAGTGGTGCTCTACGCCCTCGCCTCGCTGGCCTGCGCCCTGGCACCCTCGGCCTACGCGCTGGCCGCGCTGCGGCTGGTGCAGGGCTTGGGCGGGGCGGCCGGGATCGTGATCGCGCGAGCCGTGGTGCGCGACCTGTTCTCCGGCGTCGCGCTGGCGAAGTTCTTCTCGCTGCTGATGCTGGTCAACGGCGTGGTCCCGGTGCTCGCGCCGGTGGTCGGCGGGCAGCTGCTGCACGTCACCTCCTGGCGCGGGGTGTTCGTGACGCTGTGCGCCATCGGCGCCGCCCTGCTGGTCGCCGCCGTGTTCGCCCTGCCGGAGACGCTGCCGCGCGAGCGGCGGCAGCCCGGCAGCCTGCCGCAGACCCTGCGCACCTTCGGCGGTCTGCTGCGCGACCGCACGTTCCTCGGCTTCGCGCTCTCGGCCGCGTTGGCCTTCGCCGCCATGTTCGCCTACATCTCGGGCTCGTCGTTCGTGCTGCAGGACGTCCACCACCTGTCGCCGCAGCAGTTCAGCCTGGTCTTCGGCGTGAACTCCATCGGCATCGTGACGATGGGCCAGGTCAACGGCCTGCTGGTCGGCAAGGTCGACTCGCGGCGGCTGCTGGCGATCGGCTTGGGCGGCAACGCCCTCGGCGGCGTTGCGGTGTTCGCCTCCACCGCGCTCGGGCTGGGACTGCCGGCTCTGCTGCCCGCGCTGTTCCTCACCGTGGCCAGCATCGGCCTGGTGTTCCCGAACGCCACCGCGCTCGCTCTCTCCAGCCACCGCGAGACCGCCGGGAGCGCCTCCGCGCTGCTGGGCGTGCTGCAGTTCCTCATCGGCGGACTGGTCTCGCCGCTGGTGGGCATCGCCGGCTCGGACACGGCCGTGCCGATGGGCGTGGTGGTGGGTGCGCTCTCACTCTCGGCGGTCCTGGTGTTCGCGACCTTCGCCCGACGCCCGGTCGAACGCGAGCTCACACGCCCTGAGCGGCGTTCCGGCTGAGAGCGGCCCGAAGGCGACGCGGGTGGTGAAGCGCGCTGTCGGTCGTGTCAACGACCGTCACGGAGAACCGGGCCGCAGGAGCGCGTGGGCGCCGTGGCGTCCCGGAGGTCGATCTCGTCGATGTAGCGCTGGGCGTCGGCGCGGAGGGCTGCAAGTCGCTCGGGACCAGGGAGGACGTCTTCACGAACCCAGTCCTGGTTGGGAGCGAGAGCCTGGTCGGTGTGGACGAGCGCGTAGTCACGGGCCAGCCGTGGATCGTCGAGGACGCCGGTGGTGCGGCTCCAGTGCCCGTGGGCGTGGATGATCGTGGGACGCACGTGGTCGAAGACGTGGTCGCGCAGGCCGCGCATGTCGCCCCGGCGGTAGTGCTCGGCGATGGCGGCGTCGGTCAGCCCGGCGAGATCGACGACGTGGAGCCGGCTGGTCAACGTGGTGCCCCCCACATCGGGGACGAGCAGGGTGCCGTTCCGAAGGCCGAGGAGGTCCGCGTAGTGATCGGGCACGCGACCGTAGCGTTCAGCGACCGAGCACAGGGGGACGTCGGGTGCCGTGCGGAAGGAGGTGGCGTCGCGGTACAGGCGAGGCGCGCTGAGGACCCCGGCGAGCAGAGAGACCAGCACGAGCAGGATTCGGAACGTGCCCCGGTGCTCGGCAACGCCGATCACGACGACGAGGGCGGTGGACATCGCCGCGAGTGTCCACACCGGAGTGGCGAAGCGGTGGTGGCTCATCCAGTCCTGGGGTAGCAGGGTGTAGGAGAGAACCGCGAGGGTGAGCGGGATCAGCAGCGCGGGAAGCGCCGTGCGGGGTTCGCGGTGGCGTGCCAGCACCCCCAGGCCCGCGAGGAACGCGAAGACGACGAACCAGCCGGGGTAGGCGACGAGTGCGCTCAGCCCCTCCACCTGGTGCCACCCGAGCGAGACGCTGCCTTTGGCGACGGCCGTGTTGGGGACGAGAAGTCCGAAGTGGAGGAACCGCCACAGCACCACGAGTCCGAAGGGGACGATGAAGGACGAGCAGAAGACGAGGATGGCTCGGATCGCTGCGCGGGGTTCGTGTCGGGACGAACACAAGACCAGCAACGGGAAGGCGAGGGCGAGCAGCGCTCCGTCTGGCCGCGTCAGTGCGGCCAGCACCGCTACGGCCCCCGAACCGGCGGCGACGCGCCAGTGCAGCAGGGTACCGGCGAGCCGGGCGCGGAGCAGCAGCGTGGCCATCGCTGCGGTGATGAACGCGTAGAGCGGGTTCTCCAAACCGGAGAAGCTCCACATCACGAACGACGGCAGTGCGGCCAGCACCGCACCAGTGATGAACGGTGCCCACGCGGCCCGGTTGGTGAGCGCACGGGCAGCTACGTACGAGAAGCCGAGAACACCTGCGCAGCAGAACAGTGCCAGCGCTTTCGGGAAGACGACGTAGTCGGGAATCCCGAAAACCGTTCCGGAATCGAACACTCCGAGTACTCGCCCGAGGGCCAGCAAGGCCAGCCAAGTGGGGTTGGAATAGCCCTCAACGGGCGGTAGGCCGGGCTGGAGCACCCATCCTTCGCCGCTGGTGAGGTTGCGCGCGTAAGCGAACGTGATGCCCGCATCATCGATGAGCCACGCCCCGTAGGCTCGCGCGTGCAGCGCGATGAGCGCAGTACCACACCCGGTGGAGAGGATCGGGCCCCAGGGTGGTCGGTGCGGCAACGCCGCCCGCGGTGAGCGTGTCGTTGCGGGGATGCCGGCCAGCGTCTTGGCCATGTGAAACCTTTTTGAGTAGTGCTCGGGCTTTGCGTTGCTGCTTCGTCGCGACGCTAATTCGTGCGAGCAGCGTCCGCGAACGCGTGATCCCTCGTCCGGGCGTCCGGCCTTGTGTGTCGGTGCGATCTTGCGTGCCGTGTTTTAGCTTTCCTGTGCTGTGATCAAGGCCCTGCTCGATCGCGGCGACCTGCGTGCCCGCGGGAGGTGCCGATGACGCAGTCGATGTCGCAGACGGTGGACGACCTGTGGGTCCTCGCCGTGGCGGTGTTGGTGCTCTTCGTTCCCGGCGTGGTCGCGCTGCTGGCGGTACGGGTGACACGGGTGAGCACGTTGATCGGTCTGGCACCGCCGATTTCGTGCGGGATCGCCTCGCTGACTGCGATGGGCTGCGCGGTGGCCGGTGTTCCGTACGGTCCGGTGCCGCTCGTCCTGGTCGCCGGGTTGCTGGCGCTCGCCGGTGTGTGGACCTGGTCGCGGTACCCGGGAACGCCGTCGACGGGGTGGAAACGTCCCAAGCCGGTTGACTCGGTGGGTGTCGCGCTCGGTGTCGTGCTGGTGCTCGGTGCGATCACGGCCGGCGTCCGCGCGTGGTGGGGCGGCATGGGCTCGCTCCGCACCCTCCCGCAGGAGCACGACATGGTCGTGCACACGACGTTGACGGCGTTCGTCGAACGCTCCGGGCGGGGCGCTCCGTGGCAACTGCTGCCGGCGGACCTCCTCACCGGCACACCGGCTCAGCCGTATCCAGCGGGATTGCACGTGCTCGCTGCCGTCGTGGCGCGGTTCGCCGGGGATGCCGTGGTCGGCTTGAACGCGATGACGGTCGTGGTCAGCGCGGTGGTGTGGCCGGTGTCGGTGGCCGTGCTGGCGGGGGTGGCCGCGCGGCGGTCGAGGATCTCCCCCGGGATCGCGGTGCTCGCAGGAGGAACGGCCGCTGTGGTGGCGATCGGCCTGCAGCAACCCATGTTCCTGCTCAACCACGTCGGCGGGATGCTTCCCACCGCTGCCGCGCTGGCGATGGCACCGGGAATCCTGGCCGTGCTCGTGACGATGCCGCCGACACGTGGTGCAGTGCTCTCAGCGGGTCTTGCGCTCGCGGGGGCGGTGGCCGTGCACCCGAGCGCCTGCGTCACCGTGGGTGTCAGCGTGGTGGCTTGGTGCGCGGGCGAGCTCTTCTCTCGAGGTGGAGCCGAATTCGTCGTGGGGCGGTTGCGCGCTGTGGGTGCGGCGTCGGTGGTGGGCGGGCTCCTCTCACTGCCGGTGCTCGTACCGGTGCTGCCCCAGCGCGCGGTCGTGACGTCGTTCCCGTCGGAGAAGCCGGCTGAGTCCTTGACGGGCGCCGTGCGCCGGGTTTTCGCGATCCCCTTCGACGGCTTCCCCGGCGACGTGGTGCCGCTCGGCGCTGGGCAGCGCGCGGTGATGCTGCTGGCGCTGGTAGGTCTGGCGGCGATCCTGATCAGGCGCGGACCGTGGGGGCTGATCACGACCTGGGCGGTGTGGGCGGTGGTGGTCCTGTCCATGTCCCTCAGCCCCGGGCGCGGGTGGGAGACGGTGATCACCCGGTTCTTCTACAACGCGACCTTCCGCATAGCGAGCCACCTGAACCTGTTCGTGCCCGTCATCGCGGCGTTGGGAGTCGTGTTCTCGGCGGTGGCACTGGCGCGGCGGCTTGCCAGGATCCCGTCAGTGCACCGCCCGCCCGGGAGGTGGGGTGCGCTCGGGCTCGTGGTGGTGCTGACCTCCGTTTACGGCGTCCTGTGCCTGCCGGGGTACCTGCGCCTCGACCAGGCCACCGTGGCCAGCAGGTTCAGCAGCCCCACACCGTACGTTCGGGTTTCGGTGGACGACCTCGCCGCGATCCGGTGGCTCGCTCCGCGTGTGGGCCCTGGGGAGCGGGTGTTGAACTCCGCCAACGACGGATCGACGTACCTGTACGTCCTCGGCGGGGTACCCGTGGTGAACGTGATGCCGCTGGGAGTCGCCGCGTGGTCGCCGAGCTACTCGCTGCTGCGCGACTTCAACGAGTACCGCACGAACCGCGGCACTCGACGCCTCCTCACCGAGCTCAACATCGCCTGGGTTTACGTGGACGAGAACACGCCCAAGATCAGTTCGGCCGGAGCGCCCGCGAACTGGGTTGCCGGACCGCAGTACGGGTTGGCACCGGGGTTGCGGGGTCTGGAAGCCCTGCCGGAGGTCCGTGCTGAGTTCCGCAGTGGAGCGGTCACGGTTTACCGGGTGGACCTGCGCGCGATCCGTGGGCTCGACACGCGTCCGCAGCACGGGGTCTCCCCTGGCGTGGACACCGTGAGGTGACGATGATCGGCGTCTGGGCGCACGCGAGCCCGGTGTGGGTGGCTGCACTGGTGTGGTTGTTGCTGGCCGGGTTGCCGGTGGCAGCGGCGGTGCGACTGCGGGGATGCGCGGCGTGGGCGATGGCTCCGGCTCTGGCTGTGACGACGCTGGCGCTGGCTGCGCTCGCCGCTGAACCCCTGCAGGTGCGGTGGACGCCGACCGCCGCCTTGTGCGCTGTCGCGTTTGCAACTGCTCTCGCAATGGCGGTGAACGGGCTGTTCCTCCGACCTCCCCGGCACGACCGAGGGGTGGTGCGCGCGTGCGCAGCGGGAGGTGCGCTGGTCGGGGGCGTGCTCGGCGGAATCGTGCTGGTGCGCGCGTTGCGGTCGCCGGACGCGTTGTCGCAGAGCTTCGATGCCGTGTTCCACTACACGGCGCTCGCGGCGATCCGGGACACGGGCGAGGCCTCATCGCTGTCGCTGCGTGCCTTGGACGTACCAGGAGTCTCGCCTCGGTGGTACCCGGCCGCGTGGCACGACGTCACCGCGTTGGTGCTCGCCTCGGGAGGAGACGGGTCGATCCCCGCCGCGGCCAACGCGGTCTCCGGGCTGATCGCCGTGCTGGTGTGGCCCTTGGCGTGCATCTTCTTGGCGCGCCAGGTCTTCGGCCCACGACCAGCGGTGTTGATCGTGACCGGGCTCTACTCGGTGGGGTTCGCCGCGTTCCCCTGGGGGTTGCTGCAGTGGGGCGTGCTGTGGCCGAACCTGTTGGGGCTGAGCCTCGTGCCCACCGCTTTGGGCCTGGTGTTGACGGTGCTGGGGCAGGCCGTCGACGACGTGGTGGGACGGCCTCGCGCGCTCGTGCTCCTGGTCGTCGTCCTGGTCGGAATGGGCCTGGCGCACCCGAACGCGGTGGTGAGCTTCTTGGTCATGGCCTTGGTCGTGGCTCTGCTGGTGAGCGTGCGCCGCTTCCGTGCGACCGCTGACGCCCGTCTTCCCGGCTTCAGGTGGTCGGTGGCGGGAGCCGTGGGGTTGCCGGTGCTGCTCCTGGCTGCGTTGCGTCTGACGCCCGTGATGCACGAGGTCGCGGCCACCTGGTGGCCGCCGGAATCCACGTCGGCCGCAGCCGTGGGCGAGGTGCTGCTGCACGCCACGCACGGACGGCGTGCGGAGTGGTTGCTCGCGGCGGTGACTGTCGTCGGCCTCGTGCGGTCGCTCCGTGACCCGGCGCTGCGCTGGATCCCCGCGGTCCACGCGGTTTCCGCGGCGCTGTTCGTGATGGCCGCGTCGGTGCAATCACCGTGGACGATGGTGGTGACCGGCTTCTGGTACAGCGACTCCTGGCGGCTGGCGGCCATGCTGCCGATCACCGGCGTGCCGCTGGCGGCCCTGGGCACGGTCGCGATCGCCGACTGGGTCGGTAGGAGGAGCGGCGTCCGGATCGCGGTGCCGGCCGGCGCGATGACGTTGCTGATCGCGCTGGTGATCGCGGGAGCGACGAAGGGCATGCACCAGGGCCGCAACGCGCTGGCGGTGCACAGCACCTTCGCCGTGGAGAACGTACCGGGGACCAACCTGGTGAGTCCGGAGGAACTGGAGTTCTTCGAGCAGGTCCGCGACCGCGTCGAACCCGGTGCCGTCGTCGCGAACAACCCGTGGGACGGCAGCGCGCTGCTGTGGCCGTTGCAGGGACGCCGTGTCCTCTTCGGACAGCTGGATGGTCGGACCAGAACACCTGAGCAGGACTACCTGGCGCGCAACCTCGTCCGCGCCGCGTCCGACCCGCACGTGTGCAGGATCGCGAAGAAGCTCAACGTGCGGTACCTGATCGTGGGTGAGAAGAACTTCTGGCCCACGGATTCGAGGGTTCACGACTACCCAGGGGTGCGCGAGCCCACGGACAACAGCGGGTTCCGGCTCGTCCACAGGCATGGCGAACTCGCCTTGTTCGCGTTGGCGGCCTGCTTCGACCAGCTCGAACCGGTCACGTCGGCCGTCGAGCCAGACAGGGGAGGGGGAACGTGGTGACTGCACGGGACGACGTGTGGGTGATCATCCCGATGTACGAGGAGGCGACGATCATCCACGAGGTGGTTGCCGAGCTCAGACGAACGTTCCCGAACGTCGTGTGCATCGACGACGGCAGCACCGACGGTTCGGCCGCGCTCGCGCGTCGCGCTGGCGCTGTCGTGGTCCACCATCCGGTGAACCTCGGCCAGGGCGCCGCGTTGCAGACGGGAATCGAGTTCGCACGAGAACGCCCGGGCGCTCGCTGGTTCCTGACCTTCGACGCCGACGGCCAGCACCAGGTGGAAGACGCGGTCTCACTCCTCGACGAGTTGGCGAGGGGTGACCACGACATGGTCATCGGCACTCGGTTCGGCAGTGGTTCGGTGTCGGTCCCCCTGCTCAAACGTGCGGTCCTGCGCACAGTGGTGCGGTGCAGTCCGAGCCTCCGACAGTTGCGGCTCTCCGACACGCACAACGGATTGCGAGCGTTCAACCGGACGGTCGCCGAGACGATGGAGATCACCAGCGACGGCATGGGGCACGCGTCGGAGATCATCAGCTTGATCCGGCGCCGCGGCTGGCGGGTCGGGGAGGTCCCGGTGACCATTCGGTACACCGCCTACTCGATGGCGAAAGGACAGTCCCTGCTCAACGCGGTCAACATCGCGTTCGACGCGGTGGTGCGCACCAAATCGGGGAGCTTGCGATGATGATTCAGGTGATCCTGGTAGCAGCGGTGGCGGCGCTGCTGGTGTTCTTCCTGCGGCACCACGGCACGACCTACGTTTCGGCCGCGGTGCGGATCGGGTTCGTGATGTTCTTGGGCTTCGGCGTCTTCGCAGTGCTGCGCCCGGAGGCGCTGACGGCGTTGGCGGCGTCGGTGGGCGTGGGGAGAGGATCGGACCTGCTGCTCTACGGCCTGGTGACGGCGTTCGCCTTCTTCTCCCTGAACACCTACCTGCGTTTCAAGGAGCTGCGGGTGCGGTTGTCGCGGCTGGCGCGCGCAGTCGCGCTCGACGAGGAGCGCGAGCGCAACCCGTGAACCTGCGGTGTGCTAAGAGGCCCGGAGAGGCGTTTTCAGGCGACTGGCGCGCTCCTCCGCGACCGCAAGTGCCTCACGAGGTCTCCGACCCCGGTGACGAGGTCGATCTGGGGCTTCCAACCGAGCTCTGTGCCGATGCGGGTGCGGTCCAACACCGAGCGGCGCACATCGCCCTTCCGCGCGGGCATGAACGTCGGGGTGTCGGGAGCGCCGGCCGCCGCGGCGACGATGGTGTGCAGTTCACGGTCGGAGGTCGGCACGCCGGTGCTGACGTTGTAGCGCTGACCGGAGCCGGGTTCGCCGGCGGCGGCGAGGAACGCGGCGACGACGTCGTCGACGTGCACGTAGTCGCGGGTGTTGCAGCCGTCTCCGTAGATCACGGTTCGCGCGCGGTCCAGCATCGCGGTCGCGAACACGGAGACCACGCCTGCCTCTCCTCGGGAGAGCTGACGGGGCCCGTACACGTTGGACATCGCCAGGTGGGTGCAATCGAGGCCGTGCAGTCGTGAGTAGGAGTTGAAGTAGATCTCACCCGCGAGCTTCGACGCCGCGTACGGCGAGAAAGGCCGCGCAGGCGCGGATTCGTCGGTGGGCACCACGTCGGCGTGCCCGTAGATCGAGCCTCCGGACGTGGCGTAGACGACCTTGCGAGCCCCCGAAAGCCTGACCGCCTCAGCAACGTTGACTGCGCCCAGGACGTTGGCACGAGCATCTGTCAGCGGATCATCAACGCTGGCGCGCACGTCGATCTGCGCGGCGAGGTGGAACACGACCTCCGGGCGGTGGTGGTGCGTGAGGGCGACGAGTTCGGGCGAGCAGACGTCGACACGGTGCAGAGCGACCCGTCCGGTGTCGAGCGAGGCGATCAGGTTGTCCGGGCTTCCCCGGCTGAAGTCGTCGACCACGCAGACCCGATGTCCGTGGCCGACGAGCTGGTCCACTAGGTGTGAGCCGATGAAGCCGGCCCCGCCGGTTACCAGTGCGCGCACAGAACGCCTCCTGAATGACGAAGTTGAGTTCGCTTCTTCGGTGACGCGTCCGCCCGCCGCCGCACCGCGCTAAGAGCGTTGGGCGCGTGGCGCAGGAGCTGCAAACGGGGAGCGAGCACACCACTCGAAGACGTGACTTTCCCGTGGTGGTGGGATTCCGAGGGGGTGAAGCTGTCACGTTGTCGCTTCGAGCGGGTCCACGGTGCTGCCGGAGGGGGAGCGGAACTTCGCATTCCACAAGGGAAGTGGGTGCGATGCGGTTCGCAGGACTCTCTGTCTCTTGTGGACTCCTGTGGGCTGCGCGGGTCGTTCCGCAGGCGTAGCGTTCAGGGCCGTGAACGCAGGTGGTCGGTCCGGGAACGCTGTGACGCTCGCTGCGGGAACCGTTCTGGTCGGGGTGGCCGGGTACGCGTTCGTCGCGGTCGCCGGCCAGCTCTTCGCCCCTGCGGAGGCCGCGGCGGTGGCCACGCTGTACACGATCGCGAACATCGTCGGCCCGGGTGTCTTCCTCGCCGTGGAGCACGAGGTGAGCCGTCGCACCGTGTTCGTCGTCGAGTGCGGCGGTCGGGTGCTCCCGGTCCTCACCTGGACGGCGGCCCGCGTGGTGGGGATGCTCGGCCTGGTACTGCTCGCACTGGCGGTGTGCGCCCCCTTCCTCATCGGTGACGCGTTCGCCGGGCACGGCGGGCTCGCGGTCGTTGCCGCGGTCACCGCTGGGCTGACCGCGATGATGTCCCTGGTGCGCGGTGTGCTCGCCGGTCTGCGGGATGTTCGCGGCTACGCGGCCACGTTGGGTGCGGAGGGACTCGGACGGCTGGTGCTCGTGGGTTCCGCCTTGATCGCCGGTCCGATTCCAGTGGGCTGGTACTCGGCCGTTTTCGCAGCCGGGACGGGGTGCAGCGCGCTCGTGGGCGCGTTGTGCGCGTGGAGGTGGCGTGCGCGAGAGGGGCGTGCGCCCGTGCAGCCGGCGCTCGCGGAGCCGGAAGTGCGCGGGCCTGCCGTCCACCCCGGCACGGCGAAGCCGGACGCCACCGGAGGGTTGCCGTCGTTGGTGGTGACGACGTTGTTGACGTACGTGATGGCCAACGTGCCGGTCGTCGTCGTGACCACTCGAGCGCAGGATGCTGCACTGGCCGCGGCGTTCGCCGCGGGGCTGCTGCTGGCGAGGATCCCGCTGTTCGTCTTCTCGCCGGTGCAGGTGCTCTTGCTCACGGCGTTGACCGGTGCTGTGGCGCGTGCGGAGCACTGCCGGTTCCGGCGGACGCTGCGGGGCGGCCTCGCGGTAGCGCTCCTGATCGCGACGATCGGCTTGGTGGGCCTCTTCGGGTTCGGCGCATGGGCCTCGCGGGAGCTCTTCGGAACACGAGATGCCCTGCCGCTCGTGATCCTGCTGTGCCTGGTCGGCGGCACCACGCTGCTGATGGCAGCGCAGGTGCTGAACGCGGCCCTGGTAGCGCAAGGCCGGTGCCGAACGGTCGCGATGTCCTGGGCGGCGGGTGCGGTGGTCCTGGCAGCGGTGCTGGTGCCGCCAGGCGACCCCGTCATCGCGGCGGTCGCGGCCCAGGTGCTCGGGGCGGGAACCGCGGCGGTCGCGATGGCACGGCAGCTCAGACGACTTCGGGCGCCCCCCGAGGGGGATGTCGTGCCCGCCGGTAGCCGCGAACCCCTCGCAGCAGAAAGCTAGCTGGGCGAGCCGTCAGGCAGCCTGCTTCGCGCCCAAGTTGAGGATGTCGCGGCAGGTCTCGATGAGCCGGGAACGGAGGCCCGCTGCCTCCTCGGCGAACTCGCGCTGGCGGCGCACGTACTCGGCGCGGCCGTGCGGCGTCTCGATCGGCACCGGCTCGTAACCGAGCTCGCTGAGGTCGTAGGGGCTGGCGCACATGTCCAGCTCGCGCACTCGCACCGCCAGCTCGAAGCAGTCGGCGATCAGCTCACCCGGCACGAACGGATCGAGCTTGTAGGCCCACTTGAACAGGTCCATGTTCGCGTGCAGACAACCCGGCTGCTCCCACCGGACCTGGTCGGCCCGCGTCGGCTGGTGGGCGTTGAGCGGGCGGGCCTGCGGGGTGAAGAAGCGGAACGCGTCGTGGTGCGTGCAGCTGATCGGCATCGACTCCACGACCTCGTCGGTGCCGTCGTGCCCGAGCCGCAGCGGCCACCCGCTGTGCCGCACGTCGCCGGGCTCGGTCCGGTAGACCATCGCCCACTCGTGCAGCCCGAAGCAGCCCAGCCGCGCCGAGCGGGAGGCGGTCGCGCTGAGCAGGCCGAGGATGAACTCCGCCGAGTCGCGCCGCTTGTCGGTCAGCGCCGCGGGGTCCAGCGCCACGCCCTCGGGCGTCTCGACGAAACCCTTGCGGGACAAGAACTCCCGACCGTCCTCCAGCGCCACGCCGACGCCGGGCTGCCAGCGCTCCAAGCGTGCCGGGCGGAAGGAGTAGTAGGTGAACAAGAAGTCCAGCACCGGGTGCTTGCGCTGCTGGTGCTGACGCCGGCGGTGCGGCTCGGTCCACCGGGCCACCCGTTCGCGGTGGGCGGTGCGGCGCTCCCGCCACTCCTGCTCGCTCAGCACCAACATCGCTGGTCAGGGTAGCGGGCCGGGGTTCAGCGGTGGAACTCGACCCAATCGAGCTGCAGCGCCTCCACACCCGTCGCTGCGCTGACGACCAGGTAGACAGCGTGGGTGCCGGTGACTTGCCGGGTGAGCTTCACCGGAACCTCCTTCCACGCCGTGTTGCCGCGCAGCGCCGCTACCCTGATCTGCCCGACGGCCTCGCCGGACGGGCTGCCCAGTCGAACGGTGACCTTGGCCTGGACCGACTCCGGAACAGAGGTGCGCAGCTGCGCGGAGACCTCGCGGGCGCCTTCGGTGCCGAAGTCGACCGCGTCGAAGCGCAGCACGTCCCCGGTCACCAGCGGGCCGGCGAAGCGGATGCCCGCCTGGTTGCCGCCCTTGATCGAGCGTCCCACCGAGCCTGCCTGCTCCGCCTGCAGCGGCTGGTAGGCGGTGCCGAACGCGGTGCGCCGCTCGGTCGTCGAGGGGCCTTCGGGGTCGGTGTCGTCGCCTCCGGCCAGGAACCCGAAGGTGGCCGCGCCGGCCACCAGCACGAGCGTGAACGCCCCCGCGAGGATCGTGGTGCGCCCGGGGCCGCGCCTGGCGGGCGCCGGTGGTTGCCAGGCACCGGACTGCGCGGGCATCCCCGGTTGCGCGGCCCGCATCTGCTGCTGCGGGATCACCGGCTGCGCCCGGGACGGCGCGGCCACCGGCCGCGGGTGCGACGGTGGTGGCGGCGTCACGCGCGGGATGGACTGGCGCCGGTCGGCCTGCCGCGTGGGCTGGTGCGGGACCACCGCCGGGGGTGGGGGAGCGGTGCGGATCCGCTCGGTGGCCGCGGGGGCGTTGGGGTCCAGCAGGGGTTCGAACGGCTCCTCACCGGCGTGGCGGACGATCTCGTGCAGCCTGCGCCGCACCTCGACCAGCGGCATCCGGCGCTCCGGCTGCTTGACCAGCAACCCGCCGAGGACCTCGCCGATCGGGCCGGTCTGGTGGTGGCGCGGGAGCGGACCGTGCACGATCGCGCTGATGGTGATCAGCGGGTCGTTGGCCTTGTCGTACGGCGGGCGGCCCTCCGCGGCCGAGTAGAGCGTGGCGCCGAGGCTCCACAGGTCGGCGTAGGCGTCCAGCGCGCCCCGGCGGGCGATCTCCGGCGGCAGGTAGGCGGGCGTGCCCAGCAGCACCTCGGAGCGGGTCATGGTGGTCTCGGCGATGTTGCGGGAGAGCCCGAAGTCCGCGAGCTTGACCTGCCCGCGTGGGCCGAGCAGCACGTTGCCGGGCTTGACGTCGCGGTGGACGATGCCGACCTGGTGGGCGGCCTCCAGCGCTGCGGCGACCCCGTCGATCATGACGGCCAGCTGGTAGTGGTTGAGCGCGCGGTGCTTCTTCAAGATCGCCGACAGGCTCTGACCCGACACCAGTTCCATGACCACGTACGGGCTGCTGCCCTCGCGTGCCACGTCGTAGAGCATCACGGTGTTGGGGTGGCTGAGGGTGGCCATGGCCCGCGCTTCGCGCAGGGCCCGCTCCCGGAGGTCGGCCGCTTCCTCCTCGGGGATGTCCGCGGGCAGGTGGAGTTCCTTGACCGCCACCGGCCGTTCCAGGACCTCGTCCGTGCCGGACCAGACGTAGCCCATCCCGCCCTTGCCGATGGTGCGGTCCAGCCGGTACCTGCCGCCGATCACGCGGCCGGGAGGAGAGGTGTCCGCGTGGGACGGCGAGAGCTGATCATCTCGCACGCAAGGACACTACCGAGTGAGGATCTCCGTCCGCGTCGGGGGCATCCCCGCTGCGAACTGGGAAAACGGGATTCCACGGCCGTTCGGTGGGGAGCACGGCCGTCCAGTTCCTCGCGAAGTTGCGCCATCTGGGCGAGGCGCGGTCACCCGCGCCTCGCCCGGTCAGTGGACGTGGGTGCCGTCGCGGACGGTGCCCACGTACTCCTCGACGAGGTCCTCCAGCGCCACCACGCCGACGGCGTTGCCGGCGGAGTCCACGGCGGCGGCGAGGTGGCTGCCGGCCCGGCGCAGCGAGGTCATGGCCTCGTCGAGCCGGGCGGTGACCGGCACCGTCGGCAGGTCGCGCCGCCGGGCGTCGGCGATCGGCGTCTGCGGGTCCTCACCGGCCTGGTCCAGGATGTCCTTGACGTGCAGGTAGCCGAGCAGCCGGCCGTCGTCGCCGCGGACCGGGAAGCGGGAGAAGCCCGTGTCTGCCACGACCCGCTCCACGTCCCCCAGTGTCGGCCGCCCCGGCAGCGTGGTGACCTCCGGCAGCGGCACCAGCACGTCGGCGACGGTGTGCTCCACCGAGGACAGCGTCTGGGCGAGCCTGCGGTGCTCGGAGTGCTCCAGCAGGCCCTCCCGGCGGGATTCCACGAGCAGCTCGGCCAGCTCCGCCGAGGTGTAGGCGGTCTCCAGCTCGTCCTTCGGCTCGACCCGCAGCAGCTTGAGCACCCCGTTGGCCATCATGTTGAACAACGCGATGAAAGGCCGGGCCAGCTGCACGAACCCGACCAGCGCGGGGACCAGCCACAGCGCCATGCGCTCCGGCTCGGCCAGCGCCAGGTTCTTCGGCACCATCTCGCCGACCAGCACGTGCAGCACGACCACGACCGCCAGGGCGATCGTGAACGCCACCGCGTGCGTGACCGCCTCCGGGATGCCCACCGCGGAGAACGGGCCTTCCAGGGCGTGCGCGACGGCGGGTTCGCCGATGCGGCCCAGTCCCAGCGAGCACAGCGTGATGCCCAGCTGGGCGCTGGTGAGCATCAACGAGCCCTCCTGGCTCGCCTTGATCACCGTGCGCGCGCGGCCCACGCCTTGGGTGAGCAGCGCTTCGAGCCGGTCGCGCCGGGAGGACAGCAGCGAGAACTCCGCGCCCACGAACAGCGCGTTGAGCACCAGCAGGAGCACGGCGAGCAGCAGCGCGAGGGGGTCGCTCATCGGCGGACCTCCATCGCGTCGGCGTGCGCGGGCTGCTTGGCCAGCCGCAGTTCGGCGATGCGGTGCTTGTCCATGCGCATGACGGTCAGCCGCCAGCCCTCCACGTCCAGCCGGTCACCCACGGTCGGGATGCGGCCCAGCCGCCACAGCAGCAGGCCAGCGACGGTCTCGTAGTCGCCCTCGGGCATCACGAAACCGGTGGCTTCGGCGAGCTCGTCGGGGCGCAGCAGGCCGGAGATCAGCCAGGTGTCCTCGCCGAGCCTGCGCACGGCGGAGATCTCCAGCCGGTCGTGCTCGTCGCGGACGTCGCCGATGATCTCCTCGACCACGTCCTCCAGGCTCACGATGCCCGCGGTGCCGCCGTACTCGTCGACGACGACCGCCAGCTGCAGGCCCGACCCGCGCAGCCGGTTGAGCAGCGCGTCACCGTCCAGCGTGGCCGGCACCGTCGGCACCGGCCGGGTCAGCGCCTCCACGCGCGTGGTCTCGCGCTGCGCGGCCGGGACGCCGAAGGCCTGCTTGACGTGCACCACGCCCTGGACGTCGTCGAGGTCGCCGCCGTGCACGGGGAAGCGCGAGAAACCGGTGCGCCGGGCCAGGTCCAGCAGGTCCACGACGGTCTCGCCGACCTGGAGGGAGGCGACCCGCACGCGCGGGGTCATCAGCTCCTCGGCGGTGCGGTCGCCGAAGCGCAGCGAGCGGTCCATCAGCCGCGCGGTGGCCTCGTCGAGCGTGCCGTGGGCTGCGCTGGAGCGCACGATCGAGCCGAGCTCGTCAGGGGAGCGCGCCGAGCGCAGCTCCTCCTGCGGCTCCACGCCCAACCTGCGCACCACCCAGTTCGCGCTGTTGTTCATGGCGTCGATGAGCCACTTGAACACCCGGGAGAACCGAGCGTGGTAGCCCGAGACCACGCGCGCCGTCGGCAGCGGGCGGGCGATGGCGAGGTTCTTCGGCACCATCTCGCCGAAGACCATCGACAGCGCGGTCGCCAGCAGGATCGCCAGCGCCAGCGACAGGCCCTCGGCCGGGCCCTGCGGCACGCCGAGGGCGGAGATCACCGGCTGGATCAGGTCACCGATGAGCGGTTCGGCCACGTAACCGGTGATCAGCGTGGTCAGCGTGATCGCGACCTGCGCGCCGGAGAGCTGGAAGGACAACGTGCGGTGAGCTCGCTGCACGGCGTGGGCGCGCTTGTCGCCGACCGAGTGCACGTGCGCGTCCACGGTGGAGCGTTCCAGCGAGGTGAGCGAGAACTCGGCGGCCACCGCGAGACCGGTGCCCAGCGTGAGCACCGCTATGAACAGGAGGCCGACGACGGCCAGCACGATTTCGATCAACCCTCGGCCCGCCTCGTGCTCGCGCCCGTGGGTCTGAGGAAGCCGGGTCTGCTACCCGGCTCGGTACTGCTTCCCTCAGGGGATTGTGCCGCTGGCACTGAAGTGCTCACTCCCGTGAATTCGGAAAGACCTCGTGAAAGTAGTCGCATCGAGTATACCGGCGGTTCCGGACGCCTCGGCAGCTGCGCCACGCGCGGTTCGCCGGTGGCCCGCACCCCGCAGACCTGCGCGCGAGGGTTCTCGGGGGCATGCTTCCCACCGGCCGCGACGCGGGCGCCAGTCCGGTGTGGCCGGTCGTTGGCTGCTTTTCGCCCCGGTGGTCTGGTCCAGCCTACCTCGCAGTAATCTGCGCGGAAGTTGTCGCGGTCACCACCGCGCTGAGAATTCACGAGAGGACGTGATCGTGAGCACACCCACGGTTGCGGACGCGCCGCAGACGGGTTTCTTCGGGCACCCGCGCGGTTTGTTGACGCTGTTCTTCACCGAGATGTGGGAGCGGTTCTCCTACTACGGCATGCGCGCCATCCTGGCGTACTACCTCTACTACGCGGTGTCCGAAGGTGGGTTGGGGCTGCCCGAATCCACCGCCCTGTCGGTGGTGGGGGTCTACGGCGCCTCGGTCTACATGACCGGTGTCCTCGGCGGCTGGCTGGCCGACCGGATCATCGGAGCGCAGCGCGCGGTCCTCTACGGCGGCGTGGTCATCATGCTGGGCCACGTCGGGCTGGCCCTGCCCGGCGGCATGACCACCGTCCTGCTGGGCCTGGTGCTGCTGGTGATCGGTACCGGGCTGCTCAAGCCGAACGTCTCGGGCCTGGTCGGCGGCCTCTACGGCGAGCAGGACACCCGCCGCGACGCCGGCTTCTCGATCTACTACATGGGCATCAACCTCGGTGCCTTCATCGCGCCGTTCGTCGTCGGGACCCTCGGCGAGAAGGTCAACTGGCACGTCGGCTTCGGCGCGGCGGCGGTCGGCATGGCGCTGGGCCTGGTCCAGTACGTCCTCGGCCAGAAGCACCTGGGCAGCGCGGGCCGCGATCCGGTCAACCCGCTGCCCGTCGAGCACAAGGGCCGCGTGCTGGGCCGCGCGGGCGGCATCGCGCTGGGCTTCGTCGTCGTGCTGGTCGCGCTGGCGATCAGCGGTGTGATGGGCCTGGAGGGCCTGGTCAACCTGATCAGCATCATCTCCGCGGTGCTGCCGGTCATCTACTTCGTGGTCATGCTCTCCAGCAAGCAGATCACCAAGGTCGAGCGGGACCGGCTGCTGGCCTACATCCCGCTGTTCCTGGCCACCGCGCTGTTCTTCCTGCTGTTCGAGCAGCAGCCGAACACCCTGGCGAACTTGGCCGAGGCCGACACCGACCTCGACGTCTTCGGGTTCGCCGTGCCCGCCTCCTGGTTCCAGTCGGTCAACCCGCTGGCGATCATCATCCTGGCGCCGGTGATGGCGACGCTGTGGATGAAGCTCGGCTCCCGGCAGCCAACCACCCCGCAGAAGTTCGTCGGCGGCCTGTTCTTCGTCGGTGTGTCGTTCCTGTGGGTCGTGCTGTCGAAGTCGGTGGCCGGTGACGACGGCAAGCACCTGCCGCTCATGCTGGCGCTGGTGTTCGTGATCATGACCGTGGGTGAGCTGATGCTCTCGCCGGTCGGCCTGTCGGTGAGCACCAAGCTCGCGCCGAAGGTCTTCGCCTCGCAGACCATGGGCCTGTACTTCCTGGCTCCGGCGATGGGCCAGGGCCTGGGCGCCCAGGTGGTCAAGCTGTACTCGGTGGACAACCAGCAGATGTACTTCGCGATCGTCGGCGTCGCCACGATCGCCTGCGCGGTGCTGCTGCTGGTGTCCGCGCGCAGCATCAAGCGCTCCATGCACGGCGTGCTTTGACCTCGGCTTGCAGCAGGGCCGACCCCGCTCGGGGCCGGCCCTGCCGCGTTTCCAGCGGGGATCAGCGCAGGTCGTAGCTGCGGGCGGCCGGGGCGAGGGGGTCCGGTTCCGGGTGGCCGGGGATCGCGATGTCCTGGGGCGGGAGCCCACCGCTGACCAGGTAGTCGGCACCGATCCGGTCCGCCTCGCCGTTGCCGGCCAGGGCGAACACGCCGTGCTTGCCCGCGTCCCGCTCGGTGACCAGCAACGACGACGGCAGCGAGCGGTGCATCTCGACCGCGCCCGCGTGCGGCGTGGCCACGTCGTGCTCGGAGTTGAACATCAGCACCGGCGGCAGGTCCTCACCGGTGATCTTGGTGGGCTGCTGGCGGGGGGTCTGCCAGGTGCGGCACGGCGCGACGGACCAGCTGTTGAACCACGCGGCGAACGGGTGCTCGCTGGCCATCCGCCGGGAGTCGCGCTCCCACTCCGCGCGCCGGGCCGGCCACGGGGCGTCCGCGCACTCCACGGCGGTGTAGACGGCGTTGCCGTTCTCGGCGGGCGCGTCCTTCGGCGTGATCATGGCCGCCAGCGCGCGGTCGTTCCCGCGCAGCTGGAAGTCCGCCAGCGCCTGCGCCAGCGGCTGCCAGGAGGACTCGCCGTAGAGCGCGTTGAAGGTGATCTCGACCAGCTCCGCAGAACCCAGCGGACCGCGCGGCGCCCGCTGCAGCTCGGCCTGGGTGCGCTGCCAAGCAGCCTCGACCGCCCGCTGCTCGGTGCCGAGGTGGAAGGTGCGGTCGTGCCGGGCGACCCAGCCGAAGAAGTGGTCGAGGCGCCGCTGCGCGGCCACGTCCTGGGAGAGGTTGTTGCGGTACCAGATCTCCGAGGTGTCCGGGTTGACCGAGCTGTCGAGCACCATCCGGTCCACCCGCTCCGGGAACAACTGGCCGTAGACCGCTCCCAGGTAGGTGCCGTAGGAGTAGCCCACGAAGCTGATCTTCTGCTCGCCCAGCGCGGCCCGGACCCGGTCCATGTCGCGGGCGTTGGTGGGCGTGTTCAGGTGCGGCAGGTACTTCCCGGCGCGCTGGGCGCACCCGTCGGCGTAGGCCTGGGCGCGTCGCCAGTTCTCCTCGCGGGTGGCGGAGGAGTCCGGGTCGGGCAGCGGGCTCACCCAGTGCTGCGCCGGGTCCACGCACCGGATCGGGGTGCTGTGCGCGGTGTGCCGGGTGTCGAAGCCGACGAGGTCGTAGGAGTCGCGCACGCCCGTCGGCACCCGCCCGCCGAGCGTGCCGGCGAACTCCGCGCCCGGGCCGCCGGGCCCGCCGGGGTTGACCAGCAGGGAGCCGCGGCGAGCCTGCGGGTTGCGGGCGGGCAGCTTCGAGACCAGCAGCTGCACCTGCTCGCCGTCGGGGTGGGCGTGGTCCAGCGGCACGTCGATGGTCGCGCAGCGCAGCTGCGGGTACGGCGCGGCGATGTCCTCCGGGCACGGGCCGAACTGCGTGGCCGGTCGCGCCGCCGCGGTGCTCGCCGCGGCGGGGGCGAGGGCCAGCGCCGCCACCGCCGCCATGCCGAGCGCGATCGAACGCTTCACGTGGGGACTCCTCAAGACGCGTGGAGGTAGTTGATCTCGCAGCGTATTGAGCGGGTGGCGGTGGGGGCCGGGGAGCAGCTGCCGTGTCGCCGGAAGGGGGTCTCAGCTTCGCCCGGCCAGGTGATCGTCCTTGCCGAGCTCGCGCGCCAGCTCGTCGAGGACCTGGGTTGTGCGGTCCAGGAAGCGGATGCTGCGGTGCAGCGAGGTCGGCCCGCCGGTGAGCGATTCGGCCAGGTCGTGCAGCTCGTCGGAACTGCTCTGGGCGGCCGCGAGGGCGTCGTCGATCCGGACCTGGCCCTCGCCGGCGAGCGCATCGGCCGCGTCGGCCAGCGCCCACAGCTGCTCGGCCAGCCGCTCCCGGGTGTCGGCGTCGACCATCTCGGCCGCGTCGCCGAGCGCGACCGAGAGGTTGCGGACGTAGTAGGCGCAGCCGCTGAGCTGGGCCGCCATCCGCTGCACCTGGCTGCGCCGGGACCCGACCCGGTAGGCCGTCAGCGGGTTGGCGCTGCTGAGCACCTTCTGCAGCGTGTCGTCCAGCGCGCGGGTGGGTTCGCGCAGGCCGGAGGCGGTTCCGTGCTCGCTGAGCTCCGTCCCGGTGCTGCGCAGGAAGTCCCGCAACGCGGTGAGGAACTCGGTGGTGTTGGTGCGGACCACCTCGCGGGTGCGGGTGGGCAGCACGAACACCGCCGCGAGCACCCCGGCCAGCGCACCCACGGCCGTCTCGGCCAGCCGCGTCTCCAGCACCGAGACGTCGAAGGTCCCGAGCATCCCGTACAGCGCGCCCAGCAGCGTGGTGATGAAGAACGTCATCGCCGCGTAGGAGTAGCCGACGAAGTAGAACGCCAAGAACACGCACAGCATGATCACCGACAGCTCGGCGGTGAGGTCGCCGCTGACCTGCGCGGCGACGACGATCCCGGCCAGCACGCCGAGGATGGTTCCCGCGGTGCGCTGCCAGGCGCGCACGAGCAGTTCGCCGCGGCTGTTGGTGCTGATGAACACCACGAACGCGGTGATCACCGCCCAGTACCAGCGGTTGGGCGCGACAAGCTGACCGAGCACGATCGCCAGCCCGGCCGCGACCGTGACCTGGATGGCGGTGCGCACCTCGGGACGCGCCAGCCCGGTCTGCTCCTCGCCGGTCTCCTCGTCCTCCTGCTCGGGCGCGGGCGGGCCCTCCTCGTGCTCGCCGAGCTCCCCGGTGGCCTCGGCGAGCTCCGCCAGCTCGGTGCCCAGGCGCCGCACGGCCATCGCCAGGTCCACGGAGCCGCGGGCTTCGATCTGCTCGGACATCCGGCGGGTGGCCTCGCGCAGCTGGTGCGGTCGGCTCTGCAGCACCGACAGCAGCGCACCGACCGCGTGCGGCACGACACCACCACCGCTGGGGTGGTCGACCAGCCGCAGCAGCCGGGTCACCAGGTTCTCCGCGGCCAGCTCGACGTCGAGGACCCGCTGCCGCAGCACGGCGCGACCGGACTCGGAGAGCGCGTCCATCCGGTCGACGGTGTTCTCCAGCAGCAGCGAGGTCTCGTTCAACCGGGCGGAGCGGTTGTGCAGCGTGCGGCGCCGGGCCGCGGAGTCCGGCTGGTCGGCGACGGCGCGCACGGCCTGCAGCAGCCCGTGCACCTGGGCGCGCAGCGTGCGTCGTCCCCGCGCGAGCACGCCTTCGGGGTCGTCGCGCAGCACCAGCAGCCGCATGGCCGCCGCAGCGAGCGTGCCCAGCAGCACCGCGACCAGCAGCGCGGGGAACTGGGTCGGCGGCGGGCGCAGGAACATCGCGAAGAAGTAGCCCATGAACGCGACCATCCCCAGCGGGAAGTAGCGCGGCCCGAAGCGCCGCACGTAGACCGCCACGAAGATGACCGCCAGGAAGACCGCGCTGTGCAGCGGCGGCGAGAACTGGGTGGCGATCGACAGGCCCAGCGCCGCCAGCACCGGCAGCGGCAGCAGCGCGTAGGTGATCACCTGACCGCGCCGGTCCGGGTCGTTGACGCCCAGCGAGCCGTTGATCGCCACGACCGCCCCGATCAGGGCGCTGGGCAGTGGCTGTCCCCACCAGGCCAGCAGCGGCACCGCGACCGCCAGGGTCAGCGCGACGGCGAGCGTGACCCGCGTGGCGGCGCGCAGCCTGCGCAAGGCGGGATCCGAAGCGAGGAAGCGGTTCCACCACTCGCTGCCCATGCCTCGAGCACTCCTCCGCCTCGGCCTGACCGTGGCGTGAGAGTACGGGGGCCGGCGGATCACTGCCCCCGGTGGCGTCGGACGCTCTCCTCGACGACGTCGAGCACCGAGGCCAGGTGCTTGGCGGGGAGGCCCATCGCCAGGTGCGAGACCAGGCCTTCCAGCACCAGTTCCAGGTAGGCGGTGAGCACGTCGACGTCGACGTCGTCGCGCAGGTTCCCGGACTGGTGCTGCCACTGCAGACGTGCCCGGGTGGCGGCGGTGAGCAGTTCGGATCGCTGGGCCCAGCGCTCGCGGAACTCGTGGTCGGTGCGCAGCCGGCGGGAGACCTCGAGCCGGGTGCCCAGCCAGTCGGCGCCCAGCGCGCGGGCTTCCGCGCCCGTGGGGTCGTCGAGCAGGTTGCGCATCACCTGCACCAGGCCCTGCTCGGCGACGACGTCGGCCATCCGGGCCGCGTCGTCCTCAGCAAGGGCGAGGAACAGCGACTCCTTGTCCTTGAAGTGGTGGAAGATCGCTCCGCGCGACAGGCCGGTGGCTTCTTCCAGGCGCCGGACGGTGGCACCCTCGTAACCGAAGCGCGCGAAGCAGGAGCGCGACCCGTCGAGGATCTGACGGCGTCGCGCTTCCAAGTGGTCCTGGCTGACCCGGGGCATGGGTCTGATCCTCGCAGGACGATCCTCGCCGCTGCAATCCGTACGTACGTTTTGTTGAGGTTTCCACCTCGAACACACCGGAACGGGGGGCCGTTCCGCCGGTTTCGCCCGATCGGTACCAGGTGCCCCTGCGCAGAACAAGGGTCGCGGTGGTCGGGGGTGGGCGGTAGCGTCGGTAATCGGCCACACACGGGCGGTGATCATCATGTCGATATCGACCGATCCTGCAGCCGACGAGTTCCCGACCTCACGAGTGCGCACCCGGGCCGAAGCCGAGGCCTACGTCGCGTCGGTCTGCTTCAAGCACGGACCTCCGCGACTGCTCGGCGTCGAGCTCGAGTGGACCGTGCACCACGGATCCGATCCCGAGCGCGCACTCGACGCCGAGACCCTGTGCCGCGCGCTCGGTCCGCACGCACCCCCCTCCCTGGCCCCCGACAGCCCGCAGCAGGCGCTGCCGAACGGCTCCGTGCTCACCGTTGAGCCCGGTGGCCAGGTCGAGATCTCCAGCCTTCCCGCCGACTCGCTCAGCTCGCTGCTGGGCATCGTCGCCGCCGACGCCGACTACCTGCGGCGCCGCCTCGACGAGGCCGGGCTGGTGCTCGGTGACAGCGGCCTCGACCCGCTCCGGAGCCCGAACCGGATCCTGCGCGTGCCGCGCTACCAGGCGATGGAAACCGCGTTCGACCGGATCGGCCTGGACGGCCGGTTGATGATGTGCAGCACCGCCGGGGTGCAGGTGTGCCTGGACGCGGGCGAGCCGGACCGGATCGCCGCCCGCTGGAACGCCCTGCACGCGCTGGGGCCGGTGATGATCGCCGCGTTCGCGAACTCGCCCCGGCTCTTCGGCCAGGACACCGGCTGGGCCTCGACGCGCACCCGGGTGCTCCTCGACACCGACCCGCCCCGCACCCGACCCGGTCCGACCCGCGGCGACCCGGTCACCGGCTGGGCGCGGCGAATGCTGGACATGTCCGTGGTGTGCCGCCGGCGCGAAGGCGACGACTGGTCCGCGCCGAGCGGGCTGAGCTTCGCCGAGTGGATCCACGGCGGACTGCCCGAACCACCCACCCGCGACGACCTGGACTACCACCTGACCACGGTGTTCCCGCCCGTCCGCGCGCGGGGGTACCTGGAAGTGCGCTACCTGGACGCGCAGTGCGGTTCCGACTGGATGCTGCCCACCGCGGCGCTGGCCGTGCTCTTCGCCGACGAGTCCGTCGTGGACAAGGTGGCGGTGATGGCGGCCCCGGCCGCCGGGCGGTGGGTGCACGCCGCGCGCTTCGGGCTCGCGGACCCGGTGCTGGCCCACTGCGCTCGTGAAGTCTTCGACCTGGCCGGCCGGCTGCTCGACGAGGAGGAGGACGAGCTGTCCGCCCGCCTCGCCGAGCACCTCGCCCGCCGGCTGACCTGACCCCGTCGACACCGGAGGTGTGCACGGTGAAAGACCTTCGAGAACTGGGAACCGAGGACCTGCGCGAGCACGTCGCCGCCGAACTCTCCCGCACCCGGCGGCGCAGCGCGCAGCTGACCGACGCCGTCGACGACGAGGACCTGGTCAAGCAGCACTCGCCGCTGATGTCGCCGCTGGTGTGGGACCTCGCGCACGTCGGCAGCCAGGAGGAGCTGTGGCTGGTCCGCGACGTCGGCGGGCGGGAGGCGGTCCGGCCCGACATCGACGACCTCTACGACGCCTTCCAGCACCCCCGGGCCGACCGTCCCGCGCTGCCGCTGCTGGGGCCGCGCGAAGCCCGCGAGTACGTCGGCACCGTGCGGGAGAAGGTCTTCGACCTGCTCGGCGAGACGCCGATGGAGGGCCGCAAGCTCGTCGAGCAGGCCTTCGCCTTCGGCATGATCGTGCAGCACGAGCAGCAGCACGACGAGACGATGCTCGCCACCCACCAGCTGCGCGACGGCCCGCCCGCTCTCACCGCGGAACCCCCGCCGCAGCAGCCAGCCGGAGCGCTGCCCGCCGAGGTGTTCGTGCCGGGGGGACCGTTCACCATGGGCACCTCAACCGAAGCGTGGGCGCTCGACAACGAGCGCCCGGCGCACGAGGTGCACGTCGACTCCTTCTACCTGGACACCACCCCCATCAGCAACGCCGCGTTCGCCCAGTTCATCGCCGCCGGCGGCTACCACGAGCCGCGGTGGTGGAGCGAAGCCGGATGGCGCTACCGGCAGAAGGCCTCGCTCGAGGCACCCCGGTTCTGGCTGCGCGACGGCGACCGGTGGCTGCGCCGGCGCTTCGGCCACGTCGAGGAGGTGCCCGGCGAGGAGCCCGTGGTGCACGTCAGCTTCTACGAGGCCGAGGCCTACGCGGCCTGGGCCGGCAAGCGGCTGCCCACCGAGGCCGAGTGGGAGAAGGCCGCCCGCCACGACCCGGCCACCGGCCGCTCCCGCCGCTACCCGTGGGGCGACGAGGACCCGGCGCCCGAGCACGCCAACCTGGGGCAACGGCACCTGCAACCCGCCCCGGCCGGGGCCTACCCGGAGGGCGAAGCGCCCTGCGGTGCGCGGCAGCTCATCGGTGACGTCTGGGAGTGGACCGCCAGCGACTTCCTGCCCTACCCGGGCTTCGCGGCGTTCCCGTACCGCGAGTACTCCGAGGTGTTCTTCGGACCCGACCACAAGGTGCTGCGCGGCGGCTCCTTCGGCACCGACCGGTCGGCCTGCCGCGGCACGTTCCGCAACTGGGACTACCCGATACGGCGGCAGATCTTCGCGGGCTTCCGCTGCGCCCGCACGCCGATCCAGGACGAGAGCTGACCATGTGCCGGCACCTGGGTCGCCTCGGGCCTCCCGTGTCGCTGGCCGAGCTGCTGCTCGACCCGGCGCACTCGTTGCTGGAGCAGTCCTGGGCCCCGAACGACATGCGCGGCGGCGGGACCGTCAACGCCGACGGCTTCGGCGCCGGCTGGTTCCGCGACGACGGCACCACCGGTGTCTACCGCAACGGTGCGGCGATGTGGACCGACACGTCCTTCCCGGCCCTGGCCCGGGACCTTCGGGCCTCGGCGGTGGTGGCGTCCGTGCGCTCGGCGACCGTCGGCATGCCCGTCGGGCCCGACCTGTGCGCGCCGCTGACCGACGGGCGGTGGCTGTTCAGCCACAACGGCAAGGTCGGCGGGTGGCCGGACTCGCTGGCCAAGCTCGCCGCCCGGCTGGACCCGGCGGAGCTGCTCACCACCCAGCCCACCGACTCAGCCGTGCTGTGGGCGCTGCTGCGGCAGCGCCTCGCCGACGGCGCCGCGCCCGCCACCGCGGTGGCGGAGCTGGTCGCCGAGGTGCACGCCGCCGCGCCGGACTCGCGGCTGAACCTGCTGCTCGGAGACAGCGACCGGATCGTGGCCACCACCTGGACGCACTCGCTGTGGGTGCGCCGGGAACCGGACGCGGTGACGGTCGCCTCCGAACCGTTCGGCCACACCGACCGGGCCGAGTGGGTGGAGATCCCCGACCGCTGCCTGGTGGTCGCCGACACCGAACACACCGAGGTCATCTCCCTGGGGGAGGATTCGTGCGACATCCCGAACTGACCGTGCGCTTCACCGAGGCCGACGCCGACCGCGATCTGCGCGCCGAGGTCCGCGAAGGGCTCACCGACCACCCGAAGTGGCTCTCGCCCAAGTGGTTCTACGACGCCGCGGGCAGCGAGCTGTTCGAGCAGATCACCGAGCTCGAGGAGTACTACCAGACCCGCGCCGAGCACCAGATCCTTCGGCGCACCGCGCTGACCATCGCCGAGCTCACCGGCGCCGCCACGTTGGTCGAACTGGGCTCGGGATCGTCGGAGAAGACCCGGCTGCTGCTCGACGCCCTCGGCAAGCACGGCACGCTGAGCCGGTTCGTGCCGCTGGACGTCTCCGAGTCGGCGCTGCGCGGCGCGGTCGCCGCGATCGAAGCCGAGTACCCGGAGCTGGAGGTCTCCGGGGTCGTCGACGACTTCACCACCGGTCGGCTCGACGGCGGCGAAGACCGGCTGGTGGCGTTCCTGGGCGGGACCATCGGGAACCTCCTGCCGGAGGAGCGCGCCGGGTTCTTCGCCGCGCTGCACGGCACGATGCGTCCGGGGGAGTGGCTGCTGCTGGGCACCGACCTGGTTAAGGAGCCCTCCCGGCTGGTCCGCGCCTACGCCGACGCCCGCGGCGTGACCGCGGAGTTCAACCGCAACGTGCTGCGGGTGCTCAACCAGCGGCTCGGCGCCGACTTCGACGTGGACGCCTTCGAGCACGTCGCGCGGTGGAACGCCGATCAGGAGTGGATCGAGATGCGGCTGCGCGCCGGGCGCCCGATGCACGTCCGGGTGCGCGAGCTGGCGCTGGAGGTGGACTTCGCCGAGGGCGAGGAGATCCGGACCGAGATCTCGGCCAAGTTCCGCCGCAACCGCATCGCCGACGAGCTGGCCGTGGCCGGTTTCGACCTGCGGCACTGGTGGCTCGACGACGCGGGGGAGTTCGCGCTGTCGTTGTCGATCGCGCGCTGAATCACTGCTCCAGCTCCGGTTCCGCCGGCGCGGGAAGCCGTGACATGCAGCGCACGCACGGCATCCCGGTCGGCTGTTCGGACACCTGAGCCGCGTACGAGGGGATCTGCAGGCCGCACAACGTGCGCCAGGCGGCCGGGAACGGTCCTTCCGGCCTGCTCGCCAGGTGCGTCTGGCGGCGGGACTCGGCGACCACGCCTGCGGCGAACCGGACCGCGACCACTGCGCTCATAGCATCGTCCCCGGTGGTTGTGCTCCGCCCGGTCGCAGGCTCGTGTCCACCGGGTCTCCCGGCAGGCCGTGGACGGACTGGGCGTTGTGGTGTTGGTTGATCATGTTCCCACCTCCGTGGACGGGACTCGTCCACGAGGCGCGCGTGACGCGAGGCTAGGTGGGTTGACCCGTTCGGCCCAGCGACCATGCGGCGGAACGCCCGGTTGATCACCCGAAAGGGGCCTCTGGGTGCCGTGGAGAACGCCGGCGTTGGGCCCTTCGGGGGAAGAGGTGGATGAGGGCCGGCCACGCCGGCGCCAGCTACTGGGGGGAGGTGCTGGTGCGGCGTGACCGGCGGGGCACAGGCTACACCTGGTGCCCGTGTGGTCATCGGGGGTAGCGGTGCGCGGCTTCGGCCGCGTCGATCACAGCACCGAGCCATGGCCGCGCGGCCTCCGAGACGGGAGACTGGCCGGACCGCCACGGAGTCGCAGGAGCAGGAGGAAGCATGTCGGAATCGCTGTTGGCGCGGCACAAGGCCGTGATGCCGGATTGGCTGTCGCTGTACTACGAGGAGCCGATCGAGATCGTCAGCGGCGCGGGACGCCACGTCACCGACGCCGACGGCAACACCTACCTCGACTTCTTCGCGGGCATCCTCACCAACGCCATCGGCTACGACATCGACGAGATCAGCGACGCGATCCGCCGCCAGGTCGACACCGGGGTGTTGCACACCTCGACCCTGTACCTGATCCGGCAGCAGGTGGAGCTGGCCGAGCGCATCGCCGAGCTGTCCGGGCTCAGCCACCCGAAGGTCTTCTTCACCAACTCCGGGACCGAGGCCAACGAGACCGCGCTGATGCTGGCCACCCAGAAGCGCCGCAGCAACCAGGTCCTCGCGCTGCGCAACTCCTACCACGGCAGGGCTTTCGCGACGCTGGCCGTGACCGGCAACCGCGGCTGGTCGGCGACCTCGCTCTCCCCGGTGAAGGTCAGCTACGTGCACGGCGGCTACCGCTACCGCAGCCCGTTCGCGCACCTCTCCGACACCGACTACATCGCCGCCTGCGTCGACGACCTGCGCGAGGTCATCGAGACGACCACCGCCGGTGACGTGGCCTGCATGATCGCCGAGCCGATCCAGGGCGTCGGCGGGTTCGCGACCCCGCCCGACGGGTTGCTGGGCGCGTTCGCCGAAGTCCTCGACGAGTACGGCATCCTGCTGATCTCCGACGAGGTGCAGACCGGCTGGGGTCGCACCGGCGAGCACTTCTGGGGCATCCAGGCCCACGGGGTCACCCCGCACGCGATGACCTTCGCCAAGGGCCTGGGCAACGGGTTGGCGATCGGTGGGCTGGTCGCCGACGCCGAGCTGATCGACGACATCGGAGCGAACTCGATCTCCACCTTCGGCGGCAACCCGATCTCCACCGCTGGTGCGCACGCCGCGCTCGACCACCTGCTCGAGCACGACCTGCAGAGCAACGCCGCCAAGCTGGGTTCCCAACTGCTGCAGGGACTGCGGTCCCACGACAGCGCGATGATCGGTGACGTGCGCGGCAAGGGCCTGATGATCGGCGTCGAACTCGTCGTCCCGGGCACCAAGGAGCCGGCACCGGAGGCCGCGGCTCGCGTGATGGAGCTGACCAAGCAGCGCGGGCTGCTGGTGGGCAAGGGCGGCTTGTACGGCAACGTCCTGCGGCTGGCTCCGCCGATGACGCTCACCGAGTCCGAAGCGCACCACGCGCTGGAGGTCCTCACCGCCACGATCGCGCAGGCCGAGCAGGAGCAGTCCGCAGGATGAGCTGATCGCCACCGAACGACCATTGGTCCGTTGTGGACGGTCGTCGTCACGCGGCGCCGTGCTGGAGCGCTCCGGTCAGCCCTGGGCTCCTCCGGGGCTGACCGGACGCGATCGCGGTTCATCTCCTACGCTGCCGGGCATGCTCGCTCTCAGCCCGCAGTCGGTCCTGGAAGGCCGCACCTCCAACCGCGCACCGGTGTCGCTGATCATCGGATTGGTGATCTCCGGCATCTGCCTGCTGCTGGCGCTGAGCTCGCTCTTCCTCCTGGTGCCTGGTGCGCCGGGCAACGTCGTGATCGGCATGCTGCTCGCGCTGCCGACGGCGATCGTGCTGGTGGCGCTGATCCTGCTGGTGGACCGGCTCGAACCGGAACCGAGGCTCAACCTGGTCGTCGCCTTCGGCTGGGGAGCCGGTGTGGCGCTCCTCGGTGCCTTGATCGTCAACTCCCTCGGCGAGTCGGTGCTGGCCGTGGCGCTGGGCCCGGAGCCGGCGACGGTGCTGACGGTGGCGGTGATCGCCCCGGTCGTGGAGGAGAGCTTCAAGGGCGCGCTGCTGGTGTTCCTGCTGGTGGTGCGCCGCACCGAGATCGACGGTCCGACCGACGGGATCGTCTACGCGGGCATGTGCGGGCTGGGCTTCGCCCTGGTCGAGAACGTCCTCTACTACATGCAGGGCCTGGCCTCGGTTCCCGGCGAGATCTGGGGAACGGTGCTGATCCGCGGTGTGGTGGCCCCGCTGGGCCACCCGATGTACACCGCGATGACCGGGCTCGGCATCGCCTACGCCGCCACGCACCGAGGTGCCGGCCGGTTCTTCGCGCCGATCGTCGGCTGGTGCGCGGCGGTCTTCCTGCACGCGCTGTGGAACGGCGGTTCGGTGCTGTTCGGCCTCGGCGGCCTGGTCCTGGCCTACCTCGTGGAAGCCGTGGTGCTGCTGGTCCTGGTGGTCGTCCTGATCCGCGACCGCCGGCGGCTGGTGCACATGATCGGCCGCTACCTGCCCGCCTACGTCCCCAGCGGACTGATCGCCCCCAACGACATCCCCATGCTGGCCACGATGAAGGGCCGCCGCCACGCCCTCAACTGGGCCTGGCACCAAGCCGGCAACATCGGAGTGCGCGCCATGGGCGACTACCAGCTCGCGGCCACGGAACTGGCCCTGCTGCACTCCCGCGCCGAACGCCGCACGATCGACCCGCAGTCGTTCTTCGTCCGCCGCGACCAGATCGTCATCCTCATGCGCCACGCCCGCGACGCCTTCTTCCGCCGCACCCCACGACCCCAACCGGCCCCGTGGGCCCGCGACCAACGCTCCGGTTTCTTCGTCCTGCCCCAGCAGCTCACCGACATGCCCACCCACAAGCTGCGCCCGGTCTCCCCACCGCCAGGCCAGCAACCGCCCTGGCAGCGGTGACCGGGAGGTCTTCACGCAGAGGCGTGCTCGCGCAGTTGGGTCGCGAGGTCGACCACGTCGCGGGCGAGGACGTCCCAGACGCCTGTGGCGTGGAGGTCTTCGCGCTGGGCGGGTCCGTACTCCGTGGGTCTCGGGATGAAGGCCGTGCGGAAGCCGACGTCCTTCGCTGCGGCGAGGTCGGCGTTGTGGGCCGCGCAGAGCATCACGCGGTGCGGGGGGAGGCGGAGGACCTCGGCCGTGCGGAGGTAGGCGTTCGGGTCGGGTTTGTAGGTGCGGGTGAAGTCCGAGCCGATGATGACGTCCCACGGCAGGCCCGCGTGCTTGGCCATGTTCGTCAGGAGCGCGGTGTGGCCGTTGGAGAGCGGGCCGACGATGAACTCGCGTTTGAGCTCTGTGAGTCCGGGGGTGCTGTCGGGCCAGGCGGACAGCCGGTGCCAGGCGCGGTTGAGGTGGTCCACATCGGACGGATCGGAATTGCCCAGGTCCAGGCCGAACTCCGCTGCGGTGGCTTCGAGGTTCTCGCGGTGCAGGACGTCGAGGTCGACGAACTCCCGTTCGCCGGCGCGGATCGGGGCCATCGACGGCTGGTAGCGGCCGCGCCACGCCAGCGCGAACTCGTTCGGGTCCACCTCGCTCGTGAACTGCGAGACCGCCTGCGCGACACCGGTGCGCCAGTCGACGGCGGTGCCGAAGGTGTCGAACAGCACCGCGTCCACCAGGCGTTGCGGTCGCATCGTCGCCCTCCCGGGTCGTGGCCAACGGCTCGCAGCGTACGACCTCGTCGGCACGCCCGGAAGGGCGACGCGGGAGCTCAGCTCCGGGACTTCGGCGCGTTCTCCGCGGTCTTGCCGGGGTCGGTCACCGCGACCGGGGCGAGGATCTCGTTGACCTTCGAGACCAGGTCGTCGTCGAGCCGCACGCCCGCGGCGACCGCGTTCTCCGAGACCTGCTCGGGCCGGGAGGCGCCGATGATGGCGGCCGAGACGTTGTCGTTCTGCAACACCCACGCGACCGCCAGTTGCGCCAGCGTCAAGCCCGCTTCCCCGGCGAGGGGCTTGAGCTGCTGGACCCGCTCCAGGACCTCCTCGCGCAGGTAGCGGGCCACGAACACCGACCCGCTCTCGTCCGTGGCGCGCGAGCCCGCCGGCGGCTCGGAGCCGGGCAGGTACTTGCCGGTCAGCACGCCCTGGGCGATGGGGGAGAAGACGATCTGTCCGATGCCCAGCTCGCGGGAGGCCGGCACGACCTCGCCCTCGATGACCCGCCACAGCGCGGAGTACTGCGGCTGGTTCGACACCAGCGGGATCCGCAGCTCGCGGGCGAGCGCGTGCCCGGCCCGGATCTGCTCGGCGGTCCACTCGGAAACGCCGATGTAGTGGGCCTTCCCGCTGCGGACGACGTCGGCGAAGGCCTCCATCGTCTCCTCGAGCGGGGTCTCCGGGTCGTAGCGGTGGGCCTGGTAGAGGTCGACGTAGTCGGTCTGCAACCTGCGCAGCGAGTTGTCGATCGACTCCATGATGTGCTTGCGGGACAGGCCGCGGTCGTTCTTGCCCTCGCCCATCGGGTGGTAGACCTTCGTGAAGATCTCCAGCCCTTCGCGGCGCTCCGCCTTCAGCGCCCGCCCCAGCACCTCCTCGGCCCGTCCACCTGCGTAGACGTCGGCGGTGTCGAAACTCGTGATGCCGTTGTTCAGCGCGGCCCGGACGCAGGCCACAGCGGCCGTCTCCTCGACCTGGGAGCCGTGGGTGATCCAGTTCCCGTAGACGATCTCGCTGATCACCATGCCGCTGCTGCCCAGATGCCGGTAGTGCATGCGTGCCCTCCTGATCGGTCCGATGCGCAAGCCGCCGTTCGCAGCAGACGACGCTGCTCCGCACGATCGGCTCACCCGAGTGTGATCATCCCAGGTCAGACGTGCGTTTTCGATCGGGCGGCGGCGTTCTCGCGAAAAAGACCCTTGCGTGAACGCGAGGTAACCGCCAAGGTATCGGGCGCAGCCCGCCATGTGGCCGGGTGTGCGGCCTGGCGAGACAACGGAGTCCCGCCAGGCGTCGAAAGCTCCAGGGCCGCTGTGCGACGACGCCCGGCCCGACGGATTCGAAGAGGTTTCCTGGTGCGCAACATCCGCCGGCAACGGACCGCCGACGAGGACAGGGCGAGTGCCACCCGCCTCCTGCTCAGGGCCGCCTGGCTGCAACTCTTCACCTCCTTCGTACGCTGACCCGCCCGCCGCCCCGCAGGGGTGGTGAACAACGGTGCTCACCCGTCGCCGCGGCGAGGCTCCAGCGGTTCCGGGGCCGCCCAGCTTGCCAGGAGGTCGAGCGCCCGCTGCGACGGTGAGTGGGGCTCGGCGGTGTAGAGGAACACCGTGGTGTCCGGGTCGCCTGGCGGGGTGAGCGTTTCGAACTCCACCGTGAGATCACCGACGACCGGGTGCCGCAGGCGTTTCGAGCCGTGGGTGCGCTGGTGGACCCGGTGCTGCTCCCACCACCGGTCGAAGTCGGTGCTGCGCCGGCGTAGCTCGGCGACCAGCTCGGCGGTGCCGCGGTCGTGGGGGTCGCGGCCGACCTCGAAGCGGAGCGTCTCCACGGTGTTGCGGGCCTGGGTCTCCCAGTCGACGAAGAGCGCTCGGGCGGCCTCGTCGAGGAACATCCAGCGCGCGTAGTTGCGCTCGGTCGCCGGCATCGCGTCGAAGTCGGTGAACAGCGCCTTGGCCATGCGGTTCGCGGCGAGCACGTCCAGGCGCCGCCCGAGCACCAGCGCGGGCTCACCGTCGAGGGCGTCCACCAGCTGGTGCAGACCAGGCCGCAGTCGTTGCACCGCGGCGGGCCGACGCGGCCCCGTTCCCGGTTCGATGAGGTCTTCCAGGTGGGCCCGTCCGGCGGCGTCGAGGTCGAGGGCGCGGCCGATCGCCTCGATCACGGAGGGGGAGGGCGTGATGCGGCGGCCCTGCTCGAGCCGCGTGTAGTAGTCGGTCGACACGCCGGCCAGCCGGGCCACCTCCTCCCGGCGCAAGCCCGGGACCCGCCGGACGCGTCCGTCCGGGGGCAGGCCCGCGCGCGACGGATCGACCTGCGCGCGAGCGCGGCGCAGGAAGTCGCTGAGTTCGCGGTTGAGGTCGGCCACGCGGCCATTGTTGCCGCGCGCGTGATCGCGTGCCTGGGTCGCCGAGTCCTACGTTGCCGCGGCCTAGCTCGCGCAGGGCTCGACATAGCGCCCTGACGTGCGATGTCCCGGAGCACGCTGGGAAGCGTCCGGAACACTCGAGAGCGAGGGAACCGCCGTGAACCGCATCTTGATCGTCATGTCCGCCGCCGACACCTGGGAACGCACCGACGGCACGTCCTACCCCACCGGCTACTGGGCCGAGGAGCTCGCCGCACCGCACGCGAAGTTCGTTCAAGCCGGCTTCGAGGTCGACTTCGCCTCGCCCGGCGGCGTCCTGCCGCCCCTGGACGCCCACAGCGCCGACCCGGCCGTGGCCGGTGCGGACTGCGGTCGCCACCTCGAGCACGCCGAGAAGGCGCTGCGCGAGTTCGGGCCGCTGCTCGACCTCAGCGACGTCGACCTCGACGACTACGCCGCCGTGGTGCTCCCCGGAGGGCACGGCCCGGTCGTCGACCTCCACCAGGACGCCGACCTCGGCCGCCTGCTGACCCAGGCCGACCGGGAGGGCAAGCTCATCGGCGCCGTCTGCCACGGCCCCGCCGCGCTGCTGTCCGCCGTCGACTCCGACGGCAAGTGGGTGTTCGCCGGGCGGGAGATGACCGCCTTCACCGACGAGGAGGAGCAGCTGTTCGGCACCGCCGACGGTGCCCCGTGGCTGCTGGCCAGCCGGTTGCGGGAGCGGGGTGCGCAGCACTCCGGCGGCCAGGCCTACCAGGCGCACACCGTGCGCGACGGGAACCTGTTCACCGGGCAGAACCCGACCTCGAGCGGGCCGATGGCCGAGGCCATGATCGCCGCTCTCTCCTGAGGCGGGACCGGGCGCTCGCCCTCGGGGCGAGCGCTCGGCTCGTGTCAGTACCGCAGGCCGAACCCGTACGGGAACAGCGGGTCTTGCCCGTCCCCGTCGTTGATCGGTTGCTGGTCCGCCGACCTCATCCAGGTCATCGGCAGGGTGCCGGTGGGGTTGTGGTCGCCGAACAGGACGTCGGCGACGCCGGCGCCTTCGGTGCCCGGCAGCCACGCGGCGAGCAGCGCGTCCCAGTTCGGCACGTGTTCGCCGATGTCGAGCGGACGTCCGGACACCGTGACGACGATGACCGGAACTCCGCTGTCCTCCAGCTTCTTCACCGTCTCCAGGTCCTCCTGGTCGAGGCCCATGCCGGCGGGCCGGTCGCCCTTGCCCTCGGCGTAGGGGGTCTCGCCGACCACGGCGATGGCGGCGGTGTAGCTGTCGTCGATGCCGTTGCCGTGGCGGTCGTAGGTGACCTCGGATCCCGCGGCTGCGTCCTTGATCCCTCGCAGGATCGTGGTGCCCGGGGTGATCGGTCCGCTCTCGCCCTGCCAGCTGATCGTCCAGCCGCCGGACTGGTTGCCGATGTCGTCGGCGTTCTTGCCCGCCACGAACAGCTTCCCGCCGTCCTTGGGCAGCGGCAGCACGCCGCCCTCGTTCTTCAGCAGCACCTGGGACTTGCGGACCGCGTGGCGGGCCAGCGCGCGGTGCTCCGGGCTGCCGACCGTGCCGGTGAGGCTCCGGTCGGTGTAGGGGTTCTCGAACAGACCCAGCTCGAACTTCTTGGTGAGGATGCGGCGGTTGGCGTCGTCGATGCGCGACATCGGGACGTGGCCGTTCTCCACCTCACCGCGCAGCAGCTCGGTGAACTTCCGCCACTCGTTCGGAACCATGATCATGTCCAGGCCCGAGTTGATGGCGGTGGCGACCTCCTCGGCGGTGAAGCCCAGCTGCCCGTCGATCTGGTCGATCGCGTCGTAGTCGGAGACCACGAAGCCCTTGTAGCCCAGCTCGCCCTTGAGCAGGTCGTTGACCAGGTACGAGTGGGCGTGCAGCTTCAGGCCGTTCCAGCTGCTGTAAGAGAGCATGATCGAGCCGACGCCGCGGTTGATCGCCTCCTGGAACGGGGGCAGGTGGACGCGGCGCAGCTCCTGCTCGTCGATCTCGGTGTTGCCCTGGTCGTCGCCGCCGGTGGTGCCGCCGTCGCCGATGTAGTGCTTGGCCGTGGCCAGCACCGATCCGGGGGCGTTGAGCTCCTCGCCCTGCAGACCGTCGATGACCGTGGCGTGGGCGGTGGGCCGCTCCGGGGTCTCGCCGAAGGCCTCGTAGGTGCGGCCCCAGCGGTCGTTGCGGGCCACGCACAGGCACGGCGCGAAGTCCCAGTCGATGCCGGTGCCCGAGACCTCCTCGGCGGTCGCGCGCCCGACGTCCTGCGTGAGCTGGGGGTCGTTGCCCGCGCCGAGCCCGATGTTGTGCGGGAAGATCGTCGCGCCGTGGACGTTGTTGTGCCCGTGCACGGCGTCCACGCCGTAGATCAGCGGGATGCCCAGCGGCGTGCCGGTGGCCGCCCGCTGGTACTCGTCGTACATGTCCGCCCACGCCTCGGCGGTGTTCGGCTCGGGTGCCGAACCGCCGCCGCTGAGGATCGAGCCCAGCGAGGCCGAGGCCGCAGTCTGCGGTTCGGCCGCGACGCGTTCGGCCTGCGTCATCTGACCGATCTTGTCCTGCAACGACATCCGCGAGAGCAGGTCCTCGACTCGATCGGGGATCGACGCGGACGCGTCGCGGTAGGTCGGGGCGGCAGCGGCCACCGTCGGGGTGATCAGCGCCGTGCACGCGAGGGCCGCGCCGAGCGCCACCACCCGCATCCGTCTGCTGAAGGGCATGAACGCATCTCCTTGACGTTTGAGAAGCACAGCCGTGCGGGGGATTTCCGGAGCAACCGGGGTGCCCGCGGGGACAGGCTGCAGGTCGAAGGCTTCCGAACCGATCCAGTTCCGTGACGGGTTCGTCCGGGTTGTCGCGAGAGGGGAACGTAGCACCGGCGCGCACGGCTTCCGGCCGCGTTGGCGTGAATTCGACAGGCGCCACCGGAAGTGTCGCCACTGTCGTCGATCTGCGGGACAACAAGTGTGAATTCCCCGATGTGACTGGGAAGTCCGGCGAAGAACGCCACGGGTCCGCCGTTCCTGGTGTGGAACTGAGCTGAGCGTGCTGCGGCACTCCTGGGCGTCGGGGACGGCACCCCGGCCGAGTTCGCGCTGGACCTTCGACGACACCTGCGGTGATCTCAGCACTGAGCACGGACGAGGAACCCGTCCTGTCGCTGCTCCGACAGGCCGAGCGGCTGACTTCTACCTCGTCCGCACCGCCCAGTCCTGTGCGGACGCGGACGTCACCCGAGCGTTCAGAACGGGCCGTACCACCGGGACTCCGATGACGGCTCGACCGGCTACCCATCGGCGCACATGAGACTGGAGCACATGGCCGCGAAGGTGTGTCACCACCTTCACCCGGCGGGGGTCGTGAGCAGCAAGGCGGGGATCTCTTCAGCGGAACCGTCCCAAGCCCCAAGCCCGGCCGAGAACGCCGACACAGACTCCGTTTCCAGCTGCGGAACTCAGCCGGCAACCGCCGCGAAGGTTCGGTCGGGTGACGTTCGTGGCGAGTGAGCCGGGGGGTTTCGTCGCTCGGTTGGGTGGGCTCCTCGGGCTCACTCTCCGGCGGCGACGACCATGTCCCGGAGTTCGTAGCCGCCGATGGCGTCGTTGAAGGAGGTCCTCGGCGGGGTCTCCAGGCGGACGTTCGGCAGGGCGAACAGCTTCGTGAGGAAGATGTCGGTCTCGTGGATGGCGATGGTGTTGCCCGGGCAGCGGTGCGGTCCGTCGCTGAACGACAGGCCCGGCGCGGTGGCGTCGGTGAGCTCGCGGTGCGGGCAGACCTGCAGGGGCTTCTCCCCGAACGCGGTGGGGTCGGTGTTGGTGCTGGACACGTCGATGTCGATGACCTCACCCGCCGGCACCACGTGCTTGTCGCCGTTCTCGCCGGGCAGCTCCACCTCGGCCGTGGTGCGCCGCTTCAGGTACCCGACCACGGGTTCCAGCCGCAGCAGTTCGTGCAGGATCGCGTGCCGCTCGGGCTCGTCCGCACCGAGGTAGCGCTCGCGCAGGGCGCCGTCGGTGAACAGGTGCCAAGCCGCGAGGTTCACGAACTCGCGGGTGGTCACCATGCCGGCGGCCGCGACCGTGATGCACTCACCGAGGATCTCCGCCGAGGAGCAGCCGTCGCCCAGCAGGTGCGAGATGAGGTCGTCCTGCGGCCGCTCGCGCCGCGCCCGCACCGCGGGGAGCACGTCGGCGAAGTAGATGCCGCCCCAGTTCACCGCCTGCCGCCACACCCAGTACAGACCGTGCAAGCTGGTGAAACCCGGTTCCCCGAACTCCTCCGGGAAGAAGCGCTCCAGCCGTCCCTTCAGGCCCGGCTTGCTCTCGGTCAAGCCGATGACCTCGCAGGCCACGCCGATCGCGAGCTCGAAGCTCAGCTCCGAGAGCACGGCCGAGCCGTGGGAGGTGAGCTTGGCCAGCTGCTCGTCGCTGAGCCGCTCCATGAGCTCCCGGTAGGACTCGTCGACCTTGCGGGGGGTGAAGTACTTCGCGGTCTGGCGGCGGTGCTCGCGGTGCTCCGGGCCGTCCCGGTAGAGGACCGGGCGACGGATCTTCGCGGGCATCTTCTCGACGGTCTCCACGCCGAGGCCCGCCTGGACCGTGTCGGTGCTGCGCAGGGCCGCGCGTGCAGCGGCGTGACCGCGGACGCGCCACACGCCGTCCGCATCGCGGCTGACCGGGCAGCCGCCGGTGTCCTGCCCGCGATCGATCTTGCGCACGTCGGTGCCGTCGTCGGTCGTCGACATCTCGTGGACCGGTCCTTTCCCGAAGCCGGTGGCGGAACTTGATCTTCCCTCACCTTTGGTAGCAGGACCGCGACCCTCGGCGCACGAGCGGCCGGTGCTTCGTAGCGGAAACTTCACCGAGCGCCGTTCGATCTTCCGGTGGGCTTGTGCCGTGCGCCCTCCGCAACCCCATAGGATGACGCGCGCACCGTCGGAAGAGGAGCAGCCGTGCAGTCGCAGTTCGGCCCGTACCGGGTGGAGGGCCTGATCGCCCGTGGAGGGATGGGCGAGATCCTGCGCGCCTACGACACCCGCCACGACCGCATCGTCGCGCTGAAGCTGCTCGCCCCGCACCTGGCCGCGGACCAGGAGTTCCGGGAGCGGTTCAAGCGGGAGGCCCACGCCGCCGGACGCCTCAACGAACCGCACGTCATCCCGATCCACGGCTACGGCGAGATCGACGGCCGCCTCTACCTGGACATGCGGCTGGTCGAGGGCGAAGACCTGGGTGCACGGTTGAACACCCACGGACCGATGCACCCGCACGACGTGGTCCACGTGGTCGAGCAGGTCGCGCAGGCGCTCGACGCCGCGCACGCCGCCCGCGTGGTGCACCGCGACGTCAAGCCCTCCAACGTGCTGCTGGGTGCTGGTGGGTTCGCCTACCTCGTGGACTTCGGCATCGCCGCCTCCATCCAGGACGCGACCAGCCGCACCTCCGGCAGCGTCACCATGGGCACGTTGGCCTACATGGCGCCCGAGCGCTTCGGTGACGCGCCGTCGGACCACCGGGCCGACGTGTACTCGCTGGCCTGCGTGCTCTACCAGTGCCTGACCGGCGCCAAGCCCTACGGCGTGACGAGCACCGAAGCGTTGATCTACGCCCACCTCAACCGCGAACCGCCGAAGCCCTCGGAAACGGGCCTGGGGGTGCCACCGGACTTCGACCGCGTCGTCGCGACCGGCATGGCGAAGAACCCCGCCGGTCGCTACGCCACCGCAGGTGAGCTCGCCGCCGCAGCCCGCCGCGCGCTGCGCGCCACCGCCCCGCTCGGCGCCGCCGGCGCCGTGCCGGAGCGTCGCCGGTCGCGGTGGCCGATCGTGCTGACGGCCGTGGGTGCCGTGGCCGCGGTCGCCGGCATCACCGCTGCCGTGGTGACGCTGCAGCCCGCCACCGGCGGACAGGCCACGCCCGTCCCGCGACCCACACCCACCGCGGTGGAGACCCCCGCGACCAGCGCACCCGTGACGAGCTCCGCCGCGCCGACCAGCGCAGCACCCGTGACCGAAGAGCCGCCCTCCGCGGCGCCGGTCCCACCGCCGCCCAGCGTGCCGCCGACGACCACCACCTCGCGCCCGCCGTACCAGGCGAAGGTCTGCAAGACGGTGTCCTACAAGGGCGAAGAACGCGGGACCGGGTGCTTCGACGCCGACGGTGACCTCATCGCGGCGAAGGACACGAACAAGGACGGGTTCTGGATCAAGACCCGCTCGGAGACCGACTACCACCACACCGCCGAGTGCCGGGACACCAGCAGCGAGGGCGACTACGTCAAGTGCACGCTCCAGCTCAAGCCCGAGGGCACGCTGCGGATCGCGGTGGAGCTGTGGGACGGGCAGAAGAAGCTCTCGAGCACCTCCTGGAGCGGCTACACGCCCATCGGGAAGTGAGTCAGTCGACCAGCCCGGACTGGTAGGCGAAGACCACCAGCTGGGCGCGGTCGCGGGCCCCGAGCTTGACCATCGCGCGGCTGACGTGCGTGCGCGCCGTGGCCGGGCTGACCACCAGGCGCTCGGCGATCTCCTCGTTGCTGAGCCCCTCGGCCACCAGCGCCAGCACTTCCCGCTCCCGCTCGGTGAGCGTGTGCAGCTGCGGGTGCGGTGCGCGGGAGCGCGGGGCGAGCTGCACGAACTCGCGCACCAGCTTGGTGGTCGCGGACGGGGACAGCAGCGCCTCGCCACCGGCGACCAGACGGATGGCGCGCAGCAGGTCCACCGGGGTGGTGTCCTTGAGCAGGAATCCGCTGGCGCCGGAGCGCAACGCGCTGAAGACGTACTCGTCGATCTCGAACGTCGTCAGCACGATCACCTTGGTGGCGGCCAGGTCCGGGTCACCGGTGATCCGGCGGGTGGCCTCCAGTCCGTCCACACCGGACATCCGGATGTCCATGAGCACCACGTCGGGACGGGTCTCGCGCGCCTTGATCACGGCGTCGAGCCCGTCGGCGGCTTCGCCGGCGCAGGTGAGGTCGTCCTCGGAGTCGACGAGCGTGCGCAGGCCGAAGCGCACCAGGTCCTGGTCGTCGACGATGAGCACGCTGATCACGGCTGCGCTCCGATCGGCAGGCGGGCGTGCACCCGGAACCGTCCGCCGGAGGCCCCGGCGCTGAACTGACCGCCGAGCGCTTCCACGCGCCGCCGCATGCCGGGGATGCCGAGGCCGTCGCCGCCGGCGCTCGTGGGGGAGGGGTTGGTGACCTCGATGGTGACCTCCTCCGGGGTGTAGTCGACGGTGACGTCGGCTCGCTGCTCGCGGCTGTGGCGCAGCACGTTGGTCAACGACTCCTGCAGTATCCGGTACCCGGTGAGGTCCACCGGCTTCGGCAGCTCGGGAGGGTCACCGCGCACCCGCAGCGAGACCTCCGCCCCGGCGTCGCGGGTGCGGTTGACCAGGTCGTGCACCCGGCGGAGACCGGGTTCGGGTCCCTGTCCGGTGCCGCTGCGGACCACGGCCAGGGTCGCGCGGAGCTCGTCGAGGGCGTCGCTGCTGGTGCGACTGATGGCCGACAGCGCCGTTTCGGCCTGCTCGGGCTTCTTCTCGAGCACGTGCAGCGCCACGTCGGCCTGCATCTTGATCGCCGCCAACCCGTGGCCGACCACGTCGTGGACCTCCTGGGCGATCCGCAGCCGTTCGTCGTCGACCCGCCGCCGCAGCGCTTCCGCCCGCTGACGCGCCACCGACTCGGACTGGGTGCGCGCCACCAACCCGGCGGCGAAGGGCACGAGCACCCACGCCGAAGCCGGGACCAGACCGGCCCACTGGCCGGTGACCACCGTGTGCGCCCACAGCAGCAGGAGCGCGACGCCCGCGGCGATCCCGGCGGTGCGCGGTGGTCGGTGGCGCGCCGCCGAGTACACCGCCACCAGCAGCGCGAGCAGGACCGGCCCGTACCGGTACCCGCTGACGAGGTAGGCCGAGACGGCCACCGCGACCACGCCGAGCACCACCAGCGGTGCCCGTCGTCGCCACGCCAGGGACAGGCCGGCCACCACCACGAAGCCGACTCCGAACCCGTCGAGCGCCCGCATCCCGTGGCCCGCCCACCGGTGCGCGGCCACCGTCCCGGCCACGCTGACCACGGTCACCAGCAGGGCGAGGAACACATCACCGACCCGAGGACGCATCGAACCCATGTCCACCAGTCTCACCCACACGACCCACCAGGACGTCCTCCCAGCACCGACATCAGCACTACGTCCCACGGCGTACACGCCGCAGCAGCGCCGTGCGGCCCCGCGCACTCGAGCGCACCACGCCTCAGCAGTGTCGATATGTTCAGTGTCGAGTGAAATCGAGTGGCGGAAAAATCCTCCCCGGTCGGGTGACCGAGGAGGTGGAGCTCGTCAGGGCAGGACTGGGGCTGCGGCTGAGGCGGTCCTGCAGGCCTCGGCCGCCTCACCGGTCAACTGTCCACGATGGAGTGGTACTCGGTGAGCTGCGCGACGTAGTCGTCGATCTGCTCGTCCAGCTCGGCGAGGCGGGCGCGCAAGCGCTCCGCCTGGCTCGCCGAGGCGCCCGGCAGTTGCGCGGCGAGATGTCCGTACTCGGCCAGCACCGAGGGCAGGTTGCTGGTGTCCTGCTGCCTGGGAATTCGCTCCATATGCAGATGGTGCGGCCGAATGCCCGTTTCGTCGATTCGATCTACGGCGTGCCACAGGGCCCTGGTCGGGTGATCTCGAGCGGATATGCTCAGCGAGGACAACCGACCGGGTGAATCGGGGGAGCGCGATGAGCGAGTCGGACGCGGTGGCCAAGGCCCGGGAGCTGCTGGAGGCCACGCCGGTGCTCGACGGGCACAACGACCTCGCGTGGGCGTTGCGCGAGCAGGTCCGCTACGACCTCGACCAGCGCGACATCGCCGCCGACCAGACCGGCCGGCTGCACACCGACCTCGCCCGCCTCGACGCCGGCGGTGTCGGCGGCCAGTTCTGGTCGGTCTACGTCCCCACCTCCCTGCAGGGCGACCACGCGGTGAGCGCAACGCTGGAGCAGATCGACTGCGTCAAGGCGCTGGCGGCCCGCTACCCGCACCGGTTGCGCCTGGCCCGCACCGCCGACGAGGTCGAAGCCGCCCGGGCGGAGGGCAAGATCGCCTCGCTCATGGGCGCCGAGGGCGGGCACTCCATCAACTGCTCGCTGGCCACCTTGCGCGCCTTCTACGACCTCGGGGTCCGCTACCTGACGCTGACCCACAACGACAACACGCCCTGGGCCGACGCGGCCACCGACGAACCCGCCGCCCACGGATTGACCCGCTTCGGCGTCGAGGTGGTGCGCGAGATGAACCGCATGGGCATGCTCGTCGACCTCTCGCACGTCGCCGCCGACACCATGCGCGACGCGTTGCGCGCCAGCCGCGCCCCGGTGGTGTTCTCCCACTCCTCCTCCCGCGCGGTGTGCTCGCACCCGCGCAACATCCCCGACGACGTGCTCGCCCAGCTGCCGGAGAACGGCGGCGTTGCCATGGCGACGTTCGTGACCAAGTTCGTGCTGCAGGAGTCGGTGGAGTGGACGGCCGCCGCGCAGCGGGAGCTCGTCGACCACGGCTTGGGTGGCCTCGACAGCACGCCCGAGGCCAAGGAGGTGCTGCGCGAGTTCGAGGCGGCCCACCCGCAGCCGGTGGCGACCGCGAAGACCGTCGCGGACCACCTCGACCACATGCGCGAGGTCGCCGGTGTCGACCACATCGGCATCGGCGGAGACTACGACGGCACGATCTTCTTGCCGGAGGACCTCGACGACGTCTCCGGGTACCCGAACCTGATCGCCGAGCTGCTGCGCCGCGGCTGGTCGGAGGCCGACCTGGGCAAGCTGACCTGGCACAACGCCGTCCGGGTGCTGCGCGACGCCGAACGCGTGGCCGCCGAGTTGCAGCGCACCGAACCGCCGTCCATCGCCACCATCGACCGGCTCGACGGCTGAGCCGGGCTCCGGTGGCCGCGGCGACCACCGGAGCGTCCCGGTCTTGAGCGTCACCGAGCGGCACTCGGTGCTCGGTGACGCAGGCAGCGCCTGATCGAGCCCGGGCGTGGCCCCGCTCGGCCTGTCCGGACTCCGGTGCTTCGGGCCGACCGGGCTCCACGCACCCGTTCGCGTCGTGACGGGGCCCCGGCCGACTGAACTTCGCCACCCCGGCGCGGGCGATCCCGCACTCCTGCAACGCCGACCCGGTGATCTTGGGACGGCCCGTCCCCCGGCTTTTCGTCGCAGTCGGTAGTCGACTAGTCCATTGTGGTCGAGATCGGCCACCCGATCCGGCCACCTCCTGGCGGGTCTGCGCGAGCAGCGCGCGCCCGATGTCCAATATGGAACCGGGGAGCAGGTGCGTGGTCGAACACCGGCGCGAATCACGTTGGCTCACGTGGTTCTTCGTTCGCCCTGCGCTGCTGCAGGGGCGCTCATACGATGCCGGATGCGCCTCCTGGCCGGTGGATAGGAGGAGGACCGATGGTCTTGTCGTTGCCGGGCGAGACGCTGTCCGGTGAGGATCCCGAACACCCGCTGGGGGCAGAGCGTTCGGGTGAGCTGCCGCGCAGCGCAGCCGTGCTGGCGCAGATGCGCTCGGAGAACTTCCCCGTGGCTTCTCGCGTCCTGCCTGGCGGTGTGCGCAGGCACCTGCACGCCCTCTACGGGTACTTCCGGCTGGTCGACTACGCCGGTGACGAAGCGCCCGGCAACCGCGACGCGCTGCTGGACTTCCTCGAACACGACCTCGAACGCGCCTACCTCGGCACCGCGCGCACGACCATCATGCGTGAGCTGCAGCCGACCGTCACCGAGTGCGCGATCCCGATGTCCACGCTGGCCAAGCTCATCGAGGCCAACCGCCGCGACCAGCACGTGAAGCGCTACGAGGACTTCGACGAGCTGATGAACTACTGCGCGCTGTCGGCGAACCCGGTCGGGGAGTCGGTCCTGCACGTCTTCGGCCGCGCCGAGGAAGGGCTGATCGCGCTGTCGGACAAGGTCTGCAGCGCGCTGCAGGTCCTGGAGCACCTGCAGGACCTCGCCGAGGACCACCGGTCGGGCCGGGTCTACGTGCCCGCCGAGGACCTCGAGCGCTACGGCTGCCACGAGTCCGACCTCGCCGCACCACGCGCCTCGACCGCGCTGCGCGGGCTGGTGCGGTTCGAGGTCGCCCGGGCTCGCCGCATGCTGCGCGACGGCAGCGTGCTGGTCGGCGCCCTGTCGGGGACCGCGCGGCTGGCCGTCGCCGGTTACGTCGCGGGCGGGCTGGCCACCGTCGCGGCGTTCGAGGCCGCCGGGCACGACCCGCTGGCGGCTCAGGTCAATCCGAGCAAGGCGCGCACCTTCACCGAGTGGGTGCGGTTGCACGCGAGGGGAGGGACCCGGTGACGCGACCGATCGGGATCCGGGACGCCTACCGGGAGTGCGAGCGGATCACCCGGGAGCAGGCGCGCAACTTCTCCTACGGCATCCGCCTGCTGCCCGGGCCGAAGCGCCGCGCGCTGTCGGCGGTCTACGCCTTCGCCCGGCGGGTGGACGACATCGGTGACGGTGTCCTGCCGCGGGAGGAGAAGCTGCGCGAGCTCAAGCAGTGCCGGGAAGCCGTGCAGCAGGCCTCGATCGGTTCGAGCGATCCGGTGCTGGCCGCGCTGGCCGACGCGGCGAGCCGGATGCCGCTGCCGGTGGAGGCCTTCGACGAGCTCATCGACGGCTGCGAAGCCGACGTGCGGGGCACCACCTACACGACCTTCGACGAGCTGCTGCACTACTGCCGGTGCGTGGCCGGGTCCATCGGCAGGTTGTCGCTGGGCGTCTTCGGCGCCGACGACCTCACCACCGCTGTGGTGCGGGCCGACGCCCTGGGGGTGGCGCTGCAGCTGACCAACATCCTGCGGGACGTCCGCGAGGACCAGCTCAACGGGCGCACCTACCTGCCCGCGGCCGACCTCGCGCACTTCGGCATTCGCCTGGAACCCGGCAACGGCTTCGTGGAGGACACCGCGCGCTGGAACCGCCTGGTGCGGTTCCAGGCGGCGCGGGCCGAGCGCTGGTACAGCGAGGGTTTCCGGCTGCTGCCCATGCTCGACCGCCGCTCCCGCGCCTGCTGCGCCTCGATGGCCGGCATCTACCACCAGCTTTTGGTGCGCATCGCCTCCAACCCGAGCGCCGCGATGCGCGAGCGCACCTCGCTGCCGGGCTGGCGCAAGGCCGGCGTCGCCGCCCGCTCGCTGGCGGGGATGGCACCGTGAACCGCGGGCACGTCGTGGTCATCGGCGGCGGGCTGGCGGGCATCACCGCTGCGCTGGACTGCCGCGAACGCGGGTACTCGGTGCAGCTGGTCGAGGCGCGGGCCCGGCTGGGTGGCGCGACCTACTCGTTCGCCCGCGGTGACCTGCTCGTCGACACGGGCCAGCACGTGCTGCTGCGCTGCTACACCTCCTACCTCGACCTGCTGCGCAGGCTCGGCGTGGCCGACGGGATCCGCGTGCAGACGCGCTTCCGCGTGCCGGTGATCAGCCCCGGTGCGGCACCGGCGACGCTGACCCGCTGGAACCTGCCCGCGCCCGGGCACCTCGCCCCGGCGCTGCTCGGTTACCGGCGGCTGAGCTGGGCCCAACGGGCCCGCGTCGCGCGGACCGCCCTCGCGCTGCGCGCGCTCGACCCGGACGACCCGGCGCTGGACGGGCAGAGCCTCGGCCAGTGGCTGCGGGAGCGCGGGGAGACGCCGCAAGCGGTCGAGGCGCTGTGGGGGCTGCTGGCGGTGGCGGCGCTCAACGCCCCACCGGAGAACGCCTCGATGGCGTTGGCCACCAGGGTCTTCCGCACCGGCGTGCTCGACGTCGCCGACGCCTGCGACATCGGCGTGCCGCAGCGGCCGCTGTCGGAGCTGCACGGCGAAGCGGGCCACCGCGCACTGCTGAACGCGGGGGTGGAGGTCAGGGCCCGGTGCAAGGCGGGAACGATCCGACCGGACACCAACGGTTTTCACGTTCGGGTCGACGAGCCGGCCGGTGAGCGCGAGCTGGTGGCCGACTCCGTCGTGGTGGCCACGCCGCACCGGGCGGCGGCCGGGCTCGTCGCAGACCTGCCCGTGCGCGACGCCGAGGCCTGGGCGCGGCTGTCGTGCTCACCGATCGTCAACGTCCACGTCCACTTCGACCGCAGGGTCACCGACCTGGAGATGGCCGCGGTGCTCGACTCGCCCGTGCAGTGGGTCTTCGACCGCACCCGCATCTCCGGCGCGCGCACCGGCCAGTACCTGGCGCTGTCCCAGTCGGCGGCCGAGCGGGAGATCGGGATGCGGACCGAGGAGCTCCGCGAGGTCTTCACACCGGCCCTGAACGAGCTGTTCCCGGCCGCCAGGCGGGCCCGCGTGCTGGACTTCTTCGTCACCCGCGAACCCCACGCCACCTTCCGGCAGGCCCCGGGCACGGCCGCGCTGCGGCCCGCCGCGCGCACCGACGTGCCCGGCTTGGTGCTCGCGGGTGCCTGGACCGCGACCGGCTGGCCGGACACCACCGAGGGTGCGGTCCGCAGCGGCATCCGCGCTGCCGAGGTCGTGGACAGCCAACAGCGATCGCGCACGAGCGTGGAGGTGACGGCATGACTGCAGTTCTGCCCCTGGCGCTGCGCACCGCCCGGGAACAGGTGGACCCGACGTTGCGCGCGGCGGTGGCGCGGCTGGACCGCGACAGCAGGCGGGTCAGCGAGTACCACTTCGGCTGGGTCGACGCCGACGGCGCGCACACCGAGGCCGGGGGCAAGGCGCTGCGCCCTGCCATGACCCTCGCCGCGACCGAGATCGCTTGCGGCGCAGCGCAACCGGGCATCGCCGGCGCGGCGGCGGTGGAGCTGGTGCACAACTTCTCGCTGCTGCACGACGACGTGATGGACGGCGACGCCTCGCGCAGGCACCGGCCCACCGCCTGGACCGTCTTCGGTTCCTCGGCGGCGATCTTGGCTGGGGACGCGCTGCTGGCCCTGGCACCGGACGTGCTGCTCGAGTCCGACGCGCCCCACGCGGCCGTGGCGGTGCGGTCGCTGTCGGCCACGACCCGGGTGCTCATCGCCGGACAGGCCGCGGACCTGGACTTCGAGCGCCGCCAGGACGTCGACCTCACCGAATGCCTGAGCATGGCGCACGACAAGACCGCCGCGCTGCTGGCGTGCGCATGCTCCATCGGCGCGCTGAGCGCCGGAGCCTCGCGCGAGCAGGTGCGTGCCCTGCACGCCTACGGCACCGAGCTGGGCATGGCCTTCCAACTCGTCGACGACCTGCTCGGGCTGTGGGGAGATCCCCAGGTCACCGGCAAGCCGGTGCTGTCGGACCTGCGCACCCGCAAGAAGACGGTCCCGGTGGTGCACGCCCTGACCTCCGGCACCGCAGCGGGCGAGCGGTTGTGGGAGCTCTACGCGCAGCCCGACCCGCTCACCGAGGAGCAACTGCACGAAGCCGCCGAGATGGTGCGCCGCGCCGGTTCCGAGGACTGGACGCGGCAGGAGTGCCGGCGCCGGCTCGAGCTCGCGGAGGCACAGCTCGACGCCGGATCGCTGGGCGACACCACGGCACTGGGAGAGCTCGCCGAATTCATCGTACGGAGGAAGCTGTGACCGATCAGCTGCAACAACCCACCCGGTCCGCCGCGACCGCCGCGCACATCCTGAGCCAGGGCGCGGCGCGCGCTCACGCGCGGTTGGCGGCGCAGGCGGCCTGCGATCACCTGCTGTCGTTGCAGAGCCCCGAGGGCTGGTGGAAGGGCGAGCTCGAGACCAACGTGACCATGGACGTCGAGGACCTCCTGCTGCGGCAGTTCCTCGGCATCCGCACCGAGTCGGAGACCGAGCAGTCAGCCCGCTGGATCCGCTCCCAGCAGCGCGAGGACGGCACGTGGGCGAACTTCTACGGCGGTCCCGGGGACCTCTCCACGACCGTCGAGGCCTACACCGCGCTCAAGCTCGCCGGTGACGACGTCGACGCCGCGCACATGCGCACCGCCCGCGAGTGGATCCTCGCCCACGGCGGTCTGGAGGACACCCGGGTGTTCACCCGGATCTGGCTGGCGCTGTTCGGCGAGTGGTCCTGGGACGAACTGCCGGCCATGCCACCGGAAGTCGTGCTGCTGCCGAAGTGGTTCCCGCTCAACGTCTCCGACTGGGCTTGCTGGGCGCGCCAGACCGTGGTGCCGCTGACCGTGGTGTGCACCCTGCGTCCGCGTCGCGACCTGGGCATCAGCGTGCGGGAGCTGCGCACCGGGCGGCCGGCCGAGCGGCCGACGTTCGAGTGGTCCTGGGGCTACGGCTTCCACCGCCTCGACCGCGTCCTGCACCGCTACCACCGGCGTCCGGTGCGGTCGCTGCGCCGGCACGCGATGTTGCGCGCCGCCGAGTGGATCGTCGCCCGCCAGGAAGCCGACGGGTCGTGGGGAGGCATCCAACCGCCCTGGGTGTACTCGCTGCTGGCGCTGCACCTGCTCGGCTACCCGATGGACCACCCGGTGATCGCCAAGGGCCTGGCGGGGCTGGAGCGGTTCCTCATCCGCGAGCGGACGCCCGAAGGCCCCGTGCGCAGGCTGGAGGCCTGCCAGTCGCCGGTGTGGGACACGGTCCTGGGCGTGCAGGCGCTGCGCGACGCCGGGGTGCCCGCCGACCACCCGTCGCTGCGGCGCGCGACCGACTACCTCCTGGCGGAGGAGATCCGGGTCCAGGGCGACTGGGCGGTCCAGCGCCCCGAGCTGCCGGCCGGGGGTGGGTGGGCGTTCGAGTTCGACAACGACGGCTACCCCGACATCGACGACACCGCCGAGGTGCTGCTGGCCCTCAACAAGATCGATCACCCCGACCGCGAGGCGGTGCGCGGCGCCATCGAACGCGGAGTTCGGTGGCTGCGCGGCATGCGCTCGAAGGACGGCGGCTGGGGCGCTTTCGACGCCGACAACACGCGGCAACTGGTGCGCACGCTGCCGTTCTGCGACTTCGGCGAGGTCATCGACCCGCCGTCGGCCGACGTGACCGCCCACGTGGTGGAGGCGCTGGCCGTGCTCGGCGAGCGCGACCAAGTGCTGCGCGACGGCGTGAACTGGCTGCTGGCGCACCAGGAGCGCGACGGGTCGTGGTTCGGGCGGTGGGGCGCCAACCACGTCTACGGCACCGGCGCCGTGGTGCCCGCGCTGGTCGCGGCGGGGGTGGATCCACAGCACCGGGCGTTGCGCGACGCCGTGCGCTGGCTGGAGGCGCACCAGAACGACGACGGCGGCTGGGGTGAGGACCTGCGCTCCTACGACGATCCGCAGTGGATCGGGCGCGGCACCTCGACGGCGTCGCAGACCGGCTGGGCCCTGATGGCGCTGCTGGCGGTGCGCAGGCACGACACCGATGCGGTGCGTCGCGGGATCGGCTACCTGGCTCGGAGCCAGCGCGCCGACGGCGGTTGGGACGAGCCGCAGTTCACCGGGACCGGGTTCCCCGGTGACTTCTACATCAACTACCACCTGTACCGGGTGATCTTCCCGCTGACCGCGCTCGGGCGCTACCTGCGGGACGGGGAGTGACATGTCGACCACCAGGATGCTGATCTGCGCACCGATGCGGTTGGAGGCCAGCGCGCTGCGCTCGGCCACCCGCGGTGCCGTCTCCGGCCAGGAAACCATGCGCACCACCGGGCTTGACGCCGACTCGGTGACCGTGCGTCGCACCGGCTACGGCCCGCGGCGCAGCGCGCGCAGCGCGGTACGCCTGCTGGCCGCCGACTTCGACGTGCTCGTCGTGGCCGGGCTGGCCGGCGGGCTCGCGCCGGAGGTGCGCAGCGGCGACGTCATCGTCGCCGACGAACTGCGCGGACATCGGGAGGCGCTGCGCTGCCACGCCGCCGATTCGCTGGCGGACGCGCTCGTGCGCAGCGGGTTCCCGGTGCGCACCGGGCCGATCGTGACCACCGACGCGCTGGTGCGCGGTCAACGCCGCGACGACCTGGCCGCGACGGGAGCGCTGGCGGTGGACATGGAGTCGGCGGTGCTCGCCCAGGCGGCCGGGCACCGCCCGCTGGCGGTGGTGCGGGTGGTGGTCGACACCGCCCAGCACCCCCTGCTGCGCCCGGGAACCGTGCGCCGGGCGATGTCCGGGCTGGCGCGGCTGCACGCCGTGGGTTCGTGCCTGCGGCGGTGGGGCCGCCAGATCCCGCCGGAAGTTCGCGCGACCTGCGAGGAGGTGTTGTAGCCATGGGCATTCCCGTGCGCCAGGCGGTGCGAGTCGGTGCCTACCTGCTGAAGCAGAAGCTGGCTCGGCGCGACAAGTTCGCGCTGACACTGGAGCTGGAGCCGTTGTTCGCCTGCAACCTGGCCTGCGCCGGGTGCGGCAAGATCCAGCACCCGGCGAGCGTGCTCAAGCAGCGGATGCCGGTCGAGCAAGCGCTGGCGGCCGTGGAGGAGTGCGGTGCTCCGGTGGTGTCGATCGCCGGCGGCGAGCCGCTCATGCACCCCGAGATCGACGTGCTGGTCAGGGAGCTGGTCAAGCGCAAGAAGTTCGTCTACCTGTGCACCAACGCGCTGCTGATGCCGCGCAAGATCGACCAGTTCGAGCCGTCGCCGTACTTCTCCTTCGCGGTGCACATCGACGGCCTGGAGGAGCGCCACGACGCCTCGGTGTGCAAGAAGGGCGTGTTCGCCCAGGCCGTGGACAACGTCAAGGACGCGCAGCGGCGGGGTTTCCGGGTGACGACGAACTCCACGTTCTTCACCACCGACACGCCGCAGTCGGTCATCGAGGTGCTCGACTACCTCAACAACGACCTCAAGGTCGACAAGATGATGCTCTCGCCGGCCTACGCCTACGACAAGGCACCGGACCAGGAGCACTTCCTGGGCGTGAGCGAGACCCGCGAGCTGTTCAAGAAGGTCTTCGCCGACGGGCGCCGGCGCAAGTGGCGCTTCAACCACTCGCCGCTGTTCTTGGACTTCCTCGAGGGCAAGACCGACTTCAGCTGCACGGCGTGGGCCATCCCGTCCTACTCGCTCTACGGCTGGCAGCGGCCCTGCTACCTGATGGCCGACGGCTACGCGCGCAGCTACCGCGAGCTGCTGGAGGAGACCGACTGGGAGGCCTACGGTCGCGGCAACGATCCGCGCTGCGCCAACTGCATGGCCCACTGCGGGTACGAACCCACCGCGGTGCTGGCCACGATGGGGTCGTTGCGCGAATCCTTGCGCGCCCTGCGCAGCTGAGCCGCCTCAGCCGAACCGCCGGGCCAGGCGGTGGAAGAGGCCCGGCACGGCGCCGTGGAGGCGGTCGGCGACGGCCAGCCAGCGGGGCACGAAGACCTCCGGCTGCCCGCGCGCGACGGCGTCGACGAGCGCGTCGGCGACGCGCTCGGGTTCGAGCATGCGCGGGAAGCGGCGGTCGTAGCGACGACCGTGGAAGAACGGGGTCCGCACCGCACCGGGGAACGCCGTGGTGGTGGTGACCCCGCGGTAGCGCAGGCTCGCGGCGAACGCGCGCAGCCCGGCCTTGGTGGCCGAGTAGACGTCCTCGTCGCGGACGCCGACCGCGGCCACGGAGGCCACGAACGCCACCCGCGGCGGCAGCAGGGCATGGGTGAGCCGGATCGGAATCGTCAGGTTGAGCTCCAGGAGCTCGTCGATCTGGTGCGGAGCCATCGCCTCGAAGGGCCCGGCCCAGCCGATGCCGGCGCTGTGCACCAGCAGTTCCACACCCCGCGCCGCCTCGACGACCCGCCGCATGCCGTCCGCGGTCGTCAGGTCCGCGGCGACGGCCCGGCCTCCCGTGCGGTCGGCGAGCGCGTCCAGGCGTGGCCGGTCGCGCCCGGTGAGCACCACGCGCCAGCCGTCGGCGGACAACCGCAGCGCGGTGGCCGCGCCGATGCCCGACGACGCACCGGTGACCAGGGCGGAGTTCATCCCCACGATCCTGGTTCCTCCTGCTGGGACAGCTCGCGGCCGAGCTGCTCGCTGCGCCGGGTCAGGACCACGATGCCGCCGATCATCAACGCCGCCGCCACCGCTTCTCCGGCCAGGATCGCGGGGGAGGACTCGATGCTCTCACCGAGCCAGCTCACCCCGATCGCCGCGGACGCCAGCGGGTCGACGGTCGTGATCACCGCCAGTGACGGGGAGATCAACCGTCCGCGCTGGAAGGTCCGCTGGCTGAGCAGGAACCCCATCGGCCCGATCACGCACACCGCGTACAGCGTCCAGTGGCCGAACGGCTCGACCAGTCCGCCGGTGCGGAACTGCCCGGCCACCACGCGCATCAGCCCGGCGGTGACGCCGTAGAGCACACCGGTGGCCACGGCCAGCCCGATGACGCCGAACTCGCCCGGCAACCACCGCGCCGCCCCCAGCGATAGCACCACCAGCAGGCCGAGCACCAGCGCCAAGGGCAGCACGGGAGCCCCGGTGAACTCGCTGCCGTGCCCGGAGGGCTGCGCCAGCACCAGGAACGCCGCCAACCCCCCGGCGCAGGACAGCGCACCGAGGGCGAGCACGCGGTCCATCCGCCGCTGGGCCAGCCACGCCGAGAACGCCGCGCCGAACAGCACCGAGGTCACCAGCACCGGCTGCACCAGCACCAGCGGTCCGAAAGCCAGGGCCACCACCTGCAGCGACAGACCCACGACGACGGTGCCGATGCTGAGCACCCAGATCGGCTTGCGCACCAGGTCCCACAGCATCCGCGGGCTGAGCGTCGCGCCCTCGGGCACCTGCTTGGTGACCCGGTGCTGGATGGCGCTGGCCATCCCGAAGCTCGCGGCGCCGACCACCGCGGAGGGCACCGCGATGACCAGCACCGTGCCGGAGTTCACCGCCGCTCCTGCAGCTCGTCGAACGCGTCGCGCAGGTGCCCGGTGAGCACGTCGGCGTCGGGTGCGAGCCCGGGGTCGGTGGTGACGCCGAAGCCGCACTCCTCGCCCCAGCCGATCGCGCCGATCGCCACTCCCACGCCGTCGGCGAGGGAGAGCACGGGCAGCACGCGGCTCAGGCGGGTGCCCCCGATGTGGGAGGGACGACGCCGGCCCGGCATCACCGAGACCACGGCGCTGAAGAACCGGTGCCCGTAGACCCGGCGCACCACCCACTTGTGCACCGGGGCGGGTAGCAGCCCCAGCACTGCCAGGACCGCACCCGCCGCCTCGGGCTGACCGCTGTGCTCGGGTGCGGCCAGGGCGTCGGCGACCGCGCGGAGACGCCACACCAGCGGCATCGGCCCGACCGGCAGGTCCACGGACAGGGTGTGGGTGTGGTTGCCCGGTGTCGCGGTTCCCGCGCCGCCGCGGCCGGTGCGGGCCGTGCGCGGCACCATCACCCGGAACAGGGCGCCGCGGCGCTCCTCGCGCATCGCCCGGTGCAGCGCCTCGGCGACCAGTCCGAGCAGCAGCGCGCTGCTGCTCACCCCGTGGTCGCGCGCGCTGGCGCGCACGGTCGCTGCGGGCAGCGAGAGCTGCGCGAAGCTGCGTTCCGGGGTGCTGCGCCCGGTCCAGGCGCGGCTCGGCGACCCGGCCGAGGTGGCCAGTCCGACGAGCCCGCGCAGCAGCTGCGGGAGCCGTTGGCGCCACGGACGCCCGTCGGTCCCGGCTGCGGAGACCGGGTGGTCGCCGTCGCAGAGCAGCCGCAGCAGCGTGCTGGTCACCGCCAGGCCGTCGCCGAGCGCGTGGTGCATCTTCGCCAGCACCGTCGCCCGGCCGGTGGCCGGGTCGTGCAGCAGCCGCAGCTCCCACGGTGGCCGGTCGGTGCGCACGGCCGTCGAGAAGAACTCACCGGCGACCTCGCCGAGGTTGTGGTCGGGCCTGAGCTCGCGGCAGCTGAGGTGCTCTGCCGGGTCGATCGCGGTCTCGTGGCTCCACTGCGGACGTCGACCAGGTCGGGTGACCAGCGCGCGGGTGAGCATCGGCAGAGCCGGCGCGTGCTCGCGGATCCGCCGCGAGAGGTGTTCGCACCACTGGTGGGTGGACTCCAGCGAGGGCTCCAGTTGCAGGATCGCGCCGGTCTGCTGGGAGACCTCAGGTGTGGTGGCGTGGACGAAGAACGCGTCCTGCGCTCGCAGCGGCCGCCGTCCGCGGTGCCGGGTGAGCCCGGCCAGCGCCGCCACCTGCTCGGTGAAGTCGGCGGACCGGCAGTGCTTGAGCGCGCGTTCCTCGCGTTCGCCCACCTCCTGCGGGTCGGCCACCCAGCGGCGCAGCCTCGCGGTCAGCTCCGGCTCGCGCGGGCACAGCTCGGCCAGGCCCGCGTCCGCCATCAGCTCGGCGTTGGCCCGGCCGTGCCCGGCGATCGGCTCGAACATGACCACAGCGCGGCCGCACGCGAGCGCTTCCAGTGCTGTGGCGCCGCCGGCGTTGGTGATCACCACGTCCGAGCAGGCCATCAGGCCGGGCATGTCCTCGACCCAGCCCAGCGGGACCAGCCGTGGATCGCCCCGGGCCAGCAGGCGCTCCCGCAACGCCTCGTTGCGCCCGCACACCACCAGCACCCGGCCCAGCCCGTCGACGCGCAGCGCGGCGTCCACCGCACGCTCCACCGCGCCGAAGCTCAACGCGCCGCAGGAGATCAGCGCCGTGAAACCCGTTGTCGGCAGGCCGAATCCGAGCCGGGCCTCCGCGCGGTCGCGCGGGTGGAAGTCGCTGCGCACCGGTGGCACCGACACCGCGCCGACCGCGTCGGGCTCGGCGCGGTGCATCGCGCGCAGGCTCGCCTCGCTCATCACGTAGTGCAGGTCGGCTTCCGGGTACACCCAGAACGGGTGAGGCGCGAAGTCCGACACCACCGCCGAGACCGGCATGTCGAGCTCTCCGCGCCGCCGCATCCAGTCCAGCCCGGCGGTGCCCAGCGGGTAGGTCGACACGATCAGGTCCGGCCGGATCCGGCGGATCTCACGGCGCAGCAGCGGACCGCACCACGCACCGACGAAGCGCCGGGAGGCGTTGGCGAACCACCGGTAGCGCCACAGCGAGTCGTAGAAGAAGTCGTAGAGCCACGGCGTCGTTTCGACGTTGGTGACGTAGATCCAGTTGAACGCGCGCGGAACCCAGCGGCCCATGGTGCGCAACGCGTCCAGCCACACCACTTCGCACCCGGGCCAGACCTGGCGCGCGGCCTCCTCGACGGCGCGCGCCGTGGCGTTGTGTCCCTCGCCGATGGTGGCGCTGATCAGTAGCACTCGACGCGGCTGGAAGCTCACGCGACCGGTTCCTTTCGCCAAGCACGTGCCTGGGAAGGCTAACCCCCGGCGAGGAGATCGGCTTACTGGAACGGGAACCGCCCGCGGAGCAGGCGACGTCAGCGGCCCTCCACTGTGGCCGGGAGATCAGGCGGCGGTGCGCTGCAGGGGGCCGTGGCTGGCGACGAGGCGCACGGTGCCGTCGGCGAGGCGGTAGGACAGGCCCGCGATGGCGCAGCGCCCGGCGGCGACCTCGTCGGCCAGCAGCGACGAGCGTTCCAGCAGCAGCTCGCTGGTGCGCTGGATGTGCACGTCGACGATGTCGTCGACCTCGTTGGAGCCCGAGCTCCGGGCGGCGAGCACGCTCGGCGTCACCCGTTCGACGATGTCGCGCAGGTAGCCGGGCGGGTTGGTGCCCTCGATGACCGCCTGGCGAGCCGCGACGACCGCACCGCAGGAGTCGTGGCCGAGCACGACCACCAGCGGGGTGCCCAGCACGCCCACGCCGTACTCGATGCTCCCCAGCACCTCTGAACCGGTCACCTGGCCGGCGGTGCGCACGACGAAGAGGTCGCCCAAGCCGCGGTCGAAGATGATCTCCGCAGCCAGCCGCGAGTCCGAGCAGCCGAACAGGACGGCGAACGGCGTCTGTCCCGGGGCCAGCGAAGCGCGGCGGTCGGCGTCCTGGTGCGGGTGCAGCCGAGTGCTCTCGACGAAGCGCTGGTTGCCTTCGAGGAGGGTCTGGAACGCTTCTGCCGGGGTGGAGGGCGTGCGGTTCATGGTGTTGACATTAACCCAGCCGGGTGTTCTCAGCAGCTCACGGGTGGGCAGGGACACGCTGGTGATCAGCAGTCCTTGATCTCGCAACGACCCGCCGTTCGACGTATTCTCGGCGCGGGTGGTGAGGCGGGCGAGGGGGCCGCCTCACCACCCATTTCTTTGATCTGCCCGACACGCCGACGGTGTGTTCGATCGGCAGGGAATTGTTCCCACCGCGTTCCATTCCGCCAGGTCAGAATTGCGTTCGCGGGTCCTCGGGGAAATCGCTCTCGGTAGGTGCTTGTGCGTGGTTCCCGGCCGCACCATCATCGAGGCTGCTCGCGGGGTTCGACCACCGCGACCGTGGGGGGCGTGCAGCTGCGCGATCACTGGGGGTGGAGCGGTGGAGCACCGTCGTCACTGGCCACGTCCGTAGCGCACCGCGTCGGCGCAGAGGTGACTTGCCCCGAGAGCCTCGAGCGTCGACCGGTTCTTCGCGCTCGGAAGTCGTGCGGAACGGTGCGCGAGCCGATCATTCGATCGGGTTGCTCCGGTGTGCGGGCAGCGTCGAGAGGGGTTCGATGGTGACCCGTTGGAGTGGTCTTCGTTGCAGCGGTTGACGTCGCAGGGCCACTGTCCGCGGCGTGGCTTTCTCGTCGCTTTCCGGGGACGCGGCAGACGGCCGAACGTGGCAACACGAATTGGTTGATACCTCCCTGGGGAGATGAGAATGCGTTTCGAAGTTCTCGGGCCGGTCCGGATGTGCGACGGAGGAGTGGCAGAGCCCTCGACCGGCTCGATGCGGCGCACCCTGCTGGCGGTGCTCCTCGCCCGCGCCAACGAGCCCGTGCCGGTTCCCACCCTGCTCGAAGCCCTGTGGGGATCACCCGCCGAGCACGGCGCGAGCCGGTTGCAGGTCCACGTGCACCGGTTGCGGCGCGAACTCGACGATCCCGAGCGCCTGACCCACGAGGCCGCCGGATACCGGCTGCGCGTGGAGCAGGACGAGCTGGACGCCTCGATGTTCACCGCGTTGCTCGGCGAGGCCCTGGGCGAGCCGGACCCGACCCGCGCGGCGCAGACGCTGCGGCGCGCGCTCGGCTTCTGGCGCGGCAGGCCGTACCAGGAGGTCGACCTGCCCGACCTCGCCCCTGAGGTCGAGCGGCTCACCGAGCAGCGGTTGCTCGCCGTCGAGGAGCTCTACGACGCGGAACTGCGCGCCGGTCGGCACGACGCCGTCGTCGGAGAACTCGAGGAGGCGGTGCACCGCCACCCGCTGCGCGAGCGGTTGGCCGGTCTGCTCATGCTGGCCCTCCACCGCAGCGGCAGGCACGCCGACGCCATGGCGGAGTACCAGCGCGCGTGCCAGGTGCTCAACGACGAGCTGGGGCTGGATCCGGGACCGGAGCTGCGCGCGCTGCACGACCAGATCTCCGGAGGCCGAGCGGCCGAACCCGCCGGAAGAGCCCCCGCACCGAGCCAGCTCCCGCGCACCACGGGCACCTTCATCGGACGCGACCACCCGCTGTCCGAACTGGACCGGATCGTGGACGAGATCACCGATGCGGTCCCGATCACGGTGATCTCCGGAACGGCCGGGGTCGGCAAAACCGCCCTGGCGTTGCGCTGGGCACGCCGGGTCGAGCGGCGCTTCCCCGACGGCAGGCTCTACACCGACCTGCGCGGGTTCGGCAGCGACAGCCCGGCCGACCCCGGTGATGTGCTCGCCGGATGGCTGCGGGCGCTGGGTGTGGACGGCAAGGACGTGCCGCTGCAGGTGGCCGAGCGCGCAGCGCGGCTGCGCAGCCTGCTCGACTGCAAGCGCGTGCTGCTGTTCCTCGACAACGCCGTCAGCGCAGAACAGGTGCGACCGCTGCTGCCGGGTGCCTCCGGGTGCGCGGTGGTGGTGACCAGTCGCGACCAGCTCACCGGACTGGTCGTCGGGGACGGCGCGCAGCGGGTCGAGCTCGACCGGATGGGCCTGGACGAGGCCAGGCTGCTGATGAAGGAGCTGCTCGGCGACCTGATCACCGACGACGGCGCAGTCGACGAGCTCATCGAGCGCTGCGCTCGGCTGCCGCTGGCGCTGCGCGTCGCCGCCGAACGAGTGCGGCGGCAGGGCCACCACGGCCTCGGCCGCATCGTGGCCGAGTTCAGCAGCGCGCGGGACCGGCTCGACCTGCTCGACGGCGACGACCCGCAGGCGCGCCTGCGCACCGTCTTCGGCGCCTCCTACCGCCACCTCTCCGCCAGCGAGGCCACGCTGTTCCGCATGCTCGGACTGCACCCGGGCAGAGAAGTGGATGCCTGCTCGCTGACCGCGCTGGCCGGGGGCGCAGACGTCCGCACGACCCATCGGGGCTTGGCGGCTCTGGCCCGCGCGCACTTGGTGGAAGAGGTGGCGGGCAAGCGGTTCCGGCTGCACGACCTGCTCGCCGGCTACGCCGCGGAGCTGGTCGACACCACCGAAACCGCCGGCCAGCAGCGAGAAGCCCTGCGTCGGCTCTGCGACTACTACCTGCAGGCGACCACGCACGCCACCGGGTTCCTCGCGCCTGGGGCGCTGCCGCCACGCGCGCAGCGGTTCGAGGTGCCGCCGATGCGCGACCACGAGGACGCGGCCCGCTGGTTGGAGGGCGAGCGAGAACTCCTGGTGCGCCTCGCCGACACCGCGGAAGGCGCATTCGACCACTACGCGGTCGGGTTCGCGGCTGCGCTGGACGTGGCGCTCGACTTCGGTTGGCACGTCGACGAAGCCGTGCGGGTCCACGGCAAGGCCCGCGTGGTCGCCGCGCGGACCGGTGACCGCGACGGTGAAGTGATGGCGTTGCGCGGGCTCGGCGTGGCGCACCTGCGGCGCACCGAGTTCGGGAAGGCGCACCGGCTCCTGGACCGAGCGCTGGAGCTGGCGCGCGGGCCCGCGCGGACCGCCGGCGTGCTGCTGGGCATGGGGGAGCTGTGCATGGCCACCGGGCGCGCTGAGACCGCGCTGGAGCACCTGCACCGCTCCACGCGCCTGTACCAGGAGGCCGGACTACCCCTGCTGGCCCTGCGCCCGATGGTCTGCCTCGGACGGCTGCACCGGCGCCGGCGCCGGCACCGGGCGTCGATGGAGTGCTTGCTGGAGGCCTCGCGGGTGGCCGCCGAGCACCGCCACCCGCCAGCTGAAGCCGGAGCCGCCTGCGCGCTGGCCGCGCTCTACCGGGACCTCGGCCGCTACGAGGAGGCGGCCGAGCAGGCCGAGCGCGCGCTGGTGCTGGCCCGGCGCACCCGGTTGCGCTCGCTGGAAGGCGTGGCGCTGCACCGGCTCGGCAGCATTCGCCGGTGCCAGGGCGACCACGCGCGGGCGTGGCAGGCCCACCTGGCGGCGTTGACCTTCGCGCGGCAGGTGCGCTCGGCGACCCTCGAAGCGATGACGCTCACGGCGATGGCCGAAACGCACGGAGCGATGGGAGATGCGGAGAAGGCCACCCGGTGCCACCTGCACGCCCTGGGGGTGGCGGGCAGCGGATCCGGCCACTACGCGCGGGCCCGGGCCCACACCGGGCTCGGTGACCTCCACGAAGCGGCGGGCCGGCACGACACCGCCACCCGCCACTGGGGCACCGCTGCGCGCCTTTACGAGAACGTGGGCGCGCCCGAAGCCGCGGACCTGAGGCGACGGTTGGACGAGGAGATCACCCGGAGCTTGCCCTGCTGAACAGGCGACCGAGGAGTCCGAGCGCGAGCACCCCGAGCCCGACCAGCACCGAGGTGACGGGCAGCGTGGCGGCCAGCAGGAGGCACCCGGCCAGTCCGGCGACGTTGAGGGCTTTCGGCCAGCGCCGCTCGGCCCGCGGTTGGGTGAAGGCCGAGGCGTTGGCGATCGCGTAGTACACCAGCACCCCGAAGCTGGAGAAGCCGATCACTCCGCGCAGGTCGGCGCTCAGCACCAGTGCGATCACCACCACGGCCAGCGTCAGCTCGGCGTGGTGCGGCACCTGGAACCGGGGGTGCACTGCGGCCAGCTGGCGCGGCAGGTCGCCTTCCCGCGCCATCGCCAGTCCGGTGCGACCGACCCCGGCGATCAGCGCCAGCAGCGCGCCGAGGCTGGCCGCCGCGGCACCGAACCGCACGGCCGGGGTCCACGGCGCGTGCCCTGCCGCGACCAGCGCGTCGGCGAGCGGGGCGGTGCTCGTGGCCAGCTGGTGCGGGCCGAGCACGAGCAGCAAGCTCAGCCCCACGACGGCGTAGACCACCGCGGTGCACGCCAGCGCCAGCAAGATCGCGCGCGGGATCGTGCGTGCCGGATCGCGGACCTCCTCACCGAGGGTGGCGATGCGCGCGTAGCCGGCGAAGGCGAAGAACAGCAGACCGGACGCTTGCAGGACGCCCAGCGGGCCGCGCGGCAGCCACGCGTGCGTCCCGCCGCCGGCGGTGGCCGGGTAGGTCAGCACCGTGAAGCCGACGAGCACGACCAGCACCACGACGAGCAGGACCCGGGTCAGCGCGGCGGTGCGGGTGATGCCGATGTAGTTCACCGCCGCGAGCACCGCCACCGCCAGCGCGGCGACCGGCTTCTCGAAACCGGGTGCGGCGTAGGCGGCGAAGGTCAACGCCATCGCCGCACAACTGGCCGTTTTGCCGACCACGAACCCCCAGCCGGCGGTGAAACCCCACCAGTGGCCGAGCCGCTCGCGCCCGTAGAGGTAGGTGCCACCCGAAGCCGGGTGGACCGCCGCCAGCTGCGCCGAGCTCGCCGCGTTGCAGTACGCGATGAAGCCTGCGATGACCAGCGCGAACAGCAGGCCGCTGCCCGCGGCCGCGGCAGCCGGCGCGAAGACCGCGAACACCCCGGCACCCAGCATCGACCCCAGGCCGATCGCGGTGGCGTCGACGAGGCCGAGCCGCCGGGCCAGTGGCGCACCGGGCTGGTTCGTCGTCACGACCGGGTCAGCGGTGGGCGGTGAGGAAGTGCGCGGGGACGCGCGCACGCCCCTGCTCGTCGACCGGGTGGTGCGCGCCGAGACTCGGCGGCAGGAACCCGGCGATGGTGCTCGGCTCGATCGAGTCGATCCTCCAGTGCTCACCGACGGCCGCGCGCAACTCCTCGGCGTCGACCGCGTTGGGGCCGCCTCCTTGCGGGAACGCGGACTTGTCGAACACCAGCATGTGCAGCCGGGCGCCGTCCCGGGCCGCGCGGGCGATCGCCGAGAGGTACCCCGGACGGCTCTCGACCGGCAGGGAGTGGAACAGCGTGCAGTCGATGACGGTGCCGAAGTGGCCGTCGTAGCCGGCGAACTCGGTGATGTCGCCAACCCGGAAGGTCGCCGTGGCGTGCCGCTCGTCGCGGTCGGCCTCGGCCTGGGCGATGGCCGTGTCGGACAGGTCCACGCCCAGCACCTCGAAACCGCGCGCGGCCAGCTCCCGCGAGGTGACGCCCACACCGCACCCGGAGTCGAGCACCGGGCCGACGACATCGCCCCGTGCGATGACCTCGGCGACCGCGGGCTGCGGCTCACCGATGTTCCACGGCACCCGGGTGTCGTCCACCACCGGGGACTCGCCCCGGTAGACGGCGTCGAAGTCGGGCAGTTCGGCGTTCACGCGAGCCTCCGCAGCAGATCGCAGGATTCCTGCACCACCGGCGGAAACTACCACGCACGTCAGGTCAGGACGGTGACTCGCCGGTGGCGACCCTGATCGGCACGGGCCCCAGGCGCGCAGCGGACGCCTCACGATCCCACCCACACCTCGCGAAGAATCTGACGCACGAGGACCACGTCGAACTTAGCGCGGATGTGGAGGCTCGAAGAGCCGGGTCGACTTTCGAGCGAAGTTCGAAGGGGGGCTCGGGCGCAACCGCCGCGGGTTTCAGGTGGTGTTCCTCGCGGCACCACGCGGAGCCGGCTCTTGAACGAGACCTGGGGCCGTCAGGCGCCCAGGTAGCGGCCTGGGCGGTGGTTGAGGGCGAGCACGCCGTTCAGGAAGACCGCGCCGAAGGCGGAGACCAGCACGGCGGTGGGAGAGACGACGGTGCTCGCGGCGGCGATCACCAGCACGTCCAACGCCATCTGCACGTACCCGGCACGCCACCCGAAGCGCTCCTGGGCGATCAGCGCGACCACGTTGAACCCGCCGAGGCTGGCGCCGTGGCGGAACACGATCAGCAGCCCGATCCCGGTGAGCACGTTGCCGCTGACCGCCGCGTAGAGCGGCGGCAGGTGCAGCGCGCCGAACAGCTGCGCGTGCAACGGCGTGAAGGCCGAGACCAGCGCGATCGAGAGCAGCGACCGCACCGCGAACCGCCAGCCCTTCTTGGCCACCGCCAGCACCATGAACGGCAGGTTGACCGCGAAGAACAGCACGCCGAAGGGGACCGGCAGCCCGTAGCTGAGCAGCAGCGACAGGCCCGCGGTACCACCGGTGACGATCCCGCTCGCCTTCAGCAGGTGCAGGCCGAGCGCGACGACGAAGGTGCCGGTGAGCAGTCCGAGGGCGTCCTCGGTGCGCGAGTGTGGGAGTACGGGCTGCCGGAGGTCGGCACCGTGCGGCGGGGTGGGCACTCGGGTCGGGGTCGTGGTCGGCGCAGCCATGTCCGGAATGGTCGGGCAGACGTGTCAGACCAGGCAACACAGTCCTCCTCGGCTGCGACAGGATTCGCGGATCGCGGTGTTCGTGTGGCACAGTGCTCAACCTCCCGGTGCTCGTCACACGGTCCGCTGCGCCCCCTGTGTCCGGCACCACTGCTGCGGTGGGCTGTGCACGACCCAGCGGAACGGCCCCTGACGGCACCACGATCGACAAGGCTCGGAGCGTGCCGGTGAGTGAGATCGACCCCCTCGACGCCCGCATCCTGCTGGCCCTCGACGACGACCCGGAGCTGACCGTCCTCGCCCTGTCCCGGAAGCTCGGCGTCGCCCGCAACACCGTGCACGCGAGGCTGCGCAAGCTCGGGCAGAACGGCGTGCTCGGCGCCTTCAGCCGCCGCGTCGACCCGGTGGCGCTGGGTTACGACCTGGTGGCGTTCGTGTCGATGCAGATCAGCCAGACCACGCAGCCGGTCACCACCACTGCCCTGCGCGAGCTGCCGGAGGTGATCGAGGTCCACGCGACCTCCGGCGATGCCGACCTGCTGGTGAAGGTGGTCGCCCGCGACACACTAGACCTGCACCGCATCACCACCGCCATCCTCGACATCGACGGCGTCGAGCGCACCAGCACCGCCATCTCCCTGCACGAGGCGATGACGACGCGGATGCGGGGGCTGCTGGAGGCAGCCGCGCGCACTTCGTGACCCGCGGGAGGCGAAGTGGCGGAGGCGGTGCCGCTGCGTGCCACGTTCCGGCTACCGACCTGAGACCGAACCGTGTTCCCCCGAAGGGATGTGATCTTGGTGCGTCGGCAGGCATGATCATCCGGGTGTCGTTCGATGTCTCTCGCTTGTCCGTGTTGATCTTCGATGTCCTGGGAACCGTGGTCGACGAACGGGGTTCGATCCACGCCGCGGCCCGGGACGCGCTGGGGGAGGACGGTGACTGCGAAGCACTGGCCACCGCCTGGCTCGACCGGCTCGACGAACTGCTCGCGAAGGCGTCCGAGGGCGAGTACCGGCCGATGGACGAGCTCAGCCGGGAAGCACTGGAACACGCCGTGGGGGCCACCGGAGCCTCCCTCGACGAGGACGCGTTGGCGGAGCTGACCGCGGAAGGCCTGCGCCCCAAGCCCTGGCCGGACGCGGCCCCGGGTGTCGGCGCGCTCGCCGACCGGTTCAACGTGATCGCGCTGTCCAACACCACGATGCTCGCGCTGGCCGAGATCACCCGCCGAGGCGGCCTGCGCTGGGCCTTCGCCCTGTCCTCGGAGCTGGTCGGCGCCTACAAGCCCGACCCTGCGGTCTACCAGCGCGCCCTGGAGCTCATGCGGGTCGAACCGGAGCAGGTCCTCATGGTCGGCTCCCACCCGTGGGACCTCCGCGCCGCCGCGCAGCTCGGCATCGGCACTGCCTTCGTCCCGCGCGAAGGTCTGTCCGAGGACGACCCCGCGGACGCCGACGAGTTCGACCTCCGCGCCGACTCCATCGCTGAACTCGCAGCCCAGCTCCTCTGATCACCTCGAAGCCGCTGCTGGCGCTCGCGCGGAACGCCTCGCCCGCCCGTTCGAGGTCCGCCTGTTCTCCCTGCAAGGCCGTTGCGCGCGGGGTGGGCGCATTCCGCGCGACACGTCCCTCGGCATGCCGCGCCGCGCGGAGCGTTGAGGGCCTCGCGCGGGTGCGCCACAGGCCTGCGGTCCGCCCTGGCGGACCGAGGCCCGGGACAGGTACGGGAACTACGTGTTACCGAAAAGTACACCCGAACGATTGCCTCTCGGCTGCGGAACGTGGACGATGCGCCTGGGATCGACGATCTCCCCTGCTCCGAACCACCTCAACGACGACGGGAACGGAACATGACGAACCTGGCAGCGAACCTGGTCGCCTCCGCGAAGCGGCACGGCGATCGGCCCGCGGTCCGTCTCGACGAGCACGTGCTCACCTACGGCCAGCTCCACGCCTCGGCTGCCGCCGTGGCCGGTGACCTGCGGGAACGTGGCATCTCACCGGGAGACCGAGTCGGCCTGGTGCTGCCGAACGTGCCTGCGTTCCCGATCCTGTTCTACGGAGCACTGCTGGCGGGCGCGACGGTCGTGCCGATGAACCCGCTGCTCAAGGCCCGCGAGGTCGAGTTCTACCTGCGCGACTCGCATATGTCGCTGGTCTACGGCTGGGACGGCGGCGGTGACGCCGTGCCCGACGCCGCCGCCGAGGTCGGCATCCCCGGGGTCGTGGTCGGCGCCATGGGCCCGACCGAGCTCGGTGGCGGGCCCATCAGCGAACCCGTCGAGCGCGCGGACTCCGACACCGCGGTCCTGCTCTACACCTCGGGCACCACCGGCAAGCCCAAGGGTGCCGAGCTGACCCACCACAACCTCAGCTCCAACGCCACGATGGCGGTGGAGACGCTGTTCGAGCTCACCGCCGACGACGTCGTGATGGGCTGCCTGCCGCTGTTCCACGTCTTCGGCCTCACCTGCGCGCTGAACACCTCCGTGCTGGTGGGCGCGTGCCTGACGCTGCTGCCGCGGTTCGACCCGGCCAAGGCGCTGCAGATCGTGCCGCGCGACGGGGTGACGATCTTCGAGGGTGTGCCCACCATGTACGCCGCGATGCTCAACCACCCCGACGCCGAAGGCGCCGACATGACCTCGCTGCGCACCTGCGCCACCGGCGGTTCGGCGATGCCGGTGGAGGTGCTGCGCGGGTTCGAGGCGAAGTTCGACTGCCACGTGCTGGAGGGCTACGGGCTGTCCGAGACCTCCCCGGTCGCCTCGTTCAACCAACCCGGCTACGAGTGCAAGCCCGGGTCGATCGGGCTGCCGGTGCGCGGCTGCGAGATGAAGGTCGTCGACTTCGACGGCAACGAGGTCGGCATCGACGAGCCCGGTGAGATCGTCATCCGCGGTGAGAACGTGATGAAGGGTTACTGGGGCCGCCCGGACGCCACGGCAGAGGCGATCAAGGACGGCTGGTTCCACACCGGCGACATCGCCACCCAGGACTCCGACGGCTACTACTTCATCGTCGACCGCAAGAAGGACCTGATCATCCGCGGTGGCTACAACGTCTACCCGCGCGAGGTCGAAGAGGTGCTCTACGAGCACCCGGCGGTCGCCGAGGCCGCGGTCATCGGCGTCAAGCACCCCGAGCTCGGCGAGGAGATCGGCGCGGCCGTGTCCCTCAAGCCCGGGCGGGATGCCACCGAGGACGAGCTGCGGGAGTTCGTCAAGGAGCGCATCGCCGCCTACAAGTACCCGCGCGAGATCTGGCTGGTCCCGGAGCTGCCGAAGGGTCCGACCGGCAAGATCCTGCGCCGCGAGGTCAAGGAGATGCCGCGCGAGGCGTGAGCGGACGGGCCCGGCTTCCGGCCGGGCCCGTCGCCCCGGACTAAGCTCACGGCAGTCGGTGAGTGAGGTTCGAGCATGGTCGGAATCAAGGACGTGGCACGCCTGGCCGGTGTTTCCATCGGCACGGTGTCCAATGTGGTCAACCGGCCGCAGCTGGTGTCGGACGAGACGCGGCGGCGGGTGCAGGCGGCGATCGAGGAACTCGGCTACGTCCGCGACGAGTCCGCGCGCCAGCTGCGGGCCGGCAGCAGCCGCATCATGGCGCTGCTGGTGCTGGACCTGGCCAACCCGTTCTTCGTCGACATCGCCAGGGGCGCTGAGCAGGCCGCGCACGAAGCCGGTCTGAACGTGATCACCTGCAACAGCGGTCAGCGCGTCGACCTGGAGTCGTCGTACCTGTCGATGCTGGCCGAGCAGCGGGTGCGCGGCGTGCTGCTGTCCCCGGTGGACACCACGGGGGAGCGGCTGCGGTCGTTCGCCCGCAGCGGCATCCCCTACGTCTTCGTGGACCGCACGGTGCCCGAGGTGCAGGGCAGCTCCGTCGCGGTCGACGACGTCGCGGGAGGAGCGCTGGCGGCCCGCCACCTCGCGGAGACCGGGCATCGCGAGATCGCGATGGTCAACGGCCCGTCGGTGCTGGCCCAGTGCCGGGACCGCGAGTCCGGCGCGCGTGCGGCGCTCGAGGGCACCGACGTGCGCTTGGCGGTGCTGGAGACCGCCGCTCTCGACGTGGTCTCGGGTCGCGACGCGGGCGCGCGCCTGTTGGGCATGAGCCCTCGACCTACCGCGGTGTTCTGCGCCAACGACCTGCTGGCGCTCGGGCTGCTGCAGGCGATGGTGGCCGCGGGCGTGCGCGTGCCCGACGAGGTGGCGATCGTCGGCTACGACGACATCGAGTTCGCCGGTGCCGCCGCCGTGCCGCTGACCTCGGTGCGCCAACCGGCGTACAAGCTCGGGCGCACCGCTGCCGAACTTCTCCTCGCCGAAACCTCCGGTGAAGAACCGGTCCCGCACCAGCGGGTGGTGTTCCAACCGGAGCTGGTCGTCCGCGACTCCACCCGGGTCCACCGCTAGAGGGTCGCCCTGTGCGCCGTCGCGGGTAGGACGACCTCGAACGGTGCCGTGGACACCGTGCGCCGCTCCTGGCCCGCGGTCGCCTGCGGCGGCGTCCCAGCAGGCGCCACCGAGCCAGCCGCTCAGCGCCTGCAGCGGTGCGGGCTGGGCTCCCTCCGTCGAACTTCGCGAGAATTCCGACGGGGGAGTTCGGGGCTCGAAACTTCGCGAACAGTCTGAACGCTCGTGCGCGGCGCGGGCCTGGAGCAGCGGGTCCGTGGACACCGTGCGCCGCCGCACCCTGACCGTGTCGCTCACGCGGCGTCCGGTGTACTCGCCGCCGAGCCGCTCAGCGCCTGCAGCGGTGCGGGCGGAACCTCGTCCGTCGATCTTCGCGAGAACGTTGACGGGGAACTGGGGGCCTCGAACTTCGCGCGAAGTTCGGACGCAGGTGCGCTGCGCGGCCTTCGAGCAGCTGCTTCGTACACTGTGCGCCGCTTCTTGACCTTGTCGTTCAGGCGGTGACCTGGCGTACTCGCCGCCGAGCCGCTCAGCGCTTGCGGTGTGCGGGTTGAACTCCCTCCGTCGAACTTCGCGAGAACGTTGACGGGGAACGTTGGGGCTCGAACTTCGCGTGAAGTGAACGGACGTGCGCGGTGTGGGCTGGGAGCAGCGGCTTCGCCGCAGTCTTGGGCGGCTTCCAGGCCGGTCCGGCCTCGCTGGGGTGGAGCTGGGACCGCGCAGGCGGTTCGTGCTTCCGCCGGGCGGTGCAGCTTTTCTGGGCTACCAGGGAGCTGGGCGCGGACCACCAGGACCGCGCCGAACGGAAGCAGCGTGTTCAGCACACCTGCGCGGACCTCGGGGCGGGGAGGGTGTGGTCGCCGCTCGAGGTTCCTGGAATCGGATTCAGAAGTAGCCGATCCAGAGGGCGCCGGTGGTGAGGAACAGGGCGAGGGAGACGGCCGCCGTGATCACTCCGGCGTGGCGTGCGGACATGGTGGTTCCTCGCGTGCAATCAGGTTCAGGGGGTGGCGCGGCTGGGGTGAGCGGGAGCGGCGTGCGGATGGGTGTGCCGGGGCGGGCCGGCAGCGGTCGTCCGACCCAAGGCCGGGTGGCCGTCGGGCGCGCGTTGTGCCTGCCTCGTGCGTGCTGCTTGCGCGGAGTGCCGCGTCGCGTCTTCCGGTGGACCAGTGGTGTGCTCAAACCAGCGCCCCCTCGCGGCCGATCGTCCTCAACAGGGCGGGCGGGACGCCGCCCGCTGCCCGCAGCAGCACGAGCGGGTCGGCTCGCGTGTTCGGAACCGGACCGCGGCGGTGGCACCCGCGCACCTCGGTGCTGCGCCCAATCTGTCATCGGGAGAGGGAGAAGTTAAGAGAGGATGTCCGGCGCGTCCGAATTACACGGGATTGCACCCGATCGGCGGCGCGGCTGATCACGGGCCGTGAACGGAGTCCGCAGCTGCACCGACGGACCGAGCTCCGCGTGTCGGGGTGGCGCGCGACTGTCAGCCCTGCTCGACCAGGCTCAAGAACGCCCACCGGCCGCTGGAGAGCCCGCTGAGCAGCTTGCCGCAGCTCTGCAGCACACCGGGGCTTGAGGTCACGTGCTGTGTTCCCCCGTGCAGGTCGCGGAAGAAGCGCTGCAGCACGCCGCGTCGCAGCGCTGCTGTGCCGGCCCACCTGTAGACGGTCTGCCCGACCTCGTGCACCGAGGACGTCGTGTGGTTGAGCACCAACCGGGTCAGCGTCTCCTGCTCGGTGCTGAGCGGCGAGCCGCTGTCGAGCGTGTCCTCGCAGTCCCGCCAGGTCTCGAAGGAGAAGGCGCGGGCGGCGCGGTGCTGGGCCTCGGCCCGGGCGTACTCGGCGTGGAACTGCTGGGTGTCGACCCCGGCTCCGGGCGCGCCCGTCTTCCGGGCCGCCAGCGCGCGCATCTCGTCGAGCATCCGGCGGCCCACGCCGAGCGCCCAGCCGGTGTGGCAGATCCCCATGTTCGCCAGGCCGAGCCGGTACAGCGCGCCGCCGATCCGGGGTTCCAGGCAGGTCGCCTCGTAGGTGTAGGAAGCGGGCACGAACACGTCGCGAATGCTGTAGTCGTTGCTGCCGGTGGCGCGCAGCCCCATCACGTCCCAGTTGTCCTCGAGCACCACCTGCTCGATCGGCAGCGTGAACACCAGCCCGCGGCCTTCATCAGCGCAGAAGGCGGCGGTGTGGATGTGCGTGGCCATCGACACGCCCGAGGCGAACTGCCAGTCACCGCTGATCCTATGACCGCCCTCGACCCGAACCGCTGCACCGGGTTTGGTGCCCTGGCCGGCGATGACCGCGTGGTGTCCACTTCGGACGTCCGGGTACAGGTCGTCGACCACGTCGTGGCCGAGGTAGGCGGGCGTGGTCCCGGTGGCCAGCTGCAGCGCCATGACGACCCAGCCCGCCGAAGCGTCGTGGTAGCTGACCTCGGCGATCGCCCGCATCGCCTGGATCGGCGACAACTCGTACCCGCCGAGGTCGGCGGGAACGCCCATGCGCAGGACGCCGGTCGAGGTGAGCGCGTCGGCGGTCTCGTCGTTGAGCCGGCCGAGCTCCTCGCTGTGGTCCGCGTTGTCCTCCAGCACCGGACCGATGGCCCGGATGCGCTCGATGAGCGCGTCGAACTCCCCGCTGACGTGCAACCCGCCCATGCACTGTCCCTCTCACACCGTCCCCGGAGGGACCGAGGAGACGGTACAAGCGCCCTGTGGTCGTGACGACCGACGAACGTCGTACCCGCGGCAGGCGGTTGGGCGGTGGACGAGGGGGATGTGAGGTGAGGTGCCCATGGGCGCTCACGCCTGAGCGTTCACATCCTCCTCGGAAGTTCCCCCGTGCTGGGATGGAGTTCCCAAAACCCATTGAGCCTGCCGTGCCGCGGTCGAACCAGGGACCTTCGTCCCAGCCCTCACTTCGACCCCGTCGTGGCAATCCCCTTCACGGTGTACTTCTGACGAACAAGAGCTTCACGAAGATCGGCACCAGCGAGACGACCGACATCGCGAACCGTCGACCCTAGGACTCGTCCGCGGTCGAGTCCACGAACGCTCGCAGCGCCACCGGCACGGTGTGCACGTCCGGGTCGGTGAGTCTTAGCTGATCGGGCGGGGGATGACATCTCGCGCGAAATGTCATCCCCCGCCCGATCAGGTGACTCGCAAGATCAGCTGGCTGAAGACGTAGTTCCCGGTCCAGTGAACGTGAAGATCGCCGTGGTCGCCAGCGCCGGCAGCGGCAGCACGATCTGCCAGGAGGTCCCGACATGCCCGGTGTCGTTGGTGCAGGCGGCCTCGGTGAGCTCCCGCGGGACGCCGCGGAAGAACTGCACCACGACGAAGATGACAAACGCATCGGTGGCCAGCAGTTTCGGCACGATCAGCGGGAGGAACGCCGCTGGGCGAACAGCACGTACTGCGGCACGATCACCGCGTGCACAAGCACCCTGTTCGACTTCAGCATGCTGACGAACCACAGCCGCTTGCCCCGGGAGTTCAGCCGGGCGAACGCGGCCATCGAGCACGAGACCAGGTTGCCGAGCACCGAACCACCACGATGACCGGCGAGTCCAGCAGGTAGTGGGTGAACGGGTGAGTCAGCGCCGTCCACCTCGACGGGTAGTTCGACAGGTCGAGGGTCGTCGGGATCAACGACGGGTCGCAGAAGATCAGCGCGTTCGGCTTGACCGAGCTCGCGATCATCCACAGCAGCGGGTCGAGCATGAGCAGCGCGGTCGCGCTGAGCACCACGTGCTTGGCGGTGCGGCGTGGCCGACCCGCCTGCGCGGTCGAGCCTCGGGAACCGCTGCGGTGAGGCCGTTCCGGCCATGGCTTGGTCAGTCGTCATAGAACACCCAGTGCTTGGCCAGCGAGAAGTTGAGGGGCGGTGAACGCGGCGGTGATCACCAGCAGCCGTCCGGCCAACGCCGAGGCGTAGCTCCTGTCGAGGTTGGTGAAGCCCTGCTCCTTGAGGTGGAGCGCGTAGAACAGCGTCGGGTCGACCGGTCCGCCGGTGCCGCCGCTGAGATGAACCCCTGGGTGAACGGCTGGACAGCGTGGATCACCTGCAGCACCAGGTGGAAGAAGATGATCGGCGTCAGCCACGGAGCCGTGATGCTACGGAACTGGCGGAACTTGCCCGCGCGTCGATGGCCGCCGCCTCGTAGTACTGCTGTGGGACCTGTCGCAGACCCGCCGGGAAGATCAGCACCGGGGACCCGAAGGTCCACACGGTGAGGATCACCAGCGTTGTCAGCGCGAAGTCCGGGTGCGCGAAGCAGCCCACGCCCTGCAGTCCGAACCAGGACAGCACCTGGTTGACCAGGCCGCGCTCGTCCTTGAAGAGCGCTTTCCGATGCTTGCAGGCGACCGGTGTGCCTGGCCAGCCCCTCGTTCGCCAGACCGTGGACCTCAGGATGACGGAAGGCTACGTTCCGCGGGTGAGCGGTTTCCGCCTGACGGGAGGAGAGCAGTCGTGACGGCGTTGCCGTGGTTGCGGGTGGACGGGTCCAGGATCGTCGACGAGACCGGCGCCCCGGTCGTTCTCACCGGGGTGGGGCTCGGCGGGTGGATGAACATGGAGAACTTCATCACCGGCCATCCCGGGCCTGAGCAGCTGGTGCGCGCGGCACTGCGCGACACGATGGGGCGGGAGTCCTACGAGGCGTTCTTCGACGAGTTCCTGCACGGCTTCTTCGGTCCCGACGACGCCGCACACCTGGCGTCGCTGGGCGTGAACTCGGTGCGGATCCCGGTGAACTACCGGCACTTCGAGGACGACGACCGGCCGTCCGAGATCCAGGAGTCCGGTTTCGCGCACCTGGACCGGGTGATCGACGTGCTGGCCGACCACGGCATCTGGTCCATCATCGACCTGCACGCCCTCCCCGGCTGCCAGAACCAGCACTGGCACAGCGACAACCCCACGCACGTGGCCGCGTTCTGGCAGCACCGGCACTTCCAGGACCGGGCCGTCGCGCTGTGGGAGGCCATCGCCGACCGCTACCGGGACCGGCCCGAGGTAGCCGGCTACAACCCGGTCAACGAGCCGGCAGATCCCTCCAACGAGCGCATCGGACCGTTCTACCAACGCCTGGAGCGGGCGGTGCGCGCCGTCGACGCCCGGCACGTGCTGTTCCTCGACGGCAACCGCTACGCCACCGACTTCAGCGCCTTCACCGAACCGCTGCCGAACTCGATCTACACGACACACGACTACGCGCTGCCGGGAATCGCCGCCGAGGCCACCTGCTACCCGGGCACCACCCGCGGCGAGCACTTCGACCGCGACGTGCTGGAGAAGACGTTCCTGCGACGCACCGAGTTCATGCGCCGCACCGGAACACCGATCTGGATCGGCGAGTTCGGGCCGCTCTACCCGCACGGTGAGCCCGAACCGTGGCGGTTGCAGGTGCTGGCCGACCAGCTGGAGATCTACCAGGAGCACGGTGCGAGCTGGTCGTTGTGGACGTACAAGGACATCGGACTGCAGGGCTTGGTCCACGCCCGCCAGGACAGCCCGTACCTCACCCGCATCGCCGACGTGCTGGCCGCGAAACGCCGTCTCGGCGTCGATTCCTGGGGCGGCACCGACGCCGGGGTGCGCGACGTCCTCGACCCCGTCGACGCGGTCTTCGACCGCGAGTTCCCGGACTTCCAGCCCTACCCGTGGGGCAAGCGCAAGTTCACCGACGTCCTGGTGCGCCACATCCTGCTGGCCGAACCGCTCGTGGGGCGCTTCGCCGAGCGCTTCACCGGGATCACCTCGGCGGAAGCCAGGGAGTTGGCCAGGTGTTTCCGCCACGACCAGTGCGCGGAGCGGACGCCCCTCACCTCCTTGCTCCGCCACCACCTGCGCGGAGCTGGCTGAGGGCGTGTCCCGCGGGGCGGCGCGGGGGACAGGACCAGTGCGGTTTCGTGCATCGGCTTGCGGCGCTGTTCGAGCGTTCGCACCCATTGCCGCGCCGCACTCGCCACAGGGCTGTCCCAGCGGTGCCCAGGCGTCTGCCGCCGCTGCCGCGGGCGCCGTGCCCTCAGCACCTGCGGCGGTGCCGAGCGAGTCCCCCGCTCCCATTTCGCGCGAAGTTCGAACAGCGCCCCTCAAAGCCCACACGCGGGGGCTCACGAGGCACTCCCGCGCGTCGGGCCGACACCACAACCTCGTCGCGGCTGAACAGCAGGTGCTCCTTGAATGTCGCGCGCAAGCTGTTGCCTCACGTGCGCGTGCCGCTGGGTTTCGCGCGCGATGTTGGACGAGCCCCCGTGGAGCAAGGCTCTGGACAGCCCAGACACGCCCTCTCCCAGGAAGCGCCCTCTCGGTTTCACAACCGGGGGAGCCACGACTCCCTCACGCCGAGCTCCGCTCTGCGCCGTTCGAACTTCGCGCGAAGTTCGAGCAGCGGCCCTTTGACCTGGCACAACACGCGGGAGGTCACGAAGCGCCCCGCGCGCGTCGGGCCGGGCCGCAACCTCGTTGCGACGGAACGGCATGGTGTCCGTGGATTTTTGCGCGCGAGCCGGTGGATTTCGCGGGCGAGATTTGACGAGCCCTCGGCAGACCGAGGCTCTGAGCAGCCCGGACATGAGCGAGATCAGCAGGCGTCCTCGCGTGTCAGGGGCAAGGTAGCCACGGCTCCTCGCGCCAGGCTGCACTCTGTCCCGTCGGAATTTCGCGGGAAGTTCGACGGGCCCGTGCGCCGCTTCCTCGAGGAAGGTGACGCGGTGTCAGGGCGAGGTCGCCTCGAACCCGCTCAGGACCTGCAGCGATGCCGGGCGAGCTCCTCCGCTCGAGTTTCGCGCGAAGTGCGAGGGGGAACTGCAGCCCTCGAAGTTCTCGCGAATTCGTGACGGCTGCCGGGGGAGCGCGAGGTGGGGAGCGTCGGCTCTCACCGCCTTCCGCTCGACCGTTCTTGGCGGGTCTGCCCGGTCAGGGGTGGGTCGAGGGTGCTTCGGCCTTGTCCTCGGTTGCTCCGACCGGGGTGCCGAGGATCGTGAGCGTGCCGGTGGGTGGGTCGAGGGTGACGAGGCGGTTCGGTTCTCCCGGTTGAAGGCGGATCTCCGCACCTGCGTCGGCGCCGTGGCGGTCGACGACCAGGTGCGTCTCGGTGTCGACTCCTAGGCCGAGCAGGCCGACGGCGGTGTGGAGGTCGCCGTCGGCGAGCGGAGGCGGCAGCGGGGTCGGCGGCAGCGGGGTCGGCGGCTGGGGCGTGTCGTCCGGCGCAGGTGGCGGTGCCGGACGGTTCGGCTCCGGTGCGGCACCTGGGCTCGCGGGTGCCGGGGTGGACGCCGGCGGGGCCGCCGGGGGAGCGGGTGGTGGCTGTGGCGCCTGCGGTTGCTGCCGAGCGGGTGGCTGCGGTGGCGTCGTGGAGGAGGCGACGGGCGGCATCTCGCCCTCGTTCGCCGCCAACGCCAGTGCGAGCGCGGCCACCGCGGCGGCGAGCGTGGCACCGGAGACCGCCGCACGTCGCGGACCACCGACCCGGTGGATCATCCCGCCGACCACACCGCCGCCGACCAGACCTCCGGCCCCGATCGCCGCGAGGTAGCCGGTCGCGGTGGCGCTCCCGCCGAGCACCAACGGCGCGATGAACACGCGCAGCGCCCCGTTGATCTCGACCAGCTCCGCCGCCAGCGCACGGCACCGGTCGCAGTCGTCGAGGTGCGATTCGACCTGCGAGGTCTCGCGCTTGGCCAACCCGCCACGGGTCCAGGCGCCGAGGCGCTCGATGTTGACCCGGCAGCGCTCCCGCTCGGCGTCGAGGTTGCCCAGGTGCACCTGCAGGAACGCCTGCTTGAGGCCTTCCCGGGCGCGGTAGGCGAGTGCGGACACACCGTTGGGCGTCATGCCCAGCAGTGGCGCGACCTTCGCCGGTGCGGAACCCTCGATCTCGACGTGCCAGAGCACCATCTGCCAGCGCTCGGGCAGCTTCGCGAAGGCCGCCGCCACCAGCGACCGGTCCTCGCCCTCGACCGCCGTGTCGGTGAAGGGCTGGGACAGGTCGATGTGGGGATCGGTCTCCATGTCCTCGGAGTACTGGAGCCGTTGCTGCTTGCGGGCGCGGTCGTAGGCGGCGTGCCGGACGGCGGTGAGCACGTAGGCCCGGAACGCCGATGTCGGACCGCGGCGGTCCCGCAGCAGGTCGAGCACCTTCGCGAACGCCTCGGAGACGACGTCGTCGGCTTCCGCGGAGGACTTGGTGACCTGGCGTGCCATGGCGTAGGCGGCGGAGACGTGCCGTTCGTAGAGGATGCCGTAGGCCTCGGTGTTGCCGTCGCGCACCGCCTCGATCAGCTCGCCGTCACCGCGTTCCTGCGATCCCGCCTCCGTGGGCAACGCCGCCATGTCCGCCCCCTCGTCCACGATCACGATCGCCGGTGCTGATGATCATCACTACCGCGACCGTGGCAACACCGGTCGTCAGCAACGGCTTTCGTTGCTCCTTCGTGACCGCGCGCTGCTCCGTTCGCATGACACGCGCCGCCCTCCCACGGGGGAGGGCGGTAGGCAGATCATCGCACGGGCGGAGAACCTCCGATGATCATGTCCCCTCCCAGGAGAGCCGGTCGGTTGGCGCCCAACGCTGGGCTGCGCACGCGAACGGGCCGGATCGCGCGCGCCGAGCCCGCCGCGTCGGTGGAAGAGGACGCACTCGCGCAGTCGAAGACCTGCGAACGCAGTGCAGCACGCCAGGCGCGGAAGCTCTGATGCTCGGCGGACTTCCGCAGCGGTCGGTGAACCGGCCGCCAGACGAGGTGAGCCGAGCGCTACCAGTGCGTCACCGTCTTGAGAGGACTTCCTCCCCCCAACCGGGGCATCCGCCTGTCGTCATCCGGTCGGAAGTGCGTCGACGCGGCACTTCTCACCGACGACTCGGTCACACGCTTGGCCCCGCGAGAACCGGTTGCCGCTCAAGGAGGGCGGGTGGGGCGGCAGCCGCCACCCCACCCGCGCCCCACCCCCCGGAGCTGGTCATGCCGACGTTCGCGTGTTCGTCGTTCCGAGGGTCCTCGGGACGTGGACCGCGATGATGGCGCCGACGGCGCAGCCCCTGGCGACTGCGCCGTCAAGACCCGTGGCCTCGCCGTCTCGAGCAGTCGCGCGGCCGTGGGCGTGTTCACCCCTCACTCGTCGCACGTCCGCTCGCGTTGGCCGAAAGGGTGTTCAGGAGGGCGTGGTGAGCGGGCTTGGGGGTGAAGTCGTCCCAGTAGATCGTCGCTGCTCCCTGGTCGGGGAAGGTGCCCGGAACCCACGAGTACTTGTCGGGCAGACCCCACACCGTGAAGGAGTGGCAGCTGGAGACGTCCAGGCACGCTTGCAGGGCTCGCCGGTAGAAGTCGGCCTGCTCGGCCAGCTGCTGCTCGGTGGGTGCGCCGCCCTGCGGCAGCGTCATCCGCACGTCCAGCTCGGTGATGGCGGTGTCCAGCCCGAGGTCGGCGAAGCGCCGCAGGTTCTGCGCCAGGTCGGCGGGGAAGCCGTCGTCGAGGTCGAGGTGGGCCTGCGCCGAGAAGCCGTGCACCGGGACGCCTTGCGCGAGCAGGTCCTGTATGAGCGCGTAGTAGGCGTCGCTCTTGGCGTTGTCGCTCTCCACGCCGTAGTCGTTGAAGAACAGCTTGGCGTTCGGATCGGCTTCGTGCGCCCAGCGGAAGGCGTCGGCGATGATGCCCGGACCGAGTTCGCGGATCCAGATGTTCTCGGTGGTGCGCAGGGTGCCCGACTCGTCGAAGATCTCGTTGGCCACGTCCCACTGCTGGACCCTGCCGGCGTACCGTCCGACGACGGTGTGGATGTGCTCGCGCAGCATCGCGCGGAGCTCCTCCGCCGAGAAGTTGCCGTTCTCCAGCCATTCCGGGTTCTGGCTGTGCCACAGCAGGGTGTGGCCGCGCACGACCTGACCGTGCTGCGCGGCGAAGTCGACGATGGCGTCGGCGGCGGCGAAGTCGTAGGTCTCGCGCGTAGGGCGGACGTACTCCCACTTCATCTGGTTCTCCGGTGACAGCGAGCTGAACTCGCGGCCGAGCACGTCCCGGTAGGCCTGGTCGGAGCTGATCGGGTCGGGGTAGGGCTGGTCCTCGTGGTGCCCACCGCCGGCGGCGGCCGATCCGACGACCAGTCCGTCGGGTGCGGCGTCGCGCAGCGTCGACGGCTGGGGTGCGGCGTGGGCGGGGACGGGCAACAGCATGACCGCCGCAACGGCGGTCGCGGCGAGGTGGAGCGGCTTCATCGCGGACTCCCGCGTTCTCGAAGGGGTCGAATGGTTTCCGAAACTTTCTAACTTCACGCGAGTGTGGAGATTAGGCGCGTGGGGGTGGAGAATCAAGGACGGGGTGTGATCACGTCTGCGAGCGGGGTCGACGCTGTGGACGTCATTCCTGGTCGACGCGCAAGGGCGCGGAGGTTGGCGGCTTCTTGCCGAAATGTTTCGGCGGCAACGGGGGCAGATGGCGGCCGTGCGCGTCCGGATCGCGACGCGGGACAGCGTGTGCCGATGGCTGCGGCGGGTGAGGCGGAGTGACCCTGCGCGACCGGGAGGTATCGACCTCGGAACGGGTTCCACTGACTGGAAAACGATGCTGGTCGGCGCCGGGGAGGGCCACCAGATGATGCCGGGCACGACTCGGACTTCGGAGAGGTGGCCTCGCATGAGAACGGCGTCAGGAGAGTCCGGCGGTGGGCCGGAACCGACCGCCGCCCCGCGGGTCTCAGCCCGTGGCGTCGCCGCGCTGTGCTGGTCGGCGGTGGCGTTGGAGGGCTACGACCTGGTGGTGCTCGGAGTGGTGCTGCCGAAGTTGCTGCGCGACCCGAGTTGGCAGCTCACCCCCGCGACGGCCTCGTTGATCTCCTCGGTGGGACTGGTGGGCGTGATGATCGGTGCGCTGTGCGTCGGGCCGCTGACGGACCGCTTCGGCAGGCGCAAGCTGATGATCACCACGGTGGTGCTGTTCTCGGTGCTGACCCTGGCCTGCGCCGCCTCGACCGGGCCACTGGTCTTCGGGGTGCTGCGGTTCCTCGCCGGACTCGGGCTCGGCGGGGTGCTGCCGGTGGCGATCGCGCTGGTCAACGAGGCCTCGCACGCCAAGGGCGGCAGCGCGACGACCACGCTGATGACCGGCTACCACGTGGGCGCGGTGGTCACCTCGTTGCTGGGGATCGTGGTCATCTCCGTGCTGACCTGGCGGGCGATGTTCGTCATCGGCGCTCTGCCGGCGATCGCCCTGGTGCCGCTGCTGGCGCGCTACCTGCCGGAGTCGTTGCCGCTCACCGCCGAGGAGAAGGCCTCCCGCAGCCCCGTCGCCACCCTGTTCCGCGGCGGCTACCTGCGCTCGTCGCTGGCGTTCTGGGTCACCTCCTTCATGGGACTGCTGCTGGTCTACGGCCTCAACACCTGGCTGCCGGAGATCATGCGCGAGGCGGGCTACGAGCTCGGCGCCGCGCTGGCTCTGCTGCTGACCCTCAACGTCGGTGCCGTGCTGGGACTCCTGCTGGCGGGCCGGGTTTCCGACCGCATCGGTGTGCGCACCTGCACGCTCATCTGGTTCACGGCCGCCGCGGTTTTCCTCGCGCTGCTGAGTGTGCGGCTGCCCGGGTTCGGGGTGTACGTGAGCGTCCTGATGGCCGGTGTGTTCGTGTTCAGCACGCAGGTGCTGGTCTACGCCTACGTCAGCCACCACTACCCGGCGGTCGGCCGCGCCACCGCGCTCGGTGCCTCCAGCGGTGTCGGCCGGCTCGGCGCGATCTGCGGTCCGCTGGTCGGTGGCGCGCTGCTCAGCGCCGGCATGGCCTACCCGTGGGGCTTTTACGCCTTCGCCGCGGTCGCCGTGGTCGGTCTGGTCGCGGTGACGTTCGTGTCGAAGCGCCAGCCCGCCTGAGCTCGCCGGGCCGGGGTGCCGATGCGCCCCGGCCCGGAGTGTGGGACGCGTGCGAGGGGTGCTTCACAGCAGGCCCGCTCGTGAGCGAGGATGACCGGCATGACAGCCTCGGCCGGTCTCGTGGTGCGCTGCCACATCGACCTGTTGCGCGTGTGCAGCGCGCTGTGCCGGTGCACGGCTGCGGCTGACCGGTAGCGCTCCCGCTACCGCACGCCTTCTCCACAACGGGTGTCCGCCCGGTTCTCGCGCGCCACGACGCGCCTCCCGCTTCCCACGCTCCAGGAGTTGCCGCATGCTGTCGTGCCCCCGCTCGCCCCTGTTCGGTCCGAAGTGGATCGAGGAGGAGCGACGTGGCTGAGTTCGCCGTGCTGACCGGACATCTCGACCGTCGATCGCGGCCGGGTGCGATCTCCCGCACCCTCGCCGCCGAGCTGCGCGACAGAGGTGCCGAAGTCACAGAGATCGCTGTGGGCGCGCTGCCCCACTCCACCTTGATGGCCCGCGACCACCGCCACCCCGCGGTGTTGCGCACGCAGCGGGTGCTGACCGGCGTCGAGGCGGCGGCGGTCGTGCTGCCGCGCTACGAGCCGCACGGCAGCGCGCCGCTGCGGTCCTGGCTCGCGATGCTCCCGGCCGAGGCACTGCGCGGAAAATCGGTGCTGCCCCTCGGTCTCGGCACCGTGCGCAGCCAAGCCACCGGTCTCGGCGCCCAGCTCTGCTCGGGCATCGCCCTGCCACCGGTCTTCCTCTACGACGACTGGTTCGCCCCGGACCGGGACTGGGAGCCGAACTCGCGCGCGTTCGCACTCCTCCGGCAGGCTGCGGCTGCCCTCGCGGCCTCGGCGCTGCCCGAGTCCGCCGCCGCGTGACCGCGGCGATCCCGCGTCAGATGCCGTGGACCTGGTTGCGGGCCCGGCTGTAGGCGGCGCGGACTGCGCGGCCGCTGGTGTCGTCGCCGACGGCGCGCCGGGTGCCCGCGACCTCCCACTCCGGTGGGGTGGCCGCTCCCGAGCAGGCCCAGGCCGCCTGCTTGGCGGCACCGAGGGCGACGTACTCGGCGGGGTCCGGGACGTCGACGTCAACGCCGAACAGGCTCGGCGCGATGCCCTGCACCGCTTCGGAGCGCGCGGCGCCACCGATGAGCAGGACGCGGCGGACCTCGGCGCCGGTGTCGCGCAGCGCCTCGATGGCGTCGGCCATGCCGCACAGCATCCCTTCGACGGCGGCCCGAGCCAGGTTCTGCGGTGTCATGTTCGCGCCGGTCAGGCCGGTCAGCGTGCCGGTCGCCTCCGGCAGGTTCGGGGTGCGTTCGCCCTCCAGGTACGGCAGCAGGCTCAGCCCGCCCGCACCGGGCTCGGCCGACAGCGCCAGCCGCGACAGCCCTTCCAGGTCGGTGTCGAGCACCTGCGCGGTCGAGGTCAGCACGCGTGCGGCGTTGAGCGTGCACACCAGCGGCAGGTAGCGGCCGGTCGCGTCGCAGAAGCCCGCGACGGTGCCGGTCTCGTCGGCGCTGGCCTGCTCGGCGGGGGCGAACACGGCACCGGAGGTGCCCAGCGAGACCGCCACGTCACCGGGCTTGAGGCCCAGACCGAGGGCGGCGGCCATGTTGTCGCCGGTGCCGACCCCGATCGTCGCGCCCTCGATGCCGGGCAGCGCAGCCTGCCCGGCCCGTGCGTTCGGTGCGAGCACTTCGGGAACCGCGGGGGTGCGGCCGGCCATGGCGTCGGTGAGCAGGTCCGGCAGCCACTCGCCGGTGGTGGGGGAGTAGTAGCCGGTGCCCGAGGCGTCGCCGTGGTCGGTCCAGGTGCGCTCCGGCCGGCCCGCGAGCTGCCAGCTCACCCAGTCGTGCGGGAGCAGCACCTGCGCGACCCGGTCGGCGTGCTGGGGCTCGTTGTGCGCCAGCCACGCGAGCTTGGTGATGGTGAAGCTGGCGACCGGCACCGAACCGGTCCGGGCGGCCAGCTCCTTCGCGCCGTGCCGCGCGGTGAGCTCGTCTGCCTGCGGGGCCGAGCGGGTGTCGTTCCACAGCAGGGCGTCGCGGACGACCTCACCCTGGTCGTCGAGAGCCACCATGCCGTGCTGCTGCCCGCCGACCGACACCGCCTCGATGCGGCCGGGTGCCCGGGCAACGGCCTCGCCGATGGCGCTCTGCGCCGCGTCCCACCACGCCTTGGGGTCGACCTCGGTGCCGTCCGGGTGCGACGCCTTGGCCTCGGCGACGACCTCGCCGCTGTCGGCGTCGACCACCAGCGCCTTGGTGGACTGGGTCGACGAGTCGATGCCTAGCACCAGCATTGCGCGCCATCCTTCGGGCTCGTGCGGCCCGGGGAGGCCGCGCGGCCTCCCCGGGCCGGAGTCGGATCCGACCGGGACCAATTCTGCGTGATCGGACTCCGATCACGCGATCACGTCAGCGCACGCCGAGCAGGTGGTCCAGCGCGAGCTGGTCCAGCCGCTCGAAGTGCATGCCGCGGGCTGCTGCGGCGTCGACGTCGAAGTCCTCGGCCAGCACGTCCGACACCGCCTCCCCGGAGGCGAGGGTCGGGGTGGACAGCTCGGTGGTGCGGGCCGCTTCCAGCGCCTCCTTCACCCGCGGGTCGGCGCGGAAGGCCGCCGCGCGTTCCTTGAGGATCAGGTAGTTGCGCATGCAGCCCGCGGCCGAGGCCCAGACGCCGTCGTAGTCCTCGGTGCGCGGTGGCTTGAAGTCGAAGTGCCGCGGTCCCTCGTAGCCGCCGTTCTCCAGCAGGTCGACCAGGAAGAACGCGTTGCGCACGTCGCCGGCGCCGAAGCGCAGGTCCTGGTCGTACTTGATGCCGTTCTGGCCGTTGAGGTCGATGTGGAACAGCTTGCCCGCCCACAGCGCTTGCGCGATGCCGTGCGCGAAGTTCAGCCCGGCCATCTGCTCGTGCCCGACCTCGGGGTTCACGCCGACGATGTCGCCGTGCTCGAGCTCGTTGATGAACGCCAGCGCGTGACCGACGGTCGGCAGCAGGATGTCGCCGCGCGGTTCGTTCGGCTTGGGCTCCAGGGCCAGCTTGAGGTCGTAACCGCGCTCCTTGATGAACGCGCACACGGTGTCCACGGCTTCGCGGTAGCGGTCGAGCGCGGCCCGGACGTCCTTGGCGGCACCGGATTCGGCGCCTTCGCGTCCGCCCCACGCCACGAAGGTCTTGGCGCCCAGCTCGGCGGCCAGCTCGACGTTGCGCAGCACCTTGCGCAGCGCGAAACGGCGCACGTCGCGGTCGTTGGCGGTGAAGGCGCCGTCCTTGAACACCGGGTGGCTGAACAGGTTGGTGGTCACCATCGGCACGGCCAGCCCGGTCTCGTCCACCGCACCGCGGAAGCGGGAGACGATGGCCGCGCGCTCGCTCGTGTCGGAACCGAACGGCACCAGGTCGTCGTCGTGGAAGGTGATGCCGTAGGCGCCGAGGTCGGAGAGCCGGTGCACGGCTTCGACCGGGTCCAGCGGGCTGCGGGTGGCCTCGCCGAACGGGTCCCGTCCGAGCCAGCCCACCGTCCAGAGGCCGAACGAGAACTTGTCCTCGCGCTGCGGGGTGAAGTCGGTCATGACCTGAAACTCCTCACTTCGTCGTGATCGTGTGCGCACCGGGAGCGGTTCAACCGGTGAGCTTCTCGGCTGCGGGGATCCGCAGAGGGTCGCGGAAGATCTCTTCGATGACGATGCTGCTGGCTCCCCGCACGGCAGCGGAGAAGCCGTAGGTGGACGCGGTGATCCGGCAGACCGCGGCGTCGCCGGCCACCGCGCGCGGCCGCAGCTCCCGCATCGCGGCGGGAACCAGGTAGGGCGCGACGGTGCCGAGGTAGCCGCCGAGCACGACGACGTCCGGGTTGAGCAGGTTGACGAGCACCGACACCCCGATGCCGAGCCACCTGCCGACCTCGTCGAAACCCGCCACCGCCTCCGGGGCGCCGTCCTCGGCCCGCTGCCGCAGCGCGTGCGCCTGGTCCTGCGGGTCGGCTTCCCGGTCGACCAGGTCGGGTGCCGCCGTCCGCAGCACGGCGGGCAAGCCGATCTTGGTCTCCAAGCAGCCGCGCTGCCCGCACCCGCAGGGCTGTCCGTCGAGGTCGACCGGGATGTGCCCGATCTCGCCGGAGAACCCGCCCGATCCGCGCAGCAGACGTCCGCCGGTGATCAGTCCGGCGCCGACGCCGACCTCCCCGGTCAGGTAGACCAGGTCGGCGGCGGGCTGGGACATCGCGTGCAGCTCGGCGAGCGCGGAGAGGTTGGCCTCGTTGTCCACCACGATCGGCGCGTCGCTGCCGAGCCGGGCGCGCAGCGCCTCGGCGATCGGGACCGAGCGCCACTCGAGGTTGGGCGCGTAGCGGACGCAGCCGGTCTCGGCGTCGACCAGACCCGGCACGGCCACCGCGATCCCCGCCAGGAAGGAGGACCCGGTGCCGGAGAGTTCGGTGACGGCCTCGCGGGCGAGGCCGGCGAGCCGGTCGAGCGTGGTCTCGGGGTGGGAGCGCATGGCGTCGAAGCTCAAGCGCCGTTCGACGATGACGCGTCCGGCCAGATCGGTGCCGCGCGCGGCCAGGTACTGCGAGTTGATCTCCAGCCCGAGCGCGGTGATGCCGCCGCCGTCGAGCTCCAGCGACCGCCCGGGACGGCCGACGGCGCCGTCGCGGCGCAAGCCGGTTTCCCGGATCAGGCCCCGGTCGAGGAGCTCGGAGGCGAGGCTGGACACGGTGGCCTTGGTGAGCGTGGTGCGGCCGGCGATGTCGGCGCGCGAGACGACCTCGCCGCGGCGCACCTCCTCGAGCACGCGGGCGAGGTTGGTCCGCCGCACCGCGGTCTGGTCGACCCCGGATCGCGCGCCACCGCCGGTTGCTGCCTCGGCCACCTGCACCTCCCATAAGTACGGGCGCCAAACTAATAGGTGTGCGACTCGTGAGGCAAGAGCAGTGGAGTGGAGAGTGCGCTGTGGCATCGCTCACGAAAATCGAGCCACTTTCGTTCCCCCTGTGAACTAAAGCGCGATGATCGCTGGATGAGGTGAGATCGCCGGGTGGTGGTCGTCGCAGGAGTCGGCGTTGCGCCGAACGGCGTAGTCTCGCTGCTGCCCGTCTCGCCCCCGCCCCCTCGGCGAGGCGGGCACTTCCCCCTTCCGAGGCCAACCCCGGTTCGTGTCCCCGACATTCCGTTGCCCTGCGTGAGAAGGCGGTGGCAGCATCGGTCGCACCGATGATCACCGGGTCGCGACCACCAGTGGCGTCCGGACCTGACTCGCCGGAGGGGCGATGACCGCGAACCATTCCGCCGACCCGAGTGCTGCCACGGCCGCGATCCGGCACGTCGAGATCGGCTGCCGAGACCTCGCGCGATCCCGGCGGTTCTACACCGACCTGCTCGGATTCACCGAGGTGGGCCGGGAATCCGGTGTCTCGTGGCTGGACGCCGGACCCGCACGCGTGAAGCTCGTCGAAGTCGGCGAAGGCGATCTCGGTGGATGGGTTCCCGACGACCTGCAGTGCGGGATGCGGCACTTCGGCATGAAGGTCGGTGACGTCGACGCCCAGGCCGGGAGGCTCCGGGCAGCCGGCGTCGAGTTCACCACCCACCCCAAGGACGCCCACGGAGACGTCCGCATCACCTTCTTCACCGACCCCGACGGCACGCTGCTCGAGTTCGTCGAAGGAGCCGTCCGCCACGACGAGGTCTTCTCACCCGAGCTGGCCGCCGAAGACCATGCCGCGCACCAGAACCGGCCGCGCGAGGCCGGGCCCGTCTTCGACCACGTCGCCATCACCGCTCCGGACCTGCAGGAAGCGCTGGACTTCTACGTCCGCACGCTCGGCGCGCGGGTGATCGGCAAGCTCGTCCGCAGCGACGACCCGCGCGGCTTCGTCATCACCAACCTGCGGCTCGGCGAGGTGGTGCTGGAACTGTTCACCTTCCGCAGCGAGACCCAGCCCAGCCCCTGGTCGGCCGGGCAATCCCGCCTCGGCCTGCGCTCGATCGGCCTCGGCGTCGCCGAGGCGCCCGGCGCCGTGGGCGCGATGACCGCAGCGGGTGCAGGTGCTGTGCTGCGGCCCGGGCCCGAGCCGCTGCTCATCGACCCGCACGGCCTGCCGCTGACCATCACCACGCGATGACCTGCTCGACGAGGAGTGCGCAGAGGGGTGAACAGGTGCGGTTCCCAGACGGTTTCGCCTGGGACGCGGCCACCTCCAGCTGCCAGGCGGGGCGGCGTCACCGAAGGCGGGCGCGACGGGCCCACTGGGGACCGCTTCGCGCGGATCTGGTCCCTGCTGGACACCTTCGAGCGGGCCTTGGGCTTCAGCAAGCGCGTCGACCTGGTCGACGTCGACCACGCCACCCTCGCCCGGACGCCCAAGTCCAGAGCGCGGTTCCACGCCGACGTCATCACGCCCCACGGCCTCAGCTGACCACGCCGCGACTCCGTCCGGAGCGGTCTCAGGACCCGGCGGGGAGGGGGAAGGTGGTCCCGGTGAGGTGCTCGGACAGCGTCCAGAGACGCCGTGCCGCTTCCGGGTCGCTGGCGGCCTGGCTGCGGCCGACCAGGGTGGGGGAGCCCCGGAGTTCGAACGGGCCGTCCGGACCGACGTAGCTGGCGCCCGGCAGGTCCTGGGTCGCGGCGTAGAGCGTGGGCAGCGCACCGGCTTGCGCCGACTGCGCGACGACGAGGTTGCTGAGCGACATGAGCCGCCGCAACAGGGCGTTGCCCGCGTGGCTCTGCAAGTTCGTCGCCGAGTAGCCCGGGTGCGCGGCCGTGGCCCGGACAGTCGAGCCCGCCTCGGCGAGCCGCCGCTGCAGCTCCAGGGTGAACAGCAAGTTCGCGAGCTTGGACTGGCCGTAGGCCTTCTGCGGGTCGTAGGCGCCGGTGAAGTTCGGGTCCTCCCAACGGATTCCCTTCACCGACCGGTGCATCGCGGAGGAGACCGTGACCACGCGGTCGGTGATCTGCGGCAGCAGCAGGTTCGTCAGCGCGAAGTGCCCCAGGTGGTTGGTGCCGAACTGCAGCTCGAACCCGTCCTGGGTGGTGCCCTCCGGCGGGAACATGACCCCGGCGTTGTTGATGAGCACCGAGATCTCGTCGTTCGAGGTTTCGGAGAACTCGCGCACCGAGGCGAGGCTACCGAGGTCGAGCCGGCGCACCTCGGCCGATCCCGGCACGCTCCCCGCCGCCCGGTCACCCTTGGCGACGTCGCGCACGGCCAGCACGACGTGCGCGCCCGCGCGTCCGAGCGCCTGCGCCGTCTCCAGCCCGAGTCCGCTGTTCGCGCCGGTGATGACGACCGTCTTCCCGGCCAGGTCCGGCAACTGCTCGCTGCTCCATCGCGTCATGGAGCCCATCGTGCCATCACCGGTGCGGCACGCCGACGACCACGACCGCGCGCGGCGGCCGTGGTCCTCGACTTCCTGCGCGAGGATCGACCACGTGTGCCGAGTCCCCACCCCCAGTCGGCTCCGCCCGGGCCACCACCGAGCACGGCGGCGGTGGCCGAGCGGTTCCTGTCATGTCACAGCAAGGTCAGCACGGATTGATCTGCGTCGTCTCGAAACCGCGGTTGTCGTGGCTGAGCTCGGGCGCCTCGGACGAGTACTGCTCGACCAGCTGCCCGTTGGCGTCCGGCCCCCAGAAGCTCGCGACGGTCCCGGTGAACTGGTTGTTGTACCAGGAACCGACGGCCCAGGGCAGGTCGGTCGGGCCGCACACGTACAGGTCGACGCGTTCGCCACGTCCCCCGGGCTCGGACCAGACGCACAGGTACCCGTCCTGGCAGGCGCGATCCATGGCCTGCGTGACCTCGTCCTGCTCGGTACCGGTCTCGGCAGCAGCCAGGCCCATGCTCGACCCGGCCAGCAGCAAGCCCCCCGCGACGGCCACGGTGGCCGTGAAGCCCTTGCTGCGCAACGTCGTTCTCGACATCTTTCCTCCCAGTCAGCACTGCTCACACGAGCGCGAGCGCACAGGTGTGTCCCTGATCTGTGATCTCGGTGTGGTGGCCCCCAGCGGCCCGCGTGGTGCGGACCTTGGCATCGCGACACCTGTTCCACGTCGCGCACTCGACGAGGGTTGCCCGCAAGCGGAAGGCAGATGCCCTGTTTCGGGCAAAGCCACTCGACCGGGCACCCCGCGGTGCCCGGTATGACCGCTGGTGACCAGCACAGGCGTCACGCGGGCAGACCAGGTCCGACGAGGGGCCGCGCATGGCGGAACCGAGCGACGGCGCTGTGCGCGCAGCGTGAGGAAGTTGACGGATCAGCGAACGGCGCTCCTCTGTGGATCGGCGACGGAGGACGGCGTGGAAGCGCGGAAGCGGGTCGACGCCCGGATCGTGTCCGCTGCGGCGGGCCCTTCCACGAAGAGCAGGTCCAGCACGCCGAGCGCGGGGACGAACTCGCCGTGCGGCTGGGCGTACACGGGGTGCTCGAAGACCTGGTCGAGCACCGGAACACCGGCCCGGTGGAACGGTGACCAGTCGACGGCGTACGTGCTGCCGCTGCTGGTCAGGTGCGCGTCCCCGCCCACGCCGCGGACGAGTTGCAGCAGCCGCTCCTGCCGTCCTTCGGGAACCGGGACACCGAGCTCCGACGCGCGCACGAACCGGGTGCGCACGCCGAGGTAGTCGCACAGCGCGGTGGTCAGGCCCAGGTTGAGGTCGACGAGGAGTTCGTGGTCGCGCCGGTACACCTCCCGGACCAGCTCGTACAGCTCGTCGAAGTGGGGCGTGCGCCGGTAGTGCACCTTGAGGTGCTTGAGGTGCCCGCGCTGCCAGTTCTGCCGGTGGTCGACGCGCACCTCCCGCAACAGCTGCAGATCGCCCGTGTGCACCACGGGCACGCTCAGCCACGACGTGCCTCCTGCTTGGTTCTTCATCCGCTGCCGGGCGTGGAACTCGCTGCGCGTGTACTGGGCGGTGTCGTAGACGACGTGCACGTCGCTCGCGACGATCTTGGCCATCAACTTGGTCCACGGCAGGAAGTTGGGCTGGTGGATCGAGACGGCGGTCATCACAGCACCACCCGCATCGCCTTGTAGCCCTCCGCGGCCTCGGCGGAGATCTCCCTGCCGCGCCACCGCGACTGCAACTCCAGACCTTCGGGACTTCCGTGGTAGAGCGGGTTCTTGACCTGCGAGGCGTGCAGACCCATCGCCTGCAGCTTGAGCTGCATGAATTCGCTGATGTCGACGAAGAGGTCGGGCGTGAAGCGCTCGCGCTCCGGAGTCCAGAACAAGCTCGTGTTGTCGTAGCAGAGGACGTGGGGGACGAAGTGGCGCTCGCCGGGAGCCGACGGGCGGGTCGCGGTGACGCACGCCCTGTGCAGCGCTTCGTGGTCCTGGTTGTAGCTGATCGCCGGGATCATCACCATGCTCGGCCGGAGGTTCTCGATGGACAGCCGGGCGTCGCGCTCCAGCAGCCGGGTGAGCTCCCGCCGCGGCACGGCGTCGAGCGCCATGTGCTGGTCGGGCCCGCTGAACAGCACCTCCCAGTCGTCGACCTTGAGCAGTTCGGCGACGCTCTGGAACTCCGCGATGCGGGTGTCGGCGGTGACGGTCCGCAGGCCTGAGACCTGCCGACCTCCGTACTGCTCGATGGAGGCGACGGAGCCGACGACGACGTAGGTCTCGCCGCCGAGCGATTTGATCCGGGCGATCGTGCCCGCGCAGCCGTAGGTCTCGTCGTCGGCGTGCGGCGCGACCACCAGAACTCGTTGGTGTGCGAGGAACTCGTCCCCGATGCGGCAGTCCATGTCCTTTCTCCCCTCAGCGTCACGGGCAGGCTCGTTCCCAGCCCGAATCGAGTTCTTCCCAGAGCCCGGGGGCTTCCGGGCCGTAGGCCCACAGGTGCACCGCGCGCACGCCGAGCTCACGAGCGAGGCGGAGCTTGACCGCGGTGCTGCGGGCGTCTTCGAACCAGACGACGTGGTCGACGCCGGCCGCCTGGTACTCGAACCACGCGGAACCGCCCTCCTCGTCCCACACCGGCTGCACACCGTGCCGTTGGGCCAGCCGCAGGGCGCGTGCGGAGGACACCGACGTGCCGTACCCCTCGCTCCAGTCGTAGCCGTAGACCGGGATCCCCAGCACGAGCTTGTCCGCGGGCACGCGCGCGAACGCGTAGCCCAGGACCTCGCGCAACCACGGTTCCGGCGCGGCGGGCCCGGGGTCGGAGGTTTCCCAGTGGTAGTCGTACGCCATGATCCGCACCGAGTCGGCGGCGTCGCCGAGAGCCCGGTAGTCCAGCGCTCGCGCGGATTCGTTGTCGCTCTCGTCCTCGGTCTTGGGGGCGACCGTGACCGACAGGCGCAGGTCCTCGGTGTGCAGTCGGTCGGCCAGCTCCCTGACGAACCGGGTGAACGCCGGGCCGTCCTCAGGCCGCAGGTCCTCGTAGTCGATGTCGATGCCCGGGAAGCCGCCGTCGAGCGCGAACTGCGCCAGCGCCTCGACGTGGCTCCGGGTGCGTGCCGGGTCGTGCAGGATCCCGGTGAGGGGTTCGCTGCGCCACTCACCGTCGTAGTGGTTGGAGATCGTCGGTACCACGTCCGGTCCGGCGGACAGCAGCGAGTCCAGGTGCACGTCCTCGTCCGGCCTGCCGGAGGACTGCGCGGCGATCGTGCCGTCGGGCGCGATCCCGTGGACCCAGGGCGAGACCACGTCCAGTTCGGACGCGTGATCGCCCACGGTCTCCGCTCCGTCCTCGAGGTTCCAGTACGGCACCGACATGGCCGTCGTTCGGTCCGGTGGTTCGCAGCCCGCGTCGGCGGGCACCGGCGCGGTGCAGGCGGCCGCGACCAGCGCGAGCACCGCGCCCAGCGCGGCGCCGCACACCGGCAGCACCCGTCTCACAGCTCAGCCGCCCCTGGTCAACGCGTGCGCTCGCTGGTCGGCGACCACCGAGCTGATGATCTCGTCGAGATCGCAGGTAGGCCGAAAACCAATGCGTGCGCGGGCTTTCGCGCAGTCCGGCAGCCGGTGCGGCGTGTCGCGGTAACCGGCTTCGAAGAACGTGTCGTACGGGACGTGAACGATGCCGCCCGAGGCTCCGGTGATCGCGAGCACGCGACGGGCGAGGTCCTCGATGCGGACCGGGTCGGACCCGCCGACGTTGAACACCTCCCCGCGGGCGTCCCGGTCGAGCAGCAGCGCCACCAGCGCCGGCACGACGTCCAGGACGTGGCAGAAGCAGCGGACCTGGGTTCCGTCGCCGAAGACGGTGAGCGGTTCGCCGGCCAGCGCCTGCCGCACGAAGCGGGGGATGACCATGCCGTACTCGCCGCTCTGGCCCGGCCCCACGGTGTTGAACAGCCGCGCGATCACCGCGTCGAGGCCGTGTTCGACGACGTGCGCGTGCACGATGGTCTCGTCGACCGACTTGGCCTCGGCGTAGGACCAACGGCTGTGCGGGGGAGAGCCCAGCACGCGGTCGTCGTCCTCGGTGAGCCCCGCCTTCGGGTTGAGGCCGTAGACCTCGCTGGTGGACGCCAGCAGCAGCGGCACCCGGTGGCGGCAGGCGGCCTCCACGACCGCCTCGGTGCCGTGCAAGTTCGTGCGCAGGCTCTCGATCGTCTTGCGCGCGATGGTGAAGGTCCCGACGGCCGCGGCCAGGTGGAACACCCCGTCGACCTGGCTCGTGCAGTCGTCGACCAGCTCCGCGTCGCACACCGAACCGTCGACGACCGTCGGAAGAGCGTTCCCGGGATCCGAATTCAGATTGCACGCGGATCCGGTGCTGAAATTGTCGAGAACGAGGACTTTGTGCCCTTCCGAAATGAGATGACGGGTGAGGTGGGAGCCGATGAAACCGGCTCCGCCGGTAATCAAGAAACGCATGTCATTCCCGCATCATCGAGTGGGAGGGCGTCGCGCGCCGACCGCGGGACGTCCACTGTGCGTGGGTTTCACCTGCGAATACAGGATTCTCCACGGGAGCGGGCGCGTTGCTCGGTCTTGCTGGCCGAACGACCCCTCCGCACACACTGTGCACCACCATGTAGCAACCGAATCCAGGGTCGGAAAAAATGAATACCTGAACGGGTGAAAAGCACTTGTACCAACCCGCTCCTCGTTGTCGCATTGGCGAGGGCGGCCGTCCGTGGGATTTCAACGGAGAAGAGGTGAGGACGGTGGAATGGCTCCTGCTGTTCCTCGTGTTCGGGATCAACGTCCCGGTGTGGTCGGTGTTCTCGATCCTGCGCTGCCTCGACGAGCGCCGCCGTCCCGCCTCCGCAGAGCGGAGCGCACCCCCGAACCGCCTGCGTCCCGCCGACGTCGCCGTCCTCATCCCCGCCCACGACGAGGAACTGGGCATCACCCTCGCCATCAACTCGACGCTGCGGCTCGTGCCGGCGGTCAACGTGCACGTGCTCGCCGACGGCTGCCGGGACCGCACGGCGGAGATCGCCGCGGCCCACGGAGTCCGCGTGCTGGAACTCAACCCCGGGCGCGGGAAAGCGGGCGCCATCGAGGAGGCGATCGAGTACTTCCAGATCATCCGGCGTTTCGCCGCGGTGCTGCTCGTCGACGCCGACACCGAGGTCGGCGCCGACTACCTGACCCACGCCCTGCCCATGTTCGACGACCCGCGCATGGCCGCCATCGCGGGTTACGTCCGGCCACCGTGGAGCCCGGAGGACCACACCTTCACCGGACGGCTGCTGACCTCCTACCGCGCGAGGTTGTGGACGGTGATGCAGTGGATGCGCTACGGCCAGTCCTGGCGCAACATCAACGTGGTCCCGATCGCTCCCGGGTTCGCCAGCATGTACCGCACCTCGGTGCTGCCGAAGATCGACCTGAACCCACCGGGCCTGATCATCGAGGACTTCAACATGACCTTCGAGCTGCACCACAAGCGGCTCGGCAAGGTCGGTTTCTCGCCTTCGGTGAACGCCTCCACGGAGGACCCGGACAACCTGCCCGACTACTACCGGCAAGTGCGGCGGTGGTCGCTCGGGTTGTGGCAGACCTTGCGCAGGCACGGCGTCTGGTTCGGGCGGTTCTGGTTCGCCACGGGGGCGTTGATGCTCGAAGTCGTCACCTCGAGCGTGCTCATCCTGGGCATCGTCGCCGGAGCAGTGCTCTTGCTGCTGGTGCCGCTGACCGGGGGCTGGGCGCTGGACTGGCCGGTCTACCGCGAGGTCCACGCGGTGCTGGCGCCGTGGCTGTCGCCGTTCGACCTCGCCGTCTTCCTGTTCCTGCCCGACTACCTGGTCACCTGCGTGGCCGCGGTGGTGCGCCGCCGCCCGAGCCTGCTCATCTACGGGGTCGGGTTCCTGTTCGTGCGGGCCGTGGAGGCCGTGGCGACGATGTGGACCTTCTACCGGATGTGGCGCACCCGGTCTTCCGGGCGCTGGACCAGCCCACGACCGCCGACGCCGCCCGAGGACGAAGCCGAAGGGCTTCCCGCTCTCCCGGCGAAGCCGGGCGCCCGACGCGTCGTGCTGCTGGACGCGGTGCGCGTGGCGCCCGTGGTCACGGTCGTGGCGCTGGGAGTGGTCGGTGTGCTCAACGTGCTGCTGGTGGCCGGGTTGTTGCTCGCGACCGTCACGGCGCTCACCGCGTGGCACCGTCCCGGGAAGGCCGGCCTCCAGGTCAGTTCTTCCGGTGCCGGCGACCCGCCTCCCGGACGCGTTTAACCTCGTCGGCGTCGTAGAGGTTGGCCAGGGCCCCGCGCCCGGCCGGGCGCCGGGCGACCGGGGCGATGCCGTGCCGGGAGAGCCATGCGTTCACGGAGTTGACCTGGATCCCGAGGTAGGCGGCGATGTCGTGGCGGTCCCACTGCTCCTGGCCCATGGGACCTCCTCGGGCGGACCGGTCGTCGCGGTCGCGGACACGGTGTGCCACCTGTCCAACACACTGAGTGTGCGCGAGCCGGTGCTCCGGAGGGTGGGGCGTAAGTCCTGAGTCAGAGCACGGGTCTTTGTGCCCTAACTTGTAGCACCACGCTGGTGCACGGTGGTCGACATCTCCCGGTCGGCGTGCCCACCACGCCGGCGAACACCACAACCGGTCCCAGCACCGGAACCGCTTCGGCGGATCGGTGAATCCGCCTGCACACAGCGAGCTTTCGACGCGGAAGCGAGCACACGACGAGGAGTCCCCCAGCGATGAGCACTCCGAAGATGCAAGGGGCAGAGGTGGATTCGGACCGGAGAAGGGCAACGGCGGATCCGCGACCCACCCGCGCGGTGGTCGTGGGTCTCGGCTACGTCGGACTGCCGACCGCTCTGTCCCTGGCCGAAGCCGGGATCACCGTGACCGGTGTCGACATCGACGAGAACCGCTTGCTGGCGATCAAGTCCCAGCACGTCGACATCTCCGACGCCGACCGCGAACGGCTCAGCCGAGCTCTGTCGGCGGGGCGACTGGCGGTGACGACCAACGCGGCAGCGATCAGCGAGGCTGAAGCGGTGCTGATCTCGGTGCCCACGCCGGTCGACACCCACCTGGTCCCCGACATGCGCGCGTTGACCGCCGCCTGCGCGTCGGTGGTCGCCAACGCCGTGCCGGACCAGACGATCGTGCTGACCTCCACGACCTACGTGGGCTGCACCCGCGACCTGATCGCCGAGCCGCTGCGCCACCGCAACGGCTGGACGGTGGGCGAAGACGTCCACGTCGCCTTCAGCCCGGAACGCATCGATCCCGGCGTCACCCGTCACGACCGACGTGCGACGCCGCGGGTCGTCGGCGGGGTGACCACCGAGTGCGGGCGACGCGCCGAAGCGGCCGTCGCCGCCACCGCAGCCGCCGTGCACACCGTGACCTCACCGGAGGCGGCGGAGCTGACCAAGCTGCTGGAGAACAGCTTCCGCGCGGTCAACATCGCGATGGTCAACGAGTTCGCCGACAGTTGCCGCGCTTTCGGCGTCGACCCCATCGAGGTGATCGAGGCGGCGGCCACCAAGCCCTACGGGTTCATGCCGTTCCACCCTGGTCCGGGAGTCGGCGGCCACTGCATCCCCTGCGACACCCACTACCTGCTGTGGCAGCTGCGCGCGCAGCGACTCCCGGCGCCGCTGATGAACGCGGCGATGGGCTCGATCGCGGCCCGGCCTCGCCGGGTGGTGGACCGGGCCCGGCAGCTGCTGGCCGACCGGGGCAAGCCGTTCGCCGGAGCCGATGTGCTGGTGCTGGGTGTGGCCTACAAGCCGGGTGTGGCCGACGTCCGCGAGTCGCCGGCCCTGGAGATCATGTCCGAGCTGACCGCGTCCGGGGTGCGGGTCTCCTACGCGGACCCCTACGTGCCCTCCGTCGAGTTGGGTGAGACCACCCTGCTGTCGGGTGAAGGGGTCGAGGCGAGGGCGTGGGACCTGGTCATCGTGCACACGGTGCACCCGGGTCAGGACCCGGCCTGGTTGAGCGGCCAGGACGTCGTCCTGGACACCACCTACCGGCTGGACAAGCGGCTGCGCTGCGCTCACCTGTAGTCGACGCCTCGGCGACCGGGTCCTGCGATGCGGGCGGGGTCGCCGCGGCGGAGCCGTCGGACCATCCTGGAAGGGCGCACGCCCTCTCCCGAGGAGGCCGAGATGAGCACACCCACGGTCGATCCGACCTTCTACCGCAGCCCTGCGGAGGCGATCGCCGCGCCGCGGGAGAAGCTGGCCTACGTGGTCACCTTCGACCGCGCGGCGCAGCGGCCCGACGCGCTCGCCGTCGTCGACACCGACCCGGATTCCGCCGAGCACGGGCGGGTCGTGGGCTGGGTCGACCTGCCCACCACGGGCGACGAGCTCCACCACTTCGGTTGGAACGCCTGCAGCAGCGCCTTCGCCCACGCCGGCCACCACACCGAGGGACTGCAACGCCGCTACCTGCTGCTCCCGGGGCTGCGCTCCTCCCACATCCACGTCTACGACACCCAGCCCGACCCGAAGCAGCCGCGGTTGGTGCGCACCATCCCCGCCGACGAGCTCGCGTCGCGGGCCGGCTACTCCCGGCCGCACACGCTGCACTGCGGTCCCGACGGGATCTACCTGTCCTGCTTGGGCTCCGCGAACGGCAGCGACGGCCCGGGCGGGATCGCGGTGCTCGACCACGACACGTTCGAGGTCGTGCGGGCCTGGGAGACCGATCGCGGGCCCCAGCACCTCGCCTACGACGCCTGGTGGCACCTCAACCAGAACACGCTGATCTCCAGCGAGTGGGGGACGCCGTCGATGATCGAGGACGGCGTCGTCCCGGAGCTGCTGCTGGGCAACCAGTACGGCCACGCCCTGCACTTCTGGGACCTCACCGAGGGCAAGCACGTGCAGCGCGTGGAACTGGGCCCGGAGCACCAGATGGTGCTGGAGCTGCGGCCCTCGCACGACCCCAACGCGACCTGGGGTTTCGCCGGAGTGGTGATCAGCACCGAGGACCTGTCGGCATCGGTGTGGCGCTGGCACCGCGACGCCGACCAGTGGAAGGCCGACAAGGTCATCACGATCCCCGCGGAGAAGGCCGAGACCGACCAGCTGCCGCCCGCGCTGCAGCCCTTCGGGGCGGTCCCGCCGCTGGTCACCGACATCAACCTCAGCGTCGACGACCGGTTCCTCTACGTCTCCTGCTGGGGGACCGGGGAGCTCAAGCAGTACGACGTCAGCGATCCGGCCCGGCCGCGCGAGACCGGTGCGGTCCGCCTGGGCGGCATCACCGAGCGGCTCCCGCACCCGGCGGCGCCGGACCTGCCGCTGGCCGGGGGACCGCAGATGGTCGAGGTCAGCCGCGACGGGCGGCGGATCTACCTGACGAACTCGCTCTACGGGGCCTGGGACGACCAGTTCTACCCGGACGGCGTGGGCGCCTGGATGGCCCGGCTCGCCACCGATCCCGAGCGCGGCCGCCTGACCGTGGACGAGTCCTTCTTCCTCCACGGCGACGACTTCCGCGGTCGTCGAGCCCACCAGATCCGGCTGCAGGGCGGGGACGCCTCGTCGGACTCCTACTGCTACGCCGGAACCTGACCGACGACGAGGGGGCCGACAGCGCGGTGCTCACGGCCCCCTCGTGCGGCTGTTGCGGTGTCAGCGCCCGCGGGTCGACGGGCGGGCCGACGGCGTCGCGGAGACGTCGCGGATCTCGTGGCTGCCGTCGCCGCGACCGATGACGACCTCGGCGGCGATGCCGGTGAACAGGCCGTTCTCCACCACGCCCGGGATCCAGTTGAGCTGCGAGTCCAGCGCGATCGGGTCCTTGATGGCTTCGAGGTGCGCGTCGAGGATGAAGTTGCCGCTGTCGGTGACCAGCGGTCCGCCGTCCTTCTCACGGCGGGTCAGCTTCACGCCCGGCTGGCCGAGCTTGTCCAGCAGCTCGCCGATGGCGCGCTCGGTGGCCTGCCACTCGTACTGCACGACCTCGATCGGCAGCGGGAACTTGCCGAGCTGGTCGACGACCTTGCCCTCGTCGACGACGCACACCATCTTGTGGGAGGTGTCGGCGATGATGCGCTCCCACAGCAGGCAAGCGCCGCCGCCCTTGATCATGTGGCCCGCGGGGTCGATCTCGTCCGCGCCGTCGACGGTGAGGTCCAGCTTGCCGGCCTCGGCCAGGGTGGTCAGCGGCACGCCGACCTCGAGCGCCAGGTCACGGGTGCCGGTCGAGGTGGGCACGCCGACCACGTCGAGGCCCTGGGACACTGCTTCGCCCAGCGCGCGGACGAACCAGTGCGAGGTGGTGCCCGAGCCCAGGCCGAGCTTCATGCCGTCGCGGATGTAGGCGTCGATGACCGCCGTGCCCGCGGCCCACTTCGCCCGGTCCTGCTCGTTACTCGGTTGCATCGGTCGTAAGTCTCCTGTGGACGCTCCTGCGGATCACCGCCGGGCGGGCCGGCCGGTGGGTTCGCCAGTCACCGTACATGCGCTGGTCGCGGGCGGTCGCCGGGTCGCTCCTTCCGCCTCTGGGCCTTGCGGCGGGCGGGCGACGGACCCGTTCGCGGACTTCGGAATCGATCTGGAAACCCACCTACCGGGTGACATGTCGGGAGGCACGAGACGATGTTGCCGTTGTGAAGAACCTGCGGGTCAGCGACGGTTCAGAACGCAACGCGAGACGCCTTCGCGACCTTGCCGTGATCGGTGGATCCGGTAAGGTGCGGCTCCCGCGCGTCGGCGAGTTCTCCACCGCGGCAGAGGCTGGCCTGAAAGTGGTTGTGGTGCAGGAGCTTTCACGTTCGCCTCGAAGTGTGTCGTGCGCCACCACTTCGGACGAGCGGCGTGGCTGTGGGCCGATCACGTGCTCGTCATCGAGTTGCTGATTCCCTTTCGGGCCCAACAATGGACCCGGTGGGGGTAATCCGGTCGCGGGGCGTCCGGGGGGAACGAGTGGAAGGACGCTGGAGCCATGCCCTTCTATTCGACGAAGGCCGAGACCGACATCGCGTGTTCGGCCATGGACGTCTACAGCTACATCACCAACCCGGCCAACTGGGACGACGGCCGTCCGGTGGACGATCCAGGTTGGACGCTGGTGCCGCCGGGGAGGCGGCCGGCGGGAACCACCTGGCACGAGGACCGCGGTGAGGACTGGGCGATCCTGGAGGCCGAACCGGGGCGTCGCTGGATCGTCCGCTCCGTCGACGGGTCGTCGTCGGTGACCATCACCTACAGCATCTCCGAGGTCGACGGCATGACGCACGTCTTCCGGCACATGGAGATCGAGGTGCCCGAAGAGGCCGCGATCGACGAGCACGCGCGGGCGGCGTTCGCCTGCTCGTCGAGCGGCCGGGAGCTGGTCACCCAGATCAAGCACGCGCTGGAGGGTGCCCGGCGGGTCGTGCTGCCGGACGTCCCCTTGCCCGCTTCCACCTCGCAGACGAGCTGACGACCTGTTCGTCGTGATCTGTTGACACAGCGGGTTGCATCACGCAACCCTACTGGTCACTGCCGCACGACGAGGAGGTCGCTGAGCATGGAGTGGACGGGCGCGCGCTACGCCGACGGGCCGACGGTCGAGGTCGAGGAGTGGATCGAGGCCCCACCGCAGCGGGTGTGGGAGCTGGTCACCGACCTGGGGCTGATCGCCCGGCTCAGCGACGAGCTGCAGGAGGTCGAGTGGCTCGACGGTGCGGACGGTCCGTCGCTCGGCGCCCGGTTCACCGGACGCAACCGCAACGAAGCGCTGGGGGAGTGGACCACGACCTCGCACGTGGTGGAGTTCGAACCCGAGCGCGCCTTCGGCTGGGCGGTCAACGACCCGGACCACCCGATGGCGTCCTGGCGCTTCTCGCTGCGTCCTGACGGCGACGGCACCCGGTTGCGGCAGTGGGTGCGGATGGGGCCGGCCCGGTCCGGGCTGAGCCTGGCCATCGAACGCATGCCGGAGAAGGAGGAGAAGATCGTCTTCGTCCGGCTGCGCGAGTTCGAACGCGGCATGAGCGCCAACCTCGCCGGCATCAAGCGGCTCGCCGAGGCGAGCGCCTGATGCGCACCGCCACGACCATCGAGGCCTCCGCCGGGAACTGGCACGAGAACCTCGAGTTCGTCCGCGAAGCCGAGAAGCTGGGCCTGGACATGTGCTGGGTCGCTGAGGCCTGGGGCTCGGACGCCCCGACCACCCTGGGGCACCTGGCCGCCAGCACCGACACCATCCTGCTCGGCTCCGGGATCATGCAGCTGGGCACGCGGACCCCGGTCGCCATCGCCCAGGCCGCGATGAGCCTCGCGCACCTGAGCGGAGGACGTTTCCACCTCGGCCTCGGCGCCTCCGGGCCGCAGGTGGTCGAGGGCCTGCACGGTGTCGACTTCGCCCGCCCGCTGAGCCGGATGCGCGAGACGGTGGAGATCGTGCGGCAGGTGTTCGCCGGCGAGAAGGTCGAGCACAGCGGCGAGCACTTCACCATCCCGCGCCCGGGCGAGTCCCGTCCGATGCGCGTGTCGATCCCACCGGTGGAGGTGCCCGTCCACCTGGCCACGCTGTCGCCGAAGATGCTGGAGCTCACCGGCGAGATCGCCGACGGGTGGCTCGGGACCAGCTTCGTGCCCGAAGGCGCCGACGCCTACTTCGGACACCTCGACGCCGGGCTCGCCAAGGCCGGGCGGACCCGCGACCAGCTCGACATCTGCCAGGGAGCCGAGGTCGCGTTCGCCCCCGACCCCGCTGAACTGAGCGAACTGGTGGCCGAGCGGAAGCGCGGGCTCGCCTTCTCGCTGGGCGGGATGGGGACGGCCACCACCAACTTCTACCACCGCGCCTACGCCCGCCAAGGCTGGAGCGAGGCCGCCGAAGCGGTCCGCGAACGCTGGCAGGCGGGCGACCGCGAGGGGGCGGCAGCGCTGGTCACCGACGAGATGGTGCTGGCCACCACGCTGATCGGCACCGAGGAGGTGGTGCGGGAACGCCTGCGCGTCTGGCGCGACACCGGGGTGACCACCCTCCGCCTCTACCCGGCGGGGGACACGCTCGACGAACGCCTGACCACCCTCGCCCGCGCGCTGGACCTGGTCCGCGGGCTGGACACGCAGGCGGTGTGATCCGGTGGACCTGCGGCGTCAGCCGAAGCGGCGCCGCACCTCCGGGTGCTCGGTCAGCGCGGGCGGGTAACCCGGCCCGAGGCGGCTGGAGGTCTCCTCGGCGCTGAGCGGTTCGCGGCAGGCCGCGCAGACCACCTCGGCGTGGGTGTCGTGGCCGCACCGGTCGTGGTGCAGGACGACCGGAACGCCCTCGGTGCCCGCCAGCCACCGATCGCCCCAGCGGGCCATCGCCGCCAGCACCCCGTAGAAGTCGCGGCCCTTCTCGGTGAGCACGTAGTCGTAGCGGGGCGGTTCGTCCTGGTAGCGGCGCTTGTCGAACAGCCCTTCGTCAACCAGCCTGCGCAGCCGCTCGGTGAGCGTGTTGCGGGCGATGCCCAGCGAGTCCTGGAAGTCGTCGAAGCGGCGGACGCCGTAGAACGCCTCCCGCAGCACCAACGGCGTCCACTGGTCGCCCAGCAGGTCCAGGGCACGCGCGATCGAACAGGGCCAGTGAGCCAGGGAGGTCCGCCGCATGGGCACGAGGATAGCGGGTTGCACCACGCAACCCGCTCATTCGATGATCGCCCGCCGGTTGGCCACCTCGATCGTGCCGGCCAGCTCGTGGACCGGCGTGGGGCGCCCCAGGTAGTAGCCCTGCGCCTGGTCGCAGCCCAGTCTGCGCAGCACCGCCAGCTGCGAGGCGTTCTCCACGCCTTCGGCGATCACGCCGAGGTCCACGGCGTGGGCCATCGCCATGATGCTGGTGACCAGCGCCTCGGAGTCGCGCGACCGTGCGATGTCGTTGATGAACGACCGGTCGATCTTCAGCGAGTCCAGCGGCAACCGCAGCAGCTGGGCCAGCGACGAGTAGCCGGTGCCGAAGTCGTCGATGGCCAGGCGCACGCCGTAGCGCCGCAGTTCCTGGAGCATCCGGGCGGCGGTGGCGGGGTCGTGCATCAGCGCGCTCTCGGTGATCTCCAGCGACAGCGCCTTGGCGGGCAGGCCGCTGGCGCGCAGCGCGTCGTCCACCGCCTGCGGCAGCTCCGGGTCCTCCAGCTGCCGCACCGACAGGTTGGCCTTGAGCCGCAGGTCCAGGTCGAACTTGTCCCGGTAGGTCGCGATCTGCTCCACGGCCGTGGACAGCACCCAGGCCCCGATGCTGTGGATCAGGTCGCTCTCCTCGGCCATCGGGATGAACTCCTCCGGGGAGACCGTCCCGTGGCGCGGGTGCGTCCAGCGCAGCAACCCCTCCACGGCGGCGACCCGGTTCGAGTGCAGGTTCACGATCGGCTGGTAGGCCAGCCACAGCTCGCCGTGGTCGACCGCCGCGCGCAGGTCTTGCTCCAGCTCCAAGTAGCGCTGCAACCGCTCGCGCAGCTGCACGTCGAAGAACGCGACTCGCCCGCGCCCGCGCGTCTTGGCCTCGTACATCGCCACGTCAGCGTCGCGCAGCACGTCCTCGGGGGTGCGCGGGTCGCCGGACGGGACCAGCACGATGCCGATGCTGGCGTCGACGTGCAGCTGCCTGCCCTCGATCATGATGGGCTCGGTGAGCCGCCGCCGGAGGCGGTCCGCCAGCGCGTGCAGCCGCGGTGCGTCGGCCTCCTCGTGCACCAGCACGACGAACTCGTCCCCGCCGTGCCTGCCGACGTGCTCGTCGGAGCGCATCACGGCGCGCAGCCGCTCGCCGGCCACCCGCAGCACCTCGTCGCCGACCACGTGACCCAGCGAGTCGTTGATGATCTTGAACTTGTCGAGGTCGATGAACATCACGCCGGTCGGCATCGTCCGGCCAGGTTCGGACATCGCCGCCTGCAGCCGGCGCAGCACCATGGTCCTGTTGGCCAGACCGGTCAACGGGTCGTGGGTGGCCTCCCGCTCCAGCTGCTTGCGGAACGCGCGCGGCTCGGTGATGTCGGTGAACGACACCATCGTCCGGTGCGGTGGTGAGTCCTCCGGGGTAAGGGACTGGGCCGAGATCGCCAGCCACACGCTGCTGCCGTCCGCGCGTTCGAATCGCGCGACGCGCCGGTTCTCCGGCTCGCCCGTGAAGCGGGTGTGCAGCGAGGGGGCCACCGGGAGCGGTTCGCCCTCCTCGTCGAAGGTCTCCCACGTCTCTGGGGAGGCACCCAGCAGCTCGTCCTCGCGGAACCCCAGGATGTTCGCGGCGGCGGGGTTCGCGGTGACGATGCGCCCTGCCTTGTCGATGATGAGCACGCCTTCGTCGAGCAGGTTGACCACCGTGGCGTAGCGCTGCTCAGCGGTGCGCCGGGCTGTCTCGTCGGTGCACACCAGCACGTAGCCGTCGCTCATCTCCGCCGCGGAGATCCGCACCAGCACCGGCGAGCCGTCCGCGTGCCGGTGCTTGGCCTCGGTCGTCCCGCCCACGGTCAGCAGCGTCGCGGGATCGATGCTCGCGGCCACCACCTCGGTGACCGGTCGCCCGTGCGCCTGGTCCGACGAGTAGCCGTAGATCTGCTCGGCCGCCGGGTTCCAGCTGGTCACCTCGCCGTCCCAGCTGGTGGCGATGATGGCGTTGCTGACGTGCTCGACCAGCGCCGCCTGGTAGCGCAGCGCCGCTTCCGCCGCCCGCTGCGCCGTCACGTCGTGGAGTATCACCTGGAACGCCGGGCGCCCGTGCCAGCTGGTGCGCACCGCCACCGACTCGACCAGCATCCGGGAGCCGTCCACCCGGATCATCTCGGCCTCGGCGGGTTCGGTGGTCGTGCCGGGTTCGTTGGCCACCGACAACCGAGAGAACAGGCTCGGGCGGGATTTCTCGGCGACGAACTTGGTGATCGGGTGGCCCACGATGTCGTCGGCGGAGGAGGCGCGCATCATCCGCACCCCGGCGGGGTTGACGTAGACGATGGCGCCGTCCTGGTGCACGCACACCGCGTCGGGGTTCATCTCGATCAGTCGCCGGTAGCGGTCGGCGACGTCCCGGTCGAGCTCGTCGCTCAACGGCGGGATGGCTTCGACCGCGATGCCCACCAGGCAGTCCTTGCCCCGGTAGCGCGTGCGGGTGCACCGCAGGAAGGCCGAGCGCGCCTCCCCAGAAGGCGTGTAGAACAGTTCTTCCACCGACTGCGACTCCGGGGCCTGGCGAGCCTGGGCGGACCGCACCATCGGCGAGATCAGGTCGCCCAGGCGCTGCCGGATCACCTCGGGGTCGGCTCCCTCGATCTGGAGGAGTCCTGCCATCCCGGCTGACCAGGTCAGCTCTCCGTCGGAGAACCGGTACGACCACGCGGCGGCGCGGCTGATCTCGCGGACCAGGTCGCGGAGTTCCTCGTCCAACCTGGCCGCGTCTTCCAACCGGTAGCTCTCACCCATGGCCCTCCGCTTCCGAGGCAGCCGCCGTGCCGGTCCGCGCGCACCGCAGCGCGCCCGCCCGGTGCAGGGCGGGCGAGGCGACGGGCTCAGCTGGGCTGGGACCGCGGTGCGCGGAGCCGGGGCGCGCTGTTCGACGCCCACGTCGAACCGACGTCGGTCAGTAGGACGACCACCTGCTCGGTGTCGATGGTGAAGGCTTCGCGCGAGAACTTCCAACCGGTCGCCTCCGCGCGTCCGCGCCACGTCCTGGGCCCGGGCGTCGAGCACCACGCCGCCGCCCCAGGTGCAACAGCGGTCCCACCAGCTCCGGCTGGCGAGCACCTCTGAGGAGGGGAGGCGCGGGGAGGCGGTCCGCGCACCTGTGTCTGTGACGCCCCGACCGGGCGTTGTTCGCGCCCGGCGGTGATCTCAGTGGAGGGACGACCTGCGCCCGCCGAGCTCGTCCCGAAGTGGGGAGTACACGGCGTTCTCGACCGCCGTGGTGGGGATCACTGCGCCGCAGCGAGATCGGGGGTGTGCGCCGTGCGCGCGGGTGCTGGGTGACCAGGTTGACAAAGTCGGCGGCGGTCACCAGAATTTCAGGCACGCCGGTTCGACCGACTTGATGCGCTCCGGTGCGGAGCGCGACCGCTGGCTGAGAGGCGCTGCAACGGACACCACGTCCGCCACGCTCGGCCCGCGGGGTAAAGGGACAGCACGGTAAGGGCGCCTCCTGACGGAGGTGCCCTTTTTTGATGTCGCGAGGAGGATCGCGGCCGCCGGCCGACGAGCGAACGCCGTGTTGAGCCGACTCCGGCTCCGCGTGATCGCCGCGGCCGAATCCGCCGCATGTCCATTTCGGACAGATCTGTCGATGGAACTTTCTCCGGGAGAGAACGAATCATGAGTGTTCAGTTGCAGAAGGTCAACGGCCTGGAGTTCGCCGTGAAGGACCTGGGGCTGGCTGAGTCCGGTCGGCATCAGATCCGGTTGGCCGAGCACGAGATGCC
>NZ_RSAA01000004.1 GCF_003931915.1 Saccharopolyspora rhizosphaerae | reverse complement strand
GCACTCGACAGGGTGTGGGAGAGTAAGACACCGCCGACACATACCTTGGTGGGGCGGGGCAGAAGGTGAGGACCTTCTGCCCCGCCCCTTTTTTTCATGCCCCTTTCCGGTGCCCGTTCCTTTCGCAGCCCTTTGTTGAACCTGTCCCTGCCCTCCGGGTGGTCGTGTCGCTCGACAAGGTCACTCCGGTGCCTGAGACTGGGCGGCTGGAGTCCGGGCGGAAGGGGGCACGGGAGTGGACGAGGACGAGCTCCGGTCGTTGCTGGGGACACTCACCCTGGAGGAGAAGGCTCGGCTGCTGACCGGCGCCAACTTCTGGACCCTGCACCCCGTGCCGAAGATCGGCCTGGGCCGACTGGTGCTCTCGGACGGGCCCAACGGCGTTCGCGGCACCACCTGGGACGAACGCGACACCTCGTTGCTCCTGCCCGTGGCCTCAGGCTTGGCGGCCACGTGGGATCGAGACGTGGTGAAGCGGGCCGGGACGCTGTTCGGCGACGAGGCGGTCCGGCGAGGTGTGCACGTCGTGCTCGCACCCACGATCAACCTGCACCGCAGTCCGTTCGGCGGCAGGCACTTCGAGAAGTTCTCCGAGGACCCGCTGCTGACCGGTGTGATCGGCGCGGAGGTCGTCGCGGGCATCCAGTCCCGCGGGGTGGCCGCGACACCGAAGCACTTGGTGGGCAATGAGACCGAGACCGAGCGGCTCACCTACAACGCGGTGATCGACGAGGAGACGCTGCGCGACTACTACCTCGCGCCGTTCCGCCGGATCGTCGACGAGGCGAAGCCGTGGGCGATGATGGCCGCCTACAACTCCGTGAACGGGCGCACGATGACCGAGCACTCGGCTCTGGTCAACGACGTGCTCAAGGGGGAGTGGGGTTTCGACGGCGTGCTGGTCTCGGACTGGTTCGCGACCCGCTCCTGCGCGCCGGCCGCCAACGGGGGACTGGACCTGGCGATGCCCGGCCCGAAGAGCCCGTGGGCCGACGGTGCGCTGGCGACGGCCGTGCAGGACGGCGAGGTCGACGCGTCGGTACTCGACGACAAGGTCCTGCGCCTGTTGCGGCTCGCTGACAGGGTCGGCGCGTTCGGTGCGGACGAGGCCGGGACCTCCGTCGAGAGGCCACCGGAGTCAGCGCGGGCGGTGATCCGCGAGGTGACCGCGCGCGGTTTCGTGCTGCTGCGCAACGAGGGCTCGCTGCTCCCGCTGGACCCCGGAGTCGGGACGGTCGCGGTCATCGGCGAGAACGCCACGTTCCCAGCGGTGCAGGGCGGGGGTTCCTCGCACGTCAGCCCGCCGCACGTGGTGACGCCGCTGGAGGGCCTTCGCGCGGCGCTGCCGAACGCGGAGGTCCGGTACCAGCGCGGTGTGCGGCACCGTCGGCTGCTCGATCCGATCCCGCGCGAACTGCTCGAGGACCCGCAGGGCGAGGGCACCGGTCTGCGCGTGGAGTACCTGGACGCCCACGGCGAGGTCCTCGACACCGAGCTGCGCGGCACCGAGCGCTTGATCTGGCAGCGCGGCGCGATGCCGGAGGGCACCAGGAAGCTCCGGTTGGGCGGGAACCTGCCGGTCGAGGTCGGCGAGCACGTCTTCGGCGTGAGCGGCACCGGGCACTTCCGCGTCGAGGTGTGCGGTCGTGAAGTCCTCGACGGCGACGTGAAGTCCGAGGGCGCGGTCGACGATCCGCTGGGCGACGTGCTCGCGCCACCGGAGCAGCGGTTCACCGTGGTGCTGGTCGCATCCGACCTGGGGCCCCGCGGACGTGCCCGCGTGACAGCGGAGTTCACGCCCCGGGAGGTCGACGCGGACCTGATCTGCGTGGGCCTCGGACACCGGCCGGAGCGCTGGGACGACACGGCGGAACTGGAGGCCGCGCTGCAGGCGGCGCGCGAGAGCGATGTCGCGGTGGTCGTGGTCGGCACCAACGACGAGGTGGAGACCGAGGGACGGGACCGGGCCTCGCTCGACCTGCCAGGACCCCAGGACGAGCTGGTCGCGGCGGTCCTCGCCGCGAACCCCCGCACCGTGGTCGTGGTCAACGCGGGCGGCCCGGTGCTGATGCCGTGGGCGCCGGACGCCCCTGCGGTGCTGTGGACGTGGTTCGGCGGCCAGGAGTACGGCGACGCGCTCGCCGACGTCCTGCTGGGCAGGGAGGAACCGGGCGGCAGGTTGCCGACGACGCTGCCCGCCGCACTGGCGGACGTGCCGGTGCCGCTGCCCGGCGTGCAACCCGTCGACGGGGAACTGCGCTACGAGGAAGGGCCGCTGATCGGCTACCGCGCCTACGCGGAACGCGGTGTCACGCCGGGGTTCTGGTTCGGCCACGGACTCGGCTACTCGACCTGGTCCTACGACGAGGCGAGCCTCGTCGACGGGGCGGTCGCGGTGAAGCTGCGCAACACCGGTGACCGCGCAGGTCGGGAGGTCGTCCAGGTCTACACCGCGGAGCCGTTCCGCTTGGCCGGATTCGCGGTCGTGGCAGCCGAACCCGGCGCCGAGGCGGAGGTGACCGTGGAGGTCGAACCGGGCGAGGGGGACCTGCGGGTCGGTCCCAGCGCCGGAGACCTCCGCCTCGACGTCAGGCGGTGAATCACCGCTTCCCGACGTGCTTCTCCAGGTCGTCGAGCACCAGGTTCGCGGCGATCGGGCCCAGGCCCAGGTACCAGGTGCCGTCAGGCACCTCGATGGCGTGCCCGGAGCGCACCGCGTTGAGCGTGGACCACTGCACCGAGTTCGTCACCTCGCCCATCTGCCGGCGGGCGTTGTCGCCGTAGGCGGCGTAGAAGAGCATGTCGCCGTCGGCCTGCGAGACCTGCTCGCGGCTCAGCTTGCTGAAGGTCGAGTCGCCGAGCTGGTTGTCCGGGCGGTTGAAGCCGGCGTCGGCGAGGATGGTGCCGATGAACGAGCCCTTGCCGTAGAGCCGGATGTCACCGGGGGTGAAGCGCAGCATGCTGACCTTGCGCCCGCCGGCCTGCTTGCCGATCTCGGCGGCGCGGGTCTGGTAGTCGGCCAAGATCCGGTCGGCTTCGGCGCGCTTGCCGAGCGCTTCGGCGTCGAGGAGGAAGTTGTCCTTCCACGTCTTGCCGACGGTCTCCGCGAAGACGGTGGGTGCGATCGCGCTGAGGGCGTCGTAGTGCTCGTCGTCGCGCGTCTTGCTGGACAGGATCAGGTCCGGCTTGAGCGCGGCGATCTTCTCCAGGTTGGGCGAGCCGATGGTGCCCACGACCTCGATGTTTCCGGCCTTCTCGGCCAGGTAGGGCTGCAGCTGGCTGTTGGCGTCGGGCAGCACGGTGGCGATCGGCTTCACGCCGAGCGCGAGGACCGCGTCCAGCTCGCCGGTGTCGAGCACGACGACGCGCTGCGGCTTCTCGGGAACGTTGGTCTGGCCCTTGGCGTGCTGGACGACGCGCGACTGCGAGGGCGCGGGCTGGTCGGACGCGGGCGCGCCGCAAGCGGCGACCCCCAGCGCGAACACGGCTGAGAGCGCCGCGAGGAGTCTGCGATGGCGCAGCATTGAGCACCCAATCTGTCGGATTGCTGTGAAGTTTGGGTAGCCTAACCTGACGCTTCTCGTCGCGACCAGACCCCTGGTTTGTAATAGTGATCATTAGCAGGAGCAACTGTCAGCGCGTGTTCGTCGGCCGTCGGCTCACAGCATCGCCAAGAACATGTGGGCCATCGCCGCCGACAGGGCCAGCTCGACGAGCGACCGGAGCTTCGGTGCCGGGGTGCGCAGCAGGTCTGTCCCGGCGAACCCGGCGGACAGGGCGCAGTAGGCCATCAGCGCCCAGGCGATGAGCGGGACAGCGAAGCCTGGGGCCTCGGCGGCGATGGCCACGGGGGCGTGGTGGTGGCTCGCGGCGACCAGCGTGCCTGCGGCGCTTCCGGACTGCTGCGCGGCGAACATGTAAGCCATCGCCAGCGTTCCGATCGCGTGGTGGAGGTGCGAGCGGGTCCGCCGCCGGGCCGCTTGGACGGCCAGCCAGCACCCGGCGGCCACGAACGGTGCGGCCAGCGCCGGTGAGGGCGTCAGGTGCATCGCGACCATGCCCGCCCCCATCAGCAGCTGCGCGACGTCGACGTGGCAGAGCGGAGTCCGGTTGCGGAGGAGGACTCCGAGCCGCAGCAGGGACGCCAGGGCCGCCGCGACGACCGCTCCGGTCATGACCTGCTCGACCATGGCCCTCCACCGCCTGACGTGGCCTTGCCGTGATCGATTGTTCGTGGCCCCGGGGCCGTCCAGATACCGCCTTGCGTGCGCAGTTGCGGCGCCGGCGGTGACCCGCCGTGTTCGTGTCCGATGTGGACGCCGGTGTGGACAGGCCCCCGTCGCGCGCGGAGCACGGTGCCGTGGACGGCGTGTGGTGGCCGCGGATCCGGGTTGGCCGAGACGTCTCGCCGCGCGGAGCGCTGCTGGTGCGAGTGGGCCTCGGTGGAGGCGCCCAGCGCGACGGCCTGGTTCGCGAGCGGGCACGCTCTCGCGCTTCGTGGATCCGCAGCGCCTGGGTGGCGGAGGGAGCGTCGGGCGCCGTCGCGACCCGCGGCAGCTCAGCTCGAGGCGTTGGGCCGAGCGAGTGACGGCGGTCGATCCCGGCCCGCCCCCGCCCTCCCCGGGCGGGAGGAAGCCGGTGGTTCCGGCGAACGCGGAAAAGCGAAGTGCCTCCGCCCGATGGGCGGAGGCACTTCGTCGAGTGCGCCAACAGGGACTCGAACCCCGAACCCGCTGATTAAGAGTCAGCTGCTCTGCCAGTTGAGCTATTGGCGCTGAACCGTTGTCGGATTGCCCGAGCAACGGGAAAAAGGTTAGCACGCGCCCGGATCGGGCTGCGCAGCAGGTCCTGCCGTGCCCTGGAGCACAATTCTGGATCCGGTGCGGGAAAGGAAAAAGACCCGCCGAGTGGGCGGGCCTTTCATTCGAGTGCGCCAACAGGGACTCGAACCCCGAACCCGCTGATTAAGAGTCAGCTGCTCTGCCAGTTGAGCTATTGGCGCTGGCATCGTCTTCCGGGGTTTCCGCGCGGTCTCCCTGGCGACGTCGAAAAGATTAGCACGGCACCCCCGGGTCCTCCGACAGGGGGTGGCCCCTGCGGCGGAGTGCAACCTCGCGGGCACCCCGCGCGTCCACCGGGTGGTGCGCGGAGCGACCGGGAGGCTTCTGGAGCATGACCCTCCGTATGGGGGCGGTCGCTGCACGCACGGTCGGGTGATTGCGGCACACTGATCGTGAGGCGCAAGTGTGCTGTGTGACGGGACGGAAAGTTGCTGATGAGTGAAGGGCGTAACCCGATCGGGGTTCTCTCGCGGGTTGGCCGGCCGACGGTGGGGCTCGTCGTCGGACTGGTGGGGTTGCTGGTCGCCGGGTGCAGCGGCGGGGGTGCCCCAGGCGAGCAGGAGCAGGGACCGCCGGCTCCGGTGGTCCAGTTCGCGCCGCAGAACGGCGCCAAGGACGTGTCGCCCGCGGCGCCGGTGACGGCGAAGGTCAACGGTGGCCGGATCGTGAACGCGACGCTGACGAACGCGGACGGCAAGCAGGTGCCCGGGCAGGTCTCCCCGGACGGTGCGAGCTGGTCGTCGACGGAGAAGGCCGGCTACGGCAAGACCTACACGCTGTCGGTGACCGCGCAGGGCCGAGGTGGCCCGCAGGTCACCCAGCAGTCGACGTTCACCACGGTCGACCCGAAGTCGCAGACCTACGTCTCGATGATCCCGTTGGACGGCGAGACCGTGGGCGTCGGCCAGCCGCTGGTGTTCCGCTTCAGCAAGAAGGCCCCGGCTCCGGACAAGGCGAAGGCCGAAGAGGCGATCAAGGTCGCGACCGAGCCGCACGTGGAGGGTGCCTTCTACTGGTTCAACAGCCGCGAGGTGCACTGGCGGCCGAAGGACTACTGGAAGCCTGGCACGAAGGTCTCCCTCGAGGTCGACGCCTACGGCCGCGAGTTCGGCAAGGGTCTCTGGGGCGAGGAGGACCGCAAGGCCACCATCACCATCGGCGACCGCGTCGTGCTCAAGGCCGACGGCGCGTCGCACCAGATGAGCGTGGAGAAGAACGGCCAGGTGATCCGCACGATGCCGGTGTCGCTGGGCAAGCCGGAGTTCCCGTCGAACAACGGTGTCCACGTGGTCACCGAGCACCACCGCACGAAGTTGATGGACTCGTCGACCTACGGCCTGCCGGTGGAGGCCGGTGGCTACCAGACCGAGGTCGAGTGGGCGGTCCGCATCTCCAACGGCGGCGAGTTCCTGCACGCGGCCCCGTGGTCGGTCGCCGACCAGGGGCACCGCAACGTCAGCCACGGGTGCATCAACATGAGCAACGAGAACGCCGAGTGGATCTTCAACCTGCTCAAGAAGGGCGACGTGGTGGAGATCACCAACTCGGGTGGGCCGAACCTGCGCTCCTGGGACGGCTTCGGGGACTGGCAGATCCCCTGGCCGGAGTGGCAGAAGGGCAACAAGTAGCCGGACCGCGAAGCGGCTGGCGTCGGGCGACCGGCGCCAGCCGCTTCGTGTTGGTCCTGAGCGGCTCCTGTGGAGGCGGAGGAGGAGATCGCGGAGGTCTGACTCCCTCCCGCTCCCGAACGGCTCTCCGGCCGCTGCTGCCGACGTGCGGCCGAGAAGCGAAAAGGCCTGCTCCTCGCGATGAGGAGCAGGCCTTCGACAAGGGTGAGTGACGGGAATCGAACCCGCGACACCTGGGACCACAACCCAGTGCTCTACCGACTGAGCTACACCCACCTCGGCTGCTCGAACCGGACCTCGCGGGCCCCGTCCGGAGCAACGGAAACCATCCTAGCGTGTGCCCGCAGCCGGTTTTCCACCACCTCCGGTTTTCGGGTCCGAGCAGCTCAGCGGCGGTTCAGGACTCCTCGCGGGCCTGGGAGGTCCCGCTGGTCCCACCGGTGTCCCCGAGCAGTTCCGCCGCGACGGCCTGCGCCTGCTCGCTGCTCGGCCCGGGCTGGGGGACGAACGCGGTGCGCCGGTAGTAGGCGAGTTCGCGGATGGATTCGCGGATGTCGGCCAGGGCGCGGTGGGCGAGGCCCTTCTCGGGCTGCGCGTAGTAGATGCGCGGGTACCAGCGCCTGCAGAGCTCCTTGATGGAGGAGACGTCGACCATCCGGTAGTGCAGGTGCTCGTCGAGCCGCGGCATGTCGCGCGCGATGAACCCGCGGTCCGTGGCGATGGAGTTGCCCGCCAGCGGTGCGGAGCGCACGTCGGGCACGTACTGCCGGATGTGGTCCAGGACCCGCTGCTCGGCCTCGGCGAGGGACACCGGGGAGGCGCGGACCTCCTCGGTGAGCCCGGAGTGCTCGTGCATCTCGCGCACGACCTCGGGCATCCCGCTGAGGGCGTCGTCGTCGGCGTGGATGACGATGTCCACGCCCTCCCCGAGGATGTTGAGGTCCGCGTCGGTGACCAGGGCGGCGATCTCGATCAACGCGTCCTTGCCGAGGTCGAGCCCGGTCATTTCGCAGTCGATCCACACTAGACGGTCGTTCACCCGACGCAGCCTAACCCCCGCGACCGCCTGGTCGCGGGGGAGTGCCTGGATCGGAACGTCCTCATCCGTCGAGGTGGCCGCGCAGTTCGGCGGGCACGACCTTGCCAGTGGCGTTGCGCGGCAGTTCGTCGAGGAAGATCACATCGCGGGGAACCGCGAACTTCGACACCCGGCTGCGGACTTGGTCGCGCACCTCGTCGGCGTCCATGGAGCCCTTCTCCCGGGGCACGACGAACGCCGCGAGGCGCTGCCCGAAGTCCGGGTCCTCCACGCCGAGGACGGCCGTCTCGACGACCCCGTCGAGACCGGCGATGGCGTCCTCGGCTTCCTTCGGGTAGACGTTCTCGCCGCCGGAGATGATCATGTCGTCCTCGCGGCCCGCGATGAACAGCCGCCCGGAGTGGTCGAACCGGCCGAGGTCGCCGGTGGACATCAGCCCGCTGCGGCTCTCGCGGCTCTTGCCGTTGGTGTAGCCGTCGAAGAGCATGTCGTTCCCGGCGAAGATGCGGCCGGTCTCGCCCCGGCGCACGGGTTCGCCGTTGTCGTCGAGGATGCGCACCTGGGTGCCGCGCGGCGGGCGGCCGGCCGACGACGGAGCGGCCCGCAGGTCGGCGGGAGTGGCGATGCTCACCCAGGAGACCTCGGTGGAGCCGTAGAGGTTGTAGAGCACCGGGCCGAAGGCGCGCTGGAACCGGGTGGCGAGGTCGCCGGGGAGCGCGGAACCGCTCGCGGCGACGATGCGCAGCGACGAGGTGTCGAACCGCTCGCGCTCCTCAGCGGGCAGGTCGAGGATGCGCTGGAGCATGACGGGCACGCCGATCACGGCGCCGACGCGGTGCCGTTGCACGGTCCGCAGCGTGTCGACGGGGTCGAACTTGCGGCGCAGCACCATGGTGGCGCCCAGGACGGCGGAGAGCTGGAACCCGGCGATGCCCCAGGTGTGGAACAGCGGAGCGCTGAGCAGGACGCGCTCACCGGCGCGCAGCGGGATGCGGGAGAACACCGCCCCCGCGGGGTTGAGGCTCGGTGGGTCGGGGCGGCGGGCGCCCTTGGGCGTTCCGGTGGTGCCCGAGGTGAGCACGATCAACCGGGAGTGCCGCGGAGGCCGGGGGAGCCGCGTGTCGGGCGCGATCGCGATGAGGTGGTCCAGCGTGTCGTGCTCGGTGGGTCCGTCTGCCCAGCCGAGGACGACGTCCAGGTCGCCGGGCAGGTCCTGCAGGTGCCCGGCGAACTCCTCGTCGAGGACGAGCAGGCTGACGTCCTGCTCGGCGAGCACGTCGGCGAGCTGGCGGGTGCTGAGCCCGACGTTGAGCAGCACGACGTCGACGCCGATCTTGGCGGCGGCCACGATGACCTCGACGGGCCCGTGGTGGTTGCGGGTGAGGACGCCGATGCGGGTCTTGCCGGGCACCCGGTCGCGCAACGCCGCGGCGAGGCGGGTCGTCCGGGAGGCGAGCTCGGCGTAGCTCAGCGCTCCTCGCTCGTCGATCACGGCGGGCCGGTCGGGGTGGCGGGCGGCGCCCACGGCGAAACCGAGCGGCAAGGTGATGCCCCAGCGGCGGTAGGCGAGGACGATGCGCACCAGCCTGTCGGGGCGCATCGGCCGCACGACGCCTTGTTTCACCAGCACGAACAAGGTGTGCAGTGCCGGAGCGGCGTGATGGGCGAGAAAACTGGTCACGGACCGCAGAACGCTCACTCGGTCACCCTTCGTTCGTGAAACCTACTCGGGAGTAGATTGTGCCGTGAGCAGTCCTCGCGGCCAAGTCCTCCCGGTCCAGTTTTCCCGATTCGGAGCGCGAGCGGCCGAGGCGGCAGGGCGGTGTACCCGCCGCGCCGTCCTGGCGTGCTACTCGGCGTCGGCCGCGGTCACGACCGCGTCGCGCAAGGCCGCGCGCAGGCGCCCCACCTCCAGCGGTGAGAGCACCGCGGTCTCGCCGGGAGGCGCGACGATCACGACCCGGCCGTGGTTGACGAACACCGACATGTCATGTCGCCGTCCGGCGACGTCGCGGCAGCTGACGTGCCACTGCTGGTTGGGCCCCACAGTCCCAGCCTCCCTGTGCCGTTGCGCCTGGTGCGGTGAAGCTGCGCAGTGCGCGCTTCCTGCTGTGGGACGCGCAGGGGCAGGGCGCATGACGGCACTTCGGCACATCGCGTGGAAGTGCGCGTGGTCGCGCCCGGGCGCGCGTCCCGGCCGCGGCCTGGACGCGACAGGGGCGATCCCCACAACGGAGATCGCCCCTGGGAGGAAGCTGTTAGCCGGTGCCACTCGTCTGGCCCAACCGCGGTCAGACCGGGCGGACCTTCAGCCCCGCGGCCTCGGCGGAGAGCACGACCGCGCCTTCGAAGTCGGCGATCGGCAGCTCGTCGCGCACTAGGCGGTGCGGCGTGTCGGATGCTTCGACCCGGATCCGGCTGGTGGTGACCGACTGCTCGGCCCGGCCTTCGCCGCCGAACTGCACCTCGAGCTGGTCGCCCGACACCGTGGCGGTCAGCCAGCCGCCCTCGACGACCTCCTCGGTGCCGTCGAAGGAGACGGTCAGCCGGCCATCGGCCGGGTTGTCCCCGCGCACCGCGACGTGCGAGAGCGCCACGTCGCGCTTGCCGGACTCCTCGCCGACCAGCGCGATGACGTCCCGGGTGGCCTCCTCGGCCGCATCCGGGCCGGGCTTGGGGGTCAGCACCGGGACGCGCAGCTGCGCGGCCAACCGGTAGGGCTGCCACGAACCGGCGCCGATCAGGTTGACCACCGCGCCGATCGCCACGTCGGTCAGCAACCGGTCACTGCCCGGGGCGGGCGTGACCTCGATCGCCGGCACGTCGCGCCGGGACAGCAGGTCGCGCAGCGCCTTGGCGCGCTGACGGCTGTTGCGGTCGAATCCGCGGGTGATCGCCACGGTCTGCGATCCGGCGGTCGCGGCGGCGGCCTCGGTCAGGTCGGCCAGCGGCGCCCAGATCTGCGCCGGGTCCTGTTCGGGACGCTGCCGGCGCGAGCGCGCGAGGCGTGGGGCATCGGTCGTGGTTTCCATCGCCCTCCACCCTAATCCGTGACGAAGGGTCGCCTTGCCTTCTGGTGGGGGCTTTCACGGTGTGAAATCGGTCGCGTTCGCGCGGTAGCGCAGGCACGGGACCCCTTCTTCCGGGGCCGTCCGTTGCGCCGTTCGCCGTACCCTTCGCGCTCCCCTCCCACAGCGGGTCCGGGTCCTGCGGGGCCGGTGGTCGCGTGGACCGCGTGCACCGCGCGGACCGCACGGCTTGCCCGCAGAGGTAGGTTGGGTGCCAGTGACGCGGGGTGCCCCCGGCTGGGGGCTGAGAACAGACCCGTTGAACCTGACCTAGCTCGTACTAGCGGAGGGACGTCATGGCCCCCAACGTGCTGACCATCGCCGGAACGGACCCGAGCGGTGGTGCCGGTGTCCAGGCCGACCTCAAGGCCTTCTCGGCCAACGGCGCCTACGGCATGTCGGTGATCACCGCGCTGGTCGCGCAGACGACCACCGGCGTGAGCCGGGTGCAGGAGGTCCCGCCGGACTTCATCACCGACCAGCTGGTGACGTTGCTCGACGACGTCCGGGTGGACGCGGTCAAGATCGGCATGCTCGCCAACGCCGAGGTCATCCGCGCGGTCACGGCGGTGCTGGAGCGCTACTGCCCGCCGTTCGTCGTGCTGGACCCGGTCATGGTCGCCAAGAGCGGTGACCGGCTGCTGGCCCCGGAGGCCGTCGGCGCGCTGCGCGACGAGCTGCTGCCGCGGGTGGACCTGATCACGCCGAACCTGCCGGAGGCGGCCGACCTCCTGGGCGAGGGCGAGATCGCCAGTCCCGACCAGATGCCCGCGCAGGCCGAGCGGCTCGCCGCGCTGGGCGCCAAGCAGGTGCTGCTCAAGGGCGGCCACCTCAGCGGTGAGTCGAGCGTCGACCTGCTCCACGGCGACGGGGTCTCCGAGTTCCTCAGCACCGAGCGGGTGGTCACCACCAACGACCACGGCACCGGGTGCACCCTCTCCGCCGCGATCGCCGCGCTGCGCCCGCAACGCGCCGACTGGCTGGAGGCGGTCTGCGAGGCCAAGCAGTACCTCACCGACGCGCTCCGCGCTTCCGAGCGCTTGGACGTCGGCCGCGGCCACGGTCCCGTGCACCACTTCCACCGCTGGTGGTGAGCGGCAGGCGTTCCTGCCTGGCGAAACCCTGATCACCGACCGCCCGGACGGGAGCCGTCCGGACGACCTTCCTGCGAGGGATCCCCATGACGTCCTTGCCCGCACCGCCTGCCGGAGAGTTCTGCGCCGAGGCGTGGAAGCGCACCGCCCGGCTGCAGCAGGCGATCGTCGACCACCCGTTCAACGCGGCGCTGGCCGACGGCAGCCTCGATCGCGACGTGTTCGCCTTCTACATCGTCCAGGACGCGCGCTACCTGGTCGGCTTCGCGCAGGCGCTGTCGGCCGCCGCGGCGCGGGCTGACGATGCCGCCGACGCGGCGTTCCTGGCGGGTGCCGCGCAGGCGGCGCTCGTGGAGGAGCGGCGGCTGCACGCCGGCTACGTCGAGGCGTTCGGCCTCGCCGACGACGAGATCGCCGGGATCGACACCTCGCCGACGTGCCTGGGTTACACGTCCTACCTGCGCGCCTGCGCGCTGACCGAGTCCTACCCGGTGCTGCTGGCCGCGGTCCTGCCGTGCTTCTGGGTCTACCAGCACGTCGGCAGCACGATCCTGCGCGCCACCGGCGACGTCGAGGGGCACCCGTACCAGGCGTGGATCACCACCTACGCCGACGACGAGTTCGCCGAAGCGGTGCTGGCCGCTCGCGAGCTCACCGACAAGGTCGCGGCGCGCGCGGACGAGGGGACGAGGGAGCAGATGTTCGCCGCGTTCAGCCGGGCGACCGAGTACGAGTGGCTGTTCTGGAACAGCGCCTGGACCAAGGAAACGTGGCCGACCGCGAAGTTCCTGGACTGACACGGTTTTCGCGTCTCACGGACGCCGAAGTCGGCTCGTCGCGAGCGCCGCTCCGTCAGCCGTTCCGCGTTACTCCGAAGCGTGAGCCACAATGTGATGTGCGACACAATCTTGAGGTGTTAACGAAGTGGTCCGCACAACGACATGCTGGGCGAAGGCCCTCTTCGAGCTGGGGTTTCAGCAGTGGGTTTTCCTAGTCGTGGATGGAGTTGTGGGGCAGTGAGTTCTCTCCTGATCGTGTTCATCGGCATGTCGGTTCCGATCATGGCGGCTGCGCCCTTCTACATCGCCGACCGGCGCGGGGGCGCACGCGAGACCTCCGGGGGCGCGCAGCTGCAGCCGGGGATCACCGAGGCGCCCCGGATCTGGCCGCCGGCGCAGGGCGAGCCCGCCCGTGAGGTCCCCGAGGCCCGCACGCCGGAGGAGTCCAACGCGCTCGCCGACACCGTGCGGATCGAGAAGGACCGGGTCGCTCAGCCGTAGATCGACTTGGCCAAAGAGGCCTTGCCCTGCTGGAGCTCGCGCAGGCCGGGCGTGCTGAACCCGCCACCGCTCGGGCTCGCCGGGATCTGCAGGCCCTCGCTCAGCTGCCAGCCCGAACCGCGCTCGATCAACGACCGGTGCTTGTTGGTGTAGTAGCCGGAGTTGATCGACACCGCGACGCCGCTGGCGCCGGCGGCCGCGGCCAGCAAGTGCAGGTGGAAGCGCGTCGACAGCCACCGCTGACCGGGCTTGGCGGGCAAGCCGTCGCGCATGATCTCGTCGAAGGCGTGGAACCGGGCACCGGGCAGGTCGTGCTCGACCAGGGCGAAGACCTCGCGGTCGGCGCGCGGGATCCCCTCGACGAAGGCCACCTGCTCCGGCTCGACCTGCCACGCGCGCAGGGTGTCCAGCAGGAACCCGGCCAGCGCGGGCACGGTCTCGTCGAGCAGGTCCGACTGCATGCAGATCATGACGTCGCGGACGTCGTCGTCACCGGTGCGGAAGAGCCCGGGCTCGATGCCGAAGAACATGTCGTCGCCCGTGGACGACGGGTTGACCAGCAGCGACGCCGACGGGTCGTCGCGGACGTCGACGACCTCGAACTGGTCGGCCAGGCTGCGCAGCAGCGGTTCGGTTCCTGCGGCGATGGGGGAGAGGCCTTGCCCGGTCATCACCGCACGTCCGCCGGAGCGGTGCCGGGCCGCGGCGGTGGCCGCGAGCAGACCGACGTGCCGAGGCCAGATGCCGTTGATGAAGCCGCCGCCGATGACGTGGAACAGGTCCATCTGCGAGGCGAGCTCGATCCCGGCCACCCAGCGCGGGGCGAGGCCGGGGTTGTGGATGGCGTGCTGGACGAACGCCGCCACCGCCCACGGCTCGTCTTCGGGAGCTTCCCAGCACAGCCGCCAGAACGTGTCGGTGAAGTGCACGCGGGGGTGCATGCCGGAGAGCAGCACCGAGCTGGGTCCCGGGTTGGGGCAGTCCAGCCAGACCTCGCTGTCGGGGGCGACCTTCGCCAAGTGCTTGAGCCACGCCGCGGCGATGAGCTCATCACCGTAGTTGGGGTGTCCGGTCGTGCCGACCAGGTAGATCCGCCGGGGTGTGTTCACCAGGGTGGCTCCAGCCGTAGGTTGCGAGGTTCGCTCACGAACCTAGCAACCTGCGGAGCACCCCGTCCTTCGACCGGGTCTGGTGGCGGGCTCAGCCGGTCTTGCTGAGCTCCGAGCGGATGCGCTCCAGCCGCCGCTTGGAGCGGTTGAACTTCGCCTGGTAGCGGGCTTCGAAGATGTCGGTGGGCAGTTCCGGCATCGGCATCGGCTCGATCTGCGGACGCGGCGCGATGACCTCGACCTTCACCGGCTGCGTCGCCTCACCGTCGTTCTCGCCCTCGGTCTCGGTCTTCTCGCTGTCGGCCTTCGCCTCCGGTTCGGACCCGGTCTTGGCGGACCGCGGCCCGATCTTCGCCGGGGACGCGCCGGGGACCGCCGCGTGCCTGCCGCGCGGGCCCGTCTGCTGCGACTGGGCAGCCATCCTCTTGGCGCGGTGGAGCAGCGGCACGAACACCAGCGTCGCCACCGCGAGTCCGCACACGAACATCAGAACCAGCAATTCCACCTGCGGCCTCCGGGTCAGTTCTGCCGCGCACCGGGAGCCGACGCTCCGTTGGTGGTGTGCTGCGGCTCGATGGGGATCGTGTAGGTCTGCACGTCATCGCGCTGCTCGGGCAGCGAGACCTCCTGCAGTCGGTGCTGCTCCGGCTCCACTGCACCGTCGGTCTCGGCGCCCTCACTCCCGGGGCCCTCGGTCCCGGCGCCGTCCTGCTCGGCGCCATCGGTCTGCTCGGCGCTGATCGGGCCCATGCCCCCGTCGGTCTTGGAGCGCAGGTTCGCGGTGGACTCCTCGAGCGCGAGCTTGGCGTGGTCCATGGCCGCGAGCACGGCGGTCCGCAGTTCTTCCATCCGGAGCCGCTCGAGGCGGATCTCCTCCAACGCGTCGAGCCGCAGCTGCTCGGTCTCGGCGTCCCACTCGCCGCACTGCTTGCGGGTCTCGGCGATCAGGGCGTCGGCTTCTTCCTGCGCTTCTTGGACGACCCGCTTGTACTCGTTGCGGACCTCCTGCCGCAGCCGGTACTCGCGGTTGCGCTGTTCGCTGAGCTTCTGCTCGTGTTCGCGCTGCAGCTGAGCGCGGCGGGCCTCGACGTCGTTGACGAGCTCGTTGCACTCCTCGCGGAGCTCGGAGGCGGCCTGCTCGGCTTCGCTGATCAGCGCGCGGGCCTCGGTCTCCGCGGTGCCGCGGATGATCTCGGCTTGTCGTTTGGCCTGATCGCGGAGGGTTTGCACTTCGTCCTCGGCGATCGCGAGCATGTTCTGCACCCGCTGCGACGCGGCGGGGAGCCCGGTGTCGGAGGACTCGATGCTCTTGAGGCGCTGCTCGGCCTGGTCCAGGCTGCGGCGGGTGTCGTCGCAGAGCTTGCGCAAGTCGTTGTTGAGCCGGACGGCTTCGTTGCGATCGATGGTGACCAGGCGCAGCTGGTCCTCCAACACCTCGATGTGCTCGACGACCTGGTTCCGGCTGAAGCCGCGGACCTGGATGTCGAAACCCGGCCGGAGCGGCACGACTGCGTCGGCGTCATCCATGGGTGATCTCCTCTCCGGACGGTAGGCCCATTCGGTGATTCGGAGAGTAGGGCGGATGTTCTGGCAACGCCCAGCGAGACACAACGATCATCACCGGATCAGGTGTTGATCATTAGGGTGGTTCTTCGCTGTCGCGTCCGAGGATGCTGGCACGCCGTTGTCCACAGTGCACCTTCGAGGAGCGCCGAGCTTCGCCTGGTTGACCGGTGGAGTCCGATCTCCGGGACATGGCCTGTCGACATCGGGATCGCTTAGGTTAGGCTCCGCTTACAAACGTGAGCATCCTGGGAGGGAGCGCGGCGTGTCACAGGGAGCCGACCTGGTCGGGCGACAGCACCAACGGGCCTCGGTGCTGCTGCGGCGCTGGCTGGCCGAAACCCACGCGCCGGTCGCCGAAGGGCCGCTGCGGCTGACGATCGGCCCGTTGTCGTTGCAGGTCGACGTCGTCTACGACTCGCCGACCGGCGCGCACGGGTTCGGCTCGATCAGCGTGCTCGACGCCGAGGGGCGGGCGCTGGTTCCGGCTGACCCGGCAGTGCTGGCGGCCGCGTGCTCGGCCGACGCCCGGGCGCGGTCGCGGGCGGAGGCGCCGATCAACGCGCCGGAGTCGGGGACCCTCGTCGACTGGCTGCTCACCGCGCTGCCGCGCCGCGAGGTCGACCCGCTGCCGTTGCCGGACGACCTGGTGACCGTGGGGCGCTCGCTGTCCAACGCCGCGGAGGCCCAGCGCTGGCTGACCCGGCACGTCGAGGAGCGGTTGATGCCGGGGGTCCTCGCCTTCGACGGTCAGGACCGCGCCGGGTTCACCGCTCGGCTGCTCAGCCGGGGTGTGCTGGTGGTCGTCGGCCTGCTGGGCCGGCGGGGCGTGGTGCACGAGGAGTTCCTGCTGGCCGAGCTGGCCAAGCGGCTGGGCGCGATCGCCGAGGAGCACCCGCAGTCCTCCAGCCTGGTCGAGCACTGGCTGACCAGCCCGACGCTCACCGACCTCGCCGCGCTCAACGGGTCGCCGTTGCGCTACCGGGACGAGACCGGTGCGGTGCAGGTGCAGCCGGTCTTCTTCGAACGCCGCAACCCGCTGCGCGCCGAAGAGCCCGCCGGGGTCCCCGGAGTGCCGCTGCCGGAGCTGGGCGACGGCTGGTCCCTGCGCCCGGTGACGATCACCGGCGAGGACGGCGGTCCGGACGTCGATCTGGTGCACCGCTGGATGAACCGGGAGCACGTGGCGGTCAACTGGGAGCAGGACTGGTCGCTGGGGCGGTGGCACGACGAGCTCGCCACGCAGCTGGCCGGCGCGCACTCGGTGCCGTGCATCGTGTCCCGCGACGGCCGTGACGTCGGCTACCTGGAGCTCTACCGCGTGCAGCGGGACAACCTGGGGTCCTGCTACCCGCACGCGCCGCACGACCTGGGCGCGCACATCGCCATCGGTGAGCCGGACGCGATCGGCAAGGGTCTGGGCTCGTCGCTGCTCGGCGCGGTCGCGCGGGGATTGCTGGCCGCCGACCCGGCCTGCCGGAACGTCGTGGCGGAGCCGAACGTCCACAACGGAGCTTCGGTGGGCGCGTTCGGCAAGGCCGGCTTCGCGCAGGTGGGCGAGGTCGGTTTGCCGAACAAGAACTCCGCCCTGATGGTGTTCACACGCCAGGGTGAGTAGCCCCACGTCAGGCGGTCCGGCGTGCGGCTGTACGCCAGATCGGACTGAAGCTAAGGTTAGCCTTACCTTGACTTGTTGATCGTGGGGAGAGCGATGCCGTCGCGAGCTGACCAGTTGCCGCTGTCCGCGGCGCAGGCGGGGATCTGGTTCGCCCAGCAACTCGACCAGGCCAACCCGATCTTCAACACCGCTGAGCGCGTGGAGGTCGAGGCGGAGCTCGACCCGGAGCTGTTCGCCGACGCCCTGCGCGTGGTGGTCGCCGAGGCGGAGACGCTGCGGATGCGGGTGGTCGACGACGGCGACGGCCCGCAGCAGGTCATCGACGAGCTCGACGCCGTCCAGCTGCCGGTGCTGGACTTCTCCCGCGAAGCCGACCCGGCGGCCCGGGCCGAGGAGTGGATCCGGGCCGACCTCAACGCACCGGTCGACCCGGCCCGCTCGCAGGACGACGGTGGCCGGCTGTGGACCGCGGCGCTGTGCAAGCTGGGGGAGCGACGCTGGTGGTGGTACCAGCGCGTCCACCACGTGGCCGTCGACGGCTACGGCTTGTCGATCGTCCTCCGGCGGGTCGCCGAGGTCTACAGCGCGCTCGCCGCAGGGGAGGAGCCGGGTCCGTCGCCCTTCGAGGGCGTGGCCGCGCTGGTCGAGGACGAGCAGAAGTACCTCGCCTCCCCGAAGGCCGAGAAGGACGCGGCCTACTGGCGCGAGCTTTTCGCCGACCAGCCCGACGTGGTCACGCTCAGCGAGCGCTCGCACCCGACCGCGCGCACCTTCCACCGGCAGGTGGACAGCACCTCCTCGCTCGACGCGCTGGGTGCGGCTGCCGAGGAAGCGCGCACCCTCTGGCCGGACGCGCTCATCGCCGCCTTCGGCGCCTACCTGCACCGGATGACCGGCTCCTCGGACGTGGTGCTCGGCCTGCCGGTGATGGGCCGGATGGGGTCGGTCGCGCTGCGCGTGCCCGGCATGGTCGTCAACGTGCTGCCGCTGCGGCTGCGCGTCGAGCCCGGCACCACCCGCGACGAGCTGATCGTTCACGCCGCCCAGGCCGTGCGCGACCTGCGCAAGCACCAGCGCTACCGCAGCGAGCGGCTGCGCCGGGACCTGCGACTGCTGGGCTCGGACCGGGCGCTGTTCGGTCCGATGCTCAACATCAAGTCCTTCGACTACGACCTCGACTTCGCCGGTGCGCGCGGGACCGTGCACAACGTGGCCGCCGGGCCCGTCGACGACCTCAGCGTGCTGGTCCGCACCGAAGGCGACGAGCTGTGCTTCGAGTTCGACGCCAACCCGGACCGCTACACCGCCGACGAGCTCACCGCGCACCGCGAGCGCTTCCTGCGGTTCCTCGACGCCTTCGCCCGGTCCGGTGGTGACATCCCGGTCGGGCGCATCGACCTGCTCACCCCGGACGAGCGCGCGAAGGTCGTCGACGAGTGGAACGCGCCGGTGCCCGGCTTCGTCGAAGCCGAGCCCGCCACGCTGCCGCAGCTGTTCGAGGAGCAGGCGCAGCGCACGCCCGAGTCGGTCGCGGTGACCTTCGAAGGCACCTCGTTGACCTACTCCGAGCTGGACGCCCGGGCCAACCAGCTCGCGCACCACCTCATCGACCACGGCATCGGCCCCGAGCAGCTGGTGGCGCTCGCGCTGCCGCGCTCCACCGAGCTCGTCGTGTCGCTGCTCGCCGTGCTCAAGGCCGGAGCGGCCTACCTGCCGCTGGACCCCGGGCACCCGGCCGAGCGCATCGCGTACGTCGTCGGCGACGCGCAGCCGACCATGCTCATCAGCGACCGCGAGCACGCCGACCGGTTGCCCGAGGGCATCACCCGGGTGCTGCTCGACGACGAGAACGAGATAGCCGAGATCGTGCGGCACTCGCCGCGCAACCCGAAGCCCGGTGAGCGCGGCCCGCTGACCAGCGAACACGCCGCCTACGTCATCTACACCTCCGGGTCCACGGGCCGGCCCAAGGGCGTGTCCATCCCGCACCAGAACGTGGTGCGGCTGTTCACCGCCACCCGGCCGTGGTTCGGCTTCACCGGCGAGGACGTGTGGACGCTGTTCCACTCCTACGCCTTCGACTTCTCGGTGTGGGAGCTGTGGGGAGCGCTGCTGCACGGCGGCAGGCTCGTCGTGGTGCCGCACGAGGTGACCCGGTCGCCGCAGGAGTTCCTCGACCTGCTAGCACGCGAGCAGGTCACCGTGCTCAACCAGACGCCTTCGGCGTTCTACCAGCTCAGCCACGCCGACCGGGAGAACCCGGGCGCTGAACTCGCGCTGCGCTACGTCATCTTCGGCGGCGAGGCGCTGGAACTGTCCAGGTTGGACGACTGGTACCAGCGGCACCCCGTGTCGCCGAAGCTGATCAACATGTACGGGATCACCGAGACCACCGTGCACGTGTCCTACGTGGAGCTCGACGCCGACCTCGTGGCGCGCCGCGACGGCAGCGTCATCGGGCGCGGCATCCCGGACTTGCGGGTCTACTTGCTGGACTCGCAGCTGCAGCCGGTCCCTCCCGGCGTCACCGGTGAGCTGTACGTGGCCGGCGAAGGCCTGGCGCGCGGATACCTCGGTCGTCGCGGGCTCACCGCGCAGCGCTTCGTCGCCGACCCCTTCGGCGAGCCCGGCACGCGGATGTACCGCTCCGGGGACCTCGGGCGCTGGCGCGAGGACGGCTCGATCGAGTTCCTGGGACGCGCCGACCAGCAGGTCAAGGTGCGCGGCTTCCGCATCGAACTCGGCGAGGTGGAGGCGAACCTGGCCGCGCACCCGCAGGTGCGGCAGGCCGCGGTCGTGCTGCGCGAGGACGTCCCCGGCGACGAGCGGCTGGTCGGCTACGCCGTCGGCGACGCCGACCCGGCCGAGCTGCGCGCCCACCTGGCCGACCGGCTGCCCTCCTACATGGTCCCGGCCGCGTTCGTCGCGGTCGAGGAGATCCCGTTGACCGCCAACGGCAAGCTCGACACCGCGGCGTTGCCCGCACCCGAGGTCGCCGGCGGCGGCAGGCAGCCGCGCACGGAGGCCGAGCAGGTGCTGTGCCGGTTGTTCGGCGAGGTGCTCGGTGTCGAGCAGGTCGGCATCGACGACGGGTTCTTCGAGCTCGGCGGCCATTCGCTGCTGGCCACCAAGCTGCTGGCCCGGGTGCGCACCGAGCTCGGTGCCGAGCTCGGCATCCGGACCCTGTTCGACCACCCGACGGTCGCGGAACTGGCCGTGCGACTGCGGACCGCCGGCGACGGCAGGCCGGAGCTGCGGCCGGTGCCGCGTCCGGAGGAGGTCCCGCTGTCGTACGGGCAGCAGCGGCTCTGGTTCCTCAACCGGCTCGAAGGGCCCAGCGCCACCTACAACATGCCGCTGGTGCTGCGGCTTTCCGGCGAGCCCCAGGTGGCCGCGCTGCGCGCCGCGATCGGTGACGTCGTCGGCCGCCACGAGAGCCTGCGGACGACGTTCCCCGACACCCTCGGCGAACCGCGCCAGCACGTCGGGGACCAGGTGCCGGAGCTGACCGTCCACGAGGTGTCCGATGTGGACTTCGCGCTGGCCGAGGCGGCGCAGCAGGGCTTCGACCTGGCCACCGAACCACCGATCCGCACCGGTCTGTTCCGCGACGACGAGCAGACCGCGCTGCTGGTGCTGCTGCACCACGTCGCCGGGGACGAGTGGTCGGTGCGCCCGCTGGTGCACGACCTCTCCACCGCTTACGCCGCCCGGTTGCGAGGACGGGCTCCGGAGTGGGAGCCGCTGCCGGTGCAGTACGTGGACTACGCGCTGTGGCAGCGCGAACTGCTCCGCGAAGAGGACCACCCGGACGGGCTGGCCGCCCGGCAGCTGGCGTTCTGGAAGCAGGCGCTCGCCGGCCTCCCGGAGCAGCTGGAGCTGCCCACCGACTTCCCCCGCCCGGCCGTGTCGAGCCACCGCGGTGGATCCGTGCGCTTCGAGCTGGACGCCGAGCTGCACCGGAGGATCCGCGACCTGGCGGCCGAGCACCAGGCGAGCGCGTTCATGGTGCTGCAGACCGCGCTCGCCGCGCTGCTGACCAGGATGGGTGCGGGCACCGACATCCCCATCGGCTCGCCGGTCGCCGGACGCGGTGACGACCGGCTCGACGACCTCGTCGGGTTCTTCGTCAACAGCCTCGTGCTGCGCACCGACACCTCAGGCGACCCGACGTTCGCCGAGCTGCTGGAACGGGTGCGCCAGACAGACCTCGCGGCCTTCGACAACGCCGACCTGCCGTTCGAGAAGCTCGCCGAACTCCTCAACCCGGCGCGGTCGCTGGCGCGCCACCCGTTGTTCCAGGTGCTGCTGGCCTACTGGGGTGCCGGCGAGGTGGTGCGCGCCGACCTGCCCGGGCTCGAGGCCACTGTGGACACGATCCCGTCGGGATCGGCGAAGTTCGACCTGGCCTTCAGCCTCGAGGAGACCGCGGACGGCGGGGTGCGCGGACTCGTGCAGCACAGCAGCGACCTGTTCACCGAGCGGACGGTGGCATCGTTGGTCGACAGGTTCGTGGTGCTGCTCGAATCCGCCGTGGCCGCACCGGACACGCCCCTCGGCCAGTTGGACGTGCTCGGGGAAGGAACCCGCGAGCAGGTCCTGGACTGGGGTGACGCCACCGGCGGTGTGGAGCCGGCGGGAACCTTCCCGCAGCTCTTCGCCGAGCGCGCCGCGGCCACCCCGGACAAGCCGGCGCTGGTCTTCGAAGGCACGGAACTCACCTACCGGCAGGTGCGCGAACGCGTCCTCGCCCAGGCGGAACTGCTGGTGGAACGCGGTGCCGGACCCGGCGACATCGTCGGCGTGATGCTGCCGCGCTCGGCCGAGCTGATCATCGGGCTGCTCGCCGCCATGCACGCCGGAGCCGCCTACCTCGCGCTCGACCCCGAGTACCCGCGAGAGCGCCTGCGGCACATGGTCGAGGACGCCCAGCCGCGCCTGGTGATCACCGACGACCTCGACGCGGACCTCCCGGCGACGCTGGTGCACCACGCCGAACGCGCAGAAGGCCGCCCTCGACTGCCCGAACCGGGGCTCGACGACGCCGCCTACGTCATCTACACCTCCGGGTCGACCGGCACGCCGAAGGGCGTCGTCGTCACCCACGAGGGCATCGGCAAGCTCCTGGCGACCCAGGCCCGGCGGGTCGGCATCACCTCGGACAGCCGCGTGCTGCAGTTCGCCTCGCCGAGCTTCGACGTGGCGTTCTGGGAGCTGTGCCAGGGCCTGCTCGGCGGCGGAACACTCGTCGTGGTGCCCTCCGAGCTGCGGGTCCCCGGTGAGGCGCTGGCCGAGTTCGTGCGCCGCAACGGGATCACGAACCTGGCGATCGGGCCGTCCATGATGGGCATGTTCCCGCCCGACGTGCGGCTGCCGGAGAACGCGACGCTGCTGTGCGGCGCGGAGAAGGTGCCCTCGGACCTGGTGCAGCGCTGGGGCCGCGAGCTGCGGATGCTCAACGCCTACGGCCCGACCGAGGCCACCGTCAACACGACGCTGTGGGACTGCGACCCGGACACCGTGTCGAGCTCGGTGCCGATCGGCGTGCCCGACCCGGGCGCCCGCCTGCACGTGCTCGACGAGCGGCTGCAGCCCTGCCCGCCCGGCGTGGTCGGCGAGCTCTACGTCTCCGGTCTGGGACTGGCCCGCGGTTACCTCCACCGGCCCGGGCTGACCGCGGAGCGCTTCGTCGCCGACCCCTTCGGCGAGCCGGGCGGTCGCATGTACCGCACCGGCGACCTGGTCCGCTGGCGCGCCGACGGGACGCTGGACTTCGGCGGCCGGGCCGACGACCAGGTCAAGATCCGCGGGTTCCGGATCGAGCTCGGCGAGGTCGAAGCGGCGCTGGCCCAGCACGAGGACGTCGTGCAGGTCGCGGCGGTGGTCCGCGAGGACACGCCGGGCGACAAGAGGCTCGTGGCCTACGTCGTCGGCGACTCCGACGCCGCGACGCTGCGCAGGCACGTCGCCGAGGAGCTGCCCGACCACATGGTCCCGGCGGCCGTGGTGTTCGTCGACGCGCTGCCGCTGCTGCCCAACGGCAAGCTCGACCGGCGCGCGCTGCCCGCGCCCGACCTCGCCGAAGCCGTCGGCAACGACATGCCGCGCAACCCGGCCGAGGAGGTCCTGTGCGGGCTGTTCGCGGAAGTTCTCGGGCTGCCCAGAGTGGGGGTCCACGACGGGTTCTTCGACCTGGGCGGGCACTCGCTGCTCGCGGCCAAGCTCATCGGCCGGATCCGCGACGCGCTGGGCACCAAGGTCAACGTCGGCAGCCTGTTCGCCGCGCCCACCGTCGCCGGGCTCGCCGAGCGCCTCCGCACCGGCGGTGACCGCGACGCGCTGGAGATCCTCCTGCCGCTGCGCACCACCGGCAGCAAGCCGCCGCTGTTCTGCGTGCACCCGGCGGCGGGCCTCGCGTGGCCGTTCTCCGGGCTGCTCAAGCACGTCGACGACGAGCGGCCGATCTACGGCGTCCAGTCGCGTGGCCTGGCCGAACCCGCTCCCGTGGCGGGCAGCCTCGCTGAGATGGCGGCCGAGTACCTGGAGCACGTCCGGGCGGTGCAGCCGCACGGGCCGTACCACTTCCTCGGCTGGTCCTTCGGCGGCGTGGTCGCCCACGAGATGGCCACCCAGCTGCAGGACGAGGGCGACGAAGTCCGCTTCCTGTGCATGCTCGACTCCTACCCCAAGGACGTCTGGGACGAGCTGCCCACCGAGGAGGAGGCGCTGCGGGCCCTGCTCCACATGGCCGGTCACGAGCTGTCCCAGCTCCGCCGGGAGACCCTGACCAGGGACCACGTGCTGGAAGTCTTGTCGGCCGAGGGCAGTGCGCTGGCGAACTTGGAGGAGCGCAGCATCACCGCCATCATCGACAACTTCGCCAACTGCGCGGTCCTGGAGAACAGCGCCGACCACGACAAGTTCCGCGGTGACGTGCTGTTCTTCACCGCCACGGTGAACCCGGTGAAGGAATCGTTGAGCAGCGCGATGTGGCAGCCCTACGTGGACGGTGCAGTGGTCGACCACGAGATCGCCTGCGAGCACAAGGACATGACCCAGCCCGGGCCGCTGGCCGAGATCGCCGCGATCGTGCAGCACGCCCTCGACGACACCGAGGGGTGACCCCGCGGTCCTCCGGGCGTCCTTCCCGGAGGTGTGCGGGGAGGTCGGGTCGACGGTGAACGCGAGGAGGAGCTAGAGGATGACGAACCCGTTCGAGGACCCGGACGCGCAGTACTACGCCCTGATCAACGACCAGGACCAGTACTCGCTGTGGCCGGCCGCGATCGAGGTGCCTGCCGGGTGGACCGTCGCGCACGGTCCGGCTGACCGGCAGTCCTGCGTCGACCACATCGAGGTGCACTGGACCGACATGCGGCCGGCCCGCTGATGACGACCGCGTTGCGCCGGGTGGACCCGCGGATCGCGGTGTGCGTCTGCTACGTCGCGGCGATGTTCATGAACGGCATGGACGCCACCATCGTCAACGTGGCGCTGCCCGCGCTGGTCGAGGACTTCTCCGTGTCGGCCAGCTCGGCCTCGTCGGTCAACGTCGGCTACCTGGTCAGCCTCGCGGTCTGCATCCCGGTGTCGGGTTGGCTGGGGGACCGCTACGGCACCAAGCGCGTCTTCTTGGCCGCCTTCGGCGCGTTCGTGCTCGCCTCGGCGCTGTGCGGGGTCTCGGGTGACCTGCTGCAGCTGACGCTGGCGCGCGTCCTGCAGGGAGCTGGTGGCGGGGTGATGAGCCCGGTCGCGCTGACCCTGCTCTTCCGCGCCTACCCGTCCGCCGAACGAGTCCGGTTGTCGAAGGTCCTGCTGCTGCCCACGGCGGTGGCGCCCGCACTCGGGCCGGTGCTGGGCGGGTTCTTCGTCGAGCACCTGACCTGGCGCTGGGGCTTCTTCGTCAACCTGCCCGTCGGCATCGCCGCGCTCGTCTTCGGTGCGCTGTTGCTGCGGGAAGACGTGCAAGACCCGGACAAGCGCTTCGACCTGCGCGGGTTCGCCCTCGCCGCACCGGGTCTCGGGCTGGTGGTGTTCAGCTTGGAGGGCATCGCGAGCGGCGCGGCGGCGACGCTGAGCTGGGTGGCCGGGGTGACCGGGTTGCTGCTGCTGGGCCTGCTGGTCCGGTCCCAACTGCGCGCGGAGCACCCGGTGCTGGACCTCCGGCTGTTCGCCGACGACCACTTCCGCCGCGCCAGCCTGATCCTGTTCACCTGCCTGGTCGGCTTCCTCGGCACGCTCTACGGGTTCACGCTGATGTACCAGGTGGAGCTCGGGGCCTCGGCGTGGGAGACGGGCCTGGTGACGCTGCCGAAGGCAGCCGGGTTGATGATCGCCTCGCAGCTCGTTCCCCAGGCGCACCGCAGGTTCGGGCCGCGGCTGCTGATCGCGGGGGCGATGCTGGGCGCGGCGGTGTCGTTCGCGCTGATGAACGCCATCGGACCGCACGACGTGTGGCTGGCCGCGTTCGTCCAGCTGGCCTCCGGCTTCTTCGTCGGGGGCGCCACGGCCGAACTGCAGGTCGTCGCCTTCACCACCATCGACAAGGCCGCCACCGGCGGCGCGTCGACGTTGTTCAACGTGCAGCGGCAGGTGGGTTCGGCGCTCGGCGTGGCCATCACGGCCAGCGTCCTGGCGGCGGTCGGGCCGGGCCTGGCTTCCTACCACTGGGCGATGCTGGCCTCCGCCGGGTTCGCGCTCGTGGGCGTCCTGCTGGCGCTGCGGGTGACGGAACCCGTGGCGCGGCAACGAGAACCGGTCGCCGCGCGGCGCTGAGAGATCTGAGCCACCGAGGGGAAGACAATCCTCCACTCTATGGTTAGGCTAGCCTTATCGGTGATCGTTGGTGGAGCGGAAAGGACGCACGGTCGATGGGGACTGCGGATCGAACCCGGCGCAACCGGCCTCCGGCACGAGACCTCGAAGTGGTGCGCACCTCTGCGCTGAGCCCCTCGATGCGCCGGGTCACCCTCGGCGGCGAGGAGCTGGACGGCTTCCTCGACCAGCACACCGGACCCAACGTCAAAGTCTTCGTGCCGCGTCAGGGCCAGGAGCGTCCGGTGCTCCCGCAGCTCGACCCCGGAACCGGCCGCTACCGCTGGCCGGAGCCCGAGGTCCGGCCGACCATGCGCACCTACACCGTTCGCCGCTACGACGAGTCGCGCGGCGAGCTCGACATCGACTTCGTCATGCACGGCGAGCACGGTGTGGCCTCCAGCTGGGCCCGCCACGCCCGTCCCGGCGACCGGCTCGGCGTGATGGGGCCCGGCGGCAAGACCTGCCGCGCCGCCGACTGGTACCTGCTGGTCGGCGACGAGACCGCGCTGCCGGCGATCTCCAGCATCGTCGAAGAGCTGCCGCCCACCGCGCGCGGTCAGGTGCTCGTCGAGGTCGACACCGCCGCCGACCGGCAGCACGTGCAGTGCCCGCCGGACCTGCGGTGGACCTGGATGCACCGCGACGGCCTCGCGGCCGGGCTCTCGCGGCAACTGATCAACGCCGTGCAGGAGCTGGACGTGCCCGAGGACGTCGACGTCTCCGCCTGGGTCGCGGGCGAGTCCGGCGTCGTGCGCGGGATCCGGCGGCACCTGCGCCACGAGCGCGGCATGGACGCCCAGTCCCTGCTGGCCATCGGCTACTGGAAGTACGGGATGGCCGAGACGGAATACCACGACAAGCACAACCACGATCGGGACTGACCGACGCGGCGAAGTCCGGCCCGACCGCACGGTCCCGCCGGTACCTTCACCTGCTCGCGAGTCGGGCTCCGGCGAACCGAGGGGACGACGTGTCTGCGGCGCTGAACCAAGAGAAAGTCCACGACGTGCTGGGGATCGGTTTCGGGCCTTCCAACCTGGCGCTGGCGATCGCGCTCGAGGAGCACAACCGGAACGGTGCGGACGACCCGGTGGACGCCATCTTCTTCGAACGCCAGGCGTCGTTCGGTTGGCACCGGGGAATGCTGATCGACGGCACCACGATGCAGGTGTCCTTCCTCAAGGACCTCGTCACCACGCGCAACCCGGCCAGCGACTTCTCGTTCCTGTCCTACCTGCACGACAAGGACCGGCTGACCGACTTCATCAACCACAAGACGATGTTCCCCACCCGGGTCGAGTACCACGACTACCTGGAGTGGGCGGCCGGCCGGCTCGCCGACGTGGTGCGCTACGACTCCGAGGTCGTGGAGGTCCAGCCGGTCGAGGGGCACTTCGAGGTCGTCGTGCGGCACGGCGGTCGGCTCGCCGTGCACAAGGCGCGCAACGTCGTCCTGGCCGTGGGGCTGGAAGCCTCGCTGCCGGAGGACGCCGAGCTCGGTGAGCGGGTGTGGCACAACCTCGACCTGATGCACCGGATCCCCGAGCTGACCGAGGCGCCGAAGCGCTGCGTCGTCGTCGGCGCGGGCCAGTCGGCCGCCGAGGTCACCGACTACCTGCACCGCACCTTCGCCGACGCCGAGGTGTGCGCGGTGTTCGGGCGCTACGGCTACAGCCCGGCCGACGACAGCCCCTTCGCCAACCGGATCTTCGACCCGCGGGCCGTGGACGACTTCTACGCCTCCTCGCCCGAGGTCCGCGGCAAGCTCATGGAGTACCACCGCAACACCAACTACTCGGTGGTCGACCTGGAGCTGATCGAGGAGCTCTACGCCCGCTCCTACCAGGAGAAGGTGCGGGGCCACGAGCGGCTGCGGATCCTCAACGCGACCCGGCTCGTCGACGTCGAGACCCGTCCGGCCGGGGCGGAGGTCACCGTCGAGTTCGAGCCCACTGGCGAGCGCAGCGTCCTCGACGCCGACCTGCTCGTCTACGCCACGGGCTGCCGCCCGCGCGACCCGTACGCGCTGCTCGGCGAGCTGGCGCGGTACTGCGCGTGGGACGAGCAGGGGACCCTGCAGGTCGAGCGCGACTACCGGGTGCGCACCACGGAGGAGCTGCCCGGCGCGATCTACCTGCAGGGCGGCACCGAGCACACGCACGGCATCACCTCGTCGCTGCTGTCCAACGGCGCGGTCCGCGCGGGCGAGATCCGCGACTCCCTCCTCGCCCGCCGCAAAGCCCCCACCCGCGGCTACGCCCTCTCCCGCAGCTGACCCGCCGCACCGGAGGGGCGTGGCCCGCCTCCCGAACTTCGCGCGAACTTCGACCCCGGACGTCGAGAGTCGAACTTCGCGAGAACTTCGAATCCTCCCACCCGGGGCGGAGCTCCGATCTGGCGAAACGTGGCGCGCCGCGGGTGACCACCGCTCGTTGAGGTGATCTGGTTTCCGTCCTGGTGCGCGGGTTTCAGCCGTGGGCGAGGGGCATGTCGCGCGAGACCTGCGCACCCCGGCGTGCCGGGAGGGCGGGAACCAGATCGGGTCCAAGCCACTCGCCAGTCCGTTCTCTTCCCGCGGATGACCCGAGGCGCAGAGGGGCGTGGCCCGCCTCCCGAACTTCGCGCGAACTTCGACCCCGGACTTCACGAGTCGACTTCGCGAGAACTTGGGACCCTCCTCACCCGGGAGCTCTGCACTGGAGGAACGGGTGCGCCTTGGGGTGGCCGGACGCTCGTGGGGGGGAGGGTGTCCCTCCTCGTGGGGGGCCTGAGCCTCGGGTGAGGGGCATGTCGCGCGAGAGGTGCGTGCCCAATGGCCTGGGAGTGGAAGCTGCGAGAGGTGGGTGCCGCAGTGCGTCAGGAGGGACAGGACGCGCCCAGTGGGTCCGGAGGGTGGGGACGCGCTGCCGTGTGTCCGGAGCGTGGGAACGCGGGTGGGGTGCGTCCCCGGTGTGGTGGAGGGTGGGAACAAGGGCGTGGGGATGCGGGTTGGACAGGGCGATGAGCGCGCAGGTGAGTGAGCAGGTTCGTGGGGCGGCGCGAGGTGAGGCCTCGGTGCCGTTGTCAGTGCTCGACCTGGCCACCGTGGGGGTGGAGGACTCGGCGTCCGACGCCCTGGCGGCGACCACCGAGCTGGCCCGGCGGGTCGAGGATCTCGGGTACCACCGGATGTGGGTGGCCGAGCACCACGGCATGCCCGGCATCGCCAGCTCGTCGCCTGCCGTGGTGCTCGCGCACCTGGCTGCGCACACGCGGACGCTCCGGCTCGGTTCCGGTGGTGTGATGCTGCCCAACCACGCGCCGCTCGTGGTCGCCGAGCAGTTCGGCACCCTGCAGGCGCTGCACCCCGGACGGATCGACCTCGGCGTCGGGCGTGCGCCCGGGACAGACCAGGCGACCGCGCGGGCGCTGCGGCGGACCGAGGGTCCGCTGTCGGCGGAGGACTTCCCGCAGCAGCTGGGTGAGCTGATCGCGTTCCTCGACGACGACTTCCCGCTGGACCACCCCTACGCGGAGATCCAGTCCGTCCCGAGCGGCTCGGTGCCGCCGGTGTGGCTGCTGGGCTCCAGCGGGTTCAGCGCGCAGCTGGCCGGGGGGCTGGGGCTGCCGTTCGCCTTCGCCCACCACTTCAGCGCGCAGAACACGCTGCCGGCGCTGGAGCTCTACCGCGAGTCCTTCCAGCCCTCCGAGGTGCTCGACGAGCCGTACTCGATGATCGGTGTGCAGGCGGTGGCCGCCGACACCGACGAGGAAGCGCTCGACATCGTCCGGCCGATCGCGCTGAGCATGCTCAAGCTGCGCCAGGGCATGCCCGGCAAGCAGCCCACCCGCCAGCAGGCGCGCGAGTACCCGTACACGGAGCTCGACCAGGCCTTCATCGACCACTGGCTGGCCGACGCGGTCTACGGACCTCCGGACGCGGTCCGCGCGGGTCTGGAGGTGCTGCGCGAGCGCACGGGCGTCGACGAGCTCATGCTCACCGCGAACGTCCCGGACGCGGCGACCAAGTTGCGGTCCTTCGAGCTGATCGCGAAGTCCTACCGGATGGTCTGATCCGCCCGGTTGAGGTCGCGGGCCGCAGTCGCTCACCTGGGTGAGTGCTGCGCTTTTCGCGTCACGGAGTGTGGCTCGCCACTCTAGGCCGAGGTCGCGGACGAGTGCGAGGTGAGCGTGTCGTACGGTCTATTGACACCGGTGTTGTAGGTCCCCGGTGTGTGGGCACGACGCGGGATTGAGGGATTGGCGTGAAGCCTGGTGTGCTGATCTTCTACCGGATCATGGCGTACGTCACTGCCGTGCTGCTGATCCTGTTGTGCGCCGCCATGGTGCTCAAGTACGGCCACTTCCTCGGCCTGTGGTCCGAAGGTTCGGCGACGCAGCAGACCGGCACGACGTGGGTGACCACGATCGGTATCGCGCACGGCTGGCTCTACATGGTGTACCTGCTCGTCGCGGTGGTGGCCACGACGCAGCTGCGCGTCCCGATGGGGCGGATGCTGCTGGTGCTGCTCGCCGGGACCATCCCGTTCGGCGCGTTCTTCGCCGAGCGCAAGGTCGTGCACTGGCACGAGCTGCGGATGGCGGGCAAGCCGATCGTGCAGCCGCAGAACGCGGAGGAAACAACCGCCTCATGACCGCCATTCCCGAGTCCGTGGACCAACCGCAGCCCGCGGCGAGCAAGCCGCGCCGACGCACGGTGATCGGCGCCTACTTCGCGCTGACCAAGCCGCGCGTCATCGAGCTGCTGCTGGTCACCACCATCCCCGCCATGTTCCTCGCCGAACGGGGCATCCCCTCCCCGTGGCTGGTGATCGTGACGCTGCTCGGCGGCGCCATGTCGGCCGGCAGCGCCAACGCGCTCAACTGCGTCGCGGACTCCGACATCGACGCCGTGATGGACCGCACCAAGAAGCGCCCGCTGGTGCGCTACGAGGTGCCGCGCCGCGGCGCGCTGATCTTCGGCATCGCGCTGGGCGTGCTGTCGTTCCTCGTGCTGTGGCTCGGGGCGAACCTGCTGGCCGCCTCGCTGGCCACCTCCGCGATCCTGTTCTACGTCTTCGTCTACACGCTGGTGCTCAAGCGCCGCACCTCGCAGAACATCGTCTGGGGCGGTGCTGCGGGCTGCATGCCCGTCGTGGTCGGCTGGGCCGCCGTGACCGGCAAGGTCGAGTGGCCGGCGATCGTGATGTTCGGCGTGGTCTTCCTGTGGACGCCGCCGCACTTCTGGTCGCTGGCGATGAAGTACAAGGACGACTACGCCCGCGCGGGCGTGCCGATGCTGCCGGTGGTGGCCACCACCAAGCAGGTCTCGGCGCGCATCCTCGCCTACAGCTGGGCCACCGTCGGCTGCACGCTGCTGCTGTTCCCGGTCACCAGCTGGGTCTACATCGCGCTGGCCGGTGTGTCGGGCGTGGTCCTGCTGGTCGTCGCCCAGCGCCTGCACAACAACGCCCGCAAGGGCCTCGCGCTGCACCCGATGAAGCTGTTCCACCTGTCGAACTCGTACCTGACGCTGGTGTTCGTGGCGATCGCGGTGGACGCCGCGCTCACCCCGGTGGTCGGCTGACTCAACGCATCACGGGCAGCACCGCCGCGTCGCTGCGCCCGGTCGCCGCGTCGATGAAGGCGACCGGGTCGGCGGTCTCGGCGAGCAGGTCGACGGTCACCTTCAGCGCCCTCCCGGCCATCGGCCCCGGCATCTCGCGCTGCAGCGCGTCGCAGATGTCGAAGTAGTGCACCACGCCTTCGAGCACGAAGATCCGCAGCGCCTCGCGCGCGGGCACCACCGCGAACCCGCCGTAGTGCACCGTGCGCTCCAGGTCCGCCACCCGGAGCTCGGCGATGGCCTGCGGCCCGACGGTGCCGAACTGCTCGACCAGCTCCTCCGTGGGCGCCGCCTGCGAGCGGCTGGTCGCGGACTCCTTGAGCAGCTCCGCGGTCTGGTCGGCGAGCCCGCCGGGCTGCTGCATGAACGCCAAGAGGGCGGCGGCGTCGTCGTGGCTGACCGGAGCGTCGGGCGAGGGGGCCTCGATGCCGGCCCTGGTCGCCGACGGGAACGGGCTGACGTGGGTGTAGACGTCCTTGACGGTCCAGCTCGGCAGCCGGGTCGGACGCGCCCACTCCTGCTCGCTCAGCTCCGCGCCGAGCCGCGCCCACTCCTGCCACGTCTGCTCCAGGGCGTCGATGATCATGCTGCTCCTCCCGGTGCGGGCTCCGCTCTTCCTGCCCGTGGTACCCGTTCACCCGCGCGATGTCGGACGGCACGGATAATCTTGCCGGGTCCCGGTGGTGATCGTCAGCGGAACGGGAGCGAGGATGAGCGGAGGGATTCCGGTCGAGCCGGAACCGCCGAGTACCGACGAACCGCCCGAGGCCGCACCAGCGGCCCGCCGCTGGGTGCCGCGCGTCCTCAGCCCGGATTCGGTGGAGGTCGTCGACTCCATCGAGCTGGCCGACGAGTTCGCCCGTGCCCGGGGCGAGCAGCACGCGGGTCCAGCCGACCGCCTGGCCGCGGGTGTGATCGTGCTCGGCGAGTCGCTGGCGGCGGAGGACTGCGCGCTGGTGGCCGCCTGGTTGCGCTGCGCACCCGCCGATGTCCGCGGACCCGTGCTCTCGGCCGTGCTCGCCGCCGAGCCGCCGCGCGAGGTGCTCGCCGAACTGGCCGCCGAGCACGCCGGCCGGGCTCGCATGGCCTTGCTGCGCTGCGAGGTCGACGACGTCGTCGGCGGTGAGCAAGCGCCCTCGGCGACCCCGCTGCCGCCGCACCCGTGGGGCGAGGACGAGGCCGAGGAGGCCCGGTCGATGCTGGCCGAGGCCGCCGCCGAGGTCGACCCGCCGCGGGTGGACCTGTTGCTGCGCACCGCCACCCGGTTCGGCGTGGAGTTACCGGCGAACCGGTTCGCCGCCGAGCGCTTCGTGAGCTGGTGGGCCTCGCACCCCGAGGCCGACCTCGACCCGACCCTGTGGCCCTGCGCCGACGAGCTGCTCGCCCTGCTGCGGAGCACGCTCGTCGAGCGGCTCCAGCACTCCGACCTCGTGCTCGCCGCGATCACCGAGCACTGGTGGCCGTTGCTGAGCCACCTCGCCACCGATCCCTTCGAGCCCGTGGACGCCGCGGTCATCTCGGCCGCTGTGCGGGCCCAGGGCGACAGCCGCCGCGAGGTCGTCGACCGCTTCGCCGAGCGGCTGCGCGACCCCGACCTGCCCGACGCGCCCGAAGCCGTCCTGGACGCGCTGTTCGGCGCGGCGACGCCCACCGTCGAGGAACTGCACCGGCTGATCGGCGCGCTGCCGGCCACCGCCGTCACCGAGCCGATCGCGCACCGCGCGTTCGCCGTGCTCGGCCGGTCCAAGGTCACCGGCCGGCACCTCGACCTGCTGCGGACGCTCGGCCACCACCTCAGCGGCGAGCAGCGCGAGCTGTGGGCCGAGGACGCCCGGGTCCGCTCCTGGCGGGCCGCGTTGGGGCGCGGCGCCGCCGTCGAGTCGCTGGAGGGCGTCTCCGAGCGGGTGCTGCGGGCGCGGTTGCCCGAAGCGCTCACCGCGCTGCTGGCCGTCGACCCGCGCGCGGCCGCGCACGCGATCTTCGCCGCGGGGCAAGCGCTGCAGGGACTGCTGCTGCGCGCACTGCCCGCCGTCTGGAACGACGCGCAGGCCGAGGAGACCGGGCGGGACCGCGCCGTCGCGCTGGCGTTCGTGCTCGCCTGGTCCGACACCGCGACCGCGGACGCGCGTTCCGCCTACGACCGGGAGTTGGAGCGCTGGGTGCGCGGGGGGCGTCGGGCCGACCACCGGCGGATCAGCAAGCTGCTGCGCGGTTGCGCCCCCGACCTCGCGGCCGCGTGGCACGAGTGGCTCCAGGAGATCGTCACCACGCCGGCCGAGCCGGCCAAGGCCCGCCCGAGGTGGCGCCGGCGCCGCTGAGCGCCCGTGCGTTCGAGGCCCCCGGGCCAGGCGCGCGGTGGCCTCCGAACGTGTGAGATCCCGGGTGAACTTCAGACATTCGGCGCACCTGTGGTGTATGCCTGGTCACGGTGCCATAACGATCGATGTTTCGAGCGGGATACTCCTGTGGGTAGTCATAGCTCAGGGCGACCGCGATCCCACCGCGGGTGTCCGGGCCGAGGGAGTCCACGGGAGGTTCGCAGATGGGGGCGGCGCTGAGGGCGCATGCGGCTTGGCTGGTCAACGCGCTGAGCTTCAGTCGGAACCCGTTGCGCAGGCCGATAGATCGGCTCGCAGCCGGGCTCACGCTGCTGCTGCTCATGGCCGCGATGATCGCCGTGCCGGTGTCCGGCATGTTCGCGGGGTCCGTGCACCGGGACCTCTCCGAGCGCGCCGAGCAGGCGGTGGCGAGCAGCCGGCCGGTGAGCGCGGTGGTGGCCGAGCCGCCGTCGTTGAGCATCCCCGCCTCCGAGGTCTACAGCCAGGACGCGGTCAGCTCGACGGCTGTCGTGGAGTGGCGCCACGGCCTGCACGGGCAGAGCGCACGCGTGCAGGTGCCCTCGTCGGCGAAGGTCGGCGACCGCGTCGAGGTGTGGGTGGACCAGCAGGGCCACCGCGTCCCGCCGCCGCCCGACACCCGCTCGGTGACCGCCTCGGCGGTGTTCGCCGCCCTGTTGCTGCTGGTGGTCTTGGAGATCGGTAGCGTCACGCTGATCGGCGCGGTGCAGGTGGGCGCGCGCCGGATCGCCATGAACGCCTGGGCCCGCGAGTGGGAGCACCTGCAGCAGGGCGGGACCTGGTCGCAGCGCTGACGAGCTTGAGCCCTCGTGGCAGCACTGTTATCGAGCAGCGACGTCGGCGTAGGCGATCTTCACCCACACGGGTTAATTGTTGCCGCCGAACTTGTCAACGGGTCCCGCCGCTGTGTTTGGGTACCGGCGTGGATCTCCACAGAGGGGTGACACCTTTGACGGGCCCGTCGGTGCCGAGGCGGGCACGTCATCGCACGGACGAGGAGCTCGCCCGCTGACGATGATGAGGGGATGCGGCAATGGGGGAGAAGCAGTCGCCCGAGACCACCGAAAGCGTGCCGATCTACGAGGAACTCGCCAACGAGCTGTGCGACCCGGCCGACACCACGTGGCAGTTCTCCCCGTCGCCCTCGTTCCTGGACGAGCTGACCGAGGCGGCCGAGGACGGCGAGGAGTCCACCGCGGTCGCGAGCTGACGGGACGGCCTCATCGCTGCGTGTAGGCGGTGTCCGGGGCCGTGATGTCCATGCTCCGGGTCTCGCGGGACTGCGCGAACGCCACCAGCGAGACCAGCGCGGTGACGATCATCCACACCGCCACCGGCCAACCGGTCCCGCCGCCTTGGATGACCAGCGCCGACGCCACCAGCGGGGAGAACCCGCCCAGCGCGGCACCGATCTCGCGGGACGAGGCGAACCCGGTGTAGCGCACGCGGGCGCCGAACAGCTCGGCGTAGAACGCCGGCTGCACCGCGATCATCGGCGCCAGGCCCAGTCCGGCCGCGACCACCAGCGCCACCCAGATCAGCGCAGGTTGTGCGGTGTCGAGCAGGGCGAAGAACGGGAACGCGAACAGGCCGGTGAAGATCACGCTGAACAGGTTCAGCGGTTTGCGGCCGACGCGGTCCGACAACGCGCCGTAAACCGGTTGCAGCACGATCACCACGAAGGTCGAGGCGATGACGCCGGTCAGCCCGACCTAGCGCGGCAGTCCCAGCGCCTCCTGCACGTAGGCGACGCTGAAGGTCGCGTAGATGTAGACCACGGCGGTGTCGCAGATGTGCGCGCCGATGCCGATCAGGAAGTTGCGCGGGTAGCGGCGCATCGCTTCGGACACCGGCAACTTGATGGTGCGGCGGTCGGCCGACATGCGCTCGAACACCGGGGATTCGACGACCCGCAGCCGGACGTAGAGCGAGACCGCGATCATCACGAAGCTCAGCAGGAACGGCACCCGCCAGGCCCAGGCCTGCACGGCTTCGGTGCCCAGGCTCTCCACCAGCAGGAACGTGAGCGTGCCCAGCAGCAGGCCGATCTGCACGCCGGTCTGGGCGTAGGAGCTGAGGTAGCCGCGCCGGTTCGGCGGCGCGTGCTCGCACAACAGCGTCGAGGCGCCGCCGAACTCCGCGCCCGCGCCCAGGCCCTGGCACACCCGCAGCAGCGTGAGCAGGACCGGAGCCCACACGCCGATCGTGGCGTAGGTCGGCAGCAGACCGATCAGACCGGTCGAGACGCCCATGACCAGCGTGGTCAGCACGAGCGTGGCGCGTCGGCCGACCCGGTCCCCGAGGTGTCCGAACAGGAAGCCACCCAGCGGTCGGATGGCGAAACCGACGCCGAAGGTGGCGAAACCCGCGATGGTGCCGACCGCCGGGTCGCCGGTGGGGAAGAACAGCTTGTTGAACACCAGCGTGACGGCGAAGCCGTAGATGAAGAAGTCGTACCACTCCAGGGCCGTGCCGACCACGGAGGAGGTCACGACGCGGCGGAGTTCTCGGCGTTCGGTGGGCGGTAGCTGCTCAGAACCGATGGCGGCGCTGCTCACGTCACTCCTCGACGCGTCCGGGCGTGGAAGAACGTGCGGGCAGTGGTCCTCCCGCTTCACCCGACTGCGAGGGATGCCCGACCGCCATGTCCGGGCACTGCGCGGTGGATCGTGCCACAGGCGATGCGGAGGGGGAAGTTCCGAGTCGTCCCGGCGTCGGTTCGTGATCGGCTCGTGCTCGACCTCCGCCGGACGGCCGTCTCGACTGGGCCGATCGCGGCGTCCCCTCCGCGGCGGTGGTCGCTGGGCTGCCGGAGCCGCCCGGCGACGAGGGCTACCAAGCGGGTGCTTGCTTGGGTAGGCTTCCGCCCGGGTTCGCGACGTCGGTGTCACACCCGGGAGGACGAGATGGCCCCTGCGCAAGTCGTGGAGTCGATTCCGGCTGCGGTCCGAGGTGCGGCGCAACGCTTCGGCGAGGTCGAAGCGCTGGTGGACGGCCCGGTCCGGCTGACCTTCGGGCAGCTCGCCGAGCGGGTGCGGGAACTGGCGCGGATGTTCGTCGCCGTCGGAGTCCGGCCCGGTGACCGGGTGGCGCTGAACTCGCCGAACACCCACCACTGGGTGCTGGCGGCGCTCGGCGCCTCCTACGCCGGAGCGACGCTGGTGCCGATCAACACGCGCTTCACCGGCGTGGAGTCCGCCGAACTCCTGCACCGCAGCAAAGCCCGCGCCTTCGTGGTCGCCGACGAGTTCTTGGGCGTGGACCGGTTGGCGGACGTCCACGAGGCGGCCGGGGACGGACCGGGTGAAGTCGTCGCCGGACTGCCGGAGCTGCGCGCCGTCCTGCGCGTTCCCCTGGGCGCCGCTCCGCCGGCCGGGCCTGGCGTGCACGACTGGGACGAGATCGCTGCGCTCGCCGCGAAGGTGCCCGAGGACGAGGTCGAGCGCCGCGCCGACGCCATCGGCGCCGACGACCTCGCCGACGTGCTGTTCACCTCCGGCACCACCGGTCGCGCCAAGGGCGTGATGTCCCTGCACCGGCAAGCGCTCGGCGTCGCCGCGGCGTGGGCGGAGTGCGGCGACGTGCGCAAGGGCGACCGGTACCTGCTGGTCAACCCCTTCTCTCACAGCTTCGGCTACAAGGCCGGGATCCTCGTGTCCCTGCTGACCGGGACCACGATGGTCCCGCGCGCGATCTTCGACGCGGCCTCGACGCTGGACGTCATCGACACCGAGCGGATCTCGATCCTGGCGGCCGCGCCCACGATCTTCCAGACCCTGCTGCACGCCCCCGAGCGCGGTGGGCGGGAGCTGCCGGGCCTGCGGTTGGCGGTCACCGGTGCGGCCACCGTCCCGGTCGCGCTGGTCGAGCGCATGCGCTCCGACCTGGGCTTCGACACCGTGCTCACCGCTTACGGTCTCACCGAGGCGGTCGTGGCCACCATGTGCCGTCCCGGGGACGACGCCGAGACCGTCGCCCACACCTGCGGCCGGGCGACCGCCGGTTTCGAGGTCGTCGTCGTCGACGCGGACGGCCACGAGATGCCGCCGGGTCAGGCGGGAGAAGTCGTGCTGCGCGGCCCGAACGTGATGCGCGGCTACCTCGACGACCCGGACGCGACCGCGCACGCCCTCGACCGCGACGGCCGCCTGCACACCGGTGACATCGGCGTGCTGGACGACCGCGGTTACCTGCGCATCACCGACCGCCTCAAGGACATGTACGTCTGCGGCGGTTTCAACGTCTACCCCGCCGAGGTGGAGCAGGCGCTGGCCTACCTCGACGGGGTGCGGGACGTCGCGGTCATCGGGGTGCCGGACGAACGGCTCGGTGAGGTCGGCAAGGCCTACGTGGTCGGGGACGACTCCTTGACGGAGGAGGCGGTCCTGGCGTTCTGCAAGCAGCGGCTGGCCAACTTCAAGCTGCCGCGCTCGGTGGAGTTCGTCGGTGAACTCCCGCGCAACGCCTCGGGGAAGGTGCTCAAGCGGGTCCTCGCGGAGCGGTGAGCCGTTCCAGCAACGCGGACTTGATCGACGGCCTCGAGCCGAACAGCAGCAGGAACGTGGCTTCCCGGACCAGCCGCTGCGCGTGGTTGCCGGGGAGCACCGAGCGGCTGCCGTGGTGCACCGCGGCAGCCGAGGCCGCGCGCATCGCGAGCTCGGAGGCCTGCGCCCGCACCTCGGGCAGCTCCTCCGGGCCGGCCGCGACCAGCCTCGACCGCGTCGTGTCGAGCTCCTCGGGCAGCCCGCCCGCGTCATCGCCGAGCAACGAGATCGCCCTCCCCACCACGCCGAGGGCGAGCGCGCCGTTGAACCGCACCGAGCCGGAATCGCCTTGCAGGTACTCGGAATGCGGGACGGTGGAGGCGATCCGGTCGCGCGGCACGAAGTGCCGGTTGAACCGCAGCGTCACGGTGCCGCTGGCCCGCACGGCCATCAGGTCGAGCGGATCGGCGTGCAGCGTGTCGTTCTCCGCGACGTCGAGCATCGCGAAGACCAGCGCCTCGTCGGGGGTGCGTCCGGCGACCAGCAGCGAATCGACCATCCCCCAGCCGGTGAACCAGGGCGCGACGCCCTCCAGCAGGTAGCCGCCGACGACCGGTTCGGCGCGCAGCGGCGGCGGCCCGGGCTGCAGAGCCGATCCCAGCGCGATCCCGCCTCGGCGCTTGCCCGAGACCAGGTCGGCGAGGTACCGCTCGCGCAGGTTGCGGTTCTTGGTGCTCTCGGCAGCGGCGAGCACGCCGTGGTGCTGGATCCACACGAACGTCGTGGTCAGGCACCCGCTGGCGAGGACCTCGATGAGCCGCAGCACCGACGGCAGGTCGCCCACCTCGAGCGTGGCCATGTCCTGCGGTGCCGCGAGGCCGTAGAAGCCGTGCTCGGCGAGCAGGTCCAGGTGGCCTGCCGGGACCCGCTCCGCGGCGTCGACCTCCAGCGCGGCGGGGAAGAGCACGTCCTCGGCGATCCGCCGAGCCTCCTGCAACGCGGGCGACTCCTGACTCATCACCCCAGTTTCCCCCAACCCCGAGAACCAGCACGACGGGGCATGATCAACAGTGTTTGACCTGCAGTGACCAGGGCGCCCCGCGGTTCAACCCGCCGCGCGGAGGTGTCCGCGAGGGTCGTTCACGAACGGCGCCCGTTCTCCCGGCGGCAGTGGACGTCCACTGCCTGTGGGCGAGGTTCGAGGAACCCTCCACGCGCGAGCTGTCAACTCCTCCCGGCGAGGAACTACGACGTTCGTCCTGTGTGGACATGTGGTTCGAGGAGGTGGCCGACTCGGCTGCGCAAGGGGGGATGTCGCTTGGCTGCAACGATCTGGTGGGCTCACGCCGATGCAAGGATCACACCCGAAGCGGCCCGAACGCATCGAAAAGGTCTGAGGTGGAGGACAACTGGGACTGTCGATCGAACATCGCTGGTAGCAGCACGAAACGCGGTGAGCCGGCGCCTCAGCAGCACGGGATCTCCTCAGGGGCGCTCCTGCAGCAGGTCCGAGCGCGACCAGCCCGTGACGCCTGGCTCAGCCGGACCACCGTGTGCGAGGTGTGGCCGAGAGCCGTGCAGTTCGCTGTTGATGTCGTCGGGCCGGTGGATCCGCACGGCCGTCTTTCGGAACCCACCTTCCGTTCGAGCAGGCCCGGTTCGACGGCCGGGCGGCTCAGACCTCGACGGCGAGCTTGACGCCGAGGCCGACCAGCACTGTCGCCGTGACACGGTCCATCCAGCGGCGGACTCGTTCGCGTTGGAAGAAGGCCCGGGCCCGTCCCGCGGCCCACACCAGGCTCGGCGGCCACAGCAGACCAGCGGCCACGTGGATGGACACCAGCAGAGCGCCCCAGGCCGACGCGGTCGGGCCGGTGGGGAGGAACTGGGGCAGCAGGCTCATGTAGAAGACGCCGACCTTGGGGTTGAGGAGGTTGGTCATCAGTCCTGCGGTGAAGGCGGAACGCCCGGCCGGGGCATCGTCCTCCGGAGCGGCAGCGGGCGTCTTGCCGCGGGGGAAGGTCTTCCACAGCGCGGTCGCGCCGAGCCAGATCAGGTACGCGGCGCCGAGGACGCGGACGACGTTGTAGGCCAGCTCGGACGCGGTCAGCAGTGCCGTCAGCCCGGCGGTGCTGGCCGTTCCCCAGAGGAGGCAGCCGGCGTTGATCCCGAGGACCGCCTTGAGTCCCGCCCGGCGGCCGGAGAGGACGGCGTGGCGCAGGGCGAGCATCGTGTCCAGGCCCGGGGTGATCACGGCGAGGACCGCGACGACGGTGAACCCCGACAGCGCTGCGCTGGTCATGTGCTCTCCACGGTGCTCGGAACGGGGGGGCGGTGGCATTGCACCACGGTCCGCGGTGAGCCCTCTCACGAGCGCCGGTGGGAGGGTGAGCGAGTCGCCTATGCTTCGGTCGGCGGTGGGGCCCGCCGTCCCGCCGTGTTGGCGGGAGAACCGCAGACCGGCTGCCAACGGTCCCTACCAGTGACGAACCCTGGTAGGAGTGCGCATGCCGACGGAACCCCGCCCCCACGCCGCACGACGCGATTGTCGCGATCACCCGGCGGCAGTGCTGGCAGTGATCTCGTGCGGTGGCGTGGTGGGCGCGCTGGCCCGCTACGGCGTGGGGAAGGCCTTCCCGCACCAGCCCGGCGAGATGCCGTGGGCGACGCTGGGCGTCAACGCCACCGGCTGCCTGGCCATGGGCGTTCTCATGGCGCTGATCAGCGAGGTCTGGACAGGGCAGCGACTACTCCGCCCCTTCCTCGGGGTGGGGGTGCTCGGCGGGTGCACCACCTTCTCCACCCACGTGGTCGACCTCCAGCAGGCGATCGCGGTGGGCAGGCCGCACCTGGCCTTCGCCTACCTGGCGTTGACCGTGCTCGCGGCGATGGCCGGCGTCCTCGCCGGTTCCGCGCTGACGCGGCGGTTGGTCCGGGCGGTGAAGCCCGCGTGATGCTGTGGGTCGCCCTCGGAGCCGCGGTCGGTGCGCCGTTGCGCTACCTGGTCGATCGGGCCGTGCAGTCCCGGCACGGTTCGGTGTTCCCGTGGGGGACGCTCACCGTCAACGTCGCGGGCTCGCTGGTGCTCGGGTTCCTGGTGGCGCTGCCGACCGCACCGGCCGTGTTCGCCGTGGCCGGAACCGGGTTCTGCGGCGCGCTGACCACCTACTCGACCTTCAGCTACGAGACCTGGCGGCTCGCGCGGGAGCGATCGCACCTGCTGGCCGCGGCGAACGTCCTGGTCAGCGTCCTCGCTGGTGTGTCCGCGGCGTACTGCGGTCTGCTGCTCGCCCAGTCGTTCTGACCTTCGGGCCGAACTGCGCTTGACGGGTCCCGCAGCGGCGCCTACACCGGGGAGTGCCCACTGCCGACGAGCGAGGGGGTCCGGTGCAGCCCACGCCTCAGGACGGTGCGCGGTCATGAGCACCGACGACCGGTGGGAGCTGTGGACCATCGGGCACTGGACTTGTCCGAAGGAGGAGTTCCTCCACCCGCTGCTGGAGCACGACATCGAGCTCCTGGTGGACGTGCGCTCGCTCCCGGGATCCCGGCGCAGCCCGCAGTTCGACGCGGACGAGATGACGCAGTGGCTCGGAGAAGTCGGCATCGACTACCTGCACGTCCCCGAGCTCAGCGGACGGCGCAAGCGGCAGGACGTCGACCCGCAGCTGAACGCGGGCTGGCAGCACGACAGCTTCAAGAACTACGCGGACTACACGCTCACCGAGCCGTACCGGCACGGCCTCGACCGACTGCGGAACCTGGCTGCGGACCAACGCGCGGTCGCCATGTGCGGCGAGCCGATGCCCTGGCGCTGCCACCGCTTGCTGATCGCCAACAACTTGGTCGCCCTCGGGTGGACGGTCTGGCACCTCATCGCAAGCCAGGAGCCCCGCCCCCACGAACTCGGCAAGTGGGGGGCCCAGCCCTCCATCGGAGAAGACCGCACGGTCACCTACCCGCCGGGCGGGACCGACTGATCCCCTGCGGACGGCGTGTGGCTGGAATCCACCTGAGCGGCTAGATCTCGTAGCGGTCTCGCCGCCGGCCACGAGCCGCTTGGTCGGGGTGGCGTGCAGCAAGGTTGGCAGCAACACCCTGACTCGCGCGCAGCGGCAGGCGGCCACCGCAGGAGAACGCAGGTAGCGACCATTGGGCCCGCGTCCCCGGGGGTACCCGTGGAGCCTTGTCAAGCGTGAGGAGTGCCGTGATGGTGTTGCGGGAAGATGTGAGAAGTGGTTCGAATCGGACGGTCACTGTGGGAGTGGTGGCCGATCCGGTAGCCGCGCCTGCGGAGATTGCTGAGCACCTCGCTCAGGAACTGCCTAGACTGCTGTCCGAACGGCTGGAAGACGATCGGGTGTGGCACGTGGAAGTGCACTGCGAGCAGTTGCCACCCAGTGACGACCGCCGTACCGAGATGATGGACGTCGTCGGCAAGCGTATGCGACAGCACGGGTGGAATCTCGCTGCCTGCATAACGGACTACCCGCTGCGGAGTGGTCAACAGCCCATCGTGGCCGATGTGAGTCTCGAGCGCAGGGTGTTGGTGGTGTCGCTACCGGCACTCGGAGGCATGGCGTTGCACCGCCGGGTGCGAGGCTTGGTCAGCCAGCTCATCACGGACATGTTCGGTCGGGACGCTGGCTCGAAGGGGACCGAGAAGCACCGGCGTCGCCGACTTCCCTGGCTGTTCAACCGCTTCCAGTGGGTCACGCCCGAGCATCGCGATGTCGATGTGCGGGTGTTGGCCTCGCGAGGCGTGCTGAGGTTGTTGATCGGCATGGTTCGGGACAATCGCCCGTGGCGACTGGTGTTCGGGTTGACCGGACCGCTGGTGGGGGCGTTCGCTTTCAGCGCGTTCTACTTGATCAACACCACGGTTTGGCGGCTCGCCAGCACGATGGAGTTGCCCCAGCTCTTGGCCGCGGTGCTCGGCTCGGTGGCAGTCATGGTTGGTTGGCTCATCGTCTATCACCGGCTCTGGGAGCAAACCACGGAGCGACCCGCGAACGAACGCGAAGAGGCGATGTTGTTCAACTCTTCCACAGTGCTGACACTGGCCATCGGAGTGGCGTGCATGTACGGGGCGCTCTACGTCGTCAACCTGATCGCAGCCTTCGTCGTCGTGACTCCTGAGGTGCTCGGTGAGTACGTCGGGCCCGGCCTCGGGTTTGGCGACTATGCTGTCGTCGTGCTGCTGGTCACCGCGGCAGCCACTGTTGCCGGTGCGGTCGGGTCAGGATTCGAGAGCGAGAACTCGGTCCGCGAGGCAGCGTTCAGCTACCGCGAACGCGAACGCCGCCAAGCTCTGCACGCGACCCAGACTCGGCGAGAACAGCGAGAAGCCCGAGGGGAGTTCGACGTGGGGCATCACGCTCCCTGACTGGGCCGTGAACGTGGTCCGAGAACGTGCCTGCCACAAGTGGGTGCCTTCCGCAGGTCGCCGCCCGCGGAGCGCTGGCCGGGCCGCGGGCGGCGGTGAGCTGTGCGCTGACGGCCTCATTCAGCGGCAGCAGGGCGTGGCACCTTCCTCGGTCGGTGAGGCTCCGAAGGTCTGGGAGTCGGCCTTGACCACGTAGACCTCCCAGGGTTCCCGGCCGGGGCCGTGGACCCAGACCTTGTCCTGGCGGGCGTAGCAGCAGGTGGTGTCCTCCTCGACCTCGGTGAACAGCCCGAGCGCCTTGAGCCGGTCGGTGGCGTTGCCGACCTGCTCGGTGCTTTCGACCTCGACGCCCAGGTGGTCGATGGCGGTGTCCTGCCCGGGTTCGCCTTCGACGAGCACGAGCTTGAGCGGCGGTTCGGCGATGGCGAAGTTGGCGTAACCGGGCCGGAGCTTGGCCGGTTCGGCGCCGAAGAGCTTCGAGTAGAACGCGATCGAGCCCTCCAGGTCGCCCACCCGCAGAGCCAGTTGCATGCGTGACATCTCAACTCCTTGATTCGATGTCCATCGAATCAGATGGACACACGAAGCTTGCGCCCTAGATTCGATGGCTGTCAAGGTAGAGGTGTGTCGAAACAAGGGCCGTCAGTGGGTGACGAGGTGCTGTGCTGCTCGCCGGTGGTGCGTGAGCCGCTCGATGCTGAGCAGGCTGGGACGCTCGCGCGGGTGTTCAAGGCGATCGGTGAGCCGGTGCGGCTGCGGCTGCTGTCCCTGATCGCCTCGCACGCCGGTGGGGAGGCCTGCGTGTGTGACCTGACCGGGGCGTTCGAGCTGTCGGGGCCGACGATCTCGCACCACCTCAAGGTGCTGCGCGAAGCCGGGGTGATCGAGGGCGAGCGGCGCGGGACCTGGATCTACTACCGCGTCCGGCCGGACACCCTGCGCCTGCTGTCGGACTCGCTGGCCCCCGCTCTGGACGTGGCGGAGACGGCATGACGCAGGCGCAGGACAACGCCGTCGTGGCGAAGCTGTCCGCGTTGGACCGGCTGTTGCCGGTGTGGATCGGAGCCGCGATGGTCGTCGGGCTCCTGGCCGGCCGCTGGATCCCCGGGCTGGGCTCCGCGCTGGACGCCGTGCAGGTCGGCGGCGTCTCGCTGCCCATCGCGCTCGGCCTGCTGGTGATGATGTACCCGGTGCTGGCCAAGGTCCGCTACGACCGGCTCGACGCCGTCACCGGCGACAAGCGGCTGATGGTCTCCTCGATCCTGCTCAACTGGGTGCTCGGCCCGGCGCTGATGTTCGTGCTGGCCTGGGTGTTCCTCCCGGACCTGCCCGAGTACCGGACCGGGTTGATCATCGTCGGCTTGGCGCGCTGCATCGCGATGGTCATCATCTGGAACGACCTCGCCTGCGGGGACCGCGAAGCCGCCGCCGTGCTGGTCGCGCTCAACTCGGTGTTCCAGGTCGTCGCCTTCGCCGGGCTCGGCTGGTTCTTCCTCTCGGTGCTGCCGGGATGGCTGGGCCTGCCGGTGGCCGGGCTGGAGGTTCCGGCGTGGGAGATCGCCAAGAACGTGCTGATCTTCCTCGGCGTCCCGCTGCTGGCCGGATACCTCACCCGCCGGTTCGGTGAGCGCGCGAAGGGTCGCGAGTGGTACGAGGCGCGGTTCCTGCCCAAGATCGGCCCGGTCGCGCTCCACGGCCTGCTGTTCACCACCGTGATCCTCTTCGCGCTGCAAGGGGAGGCGATCACATCGAGCCCGCTGGACGTCGCGCGCATCGCGCTGCCGCTGCTGGTCTACTTCGCGGTGATGTGGGCTGGCTCGTTCGCGCTGGGCAAGGCCATCGGCCTGAACTACGAGCGTTCCGCGACGCTGTCGTTCACCGCCGCGGGCAACAACTTCGAGCTGGCCATCGCGGTGGCGATCGCGACCTTCGGCGTCACCAGCGGTCAGGCCCTGGCCGGAGTCGTCGGCCCGCTGATCGAGGTGCCCGTGCTGGTCGCGCTCGTCTACGTCTCACTCGCCGCCCGAGGCCGGTTCGCCTCGTCCCCGTCCCCGAAGGCGACCACGTCCGGACCGGCGCCTCACCGTTGAAGAACCGAGGAGCCGTCGTGTCCACCACCCCCGAGGTCCTGTTCGTCTGCGTGCACAACGCCGGCCGGTCCCAGATGGCCGCCGCGCTGCTGCACCACCACGCCCGGGGCAAGATCGCTGTCCGCTCCGCCGGATCCGCACCAGCCGCCACGATCAACCCCGCCGTGGTCGAGGTCATGCACGAACTCGACCTCGACCTGTCGCAGGAGTTCCCCAAGAAGCTCACCACCGACGCCGTCCAAGCCGCCGACGTGGTCATCACCATGGGCTGCGGCGACGCCTGTCCCGTCTTCCCGGGCAAGCGCTACCTCGACTGGGAGCTCACCGACCCCGCCGGACAAGGCGTCGACGCGGTCCGCGAGATCCGCGACGACATCGACCGGCGAGTCCGAGACCTCGTGGCCGAACTCGTCCCCAGCGCCTGACTCCGAGTGGGTCTCGGAAGCCGGCGGCCGGCGGATGATCACGTGCAACCCGGTCCCTGCTGCTGGAGTGGTGGGGACAGCTTCGCCCCGGGAGTCTGCACGGCTCACGCACGTCCGCTGGAGGCTCGGCGTCCGAAGCGTGGCACGAGCTCGGTCCGCAAGCGGACCCGGTGTGAGCGGAGGGTGATCTTCCGCGGATCAGCACCCGCTCGTCCCGGTGGGCTCGAGCGCCCCCAGCAGGACTCGAACCTGCGACCTAAGGATTAGAAGTCCTTTGCTCTATCCGGCTGAGCTATGGGGGCCGTTCGGTGGGCGGTTTGCCCGACGTTGTGCAGCAAGGAGGGTAGCGGTCGGCCGCATCGCATGTGCGAACGACGCGGCAACGTTGCTGAGCCGGTACACAACGGCAAGCTTTTCGACAACCGGCAAGCGGGCTACCCGGGGGGCAGTTTCCGCAGCGCCGCGCTGGTCAGGCCGAAGAGCCGATCAGCGGTGTCCGCTGCTGAGGCGTCCTTGAGCGAGAGCATCGTCAGCAACGATCTGTCCGATCTGATGGCGGTCGCCGCGGTGCACGTCTGGTAGCCCGTGACGGATTCGCAGTACAGCCAGCTGGAGTAGCCGTGCACGTCCACTTCGACGCCCCTCGGCTGACGCTGCGCGAGCACCGGGAAGGGTTCGTGGAAGCCGGCCGCGGCCGTGTTGTCCGGGTGACCGCCGAGCAGGTGCGCGCACGCGCCCGGGACCGGGCTGCCCGGGTGCGGCGGGCCTGCTGCACCGCCGACCGGGGCGAGGTCGGCGGGGGAGAGCAGGGTGCACGGATCGACCTCGCCGCGCGGGTCCGGGATGCGTGGCGGGGTCGCGATCGCCGAGCGGGTCTGCGTCGTCTCCGGGTGCTCCATGAAGCCTGCGGCTGGGACAGGTGTGCCCGCCACGTCGCTCGCGCAAGCGGCGAGCGCCGAGCCGCCGAGCAGAACGCACAGCGCGAGCACCCGTGGTCGGCGGGGACGGACGTTCGGCACGGGGTCACCGTAGCGGCGAGGAGTGCGCGAGACCACGCCCAGGGGCGCCATCCTGACCGGTGAGGCGCGGACAGCGGCCGTTACGCTCGGTGTGTGCCCTCCGAGTCCGTCGCCGAACCGAACCACAGGCGCAGCGCTTCCGGCACGGTCGGCGTGCTGGTCCTCACCGCAGGAGTGCTCGCGGCCCTCGTCGCCGCGGCCCTGACCACGCTGTCCGCCGGGGCCAACTACGCCCTGCTCGGGCTGCCCGACCCCGGTCCCGTCACCCAGTACGGCCTGCCCGTGGTGAGGGTGGTTGCCGAGGCCGGTGCGGTGGTGGCGATCGGTTCGCTGCTGCTGGCCTCGTTCGGCATTCCGGCGAGCCGCTCGGGTGCGCTGCTCGCCGACGGCTACGCCGCCGTGCGCACCGCCGGGTGGGCCGCCTCGGTGTGGTTCGTCGGAGCGGCTCTGATGGTGCCGTTCCTCTGCGCCGACGCCACCGGTCGCCCGGTGAACGAGGTGCTCAGCGCCGAGGTGGTGTTCGGCCTGGTCGACGCGCTCGAAGAGGCCAAGGCCTGGGCGTTGACCGCGCTGATCGCCTTCGTCGTCGCGCTGGCTTGCCGGATCGTGCTGTCGTGGGGCTGGACCACGGTGACCTTCGGGCTCAGCCTCGCCGGGCTCCTCCCGGTCATCGCCACCGGCCACTCCGCCAGCGGCGGCGCCCACGACGTCGCCACCAACAGCCTGCTGTTCCACCTGGTCGGCGCCGTGCTGTGGGTCGGCGGGCTGGTCGCCCTGATCGCCCACGCCGCTCGCGGCGGGGCGCACCTGCCGCTGGTCGCGCGCCGCTTCTCGGCCATCGCACTGGTCAGCTGGGCCGCGATGGCCCTGTCCGGGGTGATCAACGCGCTCGTGCGGGTCTTGCCGGAGCAGCTGTTCGGCTCCACCTACGGGCTGCTGGTGCTGTTCAAGATCGTCGGGCTGCTGGCGCTCGGGGTCGTCGGGTACCTGCAGCGCGGCAAGGTCGTGACCCGGCTGGAGTCCGGTTCCTCCGGCCTGCTGCGGCTCGGTGCCGTGGAAGTGCTGATCATGTTCGCCACCCTCGGCGTCGCCGTCGCGCTGGGCCGCACCCCGCCGCCCGAGGGTTACACGACGGTGCCCAGCCGCACTGAGCTGATCATCGGCTACACCCTCGACGCGCCGCCGGACCTCGGGCGGCTGCTCTTCGACTACCGCTTCGACCTCGTCTACGGCACCGCGGCGCTGGTGGCGGCCGGCCTCTACCTGTGGGGCGTGCACCGGCTGCGCGCTCGCGGTGACAGGTGGCCGGTCGGGCGGACGGTGGCCTGGCTGTGCGGGTGCCTGACGCTGCTCTACGCCACGTCCGGTGGTGTCGGCCGCTACGCGCCCGCCGTGTTCAGCGTGCACATGGGCCAGCACATGCTGCTGTCCATGCTCGTCCCCGTGCTCCTGGTGCTGGGCGGGCCGACGTCGCTGGCGCTGCGGGTGCTCAAGCCCGCCGGGAAGGGACAGCCGCCCGGTCCGCGCGAGTGGCTGATGGCCTTCGTCAACTCGCCGCTGACCCGCCTGCTCACGCACCCGGTCGTCGCGCTGGTGCTGTTCGTCGGCTCGTTCTACGCGCTGTACTTCACCGGCCTGTTCGACCTGGCGCTCGACCAGCACTGGGCGCACCTGGCGATGAACGCCCACTTCCTGCTGGTCGGCTACCTCTTCTACTGGCCGGTGATCGGCATCGACCCGTCGCCGCGCCGCCTGCCCGCCATCGGCAAGGTCGGCCTGGTCTTCGCCTCGATGCCGTTCCACGCCTTCTTCGGCATCACGCTGATGATGTCCGCCAAGCCCATCGGCGGGGACTTCTACCGCAGCCTCGACCTGCCGTGGTTCACCGACCTGCTCGCCGATCAGCAGCTCGGCGGCGGTCTGGCCTGGGCGTCCGGCGAGATCCCGCTGGTCGTGGTGATGCTGGCGCTGCTCATCCAGTGGTCCCGGGCGGACGACCGGCAGGCGCGGCGGATCGACCGCAAGGCGGACCAGGACGGTGACGCCGATCTCACCGCTTACAACGAGATGCTCAAACGGCTCGCCGAGCAGGACTCGCCGCGCAGCTGAACCCCGGCTGTCGCTCGTTCGGGTTGCGGGGGGCCGCGTGCGCGGCGCCCGGTAGGACGCAACTACGATTCGGGGTATGGCCGAGTTCATCTACACCATGAAAAACGTGCGCAAGACGCATGGTGACAAGGTCATCCTCGACAACGCGACCATCCAGTTCTACCCGGGCGCCAAGATCGGTGTCGTCGGGCCGAACGGGGCTGGCAAGTCGACCGTGCTGCGCATCATGGCGGGACTCGACCAGCCGAACAACGGGGAAGCGTTCCTGTCGCCGGGTTACACCGTGGGCATCATGCAGCAGGAGCCGCCGTTGAACGAGGAGAAGACGGTCCTCGGCAACGTCGAGGAGGGCGTCGGCGAGATCAAGGTGAAGCTCAACCGCTTCAACGAGATCGCCGAGAAGCTCGCGACCGACTACTCCGACGAGTTGATGGAGGAGATGGGCAAGCTCCAGGAGGACCTGGACCACGCCGACGCGTGGGAACTGGACTCCCAGCTCGAGCAGGCGATGGACGCCCTGCGCTGCCCGCCGCCGGACGCCGAGGTCCAGCACCTCTCCGGTGGTGAGCGACGCCGCGTCGCCCTGTGCAAGCTGCTGCTGAGCAAGCCCGACCTGTTGCTGCTCGACGAGCCCACCAACCACCTCGACGCCGAGTCCGTCCTCTGGCTGGAGCAGTTCCTGGCCACCTACCCGGGCGCCGTCCTGGCGGTGACGCACGACAGGTACTTCCTGGACAACGTCGCCGGCTGGATCCTGGAGCTCGACCGCGGCCGCACCTACCCCTACGAGGGCAACTACTCCACCTACCTGGAGAAGAAGCAGGAGCGGCTCGCCGTCCAGGGCAAGCGGGACGCCAAGCTGCAGAAGCGCCTCAAGGACGAGCTGGAGTGGGTCCGCTCCAACGCCAAGGCCAAGCAGACCAAGTCGCGGGCCCGCCTGACGCGCTACGAGGAGATGGCCAACGAGGCGGAGAAGACCCGCAAGCTGGACTTCGAGGAGATCCAGATCCCGCCGGGCCCGCGCCTGGGCAACACGGTCGTCGAGGTCGAGCACCTCAAGAAGGGCTTCGACGAGCAGCTGCTCATCGACGACCTGTCGTTCAGCCTGCCGCGCAACGGCATCGTCGGCGTCATCGGACCGAACGGCGTCGGCAAGACCACGCTGTTCAAGACCATCGTCGGTCTCGAAGAGCCCGACAGCGGCACGGTCAAGATCGGTGACACCGTCAAGCTGTCCTACGTGGACCAGAACCGCGCGAACATCGACCCGGACAAGAACGTCTGGGAGGTCGTCTCCGAGGGCCTGGACTACATCCAGGTCGGCCAGGTCGAGATGCCGTCGCGCGCCTACGTCAGCGCGTTCGGCTTCAAGGGCCCGGACCAGCAGAAGCCGGCAGGCGTGCTCTCCGGTGGTGAGCGCAACCGGCTCAACCTGGCGCTGACGCTCAAGCGGGGCGGCAACCTGATCCTGCTGGACGAGCCGACGAACGACCTGGACGTCGAGACCCTGGGCTCGCTGGAGAACGCGCTCGAGCAGTTCCCCGGTTGCGCTGTGGTCATCTCCCACGACCGCTGGTTCCTGGACCGCGTCGCCACCCACATCCTCGCGTGGGAGGGCGACGACGAGAACCCGGCCAAGTGGTTCTGGTTCGAAGGCAACTTCGAGGGCTACGAGCAGAACAAGATCGAGCGGCTGGGCGCCGAAGCCGCCCGTCCGCACCGGGTCACCCATCGCAAGTTGACCCGCGGCTGAACGGAGGCGCCTTGGCGAGCGTGGCCGCTGTTGAGGAGTCCAGCTCGGTGGAAGGGTTGCTCGATCCCGCGTGGCAGATGCGGTGGAGAGTCCCGGAACTGGCGCTGGCGCTCAGCGACAGAGCGGCCGCGCTCGCCAGGCGCACCGGCGACCGGAGCGCGCGGTTGCGCGCCGAGGCGCTGGCGCTGTTCGCCTCGAACAGGTTGGGCCGCGGTGTCGCGGCCACCGGGCGTGCGCTCGAGGCCGTGCGCGACGCCGAAACCGCCGCTCCCGGCGACGTCCTGACCAGGCTGCGCATCGAGCTCGGCTGGTGCGCGGTCCACGCGGGCAGCCACGAGGTGGCCGTCCGCGTCCTGCGCCGCGAGCTCGCGCGCGACCGCGTCGAACCCGCGTTGCGCGCGCACGCCCTCCTCGCCCTGGCCGCGGCCTTGCCCGCGCAGCAGGACGTCGACGAGCGCAGCGAGGCTCTCGACGAGGCCGAACGCCTCCACACCGACGACGACTCCGACACCACCCGCGTGCTCCAGGCCCGGGTGTGGGCCGCCCGAGCCGGGCACCGCCGCAGGCTCGGCGAGTTCGGCGAGGCCGTCGCCGCCACCGACGTCGGCCTGGGCCTGCTGCGGCGGCTCAGCGACCCGGAGGCCGACGGCGGGGAAGTCCAGACCCGGTTGCTGCTGGAGCGCGTGCACGCCCTGCTCGACCAGGGGCACCGGGTCGAGGCGGTCGAGACCAGCCAGGCGGTGCTGGCCGAGCCCGTGCGGGCGGCGGCCGCCGGACCCACCGGGTGGCTCGGACTGGCGCTGGCCACCCGTGTGCACTTGCCCGCCGGGGACCACGACGCCGCGCTGCGCGTGCTGGCCGAGACGGCCGCGATCTCCGAGCGGCACGAGCTCGACGGGCTGCTCGCCGAGGCGCTCAACGCGCTGTCCCGCGCTTACGAGCGCGTGGAGGAGGTCTCCGCGGCGCTGCAGGCGCTGCGCGGCGCCTACTCGGCGGACCGGCGGTGGCGGGCGCTGGTGCACAACGCCCGAGTCGCCCTGATCAAGGCGTACCCGCCGGAGACCGAGGAGCCTCGCCGCAGGCGTTCGGCGCTCGTCGCGGCCGTGCCCGACCCCGAACCGGCCGAGCCTGAAGCCGTCGCGACCGCGCCTGAAGCTGTCCTGGCGGAGTCTGAGCGCGCGTCTGCGCGCTCGGCGCCCGAAGCCGTGCCCGAGTCCGCTGCGGCGCGGACCGAGCCTGCGCACGCGGCACCTGGACCCGACGCGCCCGCGCCTGGAAAGGGCGTGGCGGAGTCTGAGCGCGGGCCTGCGCACTCGGCGCCCGAAGCCGTGCCCGAGTCCGCTGCGGCGCGGACCGAGCCTGCGCACTCGGCGCCGGAGCCCGTTGCGGCACCTGAACTCGAAGCGGCGCGGACCGAGCCTGCGCACTCGACCCACCGGACGGTGGGACCGGAGCCTGCGTCGCCGGCACCTGAACCCGCGGCGACCAGCCACCACGGGAGCCACGAGCAGTCCCGCCGGGGTGGGTACGCCGAGGCGCACGACGCGGCTCGGCTGCTGATGGAAGCGCTGACCAGTCGCGCCAAGGAAGCCGAGGAGGAGCCCCCGCCGACCGCGGAGCGACCCGAACAGGCCCCGGAGCCGTTCGCCGAGCGGGCGATGCCCGAGCCGCGGGTGGCCTTCGACTCGACGTCGCCGAGCGAGATGTTCGGCTCCCCCCCGGAACGGGTCCAGCAGGCGGCCGAGCCGGAGGAGGAGCCCGCCGGCCAGCACTCCACCGGCACCTGGTGGCCCTCCGACGAGCCGGAACGCCTCGCGATCGAGGACGAGGAGTCCGGCGGCTTCGAGGACGGGGACGACGACGGCGTCGCGCAGCGGTGGAGCGGTGACCCGCTGGCGGCGGCGGCCGACAGCCTGCGGCGCATCACCGCGGCCCACGACCGCCGGGAGCAGGAGCCCGAGCCCGCCACCCCGGCGCACGGCGTCCCCGCGGCGGAGCCCGAGGACGTCCCGGCGCAAGCCGAGTCGGAGGAGCCGGGCGGGCGCCGGTCCAAGGGCAAGTCGCTGGCCGAGATCCGCGCCGAGCTGAAGCTCCCCGCCGACCACCAGCCCTCCCGCCGTCGCGCCCGGCACGCCGATTCCGACCCGCTCGCCGCGTTCCAGACTGAACCCGCCACGCCGACGTCCGAGGCTGCGGAGAGCTCGACGCGTCCGGCCGAGGAGACCGACCCGAGCTTCCGCCTCGCCGCCGCAGAGCCGGAACCGCACGCCGCGGACGAACCCCAGCGCATGCTGGAGCCGGAGGCCGCGGAGGAGCCCGAACCGCAGCCCGAACCGGAACCGGTGCCGCCGGAACCGAGCCCGGACGCGAGCCTGGCCGACCTGCTCGCCGACGCGCTGATGGCCTACAACGCCGGCCGCACCGACGAAGCGAAGCAGCAGGTCAGCGAGGGCATCGCCGCCGTCAACCATGGCCGTCGTCACAAACCCGGTTACGGTGAGCCGGGACGCGGCGATGAGCGGGGTGAGGGCGATGCCGAACACATCGATCACACCACCGGCGGCGTGGCCGGACGCAAGCGGCACCGGTCCACAGAGGATGATCATCACGAGGGCGTCGGAGCCAGGCACCGCGCACCCGGAATCGGTAGCGCGGCAGTGGATCCGTTGCTCTGAGAAACGTCCTGGACATCGTTTCGTTGCGTCGTCACCCGCCGCGACCCCTCGGTCGGATCCCGGCCCCGTGAGCGGGAACTGGCAGTCTTAGAGTGGACCGTGTTGGCACAACGAGGTGCCGTGGAGCGTGGAGCTGCCTGACATGACGTCGAATCCCGGACAGCTGCCGACCGGAACGACCGGTGAGCAGTCCGAGAACCCCGAACTGGCCAAACGGCGACTGCTGGAACGAGCCGTCGAGTTCGCCCCCGAGCTCGGCGAGCTGCTGCGCACGTACTACCGCCACGTTCCGGCGGAAGAGCTCGTCGACGACGACCCGAGCGACCTCGTCGGCGCGCTCAGATCGCACCGCGAGCTCGCCGCGAACCGGGTCGCCGGACGCGCCCTCGTGCAGATCTTCAACCCGACGCGCGACGAGCACGGTTGGCAGAGCCAAGCCACCGTCGTGCAGACGGTCACCGACGACATGCCCTACCTGGTGGACTCGCTGATCGCCGAGCTCGGCCGCGACAACGCCGACGTGCTGCGCGTCATCCACCCGATCATCGTCGTCCGGCGCGACGTCGCCGGTGAGCTGCTGGAAGTGCTGCCCGAGGCGGACCCGTCGAACCCGCCGGCCGGTGCGATGGCCGAGAGCTGGATGTTCATCGAGGTCGGGCAGGTCGTCGACCCCGATCGGCTCGCCTCGCTCAGGCAGGACCTCGCCGACGTCCTCAACGACGTGCGCGAGGTCGTCGAGGACACCGAGCGGATGATCGCCTGCGCCCGGTCCCTGGCCGACGAGCTGGAGAAGAACCCACCGCTGCCCGGTGAGCAGGTCGCCGACGGTGCCGGTCTGCTGCGCTGGCTGGCCGACGGTCACTTCACGTTCCTCGGCTACCGGCACTACGAGCTCGTCGAGGGCGACGGCCCCGCGCTGCAGCCCGTGCTGGCCTCCGGGCTCGGCGTGCTGCGCAGCGACAGCGTCGCCTCCCGCAGCCTGACCGCTGGTCCGGACGCCTGGGCGCACGCGCTGTCCGCGGAGCTGCTGGTGCTCACCCAAGCCAGCGCACCGTCCACAGTGCACCGACCGGTCCACCCGTTCTACGTGGGTGTCAAGACCTTCGACGACTCCGGCCGGGTCACCGGTGAACACCGCTTCCTCGGCCTGTTCACCACCACCGCGCTGCACGAGGACGTCCTCGACATCCCGCTCGTGGAACGCCGCGTGCGGCAGGTCATCCACCGGGCCGGGTTCCCGCTGGAGTCCTACTCCGGTCAGCGGATGCTGGAGGAGATCCAGAGCTACCCGCGCACAGAGCTGTTCTCCACCGACTTCGAGACCCTGCAGGAGACCATCACCGGCGTGCTGGCGCTGGCCGAGCGCCGCAAGCTCAAGCCGTTCCTGCGCCGCGACACCTACGGCCGCTTCTTCTCCTGCCTGGTCTACTTGCCGCGCGATCGGTACACGACGAGTTCGCGGCTGGCCATGCAGGAGGTGCTGCTCGACGAACTCCGCGGCACCGAGCTGGAGTACAGCACGCGGGTGGGCGAATCCACGCTGGCGCGGGTGCACTTCGTGGTGCACACCGACCCGGAGGACCAGGTCGAGCCGAACCTGCACCGCATCCAGCAGCGGCTGGAGGAGGCCATCCACACCTGGGACGACCAGATGGTCGCCGAGGTGGCCGCCGAGCGGAACGGCAACGGGACCGAGAACCGCGCGGCCCGTTCGCTGTCCGAGGCCGTCGCCCAGGTGGGGCAGGACTACGCCTCGGTGTTCCCGGAGGCCTACAAGGAGGACTTCACCGCCGCCGAGGGCCTCGCGGACCTGCGCCGGCTGGAGTCGCTGAGCGGCCCCGACGACCTGCGGATGTCGTTCTACGTGCCGCGCGACGCCAGCGCCGGTCAGCGCCGCTTCAAGCTCTACGTCGGCGGCCGGGTCACGCTGTCCCGGGTGCTGCCGGTGCTGCAGAGCATGGGCGTGGAGGTCGTCGACGAGCGGCCCTACGAGCTCACCCTGGAGACCTCCGGCCAGCAGTTCTACATCTACGACTTCGGTCTGCGGCTGGACTCGGCCCTGCTCGACAGCTCCGACCCGGAGCTGCTGGACTCGTTGCGGCAGCGCTTCGAGGACGCCTTCCGCGCGGTGTGGCTGGGCGAAGCCGAGATCGACCGGTTCAACGCGCTGGTGCTGCGGGCCGGGCTGAACTGGCGGCAGGCCGCCGTGCTGCGCGCCTACGCCAAGTACCTGCGCCAGGTGGGCATCGCCTACACGCAGGACTACATCGAGGACTCGATGCTCACCCACCGCACCACCACGACCGAGCTGGTGCGCCTGTTCGAGACCCGCTTCGACCCCGAGCTGGGCGAAGCCGACCGCGCGGCGCGCGAAGGCGAGCTCACCGAATCGGTCACCAAGCTGATCGACGAGGTCACCAGCCTCGACGCGGACCGGATCCTGCGCAACTACCTGAGCCTGATCCGAGCGACGCTGCGCACCAACTACTTCGTCGACACCCGCGAGCGCGAGCGCCCGTTCCTGGCGTTCAAGCTGGAACCGCGCGAGATCCCCGGCCTGCCCGAACCGCGGCCGCAGTTCGAGGTCTTCGTGTACTCGCCGTGGGTGGAGGGCGTGCACCTGCGGTTCGGGTCCGTCGCGCGCGGTGGTCTGCGCTGGTCGGACCGCCCGCAGGACTTCCGCACCGAGATCCTGGGCCTGGTCAAGGCGCAGGCGGTGAAGAACGCGGTGATCGTACCGGTCGGGGCCAAGGGCGGCTTCGTGGTCAAGCGCCCGCCGCTCCCCACGGGCGACCCGGCCGTGGACCGCAAGGCGTCGCTGGACGAGGGCATGACCTGCTACCGGATGTTCATCTCCGGTCTGCTCGACCTCACCGACAACCTGGTCGGCAACGAGGTCGCCCCACCGCCGGACGTGGTGCGCCACGACGGCGACGACACCTACCTGGTCGTGGCGGCCGACAAGGGCACGGCGACGTTCTCCGACATCGCCAACGAGGTGGCCCAGTCCTACGGGTTCTGGCTCGGTGACGCCTTCGCCTCCGGCGGTTCGGTCGGCTACGACCACAAGGCCATGGGCATCACGGCCAAGGGCGCGTGGGAGAGCGTCAAGCGGCACTTCCGCGAGCTCGACGTGGACACCCAGCGCGAGGAGTTCACGGTCGTCGGCATCGGCGACATGGCCGGTGACGTGTTCGGCAACGGCATGCTGCTGTCCGAGCACATCCGGCTCGTGGCCGCCTTCAACCACATGCACGTCTTCATCGACCCGGACCCGGAGGCGGCGGTCTCCTTCGCCGAGCGGCGGAGGCTCTTCGAGCTGCCGCGCTCGACCTGGGACGACTACGACCGCGGCAAGATCAGCCAGGGCGGCGGCGTGTGGTCGCGCTCGCTGAAGTCGATCCCGCTGAACCCGCAGATCCGCGCAGCGCTGGGCATCGACGAGTCGATCGAGCAGCTGGCTCCCGCCGAGCTGATCAAGCACATCCTGCAGGCGCCGGCCGACCTGCTGTGGAACGGCGGCATCGGCACCTACGTCAAGTCCACTGTCGAGACGCACGCCGACGTCGGCGACAAGGCCAACGACGCGGTGCGCGTCAACGGCGCCGACCTGCGGGTCAAGGTCGTCGGCGAAGGCGGCAACCTGGGCCTGACCCAGCTGGGGCGGATCGAGTTCGCCCGCAACGGCGGCAAGGTCAACACCGACGCGCTGGACAACTCCGCCGGTGTGGACTGCTCCGACCACGAGGTCAACATCAAGATCCTGCTCGACCAGCTGGTCAGCGAGGGCAGGCTCGGCGGTCAGCAGCGCAACGAGCTGCTCGCCGAGATGACCGACGAGGTCGGTGAGCTGGTGCTGGCCGACAACCACCGGCAGAACGCGGTCCTGGGCATCTCCCGCGCCCACGCGGCCTCGATGCTGTCGGTGCACGCCCGGCAGGTCACCGCGCTGGAGCAGGCCACCGGGCTGGACCGCGAGCTGGAGGCCCTGCCGAGCAAGAAGGCCTTCCGCGACCTGGAGAAGTCCGGCGAGGGCCTGACCTCGCCGGAGTTGGCGACGCTGATGGCGCACGTCAAGCTCCAGCTCAAGAGCGACGTGCTCGACAGCGGCCTGCCCGACGCCGAAGCGTTCGCCGAGCGGTTGCCGGAGTACTTCCCGAAGCCGCTGCGGGAGCGCTACGGCGACGCCATCCCCGCGCACCCGCTGCGCCGCGAGATCATCACGACGTTGCTGGTCAACGAGATGGTCGACGGCGCGGGGATCAGCTACGCCTACCGGTTGTCGGAGGAGCTCAGCGCCTCCACCACCGACGCGGTGCGGGCGTTCGCGGTCGTCACCCACGTCTACGACCTGCGACGGTTGTGGTCGGACATCGACGCGCTGGGCGGCTCGGTGCCGAGCGCCGTCGCCGACGAGATGGTGCTGGAGAGTCGGCGGCTGCTCGACCGGGCGGCCCGCTGGATGCTGACCAACCGGCCGCAGCCGTTGGCCATCGGCGCCGAGATCACCCGGTTCCGGCCGGTTGTGGCTGATCTCATGCCGACCGTGCGGGGGCTGCTGCGCGGGCGGGCCGCCGAGGGCGTCGCCGCGCGGATCGAGCGCTGGGTCTCCGCCGGGGTTCCGGAGGAGCTGGCCGAGCGGGTCGGGGTGCTGCTCGACGCGTTCGCCCTGCTGGACATCCGCGAGGTCGCCGAGCTGGCCGAGCGCGACGCGGGCATCACCGCGGAGCGCAGCCCGCGGGAGAGCGCCGAACTGTACTACGCGCTGTGGGCGCACCTGGACGTGGAGCGGATGCTGCTGGCGGTCAACCAGCTGGAGCGCGGCAACCGGTGGCACGCACTGGCTAGGCTGGCGCTGCGGGATGATTTCTACGCATCGCTGCGCGCGATCACCGTGGACGCCTTGCGGGCCTCCGAGCCCGGCGAGGGTGCGGAGGAGAAGATCGCGCGGTGGGAGTCGGCGAACGCTTCGCGGCTTGCGCGGGCCAACTCGTCGCTGGAGGAGATCGTCAACTCCGGGCGGCTTGACCTGGCCACGCTGTCGGTGGCGGCGCGTCAGCTCCGCAGCATGGTCCGGTGACCTGAGGGGTGGGGAGGTTCCCGGGCGGGAACCTCCCCACCCCGGACACGGCAGAGAGGAAGGCCCTGTGGGCGCGTACGTAGCCGAGGTGGCTCTGCGCTGGTCTGACATGGACGCGTTCGGCCACGTCAACCACGCCAGGACGATCACGTTGCTGGAGGAGGCGCGGGCGGACCTGCTGTTCACCGAGGCGGAGAAGCAGGGCCTGCTCGGGATGGCCGAAGGCATGGTCGTCGCTCGCGTGGTCATCGACTACCACGCGCCGCTGATGTACGCGGCCGGATCGCTGCAGGTCCGCATGTCGGTGCGCGACCTCAAGGCGGCCTCGTTCGTCATCGACTACACCGCGTTCGCTCAGGAAGCCGTGTGCACCGCCGAAACCCTGATGGTGCCCTACGACCTGAGCGCCGGACGTCCCCGCCGGCTCACCGCCGACGAGCGCGAGTTCCTGTCGGGGTGGCAGGCGGAGCAGCTGGAGCCCGGTCGTGCCTGAGCTCCGCATGACCGACCGGGTCGAGCGCGACGACCTGGGCGCCTTCGTGGCACGCGCGGTCCGGCTCGACTCCCAAGCCGTGGTCCGGATGCGCAACCGGCCCGACAGCGACCGGATGGACGTCTGGGCGGCCACCCCGTTCGACGCCCTGTCCACCCGCTCCGTGGTGGGCTCCGTCGAGCCCTCCGACCTCAGCCTCTCCGGCAACGAACTGCTCGCGACGCTCACCGTCGCCGGTGGTGAGGTGATGGACCCGGGGGCGCCCAAGGACCTGCTGTGGCGCTCGGAGCTGCCTCCGGCCACCGGGTGGAAGCGCGTTGACGACCTCCCGGCCCGCTTGGTGGGCGAGGTCGCCGAACGCGGCATCGACGTCGCCAAGGAGAACGTCGGGCCGAAGGGAACCCCGCCGGCCTCGTTGCTGGACCAGGAGGTCTTCACCGTCCAGGGCGCCGGGTACGACGTGAAGGTCCCGTTGCGCTGCCTGTTCGTGCTGTCCGGCATGGGATTCCTGGTCGACTCCCCGGCCGAGGAGGAGATCGTCCGCGTCAGCGCCACGGACTCGTGGCTGCGCCTCGACTCCCGCTTCGGCGCAGTGGTGCGCCGCCGCCACGCCCTCCTTCCGCTGTTGCTCTAGGGTCGGTCGCTCCGCGTGGGGTGCGGGTGGCAGAAACCCCCGGAACGGGAGAGCGCAGCGGCCCCGTGGCTCGGTCCGCCGCTCTTCGAGCACCTCGGCTGCACGCGGCGTCGCGGCGTGCTCGCCACGACGCCGCTCAGAACCCGCGGTGGGTGCGGGCTGAGTTCCGCACCTGAGGACAGCGGCTCCGCCGCACCCGGAACAAGCCCAGCAAGCTCTCGACCACCTGCTGCGCGCGTCCGGAGAACCCGGTGATCAGAACCCTGACGACCGGGTTCTCCGGGTACGTGGCCACACGGAGACCTGACACCGCGGTGATCGCGGGCCCTCCGGGTGTCCGGACGGATTCCCCCGGTATCTCGGAGACCCGATCTCCGCGGGTCTTCCGTGTCCGCAACGGACCCCCGGGTCCTCGGGGGCGGATCACCGGGTTCTTCCTGGTGGGGTCGGGAGCTGCTCCGGGCCGCTCCGTCGTGCCGTCAGCGGGTGGGAGTGGGGCGGCGGGTGGTGGTCCAGCGGACGATGTCGCTGACCAGGGCCTCCAGCGGGCCTCGGCGGAAGAAGTGCCGCCAGGTGTAGGTGAAGGCGAAGGTGAAGATCAGGAACACCTCGGGCATGAAGGCGTTCACGAACGCCACGAAGCCCGTCGGCTCGTGGCCATCGCGCGGGAACCACGGCAGGTTCGGGTCGTCCAGCGGCAGCGCCGGGCCCATGCTCGCCAGGTGCGCCAGGTCCTCCGGCACGCCGCTCAACGGCCAGCCGCCGGAGATGATCTGCCAGGCCAGCGCCACCGCGTGCGCCGCGTACAGCGTCAGCGCCATCGACCCGGCCTTGGCCAGCGGCGTCAGCCACCGGCCCGCCCGGTCGGCGACCTGCAGGCAGAGCGCCAGGATGACCAGCGCGATCCCGCCCGAGCCCAGCAGCTCGAGGGTCGTCCCGCTGTGCGCGGTCGATGCCAACAGCCACTCCGGGTGCCCGACCGGGATGGTGCCCTCCACCGGAGCCGGCGGGCCGAAGGGCACCAACAGGAAGGACAGCTGGTAGCCGACCAGCGACAGCACCAGACCGGTGATGCCGATCCGCAGCCGCACCCGGGGCGAGGTCAGGTCCATCCGCCCGACCGCCAGTCCCGCCAGCACCAGCGGCAGGTAGGAGGCGGCGGGGTAGAACCCGAGCAGCAGCAGGTCGAACAGTCCCTCGTTGGCCAGCAGGTGCCCGGGATCGATGCTGTTGACCCACGAGACCAGGCCCGACATCGGCGTGTCCGCGGCGATCCAGCCGCGCAGCACGAAGGACAGCTGCGGTCCCACCGCCGCGCTGACCGCAGCCGCGATCACCAAGCCGCGTGCCCGCAAGCCCAGGAACGGCACCGCCAGCAGGAAGTACAGGCCGTAGAACGGGATGATCACCGTCAGCAGGAAGCCGGTCGCCTCGGTCGACTTGGCCAGCGCGAGTCCGAGGACCAGCAGCACCGCCGCGCGCACGGCCACCCGGCGCCGGGCGTCGCGCAAGGCCGCGCCGGACGGCGGCGCGGTCCGGCCGGTCATCAGCGCCAGCGACACCCCGGCCAGCAGCGTGAACAGCGCGGTGGACCGGCCGCTGAAGAACTGGGCCGCCAAGACCTCCGGCCAGCCGCCGACGAACGGCACCCCGAAGTGGATGCAGAACATGCCGAAGACGGCGACGAAGCGGGCCACGTCGACCCCTGTCAGCCGCCCCGGCCTACCGGCGGTAGCGGACCGCACCCGAGGTGAAGTCCGTTCGGGCGCAACAGCAGTCATGACATCCAGCTCGGATCGGGGGCGATGACTGGAAATCTACCGACCGCTTCCGGTCGCCCCCGCACCTGCCCGTGTTCGCGAGGTGCCGCTCACACCAACCAGGCGGCGGTTCCCGGCGGCAACTCGCCCGCCACCAGCGGTCGGGAGCTCAGCAGGACCTCCCCGGGCGGCAGCGGTACGGGCTCCGCGGAGGTGTTCAGGGCGCAGATCAGGCTGCTGCCCACCCGGCGGAACGCGAAGCAGTCCTCCGGTGCGCCGAACCACTCCACCTCGTCGCCCACGAACGCCGGGTGCGTCGCCCGCATCTCCAGCGCGTGCCGGTACAGCGACAGCGTCGAGTCCTCGTCCTCCAGCTGCGCCTCGACCGTGAAGTGCACCCAGTCGTGCGGGATGGAGGACCAGTCCGCCTGCGCCGCGGAGAAGCCGAAGGGCCGCATCAGGCCTTCCCACGGCATCCGGATCCGCTCCGTGCCCGGCAGGCCGAGCTCCTCGCCGTGCCGCAGGCAGACCGCGCCCGGCAGCGCCAGCTGCACCAGCGCCATCGCGCGCACCGGCGTCAACGCCGCGTGGTCGCGGATCCGGGTGGTGTCACGGCTGGCCATCGCCCACGCCGGGCGCGGGCCGGGGGGGTCCAGCACCGTGGTGATCGCTTTGCGCACGGGTTCCGCGGAGAACCCGGCGACCGCCAGGTCCAGGCCGAACAGCAGGTGCCAGTTCCCGGTGCCGCTGCCGATCACGATCCGGTCCGGGTAGTCGGCCACCACCGCGGCGACCGCGTCCTCCGGGTCGTTGCGCGGCGCCAGGTGGAACCCGTCCACGCCGTGGTCCAGCCACGGGCGCAGCAGGGATCCCGGGTCGGTGCGCCCCGGATCGATGTCCAGCGCCAGCAGGACCCGCAGACCGTTCTCGTGCGCCTCCGCCAGCAACCTCGCCAGGGCGGGGGAGGCCGGGTCGGAACCGGCGATGCCGGCCAGCACGACGACGTTGACGCCCAGCAGCTCCAGGTAGCCGAGCCTGCCCCGAATCCCGTCGAGGTCGCCGACCCCGTCGTCGTCCGCGTCGGCGAACGCGCCGACGTCGATCTGGTAGCACACCGCGTCGAACCACCACGGTCGCTCACCGAGGGGGTCCTGCGTGCCCTGCCGCATCACCAGGTCGTCCTTCGCTCCTAGATCGGGTCCGCCGCTCAGAACCACGAGTTGATCATGCTGTTGGCGGCCATCTCCAGGTACCTCCAGAGCTGGTCGCGGTGTTCGGGCTTCAGCCGGGCCTCGTCCACGGCCACCTCCATGCAGCGCAGCCAGGCGTCGCGCTCGGCGGGACCGATCTTGAACGGCGCGTGACGCATCCGCAGTCGCGGATGTCCGCGCCGCTCGGAGTAGGTGGTCGGGCCGCCCCAGTACTGCATCAGGAACAGGCGCAACCGCTCCTCGGCCGGCCCCAGGTCTTCCTCGGGGTAGAGCGGGCGCAGCAGCTCGTCCTTGGCCACTTCTTCGTAGAAGCGGGCCACGATGAAGCGGAAGGTGGCTTCGCCGCCGACCTGCTCGTAGAAACTCTCCACGGAAGTCACCCTCCCATCCTCTCAGGTCATCGTCGGGGGGCTTCAGTGGTCAGGCAGCTGCTGTCCGTCGCGGCGTGCTCGAGCTCTCCTCCAACGCCCGCCGGCCCGCGGGGGCCGTGCCCGCAGCTCGCGGGGGGCGGCCGCAGGACGATCCCCGGCCGGTCGGACGGGCCGGGGGGATCGCGCTGGTCAGGTCAGTTCTTCGTCGAGATGGTCTCCGGCGGGACCGGCCGGCCGTGCGGGTACGGCGGGTCGATGGACGAGTCGTCGTAGGCGCGCTTGATCTCCACGCGCAGCCGCCGCTGGACCGCCCACTGGCGGCCCGGACGGACCTTGACCGTGAGCCGCAGCGTCACCGTGTCCGAGGTGATCTGGTCGACGCCGAGCATCTGCGGCGGCTCCAGCACGTCGTTCGACAGCGGTTCCTTGGCGGCGGCCTCCTCGGCGACCTTGCCCGCGACCTCGATGGCCTTCTCCACGTCGGAGCTGTGCGAGATCGGGAAGTCCACGACCGCGACAGCGAAGCCCTGCGAGGAGTTGCCGACCCGCAGGATCTCACCGTTGCGCACGTACCAGACGGTGCCGTTGATGTCGCGCAGCGTGGTGACGCGCAGTCCCACGGCCTCGACCGAACCCACGGCCTCGCCCAGGTCGACGGTGTCGCCGACGCCGTACTGGTCCTCGACCATCATGAACATGCCGGACAGGAAGTCCCGCACCAGGTTCTGGGCACCGAAGGCGACCGCCACACCCAGCACACCGGCCGAGGCCAGCACCGGAGCGATCTGCACGCCCAGCACCTGCAGCACGTAGATGGCCGCCAAGCCGTAGATGAGGAACGAGACCAGCGACTTCAGCACCGAGCCGATGGTCTTGGCGCGCTGCCTGCGGCGCTCGGACAGCAGCTCCGAGGTGAGGCTGTCACCGCGCTTCTCGCGCAGCGGCACGAGCAGCTTCGGAGGCTTGCCGTTGCCCTGAGTCAGGCGGTTGATCATCCGGTGCAGGAGCCAGCGCGCCACGAAGGCGATGACCAGCACCAGCAGGATCTGCAACGGCTTGGCGATGACCAGGTCGGCGTAGGAGGCCAACCACGCGTTGTGCGTCCAGTCGAACACCGCCTGGCACCAGCGTTCTGACGGTTCGCACGCGGGAGGTTGGGACAGGAACGGCAGGTTCATGGGTACGGGGGTCTCCACGGCTGTCGATTTCGGGGTGCGACGCAGGGCGTCGAGAACCGTCCGGCCCGACCTTCGTGCGCGCCCCGCCGCGCACGATGATCGAAAACCGGTCGGCCAGAACCGAGTTCGGGGCTCAGTCCAGAGCGAGACCGGTTGCCTCCGCGAGGAAGGCGAGCTGGTCGGTCGTCAGTCCCACGGTACGTGACACCGACCGGGCGGCATGGCCCACCTCGGTCTCACGGCGGATCAGAACGGGCCTCTTACCAGGGTCAGAGCTCGTGGCGTTCTGCAGCGCGGCGCACATCTTGCGGGCGTGGTTGGGGTCCACCCGCGAATCCGACTCGAAGACCGTGAACAGCACCGACGGGTAGGCCGTGTGCTCGGTCACGTTGTGGTACGGCGAGTAGGACAGCAGCCAGCTCAGCTCCTCCGGGTCGTCGGCCGTGCCGTACTCGTCGTTCCAGGTCCGGCCGAGCAGGAACCGCTCGTAGCGCACCATGTCCAGCAGCGGAGCCGAGCACACCACCGCCCGGTACAGCTCCGGGCGCTGCGTCAGCGCGGCACCCACCAGCAGACCGCCGTTGGAACCGCCCGAGATCGCGAGCTGGTCCGACGTCGTCCACCCCTCGTCGACGAGGTGCTCGGCCGCGGCGTGGAAGTCGTCGAAGGTGTGCTGCTTCTGCTCCCGCATGCCGGCGACGTGCCACTCCTCGCCTTCCTCGCCGCCACCGCGCAGCGACGGCAGCGCCCACACACCACCCGCGGCGACCCACGTCAGCGCCGAAGGCATGTAGCCCGGTTCGCGGGAGAGCGAGAAACCGCCGTAGCCGGTGAGGAACACCGGGCGCGGGCGGTCCGGCTCGGCGACGGGTGCCAGCACGAACATCCGGACCTCGGTCCCGTCGGCCGAGCGGTAGCTGACCTGGCGGGTGTGGACCTCGGGCAGCTCCACGGTTCCGGGGGCGGAGGCCTCCAACGACACCTCGCCGGTGCTGCGGTCGTAGGTGTGCACGCAGGGCGGGGTGGCGAAGTCGGTCCAGCCGATCCACAGCCGGTCGCGGTGCCGCTCGGTGGCCGAGTCGACGGTGGTCAGCGCGGTGACCTGGCCGGTGCCGGGCAGTGGGACCTCGCCGGTGCGCTCGCCGGTGGCCGGGTCGTGCAGGGTGAGCTCGGACACGGCGTGCCGCGTGCGCAGCGCCACCAGGAGCGGTGCGTCCCCGTCGAAGTAGCGGACCGCGTCGAGCACCGAATCCGGTTCCTCGGCGATCAGTTCGGTCCAGTTCTGCGGCTCGGGCTCGGTCGGGTCGGCCACGCACAGCCGCCAGCGCGGCGCGTCCTTGGTGGTCATCACGTACATCCGGCCGTCGCGCTCCACCCACGCGGCGACCCGGTAGCCGTCGGTGGTGTCCACGACCTGGCGCAGCCGCGGGACCTCGGCGCCGTCGGAGAGGTCGGCGATCCACACCGAGTCGCGGCGGGCGGTGCCCATGCTGCCCTCGATGACCAGCCAACGGCCGTCCCGCGAGACGTGGGTGCCGTAGTAGAAGGTGTGGTCCAGGCCTTCGCCGTGCACGAGCACGTCCTGCTCGGGGTCGGTGCCCACCCGGTGCCGCCACACGCGGCGGTGGAACTGCTCCTCGCCCTCGGGCACCAGCTCGGGCGCCAGCCGGCGGATGTAGAAGAACTCCCGCCCGCCGGGCAGCCAGGAGATCGTCGAATAGCGGCAGCGGTCGATCGGGCCCTCGACCAGCTCACCGGTGGCCACGTCCATGACGTGCAGCAACGACTCCTCGTCGCCGCCCACCGAGATCTGGTAAGCCAGCAGGTCGCCCTCCAGGCTCGGCACCCAGCTGTCGAGCGTCGTCAGCCCGGACGGGTCGAGGTCGGTGACGTCCAGCAGCACCCGCTCGGTCCCGTCGGCCTCGCGCACGTGGAGCACGCCGAACTCCTGGCCGGGCTCGCGGCGGGTGAAGAAGCACCGCCCTGCCCGCCACAGAGGCGCGCCCACGGCACCCGCTCCGAGCAGCGACTTCAGCCGTTCCGCGATCGACTCCCGGCCCGGGAGCGCGTCCAACCAGGTGCGGGCGAGCTCGTCCTGCGCTCGTGACCACGCCTCGGTGCTCGGCGAGGAGGCGTCCTCCAGCCACCGGTACGGGTCGGCCACGTCGCGGCCGTGCAGGGTCTCCACGGTGTCCTCGCGGGCGGTGGCGGGGTAGCTCAGGTGCGCTTGAACGTCGGTCACGATCGCGACGATACGTGCCGCCCGGGGCCGCGAGCGGGGTCGGAGGGTTCTCAGAGCCGGTTTTCACCTGAGGTGATCAACGTCGGAGAGCGGTCGGTGGTCGAGACCGCCGGACGTGGGCGAGGCTTCGGCGGTGATCACGCGGTATCGCTCCCACCTGCGCAAACGCGCGGCGGGGCGCCTGCGGCGGCGTGGCGTGGCGAATCACACGTGCGTTCGGGCCGGGTTCTGTGCTGAACTTTGCCCGACACCGGTGGAGGTGGTCGCGTGCCAGACCGACAACCGATCCGACAGCCGGCGCGGAAGGCTTCGGGCCTCGCGTCGCGGGCCCCGCTGTGCCAGACGAGCCGAGGTTCCGGACCACCGCAGACGGATCGGCCTCCCGGCAGCGCCACGTCGTGGCGCAAGCGCCGGGTCCTGCTGCTCAACACGACCTTCGAACCGCTCACCGCGCTCCCGCTGCGCCGCGCCATCGTGATGGTCGTGTGCGGCAAGGCCGAGGTGGTCCACGGCGACTCGGCCGGGATGACCCTGCACTCGGCGAGCGCCGAGGTCGAGATCCCGTCCGTGATCAGGTTGAGCAACTTCGTGCGCGTGCCGTACCGCGGCCGGGTTCCGCTGACCCGGGCCGCGCTGATGCTCCGGGACAACCACCGGTGCGTCTACTGCGGCGCACGAGCGGAAACCATAGATCATGTTCTCCCGCGCAGCCGCGGGGGGCCGCACACGTGGGAGAACTGCGTCGCCTGCTGCACCAAGTGCAACCACCGCAAGGCCGACAAGACCCTCAGCGAGCTGGGCTGGCGGCTCCCGGTGACCCCGCAGGCGCCACGAGGCCGCCACTGGCGGTTGTTGGCGGGGTTGTCCGAAGCGGATCCGCTCTGGCTCCCCTACCTCGGCGAGTCGGCTGCCTGAGGGTTTCGTCGCAGCCGCTGTGCGTGGCGGTGCGGGTGGCAGGACCCCCGGAACGGGAGAGCACAGCGGCTCCGTGGGGCTCCGTGGACTCCGTGCGCCGCTCCTGATGTGCGCCGGACGCGGCGTCGCGGCGTACTCGCCACGAAGCCGCTCAGAACCCGCGGCGGTGCGAGCTGAGTCCCACACCTGATGAAGCGGCTGCCGCCGCTGGCCGCCTCGAACGCTGCGGGGTGCCGAGTCGCTCGTTCGAGCGCGGTTTCGCCTCGGAGCCCGTTGGTCCTGCTCGGGTGCGTCTGCGTGCGGGTCAGCTGATCCGCACGCCGCGGGTGCGTCCGCTGATGCGCACACCTTCGCGCTGACCGCTGATGCGCACGCCCCTCCGGTGGCCGCTGATGCGGACGCCGCTGCGGTTGCTGCTGATCCGGACGCCTGCGTGGCCGCTGATGCGCACACCTTCGCGCTGACCGCTGATGCGCACGCCCCTCCGGTGGCCGCTGATGCGGACGCCGTTGCGGTTGCTGCTGATCCGGACGCCTGCGTGGCCGCTGATGCGCACACCTTCGCGCTGACCGCTGATGCGCACGCCCCTCCGCTGGCCGCTGATGCGCACGCCTGCGCGTCGGCCGCTGAGCCTGAGGCCGTCGTCCTCACCGCTGATGCGGACGCCGTCCTGACGGCCGCTGGTGCGGACTCCGTTGCGGTTGCTGCTGATGCGCACACCGTGTTCAGCGAGCGGTTGACCGGTGTTCGGAAGGATGAGTGCGCTGCGCTGAGTGGCGGCTTCGTTGATCGACATCGGGACCTCCCGAATACATAGGGTGCTTTGAACGCATGTGATCAAGAATGCAAGACCCATACAGGTGAAAAACTATGATCAGAAGCCGCCAGGAACAAGCCGCCAACCTGCCGCGATGTGCCCCCGACCGGGCCGACTCCATTCAGTCGCAGTGGATAACCCGGACGAGTTAATGATGGTGATTCGAGTCACATGGTAGGCCGCAGGTGCGGCCTCCGAAAGGCTTTCAGCAAGCCCGGAATCGGGTGACGCCGAGATCACTCTCAGTGCTGATCTCCGCTCGAGCGGGCTTCGCCGGCATCGCTTCGGGCGAATTGCCGGACGGTCTCGGTCCGCTTCCAGGAGCAAGATCGCGACCCGCGCGAAGACGCCCACACGGGACCTTGGTCATCGGCTACCGTACTGGGCGTGACTGTCGTGGAGAGTGTGCTGGTCCTGGCGGTGCTCCCAGCGGCCATCTATGGCGTGATCGTGCTGATCGCGATGTGGCCGAAGCTGTCCCGTCCGCGCTACCGCGCGGGGGAGGACTGGGACTTCGCTCCGGTGTTCTGGTCCGCCAACCCGCAGGACGTGAACTCCGCGGTACCGGTGGGCGAAGGTGAGGTCGTGCCGGACGACGCACGGCCTGTCACGGCTCGGGGAGGCGCAAGTGGCAAGTGGTGAGATCACGCATCGGTCCGCGGAGTCCGAGGAGCTCAGCGCCGGTGAGGCCCGCATGGCGACCGGCCGGTTGTCCGTGGCGCGCCGCGTCGAGCCCGACCGTCCCCGGCTGCCCTTCAGCGCGAGCGAACTGGCCCGGCTGGACGACGCGATGGCGGTGGCCAGCCGCAGCACCGGCCTGGAGTTCGCGATCTACCTCGGCGACCTCGGCGAGGACACCCGCAAGCAGGCCGAGGAGCTGCACGCCAACCTCGGCGCCCTGGCGTCCGAGGGCGTGCTGATCGCCGTGTCCCCGGGACAGCGCAAGTTCGAGGTCGTCACCGGGGAAGAGGCCTACCGCCGCATCCCGGACCGCAGCTGCCAGCTGGCCGCCATGAGCATGGTCGCCTCCTTCAAGGAGGACGAGCTCATCGACGGCCTCGTCAGCGCGGTGCGGATGCTGGCCGACGCAGCCGGAACCTCGTTCAAGGAGTCCTGAGCACCTGTCGCGCCGCCCCAGACGGCCGCTGCCTCCGGGGAGCGGCTGACGTGGCGTCGAAAGCGCGCACGTGCGGCCGCCTCGTCCTGAGGCGCTTGAGGCCGCAGCAGACGTGAGCCGCCCCGGTCGGAAACTCCGACCGGGGCGGCTTCGTCGTGCGGATCAGGAGCGGTCGAACTCGCGGGCCGCGAGCGCCCGGACGATGCCCGCGCGGCCCTCGGAGACCAGACGGCGCAACGCCGCCGGGTGCTCACCGGCCAGCCACTCGTCGGCGGCAGCGACGGTCTCGTCGGTGACCGCCCAGGACGGGAACAGCCCGATCACCGTGGGCTGCGCCCGCTCGCTGGAGCGGCGCTGCCAGACCTCGTCGATCGACTCGAAGTACCGGCGCACGTACGGCACCAGCAGCTCGCGCTGCGCCGGGTGCTGGAAGCCTGCGATGATCGCGTCGCTGATCGCGTTCGGCAGCTGGTCGTCGTGCACCGCGCGCTGCCAGGCCTTCTCCTTCGAGCCCGCGGTGGGGATCAGGGCGCGGGCCCGCTCGGCGCGACGACGGCCCGTCGCGGTCTGATCGGCCTCCAGCTCGGCGTCGATCTCCGATTCGCCGGCCGCACCGTGGGCGACCAGAGCCTGCAGCAGGCCCCAGCGCAGGTCGGTGTCCACGGTCAGGCCTGGGAGCGGGTTCGACCCGTCCAGCCAGCCGCGCAACTCGTCGATCTGCTCGTCGGAGAGCACCGAACCGGTCAGCGAGTTGACGAACGCCAGCTGGTGGTCCGAGCCCGGCTCGGCCGCGCGGGCGAGCTCGAACAGCCGCGAGCTGAACCGCCGCCAGCCCTCCTCCTGCCACGACGGGTCGACGTAGGAGTTCAGCGCCGTCTGCGTCTGCAGCAGGACCCGCTGCACCACGCCGATCTGGCTCTCCGCGCCGATGCCGGCCTCGGCGGAGGCGCCGAGCACCAAGGTCACGAAGTCGCGGGCCTTCAGCTCGGCCTCGCGGGTCATCTCCCACGCCGTCGACCAGCACAGCGCGCGCGGCAGCGATTCGTCGATGTCGCCGATGCGGTCCACCAGCGTCGCCAGCGACTCGGGGTCGAAGCGCAGCGAGCAGTAGGTCAGGTCGTCGTCGTTGACCAGCACCAGCTTGCCGCGGTGCACGCCGACCAGGTCCGCGACGTCGGTGACCTCGCCGGTCACGTCGAGCTCGACGCGGTGCTTGCGGACCAGCTTGCCGCCCTCGTCGTCGTAGATGCCGATCGCCGTGCGGTGCGTGCGCAGCTCACCCGCACCCGGCCGGGCGCCGTTCTGCACCACGGAGAACTGGGTGAACCGGCCCTCGTCGTCGGTGCTGAACCGCGGGCGCAGCATGTTGAGGCCGGTCGTCTCCAGCCACTCCGCGCTCCACCAGGACAGGTCGCGGCCGGAAGCCTCCTCCAGAGCCTTGAGCAGGTCGTCGAGGGTGGCGTTGCTCCACGCGTGGCGGTCGAAGTAGACCCGCAGGCCCGCCAGGAAGTTCTCCAGGCCGACGTAAGCCACCAGCTGCTTGAGCACCGAGGCGCCCTTGGCGTAGGTGATGCCGTCGAAGTTGACCTCCACGGCCTGCAGGTCCGGGATGTCGGCGGCGACCGGGTGGGTCGAGGGCAGCTGGTCCTGGCGGTAGGCCCAGGACTTCTCGACGCTGGCGAAGGTCGTCCAGGCGGCGTCGTACTCGGTGGCGCCGACCTGCGCGAGGACGCTGGCCCAGGTCGCGAACGACTCGTTGAGCCACAGGTCGTTCCACCAGCGCATGGTCACGAGGTCGCCGAACCACATGTGCGCCATCTCGTGCAGCACGGTCTCGCAGCGGCGCTCGTAGAGGTAGCCGGTGACCTTCGACCGGAACACGTAGTCCTCGAGGAAGGTCACGCAGCCGGCGTTCTCCATCGCGCCCGCGTTGAACTCCGGCACGAAGCACTGGTCGTACTTGCCGAACGGGTAGGGCACCCCGAACGCCTTGTGGTAGAAGCCGAAGCCCTGCTTGGTCTCGGTGAACAGGCGCTCGGCGTCGAGGTGCTCGGCCAGCGAGGCGCGGCAGTAGATGCCCAGCGGGATCGGGTCCTGGCCGTCCTCGCCGGGGAACTCGTCGCGCCACTCGGCGTAGGGACCGGCCACCAGCGCGACCAGGTAGGTCGACATGGGCTTGGTGGTGTCGAAGGTGTGGCGCTTGCCCGTGGCGGTCTCGGTGACCTCGCCGGCCGCGTTGGAGATGACCTTCCAGTCGGCCGGGGCGTCGACCGTGATCTGGTAGGTCGCCTTCAGGTCGGGCTGGTCGAAGCAGGTGAACATCCGCTTCGCGTCGGCGGTCTCGAACTGGCTGTAGAGGTAGACGGCGCCGTCGACCGGGTCGATGAAGCGGTGCAGGCCCTCACCGGTGTTGGTGTAGGCGCAGTCGGCGCGGACCACGAGCTCGTTCTCGGCGGCGAGGTCGGGCAGCCGGATGCCGGTCGACTCGTCGTAGTCGGAGAGGTCGAGCTCGGCACCGTTGAGCACCGCGCTGTGCACCCGGTCCGCCACGAGGTCGATCCAGGTGTCGACGCCGGTCTGCTCGCTGCGGAAGCGAACCGTGGTCGTGGACCCGAACGTCTCCACTTCCACACCCCCCGCGCCGGCGGAGAGGTCCAGTTCGATCACGTAGGACTGGACCTCCAGCAACGCGGCGCGCTGCTCGGCCTGTTCGCGGGTGAGGTTCGGCGGTGCCACGGATCACCTCGTAGTTCGTAGGGACGGATCAAGGCCGGTTGGATGCCCGGCGCAGGCATCAAATCACGTCCGGCCGGAGTCGCGCTGCCGGGCACGCACCTCGCGATCTTCGGCGGCGTGTCGGGCCCGCCGGGAAGACAATCGGCCGTCGCGGGGTTACTCCCCCCAGGAGCTGTTCAGGTCCCGCTCCTGGCACCCGCCGGGCCCAGCTGTTCCTGATCAGGCCGCCGACGTGGTGCCGCGTGCCGGCACCTGGACGACTTCGACTGATGGAGGCACGGATGACCGCCCCTGCCCGCCCACGGGTGGACTTCTACTTCGACCCGCTGTGCCCGTTCGCCTGGGTCTCCTCCCGGTGGATCCTGGAGGTCGAGAAGGCCCGCGACATCGACCTGCACTTCCGGGTGATGAGCCTGTCGGTGCTCAACGAGGGCCGCGACCTGCCTGAGCAGTACCTCGACCTGATGAAGCGCGGCTGGGGCCCGGTGCGCGTGTGCATCGCCGCTGCCAAGCACCACGGCGACGAGGTGCTGTCGCCGCTGTACACGGCCCTGGGCACGCGGATCCACAACCAGGGGATCAAGGACTTCGACGAGGCGATCAAGGGCGCTTTGGCCGAGGTCGGCCTGCCCGCGGAGCTCGCCGAAGCCGCCCACAGCACCGACTACGACGAGGAGCTGCGCGCCAGCCACCACGCGGGCATGGACCCGGTCGGCGACGAGGTGGGCACACCGACGCTGCACGTGGACGGCGTGGCGTTCTTCGGTCCGGTGATCACCCGCGTGCCGAAGGGCGAGGAGGCCGCCCAGATCTTCGACGGCGCGGTCGCGATGGCCCGCTACCCGTACTTCTTCGAGCTCAAGCGCAGCCGCACCGAGGACCCGCAGTTCGACTACTGAGGTGCGCTCGTCGGGAGGTTTCCGGCCTTTCCCGGAATTCTCCCGAGGAGCACGGGTGACCAGCGGAAAGGTGTGGACGGTCGGATCTTCCCGTTCATCACGTTCCACGACCGTCCACAGAGGCCGGAGCCGCTCGGGGCTCCGGCCTCTGCGTGGTCGAGACCGGGTCACGCCGGCTGCGCGACCCCCTGCAGGCCGGACATCACCGCGGCGACCGGCCGGTCGTCGCGCAGGTCCCACAACGACGTGACGACCTCGGCCGCCCGGTCCGGCCCCACGGCCCGCTCGGCGTTGCCGGTGAACTTGGCGGCCAGCTCGTCGCTGGAGAGCGGTCGCTGCGGTCCACCCCGGTTCTCCCGGACGCGTTCGGTCACCGAGGTGCCGTCGGCGAGCTCGGCGGTGAGCACCGCCGGGAACTGGCGCGGGAACCCGGCCGTGGCCTCGTCGTCGGCGACCACCCGCACCCGCTGGGCGAGGTCCAGCCGACGCGGGTCGGCCGCTGCCGCGTCCGTGAAGTCCTCGTGGAACACGCCCAGCCCACCGCCGCCGAGCAGAGCCGCGGCCACGGTGTAGGGGCCGGAGAAGGCCGCGTGGTAGCCGGAGCGGGGACGCCGCTTCTCGTCCGCGGGCTCGGCGATCGTGCGCAGGACGGGTGCGGGCGCTCCGAGCACCAGCTCGCGGACCTGGTCGGCGGTCACCCCGCGCTCGCGCAGCCGCAGCGCGGCGTCCACCCCCGCGTGCGTGAAGTGGTTGCAGGGGTACGGCTTGAAGAACACCCCGGGCGTCTCCCACTCCTCGCCCAGGCCGTCGGTGACCCGCTCCGGGTGCACCCGCTCGCCGCAGAACGCGCGCAGGAACCCGAACCGGCCCTCGATCACGGTGGGTGGCCCGGTCAACCCGTGCCGGGTCAGGTCGGCGGCGGCCACACCCGCGTGGGCGGCCCACCCGCAGTGCACGCGCTTGATGGTGCCGCCGGTGCGGTTGGCCTCGATGACCCCGGAGCCCATGCTCGCCGCGATGCCGATGACCGAGGTCAGCCGGTCCGCGTCGAAGCCCTGCAGCATGCCGGAGGCGACGGCCGCGCCGACCGCGCCGCAGATCGCGGTCGCGTGCTGGCCGTGCTCGAAGAAGACCGAGTTGCCCAGCTCCTCGTCGTAACCGGCCATGCCCAGACGGCAGGTCACCTCGATGCCCATCGCCGCGGCGGCCAGCAGCGCCCGGCCACCGGCCCCGGTGCGCTCGGCCGTCGCCAGCGCGGCCGGGACCACCGCCGCCGACGGGTGCAGCACGGAGGGCAGGTGCGTGTCGTCGAAGTCGAGGCTGTGCGCCAGCGTGCCGTTGACCAGCGCCGCCGAGGGTGCGGGAACGCGTTGCGCCAGCCCGATCCCGGTCGCATCCGGGGCGCCCGCCCACTCGGTGGCCACCGCTCCGGCGATCCGGGCGGGCTCCTCGCGGGTGGCCGCCAGGGAGTTGCCGACGACGTCGACGATCCGGCGGACCAGGTCGTCGGCGAGGTGGTCGTCGACGCCCTCGACGGCCAGCCGGGCACCGACCTCACCGATCCGCTGCGCGGGAGTCGTCATGCCGGGACCACCGCCAGCGGGCGGACCGGAGCTCCGGTGGCGCCGACGATCCGCAGCGGCGCGAACACCGCGAGGAACTCGCCCAGCCCGGCTTCGGCGGCGTCCTCGCAGGCCATGTGCTCGACGATGTGGATGCCGTGGTCGACCAGCAGCACCCGGTGGACCGGCAGCACCCGGTGCCCGGCGCCCGCCGGGATCTGCTCGTAGGCGGTGGTGTCGGTGCCGGTGGCGACGATCCGCCGCTCGGCGAGCCACTGCGCACCCTCCACCGTCATGCCGGGAACACCGGTCTCCTTGCCCACGTAGGCCTGCGGGTCGCCGAACAGCCGTCCCCAGCCCGTCCGCACCACGACCACGTCACCGGGGCCGGGTTCGGCTCCCGCTCGCTCGGCGGCCCGCTCCAGGTCCTCGGCGGTCACGCCGTACCCGGCTCCCAGCACGTCCACGCCGTGCACCGCGGCGACGTCGAGGAACACGCCTCGGGTGACCATCGGCGGGATGGTCTCCGCGCCGTGCACCGCGTGCTTCCCGCCGCGCTGGGCTTCGGCGGCGTCGACGCCGCCGTGCAGCAGTCCGTCGTGGCTGACGTGCGCGAGCGCGTCGACGTGCGTGCCGGTGTGCCCGCCGGTGACGATGACCTCGTTGGAGGCCGAGCCGCCGTCGGGGCGGACGGCGTCACCGTGCCGGCGCTCCAGCGTCATCCGGAACCCGGGGTGGTTCGGCGAGCCCGCCATCCCGGTGTAGAGGGGGTGGCCGAGCTCGATCACCCGCGTTCCGTCGCGGAAGGCGGCGAGCAGGTCGGGGCCTGCGGCGGTGGTGCTGCTCACGGGTTGCTCCTTCCCGGCCTGGCTCCGGCCGGTTCGTCGTGGTCGTCGGGGAGGTCTCGGAGCGTGTCGGCGAGTTCGGCGACCCATCGAGCACCGGCGACGACGGCCGGGTCGACGAAGCGACCGCGGTCGTCGACCCACGTCGAGGAGTCGCCCGCGACGTCGAGCGCGTCGAGCAGGGCGCGGGCCCGCTGCACTTCGTCGCGGTCCGGGGTGAAGGCGCGGTGCACCGGTGCGATCTGGCTCGGGTGGATCACCGAGCGGCCGAAGAACCCCGCGTCGCGCAGCGCGGCGCTGTCCTCGGCGAGACCCGCGGTGTCGGACAGGTCCGTCCAGACGCTCGCGACCGGGCTGGGCAGCCCGGCCGCGCGGTTCGCGGTGACGATGCGGGCGCGGGCCCACGCCAGCTCGCGGCGATCGCGGATCCGCAGGTCGGCGGCGAGGTCCGCTTCTCCGGGCGAGACGCCGGCGACCAGCGGGTGGCACTCGGCGAGCTCGAAGACCCGGCGCAGCCCGCGGGCGCTCTCGATCAGCAGTTGCAGCGGAAGTCCGGTCCGTTCGGCGAGGGCCGCCACGGTCGCCGGGTCCTCGGCCTTGGGGACGCGCACGCCCGCTGGCGGGCTGCCCGACAGCGCGGCTGCGTCCCCGTCCGCCCACTTCGTACCGGAGGCGTTGATGCGGACCCAGACCCGGTCGGCCGCGGTGTCGCAGATCGCGACCACCGCGTCCCGGGCCTGCTCCTTCTGCGCGGGGGGCACCGCGTCCTCCAGGTCGACGACCACGGCGTCGGCGGGCCCCTCGAGCGCCTTGCGGACCAGGTCCGGGCGGTGTCCGGGCGCGTAGAGCCAGCTGCGGGCCAGTCCGATGGCGGTCACACGACCCCCTGCTCCCGCAGCTGCTCCAGCTCGTCGGTGCCGATCCCGATCTCGCCCAGGACCTCCGCGGTGTGCGCCCCCAGCCGGGGGCCGGTGGTGCGCACGGACCCGGGAGTCTCCGACAGGCGGAACGGGGTGTTCTGGAAGCGGACGGGCCCGAGTTCGTCGTCGTCGATCGTCACGATGCTGCCCAGCGCGGTGAAGTGCGGATCGGCGAGCACGTCGGCGGCGGTGTAGATCGGTGCGACCGCGGCTTCGGCCTCCTCGAACGCGGCCACGACCTCGTCCCGCTTGCGGGCGGCGATCCAGGACCCGACGGCCGCGTCCAGCTGCTCGACGTGCTCGGCGCGACCCGCGCCGCTGGCGAACCACGGCTCGTCGATCAGCTCGGGAGCCCCGACCAGCCGCATCACCCGCTCGGCGATGGAGTGGGCGCTGGTGGACACCGCCACCCACTGGCCGTCGGCGCACTGGTAGGTGTTGCGCGGAGCGTTGTTGGTGGAGCGGTTGCCAGTGCGCGGTTGCAGGACGCCGAGCTGGTCGTAGGCGATCAGGCCGGGACCGAGCAGGTGCAGCAGCGGCTCGATGATCGCGGTGTCCAGCACCTGCCCGCGGCCGGTGGTCTCCCGGGCCCGCAGTGCGGTCATGATGCCGAACGCCGTGGTCAGCGCGGCCACGCCGTCGGCGAGGCCGAACGGCGGCAGGGTGGGAGGTCCGTCCGGTTCGCCGGTCATGGCCGCGAACCCGCTCATCGCCTCGGCGAGCGTGCCGAACCCGGGGCGGTGCGAGTAGGGGCCGGTCTGGCCGAAGCCGGTCACCCGCGCCAGGACCAGGCGCGGGTTGCGGGCGGACAGCTCCTCCCAGCCGAGACCCCAGCGCTCCAGCGTTCCGGGCCGGAAGTTCTCGATCACCACGTCCGCGTCGGTGGCCAGGTCGAGGAACAGCTCCCGGCCGCGCGGGGTGGAGAGCACCAGCGTGATCGCTCTCTTGTTGCGCGCCAACATCTTCCACCAGAGCCCGACGCCGTCCTTCTGCGCGCCGTGGGTGCGGGCCGGATCGCCCCGCGGGTGCTCGATCTTGATCACGTCGGCGCCCTGGTCGCCGAGCAGCGTGGCGGCCAGCGGGCCGGCGAACAGGGTGGAGGCGTCGAGGACCTTCAGGCCCCCCAGCGCAGCCGGGTGGTCGTGGCTCATGTCGTCCTTCCGGTGGAGGTGTGGACGGCGCGCGCGGGTGCGGTGCCGCCGAGCTGGGCGGTGATCCGGTCGGCGGTCTCGATCAGCTCCGGGGCGGTGTCGGCGACGAACTCCTCGGTGACGCGGAACCGCGGCCCGCACACCGAGACCGCGCCGACGAGACCGCCGGGTCCGAAGACCGGCACGGCGACCGAACCGGCGTCGCCTTGGCGCTCGCCCGCCGACGCCGCGTACCCGCGTGCGCGGATCTCGGTGAGCTCGGCGCGCAGCGCTTCGGGGTCGGTGGGCGTTGCCGGGGTGAGCGCCTGGAGTTCGCCTGCGAGCAACCGGTCGACCTCGTCGGGGTCTGAGTGGGCGAGCATGCACTTGCCGGACGAGCCGGCGTGCAGCGGGAACCGCCGGCCGAGCTCCACCGACATGGTGATCTCGTGGTTGCCGACGACCTGGTCGAGGTAGACGCGTCCACCGTGGACCTTCGCGCTGATCGTGACGGTCTCGTGCAGGCGGTCTCGCAGCTCGGACAGGAACGGCAGGGCCGTGGCCCGCAGGTCGGAGTCGCGCAGTGCCCGGCTGCCCAGCGCGGCAGCGGCGGGCCCCAGCCGGTACTCGCGGGTGTCCGGGTCGTAGGCGATGAGGTCGCGGCTGGTCAGTGACCGCAGGATGCGGTGCACCACGGCTTTGGACAGGTCGAGTTCGCGGGACACCCTGGTCACGCCGAGCGTCGGCGGCCCGTAGGTGAACAGCAGCAGGACGTCCGCCACCCGTTCGGTGGCCCCGGTCCCGGTCGGCTCCGCCACTCGGTCCTCCTCGTGCTCCCTGACGTACCGCTGGACGGAACAAGAGTGGGGCTCCGCTCGGCAGCCTGTCAAGAAGTTCCGCCGCAGCCATTGTTTTTGAACAGTCCACCTGGTGTTATCGACCTCACCGGAACGGCCCGGGCAGCTGTTCCGCCGAGCGGAACGACTGCCGCAGGGTCGGGAGGAGGAGGAAGGATGACGTTCGACGTCGACCTGGTGGTCGCGGGAGCCGGAGGCGGGTTGAGCGCCGCGGTCCGCGCTGCCGAACTGGGTCTTGACGTGCTCGTGGTGGACTCCGACCCGAACTTCCGGCGCGGGAACAACACCTCGATGTCCACCGCGATGGTTCCCGGGCCGGGATCCCGCTTCCAGGCGGCGGCCGGGATCGACGACTCACCTGAGCAGTTCGTCGCCGACATCGCGCGCAAGACCGGCGGTTCCGCGGACGTGCGGGTCGCCTCGGCCCTGGCCCGCGTCGGCGCCGAACTCGTGGAATGGCTCGCCGACCACGTCGGCGTGCCGGTCGAACTGCCCACCGACTTCACCTACCCCGGCCACTCGGCGCCCAGGGTGCACAGCCTGCCCGGCAGGCACGGTTCCTCGCTGCTGCGCCACCTCGTCGAGGCCGTGGAACGCAGCGAACGGGCCGACCTCATGGTTCCCGCCAGGCTGACCGCGGTCGCCCCCGGGCCGGACGGGAGCGCGGTCGCCACCGTCAGCACGCCGGACGGTGGGTATGAGGAGATCCGCGCGCGAGCGGTGCTGCTGGCCACCAACGGCTACGGCGCCGACCCCGAGCTGGTGTCCGCGCACGTGCCCGAGATCGCGGGAGCGACCTACCACGGCGGGGAGCACTCCCGCGGCGACGCGCTGCGGATCGGGCGCGAGCTCGGTGCCGCGACGGGCTTCCTGGACGCCTACCAGGGCCACGCCGCGCTCTCGGCGTCGGCGCGCACCCTGGTGACCTGGACGGCGGTGATGCACGGCGGTGCCGTCGTCGACACCGGAGGACGCCGGTTCGGCGACGAGACCACCGGCTACTCCGAGTACGCCGCCGCGCTGGCCGCCAGGCCCGGCGGGCGCGGGTGGCTGGTCTTCGACGAGCGCATCGCCCAGGCCTGCCGCGCGTTCGGCGACTTCCAGGACGTCGAGGCGGCCGGGGCGGTGCGCACCGCGCATTCGGCCACCGAGCTGGCGACGGTGATCGGAGTTCCCGCCGCGGAACTCGAACCCGAACTCGACGCGCTGGCCGAGGTCGCGGCGGGGGAGCGCACCGACCGGTTCGGCCGCACCACCGCGCAACCGCTGCGCGCACCGCTGCACGCGGTGGAGATCATCCCCGCGCTGTTCCACACGCAGGGCGGACTGCTCGTCGACGAGCACGCACGCGTCCTCGACCACGCCGGTGACCCGATCCCCGGGCTGTACGCGTCCGGTGGCGCCGCCGCCGGCATCTCCGGCCACGGCGCGGCCGGCTACCTGGCCGGCAACGGCCTGCTCCCCGCGCTGGGCCTCGCCTACCTCGCCGCCGGGCACCTCGCCCGGTCGGTCGCCACCACCCGCCCCCTCACTCCGGAAGGTGCCAGATGACCCGGCCCGACTTGATCCTCCGCGACGTCCGCGTGGTCCGCCCGGGCGGCGGCGAACCCGTCGCCGCCGACATCGCCGTCACCGACGGCGTGATCTCCGAAGTCGGCCCCGGGCTGACCGTCCCGGACGGGACCGAGGTCCACGAAGGACGCGGGCTGCTGGCGTTCCCCGGTGTCGTCGACGCCCACCAGCACTGGGGGATCTACAACCCGCTCTCCGACGACACCACCACGGAGAGCCGGGCGTGCGCGCAGGGCGGGGTGACGACCTCGCTGACCTACATGCGGACCGGTCAGTACTACCTCAACCGCGGCGGCCCCTACTCCGAGGTCTTCCCGGAGGTGCTCGACGCCGCCGAGGGCAAGTCCTACGTGGACTACGCGTTCCACCTCGCGCCCATGCAGGCCTCGCACATCGACGAGATCCCGTCCCTCGTGCGCGATCACGGCGTGACCTCGTTCAAGATCTTCATGTTCTACGGCAGCCACGGGCTGCACGGACGGTCCACCGACCAGAGCGACTTCCTGATGATCCCGGAGGGCGAGCGCTACGACATCGCCCACTTCGAGTTCGTGATGCGCGGCATCCAAGCCGCGCGCGAGGCGAACCCGGAGATCGCCGACCAGATCTCGCTGTCCCTGCACTGCGAGACGGCCGAGATCATGACCGCCTACACGCGGATGGTCGAGGAGGAGGGCTCGCTGTCCGGCCTGGAGGCCTACAGCGCGTCCCGCCCGCCGCACTCGGAAGGCCTGGCGGTCACCATCGCCTCCTACCTCGCGCACGAGACCGGCCTGCCCACCATCAACCTGCTGCACCTGTCGTCGGCGAAGGCGATGGAAGCGGCGATGCTGATGGCGAAGACCTTCCCGCACGTCGACTTCCGGCGGGAGGTCACCATCGGCCACCTGCTCGCCGACGTCACCACGGCCGACGGGGTCGGCGGCAAGGTCAACCCGCCGCTGCGCCCGAGGGCGGACGTCGAGAAGTTGTGGGAGCACCTGCTCGCCGGCGACGTCAGCTGGGTGGTGTCCGACCACGCCTGCTGCCGCGAGGAGAAGAAGTTCGGGCAGGACCGCGACGACGTGTTCGCCGCCAAGTCCGGGTTCGGCGGCACCGAGTACCTGCTGCCCGGTCTCGTCGGCGAGGGGCGCAAGCGCGGACTGCCGATGTCGACCGTCGCCGAGCTCGTCTCGACGAACCCGGCCCGGCGCCTCGGCTTGCCCACGAAGGGCGACGTCGCACCGGGTTTCGACGCCGACATCGCGCTGGTGGACCCGGACCGGTCGTTCGTGGTGGACCCGGCGGACTCCGAATCCACCCAGGAGTACACGCCCTTCCGCGGCCTGGAAGTCGGGGCGACGGTCGAGACGACGTTCCTCCGGGGACAGCGGATCTTCGACGACGGCAAGGTGCTCGGTGAACCGCGCGGCACCTACCTGCACCGCCCGACCGGACGCTGATGCCCACCCCACCGTGAGAGCAGTCCCTGTTCGAAGGAAGCCCACATGAGCACACGGTTCCGCTTCGTGACGCTGGGGCTGGTCGTCAGCCTCATCGTCATCAACTACATCGACCGCAGCGCGGTCTCCTACGCGGTCGGACCGCTGGAGGAGGCCTTCGGGATCACCACCGCGCAGTACGGGATCATCAGCTCCGTCTTCTCCGTCGGCTACATGGTCGCCGCGTTCCTGTCCGGACCGCTGGTGGACCGGTTCGGGTGCCGCCGGGTGCTGCTGACCGCCGTCGTGCTGTTCTCGATCACCACCGCCCTGATCCCGGTGGCCGGGTCGTTCGCCGGCCTCCTGGTCATCCGGCTACTCCTCGGGATCGGTGAGGCACCGGCGTTCCCGGCGGCGACCAGGACCGTCAGCCGCTGGCTGCCGGTCCGCGAGCGCGGCGTCGCGCTGGCGCTCTGCGGCGGTGTCGCCGTCTCGGGCAGCCTGCTCATCTCCGGTCCGCTGCTGACCGGGCTGATGGACGTCATCGGCTGGCGTGGCATGTTCTGGACCCTGGCGGTCTTCGGCGTCGTGTGGGCCGTGATCGCGACGGCGCTGCTGCGCGACCTGCCGCAGGAGTCGCGGCGGGTGAACGCCGCCGAGCGCGAGCTGATCGCCTCGGGCCAGGAGGCCGAGGCCGGTTCGGGCCGCGCGCCGGTGCGCTGGCGTCCGCTGCTGACCAACCGGAACCTGTGGGTAGTCGCGGGCGGCTACTTCGCGTGGGGCTTCATGTTCTGGGGCTTCATGTACTGGCTGCCCTCGTTCCTGTCCCACGCCTACGGGCTCAGCGTCAAGCAGGCCGGGGCGTTCTCGATCGCGCCGTGGGCGTGCGGCATCGTGGGCGCGCTGGCGGGCGGGGTGATCGTCGACCGCGTCTACCGGCGCAGCCCGAAGATCCGCAGCCGGTTCGGAGTGATGGGCGTGGCGCTGCTGCTCGCCGGCTGCTCGCTGGTGCCGCTGGCGATCGCGCCGACCCTGACCGTCGCGGTGATCTCGATCTCGCTGGGCGTCGGCTTCGGGTTCGTCACCGGCGGGATCTGGTGGGTCGCGTCCATCGACGCGGCTCCCGACCAGCCCGGCAGCGCGGCGGGTTTCGCCGACGCGGCGTTCGCGTCCTCCGGCATCGTGGCCCCCTCGGTGATGGGCTTCATCGTGTCCAGCACGGGGAGCTTCACCAGCGGCTTCGTCGTCATGGCCGGGCTCGCCGTGGCCGGCGCGCTGCTCATGCTGCTGGTGCCGCGCGAGCGCACGAGCAGCCCGGAGGCGGCGACCGCCGCAACCGGGGTCTGAGCGTGACCGCGCCCCGGCAGGACCGCGTCCGCGCGGCCGTGCGGCGGCTGGGCGAGTGGGTGGCCGGTCTGCGCTGGTCAGACGTCCCGACCGAGGTCCAGGAACGACTGCTGACCGTGCTCGTCGACGCCGTCGCGGTCACCGCGCTCGGCTCGCGCGAACCCGCGCAGCGCGCGGTCGTCGACGCCTGGGACCCGCCTGGTGGTCCGGCGCCCCTGCTCGGCACCGGCCGCTCGGTCGCGGTCGACGCCGCAGCGTGGTTGAACGCCACCGCCTCCGTCCGGCTCGAACTCGACGACGGCCACCGGCTCGCAGGCGGACACCCCGCCGCGCACGGGTTCCCGGCGGTGCTGGCGCTGGCGTCGCGAACGAGGACGACGGGAGCGGACCTGGGCAGCGCGCTGCTGGCCGCCTACGAGGTCGCCGCCCGGTTCGGCCGGGCGACCCGGCTCCGCCAGGGCGTCCACCCGCACGGCAACTGGGGCGTGGTCGGAGCCGGAGCGGGGTGCGCCCGCGTCCTGGGCCTGCGGGGTGACGAGACCGCGGTCGCGGTGGACGCCGCGAGCGGGCTGCCGGTCGCCGGGCCGTTCTCCGCCGCCCTGGACGGGAACCCGGTCCGCGACCACTGGGTGGGCGCGTCGAACCAGTCCGGCCTGGCCGCGGCGCGACTGGCCTCCTCCCGGACCGGCCACCTCACCGGCGTCGCCGCCGCATCGCTCGGGGACCTGCTCGGCGCCCTCGACCCGGCCGCGCTCGACGAGAGCCTGGGGGAGCGCTGGGAGGTCCTCGGCGGCTACTTCAAGCAGCACTCGTCCTGCTCGTTCACCCACGCCGCGATCGACGCGGCGCTGGGGCTGCGGGAGCGCTTCGACGGTGAAGCCGGGGACGTCGTGGTCGAGATCCACTCCCTCGGTGCGCAACTGGACCGCACGACGTGGCCGACGCCGCTGGCCGCGATGTTCTCGCTGCCCTTCGTCGTCGCCACCGCGCTGTTGCGAGGGCACGTCGTCCCGGCTGACCTCTCATCGGACGCGCTGGGCGATCCCGCCACGGCCGATCTCGCCCGGCGCGTGACGGTTCGTGCGGCCGCCGACCTGGACGCCCGGCTGCCGGGTGAACGCCCGGTCCGCGTCACGGTGGACACACCTGCCGGGAAGCTCGTCGAAGAACGCCCGAACCCGGTCGGGGACGCCGCGTACCACCCGTTCACCGCCGAGGACCGGGTGCGCGTCCTCGGGGACCTGCTGGGCGCGCCCGAGGTGGTCGCGGCGGTGCGGGAGCAGTGCGCCGCCCTGCCGGACGCGGCCGACGCCGGGGACGTGCTGCGCGCGCTCGGGTCGGCGACCCGCTTCCGATGAGGAGGAACCACGTGCTCATCCACGCCGTCACCCCGATCACCGTCGGACCAGCCGAAGTGGCCCGCCGCCAAGCCCGCTACGACTCGCTGGCCCCGCCCGGGATCCAGGTGGTGCTGCGAGACCTCCAGGACGGCCCGCGCGCCCTCAACACCGCCGAGGAGGTGCGCCGGTCCGAGGCCCTGGTCGCCGAGGCCCTCGCCGACGCGCCCGGCTGCGACGCGGTCCTGCCGGACTGCGTCCTGGACCCCGCGGTGCCCGACGACGGCGGCACGCTGGGCGGCCGTCCCGCGCTGGGCCTGCTCCGCCTGACCGTCGGTGCCGCGGTCGCCGCCGGGCACCGCGTCGGCGCCATCACCCGGAACACGGCGATCGCCACCGAGCTGCGCGACCGCATCTCCGCCTACGGCTGGAACTCCGCGTTCCACGAGGTCAGCGTCCTCGACCTCGACGTGGAGGACATCACCGACCCCGCCCGCTGGTCGGCGGCCATGCGCCCCGCTCTGATCGCGGCCCGCGCCGCCGGGGTCACGGCGGTGGTCAACGGCTGCTCCGCGGTCGACACCGCCGAGCAGGAACCGGGACTACCTCTGGTCCTCGACCCGATCCGCACCGGCCTCGGAGTCCTCGGCGCGCTCGGCGGAACACCCGCCCGCTGAGGCAGGAGGTGCGCCGCCTGCTGGCGCCAGGCGCGGGAGTCGGGGCCATAGGATGACGTCCGTGATCGAGGTGCGCGAGCTGCACGACTGGCCGACGACCGAGTCCGAAGCCGTGTCGATCCAGGAGCGGCTCCGGTCGCTGGTCCGCACGGACGAGCAGCCGGCGGAGGTGCGCACCGCAGCCGGCCTGGACGTGGACTACCGCGAGTCCTCGGACGAGCTCGTCGCCGCGGTGACGGTCCTGGACGTCGCCACGTTGTCCCTGGTGGACAGCGCAGCGGTCCGAGGCCGCGCCGAATTCCCGTACGTCCCAGGGTTGTTCGCCTTCCGCGAGGCGCCCGCTCTGCTCAAGGCCTTGCAGGAGCTGAGGGTGGTCCCGGACGTCCTCGTCTGCGACGGCCACGGCCTCGCTCATCCCCGGCGCTGCGGCCTCGCCTGCCACCTCGGCGTCCTCACCGACCTGCCGTCGATCGGCGTCGGCAAGACCGCGATGGGCCACTACGAGCCACCCGCAGAACCACGAGGCTCGTGGTCACCCGTGACCATGGACGGAGAGGAGGTCGGCAGAGCCCTCCGCACGCAGACCGGCGTCAAGCCGGTGTTCGTCTCCATCGGCCACCGCTACACCCTCGACGACGCCTGCGACCTGGTTCTCGACCTGGCACCGAAGTACCGCCTCCCAGAGACGACGAGATCCGCGGACCACCTGTCCCGTCGCTCCTGACCAGCGGCGCCCAGCCGTGTGCAGCGCTTTCCAGGTCACCTGCCCACCGCGTCACAACCCCGTTCCTGCGCGCAGGACCCTCACGGTCCTGCGCTTCGTCCGCCAGGCACGTGCGCTCGGAACCAGTCCGGGGTGGTGTCGGTGAAGCGCGGGTGTCGCTCCAGGTCGATGGTGAAGTTCACCGCGGCGGGTGCAACCCTCGGCTGAACCCGGGACCTGGCGCGCTCTCAGCGGCGGGGAGGTGTGCCGGTGTGGTCCTCGGTCAACTCGCCGGCTTCGCTCCAACGCTGCCGCTTGAGCAGCTCGCCGAACTCGTCGAACTCCTCGTACCGGGCGAGCCGGCCGTTCGAGTGCCACTCGCGCCATTCACCCACGGCCTTCCCGCGGTCGCACCGTCCTTCCAGCTGCTTGGTGCCGTTCGGGAACCACTCCACCTGCGGACCGTGCTCGATGCCGTTCTCGTAGCTGGTGAGCTCGATCACCGTCCCGTCCGCGGCGAAGTCGACCACCTCGCCGGTGAACGGAGATCCCTGGTACGTCGTGATCATGCGGTCGTCCATCGACGTGTCCGCCCGGTTGACGCGCACATTATCCACCGGAGTCCTCGCTGTCCCGCCGCAAACCGTTGTCGTTCTCTACCGAGTGCTTGTCAGGGTACCGATAGTCGAACGGGTTGTACGAGAAGCGCCCGGTGTAGCTGGGCACACCGCGAAGCACGGAATCGCAGTTCGCGCAGGCAGGGGCCTCCTGGCCGACGGCCATGTTCCTGCCGTCGCGAACCCAGCGCGGATCGATGCGCAGCTGTTCCAGAGCCTCCCGTGTCAGCGGATCGCCGCTTCGCTCGCGCGCCCACAGCAGTTCGTTGACGGCCTTGACCTCGGCATGCCGTAGCGGCTTGTCGAAATGGGGCTGCCCGTCGAGCACGACCGCCTCCCCGTCGTGGTTGGTCGCGAGGGTGGTTTCGGACTCCCGAACCGGGTACTGCCACTGGCCGAGCGACTCGAGGTTCTCCCGCAGCAGCGGGTGGACGTTCTCGGGTTTCAGCACATCGTTCGGGCGTCCGTTCACGCCTTCGGTGATCAACCCAGTTTGGAGGTCGATGGCGACCGCCGAACATGGCCCTTCCTTCTTGTGCGTTCCCGGGGCGATGGCTTCGGCCCGTTCTTGGGAGAGCTGTTGGACGTAGTCGTGGATGGGGACGAAGTTCCCCTCGGCGTCCTTGACTTCGGCGATGAGGCCGTTGTCGTTCCGCTTGACGCGGTCTTCTGGGAGCGATTCCACAGCTGAGCCGCGAGTGCGGTCAGAAGGCCCGCTCTCGGAGAAGTCAGGGGTGGCGCCTGGGTCCTCCAGCGGTGTGTGCGAGAAGTCAACAGGATGGGCTGCCGGCCCTTCGGCCGCCGGTGGCTTGTAGTCCGACGGTTCTTGGGCCTCTGCGCCATCCCGTTGTTCGTGTTCAGCGGTCCCCGTGTCCTCATCCGGGGCGCCTCCGCGTGCTTCGGCGTTCTCCGGAGGCGCTTCAGGGCCATCTGCGTCCGGGCGCGAGCTCGGTGGCTCGTGGAGCGGACGATCGGGGTTCAGGTCGAACTGCTTCTCGGTGTACCCGGAGTACCGCTCGTGCGGCACCGATGTACCAGAGGACGGAGCGTCTGTGGAGTTGGTGCCGACGGGCTCGACGTTCGCCTGGACGAGGTGGTACTCGACCCGGCCATCGCCGAGAGCATCGGAGAGCTCCCGGGCGATGACGGCTTCGTGACCGCCTCGCTTGTCCATCGCGTCTAAGACGGACTTGAAGTATTCAGGCGTTCCCTGCTCGAAGCCTTGCCGAGCGCCGAGGCCGGCGCTCGGCCCCTTCGCCTCGGTGACGACGTAGACCGAGTTCCCGTCGGGGTCGATGCCCCGCCTGAACCCGTCGAAGTGGCCTGCGTTGCCGGTCGCGATGCGTTCGTCGTCGAAGCGGTAGCCGCGCTGCTCCAGTTCGCTGAAGAAGTGCGTCTGCGCCAGGTCGCCCAGCGCCTCTCCGGTCACGGAGCGAGCGTGGTTGAAACCGCTGCGATCGATGTCGTCAAGCGGTTGCCCACCAGATTCGGTCCACCGCGAGTTCGGATCGGGGTTGCCCTTCGCGGACTCGGCCGCCTCCATGGTGGACTGCTGGATCCCAGGTCTACCGCGCGCGAGGTCATCGGCCGTCTGGGCCCATTCCTGCGGGAGCGGACCGCTTTGCCGCCGAGGCTCTCCGACGTAGTCAGCTCTAGCGGTGAGTTCCCGCTGCCCCTCGTTGATGGAGAAGCGGCCGTCAGAACCGAGGCGGAGCGGGGGAACGGTGGCACCCTGGTGCCAGAGGTTCGGGTCGTTCGCGTATCCGTCGCGCCGGTACACCACCCCGTTGGAGTCTTGACGGTAGTACCTGTCGAAGATGGCTTGCGCCTTGTCCCGTGGAAGTGAATTGAGCTCGTCGACCAACGCTTCCTGGCGCTGCCGCCTGTCCTCTTCCGAGAGGCCGTCCTTCCGGGAAGCTTCGCTGCCATCCGGCTGCTGTCCTGCGTCCTCGCCGTCGCGGGTGGGGTGGAAGCCGTCGTTGCTGGCCGGGGTTCGTGTGCCGTCGGGGTGGTGGGTGTCCCAGCCGCCGTTCGGGGGCCAGCCCGGGCGGCCGTCGGGGCCCATGTCGGAGGCGAAGACGCGGCCGTTGCCGTCGGTCCAGGCGAGTCCTCGAGGTGCGGTGACCGGGACTCCGAGCTCGTTCGAGAGGTCCCGCGCCAGGCCGCTGGTACCTGCGTCGCAGGAGAGCAGGCGGACGGGCTTGCTGCCGTCCCAGTTCGGGTCGCGGCGGAGCATGTCGGCGAACTCCTTCGCGGAGAAGGTGTGGTCGCCGACGCGGACGCGGCCGTCGGGCAAGGCGTGGACGTCGACGGTGTGGTGCACGCCGTCGTCCGGGACCCGGCTGGCCAGGTCGCGCATGTTCGGATCGGTGTGGAACGACGACCCGGCCGGGGTGTCCTGGCGGGTGGACTCCGCGTTGTCGATCTGCTCCTGGCGCTCCGGGGTGCCCGGCTCGCCGTCCTGCGGCCGGTCGCCGTCGTGGCGGTCCTGGCCGTCCTGGTTGCCGTCGCGGTCGCTGTGGGAGTCGGGACGGTCGCCGTCGTGGCGGGATCCGTTCGGGTCGGAGCCGCCCGGGCGCTGAGCGCCCTCCGGGCTCGTGCCGTCTGGCCGCTGACCAGGCCCGTCGGGGTGTGGCGACCCCGCGTCCGGGCGCTGGGCGGGCCCGTCCGGACGTGGCGTGGAGCTGTCGGGCCGCGTGCCGCCCGGTCCTGGGGTGTCCGGGCGCTGAGCAGGTCCGGCTGGGCGCGGCGCCGAACCGTCGGGACGCGGGGAGCTGGTGCCCGGTCCTTGCGGGGCGCGGTGCTGCGGGACTCCGCTGTCCGGCCTGGTGTTCGGGCGGGACGGGGCGTCCGGGGTGGCTGAGCCGCGGGGGGCGGCGCGCTCCGGGCGTGGACCTGGGTCACCACCAGCTGGGCGGGCTGCGGCGCCCGGGGATCCGGCGGTGCCGGTCCACCCGCCGCCGGGGCGACCGCCGCCTGCGGACGGTGTCGAGCCACCCACGCCGGCCGATCCGGGGGCGCCGGCCATGCCCCCGCCGACCGCTCCGCCCGAGGCGGGCTGGTCGGTGCGCGGTGCTGTCGGGCCTGCCGCTCCCGGCGCGGCCGAGGCAGCAGGGGCTGCGGGGGCGTCGACGTTGGCTGCCGAGGTGCCGGCCGGAGTGCTCGGGCCGCGGTCCGCGTCGGTGGGCAGCGTGCCGCTGAGCGAGGTGCCACCCGACCCGCCCGGGGACGAGCTCGACGACCCGCCACCACCTGCGTGCGCGGCGCCTGCTCCGGCCACGCCTCCGCCGCCGCGCGAGCCGTTGTCGTCGGAGTCAGTGGAGCGAGAGCCGTCACCACTGGAGGCCGAACCACTGGAGTCCGAAGAGGACCCGGAGTCGGAACGGCTGGAACCGCCTGTGGTGTCGCCACTTCCGTCCGAACCCGACCGCACGTCGGACGAACCGGACTCCGAGGTGGTGGACGGACCCGACGACTCCGACGTGGACGAAGTGGTGTCGGAGTGGGACCGGCCATCGGACCCGCCCGAGGACGAGCCCTCCGACGAACCGCCGGATGACGAGGAACCGCTCTCCGACGAACGGGAGCCGCTGTCCGAGCCGCTGGGATCCGCGGTGCTCGCGGTCGAGACGCCGGAGTCCGAGGAGCGGCTCGAGCCCGAATCGGCGGAGGTGCTCGACCCCGACGAGGACGTGCTGGAAGAACCGCTGTCGGAGGACGTGGACGTGCCGGGGTCCGACGAGGAACTGCTTCCGGAGGTGGACGTCGAACCCTCGGAACCGCCCGCGCCCGAGCCGGGAGCCGACGGGTCCGACGAGGTGGAGCTCGAGCTCGAACCGGAGCCCGATGACGAACCACCCGAGGAGGAGCCGGACTCGGACGTCGAGCTGCCTGAGCTGTCGGAGGAAGAGCTCGGGTCGGACGTCGAGCTGCCGGAGCTGTCGGAGGAAGAGCTCGGGTCGGACGTCGAGCTGCCTGAGCTGTCGGAGGAAGAGCTCGGGTCGGACGTCGAGCTGCCTGAGCTGTCGGAGGAAGAGCTCGGGTCGGACGTCGAGCTGCCTGAGCTGTCGGAGGAAGAGCTCGAGTCGGACGTCGAACTGCCTGAGCTGTCGGAGGAAGAGCTCGAGTCGGACGTCGAACTGCCTGAGCTGTCGGAGGAAGAGCTCGAGTCGGACGTCGAACTGCCTGAGCTGTCGGAGGAAGAACTCGGGTCGGACGACGAACCGCCCGAGGAGGAGCCGTTCGACCCCGACGAACCTCCGTCGGTGTCGGGGACGTCCACGTCCCCGCCGAAGTGCTCCTTGGCCCCGCCGATGCCCCCCATGACGGAGCCGGTGGCACCGCCCGACACCGCGCCCGTGCCGACGTCTTCCCAGTCGAGCTTGCCCTCGGTGATGAGCTGCTCGGCGGCGCTGCCCACCGCACCCTCGGCGGCACCGAGCGCGCCTTCCTTGACGGCTTCCTTGCCGATGGTCTTCGCGGCGCTCTCGGCGGCTTCACCGGCCGCGTCGCCTGCGGCGTCACCCGCGGCGCGCCCGGCTGCGGTGCCCGCGCTGCCCGCGGCGTCCCCGGCCGCGTCGCCGATGGCGTCACCGGCCCCCTTGCTGAACGCCTTGCCCGCGCCCTCGAAGACACCGCCCACGGCACCCCCGATGGCGCCGCTGATCGCCGCGTCCTTGAACTTCCCACCGTCGAGGCCGTCGCGGGTGCCCATGGCGACCTGCGTGCCCTGCACGGCGAACTCGATCGCGACCGAGGTGGCGACCTCGATGGCCACGTTCTTGAGGATGCTGAAGACGAGTTGCTTGAAGATCTGCAGCACCACGGCCCGGGTGATGCCCTGAGCTGCGGCGATACCGGCGGTGGAGGCGCCGAAGGTGGCGGGCGCGGCGGCGATCATCGCGGCGATCTGGATGGCCAGCGCGATCAGCGACGCGATGATCGTCAGCTTGGTGTGCTCGACGTCCAGCGCGGCGTCCTCGCAGGACTTGGCGAGCTTCTCGCACGCTTCCTCGAGCTTCGCCAGAGCGGAGTCGCCGCTGCCGCCGACGTCCTTCCACAGCTTGGAGAACGCCTCGCCGGTCTCTCCCTCCACCGCGAGGTTGACCTGGTTCGCGCCCGCGTTGCCCGCGTCCTGGACGTTCGCGATGCCTTCGCCGGCCGTGCGCCACGCGTCGGCCATCCGGCGCATGGCGTCTTCATCACCCTCGGGCCAGGACTGTCCGACGACGATCGGCAACAGCCACTTGACCTCGTCGGGCATCTCGATGCTCACGTGAAGTCAACTCCCTACCGAGGCATGTTCGAGCCGGCCTTGCCGATCCCGCTCGCGCCCTGCTGGTCGCCGGATTCGGTGTCGTCGGCGGTGGCCTTGAGGTTGTCGTTGATGTCACCGAGCGCCTTGACGACCTTCTTCAGGCTCTCCAGAACGCTGTCGCGGCCCTTGGTGTAGTCGCCGCCGAACTGCTGGCCGGCCTCGTCGTTGCCCCAGCACTCACCTTCAGCGTCCAAACCGGACTTGAGGGTCGTGAGGACCTGGTCGAGGTCGTCCCCCGCGTCGCCGATCTTCTTGCCGCCCGAGCGGATCTCCTCGGGCTGCATCCGCATCTTCCCGCTCATCGGCGGCCCCCTCGGCGGTTGCTCTCCCAGTCGTCGTCCCAGTCGTCGGGCCCGGCCTGCACCTGCGGTGCGGACGCGGACCGGCTCGAGGTGGACTCCTCGCTGCGGCGCTGCGCGCGTTCGGCCGCCGGGTCGGGCGGCGTGAGGAAAGGCCCGCTGTTGAGAAGCCCCTGCAGCGACGGCATTCCCGGCACCTCGGGCACGTTGGAGGTGTCGGCCAGCGGCGCGAACTCGGAGTGCAACTGCCGCTGCGCGGTGCCGGAGGCTTCGCGGATCACGCTGGTGATCGCCCGCGCGAGCTTCTCCGGGTTCGTGCGCTCGAACGCCTTGTCCGACAAGCGGACTTCCTGCACTGTCCCGGTGGCGTCGACCCGCACGGTGATCATGCCGTCGTCGGAGGCCACCTCGAAGGTCTGCTGCGCGGCGGTGGCCTGCTTCTCCTGGATGTCGGCAGTGCGCTTGCGCAGGTCGTCGAGCATGTCGTCGATCTGGTTCCGCAACGCGGAGTTCCGCGCGGCCTTCTCCTCGCTCGACGCGTCGAAGTCCCGTCCAGGCATCTCCAGCCTTCCCCCGGCTCAACAGCACGTTGCAGTGCGGATGTGATGGCTTCGACCAGTTTGACGTGTCGCCGGGGTCGTCGGTGCCCTCGCCCAGCACAATGCGGCTCAACGGCGCATTTCACTGAGCCGAACGGTCTAGCGCTGCCTGGGTGGTTTCGTCGGGGAAGGGCGATTCCGCCGGTGGGCGCAGCCCCGCGCAGACCTCCGCGAGTCGCGCCAGGTCCGCCGCTTGCTCGTGCACGAACCCCGGGCCGACCGGGTCGCCGTGGCCCGGGACGACGGTGGTGGGGTGCAGCGCGAGCACGGCGTCCACTGTGGAGGGCCAGTGCGCGGGGCGGGCGTCCTCGAAGTCCGGGGGAGCGCCGTGCTCGACCAGGTCGCCCGCGAAGACCACTGCGGCGTCGGGGACCTCGGCCACGAGGTCGTGGTCGGTGTGGCCGGGGCCGAAGTGGTGCAGGTGCACCTCCCGGCCGCCGAGGTTCAGGGAAGCGGTGCCGGTGACGAGGTGGTCGGGCTGCGCGGGCGTGGAGGTCGCCAGCGCCTCGGCAGTGCCGGTGTCGCCTCGCTCGCGGTAGTGCTCGACCCAGTGCCGGCGCTGCTCAGCCGCGGTCCGGGTGAGGAACTCAGGGCAGCGCTCGTGCGCCCAGACCGGTGCGGGCAGGAACGCGGAGGTGCCGAAGCAGTGGTCGAAGTGGCCGTGGGTGATCGCGACCTGCACCGGGAGCCGGGTGATCGCGCGCACCGCCTCGGCCAGGTCGGCGCCCTGCCGGTGGTCGCCGCGGGTGTCGACCACCAGTGCGGACTCCTCGCCGACGACGAGACCCGTGGTGAGGTCGAGCTCGGTGTGGCGACGGGCGAAGACCCGGTCCGCCACCTCGATCCACGCGTTGCCCACGGGTGGAGCTTAGTGCGGAGGCGCGGCGATCTCTGCAAGACTTCGACGATGCGTCTCCACGTCGCCCTGACCGCGCTGGCCGCGACCGCCCTCGGCGCGGGCGTGCTGTTCTTCCTGAACAGCCTGCTGTCGCCGGTGCTCATCGGCGGGCCCGGGTCGACCTGCCCCGAGCCCGACTGCGCGCTGGGTGCCGGGCTGTGGCTGATCGCCGGAGCGGTGGCCGTGGTGCTGGTCGCGTTGCTCGCCGGGTTCTTCCGGCGGACCGAGCGCCCGGTCCGCCGCGGCCTGTGGATCGCGCTGTGCTGCACGGCGATCTACCTGCTCGAATCGGTTGTGGTCTGGATCCTCCTCTGAGGCTCCCGGCACGGGCCCGGCGGTGCCGGTGTGCTTGACTCTCCTCCCGCGCACGACGACCTCGGGAGGACGGGTTTGCCGGAGGGCCACACGTTGCACCGGCTGGCCGGGGTGCACCAGGAGCTCTTCGCCGGCACCGCGGTTCGGGTCAGCAGTCCGCAGGGGCGCTTCGCCTCGGGCGCTTCGGTCCTGGACGGAACCGTGTACGAGCGGGCCGAAGCGCACGGCAAACACCTGTTCCACTTCTACGAGGCCGACCGGGTCGTGCACGTCCACCTCGGCCTCTACGGCACCTTCGCCGAGAGCGAGCTCCCGGCGACCGAACCGCGCGGCCAGGTGCGGATGCGCGTGGTCGGCCGCACCCACTTCACCGACCTGCGCGGGCCCACCAAGTGCGAACTGCTCACGCCCGACGAGGTCGCCGCCGTCCGCGACCGGCTGGGCCCCGACCCGCTGCGCGCCGACGCCGACCCGGAACGCGCGTGGCAGCGGATCTCGAAGTCGCGCACGAGCATCGCCGCGCTGCTGATGGACCAGGCGGTCCTCGCGGGGGTCGGCAACGTCTACCGGGCTGAGGTGCTGTTCCGGCACGGCGTTCCGCCGTTGACGCCCGGCCGCGAGCTGGGGCGTGAGCGGTGGGAGCGCATCTGGGCCGATCTGGTGGAGCTCATGGCAGACGGGGTCGAGGTCGGCCGCATCGACACCGTCCGCGACGAACACCTCCCCGAGGTCACCGGCCGGGCACCGCGCCAGGACCGCCACGGCGGTGAGGTCTACGTCTACCGCAGAGCTGGGATGCCCTGCCTGGTCTGCGGGGACGAGGTCGCCACGGCCGACCTGGTCGCCCGCAAGCTCTACTGGTGCCCCACCTGCCAGCCCGCGTGACCCCACGAGGACGGGAACTCCTGCGACTGGCCCCTTCCGGTGGTGGTGGGGAAGTTCCTTCCACCGCGGAGGACGGTCCTGCGGCTCGGTAACCTGGGATCACGGGAGGTCAGCGGTTGGGGAGGCGGTGCGATGGCGGACGGAGCGCACGCGGGGCGCTTTCCCTCGCCGGACGACCTGGTCCTGAAGCCCAGCCGCGAGCCTCTGGCCAGTGACGACATCGACCAGCTGCGGGCGAGCACCGCGCACCTGGTGCGGCTCGACGGCGAGAGCGGGGGCACCGCACTCGTCCCGGTGGCCGCACGGGCGTTCCGGGAAGCGTCCGCTCGGCTGGCCGCCGGGAACGTCCCGTCGTCGCTCGAGGCCGACTGCACCGCCACCGTTGCGGAGCTCGGAGAAGTGGCCGCCTGGCTCGCTTTCGACGCCGGGCAGCACGGACGAGCCCGGCGGCTGTCCTCGGCGGCGCTGCGCCTGGCGAGGCGGGCCGGGGACACGAGCATGGAGCTGTTCCTGCTGGGCAACCTGGCCCTGATGGAGCAGGAGACCGGGCGAGCGCGGGACGCGCTGCGCACGGTCGAGCTCGTGGAGCGGTTGCCGCTCAGCCCGCGGGTGCGGATCATGACCGCGCTGCGCCGCGCCCGCGCCACAGCATCGCTGGGCGACGAACGAGCGGCCGAGCTCCTCCACCGGGCCAGAACCGAGGTGGGTTCGAGCGTCCGGAGCACGGACCCGGCGTGGGCCTGGTGGGTGGACCTGCGCGAGGTCACCCACCACGAGGCCGGTGTCTGGAGCGCGCTCGGACGTCCGGACCGAGCGGTCGACTGCTACGCGGCCGCCCTGGACGCGGCGCCCGACGACTACCCGTGGGCGTCCTACCTCGCCGCGGCCCACCTGGTCTCGGTGCTGGTGGAGGTCCGCTCCTGGGCGGAAGCCGAACGTGCGGCGGCGCAGGTCGCGGCCCTGGCGACCGGGGTGAGGTCGGCCCGCGCGAGCGCGCGGCTGCGCGACGCCGCGCTCGCCGCCCGACGCTCCCGCGCCCCGGGCGGCCTCGACGACCTGCTGATCGCATTCGCGTCGCGCTGAGACGTCGTGCGGCGGGCCAGGTCAGAAGCCGAAGCCCCCGAAGTCGAACCCGCCCATGCCTCCGTCGTTGAAGGCCTCCGAGTCGTCGATCAGCCCGGGGTCGCCGCCCGGGCCGGGGACGTCGCCGACCGCGGCTCCGTCGGCGAAGCCGTCGGCGTACGCGGCTTCGGTGGGGACGGTCGCCATCCCGATGAACATCGCCGACATCAGCGCGTACGACCCCGCGGTCCACATCCCGGTGGCCATCGCCGGCTTCCACCACGGGTCGCTGTACCAGCCCTCCGGCACCGGCCTGCCCGCCACGGTGCCGCCCGGGTAGTAGTGCGGGGTGCGTTCGCTCGGGTTCGGCGAGGCCACCTGCGTCGTGCCGTCGACCTCGACCTCGCGCTCCTCGCTGACGTGCCCGGCGTAGCGCTGGCCGGTGAGCGAGGGGAGCTCGGGTCCGGGATCCACGTCCATCGCCATGCGCGCGGCGCGCACGTAGTAGAGCCCCTCCATCGCGGACTGGGTCGTCAGCCGGGCCTGCGTGGAGGTGGTGGCCTGCTCGAGCTGGGTGAGCGCGGCGGCGTGCCGCTCGGAGGCGTCGGCCAGCGCCTGCTTCGCGGCCTCGTTGGTGCCGACCAGGTTGAGGACCTGCCCGCCCAGCCGCTCCACCCAGCGACGAGCCTCGGCCTTGTCGTCCTCCAGCTGCTCGCGCTGGTGGGCCAGGACCTTCTGCCGGGACCACCACACCGCGGTGCCCAGCACGACGAGCGCGATCAGCAGAACTACGAGTGCACTGGTCATCCCTGCCTCCCCGGGACCCCGTTGTGTTCGACAGTACCCGCCCCGGGGAGGCGCTGGGCCCCTGTCGAGGGAAGTGCTCCGAGCAGCGCTGCCGCCGACGGACCCCGAGCGAACCTCTCACCCTTCCGAGTGGTGGCCGACATGTCGCGCGACATGTCGCGCCCTCTCTCGAAAGGGTGAGAAGGCGGCTCCTAGAAGGCGTCCGGGCAGTTCGGGGCGCGGTCGGTTGCGAGGGCGCGGGAGGCGGCGGCCAAGGCGCCCGGTTCGAGTTCGCGCACGCGGCCGGCCGCGGCGAGTTGCACCAGGGTGGTGCCGCCCAGGTAGGCCGCGGCGAGGTCGGCCACGTCCAGGGACAGCTGCGCCGGGGCAGTCGCGGGCTCTCCGTTCAGCCGCCAGCGCCCCTGGTTCCACGGGCAGAAGGAGTCGCCGACCTCCACGACCACGTCGTCCGGGAGGCCGCGGGCGGCCAGCGCGGCGGGCACGTCGACCAGCCGCAGCCAGAGCCCGTCGACGACCCGCTGGTCGGCGGCGCGCGGGTCGGTCAGCAGGTGCACGATCGGCTCGTCGACGGCCGCCTTCTTCCACGCCACCTCCCTGACCAGGTCGAACTCCACCAGGTAGCGCCACAGCGCGGCGTAGGCCCGCGGTGTCTCGGCCATCAGGTGGGTGACCACCAGCCCGTAGTCCGGGCCGCGGTCGGTCCACTTCTTGACCGCGCGGTAGATCACGTGGCCGTCGGGGTGCAGGGCGTAGCGCGACCGAAGGCCGTCGCGCTTCTGGCGCATCAGCTCCAGGGCTTCCCACGACCCGTCACCGCGGCCGGTCCAGCCGACCCGGGTCGCCGCGATCCGGGTGTGCTGCTCGTGGACGACCGGCAACGCGCGGTCCCGGTCGACCTCGCGCACCGGGCGCTCGTCGACCTCGACGTCGGCCCGGAACCGAGCGCCTGCGGGCAGGGCGAGGTGGTTCTCGAAGGTCGCCACGCCGTAGCCGAAGCGGCCGTAGATCGCGCCTTCGGAGGCGTAGAGCACGGCCAGCGGGACGGCCGAACCGCGCACCTGGTCGAGCTGCTCGCGCATCAGCGCGGTCAGCACGCCGCGACGGCGGTGACCGGGCTTGACGCCGACGGTCGTCACCCCGGCCACCGGCGAGCTGCGTCCGCCGGGCAGCGTGATCGTGAGGTCGTGGTGACCGGCGGTGCCGATCATCTCCGGGCCGTCGAAGACACCCAGCGCCGTGACGTGCGGGACGATCGGGCGGAACCGGGCCAGCTCCTCCTCGGAGTCCTCCAGGAACGCGGCCGCGAACACGGCCGGGAACTCCTCGTGCTCCGCAGCGTCGAGCTTCCTCGCCTCAAGATTCCCCATGGACCATTGGTACCGCCCGACCCGAGGTGGAGCGACCGTTTTTTCAGCCGCCGAGCGGGACCTCGGCGATGGTCTCCCACTCCGTGCTGGAGTGGTCGCGGCTCATCTTGACCAGCGAGAGGGCCGAGACCTTGGCGGTGGCCGACTCGACCTGGGTGGCCTGCAGCGTGGCGATGGCGAAGATCGCCGGTCCGTCCGTGGTCGAGTGGGCGAGGCTGACGTGCTTGTCGATGTCCTCGGGCTCCGAGGGGACCGCGTCGGCGCCCAGCACCTCGGAGGTGGCTTCGCGCACGGCGGCGCGCAGGTCGAGCACGCTGGACTGCGGCTCGGCGGGCAGCGACAGCGACTCGGGCAGCACCACCGCGTGGTGGAACGCCAACGTCAGCGGCATGATCTCGGCCAGCTTCGGCCGGGTCGCCTCGAGGAGGGGCTCGACCTGGGATTCGTCCACCTCGTCGGTGAAACCGATCTCCTGGACCAGGATGTGCATCCATTCCAGCGGCACCAGGTCGAACCCGGGCAGGTCGCGCAGCGCGTACTGGTAGTCGTTGACCAGTTTGCGCAGCCCGGACTGGTCCGCCAGCGGCAACACCCAGGCGTACCCGGTGCGGCCGGCGTGCCAGTCGGTGCGCCAGCGGGTGTGGTTGCGAACCTGATCGGCATGCGGCATGTCGGTCACCCCTCACATAGTGCCCGGACGTGTCCGGAAGTGGGGCGCGCTTGACCTATCTCACGGTTTCGACGGCTCGGGTTCACCCTGCCGTGCGGCGGCATCCGGGCGATCGAGACTGGCCGCGGCATCGGCGTCGCGCACCCGCAGTGCCAGCACGATACCCAGCACCGCGAAGACCACCGAGACCAGGAACGCGCCGTGGAAGGCGCTCAGCTGCGCCTCGGCCGCCATCGCAGGCACACTGCTGTCCACTGTGGATTGGTTGTGCTGCATGAGCGCGGTGAGCACGGTCGCGACGACCGCGGTGCCCAAGGCGGTGGCGACCTGGCGGGTGACGTTGAACATGGAGCTGGCCATCCCCATCGCCGGGCCGGACACCGCGGCGAAGGTGGCGGTCTGCACCGGCGTCATCAGCAGACCCATCGCCACGCCCTGGGTGGCCAGGATCAGGCCGAGCGCCCACAGCGGCGTGGACAGGTCCTGCAGCTGCAGCAGCCCGCCGATGAGCAGCTGGACGCCGAAGCCCGCCAGCACCAGCCGCTTGGGTCCGATGCGGCCGTAGACGCGGCTCACCACCTGCGTGGTCGCCAGCATCGCCACGGCCTGCGGCATCATCGTCAGCCCCGCGAACATCGGCGACACCCCGCGCAGCGTCTGCAGGTAGAGCGGGATCAGGAAGAGCACGCCGAACATCGCGCCGGTCATGCACAGCAGCAGCAGGTTGCCGGTGCCGAACAGCCGGTCGCCCAGCAGGCGCAGGTCCAGCATCGGCGACCGCACCGACAGCTCCCGCCACACGAGACCGCCGAGGAGCAGCACGGACGCGGCCAGGCTGAGCCACACCGCGGGCTGAGCCCAGCCGACCTGCGCCCCCTGGTCCAGGCCGACCAGCAGCGTGGCCAGGCCGGCTCCGGCCAGCACGAACCCCGGCAGGTCGAAGCGGCCCGGGTCGCGGGTCGTCTCCTCCCGGAGGAACAGGACCGTGAACAGCAGCGCGATGGCGCCGACCGGCAGGTTGATGAAGAAGATCCACCGCCAGCTCGCGAACTCGACCAGGACGCCGCCGAGCAGCGGTCCCAGCATCGGGGCGACGGTGATCGGGATGGACAGCACCGCCCCGGCCTTCGCGCGCTCGTTGGCGGGGAAGGCGCGGAACATCATCGCCTGGCCGACCGGGACGAGCATGCCGCCGCCGACGCCTTGCAGGACGCGCGACCCGACGAGCATCCACATCGAGGTCGCCAGCCCGCACAGCATCGAGGCGAGGGTGAAGATGATCACCGCGGCCTGGAAGGTCTTCTTGCTGCCGAAGCGGTCGGCGATCCAGCCGGACGACGGGATGAACACCGCGAGGCTGATCATGTAGCCGGTCAGCACCCACTGGAGCTGAGCGGGCTCGGCCTGGAACTCGCGGCCCAGCGTGGCCAGCGCCACGTTGAGGATCGTGACGTCCAGGATCTGCATGATCAGCGCCAGCACGAACGTGATGCCGACCAGCCACTTGTACTCGAGCCGCCGCACAGAACCCCCCGCTCCAACACCGGAAACACCTTCAGCATCCCCCAGCCCGCGACAAACCCCAAAACGGTTCCTGCCGCTGGTCACAGGCGTCGCAGGAGCCTGGTGTCGCACCACGCGCAGCACGGGGCGGGCACGCAGAAGGGCGGAGATCCCAGCCGGTCAGCCGGGGTCTCCGCCCTGTTCGGAGCGGGCGACGGGAATCGAACCCGCGTAGCCAGTTTGGAAGACTGGGGCTCTACCATTGAGCTACGCCCGCGTGCAAGCCGCACCTGAGTCCGCGGCGCAGCCGCGGTCCGTTGGTGACCTTGCGTGCCCCAGCTTAACCGGTCGCGATAGGCTCTTCGCAACGCACCCGGGGTACCCGGGTGTGTCGCACGTCGGACGGGGTGTGGCGCAGTTTGGTAGCGCACTCGCTTTGGGTGCGAGGGGTCGTGGGTTCAAATCCCGCCACCCCGACGTGTCAGCCGGCCGCTCGCAGGACTCGCGGGTGGCCGGTTTCGCATTCCCACGGGTGATCCCCGCCGCGTGAGGCGCAGCTCCCGGTAACGACCTGGTGAACCCGTCCGATTCCCCCGACGTGCGAGGTGCGATCCAGACCGGTCCAGGGCTGCAGCGGTCCGCCGCCGCGGTGTGCGCGGCGCTGGGCGCGGCCGTCGTGGCGCTGATCGCCGTCTCCCTGTGGGTACCGGGCCCGCCGACGGCCCCCGGCTCGTCCCCGGCGGCGGGCATCGTCACCGCGGTCACGCCGACCGACCTCGGCGTTCCGCCGGTTCGCTGAGCGGGTGCGGGCCGTTTCTCGCAACCCCACACCCCGTGCCCGGGCGGGAAGCAATAGACTCGGTGGTCAGCCCGGCATCGGACGTGGTGCAGCCGCGCCCTCAGCTAGCGCCGGGGAATCAAGCACGTTCGCACTAGGAGACCACGTGAAGAGCACCGTCGAGCACCTGAGCCCGACGCGCGTCCGGATCAACGTCGAGGTGCCGTTCGACGAGCTCAAGCCGAACTTCGACCGCGCGTACAAGGCACTGGCCCAGCAGGTCCGCATCCCCGGCTTCCGGCCGGGCAAGGTCCCGGCGCGGGTGCTGGAGAGCCGCATCGGTCGTGGGCCCGTGCTCGACGAGGTCGTCAACGAGGCGGTTCCGGCCAAGTACCTGGAGGCTGTCAACAGCGACGAGCTGCGCACCCTCGGTCGCCCGGACATCGAGGTGACCAAGATCGAGGACGGTGCGGAGATCGCGTTCACCGCCGAGGTCGACGTCCGCCCCGAGATCACCGTGCCCGCCTTCGGCGAGCTGTCGGTGAGCGTCGACGACGTCGAGGTCGCGGAGGAGGACGTCAACGAGCAGCTCGACTCGCTGCGTGCCCGCTTCGGCACGCTGGCCGGCGTTGACCGCCCCGCGCAGCAGGGCGACTTCCTGAGCATCGACCTGTCGGCCAAGGTCGACGGTGAAGAGGTCGAGGACGCCCAGACCTCCGGCCTGTCGTACGAGATCGGTTCGGGACAGCTCGTCGAGGGCATCGACGACGCGGTGATCGGCGCGACCGAAGGCGAGACCAAGAGCTTCACCACCAAGCTGGTGGCCGGCGAGCACGCCGGCAAGGACGCCGAGGTCTCGGTCACGGTCAACTCCATCAAGGAGCGCCAGCTGCCGGAGGCCGACGACGAGTTCGCGCAGATGGCCAGCGAGTTCGACACGATCGACGAGCTGATCGCCGACCTGCGCGAGCGCCTGGGCCGGGTCAAGAAGATGGAGCAGGGCATGCAGGCCCGGGACAAGGTCCTGGACGTGCTGCTGGAGACCATCGACGTCCCGCTGCCGGAGAAGGTCGTCGAGCAGGAGGTGGAAGCGCGTCAGCACGACGCCATCCACCCCTTCGACCACGACGAGAAGGCCTTCGAAGCGTGGCTCGAGACGCAGGACAAGACCCGCGAGCAGTTCGACACCGAGACCCGCGAAGAGGCCGAGAAGGCCGTCCGCACCCAGCTGGTGCTGGACACCATCGCCGATGAAGAGGGCGTGTCGGTTTCCGACGAGGAGCTGACGCAGCGCATCATCTACCAGGCGCAGCGCTTCGGCATGAGCCCGGACCAGTTCGTGCAGCAGGCCCAGGAGTCGGGCCAGATCGGCGCCCTGTACGCCGACGTCCGCCGCAGCAAGGCGCTGTTCTCGGTGGTCCGCCAGGCCACCGTGACCGACGGGTCGGGCAACACGCTGGACATGGACGAGCTGTTCGGCCCGCAGGAGGGCGAGGAGACCCCCGAGGTCGTCGAGGGTGAGTCCGAGTCCGCCGAGGTCGAGGCCGACGACGCGAAGGCGGAGTCGTCCAAGCAGTGATCCGGCTCTCGCCGAAAACTTGATACGCAAGCTCTGAGCGAACGTGGGCGGTACTGGGAAGCTGGTGCCGTCCACGTTCGTTAGGGTCTGTCGTAGCGGATCACCCGAGTAGGGAAGCAGGACATCACCTGCGGTCGTCGAGGACGCCCGGTGGTTCGTCGGGTCCACTTTGGAAGGGCTGCGACGAGCTCCGGGCAGACCCGACCGGCCAGGGTGGACAAGGGCCCATTGTGGGAGAAGGCAGGGGAGACGTGACGCAGCACCTGACTCCGGCGTCCAACGCGCAGGCTCCGTCCATGCGGACGGGCACGAACGGGCTCTCGCTCAACGACTCGGTTTTCGAGCGGCTGCTGCGGGAGCGGATCATCGTCCTCGGGTCCCAGGTCGAGGAGAACATCTCGAACCAGATCTGCTCGCAGCTCTTGCTGCTGGCGGCCGAGGACCCGGACCGCGACATCCAGCTCTACATCAACTCGCCGGGTGGTTCGGTCACGGCCGGCATGGCGATCTACGACACGATGGAGCTGGTCAAGCCGGACGTGGCCACCGTGGCGATGGGCATGGCGGCTTCGATGGGGCAGTTCCTGCTGTCGGCGGGCGCCAAGGGCAAGCGCTTCGCGCTGCCGCACGCGCGGATCATGATGCACCAGCCCTCGGCCGGTCTGGGTGGTACCGCGGCCGACATCGCGATCCAGGCCAAGATGTTCTCCAAGCACAAGGAGGAGATGGCAGCCCTGATCGCCGGGCAGACCGGCAAGTCGCCCGAGACGATCATGGCGGACTTCGACCGGGACCGGTGGTTCACCGCCGAGGAGGCCCGCGACTACGGGCTCGTGGACCACGTGGCGAGCGCGGCGAACCTGCCGACCAGCTGATCACCCTCCCGCACCCGGACCTAGTTACGAGGAGTCACCCATCGTGAACCCTTACCAGTCGTTGCAGTCCCGGTACGTGCTGCCGTCGTTCGTCGAGCGCACCGCGTACGGGGTCAAGGAGTCCAACCCGTACAACAAGCTGTTCGAGGAGCGCATCGTCTTCCTCGGCGTCCAGGTCGACGACGCCTCGGCCAACGACGTGATGGCGCAGCTGCTGTTCCTGGAGTCCGACGACCCGGACCGCGAGATCCAGATGTACATCAACTCCCCCGGTGGTTCCTTCACCGCGATGATGGCCATCTACGACACGATCCAGTACGTGCGTCCTGACGTGCGCACCATCTGCCTGGGCCAGGCGGCCTCGGCGGCCGCGGTGCTGCTCGCCGCCGGCACCGAGGGCAAGCGCCAGGCACTGCCGAACTCCCGCGTGCTGATCCACCAGCCGTCGGTCGAGGGCATCTACGGCCAGGTCTCCGACCTCGAGATCCAGGCCAACGAGGTCCAGCGGATGCGCGACCTGATGGAGTCCTCGCTGGCCAAGCACACCAAGCGCTCCCAGGAGCAGGTGCACGAGGACGTCGACCGCGACAAGATCCTCACCTCGGAGCAGGCCAAGGAGTACGGCATCATCGACGAGGTCGTGCCGTACCGGAAGCTGTCGCAGCAGCAGTCCTGATGTGGCGTCCCCGGGGGCCTCAGGGCCCCCGGAGGCGTTTCCGCAGCGTGAGTTCCGGTCGCAGGTCCGGCGGTGGAGCGGGCGCCACGCCCGGCTGCCGGGACCGCGACACGCCGAACGCGACGCTGGTCACAGCACGCACGGCGATGGCGGACACTGTGAGTCTCCCCGAACGCGGGGAACGACAGGTACCGTCGAAGGCACATACGGTCAGGCGCGCCGATCGGAGGCGTGCCGGAGGGGACGGGGTCAGCGGTCATGGCACGTATCGGTGACGGCGGCGACCTGCTGAAGTGCTCCTTCTGCGGGAAGAGCCAGAAGCAGGTGAAGAAACTCATCGCCGGCCCCGGCGTGTACATCTGCGATGAGTGCATCGATCTCTGCAACGAGATCATCGAGGAAGAGCTGGCCGAGGCCGGCGAGGTCAAGCTCGACGAGCTGCCCAAGCCGGCGGAGATCCACGAGTTCCTCGACCAGTACGTCATCGGGCAGGACCCGGCGAAGCGCAACCTGTCGGTCGCGGTCTACAACCACTACAAGCGCATCCAGGCCGGGGAGCGGCGCGAGGCCCGCGGTGAAGAGGCCGTCGAGCTGGCCAAGTCCAACATCCTGATGCTCGGCCCCACCGGCTGCGGCAAGACCTACCTGGCCCAGACGTTGGCCAAGATGCTCAACGTGCCGTTCGCGATCGCCGACGCCACGGCGTTGACCGAGGCCGGTTACGTGGGCGAGGACGTCGAGAACATCCTGCTGAAGCTGATCCAGGCCGCCGACTACGACGTCAAGCGCGCCGAGACCGGCATCATCTACATCGACGAGGTCGACAAGATCGCCCGCAAGAGCGAGAACCCGTCGATCACCCGCGACGTCTCCGGCGAGGGTGTCCAGCAGGCGCTGCTGAAGATCTTGGAGGGCACCACGGCGAGCGTGCCGCCGCAGGGCGGCCGCAAGCACCCGCACCAGGAGTTCATCCAGATCGACACGTCGAACGTGCTGTTCATCGTGGCCGGCGCGTTCGCCGGACTGGAGAAGATCGTCGAGGAGCGGGTGGGCAAGCACAGCGTCGGCTTCGGCGCTGAGCTGCGGTCCAAGGCCGAGATCGACACCGCCGACCACTTCGCCGACGTCATGCCCGAGGACCTGATCAAGTACGGTCTGATCCCCGAGTTCATCGGCCGGCTCCCCACCGTCGCCAGCGTGACGAACCTCGACAAGGCGTCGCTGGTGCAGATCCTCACCGAGCCGCGCAACGCGCTGGTGAAGCAGTACAAGCGGTTGTTCGAGATGGACAACGTGGAGCTGGAGTTCACCAAGACCGCGCTGGAGGCCATCGCCGACCAGGCGATCCTGCGAGGCACGGGAGCGCGCGGTCTGCGCGCGATCCTGGAGGAAGTCCTGCTGCCGGTCATGTACGACATCCCGAGCCGCTCGGACGTGGCGAAGGTCGTCATCACCGAGCAGACCGTGCGGGAGAACGTCAACCCCACGATCGTGGCCCGTCAGGCTTCGCGCCGGGAGCGTCGCGAGAAGTCCGCCTGAGCTGTCACTCCACCAGCACCCCGTGCCGCTCGGCGCGGGGTGCTCGTGCGTTCGGCCACCCGATGCGGTCATTCAGGGCATGTCGCGGGCACCCGGTGCCACGTCCCGCGGCGGTCAGGTGAATAGTTGATGGTGGAGGGACGGGGTGGCGAGACGACGAGTCCGGGAGTGCCTGGCATGAGCGACATGCATGTTCTGCTGGTCCACGGGATGACCGGTGCCGGTCCGTGGCACTGGCAGCAGTGGTTGGCGGGCCAGCTCGCGGAGCACGGCGTCCAGGTCGACGCTCCGGTGCTGCCGGACCCGGACCGGCCTGATCTCCAGCGGTGGCTCCCGGTGCTGCGCGAGCGCCTGGCGGCCGTGCCACCAGAGGCGGAGCTGGTGGTCGCCGCGCATTCCTGCGGAGTGGCCCTGTGGCTGCACCACGCCGCCACCACCGGCTCGGACGACCCGCGCGCGGACCGGGTGCTGCTGGTGGCACCGCCGGACGCGGAGTGGGACCACCCCGACGCCCGCGACCTCACGCCGTACCCGGTCGACGCGACCGCGCTGCGCCGCGCGGCGGGCATGACGCGCCTGGTCGTCGGCACCGGCGACGCCTACCTCCCGATGCACCGCGCGCACGCGCTGGCGGAGGACCTGCAGGTGGAGATGGACGTCGTCCTCGACGGCGGTCACCTCAACACCGACGCCGGCTACGGGCCCTGGCCCTCGGTCCTGCGCTGGGCGCTCTACGGAACGGTTCCCCTGCACGACCGCTTCGACTCCGACGCCTACACCGCCGGTCGCTCCCAGGAGCAGCTCCGGCTGGTCTGACCCTCCACGAGCCGGCTCCACCGCACCACCCCGCCAGGGCCTCGCACCTCGACCGAGTCCGCTGCCGCGGCCGAGGTGGCCGGACTACGCCGGGTTCCGTGTGAGCAGCGGACGAGGTTCGGCGATCACCGATCACCCGCGTGGCTCGCCGAATCCCCGGGGACTCAGGTGCGGATGTGGCCGCCGATGAAGTCGACGAGTTCCGGGAGGGCCTTGCGGAAGTAGGTCTTGTTGTGGCGCCCCGGGCTCGTCGAGGCGTAGGTCGGCCGGGCGAGGCGGATGAAGCGGCGGGTGCCCTCGATGAACTTGTCGCCGTTGCCGCACCAGACCCCGAGGGGCAGGTCACCGTGGGCGTCGACGTGGCGGAGGGGGTCGATGGCCCGCCACTCCGCCTCGTTGGTGAACGCGCGCCGCTTGCGCATCTCCCGCCAGCTGGTGTGCAGCGCGGGAGCGATCACGCCGGCCGTCTGGATCGGGTCGCCGAGCTCGCGGCGCCGCCGGGCGTACACCAGGGCCCCGAAGCCGCCCATCGAGATGCCCGCCGCCGCGATCGGTTCGCCCAGACCGCGCTCGGACAACCACTGCGGCACCTCGTCGAGGAGCATGGTCATCGCGTCGTCTCCGGGGCGGCGGTGCCAGTAGTTGTTCGAACCACCGTCCACGGAGAGCAGCGTGAAGGGGGGAACGCGCCCGGCGGCAACGGAGTTCGACAACCACGCGGGAAGGCCGGCGACCGAGTCCAGCGCGTCGCCGAAGCGCCCGTGCAGCATCAGGCACACCGGGAGCCCCCGCGACGACACGTTCCTGGGGTGGATGGCGACCATGTCGATGGCCTGGTTGCGGGCGTGCGAGTAGATCCGCTCGACCGAGACGTTCGAGGCCAGCGACACCCGTTGCTCGACGGGTCCGCCTGCGCTGTCGGTGCTCAGCCCGAGCCCGGCCGCTGTGATGCCGGCCACTCCCGAGGTCAGCAGAGCGCGCCTCGACAGCGCGCTTCCGAACGATCTCCGATGCGGCAATCCATCCCTCCTCCTCGACACCGGCCGCAATCCTGCCAAGGCTCCAGCTGTTCGTCACCCGGTCCCGGCGATCGAGATCCGCTCGGCTCCGGTGTAGACGTTCATCGAGGACCCGCGCAGGAAGCCGACGAGCGTCATGCCCTGCTCCTCGGCCAGGTCCACGGCCAGCGACGACGGTGCGGAGACCGCCGCGAGCACCGGCACGCCGGCCATCGCCGCCTTCTGCACGAGCTCGAACGACGCCCGGCCCGAGACCATCAGCACGCACCCCGCCAGCGGCACCCGGCGTTGCATCAGGGCCCAGCCCAGCGCCTTGTCCACCGCGTTGTGCCTGCCCACGTCCTCGCGCACGACCAGCAGCTCACCGTCCGAGTCGAACAAACCGGCCGCGTGCAGGCCGCCGGTCGAGTCGAACACGCGCTGGGCCGCGCGCAACGCGTCCGGCAGTCCGATGAGGGTGGTCGACCCGACGCTCACCGGGTCGGTGGCGGGCGAGTGGTGGGTGCGGAGCTTGACGGAATCCAGCGCGGCCTTGCCGCACACGCCGCACGAGGAGGTCGTGTAGAAGTTGCGCTCCACCGAGGCGTCCGGCATCGGCACGCCCGGGGCCAGTGCGACGTCGAGCACGTTGTAGGTGTTGCGGCCGTCGGGTCCGGGGCTGTCGCAGTAGCGGGCCGTGGCCAGCTCGTCGGGTTCGCCGATGACACCCTCGGTGAGCAGGAACCCGTGCGCCAGCTCCACGTCGTGACCGGGCGTGCGCATCGTCACCGACAGCGGCTTGCCGTTGACCCGGACTTCCAGCGGCTCCTCGGCGGCCAGCGCGTCCGGCCTGGTCCGGTGGCTGCTCTCGGTGATGCGCAGCACTGGCCGACGTACCGTGACACGTCCCATCACGCCTCCTCGGAACTTCATTGCGGTTTGAAGGAGATGGCTCGTTCCGGGCCGTCGCCAACAGTATGCTCGGCGCGCTGATCAACGTCGCGAAGCCGGGAGGCCCAATGGTTTCAGGGCTGCTTTCGCCCAGTCGAATCGTCGCTCCACCAGATTGGAGCAGGTGGCTGATCCCACCGGCAGCGCTGGCGGTGCACCTGTCGATCGGCCAGGTCTACGCGTGGAGCGTGTTCAAGCCTCCGCTCGAGGACGCGCTCGGCCTGTCCGGGACCCTGAGCGCCCTGCCGTTCCAGCTGGGCATCGTGATGCTCGGGCTCTCGGCCGCGCTGGGCGGCACGACGGTGGAGAAGCGCGGGCCGCGCTGGGCGATGACGGTGTCGGCGACCTGCTTCTCGCTCGGTTTCTTGATCTCCTCGCTGGGCGTGGCGCTGGGCCAGTACTGGCTCGTGGTGCTCGGCTACGGTTTCGTCGGCGGCATCGGTCTGGGCATCGGCTACATCTCGCCGGTGTCGACGTTGATGAAGTGGTTCCCGGACCGCCCGGGGATGGCCACCGGCATCGCGATCATGGGCTTCGGCGGCGGTGCGCTGATCGCCTCGCCGTGGTCGACGCAGATGCTGGACACCTTCGGCGAGGACCGGTCCGGGATCGCCCAGACCTTCCTGGTGCACGGCGTGGTCTACGCGGTGTTCATGTCGTTGGGCGCGCTGCTCGTCCGGGTTCCGGCTCCGGACTGGAAGCCGAAGTCGATGCCCGAGCAGGTCGCCAAGCCGATGGTCACCTCGGCCGAGGTGACGGCCAACAACGCCATCCGCACCCCGCAGTTCTGGCTGCTGTGGGTGGTCCTGTGCTGCAACGTCACCGCGGGCATCGGCATCCTGGAGAAGGCCGCGCCGATGATCGTGGACTTCTTCGAGGCCAGCCCGACCCCGGTGGCGACCGGTGCGGCGGCCGGGTTCGTGGCGCTGCTGTCGTTGACCAACATGGCCGGGCGGTTCGTCTGGTCGTCCACATCGGACGTCGTGGGTCGGAAGAACATCTACCGCCTGTACCTGGGCGGAGGAGCCCTGCTCTACCTGGGGATCCTGCTGTTCGGCTCGGTCGGCGTCCCGGTGTTCGTGCTGTGCGCGATCCTGATCCTGTCCTTCTACGGTGGTGGGTTCTCCACCATCCCGGCCTACCTGAAGGACCTGTTCGGCAGCCTGCAGGTCGGCGCGATCCACGGGCGGCTGCTCACCGCGTGGTCGGCGGCGGGCGTGTTCGGTCCGCTGATCGTCAACGCCGTCGCCGACGCGCAGGAAGCCGGCGGTGCTGAAGGACCGGACCTGTACGCGGCCTCCCTCTCCATCATGATCGGCCTGCTGGTGGTGGGCTTCATCGCCAACGAGCTGGTCCGCCCGGTCAACCCGAAGTTCCACGAACCGGCGGAAGGAGGGGACAAGTGACGACCGCGAACCGCAAGGTCCTCCTGGTCATCGCCTGGCTCTGGGTGGGTGTTCCGTTCCTCTACGGCCTCTACGAGCTCATCGCCAAGGTCACCAAGCTCTTCACCGGCTGACCTCGGGCTCCGCTGAGGGGGCGCGGCTGCTGAGCCGCGCCCCCTCGCTGCATGCCAGGGTCACGTCGCCGCTGGTCCGGGCCGGTGGTATGCCCGGGAAAACCGCTGTCCGGGCACTCGTAGAATCCGACGTGTGACACAGACCCGTGCAGCCGCAGCGAACCGTGAACTCCCGTCGACCTGGAACCCGGCCGACGTAGAGGCCGAGCTGTACGAGCGCTGGGTAGCCGCCGAGTACTTCACCGCCGACGCGAACAGCGACAAGCCGCCGTTCTCGATCGTCATCCCGCCGCCGAACGTCACCGGCAGCCTGCACATCGGCCACGCCTTCGAGCACACGCTGATGGACGTCCTCACCCGGCGCCGCCGGATGCAGGGCTACGAAGCCCTGTGGCTGCCGGGCATGGACCACGCCAGCATCGCCGTGCAGGCGCTCGTGGAGAAGCAGCTGCGCGACGAGGGCATCGACCACCGGGAGCTGGGCCGCGAGAAGTTCCTGGAGCGCGTCTGGCAGTGGAAGGAGAAGCACGGCGGGGCCATCCTGTCCCAGATGCGTCGTCTCGGTGACAGCGTCGACTGGTCCCGCCAGCGCTTCACCATGGACGACGGGCTGTCCCGCGCCGTCCAGACGATCTTCAAGAACCTCTACGACGACGGCCTGATCTACCGCGCCGAGCGGCTGGTCAACTGGTCGCCGGAGATGCGCACCGCGATCTCCGACATCGAGGTGGAGCACAAGGAGGTCGAGGGCGAGCTCGTCTCCATGCGCTACGGCAACGGCGAGAACTCGATCGTGGTGGCCACCACGCGTGTCGAGACGATGCTCGGTGACACCGCCATCGCGGTGCACCCCGCCGACGAGCGCTACAAGCACGTCGTCGGCACCGAGGTGGAGCTGCCGCTCACCGGCCGCAAGATCCCTGTCGTTCCCGACGAGCACGTCGACCCCGAGTTCGGCACCGGCGCGGTCAAGGTGACCCCGGCCCACGACCCGAACGACTTCGAGATCGGCAAGCGGCACGACCTGCCGATGCTCACGATCATGGACGAGCAGGGCCGGATCGCCCACACCGGCACGCGCTTCGACGGCATGGACCGCTTCGAGGCCCGGGTGGCGGTGCGCGAGGCGCTGCGCGAGCAGGACCGCATCGTCGCCGAGAAGCGTCCCTACGTGCACAGCGTCGGGCACAGCTCGCGCTCCAAGGAGCCGATCGAGCCGCGCCTGTCGCTGCAGTGGTTCGTCAAGGTCGGCCCGCTGGCCAAGGCGGCGGGGGACGCCGTCCGCGACGGCCGCGTCGCGGTGCACCCGCCGGAGATGGCCAAGCGCTACTTCGACTGGGTCGACAACCTGCACGACTGGGCCATCTCGCGGCAGCTGTGGTGGGGTCACCGGATCCCGATCTGGTACGGCCCCAACGGCGAGGTCGTCTGCGTCGGACCGGACGAGGAGCCGCCCTCGGGCGAGGGCTGGCACCAGGACGAGGACGTCCTCGACACCTGGTTCTCCTCGGGCCTGTGGCCGTTCTCGACCATGGGTTGGCCCGAGGAAACCCCGGACCTGGACAAGTTCTACCCGACGTCCGTGCTGGTCACCGGCTACGACATCCTCTTCTTCTGGGTCGTCCGGATGATGATGATGGGCCTGTACGCGATGAAGGACCGGGACCCGGAGGAGGCGATCCCGTTCAAGACCATCGCGCTGCACGGCATGGTCCGCGACGCGCACGGCAAGAAGATGTCGAAGTCCGCGGGCAACACCGTCGATCCGCTGGAGTGGATGGACACCTACGGCACCGACGCGCTGCGGTTCACCCTGGCGCGCGGGGCGAACCCGGGCACCGACTCGCCGATCAGCGAGGAGTGGGTCTCGGCGTCGCGCAGCTTCGGCACGAAGCTGTTCAACGCCACCAAGTTCGCGCTGATGAACGGTGCGCGCGTGCCGTCCGAGCCGCTCGACCACGACGCGCTGACCGACGCCGACCGGTGGATCCTGGACCGCGCCGACGCGTTGGTGTCCTACGTGGACGAGATGCTGGAGGACTTCCAGTTCGCCAAGGCCACCGAGGCGCTCTACCACTTCACCTGGGACGAGTTCTGCGACTGGTACCTGGAGCTGTCCAAGGTCCAGGTGGACGTCTCCGAGGAGCGCGCCGAGCGCACCCGCGAGGTGCTCGGCCACGTCCTCGACGTGCTGCTGCGGTTGCTGCACCCGATCATCCCGTTCCTCACCGAGACCCTGTGGACGGCGCTGACCGGGCGCGAGTCCGTGGTGATCGCCGACTGGCCGAAACCCACCGGAGGGGAGGCCGACAGCGCCGCCGCCGACCGGATCGCGGCGACCCAGAAGCTGATCACCGAGATCCGCCGGTTCCGCTCCGACCAGGGGCTCAAGCCCGGCCAGAAGGTCGCGGCGCGGCTCAGCGGGGTCGAGGAGCTGGGTCTGGGCGAGCACGTGCCCGCGGTGCGGTCGCTGGCGAAGGTGACCGAGCCGGGCGAGGAGTTCACCTCCTCCGCTTCCATCGAAGTCGGCCTGACCGGCGGCACGGTGAACGTCGAGCTGGACCTCTCCGGTGCCATCGACGTCGAGGCCGAGCGCAAGCGGCTGACCAAGGACCTCGCCGCGGCTGAGAAGGAGCTGGCCGGGGCCGACAAGAAGCTCGGCAACCAGGCGTTCCTGGAGAAGGCGCCGGCCGAGGTCGTCGACAAGATCAAGTCCCGCCGCGAGGTCGCCGAGGCCGACATCGCCCGCATCACCGCCCGCCTGGAGGCGCTCCCGCAGGGCTGACGCACATCGTGGACGAGGGGCCCTCCGCGGGAGGGCCCCTCGCCCCTCGACGGGCCTGGACACCCCGTCCACCTGGGGAGACGTAGACTTCACCCTCGGCATTCCGTCGTTGGTAGGGGAGTGGGTACGTGACCGGCATGGATCCGGCCGCGCTGCACGAGCTGCGCGTGGTGGAGGCCGAGCTCAACGAACGCTGGCCGGAGACCAAGATCGAGCCGTCGCTGGACCGCATCCGCGCGCTCACCGACCTGCTCGCCGAGCCGCAGCGCGGCTACCCGGTCGTGCACGTCGCGGGCACCAACGGGAAGTCCTCGACGACGCGCATCGTCGACGCCCTGCTGACCGCGCTCGAACTGCGCACCGGCCGCTACACCAGCCCGCACCTGCAGCTGGCCACCGAGCGCATCGGTGTCGACGGCGGCCCGATCAGCCCCGAGGGCTACGTCGAGGCCTACCGCGACGTCGCGCCCTACGTGTCCATCGTGGACTCCCAGAGCGACGTCAAGATGAGCAAGTTCGAGGTGCTCACCGGCATGGCCTTCGCGGCGTTCGCCGAGGCGCCGGTCGACGTCGGCGTGGTCGAGGTCGGTCTCGGCGGCAGTTGGGACGCCACCAACGTCGTCGACGCCCACGTCGCGGTGATCTGCCCGGTCGCGCTCGACCACGCCGAGTACCTCGGCACCGACCTCGCCGGGATCGCCCGGGAGAAGGCCGGGATCATCAAGTCCAACTCCGTCGTGGTCATGGCCTCCCAGCCGGTCGAGGCGCAGCAGGAGATCATGAAGCGGGTCGCCGAGGTCGACGCCACCGTGGCGCGCGAAGGTCAGGAGTTCGGCGTGCTGGAGCGCACGGTCGCGGTCGGCGGCCAGGTGCTCAAGCTGCAAGGGCTCGGCGGTGTCTACGACGAGATCTTCCTGCCGCTGCACGGCGAGCACCAGGCCCGCAACGCCGCCCTCGCGCTGGCCGCCGTGGAGGCCTTCTTCGGGGCGGGCGCGGACCGGCAGCTCGACGTCGAGCGGATCCGGGCCGGGTTCGCCTCGGTCATCGTGCCCGGCAGGCTGGAGCGCGTGCGCGCGGCGCCCGCGGTGCTGGTCGACGCCGCCCACAACCCGCACGGCGCCCGCGCCCTGGCCGAGGGGCTCACATCGGAGTTCTCCTTCCGCAAGCTGGTCGCGGTGGTCGGCGTGCTGGGCGAGAAGGACGCGCGCGGCATCCTCGCCGAGCTGGAGCCGGTGGTGGAGGAGCTGGTGCTGACCCGCAACTCCTCGCCGCGCTCGATGGACCCCGACGAGCTGGCCGGCATCGCGCTCGACATCTTCGGGCAGGACCGGATCATGGTCGAGCCGCGCCTGGACAACGCCGTCGAGCAGGCGATCCAGCTCGCGGAGGAGACCGAAGACCCTGGTGAGTCGATGTCCGGCGGTGGTGTGGTGATCACCGGGTCCGTGGTGACCGCGGGCGAGGCCCGCGCCCTGTTCGGCAAGGAGCCCGCGTGAGCGAGACGGGAGCGGACGTGGCGGAGGAGTCCCGGCCCGAGAAGGGCCTGCCGGAGGCGCCGGAAGGCGTGCGCGACCCGTGGAAGGGCCTGCGCGGCATCATGGCGGCCACCCTGGCGCTGGAGTTCATCACGTTCCTGCTGGCGCTGCCGGTGGTGTGGAAGTTCGGCGGCGGGGTGTCCAGCGCCGGCTTCGTGGTCGTCATCGTGCTGTCGGTGCTGATGCTGGTGGCGGCCTTCGTGCAGCGCCGTCCGTGGGGCCTGGGCTTCGCGCTCGCGCTGCAGGCGGCGATGATCGTGTGCGCGTTCATCCACCCGTCGATCGGCATCATGGGCGTGATCTTCGCGCTGATCTGGGCCTACATCCTGCACCTGCGCAAGGACATCGCCACGCGGATGCGCGAGGGCCGGCTCTACGACCAGCTCGGCCACCCCCCGGGCTACCCCGAGGGCTCAGACTGACCATCCCCGGCCGGGCCCCACCGGCTGGAACCTCTCCTGCGGGGAGCCCTCCTGCGGGGAGCCCTCCTGCGGGGACTCCTCCTGCGGGGACTCCTCCTGCGGGGACTCCTCCTGCGGGGACTCCTCCTGCGGGGACTCCTCCTGCGGGGACTCCTCCTGCGGGGAGCCCTCCTGCGGGGAGCCCTCCTGCGCGGGAGTGGCTCTGCCGAAACCCCACCATCGGAAATCTCTCAGGTGGGGAACTCCTCCTCCGGGAACAGGGCCCGGTCGAACTTCGCGCGAAGTTGAACTCCCGTGGAGAGCGTTCGACGTGCGCGCGAAGTTCGACTCCGACGGAGAGTCTTCGAACTTCGCGCGACATTCGAATTCCGTTCCTCGATCAGGCGAGGTCGACGACGGCTCGGCCGAGGATCTCGCCTCGGTTGAGGGCGTCGAAGGCGTCCTGCACCTTCTCGAACGGGTAGCGGCGGCTGATCGCGTCCTGCGGGCGCAGCTGGCCGCGGGCGACGAGGTCGAGCAGGACCGGCATGTCGCGGCGGGGCTTGGCGCCGTAGGAACCCTTGATCTGCAGCTTGCGCCGGGCGATCGTGGCGAGGTCGAACTCACCGGTGGTGCCCTTGGCGGCGATGCCGACGACCACCACCTGGCCGCCTTCGACGACCGAGTCCCGGGCGACGTTGAACGTCGGGACCGCGCCCAGCGCCTCGAAGGCGACGTCCACGCCGCGCCCGCCGGTCAGCTCGCGGATCACCGCGGGAGCGTCCACTTCGGACGAGTTGACCACGTGGGTGGCCCCCAGCTCGCGGGCGCCTTCCAGCTTGGCGTCGTTGATGTCCACCGCGATGATCATCGACGCGCCGAACACCGCCGCCAGCTGGATCAGCGCGGAGCCGACACCACCGGCGGCCACCACCGCCACGGTGTCACCGACCTTCACGTTCGCCGCGTGCCGCAGCGCGCCGTAAGCCGTCATCGTCGAGCAGCCGACCGAGGCGACGTCGGAGAGCTCGACCCCGTCTGGCACCCGGTACACCGAGCTGGCCGGGGTGACGCAGCGTTCGGCCATGCCGCCCTGCGAGTACATCCAGACCGGCTCGCCGCCGGGCCTGTGCAGCCGCGTGTCGTCGTCGTAGAGCTTGCCCTGGCCCCGGTTGAACCGGAAGAAGCGCTCGCAGATCTCCTCGTTGCCGCGCGAGCACTGCCCGCACTGGCCGCACGGCATGATGAAGCTGGTCACGACCGGGTCGCCCACGGACAGCCCGCTGACCCCGGACCCGAGCTCGGAGACCACCCCGGCGACCTCGTGGCCGAGCACGGCCGGCGTGGGGAACGGCAGCTCACCCTTGATGACGTGCAGGTCGCTGTGGCACGCGCCGCAGGAGCGCACGTCGATGGCGACCTCGCCGGCCCTCGGGGTGGGATCGTCCAGGTCCTCGATCCGCAGTGGTGCGTTGGCGGCGGTGTGCACGGCGGCGCGCATCATGACCTCCTCGTCGGACACGGCCAGTCGGTTCGGCCGTGAAGCTAGCGGCCCGAGCGGACTCGCACCAGGGTCCGCGCGGATGCGGCGGAAGAACTCCACCCCCGGAGTGCGGCAGGGCGGACGTCAGTGGTCCGAACCCCGGGAGAGGTGGGTTCACCTGCATCGATACGCTGACGGTCAATTCGGGCGCCGGGTCTTCTCGCTCGGCGCAACCGTGACGTGAGGAGAGAGAACGTGAGCGAGCGCACTCTGGTGCTGGTCAAGCCCGACGGTGTCGAGCGGGGACTCGTCGGCGAGGTCATCAGCCGGATCGAGCGCAAGGGCCTGAAGCTGGTCGCGCTGGAGCTCAAGAACGTCGACCGCCAGCTCGCCGAGCAGCACTACGCCGAGCACGACGGCAAGCCGTTCTTCGAGAGCCTGATCGAGTTCATCACCGGCGGCCCGGTCGTGGCGGCCTGCGTCGAGGGCCCGAAGGCCATCGCGGCCTTCCGCCAGCTCGCCGGTGGCACCGACCCGGTCGAGAAGGCCGCCCCGGGCTCCATCCGCGGCGACTACGGCCTGGAGGTCCAGTACAACCTGGTCCACGGCTCGGACTCGCCCGAGTCCGCAGCCCGAGAGCTCAAGCTCTGGTTCCCCGAGCTGGGGGCCTGAGCCGGTCACCTCGCTCGTCGGTGCGGGTAGCGGAACCTGACACGCCGTCTGGACTCCGCGCGCCGCTCCCGATGCACGACCCGCACGGCGTCACGGCGTGCTCGCCAGACGACGTGTCACAACCCGCGGCGGTGCAAGCTGCGAGGGTGGTCCTCACGCCTCGCGGCTGCGCCGCCTGCGGGTGTGCAGCACAGCGCCCCCGGCTGGGATCGCCCCCGCTCGGCGCTCGGTCGAAGGACCTCTACCCTGGTCGCGTGGCTGTGGAGTCCGTTTTCGACAGGTTGGAGCCCTTGCTGCCGCGGGTTTCCAAGCCCGTGCAGTACGTGGGCGGCGAGCTCAACTCGAGCGTGAAGGCGTGGGAGGACGCCACCGTCCGGTGGTGCCTCATGTACCCCGACGCCTACGAGGTCGGGCTGCCGAACCAGGGCGTCCAGATCCTCTACGAGGTGCTCAACGAGCAGGCCGACGTGCTGGCCGAGCGCACCTACGCCGTGTGGCCGGACCTCGAAGAGCTGATGCGCGAGCACGGCATCCCGCAGTTCACCGTGGACGCGCACCGGCCGGTGGGCGCCTTCGACGTCCTGGGCGTCAGCTTCGCCACCGAGCTGGGCTACACGAACCTGCTCAGCGCGCTGGACCTGGCGGGCATCCCGCTGCACGCGGTGGACCGCACCGACGACCACCCGATCGTGCTGGCCGGCGGGCACGCCGCGTTCAACCCCGAACCGATCGCCGACTTCCTCGACGCCGCCGTGCTCGGCGACGGCGAGGAAGCCGTCCTGGAGATCACCGAGGCGATCCGCCGCTGGAAGGGCGAGGGCTGCCCGGGTGGGCGTGACGAGCTGCTGATGCGGCTGGCCGAGTCCGGCGGCGTCTACGTCCCCAAGTTCTACGACGTCTCCTACGGCGCGGATGGTGCGATCACCGACGTCGTGCCCCGCTGCGAGCGCGCACCGCACCGGGTGTTCAAGCGCACCACGATGGAGCTCGACGACTGGCCGTACCCGAAGCAGCCGCTGGTCCCGCTGGCCGAGAGCGTGCACGAGCGGATGAGCGTGGAGATCTTCCGCGGCTGCACCCGGGGTTGCCGCTTCTGCCAGGCCGGCATGATCACCCGTCCGGTGCGCGAACGCTCCATCGAGGGCATCGGCGAGATGGTCCAGCGGGGGCTGGAGAACACCGGCTTCGAGGAGGTCGGCCTGCTGTCGCTGTCCTCCGCCGACCACTCCGAGATCGCCGAGATCACCAAGGGCCTCGCGGACCGCTACGAGGGCACCAACACCGGCCTGTCGCTGCCGTCGACCCGGGTCGACGCCTTCAACATCGACCTGGCGAACGAGCTGTCCCGCAACGGCCGCCGCTCGGGGCTGACCTTCGCGCCCGAGGGCGGCAGCGAGCGGATCCGCCGGGTGATCAACAAGATGGTCTCCGAGGAGGACCTGATCCGCACGGTCTCGGCGGCCTTCGCCAACGGCTGGCGGCAGGTCAAGTTGTACTTCATGTGCGGTCTGCCCACCGAGGAGGACTCCGACGTCCTGCAGATCGCCGAGATGGCCAAGGAGGTCATCCGCGCGGGTCGCGCGGCTTCCGGGCGCAAGGACATCCGGTGCACGATCTCCATCGGCGGGTTCGTGCCCAAGCCGCACACCCCGTTCCAGTGGGCCTCGCAGACCGATCCCGAGACCATCGACGACCGGCTGCGCAAGCTCCGCGAGGCGATCAACACCGACCGCTCGCTGGGCCGCAACATCGGCATGCGCTACCACGACGGCAAGCCCTCGCTGGTCGAAGGCCTGCTCTCGCGCGGTGACCGCAGGCTCGGCCGGGTGATCGAACGCGTGTGGCGCGAGGGCGGCCGGTTCGACGGCTGGAACGAGCACTTCTCCTACGAGCGCTGGGTGGACTGCGCCGAGGCCGAGCTCGCGGAGTTCGGCGTCGACCTGGCCTGGTTCACCACCCGCGAGCGCACCGAGAACGAGGTCCTGCCCTGGGACCACCTGGACTCCGGGCTGGACAAGGAGTGGCTGTGGGCGGACTGGCAGGACGCCCTCGACGCCCGTGAGCAGGACGACTGCCGGTGGACGCCGTGCTTCGACTGCGGCGTGTGCCCGACCATGGGCACCGACATCGAGGTGGGCCCGACCGGGCGAAAACTGCTCCCGATCTCACCGGTCGGACAGGGCTCGCCGGTGCAGAACCCGGCCTTCACCCAGGGCTGATCTGCGCTTCCCGCGGCGGCGCGCACGACCGCGCACGGACGTGCGCGCCACTACTGGCCGGGTACGGTCCAAGATGAAAAAACTTCCCGCGGGTGTTGTCACCGCGCGGTTGAGCGAGCAAGCATCGACATCGTGAGCGGTCCGGGGGCCGGCGGTGACGATCATGGTCGGGGAGGCATTCTGAGTAGGCGAGATCACCCCAATCCTTCGGCGCCGCCGGTGCAGAAGCTGCGCGTGCGCTACGCCAAGAGGGGCAGGCTGCGGTTCACCTCGCACCGCGACGTGGCGCGCACCTTCGAGCGCGCGCTGCGCCGGGCCGGCGTCCCGATGGCCTACTCCCAAGGCTTCAGCCCTCACCCGAAGGTGTCGTGGGCCGGAGCAGTGCCGACAGGCGTGTCCAGCGAGGCCGAGTACGTCGAGCTGCAGCTGGTGGAAGAGGTCGACCCCGAGGCGCTGCGCGTGGAGCTCGACACCGCGCTGCCCGACGGGATCGACCTGCTCCAAGCGGTCCAGGCACGTCCCGGAGCGCTCGCTGATCGGCTCGAGGTCAGCAAGTGGCGCATCGACGTGCCCGGCACCGGTGTGGACGAGCTGCGCCGGGCCGCGCAGCAGCTGATGGACGCTGAAAGTGCCCTGGTCGAGCGCATGACCAAGGACGGCAGGCGCACCATCGACGCCCGCTCCGCGCTGCTCAGCGCCGAGGTCTGGGAGGGTCGTCGGCCGATTGCGCAGCGTGATCAAACTCGCGACGCGACCGCCCGGGTGGACGATTGGCCCGAGGCGTCCGCACCGTATGGGATACTCGTAACGGTCGTGCGGCAGACAACACCCGTCGTACGGCCCGACGACGTACTGAGCGCCCTGCGTGTCGTCGCCGGTCTGGCACCGTCGGCCGCCGTGAGCGCGACCCGGCTGGAACAGGGTCGGCTCGACGACGGGGGAGGCATTGCCGACCCGTTGGCCCAGGACTCAGACGGCGACCGGACTCCGGCGGGAGAGCCCGCGGGCGGGTGACGGACGGCGTGACGTCGTCGACCCGCCGTACGGCTTCCCGGCCTGCAGGGTCCGGGGCGGAGGGGACCACGAAGAATTGCCGTCGCCTGCGGGCGGCGGAGACAAGAAGATCGCACATGCCTCTGTGCGGCCGCGTCCACCCGGACGCGCCCGGGGGCGGAGGAGCTGGATGTTGAACATGGACACGCCCGCTGGGAACAACGCCAGCGGGCAATCGCCCACACCTACCCAGGAGGAGCAGGGCACGATCGAGCTGCCCGCCAAGCTCAGGGTCCACGCACTGGCCAAGCTGCTGGGCGCCAGCAGCCGGGAGGTCATCAAGGCGCTCGACGAGATCGGTGAGCCCGTCCGCAGCGCTCAGTCGAACATCAACCGGGACGTCGCCCTGCGCGTCGTGCAGACGCTGAACCCGGAGATGGTCGCCGAGGAAGGCGAGGACGCGGCCGAGTCCGCTCCCGCCTCCGAAGAGGCCGCCGGGACCACCGCGTCCGGGACCACCGGGGCGTCAGAGGCCACCGGGGCGTCAGAGGCCACCGGGGCGGCCGGGACCACCGGGGCGTCAGAGGCCACAGGGGCGGCCGGGACCACCGGAGCGTCAAAGACCGCTCAGGCGGCCGGGGCGGCCGAGACCGCTCAGGCGGCCGAGAGCGAGCAGAGCCCCGGGGTGCCCGCTGCGGACTTCACCCCGGCCCAGGCGGCCGACGCGCAGGAGCCCGCCTCCGCAGGCCTGACACCGATGTTCGCGGCCCCGGAGGCGATGTTCCTGCCCCCGCAGCCGCCGGCGCAGCAGCCCGCTCCGGCCAAGCCTGAACCCGAGCCCGAAGCCGAGGCGGAGTCCACCGAGGAGCCCGCGGAGAAGTCCGCCTCCGACGAGGGCCGCACCGAGTCGTCGAGCGAGGGCGACGAGGAGTCGGGTGATGCCGGTGGCCGCCGTCGTCGCCGCCGCGGTCGTCGCGGACGCGGTCGTGGCCGCGGAGCCGACTCCGACACTGAGACCGGTGGCGAGGACGGCTCCGAGGACACCCGGTCCGAGACCACCCAGACCGACTCCTCGGGCGAGAGCTCGGAGGAGTCCGCAGACGAGCAGTCCTCCGACTCCGAAGGCCCGTCGGAGGGCACCCGCCGTCGTCGCCGTCGTCGCCGCCGCAAGGGCTCGTCCGACGACGAGAGCGGTACCCGCGAGGACGACCCGCCGAACACGGTGGTGCACGTCCGCGAGCCCGCGCCCGAGCCGTCGCGGCAGGACTCCAGCGATGACGAGGTCCGCGCGGTCAAGGGTTCGACCCGCCTGGAGGCCAAGCGCCAGCGCCGCCGGGACGGCCGCGAGGCCGGTCGCCGCCGCGCTCCGGTGCTGTCGGAGTCGGAGTTCCTGGCCCGCCGCGAGTCGGTCGACCGCAAGATGGTCGTCCGCCAGAACGGCGAGCAGACCCAGATCGCGGTCCTCGAGGACAACGTCCTCGTCGAGAACTTCGTGACCTCCTCGGGCAGCGGCTCGCTGGTCGGCAACGTCTACCTGGGCCGCGTGCAGAACGTGCTGCCCAGCATGGAGGCCGCCTTCGTCGACATCGGCCGGGGCCGCAACGCGGTCCTCTACGCCGGTGAGGTCGACTGGGACGCCGCCGGGCTGGCGGGCAAGGCCCGTCGCATCGAGCAGGCGCTGCAGACCGGCGACAGCGTCCTGGTTCAGGTCACCAAGGACCCGGTCGGCCACAAGGGCGCGCGCCTGACCACCCAGATCAGCCTGCCCGGCCGGTTCCTGGTCTACGTGCCCGGCGGTGGTGCCACCGGCATCAGCCGCAAGCTGCCCGACACCGAGCGCAAGCGGCTCAAGGAGATCCTCAAGCGGATCGTGCCGGAGAACGCCGGCGTGATCATCCGCACCGCCTCCGAGGGCACCAGCGAGGAAGCCCTGGACCGCGATGTGCGGCGGCTGCAGGCGCAGTGGGAGGTCATCAAGGAGAAGTCGGAGAGCTCCGGCGCGAACGCCCCGCAGCTGCTCTACGAGGAGCCCGACCTGCTGATCAAGGTCGTCCGCGACCTGTTCACCGAGGACTTCTCGTCGATGACCATCCAGGGCAACGACGCGTGGGAGACGATCGAGGCCTACGTCCAGCACGTCGCGCCCGACCTGGCCGACCGGCTGGAGAAGCACGTCGGCAAGAACGACGTCTTCCACGAGAAGCGGATCAACGAGCAGATCGCCAAGGCCCTGGACCGCAAGGTCTGGCTGCCCTCCGGCGGTTACCTCGTGATCGACCGCACCGAGGCCATGACGGTGATCGACGTCAACACCGGCAAGTTCACCGGTTCCGGGGGCAACCTCGAGGAGACGGTCACCCGCAACAACCTCGAAGCGGCCGAGGAGATCGTCCGCCAGCTCCGGCTGCGCGACATCGGCGGCATCATCGTCATCGACTTCATCGACATGGTGCTCGAGTCCAACCGCGACCTGGTGCTGCGGCGCCTCACCGAGTGCCTGGGCCGCGACCGCACCCGCCACCAGGTCGCCGAGGTGACCTCGCTGGGCCTGGTGCAGATGACCCGCAAGCGGGTCGGTACCGGCCTGCTGGAGGCCTACAGCAGCACCTGCGAGCACTGCCGCGGGCGCGGCCTGATGGTCTCCACCGAGCCGATCACCCACCAGCACGGCAACAGCGGTGGCGGCGGCCAGAACGGTGGCGGCAACGGCGGTGGCCGCCGCAACCGCAACCGGGGCAAGCAGCAGGACACCGAGCAGCAGGCCTCGGAGACGAAGACCGACCAGAAGGCCGAGGCCAAGCAGCAGCAGAAGGTCGAGGAGTCCAAGCCCGAGCGCAAGGCCGAGGCCGAGCAGGAGCCGAAGGCGGAGCCCAAGGCCGAGCCCAAGGCCGAGCCCAAGGCCGAGGCCAAGCCGGAGCAGGAGCAGAAGCCCCAGCCCAAGGCCGAGCAGGAGCCGAAGGCGGAGGAGCGCAAGCCCGAGCCCAAGGCCGAAGCCAAGCAGCAGCAGAAGGCCGAGGAGCCCAAGACCGAGGCGAAGCCCGAGCCGGTCGAGACGACCGAGAAGGCCGAGCCCGCTGCCGCGAAGCAGCAGGTCAGCGAGGCCCCGGCGGCCCCGGTCGCGACGCAGCCGGAGCCGGACGCCGCGCAGGAGCCCTCAGCCAACGGCACCCGTCCCCGCCGGAAGGCCGTCCGGTCGGCCGGCAGCGCGGGGACTCCGGCCCAGCCGTTGGTGGTTTCCAAGCCGGCTCAGCCGCAGGCCACCGACGACGGCCTCGCCAACGTCGAGCCGGCCGCCCCGGCCCGCCGGGTGCGGCGCCGCGCGGTCTCGCGTCCGTCCGGTCCACCGGTCGAGGACTGACCCGATCCCCGCTGCAGATGGCCGATCCGTTCAAGAACGGGTCGGCCATCTGCGCTTAGCGTCGGCGTATGACTCGTTGCACACCTCAGCGCCTGGCCGACGCCGAGCACTTCATCTGGCTCACCGCGCGGGTGCTCGAACAACGCCGCTTCGAACACCTCCACGCCGGTGGCCCGGCTGAGCCGGTGCGCACCGCGCTGGAGGCCTACCGCTGCGCCGACGGCGGCTACGGCTACGGCCTCGAGCCCGACGCGCGCGGCCCGATCAGCCAGCCGCTGCAGACCTGGACGGCGCTGACGACCCTCGACGAGATCGGGTGCTGCGCTGAAGCCGCTCCGGGCATCTGCGACCACCTCACCACGATCACCCGGCCCGACGGCGGCGTCCCGGGCGGTGACGTCCGGCTGCGGGACTACCCGCACGCCCCGTGGATCCCCGTCGCCGAGGAGCCCGAGGGCATGCTGCTGACCACCGCGCTGCTGGCCGGTGTGCTGCACAAGAACGCCGTCGAGCACCCCTGGCTGGCGGGCGCCACCGACTTCTGCTGGAAGCGCGTCGACGCGCTCACCGAGACCCACCCGTACGAGGCCACCGCCGCGATCGCGTTCCTCGACCACGTGCCCGACAGGGACCGCGCCCGTCGGACCGCGGCCCGGATCGGCGCGATGATCCGCGAAGCCGGGTACGTGCTGCTCGACCCCGACCACCCCGAGCAGGCGCGGGTGGCCCCGGGTTACGCCTCCGGCGAGGTCCCCGGGGTCTGCGACTACGCGGCGAGCCCGACGAGCCTGGCGCGGGAGTGGTTCACCGACGCCGAGGTCGAGCGGGGGCTGGACCACCTGGCAGCCCAGCAGCGCGAGGACGGCGGGTGGCCGATCCACTGGCGGGAGTGGTCGCCGAGCACCGCCCTGGAGGGCAGGCCGCGGGTCACGCTCGACGCGCTGCGGGTGCTCCAGGCCTACGACGAGGCGAAGTAGCGCTTCGGCGTCGTGCCGGACAACCTGCGGAACTCCCTGGTCAGGTGGGCCTGGTCGGCGTAGCCGCAGTGGTGGGCGAGGTCCGCGAGGCCGCCTCGGCCGCCGCTGCGCGCGGCCCGCTGGAACCGCAGCACGCCGACGAGCGTCTGCGGCCCGTACCCGACCGCGTCACCGATCCGCCGCCGCAGCTGCCGCTCGGACACCCCGATGCGGCTCGCCAGAGCGGAGATCGAGGGAGGTCGCGGGTCGTCCAGCGCGGCCACGGCTGCGGCCGCGGCCCGGTCCGGCTCCCACTCGGCCAGCCGCTGCCGGGCGAACTCCACGAGCAGCGCGGGGTCCGGGGCGGAACGGTCACCGAGCTGCTCGGCGAGCGCTCGTCCCCGGGAGCCCCAGACCTCGACGGCGTCGAGCCGCTGGTCCCGCACCTCACCGGCCGGGATGCCGAGCAGCAACCGCGCCATCCCGGGCCGTGCCCGGATCCCGACGACCGCCTTCCCGGTCTCCAGGTCCGACACCCACGACCCGGTGTCCGGCCCCACGAGCTCGCAACGGCCGGAGCGCCAGACCAGGTCCACGCACCCGTCGGGCACGACCAGCTGCGCGCCACCGTGCACGTCCCGGTGCCCCCACACGCACGCGACGAGACCCCGCAGTTCGGCGGGGGGTGCCGCTTCCCAGTACCCCACGGCACCCAGTGTGCGGCCTCACCCCGACACAGGCGCCGGGAACGCAGCGAGCCCCCGGTCCGCTGCGGGACCGGGGGCTCGCGCGACCGGGGTCAGTTCTCGTCGCTGCCGAACTCCGGGACGTCCGTCCGCTCGTCGGAGCTGGGCATGCCACCCGGCAGCACCAGGCCCTGCGTGAGCGGGCCGGGTGACCACAGACCCGAGTGCGTCTCGGTGTGGAGCTCCAGCGCCTTCGACGCCGGCAGGGCGTTCGGTGTGTAGGGGTGCACCTCGTACAGCGAGCCCCAGTCCTTCTGCGGGTCGTTCTCCATGTACGTCGGCAGGTTCCGGGCGCTGGAGGACACCGTCAGCCAGCCGAACGGTCCGCCGGCGTCCGGCGAGGACCAGCCCGCACCGGTGTCCCGGACCTGCTCGCCACCGCTGACCCGGAACCTCGGGATCTCGGCGATGCCGTTGTACAAGCCCGAGATCTCCAGGCACGGGTGCACCAGCCCGGCGGGCCACTCCACGAACGTCGGGTCGTCGCCGACGAACCGGGTGAGCTGCGTCAGCTTCGGCACGCGCGGCGCCGACACCGCCAGCCACCCGGTCTGGCCCAGCGACTGGTCGACGAGCACCATCCGCAGCTTCGTGGCGTCCTCGGCCTCACCACCGAGCATGTAGCGGTGATCGCGCCACCCCGGCGGCGGGCCCTGCTGGACCGGGTAGCGGTGCGTGACCTGGAAGCCCTGCGGCGTGTCCTTGCCCAGCTCGAAGTAGACCTGGTTGGCACCCGACTCCGCGCCGGCGATGCTCACCGCGACCGGCAGCTTGCCGCTCTTGGCCTCCGCCGGGATGTCGTACCAAGGGGTGCGCAGTTCGCCGGTGCCCCGGCCTTCCTCCTCGTAGCTGCCCCACACCGGGGCCTCTGGTCCGCCGAACTGGTTCGGCGGACGCCAGTTCGGCGAGTCGGGCGAGGACTCGTCGGTCGGCGGCACGCCCGGGTCGGTGAACCCGACCTGCTTGGGCTGCAGGTACTGCTCCGCGTTCTCCTGGTTCGCCAGTCGCTGCGGCGGCAGCTGCAGGTCGGGTCGCTTCGCGGGTGCGGCCTTCGTCGGTTGCTGCGCCGACGCCTTCAGCACGCCCTCGCGCGGGTTGGTCTCCACCCCGACCGCGTCGGACAGCCCGCAGCTGCTCTGGGTGAGCTGCTTGATGTTGTCGGTGCCCAGCGTGTAGCTGTGCCCCTGCGCGACGATGCCCTTGCCGAACGCGGCGAGCTCACCGAGCACCAGCAGCGCGCACAGCACCGACAGCGGAGCCGTGCCCCAGCGCAACGCGAGGTTGCGCTTCTCCTTGGCGTGGAAGCTCTCGTCGACGACCTTCGGGTTGCGCTCGTCGATCCGCAGGTGCTCGACCACGGCCACCACGGCGGTGATCGCGGCGAGCCCCAGGATCAACGTGCTGGCCCGGTAGCCCTTGATCGACGGTGGCTTGTCGAACCACGGGACGCCCCAGCCGGAGACGTACCACCACGCGTTCGGGCCGGTGGCGGCGAAGGCCAGGATCACCAGCAGGCCGGTCACGAACGCCATCCGGTTGCGTCGCGAGCGCAGCACCGTGGTGCTCGTGGCCAGCGCCGTGAGCGCCGCCAGGGCACCGCCGACCGCGGCGAAGATGCCGAAGTGGTGGGTGTGCTTGGTGGGGGTCAGGGCCAGCACCGCGAAGGACATCGCGGCCACCGCGAGCAGGCGCCTGCTCGGGCCCAGTCCCGCGCCGCGGATCCGGCCGCGGCGCAGCAGCACGACGCCGCAGGTCACCACGCACAAGATCACCAGAAGCACGGGGAACCGCCTGCTCAGCGACCCGTCCGCGCTCTCGCTGAACAGCATCAGGTAGCGGCTGAGCTCCTCGTACCAGTGCCCGTTGGGGCCGAAGGTGGTCTTGAGCTCCATCGCGTCCATCACCGAACGCCACGTCTGGTCGTAGAAGACCAGCGTGAGGATCACGAACCCGGACGCGGACAGCGGGGCGAGCACCGGGAGCCAGCCGAACTCCTGGGCTCGCTTGCGCACCATCCGGTGCAGCGGCTTGAACCCGGCCACGTAGGGGAGCACGGCGATCAGACCGTGCGGGTTCACGCCCACCGACAGCGCGGCGGCGACCAGGCCCAGGGCGGCGGGCGTCAGCCTCTCGGTGGCCACCGCACGCTCCACCGCGCACAGCGCCAGCAGCGAGAACAGCACCACGACCGGCTCGGCGCGCAGGCCGTTGTTGTAGGGCAGCCAGAAGGCGAGGAACACGGCGGCAGCGGCCCAACCCGCGGCGTGCGAGCGCCGCACCTGCTGGCCCAGCCGGGGCAGGACCTCGCGGGAGATCAGCAACCAGCTGATGATGCCCATCAGCAGGGCCGGCAACCGCACCCACGGGGTCGCGGTCGAGACGCGCACCCACAACGAGTAGACCTCGTAGAACCAGCCGAACGGTGATTCCGGGTTGGCGAACCACCGGTAGTAGTTGCTGACGTACCCGGCGCTCTGCTCCGAGCGCACCATGCTCAGCACGTAGCCGTCGTCGGAGGTCATCGCCCCGATCAGCCACCAGATGCCCAGCGCCACGAAGACCGAGAGATCGCGCAGCGTCGGCCGCCACCAGCGTCGTGGAGCCAGCCGTGGTGCTCGTCGGCCGGCCAGCACGTCCAGTCGGCGCAGGCACAGCACCGAGCCGATGAACGAGGCCAGGGTCAGCAGGATGACGACCGTCTTCAGCGGCGTGGCCCACGAGCTGAACCGGTTGTCCACCCGGGCCTGGAAGTCCAGGCCGCGGACGTCGTCACGACCGTCCTCGAGCCCGGAGTAGATGCCGGTCACCTGCGGGCGCTGGTCGCCGGTCAGGTTGACCCACCGCTCGCCGCCGACGGAGGCCTTGGTGCCCGCGGCGTCGGCGCGCACCTCCAGGGTGCAGTCACCGGTGGGCAGCGGCGTGGTGCCGACCTGCTGGCCCTTGTTGTAGAGCTCCGCCTGCCCGTCGCGGACCTGCATCACCAGACCGGTGAGCTGACCCGAATCCGAATCGGGCGAGTTGGTGCTCAGCAGAAGACCGGGGCCTTCGGAGCGCGCGTCGAGACTCCTCGCCGAGGCGCACGGGATCTTCGCGTCCAGCCACACCGGTTCGTAGGTCACCAGTGGGGCGGAAACGGGTTTCGTCCCTTCCGCCGTCGGCCACCGCAACGTCCCCACCTTGTGGTTGACGGGGAGGAACGGAACCATGAGCGCCAACACGGTGCCGACCAGCCCGAGGAGCGTGGCGAGCAACCGCAATTTCTTCGCCGACTCTTGCTGCACGGGGGAGACCCTACGTGCGATGACGGGGTGTGTTCTGCCGCCCCCCGCCCTATTTCGCAAATGCGTCAGGTATTGGGCAATGGCGGTGTCAGGATCTCGTTACCGCGCTGTGTTCCGAATTGAAATGTTCCGTCACGATGCGTGTTGTCCGGCATTTCTGGTCTGGTCCGCCACCAGCACTGTCACATCGTGTTCCCGGCCCGTCCGGTGCAGCACGAGTTCCGCCAGAAGACCTAACGAGACCATCTGCACACCGAGAATTTCCAACAGGATCCCGAGCGTCAGCAGTGGGCGCGTTCCGATCGATTCCTCGGTGAACAACCACACCCCGGTCAGGTGCACCAGCACCAGGGTTCCGAGCGTTTCGGCGATCATGCCGAGCCCGCCGAACAGGTGCGCCGGACGACGCCCGTAGCGGGTCAGCGCCATGACCGTGAGCAGGTCCAGCGCACCCCGCGCGTAGCGCTCCAGCCCGTACTTGGACACCCCGTGCTGCCGGGGGCGGTGTTTGACCGTGCGTTCCACGACCCGGTAGCCCAGCTGGTGCGCCAGCGCCGGGATGTAGCGGTGCAGCTCGCCGTACAGCGGAACCCGCCGGTACACCTCGGTGCGCGCGGCCTTGAGCCCGCAGTTGTGGTCCGACAGCCGCAACCCGGTGATCAAGCCGGTGATCCAGTTGAACACCTTCGACGGCAGCCGCTTGCCCAGCGGGTCCTTGCGCTGCGCCTTGTGCCCGCTGACCAGGTCCGCCCCGTCGTCGAGCTCGGCCAGCAACCGCGGGATCTCGGCCGGGTCGTCCTGCAGGTCGGCGTCCAGGGTGACCACCAGCTCGCCGCGCAGCTGGGCGACTCCGGCCGCCAGCGCAGCGGCCTTGCCGAAGTTCCGGCGCAGCCGGATGCCCCGGATCCGCGGGTCCCGCGCGGCGTGCTCGGTGATGACCCGCCAGCTGTCGTCGCTGCTGCCGTCGTCGACGACCACCAGCTCCCACGCGCGGTGCTGGCCGTCCATGGCCTGCTGGACCTGGGCGATCAGCTCGGGCAGGCTGTCGCGTTCGTCCTTGGCCGGTGCCAGCAGGGAGACGTGCGGAACGCTCATCGCGCCACCTGCGGTTTCTCGGTCAGCGGCCGGATCCACCAGCCGTCGGGGAACTGGAAGGCCACGCGCAGAAGGCCCGGTCGCGCCGGGGCGACGGCCTGGAACCCGAGCCCGCTCTCGATGCCCGGTGTGGCCGCCTCGGCGTCCGAGCGCGGGAGGTCGACCACGCCACCGCCGACGACCGTCCCCTCCTGGTCGAGCACCGCCACGCAGCGGGCGCGTTCGATCCCCGAGATCGCCCAGCCCTCGAGCATCCGCGCGCCGCCCTGGACCTGGTCGGTCTCGACGTTGAGCACGACGTCCCGGCCGTCCGGGCGCGGTTCGCGCAGGGAGTCGACGCTGGGGGAGCGCCAGCCCGCGGTGCTGACCCGGTCGTCGACGGTGAGCCCGTCCGGGCAGCCCAGCGAGAACGTGGGGGAGAAGGGGTAGTGCCCGAGCGCCCGCAACCGCGGCAGCAGCGCGCCGGGCGAGGGGAACCGGTCGGTGAAGGCGTCCGGGTGCCCGATCCGCGCGGCCACCGCCAGCAGCTGTTGGCGGGGCGCGTCGGCCCGCACGCTCTGCGCCATCGGCGCGCCGAGGGCGACCGTGGCCAGCACCGTGCCGCCCACCGCTACCGCGCGGAACCGAGGCCAGCGCGCCCAGGCCACGACGATGACCAGCACCGCGATCCACAGCGCCGCGGCCATGCTGTTGTAGCGGCTCTGCAGGCCGGCCGACTCGCCGAACGCCGCCCGCGAACCGGAGATCATCACCGCGCAGCCCAGCGCGTGCAGCGCGAGCCCCCACCACGGCGCGGCGACCCGGCGCTCGGACTCGCTCTGGTGCACGTGCAGCACCAGCACGCCGAGACCGGCCACTCCCGCCAGCAGTGCGACCGACGGTTCGGTGCCGGTCCACACCATGCCGAGCATGCTCAGCCCGGCCAGCAGCGCCTGCGCCGGGTCGTCGGTCGGCGAGTCCCCGCCGCCGCCCTGCGGCCCGCGCAGCACCAGCCACGTCGCGACCACCACGAAGCCGACCACCAGCGGCGTCGCGATCCACTTCCGCCGGTCCCCGCGCAGCCAGGCGACCAGCGCCAGCGCCGGCCACACCGCGAAGGAGGTGCCGTAGCTGATCGAGGCCAGGAGGCCCAGAACCACTGCGACCACCCGGCGCCCCCGGTGTGCCGCGAGCAGCGCGCCCAGCACCAGCAGCATCGCCAGGACCCACGAGGCGCCGCTCATCGAGCGCACGTAGTTGTGGATGCCGTGCGGGTTGAACACCAGCGTCGAGGTCGCCGCGACCAGGCCGGCCCGCTGCCAGGCGGTCAGGTGCCGCGGCAGCATCAGCGCGACCAGCAGCACGCACCCGACGCCCATCGCCAGCACCACCAGGCCGAGCGGCTGGTTGAGGCCGTGGCCGAAGCGGGCGCTGAGCCAGAACAGCAGGCTCGGCAGCACGAAGGGGTGCTCGTTGCGGAAGCCCACCAGCGCTTCCGGCCGCAGCGAGCCGTCGGCGTCGGTGATGTCGAGCAGCACCCACCAGTAGTCGTAGAAGTGCATCTGCGGGTAGCGCAGGACCTCCCGCAGCATCATCAGCGGCGGCACGACCGCCGACAGCGCCAGCAGGAGCGGACCGAAGCGCCGCGCGAGCCCCGGCAGCGGTGGTGTCGAGGGCGCCGGGGCCTGGCGGCCGGTCTCCGAAGCGGTGTTGGTCACTCTGCGTTTCCCCAGATCATCACGAGCGGCGACCGACGGTAGCAAGAGCAGGTCACGACGAGGGGTGGAACGGGGTGACCCGGCCGGAACCCGCCACGGGACGGGGCGGTTCGCCGAGCGCGGACGAGCTCGCTTATGCTGTCCCGGCTCGCCCGTCAGCGCGGGGTCCGCGAGGATCCGCACTGGTGGCCGCCCCTGTCGATCGGGGGTGGAGACCCGGTCTGTATGATGGGTGAGAACTTCTCGCCGCCGGACGGGCGGAGAGATGAAACGCCTGTTTCGAGTGCGGCCCCGCGCGGTCCTCGCTGCTGAGACAGGAACCCACCGAGACGCTGCACCGGCGGCGTGGTAGGAAGCCCGGTCCTCGTGGCTGGGCGGACGTCCGCCGCACACTGGTGAATTAGCGAAACCGAGCAGCAGGAGACTTCCGACTCATGTACGCGATCGTCAAGACCGGCGGCAAGCAGTACAAGGTGGCTGTCGGGGACGTCGTCCAGGTCGAGAAGCTCGATGGCGAGCTGGGCTCCGAGGTCGCGCTCCCGGCGGTTCTGGTCGTCGATGGCTCCGAGGTCACGACCGACGCCGACGCGCTGGCCAAGGTGTCGGTCACCGGCGAGCTGGTCGAGCAGACCAAGGGCCCCAAGATCCGCATCCACAAGTTCAAGAACAAGACCGGCTACCAGAAGCGCCAGGGTCACCGTCAGAAGCTGACCCGCGTGAAGGTCACCGGCATCAACAAGTGAGGACCTGAGTAGTCATGGCACACAAGAAGGGCGCATCCAGCTCTCGGAACGGCCGCGACTCGAACCCCAAGTACCTCGGGGTGAAGCGCTACGGCGGCCAGGTCGTCAAGGCCGGTGAAATCCTGATCCGCCAGCGTGGGACCAAGTTCCACCCGGGTCTGAACGTCGGCCGCGGCAAGGACGACACCCTGTTCGCGCTGTCCGCCGGAACCGTCGAGTTCGGGCGTTACCGCGGCCGCAAGGCCGTCAGCGTGCAGTCGGTCGAGGCCTGACCCGGCTCTCGACGCAGGCCAGCAACTTCCCGGCGAGGGGCGGAAACCGGCATGTCCGGACCGCCCCTCGCTTTGTGCGTCGTCCTGGGTGAGCTGCGCCGCGGCCGGGAAGCGCACGCGCTCCGTCGCTGTTGCACTCGTCGAGAGCACCACCCGCCGGGCCCCGGCTCGGCTTGATCTTCCTGGAGGCATTCGTGTCGCGGTTCGTCGACCGCGTGACCATCAACGTCGCCGCGGGCGACGGGGGAAATGGCTGCGCCTCGGTGCACAGGGAGAAGTTCAAGCCGCTGGGCGGTCCGGACGGCGGCAACGGTGGCAAGGGCGGCGACGTCCAGCTCGTCGTCGACCCCGGCGTGCACACCCTGCTCGACTTCCACTACCGGCCGAACGCGCGCGCGGAGAAGGGCCAACCCGGCAAGGGCGGCCACCGCAACGGCGCGCAGGGCGAAGACCTGGTGCTGCCGGTGCCGGACGGCACCGTGGTGCTCAACCCGGACGGTGAGGTGCTGGCCGACCTGGTCGGACCGGGCACCACGTTCGTCGCGGCGGCCGGCGGCCGCGGTGGCCTGGGCAACGCCGCGCTGGCGTCCAAGGCCCGCAAGGCGCCGGGCTTCGCGCTGCTGGGTGAGCCCGGTGAAGAGCTGGAGCTGGTGCTGGAGCTGAAGTCGGTCGCCGACGTCGGCCTGCTCGGCTTCCCCTCGGCCGGCAAGTCCTCGCTGATCTCGGTGCTCTCAGCCGCCAAGCCCAAGATCGCCGACTACCCGTTCACCACGCTGGTGCCCAACCTCGGCGTGGTCACCGCCGGCGAAACGGTCTTCACCATCGCCGACGTGCCCGGCCTCATCCCGGGCGCCAGCCAGGGACGCGGCCTGGGCCTGGACTTCCTGCGCCACATCGAGCGCTGCGCGGTCCTGGTCCACGTCGTCGACTGCGCGACGCTGGAGCCGAACCGCGACCCGATCTCCGACATCGACGCGCTGGAGAACGAGCTCGCCCAGTACACCCCGGCGCTGGCTGCCGAGCAGGGCGGTGCCGACCTCGGCGACCGCCCGCGCGTGGTGGTGCTGAACAAGATCGACGTGCCGGAGGCCCGCGAGCTCGCCGACTTCGTGCGCGAGGAGGTCGAGCAGCGCGGTTGGCAGGTGTTCGAGGTCTCCACCGCCTCCCGAGAGGGCTTGCGCGAGCTCAGCTTCGCGATGGGTGCCGAGGTCGAGCGCTACCGCGAGACGCTGCCCGAGCCAGAACCGGCGCGCGTGGTCGTGCGGCCGACCGCGGTCGACGACGGTGGGTTCACCGTGGAACCCGACCCGGAGGACGAGGACGCCTTCCTCGTGCGCGGTGAGAAGCCCGAGCGCTGGATCCGCCAGACCGACTTCAACAACAGCGAGGCCGTGGGCTTCCTCGCCGACCGGCTGGCGAAGCTGGGCGTCGAGGACGAGCTGGCCAAGCAGGGCGCCGAGCCGGGCAGCCAGGTCACCATCGGTGACGTGACCTTCGACTGGGAGCCCTCCACTCCCGCCGGGATGGCCAGCGTGCTCGGCCGCCGCGGGCACGACCTGCGGCTGGAGTCCGACGAACGGATCTCAGCACACGAGCGCAAGGCCGCCAGGAAGGCGCGGCGCGGGAGCAGCCTGGACGAGTTCGGCCGCTTCGTCGGAGGCGAGGAGGACGACGAGTGAGCCTCTCGTCGGCCCGGCAGGCGGTCGCTGCAGCGCAGCGGATCGTGGTGAAGGTCGGTTCCTCGTCGTTGACCACCACCGAGGGCGGTCTGGACGCCGAACGGCTGTCCGGCCTGGTGGACACGGTCGCGAAGCGGGTCGCCGCCGGGGGGCAGGTCGTGCTGGTCTCCTCCGGCGCCATCGCGGCGGGCATCGCCCCGATGGGGCTGCGCCGCCGGCCGAAGGACCTGGCGACGCAGCAGGCCGCGGCATCGGTGGGCCAGCTGACGCTCGCGCACGCCTACGCCGAGTCGTTCGCCCGCTTCGACCTCACCGTAGGGCAGGTGCTGCTGACCGCCGAGGACGTGGTGCGCCGCAGCAACTACCGCAACGCCCAGCGCACCCTGAACCGGCTGCTCGGGCTGGGCGTGGTTCCGGTGGTCAACGAGAACGACACGGTGGCCACCACCGAGATCCGCTTCGGTGACAACGACCGCCTCGCCGCGCTGGTCTCGCACCTCGTCGGCGCCGACGCGCTGGTGCTGCTGTCCGATGTGGACGCCCTCTACGACGGGGATCCGCGCAAGGGCGGTTCGACGGTGATCCGCGAGGTCACCGGTGCAGCTGACATGGCCGGTGTCGACGCGGGCAGCGCGGGCGCGTCCGGACTGGGCACCGGCGGCATGGCTTCGAAGGTGGCGGCGGCGAAGGTCGCCTGCACCTCCGGCATCCCGGTGCTGCTGACCTCGTCGGACAACGCGCCCCGAGCGCTGGGCGAGGCGGACGTGGGCACGGCGTTCGCCGCCACCGGCGACCGCCTGTCGGCGCGCCGCTTCTGGCTGGCGCACGCCGCGGGCGCCAACGGTCGTCTCTGGCTCGACGACGGTGCCGTGGCGGCCGTGGTGAAGCGCCGCCGATCGTTGCTGGCGGCCGGGATCACCGCTGTGGAGGGGGCTTTCGACAGCGGCGACGTCGTCGAACTGCTCAACCCCACCAGCAAGGTCGTGGCCCGGGGCGTCGTCGCCTACGACGCGGACGAGCTCCCCGGCCTCATCGGCCGCTCCACGCACGAACTCCCGGCGGAACAGCGCCGGGAAGTGGTGCACGCGGACGACCTCGTCGCCCTCCGCTGACGCCGTCCCGCGCGGGAGGTCCAGTTCGGACCGCCCACGCGGGACGAGGTGTCGTTAGCGCAGCTCGGTGGCCCGGGTCTCCGGGAGGGTGCGGATGACGAAGAAGGCGATCACCGCGCCGACCACGAGGTACCAGAAGAACCCCGTCGAGGCGTCGAACTTGGCGAAGGCCTGGATGACGAGCGGTGCCGTGCCGCCGAAGACGGCGACGGTGAGGTTGTACCAGGCGCCGATGCCCAGACCGCGCAGCTCCGTGGGGAACAGCTCCGACATGATCGCCGGGGCGATCGAGGTCATCGCCGAGTAGAGCCCGACACCCACGCAGAACACCACGAGCAGGTTGCCCAAACCCGGCTTCACCAGCGAGGACAGCGGCACGATGAGGACCGCGACGGCCGCCGACCAGACCAGCAGCTGCGGTTTGCGGCCGTAGCGGTCGGAGGCCGCGCCCAGCGGGTACTGCAGCGCGATGAACAACGCGGTGGCGATGGACAGCGCGAGGAACACGTCGGTCGCGTCAGCGCCCCGGTTCTTCACGGCGAACGGCGTCAGCGCGCTGAAGAACGTGTAGTAGCAGAGCGTCGAGAGCATCGTGAACCCGACGAGCTGCCCGACCGCCTTGGGGTGGTGGCGCAGCGTCTGCAGCAGCGGGTTCTTCAAGGCCTGCGCCTTGGTCTTGTTCTCCTCGTACTGCTCGGTCTCGGCCAGCGTGCGCCGCAGCCACATGCCGATGAGCCCGAGAACTCCGCCGAGGATGAACGGGATCCGCCAGCCGTAGGCCGACAGCTGCTCGTCGCTGAGCACCGAGGTGAGCAGGAAGCCCAGCAGCGAGGCGATGAGCAGCGCGGCTCCGGTGGAGATGTAGAAGAACGACGAGTACCGGCCGCGCCGGGACGCCGGGGCGATCTCAGCCAGGTAGGCCGAGGCGTTCGAGACCTCACCGCCGAGCGAGAGGCCTTGGCCGATGCGGGCGAGGACGAGCAGGATCGACGCCAGCCACCCGATGGTGGCGAAGGTCGGCAGGATGCCGATGATCAACGACCCGCCGGCCATCAGCGAGATCGTCACCAGCATCGCCGTCTTGCGCCCGTGCAGGTCGGCGAAGCGCCCGAGCAGCCAGCCGCCGAGCGGGCGGAAGAAGAACGCGAGCGCGAAGGTCGCCAGCGTGTTGATCAGGGCCCACTCGCCGGGGAAGAACTCGGAGGCGAAGTAGACGCTGAACGCCGTGTAGATGGTCCAGTCGTACCACTCGATGGCGTTGCCGATGCTGGCCGCGACCAGTGTGCGGACTGGTAGCTTGTGCGCCACCGCTTCGTCCTGGGTCATCGCAACCTCCGTGTCGCGCCCGGGAATTGAGGTGTCGACACGGTAAGCGTTCGACCGGGTGGGAGAAAGGTCCGAGTCCGATTTGGGATCACCGGATCCGGATGAACCCGCTCCCGGTTCTCGGGCAGACTGCCCGGATGGTGCGCGAAGTGCCCGACGGCTCCTCGACGTGCTGGTCGGGGAGAATCCGCTCAACGAGCTGCTCCAGGGCCTTCCCGGCACGACCGCCAGCTCCCCGATCCGCGGGAGGACACCCGGTCTGACCTGCGCGCGCTCTGCGCATCGCGGAGGGCGCGCGAGCTCGACGGTGACGACCTCGCCTGCGAGGTGGTGACCGCCGAAGCGGAAGGCGTGGTCGCCCGCGTCGAGTCTCGCCTGGTCGAGCACGCGATGCACGACTCAGTGGTCCCGCCGCTGTGCCTGATCCTGGAGAGGGTGCCGGAGCAGCACCCCGAAACCCCCGAGCAGGCGCGGGATTGCCTGCGGCTGCTGGAGGCGGTCCCGGACTTCCTCGGCCGGAGCGGACAGCGGCACCGGGACGGGGTGCGGGCGGGGCGGCTCCCGGTCGCCCGCCGGGTGCGCGCCGCGACCGACCACGTCGACGCGCACCTGGCCGCACCGCAGGGCGATCCGCTGCGCAAACCCCCGCTGAGCTCGGAGGACGAGCGGAATCGCCTGCTGGAAAAGCGGATCCGGCCCGCGTTCGCGACCTACCGCGAGGGCGTGCGGGGCCTGCCCGGCCGTTCCGACGACGAGCCGGGGTTGGGCTTCCTGCCTGACGGCGAGCGGACCTACGCGTCGTGGGTCCGGATGCACACCACGATCGAGCGCACTCCCCAGGGCTGCACCGGACCGGGCTGGAGCTGCTGGCGGAACTCGACGAGGAGTACGCCGAGATCGGCGCCCGCATCTTCGGCCTGCGCGACGTCGCCGACGTCCACCACCGGGTGCGCACCGATCCGGCGCTGTACTGGTCCAGCGGCCAGGAACTCCTGGACGCCGCGAAAAGCGCCGTGACCAGGGCGGAAGAGGTATCGCCCGGTGGTTCGGCCGGACACCCGAGCAGCGCTGCCGCGTCGCACCGTTCCCCGAGGACCAGGCGCCGGACGCCGTCGGTGCCGCCTACCTCCCAGCAGTGGTCGACCGGTCGCGGCCGGGCACCTACTTCGCCAACACCCAGAGCAGCGGCCCCGCTTCCTCGCCGAGCCGGTGGCGTTCCACGAGGCCGTTCCCGGGCACCACTTCCAGATCAGCCTCGCCCAGCAGCTCATCGACGTCCCGATGATCCGCAAGGTCGCCGGGTTCAACGCCTCCATCGAGGGAGAGGTCTCTACGCCGAGCGGCTGGCCGACGAGATCGGGCGCTACAGCGACGATCTCGGCCGGTGGGGCATGCTCGCGATGGACTCCGCGCGCGCCGCCCGGCTCGTCGTCGACGCCGGGCTGCACGCCTTCGGCTGGACCCGGCCGCAGGTCGTGGACTTCCTGCGAGCCCGCAGTCCCACTGCCGAGGTCGAGGTGCAGCGCGAAACCGACCGCTACATCGGAGCTCCCGGCCAGGCGCTGTCGTACATGGTCGGGCGCTGGGAGTTCCAGCGGTTGCGCGCGCAGGCCGATGTCGACCTGCGCGGCTTCCACGACGGGGTGCTGGCGACCGGCCCGCTGCCGCTGTCGACGCTGGCCGGTGTGTGGCTAGCTGGTCGAGGCGAGGGTGAACGGCAGCACTGCTGGCGCACCGGCCTGACGCAGCACGCGGCCGACGACCGTTGCGGTCCAACCGGTGTCGGCGTAGTCGTCCATCAGCAGCACCGGCCCGTCCAGCTGCGACAACTTCGCCGCCAGCTCCTCGTCGACCTTGAACTGCCGCCACAGCGAGGCGACCCGCTGCGCGCTGTTGGTGGCGCGGTTCGGCGTCGTGTGGGGGTTGGTCAGCACCTCGCCGAGCAGCGGCAACCGGCCGATCCCGGCGATGCGCTCGGCCAGGCTGCGCACCAGCTTCGGCCGGGTCCGCGACCCCAGCGCGACCACACCGACCGGGCGCTGCTCCCACTCCCAGGCGGCGAGCACCTTGATCGCCGCCTGGAACAGGTCGTTGGGCAGCTCCTGGTCAGGTGCGCCGGTGGCCAGCAGTTCGCGCAGCCGGTTGCCCCAGCCGATGTCGGTGAGCCGGCCGATCGCGCGGCCGGTGGTGGCTTGCTCGGACTCGGGCAGCTTCCCGGAGACCTCGACGCCCAGCGCGGACATGCCGCTCGGCCACATCTTGCGGGGTGCGATCTCCACGCCCGGACGCTGCAACCGCTCCTGGGCCTGCTGCACGGCCTGCTCGTCGACCTCGGCGGAGTAGCCGGTCCCGGTGCAGTTGTCGCAGCGCCCGCAGGGTGCCGCGTGCGGATCGTCGAGCTGGCGGCGCAGGAACTCCATCCGGCAGGACGACGTGGTCTGGTACTCGATCATCGCCTTCTGCTCGGACTGGCGCTCGGCCTCGATCCGCTGGTAGCGCTCGGCGTCGTAGTGCCACGGCTCCCCGGTGGCTTCCCAGCCGCCCTTGACCCGCTTCACGGCGCCGTCGACGTCGAGCACCTTGAGCACCATCTCCAGCCGGTTCCGGCCCAGCTCCACGTGCGGTTCCAGGGCGGCGGTGGAGAGCTTGCCGTGCTCGGTCAGCGCGTCCAGCACCGCGCGCACGGTGTGCTCCGGCGGGAACGCCAGCGACGCGAAGTAGCTCCAGATGTCGCGGTCTTCCGGCCCGGGCAGCAGCAGCACGTCGGCGCGCTGCACACCGCGGCCGGCTCGGCCGATCTGCTGGTAGTACGCGATCGGGGAGGAGGGTGCGCCCACGTGCACGACGAAGCCCAGGTCGGACTTGTCGAAGCCCATGCCGAGCGCGGAGGTCGCCACGAGCGCCTTGACCTCGTTGTTCAGCAGGGCGGCCTCGGCCTGTTCCCGCTCGGCCGGATCGGTGCGACCCGAGTAGGCGGCCACCTCGTACCCCTGTTCGCGCAGGTAAGAGGTGATCTCGTGGGCGGTGGCGACGGTGAGCGTGTAGATGATGCCGGAGCCGGTCAGCTCCGCGAGCCGGCCCGCCAGCCAGCCGAGCCGGGCCTGCACCGTGGGCAGCTGCACCACGCCGAGCCGCAGGCTCTCGCGGTCGAGGCTGCCGCGCAGCACCAGCGTCTCCTGCGGGTCGGTGAACTCGCCGCCGACACCGAGCTGCTCCGAGACGTCGGCGACCACCCGGTCGTTGGCGGTGGCCGTGGTGGCCAGCACCGGCACGCCCTCGGGCAGCTCGGTCAGCAGGGTGCGCAGCCGCCGGTAGTCGGGCCGGAAGTCATGGCCCCAGTCGGAGATGCAGTGCGCCTCGTCGACGACCAGCAGCCCGGCGCTCTGGGTGAGCTCGGGCAGGATCGTGTCGCGGAAGTCGGGGTTGTTCAAGCGCTCGGGACTGACCAGCAGCACGTCGACCTCACCTGCGGCGACGCGCTCCTCGATGTCGGCCCACTCCTCGGGGTTGGCCGAGTTGATCGTGGCGGCGTGGACGTCGGCTCCGGCCGCGGCGGCGACCTGGTTGCGCATCAGCGCCAGCAGCGGCGACACGATGACGGTCGGACCTTCGCCGAGCTCGCGCAGCAGCGCGGTGGCGATGAAGTACACGGCCGACTTGCCCCAGCCGGTGCGCTGGACGACCAGGGCGCGACGGCGTTCGACCACCAGGGCGCGGATCGCGGCCCACTGGTCCTCGCGCAGCGCCGCCTGAGGGCCGGCCAGTGCGCGGAGTCGTTCCTCGGCGAGTTCCCGCAGCGCTTCTTCGTCCACGACCCGATTCCTACCGGACGTCGCTGACGAGCCGCGCCCGGGGCCGCGCGGGGCGTGTCGGGAACCGCTCACCGTGACCGGCGGTGCCGGGTGGAAGAACTCGCAGCGGATGACTTCGACGTCGACCCTCAGGGCTGCGGGTGACGCCGTCCTGAGGAGCGGGAAATGCGTTGTCGGGGGTCCGACGGCACGGATTAGGCTGGTGGGGTGACCGTCATCGAGTTCCCCACCTCTGACAAGGCGACCGGCGACGAGCTGCGCGAACAGGTGCGCGAGGCCGCGCGCCGGGCCCGCGAGGCCGCTGCCGGGCTGGCGCAGGCGACCCGCGGTGCCAAGGACGCCCTCCTGCACGACATGGCCGACGAGCTGGTCAAGCGCGTCCCGGAGGTCCTGGCCGCCAACGAGCGCGACGTGGCCGCCGCCCGCGAGTCGGGCATGACCGAGGCGCTGATCGACCGGCTGAGCCTGAGCGCAGGCCGGGTCGAGGCGATGGCCGACGGCTTGCGCACGGTCGCCGGACTGCCGGACCCGGTGGGCGAGGTGCTGCGCGGTCAGGTGCTGCCCAACGGCGTCCAGCTGCGCCAGGTGCGGGTGCCGCTCGGCGTGGTCGGCATCGTCTACGAGGGGCGGCCGAACGTGACGGTCGACGCCGCCGGTCTGACCCTGAAGTCGGGCAACGCGGTGCTGCTGCGCGGCTCGTCCTCGGCCGAGAACTCCAACACCGCGCTGGTGGCGGTGCTGCGCGAGGTCGTCGTGAAGCACGGCCTGCCCGCTGACTCCGTCCAGCTGCTGCCCTGCCACGACCGGGCCTCCGTGCAGCACCTGATCACCGCTCGCGGCCTGGTCGACGTGGTCATCCCGCGCGGTGGAGCGGGCCTGATCTCGGCGGTCGTCGAGCAGTCCACGGTCCCGGCCATCGAGACCGGCGTGGGCAACTGCCACGTCTACGTCGACTCCGCCGCGGACATCGACATGGCGCTGCGCGTCCTGCTCAACTCCAAGGCCCGCCGGCCGAGCGTCTGCAACGCGGCGGAGAGCTTCCTGGTGCACGCCGACATCGCCGAGGAGTTCCTGCCGCGCGCCATCAGCGAGCTCCGCGAGGCCGGGGTGACGGTGCACGGCGACGAGCGGGTGGTGGCCGTCGGCGGCTCCCACGTCGTGCCGGTCACCGAGGACGACTGGGACACCGAGTACCTGTCGCTGGACATCGCCGCCAAGGTCGTCGACTCGATGCCTGGCGCGGTCGAGCACATCCGCGAGCACGGCTCCGGGCACACCGAGGCCATCGTGACCAACGACGTCCGCGCGGCCCAGCAGTTCACCGCGCAGGTCGACGCGGCCGCGGTGATGGTCAACGCCAGCACGGCCTTCACCGACGGCGGCGAGTTCGGCATGGGCGCCGAGATCGGCATCTCCACCCAGAAGCTCCACGCGCGCGGCCCGATGGGGTTGCCGGAGCTGACCTCCACCAAGTGGATCGCCTACGGCGACGGCCACGTGCGCGCCGGCTCGGCCCCGGCCAAGCCGGAGTCCTGAGCGTGCTGCAGGCCGCCTCGGAGCTGTTCTCCGAGGCGGCCCCAGCGGGACTTCGCTCCGCGCCGGTGCCGACCAGGCGCTGTTCGCGGCGGTGCCGACCCGCCCAGTGAGCAGGTGGTCGCCGATCCGCGGACGAGCTGCCCCGGCAGCTGCTGACCACGCTCGCAATCGAGCACCCGTTGGTGGCGACGGCGCCCAGCTGCGCGCCTGGTGCTGGTAGCACGGCCCGCCCGGTGCGCGGCAGGAGCCCGCTCACCGGTAAGTCAGCCGTGCCGCCACGCCGCCAGGGTCTCCCGGATGAGCGTTGATCGGCTCGTGCACAGGCGTTTTCCGGGCGTAGCGTGACGTGTGAGTGCTCACCCACTGCTGCCTCGCGCGGAGCTGCGCATGACCACCACGGAGCCCAGGGCTTACCCGTTCAACATCGCGGAAGCTCTCGACCTCGATCCGATCTACGCGCGGTTGCGCGCGCAGGAGCCGTTGACCCGGGTGAAGTTGCCCTACGGCGAGAGGGCGTGGCTGGCCACCCGGTACGCGGACGTCAAGGTCGTCCTCGGCGACCCACGCTTCAGCCGAGCCGAGGCAGAGCGGCGCGATGAACCGCGGATGCGGCCCGGCCCGGCCGCCGGCGGGATCCTGTCCATGGACCCGCCCGATCACACCCGGCTGCGCCGGCTGGTCGCCAAGGCCTTCACCCAGCGGCGGGTCGAGCAGCTGCGCCCGCGCACCCAGGAGATCGCCGACGAGCTGGTGAGCGGGATGGTCGAGCGAGGTCGTCCGGTCGACCTGGTCGAGGAGTTCGCGCTGCCGCTGCCCATCACGGTGATCTGCGAACTGCTCGGCGTGCCCGTCGAGGACCGCGCCGACTTCCGGGTGTGGTCGGACGCCTTCCTGTCCACCAACAGGCTCTCCGACGAGCAGGTCAGCGGCTACACCGAGCGGATGTTGGACTACATCGCGGGCCTGATCGCGCAGCGCCGGGCCGAGCCCGCCGACGACCTGATCACCGGGCTCATCGCCGCCCGCGACGAGCACGACCAGCTCAGCGAGGACGAGATGGTCCTGCTCGCCACCGGGATCCTGGTCGCCGGGCACGAGACCACCGCCTCGCAGATCCCGAACTTCCTCCACGTGCTGCTGACCCACCCCGAGCAGCTGCGGCAGCTGCGCGCGGACCTGGACCTGGTCCCCCCGGCCGTGGAGGAGCTGCTGCGCTTCGTGCCGCTGGGCGTGGGAGCCGGCTTCGCGCGGTACGCGACCGAGGACGTGGAGCTCGGTGGAGTGCTGGTCCGCGCGGGCGAACCGGTCCTCGCCAGCATCGGCTCGGCCAACCGCGACGAGGCGGTCTTCGGCGACCCGGAGGAGCTGGACCTGCTGCGCGCCGAGGCCTCGCACGTGGGTTTCGGCCACGGGCCGCACCACTGCCTGGGCGCCCAGCTGGCCCGGATGGAGCTGCAGGTCGCCCTGCGCACGCTGCTGGAGCGGCTTCCCGGCCTGAGTTTCCCGCACTCTCCCGAGCAGGACGTCGAGTGGAAGACGGGACTTCTCGTCCGAGGGCCTCAGCGGATGCTGGTGTCGTGGCAAGGTGTGGGGTGATCTCGCTCAGAGGAAGAAGAGGTGAACTCATGAGCTGGTCGATCGAGGTCGACGCGAACACCTGCATCGGGTCGGGCATGTGCGCCGGGGTCGCCCCGGAGCACTTCGAGCTGGTCGACGGCTACTCCACACCGCTCCAGGACCGGGTGGAGCCGGCCGACGAAGTCGTCGACGCGGCGGAGTCCTGCCCGGTGGAGGCGATCGTGGTGAAGGAGGCCGCGACCGGGAAGGTCGTCGCCCCGGAAGACTGACCCCCCGGGGCGAGTGACGCAGATCACGCCCACGGTGGCGTCACGTTCTCAGGAACGCGCGGGTCCCACCCGTGCGCGCCCACGAGGCAGCGCCCGCGTTCCGAGGTGGACCCCCAGCCGCCGAGGTTCGCGCAGGGTTGCGGGGTCCGGTCGAGGGGGGAGCCTTGGACCGGACCCCGCGGCCGGCCACGGATCCCGGCGCGGGGGTCGAGGGGAGTCCGCGCTGGGACCGTGGCCTCCGACACCCCGGGGCGACCCGTTGATGTTCCTGGTGGCGGCGCTTCTCTAGGGTTGTCAGCTATGTCTCGTCGCCGGATCGGGGTCATGGGTGGCACCTTCGATCCCATTCATCACGGACACCTCGTGGCCGCCAGCGAAGTGCAGGCGCAGTTCGGCCTCGAACAGGTGATCTTCGTGCCCACCGGGCAGCCGTGGCAGAAGAGCCACGAGGTCGTGTCCCCGGCCGAGGACCGCTACCTGATGACCGTGATCGCCACCGCGTCCAACCCGCGGTTCCTGGTCAGCCGGGTGGACGTGGACCGCAAGGGGCCGACCTACACCGCCGACACGCTCACCGACCTCCACGCGGAGTACCCCGACGCGGACCTGTACTTCATCACCGGGGCCGACGCCCTGGAGCAGATCCTGTCCTGGCACCGCGTCGAGGAGATGTTCGAGCTCGCGCACTTCATCGGCGTCACCCGGCCCGGCTACTCGCTCGACGACGCGCACCTGCCGGAGGGCGCGGTCTCGCTGGTGGAGATCCCGGCCATGGCGATCTCCTCGACCGGCTGCCGCGACCGCGTCCGGGCCGGACTGCCGGTCTGGTACCTCGTGCCCGACGGCATCGTCCAGTACATCACCAAGCGCGGCCTCTACCGCGAAGTCCCCGCCGAGTGGGGCCCCTAGCAGGGACAACGCTGGAACGAGTGCAGGGCGAGGCTGTGCCGGAAGGGCCCACAGCCGAGCGCCCCATCGACGAGCGTCCGCCTCCGACCCACCGCCCCGGGCCACTCATGGGTGCAGGCGCTCAGAGTGATCGTCGGTAACTGTGTCCGAGCGCCAGCTGCACTGTCTTCACCGACGCCCCGAGCGGGTCCGCAGCGTCGCGAAGTAGTGCGGTGAGCCGTGCAGTCCAAGCCCCTGCGGCGGGCCTGCCCGCATCACCGCTGACCTCTTCGGCCCCTCCGGGGCCGCCTGCCCGCATCACCGCTGACCTCTTCGGCCCCTCCGGGGCCGCCTGCCCGCTGTCTGGTGCGCTCGGCCATTCGGGATGCCGGGCGTGCGGCTGGCGCCGGTCCCTGCGTCCGGGGGCGGAGGGCAGGCGACCGGGAACCACGGAGGGGCCGCAGCGACGGAAGAGACGTCCTCGCCGGACGGGCAGGCCCACAGGCTGAGGCGGTCGGGCTCGCAGGCCGCGGTTTCGTCGTGGCTGTTTCCTGCCTGCATCGCAGGTTGCCCCCTCGGCCCGACCTCGGTCGGGCTGGCGCCAGGTCGACGGGGTGGGCAGAAGCCTCCTTCCGCAGGGGATGACGGTCCACGGGGGAACCCGCGTGAACCCGTCTGCTTCGAGATCGAGGTGATGCCTCGTCCGCGCAAGAGCCGGGTAGTCGTGGAGGGGTCGTGTGTGCTCGTGCTGGGTGGTGGGGACGATGGACGCTTACCGTGTGGGAGTGGAGGCCGGAGGGCGGAGCACGATCGGCGAAATGGCGTGGGAGACGCTGTGGCAGCAGGCTCCTAGCCCGACCGTGCTGCTCGACTTGCAGGGCCGAGCCGTGGAGGTCAACCCGGCCATGTGCGGCCTGCTCGGCTACGACCGGGAGGAGCTGCTCCGCCTCCGTCCGGGGGAGGTGACGTACTCCGGTGATCCGGTTCTCGACAAGAAGGCGATCGACCGGCTCGTGGCGGAGGGCCCGGACAGCTTCGTGGACGAGAAGCGGCTGGTGCGCTCCGACGGCGGCGTCGTCTGGGTGCTCATCAACAGCTCACTCGTCCGGCGCCCGGACGGCAGCCCGCAGCTGGTCATCTCCCAGTGCCACGACATCACCGCCCGCCGCGAATCCGAGAAGCTCTGGCGTCAGACGTTGCTCAACGCCCCGATCGGCATGGCACTGCTGGACCTGCACTCGCACCTCCTGGAGGTCAACGACAGGCTCTGCGAGCTGCTCGGTCGCCGCCGCGACGAGCTGTTGGGGCAACGCGGGCTGGATCTGATCTACCCCGGCTACCGGAAACCGGTGGAGGCGATGTACGCCGATTTCCGCGCAGGCCGCGCCGAGACGGGCCGTCAGGAGGCGTGCGTGCGGCACCGCGATGGGCACCCGTTCTGGATGCTGGCCCGCCTCAGCGTGATGCGGGGGGCCGACGATCGGCCGGCCTACGTGGTCGGCCAGTACGAAGCGCTCGGGGTGGAGGCGCGGGTCAGTGAAGCGCGCCTGGTCGAGCTGACCCGGATGGCGTTGCACGACCCGTTGACCGGGCTGGCCAACCGCGCCCTGCTGATCGAGCGGTTCCAGCAGGAGCTCGCCGAGCTCGGCGGTGGGAGCGGGGTGCTCGCGGTGTTCCTCATCGACCTCGACGGGCTCAAGGAGATCAACGACCACTACGGGCACGAGGCCGGGGACCAGCTCCTGCAGGCCGCAGCACGCGAGCTGCTGTGCAGCGTGCGCCCGGCCGATACCGTGGCCCGCGTCGGCGGCGACGAGTTCGTCGTGCTCGCGCACCTCGGCGACGAGGCCCGGGCGGAGGTCATGCACGCCCGGCTCGTCCACCGGCTGAACACGGAGACCACCGCCGCCGGTCACCCCGTCAGGTTGGGTGCCAGCGTGGGCATGACCACCACCCACGACGCCTCGACCACCTCCCGCGCCCTGCTGGACAGCGCCGACCGCGACATGTACGCCCGCAAGCACGCCCGCCCGACGTAGAGCAAGACCGGCACGCATCCCCGCGCAGACAGGTGGACCGAGCGTCCTCACCCGAGGAGCAGGCCAAGAGGGTGAGGACGGTCGGCGAGCTCGTCCTCGCGGGGACGAGACGAGAGAGCGAAGCCCCGAAGGCTCTCCACGGAACCAGCTGTGCGTTCGTGGAGCCCCTCAAGCCTTCGCTCGCCGAGGAGGGCTCCAGGTCGAGCACGTCGCTGCACGCGGCGTCGCGGTGCGCCGCTCAGAACCCCCTGGCACCGGTTGGGACCCACGCCTGGGACAGCGGTTCCGGGGCGACGTGAACTGCTCCGAGGGCGTCAGGTCGCTCGTCGCGGCTCGGGTGTCGGATCGCTCCGGGTCCCTGACGCCTGATCAACCCGGATGTACGACCACGGTGGTTGGGCGAGTTGTGCGGGCGGAGACATTCGTCTCTGGCGGCACGAGGCAGTGGCGACTGGGCTGGGGTCATCGGGTTCCGCGGGCGCGGACCGCGCTTCGGGCGCGGTTACGCGCGGGGAGGTGCGTTGACCATGGCGCCACCAGCGCAGGCGCCGTGGGAGCTGTCGGATCTGGGTCTGTTGCAGCGGATCGTCCTCACCGGGTCGATCGAAGACGTCGCGAAGGCCATCGTGGACGAAGCCGCCGGCGGTGCGGGTGGGGACCTCTCGTGCGGGCTGACCTTGCCGCGGCGACCGGACGGGCAACTGCTGGTGGCGTCCAGCGACGGACTCGCACAGCGGCTGGACCGGCTCCAGCAGTCCCAGCGGGACGGGCCGTGCGTGTGGGCGCTGTCCACCGGGCACACCGTCGAGGTCGAGACGGTGAACGACCGGCTCCGCTGGCCGTTGTTCGCGGAGCAGTCGCGTGAGGCCGGAGTTCCGGTCACCCTGTCGGTGCCGCTGAACGCCGCCACGGGCACGGTCGGGGCGCTCAACCTCGACCGCAAGGAGCCGTGGAGCGAGGCCGAGCGCGAGCGCGCCTACCGCTTCGCCGAGCACGTCGCCTCGACCGTCGCGCTGGCCCAACGCCTGGCGCCGCTCAACGACGCGCTGGCCGAGGACGAATCAGCCGAGCTCGTCAGCCAGTTGCGCGAGCAGGTCGCCCACGACGAGCTGACCGGTCTGCTCAACCGCCGCGGTCTCGGCGATGTGCTCACCGAGCTGCTCGACAACGGGCTACGCGAGAACGTGGCGGTCCTGTTCTGCGACCTGGACAACTTCAAGCGCATCAACGACGGTCTCGGCCACGACGCCGGTGATGAACTGCTGCACACCTTGGCCCGGCGGTTGCGGGGAGGGCTGCCCGCCGGGTGCGTGCCCGCCCGGCTCTCCGGCGACGAGTTCGTCGTCCTCTGCCCCGACGTCAACGCGGTCGGCGGCTTGGAGGCGCTCACGGACCAGGTCGGCGAGCTGCTGCGGATCACGATGCCGCTGAGACCGCAGGGCATGGTCGAGGTGTCGGCTTCGATCGGTGCCTGCACCGTCTCCGGGCCCGAGACCACGGTGAAGGACCTGTTCCGGTACGCCGACGCTGCCATGTACGCCACCAAGGAGCGCGGGCCCGGCAGCGTCTCGGTGGCGGACGCGTCGTTGATCGCCGAGGTCGATGCGCACCTCGGCCTGGAGAGCGACCTGCGCCGAGCCCTCGAAGACGAAGACCTGGTGCTGCACTACCAACCGATCGTCGACCGGGGCGGGGTCATCCTCATGGCCGAGGCGCTCCTGCGTTGGCCGCACCCCGAGCACGGCATGCTCAGCCCCGCGACGATCCTGGCCACGGCGCACCGCGGCAACCTCGTGAACCGCCTGGACGAGTACGTGCTGCGCCGGGCCGCGAGCGAAGCGGCCGCCTGGTCGGAACTGGCGCCGAACCCGCCTGCGGTGGCGGTGAACCTGAGCGTCGTGCCCGATGATCCCCGCTACAGCGAGCACGTCGTCAACGTCATCAACCGCACCGGGCTCGAGTGGTCTCGGCTGGTGCTCGAGATCACCGAGATCCGGTTGGCCACCCTCGCCGAGCCGGCCCGCAGGGCGATGCTCGGACTCACGAGCCGGGGCATGCGCTTCGCGCTCGACGACTTCGGAACCGGGTACTCCTCCCTGGTCCACTTCGAGAGGCCCCCGGTCAGCATCATCAAGCTCAGCGGCAACTTCATCTCCGACCTGGCGGAGAACCCCACCCACCGCGGGATCACCACCGCAGTGCTGGCCATGGTCACCAGCATGGGCCAGGTCTGCATCGCGGAAGGCGTCGAAAACCCCGCCCAGTTCCAGATCCTCGCGAACCTCGGCTTCTCGGCCTTCCAGGGCTACCTGTTCTGCCGCCCTGTGTCCCTGCAGGAGCTGCACACCCTGCTCGCCGGTGGCCCGCTCCCGATGCCCTGACGCCCGGCCCCGCAGGTTGGTCAGCCCGGGTGGTCGAGGCGGGCGTGCACCACGTCGAAGCGGTGCGGGACGCCGTCCGACGGCGCCAAGGCCACGCCGTCGGATACTCGTGGGGGACCCGGGGGTCGTCCGGCCAGGCTCTCCCGCACGAGCCGCTCCAAGCGCACCCCGCAGTGGCCGTAGAAGCGGAGCTGGGTCGGCCTGCCGAACAGCGCCCAGCCCAGCTCCACCACCGGGCCCAGACCGGGCGAGCGTTGCGAGCAACCGGAGACGACGAACTCCACGCGACCTGAGCCGGGGTGCTTGACCACCAGGTAGCTCATCTTCCCGCGCTCGAGGTGCCCCTCGAGCGTTTCGTAAGCCCAGCCCCAAACCCGCTGCGGGCTGCTTTCGTCGACGACCTCCGTGATGCGCACGCCCATGTGGAAGCGCATGCCGGAGAAGCGGCCTTCCAACAGCAAGTCCCGGCCGAGCAGCGGGGAGCCGCACCGGTAGATCGCGCGGATCCGGCTGGGGACGGCGAACTCGTAGTCGCGGACCAGCCGGCACGCCGTCTCCCAGATCCTGCCCGGCTCGGGCGGTCCGGGCCGTTCCACACCGAGGAAGCGGCGGTGGGTGTCGAAGTTCCAGTGCGGCTCGCGGACCTCCTCGGCTGCGTAGTTGACCTTCCGCCACGTCAGGTCGTCCAGCGCCGCGACGTGGTCGACACCGACGAGCAGGCCGCTGCGGGAGCCGCTCACTCGAGCTCGCGGAGGGTGTCGCCGATCAGCCAGAGGGTGGTCGGCCACAGCCCGACGAACAGCGCCCTGCGCTCGGCGTTGCCGCGCTCGTCCTGGTCGACGGTCTTCGCCCGGATCCACAGGCCGATGCACAGCCCGACCGATCCGAGGGAAGCCAGTTGCAGGTACGCGCTGCGCACCCCGAGCCGGTGTAGTAGCGCGATCACCGATGTCACCTCGCTGACGTGTGAGCCTGCTCGACTGTTGGGACCATGCCAGCATCCCTGCTTCCAGCTGGTTCCGCGAAGGGAACGTGATGGTCAAGATCACCAGGTACGTCACCCTGTTGGCGGGGTGGTTGATGGGCATGGCGCTGGTCTCCTGGCGCTACCTGTGGCAAACCACGCCCTTGCACCGCGACGAGGTGACCGTGCGGACCGACGACCGGCCGCCACCGGAGATCCCGCCGGAACTGCTCGACGAGCGTTCCCAGACCGACGACGAAGGTGTGGGCGAGCTCTACCACCGCCTCTTCAGCGTGCGGATCGAGCAGGGCACGCGTGATTGCACGGACCTGGTGCGGCAGGTCAAGGAGAACCTCAACTGCGCGGCTCCCACCGAGGTGGCCAAGTTCTACAAGACCAGCGGCGGGATGGACGACATGCGCCTCGGCGACGAGTTCCTGGTGCGCATGCCCGGTCCGTGGGACGGGCCGGTGCGGGTCGTCGGCTGCGATGAGGAACGCTTCCGCTTCGTGACGTTGAAGGGGCACCTCGAAGCGGGTCAGATCGAGTTCCGGGCGGTGCCCGACGAGGCCGGCCTCCGCTTCGAGATCGAGACGTGGGCACGCCCGAGCAGCGAGCTGGTGAACCTCCTCTACGCCCGGCTCCGGCTGGCCAAGGAGATGCAGCTGAACATGTGGGTGCGCTACTGCCTGAGCATCGTGGACGTGTGCGGAGGACGCGCCAGCGGAGGGGTCAGCGTCACCACCCGGCGCGTCCTCGCGTGAGGCGCGGTCGGCACCGCGCCGCCTGAGCGGCTGCGACACGTCGGTCCAGGGCACGTGCACACTGGTGGTGGCACGGGTGCGGCCCCCAGGGCACGCCGGGTCACCGAGCGCAGCCCCGCCCGGCGCCGGCCCGGGCGCCCGCCGGGCGGCGTGGATCAGAAGGCGTGCTGGTCGTCGGGGAGGCCGGGCGGGTCCTCCCGGGTACCGGCGGCCTATCCTGCTACCCGGCGTGGGCAGACCGAGCCCGGCCGAGAGGAGTGACGTGGCAGCCACCGAGAAAGCACGCGAACTGGCGCAGGTCGCCGCCCAGGCGGCGGCCGCCAAGAAGGCCAGTGACGTGGTCCTGCTGGATGTCTCCGAACAGCTGGTCATCACCGACTGCTTCATGATCGCCTCGGCGTCCAACGAGCGGCAGGTCGAAGCGATCGTCGACTCGGTCGAGGAGAAGATGCGCGCGGCGGGGGTCAAGCCGGTCCGGCGCGAGGGTGCTCGTGAGGGCCGGTGGGTCCTGCTGGACTTCGTCGACGTCGTGGTGCACGTCCAGCACGAGGAGGAACGCTCCTTCTACCAGCTGGAGAAGCTGTGGAAGGACTGCCCGCGGATCGAGTTCGTCGACCAGGACCAGCCCGCCGAGGAAGACGAGTGAGCCTCGACCGGCTCGTGCTGTGGCGGCACGGCGAGACCGACTACAACCTGGCCGGACGCATCCAGGGACACCTCGACAGCTCGCTGACCGCCAACGGCGTCGTGCAGGCCGAGCTGGCCGCACCGGAGATCGCGCGGTTCGAGCCGGCGGTGGCCGTCAGCTCGGACCTCAACCGCGCCCGCACGACCGCCGCCGCGTACGCCAAGCTCAGCGGTGAGCCGGTGAAGCTGGACAAGCGGCTGCGGGAGACCCACGTCGGCGAGTGGCAGGGCCTCAGCGGAGCTGAGGTCGAGCACGGCTGGCCGGGGGCGTTGAACACGTGGCGGGCGAACCCGGACTGGGCGCCGCCGGGCGGCGAGTCCCGCGTCGAGGTGGCCACCCGCGCCGGCGAGGTCGTCACCGAGCTCGACGACCAGTACGAGGGCACCGCGCTGCTGTGCGCCCACGGCGGTCTGATCACCGCGCTGACCGCCAAGCTGCTGGCCCTGCCGGTGGAGCTGTGGCCCGGGCTCGGCGGGGTGCGCAACTGCCACTGGGTGGTGCTCAAGCGCCGCAGTCCCAGCGACCACCGGTGGCGGCTGGTGGCCTACAACGCGGGTCCGCAGAGCCACGCGTGATCGCCGCGGCCGTCTGACGTCGTAGGGTGGCGCCGTGTCCATTGCCGTCGTCACCGATTCCACGGCCTACCTGCCTTCCGGATACGCCGCTCGGTACGGGGTCCGGATCGTCCCGCTGCACGTCAGCGTGGACGGGGGGAAGCACGTCGACGAGACCGGGTTCTCGCCCGGCGACCTCGCCGAGGCCCTGGCGCACAAGCACCGGGTGACCACGGCCAGCGCCACCTCCGGTGAGCTGGCGCGTGCCTACCGGCAGGCCCTCGACGACGGCGCCGAGGGCGTGGTCGCGGTGCATCTGTCGCGGCAGCTGTCGGGGACCTGGGACGCCGCGCGGCTGGCTGCTCGCGAGACCGACCCGGACCGGGTCCGGGTCGTCGACTCCCGGTCGGCCGCGATGGGACTCGGGTTCTCCGTGCTCGCCGCCGCCGACGCCGCGGCGGCGGGAGCCGACCTCGACGAGGTGGAGCACACCGCCGCGGTGACGGCCGCGCGCACGACGACCACGTTCTCCGTGCAGACCCTGGAGTACCTGCGGCGCGGTGGACGGATCGGCACCGCGGCCGCCGTGCTCGGCACCGCGCTGTCGATCAAGCCGCTGCTGCACGTCCACGACGGGCGCATCGACGCGCTGGAGAAGGTGCGGACGACGACCCGCGCGATGGCCCGGTTGTGCGACCTCTCGCTGGACGCGGCGGGGTCCGGGAGCGCGGCGATCGCGGTGCACCACCTCGCCGCTTCCGAGCACGCCGAGCAGCTCGCGGCGCGCTTCACCGCCGAGCTGGGCGGGTCGGTGGAGTGCGTGGTCTCGGAGGTCGGCGCGGTCATCGGGGCGCACATCGGTCCTGGATCGGTCGGTGTGGTCGTGCTCCCGAACGGGTGGCGTTTCAGCGGGTGAGGACCTTCCGGGTCGCGGATTCCACACCATCGAGCTGAATCCCGACGCCTTCCCGTCCACAGTAGTCAGATGCACGGAAAATGTTCGTGCACAACGTCTTTCGCCCGCGCTATCGTCGTCGGCATGTTCGACTCCACGCTCTTCCGCGCCACCGACGACGACTCCTACGAGCAGCTCGACACCCGGTCCCGGTTGCAGACCCTGCGCCGCGAGGCCGAGCACGACGAGCCGACGCAACGCCTCGAGCGCAACTACTCGGTGAAACCGCCGGACAGCGGCCGAAGTTCGCCGCTGTCCCGGTTCGCCGAGAGGTGGCTGCCCGAGTCCCTGCTGCGGTCCAGAGTGGACCCCGGCAGGGCAGGGGTGCTCGCGATCGGGCTGGTCGTGGTCGTGCTGCTCGGCGTGCTGGTCCTCACCTGGAGCGGACGTCCGACGGCCGAGTCCGCACCGCCACCCCTGCCGCCCGCGCCGCCGCCCGTGATGACCAGCACCACCGCTCCCGCCGAGCTGGTGGTCAGCGTCGTCGGCCGGGTGACGAACCCCGGCCTGGTCACCGTCCCCGCCGGATCCCGGATCGCCGATGCCGTGACGGCGGCCGGTGGGCCACTGCCCGACACCGACTTGACCAGCCTCAACCTCGCCCGCCGTCTCGCCGACGGCGAGCAGCTCTACGTCGCCATCCCGGTGCCACCGGGCGCCCAGACCGGGCAGTCCGGTTCGGGTGGCGGTGACGGCAAGCTCGACCTCAACGCGGCGACGAAGGAGCAGCTCGATGGACTACCGGGAGTCGGCGAGGTCACCGCCGAGCGAATCCTGCAGTGGCGCACCGAACACGGCCGCTTCGACTCGGTGGACCAGCTCCGCGAGGTCGGCGGGATCGGTGACGCCCGGCTGTCCAAGCTGCGCGACCTGGTGCGGGTGTGATCCGGCGGCCGGACCTGCGGCTGGTTCCGGCGGCCGCGGCGGTCTGGCTGGTCACGTTGCTGGGGCTGCACGTGGGCTCGGTGCCCGCGGTGGTCGCGGCGCTGGGTGTGGTCGGCGCGGTTCCGCTGGTCCGGCCGCTCTCCCGGCGCGGGCCGGGGGCCCGGGCGGTGCTCGTGGTCCTGCTCCTCGCGGGAGTCACGGCCACCGGCATCGCCTTCCGGGTCCACGACGTCGAGGCGCACCCGCTCCGGCACGCGGCAGACGCAGGAGAGCCGGTGACGGTGCGGGTCGAACTCACCGCGGCGCCGACCCCGCTGCGCGGTGCGGCTTTCGGTGGCAGGCGGGCGCAGGACCGCTCTCTCGCTCGTGCCGAGGTGGTGACCACCGAGGTCGGTGGCCGGCAGTACCGGTCTGGCGGGTCGGTGGTGCTGCTCGTGCCCACCGAGTCGTGGGGCCGGTTGACCGCCGGGCAACGAGTCACGGTCCGAGGAGAGGCCGCGCCCCCGCGCGACGGTCGGCTGGTCGTGGCGGTGGTCCCGGTCTACCGAGCGCCCAGCGAGGTCGCCCCGCCACCGGAGTGGCAGCGCCTGGCGACCGACATGCGGTCCGGGCTGCGCGCGGTCGCCGCGCAGCGGCTCGGGCCCGAGGCTGCGGGACTGCTGCCCGGGTTGGTGGTCGGTGACACGACCGGCTTGCCACCGGAGGTGGAGCAGGAGTTCGACGCGGCGGGGCTCACGCACCTCACGGCCGTCTCGGGAGCCAACCTGGCGATCGTGTGCGGTGCGGTCCTGGTGCTGCTGCACCTGCTGGGACTGGGACCCGTGGTCTGCGCGTCCGGGGCGGCGGTGGCGCTCGTCGGCTTCGTCGGGCTGGCAGGTCCCGAGCCGAGCGTGCTGCGCGCTGCGGCCATGGGCGCGATCACGCTGCTCGCGTTGGTGCTCGGGCGTCGCCGGTCGGCGCTGCCCGCGTTGGCGGCGAGCGTGATCGTGCTGCTGCTCCTGCTGCCGGAACTGGCCACCAGTGCGGGGTTCGCCCTGTCGGTCGCCGCGACGGCGGGTCTGGTCCTGCTGGCACCCGCGTGGGCGGCGGCGTTGCGCACGCGCGGTGTCCCGCTCGGGCTGGCCGAGGCGATCGCGGTCCCGGTGGCCGCGCACGTGGTCACCGCGCCCCTGATCGCCGCGATCTCCGGTGGGGTGAGCCTGGTGGCGATCCCGGCGAACATGCTGGCTGCGCCGGTGATCGCGCCCGCGACGGTGTTCGGCGTCCTGGCCACCGTCACCGGGCCGGTCTCGAGCTGGGTGGCGGGTCTGCTCGTCACGCTGGCCGGGCCGGAACTGGAGTGGGTGCTGCTGGTCGCCGACCGCGCTTCGGCGGTACCGGGCGCGGTCGTCGACTGGCCGACCGGTACCGGCGGCGGTCTGCTGCTGGCCGTGCTGGTGCTGGTGGGGCTGATCGCGTTGCGGGGGAGGAGGATTCGGCTGCTGGCCGTGGTGGCGGTGCTGATCAGCGCGCTGATCGTGCTGCCGGTGCGCACGATGCTGCCCGGCTGGCCGGTGCAGGGGTGGAGCGTGGTGGCTTGTGACGTCGGGCAGGGCGACGGTCTCGTGCTGGCCACCGGGACGCCGGGGGAGGCCGTGGTGGTCGACACCGGACCGGATCCGCGGCGGGCAGCGAACTGCCTGCGGCGCTTGGGGATCCACCGCGTCCCGCTGGTGGTGCTGACGCACCTGCACGCCGACCACGTCAGCGGTCTGCGCACCGTGCTCGGCGAGATCCCGGTGGGTGCGGTGGGCATCGGGCCGCTGCGGGAACCGAGGTGGGCCTACGACGACCTCAGCCGCGACACCCGCGCGCGTCGCACGCCGGTCATCGCGCTGGGGTCCGGTCAACGGCTGGCGTGGCCGGGACTGGTGCTCGACGTGCTGGCGCCGGACCCGCGCGTGACCCGCACGCAGGACGCCGACGACGCCAACGACGCCTCGCTGGTGATCCGCGCGTCCACGCCGGCGGGCCGGGTCCTGCTCACCGGCGATGTCGAGCTGGCCGGGCAAGGGCGGTTGGTCTCCTCCGGCGTGGACCTGCGGGCCGACGTGCTCAAGGTCCCGCACCACGGTTCCCGCTACACCACACCGGACTTCCTCGGCGCGGTGCGACCGAGGCTCGCGCTGATCAGCGTCGGCGCGGGAAACGACTACGGGCACCCGAACCGGTTCGTGGTCGAGGCGCTCACCCGCGCGGGCGCTCGCGTGCTGCGCACTGACCAGGAAGGGGACATCGCCGTCCTACCGGGACCGCAGGGGCCGCGATCCGCCTCGCGCGGAGATCCCCTGCGCGCCACCGATGACTGACCGGCGGGAGTCGGCGGAAGAAGAGGGCGGGTGGCGGTCTTCGCAGACCGCCACCCGCCCGGAAGAAGGGAGGTGCCGAAGCGGCTCAGAGACCCAGCGCCTGGTCCACCGACTCGGTGGACGGGGCGACGGTGGCCTTCGGACCGAGCTCGCCCTCGACGGCGTCCAGGGTCTTGAGGCCGTCACCGGTGATCAGCAGCACGGTCTCGGCGTCCGGGTCGATCTTGCCCGCCTCGATGAGCTTCTTGGCGGTCGCCACGGTCACACCACCGGCGGTCTCGGCGAAGATGCCCTCGGTGCGGGCCAGCAAGCGGATGCCCGCGCGGACCTCGTCGTCGGTGACGTCCTCGATGGCACCGCCGGTCTTGCGGACGATGTCGAGCACGTACGGACCGTCGGCGGGGGCACCGATGGCCAGCGAGCGGGCGATGGTGTCCGGCTTGACCGGCTGCACCACGTCGTGGCCCTCGCGGAAGGCGGTGGAGACCGGGGAGCAGCCGGAGGCCTGCGCACCGAAGATCTTCACCGGGCTTTGGTCGACCAGGCCGACCTGGCTGAGCTCGTTGAAGCCCTTGTGGACCTTGGTCAGCTGCGAGCCGGAGGCGATCGGCACGACGATCTGCTCGGGGATGCGCCAGCCCAGCTGCTCGGCGACCTCGAAGGCCAGGGTCTTGGAGCCCTCGGAGTAGTAGGGCCGGACGTTGACGTTGACGAACGCCCAGTCCTCGTGCTCAGCGGCGAGCTCGGTCGCCAGGCGGTTGACGTCGTCGTAGTTGCCGTCGACGGCCAGCAGCGAACCGTCGTAAACCGCGCTCATCAAGATCTTGGCGCGCTCGAGGGTCTTGGGCACGAGCACGACCGAGTCCCAGCCGGCGCGGGCAGCGGCGGCGGCCACGGCGTTGGCGAGGTTGCCGGTCGACGGGCAGGCCAGGACCTTGAATCCGAACTCGCGGGCGGCGGCCAGCGCGACGGCGACGACGCGGTCCTTGAAGGAGTGCGTGGGGTTGCCGGTGTCGTCCTTGATCCAGATCTTCTTCACACCAAGCGCCTTGGCGAGGTTGTCCGCCTGGATCAAGCGGGTACAGCCGGGCTCGGTGTTGGGGATCTGGTCCACGTTGCTCGGCACCGGCAGCAGCTGCTTGTAGCGCCAGATCGAGCGCGGACCGGCCTCGATGTCCTCGCGGCGGATCTTGCCGAAGTCGTAGGCGACTTCGAGCGGTGAGAAGTCTTCGAGGGAGACGAATTCAGGGGCCAGCGGCTGCCGGTGTCCCTCTTCCTTGGACACCAGTTCGACGGCGTTGCCGAGGTCGAACTTCTTGCCGGAGGTCGTGGTGGCTTGGGCAGCAGCGGTCATCGCGCGAGGTCCTCTCCTCATCTGTCCCGCGGGCGGGTCGGAATTGGCACCTGTCTCGTCTGTGACCTCGCGCCGGAATTCGCACGATGCATCAGACGAACGGTTGCCGGGGCTTCAACGGGCCGTTCCCTCTGCCCCTCTGGATGAGCTTTTCAGTTGTGCCAGCAACGTTAGTTGAACGAATGTCTTCCTGGCCAGTGCGCATCCAGATGGCGAGACTGTCACGGCCCCATGGGAACATTCCTGCATGAGCTCACCGACCGTCGTCGCGGACCCGCTGCACTTGGTGCTCGGAGACGAAGAGCTGCTGGTCGAGCGCGCGATGTGGGCCGCCGTGGGAGCGGCTCGAGCCGCCGATCCGGAGGCGGACTTCAGCCGTGTGAAGGTGAGTGACCTCACCCCTCCGGAGCTCGCTGAAATGCTGAGTCCCTCCCTGTTCGCAGAGGCACGGGTGCTGGCGATCGAGTCGGCGCAAGACGCGGGCAAGGAGATCGCTGAGGCGTTGCTCACCCACGCCCGGCAACCGGCCGAGGGTGTGACCTTGATCGTGTTGCACACCGGCGGTGGGCGCGCCAAGCACGCCAAAGAACTGCCCAACGCGCTGAAGAAGATCGGTGCGCGCGTCACCGAGTGCAAGAAGATCACCAAGCCCGCCGAACGAGAAGCGTTCGTGCGCGACGAGATCCGCCGGGCCGGGGGCAAGTCCGACGCCGGCGGGGTCAGCGCGCTGATCGAGGCGGTCGGGTCGGACCTGCGGGAACTGGCCGCGGCGGCCTCGCAGCTGGTGGCCGACACCGGCGGCAAGATCGACGCGGACGCGGTCCGCCGCTACTACCGGGGCCGCGCCGAGGTGACCGGCTTCGCCGTCGCGGAGAAGGCGGTGGTCGGTGACCGCGCGGGCGCGCTGGAGGCGTTGCGGTGGGCGACCCAGCTCGGCGTGCCGCACGTGCTCATCGCCGACGCGCTGGCCGACTCGGTCCGCACCATCGGTCGCGTCGCGTCGGCCGGCGGCCGCAACGACCCCTACCGGCTCGCGGGCGACCTCGGCATGCCCGCGTGGAAGGTCAAGAAGGCCCAGTCCCAGTCGCGCGGCTGGACCCCCACGAGCCTGGCCACCGCGCTGCAGGTCGTCGCCGAGGTCAACGCGGGCGTGAAGGGCATGGCCGCCGATGCCGACTACGCCTTGGAGACGGCGGTCCTGCGCCTGGTCTCGTTGCGCAACCAGCGCTCCTGATCACGCCACGCCGAGCAGCACGACCCCGGCGAGCACCACGACCGCACCCGTCAGCCGCCGCACCGCCTGGGCCTCGCCCAGGAGCCGCCACGCCAGCAGTCCCGCGATGACGATGCTCAGCTCCCGCGCCGGCGCCACCAGGCTCACCGGCGCCAGTTGCATCGCGAACAGCACCAGGACGTAGGCCAACGGCGACAGCAGGCCGACGGCGAGGATCTCCCGCCGGTGCTCGGACCAGATCCGCACCAGCGCGTCGCGCCGCACGACCGCGTAGGGGGTCAGCAGGGCACTCCGGGTGAGGTTGTTGGCCCAGTCGAACAGCAGCGGCGACAGCGCCAGCCCGGTCACCGCGTGCGCGTCCCACACCGTGTAGGTCGCGATGAGGGCCCCGGTGAGCAGCCCGAACCCGACACCGGCGAGGTTCGCCCCGGCCCGCGGCACCCCGTCGGACAGGCCGATCACCAGGACGCCCGCGACCACCAGCAGGCCGCCGCAGATCCCGAGCCAGCCCGGCCGCTCCTGCAGCACCAGCACCGCCACCACCATCGCCAACATCGGGCCGGTCCCCCGCGCCAGCGGGTACACCACCGACATGTCGCCGACGGAGTAGCCGTGCTGCAGCAGCAGGAAGTAGCCGAGGTGGACGACGGCGCTGACCAGCACGCCCAGCAGCCACGTGCTCAGCGGTGGTGCGCCGCTCACCAGCAACGCTCCGGCGGCGACCGGCAGGTAGAGGACGGCCGAGCAGGTCGCCGTCAGCCACACGAACCCGGCCCCGGAGGAACCGGCGCGCTTGGCGAAGAAGTTCCACCCCGCGTGCGCGAATGCGGCCAGGACGACGAGAACGACGGCGGCTGCGCCCATGGGTCCAGGGAGTTTAGCCGTGATCAGCCGCTGAGGGCGATCTCCCAGCCGAGGCTGCAGACACGTCCGACCACGACCATCAGGAACACGTGGCGCACGAACCCCGAGCCGCGGCCGGCGGCCAGCGCCGCACCCAGGACGCTCCCGGTGATGTTGCTGGCGCCACCGCCAGCCCGAGGTCCCAGAGCACCTTGTCCGCCGGGACGAAGAAGGCCAGCGCTCCGAGGTTGGTAGCTACGTTGACGACCTTCGCCGTCGCCGAGGCGGTGAGGAAGGCGAAGCCGGCGAGGCTGACCAGCTAGAACACCAGGAACGACCCGGTGCCCGGCCCAGCGACGCCGTCCCAGAACCCGGTCACCGCGCCACCGAGCAGCATCTGCACCAGCTGGCCCCGCCGCACGAAGCGGGGAGCGTCCACCGAACCGAGGTCGGGCCTGCGCCACGTGTGGACGTCGACCACGACCAGCGCGACGAGCACCACCACGTTGAGGACCGAGGAGGGCGGCGCGTCGGCCAACGCCGCTCCGTCCAGCGAGCCGAGCAGCGCCACCAGGGCCATCGGCAGCGCGGCCCGCCAGTCCACCGGCGTGCGGGTGGCGTAGGTGCGGGCAGCGGCGGAGGTGACCGCGATCGCGGCGACCTCGCTGGTGGCCAGCGAGTGCACCACCTCGCCGCCGGGCAGCAGCACCAGCATCGCGGGCAGCTGGACGAGCTCACCCCCGCCGACGACCGCGTCGACGGCTCCGGCGAGGAACGCCGCCGCGCAGAGGAAGAGCAGCCCGGCGAGGGTCAGATCGGCGAATCCGGGCCAGTTCGACGCGGTGAGCACGAGGCTTCACCTCATGGTCGACGCGCAGCCGCCCCTCAGCGGTGGTGCGCCTCCTCGGTGCGCGCGGACCACTCGGCGAACGCGCAGGTGAGGCTTGCTAACATGGTCGACCGTGCCGTACGGCATTCCGCCGTGGAGGAAACTGGCCTTCGGGCCGGGCCGATCGAGTGCGGCACGCGAGTCGACTGACGAGGAAAGGCGCACCAGTGGCCAACATCAAGTCCCAGATGAAGCGGATCAAGACCAACGAGGCCAACCGCCAGCGCAACAAGGCGGTGAAGACCCAGCTGAAGACCGCCATCCGCAAGTTCCGCCAGGCCGCTGACGCCGGCGAGAAGGAGAAGGCCGCTGAGCTGCAGCGGATCGCCGCCCGTCAGCTGGACAAGGCCGCCAGCAAGGGCGTGATCCACAAGAACCAGGCCGCCAACAAGAAGTCGGCCATGGCCGTTCGTGTGAACAAGGTCTGAGTTTCCTCAGTCGACGGAACGGCCCCTTCCCCGCAGCGGGGGAGGGGCCGTTCCGCGTTTCACCAGTCGTGCATCGAGCCGTCGCGACGGCGGTTGACCGGCAGGTACCGCGGCTCGTACGGGAACCGCGCGGCGGCCTCCTCGTCGACCTGCACGCCCAGGCCGGGCTCGTCGCTCGGGTGCAAGTAGCCGTGGGCGAAGGTGTAGCCGGTGTGGAACACCTCCGCGGTCTGCTCGGTGTGCCCCATGTACTCCTGGATGCCGAAGTTCGGCACCGTCAGGTCCACGTGGAGCGCGGCCGACAGCGACACCGGTGAGAGGTCCCCGGCCCCGTGGCAGCCGGTGCGCACGCCGTGCAGCTCGGCCAGCGCGAAGATCCGCCGCAGGTGCGTGATGCCGCCCGCGTGGGACACCGAGGTGCGGACGTAGTCGATCAGCCGCTCGCTGATCAGCTGCTGGCAGTCCCAGATCGAGTTGAACACCTCACCGACCGCGACCGGCGTCGTGGTGTGCTGCCGGATCAGCCGGAACGCGCTCTGGTCCTCCGCGGGGGTGGGGTCCTCCATCCAGAACATCCGGTGCTCTTCGAGGTCCTTGCCCAGCCGGGCGGCCTCGATCGGCGTCAGCCGGTGGTGCACGTCGTGCAGCAGGTGGAAGTCGAAACCGAAGCGCTCCCGGACCGCGCCCATCACTTCCGGTGCGTGCCGCAGGTAGGACTCAGTGTCCCAGCGCCCCTCCTCGGGAACGGCCGAGGACGCGGGTTCGTAGAACTCGCCCCGGGCCGGTACGCCGTAGGCCTTGTCGACCCCGGGCACCGACGCCTGCGCGCGGATCGCCAGGTAGCCCTGCTCGAGGTGCGCGGCGACGTCGTCGAGCAGCGCCGGGACGTCTTCGCCGGTCGCGTGGCAGTAGGCCAGCACGCCGTCCCGGGCCGGGCCGCCGAGCAGCTGGTGGACGGGCATCCCGGCGACCTTGCCCTTGATGTCCCACAGGGCGACGTCGACTGCCGCGATCGCGGTCATGGTCACCGGGCCGCGCCGCCAGTAGGCGCCCTTGTACAGGTACTGCCAGGTGTCCTCGATGCGCTGCGCGTCGCGGCCGATCAGCAGCGGGCAGACGTGGTCGCGCAGGTAGGACGCCACCGCCAGCTCGCGCCCGTTCAGCGTGGCGTCGCCCCAGCCCACCACACCGTCGGCGGTGGTGAGCTTGAGCGTCACGTAGTTGCGGCCGGGGGCGGTGACGATGACCTTCGCGTCGACGATCTGGGACAACTCGGTCCTCTCCAGTGGTGGGTTCGACAGGGCTGCTCGCGCTGCTCACCGTCCGGTGTGGCCGTCCGGTGTGGACCCGCACGAGCACTGGGACCGCTCGTGCCGAGCCGCGCAGGTGCCTTCGAAGTTCTCGCGAAGTTCGAGGGGGACCCAGGCGGCGCGGCGGAGCGAAGCCTCGGCAGGGTCAGTGGGAAGTGGTGCTCGGCCAGTCCGCGTACTCGGTGCCGCCGCGGCGGTTCGGTGCCGTCTCAGGCAGGAACCGCAGGCCGACCAGGCTCAGCGCGATCAGCGCCGCCACGTACACGGCGACCCAGGTGAAGGCGCCGTCGGCGAGCACGAGGAGCGCGGAGGCGACGACGGTGAACGGCCCGCTGGCGATCATCGCGCCGAACTGCCACACCACCGAGACACCGCTGTAGCGGACATGGGAGGGGAACAGCTCCGGGAAGTAGGAGGCCTGCGGCGCGTAGGTCCCGGCGTGGCCGAAGGCCAGCCCCGCGACCATGAGCAGCGTGATCAGCACGACGTCGCCGCTCTCCACCGCCAGGAACGCCGGCACGAGCAGCACCAGGTTGACCACGGCGGCTCCGATGAAGGTGGTGCGGCGGCCGATGCGGTCGGTGAGCTTGCCCCACAGCGGGAGCAGGACCAGCTCGGCGATGATCGCGATGATCACCGCGTCCAGGACGATCGAGCTGTCGACGTCGTGCGCCTTGGCGTAGGAGACGAGGAAGACGGTGTAGAGCGGGAACACGGCGGCTTCGACGAACTTGGCGAGCATCCCGCCGAAGACCTCGCGGCGGTGGTGCGACAGCAGCTCCCCGAGCGGCGCCCGCTGCGGTTCCTGCTGCTTGACGGCCTCGAAGGTCTCCGACTCGGGCACCCGCATCCGGATGTAGAGGCCGATGACCACGACCACGGCGCTGAGCAGGAACGGCACCCGCCAGCCCCAGGACAGGAACGCCTGCTCGGGCAGCTGCGCCTCGAGCACCGCGAACAGCACGGTCGGGATCAGGTAGGCCGCGGGCGACCCCGTCTGCACGAAGCTCGCGTAGAAGCCGCGCCTGTTCGCCGGCGCGGCTTCGGCGGTCAGCAGCAGCGCGCCGCCCTGCTCTCCGCCCACGCCGAAGCCCTGCAGCAGCCTGACCAGCACGAGGATGATCGCCGCCCACAGGCCGATCTGCTCGTAGGTGGGCATCAGGCCGACCACGAAGGTGCCGAGACCGGTGAGCAGCAGCGTGTAGACCAGCGTCTTCTTGCGGCCGATCCGGTCGCCGAGGTGGCCCCACACCAGACCGCCGAGCGGGCGGGCGAAGAAGCCGACCGCGTAGGTGGAGAACGCGGCGAGGGTGCCGACGAGCGGGTCCACCTCGGGGAAGAAGACCTCGTTGAACACCAGCGCCGACGCGGTGCCGTAGATGAAGAAGTCGTAGTACTCGGCGATCGTGCCGATCACCGACGCGGCGACCGTGCGGCGCAGCGATCTGGTCGTGCCGGCCCGCGGCTCGAGGTCCGTCGGCATCAACCCACCTCCCGTTTTGAATAGCAGCGCTACCATACAAGCGCTGGGATCCTAGAAGTCAAGGTTGTCGATAGGGTGGTGACCATGGCGAGCACAGCGGGCAAGACCTCGGCGCGGGTGGCGGTCCACCGCGAGATCCGGCAGCGCATCATCACGCTGCAGCTGCCCCCGGGACACCCCTTGTCGGAGAACGAGCTGGCCGGAGAGCTCGAGGTCTCCCGCACGCCGGTGCGCGAGAGCCTGCTGCTGCTCGCCGAGGAGGACCTGGTCCGGGTGTTCCCGAAGCTGGGCTCGTTCGTCGCCAGGGTCGACCCGCAGCGCATCGCCGACGCCCAGTTCGTCCGGGAGGCCGTCGAGACCGCCTCGCTCTCCGACGCGGTGGAGCGGCGCACCGACCAGGACGTCGAAGCCCTGCGCGACCTGGTGGACCAGCAGCGCTCCGCCGCCGAGGACGTGGACCGGTTCTTCGGGCTCGACGAGGCCTTCCACCAGCGCCTGCTCGCGGCTGGTGGTCACGCCAACGCCTGGCGCACGGTCGAGCAGGCCAAAGCCCACCTCGACCGCGCGCGACGCCTGGGGCTGCGGACGGTCAGCCCGGTCTCGGTACTGATCGACCAGCACGCCGAGGTCGTCGACGGCTTGGCGGCTCGTGACCTCGCGGCAGCCGTCGCGGCCCTGCGCGGCCACCTGCGCGCGGTGTTCGACGACGTCGAGCGGATCAGGGCGGAGAACCCGGGGCTCTTCGTCGACAGCTCCGACGAACGCCCGGTCAGGCGCAGCATCACCGTCCTGCGGTGACGACCCGCGGCACCGCTGTTCGGTGTTCTCGCGGGCGCACCGGTAGAAAGGCGGGCATGGAGGTCTTGAACAGCCGGATGATCCTGCGGCCCGCCGACCACGACCGGTCGGTCCGGTTCTACCGGGACGTCCTGGGCTTGGCGATCTGCCGCGAGTTCCCGGGCGGCACGGTGTTCTTCCTGGGCCAGGGGTACCTGGAGGTCTCCGGCCAGGGTGACGCGGGCCCGAGCCCGGACCAGGTCCTGTGGCTCCAGGTCCGAGACCTCCGCGCCACCTTCGACGAGCTCCGCGACCAGGGCGTCACGATCGTCGCCGAGCCCGAGCAGAAGCCCTGGGGTCTGCACGAGGGGTGGATCACCGACCCCGACGGCATGCGCGTCGTGATCGTCGAGGTCCCCGCCGACCACCCGATCCGCAGGGACACCCGCGGCGACTAGGTCCTGGTTCAGGGATCGTCCGTGCTCAGCGGTGCGGGTCACCCCGGTGCCGCCTGCTGAGTCACCCCCGTCGAACTTCGCGCGAGTCGAACGCACCTCTGCGGCTCGGGGCTCGGGCCGTGGCCGCCGCGTTCCTGACCAGCTCCTGGGCTCGGCTCGTGGTCCAGGGCTGACCGGTCGCGGGTGGGCTGGGAGCCTCGAGCCGGCCACCTGGTGTTCGCGGGTGACCGGGAGTTGGACGTCGGGCACCGGGCGTGGCGTGGGACTATGGGGTGGACCCTGCGCGCCATCCGCCGGGGAGACCCGGGCCGACGTCTGCCGACGAACGCCGACAGCCGTAGGAACGCCGCCGACATCCGAGGAACCTGAGTGAGCAGTTTCGCCGACACCACGTTCACGCCGCCGGAGCGGATCCGGAACTTCTGCATCATCGCGCACATCGACCACGGCAAGTCGACGCTGGCCGACCGCATGCTGCAGCTGACCGGTGTGCTGGAGGAACGCGCCTACCGGGCTCAGTACCTCGACCGGATGGACATCGAGCGCGAGCGCGGCATCACGATCAAGGCGCAGAACGTGCGCCTGCCGTGGGTCGTCGACGGTGACGAGCACGTGCTCCACATGATCGACACCCCCGGGCACGTCGACTTCACCTACGAGGTCAGCCGCTCGCTGGCCGCGTGCGAGGGCGCGATCCTCCTGGTCGACGCCGCGCAGGGCATCGAGGCGCAGACCCTGGCGAACCTCTACCTCGCCATGGAGCACGACCTCCAGATCATCCCGGTGCTCAACAAGATCGACCTGCCCGCCGCCGAGCCGGACAAGTACGCCTCCGAGCTCGCGCACATCATCGGCTGCGAGCCCGAGGACGTGCTGCGCGTGTCGGCCAAGACCGGCGAGGGCGTGGACGCGGTCCTCGACGAGGTCGTCAAGCAGGTGCCGGCTCCGGAGGGCGTGGACGACAGCCCACCGCGCGCGATGATCTTCGACTCGGTCTACGACACCTACCGCGGCGTCGTCACCTACATCCGCGTCGTCGACGGCAAGATCACCCCGCGCCAGAAGATCAAGATGATGTCGACCGGTGCCACCCACGAGCTGCTCGAGGTCGGCATCATCTCCCCAGACCCCAAGCCGTCGAAGGGCTTGGGCGTCGGCGAGGTCGGCTACCTGATCACCGGCGTGAAGGACGTCCGCCAGTCCAAGGTCGGTGACACCATCACCTCCGACCGCAAGGGCGCCGAGGAGCCGCTGCCCGGCTACCGCGAGCCCAAGCCGATGGTCTACTCCGGGCTGTACCCGATCGACGGCTCCGACTACCCGATCCTGCGCGAGGCGCTGGAGAAGCTGCAGCTCAACGACGCCGCGCTGACCTACGAGCCGGAGACCTCGGGTGCCCTGGGCTTCGGTTTCCGCTGCGGGTTCCTGGGCCTGCTGCACCTGGAGATCACCCGGGCGCGGCTGGAGCGCGAGTTCAACCTGAACCTGATCTCGACCGCGCCGAACGTGGTCTACGAGGTCGAGATGGAGGACGGCACCGAGCTGGTGGTGACCAACCCGTCCGACTGGCCCGAAGGCAAGATCAAGCAGGTCGCCGAGCCGGTCGCCAAGTGCACGGTGATCGCCCCGTCGGAGTTCGTCGGCGCGATCATGGAACTGTGCCAGAGCCGTCGCGGCCAGCTCGACGGCATGGACTACCTGTCGGAGAGCCGCGTCGAGCTGCGCTACACGCTGCCGCTCGGCGAGATCGTCTTCGACTTCTTCGACCAGCTCAAGTCCCGCACCCGCGGCTACGCCTCGATGGACTACGAGGAGTCCGGGATGCAGACCTCCAACCTGGTCAAGGTCGACATCCTGCTGCAGGGCGAGCCGGTCGACGCCTTCAGCGCGATCGTGCACCGCGACGGCGCCTACGCCTACGGCACGAAGATGGCCACCAAGCTGCGCGAGCTCATCCCGCGCCAGCAGTTCGAGGTGCCGATCCAGGCGGCCATCGGCTCGCGCATCATCGCCCGCGAGACGATCCGCGCGATCCGCAAGGACGTGCTCGCCAAGTGCTACGGCGGTGACATCAGCCGGAAGCGCAAGCTGCTGGAGAAGCAGAAAGAAGGCAAGAAGCGGATGAAGACCATCGGCCGGGTCGAGGTCCCGCAGGAAGCCTTCGTGGCAGCCCTCTCCACGGAAGAGGCCAAGGACGACAAGTCCAAGGGCAAGAAGTAACCCGCAGTGGTTTCCCGGTGATTGACTGCCGGTGTGCTCTGGTGCCCTCCTCTCCGTCGATCGGAAAGGAGGGCACCATGTCAGTCATGGCAGAGACGACCGGTCCGCACGGCATCGTCCAAGGTCGCCCGTCCACGGTGTACGACCTGCAGACAACGCCCGATGATGGCCACCGGTACGAGCTCCTCGACGGGGCGCTTCTCGTGACGCCCGCGCCTGGGTACAAGCACTAGAAGGTGGTGCTGCGGTGGGGGCGATGCTCGACGAGGCCTGTCCCGACGAGCTGCCTGCCCCGTTCGCGGTGCGTCCCTCCATCACGGTCGAGCTCAGACCCGGACCTGCTGGTCGCCCGGGATGAGGACCTGACCGAGGCCTACTTGCCGACGACTCCGGTGCTCGCGGTGGAGGTGCTGTCGCCGAGCACGAAGTTCAACGACTTGAACTCCCAAGGCCCTCTACGAGCGGTTCGGCGTCCCGAGCTAGTGGGTCATCGATCCGCTGGAGCCCAGGCTGACCGTGTTCGAGCTCGGCGACGACGGTGAGTACGCGCGGATCGCGGAAGTCACCGGACCAGAGATGTTCGACGCGACCAACCCGTTCCCGGTCCGGGTCGTCCCCTCCGGCCTGACCAGCCGCAGTCGCCGGGCCTGACGGGCTCAGGGGCGCAGTGGAGCTGAGCGGGTACGCCCCGCGCTTCTACGGGCGCGAGGGCCTGTTCCTCGCTCCGGTCCGGCGCGCCTCCGCCGGCCGCCGCATCTACAGTGGACAGGCCCCGGAGGGAGCGGCGGTCTGTTCGCGGCTGCGGGCGTCGGGGATGCGCCGGTCGAGCTGCGGGCCTTCGCCGCCCTCGTCCGCGAGGCGAGCAGTGCCTCGCTCTGCTCCGCGGCCACCGGGCACGCGTGCAGCCGCAGGTGGCAGAACTGCGGCCCAGCCTCGACCTGACCACCTGGGTGGTCGCTCTCCACGAACAACGCGTCACCGGGGAACCCTCAGGGGATCCCGTGGCGGCGGCCACCCGACCTGGCCCGCTTCCGTCGCTCAGGGCTGGAGCGCTGCCGATCGCCCCTCCCGGTGCGCGCAGCGCCCTCCAGGAATAGGAGTTGACTATGGGGTGGATCGAGGATCGGTCTGCTCGGTCGGTGAGCTGCGAGAACACCCTCGATCCGTGAGCTGCGTCTCGCTCCCAGCTGGTGGAGCGGGGTTGTGCGGGGCGGACCGGTGGATAGCATGCGCTCGCAAAGGTCTTGCGGTGTTTCGGTTTCCGCCGGTCACATCGACGTTCCCCCTGGTGCGCCACCGAAAAGTGGCGGGCTCGACGCTGCCTGGAGGTTGCTCGTGGAGTTCTCCCGCGAACGCTTGCCGATCCCCGATCCTCAGCCGCCCGCGGTGACGTCGCTCGACGCTCGCGACCAGAGCCCGGCCTTCCAGCCCCGGCAGCCGTTGCGCCCGCCGCAGGGAGCTCCGAACGTCGTCGTGGTGCTCCTTGACGACATGGGTTTCGGGGCGCCCAGCGCGTTCGGCGGCCCCTGCTCCACGCCCACCGCCGAGCGGCTGGCCGACAACGGCCTGCGCTACAACCGCTTCCACGTCACCGCCATCTGCTCGCCGACCCGGCAGGCGCTGCTGACCGGCCGCAACCACCACTCCGTCGGCATGGGCGTGACCACCGAGATGGCCAGCGCGGCGCCCGGCTACTGCGGCATCCGCCCGCACAGCGCCGCCACGATCGGTCAGATGCTGCAGGGCAACGGCTACAACACCGCGGCGTTCGGCAAGTGGCACCAGACCCCGGCCCGGGACGTCAGCGCGGCGGGCCCGTTCGACCGGTGGCCCACCGGTGAGGGCTTCGAGAAGTTCTACGGCTTCCTGTGCGCCGAGATGAACCACTGGTACCCCGTGCTGTTCGACGGCACGAAACCCGTGGAGCCCACCCGCAAACCCGAGGACGGCTACCACCTGTCCGAGGACCTGGTGGACAACGCGATCGACTGGGTGCGCGACCAGACCTCGCTCAAGCCCGACAACCCGTTCTTCGTCTACCTGCCCTTCGGTGCCACCCACGCGCCGTACCACGTGCCGCGGGAGTACCGCGAGAAGTACCGGGGCAAGTTCGACCACGGCTGGGACGCGCAGCGCGAGATCACCCTGGCGCGGCAGAAGGAGCTGGGCGTCGTACCGCAGGACGCCGAGCTGGCGCCGTGGTCGGAAGGCGTGCCGCACTGGGACGAGCTCTCCGAGGAGGAGAAGCGGTCCGCGGCCTCGCTGATGGAGCTCTACGCCGGGTTCGCCGAGCACACCGACGACCAGGTCGGGCGCTTCGTCGACGCCCTCGACGAGCTCGGTGAGCTCGACAACACCCTGTTCGTCTACATCCTGGGCGACAACGGGGCCTCCGCTGAGGGCGGTCTGGGCGGCACGCTCAACGAGCACCGCTTCGCCAGCGGCATCCCCGACAGCGCCGAGTTCATCAACGCCCACGACGAGTCCCTCGGGGACGCGTCCACGCACGCGCACTACCCGGTCGGCTGGGCGCTGGCGATGAACACCCCGTACCAGTGGACCAAGCAGGTCGCCTCGCACTTCGGCGGCATCCGCGACGGCATGATCGTGCACTGGCCGGCCGGCATCAGCGAGCGCGGCGGTCTGCGCGACCAGTTCCACCACGTCATCGACGTGGTGCCGACGATCCTCGAAGCCGCGGGTCTGCCGCACCCGACCGAGGTCAACGGCGTTCCGCAGCAGCCCATCGAGGGCACCAGCATGCTGTACAGCTTCAACGACGCCGACGCGCCCGACCGGCACCGCGTGCAGTACTTCGAGATGGTCGGCAACCGGGGCATCTACCAGGACGGGTGGATGGCCGTGACTCGCCACGGAACCCCGTGGGTGATGGTGCAGGACGGTGTCCGCCGCTCCTTCGACGAGGACCGGTGGGAGCTCTACAACACCAACGTGGACTGGACCCAGTCCCACGACCTCGCCGAGCAGTACCCGGAGAAGCTGCGCGAGCTCCAGCAGCTGTTCCTGGTCGAGGCCGCCAAGCACCAGGTGCTGCCGCTGGACGACCGGATGACCGAGCGGGAGAACCCCCTCGAAGCGGGCCGCCTCGACCTGATGGGCGACCGCCGCTCGGTGACCTTCCACGCGGGGGCCAAGCGGCTGACCGAGGAGACCGCCCCGAACGTCAAGAACCGCTCGCACACCCTGACGGCGATGGTCGAGGTGCCCGAGGGCGGAGTCGAGGGCGTGCTGGTGGCCCAGGGCGGGCACACCGGCGGCTGGTCGTTCTACTTCCACGACGGCAAGCCCTGCTACGCCTACAACTACTTCGGCTCGGTCGTCCAGCACGTCCGCGCGCCGGAGCGGGTCGCGGCCGGTGAGCACGAGATCAGCCTGCGTTTCGACTACGACGGGGGTGGCGTCGGCAAGGGCGGCGCGGTGACGCTGCACGTGGACGGCACCGAGGTCGCCTGGGGCCGGGTCGACGCGACGATCCCGTACTACTTCGCCTTCGACGAGACCTTCGACGTCGGGGTGGATCGGGCCAGCCCGGTGACCGACGACTACCGCCCGGTCGACAACGCCTTCACCGGCGAGCTGCGGCGGCTGCGCGTCGACCTCGACGACGACCAGTGGTCGGATGTGGAGGCGGCCGCGGCTTTCCGCACCGCGCACGAGTAGCGTCGGCCTGCGATGTCCCGCCTGCCCGGGTGTGATGGCCGGGCAGGCGGGCTCGTCGGTGGGAGGTGTGATGGATCGGCGGGAGTTGGAGTACTTCCTGGCGATCGTCGAGCACGGCAGCTTCACAGCGGCCGCGCAGGCGATGCACGTCGCCCAGCCCTCGCTGTCGCACGCCATCCGCAACCTCGAGAAGGAGCTCGGCGGCAAGGTCTTCCACCGGCTTCCGCACGGCGTCTCGCTGACGCCGGCCGGGGACGCCCTGGCCGAACCGGCCCGGCAGGTGATGCGCGACCTGAGCACGGCCTCGGCTTCGGTCCGCGAGGTGCTCGGCCTGTCCAGCGGACGCCTCGACGTGGTCGCGCAGACGACGCTGGCCGTCGACCCGCTCGCCGAGCTCATCGGGACCTTCCTGCGGGAGTACCCGAAGGTCGCGGTCAACATCGCCGACCCGGAGCTGGGCACCGACGTGACCTCGTCGGTGCGGGCAGGTGAGTGCGAGCTGGGCGTGGTCGACTCCGAGCACCCCATCGGCGACCTGGAGAGCATGGTGCTGCGCGGTCGGGAGATCTTCGCGGTGCTGCCGCCGGGTTCGGTGCCCGGCCAGAAGCGGTTGAGCGTGCCGGAGTTGTCCACGTTGGACTGGATCGCCACGCCGCCGGGCACCGCGACACGGGCGGTCATCGAGGACACCGTGGGCACCCGGGGCGGGGAACCGTCGTTCGCGGTGGAGACCGCGCACCAGGCGATGATCGTGCCGCTGGTGCTGGCCGGGGCGGGCGCGACGCTGCTGCCGCGGTCGATGGCCCGCGACGCCGCCGCCCGCGGCGCGGTCGTGCTGCCGCTGCGCCCTCGCGTGGTGCGCCGGGGTGTCCTGTTCTGGCGTCCCGGGCCTCTCTCGCCGGCCGCCGCGCAGTTCCTCACGATGGCCGAAGGCATCGCCGAGCTCCGCCGCTGAAGGGGCCCGTTCCACGGGGGACCTCACGCCTCGACCACCCGTGTGACCTGCGGCGACGTGGTGGTTGGGAGAGGTCTCACCGGGAACGTCCCACCGCGGACGTGCGTCGCTCGCGGTCCGGGACTCATCGGAGGTCAGAACTGGCGCCTCAGCACCAAGCCGACCACGTGACCTGCGGTGAGGGGGCGGGGAAGTCGCTGCTGGAACGTCCGACTTCAGGCGCGCAGGTCCGGGGCGCGGAGCTCCGAGTGGAGCACGCGCACCCTCGTGCCGTGGTGACCTGCGGTGATGTGGTTGTCGCTGGTGGACCTGCTCAGCCCTGGTGGGACTCGACGAAGGCGTAGACGTCGGCCTCGTCGACGCCGGGGAAGGTGTCGGCGGGCAGGGCGGCCAGGACGTGGGAGTGGGCTCGGGCCGAGGGCCAGACCATGCCCTCCCAGCGGCTGGCGAGCTCGGCCGGCGGGCGCTGGCAGCACTCGCCGTTCGGGCAACCGGACTTCGAGTGGTTGTTCGTGTCGCGGCCCCGGAACCAGCGCGACTCGGTGTAGGGCACGCCGAGGGTGATGGCGAAGTCCCGGCCGCGGCTCGGGTCGACGTGCCCGACGCACCAGTGCGTGGCACCCGGCTTGTCGGTGTACTGGTAGTACGTCGAGTAGCGGTCCGGGGAGGCGAAGACCTGGCGTCCCGCCCAGTAACGGCACATCCGCTGCCCTTCGATCGCGCCGGTCGGGTCGGTCGGGAAGACCAGCCCGTCGTTCTCGTAGGCCTTGTGGATGATGCCGGTCTCGTCGTTGCGGACGAAGTGGCAGACCAGGTCCAGGTACTGGGTGGCCAGGTTGGTGAACCGGTGCGCGGCCATCTCGTAGGACACCGAGAACACGTCCCGCAGGTCCTCCACCGCGAGGTCCCGCTCGGCCTTGGCCTCCTGCAGGAACGGCACCGCGGACTGCTCGGGCACCAGCACGGCGGCCGCGAAGTAGTTGGCCTCCACCCGCTGCCGCAGGAAGTCGGCGAAGTCGCGGGGCTGGCTGTGCCCCAGCGTCAGGTGCCCCAGGGTCTGCAGCAGGATCGTGCGGGGGCTGTGCATGCCCAGCGACTCCCGCCGCAGGAAGATGCGACGGTTCTTCATGTCGGTCACCGACCGCACCGAGCGCGGCAGGTCCGTGACGAACTTCAGCTGGTAGCCCATGTGGGTCGCGATGGTCTGGATCAGCCCCTCCGACAGCGGCCCGCCGTGGTAACCGATGCGTTTGAGCAGGTCACTGGCGGCCTTCTCGATCTCGGGGAAGTAGTTGTTGTGGCGGCGCATCATGCTGCGCAGCTCGGCGTTGGCCTTGCGGGCCTCCTCCGGCGTCGCCACCTTCTGCGTCTCCCGGCGCCGGAGCTCCTCGTAGAGGCCCAGCACGTGTTCGAGGGCTTCGGTGGGCAGCCGCTTGCCGACCTTCAGCGGTGGCAGCGAGAGCCGTTGGTAGATCGGGTCGAGCTGGGCCTTCTCGACCGCGATCTCGAGCTCGGCGCGACGGTTGGGGGCCTTCTTCGACAGCAGCTCGTCGACGGAGGTGCCCAACGCGTCCGCCAGCGACCGCAGCAACGACAGCTTCGGTTCGCGGTGGCCGTTCTCCAGCAGCGAGAGCTGTGACGGTGCTCTCCCCACGCGCTCGCCGAGCTCCACGAGAGTCAATCCGGCGGCTCGGCGCAAGTGCCTGAGACGCTGACCAAAGACCAGAAGGTCGTGTTCCGTAGAAAAACTACGGTCTTCTTCGGTGGCGAAGTCCGTCATGGCGTTGATGCTAGCAGAAGAACTCCGAAATTTTCCCCGAAAATCTGCCCCAGTTTCGCTTGGCAGCGTTCAACATTGATTGCAGCAGGTCGCCAGCGATCCCGGAAGGGGAAAAATCATGAGCATCCGCGAGCAGGCGAAGAAGGCCGCTGAGGAGCTGCAGCGCGAGTGGGACACCAACCCGCGCTGGAAGGGCATCGAGCGCACCCACACGGCGTCGGACGTCGTCCGCCTCCGCGGCTCGGTGCAGGAAGAGCACACCCTGGCCCGTCTGGGCTCGGAGCGGCTGTGGAAGCTGCTGCACGAGACCGACTACGTCAACTCGCTGGGCGCGCTGACCGGTAACCAGGCGGTCCAGCAGGTCCGCGCCGGTCTCAAGGCCATCTACCTGTCCGGCTGGCAGGTCGCCGCCGACGCCAACCTGGCAGGCGAGACCTACCCCGACCAGTCGCTGTACCCGGCCAACTCGGTCCCGCAGGTCGTGCGTCGCATCAACAACGCCCTCAAGCGTGCGGACCAGATCAACTGGGCCGAGAAGCTCGACCCCGAGGTCGAGACCGTCGAGGACGACGACACCCACTGGCTCGCCCCGATCGTCGCCGACGCCGAGGCCGGCTTCGGTGGCGTGCTCAACGCCTACGAGCTCATGCGCGGCATGATCTCCGCCGGTGCGGCCGGTGTGCACTGGGAGGACCAGCTGGCCTCCGAGAAGAAGTGCGGTCACCTGGGCGGCAAGGTGCTCATCCCCACCAGCCAGCACGTCAAGACGCTGAACGCCGCTCGCCTGGCCGCCGACGTCGCCGGCGTCCCGTCCCTGGTCATCGCGCGTACCGACGCCGAGGCCGCGACGCTGCTGACCAGCGACGTCGACGACCGCGACAAGGAGTTCATCACCGGCGAGCGCACCTCTGAGGGCTTCTACAAGGTCCGCAACGGCATCGAGCCCTGCATCGCCCGCGCCAAGGCCTACGCGCCGTACTCCGACCTCATCTGGATGGAGACCGGCACGCCGGACCTGGAGATGGCCCGCAAGTTCGCGGAGGCCGTCAAGGCCGAGTACCCGGACCAGATGCTGGCCTACAACTGCTCGCCGTCGTTCAACTGGAAGAAGAACCTGGACGACAGCACCATCGCCAAGTTCCAGCGCGAGCTCGGCCACATGGGCTTCAAGTTCCAGTTCATCACCCTGGCGGGCTTCCACGCGCTGAACTACAGCATGTTCGACCTGGCCAAGGGCTACGCCAGCGACGGCATGACCGCCTACGTCGAGCTGCAGGAGAAGGAGTTCGGCTCGGAGGAGCGCGGTTACACCGCGACTCGCCACCAGCGCGAGGCCGGTACCGGCTACTTCGACACGATCAGCACTGCCATCAGCCCGGACTCGTCGACCACCGCGCTGGCCGGTTCGACCGAGACCGCGCAGTTCCACTGATCGTGCCCTGATGGTGGCCGGCGCTCCTGCTGCGCCGGCCACCCCATGAACGCACCAGCGGCCCTGTGGCGGGGTGTCGGAAAAATCGCAATGGTGCGAGTGGGCGGGAACCCAGGCGTCGGGTTCCCGCCCACTTTCATGCTTCGGTGCACGTGGTCGGCTCGCGGGTGGGGACCTGGAGCGGCTCCGTGGACTCCGCGCGCCGCTCCTCGAGCACGTCGCGCGGCGTCCCGGCGTACTCGCCACGAAGCCGCTCAGAACCCCAGGCGGTGCGAGTTGGTCGGGTGGCGTGGGGGTCGCTCAGGTGGGTCGCTGCCGGTCGCTCGGTGGGTCTTCGGTCCCGCTCGGTGGAGCGAGGTTGAGTGCCCGGCGTCCTGTGGGGGTGGTGCCGGTTGCTCGGGTGGGTGTGGGGTCGTGGGCCTCGTGGTGTTCGGGTTCGGCGAACGGTCGGTGTTGCTGGTGGTTCGGAGGTAGGTTGTGGGCATGATCTTGTCTGGGCGGTTTCCGCTGGTGGCGGCGCCTATGGCCGGTGGGTTGAGCACGCCGGAGCTGGCGGCGGCGGTGAGCGAGGCCGGGGCGTTGGGGTACCTGGCGGGTGCGTTGACGGGGGAGGAAGCGCTCGCCGAGCAGATCGCGCGGACGCGCTCGCTGACCGCCGAACCCTTCGGCGTCAACCTCTTCGTGCCGAGCGAGCGGCGCGACGTGGACCTCGAGGACTACCGGGGGCGGGTGGCCGAGACCGCCGGGCGGTACGGCGTGGAACCGGGCTCGAGCGACTGGGACGACGACTCCTACCCGGCGAAGGTCGAACTCCTCATCGCGCAGCGGATCCCGGTCGTGTCGTTCACCTTCGGCCTCCCGGAGGCCGCCACCGTGGAGCGGCTGCACGCGGCCGGGTCCGAGGTGGTGATCACCGTGACCACCGCCGACGAGGCCAGGCAGGCCGCGCGGGTGGGTGCTGACGCGGTGTGCGTGCAGGGCATGGAGGCCGGCGGGCACCGGGGCGTGTTCCACGACGATCCCGGCCAGATCGGCGGTGGCCCGCTGCTCGGGTTGCTGCCCGCGATCCGATCGGTGCGCGAGGCGGTCGACCTGCCGATCATCGCGGCCGGAGGACTGGTGCACGGCGCCGACGTGGCCGCGGTGCTCACCGCGGGCGCGAGCGCCGCGCAGCTGGGCACCGCCTTCCTGGTCTGCGACGAGGCGGGCACGCAGCAGGTGCAGCGCGCCGAGATGGCCGACGGCCAGCGGCAGACCGACATCACCCGCGCCTACAGCGGACGTCCGGCGCGCGGCCTGGTGAACCGCTTCATGCTCGACAACCAGGACGCTCCCGCGGCGTACCCGCAGGTCAACAACCTCACGAAGCCGATGCGGGCCGCTGCGGGCAAGGCGGGGGACGCCGAGGCCGTCTCGTTGTGGGCGGGCCAGAGCTACGCCTCGGCGCGGCCGATGCCGGCCGCGGACCTGGTCGACCTGCTCCGCCGGGAGGCCGCGGACGCGCTGCGCGCGGTGGCGGGCCGGCTGTGACCCTCGCGGTCGCTCGAAGCAGGGGGAACTCGTGATCGGCGTGGCGTCGGTGAACCTGGCGGTCGTGCGGACCGACGACTGGACCGGGCGGCACGGGAGGTCCGGCATCGACAAGCGTCCCGCCGACGGCCCGGTGCTGTTCACCGAGACCGGCGCGCAGGGCGACGTGGTGTGCGACACCCGCCACCACGGCACCTGGTACCAGGCCGCCTACGCCTTCGACGTCGACGAGCTCGCGTTCTGGTCGGCCGAGCTCGGCAAGGAGCTCGTGCCCGGCAACGCCGGCGAGAACCTGACGCTCACCGGCGCCGACACCAGCTCTGCGCTGGTCGGCGAGCGCTGGGCCATCGGCGACGCCGTGCTGCGGGTGACCGGCCCGCGCACACCGTGCCGCGTCTTCGCCGGCTTCTGGGACGTGCCCGGCCTGGTCAAGCGGTTCACCCGGCACGGCCGCACCGGGGCCTACCTGGCGGTCGAGCGCCCGGGCGAGATCAGCCCGGGCGACCGGGTCCGCCTGCTGACCCAGCCTGATCACGGTGTCGCGGTCGCGGAGGTCTTCGCGCTCACGACATGCGGCCGGACCGACCTCGCCGAGCACGTCGCGGGGTGCCTCCCCGACCTGCCGGAGGAGTGGCGCGCCACCGTCGGCGCCAAGGTCGCAGCCTCCCGCGCCTCCGCCTGAACCTCACTCCACCGGCGCTGGGTGGAACGGCGTGGCGTGCGCAGAATCGATACTGTGACGCGGCACACCCTGTTGTGCGGACGTTCCTTGTGGGGAAGATTGGGATACAAACAGTTTGGCTTCCTAGTATTTGTTCCGGGGGGCCGGTTCGGCGGAGGTGCGGTGCGAGATGACTAGCGAGCTGGAGCACTTCATCGGAGGCAAGAGGGTGCCGGGAACCTCCGGCTCCTTCGGTGACGTGTTCGACCCCAACACGGGCCAGGTGCAGGCCAGGGTGCCGCTGGCCTCGACCGACGAGGTCTCGGCGGCGGTCGACAACGCGGCTGCGGCGCAGCCGGGCTGGGTGGCCATGAACCCGCAGAAGCGCGCCCGGGTGCTCATGCGCTTCGTGCAGCTGGTCAACGACGAGATGGAGGACCTGGCTCGGCTGCTGTCCTCCGAGCACGGCAAGACCGTCGCTGACGCCAAGGGCGACATCCAGCGCGGTCTGGAGGTCGTCGAGTTCGCCATCGGCGTGCCGCACCTGCTCAAGGGCGAGTACAGCGACAGCGTCGGCACCGGCATCGACGTCTACTCGCTGCGCCAGCCGCTGGGCGTGGTCGCGGGCATCACCCCGTTCAACTTCCCGGCGATGATCCCGCTGTGGAAGGCGGCACCGGCGATCGCCTGCGGCAACGCCTTCGTGCTCAAGCCCTCCGAGCGCGACCCCTCGGTCCCGCTGCGGCTGGCGGAGCTGTTCATCGAGGCCGGGTTGCCGCCGGGCATCTTCAACGTGGTCAACGGCGACAAGACCGCGGTCGACGCGCTGCTGACCGAACCGCGCATCGAGGCGGTCGGCTTCGTCGGGTCCTCCGACATCGCCGAGTACATCTACTCGACCGCCGCGGCCCACGGGAAGCGCGCCCAGTGCTTCGGCGGCGCCAAGAACCACCTGATCGTCATGCCCGACGCCGACCTCGACCAGGCCGCCGACGCGTTGATCGGCGCCGGCTACGGCTCGGCGGGAGAGCGCTGCATGGCGATCTCGGTCGCCGTGCCCGTCGGTGAGGCCACCGCCAACGCGCTGGTCGAGAAGCTCGTCGAGAAGGTCGAGGCGCTCAAGATCGGCACCAGCTTCGACGCCGACGCCGACTTCGGCCCGCTGGTGACCAAGCAGGCCTGGCAGCGCGTCCACGACCTCGTCGGCGTCGGTGTCGACGAGGGGGCGGAGCTGCTCGTGGACGGCCGGGGCTACTCGAAGGAAGGCCACGAGGACGGCTTCTTCATGGGCGCCTCGCTGTTCGACCACGTGACCCCGCAGATGCGGATCTACCGGGAAGAGATCTTCGGCCCGGTCCTGTCGGTCGTGCGCGCCGCCGACTACGAGGAAGCCCTGCGGCTGCCCAGCGAGAACGAGTACGGCAACGGCGTGGCGATCTTCACCCGCGACGGCGACGCCGCGCGCGAGTTCGTCAACCGCGTCGACACCGGCATGGTCGGCGTGAACGTGCCGATCCCGGTCCCGATCGCCTACCACACCTTCGGCGGCTGGAAGCGGTCCGGGTACGGCGACCTCAACCAGCACGGACCGGACTCGATCCGCTTTTACACCAAGACCAAGACGGTCACTTCGCGCTGGCCCTCCGGACTCAAGGAAGGCGCCAGCTTCACCATCCCGACGATGCACTGATCGCGCGGGTGGGGGCCGGCGAACCCGGCCCCCACCCGGTCGCGAGGAGGGAGTCGACGTGTCCGTCGCAGCAGTGGCGAGCTCACCCTTCGAGCTCACCGACGACCAGCGCGCCATCCGGGACGCGGCGCTGGCGTTCGCCCACGACCAGCTCGAACCGCACGCCGTGGAGTGGGACCAGGACAAGCACTTCCCGGTCGAAACCCTGCGTGCAGCAGGAGAACTGGGCATCGGCGGCGTCTACGTCGACGAAGCCCACGGGGGCAGCGGCCTGAGCAGGTTCGACTCCGCGCTGATCTTCGAGGCGCTGGCCAGCGGAGATCCCTCGATCGCCGCCTACATCTCCATCCACAACATGTGCGCGGGCATGATCGACCGCTTCGGCACCGACGCCCAGCGGGCGCGCTGGCTGCCGCAGCTGTGCACGATGGAACGCCTCGCCAGCTACTGCCTGACCGAACCCGGTGCCGGCTCCGACGCCGCCGCGCTGCAGACCCGCGCGGTCCGCGACGGCGACGACTACCTGCTCACCGGCGTCAAGCAGTTCATCTCCGGCGGCGGCAGCTCCGACGTGTACGTGGTGATGGCCCGCACCGGCGAACCCGGGCACAAGGGCATCTCCACCTTCGTCGTCGAAGCCGGTTCCGACGGTCTTTCCTTCGGGGCCAACGAGAAGAAGATGGGCTGGAACGCCCAGCCCACCCGCCAGGTCGTCTTCGACGGCGTGCGGGTGCCCACCGACCAGCGCCTCGGCGAGGAGGGCATCGGCTTCCGCATCGCCATGGCCGGGCTCGACGGCGGTCGGCTCAGCGTCGGTGCCTGCTCGCTCGGCGGCGCCCAGGCCGCGCTGGACAAGTCGTTGGCGTACGTCCGCGAGCGCAGCGCGTTCGGCTCCAAGCTCAGCGAGTTCGAAGCGCTGCAGTTCAAGCTCGCCGACATGGCCACCGAGCTGGAGGCCGCGCGACTGCTGCTGTGGCGGGCGGCGTGGGCGCTGGACACCCAGGACCCGGCGGCCACCAAGTTGTGCGCGATGGCCAAGAGGCTGGCCACCGACGTCGGGTTCACCGTGGCCAACGAAGCGCTTCAGATCCACGGTGGATACGGATACCTTGCGGAGTACGGCCTGGAGAAGATCGTCCGCGACCTGCGGGTGCATCAGATCCTGGAAGGCACCAACGAAATCATGCGGCTGATCATCTCCCGTGGTCTGCTGGCGGCCTGACCGCCACCGCGGGGGCAGCACCTTGCACAACGATGGAGTTCGCACCATGACGGAGTCCGAGATCCTGGTCAGCGAGAACGGCTCGCTCGGGCGGATCACGCTCAACCGCCCCAAGGCCCTCAACTCGCTGACCCTCGGCATGGTCCGGGAGATGACCGAAGCGGTCGAGGGGTGGCGCGGCGCCGAGCACATCCGGGCGATCCTGATCGACGGTGCCGGCGAGCGCGGTCTGTGCGCCGGCGGCGACGTGCGCGCGCTGCACGACGCGGCCAAGGCCGGGGACGAGACCTTGCCCTCGGCGTTCTGGTCTGAGGAGTACCGGCTCAACTCCGCGCTGGCCAACTACCCCAAGCCGGTCGTGGGGATCATGGACGGCATCTGCATGGGCGGCGGTGTCGGCATCACCGCGCACGGCTCGCACCGGGTGGTCACCGAGCGCTCCAAGGTCGGCATGCCCGAGACCGGCATCGGCTTCATCCCCGACGTGGGCGGCACCTTCCTGATGTCGCGCGCCCCCGGTGAGCTGGGCACCCACCTGGCGCTGACCGGCACCGCTGTCGGCGGTGCCGACGCGCTGTACTGCAACCTGGCCGACCACCACGTCGAGAGCGCGCAGTTGCCCGCGCTCATCGACGCGCTGAGCAGCGGTGACGTCGACGAGGTGCTGGCTCGCTTCGCCGCTCCGGCGCCCGAACCCTCGCTCGCCGAGCACCGCGAGTGGATCGACGCCGCCTACGCCGGCGACGACCTCGAGGTGATCCTCGCGCGGCTGCGGGAGCGCCCCGAGCGGGCCGCGAAGGACGCCGCGACGACCATCGAGACCAAGTCCCCGACCGCGCTCAAGGTCACCCTGCGGGCGCTGCGCAGCGGCTGCACCTCGCTGGAGCAGGCGCTGACCCAGGAGTACCGCCTGGCCATGGCCTGCGTGCGGATCGGCGACTTCGTCGAAGGCGTGCGCGCCACCCTGGTGGACAAGGACCGCAACCCGCAGTGGTCGCCCACCACCCTGTCCGAAGTGGACGAATCGCGAGTGCAGAAGTTCTTCGAGCCGGTGGCCGGCGAGCCGGACCTCTTCGGCTGAGCGGCGGGTGCCGGGGCCTTGGCGGAAGTTCGAGCAGAAGGGTTGTGACAATGGCTGTCATCGGTTTCATCGGACTCGGTCACATGGGCGGTCCGATGTCGGCGAACCTCGTCAAGGCCGGGCACACCGTGCGGGGCTACGACCTCGTCCCGGCCGCGCTGTCGGCGGTCGCCGACAGCGGCGTGACCACGGTGGACTCGATCGCGGAGGCCGTGAGCGGCGTCGAAGCGGTGATCACCATGCTGCCCAGCGGCAAGCACCTGCTGGACGCCTACGACGAGGTGCTGCCCAACGCGGAGTCCGGCGCACTGCTGATCGACTGCTCCACTGTGGACGTCGCAGACGCCCGCGCGGCGCACGAACGCGCCCAAGAGGCCGGCTTCGGCAGCATCGACGCCCCCGTCTCCGGCGGCACGGCCGGTGCCGAAGCGGGCACGCTGACGTTCATGGTCGGCGGTGCGGAGGACGACTTCCACCGGGCCGAAAGCGTGCTGGAGCCCATGGCGCGCAAGGTGATCCACTGCGGTGGTCCCGGCAACGGCCAGGTCACCAAGATGTGCAACAACCTCATCCTGGGCGCGTCGATGGTCGCGGTCAGCGAGGCGTTCGTGCTCGGGGAGCGGTTGGGTCTCTCGCACCAGGCGCTCTACGACGTCGCGTCGATCTCCACCGGCCAGTGCTGGGCGTTGACCACGAACTGCCCGGTGCCCGACCTGGTGGAGACCAGCCGGGCGAACCACGACTACGAGCCGGGTTTCGCAGCGGCGCTGATGCTCAAGGACCTCAACCTCGCCGTGTCCGCGGCGGAGCAGTCGGGGACCGACACGGCCATCGGCCGCCTCGCCACCGACCTGTACCGCCGCTTCAACGAGGAAGGCGGCGGTGGCCAGGACTTCGGCGCCATCATCAAGTCGATCCGGGAGCGCTCCGGCTCCTGATCCGCAGCACGGGTCGTCCCGGGCCTCGCCGCGCACCGGAGGGTGTCGTGGGCGGGGCCCGCTTCCGCCTGCCCGTCGAAAGCGCCGGTGGCGGAGCGACCTCCCGGCAGCTCCGCGCAGGCCGGAGGAGGGTTCCGCGGAGACGGTCGCAGTCGTGAACGCCGTCAGCGCATCCCGGTCGTGTCGCGGTTTCTCGAGGTGACCGGGTGGTGACCGCACGTGTTGCCCGGCGTGCTCGCGCGGTTCCGGACTGCGCGGGCGGATCCGCGCCGCTGCTCACCAGCGGGCGCGCGGGTGGGGGGACCTGCTCCACACCTGCCTCGGCTCGACCGGGCCGTGCTCCAGCGGGCGAGCGTCCCCGCGCCTCACCTGCGCGCTCCCGCAGGTCGTTGACCTCGGGCTTCCGGTGCGCGCCGGGGTGGTGCGACCACCGCCGCACCCCGGTCGCCGAGCCGGTGCACACGGGGTCCCGAGCGCGGGCGCCGGGGGTGCGCGCACGCGCGTCCGGGCGCGCGTACGCTGCGCGTTGTGTTGGAGTTGCTCGTCGAGTGGTACGACGGCGTCGAGCTGTGGCTGGTGCAGCTCGTCTACCCGTTGCAGGTCGCTCTCGTCCTCGCGGTCCTGGTGCCGCTGTGCTGGGGCGTGGCCCGCGTCGTCGACCGCGCGGTCGACGGCATCGGTGCCAAGTTCACCCGCGCACCCGGTCCCGGAACGCCGGTCGACGGTGGCAGCGGGGGTTCCACCGGGCGGAGGGGAAGAGCGGCGTGAGCTCGCGCAAGCGCATTTCGTCGGCGTTGATCGGGCTGGTCGCCCTGGTCGTTCTGGGTTGGTTCGGCAAGGACGTCCTCGCCGGCGCGCCGAGCACCGAGGTGCCCGGTGCCCGCGAGTCCGGCCTGCAGGTCGAGCGGCTGTCGCAGTTGCCGCCCGAGGCCGGCAAGACCTACCGGCTCATCGAAGAGGGCGGGCCTTTCCCCTTCCCGGGCAAGGACGGCTCGGTGTTCGGCAACCGCGAAGGCGAGCTGCCCGAGCACGAGCGGGGTTACTACCACGAGTACACCGTGCCCACGCCTGGTTCGGCGGACCGCGGGGCGCGCAGGCTGGTCACCGGCAGCCGTGAAGAGGTGTACTACACCGGTGATCACTATGAGTCGTTCGTGGTTGTGGATACGGCGGGTTGAGTGCCATGTTCGGAACGAGACTGGCGAGCAGGTTGCGGAAGGAGCAGCCGGTGTGTGAGCAGCCGATCGCCGACACGACGGCCAGCGAGGCGGTCGCGGCGGCTGAGGAACGAGGTGCCACGGCGCACGTCCTCGACGGCACCGACCTGGTGAACAAGCGCACCACGTTGGACGGCATCGCCGCGGTGCTGGACTTCCCCGAGTGGGCCGGGCGCAACCTGGACTCCCTGTACGACTGCCTGACCGACCTGTCCTGGCTGCCCGACGGGGAGCACGTGCTGGTCTGGTCGAACTTCCAGGACCTGGCCGACCACGACCCGAAGGCCTTCAACGGCATCAACTCGGTGCTGCGCGACGCGGCTGAGCGACCGATGTGCGGCCGCCGGTTCACAGCGGTGCTCACCCGCTCCTGAGGGGGCAGGGGGGTCGGTGGCACGGAGCGTGCCACCGACCGCTGGTCACGTGAGCGCGTCCGGCACCCAGCGGGGCTTGCGCTTCTCGGCGAAGGCCGCGATGCCCTCCTGGCCCTCCTCCCCGGCGAAGTGCTTGGCCGACAGCTGCAGCATCTCGGCGAAGTCCTCGCTCATCGAAGCCGGCCGCTGGCTGGTCAGCATCGCCTTGGTGGCCGCCAAGGCGTGCGGGCCACCCAGCGCGAGCATGTCGGTGTAGCGCTTGACCTCGGCGTCGAGCTCCTCGGCCGGGACGGCGGAGTTGAGCAGGCCGATCTCGGCCGCGCGCCGTCCGTCGAAGGTCTCGCCGGTGAGGAACAGTTCGTGCGCTGGGCGGGCGTGCAGCCGCGGTAGCACCGTCACCGAGATCACCGCCGGGACCACGCCGATGCGGACCTCCGTGAAGGCGAACGTGGCCGACTCGGCCGCCACCGCGATGTCGCAGGCGGCCACGAGGCCCACACCGCCCGCGCGCGCCGGACCCGCCAGCTTGGCGACGACCGGCTTGGGGCTGGTCCAGATCTGCTCCAGCAGTGCGGGGAACTCGTTGACGCCCTGCTCGTCGGAGTCCGCCGAGCGCGACTCCTTGAGGTCCATGCCCGCGCAGAAGACCTTGCCGGTGTGCGCCAGGACCACCACGCGCACCGCGTCGTCGTCCATCGCGGCGTCCAGGTGACCCTTGAGCTCCCTGCGGAGCTGGGCGGACAGGGCGTTGCGGTTGTGCGGCGAGTCCAGGGTGATCGTCCCGACCCCGTCCGCCACCTCGAAGTGCACGAGCTCATCCATGCCGGAGACGTTAACCAGCCCGGCACGTCCGACGCCACACCCGCACGCCCCGGGAAGGACGCCGTGCAGGTCGGTCAGGTGGGCGGGTAGCGGGAGTCCCAGGAGGCGGGTGGTCGTGGGCCGAACTCCCGGACGGCGTCCCGGGCGAGCTGCTCGACGACGTCGTGCAGTTCCAGCTCGGTGGTCCAGCGCCGGGAGATCGTCGAGGCACCGGCGCCGGCCGCGGTGAGGGAGCCGGCGACCGCGGCCGTGACGGCGCTGCCACCGGAGTGGTTGGCGGCGATCCGCAGGGCGGAGTCGACGTCGCCGTCGGCCACCAGAGCGGCGTGCAGGCCGAAGGCGAGGGCTTCGGCGGCCGTGGCGGCCGTGCCCAGTGCGCGTTCGAGCTCCTCCGGGCTCAGCCGGTCCCCGCGCGCGAGGTCCCGGGCAGCGGTGAGCCGGCGGGTCACCTCCTGGTGCCCGGCGTGCGGGGCGAGCTGGGTGAGCGCACCGGTGACGGCGTCCGCGAGGTGTTCGCCGAGCAACGACCGGGCCACCAGGTAGCCGAGGACGCCCGCGCTGAGCAGCGCCGTGGGGTGGCCGTGGGTCAGCGCGGCGCTGCGCATGCCCAGCGCGAAGACCTCCGAGGGGTCGTCGGACCACAGCGCCGCCGGGATCGCGCGCAGGATGGCGTCGCTGCCCGCCGAATCGCTCACCGGCTGGTCCGGCGCGCCCACGGGTTGCTGGCCCTTGGCGAAGGCGATCAGCGTGCGCATCATGGTGCGCCCGGGGTTGCGGGTCTGGAACAGCGCGCGCTCCCGCACCAGCCAGCCGTCGGGTTCGGGGGCGACGCGCAGGAACTCGCCCGCAGCGCGCGGCCAGCTCAAGTGCTGGGTGTGCAGCCACCGCTGGTAGGCGTGCTGCAGGTGCCGGATCGGGTCCTCGGCCTCACCGGCGCGCCGGGCGACGTTGGCGCGCAGCAGCCCCTCCACCGAGAACAGCAGCAGCTGGGTGTCGCTGCCGACGCGTCCCGACGGGTGACCGGCGGGGACGTACTCGGTGAGCCCCTCGTCGCCGTGCCGGGCGCGGATCTCGTCCCAGGTGTCCGAGGCGATCGGCATGCCGAGGGCCTCGCCGACCGCGCAGCCCAGCACCGCGCCGAGGAAGCGGTCCCGCGAGGCGGCCAGCCGAGGCACGCCGGTCAGCCCCGTCCGGTAGTCCGCCGTGGACGGGAGGGTGGCGGTGGCGGCGGAGTCGTCGGCCGGGTAGCGCTCCTCCCACCCGGCTGACTCGTCCGGTTCGGGGCCGAACTCGGTGGCCGCGTCCCGCCCGAGGCGTTCGACCACCTCCACGATCGGCAGCCGCTCCAGCAGCTCGGCGGGGATCGCAGTGGGGCCGTGCAACGCGCCGAGCAGCTGCCCGCACAGCATCGCCGCGCTCGCGGCGTCACCGTCGTGCTCGGTGGCCGCGGCGAGGGCCGCGGCGAAGTCGTCCTCGCAGGCCAGTGCCACCCGCGCGGCCACGGCCAGCGCGCCCAGCCCGCTCCGGCTCGCGCCCAGGTGCGCGCGGCCCGGGCGGAACCCCGCTGGGCTGAGCATCCCGAGCCGCAGTGCCTCGCCGAGCGCCGTACGACCTGACTGCCATCCCGAAATCCCCTGCCGCAGCGAGGTTTCCAGGTCGTTGCCGCGCATCAGCCACAGCGTCGTGGAGGCCAGCACGCTGGCCGGGCTGTGCCCGTGCGGGTGCCCGTGGGTGAGCGCGGCGAGGTCGCCGCCGAGCGCGAACACCGCGCCCGGGTCGCCCGACCACAGCGCGGCCAGCGCCCCGAACGGCACCGCGGTGGCGCTGTCGGCGGCGTTGATCGGCTGCTGCCGGGTGCCCTGCGGGTGCCCGGCGACGACCTTCGCGACCGAGGTCAGCATCGTCGGCTCGTCGCTGGCGAGGTCGTGCAGACCTCTCTCCGCGACGAGCGCTCCGCTCGGCCTGGGCGAACCGGTGCCGCAGTCGCGCCACGGCACGCCGCGGGTGTGCAGCCAGCGGCGCAATGCCGCGAACACCGCCGAGGTCGGCTCGCCGGAGCCGTCGGAGCGCAGCTGGGTGTGCGCGCGGATCAGCCCTTCCAGGGCGAACAGCAGCGCGCCGGTGCGCTGGCCGACGCGGCCGAGCGCGGCGAACTCACCGACCGCTCCGCCGAGCAGCAGTCCCTGCACGCGGGCGGAGGTGCCCGGCAGTCCGCCGGTGCGGCCGGAGAGCCCGGTGCCCGGCGACCGCGCGTCCACCGCGAGCCGTTGCTGCAGCTCGGCGGCCCACAGCGGGCGGGTCGAGGGGTGGCGCTCCCACCGGCGCCAGACCGCCAGCAGCTCCCGCTCCACCGGGTCCCGCCTGCAGGCGGCCAGCAGCGCGCGTTCGTCCTCGTCCAGCCCGCGCACGTCCACCGCGGACTACCCGGCGTGGTGGACGGCCGGTTCGGGCACCTCGGTCTCGGCGATCTCCACCTCGCCGAGCAGCTGTTCCAGGACCTCCCGCAGCTCCAGTCCGCCGACCCACTCCTCCGGCAGCTCCCCGGCGCCGCGGGCGGTGCCCACCAGGGCGCCGCAGATCGCGGCGGTCGCAGCGCTGTTGCCCGCGTGCGTGGCCGCCAGCGAGATCGCGTCGGCCACCGAGGTCGGGTGCGACAACGCGGCCGCGACGGCGATGGCCAGCGCTTCCGGTGCGTTCCAGCCCAGTCCCAGCGACTCCAGCACCGTCGGCGACACCGGTCCGCCGGTGGCGATCTCCAACGCTGCGCGCAAGCCGCGGACGGTGTTCTCGGCGCCCTCCACGCGGTCGAGCTCGGCGAGCACGAACTCCACGGAGTCGACCAGCGTCCGGCCGCCGTCGATGCCGGACACCAGGCCCGCGAGCGCCGCCGCGGGCAGGTGACCGTCCGGGTGGCCGTGGGTGAGCACGCCGATGCCGATGCCGAGCGTGATCGCTTCGGCCGGGTCGCTGACCTCGAAGCCGACCACCGCGCCGCGCGCGGTGGCGGCGGCGTTGCGGGCGTCGTTCGGCGGGTTGCCGGGTGTCGGGTTCTCGCTGCGATCGCCCCAGCGGGCCACCGCGGTCAGCGTCGCCTCGTCCGGGAAACGTTGCGCGCGAAGCGCTTCCACTTGGGCGAGCTTGCCGCCGCCGTCCGGCATGGGACGGCCGCCCTGGGTGCGCACCCAGTCCCGCAGCGAGGCCCGCACCAGCGACGGCCGGTCCGGGTTCGGCCCGTTCAAACCGGCCAGCACGAAGGCGGTCTGCTGGGTGTAGGCGGTCGCCGTGCCGCGACGGCCGAACAGCTCGGCGTACTCGCGCACGCCGTCGGGGTTCTCGCGCAGCGTGGTGAGCAGGTCGCTGAACATCCACGGCGCCCCGAGGGCGTCGCCGACCGCGGCACCGAGCACGCAGCCGGTGAACCGCTCCCGGCGGGTGGGCCGGACCTGCCTTTCCTCGGCTGCCTCGAGCTCGGGCTCCTCTGCGGGTTCGTCCTCCTCGGCGGTGGCCTCGCCGATGAGCTGCGCGGCGCGTTCCTCGCCGAAGGCCTCCACGAGGAGCTTGTGCAGTCCCTGGGTGAGGTCGGCGCTGTTGCCACCGTCGTCGTTGTCTCGGAACTTGCGCCACGCCAGCAGCAGCCGGAGCTCCTCGTCGGAGAGCCCTTCGTCGCCGGAGTCCTCGGACTCGGCGGACGCCGGAACATCGTCCGCAGGGGACTCCTCGGCGGGGAGCGCCGCGACCGGCGTCCGCTCCGTGGCGGCGTCCACGGTGTCCTCGTCGGCGGAGACGTGCCCGGCGGACTCGTGCTGGGCTGCGGTCTGCTCGGCCTCGTCGGTCGAGCCCTCGTCGGTCGAGCCCTCGTCGGTCGGGGCCTGGTCGGTCGGGGCCTGGTCGGCAGGGGCCTGCTCCTCGTCGGGTTCCGGGTCGGCCTCGACGACGGCCTCGGCCGCCTCGGCCTCCTGCGGCGCCGATGCCTCCTCCGCGGGCTCCTCGGGAGCGGGCTCCTCCTCGGGAACCGGGTACCGAGCCGCCCACAGCTGGCCGGACGGCGGGTTCGAACCGAACTCCAGGTCGGCGTCCGCGGCGAGGAACTCCAAGGTCTCGCGCAGCTCCAGCTTCTCCTGCCAGTGCTGCGGGATCGCGGCCGCGGTGTGCGCGGCGCCCATGATGCCACCGCAGATCGACGCGGTGGAGTCGCTGGCGCCGGAGTGGTTGGCGGCCAGCACCAGCGCCTCCGGGAACGACTCCGGGTGGGTCAGCGCCGCGCAGACCGCGATCGCCAGCACCTGGGCGCCGGAGTGCGCGGTGCCGAAGGCCTCCTCGATCTGCTCCGGGGTGGGCGTGCCGGTCGCGGCCAGCTCGACGGCCTTGCGCAGCGCGGTGATCGTTTCCTCGTGACCGTCCCATTCGGACAGTTCCAGCAGGGCCCGGTCGACCGCCTGCGGCAGCGAGCGGTTGGCCAGCAGCTGGTGCACCAGCAGCGCCAACGCACCGGCGGGCAGGTAGGCGCTGACGTGGCCGTGGGTGAGGACCGCGGTGCGGACACCGGTGCGGAACGCCTCCGCCGGGTCCTCGGACCACAGCGCGGCGGGCGCGGCGCGCACCACCGCACCCCAGTCGGCCGCGTCGTTCGGCGGCTTCTCCAGCGACCCCCGTTCCTGGCCACCGGCGTGACCGCGCAGTGCCTGCACGGTGGTCATGCCCCGGACCCGGCGGTCGAACAGCTCGCGCTGGCCGATCAGCCAGCCGTCGGGCTGCTCGCCGCGGCCGCCGGTCTCGGACCAGGCGACGCCCTGGGTGTGCAGCCAGCGCTGGTAGGCCTGCTGGACGTGCACTGCGGGATCGGTCGAGCCGGTCTGGCGGCGGGCGGTCGCGGCGCGGACAAGACCCTCGGTGGTGAAGGCGGTCAGCTGCGTCTCGTCGCTGATCGACCCGGCCGGCCGGTGCCCGTCGACGTAGTCGATGAGACCGGAATCGCCGAACTTGGCGCGGATGTCGGTCAGCGTGTCGGCCTCGATCGGGAAGCCGAGCGCGTCACCCGCGGCGGTGCCCAGCAGCATCCCCAGGATCCGCTGCGTGCGCAGGTCTTCCGGCGAGGACGGCGGTGGCGGCGTGGCAGATTCCGGTGGCGAGACGACCGATTCGACCTCCGGGGCGGGATCGGCGGCCGGTTCGTCCTCGTCCTCGGTCGGCTCCTGCACCTCTTCGGCTTCCGCGCGCGGCAGTGAGGAGGCGAAGTCCAGGTCCGAGACGTCGCCGGAGGCCGGGTAGCGCTTGGCCCACGCGTCCCCGGTGGGCGGGGCGCCGCGGAACTCGAGCAGGCCGTCCTTGGCCAGCGCCTCGACGACCTCGCGCTGGCCCAGATCGCGCAGCCACACGCCGGGCAGCGCGGCGGTGCCGTGCTGGGCGCCGACGATGTTGCCGCAGATCGCGCCGGTCGAGTCGCTGTCGCCGGAGTGGTTGATCGCGACCATGAGCGCGTCGGCCACGGTCTCGGTGCACCGCGCCGCGCACACGGCGATGGCCAGCGCCTCGTGCCCGGCCCAGCCGCTGCCGAGCGCGTCCCGCAGCTCCTCGGGCGTCGGCTTGCCCTTTTGCGCGAGCTCTTCGGCGGTCCGCAGCGCGCGGGCGGTGTCCTCGTGGTCGCGGTAGGCGGTGAGCAGCTCGCGCGCCGTCTCGAGCGCCTCGGTCAGCGATTCCTCGCGCAGCAGGCGGTGGACCAGCACCGCCAGCACACCGGCGGGCAGGTAGGCGTTGGGCTGCGAGTGGGTCAGCGCGGCGGTCGCGGCCGCGAGCTCGAAGACCGAGCGCGGGTCGTCGGACCACAGCGCGACGGGTGCCGCGCGGACCACGCCGCCGCAGTCGTCGGAGTCGTTGATCGGCCGCTCGAAGGTGCCGGGAGCTCCGACGGAGGCGAACTCGCGCAGCGCGCTGATGGTGGTGCTGTTGGGCGAACGCACGGCGAACAGGTCGGTCTGCTCGACCAGCCACCCGTTGGCCTTGGGGTGCTTGGCCGCGAACGGCCCGGCCGAGCGCATCCAGGCGTAGCCCTGGGTGTGCAGCCAGCGCTGGTAGGCGAGCTGAACGGCGGGCAGCGGGCCGGCGGAGTCGCCGCTGCGGGCCAGGCTGTGCGCGCGGATCAGGCCTTCCAGCGTGAACAGGGCCAGCTGGGTGTCGTCGGTGAACTCGCCGGGGTGCTCGCCGCTGCGGTCGTACTCGGTGACGCCGTCCTCACCGAAGCGGCTGCGGATCTGGTCGATCGGGTAGAACTCCACCGGTGCGCCCAGCGCGTCACCGATCGCGCCGGCCAGCACCGCTCCGAGAAACCGCTGCTCGAACTCGCTTCCGCCGGCCTCGGCGGGTTCCTCGGCCTCGACGGCCTCGGCAGGAGCGGGAGCGGCGGGTGCCGGAGGCGCGGCGGGTCCACCGGGACCGACCCGCACGGTCTTGGTCGGCGCGTCGGACCCGGTGCCGGGCACGGCGGTCCCGGCGGGCGGCGACATCGCGGTGCCCGAGGGTGGAGACGTCGTGGTGCCCGTGGGCGGGGACGCGGGCGGGCCCGGGGTCATCGGGGTGCCTGCCGGCGGGGACATGGGCACCGCAGGCGGTTTCGGCGGGACCGAGGCGGCGACCGCGACCAGGTCTTCACCGGGCATCCGGGCCTTCACCGGGCTGGTGGGGTTGATCTGCAGGTCGATGCCGGCCAGCGGGTGGGTGGCCACCTGCCTGCCGGTCATCCGCTGCCAGGTCGTCCAGTTCGGCGGCAGGAAGCCCTCCGAGGTGAACACCTGCAGCTGACGACGACCCGATTCGTGCTCCATCGTGAACAGCCCGGTGCCCTGCGGCTGGGCGAACAGGATCAGCTCGGCGTCGAGCATCGCGGCCAGCAGTGCCTGGCCTTGCGCGTAACCGGTGGTGGTCAGCTGCAGGGCGCGCTCGACGTCGTTCTTCGGCGCGGGCAGCCGCAGCGCCACGGGAGAGGGCCGGTAGTTCGGGTTGGGGGAGAAGTCGTCGGTGATCTCACCGTGCTCGTCGACGCGGTACCCGCCGATGAACCCCCACGGTGGCACTTCGGCGTTGGGGTCGGTGAAGATCGGGTCGACCACGTACAGCCAGGTGTTGGGCTGCTTCTTGGCCTGCTCCCGCATGGCCGGTGTGATGACCGGTCGGCTCGGCTGCTGCGTGTTCATCTCGCCCTGCTGTCCCTGACTCCCTGTCCAGCCTTGCATTGATCGCCCCCACAGCGACGGTCACCTGAAAGCGCGGCATGGCGGCTGAACTGTGCACGGTGAGCTGCCGGTACCCCGTTCAGACGCCGCCATGCACTCTCTCATGACCTCTTGGGGTGAATCGTAGTCTTTGAGTGAACAACTCTGCGTGAAACTTGGCGGCGTGGAGTCCGGCGGATCACACGCCCGACACGTCCGAGGGAGTTGCGGTCGGGAGGAGCGGTGAGCTCAGTCGGACAGGGCTGCCGCCATCAGGCACCCCAGGCAGGGCATCCCGGCAGGACCTTCGAGCGCCTCGGCCTGGCCGGGCGCGATGCTGAAACCGCAGTAGGCGCGCAGGGTTTCGGGGAGCGGGCCGCCGCTCGGAAGCGGGAAGAAGTGGCAGGACTTGTCCTGCTCGCTGCGCGCGAGCTCAGGGTGCACCCGGGCGATCAGGTGGGGGATCGAACTCATCAGGTGGTGACCCCCTGCGCGCGCGACCCTGGCGTTAACGGCACAGATCACATCATGACGCCCTGGGTGCGGTCGAGAACCCAGTTGGCGAGTTCTCGCCAACCTGTTGCGCGCGCGACGGTCACGCGCCTCGGGCTCAGGCCAGCGCGGGCAGCGGGACCTCGAGCGTCGCCAGGTCGTAGCGGTGCAGCACGAGGTCGGCCACACCCAGGTCGTCGGCCATCGGCCCGGCGATCAGCGGACGGTCCGAGTGCGCCGTGGCGAGGTCGGTGATGCGGTCCGGCAGCAGTCCCGGTGCCAGGAACCAGGACCCGACGGCGAACCGCCGCGCACCGCGGGCCCGCAGCGCCTCGATCGCAGCGGGCACGTCGGGCGCTGCGGCGGCCGCGAAGGTCGCGACCGTGCCGGTCCAGGAGGTCAGCGCCTGCCAGCGGGCGGCGACGTCGGCCACCAGCCGGTTGGCCGGGGCGTGCGACGAGCCCGCACCGGCCAGCAGCACGCCGAGCTCCGGGTCGTCCGGATCGGCGCCGGCGTCCAGCAACCGCCGCCACGCGGCGGCGTCCAGGCGCGGGTCGGGGCCGAGCACGTCCCCGATGCGCACCCGCAGGTCCGGGTGGCGCTGCTGCGCGTCGGCGACGGCGGCGGGCACGTCGACGCGGGCGTGGAAGGCGTGGCCGAGCAGCAGCGGCACGACCACGGCCTCCCGGTGCCCGTCGGCGCGCACGGCGTCCAGGACTTCGCCGAGCAACGGCTCGGACAGGTCCAGGAACGCCACGCGCACGTCCAGTTCCGGCCGCAGCGCGCGGACCACGCCCAGCAGCCGGTGGATCGTCTCGGCGGAGCGCGGGTCCCGGCTGCCGTGCGCGACGGCGACCAGGGGCGCGGTGGTCATCGCGATGCTTCGGCGAACGGGGCCAGCGGGACACCGATCATGCCGGCGGCCAGCGTGGTGCCGTCGGACGGGTCGATCACCAGGAACGATCCGTTGCGGCGGCTCTCGGCGTAGTCGTCGACCGGCAGCGGCTCGGCGGTGCGCAGCTGCACCCGGCCGATCTCGTTGAGCTGCAACGAGTCCGGGGCTGCCACGCTGGTCAGCTGCTGCTCGTCGAAGCGCGCCGACAGCTCGGTCACCATCGCCTGCACCGTCCGCGCACCGTGCTTGACCAGCAGCTTCGCGCCCGGGTTCAGCGCCTTCTCGGCCAGCCAGCACACCGTGGCGTCGAGCTCGTCGGTCAGCACCGGAGCGGTCTCGGCCGCGGCGATCAGGTCACCGCGCGAGATGTCGACGTCGTCCTCGAGCAGCAGCGTCACCGAGTGCCCGGCCGCGGCCTCGGAGCGCTCGCCGTCGGCGGTGTCCACCTTGGACACCGTGGTGCGCACACCGGCCGGCTGCACGACGACCTCGTCACCGGCCTTGACCACACCGGCGGCGACCTGGCCGGCGTAGCCGCGGTAGTCCGGGTGCTCGGCGGTGCGCGGCCGGATCACGTACTGGACCGGCATCCGGAACGGCGCGTCGTGCGGGTCCGGCGCGACCGGGACGTTCTCCAGGTGCTCCAGCAGCGACGGACCGGAGTACCACGGCGTGTTCTCCGAGCGCTCCACGACGTTGTCGCCCAGCAGCGCCGAGACGGGGATGGTCGTCACGGCGTCGTCGGCGTAGCCGAGCGCCTTGGCGTGGGCGGAGAACTCCTCGGCGATGCTGGTGAAGGTCGCCTCGTCGAAGTCGACCATGTCGATCTTGTTGACCGCGAGGACCAGCTGCGGCACGCCCAGCAGCGCCAGCACGGCCGCGTGCCGCCGGGTCTGCTCGACGACGCCGTTGCGGGCGTCGACCAGCAGCACCGCCAGCTGCGCGGTCGAGGCCCCGGTCACGGTGTTGCGGGTGTACTGCACGTGGCCCGGCGTGTCGGCCAGCACGAAGGTGCGCTTCGGCGTGGCGAAGTAGCGGTAGGCCACGTCGATGGTGATGCCCTGCTCCCGCTCCGCGCGCAGGCCGTCGACGAGCAGCGACAGGTCAGGGGTGGCGAGCCCGCGGTCCGCGCTGGCCCGGTGCACCGCGTCGAGCTGGTCGGCCAGCACCGACTTGGTGTCGTGCAGCAGGCGCCCCACCAGCGTGGACTTGCCGTCGTCGACGGAGCCCGCCGTGGCCAGTCGCAGCAGGTCGGTGTGCACCGGCAGGGTCACCTCGGTACCGCTGTCCGGGGCGGTGCGGGTCGTGGTCTCGGTCATCTGGAAACCCACTCCTGGTGGTAAGGGCGTAGCTGTCGGGAAAGGTTCTGGTGTCGTGGGATCGAGCGGCTGGGGACGTCAGGCGAGCGCAGGAGGCGCTTCCTCTTCACCCCGCCCGAGCCACTGGCACCGCCGGGGCTTTTGAGGCTTCGTGGCGAGGACGCTCGGGTTCCGCTGCTCGCACCGCCACGCAAGCCGTCACGAACCCCACTGGATCAGAAGTAGCCTTCTCGTTTTCGGTCTTCCATGGCGGCCTCGGAAATCCTGTCGTCCGCTCGCGTGGCGCCGCGCTCGGTCAGGCGGCTGGCCGCGACCTCGGCGATGACGTCGTCGACCGTGTAGGCCTCGGACTCGACCGCACCGGTGCACGAGCCGTCCCCGACCGTGCGGTAGCGCACCGTCTTGGACTCCGGGCTCTCGCCGTCGCGCGGACCGCCCCACGGACCCGAGGTCAGCCACATGCCGTCGCGCTGGAAGACCTCGCGGCGGTGCGCGTAGTAGATCTGCGGCAGCTCGATCTTCTCGCGCTGGATGTAGCGCCAGATGTCCAGCTCGGTCCAGTTCGACAGCGGGAACACGCGCACGTGCTCACCCGGGCGGTGCCGTCCGTTGTAGAGGTTCCACAGCTCCGGGCGCTGCCGGCGCGGGTCCCACTGGCCGAAGGCGTTGCGCAGGCTGAAGATGCGCTCCTTGGCTCGAGCGCGCTCCTCGTCGCGGCGTCCCCCGCCGAAGACGGCGTCGAACTTGTTGTCGGTGATGGCGTCCAGCAGCGGCTGGGTCTGCAGCGGGTTGCGGGTGCCGTCGGCGCGCTCCTGCAACCGCCCGTCGTCGAGGTAGTCCTGCACCTTGGCCACGACCAGGCGGAGCTGGTGCTTCTCGACGATGTCGTCGCGGAAGTCCAGCACCTCGGGGAAGTTGTGCCCGGTGTCGACGTGCAGCAGCGGGAACGGCACCGGCGCCGGCCAGAAAGCCTTGATCGCCAGGTGCACGAGCACCGTGGAGTCCTTGCCGCCGGAGAACAGGATCACCGGGCGGTCGAACTCGCCGGCCACCTCGCGGAAGATGTGGATCGCCTCGGACTCCAGCGCAGCCAGGTTGTCCACCTGCGGCGGCGCGGACACCTCGGTGTCTGCTGTGGTCATTTCCCCTCCGTCGTCTCCCGGACACCCGCACCCGGGGTCGAAGTCGCTCTCGTCGTGGGCTGAAAGCTCAGCCGTGCAGTCCGCACTCGGTCTTGGAGCTGCCCGCCCAGCGCCCGCTGCGCGGGTCGGCTCCCGGCGCCGGCTTGGCGGTGCAGGGCTGGCACCCGATGGACGGGTATCCCGCCGGCACGAGCGGGTTGACCAGCACCCCGTTGTCGTCGATGTAGCGCTGCACCTCCTCGTCGGACCAGGCCGCCAACGGGTTGACCTTCACCAACCCGTTGCGGTCGTCCCAGGTCAGGATCGGCGTGTTCGCGCGGGTCGGTGCCTCGACCCGGCGCACACCGGTCACCCAGGCCTCGTAGCGGGCCAGGGTGCCGCGCAGCGGCACGACCTTGCGCAGGAAGCAGCAGCGCTGCGCGTTGCGCTCGTACAGCCGCGGCCCCTCGGCCTGGTCCTGCTCGGCGACGGTCTGCTGCGGGCGGGCGTTGACCACCTTGACGTCGTAGACCTGCTCGACCGCGTCGCGCGTGCCGAGGGTCTCGGCGAAGTGGTAGCCGGTCTCCAGGAACAGGATCTCGACGCCCGGCATGGCCTTGGCGGCCAGGTCGACGAGCACCGCGTCCTGCATGTTGGAGGCCACGATCAGCCTGCCGTCACCGAAGTTGTCCGCGGCCCAGCGCAGGGCTTCCTCGGCGGTGGCCTCGGCGAGTTCCGGGGCGGCGCGTTCGACGAGGGCCTTGAGCTCCTCGTCGCTGCGCCGGGACCCGATCTCCGTGGTGGTGGTTTCGGCGGTCATCAGTCTCCGTTCCCTCCCAGCGCCAGCCCGATCATCCGCACGGTGAAGACGCGCAGGCAGGCGTGGCACTTCCAAGCCCCGGCGGGTTCTTCCTCCGGGGTGAGGTCCTCGTCGCCGCAGAACGGGCAGCACTGCGGCACCGCACGCTCGCTCACTTGAGGTCGTCCTCTTCGGCGCGGGCCACCCACTGCGCGAACCGCTCGCCCTCCTCGCGCTGGTCGAGGTAGTGGCGCACGAGCCGTTCCACGTAGTCGCCGACCTCGGAGGCGATGACCTTGTGGCCGCGGATCTTCCGGCCGAACCCGGTGTCGATGGCCAGGCCACCGCCCAGGTGCACCTGGAAGCCCTCGACCTGGTTGCCGTTGCCGTCCGGGACCATCTGGCCCTTGAGGCCGATGTCGGCGACCTGGGTCCGGGCGCAGGCGTTCGGGCAGCCGTTGAGGTTGATCGTCACCGGGTCGGTCACACCGGCCTGCACGTCGGCGAGCCGCGCCTCCAGGTCGTTGACCAGGTCGATGGCGCGCTGCTTGGTCTCCACGATCGCGAGCTTGCAGAACTCGATGCCGGTGCAGGCCATCACGCCGCGCCGCCACGGCGACGGGTCGGCGTGCAGCCCGAGCTCCGCCAGGTCCGCGGTCAGGCCGTCCACTTCGGACTCAGCCACGTCGAGGACCAGCAGGTTCTGCTCCACCGTGGTGCGCACCCGCGTGGAGCCGGCGCGCTCGGCGGCCTTGGCGACCTCCATCAGCGTCGAACCGCTGACCCGGCCCGCGGCCGACTTGACGCCCACGTAGTAGTTGCCGTCGACCTGCTCGTGGACCCCGAGGTGGTCGCGGTGGCCCGAGGGGGTCTCCGGCGCGGGACCGTCGATCAGCTTGCGGCCCAGGTACTCGTCCTCCAGCACCTGCCGGAACTTCTCCGCGCCCCAGTCGGCGACCAAGTACTTCAGGCGGGCCCGGTTGCGCAGGCGGCGGTAGCCGTAGTCGCGGAAGATCTGCACGACGCCGTGCCAGACCTCGGCGGCCTCCTCCTGCGGGACCCAGGCGCCCAGCCGCACGGCCAGCTTCGGGTTGGTCGACAGACCGCCGCCGACCCACAAGTCGTAGCCCGGGCCGTGCTCCGGGTGCACCACGCCGACCAGCGAGACGTCGTTGATCTCCGGGACGGTGTCCCAGCGCGGCGAGCCGGAGATGGCGGTCTTGAACTTGCGCGGCAGGTTCGACAGCGACGTGTCACCGATGTAGCGCTCGGTGATCTCGGCGATGGCCGGGGTGGCGTCGATGATCTCGTCGGCCGCGATGCCGGCCACCGGCGAACCGAGCACCACGCGCGGGCAGTCGCCGCAGGCCTCGGTGGTCGACAGGCCGACGCCCTCGAGCTTCTCCCAGATCGTCGGCACGTCCTCGACCCGCACCCAGTGCAGCTGGACGTTCTGCCGGTCGGTGATGTCGGCGGTGTCGCGGGCGTAGGTCTGCGACACCTCGCCGATGACGCTCAGCTGCTCGGTGGTCAGCGCTCCGCCGTCGATGCGCACGCGCATCATGAAGTAGCTGTCGTCGAGCTCCTCGGGCTCGATCGTGCCCGTGCGCGCACCGGGGATGCCCGGCGCGCGCTGGGTGTACAGCCCCCACCAGCGGAAGCGGCCTCGCAGGTCACCCGGATCGATCGAGTCGAAACCCCGGTGGGCGTAGATGTTCTCGATCCGCTGGCGGACGTTGAGCGGGTTGTCGTCCTTCTTGGAGCGCTCGTTGGCGTTGAGGGGTTCGCGGTAGCCGAGCGCCCACTGGCCCTCGCCGCGGCCCTTGCGCTTGCGTGCAGGACGAGCAGGCGATTCCGTCGGGGGAACCATGTCCGCTACCTCCGGGACTTTCAGGCGCGAAAACCCCCGCGTGAAGCACCGTCGGCGTGACGGCTCTCACTCCTCGGAGGCCCTGCGCCGACTGGACAGTGAAAGAAGACGGCGGGGGATCAGACCGTGCCGAGGCAAAGCGCGCTGGCCACCCGCCGCAGGTCAACGTACCTGCGGGCGACCAGAAGCAGCTCCAGCGCAGTCGCACCCACGTCGGGAAGCCTGCCACGCGTGAACCAGCGGATCCAACCCCATCCGCATGGTGAGACAGTGGAAGCGTGCCTGCTCAACCCCCCACCGGCGAACCCGCCCCGGCCGACGGGAGCCTCCCCGCGACGGCCCTGACCGGGCTGGGGTCGCGCCCCTTCGGGGTCTACGTCCACGTGCCCTTCTGCGCCACCCGCTGCGGGTACTGCGACTTCAACACCTACACCGCCGATGAGCTGGGATCGTCCGCCGGTTTCGACAGCTGGCTGGAGGGTCTGCGAGCCGAGCTGGAGCTGGGCGCGGAGGTGCTCTCGGAGGGGCCCGCGCCGGCCGCCGAGACGGTCTTCGTGGGAGGCGGAACGCCCTCGTTGCTGGGCCCCGAACGGCTCGGTTCGGTGGTGGGTGCGATTCGTGACACATTCGGCCTGGCAGCCGGGGCTGAGGTCACCACCGAGTCGAACCCGGAGTCGACCTCGCCGGAGTTCTTCGAACGGATTCGAACCTCCGGTTTCACGCGTGTGTCCCTCGGCATGCAATCGGCCGCCGAGCACGTCCTGCGCGTCCTCGAACGCACCCACACGCCGGGACGTGCCGTGGCCGCCGCCCGCGAGGCCCGCGCGGCGGGGTTCGAGCACGTCAACCTGGACCTGATCTACGGCACCCCGGGCGAGCGCGAGCAGGACCTCGAAGCCTCCCTCGACGCCGTGCTGGAAGCCGGTGTGGACCACGTCTCCGCGTACTCGCTGATCGTCGAGGACGGCACCGCGATGGCCCGCAAGGTGCGCCGCGGCGAGCTGCCGATGCCGGACGAGGACGTCCTCGCCGACCGCTACGAGCTCCTCGACGCCAAGCTCGGCGAGGCCGGTCTGCACTGGTACGAGGTGTCCAACTGGGCGAGCGACGCCGACGCCGAGTGCCGGCACAACCTGGGCTACTGGCAGGGCGGCGACTGGTGGGGCGCGGGCCCCGGCGCGCACAGCCACGTCGGCGGGGTCCGCTGGTGGAACCTCAAGCACCCCGCCCGCTACGCGGCGGCCCTGGCCGAGGGCCGCTCGCCGGCCCAGGCTCGCGAGGTGCTCACCGCCGAGGACCAGCGCATCGAGCGGGTGATGCTCGAGCTGCGCGTGCGCAGCGGTCTGGCGCTCGACGCCCTCGACGAGGACGGGCTCCGCTCCGCCGAGCAGGCCGCCGCCGACGGTCTGCTGGTCCCGGAAGCGCTGGCCGGGGGGCGCTGCGTGCTCACCGACCGCGGGCGCCTGCTGGCCGACGCGGTCGTCCAGGACCTCCTCGGCTGAGGTGAGCTGCGCCGCTGCGGCTCTCGGTTCTTGACGACGAACACCGTAAACTCGACGTGGGTGCCCGAGGCGCCCAGTTCTGGGTGCGTGGACCCGCTCGGGTCGTTGACGGCGGGATCCGCTGGGCAGGCGTGTAGGAGGTGGCGCGGGTTGAACGCTGATGAACGCCGTTTCGAGGTCTTGCGGGCGATCGTGGCCGACTTCGTGTCCTCCAAGGAGCCGGTCGGGTCGAAGGCGTTGGTCGACCGCCACAACCTCGGTGTGTCCAGCGCCACGGTGCGCAACGACATGGCGACGCTGGAGGAGGACGGCTTCATCGTCCAGCCGCACACCAGCGCCGGTCGCATCCCGACCGACAAGGGCTACCGGCTGTTCGTCGACCGGTTGCACGAGGTCAAGCCGCTGACCGGTCCGGAACGCAGGGCCATCCGCAACTTCCTGGACGGCGCTCTGGACCTCGACGACGTGATGCGACGCAGCGTGCGGCTGCTCGCACAGCTCACCCAGCAGGTCGCGGTGGTGCAGTACCCGACGCTGACCCGGTCCACGGTCCGGCACGTCGAGGTGGTCACCATCACCCCTGCCCGGCTGATGCTGGTGCTGATCACCAACACCGGCCGCGTCGACCAGCGCATGGTCGACCTCGGTGACGTCATCACCGACGACGACGTGGCCCGGCTTCGCACGGTGCTCAACTCGGCGATGACCGAGAAGCGGCTCGCCGACGCCTCCGCGGCCGTGGCCGAGCTGCCCGACCAGGCGCCGCCGGAACTGCGCGACGTGCTCGTCCGGGTCTGCGGCGTGCTCATCGAGTCGCTCGTCGAGCACCCGGAGGAGCGTATGGTGCTCGGAGGCACCCCCAACCTCACCCGCAACGTCGCCGACTTCCCCAACTCGCTGCGCCAGGTGCTCGAAGCCCTGGAGGAGCAGGTGGTGGTGCTCAAGCTGCTCGCCGCCGCTCGCGATTCGAGTACCGTCCGGGTCAGCATCGGCGCCGAGAACGAGGCGTTGGAGATGCAGACGACCTCGGTGGTCTCCACCGGATACGGTTCGGACGGGATGGTCCTGGGCGGCCTGGGAGTGGTCGGCCCGACCCGGATGGACTACCCCGGGACGATGGCGGCGGTCCGTGCCGTGGCCGCGTACGTGGGTGAGATCCTGGACGGCCGGTGAGGTTGCACCGGCTTAGACCGGCAACAACTCGACTCAATCGAGCAGAGGAAGTACGGAGAAGGTGGCCAGGGACTACTACGCGACCCTCGGGGTCCCCCGGGACGCGACACCCGAGCAGATCAAGCGGGCGTACCGCAAGCTCGCCCGGGAGCTGCACCCCGACGTCAACCCGGACGAAGAGGCTCAGGAGCGGTTCGCGGAGGTGACCACCGCCTACGAGGTGCTCTCCGATCCGAAGAAGCGCCAGGTGGTCGACCTCGGCGGCGACCCCATGGGCAACGGCGGTGGCGCCGGTGGCGGCATGGGTGGCGATCCGTTCGCCGGCTTCGGCGGCCTGGGCGACATCATGGACGCCTTCTTCGGCGGCGGAGGCGGCGGCGGTGGCCGCGGCCCGCGCAGCCGCGTGCAGCCCGGGTCCGACGCCCTGCTGCGCCTGGAGCTGACGCTCGAGGAGTGCGCCAGCGGCGTCAACCGCGACATCACCGTGGACACCGCGGTGCTCTGCGACGTCTGCGACGGCGGCGGTTCGAAGGCCGGCAGCGCCCCCTCGACCTGCGACACCTGCGGTGGTCGCGGCGAGGTGCAGTCGGTGCAGCGGTCCTTCCTGGGCCAGGTCATGACGTCCCGTCCCTGCCCGGTCTGCCGCGGCTTCGGCGAGGTCATCACCGACCCCTGCCAGCAGTGCTCCGGTGACGGCCGGGTCCGCGCTCGGCGCACCATCACCGTCAAGATCCCGGCGGGCGTCGGCGACGGCATGCGCGTCCGGCTCGCCGGCGAGGGCGAGGTCGGCCCCGGCGGTGGCCCGGCGGGCGACCTCTTCGTCGAGGTCGAGGAGCTGCCGCACGAGCGGTTCACCCGGGACGGCGCCGACCTGCACTGCAACGTCGAGCTGCCGATGACCGCCGCGGCGCTGGGCACCGTGCTGCTGCTGGAGACGCTGGACGGTTCCCGCGAGGAGATCGCCGTGGAGCCCGGCACCCAGCCCGGCACCGAGCACGTCATCACCGGCCGCGGACTGCCCAAGCTCCGCTCCAACGGCAAGGTCAGCGGTCACGGCGACCTGCACGTCCACCTGGACGTCGTGGTCCCCACGCACCTCGACGACGGCCAGGCGGAGCTGCTGCGCGACCTCGCCAAGCTGCGCGGCGAGGAGCAGCCCGAGCCGACGGTGACCGCGAACGGCAACGCCAGGCAGGGGCTGTTCTCCCGGTTCCGCTCGTTCGGGCACCGCTGAGGTAGCCCGTGTCGCTGCCGGTCTTCTCCGTGGAGCGGCTGCCCGAGGTCGGCCCCACCACGCTGGACGGCCCGGAGGGCAAGCACGCCGCGACCGTGCGCCGCCTGCGCGTCGGCGAGGAGCTCCTGCTCTCCGACGCGCAGGGCGGCATGGCGCGGTGCTCGGTCGAGGCCGCCGAACGCGACTCGCTGCGGTTGACCGTCTCCGAGACCTGGCACGAGCCGCGGCCCGCGCTGCGGGTGCGGGTGGTGCAGGCGCTGGTCAAGGGCGATCGCGGCGAGCTCGCGGTCGAACTGGCGACCGAGTCCGGCGTGGACGGGGTCGTGCCGTGGCGAGCGTCCCGCTGCGTGGCCAAGTGGGACGACGGGCCGCGCGGCGCCAAGGCGCTCGCCCGATGGCGCACGACCGCCGCCTCGGCCGCCAAGCAGGCCCGCCGCGCCTGGACGCCCGAGATCACCGAGCCGGTCAGCACCAAGCAGCTGGCGGAGCTCGTCGCCGAGGTCGACACCGCGCTCGTCCTGCACGAGTCGGCCACCGGCCAGCTCACCGACGTCGACCTGCCGGAGTCGGGCGAGGTCCTGCTGGTGGTGGGCCCGGAGGGCGGCATCACCGATGAGGAGCTCGCCGCTCTGACCCGGGCGGGAGCGCAGGTCACCCGCCTGGGACGCACCGTGCTGCGCGCCTCCACGGCCGCTGCGGTGGCCCTCGGCGCGCTGGGCGCGCTCACCACCCGCTGGTCCTGACGCTCCGCGTGCGTGGCGAGATCGGTGCTCCCTGCGGTGCGGCTCCCAGCGGTCCCGCTGTCGAACATCCACTTCGGATAGCCTTCGGGCATGAGCGAGGAGACTGAGCTGTTCCAGCGCATCATCGCGCGGGAGATCCCGGCTGACATCGTGCGGGAGAACGACCGGGTCATCGCCATCCGCGACATCAACCCGCAGGCGCCGACGCACGTGCTGGTCGTCCCCAAGCAGCGCTACCGCAACGCCGCCGAGCTCGCCGCGGCCGACCCGGCGCTGCTGGCCGAGCTGATCACCACCGCGAACGAGATCGCCGAAGCGGAGGGAATCGCCGAGTCCGGTTACCGGTTGTTGTTCAACACCAACGCCGACGCGGGCCAGACGATCTTCCACGTGCACCTGCACCTGCTCGGCGGGGAATGGCTCGGTGGCATGACCGGCGGTCCGCTCAAGGGCTGACGGCCGAGGTCCGGGGGAGCAGGTCAGCAACTCGGTTGCTCCCTTGGACTACCATCGGTGCCAGGGAGAACTGACCGAACGACCCGCGCGCACGCGCAGAAGGTGGGCCCGAACTACGTGGCCGGTTTCGCAGCGGGTGGCGCCGCCGCCCAGTCCGGAGAGCAGCCGCAGGCCGCAGCCGCTCAGTCCAAGGTGAACGTCCCCGACGACGTCGTGCTGACGCTGGTGGGCTCGCGGGACGAGAACCTGCGGGTGATCGAGGACGTGCTCACCGCTGACGTCCATGTCCGGGGCAACGAGGTGACGCTGACCGGCGAGCCCGCCGAGGTGGCGTTCGCCGAACGCGTGTTCGCCGAGCTCATCGCGTTGATCGGCAAGGGCAGCCAGCTCAACCCGGACATCGTCCGCCGCAGCGTGGGCATGCTCTCGGCCGACAACAACGAGTCGCCGGCCGACGTGCTCAGCTTGGACATCGTCTCCCGGCGCGGGCGCACCATCCGCCCCAAGACGCTCAACCAGAAGCGCTACGTCGACGCCATCGACAACCACACCGTGGTGTTCGGCATCGGCCCGGCCGGTACCGGCAAGACGTACCTGGCGATGGCCAAGGCGGTGCAGGCGCTGCAGGCCAAGCGGGTCAACCGGATCATCCTGACCCGCCCGGCCGTCGAGGCCGGTGAGCGGCTCGGGTTCCTGCCCGGCACCCTCTACGAGAAGATCGACCCCTACCTGCGGCCGCTCTACGACGCGCTGCACGACATGGTCGATCCCGAGTCGGTGCCGCGGCTCACCCAGGCGGGCACGATCGAGATCGCCCCGCTCGCCTACATGCGCGGCCGCACGCTCAACGACGCCTTCATCATCTTGGACGAGGCGCAGAACACCACGCCCGAGCAGATGAAGATGTTCCTGACCCGCTTGGGCTTCGGTTCGAAGATCGTGGTCACCGGTGACGTCACGCAGATCGACCTGCCCGGTGGTCAGCGCAGCGGCCTGAAGATGGTGCAGGAGATCCTCGGCGACGTCGACGACGTGCACTTCTCCGACCTGGACAGCCACGACGTCGTGCGGCACCGGCTGGTCACCGACATCGTCAACGCCTACGACCGCTGGCACGCGCTGAACGACACCGACCAGCACGACGGACGCCGCAACGGCCAGCGACGAGGACGAGCATGACCATCGAGATCGCCAACGAGTCCGGCGTCGCGGTGCCGGAGGAGACGATCGTCTCCGTGGCCCGCTTCGCGCTCGACAAGATGAGCGTCAGCCAGCTCGCCGAGCTGTCCATCGTGCTGGTGGACCTCGACGTGATGGCCGACCTGCACGAGCGGTGGATGGACCTGCCCGGTCCCACCGACGTGATGTCGTTCCCGATGGACGAGTACGACTCGGCCCGCCGTCCCGACTCGGCCGGTTCCGGTCCGGCGCTGCTCGGCGACATCGTGCTGTGCCCGGCGTTCGCCCGCGACCAGGCGAAGAAGGCCGGCCACAGCACGCTCGACGAGCTGCACCTGCTGACCGTGCACGGCGTCCTGCACCTGCTCGGCTACGACCACGCCGAGCCGGAGGAGGAGCGCGAGATGTTCGGCCTGCAGAACCGCATCCTGGCGGAGTACCGCGAGGCGCGCGACGAGGCTGAGCGGGCGCAGGCCCAGCGCAGCATGGACGACAAGGTCTTGGGAGCGGTCGGCCTGGACGACGAGCCGGGCAGCGGCCCGGTTCCAGCGGACTAGGGGAGTGGCGTTGGCCGGTTCCACCGCGTTCTTGGTGCTCGCGGTGCTGCTGGTGCTGGCGGCCGGCGTGTTCGCCGCCTCCGAGGCGGCCATCACGGTGGCCTCTCAGGCACGTGCGGAGGACCTGGCCCGCCAAGGCCGTGCCGGGGCGAAGCAGCTCGTGGCGCTGTTGGGCGACCGGCCGAGGCACGTGAACCTGCTGCTCCTGCTCCGGCTGGCCTGCGAGATGGGCGCGACCGTGCTGGTCACGGTGGTGGCGCTGCGGATCGCCGAGTCCGAGACCGGGGCGTTGGTCATCGCTGTGCTGATCATGCTGGTCGCTTCGTACGTGCTGGTCGGCGTGGGCCCGCGCACCCTCGGGCGTCAGCACCCGTACGGCATCGGCGTGAAGATCGCCGCGCCGGTGCGCGTGCTGGCCCGGCTGCTCAACCCGCTGACCAGGCTGCTGATCCTGATCGGCAACATGCTCACGCCGGGCAAGGGCTTCCGCGAGGGGCCGTTCTCCACCGAGGTCGAGCTGCGCGAGCTCGTCGACCTGGCCGGGGAGCGAGGTGTGGTCGCCGCCGGCGAGCGGGACATGATCCACTCCGTCTTCGAGCTCGGCGACACCCTCGCCCGCGAGGTCATGGTTCCGCGCACCGAGATCATCTGGATCGAGCACACCAAGTCCGCCCGGCAGGCGCTCGCGCTGTGCCTGCGCTCCGGCTTCTCCCGGATCCCGGTGATCGGCGACAGCGTCGACGACATCGTCGGGCTGGTCACGCTCAAGGACCTCACGCGCATCGTGCTGGAGAGCACCGAGTCGGCCGGACCCGCCGTCACGGACCTGATGCGCCCGGCGGCCTTCGTGCCGGACACCAAGCGGCTCGACGAGCTGCTGCGCGAGATGCAGATCTCGCGCAGCCACCTCGCCATCGCGGTCGACGAGTACGGCGGCACGGCGGGGTTGCTGACCATCGAGGACATCGTCGAGGAGATCGTCGGTGAGATCACCGACGAGTCCGACCGGGAGGAGCACCGGCCGGTCGAGCACTACGAGGACGGCACCGTGCGGGTCAGCTCGCGGCTGCCGGTGGAGGACCTCGCCGAGCTGTTCGACGTCGAGCTCGACGACTCCGACGTGGAGACCGTGGGCGGGCTGCTGGCCCAGCAGCTGGGCCGCGTCCCGCTGCCGGGCGCCGAGACCGAGATCGCCGGGCTCCGGCTGCGCGCCGAGGGCGGCAAGGACCACCGCGGGCGGATCCGCATCAACGCGCTGCTGGTCCGCCGGGTGAACAACGAACAAGCACCGCTGCGCGGTGCCGAGCAGGAGGGAAGCAACAGCCGTGGCTGACCACGTCGAGAAGGCGGCACCGCAGGAGCTCGACCCGGAGGACGCCAAGATCGTCACCCTCGCGCGTTCCTCTCGCGCCCGCAACGGCGCCGCCGAGGGCGCGGCGGTCCGTGACACCGACGGCCGCACCTACGCCGCCACCACGGTGGACCTGTCGTCGTTGAAGCTCACGGCCCTGCAGGCGGCCGTCGCCGCAGCCGTCTCCAGCGGCGCCGAAGGCCTCGAGGCTGCAGCCGTCGTCACCGACGCGGACGCGCTCGACCACGCCTCGGTCGCCGCCGCCCACGACCTCACCCAGCACGTCCAGGTCCTCCGCGCCAACGCCAAGGGCGAGGTCCAGGGCGTCATCGCCGACTGACGAGAGCAGTCGCAGGCGCCGGTCCTCCCACGCCGCCGCCCCTCCACCACCAGCGGGACTCGACGGACCCGCGGTGATCACCCAACCCATCACCGCGGGTTCTCGCGCGCTGACAACGGCACTCGCCGACACCCGGACCAGCTTCGGACAGCGGATCGACGTGGCGCACCCGTCGGCAGCCACCCCGGCGTCCGACCGGCGATCACCGCGGACACCGGAGACGGCTCGCGGCGACGGGCCCCGGGTGCTGATCGCCGGGGGCCTTCGAGCAGCGGATGACCGGGTGCCTGGTCGGACGTCGTGCGCGCGGCGGTGCGGCGGGGCCGGGTGGTGGGTGGTGCGCAGGTGAGGACCGGGAGCCGTCACAATGGGGCGGTGACCTCCGAAGATGCCCACCGTTCCGGATTCGCCTGCTTCGTCGGCCGGCCCAACGCCGGCAAGTCGACGCTGACGAACCGCCTGGTCGGAACGAAGGTGGCGATCACCTCCAGCAAGCCCCAGACGACGCGGCACGCGATCCGCGGCATCGTGCACCGCCCCGACGCCCAGTTGATCATCGTCGACACCCCGGGCCTGCACCGGCCGCGCACGCTGCTCGGACGTCGGCTCAACGACCTGGTCTACGAGACCTGGTCCGAAGTGGACGTCGTGGGTTTCTGCGTGCCTGCCGACGAGAAGATCGGTCCCGGTGACCGCTACATCGCCGAGCAGCTCAAGAAGGTCGCCCAGCGGACCCCGGTGGTCGGCGTCGTCACCAAGACCGACCTGGTGCCCAAGCAGCAGGTCGCCGAGCAGCTGCTGGCGCTGCAGGAGGTGGTGGACTTCGCCGAGCTCATCCCGGTGTCGGCGAAGGACTCGTTCCAGGTCGACGAGCTCTCCGACGTGCTGGTCTCCCAGCTGCCGGAGGGTCCGCAGCTCTACCCGGACGGCGAGCTGACCGACGAGCCGGAGTCGACGCTGATCGCCGAGCTGATCCGCGAGGCCGCGCTGGAGGGCGTGCGCGACGAGCTGCCGCACTCGCTCGCCGTCACCGTCGAGGAGATGACCCCGCGCGAGGGCCGCGACGACCTGATCGACGTGCACGCGCTGATCTACGTCGAGCGCTCCAGCCAGAAGGCCATCGTCATCGGGCGCCGCGGAGAACGCTTGCGCGCGGTGGGTTCTGAGGCGCGCAGGCACATCCAGGCGCTGCTGGGCAGCAAGATCTACCTCGACCTGCACGTCAAGATCGCCAAGGACTGGCAGCGCGACCCCAGGCAGCTCCGCAAGCTGGGGTTCTGATCACTTTTTCCGCCCTGGTTCACCGGAACCGCCCACGACGGCGGTGCGTCTGAGCTACGTTGCCGAACGGCCTCGCAGCGCCCCTTGACGTTTCCGCAAGACCTGGGAAGAGGACTCCTGTCGTGAACTACCCCTACGGCGGCCCGCCGTCCGGTCCGCAGCAGCCCTACGGCGGCCCGCCCTCGGGCCCGCAGCCGCAGCACTCCTTCGGGCCCCCGTCGGGTCCGCAGCCGCAGCAGCCCTACCCGCAGCAATACCCGCCGCAGCCCTACGGCGCGCCGGGCGCGCACCCGGCCGGTCAGCTGGCCGAGTGGGGGACGCGGGTGCTGGGCTACCTGATCGACGGCGCCATTCCCGCGGCCGTGTTCTTCGTGCTCTACATCGTCTCCGGGTTCGTCTTCGCGGCCGTCGCAGCTGGCGGGTCCGAGGACGCGGCGATGACCACGATGATCGTCGTCGGCATCGTGCTCGGCCTCATCTACCTCGGCCTGCTGGGCTTCACCATCTGGAACACCTGCTACCGGCGGGGCACCACGGGCCAGACGCTCGGTCAGAAGGTCGCCAAGATCAAGACGGTGAGCGAGCAGACCGGTCAGCCGATCGGCTTCGGCAACGCGTTCCTGCGTCAGCTCTGCCACATCGTGGACTCGGCGATCTGCGGTCTGCCCATCGGGTGGCTCGCGCCGCTGTGGGAGGAGAAGAAGCAGACCTGGGCGGACAAGATCATGAAGACCGTCGTGGTCGCCGCTCCGGACGTGCCGCAGGCACCGGGCGTGTACCAGCCGCCGCAGCAGGGCTACGGCCAGCAGCCGGGCTACGGCCAGCCCCCGCAGCAGGGTTGGGGTCAGCCGCCGCAGCAGTGGTGAGCCGTGGTTGAGGTCGATGCCGGTGCGGGACGTCCCGCACCGGCATCGACGTTCCTGCACCGGGCGCGGTGGCCCGCCGCGACCGTGCTCGCCGGGTGCGCGGGTGCCGCGCTGGTGCTCGCGGCCGACCCCACCTCGGACGCCGGGTTCCCGCTACCGCCGTGCCCGATCAAGCTCCTCACCGGCCTGGACTGCCCCGGCTGCGGCCTCACCCGGATGCTGTTCCACCTGCTGCGCGCGGACCTGGCCGCGGCGCTGCACCACAACGCGCTCGCCCTGCTGCTCCTGCCGCCGCTGGCCTGGGCCTGGACCTCGTGGGTCGCCGGCCGCTTCGGCCGCGCGTTGCCGAGTTGGACGAGCCGGCGCTGGTCACCGCAGGTCTTGCTGGTGCTGGTGGTGCTCTGGACCGTGCTGCGCAACGCCGTTCCGGAGTTGCGCCTGCCGACGTAGCGCCTCGTCGTCACGCCGAGGTGCGAGGATGGGTTGGTGAGCCTCTACCGGGATACCGCGGTCGTGCTGCGGGTGCAGAAGCTGGGTGAGGCGGACCGCATCATCACGATGCTGACCCGGCGCTACGGCAAGGTGCGCGCGGTCGCCAAGGGCGTCCGCCGCACGACCTCCCGCTTCGGCGCGCGGGTCGAGCCGTTCTGCCACGTCGACGTGCAGCTCTACACCGGCCGCACGCTCGACGTCATCACCCAGGTGCAGACCGTCGACGCCTTCGGCGTGCAGATCGTCGAGGACTACCAGCGCTACACCGCCGCCTGCGCCGTGCTGGAGACCATCGACCGCCTGGCCGCCGAGGAGGGCGAGCCGGTGCTGCGCCTGTACCTGCTGGCCGTGGGAGCGCTGCGCGCCCTGGCGGGCCGGGACCGCGATTCCTCCCAGGTGCTCGACGCGTTCCTGCTGCGTGCGATGTCCTTCGCCGGGTGGTCGCCCGCGTTGACGGAGTGCGCGCGCTGCGGCCGGGCCGGTCCGCACGCCGCGTTCAACGTCCAAGCCGGTGGAGCGGTGTGCGCGACCTGCCGGCCCGCCGGTTCGGTCCGGCCCTCGGCGTCGACGTTGCCGCTGATGGAGGCGTTGCTGCACGGTGATTGGGACACCGCCGAGGCCGCCACCGGGCCGGTCCGCCGGGAGGCCAGCGGGCTGGTCGCCGCGCACCTGCAGTGGTACATGGAGCGGCAGCTGCGGTCGCTGCCGTTGGTGGAGCGGACGGTGCCCGACCTGATCCGCGAACGCGCGTCCGAGGCCGCGCTGGTCGGAGCCGGGGAGGGCGACAGCGGACGGCCGCTGAACTGATGATCGGGCTCGACGGTCACAATGGCCACGCACGTCGAGCACCGCCGAAGGAGATCCTGGATATGTTGCGACGCCGCGGGCGAGGCAAGGAAGACCCGACCGTTCGGGCACCTGAGCCGCACTCCTCGGGGGCCCGGCCGCCGGCGTTGCCGTCGGAGTTCGTGCCCAACCACGTCGCGGTGGTCATGGACGGCAACGGCCGCTGGGCCAACGAGCGCGGGCTGCCGCGCGTCGAGGGCCACAAGCGCGGCGAGGCTGTCGTGCTCGAGCTGGCCAGGGGAGCCATCGAGCTCGGTGTGAAGTGGTTGTCGCTGTACGCCTTCTCCACCGAGAACTGGAAGCGCAGCCCCGAGGAGGTGCGCTTCCTGATGGGGTTCAACCGGGACGTGATCGCGCGCCGCGTCGACGAGCTCGACGAGATGGGTGTGCGGATCCGCTGGGCCGGGCGCAAGCCGAAGCTGTGGCGCAGCGTCGTCAACACCCTGCAGGACGCCGAGGTCCGCACCGCTGGCAACGAAGTGCTCAACCTGACGATGTGCGTCAACTACGGTGGTCGCGCGGAGGTCGGTGACGCCGCGCGGGAGATCGCGCGACTGGCGGCCGCCGGGAAGATCAACCCGGACCGGGTGGACGAGCGGACGATCGCCAAGTACACCTACCAGCCGGAGATGCCGGACGTGGACCTGTTCATCCGGCCTTCGGGAGAGCAGCGGACGTCGAACTTCCTGCTCTGGCAGTCCGCCTACGCCGAGATGGTCTTCCAGGACACGCTGTTCCCCGACGTCGATCGCACGCACTTCTGGCAGGCGTGCGAGCAGTACGCGCGCCGGGACCGCCGCTTCGGCGGCGCAATCGATCGGTCGGCGACAGCCACGTCGGCCCAGGAGGGCTAGTTGATGACCCAAGAGGCCGCTACCACCGCGCGGTTGATGACCGCGGCCAAAGAAGCGCTGGAGAACTACCACGACGTGCACGTGGACGACGACGGCGCGCTGACCTTCCGGCACTCGGAGGTGCCGTGCGCGGTCCAGGCGATGCAGCTGGCGGAGGGCCTGACGGTGCTGAGCCTGACCTGCGTCGTGGCCTGGGACCTGCCGCCGAGCGACGAGCTGTCGCAGTCCGTCGCCGAACGCGCCGGTCAAGGGCTGTTCGGCACGTTGGGCGTGGTGCGCACCGAGCGCGGCGTGGACGTGACGTTGCGCTACGCGTTCCCGGCCGAGGGCATGGACCCCTCGCCGCTGGGCACCCTGCTGATGCTGGTCGTCGCCACGGCGTCGCAACTGCGCTCGGAGCTGCTCACCGAGTCCGAGGGCAGCGTCTGATCCACGCCGCAGCGCACCCGCCCGGGTGATCTTCCGGTGTGTCGGTACCCCGGGTGAGCTGCGCTTTCACCCTCCCGGCGGGCGAAGCCGGAACGGCGCCGACGCGGCGCTGGCACGATGGCGCTCGTGACCGAGATCGCCGCGCCACAGCGGACGCGCCGCCGACCCGCGATCACCTCGCTGGAGGTGATGTGCGGGCTGCTCGTGCTGGCCGTGGTCTTCCAGCCGCAGCTGACCGCGCTGCTGGACGTGCCCGCGCTGCGCACCGGGTCGACGGTGTTCGTCGCGGTGTGCGTGCAGGCCGTGCCCTTCCTCGTTGTGGGCGTGCTGGTCAGCGGTCTGATCGCGGCGTTCGTGCCACCGCGGGTGCTGCAGCGCGCCCTGCCCGCCCGGACGGGTGCGGCGGTGCCGGTCGCCGGACTGGCCGGGGTCGCGCTGCCGGGGTGCGAGTGCGCCTCGGTGCCGGTGGCGCGACGGCTCGTGCAGCAGGGCGTCGCCCCGGCCGCCGCGCTCGCGTTCCTGCTGGCCGCCCCGGCGGTGAACCCAGTCGTCCTGGTCTCCACCGCGGTGGCCTTCCCCGCCGACCCGTGGATGGTGCCCGCCCGGTTCCTCGGCTCGCTGTCGACCGCCTGCGTGGTGGGCTGGCTGTGGGCGAAGCTCGGCCGCGTCGAGTGGCTCGCCGAACGCGCGCTGCGCCGCGTGCAGGCGCACCACGGCGATGCCGGCCGGTGGGCGGTGTTCGCCGAGTCCGCCCGGCACGACCTCGTCGAAGCCGGCGGCTTCCTGGTCCTGGGCGGGCTGACCTCGGCGGTGTTCAACGTGCTGGTGCCCGCCGAGTGGCTGAAGACCCTGGGTGGGCAGGTCCTGCTGGGCGTGCTGGTCATGGCGGTGCTGGCGGTGGTGCTGGCGCTGTGCAGCGAGGCCGACGCCTTCGTCGTCGCCTCCATGCCCGGCCTACCGCTGCTGCCGAAGCTGGTGTTCCTGGTGGTCGGGCCGGCGGTGGACCTCAAGCTCATCGCACTGCAGGCGGGGACCTTCGGTCGCCGCTTCGCCGCGAGGTTCGCACCGGTGACCTTCCTGGTCGCGATCGGCTGCGCGAGCGCCGTGGGCGCGCTGCTGCTCGGGGGTGCGTGATGCGGCGGGAGGCCCAGAACATCCTGCTGGTGCTGCTCGGTGGCGCGGTCCTGAAGCTCGCGCTGAGCGGCGCCTACCTGCGCTACGTGACACCCTCGCTGCAGCCCTGGCTGGTCGTGTCCGGGGCGGCGGTGGTCCTGCTCGCCGGCGTCGCGATCGTCCGCGACGTCCGCGCCGGGCATGCGGTGCACCAGCACGAGCACGGCACTCGCAGCCCCTGGTTGCTGCTGCTCCCGGTCTTCGCGATCTTCCTGGTCGCGCCGCCCGCGCTGGGGTCGGACTCGGTGACCCGGGACCGGGCCGCAGCCGCCCCCGCCGCGCCCGAGGGAGCGAAGTTCCCGCCGCTGCCACCGGGAGAGGCCCCGCTGCTGAGCATGTCGGAGTTCGCCACGCGCGTGGTCTGGGACGACTCGGGTGCGCTGAACGACCGCGCGGTCCGCCTGCAGGGGTTCGTCGTCCACCCGGCACCGCGGACGACCCAGCTGGCCAGGATGCGGATCAGCTGCTGCGCGGCCGACGCCACCGCGGTCAAGGTCGACCTCACCGGACCCGGCGCCGCTGCGCTTCCGGTCGACACCTGGATCGAGGTCACCGCCCGCCTCCGCCCAGGCACGGCCACCCAGGCCAACGACTACACCCCCACCGTCGACCCGCTCACGATCACACCCATCCCACCCCCACCCGACACCTACGAGCACTGAGGCGCCCTCAGCACGGCGTGCGCTGAAGCGCACTCAGCACGGCGCCGGAGTCACCGCCTCCGGCCCCCGCGCCGTGAACCCCGTCCGAACCTCGCGAGAACTTCGACCCGGAACTTCCCGCCTCGAACTCCTCGAGAGTGGTGAAGCCTGAAGAACCCCGTCGAACTTCGCGCGAGTTCGACGGGGCCTGGGGTGGCGGGAGCCGCTGCTCCTGGTGTGGGACTGAGCCGGCACCGCGGCGGGTTCTGAGCGGATGCGTGGCGAGCACGTCGCGACGCCGTGCATACCGTGCTCGAGGAGCGGCGCCGCCCGGAGTCGCTCAGGCGCCGCCATGCAGGGCGAGCACCTGAGGAGTTCAGTGGCCCTTGGCTGAGCAGTCCGGGCAGGTGCCGATGATCTCGACCGTGTGGCTGACGTCGGAGAAGCCGTGCTCCTGACCGATGCGCTCAGCCCAGTTCTCCACCGGCGGGTCGGCGACCTCGACGGTGCGACCGCAGTGCCGGCACAGCAGGTGGTGGTGGTGGTGGCTCGAGCAGCGCCGGTAGACCGCTTCGCCGGAGGGCGTGCGCAGCACGTCGACCTCGCCGGCGTCGGCGAGGGTCTGCAGCGTCCGGTAGACGGTCGTCAAACCGATCCCCTCGCCCTGCCGCCGCAGCTCCTCGTGCAGCTCCTGCGCTGAGCGGAAGTCGTCGACCCGGTCGAGCAGCTGCGCCACCGCAGCGCGCTGCTTGGTGGCCCGCAGTCCCGGGACGCCGACAGTGGGCTCCTGGCCGGTGGTCACGCTGTCTCCGTCTCCTGTCCGCCGTCGCTTGCGTCGCCGCCCGCGCGCTCGCGGGCGATCTCCTCGGCGTGCGTCGCCGCATCGACCACGATATGCGCCAGGTGCTCGTCGACCAGCCGGTACATGACCTCCCGGCCGTGGCGCTCGCCGTAGACGACGCCCGCCGACTTCAGCACCCGCAGGTGCTGGCTGATCAGCGGCTGCGCCACGCCCAGCGCGTCGACCAGCTCGTGCACGCAGCGCTCCGCGGTGCGCAGCTGCAGCACGATCGCGATGCGCACGGGTGCGGCCAGCGCGCGCAGCAGCTCTCCTGCGTCGTGCAGGACCCGCTGGTCGCGCACCGGCACCGGCCGCACGTCGCGATCCGGCGAGTGGACGTGGTCCTCCGGCCGGTCCGGCCGCGGAGCCGCGCTCTGGTCGGGGGCCACGCCATGACGTTCCACGCGCACCATCCTACGGGCATGTGGCTCCTCGACCCGATCGGTCGACGCGGGATCGATCACCCGCAGCGAGGGGGTGCTCTCGCAGCGTTCACGGCCCGGGCGGCAGGTCGGCCCCGCCGCATCGGTACGCTGGGTCATTCCAGCGCGACCAGCTGGTTCGACGTGTATCCAGTGACCATCCCGGAGTGAACGTGCCCGCCGACCAGATCGACACGATCGTCAACCTCTGCAAACGCCGCGGCTTTGTCTTCCCGTCGGGCGAGATCTACGGCGGTACCCGGTCGGCCTGGGACTACGGACCGCTCGGCGTCGAGCTCAAGGACAACATCAAGCGCCAGTGGTGGAAGTCCATGGTCCAGGGCCGTGACGACGTCGTCGGCCTCGACTCCTCCGTGGTCCTGCCCCGGCAGGTCTGGGAGGCCTCCGGCCACGTCGGCGCCTTCCACGACCCGCTGGTGGAGTGCACCTCCTGCCACCGCCGCTTCCGCGCGGACCAGCTCGCCGAGGAGCACTCCGAGCGCACCGGCAAGGAGGTCACCGAGGACGACCTGTCGGACGTGCCGTGCCCGAACTGCGGCAACCGCGGTCAGTACACCGAGCCGCGCGAGTTCAACATGATGCTCAAGACCTTCCTGGGACCGGTGGAGTCCGAGGAGGGCATGCACTACCTGCGGCCCGAGACCGCGCAGGGCATCTTCATCAACTTCGCGAACGTGATGACGACCGCGCGGAAGAAGCCGCCCTTCGGCATCGGCCAGATCGGCAAGAGCTTCCGCAACGAGATCACGCCCGGCAACTTCATCTTCCGGACCCGCGAGTTCGAGCAGATGGAGATGGAGTTCTTCGTCGAGCCCGGCGAGGACGAGCAGTGGCACCAGTACTGGATCGACCAGCGGATGAGCTGGTACAGGGACCTGGGCATCGACGCTGACAACCTGCGCGAGTTCGAGCACCCGCAGGACAAGCTGTCGCACTACTCGAAGCGCACGGTCGACATCGAGTACCGGTTCCGCTTCTGCGGTCAGGAGTGGGGCGAGCTGGAGGGCGTCGCCAACCGCACCGACTTCGACCTCACCACGCACTCGAACCACTCGGGCGTGGACCTGACCTACTTCGACCAGGCCAGCAACTCCCGCTACCGGCCGTACGTGATCGAACCGGCAGCCGGTGTCGGCCGTCCGATGATGGCGTTCCTGATCGACGCCTACACCGAGGACGAGGCGCCGAACGCCAAGGGCGGCGTGGACAAGCGGGTCGTGCTCAAGCTGGACCGCAGGCTGGCCCCGGTGAAGGCCGCGGTGCTCCCGCTGTCCCGCAACGCCGACCTGTCGCCGAAGGCCCGCGACGTGGCGGCGATGCTGCGCCGCAACTGGAACGTCGACTTCGACGACGCCGGTGCGATCGGTCGCCGCTACCGTCGGCAGGACGAGGTCGGCACGCCGTTCTGCGTCACGATCGACTTCGACAGCCTCTCCGACCACGCCGTCACGGTCCGCGAGCGCGACACGATGAGCCAGGAGCGCGTGGCCATCGACAAGCTCGAGGAGTACCTCGGCGCCCGGCTGGTCGGCTGCTGATCGCGATGCGGAAACCCGGGGCACCGGGCCGGTTCTCGGACGGGCCCGGCCCGGGCAGGGCTGGATTCGGATCTGCGAGGATGCCTGGGTGAGCGCACATCATCCCGCCCACCGGTCGCGTACCGGTCGCATCTTCGCGCGCGCCCTGGCGGGCGCGTTGCTGGTGACGATCCTGGTGGTCGGCGGTACTGCGATCCGCGTGTGGCAGGTCGCCCGCGCGGACGACCGGCAGCCCGTGGACATCGCGGTGGTGCTCGGAGCTGCGCAGTACCACGGCAAACCGTCGGACATCCTCGAAGCGAGGCTGGAGCAGGCGCTCGGCCTCTACGAAGACGGGCTGGCCGACCACATCGTCACCGTCGGCGGCCGCAAGGCCGGTGATGCCTACACCGAGGCGCAGGCCGGCAAGAAGTGGCTGGTCGACAACGGCGTGCCGCGCGACAAGATCGTCGAGGTCGACGTCGGCACCGACACCCTCGGCAGCATGCAGGCGGTGTCGGACCTCGCCGAGCAGCGGCGCTGGGACAGCGCGCTGATCGTCAGCGACCCGTGGCACTCGTTGCGGGCCCGAACCATGGCCAACGACATGGGCCTGGAGGCGTGGGCGTCGCCGGCCCGCTCGGGCCCGGTGGTGCAGACCCGCGAGATCCAGATGAAGTACATCGTCCGCGAGACCGGTGCTCTGCTCTACTACCGGCTCACCCACGCCCCCGCGGAGCTCAACGGCGACGGCCTCGGCTGAACCCCGTTCTCGCCGTCGAAAGCCGGGGTCTCCGGTCACACTCGGGGGCGGGAGGCGCCGCTTGGAACTGCGGTCGCACCTCCGCGGTGAGAAGTTCTCAGGGGACTTCCCCCCTTCAGCGGAGCGGTGGGCATCGTTGACCTCGTCATCGGGGGCGTGGCGTGGAAATGTCATCTCGGGGCCTTAGCCTCACTTCGATGAGCCCCGTGGAACCGGCCGAGTACGGCGAGCACGACCTCCAGCGCCTGCACCCCGAGGCGCCGAAGGAGGCCGCCTCCGCGCACCCGGACGACCGCACGCCATTCGCGCGGGACCGCGCGCGGGTCCTGCACTCGGCCGCGCTGCGCCGGCTGGCGGGCAAGACGCAGGTCCTGGGGCCGAACGAGGGCGGCGACGTGCCGCGCACGCGGTTGACGCACTCGCTGGAGGTCGCCCAGATCGGCCGGGGCATCGCCACCGCGCTGGGCGCCGACCCCGACCTCGTCGACACCGCCGGTCTGGCGCACGACATCGGACATCCGCCGTTCGGGCACAACGGCGAGGACGCGCTCGACGAGCTGGCCGCCGACCACGGCGGTTTCGAGGGCAACGCCCAGACGCTGCGCATCCTCACCCGGCTCGAACCGAAGGTCACCGACGTCGGTGAGGTCGGGCGCGGCCTGAACCTGACCCGCGCCTGCTTGGACGCGGCGATGAAGTACCCGTGGCCGAGGCGCTCCGGAGAGCCCAAGTTCGGCGTCTACGACGACGACCTGGAGGTCTTCGAGTGGGTCCGGGCGGGAGCTCCGGAGGGTCACCGCTGCCTGGAAGCGCAGATCATGGACTGGGCCGACGACGTGGCCTACTCGGTGCACGACGTCGAGGACGCGGTGATCTCCGGCCGGATCTCGCTGCGCACGCTGACCGATCCGCAGGAGCGGGCTCAGATCGCCAAGCTCGCTGGAAGACGTTTCCCGCGCGCCTGGGACACCGCGCAGCTGGAGGAGGCCGCCGCCGAGCTGGTGCGCTGGCCGGTGGTGGCGGCGGTGCTCGACTACGACGGGACGATGTCGGCGCAGGTCGCCCTCAAGCGGTTGACCAGCGAGCTGGTCGGCCGGTTCGTGGCCGCGGCGGTCAGCGGCACGGTCGCCCGCTTCGGCTCCGGGTTGCACCGCTACCGCGCGGACCTGGTGCTGCCGGAGGAGGCGGTCGCCGAGGTGACGGTCCTCAAGGCGATGGCGGTGCACTACGTGTTCGACGACGAGGAGCGGAAGCAGAAGCTCAGGCAGCAGAGGGAGCTGTTGTCCGAACTCGTCGAGGCGTTGACCGAGAACGCTCCGGCTTCACTTGATGCAGCGATGCGCGAGTCCTGGATGCGAGCTTCGGACGATTCGTCCCGTTTTCGCGTGATCCTCGACCAGGTCGCCTCGCTGACGGATGCGCAGGCGGTGACCTGGCATGAGCGGCATGTACACAGGGTGTCCAAACCACTGTGACGTTAATCCGAATGGGGGTGAATGGATCTCGATCCGTCGGGAACAATTCTTACTCAGAGTGTCGACCGGCGGTTCCGCTGGCGGCATGTGCCCTGATCCCCGTACCGCGAGGCACCCCGAGCCGAGCGGCGGCGGTTCGACGTTCCCCGACGTCGGGCCGCGAGGAGACCCCGAATGCGCAACCGGCACTACATCCAGAAGCTCGTCGTCGGAGGCGAGCCGTACGTCAACGCCGACAACCTGGCCGACTGGATCAAAGACCTCCGCTGGCAAGACCCCGCCAGCCAGCGAGCCGCCGAGTACATCGCCCAGGAACTCAGGCTCATGGGCCTGTCCGACATCGAGGAATCCCTCCGCTGACCGCCTCCCCCGGGCAGTCAGCGCGGGTGACCGCACCCGCCCAGTCCCCTGACCCGGGTGCGCCGCTCCACACGCGGCGCACCCGGGACAGGTTCCAACTTCCGCCCGGGCTCCTCCACCGGCATCACTGAGCACGCGTTCGCGGCCCTGGTCGGGAGCCGCGTTCTGGCAGACTCGGGATCAAGTCCGAGCCTCCACGACGCGGAACGGAGCCCGCCGACGTGAACGATCACCTCGACTTCACCCTGGCCCTGCACGAGAGGCTGGCTCCGCCGCCGGCGAAGACCTTCTGCTGGTCGCCGTACTCGGTCAGCAGCGCGCTCGGCCTGGCCGCGACCGCTACCGGAGGCAAGACCCGGGAAGAGCTGGTCAACGCCCTGCGCGAGGAACCGGCGAACCTGCTGGAACTGCTCAGCTCGGCCTCGGAGCTCACCGCGGCCTCCGGTGAGCAGCCGGTTCTGGCGGTCGCCAACACCCTCTGGGCCCACGCCGACCTGCCGATCGAGGAGTCCTACCGGCTCGCGCTCAAGGACTGGCCCGGCAGCGCGGTGCGCAACGCTCCCTTCCAGGACGACCCGGAGGCGGCCCGTCAGCTGATCAACGCCGACGTCGCCGAGACCACCCGCGACCTCATCCCGGAGCTGCTGCCCACCGGTGCGGTCCACCCGCAGACCGTTGCCGCCCTGGTCAACGCGCTGTACCTGAAGGTCCCCTGGAAGGAGGCCTTCGAGGAGTCGAAGACGGCCCAGCGGCCCTTCCACGCACCCGACGGGGATCGGGACGTCCCGACCATGACGGCCGCGCGGACCCTCGGCTACGCCGCCACCGACGGCTGGCAGGTGGTCGGTCTCCCGGCCGCCGGGGGAGTGGAGGCGCTCGTCCTCCTGCCCGACGACGAGCTGTCCGCCGCCGAAACCGCCCTCGACTCCGCGCGGCTGTCCGGGCTCCTCGGAGCGGTGGAGCAGCGCAGGGTCGAGCTCTTCCTCCCGCGGTTCGAGGTCTCCGGCGGCGCCGAGCTCACCGACCCGCTCGGCGCGCTGGGCGTGCACGACCTGTTCACCCCGGCCGCGGACTTCACCCCGCTCACCGACAGATCCCTGCGGGTGTCGGAGGTACTGCACGAAGCGGTGCTCGACGTCGACGAAGCGGGTCTCGAGGGTGCGGCCGCGACGGCGGTGATGATGCGGCTGACCGCGGTCGTCCGGGAGCCCGAGCCGGTCCGCGTCGAGGTCGACCGCCCGTTCCTGTTCCTGGTCCGCCACCGGGAGAGCGGAGTGGTCTACTTCCTGGCCCGCGTCACCGATCCGAGCTGAGCTGTCACGCTTCGGCGCCCTGCCTCGTCTCTCCGGTGACGAACCCCGAAAACCGGGGTGGCGAGGAGGGAGCGAGCACATGCCGCGCATTCCGGGCGTGCCCACCAGCGGAGCGAACCTGCTGACCAAGCTCATCTACAGGTTCTCGCAGCGCCGGTACGGCGCCGTGCTGGACCCGTTGACCGTGATCGCCCACCACCGACGGCTGATGATGGCCGCGGCCGTGTCGGAGCTGGCGGTGGAGAAGACGGCGACCAGGCTGCCGGCGAACCTGCGCGAGCTGGCCGTCTACCGGGTGGCCACCAAGATCGGCTGCTCCTGGTGCGTCGACTTCGGCACGATGCTGCAGCGCAACGAGGGCCTGGACATCGACCGGCTCCAGCACATCGACGACTACCGCACCTCGGACGCCTACACCGAGGTGGAGCGGCTGGTCATCGCCTACGCCGATGCCATGACCGAACAGCCGGTGCAGGTCACCGACGAGCAGGTCGTCGAGCTCGACCGGCGCCTGGGCCACGAGGGCCTGGTCGAGCTGACCCACATGATCGCCGTGGAGAACCAGCGCACCCGCTTCAACCACGCCCTCGGGCTGACAGCACAGGGCTTCACCAGCGGCGAAGCCTGCAAGGTCCCGCAGCGCTGAAGCCTGGTGCGGTGGTCGCCCGCGTGGCGGTGGGGGGAGCAGGAACCCCTGAAGGGGAGAGCGCAGCGGCTCCGCGGCTCGTGCGCTGCTCTTCGGACCGACCGCCACGCGGCTTCAAGACCGCCCGCCACGCGGCTTCAAGACCGCCCGCCACGCGGCGTCAGCTCTGCCTGCCACGCGGCGTCACGGCGTGCTCGCCACGAGGCCGCACAGAACCTGCCGCGGTGCGGGCTGGGCTGAGGCCCCACCGTTCACAATCCTCGAGAAGTTCGGCGAGGGAACTTCGGGCCCTCGAATCTCGCGCGAAGTTCCAATGGCTCCTGCGTGGTGCAGGTACCTCGGACAGCCACACCGCGCGAGGACAGCGGCACCTGAACAGCCACACCTCCCCGGGGACAGCCGCACCTCCCCGGACATCACCACTTGAACTCGACGTGGGTGAGCTTGTCGGGGTTGACGATGTCGAACAGCTCTGCCGGCCGTCCGTCGCGGACGGCCAGCGAGAACACCCGCGGGGCGGTTTCCGGGGTGCCCGGGAACAGCAGGCCCAGGTCACCGTTGACCAGCACCGGACGCACCGACCCGACGAGCTCGGTGCCGTACCTCTCGATGAGCCCGACGGCGAACCGCGCGACCTTCTCGGCACCGACCACCGGACGGCGCGCGGTGCGGGCCTTGCCGCCGCTGTCGCCGTAGACGGCAGCGGTCGGGTTGAGCAGGCGGGTGAGGGCGGCGAGGTCCTTGGCCGCCACCGCGGTCAGGAAGTCCTCCAGCGCTCGCTGCTGCTCGGGCAGCGGCGCCCGCTCCGGAGGGGCGGCCTCGTTCATCACCTTGCGCGCCCGGGAGGCGTGCTGGCGGGCGGACGGGACGCTGCAGCCCAGCACCTCGGCGATCTCGGCGAAAGGCACGTCGAAGCCGTCGTGCAGCACCAGCGCGAGCCGCTGGTCCGGCGGCAGCTCGTGCAGCACCCGCATCGCCGCCATCCGCAGGTCGTCCTGCCCGGCGACGATGTCACCCGGGTCGGAATCCACCGAGCTCACCAGGGGTTCGGGCAGCCACGGCCCGACGTAGCTCTCCCGGCGCACGGCCGCCGAGCGCATCTTGTCCAGGCACAGCCGGCTCACCACCGTGGTCAGCCAGCTCCCCAGGTCGCGGATCTCGGCGGGATCGGCGTCGGTGAGCCGCAGCCAGGCGTCCTGCACCGCGTCCTCGGCGTCGGCGAGCCGGCCGGTCAACCGGTAGCCCAGCCCGATGAGGCGGCTGCGGTGCCGGTCGAAGTCGGCGGCGAGGGTGCTGGTGTCCGGCTTCACGCGACTGATTCTGCCGCACCGGGCGGACACCTGGTCGTGATCGATCACCTTGGCCCTAGACTGGGCGACGTGGCAGGCAGGATCCGGGAGAGCGACATCGCCGAGGTGCGCGACCGCAACCGGATCGACGACGTCGTCGGCGAGTACGTCGCGCTGCGCAACGCCGGGGGCGGCGCTCAGAAGGGCCTGTGCCCGTTCCACGACGAGAAGACCCCGTCGTTCAACGTCCGCCCCAGCCACGGCACCTTCCACTGCTTCGGCTGCGGTGAGGGCGGCGACGTGATCGCCTTCGTGATGAAGATCGAGCACCTCGGCTTCGTCGAATCGGTGGAGCGGCTGGCCGACCGGGTCGGCCTCCAGCTGCAGTACGAGGGCGGCACGCCGGGCCCCAAGCGCGACCGGGGCAGCCGGGCGCGCATGGTCGAGGCCCACCGCATCGCTGCCGAGTTCTACGCCGAGCAGCTGCGTTCGCCCGAGGCCCGGCCCGCCCGCGAGTACCTGACCACGCGCGGTTTCGACGAGGCGGCCGCCCAGCGCTTCGGTTGCGGCTTCGCGCCCAGCGGCTGGGACAAGCTCACCAAGCTGTTGCTGGGCAAGGGTTTCGAGGTCGACGAGCTGATCAAGTGCGGCTTGTCGCGCGAGGGCAGGCGCGGTCCGATGGACCGCTTCCACCGGCGGCTGCTGTGGCCGCTGAAGGACCTCGGCGGTGACGTCGTCGGGTTCGGCGCCCGCCGGATCTTCGACGACGACCCGATCGAGGCCAAGTACGTCAACACCTCCGCGACCCCGATCTTCAACAAGTCGCAGGTCTTGTTCGGCATCGACCTGGCCAAGCGGGAGATCGCCAAGCGCCGCCAGGCGGTGGTCGTCGAGGGCTACACGGACGTGATGGCCATGCACCTCGCAGGTGTGCCCACCGCGGTCGCCTCCTGCGGCACGGCGTTCGGTGACGAGCACATCTCGGTGCTGCGGCGGCTGATGATGGACGACGACGCCTTCCGCGGTGAGGTCATCTTCACCTTCGACGGCGACGAGGCCGGGCAGAAGGCCGCGATGAAGGCCTTCGACGGTGAGCAGCAGTTCGCCGGGCAGACCTACGTGGCGATCACCCCGGAGAACATGGACCCGTGCGAGCTGCGGGAAGCTCACGGTGACGCCGCCGTCCGCGATCTGGTGGCCCGGCGGCGACCGCTGTTCGAGTTCGCCATCCGCAGCCTGCTCAACGACTACGACCTGGACTCCGTGGACGGTCGCGTCGCCGCGCTCAAGCGCACCGTTCCGCTGGTCGCACAGATCAAGGACCCGGCCAGCCGGGACGGTTACGCGGCCAAGCTCGCCTGGTGGGCGGGCTGGAACGACGAGAACCAGGTGGTCAAGCGCGTCCGGGAGAGCTCCGGCGCGCCGGTTCGCAAGCCGCGCCGCCCGCGCCGCGACGAGAACCAGCAGTCGCTGGGCATGGAGGTCGAACTGCCTCCGAAGCCGCCGCGGCACGACCCGCGCTGGCTGCAGCGCGAGGCGCTCAAGGCGGCCTTGCAGGTCCCGGCCCTGGCCGGCCCGCTCTACGACTCGCTGCCCGCCGAGGCCTTCACCGAAGCGATCTACGCCGAGCTGCAGAAGGCCCTGCTGGCCGCGGGCGGTACCGCGAGCGGACTGAGCGGTGCGGCGCTGGTCGACGCGGTCTCGCAGCAGTGCGAGAGCCAGGTCGGGGCGAGGCTGTGCACCCAGCTGGCCGTCGAGGCGCTGGAGTGGACCACCGAAGACGACCCGCGCTACGTGGGCGCGATCATCGCCCGGCTGCAGGAGCGGCTGGTCAGCAGGCAGATCGCGGACATCAAGTCCAAGGTCCAGCGGATGTCCCCGCTGGAGGACGCCGAGGAGTACAACGCCCTGTTCGGCGACATGGTGGCCCTGGAGGGCTACCGCAAGGCACTGCTGGAACAGGCGATGGGAACGAGTCTGTGATCAAGAGGTTGTTGGCGAAGCTGAGCGGAACCGCCGAAGTCCCGGCGGACTTCCCGGGCCGCCTCGGCGCGGACGAGCACGTCCTGTCGGTCGCCTCGTGCGAGGACGGGTCGGTCGTGGCCACCCAACTCGGCCTGTGGCTCCCGGAGGGACGTCGGGTCGGCTGGCACCTGATCAGCAAGGCCGGCTGGGGCAACGAGGTCCTCACCCTGACCGAAGCCGAGGAGGCCCGCCGGCTCGACGGCGCGGTCGTCCTGCACGACCTGCAACCCCGCCACCTGGTGCTCACCGGGGAGACCCGGCTGCCGGACGTGGTCCACGAGCGCGTCAACCGCTCGATCCGCACCCGTCACCACCGGGAACTGCCGGGTGGTGGGGCGTGGTTCGTCCAGCGCAAGGTGCCCGGTCGCAACGGCATCGAGCTGCAGGTCCGCCCGGACCCGGGCACCGACGAGGCCGCCCTCGACCGCTTGACGGGTGCGCTGGTGGAGCGGCTGCGCGCCTCGCGCGACCTGCCCGCCTGATCCCGCCCGACTCCCGGGATTCCTCGACGCGACACCACGTCACGTATACAGTACGGGTGTACTGCTATCGGAGGTGGGCGCATGTGGGATCCCGGCACGTACTTGACCTTCAGCGACCTGCGGGACCGGCCGGCCTTCGAGCTGATCGCCCGGGTCCGCGCCGAGAGCCCGCGACGGGTCGTCGACCTGGGCTGCGGAGCGGGGAACCTCACGGGCCTGCTCACCGGCCGCTGGCCGCACGCCCGGGTCGAGGCGCTGGACTCCTCGGAGGAGATGGTCGCCGAAGCGCGGGCGCGCGGCGTGCCCGCGCTTGTCGAGGACGTCCGAGACTGGAAACCGCAGCCGGACACCGACGTGGTGCTGTGCAACGCGGTCCTGCAATGGGTTCCGGGCCACCTCGAACTGCTGCACCGCTGGCTGCCCGAACTGCCCAGCGGGGCCTGGTTCACCTTCCAAGTGCCCGGGAACTTCGACTCCCCTTCGCACGTCACGATCCGCGAGTTGGCGGCCGAGCCCCGCTGGCGCGGCAAGCTGGACGGCGTGCTGCGGCACAGCGACGTCGTGCACGACCCGCTGGAGTACGCCGACGAGCTCGCCGATCCGGACCTCGAGGTCGACGCCTGGGAGGCGACCTACGTGCACGCGCTGCGCGGTGAGGACCCGGTGCTGGCGTGGGTGAGCGGCACCGCGCTGCGGCCGGTGCGCGCGGCGCTGGACGACGAGGAGTGGGTGGAGTTCCGCGACGAGTTGGCGAATCGTCTGCGGGTCGCCTACCCGAAGCGGCCGGACGGTGTGACCTGGTTCCCGTTCCGCCGGATCTTCGTCGTCGCGCACCGCCGTTGACCTGGGCTGACGTTCGTGGTGAAGACAACACGGGGGGTGCCGTGAAACCCGGGGAGAGCATCCGCTAAAGTAGTTGTCGTCAGCGCGAGAGCGTGGACGACAAGAGAACATTCCTCCGTAGCTCAATCGGCAGAGCATTCGGCTGTTAACCGAAGGGTTACTGGTTCGAGTCCAGTCGGAGGAGCACCCGCAGAAGCCCCCCAGGTCACTGACCTTGGGGGCTTCTGCTTCGCGTCGGGCACATGCCCGGCTGCGAGCTACCGTGGATGCGTGCTCTCCCGTGATGACAGGGCGCTCGTGGAGGCCGCTGCGACGCAGGCGGAGGCCGTCAACGACGGTGGCGATCACACCGTGGCGGCGGCGATGCGGCTCGGCAGCGGCGCGCTCGTGTTCGGGGTCAACGCGCACCACTTCCTGGGCGGCCCGTGCGCGGAGATCAACGCTCTCGCCAACCGGGCCGCCGTCCGCCCGAACGACCCGGTCGTCGCGGTGGCCGCGTCCTACGGGCCCACCGGAGACGTCATCGCACCGTGCGGCAAGTGCCGGCAGGTGCTGTTCGACGTCGACCCGGCCATCCGCTGCGTCGTCCGCGAGCCGAACGGGCTCACCGCGGTGCCGGTCACCGAGCTCCTCCCGCACGCCTTCGACTCCCGCGCGCTGGAAGGCCCGCAGCGCCTGCACATGGGGGAGGGCTACGAGCAGAGCATCCTCGACGGCCACAAGCGCCAGACGATCCGGGTCGACGACCCGTTCCGCCCCGGCGACGCCGTCCTGGTCTTCGCGGAGGAGTCCGGAGAGGTGCGGACGATGCCGTGCACGATCCTCTCGGTGCGCACGGCCACGCGCGACGAGCTCACCCTCGAGGACGCCCGCCGCGACGGCTTCGAGGACCTCGCGGAGCTCCACGCGGCTCTGGACCAGCACTACCCAGGCCTGCAACCGACCGATCCCGTGGACATCGTCGAGTTCGCCCTCCCCATCGCCGGCGCGCACCCGGCGTAGATCCCGGTCGCCGCCCCCGGAGGTCCACGGCCGGTGGGGCCTGACGCCAACACAGCGGCGGCCATGGCGACGAGCGAGGACGAGAGATCGGCCCCAGCCCCACCACGTCCAGGGGCGCTCGACGTCGCGCACGACCGACGTGTTGGTCGGCCGGTGGCCCCCTCCGGCACGTTCTGGAGCACGGGGGCGTTCGTCGAGCCCGGTTCGTGGATCGGCAGGACAGGTCATCTTCGCCCGTGACCGCGGGTCGGGGCGGGTTCGGGGCGGGGGAGGGGTGTCGCTAGCGTGTTCGGTCGTGGCGAAGCTGTACTTCCGGTACGGAGCGATGAACTCCGGCAAGTCGACGGCGTTGATCCAGGTCGCGCACAACTACGCCGAGCGCGGCCAGCGGGTGTTCGTGCTGAAGCCGGAGATCGACACCAAGAGCCCCGGGGTGCTGTCCCGGATCAACGTGACGCGGGAGGTCGACCTCGTCACTTCGGCCGACACCGCGGTGCGCGATGTCGTGCTGGCCGCGGGGACGCCGGACTGCGTGCTCGTCGACGAAGCCCAGTTCCTCACCGGCGAGCAGGTGGAGGACCTGTTCCGGCTGGCGGTGCTCGACGGGATCCCGGTGATCGCCTACGGGCTGCGCAACGACTTCCGCACCCGAGGTTTCCCGGGGAGCCTGCGGCTGATGGAGCTCGCCCACTCCATCGAGGAGCTCAAGACGATCTGCCGCTGCGGGCGCAAGGCCACGCTCAACGCGCGCACCGCCAACGGTGAGTTCACCCGGCACGGCAGCCAAGTCGCCATCGACGGCGACGTCGGGTACGAATCCATGTGCGGCACTTGCTACTTGCACGAGGTAGGCACGCTCGGCTGAGGGACGCTCCGGCTGCGGCCGGGGGCGGTTCGTGGTCGAGTGGGGCGTTGGCCGTCGACCGGGAGGTGCCCCTGTGCCGTACCAGTACAAGGTCGTGGAGCTCCGCGAGAAGTGGCTCGGTGGCAAGATGTCCGGCGACAAGCTGGAGCGCGTGCTCAACGAGCACGCCGCCGAGGGGTGGCAGCTCAAGGCGATCACCGGCGCCGATGTCCGGGGACGCATGGGACCGGGCGGAGTCGAGGGCCTGCTGGTGACCTTCGAACGCCCGGCCTGAACCCCGCTGCGCTACAACCAGTTCCGGCGCTTGAAGATCGCGTAGAGGCTGACGCAGACCACGATCATCAGCACCAGCGCGAACGGGTAGCCCAGCGACCAGTGCAGCTCCGGGATGACGTCGAAGTTCATCCCGTACACCGTGCCGATCAGGGTGGGGGCGAACAAGATCGCCGCCCACGACGAGATCCGCTTGATCTCCTCGTTCTGCGCGTAGCTGGCCTCGGTCATGCGCTTCATCTCCTCGTTCTGCGCCTGGGTGACCAGCGTGGCGTTGACGGTGAGGATGTTGTCGAGCATCTGCCGGAAGCCGTCGACGCGTTCGGCGACGGTGGTGGCGTGGTCGGCGACGTCGCGGAGGTAGCGCTGCAGCTCCTCGTCGATCTGGTACTTCTCGAACCCCGCTTCCAGGCTGCGCAGGATCGCCAGCAGCGGCCGGGTCGCCCGCTGGAACTCGATCACCTCGCGGGAGAGCTCGTAGATGCGCCGCGACACGTGCGGGTCGGCACCGAAGACCTCGGTCTCGATCTCGTCGATGTCGTTCTGCAGCCCCGCGATGACCGGTGCGTACCCGTCGACGACGTGGTCGAGCACCGCGTAGAGCACCGCCTCCGGCCCACGCCGCAGCAACTCCGGGTCGGCTTCCATCCGTCGCCGCACCACCGAGAGGTCCGGGGAGGGGCCGTGGCGGACGGTCAGCACGAAGTTGGTGCCGACGAACAGGTGCAGCTCGCCGAAGCTGACCTCTTCGACCTCGTCGAGGTAAGTGGCGGCGCGCAGCACCACGAACAGCGTGTCGCCGTAGCGCTCGATCTTGGGCCGTTGGTGGGCCACGATCGCGTCTTCGACCGCGAGCTTGTGCAGGTCGAACTCCTCGGCGGCGGCCAGCAACTCCTCTTCGGCCGGCCGGTAGAGGCCGATCCAGGCCATCGTCCCGGTCGCGCCGGGCAGCTGCCGGTAGGTCTCGCCGAGGCTGGAGGGGGTGGCGATGCGAACGCCGTCCCGGTAGATGGCCGTGTCGATCAGCGGTCGGTCCGCCAGCGGACGCTCGTCATCGGCGCGTGGGTCCATCGAGTGCTCGGGAGCCGCCTCCTGGCGGTGCGCCGGCTCGGTGTGCCTGCTGCGCCTGCGGAGCGGGCGGGGCCGCCATTCAGGCATGGTGACCTCCCGGGTTCGTCAGGGGCAGCGATCGCATCGAGCGTACCCAGCGGAACCCCTCACGCGCTGACTCCGACCACACGACGCAGCCGCCGCGACCGGCTGGTCACGACGGCTGCCATGCTGTCGATCAGGCCTTGCGCCCGACTCCGGCCCAGACCACCGAGTCGTTCGGGCTGTCGAACTCGATGACGGGCGCGTTCTCGCCGGTCTCCTCCGGGTGCCACAGCGGAGTCCAGGTGCAGCCCGGCTCCACCATCTCGAAGTCGCCGAAGAAGGCTTCGATCTCGTCGTGCGGGCGCCAGATCACCGGCGTCGACGACTTGTCGTACATCTTCCCGAACTCGGCCATCTCCTGCTTGCGCTTCTCCGGCACGTCGTCGGCGGTGCCGTGGCTGATCACCAGGTAGGAGCCCTTGGGCAGCAGCTCCCGGAAGCGCGCCACGGCCTGCGGGCCGACGTCCTCGCCGCTCGGGCCGGGCTGGGTCACGTGCAGCACGGCGATCAGGAGCAACGCCACCGGCTGCTCGACGTCGATGACACCGCTCTCCTCGATCTGCTGCCACAACCCGTCCGGGTCACGCAGGTCGGCGTGCAGCACGGTGTGCTGGTCGGTGACCTCCTCCTGCTCCAGCAGGATGCGCGAGTGGGCGACGGCGACCGGCTCGTTGTCGACGTAGGCGCAGCTGGCGTCGTCGACGACCTCGTCGGCGACCTGGTGGGTGCTGCCCATCGTCGGCACACCGGAGCCGATGTCGATGAACTGCCGGACGCCCTGCTTGCACAGGTAGCGCACCACGCGGTGCAGGAAGAGCCGGTTGGCCTTGGCGGCCGGCGCGACGAACGGGTAGCGCTCCAGCGCCTTCTCGCCGAAGACGCGGTCCACCGCGTAATTGGCCTTGCCGCCGAGGTAGTAGTCATAAACCCGGGCGACGTTGGGGTGTTCCAGGTCCACGCCCTCCGGCGCGAACATCTCCGCCCTCGACTGACTCACGGTGTCTACCCCTTCGCGGTACCCCTGTCCTTCGCGACGCATCGTAGTGATCACGTCACGCTCACTCGCGGCGTAGTCTGCCACCGAACGGGTGCTCGGTCATGCACCCATCGGGATGATTCACTTCCGGGTGCTGTGACGTGCGAAGACAGGGTTCGGGAGGCTCGTCGTGGCCGGCCGTCGAGCCGTCGACCACCCTCGGTCGCCACGGGCCGCAGGAGCCGGGTTCCCGCGTCGGGTCGTCGAGCGCCAAGCGGATGATCGAGCCGCGGTCGGCGGTGCCGACCTGGGCCTGCCCAGGCGAAGATCGACGGTGAGCGGTGTGAGATCATAGGTGCGATCGGCGATGTTCCAGCGTCGGAGCGTCGTGATCCACCAGCATCGCCCGCCCGCGTCCTGCGGGCCGTCGGCCGGATAACGATCCGAGGTCGAAATGCGCGATGTCCTCCTGGCTCGGCTCGCGGCCGACGGCGTTGGTACGGATGATTCGTGTCAAGCCGCGCGGAACGCGGAGCCGCAAGCACCGACCGCGCTGGCTGATCGTTCGGAGTTCGACCGAGACGAATTCGTGATGCGATTCGGCGCAACGGTTTCCCGTTGCGCTCCGTCCTTCGAACGCAGGTGGTCGTTCGAAGGCTGATGAGGAACGGGGGAGTCAGATGTCCGCACCAGGAATCGGCAAAGAACCTCACATCACGCTGCCGGATTTCGTCGAAACGGTGAGCAACCTGCCGAAACCGATCAAGGCAGTCGTCTACTTGATCATCATGTCGGTGATGACGGTGGCCGCTCTCGGGGCGCTGATGGCCACCATCGCGATCATCGGTCAGCTCTCCGGAGCGTTCGACCTCTTCCGCATGTTCAGCTGAAGATCGACGACTCCTCCGCAGGCCCGGCGCTCTCCACAGGCGCCGGGCCTGCGTGTGTCCAGCCGAGTAGCGGGCCTGCGCACCTGCCCCGATACTCGTGCGTCCCGGGTGACCAGAGGAGGTGTGGTGATGGGCCGACCGATCGCGACCACAGCTCTCGCGATAGCGCTGCTGGCGTGCGAAGGCGCCCCGACCGCACCGCCCGCCCCCGTCCAGCCGAGCGTGGTCAGCGAGAGCGCACCCGAGGAATTCCGGCAGTTCCAGCGCGATTCGGGATACCCGCACTCGTTCCAGGAGTACGACGACCTCCCCGGGTCCGAGCGGTGCGGCACGGCCTGCGGGCAGCAACGCACCAGCGGTGAAGAGCAACGCGCTCACCTGTGCGAACAGGGCATGATCGCTCCTGCGGACTGCTGACCCCGACTCCGCTCGCCAAGATCAGTAGACCAGCCGACGCAACGCCGGTGTGCTGGGCTTTCCACCGTTCCGCCCAACACCACCATGGGCCGGTCGGCCGGAACACCCGGCGACCGCGCTCCGTCACACCCTCGATACGATCCCGATACCGAGCACCCCACGGGGCAGTAGCTCAGCTGGTCAGAGCAGCGGACTCATAATCCGTCAGGTCGTGGGTTCAAGTCCCACCTGCCCCACGTACGCGCAGGTGAAACACGTGCGGGGAAAGGGCCGAGAGGTCATCTCCACAGTTTCCCCACGCTCGTTCTTCGCACCGCTTGACCTCGTTGAGCGCGGCCGCAGCCTTGCGGCTCTTCACCTTCCGGCCCGTGTAGACGTCCTGTGTCGTCGAGACCGTCGAGTGCCCAAGCTGGTCGGCGATGTCGTGAGGACAACCTGCGTCGCCCATCGAGGGCGCGGGTCGTCTCTGCTGGGGGTGGGGCCCAGGACGGCCCGGGACAGGGACACGAGCAGCGTGGTCCCGTCTGGAAGGCCTTCAGGCGGCCGGAGTGCGATCCGGTCGCGACGCCGGGGAGCCGGACCGGCTTGCTCCGGTCGCGGTGTCACCGGTTGCTCAGCTCATGGGCTGGTAGGTCCGCATGCGGCTGATCTTGTCGCCGGTGAAGGTGTAGACCTCGGCGGAGACGTAGGCCATGGGAACGCCATGCTGGGGGACGAAGCGCCCGCGGTTGAGGGCGACGAGGGTGTCGCCCTCCTCGATGAGCTGCTCGATGGTCACTTCGGCGCGTCCTTGGGCGAGGTCTGCGCGCATGCGCTCCTCGAGCGAGGCCCTGCCTTGACCGGCCTTCTCGCCGTTGAACTCCCAGACGAGGTCCTCGTTGACGCAGTCGATGATGGTGTCGATGTCGCAGGTGGTGAAGGCGGCGGCGAACGCGCGCACGGTCTGGGCACGGGTGCTCTGGGGCATGTCGGTCTCCTTCGACGGCGTGCGTGCTGCTGGAGCACGCGCTGCTGCTGAGTGAGACCGGCCGACCCTGGGTGGATCATCGCTCGCGGATCCTGATGTGACTGGGGTCACCGCGACGCGCTCGGTCCGCGATGCACCAGACCGTTCGAACCCGAGGTCGGGCCTTGGCGAGGTCTTCGGCCCCTGCGCGACCGCGCGCCACTTCCCGAGGCTGATCCACCTGCCTGGGCGGGCGGATGGGTGGTGAGACCGCTAGCCGTCCGCCAGTCGACTGACATCGACGATGACCCGCCCCCAGGCAGGCCCCACCTTTCAGCCGGTCGCTGGTTCAGGAAACCGTTCACTGTGGATCACGAGCTCCTCGCGTGGTCAGCCGCCACGGACGTAGCCTCACCGTCCTTGCTCAGGGCGCACGAGTGCGCAGGAGCTGGTGGTCCGCTCCATGTTCACTCGACCCGGCCAAGTCCCGAAACCCAGAACGCGATGAAGGCAACCGCCACCGCGAGCGGCAGCAGGAAGAACGCCCGCCAAGGCTTGACCGCTCGTCCGCCGTAGTGACAGGCCCCTCGGCAACAGAGCCGACGAAACTTCGTCCCACAGCAGGAGGAGGGATACGGGTTCCGGCAGGTCGAGCGCGGATTATCGCAAGTGCGCTAGCTAGCTCGTGAGCCCCAGGCGTACGTGATCCCGTCTGTGCGACAACCGGTTTCGCTGCTCAATGTGGTGTCCACCAGCGAGGATTGCTTGCTCGACCTGCAGCCGACTTGCATCGATTCCACCAGCGGGCTTGCGTTCACTGGAGTGGATCTCGGCTGCGTCGAGGTGCGGAGTTCGCATCCGGGGAACGGCGGGCCCAGCGGAGCGGTAGACGCGATCCGATCGGGGAAGGCGGCACGGGAGAGATCGACGGGCCGGGATGTTCCGGCTTACCGCGGGGTGCGGTTGCCGTGCGGCGGGGAGTTCTGCCAGGGGCCCAGGTCAAGACGACTCGAACGTGCCCTCGGGGCGGGCGGGTGCAAGACCGCCCGCTCGATTTGGTCGGCGGCCTGGACTGGTGATCACAGGCCTGCGTCCGCCCGATCGGGCGGGGACTCAGACGTCGAAGGGGGTGCGGAGTTCTCGCATCGCGTCTTCGGTGTGGTCTGCGACGGGGTGGTGGCCTTCTTCGGCCCTGGGTGCCGGCTCCACGAACTGGACCGGGGTGACCTCGTCCTCAGCGGGCTGTCGAGGCGCCGGTGTGCTCTCGGACGCGTGAGTTGTTGTGTTGATCAGAAAAACCTTCCTTGAAAAGCAACACCGCCGGCTGCTCACGCTGTGGTGAGCAGCCGGCGGTGTGTGAAGCTCAGGTGGCTCAGATGCGCACCGAGCTGGCCTGCGGGCCCTTCGGGCCCTGGGTGACCTCGTAGGTGACCTGCTGGTCCTCGTCGAGGCTGCGGAAGCCCGAGGCGTCGATGGCCGAGTAGTGGACGAAGACGTCAGCGCCGCCGTCGTTCGGGGCGATGAAGCCGAAGCCCTTTTCCGAGTTGAACCACTTCACGGTTCCCTGTGCCATGTGTGTCTCCTTAGGAGCTGGAGCGTGTGACGGGCCCTCACACTTCGTGGGAGCCCGGGCCGGAGATCTCGAACGGCGGCTATACCAGCTACAACCACGGGGACAGCAGCTCGCTCGCATCAGAATCCTGCGAGCGTGCAAGAACACGAACCCAGAAAAACAACGACCAGCACCTACCTTACACGCAGCCCGTCCCGGTCTGCTCGGCCAGCTCCGCTTCCCACCGGGGTGATGTACGTCTCATGACTGTGACCAGGGGTTGTGCGCCTCGATCAGGAGGAAGCCTCCTCCGAGGCCCGCGCGTGTCGGGCGGCAACGGGAAAACCAGTGCCGTTCCCGCGGGGTGGTCGTGACCGTCCGGGCACGGGGTTCGCAGAGGATCTGGTCGCCGCCCCGCGGAGAAGGCGGGCGTGCTTCGCCGCCGCCGCGCGCGGCCGGGTGCCGCGTCTGTCCGGTGTGGACGCGCGGCAGGTCGTCGGACGCTTCGGCTTGGGAGGAGCTGTTCGAGAAGGCGGGGGAGTCCCCGTGCCTCGAAGCCCCGCGCCGCGCAGGTGCCCTCGAACTTCGCGCGAGGTTTGACCGGGAGCCGAGCCCGGGGCGTCGAACTTCGCGCGAACTTCGAGGGTGGGCTCAGCTGGCAGGTTCTCGAGCAACCTTCGTGGCGAGTGCGCCGGGACGCCGCCGGGCCGCGCCCTCAGTCCTTGCGCCAGGTGTAAGCGGCGGAGAAGGGGTGGTTGCGGAAGCGCTCCCACTTGGGCTTGACCGCCAGCCAGGTGTCGTCGATGACGTTCTCCTGGAGGTCCGCCAGCCGCCACCCGGCACCGAGACCTGCGGCGACGTGGTCGCTGATCAGGTGCACGTGGGTGGCGATCGCGACGGGCTCCCCGGCCGCGTTGGTGTAGTGGGTGGGCATGCCGGAGGTCATGATGAAGTGCGGGTGGAAGGTGACCAGCACGAAGGCCGCGCCTGGGGCGGCCAACCGGTGCGCTTCGGCGTACAGCGGCCGCAGGTCGTCGAGGTGCTCGTCGATCAGCGAGCAGATCACCAGGTCGTAGCTGCCGCCGGGGAGGCCCGTCGCGGCGGCGTCGGCCTCCACCAGCCGCTCGTGAGCACCCCGCCGACGGGCGAGCTCCAGCATCTCCTGGGTGACGTCCACCCCGTCGACGCGGGTGACACCGCGGTCGCGCAACCACTGGCCGGTGCGGCCGGTGCCGCACCCGAGGTCGGCGGCCCGGCGCACCGACTGCCAGGAGGGTTCGACCAGGCGCTCCAGCAGCGCCAGGTCCATCACGTCCTCGACGGTGTCCTCGTAGTGCGCCACCCACTCGCCGTACCCGGTCCGGACGTCGACCGTCCGGTACCCCCGCGCGTCAAAGGTCTGGAAGTCCACCCGCCGCATTCTTCCGGCGGCCGCGCGGGGGCGAAACTGCTTTTCCCGGGCCGGATCAGCGCAGCGGCATGCCGACGTAGTTCTCCGCCAGCGTGGTCGCCGCGGCCGTGGAGGAGCGCAGGTAGTCGAACTGGGAGCGCTGCAGCCGGCGGTCGAAGTCGTGGTCGGGGCCCTCGAAGCGGTGCGTCATCGACGTCATCCACCACGAGAAGTGCTGCACCCGCCAGACCCGCTCCAGGCACTTCGCCGAGTACTCGTCCAGCCCGGCGTCGCTGCCCGTCCGGTAGTGGTCGGCGAGCGCTTCCGCCAGCCGGTCCACGTCGGCCACCGCGAGGTTGAGACCCTTCGCGCCGGTCGGCGGCACGATGTGCGCCGAGTCGCCGGCCAGGAAGAGCCGGCCGTGGCGCAGCGGCTCGGCCACGAAGCTGCGCATCGCCGTCACCGACCGCTCGATGATCGGCCCCTCCTGCAGCTTCCACCCCGGAGCCGCCAGCCGCGTGCCCAGCTCGTCCCAGATGCGCTGGTCGGGCCAGTTGTCGAGCGGCTCGTCGGGCGCGCACTGCAGGTAGAAGCGGCTGATGGTGGCTGAACGCATGCTGTGCAGCGCGAAACCGCGCTCGTTGTTGGCGTAGATCAGCTCGTCGGTGGACGGTGCGACCTCGGCCAGGATCCCGAGCCAGCCGAACGGGTAGACGCGCTCGTAGACCCGGCGCACGTCCGGCGGGATGGTGTCCCGGCAGACCCCGTGGAACCCGTCGCAGCCGGCGACGAAGTCCGCGTGCAGCACCTGCGCCACGCCGTCGTGGGTGAAGGTCACGCTCGGGTTGTCGGAGGTGACGTCGTGGACCGCGACGTCGTCGACCTCGAACAGCACTTGCCCGCCGTCGGCCCGGCGGCGCTCGTTGAGGTCCTTGACGACCTCCTGCTGGCCGTAGACGGTGATCGCCCGGCCGGTGAGCTCGGTGAACGGGATGTGCAGCCGCTCTTCGTCGAACTGCACGTGCACGCCCTCGTGCCGGTCGCCCTCGCGCAGCATCCGCTCGCCGACACCGACCTCGCGCAGCAGGTCGACCGTGCCCTGCTCCAGCACGCCCGCGCGCACCCGCTGCTGGACGTGCTCCTGGCTGCGCCGCTCCAGCACCACCGAGTCGATCCCCTGCAGGTGGAGCAGGTGGGACAGCAGCAGCCCGGCGGGACCACCGCCGACGATCGCGACCTGGGTACGCACAGCACGGCCTCACTTCTTCGGGACCACGGACTCGCTTCACTCTCTGATCCGGTCCCGCTCGGCACGATGGCTTGGCTACCGCTGAGTGGAAAACGGACGCTCGGATGTCAGGATGTGCCCGTGGCGAAAGCGCAGCGATCCGGGCGGCCCCGTGACCCCGGGGTCGAGCAGCGCGCGCTGAGCGCTGCCCGCGCCGTCTACGCCGAGCGCGGGTGGAGCGGGTTCTCGCTGGACGAGGTCGCGCGACGCTCCGGGATCGGCAAGGGGTCGCTGTACTTGCGCTGGCCGGACAAGGCCGCGCTGCTGGTCGCCGCGGTGCGCGAGCGCGCGCGGTTCATCGCCGAGATCGACACCGGATCGCTGCGCGGGGACCTGGTGGAGTTCGCCCGGGGCTGGCGGGACTACCTGCGCACCGACGAGGGCGCGCTGATCTTCCGGTTGGGCGTGGACGCCACCTTCTCGCCGCAGCTCGCCGAGGCCTTCGCCGAGGACCCGTACCCGGAGCACATCCGCGCGACCCGCGCGATCATCCGCCGTGGCCTCGCCCGGGGCGAGCTCCCCGAGGGCACCTCCGTCGCGCTGGTGGCGGACCTGGTCGCCGGGGCGGTCACCAACCACGTGCACACCACGCCCGCGCACCTGCTGGACGCCCAGAGCCCTGACCGCGTCGACGAGCTCGTCGACGTGGTGCTCGCCGGAACGCAGAAGAGGTCGGAAGTCCCCTCGGGAACTTCCGACCTCTGACGGCAGCGTTCGCCGCTCAGCAGCAGCGGGAGCCGGGGTTGGTGTCCTGGCGGTCGATGTGGGCCTTCCAGAACTCCCGTTCCGACATCGGTTCCTCGCCGGGGTGGTGGGTGCGGTGGTGTTCGAGGTAGGTCTCGTACGCCGTCTCGCCCGCCACCCCGCGCACGATCTGCCAGGCTGCGCGGACGGATCCGCGCAGCCTGGACAGGGTCGTCGAGGTCAACTGCTGCTCCCGGACGTGGCGAGCTCCTTCTGCTTCTGCCGCTCCTCGGCCGTCGGGATGAGGCCCGAAGGCGCCCACAGCTCCGACTTCACGTACTCGGCCTCGGTGCTGGGCAGCGGTTCGGTGGTGCGCAGCGCCTTGATCCAGACGCGGATGGCGTCCACCAGCACGATGATGATCAGCACCGCGAACAGCACGCTGAGCACGCCGTCCACAGTGGAGTTCACCACGACCTTCTGCATCTCCTCCACGGTGCTGGCCGTGCCCTTGCTGGTCTCACCGGCGTCCAGCGCGGCCTGGTACGACGCCCGCTGGGCGAAGAACCCGATCTTGGGGTTGTCGGAGAAGATCTTCTGCCAGCTCGCGGTCAGCGTCACCGCCGCGTCCCAGGCCAACGGGATCAGCGTCACCCACGCGTACTTGGCCCGACCTGCCTTGATCAGCATGGTTGTGGCCACCGCGAGCGCCACCGCCGCCAGCAGCTGGTTGGCGATGCCGAACAGCGGGAACAGCTGGTTGATGCCGCCCAGCGGGTCGTTCACGCCGGCCCACAGGAAGTAGCCCCACGCGCCCACGATGACCGCGCTGGCCAGCCAGTTGCCCGGCTTCCAGCTGACGTCGCCGAAGCGCTTCCAGACGTTGCCGACCGTGTCCTGCAGCATGAACCGGCCCACCCGGGTACCGGCGTCCACAGTGGTCAGGATGAACAGCGCCTCGAACATCACCGCGAAGTGGTACCAGAAGGCCCTCATCGCGTCCCCGCCCATGACCTGCGAGAACACCTCGGACAGGCCCAGCGCCAGGGTCGGCGCGCCGCCGCTGCGGCCCACCAGCGTCTCCTCCTCGACCGCCGCCGCGGCCGCCGAGAGCTGCTCGGGCGTGACCTGGAAGCCGATGCCGGCCACCGCCTGCGACGCCGACTGCACGGTGTCGCCCAGCGCGCTGTCGGGCATGTTCATCGCGAAGTAGATGCCCGGGTCGATGATGCAGGCCGCGGCCAGCGCCATGATCGCCACGAACGACTCGGTCAGCATGCCGCCGTAGCCGATGACCCGGACCTGCGACTCCTTCTCGATCATCTTCGGCGTGGTGCCCGAGGAGATCAGCGCGTGGAACCCGGACAGGGCACCGCAGGCGATCGTGATGAACACGAAGGGGAACAGCGCACCGGAGAACACCGGGCCCTTGCCGTTGAGCGCGAAGTCGGTGACCGCGCCGGTCTTCATCACCGGCATCGCGATCAGGATCGAGGCTGCCAGCAGCACGATCACGCCGACCTTCATGAAGGTGCTCAGGTAGTCGCGCGGCGCCAGCAGCATCCACACCGGCAGCACCGAGGCGACGAAACCGTAGATGATCAGCGCGAAGGTGACCTCGTTGCCGCTGAGGGTGAAGAACTCGGCCATGCCGGACTCGGCCACCCAGCTGCCGCCCGCGATGCTGGCCAGCAGCAGCACGATGCCGATCGCCGAGACCTCGACGATCTTGCCCGGCCGCAGGTACCGCAGGTAGAAGCCCATGAACAGGGCGATCGGGATCGTCATGCCGATGGAGAAAGCGCCCCACGGCGAACCCTTGAGCGCGCCCACCACGACCAGGGCCAGCACCGCGAGCAAGATGACCATGATGGCGAGCACGGCGACAAGCGCCGCGATGCCGCCCACCGGCCCGATCTCCTCGCGGGCCATCTGGCCGAGGCTGCGGCCGTTGCGGCGGGTGGAGAAGAACAGCACCACCATGTCCTGCACGGCACCGGCGAAGATGACGCCGATGATGATCCAGACCGTGCCGGGCAGGTATCCCATCTGCGCGGCGAGCACCGGACCCACCAGCGGGCCGGCGCCGGCGATCGCGGCGAAGTGGTGGCCGAACAGCACCCGCCGGTCGGTCGGGTGGAAGTCGGCACCGTTGTTGAGCCGTTCCGCCGGAGTCGCCCGGTCGTCGTCGGTCTTGAGCACCCGGTGGGTGATGAACCGGGCGTAGAAGCGGTACGCGATGGCGTAGGAAGCCAGCGCCGCGAAGACCAGCCAGGCGGCCGAGATCTCCTCACCGCGCACCAGCGCGATCACACCCCAGCTGACCGCGCCGACGAGCGCGACCAGCACCCATGTGATGATCTCCTTGAGACTCATCCTGCGCTTCCGAGCCGATCCACCGCTCGGGGCCGTTGTCGTAGCCACCGTCTCGGACTCCAATCCTGCTGTGCGAGACGCGTGTGCACAGCAGTTCTAGAGCATCGGCGCGCGCGTCGGGAATGTCCAGCCCGTTGCGCCAGCGTAATCAGGATGTGAAGTCCTCACCCGATCCCGCGGGTGAGCTCGGCCAACTCGTCCAACTTCCGCAGCGTCTCGTCGCGCGGCATGGTCTCCAGCATCAGCAGCGCGCGGTCCACCCCGTCCTCGGCGTAGCGGGTGAGCTTGGCGGCGTCGTCCTCGGCGCCGAAGAGCGTGACCGGCACCCTCCGTCCGGCCGTGTCACGGACGTGGGAGATGAGGTCCCCGAGGTTCTCGGTGCCGCCGCGCGGCAGCCAGCCGTCACCGAACTCGCTGACGCGGGCGATCGAGCGGTCGCTCTCGCCGCCGATGTAGATCGGCGGGTGCGGCTTCTGCACCGGCTTGGGCCAGGCGTAGATCGGATCGAAGTCGACGAACTCGCCGTGGAACTCCGCGGCCTCCTCGGTCCAGATCGTGCGCATCGCGCGGATCCGCTCGTCCATCAACCTGCCCCGGGTGCGCGGGTCGGTGCCGTGGTTGCGCATCTCCTCGCGGTTCCAGCCCGCGCCGACGCCGAAGACGGCTCGGCCGCCCGAGATCAGGTCGAGGCTGGCGACCTCCTTGGCGGTGGTGATCGGGTCGCGTTCGACGACCAGGGCGATGCCGGTGGCCAGCAGCAGCTCCTCGGTGACCGAGGCGATCGCCGACAGCGCCACGAACGGGTCGAGCGTGCGGTAGTAGATCCGCGGCAGCTCACCGCCGCCCGGGTAGGGCGTCTCCCGGCTGGCGGGGATGTGGGTGTGCTCGGCGAGGAACAGCGCGTCGAAACCGCGTTCCTCCAGTGCCTTGCCGAGGTCGACCGGGGTGATGCCTTCGTCGGTGACGAACGTGGAGATGCCGAACTTCATGAAGTCCTCCTCGCGCGCGGCTCCCCTCAGCCCTACCGGTGCGAGCCGGTGACGGCAAGATTTCGCCGCCGGGCCGGTGGCGTGAACTCGACGCACGAACTGATCAACGGGGTGCCCCGTCGGTAGAGTCGCCGCTGTTGATCACAGCCGGGTTCGGTCACGACCGCACACCGGCCACAACCCAGGAGGGGGTCCGGGCGTCGTGCACAGATGTGACGGTGTCGATCGCAATGCCTGTGACCATCCGGCCGGGTGACGGGTCGGCGGCAGTGGACGAGCTGACGAACAAGCTGACCGACCTCTACCGGGAGCACTACGCGCAACTTCTGCGCATCGCGGTGCTGCTGGTGGACGACCGCGCCTCCGCCGAGGACATCGTGCAGGACGCGTACCTGCGGGTCTTCGACTCGCGGAGCAGGCTGCGCGACCCGGGCAAGGCGCTGGCGTTCCTGCGGCAGGCGGTGCTCAACCGGGCGCGGTCGACGCTGCGCAGACGCCTGGTCGCGCGCAAGCACCTGCCGAAGCTGGCCGTGGCCGACCGCCTGCCCGACGACACCGGGCGCGGGCTCGACCGCGCTGTGTTGGCCCAGGCGCTCGCCCGGCTGCCGCGCAGGCAACGGGAGGCGATCGTGCTGCGCTACTACGCCGACCTGAGCGAGGTCCGCACCGCCGAGGTGATGGGGTGCAGCCAGGGCTCGGTGAAGTCCTACTGCTCGCGCGGGGTGGCGAGGTTGTCAGAACTGCTGGGGGAGCGGGTGTGAACGAACTCGATCGGAACGTCGAGCTGGTGCGGGCCCGGTTGCACCGGGCGGTCGCCGACGTCGAGCCCGCGCCGGACGCCTTGCCGACGTTGCTGGCCGCGGCTCGGCGCCGCCGCGCGCCGTACCGGAGGCCGACGTTCCTGGTCGTCGCCGCAGCGGTCGTCGTAGCCGTCTTCGCCGGCGTGGCGGTGGGCGTGCAGACGCCGGACCCGCAGCCGGTGAGCGTGCGTCCGGGCAACTACGTCGCCGCGGTGGAGGACGGGGTGATCGCCTCGTTCGACGTGGCGACCGGGCGGGAGCAGGGGGAGGTCGCCCGGATCACCGGAGGCGAGGTCACCGAGCTGGCCGGCGACCGCGGCCGGGTCTTCGCCGCGGTGTCCACTCCGGAGGGTGGACGGGTGGTCGAGGTGGCGGCCGAGGGGCAGCGCCCCCTCGCCGCAGTGCGCGGCCCCCGGGCGCTCGCGGCACGCGGGGGCCGGGTCGCCTACGCCGAGGACGACGGTCTGGTGGTGTGGTCCGGCGGGACCCGCCGCGTCCTGCCGACGCCCGGCATGCGGGTGCTCGACCTGGCGCTGACGGACGGCGGCCGGCTGGCCCTGCTCGCCGAGCGCGGTGGTCGCTCCGAGCTGCTGCTGACCGGTCCGGATCCGGCCACGGTGGACGGCGCTCGCGCGGTCGGGACAGGTCGGTGCGCGCCGCTGGCGGTCACCGGGTCCGGCCAGGACATCGCGGCCTTGGAGCCCGCCGATTGCGACGCTCCCGGGCGTGCCCGGGTCGCCACCTACGCGGCCGACTCCGGGCGGAAGCTCGCGGCGGGAGCGCCTTTCGCGATGCCGCCCGTGCCACCCGGCGAGGTGGGTCTGTCGGTGGACGCCCAGGGCCGGACCCTCGTCTCCGCCCCCGGCGCCGCGCAGTGGCTCGTCGACGGCCCGGACGTGCTCCCCATCCCGCTGCCCTGCGCTACCCCCGAACCCTGCACCACCCTCCCCGCGACCTTCTGACCAGACACAACGCCGTCCGCAGGCTCCTGCGAGAACGACGGTGGTGCTCACCCGTGTGGGGGAGAAGCGGCTGATGTGGTGGTCGGGGTGCTGGGGGTGTCCCATCCTCGAGGCGGTCGAGGGTTGGGGTGGTCGTGCGGGGTTTGCGGCGGTTGGTGTTCGTGGCGTTGGACCGTCCGCGGTGGCAGCAGGTCGTGGCGTGCTGCGTCTCGCTGTGGGCGCTGGCGTGGATCGTCGGCCAGTTCCTGGCACCTGAGCACGGGCCGAGCGCGCTGGGCGTGCTGGGTGAGCTCGCCGCTCGCGTCGGTCTGACCGGGAGCGGCTGGGCGGAGCGGGTGACCGAGACCTGGCAGCGCAGCGGCGGCGGGCTGGCGATCTTCGGCGGACTGCTGTGGGCGGCGACCACCGAACGCGGGCAGCTGCCCGCGCTGCTCGGCTGGGTCGCGGTGATGCTGGGCGCCGAACGGCTCGGCTACCGCCCGGCGATGCTCGTCGCGGTGGCCGGCATGGTCGGGTTCATCCTCCTGCTGTGGATCAGCGCGCAGATCTCCCAGCGGCTCCTGGAACGACCGACCCTGTTCCCCCACGACGTCCTGCGAGCGGGCGTCACCGCCGCTGCGCTGGCCGCGGTCGTGCCGCTGTACGCGCCGATGCTGTTCCTGTCCCGGCTCGGCACCCCGTACCTCACCAGAGGTCCGCGCCCCGTCCCCGAACAGCGCCGCGACGACTCCGGCGTCACCGAGCAGGAGCACTCCTAGGCTCCGTCCCGCCCAGCGGTGCCAGTGGCGCGACTCGAGCGGTTCCGTGGACACCGCGCGCCGCTCCAGAGGGCATGTCGCACGGCGCACTCGCCACGCAGCCGCTCGAGGACTCGCGGCAGCCCCGTTGGGGCCCTTCGAACTTCGCGCGAACCTCGACGGGGAACTTCGAGCCTCGACATCCGCGCGAAGTTCGAACGCTGCCGCCCGGCGCGGGGGTTGAACGGCGGCTGCGCCGGGCTGCTGGCTAGGGGTGGAGCCGTAGGCCGCGTTCGGCCATGGCGCGCAGTTCCAGGTCGTCGGGGTGGGACGGTTCTCGCGCCCACACCGCCTGCACGACGCGGACCTGGCTGCCGTGCTGCTGCACCGCCTGCGCGGCGTCGCCGAAGTCGCGCGGCCCGCCCGACCAGCCGCGCCCCTGCGAGACGAGGTCGCTGATGCCACCGGTTCCGGCCGACTCCAGCAGCTTCCGCAACTGCGTGGCCGCTTCCTGGCCCGGCAGGTCCACGACCGCGACCGACAGCGCCACCGCCGACTCACCGCGGTGCGTCTCGAAGAGCCCGCGCCGCAGGCTGCGGCACGGCTGCACCTGGAACCACCGCTGCACGTCGCCGTAGGAGTGCTGGCCGCACGCGGCGACGTGGTCGGTCGCGCGGTGCGCGAACCCCACCCCGTCGACCCGCTGGGTCGCGACTTCCGGTGGACCTGCCCACGTCGAACCCAGCGCCAGAGCTCCGAGCAGCCCGAACACCACCACCAGCGCGGCCACCGCCCCGATCAGCTTGCCGCGCGGGAACGACCGGGACCGCGCGGACGTGCGAGCCCGGCCGGCGGGACGTTTCTCGGAGTACTTCGGGATGAGCATCGTGTCGGCGCCGGCGAGGTCCACCTCCGGCGCTTCCGGGAACCCCTCGCCGACCAGCACTTCACCGGTCACCTCGGCGCCGAGCACGTCCAGCAGCGCCTTCGCGGAACCCGCGTCGCACGTGCTCTCGTAGGTCGCGAGCTCACGAGCCGCCGACAGGACGGAGGTCGTGTTCGGCGAGACCACCCGCACGCCGCGGTGCAGGTCGGTGGTCGGCTGGGTGACCTGCCCGACGTAGGGGCCGACGGCGACGACCGCGGCGACCGGCAGCGGTTCCAGGCCGCGCGACTGCAGGCTGCGAGCCAGCGCCGCCGCGGACTCCAACCCCTCCTGCGCCGGGTTGACCGCGCCCTCGGTGCGCACCAGCGGCCAGCCGTCGACCGTCCACGGCGTGCCCGCCGGGGCTTCGAGCTTCAACGCCGGTTCGGGCAGGTCCACGCCCAGCACTACGATCAGCCCCCGGGGCAGCACGATCACCGCGTCGAGCTCGCGCGGGCTGCCAGGAGGTCGGCAGCCGAACACGGTGACGCCTCCGAGAACCGAGCGACCGGATCCCCACGCGGCGATGGCCGCCCGGACGTCGGCACCGACCTCGGTCGGTTCCACTCCGAGCCGCACCAGGTGCATCGGGCCTCCTCGAGAGTTGCGGTGTGCTGGGTGTTTCCGCGGTGTTGACGTTAGCGGGGGTGGATCGGGCGCGTGCTTCGGCTTGCGCATTAATCCGTTCGAGTGGTAATCGCCACTCGTCTGCCGAGCTGGTGTTGCTGCGTCCGAGGGATGCCGATCACCCGTCGCGGCGCTCGGATCAGCGATTTCAGTGAACCTCCGTCGCCGGAGGGGTGCTGGTCTCGGCTGGTGCCGGGCTTTTTCGGACGCCTGCGGATGCTGATCTCGCGGTGGCGAAGATCTCCACCCGCGATGCAGAATGACGCGGCAACTGGTGATCGTCGAGTTCGCGAGGTCGTAGGGGAAGACGTCCCTCGTCGAACAGCGGAGGTCAGCAGTGAGCACCCGTGGCAGCGACAGTGGCCTCACCTGCGGTGTGGTCTACATCCACTCGTCGCCGTCTGCGGTCTGCCCGCACGTCGAGTGGGCGATTTCCGGCGCACTCGGCACTCGGACGGAACTCCGCTGGACGGCGCAACCGGCAGCCCCCGGGCAACTCCGCGCGGAGTGCACCTGGACGGGTGAGCCGGGTACCGGAGCACGCCTCGTGACCGCCCTGCGCGCGTGGCCCATGTTGCGCTTCGAGATCACGGAGGACCCTAGCCCCGGGGTCGACGGGCAGCGGTTCTGCCACGCGCCCGGACTCGGTCTGTGGCGCGCCTGCACCAGCGCCAATGGTGACATCGTCGTGAGCGAAGATCAACTCCGCACGTTGGCGGCCAACGCCAAGGGGCCGGAGGCGTTCGCGCACCGCGTCGAGCAGCTGCTCGGGGCGGCGTGGGACGACGCCCTCGAACCGTTCCGCCGCGCCGGCGATGGCGCTCCGGTGACCGTGCTGCACCGCGTCGGGTGATTTCCGGGAAGCCCGCACTCGCCTGATCGGGTTGTGCGAAGCTGTGCCCCGTGCGCTCTTGGCTGACATGGGGGATCCCGCTCGCCGTCGTCGTGCTCCTCGCGGCCGGTACCGGTGGTGTCCTGCTCGCCCGGTTCCTCCACTTCGGAGGGGACGAACAGCGGGTCCAGGGGGGTCCGAGCGTTCCGGGCGTTCGAGCCGATCAGCAGCCCGTCGTCTCCCGCTCCGGGGTCGAGTACTCGCCCGATGCCGCGGCCTACCCGGACCAGCGCATCATCGAGGGCCTGCTGGACAACTACTTCGACGGCATCAACCGCAAGAACTACGAGCTCTGGAAGTCGACGGTCCCGCCCAGCAAGTGGCGCGAACTCCCGCAGAGCAAGTGGTTCGACGACTACGACAGCACCCGGGACCACGACATGAAGGTCCACCGCATCGACCCGGGACAGGACCGCTCCGCGCTGGTGATGCTCAGCTTCAAGAGCGAGCAGGACCTCGAGGACGCGCCGCCGCAGGTCAAGGCGCACTGCGTGCAGTGGGACGTCGTCTACCCAGTCGTCGTCGACGAGAACGGCAACGCCGTCCTGGACATCAGCAAGCTCCCGAACAGCGCGATCGCGGCCCCCTGCGCCTGAGGCACCGGGTCGCTGCTCGGTCGGGAGTGGAGGAGGAGAGCGCGCGCACGCGCGAGAAGAGCGGGCTTCGCGGGGACGGGCCGGTGCCCGTCCCCGCGGCCGCGATCACGCCCGGGCGAAGGCGAGGGCGACGTTGTGCCCGCCGAAGCCGAAGGCGTTGTTGAGGGCGGCGGTCTGCTCGACGTGGCGCGGCTTGTCGGCCACCACGTCCAGCTCCACCTTGGGGTCGACGTTCTCGAGGTTCTGCGTCGCCGGGATGACGCCGTGGTGCAGCGAGAGGATCGTGACGATGCTCTCGACCGCACCGGCCCCGCCGACCAGGTGCCCGAGCGAACCCTTGGGCGCGGTCACGACCGCCCCGTCCCCGAGGGCCTTGCGCACCGAGTTCGCCTCGCCCACGTCACCGACCACGGTCGAGGTCGCGTGCGCGTTGACGTGCCCGATGTCGGAGGCTTGCAGGTCGGCGTCCGCGAGCGCCTTGCGCATCGCGGCGACCTGGCCCAGACCGTCCGGGTGGCTCCCGGTGATGTGGTAGGCGTCCGAGGTGATGCCGGCCCCGGCCAGGCGGCCGTAGATCCGAGCACCGCGCGCCTTGGCGTGCTCAGCGCTCTCCAGGACCACCACACCGGCGCCCTCGCCCATCACGAACCCGTCGCGGTCCACGTCGAACGGGCGGGAGGCGCGCTCCGGCTCGTCGTTGCGCGTGCTCAGGGTCCGGGCCTGGGCGAAACCGGCGATGGTGATCGGGTGGATGCAGGACTCCGCACCACCGGCCACCACCACGTCGGCGTGCCCGTACCGGATCATCTCAGCGGCCTTGGCCAGGCCTTCGGCACCGGAGGCGCACGCCGAGGCCGGCGAGTGCACACCGGCACGAGCGCGCAGCTCCAGGCTGACCATCGCGGCCGGCCCGTTGGGCATCAGCATCGGCACGGTGAGCGGCGACACCTTGCGCAGGCCACCCGCTTCCAGCTGGTCGTCCTGCTGCAGCAGGGTCAGCGGGCCACCGATGCCGGTGCCCAGCGCCACGCCGAGCCGATCCGGGTCGACGGGTTCGGACTCGTCGGTGGGCATGTCGAAGCCGGCATCAGCCCACGCTTCGCGGGCCGCGATGACCGCGATGGCCTCGCAGCGGTCCATCCGGCGCAGCTGCACGCGAGGCAGCACCTCGCTCGGATCGACCGCCAGCGGAGCGCTGATCTTCGCGGGCAGCTCGTAGGTGTCGAGCCATTCGGCCTCCATGCGGCGGATGCCGCTGGAGCCGTTGAGCAGCCCGTCCCAAGTGGACGCGACGTCACCACCGAGCGGTGTCGTCGCCCCCAGCCCGGTGATGACGACTTCGGTGGTCATGCGTTGTTGGTGATGTAGTCGACCGCATCACCGACGGTCTTGAGGTTGGCCAGCTGGTCGTCCGGGATCTTGACGCCGAACTTGTCCTCGGCCTGCACGGCGATCTCCACCATGGACAGCGAGTCGATGTCCAGGTCGTCGACGAAGGACTTGTCGGTGGTCACGTCGGCCGCGTCGACACCCGCGACCTCCTCGACGATGGCGGCGAGACCCTTGGTGATTTCTTCGTTCGACACTTGGTTTTCCCTTCCTGGTTCTTACGTCCCTACCGCCGGGCCTGCGGCCTGCGGTGGCTCTTCACTGGCATGACATCAAGGGCACACGGCGACCTGGGCCGCGTAGGACAACCCGGCACCGAAGCCCACGAGGAGCATCACCGCACCGCTGGGGATCTCCCCGGCCGCCCGCATGTGGTCGATCGACAGCGGGATCGACGCCGACGAGGTGTTGCCGGAGTAGACGATGTCACGCGCGACGACCAGGTCATCGCGGGCACCCTTGGTCTGCAACTTCCTGCCGATGGCCTCGACGATCCGCAGGTTCGCCTGGTGCGGGACCAGGACGTCGATGTCGGAGAGCTGGAGCCCGGCGGCTTCGACGGCCTCGATGGCCACCGGCGCGATCTGGGTGGTCGCCCACCGGAAGACCGACTGGCCCTCCTGGTAGATGTACTTGTTCTCGCGCAGGTAGATGGTGTCCACCAGGTCGCCGGCGCTGCCCAGCACCCCCGGCCCCAGCTCTGGTTCCTCGGCGGCGCCGACCACCGCGGCGCCCGCGCCGTCGGCGAAGATGATGCAGTTGGCGCGGTCTTCCCAGTCCAGCCACTCCTGGAACCGCTCCGAGCCGATGACCAGCACGTTGCGGGCGGAACCGGCGCGCACGGCGTCGGAGGCCTGCGCGGTGGCGTAGACGAAGCCGGCGCACGCGGCGTTGAGGTCGTACGCGCTCTTCGCCTTGATCCCGATCTGGTCGGCGACCTGCGCGGCGGCGTTGGGGATGCCACCGGGCATCGTGCAGGTCGCGACGATCACCTGGTCCACATCGGACGGGCTCAGCCCGGCGTCGGCCACGGCCTTGGCGCCGGCCTCGACGGCCATGCTGACCACCGTCTGGTCGTCGTCGCCGAGGCGGCGGTGCACGATGCCGACCCGCTGCTGGATCCACTCGTCGTTGGTGTCGACGATCTTGGCCAGGTCGTGGTTGGTCACGACCCGGTTGCCCTGGGTGCTGCCGAAGCCCAGCAGCTTGGTGCCCGCCACGGCGGGCTTCGATGCGATGCGGGGCAGGCTCACGCGGCGCTCCCGAGCTGGTCGGCGACCTTGTCCAGGTCGGCAGGGGTTTTGAGGGCGATAGTCTGCACGCCCTTGAGGGCGCGGCGCACCATGCCGGTCAACGCGCCGGCGGGCGGGAACTCCACGACGGCGTCCACCCCGCGCTCGCCCAGCGCGGCCATGCAGCTGTCCCAGCGGACCGGGCTGGTGACCTGGTTGACCAGGCGGCTGAGGATGTCGTCGGCGGAGGTGACCACCGCGCCGTCCGCGTTGGACAGCAGCGGCAGCGTCGCGTCGGTGGCCTTCACGTTCTCGGCGTGCTTGGCGAGGGTTTCCCGCGCCGGGGCCATGAAGCGGGTGTGGAAGGCACCGGCGACGGGCAGCGGGCGGACCCGCGCGCCCTCCGGAGGCTCGGCGGCCAGCTGCTCCAGCGCGCCGTTCTTGCCCGCGGCGACGATCTGACCGGCGCCGTTGCGGTTGGCCGGGTCGAGACCGAGGTCCTCCAGCGCCGCCAGCACGGCCTGCTCGTCACCGCCGAGCACCGCGGCCATGCCCGTGGGCTCCAGCGCGCAGGCGGCGGCCATCTCCCGGCCGCGCACCGCGGCCAGCGCCACGGCGTCGTCGGACTCGAGCGCACCGGCCACCGCGGCTGCGGCGAGCTCGCCCACCGAGTGGCCCGCGACGGGCGTGTCGGCGGGGACCTCGACGCGGCGGCGCAGTTCTTCGGCCGCGATCAGCGACAACGCCACGACCAGCGGCTGCGTCACCGAGGTGTCCTTGATCTCGTCGGCCTCCGCGGTCGTGCCGAGCCTGATCAGGTCCAGTCCGGTCAGCTCCGACCAGCGTCCGAGGCGGTCCTCGACGCCGTCGAGCTCGAGCCACGGGTTGAACATGCCAGGGGTCTGGGACCCCTGTCCGGGGGCGAGAAGCGCGATCACTCTTGCTACTGAACACCTGGTGCCGGGATGGAGGTGATGCCGACGAGGACGAAGTCCTGACCGCAAAGTTGTGGAGTGTCTACAAGCACCACCAGGACCAGGCGGTACCAACTGGTGAATCGTTGTCGGATGTGACCCGTTGGTGACCGACCGGCCGGCTGGATGAGGCCTGTGTCACCACAGGCCGCGGGCCTTGGCCAGCCGGCCGACGGCGAGTCCGACCCGCAGCACGTGGGCGTCCCGAGCGTGGGAAGGAGTTCGTCCGGTCAGCTCGGCGACCCGCCGGAGCCGGTAGCGCACGGTGTTGGGGTGCACGTAGAGCTGGCGGGCGCAGTTCTCCAGCACGCCGCCGACCTCCAGGTAGGTGTCGACCGTTTCCATCAGCGCGCCACCCGCGTCGACCAGCGGCAGCACGATGCGCTCGACCAGCTGCCGCTCGGCCTCCGGGTCCCCGGCCAGCGCGCGCTCCGGCAGGAGGTCGGCCGAGGGGACCGGGCGAGGCGCGGTCGGCCAGGCCACCACCGACCGCAGCGCCGACATCGCGTCCGCGGCCGAGCGGTGCGCCTCGGCCAGGCTCGGCATGCTCGGACCGGCGACGACCGGGCCTTCTCCGAACGCCTCGGTGAGCCCGAGGGCGATCTCGTCGTTGCTGCGGCCTTCGCCGGCGCCGCCGAAGACGACCACCAGCCGTGAGCCCTGCACGCCCAGCAGCACCGGGCAGCCGATCCGGGCGGCGCGGCTGCGGACCTGGTAGACGACGGTCGGCGGGTCGTCCGAGGGGGCGTTGCCGACCAGGACGGTCGCCTGCGAGGCCGGGTCCCAGCCCAGCGCGGCGGCGCGGGACAGCAGCGACTCCTCGGCGTCACCACGCACGATGCCGTCCACGACCAGCGCCTCCAGCCGGGCGTCCCACGCGCCGCGCGCCTCGGCCGCGGCGGCGTAGGAGGTGGCGGCGGCGAAGGCGATCTCGCGGGTGTAGCGCAGGATCGCCTCCAGCAGCACGAAGCGCTCGTGCTCCTTCTCGGCCAGCTCCGGCAGTTGCTGCTCGAAGACGTCGATGGCGACGCGGACCAGCTCCAGGGTCTGCCGCAGGCTGACCCAGCGGGAGAGGTCGCGAGGAGCGTTGCGGAACGCCTCGGCGGTCAGCCGGATGGACTGGCTGGAGTCCTGCATCCACGCGACGAAGTTGGACACCCCGGTCTGGGTCACCAGCTGGACGCTCGCCCGCTGGTCGGCGGGGAGCCGCTGGAACCAGGGGAGCCGCTGCTCCATGGCGTTGATGCTGGCCCCGGCCAGGCCGCCGGAAGCCCGCTCCAGCCGCCGCAGCGTGGCTTCGCAGACCTGATCTCGTGTACCGGTGTCCCGCTCACCAGCGTCTTCGGTACTCATACCGACAGAATCGCACGATCCGAGATCAGCGCGGTCGCGGGGAGCGGGGCGGAGCGAGCCGTCTCACCCGCCGCCACGTGCACGCACAGCGCCTCACCGAAGCGGTGAATGTAATCACTCGAGTGAATCAACCGCTTCCTCCGAACGTGGAGCCTGTCGCAGTTGCTGTCCACGTGGTGATCGAGTTCCATTCCCCAGACCCGAAACCGCCCCTGATCTTTCCGGTTCCACCGAGGAGCAACGAACATGGGAGCTCTCCAGCAAGGATTGGCCGCCGCGTGGTCCGCGGTGGCCACCTTCGTTCCGAAACTCGTCGTCTTCCTGATCATCCTGCTGATCGGCTGGTTGATCGCCAAAGCGGTTTCCAAGGCCGTTCAGATGGCTTTCAGCAAGTTGGGGTTCAACAAGCTGCTGACGAAATCCGGTCTGCACGACATGACGTCGGGATCGGGAATTGATGTCGGGGACATCCTCGTCAAGCTGATCTACTACTTCATCCTGCTGATCTTCTTGCAGCTGGCGCTCAGCGCGTTCGGTCCGAACGCGGTCAAGGACCTCATCGACCAGGTCGTGCTGTTCCTGCCGCGCATCGTCGTGGCCGTGGTCCTGGTGCTGGTGGCCGCGGCGATCGGCCGCGCGGTCTCCGACCTGATCACCAGCTCGCTGGGCAACCGCCCGGCCGGCCCGACGCTGGGCAAGATCGCCTTCGGCTTCATCCTGGCGCTGGGCATCATCTCCGCGCTGAACCAGATCGGCATCGCGGTCACCGTCACCACGCCGGTGCTGATCGCAGTGCTGGCCTCGGCTGCGGGCGTGATCGTCGTCGGTGTCGGCGGCGGCCTCATCCAGCCGATGCAGCAGCGCTGGACGCGCTGGCTGAACAACGCCGAGTCGCAGTTCGCCGCCAAGGGCGGCGGCGAGTCGCAGCCCGGAGGGGGCACGCAGGGGCACAGCGGCACGCTGTGACTCCACCCTCGGAGATCGGGACCCACCTGCCGGGTGGGTCCCGATTTTTCATCCTCTTGGCCGTTCCGGGCGGGTGCCGGGAATCGGGACGATGGTTCTCGGGATCTCATTGGGGGTGATCACCGGTGGCGCTACCGCTCGTGTGGCTCGCCGACGTCCTGCGCGCGGCCGGGCTGAACGTCGTGGAAACACCCGGCTGGAAGGAACGCACCGCCTCGGGCGAGCAGCCCGCTGCCGCGGTCGGAGTGCTCGAACACCACACCGCCACGCCCGCGTCCTACGACAACCCGGCGCCCAGCGTGCAGCTGTGCATCGACGGGCGCCCGGACCTCAAGGGTCCGCTGTGCCACGCGGTGATCGGCTTCGACGGCGTGGTGCACCTGATCGCCGCGGGCCGTGCCAACCACGCGGGCGAGGCCAAGCCGTCCGGCCCGAACCCGGGCGGTGACGGCAACACCCTCTACGTCGGTTTCGAGTGGGACTACCAGGGCGTCGACCAGGGGCCCAGTCCCGAGCAGCACGGCGCGGCGCTCACCGCGACCGCCGCGGTGCTCCGCCACCTCGGTCGACCGCCGGACGCTGCGCGCGGCCACAAGGAGACCAGCGTGACCGGCAAGATCGACCCGGGCCACGTCGACATGGACCGCTTCCGCGCCGACCTCGTGACCAAGGAGCAGGAGGACGAGATGACCCCGGAACAGGACGCGATCTTGCGGCGTCTGGAGCACGAGCTGCTCGGTCCGCGCGGACCCCAGGGCGAGATCCAGGGGTGGAAGACCGCGGTGGGGCCGCGCACGATCGTCGCGATGCTCGTCGACCTGGTCAACAACATGGCCGCCACCCAGCAGCAGAACGCGGGAGGCGGCGGCCTGCAGGGAGCCGAGGCGATCAAAGCCGCCTTCGAAGCGATGCCCGCGGACCAGGCCGCCCCACTGCTGGCCGAGCTGGTTCGCGTACAGCAACAACGCCAACCGGCCCCCGGCGCGTGAGGTGATCGCTCCGCTCAGCGGGACGGTTGCGGGACCTGAGTGGCGCGGTGGCCTCCGCCCGGACATCAGCGGTGCCGCCAGGACCCAGCACTGGACGGCTGGACCGGAGGTTCAAGGCGGGTGTGGAACGCGGCGGGACGTCCGTAGGCGCTCCGCGCTGCGTCGAACTTCGCGCGAGGTGGGAGGGCTGAAGTTCTCCTTCCAAGTTCGCGCGAAGTTCGAAGGTGGGACTTCAGGCTGGCGCCGCCGCAGGTTCTGAGCGGCTTCGTGGCGAGGCCGTGACGCCGGGTGCGGGGAATGTTCAAGAGCGGCGCACGGAGTCCACAGAGCTGCTGGAACTAGACAGCGCGGCGGCGTTGTGCGCGTTGGTCGCGCCGGTTGAGCAGGCGCTTCACCAGGGCGGGCTGCTGGGCTAACGCTTCCGGCTCGTCCAGCAGCCGGTTCAGGCGCTGGTAGTAGCGGTTCGGGGAGAAGCCGAAGCGCTCCTGGATCACGCGCTCCTTGTTGCCCTGGTACTTCCAGTGCTCCCGCTCGAAGTCGAGGATGGCGCGGTCAGTGTCGTTCATCTGGCATGCCCCCTCGCCCATCTCCGACGATCAAGTCTAGGCGATCGTGGTACGGGTGTTCGATCGGCCATCGGTGTCGGCGAGTTGTGATCCGACGCACGTACCCGGCGCGGAACAGATCGACACGCGCAGGATGTTGCGCAGTGCAGTACGAAATCGTGCGCTCCGGGGTCGGTGGAACTCCGAACCGGCGGTGAAAGTCCGCGAACCGGCTCGTCGTCGAGCCGGCCGATCCGGTGGAACTCCGGGACCGACGGTCACAGTCCGGATGAGAGGCGCGCACGGGCCACCGCCACGCGCGAAACCGGGTGCACCACGCCCGCTTTCGCGAGACAGCGGTCGCCCGCGCACACCCCGGCGCACCCGGCGGGAGGAGCGGGCGTGCAAGCGGTGGCGGAATGGCTGCTCGGCAACGGGATCACCGTGCTGGGCCAGAAGATCTCCTGGGCCGAACTCGTCGGCCAGCTCTGCGCGCTCGCGGTGGTCTTCCTCGCGCAACGGCGCTGGGTGGCGACGTGGCCGGTGCAGGTGTCGGCGACGGTGCTGCTGTTCGCCGTCTACGCCTCCGCGCACCTCGGCGGGCTGGCGATCCGGCAAGTGGTCATCCTGCTGATCTCGGTCTACGGCTGGTGGGCCTGGAACCGCCGCAGCGACCCCGTCTACGGCGTGGCGATCCGCACGTCCACCGGGGTCGAGCGGCTGGTGCTCGTCGCGGTCCTGGCTGCGGGCACCTCGGCGTTCGCCCTGCTGCTCAGCGCCCTGGACGCTTCGTGGGCACCGTGGCCGGACGCGTGGATCTTCATCGGCACCGTGGTCGCCTTCTGGGCGCAAGGCCGCGGCCTGGTCGAGTTCTGGCTGGTGTGGCTCGCGGTGGACGCGGTCGGCGTTCCGCTGCAGATCGCTTCCGGCTTGTACTTCAGCGCCGCCATCTACCTCGTCTTCGCCGCCCTGGTCGTGCACGGCTGGTGGAGCTGGAACCGCATGGCTCGGTACCAGCGCGAGTTCGCCACCACCGTCACAAGCGGCTGAGGACCGCGGCGGTCACGCCCTTCGTGCCGCAGGTGGGGGTGCCGTGGGGGTTGAGCCGGACGGCACCCTCCGCGTAGGCGGCTTCGACAGCGCCGGTGATGCGCCGCGCCGTCCCGGTCGCGCCCACGTGGTCGAGCAGCATCGCCGCGGTGAGCAGCTGCGAGGTCGGGTTGGCCAGGTCCTGCCCGGCGATCGAGGGCGCACTGCCGTGCACGGGTTCGAAGTAGGCGGTGCGCTCGCCGATGTTGCCGGCCGGGCACGTGCCGAGCCCGCCGACGGTGGCCGCGCCGAGGTCGCTGAGCATGTCGCCGACGAAGTTCTCGGTGACCAGCACGTCGAAGTGCCCCGGGTTGGCCACCAGGTCGTGCGCGGCGGCGTCGGTGTAGCGGTGGTCGGCTTCGACGTCGGGGTAGTCGGCCGCGACCTCGTGGAAGATGTCCCGGAAGAACGCGAAGCTGCGCAGCACGTTGCTCTTGTCCACGCAGGTCACCCGGCGGACACCATCCGCGGGCGCGCCGGTGCGGGCGCGCGCGGTCTCGAAGGCGAACCGCACGATCCGCTCGACGCCGACCCGGGTCATCAGCAGCTGGTCGCTGGCCGCTCGGTCGTTGCGCACCCCGCTGCCGCGCGAGAGGTACAGACCCTCGGTGTTCTCCCGCACGATCACGTAGTCGATCGGGCCCGCGGCCTCGCGGACGCCGGGCAGCAGTCGCACCGGCCTCACGTTGGCGTAGGTGTCGAGCCCGTTCCGCAGCACCCCGCCGAGCACGCCGGCCTCGGTCCCGTCGGGCTTGCGCACGTCCGGCAGGCCGACCGGGCCCTTCAGCACCGCGTCGTACTCGGTGCGGAACCGCTCCAGGGCTCCCGCCGCGAGCGGCTCCCCGGTCCGCAGGTAGGTCCCGGCCCCTGCGGACTCCGAGCCGAACTCCACGGTCAGCCCGTCCGCCTCGGCGGCAGCGGCCAGCACCTCCCGGGCGCTGTCCACCAGCTCAGGTCCGATGCCATCTCCGTCGATGCACGCGATCCGCACGCTCCCACTCCACCACACGAGCCTCGGGCCAGCCCCTGCTCGGCGACCTCGCTCACAACGCACCCGGAGACGGAGCGGCCCCGGTGGCCGCCGTCCAGCGGGCCACCGGGGCCGTCGGGGAGCGGTCAGGCGTCCCCGGGGTCCGACGTCTGCGGGCCGGCCGACTGGACGTCATCGATGCGGTACTTGCGAGCGGCTTCGACGACCGTGGACTTGTCCACCTGGCCGGTGCGTGCCAGGGCCGCGAGCGTCGCGACCACGGTGGACTCGGCGTCGACCAGGAACACCCGCCGCGCCGCCGGGCGGGTGTCGGAGAAGCCGAAGCCGTCCGCGCCGAGGCTGACCATCTCGCCCGGCACCCACGGCCGGATCAGGTCCGGCACCGCCCGCATCCAGTCGCTGACCGCCACGACGGGGCCCTCCGCCTGCGACAGCACGCGCGTCACGTACGGCACCTGCGGGTCGGCCCCCGGGTTGAGCAGGTTGTGCCGGTCGACCTGCTCGGCCTCCCGGCGCAGCTGCGACCACGACGTCGCTGACCACACGTCGGCCCGCACGTCCCAATCCTCGGCCAGCATCCGCGCGGCTCGGAGCACCTCCGGCAGCAGCACGCCCGACCCCATGAGCTGGGCGCGCGGCCCGGAGCCCTCCGGCGCCGCCTCGTACCGGTAGAGCCCGCGCAGCAAGCCGTCCACGTCCAGACCCTCTGGTTCGGCCGGCTGCTGGTAGGGCTCGTTGTAGACGGTCAGGTAGTAGAAGACGTTCTCGGCGTCCTCGCCGAACATCCGCCGCAGCCCGTCCTTGACGATGTGCGCCACCTCGAACGCCCACGCCGGGTCGTAGGCGACGACCGCCGGGTTGGTCGCGGCGAGCAGCTGCGAGTGCCCGTCGGCGTGCTGCAGGCCTTCACCGGTCAGCGTCGTGCGGCCGGCGGTGGCGCCGAGCACGAACCCGCGCGCCATCTGGTCGGCCGCCGCCCAGAACCCGTCGCCGGTCCGCTGGAAACCGAACATCGAGTAGAAGATGTAGACCGGGATCATCGGCTCGCCGTGCGTGGCGTAGCTGGTGCCCGCGGCGGTGAACGAGGCGGTCGACCCGGCCTCGTTGATGCCCTCGTGCATGATCTGCCCGGATTCGCTCTCCCGGTAGGCCAGCATCAGCTGGTAGTCCACCGGTGTGTAGAGCTGCCCCTGCGGGTTGTAGATCTTCTGCGACGGGAACATCGAGTCCATGCCGAAGGTCCGTGCTTCGTCCGGGATGATCGGCACGATCCGGGGCCCGATCTCGCGGTCCTTGGCCAGGTCCTTGAGCAGCCGGACGAACGCCATCGTGGTGGCGACCTCCTGCTTGCCGGAACCCTTGCGGACCACCTCGTAGACCTTCTCGCCCGGCAGCACCAGCGGCTTGGACCCGGTGCGGCGCTCGGGCAGGTAGCCGCCCAGGTGGCGGCGGCGTTCCTGCAGGTACTGGACCTCCGGCGAGTCTTGACCGGGGTGGTAGTAGGGCGGCTCGTAGGCGTCGATCTGCTCGTCGGTGAGCGGGATCCGCAGGCTGTCGCGGAAGAGCTTGAGGTCGTCCAGCGTCAGCTTCTTCATCTGGTGGGTGGCGTTGCGGCCCTCGAAGTGCGGGCCGAGGCCGTAGCCCTTGATCGTCTTGGCCAGGATCACCGTCGGCTGGCCGTGGTGCTCGGTCGCCGCCTTGTAGGCCGCGTAGACCTTGCGGTAGTCGTGACCGCCGCGCCGCAGGCCCCAGATCTCGTCGTCGGTGAGGTGCTTGACCATCTCCTTGGTGCGCGGGTCACGCCCGAAGAAGTGCTCGCGCACGAAGGCGCCGTCGTTGGCCTTGTAGGTCTGGTAGTCGCCGTCCGGCGTGGTGTTCATCAGGTTGACCAGCGCGCCGTCACGGTCGGCGTGCAGCAGGCTGTCCCACTCGCGACCCCACACGACCTTGATGACGTTCCAGCCCGCGCCGCGGAAGAACGCCTCCAGCTCCTGGATGATCTTGCCGTTGCCGCGGACCGGACCGTCGAGCTGCTGCAGGTTGCAGTTGACCACGAATGTCAGGTTGTCCAGGCCCTCGTTGGCGGCCACGTGCAGCAGGCCCCGCGACTCGGGTTCGTTCATCTCGCCGTCGCCGAGGAACGCCCACACCCGCTGCTGCGAGGTGTCGCGGATGCCCCGGTCGTGCAGGTAGCGGTTGAACCGGGCCTGGAAGATCGCGTTCATCGGGCCCAGGCCCATCGACACGGTCGGGAACTCCCAGAAGTCCGGCATCAGCCGCGGGTGCGGGTAGGACGGCAGGCCGCCACCGGCCCCCGCGTGCGAGTGCTCCTGGCGGAACCCGTCGAGCTGGTCCTCGGTGAGCCTGCCCTCCAGGAAGGCACGTGCGTAGATGCCGGGGGAGGCGTGGCCCTGGATGTAGAGGTGGTCCCCGCCGCCGGGGTGGTCCTTGCCGCGGAAGAACCAGTTGAACCCGACCTCGTAGAGGCTCGCCGAGGAGGCGAACGACGAGATGTGCCCGCCGACGCCGATCCCCGGCCGCTGCGCGCGGTGCACCATCACCGCCGCGTTCCACCGCATCCACGCCCGGTAGCGGCGTTCGGTCTCCTCGTCGCCGGGGAACCACGGTTCCTGCTCGGTGGGGATGGTGTTGACGTAGTCCGTGCTGGTCAGCGAGGGGACGCCGACTCCGCTCTCGCGAGCGCGCTGCAGGAGGCGCAGCATCAGGTAGCGGGCGCGCTGCTGGCCGTGGGTCGACAGCACCCCGTCGAAGGACTGCAGCCACTCATCGGTCTCCTGCGGATCGATGTCGGGAAGGTGGGAGGCCAGCCCATCCCGGATCACCCGGACCCGCTGGGCGGGGACGTTGTGGGTGGCGTCGTTGTTAGGCGCGGACAAGGGAACTCCTCGACTACGTCGGGATTCGTGGCAGGGTGTCGTGCCGGACGTGACGTCCGACACCTCCATGTTCCCCCATGTTCGCGACCGATGGGCGCACCGGGAACCGGTGACGTCGCAGTGCAGGCTGTTGGTGCGGGCGAAGCACGTCTAGAGTCGGACATCAACGTGTTGCTACGGCGTGTCGTACGCCTAGCAGTTGCGCCGGTGGCGGTCCGCAGTGTTCGCTATCGGCCAGGTCTGGAAGTCGTGCGGAGCCAGCCGGCGCCGCACCGGTGCATTGGAGGAGTGAGCAAACCGTGGTCGCCGCGGGAGACGCCGGTAAAGGCGAAGCCGACGTCGCCGAAAGGCTCGACATCGAGCCGGAGATGGTTGTCCAGGAAATCGGCTGGGACGAGGACGTCGACGACGATGTCCGGGCCTCGATCGAGGAGCGTTGCGGGAGTGATCTCCTCGATGAAGATGCCGACGAAGTGGTCGATGTCGTGTTGCTGTGGTGGCGCGAAGACGATGGCGACCTCACGGACACGCTTCTCGATGTGATGACGCCCCTGTCCGACGACGGGGTCATCTGGGTGATGACCCCCAAGACCGGCCGCGACGGTTACGTCGAACCGGCCGACATCGCCGAGGCCGCCTCGACGGCGAACCTGGCGCAGACCGCGAACGCCAGCGTCAGCGACAGCTGGATGGGCACCCGCCTCGCGTACCGCCGGGCCAAGGCCCGGCGCTGACGCGGATCGCGTTTCGAACCGTGGGCACCGATGTCGCCATCGGTGCCCACGGTCGTTGCGCGGTGTAGGTTCGGGCCCGGACAAGGTCATGTCGAACAGGAGGGTGCGCTCATGACTGTTGAGGTCGGTGCACAGGCGCCGGACTTCACGTTGCCCGACTACAACAAGGAAAAGGTCTCGCTGGCTGACTTCCGGGGCAAGAAGAACGTCCTGCTGGTCTTCTACCCGTTCGCCTTCAGCGGCGTCTGCCAGGGTGAGCTGTGCCAGGTCCGCGACGACCTGAGCGACTTCCAGAACGACAAGGTGCAGGTCATCGGCATCTCGGTCGACACGCCGTTCTCGCTCAAGGCGTGGGCCGAGCAGCAGGGCTACACCTTCCCGCTGCTGTCGGACTTCTGGCCGCACGGTGAGATCGCGAAGGCCTACGGCGTGTTCAACGAGGCCGCGGGCATGGCCAACCGCGGGACCTTCCTCATCGACACCGAGGGCAAGGTCCGCTTCGCCGAGGTCAACCAGCCCGGCGAGGCCCGCGACCAGGACGTCTGGAAGAAGGCTCTGGCGGAACTCACCGCCTGATCCTTCGCGGACGGTCGACCGGTCCCGCAGCCGGCCGAGACGCCCCGGTAATGTCACCGGGGTGTCCGACCGGCTCGGCCGATCGACCACCAGGGCGCATAGCTCAGCGGAAGAGCACCTGCCTTACAAGCAGGGGGTCGTTGGTTCGAACCCAACTGCGCCCACCACCTCTACCTTGGGTTTCTTTTCCCTCCGCGCGCTCAGCCTCGTTGCGGGTGCGGTTCCCCCTCGAATGATCATCGCCGGGTCGAGCGCGTCCTGGCTTCGGGGGCGTGGCGGCTCTTCTCGAAGGTCAGGTTCGACGCGGCGCAGGAGTACGCGCGCAGGGCGTGGGACGCCGGCGATCAGATCTACGTCGTCCAGGTCCGTGCGGGCTCGCACCACACCAACGATCTGTCCCGTCCGATCCCGGACATGGGTGGGCAGTGGGAGGCGATCGAGTCGGGGGCAGATCGAGCGCCACTCCTTGGTCGACTTCTACGAGAAGCCCGCGCTGTACGCGATCTTCCGCAGTGCTCAGAGCAGCACCACGGGTTGAGTGGCCAGAACTGCTCTGCTCGGAACTGGGTCAGCGGCACGTCCGCCTTGCCGCTAACCCGGCGCTGCAGCTGGTCCGACGTCTGCTCCGCGATGAGGCCGAGTCCCGGGCGGTGACCTCCAGCCGCTGCACGGCTGCGAGAAGGCGGCGCGGCGGTGAGTCCCTTCTCCGCACGCCGTCGGTCCTCAGCCGCAGAGTTCCACGACTCCGGAATACCCCCGGGGGTTTGCTACGTTGGTGAGGGCGAAAGGAGATGGTCGTGGTGGAGATGAAGCCCGAGGTGGTGGGGGACGCCTTGACGCGGTTGCGCAGGGCTCGAGGTCAGTTGAACAGCGTGATCGAGGCCATGGAGGAAGGTCGCGACTGTGCTGAGGTGCTGACCCAGCTCGCTGCGGTTTCCCGTGCTCTAGACCGTGCCGGGTTCAAGATCGTGGCCAGCGGGATGAAGCACTGCCAGCAGGCTCGCGAGGACGGCGATGAGCCTCCGATGACCGAGCAGGAGCTGGAGCGCTTGTTCCTCGCACTCGCCTGAGCGCGGCTGAGGTGTCGTTCTCGAGCGGAGCGGCGCCGTGCGTCTGTCACATACCCCCGGGGGTTTCAGGAGAACGTCGTGGTGGAGCAAGTGCCGGAAGTGAGTGTTGATGTGTTCGCGGGTACCTGGCGACGGGCTACCCGGTTGGTGGACGTGCGTGAACCTGAGGAGTTCGACTCGGGGCATGTGCCGGGTGCTGTGAACGTGCCGCTGGGCGAGGTGCTCGCTGCGCCGCAGAGCTTCGCGGAGCAGGAGTGCTACGTCATCTGCCACTCAGGAGGACGCAGCGCGAAGGCTGCTGGGGCGATCAACGCCGCAGGTGGGAGAGCGGTCTCGGTGTCCGGCGGGACAGCGGGGTGGATCGAAGCAGGACATCCGGTGGAAAGGAGTGCGCGGCAGTGACGGCAGCGGATGTGGTGAAGCAGGAGGACCGCTTGGTCGGCCTCGCGGTTGAGGTGGTCGAGACGTCGTCGCTGGGGGACCGCAGCTATCTGGCCACTGATGGTGAGGTGGCCGTGGTGGTCGATCCGCAGCGGGACGTGGACCGGATGATCGCCGCCGCTGGGCGGTTGGGTGTGCGGATCGCCCTGGTGCTGGAAACCCACGTGCACAACGACTACGTCTCCGGTGGCTTGGAACTGGCCCGCCTGACCGGTGCCGAGTACGGCTTGGCGGCTGCCGACGAGGTGCCGTTCGACCGACGCCCGCTGGTCGACGGTGACCTCGTGGAGATCTCGCCGCGGATGCAGGTGCGCGCGGTGGCCACGCCCGGGCACACCTACCACCACCTGTCCTACGCGCTGGAAGGCACCGACGGCCCGGTCGGCGTGTTCACCGGTGGCTCGCTGCTGTTCGGCACGACCGGGCGCACCGATCTGCTGGGTGAACAGCACAGCGAGGACCTCGCTCGGCACCAGCACGCGTCCGCGCAGAAGTTGGCGTCGGCCCTGCCCGACGGTGCGCAGATCTGGCCGACCCACGGTTTCGGCAGCTTCTGCTCGGCCACGCAGGCTTCCGGGGATTCGGCGACGTTGGGCGAGCAGAAGCAGCGCAACCCGGTGTTCACCCTCGCCGAGGGCGATTTCGTCGAGCAGACCCTGGCAGGACTGGACGCCTACCCGGCCTACTACGCGCACATGGGCGTGCAGAACACGACCGGCCCCGAACCGCTGGACCTGCGCGAACCGGCCCGCGCGGAGCCTGAGGAGCTGCGGCGCCGCTTGGAGCACGGCGAGTGGGTGGTCGATCTGCGTTCCCGCAAGGCCTACGTGGTCTCGCACCTCGCGGGCACCGTCGGTCTTGGCCTGGACGGGCCCATGGCGACCTGGCTGGGCTGGATGATCGAGTGGGGTGCCCCGATCACGTTGCTGGGCGAGTCCCGCGAGCAGGTCGCCGAGGCCCAGCGCGAGTTGGCCCGCATCGGTATCGACAAGTTCGCGGCAGCGGCCGTGGGAGCTCCCGAAGACCTGGCGGCCGATCCCGGGCAGCTGCGCAGCACACCGGCGGCCGAGTTCGCCGACCTGGCATCGGCGCTCAGCGGTGGAGCACGCGGTCTTCCGGCGCCCGAGGTGGTGCTGGACGTGCGGACCCACAACGAGTTCACCGCGCGCCACGTGACCGGTGCGGTGCACATCCCGCTCTACGAGCTCAAGGACCGGCTCGGTGAAGTGCCCCCGGGTGCGGTGTGGGTGCACTGCGGCAGCGGGTACCGCGCCACGGCCGCGGCTTCGCTGCTCGAAGCGGACGGCCGCACGGTGGTGCTCGTCGACGACGAGTTCGGCGCCGCCGCCGAGGTCGGCGTGCCGATGAACGACGACCACTGACACCGACATCGGGACCGATCGTGGAGGTTTCCCCGGCGATGACCCATGCCCTGCCCAGCGTTGACACAGCCCAGGTCCTCGCCTTGCGCGAGGCCGAGCCCCGGACCCGGTTGATCGACGTGCGCACGCCCGGCGAGTTCGCGGCCTCGCACATCCCGGGCTCCGACAACGTCCCCCTCGACCTGCTGCGGGAGCACCGCGAGGAACTGACCGCGCAGCACGGTGATCCGGTGGTGCTGGTGTGCGCATCGGGGGGCCGCGCGGAGCAGGCCCGCACCCTCCTGGAGAACGCCGGTCTGAGACGGATCAGCGTGCTGAGCGGCGGCATCTCCGGCTGGCAGCAGCAAGGAGGCGAGCTCGACCAGGGGCGCGGAACCTGGGCCTTGGAGCGGCAGGTGCGGTTGGCCGCCGGACTGCTCGTGCTCACCGGCGTGGTGGCCAGCACCGCCTACGACCCTCTGAAGTGGATCGCCGGGTTCGTCGGCGGGGGCTTGACCTTCGCAGCGGTGACCAACACCTGCGCCATGGCCCGCGTCCTCGGATTGCTGCCCCACAACCGCACACCCCGCACCGACGGTCGTGCCGTGGTCGCGGCCCTGACAGGTGGTCGGGGATGAGGGTGGATCTCAGGCGAGTGCGTGCACGGTGTCGTGGGCAGCGGTGGATGACGCCGCTCCAGGGGTAGGTGGATTCGTTGTTGGCAGCGGTGTTCGGCGCGGTGATCGGACTGGCCCTGGGCCTGCTCGGAGCCGGGGGATCGATCCTCGCCGTGCCGGCCTTGGTCTACGGCGTCGGACAGCCCCTGCACACGGCGATTCCCACCTCGCTCGCCGTCGTCGCGCTGTCCTCGCTGGGGGCCGTGCTGCCCCGTCAGCGGCGCAGCGCGGTGCGGTGGCCCGTCGCGCTGGTCTTCGGCGCGGCCGGCATCCCCGCGACCTTCGCCGGTGCCTCGCTCGGCAAGCTCTTCCCGCAACGCTGGCTGCTGCTGGCCTTCGCCGCGCTCATGGTCGTCGTCGCGGTGCGGATGGTGCGTGGCGGCGACAACCACTCCGGAGCCTGCCGCACCCACCAAGGTGGGATCAACTGGCGCACCTGCCTTCCCAAGTCCGTGCTCGCCGGTGCGTCCGTCGGCCTGCTCACCGGGTTGCTCGGCGTCGGGGGCGGTTTCATCATCGTCCCGGCCCTGAGCTTGCTGCTCGGCCTGGGGGCGCAGCAGGCCGTGGCGACGTCGCTGGTGGTGGTGCTGATCAACTCGGTTTCGGGGATGATCGCCCATGTCGGGACCGCCGACACCATCGACTTCCCCGTGCTGCTCTTGTTCGCCGGCACCGCGCTGGTCATCTCGGTCATGGCCGCCCGGTGGTCCACGAAGCTGAACCCCGCCACGGTCCGCCGATGGTTCGCCTTCGTCGTCCTGGCAGTCGCAGCTTTCGTGGCCGCGGCCGCCGTCATCAACCCTTCGGTTGTGGGCTGACAGCGCACCTCCGCGGGTTGCTACCTCGGCAGGTGTCGTCGGCACTGCGAGGGGATCGATCGAACCGACATCGACGACCACGCGTGCTCCTGGGCGCGGCGGTTCACCGCTTGAAGTCAACTTGTTCCAGGCGGGTTTGCACGGAGCGGCCGCTTTCCCAGCAGTTGGCGCCTGGGGCGACTTCCGGCGCGGGGATGTCGGCTCGGTGTTCGCGCTTGTGGGAGGTGGAGATGCCGAGGGCCTGGTCGCGCTCGCGGACCAGTTCCTCGTCGGCCTGGCCGTCTCCGGTCATGGCCATCATCAGTTGCGGGATGCCGTAGGGGAAGTCGTCGCGGTCGTACTGCCAGGTGTGGAACGTCTTCCCGTAGGTGCTCACCAGGTCTTGGAAGTAGGTGTGCTCGGCGATTTCCGGGACGCCGGGGGCGGCCAGCACGCCGGACTTCACCTCGTAGTGGTGGCTGTGCCAGAGCTGCTTCTCCTCGTCGGGGAGTGCGCGGAAGCGTTCCTCGCTGATGATGTACTCGATCCCGATGAGGCGGGCGTCCGGCGCGTTGCGGTCGAAGATCACGCACTGGTGCAGGTCGTGGCGCAGGTGGACGCAGAAGTGCGTGGCCTCGACCTGACGCCCCATCTCGTCGGCGTACATGTGCAGGCCGTTGAGGTAGGTGCTCATGGCCGCCAACGGGTACTTCGGCTGCATGAGGCCGGAGGCGAGGTCGAGCGCCCGGTGCAACGGCGGGTGTCCTCTGCCGACCTTCATGGTCGCCGCCACCTTGCGGCTCGCCAGCAGGCTGAGCGCAGCTGCTGCTCCGCTGGCGACACCGATGCCGATGGCCGCGGGCAGGCTCCGGCAGGAGCCAGTGGAGCGGACGTTGCCGTGTGCCTTCATGCACCGACGGTTACCCACGGCTCGGGTGGTGAATCCCGGTCAGCCCTGACATGACCACGTCGGGCGAGGGGTTGGTGGGCGCGACCGCGCCCACCAACTGCGATCTAGTCCCTGCTGAACTGGCCGTGGAGTTGGTACGGGATGTGGTGCGGCACGGCAGCGCGGGCGAGTGGGCGCAGGGTGCCGGCGTCGAGGACGAGCAGCGCCGAACGCCCGCGCTGGACGTCGAGCACGACCGACAGCAGCACGCCGTCGTCCTCGCGGTCGGCGCCAGGTCGGCTGACGAAGACCGGCTCGCTCGGGTGCTGGTCGGGCTCGTACCAGGAGAGTGAGGAACCGTCCGTGGTGTCGATCTTGACGAGCTGGTCGATCCACCCGTGACGGTTGCCGACTCCCCAGACGTAGCGGTGCGGCAGCCTCGCGCGGCGGCCGTTGATGCGGGGCAGGTCGATCGTGGTGTCGCAGACCTGCTCGGACGCGGCACCGTTGCTGCTCAACCGCAGCCGCTTCAGGTGCGAGCGCGCGAAGTCCTGCGCGTCGTCGTGCATGATCTCGTGCATCCGGTCGAGGTAGAGGTCCTGGATGATCTGCGTGTCCTCGTAGGCGCACAGGTCCACGACGACGTCCGAGCCGTCTTCGTAGGCGTTGACGTGGTGGAAGGCGAAGAACGGCTCGAGCGTGCGCCGCGCGCCCACCTCGCCGGTCCGCCGGTCGACGAGCGTGACCCGGGTGCCGCGTTCTGGTTCCCAGCGGTAGTTCTCGATGAACGGCTTCCCGGAGAGCGCGAGTGCCGCCGGCTCCACCACCAGCGGGAACTCGACGAGCACGAACCAGCGCTCGGTCATCCCGAACGAGTGCATGTAGGCCGGGTGTCGGACCGGGATCGATGCGACGACCTCTGTGCCGCGTTCGTCGACCCGGTAGAAGCGGTAGGAGCTGCGCGGGCCCAGCTTGGCCGCGTAGTTGAGCATCGCGCCGGAGTCGTAGTGCGGGTGCGCGGTGGTGAGCTGTCCCGGAGCCCGGTACGGGGCGACGCCCGCAGCTTCCAAAGTGCGCTGGTCGAACTCGACCGGGAGCGAACCTTCGGTCAACGCGAGGAACCGCTCGCCGAGCTTGGCCACGTTGACGTTGGCGTTGTCGGTGGTCGTGCCGGAGAACGCGGCCTGGACGCGCTGGAAGATCGAGCGGCACGGGTCGGTGGCGAACTGGCCGTGGGTGAGCTTCCCGGCCTCCTCCGTCGAGCGGTAGGTCGTGCTGCCGAGGTACTTGTTCGTGTAGGAAACCGTGCCGCCGCTGACGGTGAAGCTGTGCAGCATCGCCAGCCCGTCGAACCAGTGGCGCAGCGCGGTGGAGCCCGCCTGCCACGTGGCCGGGCCGGTGCGTAGCAGGTTCCCGGACAGCCATGAGGGGATGTCGCCCTCGACCGGCAGTGCGTCCACGGTGATCTCGTCGTCGAGGGTGGTGAGTCCGAGGTCGGCGGGACGGGGGGTGGTGACCATGTCGTTCACCTCGAATGGTTCGAGTCGAATGGTTCTATACGAACGATTCGGAAGGTACGGTAGGGTGTCCGGCATGTCAACGGTTCGCCTCACGAATGCGTCGTACGTGGTCCTGGGCTTGATCGAGGCGTTCCAACCCGCGACCGCTTACGACCTCAAGCGGGTGGCCGGGCAGAGCGTGGTGAACTTCTGGTCGCTGCCCCACACGCAGCTCTACAGCGAGACCTCCCGTCTGGCCGAAGCCGGACTCCTCCACGAGGAGCGGGAGGAAACCGGTCGTCGCCGCCGCAGGTACACGCTCAGCGAGGAGGGACGAGCGGAGCTGGACCGGTGGAGGGCTGAACCGGTGCGCGACCTCTGCGAGGTCCACGACCCCGCCACGCTCAAGCTGTTCTTCGGCGCCGACCCCGAGGCGCTCGCGGCCGACCAGATCGCCCTGCACGAGGAGAAGCTGCGGGAGTACGAGGAAACCCGGGCGGGCCTCTCCGAGGACAGCCCGCGCGGTATCGCGCTGGCCCTCGAGATGGGCATCGGTCTCGAACGCCACTTCCTCGACTTCTGGCGCACAACCGTGCAGCACTCCCACGACCGCGCCTGACCTGCAGAGGCGTTCGTGACGTGACACCCGTTCACTTCGGGTGCTGGGCGTTGCGGCGGAATGGACGGTTCTCGGCTGCTCAAACGCGGTTCGCACCGTCCGGGTGAAATCCCGTTCAGGAATGGCGTCCTTGTAGGTGCCGGTCGGGTGGTGACCACCTCTTCGCCGGGAATACGTTCTCGCCGCGACTGGGTCGTACAACCCGATGCTGTGGAGGTCGAGATGATTCGTCGTGCCTCACTCGCGGTGGCCGCCCTCGGAACCGCGTCCCTCCTCACGCTTCCCGGAACCGCTCTTGCGCAAGACCGGGATTGCCCTGATTTCGCGAACCGCCAAGAAGCTCAAGCCGCGTTCGAGGCGCAGCCTGGAGATCCCGAGCGCCTGGACGCCGACAGCGACGGCATGGCCTGCGAATCTCTCGGAGGTGGTGCGGAGGCCGCTGCGCCTGCCGAAGGGTCGGCCGACGCGCCGTCCGGGGTGACGACCAGCGGTGATGAGGATTCGGGGACGCCACCGACCGGCGGTGTGGAAACCGGGCACGGCGGAACGGCTGAGAGCGGATCTCATGTCGTGCCCGTCGGTCTCGCCGGCGCCGTGCTGCTGACTGCTGGAGGCGCCCTGGTTCGGCACCGCCGGGCGAGCTCCGCGGAGTGAGAACGCTTGAAGGTCCGAAGAGCTCGAGGAGGGTGGGCGCTGGTGTCGCCGGCGCCTGCTCCCTCCTGGTGCTCCTGCTGGCCGGGTGCCAGGGAAGTGACGGCAGTGCTCACCTCCCGAACCGTGCTGCACGCGTGGCGGTCGAGAGCGACTGGCCGGAGCTGGAAGGGCGTCCTGCCGCTGAGCCGAGCAGGGTTCGCATCTCCGACGCTGGCATCGATGCTCCTGTCGTTCCGCTCGACGTCGATTCCCGCGGCGCGTTGATCCCTCCCGACACGGGTGAGGTCGCGGGCTGGTGGCGGAACGGTCCAGAGCCGGGGGAGAGGGGGCCGGCGGTGATCGCCGGTCATGTGGACACCTCGGTCGGCCCGGCCGTCTTCTACCGGATCCCGAAGCTCAGCGAGGGAACCGAGGTGGTCATCGACCGAGCTGATGGGACGTCGGCGGTCTTCACCACGTACCGGGTCGAGGAGCACCCGAAGGACGAGTTCCCCACCGGGTCCGTCTACGGGGCCACCGCTCTGCCGGAGCTCCGGCTCATCACCTGTGGCGGCCGGTTCGACGCCGCAGGTGGTCGCTACCTCGCCAACGTCGTCGTGTTCGCGCGACGCACGGGCTGAGGACTGCGGTGATGTCCGCGCGTTCGACTGTCCTGCTGGGAGCATGCGGGCATGGGATCGGGCCTGGGGACGTCGAGTTGAGCATGGACGACCTGCGGGTGGTGGCTCGGTTCGCCGCGGGGAGCGCTGGGGAGGTGTTGCAGCTCTTCGAGGCAGACCGTCCCGGCGACCCGAGGCCTCGGGTCGCCGTCGACGCTGCTCGGAGCTTCGCGGTGGGGGCTGACCGGACGACGCTGCAGCGGGTCGCGGCGGTGGACGCGCACCGAGCGGCCAAGGACGCCGTCGCCGAAGCCGCGAAGCACGCTGCGCACGCCGCCGGCGATGCCGCCGCTGCCGCGTACCTCCACCCCCTGGCGCGAGCGAGCCAGGTCGGGCACATCCTGCGCGCCACCGCGCACGCGGCGCGGGCGGCGGAACTGGCCGCAGGTGGTGCTCCGGCTGTGGGTGACCGGTGCGTCGAGCGGGCCGGTCGGCGCGCGACACCGGGACTCGTCGACGTCCTCCGCCGCTATCCCGCAGCGCCCACCGGGAAGAACAGGGTCGCCCAGCTCATGACGGCCCTGGACCTGTCACTGAGAGCCGGTCCTTAGACCCGTGTGGGGGCGGGCCAGAGGTCCAGCATTGCCGCCACGACCGCGTCGGCGGCCGCGTCGGGGATTGCCGTGGCGGCGTCGTCGAGCACGAGGAGCCGTGCGCCCGGGACCTCGTGAGCGAGCGCTTCACCGTTGCCGATGGGGAAGAACAGGTTGCGGCGGCCGTGCACCACCAGGGTCGGCAAGGTCAGCTCGGGAAGCCGCTCGCGCCAGCGCGGCGCGCAGTCCAGTGCGGCGAAGACGGCGCCCAGTTGGTTGGCCTGGTGCACCGCAGGGAGCCTGCTCGGCGTGCGGTCCCAGATGCGCTGGGCGAGGACTCGGGCGGTCTCCGGGTCGTCGCCGAGGATCACAGCCTCACCGGCAGCGTGCTCCGCCACCGCCTGGCGGTCGGACCAGTCGGGGGCAGTGCGCGCGAACAGTCGACCCATCGCCTCCGCGTCGTGGTCGGGGAGGTCGTCGTCGACCGGGCCTGGGGCCACGGGCCGAGTTCCGACGAGGGTCAGGGCGGCGAACGCCTCGGGGTGCTCCAGTGCCGCGACCTGGGCGACCATGCCGCCGACGCCGACGCCCGCCAGGTGCGCCGGCCGGTCGTCGTGCTCGCGGGCGAGGGCCGCGGCGTCGGCGGCGAGGTCGCGCAGCGTGTACGCCGGTGCGCCGGGGTCGACCGTCGTCGACGTACCGGAATCACGCAGGTCGTAGCGAACGACGTGCCGTCCACCCCGGGCGAGGCCCTCGCAGAGCGCGTCCGGCCAGGAGAGCATCGTCGTCCCTCCCGCGCACAGGACCAGCGGTGCCCTCGCGTCGCCGAAGTGCTCGACCCCGTGCGTGACGCCGTTCGCCTCGATGGTCATCGTTCCTCCCACCCGGATCGCCCGTCTCGAGGGTGGGACTCCGGGCGAGGCGAGAAGTCATCTGCGGTCAGCCTTGGAGGGCCAGGCCGGTGCCGAGTGTGATGAGGGCAGCTGCGGAGGCGCCGGTGATGCTGCGCTGGACCGTCCGCCGCTGCAGCCAGGTCTGGACGCGGCCGAGGACCGCGATGAGCAGGACGTACCAGATCAGCGAGAGCAAGCAGAACAGCCCTGCGAGCAGGGTGTGCTGCGCCAGCGTCGGCATCCCGGGCAGGCTGAACTGGGGGAACAGCGCGAGGTAGAAGGCGGCGACCTTGGGGTTGAGCAGGTTGCTGAGCAGGCCTTGGCGGAAGGCGAGCCGTCCCGGCAGGGCAGGGGCGACCGGAACCGACTGCGGCTCGGCGGGTGCGGGGCGCCTGCGGGTGAGGTCGATCAGTGCGCGCACGCCCAGGTAGATGAGGTACGCCGCGCCCACGAGGCGGAGGCCGTTGTAGAGCGGGCCCGACGCCTGCAGGAGGGCGGTCAACCCTGCCACGGCGGCTGTGGCGAGGATCGTGTTGCCCGTCATGATCCCGCAGGCCGTCGCCGACGCCGCGGATCGACCGGCGACAGCGGCGTTGCGCAGCAGCAACGCGAGGTCGGGGCCCGGAACGACGATCACGGCCAAGCACGCTCCGATGAAGGCCCACAACTGCCCTGACACCCGGTCCCTCCTCAACGCCGGTCATCGTGGCCGTCCCATGGTCCACGACGCCACTCGCGTCCTGCGACGCGCTCGGCGCTTCGGGGCTGCTCAGGCGCGGGAGCTGCGGGAACGGGAGGGGCGCAGTCCGAGGGTGCGGCGGAGGTCCCGCCGGGCCTCGTCCACCAGGATGCGCAGCGGGTGGAACGCGACGACGAGCACGATCGCATCGCGAGGCCCGAGGATCGAGTCGAACCAGGCGTCGACGTCCGCCCGGTCCGAGGTGGGACGTTGCGTCCACAAGCCGGCCTCGGTGTCGTCGTACGCCTCGCTGATGACCAACGTCCTCGGGTCGAGCCGGTCGGCCTGGCCCAGTTCGGTGGCGGCGTCCACGGAGATCTGGCGGACGTGCTCCGGCACCTCGGTCCCGGGCGCGGGCCATGTGGTGCCGGTGCGACCGGCGGCCGACGACCACGCGCCGTAGACCAGCGGGTTCGCCGTCCGCATCACCGCGTGGAGGGTGCGTGGTGCGGCCTTGATGATCGCTGCGCGCAGCAGCACCCGCCAGATCCTGCTGGTGATGCCGGTGCCCTGGTGGTCGGGGTGGACGCCCGCCGAGTTGGCGTAGAAGCACCTGCGGCCGCCGAGCTCCCGGTCGTTGCTCGCGACCCAGGCGATCGGCAAGCCGTCGGCGTCGACGACGATGACCAGGCCGTCCAACCGGTCCAGGTTCTCGTCGGAGAGCCAGTTCAGCCAGTAGTCCTCGGTGGTCGCGGTGAACGCCTGGACCGCAGCGGCCGGGAACGTCCCGCGCAGGTGCTGCCGAGCGGAGCTGGTGAGCTGCGTGCTCACCCGCGTCCAGAGCAGGCCGGTCAGGCCAGGACCGACGGAGATCTGCTTCGCTCCGCTGAGCAGTTCCGGTGGGTGGTGCGGGGGCGTCGCGCGAGTGGTCATGTGCAACTTCCTGCAGGTCGGGGTGGCTGGCGGGTGGGTGGTGCGTCGTGGAGCACCGCGCGCACGGCCGCGGCGAGACGGGCACGCCGGTCGGCGCTGATCCGCACCGAGCCGTCCGGGCCGGGTTGGTGGAACGCTCGGCGCAGCAACGCCGTCGGCAGGTCCACGACGCAGGTCGTCATGACCTCGACGGTCTCGTCGTCCCGTCGCCCCCACAGCGCCACCGCCAGGCGGCAGAGCACCTCGGACACCAGCCTCCGGTCCAAGTCCAGCAACGAATCCGCGAGCTGATCGGGAAGTTCGGGCCCGAGCAGCTGGTTCCGGTCCACCGTCATGAGCATCCGGGCGGCGGCCGGGCGCTGGTCGGCGAACGCCGCGGGAGCGTCGGCGGCAGCGATCACCGCGTTCACGGCCGAGTCGGGCGGCGATCCCGCGTCCAGCGCCTGCGTGATGAGCTGCGCTTGCAGGTCCAGGAAGTCGACCGCGGCCCGCAGCCACAACCGCCCGCGCAACGCCGCCAGCGAGCCGAAACCGTGGTAGATCGCCCCGTTGGGAACTCCGGTCGCTGCCGAGAGCGCGCGCACCGTGAGCGCTCCCGGCCCGCCTTCGGCGACGAGCCGTTCGGCCACGTCGAGGGCCTGGTCGAGGTCGTGCAGGCGGGGGCGTGGCATGGCGAGCAGAGTAGTGGAGCATCTGCTCCAGAACAAGCAGGGTGTGTCAGAGCTCGTGGGGCCGCACGACGTCGAGGGTGTGGAACGTCGGTTCTCCCTCGCAGAGGTCGCGGATCCGCTGGGAGAGCTCGTCGGCCTCGGGCATGTGGGCGTCGACCGCCTCGTCGTACGAGGGGAACTCGATGAACTCGTAGTACACGTCGGGCTGCTCGTGGGAGTGCGTGAGCAGGGCGCGGGTGGCCGCTCGCTTCCCGCCGGCGCGGCTCTCCCACTCCTCCACCAGCTTGTTCAGCTCGTCGGCGCGACGGGTCCGGAACTCGATGAGCTGCACGAACCGCAGGCTCGCCGAGCCCGGTTCGACCTCGTCCTCCAGCACGGCGCGGATCTGCTCGCGCAACTCCGGGGTGTCGGAGTGCCCGTGCGTCGACACCGCGTGCTCGACGGCCGCGCGGACGACCTCGTCCTCCTCGCCGGCGATCGTCAGCGAGCAGCCGCTCTCGCTAGGTGTTCTCCTGCAGTCCGCGACTTTCCGCGTCATGGTGTTCTCCTGTTCGGGCGCCTCCCGACAGCCACGCGAACTCCCGCACGTACTGCGGGGGCAGGTGCGCCGCGATGCCCTGCACCAGCGTTGACCGCGGATTCCCACGGGGACGTGACGAGTCGACGTCGTGCGTGACGAGCCCGCCGAGCCGCAGGTGGGTCAGGACGTCGAGCCCGTTCACGCCACCCGCGATGTCGACGAACAGCAGCTGGCCGGTCCGGCGGAGCACCCGGGCGATCTCCGAGGCCACCCGCGCCGGGTCCTCCGCGCGGTGCAGGACGAACCGGCACACGACGACGTCGAACGAGCGGTCGGGGAACGGCAGGTCGTCCGGCGAGGCGTCGCTCTTCTCGGCCGGCAGCGGCAGGCGCGTCTCGCGGATCTCCGAGCCCGCGTCCACCAGCGCCAGGTGGCTGAGGTACTGGTAGGCGGGCAGCTCGTCGAGGTCGCGCGCCCCGATGTCGAGCACTCGCCCGGACGACCGGCGCTCGACCTGCACGCGGAACCGCTGCAGCAGCCCGGGCGGCATCGTGTGATCGGTTCGGCTCAGGGGTGCGCGGGTCGTCATTGCCGCAGCATCTGCCCGCACCCGCGATACGACCAGGGGAATTGGTCCGTTCCGCCCGCTAGGGCGCTGCTCATCACGTCCACCGGTCCGGGACCGCGCATCGATCGTGGGGCGCGCCGGTTCGTGCCACAGTGACGTCGTGGCCATCGAGATCCGCCCTGCTGCCGTCTTCGACGACGTCCGCGTCGTGATCGGTCCGAAGTCCGCCGGGGCCAACGTCTGCTGGTGCCTGAGCTACCGCATCCCGTCGAAGCTCAACAACGAGCTGCGCGGCGAGGCCCGCGGCGAGTACGTCGCCGGCCTGTGCCGCGCGGATCCGCCACCGGGGGTGCTCGCGTACTCCGACGACGAGCCGGTGGGCTGGGCCGCCGTCGCCCCGCGCTCGGAGACCACCTTCGCGCGCAACCGCAAGATCCCCTGGGTCGACGACCTCCCCGTGTGGTCGCTGTGGTGCGTCCGCGTGCGCCCCGGCTACCGGAAGAAGGGCCTCTCGCACCCGCTCATCGAGGGAGCCGTCGAGTTCGCCCGGTCCCACGGCGCCCCGGCGGTCGAGGCGTACCCGCTCGACAACGGCGGCGCGAAGGTCGACCTGACCATGGCCTACGCCGGGATCCGCACGAACTTCGAGCGCGCCGGGTTCACCTACGTCACCGGCACCAGCTCCGTGCTGGCCGGGCACCCACGAGTCCTCATGCGCCGCGACCTGCGCTGATCGACCCGTTCGGCCGTCCGGGTCACCCGTGCGCGCTGCGCCGTGCCCCGCAGCCTCGGGTGGTTCCAGGCACACTGCTCCGACCGTGGCGCAGTCCCCCACGCCTGCGAGGAGTGGGCCGGACCGCGAGGGGCGTCGCTGCCTGGTGTGCGGTGGACCCGGCCCCGCGGCTCCGCTGCGCGCTCCACTGGACCACGCCCGGCTGCACGCGCCCGGTCGTGATCCCGGTCCTGTTCGGGTCCCCCGGGGCCGGTTGCTCCCTATCCTGGGACGGCACATTTCCGCTGAACGGGGGAGCGCAGTTCGTTGGTCGCGACGGTGGGGGACGGGTACTTCGCACGCGTGGGAGACGGCCGGTACAAGCCGACCGCGCACGTCGGTGGGGCCTGGCGCGCGGATGAGCAGCACTTCAGCCCGCTCGGCGGGCTCATCGTCCACGCGATCGAGCAGGCCAGAACCGCTGAAGGCCGTCCCGACCTGGTGATGAGCCGGATCAGCTTCGACATCCTCGGGCAGATCGCGCTGGAGGAGTTCGACATCCACGTCGAGACCGTGCGCCCCGGGCGGACCATCGAGCTCACCGAGGCGACCGTGGTCATCGGCGGACGCGCGGTCGTGCGGGCGCGCGCGTGGCTGCTCGCCGAGGTGGACACCGAGGTCGTCGCCGGTGGGGAGCCCGCCTCGCTGACGCCCCCGAACGAGCTGGAGCCGTGGCCGATGGGGTCCGTGTGGTCCGGCGGCTTCATCGAATCGCTGCACACCCGCGTCGTCGGTGAACCGCGGCCGGGCCGGACCACCGCGTGGGTCACCACCGGGCACGAGCTCGTCGTGGGGGAGGAGGTGAGCCCGCTGGCTTCGTTCGTCGCGCTCATCGACACCGCCAACGGCATCGCCGTGCGGCAGGAACCGACGAAGTGGATGTTCCCCAACGTCGACCTCACCCTCCACCTCCACCGGCAGCCCTCGGGCGAGTGGACCGGGCTGGACACCAAGGTCACCTTCGGCGCCCGTGGGCAGGGCCTGACCAGCACCGACCTGCACGACGTCGACGGGCCCGTCGGCCACGCGGAGCAGATCCTCACCGTCCGTCCCCTCTAGGCCTGAAGGTCGTCCCTGAGGCCTGGGGGTCGTCCCCGCGAGGCCTGAAGGTCGTGCCTGGAGGCCTGGGGGTTGTCCCCTCGAGGCCTGAAGGTCGTCCCTGGAGGCCTGGGGGTGGTCCCCGCGAGGCCTGAGGGTCGTCCCTGGAGGCGTGAGGGTCGAGGTTCGCTCGGGTTCGACTCTGCCGATGCGCCACCGAACTTCGCGCGAACCTCGACACGCGGGGACGTGACCAGGGCAGACACGCCCGGGCTTCCCACAAGGGCGCGCGTTGGTGAGGCAGTGCGAGAGGCGGCGTAGGTGGCGCGGTATCCACGGGGTGACGCGGGATCTCGGCAGGGTGCCCGGTCGTCTCGTGAGGGTCTGCGGTCGTCTCGCTGGGGTGACCGCTCCGCCGGAGGAGAACTCCTCCCGACCCTCGCCCCTCACGACAACCGAGAACCCGAGCCCGCGGTCCCTCCGCTGGGGTCACGGTCGTCTCGTTGGGTTCACGGCCTCTCATGGGGTTCAGGGGCGTGCCGTGGGGGGCGGTTCTCGAGCGAGTTGGACGGGTCTTCCGCGGGATGGCGCAGATTCGCGGGTTCGCGGGTTCGCGGGTTCGCGGTCCTCGGGGGAGGGGAGTGGTCTTGCGTCGAGTGGGGGCGGTTCTCGCCTCACTGTTAGTTCCTTGGAGGCTTGGGGGTCGAACTTCGCGCGAACTTCCGCCTGGACGAGGCGGCGTCGAATTCCGCGCGAAGTTCGAAACGAGCGGAGTTGTGACCAGGAGAGACACGCCCGGCCTTCCCGGGAGGAGCGCGCGTGTTGGTGGGGTGTGCACGTCGTGGCGCGGCGGGCCCTCCGTGGAACCGGGCGGTTGTCGCGTGGTGGGGCCTGCTCCTGTCGTTGACGTTCTCACCGAGCGGGTGCCGGTGATCTCGTGCGGTCCGCGGACGGGGTCGTGGTCGGGTAGGGGTTGCTCGGGGTCGTGTCGGTTCGCCGGTGTCGTGGTGGATCGGCCGTCTGGACGGCCGGGTTCGACCGCGTTGTGCCTTTTTTGGTGATTTCCTGACAACAGCACTAGTTCGTGGGGTTCTTCCGGAAACATCCGCAGCTGCAAGTCCTTCCCTCGCAGCGAGAGGTGTTCCCGCATGAAGAGCACACGATCAGCCGGTGTGGCAGCTGCACTCGTGACCGGTGCCGCCGCGACCTTCGTCGCGCCCGTCGCGGTGTCCGCACCCGCGGCGCCCGCGCCGAAGGCCGACGGCTGCTACACCTGGAGCAAGTCGCTCAGCGAAGGCGACTCCGGTGACGACGTCCGCAACTTGCAGATCCGGGTCGCCGGCTATCCGGGCAGCGGCGGAAAGCTCGCCATCGACGGCGTTTTCGGGCCGGGCACCAAGGACGCCGTCGCCCGGTTCCAGGAGGCGTACGGTCTGCCCGCCGACGGAGCCGCGGGCGAGTCCACCTTCGCCAAGATCTACGAGTTGCAAGACGACGACTGCTCGCCCGCCCACTTCGACTACTCCGAGCTCAACAACTGCAACTCCGACTGGTCCGGCGGCAAGGTTTCGGCCTCGGAGGCCAGGTCCAACGCACTGGTGACGATGTGGAAGCTCCAGGCGATGCGGCACGCGTTGGGTGACGCGCCGATCCAGGTCAACGGCGGCTTCCGCAGCGTGTCCTGCAACGACTCCGTCGGCGGGGCCCCCAACAGCCGCCACCTCCACGGTGACGCCGCCGATCTGGGCGCCGGGTCGCAGGGCTTCTGCGCCCTGGCGAAGCAGGCGCGCAACCACGGCTTCGGTGAGATCCTCGGCCCGGGCTACCCGGGGCACGACGACCACGTCCACGTCGCCGGTGGAGCCGACACCTGGTCCGCGCCCGACTGCGGGATCTGACCGGCGTCGTCAGCAGCGGGCACCTGGGGCCGCCGGGTGCCCGTCCTGCGTCCGGCCCGACGATGTGGCGGTGGCTCGGAGTTGCGCCTGTGTGACGGGCATGACGTGTGATGTGACTATCCGTAGTCGGCGGGTCCGAACGCGCGTGCGATCCGGCATGATGGATGAAGCGCTTCCACGGCGTAGTGGGAAGCCTCCGCGGGGAGCCGGCCACCTGGGCAGGTGCGCAACGCCGCCCCCGTCACCACCGCGACCGCGCGTGACAACGCCTTTCCGACCCTCCTCCCCGTCGTGGGACCTCTGAGGGGGAGGAGTGCGGGCCGTGCTAGCGGCTCGACTGGCCGAGCGAGGGCCGAACCCCCCAGTCGGCCCCCGGCCAGCGAGGGAGCGAGCCGGGGCCCTCTCCCCCCGGGGGCCCGACTCGTGCCTCCCGGTGGGGAGGGGACGGGCCGGGCGGAGCGACCCCCCGCCTCCGCGCGGCCCGTCCTCCCGAAACCGTGGATCAGGCAGGAGGGTTGATGCCGCGGCGGTAGCCCTTGCCGGTGCACTGCGGGCACGTTCGCCACTCGGCCATGGTCATGCCGGTCTGCATCTCCTCGGTGGCCTGGATCATGTAGAGGCGCGGCTCGCTGATCTTCTTGAGGCCCCCGCACGACGAGCACAGCGCGTTGGGGCCGTTGGCGTCGATACCGGCGTTGTCGCCACCCTCGTCCGACATGGGTTGATCCTCACACGGGAGGCCCACCGCCCCGCTGTCGGCCCGGGTTTTCCCGGCAGTACGGGCAGCGCCCCAAGGCCATCACCGTGGACACCTCACCGGTGTCGAGAGCCATGAACCGGCGGGCCACCTTGATGTTGCCGGTGCCGCCGCAGCCGCGGCACTCCGATTCCGCTTCCTCGCGCATGCGCTCACCTCCCCCGTAGCTCGAACGCTACCGCCGTCCGACCGCACGGTCGATGGCGTCAACATGAGGTTGACGCTGCTTCCTCGTCAACCTATGGTTGACGCATGGCTGACAAGAACGAGATCCCGACCATCCGGCTCGACGACCTCATCGACGGCATCAAGAAGGCCAACGACGAACCGCTCGCCCAGCTCGAGGGCGCCGTGATCGTCGCCGAGCACCTCGGTGAGGTGGCCGACCACCTCATCGGGCACTTCGTCGACCAGGCCCGTCGCACGGGCGCGTCCTGGACCGACATCGGCCGCAGCATGGGGGTGTCGAAGCAGGCCGCGCAGAAGCGGTTCGTGGCCAAGGGGTCTGAGGAGGCCGGGCTCGATCCCAGCGCTGGTTTCGGCAAGTTCACGCCACGCGCGCGCAACGTCGTGGTGCTCGCGCAGAACGCCGCCCACGAGGCCCGCAACGACGAGATCCGCGTCGCGCACCTGGTGCTCGGCTTGCTCGGCGAGGAGCACGCCGTGGCCGCCAAGGTGGTCCAGGCCCAGGGCGTGGCGCTCGACGCCGTCCGCGACGCCGCCACCTCAGCGCTGCCCGCGGCCGTCGAGGAGCTGCCCGCGCTGGTGCCCTTCGACGCCGACGCCAAGAAGGTCCTGGAGCTGACCTTCCGGGAAGCCCTGCGGCTCGGCCACAACTACATCGGCACCGAGCACATCCTGCTCGCCCTGCTCGAGCACGAGGACGGCGACGGCATCCTCGCCGGCCTCGGCATCGACAAGCGGACGAGCGAGTCCCAGATCGCCACCACCATCGAGGAGATCGTGCGCCAGCAGCCCTGAAGCTGGGCCGTTCGGCCGCTTGTCCTCGTCCACCGGCCGGGCGAGGCTACGCGGTGGAGGGGCGATGTGGGTTGTGCGCGTGGTCGGCACGCTGGTGTCGGCGATCCTGCTGGTGGCCGCCGGACTGGCGGTGCAACCGACCGAGACGGTGTCCTTGCCGACCCTCGACCCGGTGCCGCAACCCGCCCCTGAGCCGCCGCCCCCGCCTCCACCGCCACCCGGACCGCCGGTGCTCGCGGTCAAGATCGACAACGCGCCGAAGGCGCGTCCGCACACCGGGACCGGCGCTGCGGACATGATCTACGTGGAACCCGTCGAGGCCGGGATCAGCCGCCTGATCGGCATCTTCGCCTCGCACACACCGCCTGTGGTCGGGCCGGTCCGAAGCGCGCGCCAAACCGACCTGCGGCTGCTGCCCCAGTTCGGCCGGCCGACGCTCGCCTTTTCCGGGGCCGCACCGGAACTGCTGCCGGAGATCGGCCGCTCCTCGGTCACCAACGCCTCGCAGCAGACCCTTCCCGGCGCGTTCTACCGGGGGCCGGGCCGGGCGCCGCACAACCTCTTCGCGCGCACCGACCGCCTGCCACCGGGTGCGGGCTGGTCGCCGGCCGCTCCGCTGGTGTTCGGTCCGGCTCCGGCGGCGGGTGGTGTGCCCACCGGGCACGAGGAGATCGCCTACCGCTACGCGCGCATCGGGTTCGACTGGGACGGCGGGCGCTGGCTGGTGTCGATGGACGGCAAGCCCTACGTGACCACCGACAGCGGACCCGGTGCTGCGAGCACCGTTGTGCTGCAAGAGGTTCCGGTGTTCAGCTCACCGTTCCAGGACGTCGGGGGCAACGTCTCACCGTTCGCCGAGACCGTGGGCAGCGGGCGGGCGGTGGTGCTGCGCGACGGTCTGAAGTTCAACGCGCACTGGGACCGCCCGGCCCCCGAGCTCGGCACCACCTACACCACCGAAGCGGGCGAGCCGGTGCAGTTCGCGCCCGGGCAGGTCTGGGTGGTGCTGGTGCCGAAGGCGCCGTGAGGCAGCGACGAACACCACATCGCCGACCAGTGTCGGTGCCAGTCGCTACGCTCGGAGGACATGAGCGAACGCCGACTGCTGCTGGTCCACGCCCACCCCGATGACGAGGCGACCGGGACCGGCGCGACCATGGCCCGCTACAGCGCCGAAGGCGCCACCGTGAGCCTCGTGACCTGCACGAGTGGTGAGCTGGGCGAGGTCATCGCCGACGACCTCGCGCACCTGCGCGACAAGCCGCAGGAGCTCGGCGAGCACCGGCGCGGCGAGATCGTGCGCGCGCTGGACGAACTCGGCGACATCAAGCACCACTGGCTCGGCGGTCCCGGCCGCTTCCACGACAGCGGCATGGCCGGTGAGGACACCAACCACGCCGCGGGCGCCTTCGCCTCCGCCGATCCGGCCGAGGTGACCCGCGCGATGGTCGCCGTGCTGCGCGCTGAACGTCCGCACGTCGCCGTCACCTACGACCAGAACGGCGGGTACGGCCACCCGGACCACATCGCCGCCAACAAGGCGCTGATGGGCGCCCTCGAACCCGCCGCCGACCCGTCCTACGAGCCGGAGCTCGGCGAGGCTTGGGACGTGCCCAAGGTGTACTGGACGGCGATGCCGCGTTCGCTGCTCAAGCGCGCGGTGGACGAGGGCTTGTTGTCCGAGGAGGCCGTCGCGGCTTTCGAACCGAGCACCGTTCCGGACGAGGAGCTGACCGCTCAGATCGACGGCCGGGAGTTCCACGCCCACAAGCTCGCCGCCCTGCGCGCCTACCGCAGCCAGGTCAACATCGACGACGACGGTTTCTTCGCGAAGATGGTCAACGACCCCGAGTTCGGCCGCGAGCACTACGTCTTGGTCCGCGGGGAGCGGGGCCCGGGCGAGGGCCCTTCCCGCTGGGAGACGGACCTCTTCGCAGGACTGGACTGACCGCGGAAGACCGGAGGCGATCCACGTGTGCGCCGGTGCTCCGCGTGGTGCCGCAGCACCGCTGGAGAACCCACGTGGTCTGGTCCCGGCCGTTGCTCCCGGTGTGGAGCCCAGGCCTGCCTCCGTCGCAGGTCCTCCAGCGGTGCCGTGGCGAGCACCTCGCGAGCGGGCCTAGCCGGCGGCGAGGTGCGAGCGGTCCGCCGGTGCCGGGTGCGGCGGCCACGGGCCGAGTTCGGGCAGGTCTCCGGAGGGCAGGCGCTGCGGAGAGCGCCCGGCCAGCCATGCGGCCAGGTCGTGCGCCCGGCCGGTGATCTCGACGTCGGCCACCGCGCTGATCTCACCGTCGGCGGACCAGCGCCGCGGGCCATCGGTCTGCCGCAGCGCGACCCCGGAAGGCAGCCTGGGCAGCAGGAATTCGATGGTGTGGTGGCAGAACTCCTCGGTCCACTCCTGCGGTCCGACGCCCAGGTCCAGGTCCACGAGGTGGATCCACACCTCGCGCCAGCGCATGTGCACGATCCCGGCCAGGTCGCCGTTGCGGTAGCGCACCGGGCGTTCCCAGTCGGCGGGGGAAGCGTGCGACCAGACGGCTTCGAGCACGCCGATGTGGCGGTTCAGACCGTCGTGGTGGGAAAAAGCGTTCCCGCCGGAGAGCCCTTCGACGATGGCGTCGCGCTCGGCCTGGCCGCCCTCGTAGGCATCGACGAGCTCGCCGTTGAGCGCGAGCGAGCACACCCGCGCGTAGGCGCGGGCGTTGTCGGTGAGATGTGCGAGCACGTGCCCGCGGGACCAGCCAGGCAGGAGTGAGGGGGCGGCCACCTGCTCATCGGTGAGCGTGGCGGTGAGGCCGAGCAGCCGCCGGTGGCCCTCTGCAACAGCTTTCAACGGAGGCATCACGCGGCGTGATCCTAGGGGCGGATCACCGGTTTGAAACCACCTCGCCTCGATCGGTACCCGAAAGAGGTTACGTGCGCGCTGTTATCAAACCGTGTTGTGCCAAAACGACATTCGGGCTGCGCAGCTGTCCCGGCGGCCGCGCGCCGGTGGGACAGCGGTGCCCCCAGCCCAGCCGTTCGGCCAGCTCTTGAAGGCTCTGGCGAACCATGCGGCCGTCGCTCCGAGGAGAGGGAGCGGCGGCCGCGTGGTGGGTGTGGGGGTCGATGCGTCGGTCGCCTCTCGGCGAGTGGCGCGACGCGGCTCCTGCCGGACGGTGTTCCGCGAAGGCGATGGGTGAGGCCCGGGGACACGGAACGCATCGACCACCCCTTTCAACGGCGAGGGGCCCGCGGGTCTTCCCGGGCTGGGGGTGAGCCCGCTCTCGTCGAGTCGAGGGGCCGGCAGGCGCGTGCAGCGCTGTCTCGCCCGCCCACCAGGATGCTGGACCTGCCGCTGGCTCGGACCCGTTGGTGACGCACACCGGTGCGGCCGTCGCTCCGAGGAGAGGGAGCGGCGGCCGCGTGGTGGGTGTGGGGGTCGATGCGTCGGTCGCCTCTCGGCGAGTGGCGCGACGCGGCTCCTGCCGGACGGTGTTCCGCGAAGGCGATGGGTGAGGCCCGGGGACACGGAACGCATCGACCGCCCCTTTCAACGGCGAGGGGCCCGCGGGTCTTCCCGGGCTGGGGGTGAGCCCGCTCTCGTCGCGCTGGCGCACCTGGATTTGCGGCATGCCGAAAGGAGCATTTGGCGGAATGGAAATGCGAATTGCTACGCGCCCCGATCTTCACCGCATTCGATGTTTCCGGTAGCGTCGATTCGCGGTTGAAGGGGAGTAGTCCGCGAATTCGCGGTCGACATGCTGGTGCAACAATTTCGCACCCGGTCGCGAGCCTTGCGTTCGAGGTGGACGAGACCTTCGGAGTCCTCTGGAAGGTGGTTTTTCCGCATCGTGCTGGGCAGCGTTGCGCTGAGTTCTGCGGCGATCTTCGTGGCTGAACTGGGCGACAAGTCGCAATTGATGGCGATGACGTTCGCCACTCGATACCGGTGGTGGCAGGTGCTGCTCGGCATCACCGTCGCCACGACCGTTGTGCACGCGATTTCGGTGGCTCTCGGGTTCGGCCTCGGCGAACTGCTGCCGACCGAGTGGATCGCACTCGTCGCCGGCATCGCGTTCCTGTTCTTCGCGGCCTGGACGCTGCGTGGCGACCACCTCACCGAGGAGGAGCGGCAGAAGGCCAACCGCAAGTTCGGCTCCGCGGTGCTCGTGGTCACGCTGGCGTTCTTCCTGGCCGAGCTCGGCGACAAGACGATGCTCGCGACGGTGACCCTCGCCACCAACTACGACTGGCTCGGCACCTGGATCGGCTCGACGGTCGGCATGGTCCTGGCCGACGCGCTGGCCATCGGAGTGGGCCTGCTGCTGGGCCGGCACCTGCCGGAGAAGGCCGTCCGCTACGGCGCCACCGCCCTGTTCGTGCTCTTCGGCGGCTGGCTGATCGTCGACTCCGTGCTCGCGCTGAACGGGTGATCGGCGACGCCCAGGCAACCCGTGACCGCTCTGAGCGGTGTTCGTTAGCGGGGGTGAGGACGGCGAAGGGAACGCGATGACCTGGATGATCTACGGCGCGAACGGCTTCACCGGCCGCCTGGTGGCCGACCTGGCGGTGGAGCGCGGGGAACGGCCGGTGGTCGCCGGTCGCGACCCGGGCAAGGTGGCCGCGTTCGCCGCCCCGCGCGGGCTGGAGTCGCGGATCTTCGACCTCTCCGAGCCCGCCCGGGTCGCCGAGATGCTGCACGACATCGACGTCGTCGCGCACTGCGCGGGACCGTTCTCGGCGACGGCTGCGCCGGTGGTCGAGGCGTGCCTGCGGTCAGGCACCCACTACCTGGACATCACGGGCGAGATCGACGTGTTCGAATCGATCTTCGCCCGGCACGAGGACGCCCGCGCGGCCGGAGTGGTGCTGCTGCCCGGGTCCGGCTTCGACGTGGTGCCCACCGACTGCCTCGCCGCCATGGTCGCCGCCGAACTGCCCGGCGCGACCAATCTCGACCTCGCTTTCCAGGCGGGCGGGCGGATCAGCCCCGGCACGCTGAAGAGCGCTCTCGAAGGCGCCGCGCTGGGCGGGCGCGCTCGCGTCGACGGCGAGCTGCGCACGGTCCCGCTCGCGTGGCGGCGCCGCGAGGTGGCCTTCCCGTCCGGACCGCGCCAGGTGACCTCGCTGCCGTGGGGCGATGTCGCGACCGCCTACCGCAGCACCGGCATCGGCACCATCACCACGTTCGCCCGGCTGCCCGTGCCGGAGGTCGGCGACGGGGTTGGCAAGCTCGGGCAGAAGGTGCTCGGGTCCGCGCCGGTCCAGCGCGCGGGCAAGGCCGCCATCGGAGCCTTCGTGAAGGGCCCGGGGCGAGCGACCCGGCAGCACAGCTGGGTCGAGGTCTTCGCCGAGGCCACCGACGCCGAGGGCCGCTCGGTCTCCGCGGCGCTCATCGGGCCGGACACCTACGACATGACCGCCGACGCGGTCCTGCGCTCGGTCAGCGCCCTCGTCGCCGACGCTCCGGCCCCAGGCGCCCACACCCCCGCCACAGCCTTCGGCGCCGACTTCATCCGCCGGCTCCACGGAGTGAAGATCATCGAACCGGCTTAGACCTGCTCGGGATCACCTCGCTTGACGGTGCTCGCTGTTCAAGTGCAGCGACGCCGCTGTTCCAGGTGTGGGACACAGCCGGCACCGCCGCAGTTCCTGAGCGGTTCCGTGGCGAGCGCGCCGTGACGCCGTGCACCCGCCGTACTCCAGGGAGTGGCGCAGAGAGCCACGGAGCCGCTGTGCCCTCCTGCTCCTGTCCACACCGCCACGCGGAGCGACGCCTCCCCCCTATCCGAGGACGACGCGGAGCATTCCTGGCTTGGGGTGCTCGTTGTGGAGGAACTCGAGGTGCGGGCCCTCGCCCGTGGGCGGGCGCAGGGAGACGAACTCGGCCTGCTCGATGACCACGTCGTAGTCGAGCTCGTCGGCCCACGCCCTGCCCTGCTCACGCGGGTCGGTGGTGTCGACCACGACCGCTGCGAGCGGGCCGGTGCAGGCGTAGATCTTGCGAGGTTCGAGCACGCACAGCTCGTTGCCCTCGACGTCGGCCATGACCACCCACGGCACCTCGGTGCTCTGGCCGATGTCGGCGAACCGGGCACCGTGGTTGAACAGCCGCTCGACGATGTGGTTCTGCTCCCCGTGCGTCTCGCTGCGCAGGTCCAGGTGCACGTCGTTCTGCCCGTCCTTGGTGTCGGACGTCGGCACGAACCGCAACGGGACACCGGGACCGTCGGGGCGGACTTCCGTCCCTCCCACGACGGTCCAGCCCAGCACCTCGGCCCACCACGTCGCCAGGCGCTCCGGCTCCTGCGCGGCGAACTCCACGACCAACGGCATACGGGGAAGCTACCTGAACCGGGCAGAACGGCACTCCGGGAAAAAGCCCTGGCACCGGCGAGCCCGATCGTCGAGGCTGGGGGCATGGAGATCAGGGAAGCCGAGGCCGCCGACTGGGCGGAGATCTGGCCGTTCATGCAGCGGATCATCGCCGCGGGGGAGACGTTCTCGTACGAGCGCGACCTCGACGAGCAGCGCGCGAGGGAGCGGTGGTTCCCCGCGCCACCCGCGCGGACCGTCGTGGCCGTGGACGGCGGGCGCGTGCTGGGCACGGCGATCTCCGGCCCCAACCGGGAAGGACCGGGAGCGCACGTGGCGACCGCCAGCTTCATGGTCGACCCGGACGCGGCCGGACGAGGCGTCGGCCGCGCCCTGGGGCGGCACGTGCTGGACCGCGCTCAGGCAGACGGCTTCCGCGCCATGCAGTTCAACGCGGTCGTTGAGACCAACACCCGCGCCGTGGACCTCTGGAAGTCCTTGGGCATGGAGATCGTCGCGACGCTGCCGGAGGCCTTCCGGCACCCGGAGCACGGCTACGTAGGACTCCACGTCATGTACAGGATGTTCTAGGTGTCCGTGGTCTGGCTGAGCGGTGCGGGTGGCAGGACCTGAGCGGCTCCGAGGACTCCGTGCGCCGCTCCTGGTGCACGGCCGGTACACGGCGTCGTGGCGTACTCGCCACGAAGCCGCTCAGAACCTGCGGCGGTGCGAGCTGAGTTCCGCACCTGGGGGAGCGGCTGCCGCCGTGGGCCGCGTGGATCCCGGCGGTCGTGCTGGTGCGAGCTGGGGAGCGGCTGCTGCCGCTGGCCGCGTGGATCCCTGCGGTCGTGCTGGTGCTGGTTGAGTGCCACACCGGGAACGGCGGCTTCGCCGCATTGCTCCTAGAGGCCCTGGCGGAGGTCGGTGAGGAGGGGTTGCATGGCCTGCTCCTCTTCGATGGCCCTGGCCGTGGTGCTCATCAGTTCGGCCAGTTGGGGGTCCCACGGAGTGGGGACGGGTGCGCCGATGAGGTTCGGGAGGTCCGTGCGGTCCTGCGCCGCGCGGTCGAGGGCCGCGCGGTAGTCGTCGGCCGACATGCGCCAGGGGACCGCACCGTGCCGCTGGGCGGTGAGGGCAGCCGCGACGCCGGGCCAGTCGAAGTCGGCGTGCACGTGCAGCACGGCGCCCTCAGCGGTCAGGCGTTCGAGGAGTTCGCGGGCTGCCGTCGACGGCAGCCCGTTCAGGCAGATCACCGGGTGCCGCAGGCCTTCTCGGACCGCCGCCTCCAGCACGCGGGGATGCTCGCAGACCGCGATCGGGGTGCCGGACGCCACGAGCCGTGACGGGGCGGCCTCGAGGTCCAGGTGCGTCAGGTGCGCGGGGAGCCCGAGCTCGGTGCGGGCGCGGACAACCGCCGACCAGGCGTCGTCACCGGAGACCGGCAACGCCCAGGTCAGGACCGTCGCGGACACCGCGTCGGGCGCGACGCCGCAGCGCTCCCAGAGGGCGCGGCGGTCGCGCTCGTTGCCGGGGAGGTCGACGCCCTGGGCGAGCGAAGCGGCCTTGAGCACCACGCGGCTCAGCGCGGTGCCGTCGTCCAGCGAGTGCGGGAACCCGGTCCGCCCGGCCAGCGTGGCGCGCGAGGTCCAAGAGCGCGGCGGCTCGGTCAGCGACATCGACGCCAGCACGCGGGCGGCGGCGTGCGCGATACCGGTCAGCTCGGCCTCGCCGATCCGGCCGTACTGGCGCACCCACCGCAGCCACGGCCCGGCCCACGACGCGCCCGCCAACCCGTGCTCGTCGAGGACCGGCAGCAGCTCGTCGTCGAACTCCGCAGCCGGTCCGGCCACCTCGACCGAGCCGTGCAGGGCCTCCAGGACCTGGGAGATCCCGACGCCGAACCGGTTCTGCACCGCGTCGTCCAACTTGGACACGCTGATCCGGGTGCCCTCGCCCCACATCGGCCGCCCGTAGAGCTCCCCGACCGCGGCGCGGGTCGCGTCGTCGGGCAGTTCCAGCCGGAACGTGGGCCTCGAGGACGCCAGCGCCTCCCGCGCCGCCTCCCACAGGCCGCGCAACTCCGGTCCGCCGAGCGCGTCCCGGATCGCGTCCGTGCTCGCCACGGCGGAACCTCCTCTGGGATCGCTGGTCAGGTGTTCGGACGCTGCAGGTCCGTGCCCGTCCAGGTGGTGTGCGTGGTCGCGATGCCGTGGCCGCTGCGCGGGCGCAGGACGTCGTAGATGTGCATCTTCGGGATCTTCGGCGACACGCCCCAGCCGCTCGGCCACGTGATCAGCCAGTCCATGTCCAAGTCCACCAGCAGCCCGAGCATCCGCGCGATCGTCGGGTCGTCCAACCGCTCGAACGCCTCGTCCAGCAGCACGAGCCGCAGCGGGCCGCGTCCGTCCGAGGACACGCTGACGGCGTCGTAGAACGCCGCCGCTGCCGCGAACAGCGTCACGTAGGAGATCAGCCGCGTCTCACCCGAGGACAGCTGCCGCAGGCGGCGGACCCGGGGCTTGCCGTCCGGGCCGGTGTCGCGGACCCGCACGGTGAAGGCGAACCAGGACCGGTAGTCCAGCGCCCGGGCCAGGATCTCGGCGTACCCGCCCGAGGCGCTGTCCCGTTCGGACTCGATGAGGTCGGTGAACACCCGCCGCAGCAACGCGTCCTGGTCCTCGCTGCGGTGGGCGAACGGCGTGCGCACCAGCTCGATGGCCTGCTTGATGTCGTCGCCGAGCGCCGCCGAGGGCTGCCACTCCAGCTGGACGTGCACGCCCTGGCTGGAGCGGGCGCTGTCGAGGACCTCGTTCATCCGCCGGCACAGGTCCTCGGCGATGGTCATCTGCCCGCGCAGCCGCTCCGCCAGGTCCCGGATCAGGTAGTCGGCGAAGATCGACTGGTACCGCTCGTTGAGGTACCCGCGCTGCTCACCCAGCCTCTCGGACACCCGCCGCGCGGCTTCGGCGACGGGCTGCGGGCCCTCCTCACCGGTGACGGTCACCGTGAGCAGGCCGTCCTGGTCGGCAGCCGAGATGTCGTAGTTCCCGCTGAGCGAGTGCTGCAGGGTCTGCAGCCGGTTGAGCACGGTGGACTCGTTCGACCCCTTGCGGTCCGAACCGGCCAGCAGCTCGGCGGCGTCGGACAGCTCGCCCGGCGGTTCGGAGGAGACCTCCGCCGCCGCCCACAGGCCGGGGATCTGCAACGCCCGGCGGAACGCGGTGGTCGCCGACTCGGCGTCCCGCTCCCGGCCGGCCAGCTGGGACTGCTTGTTCTCCAGCTGGGTCTCCAGCCGCGCGGCGGTCTCGCGCAGCGCGCTGATGCGTTCGCGCTCCTGCGGCAGCTTCTCGCGCAGCTCGGCGCGCTCCCGCTCGAAACCGCTGACCTTGTCGGAGATCTCCTGCGCCGCGCCACCGACCGCCGAGGTCAGCTCGCCGAGGCCGTTGGCCTGCTCGGCGTACTCGGCGCAGCGCCGTTCCGCCTGCGACTCGGCTTCCATCCGGTCGGCGACCGCGACGTCGTGGTGCAGCGAGATCTCGCGCAGTTCGGCCAGCGTGGGCAGGCAGCGGGATTCGACGGCGTCGCGCAGCGCGTCGATGCCCGAGCGGGCCTCCACGGCCGCCCGGTGCGCGGCGTCGAGCGCCTGCGTCTCGGCGGGGAGCCCGGCCTCGCCCGCGGCGCGCACCAGCTCGCTCTGCGCGGCCTGCCAGCGCTGCTCGACCTCCAGGTGCTGCTCGCGCAGCTGCACGACCTGCCGCTCGGCGTCCTCGGCGGTCTCGAGGGCGGTGGTCAGCTTCGCCTGCGCGGTCAGCAGGTCGCCGTCGTCGGGGAAGACCTCCACGTGCTGCTCGAGGGCGGCCGCGTGCTCCCCGGCCTCGCGCTGGCGCCGTTCGGTCTGACCGACCGCTTCGCGGAGTCGCGCGAGCTCGTCCTCCAGCTCGGCGACCCGGCGCGCCCGCGCGTCCTCCCGCGCGCCCGCGCCGACGAACTCGGCGGCGTCCTTGTGCCAGGTGCCGCTGAGCACCCCTGCCTTCCAGGAACCGTTGGTGGACACGGACAGCCCGGTGCCTCCGCCGGTGGACACCGTCGCGAGCAGTCCGGCGACGCGCTCCGGCGGCACCGGGGAGTCCGCCACGGCGGCCGGGGTGAGCAACGAGGCGAGCGTGCCGCCGGTCGTCGGGTCGACCGGAGCGGCGGGGCCGGCCAGCAGGTCGGCCAGGCCGGGCACGTGGCCGTCTGCGGTGACCCAGGCGTTGAGCAACCCGCTGGACTGCAGCGCCGCTTCCAGCCCGGCACGCTCGGCGTCGCTCAGCGACGGGGTGAAGTCGACCAGCTCGTAGAAGGCGCGGCCCTGCGACGGGTCGCGTTCGGCCTCGGCCCACGACGGCAGTGCCGGCCGCCGCTCGTGACCGGCCCGCAGCTCGGCGAGCTCCTCCTCGCGCACGCGGGTTTCGGCCTGCAGCTCGGTGATCTCCTGCTCCACCGCCGACACCGCGCGCCGCGCCTCGTGCAGCTGCGGACGCGCCCACTGCCGGGCCTGCTCGCGCGCCTTGCGGCTGGCACCGCGGTCGTTGCTGAGGTCCTCGACGGTCGGCGGTTCCGGGGCGGGCTGCTCGGTCGCGGCGGGCCACTCGGTGGCCCACTTGCGGGCCAGCTCGACCCACACCGCAGCGGCGTCGGCGAGCTCCTGCTGGGCCTGGTTGCGCCGGCCCGCCGCCTCGGTCGAGGTCAGCTGGGCCTGGCGGGCGTTGCGCTGCAGCTCGGTGACCTGCGCCTGCTCGGCGTCGAGCTCGACGGCCTGCTGGTGCAGCGCGAGGGTCAGCGCGGCACGGTCCCGCGCCTCGGTCGCGGTCTGCGCGGAACTGCCCACCACGTCCCGGAACTGGGCCGCCAGCGCGTCGGCGTCGAGCTGCGGCGGCCGGTAGCGGTCCACAGTGGTCGGTTCGGCGTCCGCTTCTGGGGAGGTGCGCACCTGGTCGGACTCGGCGACCAGCTCCGCCGCCGGGACCGGCGGCGGGTGCGGCACACCGGAGCCACCCAGGCCCGCGGTGCTCAGCTGCTGCCCGGCGCGGGTCGCGGCGTGGCCTGCGGCCTCGGCGTCACCGGTGAGCCGGCGCAGCACGCCCAGCACCGACTCCGCCGAGCGCGTCTCCTGCGCCCGGTGCCGCGTCGCCGTGTCGAGCGCGGAAACTGCTGCAGCGCGCGAGCTTTCGACCAACTTCTCGCGGTCGCGGAGGTTCTGCAGCTCCGAGTAGGCGGGGTGGGAGCGCAGCGCGTCGATGCTGGACTCCAGCTCGCTCTCGCGCTGCTCCAGCTCGGCGATGGTGCGCTCGGCCTTCTCCCGGTCCTCGCGCTTGGCGGTGCACTTCGACTCGAGACCGGTCAGCTCCTCGCGCAGCGACGCCAGCTTCTGCTGCGCGGTGCGCATCGCCTCCGACCGGTCGCGCAGTGCGCCGAACGCGTAACCGGAGTAGGTGGACAGGAACGCGGTCAACGCCTTGTCCGCGCCCGTGAGCCGGACGATGTTCTCGCGGATCGACTCCAGGTCGTCGAACGAGGTCGCCAGCCGCTCGATCAAACCCGCGTCCAGCGGCGGCAGCGCGTCGGAGAGGATCTGCTCCAGCTGCCCTTCGAGCACCTTCAGACCCACGTCGGGGTTGCGCAGGGTGCGCTGCAGGTGCAGCAGGTCGCCGTAGCGGGCGGCGGGCACGCCGTAGACGGTGGCGGCGACCTTCGCGCGGAACGACTGGTCGTCGAGCACGCAGTCGGCGCCCAGCAGCTCCCGCAGCTGCGCCGCGCCCAGCGGAACCCGGTCGGCACCCACCAGGTGCAGCGTGTGGCCGACCCGGCGGCTGGTGATGAACCGCCACGAGTCGCTGATCGACTGCGAGGTCTTCGACGCCTTCACCCCGATGCCGCAGGTGAGGAACTCCTCGCCGCCCTCGGGCGTCTCGCGGCGCAGCTCGATCCAGGCGTAGCCGATCCGGTTCGGCCCACCGGGGTACTCGTCCAGCATCAACCGCCGGATGCTGACCGTGTCGAAGCCCTTGGAGCCCAGCTGGCGCAGGTCGCCGTCCAAGCACAGCGGCAGCAGCAGCTCCAGGGTCCGGGACTTGCCGGAACCGTTGGTGCCCTGGAAGATCGCGCGCCCACCGTCGAGGTCGAAGGTCGTCTCGGCGTACTGCCAGATGTTGACGATCCCGCCGCGGTGCAGTCGCCACCGGTGGGCGGTCTCCGCCACGGCCGCTTCGGTGCTGTGTGGGCTCACCGGGATGCCTCTTCCATCTCGTCGAACAGTGACCATCCCGGCGGTTCGGGTGCCGGCGGCTCGGATTCCCGTTGCTGTTGCGCCGGTGTCGCGTCCGGTTGCGGGAGCCAGCGGTGCGCCGCCGGGCTCAGCAGCCACGACCCGTCGGACTCGGCCAGCAGGCCGAGCCTGGTCAGCAGGTCGATCACCGAGCGCACCAGGGCTTGGTGGTCCTCGGTCGCCTGCCGCGACCACGCCGACGGGTAGGCGTCCACGAGCTCCGAGCACACGTCGGCGAAGTCCTGCCAGCTCACCGGATGCCTGCCGGCGGAGTCCGGTTCGCCGCGGTCGAGCAGTTCCGGCAGCGCCAGCAGGGCGATGCGCGCGACCGTGGCGGGGCCGGGGAAGGCGAGGTCGGTGAGGTAGTCCTCCGGGTCGCAGACCACCACGCCCTCGGCGCGGACCTCGCCAACCAGCCCGAAGAACCGCTCCAGCAGCCGGGATTCGCCGACGACGTGCTCGCGCAGCCAGTTCGCCTGCTCGGGCGGCAGGTCCGCGTAGAGCACGACCGGGTCCTCGACCAGTCGGCGCCGCACGGCGTGCTCGACCCGGCGCGGTCCCGCGGCGGAGGCCAACTCCACCAGCTGCTGCGGGTCCTCGGCCTCGGCCAGCGGGCCGGCCACCAGCTGGCCCAGCATGTCGGTGTCGATGGTGATGAGCGCTTCGGCGGCCGACTCGGCGGTCACCGAGCCCTCGGTCTCGGTGATCACGCCCAGCGCGACGAGGTGCCGCAGCGCCGAGGTGAGCGCGCGCCGGTCCGCCGGGTCGTCGGAGACCTCGACCTCGGCCTCCGCCGCGGCCGCGCGCACATCGCTGACCAGTCGGGACAGCAGGACCTGGCGGCCGATGCCGGTCATCGCGGCCAGCGCCAGCGCGAAGTAGGCGTAGCCGCGCGGGCTCAGCGATTCCACACCGCGACCGGCGTCCTCGCCCGGCCCGGACTTGTACAGCCGCGCGAAACGGCGCTCCACCACGAGCCGGTACCCCAGCAGGCCGGAGAAGACGTCCTGCAGCGCGGCGCGCTGCCGGTAGATCATCGGCAGCAGGTCACCGTCCGGGCCGTCGGCGCGCAGCAGCGGCCTGCGCAGCAGGACCCGGGCGCAGCGCACCACGTTCGCCGCGTCGATGTCGGGGAGCTCGTCGAACGTCGAGATCATCGGGCGGCTCCTCGGGCGGCGGGGGCCTCGGACTCGGGCAGGCCGCCGTCACCGGCCAGCTCCAGCACCGTGTCCTGCAGCGTCAGCTCACCGGCTTCGCTGCGGATCCGGGTCTCTCGGCCGGGTTCCGGGCGGACGGTCACGCGCAGCCGGTGCACCGGGTCGAGCGCCGACCCCTCGTCCTCGGAGCTGTCGCGCTGCGCCATCGCCAGCGTCAGCAGCTCGCAAAGCACCCCCAGCGCGTCCGGCGACAGCGTGCTGCGGGCGACATCCGCGCCCGCTCCGGCGAGCTCGGCGACCGCCGCGCTGCGCCGCTGGTCGGCTTGGCGGGCCTGCTGCAGCAGGGTCTCCTCGGTCATCGGGTCGTCGAGCACCCGCGAGGTGCGTCCGCGCGCACCGCGATCACCACGGCTGCGGACGCTGACCGTCACGTCCTGCACCGGCCCGTCGCGCCACGGCACCTTGTCGTTGTCGGAGTCGTAGTCTGGCGCGGGCTGGAGGTGCCGCGCCGAGTGCAGGCCGAAAGCCGCCGCGTAGAGCCGGTGCGCGCTGCGCTCGTCGGCGCGGTCGAACCACTTCGCCAGCTTCAGCAACTCGCCCCGCCTGCCCGGCACGAGGCCGCCGCCGGAGGTGGCGCGCTTGACGCTGGCCAGCAGCGAACCGATGGCCCGCGCGGTGGCTTCGCGCAGCGCGGCGACCTGGCTGGGACGACCGGGCGAGTCGACGAACCAGTCGGTCAGCTCCTGCCAGTCGGCCTGGGTGCGTCCGCGCGCCCGCTCGACGTCGGTGCCCAGCTGGTCGGCCGGGCCGAGCAGCCGCAGCAGGTCGTCGCGGGCCCCGGTCAGGCCCGCCAGCGAACCGGCGATGGTCTCGGTGTGCCGCAGCACGTCCTCGACGACCATCTGGATGTACTCGACCAAGAGGTTGCGGAAGCCGGAGATCTCCTCCGGCGCGAGCTGGTGGCGGGTGACGACCTGGCCCAGGTAGGCGTAGAAGTCGCGGACCGTGGCGGCGAGCTCGGCGTGCTGCAGGAACACGGTCGTGACCTGCTCGGCGAGCCGTTCGCGGGCGTGGCGGGCCTGCTTGGCGCCGGCGTCGTGGCGTTCTGCGGCCAGCGCCTCGGAGAGGGCCTTGCCGATGCCGGCCAGACCGCGGTCGATCGCGGGCAGCAGCTCGCGGGAGACCTCGCGGGCGCCCTCCGGCACCCGCAGCAGCGCGTCGACGTCGCGCTGGACGCGGACGGCGAGCTTGCTGACCTGGTAGCGGACGCTGCCGTGTTGGAACTCGGCGATGCTCGAGGCGATCGTCTCGCGGCGCCCGACGACGAGGTTGCCCCACTTGACCAGCTGCTTGAGCCGGTCGATCACGGTGTCCACATCGGACTCGCCGGCGGCGACGCGGCCCTCGCGCTCGGCCGCCGCCAGGGCCGCGGCCACTTCACCGGCCGAGAGGTCCGCGAGCAGCGTCGAGGTGAACAACCGCATGATCGCCAGGTACGTGCGGTGCTCCGGGGCCTGCAGGTAGGCGAACAGCTGCAGGCGCTGGGCGTCGTCCAGCGCCGTCCCGGCAGCGGGCACCGGCACGTCGGTCGCGTTCCCCGCGACACCGGCGCGCAGCACATCGGCTTCGTGATCAGGGGCCGTCACGGTCCGCCACGATATCCCGTCGCCCGGACACAGCCGGTCACGCGGGATGCCGTGATCGGTCACACCCGGTCTCGCGGTAGCGTGCGGTGCTGTTTCCGAGTTGTCCGAGATCGTCTTTTCGGCAGGTGGAGGTGCGGGTGAGCGCGGGACGAGCCGTCGGGTTGCTGCTCGGCGTGGCGGCGGACGCGGCGTTGGGCGACCCCAGGCGCGGACATCCGGTCGCCGTGTTCGGACGCGTCGCCCAGGCGCTGGAGAAGCCGCTCCACCAGCACCGGCGCTCCGCCGGGGTCGTCTACACCGGGGCGCTCGTGGGCGGTGCGGCCGCGCTCGGCGCGCTGGTGCAGCGCGCCGCCCGCCGCAGCCCGGTCCTGGAAGCAGCTGCGACCGGCGTGGTCACGTGGGCGGTGCTCGGGGGCGCGTCGTTGGCCGACGAGGGCACGGCGATGGCACGGCTGCTCGACGCCGGTGAGGTCGAGTCCGCTCGCTCCCGCCTGGGCAACCTGTGCGGCCGCGATGCCGCCGTCCTCGACGGGCAGGGGCTGGCCCGCGCGACTGTCGAGTCCATCGCCGAGAACACCTCCGACGCCGTCGTGGCCCCGCTGGTGTGGGGCGCCGTCGCCGGCATCCCCGGACTGGTGGCCTACCGCGCGGCCAACACCCTCGACGCGATGGTGGGCCACCGCTCGCCCCGCTACCGCGAGTTCGGCTGGGCCTCCGCCCGGCTCGACGACCTGCTCAACCTCGTGCCGTCCCGGTTCGCCGCCGTGCTCACCGCCGCCTGCGCCCCGGTCGTCGGCGGCTCCGGAGGCGGAGCGTGGCGCACCTGGCGGCGGGACGCGGCCGCCCACCCCAGCCCGAACGCCGGGCAGGTCGAGGCCGCTTTCGCGGGCGCGCTGGAGATCCGGCTCGGCGGGCGGACGACCTACGGTCACGTCACCGAGCAGCGCCCGATCATGGGCGAGGGCCGCACCGCCGACGCCGGTGACGTCACCCGCAGCGTCGAGCTCTCCCGGCTGATCGGCGCGGTCACCGGGGCCACCGCCGCCGCGGCAGCCCTCCTCCGCCGCCGCTGACCCACCACAGCTCCGCCCGCGCCGTTCCGAGGGCTGGTCGCCGCGGTCCGCGGGGGTGCCGGTTCCCACGGGACCGTCCCCCGGCCCGAGGTGGACGGGCGGCGCCCAGGGAGGTGCTGAGCTCGGTCAGCCGCCGGGGTGGTGGAGGGAGTTCGCCTCGCCCCGCTCCTCGGCTTCGCGGCGCTCCTCCTCGGCGATGGCTTCGGCGACGGACAGCTTGCGCCGCTTCGCCGGGGCTCCCCCGGCGCCCGCGCTGCCGGTGTCACGGCGCCAGGCCGGGGCCGCCTCCGGCCGGAGCTCGGTGTACATGAGGTAGCTGATGGCGATGATCGCCATCACGCCGAACGCGATCCACTGCAGCGCGTAGGAGAAGTACGGCCCCGACTCCAGCCGCGGCAGCGGCAGTGCGCCCAGCACGCCCGGCTGCCCCTCGGTCAGCGCGAGGTAGCCCGGACGCAGCGGGAGGCCGGTGCCCTCGGCGACGGTTCCCGAGTTGACCGCGTAGGTCCAGCGGTGGCCGTCGTGGTCGAACAGCGGGCGCTGCTTGCTGTCGGTCTCATCGGCCCGGATCCGCGCGGTGATCGTCACCGGCCCCGGAGGTGGGGTGGCGTAGGCGGGGGCCTGCGTGCCGTTCACCGGGCGCACGAAGCCCCGGTCAACCAGCACCGTCGTCCCGTCCTGCAGCCGGAACGGGGTGAGCACCTCGAACGCGGGCTCGCCGAGCACGGTGCGCTGCCAGGCCAGCGTCTCGGCCGAGGGCACGTACTCGCCGGTCAGCACCACCTGCGACCACTCGGTGCTGACGTCGGGAGCCCGTCCGGCGGGCAGCACCTCGTCGAGCGGCTTCGGCGCGGCGTGGAAGGACTCCGCGATGGCCTGGTTGCGGGTCTCGGTCTCCTCGCTGCGCCCGAACTGCCACGGCGCGAGCGTGGTGAAGCACAGCCCAGCGAACACCACGACCAGCGCGATCGCACCCAGCCACCCGGGCCGCAGCAAGAACTTGAGACGCACACCCCCACGGTAGGCCGCGTGGCCTGCGCCGGAACTGAGACCCCGTCTCAGTGTGACGCGAGCGCCCTCCGCGCAGCCGCCGTGGCCTGCGCTGAGTAGCCGTAGCCGAACAGCACCGCGTGGACCAGCAGCGGGAACAGCTGGTGCAGCGCGATGCGGTCCCGCCAGCCTTCCGCCAGCGGGTGGACCTCGGTGTACGCCGCGACGATCCGGTCCAGCTGCGGGCAGCCGAACAGGTGCAGCATCGCCAGGTCGGTCTCCCGGTGGCCCCCGTGCGCGGCCGGGTCGATCAACCACGCCCGGTCCTCGCCCCAGTGCACGTTCCCGCTCCACAGGTCGCCGTGCAGCCGCGCCGGTGGCTCGGCGGGACCAGCGAGATCGGCGAGCGCCTCGCACACCTGGTCCAGCACCCGGGCCGAGTCCGCGTTGAGCACCCCCTCGTCCACCGCGCGGCGGACGTAGGGCTGCACGCGGTGCCGCGCGTAGAACGTCGGCCAGTCCTCTTCGGGCTCGTTGCGCATCGGCGCCAGCCCGATCCACGCGTCCGCGGGCCCACCGGGCGGAGCGCTGCCGAACGCGGGAGCCCCGGCGGCGTGCAAGCGCGCGAGCCCGCGTCCCAGCTCCTCGGCGGCCCGAGCCGACGGGGACCCGGAGGCGACGTGCTCGGTGACCAGCACGCCCTCGCCGTCGCCGAAGACCTCCGGCACCGCCACGACCCCCGGCTCGGCCAGCCACCGCAGCGACGCCGCTTCCGCGGCGGCCGCACCCGGCATCGACGGCGAGATCGACTTGGCGAACACCTCGGCGCCGTCCGCGAGCCGGACCGCGAAGGCCGCCGCCGTGTCACCGCCGGCGAGCCGCCGCGCCTCGGCGACCGGGCGTCCGGTGATCCGGGCGACCTCGTCGGCGATCACAGCTGCTCCCGCACGTGGGCCAGCAGGCCCGGCATCGCGGCCTCGACCATCGCCAGGACCTCCTCGAAGCCGTTCGGTCCGCCGTAGTACGGATCGGGCACCTCGGTGCCGTCGGCGTCCGGGTCGAACGAGCGCAGCAGCCGGACCTTGTCCGGATCGTCGGCCAGCCGCCGGACCGCCCGCAGGTGGCTCTCGTCCATCGCGACGAGCAGGTCCGCGCTCAGGTGCCGCTCGTCGACCTGCGCGGCGACGTGGTCGGTGGGGTAGTCGTTCGCGGCCAGCACCTTCTCGGTGCGCGGGTCGGCCGGCTCACCGACGTGCCACGGCCCGGTGCCGGCGCTGGAGACCCGGACCTGCGAGTCCAGGCCGGCTCGGCGCAGCTCCTCGGAGAAGATCAGCGCGGCCATCGGCGAACGGCAGATGTTGCCCGTACAGATGAAAGACACATGCACGTCCACCGAGGGTACGGATCCCCGGCACCCTGAAGCGATCCGACGTGGACGTTTAAACTGCCCACGATGAGCGGGGACGATCGAGAACTGTTGCGCCACCACGGCGACGTGGACGCGGCGCGCGGGCTCACCGACTTCGCGGTCAACGTGCGGCTCGACCGGCCACCGGCGTGGTTGCGCGCGCGACTGGCCGACGTCCTCGACGACCTCGGCTCCTACCCGTCGGCCGACGCCGACGAGGCCGCTCGCTGCGCCGTCGCTGCCAGGCACGACCGGCGGCCGGACGAGGTGCTGGTGCTGGCCGGGGCCGCCGAGGGCTTCGCGCTGCTGCCCTCCCTGCGCCCGGAACTGGCCGCGCTGGTCCACCCGTCGTTCACCGAGCCCGAGCTCGCCCTGCGCAACGCCGAGGTGCCGGTCGAACGGGTCCTCCTCGACGCGTCCGACGGCTACCGCCTGCGGGCCGAGCAGGTCCCCGACGAGGCCGACCTGGTCGTGCTCGGCAACCCCACCAACCCGACCTCGGTGCTGCACCCCGCCGAGGAGGTCCGGAAGCTGCTGCGGCCCGGCCGGGTGGTGGTCGTCGACGAGGCCTTCATCGACACCGTCCCCGGCGAACGCGAATCCGTGGCGCACCTCGCCGAACCGGGTCTGCTGGTGCTGCGCAGCCTCACCAAGATGTGGGGCCTGCCCGGTCTGCGCGCCGGCTACGCCCTCGGCGACCCGGCCGTGCTGGCCGAGCTGGGCCGCTACCGCCCGCACTGGCCGGTCAACTCGCTGGTGCTCACCGCGGTGCAGGCTTGCTGCGAGCCGCCCGCGATCGCCGAATCGCAGCGCGCCGCAGCGGAGTTCACCGAGCACCGGGCCGGACTGCTCGCCGAGCTCACCGGCCTGCCCGGCGTCGAGGTCGTGCGCTCCGCCGAGGCCCCGTTCCTGCTGCTGCGGGTGCCCGGCGGGGAGCAGGTGCGCGCAGCGCTGCGGGAACGCGGCATCGCGGTGCGCCGGGGCGACACCTTCCCCGGTCTCGACACCGACCACCTCCGGATCGCGGTGCGGGACCCGGAGCAGAACTCGTTGTTCGTCAAGGCTCTGAAAGATGTTGTGGAACGTGGGTGAGGCAGTGCGGATCCGGGACGTGATCGGTGCGCTGGAGAAGGCGTACCCCACCGAGCTCGCCGAGGACTGGGACGCCGTCGGCCTGGTGTGCGGCGACCCCGACTCGGTCGTCCAGCGCGTGGTGTTCTGCGTCGACCCGATCGAGGCGACCGTGGACGAGGCCATCGACTTCGGGGCCCAGCTGCTCGTCTCGCACCACCCGCTGCTGCTGCGCGGCGTGCACGGCGTGCCCGCCGACGACCACAAGGGACGCGTCGTGCACCGGCTGATCCGCGCCGGCATCGGGCTCTACTGCGCGCACACCAACGCCGACAAGGCGAAGCCGGGCGTGTCCGACGCGCTCGCCGGTGCCCTCGGCCTGAGCGCGACCCGGCCGCTGATGCCCACCGCTCCGGACGCCGAGACCGGGCTCGGCCGGATCGGCGAACTCCCGGCGGCCGAACCGTTCAGCGCGTTCGTCCGCCGCGTCGCCGACGGCCTGCCCACCACCGCGTGGGGCGTGCGCGGCGCCGGTGATCCGGACCGCGAGATCCGCCGCGTCGCCGTCTGCGGGGGCGCGGGCGACTCGTTCCTGAGCGCCGCCGCCGAAGCCGGTGTCGACGCCTACGTCACCGCCGACCTGCGCCACCACCCGGCCGGTGAGCACCTCGCCCAGGCCGACGTGCCCGGCGCGTCGGTGCCCGCGCTGGTCGACGTGGCGCACTGGGCCAGCGAGTGGCCGTGGTGCCAGCAGGCCGCGGACCTCGTGTCCGCCGCGCTGCCGGATACAGTCGAAGTCCTCGTTTCCACCCGACGCACCGACCCGTGGACCGTGCACGCCGGTGCGACCCCAGACCCAGGGAGGGCGCTCGCGTGAAAGCCGACCCCGCCGTTCAACGACGGCTGCTCGACCTCGCGGATGCCGACGCGGAGCTCAACCGCGTCGTCCACCGCAGGCGCACGTTGCCGGAACTCGAGCAGATCGGTGAGGCCGAGCGAGAGGTCCAGACCAAGCGCGACGAGCTCGTGGTGGCCCAGACGGCGTTCAACGACCTCGACCGGGAGGTCAAGCGCCTGGAGACCGAGGTCGACAACGTTCGCAAGCGCGAAACGCGCGACCGCGAGCTGATGGCCGCCGGCGGGCCCGCCAAGCAGCAGGAGGAGCTCGAGCACGAGCTGCAGACCCTCGAGCGCAGGCAGGCGGTCCTGGAGGACGAGCAGCTCGAGGTCATGGAGCAGCGCGAGGCGCTGGAGACCAACGTGACCAAGTCCCGCGAGGCCGTCACCGAGGCCGAGCAGCGGCTCGCCGACGTCCAGGCCCGCCGCGACGAGGCGCTCCACGAGCTCGAGGTCGCCGAGACCCGCAAGCAGCACGAGCGCGAGGTCCTCGTCAAGGCGCTGCCGGACGACCTCGTCGCCCTCTACGAGCGGGTCCGCGGCCAGCGCGGCGTGGGCGTCGGACTGCTGCAGGGCTCGCGCTGCGGCGCCTGCCGCATCGAACTCGACCGGCACGCCCTCAACGAGGTCCGCGAAGCAGCCCCCGACGACGTGGTCCGCTGCGAGGAGTGCGGCGCGATCATGGTGCGGGAGAACAAGTGAGAGTCATCGTCGAAGCGGACGGCGGATCGCGCGGCAACCCGGGGCCGGCCGGCTGCGGCGCGGTGGTGCTCGACGCCGACACCCGCGCCGTCCTCGCCGAACGCGCCCTCGGTCTCGGCGAGACCACCAACAACGTCGCCGAGTACCAGGGCCTGATCGCCGGGCTGCGCGCCGCTCACGAACTCGGCGCCACCGACGTGTCGGTGCGGATGGACTCCAAGCTGGTCATCGAGCAGATGGCCGGGCGCTGGCGGGTCAAGCACGCCAACCTCCAGCCGCTCCACGCCGTCGCCCGGGAGCTCGCCGCCGACTTCGAGCGCGTCGACTACGAGTGGATCCCGCGCGCCGAGAACTCGGCCGCCGACCAGCTCGCCAACGACGCGATGGACGGGCGCACCGTCGACTCCCACCCGCCCGCGGACGACCCCGACCCGGTCTCGGAGGCCGAGGGCGCCGCAGCCCGGACCAGCCCCGCGGGCTGGCAGGACCTCCGCGGTGCCCCGGTGAGGATGTTGCTGCTGCGGCACGGCCAGACCGCCATGTCCGTCGACCGGCGCTACTCCGGTCGCGGAGACGTCGAGCTCACCGAGCTGGGGGAGCGGCAGGTCCACGCCGCCGCCAAGCGGCTCGCGGCCATGGACGGCGTCGTCACCGACGACGGGCCGGCACCGATCATCACCTCGCCGCTCACCCGCGCCCGGCAGAGCGCTCAGGCCGTCGCGGACGCCACCGGCGGTGAGCTCGAACTGCACGACGGCCTGCTGGAGACCGACTTCGGAGAGTGGGAGGGGCTGACCTTCCTCGAAGCCGCGGAACGGTACCCCGACGTGCACCGCAAGTGGATCGGTGACCCGACCGTCGTGCCGCCGGGTGGGGAGAGCCTGGCCGCCGTCCACGAGCGGGTCGCCGCGGCTCGCGACGACCTCGTCGAGCGGCACGCGGGCGGGACGATCGTCGTCGTCAGCCACGTGACCCCGATCAAGTCCCTGCTGCGGATCGGCTTGGGCGTCGGGCCGGAGGTCTTCTACCGGATGCACCTCGACCTCGCCTCGCTGTCCATCGTGGAGTTCTACCCCGACGGCAACGCCTCCGTGCGGCTCGTCAACGACATCTCCCACTGGGCCTGACCGGGGGAGGCCCTCGGGCCTGCTCAAGTGTGCGGGGACCGGAACTCAGACGTCTGAACTCCGAGCACCGCGACTAGAGCACGTCTCCCGGGATCCGCGACTCGAGCACGTAGCCCGGGATCCGCGACTCGAGCACGTAGCCCGGGATCCGCGACTCGAGCACGTAGCCCGGGATCCGCGACTCGAGCACGTCGCAGGCGGCACCGCTGTCCTCGTCAAGGGCCGATGGACAGCCCACGGCGGTGGACACCCCTGCGCGGTGCCGTCTGAGCCCCCGTTCCCCATTCGCGCGAAGTTGGACGGTCGAAGTTCGCGCGAACTTCGAAGGCGCCTGCGCGGTGCGGGTGCGGGGTGGGTGCTGAACGGAGTGGCTCCCGTCGTGATCTCGAACAGCCGCTGGGCGCGCTCCCCGCAGGTCGCTCGCGGGTGGAGAACGCGCGGGCTGGGCCCCGGGCCGCCTGGCCGACGGTGGGGGCGGGGCTCGGCGGAAGGGGTAGCGGTGCGGCGGTAGGATCGCTGGTGCGGAAGAGCCGGTTGAGCGGCCGCGGCGGGCTCCGACCCGTCGAGGAAAGTCCGGACTCCACAGAGCAGGGTGGTTGCTAACAGCAACCCGGGGCGACCCGCGGGAAAGTGCCACAGAAAGCAGACCGCCCGGCGTTCGCGCGCCGGGTAAGGGTGAAAGGGTGGTGCAAGAGACCACCAGCACCCCGGGTGACCGGGGTGGCTCGGTAAACCCCACCCGGAGCAAGGCCAAGATGGGCGTTCCGACGCCCGCGCGGACGTTCGAGGGTTGCTCGCCCGAGGTTCGCGGGTAGGCCGCACGAGCTCGTCGGTGACGGCGGGCCTAGATAGATGGTCGCTGAACGGTCGGTCGCAAGACCGCCGGGAACAGAATCCGGCTTACAGACCGACTCTTCCGCTCCCTCCTCCGAGGACGTTCCCCAGGACCCTCCGCGTCCGGCGGTGCGCGCCTCCGGCGACGTCCGGCGCTTCGCACTACTCCGTTCGTCGCAGCGGTTTTCGGCCTCGCGGCCTAGGTGGCGGAACCCATGCCCTGACGAGAACCGCCCGTGCCGCGGGCGTTACCCTGAGCCGTGCGCGTCAAGATCACCTCGTCCCTCCGGGTTCGGCGATCACGTCGAGTGATCCAGTCGGGTGCTTCCTGGCGCGGTGTGCGGAAATCCACTGGACCACCGCGATGTTCACGGTGCGTTACGAAGGGGCTCGCAAGCGGGTGAACAGCCACGAGATCCAGGCTCGAAACCGGCCTCCTGAGCGCCGATTCCGCGATCACCAGCCCGTGGTCGCCCGCTCGAACGGCCGATGCGCCGCGTGATGCCCGCTGTCGCGCCGCGCTGCAACCCGCCACACCCGAGCTCGCAACCACTACTTCTGGTGACCATGTCATGTTCTACTCGTACCGGCGCGTTGCGGATCACCGCCACGCGTTGAGGTACCGGCCCGCCGACACTCCGCGCAATCAGGGGTAAAGAGATGACCGCCATGCCGCTGGAAACACTGGCGCACCTGGACGTACTCGCGCAGCAGACTCAGCTGGGCACCGAAGGCATTCGCGGTTGGATCCTGAACAACCTGCTACCGCTGCTGCTGCTGACCGTCGCGATCCTGCTGCTGTGGCTCGGCGGCGGCAAGGGCGACAACGCCGGCGTGATGCGCCGACTCGGCGGTGTGCTGGTCGCGCTGGCCATCGTCGGCATCGCCGTCACCAACGCGGGCATCGACATCGGCACCTTCATCGCTCAGCTCTTCAGCACCAACGGGTGATGCTCAGTGCGAATACGCACCGATGACGAGGTTTACCGGGTGGACGCCGTCTGGCTCGGCCCGCCGAAGGCGACCTTCCCCTGGCGTGCCCGCTACGTGGCGTGGGGCGTCGGCACGGTCGTGTTCCTGCTCGTCCTCGCCGTCGAACGACGGATGAACATCGGCTTCGGCTTCTTCTCCACGGCGTGGGCGCTGGTCATCACCGTCGCGCTGACTCGGCTGATCTGCGCCAAGATCGGGCACGAGCGCCCGCTCGGCGCGGTGATGCAGATGTGGATGCGAGAGCTGACGGCCCCCCGCGAGAAGTCGCAGGCCACCGGCGGAGCGGCCAGCGCCGCCCGGGTCCGGGTGCGCCGGCGTCGTCCCGTGCCCAAGAACAAGCGTCCCCGCCGCGGTCGAGCGCGGCAGGGGCAAGCCCAGCGGCAGACCCAGCGGCAGTCGCAAGCACGCAGGCAAGAGGGCCGGCAGGCGCAGCAGCAGCCGCGCACCACCCGGACCCAGCAGGTCGGAAGCAGGCGCACGCGTAGCAAGGAGGTTCGCGGTGTTCGGTCGCCGTCGAGGCGGTGAGCAGCAGCCGCAGCAGGTACCCCGTGGCTCCAGCGGCAAGGTCCGCGGTGCCAAGGGCAGCGGCAAGCCGCGCAAGCGCGCGCGAGGCCTGGGCGACGAGCAGTCGATCCCGACCTACACCCCGTCGATCGCCGCGCGCACCATCGACGGGCACCTGCTGCGCACCGGCCAGGACGTCTTCGCCTGGTACCGGCTCTCCCCGCAGCGCTGGTCCTTCCGCTCCGACTCGCAGCGGCAGGACCTCATCGCGGCCATCGCAGGCCAGTACTCGGAACTGCAGGGGCGTTGGCTGCACCTGCGGGTGACCAACCGGCCTTACCCGATCCGGATGTGGGCCGAAGCGCACGTGCACAACGCGCGCAACCCGCTGCCCGACACCGAGGGCACGCTGAGCTTCGACGACTACATGGTCGGCGAGCAGCAGCAGCTGATGGGCCGCTCCATGGCGGAGAAGGAGGTCTACCTCGGCGTCCAGGTGCAGACCCGCAACGTCGTGGACCGCGCCGTCGAGCGCGCCGCGCCGCTGCTGCAGAAGGTCTTCCCGGAGGCCGTCGACGCCGAACTCCTCGCGCTCGACAGCGAGATCGAGCACCTCGACCAGGTGATCGGCTCCGCCGGGCTGGACGGTCGCCCGGTGACCGCCGAGGAGGTCTCCTGGCTGATGCACCGGTCCTGCTCGTTGGGCCTGCCCGCGCCGCGCAACCTCCCCGCCGTGCCCGGCGCCCCGTGGGAACCCGAGGACCTCGCGTCGTTCACCGACGCCTCCGACATGCACCAGGACCCGTACGCCCCGACGGTGACCGTGCGCGGGCGGACCGGGTCCAACGCCGGCGTCACCCGGCACGTCGCGGTGCTGACCGTGGGCCAGACGCACGGCTTGCAGATCCCGGAGATAGACGACCCGTGGATGCAGCACTCCGACCGTCTGCCCGCGCCGGTGGAGTGGTCGGCGCGGATCTACGTGCGGCGCCCCGAGGACGTCGGTGGCGAACTGCAGCGGCAGATGAACAAGGTCCGCTCCCAGGTCCGGCACTACACCGAGGAGCACGGCCTGGAGCCGCCGACCTCGCTGGCCCGCCAGGCGAGCCGAGTGCTGGAGATCGACGACGAGATGACCTCCGGCTTCACCGCCCTGGCCACCCGGGTCAAGTCCTGGTGGCGGTTGGCGGTGTCCGGCCCCACCGAGCGCGACGCGCTGCGGCTCGCCCAGCAGATCCTCGACCTGTACAAGCCGAAGGTCGCCATCGAGCACCCCGAGGCGCAGTACGCGATGGCGCGCGAGTTCATCCCCGGTGAGCCGCTGGCGAACACCGCTTACCTGCGCCGCGGTTCCGTGGTGTGGGCGGCGTCGGCGGTGCCGCAGGCGACCGCCGAGGTCGGTGACCGCCGCGGCATCCTGCTCGGCGAGACCTGCACCGCCACCCGGCGCCCGGTCGCCTGGGACCCGTGGATGGCGCAGGAGGTCCGCGACGCCTCCGGCCTCACCGCGATGGTCGCCGGTCTCGGTGGCGGCAAGTCGTTCCTCGGCGGCGGCATCGTCTACAAGACGTTGCGCTCCGGGGCGCACTGGACGCTGCTGGACCCGTCGGGTCCGCTCGCCGAGCTGTGCAACCTGCCGGAGATCAAGCCCTACGCCCGCAACATCAACCTGCTCAACGCCCAGCCCGGCATCCTCAACCCGTACCGGGTGGTCGCCGAGCCGGAGCTGGAGCACTTCGTCGACGAGGACGACCCGGAGCGGGGCTGGCGCCGGGAGCGTGCGCTGGCCGCCGCCACCCGGCGGCGCCTGGTGCTCGACGTGCTCACCGGCCTGCTGCCCTACGAGGTGGCGAAGTTGCCGCAGACGCGGATCGTGCTGCTGCGCGCGGTTCGCGCCGTCGGCGGGCGGGTCGACGCGCACCCGGGCATGGTCTTCGAGGCGCTGCGCCGCGACGCCAGCGAGCACCACGAGCACGCGGTCGTCGTCGCCGACTTCCTCGACGAGATCCGGGAGCGGATGGCGCTGCTCATCCCGGAGAACGACGCCGACCCCTACTCCGAGACCCGCGACGACCGGCTCACGGTGCTGACCATGGCCGGGCTGACGCTGCCCAAGGACGGCGTCGGCCGCGAGCACTGGACCGACGCCGAGGCGCTGGGCGTGGAGATGCTCAACCTCGCCGCCTGGCTGACCCAGCGGTCGATCTACGAGCGGCCCAAGGGCGAGCGCAAGGGCGTCTGGATCGACGAGGCGTTCTTCCTCTCCGAGGTCCCGACCGGCCGCGTGCTGATGAACCGCTTCGCTCGTGACTCCCGGAAGTGGAACGTGCGAGTGCTGCTGTCCAGTCAGATCCCGGCGGACTTCTTGCGCATCCAGGGCTTCGTGTCCCTGCTGGACTCGGTGTTCGTCGGCCGGCTCGACGACGAGCAGGCGCAGGCCGACGCGTTGAAGCTGCTGAAGGTGCCGGTCGACGCGGGCTACGAGCAGGTCGTCTCGGCGCTGGGTCGCCGGCCGGGCCCGGCCCGCAACGCCACGCAGCGGGACCGCGCGCCGCGCCAGTTCATCTTCGGCGACGGCGCGGGCGGCGTGGAGAAGATCCGCATCGACTTCTCCGGCCCGCACCTGGAGCACCTGCGCGAATCGCTGGACACCACCCCGGCTTCCGAGCCGGACAGCGAACCGCGGGCGCTGGCGCCCGCCCCCGACGGGGACGGCGCCAACTCCGACTCCACCACGTCCGCGCTGAACCCCGCTGAGGACGACTACGGGGACGACTTCGAAGCGTTCGACGAGTTCGAACTCGAAAGCGTCGGCATCGGTTTCGATGACGGCACCGAGAGCTCGACCCGCCGGCCGGGCGAGCGGGGTGGGGACGACGCCCGGTGAGCGGCGCGGTCTTGGGCATGGTGGTGATCGCCGCTGCGCTGGCAGCGGTGATCACCACGCTGGTGATCAACCGCCGGACGCGTTCGGCTGAGGTGCTGACGCCCCGTCGCCGCAAGGCTTACCTGCTGGTCGCGGGTGTGCTGGCGTTCCAGTCGCTGCTGGCGGCCCCGGCCTGGGGCCAGGGCCTCGACTGCAAGGAGGCGCCGAACCCGGAGCGGCCCGGCTCGGGCATGGTGGGTGCGCTCGACCCCGCGCCCCTGGGCGCGGGCAACCCGGGCAGCGCCTACGACGAGGTCGGCTACGCCGGTCTGGTCTGGCACACCTACGACCTCGGCTGCGGCCCGCAGGGTGTGACGCACCCGGAGGCGATGGTCGACACCTGGGTCGGCAACGAGCTGTTCAACCTCGCCAAGAACCTGGTGGGCGCCACCAACGGGCTGCACTACGCGCTGCTCAACGGCGACCTGATGGACCCGCTGGACGAGGTGATCGCCACCGGCACGGTCGCGCTCTACGACAGCGTGTTCGCGCCCTGGTTCGGCTTGGTCGCGCTGGTGCTGGCGGTGGTGCTGTTCCGCTACATCTGGCAGGGCGACCTGGCCAGCATCGGCAAGCGCGGCATGTGGGCGCTGGCCGGCCTGTGGTTCGCTTCGGCGACCTACCTGACGCCGCTGGTCTACACGCACGCGCTCGACGAGATCGTGATCACCGGGACCTCGGCGGTGCAGGCCGGTTTCCTGCACGAGGTCGGCGTCGACGAGGCGAACGCGCTGCCGACGCTGCTGCACGACCAGGTCGTCTACCGCAACTGGCTGCGCGGTGAGTTCGGATCGCCGGACACCCCGCAGGCCCAGCAGTGGGGCCGGGAACTGCTGCGCGCCCAGGCCTGGACCAAGCAGGAGGTCAACGCCGGGGCCGACGCCGGGTCGCCGGAGCCCAAGAAGCAGGCGTTCGAGGACGTCGCCGGCAAGATGGGCAGCTCCTACGGCTACTTCCAGGGCATCGATGGCAGCCGGGTCGGCGCGGGCGTGCTGGCCAGCGTGCAGTCGCTCTCCTACGCCTCCTTCCAGCTGCTGGCCAAGGCCACGATCCTGCTCGCGCAGGTGCTGCTGCGGGTGCTGATCCTGGCAGGGCCGCTGATCGGCCTGGTCGCGCTCGTCTACCACCAGATCTTGCGGCTGATCGGCCGGGTGGCGGGCGCGGCGGTGCTCAACGTCGTGATGATCTCGGCGATGGCGGGCCTGCACACGCTGATCCTGACCTGGATCTTCGACCCCTCGCGGGGCTTCTCGGCGCTCACCCAGATCCTGCTGGCGGCGCTGATCACCATCGTGTTCCTGCTGATCGCCAAACCCGTCCGGCGGCTCACCCAGATGGTCGAGCTGTCGGTGGGCACGGTCGGCCGGGCGGCGCCTCGCGCACCCGGCGGGGTCTTCGCGCGCTTCGGCCGTCGCGGCGAGAGCCCGGCCGGTGGCGAGTTCTGGGAGCAGTTGCGCGACAGCGACGTCGACGAGGACCACGACGACCGGCCGCGCAGGTGGCGCCCGGAGGCGGCGCTGCCCGCGGTCGCGCAGCGGCTCGACCGCGAGGACGGTGCCCCGTCCGCGCCGGACGCCCTCCCCTCGAACGGTGGTGCCGCGGCCGGAGCCCTTCCCGCCGGCGGCGCTTCACCGCGCCGGCCGGGCGGTGCGCAGGGCGCCGCGGAGGCACGTGCGACCAGTCGGGTGGTTGATACCAACCCGGTGGCGGATGCCAAGTGGGACGGGAACGACGAAGATCCGGTGTTGATCCCGTCGCGCGCGACGGTGGAGCGGGTGTCGGACCAGCCGGTGGGCGAGTCGCCGCGCCTCGCCGACCGCGAGGTCGTGCAGGGCCGTCCCGTGCACGTGATCTACCGGCCCTCCCGGGGGCTGGAGGTGGCCGATGGCGACCAGACGAGGGGGAGCTGATGCCGATCCGGACGCACCGCGGGCGAGCCGCGGTGTACCGCAGGTTCTGGGGCTGGCCGCTGCGCTCGCCCAAGCACCTGGCGGCCGCACTGGTCGTGGTGGGCGCGGCGGCGACGGTCGTCGGACTCCTGCTGCCCGAACCGCCGCCGAGCCGCAACGAGGCCGCCGGTGGCGGTCGGACGACGAGCTACCAGCTCCCGCCGCAGCGTTCCGCCGTGGTGCCCACGCCGAAGCGGCCGCCGACGATCTCCGTGCCGCAGGCGGGACCGACGCCGACCGCGCCGGACCCCGCCGGTGTGGCGGTCGTCGAGAAGTGGGGCGAGGCCTGGGTGAACCACCCGGTCGGCGCCGAACGGCGGCAGTGGCTGGACGGGCTGCGTCCGCTGACCACCGACGAGTTCCTCAGCGAGCTGTCCACCGTGGACCCGGTGAACGCGGGCAACGTGGTCACCGGCGCTCCTGCGGCGGTGAGCTCGACCGAGGGCTCGATGGTCGTGCGGCTGCCCACCGACATCGGGGTGCTCAACGTGACCGTGAACAAGACCCCGGCCGGATGGCGGGTGGCTCAGTACGACAAGGAAGGCTGACGCATGCGCAAGCTCGTGGTCGCCGTCGTCGTGCTCGCGGGTTTCGCAGGGATGATCGGCCTCGGGGCGCTGACCATGCTGATCAGCGGCAGCGGCGGCAACCAGGGCTGGTCGAACTGCAGCGCTGACCTCGGACCGTGGGGTGACGGCGCCGGGCGCGGGGAGCGCGACGCGCGCACCCTCAAGCCCGAATCCGTCCAGATCGCCAAGCGCATCATCGACGTCGGCAAGCAGCGCGGACTTCCGCCGCGCGCCTGGCAGATCGCCATCCAGGCGGGCAAGACCGAGTCGAACCTGGCCAACGTGGCCCACGGCGATCGCGACTCGCTGGGCATCTTCCAGATGCGGCCCTCGATGGGCTGGGGCTCGGTCGCGCAGGTCACCGACGTCGACTACCAGATCAACAAGTTCTACGACGTGCTGCTGGCCGTCCCCGGGTGGGAGGAGCTGCGGCCGGGCACCGCCGCGCAGCGCGTCGAGCGCTCCGCGTTCCCGCTGCGCTACCACCGCTGGGAGCCGATGGCGGCGCACTTGGTCAGCGTCCAGGGCGACGTCCCCGGCATCACCGGTTGCGAGGACCTGCCCGGTTCCAGCGTGCTCGCCGAACAGGCGCTGTCGTACGCGAAGGGCCAGCTGGGAAAGCCCTACGTGTGGGGTGCGGCCGGTCCGGCGGCCTTCGACTGCTCGGGCCTCACCCAGCAGGCGTGGAAGGCGGCGGGCGTCGAGATCCCCAAGTACTCGCAGACCCAGTACTTCCAGGGCGGCGTGCACGTGCCGCTGGCACAGGCCCAACCGGGTGATCTCGTGTTCTGGGGCTACGGCCGGGATCCGCGCGGAATTCACCACGTCGGGCTCTACCTCGGCGACGACCAGCTCCTCCACGCGCCGCAGCCGGGTGAGTCGGTCGAGGTCACGAAGCTGTGGGACGGCGGGCAGTTGCTGCCGACGGTCGTGCGGCCGGTCGCGGACACGCCCGCGCCGCCCGGCGCGGTGCCCGCCGCGGGAGGTGCGCGTTAGGTAACAATGGCGGCGGCCTGCTGGAACACCGGAGGGGGTTGCTCATGTTCACGCCGGACCCGATCCCGCGGCCGACCGGTCCGCCCGCCTCGAGCACGCCGCTCGGTGATTACCTGAACCAGTCCCCGCCCGGGAGCTCCTCGGGCTACGCGGTGTTACCGCGGTCGCTCGCCGAGGCGATGCCCCTGCCGTGGCAGCACCAGATGCGCAACCTGCTCGCCGAGTTCCACCAGGCGTTCGGGCACGTGCAGTGGCCCGTCTACCGGGTCGTGCCGTCCCGCTACGAGCAGCTGGCCAACCTCGACGACGACCAGCTCGCGGAGGTGGGCTGCACCGTCGAGGTCGGCGACGACGGTGAGCTGGAGTACCGGATGCGCGACGGCCGCCGGATCGACGACCCGGAAGCCCTCCAGGTCCTGGTGTCCTGCCTGGACCCGATCCCACCGCGGGGAGCCCGGCCGCCGGCCGCGCCACCACCTCCTCCTGCCTGGTGACCGATCGTGGGCGCCCGTTCCGACATCTCGGTCGAACCGGCGCTCGGCGCGTGACAGCACGGCGTTCGCGTGCGAGGCTCGAAGCATGGCCCGCGGAGGTTGGTACTTCTGCCTGAAGCATCGGCAGGTCGAGCCCAAGTCGGGCTGTCGTGCCGCTGACCGGCTGGGCCCGTACCCGGACCAGCAGACCGCTGCTCGTGCGCTGGAGATAGCCGAGGAACGGACCAAGGTGGCCGACGAGGCCGACCGCCGCTGGAAAGAAGAGGACTGAGCTCCCGTGGCGGCGGCGGAGAAGTCCCCGAACGGCGTCAACGCTGTTCCTCCCGCAGCCGCGCACGCGGACTTCGCCGCCATCCGGCGTGAGCTGAACCTGCCTCGCGACTACCCGACCGGCGCGCTCGCCGAGGTCGAGCAGACCGTCGCCCAACCGCTGCCCACCGGTGTCCGCCACGACGCCATCGACCTGCCGCTGGTCACCGTGGACCCGCCCGGGGCCAAGGACCTCGACCAGGCGGTGCTGCTGCGGCGCCGCGGCAGCGGGTACCGGATCCACTACGCCATCGCCGACGTCGCCGCGTTCGTCCCGCCCGGTGGCGCCCTCGACGAGGAGGCGCGACGCCGCGGCCAGACGCTCTACCTGCCCGACGGCAACATCCCGCTGCACCCCACCCGGTTGTCCGAGGACGCCGCGAGCCTGCTGCCCGACCAGGTGCGCCCGGCCGTGCTGTGGACCATCGACCTGGACTCCGACGGCTCGCCGCAGCGGGTGGACCTGCGCCGGGCGCTCGTGCGGTCGGTCGCCCGCCTCGACTACGACGGCGTCCACCGCTCGCTGGAGCAGGGCTGCGCGCACCCGTCGATCGACCTGCTGCCGGAGGTCGGGCGGCTCCGCCGCGAGCAGGCGCTGCGACGCGGCGCGATCGAGCTGGGCCTGCCCGAGCAGCAGGTGGAGTCCGACGGTCACGGCGGCTGGCGGCTGGCGCTGCGGCCCCGGATCGTCGTCGAGGAGTGGAACGCCGAGATCTCGCTGCTCACCGGCATGTGCGCTGCTGAGATCATGCTGGAGGCCGGCGTCGGCGTGCTGCGCACGGTGCCCGACCCGGACGCCGACACCGTCGACGTGCTGCGGCGCTCGGCCAACCAGCTCGGCGTGCACTGGCCGGTCGGCCTGTCGGCGGCCGAAGCGCTGGCCGATCTCGACCCCGCCCGCCCCGAGGCGCTGGCGGTGCACGTCGCGGCCACCCGCCTGCTGCGCGGTGCCGGTTACACCGCGTTCGGCACCGGCGCCCCGGCCAAGGCCGGGCACGCCGGCATCGGGGCGTCCTACGCGCACGTCACCGCACCGATCCGGCGGCTCGTCGACCGCTACAGCGCGGAGGTCTGCCTGGCGGTGACCGCCGGGCGCGAGATTCCCCAGTGGGTGCTGCTGGCGCTGGGCGAACTCCCTTCCGCCATGGGCGGGTCCGACCGGGTCGCCGCGCAGGTCGAGCGGGCCTGCATCGCCCAGACCCAGGCGTGGTCGCTGGAATCGCGGGTCGGCGAGGAGTTCCCGGCGACCGTGCTGCGCGTGCCCAACGGGGTGGCGGGGGAGGTCTTCGTGGCCGACCCGCCGATCATCGCCCGCTGCGCCGGCGGCAGCCTCGCCGAGGGCCAGCAGGTCCGGGTGCGGCTGGTGACCGCCGATCCCGCCCGCCGCGACGTCGAGTTCGAAGTGGCCTGACGCACACCCCGTGGCATTCTCGGGGGCACGGGTCGATCGTGGACCGTGTCGAGTTGACCGTGGCGAAAGGGGCCGTGAAGGTGACGAGCGTGCGGGAGATGACCGTCGGAGTGCTGGGCGGTACCGGAGCCCAAGGCCGTGGACTGGCGATCCGCTGGGCCAAGGCCGGGCTGAAGGTCGTGATCGGGTCCCGCAACGCGGAGCGCGCGCAGCAGGCGGCCGACGAGATCAAGGAGATCGCCGGCGGCGACGTCACCGGAGCCGACAACGCAGGTTGCGCGGCGGCCTCGGACCTGGTGCTGGCGGCCCTGCCGTGGGAAGGCCACGCCGACACGCTGAAGTCGCTGCAGACCGAGCTGGCGGGCAAGATCGTCATCGACTGCGTGAACCCCCTCGGCTTCGACAAGAAGGGCCCCTACGCCCTCCCGGTCGACGAGGGCAGCGCCGCGCAGCAGGCCGAGCAGCTCCTGCCGGACTCCCGCGTCACCGCCGCCTTCCACCACGTCTCCGCCGTCACCCTCGCCGACCTCAGCGTCGACCACGTCGACCTCGACGTCCTGGTCCTCGGTGACGACCGCGAAGCCACCGACACGGTCCGCGAACTCGCCGACGTCATCCCCGGCGTCCGCGGCATCTACGGCGGACGCCTCCGCAACGCCCACCAGGTCGAGGCCTTCACCGCCAACGTCATCGCCATCAACCGGCGCTACAAGGCACACGCAGGCCTCCGCATCACGGATGTCTGAGGTCGTCCTTGGCGGTGCTCGCTCTGCTTGGCGGTGCGGGGTGGCAGGACCTGAGCGGCTCCGTGGACTCCGTGCGCCGCTCTGGTGCACGCCGGTACACGGCGTCGCGGCGTACTCGCCACGACGCCGCTCAGAACCTGCGGCGCGGTGCCGGTTGAGTGCCCTGGGCTAGCGGCTGCCGCCGCGGGCCGCCTGGATCCCTGCGCGGTGCGGGTGGGGTCCTGCACTGAACGGTGGCTTCGCCGCGTGTTCGGCCTTCATCCGGCCGAGTTCGGCCTACCGCCCCCGGTGATCGGATGGCTGATCACCGGCGTGACCTGGGTGCTGGGGGCACTCCGCGGTGGCACCTGGGGTGGTTCTGGGCTGCTGGTGGCGGTCTTCCGTGGTGTTGTCGTGGGGACGGCATGCTGGGGGTGGAGGTGGTTCGGTTGTTGCCGGAGGAAGCCAGCAGTTGGAGCGATGACGAGCGGGAACGCGCCGATGCCCTGCTCGACGGACACACCGTGGTGGTCAACGTCCGCAAGGACGGACCGCACAAGCACCTGGTGCCGTGGCTGATCGATCAGGACCTGCTGACCTACGTCGGCCACTCCGGTCCGAGGCACGGCTGGCCGCAGTCGGACTTCGCCAGCCCGTTCGTCTCCGAGGCCAAGCACGACCGCGAAGCGATGGTCCGGCACTACGAGCAGTGGCTCGACGACCGCCCGGACCTGCTCAAGCGCATCCGCGAAGGGGAGCTCTCGGGCCGAGCTCTGGGCTGCTGGTGCGCCCCGAAGCCCTGCCACGCGGACGTGCTCGCCCACCGGGCGGGCTGAACCCGGGGCGCAACGCCCTCTCCCGCGCGGCGCTGGAGTTCGTCGCCGACCAGTCGCGGCTCGACGACGTCCTCGAGCGGCTCGACGAGGTCGCCGCCGCGACCGGCGGTGCCCCCTTGCCCGCGGACGTGAGCTGCGCAGGGGGCACCGGCCGGTGACGCGGTGATCAGTGGAAGGAGTGCTCGGGACCGGGGAACGTCCGGCCCTTGACCTCGGCGGCGAACTGCTCGGCCGCGCCGGAGAGGGCCTTGCCGAGCTCCGCGTACTGCTTGACGAACTTGGCGGTGCGGCCGGTGTTCATGCCGGCCATGTCGGTCCACACCAGCACCTGCGCGTCGCAGTCCGGGCCCGCACCGATGCCGACGGTGGGGATGCGCAGCTCGTTGGTGACCCGCTTGGCGGCCTCGGCGGTGACCATCTCCAGCACCACCGAGAACGCACCGGCCTCCTGCACCGCGAGGGCGTCCTCGAGCAGCTGGTCGGCCTGGTCGCCGCGGGCCTGCACCCGGTAGCCGCCGAGGCCGTGCTCGTGCTGCGGGGTGAAGCCGATGTGCGCCATCACCGGGATGCCTGCCGAGGTCAGCGCCTCGATCTGCGGTGCGAAGCGGCGCCCGCCTTCCAGCTTCACCGCGTGCGCGCGACCTTCCTTCATGAACCGTGTCGCGGTCTCCAAGGCCTGCTGCGGCGAGGCCTGGTAGGAGCCGAAGGGCAGGTCGGCGACCACGAGCGCGTGCTCGGCGGAGCGGGTCACGGCCCGGGTCAGCGGCAGCAGCTCGTCCACGGTCACCGGCAGCGAGGTCTCGTAGCCGTAGACGTTGTTGGCGGCGGAGTCACCGACCAGCAGCACCGGGATGCCCGCCTGGTCGAAGATGCGGGCGCTGTACATGTCGTACGAGGTGAGCATGGGCCACGGCTCGCCGCGCTCCTTGAGCTGCTGGAGGTGGTGGATGCGCACCTTGCGCCGGGTCGGGCCCGATCCGTAGGGGGCCGCGGTCTCGCCCGGGTTGTGAGCAGCTGTCATCGTTGACCGTCCTTTTCCCTCGAGGCCCGCGCGCGGGTCCCCGGGTAGTTGCGGATGGTGGCGCGTCCAGCGTCGCACGCGGGAGACGCCGGGGCGACGACTCCCGACTCACATCACAGCGGTTCCCGCGGCGGTTCAGCCGATCCACGCAGCGGCGAAGCGCTGGTAGGTGCCGTCGTTGCGAGCGATGGTGAGGTAGTGGTTGACCCACTGCTGGAACGCCACGTCACCCTGCGGCAGCAGGTAGGCCTTCTCGGCGAAGGTGAACGGCTGCTCCGGGTGCACCGGGCACAGCTCCGGGTGCTGCCGGGACTGCCAGCGGGTCTCCGAGGCGTCGGTCATCATCAGGTCCGCGCGGCCGTCGATGATCTGCTGGAAGATCGTGTTGTTGTCCGGGTGCTCGACGATGGTCGCCCGCTTGAGCGCCTGCCGGGCGAACTTCTCGTTCGTGCCGCCCGGGTTGACCACCGCGCGCACCCCGGGCTGGTCGATCTGCTCCAGGGTGTGGAACCGGCCCACGTCCTCGCAACGGGTGATCGGCGTCTTGCCGTCGACCCCGAACGAGGTGCTGAAGAACGCCCGCTGCGCCCGTTCCAACGTGATCGACACCCCGCCGACGGCGATGTCGCAGCGCGCCGCGAAGTCGTCCAGCAGCGTCTTCCAGGTGGTGGGCACGATCGTCGCGCGCACGCCCAGCTCCTCGGCCATGTCGCGGGCGACGTCGATGTCGATGCCGCTCCAAGCGCCAGCCTCGTCGCGATAGGTGAAGGGCCGGTAGTCGCCGGTGCTGCACACCCGCAGCTCGCCGCGCTGGACCACCTCCTGCAGCCGGTGCGGGGCCGCCTGCGGTTCCGGTGGGGGTGCGCTGCACCCCGCCGCCACCGCCGTGGCCACGAGCATCCCGATGCCGAACTCCACCCAGCGCATACCGCCTCCTGATCTTCCGTGGACAAGGCATATCCCGTCGTCGCCCGGAAGACCAGACCTGATTCCGGCAAGAACGGGAAAACCCGTCGAGCAACGTCGATCAGGCGGTGAGCGTCTGACGGACGGAGCGCGCGGGAGCCGTGCGACGTCGGGGAGGGGAGCTGCTTGGGGGTGCTCCCCTCCCCGACGCATTCACCCGGCGAACCGCCGGTACGCGGGGCGCAGCAGGTCGGTCACCGGCACGCCGTCGACCTCCAGCGGCAGCGGCTCCAGCTCGTCGAGCGCCGGGGTGCTCGCGGCCGGGCCCTCCGGCGTTCCGGCCGGCGGGGGACTGGTCCAGAAGTCGTGCAGGTGGCCCGACAGCGGGTCGTCGGCGGTGTCCGCGGGCACGACCTGCTGGGTGCCGCGCAGGGCGCGCAGCCGGTCGAGCAGCTCTTCCCGGTTGCGGCCGCGCCAGGCCAGGATCTGGAACGGGTCCTCGTCGAAGGACTCGGCCAGCAGGTAGCAGGTCGCGGCCAGGTGCTTGCAGGGGATCTCCCAGTCCGGGCACGAGCAGTCCATGGTCAGCTCGCGCATCGTCGACGGGAACAGCTCCAGCCCCAGCTCGGCGAACACCCGCTCCAGGTCGAGCGGCATCTCCCCGGCCAGCAGCTTCGCCGCGTACAGGGCCTGACCTGCGAGTTCGCGCTCGATGTGGGCCCACTGCTGCGGGCTGAACGCCTTGATCCCGATCCGCGCCCGGTAGGGCTCGGGGCGCGAACCCTGCACGAGCCCGACCACCACGCTGGTCGACAGCGTCAGGTTGAGCACCTGACCGGCGCGCGCGTAGGACTTGCCGCGCTGCAGCCGGCCGCCCATGCCGAAGGATTCCAGGACCTCGATGAAGCGCTCGGACCACCAGGTCTGCGGGATCGCACCGCGCTTGCTCCGCGCCTTGATGCCGCCCTCGACCCGGATCGGCCCGCGCGCCTCGAACTTCCACTGCTCAGTCACCGATCGCCTCCGCGTCCAGCGTGACGAGTTCGCGCAGCTGCTGGGTGGACAGCTCGGTCAGCCAGTTCTCGCCGCTGCCCACGACGAGCTGCGCCAACGCCTTCTTGTCCTCGATCATCCGGTCGATCTTCTCCTCCAGCGTGCCGATGCAGGTCAGCTTGCGCACCTGCACGTCCCGGCGCTGCCCGATGCGGAACGCCCGGTCGGTGGCCTGGTCCTCGACCGCCGGGTTCCACCAGCGGTCCAGGTGGATGACGTGGTTGGCCGCGGTCAGCGTCAACCCGGTCCCGCCGGCCTTCAACGAGAGCAGCAGGACCTGCGGCCCCTCCGGGTCCTGGAAGCGCTCGACCATCGCGTCGCGGGCCTTCTTCGGGGTGCCGCCGTGCAAGAAGGGCACCTCGGTGTCGAAGCGCGCCGACAGGTGCGGCACCAGGTGCCCGCCGAACTCGGCGAACTGGGTGAACACCAGCGCCTTGTCGCCTTCGGCGAGCACCGACTCCAGCAGCTCCTCCAGCCGCGCGAGCTTGCCGGAGCGACCCGGCAGGGCGGAGCCGTCACCGAGCAGCTGGGCCGGGTGGTTGCAGACCTGCTTGAGCTTGGACATGGTCGCCAGCACCAGCCCCCGGCGTTCCACCCCCTCGCTCTCGGCGATGCGCGCGAGCATGTCGTCCACCACCGCCTGGTACAGGGTGGCCTGCTCGGCGGTGAGGTTGCACAGCTGCTTCACCTCGAACTTGTCCGGCAGGTCGCTGATGACCGCGGGGTCGGTCTTGACCCGCCGCAGCACGAACGGGCCGGTCACCCGGCGCAGCCGTGCCGCCGCGTCGGTGTCGCCGTCGCGCTCGACCGGGACCGCGTAGCGGGCGCGGAAGGTGCTGAGCGAACCGAGGATCCCCGGGTTCGCGAAGTCCATGATGGACCAGAGCTCGGCCAGCCGGTTCTCCACCGGTGTGCCGGTCAGCGCGAGGCGTTGCCGCGCCGAGAGCCCGCGCACCGCCTTGGCCTGGCGGGAAGCGCTGTTCTTGATGTTCTGCGCTTCGTCCAGGACCACCCGCTCCCAGCGGATCTCGCGCAGCGCCTCGGAATCCCGCATCGCCAGCGGGTAGGTGGTGAGCACCAGGTCGAAGCGCTCCACCTCGTCGCGCAGGTCCTCGCCGCTGAGCCGCCCACCGCCGTGGTGGACGTGGACCCGCAGGCCCGGCGCGAACCGCTCGGCCTCGCGCTGCCAGTTGCCGACCACCGACATCGGGCACACCAGCAGCGTCGGCGGGAGCGACTCCTGCTCGCGGGTGAGGGCTTCGAGCGCGAGCAGCTGGACCGTCTTGCCCAGGCCCATGTCGTCGGCCAGGCAGCCACCGAGGCCGAGACGGCTCAAGAACGCCAGCCACGCGAGACCGCGCCGCTGGTAGGGCCGCAGCTCCGCGCGGAAGTCGGCGGGCGGGTCGACGGGTTCGAGGTGCTGGTCGGCTTCACCGGACAGCAGCTCGCCGATCCAGCCGGTGGCGTTGACCTCCACGACCGGCAGCCGCCGCTGCTCCTCACCTTCACCGCCTGCCTGCTTGAGCAGCTCGAGGGCGGTCATCGTGCCCGACGCGTCCTGCTCGAGCATCGCCAGACCGGCGGCGAGCCGCTCCCGGTCGACCTGCACCCAGCGGCCGCGCATCCGCACCAGCGGCACCTTCGCGGCGGCGAGCTCGGCGAGCTCCTCGCGGGTCAGCGCCTCGTTGCCCAGCGCCAGCTCCCAGCGGTAGTCGACCAGCGCGTCCTTGTCGATGCCGGAGTCCTTGGTGACGGCGCCGGCGCTGCCGGTGCTGGTGGCGTTGAGCTTGAGGCCGAGCTGCCGCTGGCTGCGACCCCACCACGACGGCAGCAGGACCGCGAAGCCCGCCTGGTCCAGCTGGGCGGCGCGGCTGAGGAACGCGTAGGCGCCCTCGGTGTCGAGCACCAGCCCCGTCGGGTGCGACGTGCGCAGCGCGGTGTCGAGCTCCGGGCAGGTGCGGCTGGCCCGGCCCAGCTCGGCGAGCAGCAGTTCCTGCGGTTCGTCGACCCAGCGCTGCAGCACGTGCGTGCTGCCGGCCCACACGTCCTGCGCGGAGACCAGCACGCCTGGGTCCTCCACGGCCTGCAGCATGAACTCCACGAGCCAGTCCGTCTCGTCGTCCTCGGGAGCGTGCAGCCGGAAGCAGGTCCGCAGCGGGCTCTGCCCGGCCAGACCGCTGTGCCAGGACTCCAGCTTGCGGGCGAGTTCGCGCAGCTGGGCGGGGTCGCCGTCGACGTGGGGATCGCCGCTCAGCGCGTGGAGCCAGGCGCCCGTCACGCCCGTGGCGGGGGCGAGGCCCCGGGTGAGCGTGCTGCGCGCGAGGTCGTCGACGAAGGTGTGCAGGGCCGCGCGCAGGACGTCCTCGACCGGCTCGCCGCCGGCGGCGCGCAGGGCGTGCGGCATCGCTTCGCGCAGCGCGACGAAGCGCGCGGAGTCCGAGCCCGACAGAGCCGGGACCCAGCGCGCGGCCGGCTGGTCGTCTTCGACGACCAGCGACGGCAGCACCCGGCCACCGGTGACCAGGGATGCGGCGAACTCGGCGAGCTCGGCCAGGAACCGCGCGTCCGAGCCGATCCGGCACCCGGGCAGCTCGGCCGCCAGCAGGTCCGGCAGGGCGGCGGGCCGGATCGCCACCGCGGGCAGCCGCCAGCGCCGCAACCGGAGCTTCCCGCGCGGCGCCGCCCCGGCGGTCAGCGGATCCCGCACCAGCTCCGGCGAGGCCAGCGGTGCCGACGCGACGGAGGGGAGGGCCAGTTCAGCGCTCTCGACGACGCCGTCCGCGGGCAACTCGTCCAGCAGCTCGTCGTCGCCGACGGCGAAGGGGTGCGGAAGCACCCCGGCGGGAGCCCGCCCGGGCACGCGCGGCGGCCGTTCCGAGTCCTCGGCCCACACGAGCACGCGGTCCGGGGAGTCGCACCACGCGTGCACCACCCACACAGCCGGACCCCCAACGCTTCGAACGAACCCGGACCGCGAGTCTAGGTCGGGGCACGCGTGTCGGTTCCGCGGCGGGCGCCCGACTCACCGGAGCCCGCCCGCCGCGGTCCGGGAGACGGCGTCACGGAGCGGTTTCGCGCCAGCGGTTCGTGATCGGGAGGCGGCGATCCCGGCCGAAGGCCTTGAACGTGATCTTCGTGCCCGGCGGGTACTGCCGCCGCTTGAACTCCGCCCGGTCCACCATCCGCAGGATGCGCTCGACCAGCTCCGCGTCGAACCCGTCCTGCACCAGGTCCTGGTAACCCTTGTCGCCCTCGACGTAGCCGTCCAGCACCACGTCCAGGACGTCGTACTCGGGCAGCGAGTCCTGGTCGGTCTGGTCCGGCCGCAGCTCGGCCGACGGCGGCTTGGTGATCGAGTTCTCCGGGATCGGAGCGAGCTCGCCGCGCTTCTCCGCGGCGTCGTTGCGCCACCGCGCCAGCTTCCACACCAACGTCTTCGGCACGTCCTTGATCGGCGCGAAAGCGCCCACAGCGTCGCCGTAGATCGTCGAGTAGCCCACGGCCAGCTCGGTCTTGTTGCCGGTGGCCAGCACCAGGTGGCCGTGCTGGTTCGACAGCGCCATGAGCAGCATGCCGCGCACCCGCGCCTGCACGTTCTCCTCGGCCAGGCCGGTCAGCCCCAGCTGCCGCACGTAGAGGTCGACCATGTCGGCGACCGGCTGGACCTCGTAGTGGCAGCCCAGCCGTCGCGCGAGTTCGGCGGCGTCGGAGCGGGAGTGCTCCGAGGAGTACACCGACGGCATCGACACGCCGTGGACCGAGTCGGGTCCCAGCGCGTCGACGGCCAGCGCGGCGCACACCGCGGAGTCGATGCCGCCGGAGAAGCCGAACGTCACCGACTTCGCGCCGTTCTTGTGCACGTAGTCGCGCAGGCCGGTGACCAGCGCGCCCCACACCTCGGCTTCGTCGGACAGCGGCTCCGCGAGCTGCGGCAGCGGTAGCGGCTCGTAGCGCGGCAGCGGATCGGGCTGCAGCACGATGCGGTGCACGTCGAAGGCCGGCATCCGCACCGGCCCGGGCTCGGCCGGGACCGTCGTCGAGGTGTGGCCGCCCGCGGTCAGCTCCAGGTCGGCGACCAGCAGGTGCTCGGTGAACTGCGGCGCCCGCGCGATGATCTGCCCTGCGGAGTCGGCGATCACCGAGTCGCCGTCGAAGACCAGCTCGTCCTGCGCGCCGACGAGGTTCACGTACGCCAGCGGCGCCCCGGCCTCGACCGCGCGGCCCGACACCAGCGGCACCCGCTGGTCGTCCTTGGAGCGCTCGTACGGCGAAGCGTTGAGGCACACGACCAGGTCGACGCCGACCTTGCCCAGCGCGGCCACCGGCCCGCCGTTCTGCCAGATGTCCTCGCAGATCACCACACCCACGTCAACGCCGTGCAGCTTGACGATCGGCAGGTCGAAACCGGGCGCGAAGTTGCGGGCCTCGTCGAAGACGCCGTAGTTCGGCAGGTGGTGCTTGTTGTAGGTCGCCACGACCTCGCCGCCGTGCAGCAGCGAGGCGGAGTTGCGCTGCCCCTCGTCGTCCCGGGTCAGGTGGCCGACGACCACCAGCGCGTCACCGCAGCCGTTCGCCAGCAGGTCGCGCGCCAGGCGCTCCAGCGCCTCGCGGTTCGCCGCGGCGAACGACTTGCGCAGCGCCAGGTCCTCGATGGGGTACCCGGACAGCGTCATCTCCGGGAACGCCACCACGTGGGCGCCGTCCTGCACAGCGCGCCGAGTCCAGTCCAGGACCAGCGAGCTGTTGCCGGCGACGTCGCCGACACACGTGTTGACCTGTGCGAGTGCGATCCGCAGCTGGGGCATGGGCCCATCTTCGCGCACCCACCCAGGTGGTGTGCCCCTGCCCGAGATGAATCACACGGGCCCTTCCATGTCAGGATCGAACGATGGCGCGCCGACTTCGAGTGCTGACCGCGATGGCCCTGCTCGCGCTGGCCGCGGGGAGTTGCACCTTCCCGAGCAACCCGACCCTGCAGCCGCACACCGAGCGCCAGGGCCCGGTCGGCCCGGTCCCCGCCAGCCTGGACCGGTTCTACGGCCAGGAGCTCGCCTGGGGTCCGTGCTCGAACTTCGCGACCTCCTCGTCCGACCGGACCGCCTTCCAGGACCCGGAGCTGGAGTGCGCGCGGCTTGAAGTGCCGATGGACTACGCGCACCCGGAGGGCAAGACCATCCGGATCGGCGTGCTGCGCAAACCGGCCACGGACCCGCGATCGCGCATCGGCGCCCTGATGATGAACCCGGGTGGACCGGGCGCCTCGGGCATGAGCGCCGCGGCGAGCCTGTCCACCAGCGTCGCCGACACGGAGATCGGGGAGCGCTTCGACCTGGTCGGCTTCGACCCGCGCGGGGTCGCCGCCTCCGAACCCGCGGTGCGCTGCCTGACCGACCCGGAGCGCGACGCCGAGCGCCTCGACTCCGACGCCGACACCTCGCCGTCGGGCGTCGCCGAGTCCGAGCAGGAGGAGCGGGAGTACGCGACGAAGTGCGCCGAGCGCACCGGCGTCGACGTGCTCGCCAACATCGGGACCCGCGACGTGGTGCGCGATCTGGACGTGCTGCGCTCCGCGCTCGGCGAGCCGAAGCTGAACTACCTCGGTTACTCCTACGGGACCCGGATCGGCTCGGAGTACGCCGAGACCTTCCCCGGCAACGTCCGCGCGATGGTCCTCGACGGCGCCATCGACCCCGGACAGACCACTGTGGACGCCCTGGTGGCCCAGGGCGCCGGGTTCCAGCGCGCCTTCAACGACTTCGCCGCCTGGTGCGCGGCCCGTGCGAAGTGCGCGCTCGGCAACGACCCGTCGAAGGCGGTCCAGCGGTTCCAGGACCTCACCCGCCCGCTGGTCGACGACCCGGTGCAGGCGGGCTACGGCCGCGAGCTGTCCTACGCGGACGCCACGATGGCCGCGATCCAGGGCCTCTACGCGCCGACCCTGTGGGAGTCCCTCGACTCCGGGCTCGCCGAGCTCCAGCAAGGACGCGGCCAGACGCTGCTGAGCCTGGCCGACAGCTACTTCGGCCGCGACGCCGCCGGCCGCTACACCAACACCACCGACGCCTTCGACGCCATCCACTGCGTCGACGACAAGCGGGTCCTGAACCCCGAGGAGGTCCGCGCCGCCGACCGCCGCTACCGCGAGGCCGCGCCGTTCCTCGACGACGGCAACCCGCCGAGCTCGGCCCGCGACATGTGCGCGTTCTGGCCGGTCCCGGTCACCGGCGACCCCACCCAGCCGCAGGTCGGGCAGCTGCCCCCGGTGCTGGTCATCTCCACCACCGCCGACCCGGCCACCCCGTACGAGGCGGGTGTGCAGCTGGCGCAGGCGCTGCACGGCAGGCTGCTGACCTACGAGGGCACCCAGCACACGGTGTTCCTGCAGGGCGTGAGCTGCGTCGACGAGGCCGGCACGAACTACCTGGTCGACCTCCAGCTCCCGCCTGAAGGGGCTCGTTGTTCGGGTTGATTGATCGATTCGTCTGATCTTGATGTGGTGAACCAGGTCACGTCCCGCCTATCGTCAGCACATGAGTTCAGCGGACGAATCGGGCAGGAAGCCCGAGGAGCAGAGCGTGACCTCGGTGCTGCTCTCGGGCAGCACGTACAAAAGCCTCGGTGAGCAGGTGCTGTCCCCGGCGGAGGAGCGGTTCGAGCGAGCCCGCCGCACCACAGGACTGTTCCTCGCACCGGCGTTGACCATCCTGTTCCTGCTGATGCCGACGCAGCTCGAACCCGCGCAGCACAAGCTCGCCGCCGTGCTGCTCGGCGTGATCGTGCTGTGGGTGTGCGAACCGGTGCCGATCCCCGTGGGCGGGCTGCTCGGCGTCGGCGCCGTGGTGGTCCTCGGCGTGATGCCGCCCGACGACGTGCTCGAACCGTTCGGCTCGTCGACGGTGTTCACCTTCATCGGCGCCTTCATCCTCGCCCAGGCCATGCTGCGGCACGGCGTGGCGCGGCGGTTCGCCTTCACCATCCTGTCTTTGCCGGGAGTCGGCAGGAGCGCCTGGCGGGTCATCATCGCCTTCGGCGTGATCACCGCCGTGCTCTCGGCGGTCGTGTCCAACACCGCCACGGTCGCGATGCTGCTGCCGACCGCGGTCGGCATCCTCTCGGTCATGGCCGAGCTCGTCCGCAGGCAGGTCCCGGAGGGCGAGCCCTTCGACCCGCTGCGGCTGCGCGTCGGCGTCGCGCTGATGCTGATGCTCGCCTACGGCGCCAGCGTCGGCGGCCTTCTCACCCCCATCGGCTCGCCGCCGAACCTCATCGGGCGCGGGCTGATCGAGGAGGTCACCGGGCAGCGCATCTCGTTCCTGCAGTGGATGGCCATGGCCGCGCCCGTCTGCCTGCTGATGTTCGCGGCGCTGTCCGTCGTGCTCCTGCTGCTCAACCGGCCGGAGATCAACAAGCTCAGCGGGGTCGAGGAGTACGTCGCCGGCGAGCGCGCCAAGCTCGGCCCTTTCTCCCGCGCCGAGAAGAACACGCTGATCGCCTTCGCGGTCACCGTCGTGCTGTGGGTGACGCCCGGGTTCGTCGCGCTGATCGCCGGCAACGACTCGGCCGCCTACGACGCGGTCAGCGACCGCCTCGACGAGGGCATCGTCGCCGTCCTCGGCGCCGCGCTGCTGTTCCTGCTGCCCACCGACTGGTCGAAGCGCCAGTTCACGCTGACCTGGACCGAGGCCTCCCGCATCGACTGGGGCACCGTGGTGCTGTTCGGCACCGGCATCATCTTCGGCTCCCTGCTGGCCGACACCGAGCTCGCCAAGACCATCGGTGAGGGCACCGCGGGGACGCTGGGGCTGACCAGCGGGGTCGCGATCACCGTCTTCGCGATCGTGCTGGCGGTGCTGGTGTCCGAGACGACCTCCAACACCGCGGCGGCCTCGGTGGTGGTCCCGATCGTCATCCCGGTGGCCCTGGCGGCCGGGACCAACCCGTTCGTGCCCGCCCTGGCGGCCACCTTCGCGGCCTCGTTCGGGTTCATGCTGCCGGTGTCGACCCCGCAGAACGCCGTGGTCTACGGCTCCGGCGCGGTCCCGATCACCAAGATGATCCGCTCCGGCGTGGTGTTCGACGTCGCCGGCGCGATCACGATCGGGCTGGTGCTGCCGCTGATGGTCGCCGCGGTCGGCTTCGGGTAAAGACCTCGGTACCGCGAGGTAACCCGGCGACGCCGATCACGACGAGCACGAGGCCAGGAAGTTAGAGTGCGGAGCATGAACCGCCAGCAGGAGTTCGTGCTCCGCACCCTGGAGGAACGTGACATCCGCTTCGTGCGGCTGTGGTTCACCGACGTCCTCGGCATGCTCAAGTCGGTGGCGATCTCGCCCGCCGAACTGGAGGGCGCCTTCGCCGAGGGCATCGGGTTCGACGGCTCGGCGATCGAGGGCTTCGCCCGGGTCTACGAGTCCGACATGGTCGCCAAGCCCGATCCGGGTACGTTCCAAGTCCTGCCCTGGGAGACCGCAGACGGCGAGCACTACTCGGCCCGGATGTTCTGCGACATCCAGATGCCCGACGGTTCGCCCTGCTGGTCGGACCCGCGGCACGTGCTGCGCCGGACCCTGGCGCGAGCGACCGAGTCCGGCTTCACCTGCTACGTGCACCCCGAGATCGAGTTCTTCCTGCTCAAGGGGCTGCCCGGCGACGGCAGCGAGCCCGAGCCCGCTGACTCGGGCGGCTACTTCGACCAGGCCAGCCACGACGCCGCCCCGCACTTCCGCCGCAACGCCATCGAGACCCTCGAAGCGATGGGCATCTCGGTGGAGTTCAGCCACCACGAAGGCGCTCCCGGTCAGCAGGAGATCGACCTGCGCTACGCCGACGCGCTGACCATGGCCGACAACGTGATGACCTTCCGCTACGTGGTGAAGGAAGTCGCGATCACCCAGGGCGTGCGCGCCTCGTTCATGCCCAAGCCCTTCAGCAACCAGCCCGGCTCGGGCATGCACACGCACTTCAGCCTCTTCGAAGGCGACCAGAACGCCTTCTACCACCCCGAGGACCCCTACGAGCTGTCTGAGACCGGCCGGGCGTTCCTCGCAGGCATCCTGCACCATGCCCGCGAGATCAGCGCCGTGACCAACCAGTGGGTGAACTCCTACAAGCGGCTCGTCGTCGGTGGCGAGGCCCCGACGGCCGTCTGCTGGGGCCACGCCAACCGGTCCGCGCTGGTCAGGGTGCCGATGTACTCACCGGGCAAGTCCTCGTCGCGTCGCGTCGAGGTCCGCAACCTCGACTCGGCCTGCAACCCCTACCTGGCTTACGCGGTGATCCTGGCCGCCGGCCTGCGTGGTGTGGAGAAGGGCTACGAGGTCCCGCCGGCCACCGAGGACGACGTCTGGAGCCTCACCGAGTACGAGCGGAAGGCCGCCGGCTTCGCCAACCTGCCGCAGAACCTCACCGAGGCGCTCGGCGAGATGGAGAACTCCGAGCTCGTCGCCGAAACCCTCGGCGAAGAGGTGTTCAACTTCTTCCTCCGCAACAAGCGCGAGGAGTGGAACAACTACCGCAGCCGGGTCACCCCCTACGAGCTCTCCTCCATGCTCCCCGTGCTCTGAGAAGACTGTGGTCCTCCTGCTCAGCGGTGCGAGCAGGGAATCCTGAGCGGCGCTGTGGACTCCGCGCGCCCCGACTTGTGGATGCCCAACACGGCGTCGAGGCGTGCTCGCCACAGCACCGCTCAGAACCCCCGGCCGTGCCGGTTGCTCGGGTGGGGGGAGGAGGAACCGGCTTCGCCGGTCGCCTGACGGGCATCGGCATCGGAACCGCGGAGTGTCGTGGGTAGGGACTGGGCGTTCCAGTCTGGATCTGTTGGCGATAGGTTGCGGCCGTGACTGATGCGCAGCCGCACCCCGAGCCGGACGACAGGCGCTCCGGTGAGTCCGCAGTCGAGCTCCAGTCGGGTGTCCTGGAGCAGTCGTCGGAGTCCGTCGAACCGGAGTGGCCGGCCGAGCAGCCGTCCCCGGCCCAGCCCGCCGCGCTGACCCTCCTCGGTTGCACCGTGGCCTGCCGCGACCAGCTCCCGGCCGCGCGCGTGCTGCGCAGCAGCTTCCGCGAGCACCACCCCGACGCGGGGTTCGTGCTGCTGCTCGTCGACGAACCGGGAGCCGCCCGCGACGAGCCGGACGCGCTGTCGATCACCGACATCGGGGTCGACCCGCAGGAGTTCGCCCGGCTGGCCGTCGGCTGCACCGCCGAGCAGCTCCGCGGCGTCCTGCGCCCCTGGCTGCTCCAGCACCTGCTCCGGTCGGGCTCGACCGTGCTGCACTTCGAACCCTGGGTGCAGGTCTTCGGCCCGTTCGACGAACTGCTCACCGGCCTGACCGCGGAGCGGCCCGTCGCGCTGGTGCCGCGCGTGCTGCACCCGCTCGCCGCCGACGGGCTCCGCCCGAGCCCCGCCGACCTGGCCGTATCCGGAACCTTCGACGCCAGCGCCTTCGCCGTCCGCCCGGGCGCCGAGGGCCTCCTGAGCACCTGGATCGAGCAGCTGCGCGCCGATCCGACGATGGACGCACCGGTCCTCGACGGCGCTCCGGCTCTGGTCGACCACCAGGTCATCCGCGACCCGGGCGTCGGGCTGTCGGTGTTCAACGCCGCCCAGCGCGACCTGGAGCTCGCCGACGGTGAGCACGTCGTGGACGGGTCCGCGCTGCGCAGCGTGCACTTCGACGGCTTCCAGCCGCAGCGGCCGTGGCTGCTGTCCGCCGACTACGCCGACAACCCGCGGCTGCTGCTGTCGGAGAACCCGCTGCTCGCCGGGCTGTGCGCGAACTACCGCAACGCCTTGGTCGACGCCGGGTACAGCCGCGAACAGCCGCATCCCTTCGACGCCCTCGCCGACGGCGTGCTGCTGCCGGATGGCCTGCGCCGCCAGTACCTCGAAGCCTGGCTCGTGGCCGGCGACGCACCGCCGAGCCCGTTCGAACCCGGCGGAGCGGAGCCGTTCACGGCGTGGGCCTGCGCGCCCGCCGAGGAGCGGCAGCGCGCCGCGGGCGGCTCGCGCTGGACGGCGGCGGTGTGGGCCGACGACGAGCTCCTCCAGCGCGACTACCCGGACCCGTTCGGCGCGCACGCCGAAGCCTTCCACGAGTGGTGCGCGGGCGTCGGGGTAGCGAGCGGCCGGGTGCCCGCCGCGGCCGTGCACCGCCGGACCGGCGGCGACCTCGCCCTGGTCGACCAGCTCGGCGTCGCCGTGCTCGGCACCGGCCCGCTGGCAGACCTGGTGCGCACTGCTGCCGGCGCGTCCGGACTGCCGTCGGCCGACACCGCCTACTACCCGGTCGTCCTGCGCTGCTCGCCCGGCCTCGCCGTCCCCGCAGGCCGCTACGTCATCGACGTGCTCACCGCCGGTGCCGCCACCGACTCGGACGCCGCCGAGACGTGGGTGCTCTCGGAGAGCAGCCGCGCCGCCGTGCGCCGCGCCGGCACCAAGACCCGCGTGCTGACGCTGCCCGCACCGGAGCGCGACCGCGTCGACCTGCCCACCCGCAAGGGCGCCCGCGCCCGCTTCGAGCTCTCCGACGAGTTCGTCATCGCCGCCCACGTCGACCACTCCGCCGAGCGCGCGGACAACGCGCTCGGGCTCGTCTCCGCGTTCCTCTCCGCGTTCGCCGAGCGCGACGACGTGCGCCTGGTGGTGGGCGTGACCGGCGCGGCGCGGCACCCCGAGGCCGCCGAGCGGCTCCGCCTCGCCACCGCCTCCGACGCCCGGGTCGTGCTGGTGGAGACCGACGTCGACCTGCACGCGCTGCTCGCCGCGGCGGACTGCTTCGTCTCCTTGCACCGCGGCGACGCCGACGACGAGCACGCGCTGCGGTTGTGGGAGGTCGCCGCCCACGGCGTGCCGGTGATCGCCGGCGAGCACGGCGCGGTCGCCGAGCTCCTCGGCGGGCAGTGCGCGCGTCTCGTGCCCTGCCAGGGCGCGGGTGAACCGGACGTCGAGGCGGCCGCCGAGATCCTGCGCGCCGCCGCCGACGACCCCGAGGGCACCGCGGCCTTCGGTGTCGCGGCACGCGAAACGCTCTTGGGCACCCACACCGTCGCCCGCGCGGGCGCGCGGTTGCGGGAGCGCGTCGAGCACGCCTACCGCAGCTGGCGCACGAAGTGGGCTGGTGAGAAGCACGGGCAGTTCGACGACCCGTTGCGGCCGCTGCTGGTCGCCCGGCACGCGCTGCACCGCGCCCCGGACGTGGGCCCGAGCGGCAACAACGCGCTCGCCCCGGCCCTGCGCAAGGCGGTGCTGCGCGCGCTGAGCCACTACGACGAGCACATCCGCGACGTGCTCCGCTCGCTGGTCGACGGGGTCGAGCAGACCGCGGGCGAGCTGCTGCGCCGCCAGGAGGAGGTCGACGGCGACGGTGATGTCGAGGCCGTGCGCGCCGAGCTCGCTCAACTGCTGCGCCGCCAGGACCAGTTCGGCGCGCAGCTGGTGGGCACCGACGACGGGCTGGTCCGGGCTCGTGCCGACCTCGCCGACCAGCACCGCAGGCTCCGCCGGCTGGAGGAGACGGGTGCCCAGGCCGACGCCGGTGGCTCGGACGGGCGCGTCGACGCCCTCGCCGAACGCATCGACGGCCTCACCGGCGCGCTGGAGAAGGTCCTCGACCGGATGGACGCGCTCGAAGCCCGCCAGCCCGGCGCCGATCTGGAGTCCGGTGTCCGCAGCGCCGCCGGGGACGCCGCGAACGCGCTGCAGCGCACCGACGTGCTGCAGCGGATCCTGCTGCGCGAGCACGAGCGCGCCACCGGTGGCGACGGCACCACCACTCCGGTGCTCTGCGACGCGGGCCTGGTGCGGCTGCCGGCCGACGACGCGCTGATGCTGCCGTGGCTGTCGTCGAACCCCACGTGGGACAGCGAGGTCTCCGCGCTCATCGATTCGCTGCTGGAACCCGACGGGGTGTTCCTCGACGTCGGCGCCTACGTCGGCTACCAGACCGTGCGGGTGCTCAGCAGGCTCGGCAACAGCGGCGCGGTCGTCGCCGTGGAGCCCAGCCCGCAGGCCCGGGCGCTGCTCAAGCACAACGTCGAGATGAACGTCCCGTCCGCCTGGGCGCACCGGCTGCTGCTGGTCGAAGGCGCCGCCTGGGACGGACCGGGCGAGCTCGCGGCGGAACCCGCACTCGCCGGCGGCGTGTCGGTGAGCCCGGCCGCAGCGGACTCCGAGCAGGAAGCGGGGGAGCGGGTGCCGGCGTTCCGGCTCGACAAGGAGCTGGAGAACCACGCCTCGCTGGAGAACCTCAAGCTCTCGGTCGTGCACGTCGACGTGGGAGCCCGGGTGCACCGGGTGCTCGGTGGGCTGGTCCGGCTGCTCCGACGCGATCGCCCCTCGATCGTGTGCTCGTTCACACCGGACGCGATCAGCGGTCTCGGCGACGACCCGGCCGCTGCGCTCCGTGAGTTCGGAACCTGGGGCTACGAGCTCGTGCCGGTCGGTCGTGATCGCCCGGTGGAAGCCTCTGACCTGCTGGAAGCCATGAAGGCGGCGGGGAGCGGGAGCACGGTGAAGCTCTGGCTGCGCCCGAAGCAGAAGTGATCGACAATCGGCTGAACGGGTGGAGTCCAGGCCTGCGCGGCCGATTTGACTTTGACGCAGAGTGTGCGTAACTTCGTCTGCGTCGCACGGAAAGCCGAACGCCGCGAGCCACTCGCGGAGGACGGCACCGGGAGCGCCGCGAGGTTCCGGACCACGGTTCGGGGCAACGCGACAGCGCAGACCGGTTCGGGGCGCGCGGTTTGACACCGCGAAGCGCACCGGGTAACGTAAGGCGGTCGCCGGGAGAAGCGGAACTTCGGTTCTGCCTCCGACCGGCAGTTGATAACTCGAATGAGGCTCGCTAGTTCGGCGGGAAACGTCAGGGGGTACCCCCCTGAAAACGCGGAAACAAGAGCCTGCTAGAGTGATCAGCACAAGAACGAACGAGGAAATGACTCCCCGGATCCGGCATCCCTGAAGTGGGGTGTGGTGATGGTGTGGGTGTGTTCTTTGAGAACTCAACAGCGGACTGTT
>NZ_RSAA01000003.1 GCF_003931915.1 Saccharopolyspora rhizosphaerae | reverse complement strand
CATCCAACACGGCATCCGCCGACTCGCGGTCCAACGTGTGATCCGCAGCAGACAGCTTCCGTTCGGAATACGTGTCGGGCACCTGCTTAACCAGCACAACAACATTCATGACTTTGGTGGCGCTTTCTGGTGAGAGGGTTTTTCCAGTTGGGTAAAAGAGTCGTTGCGCATGGGGTATCGCGTGTCTGAGCTGTTTTTCGCGATGGCGTTGCGCTGGATCTCCCTGGTGCCATCACTGACGGTAGTCAGCGGGCGTCGCGGAAATAGCGCTCCACTTCGAACTTTGGAGCAGCCATGGCTGCGGATGACATTGGGCGCGATCTCCACGAGGCCGCAACTTCGCGATCAGCCGTCGATATGTTGGGGGATGCTCAGCGGGTTCCCATCATTCAACGCATCCGGCAAGAACGTGGACGGGAAGTTCTGGAAGGCAACGGGCCGTAGGAACCGGGTGATGGACGCGGTTCCCACAGACGTCGTCGTGGGTGCGGTTGTCGCAGGATATGGTCCGCCATGCTGTTGCGCATAGGTCACCGAGACCCCGGTAGGCCACTGGTTCCACAGGAGGCGACCGGCCTTTTCTGTGAGGATCGGAAGAAGATCCTGGGCAAGAGTAATGTCGCTCGCGGCGTCCGACTCCGCGATGATGGTCGCAGTGAGTTGTCCGGCCAAAGTGCGCGCGAGTTCAGGCACTTCGGCCGGGTCGGAGTACGTCACGATCAGCGCTGCCGGTCCGAATACCTCTGTTATGAGCGCTTCCGGGGAGGCTAGCACTTTGTCGAGAGTGGTGTGGAGGAGTGTCGTTCCTGGCGAAGTGTCGGTGCTGTTGGCGCCTTTGAGCAATGTGCTCACCCCGCTGTGCGTCGCCAGCGCCGCCAAGTCCGCCTCGAAACCCTTCTGGATCCGGTCGTTGAGCATCGGCGTGGGGTTGGGCAGGTCTGCGTCGCGCAGCATCGCCAGCATGGACGACTCGGCTGGGACGAGTAGGAGCCCAGGTTTGGTGCAGAGTTGTCCGCGGCTTCCCGTGATCGAGCCGAGAAAGCCATCGACAATCTCTGAGGCATGGCGGGACGCAGCGGTCGGCGCGACGAATGCTGGATTCACGCTGCCGAGCTCACCGTAGAAGGGGATCGGCTCGGGGCGTGCATTGGCGATGTCGAAGAGTGCTCTCCCACCACGGATCGAACCTGTGAACGAAGCGGCTCTGATCCTTGGATCCTGGAGTGCTGTGACGCCATTCTCGGTTTCGTGGATCACGCGAAGCAGGTTCTCTGGTGCGCCCGCAGCTCGCCCTGCTGCTCGGACGACGGCCGCAGTCGCGTTCGAGAGGCGTGGATGGCCAGAGTGTGCTTTGACGAGCACCGCGTTGCCGGCGGCTAGCGCCGCAGCTGTATCACCGCCTGCGACGGAGAACGCGAACGGGAAGTTGCTCGCAGCGAATACGAGAACCGGGCCGATCGGCATCAGCATCCGGCGCAGGTCGGGTCGGGGTGCCCCCATCGGCCATGTGGCGTCTGGACGGTCGATCCGTGCGTCGAGGAATGTTCCGTCTGCGACAACATCGGCGAAAAGTCGCAGCTGGAAGGTCGTGCGCTTGAGTTCGCCGACCAAGCGGCCTTCGGGAAGGTTTGTTTCCTCTTGCGCGGTCGCGATCAGATCTTCTGCCGCAGTGTCGAGCGCGTTCGCGATCGCGTGGATGACGCGTGCGCGGCCAGAGTAGGTCACCGCGGCCCACTGCCTTGAAGCCTCGGCCACCGCCGCTACTGCTTCGCACGTCGTCGTAGCGGGGGTGTCGGGCAGATCGTCCTCAGTCATTGAGAGCTCCATCGTTTCCCGCACGCGGCCCTCTCACCGCGTGATGGCCTCCCATTCAAACCAGCATGTGGCATACGATCGCCAGATGCGATCCGATGAGCGGAACATGAAAACCGGCATGATCGCGCGCGTTGCCGACGTGCTCGGGGCGTTCACTGCGGAGGAGCCTGTGTTGGGCGTGTCTGAGATCGCTCGGCGCTCAGGCTTGGCCAAATCGGTCACGTCCCGCATCGTTGCTGATCTGGTCGACGAGGACTTTCTTGAGCGTGCGGATCAGGGTGTGCGGGTAGGCATACGTCTCTTCGAGCTGGGTGAGTTGGCTCAGCGTTCCAAGGAACTGCGTCGGTTCGCGCTCGGTGCGATGGCGGATCTACGTCAGGCGACCGGGCTTACGGTGCAGCTGAGCGTTCTCAAGGCCACCGACCAGGTTTATGTCGAGATCCTTCAGGGGCGCAGTGCGCAGCTCGACATGCGTTCGCGCGTTGGCGGACGGGTTCCGGCGTATGCGACGGCAGGGGGCAAGGCGGTGTTGGCCCACTTGCCAGAGGAAGCCGTCGAGCAGGCGCTCGCTATCGACATGACCCGACTCGGGCCCCGCACCATCACGGAGCCTGCGCTGTTGCGCTGGCATCTCGCGCGCGTGCGGGTCGAGGGCGTCGCGTACGAGGACGAGGAGTCGAACGTCGGGATCACGTGCGCTGCAAGCGCTATTCTCCGCCCCGACGGTTCACCGATCGCGGCTATCTCCGTCACCGGGCCCGCAGGCCAGGTTGATATGAGCCAGTTCGCGCCGGCGGTCAAGACCGCCGCCCTGGGACTCAATCGGCGCATCCGCTCGAACTCGGTCTTCAACAACCTTTGATGTTCCGCTGACCGGATCAGCCCTTGGACGACCTCACGGCGTTGCTCTTAGCGTCTGCGGACCGCCCGTATTGGGGCGACGCAACGCAACTGGTCCACAACGGTGTGCCCAGTCGGACTGGAAGGGGTGGCCCGCGTGAAGGCGATGGTCATGTACGCAAGCGATGCGCCGATGGTGCTCGAGGACCTCGATCTTGACAGCCCCGGACCGGGCGAGGTTCGCGTGCGGGTCGAAGCGGCGGGCGTGTGCCACAGCGATGTGCACTACCTAACGGGGGCGCTCCCGGCTCGCACACCGATCGTTCTTGGTCACGAGGGGGCTGGCATCGTCGATGAGGTCGGCGAAGGGGTCACCTCCTGTGGCGTCGGTGACAAGGTCGTGTTCACGTGGCGGCCGCGCTGCGGCGAATGCGAGTTCTGCCTTTCCGGACGCCCGGCGCAATGCGCACTCGGCGGTGTGCACGGCAAGTTCAACGAGTTGCTGCGCGGAGGCACCCGCCTGAGCAAGAACGGTCAGCGATACCACCATCTGATGGGCGACTCGTGCTTCGCCGAGCAAGCCGTAGTGTCACAGGAATCGCTGCTCAAGATTGACAAAGACATCCCTTCGAAGATCGCCGCCATTGTCGGATGTGCGGTGATCACTGGCATGGGAACCGTGCTGAATCGCATTCCGGACGCCGCGGGGAAGAGCGTCGCCATTATCGGCGCCGGCGGCGTCGGCCTATCGGCGGTCATCGCCGCAGAGCTCGTTGGAGCCGCGCAAATCATCGTCGCGGACCTCGTTCCGGCGCGACTCAAGAAGGCCCGTGAGTTGGGGGCGACTCACACCATCGACGCCTCGAATGAAAATTTCGCAGCCCGAGTAATGGATATCACGGGAGGTGGCGCGCACTACGTGCTTGAAGCGATTGGCCGACAGGCAACGATCCGAGCTGGCTTCGATGCACTCCGTGCCGGTGGGACTGAGATCGTCGTGGGCCTCGGCGCATTGGGCGAGGAACTTTCGGTGCCGATCAACCCGCTCGTGCAGGGCGACCGACGATTGGTCGGCGCGCTCTACGGTTCATCCAATACTCCTCTTCAGCTTCCCGAGATCCTGCGGCTCTACCGCGCAGGCCGGATCCCTCTCGACAAGCTTTTGGACCGCTCGTTCCCTCTAGGAGAGGCGAACCAGGCGATCAAGCATCTGCAGAGTTCGGCGGTCGGGCGACCGATCCTCGTCCCGTAATGGGGCTGGTCGCGCATCAGATACCGGCTTTCGCTGACTGGGTGAACCGGATGCTTGGCCTTCTTCAACCGAGACTTCTCAAAGAGTTCGCGTATTTCCTGCCGAACTTCTAAGGCGAGGCTGAAAGGAACTGCTCGGCGAAAACGATCCGGGTCCGACGTCTGCGAAGGCAGGACTTATGAGGCCGAAGATAATTTCCGGTAGCTATATCAACTCCGCCCGAACGTGTGGCCACGGCTGAATCGCACGGTTTCCAGATCCCTGTGTCGAATCGCTAGAACCCTCAAGAGCGCTATTCTCCGCTGGTCGGCAGCCATCAGCGGAGAATAGCGTTTATGGCAACGCTAGGGGAGTATGTCACCCCGCGAACCCTGCGTTTTCGTCACTGGGGAAGACTTAGGGAGCTGCGCGGCGGTGAAAAAATAGCTGGAGGAACGGTTGAGTTCCGGAGCGTAAGTGCGCGCAGTCTCGATTTGAAACTGCGGCTGTCCTGTCTGCGCAGTAAGGGTTTCGTTACGCCTCGTGGTCTCTGATGGGCGGTCGCTCCGACTGTCGCAGCTTGCCCACCGAAAACCTCTACCTCCAGCTGGAGGTACCAGGCCGTGACCGCCGCGAATGAGTATGGCGACATCGCGGTAAGTCCGCTACCTCAAGGAGGAGGAACGTGTTGATCGCTTGTGGGGTCTTTCCCGAGAGCGCAGTAGGTGTGCGATGACCGGGCCGTTGAGCGGAGTCCGGGTCCTCGATTTGACCCGCCTAGCGCCTGGGCCCTACGGCAGCATGCTTCTCGCCGATCTAGGTGCTGAAGTGATTGTCGTCGGCGGTGGCCGCTCGGGTTTGCCGGTTCCTGCACTGTCCCGGGGCAAGGAATTCATCACGCTCGACCTGAAGACTGGGGGAGGACGCGACGCGCTGCACCGGCTGGCCGCCGAGTCTGACGTGCTCGTCGAAGGATTCCGGCCTGGGGTGGCTGATCGACTCGGAGCGGGCTACGCCGAGCTCAATGCGATCAATCCGCGCCTGGTTTATTGCAGCCTCACCGGGTATGGCCAGACAGGCCCTTTGGCCCAGCGCTCCGGACACGACATCAACTATCTCGCTGTCGGCGGTGCACTGGGCACGTTCGGGCCGCCGGGGGGCCCGCCCGTCCCGCCGCTGAACCTGGTCGCCGACTTCGCAGGCGGTGGCCTTCTCGCGGCGTTCGGAGTGGTGAGCGCGCTGTACGAACGGGAACGGTCCGGAGTTGGTCAGTATGTGGATGTTGCGATGGTCGACGGCGTGCTGTCCATGATGGGCATGAACTTCGCTGACTGGGGCATCCCCACGTTGCCTCGGCGAGGCGAAGGCGTGCTAACCGGGACCATGCCGGCTTACCGTTGCTATTCCTGTGCTGACGGCCGCTACGTGGCGGTGGGGGCGTTGGAGTACGCGTTTTTTGAGAACCTGTGGCGATCACTGGATCTGGCTGGCGACGTGCCCGACCACCTGGACCCAGCGAACTTCGGCACCATCGAGAAGGCCCTGACTGATGCCTTCCGGCTCCGCCCGATGGCGGAATGGGCGGAGCACTTTAAGGACATCGACGCCTGCGTCACTCCGGTGTTGGAGCCCGATGAGTTGGGAGATTTCCCCCAGATCGCGGCTCGCTACGAAAACTTCCGGCTGAGCACTGTTCCTACGGTACCGGTCTATTCCAGGACTCCGGCTGAGGCCGGCCCCACCGAGACCGCCGACGCTACCGAGCGGGTGCTGAGCCGATTCGGGCTTTCATCCGACGACGCCGCCAAGGTTGCCGGGCCTCGTGACGGCGCGGCCGTCACCGGTCTGTGCTGGCCGCCGCTGCTGTGAACCGACTACACCGTTGAGGAAGAGGACGATGGAAACCGAGTACGATGATTTCCGCGCAAGCGTGCGAAGCCTTGCAGCTGACAAGATCGCACCCTATGCCGCCGACGTGGACGAGAAGGAACGCTTCCCCGAGGAAGCATGGGCCGCTCTGCGTGCGGCCGACCTTCCGGGGCTGCCCTACGATGAGAAGTTGGGTGGCTCCGGGGCAGATCTTCTGTCGCAAGTGATTGCTGTAGAGGAAGTAGCCGCGGCCTGCGGTAGTTCAGCACTGGTGCTGCTGGTGAATTGGGCCGGAACTTCTACTGTGGTCAGTCATGGCTCGGACGAGCTGAAGTCGTTGATCGTACCGAAGGTCGCCTCCGGTTCGGCCGGGGCCGCGTGGTGCATGACCGAGCCCACCGTTGGATCGGACCTGTCCGGGATCAGGACTTCTGCGACACGTCAAGGCGGCGACTGGGTCCTGAACGGCCAGAAGCGTTTCATCAGCAATGCCCCGTGGGCGGAGTGGTACGCAGTCCTCGCCCGCTCCGGTGAAAATGACTTCGGTGTGTTCATGGTCCACCGCGACGACACTGGCGTGTCCTTCGGCCCGCACGAGAAGAAGATGGGAATGCGTGGCAGTCCTACCGCGGACGTGATCCTGGACGACTGCCGGATCCCCGCAGTACGTGTGGTGGCTGACCCGATGCAGGGGTATCAGTACATCAACGGCGAGTTGAACGTCAGCCGTGCGCTGATCGCAGCCCAGGCTCTGGGTATCGCACAGGGTGCGTTCAACGCCGCTGTCGCTTACACGAGCGAGCGCGAACAGTTTGGTCAGCCGCTGGCACGCTTCCAAATGCTGCGCGGAATGGTCGCCGACCTCGCAGTGAAGGTCTCCTCCGCTCGGGCACTGCTGTACGAGGCGGTTGCGCTGATCGTAGCGGGAGATCCGCGTGCCCGGGCTCGGATTTCGATGGCGAAGCTGCTCTGCAGTGACAACGCCATGGCGGTGACCACGGATGCGGTCCAGTTGTACGGCGGATACGGCTTCACCCGTGAGTACCCAGTGGAGCGCATGATGCGAGATGTCAAGATCACCCAGATCTACGAAGGAACCAATCAGATCCAACGGCTGGTCATCGCGAAGGATGTTTACGCTCGGCAGGTGCGGTCATGAAGCGGGCATTGGAGGGCGTGAGGGTTCTCGACCTGGGCGAGGTCCTGCAGGGGCCGATCGCGGCTCAGGTGCTCGGTGACTTCGGGGCTGAGGTTATCAAGATCGAGCGCGGGATCAACGGCGACATCACACGCACTCTCGACCGCACGGCAATCGAGGCAGGAGAGCCGGCCTCCTATTTCGTTGGGGTGAACCGGAACAAGCGGAGCGTCTCACTCAATCTGAAGACCCGTGAGGGAATGGCGACCCTCCATCGCCTGCTGGAACAGGCGGACGTGCTGCTGCACAGCTATCGTCCCTCGGCGGTACGTCGCCTGGGACTGTCCTATGAGGAGTTGGCTGACAAGTACCCGGGACTGGTGTACGCCTCGGCGACCGGGTTCGGCGAGAGCGGACCGTACGCGCACAAGGCGGGCCAGGACATGTTGGCGCAGTCGCTGAGCGGCATGGCTCGTACGGTCGGCGACCCCACCCTGCGCGCACACCTCATGCCCGTTCCGACTGTCGACTACGCCTCGGGCATGGCCCTGGCGCAGGGCGTACTTGCGGCGTTGTACGAGCGTGAGCGATCTGGGCTCGGACAGAAGGTCAGCGTCAACCTGCTGGACACTGCCTTGGCGCTGCAGACATTGGAGAGCGCGTCGTTGCTGATGTACGAGCGGGAAACGAATTGGGTGACCGACTGGTACAGCGGCATTTTCGAGACCCGAGATGGCATGGTCACTGTGCTGGGCCTGTTCCGGGACAACGCCCTGCGCCTCGTGTGCAAGGCCCTCGGAGTAGACGATTTGAGCCGTCGGCCAGAGTTTGCCACTGCAGATCTGCAGGCTCGCAACAAGGAGCAAGCCAACGAGGTGCTACGGGGAACCGTAGAGGCAATGACCACAGAGGACGCCATCCAGCGATTCGACTCGGTCGACCTGTTGTCCGCGCCGCTACTGACCCTGCGCGAGGCACTGCAGCACCCTCAAGTGCTGGAGAACGGCATCATCACCGAGGTGGAAACCGGCGGGCACAGGTCCACCCGAATTCTCGGCAACCTGGTCAAGCTCTCTCGCACTCCGGCGACAGTCCGGCGCGGAGTACCTGCTTTGGGCGAGCACACCGAGTCGGTGCTGCGAGAGTCGGGATTCACCGATGTGGAGATCGCGGAGCTCCGTGCGAGCGGGGCCGTACCGTAACAGTGGACAGCGGTTTTTCGGGCGTTGTCCGGATGTGGAAGACGTTCGCGCTCAGTAAAATTCACACCGATCTCTTCGGCCGCGAGAAGCATGCGCAGGGCGACCCTTGCTCGCCGTACACGAGGAAGCCGGAGCGGGCTAGAGGGATCGCATCATGAGGAGCAGCATCGTGCACGAGATGACCACAACGAACATGCTGTCACGTATCCGTGGCACCCTGGCTGAACCTCCCATCGGGTTTCCGCACTATGCCGACACCGGAACCGGACAGTGGACGACCACTTCGGACGGCTTCTGGACCGGCGGTTTCTGGGGCGGTCTTCTTGCCCTGGCTTCCGTGCAGGGTGGTGATCAGAAACTCATGGGCGGGGCCGAGGAAGTCGCCACGCAACTCACGGCGCGCGCTACCTCGGACACGGCATTCCGGGGGTTTCTGTTCTTCTTCGGAGCAGGGGTTGCGCACCTGGTTGGTGAGAGCGACCGTGCGCGCGAGGTGGCGTTGGCGGGGGCCGAAGGGCTGGCTGCTAGTTTCAATCACAACGCCGGGCTGATCCCGTTGGGGTTGCAAGCGGAGGAGGCCGATGCGGTCGGTTCTGGAGCCGCGAACATCGATGCGGTTCCAGGCACCGTGGCACTGCTGGCCTGGGCGGCTCGCGAGACCGGTCGGCAGAGCTTTGCCGATATGGCTCGTGCCCACGCACGTCGGCATGTCGAGTACTGCTTGCGTGAGGACGGCTCGGTGTGCCAATCGGCGGAGTTCGACCCGCGGGATGGGACGCTGGTTCGCCGTTACACCCACAAGGGCCTTTCCGATGGCAGTACATGGGCACGTGCTCAGGCTTGGGCGATGCTCGGTTTCGCTCAGGCCGCGCACTGGGTGGACGCGGAGCTTGCTGAGCCGGCAGTCACCGCGGCGGACTGGTGGATCGAGCACCTGCCCGCTGGTCGTGTCGCGACCTGGGATTTCGACGCGGGGCCGGACGCCCCACGGGATACCTCGGCGACCGCGATCGCCGCAGCCGCGTTACTGAGGCTCGCTGACTTGGTTCCGTCACGGCCGCATTATCGCGACCATGCTGCGTCCATGGTGGCCACCCTGTGCCAGTTCGTGACACCCACAGAAGTCGGTGACCAGCGAACTTCCGGAATGCTCACGTCGGGATGCTTCGATCCGAAGAGGGGTGTTGCGACCGATGCCGAGCTAGTCTGGGGAGACTACTTCTTGTTCGAGAGCCTGCTGTCTTTACAAGGAGTAATCAACCCTACCGCTCTGTAGATAGACGGGCGGATTGTGTTCGCAGCTCAATGAGGAGACTGCCATGAACGGTGCACCAGACGCCGGCGTCGATGTCGTGCTCGATCAGCTGGCGCTGCAGCATGCGGAACTGCTCGTGCTGTCCGAGAACTCGGTGGCGATGAAGTCGATCGCACGCCGGATCCGGGAGCTGGGTGACTTCGACATGTCGCTGGTAGGACGACTCGAGGCGGATCGGCGCATGGTGCACCGCAGCTGGCATGGTACGCAGAGCCCGGCACTGCACAGGCTGGTCGTGCCGGAAGGGATAGGGCTAGGCGGAAAGAGTATCGAGCTGCGCAGGCCGCTGTGGGTGCGCGACTATCGGACCTCCGATTCGATCACGCACGAGTTCGACGACTTGGTGGCGCAGGAAGGCCTGCGCGCAATGGTCGCGGTCCCGATGATCTACGGCGGGAATGTTCTCGGCGCGATCTACGCCGGTGTTCGGCAGGAAGTATCGTTCGGCGACCAGATCGTGGCCAGGCTGGAGGAGGCCGCCAAGGCGGCCTCCGTCAGCATGGTCAGCTCACAAAGGGCGAAGATTCAAACCGGAGTCGCGGTGGACGCCGAACGTCGCAGGATGGCGGCGGACCTCCATGACTCGGTAAGCCCAGTGTTGTTCCGTATCGGCGCGGAGCTGCGCAGCCTGCGCTCGATGGAAGATCTCAGCCGAATCCGGGACCGCATCGACGAGGTCGCGAGCCAGGTCGCCTCGGTGAGCGCACTGTTGCGGAACTCGCTGGCCGACCTGAGCGAGCATCCGCCGGACAGGCAGCTAGCGGTTTCCCTGCAGGAGGATTGTGAAGCGTTCCAGGAGCGTACCGGGATACCTGCCTCCTACGTGGCGCTCGCCGAGATCCCAGATTTGCCGCCCGGGCGACCGGAGGCGTTGAGCAGCGTCGTGCGCGAGGCGCTGGTCAACATCGAGAAGCACGCGCAAGCCTCCACGGTCGTAGTGAGTGTGGTGGTCGCAGGCGGACAGTTGGTCGTCGCCACTGCCGACGACGGACGAGGGCGCTGCGGCGGTGACCCGGCCAAGCCCGGACATCTGGGCTTGGCGCTGTCGGCGCAGCGCATGGAGCGGGTCGGAGGCGGCGTGTCCATCATTGAGAACGAGGACGGTGGCACGACCGTGCGCGCCTGGGTGCCGTGCACAGATGAGAATCGGGCGGACGACTGATGACTGACGCGACACCCATCCGAGTTCTCGTGGTCGATGACCACCCGGTCATTCGTGGCGGAGTCGAGTTGCTCGCTGCCCAGGACCCTGCCATCACAGTGGTAGGCAGCGCCAGCACTGGTCACGAAGCGATCCGGTTGGTACAGGAGGTGCCGGCCGAGGTAATCCTGCTTGATCTGCGGTTGCCGGACATGCCTGCTCCCGAGCTGGTGACGGAGCTGAGGCGAATTGTGCCCAAGGCGAAGATCCTGTTGTTCACTGCGTTCGCTGACCACGGTGCAATCGACGTGTTGCTCGATGCCGGCGCGGATGGCTGCCTGGTCAAGGACATCACGGGTGTCGACTTCTCTACGGCTGTCCGTCGTGTGGCACGTGGAGTCCGTGTCATCGATCCGCGGCTGGCTGGACGACACGCCTCGGCCACACCTGAGCTGCTGTTTCACGTAGGCCTGACCAGACGCGAGTATGACGTTCTGCGACTGGCTGCGATGGGGCATAGCAATCCCGAGATCGCCGAGCGTCTCCTTCTAGCTCGTAACACGGTCAAGACCTACCTCCAAACGGCGATGCAGAAACTCAATGCACGCAACAGGGTCGAGGCCATTGCCAAGGCACATGAGGCACGGCTTCTGTAGCTGCGGCTGAATGCATGTCCGGCGGCCCGCCGCGCACCTTGTGTGCGACAAACGCGAGGTGGATTATGTCGATTACTGCAAAGTTCCGGTCGTCCGTAGACAGGTGGCGAGATCGGACCGCCATGGTCTATTCCGGGCTAGATGGTGTTCAGTGCTTGACCTTCGGTCATTTTGCGGACCATTCGCGGCGATTTGCCGTGACCCTGGCCGAACTCGGGATTACATCGGAGCACTCGGTTGCTATCCACCTTGCATCGATACCGGAATGGTGGGAGGTCGCAGCCGGATCAATTCGCGCTGGAGTTCCGTTTTCAACAGTGCCGCCGGGACACTCGCTGAGCGATTGGGTGAACTTCACCCGCGCCGAGGTGGTCATCGTCGAACGCGAGGCGCTTAAGGAGGCGGTAGCACTTCGTGAAGAGGGGTCGGTTCGGTTCGTAATACTTGTCGAAGAGATGCCGCAGCCTGATACATTGCGTTATCAGACCATGCTGTTCCTGGCCGATCCTGACGGGTGTGTCGATTCGGCACCGGACACTCAGGCCCAGGTGGTGCTGCTGGATGAGAACGGCACTCGTGATCAGGCGCAACTCGACCTCGATGCGTCAGTACTCGGACTCGACCAGTTCGACCGCGAAGAGGCCGATCTGCACTGGAATCTTGTACCACGTCACCAGGCAACAGGAGTTTTGCTCGGTCTGCTGGAGCCGTGGTCGGCAGGTGCGGCAGTACTGGTCGATGGTTGCGGCAGCGATGTCGAGCAGGTGCTGAGCCGATTCCCAGTGACAACGGTGTCTGCTCAGAGGTCCTCCTTCTTTGCAAGAAACTCGGTTGCCGGCAACTCGGTGCGCAACGTCTTGGTGGTCGACCCTCAGCCGTCCATCAGCACGCAGAAACCCTGACACCACCGTTCTGATCTGCGCATCCATTCTCGCTCCAACCTCTCGTCGGGGTTCCTCGACATCCCTCAATTTCACGTGCGCGGTCACAGCTGGTGTTGGGGAGGGCGATTTTGGGATCAAAAACGTTCTGCTCCTGGGATTCGCCGACGATCTCACTGCGGAACCGGACGTTCCTGTATGCACGTGAGGTGTTTCAATATACCGAAAGCTAAACTAACTAACCTTCGTCCACAGCCGCACCACGTTGCAAGAACGAGTGGAATTCGCGACCTCTCCAGGTGGAGGTGCCGGAATCTTCCGAAGACGCAGAGGCTGTTGGCTCGAAAAGAAACTGTCGATGCTCACCTTGAGGAACAACGATGTCCTTAATCTCACGTAGCGGTAAGGTAGGGTTTGCCAGCGCCGTGGGTACCACGGTTGAGTGGTACGATTTCTTCATCTACGGCACTGCGGCCGGACTTGTGTTCAACAAGCTGTTTTTCCCGGAGTTCGACGCGCTGATTGGCACATTGCTGTCGTTCGCAACGTTTTCCGCAGCCTTCGTTGCTAGGCCTATCGGAGGCGTGATCTTCGGTCATTTCGGCGATCGGCTAGGCAGAAAGTCGATGCTCGTGCTCACGCTGAGCATCATGGGCGCGACCACGTTTGCAGTCGGCGTCCTTCCCAGCTACCAGACGATCGGAGTGGCAGCACCGCTTATTCTGGTCTCGCTCCGCTTCATCCAAGGACTTTCGCTAGGGGGTGAGTACGGTGGCGCGGTATTGATGGCGGTGGAGCACGCGCCGCCCGGGCGGCGCGGCTACTACGGCAGCTGGGTGCAGATGGGTGTTCCGACGGGCCTGATGCTCGGCAATGCCGTGTTCCTCGCCTTCAGCGCGATGGATCCCGATGCGTTCATGGCGTGGGGTTGGCGGATGCCGTTCCTCATCGGCGGTGTTTTCGTGGTGAGCGGTCTGATCGTGCGGCTGAAGCTCGGCGAGAGCCCGGAATTCGACCAGGTCAAGCACGAAAAAGATGTAGTGCGGCTCCCGATCGCGGTGGTGCTGCGGAAGTACCCGAAGGAACTGCTGCTCACTGGCGGCGCTTACCTGTCGATCGGTGTTACATTCTACTTGACTACCGTGTTTGGGCTGAGCTACGGTGCGCAACAGTTGGGGTTCAGTCGCAACGAGATGCTGTGGATCGTGCTCGGTGCGATGGCCTTGACCTTCATCATGCTCCCGCTCTTCGGTGCGCTGTCAGATCGGCTCGGGCGGAAGCTGGTCTTCGGTGGGGGCACCATCGCGATGGGACTGCTCGCGTTTCCTTGGTTCTGGCTGCTGAACACGGGATCCTTCGTCTGGGCCTTGGTCGCTTACCTGCTGATTTGCGCCGGTTTCGCTGCAGCGTTCGGGCCGTTGGCCGCATTTTTCGCCGAGGCATTCGAACCCAAGATCCGCTACTCCGGGATCTCGTTCGGCTACACACTGGGAACGTTGGCCAGCAGCGCACTCGCTCCGATCATCGCCACGTGGCTGCTCGATCGCACGGGCGGCTACTCCGCTATTGCCTGGTACATGCTCGGGACCGCGGTCTTGTCGCTAGTTTGCGCTCTGGCTCTCCGGACGAGTTACACCTCAGATGCGGATGAGGCAGTTACGACCGTGACCAGGCCATTTCAGGCCGCAGAGTGAGCGCCGCGGGGTCGAAGCGCCGTCGTAGCTAAACGTCGGTGTGCAGTGCCCCGTCCAGTATCGGACCGAGGAGGTATGGCCCAGTCGTCGAGATTATCGCCACCGCTAATGCGAGGGTCTCGGCGTTGGTGCCAACTATGCGCAGCAACGGCAAAGTAACGCCGGACCCGCGAGACAACACCGGCCAGAACGCTGTCGGCGATGGAGTAATCCTACTCCAGATCTAGAACGGGTGCCTCTGGCAGATTCGTAGGATCTGTGGGAATAGCCAGTCGACCAGGATGGCGGCCGTCCCCGGCATCGGGTCTGTCTGATTTTCCGTGGGTGAGGCGGTGGTCGGTTTCTAGTTGTGGCTGATCCGGTCGCCGTAGAACATCACGAGGGTGTTCAGGGCCTGTTTCCAGCCGTGCGTTCGCCCGGTGACGTTACTGCGGTTGCGCTGCGGGGTGCGAATGACCAGGTAGAGCACCTTGAGCGCGGCTTGCTCGGACGGGAAATGCCCGCGCCGGCGGGTGGCCTGCCGGAACCGGGCGTTGAGACTCTCCACGGCGTTCGTGGTGTAGATGACCTTGCGGATATCCGGAGGGAACGCCAAAAACGGTGTGAACTGCTCCCACGACGAGCGCCACAACCGGATGATCGCCGGGTATTTCGCCCCCCAGGTCTGCTCGAACTCGTCGAACCGGTCCTGGGCAGCCTCGACAGTCGGGGCGGTGTAGACCGTGCGCAGTGCTTTCGTGATCGCACCCCAGTGGCCTCGGGCGGCATAACGCAGGCTGGCACGGACCAGGTGCACCACGCACTGCTGCACCGTGGCCAATGGCCAGACCTCGTTGATCGCCTCGGGAAGTCCCTTGAGTCCGTCGCAGCAGGCGATGAGCACATCGGCGACACCACGGTTTTTCAGTTCGGTGAGCACGCTCATCCACTGCTTGGCTCCTTCGCCGCCGGTGCCGACCCAGAGTCCGAGCACGTCGCGTTCACCTTGGCAGTTGATGCCGACCACGACGTAGATCGGCCGGTTGGTGACCTGGCCTTCCTTGATCTTCACGTGGATCGCGTCGATGAGCATGACCGGGTACACGCGATCCAGCGGCCGGTTCTGCCAGATTTTGAGTTCGTCGATGACCTGGTCCGTGATTCGGCTGATCAGATCCTTGGACACCTCGGTCTGGTAGATCTCAGCCAGGTGCGCCTGGATCTCACCGGTGGTCAAGCCCTTGGCATACAACGAGATCACGGCCTCGTCGAAACCGGCGATGTGGCGAGCGTGCTTGGGCACGATCTGCAGTTCGAACTCACCCCGCCGATCTCGCGGGACCTCGATGGGCACCGGCCCCACCTCGGCCTGCACCGTTTTTCGCCGAGCTGCCATTACGGTGATTACCAGCTCCGCGGCCGGCGGGATCGCCCTTGTCATAGCCGAGGTGTTCGGTCATCTCGGCTTCCAGCGCGGTCTGCAACACCGTCCGGGTGACCCCGGCCAGCAGCCCGTCCGGGCCCACCAGAGACACCCCCTCAGCTTGGGCCCGCTCGATCAATTCCCTGGCCAGCTGCACATCCAACCCACCCGAAGCGGGCCGGTCCTCGTCGTCATCCTGCGGTGCTGTCGTGTCGCCGTCGGTCACGATGATCCCCTTCCAGCCGAAAGCGGACGCTTCCAGCCTGTCGGATCACCGCCCCACACAGAAAGATCAGGACACTCCCGCAAAAAATGATCGCTCGGGGCAGCACGGTTCGGCGTCGGCTGCGGCAGGCCCCCTTCGGTTTAGAGGCTCAGTGCGGGAACCAACACGGTGAAGCTGAGCAAGTCGAGATCACGAAAGGTTTCAAACTGCCTTAACATGGCGGTCGTTGAGCGTCGGTTCAGCCGCCTATCGTGCTCCGGCTAGTTCTCTCAACGGAGCCGGCTAAGCCCGAGCTTGCTCAAGTGGGTGGCGTCGCCGAAGTGAGTCCCGGCAACTTCGTCCTGCACCGGTAAAGCGAGGTCGTGGCACAGATGTAGAGGGAGCGCAGATCGCGCTCGCCCCACGCGAAGTTCGCCGGGTCTTCGGGCACCCGGATGACGCCCAGGCAGGTGGCCTCGGCATCGAAAACGTGGATCCCGCCAGGCCCGGTGCAGTAGAGGTTACCCGCGGAATCCACCTTCATGCCGTCGGGCACGCCGATGCCCTGGCCGGCCACCTCGGCCCACACCGCACCGCCGGTGAGGTTCCGGCCGTCGAAGCCGAACCGACGGATGTGCCGGCGCTCGGTGTCGTTGACGAACAGGTACCGCTCGTCCGCCGAGAGGCAGAGCCCGTTGGGACCGTCAAAATCTTCTGCCAACAAGGAAAGTTCACCGGTGCCCGGGTCGACGCGGTAGACGCCGCGGAACGGGAGCTCCGGGTCGCGCGGGACACCGTGGGGAGCACCGCGCCCGTACGCCGGATCGGTGAACAGGATCGTGCCGTCCCTGGCCACGACGACGTCGTTCGGGCTGTTCAGCTCCCGGCCGTCGTAACTTTCGGCGAGCACGGTCCGCGTGCCATCGGCCTCCTCGCGCACCAGCCTGCTGGTCGCGTGCTCGCAGGTAAGCAGCCGGCCCGCACCGTCGTAGGCGTTCCCGTTGGCCATCCGGCTCGGCCGCCGGTACGTGGTCAACTCCCCCGCCGCGGACCGGCGATACATCCGGTCGGCCTGGATATCGCTGAACACCAGATGCCGCTCAGCCTGATGCCACACGGGACCTTCGATGAACTTGAATCCGGTTTCCAGGCAGGCCAACGGCTCGTCCACCACGAGCTCGCGCAGGCGCTCGTTCCGGATCTCCAGCAGTCCGCCGTCGGTCATCTGTGGCGCGATCCCTTCGCAGCAGTGGTCAGGTGGTCTGAACTCTAATCGCGCTTCCGGAGCTGTCAAGAGAGCCGTCCTCCGAGCTCCGCCGGACCGGGCCACGCCCGCAGGTCACGGAGATATTCCTTGTGCGACAACGGAAAACGCGAAGGTACCGGATCTGATGGAGCGCTTGACAGCATCCGGCGGGCCTGCCTACTGTTCAGACCACCTGACCACTCCCCGCTCACGAAGCGGGACAGGGAGTTCGGTCCCGAGATAGGTTGCGAAGATGACTGACCGCGGCAACCGGCACATCGAGCCGGTCCGGCGCCTGAAGGTATCCGATTCGGTGGCGGCGAACCTGGAACAGCTGATCGAGCAGGGCCAGTACCAGCCCGGCGACAAGCTGCCCCCGGAACGCATCCTGGCCGAACAGTTCGGTGTCGGTCGCAGCTCGATGCGGGAGGCGCTACGCCTCGTGGAGGCCAACGGCCTGCTCCGCACCGACCACGGGGTCGGCGTCTTCGTGGTCAGCAACACGAAACCCGTGCCCATGCTGTCCGAGCTGCTGCTGTTCGACGACTTCACCGTGCCGGAACTGTTCGAAGCACGCCTTTCCCTCGAGCGGGATGCCGCCGGGATGGCCGCCAAGCGCATTACCGACGACGAGGCGGAGGAGTTGCAGCGGATACTCGACGAGGCCGGCAACCCCAGCCTGTCCAACGACGCTTTCGTAAAACTGGACGCGGAACTGCACAGAGCCATCGTGAAAGCCACAAAGAACCGGATCTGGGAACGCGTCTACGAAAGCATCATGCCCCTGTTCATCACCTACTCGCATCGCGTCATCCAACTACCCGGACGACGCGAATCCGCACACAACAGCCACCGCAGGATCGTGGCTGCCATTCTCGACCGGAGCGTCCGGGAAGCCAGGACTGCCGCGGTCAAGCACATTCGTGAGGTGGAGCGAGAAATCGTAAAGCACCTCGACTCCGCCACCGAGACGGCTGAGAATTCCGCCCGGTAGGGCACTCCCACAGAAGCGCATTTCCACACAGCACAACCGCCGTTTTATTTCCCCTTGCCAACCAGCGGTCGGCAAACGGTATTTGCAGTCGCAAACAAAGGAGCAACAATGTCGTCGCTCAAGTACACTTACGAGCACATCGACGAGTGGATCGACCGGTCGAACTGGGTCGCCCCGACGATCGACCCGAAGAAGACGATGCTGCTCGTCCTGGACATGCAGAAGGCCTGCGCCGAGCCCGGCGGTGCGATGTACATCCCGAGCACTGGCGGCGCGCCCGAGGGCAAGGACGTCGTCGAACCTGTGAAGAACGTCCTGGAAGCCTGCCGCGCCAAGGGAATCCCGGTGGCCTGGTCGCTGTGGGGCCTGCGCCCTGACGGCAAGGACGCCGGGTTCGCGGACACCAAGTGGGGCCTCGAAGGCCAGCTGGCCACCTTCCCCGGCGCCTGGGGCAACGGCGGAGACGAGCTGGTCGACGACCTCAAGCCGCTCGACGACGAGCCGGTATTCCGCAAACACCGGTTCAGCTCGTTCTACGGCACTGCGCTGAACGAGTACATGCGCCGGGCGGGAGCGGACACCCTGGTGGTGGCCGGGCTGTCCACCGGTAACTGCCAGATCGCCACCGCGATCGACGGCGCCAACCAGGACTACAAGGTGATCGTGCTCGCGGACACCACGGCCGCGATTCCCTCCGGCAAGGAGGACCCGCTGGGCTTCGGTCAGCACTGGGAGGCGCTGCGCCAGATCCACGCCAACCACGGCGACGTGCGCACGAGCATCGAGTTCCTGCGGATGGTCGGCGCCTAAGCGGCGCCGCAGGCACCCAATCCCGTGACGAGAGGGGAAATCATGTCGCTTTCCGGTAAGCGCGTAGCCCTGCTGATCGAAGACGAGTACCAGATTCTCGAGGGCTGGTACCCGAGGCTGCGCCTGCAGGAAGCGGGCGCCGAGGTCAAGGTGATCGGCAGCGGCACCAAGAGCAGCTACGACAGCAAAGAGCATTACCCGATGGAGGTCGACGCCGCTGCGGCCGAGGTGTCCACGAGCGACTTCGACGCCGTCGTGATCCCGGGCGGCTTCGCGCCGGACAACATGCGCCTGCACCCGGAGATGGTCGCGCTGGTCCGAGACGCCTACGAGTCGGGCAAGCTGGTCGCCGCGATCTGCCACGCCGGCTGGATGCTCTGTTCCGCCGGTGCCACCAAGGGCCGAAAGATCACCGGGTATCGGCCGATTAAGGACGACGTGGAGAACGCGGGCGGCACCTGGATCGACGAGCCGGTCGTCATAGACGGGAACGTGATCACCTCCCGCACCCCGGTCGACCTGCCCGACTTCGGCCGCGCCATCGTCGCATACCTCGAAAAGAACTGACCTTCCAGGTCGACGCCCTCCCCACCACCAACGGGCGCGCCCGGGTCGACCGGCTCGGGCGCGCCTCGGAAACGGACGTCATGCAAAGGAGCAGGCACGTGGTGGACCTCAAACTTTCCGCTGTCGGCGGCAAACCACCGCTTGGCGGCTGGCTCCCGCCGATCCGGCTGACCGAACGGCAAGGCACGGTGCTCAACGCGGTGGCCGACGAATTCATCCCCGGCGGCGACGGCTTTCCACCGCCGAGTGACGTCGATGTCCTCTCGTTCATCACCAGGTACGTCACCCCCGCCGGGCAGGACGCGAAATGGTTCCCGTTTCTCGGCGAAAACGACTTCAAAGCCCGCCTCGAGAAGCTGGGTGACAGCTTCCTCCAGGCCACCTCCGCGGAACGGGTGGCCATCCTGAGTGGACTGGAGTGGGACGAGCCCGAGTTCTTCGGACACTTGCGGGACGTTGTGTACTACGCCTACTACTCGCGGCCCGCGGTCGTGCACACGATGAACCGCTCACTGCGGGCGGGCCGGGACTACCGCCTGTCCCCGCAGCCCTACGGCTACACCGATGTGATGGACGACTGGGACGACGAGTTGCTCGCCCGGGTACGCGGTTCGTATCGGCGCACCGCCGAGGTTAGGCGCATCGAGGTCCCTGCCCACCTGCGGGAGGCGACCAGCTGATGGCCGCCTGCACCGAAGCCGACGTGCTGGTGATCGGCGCGGGCGCCGGCGGCGCGGCTATGAGCAAGCGTTTGTCCGATCGCGGGATCAAGGTCGTCTGCCTGGAACAGGGCGACTGGCTACACCCGATGGATCACCCGCACTTCTACGACGGCTGGGAACTCGAACGCCAGCGCGCCTGGTCCTGGCACCCCAACGTCAGGATGTTCCCCGAGGACTACCCGATCACCGGGAACACCGAACCGATGCTGATGAACGGCGTCGGTGGCTCGACGCTGCACTACGCCGGTGCATGGCCGCGGTTCAAGCCGGTCGACTTCCGCAAGGGCACTGAGCACGGCGTCGAGGGAACCATCGACTGGCCGATCAGCTACGAGGAACTCGAGCCGTTCTACGCTATCAACGACGCCGAGATCGGGGTCGCGCGGCGGACCGGCGATCCCGGTAACCCGCCACGCCCCGAGGGCTGGGGCCCAGCCAACCGCGGCGGCAAGGTCGGGCAGAAGATGGGCCGGGGCTTCGACAAGCTCGGCTGGCACTGGTGGCCCGCGGACAACGCGATCCTGACCGAGCAGAAGGACGCGCGACTGCCCTGCAACGACTGCGGCTTCTGCCTAGGAGGCTGTCCCCGGCACGCGATCGCCTCGACCGACGTGAGCTACTGGCCCAGGGCGCTGCGCAACGGTGTCGACCTGCGCACCAACGCCCGTGTCGAGAGGATCGACGCGAAGAACGGGCGCGCCACCGGGGCGACCTACGTCGATCGGATCACCGGATCTCAGCACGAGGTGCGCGCACGGATCGTGGTGGTGGCCGCCAACTCGATCGGCACGCCACGGCTGCTGCTCATGTCCGCCCAGAAGGGACACCCGGACGGCCTGGCCAACCGCAACGGATTGGTCGGCACGCATCTGATGTTCCACAGTTGGTCCTTCGAGGACTTCTGGTTCGACGAGCCCCTGGAAGGGTTCAAGGGACCGGAACCCGCCGTGCTCTACAGCCAGCAGTTCTACGACACCGACCCCGCACGCGGTTTCGTGAACGGCTTCTCGCTGCAGGTCGGCACCGCGCTGGGCGCGGCGAACAGCGCACTGGGCACCAACACCGGCAACATCGCGCCGTGGGGCGCCGGGCACCGGAAGTTCTTCAACGACCACTTCGGCCGGCACGCGCTGGTCTACGTGCAGGGTGAGGACCTCCCGGTGTGGACCAACCAGGTGACCCTCGATCCCGAGGTCACGGATTCCAGCGGCCTTCCCGCCCCGCACGTGCACTACGAACTGCACGAGAACGACCGGCGGCTGATCGAGTGGGGCAGGCGCCGAGCTCGCGAGGCCGCCGACGCTGCCGGTGGCGTGATCGACACCGCGAGCACCGGCATCGGCGGCCTCGAAGGTCCGCCGCCGGGCTGGCACATCATGGGCACCTGCCGGATGGGCAACACCCCCGAGGATTCCGTGACCAACAAATGGAACCAAACCTGGGACGTGCCCAACCTGTTCATCACCGACGCGAGCTCGCTGACCACGGGGGCCGCGGTCAACCCGACCAGCACTCTGCAGGCCGTCGCCGTGCGGTGCGCGGAATACATCAACCGCCGGCACGGCGACATCCTCGCACAGACCACGACGCCCGCGAACGCAGATGCGCCGGATTTCTAAGGCCGCAAAGGAGAACACCATGACGCACACCAGGAAACCGGACCCCGTCGACGCGATCGTTGTCGGCTTGGGGGCGACCGGCGGCACGGCGGCCAAGGTGCTGTCCGAAGCGGGGATGAAGGTCGTCGGGTTCGACCGCGGCCCGTGGCTGCGAGCGCAGGAGCACTACTCCGGCGACGAGCTGAAGTTCGTCAACCGCAACTACCTGTGGCCGGACCCGAAGCTGTTCCCCCGCACCCTCCGCCACGACGAGGAGTCCGTCGCCGAGCCATTCCCCTTTTCTCCCACCCCACAGCTGGTAGGCGGTGGCACCAATCACTGGGCGGGCTGGGTGCCGCGGCCACGCGAGTCGGACTTCCTCCAGCGTTCCCTGCACGGCGACCTCGACGGCGCGAACCTCGCCGACTGGCCGATCCGCTACGAGCACCTCGAGCCCTACCTGACCAAGGTGGAATGGGAGTTCGGCGTCTCCGGCATCGCCGGTGCCGACAAGTACGAGCCGTACCGGAGCAAGGGCTACCCGAGCGCACCGCTGCGCCCGACGCGCTTCGGCAAGCGGTTCTACGAGGCGTGCAACAAACTTGGCATCAACGGCTTCCCGATCCCGCACGCGATGGTCACCAACGAGCACAAGGGTCGGGATCCCTTCAACACCACCAGTTTCTGGAACCAGTACGGCGACCCGAGCACCGCGCGGTCCAACACGCTGACCACCTTCATCCCGGAGGCGGTGGCGACAGGAAACTTCGAACTGCGCGCGGAGTCCTTCGTCCGCGAGATCAAGGTCGGCAAGGACGGCAAGGCGACGGGGGTCATCTACATCGACCCGGACGGCAACGAGGTGGAGCAGGACGCCGGAATCGTGGTGCTGAGCCTCGGCGCGATCGAGTCGGCGCGACTGATGCTGATGTCGAGGTCGCCCCGGTTCCCCGACGGGCTGGGCAACTCCAGCGGCCAGGTCGGCAAGAACGCGACCTTCCACGAGTACGTGTTCGCGGTGGGCCTGTTCGACCAGGAGATCGACGACCCGCTGTACGGCTGGACAGGTAACTACATCAGCGGCGGCACGTTCGAGTTCTACGAGACCGACGAGGACCGCGGGCACATCGGTGGCTGCCTGATCTCGGCCTCGCAGACCTGCCACCCGATCAACATGGTGTTCCCCGGCCGTCCGACATGGGGCCAGGGGATGAAGGACGCCGACCGCGACTACTTCAGCTTCGCCATGAAGATCGGCGCGATCCTGCACGACATGCCGGTCGAGTCGAACCGCGTCGACCTGGATCCGGCGGTCAAGGACGCCTGGGGCCTGCCCGTCGCGCGGATCACGCACAAGCCGCACGCCAACGACGTCGCGATGAGCAAGTGGCAGGTGGACAAGAACGCCGAGATCCTGAGGGCGGCTGGGGCGCGCAAGACGATCCCGGTGTACCTGCAGCGGATGACCGGCAACACGTGCCACCAGCACGGCACCGCGCGAATGGGTACCGACCCGGCGACGACCGTGCTCAACGAATGGTGCCAAAGCCACGACGTCGAAAACCTCTTCGTGGTGGACGGCGCCGGCTTCCCCAGCTCGACGGGGGTCAACCCGACGCTCACCATGATGGCCAACGCGTGGCGCGCCTGCGACTACATCACCCAGGTCTACGCCAAGGGCCGCGAAGAGCGGATCAAGGTCGGCTGAATTCCACCCAGAACGAGAAAGGAGTGCGGTCATGACCCTCAAGGCCGATTGGGAGATTGTCGGCGCGCCGGTGGATCCCGATTCCGACGAGCGGCTCTTCTTCACCGAACACGGCTGGGAGACCATCGAGGCGGCCGCCGCCCGGATCATTCCCACCGACCACGATCCCGGTGCGCGCGAGGCCCGGGTCATCGTGTTCCTCGACCGCTACCTCTCCGGCACCGACTACGTCTTCGCCGCCGCGGACGGCAGCGGGTTCCTCAAGCTCACCGGCAAGTTCGCCGACGCGTGGCGGGCCCGGATGACCGACATGCAGCAGATCTATCGCGACGGCATCGTAGAACTGGACACGATCGCGGAGCGGGAGTTCGGCGATCGTTTCAAGGCACTCGCTGAGTCCGAACAGGACAGTGCACTAGAAATCCTCTCCGGAGAGCCGAAACCGAAACCGGTCACGCTAGGCACTACCGAAGCGGTCGGCACCTTCCTCCAGGGGTGCTTCGACGAGGGCCTGCCCTTCTTCGACGCGCTGTGCCTGCACGTGCGGCAGGGCTTCTACTGCGATCCGGTGTACGGCGGGAACAAGGACCGGATGGGCTGGCGCACGATCGGCTTCCCCGGGCCGAAGTCGCTCCAGGACACCATGGACGGCACGTACAGCACGACCGAGTACTTCGTACCGGAGTACGACTGGCACGACCTCGTCCCACAGCTGAAAGAGCGGACCGCCGGCTAGCGCCGGGAGCACCCTCCCACCGCCGGGCGGGGCGCGTCCTGGACACGTCGCCCGGCTCGGCGGTCCCCGCCACGCGAAACAAGGAGCTCGATACATGCGAATCACCGGTGTCTCTGCGACGCCACTCGGCTCTCCGCTCGAGGAGGAGCTGCGGTGGGGGGCCATGGCCGTCCACGTCAAGGGTGGGATCGTCGTTCGGATCACAACCGACGAGGGGCTCGACGGAGTCGGCGAGGCCGGCTTCTCGGCAGAGTACTTCCCCACCGTAGGGCCGATCATCAACTCCCAGCTCGCGCCGATGCTCATCGGTAAGGACCCCCGCGACATCGGTGCGCTGTGGCAGCAGATGCTCGACGCGACGCACATGTGGGGCCGTCGCGGCATCGAGACCTACGCGATCAGTGGCGTGGACATCGCGCTGTGGGACCTGCTCGGCAAGATCGCCAACCAGCCGGTGTACCGGCTGCTGGGCGCCTCGAAACCCAGAGTCCGCGCCTACTTCGCGCCTTCGCTCAAACCGACCGCCGAGATCGTCGAGGAATGCCGCAAGGCGGTGGCGAACGGGTTCAGCGCGATCAAGCTGCGAGCCACCGAGGAACTGGGGCAGGCCGTCGAGTTGGTGGGCTCGGTGCGCGACGCGGTGGGGCCCGACGTCGATCTCATGGTCGACGCCAACATGTCCTACGATCGCCGCGGTGCCCTGCGGCTCGCGCGCGAACTGGAGGCCCTCGACGTCGCCTGGCTCGAAGAGCCGATCCTGTCGCGCAGCCTGACCCAGTACGTGGACGACCACTCCTGGCTCGCCGACCGGGTTGCACTGCGGCTGGCCGGAGGCGAGTCGCTGCTCACGCGCTTCGAATATATCGACCTCCTGACCCGCCGCACCTTCGACGTCGTCCAGCCGGACTGCACCAGCGTCGGAGGTATCTCGGAGGCCAAACGGGTGGCGGACCTGGCCAGTACCTGGAACCTGACCTGCGTGCCCCACATCGCGTGCTCCTCCGGGACGGGCATCGCGCTCGCGGCCGGACTGCACCTGATCCTGGCGTGTGAGAACGCGCCGCTCATCGAGGTCGACGCCTACGGCGGCCCGGGCTGGGACGGACTGCTGCAGAACCCGCTGGAGGTGCGAGACGGCTACGTGACCGCCTCCGACGCTCCCGGTATCGGCGTCGACCTCAGCCCGGACGCCTACCAGCGCTTCGCGGTTACCACAGCATGAGTGCCCGCCTGTCCGGCCAGCACGAGGCCATCGTCCGACCACACCCGCGAGCCAGCTTCCCGACGTCGCGGAGCTGGTCTACCGGGCGGGTGTCCGCGTCGTCGAGCTCACGCTGACCCGCGGGATACGATGGCATCCATGCCGAACTGCCCGAGCTTAGTCCGGACGCCGCCATCCTTGGCATGGTTAGCGTGTCCCGCGAGCCCGAGGTCGACATGTCAGTGGACGCAGGTGCACAGTGCCCGTTTACCTCCACTAGTAGTGCTTTGTTAGGTGTGGATCTTGGTGTGGGATGATCTTGTTCTGTGAAGCAGGGTGATCTCGCTCGGGTGCGTGGCCGGTTGGAGAA
>NZ_RSAA01000035.1 GCF_003931915.1 Saccharopolyspora rhizosphaerae | reverse complement strand
TCTCCAACCGGCCACGCACCCGAGCGAGATCACCCTGCTTCACAGAACAAGATCATCCCACACCAAGATCCACACCTAACAAAGCACTACTAGGGCCTGTTGAGGAGTGCTGCTAGGGCGGTGTGCAGGGGTTCGTGGTCGTGGGGGTCGTGGAGGTGGCAGTCGGCGCCGGAGAGGCGGTACCACTCGTTGGCCCCGGCGTAGCGGATCCAGACCTGCACGGCACCGTCCTCGCAGGCCGTCGCCAGCTCGAGGTCGCCGGTGATCACGCCGACCTCGTCGGTCATCACCCCGCCCGGAGGCGCGGTCAGCGTCGTGCGCAGCTCGCCCATGGGCGCCAGTATGCCGATCCCGCGCACGGGAACGGGCACCTCCGCGCCGGGAGGTGCCCGAGTCGCGTGGTCCCGGTCAGCAGCCGTCGAGGGCGGTCTGCAGCGCGCCCTTCTCGGCTTCGGTGACGGTCAGCTCGTACTTGTGCTTGGTGCCGACCCACATCGAGGCGTAGGTGCAGTGGTACTCGGTCGCCGGAGGCATCCAGGCGTCCGGGGTCTGGTCGCCCTTCTCCTGGTTGACGTTGTCGGTGACCGCGATGAGCTGCGGCCCCTCCAGGTCGTTGGCGAAGGCCTGGCGCTGGTCCTGCGTCCACTCGGCCGCACCGGAGCGCCACGCGGCGGCCAGCGGCACGACGTGGTCGATGTCCACGTCCGAGGGCTGGGTCCAGGTCTCGCCGTCGTACGGGCTGGGCCAGCTGCCCGAGGTCGGGTAGCAGTCGGAGCCGACTTCCACGTTCTCGCCGTCGCGCTTGAGCACCGACTCGCGCGTGCTGCACCCGTCCGAGCCCTCGTTCCAGTGCGGGAACTTCTCCCGGTCGTAGCCGTCCATCGAGCCCTCTGGGGCGACGGTCAGCTCGCTGAGCTGGGTCTTGGCGGTGGCCGCGTCCGGGATCCCCGGCGGTTCGGCACCGGCCGAGGCGGTGAGGCCGAGGCCGATCAGACCGGCCAGGGGCAGCGCGGTGAGGGTGGTGCGCAACGAACGGGTCATGGCTTCCTCCGCGGTGGGCTTGATCGCCTGTGCAGAAGACGATTGCCCACGTCGGTGGCCGGATCAACACCGGGGAGTGACCAGGAGGTGACATGGCGTGAAGTCGCCACCGATCGGGGGAGGAAAACGTGAATTCCACACACGCCGTGGTCAGCGCGCCAGGTTCAGGTCCTCGGTGTGCCGGTACCAGACCCACTTCGCCACCGCGCGCGGGTGGTCGGTGCCGTCGTGGCGCACGGTGGTGGTGCGGAACGACGCCTGGAACGCCCGCCCGCGCGCCACGTGCTCCCGGCGGCGCAGCAGACCGCGCCGGGTGACGGTGACGCGCAGGCCGTCCATCGGCGGCTCGATCGTGTGGTTCAGCGGGTCCGAGGTCGGGTCCAGCAGCGCCTCGGCCTCCGGGTCCGGTGAGACCACGACGCGGGTCGCGGGACCGTTGAGGACCCGCTCGTCGTCGCAGTAGGCCTGGCCTGTGATCGGCTCGAGCACACCCTCGCCGAGCAGGATCCCGCCCGAGTCGTCCTTGAGCAGCGGCACCGGGCGGGGCGGGGCGGCCAGCGCCCGCTCCACGTCGCCGACCTCGAGGCCCCACAGCCGCGCCACGGGCGAGTCGGCCACCGGGACGTAGCCGACGGTGAGCCGGGTCAGCAGCTCCTTGCGCAGCAGGCGCAGCACGACGGCCGCCAGGTCCCCGTCCGTGCCGCGCACCACCACCCGATCGGTGGCTTCTGCCAGCAGCGGGTCGAGGTCGTGGCGGCCCGGCGCTGCGGGAACGTCGTGCCATTGCACAACGTCACCGGACGGACGCGCTGCGCCACCAACGTTTCCGCAGGACAATGCGGTGGTACTCACGATTCGCTCCTGGTTTACCCTGATCGACCGGCATACCCCGTGGTGGGAGCGGGCGAAGCGTGCGGTCACGCTGGCGACCACCCAGTCCAGGTTGGAGTTTCACATGCCGGCGATCGTGCTGATCGGCGCCCAGTGGGGCGACGAAGGCAAGGGTAAGGCGACGGACCTGCTCGGCGAGCAGGCGCAGTGGGTCGTGCGTTACCAGGGCGGCAACAACGCGGGACACACCGTCGTGCTCCCGGACGGGCAGGACTTCGCGCTGCACCTCATCCCGTCGGGGATCCTCACCCCCGGCGTGACGAACGTGATCGGCAACGGTGTCGTCGTCGACCCGGGAGTGCTGCTGGAGGAGCTCGCGGGCCTGGAGGAGCGCGGGGTCGACACCTCGCGGCTGCTGCTGTCCGCCGACGCGCACCTGATCATGCCGTACCACGTGGCCATCGACCGCGTCACCGAGCGGTACCTGGGCAAGAAGCAGATCGGCACCACCGGCCGCGGCATCGGCCCCTGCTACCAGGACAAGATCGCCCGCGTCGGCGTGCGGATGCAGGACCTGCTCGACGAGAAGATCCTGCGCCAGAAGGTCGAGGCCGCCCTCGACATCAAGAACCAGATCTTGGTCAAGGTCTACAACCGCCGCGCCATCGACGCGGAAGAGGTCGTCGACTCGGTGCTCAGCCAGGCCGAGAAGTTCTCCGACCGCATCGCCGACACCAAGCTGCTGATCAACCAGGCGATCGAGCGCGGCGAGTCGGTGCTCCTCGAGGGCTCCCAGGGGACCCTGCTCGACGTCGACCACGGCACCTACCCGTTCGTGACCTCGTCGAACCCGACCTCGGGTGGCGCCGCGACCGGGGCCGGCATCGGCCCGACCAAGATCAGCGCCGTGATCGGCATCCTCAAGGCCTACACCACGCGGGTGGGCGCCGGCCCGTTCCCGACCGAGCTGACCGACGAGGCCGGCGAGAGCCTGCGCAAGCAGGGCGGCGAGTTCGGCGTCACCACCGGGCGCTCGCGGCGCACCGGCTGGTTCGACGCGGTGATCGCCCGCTACGCGACCCGCGTCAACGGCATCACCGACTACTTCCTGACCAAGCTCGACGTGCTCTCCGGGCTGGAGACCATCCCGGTCTGCGTCGCCTACGACGTCGACGGGCAGCGGGTCGAGGAGATGCCGATGACCCAGACCGGCGTGCACCACGCGGTCCCGGTGTACGAGGAGATGCCGGGCTGGTGGGAGGACCTCTCCGACTGCCGCAGCTTCGAGGACCTGCCGGCCAACGCCCGCGCCTACGTCGAGCGGATCGAGGAGCTCTCCGGCGCCCGCGTGTCGGCGATCGGCGTCGGCCCGGGCCGCGACCAGACGATCGTGCGCCACACGATGGCCTGATGCCTCAGCGGTTCCGCCAGGAGCTCTCCACGGCGGCTTCCTGCAGGTCGAGTTCGCGGAGGACGCGGCGCAGCACCACGTCGTCGAGGTGCCCGGCGTCGCGTTCGTCCGCGATCGCCGAGCGCTGCACGTCGAGGACGTTGCGCCGCAGCTCCGAGAACGTCCGGGTCGAGGTGTCGGCGCGCTCCGCCGGGGTGCGCCCCACCTGCTCGGCCGCGGCCTTGCCCTGGTCCTCGACCATCTCGCGCATGCGGGCGACCATCCGGTCCAGCGAGGAGCGGTCGCAGTGCGCCTCGGCCGGGGTCAGCCCGTCCAGGTAGGCCAGCGCAGCGTTGGTGGCGATCCGGCGCGCCTCCGCTTCGGCATGGTCGTCCTCGCGGTCCTCCTCCGGATCGGTCACTCCCAGCCGGCGGATCAGCGGCGGCAGCGTGGTGCCCTGCAGCAGGATCGTGCCCACCGTGACCACCGCGGCGACGAGCTGGATCACCTCGCGGCCGGGCAGCGGTGCGCCGGTCCCGGTGGTGAGCGGCACCGCGCCGGCCGCCGCCAGCGTCACCACGCCGCGCATCCCCGCCCAGGACAGCACGGCCGTCCGCCGCCACCTGCTGCCGCGCTGCCGGGTGCTCCGGATCAGGTGGGAGACCCCGGGCAGGAAGTTCGAGGCGAACATCCACAGCACGCGGAAGGCCATCGTCGCGGCCAGGATCAGCAGCGTGGCGACCACGATCCCGCCCATCGGGTGGCCGGCCTCCAGCACGTCGCTGATCACCGACTTCAGCTGCAGGCCGATGAAGGCGAACACCAGGCTCTCCAGCAGCAGGTTGATCGCGCCCCACACGGTGTGCTCCTGCAGGCGGCCCGCCGCGCGCGCCCGGGGCAGGTTGTGCCCCACGTACAGACCGGCGGTGACCACGGCAAGCACGCCGGAACCGCCCAGCTCCTCGGCCGTCAGGTAGGCGATGAACGGCACGAGCACGCCCAGCAGGGTCGCCACCTGCACGTCCGGCACGTGCTGCCGGGCCAGCTGGGCGAGCATGCCGAAGCCCAGTCCCACCACCACGCCCACCACCACGGCCAGCGCGAAGACCCAGAGGCCCTGGGCGAGCGTCGGGGTCGTTCCGACGGCGGCGGTGATCGCCATCCGGTAGATCGTCAGCGCTGCCGCGTCGTTGATCAGGCTCTCCCCGCCGAGCACCGTCATCACGCCGCGCGGCAGGTTCAGCTGACGTCCGACCGCCGCCGCGGTCACCGCGTCCGGCGGGGCGATCACCGCGCCCAGAACAATGGCCGACGCCAGCGGCAGGTCCGGGATCAGCAGGAACGCGATCCAGCCCAGGACGAGCGAGGTGGCGATCACCTGCAGCACGCCGTGGTGCACGATCGCTCGGATCCGCTGCCGGAAGTTGGTGAAGGAGCTGTCCAGCGCCGCCGCGTACAGCAGCGGGGGGAGCACGACCGTGAGCAGCAGCTCCGGGTCGATGTGCAGCTCGTCGAGCCCGGGCACCAGCGACACGACCATGCCGACGGCCACCAGCAGCAACGGCGCCGCGATCTCCCGCTTCCGCGCCAGCGCGGTGACCAGCAGCGCCCCGATCAGCACCAGGATCAGCTGAGCCAACTCGCACCCCCGTCCACGGTGGACACCCTAGGTGCGCAGGCCCGCGATCACTCGGAACGACGATGCCGCCGCCCCCGAAGCGGGGACGGCGGCATCGTCCGGGTCGGCAGCGGGGTCAGCGCTGCTCGCGGGCGGTGATGGCCAGGTCCGGCATGTCGCTGAAGATGCCGTCCACGCCCTGGTCGTAGAGGACGTCGAAGAAGCCGAGCACGTCACCCCACTGCGCCGGGTCCTCGGAGGACCGGAAGTCGGCGGGCAGGAAGGTGTTCTCGGCCCGGACCGTGTACGGCACGACCTCCAGGCCGGCGGCGTGCGCGTCGGCGACCACGGTGGTCGGCTCGGTGAGGTGGTCGTCCTCGTCGACCGGCAAGATGACCTTCGTGTCGGGGCCGATCACGTCCGCGTAGGTCGCGATCTCCGCCAGCCCCTCCGGCTTGACCATGTCGGCGTAGGTGCGCGGGTCCCCGGCCTCGACGAAGTCCTGCGGCGCCCCGCTGGAGCTGATCAGCTGCACCAGCCGCACCTGCAGCCGCTCGTCGAGCTCTTCGAGGTTGCCGACCTCGAAGGACTGCACGGCGACCGCGGCGTCCTCGTCGTTCAGGTCGTTGCGCTCCAGGGCGGCGACCAGGCGGGGTTCCAGCGGCAGGCCGAGCTTCCGGAAGTAGCTGGGGTGCTTGGTCTCCGGCGCCACGCCGATGTCGCGGCCGAGCTCCTCGGACAGCCGCGCCCGCAGGTCCAGCACCTCCTGGAACGTCGGCACCTCGTAGAGGCCGTCGTGGACGGTGTTGTGCGGGCGGATCTCCGGGATGCGCTCCTCGGCTCGCAACGTCTTGAGCTCGGCGAGCGTGAAGTCCTCGGTGAACCAGCCGGTCATCTCGGTGCCGTCGACGACCTTGGTGGTCTTGCGGGCGGCGAACTCCGGGTGCGCGGCGACATCGGTGGTGCCGCTGATCTCCGGTTCGTGCCGGGCGACCAGGACGCCGTCCTTGGTGGGCACCAGGTCCGGCTCGATGTGGTCAGCGCCCATCCGGGCGGCCAGCTCGTAGGAGGCGAGCGTGTGCTCCGGCCGGTAACCGGAGGCACCGCGGTGGCCGAACACCTCGACCTCCGCGTTCTGCGGTGCCGGCGCGGTGGTCGCGGCCCCGGCCGGGGCCACCACCCCGAGCGCGGCGGCTGCTGCGACGGACAGAGCGATCAACCGTGCGCGAATGGTCATGGGTTCTCCCTGCTCGGACTGTGGCGGCACCACCCAACTCCCCTCGGCCGACACCCGGGGCACACCGGCGCGTCGCGCGGCCGACCGGTGGGTGAACGGCAGACGACCTGCGCTGCGCCAAGTGGCGGCAGAACTTCCCCGGGGGGCAGCGGCCAAGTGGCCCACCGCACGCTTTACGCTGCGTTCCGTGCGAATCCTCGTGATCGGCGGCGGCGGCCGGGAACATGCGATCGTGTTGGCGCTGTCCCGTGACCCTTCCGTGACGGCGCTGGCCTGCGCGCCCGGCAACGCCGGTACCGCTGCGCTCGCCGAGTCCTACGCCGTCGACGTCGCCAAGCCCGACCAGGTGGCGGAGCTGGCCACCCGGTGGAAGGCCGACCTGGTCGTCTTCGGGCCGGAAACACCGCTGGTCGCCGGTGCCTCGGACGCCGTGCGCGCCACGGGCATCCCGTGCTTCGGCCCGTCCAGGGCCGCGGCCCGCATCGAAGGCTCCAAGGCCTTCGCCAAGGACGTCATGGTGTCCGCAGGCGTGCCGACCGCGCGCAGCGAGATCGTCGACAACCCCGCCAAGCTGGACGCCGCGCTGGCCGGTTTCGGGCCGACCTGGGTGGTCAAGGACGACGGCCTGGCCGCGGGCAAGGGCGTGCTGGTCACCAGCGACTTCGACGCCGCCCGCGCGCACGCCATGAAGCTGCTCGACGGCGGCCACCCGGTGCTGCTCGAGACCTTCCTCGACGGACCCGAAGCCTCGCTGTTCTGCCTGGTCGACGGCACGACCGTGGTCCCGCTGCTGCCCGCGCAGGACTTCAAGCGCGTCGGCGACGGCGATGCCGGGCCGAACACCGGCGGCATGGGCGCCTACGCGCCGCTGCCGTGGGCGCCGGACGACCTGGTCGACACCGTGGTCCGCACGGTCGTGCAGCCCACCGTCGATGAGCTGGACCGGCGCGGGACGCCGTTCTCCGGCCTGCTCTACGCGGGTCTGGCGCTGACCTCGAACGGGCCGCAGGTCATCGAGTTCAACTGCCGCTTCGGCGACCCCGAGACCCAGGCGGTGCTCGCCCTGCTGCGCACCCCGCTGGCCCAGCTGTTCAACGCCGTGGCGCGGGGTGAGCTCGCCGACCAGCCGGAACTGGAGTGGGAGCCGGGTTCGGCGGTGACCGTCGTGCTGGCCGCCGAGGGTTATCCGGGCCGCCCGCGCGTTGACGACGTCATCCAGGGCTCCGACCTGCCGGGCGTGCTGCACTCCGGCACCCGCCGCCGCGAGGACGGCGCCGTGGTGTCCTCGGGCGGCCGAGTCCTGTCGGTGGTGGGCACCGGGCCCGAGCTGGCCGCGGCTCGCGAGCAGGTCTACGAGCGGGTCGAGCGCGTCCACCTCCCCGGGGCCCACTGGCGCACCGACATCGCCAGCCGCGCGGTCGACGGCGGCATCAGCATCCCCCGCTCCTGATCGTCGTTCGCCCTGGCAGGCTGGACACCATGAGTCGTCAGCACCCCGCGCTCGCCGTCGCGGCGCGAGCCGATGTAGCTCCGTTCCAGGTCATGGAGGTCCTGTCCGCCGCAGCCCGGCGGCAGCGGGAGATCGGCGACGTCGTGTCGCTGGCCGCGGGGCAGCCCTCGACGCCCGCGCCGAAGGCCGTGCGCGAGGCCGCCGCTCGCGCGCTGGAGGGCAACCCGCTCGGCTACACCGAGCAGCTGGGCGTCCTGGAGCTGCGGGAAGCCATCGCCGAGCACTACGAGCGCGCCTACGGCCGCGCGGTCCCGGTGGACGAGGTCGTGGTGACCACCGGCGCGTCCGGTGCGTTCCTGCTGGCGTTCCTCAGCGCCTTCGACGCCGGCGACCGGGTCGCGCTGGCGAGCCCGGGTTACCCGGCCTACCGCAACATCCTGTCCGCGCTGGGCTGCGAGGTCGTGGAACTGCCCTGCGACGCCTCGACCCGCTTCCAGCCGACCGTCGAGGTGCTGGAATCCCTCGAAGAGCCGGTGCGCGGGCTGATCGTCGCCAGCCCGGCGAACCCGACCGGGACCGTGCTCTCCCGCGACGAGCTCGCCGCGCTCGCCGAGTGGTGCGAGACCCGCGGCGTGCAGCTGATCAGCGACGAGATCTACCACGGCCTCAGCTACGGCGAACCGCTGCACACCGCGCGCGAGTTCTCGTCCGAGGCGATCGTGGTCAACAGCTTCTCCAAGTTCTGGTCGATGACCGGCTGGCGGCTCGGGTGGATGCTGGTGCCGCCGCGCCTGCTGCGCGCCGTCGACTCGTTGACCGGCAACTTCACCCTGTGCCCGCCGGCGATCTCGCAGCATGCGGCCGTCGCGGCGTTCAGCCCGGAGGCCTACGACGAGGTGGAGGGCCACGTCGAGCGCTACCGGGAGAACCGGGAGCTGCTGCTCGACGGGCTTGCGAAGGCCGGAATCACCGAGGTCGCCCCGGCCGACGGCGCCTTCTACGCCTGGGCGGACGTCCGCGAGCACACCGACGACGCGGCGTCGTTCTGCCGCCGCCTGCTCGACGACACCGGTGTCGCCGCCGTGCCCGGCGTCGACTTCGACCCGGACCGCGGGCACCACTACCTCCGGCTCTCCTTCGCCGGCGACCCCCGCGACATCGCCGAAGCCGTCCACCGCCTCGGCGCCTGGCTGTAGCCGTGGCGGACCGGGCCGAGGTTCTCAGGGGAACCCTGAGGTTTCCCCGGTTCGGTCTTTCGACCCGCCGGAACGCCGGTCTGAGATGGCACTCTGGGGGTGTTCCCCGGTGAAGAGGTGGTCGTGATGGTGTGGAAGGTGCTCGGCGGTCTGCTGGTGCTCTGGCTCGTGGTGTCCGTCGCCGGAGCCCTGGTCAAAGGCCTGTTCTGGCTGGCCGTGATCGGCGGGGTCCTGTTCGTCGCGACCGCGGCCATCGGGTGGGCCAAGGACAAGAAGCAGATCAAACCTTGATCATGAGTTGAGGAGTGTTCCGCTGCTCAGCGGTGCGGGTGGCAGGACCTGAGCGGCTCCGTGGACTCCGTGCGCCGCTCATCGAGCACGTGTGTGCACGCGGCGTCACGGCGTACTCGCCACGAAGCCGTTCAGAACCTGCGGTGGTGCGAGCTGAGTGCCCCACCTGATGAAGCGGCTGGTGCCGCGGGTCGCCTTGAACGCTGCGGCGGTGGGGGCTGAGTGCCGCACCTGGAGCAGCGGCTTTCGCCGCGTTGTGGCGAGCCGGACCGGCGGCGTCTTCTGCGAAAGACCTAAGCGGCCAGTTGTTGGTCGAGGAGAGTCCTGGCGTGGGTGGGTGAGTGCCAGAGTTCGGCGTTCAGACCTGCTTCGCGGGCGCCGGTGATGTTGTCCTCGCGGTCGTCGAAGAACAGGCACTCCTCGGGCTCCGCGCGCAGCGTGTCGAGGAGGGTCCGCCAGATCTGCGGCTGCGGCTTGATGACCCGCAGGTCGCCCGAGAACAGCAGGTGCTCGAAGTAGCGCGCCCACGGCTTGCGCTCTGCCGCGCGGGCGAAGGTCGTGGAGGCGTTGGACAGCAACGCCAGCGGGACCCCGCGCCGGTGCAGGTCTTCCAGCAGGGCCAACGTCCCCGGCTCCACCGACATCCACCCGTCGACGTCGACGCTGGTCAGGCGCTGCGCCAGCGAGTCGTCGACCGACCGGCCCAGCCGGGCCGCCACCGCCCGCCAGTAGTCGGCGTCGGGCAGCCCGGCGTCGTACTCGGCGCGCTCGGCCCAGTAGGCCTCCTCGAACCGCGCGGGCTCGGCGTCGAGCAGCGAGGCCAGTTCGGGCAGCGCTGTCGTGCGGCGGCTGATGACCTCGCCGTAGTCGAACACGATCCAACTCAGCACGTTCACCTCCGCGTTCGAGCGCTAGATCCCGGCTTCGCCGATCCGGCGCAACGCCTCTTCCACGTCCGACTTGGACACGTCCCGGTGCGTGACGAACCGGATCTGCCCGTTCATCGGTACCGCCAGCACACCCACCGAGCGCAGCCGCTGCAAGGTGAGCTGCACGTCCGGGACCGCCGCCAGGATCATGTTCGTCTGCGGAGCGGTGACCTGCCAGCCGCGGTCCACCAGGCCCTCGGCCAAGATGCGGGCGTTGTCGTGGTCGTCGGCCAGCGCATCGATGCGGTCCAGCGCCACCAACCCGGCCGCCGCGACCACACCGCCCTGCCGGACGCCCCCGCCCAGCATCTTGCGCACCCGCCGTCCGGCCTTGATGAACTCCACGTCGCCGGCCAGCACCGAACCGACCGGCGCCCCGAGTCCCTTGCTCAGGCAGACCTGCACGCTGTCGACGCCCACGGTCAGCGCCGCCGGTGGCACGCCGAGCGCGACCGAGGCGTTCCACAGCCGGGCGCCGTCGAGGTGCACCTTGAGGCCGAGCTCCTTCGCCGCGGCGGCCAGCCGCGCGTGCTCGTGCGGCGGCACGATCGCACCGCCCGCGCCGTTGTGCGTGTTCTCCAGGCACAGCAGCGTGGTGTGCAGGGCGTCGTAGGCCATGGTCAGGGAGGCCTGCGACCGCACCGCTTCAGCGGTGGGGCGGCCCGGTCCGGCGTCCCACTCCAGCGGGTCCGGCATGCCTCCGGCCAACCACGCAGCGGACCCGAGCTCGTGGTTGAGCACGTGCGCACCGCGCGGCGCGAGGAACCGGTCACCGCGCTTGAGGTGCAGCATCAGGGCGATCAGGTTGCCCATCGTGCCGCTGGGCACCCACAGCGCGGCGGGGGTGCCCAGCAGCTGGGCCACCCGTTCTTCCAGCGTGCGCGTGGTGGGATCGTGGTCGAGGACGTCATCGCCGACATCGGCGGTGGCCATCGCGGCCAGCATCTGCTCGTCGGGACGGGTCACCGTGTCTGAGCGGAGGTCGATGGCTGCCGGAGTGGTCACGAACGGATCACACCACACCGGGGGCGGGTGGAGGCAATGGCCCTGTGAGACGTGAATTCACCGCTGCGGTATCAATCACAGGTGGATCGGCTCCAACGAGCGTGCAACGGTTGGGGCACGCGATCCCGTCATAGCAGTGCAGGCAACGAACGAGCGGAGAGTTCCGCGTGGACCAGCGCGAGGAGCAGGAGTTCGCGGAGTACTTCGTGGCTCGGCGGGAGGCGGTGCGTCGCATGGCGTACATGATGTGCGGTGACTGGCACCGCGCGGACGATCTCGCCCAGACCGCGTTCATCGCCTTGCACCGCCACTGGCGGAAGGTCCGGGACAAGGGCGCGTTGGACGCCTACGTGCGCCGGACGCTGACCAGAGCGGTGATCGACGAGTCGCGGCGGCCCTGGCGACGGGAGAGGGCCGCCGAGACTCTGCCCGACAGTCCGGTCGACGATCCGGACGTGGACGATTCGGTGTCCACCAGGCAGACCCTGATCGCGGGGCTGCGCCAGGTGCCGCCGAAGCAGCGCGCCGTGTTGGTCCTGCGCTTCCTGGAGGGGCTGGACGTGGCAGGGGTCGCGGCGGTCATGCGCTGCAGCGAAGGGACCGTGAAGAGTCAGTGCGCCCGGGGGTTGGCGACGTTGCGGGAGGCGCTGGGAGACGAGCTCGGGGATCTGAGGTCCGCGTGAAGGGGGTACGCGTTGGACGAGCGCAAGCTCGAAGAGCTTTTCCGTGACTCGGTGCGAACCGTTCCGCCGGCGTCGTTCGACGAAGGTGACATCACGACCGCGTCGAGGCGCATCACGGCCCGGCGCCGGATGACCGCCACCGTGGGGGGCACGGTGGCGGCTGCGGCGGTGCTGATCGGCGGTGTCGGCGCGGGCGCCGGCTGGTTCTCGTCCTCGTCGAGCACCGTGGCCAGCCCGCCACCGGCGCCGCTGACGGCCGCCCCGGCTCCCAGCCCGCAGACCGAGTCGGGCGTGATCAGCCCGCGGTCGGCCGGCTGCCGGCCGGACCCGGCGGTGGTCGAGGCCGTGTCGGCCGCGCTCCCGGCGGCCGGCAGCACCACGCCGACCTCGGTGCGGGCGTGTCCGACCGGTGCGAAGGCGGCGGCCTTCCCGCTGCGCGACGGCGCTGCGGCGGGCCGGGTGACGGTCGTGGTCAGCCCGGCCGGAACGGCCCAGGCGGGCCAGTCGACGCCGGGTGACGTGCAGCGTCCCGACGGTGCGCAGCAGTCGGTCCGCAAGGCCCGCAGCGGCAAGCTGGTGGTCGTGCTCAGCGAACCGGACGCCGGTTCGCCCGCGGCTCCGTTCGTCTCGAAGGTGGCCACCCTCGCCGGCGACCTCGCCACCCGCTTCTGACGCGGAACGGCTGGTCGTGGAGCTCCCGCCGGTCCGCGGGTGCCGCGATCATCCGGACGTTCCGGGCGCGGCTTAGGATCGCGTGTCATGACAGCGGCCAGCACACCCAAGGGAGAGCGGCGGCGGCAGGCGTTGGTGGCGGCTGCGGCGGAGCTGCTCGTCGAGGGCGGGTTCGACGCGGTGCGGCACCGCGCGGTGGCCGAACGCGCCGGGCTCCCGCTGGCCTCGACCACGTACTACTTCTCCTCGCTGGAAGACCTGGTCACCGCCGCGGTGGAGCACAACGGCCGGGAGGAGCTCGCCGCCGGACGTGCCCGTCTCGCCGACCTGGCCGCGCAACCCCGCAGCACCGACGCCGTGATCGAGCTGCTGCTGGACCTGCTGCTCGGCGTGGAGTCCCGCCACGGCGGCGTCGAACCAGTGCTGCTGCGCTACGAGCGCCTCGTGGGTTCGCCGCGCCGCCCCTACCTGACGCCGCTGATGCGGGAGATGGCCGCCGAGCTGCAGCAGCTGCTCGCCGAGATCTTCCGCCGCAGCGACGTGGAGGTCGGCGCGGAACGGCTCACCGAGCTGATCGCGCTGGTCGACGGAGCGGTGGTGAACGCGCTCATCGAATCGGACCCGGACCCGCGGGGTGCTGCTCGCAGGATGCTGCGAGCGCAACTCTCCTGAATTCCGCGCGTGCAAGAACGCCGGGCGAGTCGCTCAGCGAACCGTGAACGCAATGTCGCGTTCAGAAGTCCCAGGTGGTTTCCGCGCAATTCCCGTCGGCCACGACTCTTCCGCACTCGAGACATCGCGCGGTGATGTCCTTCGTGCCCGGATCGCGTCCGAGCGGGGTGGACTGCGGGACCTTGACCTGTCCGCCGCAGAGCACAGGGATGCACTGACCAGCGTAAACAGCACCAGGGCGCAGTGTCGTCGCGTGGCGTTCGGTCTTCCCGAGCCCGACGACCCAGAACACGTCCTGCTGCTCTCCGGCGAACCGGTTGATGTTCATCCGCTTCCGTTCCTCGTGCAGAACCGCGAACGCCCCGGGTCGAACGATGTGTTCTCGCCGTTGTACCACTCCAGAATCCCACACGGGGTCACGCGAGTTCCCAGGATTCGCCGAACGAGCGATCACCTCTCACCCCGGTGCCGGCGTGCGCCGCCCGGTGCAGCCGCGCGCAGGACCCGTCCGCCGCCATCAGCTCGTCGTGATCCCCCAGCTCCACGACGCGCCCCTCGGACATCACCGCGAGCCGGTCGGCTTCGCGCGCGGTGTGCAGCCGGTGCGCGATGGCGATGACCGTGCGGCCGGCCAGCAGCGTGGCCGCGCGTGCTCCAGGTCCCGCGACGTCGTGCTGTCCAGCAGCGAGGTCGCCTCGTCGAGGACCACGGTGTGCGGATCGGCGCGCAGCACCCGGGCCAGCGCCAGCTGCTGCGCGCGTGCCGCGGGCACCGCGAGACCGCCGGCGCCGACCCGGGTGTCCAGGCCGTCGGCGAGCCCGCGCAGCCACTCCTGCAGGCCGACGCCTTGAGCACCGCGCGCAGCTCTTCGTCCCTGGTGTCCCGGTCGGGCAGGGCGAGGTTGTCGCGCAGCGAGCTGGCGAAGACGTGCTGCTCCTGGGGCAGCAGCACCACTTCCCGGCGCAGTGCCTCGGTGGGCATCGCGGAGACTTCGCAGCCGCCGACCGACACCGAGCTGGAGTCCGGCCGCACGACCCCGGCGACCAGCGTGCCCTGCGTCGACTTGCCCGCGCCGACGATCGCCCACCGCTGCCCTGCGGGCACGACGAGGTCGATGCCGTGCAGCACCTCCTGCCCCGGCCGGGAGGAGCACCGCACGTCGCGCAGCACGACGTCGCGTTCCCTCGCGGGGCCGGAGGCTTCGCGAGGTGCGTCCAGCGGCACTTGCGAGACACCGAGGACGCGCTGCAGCGCGGTGCCGCCGACCTGCAGCTCTTCGAGCCACGTGAACAACTCGTCCAGCGGCGCCGACAGCGACTGGGCGTGGAGCACGACCGCGACGACCGTGCCGAGCTGCACCGCGCCGGCGGCGTGGGCCCAGCCGCCGATGAGCAGGATCGCGCCGACCGGCAGCACGTAGGACAGCTCCAGGCAGGGCAGCCAGACGGTCAGCAGCGAGCGGTTGCCGGGGCTCGACCGCCACCGTCCGAGCCAGCAGGTGCTCGTTGCGCGCCGCCCGGCGGGCGCCGAGCCGCAGCGAAGTGGTGCGCGCGCCCTCGACCGGTTCGTGCGTGTTGGCGTGCACGTCGGACCAGCGCTCCATCACCTCCTGCACCACCGGGAGCGAACCAGCGCAGCAGAGCCCGGAGTCGCCGGTCCGCACGCCCTCGTCCTCCGCGCGGCCGATGACCAGCGGCAGCACCGCCGTCGGCAGCATCCACACCGCTCACGACAGAGCTGCCAGCAGCACCAGGCCGGGCCGCCTGCCGAGCAGGTCGGCGAGGAAGCGCAGCGGTCCGTCCCGGGCCACGAAGACCGACGTTCTCCACGAGCTGTGCGGGTGGCGACCGGTTCTCCCGCAGCTGGGCCGGACTGGACCGGACGGGTGCGGGAGATCAGGATGCGATCATGGCGAACCCCACCGGTAGCACCCTCTCGCACCTGGAGTGCACCGCCTGCGGGCGGACGTTCGACGCCGACGCGCTGCACCGCCTGTGCCCGGAGTGCGGCAAGGTCCTGTACCCGCGCTACGACCTGGCGTCGGTGGCGCTGCGGCCGTCGGACCTGGTGTCGCGGACGCCGTCGATGTGGCGGTACCGGGAGGTGCTGCCGGTCCGGGACGCCGAGCACGTCGTCAGCCTCGGCGAGGGGTTCACGCCCCTGCTCAGCGCGCCCCGGTTGTCGGCGGCGCTGGGGATCGCCGACGTGCGGATCAAGGACGAGGCGCAGAACCCGACGGGCAGCTTCAAGGCGCGTGGCATGTCCGCCGCCGTCTCCCGCGCCCGTGAGCTGGGCGCGAAGACCGTTGCCGCGCCCTCGGCGGGCAACGCCGGCGGGGCGCTCGCCGCCTACGCGGCCCGCGCGGGACTGGCGGCCGGGGTGGTGATGCCCGAGGACTGCCCGCGCATCAACCAGGTCGAAGCCGTCGTCTCCGGTGCCGGGACGTGGCTGGTCGACGGCCTGATCGACGACGCCGGACGACTGGTGCGCACCACGTCCGAGGCGCGCGGGTGGTTCGACGTCTCCACGCTGAAGGAGCCGTACCGCGTCGAGGGCAAGAAGACGCTCGGCTACGAGCTGGCCGAGCAGCTCGGCTGGGAGCTGCCGGACGTGGTGATCTACCCGACCGGCGGCGGCACCGGGCTGGTCGGCATGTGGAAGGCGTTCGCCGAGATGACCGAGCTCGGCTGGATCGGCGAGCAGCGCCCGCGCATGGTCGTGGTCCAAGCCGAGGGCTGCGCACCGATCGTCCGCGCCCACGACCAAGGCGAACGGCACGCGCCGCGCTGGGAGGACGCCACCACCGAGGCCAGCGGGCTGCGGGTCCCGGTCGCGGTGGGCGACTACCTGGTCCTCGATGCCGTCCGTGACTCCGGCGGCACGGCGGTGTCGGTGAGCGAGGACGAGATGCGGGAGGCCACCCGCGAACTCGCCGCGTCGGAGGGGATCTACCCGGCGCCTGAGGGAGCGGCGACCCTCGCCGCGCTCCGCAGGCTTCGCGACTCCGGGGAGGTCGGCGACAGCGAGCGGGTGGTGCTGTTCAACACCGGCGCCGGTCAGAAGTACCCGGACTTCATGCCCGCGGCGCCGGAGGTCGTCCCCGCGGACTCCCCAGCCTGGAACTCGGGGCTCTAGGCCGCTGCGGTGCCCGCCGTGGTGCCGATCGCACGCGGAACGACCTCGGGAAAGGCGCTCGTTATCCTGAGCGGGTGACGGACAAGCCCAGCATCCCGAATGTTCTCGCCGGTCGCTACGCCTCGCCGGAGCTGGTCGAGCTGTGGTCCCCGCAGCACAAGATCGTGCTCGAGCGGCGCCTCTGGCTGGCCGTGCTGCGCGCCCAGGCCGACCTCGGCATCGAGGTCCCCGAGCAGGCGGTGGCCGACTACGAGCGGGTGCTGGAGCAGGTGGACCTCGACTCCATCGCCGCGCGTGAGCGCGTGACCAGGCACGACGTGAAGGCCCGGATCGAGGAGTTCAACGCCCTCGCCGGTCACGAGCAGATCCACAAGGGCATGACCTCGCGCGATCTGACCGAGAACGTCGAGCAGCTGCAGGTGCGCCGCAGCCTGGAGCACGTCCGCGACCGCACCGTCGCGGTGCTGGCGCGGCTGGGAAAGCTCGCCGCGGAGAACGGCGAGCTGGTCATGGCCGGTCGCTCGCACAACGTCGCCGCGCAGGCCACCACGCTGGGCAAGCGCTTCGCCACCGCCGCCGACGAGCTGCTCGTCGCCTTCCGCCGCCTCGAGGAACTGCTCGACCGCTACCCGCTGCGCGGGATCAAGGGGCCGGTCGGCACCGCGCAGGACATGCTCGACCTGCTCGGCGGCGACACCGACAAGCTCACCGAGCTGGAGCGGCGCGTCGCCGGGCACCTCGGCTTCGCCAGCACGCTGACCAGCGTCGGCCAGGTCTACCCGCGGTCGTTGGACTTCGAGGTGCTGAGCTTGCTGTCGCAGCTGGCCGCCGCGCCTTCCAGCGTCGCCAAGACGATCCGGTTGATGGCCGGGCACGAGCTGGTCACCGAGGGCTTCAAGCCCGGCCAGGTCGGTTCCAGCGCCATGCCGCACAAGATGAACACCCGCTCCTGCGAGCGCGTCAACGGCTTGGCCGTGGTGCTGCGCGGCTACCTGTCGATGAGCGGGGAGCTGGCCGGTGACCAGTGGAACGAGGGCGACGTGTCCTGCTCGGTGGTCCGCCGGGTGGCGCTGCCGGACGCGTTCTTCGCCTTCGACGGCCTGCTGGAGACCTTCCTGACCGTGCTCGACGAGTTCGGCGCGTTCCCGGCCGTCGTCTCCCGCGAGCTCGACCGCTACCTGCCGTTCCTGGCCACCACCAAGGTGTTGATGGCCGCGGTGCGCGCGGGCGTGGGTCGCGAGATCGCCCACGAGGCGATCAAGGAGAACGCCGTGGCCGTCGCCCTCGACATGCGCGAGCAGGGCGCCGAGCGCAACGACCTCCTCGACCGCCTCGCCGCCGACGAGCGGCTGCCGCTCGACCGCGAGCAGCTGGAAGCCCTGCTGGCCGACAAGCTCGCCTTCACCGGCGCAGCGTCCTCGCAGGTCGGCGACGTCGTCGCCGCAGTGGAGAAGGTCGCCACCCAGTACCCCAAGGCCGCCGCCTACTCCCCGAGCGACATCCTGTAGGCCTGTTCTGAGGCCGCTCCGCGCGGCGGCGTCCCTCCACTGAGGACGCCCGAGTCGTCTCCACGGCCCGGACGAGGGCCGTGGAGATGTCACGCGACGTCTGTGGATCCGAGGGAAGGGCATGTCGCGCGGGACGTCCGCCAGCACGGCCGGGCGTGTTGTCGCGGACCAGCGCGGTACTTCCGCGGGCTGAAGACATGTCGCGCGAAAGGTCGTCAGCGGCGGCCACGCCCTCGGGTGGTGAGGTTCCCCCCCGTTCGGGGAGGGAGAGGGTGGCTCGGTTCCTGGAGCCCGAGGCTCGGGTTCAGTCCCAGTGGGCGGTGAAGAAGTCGAGTTCGCACTTGGTCGCTTGTTGGAAGAGGCGTAGGCAGCGGGCTCGTTCGCGCTCGTCGAGACCTTCCCCGACGCGGTCGAGCTCGGACCGCAGCCAGGCCACCCAGGACTGGAAGCCCGGGTTGCTGTGCAGCGCGATCCACTCGGCGTGCACGAAGCTGTCCGGCTTCGCCGGGGCCCGCCCCGCCCACTCCAGGTAGGTCCACTCGGCGACGGTGAGCACCGTGAGGACCTCGGCGTAACCGCCGTTGTCCCGGGTGTCGCGCATCAGGTCGCGGAACACCACCGTCGCCGGGTCCAGCTCCGGGTCGACCCGGTCGGACTCGGGGATGCCGAGCGCGTCGAAGGCCCGCTGGAAGTAGGTGTTCTCCTCGCTGGTGACCACGGTGATGCTGCCGGCCAGCGCCAGCCGCGAGGAGTACCGGTCGGCCTTGGCGACGGCGGCACCGAGCAGCGCCAAGAAGTCGTCCACGAACTGGTAGTCCTGCACCAGGTACGAGCTCATGTACTCGTCGGGCATCGACCCGTCGAGGAGCGCGTCGGTGAAGGGGTGCTCCACGACGGCGGTCCAATCCGGTTCGCTGCGTGCCCGCAGCCAGCTGCTGAAGCCGGTCGTCCCCGGGGATGTTGCTGCCACGACCTCCTCCTCCCGTTCTCCGCCCATCCCACCACGTGCGGGCGGCCAACCTGCGGTGGGAGAGAATCGCGGCGTGGTTGCACTCGCCGATTACCCCCAGATCGCGGCAGGCAAGGTTCGCCAGCTGCACGCCGTCGATGACGAACACCTCCTGCTGGTCGCCTCGGACCGCATCTCGGCCTACGACCACGTGCTGGACACGCCGATCCCGGACAAGGGCGCCGTGCTCACCGCGATGAGCGTGTTCTGGTTCGAGCTGCTGGCCGACGAGCTGCCGAACCACCTGGTCGCGCACGACGACCCGCGGATCCCCGAGGAGGTGCGCGGCCGCGCGCTGCTGGTGAAGAGGCTGACCATGGTGCCGGTGGAGTGCGTCGCCCGCGGGTACCTGACCGGCTCCGGGCTGATCGACTACCAGCGCACCGGCTCGGTGTGCGGCGTCGCGCTGCCGGACGGGCTGGTCGAGGCGTCCCGGCTGCCGGAACCGATCTTCACCCCGGCCACCAAGGCCGAGATCGGCGAGCACGACGAGAACGTGAGCTTCGAAGTCGTCGCCGCGCAGGAGGGGCACGAGCGCGCCGCCGCGCTGCGCGACCTCACGCTGCGGGTCTACTCCCGCGCGGCCGAGCACGCCCGCGAGCGCGGGGTGATCCTGGCCGACACCAAGTTCGAGTTCGGCCTGGACGCCTCCGGTCGGCTGGTGCTCGCCGACGAGGTGCTCACGCCCGACTCGTCCCGCTACTGGCCGGCCGACGGCTACGAGGAGGGCAAGGTGCAGCCCTCCTTCGACAAGCAGTTCGTGCGGAACTGGCTCACCTCGGAGGAATCCGGCTGGGACCGGCACTCCGACACCCCGCCGCCCGCGCTGCCGGACCACATCGTCGAGGCGACCCGGGCCCGCTACGTCGAGGCGTACGAGCGCATCACGGGCCGCTCCTTCGCGGACTGGCCGAAGACCGCCTGAGCGGGCCCGCTCACCCGGTCGCAGGAGAAGCGGCGTGTCGGGAGGCGGGCCCGGCCTGCGGGTTTGATCGTTGCTGGGTGGAGGTTCGTCGGATTCGCGCCGGGGTGACACCTGGCTTTCAGGTCGTGGTCACCTGCGCCCAGTCGAATGGGTGCCCATGAGCACGCCGCTCGTGGTCTCGTTGTCGGGTCTTCAACCCCGGTCGCTGGACAGCTGCGCGGAGTTCGCCGCGGAGCTGGACCGCCGGGGTGTCCCGCTGTCCTTGCTGGTCCCGCCGCGGCCGGACGACCTCGAAGCCGGGCTCCGCAGGGCGCCGCTGCTCGGCTGGGTCGCCGAGCGGGTGGACCGCGGGGACGCGGTGAGCCTGCACGGGTTCGCCCGCACCTCGCCCGGTCTGCGCTCCAGGTTGGCCCCCGCCGCGCGGCTCCCCGCGCACGAAGCGGGGCTGCGGTTGGTCGCCGCCTCTGCGGTGCTGGAGCAGGCCGGTCTGCGCACGCGCACGTTCGTCCCGCCGCGCTGGGTGGCCTCGACGGGCACCGTGCTGGCCGCTCAGCGGCGTGGTTTCGAGGTGTGCGCGGACGCGATGGGCGTGCGCGACCTCGGCACCGGGCGAGTCCTGCGTTCCCGCATCCGGTTCCTCGGCCCAGGCGAGGTCGCGGAACCGTGGTGGTGCCGCGCCCTGGTGCTCGGCGCCGGTCGCGCCGCCCGCCGGGGCCGCGCGGTCCGGTTGGCGGTGGACGCCCGGGCGTTGGCCAAGCCCGCGGTGCGGCACGCGGTCGTCGACGCGGTCGACCTCGCCCTGCACCACGGCGCTGACCCGGTCACCTACGCGTCGTTCGCCACGACCTGCCCACCGGAGCAGCGGATCCCCACACCCCGCATCCCACCCGAAGCCTGGTGATCCCCAGCGGAGCTCTCATCGCTGAGCACCGCGGTCCCCCCCAGCAGCAGTGAACATGAACGCGTCACCGAACCCGATGAGCGGGGACGCGCCCGACCTGCCCGGGCGTGGGGCTCAACCGCGTCCCCGCAGGCCCCGAGCGGTTCCTCGAACCAGCTCGGCTTCGAGCTCTTGGACGATCGCTTCGAGCTCATCCTCGAACTCCTCCTGAGCTCGTCCTCGTGCACGCTGACTCCGTCGCCACTTCTGACCGCCTGCCTCGGCGGTGAGCGCTCGGCCCTTCTCCGTGTGCTCCCGTCCTTGCGCTGTCCGGGGCACGGGGCAGCCCGGCGCACTCGCCACGAAGCGACCGTGCACCGCGGTACCCCGTCACATGTCGCGCGAAGTTCGAACGGGGCCCGGACGCCGCTCGGCGCGAGGAGGTGGGCGCTCCCTCAGCCCTGACACGCCAGGGCCCTTCGTGAGCTCGTGCGCGTCAGTGCTGCTCAGGGCGTGGGAGCGCGGGGCTGGTCACCTGCGGGCGCGTCGCTTGTCACCCGCGGGGCGCGGGCTCCACACCGTTTCGCCGCGAAGGGTCGTGGCCTTGGCTCGGCAACGCGCGGGTGAGTGGGGGTCGTCCCCCGTGTTGGTCCTGCTCAGAGGGTTGCTGTTCCCACTTCGCGCGAACTTCGACGGCACTGGCGCAGCGCCGAGGCCTGAGCAGCGTAGGGCGCCGCTGAGCAGCGTAGGGCGCTTCTGAACTGCGTGGTGGGCTGCCGAACGGCGTGGTGCTCTGCCGAACGGCGGAGGGCGCCACGGCGCAGAGGGACCCGCTGGGAGAGGACGCCGGCTGCGCGGAGGACGCCCGCCGGGCAGAGGACGCCCGCTGCGCAGAGGACGCCCGCCGGGCAGAGGACGCCCGCCGGGCAGAGGACGCCCGCCGGGCAGAGGACGCCCGCCGGGCAGAGGACGCCCGCTGAGCAGCGGAGCGCCGTTGAGCCGGGGAGGCCCGGCTGGCTCCTAGACCTCTGTGGCCGAGGCGTGGGGGAGGACGTCGACCGTGGTGTCGGCCGGGCTGAGCTCTTCGAAGCGGCGGTAGTGCATGGCGGGCATCGCCAGGACGGCTTCGTGGATCGGCACCGCTGCGCGCGGGGCGACGGCGCGCAGGAAGTCGACGGCTTCGGAGAGCTTGAGCCAGGGCGCGCCGGTCGGCAGGCCGAGGACGTCGACCCGCTGCTCGGGGACGTGGAACGCGTCGCCCGGGTGGTAGAAGGCGCCCTGGTCGACGAGGTAGCCGACGTTGTCGATGTTCGGGATGTCCGGGTGGATCACCGCGTGCCGCCCGCCGACGACGTCGATCGAGGAACCGCCCAGCTCGAGGGAGTCACCGGGCTTGGCGGTGGTGGCCTCGAGGCCCCTCTCCGCGACGGCCTGAGCGCTGCCCGGGTCGACGACCAGCCGCGCGCCCGGGTTCGCCTCCAGCAGTGCGGGAAGCCGCTCGAAGTCGAGGTGGTCCGGGTGCTGGTGGGTGATCAGCACGGCGTCCAGGTCGCGCAGGTCCTCGAAGTCCGACGAGAACGCGCCCGGGTCGAGCAGCAGGCGGCCGGCGCCGCTCTCCAGCAGCACGCACGCATGTCCGAAGTGGGTGATGTGCACGCGAAACCTCCTCAGCAGCAGTCGAGATCCGCCTCCCACTCTGCCACCACCCGCGGCCGGAGGACCGGCGAGACCTCCGAGCCCTCGCCGGTCCTGCCCGCCCGTCACTGGACGGTGATCGTCACCCCGGGGACCGAGGCACCGCCCACCCGGGCGTGCACCACGTACTGACCGGGCGGGACGTCACCGATGGTGGCGACCGCGTCGGCGCTGCCACCCGAGTCGCGGACCACGTGGGCGACACCCTCGTCGGCGCCCATCGGGTGCTCGGTCTCGCGGGTGAACGACGCGGACGAGATCCAGCTCAGCGCCTCCGGTCCGTGATCGACGTGGATCGCCAGCTGCTCGCCGCGCCGCACCACGGTGCGGTCGACGGTCAGCCCGCCGTCCTGCCCGACCGCTGCGGTGGCGGGTGCGGGAGCCGGGGTGGCGCCGGCGGTGGCGACGGGTGCGACGGCGGTCAGCGCGAGGCCGGCGAGCGCGGCTGCGGCGAGTGCGGTCTTGAAGCTGCGCATGGTGTGTCCCCTCAGTGCGTGGGTCTTGCCGTCCGGTGGACGCCTCAGGCCGGCAGAGGTTCAGACCAGAGCCGAAATTGTGACCCGCGGCACGGGGAGCGCGTGAGTTGTGACGCACCACGGGCCCCTGCACGGGGGTGCGAACCCGCAGGTCAGTTACGCTGCGCAAGTACTGCTGGCCATCCGCCGCACCGGCGGATCTGCACGGAAACCGGGAGCAGCACCCGTGGCCCGAGTCGTTGTCGACGTCATGCCCAAGCAGGAGATCCTCGACCCGCAGGGACAGGCGGTGGCCAACGCGCTGCCCCGTCTCGGGTTCGACGGGATCACCGAAGTCCGCCAGGGGAAGCGGTTCGAGCTGGAGGTCGCCGACGACGTCGACGACGACACGCTCGCCAACATCGCCGAGACCCTGCTGGCCAACCCCGTGATCGAGGACTTCGTCGTGCGCCGGGTGGAAGCATGAGCGCGAAGATCGGCATCATCACCTTCCCCGGAACCCTCGACGACGTTGACGCCACCCGCGCGGTCCGCCGCGCCGGTGGTGAGCCCGTCGCCCTCTGGCACGGCGACCACGACCTCAAGGGCGTCGACGCCGTGGTCGTGCCCGGCGGCTTCTCCTACGGCGACTACCTGCGCTGCGGCGCGATCGCCAAGTTCGCTCCGGTGATGACCGAGGTCATCATCGCCGCGGGCAAGGGGATGCCGGTCCTGGGCGTGTGCAACGGCTTCCAGATCCTGTGCGAGTCCGGGCTGCTGCCCGGCGTGCTCACCCGCAACGCGGGCTTGCACTACGTGTGCCGCGACCAGTGGCTGAAGGTCGAGAACAACTCCAGCGCCTGGAGCACGCGCTACGACGCGGGTGCCGAGCTGCTCATCCCGGTCAAGCACGGCGAGGGCAACTACGTGGCCGACGAGGCCGTGCTGGACCAGCTCGAGGGCGAAGGCCGGGTGCTGTTCCGCTACGCCGGGGAGAACCCGAACGGCTCGCGGCGCGACATCGCGGGCATCACCGACGCGCGGGGGCGCGTCGCCGGCATGATGCCGCACCCCGAGCACGCGATCGACCCGCTGACCGGGCCCACCGACGACGGCCTCGGCATGTTCCTGTCCGTTCTGGATTCCTTGGTGGCAGCGTGACCGACAAGACCAACGCCGCCGACGGTGCTGGCCACATCGACACCGTCGACACGGCGAAGAACTCCCCGGACCTCGACCAGCCGTTCCGCGAACTCGGTCTGAAGGACGACGAGTACCAGCGGATCCGCGAGATCCTCGGCCGCCGGCCCACCGAGGCCGAGCTGGCGATGTACTCGGTGATGTGGAGCGAGCACTGCTCCTACAAGTCCTCCAAGGTGCACCTGAAGTACTTCGGGGAGACCACCACCGAGGAGATGCGCGGCAAGATGCTCGCCGGCATCGGCGAGAACGCCGGCGTGGTCGACATCGGCGACGGCTGGGCGGTCACGTTCAAGCTGGAGAGCCACAACCACCCGTCCTACGTCGAGCCCTACCAGGGCGCGGCCACCGGTGTCGGCGGCATCGTCCGCGACATCATGGCGATGGGCGCGCGCCCGGTCGCGGTCGCCGACCCGCTGCGCTTCGGTCCGGCTGACGCGCCGGACACCAAGCGCGTGCTGCCCGGCGTGGTCGCCGGTGTCGGCGGTTACGGCAACTGCCTGGGGCTGCCCAACATCGGCGGTGAGGTCGTCTTCGACGAGACCTACGCGGGCAACCCGCTGGTCAACGCCATGTGCGTGGGCGTGATGAAGACCGAGGACCTGCACCTCGCGCACGCCTCCGGCCAGGGCAACAAGATCATCCTGTTCGGTGCCCGGACCGGTCTCGACGGCATCGGCGGTGTGTCCGTGCTCGCCTCGGAGACCTTCGACGGCGACGAGAGCGCGGGCGGCCGCAAGAAGCTGCCGAGCGTGCAGGTCGGCGACCCGTTCGCCGAGAAGGTGCTCATCGAGTGCTGCCTGGACCTGTACCACTCGGGCCTGGTCGTGGGCATCCAGGACCTCGGCGGTGCCGGGTTGTCCTGCGCGACCTCCGAGCTGGCGGCGGCCGGCGACGGCGGCATGCGCGTCGACCTCGACGAGGTGCCGCTGCGCGCCACCGGCATGAACGCCGCGGAGATCCTCTCCAGCGAGTCCCAAGAGCGCATGTGCGCCGTCGTGGAACCGTCCAAGGTGGACGACTTCATGCGGGTCTGCCGCAAGTGGGACGTCAACGCCAGCGTCATCGGTGAGGTCACCGACGGCGAGAACCTGGAGATCTACTGGCAGGACGAGCTGGTCGTCGACGTGCCGCCGCGCACCGTCGCCCACCACGGCCCGGTCTACCAGCGTCCCGTCGAGCGTCCGGGCGAGCAGGACCTGATCGCCGCGGACAACCCGCACACGCTGGCCCGCCCGTCCACCCCGGACGAGCTGCGGAACACGATCCTGACCATGGCCGCCTCGCCGAACCTGTGCTCGCGCGCGTGGGTCACCGACCAGTACGACCGCTACGTCCGCGGCAACACCGTGCTGGCCCAGCCGTCCGACGGCGGCGTGCTGCGCATCGACGAGGAGACCGGTCGCGGCATCGCGGTCTCCACCGACTGCAACGCCCGCTACACCCGGCTCGACCCGTACCAGGGCGCCCAGCTGGCGCTGGCCGAGGCCTACCGGAACGTGGCCACCACCGGTGCCACCCCGACGGCCGTCACCAACTGCCTGAACTTCGGTTCGCCCGAGGACCCGGGCGTGATGTGGCAGTTCCAGCAGGCGGTGCGCGGTCTGGCCGACGGCTGCCGCGAACTGGGCATCCCGGTGACCGGCGGCAACGTCAGCTTCTACAACCAGACCGGGCAGCAGGCGATCCTGCCGACGCCCGTGGTCGGCGTGCTGGGCACGATCGACGACGTCACCCGCCGCATCCCCACCGGCATCGGTGGCGAGGAGGGCGAGACGCTGGTCCTGCTCGGCGAGACGCGCGAGGAGTTCGGCGGTTCGGAGTGGGCTCGCGTGGTCCACGACCACCTCGGCGGCACGCCGCCGGTGGTCGACCTGGCACGCGAGAAGCTGCTGGCCGACATCCTGCTCGCGGGTTCCCGCGACGGGATGATCTCCGCTGCGCACGACCTGTCCGAGGGTGGCTTGGCGCAGGCGCTGGTCGAGACGGCGCTGATCGGCGAGTGCGGTGCCCGCGTGGTGCTGCCGGAGGGCTCGGACCCGTTCGTCCAGCTCTTCTCCGAATCGGCCGGTCGGGTCCTGGTCGCGGTCCCGCGCTCGGAGGAGCTGCGGTTCACCGACATGTGCACCGCCCGGGGCCTGCCGTGGGCCAAGGTCGGTGTCGCCGACGCCGGATCCGACTCGCTGGACATCCAGGACGTCGCGGAGATCCCGCTGCCGGAGCTGCGCGAGGCGTGGGAAGGCACCCTGCTGAAGCTGTTCGGCTGAGCGGGACCGTCACCTCGCGTCGGGGGTGGGGGAAGTCGTCACGACTTCCCCCACCCCCGACGTTCCGGTGAGGTCCGGGTCGCGCTCGAAGACCACCCCGTCGAAGTCCGCACTCCCCTCGAAAGTCGTGCCCGCGAACGACGCCTCGTCGAGGAAGGTGCTGTCGGCGAACTTCGCGGGCCCGCGGAAGGTGGTGCGCTCGCAGCGCACCGGGCCGCCGAAGTGCACGCCGCTGAACCAGGCGCGGCGGTGGAACACCGCGTCGTCGCAGCGGAACCGGCCGCTGAGCCGCCCGGTCCCGAAGGTGCTGCCGGTGAAGTAGACGTGGCCGTGGAAAGTGCTGCGGCTGAGGTTGTTGCTGCTGAACAGCTGCGCGTAGCGCAGCAGCACGGTGCCGACCGTGCGGTCGGAGAGGTCGAAGTACTCCAGCGTCGCTCCGGTCAGGTCCAGGTCGTAGACCGGTGCGCCCACGTCCTGCGGCCCCGGCAGCAGCTCGGTGATGAGGCGCTGCGCGGTCAGCCGCACCTGCAGGTGGCGTTCGGCCTCGTCTTCCTGCTCCGGTGTGAAGCGCTTCGACGGGGAGTAGCGCGGGTGCTGGAAGGGCCGGCGCAGGTAGGAGCAGAGCACGTCGAGGACGGTCTGGTTGTGGCCGGGGTTGCTGCGGGCCAGACCGGCCAGCGCGTGCAGCGCACCCACCCTGACCTGGTCGGTCTCGTGCCCCAGCAGCTCGACAGCGCGGGCGAAGCGTTCGTCGGCGACGCGGTCGCGGTCCAGCTCCGCACGCCGGCTCTCCAACGTCTGCCGCTGCTCCTCGACCCGGCGTCGCCGGTCGTTCAGCCACAGCGCGTACAGCGCGACCACCGACCCCGCCGCGAGCCCTCCGGTCCGCAGCGCGTCGGCCCCGGTGGACCGTGGGTCGAACACCAGCAACCCGGTGCTGACCCCGCACAGGACCACGACCGCCACCGCGATCGTCAGCACCAACCCGATCTTGCGCTCACCCACGTCCGGTGATTGTGCCCGGGACGATCACCACCTGTCTCCCACGGCCGTCAGCCGCGGGCGAGGGCGTGGAGCCCTTCCACCGGACCGTTGAAGAGGTCCTGGTCCAGCGGGTCGGAGGTGTGCTGCCAGAAGGTCCAGACGAGCCAGTTGTGCGGGAGTTCGCCGGGGCTGTCCGCGTAGCGGGCGACCCAGAGCGGGTTGGTGGTGCTGAAGGAGCCCGCGACGCACCGGTTCCACCAGCTGGTGCTGGTGTAGATCACGGGGTAGCGGCCGGTGCGGGCGTGGTAGGTGTCGCTGAAGTCCTCGACCCACGCGGTCAACGCGTCCTGGCTCATCTCGTAGCAGGTCTCGCCGTAGGGGTTGTACTCCACGTCGAGCGCACCCGGCAGGGTGCGGCCGTCGGCCGACCAGCCGCCGCCGTGGTCGACGAAGTAGTTCGCCTGGTCGGCGCCGCTGGAGGCGTTGGGGATCGCGAAGTGGTAGGCGCCGCGGATCATGCCGACGGCGTAGGAACCGTTGTACTGCTGCGCGAAGTACGGGTTGGTGTAGCTGACCGACTCGGTCGCCTTGACGTAGGCGAACCGCTTGCCCTGCCCGTACCAGTGGGCCCAGTCCACGTTTCCCTGGTAGCTGGCCACGTCCATGCCGGGCACGGTCGCGCGCGGTTCGAGGTTCGGCAGCTGCGGGAGCGGGTTGACGGGTTCGAAGCGGCGGATCTGCGAGCCCATCGTCGCGTTGGGTTCGTCGGTGGTGTCCGGGTTCGCCTGGGCCGCGGCGGTCAGCGTCGTGCACGCCAGAGCCACCATCATCACCAGGGCCAGGGGACCGCGCATCGTCATCGTGGCCTCGCATCACGGATAGTCGCGGATGGTGTTGAGTGACTACGCATCGTTGCCCCGAAAGTGTGGCGAACGCTTTCCGAAAGCAGAAGATGCTGTGTTAGTTTTTGACCGGATCGGCTCAATCCGTACCGCTGGGGGCTCACGAACAGGGGTTTTGGCGAAGATCCGCCAGCGCAACCTCCCGAGGTGGGTTGAGCGTCCAACAAGGGGGATCGAACTCCGCCGCCGTTCTTCCGGACTGATCGCGGACGGTAGCGGTAATTTGGGCGGGGCCACGCCGTTGGCCGTCCCACACCGGTGTGACGACTGCTCCGGGTGCCGTACTTGATGTTCGACCACCAGGCTGAGCAGGTCGTATGCTCCGAACGAGAACAGCCAGGTAGGACGACGAGTGGAGGGCGCCCAGGCATGACTGGCTGGACCGCGCCGGTGCCCAGCGCTCACGAGGTGGCCGCGAAGGTGAACCGAACCGACCGACGACGCTTCGCCGCGGTCTGGGCGCAGGCCTTGATGGGGACCAGCTACGTGCCCATGACCAGCGCGGAGGTCGAAGGTCGGCTGCAGGGTTACACCGATCGCCTGGTCGACGCACTGGTGGGAGAACCCTTCGACGCCTCGCCCGCGCGGGAAGTCGGCACCGACCTGGTCGGCGTGCACTTCACCAGCGCGGAGTCGTTGGCGCGCACCGTGGAGCTCATCGGCGACGAGGTCCTCGACGTGCTGCGCCTCGGCGACGACCCGGTGTGGCGCGGCCGGGTCGCCGCGCTGCAGGCGGCGCTGTGCTCCGGCTTCGTCCAGGCCGCGCGCAAGCGCACCCTCGACGAGCAGGAGGCCATCCGGCAGGCGGTGCTCGACGCGCGCGACGCCGTGGAGCTGGCGCTGCGCACCAGCGAAGCGCGGTTCCGCGCGATCTTCTCGGAAGCCGCGATCGGCATCGGCATCGCCGACATCGAGGGCCGGATACTCGAGGTCAACGGCTCGCTCGCACGCATCCTCGGCCGTTCCGTCGACGACATCCACCGGATGCAGGTCGCCGACATGGTCCACCCCGACGACCCGGAGCGGACCTGGCGGCTCTACGAGGAGCTGCTGCGCGGCGAACGTGACCAGTTCCGGGTCGAGAAGCAGTTCTCCCGCCCCAGCGGCAAGACCGTCTGGACCGAGCTCTTCGTCTCCCTGATCCGCGACGAGGACGGCAAACCGCTGTACCAGGTGGCGTTGATCGAGGACGTCACCGACCGGCGCGAACTCCAGGAACGCCTCCGCTACCAGGCGCAGCACGACCCGCTGACGGCGCTGCCGAACCGGGCGCTGTTCCTCGACCGCCTCGAAGCCGTGCTGCAGCAGCACGACCCCGCGGACCGGATCGCCCTGTGCTACATGGACCTCGACGGGTTCAAGGTCATCAACGACAGCCTCGGCCACCACGTCGGCGACGACCTGCTCATCACCGTCGCCCAGCGGTTGGCCTCGGTGGTGCAGGGCGAGGACCGGCTGGTAGCGCGGATGGGCGGCGACGAGTTCGTCATCCTGCTGCAGAACTCCGCCGGCACCGAGGAGGCCGTGGAGATCGCCGACCGGGTGCTGGCCGCCATCGACGAGCCGGTCCGCATCGACGGCCACGAGCTCACCGTCTCGGCCAGCATCGGCATCGTCGAGCGGGAGGTCGACGGGCAGACCGCGGCCGAGCTGATGCGCGACGCCGACGTGACGCTGTACTGGGCGAAGTCCGACGGCAAGAACCGCTGGGCGCAGTTCGACCCCGAGCGCAACGCCAACGAGGTCGCCCGGCTGCAGTTGGCCGCGTCGATGCCCGCCGCGCTGGAGCGCGAGGAGTTCTTCGTCGACTACCAGCCGCTGATCGGGCTGCGGGACAGCTCGGTCGTGGGAGTCGAAGCCCTCGTGCGCTGGTTGCACTCGGACCTGGGCAGGCTCGGTCCGGACAAGTTCATCGGGCTCGCCGAGGAGACCGGGCTGATCGTCCCGCTCGGCCGGTGGGTGTTGCGCAAGGCCTGCGAGCAGGCCAAGCGGTGGCAGGACCGGTTCGGCGACGGGGCGCCGTTCGTCAGCGTGAACCTCGCTGTCCGGCAATCACGCGACTCGAACCTGGTCCAGGACGTGGCCGCGATCCTGGACGAGACCGGGCTCGCCCCGCACAGGTTGCAGCTGGAGCTGACCGAGAGCGCGATCATGTCCACCGCCGACGAGCCGCTGGACAAGCTCCGCGCGCTGTCCCGGATGGGCGTGCGGATCGCCATCGACGACTTCGGCACGGGCTACTCCAACCTCGCCTACCTGCGGCACCTTCCCGTGCACGAGCTCAAGATCGCGGGGTCGTTCATGGAGGGACTGCGCGACGCGGAGCGCGCCGACCCGGTCGACGCCCGGATCGTCGGAACCCTCGTCGACCTCGCCCACACGCTGGGCCTCACGGTCACCGCCGAAGGCGTCGAGACCGAGGCCCAAGCCCGCCGGATGGCCGAGATCGGGTGCGAGACCGGCCAGGGCTACCTCTGGGCGAAGCCCAGCAACCCCGACGCCGTCACCGACTTCATCGCCGACCACCTGGGATGAGCCCGTTGCGGCGGGACTTCTGGCCGCGCGTCCTGCCGCCGTGCAGCACCGCAGCGGAGTTGACCAGCGCGAGGTGGCTGAAGGCCTGCGGGAAGTTGCCCACGAAGCACCCGGTGTCGCGGTCGACCTCCTCGGCGTAGAGGCCGACGTCGTTGGCCATGCCGACGAGCTCGGTGAACATCCGCTCCGCTTCCTCCTGGCGACCGCAGTGCGCCAGCGCGTCGACCATCCAGAACGAGCACGCCAAGAACGAACCCTCGCGACCGCTCAGGCCGTCGACCTCGTTCGGCTCGTCGCTGGTGGTGTAGCGGTCGACCAGCACGCCGTGCTGCAGCTCGCGCTGGATGACGTCCACGGTGCTGCGCATCCGCTCGTCCGAACCGGGCAGGAAACCGACCGAGGGCAGCAGCAGGACCGAGGCGTCCAGCTCGGTACCCCCGTAGTACTGGGTGAACGCGCCGATCTCGGGGTTCCAGGCCCACTGCAGCACCTCGTCGCGGACCTGCTCGCGCAGCTCCCGCCAGTGGTCGACGGGCCCCGGCAGCCCGTCCTCCTCCGCGCCGCGCACCGCGCGGTCGAAGGCGACCCACACCATCACCTGCGAGTGCGTGAAGTAGCGGTCCGGTCCGCGCACCTCCCACAGCCCGCGGTCCGGGCGCTGCCAGATGTGCTCCAGGTGGCTGAGCATGCCGCGCTGCACCGCCCAGGACTCCTCGCTCTCCAGCAACCCGCGCTCGCGGGCCAGGTGCAGGACGTCCATCACCTCGCCGTAGACGTCGAGCTGGGTCTGCCGGTAGGCGGCGTTGCCGACCCGGACCGGCTTGGAACCGCGGTAACCCGCCAGCCAGTCGACCTCCCACTCGATGAGGTGCCGCTCGCCGCCGATGCCGTACATGATCTGCACGTCGGCGGGATCGCCCGCGACCGCGCGGACCAGCCAGCGGCGCCACGCCTGGGCTTCGGCGGTGCACCCGAGGTCGTCGAGGGCGAGCAGCACCAGCGTCGCGTCGCGCAGCCAGCAGTACCGGTAGTCCCAGTTGCGGTCGCCGGGAACGGCTTCCGGCAGCGAGGTGGTGGGGGCGGCGACGATCCCGCCGGTCGGTGCGTAGGTGAGCGCCTTGAGGGTGGCCAGCGAGCGGTGCACGGCCTTGGCGTGCGGCCCGTCGTAGACGATCTTGCCGGACCACTCGGCCCAGTACTGCTCGCACTCCAGCAGTTCCTGCTCGGGGTTCATCGGCGCGGGCAGGGCGTCGGGGTCCGACGCCCACTGCAGCACCCACGCCATGCGCTCCCCTGCGGAGATCGTCCCCGTGTAGCGGTGCGCGCGTTCGTCGTCGACGCGGTGGGGCAGTTCCTCGCCGCGCAGCACGGCGGTGTGCGGGCCGGCGATGGCGAGGATGTACTCGTCGAGCACCGGGTTCGTCTCGCGGACCCGCCGCACCCACGGCACCGAGTGGCCGTAGTCGAAGCGCAGCACCCAGTCCAGCTGGAAGTCGACCTCGCCGGAAACGCCTTCGACGATCCGCACCACGCACGTCTCGCCGTGCTGGTTCATCTCGTGCGGGGGCATGAAGTCGATCAGCCGCAGCACGCCGTCGTCGGTGTGGAACTCGGTCTCCAGGACCAGCGAGTTGTCCCGGTACCGGCGGTGGACCTCGCGCACCGGACCGGTCGGAGCGATCGACCAGTGCCCGTCGCCCGCGTCGCCGAGCAACCGGTTGAAGCAGGCGGGCGCGTCGAACCGCGGGAAGCACAGCCAGTCGAGGGAGCCGTCATTGCCGACGAGCGCCGCGGTCCGCAGGTCGGACAGCAGCGCGTAGTCCTCGATCGGTCCCGGTCCGCTCACCCTGCCGACCTTACGTTCGAGCGGGATCAGCGGCCAGCGTCACGTCTCGCTGCTCCGGAGCCACCTGATCGGGCGGGGAGGGACATGTCGCGCGACATGTCCGCCCCCGCCCGGTCGAGCGAGGAACCGCGGTGTCGGCTGAAGCTCGCACCTCCGCCGCGGTGGTGGAGTGCTCGTCCTACTCGCCTTCTTCGGCGAACTGGACGAGGACCGCGTTCGGGATGACCGCCTGGACCGCTTCGTGGAGGTTGAGGCCGAGGTCGTAGCCGCCGAGGACGTCGGGCAGCCACGAACCCGGGATCGTGCGGTAGCCGGGCCAGTCCTGGGGCACCCGGGACGCCGAGGTGCAGGCCGGGACGAGGGTGGAACCGTCGGACATCTCCGCCGTGTAGATGTTGCGGTCCTCGGCCGAAGGCGCGTAGAGCATGACCTCACCGGCCAGCACCGCCCTGGGCAGGTCGTCCTCCGGGCGCTCGCCGTCGGCGATCTCGTCGAGCACGCGCTCCAGGTCGTTGCTCGGCTCCGGCCGGTGCAGCATCAGGTCCGAGGGGATGTACTGCTCGTTGAACTGGAACTCCTCGTCGATCTCCCCGTTCTCGTCGATGCGGTACGCACCCACGACGCCCTCCGGCGGCATGTCGCCGGCTTCGTCCTGCGCGTAACCCGGATCGGCGATGTACAGCCAGGTGTTCGGGTTCTCCTTGGCGTGCGCGCGCATCTCGTCGGTGATCGGCGGCGTGGGTTCGGTCATGGGGTTCGAGGCTCCCGTTACTCGGCTGGACAAAGAACACGCCCCGCGACTGCCGAGCGTTCCCGTGGAAAGGGTCCCATTTCTGGCCCGGAGTGGTCCGAAGAGGTCAGTCCGCCGTTCTGAGGTGCCATCCCGACCGCTGAAGGGGGAGACTTGGTTCCCGGGTCTTCGGGGGAGGGGTGTTCGATGATCGGTCAGCGTGAAGCGTTGCGGATGTTCGGATGCGAGGTCTTCGACCCGGCCGGTCAGCGGATCGGCATCGTGGGACAGCTGTTCATCGACGACGACACCGAGCAACCCGCGTGGATCACGGTCCAAACCGGTCTTTTCGGCACCAACGAGAGCTTCGTCCCCCTGGACGGCGCCGCGTTCGACGGCGACACGCTGACCGTCTCGGTCGGCAAGGAGGCGGTGCGCCTGGCGCCGCGGGTCGACCTGGAGCAGGGCGACCTCCCGCTGGCGACGGAGCGCGCGCTGTACCGCTACTACGGGATGACCTACGGCGTCGACCCCGGAGTCGACGACGGTGATGGCGAGCAGTCGGACGAGTACGTCGAATCGGTCCGGCTGCGGCTGCGGCGCTGGGTCGCCGCCACCCGCTAGAGCACGTTCGAGGAACGCCCCAAGGCGTCCACACCGTTCGCCACATCGAGTACGGACTGTTACCTCTACTTGCCGGTAACAACTGGGAAATCCGGCGATCGGCGGGCTGTTCGGCCCCTTGCGCCTGCCCCGGTTTCAGCTGCTCATTCCCGGTAGGACGGGCTTCCCTGGGAATACGTTGACCCCAACGTCCGATTGTGTGGCGCAAAATCGCCAACGTCGCCCGTACGAGTGTCCTCGCTGGTTACGTTCCGCTCTGCAACACCTCCGCTCGGCCCCACCCGAGCGGAACCGTTCTGAAGGAGGGGAACGCATGAGGAAGCTGCTCTTCGGCACCGGGGCAGGGGTTGCCGCAGCGGCGCTCGTGTTCGCCGGAACTCCCGCCGGCGCACAGCCGCAGACCGAGATGGCCCCGCTGACGCTCCACCCGGAGGCCCAGTCGCGGGAGACCGCGGACGTCTACATCATCAACCTCAAGGACGGCATCGCCCCGGAGGGCGTCGCCGAGGAGCTGGGCGTGCAGGCCCGGCACACCTACACCAAGTCCATCAACGGTTTCTCGGCGAAGATGACGCCGGACCAGCTGACCAAGGTCCGCTCCAGCGACAAGGTGCAGAACGTCTCGCAGAGCTACCGCATGGCGGTCGAGCCGGACGTCAAGCCCGCCGCGGTCGGCTCGTGGGGCCTGGACCGGATCGACCAGCCGGCCCTGCCGCTGGACGACAGCTACGCCCCCAACGGCACCGGTGAGGGCGTGACCGCCTACATCATCGACACCGGCATCGCCCCCGACCACCCCGAGTTCGGCGGTCGCGCTTCGGTCGGCTTCGACGCCACCGGCGGCGACGGCATCGACAAGCAGGGCCACGGCACGCACGTTGCCGGCACCATCGGCTCGAACACCTACGGTGTCGCCCCGGGCGTCAAGCTCGTCGGCGTCCGCGTCCTCGACGACCAGGGCCAGGGCACCACCGAGTCCGTCGTCGGCGGCATCGACTGGGTCGCGCAGAACCACGACGAGAACGCCGTCGCCAACATGTCGCTGGGCGGTCCGAAGGACCCGGCCCTCGACGAGGCCGCGACGAACCTGGTCAACAGCGGCGTGTTCCTCGCGGTGGCCGCGGGCAACGAGTCGCAGGACGCCGAGCAGGTGTCCCCGGCCAGCGCCGAAGGCGTGTTCACCACGGCGGCGTCGGACAACACCGACACCTCCGCCGAGTTCACCAACTTCGGCGCCACGGTCGAGGGCTACGCGCCCGGCGTGGACATCGTCTCCACCGTGCCCGGTGGCGGCACCGAGGCGATGAGCGGCACCTCGATGGCCAGCCCGCACGTGGCCGGCGTCGGCGCGCTGTTCCTGGGCGCCAACCCGGGCACCGCTCCCGCCGAGGTCATCAAGGGCCTGCAGGGCCAGGCCACGACGGGCGTCGTCCAGGGAGCCCCGCAGGACACGCTCGCCGACCTGCTGCAGATCGGCGACCTGTGATCGCCTGAAGCGAGAGAGCCGTCGCGGGCCCTTCCTGAGCGCTTCAGGGAGGGCCCGCGGTGCTTCACCGCTGCTGCGTTCGGGGGTGCTGGGACTCGGCCGATCGGGCTGACCTGCTGGGGTTGCCCGTGCCGGCTTTCCGAAGTCGGTTCCGGCGGTGGTTCCCGGTGGTTACGTTTGCCAATCAACAGGGGGAGCTCAGTGTCCATTGCGGTTCCCGCGCCCGTGCGGGCCGGGTTCCGCCGGGGCACATCGAGGAGGGATGTGCCGTGTTACCCGGATACACCGAGGAATTGACCAAGGCGCCGACCGAGGTGGCCGAACCGGGCGGGGAGTCGACCGCACCGGAGCAGATCAGCCAGCGCACCGTCCAAGCGCAGGTCGCGTCGGTCACCCGCGCGGCCCGGACGCAGGCGGGCAGCGGCGGAGTGCTGCAAGTCGTGCACGGGGCCAAGCGGGTCGGCTGGGCCGCCTACGAGCTGCAGGCCGCCGCCACCCACCTGGTCCAGGGCGTCGCCAAACCGCCGTACGCGCAGACCGGAACGCTGGACTCCCTGGAATCGCGCAAGCTCGCCGAGGGCGTGCGCTACCAGGTGCTCTACGACCGCTCGGCGCTCGCCCGGCCACCGCAGCTGGACATCACCACGAAGCTCGTCGCGATGGGCGAGCAGGCGCGGGTGATCCACGTGGCGCCGACCAAGCTGATCATGGTCGACAACGAGATCGCGCTGCTGCCGCTCACCGTCACCGAGACGTCGGTGGAGAGCGCGGTGGTGGTGCGCAGTTCGGCGATGCTGGCGGCGGTCGCCCGCATCTTCGAGGACCTGTGGCGCTACGCGGCGCCGTTCACGGCCAACCAGGACCTCGACGGCAACGAGCTGAGGCCGACGGAGGAGGAGCGCTGGATCCTCTCCCTGCTGGCCTCGGGCGCGACCGACGACACCATAGGAAGGTTGATGGGCTTCAGCGCCCGCACGGCGCACCGGCGGGTGCGCGAGCTCATCTCACGGCTCGGCGTCGAGACCCGGTTCCAGGCCGGCATGCAGGCGGTCAAGCTCGGCTGGCTGTGACACCGCCCGCGGGCGGATCGATGAGGCGCCTCGGCCCCGGTCACCGCACCGGAACCGAGGCGCGCGGTCGTCCCGGCCGTGCCGACCGCGCGGAGCCGTCCACCACGCGGCGAAGCCGCACATCCCGGTGCAGGAGCGGCGACAACCGCGAAGGCGGCGGACCGCTGTCCAGCTCTCTGCGGCGCGGAGCCCCGCCGAACTCCGCGAGAACTTCGAACGGGAACGTCGGACTCTTCGATCCATCCCGAGAACTCGAAGGTGGGGGCCAGGCCGCCGCTGCAGACGGCTCGGTGGCGAGGACACCGCGACGCCGCGTGTCGACGGACGCCGCGTGCCGACCGTGAGGACTCAGCCGCCGCCGCACGTTTCGAGCGGCTTCGTGATGAGGACACCGCACCGCGGTGCGCGGCGTGGACCAGGAGTGGCGGCGTCCAGGGAGCCGATGCGTTCCCGCACGGTGGTTTCCGCCACCGGTACCGCCGTGCGAAGCCCGAACAGGCCTTCGCACTAAAATCCCTGGTATGGCGAAGCGCGGTGCTGTGAACCCCGGGGAGATGCGCGCGGCGGTCACCGCCCTCCGCGACTGGCTCGAGGACCCCGAGCGCCGCCCGGCCCGTCCCGATCTCGCCAAAGCCGTACGCCTGAGCCTGCGCACGCTGGAGCAGATCGCGCCCGGGGGCAGCGTCGAGGTGCGCGTCCCGCCGTTCGCCGCGGTGCAGTGCGTCGAAGGCCCGCGGCACACCCGCGGCACCCCGCCCAACGTCGTCGAGACCGACCCGCGAACCTGGCTGCAGCTCGCCACCGGCCACGTGACCTGGGGCGAAGCCGTCGACAGCGGCCGGCTCACCGCCTCGGGGCCGCGCTCCGACGTGTCCCAGTGGCTGCCTCTGGTCCGCCTCGAGCGGGTCGGGTGACCGCACGTCACGTGCGGTGATGAGATGGCTGACACGCATCGGGTGGGGTTCGTGCAGGTTTCACGAGCCTTACACTGAGGTGTAACTCCGGCTCCGTCATCCAGGGAGTTCTCGGTGGTCACCGACCGTCCGGCACATGCCAGCACGACAACGGACCTTCCCTTCCCGACCTTCGACACCCCGGCAGCCCTCGAACGCGATGTTCCGCACGAGGAGTGCGGCGTCTTCGGTGTGTGGGCCCCTGGTGAGGAAGTCGCCAAGCTCTCGTTCTACGGGCTCTACGCCCTCCAGCACCGAGGCCAGGAAGCCGCCGGGATCGCCGTCGGCGACGGTTCCCAGGTGGTCGTCTACAAGGACTTGGGCCTGGTCAGCCAGGTGTTCACCGAGCAGACCCTCGCGTCGCTGCACGGCCACGTCGCCGTCGGGCACTGCCGCTACTCCACCACCGGTGGGGGCTCGTGGGAGAACGCGCAGCCGACGTTCCGCACCACCGGCACCGGCAGCGGCCTCGCGCTCGGCCACAACGGCAACCTCGTGAACACCGCCGAGCTGCTGGACCGCGCCGACGAGTACGGCCGCGTCGACGGCGGCAACCTCTCATCGCCCGCCAACGGTTGCGACCGCGCCACCAGCGATTCCGACCTGGTCACCGGGATGCTCGCGGCCAAGGCCGCGGACATCGGCCTGGAGCAGGCCGCGATGGAGCTCTTCCCCACCGTCTCCGGTGCGTTCTCGATGGTCTTCTGCGACGAGGACACCCTCTACGCGGTGCGCGACCCGCAGGGCGTGCGTCCGCTGGTGCTCGGCCGCCTCGAGCGCGGCTGGGTGGTCGCCAGCGAGACCGCAGCGCTGGACATCGTCGGAGCGTCGTTCGTCCGCGAGGTCGAGCCGGGCGAGCTGCTGGCCATCGACGCCGACGGGCTGCGCTCGCAGTCGTTCGCCAGCCCGAAGCCCAAGGGCTGCATCTTCGAGTACGTCTACCTGGCGCGCCCGGACACCACCATCGCCGGTCGCACGGTGCACGGCACCCGCGTGGAGATCGGTCGTCGCCTGGCCAAGGAGCACCCGGTCGACGCGGACCTGGTCATCCCGGTCCCCGAGTCGGGCACGCCGGCCGCGGTCGGCTACGCCCAGGCCTCCGGCATCCCGTACGGCACCGGCCTGGTCAAGAACTCCTACGTGGGCCGGACGTTCATCCAGCCCTCGCAGACGATCCGCCAGCTCGGCATCCGGCTCAAGCTCAACCCGCTGCGCGAGGTCATCCGCGGCAAGCGGCTGGTCGTGGTCGACGACTCCATCGTGCGCGGCAACACCCAGCGCGCGCTGGTGCGGATGCTGCGCGAGGCCGGAGCCGTCGAGGTGCACGTGCGGATCGCCTCGCCGCCGGTGAAGTGGCCCTGCTTCTACGGCATCGACTTCGCCTCCCGCGCGGAGCTGATCGCCAACGGCCTCGACGACGACGGCGTGCGCCGCTCGGTCGGCGCCGACAGCCTCGGCTACGTCTCGCTGGACGGCCTCATCGCCGCGACCGAGCAGCCCAGCAACCGGCTGTGCGCGGCGTGCTTCGACGGCGAGTACCCGATCCCGCTGCCGGACGACGCGCGGCTCGGCAAGTACCTGCTCGAAGGCCTCGGCGAGGAGCGCGGTGTGGCCGGGCCGGCCGAGCCCGTGCTGCCCAGCGGTTACGGGGCGGAAGACGCGTTGCAACGGCCCTGACCTCGCCGTCGCCGCGTAGCGTTGGCCGTGCCAGGATTGCGCGTCCGGCGAATCGCAAATCGCACTAGATGTGGAGCCAGTCGTGTCCGAAGACCTGATCGCAGGGTCTGCCCAATCCGAAACCCCGAAGGCCACCTACGCCGCGGCGGGAGTGAGCATCGAGGCCGGTGACGAGGCGGTGGAGAAGATCCGCCCGTGGGCTGAACGCGCGACCCGGCCGGAGGTGCTCGGCTCCCTCGGTGGGTTCGCGGGCCTGTTCCAGCTCAAGCTCGACCGCTGGAAGGAGCCCGTGCTGGCCTCCTCCACCGACGGGGTGGGCACGAAGCTGGCCGTCGCGCAGGCGATGGACAAGCACGACACGGTCGGCATCGACCTGGTCGCCATGGTCGTCGACGACCTCGTCGTGGCCGGCGCCGAGCCGCTGTTCCTGCAGGACTACATCGCCGTCGGCCAGGTCGTCCCGGACCGGATCGCGAACCTGGTCAAGGGCATCTCCGAGGGCTGCGTGCAGGCGGGTTGCGCGCTGCTGGGCGGGGAGACCGCCGAGCACCCGGGCATGATGGCGCCCGGCGAGTACGACATCTCCGCCACCGGCGTGGGCGTCGTGGAGGCCGACGGGATGCTGGGGCCGGACAGGGTCCGCCCTGGTGACGTGGTCATCGCGATGGGCTCCTCGGGTCTGCACTCCAACGGCTACTCGCTGGCCCGGCACGTGCTGCTGGACCTGGCCCGGATGCCGCTGGACGGCCACGTGGAGGAGTTCGGCCGCACCCTCGGCGAGGAGATGCTGGAGCCGACCCGGGTCTACGCCAAGGACTGCCTGGCGTTGGCCGCCGAAGCCGAGGTGCGGACGTTCGCGCACGTCACCGGCGGTGGTCTCGCGCAGAACCTCGCCCGCGTCATCCCGCCGGGCCTGACCGCGACGCTGGACCGCGGCAGCTGGACGCCGGACCCGGTGTTCCGGATGATCGCTCAGCGCGGCAGGGTCGAGGCCGAGGAGATGGAGCGCACCTTCAACATGGGCATCGGCATGGTCGCCGTGGTCACGGCTGAGGACGTCGACCGCGCCCTGGCCGTGCTCACCGCCCGCCACGTGCCGGCCTGGGTCCTCGGCGAGGTCGCGAAGCAGCCCACGGTCGAGGGCGCTACCGAGGACGACCGGGTCGTCCTGCGCGGCAACCACCCCCGCTTCTGACGAACGAGGACGAGGCGCGGCACGCGTGGCGTGCCGCGCCTCGTCGTCTCCACCTGGAAGCCCGCCGGTCAGGTCGGTGACCGGTCGACCTGACGCCGGTCAGGAGAGGCTTCTTCCACGCAGCCCGGGCACGCTCGTCGTCGCTGCAGGCAGCGCTCGAGCCCGGTGGCGGGTGCGTGAGGTTCGGCCCTGACCGTGGGCCTGCAAGAAGGGCCGGCGCGTGCGGGCCGCCTCTCGGCGGGTGGCACTGATGGGCTCCAGCCGAACGGTATTCCCAGCAGGCGGTGGTTGGAGCCCGGGGGCACGCGCACGACGCCGGCACCCCTTACAACGAGCGGACCCCGCCGAGGATTCCCGGCGCACCGGCGATCACCCGTTGGAGGGCCGCGTTCGCGCAGCACGAGGGGCGGTGCGGGGAGTTCCCGCACCGCCCCTCGTGTCGCTATCAGGGTGCACGCACACGTGAGTGGCGCCGCCGGTCGCAACCGGCGGCGCCACTCCACGCCGTGCTCCTGTTGGGTCCTGCGAGCTCAGCGACGCACGCCGCCCATCGAGCGAACAGCGTTCAACCGCTGTTCTCGCTGGAGGAATGCGTCAACGTCGACCGTAGTCGTAGTCGTCGTACCCGTCGTCGTACGAGTCATCGCGGTCTTCGCTGGACCACTCGCCGGACTCAGAGGTCGACAGCTCGCGCTGCAGCGCCTCTATGTCCATGGACGGGGAACTGTACTTAAGCTCGCGGGCCACCTTCGTCTGCTTGGCCTTAGCCCGGCCGCGCCCCATGGCTCGACCCCCTCGCACAGGGTGTGCGGGGCGGACAGGGGAAAGCCGGCCCCGCATGATCTCGACAACTTTTCCTGTAACTACCGTACCGTGTCGAGGCGGTTGAACGCGACGTGGTGCCGCGAGTTGGCGGCCGTGTCTTGGGTGATGTGTCCCTCGCTCGATCTGATCACGTCGCCGGGGCGGATCGGACGAGCTCGTGAGTCGCGCGATGGCGCTCCCACCCGACATGACACCATGCTCGCTGTGCCAGAGCCGTTCGTCGCCTACCTGAGGGTTTACGAGCCCTTGTCGTCGTTCGAGCCACCGCTGCGCGAGGAAGTCGAAGCCGCGGTGGAGCGGGGGACCGTGGACCCGTTCGACGCGGGGCAGTGGGAGCAGCAGCTGTGGCTGCGCAGCCAGCTCGCCGCCCCACCCCGGTTGTTGCCCGGGGAGAACGCCAAGGGCGAGGTCCAGGGCTTGGGCGGAGTCCTCGTGCTGGAACCGGAGGACGTGCCCACCGCGCCCGCCGCGACCGTCGGCCCGGGGACCTTGGTGTGCCCGCTGGACGTGCGGGGGCGTGCCGCTGCGGCGCTGGTGGGCTTCCTGGGCGATGCCGAGATCCCGCTGCGCACGGCCGCTCTGGCGGACTCGGCGGAGACGGCGCGCTCGCGCGCGGGCGCGGTGGTCAGCGAGCTGGCCGGTGGCGCGGTGCACGTGTTGTCCTCGACGTGGACGGTCCCGCTGCCCTGGTTCGTCGTGGTGGACCCCACGGAGCGCTGCGTGTTCACCGAGCCCGGACGCCGCCGCGTCTGCTGGCGGGTCGCGATGGCCGATGCCCGTCGCCGGGTGGCCCGCGCGCACTCGGTCGCGAAGCAGTCGATCGGCGAGGACGGCCCGACCAAGATCCTCAAGGAGACGGGCCGCTGGCTGGAGCGCTTCCACCCGCACAGCGCGGTCGAGCTCGACTACGGCGGGCTGGTGCAGCTCATGACTCCGGCCGACCTCGAGGCCGACACCTCGGCGGAGGACGTCCACGCCATCGTCGACGCCATGGAGAGCGACGACGCCGAGGAGGTCGCCGCCCGCTACGAGCAGCTGCGGGACTTCTGGGCAGAATTCGCAGCCAGAGAACAGCACAACTGACCGAGACCCCGACCCCGAACCCGCCCTCCCACCCCGGCACACGCGCACCCCTCGCGGCATCCGGCGTGTCTGGCCAGGTCAAAGCGCTGCTTTGTCAGAATTCGGGCGAAGTTCGAGTCCGCCACCACGGCTTCGAACTTCGCGCGAACTTCGAATGTCCTCCCCCGACGCACACGGGCGGTTCGAGGATTCGGCGTGTCTGTTCAGGTGAGTGGGTTGCTGGTGAAATTCGCGCGGAATCCGAAGGGGAAGTGGGCGGGCATTTCGCGAGGTTGTAGTTGTGGGCCTCGAGTTCGAGTTCTTCGCTTTCCGAAGCCGAAGCCGAAGCCGAAGCCGCAGCCGAAGCCGAAGCCGAAGCCGAAGCCGAAGCCGAAGCCGCAGCCGAAGCCGAAGCCGCAGCCGCAGCTGGTGCTGGAGCCGGGCTGGGGCTGGTGCTGGAGCCGGGCTGGTGCTGGAGCCGGGCTGGGGCTGGAGCCGGAGCCGGAGCCGGAGCCGGGGCTGGAGTCGGGGCTGGAGTCGGGGCTGGGCTGGGGTACTCGGGTGTGTCGTTGCGCGCCTGGCCGTGGTCGAGGGTCAGGGGTGGCAGCGGATCTCGCTGTTGAGGACTCCGAACCAGCCCTGCTCGGTGTCGCGCCAGGCGTGCCAGGCCTCGGCGAGGGTTTCGAGCTCGTCCTCGGTGGTGAGGCCGTAGCCGGTGGCTTGGGTGGCGAAGGCGGACCGGCGGATGCGGTCCGCCCAGAGGTCGCCCCACCACGTGCGTTCCTCGGGGGTGGCGAAGCACCAGGCCGAGGCCGTGCACTCGACGTTGGTGAACCCGGCCTGCAGGGCCCAGGTCTTGAGGTGCTTGCCGGCGTCCGGTTCGGCGTCGTTGCGCCGGGCGACCGAGCGGTAGAGCTCCAGCCAGCGGTCCAGACCGGGGTTGTCCGGGGACCAGCGCATGCCGCCGTAGTCGGCGTCGCGGGCGGCGACGACACCGCTGGGGCGGCACACCCGGCGCATCTCGCGGAGCGCGGCGACGGGGTCGGTGAGGTGCTGCAGGACCTGGTGGGCGTGCACGACGTCGAAGGAGTCGTCGGCGTAGGGCAGCCGGTAGACGTCGGCGACCTCGAACTCGACGTTGTCCAGCCCGCGCTCGGCGGCGCCGGCGCGGGAGATCTCCAGCGGGTCCTCGACGTTGTCGATGCCCAGCACCCGGCCCGGCGCGACGCGCTCGGCGAAGTCCAGCGTGATCGTTCCCGGCCCGCAGCCCACGTCCAGCACCTGGACGCCGGGGCGGAGGTCGCCGAGCAGGTAGCCGGCGGAGTTCTCCGCGGTCCGCCACCGGTGGGAGCGCAGCACGCTCTCGTGGTGTCCGTGCGTGTAGGTGTCCTGGGCGCCCATCGCTCACCATCCCGTGATGTGGGAAATCAGTTCCGCGATATGAGCTTATCGCGGGCGAGGTGCAGGCGAGAACCCCAGAACGGCAGAAGAGCGCTCAGCCCAGGGCGCCGGGGATGAGGCGGACAGAGCCGACCGGGCGTCCGCCGCCGAGGACCGGTTCCTCGGCGAGGTGCTCCAGGCCCGTGATCCCGAGGCGGTCGAGCAGGCCCACGGCGATCGGCAGCCGCGGGCGACCGGCACCGTCGGCGACCTTGATCGCCGCGGCCCGTCCGTCCGGCAGCGCGAAGGCGAAGACGCCCTCGGCGCCGATCTTGCTGATCAATCCCGGCACGGCCGCCATCAGGTAGGTGTCCTGCCGGTCAGTCCCCGCGACCAGCCACGGGTGCTCGCGCATCGCGGCCCCGACCGGTGTGCCGACCACCCGCTGGAACACCCGGGCCAAGCCGGTGAGCGAGATCGCGAACAGCGGAGCGCCGCAGCCGTCGACCCCCGTGCCCGCCAGCGGCTCGCCGGCCAGCTCCACGACGGTGTCGGCGATCGCGACCTGCAGCGGGTGCTTCGGGTCCAGGTGGTCCGCCGTCGACCAGCCGTTGATCACGCAGGTCGCCAGCATCGCGGCGTGCTTGCCGGAGCAGTTCATCGTGATCCGCCGCTCCACCGAGGCGCCCCGTCGCGCGGTCTCGTCCATCGGCAGGTCCGGCGGGCAGCGCAGGTCGTCCTCGGTCAGCGAGAAGCGCTCCAGCAGCGCGGCGACGCGCCGCACGTGGTCCTGCTCGCCGCTGTGCGAGGACGCGGCGAGGGCCAGGTCGGCGGAGGGGAGGTCGAGCCCGCAGCGCAGCATCGCGGTCGCCTGCGCGGGCTTGAGCGACGAGCGCGGGTACATCGGAGCGGTGGTGCTGCCCAGCGACAGCAGTGGTCCACCCTGCGGATCGACCACCACCGCGGAACCGTGGTGCAGGCCCTCTCGGAGTCCACTTCGGACGACCTCGACGAGGGGGACGGGAGAGGTCAACTGCGGTCTCGCTCCTCGGCCAGCAGGTCGTCCACCGAAGCCGCGCCCTCACGGTAGCGGCGGGCGATCTCGGCGTTGAGCCGGTCCACGACCTGCTGGACCTCGCGGCGACGTTGCGACACCGAGTCCTCCTCGGCGGTGTAGGCGCTCAGCGCCTGGTCCAGCTTCTCGTCGGACAGCGACATGACGTCGGAGAGGTCCACGTCCGAGACCAGCGCTTCGACGTGCCTGCGGTGCGCCTCGGCGCGCGAGGGCTCGGTGGCCTGGTAGCGGCCCGAGCCGGTCGCCGGTCCCACGGCGTTGTCGGACAGGATGTTGACCAGCTGCTCGACCACCGACCGGGAGCCGTCCTCGCGCCGGCGGCGCTTCTCAGCACGCACGATGTCGATGCGCGCGTGCAGGACCCGCCGCAGGTAGGACAGGTCGGTCTCCTCCTGAGCGGCCTCGTCCCGCAGCGCGCGCACACCACCCAGCGCGTGCTGTTCGATGCCACTGGTGTAGTCCGGGGACAGGACCCTGTCGATGCGGCGCCGTCCACCCGGGCGGACTTCGATCACGTGGCCATCCTCCGGCAATTCGGTCGAGCTCGCCAACATTTCGGGTGATGTCGTTACGACAACGGTGTGACGCCGAGCGGTCGATCAGCGTTCCCCGTGTTCGTGAACGACCCTGATCGGGCGGTCGGCACGCCTCAAGGCATACCGGCCCTGTCAAATGCCGACGTCACTCGACGCGCCGAACTTGAGGATCGTCAGCGCATCTCACTCCTCAGCGCCCGCGCAGCCGCTCAGCGGCCAGCCGACCGGGTGGCTCACCGGTGTCCGGCGGGACCGAGTCCGGGTCGACCGCCGCGGCCACCGCTCGCTCCTCCGCCGGGTCGCCCGCCATCAACTCCACGTCGACCGGCGCGGAGCGCTTGAGCAGGGCCAACGCCACCGGGCCGAGCTCGTGGTGCTGCACGACGCTGCCCACCCGACCGACCTTGCGGTCGCCGTGGTGGACCGGGTCGCCGGTCTCGGGCGTGACCTCCACCGAGCCGTCCAGGTGCAGCAGCACCATCCGGCGCGGGGGCTTGCCCACGTTGTGGACCTTCGCGACCGTCTCCTGGCCGCGGTAGCAACCCTTGGCCACGTGCGCGGCGAGGTGGATCCAGCCGAGCTCGTGCGGGATGGCGCGGTCGTCGGTGTCCAGCCCGACCCGTGGCCGCAGGGCTTCCACGCGCAGCGCCTCGAACGCCATCGTCCCGGAGGGGCGGATGCCGGCGTCGGTGAGCTTGAGCCACCAGTCCACCAGCGACTCGCGCGGGACCAGCAGGTCGTAGGTCTGCAGCGCGCGGAACGGCACGTTGCGCACGAACCCGCCGCCCGGGAGCCCGCGCACCTCGTAGGCCCCGGAGGGGACCTCGGTGAAGCCGGCGAGGATGCCGGCGGCGTCCGGGCCGATCGCGGTCAGCACCGCGAGCTCGGAGGTGGCGTCACGCGGCTCCACCTTCGACCAAAAGCGCATCGCGTCCAGGTACTCGAGCAGCGTCTGCCTGCCGTCCACGCCGATGGTGGGCAGCGCGCTGGTGGCCTCCGCGCCCTTCTCGGTGTCCAGGTAGACGACACCGTCGTGGTGGGCGACCAGCATGTGGCTGTCCACCCGGCCGTGCGTGTCCAGCACCAGCGCTTCGGTGCCCTGGCCCGCCGGCAGCTCGGTGAGGTGCTGCGAGAGCACCAGGTGCAGCCAGCTCAGCCGCTCCTCGCCGGGCACGGCGATGACCTCGCGGTGCGAGCGGTCCACCAGCACCGCGGAACGCGCGGCCGAGCGCTGCTCGGCGAAGGGGTCACCGAAGTGCCAGGGCACGCCGACGTCCACCGACTCCTCCGGCGCGGGAACCGCGCCCGGCAGGTCCAGCAGGGGTGAAACCATCAGCGCTCCTCGAAGGTCGTGCTCGTGCGACACCGGGTTCAGCCGATGTCGGCTTCCTGGCATTCCCGGCAGGTGCCGGACAACGCCAGGTGCGTGGCGTCGAGCGCGAAGCCGTGCTCGCGGCGCAACCGCTCCGCCAGGTCGTCCATCGTCTCGGTGGCCACCTCGTCTATGCGCCCGCACCGGTGGCAGGCGAGGTGGACGTGCTCGTGCTCCTCGGCCGAGTAGGTCGGCGCGCCGTGGCCGAGGTGCGTGTGCCGCACCAGACCGAGCTGCTCGAGCAGGTCGAGCGCCCGGTAGATGGTCGTGATGTTGATCGTCGGCGCGGTCTCCTGCACCTTCTTGCAGACCTGCTCGGGCGTGGCGTGGCCCAGTTCGCGCACGGCGTCCAGCACCAGCTGGCGTTGCGGCGTCATGCGCATGCCACGTTGGTGCAAGGTGCTGCGCAGCGATCCCTGGTCGCTCAATGCCCGCTCCCGTGCTCGGCGCGCTCGGATGGAAATCCTCTTCGATCGTAACCTCCGGGCGGCACCGCCGGATTGGGACGCTCTACGCTCGCGTCATGCGCGTACTGGCACTTCTGGACGGGACGCTCGCCGACCCCGAGGCCCCGCTGTTCCGGGCCGACGACCTCGGCGTGATGCGAGGCGACGGTTGCTTCGAGACGATCCTGGTCGTCGACCGCGCACCGCGGGAGCTCGGCGCCCACCTGGAGCGGATGGAGCGCTCCGCACGGCTTATGCAGATGCCCCTGCCGGAGCGCGAGGCCTGGGAACGCGCAGCGCAGGCGGTCATCGACGCCTGGCCGTGGGAGTCCGAGACCGAGATGGGGCTCAAGCTGGTCTGCACCCGCGGTGTCGACGGCGGGGACGGCACCCCGCACGGCTTCGCGATGGGCATGGACGTCGGTCCGGAGACCCGGCGCAAGCGGGACAGCGGTGTCGAGGTCGTGACCCTGGAACGCGGGTACTCCTCCGACCTGATGGAACGCGCCCCCTGGTTGCTCCTGTCGGCGAAGACGCTGTCCTACGCGGTGAACATGGCCGCGCTGCGCGAGGCTGAATCGCGCGGCGCGGACGAGGTGGTCTTCACGGCCGACGACGGGGTCGTGCTGGAAGGCCCCACCTCGACGGTCGTGCTGGCTCAGGGGCGCACGCTGCTGACCACGCCGCCCGCCGCCGGAGTCCTGCAAGGCACCACCCAAGGTGCGCTGTTCCGCGCGGCCGAGCAGGCGGGCTGGCGGACCGAGGTGGTCAACTTCCCCACCTCGGCGCTCTTCGATTCCGACGGCGTCTGGCTCGCCTCCAGCCTCCGCCGCATCACCCAGGTGCGCTCCATCGACGGCACCTCGATCAAGGCCGACGACGCGCTGCACGCCGAAGTGGTCGACCTCTACGAATCGAACTACCGAGCCTGAGGTCCCGCGGTCGCGCTGCTCAGCGCCTGCACACGGCGTCGCGGCGTGCTCGTCATGACGCCGCTGCCCCCGGGGCTGTGCGAGGTGCTCAGGTGGGTGGAGAGGAAGCGGCTGCGTTGCTCGCTGGACGTCCTCAGCCGGCGATGCGGTCGAGCTTCGCGGAGAGGCGCGGCTGGATCTCGTGCTCGGAGGTGGCCCGCTCCTCGACGTAGGCGAGGGCGCCGTCGACCACGCCGTAGAGGCGGCTGGCGGCGGTGACGTCCTCGCCGCTCGGGGTGCGCAGCACGGCGTCCGTGCCGAACTCCCAGGTCGTGGTGTTGCGCGGGGTGCCGATGAACAGCTCCGTCACACCGGTCGAGTGCATCAGCAGCAGCTCGATGCTGTCGTCCGGCTGCGGGCGCAGGAAGCCGTACTCGCGGAAGGCCGGCGCGACGACCGTGCCGCCCTCGCCGTCCAGGCGCCAGGCGCGGCTGGCGTACACCAGGAACGGGCGACCGTCGTGGGAGATCGTCACCTGCTGGACGAACCGGTAGGTCTCGTCCATCGACGGGTGCGAAGCCTCGCCCTCGCCGCGCCACACGCCGACCAGAGGCAGCAGCGACAGGCAGGCGTCATTGAGCGAGGGGCCCACCCGCAGGTTCGCGGTGTCGCCCTCGCCCGGGAGGTCGTCGAACTCCGGGACGTTGACGTCCCGGGTGATCTTGGCGCGTTCGGCGGCAGCGGCAACTGCGGCGTCGCCGCTGCCCGGCTGCGGTTCGTTCGGCGTTGCAGTCATCTCCACGAGGCTACAACGAGGCGCTGATCAGTCGTTGTACAGGCGGTACACCACGTAGAAGGCGAACCACATGGTCGCGACCGCAGCGAGTCCGACGAGCGTGACGAGGCCGTAGTGCATGAAGTCCAGGAGTTCCACGCGTGAAGGATAACCACGTCGACGCCCGGTCTGGGTGTGGCGTGCGGCATGATCGGCGTGGTGCGCGGTCGGAGCAGGCCGCTGAACACCAGGAACGTCAGAGCCGGGACGAGGATCACATGGACTTCGAGACGCTGCGTGAGCGCGCGCTGGCCTACCGCGAGGAGCTGCTGGCCCGCAAGGACAAGATCGTTACGGCGGACTTCGGTTGGTACCCCTACGACACGATGGCCAACATCTTCCACCTGGACGCGCTGCTCAGCGGGCCGCAGCGGCAGGTCTTCGACCGCATCGCGGGCACCCGCATCGCCGACATCGGCGCCGCCGACGGCGACTTCGGGTTCTTCCTGGAGGACGAGCTGGGCTGCGAGGTCGACCTGGTCGACAACGCGCCCACGAACTTCAACGGCCTGCGCGGTGCCCGGCGGCTCGTCGAGGAGCTGCGGTCGCGGGCGCAGGTGCACGAGATCGACCTCGACGCCCAGTTCCGGCTGCCCGCCGAGCACTACGGCGCGGTGTTCTTCCTCGGCCTGCTCTACCACCTGAAGAACCCGTTCCTGGTGCTGGATCGGCTGGCCGAGCGCGCCGAGCTGTGCTTCGTCTCGACTCGCATCGCCCAGGTCACCCCGGACGGCACCCGCATCGCCGAGCAGCCGGTCGCCTACCTGCTGGACCCTGCGGAGGCCAACGACGACGCCACCAACTTCTGGATCTTCAGCGAGACCGGTCTCCGCCGCCTCTTCGACCGCACCGGCTGGGACGTCGTGGACTTCACCACGGTCGGCTGCCAGGAGGACTCCGACCCCCGCACCCCGGACCGCGACGAACGCGCGTTCGCCCTCCTGCGCTCGCGGAAGGCGTGAGCCCCGGCAGCAGCCCTCACCTGGGACGACGAAGGGCCGGCACCTCCAGAGGTGCCGGCCCTTCGTCAGATCAGCGATCAGGCGACCGCGATGTCCACCGAGTGCACGCCCGTGCCGCTCGGGGAGACCGTCGACTCGCCCTTGCCGCTGCGGTGCAGCGCGCGGACGGTCCAATCGCCGGGCGCGGCGTAGAACCGGAAGTCGCCCTCCTCGGAGGTCACGACCTCCGCGGTGAACTCACCGGAGGAGTCCAGCAGGCGGACGAAAGCCCCGCCGACGGGCGACTCCCCGGCCCGCACCTTGCCGGCCACGACGACCTGGTCAGTGGCCTCGTCGACCGCGGTTGCCGACTGCTGCGGCGCTCCGCATCCACTCATGACACAAACTCCTTGTTCGGGGATACCGGGGTGGATCAGGCCTCGGACGGGTTCTCGATCGGCACGCCGATCAGAGAGCCGTACTCGGTCCAGGAACCGTCGTAGTTCTTGACGTTCTGGTGGCCGAGCAGCTCGCGCAGCACGAACCAGGTGTGCGACGAGCGCTCGCCGATGCGGCAGTAGGCGATGGTGTCCTTGCTGGTGTCCAGCCCGGCGTCGCCGTAGATCTCCTTGAGCTCCTCGTCGGAGCGGAAGGTGCCGTCCTCGTTCGCGGCCTTGCTCCACGGCACGTTGATCGCGCTCGGGATGTGGCCACCGCGCTGGGCGGCTTCCTGCGGCAGGTGCGCCGGGGCCAGCAGCTTGCCGGAGAACTCGTCAGGCGACCGCACGTCGACCAGGTTCTTCTTGCCGATGGCGTCCACGACCTCGTCCCGGAAGGCGCGGATCGAGGTGTCCGGCTCCTGCGCCTTGTAGGTCGTGGCGGAGCGGTTCGGCTCCTCCTTGGTCAGCTCGCGACCGTCGAGCTCCCACTTCTTGCGACCGCCGTCGAGCAGCTTGACGTCGCGGTGGCCGTAGAGCTTGAAGTACCAGTAGGCGTAGGCGGCGAACCAGTTGTTGTTGCCGCCGTAGAGCACCACGGTGTCGTCGTTGCTGATGCCCTTGTCGGACAACAGCTTTCCGAAGCCCTCGCGGTCGACGAAGTCACGGCGGACGTGGTCCTGCAGCTCGTTCTTCCAGTCCAGCTTGATGGCCCCGGGGATGTGGCCGCCGTCGTAGGCGGTGGTGTCCTCGTCCACCTCAGCGAACACCACCCCGTCGGTGTTCAGGTTCTCTTCGGCCCACTCGGTGGAGACCAGGACCTCTGCGCGGCTCATCGAGCGACTCCTTCGTTGATCTTCGAACTTGACTTCAGTCTGCTGTGGACGCCCCGGCCGGTGCGAACCGGCGGAGCACCAAGTACATCTGGCATCCGAGGCAGTAGCCGAACACCGCGTTCAGCAGTGCCGCTACCAGGGCTAAGGCGTTGGCCACGATGCCGAGGGTGGTCAGCTCCGCCGCGTAGCCGATGGTGGCCACGAGGGCGAAGGCGAAGCCCACCCCTTGCGAGAAGCGCACGGGCGCGGAGTCCTCGCGGTCTTCCGGGGCGACCGGCGCCAGCTTGGGCTGCACGGCGCTCCGGTACAGCGCGCCCCAGGGGTTGAGCTGCATTCCGATGAACGCGCACAGACCGAACAACACCATCTGGGCCGCCATCACGCGCCAGCTCGTGGTGACGAGGCCCAGCGCGAGGATCGCGCTGGTGATCGCCGCTGTGAACCGGACGCCACGCGGATCGAGCGTCGTGGCAGACATCTTCGAAGGCCTCCTGACGATGTGGACTGGGTCTGCCGAGTCCGTCAGGCGGTGGGGCGCACGCCGGCGAGGCCATGAAGGCATGACGAGGCCGTGCTCACGCGCGTACTACCGCCCGGTCAGTGCCATCAACACAGGCTGCTACCCACGCGGCAGAGATCAACCGCGCGCCTTCGGGTCAGCAGTACATGCACGCCTAGAGGCTACCCGGATGGACCGATCGCCGGGAAGAACGTTCATACAGTGGGATGCGGACCTTCGTCACGAGTGGGATGCGGACCTTCGTCACGACACGTGCGGCTCGATGGCTTCGGCGAGGGCTTGCGGCCGGGGGACGCCGCCGACGCGGAAGAGCTCGCGACCGTCGCGGTCGAGGACCAGCGTGGTGGGGGTCGTGTGCACCCGCAGCGGGGTGGACCACTCGGGGTGGTCGGTGAGGTCGACCTCGACGTGCCGGACGTGGTCGTTCTTGCCCGCGAAGTCGGCGAGCAGGATGCGGGTGTGCCGGCACGGCTGGCAGAAGGTCGTCGACAGCTGCAGCAACGTCACCTGCGCGTCCGGGTCGGGCGCGTCGGCGAGCTGCTGCTTGAGGCCGTCCGGGAAGTGGTCGGTCACGATCTCCTCACCCCCGCTGCTGCGCACCTTGCCCTGCCGGGCCTGCCACACCAGGCCGATCACCAGCGCCACCGGGACCACGACCAGCAGCGCGATCACGCCTGGGCTCATCGCGTGGACACCCCGTTCCCGCTGATGGTCACGTTGTCCGCGGTGCCCTCGATGACCAGCGCGCCGCGTTCCGCGCGCACCGCCGTGGGCTGCACCTCGAACGGCAGCATGCCCGGGTCCAGGGTGGTGTTGAACTGCTTGAGCACCGACTGCTCGAAGATCGGCGGCAGGTCGATCGGGCCCAGCGCGCTGTTGTTCAGCTCCAGCTTGCGCGGCTCGATCTCCATCTTGCCGTTGACCAACGCCAGCACCGCGATCACCCGGACCTTGTTGTCCGAGCCCGCGATGTTCACGGTGCCGTCGAGCTGGACCAGCGCCCGCTGGTCGTCGCCGCCCTGGGCCAGCTGCTCGTCGGCCTGACTGACGTTGCCCTCGTCGTCGGCCAGCGCGTCCGGGGCGGCTGGTTCGATGGTCAGGTCCTGGATCCCGATCAGCCGCGCCACGTCGGAGGCCTTCAGCTTCACCCGGCCCACCAGCTGGTCCACCGTGAACTCGTCGGCCGTCCCGGCGATGACCTCGGAGGCGGCGACCTTCGCCCCGTGCAGGTCGGCCTCGATGCCCACCTCGTTGAACGGCCCGACCGGCACGGCGTTGGCGACCAGCTGCACGTCGCGGTAGTTCCCGGCCACGACCTGGGTGAGGAACGGGAAGCCGTTGATCGAGACTTCCGGCTGCTCCGGCAGCTTGAGCTGCTGGCCGACCTTCTTCGACACCTGGTACTCGGCGACCGCGGCCGAGCCGAAGTCGGCGGCGACCAGGAGGCCGATCACGAGGACGAGCGTGATCGCGAGCTTCTTCACTCCGCGCGTTCCGTTCTGTCGGGGCACCGGCGGTCCGACCGGGCACGATCGGGTGGCACCACCATATCCACCGCCCAGGCCACGATCCGGTCCACCAGCTCCGGCGACGTGGAGCTCTCGGCGTGCCGCATGCCCTCGACCAGCCAGAACTCGGCGTCTCCCGCCTCGGCGAGGGCGCGCGCGTCCGTGGGTGGGAAGTAGTGATCCTCGGCACCGTGCACGACCAGCCGCGGGATCTCGACGCGGGTCACGAGTTCGAGCGGCGAGATCGGAACCCGAGGCCACGGAGGCGCGAGCCGCACGCCGAGCAGCCGCGCGGCCAGCCGGCCGTGGGGTTGTTCGAGCAGCCAGTGCACCCGGCGCATCGCCGGCGTCTCGCGGACGAACCAGCGCGCCGGGCTGCTCACCGAGATCACGGCGTCCGGCGGGGTTCCCAGCGCGGCTTGGCGGAGGACCACGGAGCCGCCCAGCGAGAACCCGATGGTGACGACCCGCTCACACCCGAGCGACCGCAGGTGCGCGACGGCGGCGTCGATGTCCATCGCCTCGTTCGGCCCCACGGTGGTCCGCCCGCCCGAACGGCCGTGCCCGCGGAAGTCGGTCGCCAGCACCGGTCCGTGAGTCGCCAACCGCTGCAGGACAACGCGCACGCTGGGCTTGCGGATGTGGTTCGTGAAACCGTGGCCGACGACGAAACCCAGGGGCGCGGGCAGCCCGGGACCGGGGTCCAGCACACCGCGCAACCGCGTACCGTCTTCTGCGCGCAACGTGACAGCCCCATCGCGAAACGTGGGCGAAACACGAGGTCGCCTGCTGTTCACAAATGTGACGCCCTCGGCGGGACCTGGGTTTTTCCGGCGCATGTCGGTTATTCTCCTTGGCATCCACAGGCAACGACGCCGAGTCATCCGACCACTGCGGGTGACGCCCGAGCCACGGCCCTCGGCTGTTCGCGCCTGGAGATGGAGGCCCCCCAGATGAGCTCCGAACTGCTCCTGCTGACCGGTGAGTCCGATTGCGACGCGGTCCTGCCGTCGCTGGCCCTGCTGCCGCACCGAGTCCGAATCCTCCCCGCCGACCCCGGAGCCATCCTGTCCGGGGGTGCCCACGACGTCGTCATCGTCGACGCCCGCACCGACCTGGCGGGCGCCCGCGACCTGTGCCGCCTGCTCTCCGCCGGTGACGTCCCGGTGATCGCCCTGGTCAACGAGGGCGGATTGGTGACCGTCAACGCCGAGTGGGGCGTGGACGACATCCTGCTGCCGAGCACCGGCCCGGCCGAGGTCGACGCGCGGCTGCGGCTGCTGGTCTCGCGGCGCAGCAGCGCCTCCTCCGGCGGTGACGGCTCGCTGACGGTCGGCGACCTGGTCATCGAGGAGGCCACCTACACGGCCCGGCTGCGGGGGCGCGCGCTCGAACTGACCTACAAGGAGTTCGAGCTGTTGAAGTTCCTGGCCGGTCACGCGGGCCGGGTGTTCACCCGTGCTCAGCTGCTGCAGGAGGTCTGGGGGTACGACTTCTTCGGCGGCACCCGCACGGTGGACGTCCACGTCCGGCGGCTGCGCGCCAAGCTGGGCCCCGAGCACGACGCGATGATCGGCACCGTGCGCAACGTCGGCTACAAGTTCGTCCGCCCGAACCGCGGCGGCACGACCTCGCCGGTGGCCGCGGAGGTCGCCGAAGCCGCCGAGGCGGAAGCGGCAGCGGAGTCCCTGGGGCGGTCGAACGTCAACGCTTGACACCGAGTTCGACGGCCGAAGCCCCCGATCATCGGATCGGGGGCTTCGTCGTGCTCGGGTGGGTAGGGTCAGAGGCGTGCAGCTGACTTGGCGGAACGGACTGGACGAGGGCGAGCTGGCCGAAGTGATGGCCCTGCTCGAGGAGACCGAGAAGGCGGACGGCGTCGCCCCGGTCGGCGAGCACGTGATCCTGCGGCTCAAGGCGCACCGCGACGTCGTGCACCAGATCGAGCCGGTGCAGGCCGACGTGCGCTCCGAGCACTTCGTCCTGCGCGACTCCGGGGGCGCGCTGATCGGGTACGCGCACCTGGACACCGAGCACGAGCCCGACGCCGGCCAACTGGTCGCCGAGCTGGCCGTGCACCCCGACCACCGCCGTCAGGGCGCGGGCACCAGGCTCGTGGAGGCGCTGCTGGAGCGCGCCGAGCTCGGCACCGATCCCGACATCGACACCGGCCGGCTGAGGACCTGGTCGCACGGCGAGCACCCGGGTGCGGTGCGGCTGGCCGAGCGCTACGGCTTCCACCGGCCGCGGGAGCTGTGGCGGATGGGTCGTCCGCTGACCGAACCCGAGCTGCCCGAGGCGCCGCCACCGGAGGGCGTCACGCTGCGCACCTTCCGACCGGGCGAGGACGAGGCCGACGTGGTGCGGGTGAACCACCGCGCGTTCGTCTGGCATCCGGAGCAGGGCGACATGACCGAGCAGGACCTGCGCACCAAGGAGCAGGAGGACTGGTTCGACCCGGCGGGCTTCTTCCTCGCGGTGGACGCCTCCGGCGAGCTGCTCGGCTTCCACTGGACGAAGGTGCACCCGGACGGGACGGGCGAGGTCTACGTCGTCGGCGTTGACCCGCACGCCCAGGGCGGCGGCTTGGGGAAGTCACTGACCGTGGCCGGCCTGCGGCACCTGCGCGACACCGGGCGCAGCCACGTCATCCTCTACGTCGAGGCGGACAACGTCCCCGCGGTGAAGGTCTACCAGCGGTTGGGCTTCGCCAAGCTGGACAGCGACGTGCAATTCGGGCGCTGACCGCGGAGCTGCGCTGAGTCACGGCAAGATCGGAACCTCCGCCTCGATTTCGCCCGTTGGAATGTGGTTCTGCTTACTCAGTGTGCCTTGTTCACCTTCCGTTCACTTCGATGGCGAGGACAGGCCACCCTGGCTGCTTAGCGTCGCCCCCAGCGGAACCGAGCACGAGCGTGCACGCTCGGCCGCGACCCGCAAGCTCGTCCCTTGGGTGGAGGACCGAAGTGAGAATCAAGCGGCACAGCGCTGCATGGGCCGTCTTCGCTGCGGGCGCGCTTGTGCTCGCCGGCTGCGGTACGGACTACAACATCCCGGAGGGCGGCATCAACCCCGCGCTCGCCGGGTTGCAGGTCGACTGCGGCACCAAGCCGGTCTCCGGCGAGGGATCGTCGGCGCAGAAGAACGCTGTGGACGTCTTCGCCCGCGACTACGGCATCAAGTGCCCCGACCAGACCGTGAACTACACGAAGTCCGGTTCCGGCAAAGGCGTCGCCGCCTTCACCGCCGGACAGGTCGACTTCGGCGGCTCGGACTCCGCGCTGAAGGAGGAGAAGGGCGAGGTCGCCGAGGCGGCTGCGCGCTGCCAGGGCAACCCGGCCTGGAACATCCCGATGGTGTTCGGCCCGATCGCGATCTCCTACAACCTCCCGGGCAACCCCGCCCTGACCCTCACCCCCGACGTGATCAGCAAGATCTTCAAGGGTGAGATCAAGAAGTGGGACGACCCGGCGATCAAGGCGTTGAACCCGAACGCCCAGCTCCCCGGGATCGAGATCGTGCCGTTCTACCGCTCGGACGAATCGGGCACGACCGAGAACTTCCAGAAGTACCTCAAGACCGCGACGGGCGGGGCCTTCACCGGTGAGGGCAAGACCTTCCAAGGCGGACAGGGCGTCGGCCAGGGCCGCGACGGCTCCGACCAGGTCGCGCAGTCGGTCAAGGCCACCGAGGGTGCCTTCACCTACGTCGAGTGGTCCTTCCCGAAGAACCTGGGCCTGGGCGTCGCCAAGATCGACAGCGGCTCCGGCCCCGTCGAGCTCAGCACCGCGAACGTCGGCCGGGGCATCGAAGCCGCCGAGATCGAGGGCGAAGGCCACGACCTCAAGGTCGACCTCAAGTCGATCTACGGCAACAAGTCCCCCGGCGTCTACCCGATCGTGTTGAACACCTACGAGATCGTCTGCTCGAAGGGTTACGACCCGGAGACCACCAAGGCGGTCAAGTCGTTCCTCACCGTGGCGGCCAACGCCGACCCGGAGGACCTCGAGAAGTCGGGTTACGTCCCGCTGCCCGAGTCCTTCAAGGGCAAGGTCCTGGAAGCCGTCAACGCAATCTCGTGAGCGTGACCGGGGCCGCTCGAGATTCGTGCGGACCCCCTGGTCCACCGGAGAAGATGAGAGGCTGCGAATCGCAGTGACCGACTCGACGAGAACCGAAGCGCGGCCCGCGAGCACCAGCGGTGCCCAGCGGGACGCCTCGGCGCATTCCGGACCGGAGGCTCCCATTTCCGCTCCACTGAAACCCGCGGGCAGAACCTCCCGACTCGGCGACAAGCTGTTCTCCTCGCTCGCCACCGCGTCCGGGGCGTTCGTGGTGGCGGTGATCGCGGCCATCGCGATCTTCCTGCTCGTCCGCGCGGTCCCCGCCCTGCAGGTGAACCAGGTGAACTTCCTGTTCAGCAGGGAGTGGGACACCGGCGACCCGAACGACATGAGCTTCGGGATCATCGACCTCGCGTGGATCACCGTGGCCAGCTCGCTGGTCGCGCTGGTGATCGCGATGCCGCTGTCCGGCGGCATCGCCCTGTTCCTCACCCGGTACGCGCCGCGGATCCTGGCCCGCCCGTTCGCCTACGTCGTCGACCTGCTGGCCGCGGTGCCCTCGGTCGTCTACGGCCTCTGGGGCTTCCTGGTGCTGGGGCCGTTCCTCAAGCCCGTGGCGAACTGGCTGAACGAGAACCTGGGCTGGATCCCGATCTTCGCCCAGGGCAACATCAGCCAGGTCGACTCCGGCGCCAACGTCTTCACCGCCGGGATCGTGCTCGCGGTGATGATCATCCCGACGATCACCGGTGTGACCCGCGAGGTCTTCTCCCGCACCCCGGCCGCGCAGATCGAGGGTGCGCTCGCCCTCGGCGCGACCCGCTGGGAGGTCATCAAGACCACGGTGTGGCCCTTCGGCCGCAACGGCTTCGTGGGCGGCTCCATGCTCGGTCTCGGCCGCGCCCTGGGCGAGACGATGGCGCTGACCATCATCCTGAGCGGCACCTCCGCGGCACCCGGGTACAGCATCTTCGACAGCGGGGCGACCTTCGCCTCCAAGATCGCCCTCGGGTCCGCCGAGTTCAACAACAACCTGCAGGTCGGGGCCTACATCTCGGCCGGCCTGGTGCTGTTCGTCATCACCTTCGCAGTCAACGCGCTCGCGCGCTGGATCGAGAGCGCGGCCGGCGCTGAGGGGAAGTCATGAGGACCGACGCCGCCGACGTGGAGCAGCTCGCCACCGCGCCGGCCTTCCAGAGCATCGGCTTCGGCCGGAAGTTCAAGGACAACCTGGCCACCGTCCTGTTCGCGGCGGCCTTCGTGATCGCGGTCATCCCGCTGCTGTGGGTGCTGTGGACGCTGTTCGAGCGCGGCCTCCGGCCCCTCCTCAGCACCGTGTGGTGGTCCCACTCGTTCAAGGGCCTGCTGCCCACCGACTTCGGCGGCGGCATCTACCACGCCCTGGTCGGCACCGTCTTCGAAGGCCTGGTCTGCCTGGTCTTCGCGGTCCCGCTCGGCGTGATGGTCGCGATCTACCTCGTCGAGTACGGGCAGCAGTCGAAGCTGGCCAAGGCCGCCACCTTCATGGTGGACATCCTGAGCGGTTTGCCGTCGATCGTGGCGGGCCTGTTCATCTACGCGCTGTGGATCACCACCTTCGGCATGACCCGCAGCGGCTTCGCGGTGGCGCTGTCGCTGCTGCTGCTGATGCTGCCGGTCGTCGTCCGGGTCACCGAGACGATGCTGCTCATCGTGCCGAACGAACTGCGCGAAGCGGCCTACGCGCTGGGCCTGCCGAAGTGGAAGACCATCGTGCGGATCGTGCTGCCGACCGCGCTGTCCGGCATCCTCACCGGCATCATGCTCGGCCTGGCGCGTGTGCTCGGTGAGACCGCACCACTGCTGATCCTGGTCGGGTACTCCTCGGCGATCAACTTCGACCTCTTCAACGGGGAGATGGCCTCTCTCCCGCTGACCATCTTCATGGAGCGCAGCACCGGAACCGCGGCCGGCGACTACCGGATGTGGGGGGCGGCGCTGACCCTCGTCCTCGTCATCATGCTGATCAACCTCGCTGCCACCGGTCTGTCCAAGATCTTCGCGATCAAGACCAAGTAGGGACTTCTCGACATGGCCAAGCGTCTCGACATCAAAGACCTGAACCTCCACTACGGCAAGTTCCACGCCGTGCAGGACGTGACCCTGCAGGTGCCCGCCCGCAGCGTCACCGCCTTCATCGGTCCCTCCGGTTGCGGCAAGTCCACCGTGCTGCGGTCGCTGAACCGGATGCACGAGGTCATCCCGGGTGCCCGCGTCGAGGGCAAGGTGATGCTCGACGGCGAGGACATCTACGCCGACGACGTCGACCCGGTGCAGGTCCGCAAGACCATCGGCATGGTCTTCCAGCGCGCCAACCCGTTCCCCACGATGTCCATCCGGGACAACGTGGTCGCCGGCCTGAAGCTCGCGGGCGAGAAGAACAAGGCGCACCTGGACGAGGTCGCCGAGAAGGCGCTGCGCGGCGCGAACCTGTGGGAAGAGGTCAAGGACCGGCTCAACAAGCCGGGCGGCGGCCTCTCCGGCGGTCAGCAGCAGCGCCTCTGCATCGCCCGCGCCATCGCGGTGCGCCCCGACGTGCTGCTAATGGACGAGCCCTGCTCCGCGCTCGACCCGATCTCGACCCTGGCGATCGAGGACCTCATCGCGAACCTCAAGCAGGACTACACGATCGTCATCGTCACCCACAACATGCAGCAGGCCGCCCGCGTCAGCGACCAGACCGCGTTCTTCAACCTCCGCGCGGTCGGGGAACCCGGCCAGCTGGTGGAGATCGACGAGACCGGGAAGATCTTCTCCAACCCCGCTCAGAAGGCCACGGAGGACTACATCTCCGGCCGCTTCGGCTGATCCTCGTTCGGGTTCCCCGTGGGTGAGCCGCGATGTCGTGCGGGCGAGCCTCCGGCTCGCCCGCACTGAGGGCCTGGTGGTCGTCCTGCAGAACCCGGTGCGGCTAGGGGGAGATCCCCAACGCCTTACGGGTCCTGAACCTGCCACGACTGTCCTGCCCAAAGAACCTCCGCGAGCCCACGGCGGTGCCGGTTGCTCAGCCGGTGCGACGCTGTCACTTCGCCCGACGCGCCCGGGGCCGCTCCGTGGTCTCCGCCGTGTCTGCCCTGTTCCGAGGCCTGCAGTTCGAACTTCGCGCGAACTTCGACTGAGCGCTAGGCGCAGCCTGCCCCGAGAAGGTCGTGACCCTCTCAGCCCGACCAGCGAGTGCGCATCCTGAGCCGGAGCGTGTCTGTGCAGCGCAGAGCGTTGGTGTGCGGGGGGCCTTGTCGAACTTCGCGCGGATTTCGACCGGGCGGGACGGTGTTTCGCGCGAGGAGGTTGTGACCATCGCCCGCCGTGCCCGGGTGCTTCGTGGCCCCCGGTGTGTCTGGCCTGGTCCGAGGGTTACCGTTCGAATTTCGCACGGAGTTCGAGCGAGGGCTGGGCGCAGCTAGGCGCGAGAAGGTCGTGACTTCTTCGGCCCCGACACGCGACGGCGGATCTTGAGGCCGAGTGTGTCTGTGCAGCGCAGAGCGTTGGTGTGCGGGGGGCCTTGTCGAACTTCGCGCGGATTTCGACCGGGTGGGACGGTGTTTCGCGCGAGGAGGTTGTGACCATCGCCCGCCGTGCCCGGGTGCTTCGTGGCCCCCGGTGTGTCTGGCCTGGTCCGAGGGTTACCGTTCGAATCTCGCACGGAGTTCGAGCGAGGGCTGGGCGCAGCTAGGCGCGAGAAGGTCGTGACTTCTTCGGCCCCGACACGCGACGGCGGATCTTGAGGCCGAGTGTGTCAGTGCAGCGCAGAGCGTCCAACCTCGCGCGGGTTTCGACCGGGCGGTGCGGTGTTTCGCGCGGAGAGGGTGATGCCACCGCCCGACGCGCCCGGGGCCGCTCCGTGATCTCCGCCGTGTTGGGCCTGCTCCGAGGCCTCCAGTTCGACATTCGCGCCAAGCTCGAGTGTGGGGCTGTGCGCGGCTTGGCGCCTGGTCGCAACTTCCTGTTCCCGGACGCGCGAGGGCGTTCCCTGAGCCCGGACGTGTCTGTGCAGCGCAGAGCGTTGGTGTGCGGGGCTTTGTCGATCTTCGCGCGAGATCCGACGGGGCTGGACGTTGCTCGTGCAGGGCGGCGCCGCCGTGGTCGGGCTGACGCGCGGGGGTGTCGGGAACTCCGGCGTGCCTGGGCTGCTCCGAGGGTTACCGTTCGACATCCGCGCGAAGTTCGAGTGGGGGTTGTGGGGGGGAACGTCGCTTGGCGCAGTGGCTTTGGGGGCACGGGTGGAGCTTGTCGCCTTCGGCTGCGTTGGTGCGCTCGTTGGGTGGTGGCGGTTGCTCGTCCGTGTTGAGCGATGACTCCAGCGTCCCTGCGTGCTGTCCTGCTTGAGCGGACGGCGTTGTTGCTTTCCGGGGTGGGATTCGGTCGACTGGGAGTGATCAGCCGGGCCGGCCGGGGAGGGTGGGGCCGGGGGTTCTCCGGCGTGCGTTGCGGGAGCCGTTGTGGAACCAGGAGGCGGAGGCATGACGACGCAGTACGAGTCGATCCGGGTGGAGACGCGGGAGCGGGTGACGACCGTGGTCCTGGCTCGCCCTGAGCGCCGCAACTCCGTCGACGGTCCGATGGCAGCGGAACTCGCCCACGCCTTCAAGGCGTTCGACGCCGATCCCGACGCCGATGTCGCCGTGCTCCACGGCGAAGGAGGCACCTTCTGCGCCGGGGCGAACCTCAAAGCCTTGGGCACCGACGAGATGAACGTGCTCAGCGAGGACGGCGACGGACCGATGGGCCCGACTCGCCTGACCTTGTCCAAGCCCGTCATCGCCGCTGTGGAAGGCCACGCGGTCGCCGGCGGCCTGGAGCTGACCCTCTGGTGCGATCTGCGCGTCGCTGCGTCCGATGCGGTGTTCGGAGTGTTCTGCCGGCGCTGGGGAGTGCCGCTCGTCGACGGCGGCACCGTCCGGTTGCCGCGGTTGATCGGTACGAGCCGAGCCCTGGACATGGTTCTGACCGGCCGGCCGGTGGAGGCGGCGGAAGCGCTCGACTTCGGGTTGGCCAACCGCGTCGTCGAACCGGGGAGCAGCCGTGAGGCCGCCGAATACTTGGCGCGGCAGCTCACCCGGTTCCCGCAAACCTGCCTGCGCAACGATCGCCGGTCGGTGCACGAGCAGTTCGGCCGCTCGGAATCCGAGGCCATGGCCTTCGAGTACGCCGTCGGCGTGGAGTCCTACACCAGCGACGGCGTCGGCGGGGCAGCTCGCTTCGCCTCCGGCGAGGGTCGCCACGGCACCTTCTCCCGGCCCGAACCCTGACAAGCGCTGTTGTGCAGCAAGTCTCGCGCGAGCAGAAGAGGGCCTCGCTGCAGGAGGCCCTCTTCCACGTCGTCCCGGGGTCGTGCCGGGCCGAGGGTGCAGGTCCTCACTGCGCTGGGAGCTCGTCCGCCACCGCAGAGATGAAAGCGCTGGAGTCCTTGGGGCCCAGGGCGCTCGTGCACACCTGCTCAAAGGCCTTGAGGTAGTCGGCGGTGTCGGCGGCCTTGTCCAAGAAGCGGGAGTTGGCCGAGTCTCCCAGGTGGACCACCTGCGGATCCGCCTCGTTGGCGAAGGAGAACACCGCCGCCCGGTCGCCCATCAGCGGGTGGGCACCGACGACGAACGGCAGGACCTGGATGGTGACGTTGCGCCGGTAGCCCAGCAGCACCAGGTGCTCCAACTGCTGCCGCATCACGCCCGGGCCGCCCACGCAGCGCCGCAGCGCGGACTCGTCGAGGACCGCCCAGAGCTCCAGGGGCTGCTCACCCAGCAACCGCTGCTGCCGGGTGGAGACCACCTGCAGGCGCTCGGCGATCTCGTCGTCGGTGAACACCTGCGAGTCGGAGGTCAGCAGTGCGCGCGTGTAGTCGGTGGTCTGCAGCAGCTCCGGCAGCGGGTCGCTGCCGAAGCAGCTGACCGCCTTCGCGGAGGTCTCCAACCCCAAGTAGGTCTGCAGGCCGGGACGCTGCGCGGTGCTCGGGTACTGCTGCCACCAGCCACGCTGCTTGGAGTCCTGGGCCAAGTCGATGAGCGCCTCGAGCTGATCGCCGGACGCGCCGTAGAACTCGGCCATCAGGCGCACGTCGGAGGTGCGCACCGGAACGCGGCCCAGCTCGATCTGGCTGATCTTGCCCTGCGAGCAGTCCAGGTGGGCGGCGACCTCCCGGTGCGTACGGCCGGCGATCTCGCGGAGGCGCCGCAGTTCACTGCCCAGTCGACGTCGGTGCACGGTCGGACTCTTACCCACCGCGCCCCCCATCGGTACGAGTTCGGTCGCTTCTCACCCGAAAGAGGATGGCACACGATGATCACAACATCGAGTGCTGAGACCGACTATTAGTACTTTCCGCACCAGATCGCCGTTGACCAGCGAGGACGGATCAACGGGACGGCATCTTTCCGGTCACGATGAACTCGACGCGGCGGGCGACCGCGACGGCGTGGTCGGCGAAGCGCTCGTAGAAGCGGCCCAGCAGCGTGACGTCGACGGCCGTGGCGACCCCGTGCTCCCAGTCGGGGCTCATCAGCACGGTGAACAGGTGCCGGTGCAGGTCGTCCATCTCGTCGTCGATCTCTTCCAGCAGCCGCGCGGCCTCCACGTCGTGGGTGCGGATCACGGTGCTGACCTGGTTGGCCAGCTTCACCGCGATGCGGCCCATCTCGGCGAAGTAGGCGGAGACGTCGTCGGGCAGCACCGCGTTGGGGTGCCTGCGCCGGGCGGCCTTGGCGACGTGCAGCGCGAGGTCGCCCATCCGCTCCATGTCCTCGGCGGCGTGGATGGTGGCGATGACGCTGCGCAGGTCACCGGCGACCGGGGCCTGCAGCGCCAGCAGGCCGAAGGCGTACTCCTCGGCGCGCGAGCGGGCCTCGTCGACCAGGGCGTCCTCGTCGATGACCTGCTCGGCCAGGGTCAGGTCGGCCTCCAGGAGCGACTTGGTGGCCCGCTCCATCGCCGTCCCGACCATCGCCGACATCGAGGCGAGAACGTCGGTGAGCATGCCTAGCTGTTCCTGGTAGACCTCGCGCATGTCACCCAGCGTACTTCGCCGCGGAATCGGACAGAATGACCTGTGGTGAACCGGCGGTGAACTCGACGTGATCGGCAGGTCCGAACCGGACGTACCCGCAGGTCAGCCGCAGGTGTCGGTGCCGGCGTTCACGGTTCGCAGGTCGTCCGGCAGGGAGGGGGCGGCGGGCTGCTGGTGCAGCACCCGGCCCGCTCCGGACGCACCGCCGGAACCGCCCGAACCACCGGTCGGCGTGGACTGCGCGACCTGCCGCGGAGCGCTGCCGGTCGACACCGGAGCACCGTCGATCATCGACTGGAACAGCGACTTCGCGGCGTCCTCGCGAAGGACCTCCTTGCCCTCCTCGTTGGCGTAGCCGGTGGTCGGGACCGTCACGAAGGTGACCTTGTTCGGGTCCAGGCCCTGCAGTTGCTGGCCGAGGCCCATCAGCCGGTCGGCGCTGACGTTGTCGCCGAAGGTGTTGGCGCTGACGGCCTTGACGAAGTCGCTGAGCTTGCGCGGGTCCAGCAGCACCTGGCTGGACATGGTCTTGCGCAGCAGCGACGACAGGAACATCTGCTGGCGCTGCATCCGGCCGTAGTCCGAGGTCGGGTCGCCCTCGACGTGACGGGCCCGGACGTAGGTCAGGGCCTGGTCGCCGGTGAGGGTGTGCCGTCCGGCTTCGGGGATCACGGTGCCCAGCGTGGAGTCCACGACCGGCTTCGGGGTGCAGATCTCGACGCCGTGCACCGCGTCGACCATGGACTTGAAGCCGTTGAAGTCGATGCCGAGGAAGCTGTCCATCCGCAGGCCGGAGACCTGCTGGATGACCTTGGTGGTGCAGAGCGGGCCGCCGACGGCGTAGGCCTCGTTGAGCCGCGCGCCTTCCTTCGGCGGGACGACCTCGTTGCTGTACTGGCCGGTCTTGGGGTCCCAGCGCTCGCAGGCGGGCATGTTCACCTGCAGGTCGCGCGGGAAGGACACCAGCTCCACGCGGCTCCGGTCGGCCGGGATGTGGGCGATCATCGTGGTGTCCGAGCGCGCGCCCGGCTCGTCGGCCTCGGACCCGACGCCGTCGGCGGCGCTGGCGCCCGCGCGGGTGTCCGAGCCGATCATCAGGAAGTTCTGGTCGCCAGCCTGGTTGGCGACGTCCTTGATGTCGCGGGAGTTCGGGTCCAGCGCCAGCACCGACGGCGGTCCGAACAGCGTGGTGGCGCCCCAGGCGAAGCCCAGCGACAGGAACACCGTCAGCGACGCGGCGACCGCCACGGCCATCACGATCAGGTTCGTGCGGCGCTTGCGCTGCTTCTTCTTCCACTCCACGCGCGACGCGCCGCCGCGGTCCTCGTGGAAGTCGAACGGCATGTCGCTGCCGAGCTCCGGTTCCTTCTTGTGGCCGGGAAGCCACGCGTAGCGCTTGCGGCGCTTGGCCTCCTCGGCGGCGATCTCGTCGTGCACCGCGGAGAACCGGGCCAGCGTCAGGTCGATCTGCTCGATGTCGTTCTTGCGCTCGCCGGAGTCGTCGAACTCCTCGTCGCCGAGCTCGCTGTACTCCTCCAGCTCGCCGTACTCATCGAGCTCGGCGTACTCGTCGAGCTCGGAGTAGCCGTCGGCCGGCGCCACGATCGCGGTTTCCTCGGCGCGCTCGACCGGCGGCGCTGAGGGCTTCGCGGCCTGCTGGCCCTGCTGCTGGGGGCCGCCCAGCTGCTGGGGACCGCCCTGGTGTTGCGGGTGGGGCTGCTGCTGCGAGCCGGGCTGCGGTTGCTGGGGCTGCTGGGGCTGCTGAGGAGCAGCCGGGACGCGCGGGTGCTGGGTGGTGGCGTCCATGTCAGCCGGCGGGCGCGCGGGGCCCGGACGCGGGTTGCGCCCGGACGGCGGCGAGACGCGCTGCGGAGCATCGGCGCTCAACGCCTGGCTGATGCGGGTGGCCTCCTCGCCGGGTGGCTCGGGGTTGCGCCGCGTGGGGCGCGCGGCGGCGCCACCGGCGAACGCGGCGGCGGCGCCCGGAGCGGAAGGCGGAGGCGGAGTCGGCCGCTGGTTGCGGCCGGAAGGCGGTGACACCGGGCCGGCGGGCGGCTGCTGCACCGGGCGGGGGCCGGTGCTCGGCGGCGTCCAGCCGGCCGGGGGAGCCGGGTTGATCGGCGGAGCCGGCGGGTTGGGCATCGGCCGGCTCGGAGGGGCTTGCCGGGCGCGGCGGCCCGAGGGCTCGGGTGAGGTCCAGGCCTGCGGCGGGTCCGGTGCTGTCCGGCGGGGTCCGGTCTGGGGGGACTGCGGTGCCGAGGGTGCTTCCGGTTCGGCCGCGCGGCGGTGACCGGAGGTGCCGGGGCTCTTGCCGTGCTTGGACAGCAGGTCGATGACGCGAGTGCCACCGGTGCCGTCCTCGGACAGCGCGCGTCGGCGCCGTCCACCACTCGCCTGACCGGTGGCATCGGCGGTCTCGTCGGGGCGGGTACGCCGGTGCCCGAAGTCGCCATGCCGGGGGTCTTGCGGCACGCGTGTTCCCTCCCAACCTGCCTCAGTCATCGTCTGCGAACCGTGCTGACGCGCTCGATACTCCCCGACATGTATCGCGTGGCGCCTTGGAGATAGTACGGCGGATCGCCCGAACTGACGATAGCGCCGACAATTTCTTCACAATCAGTGCACGATCCTACCGCCTGGCTGGTCTGTTGCGACTAGCCGTGCTAATCCAGATGACCGGTATGCTCGAAATCTGGTTGCACCGTGTGTTTTCGCGTGATCGCCATCAGTAACCGGCGACGCGGCTCCCCGCTTCGACGACGCGTTCCGCGGCGGCCCCGGCCAACCGGACTTCGGTGCCCTTCCGGTAGGCGACGGCGTTCCGGCCGGCCCGCTTCGCCGCGTACAGCAGCGCGTCGGACGCGATGAGCTGCTGCTCGCCCGAGACGGGTGCACCGGTGCCCTGTTCGTGCGCGACGCCGATGCTGATCGTCACACCGAGCCCGGGTGCCATGGTCCCCCACTCGAAGTGCTCGACCCGCTGCCGGGCCGCCTCGCACACCTGGGCCGCCGAGTTGGGCAGGATGTGCGGCAGCACCAGCACGAACTCCTCGCCGCCGTAGCGGGCGCAGAACGCCCCGTCCGGCAGCGCCTCCTGCAGCAGGTCGACGACGCGTTGCAGCACCCGGTCCCCGAAGAGGTGGCCGTAGGTGTCGTTGACGAGCTTGAACCAGTCCAGGTCGATCAGCGCCACGGCCAGGCCCTCCCCGGTCATGGCGTTCTCGGCTACCAGGTCCGCAAGCCGTTCGTCGAGGTACCGACGGTTGTAGCTGGCGGTGAGGCTGTCCCGCAGGCTGTCCTCGCGAGCTTTGGCGTGCTCCTTGCGCAGCAGTTCGACCTCGCTGCGCAACTGCTCGGGGACCGCGGGCTTGTCCGACGACATCATGTCCAGCGCGGAGCGGAGGTGGTGGTAGGCCTGGCGCCACTGCCCGCGCGAGGCCAGCAACCGCGCGATGGATTCGTGCAGTTCCGCCATGCCCGTGCCGTTGGCGAGCTCCTCACGGCTGCGGGGTGTCGGCGGCTGCGGCACGTCCCCACCACCGGAGTGCGGGTCCTGCCCGGCAAATCCGTTGCGGATCATGTCGACCACCTCCCGTCCGCGCGCTGTCGTCGGTTGTGACGGAACGATCATGCCGTTTCGACTCGCCCCGTACCTCGATTCGCGCGATCGGGTTACATCTCGGTGATGGGGAGACCGAGCCTTCGGCTCCTAGGTGTGTACCGGGCGAGGGGGCGGATGTGGAAGCGAATCGGTTCGGACCCACCCGCACGGACGAGCAGACCAGTTCTCGTTCCACATCGCCGACCCCGCACGTGGGCTGGGTGATCTTCCCCGCACGACGCGGGTTTTCGGTTATTGAGGACAGGGTGCGAAGCCGAACGTGCGCCCGTCGAGCACTACGAGGTGTTGTGACCCGATTTGATGACCGGTGGCGCTGCCGTTCGCCCGGGTGGTGACCTCGACACCGACAGCCCAGATCTCGCCGCGCGGAACCACGCCGCCGGCGGCGAACCCGGGGTCCGGGCGCAGCGTGCTCCAGGCAGGATCGAGGTGGACGGTGAGATCGCCGAGTTCGCACGTGCTGTCGGCGAAATCGGGGTGCTGCGTGCGGCGGAAGAACTCCTCCTGCGCTCGCGGCCCCGCCGCCGCTGCGGCGTTGTTGTCCGCGAAGTACTGGCGGAGGTCCGGTTGCGGCGGTGCCGAGGCGCACCCGCTCAAGCACAGCGCGGCCACGAGCACCCAGACCACGCGCACGGATCAGCCGCCGCTGGAGTCGATCTCCGCGCCGGTGGGCACGGTCGCGTCGTCCGGGTCGTCCAGCCACCCCTCCGGCAGCACGACCTTTCCCGCCGAGCCCTGCCGCCCGCGGGGTCCTTCGGCGTCGGCCGGGAAGGGCACGTCCGGGTCGAGCTGGGCCAGCAGGTCGTCGAGCTCGGCGAGGCTGGAGACGAGCCCGAAGCCCTGCCGCAGGTCCGACCCCACCGGGAAGCCCCGCAGGTACTGCGACATGTGCTTGCGCAGGTCCCGGAGGCCCTTCTCCTCGCCCATGTGGTCGGCGAGCAGTTCGGCGTGCCGCCGCAGGACGCGCGCGACCTCACCCAGGTGGGGGCCGTCGGGGACGGGCTCACCGCTGAAGGCGGCCTGCAGGTCGCGGAACAGCCACGGGCGCCCGAGGCAACCGCGGCCGACGACCACGCCGTCGCACCCGGTCTCGGCCACCATCCGCAGCGCGTCGTCGGCGCTGAAGATGTCACCGTTGCCCAGCACCGGGATCGAGGTGACGTGCTCCTTGAGCGTGCGGATCGCCGACCAGTCGGCGGTGCCGGAGTAGCGCTGCGAGGCGGTCCTGCCGTGCAGCGCGACCGCCTTGGCGCCCTCCTCCTCGGCGATGCGCCCGGCGTCGAGGTAGGTGATGTGCTCGTCGTCGATGCCGATCCGGAACTTCACGGTCACCGGGACGCCCGCGGGCTCGGCGGCGGTGACCGCGGCGCGGACGATCTCGCGGAACAGCTGCCGCTTGTACGGCAGCGCCGAGCCGCCGCCCTTGCGGGTGACCTTGGGCACCGGGCAGCCGAAGTTCATGTCGACGTGGTCGGCGAGGTCCTCGTCGACGATCATGCGCACAGCCTGGCCCATGGTCACCGGGTCGACGCCGTAGAGCTGCATCGAGCGCGGGCGCTCGTCGTCGTCGAAGGTGATCATCTCCAGGGTCTTCGGGTGCCGCTCGACCAGCGCGCGGCTGGTGATCATCTCGCACACGTACAACCCGGCCCCGTACTCCCGGCACAGCCGCCGGAACGCGACGTTGGTGATCCCGGCCATCGGGGCGAGCACCACCGGCGGGTCGACCTCGTAGGGGCCGATCCGCAGCGTCGTGGTGCCCGTCGCGGCGGGCAGGTCCAGAGCGGTCATCGCTGCCATTGTCCCTGACGGCGAACCGCGATCACCCGTGACCTGCGTCGCGGGCCGCTCCCGGCCTCCCGGGACGCGACGAGGGCGCCCGCCTGGTCGGCGAGCGCCCTCGGGGTCCGCGCGGCTCAGAAGTCCGCGGAGATGCAGGCCAGGCGCCCGCCCGCGGAGCCGGCCTTGCCGGGCTCGGAGTGCGTGTGGGTCTCGTGGATGACCACCGACTGGGCGTCGTCGCGGGTGGCCAACGACCAGTTGCCCTCGGCGGTGGCGGTGCCGTTGCCCTGGGCGTCGGTGTGGAAGTCCAGCCACACCTCGTTCTGCGGGTTGGCGTAGGCCGGGTCGACCGACGGCTTCACCGGGTCGGCCTTCTCCTGGAAGTGCGAGCCCGCGTCCTCACCGGTGGCACCGCAGGGCTTGACGTGCACGTGCCCACCGTAGGGGCGGTTCGGCTGCAGGCCCTTGACCTCGACGGTCACCTTGGACTTGCCGTCGGCGTTGGTGGAGGACACGGTGATGTGCCCGCCCACCGGCACCTGGTCCGGCTTGTAGGTGACCGCCTTGGCGGTCGGCGAGAAGTTCTCGAACGCACCCGAGGTCTGCTTGCCCGCAGCGGACTGCCCCTGAGCGGGAGCCTGCGGAGCGGGCTGGTTCTGCGCCTGCTCGCCCGAGTCCCCCCCGCCGCAACCGGCGAGCAGTGCGCCGGCCGTGCACAGGCCCGCGATCGAACCGAACAGTCGCGTCCGCTGCTGAAGCATGAGTACCTGTCCTTAGTGGTTGCCGAGGTGTCGGCTGCCGTTGCTGCCCGCACGAGGTGTTGTGGCGCGGTCAGGTCTGCGCCTGTCCAGCCGTTGCGCGGGCATTCCCTTCCCTGGGTGGTTGATCCTAAGTGCCCCAGGTCGCGTTCCGGCATCGTCGCGGCCACGCGGACGTTCCCCATCCGGATCACGAGGACGATCTTCGCTGATCAGCACGATCAAGCAGGTCTCGAGGGCGATCCTCGTCACGTGATCGCAATCGTTACGGGAGAGAGTCCTCAGTGGACTTCGCGTGCACCCTGCGCGCACGCGCGAGTGCGGGCCGGAGGTCCGCTCGCACCGCACCGAGGACGTTGCGGTGGTGGGCAACCCGCTTTAAGGTGTTACTCGAAGTAACAGGTTCGCTCGGTGTCCCCGGAGGAGGTCGCGGTGCCGGTTCCTGGAGTGCTTTCGAAGCTGGTCGACACGACGGTCGCGCAGACCGCGCAGTTCTACGAGCAGGTCCGCGAGGACGCTGGGGAGCACGTCGCGCGCTTCTCCGGCCGCGCCGCCGGGTGGGCGGACCAGGCAGGTGCGGCGACGGCCGAGTTCACAGAGGACACCGCGGCCAAGGCCGCGGAGGCGAGCCGGTCCGCTGCCGAGAAGCTCGCCACCGCCACCAGCGGCCTCGCCGAGGACGTCGGCGAACGCATCATCCAGCTCGGCGAGAAGCTCAGCCGCCGAGGCTGATCCGCGGGTACCCGCGCTTCACGGTCCGCTCCAGGACGCCGAGCGTCGCCCGCAACGCCTTCTGGTCGATCACCGGGAAGATCGGCAGCCAGTCCGGGTGCACGTCGCTCCAGTCGCAGTAGGACGTGACCTTGGTGGCCGGTCCGCCGTCCGCGTTCTCGAGCGGTTCGAGCAGGTAGCCGAACACGTGCCCGAGCGGCGGTGTGATCGTGCCGTGGATCGTCCACTCGATCTCGGTCGGCTCGGCGACCTTCGTGAAGACGACCTCGACGTCGTAGTGGCCCAGCGGAACATCGCCGAGCGCCTCGCGGTCCATGTGCACCACGAAGCTCTCCTCAACTGCGCTCACCGGGGCACCCTCGGCGGACTGCAGCATGCCGGAGGAGTCGATCGCCACGTGCCCCTCCGGGTCGCGCAGGACCTCGAAGATCGCCGCCGGGGTGGCGGCCATCGTCCGGGTCGCCTCGATGCGCGCGTCGCTCATGCCCACGAGCTTGCGGTGGAAGCCCCTGCCGTCACGCGTTCTTCTCGGCGTCGAGGACGCGGCTGACCGACTCCGGGTCACGGCCGACGACGGTCGTGCTGTCGGAGGCGGTGATGATCGGTCGCTGGACAAGCTTCGGGTTCTCGCTCATCAGGCGCAGCCAGTCCTGCCGGTGCTCGGCGTCCCTGGGCAGCTCGCGGAGCCCGACCTCCTTCGCCATGGCCTCGCCGGTCCGCGCGACGTCCCACGGCTCCAGGCCCAGGCGCTCCAGCACGGATTCCAGCTCCGCGACCGACGGAGGCTCCTCCAGGTACCGCCGCACGGTGTACTGGGCTCCGGCTGCGTCGAGCTCGCTCACAGCGGACCGGCACTTGGAACACGCGGGGTTGACCCAGATCTCCATCACGAGGACACCGTACTGCCGGCCCGCGAGCAGCGGGACCGAGCCAACCGGTTCGGTAGGCTCGGGCAGGAGTGACGGATCGCCGCAGCTAGGAGTGTGGATGCCTGAGCTGGCCTTCCGGGGCCGAAAGGTGACCAGCGATCGAGCCTTCATCATGGCGATCGTCAACCGCACGCCGGACTCGTTCTACGACCACGGTGCGACGTTCGACGAGGACCGGGCGAAGGCGGCGATCTCCGCAGCCGTCGCCGAAGGCGCCGACGTCCTCGACATCGGAGGGATCCCGGCGAGCCCCGGGCCCGAGGTGACCGTCGAGGAGGAGCTGCGCCGCGTCCTGCCCACCTTGGAGTGGACCCGTGAGCAGTTCCCCGACCTGGTCATCAGCATCGACACCTACCGGCACGAGGTCGCCGACGTCGTGTGCCAGGCGGGTGCCGACCTGCTCAACGACACGTGGCAGGGCCACGACCCGGAGGTGCTGGAGGTCGCCGCGAAGTACGGCGCCGGGTACGTCTGCTCGCACACCGGCGGGCTGGAACCGCGGACCGACCCCACCCGGCCCCAGTACGACGACGTTGTCGCCGACGTGGTCGAGGAGACCACGGCGCTGGCCGAGCGGGCCGTCGCCCTCGGAGTCCCGCGCGAAGGCGTGCTGATCGACCCGACGATCGACTTCGGCAAGAACACCTACCAGTCGCTGGAGGTCCTCGGCCGCCTGTCGGAGCTGGTCGACACCGGTTGGCCGGTGCTCATGGCGATGAGCAACAAGAACGTCGTGGGCGAAACCCTCGACGTGGAGCTGGACGACCGCGTGACGGGCACGCTCGCGGCCACCGCGCTGGCGGCTCAAGCCGGCGCGGTGATGTTCCGGGCGCACCAGGTCCGCGAAACCCGGCACACCCTCGAGATGGTCGCCAGCATCGGTGGCCTCCGGAAGCCGTCGCGCGTGGTGAGGTACCTGGACTGATGCTCAAGCTGTGGCCGCCCGACGAGGCGGGGGACGTCGACCGCGCGGAACTCGAACGCCTCTACGGCTACCCCGACGGTCCGCCCCAGTGGCTGGCGATGAACTTCGTGAGCAGCGTGGACGGCGCGGTGGAGCTCGGCGGGCGCTCCCGCGGCCTGTCCAACGCCGCCGACCGAGAGGTCTACCCGCTGGGCAGCCGGCTCGCTGACGTCCTGCTGGTCGGGGCGAACACGGCGGTCGTCGAGGAGTTCCGCGGTGTCGACCCCGATGCGGAGCACGCCGCGCTCCGCGAGCGGCACGGCCTGGCCCCGGTCCCCCGGATCGCCGTCGTCACCACCGGGCGGACGTTGCCTCCGGACGCGCCGGTGCTCACCGACGTCCACGTGCCGACGGTCGTGATCACCTGCGCTGCGGCCCCTGCGAGCCTGCGGGAGCAGTGGGCGGCCGCCGGTGCCGAGGTTCTGGTCGCCGGGGACGAGGAGGTCGACTTCCGCGCGGCGACAGGGGCTTTGGCGCAGCGGGGACTCCGGCGGATCCACTGCGACGGCGGACCGCGCTTGTTCGGCTCGTTGCTCGAAGCAGGTCTCGTCGACGAGCTGCGCCTGACGCTCTCGCCGATGCTGGTCTCCGGCGCGGCGGACCGGATCGCGAAGGGCGCCGGCATCGAACCCGCGCGGCTCCAGCTCGCTTCGGTGCTGGCCCAGGACGACACGCTGATGATCCGGTACCTGGTCCAGCGCTGATCTGCCCTCGGCCCGGCGGTTCCAAGGTCATCGTGCCCGAGGGCCGGTTTTGAGCCAGTCTCGGGGTGTGGTGGCCGGGGACGACGACGTGGGGCAGGACGGGCGGGTGCTCGCCCTGTCCGACGGTGTTTTCGCGATCGCGGCCACCCTGCTCGCGCTCGACATCCGCGTGCCGGAAGGGCTGAGCACCGGCGGTCTGCACGACGCGCTGCTCGAGCTGACGCCCGACATCGTCGGCTACGCGATCGCGTTCCTGGTGATCGGCGTGCTGTGGATGGGCCACCGCGAGCTGTTCACCGACGTCTACCGCGCCGAGCCTCCGGTCGCCGCGGTGAACGTGGTGCTGCTGGGCTTCGTCGCGCTGCTGCCGTTCCCCTCGTCGCTGCTGGCCAACTACGGGGACGAGCCGGTCGCGGTGCTCGGCTACGCCGCGAACGTCGCGATGATCGCGGCGCTCCAGCTGGTCATCGTCGGCGTCGCCCGCCGAACCGGGAGCTTCCGGCCGGGCAGGGCCGCCTTCCCGGCGTACGCGCCCTCGGCGGTCACGATCGTCGTCTTCGCCCTGTCCGCTCCGGTGGCGCTGTTCGCTCCCACGTGGACGCCCCTGTGCTGGCTCCTGCTGATCCCCGCCCACGCCACCGTCAACCGCATCGAGAAGCGCACGGCCGGCGCAGGGCGATGAGCCGCGCTCGCCTGTCCGGTCCGTCCGCGTGAAGGCCGTTGCCGGAGCCGCCCACCCGTCAGGCCACGGTGGACCGTCGGCGCACGTGGGGGGGCTCACCGCGGGTCCCCCTGGCGGGGGCTGACGGCCGCGGCGGGCACCAGCTGGGTCACGACGACGGCGGGCTTGCCGGTCCGGTTGGTCATCTCGAACGTCGCGAGTGCCCACCAGTCGCCCACGGACGTCTGGTGCCAGGCGACGAGGACGCCCGGCACGGTCGCGGCGATGTCGATGCCGCCGGCTCGCACGCGCAGCGGCGTGCGGCCGTAGCCGATGCCGCGCTGCGGCGGCAGCGCTCGTGCCAGGTGGACCCAGATGGGGAGCGGGGTGTGCGGTCGTCGCCGCGTGCCCTGCCAACCATCGCCACCGTCGTTCGCCACCTGGTGCCCGCTCTGACGTGAAGTGTGGTCGGGTCGGCCAGAGGGGGTGCAGCGACCGACCCGTGCTCGACCTCCCGGATCTTCCCCATCCTCCGGCCCAGCACCCGAAGGTTAGAACACCCGTGCGAATGATCGCCAGTTCGGGCCGCTCACCGCTGTCAGACTGGCGGCGTGTCAGCGGACGACGCCGCCAGGCCGCCTGCGTGGGCCGTCGAGGACGTCCACCTCGCCGACCCCGACCCCGCCTGGCCGGGATGGGCGGATGCCTTCGCCGCGGAGGCGCGGGCTCTGCTCGGGGCCTCGCTGACGGAGCCGGTCCTCCACATCGGCTCCACCGCGGTCCCCGGCCTCCTCGCCAAGCCCATCGTCGACCTGCAGGCCCGCGCTGAGGACCCGGACTCGGCGATCGCGGCTGCGCAGGCGGCGATGGCCGCCGCGTCCTGGTTCGTCGTGCCTCGAGAACTCGACCTGCGTGCGTGGCGCCGGTTCGTCGTCCGCGCCGATCCGACCGGTCGACATCGCCTGGCCCACCTGCACCTCATGAAGCCGGACGAACCGCGGTGGGACCAGCAGCTCGCCTTCCGCGATCGGCTCCGCGCATCGCCCGCCCTGGCCGACGAGTACGCCCGGCTTGAAGTCGCGGCGGCCGCACGGCACCCGCACGAACGTGAGGCGTACACCGCTGAGAAGTCGGCGTTCGTCCGGCGCGTGCTCACCAGCGGTTGATCACCGCAGGTCGCCGCTGGCTCCTCGAACCGCGCTCGGCCGGAATTCGAGTGCTCGGGACGGCGAAGGGGAATAGCGTGTGCGGGGTGCAGGAACCGGAAGAGATGCGCACCCGTCGACTGGTCCTCCGCGCCTTGCGGCGCTCCGATGTGGACGCGTTCGTCGCCCTGTCCACCGCTGCGGAGACCCATCCGTTCGACCCGCACGTCCGGAAGACCCCTGACCAGGCCCTCGTGGCGTTCGACAGGTTCATGACGAGCTGGGAACCGGACGGCATCGGGTACTGGTTGGTCAGGCTCCACGGCGCGGAGGGCGTGATCGGCTTCGGCGGTCTGCGGCCGTGGGTGGAGGACGGCGAGCCGGTGCTGAACCTCGCGTACCGCTTCTGGCCGCAGGCGTGGGGCCAGGGCTACGCGCGGGAGATGGCCCAGGCCGCGCTGGACTGGGCTCGTCGTCACCGCCCCGACAAGCCCGTGCTGATCGTGACGGACGAGGACAACGGGCCGGCGTGCGGCTGGCCGAGAGGCTCGGGTTCGACCGCCACGTGGAACGGGTCAGCGGTGGCCGCCCCGAAGTGGTCTACCGACTACCGGCCGCGGTTGACGCTGGGAACCGAGTCCGGCACCGAGGGTGACCACGCCTGAGGTGACGAATCTCCCCAGCTCAGAGGTGAATCGAGAAATCTCGGCAGGACGGGCATGGTTCTGCCCGAACCCGGGTAGAGGTAGTGCATGACGGCACTCCTCGATCTTGCAACGCGTGCTCGGTGGACCGTTGAGGTGTTCGCCTGCACGCCCGGAACTGGACATTCGACGGCCTCGGAACGGGCGTTCTGATGAGACAGCTCTGGCCGGACGCCGCGACCCTCGACGACCGGCAGTTGGAGGACCTCTACACCTACCCCGCTGACGAGCGGTGGCTCGTCGTCAACTTCGTCTCGAGCGCTGATGGAGCCGTCGAGTTGGACGGCACCGCGCGCGGGCTTTCCACGCCCGCCGACCAGGAGGTGCTCAAGCTCGGCAGCGACCTCGCGGACGTGATGCTGGTCGGCGCCACGACAGCGATGGCCGAAGGCTTCCGCGGCAAGCACCCGGACACCGCCACCCGGGAGCGGCGTCTCCGGCACGGCCTGTCCGAAGTGCCCCCGACGGCAGTGGTCACGTCCGGCGATTCGCTCCCAGCCGACGCACCGGTCATCACCGAAGCCGAAACACCCACCATCGTGATCACCTGCGCCACGGCCCCAGGGGAGAAGCTCAACGCCTGGCGGGAGGCCGGAGCGGACCTGCTGATCACCGGAATGGGGAGCGTGAACCTCGCCACGGCCACCAAGTCGCTCGCCGAACGAGGTCTGCGTCACGTGGACTGCGAGGGTGGGCCCCACCTGTTCGGCGGGCTGTTGGCCGCGGGCCTCGTCGACGAGCTCAGGCTGACCGTGTCCCCGATGCTCGTGAGCGGTTCCCACTCGCGGATCGCCACGGGCGAGCTCTTCGACACCCTCGAACTGGAACTCGCGTCGGTCGTCTCGGAAGAAGGGGCGATGATGATGCGCTACCTCGTGCAGAGCTGACCGAGGTCCTCGCACGACCGGACCGAGGAGGGCCGCCGCTGCCGCACAGCGGCGGCCGCTCTCGCGACCACCGAACCCGTTGCGCTACAGCGGTTCCCAGCACCGCACGACCTCCGCGATACGCGCTGCGACCTCGGCGGGCGTCAGAAGCGTGGTGTCGACGACCTCAGCCTCCCGGTGGAGCCAGGCGCGCGCCGCGTCGGCGTAGGGCTCGAGGTGGCGCGGCCGGAACGAGGAGGGCCCCAGGGCGGTGTCTCCCTCGATGCGCCCGCGGAGCGTGTCGAGGTCGGCGTGCAGCACGAAGTGCCGTACGGGAATGCCGTGGTGGGCGAGCCCCGAGGAGACCTCGCGCCAGTACTCCTCGACCAGCACGGTCATCGGCATCACGAGGGCGCCACCGGTGTGATCGAGGACGTGGCGCGCGGTTTCGACGACCAGCGGCCGCCACGGCGGCCAGTCCTGGAAGTTCCCCGTCCAGGGCAGGCCGGGCGTGATGTCCATGAGCGTCTCGCCCACCTTCTCGGCGTCCAGCACGCGAGCATTCGCGAGCAGCTCCTGAAGCAGCGCGCCGGTCGTCGTCTTGCCCACGCCATGGGCACCGTTGAGCCACACGATCACGAACCCGACGCTAGCGCCGGCCCGGCTGACCAGCAGCGCACGTGCTGGGTGCCGCGCGTCGGGGGCAGACCGGACGCCCGTCAACGGCGCGACGCCGCAGGTCGACTCACCGCGAGGTTTCGGCTGCACGGGAGGCGGCCGGGAGGAGACAAGTCCGTTCGAGGAGCCCCTGTGCTTGGGGGTGGAGGCTTCAGGATGGAGAAGCGCAGGCCCTGCAGGACGACGTTGATCGGGATGCGTCCGGACTGATCTAGTCGTCGGAGCGGCCCGCAGTGGTGAGGTCCGCCCGCACGTAGCGCTCAACTCCGCCGCTCTACCCCTCCGACGGCCGCAGGGAGACTCCGTGACGTACTGCCACAGGCTCGCCACCCGCGACGATCTGCAGGCGATCGTCGACATCGACAACTCCGCGATCCCGAGCAGGTCCGCTACGTGCGACCTGGAGCCGGTGACCGTCGATTCCAGGATCGCGTGGTTCGAAGCGGCTGATCCGGGGAGCCGTCCCACCTGGGTCGGTCACGAACCCGGCCGTCCGCACACCGTCACGGGCTACCTGTCCTTCGAGCCCTTCCTCAACGGACGTCGCGGCTACGACGTGACCGCGGACCTCGCGCTCTACCTCCATCCTGACCACCGCGGCCGCGGGCAACGTGCTCACCTCCTTCGCGAGGCGATCTCCCACGCCCCGAAGCTGGGGCTGCGAACTCTGGCCACCACGATCTTCGCCAGCAACGAGCGCAGCATCCGGCTGTTCCGCTCCCACGGGTTCGAAGAGTGGGGACGACTCCCGGCCGTGGCCGACCTGGACGGTCTCGGCCAGGACGTCGTCTTCGTCGGCCGCTCGGTGAACTGAGCTCGACCATGCGACGTGGTCAGTGCGGGAGGCGAGGTGCTCAGCCCGCTGCGGAGGCCGAAGAAGAACCCGGGCTTGAGCTTGGGAGTGGCCGGTTCGCACCGCAGGCCTGCCGATCATTCACCCGTTCGGACTAGAGTCCGGCGCCATGACTCGAATCAGCGTGGATGTGGTCGACGAGATTTCCGACCAGCAGATCAACCACCTGCGTGAGGTGCTGGAGCGCCAGCTGCGGCAGATGGGGCTGCGTGGGCAGGTCACCACCCCGCCACGGTTCCTGCTGCAGCAGCATTCCGAGCCCGGCAACCTGACCGTGGCCGTGCACGCCGAGTTCGACCCGATCGACCGCGATGAACCGTGCCGGTTCATCGACGAGCGTCGCGACGCGTGGGTGTTCACCCCGGCTGAGCTGCTGGACATGATGGCTAACCCCAAGCGGGTCTTTCCTCAGGTGTGCGGGCGCTGCACCAGTCGGCCTGGCGCGAGCATCGTGCGGCGGGTACTGCGCGCCTACAAGCTCGGCCAGTGGCCGGACGAAGAGCAGCGCCGGGAAGTGGTCAAGGAACTGCGGGACCAGTTCCGCGACAAGGGCTACTACTAGTCCTGCTGTCCGGGTCGGTGGTAGGCGAGTGTGCACAGGTGAGCATGCTCGACGTGCCATGCCATGCGAGGGCGCCGTAGAGGCGACGCTTGTGACCGCAGGTGGTCAGTTACAGCTCGGCGAGCTCTGCACCAGTCCTCGCGGGCACGCCTTGGGTGAGCACTGCAAGGCCGTTGGCGTGAAGGTAGGCGCGAACAGTGCCTCTGAGTTGCTGGAGACGATCCCTACCGGTGTTCCGCGGCGTGATCAAGTGGCAACCGGAGCTCGGCGATGAAGAACCCCAGGCCTGTGACCTGGGGTTGTGGTGGGGCGCCAGGGGATCGAACCCTGAACCCGCGGATTCTGAGGCGACGTGTCTTGTTATCTCCTGATGTTGGCGAAAGCCTTGCAGTATCAAGGTTTTCGAGTTCGACCTATGACCGATCAGGACGGTCGGTGCCGGTCATTTCCGGTTGTTCTGGAAGGGAAAAGCACGGTGCACGATGCCGTCTATCGCAGGTTGACGGCCTTCGCGGGACCAGTTGAGTGACCATCGAGCCGGGATCGCCCGAGCGGTTCCTCGGTTCGAACGTGGCAAGTGCCCACCAGTCTCCGACGTAGGCCTGGTGCCAAGCAAGCAGGATGCCGGGGCTGGTGGCTGAGATGTCGCGACACGCCTGGCCCTCGACTGAACCCTGGCGTCTTCTCAGGTCGCGTTCAGCTTCGCTTCGGCTGCACGGCGCAGGCGATCGGCAGTGATCTCGCAGAGTTGTTCCGTGGTGGCCTCGTCGAGGCTGTGGGTGATCGCGCCTTCGAGGGTGAAGGTCGCGGCAGCGAATTCCGCGGTGCGGTGCTCGGCGGCTAGGGGGGCGGCGAGTTGTCGCTCGAAGAGGTTCTCGAAGCTCTGATGGAAGCCGGTATGCCACTTGCGGACGGTCTCCGAGACGGTGACGCGGCTATGGACCGTGGCGACCAGGTGCTTGACTGGCCGGAGCCTCTCGATCAACCAGAGGAACTGCTCGGCGAGTGGCCGGTCTGCTAGCGAGGCGTGCTCATGCAACAGCGCTTGGAAATACCGGTCGGCGACGGCTACGAGCAGTTCGTCCTTGTCGCGGAAGTACCAGTAGAGCGTGTTCGGGGCGACACCGGCGTGTTGGGCGAGTCGACTCATTGAGGTGGCCTCGTAGCCGTCGAGCACGAGCAGTTTCGCTGCAGCGGCCAGCAGCTCGTCGCGTCTCTGCTCCTTGGGGACCGGGCGGCGGTTGCGAGCCATACCGGCATCTTGGCAGGTATTCAAGAACACGCCAACATGGCTTCTCCGCTTCGCGGCAGGGCGGGAGGGGCCCGCCGGTTCCACGTCGCACCTTCCATGTCCGCACCCTGCTGTCGCCAACACCGGGCGTAGGTAGCGAGTGGGCCACTTCTTGACTGCCATTCAAGAGGGCCGTAGCCTCCCTCCGAACCGATCTTGAATGGTAATCAAGAGGCGATAGGGGCTGATGATGGCGATGGAGACGACATCAGGGCAGAACCCGGGCGCCGCCACCGTGCGGCGCGACGTCTGGTTCGAGTCGGGTGGCCTGCAGTGCGCGGCGTGGCTATACGCCCCCGCCGAAGTGAATGGGTTGCGACCGCTGGTGGTCATGGCACACGGCCTCGGTGCGGTGCGGGAGTGGCGGCTGGACGCGTTCGCGGAGCGGTTCGCCGAGCAGGGATGGATGGTGCTGGTGTTCGACTACCGGTACCTGGGGGCCAGTGAGGGCTCGCCTCGACAGCTGCTCGACATTGATGAGCAGCTTGACGATTGGCGAGCTGCACTGGCCTACGGTCGGTCGCTGCCAGGGGTCGACACCGATCGGATCGCGGTGTGGGGAACCTCGTTCGGCGGGGGACACGCGCTGCGGATTGCGAGTGAAGACCATCAGCTGGCCGCCGTGGTGGCTCAGTGCCCGTTCACCGACGGTCCGGCATCGCTGTTCTCACGCCTCCGCAGCTCGCCGTTGAGCATGCTGTGGCTCGTCGCTGCCGGGGTGCTCGACGCCGTGGGGTCCTTGTTCGGCGCGAAGCCGGTGCTCGCTCCGGTGGTGGGCGTGTGGTGGATGCCCGCCTACCTCGTCTCCCCCACCGCGATCGCCGCCGCTTCGCGGCTGCTGCCCCCGGGAACCCGGCTCTCCCCCAGGACTTCCGCGGCCATGACCAAGATGTCGTCGCTGGCGAGGGATCTGTCAGGAAACATCGAGACCGGTGACGATTCCTTCCGCCCTGCCGAGACAGGGGTCGGTCGCGACACCCTCTGGGGCGTTCTCAAAGGGGCCGACGGCGGGGCCGACAGCGCGAACGGGGTCGCGGCTCGGTTGGCGCTGCGGCTACCGCTGTATAGGCCGGGAAAGGACCTGCCGAAAATCACCGCACCCACCCTGCTGTGCGTGTGCGAGGACGACAGGGCCGCGCCCGCCGACACCACAACCCGACTCGCTGCCAAACAGGACCACGTCCAGGTCAGCCGCTACGAGGGCGACCACTTCGACATCTACGTGGGCGATCTGTTTGAGCGCGCGGTACGAGACCAGACCGCTTTCCTGGCAACGCAGTTCGGCCCGAGCGCGCGGTGAGCAGATAGTCGTCGTTCCCCAATTCCACTACGAACCTGGGTTCGACTAAAGCGTCATGAGGCGGCTTCATCTTCGCTCGACGGGTCGTGACTCGGCGCAGTGCTTGCTTGAAGCGATGCAGCGCCATGGCAGACGGAAGGGGTCAGGGCTTCGTTTGGTGACCACACGCGGGTGCACACCTTCTTGCTGGCACATTTCGCGCCTGTTTGAGGGGTGAGGCGACCACATTGGCAGCGTGCCCAGCACTGCAACTTGAGTCTGCCCAGCTGAGTGCCGGTCCGTCGTGAGAGAACCGCGGTTGAGTTCCTCTGCTTCCGGCGTGTCCTGCGGGGGCGCCTGCCACCGCTGGCGCCAGGGTGCGGCTGCCGACCTTTCCGCCTGCGCCCGGTCGCGGCCGTGGCCGCCGGGACCGGCGAGCGCAGCGAGCCGCATGCCCGGACGGTTAGCGGTCGCTTGACCGGGCTCGCATACAAGAAGGTCGGCAGCTCCGACCCTGGCTCGCATGCAGCGGCAGGCGGCCCCGCAGGGGCCGCCCTTGATGAAGTGGAGAAAGTTCAAACACGCACGCCAATACCGCAGGTCAACGGCCATCCGGCAGCTGTAGCACTAGTCGCTGGAGCAAGGTCGGCAGGTGCGTGTGTTGATGTGCCAGGCCATGCAGTTGTGCTCGTGACACCTGCGAGCCACCAGCGGTGGGACGTATATGACCTCACAGAGCAGCTGAGCGAAGATGCGCCGGTCGGACCGCTGACTCATGTCAGTGCAGATTCGTCCCCGAGAAGGTCGGTCATGTGCTCGATGATCGCTGACGGCTTGTGCGGGGTGAACCGATCACGCTTGCCCGGTTTGTTGACATAGGCGATGACGGCTGTGCCTGCGGCGTGCGCAGCTTGGATGTCTGTCGTCGAGTCGCCGATCATCACGCATTCAGCTGCGTCAGCCTTGATGTTGGTGATGGCCTGCTGCAGGAGGAAGGGTGACGGTTTCAGCTCGGCGAGCTCGCCACTTGTCCGCGCGGACACGCCTTGGACTAGTGCTTCAAGACTGGTGGTATTGAGGTACGCGCGGACTGCTGCCTCTGAGTTGTTGGAGACGATGACAACCGATACACCCCGGCGTTGGAGAACGTCGAGGACATCGGTTGTCCCAGGGGTGGCGGGGGCAGCTGCGACGGCACGAATTTCGAGCTGACCCAGGCGTTCCTCGACCCGGGTGGCCAGATCTCCAAACTGGGTGGCGTGCTCAAGAACATCGAACGGGTCAGGGCTCTGCTCGATGCCTTCCGGCAGAGCCTCCGGGAAGAGCGCGCGGAGCTCGACGGCAACATCGTGGTTGCTCAGGCCGCCGAACACGGCGCATGCCGGTCCGTCGAAGTCCCAGCAGCACAACCTTGCTGTGGTCGAGGATTTCGGCTGCCTGGGTCATCGAGGAACCTCCCGCGCAACCGTGTTCCAGATGCTGTCGAACCACATCTGGGACTGCTGGATGAACAGCGAGCTCAGAGACTCCTCATCAGGCTCGGCGGCATGGTGGAACAGGGTGGCGTCCTTGCCCATCAGGTCCCAAATCGGTGTATCGGCGCCTTCGAGGTTCACAACGTGCTCGCGGACCGGGTAGTAGCCGAAGAAGGCTTCGAACTGGTTGATCAGGTAGAGCTTGAACAGCGGTACGGCTAGGTACACGTCGAGTGCTTCGCGAGACCCGAGGTGGTGAGGGCTTCGCCTGGGTGACATCGCATGTGTTCCGGAAGACGGCCGCGACGATCCTGGATGAGGCGGGGCTCACTCCGCGCCTGATCGCTGATCAGCTCGGCCACTCGCGCCCGTCGATGACGCAGGACGTGTACATGGGCCGCAAGGCAGTCAGTCGGGAGGCTGCGGATGCCATGGAGCACGTCATCTAGCGCGGGACTCGCCAACGACCGGCCTCCTCTCATACTGGGGGCCGGTCGTCGTTATGCCGGCCGCTGCCCTTCGGCTCGCTGTGCTTGGGGAACACCGGCAGCCGTTTCGGAAGGGTTTAGGTCGGACGCGATCTTGAAAAAAAGAACCCCAGGCCTGTGACCTGGGGTTGTGGTGGGGCGCCAGGGGATCGAACCCTGAACCCGCGGATTAAAAGTCCGCTGCTCTGCCAGTTGAGCTAACGCCCCGCGTGCCCAAGGTTACAAGGTCCGGATGATCTTGCTCGTTCGTGGTAGCGGCAAATCGGGCGGGGGTGTCACCGGGGTGGCCTCCGCGCCTCCTGCGCACGGCGCGGTGGGCTGCCCGGGCGCGGAGGCGAGTGGTTCGCGTGCGCCTGCTCCGCCTGCTCCGGCGGGGGCGCGGCTGCGTGATCCCGGAAGGGCTCCGGCGCGAGTCGACCCGCAGCTCTGGTGGCGCGGGGGCGGTCGGGCGGACGCGGCCGAAACCGCCGCCGAACGGCGAGTGCTCGCTGCTCTGCCACGTCCGCGCGGACCCGGCTCGTGGCCCGCGGCGGTGATCTCCCTGACAGGCGGCTGGTGCGCTCAGGGTGTTCTCGACGAAAAATTGCGTCATGATGGGTAAATTCGAAGTCGATCAAGTGAAAGACGCTGCTGCACCGGATGTTCCGGTACCATGGGTCCATGGGAGGGTCCGCGCGCCACGTGCGCGACGTCGATGGTCTGCTGCGGATGCTCGACACGCTCTTCCCGTCTCCGGAACCGTTCTGGGACCACTTCTACGAGGACCGCGACCGCGATGTGCCGTTCTTCGTCGCCAAGCCGGACGAGAGCCTGGTGTCCTTCGTGGACGCTGGTGTGCTGCGCTCGGGTCGAGCGCTGGACCTCGGGTGCGGGCCCGGGCGGAACGCCGCGTACCTGGCGTCGAAGGGGTTCGACGTCGAGGCCGTGGACCTGTCGGCCGCCGCCATCGCCTGGGCGCGCGAGCGCGCGCCGGAGGTTCGCTTCCGCCAGGGTGACGTGTTCACCACGAACCTCACCGGCCCCTACGACCTCCTCTACGACTCCGGTTGCTTCCACCACCTGCCGCCGCACCGGCGCATCAGCTACCTCGACCTCGTCGACCGGTTGTTGGCGCCCGGCGGGCACCTGGCGATGAGCTGCTTCGCCGCAGGGGCTGAGCGCGCCGGGACGGCGGTGCCGGACGACCAGCTCTACCGGGACGGTGCCGTGCACGGCGGGCTGGCGTTCACCTCGGACGAGCTGCGCGCGATCTTCACGGACCTCACCCCGGTCGAGATCCGCCGCATGCGCGCCCAACCGCCGGGGTCACCGACGTTCGGCGAGGACTTCCTCCACGTCGCCCTCTTCCGGCGGTGACCGGTCAGGAGCAGATCAACGGGACCGCGCGTCCCAACGCCGTCTGGTGGAGCGCGTCGAGGTCGTGTGCGGAGTGGGCGTAGGCGCTGACCAGCAGACCGGGGCACGAGGCGCCCTCGCGCAGGTCGTCGGTGTCGCGGAGCACCACGAGGATCGCCTCGCCCAGGCGGTCCAGCTCGGGCCGGATCTCGCCGAGGTCCGGGCGCTCGGTGGGTTGCTCGTCGGGGTGAGCGCTCCAGTGCGCGTGCAGCCCCCGCTGGACGAGCTTGCTGGCTTCGATCTGGTCGCGGAAGACCCGCTTCGCCTCCTCCGGGTCGAGACCCAGCTCCACGGCACGGGCAGCGACCCCGTCGAGCACCTGCTGCTCCCGTTCCGGGTCCTCGATCGGTGAACCCGTCCCCCACTTCGCCGCCGCGACCTGGTCCGACAGGACCACCCGCTCCGCGGCAGACCCGACCAGCGGGTCGAGCGCTCCCTCGGCCTGAGCCGGAGCCCCGAGCCCGAGCACAGCAGCCACCACAGCAACACCGACGACGAACGACCGCACCGCGAAACCTCCTGTCGAGATCACCTGTTCCAGTAGTACACCCCGGCACCGGCTGCCGGATCGTGTGATGGGGTGATCAGCTCCGGCGGACCGCTGTGGACGCCCGCTAGGGTGGATGTGGTGGAGCTCAGCGCTGATCTGTACCGCCTCATCGCCGGTTGGGGCGCCGCCTCGCCCGGCTGGGTGCAGGCCCTCGCCCTCTTCCTCACCGACGCCCTGCTGCTGGCGTTCATCCCCGTCGCCGGGTTCGTGTGGTGGCGGGTGGACCGGCGAGCACGAGCCCTCCTGGCGATCCTGATCTCCGGTGGCGCCGCGTGGGTGCTCACCGGCCCGGTCAAGGACCTCCTCAAGCAGGCGCGCCCGTGCCGGGCCCACCCGGTGCGCACGGTCGAGCTCTGCGACGAGGTCGGGGTCTGGTCGCTGCCGAGCGGGCACTCGGCCTCGGCGGCCGCGTTCGCGGTGACCACAGCGGTGCTGTGGCGCCGGGCCGCCGCCGTCGTCGCCGTGGTGGCCCTGTTGGAGGCGTTCCTGCGGGTGTTCATCGGCGTGCACTACCCGCACGACGTGATCGCCGGCCTCCTCTTCGGTGCCCTCATCGGCACGATCGCAGCCTTCGCCAGCAAACCCCGCGGCAAGCGCCCACCACCACCGCCCTCACCCAAGGCAGCAGGAGCAAGCCTCGTTGCGTGAGCCACCTGCGAAGGAGTTGGTCTGCGTGGCGGTGCGAGCGGAGTCCCACCCCGGGAACAGCAGCTCATCCGCGGACCGGAGTGGCTCAGAGCTCGGCGTGGATGAGGGGGCCTTCTGCGGCGTGCGCGGCGCCGCCGGTGTTCTCGGCGAGCCAGGCGTGGAAGGTCTCGACCTGCTCGACCGGGACGTTGACGTGGAAGCGGACGGCGGCGTCGTAGGACGTGTCCGCGACTTGGTAGCCGGCTGACCGCATGTCGTTGTCGAGCTTGCCCGCGAGCACGTGATCGGTCTCGACCAGCAGCACGCGGACGGGTCGGCGCTCCAGCGTGCCGACGTGCTCGAGCGCTTCCGACACCGCGCCGCCGTAGGCGCGGACCAGCCCGCCGGCGCCCAGCAGCACCCCGCCGAAGTAACGGGTGACCACGGCGACGGTGTTGGTGATCTCGTTGCGGCGCAGCACTTCCAACATCGGCACGCCGGCCGTGCCCGCGGGTTCGCCGTCATCGCTGGACTTCTGGATCTCGCCGGAGTCCCCGAGCACGAACGCCGAGCAGTGGTGCCGGGCGTCGTGGTGGCTCTTGCGCTGGAGCTGGATGAACTCCCGCGCCTCGGACTCCTCGGTCACCCGCGCCAGCGAGCAGAGGAACCGCGACTTGCGCACCTCGATCTCGTGCTCACCCGACCGCTTGATCGTCCGCATCAACCCTCCCCAGGGCATCTTCCCACCTGGGGCCCGCCGCCGGCCGTGTGGGGATTTCCATAGAAGGGCCGGGCGATTTCCGGCCTGTCGGTCCCGGCACGTACCGTCCACCCTCATGGAGCAATCATCGAGCCCGTTTGAACCAGGCGTGCGGGTGCGTGCCACGTTCGGCCGGTTCCGTGATCAGGAGGGCACGGTGGTGGAGATGGCCACCGGCCTCCCGCAGGTCTTCGAAGGGCCGGTCCTCTGGGTGAGGTTCGACGGCGCCGAAGAACCCGGACTCGTCGCAGGCCGCTTCCTCGAAGAAGCGGCCTGAGCTGCGGGCGGCTGCACCGCAACCGCCCGCAGACCGCTCAGCCCCAGACCTCCTGGGCCGTTTCCACGATCAGGCGCAGCTTGGCGACCTCTTCCTCGTAGGTCAGCGCGTTGCCGTCCTTGGTCGAGGCGAACCCGCACTGCGGGGACAGGCACAGCTGGTCGAGGTCGACGTACTTGGCGGCCTCGTCGATGCGGCGCTTGAGCTCGTCCTTGGACTCCAGCTCACCGCGCTTGGTCGTGACCAGCCCGAGCACCACGTACTTGCCCTTGGGCACGTGGCGCAGCGGGGCGAAGCCGCCCGAGCGCTCGTCGTCGAACTCCATGAAGAAGCCGTCGACCTCGAGCTGGTTGAACAGCGCCTCGGCGACGAAGTCGTAGCCGCCCTCGGCGACCCAGGACGACCGGAAGTTGCCCCGGCACATGTGGGTGGTCACCGTCAGCGTGTCCGGACGCCCGCGCAGCGACTCGTTGATCAGCTCGATGTCCTTGATGTGCGCGGTGTCGCCGTCCTCGCCCCGGGCGTTGAGCATCTCGCGCTGCTTGGGGTCGTTGAGGTACGCCAGGCTGGTGTCGTCGAGCTGCAGGTAGTGGCAGCCCAGGTCGGCCAGCGCGCGCACCTCCGCGCGGTAGGCGGCGGCCAGGTCGGCGCGGAACTGCTCCAGGTCCGGGTAGACCGTGGAGTCGACGGCCGCGGGCCCGCCCCGGTAGGTGAGCATGCCCGGCGAGGGGATGGTCAGCTTCGGCGTGTTCTTGGTGGTCTTCGAGGCCAGGAAGTTGAAGGCGTCCTCGAAGATCGTCTTGGGGAGCTTGATCTTGTCGTTGACCTTGAGGTCAGGGGTGACGAACTCGATGTCGCCCTGGTCGTTGTGGAACTGGACCTTCAGGCTGTTGTCGTCGACGCGTTCGACGCCGTCCAGCTGGTAGAGGAAGTCCATGTGCCAGGAGCTGCGGCGGAACTCGCCGTCGGTGGCGCTCTGCAGGCCGACGTCCTCCTGCATCGTGACGACCTGGGTGATCGACTCGTCCTCGATGGCGCGCAGCTCGGCGTCGTCGATCCGGCCGGCCGCGTGCGAGTCACGGGCCTCCAGCAGGCGCTGGGGACGGAGCAGGCTGCCGACGTGGTCGGCCCGGAACGGTGGTGCAACACGTGGGCTCATGGCACGCAACATAGTTCTCGGCCTCCGGCGTGCCTAGGCACGTTTCCATCTTCCGGGAACTCGTGCGCTCCAGGGCGCGCGGCCGTTCACGGCGTGTGACCAAGGACAATTCGGTACATACCGTCGAGTGGATAAAATCGAGGCGGCCACGGGTGTCGGGGATGACGGATGGAGACGATGCGAGTTCTCGTGATCGGAGCCGGAGTCGGGGGACTCGCAATCGCCAGCGGATTGCTCGGCCAAGGCCATGACGTGCAGGTTTTCGAGCACCACGACGCCCTGCGGACCTCCGGGGCCGGCATCACGGTGTGGAGCAACGGCACCGCCGCGCTGCGCGAGCTGGGCGTCGACATCACCGGTCGCGGGCACCAGCTGCACAGCCTCCGGTCACTCACCGAATCCGGCCGGTTGCTGTGGGAAGCCGACCTCGACGAGGTCACCGAACGGCTCGGTTCGCCGACCGTGCAGATCCCGCGCCGCAGGCTCATCGCCGAGATGGCCGAGTCGCTGCCCGCCGGGGCGATCCAGTTCGGCCGCCGCTGCGTCGCCGTCACCGAGCGCCCCGACCACGTCCGGGTGGACTTCGCCGACGGCACCAGCGCCACCGGTGACGTGCTCATCGGCGCCGACGGGCAGCGCTCGGTGGTGCGCAAGCAGGTTCTCGGCGGCGAGTCCGCCAGGCCCACCGGCTGGGCCAGCTGGCAGGGGCTGACCCGCAGCGACCTGCCCGTCGCGCAGGGGAGGCAGACCCTCAACATCGCCGGCCGCAACGCGCACTGCGGGCTCATCCCCACCGGCGGCGGACTGCTGCACTGGTGGTTCGACATGCCGTGGAAGGAGGGCGACCGGGTCTTCACCGTCGCCGAGCTGCGCGAGCTGTTCCGCGGCTGGCCGGAGCCGGTCGAGGCGTTGCTGGCCTCGGTCACCGATGACGACCTGGGCTTCTTCCCGCACATCCGGCACAAGGTCCCGCACGTCTGGGGCGGCGCGCGCACCACGCTGCTCGGCGACGCCGTGCACGCCATGCCGCCCGCGGTCGCCCAGGCCGCCAACCAGACCATGGAAGACGCCTGGCTGCTCACCCAGTACATGGCCGACACCACGGGTTCCCTGGCCGAGCGGCTGCGCGCCTACGAGTTCGAACGCCGCCCGCGGGTCCTCAAGGTCTCGCGCACCGCAGCCCTGACCTCTGCGCAGCGGCGCACCCCCATCCAGCGGCTGGCCCGGTTCCCCGGCTGGCTGGCCACCCACAGCCAGGTCGTGTCGCTGCGCTCGGGCAGCAACGTGCTGCACTCGCTGGCCGCCAAGCCCGGCCTGCGCGTGGCCTGAGCAGCAGGAAGGCCCCCGACCGGGTGGTCGAGGGCCCTTCGCGCGCTCAGCTGCAGCGCCGGGTCACATCTCCTCCGGGTGCGGGCCGACGCGGACGCCGTTCTCCAGCGCGGTGATCGCCTTGATGTCGTCCTGGGCGAGCTCGAAGTCGAAGACCTCGATGTTCTCCTCGATGCGGGAAGGCGTGACCGACTTCGGGATGGTCACGTTGCCCAGTTCGACGTGCCAGCGCAGCACGATCTGAGCCGGCGTCTTGCCGTACTTCTCCGCCAGGTTGGTGATGGTGGCGCTGTCCAGCAGGCCGTTGTTGCGGCCCAGCGGGCTCCACGCCTCGGTGATGATGCCGTGCTCGGTGTGGAAGGCGCGCAGCTCGGCCTGCGGCAGGTTCGGGTGCAGCTCGATCTGGTTCAGCGCCGGCACGACGTCGGTCTCCTCGAAGAGCCGGCGCAGGTGCTGGATCTGGAAGTTCGAGACACCGATCGCCTTGGCGCGGCCGCTCTTGTAGATCTCCTGGAAGGCCTTCCAGGTCTCCACGTAGAGGTCCTTGCTGGGCACGGGCCAGTGGATCAGGTAGAGGTCCACGTAGTCGAGGCCGAGCCGGGCGAGGCTCGCGTCGAAGGCCTTCACCGTGCTGTCGTAGCCCTGGTCGTCGTTCCACAGCTTGGTGGTGACGAACAGGTCCTCGCGGTTGACGCCCGAGTCGGCGATGGCCTTGCCCACGCCCTCCTCGTTGCCGTACACCTTCGCGGTGTCGATGCTGCGGTACCCGGCGTCCAGCGCTGCGCGGACCGGAGCGATGACCTCGTCGGCCGGGACCTGGAAGACGCCGTACCCCAGCTGAGGCATCGAAGCACCGGTGTTCAGCGTGACGTTCGGAACCTGAGTCATGTGGGTGTTTCCTCCACCGAGTTCGGGATTGGTCTGGCCACAGCGGCCCCCACCGGCTGGAACCGAGGCAGCCACACCTGCATTCCAGAGCACTCGTGTGAGCTGGGCAACCGCAGATCAGGCGGACATCTCGGCTTCCGCGTTCGAAGCCGTCGCGGTCCGGGCCTGGTGCGAGGCGACGACCTCGTTGCGCTTCGGGCGGCGGTCCAGCACGCCCGAGAGCACCGCGAAGCCCAGTCCGACCAGCGCCAGCAGCGCGCCGATCCAGCTCGGCGACACCAGGCCGAAGCCGGCCGCGATGACCACGCCGCCCAGGTAGGCACCCAGCGAGTTGGCGATGTTGAAGGTGGACTGGATGCTCGCCGAACCCAGGGCCGGGGCCTCCTTGGCCTGGTCCAGGATCCGCGCCTGGATGCTCGGGATCGCGGTGAACCCGGTGGCGCCGATCAGGAAGACCATGAGCGGAGCCATGATCGGGTTTTGCGCGGTCAGCGCGAACACCGCCAGCGAGACGGCCAGTGCGGAGATGCCCACGCACAGCGTCTTCAGCGGCGCCCGGTCGGCCAGGCGGCCGCCCAGGGCGGTGCCGACGGTCATGCCGACGCCGAACACGGCCAGCAGCGGGGTCACGGCGGTCGGGCTGTAGCCGGTCACATCGGTGAGCACGGGCTTGATGTAGCTGTAGAAGGAGAAGATCGCGGCGAAGCCGAACACGACGACGGCGAAGGCGATCCACACCTGCGGGCGGCGGAACGCGCGCAGCTCACCGCGCAGGCTGACCTCGGTGGGCTTGGCCTGCTTGGGCACCAGCACCGACACGGCCGCGAGCGCGAGCACGCCGATCACCGCGACGAGGCCGAAGGCCCAGCGCCAGCCGAGCGCGTGGCCGAGCAGGGTGCCGAGCGGCACGCCGACGATGTTGGCGACGGTCAAGCCGATGAACATCATCGAGATGGCCTGACCGCGCCGGTCGGCGGCGACCAGACCAGCGGCCACGACAGCGCCGATGCCGAAGAACGCACCGTGCGGCAGGCCGGAGATGAACCGGGCGACCAGCAGCGTGTCGTGGTTCATCGCGAAGGCGGAGAACAGGTTGCCGACGGTGAACAGCACGAGCATGGACAGCAGCATGGTCTTGCGGCGGGCGCGGAGGCCGAACATGGTCAGCACGGGTGCACCGATGACGACGCCGAGCGCGTACAGCGAGATGTACCCACCGGCGCCGGGGATCGACACCTGCAGGTCGGTGGCCACTTCAGGCAGCAGCCCCATCATCACGAACTCGGTCGTTCCGATGCCGAATGCGGCGATGGCCAGCGCCAACAGGGCAATGGGCAAGGAAGTCTCCCGTGTGTGGTGAAGTGGTGTGGTCTGCTCCGCACGCGCTGCACTGCACGGCGAGGGATCAGGCGATCGGCGCCTTCGCGTGGTGACGTGAACGATTCAGTCCGGCGCCCACGACCGCTCTCTGCCCACGTTCAACAGTACGGGGGGTCGGGCCTGTTCCTCGATCGAGTATGAACCGCGCCACTGCAGGTACAACCCGTTCGGGGCAGCGCTCTCGTCCACTGTGGAACCACGCGGTGCGGAGCGCCCAACCGGCGGCGCTCCGGGTTGGGCGGATCAGTCGTTCGGGGTGATCTTGCGGCGTGCCCACGCGTGCGCCTCGGACTCCAACCGGTCCGACATGTGCGGGTAGTGCAGTTCGAACGCCGGCCGGGACGAGCGGATGCGCGGCAGGTCGGTGAAGTTGTGGCGCGGCGGCGGGCACGAGGTGGCCCACTCCAGGGAGTTGGCGTGCCCCCACGGGTCGTCCACCTCGACCGGGGTGCCGAAGCGGTAGCTGGTGAAGACGTTGTAGAGGAACGGCAGCATCGAGCCGCCGAGGATGAACGCGCCGATGGTGGAGACCACGTTCAGGGTCGTGAACCCGTCGCTGACCAGGTAGTCCGCGTACCGGCGCGGCATGCCCTCGTTGCCCAGCCAGTGCTGGACAAGGAACGTCGTGTGGAAGCCGATGAACGTCAGCCAGAAGTGCACCTTGCCCAGCCGGTCGTTCATCATCCGGCCGGTCATCTTCGGGAACCAGTAGTACACCCCGGCGAACACGGCGAACACGATCGTCCCGAACAGGACGTAGTGGAAGTGCGCCACCACGAAGTAGGTGTCGTGGATGTGGAAGTCCAGCGGCGGTGAGGCCAGCAGGATGCCGGTCAGCCCGCCGAGCAGGAACGTCACCAGGAAGCCGATCGAGAACAGCATCGGGCTCTCGAACGTCAGGCTCCCCCGCCACATGGTGCAGATCCAGTTGAAGAACTTGATGCCCGTGGGCACCGCGATCAGGAACGTCGCGAACGAGAAGAACGGCAGCAGCACGGCTCCGGTGGCGAACATGTGGTGCGCCCACACGATCGCCGACAAGCCCATGATGACCATGGTCGCGCCGACCAGCCCCGTGTAGCCGAACAGCGGCTTGCGGCTGAACACCGGCAGGATCTCGGTCACGATGCCGAAGAACGGCAGCGCGACGATGTAGACCTCGGGATGGCCGAAGAACCAGAACAGGTGCTGGTACAGGATCGCCCCGCCGTGCGCCGGGTCGAAGACGTGCCCGCCCAGGTGCCGGTCCACCAGCAGCCCGAACAGCGCGGCGGTCAAGATCGGGAACGCCATCAGCACCAGGATGCTGGTGGCCAGGATGTTCCAGGTGAACAGCGGCATCCGGAACATGGTCATCCCGGGGCAGCGCAGGCAGATCACGGTGGTGATCATGTTGACCGCGCCCAGGATCGTGCCGAGACCGCTGACGATGAGCCCTGCGGCCCACAGGTCACCGCCGGGGCCGGCGGAGAACGTGGCGCGCGACAGCGGTGTGTAGGCGGTCCACCCGAAGTCGGCGGCGCCGCCGGGCAGCAGCAGGCTGCCGATCACGATCAGGCCGCCGAACAGGAACAACCAGTAGGAGAAGGCGTTGAGCCGGGGGAAGGCCACGTCCGGCGCGCCGATCTGCAACGGCAGGACGATGTTGGCGAACCCGAACACGATCGGCGTCGCGAACAGCAGCAGCATGATCGTGCCGTGCATGGTGAACAGCTGGTTGTACTGCTCCTGCGACAGGAACTGCAGGCCGGGCGACGCCAGCTCGCCCCTGATCAGCAGCGCCATCGCGCCGCCGGTGATGAAGAAGGCGAACGAGGTGATCAGGTAGAGCTGCCCGATGTCCTTGGGGTCGGTGGTCCTCAGCCACGGCACCAACCGCGCGCCCTTGAGCGGGCGCCTGCCTGTGGCGGCCCGCGTCGGGACCGTCGTCGGTTCGATGTTGGTGGTGGCCATGCCAGCCCTCCGGAGTCCGGGGAACGACCTCTACCGACCTGATCCCCCAGTCTTTACCCGGCACAGCACCCCCGCAATCGGCCGCGAGTGCTCGGCTCGATCTTCTGCGGGCGTCGATCTGCTCAGCGGGTGCGGGTGGCAGAACTGGAGCGGCGGCGGTGACGGTTCTGCCCCACACCTGGACCCGCGGCCCCGCCGGCGGAGTGGCTCCTGGAACGCCCTAGACCGCGGCGATGGCGCCTCGGGTCATGCTGCGCAGGAGGCGGGACATCGCCGAGGTGTCGAGGTGGGCGCTGAAGGGTGTCGAGTTGATCAGGCCGAACACCGCGTGCGCTGCGGCCCGGGCGCGTGGTCGGTCCAGCTCCGGGCGGGCGCTGCAGAGCACGTCGACCCAGACCTCGACGTAGAGCCGCTGCGATTCCCGGACCCGTCGGCGTTCCTGGTCGGAGAGGCTGTCCAGGTCGCGCATGTGCACGGTGATCAGCGCTGGGTTGTGCAGCGCGAACTCCACGTGCCAGCGCACCAGCCGGTCCAGCGCGTCCTGCGGGTCCGCGGCCGCGTCGACCCGCCGCTTGCCGCCCAGCAGCAAGCGGTCGCTGATGCCGGTCAGCAGTTCCGCCAGCATCGCGTCCTTGCTGCGGAAGTGCCGGTACAGGGCGGGCCCGGAGATGCCCACGGCAGCGCCGATGTCGTCGATGCCGACACCGTGGAAGCCGGAGCGCGCGAACTTCTCCGCCGCAGCGGTCAGGATCTGCTCGCGCCGGCTCGGCTTCGCCGCTTCAGTGGACATACCGCTCGATGCTAGACGAGGGTGTTAGTCATCGTTAACATGGACTCGCCAAGTTAACGCTGACTAACCGTCCCGGCCGACCACCTCGCGGCCGGGAATCCCAGTGGAAGGTGTGGCTCATGGATGCGCCCGCCCTGCGCACGTCGGTGGACCCGAGCTCCGAGGAGTTCGCGCGCAACGCCGAGCAGCACGCCAAGCTCGTCGACGACCTCAACGCGCAGCTGGCCAGAGCTCGGCTGGGCGGTCCGGAGAAGGCGCGGATCCGCCACGTCGAGCGCGGCAAGCTGCTGCCCCGGGACCGGGTGGACGCGCTGCTGGACCGGGGCTCTCCGTTCCTGGAGCTCTCGCCGATGGCCGCGCACGGCCTCTACGACGACGAGGCGCCCTCCGCCGGGATGATCACCGGGGTCGGCAGGGTCTCCGGGCGCGAGTGCGTGATCGTGGCCAACGACGCGACCGTCAAGGGCGGCACCTACTACCCGGTGACGGTGAAGAAGCACCTGCGCGCCCAAGAGGTCGCGCTGCACAACAACCTGCCCTGCCTGTACCTGGTCGACTCGGGTGGCGCGTTCCTGCCCAGGCAGGACGAGGTGTTCCCGGACCGCGAGCACTTCGGCCGGATCTTCTACAACCAGGCCACCATGTCCGCCCGGGGCATCCCGCAGATCGCCGCTGTGCTCGGTTCCTGCACGGCCGGCGGCGCCTACGTGCCCGCGATGAGCGACGAGGCCGTGATCGTCCGCGAGCAGGGCACGATCTTCCTCGGCGGCCCGCCCCTGGTGAAGGCCGCCACCGGCGAGGAGGTCACCGCCGAGGAGCTGGGCGGCGGCGAGCTGCACTCGCGCACTTCCGGCGTGACCGACCACCTCGCCGCGGACGACGCCGACGCGCTGCGCATCGTCCGCAACATCGTCAGCACGCTGGGCCCGCGCGAGCCGCGCCCGTGGGAGGTCGCGCCGAGCGAGGAGCCCGCGGTGGACCCCGAGGAGCTCTACGGCGCCGTGCCCACCGACTCGCGCACCCCCTACGACGTGCGCGAGGTGATCGCGCGGATCGTCGACGGCAGCCGCTTCGCCGAGTTCAAGCACGACTACGGCCAGACCCTGGTCACCGGATTCGCCCGCATCCACGGCCAACCGGTGGGCATCGTCGCCAACAACGGCATCCTGTTCAGCGAGGCGGCGATGAAGGGCGCGCACTTCATCGAGCTCTGCGACAAGCGTTCGATCCCGCTGGTGTTCCTGCAGAACATCTCCGGGTTCATGGTCGGCAAGGACTACGAGGCCGGCGGGATCGCCAAGCACGGCGCGAAGATGGTCACCGCCGTCGCCTGCGCCCGGGTCCCCAAGTTCACCGTGGTCATCGGCGGTTCTTTCGGTGCCGGCAACTACTCGATGTGCGGCCGGGCGTACTCGCCTCGCTTCCTGTGGATGTGGCCCAACGCCCGGATCTCGGTGATGGGCGGCGAGCAGGCGGCGTCCGTGCTGGCCACCGTCCGCCGCGACCAGCTCGACGCGCGCGGCGAGGAGTGGTCGGCCGAGGACGAGGAGGCCTTCAAGCAGCCGATCCGCGACCAGTACGAGCACCAGGGGCACCCGTACTACGCGACGGCCCGGCTCTGGGACGACGGCGTCATCGACCCCAAGCAGACCCGGGACGTGCTGGGCCTGGCCATCTCGGCAGCGGGCAACGCACCGCTCGAGCCGATCTCCTACGGCGTTTTCCGGATGTGAGGGATGAGCATGTTCGACACCGTGCTGGTCGCCAACCGCGGCGAGATCGCGGTCCGGGTCATCCGCACCCTGCGTGAGCTGGGCATTCGCTCGGTCGCGGTGTTCAGCGACGCCGACCGCGGTGCCAGGCACGTCACCGAAGCCGACACCTCCGTCCACATCGGGCCGGCGTTGGCGTCCGAGAGCTACCTCAACGGCAAGCGGATCCTCGACGCCGCCCGGGAGGCCGGAGCGCAGGCCATCCACCCCGGGTACGGCTTCCTCGCCGAGAACGCCGAGTTCGCGCGCGCCTGCGAGCAAGCGGGTGTGGTGTTCATCGGCCCGCCCGCGAGCGCGATCGAGTCGATGGGCGACAAGATCCGCGCCAAGCAGACGGTCTCGGCCGCCGGCGTCCCGGTCGTGCCGGGCCGCAGCGACCCCGACATGACCGACGCCGACCTGCACCGGGCCGCGCTGGAGGTCGGCCTCCCCGTGCTGCTCAAGCCCTCGGCTGGCGGCGGAGGCAAGGGGATGCGCCTGGTGCACGCCGACACCGAGCTCGACGACCAGATCACTTCGGCGCGCCGCGAGGCCGGCGCGGCCTTCGGCGACGACACGCTGTTCGTCGAGCGCTTCGTCTCGCGGCCCCGGCACATCGAGGTCCAGGTCCTCGCCGACTCGCACGGCAACGTCGTGCACCTCGGTGAGCGCGAGTGCAGCCTGCAACGGCGGCACCAGAAGATCGTCGAAGAGGCCCCGTCGCCGCTGCTCGACGCCGAGACCCGCGCTCGCATCGGCGCGTCGGCGGCCGACGCGGCCCGGGCCGTCGGGTACACCGGCGCCGGCACCGTCGAGTTCATCGTCTCCGCCGACCGGCCAGACGAGTTCTTCTTCATGGAGATGAACACCCGTCTGCAGGTCGAGCACCCGGTGACGGAGCTGGTCACGGCCGTGCGCGGGGAACGCGGGGTCGACCTGGTCGAGCAGCAGGTCCGGGTCGCCTCCGGTGAGCCGCTGGCGTGGACGCAGCAGGACCTCTCGCTCGACGGCCACGCGGTCGAGGCTCGCGTGTACGCCGAGGACCCGGCACGCGGCTTCCTGCCCACCGGCGGCGAACTCCTCGCCGTCCACGAGCCCACCGGGCCGGGCGTCCGCGTCGACTCCGGCATCCGCCAGGGCGGCAGCGTCGGTTCCGACTACGACCCGATGCTCGCCAAGGTCATCGCCTGGGCCCCCGGCCGGGGTGACGCGCTGCGCCGACTCGACAAAGCCCTGGCCGACACCACGATCCTGGGCCTGAGCAGCAACATCGCGTTCCTGCGCGCCCTGCTGCAGCACCCCTGCGTACTCGCGGGGGACCTCGACACCGGCCTGGTCGAACGAGACCTGGACGCCCTCACCGAGGCCGACGTCCCCGAGCACGCCTACGTCGCGGCCGCCCTGGAACGCCTCATCGCCGCTCAACCCCGCAGCGGCTCCGACCCGTGGGACGTGCCCAACGGCTGGCGCATCGGACCGCTGGCGTGGAGCACCTGGCGGTTCACCGACGACATCAAGGTCCACCTCCGAGGCACCCCGGAGCACGCCGAGGTGGCCGTCGAGACCGGCGGGACGACGTCGTCGTCCGAGGTGTCCGCGCACGTCCACGGCGACACCCTCACCGCCACCTACCAGGGGCGCACCCGCCACTACCGGTACGCGCACGTCGACGGCACGACCTGGCTCGCCGCCGAGGGGCACACCTGGGCGCTCACCGAGCACCGGCTGCTGGCCGAGCGCGGCGGCACCGCAGGGCGTTCCGACGGTGTCGTCACAGCTCCGATGCCGGGAACGGTGCTGGTCACCGACGTGACCCAGGGGCAGCAGGTGCGCAGCGGACAACGCTTGTTCGTCGTCGAGGCGATGAAGATGGAGCACACCGTCACCGCCCCGATCGACGGCACCGTCACCGAAGTTCACGCGAGGAAGGGACAGCCGGTCGGGCTCGACCAGCCGCTGGCCGTCCTCACCGCAGAAGGGGAGGCATGACGCGATGGTGGACCACCGGCTCAGCGAGGAGCACGAAGCGCTGCGGCAGAGCGTGCAGGACTTCGCGCGCAAGGAAGTAGCGCCCGTCATCGCTGACTACTACGAGCGCGAGGAGTTCCCCTACCCGCTGGTGCGCAAGATGGGCGAGATGGGCCTGTTCGGCCTGCCGGTGCCCGAGGAGCACGGCGGCATGGGCGGTGACTACTTCGCGCTGTGCCTCGCGCTGGAGGAACTCGGCCGCATCGACCAGTCGGTGGCGATCACCCTGGAGGCCGGTGTCTCGCTGGGGATCATGCCCGTCCTGCGCTTCGGGTCGGAGGAGCAGAAGCGCGAGTGGCTGCCCAAGCTCGCCACCGGTGAAGTGCTGGGCGCGTTCGGCCTCACCGAACCCGACGGCGGCTCGGACGCGGGTGCCACCCGCACCACCGCTGTGCTCGACGGTGACGCGTGGGTGATCAACGGCGCGAAGGCGTTCATCACCAACTCCGGCACCGACATGACCGGGTTCGTCACGGTCACCGCGGTCACCGGGGAACGCCCGGACGGCCGCAAGGAGATCTCAGCGATCATGGTGCCCTCGGGGACCCCGGGCTTCTCCGTCGCCAAGAAATACTCCAAGGTCGGCTGGAGCGCCTCCGACACCCACGCGCTGTCCTTCGACGACTGCCGCGTGCCGGCGTCGAACCTCGTCGGCGAACGGGGCCGGGGCTACGCCCAGTTCCTGGCCACGCTCACCGAGGGGCGGGTGGCGATCGCAGCGCTGGGTGTCGGCACCGCCCAGGGCTGCGTCGACGAGTGCCTGCGCTACCTGGGCGAACGTGAGGCGTTCGGCCGCAAGATCGGCGAGTACCAGGCGATGCAGTTCAAGGTCGCCCAGATGGAGATGCGGACCCACACGGCCCGCCTGGCCTACTACGACGCGGCGGCGCGGATGCTGCGCGGTGAGCCGTACACGAAGCAGGCCGCGATCGCGAAGCTGGCCTCGTCGAACGCGGCGATGGACAACGCCCGCGACGCCACCCAGATCTTCGGCGGCTACGGCTTCATGAACGAGACGCCGGTGGGCCGCTTCTACCGCGACTCCAAGATCCTCGAGATCGGGGAGGGCACCAGCGAGGTCCAGCTGATGCTCATCGCCCGGGAGCTGGGCCTGCCGGCCTGAGACGACGACGAGGCCGTGGTGGCGAGTCCTGCTCGCGACCACGGCCTCCTCGTGTCCACGTCACATCGGGCGGTAGCGGTCGACCGGGACGGTCATCTCCTCGGTCTGCTCCACGTCGGGGATCCCTCCAGCGAAACCGGAAGGCATCGGGTCGGGGGTGTTGTCGGGGTACGGGCCGTCCTGGCCGGGCCATGCAGGCCCCTGGGCCGTGGGCCCGTGAGCCGCGGGCTGCTGCGCCGTGGGCTGCTGCGCCTGCGGTTCCGCCGGCTGCTCCTCCTCGGCGATCTGCAGGTGCTGCAGCACCCAGTCCCGCGCGAGTGCGGCGGGGGAGGTTCCCTGCTTGAAGGCGAGCTCGCGGAGACGCTCGTTGGCGAGCAGCGGCAGGCGCAGCTGGTACACCTGAGCGGCACCGAAGCGACGCCCTGACCCGGTTGTTTCGGGGCTTTCCTCCGGGTTCAGCGCAGCCAGGTACGACTCGAATTCGGGGTCCGGTTCGGCATCCTCGACAGGCTTGCGCTGCCGATTCGCCTTGGTTCGTCCTAGAGCCACGCCGACACGATAACGGTTGTGTTGCGGCCTGCCTATCGCATCGGCCTCGGCCACCGTCCGGCGATCCGAGGTCGGCCACCGCGTCCAGCGGTGGGCCCCGACCGGGCCGCGGATGGTGAACACCCGCTCTGACGTGGAAGGCCCTCGCGCCAGGGGGAAGAGCGCGAGGGCCGGAGGGGATCTCCACAGGTGCTGACCGGGGGTGTGTCAGCGAGGCCGATTGTGGCACGCGCCTCCCTCACGCGGGGAGTGTTCCGGCCACGATTCGTGCATCCGGCGCTCCCGCCGACGCCCGGTCGGAGGTCTCCGCGCCCCGGCGGGTTGTCGACCTGCTCCCTCCGGAATGCGTGCGCCGTTCCGTTCGTTGTCCGGATAGGACGCAGGTTGTGGCGCACGCAATATCCGAAGTGGATCGACACACGCACGCGATTACTCTCAGTTGACAACGAATCACTCTCTGGGGGGCTGCGGTTGTTGACAAGCTGTGGATAACCTGCGGCCGACACCCGAGGCCTGGGAGGCGCCATGTACGGGTCGCTGGACGTACGAAAGTTCTTGTGGCAGCAGGAAGACGGGCAGTCGCGGCCATCGTCCGCGGTGCCTGGGCAGCGCGTCGGCGAGCCTTCGCGCATCTCGGAGGAGCAAGTCCACCGAGCCAGGGTCGCCGTCGCTCGCAGCGCCGAGAGCGCGGAGGACTGCCGCCTGCTGCTGGACATGCTGGGCTTGGTCCCGGACGACGACGGGCAACCGCCCGTGGCGCGCTGACCTGGGTCGCGCTGAACGCCGGACCGGGCGCGGACCGGCGATGCGGCGAGACGAGCTCGATCACGAACTCACGGTCGGCACGCGATCTCCGAACGTGTGATGCGCGGTTGTTCCGCTGGGCGAAAGACTGGGTTCCGGAGTAACTTCCGGTGGCATGTTGATCACCCCTTCGGGCGTGGTGTCGCCCGCACGGGCGGGTCAGGCACTGCCGTCGGGGTCGGAGTCGATCTATGCCGCAGCAACACGGGGCACGCGTCACCCGATCCTGGTCGCCGCGGCCGAGGAGATCGACCGGGTCGGCTACGAAGCTGCGAAGCTCAGCGCGATCTTGCGCCACTGTGCGACGACCAAGGGTGCGTTCCACTTCCACTTCAGCGGGAAGCCGGAGGTGGCGGAGTGGAAACCCTGGTCGCCCACTACCGCGACAACCTCGCCGAGCTGAGCAGTCGCTGGTACGAGGGCGCGCAGGACCCGCTGGCCACGATGGTCGGCCTCACCTGCGACACGGCGCGCCGCCTCGAAGAAGACGTGCTGCTGCGTGCCGGCCTGCTGCTCGCGAGCAACCGCATCGGCACTGACGCAGATGGCTGGGCGTCCCTGTTCGACGACCTCATCAGGGCGTCCGACCGGGGTGCTGCGGGCCGGCGTGGATCCGACGGCGATGGCTCGCCTCTGCCACGCGGTGGTCGCCGGTACCAACTTGCTCGCCGCCTGCGAACCGCAGCGGCTCACCGCCCGCATCGAGGAGTCGTGGCGGGTGCTGCTGCCGGGCCTCGTCACCGACGGCGCGCGGGCGGTCGACACGGGCGGCCGCGCTTGAGTCGTGGATCACAAAAACCGGCTCACGTCCGATTCGACCGTTTCGGGCGGTGGTAACCCCGTGCGGGCGGTTCTCGGGCCGCCAGGGTCGCGGCTTGCCGGATCTGGCTCACGGGCTGGTCAGAGGGCTAGGATTGATCCATGGCGCGGGGCGCCGGGGCGGCCCGCGAGAGTGTCGCGCCGCTTAGGGGGCCCCCCGTTTGGGCGGCCGGAAGCGTGTGTCGTAAGCTTTCATCATCGCCAACGGGGCGCCCCGAAAGGGAAAGCCGGTTGGAGGCGAAGGCCGGGCCGGTTCCGGATCGGTCTAGCCCCCATCGTCTAGCGGCCTAGGACGCCGCCCTTTCAAGGCGGTAGCGCGGGTTCGAATCCCGTTGGGGGTACGAACAACTGAAGAGTGAAGCATGGCCCAGTGGCGCAGTTGGTTAGCGCGCCGCCCTGTCACGGCGGAGGTCGCGGGTTCGAGTCCCGTCTGGGTCGCCAAGGCGAACGGCAACGCGCCGGACGCTATCGGCCAGGTAGCTCAGTTGGTACGAGCGTCCGCCTGAAAAGCGGAAGGTCGGCGGTTCGACCCCGCCCCTGGCCACCGCTCAGAGCTGCAGGAAAGCCCCTCCGGATCCCGGAGGGGCTTTTTTGGTCTCCGTCTGGGTCTCAGCTCAACGTGACAGGTCGAGCGCGAGCTGCTGCGGCTGCAGGCGGTGCGAGCGATCGAGCGGGAGCGGATCCACAGCGTCAGTCAGCCCGAACTTGAGCCACCTCGATGGTGTGCGCACCGGGCAAGGTGACTCCGCCAGCTCTTCCTCGAACCACCGTGCGGTCGCCCGGCAGGTCCCGCCGCACCTGGACCCGTCAGACCGTGCACCTGCCGGGACGCTGATCGAGTGCGACTCCGTGGCCGCCGCCACCGGCCGGAACGCCCCCCGCTCGAAACTGATCACAGCGTTCTCGACGCGAGTCCGTGCCCGGCTGACCGACAGCTCCGCGGCCCTTCGGCCCTTCCTGCCCCGACGCCGTCTGCCGAGACTGGCTTCGAGGTGATGACACATGCGTCATGCTCTCTTCGCCTTAGCCCTGGCGGGATCGTGCCTGGGCCTCGGGGCTACGGCCGCTGCTGCCGACCCCTCGGTTCAGCCTGCTGCTCAGTCACAGGGCTCGGCAGTTCAACAGGAACGGGACAAGTGCTTCGCGACGTATCGGACCAAGCAGTCGCGCGTGCGGTTGTGCACGGTCTCCGGGCAGGTCTACTACCACGGTTCCGGCGCGGCCGGGTCGATCACCCTGCCTGCCGATCGCATCTCCGCCGGGACGTACGAGACCGAGGAGAACGATGGTCACGTCTACACCATCAACTCCAAGGAGTTGGTGATCACGCGCGACGGTGAGGTGATCTCCGAGCAGCCCGTGATCTCCAAGAAGCACAGGTCCACGACGCAGAAGCCCAGGTCGAAGAGCCCGCGGGAGGAGGGAACCTTCAGCTACCGCTCTCCGAGCACCAGCTGCGTGCAGAAGGGCGACACCACCACCTGCACCACGCCCTACGGCACTTACAGCTACACCTACGAACGCTGATCTTCCGTCCGGAAACCGTAGCAAGATCCCTCGTCACCGAGCCTGCCGCTGCAGGTCGGCGCCTCGCAGGGCGCTAGCCAGCACGCGGTCGAGCTGGCCGGGGCTGCGCCGGTGACCGCCACTGGCGTGCGAAGCGTTTCTTGGTTCCACGCGTGCCCCATCGGCCGATCGTGATCGGGACGTGCCAACCCGGGTGTTCCGGCTTGAACATGGACCCACGGGTTCGCCGAACGGCGAAGAGCCGGTAGAAGCGCTCGGTCTCGGGTGGGCTGCCCCCGCCTGGTCGGCAGCGGCTGCCCCTCCCTCACGGCTCCGTCAGTCCTGCTGACAGCGAAGACGTCGACCCGCTCGCTCGGTCCTCCGGGGAACCGGAAGTCGAGGCTGCACCCCAGCCGGTGTTGCTGCGGCCTGCGGAACCAGTCAGGAGTGGGGTTCGCTCCGCGAACGGTGCGCGATTTCGGACAGGACCAGCGCGAGGATCAGTCCTGCTCCGGCGAGCAGACCGATCGATCCCGGTCCGAATTCCGCGATGGCTGCGCCGCCGCTCTCCCCGGAGAGCGCGATGGCGAGGTAGAGGACCGCCCCGCTGAGCGCGACCGAGAGGGAAGGTTGCGCGCCGAGGCGCAGGATGCGTGAGGTCTGCGGAGCGCTCACTCCGAACCCGATGAGCCCGTAGGCCGCTGCGGCGACCACGGCCGTCGGGAGCGATGCGCTCCACAGCGGCGTCAGCACGAACACGATCGCGAGTCCGACCAGTGCTCCGGCGACGACGGGACGTCCTCCGAACCGGTCCGCGAGGCGGCCGGCCACGAGGTTGCCGACGATCCCCGAGACTCCGAGGACGGACAGGAGCACCGCCCACCACAGTCCGCGCCCTCCGGTGGCGTCGGCGACCACGACTGAGATGTAGGTGTAGGGGATGTAGATCGCGGTGAACGCGACCAGGGTGGTTCCGAGGAGCGCGAGCACTCTGCGGTCGATGAGCGGCGACAACCGCTGGCGCAATCCCAGCGCCTCGTGGTCGCTCGCTCGAACTGGCGGGATCCACGTGACGACCGCGAGCGCTGCCAGGACCGCCAGCGCCGACAGCGAGGCCATCGTCGCCCGCAACCGGCCAGCGCTGCGAGCGCCGTACCCAGCGGGGCGCCTACCGCGATCGCGACCGTCATCCCGGTGGTCACGGTGGCCACCGCTCGGCCTTGCCGTTCCGGCCCCGTGATCGCCGCCGCAGCAACGGTGGCTGTGGGCAGGAACAACCCCGCTCCGCAGGCAGCCAGGACCTGCGCGACGAGCAGGAGGCCGAACGACCCGGCGACACCGCTCACGGCGGTTCCGGTCAGGTAGGAGCCCAAGGCCAAGAGCAGAACGGCTCGTCGATCCCACCGGACGGTCGCGGCCGCGAGCAGCGGGCCGGAGATCGTGGCGGCGAGGTCGAAGACCGTCACCGCCTGACCGGCCCTCACGACCGTGACCTGCAGGGAGCGTGCGAGTTCTGGCAGCAGTCCTGCCAGCACGAGTTCGCACGTCCCGACCACGAAGGCGCCCGCACCCAACAGGGCTGGTGCGCTCGCGGAGCGCCGCACACCTCTCCCCACCACGGCAGGTTCTCGACCGGATCAAGTCGACCACCTGCGGGTGGAGGTCACCAACGGTTTTTCGCGGTGTCGGCCGGCCGCCCGTGGGCGACTGTCTGAAGGCGCGCGTGGACCGAGGGTGATATCGGTCCCACATGAGCTCGATCCCCGAGCGTCCGCGTCATGCTCGGTTCATGGGGAAGAGTTACGAGCGCATCCAGGGCAGGTTGCGCGCCTTCATCGAGGCGCAACACATCTTCTTCACCGCGACGGCTCCGTTGGACGGGGACGGCACGGTCAACCTCTCGCCGAAGGGCATGACCGGTTCACTGGCCGTGATCGATGACCGGACGGTGGCCTACCTCGACTTCGCCGGCAGCAACGCTGAGACGATCGCGCACCTGCGGGAGAACGGCCGCATCACCTTGATGTGGTGCGCTTTCGAGGGACCGCCGAACATCGTGCGCGTCCACGGACGAGGAGAGCCGGTCTTCCGCGACGACGAACGCTGGACCGAGTTGCTGCGCCACTTCCTGGAAGTGGACCCGACCCAGAACGGGTTGCGGGCGATCATCCTCGTCACCGCGGAGAATATCCGCGACACCTGCGGGTACGCGGTGCCGTTCATGACGTTCACCGAGGACCGCGCACTGCACACCTCGCGGTTCGCGCGCGAGACGGACGAGTCGCTCGACGCGTACTTCCACAAGAAGGAACACATCGCCACGAGCATCGACGGCCTTCCGGGCCTGCCCTTGCCGCTGCCGCCACTCCCAGATCGGTAGGCGTACCCAGGGTGCGGTCAGTGCAGGGCGAGGCGTTCGACGACCTCGACCACGTCGGCGCGCTCGTCCGAGCTCAGGCCGTGCAGAGGGCGCGGCAGGGTCGGGTGCCCGACGAGACCGAGGACCTCGGCGATCGCGGAGACGACGCGCAGGCTTCCGTGGCGCGTGAGCAGGTCCCAGAGCGGCTGCAACCGTTCCGACTCCGCGGTCGCGGACGCTGAATCCCCTGCCTGCGCTGCGCGTGTGATCGCCACGGCGGGTTCGGGCACGGTGCCGGCGAGGACGGAGTTCCAGGCGTCGCACCCGGTGATCAGACCGGTCGCTGCCAGCGGGTCGACGCTCACCCCGAGGGTCACCGACGAGGGCAGCACCGCCCGGAGGTGGGCGATGCGGGCCTCGGCTTCGTCCGGAGTGGCGGGCACGCCGGGGATCTTGATCGAGGCGATGTTCGGCAGCTCGGCGATGCGGGCGTGGAGCTCGTCGGTGAAGGTGAAACGCGTGGTGCCGGGGTTGTCGTAGACCACGAGCGGAACCGAGAGCTCAGCGGTGACGTCCTCGTAGAGGCCGAAGACCTCGTCCGCGGTCAGCGGGTGGAACGACATCGGCGGGAGCAGGACAGCCGAAGCGCCCGCGCGCTGCGCGTCCTCAGCCAGCCTGAGCACCTCGCGGGTCCGCATACAACCGATGCCGACGATCACGGGGATGCCGCCGGCGTGCTCCACGGCCAACCGTGCGACGCGGGCGCGCTCGTCGCGGTCGAAGTAGGGGTAGCAACCCGTGGAGCCGAGAGCGGTGATCGAGTCCACCTCCGCAGCCGCCAGTCGGTCGAACAGTCCGACGAACGCCTTCTCGTCGATGCCGTCGTCCGTGGTGGGCGTGAGCGGGAACGCGCTATCCGGTGAGCACGGGTTCCTACCGTGTGCCAGATCAGCACCCCAGCCGAGCCGATGTCGCGCCAGGCCCTCGAGCTGGCCGCGAAGTCCTCACCGCTGCTCTTCAACGGACGGTGTCGATCAGGAGGAGGGTCGCCAGAGCGCCGTAGACACCAGCCGCGAACCGTTCCAGCGATGTTCGAACCCTCCCGTTGTGCAGTACCCGGTCGCGGATCGTCCCAGCGGCGCAACCGATCGCGAGATCCACGACGAGCGCCATCACCTGCAGGACCAAGCCGAGCACGAGGAGCTGGAAGACGGGGTTCTGGCGGGCACCGCCGAGGAAGTGCGGCAGGAAGGCGGTGAAGAAGAGCATGATCTTCGGGTTGGAGATGTTCACCGCGAACCCGCGCCGGAACACCTTCGAGGGCCTCACCGTGGACGGTTCCCACGGCGCGCCGCTGGACCTCCAGGTCGTCCACGCGAGGTAGGCGAGGTACGCGGCGCCTCCGAGCTGGATCGCGTCGACGACGCCTGGTGCGGCGGCGAGGAACGCTCCGAGGCCGACGGCAGTGAGGACCACGTGGACGCTGACTCCTGCGGTGATGCCGAGCGCGGCTCGGATCGCGCCCGTCCGTCCGGTTTTCAGCCCGGTGGCGACGATGAAGGCCATGTCGGGCCCCGGAGCAAGCAAGATGATGGCGACGGCGGCGAGGAATGCGGGCAGGACACTGAGGTCGATCGACGTGTAACCCCATGGCACGTTGTCACAGGTTACCAGTCGCGTAACCAGGAGGAAGAGGTTCCAGGGTTACGCTGGCGCCATGTTCACCGTCCCCCTGCTCGACCTGAGCTGCCTGGTCGAGTTCGTGAACGAGTACGCCGATCGCCCGCGTGCGGTAGCGGACGAGCAGGCAGCGCCGTACCCGGATGCGTCCGAACTGTTGGCCTGGCCGGGCGGTTTCCCCGAACACACGCTCGCTGACCTCGCAGGAGTGGCGAATGCGATCTACGGTGTGTTCTCGTCGGCCGGTGAAGGCCGTGCTCTCGACGAGTTGAACGTCGTGCTGCGATCAACCGGCCCCACCCCGGTAGCGACGGAGTCTGGGCTGCGCTGGACGGTCGACAGACCGGAGGGGGTGCTCCCCGCAGCGCTGGCGACCTGCGTGCTCGACTGGCTCCTGAACCACGGGCAGGCGCGGATCGGAACGTGCGGGGCTTCCCACTGCGTGGATGTCTACGCGGATGCCTCGCCGGCTGGTCGGCGAGTCTTCTGCTCGTCGACCTGCCTGAACCGTCACAAGGTCGCCGCCCATCGGCGGCGTCGATCTCGAAGTCGAGAGCAGCCCGGATGACATGCGCACGAGGTGCGGGGACCGGCTGTGCCTCGGCCCTGTTGGCGCGTCAGTGCTGGTCTTGGGGCCTGGGGTCATGATGGTGGGGTGGCTCGGGTCGTGTTGTTCCACTCCGTTCTGGGGTTGCGCGCGGTGGAGCTGAACGCTGCTGAGCGGCTTCGTCGCGCTGGGCACGAGGTGGTGGTGCCCGATCTCTTCGGCGGGGGTACCGCCTCGACTCTCGAGGGAGGGTTTCGGCTGCTCGAGCAGGTCGGTTGGGCGGTGGTGGTCGAGCGTGCCCGGCGCGCGCTCGCGGGTGTGCCGGGTGAGGCCGTGCTGGCCGGGATGTCCATGGGGACGGGAGTGGTGTCCGCGCTCCTGCCGGAGCGTCCCGCGACCGGAGGCGTGCTGTTCCTGCACGCGGCCGCCGATCTTCCCGAGCCCGTCCGCTCCGGTCTGCGGGTGCAGTTGCACGCGGCGGACCCGGACGAGTTCGCACCGGCCGAGCGCGTTGCGGCGCTGCGCGAGGTGGTGCGGCGGTCCGGGCTCGAGCTGGAGGTCTTCCGGTATCCGGGCGTGGGCCACTTCTACACCGACCCGGAACTCCCCGACCACGACGTCGCTGCGGCGGAGCTGACCTGGCGACGGGTGCTGGACTTCCTGGAGCAGGACGCAGGACGTGCACGCAGCAAGGCGGGTTGCGAGGAGCGGTGAGTCCCGCACGGTGAGCGGTCCAGGCCCAGTGCCGGGCCCGTTGAGGTTGTGGTGTCCACCGCGGGAGCGCATCGGCGCTGCTGTGGTCGGCCGTCCGGCGTGCTAGGTCACCGCCGACGCCGCCGTGAGCACGGACCTTGCTCACGGCGGCGTCACAGCGGTTTGTCGACATGGCCATTGCTCGCGGAGTCGTCCCCGGGAGAGGCGCCCGAGGAGGTGATCGATGACTACGGGCGCTCGAACCACCCCGCCGGGAAGCACGGTGCTGCACCGGCGATCGCTCGGCGGCACCAGCTCGCCACCTCAGCCCCCACCTGCTCCGGGGTGAGGGGCGAGGTGTCGATGACGGTCATCGCCCACTCCGGTCCTGGCGAGCGGTCCGTCCAGCGTTCCCAGCGCATGTCGGACCAGCCGTCCTGGGTGACGGCTTCCGGAACGTGGCCGGGGTCGGTGGCGTGGGCGCGCAGCCAGGTGGCGAAACCCTGGTGCAGGGGGACCAGCTCCTCGGGGTCGCCCCGACGCGCGAGGCGGTCGAGGTGGGTCTGCTCGTCGACGTCGAGCAGGCAGGCGGCGACGACGATCCGGTCGGCGCTGGGAGCGGCCAGCACCTCGCCCACCGGGACCGGGTCCCCTGCGAAGAGCAGGTGCTTGCCCTCGGCTTCGAGGTCGATCGCACGTCGGACCGCGACCTCCACCTGCTGCTGACGCCAGGCGACGGTCGGCACGGCGGGGATCGCTCCGAGCGTGAACAGCTCGGCGGTCTCGAAGGACTCGTCGAGCTGGTGACGGGCGTGCAGGCGCGCGGTGGTCTTGCCGACGCACGACGCACCGCTGACCAACAAGAGCACAGTTCCTCCAGGCATGACTCGGGAGGCGCCGGGATCGTGGCGCCAGGACTCGCGGAAGCCGAGTCAGCCGAGGCGGAAGAAGAACTGCTGCATCACGGCGCGGAGCCTAACGACCGGAGTCTCGGCGGCTCCACCGGATTTGCCAGAGGGTGGCCGCCTCGTCGGGGTGGCCACCCCCGGGCTCAGGCGTCGACGTAGGCGGCGAGGTGCTGTGCCGTGAGGGTCGTGCCGGACTTGACCAGCTCGGCAGGGGTGCCTTCGAAGACGATGCGGCCACCGTCGTGACCGGCCCCGGGACCCAGGTCGATGATCCAGTCCGCGTGGGCCATGACCGCTTGGTGGTGCTCGATGACGATCACCGACTTGCCGGAGTCCACGAGCCGGTCCAGCAACCCGAGCAACTGCTCCACGTCGGCCAGGTGCAAACCGCTCGTGGGCTCGTCGAGGACGTACACGCCGCCCTTCTCGCCCATGTGCGTGGCGAGCTTGAGGCGCTGCCGCTCACCCCCGGACAGCGTGGTCAGCGGCTGCCCGAGCCGCAAGTAGCCGAGCCCGACCTGGTCCATGCGCTCCAGGATCTTGTGCGCCGCTGGTGTGCGGGCCTCGCCGGAGCCGAAGAAGTCCTCGGCCTGGGCGACCGACATGTCCAGCACCTCGCTGATGTCGTGACCGCCGAACCGGTACTCCAGCACCGAAGCGTTGAACCGCCTGCCCTCGCACTCCTCGCAGGTCGTGGCGACGGTGTCCATGATCCCCAGGTCGGTGTAGATGACCCCGGCGCCGTTGCAGTTCGGGCAGGCGCCCTCGGAGTTGGCGCTGAACAGCGCCGGCTTCACGCCGTTGGCCTTGGCGAAGGCCTTGCGGATCGGGTCGAGCAGTCCCGTGTAGGTCGCCGGGTTGCTGCGCCGCGAACCGCGGATGCCGCTCTGGTCGACGGCCACCACGCCTTCGTCGGCGCGGAGGGAGCCGTGGACCAGCGAGCTCTTGCCCGATCCCGCGACACCGGTGACCACGCACAGCACCCCGAGCGGGACGTCGACGTCGACGTCCCGCAGGTTGTTCGCGTCTGCCCCGCGGATCTCCAGCGCACCGGTGGGCTCGCGGACGTCGGGCTTCAGCGCAGCCCGGTCGTCGAAGTGCTTGCCGGTCACGGTGTTGCTGGCGCGCAACCTGGCCACGTCACCCTCGAAGCACACCGTTCCGCCGTCGGTGCCGGCGCCCGGCCCCAGGTCGACGACGTGGTCGGCGATGGCGATCGTCTCGGGCTTGTGCTCGACGACCAGCACGGTGTTGCCCTTGTCGCGCAACCGCAGCAACAGGTTGTTCATCCGCTCGATGTCGTGCGGGTGCAGCCCGATCGTGGGTTCGTCGAAGACGTAGGTCACGTCGGTCAACGACGATCCGAGGTGCCGGATCATCTTGGTGCGCTGCGCTTCACCGCCGGAGAGCGTCCCGGCGGACCGGTCCAGCGACAGGTACCCAAGACCGATCTCGACGAACGAGTCGAGCGTGTGGCGGAGCTTCCCGAGCAGCGGCTTCACCGACGGCTCCTCCAGGTCGCTGACCCATTCCGCGAGGTCGGTGATCTGCATCGCGCAGGCGTCGGCGATGTTGATGTCGGCGATCTTCGACGACCGTGCGTTCTCGTTGAGCCGGGTGCCCTCGCACTCGGGGCAGGTGGTGAAGGTGATCGCCCGGTCCACGAACGCGCGGATGTGCGGCTGCATCCCCTCGCGGTCCTTGGACAGCATCGACTTCTGGATCCGCGGGATCAGGCCCTCGTAGGTGACGTTGACACCGTCGACCTTGACCCGCGTGGCTTCCTTGTGGAGGAGGTTGTGCAGCTCCTTCTTGGTGTACTTGCGGATCGGCTTGTCCGGGTCGAGGAAGCCCGAGCCCATGTAGATCCGCCCGTACCAGCCGTCCATGGTGTAGCCGGGGATGGTCAGCGCGCCCTCGCGCAGCGACTTCGACTCGTCGTAGAGCTGGGAGAGGTCGAAGTCCGAGACGTTGCCGCGCCCCTCGCACCTCGGGCACATGCCGCCGGTGACGCTGAACTCGCGACGCTCCTTGACCTTCATCCCGCCGCGTTCCATCGTCACCGCACCGGCCCCGCTCATCGTCGCGACGTTGAACGAGAACGCCATCGGCGAGCCGATGTGCGGCTTGCCGAGCCTGCTGAACAGGATCCGCAGCATCGCGTTGGCGTCGGTGGCGGTGCCGACGGTCGAGCGCGGGTCGGCGCCCATCCGCTCCTGGTCGACGATGATCGCGGTGGTCAAGCCGTCGAGGACGTCGACGTCGGGCCGCGCGAGCGTCGGCATGAAGCCCTGCAGGAACGCGCTGTAGGTCTCGTTGATCATCCGCTGCGACTCGGAGGCGATCGTGCCGAAGACCAGCGAGCTCTTGCCCGACCCCGACACGCCGGTGAACACGGTCAACCGGCGCTTCGGGATCTCGACGCTGACGTCCTGGAGGTTGTTGACCCGTGCCCCGTGCACGCGGATCAGGTCGTGGCTGTCGGCAACGTGCATGGCGGCTCCGTTCAGCTCAGTTCCTGGATGCGGATCAGGTTCCCGGCGGGGTCGCGGACCGCGCAGTCGCGGATCCCGTAGGGCTGGTCGGTGGGTTCCTGCACGATCTCGGCGTCGCCGGCCTGCAGCTTGTCGAACGTGGTGGCGAGGTCAGGGGTGGCCAGCACGATCATGGAGTAGGTGCCCTTGGCCATCATCTCGCGGATCATCTGGCGCTCGTCCTCGGTGAGGCCCGGGTCGACGCCCGGCGGGTGCAGCACGATGGAGGTGTCGGGCTGGTCGACGGGGCCCACGGTCAGCCAGCGCAGACCGTTGTAGCCGACGTCCTTGCGGAGTTCGAAGCCGAGCAGGTCGCGGTAGAAGGCCAGAGCTGCTTCCGGGTCGTCCTGCGGGAGGAAGCTGGCGTTGATGCGGATGTCCATGTCAACCACGCTAGGAGCCCTTGGGGGACGGCGCTTCTCGATTCCTGACCGGTCTGGTGACCTGCTTGGCCAGGCACGGGACCATCGACGCGGTCCCGGCGGCCTCCCGCCGGTAGGTGCTGGGAGGCACTCCGACGAGCTCGGTGAACCGCGTGCTGAACGTCCCCAGCGACGAGCAGCCGACCTCGAAGCACACCTCGGTGACGCTCAGGTCGCCGCGCCGCAGCAGCGCCATGGCCCGTTCGATCCGCCGGGTCATGAGGTAGGCGTAGACCGACTCGCCGTAGGCGGCGCGGAACCGGCGACTGAGGTGCCCGGCGGACATGTTGACCCCGCGCGCCAGCGCCTCGACGTCCAGCGGCTGGGCGTACTCGCGATCGACCCGATCGCGCACGCGCCTCAACAGCGCGAGCTCCCGCGACCTCGCGGAATCACCTGACCTGCTCACCAGCAGGATGGTGCCACGTCACCCGGACAACCGCGCCCATTCCGCTCGAACCGGATCAGGGTCGGCGCCCGGTGAGCGCCAGCAGCTCCTGGAACGGGGTCGGGTTGGCTGGGACCGGTTGGGCCGGTCCGAACATGCCCTCGGAGCGCAGGTCGTCCTCGCTGCTCTGCGACTGGAACCGCAGGACCGCGTCGACGGCGGCGTCGTCCGGCGAGTAGGGCACGCCGATCGCGCACGCCACGTCCCAACCGTGGAGCACCGATTCCGACAGGCTGACGTTCGCGATCACCCATCCCGGCGCCGGCCCGAACGCGAACTCGTGCGGTTGGTCGAGGGCACCCGACCGGCCGAAGGCGGCCAGGTCGAACCGCGCCGCCTCGTCGAACGCAGCTCCCAGCTCGTCACCGAACGCCGGTGGCTCCTCGGTCGGCAGCTCCGGGGACTGGTCGTTCACGGCCTTCCCGAAGTAGGTCGCGCCTCCGACGAGGTGCCCGCCCAGCTGACCGACGGTCCACCGCTCGCACGGACTCGGCGCGTCCGAGCGCTCCGCCGGAACTGCGTGGAGCACCACCGAGGTGGTCGCGTAGCTGCGCTCCAGCAGTTCGACCAGTTCCGGTCCCATCACAGGGTCTCGTGCCATGTCCGCCTCCCGTTCCGTTCCGCTGCAGAGGTGGACCACCGGCCCGGCGAGAAGTCATCGCTGCGGTCACGGGACCAGGGGGCCCACCAGCGTCGAGCGTGCGGTGTCGTGGTCTCCGGTGCAGGAGATCGGTGGGTCGTCCAGCCGCCCGCGGTTCCAGAGGAGGAGGTAGAGCGACTCCGCCGGCGCCGCGATCTCGGCGACGGGTTCGCCCGGCCCGTAGGTCCAGGTCGCACCGACGTCGGTGGCGTGGAAGCGGACCGCTCGCCGTGGAGCCGAGGTGCGGTCCAGGGCGACTTGGCGCGGGGCCATCGTGCCGAGGACCTCGTCGACGCCGTCGGCGGCGAGCCCCGGGTCGATCGGGGTGGGTCGGCCGAGCGCGTTCTCGGCGTCCCACCGGTGCACCATCGTCTCGTGGCAGCGACGGCGGCGCCAGAAACCGACCGTGCGGGGCGGGGCGAAGGTCCAGGCCGGAGTGTCCGGCGAGGCCGACAACTCCGCCAGCATGGTCTCGCATGTCCCCGCGAACCAGGTGTCCAGCGAGTCCGCGGACACCGGGACGTGCTGGTGGTCGCCGTGCAGATCGCGGACCGCCGTGGCGACCCAGAGGTTCTCGTTGCCGAGGTGACCGGCCAGGCCGAGGACGTTCCACCCGGGGCAGTGCTCGACCGGGGCGGAGAGGTCACCGCTGAGCAGGACGCGGAACGCTTCGAGCTGCCGTCTCAACTCACCGAGGAAGTCCATGCGCGGACCGTAGACCCGTGGTCTGACACCTTCGGGATCTTCAGACCAAGGTGTGTGAGCCGAGTTGCCGAGCCTTGATCTTCCGTCCGAAGTGATCGGACCGTTCTGGCACAGCTGTCCAACTTGGCCACCACGGGCGCCGTCCACGGCGAAGGTGGGCCAGGAATAGCGACGCCCCCGCGCTCAACCGGCCTGGGGGTTACCGGGAGTGCGGGGGCGTCAAGGTCCACCCCTGGGGGTCAGGTGGACGGCGTCAATGCTACTGCGTGGTATCCAAGATGTCTCTAGGGGCAGAGATCTTTTTTCGCCCGCACGGCGGTGAACCGGAGGCTCGCTTGGGTGAGCGGTCCGATCGCCGTCGCGTACAGCACCGTTCCGAGCCCGGCCGTGCCCCCGAGCGACCAGCCCGCGACCAGCACGCAGACCTCGATGGACGTCCGCACCAGACGGACCGACCAGCCCGTGCGCGCGTGCAGCCCGGTCATCAAGCCGTCGCGCGGACCCGGTCCGAGGCGCGCGCCGACGTAGGTCGCGGTCGCCAGCGCGTTGAGCACGACCCCGCTCACGAGCAGCACGCTCCGGAGCACCAGGTCGTCGACCGTCGGCAACACCGCCAGGGTGGCGTCCACCGAGACGGCGATCAGCAGCACGTTCGCGACGGTGCCCACTCCGGGACGCTGCCGCAGCGGCAGCCAGGCCAACAGCACCGCCGCCCCCACCAGCGCGCTCGAAGTGCCCATGCTGATGCCCAGCCGTTCGGCGATGCCCTGGTCGAGCACGCTCCACGGGGACAGGCCGAGGTCGCCGCGCACCATCAGCGCCAGGCTCGCGCCGTAGAGCAGGAGGCCGCCGAAGAGCTGGGGGAACCGGGCGAGGGGGCGGAAGCGCATCGAGAGCGGTGAGAGGTCCACTGGGACCGCGGGAGAGGCCATGCGTCACTTCTACCCGAGGATTGGACTTCATCGCGATGGCCAATCTGGCTAGTGTGGACTCATGTTGCCGACTCCCGGTGCGCACATCCACGGCCACAAGCTCGTCGAACTCCTCGGCGCGTGGCACGGCGGCGCGCGTCCCTCCTCGCAGCTGCTCGCCGAGGGCATCCGCCAGCTGGTGCTCGACGGGCGGCTCCCGCCCGGAACCCGGTTGCCCGCTGAGCGGGAGCTCGCCGCCGCCCTGGAGGTGAGCCGCACCCTGATCGCCAGGGCCGTGGAGCGGTTGCGCGAGGACGGCTTCGTGGCCAGCCGGCGCGGCGCCGGTTCCTGGGTGAGGCTGCCCGATCCGAGGCGCGGCACCGAGATGCACGGCGGCTGGTTCCCCTCCACCGACTCGAGCGTGCTCAACCTGGCCCAGGCCACTCCCGGCGCTCCGCCCGAGATGCGCGGGGCGGTGGAACGCGCGCAGGTCCGGCTCGCCGAGCAGCTCGGTGACCACGGCTACCAGCCGCACGGGCTGCCCGCGCTGCGCACCCGCATCGCCGAGCGGTACACCGCGCGCGGCCTGCCGACCACTCCTGAGCAGATCCTGGTCACCAACGGTGCCCAGCACGCGTTCGCGCTGGTCCTGCGGGCCCTCGTCACGCCGGGTGAACGCGTCCTCGTCGAGCACCCGAGCTACCCGAACGCGCTCGAGGCGCTGCGCGGGCTCGGCGTGACACCCGTGGCCGTGCCGATGACCGGCGACGGCTGGGACCTCGAGCTGCTCACCGCGACACTGCGCCAGACCTCCCCACGGCTCGCCTACCTGATCCCCGACTTCCACAACCCGACCGGTGTGCGGCTGGAGGCCGAGGGCCGCGCCAAGCTGGCGACCGCTCTGGCCCGCACCTGCACGAACGCGGTCATCGACGAGACGTTGGTCGACATCGACCTCACCGACGAGGAGTCTCCTCCGCCGATGGCGAGCTTCACCGACCGCGCCATCACCATCGGCTCGGCGGGCAAGTCGTTCTGGGGAGGGCTGCGACTCGGGTGGATCCGGGCCGGTGAGGAGTTCGTGCAGCGGTTGGTGCTCGGGCGTGCCGCGGTCGACCTGGGCACCCCCGTGCTGGAGCAGCTCGTGCTCGCCGAACTGCTCGACGACGCCGAGGCGATCCTGGCCCGGCGTCGGGTGGAAAGCCGTGAACGGTTGGACGTCCTGGTCGGAGCGGTGCGAGAGCACTTGCCGGAGTGGCGGTTCCGCGTGCCCGACGGCGGGCTGTCCTTGTGGTGCGACGTCGGCGAACCCATCGCCAGCAGGTTGGCCGTCGCGGCGGAGGCGCACGGTCTGCGACTGGCCCCGGGGGCGCGCTTCTCGGTGAACGGATCGCTGGAGCGCTGGATCCGCTTGCCCTACACGCTGCCCGGCGAGCAGCTGGTCGAGGCGATTCAGCGGCTTGCGGCGGCAGCGGGTTCGGTGCGGCCTGGGCCAGCACCGAACCCGCTCACCGTTCCCATCGCCTGAAGCTCACACCCCTCGCGGCGAGCTTCAGGCGTGCGCCAGGCGGGACCCGCTGGTCCCGTGCGGGTTCAGCGGATCCCACCCGGAATTGCCGGCCGCCCGTCGGCACGGCCCCTCGACGTGCCGACGGGCGGTTCGACCTGAGGGGCGCCACCCCGGTGCCGCAGGGGCATTGCGGCACCGGGGCCAGGGCCCAGTCCTGCACTTCCAGCAGGTCAGAGACGCTTGATCAGCGATGTTCTTCAGCGACGCTGCCGGGCAGGCACTGGTGGCGCCCCGGACCGATCCGGCGGGCGCAGGCGTCCGGATCGGAGTCCATCGGGTGGTGGTGACACCAGAGTCACCGCAGATGCGGTGTCGTGCAGAGCGGGTCGACCGCTGTCAGTCAGGCGACGCGGTGGTTTCGACCGATCGGATGCTGAGGTCCGGGCCGATGTCGCGTTGCGCCACCAGAACGGTGGCGGTGTCCGAGAGGTCCGGTGTGCACGGCAGGATCGCGTGCGCGTTGCGCAGTCCTCCGATGCTGGCGGTGCCCGCCGCGGTCATCGAACTCGCCGGAGGCGGGCACGGCGCGGGCGCGGCAGGGGTCGGGCCGACCGGCGGATCGACGTCTGGCGCCTCACCGGCGTCGGGTGCCCGCGGCTGCGCGTCGTCGTCGGCCGTGGGGGTGCCGTTCGTCCCCACCGAGTACCGCACCACCGGCTTGCCGGCCGGGGCGGGATCGGCGGTCGTCGGCTGCCCGTGGGCGACGGCCTGGGGCGTGTGGTTGCTCGCGGCCTTCGCGGGCGCGGCCCGCTCGTCGTCGGAGACCGCCTTGCCGTGCGACGTGGCGGAGCCGCTCTGCGCGTGCTCGGGCTGAGAACCCGTTCCGGTCTCGGGCTGCGCCGGTTCGTGCGCTTCGGCGGAGACCGGTTCCGGCGTGTCCGGTTCAGCGGGTTCGGCCTTGGCGGGCTTGTCCGGCTTCGCGGGCTGGGCCTTCTCCGGCTTCGCCGGAGCGGGCTTCTCGACCTGCGGGCTCGCGGGCTTCGGCTTGGCGGGCTTCGAGGCCGGCTGGGTCGACTTCTCCTCACCGGCTCCGGCGGAGGCGCCGGAGGAGGACGAGTTCGACGCCGATGCCGCCGCGGACGCGCTGGGCTTGGCCGCCTGCGCGTGGTCCGCAGCCGAGGCCGCGGTCGCCCCGCCGACCATCACCCCGAGGCACAGGCCGCTGAAGAGCGACACCCGCACGAGGAGCGTGGCGACCCGCGAGCGGGGAACGCGCGATGCGCGGATTCCCTTCACGGTCACCACCGCCAATTCCGGTCAGCCCGCGCGATCTGGCGCGGTGGGGCAACGGCTACGCCGAGATCGACGCCTCCGGACCACATTCAACCACTCCAGGGGCCGATTTCGGACCACCCGGAGCGACGATCACGACAGTTGGGTCAGCATTCTCCATGCATTCGGGGGACACCGGAAGGGGCCAAACGCGCCCCAGCGGGGTGGTCGTGGTTCCCCCGGAGGAGTTCCGTCCGCTGTGGACTCCGGCCGAGCGGGGCATGGTGTCCGCTGTGGATCACGATCAACAGCGGCCGCGGCTGGACCTCGACGAGCTCCACCGCACCTGGGCCTCGTACGGGCACGAGATGCTGCTGCACGACCCCGGAGGCGAGGCGGAATGCCTGGTCAGGAGGGGGGAGTTGCTGGCGCCTGCGGACTCGCTGGACACGGTCCTGGTCCGGTGCCACCGCTGGGTCGACCGGGTCCACCACGACGAAGACCTGCTGCTGGCCCGGATCCGGCTCCGCGAGGCAGAACGCGATCACTGCGTCGAGCTGGCCTGGGAGACCCCCGGCGTGTCGGTGAACAACGTCCACCTCGGCAGTCCGGTCATGTTCGGGGCTCCGGTGATGTGGGGAACCGGCGGCGAACCGGAATGCACGCCACCGCTTCCGGAACCGCCTGCGGCGCACTGGGACCCGCCGGTGGTCGTGGGCGTGCTCGACACCGGTTGCGACCCGCACCCGTGGTTCGCCGACCGCCCCGGGTTCGTCGCCGTCCCGGAGGAGCTGGACGCCGACGACGACTCGGGGCAGGACCGCCAGGCCGGGCACGGCACCTTCGTCAGCGGAGTCGTCCTGCAGCACGCACCCGGTGTGGTCCTCCGGCCGCAGCGCGTGCTGTCCTCGCTCGGCTTCACCGACGACCGCGCGGTCGCCGCCGGCCTGCGCGCCCTCCGGCGCTCGGCGCAGGAGCGCGGCGAGCAGGTCGACGTGGTGGTGCTGACCTCGGGCTGCCACACCGCCGACGACCGCTGCCCCGAGCTGCTGGCCGCGGAACTGAGCGCGATGGCCCCGGCCGTGGTCGTCGCGGCTGCCGGGAACCACGGCCACAGCCGGCCGTTCTGGCCCGCCGCCGCACCCGAGGTGCTCGGCGTCGCGGCCACCGGGTCCGACGGCAAGATCACCGGCTTCTCCGGCACCGGGGACTGGGTCGGCGCCGCGGCGCCGGGAGTCGACGTGCGCAGCTGCTTCGTCCGGCTGGCACCAGGTGGCGGGCGGCGCTTCGGCTACGCGAGCTGGAGCGGGACCTCCTTCGCCGCGCCCCGGGTCGCCGCCGCGATCGCCACCGTCCTGCAACTGGACCGCGATCCCGAACGGGCCCGCGAACTCGTCGAGCACTGCTACCCCTACGCCTCCGCGGTGCCCGCTCCGGTCCCGGCGGAGTGAGCCGAACCGCCGGATCTTGACCCGATCGTGGGGTATCCGGCTCCGGCTGAATCTTTCGGCGCCCCTCCGTCCTCTTACTCGGTGGGAACGAAGAGAGATCGCCGAGCTCCGGAGGTGCTGGTCGTGTACGAGGTCGGGGGAACCGGGCCGACTGCGTTGCTGCTGAATCGGGTGGCATCCGGGGACCAACAGGCGTGGCGGGAGTTGGCGGACCTGTACACGCCGGTGATCTGGGGTGTGGCGCGGGCGTTCGCCGGCAGCACCGCGGACGCCGAAGACGTCTGTCAGGCGACCTGGCTGTCGCTGGCGGAGAACCTGGACCAGTTGCGCGACGCTGAAGCGCTGCCGGGCTGGCTGGTGACCACCGCCCGGCGGAAGGCGATCCGGCTGCGCCGGGCCCGAGCGCGCGAGTCACCGGTGGGCCTGGACACCGATGAGCTGGGCCGGGCCGAGCACTCCGAGGCCGCCGAGAGCGTGGTGCTGCGGAGAGCTTCGGGGACCCGGCTCGCGCAGGCGTTCACCCTGCTGCCGCAGCGGTGCCAACAGCTGCTGCGCGTTCTGGCGGTCGCACCGGAGACCAGCTACGCCCAGATCAGCGAGGCCCTCGGCATTCCGAGGGGAACGATCGGCCCGAAGAAGTCCCGGTGCCTGTCCGAGCTGCGCAAGCGGCTGGTCAGCACCGATCTGCCCGAGGAGGTGGCGGGATGATGCAGCGGATCCCGGCAGAACTGCGCCGGTTGCGCGATCTGTTCCAGACCTGCGACCCGGTCCCGGACCGGGTGCTGGCCGACTCGTACGCAGCGGTGGCCATGCGCGCCCCAGCCCGTGATCGGGGCGAGCTCACGCTCGTCGGCGACTCCGCCGACGAACGCGTCGGCGTGCGCACCGGTGGCCAGCAGAAGCGGGTGTTGACCTTCGCCATGCCCGGGCGCGTGCTGGAGATGGACCTGGCGCCCACCGCGCGGGGTCTGGTCCAGGTGTCGGGGTTGGTGCTCAACCGCTCCGGCCAAGAACCGCCGACCGGTGAGGTCGTGCTCCGCCACCCGGCGGGCGAACGCAGCGGTGAGCTGGACCGTTATGGCGCGTTCCAGGTGAACGACGTGCCACGCGGCCCGCTCAGCGTCGCCTTCCGCCCCGAGCGGGCCGAGCCCGCCATCGCGGATTGGCTGGTCTGTTGAGCGCCCCGGCGGCGGTGGCCGCACCGGGAGCGGTCGAGGCGGCGCTGCGCTGGCGCGACGAGGCCACCGCGACACCGCGGGACGCCATGCGCGAAGCGGAGCGGTTGCTGGGCGGTGCGGCACCGGACGGCGAGCTGCGCGTGCTCGCCCGCCACATCGCCGCTCTCGCGGCGGTCGAGCTCGGCAAGGCCGAGCAGGCGCGCAAGCACGCGTGGCTGGGACTGTGCACCGCGCAGCGCGGCGGCTGGTCCAAGCGGGCCGCGCAGCTGCAGCTGACCCTGGCGTGGATCGAGCTGGAGCGCGGGGATATCGGCGCGAGCTGGGCGAACCTCGCCGCGGCCGAACCGCACCTGCCCGCCGAGGACCGCCCCCGAGCGACCTGCGTGCGCGGGCTGCTGCACTGCCAGCGCGGGCAGCACCGGGACGCGCGGTTGCGCCTGACCAGCGCGCTGGTGCACCTGGAAGGTGACCGGCGCTGGAGCGCCAACGCGCTGCTCGGGCGCGGCCTGGCCAACCTCTACACCGGCCGGCTGGCGGAGGCGGAGGAGGACCTGGCCGACGCCGAGCGGCTCTTCACCGCCGACGGCCGCGGCATGCGCGCCGCCGGGTGCCGGCACAACCGGGGTTGCGTGGCGTTCCGGGCCGGTGATCTGCCGCGGGCACTGCGGTTGTTCGAGGAGGCGGTGGCGGACGGGCTCGACGTCACCGCGAACCCGGAGGCGCTGGTCGACCGGGGCGAGGCGCTCGCCGCAGCGGGGTTGACCCAGCAAGCCCGCGCGGTCATGGAGCAGGCCGCGCAAAGGCTGGCCGAGACCGGCCGTCGGGGCAGGCTCGCCGAGACCCGGCTCGCGCTGGCCGGGTGCGCGTTGCGCGACGACGACCCGGCCGCAGCGGTCGAGGCGGCGAGCACGGCGAAACGGCTGTTCCGCGGCCAGAAGCGACCAGCGTGGGCGGCATTGGCCTCGGCGGTGGTGTGGCAGGCCAAGCTGCGGTCCGGGCACGCCACGCGCTACGCCGTGTCCGCGGCACGACGTGCCGCGAACACCTGCGAGGAGTACGGCTGGCGGGCCGCCGCCGCGGAACTCCGGCTCGAGGCCGGGCGGACCGCGCAGCGCGCGGGGCTGCACTCGTTGGCGCGCAAGCTGCTCGGCCGGTGCGCGCAGCTGCGTGCGCTCGAGGGCGTGCCACCCCAACTTCGGGCGCTGGGGTGGTTGGCCGAGGCGTTGCTGGCGGAGCAGGAGGGCGGCCTGGCCCGGCTGCTGCGGGCGTGCCGCGCCGGGTTGAAGGACGTCGACGGCCAAGCGGTCGGCATGGCCGCCTTCGAGATGCGAGTGCACGCTCTCGGGCTCGCCGACGAACTCGGTGAGGTCGCGGTGCGGGCCGCGCTGCGAATCGGCGACCCGCAGCTGGTGCTGCGCTGGACCGAACGCTCCCGTGCCAGCGCTCTGCACCGCCGGTCGCTGCGGCCGCCGTCGGACCCGCGGCTGAACGCGGCGCTGGTCCGGTTGCGCGGTGCGGTGCTCGACGCGCAGCAGACCACCGACCCGCAGCGCGCCATGGACACCATCGCCGAGCTCGAAGAGCAGGTGCGGCACCAGGCGTTGCTGGTTGAAGGCCGCACCGACCCGCTGCGCGCCCCGGCCGGGATCGAGGAGATCAGCGCCGAACTGGGTGACGCCGTGCTGCTGAGCCTGTTCGCCGAGGGCGGCACCCTCTTCGCGGTGTCCATCGTGGACGGCGAGCTCGGGTTGCACGCGCTCGGGCCGGAAGCCGCGGCGGAGAACCAGGCTGTCCGGTTGCGGCACCTGCTGGCTCGTCAGGCGTGCGGGGTCGCCTCGCGCGCGGCGCCGATGTTCGAGCACGGCATCCGGCTCGCGGCGTCCCAGCTGCAAGCGCAGCTGCTGGCTCCTGTCCTGCCGGCGCTGGGGCAGGGACGCGGACTCGTCGTGGTGCCGACCGGTCGGCTGCACCAGCTGCCGTGGTCGGTGCTGCCCGCGTGCAGCGGAAAGGCGGTCACGGTCAGCCCCTCGGTCCGGTGCTGGCTGGGCGGTGCCGCCCGCGCCAGGAAGGCCGACCGGAACGGGGCGAAGGTGTGGATCGCAGGACCGAGGCTCGACCACGCCGAGCAGGAAGTCGTCGCGTTGCAGCGCAGCAACGGCGGACGCCTGCTCACCGGCGAGGAGGCGCGCACGGACCAGGTCCTGTCCGCGTTGGACGGAGCGCAGGTCGCGCACTTGGCCGCGCACGGGCACTTCCGCGACGACCAGCCGCTGCTGTCCTGCCTCGACCTCGACGACGGGCCGCTCTACGCGCACGACCTCGACGGCTTGCGCCGCAGTCCGACCACGGTGGTGCTCTCGGCGTGCGACGTCGGCAAGTCCGCCATCAGCAAAGGTGATCAGCTCAGCGGGCTGACCGCCACCCTGCTGGAGCGCGGTACCGCCACGGTGGTCGCCAGCGTGGTCCCCGTCCCCGACGACCGGACCGTGCAGGTCATGCTGACCTTCCACGAGGAGCTCGACGCAGGTCGACCACCGTCCGCCGCGCTCGCGAAAGCCCAAGCACGGCACGGTGAAACCGGCTTCATCTGCATCGGATACGGAGGTGCTTGACGGCCTCCCACAGCGAGTCGCGGCACCAGACTCCACCGGCTTCCAGCGGTCCCGGACGAATGCCGGTGCGGGACTGCACCCGGGGGAACCGGCGTGGCTCAGCAGCGGGGTCCCCGCGTCGGCCAACCGCAGCGTCTGCGGGCGGGCGGTTCCCGTGTAAGCCCGTGGTAACCCCCACGAGCTCCCGGTGCAGGAGTGCACTGGGGCTGCCGACTCGGCCGCGGCTCAACAGCGTTGGAAGCGACGAGCTGCCTGGTGGGCCTGCCGCAGTGTTCCCAAACGGCAGTTGGCCGCGCGGCCCTCGGCGGTCCCGGTCGGTTCCCGGTGCAGGAGTGCACTGGGGCTGCCGACTCGGCCGCGGCTCAACAGCGTTGGAAGCGACGAGCTGCCTGGTGGGCCTGCCGCAGCGTCTCCTAAACGGCAGATCCCTGGCCGTCACGGACGGTTCCGGTGCGGGACTGCATGGGGGACGGCCGACACGACAGCGGTCCATCAGCGGGGTTCCCGCGTCGGCTCCTACCGCGGCGTCCGCGGGCGGCCAATCCTCGCGGCGGCCCTCGGCGGCCCCCGACGCAGGCCTGCACCGCGGGCGACGCAGCGTGCGGAGGCGGCGGGACCGGCTCACCGCAGCGTGGGACGGTGGCGGGAATCCTGCCACCGTCCGGCATCCCCGGCGATCCCGGTGCTGGACTGCACCGGGAGAGTCGGCACGGACGGGACTCAGCGACGGGTTCCTCGTCGGCTCACCGCAGCTTGTGCAGGCGGCGGATGCCCTCGTCGAGGACCTCGTCCTTCTTGCAGAAGGCGAAGCGGACCAGGTGCCTGAAGCCGTCCGGGTTGTCGCAGAAGACCTGCACCGGGATGGCCGCGACACCGATGCGCTCGGGCAGGGCGCGGCAGAACTCCTCGCCGTCGGTGAAGCCCAGCGGGCGCACGTCGGTGCAGATGAAGTAGGTGCCTTCGCTGTCGAGCACGTCGAAGCCCGCTTCGCCGAGCCCTTCGGCCAGTCGGTCCCGCTTGCGCTGCAGGTCGGTGCGCAACTGATCCACCCAGGGGAGCTCGTTGCGCAGCGCGTGCGCGACGGCCGGCTGGAACGGGGCGCCACCGACGAAGGTCATGAACTGCTTGGCCGCGCGCACCGCCGAGATGAGCTCGACCGGGCCGCACACCCAACCGATCTTCCAGCCGGTGGCGCTGAAGCTCTTGCCGACGCTGGAGATCGACACCGTCCGCTCGGCCATGCCGGGCAACCCGGCCAGCGGGTGGTGCTGGCGACCGTCGAACAGGAGGTGCTCGTAAACCTCGTCGGTGACGGCGATGACGTCGTTGTCCCGGCAGACCTGGGCGATCGCGGCCAGCTCGTCGTCGGTGAACACGGTGCCGGTCGGGTTGTGCGGCGAGTTGAGCACCAGCGCGCGGGTCTGCGGGCCCACGACCGACCGCAGCTGGTCGAGGTCGAGCTCGAAGCGGTGGTCGGGTCCCTGGCGCAGCGCGACGGTCTTGCGCACACCACCGGCCATGGCGATCGCGACCGGGTACGAGTCGTAGTAGGGCTCGATGAGCACGACCTCGTCACCTTGCTCGACCAGCGCCAGCATCGTGGCGGTCAGCGCCTCGGTGGCGCCGACGGTGACCAGCACCTCACCGTCCGGGTCGTGCTGGATGCCGTAGCGGGCGGCGCGGTGCTCGCTGATCGCTGCGCGCAGCTCGGGCTCACCCGCACCAGGCGAGTACTGGTTCACGCCGTTGGCGATGGCCTCTTGCGCGACCCGCAGCATGCCGACCGGTCCGTCCGTGTCGGGGAAACCCTGGCCGAGGTTGACCGCGCCGGTGCGGCGGGCCAGCTCGGTGATCTCCGCGAAGATCGTGGACGTGAACGGCCGGAGGCGGGAGGTCAAAGCAGGAGTGCGCACGCCAGCGGAGCCTAGTACACCGAACGACGGGGGTGACCAGCGTTTTGAGGCTCCCGGGGAGTGGACGGCGACGCTGTTGGGCAGGTCACGTCGTCGCGTTCGCCCCGTCGTGTCCGGAAACGCTGCAACAATCGACGCGTGCAGACCACATCGGTTCCCGACTCGGAAAAGCGCCGGAGCCTGCGGCGGATGAAGGCCGTGGCCACCGCGTTCCTGCTGGTGGCGACGGCGGTGTACTTCTTCGCGCGCTGGCAGGAGAACGCCGGCGCGGGCGCTTGGGTGGGCTACGTCCGAGCCGCCGCCGAGGCGGGCATGGTCGGTGCGCTGGCGGACTGGTTCGCGGTGACCGCGCTGTTCCGGCGGCCGCTGGGCCTGCCGATCCCGCACACGGCGATCATCCCGACCCGCAAGGACACCATCGGCCGCAGCCTCGGTGACTTCGTGGGCACCAACTTCCTGGCCGAGAACGTGGTGCGGGACAAGCTGCGCAGCGCGGCCATCAGCCGCCGCCTCGGCCTCTGGCTCGACGATGCGGACCACGCCGAGCGGGTCACCTCCGAGCTCGCCACGGCCGTGCGCGGTGCGGTGCAGGTGCTCCGGGACGAGGACGTGCAGGCGATCGTCGAGCACGGCGTGGTGCGCAAGCTGGTCAACCAGCAGTGGGCGCCCCCGCTGGGGCGAATCCTGGGGCAGGTGTTCCACGACGGCTCGCACCACAAGCTCGTCGACCTGATCTGCGACCGCGCCTACGACTGGGTGCGCGACAACCACGAGACCGTGCTGCGGGTGGTCAGCCAGCGCGCACCGTCGTGGTCACCGAAGTTCGTCGACGCGATGCTCGCCGACAAGGTCTACGCCGAGGTGCTGTCCTTCGCCTGGGCGGTGCGGACCGACCAAGAGCACCCGATGCGCCAGGCCGTGGACCGCTTCCTCATCGAGTTCGCCCACGACCTGCAGCACGACGAGAAGACGATGGCCAAGGCCGAGCAGATCAAGCACCAGGTGCTGGAGCACCCCGAGGTGCAGAACCTGGTCTCCTCGGCCTGGGGCACGGCGAAGAAGATGCTGCTCGACGCCGCCGAGGACCCCTCCAGCGAGCTCCGCGTGCGCGTGCGCGACGGTCTCCGCTCGCTCGGTGCCCGGTTGCACACCGAACCCGAGCTGCAGGGCAAGGTCGACGGGTGGGTCGAAGGCGCGGTCACCTACGTCGTGTCGAACTACCGCGACGAGCTGACCACGCTGATCACCGACACCGTCGAGCGCTGGGACGCCCAGGAGACCTCGCGCAAGATCGAGCTGCAGGTCGGCCGGGACCTGCAGTTCATCCGCATCAACGGCACCGTCGTCGGCGCCCTGGCAGGCCTCGCGATCTACTCGATCGCAGAACTCCTGCTCTGACCGCAGCGCCGACCCCGGAGAGCCCAACCCTGCACCGCGCACGCGCGACGCCGACATCGGCGGGCGAACCCGGCCTCACCGGCTGGAGGGGCGGACGTCGGCGGTGATCGCTGCTTCAGGTGCGGGCCCCGGCTCGCACCACCGCGTGGTCGAGGCGGGAGCCGCCGTTCCCGGTGCGGGCCTCAACCGGCAACCGCCACGGGTCAGAGCGGCTTCGTGGCGCGCGCCGGACGCCGTGCACCGGCGCGCCCCAGGAGTGGCGCGCGGGTCCGCGGAGCCGCTGTCCTCTCCCTTCCGGGGGTGTCTGCCAACGGCACCGCCTCGCAGCGAGCCCCGAGAGGCCTACGCCGTCGTGTGGCGCTCACGCCATGAACGGGCCTTCTCCCGGTTCCCGCACACGCGCATCGAGCACCACGTCCTCGATCTGTTGCGGGAACGGTCGTAGAAGGCCCACAGGCAGTCCTCGGCCGGGCAGATCTTGATCCGATCCCAGTGCTCGGTGTGCACCAGCCGCGCCGCGGCCACGAGCACGCTGCCCAGGGCATCCACCCCGACCAGCGAGGGGATGCCGTTGCGCAGCTGCACCTGCACCGGCCACGTCGTGTTCGCCAAACCCGAGGGGCGCATCCCGTAGGTCACCGCCGACCGCATCGTGTCGCGGATTTCGCGGGCCGCTTCGACTTCGGGGACCACGACCAGGCCGCGTTCGGTGCACCAGCTCTGCCAGCGACCGGGATCGTCGAGGACTTCGGTGCCCTTCTCGGCGTCGCAGGTGTTCAGGAAGGCCAGGACTAGCTCGATGTCGTGGTCGAAGTCGAGTTCGACCGCCTCCAGCACAGACGCACGGTCCACTTCCGGAGCGACAGCTCTGCTGTTCACAGACACCATCGTAAGCCAGTAGGGGGTTGCGGCCGACCCCTGTGACCAGCATTATGCCTTTTGGTGGTTAGTAACCGCCGAATCGCTGACACCGGTGGGGAGAGAGTGCGATGAGTGCTTTGAAGCTCGCGGCGTACGCGATCGACTGCGCGGACCCGCGTCGGCTCGCCGAGTTCTACGGGAGGTTGCTGGGCTGGCAGATCGACGAGCCGGCTTCCGAGGAGAGCTGGGTCGAGCTCGCCGACCCGGCCGGCGGCGCCCCGCTGGCCTTCCAGCTCGACCCGGAGCACCGGGCGCCGACGTGGCCCGATCGGGAGGTGCCGCAGATGGCGCACCTCGACGTCCGGGTCGCCACCCTCGACGAGGGTCACGAGCGGGCGACCGCCGCCGGCGCGGTGCAGTTGCCGCAGCCACCGGACCAGCTCGACGCGAAGTTCCGCGTCTACGCCGATCCCGAAGGACACCCCTTCTGCATGTGTGCAGCTCAGTAGGGTGTCCGCCGAGCGGCACAGGGTGTTAGCTGAGTGCTTGCAATAGCTAGCACTCCTGGCTATGGTGGGTTGTAGAACCGGAGGGGTCCCGATGGAACGCATGGACAAGGCCGTCCCCAAAGCTGTGAACCAGGCGGTCAGCGACCTCGGGAGCTACATCCGGACCCAACGCAACAACGCGCAGATCTCGTTGCGACAGCTGGCGAAGCTCGCCGGAGTGTCCAACCCGTATCTGAGCCAGGTGGAGCGCGGCCTGCGCAAGCCGAGCGCGGAGATCCTGCAGCAGATCGCCAAGGGGCTGCGGATTTCCGCCGAGGCGCTCTACGTGCAGGCCGGAATCCTGGAAAGCCGCGAGTCCGGGCCCGTGGTCGACGCGATCCTCGCCGACCCGGAGCTCAGCGAGCGGCAGAAGCAAGCGCTCCTGGAGATCTACTCCTCGTTCCGGCGCGAGCAGGACGCCGCGGAGGACGGGGACACCCACCAACCCGAGGAGTGAACCACGATGCCGGCTTTCCCCAAGACCGACGACGTCAACAAGGCCTTCAAGGAAGGCGTCGACCAGGCTCGGACCCCGCTGCTGGCCGCCCTCGGCGCCGGTGACCTCGCCGCGCAAGCCGTGTTGGACGCCGTCCACAAGTTCCGCACGCAGTTCAGCGAGCGCACCGAGACCGCCAAGGCCGACCTGCCCAAGGACTTCAACGAGTTCAAGGCCAAGCTCGACCCGTCCGAGGTGCGCAAGCAGCTGGAGACCTACGGCGAGTCGGCGCGGAAGCTCTACGACCAGCTCACCCAGCACGGCGAGGAGACCTACAAGAAGCTGCAGGACTCCGCGCAGCTGAAGCGGGTCCGCGAGCAGGTCGGCACCGCGCAGGAGCGGGTCGAGGACACGGTCGGTGACGTGCGCGGCCTGGCCGACGACGTGCTGGGCAGGGTCACCCGCACCTTCGGCAAGGAGGAGCAGACCACCAAGTCCGAGCCCGCGAAGGCGCAGACGTCCACCTCCAACTCCACCACCTCCACCTCCGGCTCGACCTCCACCTCCACCTCCACCTCCGGCTCCGGCTCCGGCTCCGGCTCCGAGCAGCGGACCGCCTCCAAGCCGGCCGCCACCACGAAGCCGGCCAGCGCTGCGAAGCCCGCTGCCTCGACCACGAAGCCGGCCGCGGCCGAGACCACCCCGGCCGCGAAGTCGACGACCTCCAAGACGACCACCACCCGGAAGTCGACCGGCGGCAGCAAGACCAGCGGTAGCTGATCACCGCGATCAAGACCGGTCCCGGTACCCGTCGAGGTGCCGGGACCGGACGCGTGCGGAGGCGGGTGCCTTCCGCGATGACGAGCACGTAAGGTGGGAGCGTGGGTTTCTCGAGCGGAATGCCGCTGTACTGGTGGATCCTGACGATCATCTGGATCGCGTGCATCCCGGTCGGTGTGTTCGCGTTCGTGCACGCCGCGCTGCAGCGCGCGGACGCCTTCACGGCCGCGGACAAGTTGAACAAGCTGGCCTGGATGGGGATCACCGGTGCCGCCGCGCTCCTGCTGATCCTCGACACGCGGGGTCCGTACGGGATCATCTGGATCGCCGGTCTGGTCGCCTCGCTGGTCTACATCGTCGACGTCCGCCCCAAGGTGAAGGAAGTCCAGGGGCGGTCCTGGTAGTGCGCGCTCGGTGGCGGGTGCTCGGCAGCGGCACCCCGGTGACGCTCGTCGTGCACGGTCTCGGCGCGACCGAAGGCGAGGCCCGCATCCCCGCGTCCGGGCTCCGCGGCACCCGCGTCGTGGTGACCTTGCCCGGCCACGGCTCCGCGCCCGACGCCCCGGACGGTTACTGGAACTACGGCTCCGTGGCCGCCGACGTGCTGGCCGTCGCCGACGAGGTCGAGGCGACGCAGGCGGTCGGCGTCTCGCTCGGCGCGGGCGCGTTGACCCGCATCGCCGCCGAGCACCCCGACCGGTTCCAGCGCCTCGCCCTGCTGCTGCCCGCGGCCCTCGACCGGCCGCGCGAACCCGCTGCAGCCCACGCCTACGAGCGGCTGGCCGCCGCGGTCGCCGCCGAAGACGGTGGAGCGAGCCTGCACGAGGCGTTGGCCGCCGAGGTCCCGGCGGGCGTCGAGGTCGGTGATCACCTCGAGCAGCGCGCCCACGCCCTGTCCCGGCTCTCCGACGCCCTGCACGAGCTGCCCGAGCAGGTCCCTGTGCACGACGCGAGCCGGCTGGCGGAAGCCACCGCGCAGGTCGTGGTCATCGGCGCCACCCACGACCCCATGCACCCGGCGACGGTCGCGAAGGCGACCGCGGCCGCCTTCCGCGGAGCGCGCCTGGAGCTGCTGGATTCGCAAGCCCCGATGCTCACCCACCGCAAGGTGCTCCGGGACCTGCTGACGGACTTCCTGCGCTGAGCGTTCTATCGTGCTGGCCATGGGTTTCGATTGGTCCGCGGCTGCGGGGAAGCTGGAAGTCACGACGGCGCTGGAGCGTCTCGACCTGCTCGCCGATCCGGTCGAGCAGTCCGTGCGCGCGCTCGGCGACGATCGCATCGGCGTCACCGAGATCGACCCCGAGCTGGCCGACACCGCCGCGTTCTGCGACAAGTACGGCTCGCCGCTGGAGCTGTCGGCGAACTGCGTGGTCGTCGCCGGCAAGCGGTCCGGTGAGGTCCGCTACGCGGCGTGCGTCGTGCTGGCCACCACCCGCGCCGACGTCAACGGCGTGGTCAAGCGCCGCCTCGACGTCCGCAAGGCGTCCTTCGCCCCGATGGACGAGGCGGTCGAGCTCACCGGCATGGAGTACGGCGGGATCACCCCGTTCGGGCTGCCGGACTCGTGGCCGGTCCTCGTCGACGCCCGGGTGACCGAGGCGAGCGCGGTGGTGGTGGGCAGCGGCCTGCGCCGGAGCAAGATCATCACCCCGGCGGACGTCCTCCCCCGCCTCCCGCACGCGGAAGTCCTCGACGACCTCGCCCGCTGAACCGCCGGGCGGTCCAGCCGGGGCTCAGAACACGACGGTGCGCTTGCCGTGGACCAGGACGCGGTCCTCGACGTGCGCGCGCAGTCCTCGTGCGAGGACCATCTTCTCGATGTCCCGCCCCTTGCGGACCATGTCGGAGACGTCGTCGGTGTGGTCGACCCGGATCACGCCCTGCTCGATGATCGGCCCGGCGTCGAGCTCGGCCGTCACGTAGTGGCAGGTCGCGCCGATCAGCTTCACGCCGCGCTCGTAGGCCTGGTGGTACGGCCGGGCACCGGCGAACGACGGCAGGAAGCTGTGGTGGATGTTGATCGCCTTGCCCGCCCACCGCTCGCACAGCTCCGGCGGCAGCACCTGCATGAACCGTGCGAGCACGATCGCGTGCGGGTCGTGCTTCTCGGCCAGCACCCGGACCTGCTCGAACGCGTCGGCCTTGGCCTCGGGGTCCTTGCTGAAGGGCACGTGGTGGAACGGGATGCCGTGCGCCTCGGTGATCGGCCCGAGCTCCGGGTGGTTGCCGATCACCGCGCACAGCTCGACGTCGAGCTCTCCCGACCCGACGCGGCCGAGCAGGTCGTGCAGGCAGTGCGCCTCCTTCGACACCAGCACGACGACGCGGCGCCGCTCATCGGTGTCCCAGATCCGCCACTCGGCCCGGTCGCTGAGGTCCGCGGCCACCCCGGCGAAGCGGTTGCGCAGCTCGTCGACGCCGAACGGCAGCGAGTCGGCACGCACCTCCAGGCGGGTGAAGAACCACCCGGTCGTGGTGTCGGTGTGGTGGCCGGCTTCGACGATCCAACCGCCGAACTCGGCCAGGAATCCGGAGACCCGGGCGACGATCCCGGTCTGGTCGGGGCAGCCGAGGCTGATGACGAAGCGGCGTTCGGAAGAGCTCACGACCATGATTGTCGCAGGTGGGGTGGGTTCCTTCAGCGTCCGGCCGCGACATCGGCGAGCGCGTGGTCGCCGGTGACGAGGGCCGTGCTGGGCCGCCCCCACACGCGGCGGTAGAGCGCGTCGGCGGTGCCTGCGACGGTCCCGTCGGTCTCCAGGCCCGCGTCCGCGGGCCCGCCGATGACGGGGGCCCCGCCGGGCCGGTAGGTCACCAACCACGCGCGACCCGCGTCGGCCGCGTGGTACAGCACGGTTCCGGAGTGCTGGTGGGAGCTCCAGTCGCCGAGCGGCAGCAGCGTGACCAGCAGCTCGTCGATGCCGTCGGCCGCCAGCTCCGGGTCGAAGACCAGGTCCCCGCCCTGCCCGAGGGCGAGTTCGGCGTCGAGCCGGTGGATCGCGGTCTCGTGCGCGACCCGCCTCGCCCACGTCGTCGGAGTGCCACCGTCGAAGATCGCCCACACCGGACGATCGGGGTCCATCGTGGACAGCTCGGTGAGCAGTCCCGAGCGCAGTTCGTCCCACCAGGACAGAGCGGCGTCGAAATCCGCTGGGGCCTCAGGCGCTTCCGGCCGGAAGCCACCCGGCTCGACCTGCAGCGACAGCCGCGCTCGCGCGTAGGAACGGGCGAGGTGGCCGGTCAGCTGCCGGACGTCCCAACCCGGGCACGAGGGCACCTCGACATCCGGTCCGGCCTGCTGGACCGCACGCCGGAAGGCGTCGCCCTGCTCCTGGAAAGCCTTGAGGTGGAAGTCGCGATCCATGCCCCCATTAAAGGGGCTGCACCGACGACGCGTGAACCACTGCCACCACCGTGTCACCCGCGCCCCTGCTACCCACCGGCGACGTTGTGATCGGTGGTCTCAGAGGTCCGGGGCGACCGAGGCCCAGGGGACGGTGAGCTCGCCGAGCCGCCAGCGCGGGTGGCGGTCGAGGACCGGCCACCGCTCGGCGAACAGCCGCGCGGCGTGGGCCCAGCGGGCCCGGGGGCCGAAGGTGGCCAGCGGGGCCGCGTTCGCCCAGCAGGCGTCGAGCTCGGTGAGCAGCGCGTGGATCCGCTCACCGGGCACGTTGCGGTGGATCAGCGTCTTCGGCAGCCGTTCGGCGAGGTCCGAGGGCTTGTCGAGGTCCGAGGGCAGGCAGGCGAGGGTCAGCGTGCGCGGGCCTCCCCGGTCGAGCGTCACCCAGCAGCAGCGGCGGCCGATCTCGTCGCAGGTCCCCTCCACCAACAGGCCGTCCGGGGCGAGCCGGGAGCACAGCTCGTCCCACGCCTTCCAGGCCTCCGGCTCGGTGTACTGGCGCAGCACGTTGAGCGCGCGGACCAACGTGGGACCTCGGAAGTCGCGGATGCCCGCGGCGAGCCCGGCGAGTTCGAAACCGCCGCGCCGGAACTCCAGCCTCGGCGGGTCGGCCACCGCCTTGCCCGCGGCGACCCGCTCGGGATCGATCTCCAGGCCCACCACCCGCAGCTGCGGGTGCAGACCGCCGAGCCGCTGCGCGAGCTCGACCGTGGTCGTCGGGGTCGCGCCGTAGCCGAGGTCGATGACCACCGGGTTGCCAGAGGCGCTGACCGCGCGGGCCACCCACGGGGTGGCCGCGATCCAGCGGTCGACGCGGCGCAACCGGTTCGGGTTCGTGGTGCCGCGGGTGGGCATGCCCATCGCGCGGGCACGCCCGGCGGCCAGCCTCGGGTTGCGCTTCTTCGGAACGTTCATCGCGGCGGGAGCCTGTCAGGGGAGGGGCCGGGTGGAGGGTGAGGCGGCCCCGCGGACTCCGAAACCGAGTCCCGCACGGCCGCGCTGTTCAGGTGAGCGGCCGAAGCCGCGGCTTCAGGTGTGGGCCTGCCACCGGCACCGCTGCGCACAGCGAACTCCGCACCGGGCTCAGGCGTGCTTGGCCAGCCAGGCGGCTGTGAAGTGGTCCTCCTCGACGAGCATCTTCTGCACCTGCTCGGCGACGAGGTCTTCGGCCTTGCTCCCGACGAAGGGGACGTTGACCTTGACCGTGCCCTCCACGACGAGCTCGCTGACGGCTGGGCCGGTCGGGTCGACGAGGTCGCGCAACCACATCGAGCCGGTGATCGAGCACGGGGCGCCGGCGATCTCGGCCGCGATCTCGCCGGTGTAGTGGCCCTCCTCCTCGCGCCGCCAGGACTCGCTGCGATCGATGAGCAGGTCACCGCCGACGACCGTGCGCGCCAGCGACGGGAGCTTGTCCACCGGGACGCCCTGCCGGGTCTGGAAGCGGGCCCCGGCGTCGGTCGGCACGTGCTGCAGCAGGGTCGCGGTCGACCCGCCGAGCTCCTCCAGCCGGGCCGTGAGGTACTCGGAGTCGATCAGCGCCCGGTACACCTCGACGGCGGGCCGTTCGGAGGTGCTGCGGTGCTCGATGCGGCGTGCCATGCAGCGGAGGTTACCTTTGGCAGTCGTGAGTCCTTCTACGTCCGGTGCCGGAGACGTGCGCGACAACACTGCCCTGCCAGGTGAACGGCCGGGCGGTGGTTCTCCGCTGGCCGAGTTCACGACCCTGCGGCTCGGCGGGCCGGCGACCGGGCTGGTGGTGGCCGCCACCGACGACGAGCTGGTCGACGCGGTCCGCGCGGCCGACGAGGGCGGGCACCGGCTGCTGGTGCTCGGCGGCGGGTCGAACCTGGTCGTCGCCGACGAGGGCTTCGCCGGGCATGTCGTGCGCATCGCCACCAAGGGTCGCGAGTACGACAACCTCGGGGACGGGGTCGTGCAGCTCACCGCCGAGGCGGGCGAGGACTGGGACGACGTGGTCGCCGACGCGGTGGCGCAGGGCCTGGGCGGGCTGGAGTGCTTGTCCGGGATCCCCGGTCTTGCTGGTGCGACCCCGGTGCAGAACGTCGGCGCCTACGGCGTGGAGATCTCCGACCTGCTGGTCTCGGTGGACCTGCTGGACCGCCGCACCGGCCGGGTGCGGACCGTGCAAGCCGCGGACCTGGGACTCACCTACCGCAGCAGCGTCCTCAAGCACAGCGACGCGGCGGTCGTGCTGCGCGCGCGGTTCCGGTTGCACGACAGCGGCTTGTCGGCGCCGATCCGCTACGGCGAGCTCGCCCGCGCGCTGGACGTCGAACCGGGTGAGCGGGTCGGCGCGGCCGAGGTGCGGAAGGCGGTGCTGGAGCTGCGGCGCGGCAAGGGCATGGTGCTCGACCCGACCGACCACGACACCTGGAGCGCGGGCTCGTTCTTCACCAACCCGATCATCCCCGAGGCCGAGCTGCCGGACGTCCTCGCGTGCATCGCCGAGGGCGTGGGCGCCGACCAGCGGATCCCGCAGTACCCGGCGGAGAGCGGCAGCAAGCTGTCCGCGGCCTGGCTGATCGAGCGCGCCGGCTTCACCAAGGGCCACCAGGGCCCGGGTGGGCGGGTCGCGCTGTCCGGCAAGCACACGCTCGCGCTGACCAACCGGGGCGGCGCCGCTACCGCGGACCTGCTGGAACTCGCCCGCGAGGTGCGTGACGGCGTCCGCTCCGCCTTCGGCGTGGCCCTCGTCCCCGAGCCCGTGATGGTCGACTGCGCGCTCTGAGCGGCGGCCATCCAGGTGACTCCCAGTGACTAACCGATAACCCTGGGTGTTGAATGGACGAGGTGGAGGGGGCCACCATGTTGAGCATCAGGGAACTTCGGGATCGGGCGGTCATCCGCCCGATCAAGCGCGCGGTCGAGGACCAGCTGCTGGACCTGCCCGGTGTGACGGGTGTGGACATCGGCTGCCGGACGCGCGCGGGCGGTCGCCTCCGCGAGCAGGTCATCGTCGTGTCGGTCGTCGCCAAGCGGCCGCGCGAGGCCCTCGAGCGCGACGCGTGCGTCCCCTCCGAGGTGTTCGGCATCCCCACCGACGTGGTCGAGGAGCAGCCCGTCCTGCAGCACATCCACCGGGCGCACGACGAACCGCTGCAGTGGCCGCGGGCCGTCGGGTCCGACGGCAGCAGCGCGGGCTGCCCGCTCCGGGCGGTGCGCGGCGGCAGCGGCCTGGCTCCCTGCCGTGCGGTCCGGTTGGGCTCGGGCGCGTACCGGCGCATCGGCACCCTCGGGGTGCTCGTGGCCAGCGATGCGGCTGAACCGATGGGTCTGACGACCTTCGACGTCGGGTGCTTGGACGACGCCTGGTCGGTGGGCGACCGGATGGTCGACCCGGACACCGGCACGGTGCACGCCGAGTTGGCGCGGGCCGCGCTGTCGGGCCGAGTGGACGCCGCAGCCGTCAGCATCGTCCCGGGCCTGCCCGCCTCGCCGGAGGTCGGTGGCCTGGGCCCGGTGACCGGTCACGCGCGTGCTTACCCGGGAGAGCCGGTGCGCAAGCACGGCTTCGGCACCGGCCTCACCGAGGGCTTCGTGACCTCAGTGGACGCCACGATCCGCGTCGACCACGGCGCCGCCCTGGGGGTCCGGGTGCTGCGCGAGCAGATCCGCATCGCCACCGAGCGGCCGCGCTTCTGCGGCCCGGGTGATTCGGGTGCCGCGGTGCTCGACGGGGCGGGCCGGGTGCTGGGCCTGCACGTCGCGGGTGACGAGGGCGGAGCGGTCGGCTACGCGACACCGATCGGCGACGTCTTCTCCGAGCTCGACGTCCACCTCAACCCGCAGTCCCAACCGCTCGGCGTGTGAGGCCCTCCGCTCAGCGGCCTTCGCGCGGAATGCCAGGTGTCGAGTGACGATTCGGCGCTCGTGGCGAGACGCCCGACGGATCTCGGGCGGTGCACCGGCCTTGCGCGCACCCGGGGGAGTCGGCGTTGTGATGGAAGCCACCGAGGATCGGTGGAGTGGCTATTTCCCGTGCTCTTCGGCGGTAGCGTCGGAGCCGGCTCCGAGGTGTCGGGACGGTGACGGGAATGTTCCGGCGGCGTGCGGTGTCGGGGTTGAGCGGGTTCGAAGAGATCGGGCCCACTGGCTTGCGATGGGCAGCAGATGACTTCCAGGACCTTGCGGATGCGGCCGCGCCGCGCCGCCGTCTTCTCGTTGCACACCTCCCCGCTCGAGCAGCCCGGCACCGGCGACGCAGGTGGGATGAACGTCTACATCGCCCAGACCTCCCGGCGGCTCGCCGAACTCGGCACCGAGGTGGAGATCTTCACCCGCGCCACCTCCTCGGACGTCCCACCGATCGCGGAACTGGCCCCTGGCGTGCTGGTCCGCAACGTCGTGGCCGGCCCGTTCGAGGGGCTGGACAAGAACGACCTGCCCTCGCAGATGTGCGCGTTCGCCGCCGGCGCGCTGCGGGTGGAGGCCCGCCACGAGCCCGGGTACTACGACCTCGTGCACTCGCACTACTGGCTGTCCGGCCAGGTGGGCTGGCTGGCCCGTGAGCGCTGGGGCGTGCCGCTGGTGCACACCGCGCACACCCTGGCCAAGGTGAAGAACGCCAACCTCGCCGAGGGCGATTCGCCGGAACCGCGGGTGCGGGTGCTCGGCGAGGAGCAGGTCGTCGACCAGGCCGACATGCTCGTGGCCAACACCGAGTTCGAGGCCACCGACCTCATCGACCGCTACGAGGCCGACCCGGACGCGGTGGCGACCATCCCCCCCGGCGTGGACCTGGAGGCCTTCACCCCGGGAAGCACCGCTGCAGCGCGGGCCGAGCTGGGTGCGCCCGCCGACGCGCTGGTGCTGGCGTTCATCGGCCGGATCCAGCCGCTGAAGGCGCCCGACGTGCTGCTGCGCGCCGCCGCCGAGCTGCTGCGCCGCCGTCCTGAACTGCGCGCGCGGCTGGTCGTGCTCGTCGTCGGCGGGCCGTCGGGGAGCGGGTTGGAGCGGCCGCGCGCCCTGCACCAGCTGGCCGTGGACCTGGGCGTCGAGGACGTGGTGCGGTTCCTGCCGCCGCGCGGCGGGCAGGAGCTGGCGCAGGTCTACCGGGCCGCGGACGTGGTCGCCGTGCCCAGCCACAACGAGTCCTTCGGGCTGGTGGCCCTGGAGGCGCAGGCGTGCGGGACGCCCGTGGTCGCCGCGGCCGTCGGTGGACTGCCGGTCGCCGTTCGCGACGGCGTGTCGGGCCTGCTGGTCGACGGCCACCGCACCGAGCAGTGGGCCGACGCGCTGAGCTCGGTGGTGCTGGACCGGGCGTTGCGGGACCGGTTGGCGAGCCACGCGCGCGAGCACGCGGCTACCTTCTCCTGGGCGCGCACCACCGAATCGCTGCTGGAGGCGTACGCGCAGGCCAAACTGGCGTTCAACAGGAGTCTGCGGATCGAGGAGGTGACGGCGTGACCCCGGAGCAGGTGATCACGTCCACTTTGGAGAGCAACGAGCTCACCTACCAGGACAAGGGAGGCGGTCGCTTCTTCGTCACGCTCCCGGGCACCAAGAAGCTGCAGACCAACTGCTGGCTCATCGTGGCCGAGCACGCTCTGCTCATCGAGGCCTTCGTCTGCCGGCAGCCGGATGAGAACCACGAGAACGTCTACGCCTACCTGCTGCGGCGCAACGCCAAGCTCTACGGCGTCCACTACACGATCGACAAGGCCGGCGACATCTACCTGATCGGGCGGGTCAACCGCGATGCGGTGACCTCGGAGGAGCTGGACAGGATCCTCGGCCAGGTGCTGGAAGCCGCGGACGGCGACTTCAACACCCTCCTCGAGCTCGGCTTCGCCACGGCCATCAGGAGGGAATGGGCCTGGCGTACCTCCAGAGGGGAGTCCCTCGCCAACCTCCAACCCTTCAAGCAACTGGTGGAAGAGGACTGACGAGGGGGACCAGGCCAGGTCCGCCAGGCAAGCGGCGAAGCCGCTTCCTCAGCACCCGACCAGAGCAACTGGCACCGCCGCGTGTTCCGAGCGGCGCTGTGGCGAGCACGCCGTGACGCCGCGCACCCGAGGTGCTCAAGGGGTGTCGCCGGGAGCCGGAGGGCCGCTCGGGTTCCGCCACCCGCACCGCTCAGCAGGGCGACCGGAGGCCACACGAAGAAGGGACCGGGAGGGGCGGCTCGGGAGAGAGGGGGAGTCACGAGCTCGAGCCGCCCCACCACGGTGGTCCCGCCTGACGGGCTTGGAGGGCGGGGGGCACCCTGAGCCCGGCGGGGCGCGGCTCGTTGGGGGAGCTGAACCGCGCTCGTGCTCTCGCGAGATCGGGGAGTGCGTGGGAGCCGATCAAGGAGAGCGCTTGTCAACTTCGCAGAGTTACGTAGCCGCCACAAGGCCGCCGCATTACTCCATTCGTGTGATGTTCGCCAAGAAAACTAGAGCACGCGGCGTCGTGAGGGCCAGAGCTGCGACGGAAAGTGATGGCCGACACCATCGTGTCACAGCCGGGCAGTGATCCCGTAACCGTCGGGTGAAGCGCACAACCCCGCTGTCCTGCGAAGCGGTGCGGATAGCCTGGTGCCATGACTTCGACTTTGGTGCTGCTGCGGCACGGTGAGAGCACGTGGAACGCCGAGAACCTGTTCACCGGTTGGGTGGACGTCCCGCTGTCGGACAAGGGCCAGGCCGAGGCCAAGCGCGGCGGTGAGCTCCTGCGCGAGGCGGGTGCGCTGCCGGACGTGCTGCACACCTCGCTGCTGCGGCGCGCGATCTCCACCGCGAACATCGCCCTCGACGTCGCCGACCGCCACTGGATCCCGGTCAAGCGCGACTGGCGGCTCAACGAGCGCCACTACGGCGCTCTGCAGGGCAAGAACAAGAAGCAGACGCTGGAGGCCTACGGCGAGGAGCAGTTCATGCTCTGGCGCCGCTCCTACGACACGCCGCCGCCCGAGATCGAGCTCGGCAGCGAGTTCAGCCAGGACACCGACCCGCGCTACGCCGACCTCGGTGCCGAGATGCCGCGCACCGAGTGCCTCAAGGACGTGGTGGCCCGGCTGCTGCCGTACTGGGAATCGGCGATCGTGCCTGACCTGAAGGCCGGCAAGACGGTGCTGGTGGCCGCGCACGGCAACTCGCTGCGCGCCCTGGTCAAGCACCTCGACGGCATCTCCGACGAGAAGATCGCGGGGCTGAACATCCCCACCGGCATCCCGCTGCGCTACGACCTGGACGAGAACTTCGCGCCGATCAACCCGGGCGGCACCTACCTGGACCCGGAGGCCGCTGCGGAAGCAGCCGCCGCCGTGGCGAACCAGGGCCGCTGAGCCCGGCGCTGTGGAGGGCGCCCCGCGCGAACCGGCGGTGCCCTCCACGCGTCGCTCACGTGGGTGAGCGGTGGCGAAAGATCGCCCGCTCGAGGAACGCAGCGCGATCGGAGTCCGGCCAGTAGCTGAACCGCCTCCGATCAGGTGATGAACCGCGGGTGAAGAAGCGCCCGATTCGTGTCACGGGCGTCACGGAACGCCCACGCGGACTGGCCCTGCCCCACCCGCGCCCGCTTACGATGCAGGTGTGACCACTTCGGGCTACACCGCCCTGATCATCGCCGCGCTCCTGCTGGGCGCGGCCATCGGGTTCTTGGTCGCGAGGGGAACCCGGTCCTACCGCACCTCCCGGCCTCAGGGCCCGACCGTTGCCGAACTCCTGCAGCGCCTGGTGCACACCAGCACCAACGGAGTCGTGGTGCTCAACCGCTTCGGTGACGTGGTCCTGCACAACCCGCGTGCGGCCGAGCTCGGCGTGATCCACGAGTACCGGGCCGACCCCCGGGCGCAGACGGCCGCGGAGCAGGCCGTGCAGACCGGTGAAGTGGTCACCGTCGACCTCGGACCGCTCGACGGGCGAGCGGCGCTGGCCGGACGCGGTCCGGCCGCTGTCCTCGCCGACGTCCGGCCGCTGGGTGACGGCTTCGCCGTCGTGGACGCCGCCGACCAGTCCGATTCGGTGCGGCTGGAAGCGACCCGGCGCGACTTCGTGGCCAACGTCAGCCACGAGCTCAAGACGCCGGTGGGTGCGCTCGCGCTGCTGGCCGAGGCGCTGCTGGACTCCGCCGAGGACCCGGACGAGGTGCGGCGGTTCTCCACCAAGATCCTGCACGAGTCGACCCGCCTGGGGACGCTCGTCTCCGAGCTGATCGCGCTGTCGCGCCTGCAGGGCGCGGAACGGCTGCCGGAGCTCACCACCGTCGAGGTCGACGAGGTGGTCGAGGAGGCCCTGGGCCGCTCCCGGCTGGCCGCGGAGTCCGCGGGGATAGAGATCGCCGTCGACGGCCCCTCCGGGTACCTGCTGGAGGGCGACCGGGCGCTGCTGGTCACAGCGCTGTCCAACCTGATCACCAACGCGATCAACTACTCGCCGCACGGCAGCCCGGTGTCGATCTCGCGCCGGCTGTCGGAGGACTACGTCGAGATCGCGGTCACCGACCGCGGCATCGGGATCGAGCCCGAGCACCACGAGCGGGTGTTCGAGCGCTTCTTCCGGGTGGACCCCGCGCGTTCGCGGGCCACCGGCGGTACCGGCTTGGGGCTGGCCATCGTCAAGCACGTCGCCGCGAACCACGGGGGTGAGGTCAAGTTGTGGAGCAGGCCGGGAACCGGCTCCACCTTCACCATCCGCGTGCCCCGGCACGGCGTCGGCGAGTCCGGCGAGGGCGAGGCGAGCCCCGAACCCGATCGGGCGGCACAGGCCGCGCGGACCACCACCGAGAGTGCGGACGGCGTGACGACCGTCGAAACGGGAGGAATTCGGTGACCAGAGTGTTGATCGTGGAGGACGAGGAGTCCTTCGCCGACCCCCTGGCCTACATGCTCCGCAAGGAGGGCTTCACGGCCGCCGTCGCGACCAACGGCACCGACGCCCTCGACGAGTTCGACCGCAACGGCGCGGACATCGTGCTGCTGGACCTGATGCTGCCAGGGATGAGCGGCACCGACGTGTGCAAGCAGCTGCGCCAGCGGTCGGGCGTCCCGGTGATCATGGTGACCGCGCGGGACAGCGAGATCGACAAGGTCGTCGGCCTCGAGCTCGGCGCCGACGACTACGTGACCAAGCCCTACTCGGCGCGCGAGCTCATCGCGCGGGTGCGCGCGGTGCTGCGCCGCCGCGGCGAGACCGCCGAGGAGCTGCAGCCGCAGGCCCTGGCGGCCGGACCGGTGCGGATGGACGTCGAGCGCCACGTCGTGACCGTGGACGGCGAAGAGGTGAACCTCCCGCTCAAGGAGTTCGACCTGCTCGAGTACCTGCTGCGCAACGTCGGCCGGGTGCTCACCCGCGGTCAGCTCATCGACCGGGTCTGGGGAGCCGACTACGTCGGCGACACCAAGACCCTCGACGTGCACGTCAAGCGGCTTCGCTCGAAGGTCGAACCCGACCCAGCGGATCCGAGCTACCTGATCACCGTGCGTGGTCTCGGTTACAAGTTCGAGGCTTGAGCCCTCGGTGTGTGACCAGTCGCATCCCCGAGGGGCTGCTGACCTGGTGACGGGCGTGGCGGGAGTGCCCCGGGACGCAGTTGCCCGCCCACCTGCGGCCTGGTCGCGTGCGCAGCCGGTAACTTGTCGGTCATGCGCCTAGGGGTCCTCGACGTCGGATCCAACACCGTCCACCTGCTCGTGGTGGACGCGCACCGCGGTGCGCATCCGACCCCGATGACATCGGACAAGACCGTGATGCGGCTCGCCGAGCGGATCGGCGCCCACGACGGCCGGCTCTCCGACGACGACGCCGACGAACTGGTCCGGACGGTCGCCGACGCCCAAGAAGCGGCGGTCGCGGCCGGCTGCGAAGAGCTGATGGCCTTCGCCACCTCGGCGATCCGGGACGCCGCCAACGCGGTGGAGGTCCTGGAGCGCTTGCACGCCGAGACCGGGGTCGCCCTGGAGGTGCTGCCGGGCGAGGACGAGGCCCGCTACACCTTCCTCGCGGCTCGCCGCTGGTACGGCTGGTCGGCCGGCAACCTGCTGCTGCTCGACATCGGTGGTGGGTCGCTGGAGATGGCGCTGGGCATCGACGAGCAGCCGGACCTGGCGGTCTCGCTGCCGCTGGGGGCCGGCCGGATGAGTCGCACGATGCTCCACGACCCGCCCAAGCAGGACGAGATCAAGAAGGCGCGCGAGTGGCTGTCGGGCCAGCTGGCGCCGACGGCGAAGAAGTTCCGCAAGCTCGCCAGGCCGGACCGCGTGGTGGCGACCTCCAAGACGTTCCGCTCGCTCGCCAGGCTGACCGGTGCTGCGCCCGCCTCGGCCGGTCCGCGCGTGCCGCGGAAGCTGACCGACACGGGTCTGCGGCAGCTGCTGGCGTTCATCACGCGCATGTCGGCCGGTGACCTGGCGGCGCTCGACGGGGTGAGCTCGGCGCGGTCGCACCAGCTCGTCGGCGGGGCGTTGGTCGCGGAAGCGGCGATGAAGGCGCTCGAGGTCACCGAGCTCGACATCTGTCCGTGGGCGCTGCGCGAGGGAGTCATCCTTCGGCGGCTGGACCACACCAACGGAGGTAGTCACACTGCCTTCAAGAGCGGCGTTCCGGTGCGTGCGGGGGGCACGGACGGGCTCGTGCCGGCGCAGGAGAATGCGTCCGGCCCGACACGGAATGGAACCGAGGTACCGGTGGACGGAACTGGACTCCAACCCTGGCACGCGGCACGGTGGGAACGATGAGTCGGGAAAGCGGGGGCGACCAGCCCACCCAGCGCACCGTTGCTGAGCTGCTCGCCGAGTACGGCGGCGGCTCTGAGAAGGGTTCCCGGCGCCGGCGCAGGAAGGCCGAGGACCCGACCGAAACGGCACCGCAGGAGATCATCAACCGGGTCCTGTCGGACAGCGGCACGATGCGCCCGGTCAAGCCGGACGAGGAAGCGCCGCCGAGCCGCAGGCAGGGCGGCGCGGCACCCAGCGCGCAGCAGCCGTCTACTCCGCCGGCTTCCCCACCGCCCTCCCCACCGCCCTCGCCACCGACCGGGCAGCCGGCGGCGCAGCAGCCCCAGCAGGCGCAGCAGCCCGCACCACCACCACCGCCGTCGCCTCCGCAGGCTCCCGCGCAGCCGCCTGCGCGCCCGGCCCCCGAACCGCCGGCCGAGTCCGGGCCGCCGGCCGGTGGCGGCTACTGGGCGCAGCGCTTCGGCAGTCCGGCAGGTGGGCCGTCCGGCCAGTCGCCGCCCGCCGGACCGCCGGCGCCGTCCGCGCCGAGCGGCGACGCCGAGGCGACGGTCCGGCAGCCCGCGCTGCCGACACCGCCCGCGCGTCCGGCCGGTCCGCCCGTGGCGCCCGCCGGTCCGCAGCAGCTGCCGGAAGGCTTCACCGAGCAGCTGCCCCGCATCGACGGCGGCGTCGACCAGCAGGCCTACCCGGCGCAGGGCGACCTGCACGCCGACCCCTACGACTTCGAGTCCTACGACGACCCCGAGCCGAGCTACGACGAGCCGTACGACCAGTCCTACGACGAGGACTACGACCGTTCGGTGCCCGCTGGCCTGGAAGCGGACTACGACCCGGACGAGGCCGACCGTCCGCCGTCACCGGGCAAGGAGTGGGGCACGCTGGCGCTGCAGGGCGTGGCCGGTCTGATCGGCGGAGGCGCCGTGTGGATCGGTTTCCGCTGGTTGTGGATCAACGCGACGATCGCCGCGTTCGGCGCCGCGCTGGTGTTCACCGGGCTGCTGGTGCTGGTCGCGTGGAAGTTCTTCCGCACCAACGACCTGCAGACGATCCTGCTGTCGGTGCTGGTCGGGTTGTTCTGCACGGTGTCGCCCGCGGCGCTGCTGCTGATCAACCAATGAGAGGTCCCGGTGTTGGCCCGGACAGGTGATGTGCACGTCCGCAAGCCCCACCGCCGCGCAACCCGCTGGGAACCGTCGGTCATGCTGGGACCGACATGACTGGACAACCAGCGCGGCTTGAGCGACAGGACACCCCCGGCCGGATACCGGTGGGGCTGTCCAGCGCTTCGGTGTGGCCGCAACCAGCGCGCGCGGCGTTCGAGATGGCCGCGGACCTCGGTTTCGACGGGGTCGAGGTGATGGTCTGGGCCGACGCGGTCAGCCAGGACGTCAAGGCCTTGAACCGCCTCTCCGAGCAGCACGGTGTCCCGGTGCTCGCGGTGCACGCGCCCTGCCTGCTGATCACCCAGCGGGTCTGGTCGCCGGAGCCCGAGGAGCGGCTGCGCAAGGCGGTCGTGGTGGCCGAGGACCTGGGTGCCTCGACGGTCGTGGTGCACCCGCCGTTCCGGTGGCAGCGCCGCTACGCCGAGGCGTTCCCGGAGCTGGTCGAGGAGCTCGAGGAGACCAGCGGCATCAAGGTCGCGGTGGAGAACATGTTCCCGCTGCGCCCGCCGAACTCGCTGAACCGGCTGCGCGCGGGCCGGGTCGCCGGGGGCAGGAGCAACGGCGGGCTCTCCGCCTTCAAGCCGTCCCCAGACCCGACTGACGTGGGCTTCCGCAACTACACGCTGGACGTCTCGCACGCCGCGGCCGCGCACGTGGACGCCATCGAACTGCTCAAACGGATGAAGGACGGGCTGGCGCACGTGCACCTCGCCGACGGCACCGGGGCGTCCCGCGACGAGCACCTGCTGCCCGGCCAGGGCAGCCAGCCGTGCGCCGAGGTCTGCGAGGCCCTGGCCGCCGACGGCTACGACGGGTCGGTGGTGCTGGAGGTCAACACCCGCAAGGCCCGGAACCCGCAGCAGCGGGCCGAGGTCCTCGCCGAGGCGCTGCTCTTCGCCCGCCTCCACCTGGAACCGCTCGGAGCCTAGGCGTGGCCACCTCGCGCAGGCGCTGGTGAGGACCCGGAAAGGCCGGGCGCTGCTCGCACGCGGTCCCTCGGACCTGCTCGTCGAGCGGCCAACCGACGCCTGATGATCAACTTCGGTGGCGGTCATTAGAATCCTCGATCATGAACTCGTTGCGCGTAGTGGGCTTTCGGCCGGTGGATCCCACGTGACCGAGGTCCAGGATCCGTTCTCCGCGGCCACGTCGGTGCGCTCGCTCGGCGACGGCAGTTACGTCGCCAACCTCCACCCGGACTGGGCCGTCGGGGACAACCCGCACGGCGGTTACCTGCTGGCGCTGGTCACCAGAGCCGTCTGCGACGGCACGGGGCTGGACCCGCTGTCGATCAGCGCGCAGTACCTGCGGCCACCGCGCGTCGGTCCGGTGCTGATCCGGCTCAACGCGCTCAAGACCGGCAAGACCACCACGGTCGTGCGCGCGCTGCTCGAGCAGCGCGGACAGGTGTGCGTCGACGCGACGGTGACCGCGGGGCGGATGCCCGCGGCCGAGCCGGCGTGGTCGGACCTGCCGACGATGCCGGTCAACCCGCCGCAGGACGCCATCGACCTCCGCCAGTCGACGAAGTTCTTCCACCTCGCCGAGGTCTGCGACCTGCGGCTCGACCCGGGCACCGCCGAGTTCCTCAACGGCGGCACCGGTGAACCGCGGTACCGGATGTGGGCCAAGCCGCGCGACGGCCGGCCCGACCTGCTGTTCGGCCTGGTGGCGGGCGACCTGACCGTGCCGGTCACGTTGAACCTCGGCCGGTTCGGCTGGGCCCCGACGGTCCAGCTCACCGCCTACCTGCGCGCCCACCCGGCCAACGGCTGGTTGCGGATGCTGGTCGACTGCCGGGCCGTGCACGGCCAGTGGTTCGACGAGGACGTGCAGGTCATCGACTCGGTGGGCCGCCTGATCTGCCAGGCCCGCCAACTCGCGCTCTCCCCCAACTGACCAGAAGCCCGCCCCCGCAACCCGGGGACAGGCCTAGGAGCTGGAACGCACTCAGCCAGCACCGCCGCCGCAGCGTTCCAGGCGGCCCGCGGCGGCAGCCGCTTCTCCAGGTCGGGGACTCAGCTCGCACCGCTGCAGGTTCTGAGCGGCTTCGTGGCGAGTACGCCGTGGGAGCGGCGCACGGAGTCCACGGAGCCGCTCAGAACCTGCTAGCGGCACCGCCACGCAGAGCGTTCTTCGAAGCCAGGTCACGCGAGGCGGACGACGTCGAGGTCACCGTCGGCGTGCTGCTTGCGCAGCCTCTTCTTGTCGAACTTGCCCACGCTGGTCTTCGGCGCTTCGGTGATGAACGTCCAGTACTCCGGGAGCTGCCAGTGGGCCACCCTCCCGGTCAAGAACTCGCGGAGCTCGGCGGCGTCGGTGGTCTTCCCCTCGTGCAGCACCACCGCCACCAGCGGGCGCTCCGACCACTTCTCGTCCGGGACACCGATGACCATCGCTTCCGCCACGGCCGGGTGCGACATGACCTGGTTCTCCAGCTCCACCGAGGAGATCCACTCGCCACCGGACTTGATGACGTCCTTCGCCCGGTCGGTCAGGTGCAGGAAGCCGTCGGGGGTCAGGTAGCCGACGTCGCCGGTGCGCAGCCAGCCGTCGTGGAACTTCTCCGGGTCGTCGTCGCCGTAGTAGGCCTTGGCCACCCACGGACCGCGGACCTCCAGCTCGCCCACGCTCTGCCCGTCCCACGGCAGCAGGTTGCCGTCGTCGCCGACGAGCCTGCCCTCCACCGACGCCGGCAGCCGCCCCTGGCTCGCGCGGTAGGCCCAGCGTTCCTCACCGGTGACACCGGCGGGCGGCCGGGCGAGGCTGCCCAGCGGCGAGGTCTCCGTCATGCCCCACGCGTGGACCACGGTGATGCCGTGCTGCTCCTCGAACGTGCGCATCATCGCCGGGGGGCACGCTGCTCCGCCGACCACGACCTCGTGGAGCGAGGAGATGTCGCGCGGCCGCTTGTCCAGCTCGGTGAGCACGCCTTGCCAGATCGTCGGCACGGCCGCGGCCATCGTCGGCCGCTCGGCGGCGATCATCTCCACCAGCGGCTCGGGCTGGAGGAACCGGTCCGGCATGATCATCGACGCGCCGACCATGAACGCCGCGTAGGGCAGGCCCCACGACATCGCGTGGAACATCGGCACCACGGCCAGGGCGCGGTCCTGCTGTGCGAGGTTCATCCCGTCGGTCATGCAGACCTGCATGGAGTGCAGGTAGATCGAGCGGTGCGAGTAGACGACGCCCTTCGGGTTCGCGGTGGTCCCGGAGGTGTAGCACATGGCTGCCGCGGAGCGTTCGTCCAGCTCGGGCCAGTCGAACTGGTCTGGCCGCCCGGCCAGCAGGTCGGCGTAGCTGTGCACCTGGACTCCGGGCGGGGCTTCGAGCGCCGAGGCGTCGCCACCGACGACGACCGCGTGCCGGACGGTCTTCATCTCCGGCAGCAGCGAGGCGAACAGCGGGAGCAGGGTGTGGTCGACCAGCACCACGTGGTCTTCGGCGTGGTTGGCGACGTAGACGAGCTGCTCGGGGAACAGGCGGATGTTGAGCGTGTGCAGCACCGCCCCCATCGACGGCACCGCGAGGTAGGCGGCCATGTGCTCCGCGTTGTTCCACATGAACGTGGCGACCCGCTGGTCCCCGGTGACGCCGAGCTCGCGCAGCGCGTGCGCCAGACGAGCTGCCTCCCGCCCCACCTCCGCGTAGCTGCTGCGCCTGGGGCCGGACTCGGTCCAGGTCACGACTTCGGCGGAGTCCCCGTGCGGGCCCGCTCCCTGACGGGTGATCCGGGCGATCGAGAGGGGGTCGTCGTTCATCGTGCTCAACATCGGCCAAGCTCCTCTGCTTCTCGTCCGCGTCGCTCGGGTGACGGGAGTGGAAGAACCCTCCACCTGTGGTGCATGACACAGTAACTCCCAGGTCGGGCCAACGGGAGGGGTCGCCACGGAGCGTGGTCTGGCACCCTGAGCTCCATGACCACCATCGCCGTGCTCGGAGCCGGGAAGATCGGAGAAGCCCTGCTCTCGGGCTTGATCAAAGCCGGCCGAGCCCCGTCCGACCTGCTCTTCACCGAGCGCTTCCCGACCCGTGCCGAGGAGCTGACCAAGACCTACGGCATCTCGCACGTGGACGTGCCGACGGCGGTGGAGCGCGCGGACGTCATCGTGGTGGCGGTCAAGCCGCAGGACATCGACGCGCTGCTGGACGAGGTGGCGCCGAAGATCCCGAGCGGGAAGCTGGTCGTCTCGCTGTGCGCGGGCCTGCCGACGAAGCTCTTCGAGCGGCGCCTGCCCGAGGGCACGGCGGTCGTCCGGGTCATGCCGAACACCCCGATGCTGGTCGGCGAAGCCATGGCCGCCATCTCGGGTGGGGCGCACGCCGAGGACCACCACCTGGACCTGGTCGAGGAGTTGCTGGGCAGCGTCGGCAAGGTCGCCCGGGTGCCGGAGACCCAGCAGGACGCGGTGACCGCGCTGTCGGGGTCGGGCCCGGCCTACTTCTTCTACCTGGTCGAGGCCATGATCGACGCCGGGATCCTGCTGGGCATCCCGCGCGCGACGGCCGCCGACCTGATCGTCCAGTCCGCGGTCGGCGCAGCCGCCATGCTCCGCGAGGGCGGCGGCCACCCGGTCTCGCTCCGCGAAGCGGTCACCTCGCCGGCGGGCACCACGATCGCCGGCATCCGCGAACTGGAGAAGCACGGAGTCCGCGCGGCGCTCATAGACGCGATCGAAGCAGCCCGGGACCGCTCGGTCGAACTCGGCAAGGCCCACGAAGAAGACGACCAGTCCTGACTAGACACCGGCGGGGCCCTCATCATCCCTGACCAACCACCCCCGCCGGCCCAGCTCGAAAGCCGCGGGAGGACCCAGCCGCACCCCACCGCCACGACGCCACCCGCTGCTCAACCCGGCACGAGGCGCCGCCGGACACGACCGGCCGGGCGAGTCAGCGCTACCCAGTCGTCCTCACGGCGTTCAGCCCGAGAAAGACGCCCCAGGCTCCCGGCGCGCCCGGCCCACCAAGACGGCCCCGCGTGTCGGTGCAGGTGAGATCGCTCCTTCGCCAACTGAACGACATCTCGCGCGAGATGTCGTGAGCCACGCAAGCTAGGTACGGCGAGCGAGCACGCCGGCCACGCGGCGGAGCCGCTTTCTCCTCATCCCACCTGAGGAACTGGCACCGCCGCAGGTTCCGCTCCGGCACCGAGGAGCAACAAGACCATCGACCGCCAAGGAAAAAGTCAACTCAACAATCTCGTCGTGTCCCGTTAGTCTCGGTGGAGCACGTGCGTGAGGTTTCCGGCGGAGGGGAAGCCGCCGGGGGCGACACGTGTGGAGGGCACGGTGAAGCATGTCTGCGAACTCCGAACCCAGCCAGCAGGCACCGCCGAGCATGGGCCAGGTGCGGTTCCTCACCGTTGCCGAGGTCGCCAAGCTGATGCGGGTGTCGAAGATGACGGTGTACCGGCTGGTCCACGCCGGTGAGCTACCTGCCGCTCGGGTGGGCCGCTCGTTCCGGGTCGCCGAGAAGGACGTCCACGCCTACCTGGAGCACGCCTACTACAACGCGGGCTGAGCCCGTCCGCGTCGATCACCCCCAGGAGCGCCCGGGGGCGGTCGGAACGTGCTCGCCGGACCACGGCGGCAGCCCGGCGAGCAGGGCAGGTAAAGTTTTGGGTTGGTCGTGCCTGATGCGCTCCTGGCAGCTGCTCCGGCACGGAAGACGTTCGAACCGCCGTCAAGAGTGAAGGAGTCCGCATGGGCTCGGTCATCAAGAAGCGTCGCAAGCGCATGTCCAAGAAGAAGCACCGCAAGCTGCTTCGCAAGACGCGGGTCCAGCGTCGCAAGTTGGGCAAGTGATCTGAGAACCGCCGTCGACCTCCGATGTCGACGGCGGTTCTTCCTCGTTCGGCCCATCCCGGCGCCGCCCGGTCAACCCGGGAGTCGGCGGTTGCGCCTGTAGCATCGATCTCGGGCGGCGCTCCTTCGACTGCGCGGGGGGATCCATGGGGCCGAACGTCGTGCTCGTGACCGGTGTGAGCCGCTTCCTGGGCGGCCACCTGGCTGCGCGGCTGGCGGCTGATCCGTCGATCGAGCGAGTGCTGGGTGTGGACACCGTGCAGCCCGGCCGCGACCTGCTGCGGCGGATGGGACGCACCGAGTTCGTGCGCGCCGACATCCGGAACCCGCTGATCAGCAAGGTCATCAACAACGCTGGCGTCGACACCGTGGTGCACGCGGCGATCAACACGCACACGGGTCCGGGTGGCCGGGCGACGCTCAAGGACATGAACGTCATCGGCACCATGCAGCTGCTGGCCGCGTGCCAGCAGTCGCCGCGGGTCCGCAAGGTCGTGGTGCGCTCCACCTGCGCCGTCTACGGCTCGAGCTCGCGTGATCCCGCGGTGTTCACCGAGGACGTCGAACCCAAGGACCTGCCGTCGTCCGGCTACGCCAAGGACGCGGTGGAGATCGAGGGCTACGTGCGCGGCTTCGGTCGCCGCCGGCCCGACGTGGACATCACCACGCTGCGGTTCTCGAACCTGATCGGGCCGCGGATCGACGCGATGCTGGCCCGCTACTTCATGCTGCCGGTCGTGCCGACCGTCCTCGGCTTCGACGCGCGCTTCCAGCTGCTGCACTCCGAGGACGCGCTGGCCGTGCTGGAGCGCGCGACGCTCGGCGACAAGACCGGTGTCTACAACGTCGCCGGTGACGGCGTGCTCATGCTCTCGCAGGCGATCCGGCGTGCGGGCCGGGTGGCGCTGCCGCTGCCGAGCCCCACGGTCCCGGCGGTGACGCAGTTGTTCCGCAGCGCCCGGCTGGTGGACTTCTCGCCGGAGCAGCTGCGCTTCCTCAACTTCGGGCGGGTGCTGGACACCACGAGGCTCCGTGAGACCTTCGGCTTCACCCCGCGCTGGACCACCCAGCAGGCGTTCGACGACTTCGTGCGCGGGCGCGGACTGCGGCCGGTGGTGGAACCGGAGACGATCACGGCGCTGGAACGGCGTGCCGGGGAACTGCTGACGAGGCTGCGGTGAGAGGCGGAGGCGCGATGGCCGATGCGCAGGTGATCCCGTTGCGACCGGAGGACGGCGACCACGTTCCTCCGGCCCCCGGCGAGCCCGGGTGGGAGGAGGCGGTCATCGACGTGCTCGCCTTCGCCCGGCGTCGCCTGCTCGGTGACTACGAGGTCGACGAGTTCGGGTTCGACGAGGAGCTGACCGACGAGGTCCTGCTGCGCCTGGTCCGCCCGTTCTACGAGAAGTGGTTCCGGGTGGACGCCATCGGCGTGCACAACGTGCCCGAGACGGGTGCGCTGGTGGTGGCCAACCACTCCGGCACCTTGCCGTGGGACGCGCTGATGACCACGGTCGCCGTGCACGACCACCACCCGGCGCAGCGGCACCTGCGGATGCTGGGCGCGGACCTGCTGTTCCGGACGCCGATGCTGGGATCGTTGGCGCGCAAGGCGGGGCACACCTTGGCCTGCAACCCGGACGCCGAGCGGCTGTTGACCGGCGGCGAGCTGGTGGGCGTGTGGCCTGAGGGCTTCAAGGGCATCGGCAAGCCGTTCAAGGACCGCTACAAGCTGCAGCGCTTCGGCCGCGGGGGTTTCGTCTCGGCGGCGCTGCGCACGGGCGCGCCGATCGTGCCCTGCTCGATCGTGGGGGCCGAGGAGATCTACCCGAAGCTGGCGGACCTCAAGCCGATCGCCCGGCTGCTGGGCCTGCCCTACTTCCCGGTGACGCCGCTGTTCCCGCACTTCGGGCCGCTGGGGACGGTGCCGCTGCCGTCGAAGTGGTACATCGAGTTCGGCGAGCCGATCGAGACCGCCAGGTACCCGGAAGGCGCGGCGGACGACCCGATGCTCGTGTTCAGCTTGTCCGACCAGGTCCGGGAGACCATCCAGCAGACGCTGTACCGGATCCTCTCCCAGCGCACGAGCGTCTTCTTCGGCTGAGGTCCACCCGGTCCGATGATGCCGAGCCCTCGGGGCTGCGCGAGCCGCCACCGGACCACGAGGATGGAGAGCGGGGCCCGGCGCGACGGACGGGGATGCCGCCGCGCCGGGCCCCGCACCCCTACGGCTGGAGGCGATCCCGGTGGCGAAGCTCAACCCGTACCTGCAGTTCGGCGGCGATGCCCGGCAGGCCTTGGAGTTCTACCACTCCGTGCTCGGAGGGGACCTGGCCCTGAACACCTACGGGCAGTTCGGACAGTCGGACGGCCCGTTGGCGGACAAGATCATGCACGGCAACCTGACCACGCAGCTCGGCTTCACGCTGATGGCCGCGGACGCCCCGCCGGACATGACCATGCAGACCGGCAACAACTTCTCGATCAGCATCAGCGGCGAGGCGGACGACGCCGACGCGCTCCGCGGCTACTTCATCAAGCTCGCCGAGGGCGGCCAGGTGCACGTCCCGCTGGAGAAGCAGATGTGGGGCGACGAGTTCGGCATGTGCACCGACCGCTTCGGGATCAACTGGATGGTCAACATCTCGTCGTGAGCCCCGCTGCGCCGTAGCGGCTCCGGTGCTCGTCAGGAGCGGTCGCGGCGGCGGTAGGCCATGCCCGCGGCGACGGCACCCGCAGCGGCACCGGCTCCGAGCACGGAGTTGAGGCCGATGCGGACGGCCTTGCGGCCGGTGCGGAAGTCCCGGACCTCCCAGTCGCGGGCGCGCGCGATCTCGCGGAGCCGCTGGTCGGGGTTGACCGCCACGGCCGTGCCCACCACGGACAACATCGGGATGTCGTTCGCCGAGTCCGAGTAGGCAGTGCACCGCCGCAGGTCCAAGCCCTCGCTGGCGGCGATGGCGCGCACCGCGTGCGCCTTGGCCCGGCCGTGCAGCATCTCGCCGACCAGCCTGCCGGTGTAGACGCCGTCCTCGCTCTCGGAGACGGTCCCCAGCGCGCCGGTCAGGCCCAGCTTCCGGGCGATGATCGAAGCCAGCTCGACCGGGGTCGCGGTCACCAGCCACACCCGCTGACCGGCGTCGAGGTGCATCTGCGCGAGCGCGCGGGTGCCCGCCCAGATCCGGTCGGCCATCAGCTCGTCGTAGATCTCCTCGCTGAGGTTCACCAGCTCTTCGACGCTGCGACCGGCCACGAAGGAGAGCGCCAGCTCGCGGCTGGCCTGGATGTCCTGCGGGTTCTCCCGGCCGCCGACCCGGAACTTGAGCTGCTGCCAGGCGAAGCCGGCGAGGTCCCCGGCGTTGAAGAACTTGCGGGCGGCCAAACCCCGGGCGAAGTGGAACAGGGAGGCGCCCATCATCATCGTGTTGTCGACGTCGAAGAACGCCGCCGCGGTCAGGTCCGGCGGTGTGGTGAGCGTGGCGTCCTGGACCGGCGCGGCGGCGACGGCCGCTTTGGCCGAGGCGCGCCCCGCTACCTTCGCGCTGTCGATCTGCTCTGTGCTGGACGTGCGCATGCCGTTCTGGTCCGCGTCATCGGCCGAGCCCTGCCGTGTCGGCACCGCCGCGCCTCCCGGGGTTCCTCCGGAGTGGTGTGTGCGAAGTCCGTGGTCGTGTGCTGGGCCGACCCGGTCGGGGTCGGCGTCCCCCTAGCTTAAGACCTCGCTCGCGCCACGATTGCGCACCTCCGCCGGGATCGGCAAGCACTAGCGGAGATCGTCGGGCAGGAGTTGCGCCAGCCGGCGGACTGCGCGGTGCTGGAGGGCCTTCACGGCGCCCTCGTTGCGCCGCATGGCGATGGCGGTCTCGGTCACAGACATGTCCTGCAGGAACCGCAGCTGGATGCATTCCCGCTGGTCGGGGTTGAGCTGGCGGATGCACTGCATCAGCTCGCTGTTGGCGGCGTCGAGCAGCACCTGGTGCTCGGGGCCGACGTGCGGGCCCTTGGCGGGCAGGTGGTCGGTGATCTCGGAGGTCGGGACCTCGAGCCGGTTCCGGCTGGACTTGATGTGGTCGAGGATGAGGTTCTTGGCGATCGTGATGAACCAGGCCGCCACGTCCCGGCCCTGGTAGCTGATCGAGGCGATGCGGCGCAGCGCGCGCAGGAACGTCTCGCTGGTGATGTCCTCGGCCAGGCAGTGGTCGCTGACCCGGAACAGCACGTACCGGTAGACGGTGTGCGAGTACTCGTCGTAGAGCCTGCCGAAGGCGTCGTTGTCGCCCTGCTGGGCCGCGCTGACGTAGGCCCAGGTGTCGGGTGCAGCCCACGGAGGGGTGCTCGCCTCAGCGGTCCGGCCGTCCGGTGGGCCCACCGAGCGCGTGGCGACGTGGTGAGGGCGGCCTGCGGTGTCGGGGGCGGGGGGTGCGAGCGTCTTCGGGCTGCTCATCTCCGGCGACCTCCTGCCTTCGTTGGCTTCACCGACCGTGGTGGTACGGGGACGCACCGGGCCGGCGACCATGTCGTCGTGCCCGTGACGGGCACCTGATCCGGGGACCGATCAGGGTCGACGGGTTGCGCCGGTACCGCTCGATCGGGCCTTCACTCGACTGGTCGACTCCCACCGAGGTGGGCGTTGGAGGAGCAGCATACGTGTTGCTACTCATAAGTAGGTAGCTCAAACCGGTGACGGTTCGATCGCTCTGCGTGTTGGCCAGGGGGCAGCAGCCTGATCACGCCGGGTGATTTTCCCCACCCAACCTCGGAGATCGAGGGGCCGAGCCCGGTCTCGGCGGGGTCGCGGGCTGAGTACGTTGGAACGGCCGAAGAGTCGAACCAGCCTGCCGAGGAGGCGCCGTGCACGAGGTGACCGTGATGTCCCGGGAGGGCTGCCACGCCTGCGACGACGCGATCGCCGACGTGCGCCGGATCTGCGGTGAGCTGGGGGTCGGCTGGTCGGTCAGCGACGTCGACACCGACTCCGAACTGCGCGCGGAGTACGGCGACCGGGTCCCGGTGATCTTGATCGATGGAGTCGAGCACGGTTTCTGGAAGGTCGAGGAAGAGCGCTTGCGGCGCGCGCTGCGCAGCTGAGCCGGTTCGCGGCCGGGCGACGTGGCTCACGTGCCCTGTACCACCCGTTTTGGCACTTCAGGGGGGTATCCGGAATGATGGCGGTGAAGGTTTGCGCCACCGGTGCGCTGGCCCCGGCCGACTTTGTGCATGCATTCACAAATGGCTACGGTGTAGGGGTCGTGCCGCCGGAACTCCCCGCCGGGCTCTCCGGCGCGGATCGGCGGATCGGGTGGTTCCGTCTCACCGCTTCCCCGGTGTTCGTCCCACATCGATGCCGCCCGAGGGGCAGACCACCAGCAGGCGAGGGAGATCCAGCGTGACGGCCCAAGGAGCGGACGTGCCAGAAGGAGACGGGCAGGCGACTGCTCGGACCGCTGCGTCCCCGCGGACCCCGGACGCCAACGTGGCCGACGCCAACGGGGCCGCGATCGAGGTCCCGGCGGCTCGCGAGCGCGCCCGTTCCATCCCGGAAGCGGCAGTCGCACGCCTCGCCGTCTACCTGCGAGCCTTGTCCTCGCTCGCCGAGCAGGGCATCACCACGGTCTCCAGCGAGGAGCTCGCCACCGCGGCCGGCGTCAACTCCGCCAAGCTGCGCAAGGACCTCTCCTACATCGGCTCCTACGGCACCCGCGGCGTTGGCTACGAGGTCGAGGTGCTGATCGGTCAGATCGAGCGGACGCTCGGCCTGACCCGCAAGCACAGCGTCGCCGTGGTCGGCATCGGCAACCTCGGGCACGCGCTGGCCAACTACGGCGGGTTCCCGAGCCGCGGGTTCCCCGTCTCGGCGCTGTTCGACCTCGACGACGACCTGGTCGGCGTGCCGGTCGGCGGCATCCCGGTCAGCCACATCGACGACATCGTCGAGGTGTGCTTCGAGCGCGAGGTCACCATCGGCGTCATCGCCACCCCCGCTCAGGGCGCGCAGGAGGTCTGCGACCGCCTGGTCGCCGGTGGCGTGACGTGCATCCTCAACTTCGCCCCGATCGTGCTGCAGGTCCCCGAGCACGTCGAGGTGCGCAAGGTCGACCTGGCGGTGGAGATGCAGATCTTGTCCTTCCACGTGGCCCGCAGGCAGCAGGAGACCGCGAACGCGGTCGACGGTGCTGCGTCCTCCGACGGAGGTCCGCCGGGCGGCGGCGCAGGGCTTCCGGGAGAGATCGATTCGGCGAACAGGATGGTGGAACGGCTGTGAACCTGCTCACCGTCGGCATTTCCCACCACAGCGCCCCGGTCCGGGTCCTGGAGCGGGTCGCCATCAGTGGCGGGGACATCGGCAAGATCCTCGACGAGCTCGTCATGCGCGAGCACATCGCCGAGGCGTTCGTGATCTCCACCTGCAACCGGGTCGAGATCTACGCGCTGGCCGAGACCTTCCACGGCGGCCTGGACGACGTGACGGCCGTGCTGTCGCGGCACTCCGGTACCGAGGTCGGCGAGCTGGCCGACCACCTCTACGTCTACTACGCCGGTGCGGCCGTCGAGCACCTGTTCTCGGTCTCGGCCGGGCTGGACTCGATGGTCGTCGGCGAAGCGCAGATCCTCGGCCAGCTGCGGCAGGCCTACGGCACCGCCGACGAGCGCGGCACCGTCGGCAAGACGCTGCACGAGCTCGCTCAGCAGGCGCTGCGCGTGGGCAAGCGCGTGCACAGCGAGACCGGCATCGACAACGAGGGTGCCTCGGTCGTCTCCGAAGCCCTCGCCGACGCCGAGGCCGCGCTCGACGGGCTCGCCGGCAAGAGCGCGCTGCTGGTCGGCGCCGGCTCGATGGGCGGGCTCACCGCCGCGCAGCTCAAGCGCTCCGGCATCGGCCGCATCGTCATCGCCAACCGCACCGCCGCCAACGGCGAGCGGCTGGCCGAGTCGCTCCGCGCCGACGGCGTCGACGCGGGCACCGCGGACCTCTCGGGCCTGGCCGACGCGATCGCCGCCGCGGACCTCCTGGTCGCCTGCACCGGCGCGATCGGTGCCGTGGTGACCGAAGAGGTCGTCTCGGCCGCCATGACCGTCCGCGACGACCGGCCGCTGCTGTGCTGCGACCTCGGTCTGCCGCGCGACATCGCGGCCGAGGTCGGCGACCTGCCCGGCGTCACCGTGGTGGACCTGGCCAGCCTGCAGCAGCGGCTGTCCGCCAAGCAGGGTGGCAACGAGTCCGAGCGGGCCGCCGAGGTCGTGGCCGAGGAGGTGCGCGGCTACCTCGCCGCGCAGCGCTCGGCCGAGGTGACCCCCACGGTCACCGCGCTGCGCAAGCGCGCCGCCGAGGTCGTCGACAGCGAACTGCTGCGGCTGGACTCGCGGCTCCCCGACATCGACGAGACGACCCGCGAGGAGCTCAACCGCACGGTCCGCCGCGTGGTGGACAAGCTGCTGCACTCGCCGACCGTCCGCGTCAAGCAACTCGCGTCGCAACCGGGCGGCTCCGGCTACGCCGACGCCCTCCGCGAACTCTTCGAGCTCGACCCGCAGGCCGCTGCGGTGATCGGCACCCCGCAAGCCGAGGAGAACCTCCCCGGTGGGGTCACGGTCGCCCAAGCGCTGCTGCGCGGCCGGGCGGAACAGGACGGTGAGGACCGTTGAACAAGACTCTCCGGATCGGCACCCGCGGCAGCGCGCTCGCGATGGCGCAGAGCACGTGGGTCGCCGAGCAGCTGGAGGCTGCCGGGTACCCGACGCAGCTGGTCGCGGTCGAGACCCCTGGTGACCAGTCGACCGCTCCGATCGCCGAGATCGGCGTGGGTGTGTTCACCTCCGCGCTGCGCGAAGCGCTCGCGGCCAACGAGGTCGACGTCGCGATCCACTCCTGCAAAGACTTGCCGACCGAACAAGACCCCCGGTTGTCGCTGGCCGCTGTCCCGGTCCGGGAGGACCCCCGGGACGCGCTGGTGGCGCGGGACGGTCTGACACTCGGCGAACTGCCCCCGGGGTCCGTTGTGGGCACCGGTTCGCCGCGCCGCGCCAGCCAGCTCCGGGCCTCCGGCCTGGGGCTGGAGGTGCGGGGCATCCGCGGCAATGTGGACACCCGAATGCGCAAGGTGACCGACGGCGAGCTGGACGCCGTCGTCCTCGCCCGCGCCGGGCTGGCCCGGGTGGGCCGGCTTTCGGTGATCACGGAATCGCTCGATCCGCTGCAGATGCTGCCCGCGCCCGCCCAGGGTGCGCTCGCAGTGGAATGCCGCGTCGAAGACGTGGACACAGAGCACTTGCTGCAGTCCGTTTTGGACGATCAGGCCAGCCGCGCCGCGGTTGCCGCCGAACGCGCTGTGCTGGCCCGGCTCGAAGCCGGTTGCCACGCGCCGGTCGGCGCGCTGGCCGAAGTGGTGGAGGACCTCGACGAGAACGGGCGCGTGGCGCTGCGCCTGTCCTTGCGTGGGGTGGTAGCGACCGACGACGACGTGCTGGTCCGCGCTTCCGCCACTGGAGAGACGACCGCCGCAGAGCAGCTGGGCCTGGAACTGGCCGACGAGCTGCTCGAAGCCCGGGCCGCACTGCTCAGCGGCCCCGGCAGTAGTTGATGGGGAGTGCCCTGATGACCCGAGCACGTAAGACCCCCGGACGGATTGCTTTCGTGGGCTCCGGTCCCGGTGACGCGGGACTGCTCACCGTTCGGGGCCGGGACGTGATCGCCCGCGCTTCGGTGCTGGTGACCGACCCGGACGTACCCTCCGACATCGTCGCGCTGGCCGCCGAGGGGGCGGAAGTCCGCCCCGCCGTCGGTGACCCGGCCGACGTCGCCAAGGACCTGGCCAACGAGGCCGACACCGGTCGCAACGTCGTGCGCTTGGTCGCCGGCGACCCGCTGACCGCTGACGCGGTGGTCCGCGAGACGCAGGAGGTCGCCAAGACCGAGGCGCCGTTCGACGTCATCCCCGGTGTCGCTGCCGGCAGCGCGGTCCCGGCCTACGCCGGCATCGCGCTGGGCGCGGTGCACACCGAGGTCGACGTCCGCGGTGACGCCGACTGGCAGGCGCTGGCCGGCGTGCCCGGCGCGCTGGTGCTGCACACCACCGGCAGCCACCTCGCGGAGGCCGCTTCGCGGCTGGTCGAGCACGGCCGTCCGGCGACCACCCCGGTCGCGGTGACCGCGTCCGGCACCACGGTGCAGCAGCGCACCATCGACACCACGCTGGCCTCGCTGGCCGCCGACGCCGGTGAGCTGCAGGGCCACCTGGTGGTGACGATCGGCGACGTCGTCTCCGAGCGGAACAAGCTGTCCTGGTGGGAGTCCCGCGCCCTGTACGGCTGGAAGATCCTGGTGCCGCGCACCAAGGAGCAGGCCGGTGTGATGAGCGAGCGGCTGTGGTCGCACGGCGCCGTCTCGCACGAGGTGCCGACCATCTCCGTCGAGCCGCCGCGCAGCCCCGCGCAGATGGAGCGCGCGGTCAAGGGCCTGGTCGACGGCCGCTACCAGTGGGTCGTGTTCACCTCGGCGAACGCGGTCCGGGCGGTGTGGGAGAAGTTCGAGGAGTTCGGCCTGGACGCCCGCGCGTTCTCCGGCGTGAAGATCGCCTGCGTCGGCGAGGCCACCGCGGAGAAGGTGCGCGCCTTCGGCATCATCCCCGAGCTGCTGCCCTCCGGTGACCAGTCCAGCGAGGGCCTGCTGCAGGAGTTCCCGCCGCACGACGACGTCCTGGACCCGGTGGACCGGGTGCTGCTGCCGCGCGCCGACATCGCCACCGAGACCTTGTCGGCCGGTCTGCAGGAGCGTGGCTGGGAGGTCGACGACGTGACGGCCTACCGCACGGTCCGCGCCGCGCCGCCGCCGGCCGAGACCCGCGAGATGATCAAGACCGGTGGTTTCGACGCCGTCTGCTTCACCTCGTCCTCGACGGTGCGCAACCTGGTCGGCATCGCCGGCAAGCCGCACGCCCGCACCCTCGTCGCCTGCATCGGCCCGAACACGGCCGAGACGGCGAAGGAGTTCGGCCTGCGGGTCGACGTCCAGCCCGAAGCCCCCCGGGTCGAGGAGCTGGTCGACGCCCTCGCGGCCCACGCGGCTCGGCTGCGCGCGGAAGGCGCTCTGCCGCCCCCGCGCAAGGCCAAGCGGGCCCGCCGCAGCTGATCACCGCCACGAAGGGCGCCTCTCCGCCGGGGAGGCGCCCTTCGGCGTTCCGCCCCCCGCGCGGGGGCGGAGATCACGTGGTGGTGAGCGTTCGGTCACCGGTGGGGTGAGCCCTGCGGATCGCGGGTTCCGGTGGTGGCTACGCTCGGGGTGTCACCCCGCCGAGTCAGCTTGGGGAGCCGCAGACATGTATCCGACGAGCCGTCCCCGTCGACTCCGCCGCAACCCGGCGGTGCGTCGGCTGGTTTCCGAGACCTCCGTGGAGCCGCGGCACCTGGTGCTGCCGATGTTCGTCCGCGAAGGTGCCTCCGAGCCGATGCCGATCGGGTCGATGCCGGGAGTCGTCCAGCACACCCGCGATTCGCTGAAGAAGGCCGCCGTCGAGGCGGTCAGCGCGGGCGTCGGCGGGCTGATGCTCTTCGGCGTGCCGGAGCAGCACGACGCGGTCGGGTCGGGCGCGGTCGACCCCGACGGGATCCTCAACGTCGCGCTGCGCGACCTGCGCGCCGAGGTCGGCGACAGCACCGTGCTGATGGCGGACCTGTGCCTCGACGAGTTCACCGACCACGGCCACTGCGGCCTGCTGGACGAGGACGGCCACGTCGACAACGACCGCACGCTGCAGGTCTACGGCGAGATGGCCGTGGTGCAGGCGCAGGCCGGGGCTCACGTGGTCGCGCCGAGCGGCATGATGGACGGCCAGGTCGGCGTGATCCGCGACTCGCTGGACGCCACCGGCCACGACCACGTGTCGATCCTGGCCTACTCCGCGAAGTACGCCTCGGCCTTCTACGGCCCGTTCCGCGAGGCCGTCGACTCGCAGCTGAAGGGTGACCGCAAGACCTACCAGCAGGACCCGGCCAACGGCCGCGAAGCCCTGCGGGAAGCCGACCTGGACCTGGCCGAGGGTGCCGACATGGTGATGGTCAAGCCGGCCATGTCCTACCTGGACGTGCTGCGGGACATCGCCGGTGTCGCCGACGTCCCGGTCGCCGCCTACCAGGTCTCCGGCGAGTACTCGATGATCGAGGCCGCGGTCGCCAACGGCTGGCTGGACCGGCAGCGCACCGTCCTGGAGACGCTGACCGCGATCCGCCGCGCGGGGGCGGACGTGGTGCTCACCTACTGGGCGACCGAAGCCGCGCAGTGGCTGCAGGACGCGCGCGGATGACCGACGTGGAGCAGCGGGTGGACGCCTTCGGACGACCGGAACAGCCGCCGGAACCTCCGCAGCCGCCGCAGACCCTGCAGATCGCGCGCTGGCTCTGGATCGCCTCCGTGCTCGTCGGCGTGGTGCAGGCGTTCGTGCAGCTGCTCGACCGGGAGCGGCTGATCACCGAGCTGCGCCAGCTGCAGCCGGAGATGACCCAGACCGACCTGGACGCCGCCGCTAACAGCGGCATCATGTTCACCTTCATGTTCAAGGCGCTGACGCTGATGGTGTACGTGCTGCTGAGCAGGCGGATGCTCGAGGCCCGGCAGTGGGCCCGGGTGACGCTGACGGTGTTCGGCGGGTTCGGCGCGCTCAACGCGGTGGTCACCGTGCTGACGGTGACGCTGGTCGGCCCGGCGCTGATCAAGCAGCTCACCGGGATGACCGTGAGCGGGGTCGACGTGGTGTTCGCGGTGCTCGTCGCGGCCGTGGAGGTCGCCGCGATCGTGTTCATGTACCGGCCGGAGTCCAACCGGTACGTCCGGGAGAACCGCGGTCGCCGTTCGCAGCCGCCGCGCACCGTGCTGTGACGTTCCGGTGGACACGCCGCCGGGCCGTTCCTAGTCTGGCCCGGTGACGCCGCCCGACGCAGTCAACCCGTACGGTGCCGCTCCGCCACCTCCGCCGGGAGGGCCTCCCGGACGCCCCCGCACGGTCGACCTCGCGTTCTGGGCCGGCATCGCCTGCCCGGTCATCGGGTTCGTGATGCTGGCGATGTCGTTCGCCTCGATCAACGACGCCGAGCTGCAGGTCGTCCTCGACCAGGCGGGCGCGACCGGGCAGCGGACGCTCACGCTCGACGAGGCCCGCGCGCTGTTCCGGGTGACGCTCGCGGTCGTGGCGGTGTTCTGCCTGGTCCTCGCGGGCCTGTGGATCATGTTCCTGGTCTTCATGCGCAACGGCCGCAACTGGGCCCGCATCGTGATCACGGTGGTCGGCGCCCTCTGGTTCCTGCTGACGGTCCCCACGGTCATCGGCGGCGCCACCACGTCGATCGTCACGGCCCTGGTGGCCGTCCTCCAACTCGCCGCCATCGCGGCCACGGTCATCTACGCCTACACCGGCGACGCGAACCGCTACTTCCAACCCCGCTGAGCGCCGCCGGGACTGCTGGTCGGCGTGGAGTGCCGCCAGGAGGACGCGCACGACGTCCGGGAGGACTTCGGCGTCGTCGGTGGGCGACGGCGACCGACGTGTCGAGTTCGCGGCACTTGACCTGAACCGGTGGACAGCGGTGATCGGGCCTTCCTAGGGTTCGCCCGTGAGCTATCCCCACAACCCCTGGCAACAGGGCGATCCTCCGCAGCCGGGGACTCCGTCCGGTGGTGTCCCGCAGCAGCCCCCGGGTGGGTTCCAGCCGCATCCGCAGAACCCGTTCAGCGCGCCGCCGGTGCCCGTGCACGAGATGGCGCTGCCGCAGCGGCCGGCCACCGTCGAGACCGCGTTCTGGATCGCCGTGGTGCTCCCGCTGCTGGTCACCGTGCTCAACGTGGTCAGCTACCTGCAGCTGCAGGGCTGGGTGACCGACTCGGTGCGCGGAGGTGCGGACGACGAGCTCGCGGCGGAGATGACCTCCGCGGTCAACGGCGTGATGATGGTCTTCTTCATCATCCTGACGATCTTCTACCTGATCTTGACCGGTCTGTGGATCGCCTTCGGCTTCAAGCTCCGCGCGGGGCGCAACTGGGCGCGCGTCACGCTGACGATCTTCGCCGGGGTCTGGGCGATGTCGAGCCTGGGCACCCTCGCCTCCGGTGGGATGGCGGCCGGCATGGCCGAGGGCGACGCGCTGCCCGGTCCCTACTACGCGTTGAGCTACGTCCAGGGCGGGCTCGGCGCGCTCGGGACGGTCGCCTTCGTGGTGCTGGTCTTCGTGTCGCGGTCCAACGCCTACTTCGACGCCTCGAGCGGCCGGTACTGATGGCACCGCCGAAACCGCTGCGCACCGCGGTCGTGCTGTGGTGGGTCCTGGCCCTGCTCCTGCTGCTGGAGACCGGGCTGGCCTGGACCGACCCCGCCCTCGAGACCCGGCTGCTGGTGGTCAACACCGTTGTCGGGAGCGTGCTGGCCGCTGCCTACCTGGTGCTCGGCTCGCTCGTGTTCCGCCGCACGGCGTGGGCGCGGCTGGTGCTCACGGTGCTCGCGGCCGCGCACCTGGTGCTGATGATCGCCTCGGGTGCCGGTGTCGGAATCCCCCTCCTGCTGCTTGCGCTCGGCGTCGCCGGAACCGTATTGATGTGGGCGCGGCAGAGTTCCGAGTGGCTGACGGGAGAGCGATGAGCGACCCGGTGTTGTACTCCGAACGCGGCAGCAGCTGGTGGCCGGTGCTGTGGGGACCGGTGTTCGCGGCGCTGGGGCTGGTCGTGGAGCAGCTGACGCTCGGCCCGCGGAACGTGGCGATGTGGGTCCTCGTCGGACTCGCACTCGCCGTCGCCGCGGCCATCTGGGCCTACGGCAGGCGCCGGTTGCTCGCGGTCAGCTTGACCCGGTCCGAACTGGTGCTCGGCAGGGAACAGCTCGCCACCGACCGGATCACCGCGGTGCGCGAGGTGGGGGCGCCCGTCGGCGCCAGGGTGCTCGGCGGCAGCTGGACCGTTCCGAAGGGCACCGGCGAGATCCCGCTGCGGCTGGACGACGACACCGTCGTGCTGGCCTGGGCGCGGAACTCGGAGGTGCTGTCCGAGGAGCTCGCGAAGCTGGTCGGGGAGAAGTCCGAGCTGTAGTCGTCAGTCCGTGACCAGCGAGGTGGGCCCTCCTGGAGATCACGGGGGCAGGCGCGGCCCTCCGGTGCCTCGCGCGCCGACCTGATCAGGTCGGTCCTCGTCGACGGCGCTGTGTGAGACGCTTTCCGCCGTGACGACTGCCGAACCGTGGCCCGCCGACGGGCCGAAGCTCGACGGCGACGCCGGACCGGAACGCGCCGGTGGCCGGCTCAACCAGCCGTGGCGAGCGGCCGTGGCCGGGGTCGAACTGGTCGCCGCGGTCGCGCTCGTGCTGCTCGCCTGGTGGGCCTGGGGCCGAGGCGTGGTGACCATCCACCTGCCCGGGCCGCACGGCACCGAGGACGTGGTGACCCGCTCCCTCGGCAGCTGGCTCGCCGGCTCCGCGATCGCCGCGACCACCGCCGGTCTGCTGCTCATCGACGCCACCCGCCAGGTCGGCCTCGCCACCCGCGCAGCCCGCGACTGAGGGCTGCGCACGAAGCCAGGGCCCTGAGCGGCTCCGTGCGCCGCTCCCGACGCGTGCCCGCGCAACGCGTCGCGGCAGCGCTTGCTGACCAGCTCTGAGCAGGGACCGAGCACCGTGCTCCGAGGTGACGTCGTCGTGGGCGGGGGTCGGGGTGCGCCCGCCCACATCTCCGGGAGTGTCAAACTGGAGGGCGTGACAGCTTCTGCGAACTCCGCTACGACCCGGCACGACGATCCGGCTCCGCAGTCGCGGCAGCTGTTCGAGCGTGCCCAGGAGGTGACGCCCGGCGGCGTCAACTCGCCCGTCCGCGCCTTCCAGTCCGTGGGTGGCACGCCGCGGTTCATGGTCCGCGGCGAGGGCGCCTACCTGTGGGACGCCGACGACAACTGCTACGTCGACCTGGTGTCGTCCTGGGGCCCGATGATCAACGGGCACGCGCACCCCGACGTCGTCTCCGCTGTGCGCGACACCGCCGTCCACGGCACGTCGTTCGGCACGCCCAGCGTCGGTGAGATCGACCTCGCGCAGGAGATCATCAACCGGGTCGAGCCCGTCGAGCAGGTCCGCCTGGTCAACTCCGGCACCGAGGCGACCATGAGCGCCGTCCGGCTCGCCCGCGCCTTCACCGGCAAGCAGAAGATCGTCAAGTTCGCCGGCTGCTACCACGGCCACGTGGACGCGCTGCTGGCCAGCGCCGGATCCGGGGTCGCGACGCTGGGCCTGCCAGCCTCGCCGGGCGTCACCGGCGCGCAGGCCTCCGACACCCTCGTGCTGCCCTACAACGACCTCGAGGCCGTGCGGCAGGTCTTCGCCGAGCAGGGCGACGAGATCGCCTGCGTGATCACCGAAGCCGCGGCGGGCAACATGGGCACGGTCGCCCCGGTGCCCGGCTTCAACGCCGGTCTCGAGGAGCTGACCAGTGCGCACGGCGCCCTGCTGATCATGGACGAGGTGATGACCGGCTTCCGCGTCTCGTCCGCGGGCTGGTTCGGCATCGACGGCGTCGCCGGTGACCTCTACACCTTCGGCAAGGTCATGTCCGGCGGTCTGCCGGCCGCGGCCTTCGGCGGTCGCGCGGACGTCATGGAGCGGCTCGCGCCGACAGGACCCGTCTACCAGGCGGGCACGCTGGCCGGGAACCCGATCGCCGTCGCCTCCGGTCTCGCCAACCTCCGCGCCGCCGACGCCTCGGTCTACGCCGCGCTCGACCGCAACGCCGACCGGCTGCGCGGGCTGATCGGCGACGCGCTCAACGCCGAAGGCGTGGCGCACCAGATCGCTTCGGCGGGCAACATGCTCAGCGTCTTCTTCAGCGAGACACCGGTCCACACCTTCGAGCAGGCGCAGGGCCAGCAGACCTGGCGGTTCCCGCCGTTCTTCCACGAGCTGCTGGCGCGCGGCGTCTACCCGCCGCCGAGCGCCTTCGAGACCTGGTTCGTCAACGCCGCGATGGACGACGCGGCGTTCGAGCAGATCGCCGAGGCCCTCCCGCACGCCGCGCGTGCGGCGGCCGCGGCGACCGCACCGGAGGCGTCGAAATGAGCGAGCCCCGGGGTGAGAAGACGCTCGTGCACTTCCTGCGACACGGGGAGGTGCACAACCCCGAGGGCGTCCTCTACGGCCGCTTGCCCGGGTACCGGTTGTCCGACAAGGGCGAACGGCAGGCCAAGCTCGTCGCGGAGTTCCTCTCCGGGCACGACATCGCCCGCGTGATCGCGTCTCCGCTGCAGCGCGCGCAGGAGACCGCCCGGCCGCTGGCCGACATGTTCGGCACCGAGGTGGCCACCGACGACAGGCTCATCGAAGCCGACAACCGCTTCGAGGGACTGAAGGTCTCGGTCGGCGACGGTGCGCTGCGCTCGCCCCGGCACTGGCCGAAGCTGTGGAACCCGTTCGCGCCCTCGTGGGGTGAGCCCTACCTGGAGATCGCGCACCGGATGCTCGGCGCCGCGCACCGCGCTCGCGCCGCGGTGGCCGGCCGGGAGGCGGTGTGCGTCTCCCACCAGCTGCCGATCTGGACGCTGCGCCGCTACGTCGAGGGCAAGCCGATGTGGCACGACCCGCGGCGGCGCCAGTGCTCGTTGGCCTCGCTGACCACGCTGGTGTTCCGCGGCGAAGAACTGGTGCGGGTGGCCTACGTGGAACCCGCCGGTGGCACCGATCCGAGAGTGACGGGCGCATGAGGAAGCTTCTCCAACGGCTCGGCCTGATCACGGCCGCGCTGGTGCTGGTCGGTGGCTGCGCCACCCAGGGCGACGACGCGAACAAGGCGGGCGGCGAGTTCACCTTCGTCTCGCCCGGCGGGCAGACCCGCATCTTCTACCCCGCCGCCGAGCGGGGCCGGATCAGCTCGCTGTCCGGCGACGACCTGCTGACCCCGGGCAAGCAGACGGGCATCCAGGACTTCCCGGGCCAGGTCGTGGTGCTCAACGTCTGGGGCTCGTGGTGCGGGCCGTGCCGCTCCGAGGCCGACGACCTGCAGGCCGTGCAGGACAAGCTGGGCCCGCAAGGCGTCCAGGTCCTCGGGATCAACGTCCGGGACAACCAGAGCGCCGCGGCGGACTTCCACCGCGACCGCGGGCTGACCTACCCGTCGATCTTCGACCCGGCCGGGCGCACGCTGCTCTCGCTGCGCCAGTTCCCGCGCAGCACGGTCCCGGCGACGATCGTGCTGGACCGCCAGCACCGCGTCGCGGCGATCTTCCTCACCGAGATGCTGGAGAGCGACCTCCTGCCGGAGGTGCAGAAGATCGCCGCCGAACCGGCCGCGTAGGGGGAGCTGCCGCTCGGCGGTGACGGCCCTCACGCGGGCGGCAAGTGCGCCGCTCAGCGTGTGATGCTTGTCTCCCGCAGCGGGGATCTTGGTCCTGAAATCGGTGGGACCAACGTCCTCCGGCCGCGCGGACCGTGCGTGCGGACCGCCTCCACCAGGGCATTCGTGGGCCGGCTCACCGAGCCCGGTGCGTGAGGGCGACGTCGGCTTTCCTACCCTCGAAGCGTGAACCCCACCGAGCTCGCCGCGTCCGGACCGCTGCTGTTCGCGGCGGCAGTCGCGGCGCTCGCCGGGGCGATCAGCTTCGCGTCGCCCTGCGTGGTCCCGCTGGTCCCCGGGTACCTGGCGTACCTCGCCGGTGTGGTGGGGGCCGACGCGCCGCCGGTCGACGAAGCCGAGACCGAGCAGGACCGGCGCGGCCGCTGGCGGGTGGCCGGTGCCGCGCTGCTGTTCGTGGCCGGTTTCAGCGTCGTGTTCGCCGCGGGAGCGTTGCTGCTGCTCGGCCTGTCCGACGCTCTGCTGACCAACGAGCTGCTGCTGCAGCGCATCGGCGGCGTCGTCACGGTCGCGATGGGCCTGGTGTTCCTCGGGCTGGTCCCCGCTCTGCAGCGCGACGTGCGCGTGCACCGCGTGCCCAGCGCCGGGGTGTGGGGCGCGCCGCTGCTCGGTGCGGTGTTCGGCCTGGGCTGGACGCCGTGCCTGGGCCCGACCCTGGTGGGCGTCATCTCGGTCGCCGCGGGCACCGATGTGGACACCGGCACCGCGCTGCGCGGGTTCCTGCTGGTGCTCGCCTACTGCGTCGGCCTCGGTGTTCCGTTCGTGGTGCTGGCGCTGGGCGCCCGCTGGGCGGTGCGCAGCGCCGGCTGGCTGCGGCGACGTGGACGCGCGATCCAGATCGCGGGTGGAGTGCTGCTGGTGGTGGTGGGCTTGCTGCTCGTCACCGGTCTGTGGGGAGAGCTGATCTCGATGCTTCGTGGCCCGATCGCCGGTTTCGAAACGCCGATCTGATGCGCGAACACGTCACGACCGCTCTCGCCTTCCTGCGCAACACCTGGCGCGGGCTGACCTCCATGCGCACCGCCCTGGTGCTGCTGTTCCTGCTCGCCATGGCCGCGCTGCCGGGTGCGCTGATCCCGCAGCGCTCGCTGAACCAGTCCGAAGTGGACCGGTACTTCCGGGAGTACCCCGAGCTCGCGCCGATCCTCGACGAGGTCGGCATGTTCGAGGTGTTCAGCTCGGTCTGGTTCGCCTCGATCTACGTCCTGCTGTTCATCTCGCTGATCGGCTGCCTGCTGCCGCGCTGCTGGGAGCACTACAAGCAGTGGCGCGCCAAGCCGGTCCGGACTCCGCGCAACCTGTCCCGGTTGCCGCACCACGCCGAGAAGACCCTCGACGACACCTCCGTCGACGAAGCGATCGCCGCCGCCCGGAGGCGGTTGCGCGGCTGGCGAACGGTCGAGCACGAGGAGGCCGACGGCGGCCGCTCGATCAGCGCCGAGCGCGGGTACCTGCGCGAGGTCGGCAACCTGGTCTTCCACTTCGCGCTGGTCGGGCTGCTGGTCGGTCTCGCGGGCGGCAAGCTCTACGGCTACGAGGGCCAGGTCATCGTGATGGCCGACGGCTCTGAGTTCTGCAACTCCGGCACCTACAACTACGACTCGTTCCGCGCCGGACTGTCGGTCGACGGCACCCAGCTGTCCCCGTTCTGCGTCAAGGTCGACGACTTCGACGTCGACTACCAGCCCAACGGCCAGGTGGGCAGCTACCGCGTGGGCATGCAGTACCAGTCCGGCGAGGACCTGACGAGCAACTCCTGGAAGCCGTACACGCTGCAGGTCAACCACCCGCTGCGGACCGCGGGCGACCGGGTCTACCTGACCGGCAACGGTTACGCGCCCCGGTTCACCGTCACCTGGCCCGACGGCCAGCAGCGCACCGGGCTCGTGCAGTGGCAGCCGATGTCGCCGCAGACGATGCTCTCCCAGGGCGCCACCAAGTTCGACCCGCCCGGCGTCACCGACGAGGTCCAGCGCAGGCAGAACCAGCTGGCCATCACGGGCCTGTTCGCGCCGACCGCCGCCCTCGACGGCAAGGTGCTGAGCTCCAGCTTCCCCGACCTGCTGGACCCGGCCGCGGCCATCGACGTGATGCGCGGCGACCTGGGGCTGGACTCCGGGCGCGGCCAGTCGATCTTCGGCGTGGACCAGCGGATGGTCGAGCAGGGCAGGCTCCAGCGCGTGGCGCGCGAGAACGTGCGCGTCGGCGAGGAGATCCGCCTCGACGACGGCACCACGGTCCGCTTCGACGGCGTCGAGCGCTGGGCGAACCTGCAGGTCTCGCACGACCCGTTCCAGACGTGGGTGCTGGGCTTCGCGGTGCTCATCATCTTCGGGCTCGGCACCTCCCTGATCATCAAGCGCCGGCGCGTCTGGGTGCGGGTCGCACCGCACCCGGAATCCGGTGAAAGCCCCGCCGCACGTACTGTTGTCGAGGTCGGCGGGCTCGCCCGCACCGACCAGGCCGGGTACGGCGAGGAGTTCGCCCGGATCGCCGACGACCTGCTCGGTGCGGATGTCGACCACTCGCCCCAGCCCCGCGCGGACGCTGGGACCGCGCGCGAAAGGAAGAGCTGATGCCGGTCAACGAGACGCTGTCCAACTACAGCGACATGGCCTACGCCACTTCGGTGGTCATCTACATCGCCGCGATGCTGCTGTACTTCGGCGAGTTCGCCCTCGGCCGGGTCGCCACGGCCGCCAAGGCCAAGGAAACCGCGCTGGTCGGGGCCGAGAAGTCGGCCGGGTCCACCGGGGCGAAGGACGTCGTCGGTCACGTCCCGTCCCAGCCGAAGCGGCCGATGGCCGAGCGCCTGGGCGGCATGGCCGTGTCGATGACCGTGCTCGGCGCGCTGGTGCACTTCGGGTCCTTGCTGACCCGCGGTCTGGCCACCGAGCGGGTGCCGTGGGGCAACATGTACGAGTTCGGCTCGGCGATCTGCCTGGCCGCCGTGCTGGCCTGGTTGATCGTGCTGTTCCGGCAGCTGCGCACCGCCCGCCGCGAGGCCACCCCGGCCCAGCTGCGCGGGCTCGGCGGTTTCCTGATGCTGCCGGTGACGCTGCTGCTGTTCCTGTCCGGCACCGTGCTCTACGCCGAGGCCGCACCGCTGCAGCCGGCGCTGCAGTCGTACTGGATCGTCATCCACGTCGCCGCCGCGATCGTCTCCAGCGGTGCGCTGATGTTCGCCGGTGTCGCCAGCGTCCTCTACCTGCTGCGCTCCCGGTACGAGAACAACCCGCTGAAGATGACGAAGGTCGGTTCGCGGCTGCCCACCAGCCAAGCGCTGGACCGGATGGCCTACCGCGCCACCGTGATCATCTTCCCGGTGTGGACGTTCGCGATCATCGCCGGCGCCATCTGGGCGGAGGCCGCCTGGGGCCGCTTCTGGGGCTGGGACCCCAAGGAGACCTGCGCGTTCATCGCGTGGATCGTCTACGCCGCTTACCTGCACGCGCGTGCGACCGCGGGCTGGCGCGGGGTGCGCTCGGCGTGGATCAACGTCCTCGGCCTGGCCGTGATGATCTTCAACCTGTTCTTCGTCAACCTCGTCGTCGCGGGCCTGCACTCCTACGCCGGTGTCCCGGGTTCCTGACGGCACCCGATCCGGCGTTCGCACGGCCGCGACGGCGCGTTCGCTCGCAGTCGTGGCGTGAATCGCGTTCGGTGTCCGCAGGCGCCTACCCGCCACCTATGGTGACTGGGGGTGCAGGTGGGACTAGGTTCCACAGCTGAAGTGGTGCACCGCTCGACGCGAACGTGGGAGGGACGGCGACGGTGACGGGACAGCACGAAGAGCCCGAGACGCGGCGGGACGTCGGTGCCGTCGCGCCGCAGGCGGACGGCGCCGAGGCTGAGGGCAAGAACGGCGCCGGTTCCTACACCGAACCGGAAACCCGGCCGCAGCAGCCGAAGCCGGTGCCCGAGCACCCCGAACCCTCGTACGTGGACCCGTCGCAGCCCGACGGTTCCGGCCCCTACCCGGTCGCGGACACCCCGCAGCCGTACTACCCGAGCGGAGCGCCGGTGTACCCCGACCCGTCCCAGTCCGGCCCGCAGCCGCAGCAGCAGCCGCAGCAGCAGTGGCCTGGCCACCCGGGGGCGCAGTCCGGTCCCTACGAGGTCTCCGGTCCGCACCCGGTGTCCCAGGGCGGCTCCGGGCCCGTCCCGGTGAGCCCGTACGCGCCCGTGGCCGGCGGCCCCTCGGGCCCGTTCCCGACGGGTCAGCCGTACCCGCAGCAGGGCCCGGTGCAGGGCGGCCCCCAGCAGGGCCCGCCGCCGAACCCGGACCTGTCCTCCGCGCAGCTGCTGCGGCCGACCAAGCGCCCGCCGCAGTCCGGGTGGCGCAAGGCCGTGTACCTGGCCAGCGGCAAGACCATCAACCTCGGCGAGGGTCCGACGGACCGGCGGCGCCGGGAGCTCATCACACGGGTCAACCAGCCGCTGCAGGGCTGCTACAAGATCGCGATGCTCAGCCTCAAGGGCGGCGTCGGCAAGACCACGGCCACCGCCACGCTCGGCGCGACGTTCGCCTCCCTGCGCGGTGACCGGATCATCGCGGTCGACGCGAACCCGGACCGCGGCACGCTGAGCCAGAAGATCCCGCTGGAGACCACCGCGACCGTCCGGCACCTGCTGCGCGACGCGCACCGGATCCGCCGCTACAGCGACGTCCGCTCCTACACCTCGCAGGGCCCGAGCAGGCTGGAGATCCTCGCCAGCGAGCAGGACCCTGCGGTCTCCGAGGCGTTCAGCGAGGACGACTACCGGCGCACCGTGACGCTGCTGGAGCACTTCTACAACGTGGTGCTCACCGACTGCGGCACCGGCCTGATGCACTCGGCCATGAAGGGCGTGCTCGACGTCGCCGACTCGCTTGTCATCGTCTCCTCCAGCTCGCTGGACGGAGCCCGCAGTGCCTCGGCAACCCTGGACTGGCTGGACGCCCACGGCTACGGCGAGCTGGTGGCCCGCTCGGTGGCCGTGATCAACTCCGTCCGCCCGGGTTCGGGGAAGGTCGACGTCGACAAGCTCGGCGCGCACTTCGCGGCGCGCTGCCGCGCCGTCGCGCGGATCCCGTTCGACCCGCACCTGGAGGAGGGCGCCGAGGTTGAGCTCGACCAGCTGGCCGCCCCCACCCGCATGGCGCTCCTGGAACTGGCAGCAGTGGTAGCGGACGACTTCCCCCACGCCCCAGGCCGACAGGCCTAGCGCCAATCGACCACTGCGGCGGTGCACCTGAGCCAGGCGTGGCCCTCAGCGCGCACGGCCGCAGGCTTGAGGCGGCTCGCGGCGGCAGCCGCGTCGTCAGGTGTGGGACTCACCTCGCACCGCCGCAGGTTCTGAGCGGCTTCGTGGCGAGTACGCCGCGACGCCGTGCACTGGCGGCGTGCATCAGGAGTGGCGCACGGAGTCCACGGAGCCGCTCAGGTTCTGCCGCCCGCACCGCTGAGAAGACGAGTGCTCAGGAGGAACGCGATTCAATCCTCTTCTGCTGGGCGTTCGTTGTTGCGCTGCTGCTCGGCCAACTTCCGCAGGAACTCCGGGTCGTCGTCGGGAGCGACGGGGGTTCGCCGGGGACGCGCTGTGGCGGCGACCTCCGGACCGAACGCCTTCCACATCAGCACAGCGATGGTGATCGCGCCGATCGCGGCGAGGGCATAGATCATCGTGGCCACCTCCAAACGTTCTGCTTCCGAGGTTAGCCCAATCGGAGTGGGTGCTGTCCTCGTCCGAACGTGTCCGGTGGCGAGCGGGCCCCTGGTGACGCCTCGCGGGAGTGCGGGCCGTCACCAGGGGCGGCGGTCGTCATCGGCCGGCCGCCCCGTGGTCGTCGACGTGGTGCGGTGGTTCTCGGCTGGTGCGACTGCTCTTCGGCGCTCCGCTGCGGTGGCTGCGAGCACTCACCACGAGGGGTTGGCAAGTGGGTCGAGCTCCGCCGCGTCGCGTACGCGCCGCTCGGGACGTGCCCCGCTGCCGGACCGGTCGGTCAGGCTGTGCGGTCGACGTCGTTGGTCAGCTCGGCCAGCAGGGTGCGGACCTCAGACTCGCGGAAGCGACGGTGACCACCGGGGGTGCGGATGGAACCGATCCGGCCCGCGGTGGCCCATCGGGTCACGGTCTTGGGGTCGACCCGGAAGAGCGCCGCGACCTCACCCGGGGTGAGGAGCTGCTCCTGACCGTTCTGGCGAGGTTGCTGAGTCGACGCGGTCACAGGTGACCTCCACTTTTGCGATAACTGGTATTCGGGCATTCCGGTCGCATCGTGGCACTCGGAAGGTCAGGTACTCGAACATTTGGGTTTAGGTAAAGGGAAGGTAAGGGACGAAAACGGCGCTTCGGGCGACCGTCGTCGCTGGTCGCGGCCGCTTCGCTGGGCCGCATCCGGGGTGCTCTACCCTGGGTGACGTGCGGGAACAGCAGGAGACGACGACCGAGTCCGAACCGACGGCAGCAGCCGTCCCCGAGGCGGGCACCGCCGCGAAGGCAGGCGGTCAGTCGGAGGCCACGCCCCACCTCGCCCGCGACATCGCGCTCTACACCGCCGCCCGGTTCGGCCTGGTCGCGATCGTCGCCGGACTGCTGGTGCTGGCCCAGGTACCGGTGCTGGTGGCGATCGCCGTGTCCGTCGTCGTGGTCATGCCCCTGTCCTTGCTCGTCTTCGGCCGGCTTCGGCGCCGCGTGGCGCTCGGCATGGCCGAGCGCACCGAGCACCGCCGCGAACGCCGTGAGCAGCTGCGTGCCCAGCTGCGCGGTGACGCCCCGGCGGACGGCGAATGATCAGCGACGTCGATCGCTCCTGCGCGCGCACGCGGGCGTGGACCAACGAGGCGGTCCGGATCATCGAGGCCGACGCCAACCGCAGCGCCGACACGCACCTGCTGCGGTACCCGCTCCCCGCGGAGTGGGGGATCGACCTCTACCTCAAGGACGAGTCAACACATCCGACCGGTTCGCTCAAGCACCGGCTGGCCCGCTCGCTGTTCCTCTACGCCATCTGCAACGGTTGGGTGACCGAGAACACGCCCGTGATCGAGGCGTCGTCCGGGTCCACGGCGGTGTCCGAGGCCTACTTCGCCCGCCTGCTCGATCTGCCGTTCATCGCCGTGATGCCCCGCTCCACCAGCAGCGAGAAGGTCGCGCTGATCGAGTGGCAAGGCGGACGCTGCCACTTCGTCGACGAACCCGGCGCGATCTACACCGAATCGCGGCGGCTGGCCGCTGAGCTCGGCGGCCACTTCATGGACCAGTTCACCCACGCTGAGCGCGCCACGGACTGGCGCGGCAACAACAACATCGCCGAGTCGATCTTCGAGCAGCTCGCGCTCGAACGGCACCCCGAACCCGCGTGGATCGTCGTCGGTGCTGGCACCGGGGGCACCAGCGCGACGATCGGTCGTTACCTGCGCTACCGCAGGCTGAGCACTCGGCTGGCGGTCGTCGACCCGCAGCGCTCGGTGTTCTTCGAGGCGTGGCGCGACAGCGACCCGTCGCGGACTAGCGATTCCGGTTCGCTCATCGAGGGGATCGGCAGGCCGCGGGTCGAGCCCTCCTTCATCGGCCAAGCCATCGACCGGATGATCAAGGTGCCGGACGCGGCCTCCATCGCCACGATCCGCTGCACCGAGCAGGTCCTCGGCCGCCGCGTCGGCGGCTCCACCGGGACCAACCTGTGGGGCGTGTTCGCGCTGGTCTCGGAGATGCTGGCGCAGGGGCGCACGGGAAGCATCGTCACGCTGCTCTGCGACGGCGGTGAGCGCTACACCCACACCTACTTCGACGACGCCTGGGTCGCCGAGCAGGGCATGGACCTCGAAGCGCCGCGGAAGGTGCTGGAGCACTTCCACTCCACCGGCGAGTTCCAGGCAGACTAGGTCGTCGACGATCGTGCGCGGAGGAGGTCCGGTGCTCGCCAAGCGCCTGCTGATCGGTGCGGTGCTCGCGAGCACCGCCCTGTCCGGTTGCACCGCGGCGGGACCGGACCAGCCCGCGTCGCCCTCCTCGGAGCCCAGCACGACCGAGGAGTCCACCGCGAGCAGCAGCGCCCCGTCGATCACCCGCGAGGTGCCGCCCGAGCAGCGGCGGATGCTCGGCACGCTGTCCGCGCAGGACCTGTGCGGCCTCGTGCGGCCCGACGAGCTCGCCGCGCTGGCCTTCACCGTCGAGCCCGGACAGCCTCGGGAGGTCGGCATCGAGCCACCGGTCCGCGGCTGCGGCTTCGCGGACCGCAGGAACGGGCGTGAGGTCCTGATCGGGGCGCAGGCCCCGGGTCTGGCCGACCTCGGGACGGAGGAGGTCGAGCTCGGTCCGGTGCGCGGCACGCAGGTCCTCCGCGCCTCGGACTGCACCGTCTACGCCCCGGTCGCCGACGCCACCCTGCAGATCTCGGTGGTCTCCGGCGAGGCCGACTCGGACACCTGCACCACGGCCGCCGACGTCGCCCAGTACGTCCTCGCCGCCGTGGTCCGCTGACGCAGTAGTTGATCACGGACCCCTAACGCTCGCCTCGAACGTCCCCTGCTGACCTCCGGAGTCGGGTCGAATCCTCAACAACTGGGGGAGATCGCGCCGACTGCTCGCGATCCCGCGACATCGGTGAACCGTCGCGGGCTGAGGTGTGCCGACTTCACCGTGCCGTGCGATCTCCGGATGAGTGGGAAGTGGTGGCGGAGAACTTGCGCGCGATCCCGGGGGAGCTCAGCGGTTTCGGCCGGCTGCTCGACCGGAATGCCGGACATCTCCGGAAGATCGGCGGTTGGGCGGAGAGGACCGCGTCGGACACCAGCGGTTTCACCGGGTTGATGGTGACGCTGGTGCCGGCCGTCGAGGCGGCGACCGCGCTCTACGGCGGAACGCTCGACCTGGCGCAAGCCGCGCTGAAGAAGGTGCAGGCGGATCTGGCCGACGTGGTCTCGGACTACGAGGAGACCGAGCGCGCGATCGCCGCGATGTTCCAGAAGATCCAGTCCGAACTCGACGAGGTCAAGGTCTGAGGGGGCGGGAGTGGCTTCGTGCGAAGACGCCGAGAACCCGCTGGCCCTCCTCGAAGCGGATCCCAGCTGAGCCAACGGGGACCCGCTGCAGCAGGCCGTCGACGACGCGGGCTGGCAGGTGCAGGCCGTCAACTGGGTCTACGAGCAGGTCACCGGTGAGAACCTCGTCGAGCAGCTGATCACGCCGATCACCGGGGACTTCTCCCAGATCGAGGCGAACGCCGAGGCGTGGAACCAGATCGGTGACGCGCTGCGCGCGGTGCGCACGAACCTCAACCAGGGCATCTGCGACCTCCGGGGGAGCTGGGACGGTGACGGTGCGATCGCCTTCGAGGCGCTGCTGGTGAGCACCTGGACGGTCGCGCTCGAGGGCGACGCGGTGCTGGCCCAGCTCGTCGGCAAGGGCTTCACCCGGGCCGCCGAGATGTCGCGCAAGATGACCGACAAGGCCCTCGAACTGATCAAGAAGCTCGTCGACCGGCTCGTCGAAGCGGCCGCCACCGGCTGGATCCCGGGCGCCGGCTGGGCGAACGTCGTGCGCAACGTCGAGAAGTGCGTCGAGATCGTGATGGCGGTGCTGGCGCTCTTCGAGGCGCTGCAGGCGTTGTACGACTCCGTGGTGCAGCTGGTCGACGCCGTCACGAGCGCGGGCACGAACCTGGCCCAGATCAAGGACGCGAACAGCCTCGGCGACGTGGTCAACATCGGCTCCAGGCACGGGACGACGTCACGGCGGTGTCCGGAGCAGCCACCGGGACTCGCGGTGCCGTGACCGGTGTGCGCGATTCCGCCGCGGGAGTGCGCAGCGCCGCGCGGGGCGGTTCCGGCGCGGGCACGGCCGGCGGCGACCAGACGCTGTCGGCCGGGAACGTCTGAGGGGGCGCGGGATGAGCGGAGACCCGAGGACGCCGGAGGTCCGCGCGGCCGAGGAGATGCTCGAAGAGCGGATGCTCCAGGCAGAAGAGGCACTGGCGAGGCGACCCGGTTCGAGGCCGAACTGCCCGCGGTGGAGCTCACCGACGAGTGGATCGACGAGATCGAGCGGCAGATCCGCGGCGGTGACGCGCCGCCGGAGATCGCCGCCTTCCAGCGCCGGGTCGACGCAGGCGAGTTCCGCTGGCAGGACGTGGCCGACGGTGCAGCCTTCCGCGACGAGTCGGTGCGAGCGACGTTCTCGGCGAGCGTGCAGAACATGAAGCAGGCCAAGGACATGCTCGACGCGGGCTACGACCTCCCGACCGTGATTCAGCAACGACCCGAACCGGTCGGCCGGTGCCGACCTCGACGACGAACCGCCGGGATCGTTCCTGCGGTGAGGGGTGGATCGACGATGAACCGCAAGACGTTGCTCGGCATCGCCACCGGTTGGGCTGTGCTGGTCGGCTTGATCGCCGCCGTGCTCCTCGGGATCGCGGTGTTCAGCGGCACCACGCTGGCCAAGTCCTCCACGGCATCGGGCTCCTCCGGCCCGGTCTACCAGTGGGACGGCCGGCCGATGGTGATCGTCAGCTCGGACAGGAAGAAGACGGCCGTCTGCAGGGTCGTTCCCGCCCGCGGCGAGACGCGGGAGGTGACCAGCTACCGCAACGAGAGCCGGTACCGGGTCAACCGGATCACGCCCTGGTTCTCCGGTTCGGCGAAGATGACCTGCACGACACCGGTGCGGGTCCGCACCGGTTCGCAGGTGACCCTCTACGAGCTGACCACCAAGAACCGCATCGCGCAGTTCGGCGCCGTGGTGGTCGCCGTCGCACCGTTCCTCGCCGTCAGCGTCTTCGGCGTGGGAACGCGCAAGACCCGCGCGTGGACGAACGGGTCCTCGCGCGGGTCAGGCCGCTCGCGAGGACCCGCTCGCGGTGACGAGCACGACGAGTCAGCCGAAGGCCAGGGCCAGGCCGGTGATCGCGCCCCAGGCGAGCATGGCGAAGCCCGTGTCCCGAACGGCCGGGATCAGGTACAGGCCGGTGGCTCCCCGGACCACGGCCCGCAGCGGGATGAGCAGCAGCGGCAGCGCCAGGAAGCCGAGCAGCACCCAGGAGTTGCGCAGGCCGATCAGGACCGTGATGACGAACGGGACCAGGACGAGGGCCGTGTAGAGGGTCCGCGTGTCTCGGTCGCCGAGCATCACCGCGAGCGTGCGCTTGCCGGTGACCCGGTCGGACGGGATGTCGCGGAGGTTGTTGGCCACCAGCACCGCGCAGGACAACGAGCCGACGCCGACCGCCGCACCGATGCCGAACCCGGACACCGTGCCCGCCTGCACGTACATCGTGCCCAGCACGGCGACCAGTCCGAAGAACACGAACACCGCCAGCTCGCCCAGCCCCGCGTAGCCGTAGGGCTTGCTACCGCCGGTGTAGAACCAGGCGCCGGCGATGCACAGCGCGCCGACCACCAGCAACCACCACTGACCGCTCAGCGCGACGACGCCGAGCCCCGCCACCGCGGCCACGCCGAAGCACGCGAATGCCGCGTTGCGCACCGCGCGCGGGCGAGCCGACCGCGACCCGACGAGCCGGAACGGGCCCACGCGGGAGTCGTCCGTGCCCCGGATGCCGTCGGAGTAGTCGTTGGCGAAGTTCACCCCGGTGATCAGGCTCAGGGCCACCACGAGGGCCAGCAGTGCGATCAGCGGGTCGAACGAGTCCACTCCCGCGGCGGCGCCGGACCCGGCCAGCACCGGCGCGATCGCATTCGGGAAGGTGCGCACACGGGCACCCTCGATCCATTGCGCGACAGTCGCCATGCGCCTCATCTTCGCTCACGCGGGAAGGCGCTCGGCTAGGAGGTCAGCCGCTCCGCGAGCGCGCGCCGGTCCGGTTTGCCCGGTCCCCGCAGCGGGAGCTCGTCGAGCAGCGCGATGCGCTTCGGCGTCGCGACGGCTCCGAGGCGCGCGCGGACCGCGCCCCGCAGGGCGTTCACATCCGGCGGTGCGCCCTGGCTCGCGACGACGGCGGCCACCACGGCCTGACCCCACTCGGGGTCGGGCACGCCCAGCACGCAGGCCTCCTGCACGCCCGGCTGCTCGGTGAGGACCCGTTCGACCGGGAGCGGAGCGACCTTCTCGCCGCCGGTGATGATCATGTCGTCGGCCCGGCCGAGGACCTCGAGCCTGCCGTCGGTGATGCGGCCGAGGTCCCCGGTGCGGAACCAGCCGCCGGCGAAGGCGTCCGCGTCCGGCTGGTGGCGGTACCCCTGGGCCAGCATCGGTCCGGCCAGCCTGATCGGGCCGAGCTCGCCCTCCACGTCGACCTTCGCGACGTCCAGCGGAACGCCGTCGTAGACGCACCCACCTGCGGTCTCGCTCATCCCGTAGGTGGTGGTGACCGGGACGCCGCTGTCCCGCGCTCGGGACAGCAGGGCCGGCGGCGTGGCCGCGCCGCCGAGCAGCACCGCGTCGAAGCGGCGCAGCGCAGCGAGGCCCTCACCACCCTCCTGGAGCAACCGCGACAGCTGCGTCGGGACCAGAGCCGTGTAGTGCCTACCGCCGGAGCGCAGGACGTCGCGGGCGGCGACCGCGAAGGCGTCCGGGCGGAAACCGCTGGAGGTGTCGACCGCGCGCGGGGTGGTGCCGGCCAGCAACGCGCGCACCAGGACCTGCACGCCCGCGACGTGGTGGGCGGGCATCGCCAGCAACCACTCGCCGGGGCCGCCGAGCCTGCGGTGGGTGGCTTCGGCCGAGGCGCGCAGCGCCCCGGCGGGCAGCAACACGCCCTTGGCGGCACCGGTGGAGCCGGAGGTGGCGATGACCAGGGCTGTCGGGTCGTGCTCGGCGTCCTCACCGGGGGCCAGCGGGCCTGCGAGCGCGCTGATCAGGCGCTGCGCTTCCTCGGGGGAGTCGGCCGCGACCGGCAGCAGCGCGGGGCCGTCGCCGTCGAGCGCGCGGCGGAGCGCGGGCAGAACCTCCAGCGCGCCGGTTCCCGGAGGCACTTGGAGCGGCTGCAGGTCCCGGGCGTTCGGCATGGGCTCCATTCTCGGCGCCGTTCGGTGCACCGCGTCGGGCGGGATCCGAGACCTTCGCCACTAGATCACCTGTTCGAGCGATCAAGTGTTCGAACGGTCTGGCCGATGGTCTGGGTGTGAGCGGAAGGAGGAGGCCATGTTCCTCGTGTTCGTGCTGGTCGTCCCCGTACCCGGGGCACCGGCGGCGCCGCAGGGCCGACCGTGGACCGAGGCCGGCACCGAGCCGGCCGGTCCCGACCGGGAGGCCCCGGACCAGGACCGCCCGACCGGGCTGTTCCTGTCCGGAGCCTTGCCCGACGTGGAGTTCGAGGTCTCAGAAGTACCAGGGGAAGGCGGACCAGTCGGGGTCCCGCTTCTGCAGGAACGCGTCCCTGCCCTCGACGGCTTCGTCGGTCATGTAGGCGAGCCGGGTGGTCTCACCGGCGAAGAGCTGCTGACCGACGAGCCCGTCGTCGATGGCGTTGAACGCGTACTTCAGCATGCGCTGCGCCGTCGGGGACTTGCCGTTGATCTCCCGGGACCACTGCAGTGCGGTGGCCTCGAGCTCGGCGTGCGAGACGACCTCGTTGACCATGCCCATCTGGTGGGCCTGCTCGGCGGTGTAGGGGCGACCGAGGAAGAAGATCTCCCGGGCGAACTTCTGCCCGACTTGGCGGGCCAGGTAGGCCGAACCGAAGCCGCCGTCGAAGCTGCCGACGTCCGCGTCGGTCTGCTTGAACATGGCGTGCTCGGCGCTGGCCAGGGTGAGGTCGCACACCACGTGCAGGCTGTGCCCGCCGCCGGCGGCCCACCCGGGCACGACCGCGATGACGACCTTGGGCATGAAGCGGATCATCCGCTGCACTTCGAGGATGTGCAGTCGGCCCGCGCGTGCCGGGTCCACGGTCTCAGCGGTCTCGCCCCCGGCGTACTGGTAGCCGGAGCGGCCGCGGATGCGCTGGTCACCGCCCGAGCAGAAGGCCCAGCCGCCGTCCTTGGGGGACGGGCCGTTGCCGGTGATCAGCACGCAGCCCACGTCGCTGGTCATCCGCGCGTGGTCGAGCGCGCGGTGGAGCTCGTCGACGGTGTGCGGGCGGAAGGCGTTGCGGATCTCGGGGCGGTCGAAGGCGATGCGCACCGTGCCCTTGCCGGGGCCGTCCTCGACGCAGCGGTGGTAGGTGATGTCGGTGAAGTCGAAGCCCTCGACCGGCTCCCACAACTTCGGATTGAACAGCTCAGAAACAACGGGATTCTGCACACCTGGGACAATAGGGGTAGCAAGTGCTCGGCGCGGGGTCCTCCCCCGCGACCGCCCGGTGCTTGCGTGGACGTCGGAGGAGGTCGCCGCGGAGCCTCTTCCGTTGTCCGCCAGGCGATTTCAGAGGTGATCGGTTGAACCCGTCCACAGCCCAGGCTGAGGTCATCGTCGACGAGCTCGTCCGCAACGGGACGCGGCACGCGGTGCTCGCCCCGGGATCGCGCAACGCACCTCTCGCCTACGCTCTGCACCGGGCTGCGCACGCTGCGCGTCTGCGGCTGCACGTCCGGATCGACGAGCGCAGCGCCGGATTCCTGGCACTGGGACTGGCGGCACGCACGGGACGGCCGGTGCCGGTGTTCTGCACCTCGGGCACGGCGGCGAGCAACCTGCACCCGGCGGTCAGCGAGGCCTACCACTCCGGCGTGCCGCTGCTGGTCATCACGGCCGACCGGCCTCCTGAGCTGCGTGCGGCGGGTGCCAACCAGACCATCGACCAGCACCGGCTGTACGGCAGCGAGGTGCGGATGTTCGACGAGCTCGGGGTGGCCGAGGCACGCCCGGGTCAGAACGCCTACTGGCGCAGCCAGGTCTGCCGGGTGTGGAGCGCGGCGGCCCAGGGCACGCGTGGCGGGCCGGTGCACCTCAACGTGCCGTTCCGCGAGCCGTTGGTGCCCGACGGCGACGACGAGTGGTGCGAATCGCTGGCTGGGCGGGCGCACGGCGAGCGGTGGACCGAGGTCGCCGAGCACGGCGCGGCGCCGAGCTCGCTGTCGCGCCTGCGCTCCGGGCGTGGCCTGGTGCTCGTGGGCGACTGGGGTGCCGAGGAGGCCAGTGCCTGGGGCGAGCGGCTCGGCTGGCCGGTGTTGTCGGAGGTCGGCGGCGTCGGGGTCCCCGGCTCGGCAGCGATCAGCACCGGCATGTGGCTGCTCAACCTGCCCGAGTTCGTCCGGGAGCACCGCCCCGAGCAGGTCCTCTGCGTGGGACGTCCGACCGTGTTCCGCCAGGTCCAGCACTTGCTGGCCGACACCGGCGTGGAGGTGCTGCTGGCGCACGGCGGGATCGAGTGGCCCGCGCCGGCGCACAACGTGCGCGAGGTCGCCGAGACAGTCGGGACCGACGTGGCAGGAACCGACGCGGCAGGAACCGACGCGGCAGGAACCGACGTGGCAGGAACCGACGTGGCAGGGGCCGGCTCGACCGGAGCTGCGAGCTCGGTCGACACGCAGTGGCTCACGGCCTGGCAGCAGGCCGACCAGAAGGTCACCGCAGCGCTGCACGCCGCCCTCGACCTCGAGCGGTGGCCGAACGGTCCCGCGGTGGCGCGCGAGGTGGTCGACGCCCTGCCGGAGAACGCTCTGCTGGTCCTCGGTTCGTCGAACCCGAGCCGCGACGTCGCGCTCGCCGCGCGGCAGCGGCCCGACGTGCTGGTGCACCGCAACCGGGGTGCCGCGGGCATCGACGGGACGGTTTCCACGGCGATCGGTGCCGCGATCGGCCACGGTGGGCCGGCCTACGCGCTGTTGGGCGACCTGACCTTCCTGCACGACACCAACGGTCTGGTGCTCGGCCCGCTCGAGCAGCGGCCGGACCTGACGATCGTGGTGTTCAACGACGACGGCGGAGGGATCTTCAGCCTGCTGGAGCAGGGCGGTCCGGAGCACCGCGATGCCTTCGACCGCGTCTTCGGCACGCCGCACGGTGCCGACCTGAGCCACTTGTGCGCGGCGCACGGTGTCGAGCACGTCCAGGTGCCTGGGCACGCCGAGCTCCGTGACGCGCTGCGCCCTCAACCCGGGTTGCGGGTGGTCGAGGTCCGGGCGAACCGCGAGGAACTGCGGGTGGTTCACCAGCGCTTGCACGCGGCGGTGCGCTCCGCGCTGCTCGGGTGAACGGCTGCCCGGGGAACCGGGCCGGAACGCCGGGCGCGCCGACGTGGCGCTGCTCGTTGCCTCCGCGGTCACGCACACTCGTCACGGTGAAACCCGTTGGGAGCGACGCACGATCCGCCTCGCCTCGGTGCGAGCGCCGGTGTCCCTCCGGCAGGTGAGCGCGGTACGACCGGCGCGGTGACTCCCGGGCTGTCGTGTCCCCGATGGAGTGCATTCGCGTTTTTCGGCCCCGTGATGGGAAAAACTCGGTGCGAAAAGCGCGCCGGGTGTGAACGTGGTTGCCTAGTCTCCTGATCGGACGGAGAAGTTCGAGGAGGTGGCAGGGTGATCCGACGACAGGGCCTGCGCGCGGTGATCGCGACGTGCTGCGCGAGCGCGGTGTTCGCAGCACCAGCGCTGGCGGGAAGTGCTGGACCGGGATCGCCGGGGGCGGGCGATCCCTACTTCCCTGGTTACGGCAACGGCGGGTACGACGTCTCGCACTACGACCTGCAGCTGCGCTACCAGCCGGCGGACGACCACCTGCAGGGGACCGCGACGATCGTCGCGGCCGCCACGCAGGACCTGACGGCGTTCAACCTGGACTTCGCGCTCACCGCGAAGTCGGTGCGGGTCAACGGGGCGCCCGCGCAGTTCAGCCATGACGGGCTGGAACTCACCGTGACCCCGACGGCTCCGATCGCGGAGGGCACGCAGGCGACCGTCGTCGTGGAGTACGAGGGAACTCCCTCGGCCGCCGACGTCGATGGCGTCAACCCGTGGGTCCGCACCTCCGACGGCGCGCTCGCGGTCGGGCAGCCGGAGATCTCCGCGTGGTGGTTCCCCGGGAACGACCACCCGCGCGACAAGGCGACCTACGACATCGCGGTGACCGTGCCGGAGGGCACCGAGGCGCTCTCCAACGGCGTGAACACCCGCCGGAGCACCTTGGCCGGGTGGACCACCTGGAACTGGCGCAACACCGAACCGACCGCCACCTACCTGGCGTTCATGGCCATCGGCCAGTACGAGGTCCTCGACGGACCCGGCGCGTTCGGCCAGCCGTACACCACCGCCTACTCGGAGAAGCTCGGCCCGCTGACCGGTCCCGCGAAGGCGAGCATCGAACGCACTCCGGAGGTCGTGGAGTACCTGACGGAGCTCTTCGGCGAGTACCCGGTCTCCGCGCAGGGCGGTGTCGTCCCGGCGGAAGGGCTGAGCTTCGCGCTGGAGAACCAGACCCGGCCGGTGTACAGCCACAAGTTCTTCCAGGACGCGGCGAACGTGTCGGTCGTGGTCCACGAGAACGCGCACCAGTGGTTCGGCGACTCGGTGTCGGTGGACACCTGGCGCGACATCTGGATCAACGAAGGCTTCGCGTCCTACTCCGAGTGGTTGTGGTCGGAGTCGCACGGCACCGGCACCGCGCAGGAGCTGTTCGACCACTACTACAACGCCTACCCGGCCGACGACCCTTTCTGGCAGGTCCCGCCGGGTGAGCCGGGTGCCGAGAACGTCTTCCACTCCGCCGTGTACGACCGGGGAGCGATGGCGTTGCACGCGCTGCGCAATGTCGTCGGCGACGAGGTGATGCTCGACATCACCCGCACTTGGGTGGCCGAGCACCGCCACTCCACCGGCACCGTCGAGCAGTTCATCGAGCTGGCGGAGCAGAAGTCCGGCAAGCAGCTCGACGAGCTGTTCAACGCGTGGCTGTTCAGCAAGGGCAAGCCCGCGGTGAGCGCGGAGACCGGAGTGGCGGCCAGCGCGGCCCGGGAGGACGTGCCCACACCGCCGGCCGTCGCCGAGATCGACCGCGCGCACGCGCTCCTGCACGATCGCGGCTGATCCGGATCGCGGGTGCGGCGCCCCGGCGCCCACCCGCACCGCCGGGCCGCCCCGCTGCTGCCACCGGTGAGCAGGCGGAACGCCCTCGGATCAGCGGACACCTTCCAGGGCTTCGCGCACCGGCAGGAGCTTCGCCTCCGCTTCCGCGACTTCGAGGTCCGGGTCGGAGTCGGGCACGATCCCGCCGCCGGCGAACAACCTGACCCGGCCTCCACGAGCACCGCCGGACCCCGCTCCGGCGGTGTTCTGCTGCTCGATCTGACCGCAGCGCAACGCCAGCCCCAGCTCGCCGTTGCCGGTGCCGTCGATCCAGCCGATCGGGCCCGCGTATCGGCCCCGGTCCATGCGCTCCAGCTCGGAGATCAGCGGGACCGCTTCGGTTGTGGGCGTGCCTCCGACAGCGGCCGTGGGGTGCACGGCTTCGACCATGTTCAGCAGACCGGCGCCGTCCGGGGTGTCGGCGAGCTTGCCCTCCACGTCGGTGGCCAGGTGCAGCACGTTGCGCAGGCGCAGCACCGAGGGAGCCGAGGGCACCGACAGCTCGCTGCAGAACGGCCGCAGCCGCTCGGCCAGGGATTCGGCGGCGTAGGAGTGCTCGCTGCGGTTCTTGGCCGAACCGAGCAGTTCCGCGGCGATCTCGTCATCCGTGTGACCAGGGTGCGGCCAGGCCGTGCCCGCCAGCACCCGCGAGCGGACCTCGTAGCCGCGCCGTTCCAGCAGCAGTTCCGGCGTGGCGCCGACCATGCCGTCGACCGCGAACGTCCAGCAGTTGGAGTAGCGGGCGGCCAGGTTGTGCAGCAGGAACCGCTCGTCGAGCGGTTCGGAGGTGTTGGCCACCAGGTCGTGGGCGAGCACGATCTTGCGCAGTCCGCCGTCCGAGGTGCGCATCCGCCGCACGGCCTCGGCGACCGCCTGCCGGTAGCCGGTCGAGGACAGCCGGCCGTCGCTGTAGGACACCGTGCCGGGTTGCCGCACCGGCTCGACCTCCAGCTCCGGCGCGTCATCGATCGTGGTGATCCAGCGGACCCCGTCGCGCTCCCCGACGACGACCTCGGGCAGCACCAGGACCGAGTCGCCGGGGTCGTCGGCGAAGGCCAGGCTGGCGAAGGCCACCGGGCCGCACCCCGGCAGGCCCACCGCGTCCTCGACGTCGATGTGCCGGCACAGCTGCCGCCACCAGGCGTCGGCGTCGAGGAAGCGATCCGCGCCGGAGGTGTCGAGTCGAGCCGCGCACCCCCACCCGACCAGGCCTTCTCCCTCGCGGACCCAGCTCAGCGACTCGCCGCCGGGCAGCAGGTCCAGCAGCGGCCGGTCGTGCCGCGGGTCGGTGGGATCGAGCCTCCGGGTGCGCGCCGTCAGCCGCCAGGATGTCATCGCCACGCTTGGAGCGTATGCGGCGTGAGGAGGGGAGTGGGCTGAGCGGCCACGTGGCTCTCGACACGACCCCGGCCCCCTACAATCGGTCACTGTGGCAGGCGACGCGGTGACCCAGGACGCGGCCGACTCAGTGACCGGGCCGGACACGGACGGTCATCAGTCGGCGTCGAAACCCTCGCCTGGCCGAGTTCGCCACCGGGTGGCGATCGGCGTGCTCATCGTCGGGTCGTTGCTGACGGTCATGGGCTTGTCGATCATCGGTGCCTGCTTTATCAACGACCGCACGATCGTGGAATCGCGAGGTCAGGCGGTCGCCGAGGTCGTCGACACCTCGCTGACCCGGACCGTGGTGCGGTTCAACACCGAGGACGGCCGGGTCTACATCCCGCCGAACGGCGTGCTCTACCCGACGGACCTCCAGGTCGGGCAGACGGTCCGCGTGGAGTACGACTCCCGCAATCCCGACCTGGTGCGGGTCGCCGGCCGCAACGCCGTGATCTCGCTGCTGCCGGTGTCCAGCTCGCTCGCGGTCGTGTGGGCGGTGACTCTGCCCGCGTATTGGCTGCTCAGGAGATCGGGCAAGGACTGAAGGCCCTTCCGGGAACCCCCGCCCGGTGCCAGACTGGGGATCCGCCGAAAGGGGGTCGGTGGCCGACAGCTCGCAACGCCGGCCCCGCGTCTGCGAGGTCGTTGCCGATGAACACCCCCAGAGCGCGATCCACCTCGTCGCAGCCCCAGGTCCCGCAACAGCAGCAGTGGGTACTCGGCGCTCCCGTGCTGTCCACGGTCGACCGCTCGGTACCCGCTGAAGCGAACCCGGCGGACTTGGCGCTGTACTGCACGATGCTCGGCGACGACGCCCTGGTGCTCGCCCACCGGCTGTCCGAGTGGGGGGTGCGCGCGGGTCTGGAGGAGTCGGCCTCACTCGGCGAGATCGCGCACGAGCTGCTGGGGCAGGCACGGGTCCTCTACGGGCGGGCGTCCGAGATCGAACCGGGGCAGGACGAGGACCAGCTCGCCTACCTGCGAGAACCCGCCGAGTTCCGGAACGTGCGGCTGGTGGAGGTCGACTTCGGCCCAGGCTCCGGCGGCGACTTCCCGACCACGGTCGCGCGACTGCTGCTGTTCACCAACTGGCGGCTCGCCCTCTTCGAGGAGCTGACCGGCAGCCGGGACGCGGTGCTGGCGACGCTGGCCGCGCGCTCGTTGCACAAGCTCGCCCAGCACCGCGACCACGCAGCCCAGTGGGTGATCAAGCTCGGCGATTCCGGACCCGGCGGGCCAGGCCTGATGAGCGCCGGGTTGCGCCGGGTGTGGCCGCTGGCCGCCGAGCTGTTCGTGCCCCACCCGGTCGAGGCGCGGCTGGCGGACGCCGGGTGCGGCGTCGACCCCTCCCGGGTGCGGTCGAGGGTCGGCCAAGCCCTCGACGAGACGTTCTCCATCGCACGCCTGCGCGATCCGGTGCCCACCGAGTTCGGCGAGTTCATCCGCCCGGGCGGGCGCGACGGTGCGCACACCGGCGCGATGGAGTTCCTGCTGGCCGACCTGCAGTACCTGGCCAGGGCCGGGTTGGCCGGCAACCGGCTGCCGTCGCGCCCCCGCGACGAGCGGAGTTTCGGAACCGAAACCGAAGATGAGTAGTTCCCCGCACGCCGAGCGGCGCAGCCCCGGAGCACAGTGAGCGAGGGGGTGAGGAACGTCGGAAGTGAGTGCGTGGGTCTTCCGCGTTCCCGTGTCGGGGTCTAGTGGAAGGGCGCGGCTCGGATGGCCGAGATCTGGTTGCAGGTGCTCGTGGCGGTGCTGGCCGGGTGCACCGGAGCGGGCGTGGCGCTCGCCGTTCGCCGAAGTCGTGGAGGACCGGCTCGGGAGCAGTCGCAGGAGCCGGAACCGCTGCCGCAGCACGAGCCGGACGTGTGGGAACCGTTCGTGCAGCACTGCGAGCAGGCGGTGCTGCGCGCGAGCCGGGCGGTGGAGGCGATGTCCTCGCAGCAGGCCCGCAACTCGCTGCAGACCGTCGTGCGCCGGATGGACGCCGAGCTGCCCACCCTGCGCGTGTTCGCCGAGCTCGGCCGGGGCCTGGGGGACACGCCTCGTGATGCCGAGATCGCGCGCCGGGTGCGGGCCGAGCTCGCCCACGCCGAGCGGCTCTTCGCGGAGATCACCGGCGAGGTGCTCAGCCTCGTCGGGGGCCTCGACCCGGAGCGGGTCCAGGCGCTGCGCGCCCGCTTCCCGCTGCTGCACCCGCTCTCCGCGGTGCTGCCCGAACCGGTCAGCTAGCTGGGACCCGGGCTGCCTGCGTCCACCACTCGTGGACGTCGGCGGCGGCACCGGGTGCGGCCACGAGCAGCCCGTCGCGCGGCAGCGGATCGGGTTCGCCGCGCCGGTTGAGGACCGTGGCACCGGCCTCGCCGGCCAGCGCGAGCGCACCGGCGACGTCCCACTCCTGGTAGTCGTCGAGCACGGCGGCGACGGTGTGCCCGAGCGCCACCTGGGTGATGGCCAGCGCGGGTGAGCCCAGCAAGCGGACGCCGACCTGGGCGGCAGCGGCGTTGGTGATGAACCGGTCCATGCCCGGCCACGGCCCGTCCTTGGTCAGCTCGGTGCACACGACACCACCGCGGAACTCGCTCCGGTCCGGTAGCCGCACCGGGGTGCCGTTGGCCCGAGTGCCGCGCCCGCGGGCGGCCGCGTAGATCTGCGTGCGGTACGGGTCGGCGACCACGCCGACCACCGGTCCGTGCGCGTCGAGCATGGCCAGGCTGTAGGCGCACCAGGGGAGCCCGGCGACGTAGTTGGCGGTGCCGTCCACCGGGTCGACCGACCAGCGGAACGGCGAGCCGCCCTGCTGCGGGAGTCCGCTCGGTTCCTCACCGAACTCCTCGCCGAACACCGGCGTGCCGGGGAACTCGTCGGCGAGGACGCGGCGGGTGTGCCGCTCCAGCGTGCGACCGGTGTCGGTGACCCAGTCGAACGGCGATTCGCTGGGTTCAGGGCGCGCCCCTCGTCCCGCGGTCGCGATGATCACGTCGGCCGCGTCGTTGGCCAGCCGGCCGGCGACCTCGAAAGCCCGTGAGACGAGGGCGGGTTCGATCTGGGCGGGAGGAGTGGACGGGACAGTCATGCCTCCCCAGCCTCCGCGCGGCGGGTGACCGCCCGGCAACGCGGAGGTGACCGGTCGAGGAGCCGCAGGCCACGTTTGCGGGCCGGTGGCGCTGTTGGGGCGGTCTTCGACCGTCGTTGGCGCCGATGTCACGTGGGCGTGGGTTGTTCGCCGGAACCGGCGGCGACGGTGACCGGCGTGCGCATCGCGATCGTGACCGAGAGCTTCCTGCCGCAGATCAACGGCGTCACGAACTCGGTGTTGCGGGTGCTGGAGCACTTGCGCCGCCGAGGTGACCAGGCCCTGGTGATCGCGCCCGGGACCGGTGAGGACGAGTACGCGGGTTTCCCCGTCCTGCGGCTGCCCGCGGTGGACCTCCCGATCGTGTCCTCGCTGCCCATCGGGCTCCCGAACCGCCGCGTGCTGCGCGGGCTCCAGGAGTTCGGCCCGGACGTGGTCCACCTGGCCTCGCCGTTCGTGGTGGGCGCGCGCGGGCTCAACGCGGCCCGCCGGTTGGGCGTGCCGACGGTCGCCGTCTACCAGACCGACGTCGCGGGGTTCGCCGAGTCCTACGGGCTCGGGCTGACCGCCAAGGCGGCGTGGCGGTGGATCCGCCGCCTTCATCAGCACGCCGACCGCACCCTGGCCCCGTCGACGTGGGCGGTGGAGACGCTGCGCGAGCAGGGCGTCCCCCGCGTGCACCGGTGGGGTCGCGGCGTGGACACGGAGCGGTTCGCGCCGCACAAGCGCGATGGGCAACTGCGCTCCGAGCTGGCCCCGAACGGCGAGCTGCTGGTGGGCTACGTCGGTCGGCTCGCCCCGGAGAAGCGCGTCGAGCGGCTCGCCGAGCTCGACGGCCAGCCCGGTGTGCAGGTGGTCGTGGTCGGTGACGGCCCGGAGCGCGAGCGGTTGCGCGCACAGCTGCCGCACGCGGCGTTCCTCGGTCAGCGCACCGGTGAGGAGCTGGCCGGGATCTGCGCGAGCCTCGACGTGTTCGCGCACACCGGCCCGCACGAGACCTTCTGCCAGGCGGTGCAGGAGGCGATGGCCTCCGGTGTCCCGGTCGTCGCTCCCGACGCGGGCGGGCCTCGCGACCTCGTCGAGGTGGGCCGCACGGGGTACCTGCTCCCGGCCCACGACGACGCCGAGCACGCCGCGGCACTGCGCCAGGCCATCGATGACCTGCGCGATCCCGCTCGTCGCGAACTCTTCGGGGCCCGCGCCCGGGCGGCGGTCGCGGGGCGCACCTGGCCCGCGCTCTGCCGCCAGCTGGTGGACCACTACGCCGCCGTGAGGGGCCACGCGGAGCCGGCAGCTGCCTGAACCCGCGTGCGCGTGGGCCACGTACGCTTCGGGTGTGTCTCGGGCAGGCTTGGACAAGAACCCTCGCGAAGTCGCTGCGATGTTCGACGGTGTCGCGCGCCGCTACGACCTGACCAACACCGTCCTGTCCTTCGGGCAGGACCGGCGCTGGCGGAAGGTCACCCGGCAGCTGCTCGCTCCGCAGCAGGACGAGAAGGTCCTCGACCTGGCCGCGGGCAGCGGTGTGTCGACGGTCGAGTTCGCCCGCTCCGGCGCGTACTGCGTGGCGGCCGACTTCTCGCTGGGGATGCTCTCGGTCGGCAAGGACCGAGGGGTGCCGCTGGTGGCGGCCGACGCCCTGCACCTGCCCTTCGCCGACGACGCCTTCGACGCGGTGACGATCTCGTTCGGCCTGCGCAACCTCGCCGACACGGTCGCCGGCCTGCGCGAGATGCGCCGCGTGGTCCGGCCCGGCGGACGTCTGGTGGTCTGCGAGTTCTCCACCCCGACCTGGCAGCCGTTCCGCGGCGTCTACATGAACTACCTGATGCGCGCGTTGCCGCCGATCGCTCGTGCGGTGTCGTCCAACCCGGACGCCTACGTCTACCTGGCCGAGTCCATCCGCTCCTGGCCTGACCAGCGCGCTCTCGCCGAGCTCATCGCCGAGGCAGGCTGGACCGACACCACCTGGAAGAACCTCACCAGCGGTGCCGTGGCCGTCCACCACGCCACCAACCCCGCCTGACCAGCACCGACCACCCACCTGGCACGCCGGGTGCGGAGTTCAGCCGTGCGAGGGCCGCAGCCAGGTGGTCTCCGGAACCGTGGTCCGCGTCGTGGTGATGGCGCGGGCGAAGGCTTGGGTGGCCGGGGCCTGTGCGCGGCGGGGATCGCGGACCACTGCGATGCGGCGACGGGTCTCCGGCTCGACCAGGGGCACGTGGGTCAGGCCGGCGAAGGCGACCAGCGGCAGGACCGTGCCGGGCATGACGGCTGCGCCCAGGCCCGCTGCGACCAGGCCGGCGACCGCGGTGATGTTCCGGGACGCCAGGACCACGCGGGGGTGCGCCTCGGCCGCGGCGAAGGCTCGGTCGGCGTGCTGCCGGATGCTGGAGTCCGGGCGGAAGGCGATGTGCGGCTCGGTCGCCAGCTCCGACCAGGTCAGCGCCTCGCGCGCGGAGAAGCGGTGCTCGGGTGGGAAGACCGCGCACATGCGGTCGGTCGCGATGGGGTGCACCGCGAGGTCCGGCAGGGGCCCGGCGACGACGGTGACGCCCAGGTCGACAGCGCCCGCGCGGACCTTCGCGAGGACGTCGTCGGACATGCCGTCCTCGATCGTGAGCTCGACGTCCGGGTGCTCGGCGCGGTAGGCCGAGACCACCGGCGGCAGCAGGATCGCGGCCATCGACGGCAGGGCCGCGACTCGGACCCGCCCCCGGGTTCCGGCCAGGAAGCCGTGGAAGTGGTTGAGCCCGGCGTCGAAGGAATCGACCACCCGCCGCGCTACCCGGCAGAACTCCTCGCCTTCCGGGGTCGTGACGAGGTGCCGGGTGGTGCGCTGGAACAGCGTGATGCCGAGCTTGCGCTCGACGTCGCGCACCGCGCGGCTGGTGGAGGACTGGGCCAGGTGCAACCGCTCGGCGGCCGGGGTGAACCCGCCGGTGTCGTGCACCGCGAGGACCAGGCGGAGCTGCTGCACGGTCAGATCCATGCCCATGGCGCATGAAGCTATCAATTTTCCTTGCTTGACCCGCATGGGCGGTGTGGATCACAGTTCTCGCGACCGTTCCCCACGGCGGTGTTCGGAGGTCGCCCATGCTCGCCGCGAGCGGATTCCTGACGATCGGCCTGTTCCTGGCCCTGGTCCTCTCGCGCCGGGTGTCGGTGCTGTTCGCCCTCACCCTGGTGCCCCTCGCGGCGGCGCTGCTCAGCGGTCACGGCAGCGAGCTCGGTGCGCTCGTGGCCGAAGGCCTGGTCACCGTCGCGCCGGTGGCCATCATGATCACCTTCGCGGTGCTCTACTTCAGCCTCATGATCGACGCGGGGTTGTTCGACCCCGCCGTCTCGCGGATCCTGCGCTGGGCCAAGGGCGATCCGCTCAAGATCACCGTCGGCACTGCCCTGCTGACGCTCCTGGTCGCCCTCGACGGTGACGGGGCCTCCACCTTCCTGATCACGGTCTCCGCGCTGCTGCCGATCTACCAGCGGCTGGGGATGCGGCGGATCGTGCTGGCCGGTGTGGTCTGCCTCGGTGCCGGGGTGATGAACATGGTGCCGTGGGGCGGTCCGACCGCCCGGGCGATGGCCGCGCTCTCGCTCGACTCCGCGCAGGTCTTCCTGCCGGTGCTGCCCGCCATGGCGGCCGGGATCTGCTGGGTGCTGGTGGCGGCGTTCCTCATCGGCCGCTCCGAGCGCAAGCGGCTCGGCGTCGTGGCCCTCGACGCGGTCGAGCCCGTGCGGCTGACCGGCGCCGACCGGGTGCGGTTCTGGGTCAACGCGCTGCTCACCCTGGCGCTGGTCGGTTGCCTGCTCGCCCAGATCGCCGACCTCGAGGTGCTGTTCCTGGTGGCCTTCCTGATCGCGCTGCTGGTCAACCGCCCGTCGTGGCAGGGCCAGCAGGAGCTGTTCGCGAAGCACGCCTACAACGTGGTGCTGGTCGCCGTGGTGATCTTCGCGGCGGGTGTGTTCACCGGCATCCTCACCGGCAGCGGCATGATCAAGGCGATGGCCGAGAGCCTGGTCGCGGTCATCCCGGACGCGGGTGGCGCGGTGCTGCCGGTGGTGACCGCGCTCGCGGGGATGCCGCTGAGCCTGGTGTTCACCCCGGACGCCTTCTACTACGGCGTGGTTCCCGTGCTGGCCGAAACCAGCGCGGCGCTCGGCGGCGATCCGGCGGCCATCGGGCGGGCGGCGATCCTCGGCCAGATGACCACCGGGTTCCCGCTGAGCCCGCTGACCGCCTCCACGTTCATCCTGCTCGGCATGTCGAAGGTCGACCTCGGCGACCACCAGCGGTTCATCTTCGGGTGGGCCTTCGGCACCACCGCGGTGATGACGGTGGTCGCCCTGCTCACGGGAGTGCTCTAGGTGCGGATCGGGAGCGGGGCCGGATTCGCCGGGGACCGGGTCGAGCCGGCGGTGCAGCTCGCCCCCGCCGGGGTGGACGACCTGGTGCTGGAGTGCTTGGCCGAACGCACCATCGCCCTCGGGCAGCAACGCAGGTTGGCCGATCCGGACCTGGGCCACGACCCGCTGCTGCGGACCCGCTTCGAGCGGCTGCTGCCGGTCGCGGTGGCGGCTGGGGCACGGGTCATCACCAACATGGGCGCGGCGCACCCGTTGCGAGCGGGCGAGGTCACCCGCGAGGTCATGGCGGAGGCGGGGCTGACCGGACGGGTCGCCGTGCTCACCGGCGACGACGTGCTGGACCGGATCGACCCCGGTGGGCCGGCTCTGGAGGACGGCGTGCCGCTGGCCGAGCACGGGGAGATCGTCTCGGCCAACGCCTACCTGGGAGCGGAGGCTCTGCTGCCGGCGCTGGACGCCGACGTGGTGATCACCGGCCGGGTCGCCGACCCCTCGCTGTTCGTGGCCCCGATCGCGCAGCGGATGGGGTGGGACCTCGACGACGTGCCGCGCACCGCTGCGGCGACCCTGGTCGGGCACGTCCTGGAGTGCGCCGGGCAGGTCACCGGCGGGTACTACGCCGACCCGGGGGTCAAGGACGTGCCGGGGCTGGCCGAGCTGGGCTTCCCGTTCGCCGACGTCGCCGCTGACGGCAGCGCGACCATCGGCAAACCCGCGGGCAGCGGGGGGGCGGTGACGGTCGGGACGGTCCGCGAGCAGCTGCTCTACGAGGTCACCGACCCGACCGGGTACCGCACGCCCGACGTGGTCCTGGACTTCCGCGAGGTCCGCGCGGAGCGGGCCGGGGAGGACCGGGTCCGGATCGGCGGAGCGCGTGGGCGCCCCAGACCCGAGGAGCTGAAGGTCAGCGTCGGCTACCGCGCAGGTCACCGGGCCGAGTGCGGCATCAGCTACGCCGGTCCGGGAGCCGCCGACCGGGCCCGGCTGGCCGCCGACGTCGTCACCGAGCGGCTGCGCGGGACCGGGTTGCGGGTGCGCGCCGACGTCCTGGGCGCGGTGGGCGACCCGAACGGCGAGTGCCGACTGCGGGTGGCGGCGATGGCGCAGGACCGGGCGGCGGCGCAGGTCGTCTGCCACGAGGTCGAATCGCTCTACACCAACGGCCCGGCCGGAGGCGGTGGTGTGCGCACGGACGTGCGCGAGGTGGTCGGGATCGTCTCCGCGCTCATCCCGAGGGCCGACGTGAGCACGCAGGTCACGACCTTGGAGGTGCCGGATGCGACTGCACGAGGTCGCGCACTGCCGCGCGGGTGACAAGGGGGACACCTCGACCCTCTCGGTGTTCCCGCTCGACGACGCCGACTACGACCGGCTGCGCCAGGAGCTCACCGCGGACCGGGTCCGCGCGCACCTGGGGGACCAGGTCAGGGGCGAGGTCGTCCGCTACGAGCTGCCGCTGCTCAAGGCGCTGCAGTTCGTCTGCCACCAGGCCCTCGGCGGAGGTGTCACGACCTCGCTCGCGCTCGACACCCACGGCAAGACCCTCAGCTCCCGGCTCCTCGCGCTGGACCTGGGCAGTTCCCGCCACGACCCGACCTGACCGCACTCCGCTCACCCCGGCGACCGCCAGGGTCGCGACTGCGGAGGCCACCGGTGATCAGAGGTTCACATCACCGGGGTGGCCGGGTCGCTGCGCGTGGTGCTGGGAAGGCTGTGATCAGGACCGGAACAGCGGTACTCCTCACCCGGGTGGCCTAGGCGAAAGGGTCGATCGGGCTGGTGCAGCGGCTTAGACTCGGGAGTTAGTGAACTCGTTCACAAGCGGGTTTCGCACCGAGCACTGCACTAGTTCGAGGAGTGTCATGACCAGCGCCACCAGCCGCCGCCGACCGGACGATGACGCCGACGTGATCGTCGTCGGGGCAGGACCGGCCGGATCGACGGCTGCGACGTACCTGGCCAGGGCGGGACTGGACGTCCTGCTGCTGGAGAAGAGCGTCTTCCCGCGGGAGAAGGTCTGCGGCGACGGGATCACGCCACGGGGCGTCAAGCAGCTCATCGACCTGGGCATCGACACCCGGGAGGAAGCCGGCTGGCTGCACAACAGGGGCCTGCGGGTCGTCGGCGGCGGAGTCAGCCTGGAGCTCGACTGGCCGAGCCTGTCCGACTTCCCGCCGTACGGGGTGGTCCGGCCGCGCAACGACTTCGACGACCTGCTCGCCCGCAACGCGCAGCGCGCCGGGGCGAGGCTGCTCCAGCAGACCAGCGTCAGCGGTGCGCTCACCGACGAGCGCACCGGCCGGGTCGTCGGCGTCGAGGCCAAGACCGGTCCGGAGCGCACGCCGGTCACCTACCGGGCTCCGCTGGTGGTCGCCTGCGACGGGGTGTCGGCGCGGCTGGCGCTGTCGATGGGCATCGCCAAGCGGGACGACCGCCCGATGGGCGTGGCCGTGCGCCGCTACTACACCAGCCCGCGCACCAAGGACGACTTCCTCGAGTCGCACCTGGAGCTCTGGGACAAGTCCGATCCCGCCGAACCGCGGCTGCTGCCGGGCTACGGCTGGATCTTCGGCATGGGCGACGGGACCGTGAACGTCGGGCTGGGGATCCTGTCGACCTCGTCGGCGTACGGCAAGACCGACTACCGGCAGTTGATGCGCTCTTGGTTGGACGGGACCCCCGAGGAGTGGGGGTTCCGGGAGCACAACGCCAGCGGCAAGATCGGCGGCGCCGCGCTGCCGATGGGCTTCAACCGCACCCCGCACTACCGCGACGGCCTGCTGCTGGTCGGTGACGCGGGCGGCATGGTCAACCCGTTCAACGGCGAGGGCATCGCCTACGCGATGCAGTCGGCGCGGCTGGCGGCCGAGTGCGTGGTGCACGCGATGGCGCGGCCGACCGCGGATTCCCGGGAACAGGCGCTGCGCCGCTACCCGACGGCCGTGCAGCAGGAGCTCGGCGGTTACTTCCGGCTCGGCAACATCTTCAGCAAGTTGATTGGCAATCCGACCGTCATGCGGGTGGCCACCAAGCACGGTCTCCCGCGGCGGACGTTGATGCGATTCGTGTTGAAGCTGCTGGCAAATCTTTACGACGAGAAGGGCGGGGACGTCATGGACCGTGTGATCAGCACCACTACTCGCGCCACCCCTAGCGCGTGACCGCGAGTGTCTGGTCAGATGTCTCGGCAAGGGTGAGAGAAGTCATAAAGTTAGGTTCGCCTCACTACGGAGCCGGTTCGGCCGACCGCATAGAGTGCGGACCGAATGCCTGAGGCGTGACCTGCGTCTCGGCGGGGACTGACGATGTGTGTCCCGGGACACAGGAACCGGGGCCGGTTGGAGGGCAGCGAAGGTGCTCGACCCGTACATCCCGTTGGTGCTGTTGTTCGCGCTGGCGCTGGGTTTCGCGTTGTTCTCGGTCGCGATCGCACCGATCGTCGGTCCCCGCCGCTACAACAAGGCGAAGCTCGACGCTTACGAGTGCGGCATCGAGCCCTCGCCGCAGCCCGTCATGGGTGGCGGCCGGATGCCCGTCGCCTACTACCTGACCGCGATGTTGTTCATCCTCTTCGACATCGAAATGGTCTTCCTCTACCCGTTCGCGGTCTCGGCCGACGCCCTGGGGATGTTCGGCGTCGTCGAGATCGTGCTCTTCATCGCGACCGTCGGCTTCGCCTACGTCTACGTCTGGCGGAGGGGCGGCCTGGACTGGAACTGACCGGAGCGCTGCGCCCGGTCCGCCGGGTGCCCGAGATGGATCACAGGGACTAGCCGCAACGACGCGGGAAGGAGTGCCGGCGATGGGGCTCGAAGAGCAGCTGCCCAACGGCATCCTGTTGGCCAACGTGGAGAAGCTCGTCAACTGGACCCGGAAGACGTCGATGTGGCCGGCGACGTTCGGGCTGGCTTGCTGCGCCATCGAGATGATGACCGTTGGCGGATCCCGCTACGACATCTCGCGGTTCGGCATGGAGCGCTTCTCCGCCACCCCGAGGCAGGCCGATCTGATGATCGTGGCCGGCCGGGTGACCAACAAGATGGCCCCGGTGCTGCGCCAGATCTACGACCAGATGCCCGAGCCGCGCTGGGTGCTGGCGATGGGCGTGTGCGCCTCCACCGGCGGCATGTTCAACAACTACGCGGTGGTGCAGGGCGTCGACCACGTGGTGCCGGTGGACATGTACCTGCCGGGCTGTCCACCGCGCCCGGAGATGCTGCTCGACGCGATCCTCAAGCTGCACGCCAAGATCATGGACGAGCCGATCAACGCCAAGCGCGCGCAGGAGAAGCTCGAGCGCGGCGACCGCACGCCGATGATCCCTTCCTCCGTCCGCTACGCGCCGAAGAACGCCTCGCAGCGCAAGCGCGCCGAACGGCAGCAAGCCGCGCAGCGGCGCGAGATGGGCGGAACCGACGAGCTCGGTGCGTTCGAGAGCACGCCCGAGCGCCCGGAACTCAAGGCGGGTAGGTGAGTTCGATGGCGGAGAAGGAAACCACCCCGGCACCCGGCGAGCCCGGTTCCAGCGCCGAGCGCACGACGGACCTCGCGCCCACCGGCGCCGAACCGGCCCGGGCCGGAGCACCGATCTCCGGGCGGGAGCGCCAGGGCATGTTCGGCGTGCGCGGCACCGGCGACACCTCGGGCTACGGCGGGCTGCACCTGCCCGCCTACGTGCCGCAGGCCGCCGAGCGGCCCTACGGCGGCTGGTTCGACGAGGTCGCCGACGCGCTGTTCGACGCTTTGCGCGCCAAGGGGATTCCGGTCGACACCGTGCAGCAGGTGACCGTCGACCGCGACGAGATCACCTTCTACTTGCGCCGCGAGCACCTCGTCGAGGTCTGCCGCACCTTCCGCGACGACCCGGCGCTGCGGTTCGAGCTGTGCAGCTCGGTGTCCGGTGTGGACTACGGCCCGGAGGCGCCGCAGCGGCTGCACTCGGTCTACCACCTGACGTCGATGACCTACCGGCGCCGCGTCCGGCTCGAAGTCGCCGTGGACGTGGAGGACCCGCACCTCCCGTCGGTCGTGGCGGTCTACCCGACCGCCGACTTCCAGGAACGCGAAGCCTGGGACATGTTCGGGCTCATCTACGACGGACACCCGGCGCTGACCCGGATCTTGATGCCCGACGACTGGGACGGCCACCCGCAGCGCAAGGACTACCCGCTCGGCGGGATCCCGGTGGAGTACAAGGGCGCCGAGATCCCACCGCCGGACCAGCGCAGGGCCTACTCGTGATCGCGGAGAGGTGTGGACGATGACCACCGAACCACTCACCGGCGCGTACCCCGCCGAGTCGAGAGACACCACCGAGGGCCGCATCTTCACCGTGACCGGCGGCGACTGGGACGAGTTCCTGGACGAAACCGGCGGTGAGGAAAGGGTTGTCATCAACCTGGGCCCGCAGCACCCGTCCACGCACGGCGTTCTGCGCCTGGTGCTGGAGCTCGAAGGCGAGACGGTCACCAAGGCCCGCTCGGTCATCGGCTACCTGCACACCGGCATCGAGAAGAACACCGAGTACCGGACGTGGACCCAGGGCGTCACCTTCGTGACGCGCATGGACTACCTGGCGCCGCTGTTCACCGAGACCGCCTACTGCCTCGCGGTGGAGAAGCTGCTGGGGATCGAGGCGCCGAAGCGGGCCCAGACGTTCCGCGTGATGCTCATGGAGCTCAACCGGATCTCCTCGCACCTGGTCTTCCTGGCCACCGGTGCGATGGAACTGGGCGCGACGACCGGCATGACCTACGGGTTCCGCGAGCGCGAGGAAGTGCTGCACCTGCTGGAGTTCCTGACCGGACTGCGGATGAACCACGCGTTCGTCCGGCCCGGTGGTGTCGCGCAGGACCTGCCGGAGGGCTGGCAGGACAAGGTGCGCGAGTTCATCAAGGTCATGGACACCCGGCTGCCCGACTACGACAAGCTGTTCACCGGCCAGCCGATCTGGAAGCAGCGCCTGCAGGACGTCGGTCACCTGCCGCTGGACGGCGCGCTGCAGCTGGGCGTGACCGGTCCGCTGCTGCGGGCCGCGGGCTTGCCGTGGGACCTGCGCAAGGTCGAGCCCTACTGCGGTTACGAGGAGTTCGACTTCGAGGTGCCCACCAGCACCGCCGGCGACTGCTACGCCCGCTACTTCCTGCGGGTGCAGGAGATGCACGAGTCGCTGAAGATCATCAAGCAGTGCTTGGACAAGATGGAGTCCGGCCCGCACATGGTCGAGGACGCGAAGATCGCCTGGCCCGCGAAGCTGAGCATCGGCGCCGACGGCATGGGCAACTCCCTGGAACACGTCCGCAAGATCATGGGCCAGTCCATGGAGTCGCTGATCCACCACTTCAAGCTGGTGACCGAGGGCTTCGACGTGCCGCCCGGCCAGGCCTACGCGCCGGTCGAGTCGCCGCGCGGCGAGCTCGGCGCGCACCTCGTTTCCGACGGCGGCACCCGGCCGATGCGGGTGCACGTCCGCGAACCCAGTTTCGTGAACCTGCAGGCGATGCCCGCGATGTGCGAAGGCGGACTGGTGGCCGACGTGATCGCGGCGGTCGCCTCCATCGACCCGGTGATGGGCGGGGTGGATCGATGACCGAGCAGTTCGAGTTCACCACCACCGAGGAGCAGACCGGCACGGTCGACACCTCGGTGTTCGGCGAGGAGACCCGGGCCGAGGCGAGGCAGATCATCGCCCGCTACCCGGAGTCGCGGTCGGCGCTGCTGCCGATGCTGCACCTGGTCCAGTCGGTGCAGGGGCACGTCAGCCCGGCCGGTGTCCAGTTCTGCGCCGACGAGCTGGCGCTGTCGGTCGCCGAGGTCAGCGCCGTGGCGACCTTCTACACCATGTACAAGCGCAAGCCGTGCGGGCAGCACCTGGTCAGCGTGTGCACCAACACGATGTGCGCGGCGCTGGGCGGAGACGCGATCTACCGGACGCTCGGCGAGCACCTGGGCGTCGGGCACGAGGGCACCGCCGGCGAACCCGGCACCGAGGGCTCGATCACCCTCGAGCACGCCGAGTGCCTGGCCGCCTGCGACTTCGCGCCGGTGCTGCAGGTCAACTACGAGTACTACGACAACCAGACGCCCGAGCAGGCGCTGGAGCTCGTGGAAGCCCTGCAGCGGGGTGAGAAGCCGAAGCCGACGCGTGGCCCGGAGCTCTCCGACTTCCGGAGCGCCGAGCGCCAGCTGGCCGGGTTCTTCGACGACCTCGACGAAACGGTGACCGGCCCGTCGCTGGCGACCGAGACGGTGCGCGGTGCCGAGCTGGCCCGGGAACGCGGCTGGACCGCGCCGAGCATGCCCGATGACGCGGAACTCCCGCCGCTGCCGGAGAAGAAGTGAGGGTGGCCATGACCGAACCGAGCACCAGCCCGGTGACCCCGGTGCTGACCAAGCGGTGGCTGTCGCCGAACTCCTGGACGCTGCACACCTACGAGCAGCTGGAGGGCTACACCGCGCTGCGCAAGGCGCTGAAGGCCCACCCGGACCAGCTGATCGAGCTGGTCAAGGCTTCCGGACTGCGCGGTCGCGGCGGTGCGGGCTTCCCGGCGGGCGTGAAGTGGAGCTTCATGCCCAAGGACCCGGTCAAGCCGCACTACCTGGTCATCAACGCCGACGAGGGCGAGCCGGGGACCTGCAAGGACATCCCGCTGATGATGGCCGACCCGCACTCGCTGATCGAGGGCTGCATCATCGCGTCCTACGCGATGCGCGCCAACCACTGCATGATCTACGTGCGCGGCGAGGCGCTGCACCCGATGCGCCGGCTCACCCACGCGGTCCGCGAGGCCTACGCCGCTGGGTACCTGGGCAAGAACATCCTGGACTCGGGCTTCGACCTGGACATCGTCGTGCACGCCGGGGCGGGCGCCTACATCTGCGGTGAGGAGACGGCGCTGCTGGACTCCTTGGAGGGCAAGCGCGGGCAACCGCGGCTCAAGCCCCCGTTCCCCGCCGCGGCCGGTCTCTACGCGTGCCCGACGACGGTGAACAACGTGGAGACCATCGCCTCGGTGCCGTTCATCGTCAACGGCGGGTCGGACTGGTTCCGCGAGATGGGCAGCGAGAAGTCGCCGGGCCCGAAGATCTACTCGATCTCCGGTCACGTCGAGAAGCCCGGACAGTACGAGGCGCCGATGGGCACCACACTGCGGCAGCTGCTGGAACTCGCGGGCGGCATGAAGGACGGCATCCCGCTGAAGTTCTGGACCCCGGGCGGCTCCTCGACACCGCTGTTCACCGCCGAGCACCTCGACGTCCCGCTGGACTTCGAGGGCGCGGCCGAAGCCGGGTCGATGCTGGGCACCACCGCGGTCCAGGTGTTCAACGAGACGGTGTCGGTGCCGTGGGCGGTCATGAAGTGGACCCAGTTCTACGAGCACGAGTCCTGCGGCAAGTGCACGCCGTGCCGGGAAGGCACCTACTGGCTGGCGCAGGTGCTGGAGCGGATGGTCGACGGGCGCGGCAGCGAGGAGGACATCGACACCCTCCTGGACGTCTGCGACAACATCTTCGGCCGCTCGTTCTGCGCCCTCGGTGACGGCGCGGTCAGTCCGATCACCAGCGGTATCAAGTACTTCCGCGAGGAGTTCCTCGCGTTGTGCGACCAGAACAAGTCCGCCGCGGAACTCGTAGGAGCGGCCCGATGACCCTGGCACCCGAATCCGAAGCGCGCCCCGTCCCGGAGGGCCACGTCCGGCTCACCATCGACGGGATCGAGGTCGACGCCCCGAAGGGCGAGCTGCTGATCCGGACCGCGGAGCGGATGGGCATCACCATCCCGCGGTTCTGCGACCACCCGCTGCTGGACCCGGCGGGGGCCTGCCGGCAGTGCCTGGTCGAGGTCGAGATGAACGGCCGGGCCATGCCGAAGCCGCAGGCCTCCTGCACCATGACCGTCGCCGACGGGATGGTCGTCAAGACGCAGATCACCTCCCCGGTCGCGGACAAGGCGCAGCAGGGCGTGATGGAGCTGCTGCTCATCAACCACCCGCTGGACTGCCCGGTCTGCGACAAGGGCGGCGAGTGCCCGCTGCAGAACCAGGCGCTCAAGCACGGTCGCGCGGAGTCCCGCTTCCACGAGACCAAGCGGACCTTCGCCAAGCCGGTCCCGATCTCCTCGCAGGTCCTGCTCGACCGCGAGCGCTGCGTGCTGTGCCAGCGCTGCACCCGCTTCTCCAAGCAGATCGCCGGTGACCCGTTCATCGAGCTGCTGGAGCGAGGCGCGCTGCAGCAGATCGGCATCGGTGAGCAGCAGCCGTTCCAGTCCTACTTCTCCGGCAACACCATCCAGATCTGCCCGGTCGGCGCGCTGACCAGCGCGGCCTACCGGTTCCGCTCCCGGCCGTTCGACCTGGTCTCCACGCCGGGCCAGTGCGAGCACTGCGCGTCGGGCTGCGCGACGCGGACCGACTGGCGGCGCGGCAAGGTGATGCGCCGGCTGGCCGGGGACGACCCGGAGGTCAACGAGGAGTGGATCTGCGACAAGGGCCGCTTCGCCTTCCGCTACGCCAACGCGTCCGACCGCCTCACCCGGCCGCAGGTCCGGGACGGCGGCCGGCTGCGCGAGGCGTCGTGGACCGAGGCGCTGCAGGTCGCGGCGAAGGGCTTGATCGAGGCGCGCGAGGCGCACGGGGTCGGCGTGCTGCCCGGTGGCCGGCTGACCGTCGAGGACGCCTACGCCTACTCGAAGTTCGCGCGCGTCGCCTTGCGCACCAACGACATCGACCACCGCGCCCGGCCGCACTCCACCGAGGAGCTGCGGTTCTTGGAGTCCGCGGTCGTCGGCGTGACACCGGAGAACGGCGTCACCTACGCGGACCTGGAGAAGGCCCCGGCTGTGCTGTGCGTGGCGTTCGAGCCGGAGGAGGAGTCGCCGATCGTCTTCCTCCGGCTGCGCAAGGCCGCGCGGACCGGGAAGACGCAGGTCTTCCACGTCGCTCCGCGCACCTCGCCCGGCGTGGAGAAGACCACCGTCATCACCCACGCCGGGGGCCCGGTCCGCACCGGGTCGCTGGTGCCGTGCGCCCCCGGCGGCGAGGCCGCCGCGCTGAGCTCGCTGCCGTCCGACGTGGACGAAGCGCTGCAGCAGCAGGGCGCGGTGCTCATCGTCGGTGAGCGCGCCGCGGAGGTGCCGGGTCTGCTGTCGGAGGTGCTGCGCACCGCGCAGCGCACCGGCGCCCACGTCGCCTGGATCCCGCGCCGCGCCGGTGAGCGCGGCGCCATCGAGGCCGGTGCCCTGCCGACGCTGCTGCCCGGCGCCCGTCCGGTGGTCGACGAGAACGCCCGCTCCGAGGTCGAGCGGACCTGGGGCATGGCCCCCGGTTCGCTGCCCGCCGCGGCCGGACGGGACCTCGGCGAGATCCTGACCGCCACCGTCACCGGGGCGCTGTCCGGACTGGTCGTCGGCGGTGTCGACCCGGACGACCTGCCCGACCCGGAACTCGCCCGCAGGGCCCTCGAAGCGGCCGACTTCGTGGTCAGCCTCGAACTCCGGCCCAGCGCGGTGACCGAGCACGCCGACGTGGTGCTGCCGATCGCGCCCCACGTGGAGAAGAACGGCAGCTACCTCAACTGGGAGGGCCGCCACCGCGAGTTCGCCACCACCATCGACGGCACCGGCGCGCTGCCGGACTGCCGGGTGCTGGACACCCTCGCGGTGGAGATGGACGCCGACCTGTTCACCCAGAGCCCGGCCGCCGCGCGTGCCGAGCTCGACCGGCTCGGCACGCACACCGGTGCGCGCACCGCGGCGCCGGACGAGCCCGTGACGCACGCAGCGCACCCCGGCCCGGGCCAGGCGGTGCTGGCGACCTGGCGGCAACTGCTCGACAACGGTTCGCTGCAGGTCGAGGAGCCGAACCTGGCGGGCACCGCCCGCAACCGCGTCGCGATCCTCTCGCCCGAGACCGCCCAGCGCGTCGAGATCAGTTCCGGACAACGCCTCGAAGTCCGCACCGACCGGGGCGGGATCGTGCTGCCGGTGGAGATCGCCGAGATGCCCGACGGCGTGGTGTGGGTGCCGACCGACTCCGGCAAGGCCCGGGTCCACAAGGCGCTCGGCGCCGGCCACGGTGCGCTGGTGGACATCGCTCCGGTGAGCGGGGGACCTGAGACCAACGGCAGCTCCGCCCACCACCCCGGGGGGATCGCATGACCAGAACAGCCGAACTGCTCGCCGACGACCCGCTCTGGCTGATCCTGCTCAAGGTCGTGGCCATCTTCGCCTTCCTGGTGCTGATGACGCTGCTGACGATCTGGGCGGAACGCCGCGTCATCGGCCGCATGCAGCACCGCCCCGGCCCGAACCGCGCCGGGCCGTTCGGCATCCTGCAGTCGCTGGCCGACGGGCTGAAGCTGGCGTTCAAGGAGGACATCCGGCCGGTCATGGCCGACAAGTGGGTGTACTTCCTGGCGCCGGCGATCTCCGCGACACCCGCGCTGGTGTCGTTCTCGGTGATCCCGATCGGCCCCGAGGTCACCATCTTCGGCGAGCGCACCACGCTGCAGCTGGTGGAACTGCCGGTCGGCCTGCTGGTCGTGCTCGCCTGCGCCTCGATCGGCGTCTACGGCATCGTGCTGGCGGGCTGGGCCTCCGGCTCGCCGTACCCGCTGCTGGGTTCGCTGCGGTCAGCGGCGCAGGTGATCTCCTACGAGATCGCGATGGGCCTGTCGTTCGTCGCGGTCATCATGTACGCGGGCACGCTGTCGACCTCCGGCCTGGTCGCGGCGCAGGAGAACGGCTGGTTCTTCGCGCTGCTGCCGGTGAGCTTCCTGGTCTACCTGGTGTCGATGGTCGGTGAGACCAACCGGGCCCCGTTCGACCTCCCGGAAGCCGAGTCCGAGCTGGTCGGCGGGTTCCACACCGAGTACTCGTCGTTGAAGTTCGCGTTGTTCTTCCTCGCCGAGTACATCAACATGGTCACCGTCTCCGCGCTGGCGACGACGCTGTTCTTCGGCGGTTACCGCGCGCCGTGGCCGCTGTCGCTGATCGGCGACGGCGTGCTCAACACCGGGTGGTGGCCGGTGCTGTGGTTCCTCGGCAAGACGATCGCGTTCCTGTTCTTCTTCGTGTGGCTGCGCGGCACGCTGCCCCGCCTGCGCTACGACCAGTTCATGGACCTCGGCTGGAAGCTGCTGGTCCCGGTCAGCCTGGTGTGGATCGTGGCGGTGACGGTGATCCGCGCGCTGCGCAACAGCGAGGCCGTCAGCACCCAGCAGTTCATGATCGGCGGCGCGATCGTGGTGGCGGTCCTGGTCGCGGCCACGTTCCTCATCCCGGACCGCAAGCCCGCTGAGGACCCCGACGAGGTGCCGATGGCGGGCAGCGGGTTCCCGGTGCCGCCGATCGACCTGGAAGTCCCCAAGACCCCGCCGCGGCGCACCCCGGTGCGCAGCGGCACCGGTTCCGGCGAACTCGCGGGTCCGGAAGGCGAGGAGGCGCCCCATGGGAATGTTTGATCCGATCAAGGGCTTCGGCGTCACCTTCTCGACGATGTTCAAGAAGGTCGTCACCGAGGAGTACCCCGAGGTCAAGAAGGTCGCCGCGCCCCGGTTCCACGGCCGCCACCAGCTCAACCGGCACCCGGACGGGCTGGAGAAGTGCGTGGGCTGCGAGCTGTGCGCGTGGGCGTGCCCGGCCGACGCGATCTTCGTGGAAGGCGGGGACAACACCGACGAGGCCCGCTTCTCGCCGGGTGAGCGGTACGGCAAGGACTACCAGATCAACTACCTGCGCTGCATCGGCTGCGGGTTGTGCATCGAGGCGTGCCCGACGCGGGCGCTGACGATGACCAACGAGTACGAGACCGCGGACGACAACCGCCAGGACCTGATCTACACGAAGGCCGACATGCTGGCGCCCTTGCTGCCCGGCATGGAGCAGCCGCCGCACCCGATGCGCCTGGGCGAGGACGAGCAGGACTACTACGTCAACGGTCCCGATCTCGCCAAGCAGCGAGGCGTCCCGTCGGGGACGACGGTGGAGTCCGGTCCGGAGGTCGATGCCCGATGAGCACCGGAATCGTGCTGGCGCAGGCCGGAGACGTGGTCGGCACCGGGGAGACGGTGCTGTTCTGGGTCCTCGGCCCGCTGTCGCTGCTGGGCGCGCTCGGCATGGTCTTCGCCCGCAACGCGGTGCACTCCGCGCTGTGGCTGGTGCTGACGATGCTGAGCCTGGGCGTCCTCTACATGGGGCAGAGCGCGCCGTTCCTGGGCTTCACCCAGATCATCGTCTACACCGGCGCGATCATGATGCTGTTCCTGTTCGTGCTGATGATGGTCGGCCGCGACTCGTCGGACTCGGTGGTGGAAGTCCTGCGCGGGCAACGGCTCTGGGCTGGCATCGGCGGTGTCGGGCTGGCGGCGCTGCTGGTCTCGGGTCTGGCCCGGTCGCTGACCTCGGTGCAGACGGCCGCACCGCTGGACCCCTGGCAACCGGCCGGTGGCGGTGCTGGCGGTCTCGGTCGGCTGATCTTCACCGACTACCTCTTCCCGTTCGAGCTGACCTCCGCGCTGCTGATCACCGCGGCCGTCGGCGCGATGGTGCTGGCCTACGGCGGCAAGGGCCGCGGCCCGCGCCTGAGCCAGCGGGAACGCGCCAACGCCCGGTTCCGCAGCGCGCGGCCCTCGCCGCTCCCCGGTCCCGGTGTGTTCGCCACGGCCAACTCGGTCGCGGTCCCGGCGCTGCTGCCGGACGGTTCGGTCGCCCCCGAGTCGCTGTCCGAGCTGCTGGAGAACCTGCCCGCCGAGGAGCTCCAGGAGGAGCGCCGCGCGGTCGCGGGCGATGAACCGGAGCCCGACCCGCACGCGCTGACCGGCGAGCCCGAGGTGCCCGAGCAGAGCGGGTCCGGCGGGGCCGAGGAGCCGGTCACCGAGGCCGAGCCCGAGGTCCCGGCCCCCGCCGACCCCCACGGCAACGGTCACTCCACCGCTCGCTCGGAGCACGCCACCGAGGAGGTTCACCAGTGACCCCCACGTACTACCTGCTGCTGTCCGCGCTGCTGTTCTCCATCGGCGCGGTCGGAGTCCTGGTGCGGCGCAACGCCATCGTGGTGTTCATGTGCGTCGAGCTGATGCTCAACGCGGTCAACCTGACGCTGGTCACCTTCGCCCGCATCGAGGGAACGGTGCACGGGCAGGTCATGGCGTTCTTCGTGATGGTCGTCGCGGCCGCCGAAGTGGTGGTCGGCCTGGCCATCATCATGTCGATCTTCCGGACGCGTCGCTCGGCCTCGGTCGATGACGCCAACCTGCTCAAGTACTGAGAGGGCGCGTGGTGACGGCAAAGATGCTTGAAACCGCAGCGGGGGTCGCCGACGCGACCGGTCCCGCGCAGTCCTACGCCTGGCTGCTGATCGCGTTCCCGCTGGTGGGTGCCGCGGTCCTGCTGATCGCGGGACGACGGGCCAACGGCTGGGGCCACCTGCTGGGGTCGGCCACGGTGCTCGCCTCGTTCGCCTACGGGCTCTGGCTGTTCACCTCCGTCGCCGGCAGCCCCGAGGGCGAGCAGGTTCGGGAACTGCAGCTGTTCTCCTGGATCCCGGTCGACGCGCTGCAGGTCGATTTCGGGCTCCGGCTGGACCCGCTGGCGATGGTGTTCGTGCTGCTGATCACGGGTGTCGGTTCGCTGATCCACCTGTACTCGATCGGCTACATGAGCCACGACCAGCAGGGGCGCACCGGTTCGGCCAACACCGAGCGCCGCCGGTTCTTCGGCTACCTGAACCTGTTCGTCGCCGCGATGCTGATCCTGGTGCTGGGCAACAGCTTCGTGACGCTCTACCTCGGCTGGGAAGGCGTCGGCCTGGCGTCCTACCTGCTGATCGGGTTCTGGCAGCACCGCCCGTCGGCGGCTGCGGCGGCGACCAAGGCGTTCGTGATGAACCGCGTCGGTGACGTCGGCCTGGCGCTCGCGATCTTCCTGCTGTTCGCCAACCTCGGCACCACCCAGTACGCGGAGGTCTTCGCCCGCGCCGGTGAGCTCTCGCCCGGCGTGCTGCTGGCGATCACCCTGCTGCTGCTCCTCGGCGCCTGCGGCAAGTCCGGCCAGGTCCCGCTGCAGGCCTGGTTGCCGGACGCGATGGAAGGCCCGACTCCGGTCTCCGCGCTGATCCACGCCGCGACGATGGTCACCGCGGGCGTCTACCTGGTCGCCCGCTCCAACCCGCTGTTCTCGCTCTCGCCGGGCGGGCAGCTGGCCGTCACCGTCGTCGGTGCGGTGACGCTGCTGGTCGGGTGCGTCATCGGTTGCGCCTACGACGACATCAAGAAGGTCCTGGCCTACTCCACGGTCAGCCAGATCGGCTACATGATGCTGGCCGTGGGGCTCGGACCGGCCGGGTACGCGCTGGGCATCATGCACTTGCTCACCCACGGCTTCTTCAAGGCCGGGCTCTTCCTCGGCGCCGGTTCGGTGATGCACGGCATGAACGACGAGGTCGACATGCGCAAGTTCGGCGGCCTCGCCCGGTACATGCCGATCACCTTCACCACGTTCGGGCTCGGCTACCTGGCGCTGATCGGGTTCCCGTTCCTGTCCGGCTTCTACTCCAAGGACGCCATCATCGAAGCGGCGTTCGGCCAGGAGGGTTGGCGCGGCTGGGTCTTCGGCGGTGCCGCGATGCTGGGCGCGGGCATCACCGCGTTCTACATGACGCGCCTGGTGCTGATGACGTTCTTCGGCGAGAAGCGCTGGCAGAACCTCAAGGCCTCCAACGGCCAGGAGTTCCACCCGCACGAGTCGCCGGCGATCATGACCGGCCCGATGATCGTGCTGGCCGTCGGTTCGGTCGCGGCGGGCGGGTTCCTCGCCGGCGGCGACCGGCTGGTGACGTTCCTGGCCCCGTCGCTGGGCGAGCTGCAGGAAGCTCCGCACACCGCTGTCCCGCACGCGCTGATCCCCGTCCTCACGGTGGGTCTCTCGGCGCTGGGCGCGCTGATCGCGTGGCTGGTGGTGGGGCGCAAGCCGGTTCCGGTGGAACGCCCGGCGAACGTGTCGCCGGTGGTGCGGGCGGCCCGCGCCGACCTCGGCGGCAACGCGCTCAACGACCTGGTGGCGGTGCGCCCGGCCTTCGGCCTCACCAAGGGCCTGCTCGTGGTGGACCGCAAGGGCGTGGACGGCACGGTCACCGGCATCGCTTCGCTGCTGACGTTCAGCTCCAGCCGGATGCGGCGCTGGCAGACCGGGTTCGTCCGGTCCTACGCCCTGTCCATGCTCTTCGGCGGGGTCCTCGTGGTCGCCGCCCTGATGGCAGTGGGGATCCCGACATGACCAGCACCTCCGCCCTCGCCCCCGCCGGCGGTCGGGGCACCGTCGAACGTCTCGCGAAATGGGGAAGCCGCACGGCTTCGGCGACCGGCACTGGTCGCGGTGGACCGGTCCGGCCCAGTGAGCTCCGGGAGGAGATCCGATGACCCTGCTGCTCGCCTTGGTGCTGCTGCCGATCGTCGGGTCGGTGGTGGTGGCGCTGCTGCGCGGCAACACCGGCGTGGCGAAGTGGACCGCGCTCGGGTTCTCCCTCGCCGAACTCGTGGTCGCCGCGGCCGCCTGGTCCGCCTACGACCCGGCCGGACCGCGGATGCAGCTGACCAGCTCGATCCCGTGGATCCCGTCGTTCGACATCAACTTCTCGTTCGGCGTCGACGGCATCGCGCTGGTGATGATCCTGGTCATCGCCGTGCTCACCCCGCTGGTGCTCGGCTACAGCTGGGGCGAACGGCTGCCGGAGGGCCGCACGCACGGCGGGTTCTTCTCGCTGCTGCTGCTCGAGCAGGCGCTGACGGTGGCGGTCTTCGCAGCCACCGACGTGTTCCTGTTCTACGTGCTCTTCGAGATCATGCTGATCCCGATGTACTTCCTCATCGGCGGCTACGGCGGTGAGAACCGCACCTACGCCGCGGTGAAGTTCTTCCTGTACTCGTTCCTCGGCGGCCTGATCATGCTGGCCTCGGCGATCGGCGCCTACAGCTACAGCGCGCAGGTCACCGGTGAGGGCACCTTCGACTGGGCCAAGCTGGTCCCGATCCTGTCGGACGCCCCGGCCACCGTGCAGATCTGGCTGTTCCTGGGCTTCTTCGTCGCGTTCGCGATCAAGGCCCCGCTGGTCCCGTTCCACACCTGGCTGCCGGACGCCGCGCAGCAGGCGCCGATCGGCGTCGCGGTGATCGTGGTGGGCGTGCTGGACAAGGTCGGCACCTTCGGCTTCCTGCGCTACAGCCTGCCGCTGACCCCGCTGGCCTCGCAGCAGCTGGCGCCGGTGGTGCTGGCGCTGGCGGTGCTCGGCGTGCTCTACGGCTCGCTGCAGGCGTTCGGGCAGACCGACCTCAAGCGGTTCATCGCCTACGTCTCCATCGCGCACTTCGGGTTCATCGCGCTGGGGATCTTCGCGTTCACCTCGCAGGCGCACGTCGGCGCGGTGTCGTACATGATCAACCACAGCATCGCCACGGGCATGCTGATCCTGGTCATCGGCATGATCATCGTTCGCGGCGGGTCCACCCGGATCGCCGACTACGGCGGTATGGCGAAGGTGACCCCGCTGCTGGCGGGCACGCTGCTCATCGCCGGGCTGAGCACCCTGTCGCTGCCCGGCACCAACTCGTTCATCAGCGAGTTCCTCGTGCTGATCGGGTCCTTCCCGACCCGTCCGGTGCACACGGTGCTCGCCACGATCGGCATGGTCCTGGCCGCGGTCTACGTGCTGTGGCTGTACCAGCGCACGATGCAGGGCCCGGTGCGCGGTGACGCGCTGCTGGGCACCGCGGGCGGCCCGGGGGCGGTGACCGACCCGAACCGCGAAGGCGCCCACCGGCTCCGGCTGGCCGACCTCGGTGCGCGGGAGATCGCCGTGCTGGCCCCGCTGATCGTGCTGATCGTCGGGCTCGGCGCGTACCCGAAGCCGGTGCTGGACGTGATCAACCCGTCGGTCGCGGCAACCATGAGCGAGGTCGGCGTCACCGACCCCGTGACCTCGCAGGGAGGTAACTGACAGTGGGATTCCCGAGTCAGCTGGGTTTCGTCGAGATTCCGCCGATCGACTACGCGGCGATCGCGCCGGTGCTGGTGATCCTCGGTGCCGCCTGCCTGGCGATCCTGGTCGAGGCGTTCCTGCCGCGGCACCAGCGCTGGTCGGTGCAGGTCGGGCTGAGCCTCGCCTCGATCGTCCTCGCCGGCGTCGCGCTGGCGGTGTTCGCGCGGTCCGCCGGGACGGGCGTGACCACGCTGTCGGACTCGTTGGCCATCGACCCGCCGACCCTGTTCCTGTGGGGCACGCTGCTGGCGCTGGGCCTGGGTTCGGTGCTGCTGATCGCCGACCGCTCGGTGGAGCCGGGCGGTGCGTTCGTGGCCGAGGCCGCTCCGGCCGAGGGCCCGGGGACGATGAGCCGCGCCGCCGCGTCGGCGACCGGGATGCGGACCGAGGTCTTCCCGCTCGCGCTGTTCTCCCTCGGCGGGATGATGGTGTTCTGCGCCTCCAACGACCTGCTGACGATGTTCATCGCGCTGGAGGTGCTGAGCCTGCCGCTGTACCTGATGTGCGGGCTGGCCAAGCGGCGGCGCTTGCTCTCGCAGGAGTCGGCCGTGAAGTACTTCTTGCTCGGGGCCTTCGCCTCCGCGTTCTTCCTCTACGGGCTCGCGCTGCTGTACGGCTACGCGGGTTCGGTGAAGCTGCAGGCGATCGCCGACGCGACTGCCGGTTCGGAGCGCTCGGACACGCTGCTGTTCGCCGGTCTCGGCCTGCTGCTGGTGGGTCTGCTGTTCAAGGCCTCGGTCGGCCCGTTCCACACCTGGACCCCGGACGTCTACCAGGGCGCCCCGACCGCGGTCACCGGTTTCATGGCCGCCTGCACCAAGGTCGCCGCGTTCGGCGGGATCCTGCGCGTGCTGCAGGTCGCCTTCGAGGCTTCCAGCTGGGAGTGGCGCGGCGTCGTGTGGACGATCGCCGTGGTGTCGATGGTCATCGGTGTGGTGCTGGGCCTGACCCAGCGCGACATCAAGCGGATGATCGCTTACTCGTCGGTCGCGCACGCCGGGTTCATGCTGCTGGGCGCGCTCGCGCTGTCCGACCGCGGGCTGGCGGCGACGCTGTTCTACCTGTTGGCCTACGGGTTCACCACGCTCGCCGTGTTCGGTGTGATCAGCCTCGTGCGCCGTTCCGACGGTGAGGCAACTCACCTTTCGGACTGGGCCGGCTTGGCGAAGCGTTCACCGCTGGTCGCCTGGGTGTTCACCTTCCTGCTGCTCGCCCTCGCCGGCATCCCCATGACCAGCGGTTTCGTCGGGAAGTTCGTGGTCTTCGAGGCCGCGCTGACCGACGGCATGGCACCCTTGGTGGTGGTGGCCCTGGTGGCCAGTGCGGTTGCGGCCTTCTTCTACCTTCGTGTCATCGTGCTGATGCACTTCCAGGAACCGGCTGCGGACGGCCCCACCGTCAGCGTGCCGGGTGCGTTCACGACGGCGGCGATCACGCTGGGCGTGGTCGTGACGCTGTTGCTGGGCGTGTTGCCGACGTTGGCGCTGGACTGGGCGAACGTCGGCGGCTTCGTGTCGTAGAGTGCTCGCCCGTAGGGCGATGTGGGGGAGCGAAGGCGACGGTGACGTGAGCAGGCCAGCGGATGACCCGATCAGTGAACTGAAGGCGGCCGGGTTGGGTGGTTTCCAGATCACCGACGCCGAGCTGGCCAACTCGGTCAAGCAGGGCATGGCGCGCGTCGAGCAGCTGCTACACGACGAGGTGCGCAGTGACCTCGACTTCGCCACGCGCACCTCGCTGCACCTGGTCGACGCGGGTGGGAAGCGGTTCCGCCCGCTGTTCGTGCTGCTCGCCGCCCAGTTCGGCGACGACACGACCGACGAGGTGATCAAGTCCGGCGCCGTGGTGGAGATGATCCACCTCGCGACGCTCTACCACGACGACGTGATGGACGAGGCCACCATGCGGCGGGGCGCGACCAGCGCCAACGCGCGGTGGGACAACTCCGTCGCGATCCTCACCGGCGACTTCCTGTTCGCCAAGGCCTCGCAGCTGATCGCCGACCTCGGCGCCGAAGCGGTCCGCCGCATGGCGGCGACCTTCGAGGCCCTGGTCACCGGCCAGATGCGGGAGACCGAAGGTGTCCGGGAGGGCGACGACGCGGTCGAGTTCTACCTCAAGGTGATCTACGAGAAGACCGGTTCGCTGATCGCGACCGCCGCCCGGTTCGGCGCCTGGTTCTCCGGTGCCGACCAGGCGACGATCGAGTCGCTGGAGCGCATCGGCAAGCTCATCGGCACCGGGTTCCAGATCTCCGACGACATCATCGACATCGCCTCGCCGTCGAAGGAGTCCGGCAAGACGCCGGGCACAGACCTGCGCGAGGGGGTCAAGACCCTCCCGATGCTCTACGCGCTGGCCGACGAGGACTGCCCGGCCCGGCTGCGCGACCTGCTGGGTCGCCCGCTGTCCTCCGACGCCGAGGTCGAGGAGGCCCTGGAGCTGTTGCGCGAGTCCCGCGGACTGGAGCGCACCCGGGGCACGCTGCAGGAGTTCGCCGACGACGCGCGCAAGGAGCTCGCCTCGCTGCCGGCCGTGCCGGCCCGGGAGGCGCTGGCCTCGTTGGTCGACTACGTGGTCGCCCGCACCTGGTGACCCGGGCTTCCGGTTCGTGCTGAAGCCGCTGTCTTGAACTCGCCGGATGGGTCACGAGCGGGCCGAAGAGGTACCGGCGCGCGTCGCAGGCGTGGTAGGAACCCGGGAGTGACCGGCGGAGGTGCTGGAACCCCGGAGGAGGGACATCGCTCGTGATCACCTGGCTGTTCACCCAGGTGTGGCTGTGGAGCCTCGCTGCTTTCCTGCTGGGTGCTCTCGTCACCTGGGCGTTGTTCGTCCGGCCGCTGCGCCGCCGCCTGGAGGAGGAGCTGGCTCGCCCGCACCACTCCGTGCACGACGAAACGCTCTACGACGAGCCGGTCCACGAGGACGACGACGGCACCGAGCGCTTCGCCGAGCAGGCCGAGCACCAGCCGGCCCCGCTGGAGCTGCTGGACCAGCCCCGGCAGTGGGAGGAGCCCGAGGAGCCGCAGTTCGAGGAGTGGGACCGCAGGCCTCGTCCGTGGGTGGCGCCGGAAGCGACTCGCACGACCGCTGCGGAGACCCACCACCTCCCCGAGCCGGAACAGGAGCCGGAGACCGACAACACGTGGTTCCGCAACCCCGAGGTCGAAGAGACCCGGGTCGAGCCGCGCCCGTCGCAGTTCCCCCCGGGAGCCGACGAGGAGGAGGACTCCGGCCAGTTGTCGGGACAGCTCAGGTCGCTGTTCGAGCCGGAGTCGGCCGGGGATGCGCAGGAGCCGTGCACACCGCCGGTCGGCGCCGACGCCACCCAGGTCATCCCGAGCGTTCCCGCCGAGCAGGAGCAGTCCTCGCCGGCCACCGACGGTTCTGACGAGACGCCTGCCGGGGCGCCGCTGCCGAAGCGGACCCCGCAGTCGCGCGGCGAGCCGACCCGTCAGGTCGATCTCCCGCAGATTCCGGACGCCCTGCGCCGGCACGTCGAGAACGGCCGTCCGCTGCCGCAGAGCGACAGCTACGAGGACCCGGCGGAGATCACGCTGGTCGAGGACTCCTCCCCGTTGCCGCGCCGGACACCGGGCGCGGGGCCGCACCCGGGCCGCGACTCCACGTGGGAGCAGCGTTCGGAGGCCCCGGCGAAGTCCGAGCCCGAGCCCGCGACCGAGGCCGAACCCACGCCACCGGCCGCTGCCGCCTCCAGCGCTCCGGCGACGCCGCAGGGTGGGAGTTCCGGGACCGGCCCGATGATCAAGGGCCACTCGGCGTCCCGTCAGTACCACACCCCGGACTCCCCGCAGTACGACCAGATCACCGCGGACGTCTGGTTCCGCACGCCGTCCGACGCCGAGATCGCCGGGTTCGCGCCCTGGCACGCGGACCAGCCGCGCAACTGACGAGACGTCAGTCGGCCCGCTGGGGTTGGCGCTCCAGCAGGCGGGAGAGCACGACGGTGGACACCGTGCGGGAGACGAAGTCGACCTCCCGGAGCCGCTCCATCGCCTCCTCGAGGTGGTGGATGTCGGCGGCCCGCAGGTGCACGATCGCGTCCGCCTGGCCGGAGACGGTGTAGAGCGCGACGATCTCCGGCAGCGGCTCCAGCCCGCTGCGGATCCGGTGGGCAGGGACGTTGCCGCGGCAGTGGACCTCCACGAACGCCTCGGTGCCCCACCCCAGCGCCTCGGGGTCGACCACCGCGGTGAAACCCTGCAGGACGCCCTGGTCGAGCAGCTTGTCGACCCGTCTCTTCACCGCGGGCGCGGACAGCCCGACGTCCGATCCGATCTCCGCGTAGCTCGCTCGCGCGTCCGCGACCAGGTGCGAAATGATTCGTTGGTCCAAGGCGTCCATACGCAACATCCTGCCGCAAAGTGCGAACGGAACGGCGTTGATGGTAGGTATCCACACAGCATAGATTTCGATTCATGACGGCAACATCGGCGCGATCCACCGAGACGTCGGCGGGCCAGGCCACCCGGCGCCACTACCTGATGTGCCCGCCCGCGTACTTCACCGTTGAGTACGTGATCAACCCGTGGATGGACCCGGACCAACCGGTCGACACGGCGCTGGCCGTGGCTCAGTGGGAAGAGCTGAAGAACACCTACCTCCGGCTCGGCCACACCGTGGACACCATCGAGCCGCAGCCGGGCCTGCCCGACATGGTGTTCGCGGCCAACTCCGGGACCGTGATCGAGGGCCGCGTCCTGGGGGCGAAGTTCCGCGCGCCCGAGCGCGCGGCCGAGGCCGAGCACTTCCGCCGGTGGTTCCTCGCCCACGGCTACCGCGACGTGGTGATGCCGACCCGGATCAACGAGGCGGAGGGGGACTTCGCCTGGACCGGCGAGGTGCTGCTGGCCGGGACCGGTTTCCGCACCGATCCCGCCGCGCACGCCGAGGCGCAGGAGTTCCTGGGGGTTCCGGTGGTTTCGCTCAACCTGGTCGACGAGCGCTACTACCACCTGGACACGGCGCTGTTCGTGCTGGACAAGGCGCCGAACGCGCAGATCGCCTACTTCCCGGAGGCCTTCTCGGAGGGTTCCCGGCGGGTGCTGGCGAGGATGTTCCCGGACGCGGTGATCGCCGACGAGGCGGATGCGGCCTGCCTCGGCCTCAACGGCGTCTCCGACGGACGCCACGTGGTGCTGCCCGAGGAGGCCACCGGCTTGGCCAAGCAGCTGGACGACCGGGGCTACGAGGTGATCCCGCTGGACATGTCCGAGCTGCGGAAGTCCGGCGGTGGCCCCAAGTGCTGCACGATGGAGCTGCACTCCTGAGGGGACGACAACGGCTGCGTGACGGGGTCCGCGCAGCCGTTGTCGCTGTCGTCACTCCACGACGGCCTGGACGCCCAGCTCGATGCTGATCGTCGGGCCGACGACCGCGATGCCCTTGGCGAGCGTCGCCTGCCAGTTCACCGAGTAGTCCTCGCGCCGCAGGGTCGCGCTGGCCTCGCAGGCGACCCGCAGGTCGTTGTCGAAACCGGGGCCCTGGAACTTGCGCTGGCCCAGGTAGACGGTCTGCAGGTCCACCGGGCTGGTGGTGCCGCGCAATGTCAGCTGGCCGCTGACGTTCCAGCGGTCCGACCGCAGGTGCGTCAGCCGGTTGCTCCGGAAGTAGAGCTTGGGGTGCGACTCGACGTCGAGGAAGTCGGCCGACCGCAGGTGGTCGTCGCGCATCTGCACACCCGTGTCGATGGAGGCGGCCTCCATGACGACCTCGATCCGGGAGTCCTCGAAGCGCGGCGCGACCTCGATCACGCCGTCGAACTCCTTGAACTCGCCGTGGATCTTGGACATCCCGATGTGCTGGGCCACGAACCTGATCTCGGTGTGGTACGGGTCGAACCGGTAGCGGCCCGGCTGGGGCAGCTGCAGCGAGTCGTCGGGCACGATGCCGATGCTGCCGAGCGGGGAGTGCTGGTTGACCTGCACCTGCACCTTGGTGCTGAACCGGCGGTAGCCGCCGGCGGCGACGGACAACCGGTGCGTGCCGGGGGCCACGGAGAGGACGAATCCGCCGTAGCCGTCGGTCTTCGTCTCCGCGATGATCTGGTTGAGCCGGTTGACGATCGTGACGTTCACGTCGGGGAGGAGGGCGCCACGCTCGTCGTGCACCTGACCGCTCACGAGGCCGCTGTCGAGCGGTCGTGGGTGCAGCGAGGCCCCGCCGCCGGGAGAGTGCGTCGGGGTGCCGGGGCTGGCCGACCATCGTCGGCGCAGCTTGGCGAAGACCATGGAGAATCCCTTCTGAGCACCCTCCAGAGGGGGGAACCGGAGGATGTCGTTCGGTTTGCTCGTGCTTAGTCCGTTCAGCCTAGATCGGAAGTCGGTTTCACCCGATCGGGTGGCCTAGTTGCATTCAGCACATCCGTTCGGCGGAACCGTGCGAAGCCCCCACGCGTTTTCCAGTTGAACCACGGGCGGAGGCAGAGGTGCGCAGTCATTTCAACGGTCTGAAAACCGCAGTGCTGCTCGGTGGCATGAGCGCGCTGGTGCTGCTGGTCGGAGCGATCTTCGGTCGGGCCGGCCTGGTCATCGGACTCGTCGTGGCGCTGGGCATGAACGGGTACGCCTACTTCAACTCGTCCAAGCTGGCGTTGCGCTCGATGCGTGCCCGGCCGGTGTCGGAGGCGGAGCAGCCCGCCATGTACCGGATCGTGCGGGAGTTGGCGACATCGGCCAGGCAGCCGATGCCGGCCCTCTACGTCAGCCCGACCCGCGCGCCCAACGCCTTCGCGACCGGCCGGAACCCGCGCAACGCGGCGGTGTGCTGCACGACGGGCATCCTCGAGCTCCTCGACGAGCGGGAGCTGCGCGCGGTGCTCGGCCACGAGCTCTCCCACGTCTACAACCGCGACATCCTGATCTCCAGCGTGGCCGGTGCGCTGGCGAGCGTGGTGACGTTCCTGGCGAACTTCGGCATGTTCTTCGGCATGTTCGGCGGCCACGACGAGGACCGCCCGAACCCGTTCGCGATGCTGCTGGTGGCGCTGGTGGGACCGATCGCGGCGGCCGTGGTGCAGATGGCGGTGAGCCGATCGCGCGAGTACCAGGCCGACGCCTCCGGGGCCGACCTCACGGGCGACCCGCTGGCGCTCGCCTCGGCGCTGCGCAAGCTGGAGCGGGGCACCCAGGCGGCACCGCTGGCGCCGGAACCGCAGCTGGTGTCGCAGTCCCACCTCATGATCGCCAACCCGTTCCGCCCGGGCGAGCGCCTGACGAGGCTGTTCTCCACCCACCCGCCCATGGCGGAGCGGATCTCACGCCTCGAAGGCATGGCCGGCAGGCAACTGCCCCCGATCCGCTAGCAACGTCGGTAGCTGTTCCACACGAGAGACTCACCCAACACCGCCGCAAGCCCAAGGCGGCCGCGGCACCAGCCGCTCCCGCAGGTGCATTACCTCACCCGCGTCAGGCGGTTCGCGGCGGCACCGCTTCTCCCGGTTCCGGACGCAGTTCGCACCGCCGCAGGTTCTGAGCGGCTTCGTGGCGAGTACGCCACGATGCCGTGCATCAGCCCACATCAGGAGTGGCGCACGGAGCCACGGCGCAGCTCAGGTTCTGCCACCCGCACCGCTGAGCGGAGAAACCGCCAAGAAGAGGGGATCAGGAGCCGGCTTTGCGGGCTACTTCCATGACGTACTCGCCGTAGCCGGACTTGGCCTGCTGGGCCCCCAGCTCGTAGCACGCCTCGGCCGAGATGAACCCCATCTTCAGCGCGATCTCCTCCAGGCAGGCGATCCGCACGCCGGTGCGGTGCTCGAGGACCTGCACGAACTGCCCGGCCTCCAGCAGCGAGTCGTGTGTGCCGGTGTCCAGCCAGGCGAACCCGCGGCCGAGCTCGGTCAGGTGCGCGCGGCCTTCACGCAGGTAGGTGAGGTTGATGTCGGTGATCTCCAGCTCGCCGCGTGCCGACGGAACAAGCCCCTTGGCGATGTCGACGACGGCGTTGTCGTAGAAGTACAGGCCGGTGATCGCCATGTTCGAGCGGGGTTCCGCGGGCTTCTCCACGATCGACAGCAGCTTGCCGTCTTCGTCGACCTCCCCGACCCCGTACCGCTGCGGGTCCCGCACCGGGTAGCCGAAGAGGGTGCATCCCTGCAGGTCGCGCACGCAGTTGCGGAGGATCCCGGAGAAGCCCTGGCCGTAGAAGATGTTGTCGCCGAGCACCAGGGCCACCGGCTCGTCGGCGACGAAGTCGGCTCCGATGACGAACGCCTCGGCGAGCCCGTTGGGCTGCGGCTGCTCGGCGTAGGAGATGTCCAGCCCGAACTGCGACCCGTCGCCCAGCAGGCGCTGGAACATGGGGAGGTCGGAAGGTGTGGAGATCAGCAGCACTTCCCGGATCCCGGCCAGCATGAGCACCGAGAGCGGGTAGTAGATCATCGGCTTGTCGTAGACCGGGAGGAGCTGCTTCGACACCGCCTGGGTGAGCGGGTGCAACCGAGTCCCGCTGCCTCCGGCCAGCACGATCCCCTTCACAAAGCCCCTTCCCGAGCAGCTGTCCGCCCTGCGCACAGTGGTGTGCGCTGTGCGCAGGGTGCGGCGCTGATCACCGGTAGTTCTCGAACTGCAGGGCCACGTCGAAGTCGGAGGACTTCAGCAACGAGATGACGTCCTGCAGGTCGTCCTTCTTCTTGCCGGAGACGCGCAGCGCGTCGCCCTGGATCTGCGCCTGGACCCCCTTGGGGCCTTCGTCGCGGACCTTCTTGGAGATCTTCTTCGCGACCTCCTGGGAGATACCCTGCACGAGCTTGCCGGTGGCCTTGTAGACCTGGCCGGAACTCGCCGGGTCGCCCATGTCCAGGGCCTTCAGCGAGATGCCGCGCTTGATCAGCTTCTCCTTGAAGACCTCGATCGCGGCCTTGCAGCGCTCCTCGGTCTCCGACTCCAGGACCACGGCGTCCTGCCCGGACCAGGAGATCTTGGTCCCGGTGCCCCGGAAGTCGAACCGGTTGGCCAGCTCCTTGGCCGCCTGGTTCAGCGCGTTGTCCACCTCCTGGTGATCCACCTTGCTGACCACGTCGAAGGACGGGTTTGCCACCTTGAGTACCTCCCAGTAGAGCCGCTGTTCAGGTCTGCCTGAACACGCTACCGGGGGCCGAGCAGGTCCCACTTGTTACCCGCGATGTCGCGGAAGACGACCACCCGCCCGTAGGGCTCGGTGCGCGGCTGCCCGAGGAACTCCACCCCGGCCTCGAGCATCCGCCGGTACGTGGCGTCGAAGTCCTCCACCTGGAGGAAGAAGCCCACCCGGCCCGCGGTCTGGTCCCCCACGACCGCAGCCTGGCGTTCCCCGTCGGCCCGAGCCAGCAGCAACCCGGTCTCCGCGCCCGGGGGCCGCACCACGACCCACCGCTTGGCCCGGCCGTCGTGGGTGAGCGCAGGCGAGTCCTCCACCAGTCCGAACCCGAGCACGTGCACGAAGAAGTCGATGGCCTGGTCGTAGTCCTGCACGACGAGCGAGACGAGGGACATGCGCATCCGACCATCCTGCCCGTTCGCACGACCGGCCCGACTGCGAGCTTGATCTCCAGTCAACTCGAAGTTCTAGCGTCGTGGTGAACGTGATCGGACACGAGGAGAGCGATGACCATGAACGACGTGCGACCCACCCTGAGCGACCCGGAAGCGCAGGCCACAGCGGAGGCGGCGGTGGCGGACTTCGCCGCCGAGCTGCAGAAGGGCCTCGACTCCAGTGACGCCGACGTCTACGACCGCTCGTCGCCGCGGACGTCCTCTGGGGCAGCCCCTACGGCCAGACCCTGGACAGCTTCGAGGAGCTCTCCGCCGCCCACCACCGCCTGATGGCCGCGGCCGTCGCTCCGCCGTCGCGGTTCGAGGTCGTGCACGTGCTCGCCCCGGCCCCGGGCGTCGCGATCGCCCACCTCCGCAGGCAGGCCCTGGACGGCACGGGTTTCTCGGAGATGGCCCTCTACACGCTGGTCGAGCGGCACGGCCGCTGGTGGCTGGCCGCAGCCCAGAACACCCCCATCGCCACACCTCCAGCAGCCTGATCTCCCCGAACAGCGGCCCCCGACCACCCGGGTCAGGGGCCGTTCCGCGGTCGCCTCCCCAGCGTCCTGGCGGCACAGGCCTCAGCGAGTGCACTTCCGAGTCGCGTGCGCCGGGTGGTGGGTGAGCCGATCCCGGGGAGGTCGACGGCATGGGCGGGCCAGTAGCCGAGCTGAGGGGTCTCACGGTCCACGTCGACACCGGTCGGTGGAGCGAGACCGTCCTCGAAGCGGTCGACCTGGTGGTCCCCGCGGGGCAGATCACGGTGCTCCTCGGCGAGTCGGGCTGCGGCAAGTCGATGCTCGTCGCGGCGCTGACCGGGACCCTGCCGGAGTCGGCGCAGAGCACCGGCGAAGTCCGCATCACCAGCACTCCCGTGCTCGACCAGCGGCGATGGCGACACCTGCGGGCGGGAACGGTGGGTCTGGTGCCGCAGGACGGGGTCACCGCGTTCAGCGCTGACGACACCGTCGGAGCACAGCTCCGAGAGCTGCACCGCCTGCACCAGGCGGGGAGTGTGGACGAGGCGTGCGCTGCGGCCTGCTACCCGACCGACGTGATCGAGCTTTTCCCGCACCAGCACTCGGCCGGACAGGTCCAGCGCGCAGCTCTCGCCGCCGCGCTGCTCCCCGCACCCGAACTGCTCGTCGTCGACGAACCCACCGCCTCGGTCGAGACGAGCCTCTCCCACCAGATCTGGCGGAACCTGCGCGCGCAGGCCGACACCGGTGCCGGCGTCCTCGCCGTCACGCAGGACGTCCACCGGCTGCTCGACACCGGCGTCCCCGACCGCCTCCGGTTCATGCGCGAGGGCCGCATCACAGCCGCGGGGACCGTCGCCGAGGTGAGCGCGTCCGCCGACCCCTACCTGCAGGGCTTGCTCCGGCACGTGGGGTGAGGGGAGCGGGTGACGCACGGCCGACCTGCTAGAAGTCCTGGTCGGACTCCTTGTAGGCGTTCTGGCCCGCGGAGGGGAAGCGGCGCAGGTGCACTTGCCTGGTCAGCCGGATCGCCGGGCGGATGATCAGTTCGATGCTGCCCGCCAGGAACAGCCAGGTCCCCGCCGTGATCGTCGACTCCCAGAAGAAGAAAGCGCTTCCGACCGTGAACCACAGCGCGATCATGATGTCGTTGATGATGCTGAGCGTCTCGTAGCGCCTGCGGATCAGCAGTTCGTCGTTGCCGATGCGCAGGACCCGCATCGTGGAGTCGTCGTCGTGATCGTCCATGCCCGAGTATGAGGGCAACTTCGCGCCCCTCGCGAAGCGATGTCCCAGGTCATCACGACCGGAACTGGCCACGGTCAGCCCGCCTCGGGTGTACCGGCCGGGTGAGCGGTTGCCTCGGAGCACGCTGCGTCCACCGGCGGATCCACCGATGAGTTCGTGAAACGCCCGTGGCGCCGGCTTCGTGATGAGATCATCACCGAGCGTGGGTGCGGAGATCACGCCCCGGCTCGACTCGCGCTGGACCAGTCCTCCCGTGGAGGTCGCGTTGACGCAGGCACGCCGCGGACGTTTCGCGGTCCTCAACCACCAACGGTCGACACCCCGGCCGAAGACCTCCTGGCGGCCAACGACACGGCGGAAGCGCTGCTGTCGCTGATCGAGGACTCCGTCGGATCGACGCCGTTCACGGTCGCCATCGACGCGGGCTGGGGCAAGAGCAGCCTCATGCAGCTCATGCGGACCAGGCTGGAGGCCAAGGGCACTCCGACGGCTTGGTTCAACGCGTGGACCTCAGGCGCCGACTCCCTCGAAGTGCTGATCAAGTCGGTGCTGCTGTCGTTCGACCGCAACATCGTGCGCCGGGCGTACCACCGGCTGGCGCGGCGTCGCCGCTTCGCCGCGGCCCCCCGGATCGTCATGGCGGTCGTGGTGAACTTCTTCGGTCTGCGGCGGCTCGTCGACACGGTGTGGGACCAGTTGTCGAACGCTCTGCGCTGCACAGACACGCTCCGGCTCAGGATGCGGACTCGCTGGTCGGGCTGAGAGGGTCACGACCTTCTCGGGGCAGGCTGCGCCTAGCGCTCAGTCGAAGTTCGCGCGAAGTTCGAACTGCAGGCCGCGGAACAGGGCAGACACGGCGGAGATCACGGAGCGACCCCGGGCGCGTCGGTGGACGCGCAAGCGCGCAACGAGATCCGCGACGTCGTGCGCGAGATGGCCACGGAGTGGGTCCACCGACTCACGAACGACGCCTATGAACTCCGCTCGTTGCTCCTCAAGGTGCCGCGCAACCGGTGAGGCACGGCTCATCCGCCTCGCCGCTCACCACGAGGAGAGAAGACGCCATGACCGTTGGTCACGGGGTCGCGCCGCATCCTGAGCGCCACCGTCATCACCCGGACACCACCACGCTCCACCGCGTCCGACGCACAGCGAACAGCCGGGCTGATGCCGGCGAGGCGAGATGCATGAGCACGAGGTTCATGCCGAGACCACGCCGAGGGCGATGAAGGCCGCGGTGGCGGCATGCGTGATGTCGTCATGGCAGGGTGATGACCTCGCCGGTGGAGGCGCCCTCGATCGCCTTCTGGAATCCGCGAGCGACATCGGCCACGTCGACCGGGGCGAATCCCGGGAAGAAGTCGCCGAAGTCATCCAGGCTCTCGGTGAACACCGAAGGGCTGACCACGTTGATCCGGCGCGGCGCGATCTCGATCGCTGCGGCGCGGACGAACGCCTCGACCGCACCGTTCACGGTCGCTGCGGCGGTGGCGGAGATCACCGGGTCGCGTGAGGGGACTCCGCTGATCAGGGTGAACGAACCGCGCGGCGAGACGTGGTCCAACCCGGTGCGCACCAGGTTGATCTGCGCGAGGACCTTCTGCGACCACGCCGCGTTGAAGTCGTCGGAGGTGAGTTCGTCAATCGGTGCGTAGGTCACGTCCCCGGCTGCTGAGACAACGGCGTCGACCTGCCCCACGTGCTGCCACATCCGCGCTAGCTGGGCTTCGTCGGAGATGTCGTACTGGACGTCGCCGGTCGTGCGGCCGACGGTGATGATGTCGTGGCCTCGCTCGCCCATGAGCTGGGTGACGGCTCGGCCCGCTTTTCCTGCTGCACCTACGACGATGATCCGCATGCCACGACGCTAGATCGGGCAGTGCGCGGAAGGGAAATACGCGGCGGCGCCACCCGTCATACGCTGAGCGCATGAATGTGGAGCTGCGGCACCTGCGCGCACTGGTCGCGCTTGCCGAGTCCGAGACGTTCACGACGGCAGCGGCGGTCCTGCGCACCACCCAGCCGACGCTGTCCCGCACGATCACGCAGCTCGAAGAGCTCACCGGCGTGAGGCTGGTCGAACGCACGACTCGGGAGATGTCGTTCACCCCGGCCGGGCGGCAGCTTGCCGCGACCGCGCGCGAGCTGCTGGGTGCGCTCGACGGTGCGTTGGCCGAGTTGGGCCATGCTGAGGCTCCGCTCCGGCTCGGCTGGGCCTGGGCCGGTCTCGGCCGTCACACCGTCCCGCTCGTCCAGGAGTGGAAACGCACCTACGCGGAGACGATCGAGCTCAGCCGCCCGCGCGATCCGGTGGAGGCGCTCCGGCGCAACGACATCGATGCCGCGCTCGTCCGCAGGTCGCCCCCGTCGCCGGAACCGCTTCCAGGTCTCGCGATGACCAGCCTGTTCACCGAGAAGCTGGTCGCGGCGATCGCGGTCGACGATCCGCGAGCCGACAAGAACACCGTCACGCTGACCGAGATGACGCAAGACCCGGTCGCCGTGTGCGCGACCGCGCCGACCGTGACCAGCCATCTCTGGGATCACACCGGCGACACGCCTACCACGATCAGCGTCGCGAACACTGACGAGTGGCTGACCCGGATCAGCGTTGGCGACGCCGTCGGAGTGACCGCAGAAGCCACCACCTACCACCACCAAGTTCCCGACGTCGCATACCGCCCCATCGAGGACTCCCCACCTGTGGAAGTCGCTCTGACCTGGCCCGCAACCACTCCCCACCCTCGAGTGCACGCCTTCGCGCAGTTCGCCCGCGACTACTTCGCCACGATCCTCAGCACCACCACCCCACCGCTCATCCTCGACCACAGCGAGCCGGCGGAGGAAGTGTGAGGGCCTTACCCGTTCGAGTCAGCCAGCGTTGCGAACAGTGTTGCGGGTTCGCTCGCCGGTGGCCAAGCGCCTGTACGGCCACGCCGCTGTGTCGACTCGGCTGAACGCTGGCGTGGATTCGGGAAACGGCCTTGTGACCTACGCCATGCCGCGGTGTCCACCTGGCTCAACGGCGGGGTCGAGGCGACTCGCGTCGCCGAGCGGGCCGGCCACAGCGTGGGCGTGCCCCTTCGCGTCTACGCGAAGTGCCTCGACGGCGGCGAACAGGCAGCCGACAGCGAGTGGAGCAAGCGCTAGCCCAAGCCTGAGCTTTGCCGTGCATTTGCCGTGGAGCGTCGTACACGGCCGGACCGGACCGGACACAGCCGGACTTCAAAGCGAAGACCCCGTGACCGCTCATCGCTGGTCACGGGGTCTTCTTGCTGCTGGTGCCGGGTGGAGGATTCGAACCTCCGAAGGCAATGCCGGCTGATTTACAGTCAGCTCCCTTTGGCCGCTCGGGCAACCCGGCGTGTGCTCGCCAGCTGTGCTGGCTTGCGGGAAAAGCATACAGACCGTTCCGGGCGGTTCACCGACGGGGTCCCCGGGTCAGGTGTCGTCTGGGCGGAAGACCAGGTCGTCGGCCTGGGCGCGGCCCGCCTCCAGCGTGACGCGGGCTTCCGGGGGCAGGTCCGCCTCCAGGTCGGGGCCCGCGGCCTTGAGCAGGACCATGAGGCGTTTCGCCAGTCCGCGGGCCTGGGTGAGGCGGATCTGCGGCTCGGCGAGCTGGGCCAGGGACTCGTGCAGCATCTTCCGGTAGCGGTCGTTGAGGTCCGCGTGGGTGTCGAGGAGCTGCAGGGCCCGCGTGAGCTCCGCGAGGTCCGTGGTGTCCACCTGGACGTGGTACGGGTCGAGCACGCCGCGACCTTACTCGTGGCGGCTTCTCCTCGACGGTGCTGCTCGCCGCTCGGACGGGTTAGCGTGGAGGCATGGCCATCGACCGCGCGGGGCGCGCGAAGCGGCGCGAGCAGTTGCGAGCGGCTGCTCCTGTGCCCAAGCCCGAACGCTCCTCCGTGGGCGGAGTGGCGATGGAGGTCGAGGGCCTGTTCAACGTGGGTGTCAAGCACCAGCTCGACCACCTGGCCTGGGTGGAGGTGGCCAAGGAGGACGAGCGTGAGTCCGGAGCGGGTCCGCTGGACCTGGACTCGGACGTGGTGCGGATCAAGCCCCAGGACCCGTAGCCCAGCCCGACCAGCGCTGCACCTGCACCGCGATCAGGCTCCCGCCGGGAGGTTCGCCCTGGTAGTGCGGGTACTTGGCGATCAGCTCGTCGAGCAGCGGGTGCGAGACGTGCACGGAGGCGGTGCCGTCCGCGCGCACCCACCACAGCTGCGTCCAGTCCTCGTCGTAGTGGTCCACCAAGATCGAGACCTGCGGGTTCTCCTCGACGTTGCGGATCCGGCGCAGCTTCGCCGAGGACTTCGGCTTCCAGTCGACGGCGGTGATCAGTTCGTCGCCTGAGACGGCGAACACGATCGGCACCACGTGCGGCCTGCCAGAGCCGTCCGCGCTGGCCATGCGGGCGACCCTGGCCCTCGTGAACCGGTCACGTGCCTGCTCTCGGCTGATGCGCATGGTCTCCCGAACTCCGTATGTTCGAAGTGTGCCTTCGAGCGCTCCTTCCACCCCAGGGTCCGCCACCGACGTCGGTCCCGGCTACCGCGACCGCCTGCACTGGCAGCGTTACCAGGCGTTCTTCCCGGGCGCGCTGCGCCTGAGCGTCGACAACGCGCCGGACGAGCACTGGTGGCGGTGGCGCGGGCTGAAGGTGCACGTGGACCGGGTCGACCGCCCCGACGCACCCGCCAAGGTCATCGCCTTGCACGGCGTCGGCACCTACGGGCGCATGCTCGGCCCCTACGGCAGGCTCCCGGCGCTGGCCGACCTGGAGTACCTCGCCCCCGACCTGCCCGGGTTCGGCCTCACCGGTGCCCCGCTGCTCGGAGCGAAGTACTCGGACTGGGTCGCCTGCGTGCGCGACCTCGTCGAATGCGAGCGCGCTCGCGACTCCCGGCCCGTCGTGCTGCTCGGCGTGAGCACGGGCGGACGGCTCGCCTACGACGTCGCCGCGACCACCCGGGTCGACGGCGTCATCGCCACCTGCCTGGCCGACCCGAGCCGTGACGAGGTGCGGCGGGTGCTCGCCGCGCGGCCCGAGATGGCGCGGTGGTCATCCCTGCTGTCGCTGGTGCGGGAGCCGCTGTCGGCGGCTCGGATCCCGATGCACTGGCTGGTCAACATCGCGGCGGTGTCCAACCAGAGCCAGTACGCGAACCTCGTCTGGGCCGACGAGCTCGCCGGCGGCTGCTGGATCTCGCTGCGCTTCGCGCGCAGCTGCCTGGCGTCCGGCCCGGCCGTGCCGCCCGAGAGCTTCACCGAGACACCGCTGCTGCTCGCCCACCCCGACGAGGACCGCTGGACGCCGCCCCTGCTGTCCGAGGGGTTCTTCGACCGGATCGCCGGACCGACCCGCGCGGCAGCGCTGCGCGGAGCCGGGCACCTGCCCGTGGAGGAGTCCGGGCTGGCCGACCTCGACCGTGCGGTGCGTGACTTCCTGGACGAGTTCGACCTCCAATGATCCACACCCCGTGGCCGATGCGGTCACGTACCGTGGTCGGCCCTCGGTGTTGTTGCGGTGATCCTCACAAAGTCGTGAGCACGCCCCGGCGAGCGCAAGCGTTGCTGTCGCTCGGCCTCGATCGGCAACATCGCCGCACTTCACAGCCGTGCTGAAGGAAAGGGCGAACACGCCACCCGCCGGGAGAACCCATCTGGTGCGTGCATCCGGAGTGGGGCGGGAGGTCCATTCGACGCTGGCCATCCGTGCTCTCGTGCGTCACGATCGGCGGACGGACACATGTGGTACGGCCGTATCGCCAGCGGGAGGAGCGTGGATGATCGAGCGTCACCGCTCCCTCGGCCCGCATTCCGGCCTGGAACCAGCACGTCCTCCGGTGAGAGCCGAGGTCGACCCGGTGCGGCGCCGGATGTTCGCGAGCTTCTCCTTCGTGGTGCTGGCGGCCGGGGTCCTCGTCTCGCTGCTCACCGCCGGCAGCCTGCCCGGTCGCTACAGCCCTGAGCTGCTGTTCATCGGTCCGCTCCTGGCCGTCGGCTTCCTGCTCGCCGAGCAGCTGACCATCGACGTCGACGTCAAGCGCGTCGGTTGGACGATCTCGTTCACCGAGATCCCGCTGCTGCTCGGACTGCTCACCGCCCCGTTCGAGGTGGTGCTCGCGGCGAACCTGCTGGCCGGGCTCGGTGCTCAGGTGGGCAGGCGCGCGGCCACCCACGTCGTCTACAACGCCGGGGTGCTGTGCCTGGAGATCGCGGTGCCCTTCGCGGTCGCCAGCCTGGTCAACCAGGCCCTCGCCGGCGTCGCCCCCGACTGGTTCGGCCCCGTGGTGGGCACCCTGACCTCGCCGCTCATCAGCTGCGGGTTCGCGCTGGCGGCCCTCACCGTGCTGGGCGGTGCGATGAAGGTCGCCGCCGGCGCGCGCCTGGCCGGGCGCACCCTGGCCGTCGGCCTGCTCAACACCTCTGTCGGCCTCATCGGCTACGAGGTCGCCATCGGCACCCCGTGGGGCTGGCTGCTGGTCGGCCTCGTCGCGGTCGCCGTGATCGGTCTCTACCGCGCCTACTCCGACCTGCTGCGCGAGCAGCGCGACCTGGAAGCGCTCAGCGACGTCAGCCTCAGCGTGGCCCGCTCCGGCCAGGGCGCTCCGACCGCGCCCGACCCCGTCGGCGAGCAGGCGGTGCCGCTGGGCGAGTGGGAACCAGTGGCCGAGCGCATCCGCGAGCAGCTCAACGCCACCCGCGTAGTGCTGCGACTGCGGCTGGACCCACGTGGCGAGGTCACCACGCTCGTCGCCGGCGAAGCCCTGCCGGAGGCCGCGCTGCAGGCCGCACCGGACGCCTTGCGCGACGACCCGCTGCTGCAGCTGCCGGGCAGCCACGTGCGCTCCTTCCGGACCCTCGAAGCGCCGGAGGAAGTCCGGCGCGTGCTGCGGCAGCGCGGCGCCTACGAGGCTCTGGTGGTCCCGCTGCGCGGTGCCAGCCAGCTGCTCGGCGCGGTCGAGGTGCACGACCGGGTCAGCCGCTGGCGCGGGTTCGGTCGCGCCGACGTGCGACTGCTGCACACCCTGGCCAGCCACCTGGCCACCGCCATGGACAACCGCAGGCTGCTGGCCCGGCTCCGGCACGACGCCTACCACGATCCGCTGACCGGACTGCTCAACCGCACCGGCTTCCGCGAGATCTCCGGCGAGGAGCTGCGCAACGGCCGCGCCGCCGTGGTCCTGCGGGTCGACCTGGACCTGCTCACCACGGTCAGCGAGGCCCTCGGCTACACCTGGGGCGACCGGATGGTCGTCGCCGCAGGCCAGCGGATGCGCGAAGCCCTGGACGACGCGCCGCTGGCCCGCCTGGAGGCCAACTCGTTCGCAGTGCTGCTGCTCGACCACACCGAGGAGCAGGCGCACGAGGTGGCGGTGCGGCTGTGCGACGTGATCGCCATGTCCTACCCGCTCGACCGGATCGTCGTCGAGGCCGCCGGAGTCGCCGGGTACGCCTCCTCGGCGCCGGCGGACGGGGAAGCCGAGACCGACGTCGACACGCTGCTCCAGCACGCCGACGTGGCGGTGCGGGCCGCGCGCAACGGCGAGGACGCGGTGCGCTGCTACGCCCCCGCCATGGGCCAGGTCTTCCTGCGCCGGTTCCAACTGGTCACCCAGTTCCGGCAGGCGCTGGACACCGGGCAGGTCGAGGTCCACTACCAGCCCAAGGTGGCGCTGCCGGAGCGCCAGGTCGTCGGGGCCGAGGCGCTGGTGCGCTGGTCGCACCCCGAGTACGGACGGCTGGACCCGGACGAGTTCGTCCCGCTGGTGGAGGCCACCGGGCTGGTCGACGCGCTGACCGCGTTCGTCCTGGAGTGCGCGCTGGTCAAGATCCGGCAGTGGATGGACCGCGGGTTGCGGATGTCGGTGGCGGTGAACCTGTCGGTCCGCAACCTCGCCGACGAGACCTTCCCGGACCGGGTCGCCGAGGCGCTGGAGCGCCACGACATCCCGCCGGAACTGCTCACCCTGGAGCTCACCGAGTCCAGCGTGATGGCCGACAAGGAGCGGTCCCTGCCTGTCCTGCGGCGGCTGCACGCGATGGGCGTGGTGCTCGCGGTGGACGACTTCGGCACGGGCTACTCGTCGCTGGCCTACCTGCGGCAGCTGCCGGTGGACGAGGTCAAGATCGACAAGAGCTTCGTGCTCGGCATGGGGACCGACCTGAGCGACCTCGCCGTGGTCCGCACGATCGTCGAGCTCGGTCATTCGCTGGACCTGGCCGTGGTCGCCGAGGGCGTCGAGGACGACGCCGCGCGCGACCAGCTGGTCGGCATGGGCTGCGACGTGGCCCAGGGCTACCTGATCTCCCGACCGCTCTCCGAGGACCGCTTCGAGGCGTGGCTGCAGGCCCGCACGAAGCGCGAGAGCGTTCGCGAGGAGACCGTGCTCACACTCCTGCACTGATGCCGGAAATGACCCGATCAGGTGGGGTGCTGAGCGAAACGGTGGCCGCGACCTGCGGTTTCGCCAAAAGGCACCCCCCTGTTCCGGGGGGTCCGGAGGGTGTGTAAAGTTCTAATCGCTCCGCAAGGGCACGCCCCAATAGCTCAGTCGGCAGAGCGTCGCCATGGTAAGGCGAAGGTCTACGGTTCGATTCCGTATTGGGGCTCGAAAGACAGCCGCGGTGCTCGGTAAACTGGGTGCTGTGGCTGTTTTGCGTGGGACATCCTGCGTCGCTTGAGGCATCCGGTTCACACCGCGGCCTCGGCATGGCGGTGTAGCTCAGTCGGTAGAGCAAGCGGCTCATAATCGCTGTGTCGCCGGTTCAAGTCCGGCCACCGCTACCAGTCACGGGTTCGCGAGGATTCCTCCAGAGCGAACCGCCCTTAGTTACGACCGAGAGGAAGGCACCCCCGTGGCCGCCACCGACGTTCGACCCAAGATCACGCTGGCGTGCGAGGAGTGCAAGAACCGCAACTACATCACCAACAAGAACCGGCGTAACAACCCGGACCGGTTGGAGATGAAGAAGTTCTGCATGAACTGCGGCACGCACAAGCTCCACAAGGAGACCCGCTGACGCCAGCGGTTCCTTCGCGAACGCCTTCGAGAGCCCGCCCCCGGACACCGGGAGCGGGCTCTTCTCGTTGGGCGGGGATGGGTCGCTGACGGATGCCGGGCACGCGGTGAAAGCGGCTCCGCCGCGCCGGCGCGGACCTAGTAGCCTTCGCTCGTGCCGCTCGACGAATCATTCATCGGACGTGAGTACCCGCCCACCGAGCCCTACGAGGTGGGGCGGGAGAAGATCCGCGAGTTCGCCCGCGCGATCAAGGACGATTCCCCGCTGCACGTCGACGTCGAGGCGGCCAAGGCCGCCGGTTACCCGGACGTGATCGCGCCGCCGACCTTCGCGGTGATCCTGTCGATGTCCGCGCAGGACCAGATCGTCGGCGACGAGCAGCTCGGCCTGGACTACAGCCGGGTGGTGCACGGCCAGCAGGACTTCGTGCACCACCGGCCGATCCGGGCGGGCGACCGGCTGGTGACGGTCGCGCACGTGGACGACGTCAAGACGCGCGCGGGCAACGACTTCCTGACCGTCCGCGCGGAGATCACCACCACCGACGGCGAGCCGGTGTGCACCGCCACGTCGATGGTGGTCGTGAGGGGGCCTGAGGCATGACGGTGCGCCTGTCGGAGATCTCCGTCGGAGACCCGTTGCCGGAGCTGAGCGTGGCGCTGGTGCGCTCGGACCTCGTCCGGTACGCGGGGGCCTCCGGGGACTTCAACCCGATCCACTGGAACGAGCGGTTCGCCAAGGAGGTCGGCCTCCCGGACGTGATCGCCCACGGGATGCTCACGATGGCCGTCGCCGGGCGGCTGGTGAGCGCCTGGACCGGCGACCCCGGGTCGATCGTGCGGTACGGCGTGCGGTTCACCCGTCCGGTCATCGTTCCGGACGACGACACCGGCGCCGTGGTGGAGCTCAGCGGCAAGATCGCCAAGATCAACGAAGACGGCACGGTCAAGGTCACGATCACCGCGAAGTCGGCGGACCAGGGCGTGCTCGGCGGGGCTTCGGCCACTGTCCGCATCCCGGCGTGACCCAACGCGCTCACCAGCGGTGGAGTCGGTTTCCCGCCAAGACGGGGGTGCCGTTGGAAGCGCGTTCTCGACGTGCCGTACACTTTCGAACTTGGGATGCCCGAGCACCTTGGAACAGGGAGTTCCAGGGACGGTGAAGGGCGTCCCGACTTTGCGGTCGGGCTCCACGGGCCGCAGAGGGGTGTAGCTCAATTGGCAGAGCAGCGGTCTCCAAAACCGCAGGTTGCAGGTTCGAGTCCTGTCACCCCTGCGTCGATGCGACGGTGAGCGGAGGATGGTCGTGAGCGAGGACCGCGAGCAGGGCCAGGACGGGCCGCGCGAAGGCGCCCGTCCGTCCAGCGCCGCGGCGCGGCGCGAGCGTCGCGCCTCCGCCCGTTCCGGGTCGGGCTCCGGTCCGGCGCGCACAACTGAGTCGAAGGGTCGGCCGACGCCCTCGCGGGATGGCCGGCAGGGTCGGGTTTCGCTGTTCCGGAAGATCGGACGCTTCCTGCGCGAGGTCGTCGCCGAGCTGCGCAAGGTCATCTGGCCGACGCGCAAGGCGCTGATGACCTACACGCTCGTGGTGCTGGTGTTCGTCAGCATCATGGTGGCGTTCGTCGCCGGCGTGGACGTGCTCTTCGCGAAGGGCGTGGGCTGGCTGTTCGGCACTGGCTGAACCTCCGGGTACGCCCAGGTGGTGCCGGCGGCGAAAAGACGACCCGGCACGCAACGCACGAGAGGAAGCGAGACCGACTGTGACCTCGCACGAGGAGACCTCCCAGGAAGCCACCGGCCTCACCGAAGAGCAGGTGCAGCCCGAGGCTGCCGAAGCCGAGGCCGTGTCCGTCGAGGCTGAAGAGGCCGGTGCAGTCGATTCCTCGGAAACCGACTCCGCCGACGAGGCCGCTGCCGACGAGGCGGCTGGAGACGAGACCGCTGCCGACGAGACGACCGGCGACGAGACGACCGCTGACGAGTCCGGGGAGACCGCGTCCGACGAGGAGGCGGAGGAGACCGACCCGGTCGAGGAGCTGCGTGCCGCGCTGCGCCGCGCGCCCGGCGACTGGTACGTGATCCACTCGTACGCCGGTTACGAGAACAAGGTCAAGACCAACCTCGAGACCCGTGCCCAGACGCTGGACGTCGAGGACTACATCTTCCAGGTCGAGGTGCCCACCGAAGAGGTCACCGAGATCAAGAACGGCCAGCGTAAGATGGTGCAGCGCAAGGTGCTGCCCGGCTACATCCTCGTGCGGATGGAGCTCAACGACCAGTCGTGGAGCGCCGTGCGCAACACCCCGGGTGTGACCGGGTTCGTCGGCGCCACCTCCAAGCCGTCGCCGTTGACCATCAACGAGGTGCTGAAGTTCCTCGCACCGCAGGTCGAGGAGAAGAAGCCGGAGGCCGGCAAGAAGGCCGCTGCGGGTCAGGACACGACCGCTGCCAAGCCGGCGGTCGAGGTCGACTTCGAGGTCGGCGAGTCCGTCACCGTCATGGACGGTCCGTTCGCGACGCTCCCGGCCACCATCAACGAGGTCAACGCCGACGCCCAGAAGCTCAAGGTGCTGGTGTCGATCTTCGGCCGCGAGACCCCGGTCGAGCTCTCGTTCGACCAGGTCTCCAAGCTCTGACCGCTCTCCCGGTAGCGGGAGCGCGGCGGGCTGCGCGTGGATCTGGCAGGACCCCGCGCAGCAGGGGCGATTCCACCGTCTCGTGGTCTCGCCAGATTCGGTGCCGCCTTCCGGCGGGACCGAGCAACCGGATAGCGAAGACACAGGAAGCAAACATGCCGCCCAAGAAGAAGAAGCTGGCAGGGATCATCAAGCTGCAGATCCAGGCCGGCCAAGCCAACCCGGCCCCGCCGGTCGGCCCGGCGCTGGGTCAGCACGGCGTCAACATCATGGAGTTCTGCAAGGCGTACAACGCCGCGACCGAGGCGCAGCGTGGCAACGTCGTGCCGGTCGAGATCTCCGTGTACGAAGACCGGTCCTTCGACTTCAAGCTGAAGACCCCGCCGGCCGCGAAGCTGCTGCTCAAGGCCGCCGGCGTGCAGAAGGGCTCCGGCGAGCCGCACAAGAACAAGGTCGGCAAGGTCTCCATGGACCAGATCAAGGAGATCGCCCAGACCAAGATGGAAGACCTCAACGCCTACGACATGGACCAGGCCGCGAAGATCATCGCCGGCACGGCCCGTTCGATGGGGCTGACGGTCGAGGGCTGACCCGCTGCCGGTCGCACCGGCGCGAACACCCCTGTGGGAGGGCTTGCGCAGCCCGACCAACCACAACTGATCCACTGATTTCGAGGACAGACATGGCTAAGCGCAGCAAGGCATACCAGCAGGCGGCCGAGCTGGTCGACCGGGCACGCCTCTACACCCCGGCCGAGGCGGCCGAGCTGGCGAAGAAGACCGCCAAGGTCAACTACGACGCCACCGTCGAGGTCGCTCTGCGGCTGGGCGTCGACCCCCGCAAGGCAGACCAGATGGTCCGCGGCACCGTGAACCTGCCGCACGGCACTGGTAAGACTGCCCGCGTCATCGTGTTCGCCACCGGCGACAAGGCCGCTGAGGCCGAGGCCGCCGGCGCGGACGCGGTTGGTTCTGATGACCTGATCGAGCGCATTCAGGGCGGCTGGCTCGATTTCGACGCGGCGATCGCCACTCCGGACCAGATGGCGAAGGTCGGCAAGATCGCTCGGGTCCTCGGCCCGCGTGGTCTGATGCCGAACCCGAAGACCGGCACCGTCACCCCGAACGTCACCAAGGCGGTCGCGGACATCAAGGGCGGTAAGATCAACTTCCGCGTCGACAAGCAGGCCAACCTGCACTTCATCATCGGCAAGGCGTCGTTCGACACCGCGAAGCTGGTGGAGAACTACGCGGCTGCGCTGGACGAGATCCTGCGCGCCAAGCCGTCGGCGTCGAAGGGCCGGTACCTCAAGAAGGTCACCTTCACGACCTCGATGGGCCCGGGCATCCAGGTGGACCCGACCGCCACCCGCGTGGCGGCTTCTGCCTGACCCGAGAAGGCTCTTGGGAAAGAGGGCGAGCGCTCCCGGAGCGCTCGCCCTCTTCCTCTTTCCGGGGGAAGAACCGGACAAGATCGGAATTCCTGGCGCGGTTTCCTCCGGGCGGTGCCACCCGGCGCGCAGAATTGGTGACGGCGAGTGCCGGGTGGGCGTTCCGCCCCAATTCCGCGGCCGGTCGGGAATTGCGTCAGGGGCAGGTGGCCGAGGTGAGGGCGTAGGCGGAGATGGTCCATCCGCCCTGCGGTGTTCTCGTCAGCTTGAAAGTGCCGAGGGTCGGACCGCCGGTGACCCGCATCCGGCATCCTCGGACCTGCGCTTCGGCCCCCATCTCGACGACGGCGTCGTGGTCGAACCGGGGATTGGCGTAGGCGTTGGGATCGGTGATCTGGGCGTGCAGCGAGCGCGCCGCCGCGCCGCAGTCGGGTGCGCCGTGCGCGGCCGCGAAATCGGCCTTGCCGTCGTCGTCGAACAGCGCGCACGCCTGCTCCGGCGGTTGGGCGCGCAGGTAGTTGTGCAGGCTGCGAACGGCCTGCTGCGGGTTCTGCGCGGTCACCGGGACCGCGTCGACCGGGGCGCTGCCGCCGGTGCCGCTCTCGCTCGACGAGCCGTCTCCCTCGCCGAAGTAGTGGTCGTAGGCCAGGTTCAGCAGGAGCAGCGCGATGATGACGTAGAGGGCGCGTCGCACCCACTTGAGGCGGAGCAGGCCGAGAGCCTGCTTCCACCACGGCTTCTCAGCGACCGGAGCGGTGGTGTCGCCACCCTGGGCGGCCTGCCACTCCTTGAACCGCTTGAACTCCAGGAACTCCTGGTACTCCGGGTCGTCTGTCGCCTTCGGTGCGCGGGCGCGAGGAGCGTCCTCGGTCTCGGCGACCTCGACGACTTCGGCGTCGACGATCTCGGGCAGGTTGTCGGAGCGCGGTTCCCGCTGATCAGCCACAGGCACATGATGCCGGGCGGCCGGGGGTCGGTGGAAGCGCCCGCACCGGGTCCAGTACTCTTGAGGAGGTTCCACCCAAGACCGCTGGTCTTCCTCGGGTTCGGCGACGGATCGCGAGGAACGAAGGTCCCGTGAGATGCGGGCGGCCCGCGCAGGAGGGACGAGGCTGGAGGAGCGCGCCCGCGCGCACTGATCTTCAACGCCCCGTGCTGCCCTGCGCCGGGGCGTTTTGTCGTCTCAGGACCCGACTGGATGGGTCAGCCACAGTCGGAAACAGAGAGGAGGCGACATGGCGAAGTCCGACAAGGTCGATGCGGTCAGCGAGATCTCGGAGAAGTTCAACAACTCCACCGCTGCCGTTGTGACCGAGTACCGCGGGCTCTCGATGGCTCAGCTGTCTGAGCTGCGCCGCGCGCTCGGTTCGAACGTGAGCTACCGTGTCGCGAAGAACACGCTGGTCAAGCGTGCCGCCGAGCAGGCGGGCGTGGAAGGCCTCGACGACCTGTTCGTCGGTCCGACCGCGATCGCCTTCGTCGATGGCGAGCCGGTCGATGCAGCCAAGGCGATCAAGGAATTCGCCAAGACCAACCAGAACCTGGTGGTCAAGGGCGGGTACATGGACGGTCGTCCGCTGTCCGTGTCCGAGGTCGACAGCATCGCAGACCTCGACTCGCGCGAGGTCACGCTGAGCAAGCTGGCCGGTGCCATGAAGGCCAAGATGAACCAGACCGCCGCGCTGTTCGCCGCGCCGGCGTCGCAGGTGGCCCGCATGGCTGCCGCCCTTCAGGAGAAGAAGGGCGAGTAAGGCTCTCCGCAGTCCGCAGTGGACGGTGCGTGAGAGCGTGCCACCGCAGCGGGCTCCGGATCGCTTCCCGCGCGAAAACCCCACCCGGACGCCGCGCAGGTGCCCGGACTTCAAGCAGAAAGGAACGCCGACATGGCGAAGCTGAGCAACGACGAGCTGCTGGACGTCTTCAAGGAGATGACCCTCCTGGAGCTGTCGGAGTTCGTGAAGCAGTTCGAGGAGACCTTCGACGTCACCGCCGCCGCCCCGGCTGCGGTCGCCGCGGCCCCGGCCGCCGGTGGTGGCGAGGCCGCCGCCGCTGAGGAGCAGGACGAGTTCGACGTCGTCCTCGAGGGCGCCGGCGACAAGAAGATCCAGGTCATCAAGGTGGTCCGTGAGATCGTCTCCGGCCTGGGCCTGAAGGAGGCCAAGGAGCTCGTCGAGGGCACCCCGAAGCCGATCCTGGAGAAGGTCGACAAGGAGAAGGCCGACGACGCCAAGGCCAAGCTGGAAGAGGCCGGCGCCTCCGTCAGCGTCAAGTGACTCCTCAGGCCGGAACCCCTGTCGCGTTCGGCGGTGACCGGTAGGCGGAACGTGTCGTAGTTCCGCCACCGGCGCCGGTTTCGGACCGGTTCCGGTCTTTTGACTCACAGTAGGAGAACGGGCACTCGCTGTTGCGGGTGCCCGTTCTCTTTTCCTATGCGCGGAAACGGCCATCTTTTTTCGGACGTATCTCCGAAGACGCCTTGATTTCCGGTGAACTGATGAGTAACCCTGCTGCGTCGAGCTCGTTGCTCAGGTGTGACGCCAACTACCCCCGTTGAGCGCGTCACATGTGCAAGGGTGCTTCCCCGGGGAATGTTCTCCCCGGAATCGCTGCAATCGAGGACGCGGAGGTTCGGATGGGCGTCGAGGTGGTTGTCGAGGGGCTTTCGAAGTCCTTCGGACCGCAGACCATCTGGCGGGACGTCTCGCTGAATCTGCCCCAGGGCGAGATCAGCGTGTTGCTCGGGCCTTCCGGCACAGGCAAGTCGGTGTTCCTGAAGTCGCTGGTGGGTCTGCTCAAGCCCGACGAGGGCAAGGTCGTCATCAACGGAACGGACATCTGCACCTGTTCCGAAAGTGATCTCTACGAGGTCCGGAAGCTCTTCGGCGTGCTGTTCCAGGACGGCGCCCTGTTCGGCTCCATGAACCTCTACGACAACATCGCGTTCCCGCTTCGCGAGCACACCCGCAAGAGCGAGTCCGAGATCCGCAACGTGGTGCTCGAGAAGATGGAGATGGTGGGTCTCATCGGTGCGGAGGACAAGCTCCCCGGTGAGATCTCGGGCGGTATGAAGAAGCGCGCCGGCCTGGCCCGCGCCCTCGTGCTGGACCCGGAGATCCTGCTGTTCGACGAGCCGGACTCCGGTCTGGACCCGGTCCGCACCGCGGTGCAGAACCAGCTGATCGTCGACCTCAACGCGCAGATCGACGCGACGTTCCTGATCGTCACGCACGACATCAACACCGCCCGGACCGTGCCGGACAACATCGGCATGCTCTACCGCCGCAACCTGGTCATGTTCGGGCCTCGCGAGGTGCTGCTGACCTCCGACGAGCCGGTCGTGGTGCAGTTCCTCAACGGCCGTCCCGACGGCCCGATCGGCATGAGCGAGGAGAAGGACACCGCGCTGGTCGAGGCCGAGCTGGCCAAGCACGGCCGGCCGCAGGTCCCGCCGATGATGTCGCAGCTGGAGGTCAGCCCCGGCCTGCCGGACCGGTCCGCGGTGCACCGCCGCAAGGACCGCGTGCTGCGCCAGCTGCGCTCGCTGAACCCCTCGGCGCAGGAGGAGATCCTCAAGAGCCTGACGCCGCAGGAGCGGGCCCAGTACGGGGTCGGCACCCCGGCGACCGGCTCCTGGCCGCAGCAGCAGGCGCCCGCTCAGCCGCAGCAGGCTCCGGTCCCGCCGCGGCCGCCGCAGGCTCAGGCGCAGGCGCCCCAGCAGGTCCCGCAGCAGCCGGCGCAGCCCGCGCAGCCTCCGCAGCAGGTGCGGCCCTCGCCGCACCCGCGCCAGACCGAGGAGGAGCCGGTGTGGCCCGGTGGCATCCAGGCGGAGGAGCAGGCGGCGGGCGGCCGTCGCCGCTGGTTCGGACGCAAGAGGGGTGAGCAGTGAGCGCGTCCCGGGTGCAGTTCCCCGGTGCGGGCGGGCTGCGCCAGACCGGCCGCCTGTTCGCGCTGGGCATGGACATCGTGCGGGCGATGCCCTCGCGGCCGTTCCAGATCCGCGAGTTCATCCAGCAGTGCTGGTTCATCGCCAGCGTCACGATCCTGCCGACCGCACTGGTCTCGATCCCCTTCGGCGCGGTCATCGCGCTCCAGCTGGGGTCGCTGACCAGGCAGATCGGTGCTCAGTCGTTCACAGGTGCCGCCAGCGTGCTGGCGATCATCCAGCAGGCCAGCCCGATCGTGACGGCTCTGCTGATCGCCGGTGCGGGTGGCTCGGCGATCTGCGCCGACCTGGGGTCGCGCAAGATCCGCGACGAGATCGACGCGATGGAGGTGCTGGGCGTCTCGCCGATCCAGCGCCTCGTGGTGCCTCGGGTGCTGGCCGCGATGCTGGTCGCCGTGCTGCTCAACGGCATGGTCAGCGTCGTCGGCGTGATGGGCGGCTACACGTTCAACGTGATCATGCAGGACGGCACGCCCGGTGCGTACATGGCCAGCTTCAACGCGCTGGCCCAGCTGCCGGACCTGTGGATCAGCGAGCTCAAGGCACTGATCTTCGGCTTCCTGGCCGGAGTGGTGGCGGCCTTCCGCGGCCTCAACCCGCCACCAGGCCCGAAGGGCGTCGGGGACGCCGTGAACCAGTCGGTGGTCATCACCTTCCTGCTGCTGTTCGCGGTGAACTTCATCCTCACGACGCTCTACCTGCAGTTGGTCCCGCCAAAGGGAATGTGACGGCCGCCAGGGGAATGGGAACATGGTGACGATCTCGCAGCGCGCCAAGCGCGCGGCCCGACGGCCGGTCGAGCTGCTGGACGACCTGGGCGACCAGATGTCGTTCTACATCCGCTCGCTGGCGTGGATCCCTCGGGCCATCACCCGCTACGCCAAGGAGACGCTGCGCCTGCTGGCCGAGGTCAGCTTCGGCAGCGGCGCCCTGGCGGTCATCGGCGGCACGGTCGGCGTGATGATCGGTCTGACGCTGTTCACCGGCACCGTCGTCGGTCTGCAGGGCTTCGCGGCCCTCGACCAGCTGGGGACTTCGGCGTTCGCCGGCTTCATCTCGGCCTACTTCAACACCCGGGAGATCGCCCCGCTGGTGGCCGGCCTGGCTCTCTCGGCGACGGTCGGCTCCGGGTTCACCGCCCAGCTCGGCGCGATGCGGATCTCCGACGAGATCGACGCGCTCGAGGTCATGGGCGTGCCGAGCCTGCCGTACCTGGTGACCACCCGCGTGATGGCCGGGTTCATCGCGGTCATCCCGCTCTACGTGCTGGGCCTGCTGACGTCCTACGTCGCGGCTCGGGGCGTGACGGTCTACCTCTACGGCCAGTCGGCGGGCACCTACGACCACTACTTCAACCTGTTCCTGCCTCCCGAGGACGTGCTGTGGTCCTTCGGGAAGGTCCTGATCTTCAGCGTGGTGGTGATCATGACGCACTGCTACTACGGGTACCGGGCCAGCGGTGGCCCCGCCGGGGTCGGCGTCGCGGTGGGACGCGCGGTGCGGACCGCCATCGTGACCACGGCGCTGCTGGACTTCTTCCTCAGCCTCGCGATCTGGGGCACCACGACGACCGTGCGGATCACCGGATGAGCGCGCGCGGAACGGTCACCAAGGTCAAGCGCAGGCTGATGGGCCTGGCGCTGCTGATGAGCATGGTCCTCTTCGTCGTGCTGTGCCTGGCGTTCTACAACAAGGCGTTCACGTCCTCTTCGGACGTGGTCCTCAAGGCCGCCTCCACGGGCAACCAGATCCTGCCGGACTCCGACGTGAAGGTCCGCGGCATGATCGTCGGCCGCGTCGTCGAGGTGAAGTCCGACGGCGGGGGCGCCGAGCTGCACCTGGCGCTGCAGCCGGAGATGGCCGAGAAGATCCCGGCGAACGTCTCCGCGCAGCTGCTGCCCCGCACGCTGTTCGGCGAGCGGTACGTGGCGCTCGAACTGCCCGACAAGCCCGTGTCGAAGACGTTGGCCGCGGGCGGTGTGATCGAGCAGGACCGCACCCGCGCCGGTCTCGAGCTGGAGACGGTGCTGGCCGACACCATGCCGGTGCTGCAGGCGGTGAACCCCGACGACCTCGCGGCCACGCTCAACGCGCTGGACCAGGCGCTGTCCGGCCGGGGCGAGCAGGTCGGCGACACGCTGGTGCAGCTCAACACCTACCTGGACGGCCTCAACCCGGCGATCCCGGACCTGCGGGACAACCTGCGGGAGCTGGTCGGGGTCGCGCAGACCTACGAGCAGGCCGCGCCGGACATCATCTCCGCGCTGGACAACTTCTCCACCACGGCCCGGACCTTGGTGGACCAGAAGCAGAACCTGCAGAAGATGACCGGCCAGCTCACCACCAGCTCCGGTGACCTGACGACGTTCCTCAACAACAACGGGCAGAACATGATCCAGCTGGCGGACGCGCAGCGCCCGACCCTGGACGTGCTGGCCAAGTACTCGCCGTCCTACCCGTGCTTCCTCAACGAGATGGCCGAGTACGTCCCGCGCATCCGCAAGGTGTTCGGCGAGGGCACCGACGAGCCCGGCCTGCACGTGACGCTGGAAGTCGCCCCGCACCGCGGCAAGTACGTCCCGAACCGGGACGAGCCGCAGTTCGCCGACAAGCGCGGACCGCGTTGCTACAACTTCATGGAGCACTTGGACCCGATGCCGGAATACCCGCCGGACGGGCCGTTCAAGGACGGCTCGGTCGCGCCGCCCGCGTCGCGTCCGGCCACCGGTGGCCTGAACCCGGCCGCGAGCACGAACCCGCAGTCGGCGCCGGCCGGCACCTCCGCGCAGTGGGTGAACTCGCCCGCTGAGCGCGATGTGGTGGCCACCGTGCTGGCCCCGGCCCTGGGCAGGCCCTCCTCCGAGGTGCCCGACTGGGGCGGGCTGCTGGTCGGTCCGGTGCTGCGAGGTGCGGAGGTGAGCTACCGATGAACGGGATCAGCATCCGCGGACCGCTGACCAAGTTCCTGATCTTCGTGGTGATCACCGCGCTCGCAGCCGGGCTGCTGGTCATGACGATCGCCAACCAGGACCTGCGCTCGGCGAACTCCTACACCGCGCGGTTCACCGACGTCACCGCCCTCAACGAGGGCGACGAAGTGCGCATCTCCGGTGTGAAGGTCGGTGAGGTCGAGAACATCGAACTCGTCGACAACAAGGTCGCCGAGGTGAAGTTCAACGTCGCCGACCGGCGGCTGCCGTCCACGGTGACCGCGACCATCAAGTACCGGAACCTGGTGGGACAGCGCTACATCGCGCTGGAGCAGGGCTCCACGTCCAACGGGTCCGGCGGCGCCGCCGGCCGCACCGTCCAGGGTGGGTTCCTGCCGCCGGGCGGCATGATCCCGCTGGAGCGCACCAAGCCGGCGCTGGACCTGACCGTGCTGCTCGGCGGGTTCAAGCCGCTGTTCCAGGCGCTGTCGCCGGAGGACGTCAACAAGCTGTCCTACGAGATCATCCAGGTCCTGCAGGGCGAGGGCGGCACGGTCGAGAGCCTGCTGTCGCACACGGCGTCGCTGACGACCACCATCGCCTCCCGCGACCAGGTGATCGGCGAGGTCATCAACAACCTCAACGGCGTGCTGGACACCGTCAACGCGCGTGACCAGCGGTTGTCCGAACTGGTCGGTCAGCTGCGGCAGGTCGTCTCCGGCCTCGCCCAGGACCGCGAGTCCATTGGCAGCGCGATCACCGCGATGGACGGACTGACCAACACCACGGCCGGGCTCCTGCAGGACGCCAGGCCGGGTCTGAAGCAGGACATCGAGGGTCTCGGCCAGCTGTCGAAGAACCTCAACGACCACGAGCAGCTGGTGGACCGGGTGCTGCACAACATGCCCAACAAGATCGAGAGCCTCAGCCGCTCGGCTTCGCACGGGTCGTGGTTCAACTTCTTCCTGTGCGAGGCCTCCGGCAACGTCGGCGTCGGCAAGGCCAACCTGCCGCTGCCGCTGGCCCCCGTGACCCAGCCGAGGTGTCAGCGATGAGTACCTTCTCCCAGCGCGATCCGCTCAAGATCGGTGTCGCCGGCATCCTCGTGCTGGTGGCGCTGTTCTTGCTGGCGGCGAACTACGAGCGGCTGCCGCTGCTGAGCGGCACGACCTACACCGCGCACTTCACCGAAGCCGCCGGACTGCGTGCGGACAACGAGGTCCGCGTCGCCGGCGTCAAGGTCGGTCAGGTCTCCGACGTCGAGCTGGAGGGCGACCACGTGAAGGTCAGCTTCCGGGTCGACGACGCCGAGCTCGGCGACCACACCACCGCCGCGATCAAGGTCAAGACGCTGCTCGGCCAGAAGTACCTGGCCCTGGACCCGCAGGGCTCCAAGCCGCTCGACAACGACCAGCCGATCCCGCTGAACCGGACGATGTCGCCCTACGACGTCATCGAAGCGTTCAGCGACCTGTCCAAGAACGTCGACCAGATCGACACCGCGCAGCTGGCCAAGAGCTTCGAGACGCTCTCCAGCACGTTCAAGGACACCCCGGGCGAGGTCAGCGGGGCCCTCAACGGGCTCTCCCAGCTGTCGCAGACGATCTCCTCGCGCGACGAGGAGATCGAGCACCTGCTGCAGAACACCACGCAGGTCTCCCAGCAGCTCGCCGACCGCAACCAGGACTTCGAGAAGCTGCTCGCCGACGGCAACCTGCTGCTGCAGGAACTGCGGGCCCGGCGCGACTCGATCTCCTCGCTGCTGACCGGGACCCAGGAGCTGTCGCAGCAGCTGACCGGGTTGGTCGACGACAACCAGGCGCAGCTGAAGCCCACGCTGGCACAGCTCGACAAGGTGACCAAGATGCTGCAGCGCAACCAGCAGAACCTGGACCGGAGCCTGAACAACTTCGCCCCGTTCACCAGGCTGTTCTCGAACGTGCTCGGCAACGGCCACTGGTTCGACACCTACATCTGCGGTCTGCTGCCGCCCGCCGTCGGACCGATCAACCAGGAGGGCTGCAAGCAATGACGAACGCACCCTCGAAGAGCTCGAACCTGGCCAAGATCCTCACCATCGGGATCGTGGTCGTGCTGCTCGGCGCGGTCGGCGGCTGGTGGTTGTTCTACGGAGCGGCCGAGCGCAAGGTCACCGCCTACTTCGACGCCGCGGTCGGCCTCTACCCCGGCGGTGACGTGCGGATCCTCGGCGTTCCGATCGGCACCATCGACGAGGTCACGCCGCAGGGCAAGCAGGTCAAGGTCACCATGAGCGTGGAGCGCGACACCGCGATCCCCGCGAACGCGAGCCTGGTGGCGGTCTCGCCCAGCATCGTCTCCGACCGGTACGTGCAGTTCGCCCCGGTCTACAAGGGAGGTCCGAAGCTCGGGGACGACGCGGTGATCCCCGCCGAGCGGACCGCGACGCCCGTCGAGCTGGACAACATCTACCGCAGCCTCAACGACCTCACGAAGGCCCTCGGGCCCAACGGGGCCAACAAGAACGGCGCGCTGACCGACCTGCTCAACACCGGGGCGGCCAACCTGCAGGGCAACGGCAAGGCGCTGTCGGACACCCTGCGCAACCTCGGCGAGGCCGGGACGACGATGTCGGGCAACAGCGAGGAGCTGTTCAAGACCGTCGACAACCTGCAGCGCTTCACCGGGATGCTGGCCGACAACGACGGCCAGATGCGCCGCTTCAACACGCAGATGGCGGAGGTCAGCAGCAACCTCGCCGGTGAGCGCAACGACATGAGCGCCGCGCTGGCCGAGCTGTCGGTGGCGCTGGGCAAGGTCGAGTCCTTCGTCCGGGACAACCGGGGACTGCTGCAGTCCAACGTCAGCCAGCTGCACGACGTCGCCGCCGTGCTGGTCAAGCAGAAGGAAGCGCTCAACGAGTCGCTGACCACCGCGCCGCTGGCGATGAGCAACTTGAACAACACGTACAACGGCGCTTCCGGGACGCTGGACCAGCGCGCGATGTTCAACGAGCTCAACCAGCCGCCGCTGGTGTCGGTCTGCAAGCTGCTCGACCAGAGCACACCGCAACAGGTCCCGATCGAGGTCAGCAGCGCGTGCAACGCGTTGCGCCCGGTGCTGGCCGGCACCGAGAAGCTCCCGACGCTGGCCGAGACGCTCAACTCGGTTCAGAACGGCAAGTTGCCGCCGCTGCCGCTGCCGCTGACCAACGGACTCAAGCCCGCTGGAGGTGGCCAGTGATCTCGCGGCTCCTGCGATCCGCGCTCAACCGCAAGTCGGCCGTCAAGGTCGGCGCGGTCGCGGTGGTCGGTCTGGTGGCGCTGTCGGGGTGCTCCTCGCGCGGCGTCTACGACATGCCGCTGCCCGGCGGCGCGGACGTCGGCGACCACCCGTACGACGTGAAGGTGCGCTTCTCCGACGTGCTCGACCTGGTGCCCAACGCGGGCGTGCGGGTCAACGACGTCGCCGTCGGGCGGGTCTCGAACATCACCCTGGCGCCGGGCACGTGGGACGCCGAGGTCACGGTCACCCTCAACGGCGACGTGAGGCTTCCCGCCAACTCCACCGCCCGGCTGCGCCAGTCCAGCCTGCTCGGTGAGAAGTACGTCGAGCTGTCCGCGCCCCCGCAGGCCGCCGTCGGGAGGCTGCGCGACGGCGCGACCATCGGGCTGGACCGCACCGGTCGCAACCCCGAGGTGGAAGAGGTCCTCGGCGCGCTGTCGCTGCTGCTCAACGGTGGCGGCGTCGCGCAGCTGCAGGACATCACCAAGGAGCTCAACAAGGCCATGAGCGGCCGCGAGTCCGACATCCGCAGCCTGCTCGACAACCTCGACGAGCTGGTCGCCGGGCTCGACGCGCAGCGCAACGACATCGTGCGGGCGCTGGACAGCATCAACCGGCTCTCGGCCAAGCTCAACGAGCAGCGCGGCAGCATCGACGTCGCGCTGCGCGACCTCGGCCCCGGGCTCAAGGTGCTCAACGAGCAGCGCGGTCAGCTGGTGACCATGCTGCAGTCGCTGGACGAGCTCTCCGGGGTGGCGACCAACGTCGTGGACAAGTCCCACGAGGACCTGGTGCACGACCTCAACAAGCTGGCGCCGACGCTGCACCAGCTGGCCGCCGCGGGCGACTCGCTGCCGAAGTCGCTGGAAACGCTGGTCACCTTCCCGTTCCCGGACAACGCCGTGGACGGCATCGGCAAGAGCGACTACAACAACCTCTACCTCAAGGTCGACCTGAACCTGACCGACATCGTGGAGAACCTCGGCCGCTCCCGCCAGCCGCTGGTGCCACTGCCGGACTCGGTGCCGCTGCCGCTGGGACAGCCGCAGCAGCAACAACCCGCACCGCCCAAGCCGGCACCGGAGAAGTCCGGCGGCGGTCTGCTGGGCTGGCTGTTCGGAGGTGACAGCTGATGCTCACCCGTCGCGCCCGATTCCAGATCATCGCGTTCGTGCTGATCGCGTTGATCGGCTGCAGCTACGCCGGGTTCAAGTACGCGGGGTTGGACCGGTTGTTCGGCAACCGCGGCTACGAGGTGTCGGTGGAGCTGGCCAGCACCGGTGGTGTCTTCGAGAACGCCGAAGTCACCTACCGGGGCGTGCCGGTCGGCCGGGTCGGCAAGATCGAGCTGACCGGCAAGGGCATCCGGGTCCCGCTGGACATCGAGGAGAAGGCGCCCCGCATCCCGTCCAACGTGGAGGCCGTGATCACCAACCGCTCCGCGGTCGGTGAGCAGTACGTCGACCTGCGTCCCAAGCAGGACAAGGGCCCGTACCTCCACGACGGCTCGGTCATCGCCGAATCGCAGACGACCACGCCGCTGCCGGTCCAGGACCTGATGATGAACCTGGACGGCTTCGCCAAGTCGGTCCCGCAGGACTCGTTGCGCACCGTCGTCACCGAGCTGGGAACCGCCTTCCGCGACAACGGCGGTCACCTGCAGACCATCTTGGACACTTCGCGGGAGTTCACCACGCAGGCGCAGAACCACCTGCCGCAGACGGTGCAGCTGCTCGAGGACGGCAAGACGGTGCTGGCCACCCAGAACGACCAGGGTTCGGCCATCAAGTCCTTCAGCAAGGACCTGAACCTGCTGTCCCAGTCGCTGGAACGCTCCGACGGCGACCTGCGCGGCGTCATCCAGAAGGCTCCGCCGGCCGCCGTGCAGCTGTCCGGCTTGATCAAGGACAACCCTCGGGTCGGGCCGCTGCTGGCGAACCTGACCACGACCTCGAAGCTGCTGTCGTCCCACGTGGACGGCATCGAGCAGCTCTTCGTCAGCTACCCGGCGCAGGTGGCGGTGTCCAACACCGTCGTCCCCGGGGATGGCACCGCTCACTTCGGACTGGTGCTCAACCTCTTCGATCCGATGCCGTGTACCAAGGGGTATGAGGGAACACCGGAGCGGGCCGGTAACGACATGTCGCCGGCGCCGTTGAACAAGGAAGCGCACTGCGCGGAGCCTCCGGGCAGTCCGACTTCGGTGCGCGGCGCGCAGAACGCACCCGGGCAGTGAGAGAGGCAACACGTGACCGTTCAAGCCGACACCGCTCGCCGGCGGCCCAAGCTGTCGCTGGTGCTGTTCGTGGTGAGCCTGGTGTGCGCCCTGGTCCTCGGGGTGCTGTGGGTGCTCGCCATGAACAACTCGTCGGTGGCCTACGCCGAGACGCGTGACGAGGCCCTGCAGCAGGGGAAGGAAGCGATCGTCAGCTTCAACACCCTGGACCACAAGGACGTCGACCGCGGTCTGCAGCGGTGGGAGGAAGCGTCCACCGGTCCGCTGCGGGACGAGGTCAAGCAGGGGCGCAAGGACTACGCGACCCGCATCCAGCAGGCCAAGAGCACCACGACCGCGCGGGTGCTGGACGCGGGCATCGTCGAGCTCGACGAGAACGCGGGCAAGGCCCGGATGATCGCGGTCATGCAGGTCACGGTCACCGTCGAGGGCCAGCCCCCGGCCAACAAGCAGGATCGCTACCAGGCAGAACTCACGCGTGAGGGCGACGTCTGGAAGATCAGCGGACTGGGCACCGTCCCGGTCGGCTGAACGGCGAGACCCGACAGCGATTCGAGGAGTTAAGCCAGTGCCAACCAACCGCCGTTCCGGCACGAACCGGCAGCCATCGGCGCGCCGGCCGAAGGTGGCCGGTCTGCGCAAGCGCCCCACTTCGCCGGCCTCCACCGAGACCGCGAAGCCGGAGGGCAGTGACCAGGTCAACGGCACTGCGGTGACCGAGGGGTCGGCGGCCGGCCCGGAGGCCCCGGTTGAGGGCGAGGCCACTGCGGCCGCGGCCGCCGAGCCGGAAGCCGCTGCGGACGACGCTGCGGAGACTGATGCCTCCCCCGAGGCCGAGGCCCCCTCGGCTGAGTCGGCCAGGACCGAGGGACCCGAGGATCCGGGGACCGAGTCCTCGTCCGAGGCTGCCGGGACCGAGTCCGTCGAGCCGGCGGCGAAGGCGAGCGACGCCACCGCGACCGAGTCCGCCGCTGAGCCGGAGTCCGAGACCGCGGAGAGCTCCGAGCCGTCCTCCGAGGAGCAGAGCTCGGAGTCCGGTCCGGCCGGGAAGCCGTGGGTGCTGTGGGGCGCGACAGCGCTTCTGTTCGCGCTGGCCGTCTTCTTCGGCGTCGCGACCTACACGACCTACAACACCGGGTCGGCCGCCAACGAGGCGCTCACCTCGGCGGGCGCGACCAGCGAGGTCAACGGGCAGGTCAGCGACGGCGTCGAGAAGTTGTTCTCCTACGACTTCAACGACACGGCCAAGACCGAGAACGCTGCCAAGGACCTCCTCGTCGGCGAAGCCGTGCAGAAGTACAACGAGCTGTTCTCCGTGGTGAAGCAGCAGGCCCCGCAGCAGCAGCTCATCGTCACCACCACGGTGAAGAACAGCGCGGTGACCCACTTGAACGGCGACCGGGCCGAGGTCCTGGTCTTCGTCGACCAGCACGCGATGCGCGCCAACACCGGTGAGTCCAACATCGGGCCCGCCCAGATCTCGGTCAGCGCCGAGAAACAGGGCGACAAGTGGAAGATCACCCAGCTGACCCTCCGCTGACCCGAACACCCACCGCGAACGGCAACACCGACCTCCCGCCCCGTGGGCTGCGGGTGGAAGCTTCGGCTGAAGCTTCCCCCACAGCTCACGGGGCGGTGTCACCTCGCACCTCCGCTCATCCGCGGGGCGAGGTCTCAACTGGAGCTCCCCGACTCGCGCTGAGCCCTGGGCTGCGACTCGGGCTGCGCCGGGACGGGAGGTTCGGCGGGTTCCTCGTGGGGAGGACCGCGTCGACGCGCCTCGGGTGGCGGGTCCGCCTGATCGCCTGTGGTCCTGGTGTGTGGTCGGTCAGGGGCCGACGTGGACGTGGGCGCTCCAGGCGGCGCAGTCGTGGGGCCGGGCGTTGCGGATCTCGCGGGCGGCGTTGTGCAGCGCGTAGGCGGCACCGTCCGTGCCGTAGCCCTCCGGCCCGAAGACCGCGGAGTAGAAGTCGGCGTGCGCCGCCACGGCGCCGGCCGGGTCGACCTCCCACAGGGTACCGATGACGTGCGTGAACCCGGCGAACCCGAGCGCAGCGACCAGCGACAGCCCCGCCGCGCAGGGTTGGTCGGCGGCGGTGGCGATCTGGCCGAGGTAGCAGAACTCCGCCTTGTCCAGCGCGACCTGCCCGAGTTCGACCAGGCCCAGCGGCCGCTGGCCGTCGCGGTCCAGCAGCATCCCGGCAGCCGGCTGCCCCGGGAACTGCGAGCTCGGTTCGCAGATGTGCACCCACGGGAAGGACGGCAGCATCCGCAGCACATCGGTGGCGCTGGCGCTCTCCGTCGAGACGATCTCCGCCGTCGGCCAGTGCTGCGCCAGCACCTGGTTCTGCGGCGGCAGCTCGCGCGAGACCTGCTCGGCGGACCCCGCGGCCACCAGCGCTCCGCCCTCCGGCACCGGCCGGGTCCGGGCGCGCAGCAGGCAGCCGAGGGTCGGCGTGTACGACGAGACGACGCGGTCCAGCGCCGAGGCGCCGGCGTGCGCGGTCGCCGCGTGCAGCGGCAGGTAGGCCGCCGCGCCGAAGCAGCTCCACCACACCCGCGGCCAGCGAGAGCCCGCCGCCGGGGTGTTGAGGTAGCCCATGCGGTCGAGCACGGGGCGCACCAGCCGGACCCACGTCCAGTCCAGGACGTCGGCGATCGTCGCGTGGTCGTCCTGCTGCGCGGCGCTCAGCAGCGCGAGCGTCTGCTCGCCCGCCTTGTCCGGGGTGGCGTGCGGGATCGGCACGGTCAGCACCCGGCCGCCGAAGATCACCAGCACGTCCGAGCGGTACCGGCTGAGGTTGACGATCGCCACCGAACCGTCGCCGCCGACCCCGCAGAGCTCGGAGAACGGCCGCAGCCGCAGGTGCGTGGGCTGGATCTCGCGGACCTCGTCGACCAGCGCAGCCCAGGCGTCGGCCAGCCGCTGCCGGTTGTCGCCGTCGTCGAGGTCGGGGTCCTCGGCCGGGCGGTCCAGCAACCGCCGCAGCCGCACGACCTCGTCGGCCAGGGCCGGGTGCTCGCGGTGCAGCTCACCAAGCTCGCCACCGCTGGGCAGGAAGTCGGCCAGGATCGCCGACCGGCCGTGCTCGATGAGCTCGACGGCCTTGTTCGGCTCGCCCGCCTCGATGGCGCTGGCCGCGGCGTCGGCCACGATCGAGGCCCACCGCTGCTGCGCGCTCGGCGAGGCCACGACCCGCTTGCCGCGGGTCATCAGCGGCAGCAGTTCCACGGCGGTGGTGAACGACTCCAGCGCCTCCGACCAGCGCTGCTCCTGCGCGCTGATCCGGCCGGCCAGCGCTGCGGCCCGCAGCCGCTGCTCGGCGGGCGCGTTGGCCTGGCCAGCGGCTTCGGTGAGCACCTTGCGCGCCCACCGGTAGTACCGCCTGCGGCCGGTGCGCTGGTGCAGGCCCTGCAGCGCGAGGGCGAGCTGGATGGACACCGCCGCCCGTCCCGGAGTGGTCTCCGGCATGGCGATCAACGCTTGGTCGAACAGCTCGATCGCGGTCTCGACGTCCTGCGCGCGCCCGGCCCGCTGGAACCGGTGCGCGAGCACGACGCCGAGCTGCACCCACGCGATGTGCTGGGTCTGCGGGTCCGAGTCCTTGGCCGCCTCGCGCGCGAGCTCGGCGGCGCGGTCCAGGTCGTCGCCGCTCTCACCGTGCTCGTAGCGCACCAGCAGGCTCGTGTTCAGCGCGGTGAGCACCCGGGCGCGCCGGGACGGGGCGGCGGCCTCCACCGCGGCCTCCCCGGCGGTGACGGCGGTGTCCAGCGCCTTGGTCTCCCCACCGTGCAGGAAGTGCCTGCGCAGCAGGATCGCGTAGCCGCCCAGCGCGAGGGAGCGGTGGGTGTCCTCGGCGGCCATCGCGCGGACCGCGGGCGCGATCGGGCGCAGCACCCGGCGCAGCTGCCCGGCCTCGCCGGTGGCGTCGACGTGCTCGACGGTCGCGGCCGCCAGTTGCCAGACGGTCATGCCGAGCTGCGGGTTGCCGGCTTCGAGCACCCCGAGGACACCGATCAGCTCGTTGATCGCGTTGTTGAGGTCGGTGAGGTCGCCGTTGCGCTGGAAGCGCAGCCGCAGGGCCTCGGCGTACCGGCACAGCCCGCTGCGACGGCCGTCACCGTCGGGCAGCGCTCCCGCACCGGTCGACAGGTGCTTGACCGCCTCGTCGAGGTCGTCCTGGTCGTGAGCGCGCTGGTAGCGGCGCATCAGAGCGGCGCCGAGGTTGATCAGCAGCTCGGGGGTGGTGGGGTCGCTGGCCGGCGAGATCCGCGCGGCCTCCCGGAACACCGCGATGGACTCCTCGTCGGACTCCGCGGAGTCGGCGAGCTGCGCGTGCAGCTTCAGCGCGTTGGCCAGCCGCAGCAGCACCATCGGCCGCCGCTGGTCGCGCTTGGGCGTCTGCGCCACGGCGTCGCGCGCGACCTGGGCGCCATCCGCGGCGATCTGCGGCCGGCCGGTCTTGCCGGCGAGGTCGGTGAGGGCGAGCGCGAGGTTGCAGAAGTAGAGGATGCGGTCGCGGTCGCCGGAGTGCGCGGAGGTGGTCGCCGAGCGGTAGTAGCCGATGGCGTCTTCGAGGTCGGCGAGGTCGCGGCTCTGCACGTAGCGCAGCTGAGCCGCGCTGCCGAGGTTGTTGAGCACGCCCGCCCGCGCGGGGTCGTCCTCGCGCAGGACGCCCGCGGTGCTGCGGAAGACCTCGGTGACCCACGGCAGGTTGCTGAAGTCGAGCGTGGAGACGATCTGGTTCATCGCCGCGATGGCGTCGGCGTAGCGCTGCTCGGGGCTGCGGCGATCAGTGCCACCGGCTTGCGGGCCGACCGCCGGTTGTCCTCCCGTGCCGGGGCCCACCGGGCCTGGGCCGACGCCCGGGTTCGTCCCGGTGTGCGGGCCGCCTGGTCGCGGGTCCGGCGTGCCCGGTGCGGAGTCGCCGCTGTCCTCCGGGGCGAACCAACTCGACTGCGGGGTCTGAGGCCCGTTCTGGTCCTTGCCTCCGGTCCAACGCTGCAGCCCGCGGAACCGCTCGCTCGCGCGGCGTGCATCGTCTGTCATCGGTCGTTTCTCTCCTGTGGCCTGCCGGGCACCGGTCGCGAGGCCGGTGGTCGAGGTCGTCTCACGTTACCGGCGGAGGTAATTGCCGAGTAGCCCATGTTTGCTGAGTGGGATCGCCTCGAGGGATGCGCGTCCCCCCGCTGAGTGCAATTGCTGAGCTTCGGGAGGAGAAGCTACTAGCTCTGCGCGACGGGTTCAGCCCCGCAGGGGAATGTTTGCGGCGAACCGGGGTCTCGATGTGATCAAGCCGGAGCGGCGGTGGCTCCGGGTTGATCTTGAGTCCGTTGTGTTACGACGTTCGGGCGACTGGTCTCCTGGTCATCCCGCCTCCTGCCACGGACGGTAATCGATCAGGACCACGACCGTTCGCAGATGCGGGAGAGCGCGAGTGGTCTCGGGTGGTCTCGGTAATTGGAATGGACCAATGATCACAAGATCGCGAATGGACCGGTGGCGAAATTCGTTCGCGCCTTCCCGCGCGACCAATCCCTCGCGGTCGATCCAGCAGTGCGCGGAATGGGGCGCGCGGGGCTGCGGTGAATTGTGTGGCGTGTGTGACCCGCGTGTCGGGGTGGGTGCGACCTCTTTCGGGTGTGGTTGGTGCTCGACGGGGTGGCTGCCGGCCGGTCCCGCCGGACGAGGGGGGAGGTGTGGGACACGCCTGGGTGCCCCTCCGGGTGGCGCTGGGGGTGGGTTCAGAAGGTTGTCAAGAGCCGTTCGGCGGGGGTTCGCCCACGGCGTGACGGACCTGGCTCCAACGATGATCAAAAGCGCCTGACCAGGTAAGAGAAGCCCGCGAGCGGTCACGCGAAGTGATCGTGTTTTCCGCCACGAGGGTGATCGATCAGTGATCTCTTGACTGAGAGCGCGTGCGGGTTCACTCTGGTCCTCAACACGGGGCTGGGCCGCCATCGGTGGGCCCCCTCGACAGCTGGCGTCCTTCCGGCTAGACTGCTACTTTGCGCTGCCTTCTTATTGGTCTGTCCCGCACTGGACTGTTAAGAGGGTCGGCGCCATTGCACCCTTGACAGCCGTGCTAGTGGACTGCGCGCTTGCCTGACGCGCGCTTTTCGCGGCGAGCATGGCTGTAGCCAGTTCAGAGTCCCGGAAGGACGCATCTTGGCAGTCTCCCGCGCGACCAAGGTCTCTGCAGCTTCCAACTACACGTCGGGGATCCCTGGGGCACCCAAGCGGGTCTCGTTCGCGAACATCCGCGAGCCGCTGAACGTGCCGAACCTGCTAGACCTGCAGATCCAGTCCTTCGAATGGCTTGTCGGTAACGAGGCCTGGTTCCAGCGCCGGGTCGACTCCGGCGAGGAAAATCCGGTTGGTGGTCTTGAGGAGGTCCTCAGCGAGATCTCCCCGATCGAGGACTTCTCCGGATCGATGTCGCTCTCCTTCTCCGATCCGCGCTTCGACGAGGTCAAGGCCTCCGTCGGGGAGTGCACGGACAAGGACATGACCTACGCGGCCCCGCTGTTCGTCACCGCGGAGTTCACCAACCACTCGACTGGCGAGATCAAGAGCCAGACGGTGTTCATGGGTGACTTCCCGATGATGACCGACAAGGGCACCTTCATCATCAACGGAACCGAGCGGGTCGTCGTCTCCCAGCTCGTGCGTTCCCCCGGTGTCTACTTCGACCAGTCGGTCGACAAGACCACCGACAAGGACGTCTTCAGCGTCAAGATCATCCCCAGCCGCGGTGCGTGGCTGGAGTTCGACGTCGACAAGCGCGACACCGTCGGTGTCCGCATCGACCGCAAGCGCCGCCAGCCGGTCACCGTTCTGCTCAAGGCGCTGGGCTGGTCCACCGAGGCCATCCGCGAGCGCTTCGGCTTCTCCGAAACGCTGATGGCGACCTTGGAGAAGGACCACACCGGCGGCACCGACGAGGCGCTGCTCGACATCTACCGCAAGCTGCGTCCGGGCGAGCCGCCGACGAAGGAGAGCGCGCAGACCCTCCTGGAGAACCTGTTCTTCAAGGAGAAGCGCTACGACCTGGCCCGCGTCGGACGCTACAAGGTCAACAAGAAGATCGGTCTCTCGCTGCCGTACGAGACCGGCGTTCTGACCGAAGAGGACATCGTCACCACGATCGAGTACCTGGTTCGCCTGCACGCGGGCGAGACCGAGATGCCCGCTCGCGGTGAGGACGCCGGCGAGACCATCCCGGTCGAGGTCGACGACATCGACCACTTCGGCAACCGCCGCCTGCGCACCGTCGGCGAGCTGATCCAGAACCAGGTCCGCGTCGGCCTGTCGCGCATGGAGCGCGTCGTCCGCGAGCGGATGACCACGCAGGACGTCGAGGCGATCACGCCGCAGACCCTGATCAACATCCGCCCGATCACGGCGGCGATCCGGGAGTTCTTCGGCACCTCGCAGCTGTCGCAGTTCATGGACCAGACCAACCCGATCGCGGGTCTGACGCACAAGCGGCGTCTCTCCGCGCTCGGCCCGGGCGGTCTGTCCCGTGAGCGCGCCGGCATGGAAGTCCGAGACGTGCACCCCTCGCACTACGGCCGGATGTGCCCGATCGAGACGCCGGAAGGCCCGAACATCGGTCTGATCGGCTCGCTGGCCACGTTCGCGCGGGTCAACCCGTTCGGCTTCATCGAGACGCCGTACCGCAAGGTCGTCGACGGCCGGGTCACCGACCAGATCGACTACCTGACGGCCGACGAAGAGGACCGCTACGTCAAGGCCCAGGCCAACGCCCTGATCGACGACGACGGCCACTTCGTCGACGACCGCGTGCTGGGTCGGCGGAAGGGCGGCGAGGTCGAGCTGCTCGCCCCCACCGAGATCGACTACATGGACGTCTCGCCGCGGCAGATGGTCTCCGCCGCGACGGCGATGATCCCGTTCCTCGAGCACGACGACGCCAACCGCGCCCTGATGGGTGCGAACATGCAGCGTCAGGCGGTGCCGCTGCTGCGCAGCGAGTCCCCGCTGGTCGGCACCGGCATGGAGCTGCGCGCCGCGGTCGACGCCGGTGACGTGATCACCGCCGAGAAGGCGGGCGTGGTCGAGGAGCTGACCGCCGACTACGTCACGATCATGGCCGACGACGGCACCCGCCGCTCGTACCGGATGGAGAAGTTCTCCCGGTCCAACCACGGCACCTGCATCAACCAGAAACCGATCGTCCACGAGGGCGACCGGATCGAGGCCGGGCAGGTCATCGCGGATGGACCGTGCACCGAGAACGGCGAGATGGCCCTGGGCAAGAACCTGCTCGTGGCGATCATGCCGTGGGAGGGGCACAACTACGAGGACGCGATCATCCTGAGCCAGCGCTTGGTGCAGGACGACGTGCTCACCTCGATCCACATCGAGGAGCACGAGGTCGACGCCCGCGACACCAAGCTCGGTGCCGAGGAGATCACCCGGGACATCCCGAACGTCTCCGACGACGTGCTGGCCGACCTCGACGAGCGCGGCATCATCCGCATCGGTGCTGAGGTCCAGGGCGGCGACATCCTGGTCGGCAAGGTCACGCCGAAGGGTGAGACCGAGCTGACCCCGGAGGAGCGGCTGCTGCGCGCGATCTTCGGCGAGAAGGCTCGCGAGGTCCGCGACACCTCGCTGAAGGTGCCGCACGGCGAGACCGGCAAGGTCATCGGCGTCCGCGTGTTCAACCGCGAGGACGACGACGAGCTGCCCCCGGGCGTCAACCAGCTGGTGCGGGTCTACGTCGCGCAGAAGCGCAAGATCCAGGACGGTGACAAGCTCGCCGGCCGCCACGGCAACAAGGGCGTCATCGGCAAGATCCTGCCCGCCGAGGACATGCCGTTCCTGCCCGACGGCACCCCGGTCGACATCATCCTGAACACCCACGGTGTTCCGCGACGGATGAACATCGGCCAGGTGTTGGAGACGCACCTCGGCTGGATCGCCTCCCAGGGGTGGTCCATCGAAGGCGACGCCGAGTGGGCCAAGCGCCTGCCGGAGGAGCTGCTCGAGGTCGAGCCCGGGACCAACACCGCCAGCCCCGTCTTCGACGGTGTGCGGGAGGAGGAGATCACCGGTCTGCTCGGCTCGACCAAGCCGAACCGCGACGGCGAGCGGATGGTCGGTGCCGACGGCAAGGCGCAGCTCTTCGACGGTCGCAGCGGTGAGCCGTACCCGTACCCGACCGCAGTCGGCTACATGTACATCCTCAAGCTGTCGCACCTGGTGGACGACAAGATCCACGCCCGTTCCACCGGCCCGTACTCGATGATCACCCAACAGCCGCTGGGTGGTAAGGCGCAGTTCGGTGGTCAGCGCTTCGGTGAGATGGAGTGCTGGGCCATGCAGGCCTACGGTGCGGCGTACACGCTGCAGGAGCTGCTGACGATCAAGTCCGACGACGTGGTGGGCCGCGTCAAGGTCTACGAAGCGATCGTCAAGGGCGAGAACATCCCCGAGCCGGGCATTCCGGAGTCGTTCAAGGTGCTGCTGAAGGAACTCCAGTCGCTGTGCCTGAACGTCGAGGTGCTCTCCAGTGATGGCGCGGCGATCGAGATGCGCGACACCGAGGACGAGGACCTGGAGCGCGCTGCTGCCAACCTCGGCATCAACCTCTCGCGCAACGAGAACCCGTCGGTGGACGACATCGCTCACTGACCCTCGCCGCCGGCCCGCGGGGCTGACCCCGCGGGCCGGCGACCGACCCAACCTGGCACCCGCTTCGCCCGGTGGCACCGGGAGAAGCACCATTCGACCAAGGGAGAAGACCCGACGTGCTTGACGTCAACTTCTTCGATGAACTCCGCATCGGCCTCGCCACGGCCGACGACATCCGCCAGTGGTCGTACGGCGAGGTCAAGAAGCCCGAGACCATCAACTACCGAACCCTGAAGCCGGAGAAGGACGGGCTCTTCTGCGAGAAGATCTTCGGTCCGACCCGGGACTGGGAGTGCTACTGCGGCAAGTACAAGCGGGTCCGCTTCAAGGGCATCATCTGCGAGCGCTGTGGTGTCGAGGTCACCCGCGCCAAGGTGCGCCGTGAGCGGATGGGCCACATCGAGCTGGCCGCTGCCGTCACGCACATCTGGTACTTCAAGGGCGTTCCCTCGCGGCTGGGCTACCTGCTGGACCTGGCACCGAAGGACCTCGAGAAGATCATCTACTTCGCGGCGTACGTGGTCACCAGCGTGAACACCGAGCTGCGGCACAACGACCTGTCGACGCTGGAGAGCGAGATCAGCGTCGAGCGCAAGCAGGTCGCCGACCAGCGCGACGCCGACCTCGAGGCCCGCGCCCAGAAGCTGGAGAGCGACCTGGCCGCGCTCGAGGCCGAGGGTGCCAAGAGCGACCAGCGCCGGAAGGTCAAGGAAGGCGCCGAGCGCGAGATGAAGCAGCTGCGCGACCGCGCGCAGCGCGAGCTCGACAAGCTCGACGAGATCTGGGAGACCTTCACCAAGCTGGAGCCGCGTCAGCTCATCGCCGACGAGGTCCTCTACCGCGAGCTCTACGACCGCTACGGCGAGTACTTCACCGGTGGCATGGGCGCCGAGGCGATCCAGACGCTGCTGGCGAACTTCGACATCGCGGCCGAGGCCGAGTCGCTGCGCGAGACCATCCGCAGCGGCAAGGGCCAGAAGAAGCTGCGCGCCCTCAAGCGCCTCAAGGTCGTGGCGGCCTTCCAGGCCACCGGCAACGACCCGAGCGGCATGGTGCTCAACTGCGTGCCGGTCATACCGCCGGACCTGCGTCCGATGGTGCAGCTCGACGGTGGTCGCTTCGCGACCTCCGACCTCAACGACCTGTACCGCCGCGTGATCAACCGCAACAACCGCCTCAAGCGGCTGATCGACCTCGGTGCGCCCGAGATCATCGTCAACAACGAGAAGCGGATGCTGCAGGAGTCCGTGGACGCGCTGTTCGACAACGGCCGTCGCGGGCGTCCGGTCACCGGTCCGGGCAACCGGCCGCTGAAGTCGCTGTCCGACCTGCTCAAGGGCAAGCAGGGTCGTTTCCGCCAGAACCTGCTGGGCAAGCGCGTCGACTACTCGGGCCGTTCGGTCATCGTCGTCGGCCCGCAGCTGAAGCTGCACCAGTGCGGTCTGCCGAAGGAAATGGCCGTCGAGCTGTTCAAGCCCTTCGTCATGAAGCGGCTGGTCGATCTCAACCACGCGCAGAACATCAAGTCGGCGAAGCGCATGGTCGAGCGCCAGCGCCCGCAGGTGTGGGACGTGCTGGAAGAGGTCATCGCGGAGCACCCGGTGCTGCTCAACCGTGCTCCCACGCTGCACCGCCTCGGCATCCAGGCCTTCGAGCCGCAGCTGGTGGAGGGCAAGGCCATCCAGCTGCACCCGCTGGTCTGCGAGGCCTTCAACGCGGACTTCGACGGTGACCAGATGGCGGTCCACCTGCCGCTGTCGGCCGAGGCCCAGGCCGAGGCCCGGGTCCTGATGCTCTCCAGCAACAACATCCTGTCGCCGGCCTCCGGTCGGCCGCTGGCGATGCCGCGACTGGACATGGTCACGGGCCTGTACCACCTCACCCGCCTGGTCGAGGGCGCCAAGGGCGAAGGCCTGGCGTTCTCGTCGGTCGGCGAGGCGATCATGTCCTTCGACCGCGGCGTGCTGGACCTGCAGGCCAAGGTCAGGATCCGGCTGCGGGACCTGGTCCCCAACGCCGAGCAGATGCCGGAGGACTGGGAGCCGGGTCAGCCGTGGATCGCCGAGACCACGCTGGGCCGCGTCTGGTTCAACGAGCTGTTGCCGGACGACTACCCGTTCGTCGACGACCTGCTGCCGAAGAAGAGGCAGGCCGCGATCGTCAACGACCTCGCCGAGCGGTACCCGATGGTCACCGTCGCCCAGACGCTGGACAAGCTGAAGGATGCCGGTTTCTACTGGGCCACCCGTTCCGGCGTGACCGTGTCGATCAGCGACGTCGTCGTCCCGCCGAACAAGACCGAGCTGCTCGACAGCTACGAGGCCAAGGCCGACCAGGTCGAGAAGCGGTACCGCCGCGGTGCGCTGTCCTACCAGGAGCGCAACGCAGAGCTGGTCAAGGTGTGGACGGCGGCCAAGGACGAGGTCGCCGAGGCCATGGAGGCCAACTTCCCCGAGGACAACTCGATCAGCACGATCGTGAAGTCCGGGGCGGCGGGCAACATGACCCAGGTCGTCCAGCTGGCCGGTATGCGTGGTCTGGTGTCGAACCCGAAGGGTGAGTACATCCCGCGTCCGATCAAGGCCAACTTCCGCGAGGGCCTGTCCGTGCTGGAGTACTTCATCTCCAACCACGGTGCTCGCAAGGGTCTGGCCGACACGGCGCTGCGCACCGCTGACTCGGGTTACCTGACCCGTCGTCTGGTCGACGTCTCGCAGGACGTCATCGTCCGGGAGACCGACTGCGGCACCGAGCGCGGCGTGAAGATGCCGATCGCCGAGGTGCTGCACGACGGCCGGATGATCCGCCACCAGCACGTCGAGACCAGCGTCTACGCCCGCACGACCGCTGAGGACGTGACGGACGCCGACGGCAACATCGTGCTGGCCCGCGGTTCGGACCTGGGCGACCCGGCGATCGAGAAGCTGCTCGAGGCCAAGGTCACGAAGGTCAAGGTCCGCAGCGTCCTGACCTGCGAGTCCGGCGTCGGTGTCTGCTCGGTCTGCTACGGCCGCTCGATGGCCACCGGCAAGCTGGTCGACGTCGGCGAGGCCGTCGGCATCGTCGCCGCCCAGTCGATCGGTGAGCCCGGTACGCAGCTGACCATGCGCACCTTCCACCAGGGCGGTGTCGCCGGTGACGACATCACCACGGGTCTGCCGCGTGTGCAGGAGCTGTTCGAGGCCCGTGTCCCGAAGGGCAAGGCCCCGATCGCCGACACCTCCGGCCGGATCCGCCTGGAGGACAACGACCGCTACTGGAAGATCACGATCATTCCGGACGACGGCGGCGAGGAGATCGTTTACGACAAGCTGTCCAAGCGTCAGCGGCTCGCGGCGATCTCGGTCGACGGCACCGAGCGGCAGATCTCCGACGGCGACCACGTCGAGGTCGGTCAGCAGCTGCTCGAGGGTGCGGTCGACCCGCACGAGGTGCTGCGCGTGATGGGCCCGCGCGAGGCCCAGCTGCACCTGGTGGACCAGGTGCAGGAGGTGTACCGGTCGCAGGGTGTGGGCATCCACGACAAGCACGTCGAGGTCATCGTCCGCCAGATGCTGCGCCGGGTCATCATCATCGACTCGGGTGCGACCGAGTTCCTGCCCGGTTCGCCGGTGGAGCGCTCGCAGTTCGAGGCGGAGAACCGCCGCGTCGTCGCCGAGGGCGGGGACCCGGCCTCCGGCCGTCCGGTGCTGATGGGCATCACCAAGGCGTCGCTGGCCACCGAGTCGTGGCTGTCGGCGGCCTCCTTCCAGGAGACGACCCGCATCCTCACGAACGCCGCGATCGAGGGCGCGAGTGACAAGCTGGTCGGCCTGAAGGAGAACGTGATCATCGGTAAGTTGATCCCGGCCGGTACGGGCATCAACCGGTACCGCAACATCCAGGTGCAGCCGACCGAGGAGGCACGGGCCGCGGCCTACGCGATCCCGTCCTACGACGACAGCTACTACACCCCGGATGTCTTCGGCACCGGCACCGGTGCAGCAGTCCCGCTGGACGACTACGACTTCGGCCGCGACTACCGCTGAGGTCTGGCTGAAGTAGCCGAGAGCCCCTGCCCGTCTCCTCCGGGCAGGGGCTCTTCCTCGTGGTTGGGGCGTGCGATCGGCGCCGTCAGCTCCGGGCCGTCCGCGGCGTGGTGCTCAGTCGTCCTCCGACGTGTCGTCGGCCGGGCTCGGCTGGGTGTCGTAGTGGTCGGCGAGGGCTTCGGCCTCGACCTTGGGCATCGGGAGCGTCTGTTCAGCGGGTGCAGTCATGATCTGGAAGCTAGTGGAGGGCAGCGCCCATCCGGAACCGCTCTTGATCATTTCGTTGACTTCGTCCCGTCGTTTCCCTTGGTCACCACGTGAAAGAGCCCCTGCCGAACGGCAGGGGCTCTTCCATGTCCAGGGGGCCGTGCCTGGGAGGGGACCACGGCACCCCGGAGATCATCGGTCAGCCTTCGAGCTCGGCGAGGGCCTTCCGGACTCGCTCGACCTCGGCTTCCAGCTCGGCGAGCTTGGCCTCGTGCTGCTGGCGGGCTTCGTTGATGACGCCCTCGATGGTCTCGGAGATCTCCGTGTTCAGCTCGGCGGCGGCCTTCGACACCGCGGCGGCGGCGACCGGCAGGGCCTGGACGACCCGCTTGCCCTGGTGCATCAGGTCGGCCTGCCACTCGCCGTCGGCCGTACCGGTGACCGTGAGGGTGAGCTCGACCGTGCGGGTCTTCTTCGCCGTGCTCTTGCGCGTCTGCCGCTTCTTCGGAGCCGCTGCGGGCGCCTCGGCGGCGGCCGGAGCCGGCGTCTCGGCCGAAGCGGGAGCGGCGTCGACGTCGGAGGGCGTCGTGCTGGTCGCTCCGGTGGCCTCGGCCGGGGTGGTCTGCTCTTCGGTCAACTGAATCTCCTGTTTATCGCGGGAGGGGGCACCAGTGTAGAACAAGTGTTCCCCATTCGTGCTGTGGACACGCGGCGACGCGCAGTGTCGCCCGTTCGGGTCACCGCTCGAGGACGGCGACCAGCGCTTGCAGTGCGGGGCGGAACGCGCGGTCCGAGGGCGCCGCGTACCCGACGATGACGCCGGCCGGGTGCGCTCCGGAGGTCAGCCAGTGCGGCCCCAGGACCTGGAGCTCCACCGAGTGCCGCCGTGCCCTCTCGAGGACCTCCCGCTCCGCAGGTCCCTCGGGGTCGAGCTGCAAGGTCACGTGCAGTCCGGCCGGGATCCCGGCCGGGTGGGGCCGGTGCCTCGCACGCATACCGCGCAGCGCTTCACCCAGCTGCTCGCGGCGCTGCCGGTAGGTGGCGCGCGATCGGCGGACGTGCTGATCGTAGGCCCCCGACAAGATCAACTCTGCCATGGCCAGCTGTTCGAACAACGGGGCGTGCAGCCCGCTGTGCCGCTTGAGCTCGCGGACGGGCTCCACCAGCCACGACGGCAGCGCCAGCCAAGCCAGACGCAGCGCCGGGGCGAGCGTCTTGCTCGCGGTCCCGGCGTAGACGACGTTCTCCGGGGCCATCCCCTGCAGCGAGCCGACCGGTTGCCGGTCGAAGCGGAACTCGCCGTCGTAGTCGTCGTCGATGACGACCAGGTCCTCGTCCTTGGCCCGCCGCACCAGCTCGGCCCGCCGCGCCGAGCTCATGCCCACGCCGAGCGGGAACTGGTGCGCCGGGGTGACCACCACGGCCCGGCTGCGCAGCAGCGACACGTCGATGCCCTCGTCGTCGACCGGGATGCCGTGGACGGACATGCCGAACCCGGCGGGGATGTCCCACAGGTGCGGGGCCGACGGGTCCTCGAAGTCGACCGAGGTCGTGCCGCGATCGGCGAGGGCATTGCTGAGCAGCGACAACGCCTGCGTGTAGCCGTTGCAAACGATGATGCTGGCCGGGGTCGTGGCCACCGCCCGCTCGCGCGCGAGGTACCCGGCGAGCGCTTCGCGCAGCCTCGGGTGCCCCTGCGGGTCGCCGTAGTCGAGGTCGTCGGTGGGGGCGTCGCGCAAGGCCCGCCTGCTCGCCGCCAGCCAGTCCCGGCGAGGGAAGGAGCTGAGGTCCGGCCGCCCCGGGCGGAGGTCCCACCGCGCGACCTCGGGCTGCGCGCGCTCGGGCGCGTCGGGGGGTGCGGGGGTCGCGAGCAGTTCCGCCACGACGGTCGGAGCGCCCTGCCGAGCCACCAAGAAGCCCTCGGTGACGAGCTGGTTGTAGGCGCGGGTGACGGTGCCACGCGCGATCCCGAGCTCCTGGGCGAGCGCCCGCGTCGAGGGGACCCGGGTCCCGGCGGCCAGCGAACCGTCCCGGATGGCCGCTCTGAGGGCCTCGGTCAGCTGCCTGCTGTCTGGCTGGGCCAGCTCAGCGGACCAACGCACCGTCACGACGCCGACCTTACCTCCCGGTTCGCGGGTGACCGTGATCCTCGCCTCGGTCTGGAAAACCCGGATCGAGCCTGTGGTCCGGTGATCGGTTGGTACCGTGCTGAGCCGCTGGACGCTTGATCGACGGGAGTGCTGTGTCGGAGGACTTCGGCAGGGACATCGGTGCCGCCGAGCGCATGGTTCGCGAGTGGCAGGACCGGGCCGCGGAGAAGGCCGAGAAGTTCACCCGGCTGCAACAGCACGTCGAGCAGATCTCGGTGACCGAGACGTCCCGCGACGGTGCGATCCGGGTGACCGTCGCCTCCTCGGGGATGCTGCAGGACCTTCAGCTCGCCGACAACGCGAACAACCGGCCGATGCCCCGGCTCGGCGCCGAGATCATGCGGCTCGTGCAGCAGGCGCAGGCCAAGATCCCGGGCCAGATGCAGCAGGCCGTCGAGGACACGGTCGGCCTGGCGGATCCAGCCGCGCAGCACGTGCTCGACCAGGCTCGCAGGCACTTCCCGGAGCCCCCGCCCGAGGAGGAGCCGCCGCGCGGGGCGGGGCCGAACGAGATCCGTCCCGCCGTCGAGGACGACCACCAGCCGCTTCGCCGCCCGTCGGGTCGCAGACGGCCGGACGACTTCGACGACGAGGACTTCGGCAACGGCTCCTTCCTGCGCTGACCCGGGGGCACCACATGGCTGATGAGATGAACGTCGTCGTCGAGGACCTGCGCGCCCACGCGTCCAAAGTGGAGGGTGTGGTCGACCAGCTGAACACGGCTGTCGATGCCTCGCAGCAGGTTTCGATGGACAACGACGCCTACGGCGTCCTGTGCCGCCCCTTCGCCTGGATGATCGACCTCGCCGAGCAGAACGGCGTGGATGCGCTGCGGGAGGCCGTGACGTCGATGCAGCGGATCGCCGAGGACGTGCGCGCCACCGCCGAGGACTACCAGCAGGTCGACGACGGCGGCAGCGAACTGATGAGCGGGGTGCGGCCGTGACGAACCCGCTCGTCGAGCAGCAACCGGAGAACGACGACGGGTTCATCACCAAGGGCACCGGTGACCAGGGCTGGGCGGCCGGCATCGGCCTCGCTGAGTCCGTCAACGACGTCTCGAGCCTGGACGAAGGGTCCAACTGGGTCGAGTCCGGCCTCGCCTACGGCGGCCTCGCGATGGAGGGCATCAGCCTCGCCGTCGACCCGATCGGCACCCTGCTCTCCTACGGGTTGTCCTGGCTGATCGAGCACGTCCAACCGCTCCAGGAAGCCCTCGACTGGTTCGCCGGCGACCCAGACGGCGTCGCGGCCTACGGCAAGAGCTGGGAGAACGTTTCCAAGGCGGTCGAGGAGGCCGCCCAGCAGTACCGAGCCGCCGTCAAGGCCGACACCGCGGAGTGGACCGGTGCCGCCGGCGACGCCTACCGCCGGACGGCCGCGGAGAAGGGCGAAGCGCTCGCCGGAGCGGCGAAGCTGGCGGGGACCATCAGCTCGGTCGTCACGATCATGGGCGAGGTAGTCTCGTTCGTCCGCGAGTTCGTCCGCGACCTGGTCGCCGACTGCGTCGCGCGACTGATCACCTACGCCCTGGAAGCTCTGGCGCCGCCAATCGCGTCACTGGCCTGGGTGGTCCCGCAGGCGATCACGTTCATCTCCCAGACCATCACCAAGATCGCCGACATCGTCACCAAGCTGACCCGCACGATCAGCAACGTCTCCCCGAAGCTGGCCAAGCTCGCCGAAGTCTTCGGCGACATCATGAAGCTCCTCGGGGAGAAGGGCAAAGCCGGGATGACGACGGCCGGCAAGGTCGCCGGCAAGCTGGACGTCGCCGGGCGCATGGGCGACAAGCTCGCGGAGAAGGCGTGGAAGCAGGTCGACGAGACCTTCGGCACCGACGTCGTGGGGCGACACCGCGCCAAGTTCGGCGATCCTGACGCACCGGACGGAGACAGCTCCGGCGAGGGGGCGTCGTCCGCCGAGGGTCAGTCCGCTTCCTCCGACCGGGGCTCCGAGGGTGCGCGGTCCACTTCGGACACGAGTGGTTCGTCGTCCGGGGGTTCTCCCGCTGCGGAGCGGGGTTCCGCGCCGGGCGACGCTGGTGCGAATCCGGGTCGATCGGACTCCACGTCGAGCTCCGGCGGGGCGTCACCGGCCGAGCCCTCGTCGGCGAGGTCGTCCGCGGATCCCGGTTCCAGCTCCGGCGGGTCGTCGCAGGCCGACTCGGGCTCGCAGGCACGAGGGGACTCCGGCGGTGGTTCGTCACAAGGCGGTTCCAGTCCGACGTCCGGTGGTCCAGGGGGTGCCGACGGAGGTTCGACTCCCGAGTCCGGTGGGTCGCCCCGCGGCGATGCCGGTTCGGCTCCCGAGTCCGGTGGGTATGGGCGAGCCGATACCGCTTCGACGCCTGACTCCAGTGGTTCAGGGCGTGCCGATGCCGGTTCGACTCCCGAGTCCGGCGGTTCGCCCCGCGGCGATGCCGGTTCGACACCCGAGTCCGGTGGTTCGTCTCGTGCCGACCCGGGTTCGGCGGCTGGCTCCGGTGGATCGCCCCGGGCCGACGTGGGTTCCGCCTCTGGCTCGTCGAGCCACGCGGACAGCGCTCCTGGCGGGCAAGGTGGTTCCAGCTCCGGAGGCGCGGGAACGCACACCTCCGACGTCCCGCGAGCGCCCGCTCACACCTCTGCCGCCAGCGTCGACGCTCCGGCCAGGCCGGACACCGCGTCCCCGCAGAGCGCTCCCGCCGCGCCGCGCCCCGACCAGCCGTCGGGTGCCGCGCCCGCGGGCGGAACGAACGCGCCCGCAGGCCCGCCGGCTTCCGGGAACGGGACGCCTCCGCCTCGCGGCGGCCACCAGGGTTCGGGAGGCTGGACCGGCACGTCCGGGCACCCTGGTGCTGCTCGCAACGTCCCCGCGCACACGCCGCGCACCTCGCCTCCCTCCGCACGCCCGGCCGGCCTGTCACCGGTGCACGCACGCTCCGCCGCGCCGCGTCCGGCCACGGCGCCGGTGCACCCGGCAGGGGCCGGTGCGCCGCAGGCCCCGGTCCGTCCCAGCGCGCAGGTGCAGGGCCGGCACGTGGCGCCGCCGCGACCGGACCACCTGCGCACGGCGGACTCGCCGCGCACTCCTGTCCCTGCCCAGCGCGCTCCGGAACCGCCGAACAGCCTTCCTGAGCAGCCAAGACCCGAGCAGCCGAAGGTCTCGACCGCGGAGTCGATGGCCGCTGAAACGCCGCCGAAGGACCAGTGGGAGGCCACCCACTACAAGGCGAGCCACACGCCGCGGTTCGACATCTCACCCGAGCTGCGGGAGAAGCTCGGCAGGGACCTCCGCGAGATCGAGGCCAACAGGGCCGGGCTGTCGTTCACGAAACCCGACGTGAGCAGGTACTACGGCCGGGCCGAGTGGGCCCACAAACGGCCGCAGTGCTCGGTCGACCCCCACCGCTTCACCGTCGAGGTGCACGGCGGCCCGGGCGGGGCGAAGTTCCGGGGCCACGAACTCGACGCCCGGGAACTCGCCGAGATCATCAAGGGCACCCCGGGTTACCGGGACGGAACACCCATCCGCCTGGTCTCCTGCGAGACGGGTGCCGACGTGCCCGACGGCTCGAGGAACTTCGCCCAGCAGCTCTCCGAGGAGCTCGGCGTCGAGGTCCTGGCCCCGAACACCAACGCATGGGTCGACAACCACGGCAACATCTACGCCAGTGAGACCAGGGCGAAGTTCGACGAGGACGACTCAGGCGCCCCGCACCCCCGCCTCGACTCGCCGGGCGAGTGGACGGCCTACCGCCCCGACGGCACCAAAGCGGTCCACAGCAGCCCTTACCCACCCGGCCACCAACCGGAATGGGTCCGCCACGGCGTCCGAGCCGAAGCCGCCCACCGGCGCGGCCTCTTCGGTGGTCGCAAGGACGAGGACTTCTCCACAGACCCCGTCACCGGACACAACTTCAGCAACGCGCCCCCGCAGGGCCAGTTCGGCGCACCGCCGCAGAACGCCTCCCCACCACCGCAACAACACGGGAACCTCCCGCCACAGCAAACCTTCCCGCAGCAACCGCACGGCTTCCCGCAGCAACCGCAGGGTCCGCAGCCTGTGGCGCAGCAGGGAGGGATCCCGCCCCAGGGTTTCCCGCAGTCCGGGTCGGGACAGCCACATCCGCAGCAGGCTGCTCCGCAGCACCTGCCGTACCAAGGCCCGCAGCAGCCGAGCGCTCCGCGCGGCTACCCGCAGCACGGCGCCCCGCAGGACCACCCGCGGCAGATGGGCGGTGGCTACCCGCCACAGCAACCCCAACAGTCGGGTGGCTACCCGCCGCATCCGTCAGCTCCACCTGGAAAACCGCAGTCCCCGCAGCAGGCTGCGTACTCGCCCCCGGGTCGCCAGCAGGGCGGGTCCACGCCGCCTCCTCAGCAGTCCGCGTCCTCAGCTCCGCGGCAGAACGCACCGCAGCAGCAAGGGTTTCAGCCCCAGCAGGTCAGGCACCCGAACACGTTCCCGCCCAGCGGTCCGGGGCAGTCGTGGAACGGACGCCCGAGCACACCGTCTCCTGCTCCGGGCGGACACCCGCCAACAACGCATTCCCAACCCGCGCACGAGCAAGCACCGCACGTTGCCGCGCCGAGTTCGACGCCTTCCCCGCCGGAGGCGTCCCTGCCACCGCAGACACCGCCGAACGCGGCACCACAGCACCCATCGACACCGGCGCACCCACCACCGCCGGGTCAGGCGAGCGGGCCGACACCACAACGCCAGGGCCCTGCACCGGCATCGCCAGCGCAACAACCTGTTGCTGCGAAGTACAGCCCTCAGCCCGCCGAGACCACGTCTCAGCCGCCGACGAACTCGGCGGCCCACCAGCCTGCCGCGCCCCTCGGAGAGGACGCATCACCCCGGTGGGACGGCGTGGGCACACCGCGTTCGAACGGGCCGATCATGCCCACGTCACCTCCTCCGAAGCCCGTTCTCGACGACTTCATCCCGACGAAGTCGGGTATTTCGTCCAGGTCGGACGTGTCGGCGTCTTCCTCCTGGAAGTCGGACTTCGACCGCGCAGATACCTCTACGGCTGTGAAACCCGCGGATTCGCAAGAGGTTCCGGAGCCTGCGACATCGGCTTCGGGAACCGTCTTGGACGACTTCGATCCGGGGCTGCCCGGACATGACCCGGTCACACCTGGTTCGGGTTCGGAATTCGACGACTTCGAACCCACCGGGACGCCCGAGCCCTCACAAGCGCCGGGTGGGGACTCCTGGAAGTCGGACTTCGAACCAGAGGTCGCTGATACCACCAGCGCCGGGATCGACCGCCTCAACGCCGAAACGAGGTTCGGCCACGACCCGGTCGATCCCGACCGGTTCATGGAGCGCATCACTGACGCGGACTACCGAGCAGATGTCGAGACCCGGGAGTCCGTCCAGCAGTCTTACGCACGTGACGATCGGGGCCAGGAACTCGACCGCGGGCTGAACGAGATGCTGGACCGGCACCTGCCCCGAATCCGGGAGGAGAACCCGGAACTGGCCGTCAAGATCGAGCACATGGACCGGACGGAGCTGCTGCAACTGCACGCGTACACGCAGCCGGGACACTACGAAGCCATGAACAAGGCCCTGCGTGAGCAGGACCCGGACGCCCTGGCAACTCACCGGGACAAGATCGAGACGATGGTCTCGGCGCTCAACGAACTCCCCGACGAGGCGTGCAAGGCACACCGGGTGGTCGGTGCGGTTACTCCTGAGCACGCCGCTGCGGTCGCAGCAGGGTACGAGCCCGGATCGATGATCCGCGAGAACGCGTTCACGAGCACCAGCGTCCGGGAAGACCCGAACAACCCGGGACAACCGAAGAGCAAGTTCCCGGGCAAGGTCGAGTTCCACATGGACCTTCGAACGGGCAAGGACCTCCGCTTCCTCAATCCGCGTGACGGCGAGGCCGAGATCCTGGTGCCGCCCGGCTCATCGTTCAAGGTGACCGGCAAGTGGTTCGACGAGAACACAGGCGTGTGGCACATCGAACTCGAGCAAGTGCTGTTGGACGACATGCCGGGCGGCGAGCTGCCGCCCGCCCCGAAGTTCGACTACACACCGCCGCCGCCCGGAGCGAAGGGCAGCATCGCGGACATGATGGCGGGAGACTTCGGTTGATCTCCACGAGCGGGCGGTTGTGATGGGAAGTGCTGGGGATGGAACTGTGAACGAGCCGGTGAGGCGGACCGTGCTGGGCGGCGAGGAGCTCGCTTCGGAGCGGGTCCAACGCTTCCTCGGTTCGGTCACGGGCGCATTGATCGGTGACGCGCTCGGCCATCGGGTCGTCTCATTGCCGTGGCCGGAGATCCGGGAGCGGTTCGGGGAGTCCGGTGTGACGTCGTTGGGGCCGCACTCCGGTGGTGAGCGGATGTCGGACGGCCTCGTGGTGCTCGCGTTGTCGCTGGACGGCCGGATCAGACTTGACCGAGCGCTCCTCCGAGCTGCGGACGCGACCGCCGAACTGCGCGCCACCTATGAGCTGTGGACGTCGGGTGCGGCGCAGGCACCGCATCGGTTCGGCTGGTTGGGCCTGCACCTTCCGCAGCGGATCGCCGGATCTCGTGCCGTGGAGGCTGTCGCGGCAGGGATCTCCGGACGACACACGACCCTTCCTGAGCTGTTGTACACGGCCATCCCAGCAGGGCTGTGGTCGCCGAGCAGTCGAGACGTCATCGCACACGTCGAGCAGGTGTGCGGCGTGCTCGGGATGTCCGGAGAGTCGGTCGCCGCGGTTCAGGCTCTTGCGGTGGTGCTGCAGCAGACGGTGATGACCAAGAACTACGTTCGCGGTTTTGGTCAGGTCATCGAGGTCGAGGCCGACCGGTTTGGTCCCCGGCGCGACAGGGTGCTGCACCTCCTGCGAACCGCGGAGTCCTCGGCGCGCCCTGACATCACGCCTGAGCAGCTCGAGGCGCTCGGTGACGGTTTCGATCCGGCCTCGGCACTGGCGATCGCGGCGTGCGCGGTGCAGTCCGCGGGTACCGATTTCGACGAAGCGGTGCGGATCGCGGTCAACCACTCCGGCAACAGTGTGGTCACCGGGGCGTTGGCCGGGGCCATCATGGGAGCGAGCTTCGACGGCATCGAGATCATCCCGTCGCACTGGGCCGAAGGACTTTCGAAGTCGGCCAAGTTGGTCTTCCGGCTCGCCCAAGACGTTCCTGAGCAGCTCAAAGACTTCCCGCGGGACGACGACGAGTGGAAGCAGCGGTATCCGCCCATGAGTGGAAGTTCGTCGAAGCCCGTGCGACCGACGACCGCCGAGAAGCCACTCGACGCACATGAGCGGTTCCTGGGGTCGATGATCGGTGGGGCTGTGGGGGATGCGCTCGGGTTCGCCGTGGAGTTCCACGACATCGAGATGATCCGGCGGCACCACGGTCCTGACGGGGTCACCGGGCCGGTGCTCCGGGACGGGGTCGCTCAGATCTCCGACGACACCCAGATGATGTTGTTCACGCTCGAGGGGTTGATCCGGGCGCACGTGGCTCGGCGGATGCAGCCGACCGACAACGACCCGGTGCCCGAGGTGCAGCACGCGTACCAGCGCTGGTTCCACACGCAGGGGCAGGACTGGGCGCGTGCGGGTGGGCCCTACGCGCAGCACCTGCAGCGGCCCGACGGGTGGTTGATCACCCACCCGCAGCTGTTCGCCACCCGGGCTCCGGGCAACACCTGCATGTCGGCGCTGGCGCACTTCGCGCGGACCGGGGTGTCGGCGACCCCGCACAACCGGATCAACGACTCCAAGGGCTGCGGCGGGGTCATGCGGGCCGCGCCGGTGGCGGTGTGGTCGAACGATCCGGCCGAGGTGTTCTACGCGGCCGTCGGGACCGCGGCGCTGACCCACAGCCACCCCAGCGGGTACTTGTCCGCCGGGGTGCTGGCGGTGATCGTGCACCAGCTGATCCGCGAGGTCCCGCTGCGGGAGTCGGTGCGGCTTGCCCGGGAACTGCTGACCCGGTGGCGCGAGCACGAGGAGCAGCTTCGGGTCCTCGACAAGGCCGTCGCCTTGGCCGAGCGGGGACCCGTTCCTCCTGAGGAGATCGCGCGGGAACTGGGCGGCGGCTGGGTCGGCGAGGAAGCTCTCGCGATCGGGCTCTACGCGGTGCTGGCCACCGAAGACCTGCGTGGTGCACTGCTTCTTTCGGTGAACCACTCGGGGGACTCGGATTCCACCGGGATCGTGTGCGGCAACATTGGCGGGGCGCTTCACGGGACTCGGGCCGTTCCCGCGGAATGGCAGGAGACCCTCGAACTGCGCGGACTGGTCGAAACCGTGGCCAAGGACGCGCTGGCGGAGTTCAGCCCCGGGCCGCCGACGGACCCGGGCTGGGCGCAGCGCTACCCCGCCTGGTGAGCAACGAGGAGATGGCGATGACCGACCCGCAACGACAGCTGAGCTGGGCCGATCGTTTCCGTGGTGCGCTGCTGGGCGGTGCCGTGGGCGATGCCCTCGGTGCCGGCGTCCGGCACACCTCGACCGCCGAGCTGCAGCAGTGGTTCGGGCCGCGTGGTGTCGTCGACTACCTCCCGGCCTACGGGCGCCGCGGGGCCGTCACCGACCTCACCCAGCTGACCGTGTTCACCCTGGAAGGCCTGCTGCGCGCGAAGGCCGAGGGCTGCACCGGCACTCCGACCGAGTTCGTCTTCGCCAACCACCTGCGCTGGCTGCACACCCAAGGCGTTCCGTGGGAGTTCGCGATGGCGGCCTTCGTGTCGAGCGAGCCGGCGCCCACCAGCTGGCTGCTGGAACGCCGCGAGCTGTACTCCACCCGCAACCCGGCGGGCAACGCGCTCGGGTTGCTGGGCCGGATGGCCGCGCGGTCCCCGCTCGGCCCCGACGGCCGGCTGCACCCGCCAGTGGAGCGCGACGGTTCCGCCGACTACCCGGTGCTGGCCGCCCCCGCGATGGTCTGGTCGAACGTGCCCGAAGGCGTGTACTCGGCGGGCGCGAGCATCGCGAACCTCTACACCTCCGGTCCCAACTCCATCGCCGCCGCCGGTCTGCACGCCGACGTGCTGGCGCAGCTCATCCGCGGCATGCCGTTGTGGGAGGCGGTCAGCAACTCCGACCAGCGCCGGCTCAACGCCGCCTACCGCGTGGCCGGTGTGCCCGCCGACGTGCGGCGGACCGTGCACGCGGCCATGTTCGTCGGTCAGCGCGGCGGGACCCCAGGTCCGCTGGACATCGACATCGAGTTCGACGTGGCCGACAAGCCCGGCGAGCTCGGGATCGCGCTCGCCGCCGTCGGCAGCACCCGCACCTTCGCGGACGCCGTGCAGGTCGCGGTCAACAACTCCGCCGACAGCGCCGTTACCGGTGCGCTCGCCGGGCAGCTCGCCGGAGCCCTCCACGGCCCCGCCGCGATCCCCGCGCAGTGGCTGGACGAACTGGAACTCCGGCAGGTCATCGAGACCCTGTGCGGCGACGCGACCGAGGCGTTCGCGCCGCCGCCACCGCCGCAGTGGGCGCAGCGCTACACCCGCCCACCGCAGACCGGCCCGCGGCAGATCTCGCCCGCGCCCTCGCAGACCGTGGAGGGTTCCGCCGAGCAGACCATGGTGATGCCGGCGATCAAGTCCGATGCGCCATCTCCTGCGCCGGAACCGCCGTCCGCAGCGCGGGCTGCGCGATCCACGGCGCCCGAACCGCCGGTCGCTCCGGAACCGACGTCCGCGCAGCAGGCTGCGCAACCTGTGGCGCCCGAACCGCCGGTCACGCCGGTCGTTCCGAAACCAGCTGCGAGGCAAGAGGTCCCGCGCTTCGACTCGCAGATCGGGGCGCCGACGTTCCCGGCCCGCACCGAGCAGCCCGAAGGGCGCGAGCCGGTCGAGGAGGCCGAGACCACCGCAGTGTTCGCCGCCATCGGGTCCGAACCCGAGGTGGAAGCCGAGCACGCCCCGGTCGACCTGGAACCGCGCTCCCGCACCCCGATCGACCTCGACCCCGGTGAAGTCGAGGAGCCGGAACCGGAGGTCGAAGAGCCCGCACCGGTGCTGGAGACCCCGCGGGTCGACCTCGAACCCGAGCCCGAGTCCGAAGCGGAGACGACGCAGGCGGTCGAGGCCGTGCAGGACACCGAGGAGTCCTCCGGCTCGACCGTGGTGGACGTGAGCGGCATCGGCTCGCCCCTGGACCTGATCGCTGTCCGCGAGCGCGACGACAACGAGCCGGAACCGGACGCCCGCTTCACCCGCGACTCCGATCCGGAGCTCCGCTTCGCAGACGCCGAGACCGGGTCGGCACCGATCGACCTGACCCCGGAGCCGGACGTGCTGCCCGCCGCGGCGCAGCTCCCGTCGTTCGAACCGGAGGCCGACGCCGACCAGGTCGAGGTGGGGCAGGCCGACGGCGGCCAGGCCGATGCAGAGCAGGCTGATGCCGAGCCGGTCGAGCCCGAGCAGGTCGATGCGGAGCCGGTAGCGCCTGAGGCTGACCCGGTCGCCGAAGAGCTGGTCGAGACCGCCGATGAACCCGAGGCCGCCGAGCCCGTCCCCTTCTTCCGAGCCGACGTCGTCGAGTCCGAGGACGTCGAGTCCGAGGAGGCCAAGTCGGAAGTGGTCGAGCCGGTGGAGGCCGTCGAGTCCGACGCCTTCGGAGCTGACGGCGACCCGACGGGGGGTGTCGAAACCGAAGAGGCCGGGCCGGAAGCCGTCGAGCCGGTGGAGGCCGCCGGGCACGAGGAAGCGGAGTCCGGGGAAGCCGAAGTCGCGGAAGTTGCCGATCCGCAGGTCGTCGACCCGGAGGCGGACTACGAGGACGCCCAACTCGAGGACGTCCCCGAGTTTCACGCCGTCGAGCCGGAGGCTGACGACCACGAGGACGACGAGCCCGAGGACTCCCCCGAGCTCGCCATCGAGCCGCACGCCGTCGACGCGGCGACCTTCGAGCCCTTCACGCCCGAGGCAGAAGCAACCGAACCCCACGCCGCCGAGCCGGAAGAGCGCGAGTTCGACGCGGCTGAGCTCGACGCCGCCGAGCCGGCAGCCGAGGCGGACGCAGCCGAGGTCGGCGAGCAGCCCGAGGCGATCGATTCCGAGGCGGTCGAGCCTGAAGAACCGCAGGTCACCGAGGCCCTTCCCGTCACAGGCGGTCGCCGCGTGCACGCCAAGAGCGAGGGCCCCGGCGATGCTGCGCCGTCGCTGACCGAGCGGGTGCTGGGCTGCTTCCTCGGCGGCGCCCTCGGTGACGCGCTGGGCGCGGACCTGGAGTTCTCCTCCGCCGCGCAGATCACCGAGCGCTTCGGCCCCGCCGGCCCCAGCGGGCTGCGCGAGGCCTACGGCGTGCACGGTGCGCTCACCGACGACACCCAGATGACGCTGTTCACCGCCGAGGGCTTGATCCGCGGCAGCGTCGCAGCGCGCCTGCTCGCCGCCGAGGACCCGCTGCCCGAGGTGCAGCTGGCCTACCAGCGCTGGCTGCACACCCAGGGCGTCGAGTGGGAGGCCGCGGCCGGTCCCTTCCTCGCCGACCACCCGCTCCCGGACGGCTGGCTCATCGAGGTCCCCGGGCTGTTCAGCACCCGCGCACCCGGCAAGACCATCTTCCGAGCGCTGAGCGCCTTCGGCGACGGCGCCCCGGCCGGGTCCTTCACCGAGAAGATCAACGAGTCGAAGGGCTGCGGCGGCGCGATGCGCGCCGCGCCGGTCGCGCTGACCTCCACCGACCCGGCCGAGGTGTTCGAGCTCGCGGCCCGCACCGCGGCGCTCACCCACAGCCACCCGGCCGGCTACCACTCGGCGGGCGCGCTGGCGGTGATCGTCCAGCAGGCGCTGCTCGGGCGCAGCCTCGACGACGGCGTGTGGCTGGCGCTGCAGGTCCTGGAGACCTGGGACGACCACGAGGAGACCACCGAGGCGCTCAAGGCCGCGGTGGACCTGGCGGCCGAGGGCGTGCCGACGCCCGAGCACGTCGCCGAGGTCCTCGGCGGTGGCTGGGTCGGCGAGCAGGCCGTGGCCATCGCGGTGTGCGCGGCGCTGGTCGCCGGTGAGGACGCGGAGCTGGCGCTGAAGATCGCCGTGCACCACGACGGTGACAGCGATTCCACCGCCGCGATCTGCGGGAACATCGTCGGCGCGCTGCACGGCGTGGGCGCCCTCCCGCTGGACTGGCTGGCGGAGCTGGAGCTGCGCGACGTCGTCGAGCAGATGGCCCTGGACTGCGTCGCCGAATTCGGCCGCGGCGGGTTCCAGCCCGGTCGCGCGGCCATCGACCCGCCCTCCGACCAGGACTGGAACGAGCGCTACCCGGTCCGGCCGCAGTGGTCGGCCGAACCGGCGACCGTCGGTGCGGAGTCGGGCGGGTTCCCCTCGCCGAAGCCGGCGCCGCGCCGCCGCCTCGACGGGGTGGGCCCCACCGACACCGCTGAGGGGGGCCGGTGACCCAGGTCAGGCAGGGCGACCCGTTGCCGGTGCACCCGCCGTTCCCCGCGCCGGCCGCGTTCGGCGCGTTCCCGGACCGCTCCGCGCAGTGGGAGCAGCTGCTGCAGGAACTGCGCGCGCTCGTGGGCGCGGCGGAGGTCCGCTGCACCGCCCTCGGGACCCGCTACGAGACGGACGCCGGTGATGAGGTCGTCGACCTGCTGCGCAGGCTCCGCGACGTCGGCTACACGCCGGACGCCGGCGGGTGGACCACGGCGGTGTTCTCCGGCGGCGAGCTGCGAACCTCCTCCGGGGAACCGCAGTGGCAGAACCCGCCGGAAGACGGCCGGGCGCACCTCGACGAACTGCGCCTCTACCCGCGCCGCAACCCCGAGCAGTGGCTGTTGGGGCCGGCCTGGGACCACTTCGTCAACGAGGTGACCTCTCCCGACGGCGCGACCGGGCCGGTGCGGGTGGTGCCGCTGTTCGACGGCCGCGACGCGCAGGGCCGGCCCCGGGCGTTCCGCCCGGCGGTGCCGTGGATCGAGAAGCGCGAGGTCTTCAACTACCTCAACGGCGGCGAGATCGTGCTCTCGGCGATGTCCACCGACGCCGACGAGCTCGATCCGCAGCGCCGCCCCGAGGTGCCCAAGCAGTTCCACACCGACGGCGTGTGGGTGTGGCCGCTGGCGGTGGCCTACTACCTGGAGGAACACGACATCGCGCCGCCGCCGGAGTTCCTCGACCACATCCGCCGGTCCCGCTACCTGGCGCCGAGCACGGTCGCCGACGCTCGCTCCGCCGAGGCCAAGGCGCTGATCTTGTCGGCCGACCCGGCCTCGTTGCTGGCGCGGCGGCCGGAGGAGGCGTTCACCGCGGTCGGCGCGCACCTCGCGGCGCAGGGCGTGAGCAGCCGCTTCTACAGCTTCGACCAGCCGGTCGGTGGCGGGTGGAGCATGCGTCCCGAACCGGACGGCTGGTGGGCGGTGGAGGCCCACGACGGGCGGCCGAACCCCAAGCACCGCTTCCCCGATGCCTGGACCGCGGGTTCCTTCCTGATCGGCGCGATGACCGTCGAGCGCGAGCGCTACCTGCGGGAGCCGGACGAACCGCTGCAGGACTTCGAGTGCCCGTGGCCGGAGATGGCCGGCGAGCCGCCGCTGTCGTCCTACGACCAGAAGTTCCTCGTGGTGCTCCAGGCCGGCGGGGAGATCGACCGCTTCGGCGAGCCGACCGGCAACACCGCCTTCGTCGCGGGCACCACGATCCCGCAGCGGAGCCTGCCGCCGGGCCGGGAGCCGGGGCCGTACCGCCGCTACCGGGTGGTGCAACCGTTCGACGTGATCGCCGGCATCGCCAAGCCCGACCACGGCCAGGTCGGAGGCGGCACCGCCTACCTGCTGCCGCACAGCCTGGAGGTGCTCGTCGCGGACGGCTGGCTGGCCGAGGCCTGATCAGCCGTGCGGGGTGTCCCGCGTGGACACCCCGTTCTCGGCTGGCGAGAGGTCTTGTCACCGGGGGTACGATGTCGGCGAGAAGTTGACGCGAGCTCGCACCTCATCGGTGGCGCTTGACCGCGCCGGGTGATCGAGCAGGTCAAGGGGACCCCCGTTTTGACCCTCTGAGAACGGGGCGGGTATCTTTGTTTATCGGACCCGACGCCAATCGGGTCGATCCGCATGCCCGTGCATGACGCGGCCGCCCGAGCGGAGGGCCGCGGCAGCGCCGAGGATGTGTGGAACTCCTCCGAAAACCCTCTGGGGTCGTTCTCGGTTCCGGCCGGAACAGGCGTTGCGAGGGCCGAGGAGCGGGCGACACGCCCGACCTCGTGTGCGGGGGAGTCCCGAAACACAGTGCCTGACAGGTGCTCGACGCCCAGGGCACGCCGAAGCTCGAACGAGCGGCTGCTTGGTCGAGTACCTAAAAGACGCGAACGCTGACAGAAAGCCGGTCCATGCCCACCATCCAGCAGCTGGTCCGTAAGGGCCGCCAGGACAAGGTCGCGAAGACCAAGACCGCGGCGCTCAAGGGGAGCCCGCAGCGGCGTGGCGTGTGCACCCGCGTGTACACGACCACCCCGAAGAAGCCCAACTCGGCCCTGCGCAAGGTCGCTCGTGTCAAGCTGACCAGCGGCATCGAGGTCACGGCCTACATCCCGGGTGAGGGCCACAACCTGCAGGAGCACTCGATCGTGCTCGTTCGTGGCGGCCGTGTGAAGGACCTTCCCGGCGTGCGCTACAAGATCATCCGCGGTTCCGCTGACACCCAGGGTGTGAAGAACCGCAAGCAGGCTCGCAGCCGCTACGGCGCGAAGAAGGAGAAGAGCTGATGCCCCGCAAGGGTCCGGCCCCGAAGCGGCCGCTGCACGCTGATCCCGTGTACGGCTCGCCGCTGGTCACGCAGCTGGTGAACAAGGTCCTCGTCGACGGCAAGCGTTCGCTGGCCGAGAGGATCGTGTACGCGGCTCTGGAAGGCTGCCGGGAGAAGACCGGCACCGACCCGGTCGTCACGCTCAAGCGTGCCCTGGACAACGTCAAGCCGACCCTGGAGGTCCGCAGCCGCCGCGTGGGTGGCGCGACCTACCAGGTGCCGATCGAGGTGCGGGCCGGCCGGTCCACCACCCTCGCGCTGCGCTGGCTGGTCAGCTACTCCCGGCAGCGCCGCGAGAAGACCATGGTCGATCGCCTGATGAACGAGCTGCTGGACGCGAGCAACGGTCTCGGTGCGAGCGTCAAGAAGCGCGAAGACACGCACAAGATGGCGGAGTCCAACAAGGCCTTCGCGCACTACCGCTGGTGACATCTGGTGGGTCTTGCCCGCCAGCCGAACCGATTCGACAGCTTTGCACCTGTCACCGCGACTTGCACCTGCTGTTAGGGAACGGGGAAGAATCTCGTGGCACGCGACGTGCTGACTGACCTGACCAAGGTCCGCAACATCGGCATCATGGCCCACATCGATGCGGGCAAGACCACCACGACCGAGCGCGTTCTGTACTACACCGGGATCACGCACAAGCTCGGTGAGACGCACGACGGCGCGTCTCAGATGGACTGGATGGAAGAGGAGCAGAAGCGGGGTATCACGATCACCTCGGCTGCTACCACCACCTTCTGGGGCGACACCCAGATCAACATCATCGACACCCCGGGCCACGTCGACTTCACCGTCGAGGTGGAGCGCTCGCTGCGCGTCCTCGACGGCGCGGTCGCGGTGTTCGACGGCAAGGAAGGTGTTGAGCCCCAGTCCGAGCAGGTCTGGCGCCAGGCGGACAAGTACGAGGTTCCGCGCATCTGCTTCGTCAACAAGATGGACAAGCTGGGTGCGGACTTCTACTACACCGTGAGCACCATCGAGGACCGGCTGCACGCCAAGCCGCTGGTCCTGCAGCTCCCGATCGGTGTGGAGTCCGACTTCCAGGGCGTTGTCGACCTGGTCCAGATGAAGGCGCTGACCTGGCGCGGCGAGGTCCAGAAGGGCACCGACTACGAGGTCGAGGACATCCCGGCGGAGCTGGCCGAGAAGGCCGCCGAGTACCGGGAGAAGCTCGTCGAGGCCGTCGCCGAGACTGATGAGGCCCTCATGGAGGCCTACTTCAGCGGCGAGGAGCTGACCGAGCAGCAGATCAAGGACGGCATCCGCAAGATCACGATCGACCGCGAGGCGTTCCCGGTCATCTGCGGTACCGCGTTCAAGAACAAGGGCGTCCAGCCCATGCTCGACGCGGTCGTCGACTACCTGCCCTCGCCGCTCGACGTCCCGCCGGTGCAGGGGACCCTGCCCGACGGGGAGACCCCGGCGGAGCGCAAGCCGAGCACGCAGGAGCCGTTCTCCGCGCTGGTCTCGAAGGTCGCGGTGCACCCGTTCTTCGGCAAGCTGACCTACATCCGGGTCTACTCCGGCAAGGTCGCTTCCGGTGCTCAGGTCATCAACTCGACCAAGGGCCGCAAGGAGCGCATCGGGAAGATGTTCCAGATGCACTCCAACAAGGAGAACCCGGTCGAGGAGATCCAGGCCGGTCACATCTACGCGGTGATCGGTCTCAAGGAGACCACCACCGGTGACACCCTGAGCGACTCCGCGAACCCGATCGTCCTCGAGTCGATGACGTTCCCGGCGCCGGTCATCGAGGTGGCCATCGAGCCCAAGACGAAGGCCGACCAGGAGAAGCTCTCCACGGCGATCCAGAAGCTCGCCGAGGAGGACCCGACGTTCCAGGTCAACCTGGACGACGAGACCGGTCAGACCATCATCAAGGGCATGGGTGAGCTGCACCTCGAGGTGCTGGTCAACCGCATGAAGAGCGACTTCAAGGTCGAGGCGAACATCGGTAAGCCGCAGGTGGCCTACCGCGAGACGATTCGCAAGACGATCGAGAAGTACGAGTTCACGCACAAGAAGCAGACCGGTGGTTCCGGTCAGTTCGCACGCGTGATCATCCGGCTCGACCCGATCGAGCAGACGTCCGACAGCGCGACCTACGAGTTCGTCAACAAGGTCACGGGCGGTCGGATCCCGCGGGAGTACATCCCGTCGGTCGACCAGGGTGCGCAGGACGCCATGCAGTACGGCGTTCTGGCCGGCTACCCGCTGGTCGGCGTGAAGGTGACCTTGCTCGACGGCCAGTACCACGAGGTCGACTCCTCGGAAATGGCCTTCAAGGTCGCCGGTTCGATGGCGCTCAAGGAAGCCGCCGCCAAGGCGTCTCCGGCGCTGCTCGAACCGATGATGGCGGTCGAGGTGACCACGCCCGAGGACTACATGGGCGAGGTCATCGGTGACCTGAACTCCCGCCGTGGTCACATCCAGGCCATGGAGGAGCGCAGCGGTACCCGCGTCGTCAAGGCTCTCGTGCCGCTGTCCGAGATGTTCGGGTACGTCGGCGACCTGCGGTCGAAGACCCAGGGTCGTGCCAACTACTCGATGGTGTTCGACTCCTACGCCGAGGTTCCGGCCGGTGTGGCTAAGGAGATCATCGCCAAGGCAACGGGCGAGTGACCCGCTGGTCGGCCCCGGGTGACGGGGCCGGCCACGAGGCGACGCCTCGCGAAGGCGACCGGGGAGCAATCCCCTCCAGACGGCGGCGAGCAGGCCGCGACCGCTACGGGAGCGGTCCGCTCGCCACCTACCCGACAGGACTCCGCCTGGCACAACAAGTCGTACGGCGGAAAGTAAACAAGTCCAGGAGGACAATCCAGTGGCGAAGGCGAAGTTCGAGAGGGACAAGCCGCACGTCAACATCGGGACCATCGGTCACGTTGACCACGGCAAGACCACGCTCACCGCAGCCATCACCAAGGTTCTGCACCAGAAGTACCCGGAGCTGAACCCCTTCACGCCGTTCGACGAGATCGACAAGGCGCCGGAGGAAAAAGAGCGCGGCATCACCATTCAGATCGCGCACGTCGAGTACCAGACGGAGAAGCGTCACTACGCTCACGTCGACGCTCCGGGTCACGCTGACTACGTGAAGAACATGATCACCGGTGCCGCCCAGATGGACGGTGCGATCCTGGTGGTCGCCGCGACCGACGGCCCGATGCCGCAGACCCGCGAGCACGTGCTGCTGGCTCGCCAGGTCGGCGTCCCGTACATCCTGGTCGCGCTGAACAAGTCCGACATGGTCGACGACGAGGAGATCCTCGAGCTCGTCGAGATGGAGGTCCGCGAGCTGCTGTCGTCCCAGGAGTTCCCGGGTGACGACGTGCCGGTCGTCCGCGTCTCCGCGCTGAAGGCGCTGGAGGGCGACGAGGAGTGGGCCAACAAGATCGTCGAGCTGATGGACGCTGTCGACGAGAACGTGCCGGACCCGGTGCGCGCCACCGACAAGCCGTTCCTGATGCCGGTCGAGGACGTCTTCTCGATCACCGGCCGCGGCACCGTCATCACCGGCCGCGTCGAGCGCGGTGTCATCAAGGTGAATGAGGAGGTGGAACTGGTCGGCATCAAGGAGAAGCCGCTCAAGACCACCGTCACCGGTGTCGAGATGTTCCGCAAGCTCCTCGACGAGGGCCAGGCGGGCGACAACGTCGGTCTGCTGATTCGCGGTATCAAGCGCGAAGAGGTCGAGCGCGGCATGGTCGTCGTGAAGCCGGGCACCACCACCCCGCACACCGAGTTCGAGGCGCAGGTCTACATCCTGTCCAAGGACGAGGGTGGCCGTCACACGCCGTTCTTCAACAACTACCGTCCGCAGTTCTACTTCCGGACCACGGACGTGACCGGCGTTGTGACCCTGCCCGAGGGCACCGAGATGGTCATGCCGGGCGACAACACCGAGATGTCGGTCCAGCTGATCCAGCCCATCGCGATGGACGAGGGTCTGCGCTTCGCGATCCGCGAGGGTGGCCGCACCGTCGGCGCCGGTCGGGTCACGAAGATCAACAAGTGATGTGACGAGGACCCGCTTTCCGCTCGGGAAGCGGGTCCTCTCATGTTCTGCGTGACCTCGGTCCCGCAGAACGACCCCCGATTTCCGGGTGGTGCAGGGCATGTGCCATCCTGTACGGGTTGCTCGTTCAGGGCGGTCGGAACTCAGGCCACGGACCGGTGCTCCGGTCCAGCTAGCCGCGATGAAGCTCCGGCCGCCTTGGTGCGAGGGCCTCGCGCCCTTGTTCGGTGTTCGGCTCCGTTCTCACTCGGATTCCGATCCCACGGCCGCTCGGTCGGCCGAGCAGGGCACAAGAAAGGTGTACGGGCCTCCGGGCCCACCCCATCGGCGAAGTTCGAGGGGACCGGTGTGCGGCAGCTGGGCGACACGCCCGACCGCGTGTACCGGGCACCTAGACACCTGAACAGGGGCGGACTGAGAGCTGTGACGGCTCCCGGTATCGGGGACGACACCAAGCTGAGGGCCGTGAGGGGCACCCATGGGTGCGCCCTGCACCCATGTACCTAACCGCGGCACGAGACTAGAGGAACGGCAAGCCACCATGGCGGGACAGAAGATCCGCATCCGGCTCAAGGCCTACGACCACGAGGCGATCGACGCGTCCGCACGCAAGATCGTCGAGACCGTGACGCGCACCGGCGCTCGGGTCGTCGGGCCGGTGCCGCTGCCCACTGAGAAGAACGTCTACTGCGTCATCCGCTCCCCGCACAAGTACAAGGACTCGCGGGAGCACTTCGAGATGCGGACGCACAAGCGGCTCATCGACATCCTCGAACCGACGCCGAAGACGGTCGACGCGTTGATGCGCATCGACCTGCCGGCCAGCGTCGACGTGAACATCCAGTAAGGCACGGCGACGAGGTAGCGGAGAGAACGAGACCAATGTCTGACAGGCAGATCAAGGGGATTCTGGGCACGAAGCTCGGCATGACCCAGGTCTTCGACGACAAGAACCGGGTTGTCCCGGTCACCGTCGTGCAGGCCGGGCCGAACGTGATCACCCAGATCCGGACCACTGAGAAGGACGGCTACTCGGCCGTGCAGCTGGCGTTCGGCGCCATCGACCCCCGCCGGGTGAACAAGCCGCGCAGCGGCCACTTCACCAAGGCCGGTGTCACCCCGCGCCGTCACGTCGTCGAGCTGCGCACCGCGGACGCCGGTGAGTACGAGCTCGGCCAGGAGATCAGCGCGGACCTCTTCGAGGCGGGCGCGGTGGTCGACGTGGTCGGCACCAGCAAGGGCAAGGGCTTCGCGGGCACCATCAAGCGGCACGGTTTCCACCGCCAGCCGATGAGCCACGGTGCTCAGGCCGTGCACCGCAAGCCGGGTTCGATCGGCGGCTGCGCGACCCCCGGTCGCGTGTTCAAGGGCATGCGCATGGCGGGGCGGATGGGTTCCAGCCGCGTCACCACGCAGAACCTGAAGGTGCACAAGGTCGAGGGCGACAACGGCCTGCTGCTGATCAAGGGCGCCGTGCCCGGCCCCAAGGGCGGCCTGGTGCTGGTGAAGAGCCCCGCGAAGGGTGGTGCGTGATGAGCTTGACGCTCGACGTCCGTACCCCGGACGGCAAGACCGACGGCACCGTCGACCTGCCGGCCGAGATTTTCGACGCGCAGGCGAACGTGGCGCTGATGCACCAGGTCGTCGTGGCCCAGATGGCCGCGTCCCGCCAGGGCACGCACGCCACGAAGACCCGCGGCCAGGTCTCCGGCGGCGGCAAGAAGCCGTACCGGCAGAAGGGCACCGGCAACGCCCGCCAGGGCTCGATCCGTGCGCCCCAGTTCGCCGGTGGTGGGACCGTCCACGGTCCGCAGCCGCGGGACTACACCCAGCGGACCCCGAAGAAGATGGTGAAGGCCGCCCTGCGCGGTGCCCTCTCCGACCGGGTTCGCGCCGGCCAGCTGCACGTGGTCACCGGCGTCGTCGACGGTGAGAAGCCGTCCACCAAGTCGGCCAGGACCGCGCTGCGGAACTGGACCGAGGCCAAGAAGGTTCTGGTCGTTCTCGACCGCCACGACGAGCAGAACTCGTGGTTGAGCCTGCGGAACCTTGAGAACGTGCACCTGATCGACCCGGGTCAGCTGAACACCTACGACGTGCTCAACAGCGACGACGTGGTGTTCACCAAGGCCGCCTACGACCGCTTCGTCGCAGGCCCGGCCAAGGGCCGGTCGGTCAAGGCCGCCGCTTCTTCCGCTGAGGAGGCAGAGCAGTGAGCGCCGACCCCCGGGACATCATCCTCAAGCCGGTGATCTCCGAGAAGAGCTACGGGCTGCTGGAGCAGTCGCAGTACACCTTCTTGGTGGACCCGCGCTCGAACAAGACCGAAATCAAGATCGCCATCGAGCAGATCTTCGACGTCAAGGTCGCCAGCGTCAACACGATCAACCGCTCTGGCAAGCGCAAGCGGACCCGCACCGGGTTCGGCAAGCGCAAGGACACCAAGCGCGCGATCGTCACCCTGACGCCGGAGAGCAAGGCGATCGAGATCTTCGGTGGTCCGGCCGCCTGACGGTGCTGATTAGGACGAGGTTTCTTTAGAAATGGGCATTCGCAAGCACAAGCCGACGACGCCTGGCCGTCGTGGCTCGAGCGTGTCCGACTTCGCCGAGATCACCCGGACGGAGCCGGAGAAGTCGCTGATCGTTCCGCTGAACCGCAAGGCGGGGCGCAACGCTCAAGGCAAGATCACCACGCGGCACAAGGGTGGCGGTCACAAGCGGGCCTACCGCCTGATCGACTTCCGCCGCAACGACAAGGACGGTGTGCCGGCCAAGGTCGCGCACATCGAGTACGACCCGAACCGCAGCGCTCGGATCGCGCTCCTGCACTACGCCGACGGCGAGAAGCGCTACATCGTCGCGCCGAACGGTGTGAAGCAGGGTGACTCGATCGAGGCCGGCGCTCGGGCCGACATCAAGCCGGGCAACAACCTGCCGCTGCGCAACATCCCCACCGGTACCGTGATCCACGCGATCGAGCTCCGCCCTGGTCAGGGCGCGAAGATCGCTCGTTCGGCCGGTGCCCGGGTGCAGCTGGTGGCCAAGGACGGTCCGTACGCCCAGCTGCGGATGCCTTCGGGCGAGATCCGCAACGTGGACGCGCGCTGCCGGGCCACCGTCGGCGAGGTCGGCAACTCGGAGCACGCCAACATCAGCTGGGGCAAGGCCGGCCGGATGCGGTGGAAGGGCAAGCGCCCGACCGTCCGCGGTGTCGTCATGAACCCGGTGGACCACCCGCACGGTGGTGGTGAGGGCAAGACTTCCGGTGGTCGCCACCCGGTCAACCCGAGCGGCAAGCCGGAGGGTCGTACCCGTCTCCGCAAGCCGAGTGACAAGCTCATCGTCCGCCGCCGTCGCACCGGCAAGAAGCGCTGAGCAGGGAGGTAAGAAAACATGCCACGCAGCCTGAAGAAGGGCCCGTTCGTGGACGACCACCTGCTCAAGAAGGTGGACGCGCTCAACGAGTCGGGCAAGAAGACCGTGATCAAGACCTGGTCCCGCCGGTCGACGATCATCCCGGACATGCTGGGTCACACCTTCGCGGTGCACGACGGCCGCAAGCACGTCCCGGTGTTCATCACCGAAGCGATGGTCGGGCACAAGCTGGGCGAGTTCGCCCCGACCCGCACTTTCAAGGGCCACGTCAAGGACGACCGGAAGTCGCGCCGCCGCTGAGCGGGTCTGTGACACGAACGAGTAAGAGCAAGGGGTAGCAGGATGACAGCCCGTTCCGACTCCACTGTCGCGGAATCCCCGCGCGCAGTGGCGCGGGCCCGGTTCGTCCGCGTCTCGCCTATGAAGGCGCGCCGCGTGGTCGAGCTCATCAAGGGCCGGAGCGCCAGCGATGCCCTGGCCGTGCTCCAGTTCGCGCCGCAGACCGCCAGCGGTCCGGTGTCGAAGGTGCTCGCCAGTGCGATCGCCAACGCGGAGAACAACCTTTCCCTCGATCCCGAGACGCTGGTCGTGAGCCACGCGTACGTGGACGAGGGTCCGACGTTGAAGCGGTTCCGGCCGCGCGCGCAGGGCCGTGCGTACCGGATCCGGAAGCGGACCAGCCACATCACGGTCGAGGTCGAATCTCGTCCCGCTGCGGCGACCAAGTCCCGAAAGAGCCAGAAGGGGAGTGCCCGGTAGTGGGTCAGAAGATCAACCCGCACGGCTTCCGACTCGGCATCACCACGGACTGGAAGTCTCGCTGGTACGCCGACAAGCAGTACTCGGAGTACGTCGCGGAAGACGTCAAGATCCGCCGGCAGCTGTCTCGCGGAATGGAGCGCGCTGGGATCTCGAAGGTGGAGATCGAGCGCACCCGTGAGCGCGTCCGCGTGGACATCCACACCGCCCGGCCGGGCATCGTCATCGGCCGTCGTGGTGCCGAGGCGGACCGCATCCGCGGTTCCCTCGAGAAGCTGACCGGCAAGCAGGTCCAGCTCAACATCCTCGAGGTCAAGAACCCCGAGGCGGACGCCCAGCTCGTCGCACAGGGTGTGGCCGAGCAGCTGTCCAACCGCGTGTCCTTCCGGCGTGCGATGCGCAAGGCCATCCAGTCGGCCATGCGCTCGCCGCAGGTCAAGGGCATCCGGGTGCAGTGCGGCGGCCGTCTGGGCGGCGCGGAGATGTCGCGCTCGGAGTTCTACCGCGAGGGTCGCGTTCCGCTGCACACGCTGCGTGCGGACATCGACTACGGCTTCTTCGAGGCCCGCACCACCTTCGGGCGCATCGGCGTCAAGGTGTGGATCTACAAGGGCGAGCTGGTCGGTGGCCTGAAGCAGAAGCAGCAGGAGTCCGAGGTTCGCCCGCCGCGCGGCGGCGACCGCAACGAGCGGGGTGGCCGTGGTGACCGCGGTGGCCGTCGCCGTGGCGGTGCGGATCGTGGCGAGCGCGGTGGTGCTGACAAGCCCGCCAAGGCCGAGGCCAAGGCCTCGGAGGGCGAGCAGCAGCAGGCTGCGCCGGCTGAAGAGAAGACGGAGGGCTGAGACGTGCTCGTCCCACGCAGGGTGAAGTGGCGCAAGAGCCACGCGCCGAAGCGCAAGGGATTCGCCAAGGGTGGCACCCGGATCAGTTTCGGCGAGTACGGCATTCAGGCGATCGAGCACGGCTACGTGACCAACCGTCAGATCGAGTCGGCCCGTATCGCCATCACCCGGCACGTCAAGCGTGGCGGCAAGGTGTGGATCAACATCTTCCCGGACCGCCCGCTGACCAAGAAGCCGGCCGAAACCCGTCAGGGTTCCGGTAAGGGTTCGCCGGAGTCCTGGGTCGCCAACGTCAAGCCCGGACGCATCATGTTCGAGCTGACCTTCCCGAACGAGAAGACGGCGATCGAGGCGCTGACTCGTGCGGCGCACAAGCTCCCGATGAAGTGCAAGATCGTGTCCCGCGAGGGTGGTGACTTCTGATGGCAGCGGGTGTCACCGCATCCGAGCTCCGCGAGCTGAACAACGAGGAGCTCGTGCAGCGGCTGAAGGAATCGAAGGAAGAGCTGTTCAACCTCCGGTTCCAGATGGCCACGGGTCAGCTGCAGAACAACCGGCGGCTGCGCGTCGTCCGCCAGGACATCGCCCGGATCTACACCATCATGCGCGAGCGCGAACTGGGCCTGACGGTTAACCCCGAAGGCGCTGAGGAGGGCGCGGCATGAGTGAGAAAGGACAGGGCGTGGAGCGCAACAGCCGCAAGGTGCGCGAGGGCTACGTCGTCTCGGACAAGATGAACAAGACGATCGTGGTCTCCCTGGAAGACCGCAAGAAGCACGCCCTCTACGGCAAGGTCATGCGGCAGACCACCAAGGTCAAGGCGCACGACGAGGCCAACACGGCCGGTGTCGGCGACCGGGTGCTGCTGATGGAGACCCGTCCGCTGTCGGCGCGCAAGCGCTGGCGGCTGGTCGAGGTCGTCGAGAAGGCCAAGTAATCAACAAAGTTCTGGGTGGGCCTGCATGCGCAGGTGGTCGCTCGGAACGACACGGCGAACCGGCCGGTCGCCGGCGAGATCAGCGGCCGGCCGTTTCGCTCGTGGAAGTTGACCGCGCGTGTCAGGTCGGCAATTTGGCACGCCAGAGTGTGTCCGGGCACAGGGTTCGGGCACTTAGGGTCAGGAGTCAGACGTGATCCAGCAGGAGTCGCGACTTCGCGTCGCCGACAACACCGGGGCCAAGGAGATCCTCACGATCCGTGTCCTCGGTGGGTCGGGCCGGCGCTACGCGGGCCTCGGGGACATCATCGTGGCGACCGTCAAGGAAGCCATCCCCGGTTCCGGAGTCAAGAAGGGCGATGTGGTCAAGGCCGTCATCGTCCGGCAGAAGAAGGAGAAGCGTCGCGCGGATGGTTCCTACATCCGGTTCGACGAGAACGCCGCCGTCCTGGTGAAGCCGGGTGGCGAGCCGCGGGGTACCCGCATCTTCGGGCCGGTGGCCCGAGAGCTGCGCGACAAGAAGTTCATGAAGATCATCTCGCTCGCGCCGGAGGTGTTGTGATCATGAAGATCAAGAAGGGCGACACGGTCGTCGTCATCTCCGGTAAGGACAAGGGCGCCAAGGGCAAGGTCATCAAGGCCATGCCGGCGGAGCAGCGGGTCCTGGTCGAGGGCGTCAACCGGATCAAGAAGCACACCAAGGTCTCCCGGACCGAGCGTGGCGCGCAGTCCGGTGGCATCGTCACCCAGGAAGCCCCGATCCACGTGAGCAACGTGATGGTCGTGGACTCGGACGGCAAGCCGACCCGCGTCGGTCACCGCATCGACGAGGACGGCAAGAAGGTTCGCGTCTCGCGCCGCAACGGTAAGGACATCTGATCATGACCACTGCTGAGAAGATCGTCCCCCGGCTCAAGACCCGGTACCGCGAGGAGATCCGCCAGGCCCTGCACGAGGAGTTCAACTACTCCAACCCCATGCAGGTGCCGGGTGCGGTCAAGGTCGTGGTCAACATGGGTGTTGGCGACGCCGCGCGGGACAGCAAGCTGATCGAGGGCGCGGTTCGCGACCTCGCCGCCATCACCGGCCAGAAGCCCGAGGTTCGTCGGGCCCGCAAGTCCATCGCGCAGTTCAAGCTGCGCGAGGGCATGCCGATCGGCGCGCGGGTGACCCTGCGCGGCGACCGCATGTGGGAGTTCCTGGACCGCCTGGTCACCATCGCGCTGCCGCGCATCCGTGACTTCCGCGGTCTTTCGCCGAAGCAGTTCGACGGCAGGGGCAACTACACGTTCGGCCTCAACGAGCAGTCGATGTTCCACGAGATCGACCCGGACAGCATCGACCGTCCGCGGGGCATGGACATCACCGTCGTTACCACTGCCACCAACGATGAAGAGGGCCGGGCGCTGCTCAAGCACCTGGGCTTCCCGTTCAAGGAGAACTGAGCGATGGCGAAGAAGGCGCTGGTCATCAAGGCGGCCAAGAAGCCGAAGTTCAAGGTTCGCGGCTACACCCGTTGCCAGAAGTGCGGGCGTCCGCGTTCGGTGTTCCGCAAGTTCGGGCTGTGCCGCGTCTGCTTCCGCGACATGGCGCACGCGGGTGAGCTGCCCGGCGTGAGCAAGTCCTCCTGGTGAGCTTCCGCCTGCTTCGGGGCCGGTTGCCCGGTGGTGTCCGGCGGCCTTTACCCTGAAGCAGGCGCTACCAGGGCTGATGCCCACGCTCCGCACGCGAGCCGTGCTCGTGCACGACTAGAACAGGGCCCCGTCACCGCGGCGGGAGGCCCCGAACTTCGTCCAGGCCAGAGTCCAGACGTCCGCCCGCCAGGGTGTGTCCGGTCCGGGCTCATCGGAACCAGACGAGAAAGGTTGAGCTGGTCATGACGATGACCGATCCGATCGCAGACATGCTGACGCGTCTGCGCAACGGGAACTCGGCATACCACGACGAGGTCGTGATGCCGCACTCCAAGCTGAAGGCCAACATCGCTGAGATCCTCAAGCGCGAGGGCTACGTCTCGGGCTCCCGCGTCGAGGACGGGGACACGCACAAGAACCTCGTCGTCGAGCTGAAGTACGGCCCGAACCGCGAGCGGAGCATCGCGGGCCTGCGCCGGGTCTCCAAGCCCGGTCTGCGGGTTTACGCCAAGTCCACGAACCTGCCGAAGGTTCTCGGTGGTCTGGGCGTCGCCATCATCTCGACCTCCGGCGGTCTCCTGACCGACCGGCAGGCCATGAAGAAGGGCGTGGGCGGGGAAGTCCTCGCCTACGTCTGGTAAGGGAGGACGAGCGGCTATGTCGCGCATCGGAAAGCTGCCGATCACCGTCCCCTCCGGCGTCGAGGTGAGCGTCGACGGCCAGGCGGTGACCGTGAAGGGCCCCAAGGGCGAGCTGTCGCACCAGGTCCGCGAGCCGATCGTCGTCGAGAAGGACGAGGATGGCGCGGTGCTGGTCAAGCGCCCCGACGACGAACGGGAGAGCCGGTCGCTGCACGGGCTGACCCGGACTCTCGTCAACAACATGGTGATCGGCGTGAGCCAGGGTTTCCAGAAGGACCTGGAGATCACGGGTGTCGGTTACCGAGTGCTGCAGAAGGGATCGAACCTCGAGTTCTCCCTCGGCTACAGCCACACCATCGTGATCGAGCCGCCGGACGGCATCCAGTTCGCGGTCGACGGCCCGACCAAGCTCTCGGTCAAGGGCATCGACAAGCAGCTGGTCGGCGAGATCGCGGCTCGTATCCGCAAGCTGCGCAAGCCCGACCCGTACAAGGGCAAGGGTGTCCGGTACGCGGGTGAGACCATCCGCCGCAAGGTCGGAAAGACGGGTAAGTGACCATGAGCGAGACAGCTACCAAGCGCAAGCCGGTTGGCAAGGACATCTCGACCAAGCGTCGGCTCGCCCGCGCCAAGCGTCACACGCGCCTCCGGAAGAAGATCCTGGGCACCGCCGAGCGCCCGCGTCTGGTCGTCACCCGGTCGCTGCGCAACATCACCGCGCAGGTCATCGACGACACCAAGGGCCACACCGTCGCGTCGGCCACGAGCCTGGAGTCCGAGCTCCGCGGCTTCGAGGGCGACAAGAGTGCCATGGCCACCAAGGTCGGCGAGCTCGTCGCCGCCCGTGCCAAGGACGCCGGTGTCGAGAAGGTCGTGTTCGACCGCGGCGGTAACGCCTACCACGGTCGCGTGGCCGCACTGGCCGACGCCGCCCGTGACGGCGGACTGGAGTTCTGACAAGTGCGTAAGAACGAAACTGGAAGGGACGCCTGATGCCTGGACGCACTCGGCGTGAAGGCGGGGAGTCCGGCGGCAAGGACCGCCGGGACCGCCGCGACGGCGGCCGTGGCGGGGCGGCCCAAGAGAAGACCCCGCAGTTCGAACGTGTCGTGACCATCAACCGCGTCGCGAAGGTCGTCAAGGGTGGTCGGCGCTTCAGCTTCACCGCTCTCGTCGTCGTCGGCGACGGTGACGGCATGGTCGGTGTCGGCTACGGCAAGGCCAAGGAAGTTCCCGCGGCCATCGCCAAGGGTGTCGAGGAGGCGAAGAAGAACTTCTTCCGCGTCCCGCGCCTGGGCGGCACCATCACGCACCCGGTGCAGGGTGAGGACGCCGCCGGCGTCGTGCTGCTGCGCCCGGCCAGCGCCGGTACCGGTGTCATCGCCGGTGGCCCGGTGCGCGCGGTGCTGGAGTGCGCCGGCATCCACGACGTGCTGAGCAAGTCGCTGGGCTCGGACAACCCGATCAACATCGTCAAGGCCACGGTGCACGCGCTCAGGCAGCTGCAGCGTCCGGAGGAGGTCGCGGCTCGCCGTGGCCTGCCGCTGGAAGATGTCGCTCCGGCGTTCATCATGCGCGCTCGTGCCGCCGGGCAGGGGGTCTGATCGTCATGGCACAGCTCAAGATCACCCAGGTGCGCGGGCTGGTCGGCACCAAGCAGAACCAGCGCGACACCATGCGCAGCCTCGGCCTGCGCAAGATCCGTCAGTCCGTGGTTCGCCCGGACGACTCCAACGTGCGCGGCATGGTCAATGCCGTCCGTCACCTGGTGACGGTCGAGGAGGTCGACTGACATGGTCATCAAACTGCACGACCTGCGTCCGGCCCCCGGTGCCAAGCGCGACAAGATCCGCGTCGGCCGCGGTGAGGCCTCCAAGGGCAAGACCGCCGGTCGGGGTACCAAGGGCACCAAGGCCCGGAAGAACGTCTCCCCTCGTTTCGAGGGTGGGCAGATGCCGATCCACATGCGGCTCCCGAAGCTCCGCGGCTTCAAGAACCGCTTCCGCACCGAGTACCAGGGTGTGAACCTCGGCAAGCTCGTCCAGGCGTTCCCGGAAGGCGGCACCGTCGGCTTCGACGAGCTGGTCGCCAAGGGCCTGGTCAAGAAGAACGAGCTGGTGAAGATCCTCGGCGACGGGGACCTGGAGGGCGTCAAGCTCGACGTCACCGCCCACGCCTTCACCGGCAGCGCTCAGGAGAAGATCACCGCCGCCGGCGGTTCGGTCACCAAGATCGAGCGCTGATCGAGTTCCAAGTCGAAGACCCGCCACCCCACCGGGGTGGCGGGTCTTCTTCTTTTCCCATTCCGAACTCCGCCTTCTTCCTGATTCCCACAACTTCCCAGTCGCGATACGCTGCGCGCTCGGGAAACCACGCTGGGCACTTCACTTAGCCGGATCGCGAGTTCTCGGGCCGCGAGATGCGCGAATCCCGGACCCTCCCACCGGCCCAAGCCGATCCACCGAAGAGCTTCAGGCGGAAGTGTGCCTGACCAGCGTCTTTTCGTTGGTGTGCCGCCGTTCCGGCAGTCCTTAGCTTTGCTCTCGCCGTTCCACCCGGACGGCGTGGGCGAATCGAGGGAGGAACGACGGCGTATGCGACCACGACAGGTGGGACGGCGTGCCGTCCTGGTGATCGTCGCGGTGTTGGCCGCGGTTGTCCCGGGAGCGGCGGCGGCCCAGGCCGGCGGGCAATCCCCACGGCCGGACACCCACTGCCGCTACCACTCCAGCACCGGCGAGACGCGGTGCTTCAGCACGCTGGCCGAGGCCACCGCGCAGCCCAGGGACGCTCGGGGCGACGTCATCCAGGCGACGTTGTTCACCGATCCCGACTACGGCGGCAGCAGCTTCACCGTCTACGGCTCCGAGATGTGCGAGAAGGACGGTGTCGTCAACTTCCAGATCAACCTGCCCGACGACTGGAAGGACGTCGTCTCCTCGGTGCAGCCGTGGGGCGGCTGCTGGATCTGGCTGTACCCGGAGCCCGACCTGGGCGGTGAGCGCGACGGGCCCTTCAAGGAGAACACGCCCGACGTCGGTTCGATGATGAACGACCGCACCCAGTCGGTCGGCCTGAGCTGAGGGGATGTCGCGATGCACGCACGAACGATCCGCACTGTGGTGGCCTCGGCGAGCGTGATCGGCGCACTCGCGGTGCCCGCCACCGCCAACGCCGAGGACGCCGGCGCCATCAGCGCCCGGGGCGTCAGCGCGGCGGACGAGCCGACGGTGCGCGAGCTGCTGGAGAAGTGCGACAACGGCACCGACAGCTGCGTGTTCCACCCGGCGGGCGAGCCCGAGTACTTCACCGCCGACGCGAAGCAGGTCGGCGACCCGGTCTACAACTGCACGCCTGACGACCAGCGGCACAACGTGAGCTGGTCGGACACCACCTCGCAGAGCAACAGCGTCGGTCTGGCGATGACCACCGAGGCGGGCTTCGGGAAGGTCTTCGCCGTCAGCTACGAGCAGACTTTCGAGCACACCTGGGAGGAGTCGCACACCGAGTCGCAGACGACCTTCGTCGACACCCGCTCGCACCAGGTCGGCTGGGTCGAGCGCGCCGCGCAGATGCAGAAGGTGCGCGGCACCTACGAGTTGCACTTCGAGGACAAGTTCCACGACCACTACATCTGGTACGTCAACGACTTCGAGGTCACCGGCCCCGCCGAGGACTCCTCGACCGCGGTCAGCCAGCACACGCGGGACATGACCCAGGAAGAAGTAGACGCCTGCCCGTGACCCCACCGCCGGTGACCGGGCGACGTCCCGGAACACCGCAACGACCCACCCTCCGGTCCTGCTGTGTTCCGGCCCCGGGACCGGCGACCGCAGTCTGACCCCGCACCGAGCGGTGCACCGGTCGCCGGTTCCGGTGGTGGGGCACGGGTTCCGGTCGCCGTGGTGACCCGGGTCCGCTTGGGCGACTCGAACATCTGGCCCGGCGGTGGTGGCGGAACACCTGGCCACGGAGTCCGGGTTGCCGTGAGAGCCCGGGGGTCCGGTCACCGCGGTTGCCCGCCTTCCGATCACCGCGGTGACCCGGGTCCTTGGACGCGGGCCGTGGTCGGGAGGACCGATCGGGACGGGTGTCCGCCCTCGGTGGGCGGTGGTCCGATCTCCGGCGGTTGTCCGGACCGTCGGTTCGCGGGTGACTCGGCGCCCGATCCTGAGGTGCTCCAGGCCTCTGGTCCCGGGAGTGGGCTGTCGGCCGCTGTGGGAGCCAGGACCTCCTGTCGTGGTGGGCGGGAACGGGTCACCGCGGTGAACCGCCTTCCGATCACCGAGGGAATCCCGGGTCCGTGGAACCGAGCGGTGGTCCGGTCGGGGCGGTGGTCCGGCCTCCGGTGGGGCGGGGGCCGGGCTGCTGATCGCGATCGGAGTTCGCCGTGCGGGTGCGGATCTCCGGTCACGGCGGTGGTTCAAGGGCCCGGCTGCCGGGTGGTGCGGTGTGCCGGTGCCGAGTTCGGGGCCGGCGTCCGGGCGCGTGCGCCCGGGGTGTGAACGCGGGGGTGTCCGGTGATGGGGGAACGTGATCGAGAGGAACGCGAGTATGAAGCGCATTGCGGTGAGCTGCGTGTCGGTGCTCGGGGCGGCTCTGCTGTTGGCCCCGCCCGCCTCGGCGGCCGACGAGCCCACGGTTCGAGAACTGCTGGAGAAGTGCGACAACGGCACCGACAGCTGCGTGTTCCACCCCGAGGGAGAGGTGGAGCACTACCAGAACACCTCCGAGGGGGTGGGCGCTCCGGTCTTCAACTGCACCGACAAGGAGCAGATGATGAACGTGGCGTGGTCGGACAGCACCGCGGAGAGCAACAGCGTGGGGCTGTCGATGAGCACCAGTTTCGGTGAAGTCTTCAAGGTGACCTTCAAGGCCACCTACGGCCACGAGTGGCGTTCCGAGCACACCGAGTCGCAGACCACCTTCATCACGGTGCGTCCCGGTGAGGTCGGGCAGGTCTACCACGGCGCGAAGATGCAGAAGGCCAAGGGGACCTACGAGCTCCACTTCGAGGACAAGTTCTACGACCACTACATCTGGTACGTGAACGACTTCGAAGCCAGCGGTCCGGCCGACGACCAAGGCGGCACGGTCACGCAGTCGACGCGCCCGATGACCGAAGAGGAGAAGCAGGCCAACTGCGGCTGATCCGCAGTCCCACCTGCGAGGTCGTGGTCCGCTTCCCGTGCTGGTGGGGAGGCGTCGCGTTCTCCGCGAACGTCGCAGGTCGCGCTGGGAATAACGGCAACCGCGCTCGGGAGGGCGCGGTTGCCGCAGTTCGAGGGTGATGGTGCAGCAAGTTGACACTCGTGAGGGTTCGGTCGCTGTCCGTATCCGCCCCTCGGCCTGCTAAAGTCGCGCGGTAGTGCCGTGGGTGACCGCGGCCTTGTCCAAGGAGTTTCCCGCCGTGCCGGCTGGCGAAGCCGGCCGCTTGTTTTCCGGCCGGTTCCGACCGGCTCGCGTACAGGAGGTTCGCGTGCTCGGCGCCTTCCGCTCGGCTCTGGCAACGCCGGACCTGCGCCGCAAGATCCTGTTCACGCTGGGGATGGTGGTGCTCTACCGCCTCGGCGCGACGATCCCGTCGCCCGGTGTGTCGTACCCCAACATCCAGCAGTGCATCGAGCAGATCCAGGGCAGCGGCGCTGAGAGTGTGTACTCACTGCTGACCCTCTTCAGCGGTGGCGCGCTGCTGCAGCTGTCGGTGCTGTCGCTGGGCATCATGCCCTACATCACCGCGAGCATCATAATCCAGCTGCTGCAGGTGGTCATCCCTCGCTTCGAGCAGCTGAAGAAGGAAGGCCAGTCCGGCCAGGCCAAGCTCACCCAGTACACCCGGTACCTGACGATCGCGCTGGCGGTCCTGCAGGGCACCGGCATCGTCGCGCTCGCGGTGCGCGGGCAGCTGTTCCAGGGCTGCTCGGTCTCGCCGATCCCGGACGACTCCGTGCTGAACCTGATCACCATCGTGGTGGTCATGACCGCCGGTGCCGCCGTCCTGATGTGGATGGGCGAGCTGATCACCGAGCGCGGCATCGGCAACGGCATGTCGCTGCTGATCTTCGTCTCGATCGCCTCGCGGATCCCCGCCGAGGGCGGCAACATCCTGACCTCGCACGGCCCGCTGGTGTTCGCGATGGTCTGCCTCTTCGCGATCGCGATCATCGCGACCGTCGTCTTCATCGAGCAGGCGCAGCGCCGGATCCCGGTCCAGTACGCCAAGCGGATGATCGGCCGCAGGATGTACGGCGGCACGTCCACCTACCTGCCGCTGAAGGTCAACCAGGCGGGCGTCATCCCGGTCATCTTCGGTTCGTCGCTGCTGTACCTGCCGCAGCTGATCGGTCAGCTGGCCGGCAACCAGGACAGCTGGTGGGCCCGCTTCCTGCAGACCTACATCGTGGATCCGTCCAGCTGGGTGCACATCCTGCTGTACATGCTGCTGATCATCTTCTTCGCCTACTTCTACGTGTCGATCACGTTCAACCCGGAAGAGCGGGCGGACGACATGAAGAAGTTCGGCGGCTTCATCCCCGGTATCCGGCCCGGTCGGCCGACCGCGGAGTACCTGAGCTTCGTGCTCTCCCGCATCACCCTGCCCGGTTCGCTGTACCTGGGCATCGTGGCGATCCTGCCGATGTTCTTCCTGGGCTTGACCGGCGGTCAGGGCCAGAACCAGAACTTCCCGTTCGGCGGCACCGCGGTGTTGATCATGGTCAACGTGGGCTTGGACACCGTGAAGCAGATCGAGAGCCAGCTCACGCAACGCAAGTACGAGGGCTTCCTCCGGTAGGCTGGAGCGTCCGGGCGTGCGTGGAACACGCCCGGACCAGCGTGCTTGTCCTTGCGTGCGATATCGCATGGGCGTGTTCGCCCGCCCGTCGCCGATGCGTAGGGTGGTTGGGATCGCTGCGCCGTTGGTACGGGGCGGTGCGGCGTAGCTCGTCAGCAGTTGGCGCGCGATGGTGAGGATTCGGAGGCAGACCCTTGGTGCGATTGGTTCTCGTCGGCCCGCCGGGTGCCGGCAAGGGTACCCAGGCGGCCGTGCTCAGCGAGAAGCTCGGCGTGCCGCACATCTCCACCGGAGATCTGTTCCGCGCGAACATCGGCAACTCCACCCCGCTTGGCCAGAAGGCCAAGAGCTACATGGACGCCGGTGAACTGGTGCCGGACGAGGTCACCAACGAGATGGTGCGCGACCGCCTCGGGGACGAGGACGCAGCCCAGGGCTTCCTGCTCGACGGCTACCCGCGCAACTCCGCTCAGGCCGAGGTGCTCAGCGGTATCCTCGCGGAGAAGGACCTCGAGCTGACTGCGGTCGTGCAGTTCGACGTGCCGGAGGAAGAGCTGGTCAAGCGCATGCTGGCGCGCGGCCGCTCGGACGACACCGAGGACGTCATCCGCCGCCGGCTGGCGGTGTACCACGACGAGACCGAACCCATCCTGGACTACTACCGGGACAAGGTCATCAAGATCGACGCCTTGGGCTCGATCGAGGAGATCACCGGTCGCGCGCTGGAAGCGCTGCGCAACCACCAGTGAACTTCGCTCGGCCGGTCACCGCTGGTGGCCGGCCGTCGTCATTCCATCCGCCGGGCGCGACCCGGCGCCGTCTGGACATACTTCGAAGGTGAGTGCCTTGTTGCGTCGGGGGAAGGGCATCGAGCTCAAGTCGCGCGGTGAGATCGAGGCGATGCGCGCCGCGGGTCTCGTCGTCGCACGTGCGCTGGCGGCCGTCCGGGAGAAGGCTGTTCCCGGTGTGAGCACCGGTGAGCTCGACGCCATCGCGGAGCAGGTCATCCGCGATGCCGGCGCGGTGCCCTCCTTCAAGGGTTACCACGGCTTCCCCGCTTCGATCTGCGCGTCGCTGAACGAGAAGGTCGTGCACGGCATCCCGTCAGTGCGCGAGGTGGTCTCCGGGGGCGACCTGCTGTCGGTCGACTGCGGCGCGATCCTCGACGGCTGGCACGGCGACTCCGCCGTCACGCTGGCCATCGGCGAGATCAGCGAAGCCGACCGCGCGTTGTCGGCCGCGACCGAGGCCTCCATGTGGGCGGGCATCGAGAAGGTCCGCGCGGGCAACCGCCTCACCGACATCTCGCACGCGGTGGAGACCGCCGCGCTGGCGGCGGCCGAGGCCGACGGACGCGAGTACGGCATCATCGCCGAGTACGGCGGTCACGGGATCGGCACCCAGATGCACATGGAGCCCTTCCTGCCCAACCTCGGCAAGCCTGGCCGCGGGCCGAAGCTGCGCCCCGGCATGTGCCTCGCCGTCGAGCCGATGCTCACCGGTGGCACCGCGGAGACCGAGGAGCTCGACGACGCCTGGACCGTCGTCACCGCCGATGGCTCCCGCGCGGCTCACTGGGAGCACACGGTCGCCATCACCGAGGACGGCCCCTGGGTCCTCACCGCCCCCGAGGACTCCTGACCGCTCACCCGAGCCGCACCCGCCCCAGGGATCACAGCCGTCAGCCCTTGGGGCGGCGGCAGGCGTAGACGCGGGCCGGAGGCACGTTGCGCCACACGGCGCTGCGGGGGAACACCTCGTCGAAGGTGTCGTGCAGGGCGCCGATGAACTCCCTGGTCTGGGAGCGCCACAGGGTCGTCAAGTAGGTGACGGTGGTGAACACGCCGTCCGGGCTCATCACCGCGGCCGCCTCGTGCAGGAGTTCGCGCTGCTCGTCGGCAGGCAGCAGGGTCCACGGGATGGAGCTGATCACCGCGTCCACCCGGTCGACGCCGACGTCGGCGAGGATCTTGCGCAGGTGGGACGCATCGCCCTGGACGACTTCCAGCCACGGCTTGGTGCGGTTGAGGTAGCGCACCAGCTGGGGGTCGATCTCCACCGCCAAGTGCCGGGACCCCGGTGCGGTGCGCTGCTGGATCGGTCCGCTCAAGGCCCCGGTGCCCGGACCCAGTTCGAGCACCGTGCTGGCGCGGAGGCTGGGCACCACGTCGGCGACCGCACGTGCCACGTGCTCCGAGGTCGGCAGCACCGCGCCCACCTGGGACGGGTTCTGCACGGCACGGCGCACGAACATCAGGTACTCGTGCGGCTTGTTCATGGTTCCTCGCCCTCCCCGGGTTGGTGCCGCCCGACCGTAACGGGTGCGCGGTCGAGCCCCCCACCCGACCGATCCAGGCGTTTCGCCTGGAAGTACCCGGTTGAGGGTTTCCTCAGACGAGGGGACGCCGGCAGAGGTAGTGCAGGATCGGCGGGAAGTTCCGCCACGTGGTGTGGGTGAGGACCTCGTCGAAGGTCTCGTGCAGCCGCCCCCGGAAGCGACGCGCGTTCCGGGTCCGCTCGGCGGGCAGGTAGGTCAGGGCGGTGAAAGCGCCGTGGGGCTTGAGGGCCTGCGCGGCCTGGCCGAGGATGCGGTCCTGGGTGGCGTCGTCGAGCAGCGACCACGGGATGCTGCTGATGATCGCGTCGACCTTCCCGATGCCCTGGTCGGCGAGCAGGCCCTGCAGCTCGCCCGCGTCACCGTGCACCACCTCGAGCCAGGGCTTGTGCTCGCGCAGGTGCGCGACGAGGTCCTCGCCGAGCTCGATGCCCAGGTGCCGGGCGCCGAGGGGCAGCCGCGCGTGGATGCCGTCGGACAGCGATCCGGTGCCGGGGCCGAGCTCGACGACCACGGGCTTGCCCGTGCTGGGCACGACCTGCGCGACCGTCGCGGCCACCGCTGCGGAGGTGGGCGTGGCGGCGCCGACCATGCGCGGGTTGCGCACGGCGGTGGTGAGGAAGGTCCGGTACTCGGCGAGCTTGCCGGTCACGGCCTGCACGGGAGAGCCCGTGGACTGCTGAGCTGTCACGCTGTTCCTCGGTCCTTCCAGGGGTGGGCGCCCCGACGCCGGTGTCGGAGGTTCGATTGCGTGGTCGAAACTAGTGAGCCCGCGAAGATCCGCGCAAGCCGACGACGCGGTCGGAGGCCGCGTGAGCAGCCCCGATGTGTGGTGCTCATCGGGCTGCGCGTACGATGGACTACCGGCGCACGAGTGGCGCCGGTTCGTTGTGCCCGAGTGTCCGTCCGCGCGCTCTTGAACAGAGTATCCGGATCGGGTGTCCGTCGGTATTTCGAATCGGAACCCGCGTGTGCCGGTCATGCGTGCCGGGGCCTCCGGGACGCGTGGCTGGGGCTGAGCGCCCCGCAAACCGTCACCGTCACGAAACGCGGAGGACATGGGCAAGAAGGACGGGGCCATTGAGGTCGAGGGTCGGGTGATCGAGCCGCTTCCCAACGCGATGTTCCGCGTCGAGTTGGAGAACGGCCACAAGGTCCTCGCGCACATCAGTGGCAAGATGCGCCAGCACTACATCCGAATCCTCCCCGAGGACCGGGTTGTGGTGGAGCTCTCGCCTTACGACCTCTCCCGTGGGCGCATCGTCTACCGCTACAAGTGACCTCCACGGTGTCCGGGGAGACCCGGACACGCGTCCAACAGGAGAGCACGACCGTGAAGGTCCAACCGAGTGTGAAGAAGATCTGCGACAAGTGCCAGGTCATCCGTCGTCACGGACGAGTCCTGGTGATCTGCGACAACGCCCGGCACAAGCAGCGCCAGGGCTGAGCAGACCACTTCGGTCGCAGCAGACATCGAGAAGAACTCCCACGACCTGTCGGCTCGAGAGCTGAGTCGGCTGACCTCCGGACCAGGCCGGGGCTCCGCACCACGTGCGGAGGCGGCGAGGGAGCAGACCTGGACTGATCGAAGGAGAAGGAGCCGACATGGCACGGCTCGTTGGCGTCGACCTCCCGCGCGAGAAGCGCATGGAGATCGCGCTTACCTACATCTTCGGGATCGGCAGGACCCGGGCCAAGGAGATCATCTCCGGCACCGGTGTCTCGCCGGACGCGAAGCCGCGTGACCTCGACGACGAGCAGCTGACCAAGCTGCGCGACTTCATCGAGGAGAACTACCGCGTCGAGGGTGACCTCCGCCGCGAGGTCCAGGCCGACATCCGCCGGAAGATCGAGATCGGCTGCTACGAGGGTGTGCGCCACCGTCGTCACCTGCCCCTCAACGGGCAGCGGACGAAGACCAACGCGCGCACCCGCAAGGGGCCGAAGAAGACGGTCGCCGGCAAGAAGAAGGCCGGGAAGAAGTAAGCCTCGCTAGGAGAAAGCTGAAGCTATGCCACCCAAGGCTCGCGCCGGCGCCGTCAAGAAGGTGCGGCGCAAGGAGAAGAAGAACGTTGCCCACGGGCAGGCTCACATCAAGAGCACGTTCAACAACACGATCGTTTCGATCACCGACCCCACCGGTGCGGTGATCAGCTGGGCCTCTGCCGGCCACGTCGGGTTCAAGGGCTCCCGCAAGTCCACCCCGTTCGCCGCGCAGATGGCCGCCGAGAACGCGGCTCGCAAGGCCGCCGAGCACGGCATGAAGAAGGTCGACGTCTTCGTCAAGGGTCCGGGCTCGGGCCGGGAGACGGCGATCCGCTCGCTGCAGGCCGCAGGCCTCGAGGTGGGCACCATCCAGGACGTGACCCCGCAGCCGCACAACGGCTGCCGCCCGCCGAAGCGTCGTCGGGTCTGAGCCGCGGGAAAGGAGTAAGGAACACCAATGGCTCGTTACACCGGTCCCGCGACCCGCAAGTCCCGTCGTCTCAAGGTTGACCTTGTCGGCGGAGACCAGGCCTTCGAGCGTCGCCCCTACCCGCCGGGGCAGCACGGTCGTGCGCGCATCAAGGAAACCGAGTACCTGCTGCAGCTCCAGGAGAAGCAGAAGGCCCGGTACACCTACGGCGTGCTCGAGCGTCAGTTCCGCGCGTACTACGAGGAAGCCAACCGCCGCCCCGGCAAGACGGGTGAGAACCTGTTGCAGCTGCTGGAGTGCCGGCTGGACAACGTCGTGTACCGCGCTGGTCTGGCCCGCACCCGGCGGATGGCCCGGCAGCTCGTCAGCCACGGGCACTTCCTGGTCAACGGCAGGAAGGTGAACGTCCCCAGCTACCAGATCAGCAAGTGGGACATCATCGACGTCAAGCCGAAGTCGCTGGGCACCACGCCGTTCCTGATCGCCAAGGAGACCCTGGGCGAGCGCCCGGTTCCGGCGTGGCTCCAGGTCGTGCCCTCGAACCTGCGCATCCTGGTGCACCAGCGCCCGGAGCGCGCGCAGATCGACACCCCGGTCACCGAGCAGCTCATCGTCGAGCTCTACTCGAAGTGACGCGTCCCGCCGGCGGCCTCCTCCACGGGTGGTCGCCGGCGGCCGCAACCAGCGGTGGCGGTGCAGGAATCCGTCGCCGGCCCGCGAGCGATCGCGGGCATGCCATTCCATCGGCGTCATATGGCGGGCGCCGTGAGGAAAGGAACACGAAGTGCTCATCTCCCAGCGACCCACACTGTCCGAAGAGGCCGTGTCGGAGACCCGCTCCCGGTTCGTCATCGAACCGCTGGAGCCGGGCTTCGGTTACACCTTGGGCAACTCGCTGCGCCGCACGCTGCTCTCGTCCATCCCGGGGGCGGCGGTCACCAGCCTGCGCATCGACGGTGTGCTGCACGAGTTCACGACCATCCCGGGTGTGAAGGAGGACGTCACCGACGTCATCCTGAACATCAAGGAGCTCGTCGTCTCCTCCGAGGAGGACGAGCCGGTCACCATGTACCTGCGCAAGCAGGGCCCGGGTGAGGTCACCGCGGCGGACATCGTCCCGCCGGCGGGTGTCACCGTGCACAACCCGGAGCTGCACATCGCCACGCTGAACGCGAAGGGCAAGCTGGAGATCGAGCTCGTCGTCGAGCGTGGTCGTGGCTACGTCCCCGCGATGCAGAACAAGCAGACCGGTGCTGAGATCGGCCGGATCCCGGTCGACTCGATCTACTCGCCGGTTCTGAAGGTGACCTACAAGGTCGAGGCCACTCGTGTCGAGCAGCGCACCGACTTCGACAAGCTGATCCTCGACGTCGAGACCAAGCCGTCCATCACGCCCCGCGATGCGGTGGCGTCGGCCGGTCGCACTCTCGTCGAGCTGTTCGGGCTCGCCCGCGAGCTCAACGTCGATGCCGAGGGCATCGAGATCGGTCCGTCGCCGGCGGAGGCAGACACCATCGCGGCCTACGCGATGCCGATCGAGGACCTGGATCTCACGGTTCGCTCGTACAACTGCCTCAAGCGGGAAGGCATCCACACCGTCGGCGAGCTGGTTTCGCGCAGCGAGGCCGACCTGCTGGACATCCGCAACTTCGGCGCGAAGTCCATCGATGAGGTCAAGATGAAGCTGGCCGGTCTGGGCTTGGCACTCAAGGACAGCCCGCCCGGGTTCGACCCGTCCGCTGCTGCGGCCGAGTACCCCGCGGAGAGCTGGACCGCCGAGGACGAGGTCATCGTCGGTTCCACGGGTCCCGTCGAGGACAACGGCTACGACGACGGTCAGGACTACGCGGAGACAGAGCAGCTGTAGCTGTGTTGCGCGTCCGGGGTTCACCGGCGCGCCCTCGAGAGGAGCAACCGATGCCCACCCCGACCAAGGGTCCGCGTCTCGGCGGGTCCCCGTCGCACGAGCGGCTCATCCTGGCCAACCTGGCCACCTCGCTGTTCGAGCACGGTCGGATCACCACCACCGAGGCGAAGGCGAAGCGGCTGCGGCCGATCGCCGAGCGGCTCATCACGAAGGCCAAGAAGGGCGACCTGCACAACCGTCGCGAGGTCATGAAGACCATCCGCGACAAGGACGTCGTGCACAAGCTCTTCGCCGAGATCGGCCCGTTCTTCGCCGACCGCAACGGCGGTTACACCCGCATCATCAAGACGATGCCGCGCAAGGGTGACAACGCGAAGATGGCCGTGATCGCGCTGGTGACGGAGAAGACCGCCACCGCCGAGGCCGAGGCCGCCCGCGGCACCAAGTTCGCCAAGGACGAGCCGAAGGCCGAGGAGCCGAAGGCCACCGAGGCGGAGGAGACCACCGAGGCCCAGGCCGAGGTGGAGGAGACCGCCGAGGACACCGCTGCCGAGAAGAAGGACGAGTCCTGATCCAGGCCGGTGATGCTGTGGACGAGCCCGCTGCCCCCGACGGGGACGGCGGGCTCGTTCGCGTGCGCCTGGACCTGTCCTACGACGGGACGGACTTCAAGGGCTGGGCCAAGCAGCCAGGTCTGCGCACGGTGCAGGGCTTGGTGGAGGACGCGCTGGCCAAGCAGCCCCCGGGCCGCGAGGTGCCCGGGTCGGTGGTGGTCGCGGGCCGCACTGACACCGGCGTGCACGCGACGGGACAGGTGCTGCACTTCGACGTCGTCCCGACGGATCCCGCAGCGCCCGGCCGGTTGCCGGTCGACGAGCGGGGGATCCCGGACCTGACGCGGATGGCTCACCGGTGGAACCGCATCCTGCCGCCGGACGTGCGGATCACGGGCGCCCAGGTCGTGCCGCCGGAGTTCGACGCGCGGTTCTCGGCGCTGCGCCGGCACTACCGCTACCAGGTCTCCGACGCCCCGTGGGGCGCGGATCCGCTGCGGCGCAGGGACACCCTGGCCTGGAACCGGCCGCTCGACGTGGACGCGCTCAACGCGGCCTCGCGAGAGCTGGTGGGCCTCAACGACTTCGCTGCCTACTGCAAGCCGCGGGAGGGCGCGACGACGATCCGCGAGCTGCAGCGCTTCACCTGGACGCGGGTGGAGGACAACCTCCTCGTCGCCGACGTCTCGGCCGACGCCTTCTGCCACTCGATGGTCCGCAGCCTCGTCGGCACGCTGCTGATGACCGGCGACGGCCGTCGCTCGGACTCCTTCCCGGCGGAACTGCTGGCGAGCCAGACCCGGACGACGGCGGTCGCTCCGCCGCACGGCCTCACGCTGCGCGCCATCGACTACCCGCCGAACGACGAGCTGGCCGCCCGGAAGAACCAGACGAGAGCCACCCGAACCCTGCGCTGACGCGGCCGCCCTCGAAGTTCGCGCGAAGTTCGACGATCAGGGCCGCACCCGAGGGCCTTCTTCACCTGGTTCACCACGGCACCGGGCGTGCCGCAGAGGTCGTCCCGGGTGACCACGACAACGGTCCAGCCGCACTCGCGGAGCCGTTGCCGCCGAACTTCGTCCTTCGCGCGTTGTTCTGGCCGGGCATGCCAGTTCCCGTCGTGCTCGACCGCGACCTTCTCCTCCTCGAAGGCGAGGTCGGGGCGCGCCACGACGTTGCCCTCCAGGTCGAAGACTTCCACCTGCGGGGTCGGGGTCAGGCCCGCTCGGACGAGCTCCACGCGGAGCACGGATTCGGGGATCGACTCGGCACGTGCGTCCACCAGCGCCAGCGCGCGGTGAGCCTTGCGGTAGCCGTAGTAGTGCCGTTCAGCGATGAACTCGTGCAGCGACGTCTCGTCGACGAGGCCGGCCCGCAACATCGCGTCGCAGTTGGCCACGGCGAAGCGGAGCGTGTGCCGGGCCAGCACGTCGAAGGCCGCGCGGGTCATCCGGGCGAGGCGGATGCCGTGCCAGGGGACGAGTTCGTCGTCCGTGCACGTGCGGGCCCACGCGCGGAGGCCGAAGCGGCGGTTCATGTACTTGTGGTCGCTGACGAGCACTTCGACGGGGTCGTGCGGTCCGGCGAGGTCCGCGCCGAGCAGGGTCGCCGCCGAACGTCCTGTGATCACCGCGTTGGCGGGCAGCGTCATCGCCGCGGCGCGACAGCGGAGTTGGTGGATGACCACCGCGTCGCGAACGGTGTAGACCCCTTGCAGCACCCTGGTGAAGTACTTGGCCAGCTTGTGGTCGGAGATGCCCTGTGCCAGTGCCTGGGCCCGCGTGAACAGCGGCGGACGTCGGCGCTCAACGTCATCAGCAACGAAATCCATGCGGCATGGAGTGGCCACGAACGACACGGTGTGTCACGGGAGAACAGACATCTGTGGAAGGGCAGACGACCTGTGCACAACCCACGGTGACCCTCCGGGTGGAGCCTTCGAACTTCGCGAGGAATCTGAGGGCTGAACGCGAGCTTCAGAATTCGACCGAAGTTCGACGGCTGGGTCTGGGGTTCGAACTTCGCGCGAAGTTCGAGGGGGTCCGCTCGGGTGCGGTGCGGTGCGGTGCGGTGCGGGTGTGGGTGCGGATCCGGGGGATGCTGTGGCCGGGCGCGTGGTTGATGGCGTCCTGGGGGCGCGGGGAGGAAGGCCCCCGGGGACTGGGAGGTGGTTCTGGTGCCTTTCTCGGCTCTTCCGACGCCTCGGGCCTCGCGGTGGGGTTCAGTGCCCCTGGAAAGCAGGAAACCCCCGGGGATCCGAGGGTTTCCTGCTGTGCTGGTTCGGTCAGTCGCCTCGGCGGATGGGGCCGAGGATGTCCTTCTCCTTCTGGTTGGTCACCAGGCGGATCATCGTCCAGGTCATGTTGCCCAGCGCGATGAGCTGGTCGTCCTGCAGCTGCGTGAGCGGTTGGACCTGGTGGTTGCGGAGGCTCCAGATGCGCTGCGCGAGCTGCGCCTGGTTCAGCGGCAGCCGCTGCAGCAGCACCAGGTCCGCGGTGTTGGCCGCGGTGCCACTGCTGACCTGCGGGTGCAGGTAGGGCAGCACGTACATGGTGGTCTGCCACGGGTGGCGCGGCGGGAACAGCTCCTGGGGGACCGCGCCGCCGTCGTGGATCACCAGCAGCGGGGTGTCCTCGGAGGACCGCGGCAGGTCGAACGGTGCGAGGCGGCGGATCTGCACCAGCGGAACCGGTTTGCCGTCGGGGGTTTCACCGGCGGCGCGTTCCAGCACCTTCCACGCGGCGGGACGGCCGGTGGCGATGATCACCCACGCGCCGGTGGCCATCGCCCGCAGCGCGAGCTGGCGGGCCAGGTAGAGACCGCCGACGGTGACCATGCGGGTCGGCAGCGAGCGCAGGATCGACGCCGCTTGGGCCTCGCCCTGCGGGTCCGATCCAATGATCACGCCACCGCGGTCGCCGGACGGGCTGATGGCGTCCAGCGTCTCCGGGGTGACCATGAATTCCGGTGCGACGCCCTGGTTGCTGGGAACGTCGATCGTCCTGCTTCGGCTCATGCCGCACCTCCGAGCGGCAGCGTCGCTGCGTAACCGGCCAGCTGCGAACCCCGCAGCGGCGTGAGGGTCAACCCGAGTCGGTTGCTGATGGCCTTCAGCCGCGCGTCGGCGGTGTCGAGCTCGGCGGGCGTGCGGGCGGAGACGCGCACCAGACCGCGCAGTCCGACCTCACCTTCCTCGCCGACCGGTGAGACCGACAACGCGATGCTGGTCGACAGCGCTCGGATGCCGGTGAGCGCGTTGAGGCTGTCGTTCATCTGGTTTGGCCAGGACGTGATGGCGTAGCTGGAGTGGCCCACGCCTCCGGCGGTGACGCCGTCCCAGCGCTCCTTGAGGCCGACCGGCCGCTGCGAACCGAGCACGCTGTGCAGTTCCGCGGAGGAGATGCCGGCCTGCAGCAGCTCGTCCGGGTCCAGCGGACGGGTCGGAATCCCGTGCTGCTCCAAGGAAGAACGCACTCGGGAGAGGGCACCGATCAGGGCGCGCTGCGCGCCGAGCACGCCGCCGCCACGCTCGCCGATGGCCTTCGCGCACCGCTGCGGGTCCAGCCGCACGGCGATCCACGTGGTGCGTCGAGCGGCGGCGGGAAGCCGGCCCAGCACCTCCATGTAGGAGTTCAGCGCGGGCGAGTTCGAGGGCAGCGCAGCGCTTCCCGGGTAGCAGTGCCAGATGGCCTGGATCGCGTCGAGGACGACGCCACGGTCCTCCAGGCACGGCACGAGGGCGCTCAGCGGCAGGTTCGGCGCGTTGTCCACGGGGTTGAGCAGCGAGGGGGTCGGCTCGACCATGAGCACCGCGGTCCACTTGCCGTTGTGCCACGACATCCCGACCGGGTTGCGGTCGTGGTCCTGGGCGCGGGCGATCACGAGGTCCTCGACGACGAGGCGCAGCAGCGCGACCCGGTGGTTCTCGTCCGGGCCGATGATGCCGTCGCCGTCCTTGTCCTCAGCGGGTTCGGTGGCGTCGACGTTGGCCGGGTGCGAAACGCGGGTGTGGTTGCGGCTGCGGTACTCCAGCACCTGCCCGAACCACTGCGTGAACCAGCGGCCCCGGCGGCGCAGCAGGGCGATGATCAACGCCAGCAGGACGACGCCGCCCCCGATGGACCACATGACGGGATCGCGCGGGTTGATCAAGAAGACACCGGCCCCGATTCCCAGGCCGACTTCGATGAGCACGATGTTGGCCGCCGGGATTCCGGCGAGCGTCACGCCGTTGATCCGCCGACGTCGGGCGCGGATCCGCGCGCGGGTCGGGCTGGCGGGCCCGGGAGCCTTCGGCTGGGCCGGATGTTGTGTGGGCACGGACATCCGTTCGGTCTCTCCCCCTCGCAGGTAGGTGCGGCGGACGCGTTCGTCGGAGTTGAGCCGCGTGCAGAGAATACTGACGGAGTCCGCCGAACCGCACCCATTCGGTATATCTCAGCGACTATCCTGCGGAACCGTACCTCGGACGGGAGAGCTGTAGGCGAAGAATGGCATCAACACCCACAACGAAGTCACAGGTTCAGGCCTATCGGTTCGTGCTTCGCCGCATGGAGTCGGCGCTGGTGCGGAAAGACGCGGTGATGCTCCACGATCCGATGGGCTCGCACAAGCGAGCCACGATCGCGGGTGCGGTGCTGGCGGCCGTCGGTGTGATCGGGTTCCTCGTCTGGGGCCTGTTCGGCGGCAAGGGCACGGTTCCCGAACCGGGGAACATCGTCGTCGCCAAGGAGAGCGGCAGCGTTTTCGTCGTCACCTCCGACGAGAAGGCGCAGAAGCGGCTCATCCCGATGCTCAACATGGCATCGGCGAAGTTGCTGGTCATGCAGCAGGGCGGCAAGCAGGGAAGCGGCGCTGTGCCGACGACCACGGTCAAGGAGGCGGCGCTGGCGGACTTCCCGCGCGGTCCGCTGACCGGCATGGTCAACGCCCCGACCTACGTGCCGAGCGCGGACAACCCCGCCGAACCGTCGTGGGCGATCTGCGACGTCGGTCAGGTGCAGGGCAACCTCAGCTCGTCCCGTGTGGAGGCCGCGACGAAGGTCGAGACGACGGTCATCGGTGGTGACGGCCACCACGGCGTCGAGCTCGACCCGAAGCAGTCGTTGTTCGTCGAGGACCAGAGCTCGGGCGACGAGTACCTGGTCTACCGGGTCGACCGGGACGACAACACCCACGCCGTGAAGTCGAAGATCGGCAAGAACGAGACCGTGGTCCGCGACGTCTTCGGCCTCAACGGCGTGACTCCGCGGACCATCAGCACCAACATGCTGAACGCGATCCCCAGCGTGCCGGACCTCGAGGTCCCGGACATCCCGGGTGAAGGGGGCACCGCTCAGTACTTGAACCGCTACAAGGTCGGCGACGTCGTCAAGCGCAGCGTTCCCGGTGAGGCGGAGCAGTTCTTCGTGCTGATGCAGGACGGCAAGCAGGAGCTCAGCGCTCAGGGTGCGGCGGCCGTGCTGCACGCGGGCAAGTTGTCCAGCCGCGACATCCCGAACGTCACGGGTGCGATCACCGACGCTCCGTGGACCGAGAAGCCGCTCAAGTTCGACCACTTCCCCATGTCGGTGCCGAAGCCGGTGTCCTTCCAGCAGGCCGACACGTCCTGCCTGAGCTGGAAGAACGTCAACGGCTCGCAGGTGATCACGGTCACCCTCAACAAGGGCACCCCGGCGGTCAAGCCCGCGGTGAAGCTGGCGCAGTTCGACGGCTCGGGCCCGAAGGTCGACTACTACTACGGTCCGGCGGGCAAGTCCGCTGTCGTGCGCGGCACCTCGAACGAGGCCGGCGCTCGAAGCGGCCCGATCTTCCTGGTGTCCGACCAGGGCGTGCAGTACGGGGTCAAGGACGTCGCCACCGCGCAGGGACTCGGTGTCGTCAAGGGTGCCGGCGACATCAAGGCCGGACCGTCCTGGTTGATGCGCAGCCTGCCGCGCGGTGACTTCCTGGACCCGGCCGGTGCGAGCGTCACCTACGACTCCGTGCCGGTCGCGCCGGGTGGCGTGAACCGGCCCGCTCCGAAGCCGCAGGCCGGAGGAGCGTGAGTGGTCCCGGTGCGCGCGGAGAACTCCGCGCGCACCGGGGAACCGAACCCCCGGTGTCGAACGTCCGAGGACACGAGCGAACCGCCCGCAGCCACGGTGAGCTGCGGGCGGTTCGTCTTAGGAGCGAGATCCGATCTTGGAGGTGGGCGGATGTCGGGGCTCAGGATCGACGTCGACTGGCTGGCAACCCACGCGCGGCAGGTCCGCGAGGCCGGTGAGGACATCACGAGCGGACGTGCGAAGTTGACGGAAGCCGAGCTCGCCGGTGAGTCCTTCGGGCAGGTCGGGCGCTGTTCCGGTGCCCTCGAGGCTTACCAGCGGTTGTGCGAGCAGCTCCTCGATCGGCACCGCACGGCCGCCGAGACGCTGACCAGCGCTGGCGAGGAGTTGCGCGAGGTGGTCGACCACCACGCGGTCGGTGACGACGACAGTGCTGTTGACCTGCGCAGACAGGAGGCGTGACATGTCGACCGAGCACTTGCGCCACCTCGCGGGCCTGGCCGACGAACTCGGTGTGGCGCACTCCATCCCCGCCGATCCCGCGGAACTGACCGGGCGCCCGGAGGACTTCCGCACGGCGGCCCAGGTGTGGCGGGAGGTGGCCGCGATCGTCGAGCAGTCGTCCGGGGACGTGGACGGCAAGCTGGGCGGGATCGACACCGCGTGGCAGGGCGCGGACGCGGAGGCGTTCGTGGCGCACGTCCGCGACGCCGGGCTGGCGGGCAAGGACCTCGTCGACTCGATGACGGCGCTGGCCGAGACCTTGGAGCACACCGCGGAGGGTGTCGGTGCGCAGCAACGACGTCTGATCGAGCTGACCGCGGAGGCTGCCGAGGACGTCGAGGCCGCGATGCGCGCGGGTGAGACCGGCCGCGCCCGCGACCTGCTGGCCGGCCTCGCCGAGCCGGTCCGCGAGCAGCTGGAGTCCATTGCGGACCACTACGCGACCTTCACCCGCCTCTGCGACGACATGGCCGGGGTGGCGACGCGCGAGCCCGGGCGCTGGGAACCGCAGGCGCCCGGGGACGTGCCCGCCGCGACCGCGGGAGTTCCCGAGGCCGCCGGCACGTCGCCGGCGAGCGCCTCGGAGGAGTCCGGCGAGGAGCAGTCCGCCTCCGGGGCGGCTGCAGGCGGCGTCGCCGCGGGCGCCGCCGTGGGGGCAGCGGGCGTCGGGATGGGCATGATGCCGATGGGCATGATGGGCGGCGTGCTCGGCCGGCGCGGCGGGAACGCGGAGCGGCAGAACGCCTCGCGCTTCAAGTCCAACCCCGAGGAGCTCTTCGGCACACCGCCGGACGCCCCGCCCGCGGTGTTCGGGGACCAGCCGGAAGCCCAGCAGGCCTCCGGGGAGGACGCCCGGGACGCCGCGGACAGCATCGACCTCCCGTCGACGCTGCAACCGGCGCCGCCGAAGCCCTCGATCGACGAGGTCCTGGCTCCCACGGTGGATCCCGGGTCGAAGGCACCCGACGCGAACGGGACGGCTTCGAAGTCCCGGGATTGAAATCCAGCCGCCGCGGGTAGTCGTGGCGGGACCACGCCAGATCGGGCGGGGGTTGGAAAAGGTCAGTCCGAAATGTACCTTTCGGACTGCGCGGTGTGGATGCGAGAAGGGCCGTCTCCCACGGGAGACGGCCCTTCTTGTTCGTCCTGGTGCGGTGACCCGCGTCAGCGGTTCTGGCGTGCTCGAGCACGGACGCTGCGGATCGCGTTGGTGAGGAACGCGGTGAAGACGATGCCCGCGACCCCCACTCCTGCGCCGCCGATCGCGACGATGATGGCCGGGAAGTCCTTCTGCTGCAGGGCGTCCGCCGCCAAGCGCGTCGGCTTCTTGGGCGGAACGGGCTTGCCGTGCTCCGCCGGGACCACGTCCTGCAGCGCGGCCATCGGGTCGATCATGCCGTACCCGACGATGTCGTTGCGGCCGTTGACGCCGCCCGGGTGCAGCGCGGTGGTCTTGATCCGCTCCATCACCTGGGCCGGTTTGAGCGTCGGGAACTTCTCCTTGATCAGCGCCGCGACACCGGACACGTACGGCGCCGCGAAGCTGGTGCCCTGGATCGGGCCCATCTGCCCGTCCTGGCCTTCGGAGATCTGGCTGACCAGCCCGTTCCCGCCGACACCGGGGTCGACCGCGATCAGGTTCTCACCGGGTGCGGCGACGTCCACCCACGGTCCGGGAACGGTGAACTCGGACGGCGCGCCCTCCTGGTTCACCGACGCCACCGTCAGCACGTAGTCGTCGAACCAGGCCGGGAGCACGGCCGTGGACGGGCTGCCCGGCGAGTTCTTCTGGCAGTTGCCACCGACGTTGCCCGCTGCGGCGACGATCACGATGCCCTGGTTGTAGGCGTTCACCACGGCGTTGTGCAGCTTCTGGTTGCCCGCGTCGCCGTACCGGGACGCCTGCGCGATCGCCTGGCACGACGACTGCGAGATGTTGATGACCGTCGCGCCCCTGCCGGCGGCGAGGTTGATGGCCTGCGCCATCGTCTCGGTGTTGCCGACCGTGGAGTTGGTGCCGTCGTCGACGAACAGGTTCGAGGTCTGCCGGATCGACAGGACCCTCGCGTCCGGTGCGACACCGACGTAGCCGGTCTCCCCGGTCGGATCGGGGTCCGCGGTGATGATGCCGGCCACGATCGTCCCGTGACCGTCGCAGTCCTGGGTCCCCCGGCCGTCCGCGGTGATGGACGTGCCACCGGACTCCACGGCCCCCGCGCCCAGCAGTGGCTGGTTGTTCACGCCCGTGTCGATCACGGCGACCTTCTGGCTGGCCCCGGTCAGCCCGAGCTCGTGCGCCTTCTCGTAACCGAGGACCAGCTGGCTCCACGGCTTCTCGGGGATCGTGCTGCCCGGACTGCCGCTCATGCAGCCCTGCTTCTGCGGGTAGTTCTGCGTGTCCAGCGAGGACCCGGTCTGCTGGCTCGGGTCCAGCGCCGGTGGACCCACCTGCTGCGCGATCGCCGGGGCCGTCGGTCCGCTGAGCCCGAGGACGCCCACCGCGGCGCACAGCGCGAGTCCGCGTCGTGCACCGCGCGAGCGGGGGTGCTTGAAGCCCATGTGCGAGGTCCCTCTTAGAAGTTCAGGTTCAGGTCGCGGATGGCCATGTAGAGGTCCATCGCGGCCAGTGCCAGCGGGAGCACGAGGGCGATCAGAACGGCTTCGAGGATGTCGACCATCCGGCGCTGCACGGGCGAGAACCGGCGGTTCGGGAACACCACGCCGAAGATCACCGCGAGGCCGCCGAGGATCAGCAGCGGCGGGAACACCGCCGCCATGTACAGCGGGTTGTCGGCGACCTGCACCAGCAGTCCGACGGCGATGCCCGCCGAGGCCAGCAGGCCGCTGAACAGCAGCGCCAGCGCCTGGCTGCCGTTGGCGTAGTTGCGGCCGCGCAGCAGCAGGACGGCGGCGACGACGATGGCGAAGGCCGCGCCCCAGATCTTGTTGTCGACGGCGGCGACCATCGCGCCACCCGCGGCGACGAGACCGCAGCCGATGATCAGACCGGTCATGTACTGGTGGGCCAGTCCGGTCTGCCGCTCGATCATCCGGAACTCGGGGAAGCCGGAGTCCTCCTTGAGGTCCTCGGCGCTGCCCGGCACGTGCGGCAGCGGCAGCTTCGAGAGCTGGATGGTGATGCGCGGCAGCAGGGAGATCCCGGCCAGAGCCACGGCAGCGGCACCGGCGGCGACGCCGGCGACGTGCGCTGAACCGATCAACGTGGCGACGGCGAAGGCGATGGTGCCGAAAGCGCCTGCGGTGGCGGCCGCGATGAAGGTCACGATCCCCGCGCCGATCACCATGATGGAGATCGAGGCGAAGATGAACACCAGCGCGCTGCCCAGCAGCAGGCGGGGTTCGAGCGTGTTGCCCGGAACCATGTTGAAACCGGCCACGAACGCCATGGGCAGACCGCCCGCGGCGGCGATGACCGTGCCGGTCGTGGCGGCCCCGTAGGCGCGGGTGACCATGGACCCGATGGCGGTCGCAAAGATCGCGACGACCATCCCGACGACCGCGGCGACCAGCTGGTACACGACCGCGGTGGTGCCCTGGACGGATTCCGGGTGCAGCATTCCGGCCGGACCGGAGAGACCGAGAGCCGCGGCAGCGGCGACGAGGCCCAGAGCTCCGGCGGTGTGGCCGACCTTCGCGGAGGTCTCCTTGGTCCACGGCCGGTAGCTGCCCGGTTCCGCTTCCGCGAGAGCGTCGACGACGTCGTCGTAGAGCGGTGGCGGCGGGTCGTCCGAACGGCGGCGCAGTTGCAGGATGTCGCCGTCGACGACGCCCTGCGAGGACAGCGACTGGCTCGGATCGAGGGCCGCGCTCTCACCGAGCTTGGCCAGCACCCAGCCACCGTGCCGCGAACCGCCGTCCGGGGTCATCTCGCGGGCCATGTCCAGAAGCATCGGCAGCAGGTCTGCCACCGACACGTCTGAAGGCAGCGCCAGGTCGATACGAGTTGTAGGCGCCACCACCGTCACGCGGCTGAACACCGTGGTCCCGGTCGCCACTTGGGCCCCCTACTCCCTGAAGTTGATCGTCGTGCGTTCACTTGTCGCGGGCTCGATCCAACCAAGGCCGGGTTTTCTGGTCGAAACCCACCCGCCCGATCGAAGAGCGCCCCTAGTATGGCCACACCGACCGTCCACGGGTGACGGGTTTGGCGGAAGTCGTATCAACTACTTGGTATCTGGTTGGTCACGCTGTGCCGGACCCCGTCATCCCGAGCTGCGCGGCAGTGAACAATGCTGGCTGCGAGTTCGACGAGCACCGGAGGTCTTCTGGTGTTTCCAGGCACGTCTGAGAAAGGTTGTTGCGTCCGGTGAGCACGCTGCAGTTCAAGCGAACGCCACGCCTGGCCGCTCCCAGGCCACCGGGCGGGGAGGTGCACCTCGAACCACCGCCGGAGATCCCGCGGACCATCCCGGGAAACATCGTTCAGAAGGTCCTCCCGGGCCTGATGATCGTGGCGTCCCTGGGAATGATGGCCTTCATGTTCACGCGGGCCAAGAACAACCCGATGATGATGATGATGCCGATGATGATGCTCATCTCAACATTCGGGATGATGGTCGGCGGTGGCCGGGACGGCAGTCAGAAGAAGGCCGAGATGGACGAGGACCGCAAGGACTACCTGCGGTACCTCGGCCAGATGCGCGACCGCGCCCGCGAAGCCGCTGACGAGCAGCGGCTGGCCCGCGAGTGGGTCCACCCGGACCCGCAGACCCTGTGGTCGCTGGCGGCGGGCAGCCGCCGGATGTGGGAGCGCCGCCCCAACGACAACGACTTCTGCCAGGTCCGCGTCGGCCGCGGGTCGCAGCGGTTGGAGACCCGCCTGGTCCCGCCGCAGACGGGCCCGGTCGACGAGCTCGAGCCGATCACCACGCTGGCGCTGCGCCGCTTCGTGCGCGCGCACTCGCTGGTGCAGGACCTGCCGATCGCGACCTCGCTGCGCGGTTTCGCCGCGGTCGGGTTGCAGGGTGAGAAGGAACAGGTGCGCGCGCTCGCCCGCGCGATGCTGTGCCAGCTGGCGACCTTCCACACGCCCGAGGACGTGATCATCGCGGTCGCCAGCTCCGGGCAGGCGCGCCGCGAGTGGGAGTGGGTCAAGTGGCTGCCGCACGCGCAGCACCCCACCGAGACCGACGGCATCGGCCAGATGCGGCTGATGGCGGGTTCGCTGGCCACGGTCGAGAGCATGCTCGCGGAGCAGCTGGCGGACCGCCCGCGCTTCCAGCGCAACGCGGCCCCGCCGGAAGGCCAGCCGCACGTCGTGATCCTGATCGACGACGCCGAGATCAGCCGGGAAGAAGCCCTCTACGTCGAGGGCGGCCTGGCCGGCGTCACGATGATCGACCTGTCCGACCTGCTGGGGCCGCTGACGGCGCGCCGCGGCATGCGGATGGTCGTCGAGGGTGACCGCATCGGTGCCCGCGGGGGCTCCGGTGTGGAGTGGTTCGGCAAGCCGGACGCGCTGACGATGGAGGAGGCGACGTCGCTGGCCCGCCAGCTGGCCCCGTACCGGGTGGCCGGCGGTCCCGCGCTCGACACCGACTCCGGTGGCTACGAGCCGCTGACCACGCCCCTGAACTACATCGAGCAGCTGGGTCTGGCCGGTGACGTGGTCACCTTCGACCTCAACGAGGCGTGGCGCCCGCGGCCCACCGACGACCTCTACAAGGTCGCGATCGGTCCTGGTGAGCAGGGCGAGATCGTGCACCTGGACATCAAGGAGACCGCCTCGGGCGGGATGGGCCCGCACGGCCTGTGCATCGGTGCGACCGGTTCCGGCAAGTCGGAGTTCCTGCGCACCATCGTGCTGGGCCTGATGGCCACGCACTCCTCGTCGATGCTCAACTTCGTGCTCGTCGACTTCAAGGGTGGCGCGACGTTCAACGGGTTCGACACCGCACCGCACGTGTCGGCGTCGATCTCCAACCTCGAAGGCGACGGCTCGCTGATCGACCGCATGCAGGACGCGCTGGCCGGTGAGATGAACCGACGCCAGGAGGTCCTGAACAAGGCGGGCGCGAAGAACGTCTGGGACTACCGGAAGATGGCCGAGGCGGGCGACGAGCACTGCCAGGAGCCGCTGCCCGCGCTGTTCGTCGTCATCGACGAGTTCTCCGAACTGCTCTCCCAGCAGCCGGAGTTCGCCGAGCTCTTCGTGATGATCGGTCGACTGGGCCGTTCGCTGCAGGTCCACTTGCTGCTGGCCTCGCAGCGCCTGGAAGAGGGCAAGCTGCGCGGTCTGGACTCCCACCTGTCGTACCGGATCGGTCTGAAGACGTTCAACGCGGCCGAATCCCGGGCTGCGATCGGTGTTCCGGACGCCGCGGACCTGCCGGCCAGCGGTGGTCACGGGTACCTGAAGCACCCCAACGGCATGGAGCGGTTCCGCGCCGCCTACGTCTCCGGCCACATGCACCAGACCAGCGGTCGTCGCCCGACCCTGCGGGGCGGTGCGTCGCCGGTGACCGGCGAGAAGATGCCGCGCTACTTCATCCCGGACTTCATCGAGAAGCCCCCGGAACCGGAGACCCCGGTGGAACCGGAGGTCACGGAGGAGTCCCAGGAGCCGGAGCTCACCGACTTCCAGATCGTCATCGACAAGATCACCGGGCAGGGCATCGCGGCCCACCAGGTGTGGTTGCCGCCGCTGGACGCTCCGCCCACCTTGGACACCTTGCTCCCGCCGCTGCAGCAGACCGACGACCGCGGCTACACCGCCGCCGGGTACTCGGGCAGCTCCCGGTTGCAGATCCCGGTCGGCATCATCGACGTCCCGTACCACCAGCGGCAGGACCCGATGATCCTCGACCTGTCCGGTCAGGGCGGTCACGGCGCCGTCGTCGGTGGTGTCGGGGCCGGCAAGTCGAACGCGATCCGCTCGATCATCGCCTCGGCCGCGTTGACGCACACGCCGCAGGAGATGCAGTTCTACTGCGTCGACCTCGGTGGCGGTTCGCTGACCGCGCTGCGCGGGCTGCCGCACGTGGGCGGCTACGGCTCCCGCCGCGATCCGGACACCGTCCGCCGGTCGATCGCCGAGCTCAAGACGGTGCTGGCCGAGCGCGAAGGCCGGTTCCAGCAGCTGGGCGTCGAGGGCATGAACGACTACCGCAACCGCAAGCGTCGCGGTGAGTTCGACGACGACCCGTACGGCGACATGTTCCTGGTGATCGACGGGTGGCGCGCCTTCCGCGAGGAGTTCGAGAACCTCGAGCAGGACGTGCTGAACCTGGCCTCCAACGGTCTGGCCTTCGGCATCCACGTGCTGATCACCGCCACGCGCTGGGCGGAGATCCGGCCGGCGATGAAGGACCTGATCCAGACGCGCATCGAGCTGCGGCTGGGTGACCCGAGCGAGTCGGAGGTCGACCGCAAGGCCGCGGTGAAGGTGCCTCACGGCCGTCCCGGCCGCGGCATGCACGAGTCGAAGCTGCACTTCCTGATGGCGTTGCCCCGCGTGGACAGCGAGAACATCGGTGACCGCGTCGAGGTCGAGACGCAGGCCGCCGAGGAGGAGCGCCGTCCCGCGAGGATGGGCTGGGAGCTCTACAACGACGACGTCTCCGAGGGCGTCGCCGACCTGGTCAACCGGGTCAAGAGCTCGTGGAAGGGCCGCCCGGCGCCGCAGGTCCGCCTGCTGCCGGAGCTGCTGCCCTACCAGCAGCTCCCGCGTCCGGAGCAGCAGCCGAACCCGAAGCTGGTGCCGATCGGCATCAACGAGGACGGCCTGCACCCGGTCTACCTGGACTTCCGCGCCGAGCCGAACTTCTACGCGTTCGGCGAGAGGGAGTCGGGCAAGACCGCGCTGCTGAAGACGATCGTCCGCGGCATCACCGAGCGGTACACGCCGAAGGAAGCGCTGATCCTGCTGGTGGACTACCGGCGCTCGATGTTGGGCTTCCTCAACTCGCACCTGCTGGAGTACTCGGTCAGCGCGGACCAGCTCAAGAGCAACGTCAAGGACGTGACCGCCTCCCTGAAGAAGCGGCTGCCCGGCCCGGACGTCACGCAGGAGCAGCTGCGCGACCGCTCGTGGTGGAAGGGGCCGGAGCTGTTCGTGGTCGTCGACGACTACGAACTCGTGGCACCGCAGGGCAACAACCCGCTCGCCCCGCTGGCGGAGTTCATCCCGCAGGCGACGGACGTGGGTCTGCACATCGTCCTGGCCCGCAACTCCGGTGGTGCGGGACGGGCGCTGTACGAGCCGCTGATCGGCAAGATGCGCGAGACGTCGGCCCCCGGCCTGGCGATGAGCGCGAACAAGGACGACGGTCAGCTGGTCGCCAACATCAAGTCGCGCCAGCTGCCCCCGGGCCGAGGCACCCTCGTCAGCCGCACCCTGCGCGGCGGCCCGCAGATGATCCAGACAGCGATGATCACCGACCAGCCGCAGTGATCTGAGCACCGGAGAGCCTCCCCTCGACCACGTCGAGGGGAGGCTCTCGCGTTCGGGGTGTTCTCGATGCGTCGTCCGCTGCTGGCTCGGCGGGTCACCGGCCTGGCGGGTTCTCCGCGAGGTGCCGCCAGCAGTCCATGCAGGTGGGTTCGAGGATCCAGGCCATCTCGTCGAGGCCGTGGAGCTTCGCGGCTTCGACTTCGACCCCGCAGTAGGCGATCGCGATCTGGTCGTGGGCGAGCTTCGTTGCTGCGAACGGGAAGGCGTGCCGCGTCCCGGGAACCGGCCGCCAGACGTAGGTCAGGTATTCGAGCATCGAGACTCCCCAGTGAGTTGGTCCTGGCAAGATTTCCACCGCCCGCCCGGTTGATCAATTACACGAAAGAGGGAGGTCAGCAAGGCCCTTCCGCGCTCGTAAGCTGTGGCCATGGCTGACACACCGAGGGCACGCGCTCTTGCGAGGGAGCTCCGTGCCGCTCGATCCGCGACCGGGCTGACCGCACGCGAGCTGTCCCGGCTGCTCGGTTGGTCCGAGGCGAAGGTCAGCCGTCTCGAAACCGCCCGCAGGGGCATCCGCGTCGAGAGCGTCGAGGCGATGCTCAAGGCGTTGAAGGTGCGAGGGGCCGAGCGGGAACGCCTCCTCACGATGGCCCGGGAGATCCGCGAGCCCGCGTGGTGGGAGGTCGGACGCGGGATCCCGGATCAGCTGACCGCGCTCCTCGACGTCGAGCAACGCGCGCAGCGCATCACCAGCGTGCAGCTCAACCTCGTCCCCGGACTCCTGCAGACCGAGGAGTACGCGCGGGAGATCATGACGGTGTCCGGCGTGCCCTCCGACGACGTCGACGAGCACGTTTCGATCCGCTTGAAGCGGCAGGGGATCCTCGCTCAGAGCAACCCTGTTGAGCTGCGCGTCCTCATCGACGAGACCGTGTTCATGCGGCCGGTCGGCGGGCCGCGGGTGATGGCGGAACAGCTTCGGCACGTTCAGGAGGTGAACCGGGCCGGCAACGTGGAGATCCGTGTGCTGCCGCGGTCGATCGGTGCGCACGCAGGGCTGAGCGGCGCGTTCGTGCTGTTCGAGTTCGAGCGCTCTCGTCCCGTCGTCTACATCGAGGCTCGGCGGTCAGGCGCGTTCATCGACGCACCAGGCGACGTGAGTCTCTTCGTGGATTCAGTCGGGTTGTTGGAATCTCAGGCCTCTGATCGCGCCGGCTCTCGCGCGATACTCGACTCGTACCTCCTGAAGTACGAGAGCGAGGCGGAATGACGAGTGACTTGGCCGTTTGGAAGAAGTCACCTCACAGCGGAGCAGAGGGGGACTGCGTCGAGGTCGCGGTGACTCCCGAGTTCGTCGGGGTGCGGGATTCGAAGGACCGGGAGGGCGGTGTTCTGGTGTTCCCGAAGCAGCAGTGGGCCGGTTTCGTCGCAGCACTGCGGCGTTCCTGACCTCGCCCAGCTCGCAGAGCGGGTCCGTGCCGGAGGGGCTCGGTGCAGCGGGTGCCGGCCCGGTGAAGTCCTCGGAGCCGAGACCTCGGATTTCGACGCGTCCCGCGCAATACTGAGCACCTACGCGCAGCGGTACGAACGGGAGACGCCATGGCACCCGGCTTGAGCAACTGGCGGAAGTCCAGCAGGAGCGCGATCGAGGGCAACTGCGTCGAAGTCGCGGTCGCTCCCGAGGTGGTCGGAGTCCGGGACTCCAAGGACCGCGACGGCGAAGTCCTGGTGTTCCCGAAGCACCAGTGGACCGACTTCGTCGCAGCACTGCGCCGCCCCCGCTGAGAGCGGCCGCACCCACCCTTCACCGCGTCAGGTGGAACGACACCCGTCGGCACCGAGCGGACGCCCTGTTCCACCGCACGACCAGGCCACTCCCGAGCTGGTTGACGGATCACCGCGGTCCTCCGGAGCAGAGGAGTGGACCCGGCGCACCACTCCGGTGGAGCCCACCGCCACCCGAGCGTCCGCCCTCGGCTTCCCGGGCGGAGCGCGGGTGACTCGTCCCGGCCGTTCGGCGGGTGACTCGTCCCGGCCGTTCGACCGGGACGGGCCGCGTCCGAGGGAGGAGGGGGGCACCGGCACCCCGGCACGGAACGCCGGGGGAACCGGGCCGCGGACCCGCAGCAGCGGTCCCCTGACCCGGGGTTGGTCGCGGGAGGATGTTGGTGCGGGTGTGGCCGGTGGCTCTAGGGTGCTCACCCGGGGGGACGGCGCCGCCTGGACGGCGGGCCGTATGACGACGTCGCCGCCGGCGAGCGCTTCGGCGACGGTGAATGGAGTACTGGGTGTCCCTGCACGTCTCGATCGACTTCGGCACATCGAGCACATGCACGGTGGTCTCGGTCGGCGGTGCCGAACCACAGGTGGTCGTCATCGACGGGCAACCGCTGGTGCCCTCGGCGGTCTTCGCCGCTGCGGACGGCACGCTGTTCGTCGGTCACGAAGCCGAGCGCCAGGCCGCCGTCGATCCCGCCCGCTTCGAACCGCACCCCAAGCGCCGCATCGACGAAGGCGAGCTGCTGCTCGGCAGCACCGTGCTCAAGGTCGGCGACGTGATCCGCGCCGTGCTGCAGCGCGCGGTCGGTGAGGCCCGCCGCTTCGCCGGTGGCGCGGCCGTCGACCTCCTCGTGCTCACCCACCCCGCCGACTGGGGTTCCGTGCGCGCCGCCGAGCTCCGCCAGGCCGCAGCCGGTCTCGGCAAGGAGATCGTGCTGGTGCCCGAACCGGTCGCCGCGGCGGTCTTCCACTCGGCCGGCAACGGCCTGCCCGACGGGGGTGCGCTGGCGGTCCTCGACCTCGGCGGCGGCACGGTCGACGCCTCCGTGGTGCGCAAGCAGGGCGCGTCCTTCCAGGTCCTGGCCACGAAGGGCGAGCCGAACTTCGGCGGCGCCGACATCGACCAGCTGCTTCTGGAGCACGTCGGCGAGCTCGTCGGCAGCACCGATGCGGCCGCCTGGCGCAAGCTCGTCGAGGGCCGCGAGATGCCCGATCGGCGACGGCGGCGCGTGCTGCGCCAGGACGTGCGGGGCGCCAAGGAGACGCTGTCCCGCCACGCCTACACCGACGTGCCGATGCCGCCGCCGTTCTCGGACGCCCACGTCACTCGTGCCGACCTCGAGAAGCTCATCGCGACGCCGCTGGGCAGTTCGGCCGACCTGGTGCTGGCGACGTTGCGCGACGGGCAGGTCCCGCGCGGGCAGCTCGCCGGGGTGTTCCTCGTCGGCGGCTCCAGCCGGATCCCGATGGTGGCGCGCCTGATCCACGAGCGCACCGGCGTGGTTCCGGTGACCCTCGACCAGCCCGAAACCGTCGTCGCCCGAGGCGCTTTGCGCGCCGTTCGGCTGGACCCCGAGCGCAGCGGCGGTCTTGCGCCCGCGGGGACGTGGGCGGGCACCACCGTCCGCGACTACCCGTTGCCGAGTGCGCAGGCCGCCCGGGGAGAACCGCTCAGCCGCGCCCGGACCGTCGTCATGACCGGAGACGAACCCACCCGGCCGGTCACCAAGCGGCCGAAGCTCAAGCGCAGGCGCAGGGCGCCGTGGCTGGTCGGCGCCGCGGTGGTGCTGCTCGCCGCGGTCGCTGGGACCACGGCTCTCCTGCTCACGGACTCCTCGCCGCAGGCTGACCCCGCCGTGCCCGCGCAGCGGATGGCCGCCTACGACTACCGCTTCGCCTACCCGGGCGGCTGGCGCCCGGTGGGCGGGGACCCCGCGAAGTTCCAGACCCTCGTCGAACCCGCCGACGGTCCGCAGGGGTCGCTGGTCGCGGTCGAGGAAGGCCGGTTGACCTTCGACACCGACGGCGACCGCAACCGCGCGGTGCAGCTGCTGCGCGGCGAGTACGAGAAGAGCGTGGCGGCGGGCGAGGAGTTCTCGCTGTTCACACCGTCGACCAGCTTCGCCGGCCGGGACGTCGTCTACTACCGGGAAACGCTGCCGGAGGCGACCGTCGAGTGGTACACGCTGTACAAAGGGCAATTCAAAGTGAGCGTGGGGTGCAAGTACGGACCCGCCGGCAAGGACGAGGTCGTTCGCGCGTGCGAACAGGTCGTGGGTTCCGTCGACATCGGGTGAGGCAATTGCGACCGGACTCCGTTCGGCCGCGTCACATTTCAGGTTTTCGCAAGCGCAAAACCCCCGTGACCAGCGGGTCCTCAGTTCTGCGTTCACATCAGCAACGGCTTGCGCAGAAATCCAGGACAACCGGGAACCGGACGTGGCAATGTCTGCGTCGCAGGTTCACCAGAGCTTGATACCGAGTTTGAAGGGGGTCACCCAGAGATGGCTGGAATTGGTGCGGACACCGAGGCGATCCAGCAGGCGTCGGTCGACATCGACGAGGCGCGCAACGCCGTCGAGCAGGCGCTGCAGCAGCTGCAGGGCCAGCTCGAGGGCCCGGTGCAGAACTGGAAGGGCGCTGCCGCCGACGTCTTCCGCAAGCTGATGGAGCAGTACGAGCAGAGCGGCAAGACGATCATCCAGAAGCTGGACGAGCTGGGGCAGAACGTGAAGTCCTCGGGTCAGGACTACGCGCAGGTCCAGGAGGAGCAGGCCCAGGAGATCTCCAAGATCAGCAGCCTGCTGGACGGCTGATCCCGCCTTCCGCGTGTCGCAGATTCCACATTTCTTGATCTAGACGTATTCGAGGGGACAGGTAATGAGCGAGATCAACGTCAACTTCGCGGAGCTGCAGCAGGCCTCCGACGACCTGCAGGCCGCGGCCCAGAAGATCCAGGGCGAGCTGGACGACCTGGAGGGCAAGATCCAGAAGCTGGTCACCACCTGGGACGGCGAGGCCGTCGCCGCGTACCAGGAGGCGCAACGGTCCTGGGACGCCGAGGCCGCCAAGATGCAGGAGACCGCCGCCAAGATGGGCATGGCCGTCGGTGCGGCCAACGAGTCCTTCCAGGCCGGCGAGAAGAAGAACGCCTCCCGCTTCGGTGGCTGAGCTCACTGCTCTTCGCCTTTCCGCGACGATGGCTCCGGTTTTCGCCGGGGCCATCGTCGCGTCCGGCGGGTGATCTCCGTTTGCGGAGGTCCGATCGGCTTTGCCGGGGTCCCCGTCGGCCACCAGCGGGCATTGCTATGCTGGTTCCGGCGATCTGCCAGGTCAGAACCTCGAAATAGCAATCGAGGACCCGTTTTGACCGGGCCAGAAGCCACCAAGTACCCTCATTCTTTGTTGTGCGGTGCGCGGCTGCAGTTCGCGCCAGAGGAACGGGTTCGCCGAGCGAGCCACGGTCCCGGCGGCGGTGCTGACGGACGTGCCGGTTCCACGAGCAGGCCTCGTGCGGACCGACCGGCGTGATCGAGACGGGCTCCGCACTGAGATTCCGACGCGAACGACGACGAGGTAGACCCGTGCGCACGTACAGCCCGAAGCCCGGCGAGGTGACCCGCGCCTGGCATGTGATCGACGCCGAGGATGTGGTGCTCGGCCGGTTGGCAACTCAGGCCGCGACGCTGCTGCGCGGCAAGCACAAGCCGACCTACGCGCCGCACGTCGACACCGGTGACTTCGTCGTCATCATCAACGCCGAGAAGGTGGCCCTCACCGGTAACAAGCGCGATCAGGCGTTCCACTACCGGCACTCCGGTTACCCGGGTGGTCTGCGCAAGCAGTCCTTCGGCCAGGTGCTCGACTCGCACCCTGAGCGGCTGCTCGAGAAGGCGATCAAGGGCATGCTCCCGAAGAACAAGCTCGGCCGTGCCATGGGCAAGAAGCTCAAGGTCTACGCCGGCCCGGAGCACCCGCACCAGGCCCAGAACCCGCAGGCGTTCGAGATTAAGGCGAAGGTCGAGAAGTGACTGACGAACTGCAGCAGGAAGAGGCAGTGACCGCTGCCCCGCAGGAGACGGCCGAGGCCGTCGCCTCTGACGAGACCCCGGCTCCCGCTCCCGTCCCGGTTCCGTCCGGTGGCGCGGTGCAGACCGTTGGTCGCCGCAAGGAAGCCGTGGTCCGCGTCCGGCTGGTGCCGGGCAACGGCAACTTCAAGCTCAACGGCAAGGCCCTCGAGGACTACTTCCCGAACAAGGTCCACCAGCAGCTCATCAAGGAGCCGCTGGTCACCGTCGAGCGCCTCGAGAACTTCGACGTGCTGGCCACCCTGCGCGGTGGCGGCCCGTCTGGCCAGGCCGGTGCGCTGCGCATGGCCATCGCCCGTGCGCTGACCGCCTTCGACTCGGAGGACCGCCCGGCGCTGAAGAAGGCCGGCATGCTCACCCGTGACGCGCGGGAGAAGGAGCGCAAGAAGTACGGCCTCAAGAAGGCCCGCAAGGCGCCGCAGTACAGCAAGCGCTGACGCGAACCCCAGCACCACCTGCGGGAGCAGGTTCGCCCACTCGGGCGGACCTGCTCCCGCAGTCGTTTGAGGCCCCGGTGACCAGGAACGACGGGTGAGCGAGATCGGGTTCGATCATGGTCGTCCAGCCCGTCGACTGCCCGTGGGACGCTGTGGGTGCCCGAGGACCGGCTGTGCGACGCTTGTCCCACCGGTCGCAGACACGAGGAGGACTTGCTGCTGATGGCTCGGTTGTTCGGCACCGACGGTGTCCGCGGGTTGGCCAACGGTGATCTCACCCCCGAGCTGGCGATGGCGGTGAGCTCCGCCGCCGCCCGCGTGCTCTACGACCGGGACGACTCCCGGCGCCGGGTGGCGCTGGTCGGTCGTGACCCGCGTGCCAGCGGCGAGATGCTCGAGGCCGCCGTCGTGGCGGGGTTGACCTCGGCGGGTGCCGACGTGCTGCGCATCGGGGTGCTGCCGACTCCGGCGGTGGCCTACCTGGTCAAGGAGCTGGGCGCCGACATCGGCGTGATGATCTCGGCCTCGCACAACCCGATGCCCGACAACGGGATCAAGCTCTTCAGCGCGGGTGGCAACAAGCTCCCGGACGCCCTCGAGGACGAGATCGAAGCGCGCCTCGGCGAGCAGGTCGATCGGCCGACCGGCGTGCACGTGGGCCGCGTGCGCGACGTGCCCGACGCCCTCCGCCGCTACACGGACCACCTGCTCATCGCCGCGCCGCACCGCCTCGACGGCCTCAAGATCGTCGTCGACTGCGCCAACGGCGCCGCCTCCGAGGCCGCCCCCGACGCCTACCGCCGCGCGGGCGCCGAGGTCACGGCCATCAACGCCGAGCCGGACGGCATCAACATCAACGACGGCGTCGGCTCCACCCACCTCGAGGTGCTGCAGGCCGCGGTGGTCGAGCACGGCGCAGACCTGGGCATCGCCCACGACGGTGACGCCGACCGCTGCCTGGCCGTGGACTCCGCGGGCGAGGTCGTCGACGGTGACCAGATCATGGCCATCCTCGCCGTGGCGATGCACGAGACCGCCGAACTGGCGGAGAACACCCTGGTCGCGACGGTGATGAGCAACCTCGGTCTGCACCTGGCCATGCGCGAGCACGGGTTGTCCCTGCGCACCACGGCCGTCGGCGACCGCTACGTGCTGGAGGAGCTCAACGCCGGTGGCTACTCGCTGGGCGGCGAGCAGTCTGGGCACGTCGTGCTGCCGGGCCACGCCACCACCGGCGACGGCCTGCTCACCGCGCTGCGCCTGATGGGTCGCGTCTCGGCGACCGGCAACCCGCTGTCGACGCTGGCCAAGGTCATGCGCCGGCTGCCGCAGGTGCTGGTCAACGTCCGCGTCGAGGACAAGGCCGCAGCCGTGGTCGCCCCCGAGGTGACCACCGCGGTCGCCGCGGCCGAGAGCGAGCTGGGCGAGACCGGCCGGGTCCTGCTTCGCCAGTCGGGCACCGAACAGCTGGTCCGGGTGATGGTCGAGGCCGCCAGCGAGCAGAGCGCCCGGGACGTCGCGGACCGGCTGGCGAAGGTCGTCTCCGCTATCCGGTGATCTTTGTGATTCAGGTCTCCACGGAGCCTGGATTTGTGAGACCCTGCTCACATGGGTGCCATCGTCGTCGCCATAGTGGTCGGGCTCATCGCTGTTGGGCTCGTTGTCGGGATCGTCGCGCTCGGTGCGCTGATGCTCACCGGTCTCAAGGTCGTCAACGCGGCCCACGAGAGCCGGTCCTGGTACGTCAACCGCAAGCATCGCCAGGTGTGAGGTTCCGATGCGCCTCCTCGGCGACATCTGGACGGTGTTGATCGTCCCGCTCGTGTGCATGCTCCTGGGCGCGCTGGTCTTCGCAGTGGTCATGGCGCAGAGCTGGGGCATCCCCACCCTGTTCCAGCACTGAGCCCTGCTCCGCCGGCCCCTCGCGTTCGGTAGGTTCGCGAGGGAATCAGTGCTGGACGGAGGCTGGAGCGCTCATGGTCACTTGGCTGTTGTTGATCGGACTCGTCGTCGGCGGCGGTTTGGGATTCCTCGTGGGGTACCTGGTCTTCCGCCCCAAGCAGCGGTCCGGCAATGGCCAGCCACCGCAGTTCGCTCAAACACCGCACTTCGGCCAGGCGCCGCAGTGGCAGCAGGCGCCGCCGCAGCAGCAGTGGCAGCAGGTACCGCAGCAGCAATTCCCTCCTCAGCAGGGCTTCGGCCCCCCTCCGCGACCGCCGCAGTGACGCAGCGGTGTTCAGCACGACGTCATCTGAACCGGAGGAAAGCCTTGCTCAGCGCCCTCATCACACTGCCCGTCGGATTCGGGATCGGATTCCTGATCGCCTTCCTGGTCTTCCGCAGGCGCCCTGCTCAGCAGGGCTGCCCCCAAGCAGGACAGGCGTGGCCGCAGCAGTACCCGCAACCTCCCCAGCAGTGGGCCCACCCGCCTCAGCCGCCCCAGCAGCCGTGGGGCCACCAGCAGTACCCACCGCGATGACGTGACGAGGAAGGCCACCTGCTGTTCCGGCACGAGGTGCGGTTCCGGCCTGGCATGCTCCGCCCGCTCATCAGGATCGTCCTGCTGCTCGTGATCGCCGGAGCGATCCGTGCTCGTGATCGTGCTGGTCAAGAGGAAGACCAAGCAGCCACAGCAACCTCTCCCCCCGCAGCAGTGGGGTGGCCAGCACCCGCACTCTCCTCAGCAGTGGGGTGCGGGGCCCCCGCTGCAGCGGGGGCACCCGTCGCCGCATCAGTCGTGGCAGCAACAGCCGCCGCAGCCGTGGGGACAAGCGCCTCAGCAGTGGCGGCAACAACCGCCGCAGCACCAGTACCCGCCTCAGCAGGGCTACGGCCCGCACCCGCCGCAGTGAGCCTTCGCGGATGCAAGTACCTCATCCGTTTCGTCCTCCCCGCCGCGCAATCCTGCCAAGATGAGGAACCGGAGAGTCTTGGTTCGCGTCGGAACCTGTGCTTGAGCGCCGCGATGAGCGACGGCGGGTTCCTTTGATGGAGGGGGAAGGGTGACCGGGTTCGGGGCTAACGCCGGTGAGTTCTCATCGGTGGGTGGAAGCATTCGAGCGGCGGCGGATCCCGTCCGCGACCAGCACAGCAAGAACATCGCCGACATGGGGATGAGCCAGTCCGACTTCGGCAAGGCTCACGGCGAGAACTTCCAGCCCTACCAGCAGGCGATGAAGAAGATCTCCCAGTGCGTCGCGAGCCTCGCCGACGGCATGGACGACTTCGCCGGGAAGCTCGAGAAGACCGGCTCCGGCTACACCTGGTCCGATGCCGACGCGGCCGACACCGTCGGGAAGTCTGGGGGTAACTGATGGGCGAAGAGGCCCCGAAGTGGGAAGACGTCAAGAAGCTCCTCGACGACCCGAACGTCGATGACGAGAAGAAGCGCCAGCTGGCGCTCGCCTACGCGCAGAACTCGGACGAGATCTGGGGTAACGGCATCAACGATGAGGTTGAGCCGTACCTCGACAAGTACGACGACGGCATTTGGCGCGTCGGAGGCGAGGGCTTCGACGCGGCTCCCGAAGAGAACCTCAAGGAGACGTTCAAAGACGCCAAGGGCGACGCCGACAAGGCTGCCAAGGCTGAGAAGGAGCACGACAAGGCCGTCAAAGACGGCAAGGGCAAGCTCGAAGACGCCAAGCGCAAGTCCGAGAACGGCGAGAACGGCGGCGCAGGCGCGAAAACCGGGGACGAGCTGCTCGACGCGGGCAAGCCCGGGCTGAGGTTCTTCGAGCGGTGGGTGCCGCTCTACGAGAAGATCGAGAACGACTACAACGACAAGAGCAAGGTCCCGAAGCTCGACAAGATCAAGGAGCACTACGACGAGCAGCGCGAGCTGAACTTCGACAAGTTCGCCAAGAACATCGAGGACCTCGAAAAGGCTGAGAAGGGCATGCGGGACTCGATGCAGACCATGTCCGACAAGCTCGGCGGGTTGTGGAAGAACTGGACCGGTGGCGCCTCCGATGCTTCGCAGGACTTCTTCTCGTCGAAGTTCACGCCGACCGCGCAAGAACGCGTGATCCAAAAGATCAGCGATGCCGCAGCGGTGACCGAGGAGACCGTGAAGGCGGTGTCGTCGATGATCCGCGAAAAGGCGAACGCGGCGCTGGAGCTCGATCAGTACTCCGAGCGCATCGGGAAGAAGGCTGCGCAAGACTGGGACACCACGATCTCCGTGGCCAACGGAACCGACGACGACACAACCTTGCGCAAGGCCTGCTCGATCTGGGGCGTTGGCATCGAAGAGGGTTGCGACGGTGACCTCGACGAGGAAGTGAAGCGCAAGATCGAGGACGAGTGTCGGAAGGTCGTCCGCAACACTTTCGCGAAGACTGTCGAGGACACCACCTCCAAGTTCGTCGAGATGTGCGACAAGACCAAGAAGGACATCAACGAGGCGTGGAAGAAGCTCAACGACGAACTCGGCAAGGCCGAGGAGGACCCGTTCAAGAACCCTGGCCCTGCCGACGAGGGCGGTGACAAGAAGCCCGGCGGACAGCAGCAGCCCGGTGGGCAGCAGGGCGGTGGTGGCGGTGCCGGCGGTGGAGCTGGTGGCGGCGCCGGTGCCGGTGCAGGCGGGGGTGCCGGGAGCGGTGGCGCGATGCCGGCCGCTCCGGAGATGCCGAAGCCGCCGGAGATGCCGGAGATGCCCCCGCAGCCCGGCATGCCCGGAGAGGGAGCGCCTGGCCCGGAGGGCGAGAAGGTCACGCTCGGCGAAGGACCGGACGCCGTGACCGTCCAGGAGCCCGGCGCCGACGGCAAGACCCAGGTCGAACTGATCGGGCCGGACGGCCGGCCCAAGACCTACGCGGTCGACTTCGGCCAGGGCCAACCCGGTCAGATGCCGGGCCAGCCCGGAGCCGGTCCCGGCGGTGTGCAGACGATGCCCGCACCCGCACCAGGTGCCCCTGCCCCGGGTGCACCCGTTCCGGGTGGGGCGCAGCCCATTCCGGTGCAGGCGGGACCCGATGGGCGCGCGGTCATCCACGAAGGGGACCGCACCATCACCCTCGAGCAGGGGCCTGGCGGCGAGATCAAGGTCAACGTCGACAACGGTGGTGGGCAACCGCCGCTGAAAAAGACGATCGACTTCGGCGACCAGCCGGAGCCCTCGACGCAGCCCCCGACCCTCGGTGAGCCGAGCTCTCCCGCGGGCGGTGGCGTCGTCGGCGGCCCGTACCCGGCCGAGCCGCCGCAGCCGGGGCCGGGCGCGCCGCCGGTCGAGCCGGAGGAGCCCGTCGCAGCGGGTGCGGTGCCCGGGTCGCCGGCGCCCGCACCCCCAGGAGCCGGTGGGGTGAGCGGCTTCCAGACCATGCCTGCTCCTGACACGAGCGGGTTCACCACCATGCCTGCTGCGGGTGGTGAGCCGCCGGTCGGTGCTCCGGCGGCGACCACCGCACAGGCCGCGGGCGTGGCCTCGTCCGGAGCCGCCGGTGACGGCGTGCAGAACTCCTTCACCAGCATGTCGGGCGACTTGTTCGGCGACGCTCCCGCGCCCCCGGGGCCGGGCTCACCGGGGCTGTCCTCGCTCGGCGGCGACCCCGCGGGCGGATCGGCTCAAGGAGCGGGTTCGACCGGACTCTCGTCGCTCGGTGGCGAGGGCGGTGGAGCTCAGCCGGGCGGTGCACAGAACGCGCAAGGCGGTTCGTCGGCGATGGGCGGCGGCATGATGGGCGGCGGCATGATGGGTGCCGGCCAAGGCGGTCAGCAGGGTGGCGACCAGGAGCGCACCAACGACAGCCCGTGGCGTACCCAGGGCCAGCTCTTCGACGACGGGGTGGAGGCCTCCAACGTGCGCTTCCGATCCGTGCTCGGTGAGGACAGGGAACGATGACTGGAATCAGTGAGAGCGCCAAGGCCTTCCGCAACTCGATGGAGGGCCTCGTCAGGGAGAACTCTGCGAGCGTTCGTTCCGTGGAGCAGAGCTGGACGGACTCTGCGAAGGCCGCGGACAAGTCTGCGCAGGAAGCCTCGGAGAAGGGGCAGAAGCTCCTGGCTCGGGTGCGAGAGCGCGCTGAATACCTTCGTCGCGCTGATGAGAAATCAGGCGTCAAGGAGATTTCGGTCGGGGAAGAGCCCGAGGTGGAAGACCCGGACCCTGAGGTCGAACGGTTCTCGCAGCAGCTTTACGCCTCACAGAAGCGCAAGGTCGAGGAGACTGCCGCCACGACAGCGACCGCGCAGGCCGCACAAGCGCAGCTCCCGTCGGACGCTTACACGGCCCCCGCTCAACAGGCACCGCCCCAGGAGAACGCGTGGAACGTCCAAGCTGGCCGGTTCGGTCGTCGGAACGAGCAGCCTGCGCCGCCGCCCGTGGCACCGCAACCGCCCGCGCCACCGAAGCCCGCTCCGCGCCGGCAGCAGCCCGCGTTCGACGACGACGAGGACTTCGAGAACCAGAGCTGGTTGCGCTGAGCGCGTTCCGGGCCGTGATCCGCTGGGTCACGGCCCGGTCCATCACTGCTGCGGGTACTGCCCAGGCTGCTGCGGGAAGCCCTGCTGGTGCGGCCAACCCGGTTGCTGAGGCGGGTAGGCGAACCCGCCTTGCTGGGGATGGCCTCCGAACTGCACAGGGCGTGCGGTCTGGTTGCCACCCGGCCTGGGTGTGAGCGTCCCGCGCACGACCGGCAGGAAGGCGAGCCCGGCGACGATCGCCCCCGGGAGGAAGGTGGCGATCCCGGCGAAGGAGAACAGCTCTTCTGCCAGCGTGTCGCCGGGATCCTTCGTCATCACCCGGAACACCGTCGACCACACCAGGTTCCCCAGCAGGAGGATGCCGCCACCGAGCAGGACGAACGGAGACACCCAGAGGCGGAGGACGAGCAGGACGCCACCTGCAATCAGCGCCAAGTCCACCGGTCACGCACATCAGGATTCCGCGCAGGCTGTCGAACCCGTCGAAGAAGACGTAGATCCCCGCGATGATCGCGATCGCGGCGGTGGTGATCGCGATGACGCGGCCGGGTCCCGCGTTCTGCGGCTGCTGGGGATGACCCGTCTGGGGTGAGCCCGGCTGTGGATAACCCTGTGGGTAACCCGCTGGATGTGCTTGTCGTTGGGGGTGTCCGGGTTGCTGGCCGTACGGCGGCTGCGGAGATGTCACGGTGCTGGATTCTCCCGCAACCGATCTCGGGTCAGGCAGCGTTCAGCGCACCTGGGCGACTTCGAGAACCAGCGCTTGCTGCGCTGAACGCGTGTCGGGCCGTGATCCGTTGGATCACGGCCCGCGTTCTCATTGCTGGGGGTAGTAGCCGCCTGGCTGCTGGGGGTTCGGTGGCTGCTGGAAGTTCTGCTGTGGGTAACCGGCGTGCGGCTGGTACCCCTGCACCGGAAACTGCACGGGTGAGGCGGTGCCTTGGCCCGCGCTGCTGTTCTTCGGCTTCAGCGCCGATCGGACCGGCGGCAGCACGGCGACCACGAGAACGACGACGGCCAGCACGAGGACTGCGAGGTACTCGAAGTCGAAAGCACCGGTGGTCGACCCGCGATTCGCCTCCGCGTGCATTGCCGTCGCGACGCGGAAACCCATCATGATCACGCCGAGGCCTCCGCTGATCATGCCCAGCAGCGGGGCGGAGGGGTGACGGAGGAAGAGCAGGACGGCAGTCGCCGCGATCCCCACCGCCGTCAGCGTCCCGGTCGAGCTCGCCACCCAGAACAACGCATCGTTCACACCCGCATTGGTCTCTCCGGTGATGCCCCCCATCGTGCCGATCGCGTCGTCGATGTAACCGATCGCGAACAGCAACGAGATCAGCGCGGCGACAGCGCTGACGGTTGCGGCGATGTACGCCGCTTTGGGGCCGGCCGGCCCGGGACCGTACGGGTGGCCCGGCTGTGGACAACCCTGTGGATAACCCGCTTGGGGCTGAGGATTCGATGCTGGCTGGGGGTGTCCGGGCTGCGGGTGTTGTGGCGGTGGAGGCCCCTGCTGGGGATACCCGGGCTGGTGACCGGGTTGCTGCGGCTGGCCGTGCGGAGGCTGCGGAGAGGTCATGGTGCGGGATTCTCCCGCATCCGATCACCGGTCCGGGAGCGTTCGCCGCAGGTCTACGCCGCGAGCTTGCCGTGGGTGTTGACCTGGTCGATGGTGCTGCCCTTGACGTTCTCGTTGAGCAGGTGGTCTCCGCGGCGGTCGTTCGCCAGGGCGCGGAGGAAGAAGGCCGTGAGCAGTCCCTTGGCGATGCGCTGGGTGTGGTGCTCGGGCTTGCCGTGCAGCATGAGCTGGGACCAGTGCAGCCCTTCGGTGAAACCCAGGTGGGTGGCCTTCTTGATGGTGCGCAGCTGCACCGGCCCGCCCCAGGCGCGCGAGATCGGTTCGGCGTTGGCCACCGGCGGGGTCAGCAGGTCGCCGTCGGCCGCGAGGTGCAGGCCCGGGACCGTCACCTGCGCGGCGGCTTCCCAGGCCGACGGGCGGGTTTCGGCGGCGGCGAGCGTCGCGACCGCCTTGATGCGCGGGTCCTCGGCCGCGGCCAGGACCGCGCAGCCGCCCCCCATCGCGTGACCGGCGGCGCCGAGCTTCTTCTCGTCGACGCTGATCCGGCCGTCACCGAGGCGAACACCGACAGCGATGTCCAGCGCGGTGCGCATGTCCTCGGCGTAGAGCCGGTGGGACGCGAGCGGGCCGCGGTGGGTCGCCGGGGAGACCACGACGACGCCCCAGCTGGCGAGGTGCCTCATCAGGGCGAGGTAACGGCGTGGGGGCTGCAGCCAGCCGTGCCCGAACACGACCGCGGGAAGGCTCGTCCCCTCGCGGGGCGTGCAAACGGTCCCGGGCAGACCGACCAGGGCCAGGTCGCCGTGCAGCACGTCGTGCGGGCCACGACGGGACAGCTCGACGAACGCGTGCTTCGCGGAGGGCAGCTTCTTGGCTTTGCGCGCCATGGTCGACAACGGTAGCGGATCTCCACGCACGCGCGCGCCCGGTGACGTCTCCTCGTGATCTTCCCGCACGGCCACGACGTGCTCGCCACGGAGCCGCTCCGAACTCCTGCGTGCCTGCTCACCGGGATGGGCGAACGGCTTCGCCGCCACGACGAGCCTGGGCGATGTGGGTCACCAGGGCTCCGTCATGTTCCGTTCGACCGGAATGGCTACCCTGACTCGCGTGTGCGGCATCGTGGGTTACGTAGGACATCGCCAGGCGCTCGACGTGGTGCTGGGCGGACTCCGGCGACTCGAGTACCGGGGTTACGACTCGGCAGGCGTGGCGCTGCTCGACGGTGGGGGTGGCCTCGCGGTGGAGCGGGCCGCGGGAGCGCTGTCGAACTTGGAGAAGAAGCTCGCCGGGGGTGAGGCGTCCGAGTTCGCCGGCAACGCGGGCATGGGCCACACCAGGTGGGCCACCCACGGTGCTCCCACCGACCGCAACGCCCACCCGCACCGGGACTCCACCGGCCGCGTCGCGGTGGTGCACAACGGCATCATCGAGAACTTCGCCGCTCTGCGGGCCGAGCTGGAGGCCGACGGCGTCGAGATGGCCAGCGAGACCGACACCGAAACCGCCGCGCACCTGGTCTCCGCTGCCTACGCGGCCGGGCCGACCGCCGGTGACCTCACCGCCAGCGCCTGCGCCGTGGCGCGACGCCTCGAAGGCGCTTTCACGTTGGTCGTGACGCACGCCGACGAGCCGGGGACGATCGTGGCGGCGCGACGTTCCTCGCCGCTGGTCGTCGGTTGCGGCGAGGGCGAGCACTTCGTCGCCTCGGACGTGGCGGCGTTCATCGAGCACACCCGCGACGCGGTGGAGCTCGGTCAGGACCAGGTCGTCACCATCACCCGCGACGGTTACTGGGTCACCGACTTCGACGGCACCGACGTCGAGGTCAAGCCCTTCCGCGTGGACTGGGACCTCTCGGCCGCCGAGAAGGGCGGCCACGACTACTTCATGCTCAAGGAGATCGAGGAGCAGCCCGAGGCGCTCGCCGACACCTTGCGCGGCCACTTCGACAACGGGCAGGTCGTCCTCGACGAGCAGCGGCTCACCGAGCAGGACCTGCGCGACATCACCAAGGTCTTCATCGTCGCCTGCGGCACCGCCTACCACTCGGGCCTCCTGGCCAAGTACGCCATCGAGCACTGGTGCCGGATCCCCGTCGAGGTGGAGCTGGCCAGCGAGTTCCGCTACCGCGACCCGGTCCTGGGTCGCGACACCCTGGTCGTGGCGATCTCGCAGTCCGGCGAGACCGCTGACACCCTGGAGGCCGTGCGGCACGCCCGGACCCAGCGGGCCCGGGTGCTGGCCATCTGCAACACCAACGGCGCGCAGATCCCGCGCGAGTCCGACGCGGTGCTCTACACCCACGCGGGCCCCGAGATCGGCGTGGCCGCCACCAAGACGTTCCTCGCGCAGATCGCCGCGAACTACCTGGTCGGGCTGGCCCTGGCGCAGGCCCGCGGCACCAAGTACTCCGACGAGGTGGCGCGCGAGTTCCACGAGCTCGCCGCGATGCCCGAAGCCGTGCGCAGCACGCTGGCGACCGTCGAGCAGGTCCGCGAGCTCGGGCGGCAGCTGGCCGGTTCCAAGGCCGTGCTCTTCCTCGGCCGCCACGTCGGCTACCCGGTGGCGCTCGAAGGCGCGCTCAAGCTCAAGGAGCTCGCTTACATGCACGCCGAGGGCTTCGCCGCCGGCGAGCTCAAGCACGGCCCGATCGCGCTGATCGAGGACAAGCTGCCGGTCGTGATCGTGATGCCGTCGCCCACCGGGCGGGCGCTGCTGCACGCGAAGATGGTCTCCAACATCCGCGAGATCCAGGCCCGCGGCGCGCGCACGATCGTCATCGCCGAGGAGGGCGACCAGGAGATCAAGCCGTTCGCCGACGAGCTGATCTCCATCCCGGCCGTGCCGACCTTGCTCCAGCCGCTGGTGTCGACGATCCCGCTGCAGGTCCTGGCGGCGGAGATCGCCCGGGCCCGCGGGTACGACGTCGACAAGCCCCGCAACCTCGCGAAGTCCGTCACGGTCGAGTGACGTTCGTCGGCTCGCAGCCGTCCGGGGCGGGCACACTGTCGGCGGATCTTGTGGTTCGGCGAGAGGGCGCGTGATGCAAGGCGTGTGGACCCCTGACCAGGTTCGGAGTGCCGAGCACCGGTTGTTCGCCCGGGTCCCGGAACCCACCGTGATGCGGCGCGCCGCCTTCGCGGTGGCCGTGCAGTGCGCGCGGCTGCTGACGGAGCGCACCGGCGGGGTCGCCGGGCGGCGGGTGGCGCTGCTGGTGGGAGCCGGGAACAACGGCGGCGACGCGCTGTGGGCCGGAGCGTTCCTGCGGCGGCGCGGCGCCGGTGTCACGGCGGTGCTGCTGGCGCCCGACAAGGCGCACGAGGCGGGGCTCGAGGGCCTGCGCCGCGCCGGTGGGCGAGCTGTTCCCGCCGAGGGCGCCAACGCCGACACGGCCGGCATCGGGTCCGAGGCCGCCGACGCGTTGGAGCGCGCGGACCTGGTCGTCGACGGGATCGTGGGCTTGGCGGCGCGCGGCCCGCTGCGGCCCGTCGCGGCCGAGCTGGTGCGCCGGGTGACCGTGCCCCTCGTCTCGGTGGACCTGCCCAGCGGTGTCGACCCGATGACCGGTTCTGTCGAGGGGCCCGCGGTGTCGGCGGACCTGACGGTGACCTTCGGCGGCCTCAAGCCGTGCCACGTGCTCGGTGCCGGGGCGGTGCGCTCGGGCGAGGTCGTGGTGGCCGGTGTCGGCATCACCGAGGAGTTGCCCGAGCCGGAGTTCGCGCTGCTGGACGCCGTCGAGGTCGGCGAAGGCTGGCCGATCCCCGGCCCGGAGGACGACAAGTACAGCACCGGTGTCGTGGGTGTGGCCGCAGGTTCGGCGACCTACCCGGGAGCTGCGGTGCTGGCGACCGGAGCCGCCGTGCGCGCCACCGCCGGGATGGTCCGCTACGCCGGGCCCGCCGCGGACGAGGTGCGTTCCGCCTGGCCCGAGGTCGTCGCGACCGGATCGGTCGGCGATGCCGGACGGGTGCAGGCGTGGTCCGTCGGGCCCGGCATCGGGACCGGGTCCAGCGGCCGCGACGTGCTGCGCTTCGTCCTCGAGTCCGGACGTCCGGTGTGCGCGGACGCCGACTCCATCACGCTGTTCGCCGAGGACGACACGATGTGGGACGCGCGCGATCCCGACGCTCCGCTCGTGCTGACCCCGCACGCCGGTGAGTTCGCCCGGCTGGCCGGTGAGGGCCCGGGCGCCGACCGGGTCGCGGCGGCGCGTGGGATCGCGACCAGCTGCAACGCGTTCCTGCTGCTCAAGGGCAACACCACGGTCATCGCGGCTCCCGACGGGCGGGTCCTGGTCAACGACGCCCGCCAGGCCTGGTCGGCCACGGCCGGTTCCGGTGACGTGCTCACGGGCCTGATCGGGGCCCTGCTCGCCGCCGGTGTCGAACCCCTGCTGGCCTGCGGGTACGCCACCCACGTCCACTCGCTGGCCGCCGAGCTCGCCGCCCACGGGAAGACCGGCGACGGCGGCCGCTCCGAGGCCGGAGCCCCCATCGGCGCCTCAGCCCTGCTCGCCGCCGTCCCCGCAGCGGTCCGCGCGGTCCGGGACACGGCCCTGCGGACCGCGGCACCACGCGCGGCGGCATCGTGAGGGCCTTCTCCCCGCCTGGGCGCACCTCGGGGTCGTGACGGGGAGGACATCGCGCGCGAAAGGGGCGCAACTTCCACACGATGGTGGGGCGTGGCGTGGACACCGGCGGCGCCGGTCGTCCCTCCAGTGCGTTGAGCTGCGAAAAGAGTACGGCGGGCGAAGGGTGGGATGGTGGATGTGGGACCATGACCAGGCCATGAGTGACCAGCACGTGTACCGCGCCGACCTGCGGATCGACGTCGACGCCCTCCGCCACAACGTCCGGGTGCTCGCTGGCCGGGCCGCCGCCTCCGGCGCGCGGACGATGGTCATCGTGAAGTCCGACGGCTACGGGCACGGTGCCCTCACCGTCGCTCGAGCTGCCCTGCGGGCCGGCGCCGACCAGTTGGGTGTCGCCGCTCTCAGCGAGGCGCTGCAGCTCCGCGAGGCCGGGATCACCGCGCCGGTGCTGTGCTGGTTGTTCACCGAGCACGACGACTTCGGCCCCGCGGTCGCCGCCGACATCGAGCTCTCGGCGTCGTCGCAGGCCACGCTGGCCCGCATCGCGGCGGCCGCCGCCGAGCAGGACCGCGTCGCCCGGGTGCACCTCAAGATCGACACCGGCTTGGCGCGCAGCGGTTGCCCAGCCGACCTGTGGCCCGCCCTGGTCGAGGCCGCGGCGAAGGCCGAGGCCGCCGGGCACGTCCGCGTCGAGGCCATCTGGTCCCACTTGGCCTGCGCCGACGAACCGGGCCACCCCTCGATCGACATGCAGGCCGAGCGCTTCCAGCGCGCCCACGAGCAGGCGCGGGCGGCCGGGCTCGACCCGATCCGGCACCTGGCCAACTCCGCCGCCGTGCTCACCCGCCCCGACCTGCACTTCGAGCTGGTCCGGCCGGGCATCGCCGTCTACGGGTTGGACCCGGTGCCGCAGGCCGGCGACCACGACCTGCGCCCGGCCATGACCTTCCGGTCCTCGGTCTCGCTGACCAAGCGGGTCCCCGCGGGCGAGAGCGTGTCCTACGGGCACTCCTGGACCGCGGAGCGCGCCACGAACCTGGCGGTGGTGCCGGTCGGCTACGCCGACGGCGTGCCGCGCAGCCTCTCCGGTCGGATGGACGTGTGGCTGGCGGGACGCCGCCGGCCGGTGCGCGGCCGGGTGTGCATGGACCAGCTGGTCGTGGACTGCGGCGACGACGAGGTCTCGGAAGGTGACGAGGTGATCGTCTTCGGTGCCGGTGACCGGGGCGAGCCGACCGCCGCCGAGTGGGCCGACAAGCTCGGCACCATCCACTACGAGATCGTCAGCGGCATGTACCGGCCGCGGGTGACCCGCACGGTCGTGGACTCCGAAGCGGAGGAGTCATGACCGCAGCGCGGCCCTCGGCACCGCGTCGCGGCGTCCGTGTGGGGCGCTGCGCACAGAACGGTGTGCAACCGGGGTCACGTTCTGGAACGATCTTCACGTTCCGCCGCCGGAGCCGAGTGGAGGCGACGTGAGACCGGTGTGGCAGGCACTGGCCTGGACGAGCGGGGTGATCGGGGCCGCGATCACCGGCGCCGCCGTCGGCGTGGCCGCGCACAGCACGCGCGCCGCCGTGCAGCGCAAGGGTGACGAAGCTTTCGTCGAGGAGCCGCTCGGCAGGTTGCGACCGGACCGGCACTCGACCGTCGCCGCCGACGACGGTGTACCGCTGTCGGTGGAGGAGATCGGGCCTGCCGCGGGTGGGGACCCCGCGCTGACGGTCGTGCTGGTGCACGGCTTCGCGCTCGACTCCCGCTGCTGGCACTTCCAGCGCCGCGACCTGCCCGGCCTGCTCGGGCCGAAGGTGCGGCTGGTGCAGTACGACCACCGCAGCCACGGTCGTTCCGGTCACTCCAGCAAGAAGAACAGCACCATCGAGCAGCTGGGCCGCGACCTCGACGCGGTGCTGCGCGCCGCTGCGCCGCGCGGTCCGGTCGCGCTGGTCGGCCACTCGATGGGCGGCATGACGATCATGGCGCTGGCCGAGCAGAACCCCCGGCTGTTCGCCGAGCGGGTCCGCGCGGTGGGCCTCATCGGCACCTCCGCCGGTCAGCTCGGCCAAGCGGGACTGCCGCGCACCTGGCTGTCGAGCGCGAACCCCGTGCCGCGCGGTCTCGCGCTGCTGTCCGAGCTCAACCCGGGCCTCGTCGAGCGCACCCGCAAGATGGGCGACCGGCTGACGTGGACGATCATCCGCGCGCTGTCCTTCGGTGATCGCAAGGTGCCGCCGGCCGTGGTCGACCTGATGGCCGAGATGATCGGGGCCACCAGCGTGGAGGTCGTCACCGACTTCCTGGAGACGTTCACCCTGCACGACCGCAAGCGCGCGCTGGCGGCGCTGAAGACCTGCGAGGTGCTGGTGCTCAGCGGCGACGTCGACAAGCTCACGCCGTTCTCCCCGCACGCCGAGGTGCTCGCCGGGGAACTGCCGAACTCGACGCTGGTGAAGGTCGAGGGTGCCGGGCACCCGGTGATGCTGGAACGGCCCGAGCTGGTCACCAACGAGATCGTGGCGCTGCTGCGGCGCGCCACCGGGATGAAGTTCACGAAGGGGACCGGAAGTTGAGCGCCGCGCTGAAGACCCTGCAACTGCCGCAGGAGTCCGACACCCTCGAGGTCGGCCGCCGGCTCGGTGCCCTGCTGCGGGCCGGTGACCTGCTGCTGCTCGACGGGCCGCTGGGCGCCGGCAAGACCGTGCTGACCCGCGGCATCGCGGCGGGCATGGGTGTGACCGGCCGGATCACCTCGCCGACGTTCGTCATCGCCCGCGTGCACGAGCCCGAGACCGGCGGTCTCGCGCTGGTGCACGTCGACGCCTACCGGCTCGGCGGGCTCGAGGAGATCGACGACCTCGACCTGGACACCGACCTCACCGAGGCCGCCGTGGTGGTGGAGTGGGGCGAGGGCCTGGCCGACCAGCTCTCCGACACCCACCTCGTGGTGCGGCTGCGCCGCCGGGATGACGACGTCCGGGAGCTCACCCTGGAACCGCACGGCGAGGGCTGGCTGGAGCGGCTCGGCGAGCTCACCGGGTGACGGAGTTCCTGGCGGGCTTCCCCGGCCTGCTCGCGCTCGCGATCGCCGCGGTGGTGCTGTTCGCCGAGTCCGGGCTGCTGATCGGTGTCGTCCTGCCCGGGTCGGGCACGGTGCTGGCGCTGGGCTGGTTGGCCGGGAACGGCGCCTTGCCCGTCTGGGCGGCGGCGCTGGTCGCCTCGGCGGCCACGATCGCCGGGTGCCAGCACGGCTACTTCCGCGGTGCCCACCCCGGCGCGCTGAACCGGCGCCTGGTCGAGCGGGTGGGCGAGGCACGCCTGGCGCGGATCGAGTCCGCGCTGGACGGGCGGGCCGGGCCGACCACCGCGCTCTGCCAGTGCTTCGCTGTCGTGCGGACCCTCGTCCCGCGGTTGGCCGCCCGCTGCGGCATGCGCCGCCTGCACTTCACGGCCTGCAACACACCGGTGGGGATCTGCTGGGGCACCGGCCTGACGCTGCTCGGCGCCTTCTCCGGCGACGCCTACGCTCAGGTCCAGGCCGCGGTGGGTCTGCTGGGCCTGCCGCTGGTGGCCCTCGCCGCCGTGGTGGTCGGCCTGGTCTGGTGGTTCCGCCGTCGGCGGAGCTCCACTTCGGACATCGCCGGACGAGGGGTCAGGCGGTGGCGCTGAGCTCGGCGGAGAGGTCCTTGGCAAGCCGCTGCATGAGCGGGATGACCTCGTCGGTGGCGATGCGCGTCATGCGGCCTTCGGGGCCGGAGATGGAGATGCCCGCGCCAGCCGGGGCGCCGGGGACCGCGACCGCGTAGCAGCGGACGCCGACCTCCTGCTCGCCGTCGTCGATCGCGTAGCCCTGCTCGCGGATGCGGCCGAGCTCCTCCTGCATGGCCTCGACGTCGGTGATGGTGCGCTCGGTCTGCGGGTTCATCGCCGTGCGCGACAGGAGTTGGGTGACCTCGTCCGAGGGCATGGTCGCCATGACCGCCTTGCCGACGGCCGTGGCGTGGGCGTCGACGCGGCGACCCACTTCGGTGAACATCCGCATCGAGTGCGGTGAGGGGACCTGGGCGACGTAGACGATCTGCTCGCCGTCGAGGACGGCCATGTTCGCCGACTCGCCGGTGACCTCGGTCAGCTCGGCGAGGTACGGCCGCGCCCAGGAACCCAGCGCCCGGCTGGCGGTCTCGCCGAGGCGGATCAACCGCGGCCCGAGCGCGTACCGCCGCGACGGCTGCTGCCGGGCGTAACCGCTGTTCACGAGGGTCCTGATGATGCGGTGGATGGTCGGCAGCGGCAGTCCGGACCTCTCGGCGAGCTCGGACAGGGTGACTTCGCCGCCGGCATCGGCCATCAGCTCCAGGAGCTCGAAGGTGCGCTCGACGGACTGCACCCCTCCGCCCTGGTTCGCCCGCCGTGGGCCAGTCGTCATCGCAGAACTCCCTCTCCTGGATCCAGCCGAAGTCTAGTTCGTGGCGCGTGCGCAAGCTCATGTTGCTTTTCGCGCTATGTGGAAACTAACATCCACGATGCAGAATTTCATGTGGATGTTCTTCGCCAGTGGCGGCCGCGCTCGCACGTGCGCGACGGCTCGTCACGCGGCAAGGTGAGCCCTCAGCCACCGTCTGAAATCCGGCAGCAGAAAGAGGTGGACGATTCATGTCCGAAACGGCAGGTGTGAAGGTCCTCGGCGGCGCCGTCGAGCGCGGCGACGAGATCCTCACCGCCGAGGCGCTGCAGTTCGTGGCCAAGCTGCAGCGCGCCTTCGGTGCGCGGCGCGATGAGCTCCTCGAGCGCCGCAAGCAGCGTCGTGCGGAGGCCGCGGAGAAGGGTCGCCTGGACTTCCTGGAGGAGACCAAGCACATCCGCGAGGGCGACTGGCAGGTCGCCGAGCCGCCGGCCGACATCGCCGACCGCCGCGTGGAGATCACCGGTCCCACCGACCGCAAGATGGCCATCAACGCGCTGAACTCCGGCGCGAAGGTCTGGCTGGCCGACCTCGAGGACGCCAACACCCCGCACTGGGAGAACGTCGTCGGCGGCCAGGTCAACCTCCACGACCTCGTCCGCAAGCAGATCGAGCTGCACGTCCCGGGCGGCAAGTCCTACACGTTGCGCGATGACGTCACCCACGCGGTGCCGCTGGTGCGTCCGCGCGGCTGGCACTTCGACGAGAAGCACCTCGAGGTCGACGGCAAGCCGGTCGTGGGCGCGCTGGTCGACTTCGGCCTGCACTTCTTCCACAACGCCCAGGAGCTCCTCAACCGCGGCAGCGGCCCGTACTTCTACCTGCCGAAGATGGAGAGCCACCTCGAAGCGCGGCTGTGGAACGACGTGTTCACCTACGCGCAGCAGGAGCTGGGCATCCCGCACGGCTCGGTGCGCGCCACCGTGCTGATCGAGACCTACCCGGCCGCGTTCGAGATGGAGGAGATCCTCTACGAGCTGCGCGACCACTCCGCCGGTCTCAACGCCGGACGCTGGGACTACCTGTTCAGCGTCATCAAGACCTTCCGCGACTCCGACAAGTACGTCCTGCCGGACCGCAACGCGGTGACCATGACCGCGCCGTTCATGCGCGCCTACACCGAGCTGCTGGTGCGCACCTGCCACAAGCGCGGTGCGTTCGCCATCGGCGGCATGGCCGCGTTCATCCCGACCAAGGACGACTCCAACGCCGCGGCGATGGAGAAGGTCCACGCCGACAAGAAGCGCGAGGCCGGCGACGGCTTCGACGGTTCCTGGGTGGCGCACCCCGGCCTGGTCCCGATCTGCTACGAGGAGTTCGACGCGGTCCTCGGCGACAAGCCGAACCAGATCGACCGCAAGCGCGAGGACGTCAACGTCACCGCCGACCAGCTGCTCGCGGTGTCGGAGACCCCGGGTGAGAAGACCATCGAGGGCCTGCGCGGTGCGGTGGACGTCGGCGTCCGCTACATCGTGTCCTGGCTCGGCGGCAACGGTGCGGCGGCGATCCACAACCTGATGGAGGACGCCGCGACCGCCGAGATCTCGCGTTCGCAGATCTGGCAGTGGCTGCACAACAACGTGCAGCTGTCCAACGGCCAGACGGTCACCCTGGAGCTGGTGCGGGAGACCCTGGCCGACACGGAGAAGGCGCTGCGCGCGGAGGCCGGTTTCCCCACCGAGAACCTCTCCCGCGCCATCGAGCTGTTCGAGCAGGTCGCGGTGGCCGACGACTTCGTCGACTTCCTGACCCTGCCCGCCTACGAGCAGATCGACTGAGGCCGTCGTCGCGGGGGCGCCGGCTCGGCCGGTGCCCCCGCGCACGCCGTGCGCCACTCCTCGTGCTCGTCAACTGCGCGGCGTCGCGGTGCACTCGCCACGAAGCCGCCCGGAACCCGTTGCGGTGCGGGATGTTCCACCGCAGCAGCGGCTTCGCCGCATCGTCGTGAACAGTTCTCAGGGAGGGTGCAAGTTGGCCGGAACCTCGTTAGACCCCGCGGACGTCGCTCGCCGGCTCGCTCGTCTGTCCGAAGTGGACGAGCACGTGGCCCGGACGTACCCGGGTGCTCGCTCGGACCTGCAACCGGTGCACACCTGCTACGTGCCCGCGGACCGGGTCGGCGCGCACGTCCTGCGGGACTGGGCCGGTGAGGCCCTGGCGGTGCTCGACGAGCACGCCGCCACCCCTTCCCGGATGGCCGAGATCTTGGGGCTGACCTCCGAGATCGCCGAGGCCGTGCACCCCAGGGTGCGGGCCAAGCTAACCGGATCTCCCGTGCAGGACCTGCGGATCGACTTCGAGGACGGCTACCGGGCCGACGCCGAGGACGACGACGCGGTCCGCACCGCCGGGGTGGTCGCCGACTGGCTGCGCGACGGCGTGGCGCCGGCGAACTTCGGACTCCGCGTGAAGTCCTACGACACACCCGCACTGCGCGAGCGCTCGGTGCGCACGCTGGACGTGTTCCTGACCGCGCTGCTGGCGCACACCGGGGGCGTGCCGGACGGGTTCGTGCTGACCTTCCCGAAGGTCGTCGACGTGGCGCAGGTCGAGGTCTTCGTGGAGATCCTCGAACTGCTGGAGCAGCGGTTCGAGCTCGGCCAGGGGGCACTGCGCTTCGAGATCCAGGTCGAGACCACCCAGTCCATCGTGGACTCCGAGGGCCGGTTCGCGCTGCCGCGCTTCCTGCGCGCAGGCGCGGGACGGGTCACCGGACTGCACTTCGGCACCTACGACTACACGGCCTCCTGCGGCCTCACCGCTGCGCACCAGCACCTCGCGCACCGCGCTTGCGACTACGCCCGGCACGCCATGCAGGTGGCCGCGGCCGGTACCGGCGTGTTCCTCTCCGACGGCTCCACCAACGTGCTGCCCGTCGGTGACCAGGTCGTCCGGGGCTGGCAGACCCACTACGAGCTCGTGCGGCGCTCGCTGGCGCACGGCTTCTACCAGGGGTGGGACCTGCACCCGGCCCAACTGGTGACCCGCTACGCCGCGGTCTTCGCGGCCTTCCGCGACTCGGCCCCCGCGGAGGCGGCCCGACTCGCCGCCTACACCGGCAGCGGGTCCGCCGAGGTCCTCGACGAACCCGCCACGGCCCGCGCCCTGGCGGCCTCCTTCGTCCGCGCCCTCGACAACGGAGCCACCGACGCCGACGAGGTCAAGGCGCTCACCGGCCTCGGCGAAGCGGACCTCCGCTCCCTCGGTCGCCTCTGATCACGTCCGGGGCGGGAACCGCAGCGATCACAGCGGTTCTCGCCTCGGATTTCCGGGATCTCCGCGTGTTGTTGACTCTTACCCGCGGTCAAGGCTCATGCTCGTGGCGTGAACGAGCTGCTGAGCATCGGGGAGTTCTCGGCGCAGTGCGGGCTGTCCGCGAAGATGCTGCGTTCCTACGCCGCCGTCGGGCTGTTGCTGCCCGAGGCGGTCGACGCCTGGTCCGGGTACCGCTACTACTCGACCCGCCAGCGCCACCGGGCGCGCGTCATCGCCCTGCTGCGGAAGGCCGACATCCCGATCGACGACATCGCGCGCTACTTCGCCGAGCCGAGTGCTGAGCAGTGGGAGCGCTGGGACCGCGAGATCGTGGAGTCCGCCGACGCACGCCGCAAAGCGCTGGCGGAGGCCCGCGCGGCCCTGCTCGCCGAGATCGCACCAGCAGCCCCAGCTAGGAAGGGAACCGCTGTGACCAGCACACTCACGTCCGGATCCAGCACGCACACCGGAGGACGGGAGAGCAATCAGGACGCCACGCTCGTCGCGGAGGGGCTGTACGCGGTGGCCGACGGCATCGGCGGTTACACCGGCGGTGATGTGGCCAGCAGGCTTGCCCTCGACACCCTGGGCGAGGCCTTCGCCGCCGACCGGTCGATGGCCGGCCTGCTCGACGCCGCGCGGCAGGCCAACGAGGCGGTCTGGTCGCGCGCCAACTCCGAGGGGACGTCGATGGGAACCACGGTGGTGGCGCTGGCGATGACCAGCGACGCGGGACCGGTGGTGCTCAACGTCGGCGACTCCCGCCTGTACCGGCTGCGCGACGAGCGCCTGGAGCAGCTGACCCAGGACCACACGGTGCCCGCCGAACTGCTGCGCGCCCACCAGATCACCCCCGAGCAGGCCCGCGACCACCCGCACCGGCACGTGCTGACCAGGGCGATCGGAGTCGGTCCGGAGGTCGAGTTCGACCACGCCGGCGTGTCGGTCAAGCCGGGCGACCGCCTGCTGCTGTGCACCGACGGGCTGTACAACGCCCAGAACACCGACGAGCTCACGGCCGTGCTGAGCACCGGTGCCGAGCCCCAGCAGCTCTGCGAGGACCTGGTCGAGGCGGCGCTCGAGGCCGACGCCGACGACAACGTCACCGCCGTGGTCGTCGAGGCTCACGCCACGAGCGACGGTGTCGGCTGAGCCCCACGCCGTGAACGACCTCGGTGTTGACCTCCAGTTCGCTTGACGTTCTAGCGTTGCCGCAGACTCGACCGAGGGAGGTGGGCATGGGCGCACAGGTGCGGTCGTGCGGGGAGGTCCGAGGTTCTCACGCGTGGTGCGAGGTACGGCCGTGGTGGTCGGACGTCGCCGCGGTCGTGGAGGTGACCGCATGAGCTCTTCGCCCGAACTCCGCGGTTGGATCGCCTCGCAGGCACGACCGCTGCGGCTCGACTCCGGCAACCCGCCGACGAGGCCTCCGGAACCGCTGGCACAGGCCACGATCGCCGGTCTGGCTTCGTCCGTGCGCTCGGCGCGCGAGCTGGTGCTGGCCACGCACGTCCTGCTGCGTGCGCTCGTCGAGCAGGCCGGTTTCCGGGCGGTGACCATCGAGGGCACCACCGAGACGGCGCCGGCGCTCGACCGGTTCGTCCGCAGCGGTGAGGGTGATCCCGCCGCGCTGCTCGCCGCCAGCCAGGTCTTCCTGCGCGTGCACGAGGCGCTGGCCGTGGTCCGGTGGCTGCGGGAGTGGAACGAGGCGTACCCGGAGGACCCGGTCTCGGTGGTGCACGACCGCACGCCCCGCACCCCGCCCGGGAACCTCACCGAGATCGAGGCCCACCTGGCCGAGAGCAACCTCGCCTGGTACGCCGAGACCGGGCAGAGGATCGTGCACTGGGGCGGTACCGCCCACGTGATCGCCGGTGACCCGCGCACCGTGCTGCCCGCGGAGACCCACCGCAACGCGGGCGGGATCATGCGGGCCGAGCTCGGAGCCGGCTACGGCGTCGCCGCGCTGACCGTGGGATCGGGCTCGGCACCGTTCCCCGTCCCGCATCCCCCGCAGGACTTCGCCGAGCACGCGTTCGCCGACGTGCCGTACGAGGTGGCGGTCCTGGAGTTGCCGCCGCCGGCCGAGGTCCCGCGGTCGGCGGCGGAGTGGCTGACGCGTCCGCTGCGGACCCGTGTGATCGGACCGCGGTACGACCCGGAGCGCGACCGGGACTTCCGCCTCGATGCGGGCCCCGTGGTCGAGTGCGTCGACGTCGTCGTCCACGCGTCGCACATCACACCGGTCACTCCGCTGCCGCTCGCGTAGCCCTCGGGGGTTGTCCGCACCGGTTCGGTGTGCAGGGATGGGGGCGGAAGGAGCGTGTGCATGGAAATCCGTGGTGCGGTGCTGCAGGAGTGCGGTCGTTCGGGGCCGTGGGAGGCGACCGAACCGCTTGCGGTCACCGAAGTCGAGTTGGACGAGCCCGGGCCGGGCGAACTGCTGGTGCGGATGGAGGCCGCCGGGGTCTGCCACTCCGATCTGTCCGTTGTGGACGGCAACCGGACGCGGCCGGTGCCGATGCTGCTGGGCCATGAGGCCTGCGGCCGGGTGGAACGGGTCGGTCCCGGGGTGACCGATGTCGCCGCCGGTGAGCGCGTCGTCCTGTTCTTCGTACCGCGGTGCGAGGAGTGCGAGGCCTGCCAGGCCGGTGGCACAAGGCTGTGCACACCGGGCTGGGCCGCGAACGGCGCCGGGACCCTCCTGTCCGGGGAACGCCGGCTGAGCTGGGGTGGGCGCGAGGTGCACCACCACTGCGGGGTTTCCGGGTTCGCCACGCACGCGATCGTCGACCGGCACTCCGTGGTGCCGGTGCCCGACGACGTGCCGCCGGAGATCGGCGCGCTGCTCGGCTGCGCCGTGCTGACCGGAGGTGGCGCGGTCAAGAACGCCGCCGCGCTGCGACCCGGCGAGGACGTCACCGTCGTCGGCATCGGCGGCGTCGGCATGGCCGCAGTCCTGGTCGCGAAGGCCCTCGGCGCGGGCAGCGTCACCGTCGTCGACCCGCTCGAGGGCAAGCGCGAGCGGGGCTTGGAGCTGGGTGCGACCAAGGCGCTCCGGCCGGATGAGGCCGTCGACATCGGCCACAGCAGCGCGGTGGTGATCGACGCCAGCGGCAACGCGAGCGCCTTCGAGACCGCCGTGCAGGTGACCGCGCCCGCCGGGCGCACGGTCTCGGTCGGCCTGCCCTCGCCCGGCGCGCGTGCCAGCATCTCGCCGTTGGCGCTGGTCAGCGAGACCCGCACGATCATCGGGTCGTTCCTGGGGTCGGGCTTGCCGCAGCAGGACATCCCGGAGTACGCCGAGCTGTGGCGCGCCGGGAAGCTCCCCGTCGACGAGCTCGTCTCCGGCACGATCGGGCTGGACGAGATCAACCGAGCCATGGACGAACTCGCTTCTGGTCGAGCCATGCGCCAGGTCATCCGTTTCTGAGCCGAGGGACCGTGGCGCTGTGGTGGGGGAAGTTCCGGTGGGAACTCCCCCCACCCGTCTTCGGGGGGGTGGGAACCGAGCCCGGGCCTCGGGATCCGAGGGTGTTTCGTGCTGTGGGCGGGATCGGGGCGTTGTCGAGCGTGCGGTGCCGGGGTCGTAGGAGACTGTCGGCGGACGTCACGCGAAGGGACCGATGATGGAGCAGGACGCGCTCGACAAGCTCAAGGACAGGCTCGGGGACTACGAGATCTTCGGTGAGGCGGTGCGGGAAGGCGACACCACGCTCGTCCCGGTCGGCGAGGTGCAGTTCGGTGGCGGCTGGAGCGGCCAGAACGGCGAGAACGGTGGCGGTGGCGGAGTGCAGGCGCGGGTCATCGGCGCGTTCTCCGTCAAGGGCGACGGCACCGTCACCTGGCACCCCGCCGTCAGCGTGAACCGCATCGTCTGGGGCGGCCAGCTCGCCCTGGCGACGGCCATCGTGGCCTGCGCGATCGCCTTCCGCCGCCGTTCACCCTCTTCCAGGACCCGGTCAGCGTGGCGGTGCGGTCGAACCTGACCGGCTCCGTGCGCCACTCCTGATGGGCGCTTGTTCGCGGCTTCGCGGCGTGCTCGCCACGAAGCCGCTCGGAACCTGCGGCGCTGCCGGCTGAGCCCCACACCGGGGGACAACGGCGCGGCTGAGCAGGGTGAGCGCTGAACAGGCTCACGTCCCTGCTGACTGGGGGTCCATGCCGGACCATTCGACGAGCTTGGCGGAGACCTCCGCGATGGTCGGGCGCGCCTTGGGGTCCGGGGCCAGGCAGGCGTCGACGGTGCGCGAGAGGGCCGCGGGGAGCCGCCGGTGGGTGCGCAGCGGTGCGGCCGGCTCGTCGCGCTGCGGGTAGTGGCGTCCGCCGCCGGTGGTGCGCTCGCGGTGCGAGGCCGAAGCCCACGGGGTGGTGCCCGACAGGGCCTCGTAGAGCGTCACGCCCAGTCCCCAGACGTCGGCCGCGGGTGACATGCGTTCGCCGCGGGCCTGCTCCGGGGAGAGGTAGTCGAAGGTGCCCGCCGAGCTCTTCTCGCCGATCCGGCACACCAGGCTCAGGTCCAGCAGTACCGCACGACCGCCGATCTCGACCACGTTGGACGGTTTCACGTCCAGGTGCACCCACCCGTGCCCGTGCAGGTAACCCAGCACGGAGCAGAGTTGGATGCCGAGCACCGCGGCGTCGACCGGCCGCAGCTTGCCCAGGTCACCGATCAGGTAGCCGAGGGTGTGGCCGGGGAGCGTCTCGGTGATCACCACCGGACGCTCGGGCTCGACGCTGCGCACGATCTCGTACCCGCGCACCAGGTGCGGGTGGGTGAGCTGGGTGAGCAGCACGCCCTCGTTGCGCAGCCAGCCGATCGCGCGCTCGTCGGTGGCGCGTTCGGGCCGGATCGTCTTGGCGATGCAGCGGCAGGAGCGCTGTTCGCTCCACACGTCGTAGACGTCGAGCCGACTGCCCCGCCTGAGGTGGTCGACGACCCGGTACCCGGAGGCGAGGGTGTCACCGGGCGCCAGCGGCGCCCCGGGTGTTCCCCAGCTCTGCTCCGGCTCGCCGTAGTAGTAGGACGAGGTCAACGAATCGATCAACACCGCGGGATCAGCTGTGGCTGCGGTGGCGGCGGCGGTGGTCGTCGCTGCTGTCGCGGCGGTAGCGGCGGTGGTCGCTGCTGCTGTCGCGGCGGCGGCGGTGGTGGTCGGAGCTGTCGTGCCTGCGGCGGCGGTGGTCGCTGCTACCGCGCGAATGGTGCTGCTTCGCCGGGGAGACCATCTGGAACAGCTTGGAAAGGTCCACTGCACACTCCCGAAGTTTCATGATCATTCGGGCTGCTCGAGGCAACCCAACGGACCATTGTTCCGTAGATCGAGTGGCAGATGCGACCGTTTTGTCGATGAAAAAGCACTGGGCGCAGTGGATGAAGAACCGCGGCTGGTAATAGCGGGAGCTACTACCAGCCGCGGTTCGACGGGGAGATCAGCCCTGGGACGCCACCGCAGCAGCGGCGTCGACGATCCCGTGGCCGTACAGCGGGGTGTAGACCCCGCGCAGACCGAGGAGCGGGGTCCGGGCCGTGGAGATCAGCGCGTCCTCGATGCCCGCGGCATCACGCCCCTGCGCACCGAGCAGCGCGGCGACCCCGGCGACCTGCGGGGCGGCCATCGACGTCCCCGCGAGGGCGTCGTAGTCGGCTTGTCCGCACTCCGGCTTGCCCATTCCGCGCGGGACGCTGGACCACACGTCGCCGTCGCAGTCGCGCAGCGATGAACCGCCCGGTGCCGACACGGCACGCAGGTTGAGCTTGACGCCGAGATTGGAGTACACCGAGTGCATCTCGTCGGCGTCGGTGGCGGCCACGCACAGCGCGCCCTGCTCCCAGGACGGGGTGTCGCACAGCGGCGCGGTCTCGTTGCCCGCCGAGGCCACCACGACCACCCCCTTCTCCCGGGCGTAGGCGATGGCGTCCTTGGTCGCCGACTGCACGCCCAGCAGGGTCAGGACCTGGATCCCGGGCTGTGCGCCCAGGCTCAGGTTGATCACGTTCGCGCCGTGATCAGCGGCGTAGCGCACGCCCGCCCCGATCTCCTCGAACGTGCCGGAGCCGTTCTCCAGAGCCTTGATCGGCATGATGTTGGCGTCCGGCGCGACGCCGGCGCCACCAACGCCGTTGCCCGCGGCCGCGGCCGCGATGCCGGCGACGTGCGTGCCGTGCACGTCGGGTTGCTGCCCGACGCCGTCGGCGCCGGTCCAGTCACCGTTCCCGCACGGCGCCGGAGCGCCGCCGCAGGTGAAGGTGGCGCCCGGGACGAGCTTCCCGCTGAACTCGGGATGCCCGAGGTCGACGCCGGTGTCTACCACGGCGATGGTCTGCCCGGAACCGGTGCTGCTGGCCCAGGCTTCGGGGGCGTGCAACTGCTGCAGGCCCCACTGCTTCTCGGTGAGCGGGTCGCCGGCGGCGGCGCCGGCGCTCGCTTGTGTTGCCACCAGCGACAAGCCGACCAGGCTCGTGGTGATCAGAGTCCGCATCCGCATTGCGACTCCCATGGGTTGGAGCGGCGTTTGGTGGATCAACGAGCCCGGGCGGACTTGGTTTCCCGCGCAACGGTGATTGGGTCCGATCACCGAGGTGGGTTCCGTCTGCTGGAGCAATGCGGAAGTCGGTCGTTCCACTTCGGTCAGTTCGAGGGGAGTGCGAGGATCACGACGGTTGCGGTGCGGGCCGCTTCGAGAACAGCAGGTTCAGCAGCAGGGCCGCGATGCACCCGGTGCTGATGCCGGAGTCGAGGACGGTCTGCAGCGCTTCGGGGAAGTTGTCGTAGAACGACGGGGCCACGACCGGGATCAGCCCGAGACCGAGCGCTCCGGCCACGATGAGCGCGTGCTGCGGGTCGCCGAGGCCCGCCGTGCCCAGCGTGCGGATGCCGCTGGTGGCCACCGACCCGAACAGCACCAGCGCGGCGCCGCCGAGCACCGGCTGCGGGACGAGCGAGACGACCGCGCCCGCCACCGGGAACAGGCCCAGCAGCACCAGCACTCCGCCGCCGGTGGCGACCACGAACCGGCTGCGCACGCCGGTCAGCGCGACCAGGCCGATGTTCTGGGCGAAAGCGCTGCAGGTGAAGCCGCCGAAGACGGCCGACAGGGCGCTGCCCGCGCCGTCGGCGCGGAGACCGGCGGCGATGGTCTTCTCGTCGGCGGGCCGGTCCACGATCTCGCCGAGCGCGATCATGTCGGCGGTGCTCTCCATCATCGCCACGAGCATCACGATGCAGATGGAGAGCGTGGCGGTGAGGCTGAACGCCGGCGCCCCGAGCTGGAAGGGGAGGGGGAGGTTGAACAGCGGCGCCGATTCGAAGGTGCTGGTGTCGATCAGCCCCATCGGCCAGGCGATCAGCGTGCCCACGAGCAGGCCGATGAGCAGCGCGATCCGGTTCAGGAAGCCGGTGAGGAAGCGGTTGAACAGCAGCACCAGCACGAAGGTGATCGCGCCGAGCAGCACCTTCTGCGGTGCCGCGTAGTCGGGGGCGTCGCTGTCCTGCCCGGCGATCCACTTGATCGCCACCGGCATCAGGGAGAGCCCGATCAGGGTGATCACCGTGCCGTTGACCACCGGCGGGAAGAAGCGCACCAGGCGCGAGAAGTACGGCGCGGCCAGGAACGCCAGCACCCCGGCGATCAGCACCGATCCGTAGACGACCGACAGCGGGTTCTGCGACCCGCTCTGCTGGGCGACGATCGCGAGGATCGGCGCGACGGATCCGAACGTCACGCCGTTGACGAACGGCATGCGGGCGCCGATCTTCCACACGCCCAGGGCTTGCAGCGCGGTGGCGATGCCGGCGGTGAACAGGCTCGCGCCGATGAGCAACGTCATCTGCAGCGGTGCGAGGCCGATGGCCTCGCCGACGATCAGCGGGGGTGCCACCACACCCGCGTACATCGCGGCGACGTGCTGGACGCCGAAGGCGACCAGCCGGGTGGGCGGCAGGACTTCGTCGACCGGGTGCACGGTGCTGGGTGTGTCGGTTCTGGCCATGTCTTCAGCTCCCCAAACCGCTGGGTCAAGGTGTTAGATCACTATCGGCACGAGTCGTTCTTCCTGAGTTGTCGTCATGTTTCAACGAGGTGAAAGTCCACAGTGGTCTTCTGGACGCAGTGGACGGAGGAGCACTGCGCGGGGGTTCGAGCAGTGCGGGAGATGTCGTCAGCAGGTGAGGTGGCGGCGGAACCGCTGTCAGGTGCGGAACGCAACCGGCACCGCCGCAAGGTCCGAGCGGTGAGGGGCACCAGCCGCGTCTTCAGGTATGAGGTTCAACCGGCCCCGCTGCAGGTTCGAGGCGGCCCGCGGGGGCAGCCGCTTCCGCAGGTGTGGGACTCAGCCGGCACCGCCGCAGGTTCTGAGCGGCTTGGTGGCGAGTACGCCGCGACGCCGCGTGTTCGCCTGCTCGAGGAGCGGCGGACGAAGTCCGCGAAGCCGCCCAGGTCCTGCTGCCCGCACCGCTGAGCAGAGCGAGCAGCACAACACGAACATCAGAACTCCGGGGTGGAGTACCAGGCCATCGGTGCTTCTTCGACGTCGTCGCGGCGCACCACGCCTTCGATGAGGCCGTAGGGGCGGTCGGCGGCGTAGAAGACCTCGTTGTCGTTCTCCAGGCCGAAGGGGGAGAGGTCGACGAGGAAGTGGTGCTTGTTCGGCAGCGAGAGCCGGACTTCGGCGAGCTCCGGGTGCTTCTCGAGCGCGGCCTTGCCCATCTCGTAGAGGGTCTGCTGCAGCGCGTAGCTGTGCGTGGTGGCGAAGGCTTCGAGCATCGCGGCGCGGACGGATTCGAAGCTCTTGGCCCAGTCCACGTCGGTGTGCAGGTAGCGCCAGCGGGCGGTGACCGCGGTGGCGAGGATCCGGTCGGTGGTCTCGGCCAGGGTCGTGTACTGGTCCTTCGGGTACCCCCAGAACTCCGAGCCGGTCGACTTGAGCACGACCAGGTCTTCGAGACCCGACACCACGTGCGCCTGGTCGCCGTCGATGGTGACGGCGGTGGTGCGCTTCTCGTCGCCGGTGCGGGAGAACGAGTGGCCGTGGCCGGCGCCCTCGACCGGGATCCGCTGCCAGCCGTACTCCTCGACGAGGATGCGGGCGCCGGAGATGCCCTCGGCGCTGGAGACGAAGTGCCTGCCCAGCCGGAGCGCGAAGTCCTCGATCTCGCCGATCGGCTGCTGCTTGGCGAAGGCGTAGACGGTGTTCTTCTGCGTGTCGGTCGGCAGCACCTTGCTGTTGTCGCCGCTGAGGTGGGCCGCGTCGAGGTCGCCGCGCAGCGCGCTGCTGACGTTGAGGTCCTTGATGGAGTGCCGTGGTGTCGAGCGGTCCACGGTGACGATGCGGACCTCGGCCTTGCCGTACTGGTTCGGGCCCATGGAGATGCCCATGATTCAGCTCCCTCGGTAGGTGGAGTAGGCGAACGGGCTCAGCAGCAGTGGAACGTGGTGGTGCTGGCCGGGATCGGCGATGCGGAAGGTGATCGACACCTGCGGGTAGAACGTCGGGGTGCCCTGCTGGTCGAAGTACTCGCCGGTGTCGAAGGTCAGCCGGTAGTCGCCCGCGTCGAGGCGGTCCGGTCCGAGGTCGCGGCAGCGGCCGTCGTCGTCGGTCCGGCCGGTTGCCGCCGGGGTCCCGTCGGCCAGCGGTGTCCCGTCGGCGGTTTCGAGCCGGACGGCGACGCCGGCCGCCGGGGCGCCCTGGGCGGCGTCGAGGACGTGGGTGGTCACAGCGCTCATGCTTCGATCACTCCTGTCAGCCGCAGCGCAGCGATCTTGCGGAGTTCGGATTCGACGACGCGCAGCTCGTCGTCGGGGTCGTTGTCGAGCCGGGAACGCAGGACCTCCAGGAGTTCTTCGCCGCTGCGGCCGCTGGCGCACACCAGGTAGACGTGCCCGAAGCGGCGTTCGTACTCCAGGTTGGCCACCCGCAGCTCCTCGGCGAGCCCCTCGCTCACCCCGGCCTGCTCGCGGCGGGAGAACTCGGCGCTGCGCCCGGTGTTCGCGGGTCGTTCGCCGATGCGGGGGTGGGCGGCGAGGGCCTGGGCGAGCTCGGCGTCGGTGAGGTCGGGAGCGGCCGCGGCAGCGGCCTCCTGCACGGCGTCGGCGTCGGCGAAGGGGCGCGCGTCGGCGATGTCGGCTGCCCAGCGGGTGATGTCCAGGCAGCTCAGCAGGGTGTCGATGAGTTCGGCCCTGGGCATGTCGTTGAGCCGTTGCACACCGGTGGTCGTAGCCATGCGCTTCTCCGCTGAAGTGGTTCACATGCCGGCTCGATCGTCCCGGGGGACCTCGGTGACCGCAGAGCCGGTTTGGTGCGCACGAAGCTACGACCGCCCCGACGGGGTGTCAACAGTTTGTTGAAAAACCCAGGTGAGCGGAGGGGGGAGGTGAGATCAGCGGTCCGCCTGCTCGCGGTTGAGGTAGTTGTAGACCGTGAAGCGGCTGACGCCGAGGGCCTTCGCGACCGACTCGACGGACTTGCGCATGGTGAACGCCCCGCGCTCCTCCAGCAGCCGGACCGCCTTCTGCTTCTCGGCGCGGGGGAGGTCGGGCAGCCTGGCACCCAGCTCGGTCTCGACCGCGCGGATCATCCGGTCCAGCGCGCTGGTGAGCTCTTCACCCGGCACGCGCACGGCGATGGCCGGGGCACCCTCCCAGTAGAGCACGATGTCACCGGGTTTGCGCTGGTCAACGGGCACGGCGGTACCACCGACGTGTTCCAGGAGCGGGGCGATCGCGTTGGCCAGCGGGTGCATCGCGACCAGCCTAGCTCCGGTCGTCCTCGGCCGTGACCTGCAGGGTGATCCGGCTGGCCCCCGCCTCCAGCGCCTTGTCCAGCACTTGCGCCAGCGCGGGCAGCAGCCGCTCCCGGTCGGCGCTGATCGCCGTGCCCAGCGGCCCGAAGTCCGGGTCCAGGCCCGCGGCCAGCAGGCAGTCGCGGGCCGCCGCGGCGTGCGCCGGCGGCTCCCCTTCGCCCTCGAACGGTTCCGTGGTGAACTCTGCGCGCAGCATCATGGACCGACCTCCCTGCCCGAGACGGTAGCGTCCGATCGCAACCACGACCCAGACGGGAAGCCGATGATCACGGACCGGTTCGACGTCAACCTCTCGATCCTGTTCACCGAGCTCGATCTGCTGGAACGTCCCGCCGCCGCCAAGGCCGCGGGGTTCGACCGGGTGGAGTTCTGGTGGCCCTTCGACTCCGCCGTTCCCGCCGAGGCCGACGTGGAGGCCTTCATCCGCGCCATCGACGACGCCGGCGTCTCGCTGGTGGGGCTGAACTTCTACGGCGGTGACCTCGTGGCCGGTGAGCGCGGCGTGCTGTCCGATCCCGACCGCGCCGGGCAGTTCGCGGCCAACATCGACGTGCTCTGCGAGATCGGCGAGCGGTTGGGGTGCCGCGCGTTCAACGCGCTCTACGGCAACCGCATCGACGGCGTGGACCCGCGCGCGCAGGACGAGGCCGCCCTCGCGAGCCTGGTGCGCGCCGCCCGCGACGTCGCCCGGATCGGCGGTACCGTGCTCGTCGAGCCGGTCAGCGGGATCCCGGACTACCCGCTCCGCACCGCCGCCGACGGGCTCGCCGTCGTCGACCGGGTGCGCGAAGCCGACGGGGCGGACAACGTCCGCCTGCTGCTCGACCTCTACCACCTGGTCACCAACGAAGACGATCCGGACGTGGTGCTCGACGAACGCCCGGAGTCGATCGGCCACGTGCAGATCGCGGACTCCCCGGGACGTGGGGAACCCGGAACCGGCAGGATCGACTTCGTGCACTACTTCGCCAAGCTCGACGAGGTCGGCTACACCGGCCACATCGGACTCGAGTACAAACCCAGCGGCGCCAGTACCGAAGCCTTCGGCTGGATCTCGCGCTGAACCTAGGAGGCTGCAGTTGCCCGGTCCCGTCCTCATCGCACCGGACAAGTTCAAAGGCACCCTGACGGCCCCGGACGTCGCCGGGGCGATCGCGGCAGGGCTGCGCGAGGAGCGCCCCGACGTGGAGGTGCGGCTCGCGCCCGTCGCCGACGGCGGTGACGGCACCGTGGACGCCGCGCTGGCCGCCGGGTACTCCCGGATGACGGTGCCGGTGAGCGGCCCGACCGGGTACCCGGTCGACACCGAGATCGCCTACGACGGTGAGACGGCGGTCGTCGAACTCGCCTCCGCGTCCGGTCTCGCGCTGCTGGACCCCGACGACCTCGACGCGCTCGGCGCGTCCAGCGACGGCACCGGCGAGGCGCTGCTGGCCGCGCTCAGCACCGGTGCCCGGCGGATCGTGCTCGGTGTCGGGGGCAGCGCCTGCACCGACGGCGGGGCTGGTCTGCTCACCGTGCTCGGCGCGAGGGTGCTGGACGTCAACGGGAACCCGGTCGCGCCCGGGGGAGGTCCGCTGGCCAACGTGGGCGAGGTGGACCTGTCCGGGTTGGACCCCCGCATCGCCGAGGTCGAGGTCGTCCTGGCGTCCGATGTGGACAACCCGTTGACCGGTCCGCACGGCGCTGCCCGCGTGTACGGCCCGCAGAAGGGCGCGAACCCGGAACAGGTGGAGCTGCTGGACTCCGCGCTGGCCCGCTACGCGCAGGCGGTGGTGGCCGCGGGCGGTCTCGACGTAGCCGACCAGCCCGGTTCCGGCGCGGCAGGCGGCGTCGGCTTCGCGGCCCTGGCCGCCCTGGGCGCGACGATGCGGCCGGGGGTGGACGTGGTGCTCGACCTCGTCGACTTCGACCGCCGGCTCGACGGCGCCGGGTTGGTCATCACCGGCGAAGGAGCGCTCGACGAGCAGACCCTGCACGGCAAGGCCCCGGCCGGCGTTGCCGCGCGGGCCATCGAGGCGGGCATCCCGGTCGTGGCCGTCGCGGGCCGCTGCGACCTCACCGGGGAACGGCTCGCGGAGGCCGGCATCGACGCCGCCTACGCGCTCCTCGACGTCGAGCCCGACCCGCAGCGCTGCATGGCCGACCCGGCACCCCTGCTCACCCGCCTCGGCAGGACCCTCGCCCAGAAGCACCTCTGACGAGTCGAGGGTCCCCTGCCCACCGGGCAGGGGACCCTCGACGTGCGTTCGGTGCTACTCGGCCTTCGAGCGGCGGGGGATCAGGGCGATCACCACGATCAGCAGCACGACGATCACCGCGCCGCCGCCGACGGCCAGCCAGAACGTGTAGCCGCCGCCGTCGGACTCGCCAGGCGGGCCCGGGGCGACGTTGAGGTAGTAGCCGCCCTCGGTGGAGTGGCCGTCGTCGAAGGTGGTCCGGTACTTCACGGTGTGCAGACCGGGTTTCAGCGCTTCGATGTGGACGGTCACGCGGTTGCCGTCGACCTCCACCTCACCCGAGACCTGGTCGGACCCTGCGGGGTCCTTGACCTCGATGCGCGGGGGTTGCGACGCGTCCAAGGCTCCTGCGAAGTTCATCTCGATGCGCTCCACCCCGGCCTTGGCGGTTTCACCGGGGCCGGGGGACGCGGCGTCCAGCCCGCTGTGCGCGAGCGCGGTGCCCGCGCCCAGCAGGGCCAGCAGCGCGGTCAGGACCGCACCGAGGGTGGTGCTCAGAGATCGGCGCATGCGATGCGGTTGTCGGAGAACTCTGCCGGGTGCACGACGAGCGACTTGGCGGCCTCGGCCGGCTTCTCGTTCTCGGCGGTCATGAAGCCGCGTCCACCGGCATCGGCGGCGAAGCCCAGGTGGATCTCGTTCGGCGGCATCTCGGGGCCGGCCGGGTCGAACTGGAAGTGACCGCCGCCGTCCTCTTCGGAGCACGGCTTGGCGTGCAGGTGGGCCATGTACTTCGTGCCCGGCGCGAGACCGGTCATCTCCAGCGTGGCGGTGGTGCCGCCCGGGTGGATCGCCAGCCACGCGGTGCCCGCGGCCTGCTCGTGGCCCGGCGGGCGCGTCGGCAGCAGCGTGAAGGCACCGCTGCGCAGCTGCGCACCTGCCACGTCCTTGGCGGGCGTGGCGTTCGGGTCACCCATGTTCATCGGCATGCCACCGCCGGCCTGGTCACCACCGGCGTTCTGGCCGTGCATGCTGTGGTCCTGCGACGAACCACCGCTGCACGCGGTCAGGGCCGCGCAGGCCACGAACAGCCCGGCGGTGAAGGACTTGTGAAGTTTCAACACCCTCATCAACTTCTCTTCGGGAACCAGTGGAACTCCATCGGGTGCAACGACAGCGGGCGGATGGGGTCACCGTGATCGATGTCCCACCCGCCCGGCGCTGCTCACCGCCGCCCCGGCCGCGGCCACGGGCCCGGGACGGCGGCGCGGCTCACATGTTCTCGGCGGCCTGCTTGATGGCCTGCCGGATCCGGCCGTAGGTGCCGCAGCGGCACACGTTCTCGATCTTGTCGATGTCCTCGTCGGTGACGTCGTCGCCCTTCTCGTTGAGCAGGGCGACCGCCGTCATGATCTGGCCGGGCTGGCAGAAGCCGCACTGCGCGACGTCGCGGTCCAGCCAGGCCTGCTGCACCGGGTGCAGCTCGTCGCCCTCGGCGAGGCCCTCGATCGTGGTGATCTCGGTGCCGTCGGCCTTCTCTGCGGTGACCTGGCAGGTCTGGACTTCCTCGTCGTCCTGCAAGCAGGTGCAGGCGCGGCAGACGCCGACGCCGCAGCCGTACTTGGGGCCGGTGATGCGCAGGCGGTCGCGCAGCACCCAGAGCAGGGGCATTTCCGCGGGGACGTCGACCTCGACGTCCTTACCGTTGACGGTGAACTCGTACTTGGGCATGGCGTTCGGGAACTCCTCGACGGATCAGGCCGGAATCAGTGGTTGACCGGGAAGCTGCGCGGCTTGGTGCCGGTCGCCCGGGCGTAGGCGGTGGCGATCGCACCCGCGCACACCGGAACGCCCAGCTCGCCCACACCACCGGGCTCGTCGGTGGTGGCCGGCATGACGTGGATCTGCAGCTGCTTCGGGGTGTGGCGCTGGCGCGCCCACCTGAAGTCGCTGAAGCTGCCCTCGCGCACCGCGCCGTTGTCGATGTGGATGCCCGCCTGCAGCACCGTGGAGATCGCGTCGGTCAGACCGCCCATCATCTGGGCCTCGATGCCCTTCGGGTTCAGCGGCAGACCGGCGTCGACGGCGATCACGGCCTTGGTGACCCGCGGGTTCTTCGGGTCGGTCGCGTTGATCTCGACGAGGCAGGCCGCGACCGACTTGAACTCCTCGTGCATCGAGATGCCCTGGGCGTGGCCCTGAGGCATCGAACGGCCCCAGTTCCCGTCCTTCATGACCTTCTTCAGCACGGCCTTGGCGCGCTCGGACTTGGCGTTCTCCACCCGGAAGTTCGCCGCGTCGGTACCGGCCTTCTCGGCGATCTGGTCGATGACCAGGTCCTCCGCGGTGCGGAAGGTCGCCGAGTGCACCGACCGCCAGCTGCCGGTGTGCACGCCGTCCAGGTCGAGGTCGTTCAGGGAGATGGTGGTCGCGCCGAACTCGTACGGGACCGACTGGGTCAGGTTGAAGTACAGCTGCGCGGCCGGGAGCTTGCCGACTCCGGACTGCACGGCGGTCGAGGTGATCATGTCCGCGATGCCGTGGTTGAAGTCGGTCGCGACGCTGGACATCTTGTGCGCCCAGGACCGGACCTTGCCGCTGCGGAAGGACGCCTTGACGCGGTGGTGCGAGGCGGGACGCATCCGGCCGTGCCGGGTGTCGTCGTTGCGGGTCCACAGCAGCTTGACCGGCTTGCCGATGGCCTTGGAGACCTCGGCGGCCTCGATCGCCGCGTCGTGGAACAGGTGCCGGCCGAAGGAACCGCCGGCGCGCGTGACGTGCACCTTGACGTCGAGGATTCCCAGCGCGGCGGCGATGTCCTTCTGCGCGACCTGCGGGGACTGCGCGGGGACCCAGATCTCGGCGCTGCCGTCCTTGACGTCGGCGACCGCGTAGTTGACCTCCATCGGCGCGTGGCTGACGAAGGCGAAGTCGAAGCTCTCGTCGATCTCGTCGCCGTCGCTGTCGGAGACCGAGTCGTCGAGGCTGCCGGTCATGCCCGCCAGCTCCTCCTGGATGTCCGAGGAGGACTTGTCGCTGATCGGGCCCGACTTCCAGGTGACCTCGAGCTTCTTGGCGAGCTCCATGGCCTCCCAGGTGTACTCGGCGCACACCGCGACACCGCTGTCGAGTTCCACGGTGCCCTTGAATCCCCGCGCGTTGCGGATCGCCGAGTCGTCGTAGGACTCGACCTCACCGCTGAGCGTCGGCGGGCGGACGACCACGGCCACCACGGAGCCCGGGATCTTCATGTCCGAGACGTAGCGGGCCCTGCCGGTGACGATGGCGTTGGCGTCGGCGCGGGTCTGGCCCTTGCCGAGGACCTTGAACTCCGACGGCTTCTTCGGGGTGGCCGGCACCGACGGGAGGCCGACCTTGGCGGCGTCCTTGGCCAGGTCGGCGAAGGTGGCCTTGCGTCCGCCCGGACCGACCACACCGGTGCCCTGGGTGGTCAGGCCGTTGGCGGACACGCCCCACTTCTTGGCGGCGGCGGTGACGAGCCGCGACCGGGCGGTGGCGGCCATCTGGCGCAGCGGCTTCCAGAACGTGCGCACCGAGGACGACGCCGCAGTGAACTGGTTGAACAGCAGCTCGGGGCGGGCGTCGGAGAGCTCGACCACGACGTCATTGGTGCGCGCGCCGAGCTCCTCGGCCAGCATCATGACGATGGCGGTGTTGAGGCCCTGGCCGACCTCGAGGCGCGGGAGTTCGAAGCGGACCTTGTTGTCCGAGGTGAACTCCAGCTTCATCAGTTCCATGGTGGGCGCGCTGGCGATCTCCATGAGGTCGCCGAAGTCCATCAGCCCGGAGACAGGCGGAAGCGGAAGCTGGTCGGCGACCGGGCCTGCAGCGGCGGCCGCGTCACCTTCGAGCACGAACTTCCCGGCGATCGTCAGCATCGGTGCCGCCGCGACGTAGGTGAGGAACCGGCGGCGCCGCGTGCCGGACGCCGGAGCGGCGGCTTCCTCGTGATCGGTGGTGGGGGGAACCATCCAAACTCCTCTCGCGCGCCAGCACTCCACATGGCCGACCGGACCATTCGCCGAGCGGGAAAGACGTGCCGACGTGTCTCAAACAGGCCAAGGCAGGACTTGCCCCGACTTCAGGGCCGTCACCGATCCGACGCGGTGCGCCTGGGGCCATCGCGTTGTCGAACATTTATTTCTGGTCGCCGAGCGTGGTCAAATCGCGGCATTCGGCCGTCATTGTCACTTCCAGTGACCAGAAGCTATTCGATGATGGCTTTCCGGGGTGCGGTGACTTCCTCTGGGTCGGGAAATGGTGCTTGAAAAGTCGGGCGGCCAGCTTTCCAGCCAGCCAACGTCGCGAGAGCCTACCTGACGGTAGAGAAGGGCCTGAATCGCCCTGAAGTCCGCGTTTTGGTTAGGCCGAACGGAGCAGTTGAACGTAGTTCCACCCGTTTTTGGTCGGGTGGCCAACCAGTCGGAACCGGTGCAGAACGGGCCTGCGGATGCTCGCGATCCTGGCCTGGTCGAGCGCGTGTGGATATGTGGCAATGCAATTCAGCATTGCGCAACGCGTCTGCTAATCTTCCGGCGCGTACTGCCCGACCAGCGTATATAACAATTGTGTCGATAGGTCTCAAAAGCGCGTTGACCCTCGATGACTGCGGACCTAAGCTGCGTCGTCATCTGCGCGCTCGTGGGTCCGGGATTTTTCGGCGCGCTCGCAGGCCCGTGTTTTCGAGGCACGCCGGGCCGGCGTGAGTTCTCATGCTGCGGCCAACCAACGGAGAAGGTTTGAGACGAGGTCCATGTCAACGCTGAAACGCCTCTTCGCCTCCGGCACGATCCAGGCGCGACTGTTGGCCATCGCACTCGTTCCGAGTGTCGCGGCCCTGCTCGTCGGCGTGGGCTTGTCCGGGTACCTGATCTTCCAGGGCCTGAGCGTGCAGAACTACGTCGGCAGGCTCGACGACGCCAAGGACCCCTCGGCCCGGTTCGTCGCCAACCTGCAGGACGAGCGCCAGCTGACCCTCGTCTACCTCAGCAACCCCAACGAGCGGCGCAACCTCGACGAGGTCCGCAAGAAGTTCGACGCCTCACTGGCCGAGATGGACGGTGTGGCGGAGGAGTTCGGCGAGGCCGTGCCGAGCGACGCGCGCGGCAACTTCGACGAGTTCCGCTCGCAGTTGAGCACCGTCCAGGAGGTGCGCAAGCAGGTCGACGGCGGGCCCGCTGAGCTGGACGCGGTCTACAAGTTCTACAACGGGCTCTTCGACGCCTACAACATGAGCCTGCGGACCTACGTCCGGTACGCGCCGGACGCCCAGGTCTCCTACGAGAGCTCGGTGTCCGCCGACCTCATGGACGCCGCCGACGCCATGGCGCGAGGCCACGCGCTGGCGCTGGGCCGCACCTCGGTCGGCATGACTCCGACGCAGTACCACGAGTACGCGCACCAGATCGGTGCCTTCCACGACAACCTGAACTCGCTGACCCCGCGCATGACGCCGGAGGAGCAGCAGACCTACAAGGACCTGCAGAAGGGTTCGGCGTGGACGCGCGTCGACGCGGTTCAGGACGCCATGGAGGTCGCCGGTGGCCAGGCGGCTGCCGGGCAGGTCATCCGCGTCCCGGTCAGCACGAGCGACTGGATCAGCGCCTCGCACGACCTGGCCCAGGAGCTCAACGGCCTGTCGACCTCGCACTACCAGTACGCGCTCGCGCTCGGTGGGACGGTCGTCAGCGAGACGCTGCTGACCTCGGGCATCACCGGCGCGATCATCGTGCTGATCGTCCTGATCGTGTTCCTGGTCGCGCTGCGGCTGTCGAACCTGCTGGTGAGGCGGCTCAACAAGCTCCGCAGCCAGACCCTGGCGCTTGCCCAGCAGGAGATGCCTTCGGTCGTGGCCCGGCTGCGCAACGGGAAGCAGGTCGACGTCGAGAACGAGGTCTCCTGGCTGCGCTTCGGCCACGACGAGATCGGTGAGGTCGCCAACGCCTTCAACGAGGCGCAGCGCACCGCGATCCGCGCGACGGTCGCCGAGGCCGAGACCCGGCAGGGTGTCCGCTCGGTGTTCCTCAACATCGCGCACCGCAGCCAGGTCATGGTCCACCGCCAGCTGCAGGTGCTGGACAAGGCCGAGCGCAAGCTGGAGGACCCGGACCAGCTGGAGCTGCTGTTCCAGCTCGACCACCTCGCGACCCAGTCGCGCCGCAACGCCGAGAACCTGATCATCCTCGGTGGTCAGCGGCCCGGCCGGCAGTGGCGCAACCCGGTCCTGCTGCACGACGTCGTGCAGGGCGCGGTCGCCGAGACCGAGCTCTACGCGCGGGTCGAGATCCAGCAGCTGCCGGAGATCTCCGTGCAGGGCCGCGCGGTCGCCGACCTCGTGCACCTGCTCGCCGAGCTGGTCGACAACGCGACGTCGTTCTCGCCGCCGGAGTCGCACGTCGAGGTGCGCGGCAACGTCGTCGGCAAGGGCATCATCGTCGAGATCGAGGACCAGGGCATCGGCCTGGAGCCGGACAAGCTCGAAGAGCTCAACCAGATGCTGGCCAGCCCGCCGGACTTCGCGGTGATGGCGCTGTCCGAAGAGGCCCGGATGGGTCTGTTCGTGGTCGCCCAGCTGGCCGGCCGGCACGGCATCAAGGTCACCCTGCGCGACTCGGCCTACGGCGGCATCCGCGCCGTGGCGCTGATCCCGAACCACATCGTCGCCGAGCGCGGACCGCAGACCGAACGGCAGGACCGCGTCGAGCAGAGCGGACCGCAGACCCCGGTCCCGCCCGCACCCGACGGCGAGACCCGGCCGAAGATCCCCCGCAAGCGTTGGATGGAAGGCCGCCTGGATCCCGACGTCGCACCGGACCCGCTCGGTCCGGACAGCCCGATCAACCCGCACAACCCGGTCGGACCCGAGGCCGCCACGCAGCGCTGGGCCCGCCCCGGCTCCAACGGCTCCGGTCCGGCCACCGGCGAACTCGGCCTGCCGCAGCAGAACCCGGTCGAGCAGCGCCGGCCCTCCCCGCCGCCGCCGCAGCAGCAGCGCCCGGCGGAGCAGCAGCACCGGCTCAACGAGCCGCGTCCTGACCAGCAGCGTCCGACGACGGGCCGTCGCATCACGCCGGAGACTCCGGCGAACATGCCGGGGCTGTCGTCGAACATGCCCAACGCGTCTGGTGAAATCCTCCCGAGGGAGGTAGTTGCGAACGGAACGAACGGCGCAGGTCCGCCGAAGAGCGGTACCACTGCCGGAGTTTCGGTGAACACTTCGGTTACGAACTCGGCTGAGAAGCCGCCGCTCCCGCAGCGTCGGCGCGGCCAGAAGGCCAATCTCGCGGCGCCGCTGCGCGCCCAGATCGACCAGCCCCAGAAGACCGAAGCCGCGCCGCAGCAGCCCGCTCCGAGCAGCGGTCCGCCGCGGACGCCCGACAGGTTCCGCAACAGCATGAACGCCTTCCAGACAGGCACCAAGCGAGCGCGCACCAACAACGTCAACGACGAGGCTGCGCGGCCAGGAGGAAACGAGGCATGACGCTGAAGGCTTACAGCAAGGAAGTTGACTGGCTGCTCAACGATCTCGTGCAGCGGCTGGCCGGCGCGGACAAGGCGGCTCTGCTGTCCTCCGACGGTTTGCTGCTGGGCAAGACCCCGCAGCTGGGCCAGGCCGACGCCGAACACCTGGCGGCTGTCGCTTCCGGCTTCCAGAGCCTGTCGAAGGGAGCGGCGCTGCAGTTCAACGGCGGCGAGGTCTACCAGACCGTCGTGGAGATGGCGAACTGCTTCCTGATGGTCACCGCAGCCAGCGAAGGCGCCTGCCTCGCGCTGATCGCCGCGGCCGACGCCGATCTCGGCATGATCGCCTTCGAGGCGAACCGCATGGTGACTCGGGTGGGCAACTACCTGAGTTCCGCACCCCGTGCCGCCGGTTCTCCCGTTGATGTGTGAGTGCCATGTCGGGCGGCCGAGGATGGTTCGACGAGGACGCGGGACCGGTGGTGCGTCCGTACGCCTTGACCAAGGGGCGTACGCGGGCCACGAGCTACGAGCTCGACCTGATCACGCTCGTCGTGGCGCGCCAACCGCTGCCGCCGAACGCGCGTGCGCTTTCACCGAACTACCAACGGGTTCTGCAGGCGTGCGGGTATCCGGTCTCGGTCGCCGAGGTCGCCGCGCGGGCAGATCTGCCGCTGGGCGTGGTGAAGATTCTGATCAGTGACTTGATCGAGCGGGACTACGTGGTCTTCGGACCGGATTCGTCGCCGACGACCGGGCCGAGTCTCGACATGATGCAGAAGGTGCTGGATGGGATCCGCAAACTCTGAACAAGCCAGCCTGAACGCGGTCGCGGCGAAGATCCTCATCGCCGGCGGATTCGGTGTCGGCAAGACCACCCTGGTGGGGTCGGTCAGCGAGATCGTGCCGCTGCGGACGGAGGAGACTCTGACCGAGGCCAGTTCCGGGGTCGACGACCTGACGGGCGTGGAGCGCAAGACCACCACCACGGTGGCCTTCGACTTCGGACGCATCACCATCAGTTCCGACTTGATCCTGTACCTGTTCGGCACGCCGGGCCAGGAGCGCTTCTGGTTCATGTGGAACGAACTGGCCAACGGGGCCCTCGGGGCGATCGTGCTGGCCGACACCCGCCGACTGGACAGCTGCTTCGCGGCGATCGACTACTTCGAGGGTCGCGGGTTGCCGTTCATCATCGGCGTGAACTGCTTCAACGGCACGCAGATCTACGACCCTGAGGAGGTCCGGGGCGCTCTCGACATCGACGAGAACGTGCCGATCCTGCTCTGCGACGCCCGCCAGCGGGAGTCCAACAAGCAGCTGCTGACGACCTTGATGGAACACGTCATGGCCGTCACCCGGGCCAAGCAGCAGCACGCGATGCGCTGACCTGTCCCACGCGCGGGGCCGACCGCCCTTGACTCCCCGGTCCAGCCGTGCACCACCCTGTACTCGGGAGGCGCTGTGGTCGAGGGCCAGGGCGTGCAGGCGATGGTGCTGCCCGGAGGTGCGGTCGACGGGGGCGTCGTCGTGCGCGACGGCAGGATCGCAGCGGTGGAACCGCACGGTCAGCAGCAGGGCCCCGTCGTGGAGCTGGGGGCCGACACCCACCCGGCGTGCCGGAGCCCTCGATCGAGCACCTCGACACCGGCGACTTCGGCACCGCCCGGGCCGGGGTCTCCAGCCGGCAGCTCGGCCAGTCGCGGTCCGCGATCTGGACCCACGCCCGCCCGCGCGGGCACACCCTCGCCCACGTCGTGGACTGGGTAGACCTTCCTCGTCGACGCCACCCACCTCACCACCCCGCAACCCGGTCACGCGCTACCACCACCCCCTGGCCGGCGGCGTCCGCCAGAGATGGCTCCGCAGCACCCGCATCGACACCGGCGCCGGTGCCCGGGAGCGCCCGCTGACCCGATGACCGCCCGTGACCAGCGCTGACGTACGCTGGTGAGCTGTGCTCGTCATAGCGCTGGACACCTCGACACCCGCGGTCACCGCCGGCTTGGTCGCCCTCGACGAGGGCGAGCCGCAGGTGCTCGCCGAGCGCGTCACGATCAACCCGCGCGCGCACGGCGAACTGCTGATGCCGCAGCTGGTGGACGTCATGGGGGAAGCCGGACGCGGGTTCGCCGAGGTGGACGCGATCGTCGCCGGCACCGGGCCCGGGCCCTTCACGGGTCTGCGGGTCGGCCTGGCCACGGCCGCCGCCCTCGGTCAGGCCTGCGACGTGCCGGTGCACCCGGTCTGCAGCCTCGACGCGATCGCCGCGGCCGCCGGTGTGACCGGTCCGCTGCTGGTCGCCACCGACGCGCGTCGCAAGGAGACCTACTGGGCCGTCTACGACGGGGACTCCCGCCTCGACGGCCCGCACGTCGCCAAGCCCGCCGACGTCCCGACCGAGGGCTACCCGGTCGCCGCCGGCGAGCTCGCCGAGGCCGTCGGCCTGCCGGCGGTCCAGCCGCAGCACCCCACGCCCGCCGGGCTGGTGGCCGCCGCGGCGCTGGACGCCGATCCCGCCCCGCTGGTCCCGCTGTACCTGCGGCGGCCGGACGCCGACGAACCCGGCAAGCGGAAGTCGGTGCTGACCCGGTGAGCGAGCGGATCACCGAGGTCGAGGTCCTCAAGCTGCGCCGGTCGGACTTGCGCCGCTGCGCGCAGCTGGAGCAGCTGCTGTTCCCCGACGACGACCCGTGGTCGCTGGCCGCGTTCGCCTCGGAGCTGGACCAGGGGCACCACTACGTCGGCGCCTACCTCGGCGAGCAGCTGATCGGCTATGCCGGCCTGGCGGTCAACGGCCGCCCGCCGCAGGTGGAGGCCGAGGTGCACACGATCGGCGTCGACCCCGAACACCAGGGACGCGGTGTCGGCAAGGCGCTGCTGCGCGCGCTGCTCCAGCGCGCCGACGAGCGTCGCGCGACGACGTTCCTGGAGGTGCGCACCGACAACGGGGCCGCGATCGCGATGTACCGCGCGCACGGCTTCGAGATCGTCGGACTGCGCCCCCGCTACTACCAGCCCTCAGGTGCGGACGCGCACACCATGCGACGCGAGGCCGTGGAGGCGTCATGAGCGACCGGATCGTTCTGGGCATCGAGAGTTCCTGCGACGAAACGGGAGTCGGCCTGGTCCGGCTCTCGGGCGACGGCGGCGTGGAGCTGCTCGCCGACGCCGTCGCGTCGAGTGTGGACGAACACGCGCGCTTCGGGGGCGTGGTCCCCGAGATCGCCAGCCGCGCGCACCTGGCAGCGATGGCGCCGACGATGCGCCGCGCGCTGGACGAATCCGGGCTCGCGCTGTCCGATGTGGACGCCATCGCGGTCACCGCGGGCCCCGGTCTCGCCGGTGCGCTGATGGTCGGCATCGCCTCCGCCAAGGCTTACGCGACGGCGTTGGACGTCCCGCTGTTCGGCGTGAACCACCTCGGCGGCCACGTCGCCGTGGACACCCTGGAGCACGGGCCGCTGCCCGAGCGCTGCCTGGCGCTGCTGGTCTCCGGTGGGCACAGCCAGCTGCTGCTCGTCGAGGGTGTCGGGGAGAAGATCACCGAGGTCGGCACGACCATCGACGACGCCGCGGGCGAGGCCTACGACAAGGTCGCCCGCATCCTCGACCTGCCCTACCCGGGCGGCCCGCCGATCGACGCGCAGGCCAAGTCCGGCGACCCGAAGGCGATCGCGTTCCCGCGCGGTCTCACGGGCCCGCGGGACGCCAAGTACGACTTCTCCTTCTCGGGCCTGAAGACCGCGGTCGCCCGCTGGGTGGAGACGGAGCAGCGCGCAGGGCGGGAGATCCCCGTCCCCGACGTGTGCGCCTCGTTCCAGGAGGCCGTCGCCGACGTGCTCACCCTGAAGGCGGTCCGCGCCGCCGAGGACCACGGCGTCGACACGCTGGTGATCTCCGGTGGCGTGGCGGCGAATTCGCGGCTGTCGGAGCTGGCGCGCGAGCGCTGCGCCTCGGCCGGGATCACCCTGCGCGTCCCGCGTCCCCGGCTGTGCACCGACAACGGCGCGATGATCGCCGCTCTCGGCGCGCACGTGCTGCACGCCGGCGCGAAGCCCTCACCGCTGGAGATGTCGGCGAACCCGGGCCTGCCGGTGCACACGCTCGTCGTGCGGTGACGGTCAACGGGGCAGCCAGAACGCCTTGCCGGTGGCCAGGACCTCGCGGCGGCTCGCCCGCGCGTTGACTCGCCGCAGCCCCTCGGCGGCGGCGTCGTGCCCGACCCCGTGGGCGTCGATCCCGAACCGCCGCGCCAGCGTGATCGACCGCCGCAGGTGGAAGCGCGTGGTCACCACGATCAGCGAACCGTGCTCCCGGGAGGCCGTGCGGCAGGACGAGCAGGTGTCCACACCGGACTCGTCCAGCTCCACGGCGGATTCCGGGACACCGCGCGACACCAGGTACCGCCGCATCACCACCGGCTCGCTGTGGCCGCGCGACTCCGGCGATCCGCTGACGATGATCCGCCGCACCTTCCCGGCCTGGAACAGGTCCACGGCGACGTCCAGCCGTCCCTGCAGGATCCGGCTGGGAACACCGTCCCACCGGACTCCCGCCCCCAGCACGAGTGCGACCTCGCGGTCGGGCACGTCGTCGACGTCCCGCACCCGTCCGACGCTCCGAAGCCAGGTCCACGACAACGGGGCCACGACCACCCCGACGGTCGCCCCGAGCACCACCCACACCGCGCGCACGCACCAAGTCTGCCACCCGCGCCCCGCACCCGGATGACACGCGACCACCACACCCATCGCACTCCCGACTCCGCCCGGCGTTCCCGACCCCGATTACCGCGGATCTCGAGCGCCCAAACCCCGCGGCCGGGTTCCGCGATCTCGAGCACAGCGGCTCACGGCCCGGGTGCGGCGGGTGGCGGCTCCGCCCTCTGTCGCGGCGATCCGGGAACCGGGTTCGGGAGAGGTGGTGGAGGCCGTCCTGTTCGGACGGTGCCGTCAGCGTCGGGGACGTCGATGAGTCGGCGCGGAGGAACTCCGATGGGGCCTCGCGGGCTCGCCAGCCGGGTGGTGGCAGGAGAGGCGTGTACGACGTGCGGGCTTGTCGTCTGAGCACTTCGCGACCCGTCGGACTCACGCGTTCGTCGACGGTGCTGGGGCGCCGTCGGGGCGGGAGGAGCGTCGGGCGTGCCGGGGGGTGGACCCCGGCCGACCCACCCTGAGCGATCGCACCCAGTGCGCCGAAGGCGCCCGGCAGCACGACGCGCCCAGGTGGGCGGCCGGGTGAGGGGGAACGTGGGATCGGAGATCTCGGCCCCTCCGGTCCTCCTGCGGACGCGTCCGCAGGCTCGGGCGGTGCTCGCCTGGCGGAGGTGGCGACCACCGAAGACACTGTGGAGGGGCCGGTGGAGTTCCGGTGGGGAAGTTCGACCGCCCCAGTGCGGTCGAACCTGCGAGAGGGCGACCGCTACTTCGGGCGCCAGTTGGAACGGGTCGGGGGGCCGGACGGACCAGGCGGGCGAGAAGGTCGGGGACGTCGCTCCCACGGCCGGTTCGCGGGCTTGGAGAGGGCTGGCATGCCGTGCAACCTAGGACACCGGACACCGCAGGTGTGAACCACCCGGCGGGTTTGGTGAGATTCCCCGCAAGGCGATCTACCAGCGACGATCACTCCGCGCTGATCGGTGGTGACAAAGTCGCAGGTGGGCGGGGGAGCGGTGATCGACACCGGGTGCCAGCACGCTCGGTGCCGCCGTCGCCCTGTTGGGTGAACCCGAGCGGCCCCGACACGCCGGCGCATCTCCTCGCGGGTTGAATGAGCGTCGACCCGCGTGCGTGACCTCGCCGCGGGCGGCTGCCTCCGCGTTCCGGCGTTCGGGTGAGCGGGTGGTTGTTGAGCGTTGGCACTCTCCTGGGTAGAGTGCTAGCAGCACGGCGCCACAGCGACCCGGCACCCGCGACGACGGGGAGCAACGGAGCCGTCTTTCCCAGCCAACGCTTCGAAGGCCCCAGAAGGTGGAGGTCACACCGTGGCGAGCATCAAGCCGCTTGAGGACAAGATCGTGGTCCAGGCGAGCGAGGCCGAGACGACGACTGCGTCCGGCATCGTGATCCCGGACACCGCCAAGGAAAAGCCCCAGGAGGGCAAGGTCCTGGCCGTCGGCCCGGGTCGCGTCGACGAGAAGGGCAACCGCATCCCGGTGGATGTGAAGGAAGGTGACGTCGTCATCTACTCGAAGTACGGCGGCACCGAGGTCAAGTACAACGGCGAGGAGTACCTGATCCTCTCCGCCCGCGACGTGCTGGCCGTCGTCAACTGACGCCAGATCATCGTGCGCCCACCCAGCGTGGGCACTGCCGCCCCGGCGGTCCCGACCGCGGGACCGCCGGGGCGGCTGCATGTCGGGGATGAGGCACACATTCTGAAGGGCTGTAGCACATGGCTAAGCAGATCACCTTCGACGAGCAGGCGCGCCGTGCGCTGGAAAGCGGCGTCAACCAGCTCGCCGACGCGGTGAAGGTCACGCTCGGACCGCGCGGCCGGCACGTGGTGCTGGACAAGCAGTTCGGCGGACCGCAGATCACCAACGACGGTGTCACCATCGCTCGCGAGATCGAGCTCGAGGACCCGTACGAGAACCTGGGCGCCCAGCTCGCCAAGAACGTCGCGACCAAGACCAACGACGTGGCCGGTGACGGCACCACCACGGCGACCGTGCTGGCCCAGTCGCTGGTCAGCGAGGGCCTGCGGAACCTGGCCGCGGGCGCGAACCCGGCCTCGCTGAACAAGGGCGTCTCGCTGGCCGCCGACGCCGTGGTCGAGGCCCTCAAGGCCAAGGCCACCCCGGTCAAGGGCCGGGACAACATCGCCCAGATCGCCACCGTGTCCTCGCGCGACGAGACGATCGGTGACCTGATCGGCGAGGCGATGGAGAAGGTCGGCGAGGACGGCGTCATCACCATCGAGGAGTCCTCGACGCTGGCCACCGAGCTGGACCTCACCGAGGGCGTCCAGTTCGACAAGGGCTTCGTGTCCCCGCACTTCGTCACCGACGCGGAGCGCCAGGAAGCCGTCCTCGAAGACGCGCAGGTCCTGCTGCACCGGGAGAAGATCTCCAACATCCAGGAGCTCCTGCCGCTGCTGGAGAAGATCGCGCAGGACGGCAAGCCGCTGCTGATCGTGGCGGAGGACGTCGAGGGCGAGGCGCTGTCCACCCTGGCCGTCAACGCCGTGCGCAAGACCCTGAAGGTCGTCGCGGTCAAGGCGCCGTACTTCGGTGACCGCCGCAAGGCCTTCATGGACGACCTGGCGATCGTCACCGGTGCCCAGGTCATCGCTCCGGAGCTGGGCCTGAAGCTGTCCGAGGTCGGCACCGAGGTGCTGGGTTCGGTCCGTCGGGCCACCGTCACCAAGGACGAGACCACGCTGGTCGACGGCCGTGGCTCCGCCGACGACGTCAAGGAGCGCGCCTCGCAGATCCGCAAGGAGATCGAGGCGACCGACTCCGACTGGGACCGCGAGAAGCTGCAGGAGCGGCTGGCCAAGCTCGCCGGTGGCGTCGCGGTGATCCGGGTCGGTGCTGCCACCGAGACCGAGCTCAAGGAGCGCAAGTCCCGGATCGAGGACGCCGTCTCGGCCGCCAAGGCGGCTGCTGAGGAGGGCAGCGTGCCCGGTGGCGGGTCCGCGCTGATCCACGCCGCCAAGTCGCTCGACGACAACCTCGGCCTGACCGGTGACGAGGCGACCGGTGTCCAGCTGGTGCGCCGCGCGCTGGAGGCGCCGCTGTACTGGATCGCCGCCAACGGTGGCCAGGAAGGCGCCGTCGTGGTCTCCAAGGTCCGCGACCTCGACTGGGGCAAGGGCTACAACGCGGCCACCGACGAGTACGGCGACCTGGTGCAGGCCGGCGTCGTCGACCCGCTGAAGGTGACCCGCTCCGCGGTCGCCAACGCGGCCTCGATCGCCCGCATGGTGCTCACCACCGAGAGCGCCGTCGTGGACAAGCCGGAGGAGACCGAGGAGTCGGCCGGTCACGGTCACGGCCACGGCCACGGTCACTGAGTGAAGAACTGAACGCCCCACCTCGAGGTGGGGCGCGGAGGGAGCGGCTCGGCCGCTCGCTCGACGCGAAGATCGGGGCGGCACCCATGCCTGGGTGCCGCCCCGATCTCTTCTCCGCTGTCGCCGGGGCGAATGACGCCCCTCGAGTCATTCGATCCCGGCTCCCTGACCTGCGGCGCTCTCCCCACCGCGGTCATGTCCAGGGTCAGCTGGCTGCGACGGCCAACTGCTGGCGCTTGCGCGCCTTGATGATCACTTCCCGTTCGGATTCGGACAGCCCTCCCCAGATGCCGTACGGCTCCTGGACCGCCAGCGCGTGCGCGCGGCACTGGGCGAGCACAGGGCAGTGCTGGCACACCTCTTTCGCCTTCGCCTCACGCCTGGCTCGGGCCGGACCTCGCTCTCCGTCCGGGTGAAAGAAGTACGCGCTGTCCATCCCCCTGCACGAGCCCCGTATCTGCCAATCCCAGATATCGGCGTTCGGTCCTGGAAGACGTCGAGTGTCTGCCATTGCGACAACCACCTCCTACCGGTGGATCCCCTCCCTCGCCACGGCGGGACCGCCGCAGCCTCGCATGATCCGACCGTAGAACCGAGTCAAAACTTGTTCAACCCCTTTCGCGCCAAAAGCTGTTCATCGTTGGTGTGATCCTGGGAAATGGGGTGATCGAAGTCCGACCGGCTTGCCCTCAGAAGGTGAGAACCGGAATATGTCCGGCGTGACGACGCGGCCTGAACCAGTTGCGGGGGTCGACACCCCCGGGCTTCCCGGCGATTCGCCGACCGGTGAACCGGGGGTCGCGTCGGAGACGCCAGCGCAGGACCCGGAGGGGATAGCCCTGGACGACGAGCCGAGGCTCAGCGTCGCCGCGGTCGCGCGCAGGCTCGGCGTCGCGCCTGCCACGTTGCGCACCTGGGACCGCCGCTACGGGCTGGGTCCCAGCGACCACACCAGCGGCAGGCACCGCCGCTACGGGCCGGACGACATCGCCCGCCTGGAGCAGATGCAGCGCGCCCTGCTGCGCGGTGCCTCCCCGATGGAAGCGGCCCGGTACGCCCGCGCGGTCGCCGCTCCGCCGCCCCAGCGGCACTCGGACGGCGACCGGCCGGACGCGCCGGGTGCGGAGGGGCCCCACGGCCCGCTGCTGATGTCCGGTGTCCTCGACAGCAGCGACGAGCTCGGTCTGGCCGGTACGAACACCGGCGGGCGGGGGCTCAAGCTCTCCGGGGCCGGGCCGCGCGCCCGCGGCCTCGGGCGGGCCGCCCTGGCGCTGGACTCGTGGTCGGTGCAGCAGCTGCTGATCGAGGCGATGGACGCCGACGGCGTGGTCCGCACCTGGCAGGAGATGCTGCAGCCGGTGCTGCGGGCGGTCAGCGAGCGCCGGCAGCGCGCGGGGACCGGGGTCGAGGTCCTGCAGCTGCTCAACGACTGCGCCTCGACGGCGCTGCGCTCGGTGATCGCCCGGGCGCCGAAGCCGGAGAACCCGCGTCCGGTCGTGCTCGCTCCCGTGCCCGGTGAGGTCCAGGAGCTCGAGCTGGTTGCCCTGGCGGCGGCGCTGGCCGCGCGCCGGGTCGGCCACCGGCTCTTCGGCGCCGCACTGCCCCGCGAAGGCCTGACGGCCGCGGTGAAGCGCTCCGCGCCCGCCGCCGTGGTGCTCTGGGCCGACCAGCCGTACTACGCCGCGCCGCGCGTCCTCGAGGACATCCCGATCACCCGGCAGCGGGCCCGCGCCTTCGTCGCCGGGGCGGGCTGGGCACCCGACGCGCTCCCCGCTCACGTCGAGCTGCTCGGGTCGCTGGAGACCGCCGTCGACCGCGTCTGCTCTACCGTCCTGGGCTGAGTTGAGTACGATGTGACTCAAATCACAGAACCTTTTGCGGGGTCGATCGCGATGGTCGTTCACACGGGCGAAGTGATCGTCACATTCGCAGCGAACGGGTGAACACCGCAGGTATGGCGCGTGAGCCGACATCGGCGAGGGGTGACGGACTGACCCTGCTCCGTTCTGGTGAACATCCCTCACGAGTGTCGGCGAGCCGAATCCCGGACGGATTAAGCACCGGATCGTGTCAAGGTTTCGCCCCATGCGTCCGATAGGGCTTGTGGAACGTCACTCGCCTGCAGGAAGGAGTTCCCGTGACGACGGTCCTGATCTGCGATGACCGACGTAGCGTCCGGGAAGGGCTCACTCGTGTGATGTCGGCTGTCCCCGGAGTGAGCCGGATTGATTGCGTCGCCCACGGCGACGAGCTGCTGGCCCGCTTCTCGCGGCAAGCCGTGGACGTCGTGCTGGTGGGAACGCAACGCGCCGTCCCCAACGGTGTCGAGGCCACCCGGCGGCTCGTGTCCGCTCATCCCCAAGCCAACGTGATCGTCTTCGGCGCCCCCGACGACGCGGCGAGCATCGCCGCGGCCATCGCCGGTGGTGCCCGCGGTTACCTCCGCTGGGACGCCTCCCGCCCCGAACTGGTCGCCGCGCTCGCCCACACGCTGGCGAGCACCTCGGTGCCCGCCCCGCGCCAGCCGTCCGACCCCGGCGTGCAGCTCACGGAGCGCGAGCTCCAGGTGCTGCGCGGCATGAGCCAGGGCAAGAGCAACGGCCAGATCGGCCGCGAGCTGTACCTGTCCGAGGACACGGTGAAGACCCACGCCCGCCGGCTCTTCCGCAAGCTGGGCGTCCGCGACCGCGCTCAGGCGGTGGCGCACGGGTTCCGCCGCGGCCTGGTCGCGTGATGTGACCAGGCGGCACCGGCAGTGAGCTGGGGGACGCCGGTGACGCTCGAGGAGAGCGCCTTCTGGTGAGCTGACGCTTCGGACGTGGCTGTGGCTCGCATCACGCCCGCGCTGCACGGCGGCACGGGAACAGCGTGGTGTGAGCCATGGTCGCCTCCGGCCGGCCGAAGATCTCAGGTGCCGGCGGCGAAAACCTCCCCACCCCGGCCGTCGCCGCCGCCGGGCACCCGCGGACGACGGTGTGAAGCTCGTCTCCGAGAACCCCTCCGCGCACCTCCACGATCACGGTGGCCAGGGCGAACGCCGCCGATTCGCAGTTCTGGTAGATGTGGATGTGTGACGCCGACGGCCCCCGATCCCCGGTCCCTGTTCTGCGAACGCCTCCTGCCCGGTACGGTGGCCACGGCGCGGCGTGCGGTGCACGCGAAACTCGCCGGGCAAATCCGAATCGCTTGAACGCGTAACACCAGGGCTGCTGTCTGCGATGACCAATGTGGGGGACGGGCTGGACGCTCTTGTAAGCGCCGCCGTCGACGGCGATCGTCAGTCGATTGAGCGCTTGCTGGCCGAAATCCGTCCTTTGGTGGTGCGGTACTGCCGCGCCAGGGTCGGACGAAACGAGAGGTCGTTCGCTTCGGCGGACGACGTGGCCCAGGAAGTGTGCCTGGCGGTGCTGACCGCGCTGCCCAGTTACAAGGACCAGGGTCGTCCGTTCTTGGCGTTCGTGTACGGCATCGCCGCGCACAAGGTGGCTGATGCGCACCGTGCGTCCGCTCGCAACCGTTCTGAACCGGTCGCGGACATGCCGGACACCCCGGAGTCCGAGGCTGGTCCAGAGCAGCGGGCGATGCAAGGTGAGCTCTCGGGCAGGATGGCGCAGTTGCTCCAAATCCTCCCGGCCAAGCAGCGGGAGATCTTGCTGCTCCGGGTGGTAGTCGGGCTGTCGGCGGAGGAAACCGCCGAAGCGGTCGGCTCGACACCGGGTGCTGTGCGCGTGGCACAACATCGCGCACTGGCCCGGTTGCGGAAGACGCTGTCCGCGGAGGAGGTGGTCTGAATGGCTGAGCGGAAAGGGCCCGGAGGGGAGCTGGGAGGCGACCCCGCCGACGAGTCCGCCCTGGAGCAGGACCGTTCGACCCGTGCAGACGAGCGGGACCTGGTTCCCGCTGAGGGATCCGCAGACGAGGGAACGGAACTGAGCGACAACCACCGGGACTCCGGCTCGAAAGAGCCCGAGACCTCCCGCGAAGAGGCCGGTGCCGAGGTCTTGACCTTCCGTCCGCGCGGTGGTGCGGACGTGGAGCTCGCCGACCTCGACGACTTCAGCGACGAACCGATCGACCTGGCCGCGCTGCAGGAGGACGACCTTCTGCTCGACGCGCTGGGCGGGACGAACCCCGACGTGCCGGTGTCGGCCGACGGTGGCCCCAGCCTCGAAGAGCTGCTGGTGGCCTGGCGTCAGGACGTCGACTCCGCGCCCATCGGTGATCTGGTGGACACCGACACCGCCGCTGCGGCGATCGCCGAGGCCGGTAGGCCGCGCAGCTTCCTGCGCCGGAGGCATCTCGTCCCGGTGGTCACCGCGGCGGCCGTTCTGATGATCACCTTCACCGGTGTGGGCGTGGCGGCCCGCGACGCCCAGCCCGGCGACATGCTGTGGGGCGTGGCCCAGGTGCTCTACACCGACCACACCCGCGCGGTGCAGGCCGCGGCTTCGGCGCGCACCGACCTCGACACGGCCGAGAGCGCTGTCGACCGGGGCAACCGGCTCGCTGCCGAGGAAGCGTTGCGCTCGGCCAAGGAACACATGGCCAAGGTCGACGCCGAGAACGGGTTGTCCGAGCTCAAGGCCGCGCACGAGTCGCTGACCAAGCGGATCGATCGCGGCAGCGGGCAGTCCTCGCAGACCTCCACGCCGACGACGACGCTGCCGCCGACGACGCAGCCGTCCCCGTCGCAGCCGCTCCCGCCGCCGGACCCGGGCGTCCCGCCGACGGACAGCACCACTCCGCCGTCCAGCACCACCGACCCGACCTCCCCGACCACCTCGCCCAGCGAGACCAGCAGCTCGGAGAGTTCGTCGGGTGGGTGGTTCTGGCCGAACCAACCTCAGACCTCGACTCCGTGAGTCTTCGATCGGCTCGTCCTGCGTGGCGGTGCGGGCGGCGGGACCTCAGACGCCGTCTGAGCTCCCGGCGTCGCTCCTGAGGTACGCCGCCTCGCCGCGAGTCCACTCAGGAACCTGCGGCGGTCCTGGGTGATCAACTGGGGTGAAGTGGAAGCTGCTTCGCCGCTCGTCCGACGTGGGAGGGCGCCTCTGACCCGGTCAGAGGCGCCCTTCGTCGTGAGCCGTCGATGCTCGGGTGCTGCGTGGGGCCTGCGTGGTCGTGGCTCGCGCCGCGGAGCCGTTCAAGCCCGCTCGTCCCGCTGAACGGGACCGAGGGCCTCGGTCAGAGGGTGCTCTCGCTCTCGCTTTCGGTCATGCCGTCTGCGTAGCCTCGGCAGTACTCCCAGGTGACGTACTGGCCCGGGTCCGGGTCGTAGGCCGGTTCGTGCGGCCGCATGCGGCCGTCGTGGAGGAGCTGGGAAAGGCTGGAACGCAGCAACTCCCAGTCGTGGTAGTGGCACTCGCCGCAGTCCGCGCAGTCCACGACGATCCCCCGGACGCCCCGCGGCTCCAGCAGCGCCTGGTAGACGGCCAGATCGGTCAGGTCGGCGAGCAGTTCGGCGCGCTCCTCGTCACCGAGCGGTGGACCGTCCTCGGCGTCATGATCACCGAGTGCCATGCTCGGATCTTCCGGATCACCCGCGAACGGGTCTGGTGGCATCGGATCGTGCGGCACGGCCCGCACGGTACCGGGCGCGTCGCCCGCGCGGGGCTCTCGGGGCGGGGTTTCCCACACCGCGCCCTCCACCCGTGGTGCGGCCCACCCGTGCCGGGGCGGGGCATTCATGCCCTGACCTGTGGTCTCTATCATCTGGGGAATCCCATGTCCGGACGCCGCGTTGCTACTCAGCACAGCTGCCCGCAGCACGCGATCGCCGTGGTAATCCCAGGCCGCACCTCGAAGGTTTGTGGGCCACATCGTGAAGGAAGGCACATCCCTCGCCATGACCAGCGAACTCTCCGCTCCCGGCCTCCCCGACAAGTTCGCGACGCTGGGTCTGACCTTCGATGACGTGCTGCTGCTGCCCGACGAATCGGACGTCATCCCGAGCGCGGTGGACACCTCGACCCAGCTCTCGCGCAACGTCAGGCTGCGCGTCCCGCTGCTCTCCGCGGCCATGGACACCGTGACCGAGGCCCGGATGGCGATCGCCATGGCCCGCCAGGGCGGCGTCGGCATCCTGCAGCGCAACCTCTCCGTCGAGGAGCAGGCCGCGCAGGTCGAGGTCGTCAAGCGGTCGGAGGCGGGCATGGTGACCCAGCCGGTGACCTGCTCGCCGGAGGACACCCTCGCCGAGGTCGATGCGATGTGCGCCCGCTTCCGGATCTCGGGCCTTCCCGTGACCGACCCGGACGGCACGCTGGTCGGCATCATCACCAACCGCGACATGCGCTTCGAGGTCGACTACACGCGCAAGGTGCGCGAGGTGATGACCACCGCGCCGCTGATCACCGCGCAGGTCGGCGTCACCGCCGACGCGGCACTCGGCCTGCTGCGCCGCAACAAGATCGAGAAGCTGCCCATCGTCGACGGCGCGGGCAAGCTGCGCGGCCTGATCACGGTCAAGGACTTCGTCAAGACCGAGCAGTACCCGAACGCCACCAAGGACCCGGACGGCCGGCTGCTGTGCGGCGCCGCCGTGGGCGTGGGCGCCGACTCGCACGAGCGCGCGATGGCGCTGGTCGACGCGGGTGTCGACGTGCTCATCGTCGACACCGCGCACGGGCACTCCCGCGCGGTGCTGGACACGGTCGCGACCCTGAAGAAGGAGCTGGGCACCTCGGTCGACGTGATCGGCGGCAACGTCGCCTCCCGCGCGGGAGCGCAGGCGCTGGTCGACGCGGGCGCGGACGCGGTGAAGGTCGGCGTCGGCCCGGGCTCGATCTGCACCACCCGCGTGGTCGCCGGCGTCGGCGTCCCGCAGATCAGCGCGATCTACGAGGCCAGCATGGCCTGCAAGCCGGCCGGTGTGCCGATCATCGGCGACGGCGGCATCCAGTACTCCGGCGACATCGGCAAGGCCATCGCCGCCGGAGCCAGCTCGGTCATGCTGGGCAGCCTGCTCGCCGGCACCGCCGAGTCCCCCGGCGACCTGGTGCTGGTCAACGGCAAGCAGTTCAAGGTCTACCGGGGCATGGGCTCGCTGGGCGCGATGCAGTCGCGCGGCCAGAGCAAGTCCTACTCGAAGGACCGCTACTTCCAGGACGACGTGCTCTCCGAGGACAAGCTGGTTCCCGAGGGCATCGAGGGCAGGGTCCCGTTCCGCGGCCCGCTGTCCCAGGTCGTCGACCAGCTCGTCGGCGGTCTGCGCTCCGGCATGGGCTACACCGGCGCGACCACGATCCCGGAGCTCCAGGAGGCCAAGCTGGTCCGCATCACCGCGGCCGGCCTCAAGGAGTCCCACCCGCACGACATCACCATGACGGTCGAAGCCCCGAACTACACCACCCGCTGAGCCGGCAGCAGGACCTGGGCGGCTCTCCGGACCGCGCACCGCCGTGGCCGTTCTCGCCGGAGAGCTGCTCAGGACCCGTGGTGCCGTCCTCGCCTGACGGGGTGGCACGGCATGTGCTCGGACCGTGATCGTGGGACCCGGGCGGCGGGAGGTCCGAGCTTGCGGAGAGAATGTCTCGCTGGACATCCGCCGCTAGGAGGGACACACGGTGCGGGATCAGGTTGAGATCGGCATGGGCCGGACCGCCATGCGCGGCTACGACTTGGACGACGTGGAGATCGTGCCCTCGCGGCGCACCCGGTCCTCCAAGGACGTGTCGCTGGCCTGGCAGATCGACGCCTACCGCTTCGACATCCCGGCGATCACGCACCCGACCGACGCGGTCGTCTCGCCCGCCTCGGCGGTGCGCATGGGTGAGCTCGGCGGCCTGGGCGTGCTCAACGCCGAGGGCCTGTGGGCGCGGCACTCCGACGTCGAGGACAAGCTCGCTGACGTGATCCGCCTCGCCGAGGAGAGCAGCGACCTGGAGGCGCCGATCCAGCGGCTGCAGGAGCTGCACTCCGCTCCGATCCGGCTGGACCTGCTCTCCGAGGCCCTCCGGCAGGTCAAGGACTCCGGCGTCACGGTCGCCGCCCGCGTCAGCCCGCAGCACGCCGAGGAGCTGACCCCCGACCTGCTGGCCGCCGGCGTCGAGCTGCTGTTCGTGCAGGGCACGATCATCTCGGCCGAGCACGTGGCCCGGGATGGCGAGCCGCTGAACCTCAAGCGGTTCATCAACGAGCTGGACGTGCCCGTCGTCGCCGGTGGTGTGGGCGACTACCGGACCGCGATGCACCTGATGCGCACCGGCGCGGCCGGCGTGATCGTCGGCTTCGGCCAGTCCCGCTCGGCCACGACCACCCAGGTGCTGGGCATCGGCGTGCCGATGGCGACCGCCATCGCCGACGCCGCTGCGGCCCGCCGCGACTACCTCGACGAGACCGGCGGCCGGTACGTGCACGTCATCGCCGACGGTTCGCTGTCCTACTCCGGCGACATCGCCAAGGCGATCGCCTGCGGCGCCGACGCGGTCATGCTCGGCGAGGCGCTGAGCGAGTCCACCGAGTCTCCCGCGCAGGGCTACTACTGGACCTCCGCAGCGGCGCACCCGAACCTGCCGCGCAGCGAGATCGTCGGTTTCACGGGCAGCGACGCCGACCTGGAGAAGATGCTCTTCGGGCCCAGCAGCGACCCGTACGGCACGTTGAACCTCATGGGCGGTCTGCGCCGCGCCATGGCCAAGACGGGCTACCGCGACCTGAAGGAGTTCCAGAAGGTCGGCCTCATGCTCCGCGGCTGACCTCTGCCGGTGGTGTGGAAGGACGAGGCGCGGAGGTTCCACCTGACCTGCGCTCCGCCTGCACGTGGTGCGGGGTGTGGAGCGCCTCGAACCTCCCCCTCCTCGTCGGTCTCCGGGGTCTAGCTACTGGTCAGTAGTTTCGCTTACGCTGTCGCGCATGGCACAACGTGGTGATGGCGGTACCGATTTCGACGTGGTGGTCATCGGCTCGGGCTTCGGCGGCAGCGTTGCCGCGCTGCGCCTGACCGAGAAGGGCTACCGGGTCGCGGTGCTCGAAGCGGGTCGCCGGTTCTCCGACGAGGAGCTGCCGAAGACGTCCTGGGACCTGCGGAAGTTCCTCTGGGCCCCGCAGCTCGGGTGCTTCGGCGTGCAGCGGATCCACATGCTCCGCGACGTGCTCATCCTCGCCGGCGCGGGAGTCGGTGGTGGCTCGCTGAACTACGCCAACACTCTGTACCGGCCGCTCAGGCCCTTCTACCAGGACTCGCAGTGGGCGCACATCACCGACTGGGAGTCGGAGCTGGCGCCCTACTACGACCAGGCCACCAAGATGCTCGGCGTCATCGACCAGCCGTCGGAGACCCCGCACGACGTGGTGATGAAGCAGGTCGCGGCAGACATGGGCGTCGCCGACACCTTCCACACCACCCCGGTCGGCGTGTACTTCAACGAGGCGGGCCGCACCGACGCCGACCCGTACTTCGGCGGCACGGGTCCGGCGCGGACCGGCTGCACCGAGTGCGGCGCCTGCATGACCGGCTGCCGGGTCGGTGCGAAGAACACGCTGGTCAAGAACTACCTCTACCTCGCCGAGAAGAACGGCGCGCAGGTCTTCCCGCTCACCACGGTCAACCGGCTGGGCAAGGGCGCCGACGGGCGCTGGCGCATCGCGACCTCGCGCACCGGTGCCAAGCTCAAGCGCAACCCCAAGATCTTCAGCGCCGACCAGGTCGTCGTTGCCGCCGGGACCTGGGGCACGCAGAACCTGCTGCACCGCAGCGTCGACAACGGCGACCTCCCGGAGCTGTCCTCCAGGCTGGGCATGCTGACCCGCACCAACTCCGAGGCGATCATCGGTGCGCAGGTGCCGGAGGTCGACCCGGACCGCGACTTCTCCACCGGCGTGGCCATCACCTCCTCGTTCCACCCCGACGAGGACACCCACATCGAGCCGGTCCGCTACACCGAGGGCGCCAACGCGATGGGCCTGCTGCAGATCCCGGCGACGAAGGGCGGGCAGGGCTCGCGGTGGAAGCAGCTGTGGAAGTTCGTCCGCGAGAACCCGCTGCTGACCCTGCGCATGCTCTCGGTGCGCAACTGGAGCCAGCGCACGGTGATCCTGCTGGTGATGCAGAGCCTCGACAACTCGCTGACCACCAGCGTCAAGCGCATGTTCGGCAAGCGGTTCCTGACCTCGGAGCAGGGCCACGGAGCGCCGAACCCGAGCCACATCCCGGCCGGTGAACAGGCCAACGAGCTGGTCGCGGAGAAGATCGGCGGCATCGCCGGCGGCACCTGGGGCGAGATGTTCGACATCCCGATGACCGCGCACTTCCTCGGCGGCTGCGCGATCGGCGACAGTCCCGAGACCGGCGTCATCGACGCCTACCACCGGGCGTGGTCCTACCCGACGCTGTCGGTCGTGGACGGTTCCGCGGTCAGCGCGAACCTCGGCGTGAACCCGTCGCTGACGATCACCGCCCAGGCCGAGCGGGCCTTCGCGATGTGGCCGAACAAGGGCGAGGCGGACCCGCGCCCGGACCAGTCCGAGGGCTACCGCAGGATCGCTCCCGTCGAGCCGGAGGCGCCGGCGGTCCCGCCCTCGGCCCCGGCCGCGCTGCAGCTCCCCCTGGTCTGAGGTTTCCTCCTGCCTCCCCCTCCGAGGCAGGAACCTCGGAGGGGGGTGCACCGTTCCTCCGTGCTCCGCTCCTGTGGCCGGTGCGCGGTGTCGCGGTGTGCTGAGCCTGCGGCGGCGCCGGTCGAGTCCCACACCTGGAGCAGCGGCTCGGCCGCATTCCGAGCAGCTCGCGGCGAGCCGGCCCTCGGGGCCGGGCGTGGCGAGGTGGGGAGCGAGAGGCGGCGCGACGGCTGGGCCGATGCCGTTGTGGCCTCCATTACCTGCGACAATGGCCGGACCGCAGTGCGATGGCCAAGGAGGTCGGCGACCACGTGTCCGGTTCCGCAAGCAACAGCGCCAACGGGCCTGTTCTCGTTGTCGACTACGGCGCCCAGTACGCCCAGCTGATCGCTCGGCGCGTGCGCGAGGCCCAGGTCTACTCCGAGGTCGTCCCGCACGACACCCCGGTGTCGGAGATGGCGGCCCGCAACCCCGCCGCCATCGTCCTGTCCGGCGGACCGTCCAGCGTCTACGCCGAGAGCGCGCCGCAGGTCGACCCGGAGCTGTTCAACGCCGGCATCCCGGTGTTCGGCATCTGCTACGGCTTCCAGGCGATGACCGCTGCGCTCGGCGGCACCGTCGAGCACACCGGCACCCGCGAGTACGGCCGCACCGAGGTCGAGATCAGCGGTGACGGAGGCCGGCTGCACGACGACCTGCCCGGCCACCACCCGGTGTGGATGAGCCACGGCGACTCGGTCAGCAAGGCCCCCGAGGGCTTCCAGGTCACCGCCGGCACCAAGGACACCCCGGTCGCCGCCTTCGAGAACGTCGAGCGGCGGCTCGCCGGCGTGCAGTACCACCCGGAGGTCGCGCACTCGCCGCACGGCCAGGAAGTGCTGCGCCGCTTCCTGCACGAGATCGCCGGCATCCGCCCGCAGTGGACGACCTCGTCCATCGTGGACGACACCGTCGCCGCGATCCGCGAGCAGGTCGGCGACCGCCGCGCCATCTGCGGCCTGTCCGGCGGGGTGGACTCCGCCGTCGCTGGCGCGCTCGTGCAGCGCGCCATCGGCGACCAGCTGACCTGCGTGTTCGTCGACCACGGCTTGCTGCGCGCGGGAGAGCGGGCGCAGGTCGAACGCGACTTCGTCGCCGCCACCGGCGTCCGACTGGTCACCATCGACGCCGTCGACCGGTTCCTGGGCGCGCTGGCCGGGGTCACCGACCCCGAGGAGAAGCGCAAGATCATCGGCCGGGAGTTCATCCGGGTCTTCGAGCAGGCCGCTCGCGACCTGCAAGCCGAAGCCGGTGCCGCCGGCGAGCAGATCGAATTCCTGGTGCAGGGCACCCTCTACCCCGACGTGGTGGAGTCCGGCGGAGGCTCCGGCGCCTCCAACATCAAGAGCCACCACAACGTCGGCGGACTCCCCGAGGACCTGCAGTTCTCGCTGGTCGAGCCGCTGCGCGCGCTGTTCAAGGACGAGGTCCGCCGGGTCGGTCTGGAGCTGGGCCTGCCCGAGACGATCGTGCACCGGCAGCCCTTCCCCGGCCCCGGCCTGGGCATCCGCATCATCGGCGAGGTCACCGCGGACCGGCTCGAGACGCTGCGCGCCGCCGACGCCATCGCCCGCGAAGAGCTCACCGCCGCCGGCCTCGACCGCGACATCTGGCAGTGCCCGGTCGTGCTGCTCGCCGACGTGCGCTCCGTGGGCGTGCAGGGCGACGGCCGCACCTACGGCCACCCCGTCGTGCTGCGCCCCGTCTCCAGCGAAGACGCGATGACGGCCGACTGGACCCGGCTGCCCTACGACGTCCTCGAGCGGATCTCCACGCGCATCACCAACGAGGTGCGGGACGTCAACAGGGTCACGCTGGATGTGACGTCCAAGCCCCCAGGCACCATCGAGTGGGAGTAGTTCCGGGTTCCGTGGTCGTTCTGACCGGCGGTGCGGGTGGCGGAACCTGAGCGACTCCCTGGCTCTGGGATCCGCGACTTGAGCATGTCGATGCGCGGCGCTGCGGCTGTCCTCCCCAGAAGACGTGTCAGAACCCGCGGCGGTCCGGCACCGCCGGTTGCCTGATGTGTGGCCGCTCCGCCGAGTTCTTCGGCCTGACGTGTGAGAGCGCCTCTGGGCTGGTCAGAGGCGCTCTCACACGTCAGGGCCTCATTGTTCGACCTTGACCCAGTCGATGAGGTAGCGAGCGTTGCCTGCCTTGATCGTGTCGACGCTCTCCTGCGGGAGGCCCGGGTAGGGCTCGGTGACGCCGTTGACGCCCTGCGGGTAGGTGCCGCCGGTGGCGAAGTTCAAGATCATGAACTGCGGGTCGTCGAAGACCCAGGTCCAGCCGTTGGCGTCGAACTCGGCCTTGGTGACCTGGTAGGTCTGGGTGTCGTCGACGAAGAAGGTGAAGCCCTCCGGCGTCCAGTCCACCCGGTAGGTGTGCCAGTCCGCCGGGTCCTTGCCCTCGAAGTTCTGCTGGTGGTTGATCGGCGTGTCGCCGTTGTACTCGGGACCGTGGATCGCCGAGCTGGTCCACGGCTCGCCGACGTGCTCCATGACGTCGACCTCGCCGCACTCCGGCCACGGCTCGCCCTCGTTGATGCTCGTGCCCAGCGACCACCAGGCCGGCCACAGCCCGGAGCCCGTGGCGTTCTCCGGCAGCTTGATGCGCGCCGAGTAGCTGCCGTAGGTGAACTCGAACTTGTCCTCGGTCTTCACCCGGCCGGAGATGAAGTCGTAGGTGCCGCCGTCGGGCGCCTGGAAGCCCGGCTGGTAGCGCGGGTGCAGGGCCAGGGCGCCGTTCTGCGCACCGGTGCCGCCGTCCTGCTCGACGTAGATCGTCTCGGGGGAGTCGACGTAGGCCTGCTGCTCGTTGTTGACGGTGCCGAAGTTCTCCCCCGTCACCTCGACCTGCCACTTCGAGCGGTCGAGCTCGCCGCCGGAGAAGTCGTCGAAGAAGACCTCGGCGCGGGGCCCGGTGTCCGCCGGCGCCTCGCTCGGGTTCGCCGCCGCGGCGGACGGGAGCGAGACGAACAGGGCGAGCACGGCGCCCCCGGCGAGCGCGCGGTTCCTGGTCATAGCAGCTCCTTGCGGGGTTGTGGAGCAACGCTGTTCGGATCGATCAAGGCCGCAGTATCAGCAGACCGGAACCGGGCTCGGGTCGTGTTGTCGTGTTTTGGACGGGTGCAGAACCAACGGTGGCCGCGAGAGGGGGGAAATTCCCGGTGAACCGTCACTCGAAGTGCGAGAACACCTGGGAAAGTGGCGAATTCACTCCGCGCGCCGACGCAGCGACACCACCAGCAGCACGATCCCCACGATCACCGCTGCACCGGCGAGGATCCACTGCAGGAAGCTCTCCAGGTCGAGCGCCACGGTCGCGGCGATGATCGCGGCGACGGACCCCGCGACCAGCAGGACCGGGTCGGGCCCGTCGTAGCGCTTGCTCTCGTCAGTCACGGACGACCTCCACGTTGCCGGTGCCCGCCGTTGCGGTGAGCACGAGTTCGCCGCCGCCCGGGCCGTCCACGCCCTGGTCGCTGATCACCTGCTGCGCGCCCTGGCCCTGCGCCTGCCGGTCGAGGCAGTTGACCGCGCCGACGTCGGCCCCGCACGTGGCCCGGACGTCCACAGTGGGCGGGACCTGGACCAGCACGGTCCCGGCCCCGACCGCGGCCGAGGTGTGCACCACCTGGCCGGTGCTGATCCGCAGGTCGGTCAGGTCCAGCTCGATCGTCCCGGCCGAGCGGTCGTAGAGCGGCTGCACGTCGACGACCTCGACGGGCGTGACCGACAGGTCCCCCACGGTCAGGTCCCCGTTGATCTGGAAGTGGTGCACGACCGAGGTGACCAGCGCGACCAGCGCCAGCGGCACCGCGATCAGCACCGGCCAGCGGCCCACGTGCAGGAACGCGCCGAGCACCATCGCCGTCCCCAGCAGCCCCAGCGCGGTCGCCGCCACGAAGTAGGCCGGCCCACCCAGCGAGCCGACCACGGCAGCGCCCAGGAAGGCGACGAGCAGCGCCGCCGGGTTGAACCAGCGGTGACGCCGGCCCTCCGGCTCCGGTGGCTCCGGTTCTTGAGGCTCGGGCAGGTCCCACGCGAACGGGGCCGCGCCCAGCGGGTCCCACGCGGGTGGCGTCTGCTGTTGCGCCGCCGTGCCCGGGTAGACCCAGGTGTTCTCACCGGTGGGCGTCGCCTCCGGTGGCGGGTTCGACGTCCCGGTCACCTGCCGGTGGCCCTGGTTGCGGTGCAGGAAGTACAGCGCCACCGGTCCTGCCAGCAGGCCCAGCACCGCCAGCGTGCCGACCATCCACATCACGGCCGGGACCAGCAGCAGCACCAGCAGCACCGCGATCCAGGTCTCGGTGGGCTCGCGGCTCGGCGTCGTCTGCCCGGGCAGCGGCGGCGCTTCCTTCGGGAACAACAGCCAGCCCAGCAAGTACAGGACGAAGCCGGCGCCGCCGTAGCAGAAGAGCACCACGAAGGTGACGCGCACCAGGATCGGATCGACTCCGTACCGGCGCGCGATCGCGGCCGACACACCGGCCGCCTTGGCTCCGCTGCGCGGACGCACCGGGCGGGTGGCCCAGAAGTCCCGCAAGGTGTCCTCGACACCACCGGTTCGCTGCGTGCTGTTCATGAGGACCACTATCCGACCAGTCGTCCTCCCTGAGCATCGGGGAGCCCCCTGAATCGGACCCGGGGTGGGGGAACTCGCCACCAGGAGTCCCGCCCTCCTGGGTATGTCAGGGCAGTCCCTGATGCCTGGCGGGCTCCGACCGTGTGACCATCGAAAACGTGACGGCCCCCGACGAGCAGACTCCGCACGCCCGGCACGAGGTCAACCCGGTGCGGACGAATCCCCGCTTGCGGCAGGCGGGTTCCGAGACCGACGTGGCCCTGCCGGCTCAGCCGCGGCTGCGCCGGACCCGCGACGGGCGGTTGCTGGCCGGGGTGTGCGCGGGCGTGGCCGAACACCTGGGCGTCCCGGTGCTGTGGGTGCGGATGACCTTCGCGGTCCTCGCCGCCCTCGGTGGCGCGGGGATCCTCGGCTACGCCCTGCTGTGGATCTTCGTGCAGCAGGGCGGTGGGGCGCGCCCAGCGACCAAGCGGGAGTGGCAGCAGGGGTTCGGCATCCTGCTGCTCGGCATCGGCGCGCTCGTCGGCTTCGGCGCCGTGCTGTCGATGCCGACCTGGCTCACCGTCCCGCTGGTGGTGGCACTGGTGGGCGCGGCGGTGGTGTGGCGGGAGGCCGACGACTCACAACGCCGCCGCTGGCGGCAGGGCGCCCGTTCCGGGGTCGCGGGCGCCCTGCTCGGCACGGGAGCGCGCAGCGCCTGGATCCGCGTGACCTCCGGTGCCGTGCTGGTCGTGCTCGGCATGGCGCTGCTGGTGGGCAGCACGTCGTCGCTGGACGCGCTGCCGACCGGCCTGCTGGCCTCCGGTGCCACGCTCGTCGGCGTCGCCGTGCTCACCGTGCCGTGGTGGGTGCGGTTGGTGCGCGACCTCAACGTCGAGCGCGCGAGCCGGATCCGCTCGCAGGAACGCGCCGAGATCGCCGCGCACCTGCACGATTCGGTGCTGCAGACGCTCGCCCTGATCCAGAAGCAGGCCGGTTCCGAGCGGGAGGTGCGCAGGCTCGCGCGCGGCCAGGAGCGCGAGCTGCGCGGCTGGCTCTACGGGCCGGACGGGTACGGCGCTGAGGCGCCGTCCGAGCAGAAGGGGACCTTCGCCGCCGAGGTGGCCCGCATCTGCGGGGAGGTGGAGGACCACTTCGCGATCACGGTGCAGCAGGTCGTCGTCGGTGACTGCGAGCTCGACGACCGGCTCGTCGCGCAGCTCAACGCGGCCCGGGAGGCGCTGGTCAACGCGGCCAAGCACGCCGGGGTCAGCGAGGTCAGCGCCTACGCCGAGGTCGAGCCCGAGCTGGTGTCGGTGTTCGTGCGCGATCGCGGAGCCGGGTTCGACCCGGACGCGGTCCCCGAGGACCGGCACGGGCTCTCGGATTCGATCCGCGGCCGGGTGCAGCGGCACGGCGGCAAGGTCGTGGTGCGCACCTCGCCCGGTCAGGGCACCGAGGTGGCGATGGAAATGCCCAGGTCGGCGGCCTGAAGCGTAGTCTGCCCGAGGGGAAACACGTTGTGGAGGACATGGTGACCGGTGAAGCAACCGAGGAGACCGGCGCGGTCCGGGTCTTCCTCGTCGACGACCACGCCCTGTTCCGCGCCGGCGTCCGCGCCGAGCTCGCCGCCGCCGACGGTGTCGAGGTCGTCGGTGAGGCCGGCTCGGTCGCCGAGGCGGTGGCCGGGATCGCCCACTACCGCCCCGAGGTGGTGCTGCTCGACGTCCACATGCCCGACGGCGGTGGCGCTGAAGTGCTCCGGCAGGTGCGCGGCGGGTCGGGGGAGGCCGGGAGCGACGTCGTCTTCCTCGCCCTGTCGGTCTCCGACGCGGCCGAGGACGTGATCACCGTGATCCGGGGCGGCGCGCGGGGCTACGTCACCAAGACCATCTCCGGGCGCGAGCTGGTGGACGCGATCACCCGGGTCAAGGCCGGTGACGCGGTGTTCTCCCCGCGCTTGGCCGGGTTCGTCCTCGACGCCTTCTCCGAGGGGCCCGGTGCGGCCCCGGTCGGCGACCCCGAGCTGGACCTGCTGACCCGCCGCGAGCGGGAGGTCCTGCGCCTGCTGGCCCGCGGTTACGCCTACAAGGAGATCGCCTCCGAGCTGTTCATCTCGGTGAAGACGGTGGAGACCCACGTCTCCAGCGTGCTGCGCAAGACCCAGCTCTCCAACCGCTACGAGCTCTCCCGCTGGGCCTCGGACCGCCGCCTGGTCTGAGCCCTTGGCCCGGCTCGGGGGTCACTTCACCGGGTGGTTCGTGGCGAGCTCGGCGTAGAGCCGCGAAGCCCGGGTGAAGGCCCGCCCGAGGCGGGCGCCGGCCGACGGGCCTGCGCCCTTGCGGTGGGTGAGGGCGACCCCGACGAGGACCACGGCCATGCCGAGCAGCACGCGGAGCGGCAACTGCTCGCCGAGCAGCAGCCAGCCGAGCAGCACCGAGAAGATCGGCATGACGTAGGTGACGGTGGAGGCCGTCGTCGCCCCCTCGTCGCCGATCAGCCGGTAGTTCAGGGCGAAGCCGATGCCCGTGCCGACCACGCCGAGGGCCAGGACCGCCAGCAGCGCCACCGGGTTCCAGTGCACCATCCGCAGCCCGCCGATGGGCAGCGCGAGCAGCGAGAAGCCGGTCGCCGCGGTGAGCTGCATGCTCGCCAGCGCCAGCGGCGAGGCACCGCGCCCCGTGATGAACCGTCCTGTGTAGACGAACCCGATGCCGTAGCTGGCTGCCGAGGCGAGGCAGGCGAGCACGCCCCAGCCGAGCACCCCGCCGCCCTGCCACGGTGCGAAGATGACCAGCACGCCGAGGAACCCGAGCAGCAACCCGGCCGCGCGCCGCGGTGGCAGCGCTTCGCGTCCGGCGAGCAGTCCGAACAGGACGGTCCACAGCGGAGTCGTGGCGTTGATGACCCCGGCCAGCCCCGACTCGACGCTCTGCTCGCCCACGGCCAGCAGCACCCAGGGCAGCGCGTTGGCGAACACCGCTGCCACGGCGACGTGCCGCCACAGGTTCCGGTCGCCCGGGATGCGCAGGCCGCGCACCGCGCAGATCGCCAGCAGGGTCAGCGCGCCCAGCACGATGCGGGCCAGCGCGATCTGCGTCGGCGACAGGGCTTCCAGACCCAGCTTGATCAGCAAGAAGCTCGCGCCCCAGAAGAGGGCGAGCGCCCCCAGGCGCAAGTAGCTGGTCGGGTTGTTCATCTCCGCTCCCCAGTGCTCCGTGGTGTCGAGACCAGCTTGCAGAGCTGCTGGGATAAGGACAAGCGAATTAATCTCAACGAACCGTTAAGCCATTCTGTACTATGGGGATCGTGCTCGACGTCAGGCGGATGCAGGTCCTGCGCGCGGTGGTCACCAGCGGCTCGGTGAGCGCCGCCGCGTCGTACCTCGGCTACACCCCCTCGGCCATCAGCCAGCAGCTCGCGACGCTGGAGAAGGAGGCCGGTACGCCGCTGCTGGAGAAGGCCGGTCGCGGGTTGCGCCCCACCCCGGCAGGGGTGCTGCTCTCGGAGCGTGCGGGACGCATCTCCGAGCTGCTCAACGAGACCGAGGCCGAGCTGGCCGACATCCGCGCGGGCCGCACGGGCCTGCTGCGGTTGCGGTTCTTCACCACCGCCGGCGTCGGGCTGATCCCGCCCGCCGTGGCCAAGTTCCGCGCCGAGCACCCCGAGGTGCAGCTCGCCCTCGCGCAGCAGGAGGTGGACCTGCTCGACGACGTGGCCGCGGGTGAGGCCGACCTGGCGGTGATCGTGGTCGGCGAGGAGGTCCCGCAACGCCGCGGAGTACGGCTGGTGCACCTGGCAGACGATCCCTTCCGGCTGGCGCTGCCGAAGTCCCACCCGCAGGCCGAGCACGACAGCGTCGACATGGCGAAGCTGGCCGACGAGGCGTGGATCAACAGCGCCACGGACCGCGAGGACATCTGCGCCAGGCTGCTGCGCGACGCCTACGCCAGCGCCGGGTTCGCCCCGCACGTCGCGCTGGAGACCGACAGCACCTACTCCGCGCAGGGCTTCGTCGCCGCCGGACTGGGCATCGCGCTGATCCCGCACCTGGGCCTGGACGTGGTGCACCCCGGCGTCGAGGTCCGCGCCGTCACGAACCCCGAGCCGAAGCGGCGGATCTACGTGGCCGTGCGCGAGGCGGTCTGCGAGCTCCCGGCCACCAGGTCGCTGATGGACTGCCTGGCCGAGACGGCGAACCGCGCCTGATCAGTGCCGCGAGTCGGTGTTGATGAGCGCGTCGCCCTCGGAGTTGGCGACCATGCCGAGGACGTGCACCTCGGTGCTCTTCTTGCCGTCCTTGGTGAACTGCAAGGTCACCACGACGTTGGCGCCGGACTGCACCGGCTGGCCGATGATCTTGACGTCGTCGATCTGCTTCCAGAACGCCTCGTAGCGGTCCTTGCCCTGCGACTGCAGGCTCGGGCCCAGGAGCTTCCACGCGTCGTCGAGGTCGTCGGGCACCAGGGTGTAGTACTTCTTGACCGTGGAGACGAGCTTCTCCTTGGTCACCTGCTTCTTGGTGCTCGGCGCGCTCGACGAGGTCGGCACCTGGCTGCTGGTCGCCGGTGCTGCCGACGACGTGGGCGCGGCCGAGGTCGTCGTGGCCGGTGCGACGGTCGGTGCGGGCTTCGGTGCGGGAGCCGGAGCGCCGCGGTCCTGCGAGCCGGAACCGAAGGCGTTGGCCGCCAGCACGCCCACCAGCACCGCCACCACGATCGCCACCGTCCACAGCGCCACCTGCTTGCCGGCGCGCCGCGGCGGAGCGGCGGCCACCGCCGGAGCGGCGCCACCGACGCGGGTGGGCGGGTTCGCGGGGCCTGCGCTGCCCTGGTGGTGACCCATCATCGCGCCACCGCCCGGCGGCGTCGGTGCGGTCGGCTGCTGCTGGCGCTGCCAGCCCGCGCCCGCACCCGGGGCGGCGTGGGGCACCGGACGGCCGTCGAGCACGGCCTGCAGCAGGTCGCGGGTGTGCGCCATCGTCGGCCGGTCGACCGGGTCCGGGCACAGCATCTGCATCAGCACCGGCGTCATCGGCCCGGCTTGGCGCGGCGGCTCGAACTGGCCGCGCGCGACCCGGTGCAGCAGGCTGATCGCGTTCTCGTCGGTGCCGAACGGCGGTCCGCCCTCGATCGCCGCGTACAGCGTCGACCCCAGTGAGAACACGTCCGACGCGGGAGCCGGGTCCCGGCCCAGCGCCACCTCCGGCGCCAGGTAGGCGGGGGTGCCGGCGAGGATGCCGCTCTTGGTGACCGCGACGTCGCCGATCGCGCGGGAGATGCCGAAGTCGGTGATCTTGGCCAGGTCGTTCTCGCCGAGCAGGATGTTGCCCGGCTTGAGGTCGCGGTGGACGATGCCCGCCATGTGCGCGGCGGCCAGCGCACCGGCGACCTGCACGCCGATCCGGGCCACCCGCATCGGCGGCTGCACGCCTTGCTCGTCGATGACCGCGGCGAGGCTCGTCGAGGGCAGGTACTCCATGACCAGCACGGGCTGGCCCTCGTCCTCGGCCACGTCGAACACGACGATGGCGTTCTGGTGCTGGAGGCGGGCGGCGATGCGGCCTTCGCGCATCGACCGCTGCCGCGCTTCCTCGGTTTCCTCGGGGGTGTAACCGGGCTGCAGCAGCAGTTGCTTGACGGCGATCGTGCGGTGGAGGCGCTCGTCGACGGCCTTCCACACCACGCCCATGGCGCCGCTGCCGATCTTGCTCTGCAAGCGGTACCGGCCCGCGATCAAACGACCTTCGGCGCTCACCGGTGTCTCCTGGTACTGGCTCGCCTGCGGGGGCTCGCCTGTCTGAGGACTGCCTGTTTTCTCGTTAGCACTGAGGACGGGCCGGACTCCCCGCTGCCGGCTTCACCCGACGGTGTCACGCCCGCAAACACGTTACTGGGCACCGCACACCGCGCGGCACCCCGGGGCAGGAGAACGACCTCGGCCGGGGCGCTCACCTGTCGGTGAGCGCCCCGGCCGAGCAGCGTGGACCTGATCCGGTTCTACCTCACTGGGTGGTGACGCTGCCGCTGGGGCTGGTCGTCGTCCGGGACGGCGGGCTGGACGTCTCCTGGCTGGTCGACGTCGGCTGCTGCGTCGTCGTCGGCCTCTGCTCGGACGTGGTCGTCGGCTCCTCGGCGGAGGTCTCCGGCTGCCGCGTCGTGGTGCGGGTCGACTTGGTGGTGGTCTCTTCCTCGCTGCTGGTCTCCGGCGGCGGGACCGGTGCCTGCGGGGCCTCGGTCTGCTGGTTGGCCGGCTGCGGCGCCGGCTCCTGCGGACCCCGCAGCGCGGAGGTGACCAGCACGGCGATCACCGCGACGGCCGCCAGCGCGATCGCCGAGATGAGCACCGGGCGCTTGCTGCGCCGGGGCTCCTCGTAGACCGCGGCGTCGGCGCGCGGGTCGGCGCCCATGTAGGACGTGGCGTCCTCGTAGGGCTGCTCGGAGTACGGGTCGTCCTCGTAGTAGGCGACCGTGGTGCCCGCGGCCGCCCCGGAGCCCATCACGCTCGTCGCCTGCTCCGGCGGCGGCTCCGGGGCCAGGGCGGGTGGGATCGGCGCGGCCATCGCGGGCACGGAGCTCACCGTGCCGCCGTCGGCCACGGCCTGCAGCATCTCGCGGACCTGCGCCATGTCCGGCCTGTCCTGCACCCGGGCGGCCATCATCGCCATCAGCGGCTGGGACATCGGTCCCGCCTGCTGCGGCGGCTCGATCTTGCCCGCGGCCACCGCGTGCAGCAGCGCCAGGGTGTTCTCGTTGAGGCCGAACGGCGGGTGCCCCTCGATCGCGGCGTAGAGCGTGGCGCCGAGGGAGAACACGTCGGAGGCCGGGGTCGGCTCCTGGCCCATCGCCACGTCCGGCGACAGGTAGGCGGGCGTCCCGGCGAGCATGCCGGTCTTGGTGACCTGCACGTCGCCCTGCGCCCGGGAGATGCCGAAGTCGGTGATCTTCACCTGGCCGTTGTCGCCGAGCAGGATGTTGCCCGGCTTGATGTCGCGGTGCACCACACCGGCCGCGTGCGCGGCGCCGAGGGCCGACGCGACCTCCGCGCCGATCCGCGCGACCTCGCGCGGCGGCAGCGGGCCGTGTTCGGACATCATCGCGGCCAGGCTCGTCGACGGCAGGTACTCCATGACGAGGACCGGTTGCCCCTCGTCCTCGGCCACGTCGTACACCGAGATCGCGTTCGAGTGCTGGAGCCGGGCCGCGATCCGGCCCTCCCGCATTGCCCGTTGCCGCGCTTCCTCGGCTTCTCCCGGATCAAGACCGGGCTGCAACAGCAACTGCTTGACCGCAACGGTGCGGTGCAGGCGCTCGTCAACACACTCCCACACCACGCCCATCGCGCCACTGCCGATGCGTCGCTGCACCCGGTAGCGTCCGGCGACCAGGCGACCTTCGTCGCTCACCGACGTCTCCCCGTACTGCTATCGATGCCCCGCGGCACCGTCACCCGGAACTCCGGGCGTCGGCCCGCCGAACACCGGCGGATTAGGGCGGACCGCAACGGCCCCCCACAAGTACACGTTCCAAGCACGACTCGGGTTGCCACCGAACCGCGATACGGCAGCCTAGCCGACGCCGTCTGAGCGTAGGTCCGAAGTCGGGAAGATCGGTACGACCTGTTCCCGACGTGACACCGCCCGTGCCGGAGCTCGTGGTGATCCGGTCACCCCGCGCGGTCGTTCGCGCTGGTCATCCGGATCCGGCTGACCCGGTGCGCGGAGCTCGTGACTCTCGGCACCGACCGGCCCACGTCACGGTACCGGCGGCGTCGGTGGCGGTGGGCCGGGGTGGTGGCAACGGCGGGTCGTTGCCGCATCGTTGTGCTCGTCAGCCGGGCGGGAAGTGCCGTGCGCTGCGGAGCTCGGCGCCGACGATGTGGGGCAGCGGTCCGCTGGAGACGTGCAGGTGCTGCTCCAGCAGCACCCGGTGACCGTCCGGGTAGACCGCCTCGACCTGCGCGGAGACGGACCCGTCCGGGGTGGCCGCCATCCCGACGACCCGCACCGAGTCGACGGCCGTCCACGCGGTGCGCAGCTCCTCGGCCTGCCCGAGCTCGGGGGCGAGGAGCTGGTCGAGCAGCTCCGGTTCGTCCTGGGCGCGGCGGTAGAACTCCTCGACGACGCCCAGCGCGGTGGTCTGACTGCCCGCGGCCGGGTTGGCCAGGTGGGCGTCTTCCACGTCGGCCGCGGTGCCGGTGCCGGTGCCCTCGGAGGTCGAGAAGCCGCCGTTGGCCTCGAAGGGCCACGCGGCCTGCAGGGCCAGGTCCGGTCGCAGCGCGAGGGATCCGCTGATCGCGGCGGCCGAGTCGGCCGGTCGCGGTAGCTGCGCGGGCTTGCCCATGATGAGCGCCCCGGCGCCTGCGGCGGAGATCACCAGCAGCACGCCGAGCGTCGTCAGGACGATCTGGCCGGCCAACGGCGTCTTCGTGGGCGCAGCAGCGCCGGGGTCCTCGGTGGCCAGCAGACCCTGTTCCGGGGTGTGCGGGCCGCGCCGGAGCAGTTCGGCGACCGTGGTGGTGTCGTCGAGGACCGGTCGATGGCTGGGGTCGTCCACGGCGTGAACACGTACCCGGTCCGCCGCCCGATGGGAAGGCATTTCACGTAGATCACCGGAAGGGACGGCTCCGGAGATCACGAACGGAGCAGCGCTTTCACGATCCGTGGTCAGGAAAGGCGGTCGTCCGCCGCGATGAGCGGTTCCTCGGCCATCTCGTACCGCAACACCCGGCGCTCGGTGCGCTCCGAGCCGTCCGGCAGCGTCATCCGCAGCGTGTGCGTGGTGCTGGTGGGGGTCACGTAGACGTGCGTGACCTCGATCTCCGTCGCGTAGGAGTAGCGGGCGGCGAAGGCCTCGTAGCCCTCCGCACGCAGCGGGCCGGTGGTCATCGCGTAGGCGCCGGGCAGGTCTCCCGAGGAGATCGCGGCGTAGTACCGCTCGCTGCTGCGCTTCATGCCCTCGGTGTCGGTCAGCTGCAGCAGCTGCGGGGCTTCGCTGGTCGGCGGCCCGCCCGCCTCCGGCGGGAGGTCGTCGTCGGGGTCGTCACCGTCGTCCTCGCCGTCCGGGTTGCCTGGCGCCATGCCGCCCGGCGTCGTGTCGAGGCCCGGCTGCGGGGCACTGGTCTGGAGGGGGCCCGCGGTCAGCTGGTTCGGGCTGCGCGTCGGTGGGGTGGTCGCGTCCGCGACCGAGGGCCGGGTCGGGTCGCCGGTGAGGAAGTATGGGTCGCGCAGCAGCGGCGGGTACTGGCCACCGCGCGGCATGCTCGGCAGGTCTAAGCCCTCGATGCGCGTCGGGTTGCTGGAGACGAGCGTCGTGGCGAACACCAACCCGCCCAGCGCCGCGACCGAGGAGGCGATCGCGAACCACGCGGCGCGACGCCAGGTCGGCGGCGGGGTCACCGAGGCGGGAACCATGCCGAGGTCGAACTTGTGCAGGCCGCCCACCGGAGCGGTGTCGGTCAGCGGGTCGATCACCAGCCGGGGTGAGGAGCTCTCGGGCTCGGGCCGCTGCGGGGGGACCGGCGCCGGGTCGGCGCCGGTGTCGCTCTTGCGATGCCGGCCGGGGGCCGGTGCCGGTGGCTGCGGCGGCTGATCGAGTCGGCCGCTCCAGCCGATGGTTCTGCCGCTCTGCATCGGAGATCTCGACTTTCTGCAACCCGCGAGGAGTTCACGGCGAGCTTCGCGTCGAGAAGATCGGTGCTCCGGACAGCTTCCTTGATTCCTCGAACGGGTGATCTCTGCGCAGAACCACCCGGACGGACGTCACCGATAGGCGGACACCAGGTGCGGCACCCCTGCGAACCCGTTCGGACCGCGCGCTCCGGAGGAGCGCCGCAGCCGCCACGCAGGAGCTGGCACCCGCACTGCCGCGCGGAGCGGGCTACGGCTCCTGGAGGATCAGAAGTCGCCCTTGCGGAAGCGGCTTTGCGTGCTCTGCAGCGCCTTGACGGAACCGACGCCGCCGCCGAGGCCGAGCAGCGTGGCGAAGACGTCCGCGCCGACGGTGTCGCCGCTGCCGATCAGCATTGCCAGCAGCGTCACGCCGAGGCCGACACCGGCGACGGGGTAGCGCTTCTTGGCGAAGTCAACGGCAGGCTGCCCACCAGGGCGCTTCTTCGCCGCGGAGGTCAGCATCGCCAGGTAGCCCGCGTGTCCGGCGGCTGCGATCACGGCGGCCAGCGTCACCACGAGCGCGACCAGACCGATAACCATGCTCATGCCTCCAGTCTGCTCCTCGACGGGGCATGTCCGGTATGGGGGATCCCCCTGATTAGCCGATCGGTTCCAAAAGGTTGTCAACCGGGTCTGGTCCGAGATCGTCGTCACGCTTAGGTTCAGTCGCTATGAGCGAGCGAACCGGTCTCGATCTGAGCGCGAAGCGGGTCTTGGTCACCGGGGCGGCCAGCGGCATCGGAGCCGCCATCACCAGGAAGTTCGCCGCGGCCGGAGCCGAGGTGATCGCCGTCGACAAGGCCGAGGAGGCCGTCACCGCGCTCGCCGCGGAGCTGGGCGCGACCGCGCGGGTGGTCGACCTCGGCGATCCGGACAACGCCGACGGTCTCGGCGAGGGTGCCGACGTGGTGGTCAACAACGCGGGGCTGCAGCACGTCGCACCGCTGCAGGAGTTCCCGCCGGAGGTCTTCGGCAGGATCTTGCGGGTCATGGTCGAGTCGCCGTTCCGCGTCGTGCGGTCCGCGCTGCCGGGCATGTACCGCAACGGCTGGGGGCGGGTCCTCAACATCTCGTCGGTGCACGGTCTGCGCGCCTCGCCCTACAAGAGCGCCTACGTCACCGCCAAGCACGCCATCGAAGGCCTGTCCAAGACCATCGCGCTGGAGGGCGCCTCCTACGGCGTCACGTCGAACTGCCTGAGCCCGGGCTTCGTGCGGACTCCGCTGGTGGAACGGCAGATCGCGGAGCAGGCCCGGCTGCACCGCGTGCCGGAAGCGCAGGTCACCGAGGACGTGCTGCTGGCCCGCACGCCGGTGAAGCGGCTGGTCGAACCCGATGAGGTCGCCGAGTTCGCCGTCTGGTTGTGCGGACCCGGGACCACGTCGATCACCGGAGCGTCGCTGTCCATGGACGGGGGATGGACGGCGAACTGACCAGGTTTCCCCAAGGTGACCACGGCACGTCAAGGAGGACGTCAGCCATGACAACCGAGTCCGCTCCCGCACGATCGTCGACCAGCCGGGTGGTGCTGGCGAGCCTCGTCGGCACCACCGTCGAGTGGTACGACTTCTTCCTCTACGGGTCAGCCGCCGCGCTGGTGTTCAACAAGCTGTTCTTCCCCGCGGGCGACCCGTTGATGGGGACCTTGCTCGCGTTCATCACCTACGCGGTCGGGTTCGTCGCCCGTCCGCTCGGCGGTCTGGTCTTCGGCCACTACGGCGACCGGATCGGGCGCAAGAAGTTGCTGGTGCTCAGCCTGGTGATGATGGGTGGCGCGACCTTCGCGATCGGTCTGCTGCCCACCCACCAGTCGGTGGGCGTGCTGGCTCCGCTGCTGCTGACTGCGTTGCGCCTGGTCCAGGGCTTCGCGATCGGCGGCGAGTGGGGCGGCGCCGTGCTCATCGTCTCCGAGCACGGGTCCGCCGAACGCCGTGGCTTCTGGGCGTCCTGGCCGCAGGCCGGGGTGCCGCTGGGCAACGTCCTCGGCACCGCCGTGCTGGCCGTGCTGGCGGCCGTGCAGTCCGACGAGGCCTTCCTGGCCTGGGGCTGGCGGATCGCGTTCCTGCTCTCCGGCGTCCTGGTGCTGATCGGGCTGTGGGTGCGGCTGGCCGTCGCCGAGTCTCCGGTCTTCCTGGAGGCCCAGCGCAAGGCCCAGGAGACCGGCGCCGAGCAGAAGCCGCCGATCATGGAGGTCCTGCGCCGCTACCGCAGCGAGGTGCTGACCGCGATGGGCGCCCGCTTCGCCGAGAACGTCGTCTACTACGTGCTGACCTCGTTCGTGCTCACCTACGTGGCCACCTTCCTGGACCTGCCGCGCGGGGTGGCGCTGAACGCGGCGCTGATCGCCTCGGTGCTGCACTTCATCAGCATCCCGCTCTGGGGTGCGCTGTCGGACCGGGTCGGACGGCGGCCGGTCTACCTGCTGGGTGCGGCCGGCACCGGCGTGTGGGCGTTCTTCTTCTTCACGATGCTCGACACGAAGTCGTTCTGGGTGATCACCGCCGCCACGACGGTGGGCCTGGTGTTCCACGGCGCGATGTACGGACCGCAGGCGGCGTTCTTCGCGGAGCTGTTCGGTACCCGGGTGCGCTACTCGGGCGCGTCGATCGGCTACCAGCTGGCGTCGATCGTGGCGGGTTCGCTGGCGCCCATCATCGCGACCGCGCTGCTGGCGGCGTTCGACTCGTCGCTGCCGATCTCGATCTACGTGGCGCTGTGCTCGGTGGTGACCCTGATCGCGGTGCTGCGCTCACCGGAGACCCGGGATCGCGACCTCGCGGCGGACCACGCGGTGTGAGGCGCGGGGGTGCCTCCGACCCGGTCGGGGGCACCCCGCGGCCTGCCGGTCACGACGTGCTCGCCGTTGCGGCGAGCTGGCGCGGTTCCGCGCCTGACCAGGTCCTACGACTGCCCGAGCCGGCCTCGGCCGAGGCGGAGCAGGATCATGGCGAGCTCGCGGCCTTCCGGTCCGAGCTCCCGGTAGCGGGCGAGCACGTCCATCTCGCGGTTGTAGACGATCCGCGGGCCGCCCGCGGCCATGCGCGCCTGCCCGACCTGCTGGGAGATCTCGGCCCGGCGCTTGATCAGGCGCAGGATCTCGGCGTCGAGGTGGTCGATCTCCTCGCGGAAGTTGGTGATGGCCTCCGCGGCGGCCTGCTCAGCCGAGGGCTTCTTCTCGGACTGCGGTTGGTCACCGTCCACAGTGGCGTTCATCGGACGTCATCCTCCGGCTCCAGCCCCGTTCCCGTCCCGGAACGCGAAACGCCCCGAGTCCGAGGACCCCGGGGCGTCGTAGTGGTTTTCGAGCTCACGCAGCTACGGGCGCCGGAGTCCCGGGCCCGTAGTAAAACTCGTACTGCTGCGTTCGCACAGCCCCAGTTTGCCACAACCCCCGGGCCCCATCCACTGCCTGGTCACCACGTCCCACGTCGTGGACCCCAGGCCCCGCCCCCTGCTCACCCCGCGTGAGCGCCCGGCGCCGCCGCGGTGGTGGCGCACCGCCTGGTGAGGACGCCCGTGGCGCGGTGCACCCGCACGCGCTCCCGGAGCCGGTCGGGCGCCTCGGGTTCCGCCCGCAGCACCGCCACACGGGTTGGGCTCAGGCAGCGGAGTTCTGTCCGGGGGGTTCGGTAACGTGGTTGGACGATGAGCACCCCCCTCGATCTCGAATGGCAGGGCGACGAGCCCGTGCAGTCCTCGGCTCCGCGCGGCCGGTCCGGACCTGCCCCGGAGGACCTGCTGGCCGGGCTCAACCCGCAGCAGCGCGACGCCGTGACGCACACCGGCTCCCCGCTGCTGGTGGTGGCCGGCGCCGGATCGGGCAAGACGCGGGTGCTCACCCACCGCATCGCCCACCTGCTGGCCGCCGGTGCGCACCCCGGCCAGATCATGGCCATCACCTTCACCAACAAGGCCGCGGCCGAGATGAAGGAGCGCGTCGCCGACCTGGTCGGCCGCCGGGCCAACGTGATGTGGGTGTCGACCTTCCACTCGATGTGCGTGCGGGTCCTGCGCCGCGAGGCCGGGACGCTCGGCATGTCGTCGAACTTCTCGATCTACGACTCCGACGACTCCAAGCGGCTGATCACCATGATCGCCCGCGAGCAGGACCTGGACTCCAAGCGCTACCCGGCGCGGACCCTGGCGATCGGCATCTCGAACCTGAAGAACGAGCTGCTCACCCCCGAGGACGCGGCGCAGCAGGCGGGCAACGACGTGGAGCGCAAGGTCGCCCAGGTCTACGCCGCGTACCAGCGCAGGCTCGCCGAGTCCAACGCGATGGACTTCGACGACCTGATCATGCGCACGGTTAAGCTGCTGCAGCAGAACCCGGCGGTTGCCGAGCACTACCGCCGCCGCTTCCGGCACGTCCTGGTCGACGAGTACCAGGACACCAACCACGCGCAGTACGTGCTGGTCAGGGAGCTGGTCGGGACCGCGCCGACGGAGAGCGGTGTGGAGCCGGCGGAGCTGTGCGTGGTCGGTGACGCCGACCAGTCGATCTACGCGTTCCGCGGCGCCACGATCCGCAACATCGAGGAGTTCGAGCGGGACTACCCGCAGGCCCGCAGCATCCTGCTGGAGCAGAACTACCGGTCCACGCAGACCATCCTGTCGGCCGCGAACGCGGTGATCCGGCGCAACCCGAACCGGCGCGACAAGCGGCTGTGGAGCGATGCCGGTGACGGAGAGCCGATCGTCGGCTACGTCGCCGACAACGAGCACGACGAGGCCGCGTTCGTCGCCGGTGAGATCGACCGGCTCGTCGACCAGGGCGAAGCGACCTTCAACGACATCGCGGTCTTCTACCGCACGAACAACCAGTCGCGTGTGTTCGAGGAGGTGTTCATCCGCCTCGGCCTGCCCTACCGGGTCGTCGGCGGAGTGCGCTTCTACGAGCGCCGCGAGGTCCGCGACGCCCTCGCCTACCTGCGGGTCCTGGACAACCCGGACGACACGGTGAGCTTGCGCCGCATCCTCAACGTGCCCAAGCGCGGCATCGGGGACCGCGCGGAGGCCGTGGTCGCGGCCCACGCCGAGCAGGAGCGGATCTCCTTCGGCACGGCGCTGCGCAAGGCGGCGGCGGGAGAGGTTCCGCTGCTCAACACGCGCGCCCGCAACGCGATCTCGGGCTTCGTCGAACTGCTCGACGAGCTGCACCGGATCGCGGCCGAGAACGACGTGGCCGAAACGCTCGACACCGTCCTGGAGCGCACCGGTTACCGGGGCGAGCTGGAGGCCAGCGACGACCCGCAGGACGCGACCCGGCTGGAGAACCTCACCGAACTCATCACCGTCGCCCGCGAGTTCACCGAGGCCCGCGCCGGAGCTCCGCTGCCGGCCGACACCGAGGCCTCGCCGTCCGCGGAGGCGGTGGTCTCGGGGGTCGGTCCGAGCGACGACGCCGAGGACCCGGACGACGCCGACCCGCTGGCCGACGACTCGCTGGCCGCCTTCCTGGAGCGGGTCTCGCTGGTCGCCGACGCCGATTCGCTGCCCGAGACCGGCGATGGTCTGGTCACGCTGATGACCCTGCACACCGCCAAGGGCCTGGAGTTCCCGGTGGTGTTCTCCAGCGGCTGGGAGGACGGCGTCTTCCCGCACACGCGCGCCCTGGGCGACCCGGCGGAGCTCGCCGAGGAGCGGCGGCTGGCCTACGTCGGCATCACCCGTGCCCGCCAGCGGCTGTACCTGTCGCGCGCCATGATGCGCTCGGCCTGGGGGCAGCCGATGACCAACCCGGCCTCGCGGTTCCTCACCGAGATCCCCGAGGAGCTGATGCACTGGCGGCGCATCGAGCCCGAACGCGCCGCACCGCAGGTCCGCAGCACCTGGGGCAGCCGAGGCGGCGGCTTCGACCGCGGCGGCGGCGACTCGGCCCAGGCGGGTCTGGCCGAACGCGGCATGCGCAGCACCGGTGTGAAGGGCTGGAAGGACACGGTCGCGCTCAAGCTCGAAGCCGGTGACAAGGTCACCCACGACAAGTACGGCCTGGGCACGGTCGTCGCCACCGACGGCGAAGGCCCCCGCGCCACGGCGACCATCGACTTCGGCTCCTCGGGCACGGTCAAGCTGATGCTCATCGGCACCGTCCCCCTCACCAAGCTCTGACCGCACCGGCGGGCTGACGGCTCGCGGGTTCAGAAGCGGTAGCGGAGGACGCGGCCGAGGCGGTTGAAGGCGGGGACTCCGGCCATCGCTCGGAAGGCGAGCCGGACCGGGAGCGGGTAGCGCGCCAATGCCGGGTCAGTGAGCAACGAGATCTCCGAGACCAGGTCCAGACCGAGCGCTTCCAGCTCGTGCGGGTCGTCGATGCCCCAGTGCAGCCGTGAGCCGGAGCGGGTCACCGCCGGGTTGGCGATGTTGTTGACGCGGATGCTCAGCGTGCTGAACGCGTCGAAGATCAGCTCGCCGCTGGGGAAGTGGTTGATGATCCGGCGCAGCAACGCCTCGCCGTCGGACTTGGCGAGGTACATCACCAGGCCTTCGGCGACCACGAGGACCGGCCGGTCGGACGGGATCTCAGCCAGCAGGTCGGGGTCCGCCACGGACCTGCCGAGGGCGTGCCGGTGCTCGGAGGCCGGGAACACCTGCTCGCGCAGCTCGACCACCTCGGGCTGGTCGACGTCGTACCACTCGACGTCCGCCGGCGGGTCCACCCGCTCGAACCGGCTGTCCAGGCCGCACCCGAGGTGCAGCACGGTCATCCCCGGACGCAGCGCCGCGCGGACCTGGTCGTCGAGCGCCTTGGCGCGGACGGCCACCGAAACCGCGTTGTTCTCGCGGAGTCCGAGCCGGGTGTAGTCGTAGTCGAGGCGCCGCTCGACCTCATCGGCCCAGCGGTCGTGCAGGAGCGGTTCCGCGGACCGGTTGTCCACGGCGCGCAGGTGCAGCGTGGCGAGCATGGTGGCCGCCGGGCCGGTGAGCTCGACCGGGCTCCGGGACTCGCGCTCGAAACCGAAGCGCACCACCCGCATCGCGTCGCGCAGCGGTGGCACGACGTTCATCACCGAGGCGATGCGGCGCTCGCGTGGTGCGACCTTCGCGACCCCGGGCAGCGTGGTGACCGGCACCGAGCCGCGCAGGTGCAGACCGGGGACCTTGATCTCGAGGTCGTGCGGGTCGGCGACTCCCCAGTGGAAGCGCGCCCCGGTGCTGCGGAGGAACCCCGACCACGTCGAGGCCCTCACCGTCCACGGCGCGACCACGTCGAAGACCACCTCGCCGTGGCCGAACCGCTCGACGAGCCGGCGCAGCAGCGCCACGCCCTCCTCTTCCCGCAGGTAGGGGGTGAGCCCTTCGGCGATGACCAGCGTCGGCCGCCCAGTGGGAACCTCGTCCAGCCACCCCGTGCCGGTCACCGACGCGGCGATCGTGCGGTGGTTGCGGCCCGGCTGCGGGTAGAGCCGGTCGCGCAGCTCGACGACGTCCGGCATGTCGACGTCGATCCACTGCACCTGCGGGGGCAGGTCGAGCCGGAGGGGACGGGAGTCCAGCCCGCACGCCAGGTGCAGCACCACCGCGTCGGGGTGCGCGGCGAGGAAGTCGCGGGCGCGGTCGTCGATCTCCTTGGCGCGCAGGACCACCGCCATCATGTCGCCGGCATCGAGCCGCAACTGCTCGAAGTCGAAGTCGATGCGCGCGGCGATCTCCGCAGCGAGGTGATCGCCCAGCACCGGGTCGGCGCGGTGGCTGTCGAGGGCGCGAGCGTGGAGCGGCCCCAGGAGCGTCTGCTGCGCTCCGGTCAACCGGATCTGTTCGGCCACGGCGCCACGCTACTGCTGATCACGTCGGTGAGCCCAGGCGGGCGCGGGAAGGGGTTCGGCGACCTCGGGACGGTGCCCGTGCCCCTCGTGGATCAGGTCGGGGAGATGCCGCGCTGGCGCATCCACGGCAGCGGGTTGATCTTCTTGCCGCCGGCGTTCCACACCTCGAAGTGCAGGTGGGTGCCGGTGGAGAAACCACGGTTGCCCATGGTGGCGATCTGCTCGCCCGCCTTGACCTTGTCGCCCTCGTCCACCGTGATGGTGTTGACGTGGCCGTAGACGGTGATCGTGCCGTCCTCGTGCTGGACCCGGACCCACAGGCCGAAACCGCTGGCCGAGCCGGCCTCGATGACCACCCCGTCGGCGACGGACATGATCGGGGTGCCCTTGGCGTTGGCGATGTCGATGCCGTAGTGGGTGGTGCCCCAGCGGCCACCGAACCCGGAGGTGAAGTTGCCCTGCGCCGGCACGCTGTACTTCGGCTGCCGGGCGGCTTCTTCGGCGGCGCGCTGCGCCTTCTCGCGCGCTTCGGCGATACGCTCGCTCTTGGTCAGCTTCTCCATCTCGGAGCTGACGTCGGAGCTCTTGGCGACCGGGAGCATGGCCGGTGCGGGGGCGCTGCCGCCCATCCCGTTGTAGGAGCCGGAGTCCTCGGCCATCGCGGTGTTGAACGACCCCGCGGCGTCGGAAGCGTTGAAGTCATCGCTGTCGGGGGAGGCGTTCCCCTCACCGGCTGCCAACGACTGCCCCGCGGCTGCGAACGCACCCGCCGCTACTGCTGCGACGACGACGCGACCGCGCCAAGCCGATGCTGTTGGAGCACCCCGGCTCCGATCCCGGGTTTGCGAGGTGTCGTCGGGGGATACCTCGTGACCGGGAAAGGGTCGTGCGCCGCCGGGGGAGCGGTGGTGAGCCAATGCCTGCCCTTCCGTCTCGGGGAGCCTGATCGCGCGGGCCCGGGAACGGGGATTTCCGGGTGCCGGTCGGGGAACCGGCCGAAGGTTGTCCTTCGTGATCAGACCGTGACAACGGACCGGGGGACAGTAACCAAGCTGATCCCCTAGGGGCAAATCCCGATCTGTGACACGTCGGCCACAGCGCGTGATCACTCCCTCCGCCGCCGGGTGGGCCGCCGCTTCGCGACGAACACCGCGCGTGGTCGTCGCTCAGCGGAGCCACCTGCGGGTTCGTGATCGTCGTCGCAGGTTCCGAACGGACCACCGGGGTCCGTGGTCGGAACCGATTCGGACACCGGTGGGTGGCTTCTCGTGTTGCACGTCACACCCCAAGAGCGTCTTGTCGATGTTTCACATTTGCTCCGTTCGGGTGCTGTCCGGGCGTGTCGGGTCACGGGCGCGCCCGAGTCGAGTGCAGCGGGTGGTGTCCGGAACCGGTCACCCGGTTGCTAGCGTCTGCGCGGTGACTGCGCGGCCTGACCTCCCGTCCGGTTCGTCCGCCTCGGCGACCTCCGCCCCGGCCACGGACCCGCAGCCGGTGCTCGCCACGTCGACCCGCGTGCGCGCAGCGATCGCGCTTGGCCTCCTCGGCGCCGCGCTCACCGGCATCGGACCGCTGCTCGGGCTGACCAGCCCGGCCGTCCCCGCCGCCTACCCCGCTTGGCCGCTGTTGCTGGTGCTCGCGCTGCTCGCCCCGGCTCTGGCCGCGCTGTTCGCGCGAGCGGGCAAGCCACTCGCCGCCGCCGCGGTGCTCGTCGGCCCGGCCGCCGCCGCGCCCGGCAGGCTCGGGCAGGACGTCCAGTTCGCGGTGGACGCGGGCATGGCCGCGCGTCCCGAACTGCTCCGGGCCGACTCGCTGCTCAACTTCGAACCCGGCATCGGCTGGTGGCTGCTGGCGGTCGGCCACGTGGCGGTGCTGGCCGCAGGTGTCCTCGCGACGTGGGGGACCCGGGAGTCCGGTGCGGGCTCGCACCGGCAGGGCCTGCTCGCGCTGGCCTTGTGCGCCGGAGGGCTGGGCGCCGTGGCCGTGCTGATGGCGCCGTTCTCCTCTGACGACCCGTACCTGCCCGCCGAGACCGCGCTCGACGGACCGGTTCCGGTGCTCGTCGGCAGCGCGCTGCTGGCCGTCGGGGTGGTCTGCTCCGCCGGGCTGCTCGCCGGTTCCACCGACCCGGAGTTCGTGCGCGGTGGGCTCCTCGGGGTGGCGCTGTCGCTGGTGGCGGTGGTCGTGCCGCACCTCCTGTCGGTGCTGGTCCTCGACGAGCTGACCTTCGCCTGGGGCCCGCTGCTCGGGCTGCTGGCCGCCGCGGCTCTGCTCGTGCTCGCCCTCCGGGCGGGACGCGGTGAGGCGGTCGAGGACGTCGACGACCTGCGGCTGCCCGCGCTGACCAGGCTGCTCACCGTCGCCGGGACGTTCGCGCTCCTGGCCGGTGCGGTCGCGCTGCTGGCCGCGCTCACCCCGCACGTCGTCATGCCCTTCGGGCTGCGCGACCCGTCGGAGTACCCGGCGCGGATGCTGTTCCCCGCAGGGTTCCTGCTGGTGGCGGTGGGTGCGGGAGTGCTGCTGCCGAAGGCCTCGCTGCTGCTGCGCCCGGTGCTGACCGTGCTGTGGGCCGTCGTCCCGCTGGCCGCCGCCGGCTCGCTGGACGCGGTGTTCACCGCTGCGCAAGCCGGGGCCGAAGCCGGTCTCGGCGCGTGGGCCGCAGGGCTGTCGGTGCTGCTGGCGGCCGTCGCGGCAGTGCTCGCGGCGATCGCCGGCGCCGTCGAGCGCGACGACGTCGACCTCACCGAGATGGCGATGCGCCGTCTCGTGCTCGTCCCCTCGTTGGTCGCGCTCGTGCTCGGCGCCGGGGCGTTCAGCCTGCCGGTGCTCACCGCGCCCGGCTACAGCGCGCCCGGCGTGTTCACCGACTTCGGCACCACCTCCTGGGGCCTGGTGTTCGCGCTCGCCGCCGTGGTCGGCGCGACCGTGCTCGCTCCGATGTGCCGTCCCGGCCAAGCGGCCGCGCTCCTGTGCGGCGGTGCGCTGCTGGTCGCGGTCCGCGCACTGGAGTTCCCGCTGACTGCGGGGCGCTTGCCCGGAGCCGAGCCCGGGCTCGGCCTGTGGTGCGCGCTCGGGTGCGTCGTGGTGCTGCTCGGCACGGCGCTGGCGGCGCGTCGCTCCGCCGCGACCCACGGCTGAGATCACCCGCGCGGCCGTCTTGTGGGGGACGGTGCGGTGCCCGAGACTGGTCAGCACGCCGTCACGGCGCCTGTTCCGTTCGTCACGCGAACGCAGATATCGCTCCTGCCCAGAAGGCGATTCCCCCGTGTTGGACGGGTCGACCAGGCTTGACGCCCTACCTCAGGTGAGGCAGTTCACCAGGTGCGCCGCCCCATGCGTCATCGCAGGTCGATATCGTCAGCGAGTCCGACACCGACGTCGCAGGAGAGTCGAGTGGACCTGTACGAGTACCAGGCGAAGGAGCTCTTCGCCTCCCACGGCGTGCCGACGCTGCCCGGCGCCGTGGCGACAGACCCCCAAGGGGCCAAGGCAGTCGCCGAAGAACTCGGCGGGCCCGTAGTCATCAAGGCCCAGGTCAAGACCGGTGGCCGCGGCAAGGCCGGCGGTGTGAAGCTGGCCGAGTCCGCGGACGAGGCCCAGACCAAGGCCGAGGGCATCCTCGGTCTGGACATCAAGGGCCACATCACCAACAAGGTGCTGGTCACGACCGCCTCCGACATCGCGGAGGAGTACTACTTCTCCTTCCTCCTCGACCGCGCGAATCGCAACTTCCTCGCGATGGCCTCGGTCGAGGGCGGCATGGAGATCGAAGAGGTCGCGGCCACCAAGCCCGAGGCCCTGGCCAAGATCGCGATCGACCCGATCGAGGGCGTCGACCTGGACAAGGCGAAGGAGATCGTCTCCGCCGCCAAGTTCCCGGCCGAGGTCGCCGATCAGGTCGCCGACGTGATCGTCAAGCTGTGGGAGACCTTCGTCGCTGAGGACGCCACCCTGGTGGAGGTCAACCCGCTGGTGAAGGACCCCGAGGGCAAGGTCATCGCCCTCGACGGCAAGGTCACCCTCGACGAGAACGCCTCGTTCCGCCAGCCGCAGCAGGAAGAGCTGGTCGACAAGGCTGCCGAGAACCCGCTCGAGGCCAAGGCCAAGGAGAAGGGCCTCAACTACGTCAAGCTGGACGGCGAGGTCGGCATCATCGGCAACGGTGCTGGTCTGGTCATGTCCACGCTGGACGTCGTGGCCTACGCGGGTGAGGCTCACGGCGGCGTGAAGCCGGCGAACTTCCTGGACATCGGCGGTGGCGCTTCGGCCGAGATCATGGCCGCGGGTCTGGACGTCATCCTCGGCGACCAGGACGTCAAGTCCGTCTTCGTCAACGTCTTCGGTGGCATCACCGCGTGCGACGCCGTGGCCAACGGCATCGTGCAGGCGCTGAAGATCCTCGGTGACGAGGCCACCAAGCCGCTGATCGTCCGCCTCGACGGCAACAACGTCGAGGAAGGGCGCCGCATCCTCGCCGAGGCCAGCCACCCGCTGGTCACGGTCGTGGACACGATGGACGGCGCGGCCGACAAGGCCGCCGAGCTGGCTGCGGGGGCGTGAGGCGATCATGGCTATCTTCCTCAACGAGAACAGCAAGGTGATCGTTCAGGGCATCACCGGCTCTGAAGGCACCAAGCACACCGCCCGCATGCTGCGCTCCGGCACCAACATCGTCGGCGGTGTCAACGCCCGCAAGGCTGGGCAGACCGTCGAGATCGAGGGCAAGGAGCTCCAGGTCTTCGGCAGCGTCTCGGAGGCCATGAAGGAGACCGGCGCCGACGTGTCGGTCGTCTTCGTGCCGCCGAAGTTCGCCAAGGACGCCGTGGTCGAGGCCATCGACGCCGAGATCGGCCTGGCCGTGGTCATCACCGAGGGCATCCCGGTGCACGACTCGGCCTACTTCTGGGCGCACGCGAACGCCACGGGCAACAAGACCCGGATCATCGGGCCGAACTGCCCCGGCATCATCTCGCCCGGCAAGTCCAACGCCGGCATCATCCCGGCCGACATCACCGGCCCGGGCAAGATCGGTCTGGTGTCCAAGTCGGGCACGTTGACCTACCAGATGATGTACGAGCTGCGTGACATCGGTTTCTCGACCGCCGTCGGCATCGGTGGTGACCCGATCATCGGCACCACCCACATCGACGCGCTGCAGGCCTTCGAAGAAGACCCGGAGACCGAAGCCATCGTGATGATCGGCGAGATCGGTGGCGACGCCGAGGAGCGCGCGGCCGAGTACGTCAAGGCCAACATCACCAAGCCGGTGGTCGGCTACGTCGCGGGCTTCACCGCGCCGGAGGGCAAGACCATGGGTCACGCGGGCGCCATCGTCTCCGGTTCGTCGGGCACCGCCTCGGCGAAGAAGGAGGCCCTGGAGGCCGCGGGTGTCAAGGTCGGCAAGACGCCGAGCGAGACCGCCAAGCTGATGCGCGAGATCGTCAAGGGCTGAGCCCGCGTCGACCTCGTGCGTTCGGGGCCGGGTCCCTCCGGGGACCCGGCTCCGACGGCGTCTCCGGGGACCCGGCCCCGACGGCGTCTGCGAGCCGGTCGGGCGGGCCGCCCTGCTGAGCGGGGATTCGGTACCGTCGATCAGCACGCCCATTCGAGTGCCTCCGAGGAGTCCGATCCCGTCATGTCCGCGCCGTACCCGCAACAGTCGAACACCGACGGTGTTCGTCGTTCGTTCGAGCTGAGAGAAGTCCTGGCCTTGGTGGCGGGCGGCGCCGGCGTTGTCGGTTACCTGCTCGGCTTCTTCGACGACGGGGTCGGTGCCCTGATGGGCAGCATGGCCGGAGTCGGCCTGATCTGCTCCGCCGCGCTGGCCGGTCTGCGCTTCGTCCCGAAGACGCCGGACGCCCTGTTCGTCGCCGTGCCGCTGTCCGCCTACGCCGCGCTGGCGCTGCTGCAGGACGTCGTGCGCGGCACCGCCTCCGGCCTGGTGCCGGTGCTGATGGTGCTCGCGCTCGCCCAGCTGGCCGCCGTGGTGGGCGTGCTGCTCAGCGAGGGCGGTGTGATCAAGGGCGGTGAGAGGTCCTCCCCGAAGCCCGCGCCCCACGGCCAGCCGCCGTACCCGCAGGGTCCGCGCGGCCCGGGTGGTCCCGGTGGTTCCGGCGGTGCGCGACCGGGTCCCGGTGGGCCGCCCGGCCCCGGCTGGAGCCCGCAGGCCCAGCCCGGCGCCCAGTTCGGCGGTCCGCCGCCGTGGAACCCGAGCAGCGGTGGGCAGCCCTCGCAGCAGTCCTCGGGCCAGCCGGGCGGCTGGAACCCGTCCTCCGACGGCTTCACCTCGTCGAACCCGGAGTCCAGCGGTCCGCACCAGAGTCGGCCCGGCCCCCAGTCGGGCCCGGTGCAGAAACCAGGTCAGCCGGGCGGCCAGCAGCAGGGTGGTCAACCTCCGCGTCCGCAGGGCGGGTCGGAGCAGGACAACGGCCCGCAGGGCACCCGCCAGATGCCGCACCCGGGCGCGAACCCGTCCCAGTACTGACCTCCGAGGCACCGCGTCCGCCCTTTCCCCGAATGCGCGGAAGTTCCAGGTGACACCGCCACGGCCGACCCGTGTGGTCGCTGGGCGCAGGACCCCGTCGCCCGATGGGCGGAGGCGCTGGCGTGTTCGGGGCCGTTCGCAGCAGGGGTGGTGCGACATTCGGTCGCGTGTCTGCGCTGGATCCGAACCCTCACGCCACGGCCACGGGCCATCCCGACCGGAAGCAGGGTCTGCGGCGGTGGTTGTTCATCGCCGTCGTCAGCGCGGTCCCGCTGATCTGCTTCCTCGCGGTCGCGGTCCTGCTCGCGCTGGTGGTCGGCGCCGCGAGCGGGGCGAGCCTCGACCCGCTGGTGGTCCTGGCGGCAGCGCTGCCCGGCTGGCTGGCGCTCTACCAGTCGCCGCTGGTCATCGCCGGAGCTCCGCTGAGCGTGCTGCCGATGTTGCCCACGATCGGCGCGGTGCTGCTGGTCGCGTCCGCTTCGGCGTTCGTCGCCCGCCGGTGTCGGCTGCGCCGCCCGGACCAGGCGTTCCCGGTGATCGCGACGATGGGTCTGGTGCACGCCTCCGTGGGCGCGGTGTTCGCGCTGCTGCTGGACGGACCGTTCAGCGCGGTCCCGGTGGAGGCCTTCCTGAGCTGCGGCCTGACCGCCGCGATCGCCGCGACCGCCGGTGTCGCCAACCGCTGCGGCCTGTTCTACCTGCTGTGGGAGCGCACCGACGCCTACGTGTGGACGGGCCTGCGGATCGGCTTGCTGACCATCGCCATCGTGCTCGCCGTCGGCGCGGGCGTGCTGCTGGCCGCGATCGCGGTGTCGGCCCCGGAGATGGTCGCGTCGATGGAGCGGATGGGCGGTGGCGGAGACGCGGTCGGGGCCACCGTGCTCACGCTGCTCTACCTGCCGAACGCGGTGGTCGCGGGCTGGGCCTTCGCCGCGGGCAGCGGGTTCTCGATCGGCTCCCAGGTCGTCCAGCCGCTGCAGCACACCTCGGGCCCGCTGCCGGACCTGCCGCTGCTGGCCGTGCTCCCGGGCGACGGCCCCGCGGTGTGGTGGTCCGCGTCGTTGCTCCTCCCGCTGCTCGTGGGGATGGTGGTGGGACTGGTCGCGCGGCGCGTTCCCGGCCCGCTCGGCCGCCGACTGGTGGTGGTGCTGGTCGCGGCCGGGGTGGCCGCGCTGGCCGTGCTGGTGCTGGCGGTGGTCGCCGGTGGTCGTCTCGGCAACGGCCCTGTCGGTGACGTGTCGTTCCACCCGGTCGCTCTGGCGCTGGCGACGCTGTGCTGGCTGGCGATCCCGGCGTTGGCGATGACGTGGCTCGGCGGTGCGGAGGAACCCGACGACCCGGCGCTGAGCACCTTCGCCACCGACGAGTTCCAGGAGGCGGAGGACATCGATCCAGTCCCGGAGACCGAAGCCGACGACGAGGACTTCGCCTACACCGACCTCGACGAGCTGATCGCCGAAATCCCCGTGGCACGTTCGGAATCCGACAGCGACCCGGAGGTCGCGGCGGAGGAGTTCGACGCCGAGCCGGACGGGGAGGAGCCCGCGCCGCGCGATCGGCGGTGAGCGCTGCGCCACTCGCCCGGCCCCTGCCGGAGCCGACCCCGCAACCAGGTCTTACGCTGCGGGGGAGATCGTGCCGAGGCATGTCAGGAGCGAACGCTGAACCCGAGTACGCCCGACCAGCCGAGCACCGCCGCGCACCCGAACCGGCTCACGACCGCGAACCCGGCGCGGGTGGTCGTGCTCGTCTCCGGTTCCGGAACTCTGCTGCAGGCCCTGCTCGACGCCACCCGCGAACCCGACTACCCGGTCGAGGTGGTCGCCGTGGGCGCCGACCGCGACGGCATCGAGGGGCTGGCCCGCGCCGAGCGCGCAGGCATCCCCACGTTCGTCCGCAAGGTCGGTGACCACGCTTCCCGCGAGGAGTGGGACCGCGCGCTGACCGAGGCGTGCGCTGAGCACGAGCCAGACCTGGTGGTCTCCGCCGGGTTCATGAAGCTCGTCGGGAGCGAGTTCCTGGCACGCTACGACGGCCGGTACCTCAACAGCCACCCAGCGCTGCTTCCCTCGTTCCCCGGCATGCACGGGGTGCGTGATGCGCTGGAGTGTGGAGTTCGCGTCACAGGCTGCACCCTGTTCGTGGTGGACGCCGGCGTGGACACCGGGCCGATCTTGGCCCAGGAAGCCGTCGAGGTTCTGCCCGATGACGACGAGGCGAGCCTCCACGAGCGGATCAAGGCAGTCGAGCGGCGGCTGCTGGTCGGCACTGTGAAGAAGCTGGCGTTGCACGGGTGGACCGTGCAGGGACGGAAGGTGAGTATCCCGTGACCGCGAACTCCCAGGAGCGGCGCCCGGTTCGGCGCGCGCTGATCGGCGTGTCGGACAAGTCGGGTCTGCTGGAGCTGGCCACTGGGCTGCACGCCGCCGGCGTGGAGATCGTCTCCACCGGCGGCACCGCGCGTGCCATCGCCGACGCGGGCGTGCCGGTCACGCCCGTCGAGGAGCTCACCGGCTTCCCCGAAGCGCTGGACGGCCGGGTCAAGACGCTGCACCCGCGGGTGCACGCGGGGCTGCTCGCGGACCTGCGCCGGGAGACCCACGCCCAGCAGCTGGACGAGCTGGAGATCGCTCCGTTCGACCTGCTGGTGGTCAACCTCTACCCGTTCGTGCAGACGGTGGCCTCGGGCGCGTCGCAGGACGAGGTGATCGAGCAGATCGACATCGGCGGGCCGGCGATGGTGCGCGCCTCGGCGAAGAACCACGCCAACCTCGCGGTCGTGGTGGACCCGAGCCGGTACGAGTGGGTGCTCGAGGAGGTCCGCGCGGGCGGTTTCACCATGCCCGACCGGGTCGAGCTGGCCGCTGAGGCGTTCCGGCACACCGCGTCCTACGACGTGGCGGTGGCGACCTGGATGAGCAAGGTCCCCACCGGTGACGACTCCACGTTCCCGGGCTGGCTCGGCGAGACCTGGCAGCGGCGCTCGGCGCTGCGCTACGGCGAGAACCCGCACCAGCCCGCCGCGCTGTACGTCTCGGGCGGGGAGGCCACTGGCCTGGCCGCTGCCGCGCAGCTGCACGGCAAGGAGATGTCCTACAACAACTACGTCGACGCCGACGCCGCGTGGCGTTCCGCGCACGACCACGACGAGCCGTGCGTCGCGATCATCAAGCACGCCAACCCGTGCGGCATCGCGGTCGCCGACGACATCGCCGCCGCCCACCGCAAGGCGCACGAGTGCGACCCGGTGAGCGCCTTCGGCGGTGTGATCGCCACCAACCGCGAGGTGTCGGTGGCGATGGCCGAGCAGGTCGCGGAGATCTTCACCGAGGTCGTGGTGGCCCCCGGTTACGCCGACGGCGCGGTGGACGTGCTGAGCAAGAAGAAGAACATCCGCATCCTGACCGCTCAGCCGCCGCAGAGCGGCCGGGTCGAGATGCGCGCGATCTCCGGCGGCATGCTGGTGCAGGGTTCGGACGCGATCGACGCCGAGGGCGACGACCCGGCGAACTGGACGCTGGCGACCGGTTCCCCGGTGGACGAGGCGACGCTGGCCGACCTGAAGTTCGCTTGGCGCGCCTGCCGCGCGGTGAAGTCCAACGCGATCCTGCTCGCCGACGCCGGAGCGACCGTGGGCGTGGGCATGGGCCAGGTGAACCGGGTCGACTCGGCCCGGTTGGCGGTCTCCCGCGCCGGTGACCGCGCCAAGGGCTCGGTCGCGGCCTCGGACGCGTTCTTCCCGTTCCCCGACGGCCTGCAGGTCCTGCTGGACGCCGGTGTCCGCGCGGTCGTCCAGCCGGGCGGCTCGGTGCGCGACGACGAGGTCATCGCGGCTGCGGAGGCGGCCGGGGTGCCGGTCTACCTCACGGGCACCCGCCACTTCGCCCACTGACGAAGTCCTCTCCGACGAGCCCCGGCCTGACTCAGGCCGGGGCTCGTCGCGTTCCAGGGGCGCCCGCTGAGCGGCGGTGGTGCCGTGGGTGGTCGTGCTGCGGTCTCGCCCGGCAGCGTGGAGGCATCGCGGGCTCGGTCGGCAGCGGCAGGGCCGTCCTGACCTGCCCTGATCAGCCTGCGGCCCGCGCCCGCTGCCAGGACCTGGAGACGCTCCGTCACCGCGACTCACCTGAACAACCCGTTCGAACTAATGTTCCCCGAGGCCCTTGACGAACCCCGCGCGGGCAGGGTTAACTGGACTTGTTCGAACGGAAGTTCGAAGATCGGGAACGGCCGGTGTCGGGGTCGGCCGCTCCGATGGAGTGGGCGCTGTGCGCAGGGTGCAGGCGCAGCGCTGACTCCACCGCTGCCTTCCCCGCAGCGGCTGTGTTCGTGGGTGCCCGCGCCGGGGTCGGGCACCCACCGCGGTCACGTACGTGGGGAGGGTGGCGATGTCCGCGATGATGTCTTCGACGGCGCTGGACGCGCCCGCGGTGGACGGGGTGTCCGTGGGTGTGCCGCACGTCGAAGCGGGCGGTGTCCCGGGTGCGGGCCGGGTGCTGCCGACGCGGGCGGAACTCGCCGCCGTGCTGCCATGGCCAGGTTTGCGCCGTGGCAGCACGGTGGCGGTGCACGGATCGGTGTCGCTGCTCTTCGCGCTGTTGTCGGAGGCCTCGGCGAAGGGTTCCTGGGCTGCCGTGGTGGGGCTGCCCGGCATCAACCTGGTCGCCGCTGCTGAGGCTGGGTTGTCGTTGGATCGGCTCGCGGTGGTGCCGCAGCCGGGTTCGGACCCGGCGGGCGTGATCGCCGCGCTGCTGGACGGGGTCGACCTGGTGGTGGTCGGCGGCACCGGGCAGGTGCTCGACTCCGATGCCCGCAGGCTCTCCGCGCGGGCGCGCAACCGTGGTTCCGTGCTGCTCCCGTTCGGGCGCTGGCCGGGCGCGGAGGTGCAGCTGCGCTGCTCCGGCGCGCGCTGGCGCGGCCTCGGTCATGGCCACGGTCACCTGCGCGAACGCGATGTCGCGGTGCACGCCGAAGGGCGTGGTGCGGCGTCCCGCCCGCGTTCTTGCCGGGTGCTGCTGCCGTCCCGCGACGGGTCGGTCGCCGGTGTCGAAGAGCGCCCTGCCGTGCGGGCGCACCTGCGCGCGGTGGCGGGGTGAGCGACGTGCCCGCCCGCAGGATCGTCGTGTGGTGCCCGGACTGGCCGGTGGTGGCCGCCGCGCGTGCCGCGGAACTCGAACCCCTCGTCCCCGCAGCGGTTTTCGCTGCGAACCGGGTCGTCGCCTGCTCGGCGACCGCCCGGGAGAGCGGCGTGCGCCGGGGGATGCGCCGCCGTGAGGCGCAGGGCCGCTGCCCGGAGCTCGTCGTCTGCGAGCACGACCCGGCGCGGGACGTGCGGCTCTTCGAGTCGGTCGTGGTCGCGGTCGAGGAACTGGTGCCGGGTGTCGAGGTCGTCCGCCCCGGTCTGGTCGCCGTGCCCGCCCGGGGGCCTGCCCGCTACTTCCGCGGGGAGGTGACCGCTGCCGAGAAGCTCGTCGACGAGATCGACGCGCAGACCGGGGTGGAGTGCCGGATCGGGGTCGCCGACGGGCTGTTCGCCGCGATCCTCGCGGCTCGCCACACCCGTCACGTCGAACCTGGGGGCAGCCGGGACTTCCTCGCCCCGCTGCCGATCGAGGAGGTCGAGCAGCTCGCCGACCGGCTCGGCCAGAAGCAGGCCGCCGAGCAGCCGGAACTCGTGGACCTGTTGCGCCGGTTGGGGATCCGCACCCTCGGCGAGTTCGCCGCGCTGGACTCCTCGGACGTGGCGACCAGGTTCGGCCAGGCGGCCCTGCTGGCGCACCGGGCCGCGGGTGGCCGGGAGGAGCGCCCGGTCAAGCGGCGGCGGCCGCCGCCCGAGCTGGTGGTCACCGAGGAGCTCGACCCTCCGGTGGACCGGGTGGACCGAGCCGCGTTCGTGGCCAAGGTCCTCGCTGATGAGCTGCACGCCAAGCTGGGTGATCTCGGCCTGGCCTGCACCCGCCTGGGCATCTCGGCGCGCACCGAGAACGGCGAGGAGCTGCACCGGACCTGGCGGTGCGCGGAGCCGCTGACCCCGGCGGCGACCGCCGACCGGGTCCGCTGGCAGCTCGACGGCTGGCTCAACGGGCGGACCCGCGGAGATCGGCCCACCGCGGGGCTCGACGAGCTGAGCCTGCGTCCCGAGGAGGTCGTGGGCGCAGGAGGTCTGCAGCTGGACCTGCTCAGCTCGGCCACCGGGGAGGCCGCCGCGCGTGCGGGCCGGGCCTTCGCGCGGGTGCAGGGCATGCTCGGCCCGGAGGCCGTGCTGACCGGAGTCCTCGGGGGCGGCCGCGACCCCCGCGACCAGGTGCGGTTCGTGCCGTGGGGCGACGAGCGGCGGTCTGCGCTGCCCGCCGACCCGCCCTGGCCGGGCCGGATCCCGGCCCCCTCGCCGACGGTGGTGCCGGGCGATCCGTGGCCGGTGAGGGTGCTCGACGAGTCCGGTGAACCGGTGTGGATCACCGCGCGGACGGGGCTTTCCGCTGCGCCGCACCGGGTCGAGGTCGGTGGTGGCAGGTCGCGCGCGGTGGCCGGCTGGGCTGGTCCCTGGCCGCTCGCCGAGCGCTGGTGGGTGGACCTGCTGGCCGGTGGTCCTGGCCAGACCGCCCCGGAGGCGCAGGCCCCGCCGCGCGCCCAGGTCCGCCTCCAGGTCGTGCTGGGTGCGGACGACTCGGCCGAAGAGGGGGCCGACGACGAGGTGGCGCTGCTGCTGGTGCACGAGCGCGGGGACTGGTGGGTCCAAGGGGCCTACCGGTAGCGGGGAACGCTCGTTCGAGTGAAACCCGGGAAGTTCGGTGGCGCAGATCGTTCGAACAGGAGTTCACTAGGTCCATGAGTTGGTTCAACCCGCCCCAGAGGTGGTCGGAGCTGGAGAAGGCCCTCTCCGGCAAGGAGGTGCCGCGCGATGCCGGTCGTGAGGACTCCCCGCCGTCCCGTCCTCGCGCCACGCCTCGCGAGGGCGGGCGAGGTGCGGTACCGCCGGGCGGCCGGGTGCCCTACGCCGAGCTGCACGCGCACTCCAACTTCAGCTTCCTCGACGGTGCCGCGCACCCGGAGGAACTGGTCGAGGAGGCCGCGCGACTCGGGCTGGAGGCCATCGCGCTCACCGACCACGACGGGCTCTACGGAGTCGTCCGCTTCGCCGAAGCGGCCAAGGAGCACGACGTGCGCACGGCGTTCGGCGCCGAGCTGAGCCTGGGGCTCACCCAGCCGCAGAACGGCATCCCCGACCCCGAGGGCGGGCACCTGCTCGTGCTGGCCCGCGACCTCGACGGCTACGCCTCGCTGTGCCGGGCGATCAGCACCGCCCAGCTGCGCGGTGAGGAGAAGGGGCGGCCGGAGTACCGGCTGGAGGAGCTGGCGGCCGAGGCCGCCGGGCACTGGCAGGTGCTCACCGGCTGCCGCAAGGGAGCGGTTCAGCTGGCGCTGGCCTCCGGGGGCGTGGACGCGGCGGCGGCCGAACTCGACCGGCTGGTCGGGCTCTTCGGCCGCGAGCACGTCACCGTCGAGCTCACCGACCACGGGCTGCCCACCGACTCGGCGCGCAACGACGTCCTCGCCGAGCTCGCCGACCGCGCCGGTCTGTCCACAGTGGCCACCACCGGTGCGCACCTGGCGGGACCGGAACGGGCGAGGCTGGCCGGCGTCGTCGCCGCGGTCCGGGCGCGGCGCAGCCTGGACGAGATGGACGGCTGGTTGCCGGCGTGGGCGGGCAACCACCTGCGTTCCGGTGCCGAGATGGCCGAGCGCTTCGCCCGCTACCCGGGCGCGGTGCAGCGGGCGGCCGAGATGGGCAAGTCCTTCGCCTTCGACCTGAGCCTCGTCGCCCCCGAACTGCCGCCGTTCGACGTGCCCGCAGGCCACACCGAGATCAGCCACCTGCGGGAGCAGACCTACCTCGGTGCCCTCGAGCGCTGCGGTCCGCCACAGGCCGCGCCGGAGGCGTACCGGCAGATCGAGCACGAGCTGGCGGTGATCGAGGAGCTCGACTTCCCCGGCTACTTCCTGGTGGTGCACGACATCGTCCAGTTCTGCCGCCGGGAGAACATCCTGTGCCAGGGCAGGGGTTCGGCGGCCAACTCGGCGGTGTGCTTCGCGCTGCGCATCACCAACGCCGACCCGGTGCGCTACCGGCTGCTGTTCGAGCGGTTCCTCGCCCCGGAGCGGGACGGCCCCCCGGACATCGACATCGACATCGAGTCCGGCCGCCGCGAGGAGGTCATCCAGTACGTCTACGCCAAGCACGGCCGCACGCACGCCGCGCAGGTCGCCAACGTCATCGGCTACCGGCCGAAGTCCGCGGTGCGCGACGTCGCCCGCGCGCTCGGCTACTCGCCGGGCCAGCAGGACGCCTGGAGCAAGGAGATCGAGCACTGGGGACCGCTGCCGGAGGACTCCGACGTCCCCGACGCGGTGCGCGAACTCGCCGACGAGCTGATGGGGTTCCCGCGCCACCTCGGGATCCACTCCGGCGGCATGGTGATCTGCCACCAGCCGGTCAGCGAGGTGTGCCCGGTGGAGTGGGCGCGGATGCCCGGCCGCACCGTGCTGCAGTGGGACAAGGACGACTGCGCCGCCGTCGGGCTGGTCAAGTTCGACCTGCTCGGCCTGGGCATGCTCTCGGCGCTGCACCACGCCATCGACATGACGCGCGAGCACCACGGCGTCGAGGTCGACCTCGGCGAGCTGGACCTGTCCGACCCCGAGGTCTACGCGATGCTGTGCCGGGCCGACGCGATCGGGGTCTTCCAGGTGGAGAGCCGCGCGCAGCTGGCCACGCTGCCCCGGCTCAAACCCCGCGAGTTCTACGACCTGGTGGTCGAGGTCGCGCTGATCAGGCCCGGCCCCATCCAAGGCGGATCGGTGCACCCCTACATCCGGCGCCGCAACGACCAGGAGGAGTGGGACTACGAGCACCCGCTGATGAAGGACGCGCTGCAGAAGACGCTCGGCGTCCCGCTGTTCCAGGAACAGCTGATGCAGCTGGCCGTCGACCTCGCCGGCTTCACCCCGGCCGAAGCCGACCAGCTCCGCCGGGCGATGGGCGCCAAGCGCTCCGCGGAGCGGATGGAACGCCTGCGCGGCAGGCTCTTCGAAGGCATGGCCGCCAACGGCATCGACGGCGAGCTGGCCGAGCACCTCTACCAGCGGATGCTGGCCTTCGCCAACTACGGGTTCCCGGAGAGCCACGCCCTGAGCTTCGCACTGCTGGTGTTCGCCAGCGCCTGGTTCAAGTGCTACTACCCGGCGGCGTTCTGCGCGGCGCTGCTCAAGGCGCAGCCGATGGGCTTCTACTCGCCGCAGTCGCTGGTCGCCGACGCGCGCAGGCACGGGGTCGTGGTGCACGGCCCGGACATCAACGCCAGCAGGGTGCACGCCGACCTGGAGCAGGACGACACCAGCACCGGCGGCCAAGCCGTCCGCATCGGCCTGTCGTCGGTGCGCAAGCTCGGCGAGGACCTCGCGGAGACGCTGGTGGCCGAACGCGCCGAGCACGGGCCGTTCGCCGACATGGTGGACGTGGCGCGACGGGTTCGGCTCACCGCACCGCAGGTGGAAGCTCTCGCCACGGCAGGGGCGTTCGACTGCTTCGGCCTGACCCGGCGCGAAGCGCTGTGGAACGCCGCTGCGGTCGCCCGAGAGCGACCAGACCGGTTGCCCGGCACCACCGCGTCGTCGAGCGCTCCCGCCCTGCCCGGCATGGACGGTGTCGAAAGAGCAGCGGCCGACGTGTGGGCGACCGGGGTGTCCCCGGACAGCTACCCGGTGCAGTTCGTCCGCGACCGGCTCGACGAGCTCGGTGCCCTGCCTGCGTCACGTCTGTCCGAAGTGGAGCACGGAACGCGGGTGCTCGTGGGCGGAGCCGTGACGCACCGGCAACGACCGGGGACCGCGGGCGGCATCACGTTCCTGAACCTGGAGGACGAGACCGGGACGGTCAACGTCGTCTGCTCGCCGGGGTTGTGGGCCCGCTACCGGAAGGTCGGCCGCACCAGCGCCGCACTCCTGGTCCGCGGCGTGGTGGAACGAACCGAGGAAGTGATCAACCTTCGGGCGGACCGGCTCCAGAAGCTGAACATCCACGTCCCGTCGGAGTCCCGCGACTTCCACTGACGGCACTGGGGTCCCACAGCCGAGCGCTGCGGTCGCTGAACCCACCTGTCGACTCGGAGACGGCCCTGGCACACCGCCAGGGCCGCGCCTGAAGTGGATCGAGATCAGGAGAGGTGACCCCACGCGCCAGAACCCGCAGCACGTCCACGCCACCAGCACGCCTCTGCAACCACCTCGCTGCCCCGGCTTCTCCGGTGCTGCTCAGGCGATTCCGCACCTGCGGATCGCGAGCAGCGCGTAGGCCCGGGCGCACCGCTCCAGGTCGGCGATGCCGACGTGCTCGTCGTGCGCGTGCGCGTAGCGCACGTCGCCTGGTCCGTACTGCAACGTCGGCATGCCGGTGGCGGCGTACTGGCGCAGGTCGGTGCCGTAAGGGGCGCCCACGACCTCCGGAGCCGGCCCACCGGAGGCGGTGATCGCCTCCCGGGTCTCCTCCAGCAGCGGGTGACCTTCGGGCAGCCTGCCGCTGGCGAAGATGCCGCCCGGCCAGCTGACGCGGACCGGGTGCTCGGCCAGCCACGGGTCGGCGGCGCAGGCCTCGGCGACCGCGGCGGTGAACTCGGCCTGGGCCTCCTCGACGAACTCGCCCAGCCGCACGCCGTAGCGACCTTCGGCGATCGCGAGGTCCGGGACCGTGCTCGCCCAGTCCCCGACGCGGGCCGTGCCGACCGACAGCGGGTACGGGATCTCCAGGTGCGCGACGAGCGGGTCGGGACCGGCGTTGCGGCGGGCCTCCAGCTCGCGCAGCACCGGCAGCAGCTCGGCCAGCTTCTCCAGCGCGCTGACGCCCCGGTAGCGGGTGGAGCCGTGCGTGCCCTGCCCCGGGATCTCCAGCCGGAACGTCAGCGAGCCGCCGTTGGCGGCCACGATGGTGTCCAGGCTCGGCTCGGCGATCACGCACGCCTCACCGCGGTGACCGCGCTGCAGCGTGGCGAAGGCGCCGAGACCGCCGTCCTCCTCGCCGACGACGGCGTGGACCGCGACGGGCCGGGCGAGCTCGACACCCGCGGTGCGCAGCGCTCGCAGCGCGCCGAGGAACGCGACCACACCGCCCTTCATGTCGCATGTGCCGCGTCCGGCTGCGATGCCGTCGGAGACGCGCAGCGAGTACGGGTCGCGGTCAGGCCAGCGGTCCAGGTCGCCGGGCGGAACCACGTCGGTGTGCCCGCAGAACACCAGTGCAGGTTCGCCCTCGCTGCTGACTCCGACGCAGCCGTAGGCCTCGTCGCGATCGGCCTCCTGACCAGGGAAGTCCGGGTGCTGGGCGAGCTCGCGAACGTCGATGCGCCAGTGGTCGACGTGGTGGCCGAGCGCGGAAAGCCGGTCCGCGCACCACTGCTGCGCGTCGTGCTCGGCGGTGCTGCCGCCGACGCTGGGGATCGCCACGAGTTCGCGGAGGTCGTCGACGATGCCGTCGATGTCGACGGCGTCCAAGGCTCGCTGTTCGGCTTCGGTGCGGGGCTCCACTGCAGTCACGCAGCAGAACCTAACTCGGCGTCCCCAGCGCTGGGGAGACCGGTGGGCACAACGGTGCGAACCCGGCGAACGGAGCACGACCGGCGGGTCTGAGTACCATTCCGGCGTGGCCGAAGGCGACAGCACCGAGCGTGAATTCGAGATCGGCAAGGACGGCCTGGGCGGCATCGTCGTGGGCATGGACGGCAGCCCGGCCAGCTTCCACGCCGCCGCGTGGGCGGCCGGTCTCGCCAGGCGGGAGCGCGCGCGCCTCGTGCTGGTCTACGTCGAAGCCGTGGGTGGCGTCGCCTACTGGTCCCCGATGGGGGTCGCGGTGGCCAGCGAAGCCGCCGAATCCCTGGTGGAAGAGCTCAAGCAGGAGGTCGTGTCCCACCTGAAGTGGGTGGACATCGACTGGGACTTCGTGCACCACCGCGGGGATCCGGCGGTCGGCTTGGAGCAGGTCGCCGAGCAGTACCGAGCCGATCTGATCGTCGTGGGTCGTTCGCGTCGCAGGGGTGGCCTGCTCGGCACCGTCCCGGCCACGCTGGTGGTCGAGGCCGTCCGCCCGGTGGTCGTCGTCCCGTAGCGACCCGTCGCCGCGTCAGGGGCACGACGGTCCCTGCCTGGTCCGAGAGGCAGCGAGGCGGCCGAGCCCTGGTCGAAGACCTCGAGCGCGAGGTCGCGTCGCACCTGGAGCGGCTGGACGTCGACGGAGACTGCGCGATGGCGGTGTCCGGGTTGGCCGCGTCAGCAGCGCCGGGCTCGACAGCGGTCGCGCTCGGCTCGCAGCGACATCGACCAGGACCACCGCGCGGGGACCCGGCGGTCGGCTTGGAGCAGGTCGCCGAGCAGTACCGAGCCGATCTGATCGTCGTGGGTCGTTCGTGGCGCAGGGGGTCTGCTCGGCACCGTCCCGGCCACATTGGTGGTCGAGGCCGTCCGCTCGGTGGTGGTCGTCCCGTGGCGACCCGTGACCGCGTCAGCGGTGCGCGAGGGTGTTCACGACGGTCCCGCTCGGGTCGCGGTGGAAGAAGCGCCGCACGCCCCAGGGCTCGTCGGTGAGCGGGTGCACGATCTCCGCTCCTCGTTCCAGCGCCGCCGCGTAGGCGCCGTCGACGTCGTCGACCTCGATGGAGATGTCCGGGTGCTCCGGAGCGGTGGCGTCCTCGGTGATCAGGCTGAACTGCCGCAGCCGGTCTTCGGGTGAGCTGAGGGTGACGATCCAGTCCATGTCCATCACCACCTCGAAGCCGTACACCCGCACGTAGTGATCACGTGTCGCGGCGATGTCGGTGACCTTGAGGTTGGGGACCACCCGGTGCACTCGCACGGGACCTCCGAGCGTCGGGCGCCCGTGCCAGGGTGGGGGCATGACGAGCGCGGTCGGTGAAGACTTCCAGGACGCCATCTTGCCGGACCAGGAGTGGTCCGGGCGGGTTTTCGAGCGGTGCGTGTTCACCGACGCCGACCTGACCGGGCTCACGACGCGGAACTGCGTGTTCAGCGACTGCGACTTCACCGGAGCCGACCTCAACGGGTCGCAGCACGTCGCCACCGCGTTCCGGTCCTGCACGTTCGACCGCACGGTGTTCGGCAGGACCGGCTTCGACGGCTGCAGCCTGCTCGGCTCGAGCTTCACCGACTGCCGGCTGCGCTCGCTGGAGGTCCACGAGTCGGACCTGACCCTGGTCGCGATGGGCCGCTGCGACCTGCGCGAGCTCGGCCTGCGAGGCGTGCGCTTCCGCGAGGCGAACCTCACCGAGTCCGACCTGCGCGGCTGCGACCTCCGCGACGCCGACTTCAGCGGCGCGCGGATGCTCGGCGCCCGCCTCGACGGCGCCGACCTCCGGGACGCCCGCCTCGACGCCGACGCCCTGCTGCACGCCCACCTCCGCGGCGCGCGGGTCGACACCGCCCTCGCACTCTCCTACGCAGCGGCCCACGGCCTCCTGCTGGACCTAGGGCATGCGGGCGGTGCCGGTGGCAGATCCTGACCGGCTCGTGGTCTCCACGCGCGGCTCCTGGTGCTGCCGGTGCCCGGCAGTGCTCCAGATCGGGACGGCTCCACCGCCTCCCCGGAACGCGAAGAGGGCCCTTCCCGAGGTGGGAAGGGCCCTCTCGCGCTCTGGAGAGATCACTCCATGGGCGGACGCTCCGTCGATGGCATCTCGGCGAGCGTGCCGTCGGCGAGCAGGTCGCTGATCGCTGCCGGGAGCACGAACGCCGTGCCACCACCGGGCTGCTCGAACCACGCGACCGCGGTCCCGCGCAGCGCCTGGATCGGACGCTGCACCCGGTAGGCCGCGTAGGTGCGGTTCGCCCACTGCGGCGGCAGAGAGCGGTGCGTGTACGGCGTGCGCACCGCGTAGGTCACGTTGCCGTTGGGCTCACCGAAGCGGTCGAGCTCGGTACCCGGCTGCAGCATGACGATCCGGCGGTCCCGGTACAGCGTCAGCGGCGGTTCGCCGTTGAGCGGCTGGATCTGCTGACCCTGCGGCGGCTGACCGTTGGCCGGCTGCGCCGGCTGAGCGCCGGGCGCACCCTGTGGCGGCTGGCCCTGCTGCGGGCGCGGAGGCCCGGGCGGCGGACCCTGCCGCTGCGGACCGGCCATGCCGGGTCCACCCGGACCGGGACGGCGATCGGCACCACCGGCCGGACCCTGCGCGGGACCGGCGGCCGGCGGGACCGGGGCACCGCTCTCCCGGCGGGGCTGCCGCTTCGGCAACGGGTTGGAGCCCGGGGCACCACCGTTCTGCGGCTGTGCCGGGTTCCCCGCGGGCGGGGACGGCGGAGCCTGCGGCGGCATCGGGCGGTCCATCGACGGCGCCGGGTGGAACCGGGTCGGGTCCTCACCGGGCTGCGACGGCGAGCCCTGCGGTGCCGGGTCCTGGGGCGGCGTCGGGTCTTGGGGCGGCGTCGGGTCCTGGTTGGCGGTGAACAGCGGGTTCCCGCCGGTGCTGGGACCGGACTGCTCCGCGAGCCGCGGCGGCGGTTCCGACGCCTGCGGCGTGCGCTGCGGCAGGTCCGAGGACGGCTCCGGGTTGCGCTTGGGCAGCTCGGCCGCGGGGTCGTGCTGCGGCGCGTCGGACTCCGGGGCACCGCGCTGCGGGAGCTCGGTGGCTTCCGGGGCGCGGGGCGGTAGGTCGGCCGGGTCCTGCGGAGCGCGCTGCGGGAGCTCGGTCTCCTGCGAGCCGCGCTGCGGCAGCTCGTCGACCGGGTCAGCAACACGTGGCGGCTCGTCGGCGGTCTCGGGAGCCAGGGCCGGAGCGGGGGCCTGCACCGGCGGCCGCTCCATCAGCAGCTGGCCGAGCAGGTAGGCCGCGGCGTGGTCGACGCGGGCGAACCGGACGTCCTCGGTGCCGGTGACGACCCAGTCGTCGCCGTCCTGCACCAGGCACAGGGCGTCCGCGGTGCGGCTGCCCAACCGGTAGGCGTCGCTGTCGACCCGGAAGTCGGTGAGCCGGTCGTGCAGCTTCGCGAGCACTTCCTGGGCGTCGGGGGCGTCGTCGTCCTCGTCGAGGACGTGGCGGGAACCCGAGGTGGCCGGTGCGGCCTCCTCCTCGTCGAGGTGCTCGACGGGCTCGTCGGCCTGCGGCTCCTCGATCAGGTCCTCCGAGTCGGCGGAGGCGGTGGTCGCGGCGGCACCAGCGGCGACGGCACCGGCACCAGCGGCGACGGCGGCACCAGCGGCGGCGGCACCGGAGGAGTCGGACTCCGGCTCCTCCTCGGGCTCGTCACCAGGCTGGTCCACGAGCTCGCTGACGGCGGCCTCGCGGGTCTCGTCGTCGACGTCACCGGTGGTGAAGCCGCGGCTGCGGGCGTGGTCGACCAGCGCGGTCTCCGGCGGCATGCCGTACTGCGCGAGGTAGTAGGCCACCGCGCCCGGCCACAGCCAGGTCCCGTCGGTGTGCCAGGTGCCCGGCACCACCCGGGCGCGCTCGGAGTCGAGGTGGTCCTCCTCGTTCTCGCGGGAGGCCAGCACGACCGGCGCGTTCTCCAGGTACTGCCGCAGCGGGCCGACCTCGTCGGCGGGGACCGGGCGGCGTTCGGACACAACCGGGCGGCCCTCGTCGTCGACGTCGTCGAAGACGCTGGTGATCCGGAAGCCAGGGGAGCCGGTCCCGGCGGTTCCAGCGTCAGCGGCCTGCTCCTCGAGGCCGGCGACGGTGTCGGGCACCGCGGGGGAGTCCTCGCCCTGCTGGGCAGTGGTGCCCTCGACCCGCTCCTTCATCCAGTCGGGGATGTTCTCCTCGGACCGGGGGTATCGGCGGAGCTCGTCGACGTAGGCCGCGCGCGGCAGGGGGCGCTGCCACTGGGGCTCGGTGTCGAAGTTGATGTCGATTCGGTAACTGGACGGGCGCTCGACCACGTAGAGCGCGCTCAACCAGGTGCCCACGTCGGGGCGGTACATGCCCTCGCGCAGGCGCTCGAAGATCTCGCGCAACTCCACCGGCGGCTCGAGCGGGCGTGAGTTGCCGTCCTGCGCGGTGAGCTCACCCAGCAGGTCTGTGTACTCGCCGGTGGCGCGGTACTCCACCGTGATCTCCTGCCAGTCCTCAGGAGCGCCTTGTAACAGCAGAACACCGATCTTGCGGGCGATCTGCTCCTGCTCTTCCGGACTGATCGCTGTCGGACGCGACATGGGTGACATCCTCCCCCTCTCGACGAGGCAACCCGACTCCACCCCGCCGAAACGCTACTCGACGCGGGCCCGGCGTTGTGCGCTGTGTGTGACATCCGCGGCGCCGGTGATCGTCTTGTGGCGGTTTTCAAGATCACCCCGGTCCGGCCGGTGATCTCGCCCCAGAGCTTGCCCGCTGGATGTTCGGAAGAACATCACACCACCAGGTGCATTGGATCAATCAAGGCCCCCGGAAAACCGGTAGCGGTACGGCCGTGCAGGACGCGATGGTTATCACGTGTTCCGTCCTTACCGACTGCTGGCCGCCGTCCCGCACGCTCCGTCACTGATGGCCTCCGCCCTGCTGGCGCGCCTCTACATCCCGGCGCAGGTGATGGTGCTGACCTTCCTGGTCGCCGAGTGGACCGGCTCGTACGCGGCCGGCGGTGTCATCTGCACCGCGATGACCGTCGGGCACGCGATCGCCGGACCGGTGCGCGGTCGCGCGGCCGACCGCAGCTCGGTCGCGAAGGTGCTGGTGGTGAGCGGGCTGGTGCAGTCGACGGGCTTCGCGGCGATGATCGGGACCGCGCACTGGGTCGACCCGGCGCGCTGGTGGGTGATGCTGCCGGTGGCGCTGGCCACCGGCCTCGCCGCGCCACCCCTGGGGCAGGTGGCCCGGTCGATGTGGCCGCGCCTGGCCACCGGGGAGGCGCGGGAGGCGGCCTACGCGGTCGAGGCGACGCTGCAGGAGCTGCTGTACGTCGTGGCTCCGATGCTGGCCACGGTGGCGGTCGCGGCGTGGAACCCGTCGTTGGCGCTGGCCTGCGTGGCGGTGTGGGCGGTTGTCGGGCCCGGGTTGTTCGCGGCGTCGCTGTGGCGCGCCGGGATCCGCGGTGGGCTGGGCGGTGGCGCCCAGGAGCGGTCGGTCGGTCTGCTGCGGGCGCGCGGGTTCCTGTCGATGATGTGCTTCTTCACGCTGCTCGTCGGGGGCCTGGTCGCGGTGGACCTGGTGCTCGTCGGCTGGGCTCGCAGCCGGGGACAAGCGGAGCTGGCGGGGTTCATGGCGGCGGCGTGGGCGCTGGGGTCGCTGGCCGGGGGCTTGGTGATGGGTGGCTTCCCCAGGTACCGGCTGTGGTTGCGCAGCGGGCTGGCCGCGCTGGGCCTGTGCGCGCTGGCCGCGGTGCTCCCACCGGTGGCGGAGGGCTCGCCGTGGGTGGTCGGGGGTGTCCTGGCGGTCGGTGGCGCGGCGATCGCACCGCTGCTGGCCGCGTCGAACGGCAGGCTGGCCGACCTCGCCCCGGCCGGGCGGCGCGGCGAGGCGTTCGGCTGGACGACCACCGCGAGCACGCTGGGCATCGCGATCGCCAACCCGCTGGCCGGTTCGATGATGGACCTCGGGGGTCCCGCAGCGGCGGCCGCGACCTGCGCCGGGCTGGTGGTGGCCGCCTTCGCCGTGGTGCTGCTGCACGTGTGGCGCACCGGCCCGCTGCAGCCCGCGGCGGAAGTGGTGGAGGCAACTGCGGACCGGCGAGGTCAGGAGGTGGACGATCTGCCACGATGAGCAGCTGTGAGCGCGACGATTCTCGACGGCAAGGCCACCAAGGACGCGATCTTCGAGGAGCTGCGACCCCGTGTCGCTCGGCTCGTCGAGCAGGGTCAGGCCCCGGGCCTGGCAACGGTGCTGGTCGGTGACGACCCCGGCTCGCAGTCGTACGTGCGCGCCAAGCACAACGACTGCGCGAAGGTCGGCATCAAGTCGATCCGCAAGGACCTCCCCGCCGACGTCAGCCAGGCTGACGTCGAGGCGGTCATCGACGAGCTCAACGCCGACCCGGAGTGCACCGGCTACATCGTGCAGCTGCCGCTGCCCAAGCACCTCGACGCCGGTCCGCTGCTGGAGCGCATGGCGCCGGCCAAGGACGCCGACGGGCTGCACCCGATCAGCCTCGGCCGCCTGGTGCTGGGCGAGGAGGCACCGCTGCCGTGCACTCCGCGCGGCATCATCGAGCTGCTGCGCCGCCACGACGTCGAGCTCAACGGCGCGCGCGTCGCGGTCGTCGGTCGTGGCATCACGGTCGGCCGCCCGATCGGCCTGCTGCTGACCCGCCGCAGCGAGAACTCCACGGTGACCTTGTGCCACACCGGCACCAAGGACCTGGCCTCGGAGATCTCCCGCGCGGACGTGGTCGTCGCCGCGGCCGGGGTGCCGAACCTGATCACCGCGGACATGGTCAAGCCGGGCGCGGCCGTGCTCGACGTGGGCGTGACCCGCACCGAGGACGGACTGGCCGGCGACGTGCGCCCGGACGTCGCCGAGGTCGCCGGTTTCCTGTCGCCGAACCCCGGTGGTGTGGGCCCGATGACCCGCGCGATGCTGCTGACCAACGTCGTCGAAGCGGCCGAGCGCAACCTGGGCTGAGCTCGGCCCCGGGACTGGAGGAACGTGAGCGACTGGTTGCCGGACAGGTCTCGTCTGTCCATCCACGTGCCGTTCGGCCTGGTGTGCGGCATCGGGTTGATCGGCTTCCTGCTGGTGGCCCTGCAGCACTGGCGTCGTGGCACGGTCGTGCTGGGCTTGGCGCTGCTGGTGGCGGCGGGCCTGCGCGCGATGATCCCGGACGAGCGCGCCGGCCTCCTGGCGATCCGCAGCAGGGTGGTGGACATCCTCCTCTACAGCGGGTTCGGCGTGGTCATCATCTCCATCGCCATGACCATCAGAGGTCTCTTCGGCTGAAGCACCACGAGGCAGGCGTCCTCCCGGGCGCCTGCCTCGCGTCCACGAGGGACAGTCCACACCGCACAGACGTCAACTGCGCTGCTTGTCCGCAGTCGCCGAACACCGCGATCTCCGCGAGCGCGATCTCCGCGGGAGCCGGAAGCCCCGGAACTGCCGGAGCTGGAACCCGCATCACCCCGGTGCTGGGCCACCCGCCGGGACCCTGATCACCCGCGCAGTCGGGAACCGCGCTCGTGCCGTGGTGTCGAATCCTTGAGCGCCCACTCTCCCGGGCGATGGCCTCGCACTTCGCGCGAAATGTCAGCCCCTCACGCGGAAGAGTGGCTGTGTCTTGGGTGGCCGTCCGCGAGCGCGGGACGGCCGGTCACCGGCGCCGGCGGTCGGTGACAGCGGTCAGTCCCACCAGAAGGACCAGGTGCGGCGGCCGCGGATCTCGGCGGCGTAGGCCGAGATGGACCCGGTTTCCTGCAGGATGCGGTCCGGGCAGAAGGTCCAGTGCTCGGCCGCGACCGCGGCCGCGTGCTCGGTGGTCTGCGGTGGGGCGGCGACGCTCATGTCCAGCCGGTCCGGGCCGAGCCGCAGGATCCGGGCGCCGAAGCGCTCCTCCCAGCTGCGCGCCATCGCCGACAACCCGGCGGTGCGCGACACGTGGTTGGCCGCTCCGGACCAGCCGAGCACGGTGAGCACGTCGGCGCCGCGCTTGACGGGCACCAGCGCGAGCCGGGTGTCCTCGTCGACGAGCTTGGGCAGCTGCTGGTTGGCCAGCACGTCGGGGTCCGCCAGCAGGTTCCCGGCCTTGGCCGGTCCCGGGCAGGTGTAGTCGAAAGGCGCCAGGACGTCGAGGTCGTAGGCCGGGCCGAGCTCGTCGTCGGCCTGCACCAGGCCGTCCCAGATCCGGGCCATCACGTCGTGGACGCGCCAGCGGTCGATGTGCTCCAGCGGTTCCGGCGCGGTCACGCCGACCGTGCAGCGCTCGCCGAAGGTCTCGTCGCTGTCGCACAGCAGGAGCGGCCACAGGCCGCTGCGGCGGTGCTCGGCGCGCAGCGCGGCGGCCAGCTGCGGGCCCGGAGTGTCGGTGCTGATCCAGCACAGCGGGGCCGGGTAGACCGCCATCGACATCTGCTCGGTGAGGACCTCGCCCGGTGGTAGCTCCGTCGTCAGCGCCGTGCCGAGGCCGAAGACCGCAGGAAGATCGGCCGGTGCCCCCGCGTCCCGGTCGTCTTGCAACACTTCACCGCCTCCTAGCGATTCCCCGATGGGACCACCTTAAGGACGCGGGGCGCTGCGCGGGAGCCCGGGATGGTGCGAACCGGCTAACGTTTCGGGTTTCCTGTCCCGTCGGCGCTGGGCACGAGCACGATGCGGCCGGTCTTCTCGCCGGAGAGGTGCAGGTCCAGCGCCCGTTCCGCTTCGTGCAGCGGCAGTCGTTCCGCGATGAGCGGGCGCAACCGTCCACTGGCGACCACGCGCAGCAGCTCGGTCAAGTCGGCGCGTGAGCGTTCACCGGCCTGCACGTAGTACAGCCGGGCGCGCCGTCCTCCAGTCCTGCCGAGCAGCCTGCGGAGCTCCCATCCGGCCATCAGGCGCGCGATCGCCACGTAGGGCCGCCACCACGGTCCGGGCTGGTCGAGCGTCGCGGAACTGCCGTAGCTGACGAGCACCCCGCCGGGCGCGAGCAGACGCCACGACGTCGGCAGGCTCGGCGGCCCTAGCGGGTCGAAGACCGCGTCGACCCCGCCGGGGGCGCGTGCGATGACCTCCGCCGCCACGTCCTGCGTGCGGTGGTCGATCAGCTCCGCTCCGAGGCCGTCGAGGTCTTCGTGCCGGTGCGCGGAAGCGGTCCCGAGGACGCGGATCCCGTCCGCTGCGGCCAGTTGCGCCAGCAGCACTCCGACACCCCCTCCGACGCCGTGCACCAGCACGGAGTGTCCTCTTCGGACGCCGGCCCTCCGCAGCAGCTGCCGCGCCGTGACCCCGTTGAGCACCAGCGCGACGGCCTCGGCGGCGTCGATGTCCGCGGGGACCTCGACGAGGTCCCGGTCGCGGAGGGCGACGTGCTCGGCCCACGCGCCACTGCGCGGCATCGCCGCCACCCGCTGCCCGACGCGCCAGGAGCTCTGCGAACCGACGGCGACGACCTCGCCGACCAGGTCGTACCCGGGCACGAACGGGAAAGCCGGCTGGGCCGGGTACTTCCCGCGCCGCATCTGCACCTCCGCGAAGGCGACGCCGGCCGCCTCGGTGCGGACGACGACGCCACGCGGTGCGGGTTCGGGCACCTCGGCCCGCCGCACGGCCACTTCACCGAGCCCGGTGAGCACGACCTCGGTCCCTGCCATGACAACCCCCAGTGACAACTGAACACAGTGACAACTGAACACAGTGACAGCCGGACACGGGAGTGAGAACCTCTTGCTCGACCATGAAGCTGTTACCTTCGTCCGTCAAGGGAGGTGGCGAACATGCCGGCAGAGCCGCGCAGCCCCCGCGAGCGGTTCCGGGAGCAGACGCGCAACGAGGCCAAGCAGGTCGCCGTGGAGCAGCTCGCGGAGTCGGGACCTGCGGGGATCTCGGTGAACGCGATCGCCAAGAGGATGGGGGTCACCGGACCCGCGCTCTACCGCTACTTCGCCAACCGCGACGCGCTGCTCACCGAGCTCGTCGTCGACGGCTACCGCGATCTCGCCGAGACGGTGGAGCGGATCGCCCACGAACACCGCCGCAAGTCGCCCGAGAACCGGTTCCGCGAGGTCGCGGCTGGGTTCCGGGCGTGGGCGCTGGGCGGCCCGCAGCGCTTCCTGCTGCTGTTCGGGACTCCGGTGCCGGGCTACACCGCGCCGGAGGGGACCACCGAGCTCGCCGATCGAGCGTTCCGCCCGATCCTGGACGCGTTCGCCGAGATCGCGCCCGCCACGGCGCCGAGCGGGGCGCTGGACCGGCAGCTGGTGGGCTGGCGCGAGCGGCGCGGCGGGCCGCAGGCGCCGGTGCTCGCCCTGCGCAGGGCGGTCCGCGCCTGGTCGCGCCTGCACGGCGCGATCAGCCTCGAGGTGATCGGGCAGTTCGCCGAGATGGACGTCGACCCGGAACTGCTGTTCCGGGCTGAGGTGGAGTCGATCCTGGCCGAGTCCTGGGAGTGAGCCGGTCGCTGGGCGCGACCGGCCCCGTCAATCTCCGCGGCGAGGGGAGGGTGGCTCGATCACGCAGTCCGAGCCCGGGAACACCAGGCCTTCGTGGCCGTCGGTGTAGCGGACCTTGTACGGCGGCTCGCCGTCGGGCCCGAGGACCTCCAGGATCTCGCCGTACTTCTCGGCCTCGTCGACGTGCTTGCTGTGCACGTGCAGCTGGTCGCCCACTGCTGCTCTCATCGCACATCACCTCCGCTCCACCAGGCTAGGTGACGTCCGACACACCCCGCATGGTCGTCAGCCGGCCAGGCGTGAGCAGGTCGTGGTGACGGCCTGGTACTTGTCCAGCTGGGCGGAGGTCCACTCGGCGCTTGCCTCGATGTCGACCCCGCCGTCGGCGACCTGCTGGACCGACTCCTGCACGTCGAGCAGGTTCTGCCTGAGCGTGTCGTCCGCGGTCTGGTCGGCCAGCTGCTGCAGCTCGGCGACCTTGGCCTGGGCGTCGGCCTGCGCCTTCTGCGGGTCGGCGAAGTTCGGCACGAAGTTGGCCGCGTTGATCGCTCGCAGGCAGGCCTGCGCGGTGTCCATCGTCTGCTGGGCACCTTGGATCTGCTGGTTGGCGTCCTGCAACCCCTGCTGGGCCTCCTGGATCTCGCCGCACGCGGCGAGGCCGGACAGCAGCGGCAGTGCCAGGACGGCCGCCACGATCCGCGTTCGAGCTCGCATCTTTCCTCCGGGGACAAGGAGCAGTGCCGAGGTGGCCCTGCACGAGCACTTTATCCGGCTGATCTGAGGGATTGGGGGCGTTCGTCCCGGTTTGCCTGCTGTTGGCCCACGCGCTGCTCCAACCGGCTCACGGCCCCGCTTCGATCCAGGCCATCACCGCCGGTGGCAGGTTCAGCCCGGCCAGCCACGGGGCGGCACCGACCCGGTAGAGCACCACGCAGGTCAACGCGCCCGCCGCGAGGGTCAGGCCGGGGCCCACGATGGCGAGCTCGACGGCACCGCCGGTGCGCATGCGCAGGGCCTTCGGCGGCGCGACCGGGTACCAGGTCTTGCCGGCCAGCGGCACCGGCCACAGCATCGGGCAGCCCTGCTCGGTGATCGCGTCACCGATGAAGTGCGCGGTGCAGCCGATCATCACCGCGAGCCCGAAGGCGGCCGCGTCGGTGGGCTGGTTCCCCGCCCAGGCCCAGCACGCGACCGTGAGCAGCAACGACGTGACGGCGATCAGCAGGGCGTCCTTCCGCGGGCACCAGGTGTGCATCAGACCGCGCACCGCGAGACCGGCGAAGAAGAACATCAGCACGCCCAGCGCGCTGCCTTCGCTGGTCTGCACGATCGCGGTGGTGATGAGCCCGGCGAGGACGGCGAAGACCACCGTGTGGGTGAAGCCGCGGTGGGTGCCCTCGCGGTCGCTGTCCTTCTTGGTGCGGGTCAGCCGGTACAGGAAGCCGCTGAACCCGCTGATGCCCGCGGAAACGCCCTTGGAGAGGGAGCCGAAGGTCGCGGCGACGGTCGACGACGGGTGATCGATGTCGGGCAGCAGCGCGGCCCCCGAGGCAAGAGTGGCTCCGACCACCCAGGTCTTGGGGGATAATTGCCCTATCGCGTGAGTGTCGGCCAGGGCGGTCACCGCCGCCCACCCGGCCAACCCGCTCATCGCGTGCGTCGGTCCTGTCGCCAATGTCTCTCCTGCATCGCCTGTCAGCCGAACGAGTGCTCGACAAGATCACTCGTCCTCCTGTTCGAGAGTAGGAGACGATCTCGGCCTGGCCTGGCATTGCCCTGGGAGTGGCTGTGAATCTGGCTTCGGATGTGCCGCGACCCTGGTGGCGGGCGACGGGGGCAAGGCACAATCGAAGCCGCTAGCAGTACGCTTGTACCGCTTGCATTCTCGCGAGAGGAGCACCCCGCCACATGAGCAAGATCAAGGTCCAGGGCACGGTCGCCGAACTGGACGGCGACGAGATGACCCGGATCATCTGGTCCTTCATCAAGGACAAGCTGATCCACCCCTACCTGGACATCAACCTCGACTACTACGACCTCGGCATCGAGCGCCGGGACGCCACCGACGACCAGGTCACCGTGGACGCCGCGAACGCCATCGCGAAGCACGGCGTAGGCGTCAAGTGCGCCACCATCACGCCTGATGAGGCGCGCGTGGAGGAGTTCGGCCTGAAGAAGATGTGGCGGAGCCCGAACGGGACGATCCGCAACATCCTCGGTGGCGTCATCTTCCGCGAGCCGATCGTCATCTCCAACATCCCGCGGTACGTGCCGACGTGGACCAAGCCGATCGTCATCGGCCGTCACGCCCACGGCGACCAGTACAAGGCCAGCGACTTCAAGGTCCCGGGCCCGGGCACCGTCACCATCACCTACACCCCTCAGGACGGCTCCGAGCCGATCGAGGTGGAGGTGGCCAAGTTCGGTGACGACGGTGGCGTGGCCATGGCCATGTACAACTACCGCAAGTCGATCGAGGAGTTCGCGCACGCGTCCTTCCGGTACGGCCTGGAGCGCGGCTACCCGGTCTACATGTCGACCAAGAACACGATCCTGAAGGCCTACGACGGCATGTTCAAGGACGTGTTCGAGGAGATCTACGAGAACGAGTACAAGGACCAGTTCGAGGCCAAGGGCATCACCTACGAGCACCGGCTGATCGACGACATGGTCGCCTCCGCGCTGAAGTGGGAGGGCGGCTACGTCTGGGCCTGCAAGAACTACGACGGTGACGTGCAGTCGGACACCGTCGCGCAGGGCTTCGGCTCGCTCGGCCTGATGACCTCGGTGCTGATGACCGCCAACGGCACGGTGGAGGCCGAGGCCGCGCACGGCACGGTCACCCGCCACTACCGCCAGCACCAGCAGGGCAAGCCCACCTCGACCAACCCGATCGCGTCGATCTACGCCTGGACCCGGGGCCTGCAGGCCCGGGGCAAGATGGACTCGACCCCGGAGGTCGTGGGCTTCGCCGAGGCCCTGGAGCAGGTCGTCGTCGAGACCGTCGAGAGCGGCAAGATGACCAAGGACCTGGCCCTGCTGGTCGGCAACGACCAGCCGTACCAGACGACCGAGGAATTCCTCGCCAGCCTGGACGAGAACCTGCAGAAGAAGATGGCCGACCGCTGATCTTCGCCTGACGCGAAGCGCCGCTACCACTCCGGTGGAGCGGCGTTTTTGCGTTCCTGGGGCGTGACCACCCGCTGTGCAGTTGCTCGGGTGGGCGTCGCCCGGCGCGCTGAACCGGCGGCGCAGCGGTGTGACGCGGCTCCACGTTCGCCGCATCGGCGGTTATAGCTGGGGACGACGTGCCTGACCAGGAGGTTCGCCGTGTTCCTGATTCCCCGCCCGCTGCTGCTCGCCGGTGCCGGCTTGGTCGCGATCGTCTACGCGGCGGGCTCCGGCCAGGACAGCGGCGCGACGAAGCCGGCGGACTGCACCTTCGAGGTCTCCGCGGACGTCCTCAACGTCCGCTCCGACCCCGAGGAGGGCGCCACCCGCGTCGGCCACCTCACCGCGGGCGAGCAGGTCGAGGCGACGCCCAACGTCATCGGGCGCTTCCGCGAGCTCCGCTCCGGCAACTGGGCCGCCACGGAGTTCCTCACCCCGGTGCCGGGCAGCGCTTGCGCGCCGTGATCACCCAGGGGGGTGGGAACGGCCGAAACCCGTTGGGATAGACTCCCCACCGCTGGCGGCGATGGCCGCAGGGCGCGATTAGCTCAGTGGGAGAGCGCTACCTTGACACGGTAGAGGTCACTGGTTCAATCCCAGTATCGCGCACCACTCGTACCGCGAAGCCCCGTCGATGGTCACCACGTCGGGGTTTTCGCCGTTCTCGGGGTACCGCACGACACTGCCGGTGGCCGCGACGCTCGCTCCACCATCCACAGTGGGCGCTTCGGCACCTGTCGTTGCGGCAGCACGCGCCGTCACGGCTGTGGCCCCTGCCAGGCACCGCGCCGGGGGAGCGAGTTCGGCCTGCTCGGTGTGAGATGCGTGGAAGATGTTTCATCCGCGTCACCGTTCTGTTAAGCAGTACGGGCGTTATGCGTTGTCGATAGCCGAGGAGTCGCCCACCATGAGTCGCGACACGGATGGTTTGCAGCTGACCGCCGATGCCTACCGGACCATCCAGGTCCGCGACGGGCACCAGCCCGAGTTCGCGCAGGCCGCGTACGAGGTGCTGGAGTCGTTGGAGCCCGCGCTCAAGCGGCACCCCGAGTACCTGCGCTCCGGCGTGCTCGAGCGGCTGTGCGAGCCTGAACGCCAGATCATCTTCCGAGTGCCGTGGACCGACGACACGGGCGCGGTCAGGGTGAACCGCGGCTTCCGCGTCGAGTTCAACTCCGCGCTCGGGCCGTACAAGGGTGGCCTGCGGTTCCACCCCTCGGTGAACATCGGCGTGATCAAGTTCCTCGGTTTCGAGCAGATCTTCAAGAACGCGCTCACCGGGCTGCCGCTGGGCGGCGGCAAGGGCGGCTCCGACTTCGACCCGAAGGGCAAGTCGGACGCGGAGATCATGCGGTTCTGCCAGTCGTTCATGACCGAGCTGCACCGCCACCTCGGCGAGTACACCGACGTGCCCGCGGGTGACATCGGGGTCGGGCGCCGCGAGATCGGCTACCTGTTCGGCCAGTACAAGCGCATCACCAACCGCTACGAGTCCGGTGTGCTCACCGGCAAGGGCCTCAACTGGGGCGGCTCGCAGGTGCGGACGGAGGCGACCGGGTACGGCACGGTCTACTTTGTCGACCAGATGCTGCGCGCTCGCGGGGAGCAGATCGACGGCCGCCGCGTCGTGGTGTCCGGCTCCGGCAACGTCGCGATCTACGCGGCGCGCAAGGTCCACGAGCTCGGTGGCACGGTCGTGGCGATGTCGGACTCCGAGGGCTACGTCGTGGACGAAGAGGGCCTCGACATCGAAGCGGTCCGGGAGCTCAAGGAGGACCGCGGCGGGCGCGTCAAGGACTACGCCGAGGAGCACCCCCGCGCCCGCTTCGTCGACAACGGCTCGATCTGGGACGTGCCCTGCGCGGTCGCGCTGCCCTGCGCCACGCAGAACGAGCTCGACGACGAAGCCGCGACCACGCTGGTGCGCAACGGCGTCGTCGCCATCGGCGAGGGCGCGAACATGCCGACCACCCCCGGAGCCGTGAAGGTCTTCCAGGACGCCGGCGTCTTGTTCGGTCCGGGCAAGGCCGCGAACGCCGGTGGTGTCGCCACGTCCGGTCTCGAGATGCAGCAGAACGCCTCCCGGGACTCCTGGCACTTCGACTACACCGACACCCGGTTGTCGCAGATCATGGCCGACATCCACGACTCCGTCCGGGAGATGGCCGAGGGCTACGGGGCACCGGACAACTACGTCCTCGGTGCGAACATCGCCGGTTTCACCAAGGTGGCCGACACGATGCTCGACCTCGGCGTCATCTGACGGTGCTCCGGCGCATCGCCGTTCGATCACGGAGCCGCGTGTCGGCGAGGCGCTCCGGCACGGCATCGCCGAAAATCACGGGTTCGGACCGTGGTGCCGGAGGCCCCCGCACGGGGCAGTTCGTGGTCGAACGGCACGCGGAAGAGCGTTCGGGAGGGGTGCCGTGCCGCAGAACTTCCTCGCGCGGCTCCGGCACCCGCGCAACCGGAAGCTCCGAGGGCTGGTCCGGCTGACCCTCCGCACGGTCGAGAGCAGCAACCGCTACCGGCTCACGGGCCTGGCCGGAGAAGCGGCGTTCTTCACCCTCACCTCGTTGCCCCCGGTGCTGCTCAGCCTCGTCGCCACGCTCGGCTACGTCGCCGGCTGGCTCGGTCGTGAGGACACCGTGCCCGCGGTCGAGCAAACCCTGGCCCAGGCGGCCGGGACGGTGCTGTCCCCGCAGGCCATCGACCAGCTCCTGCGGCCGGTGCTGCTCGAGGTGCTCGGCTCCGGGCGCGTCGGCATCATCTCGATCGGGTTCGTGATCGCCCTGTGGTCCGGCTCGACCGCGCTGAACGTCTACATCGACACCATCTCCGTCGTCTACGGCCTGGGCGGGCAGCGCAGTTTCGTGCGGCAGCGGTTGATGTCGGTGCTGATCTACGTGGTGGGGCTGCTGGTCTCCCTGGTGCTGCTCCCGCTCCTGGCGGTCGGGCCGGCGGTGATCGCCGGGTGGGTCCCGGAAGCCGCGGTGCTGGTGTACGGGCTGTACTGGCCGCTGATCGTGCTCGGGTCGATCGCCTCGCTGACCACGCTGTACATGGTGTCGATCCCGATCCGCGCCCCCTGGCACGAGCACGTCCCGGGTGCCGCGGTGGCGATGGTGGTGTGGCTCGCGGGCAGCTTCGGCTTGCGGATCTACCTGTCGGTGAGCCTGGAGAACTCGCCGGTCTACGGTGCGCTGGCCGCTCCGATGGGCGTTCTGCTGTGGTTGTACGTCACGGCGTTCGCGGTGCTGCTCGGCGGTGCGGTCAACGCCGAGCTCGACACCGTCCAGCCGTCCCGGAAGATCGCCGTCGCCCGCCGCGAGGCTCGCCGGTCCGCCGGATGAGCTCCTGCCGGGAGGTCTGCGCACGACGAGCGTCGACACCACCCGCTCGGAAAGATGATGCCCCGATCGGGTGTGGCCAGACCGCCCGGCCCGAGCCGTGCCACCCTCGCCGCGCACGGGGAACGTGCGAAGAGCGCGGAACTCCCGGACCTGCTCGTGGCCGGCCCTGGCGTGGACCAGGTTCCGTCGTCCCGGGTTACAACACGGTGGCGGTTGCGCCGAACCGAGGTGCTCGAGCGGTCCGAAGAGGAGATCCTCGTTCCGCAACCTCCGCGACGAGCGCGGAGCCGGATCGGGAGGCTCGGTTGACGGCACAGGCGAGGCGGCGCGCGTTGAGCGCGGTGGTGGCTCTGGGACTGCTGCTCGGAGCAGCGCCCGCGTCCGGCGAGTCCGAACAGGACTCCGGCGTGCAGCGGGCGTTCCAGGAGTCGGCGCACGAATTCGGCGTTCCCGCAACCCTGTTGATGGCGACCTCGTACCAACTCACCCGGTGGGAAGACCACCGCGGTGAGCAGAGCCGGGCTGGCGGTTACGGCCCGATGCACCTCACCGAGGTCGACGCCGCGAAGCTGCGCGCGCAGAACCCCGAGCTGCGCGGGTACGCCGACCACCCCGCGCTGCACACCCTGTCGGAGGCCGCGGAACTGGTGGACGTCGCGCCGGAGGCGATCCGCAACGACCCCGAGCAGAACATCCGGGCCGGTGCGGCGCTGCTCGCCGAACGCTCCAAGCGGCTGCACGGCGGGACGCTGCCGACCCACCTCGGCGAGTGGTACCCGGCGATCGCGAGCCTCAGCGGCAGTCCGCGCCTCAGCGGTGCGCGGGACTTCGCCGACAGCGTCTACGAGGTGCTCGACCAGGGGCGGGCGCGGACCACCGCCAGCGGGCAGCGCATCGCGTTCGCCCCGATCCCCGAGGTGCGGCCGGACCGCGACCTGTCCGCCACCGGACTCGCCGACAGCGAGCCGGACACCGAGGCGGAGTGCCCGGACACGGTGGACTGCCGCTTTCTCCCGGCCGCCTACGCACCGACGAACCCGGAGGACCCCAGCGCCGGGTACGGCAACTACGACACCGCCGAGCGGCCGGACGACGTGCAGATCGACTCGATCGTCATCCACGACACCGAAGTCGCCTACCAGACGGCGATCTCGCTGTTCCAGGACCCGGCGCACGGGTCGTCCGCGCACTACGTGATCCGTTCCTCGGACGGCGAGGTCACGCAGATGGTGCCCACCCGCGACATGGCGTGGCACGCCGGGAGCTGGGACCGCAACATGCGCTCGATCGGCATCGAACACGAGGGCTGGGCCGCCGAGGGCGGGACCTGGTACACCGAGGCGATGTACCGCTCGTCGGCCAAGCTCGTGCGGTACCTGGCGGAGGAGCACGACATCCCGCTGGACCGCGAGCACGTCGTGGGCCACGACGAGGTCAGCGCCGACACGCCCGCCAAGGCCGGGACCGAGCACTACGACCCGGGCCCCTACTGGGACTGGGAGCACTACATGGACCTGGTCGGCGCACGCGCCGAGGGCAACCGGAGCCAGACCGAGGCCGTGACGATCTCGCCGCGGTTCGAGACCAACCAGCCGCCGGTGAGCGAGTGTCCGGACGGCGCCTGCCAAGACCTGCCCGCACAGCCCGCGAACTTCGTGCACCTGCGCACCGAACCGCGTGACGACGCGCCGCTGCTGAGCAACCCGGCGGTCCACCCGGACGGTGCGCCCGGCACCACCCGGATCGAGGACTGGTCGGCGAAGGCCACCACGGGACGCCAGTACGCGGTCGCCGAGCGCCGGGGCGACTGGTTGGCCCTCTGGTTCGACGGCAAGAAGGTTGGCTGCGCGACCCCGGTGGGGAGAACACCGAACCGGCCGAGGACGCCGACCTCGTCGAAGCACGACGCGACGGCATCCCGACCTACGGCATGGCCGCCCCGTCGTCGGGCGAGTACCCGGAGGGCGTCGAGCCCCGCGAGATCTCACCGCTGCCCTGCACGATCCCGGCCGATCAGGCCTACGTCGCGGGCGACGACGTGGCCGCGACGGACTACCACGTCGTCCACGACGGCGACCAGGACCCGAACAACCACACGGTCGTCCGCGGCGCCGAGCAGTACGTCCGGATCTCCTACAACCACCGCTGGGTGTACGTGAAGCGCTCGGACGTCAAGCCGGCCCTCTGACCGGCCCGCCGCGGCGGGTTCAGGACAGCGCGTTGACCGGGCGGTGTGTCGGGTGTGCACTCGCGACGAGGTGATCAACGATGCGCACACGTCGGAGCCGCGCGCCGGGCGCCGCCGCCCTCGCGCTCGCCGCGGTGGTGTCGCTGCCCGGCAGCGCGTTCGCCGCCGAGCCGTGGACCGCGGATTTCGCCGACTTCCCAGGCGGAACCTGGTCGCAGCGGTGGGGAGTGGTGGACGACGGGCGGTTCGGGTTCGACCGGATGTCGCCCCAGGGCGGAGCCGTGGACGTCTTCTACGGCCAGGGCTCGTCGGCACCGTCCTGTGAGGACTGCCCGAGCCAAGGCGGCGGCCAGTTCTACGGCGACTTCACCACCGCGGGCCGCGCCGACCTCGCCGAGGCACGCAGCCTGCAGCTGACGGTCAAGTTCCCGTCGGCCTGGGACTTCGGCAAGGGCGGCAAGCTGCCCGGGCTCTACGGTGGCGAGCCCGGCGAGGCCGGCGGCGGCCACCACGGTCAGGCGTGGTCGACCCGGTTCATGTGGCGCAACGACAACGGCTCCGGCGCGCGCAGCGCCAACGGCGAGGTCTACGTCTACGACCCGTCGATGGGCGACGGCTACGGCGAGGACGTCGGGCGCGGGGCGTGGCAGTGGCAGGCCGACGACCAGTGGCACACCGTGCAGCAGACGGTCGACCGCGACACCGGGCGCATCGCGGTGAGCATCGACGGGCAGCAGGTGTTCGACGAGCAGGGCATCCGGCAGATCGCCGACATCCCCTTCGCCGGTGTCTTCTTCTCCACGTTCTTCGGCGGCCACGCCTCCGAGTGGGGGCCGAGCCGCGACGTCCACGCCCAGTTCCGGGACTTCTCGGTCACCACTTCCTGACCTCGGCTCTGAGGCCGAGGTCAGGTCAGGAGCGGCGTCGGGCGGCCTGGTCGAGGAGCTCGCCGACGGTGCGGCGACCGGCGGCGCTGTCGCCGTTGAAGCGGCGCAGCATCTCGACCCGGGCCTCGGCTGCCTGGCCTTGCGCGACCTGCAGCAACAGCAGGTCCTTGTCGGCGGAGGGCAGCTCGGACACCCAGGCACCGAGCGCGGTCGGGTCGATCGACTCCTGCAGCGGCGTGCTGTGCTCGGCGGCCACCGCCAGCAGGTCCTCGTCGAGACGCAGGAAGTCCGCGAGCCGGGTCTGCGCCGGGCTCAGCTGCCCGAGGCCCGGCGGCACGACCGGTTCGGCCTCGTCCTCGGCGCTGGTGTCGAAGGCGAACTCGTCGCGTTCCCAGGCGCCGTAGCCGGCCAGCCACGCCAGGTACAGCGGCCGCAGATCGCCGCCGAGGACCTCCTCGCGGATCCCGATGAGCTGTTCCAGCAGGTCCTGGTGCCCGGACGGCGGGTCCTCGGGTCCCTCCTCCTCACTGAGGAAGTCCAGCACCACGTGCTCCTCGGAGCTCCACACCTCGACGCGCTCGGCGACTTCGTACTCCTCGGCCAGTTCGTCGTCGAGCGCGGTGTTCGGGAAGCGGACCATCAGCCGGCGCGTGCTCGAGCTCGTCACGTGCAGGTGGGCGTCGTAGTAGGACTCGACGAGCACGTCCGGGTCACCGCGGAACTCGTCCTGCTCGTGGACGGCGACGAACGAGTGGTCGCTGACCACGGCCTGATCGGACAGCTGCTGGACCTCGCCCTGCTCGTCCTCGCTCAACGGGCGCTCGACCGCGAGGAATTCGTAGTACTGGTACTGGCTCACCGGAAGACCTCGCTGCCGTTGGGGAACACCGGGCCGCCAGGCTACTCATCGACCGTGGCGAGCGGGTGAACCCCGAGAGCCGAAAGGGCTTCGCTCGTTGTGATGACTGGTCAGGAACATCTCCCGGGCCGCTGGTAAGTATCGATTTCGGGCGAACCGGACCGGCTCGTCCATCCCCCGGAACACCTTCATCGTGGAGGTACACGATCATGGAACGCCCTCGCTTGGTGCTGGGAGCCCTCGGTGCGCTGGCGGCCCTGTCCGTCGCGCCCGCGCTGCCCGCATCGGCTGACCCCGTGCTCATCACCAAGATCACCAGCGTGGCGGACAAGTCCCGCTGGACGGTCAACGGAGCGGACTCGTCCGTAATGACGTTGCAGCCCCACTCCTTCGCGCAACCCCGAGCGGTCGACGAGTGGGAGATCACCAAGCAGGCCGACGGTTCCGTGAGCATCAAGAGCACGGAGAACCGGCAGTGCGTGACCGCGGAGGGGCGTGCAGGAGGTGAGCTGCGCACCGCCGCGTGCGACGCGGCCGACACGGCTCAGCACTGGACGTTGAACCGACGCAACGACGGCACGGTCGTGTTCAGCCCGAAGACCACGCCGCGCCTGGTCGTGTCGATCCCGCAGAGCCCGTCGCGGAGCGGCTCGCTGCAGCTCACCGAGCGGGAGCGGATCACCAGCGACTCCTCCACCAACCCCGACACCAACGCGAGGGACACCCAGGCCTTCAAGCTCGACATCTGACCGGCCTCCGAGGACGGATGCGGCAGCGGAACCCGTTGGCGCATTCGTTCTTCCACGCCCGAAGCACGAGATCGGGTTCCCGCGCGCTGGGGGACTCGTGCGGGAACCCGATCTCCGGGGGTGTCGGCCCAGGCGCGCGACCACGGGGGATGGACGCGCGCCGCGGCCGGACGGGGGAACGCGGCAGCAGAACCAGGCCCGGGGTGGGACGTGCCCCACCGCGAATCAGGCTCTGTTGCGGGCCGGCTTCACGCCGTGACGGCGAGCCACTTCGAACGGCCGGCGTGGGTCGGGACCCAGCAGCCGGAAGGCTCCGCGCCGGTCTCCGGCAGCGGTTCCGGCAGGTCCAGCAGTTCGTTGATCACGTCCAGCGCCGGGCCGTTGGTCCGCCACAGCACGCGGTTCGGGAACAGCACGTCGGGTTCGTCGGCCGGGATGCGCGCGGCGTCAGCGTCGTTCTCGCCGAAGAGCTGGAGGATGTCGAAAACGCCGCGGTGCACGCGGATTCCGACCACAGCGACCAGGCTTCCGCTGGCATCGCGGGGATGCGTGAACTGGAAGTCGCGGGCGACCAGAGCTTGCAGGCCGTGGGTTATGTCGTTCATGGCGCCACCGTTGTTCGTCGTAGGGGCTCAGACCATGTGGCGGCCGGTTCAGACGATCAGGTCGTCGAACTCGCCGTCCTTTGCTCCGTTGAGGAACGCTGCGATCTCGTCCCTGCTGTAGACCAGTGCCGGGCCCTCGGGGTAGCGCGAGTTCCTGACGGCAACCCCACCGTCGACCAACGGTGCCAGCTCGACGCAGTTGCCCACTGCTCCACTGTGGCGGCTCTTGCGCCAGTCAGCGTTGGGCAGCTGCTTAGCGGGCATACCGTTCTGGATGTTCGTCATCCGAACCCCACCCTTTTCCCCGACTCTCGTCTTGCACCGATCATCTGCACGTGCAGTTGATCGTGCAGGGAACGTACCAGTTGCAGATGCACGATTGAATGCACGTGCAGAGCACTGAGATGGCGATCACACGGACGGTCGCAGCCGCGACGACGGCACTTGGCGCCAGGTGCGCGGCGAACAGCTGCCGGTGGTCGGCCGAATGGCCTATGAGCTGGGAAATTCCCGGGTAGGTCTCAGAGTTCGCGGAGCCGCTCGTGCAGCATCTTGCGGGTTCCCTCGGGGGTCAGCGCGTCCACCGCGAGCCGGTGGCTGACCTTGCTGTAGACCTCGATGTCCTCGGGCTTGTCGAGGTACAGCGCTCCGCAGAGGTGTTCGAGGTAGACGATGTCGGGGATCTCCGGCTCGGCGAACCGCAGGATCGTGTAGGCGCCTTCGGCGGCGGAGCGACCGAGCGAGAAGGGCAGCACCTGCAGCGTGATCGTCGGCAACTTCGTGGCGTCGAGCAGGGACTCGATCTGCTCGCGCATCACGCTCTTGCCGCCGATCGGTCGGTGCAGGACCGACTCGTCGATCACCGCCCACACCCGCGGCGCCTTCGGCCGGGCGAACATCCGCTGCCGCTGCAAGCGCAGCCGCACCCGGCGGTCGACCTCGTCGTCCTCGGCTTCCGGGCGGCCCTGGCTGGCGACTGCCCGCGCGTAGCGCTCGGTCTGCAGCAGGCCCGGGATGAACTGGAGCTCGAAGGTCTGGATCCGGGAGGCCGATTCCTCGAGGCCGACGAAGTCCTGGAACCACGGGGCGATCAGGTCGTTGTAGCGGTTCCACCAGCCCGGTTCGTTGGACCGGCGCACGAGGTCCAAGAAGGACTCACGTTCGGAGTCCTCCTCGACCCCGTAGAGGGTCAGCAGGTCGGCGACGTCGCGTTCCTTGAAGCCGACGCGGCCGAGCTCCAGCCGGCTGATCTTGGACCCGGAGCCGCGAATGGCGTAACCGGCGTCCTCCCGGGAGATCTGCTTGGCCTCGCGCAACCTGCGCAGCTGGCTGCCCAGCACGAGACGGCGAGCCGTGGGGCCGCTTCCCGTGGCGGTGTCCGGGGCCACGCGAGACCTCCTGCGAAAGATTTTTTCGGACGCTCTACGACCCGTTGTCGAGTCGGAGCGGTCGAACGTTACGTGGGGCGATCTTAGTGGAACAACGCCGGAGGTCTAGTCGCTTCCCCTGGCCGGTGGTCACGGCGCAGGTCAACGCTGCGCGATCGGGGGATTGCGGGGCGTTGTCATCGGCCGGAGTTCGGTGATCGGCTCGATCGGCGGTGGGAATCCTCAACGCGGGGCGTGCGAACTGCGGAAAGGAGGTCGATAGGCTCGGGGACGTGCTGACGTTGTCAACGGTCAATGTGAACGGTCTGCGCGCCGCCGCCAAGAAGGGGTTCCTCGAGTGGCTCGCGGGGACCGGCGCGGACGTGATCTGCATGCAGGAAACGCGCGCCGAACCCGATCAGCTCCCCGAAGCGGTGCGCGAGCCGGGCGGCTGGCACACGGCTCTGGCGCCGAGCTCGGCGAAAGGGCGCGCGGGCGTGGCCATCTACAGCCGTGCTGAACCGGAAGACGTTCGAACCGGTTTCGGTTCCGCTGAATTCGACGAATCCGGTCGCTACCTGGAATGCGACTTCCCGGGAGTGACCGTCGCGAGCCTCTACCTCCCCAGCGGTGATGTCGGCACACCGCGGCAGGACGAGAAGGAACGCTTCATGAAGGAGTTCGGCGAGTACCTCGCCGATCTCCGCGAGCGCGCCGTCGCCTCCGGGCGCGAGGTCGTGGTCTGCGGTGACTGGAACATCGCCCACCGCGAGGTCGACCTGAAGAACTGGAAGGCCAACCGGAAGTCCGCGGGCTTCCTGCCCGAGGAGCGGGCCTGGCTCACCGAGGTCTTCGAGTCCGGCTACACCGACGTCGTCCGCAGCCTCCACCCCGAGGGCCCCGGCCCGTACTCCTGGTGGTCCTACCGGGGCAAGGCCTTCGACAACGACTCCGGCTGGAGGATCGACTACCAGGTCGCCACCCCCGGCCTGGTCGCGCGAGCGACCGAAGCGGTCGTCGAGCGCGCCCCGAGCTACGACCAGCGCTGGAGCGACCACGCCCCCGTCACGGTCACTTACGACTTCTGACCCTTCGGGAGTCTTCGGGGAGTCCTCGGCGGAGTGAGCTCGACGGGTCCGGAGTGGAAGCTGACCGCCAGTGGGGCGCCGTTCCTGGTTCGGCAGTCCCCTCCCGTGGGTCTCGGGTCTCGAAGTTCGAGGACTGGTCGCATGGTGAAGCCTGGTGAAGGACCGATCCTCTTCGGCAACACCATGCGGATCTTCGACGGGCACCTCGAGGAGTTCACCGAGGCGGTGCGCCGGGCGGTGGAGTTCGTCGAGGAGCACGGCCCGCAGCTCATGGTGGACGTGTTCATCGACGAGGAGCGGATGCTGGCCTACAGCTACCAGCTCTACCGCGACTCGGACGCCGTCCGCGAGCACTGGCGGCTGTCGGACCCCTACATCCGCGGCGTCGTGGAGCACTGCGAGGTCGAGCGCTTCGACGTCCACGGCCACCTCGACGACGGCATCCGCGAAGGCCTGCGCCCCATGGCCGAAGCCGGAACGCCGCTCACGATCATCGGGAGAGCGGTCGGCTTCGCCCGCTTCGCCTAGCCCCGCCACACCACCTCGCTCGGCGGTGCCGCAACGATCTGAGCGGCTCCGCCGCGCACCTCTCATCCAGACCGCTGGGCGTGCTCGCCTCGAAGCCGCTCAAGGCCAGGGGTGTTGCTGTTGGAGTCCCCCTTCGGAATTCGCGCGGAACTCGCCGGCGAACTTCAGGGGTCGAAAATCGCGCGAAATTCGAATCAGCGCGCGGTCCGACGTGGGATCCGGGCGTCGAACCGCGCGCGAGATCCGAAGAAGCTTGTTCAGCGCGGGATCGGAGCCGGTGCACGCTTGAGTGCCACTCAGGTACCGGTGGTGGACTCGTGCAGATCACGCCGACAGGAGGCGGCAGCGTTCTTCCCGCTCCGCGTCGTCGTGAAGCATGTTCCGCGCGCGCACGATGTGGTCCGCTGCTGCGATCTCGGACTCGTAGGACGCGACGACCTCCGCGTAGCCGAGCTGACGAGTTGACCAATCGACCACCTGGGACCAGGAGTAGAGGGCCCACCCGTCGCCGGACATGGCAGGTGGAGAACCACCGGGCCGCGCTGCGCCGTGGCGAGCAGGCGGACGCTCTCGTAGCTCCGGTCAGCCGCGCGGCCACGGTCCGCAGCGACACCACGGCACCGGGACGGTGGTTGAACTCAGGCCGTCACCCTCGGCGGTAGTGGAGGTGGACCACTCCGCTCTTGAAGGGCGTGGCTTCGACCAGGTCGAACTGCGCCGGGGAGAAATCGCCGTCGAACGCGGCGGTTCCGGATCCCACGACCACCGGGTGCAGCTTGACGATGATCTCGTCGATCTCGGGTCGCAGGGCGGCTGCGATCGTGCCGCCGCCGCACAGCCAGATGCCCTGGCCGGGTTCGCGCTTGAGCTCGCGCACCCGCTCGACGGGGTCGCCGGCGGCGAATTCGACCGTGGGATCCGGGCTTTCGGCGATGCTGCGGGAGAACACGATGCTCCGCAGGTGCTGGTAGGCGTTGGTGAACCCGTCCTGCACCCCGATGTCCCAGCTGCCGCGCCCTTGCAGGACCGTGTCGAAGTGCCGGTTCGGTGTTCCGTCGAGGCCGAACATCGGCCGGACGTGCGACGGCAGCAGCTCCGGGTATTCGGCGCGCAGGAACTCCCCGTGGTCTCCCTCGAGGAGGAAGAAGTCCGGGTTCCCGCCCTCCGGGCCCGCGATGCGGCCGTCGATCGTCGAGGCGATCACGTAGGTCAGGGTGCGCATGTGGTTCCTCCCCAGTTCCGCGTTGACCCTAGCCGGATTCCGCGCTGAGGAGGAGCGGATCTCCGCGACTACCGGGCGATGTGCTCGTTGAGCGGAACGCTGGGGTCCGCCAGGGCCTGGCGGTCGACGGTGGCGCCCGAGGTGATGAGGGTGGTGATCTGCTCGGTGACGTCCCAGATGTTGACGTTCATGCCCGCCAGGACCCGGCCTTCGGAGAGCCAGAACGCGATGAACTCGCGCGCCTCGACGTCACCGCGGAACAGCACCTCGTCGTACTCGCCCGGGTCGACGTGGCCCAGGTACTCCATGCCCAGGTCGTACTGGTCGGTGAAGAAGTACGGCAGCTCGGAGTAGGTGCGGTCGCCGCCGAGCATCGAGGACGCGGCCACCGCGGGCTGGTTGAGCGCGTTGGCCCAGTGCTCGACGCGGATCTGCTTGCCCAGCAACGGGTGGAACGCGTTGGCCACGTCGCCTGCCGCGACGATGTTCGGATCACCCGTGCGCAGCGTCGTGTCCACCAGGATGCCGTTGCCGACGCGCAGCTTCGCGTCGGCGGCCAGCTCCACGGCCGGATCGACACCGACCGCGACCAGCACCGCCTGCGTCTCGATCTCCAGGCCATCGGTCAGCCGAACGCCCGTGACCTGGCCTGACGGGGCGAGGATCTGGTCGAGGGCGGTGGTGAAGCGGAACGACACGCCGCGGTCGCGGTGCAGGGCGGCGAAGACCTCCGCGACCTCGCGGCCGAGAACCCGCAGCAGCGGCAGTTCGGCGGTCTCCACCACGGTCACCTCGACACCCGCCTGGCGGGCGGCGGCGGCGACCTCCAAGCCGATCCACCCCGCGCCGACCACCACCAGGTGCTCGACCTCGGTCAGTGTCCGCTTGATGCGGTCGGAGTCCTCGACCCGGCGCAGGTGCAGGACGCCCTCGGCGTCGTGACCCGGGATCGGCAGGGAGCGCGGGTGGGCACCGGTGGCGAGCATCAGCTTGTCGAAGTCCACGCGGGTGCCGTCGGCGAGTTCGACCTGGCGCAGGGAGCGGTCGATGCGCTGGGCGGTGGTGTTCAGCCGCAGGTCGACGCGGTGGTCGGCGTACCAGGTCTCCGGGTGCACGTAGGCCTCAGCGAACTCGGCGCCGCCCATCAGGTAGTCCTTGGACAGCGGGGGCCGCTCGTAGGGGCGGTGCGACTCCTCGCCCAGCAGCGTGATCCGCCCGTCGAACCCCTGGTCGCGCAGCGCCTCGGCACCCTTCGCGCCGGCCATGCCGGCGCCGACGATCACGAAACTCTCCGAATCTCCCACTCCCGAAGCGTCCTGCCACCAGGGGAAGCGGGCAACCGGAGCGAGCGCGGGCACGTCCGCCCCCACGGCTGCCGGTCCACCGTGAACTGCCCCCACCTCCGGGGAGGGAGGAGCGCTCCTCCCTCCCGTCGGGCGGGGGCAGTGTCAGCCGGTCGTGCGGGTCACTTCGTGACCGCGTCGAGGGCGTCGATCAGGCCGGCGCCGTAGAAACCGGCCCCGGTGGGGCCTCCGGCGCAGAACGCGTCGACGACGCCGTCACCGTCGCCGTCGTAGTCCTCCGGGCAGGGCAGCCGGTCGGAGTTCTGGGCCAGGGAGCCGATGACCTGCTGCGCCGTCCAGTCCGGGTGGGTGCTGCGCACCAGGGCGACGACGCCCGCGACGTGCGGACCCGCCATGGACGTCCCCTGCATCCAGCCCCAGCCGCCACCGGGCACGCTGGAGAGGACCCGGCCGTTGGCCGACGGCGTCTCCGGGACCTGCCGCGCGTCGCCGCCCGGGGCGGTCACCGAGATCGAGCCGAGGCCGTAGTTGGAGTAGTAGGACTTCACCGCGTTCACGCCCACCGCGGACACCGCCACCACGCCCGGGAGTTCGCCCGGCAGGACGCGGCAGTTCGGCCCGGTCTGGCGGTCCTGCGTGGGGCCGCCGTTGTTCGGGCTGTTGGTGTCGTGGATCGGCTTCGAGAGGTCCCAGTTGCTGTTGCCCGCGGAGACCACGTTGACCACGTCGTGGCCCTCGGCGTAGGCGACCGCGCGGCGAACCGCCTCGGCGGCGGCCTTCTGGTCCGGGTCGCTGTCGCACCACAGGTACCAGGGGTCGACGAAGTAGGAGTTGTTGGTCGCGTCGAGGCCGTGCTCAGCGGCCCAGATGAACCCGCAGATCGCGTACTCGGGGTAGATGAACCCGTCGTCGTCGATCACCCGCACCGAGGCGAGCGAGACGTCCGGGGCCACCCCGGCGACGCCGACGCCGTTGCGCGCGGCGGCGATCGTGCCCGAGACGTGCGTGCCGTGGGCCTGCGTCGAGTCCTGCGGCTTCCAGGCCTCCGGGTCCTGGTTGGGCACACCCTCCTCCACGCAGCTCACCGACTTCGAGACGTCCAGGTTCGGAGCCAGGTCGGGGTGGGTGGGGTCGATGCCGAAGTCCAGCACGCCGACGGTGACGTCCTTGCTGCCCTGCGAGATCGCGCTGGCCTGGTCGGCCTTGATCTGCGGCAGGTCCCACTGGTCGGCCTCCAACGGCTCCTGGCCGTCGGCGGCGGAGGCGCTCACACCGCCCGCGGTGCCTTCGAGGGTCTCCAGCGTCGTCGATTCGGCCGGCGGCAGTTGCTCGGCGAGGTTGCGGCTGGCTCCTGCCTGTTCGACGCCCGGTTGCTGCCGGACGGCCGCGGCGAAGGCCGGGTCGGCCGAGGTGGCCACGACGACACCGATCTGCGGCCAGCTCTGCACGACGGTGCCGCCGACGGCGCGCACCGACTCCTCGGTCTGCGCCAGGCCGTCACCGACCGGGCCGACGACCACGAAGTGCGCCGGAACGGCCGAGGCGGCGGGCGCTTGTGGCGCGGAGCCGAGGAGTCCGGCGGGGAGCAGCAGGGCCAGGGCGAGGGCCGGTCCTGCGATCCGCAGCGAACGACCTCTCCTACTTCTGCGTGACAACTTGTCCCTCCCGTGGAGACGAAGAATGGATCACCCAGTGATATTCGTCCGGATTTTGCGCCTGATCTGGGGATAGTTGATAGGGCTCAACGGAGTAATTCGATCGCCGAGGGTGAGGGACTCGGCACGCAGGTGAAGGCTGGGCAACCACTGCGAGCGGACTTAGAGTCGTCGGGTGTCGGTTGCAGATTTGAACATCACCCCGCCGGAACGGACCCCGAGCTCATCGGCGATGCGGCGTGCGCTGCGCCGCGCCACCGACGGCGTCACGCTCGACGCCACCGAAGCCGCGGTCCTGCTGCACGCGCGCGGCGATAACCTCGACCAGCTCCTCGCGGCGGCGGGCAAGGCGCGGAACGCGCACCTGATCGCCGAGGGGCACCCGGACGTCGTCACCTACAGCCGCAACGTCTTCATCCCGCTGACCAGGCTGTGCCGGGACCGCTGCCACTACTGCACCTTCGCCACCGTCCCGCACAAGGTGGAGTCGGCGTTCCTGGAACGCGACGAGGTCCTGGAGATCGCCCGGCAGGGAGCCGCCGCGGGCTGCAAGGAAGCCCTGTTCACGCTGGGGGACCGGCCGGAAGAGCGCTGGCCCGCCGCCCGCGAGTGGCTCGAAGCGCGCGGCTACTCCTCCACAGTGGACTACGTCAGGTCCTGCGCGATCGCGGTGCTGGAGGAGACCGGTCTGCTGCCGCACCTCAACCCCGGAGTGCTCTCCTGGTCGGAGCTGACCAGGCTCAAGCCCGTGGCGGCGAGCATGGGGATGATGCTGGAGACCACGTCGGAACGGTTGTGGAGCGAGAAGGGCGGTCCGCACTACGGCAGCCCCGACAAGGAACCCGCTGTCCGCAAGCGCGTGCTCACCGACGCCGGTCGCGTCGCGGTGCCCTTCACCAGCGGGATCCTCATCGGCATCGGGGAAACCCGCACCGAGCGCGCCGAGTCCTTGCTGGAGCTGCGGCAGTCCGCGCGCCAGTACGGCCACATCCAGGAGATCATCGTCCAGAACTTCCGGGCGAAGCCGGACACCGCGATGCGGGGCATGCCCGACGCCGACCTGGAGGACCTGGCCGCCACCATCGCCGTGGCCCGCTTGCTGATGCCGTCGGGGGTGAGCGTGCAGGCGCCGCCGAACCTGGTCGGCGAGGAGCACCTGCTGATGCTGCGCGCCGGCATCGACGACTGGGGTGGCGTCTCGCCGGTGACCCCCGACCACGTCAACCCGGAACGGCCTTGGCCGCAGATCACCGAGCTCGACGAGCTCACCGAGCAGGCCGGGTACCGGCTGCGGGAACGGCTCACCGCCTACCCGCGGTACGTGCGCAAGGGCTTGGCCGGGGACAGCACGCAGTGGCTGGACCTGAGGGTCGCCGCCCACGTCGACGCGCTCTCGGACGCCGACGGGTTCGCCGATCCCGACGCCGAGGTCGTGGGCCGCGAGTGGCAGGAGCCCGACGGTGGCTTCGAGTCGATCGGGCGCACCGACCTGCACCGCAGCATCGACACCGACGGCCGGACCGAGGACCGCCGCACCGACTTCGACACCGTCTACGGCGACTGGGAGGAGCTGCGCGGTCAGGTCCCGTCGGCGGCGGCTCCGCAACGGCTGGACGGCGAGGTGAAGGAGGGCCTGCGGCTTGCCGACTCCGACCCGGCGGCCCTGCTGGAGGAGCAGCACCACCAGATCGCGATGGCGTTGATGACCTGCGACGGGCCGGCCTTGGACGAGCTGGCCGGGATCGCCGACCGGTTGCGGCGCGAGGTCGTCGGCGACGACATCACCTACGTGGTCAACCGCAACATCAACTTCTCCAACATCTGCTACGTCGGCTGCCGGTTCTGCGCCTTCGCGCAGCGCGAGCGCGACGCCGACGCCTACCGGCTCTCACCGGAGGAGGTCGCCGACCGCGCCGACGAGGCGTGGCGGGCCGGGGCGACCGAGGTGTGCGTGCAGGGCGGCATCGACCCGCGGCTGCCGGTGTCGGGTTACGCCGACCTGGTGCGAGCGGTGCGGGAGCGGGTGCCGGAGATGCACGTCCACGCGTTCAGCCCGATGGAGATCGTCAGCGCCTCGGCGAAGGCGGGCGTGTCGGTGGAGGACTGGCTGGCCGAGCTCAAGGACGCCGGTCTGGGCAGCATCCCGGGCACCGCGGCGGAGATCCTCGACGACGAGGTCCGCTGGGTGCTGACCAAGGGCAAGCTGCCCGCCGCCGAGTGGATCGACGTGGTGAGCACGGCGCACCGGCTCGGCATCCCGTCCTCGTCGACGATGATGTACGGCCACGTGGACCACCCAGAGCACTGGCTGGGGCACTTCCGCACGTTGGCAGGGGTGCAGGACCGGGCCCGCGAGCACGGCCGGGCGGGGTTCACCGAGTTCGTGCCGCTGCCGTTCGTGCACCGCAACGCCCCGATCTACCTGGCGGGTCTCGCGCGGCCGGGGCCGACGCGGCGGGACAACCGCGCGGTGCACGCGATGGCGCGGATCCTGCTGCACGGCCGGATCGACAACGTGCAGACCTCGTGGGTCAAGCTCGGTGACGCCGGAACCACCGAGGTGCTCAACGGCGGCGCCAACGACGTCGGCGGGACGTTGATGGAGGAGACCATCAGCCGGATGGCCGGGTCGGAGCACGGTTCCGAGCGCAGCGTCGAGGAGTTGCACGAGCTCGCCGCTCGCGCGGGGCGCACCGCACGCCAGCGCACCACCACCTACGGGCGCGTGGGCCAGGTGCAGCTGGGCATCAGCGCTGTGTGAGCCTCGATGCTCCATTTGAGTGTGATTCAGGTCTCCAGGTGACGGCAGGTGGGGCCGACCCCCGGTCGGTCCCACCACTCACCTGCAACGTCGATGATCCACAACCCGCCTGAGAGCCCGCGAACCCGGAAAATATGATCACCCTGTCGTGGTTAGTTCACGCAAGGCAACCACGGTCGACACAGGCGGTCGGTACCGTCCGCCACCGGTCCACACGAGTAGATGACCCGAACGGGTCAACTTCCGCAGGGAGGCACGCTCTTGCGTAGCCGAATATCTCGCGTGATCAGGCGAGCTCTCGCACCTGTCGCCGTTGCCGCAGCGCTCCTGCCGACGAGCACCGGGCTCGCCGAAGCCCAGTCCAAGACTGTCGTCGTGGCCGCACCGTCGATGGACTCCCTCGGCCCGGTCGGCCTCAGCGCCGTCACGCTCGGCGTCGCCGGCATGGTGGTCGGCGTCTTCCGCAAGAAGAAGATCCAGCCGGAGAACCAGCGCAAGGGGTGAACCCGGTCCCGTGCGCGAGGCGGCGCTTGCGAGAATCGACTCCGTGAGCAGCGACAGCCCCGCAACCCAGACCAGCGAACAGTCCGAGGGCCGGCCCCGCGTCCTGTCCGGCATCCAGCCGACGGCCGACTCCTTCCACCTCGGCAACTACCTCGGCGCCCTGCGGGAATGGGTCACCATGCAGGACACCTACGAGTGCTTCTACAGCGTCGTGGACCTGCACGCCATCACCGTCGAGCAGGACCCCGAGCTGCTCCGGCAGCGGACTCGCCTGTCGGCCGCGCAGCTGCTCGCCCTGGGCATCGACCCCGACCGCTCCGCCCTGTTCGTGCAGAGCCACGTGCCCGAGCACGCGCAGCTCTCCTGGGTGCTGGAGTGCATGACCGGGTTCGGCGAGGCCGGCCGGATGACCCAGTTCAAGGACAAGTCCGCCCGCCAGGAAGCCGACCACGTCAGCGTCGGCCTGTTCACCTACCCGGTCCTGCAGGCCGCGGACATCCTGATCTACCAGGCGGACGCGGTGCCGGTCGGCGAGGACCAGCGCCAGCACCTGGAGCTCACCCGCAACCTCGCGCAGCGCTTCAACTCGCGCTTCGGCAAGACCTTCACCGTCCCGGCGGCGCACATCCCGAAGGACACCTCGAAGATCTTCGACCTGCAGGACCCGACGTCGAAGATGAGCAAGTCGGTGCCCAGCGGCGTCATCGAGCTGATGGAGGACCCGAAGCGCTCGGCGAAGAAGATCCGCTCGGCGGTGACCGACACCGAGCGCGAGATCCGCTACGACGTCGAGAACAAGCCCGGCATCTCCAACCTGCTCGCGATCTACTCCGCGCTGACCGGGCAGCGCATCGCCGAGCTCGAAACCGCCTACGAGGGCCGCGGCTACGGCGACCTGAAGAAGGAGCTTGGCGAAGTCGTCGTCGAGTTCGTGACTCCGCTGCAGGAGAAGGTCAACGGTTACCTCAGCGACCCGGCCGAGCTGGACAAGGTCCTGCACCGGGGAGCGGAGAAGGCCCGCGAGGTCAGCACCCAGACGCTGCGGACCGTCTTCGAACGGGTGGGATTCGTTTCTCCGCTGCGCTGATCTGATCAACTGCGGGTAGCCTGCCACCGTTCGGGGGAATGCCGTTCGGTGGGAGGCGCACCCATGACGGACCAGGAGGAGCAGCCGGGCCGGCTGGCCCGGTTGCGGCAGCAGCACGAGTGGCTCGACCGGCTGCTCCGCGCGGTCAGCCGCTACCAGCAGCAGTACGGCGACTACTACGCCGCGGCGATCACCTACTTCAGCGTGCTCGCCCTCGTGCCGCTGCTGATGATCGGTTTCGCCGTCGCCGGTCTGGTGCTGCGCGGCAACCCCGAGCTGCTGGCCAGCCTCCGCGGGTCGATCACCTCGGCGGTGCCCAACCCGGCCATGAGCGACATGCTCAACCGGGTCGTCGACCAAGCCATCAAGCAGGCGGGCGCGGTCGGCATCATCGGTCTGCTCACCGCCCTCTACTCCGGGCTCGGCTGGATGACGAACCTGCGCGAGGCGCTGACCGCCCAGTGGACCCAGGAGCCCGAACCCCAGCCGACGCTCAAGCGGATGGGGTCCGACCTGCTGTCGCTGTTCGGGCTGGGACTGGCGATGGCGCTGTCGTTCGGCATCAGCGCGCTCGGCGGCGGGCTCGGACGGCTGCTGCTGGAGGCAGCTGGCTTCGGAGGCAGCGCCTTCGCGGGCGTGGTGCTGCGGGTGCTGACGATCCTGCTGTCGCTGCTGGCAGGGTGGCTGGTGTTCATGTGGGTGCTCGCGCGGCTGCCGCGCAAACCGGTGACGCTGCGCAGCGCCGTCTGGGGCGCGCTGTTCGGCGCGATCGGCTTCGAGGTCCTCAAGCAGGTCGGGGTGATCTACCTGGCCACCGTCACGAACTCGCCCGCCGGCGCCGCGTTCGGCCCGATCCTCGGTCTGCTGGTCTTCGCGAACCTGGTGTCGCGCTTCCTGCTGTTCGTGACGGCCTGGACGGCCTCCGCCCGCGAGAACCAGGAGACCGGTGAGGCCCCTGCCCCGGCCCCGGCGATCATCCGGCCCACCGTCCAGGTCCACCGAGGGGTCGGTCCCCGCGCCACGGCGGGCTTGCTCGGCCTCGGCGTCGCTGCCGGCTGGCTCCTCCCCCGCGCTCTCCGCAAGTCCCACCGGTCGAAGACCCCCTGATCGCGGCGAGGGCGGGCAGTCCGAAAGCGCCTGGGGCAGCCGCGGGTTCCGCCGCACCGGGCCGTCGGTTCCCGCTTCAGCGCTGTGCTCGTTCGAGTGAGTGTTACCACCAGTTGGAAGTGGTCCCCCTTCCGGGAGCGCGCCGGACGCGACAGCGCAGGTGCGGGGGCTGCCTGCTCGGGCCACCCGGGTGGGTGGCAGTCCTCGTGGAACCGCCACCCACGCGAGGGTCAGGGGTGTTCGGCGCTCTCGGCCGAGGCGCGGCGACGCGCTTGGGCGAGCTGGGCTCGGCGGCGGCGCAGGAGCACCGCTGCGGCGACTGCGACGAGGGCGGTCGCGAGCAGCACCAGCGGGCCGGTCAGGGTGCCGAAGAACGACGACTCGGGTGCCCTGGCGGCCGCGGGAGGCGGCACGTCGGCCCGGGCCGCGGGGGCCGCTTCGGGCGCGCGCGGTGAGGTCGTCACCAGCTCACCCACCGCGGTGCCCGCAGGCAGCGAGAAACCGTAGTCGAGCAGGGCCATGGTCTGGTGCGAGAGCCGCACGGGGGTGTTCTCGCCGCGCGTCATCACCGCCACCAGGCGGCGCCCGTCACGCTGCGCGGAGCCGATGAAGGTGTGCCGCGCGTCGTCGGTGAACCCGGTCTTGCCGCCGAGCCCGCCCGGGTAGTTGCGCAGCACCTGGTTGTCGCTCCACAGCTCGTACGGAGGCTGGCCGGGTGCACCGGGCAGCACCATCATCGGCGTGGCGATCGCGTTGGCGAACGCGGGTTCGCGCATGGCCACCCGGAAGATGGTGGCGAGGTCGTAGGCGGACGTGCTCATCCCGGCACCGTCCAGACCGGACGGTGTCGCGGCCCGGGTGTCCAGCGCGCCGATCTCGGCGGCCACTGCGTTCATCTTCTGCAGCGTTGCCGGGACGCCGCCCATCTTCACGGCCAGCGCGTGCGCGGCGTCGTTGCCGGAGCCCATCAGCATGGCCTGGAAGACCTGCCCGACGGTGTAGGTCAGGCCGGGCTGCAGGCCGATCCGGGTGCCTTCCTGGTTGGCGTCCTCCTGGGTGGCCACCAGGGTGTCGTCGAGGTCGAGCTCGCGCAGCGCGGTCAGGGCGGTGAGCACCTTGATGGTGGAGGCCGGGCGCTGCCGACCGTGCGGGTCCTTGGCGGCCAGCACCTGACCGGTGTCGAGGTCGGCCAGCACCCAGCTCGCGGCGGAGTCGGCGACGTTCGGCGGCGGACCGGGGTGGTTGGGCGCGGTCAGCACCGAGCACTCGGCCATCCGATCACCGCCGACCGGTGTCTCCGGCACCGGCACCGGGGTCGGAGCGGGTTGGCCGGGTGGGGGCACCTCGGAGGTGTCCACCGGCGGCGGTGGCGCCGCGGCGTGGGGGCAGGCGGGCCCCTGCGCTGCGGCGGGAGCGGCGGTCAGCAGTGGGAGAGCGACGAGGAACGCGGCGAGGACCGCCCAAAACGGCCTTTTCGCACGGGGTTTCGTCGTTCGGTGAAGACGCGGAGGCACACGTGAGAGGTTAACGGGTCCTGTCCATGAACGTCCGTCGCACAACCGACCCGGGACCCCGGGTGAGCCCCGTAACAGCGGATACTCGGGTTCGTGACGATTTCTCGCCGAGTTGCGCTGTTCCTGCTGGCCTTCGGGGTTTGGTCCTACCTGCTGTGGCCGGCGTTCATGCGCAACACCTGGAACAGCGACCGCTCCTGGGCGCAGGGCAGCCCCACGGCGTACCTGGTCGTCCACCTGGTCATCGCCGTGGTCTCACTCGTCCTGGGCACCATCATCGGCGTCCTCGGGTGGAAGGCCTACCGAGGAACCCGCTCCTGAACCAGCCACCCCGGACTTCGCGCGGTTCGACCCCCACGGGCCACCCCCGGAACTTCGCGCGAACTTCGAAACTCCCCCCGCACTCGGCCGTGTACCACCAGGTCAGGCGGGATGTCGCGGCGCGCCGCTCAGAGTTCTCGCGAAGTTCGAGGGCTGAGTTCGAGGGGCTCGAATCTCGCGCGAACTTCGACTGGTCCCCCGCGCTCGGGCGTGTATCCCCAGGTCAGTGGGGTTGCGGTGGTGGTGGGGGTTCGAACCTCTCGCGGGACTCGACCTCGAAGTTCTGGGGTCGAACTTCGCGCGAAGTGTCGAGGGGGACCCCCTGGACGTGAAACGGCGCCCACCCCTGTGGGGGATGGGCGCCGTCTCCTGCGTCCGGGTCAGCGGCGGCGGAACATCAGCGCTCGCTTGACCTCCTGGATCGCCTTGGTGACCTGGATGCCACGCGGGCAGGCGTCCGTGCAGTTGAAGGTCGTGCGGCAGCGCCACACGCCGTCGACGTCGTTGAGGATGTCCAAGCGCTCCTCAGCGGCCTCGTCACGGCTGTCGAAGATGAACCGGTGCGCGTTGACGATCGCGGCCGGGCCGAAGTAGTTGCCGTCCGACCAGTACACCGGGCACGACGTGGTGCACGCCGCGCACAGGATGCACTTGGTGGTGTCGTCGAAGCGCTCCCGCTCGGCGACCGACTGGATCCGCTCCCGGGTCGGCTCGTTGCCGGTGGTCTGCAAGTACGGCTTGACCGCCTTGTAGGCCTCGAAGAACGGCTCCATGTCGACGACCAGGTCCTTCTCCAGCGGGAGGCCCTTGATCGGCTCGATGGTCAGCGTGGTCTCGCCGTCCTTGTTGAGCATGTCCTTCATCAGGACCTTGCAGGCGAGCCGGTTGACGCCGTTGATCCGCATCGCGTCCGAGCCGCACACGCCGTGCGCGCAGGACCGGCGGAACGTGAGCGTCCCGTCGACGTACCACTTGATGTAGTGCAGCAGGTTGAGCACCCGGTCCGACGGCAGCGCCGGGATCCGGTACGACTCCCAGTGCGGCTCCTCGTCCTGCTCCGGGTTGTAGCGGAGCAGCTTGACGGTGACCATCACCGCGTCGTCCGGGATCGGCGGGGCGTCGTCCGGGATCTGCGTGGCGTTGGGTTCTGTGGTGGCGGCAGTCATCAGTACTTACGCTCCATCGGCTGGTACCGGGTGACGGTGACCGGCTTGTAGTCCAGGCGGATGTCGGCCTGGAACCCGGTCAACCCGAGCGGCGCGTTCGGGTCTTCGGACTCGGGCAGCACCTTGTACTGCATGCTGTGCCGCATGAAGTTGGTGTCGTCCCGGGAGGTGTAGTCCTCACGAGCGTGGCCGCCGCGGGACTCCTTGCGGGCCAGCGCCGCGTTGACCAGGGCCTCGGCCAGGTCGAGCAGGAAGCCCAGCTCGACGGCCTCCAACAGGTCGGAGTTGTACCGCTTGCCCTTGTCGTGCACGGCGATCCGGCCGTAGCGCCCCTTGAGCGCCTGCACGTCCGACAGAGCCGTCTTCAGCGTCTCCTCGGTGCGGTACACCGAGGCGTTGGCGTCCATCGTCTGCTGCAGCTCGGTGCGGATGGTCGCGACCCGCTCGCCACCGGTGTTGGTGCGCAGGTGGTTGACCATGCCCTCGACCATCTTGGCCGGGTCCTCGGGCATCTCCACGTGGTCGGTGCCGTGCGCGTACTCGGCGGCGGCGATGCCGGAGCGGCGGCCGAACACGTTGATGTCCAGCAGCGAGTTGGTGCCCAGGCGGTTGGAGCCGTGCACCGAGACGCAGGCGCACTCACCGGCGGCGTAGAGGCCGCGGACGACGTTCTCGTTGTCCCGCAGCACCTCGCCCTGCACGTTGGTGGGGATGCCGCCCATGGCGTAGTGCGCGGTCGGGTAGACCGGCACCGGCTCCTCGGTCGGCTCGACACCCAGGTAGGTGCGGGAGAACTCCATGATGTCCGGGAGCTTGGACATCAGCAGATCTTCACCCAGGTGGGTGACGTCGAGGAGCACGTAGTCCTTGTTCGGGCCCGCACCGCGGCCTTCGAGCACCTCCAGGGCCATCGACCGGGCGACGATGTCGCGCGGCGCGAGGTCCTTGATGGTCGGTGCGTAGCGCTCCATGAAGCGCTCACCGCTGGCGTTGCGGAGGATCCCGCCCTCACCCCGGACGCCCTCGGTGATGAGGATGCCCAGGCCGGCCAGGCCGGTCGGGTGGAACTGGTAGAACTCCATGTCCTCCAGCGGCAGGCCCTTGCGGTAGATGATGCCCATGCCATCACCGGTGAGGGTGTGCGCGTTGGAGGTCGTCTTGAAGACCTTGCCGAAGCCGCCGGTGGCGAACACCACGGACTTGGCGTGGAAGACGTGGAGCTCGCCGGTGGCCAGCTCGTAGGCGATGGCGCCGGTGCAGACCTGCTCGCCGTCCGCCCCCTCGCTCATCATCACGTCGAGGACGTAGAACTCGTTGAAGAACTCCACGCCGTGCTTGACGCAGTTCTGGTACAGCGTCTGCAGGATCATGTGGCCGGTGCGGTCCGCGGCGTAGCAAGCCCGGCGGACCGGGGCCTTGCCGTGGTCGCGGGTGTGGCCACCGAAGCGGCGCTGGTCGATCTTGCCCTCGGGGGTCCGGTTGAACGGCAGCCCCATCTTCTCCAGGTCCAGGACCGCGTCGATGGCCTCCTTGGCCATGATCTCCGCGGCGTCCTGGTCGACCAGGTAGTCACCACCCTTGATCGTGTCGAAGGTGTGCCACTCCCAGTTGTCCTCTTCGACGTTGGCCAGGGCCGCGCACATCCCGCCCTGCGCGGCACCGGTGTGCGAGCGGGTGGGGTAGAGCTTGGTCAGCACGGCGGTCCTGGCGCGCTGGCCGGACTCGATGGCCGCGCGCATCCCGGCGCCACCGGCGCCGACGATGACCACGTCGTACTTGTGGAATTGCATGGTCGCCTCCTCGGGCTGTGGCGGGACCCGCGATCGGCGTCGGCCTCGCCACGCTGTGGTCTCTGCGGCGCTAGCCGATGTTCGGGTCGAAGGTGAAGATCACGAAGCTGCCCAGACCCACGGTCAGCAGGACGGAGACGTACAGCAGCATCTTCAGCCAGAAGCGTGTGCCGTCTTTGCGGGAGTAGTCGTTGATGACGGTACGAAGCCCGTTGCCGCCGTGCAGACCGGCCAGCCAGAGCATCGTGAGGTCCCAGAACTGCCAGAACGGGGAGGCCCAGCGACCCGCCACGAAGGCGAAGTTGATCCTTTGGACACCGCCGTCCAGGAACAGCATGATCAACAGATGGCCCAGCACCAGGAACAGCAGCAGCACGCCCGACAGCCGCATGAACAACCAGGCGTAGAGCTCGAAGTTGTTGCGGCGCGCGGCGGGCCGGCGCGGGGAGCGCGGCTTGTCCACGGAGATGGGTGCGTCGGTGACGGACATTGGCGCTTAACCCCCGAAGATTTCCGTGACGGCGCGGGTGAGCATGCTGATCGCGGCCGGGACCATCAGGACCAGCCAGAGCACGATCACGGACCAGAACATCGGCTTCTGGTACTTCGTGCCCTCGGACCAGAAGTCGACCAGCATGACGCGGATGCCGTTGAACGCGTGGAAGAGCACAGCGGCCAGCAACCCGAGTTCGAACAGGATCATCACTGGGTGCTTGTAGGTCTCGATGACCGTGTCGTACGCGTTGGGCGACACCCGGACCAGGGCGGTGTCCAGGACGTGCACGAACAAGAAGAAGAAGGTGAGTACGCCCGTGATCCGGTGGGCGACCCACGACCACATGCCCAGATCGCCGCGGTAGAGACGGCCCTTGGCGCGCACGGTCTCGGCGCGCGTCGGTGCGTCGACCGCGGAGGCGGTGGTGCTGGCCATGGTGGAAGGCCTCCAACCTCGCTGGTGGACTGACGGCCCCGCGTTCGGGAACAGGGGCGGCCGGCCCCGAGTTGCAGTTGGTCCCAATCGACGTTGGGTGCACGCCCGTCACCGGCCACGAACTGGGGCCTTGACGAAATGGATGCTAGACCCGACCAATCGCCCCGGCCTACTCGCCCGAGCCGTCTGTGATCGACCAGACAAGCAGCGCGTGCGGGTTAATCGAGCAAGAAATCATTTCGTGACACGCGAGCAAGGACCAAGCGGCAGCGTCAAGCCTTAATTTCGAGAGTCACGTCACCGGCTGACGTGCACCGTGCACGGAACGCACAGGTCCACCCGGAAGTGGATCTTGTGTTCCGCGCCGCGACCCCGCGACCCGGGGGCGCGGCCGGGGGGAGGCGCGGTGGTCTCGGACGAAAGGGGAACGGCATGCGGCGAACGCCGACTCAGGGACGGCGCTCGGGTGCCGGAACGCGACGCAGGGGTGTCGCGACGGTCGCGTTGCTGCTCACCGGCGCGATGGCGCTGGCGGGCTGCGCGAAGGACGCCGGCGGGGGCGGGACCAGCGCGGGAGGGGGCAGCGGACCGTGCAAGCTCAACCCGCCGCCCGCGGCGGCCCCGGCACCCACCAGCTCGACGACCCAGCAGCTGCCGCCGCCGGACGCCAGCGCGATGCGGGTCGGTGTGGCCTTCGACATCGGCGGGCGCGGCGACGCCTCGTTCAACGACGCCTCGGTGGCCGGCCTGGACCGGGCCAAGGCCGAGATGGGGCTGCGGGAGACCAAGGAGCTCGACGCCGGCGCCGGTGAGCCCGAGGACGCCAAGCAGACCCGGCTGCGCCAGCTCGCCCGGGAGGGCTTCACCCCGGTCATCGCGGTCGGCTACGCCTACGCGGACGCGCTCAAGATCGTCGCCCCGGAGTTCCCGGGCACGAAGTTCGCCATCATCGACGAGCAGATCGACGGCATGCCGAACGTGACCTCGCTGGTCTTCGCCGAGGAACAGGGTTCCTTCCTGGCCGGCGTGGTGGCCGCCCACAAGTCGAAGAACTGCCACGTCGGGTTCGTCGGCGGCGTGCAGACGCCGCTGATCCAGAAGTTCCAGGCCGGGTTCGAGGCGGGTGCCAAGGCCGCCGCGCCGGACATCACGATCGAGCAGAAGTACCTGACCCCGGCCGGTGACTTCAGCGGCTTCCAGGACCCGAACAAGGGATCCGAGGTCGCCACCGGCCAGCTGGAGGCGGGGGCCGACGTGGTCTACCACGCTGCGGGTGCCTCCGGTAAGGGCGTGTTCGGCGCGGTCAAGGGAGCGGGCGCGCAGGCCATCGGCGTCGACTCCGACCAGTACCACCAGCCGACCGTGGCCGAGTACAAGGACGTCATCATCAGCTCGATGCTCAAGCGCATCGACCTGGCGGTCTACGACTACATCGCCGGGGTCGCGCGCAACGACCTGAGCACGGTGCCGGAGAAGTTCGACGTCTCCATCGACGGGGTCACCTACTCGACCTCGGGCGGCAAGATCGACGACCTCAAGCCGACGCTCGACGCCTACAAGGCGGCGATCGCCGCCGGCCAGATCCAGGTCCCGGAGAAGCCGTGATCCTGCGGCTGCCGTCCTGAGACGGAGGGCGCCTCGCTACCCACCGCGGGTGCGCGCGAGGCGCCCTCCGCCGCTCCCGGTTGGCGTTTTCGCGCCAAAGGAGGGCGGTCCGACGGTGAAACCGTCCATTGTTGAGCGTCCAACCGCATCCGCTGCCGGTGGAGACGAGCCCTGGAGCACCATGAACACCTCTGCCGAACCGGAACCCGGCGGTCCCCCTGCCGTCGAGCTGACCGGCATCACCAAGACCTTCCCCGGCGTCGTGGCCAACTCCGACGTCAACCTGACCGTCCGCGCGGGCGAGGTGCACGCGCTGTGCGGGGAGAACGGCGCGGGCAAGTCCACCCTGATGAAGATCCTCTACGGGATGCAGGCGCCGGACTCGGGCACCGTCCGGGTCCGCGGCGAGGAGGTCGCCTTCCGCACTCCGGCCGAGGCCATCGCCGCCGGGATCGGCATGGTCCACCAGCACTTCATGCTGGCCGACAACCTGACCGTGCTGGAGAACATCGTGCTCGGCGCGGAGAGCTCGCACGGCATCGGGGCCAGGGCCCGTCGCCGCGTGCTCGAGCTGGCCGAGCGCGCCGGGTTCGACGTGCGGCTGGACGTGCTGGTCGAGCGGCTGGGCGTCGCCGACCGGCAGCGGGTGGAGATCCTCAAGGTGCTCTACCGGGGCGCGCGGATCATCATCCTCGACGAACCGACCGCGGTGCTGGTGCCGCAGGAGGTCGAGGAGCTGTTCACCACCCTGCGCACCATGCGGGAGCAGGGCTTCACGTTCCTGTTCATCTCGCACAAGCTCGACGAGGTGCGCAGCATCGCCGACACCGTCACCGTGCTGCGGCGCGGCACCACCGTCGGGACCGTCGCGGCGTCCGAGGTGACCAGCCGCGAGCTCGCCGAGATGATGGTGGGCACCGCGCTGCCGGTGCCCGAGACCGGCCCCTCCGCGGTGACCGACCGGGTCGTGCTCTCGGTCACCGAGCTCTCGGCGGTGGAGGCCGGTCGGCCGGTGCTCGAGGACGTCGACCTGTCCGTGCGCTCGGGCGAGGTCGTGGGCATCGCCGGCGTCGAGGGCAACGGCCAGACCGAGCTGGTCGAGGCCGTCATGGGCATGCGCCCGATCGCCTCCGGCCGGATCGCGCTGGGCGAGCGGGACATCACCGCGCTCGGCACGTTCGCCCGCCGGGAAGCCGGCATCGGCTACGTGCCCGAGGACCGGCACCGGCAGGGTCTGCTGCTCGACGAGTCGCTGTGGCAGAACCGGATCCTCGGCCACCAGACGCGCCGCCCGGTCGCCCGCGGCCGTTGGCTGGACCGGCAGGGCGCCAAGGACGACACCCGGCGCATCGTCGAGCAGTTCGACGTGCGCACCCCGGGCATCGACGTCGACGCCGCCGCGCTCTCCGGCGGGAACCAGCAGAAGCTCATCGTCGGCCGGGAGCTCGCCGGCGACCCGCAGCTGCTCATCGCCGCCCACCCGACCCGGGGCGTGGACGTGGGCGCGCAGGTCGGCATCTGGGAGCACCTGCGCAGCGCCCGGGCCGAAGGTCTCGCGGTGCTGCTGATCTCGGCCGACCTCGACGAGCTCATCGGCCTGTCCGACACCATCCGGGTCATGTTCCGCGGCCGCCTCGTCGCCACGGCCGACCCGCGCACCGTCACGCCCGAACAGCTCGGAGCCGCGATGACCGGAACGCAGGAGGCGGTGTGAGGCACGTCCTTCTCCCACCGCGCCGGCGCGACCGGCGTGCGGACTGCCCCGGCGGAACACAGGAGGCGCTGTGAACACCTGGCGGGCGAGGTTGTTGCCGCCGGCCCTGGCGATCGTCTTCTCCGCGGTGCTGTGCAGCGCGGTCCTGCTGATCTCCGGGGCCGACCCGAGCGCGACGTTGCTGGAGATGGTGGCCCAGGTCGGCCGGGGCACGACCGCGGTCGACATCGTCAACACCGCGGGCGCGTACTACTTGGTCGCGATCGCCGCCGCGATCGGGTTCCAGATGAACCTGCTCAACATCGGCATCGAGGGCCAGTGCCGCCTGGCCGCGTGCGTGGCGGCGATCGTGGCCGGCGCGGTGAGCTTGCCGTTCGGGCTGCACGCCGCGCTGGTCGTGGTCGTCGGCGCGGTCACCGGCGCGCTGTGGTCCGGTGTCGCCGCCGTGCTCAAGGTCTACCGCGGGGTGTCCGAGGTGATCTCCACGATCATGCTCAACACCCTGGCGATCGGGGTGATCGCCTTCCTCGTCCGGGTCTTCGGCGAGATGCGCGGCAACAGCCAGGGCACCCGGATCATCCCGGAGAGCGGCCTGGTGCCCGGTGTCCCGCTGGGCGGCGCGGGCACGGTGTTCGGCCTGGTGCTGCTGGCGGTGCTGGTCGGCGTTGGCTACGCGGTCCTCCTCGACCGCACCCGCTACGGCTTCGAGCTCCGCGCGTCGGGGCTGTCGCCCACGGCGGCGCGGGCCGGTGGCGTGGACTCCAAGCGGATGGTGCTGTCCGCGATGCTCATCTCCGGTGCAGTCGCCGGACTGGCCGGGCTGCCGGAGATCCTGGGCCGCGACCACACCTTCACCATCAACTTCCCGACCGGCTACGGCTTCGCGGGGCTGGCGATCGCACTGCTGGGCAGGAACCACCCGCTCGGCGTGGCCTTCGGCGCGCTGCTGTGGTCCTTCTTGGACAAGAGCTCGCTGACGCTGGACAACATCGGCGTGCCGAAGGAGATCGTGACCATCCTGCAGGGAACCATCGTGCTGTCCGTGGTGGTGGCCTACGAGCTGGTGCGCCGCCGGGAACTGGCCGCCGAGCAGCGTCGCGTCGGCACGGCGCTGGAGACCGCCGAGCCGGTCGCTGCGAGCGGAGGTGAGCGGGCATGACCGCAGTGGTGGAACGAACGACCCCCTCCGCACCGGGCGGTGACAGGAAGGTGCCCGGCTGGGCGCGGGTGCTGCTGTGGGTCGTGGTCGGGTTCGTCGCCCTGGCGATCACCTCGTACCAGACCGGAGTGCCGCAGCTGACCGGATCGGGGACCGTGCAGGCCGCCGTGCGGCTGGGCATCCCGATCCTGCTCGCCGCGCTCGGCGGGCTGTGGGCCGAGCGCGCGGGCGTGATCAACATCGGCCTCGAAGGCATGATGATCATGGGCACCTGGGGTGGCGCCTGGGCGGGCTACCAGTGGGGACCGCTGGCCGGGCTCGTCGCCGCAGCCCTCTTCGGCGCGCTCGGCGGCCTGCTGCACGCCATCGCCACGGTCTCCTTCGGGGTCAACCACATCGTCTCCGGCGTGGCGATCAACCTGCTCGGTGCCGGGGCCGCGAAGTACCTGTCCACACTGGTCTTCGAGCCGATCTCGCGGAACCCGAGGCAGTCTCCGCCGGTGCCGAAGTTCGACACCTACTCGGTGCAGCCGATCGCCGGGTGGCTCCAGCAGCTGGAGGACCTGCAGCGGGTCGGCATCTCCGACGTCGCGGGCATCCTCGGTGGTCTGGTCTCCGGCGTCTCACCGCTGACGATGTTGGCCTACCTGCTGGTCCCGGTCAGCTACCTGGTGCTCTGGCGCTCGCCGTTCGGGCTCCGGCTGCGCTCCTGCGGCGAGAACCCGGTCGCCGCGGAGTCCCTGGGGGTGAACGTCTACCGGTACAAGTACACCGCCGTGATCACCTCGGGTGCGCTGGCCGGGATCGGTGGTGCCGCGCTGCTGCTCAACCCCGGGCAGGCCGGCTACCTCGAAGGCCAGACCAACAACCGCGGCTACATCGGCCTCGCCGCGATGATCTTCGGCAACTGGCGACCGGGCGGACTGCTCGGCGGCGCCGCGCTGTTCGGCTACTCCGACGGGCTGCAGCTGCGCAGCGGCGCGACCAGCGTGCACGCGCTGTTCTACGGAGCCACCCTGCTGCTCGTGGTCGTCGCGGCGCTCCAGCTGTGGCGCGGGAACCGGTTGTCCGCGGGCGTCTCCCTCGTCGCGGCAGCGACGATGTACTCGGTCTACTGGTTCACCGACCAGCTGCCCGAGGAGCTCACCGCCTACACCCCGCACCTGGTCACGCTGGTCGTCCTCGGCGTCGCCGCGCAGCAGCTGCGACCACCGGAGGCCAACGGCCTGCAGTACCGGAGGGGGGTGGACTAGGTGGACGTCGACTGGGATTCCTTGCGAGCCAAGGCGGTCGAGGCAGCGGCGCTGGCCCACTGCCCGTACTCCGGGCTGCAAGTGGGGTCTGCGGCGCTGTGCGACGACGGTCGCGTGGTGACCGGCTGCAACGTCGAGAACGGCTCCTACGGCGTGACGTTGTGCGCGGAGTGCACGATGGCCGGCCAGCTGCGGCTGACCGGCGGAGGCCGGTTCGTCGCCGTGGCGTGCCGCAGCGGCACCGGCGACCTGCTCATGCCCTGCGGGCGTTGCCGCCAGGTCCTGCAGGAACTGGGCGGCTCCGACTGCCTCGTCGACACGCCGCGCGGGGTCCGCCCGATGCGGGAGGTGCTCCCGGACGCGTTCGAGCTCTAGGAATTCCGACCCGATCAGGTGCCGTGCGGCCGGACGTGCCACCCGGTCTCCGCACCTGCCGGGGTTGAGGACGGCACGGTTCTGCAGAGGAGGCGTCATGCGTTCCGCGATCGACGTGATCCGCGCGAAGCGCGACGGACAACGGCTCACCGACGACCAGATCGACTGGGTCGTCGACGCCTACACCCGGGGTGAGGTCGCCGACGAGCAGATGTCGGCGCTGGCGATGGCCGTGCTGCTGAACGGGATGACCTCGGAGGAGACCGCCCGCTGGACGGCGGCGATGGTCGCCTCCGGGGAGACGCTCGCGCTCGGCGGGCTGCCCATGCCCACGGTGGACAAGCACTCGACGGGCGGGGTCGGGGACAAGATCACGCTGCCGCTGACGCCGCTGGTGGCCGCGTGCGGGGCGGCGGTCCCGCAGCTCTCCGGCAGGGGGCTGGGCCACACCGGCGGCACGCTCGACAAGCTCGAATCGATCCCCGGCTGGCGGGCGAGCCTGACCGCGGAGGAGGTCCGGGCCCAGCTGCGCGAGGTCGGCGCGGTGATCTGCGCGGCGACAGCCGGTCTCGCACCGGCGGACCGGAAGCTCTACGCGCTGCGCGATGTCACGGGCACGGTGGAGTCGGTGCCGCTGATCGCCAGCTCGATCATGAGCAAGAAGATCGCCGAAGGCGCGGAGTCGCTGGTGCTGGACGTCAAGTGCGGCTCGGGCGCCTTCATGAAGACCCTGGAGCAGGCGCGGGAGCTGGCCACCACCCTGGTCGACATCGGCGCGGCCAACGGGGTGCGGATCAGCGCGCTCATCACCGACATGTCGGTGCCGCTGGGTCGCGCGGTCGGCAACGCCCTCGAGGTGGCCGAGAGCGTGGACGTGCTGCGCGGCGGCGGTCCAACGGACGTCGTGGAGCTGACCGTCGCGCTGGCGCGCGAGATGCTCCAGCACGCCGGTGTGTCCGATGTGGACCCGGCGGAGGTGTTGGCCGACGGCCGCGCGCACGAGGTCTGGCGCGAGATGATCGCCGCACAAGGCGGCGACCCCGACGCCGAGCTCCCGCAGGCGCAGCACCGCGAGACGATCACCGCACCGGCTTCGGGCACGCTCACCCGGCTTGACGCCTACGCCGTCGGCCTCGCCGCTTGGCGGCTCGGCGCCGGCCGTGCGCGCAAGGAGGACGCCGTCGACCACGCCGCCGGCGTGGTCTGCCTCGCCAAGCCGGGCGAGCAGGTCGTCGAGGGCCAACCGCTGCTGGAGCTGCACACCGACCGGCCGCAGGCCCTCGCTGCTGCCCGCGACACCCTCGCACCCGCGTACGAGATCAGCGGTGCCGACGCGAGGTCGACACCGCTGATCATCGAGAAGGTCACCGCGAACCGGTCGTGAACACCGGGACTTCAGGAGATCGCCCCGGCCATCGCCTGGCTGCTGGGCGAGCAGGCCAGTGATGCCACTCCATCGCCGCAGCCGCGACGTCCTCGCGCTCGGCCAGGTGACCAGGGCGTCGAAGACGTTGACCCACGCTGCGGTCAGCGCTGAGCCGGGAATCCGGTTCGGACGATCCTGACGGCGGAGCCGAGCCGCGCGTCGTGACGCCCCTCCCGCGACCGGCACCGCCGCTCACCTCCGCCGAGGTCCGCCGGTGCCGCCGCTCGGGCCGGTCCGGCGAACCGCTGCGGTCCCGCTCCCCGCCCCGCTGAGCGGGGCGGGTCAGGAGCCCGGTCCGGTCAGGCGCTTTCGGCGGTGAAGTCCTCGTCCCCGCCCTCCAGGGCCTTGTTCTCAGTGCTCTCCCGCTTGGCGCTCTTCGAGCGCCCGCGGCGCTGCTGGCGGGGCAGCGTGGTGGGCGGCGGCGGGGTCGACTGGGCGCTGCCGCCGAGGATGAGCTCGGCGAAGGTCGCCATGGCCTCGTCCAGCTGACCGGCGTGCCGCTGCTCGCTCTCCTCGTTGGCCTCGCGCACCAGGGCGCCGAGCTTGTCGGCGTCGGGGCGCTGGGACAACGAGCCGGACAGCTGCGAGAGGTTCTGCGACAGCGTGCCGCCCAGCTCGCCCAGACCGTTCTTGACGCCCTCCTCGACGTTCTCCAGCCGGGTGCTGACGCCCTGCTCGACGTTGTCGATGCGGGTGTTGACGTTGTCCTCGACCTGGGTGAGGCGGCCCGAGACCTGGTCCAACCGGTCGGTGAGCGCCTCGAGGCGCTGCGCCAGGTCGTTGAGCTTGTCGGTCGGGTCCACCGCCGGGCGCTCGGCCAGGTGGTCGAGCTTGGCGTCCAGCTGGTCGCGGGAGCCGGACACCGCCTCCGCGAGCTCCTTCTGGGACGCGGCCAGCTCCTGCTGGGCCTCGCTGAGGCCCTTCTGGGTGGTGCCGGCGGAGTCAGTGACCGCGCGCTGCAGGGCCTCGCGGGTGCCGTCGAGGTGCTCGTGCACCCCCTCGTCGATCTCGGCGAACCGGCCGCGGAGGCTGGTCTCCAGCGAGTCGATGCGGTCGCGCACCGGGTCGTTGACCGACGCCGGGAGAGCTTCGAGGCGGTCGTCCTGCTTGTCCAGGTGCGAGCCGAGCTCGTCCATGCGCTGGTGGATGTGGCCGAGCTTGTCCTCCAGGCCGTCCATCCGACCGGAGACACCGTCCATCCGGCCCGCGACGCCGTCGAGGCGGCCGTCGAGCTGGGCGAAGGGCTTGGCGAGCTTGTCCACCACGGCTTCGACGGCGCCCTTGAGGTCCAGCAGCGCACCGTCGTGCGCCTCCAGCTTCGAGAGCGCCTCGTCGAGTCGTTCGGCGAGCACGCTGACCTCGGTGCGGTCGGGCAGCTCGGACAGGCGCTTGCGCACGGAGCCCAGGGATTCCAGCGGGGAGAGCCTGGCGTGGATTTCGTCGAGTGCGTCGAAAATCTGCTGCTGTTCGCTTTCGCGGATCTCAGCCGCACGCGTGAGCATGTTGCGCATGCGGTCGAACGACATGTTCTCGGTCACGGCTAGGGGCGTCCTTCGTCGAGGGGGGTGAGGACTTGAGAAGCGTAGCCACTCCTTTCTCCCGCCCATAGCCGCCCCCCGTTACATTCCGCGACGTTGATCCGCCAATCAGGTCCGATCAGCGGCGTTTCGATAGGCCGTTCGCATCAGCGATCCTGAACCCAATGCATCAAGAATGGGGTGTGCCTCCATCCGGGTGAGTTTTTTCGCGGGCGGCCTTGGGCCAACAGGTGGTGAACCCCGATCGGGGGAGCGGTTGCGGGCCGCTGAACTGCGCGGAGGACGTGGGGTGATCACGTGGTGGCACTCTGTGGTGCCGGGACCGGGGCCGGGTAACGTAGCCGCATGTCGACACCGGTGAACCTGGACAACATCCGGCAGGCGCCGAAGGTGCTGCTGCACGACCACCTCGACGGCGGGCTGCGACCGCAGACCGTCGTCGACCTCGCCCGCGAGAGCGGGTATTCCGGTCTCCCCCACGACGACGCCGACGATCTCGCGCGTTGGTTCGTGACTGCGGCCGACTCCGGCTCGTTGGAGCGCTACCTGGAGACCTTCGCCCACACCGTGGGGGTCATGCAGACCAGGGACGCGCTGTTCCGCGTCGCGGCCGAGGCCGCGGAGGACCTGGCGGACGACGGCGTGGTCTACGCCGAGGTGCGCTACGCGCCCGAACTCTTCCAGGAGCAGGGGTTGACCCTGGACGAGATCGTGCAAGCGGTGCAGGACGGTTTCCGCGAGGGAGAACGCCGCGCGGAGGCCGCGGGAAAGCGGATCCGGATCGGCACGTTGTTGTGCGCGATGCGGCAGAACGCGCGATCCACCGAAATCGCCAACCTCGCCATTCGGTACCGGGATGCGCAGGTCGTCGGCTTCGACATCGCGGGCCCGGAAGCGGGATTTCCGCCCACCCGCAACCTCGACGCGTTCGAATACCTGCGGCAGCAGAACGCGCATTTCACCATTCACGCAGGTGAGGCGTTCGGATTGCCGTCGATTTGGGAAGCGATCCAGCACTGCGGTGCGGAGCGGCTCGGGCACGGCGTGCGGATCGTCGACGACATCAAGGTCGACGACGACGGCACGGTGCACCTGGGTCGGCTCGCCTCGTACGTGCGCGACCGCCGGATCCCGCTGGAGATGTGCCCGTCGTCGAACCTGCAGACGGGAGCGGTCTCCGCGCTCGCCGACCACCCGATCGGCCTGCTGGCGAAGCTCCGCTTCCGCGTCACGGTCAACACCGACAACCGGTTGATGAGCCACTGCTCGATGTCGAGCGAATTCGCGGCGCTGCACGAGGCGTTCGGGTACAGCTGGGAGGAGTTCCAGTGGTTCACGGTGAACGCCATGAAGTCGGCGTTCATCGGGTTCGACGAACGGCTCGAGATCATCAACGAGCAGATCAAGCCGAAGTACTCGGACATGCTGGCATGACTCGGACGCAGCGGGAGCAGTAGGCTGCGGAGCTCCGGCGGCACAACGGCGTGCCGCCGGACCTCCGCAGGCACGAGCCGCTGCACAGTCCTGGAGGCGCAGTGAGCAGGGGCAGCGAACCCACGTTGATCGCATCGGTCCAGCGGGCGCTTCGACTCCTGGAGGTGGTGGGCGAACATCCGGGAGGGGTCACGGCGAAGTGCTTGGCCCGCACCACCGGGCTGGCGCTGCCGACGACCTACCACCTGTTGCGGACCCTCGTGCACGAGGGATACCTGCAGAAGCTCGACGACGGCGCCTTCATCGTCGGCGACCAGGTGTCCGGCCTGCACAGCGCTGCGCAGGCGCAGCAGCTCCGCAGCCGCGTCCGGCGGGTGATGACCGACCTCCGCGAAGCCCTCAACGCCGCGATCTACCTGGCCTGCTACCGGGACGGCGAGGTTTCCGTCGACGAGATCGTCGACAGTCCCCGCACCCCGCGGGTGGACGCCTGGGTGGACTTCCGGGAGGCCGCGCACGCCACCGCGGTCGGCAAGTGCCTGCTGTCCTCGCTGAGCAAGGAGCAGCGCAGCGACCACTTCCGCCGGTACCCGCCGGAAGACCTCACCCCGCGCACCATCACCGGGTTGCGCGAGCTGGTGGAGTGCCCGGCGTCCCCGCTGGTCACCGACACCGAGGAGTACTCGCTGGGCACGGCGTGCCTGGCGGCGCCCGTCCGGTTCGCGGATTCGCCCGTCACGCTGGCCATCTCGTTCCCGGTTCGCAGGCTGGCCACCACCGGCGACTACGTCCGCCCCCTGCGCGCCGCGGCCGACGAGGTCTCCCGCGTCCTGGCGGTGGCCGGCGAGCACTCCGACCGGAACTGAGCGGTTCCGGGATCACCATCTGAAAACCCGCGCCTTGTAAGCCTCTCCAGAACGGCGGGAGACTCCTCGTAGCCAGCCAGTGAGGGGTGTCCGATGCCAGCGGGCGACGACCGGGAGTTGTTGCGCAACGTCCGAGCCGGGTCGATGGTCGCCTTCGCTGAGCTCTACGCCCGGCACCAGGCCGCCGCGCACACCATGGCCTTCCAGGTCGCGCCCGTCCCGGCGGACGCCGACGACCTGGTCTCCGAAGCCTTCACCAAGATCCTCGACGTGCTGCGCCGCGGCGGTGGCCCGGACCGGGCGTTCCGCGCTTACCTGCTCACCACGGTCCGCAACCTCGCCTCGGCGGCCGGCGCCCGGTCCCGCCGCACGCTCCTCGCGGCCGACCTGGACGACTACTGCGAGCCGCAGGAACCGGTGCCGTGCACCGACCCGGTCACCGAGGAGCTGGAACGCGCCCGCGTCAGCGAGGCCTTCGCCCAGCTGCCCAAGCGCTGGCGCCAGGTCCTGTGGTCGGTGGAGGTGGAGGACCAGAAGCCCTCGGACCTCAGCCGCCGCTACAACATCAGCCGCAACGGCGCGGCGGCCCTGGTCTACCGGGCGCGGAAGGGCTTGCGCCAGGCCTACAACCAGAGCCGTCCGAGCCGGACGCTGGTCGGCGCGGCCTGATCAGCGCGTCTTGATCAGCGCTGCCGGAAGCGCGCTTCCAGGTCCGCCACGAGCGTGCGCCAGGTCTCGACCTCGTCGTCGAAGGGCGGGCTCGGCGGCATCCGGTTCGGCGTCGGGCGCAGGACGAACGACACCAGCCAGCCCAGGCGCTCGGAGGGCTGGAGCACCTTCTCCGCGCTGTCGTCGCCCGCCCAGACGGCCGCGTCCAGCACCAGTTCCTCGGCCAGGTCCAGCTGCGTGGCGTCTACTTCGGACGGACCCGCGAGCAGGTCGGTGTCGAGCCCGTTGAGCACGTAGGTGTTGTCCGGCTCGACCTCGACCTGCAGCTCGCCGCCGATGGCCGCGTCGCGCAGCCGCGGCCAGGTGGCCACGCGGGCGAGGTCGTTGTCCTCGACCGCCTCGTCGTCGGCCAGGAACCGGGCCAGGGCGCGCGGCGAGCTGAAGACGTCGATCTTGTCGCCGCTGCCCAGGAAGACCGGGTCGTCGCCGAGGTAGCAGCGCAGCGTGTAGTGCTCCGCGTCGCTGGTGACGATGTGGATCGGGTCGATGCCGATCTCACCCCAGAAGCCGAGCTCGACCTCTTCGATCTCGTCGACGTCGGAGGGCGTGGTCGCGGCGGTCTCGTCGTCGTTGTCGGCCTCCAGGGCCTCGGCCAGCTCGGCCTCGGCGGTGGCGACCGCGTCCGCGGGCACCTCGGGGGTGCTCACCACGGAGTCGATGGCGTCGAGCAGCTCGTCCCAGCGGTCGACCACGACTTGGCACAGCTCGTTCCAGCGCTTCTGCCCGTCGCGGCCACCGAATGCCAGCATGCCCTGGTTGAGCAGGGAGAAGCCGTCGGCGGCGTCGAGGACCTCGGTGACGGTGTCGAGCTCGCACACCTCGGCCAGCGACCGAGCGATCTCGACGATGTCGGCGAGCTCGGCGACGGTCCAGGTGTCCAGCGGCTCGGCCACCAGCTCCGGGACGCCGACCAGGTCGAACTGGTGGTCCTCGTCAGGGCTGAGGTCGACGGCCGACAGCCCGGGCACCACGTGCCACGCCGGGTGGTCGTCGAGGTCGTGCTCCCGTGCGGTGCGCACGAACGCGGCGAGCCGCGCCGGGTCGGGGAACCCGTAGAGGTCATCCCCGTACCCGAGGAACGCTTCCCATTCCTCGCCATCTTCGCGCCAGTGCGGTGCCCACAGGGTGACGACGTCTCCCTGCGGCAGCCCGAGCTCGATGGGGACGATGTCCTGCGCCATCTCTCTACCTCCGGTCACCAGAACCAGACCCCGCGGAAGCCTACGGGTTGGCCGTGGACACCTCGTGCCCTGGTCCGGTGTCACCGTAGCTGGTTCGATCATTGCAACGGAGGACGGAACAGTTGGTAACGATCACTCGTCGGTCCCGCGGGCTCGGAGGAACCGGGATCCACTGATCGGCCCAGCGTCCTCACCGCTCGTCGTCGAGGTCCCCTTTGGCGGTACCGCCCCGCTCACGGGGCGGTGACCATGATCAGAATGGATGTCACGGAGCTGTGGAGCCAGATCGCGCACTGGCTCGCACGCCATGCCCCGGTCACCGCAGCAGCCCTGCGCCCACCGCTCGAGCAGCCGGACTTCGTCGAGCTGGAGACCGAGTTCTCCGTCGAACTGCCGGGTGAGCTGCGCGCGCTCTGGCTCTGCTGCGGCGGTACCGAAGGCGATGTCCTGGCCGACGTCCTGCCACCGTTCTACACGCCGTACGGCGCTGACCAGGCGCTGGCGTCGTGGCGTGACCACCGCAAGCACTGGACCGCGCAGTGGGAGCGGCCGGCGTGCGACTACTACGCGGGCTCCCCGGGGTCGAGCTTCCACCCGTCGTGGATCCCGATCGCGGGTGACGGTTTCGCCGACGAACTCGTGGTGGACCTGCGGCCGGGCCGGTTGCACGGGTGCGTGCTGGAGTGGGAGCAGGAGCACGCGCAGGTGCTGAGACCGGAGTGGCAGGGCATCGCGGCGATGCTCGCCGACGTCCACCGCTCGCTGTCCAACGGCGTCCCGGCCGGGCACAGCTACCCCACGGTGACCGAGGACGGCCGCCTGGACTGGCAGATCCGCTGACCACCTCCACCGGAGCTCCCGGTCGCTCCCTCACGACCTACTAGTTGGCGACGCACACTAGTAGGTGGTACGTTCTAGCCATGGCGGAACGCACGACGGCCAGGCAGGCGCAGTGGTTGCGCGGGGTCCTCGACCTCGCCGTGCTCGCGCTGCTGGCCGAGAGCGGGGAGGGCTACGGCTACACCCTGCTGCAACGGCTGGCCGAGGCGGGGCTGCCGGACATGAAGGCCGGAACTCTGTACCCGCTGCTGAACCGGTTGGCCGCCGACGGCTTGCTGGCGGCGGAATGGCGAGCCGGCGAAGGCGGGCCGGGGCGCAAGTTCTTCTCGTTGACTGAGGAGGGGCGCGCTGTGCTGGCCGAGGTGGGGCCGAAGTGGGTCGAGTTCGCCCGGAACTCGATCACCGTCGTCGAGCGAGGGGTGCACGCATGATGGTTCTGGACCGGAAGTACCACGACGACCTGCTCATCGCGCTGCGCATGCACGAGGTGTCCGGCGAACGCGTGGGTGAGGTGCTGGCGGAGGTCGAGTCGCACGTGGCGGAGACCGGTGAAGACCCGGTCGAGGCCTTCGGCGAACCGCGCGACTACGCCCGGCGGGTGGCCGCGCAGCTCGACCGGAGCACCGGCAAGCGGCCGGCCTGGGAAGTGGTCCTCGGCTCGCTGGTGGCGGCGGTGCTGGCCTTCTTCGGTTCGACCTTCCTGGTACGCGGCCTCGCGGCCGGCGAGGAAGGCGTGATCTTCACGGTGCGCGACGTGGTGGCGCAGCCGCTCGTGCTGCTCCTGGTCGTGGCGGGCACCGCGCTCGTCTTCCGCGCGTTCACCGCGCTTGCGCACGCCAAGTCCTTCGCCGGTGGTGCCGTCGTCGCGTTCGTCGCGCTCATCGCGTCCCAGACCGCCTGCGCCCTGTACCTCGACGACGTGACCCCGGTGATCACCGTCCCGAGCGGCGTCGTCCTGGTCCTCGGTGTCGTCCTGCTCGTCGTCCTCGCCGCCGTGCTCGGCGGGGCCGTTCGCCGAGGGCGGGTGCGCTACCCCGCGAAGGCCTGAGGTCCGGGTCGGGCGTCAGGTGCCCACGGGGTGCCAGACCGTCTTGATCTCGGTGAAGGCGCGGAGCCGTTGCAGGTCCGGTTCGCGGGTCCAGTCGGGTTCGCCCCGGACCGGCAGCACCCGCTTGACGGTGTCGGCGGCCGTGCGGGCAAGCTCGCCGCGCAGGTCCGCCGGGGCGCCGGTCGGGTCCAGCGCGTTGACGTCGGCGTGCGAGGCCAGCCACGGCCCCAGCTCGGCGGCCCGGCCGGTCAGCACGTTGACCACGCCGCTGGGGACGTCGGAGGTGGCCAGCACCTCGGCGAAGGTGATGGCCGGCAGCGGCCGCCTGCCGGAGGTCACGACCACGCAGGTGTTGCCGGCGGCGATCACCGGGGCCACCACGCTGACCAGGCCGAGCAGCGACGACTCCTGCGGAGCCAGCACGCCCACGACCCCGGTCGGTTCCGGGGTGCTGAACGAGAGGTACGGACCCGCCACCGGGTTCGAGGCGCCCAGCACCATCGCGATCTTGTCGGTCCAGCCCGCGTACCAGACCACCCGGTCCACCGCTCTGTCCACAGTGGACAGAGCGGTGGACCGGGGGACTCCCTCGGCGGCGGAGACCTCGGCGGTGAACTGCTCGCGCCGCCCCTCCATCACCTCGGCGATGCGGAACAGCACCTGGCCGCGGTTGTAGGCGGTCGCTCCGGACCAGCCGCCGAAGGCCTTGCGGGCCGCGGCCACCGCGTCGCGCACGTCCTTGCGGGAGGCGTGCGCGACGTTGGCCAGGAACTCCCCGTCGGCAGAGGTCACGGCGAACACCCGTCCCGACTCGGAGCGCGGGAACGCGCCACCGATGTAGAGCTTGTAGGTCTTGGCGACGGCCAGCCGGCCGGGCACGTCAGACATCGAGGTACGCCTCCAAACCGGCCCGGCCGCCCTCGCGGCCGAACCCGGACTCCCGATAACCGCCGAACGGTGCCGTCGGGTCGAACCGGTTGAACGTGTTCGCCCACACCACGCCGGCGCGCAGCTGCTGCGCCGCCCACAGGATCCGCGCCCCCTTCTCCGTCCAGATCCCCGCCGACAACCCGTAGGGCGTGTTGTTGGCCTTGGCGATGGCCTCCTCGGGCGTGCGGAAGGTCAGCACCGACAGCACCGGGCCGAAGATCTCCTCGCGCGCGATGCGCATCGACTGCTGCACCTCGGAGAACACCGTGGGCGCGAAGAAGAAACCGCGTTCGGGCAGCTCGCACGGGCTGCTCCAGCGCAGCGCGCCCTCCGCTTCGCCGCTCGCCGCCAGAGCGGTGATCTTGTCCAGCTGCTCGGCGGAGTTGATGGCGCCGACGTCGGTGTTCTTGTCGAGCGGATCCCCCACGCGCAACGTGCTGACCCGCGCGCGCAGCTTCTCCAGCAGCTCCTCGGCCACGGACTCCTGCACCAGCAGGCGCGAACCCGCGCAGCACACGTGTCCCTGGTTGAAGAAGATGCCGCTGACGATGCCCTCGACGGTCTGGTCCAGCGGCGCGTCGTCGAAGACGATGTTCGCCGCCTTGCCACCCAGCTCCAGCGTGAGCTTCTTCCCGGTCCCGGCCACGGTCCGCTGGATCTGCTTGCCGACCTCGGTCGAACCGGTGAAGGCCACCTTGTCCACGTCGGAGTGCGCCACCAGCGCCGCGCCGACGTCGCCGGCTCCCGGCACGATGTTGACCACGCCCGCGGGCAGACCGGCCTGGCGGCAGATGTCGGCGAACACCAGCGCGCTCAGCGGAGTCGTCTCGGCGGGCTTGAGCACGACCGTGTTCCCGCAGGCCAGGGCGGGCGCGATCTTCCAAGCCAGCATGAGCAGCGGGAAGTTCCACGGGATCACCTGCCCGGCCACGCCCAGCGGCTTCGGGTCGGGCCCGAGGCCGGCGTGGCCGAGCTTGTCGGCCCACCCGGCGTGGTGGAAGAAGTGCGCGGCGGCGGTGGGGACGTCGACGTCCCGGGACTCCTTGATCGGCTTGCCGTTGTCCAGCGTCTCCAGCACCGCCAGCTCCCGGGCGCGCTCCTGGATGAGCCGCGCGACCCGGAACAGGTGCTTGGCCCTCTCCTCGCCGGGCAGCGTCGACCACACCTGGTGGTAGGCGCGGCGGGCCGCGGCGACCGCTCGGTCCACGTCACCCGTGTCGGCGGAGGAGACCTCGGCGAGGGTCTCCTCGGTCGCCGGGTTCAGGGTCTTGATGGGCTGCCCGCCGCCGTCGACGAACTCGCCGTCGACGAACATCCGGTAGTTCGGCTTGAGGTCGGCGATCTCGCGCGACTCCGGCGCGGGCGCGTACTCCCAAGGGCTGGTCATCAGTCCACCGCCACGTAGTTCGGGCCGCTGTAGTGGCCTTCGAGCTGGGTCCGACGCTGCATCAGCAGGTCGTTGAGCAGGCTGGAGGCGCCGAAGCGGAACAAGTCGGGCGTGAGCCACTCGGGCCCGGCGACCTCGTGCACCGCCACCAGGTAGCGGACCGCGTCCTTGGTGTTGCGGATCCCGCCGGCCGGTTTCACGCCGCGCAGCTCGCCGGTGGTGTCCCGCCAGTCGCGCACGGCCTGCAGCATCAGGTGCGTGACGGGCAGGGTCGCGGCGGGGGAGACCTTGCCGGTGGAGGTCTTGATGAAGTCGCCCCCGGCCAGCAGCGCCAGCCACGACGCGCGGCGCACGCTGTCGGGGGTGGCGAGTTCGCCGGTTTCCAGGATGACCTTCAGGTGCGCGTCACCGCAGGCCGCCTTGACCGCCTTGACCTCGTCGAAGACCTGCCCGTAGCGCCCGGCCAGGAACGCGCCCCGGTCGATGACCATGTCGACCTCGTCAGCCCCCTCGGCCACGGCGTGCTCGACGTCGGCGAGCTTCACGGCCCGCGCCGCCCGCCCGGATGGGAACGCGGTGGCCACCGAGGCCACGTGGATCCCGGACCCCGCGAGCTCCTCGGCGGCGACCGACGCCAGGTCGGAGTACACGCACACCGCGGCGACCTGCGGAACGCCGTCCTGCCCGGAGTCTGGTCTGCGGGCCTTCGCGCACAACGCCCGTACCTTGCCTGGGGTGTCGGCACCTTCCAGGGTCGTCAGGTCGACCATCGAGATCGCGGTGTCGATGGCCTGCAGCTTCGAGTCCTCCTTGATGCTGCGCGCGGCCAGGCCAGCAGCCCGCTGCTCCAAACCGACCTGGTCAACGCCGGGGAGGCCGTGCAGGAACCGGCGGAGCGACCGGTCGTCCCGCACGGCGTCGTCGAGGTCGAACGGCGTCCATGCCATACGCGCAGTCTAAGTCGCTGCCCACGCCCAGCGGCCCTCACTGGAGTGATCACGCCAGGCCTCGCTTCTCGGCAATTGCTCCGTGCGCCGCTCCTCGAGTGTTCGAGTACGCGGCGTCGCGGCGTACTCGCCACGAAGCCGCTCAGAACCTGCGGCGGTGCCGGTTGACTGCCACAGCAGGAACGGCGGCTGCCGCCGCGGGCCGCCTCAACCGCTGCGGCGTCCGGTTGGTCCGCACCTGGAACGGCAGCTGCCGCCGTTCCCCCGGGCGGTTCCTGGAACCTCCGCGCGTTCCAGCTGTCCACACCAACGAACAGCAGCACCGGATGCCCTGAACGCCTCCTGGCCGGTGCCGTTCCTGGCTGCCACTCCTGTCAGCGCCGACTTCGGCCTCGACGACGCGCAGCGGGACGAACGGATGCGCCAGCTGGAGCAGTACCTCGCTTCCCTGCCCCCGGACCGCTTCCCGACGCTGCTGTCGATGGTGCCGGTGCTGTCGCAGGGCGACTACCGGGAACGCTTCGAGTTCGGCATAGACCTGCTCCGGGGACTGGCCGCGCAGGCCCGCTGAAGTCCTCCGGCTGTGTGAGTGCACGCGCGCCCGGGGCGGGGTAACCCGAGGGGACATGGGTATTCAAGCGCGTGTTCAGGAGGTTCGCCATGAAGGCGATCGTGTACCAAGAACCGTACCGCGTCGCTGTTGATGAGGTCGAACGCCCGGCCATCAAGCACCCCAACGACGTCATCGTGCGGGTCACCTCGACAGCGATCTGCGGGTCGGACCTGCACATGTACGAAGGCCGCACGGCGGCGGAGCCGGGGATCGTGTTCGGACACGAGAACATGGGCATCATCGAAGAGGTCGGCGAAGGTGTGACCAGCCTGAACCGCGGTGACCGCGTGGTGATGCCGTTCAACGTGGCGTGTGGGTTCTGCAAGAACTGCATGGCCCAGAACACCGGGTTCTGCTTGACGGTGAACCCCGGGTTCGCGGGTGGTGCCTACGGCTACGTCGCGATGGGTCCCTACACCGGTGGCCAGGCCGAGTACCTGCGTGTCCCGTACGCCGACTTCAACTGCCTGAAGCTGCCCGCCGACGGCAGCCACGAGACCGACTTCGTCCTGCTGGCCGACATCTTCCCGACCGGCTACCACGGTTGCGAGCTCGCCCAGGTCTCGCCGGGCGAGAGCGTCGCGGTGTACGGGGCGGGCCCGGTCGGCCTGATGGCCGCCTACTCGGCCCTGCTGCGCGGGGCCTCGCGGGTGTTCTGCGTGGACCGCGTGCCGGAGCGGCTGGCCAAGGCCGAGGAGATCGGCGCGATCCCGATCGACTTCTCGAAGGGCGACCCCGTCGAGATGATCAAGGACCAGACCGACGGCGAGGGCGCCGACAAGGGCGTCGACGCGGTGGGCTACCAGGCGCAGAGCGGCACCTCCTCCGAGGAGGAGCCCGCCATCGTGCTGAACTCGCTCATCGAGACCGTGCGCCCGACCGGACGCCTCGGCGTCCCCGGCCTCTACGTCCCGGCCGACCCCGGCGGTCCGTCGGAGGAGGCGAAGAAGGGCATGCTGCTCGTCTCCGTGGGGAGGATGTTCGAGAAGGGGCAGGTCATCGGCACCGGCCAGTGCAACGTCAAGCGCTACAACCGGCAGCTCCGCGACATGATCATCGAGGGCCGGGCGAAGCCGAGCTTCGTGGTCTCGCACGAGCTGTCGCTGGACGAGGCACCGGACGCCTACACCAAGTTCGACCAGCGCATCGACGGCTACACCAAGGTCGTCCTGCACCCGTAGGCGTGCGATCGGGGCCACGTTCGCACACGTCGATACCTCAGGGGTGCGGAGCGGCCGTTACGGTTGTCCGTCATGGACGTTCGGGTCGTGGATCACCCCCTGGCGAAGTCGCGGTTGTCGACGATGCGCGATGCGCGCACCAACAGCGCCGCGTTCCGGGCCGCGTTGCAGGAGCTCACGCTCATGCTCATCTACGAGGCGACGCGGGACGCCGAGCTGGCGGAGGAGTCGATCCACACCCCGGTCGCCAAGACGACCGGTTACCGGATCGCGAACCCGCCCCTGCTGGTGCCCGTGCTGCGGGCCGGGCTCGGCATGGCCGACCAGGCGCACCGGTTGATCCCGGAGGCGCAGATGGGCTTCGTCGGGCTCGCCCGCGACGAGGAGACGCTGCAGCCCACCCCGTACCTGGAGTCGCTGCCGGCCGACCTCACCGATCGCCCGGTGCTCGTGCTGGACCCGATGCTCGCCACCGGCGGCTCGATGGTGCACACCATCGAGCTGCTGGTCGAGCGCGGGGCCACCGACGTCACCGCCATCTGCACGCTCACCGCTCCGGAGGGCGTTCGGCGCCTCGAGGAGTCCGGGCTGCCGGTGCGCGTGGTGACCGCGAGCGTCGACGAGCGCCTCAACGAGTCGGGCTACATCGTGCCCGGCCTGGGCGACGCGGGAGACCGGGAGTACGGCGCGGTCTGATCTCGCGGTCCCGCGTGGAAACCGGCGCGGGACCTGGGCGCCACGCGGAGTTCACGACCACTTCGGTCGTTCCAGCAGCACCCGAACCCCACTTCCGTGGCACGCTGAGGCGGTGGTTTCACCGCGAAGACATGCGAACCGCTGGTCGTCGGTGCTCGGCGCGGTCACCTTGGGGGTGCTGGTCCGCAGCGCGCGGACGATCCGCCAGACGCGCGCGGTCGCCGCGCTGCGCGACCCCCGTTCCGGCGCGGTCGCGCCGCCGAAGGTCACGGTGGTCGTCCCCGCCCGCGACGAAGCCGACGTGCTCACCGATTGCCTGAACTCGATCCTCCTGCAGACCCACGGCACCGAGGACGGGGCGTCGCTGCGGGTGGTCGTCGTCGACGACGGCTCCACCGACGGGACCGGCGAGATCGCACGCGAGTTCGCCCGGCGGGACCCGCGCGTGGTGCCGATCCGCGTCGACTCGCCACCTCCCGGCTGGGGCGGCAAGGTGCACGCGATGCACGTGGGCGTGGAGGCCGCCGCACCGCCCGAAGCGGGGGAGTGGCTGTGGTTCCTCGACGCCGACACGGTCGCCGCGCCTGACCTGCTCAGCCGCCTGCTGGCCACCGCCGACGCCATCGAGGCCGACCTCGTGTCCACCCCGGGCGGTCCGCCGCCGCGGAGCTCGGCGACCTGGCCGCTGCTGATGCCGCCCGGCCTGCAGCTCATCGGTGAGAACGCCTCGCCGGACGGGCGTGGGCGCAAGGCGTTCGCCATCGGCCACTGCATCCTGGTGCGCCGATCGCACTACGAGAAGGTCGGTGGTTGGGCCGCGTTCGCCGCGATCCGCAACGAGGACGTCGCGATCGCCACCGCCGTGCGCGACCACGGCGGCACCACCCGCACCGTGGACGGCCTCGGCCACTTGCGCACCACCGGGATGGACCCGTTCGGGCAGGGCTGGGCGTCGTTCCGCAAGAGCTTCGTGGCCGGCACCCGGGGTTCGGCGCCGCTGCTGGCCGCGATCGGCCTCGGTCAGATCGCGATGTCGGTCGCCGCGCCGCTGTCGGTGCTGGTGGGGCGCCGGCGCAGGCCGAAGCTGACCGCGCTGGGGCTGCTGGGGTGCGCCGCGCAGAGCGCGGCGCACGCGAAGACGGCGGAGTTCATGCGGGCCCGCCCCGAGCTGGCGCCGCTCGCCCCGATCAGCGGGACGCTGTTCGGCGTGCTGCTGCTGGACGGGGCCGTGCGCGCGCTGCGAGGCCGGGACCAGTGGAAAGGCCGCCGCTCGACGTTCTGACCCGGTGGGCTCGGACCCCGGGAGCGGTCACCGGACGGGCCCAGCGAAGGAGTGGCCCGGCCGGAAGTCCGGCCGGGCCGTCGGTTCGAGGAGTCGCGGAGGGTCAGCCGACCGAGCCGCTCTGCAACCTGCGCATGGCGATCGGCGCGCCTGCCAGGTCCTCTTCGTTGCACATCAGCTTCAGGTCGTAGTACGGGGCGCCGTCCCGGTCGTCGTAATCGAGGTGCACTGCGATCACGTCGATGGGTTCCCCGAGCCAGTTCTGGGCTTCGCGAAGCCACTTGGCGGACCGTTCCAAAGCCGCCGGTAGGTCGTCGTCACGGAACTCGACCGGCCGGTAGGGAACGCCCTGGACCTGGTCGTGCGGACCAGCGGGCTTGGGGAGGTCCACGGAGACGCCGGAGTCATCGAGTTCGAGTCGGATCGTTTCCTCACTCACTGTCGCAGGGTAACGCGTCCGGCCGGGGAAATGCTGCTGGAGGGCCTGCGGATTTCCCACGACCGCGGTGGCGGCGTGGCTGCCGATTACGATGGGCGAAGGTGCGGGGCGCCCCGAACATCGCACGTGATGAGGGAAGGCGGGCTCTGTCCGGGGTGCCCCGCCGTCGTCAAGGGGCGCGCCCTGACGACACGATCAGGCTACTCGAAACGCGCCGACCAAGATCAACTGGGTGGTCCCGGGACCACCTACGGCATGAGGTTCGCGGCCATCGTCGCGCCCAGCTCCCAGCACGTGTCCAGGTCGGGCTTCTCCGGGGCGCCCAGCACGACCGCGGGCTCGGCCGCCTGCTGCCAGCCCAGGCCCGTGGTGATCGAGGTGATCGCGCGCTGGGCTCCCTCGACACCCTCGTTGCCGTGCACGTAGTAACCGAAGGGTCGGCCGGTCGTGGCGTCCAGGCACGGGTAGTAGATCGTGTCGAAGAAGTGCTTCAACGCACCCGAGATGTAGCCGAGGTTGGCCGGCGTGCCCAGCAGGTAGCCGTCGGCGTCGAGCACGTCGGCGGCCGTCGCGCTCAGCGCCGGACGCCGCACGACCTCGACGCCCTCGATCTCGTCGGTCGTCGCACCCGCCACGGCCTGCTCGAACATCGCCTGCATCCCGGGCGAGGGTGTGTGGTGCACGATCAGCAGCTTCGGCATCTACTCCTCCACCAGGGCCGTCACGGCCCGGGTCAGCTCCTCCAGGCGCTCGGCCGCGCGCAGCTTGGCCTGCGCCAGCGGCAGCTCGCCGACGGGCTCGACCACCTGCAGGTAGCACTTGAGCTTCGGTTCGGTCCCCGACGGGCGGATGACCACCCGCAAGCCTCCCTCACCGGTGACCACGAGGGCATCGGTGTCCGGCAGGAGGTCCTGCACCTCGGTGGCCGTCCCCGCCAGCTCCTGCGGCGGGTCCTGCCGCAGCCGGCGCATGATTCGCGGGATCACCGCCAGGTCCGTCACCCGCACCGACACCTGGCCGGTCTCGTGCACGCCGTGCTCGGTGGACAGCTCGTCGAGCAGGTCCAGCAGGTGATCGCCCGAGGCCAGCAGGCTCGCGGTCAGGTCGCAGGCCAGCACGGCCGCCGAGATGCCGTCCTTGTCGCGGACCCGGTCCGGGTCGACGCAGTGCCCGAGCGCCTCCTCGTAGGCGTAGACCAGCCCGGTTCCCTCGCCGTCGCCCGCGCGCACCAACCACTTGAACCCGGTCAGCGTCTCGGCGTAGCGGACGCCGAACTCCGCAGCGATCGAGCGCAGCATGCTGGAGGAGACGATCGTCGTGGCCACCAGCGGGTCCTCCACCGACTCGTCCAAGGTGGACAGGACGTGCCAGGCCAGCAGCACGCCGGTCTCGTCGCCCTTCAACATCCGCCACCGCGCGCCCTCGCGCACCCCCAGCGCGCAGCGGTCGGCGTCCGGGTCCAGCGCGATCGCCAGGTCGGCGTTGATGTCCTCGGCCAGCTGCAGCAGCTCGTCCGTCGCGCCCGGCTCTTCCGGGTTCGGGAACCCCACGGTCGGGAAGTCCGGGTCCGGGTCGACCTGCGAGTCCACGAAGTGGACGTCGTCGAAACCCGCGTGCTGCAACGCCTTCCGCAACGTCTTCGCCCCGACGCCGTGCAACGCCGTCGCCGCGACGCGGATCTCGCGGTCACCACCGCGTGGCAGCGCCGCGACCCGCGCCAGGTAGTCGTCCGGCGCGGACTCCAGCACCGTCCAGTTCTGCTTGCGCGACACCGAGTTCGCCGCGGGCGTGCGCGTGATCGCCCCTTCGATCTCGGTGTCGGCCGGGCCGACGAGCTGGATGCCGCCGCCGAGGTACAGCTTGTAGCCGTTGTCCTGCGGTGGGTTGTGCGAGGCGGTGATCTGGATGCCCGCGACCGCGTTCAGCGCGCGGGTCGCGTGCGCGACCACCGGCGTCGGCAGCGGTTCCGGCAGCACCCGCACGTCAAAACCCGCGGCCGACAGCACGCCCGCCGCGTCGTGGGCGAAGTCCTCCGAACCGTGCCGCGCATCCCGGCCGACCACCACGGTCCCACCGCCGGAACCCCGCTGGACCAGCCAGCTCGCGACCCCCGCCGTGGTGCGCACGACCACCGCGCGGTTCATCCCGTTGGACCCCGCGCGCACCGGTGCCCGCAGCCCGGAGGTGCCGAAGCGCGGCATGCCCGACATCCGGTCGGCCAGCTCGGGCGAGTCGAGAAGACCCCGCAGCTCCTCCTGGGTGCGGGGATCGACGTCGTCGGCGATCCACTGCTCCGCGGCCGCCCGGACATCCGGCTGGGTCACGCCTCCTCCAGCAACGACCGCAGCAACCGCCCCATCCGCGAAGCCGAAACGCGGCCCGCCTCGAGGACTTCCTCGTGGTCGAGGGGCTGCCCGCTCAAACCGGCGGCGAGGTTCGTCACCAACGACAGGCCGAACACCTCGGCGCCCAGCGAGCGGGCGGTGATGGCTTCCAGCACGGTCGACATCCCCACCAGGTCCACGCCCAGCGTGCGCAACATCCGGATCTCGGCCGGAGTCTCGAAGTGCGGCCCGGGCAATCCCGCGTAGACGCCTTCCTCCAGCGAGGGGTCGATGCGCCGTGCCAGCTCCCGCAGCCGCGGCGAGTACAGGTCGGTCAGGTCGACGAAGTTCGCCCCCACCAACGGCGACAGCGCGGTCATGTTGATGTGGTCGCTGATCAGCACCGGCTGTCCCACCTGCATGCCCTCGCGGATGCCGCCTGCGGCGTTGGTGAGCATGACCGTCCGGCACCCGGCCGCCACCGCGGTCCGCACCCCGTGCGCGACCTTCACGATCCCGTGCCCCTCGTACATGTGGGTGCGACCGAGGATGACCAGCACGCGCTTGTCGCCCACCTGCACCGAGCGCATCTTGCCGGTGTGGCCGACAGCGCCCGGCTTGGCGAAGCCCGGGAGCTCGTCCATGCCGATCTCGGCCTTCGGGGCGCCGATCTCGTCGGCGGCGGGTTGCCAGCCGGATCCGAGGACGACGGCCAGGTCGTGGCGGTCGGCCCCGGTGATCTCGGCGAGCTTGGCCGAGGCCTCGTGAGCGATGGCGGACGGGTCAGTGTTCGTAGCGGTCACGGCCGGGCAGCTTAGTCTCTCCACTGTGCCCACGCGTGGTCTCCAGCGAGGACGCCCTCGCGCCGTGGGCTGTTCGGCGGAACCGGCCGGGCCGGGGGGAGGTCGACCCGCGGCCGTCCTGCCGAGAACCGCTCGCAGCCGGCGGTCCTCGGCGCCCTCAGGCGGTGGGGCGGAAGGTCGGGACGACGACGTCGAGCAGCCGCTCAGCGGTGGAGCTCTGGTCCGGTGCCGTGGTCACGCGGACGATCCAGAGGTCGTCGCCCGAGCGCTTGAGCGCGGCGGCCGAGTAGCGCTCGATCTGCTTGGCCGGTGCGTTGAGCAACTGCTGGACCGTCGTGACGTAGTCGACCCGGCGGGTGTCGCCGACCGAGCGGAAGCCGGTGACGCGAACACCAGCGGCCGGGCCGCCGATCGCCTGCGCGAACTGGGCCTCGTAGCTGTCCAGTGTCCGGCGCCCCGTGAAGTAGTCGCCGTAGCGCTGGACCGCCACCTCGGTGGCTCCGTCACCGGACACGAACGCCACCACCGAGTTGTTCGCGACGTCGTTGCGCTCGCTCTGGAAAGTCCGCCACCCGGCCGGAGCCGTGATGGTGAACTCGCCACCGCGGGGAGCCGCGCTGTGCTTGGCGTTCGCGGAGTACGACCCCATCGGCGGCACCACGTGCTCCGGCTCTGACGACGGTGGAGGGTCCACCGGCAGGACCGGCTGGTTCGCCAGCCACCGGGTCACCGCGAACGACCCGAGCAGCGCCACCGTGAAGAGCACGAGCGCGGCCAGCACCAGCGCGAGGGTGCGCACCAGCTGCCGCTGCCGGCGCGGTGGGTCGGCCAGGGTGAACGGTGGCGGGCCGGGATCGGCGGCCAGCGGCGCCGACCCGCTCGGCTGCGGAGCCGGCGGTGCGGGGGCCTGCGACTGCGAGGTCTGCTGCAGGACCCGCTGCCGCACCCGGACGGTCGGGGCGTCGGGGTCGAGCAGCATCCCGAACGGCCGCGCGCCCGGCTCCGGCAGCAGGTGCTGCACCCGCCGGCGCACCTCCGTCAGCGACATCCGCTGCGCCGGGTCCTTGACCATCAGCGCCCGGATCACGTCGCCCACCACGCCCGGCCGGTCCAGCTCCGGGACCGGGCCGCGCACGACCTCGGTGACCGTCGCGAGCGGGTCGTCGCCGACGTCGTAGGGCGGACGGCCCTCGGCGGCGGCGAACAGCGTCGCGCCCAAGCCCCACAGGTCCGCGGCCGAGGTCACCGCCTCACCGCCGGCGACCTCCGGCGCGATGTAGGCGGGAGTTCCCAGCAGGATCCCGGTGTTGGTCAGGGTGTGCTCCGCGACGTTGCGGGAGATGCCGAAGTCGCTGACCTTCAGCCGGCCGTCGTCACCGATGAGCACGTTGCCCGGCTTGACGTCGCGGTGCACGATCCCGGCCCGGTGCGCGGCGTCGAGGCCGGCCGCGACACCGTCGGCGATCACCGCGAGCTGGACGTCGTCGAGAGCACCGTGGTCGTCGAGGATCGCTGCCAGGCTCTGCGACGGGACCAGCTCCATCACCACGAACGGCTCGTCCTGCTCGCGCGCGACGTCGTAGAGCGTCACCACGTTCGGGTGGGAGAGCACCGCGATGGCGCGCGCTTCGCGCAAGGCGCGCTCGCGCAGCTCGGCGGCCTCCTCCTCGGGCATGCCGGGAGCGAGCTTGACCTCCTTGACCGCCACCGGCCGGTGCAGCAGCTCGTCGGTCGCGTACCAGACGGTGCCCATCGCGCCACCGCCGAGCTTGCGCTCCAGGCGGTACCGTTCAGCGATCAGCCGGCCGATGCCGGCGAGGGTATCTTGGTTCTCGGTGGGCACGGCCACACATTTTGGCACCTCCGGTCCGACGGCCGGGCCAGAACGGACGCGAAAGCCGTCGTGGACCTCGCGAGAACGCACCGGACGATCCCGAGGTCGTCAGGGAAGCGCGTTGATGTTACTGCACGTGAACAATCCCACTCGGGAAGATCGTGCAACGGCACCCTTTCAGCCGCGAACGTCATTTCGGCGCAACGAAAGAACGGCTCCCAACGGCCCGAACGCCCCGAGGGGCGGTGTTGGCGCGAAACCCGCTCGTCCGGATAACTTGGCGAGCGGTCGGACCTTCCGGACATGCGGACCCCGAGCGCGCCGCGGTGCGCCGAGCGCGCGGGTGGCGAATGATCAGGTTCGACCGGCAGGACAACAGCGGCGTGAGGAGGTGCCTTGTTCGGCTTCGTCGTCGCGCACCTCGTGGTAGCCGTCCTCCTGCCGCTGGTGGCGCGCCGCAGCACTCGCGCCGCCTTCATGATCGCTGCGATCCCTCCGGCGGCCGCCGCGGCCTGGCTGCTCGCCCGCACCCCGCAGGTGCTGGCCGGCGAGACGGTGACCGAGACCGTGTCCTGGGTGCCGTTGATCGGGCTGGACTTCGGGTTCCGCCTCGACGCCCTCGCGCTGGTGATGACGATCCTCGTCTGCGGCCTGGGCGTGCTGGTGCTGATCTACGCCGACTCCTACTTCGCCCGCGGCCGCGGTGACGCTCGGCGTTCCGCGCCGCTGCTGCTGGCCTTCGCCGGCGCCATGCTCGGGCTCGTCGTTGCCGACGACCTCACCACCGTCTACGTCTTCTGGGAACTGACCACCATCTGCTCCTTCCTGCTGGTCGGTCAGGCGGGCATCAGCCGCGAGTCGCGGCGCTCCGCGCTCCAGGCGTTGATGATCACCAGCCTCGGTGGCCTGGTGATGCTGCTCGGCTTCGTGGTGCTCGGCGAGTCCGCCGGCACCTACCGGATCTCCGAACTGGCCGCCCACCCGCCGTCGGGCACCGCCGTCACGGTGGCCGCGGCGCTCATCCTGGTCGGCGCGTTCACCAAGTCGGCGCAGCTGCCGTTCCACAACTGGCTGCCCGCCGCGATGGTCGCTCCCACCCCGATCAGCGCCTACTTGCACGCGGCCTCGATGGTCAAAGCAGGTGTCTTCCTGGTCGCCCGGCTCGGCCCGGTCCTCGGCGCGCTGCCGGAGTGGCGCTACTCGACGGTCGCGTTCGGGTTGGCCACCATGCTCCTCGGCGGCTGGCGGGCGCTGCACGAGTACGACCTGAAGAAGCTGCTGGCCTACGGCACGGTCAGCCAGCTCGGTTTCCTCATGGTCCTCTTCGGTGCGGGCACCCACGACGCCGCGCTGGCCGGGGCCGCCATGCTGCTCGCGCACGGCCTGTTCAAGGCCACCCTGTTCCTGGTCGTCGGCATGATCGACCACCAGGCGGGCACGCGCGACCTGCGCAAGCTCTCCGCGGTCGGTGCCCGGCAACCGTGGCTCGCCGCGGTCGCCGCGCTGGCCGCCGCCTCGATGGCCGGGTTGCCGCCGATGCTCGGCTTCCTCGGCAAGGAGGCCGCGTTCGGCGCGTTCCTCTACGGCTCGGCGGGGATCGCGGTCGACGTCTTCCTGGTCATCGGCTCGATGCTTACCGTCGCCTACAGCCTGCGCATGTGGTTCGGCGCGTTCGGCACCAAGCAGGGCATCGCGCCCACTCCGGTCAACCCCCCGGAGGTCCAGTCGCTGATCCCGACAGCGCTGCCGGCATTGGGCGGACTCGTGCTGGGCATCGCGTATCCCGTCGCCAACGAGCTCGCCGACAGCTACGCGCAGAACTACGCGTCGATCGGCAAGCCCGCCGAACTCGCGCTGTGGCACGGCCTGAACGTCCCGCTCGCGCTGTCGGTGCTCGCGGTGGCCGGCGGAGTGGTGCTGCACCGGCAGCGCACTCCGCTGACCGCCTGGCGCAACCGGCTCCCCACACCGCTCAACGCCCAGCGCGCCTACGAGCGGATCACCGCGTTGCTGGAACGCGTCGCGGTCGCGGTCACGGCACGGCTGCAGGTGGGTTCGCTGCCCACCTACCTCGGCATCATCCTGGTGACCGTCGTGGTCATCCCCGGGTCGGCGCTGGTCGTCCAGCTCACCGTGCCGGACGACCTGCGCGGCTACGACAACCTGATGCAGCTGCCGCTGGCCCTGGGCGTGGTCGTCGCGGCGCTGGCCGTGCTGGGGGCCCACCGCAGGCTCACCGCCGTGCTGCTGGTGGGCGTCATCGGCTACGGCATCGGTGGGCTGTTCATCGTGGACGGTGCCCCGGACCTCGCGCTGGCCCAGTTCCTGGTCGAGACGCTGACCGTGGTGGCCTTCGTGTTCGTGCTGCGCAGGCTCCCCGAGCGCTTCACGGAGGCCGACTCCTCCAAGGCGATCCGGGCCCCCAAGGCGATCATCGCCACCGCGGCCGGGCTGTTCGTCTCACTAGCGGCGATCGGCTTCAGCTCGGCCCGCCAGGCACCGCCCGAGGCCAGCGGGTACTTCATCACCCACGCCGAGAAGGGCGCCGGGGCGACCAACGTGGTCAACGCGATCATCGTGGACTTCCGCGCCTTCGACACCGTCGGCGAGATCGCCGTGCTGGCGGTGGCCGCGACCGGCGTCGCCAGCCTGATCCTGGCGTCCCGGCACGAACGTCGGCGCCGCACCCAGCAGACGCAGCAGACCCCACAACCCGAGCAGACCCGGCAGCCCCAGCAGCAGGAGGTGCGCAAGTGAGTCCGACGACGACGAGACCGTCCTGGACGAGCTGGGACGCGCCGGCCGAGCGCTGGCTGCTGTCCGGTTTCCGCCGCGAAGGCCAAGCGCGTTCGGTGCTGCTCGAGCTGGCGTCGCGCATCGTGTTCCCGACCGTGCTGGTGCTCTCGCTGTACCTGCTGTTCGCCGGGCACGACCGCGCGGGCGGTGGTTTCTCCGGTGGCCTGGTGGCCGGGCAGGCGTTCCTGCTGCGTCACCTCGCCGGTGGCCGCATGGACGACAGCTCCATCGTGTCGATGCGCCCGCCGGTGCTGATCGGGTCGGGCCTGACGATCGCCTGCGCCTCGGCGTTCCTGCCGCTGCTGTTCGGCGGCCAACTGCTCGAGACCACGATCTACAAGTTCGGCGTGCCGCTGCTCGGTGAGATCAAGTTCGTCAGCAGCATCGTCCTCGACACCGGCGTGTACCTGCTGATCGTGGGCGTGGTGCTGGACCTGCTGCGCACCCTCGGCTCGGGGATCGAGGCGGACGTCGAGGCAGCGGCCAGGGGACTGCAATGACGATCAACCTGACCATCGCCGTCGTCATCGCGGTCCTCTACTCGGTGGGCTTCTACCTGCTCATGCAGCGGTCGCTGATGCGGATCCTGCTGGGCATCGTGGTCCTCGGCCACGGTTCGAACCTGCTGCTGCAGATCGCGGGCGGCCCGCCCGGACGCGCTCCGATGCTCACCACCGCACGCCCGGAGGAGATGACCGATCCGCTGCCGCAGGCCATGGCCCTGACCGCCATCGTGATCACCTTCGCGCTCACGACGTTCCTGCTCGCGCTGGCCTACCGCTCGTGGTCGCTGCTCGGCCACGACGAGGTCCGCGACGACGTCGAGGACCGGCGCATCCAGCGCCTGGAGAAGCGCATGGAGACCCACGAGGACTCCGAGGCCGACGAGGCCGACAGGGACGAACCCGCGGAGGAGGCGGCGCGATGACGGTCCTGGTCGCCCTGCCGGTCCTGCTCCCGCTGGCCGCCGCTGGGCTCTCGCTCGCCCTCGGCCGCTTCGCCGACCTGCAGCGGTTCCTCGGGTTGCTGGTGCTCGGCGCGATCATCGTCGACGCGGCGGTGCTGCTGCACGTCTCCGACCAGAGCGGCCCGATCGTGCTGCAGATGGGCGACTGGCCCGCGCCGTTCGGCATCACCCTGATCGCCGACCGGCTCTCGGCGCTGCTGCTCGTGGTCTCCTCGGTGGTGACCTTCGCGGTGCTGATCTACTCGATCGGTCAGCGCATCACCGACTACGGCCGCGAGCGCTCCAGCACGACGTTCCACCCGATGTACCTGATGCTGTGCGCGGGCGTGTCGCTGGCTTACCTCACCGGTGACCTGTTCAACCTGTTCGTCGCCTTCGAGATCATGCTCAGCTCCTCCTACGTGCTGATCACGCGCCGCACCACCGCCAGCCGGGTGCGGGCGGGCATGACCTACACCATCGTCAGCCTCGCCTCGTCGCTGCTGTTCATCACCATGATCGCGCTGGTCTACGCGTCCACCGGCACGGTCAACCTGGCCGACCTGGGCACCAAGGTCGCCGAGCTGCCGCACGGCCTGCAGGTCGCGCTCGCACTGCTGGTGGTGATCGTGTTCGGCGTCAAAGCCGCGATGGTGCCGCTGCACTTCTGGCTGCCGGACAGCTACCCCACCGCGCCCGCCCCGGTCACCGCCGTGTTCGCCGGGCTGCTGACCAAGGTCGGCATCTACGCGCTGATCCGCACCCAGACGCTGGTGTTCTCGCACGCCGAGAGCTGGGACCTCATGCTCGGCATCGCGCTGATCACCATGATCGTCGGGGCGCTGGGAGCGCTCGCGCAGAACGACCTCAACCGGCTGTTGTCGTTCCTGCTGGTCAGCCACATCGGGTACATGCTGTTCGGCCTCGGCGTCTACGACGTCATCGGCCTGACCGGTGTGATCCTCTACGTGGTCCACCACATCACCGTGCAGGCCACGTTGTTCCTGGTCAGCGGTTTGATCACGCGGCACAGCGGTACGGTGGCGCTGACCCGGATGGGCGGCATGGCCAAGGCGACGCCGCTGATCGCCGTGCTGTTCGCGCTGCCCGCCCTCAGCCTGGCCGGGATCCCGCCGTTCTCCGGCTTCGTCGCCAAGCTCGCGCTGCTGCAGGCCGGTGTCGGCAGCGGCAGCGTCACCGGCTACGCCGTGACCGCGGGCGCGGTGCTGACCAGCCTGCTGAGCCTGTACGCGATGGCGAGGGTGTGGACCCGGGCGTTCTGGGGGCAGGTCAAAGCGCCCGCCCCGGACCCGGACCCGACCGACGAGCTGGTCGTCGGTACCGCGAGCTCCAACCGCCCGATGCTCGCCGCGACGGGCGTGCTGGTGGCCGCGAGCCTGGTGATCGCGTTGGTCGCCGGTCCGCTGGGGGAGATCGCGGGCCGCGCGGCGGGCGATCTGATGCACGGCGAGACCTACCGGACGGCGGTCTTGGGGGGTGGTTCCGGTGGTTGACCGCAGGCCACGGCGTCGGCGGTTGCTGCGCCGCACGCCGCTGGTGCTCTGGCTGACCGCGGTGTGGGTGCTGCTGTGGGGCACCTTCGACGTCGGGACGCTGTTCTTCGGCCTGGTCGTGGCCCTGCTCGTGTCGGTGCTGTTCCCGTCGCCGATGATCCGCACCGGCATGGTGCTGCGCCCGCTGCCCGGGTTGCGGCTGGTCGCCTACCTGGCCTGGGACCTGGTGGTCTCCACGCTCCGGGTGGCCTGGCAGGCGGTCCGCTACCGCCACGCCGCGACGGCGGGCATCGTGGCGGCGCACTTGAGCGTGGACTCCGACCACCTGATCGCGATCATCGCCAGCGGGGTGACGCTGGCGCCGGGCAAGTTCGTGCTGCAGATCGACCGTGCCACCTCCACCTGCTACGTCTACGCGCTGGGGTTCCGGGAGGGCGACGAGGAGTCGGTCCGCCAGGAGATGCGGTTGCTGGAGCGCTTGGTGGTCGACGCGGTCGGTTCTGAAGCGCAGCGCGAGCTCGTGGGGAGGGATGCCGGATGATGTGGGTCTTCGCGGTGTCCTTCGCACTGCTGGCCGTGGCCGCACTGCTGGTGCTGGTCCGGATGCTGCGCGGCAAGACCACGTTGGACCGGATCGTGGCCGTCGACGTCCTGGTGACGCTGCTCGTGGCGGGCACCTGCGTGGGCATGGGCCTGCAGCAGGACGGGTCGAACATCGCGCTGCTGGCCGCGTTCGCGCTGCTGGCCTTCATCGGGTCGATCAGCGCGTCGAAGTTGGTCGAGAAGAAGGAGCCGTACCGATGAGCTGGACGGACGTCTTCTCCGCGATCTGCCTGATCGGTGGCGCGCTCTCCTGCCTGTTCGGCGCCATCGGGTTGCTGACCTTCCCGGACGTGACCGCACGGCTGCAGGCCGCCACCAAGCCGCAGACGCTCGGGCTGGTGCTGATCTTGATCGGGACCGGGGTGCAGCTCGACCTCCGCTACGCGACGGGCCTGCTCCTCGTCGGACTGTTCCAGATGCTCACCTCCCCGGTGCTCTCCCAGCTCGTCGGTCGCGCCGCGTACCGCACCGAGAGCGTCGACCGGAGCACGCTGGTCGTCGACGAACTGGGTGAGCGCATCGATCGTGAACGGGATGTTCGCTGAACCGGCGGTTGTCGCCGGGAGGTCGATCCAGGACTGTCCTCTGAGGTGGCAGTCGACCGTGTCCGATCGCGACGTGTGTTCGATATGATCGACTCCGACCGGAACGAGTGACCCTCGAACGGGGGTTGCGGCACGAGGGCTCGGACATGTCGGTCCTCCAGCGCGACGCGAAGGATGTGGAGCTGTCATGTGGCGGATCGGCCGCCTGTTCGCGGGGTGCGCGATCGGTTTGTCGCTGCTGCTCGCGCCTGTGTCCGCAGCGGTCCCGGCGGAGGCGACCCCGGTCGTCGCGGTGGCCCAGCAGCCGACACCGGACGCCCCCGCGCCGGAGCGGGAGACCCAGGCCGAGCGCAACCAGCGGACCGCGATGGGTGTCGCCGGAGTGGTGCTGATCGGGCTCGTGCTGCTTTCCCGGAAGATGCGCAAGAAGCCCGTGCTCTTCTACGCGAAGAAGAAGTAGAGCGCCCGACGATCAGACCATTCGGCCGGTTTTGCGAATTCGTTCGCTACCAATTTCCGACATGGACTAGACCTGACGCCGAAGCTGTGGGATTTTCACACCTGATCGCGCGTGCGGATCCATTCCACGCGCTTCCTGGGTGAGCAACCCACTCAGTCGTGGGTCGGTGCCGGGAAGCCCCCCGACCGGCACCGGCCCACACCCCGCTCTCCGCTTCGCGGCGCAGTTCCTCCTAGCTGAGCAGCAGAATTGTGCAGGCGCAGGAATGAATGGGAATTCACATTCTTCTGCCCAGCTGAAACACCACCACCCGTTCGGCGCAGCAGGCCGACCGGTGGGCTCCGCGACCTCTGCTCGCGCCGCGCCGGTGATCGGGCTGGTGCAGGATGTACGCAACATGCGTACCACCCCCACCCACGACCGATCCGCGCTGCGCGAGCGCTGCCGCGAGGTCGTGCGCTGGAACGAGGCGGCGCTGACCGGGCTGTCCCGCAGCCTCCACGCCGAGCCCGAAACGGCCTTCGCCGAGCACCGCAGCGCCGCCGAGGTCGCCGCCCTGCTCACCGACCACGGGTTCACCGTTCAGGCCCCGGTCGCCGGCCTCGACACGGCGCTGGTGGCCGAGTTCGGCAGCGGCGACCTCGTCGTCGGCATCTGCGCCGAGTACGACGCGCTGCCGGAGGTCGGCCACGCCTGCGGGCACAACATCATCGCCGCGGCCGCGGTCGGCGCAGCCCTCGCGCTGGCCGACGTCGCCGACGAGGTCGGGCTGACGGTCCGGTTGCTCGGCACCCCTGCCGAGGAGACCGGGGGCGGCAAGGTCCTGATGATGGAGGAGGGGGTGTTCGACGACGTCGCCCTGGCGCTGATGGTGCACCCCGGCCCGGAGGACATCTGCCTCCCCAGCTCGCTGGCCATCACCGACCTCGAGGTCCGCTACACCGGCCGCGCCGCGCACGCCGCCGCAGCGCCCGAGCTCGGCCGCAACGCCGCCGACGCGCTCACCGTCGCGCAGGTCGCGATCGGGCTGCTGCGGCAGCACCTCGAGCCGCAGCAGATGGTGCACGGTATCGTTACGGAGGGTGGCGCGGCGCCGAACATCGTGCCCGCGCGCACCGCGGCGGTCTACAACCTGCGTGCTGCCGAAGAGCGCTCCCTGAAGCGCCTGGAGAACCGCATCCGGGCCTGCTTCGAAGCGGGCGCGACGGCGACCGGCTGTTCGCACGAGATCGTGCAGATCTCGCCGGTCTACGCAGAACTCGCCTGCGACCACTGGTTGTCGGAGGAGTACCGTCGCTCGATCACCGATCTCGGGCGTGAACCGCTCGATCGGAGCACTGAGCGGGGCCGGGTCATCGGCAGCACCGACATGGGCAACGTGACCAAGGCCTTGCCCGCGATCCACCCGATGATCGCGGTGGAATGTGGAGACGCGGTCAACCACCAGGCGGAGTTCGCCGCCGCCTGCGCCACCGCGTCGGCGGACCGAGCGGTCCTCGACGGGGCGGTGGCGATGGCCTGGACCGCGCTGGCGGCCGGGCTGGACGGCACGCAGCGCGAACGGCTGCTCGCCGGCCTCGGGGACCGCGCTCGGAAGGGTTCGACCGAACAGTTCTGCACGTCGGGAGGCGTGGCGTGACCGTGGTGGATTCTCGTGGCCCGGACCCGGGTCAGTCCTCGGACCGTGACGGTTCGACGGTGGCGGCCCAGGAGTGGGCCTCCGCCCAGGCGACGTTGGTGGCTGACGAGCCGATCGGCGCGACCGAAAGCACGATGGCGGACATGGATGCCCGCTTCGAATCCAGTGTGGATTCCGCCGTGCCCGACCTCGGTGCGGGCCGCGGGCCGTCCTGGCTGGACACGTGGCTCGGTGCGAACGCGCACCGGGTCATCGCCTGGCGCCGCCACATCCACGCCCACCCGGAGCTCTCCCGCGGCGAGCACCGCACCACCGCGTTCCTCGCCGACCAGCTCGGCCGGGTCGGCCTGACTCCGCGGCTGCTGCCCATCGGAACCGGCCTGACCTGCGAAATCGAGGGAACCTCACCTGGTCCCACGATCGCGCTGCGCGCCGACATCGACGCGCTGCCGCTCACCGAGGCGACCGGCCTGCCCTACTCCTCCACTGTGGACGGGGTCTCGCACGCCTGCGGCCACGACGCGCACACCACCATCGCGCTCGGCGCCGCGATGGCCCTGGCCACCGCCCCCGACCTGCCCGGACGCGTGCGGATGATCTTCCAGCCGGCCGAGGAGGTCATGCCCGGCGGGGCGCTGGACGTGCTCGCGGCCGGTGTCATCGACGACGTCGACCAGATCTTCGGCCTGCACTGCGACCCGCGGCTGCCCGTGGGCAGCATCGGCACCCGCGTCGGTCCCATCACCTCCGCGAGCGACCTGCTCGAACTGCGGCTCAGCTCGCCGGGCGGGCACACGTCCCGGCCGCACCTGACCGCGGACCTGGTGCACGCCCTGGGCTCGGTGATCACCGGCATGCCCACGTTGCTGTCCCGGCGCGTCGACCCGCGCACCGGCACCGTGCTGACCTGGGGCGCCGTGCACGCCGGCGACGCCCCCAACGCGATCCCGCAGGACGGCGTGCTCACCGGGACGCTGCGCACGGCCGACCGCGACACCTGGGCGAAGCTGGAACCGCTGGTCCACGAGCTGGTGCAGAGCCTGGTCAGCCCGCTGGGCGTCGGTGTCGACCTGCTGCACCGCCGGGGGGTTCCGCCGGTGGTCAACGAGCCCGAGAGCACCCGGGTGATGCGGTCCGCGATCACCGCAGCGCTGGGCGAGCAGGCGCACGCCGACACCCCGCAGTCCTCCGGCGGCGAGGACTTCGGCTGGTACCTGGAGCACGTGCCGGGCTCGTTCGCCCGGCTGGGCGTGCACCCGGGCAGCGGCCGGATCAAGGACCTGCACCAGCCGACCTTCACCCTCGACGAGCGGGCGTTGCTGGTCGGCATCCGCACGATGGTCCACACCGCGCTGCTGGCCCTGGGGAGCTGAAACTTCGCCCGATCGAGGCGCATCCGGGGCGGAGATGTATCTGTGGGCGGGGTTCGCGCCTCCTTCTAGGCATGAGGACGAACATCGACCGCCCGCAGTTCCTGCCCGCTCCTGACTCGCCCGCCCCAGACTCGCCGGCGCCGGTGCCCTGGCACGGCGCGCTGCCACGGGACGACGCCGAACGCCTGCTCGGCAGGACCGAGCTCGCCGACTCCCTGGAGGCCGGTGAGTGGGTGCAGCCGTGGTCCGGTGTGGTGCTGCCCGCGGACCTGGTCCGCGACCCGAAGGCGCGCGCCGCGGCCGCGCTGCTGCGGGCGGGGGACCGCGGGGTGATCTCCGGGCCGACCGCCGTGGCCATGCACGGCTGCGGCCCCGCCGAGGACGCCGTGCACGTCACCGTGCCCTACGACCGCGACCTGCGGTCGCAGGACGACCTCGTGGTGCACCACGCCTGGCTGCGGGAGAGCGACGTCATCGAGCTCGACGGGCTGCGGGTCCTGGCGCTCGACGTGGCGCTGGCCGACGTGCTGTGCACGGGCCCGCAGCGCCGCGCGCTGGACTGCCTGGAGCGTGCCCTGGGGCGGCTCGGGTCGAGCGCCGAGCACTTCAGGGCGCTGGTCGGTGAGCGGCTGACCCGGCGTCGGGACCGGCGCGGCACGCGCACGGCCTTCGCGCTGCTGGAGATCGCGTGGGCCCGGCCGGGCGAGATCGCGGGGGCCGTGCCGTGAGCGCACTGGTAGATATCACATACGAGACTGTTAAATACCTCGACCTCGATGTTATTTTGAGGTCGAAGCGTGACATCTCGGTCCCGGTGGACCGCGAGCGGAAGGACCGGACGTGCCGGAACCGATCGACCTCGTCCTGCTCGACGTGGGCGGGCCCGTCTACGACGACGCCGCTTACCGCGACGCGTTGCTGCGCGCGACCCGCGAGCTCGCCGCCGAGGAGGGCAGCGAGTTCGCCGAGGAGGACTTCCTGCGCCTCTACGACGAACGCAGGCAGGCCCAGGGCGGTTCCCTGCGGACCGCCGTGGCCCAGCGGTTCCTCACCGAGCACGACCGGCGGGAGCTCTCCGACCTGGCCGAGCAGTACTGGGAGTACCCACCGGAAGCCCTGCACGACGACGTGCTGCCGGCCCTGCGCGCGCTCCGCGAGCACTACCGGATCGCGGTGGTGGCCAACCAGCGCTCCGTCGTCGTCGAGGCGCTGCGCCGCGACGGCGTCGCCGAGCACGTCGACGTCTGGGCGATCTCGGAGACCGTCGGCGTGGAGAAGCCCGACCCGCGGATCTTCCAGCACGCCCTCGACGAAGCCGGGGCCCCGGCGTCGCGGGCCGTGCACGTCGGCAACCGCCTCGACACCGACGTTCGCGGTGCCCACCGGCTCGGACTGCGCACGGTGTGGGTGCTGCGCGGCGAAGCGCCACCGGAGCCGACACCGGACCAGCTCGCCGAACCCGACGTCGCGGTGCGCTCGCTGGCCGAACTCCCCGCCGCGCTGGCGAAGCTGTCGTCATGACCGGCGAGCTCGTCGCCGGCGTGGACGTGGCCACCGCCAACGTCCGGGTGCAGGTCCACGACCCGGCGGGCGCTCTGCTGGCCCAGTCCTCCCGGCCGCTGCCTGCCCCGGTGCGCTCGGACGGAGGCCGCTCGGAGCAGGACGCCCGCTCGTGGTGGCCCGCGGTCCGGGACTGCCTCGCGGACTGCACCGCGGACCTGGGGTGGCGCAGCGGTGGGATCACCGCGCTGGCGATCTCGGCGACCTCGGGCACGGTCGTGGCCGTGGACGCGCGCGGCGAACCGGTCGGGCCGGCGCTGATGTACGACGATCGCCGCGCTCGGGTTTCCTGGCTGGCCGAGAACCTGCCCGCAGGTGCCGAGCAGATCTGCCACACGCCCGAGGTGCTCGGGCACCGCCTCGTCGGGCACCCGGTCGCCACCGACACCAGTCACGCGCTCAAGAGCGGCTACGACCCGGTGGCCGGCGCGTGGGCCGCCCAGGCGCCGAGCGGGCTGCTACCACAGGTCGTGCGCCCCACCACGGCTCTCGGCCAGGTGGGGCGGGAGGCGTCGGTGCTCACCGGGCTGCCGGTGGGCTGCGAGGTCCGCGCGGGCATGACCGACGGGTGCGCTGGGCAGCTGGCCACGGGCGCGGTCGACCCGGGACGGTTCGTGACGGTGATGGGCACGACGTTGGTGCTCAAGGGCGTCTCGGAGAAGCTCGTGCACGACCCGGACGGCGTGGTCTACAGCCACCTGCACCCCGAAGGCCGGTGGCTGCCCGGCGGAGCCGCCAACATCGGCGGCTCCGCGCTGTCCGATGTGGACCCCGCGGAACTGCCCGAACTGGACTCCGCAGCTCTCGCGCAGGGCCCGGCGAGCGCGTTGAACTACCCGCTGCGCGGGAAGGGTGAGCGGTTCCCGTTCCGGGCGCCGGACGCCGAGGAGTTCCTGGTCGGCGCGCCGCGGGACCGGGTCGACGAGCACCGCTCGCGCTTGGAGGGCATCGCCTTCTGCGAACGGCTCGCGCTGGAGCGCCTCGCCACGCTGGGCGCGGTCGCCGAGGGGCCCGTCCGCACGGCCGGCGGCGGAGCCCGGAGCACACCCTGGTGCCAGATCAGGGCCACCGTCCTGGGTCGTCCCGTGCTGAGGGTGATGGGCGCGGGCACGGCCCTGGGTGCGGCCCTGCTGGCCGCCACCGGGTCCGTCCACCCCGACCTGAGCACGGCGGCAGCGGCCATGGTGCCCGCAGGGGAACGGGTGGAACCGAACCCCGCCGAACTGGAGGAGCTCGGTTCCGCCTACGAGCGCTTCACCGAGCAGCTGCGTCACCGCGGCTGGCTCTAGGCGAGGGGCAGGAAGGATCCGATGGGCGCCGAAGCAGGTTCTCAGCGGCTTCGTGACGCGCACGCCGTGACGCCGTGTGGTCGGATGCGCGAGGAGCGGTGCCCGGAGTCCGCGGAGCCGCTCAGCCCTGCCACCCGCACCGCCGCTCGGAGCAGGCCTAGGACTCCCGGGGCGAGCCTGGGCCCACGTTGAGGCAGGGACGCTTCCGGAGGTTCTCGACGTAGTCCTCGGGTGCGCCGGCGGCTTCGGCCGCGTCGGCCACGACGCCGAGGTAGCGGGCTGAGGGCAGTCCGCCCTCGTAGGCGTCGAGCACGTACAGCCACGCCAGCACCGGGCCGTCCAGGGTTTGCACCCTCAGCCGCAGCTTCTTGTGCATGCCGAGCTCGGCGCCCTCCCAGTTGTCCAGGTTCTTCTCGTCTTCCGGGCTCACGTCGTAGAGCACCGTGAAGACCTGCGAACCGGGCTGCTCGACGATGGTCGCGAGGGCGCCTTCCCAGCCGTAGTCCTCGCCGCCGAAGGTCAGCCGCCAGTCCATCAGCCAGCCGGTCCCCGCCATCGGGGAATGCGGGGCGCGCTTCAACATCTGGGCCGGATCCATGTTGGATCCGTACGCGGCGTACAGAGGCACGCCCCACAGGGTAGCGATCCGACGGCCGGAAAGCGGCCCGGGCCACGGCACGGAGGTGGGTTTCTGGGCGATCCGTGACCTGCCCCGGTGCGGCGAGCGGCGACGATCACAGGCGGTGTCCGACGCTCGGAGTGGGATTCGCCACGATCACCCATCTCGGGCGGTACCACCCGGTTTGACCGGACCCGTCGCGGCGTACCGTGAGTCCGGCGCCCACCGGTGTGGTCGGTGACCGTCGGCACGGGTGCCCATCGGCCAGATGGACTCAGGAGGAGCGCGTAGTGACCCGCATCGTGATCATGGGAGGCGGCCCGGCGGGCTACGAGGCGGCGTTGGTCGCCGCTTCCAACGGAGCGGACGTCACGCTCGTCGAACCGGAAGGCCTCGGCGGCGCCTGCGTGCTCTACGACTGCGTCCCGTCGAAGACCTTCATCGCCTCCGCCGGTGCGCGCTCGTCCTTCCGCGACGCCCAGGAGCTCGGCATCCGGACGCCCTCCGAGGAGGCCGACGTGGACGTCGCCGTGGTGCACGGGCGGGTCAAGGGTCTGGCGCTGGCGCAGTCCGCCGACATCCGCTCCCGGGTCCGCCGCGAAGGCGTCAAGATCATCCCGGGCCGCGCCCGCTTCACCGACCCGACCCCCGGCATGGCGGTGCACCAGGTCGGCGTCGACCGCGCGGACGGCACCTACGAGGAGCTCACCGCCGACGTCGTGCTGATCGCCACCGGCGCCACGCCCCGGATCCTGCCGGGCGCTGAGCCCGACGGTGAGCGCGTCCTGACCTGGCGGCAGCTCTTCGACCTGCCGGAGATGCCCGAGCACCTGGCCGTCATCGGCTCCGGTGTCACCGGTGTGGAGTTCGCCTCCGCCTACACCGAGATGGGCGTGAAGGTCACCATGATCTCCAGCCGCGACCGCGTGCTGCCGCACGAGGACGCCGACGCGGCCGCGGTGCTCGAAGAGGTGTTCGCCGAGCGTGGCACCGAGGTGGTCAAGCACGCCCGCGCGGAGTCGGTCGAGCGCACCGAGAAGGGCGTGGTCATCCACCTCGCCGACGGACGCCAGGTCGAGGCCAGCCACGCGCTGATGACCGTGGGTTCGGTGCCCAACACCGATGACATCGGTCTGGAGAACGTCGGCATCGAGCCCGGCCGCGGCGGCTACATCGAGGTCGACCGGGTCTCGCGGACCGGCGCACCCGGCATCTACGCGGCGGGTGACTGCACCGGCCTGCTGCTGCTGGCCTCGGTGGCCGGGATGCAGGGGCGCATCGCGATGTGGCACGCGCTGGGCGAGGGCGTCACGCCGATCAAGCTCAAGACCGTCGCCGCGAACGTCTTCACCCACCCCGAGATCGCCACCGTCGGCATCAGCCAGCAGGCCATCGACAGCGGCGAGGTCCCGGCGCGGACCGTGATAATGCCGCTGGCCACCAACCCGCGCGCCAAGATGGAAGGTCTGCGCCGCGGTTTCCTCAAGGTCTTCTGCCGTCCGCAGACCGGTGTGGTCGTCGGCGGCGTGGTGGTCTCGCCGAACGCCAGCGAGTTGATCCTGCCGATTGCCCTCGCGGTCCAGAACCAAGTGACGGTCGACAACCTGGCCAACACCTTCTCGGTGTACCCGTCGCTGTCGGGTTCGCTGACCGAGGCCGGCCGCCTGCTGATGCGCCACGACGACTTGGACTGACGCGGAGCCCTCGACGAGGGACGATGGGCGTCATGACCGAACGTCCGGTGCTCGTCTACGACGGTGACTGCGGTTTCTGCACGCGCAGCGTCCGCCTCGCCGTGCGCCTGCCGGTGCGGATGCGGGTCCAGCCGTGGCAGGAAGCCGACCTCGCCCAGCTGGGCACCACGGAGGAGCGAGCACGCCATGAAGTCCTCTGGATCGACCGGTCGGGCCACGTCTCCGGGGGAGCGGCGGCGGTCGCCGAACTCCTCAAGGCCGCCCGCGCGCCCTGGTCGGTGCTCGGTCGGATCGCCTCGGCTCCGCTGGTGCGCAACCTCGCCGACTTCACCTACCGCTGGGTGGCCGACAACCGCCACCGCCTGCCCGGCACCACCCCGGCCTGCCAGCTCCCACCCGACCAGCGCCCCCGCAGCACGGGCTGACCCCCGACGACCGGCGACGCGAAGTCGGCGGAACTGCGCGATCCGCCTCTGGGAGCCGCCAGTTGCGGAGGGCGAGGTGTCAACTCCCCGAGTACGGGCGAGGTTTCACCGGGAACTGTCCGCATCCCTGGGAGTGGTGCGCGGTTTCACGTGGTGCTGCGGGAGGCCCGGCTCGAGCATTCGCTCTCGGCTCGACGTCGCGTGCTCGGGAGGCCGTTTTCCGGCGGTTGGCGGTGACTCGAGCCCGAGCGAGCATCGTGCCCAGGACTGGACTGCGCAGGAGGCTCAGTTCGAACTGCGCGTCCCCGAGGGGGAGCGTCGACGGAAGCGCTTCCCGGCTCGTGGTGGCGGTGAGGGGACCACCTGGGTTGCGAGGGTTCAGCCGTCTTGGCGGGAACCCCGCTCATGCGAAGGGGTGGAGGTCCCGCTGGAACCTCCACCCCCGCCGCGGAAGTGCGTTCAGTCGACCCAGTCGAAGGTCTTGGTGACCGCCTTCTTCCAGTTCGCGTACTCCTTCTCGCGGACCTCCTCGGTCATCATGGGGTCCCACTGCTTGTCCTTGGCCCAGTTGCTGCGGATGTCCACCTCGCTCTCCCAGAACCCCACTGCGAGCCCGGCCGCGTAGGCGGCACCGAGCGCGGTGGTCTCGTTGACCACGGGCCGGATCACCGGGACGCCGAGGATGTCGGCCTGGAACTGCATCAGCAGCTCGTTGACGACCATGCCGCCGTCGACCTTCAGCGACTTCAGCGGGACGCCGGAGTCGGCGTTCATGGCCTCGATGACCTCGCGGGTCTGGAACGCCGTGGCCTCCAGCACCGCGCGAGCGAGGTTGCCGCGGTTGACGTAGCGGGTGAGGCCGACGATCGCGCCGCGCGCGTCCGAGCGCCAGTGCGGCGCGAACAGACCGGAGAACGCGGGCACGAAGTACGCGCCACCGTTGTCCTCCACGGTGCGGGCGACCTGCTCGATCTCCGGAGCGCTGCCGATCAGGCCGAGGTTGTCCCGCATCCACTGCACCAGCGAGCCGGTGACCGCGATCGAGCCCTCGAGGCAGTAGACCGTGTCGTTGTTGCCGATCTTGTAGCCCACGGTGGTGAGCAGGCCGTTCCGGCTGATGACCCGCTCGGTCCCGGTGTTGAGCAGCACGAAGTTGCCGGTGCCGTAGGTGTTCTTGGCTTCACCGGGCGACAAGCAGGCCTGGCCGAAGGTGGCGGCCTGCTGGTCGCCGAGGATGCCGGCGATCGGGACGCCCGCGAACACGCCGCGCTCCCGGAAGTGCCCGTAGACCTCCGAGGACGAGCGGATCTCCGGCAGCATCGACATCGGGATGCCGATCTCGGCGCAGATGTCCGGGTCCCACTGCAGGGTCTCCAGGTCCATCAGCAACGTGCGGGAGGCGTTGGTCGGATCGGTGACGTGCAGACCACCGTCCGGCCCACCGGTGGAGTTCCACAGCACCCAGGTGTCCATGTTGCCGAACAGCAGCTCGCCCTTCTCGGCGCGCTCCCGGATGCCGTCGACGTTGTCCAGCACCCACTTCACCTTCGGGCCGGAGAAGTAGGTGGCCAGCGGCAGGCCGGTCTTCTCCTGGAAGCGGTTCTGGCCTTCCTCCGCGCCGAGCTGGTTGACGATGGCGTCGGTGCGGGTGTCCTGCCAGACGATCGCGTTGTACACCGGCTTGCCGGTGGCCTTCTCCCAGACGACCGTGGTCTCGCGCTGGTTGGTGATGCCGCAGGCGGCGATGTCCCCGGTGACGAGGTCGGCCGAGGCCAGCGCGCCCGCGCACACCTGCCGGACGTTGTTCCAGATCTCGGTCGGGTCGTGCTCGACCCAGCCGGCCTTCGGGAAGATCTGGCGGTGCTCCTTCTGGTTGACCGCGACCACCCTGCCGCCGCGGTCGAAGATCATGCACCGCGTCGAGGTGGTCCCCTGGTCAATGGCGGCGACGTACGAAGCCATTGTTCAAACCTTCCTTGGTTCAGCTGCTGATGGGCAGGGCGAGGGCGAGCAGGCCCGCCAGCACACCCCCGATGATCGGGCCGGCGATCGGCACCCACGAATATCCCCACTCCGGAGAACCCTTGCCGCGGATGGGCAGGATCGCGTAGGCGATGCGCGGTCCCAGGTCACGAGCCGGGTTGATGGCGTACCCGGTCGGCCCGCCGAGCGAGTTGCCGATGCCGATCACGATGAAGGCGACGGCGGCGTACCCGAGGGCGGCGTTGCCGAAGTCCGGCACTCCCGGGGTGTCGCCGGGGCTGGCCGGCGGGTTGGTGATGATCCACAGGACCAGCACGAAGGTGCCGATGATCTCGGTGACCAGGTTCCACGGAGCGTTCGGCACGGTCGGGCCGGTGCAGAAGATGCCGCGCGTGTCGGCCGGGGCTTCGGTCGTGTCGAACTGCAACTTGTAGGCCGCCCAGCACAGGACCGCGCCCAGGACGGCACCGATGATCTGCGCGAGGATGTAGACCGGGACCTGGCCCCAGCTGACGTCACCGGTGATCGCCAGTCCGAACGTGATCGCCGGGTTGATGTGCGCCCCTGAGGGTTCGGCGATGCTGGCGCCGGCGAAGACCGCGAAGCCCCAGCCGAAGTTCACCAGCAGCCAGCCGCCGCCAACTCCGAGGCTCTTGCTCAGACTCACGTTGGCGACGACGCCGCAACCCATCAACGTGAGTATTGCCGTCCCGAGCAGCTCCCAGAGGAATACCTCGCCAAGACTGGTCATTCTCCCGTTCCCCTCGTGATGCCGCCGTTGGCACAGGCGGGCGTTCGCTGTCTGTCCGACGTGGAGCGAGTCGGGACGGTACTGCCGCATGGCAACACGTGTCCATGCGTGCCGCCAGTCGTGCGCAGCGCATTCGTCTGTACCGCCTAATCCCGACGCTCGGCCGGAGGTAGGGGGAGCGGTGGTGGTCCCGGATGCCGCACTCCGGGACGTGAGGACACCGGTGTCCGGCACGCCGGGATCGACGTCCGATCCCGAGCTACCGATCAACACCTTAATCACAACTCATGTGTGAAAAGAAGCGTTGCGGACCCGTCGAGATGGTGTTTTTATCGAGATGTACGGTGAACGTGCGGTGAGGGCGGCACGGAGCCCCACCCCCGGGAGGCAGGAGCACGCGCATGTCCGGCCGGAGACCGTCCAGCAAGCAGCAGGACCGGCGCCGCAAGATCACCGAGCTGGTGATGGCGGAGGGCACGCTGCGCATCGACGACCTGGTCGCGACCATCGGCGCCAGCGCCATGACCGTGTACCGGGACCTCGCCGACCTGGAGTCCCAAGGGCTGGTGCACCGCAACCGGGGCAACGTCTCGGCGGCCTCGTCGCTGCTCTACGAGGCCGCGTCCGAATACCGGTTGCAGCAGAACCAGGAGGAGAAGGAAGAGCTCGCCCGCGCCGCCGCCGAACTCATCGAGCCCGGCCAGGCGGTGGTGCTCGACGACTCCACGACCGGTGTGCACCTGGCGAGGCTGCTGCCCGAACGCGCGCCCCTGACCGTGGTCACCAACCACCGCGGCGTTTTCGACGAACTGGCCGCCGCCCCCGGGATCAGCCTCATCTGCATCGGAGGCGACTACTTGCCGTGGGCCGACGCGTTCGTCGGTGGCATGGCGCTGGATTCGCTGCGCAACCTGCGCGTCGACCTCGCGATCATGTCGGTCTCGGCGGTGACCGACGGCGTCGGGTGCTACCCGCAGCAGGAGATGGTGCAGATCAAGAAGGCGATGTTGGCCGCCGCCCAGCGCACCGTGCTCTACGTTGACCACACGAAGTTCCAGCGGCGCGCGCTGCACGCGGTCGCCCCGGTCGAGGACTTCGACATCGTCATCGTGGATTCGAAGACACCCGAGGACCAGGTCCGAGTGCTGCGCGAACGAGGCGCGCTCGTCGAACAGGCCCCCGCAACGGCACGCGCTGCGGCGGGCGGGAGCAGTGCAGGTCAGGCATGATGACCACCGAGGTGCGCCACCTGAGCGCAGGTCCGGTTCCGCGTCGGCGGTGGGTTCACAACGGTGGGACGCGATTCGAAGTAGGAGGACGCGGTGTCCAAGGACAAGACCGAGACCGGGAACCGGCTGCAGGGCACGTTGGGACCCGGTGAACGGGCCGAGAACTGGAAACGCCTGGCGGACGAGGAGTTCGACGTCGTCGTGATCGGCGGCGGGGTCACCGGTGCCGGCGCGGCGCTGGACGCGGCCACCCGGGGACTGCGGGTGGCGCTGGTGGAGGCCCGCGACCTGGCTGCCGGGACGTCCAGCCGTTCCAGCAAGCTCTTCCACGGTGGACTGCGCTACCTGGAGCAGCTGGAGTTCTCCCTGGTGCGCGAAGCCCTGCGGGAACGCGAGCTCATGCTCACCCGCATCGCTCCGCATCTGGTCAAGCCGGTGCCGTTCCTGTACCCGCTGACCAAGCGGTTCTGGGAGCGTCCCTACACGGCGGCCGGCCTGGCGATGTACGACACGATGGGCGGTGCTCGCTCGGTTCCCGGGCAGAAGCACCTCAGCCGCGCCGGCGCGCTGCGCATGGTTCCCGCGCTCAAGCGCAGCGCGATGATCGGCGGCATCCGCTACTACGACGCGCAGGCGGACGACGCCCGGCACACCATGACCGTCGCCCGCACCGCTGCCCGCTACGGGGCGAGGGTGATGACCTCGGCGCAGGTCACCGGTTTCCTGCGGGAGGCCGACCGGGTCGCCGGGGTGAAGGTGCGCGACGTCGAGACCGGCGAGGAGGTCGAGGTCCGGGCGCACGCGGTGATCAACGCGACCGGTGTGTGGACCGACGAGCTGCAGAAGCTCTCCGGTGGTCGCGGGCGGTTCCGGGTCCGGTCCAGCAAGGGCGTGCACATCGTCGTCCCGCGCGACCGGATCGTTGCCGAGATCGGCATGATCCTGCGCACCGAGAAGTCGGTGCTGTTCGTCATCCCGTGGGGCAACCACTGGATCATCGGCACCACCGACACCGACTGGCACCTGGACCTCGCGCACCCGTCAGCGACCAAGGCCGACATCGACTACCTGCTCGAACACGTCAACTCGGTGCTGGCGACCCCGCTCACGCACGACGACATCGAGGGCGTCTACGCAGGGCTCCGGCCGCTGCTGGCGGGGGAGAGCGAGGAGACCTCCAAGCTCTCCCGCGAGCACGCGGTCGCGCGGGTGGCGCCGGGGCTGGTGGCCATCGCCGGTGGCAAGTACACGACCTACCGGGTCATGGCGGCCGACGCGGTCGACGCCGTGGCGCCCGACATCCCCGGCAGGATGGCCTCCTCGATCACCGACCAGGTACCGCTCCTCGGTGCGGACGGCTACCACGCGCTGGTCAACCAGGCTGATCAGCTGGCGAGCGCGCACGGCGTGCACCCCTACCGGATCCGGCACCTGCTGGACCGCTACGGCTCGGAGATCCACGCGGTGCTCGACGCGGCGGACGAGCGTCCGGAGCTGCTCAAGCCGGTCCCGGCCGCGCCGAACTACCTGCAGGCCGAGATCGCCTACGCCTGCAGCCACGAAGGGGCGCTGCACCTCGAGGACGTGCTGACCCGCCGCACCCGGATCTCCATCGAGTACCCGCACCGGGGCGTGGACTGCGCCGACGCCGTGGCACGGCTGATGGCTCGCGAGCTCGGCTGGGACGAGAAGACCATCAACCGCGAGGTCGAGGTCTACACCCAGCGGGTCGAGGCCGAGCGCAACTCGCAGACGCAGCCCAGCGACCAGGCCGCGGACGCGGAGCGGTCGGCGGCCCCGGAGGCCCGGTCGAGCCTGCTCGAACCGGTGGTCTGAGTCAGCGGTCGGCCACCTCGGCGAGCAGTTCGTCGAGGCGGCCGATCAGCCTGCGGTCGTTCACCGGGGCGATGGTGCTCCACGCCTGCCCGGACGCCGACGTGGTGCGCGACTGGACGTAGCGGCCGAGCGCGGTGTCGAAGAACCCGATCACGCGCTCGGCCCTCGTTCGCCTGCCGTGGCGATCGCGCGCCGCGACGCCGAACTGGCCTCGGGTCGCCGCTCCGGCGACCATCTCGGCCAGCGCCTCGGCGTCGTCGGAGCGCACGCCGCGCCGCTGCAGCGCGGCGGGCAGCCGCTCGACGGCCTCGCCGACCTCCTCCGCCGCCGCGTCGAGGGCGTCGCTGGGCACCGACACCGACCGGCCCGGACCGGCGGGCACGTCCGGCAGCGGCGACACGGCCGCACGCGGCAGCCCGGACGCCGAAGCGGGTGAGAACGTCAGCACGTCCTCGTCCTTGACGGCGAGAACGGCGTGCTCGCCGCCCTTCTCGGCCGCGGCCAGCACACGGACGCTGCGCTGCGCCCAGCACCGGCCGTCGACCTCGCGGGCGGGGTCGGTGATCAGGTGCAACGCGCGGTCCAGGCCCTCGTCGAGCTCGCCGCCGCTGACCAGGCCCCGCCGGGAGAGCCGGCGCCACGCGGACGCGACCAGCTCGGCGCGTTCGGAGTGGGTCCGGCCGGGTGAGGGGACCTTGAGCACCAGCGGGACGTGGTCGATCCGGAGGTGTTCGACGAGCACGTCGAACTCCAGCGCCGACAGGCTGATCCGCCGGTCGGTGGACGTCGAGGTGTTCATGACCCCGGTTCGCCGCCGATCACCGGCCGCGACCCGGTCTGCGGTGCGCCGAAGAACCCGCCGTCGCCGACCTTCTCGGTCACCTGGTGGTCGACCGCCTCGTCACGACGGCCCGTGGCGCGCTTGCCGGACGACCGCGCGGCGGCGCTGCGGGTGGCGGGACCGGCACCGCGCGCGGTCCTCCCGCGGTTGCTGGAAGAACCGCCGACGACCGGGCCGGGCGCCACCGCCGGGCCCCAGCTGATCGTCACCTTCGGCGATCCGCCCGCGGTCCCGGACGCACCCGAGGCCGGGGCGTCCACCACGACCTGCGGGGGTGGCGCGAACGAGGCCAGCGACGTGGTGGTGGCCTGCGTGGCTGCCTCGTAGTTGCGCATCACGTCGAAAGCGCGCTGCTCGGCGGCGTGCTGCCGCGCCTCCTGCACCTCGTAGTCGGTCTGCCCGCCGAACAGGTGCGCCAGCGCCGCCACCGCGGTGCCCGGGTCCTCGCTGGTCACCTGCACCGGCGGCGGCATGTCCCGGCGGGCCTTGCTGATGTGCTCGGCCTGCTGCTCGGCGCGCTCCCGCATCACCTCGCTCGCCTGCTGCGCCAGCACCGCCCACTCACCCAGCGGCCGCACTCCCGCGTGCGCGCTGTCGGCGGCTTCGCCCCGCCAGCCGCTGCGGGCGGCGGCGGTCGCAGCGGCCAAACCGCCGTCGATCTCACCGAGCGCGCGGGTCAGCTCGCTCCAGCGGCGCACGCTGTCGGTCGAGGCGTGGGCACCGGGACCTTCGTTGATCTGCGCGTGGAGCTCGGCGTGCCGGTAGCCCTGCCATCGGTGGTCGCCCATCGATCAGCAACCCCCGCCCAGGCCGGCCGCGTTGTCCTGGTCGATCTGCTCGTACTCGCGACCGGCCTTCTGCAGCGCTTCGGCCGCGGCCTGCAGCTGGTCGCGGTAGCCGCACAGGGCGGTCAGGGCGTCCTCGCCGCCGCCGACGGAGCGCTCGTTGAACTGCTCGGCGGCGTCCGCGCTGACCGGGTCACCGGCCCACGGGCGGATCCGGAGTTCGGTGATGGCGTGCTCGATCTGCAGGCCGACCGCGTCCAGGGATTCCTGCAGCGAGTTGACCAGGCGCGGGATCGCGGTCGGTTCGACCTGCATCGAACCACCGGAGCCCGCGCCGTGCGGATCGGTCAGCGGCACGTCGTCCCCTCCCACAGGCAGGGGCCGTCGATCGAGGCGACCCCAGATGAAACGTCCGCCGGACACCCTAGCGGCGATCGATCACGCTGGGGAGCCCTCCGCACGCGGACGGTGCTCGAGGCTCAGGGTGTGGAGTCCGACGGCAGCTGCGTGGGCGGCTTGGTGCTGGAGGTCGAGGCAGGCGGGGCGGCCAGCGTGCGGACGGACTCCTCGGCCACCCGTTGCGCCCCTTGGCAGAGCTGTTCGACCGGAGGCGGCGGTTGCCCGCCGTCGTCGCGGTAGAGCACGTCGAGGTGCTGGCCCTCGGACACGTCGACCGCGACGTTGCACGAGAGGTCCAGCCCCGGCGTCTTGATCACCAGGGCCGGGAAGCCGTGCACCACGATCGGCGTCGCTTCGACCTGCGCGGTGTCGTCCGTCCACACCCGCATGCCCTCGGTGGTGATCAGCGCCAGCCGAGCGCCGACCTTCGCCGTGGTGTTGCGGTAGCTGCAGGTGGCGGCGTTGCCGAAACCGGCGTCGGAGTCGGGCAGCGGTTCGCGGTCGAAACCGAGCTGGTAGCGCTGGTCGGGGGTGAGCAACGTGCAGGGGTCGACGCCATCCAGCCCGATGTCGAACGGCCGCGGCGGTGGGGAGGTCGGCGCGCTGGTGGTGGGTGCCGGAGGTGGTGGCGGGGGCGGCGCGGTGTCTGCGGTGGGCGCCGACTGCCAGAGGCCGCACCCGGTGAGGGCGAGCGCGCCGAGACCGAGCACCGCGCCGAGGCGTCGCACCCCGGGGGAACACGAGCTGTGCATGGACCTCACCGTAACGGCACGTGGTCGCCGGTGACGGTAAGTCGTCACCCGCGTCGCCAAGCGAACCAGAAGATCACCAGCGTGGGGATGAGCAGGATGAGGCCGAACTGGCGCGCGACCAGCACGAGCGCGACCAGCACGGCCGCTGCGCCGACCGCGATCGCGATCCGTCCGGCGGGTGGCGCACCGCGCCGAGCGGCCGGGCTCAGCTCGCGGCTCGGCCGGGGTTCGGGCAGGTCCTCGAAGAGCTCGTCGAGCTCGGAACCGAAGCGCGCGGCCGCGGCCGACCGGCACCGCTCGTCGTACTCGGCCAGCTCCAGCCGCCCGGCCGAGAAGTGCTCGCCGAGCAACCGCATGGCCTGCTCGCGCTCGGGGTCACCGATGCGCAGGTCCCGTCCCCGCCGACCGCTGTCCACGCCTCCATCCTACGGAGGTGACGTCACCTGTCCGAGTGCTGCGGGCTCAGGCCGTCGCCGTGGCGCGGCCTTCCAGCAGCGGCGGGGCGCTGGGCGCGGCCAGCACCTCGTCGTCGAGGACGTCTTCGCTGCGCGCCACCACGACCGGGACCACGATCTGGCCGGCGACGTTCGTGGCGGTGCGGACCATGTCCATGATCGGGTCGACCGCGTAGGCGATCGCGATGCCGGTGGCCACCACCTCGGGCGGGAAGCCCAGCGCGCCAGCGGTCAGCGTGAGCATCGTGAACCAGCCGGTCACCCCCGCGGTGGCGATGGCACCGAAGACCGCGACCGCGATGATCGTCAGGTACTGCACCGGGCCGAGCTGGATGCCGAAGAGGTTCGCGATGAACAGCGAGCCCACCGCCGGGTAGATCGCCGCGCACCCGTCCATCTTCGTGGTGCTGGCCAGCGGGACCGCGAAGCTGGCGTAGGAGGGCGGGACGCCCAGGTTCTCCGCCGCCTGGCGGGTCATCGGCAGCGTCGCGCCCGAGGACCGGGAGACGAACGCGAACTGCAGGACCGTCCAGGCCTTGCTGAAGAAGCGCGCGGGGCTCACCTTGGCCACCAGCGCCAGCAGCAGCGGGTAGACGGCGAAGAGCACCAGCAGGCAGGCGACGTAGGTCGAGCCGATGAGCTTCGCCAGCGGGAGGAAGAACTCGTTGCCGTAGGTGGCCACGGCGTTGCCGACCAGGCCGAGGGTGCCCAGCGGGGCGAGCCGGACGATCCAGCCCAGCACGCGCTGGATCACCTCGAAGGCGGCCTTGTTGAACGCGACGAACGGTGCGGCCCGGTCGCCGAGGCTGTAGGTGGCCGCGCCGACGATCAGCGAGACGAACACCACCTGCAGCGTCTCGCCCTCGGCGAAGGCGCTGATCAAGTTCTCCGGGACCAGGCCGTTGAGCAGGTCCAGCCAGGACCCCTCCGTCTTCTGGCCGATGGCCTGCAGCTTCTCCGGGTCGGGCTCGATGACCAGGCCGCGCCCGGGCTGGAACAGGTTGCCGACCACGAGCCCGATCACCACGGCGATCAGCGAGGTCAGGGCGAACCACAGCGCTGTCTTGCCGCCCAGGCGGGCGGCGGTGCGGCCGCCACCGAGCGCGCGGAGGCTGGTGATGCCCACCACGATCGCGGTGAAGATCAGCGGCAGCACGGTGAAGCTGAGCAGCTTGGTGAACGTCGAGCCGACGGTGTCCAGGGCGGTGACCAGCCAGTCGGCGCCGGTCTGCTTCGCCACCCAGCCGAGCAGGGCACCGAGCACGAGCGAGGCGAGCACGGCGATCGCGAACAGCTTCGGGTTGAAGCGCAAGCGCGATCGCGCAGCGGTGGTGGGCACGGGGATCTCCTGAGGTCGAGGGGAGGTGCGACGGGAGGCGCGGGTGAGCGCGCGGCGTCTCGGCGGAGTGGAGCGTCAGCTCCGGCCGGAGGGGATCAACGACATGCGCAGCTGGCCTGCCGTCGGAGATCGACGTGCAGGCGCGAGGTCAGCAACCACCGCTGCAGGGCACCCATAGCGATGTCAATAAACCACCCGATCGAGCGATCACATCCCGGAGGTGGCGACAATGTGCCGACGTTCACCCGGACGTCGGCATCGGGGTGCGCCGCTCCCTCAGGAGGTCGTGGAGGGCCGGTTCCAGAGGTCGGTGATGCTCAGGCCCAGGTTCGAGAGGAGCTTGCGGGTGAGGGGGAGGCTGATGCCCAGGACGCTGGACGGGTCCCCGTCGACGCCCTCGACGAACCACCCGCCGAAGCCCTCCAACGTGAAACCGCCTGCGACGTGCAGCGGTTCGCCGGTGGCGACGTAGGCGTCGACCTCCGCCTCGCTCGGCGAGCCGAAGCGGACCGTGGTGCTCAGGTGGTCCGCGGCGCGATCGGCGATCTCACCCCCGCGCACCACGATGATCGCGTGACCGGTCAGCAGTTCGGCGCTGGTCCCCGCGTTCTGCGTCCAGCGCTTGGCGGCCACCTCCGGGGTCCCTGGCTTGCCGACGATCTCGCCGTCGGCCTTGAGCAGCATCGAGTCGCAGCCGACGACCACCGCGTCGGGCTCCTCGAGCTCCCGGGCGACCGCCTCGGCTTTGGCCTGCGCCAGCGCGGTGACCAGCTCGGCGGGAGCGGGGTCGGTCAGCGACGCGGTCACCGCGTCCTCGTCGACACCGGACACCTTCACCAGCGGGTCGACCCCGGCCGAACGCAGCACGGACAGCCGGGCGGGCGAGGCGGAAGCAAGCACGAAGCGCACGCGCCCGATGCTATGGCAGCGCGCGCGGCCACCACGCATAGGCTGGACGGGTGAGTACCGAGGTTCTGCTCGACGAGGGCCGGTTGCGCCGACAGCTGGTCGACCGAGGTCCCTACGCGGCCCTGGACGTGGTCGCGGTGACCGGTTCCACCAACTCCGACCTGGCCGCGGCCGCGAGCGCAGGCGGCGCCGACCGGACGGTGCTCATCGCCGAGGAGCAGAACGCCGGACGCGGCCGGTTGCAGCGGCAGTGGCTCTCGCCGCGCGGCTCCGGGCTGTTCGTCAGCGTCCTGCTGCGGCCCGACGTCCCGCCGTCGGCGATGGCGTGGATGCCGCTGATCTCCGGGATCGCCCTCGCCGAGACCGTCGAAGGCACCACGGGCGTGCCCGCAGGCCTGAAGTGGCCCAACGACCTGCTGCTCGGCTCCGGCGACGACTGGCTCAAGGGCGCGGGGATCCTCTGTGAGGCGGTCGCCGGACCCGACGGGATGGCGCTGGTGCTGGGCATGGGCGTCAACGTCCGGCAGCACCGCGACGAACTGCCCGCGGGCGCGGGCGGCCTGCCCGCCACCTCGCTGGCGGCCGAAGGTGCCGACGTGGACCGCGACGAGTTCGCCGCGGCCCTGCTCGAAGCGCTCGCCGAGGTCGAAGGCCGCTGGCGGGACGCCGGTGGGGACGTGGTGAGCACCGGGTTGCTCGACCGCTACCGCCGGCTGTGCCGGACCCTCGGGAAGCGGGTGCGGGTCGAGCTCGGCGAGGGGGAGCCCGACCTGCACGGGGTGGCCGAGGACGTCGACCCCGGCGGCCGGCTCGTGGTCCGCGACGACACCGGGCGGACAACCGCCGTCTCGGCGGGCGACGTCGTGCACGTGCGGCCGAGCTGAACGCGCTCCGCGCTCGGGCGCGGCCGGTAACGTGATTCCCGGACCGGCACCGAGCCTGAGGGAAGGGGAACCGTGGCCTACCCGGACGGCCTGCTGCACGAGGGCGAGAACGTCGTCGTGCACAAGCACCCGCACTGGAAGATGCTGCTCGGGCCGGTCCTGGTGCTGTTCGTCGTGGTCGGCGGCTTCTCCTACCTGGCGGCCCTGGTGGCCGCCACGCCCTGGCGGGTGACGGTGTGGATCGCGCTGGGCGTGGTGGGGCTGGGCCTGATCGCCTGGTTCACGCTCGCCCCGCTGGCCCGCTGGCGCACCACGCACTTCGTGATCACCACGAACCGGCTGATGGTCCGCGAGGGCGTGTTCACCAGGTCGGGCATCGACATCCCGATGTGGCGGATCAACTCGGTGCGCTTCCGGCGCGGTCTGGTGGACCGCGTGTTCGGCTGCGGCACCTTGGTGGTGGAGTCGGCGTCGGACGAGCCGTTGGAATTCGACGACATCCCCCAGGTCGAGCAGGTGCAGACGCTGCTCCACCGTGAGGTGGGCGATGGTTCAGAACACCGGGCGCAGGAGGGCTGAATGGGAGCACGCGAAGTGGGCCTGCCGATGCGGGTCGCCTCACCGGAACCGGCGGGACTGCCCGACCAGGTGACGATCTGGGAGGTCGGCGCCCGCGACGGCCTGCAGAACGAGTCCGAGGTCGTTCCGCTCGAGGTGAAGCTGGAGTTCCTGCGCCGGCTGGCCGACGCCGGTCTGGTGGTCCTGGAGGCGACCAGCTTCGTGCACCCGAAGTGGGTCCCGCAGCTGGCCGACGCCACCGAACTGCTGGCTGGGCTCGATCCGGCCCCCGGTGCGCGGTACCCGGTGCTGGTGCCCAACGAGCGCGGCCTGGAGCGGGCGCTGGACGCGCAGGTCCGCGACATCGCGATCTTCGCCTCGGCGACCGAGACCTTCGCCCAGCGCAACCTCAACAGCGGACTCGACTCGCAGTTCGCGATGTTCGACCCGGTCGTCTCGCGGGCGGTCGGCGAGGGCATCGCCGTGCGCGGGTACCTGTCGATGTGCTTCGGCGACCCCTGGGAGGGGCCGGTCCCGGTCGAGCAGGTCGTGACCGCGGGCAAGCGCCTGCTGGAGATGGGCTGCTTCCAGCTCTCGCTCGGCGACACCATCGGGGTCGCCACGCCGGGGCACGTCGAGGCCCTGCTGCGCGCCTTCCGCGTGGCCGGGGTGGACGTCGGCCGGCTGGCGGTGCACTTCCACGACACCTACGGCCAGGCGCTGGCCAACACCTGGACCGCGCTCCGCCACGGGGTGTCCACGGTGGACTCCTCCGCGGGTGGGCTGGGTGGCTGCCCCTACGCCGGGTCCGCGACCGGCAACCTCGCCACCGAAGACCTCGTGTGGATGCTCGAAGGCCTCGGCATCGAGCACGGCGTCGACCTCGAGGCCCTGGTCGCGACCAGCACGTGGATGGCCGAACAGCTCGGCCGGCCCAGCCCGTCGGCGGTCGTCAAGGCACTGGGCTCGTGACCGCACCGACCCCGGTCCTGCACACCGTGCAGGACCGGCCGGTGCTGGTCTGGCGGTGTGAGCAGCCGTGGCTGGCGATCGCCTCGGCGCCCCGAGGCGGCGGCATCGGCCTGCGCGACTGGGTGTTCAACGCGACCGTGGAGACCGACTACGACCACCCCGACCCCGATGCCCACACCGGGGAGATGGCCACCGGGCTCGGGCTGAGCGGCGCGGGGATCGGCCTGCTCACCGCGGTGGACGTGCGGCACGAGGTCACCGCGACCGACGGTGGTGTGCTGGCCAGCGTCACCACCGGCGCCAACGCGCCCGTCTGGGCCGCGGCCCCCGCCGAGGCCGAGGCGTGGGCGCCGGGCACGATCAACGCCGTCTGCTGGTCACCGGTGCGGCTGAGCGACGCCGCGCTGGTCAACGCGGTCGCCACCATCGCCGAGGCCAAAGCTCAAGCCCTGGCGGAATCCGGCGTCCGGGGCACCGGAACGGTCACCGACGCGACAGCGCTGCTCTGCCCGCCCGACGGTCCCGCCGAGCCCTACGGCGGACCCCGGTCGACGATCGGAGGGTCGCTGGCACGCGCGGTCCACGCTGCGGTGACCGCGGGGCTGCGGGTCGAGAACCCGCGGCGCGACACGGCGTGACCGCTCCGCGGTCACCGCTGCTCGCGCGTCGCGAACAACCCGACGAAGCTGAAGCGCAGGACCCGGTCGCCCTCGCGGTCGGCGGTGCCGGTGATCTCCACCAGGCCCAGGCCCGGTTTGCTGCGGGAGGGGCGTTGACCGGTGACCTCCATGCCGAACCGCAGCACGTCACCCGGGAACACCGGCGCCAACCACGCCAGCTCGTTGCCGCCGGGCGAACCCTGCGAGGTCGAGTCGGCCAGCACGTGGTCGACGTAGGCCCGCATCCACAGCGACGCCGTGAACCAACCGGACGCGCACAACCCGCCCAACACCGAGTTGCGACCCGCCTCCTCGTCGAGGTGGAACGGCTGCGGGTCGAAGCGGGCGTTGAACGCCAGCATCTCCTCGCGATCGACCTCGGTCTTCCCCAGGTCGAAGGTCCGCCCCGGCGTCAGGTCCTCGTACGCGATGGTGGCCATGCCGCCATCCTCGCAGGTTCCGGGCTCGACGAGGGGTGCGAGGTGCACGTGGTCGCTGCGCCGACCGGGGGTTCCCGGCCGAGAGCCCGCGCCAGACCGGTGAAAAGCGCGCCGCCGCGTGGAACCATCGGGGCGTTGACCGCCCGCGACGGGGAGGGAGCGGCAGTGGCAACCGACCACAGGTCCCAGGTGGAGGAACTGGTGGCCGACCACCGGCGGAGCCGGGAACGCCTGTCCGGCACCCGACGTGAGCTCTCCGCCATCACCGGAACCGCGAGCAGCGACGACGGGCGCGTGCGGGTCGTCGTCGGCCCGCAGGGCGCGCTGCGCGAGCTCGTCCTCGCCGACGACGTGGAACGGCGGATGCGTCCCGCCGAGCTCGCCGCCACCATCGTCCGGCTCAGCAGCGAGGCCGCCCGCACCGCGGCGGAACGCACCGCGGCCGTGCTCGCCGACGTGCTGCCCGCGGGCACCGACCCCGCGAACCTCGTGGGGCCGCTGCCGGAACCGCTGCCGCGTGACGAACCACGGCTCGTCGACGACGCGGTCGACGAGGACCTCTCGGACGTCGACTGGCTGCAGCAGGGCCCGGCGGGACGGACGTGACCATGGGCGGATTCCGCAGTGACGTCGAGCGGCTGGCGCAGCGCGCCGGCGAGTTCGACGACGTGGCCGTGCACGCGCAGCGCATCGCCGACGCCCTCCGGCGAGCCGTCGAGGACACCGGCGCCTGCTGGGGTGACGACGAGTTCGGCACCCGCTTCGCCGCGACCCACCGGCCGCAGGCCGACGAGGCGCTGGCCGCGCTCGGACGGCTGCCCGGCGAGCTGCGGGGGTTCGGCGAGGACCTCGCCGCTGCGGCCGACACGACCCGGCGGGCCGACACCGCCGGCGCCGACGCGCTCCGCCGACTCGCCGGAGAGGGGTGAGCGATCTCGTGGGCCTCGAACTCCCCGCTGAACTCCGCGACGTCGCCGCCCGCGCCGGAGCCCGCTGGCCCGCCGCGGACGAAGACCGGATGCGCGAAGCCGCCGCGGCCTGGCGCGAAGCCGCGCAAGGTCTCGATTCCCTCACCCGCAGCGCCGACGCGACAGCGCAGGGTGCGCTCACCTCCTTCGACGGCGAGGCCGCCCAGGCCGCGAGCAGCCGGTGGGACGACCTCGCCGCCGACGGCGGGCTCCTGCCCACCGCCGCCCGGCAGTGCCGGGACGCCGCCGACCGGCTGGACCACGCGGCCGAGCAGATCGGCGCCGCCAAGGTGGAACTCGTGCGCGAACTCGTCTCGCTGGCGCAGCAGACCGACGCCGCCGAGCAGGCGGCCGCCGCCGGACACCCGCAGGCGCTGGCCATTCTCGAGCCGGTGCTCAGCGGCGCTGCGGCCGCCGTGGCGCGGGTGCACGAAACCTTGTCCACCGCGCTCGACGGCGGTGCCCGGGAGGTGGCCCAGGCCACCTCCGGCGCTCTCCCGGACGTCGGCGCCACCGCAGGCCATACGCTGGGGACCGGAACGGGCACCGTCGAGTCCTCAGTGGACGCGGCGGGTGCCGGTGATGTCAGCGTGGTCGACGATGCGGAACGTGCCGTGGGAGCAGTCGGAGGTGCCGAGGGTGCGCAGGACACCCTCCGCGAAGCCGTGCCGGAAGGCGGGTTCGGTGCGTCCGCCGAACAGGCGAGCCCGGGATGGGTAGCGGATCCCGGGGACGCGGGCACGGGCCCGATCCCGGTGATCGGTCCCGGCGGCCGGCCGGACGACGCGCCCAGCACCGCGCCGCACGCCGCGCACACCGCGTGGGCCGGGCACCAACCCGGTGCACCGCCGCCGCCTCCAGCAGCGGGTTTCGCCGCCGCTCCGCCCCCGCCGCCACAGCCGGGCGGTTACGCCGTGGGAGGGCCCGCTGCGCCACCGCCGCAGCAGCCCGGCGCACCGGCACGACCGGCCGCACCCGGTCGGGGACCGGTCGTCCCCGGACCACCGCCCCAGCAGGGGCAGGCCCAGCAGGGGCAGCCCACCCAGAACCGACCGCCGAACCCGCCGCCCGCGGGGAACGTGCAGCGCGGTGCGCTGCGTCCGCTGCCGCCACAGGCCCAGCCGAACCCGGCGGCACCGGAACCGCAGCAGCGACCGCTCCGCCACGGCCCGCGCAACGCCGACGTGGTGGCCTTCGTGCTGCACCAGTTCCCGATCGGCTACATCCCGGTGGCCGCCGACCAGGCCAGCCGCCAGCTGCCCCAGCAGGAACCCGCGGAAACCCGCGAGGGGCTGAACTTCCCGCCGCAGGACCACCCGCGCTCCGACCTGGTCGACGACACCGACGCGGTGCGCCGCGCCCGGTCCGCCGCGGTGTACGAGGACGCGTTGCGCTCCCGCGACGAACGCGCCGAGCGCGAACGCATCCCGGACGACCTGATCGCCCGGTACGACCCCCTCGGCGAGCTCAGCGAGCACGAGTGGGAGCGGCGCTACGAGAACCGGGACGCCGGGCCGGACCACCGCTGGCCGCAGGAGTGCCCGGAAGGCGGGTTCGAACCCGGCGAGCCCGTCGTGCTGGAGCCGGACACCGTCGTCGACCACCTCGGCACCGGCCACGGACGGTGGTTCTGCGCGGCGGCGACACCGTTCGCGCACCGCTCGCTGCCGCCCGATCACGCCGAGCGCGACTACCGGCGGTACCGGTTGCTGCGTCCGCTGCCGGTGTGGCGGTCGGTGGCCGCGCCCTGGTTCGAGCAGCCCGGTGGCGGTACCCGGTACCGGGCCACCTGCTCCGCCCACGACCTCGTCGGGCTCGGCTACCTGGTGGAGCTGACCAGGACCAGACGGCAGTCCGAGGCCTCCACGGTGCGCCTGGTCCTCACCGGCACCACCGACGGCGAACGACCACCGGACGAACGAGAAGAGCGGCAGGGGAGCACGGGGTGAACAGCGAATCGGTGCTCGGCTGGCTGGTCGCGATGGGCGTCCCGGAAGAGCTGATCTCCGTCGGTGCCGAAGCCGACGACGCCTGGTGCCTGCTGCGCGTGGAGTCCGAGAACGGCCCGGCGTGGGAGGTCTTCTGGCGCGAGCAGGGCAACCGCTACGACTGGGCCTGCTTCAGCGATGAGCAGGTCGCCTGCTTCTACCTGTTCGGCAGGCTCACCTGGACCCAAGCGCTCCGCGGCGTGGTAGGCCCAGTAGATGTCACCAGCACGCCACCCCACGGCACTCAACTTCCCAGGTGATCCTGTTCGTGCTGTGCGTGGCGGTGCGGGTGGCAGAACCTCCGGAACGGGAGAGCCCAGCGGCTCCGTGGCTCCGCTCCGCTCCTGATGTGCGCCAGCACACGGCGTCGCGGCGTACTCTCCACGAAGCCGCTCAGAACCTGCGGCGGTGACGGCTGAGTCCCACACTTGAAGAGGCGGCTGCCGCCGCGAGCCGCCTCGAACCTGCGGCGGTGGGGCTGGTTGAGGTCCCCACCTCAAGAAGCGGTCTCGTCGCATCCTCGACACTGCTCAGACTGCGGGGCTGAGTACTCACGTGGGCATCTGAGTAGTGCTACTGATGTCGCGCACGCGTGCGACAGGGACCATGACCGGCATGTCGCAACCGCACCAGGGAGACACCCTCCAGCTAGTCGCAGGTGAGTTGACCGCGATCGGGCAGCGCCTGTCGTACCTGGGCAGCGTGCTGCAGACCGAGGCCGCGAACCGCTCGCAGCAGGAGCCGGAAGCTCCGAGCGAGCCCGTCCAGCCCTCCGCCGAGCCGGTGCCCGCGCCGCCGTCACCGCCCTCGGCGAAGCCGAAGCGGCGGTTCCGCGCGGACCTCGAACCGAGCCGCGTGCTGGCCTGGGTCGGTGGCGGGGTGACCTTGCTCGGCGTGGTGTTCCTGCTGGTCCTGGCCGTCCAGCAGGACTGGCTCGGCCCCGCCGGGCGCGTCGCGGGCGGAGCGGCCCTGGCCGCGTTGCTCATCGCCGCCGGCTGGTGGGTGCACCGCAAGGCGGCCGAACAACGCGTGGCCTCGATCTCCTTGGCCACCACCGGTTTCGCCGCGCTGTTCCTCGACGTCGTCGCCGCGACCGCGCTCTACGACTACCTCCCCGTCCCGGCCGGTCTCGGTGTCGGGCTGGTCGTCGCGATCGGCGGACTTCTGCTCGCGGACCGCTGGGAGGCGCAGCCGCTGGCGGTCGGCGTGGTCCTCGCCTCCGCGATCTGCGCTCCCGTGATCGCTTGGGGGGCCGGCGCGCAGCTGATCGGCTTCGTCGTGCTGCTGCAGGTCGCCGCCGCACCCGTGCAGGTGCGCCGGGGCTGGGGCGGACTCGCCCTCGCAGCGGGCATCCCCACCGTGCTCGCCGCGTTCGTCGGTGCCTTCTGGGACCTGGTCTACCCGAACCCCGTGCTGGTGCCCGCGATCCTGGCGGCAGCGGTGCTGGGCATCGTCATCGCCGCCACCACGGCCGGGTTCCGGCCCGCCGCCGAACGCACCGCCATCGGCCTGCTCGTCGCCTCGCCGACCCCGGCGTTCCTGGCCGGGCCGATGCTGCTGGAACGCGCCGAGGCGACCGCCACCGGTGCCGGGATGGCGTTGCTGCTGGCCGCGATCTGGGCCGTCGGCCGCTACCTGCCGGCCTTCAGCGACTGGCTGCCCAGCCGTTTCCTGGCCGCCGTCGGCGCCATGGCCGTGGTCGCCTCCGGGCAAGCGACCGTCACCGCGCTGGACGTCTCCAGCTGGGCGACCGGCCTGCTCTGCGAGGCGCTGCTGCTGACCATCGCCGGATACCTGCTGCGGCGCGGCGGGGTGCTGCTCGGGGCCACCTGCTACGCGGTGTTCGGCTTCCTCCTGGCCCTGGGCAACGAGGTCCCGATCGACGCGTTGCTGTGGTTCGACGACGGGACCGGGGTCGCCGGGCTGGTCGCGGGCCTGCTGATCGCCGTCGTCGCGGTCGCCCTGCCGACCGCCGGCGTGCGCGTCGGGAAGCTCGGCAGCCTGCCGAAGTCGCTGGTGCTGTGGGCCGCGGCCGCGGTGGCGCTGCTCTACGGGACGGCCAGCGCCACGATGGCCGCGTGCCTGCTGGTCAGCGACACCCGCAGCGCGTTCCTGGCCGGGCACATCCTGATCACCCTGTGCTGGGTGGTCTTCGCGATCGCCCTGCTGCTGCGCGGCGTCCGCGTCCGGCACCTGCGCATCGGCGGCCTGGTGCTCACGGCCGTGTCCCTGGCGAAGCTGCTGCTGTTCGACCTGTCCACGCTGGACGGCTTCGCCCGCGTGATCGCCTTCCTCTGCGCCGGCCTCATCCTGCTCACCGCAGGAGTCGGCTACGCCCGGCTGCTCAGCCGCCAGCCAGAGCAGTCGGCTTAGGGGCGGGTGAAGAATCGCCCTGCGTGGCGGTGCCGTCCTCTTCCCGCACCTTCGGCGCTGGCGCCGCCGCGGGTTCTGAGCGCCTTCCTGGCGAGTACGCCGTGACGCTCCTTGAGTGTTCGAGCGAACACTCAAGGAGCGGCGCACGGAGTCCACGGAAGCGCCCAGGTTCCGCTCCTGGCACTGCTCAGCAGGGCAACCACCGCACAGGTTCAGCGATCGAGGAGGTGGAGGGCCTTCTCGTGCAGGTGTCCGTTGGTGGAGAGGGCGTTGCCGCCGTCGTAGCGAGGGTGGCCGGAGAGGTCGGTGAACTTGCCGCCGGCCTCCTCCACCAGGACCTGCGCCGCCGCCACGTCCCACGGGTTGACGATCGGCTCGGCCGCGATGTCGATGGCGCCCTCGGCGACCAGGCAGTGCTGCCAGAAGTCGCCGAACGCCCGGTTCTCCCAGCAGGCGTCGACCAGGCGCAGGTAGGACTCCCGCGAGTGGTGCTCCACCCAGGTGCCCAGGTGCGTGGTCGAGACGTAGGCGTCGGCGGTGTCGCGGACGCCGGACACCGCGATCCGCTCCGGCTCCCCCTGACGGGTCCGGCACCAGGCGCCCTCACCGGACGCCGCCCACCAGCGCTTGCTGAGCGCCGGAGCGCTGATCACGCCGACCACCGGGCGCTGCCCGTCGACGAGCGCGATCAGCGACGCCCACGCGGGCACCCCGCGCAGGAAGTTCTTCGTGCCGTCGATCGGGTCCAGCACCCACGTCCGGCCCTCGCCTGCGGTGCCGCCGCGCTCCTCACCGGCGACGACGTCATCGGGCCGGTGCTCGGCGATCACCTCGCGCACCGCGTCCTCGACCGCCAGGTCGGCGTCGGTCACCGGGGTGCGGTCGGGCTTGCGGTCGACGCCGAGGTCGCGGGCGCGGAAGCGCGCCGTGGTGATCGAGTCGGCCACGTCGGCCAGCTGCTGGGCGAGGTCGAGATCGCTGGTGGTCACGGCGGAAACCCTAAACCGTGCCGCGCGACGGGCGGCCGAGGGCGGTAGCAGCTCGGCGGTGCTGTCCGGCCGCGGCCCACGCGCCGGAGTGGATCACACCGGCCATCTAGTCTGGGAGGCGTGAGCGTGGTGTTGCTGGCAGAAGATGATCCGGCCATCGCTGTGCCGCTGTCCCGGGCGCTGCAACGCGAGGGCTATGCGGTGAAGGTGATCGAGGACGGGTCAACGACGCTGCGCACCGCCTCCGAGGGAGGGGTTGACCTGCTCGTCCTCGACCTCGGGCTGCCGGAGATGGACGGGCTGGAGGTGTGCCGCAGGCTGCGGGCGCAGGGCCGCGGGCTGCCCGTGCTGATGCTCACCGCGCGCACCGACGAGGTCGACTTCGTGGTCGGCCTCGACGCCGGCGCCGACGACTACGTCGCCAAGCCGTTCCGCCTCGCCGAGCTGATGGCCCGCATCCGCGCCCTGCTGCGCCGCGGCGCGCCGGAGACGCTGGAGGCCTCCGGCGTGCGCCTGGACCTCACCGCCCGGCGGGTCCTGGTCAACGAGAACGAGGTCCAGCTGGCCAACAAGGAGTACGAGCTGCTGCGGGTGCTCATGCAGCACGCCGGGCAGGTGGTGACCCGCGAGGAGATCCTCGAGGAGGTCTGGCCGGAGTCCGACCGCAAGGGCAGCAAGACCCTCGACATGCACATCTCGTGGCTGCGCCGGAAGCTCAGCGACAGCAACGGCCGCCTCGACGAGACCCGCATCGCCACCGTCCGCGGTGTCGGGTTCCGCTTCAACTCGGACTAGTCGTCGATGCGTCGCCGGATCCTGCAGTCCACCCTGCTCGCGGTGGCCGTGACCGCGGTCGTGCTGGGCCTCCCGCTGGGCTTCAGCGCGCTCAAGCTCGTCCAGGACCTGACGGCGGCGGACCTGTCGACGCGCGCGCAGCAGATCGCCACGCTCCTCGACGAGCAGGTCGCCAACCAGCGCCCGATCGACCTCAACGCGGTCCGGCTGGCGGTCCCCGAGGGGGCGCGGCTGGTCGTGCGCACCCAGTCCCACGACTACGTCTACGGGCCCGACCCGGGCGAAGACCCGCTCGTGCAGAGCGTGCCGATGGTGCAGAGCGGCACGGTCACCATCGCTTCACCGAGCACCCCGGTGCGCACCCAGCAGTTCCAGGTCGCCGGTCTGGTGCTGATGCTGGTGGTGGTGTCCGCGGGGACCGGCATGATCGTCGCCTCGGTGACCGCGCGACGGCTCGCCGACCCGCTCCGCCACGTCGCCGCCCGCGCCGCCCGGCTGGGGGCCGGCGACTTCCGCCCGGACCCGCAACGTCACGAGGTGCCCGAGCTGGACCGGGTCGCCGACGCGCTGGACGCCTCCGGCGCGGCGCTGTCCCAGCTGGTGCAGCGGGAACGCGAGCTCGTGGGGGACGTCTCGCACCAGCTCCGCAGCCGCCTGACCGCCCTGCACCTGCGGTTGGAAGCGCTCGCCGACGCCGAGGACCAGGACGTCGCGGAGGAGGCCCGGGCGGCCCTGGAGCAGGCGGAACGGCTCTCGGCCGTGCTCGACGACCTGCTGGCCGCGGCGACCGCCGCGCGCGCCCGCGACGCCGAACCGCTGGACGTGACCAACCTGCTCAACCAGGTCGCGGACGAGTGGCGCGAACTGCTGCGCGCCGAAGGCCGCACCCTGCGGCTCAAGATCGCCGACGAGCTCCTGGCCCGGGCGACTCCGGCCCGGCTGCGGGAGGCCATCGGGGTGCTGCTGGACAACGCGCTGCGGCACGGCGAAGGCCCGGTCACGCTCACCGCCCGGCACGGCGCCGGGACCGTGCTCATCGAGGTCGCCGACTCCGGCGCGGGCGTGCCGGACGCGCTGGTCCCGCACGTCTTCGAGCGCGGCTTCTCCGGTCACGGCTCCACGGGCGTCGGCCTGGCGCTGGCCAGGGCCCTGGTGGAGGCCGACGGCGGACGCCTGGAGCTCAGCCAGGCCCGGCCGGCGATGTTCGAGGTGTTCCTCCGCGTCGCCCGCGCCGACGACGTGCTGGGCCTGCCGTGGAAGCCGGAGCCCACGCCGCGCTGAGGTTCAGCGGGCCAGCGCGCCTTCGCGGGTGCTCTCGTCGTCCTCGTGGTCGGTGGGGAAGACCCACTTGCGGAAGGCCCACCAGCGGAAGGCCATGCCCAGCAGCAGACCGACGATCTGGCCCGCGGTGAAGTCCGCGACCTCCTCGACGAGCCTGCTGGTGAACGGGGTCTGCAGGTGCAGGACGTAGCGCGAGACCCACAGCGGCGCTGAGTACAGGCCCACACCGATGCCGCTGATGATGAAGTACAGCGTCGCCTCGTGGTGGGTGCGGTGGCCGCCGCGGGTGCGGAACGACCACTCCCGGTTCAGCACGTAGGACACCAGGGTCGCCACCAGGACCGCGATGACCTTCGAGGTCACGGGCTTGGGCGAGAGGATGGTCAGCTTCAGCGCGTAGAAGATGCCCGTGTCGATGAAGAAGGTGATCGCGCCGACGACACCGAACTTGATCAGCTCGCGGTGCCGCAAGGCGAGAGCTCGGTAGGCCTGCGGGACCCGCTCGAGCACCGAATCGACGACGGACACGGCCCCGAGTCTACGGAGTGGTGAAGGCCGTTCGGGCCGGGACCGGAGTCGACCGTCTCACTTCTCCGGCTCCTCCCGGGCCCGACGGTCCGGGACCGCGGCGATCACCAGGGCGATCACGCGGTCCCGTTCCGCTCAGCCTGAGCTCGTGGTGCCCGACGTCGTCGTCGTGGGCGGGGCCGTCGTGGTGGGCGGCGTGGAGGTCCGGCTCGTGGTCGGTGGGGTGCTCGTGGTCGGAGGTGCGGTCGTGCTCGGTCTCGGCGTCGTCGTGGACGGCGGCGGCGCCGACGACGTCGCGGGCGGCGAGCTCGGTGTCGGGCTCGACGTCGTGGACGGTGGCGGCGTGGTCGTGGGCGCCGGCGGGACGGTCGTCGGCGACGGCTCCGGCGGCGGCAGCGGATGCTCGTGCGAGGGCGGGCCGCAGTGCTCCCACGGCCGGCCGTGCTCGTGGCCGGGCGGATGTGGCGGCTCGCTGGTGTGTCCTGGCGGCGACCACGGCGGGCAGTCCGGCCGCTGGCTCGTCGTCGACGTCGTCGTGCTCGTGGTCGGTGGGGTCGTCGGTGGTGGGGTCGGCCGCGGCGGCTGCGGCGGCCACCACGGGAACCACAGGCGCAGCGGCACTTCCTGCCGGTCGATCGCCTCACCGAGCCGCGCGGTGATCGGCACCAGCACGTCGTGCTGGCGGCGGCCGTCCACGGACACCACGCCGGGCTCGGGCGTCGGCCTCCACGGGCCCGGGTGGTGGCGCTCGGTGGAGACCCACAGCTCGCGGTAGAAGCCCTCCCGCGGAGCCAGCTCGTCGGCGCACGTCACGGTGGCACCGTTCGCGGTGCACCCGGCGGGCACGAACTCGACCTCGGTGCCTTCGGGAAGAGCGGCGACGGCCTCAGCGCGACCGGTGCTGGTGCCGGTGTTGCGCACGCCGATCGCGATCCGGCTGGTGTCGAACCACGGGTGGTCCCAGGCCCACGCGTGGAGGTCGACGCGGTCGACCGGCTTCGGCGGTGCCGGTGGTTCGGGTTCCGGTGCGGGCTGGACGATCACCGGCACGGCCGGCAGCCGCAGCTCGACCTCGGTGCCGGCGCTGATGTTCACCGCGATCTCCCCGCTGGTCGCCGACCCGTCGGCTCGCACGAGGTAGTCGAACACCATCGACTCGCCGGGGTTCAGACCCCGGTCGGTGGTGCAGGTGAGGGTCCCGGTCTGACCGCTGCAGCGGACCACCGGAGCGTCGGTGGCCTGCGTGCGCAGCGACCGCGACGAGGCCGAGGCGGGCGCGGTCGACGCGGGCTGCGGTGCCGAGCTCGCCGGGCCGGACGCCGCGCCCGGCAGCTGCGCGGTGACCCCCGGCGGCAGCGCCACCGTCGAGGTGACCGGCACCGAAGGGCCGGTCCCGCTGTTGGTGACCCGGATCGGCACCGGCACCGGCGCACCCCCGGCGACCAGCTGCAACGGCTCCGCCGGGCCGCTGGCGTTCAGCGACGGCGTCAGCGCGGGCGGTGGTGGCGCGGGTGCGGGAGCTGGGGCCGGAGCGGGTGCCGCGGGCGGTGCCGGGGCGGGTGCAGGCGCCGAGGGTGGCACGGCCGCACCCGGTGCTGCCGGAGGAGCGGGCGGAGGCGCGGGTGCCGGCGCAGGGGCGGGTGCGGGCACGGGCGCGGGCGCTGCGGGTGGCGGGGTCGGTTCCTGCGCGACCGGGATCGACCGGTCCGCCCCCGAGGTCATGGCCACCGCGATCGCGGCGGCGAGCACGGCGGAGGCCACACCGGCGGTCACCGCCTGGCGAGGCCCGGAGGTCGCCGCGTCCCCGGCGGCTCCCGCGCCACCCGACGCGCCTCCGGCCACGGCCGCCCCCGCGGTGGCGCCGGTGGACGCGGTCGCGAGGTAACCGGTGGCGGTGGCCCCCAGGACCAGCGGGGCGATGATGACGCGCAGCGCACCGTTGACGTCGGCGAGCTCGGCGGCCAGCGCCCGGCACCGGTCGCAGGTGTCCAGGTGCGTCGCGACCTGCGCGGTCTCCCGCTTGGACAGCCCACCGCGGGTCCACGCCCCCAGCCGGTCCACGGCCGCCCGGCACTGCTCCACACCGGACCCGGCCGCCTCCAGCTGTCCGAGGTGCACCTGCAGGTACGCCTGCCGGAGCCCTTCCCGCGCGCGGTAGGCCAGGGCCGACACGCCGTTGGGCGTCAGGCCCAGCAGCGGCGCGACCGCCGCGGGCGTCTGCCCCTCGATCTCGATGTGCCACAGGACGGTCTGCCAGCGCTCCGGCAACCGTGAGAACGCCTGCGCGGCGAGCGTGCGCTCCAAGCCGTCGACGGCGGTGTCGGTGAACGGCACGCTGACGTCGGCACCCGAGACCTCGGCGACGTCGTCGGCCAGCTGGACCTTGCGCTCGCGCCGCGTCCGGTCGTAAGCGCAGTGCCGCAGCGCGGTCAGCAGGTAGGCGCGGAACGCGGAGGTCGGTCCGCGCCCTTCGCGCAGCGCGTCGAGGACCTTGGCGAACGCCTCGGAGACGAGGTCGTCGGCCTCGGCCGCGGACTTCGCGACCTGGCGCGCCATGGTGTACGCCGCGGCCACGTGCCGCTCGTAGAGCAACGCGTACGCCTCGGACGAGCCGCCGCGGACCTCCTCCAGCAGTTCACCGTCGCTGGGGTCCTGGACTTCTGCCGGGACAGTCGCCACGCCGCACCTTCCTCCCCGCAGGGGGCATGTCCTCGTCGGTCCTGCTGTCGGCTGTGGTCGGCGGAGATCACCGGACGCCGACGATCATTGTGATCCGAATCGTATTGGCAAGGCCAGCCAGTCCACCGTCATGGGCGACCGCGTGCTCCGTCTCCCTCACGACAGGCCCATTGGGGAGGGACGTTGAGCATGCGGGACTGGCCACTGAGGTGCGATGCGCGGACCCTGCAGCGATCGCTGCGGTCGCGCTGGCGGACGGCGAGCCTGGCAGCCGGTTGGCCGTTTCCCGGTGACTGGGAGGTGGCGGCGGTGGACGGGGTGTGCGCGGCGGTGGTGGCGGGGGAGGACCCGTCGGAGGCGCTGGCCGAACTGGGGGCCTCGCGCGCCGAATCGGGAGTGGGGCTGGCCGGCACCCTGCACGACCTGGCTGCGCTGCACGCCGTGTCCGGCGCGGCCTCCGACGGCCTCGTCTCGGCCGACCCGGACGCGGTGCCCGCGCCGCTGATCCGGACCACGGCGCTGGGCTGGGCCGACGCGGTCAGCGGCATGGTCGTGCGGCGTGAGGTCGAGGACCCGCTGACCGGCCTGAACACCGTCGACTACCTGCGCACCCGGCTGCACGAGGTCTACCGGCAGGCCCGCGCCCGGGGATCGACGGCCGACGAGGACTACGCGCTGATCACCGTGGTGCTGGGCGCCTCCGGCCCTGGCTACCCGCCGATGGTCGCGATGGTCCTCATCGCCGACGTGCTGCGCACCGTCTTCGACGCGGGCGAGACCACGGCGCTGCTGCGCGCCGCGACGGCCGCCGTCCTCGCGCCCCGCACGCCGGACCTGCGGAGGCGTTGCCTGCAGGCCCGCCGGATGATCGAGCACCGCCTCGCGGGCGACCCGGCGCTGCGCGACTGCGGGCAGGTCCGGTTCCAGCGGGAGCGGCTGCCCGCCGACCACGAGCAGGTCTGCGAGCTGTTGGCCACCTTGTGATCGGCTGCTGTGAACCAGGTCGCGCCAGCCCCTCCCGGTGCCGGTCCGGGGCGCGCGCCGCCTTAGGCTGAGCGGGTGGACCAGCGCACCGGAACCCCAGTCGTCGGCATGATCGGCGGTGGCCAGCTCGCCCGGATGACCCACCAGGCGGCCATCCCGCTCGGGCAGTCGCTGAAGGTGCTGGCGAACTCCCGCGACGAGTCCGCCGCGCTCGTGGCCACCAACGTCGAGCTCGGCCACCACGAAGACCTGGCGGCGCTGAAGTCGTTCGCCCAGGGCTGCGACGTGGTCACGTTCGACCACGAGCACGTGCCCGGCGACCACCTGCGTGCCCTCCAGGCCGCCGGGGTGTCGGTCCAGCCGGGTCCGGACGCCCTGCTGCACGCCCAGGACAAGCTGGTGATGCGCCGCAAGCTGGCCGAGCTGGACCTGCCGGTGCCGCCCTTCGCCGAGATCACCTCGGTCGACGACGTGCTCAAGTTCGGTGCCGAGCACGGCTTCCCGTGCGTGCTCAAGACCGCGCGCGGCGGCTACGACGGCCGCGGCGTGTGGATGCTGGACTCCGCCGAGGACGCCGAGCGCACCGTCGCCGAGCTGCTGGACGGCGGCGCCTCGCTGCTGGCTGAGCAGCGGGTTCCGCTGCGCCGCGAGCTGGCCGCGCTGGTGGCGCGTTCGCCGTTCGGCCAGGGAGCGGTGTGGCCGCTGGTGGAGACGGTGCAGGAGGACGGCATCTGCGTGCAGGTGCTGGCCCCGGCGCCGGACGCCTCGCCCGAGCTGGTCCAGCGGGCCCAGGACATCGCCCTGACCGTCGCCGAATCGCTCGGGGTGACCGGCGTGCTCGCCGTCGAGCTGTTCGAGACCGACGAGGGTCTGGTGATCAACGAACTGGCGATGCGCCCGCACAACTCCGGGCACTGGACCATCGAAGGTTCCCGCACCTCGCAGTTCGAGCAGCACCTGCGCTCGGTGCTGGACTACCCGCTGGGCAGCACCGACCTCACCGCGCCCGCCGTGGTGATGGCGAACCTGCTGGGCGCCGAGGTCGAGCCCGCGATGGGCGTCGACGAGCGGCTGCACCACCTGTTCGCCCGCTACCCGCACGCCAAGGTGCACCTCTACGGCAAGAGCGAACGCCCGGGCCGCAAGCTCGGGCACATCACGGTCCTCGGCGACGACATGGCCGAGGTCCGCGAGCAGGCGCGGCTCGCCGCGCACTGGCTGTCCACCGGCGCGTGGCTCGACGGCCACGAGGTCCACTGACGTCCAGCAGGTTTCGAGATCGTAGGAGGTGCTCGGCGTGGGTGAGCAGCCGCTCGTCGGAGTGATCATGGGCAGCGATTCCGACTGGCCTGTCATGCAGGCCGCCGGTGACGCCCTCACCGAGTTCGAGGTGCCGTACGAGGTCGGCGTCTACTCGGCTCACCGCACCCCGCAGCGGATGCTGGACTACGCGCGGGAAGCCGCCGACCGCGGGATCCGCGTGATCATCGCCGGCGCGGGCGGCGCCGCCCACCTGCCGGGCATGGTCGCCGCGGCCACGGTCCTGCCCGTCATCGGTGTCCCGGTCCCGCTGAAGCACCTGGACGGGATGGACTCGCTGCTGTCCATCGTCCAGATGCCCGCCGGAGTCCCGGTCGCCACGGTCTCGGTCGGCGGTGCCCGCAACGCGGGCCTGCTCGCGGTCCGCACCCTCGCAGCCGACTCCGGCGACCTCGGTGACCGCCTCCGCACCCGCATGGCCCAGTTCCAAGCGGACCTCGAGTCCACGGTCCACGACAAGCACGCAGCCCTCCAGGCCCAAGCCCACCGGGACTGACCTCACCGGGCCCCGCACAGCACCGCCAGCTCAGCAGGCAGTCGGAACACCGCAGCTTTGCGCGACCTGATCGCCCGCATCGCGGAGGTGCAGGCGCTCGCCGCTCGAAGGTCGCGCAGTTCTTTCGTGGCTCGATCACGGTGTCCTCAGGGTGAGTGCTCGGGTGGCGCGGCTTCTCGTCCTAGCTTCGCGGTTCTCGCGTGGAAGCCCGGTGCACCTCGGTTTCCGGAGGTCTGATCACCGGATCTTCCAGGTACGTGGCGGCGTGCAGCGCCTCGTCGCCACAAGTTCGGGGTCGTTCTTGCGTGGGGGCCGGGTCGCTCCAGCTTTCGGGACCTGATCACCGGGTCTTCCCGGGTGAGTGCTGTGGTGGGGTTGTCCCCTCGCCTCGCAGCGGTGTGGGCCGGAAGAGGTCGGACCGCTGCGGTCCTCGGTGCCTGGTCGCGTCTCTCGGGTCAGCACCTCTGGTCGCTCCCCGCCCGTGGGCGGTGGGGCGGCCGTGAGTGGCTGGAGTACCGCGGTTTCCGGGCGTGTCATCACGGGGGGTCTCCGGTCCTCAGGTCACCAGGCCGTGCAGGGCGCCGTCGAACCTCGGGCGAAGTTCGAAGAGGGGCTCCAGGCCTCGAGCCTCGTGCGAGAACGGGCGGACAACGCGGCGATCCGTCGCCTGGTCACCGGGGTGATCCCGCTCCCGGAGGCGCCACCGAGGCGCCGACCCGGGTGCCCGCGGGTCAGCCCAGTTGGTTCACCATGACCGCTTCCTGGGCCGTGCCGAGGGGGCCTTCCGCGTCGTAGAGGAGGGCGTGGGCGGTGCCGATGCCGGTGGGTTGGACCTCGCGCTGCACCTCCACGCCGAGCCATTCGCCGCGCATCTCGCGGTGCAGGTGGAGCGAGACGTCGGTGTTGATCCACGGCCCGAACAGCTCGCCGACCGGGCTGGCCGCGCTGATCGCGTCGGCGAGGATCGCGACGTGCGACAGCGGGCTGAGGGGTTCGCCCGCCAGCAGGGGCAGCGGCATCCGCATCCACGCGCGGCTGGTGCCGGTGGCCGACTGGTCGGCGATCCACCGGACCTGCATCAGGTCGTGCACGCCCCAGCGCAGTTCCAGTTCCGGCGGCAGCAGCGTGCGGTCCTCGAGCCCCTCGGGACCCGCGAAGGGAACCACCGCGTCAGGACCCGAGCCGTCGAGGTCAGATCGCCGCAGCAGGTGCGCGGTGGCGTTGGTGTGCAGCTTCCCGTCGATGTGCAGGCCCGCCTGCACCACCTGGAGCCGCTTGCCGGTGCGCAGCGGGCGCACGTCGACAGTCAGCGGGACGCGCGGCACCGGGCGCATCAAGTCCACGGTGAGCCGGGCGACGAACAGGTCCGGGTCGTCGTTGGCCTGCTCGACGGCGTGGGCGATCAGTCCCGCGACCGGCCCACCGGCGGTCAGCTCGCCCCAGGGGTTCCCGGCCGCTTCGTTCGGCACGAAGAAGTCACCCTCGACGCGGAAGAGGGACTCGGCATCGCTCATGCAGCGATGTTACCCACGGGTAGCTCACCGGCGCGGGCGCTGTGTGAGGGGCCTCTCAGAGCCCCAGCTCGACCGTCGTGCGCTCGTCGGCACGCCGCTTGTCCAGGCGGTCGAGGTCCAGGTTGCTGCAGTGCACCAGTGCCGCTTCCGCCGCGAGCACCGCCAGCAACCCGTTCACGACACCGTCCGGCAGTGTCCAGTCCACGGTGGACAGGACCCGGTCGTCGCGGCCGATGCCGAGTTCGCCTGCCCGGCGTCGGGCCCGCTCGACGACCTCGTCGACCGACATCCCGAGCAGTGCGGGGGCATCACCGGCGACCGGCGTGAGCGGGCTGAAGTCGTCGCCGTGCACCCGGATGTCCGAGACGTAGTCGACGGCACCGCTCGGCAGGTCGCGCACCGGCGCGCCCAGCGGGTCCAGCCCCACGGCCGCCACGGCGTGCGCGCCCTCACCGCGGGCGAGGTCGGTGGCCGGCACGAAGGCGACCTCCGCGCCGTCAGCCCGGTCGGTCACGTGCGCACCGGCCCACCAGGCGCCCAGCAGCACGCCGACGGTCTGCCAGTGGGCCGGCAGCGACACCAGCACCGGCGTCGCCGGCTCCAGGTCCATCTCGTCCACCAGCCAGTTGGCCGTCTTGGCCGCCCAGTTCGCCGTGGTCGCTCGGGAGAGCTCGATGCGCGCGCCGGTGGCGTCGTCGTAGTGGGTGATCAGCGGTTTGGGCGCGCCGGTGGCCAGCAGCGGACCGAGGAGGGCCTGGGTGATGCTCATGCGGGCAGGCTAGTTCACGCAGGGGACGTCGCCGTCGGAGGTGATGGGTTGCCGCTTGGCAGTGCCGTCCAACCGCAGGCCCGGCTTCGGCGCCATCCCCGGTGGGTTGACCGCCAGCCCGGCGAAGAACCGCTGCACCGCCTGCCGGTCGATGGACACGATGCTCTGCCCCCGGTCGTCGCGCGCGCCCGCGCTGAGCACCGGCATCGTCACGAAGCTGACCCGGCCCGCGGCGACCTGCTGCATCTGCTGCACGAAACCCAGCGGGTCCCAGGCCTCGTCGAGCTCCACGGTGCGCTGGGTGGCGGCGACGAGCTCGTTGACCCGCGCCGGGTCGGTGAGCGTGCCGGTGGAGAGGACCTTGTTGGCCAGACCGGCCATGAACACCTGTTGCCGCACGATCCGGTCCAGGTCACCGCGCGGCAGGCCGTGCCGCTGGCGGACGAACGACAGCGCGTCGCCGCCGGTGACGGTCTGCCGACCGGCGCTGAAGTCCGCGCCGGAGTCCTTGTCGCTGGTCGCGCTGTTCAAGCACACCTCGACACCGCCGACGGCGTCGGTGAGCTCGAAGAACCCGAGCAGGTTGATCTCGGCGTAGTGGTCGATGCGCAGGCCGGTGAGCGTCTGCACCGTCTGCACCAGCGCCCGCTGACCGGCGACCTTCGCGCGGCGCTCGACCTCGGCGGCGGGCAGCCCCTCGCCCTCCAGCTCGTCGGAGGTGGCCTGCTTGGTGAGCCCGTACACCGAGTTGATCTTCTCGTTGCGGCCCGACGGGGCCGGCGTGGAGGTGTCACGCGGGATCGAGACGGCGGTGGGCGGAGCGCCGCTGTGCGGGACCCGGATGAGCACCAGGCTGTCCGTGTTGAGCCCGCCGGTGGCTTCGGTGCGCAGCTGCTTGAGCACCCGCAGCGGGAGCGGGTTGCCCTGCGCGTCGGTGCGGCTGTCGCTGCCGACCAGCAGCACGTCGGTCGCGCCGTCGTCCGGAGGGGGCGCGTCGGGCACCTCGGCCAGGACCTTCGCGGAGCTGACCTCGCTGAGCCGGTCGGTGACGAACCAGCCGACCGCGCTGAGACCCAGCACCGCCACCGAGGCGAGCGCGACGACGCTCCTGCCGACGATCCGCGCTGCGGACCGCTGTGGTGGGTCGCTGGTGCCGTCCGGTCCGGGTGGCTCCTGCCCCTGTTCCGGTTCGTCCACCACGCCCTCCCCCCGTGTTGTGCGCCGACTTTCACATTAGCTGCCGAGGATCACGCGCGAGGCGGGAGGAGGGGAACCTTCCTCCCACTGTGATCCGCGGAACGCCGCGAAGGGGTCGGTGCGGGCTTCGCGCGGCGTCCTCGGGAGGGTCAGAAGAGCACGCCCTGCGCCGAGGGCTGCAGGGTGCCGACCTGGAGGCCCCGGAGCGGGATCTCGGTGACCGGTTCGGGGGTCAATCCGCGGACCGGCGCGTTGACCGAGCCGCTCATGTCGGTGGGGCTGGCGTCGACACCGCTGGTGACGTAGGTGTCAGAGTCCTGCTTGTCGCCCAGCTCGACGTGCACCCCGGCGAACGCGGTCCGGCCCGGTGCGAGCGTGAGGTCCTGGGGGGCGCCGGGCACCTCGACGTTCGTGCTGGGGACCTGCTCGATCGGCTCGTCGGTCATGTCCTTCGGCGTCAGGGCCACCCAGCCGCCGAGCCGGCAGGCCTGGTCCGACGTGTTGGTCGTGGTCAGCAGGTACCGGCTCGGATCGGGCTGGGCCTGCAGCTCGATCCGGAAGTCGGTGGCCGCGCACTGCGACGCGGAGATCTCGTCGGCCGGTGCGGTGCCGACGGCGTGGGTCAGCGCCGCGGCCTGGCCGCTGCACCCGGTGATGAGCAACGTCCCACCGAGCAGAGCGGTCGCGGTACCGATTCGCTTGAGCATGGTCGAGTCCCCCAAGGGTTTTCAGCAACGGGTGCTCCTACCCGCTTTCCGTTCCGTGAGACGTGCGGCGGTGAGTCCGGTTGCTCGAGAGGGGGAAGATCGCTCTGCCGGGAGCGGCGGAACGTGGTGCTGCGGCGGACGCCGCGGTCCTCCGCGCGCCGGCGAGGAGTGGGAGGAGCGGGGCCCTCACCGCGACGGGACGTGGGAACCTTCCTGCCACGAGTGGCAGGAAGGTTCCCACGCGCATCAGTCGATGCAGGGCACTCCGTCGGCGGTGATCGGGGTGTTGCTCGAGTCCGCCTGGGTGCGCAGCGGCCCGGCCTTGTTCAGGCCGTCGAGGCGGACCGTGGGGGCACCGGTGAAGTTCTGCTTGCCCGGGCCCTTGTAGTCCTTGCCGATGTAGACCTCGACGCTGCCGGAGGTGATGTTGGGGCTGACCTCCGTGGGCAGGCCACCGAGCGATTCGGCGACCATCTTGCCGACGTCCTGCTCGCCGTTGGCGTAGTAGACCACCGAGGAGCTGCGGGTCTCCGCGTTGGCGCTGCTGCCTTCCTGGAAGCCCTGGCTCGCCAGCTCTTCCAGCACGTTGGCGGCCAGACCGCTGATGCCGGAGGCGTTGTAGACGCTCGTGGTGATCTTCGTCGGCGACTTCATGCTCGCCAGCTTCTGCGCGCGCTGCTGCGGGGGCAGAAGCAGGTCGGCCGCGAACTGCTTGCTCTCGGCGATGTTCAGGGTCACGTCCTCTTCGCCGGAGTCGCCGACCAGGTGCACCGGCGCGCTGTAGAACTGCACGTTGCCGCCCGCGATGCCTTGCATCTGCTCGGCGAAGCCGAGGATGTCGTTGGCCAGGGCGGGGTCCAGGGTGACGGACTTGTTGATCGCGTCGATCAGCGCGCTGAGCTTGCGCGGGTTGGCCAGCGTGCCGGAGGACAGGATCCGGTGGGCCAGCGCGGACATGAACACCTGCTGCCGCTTGCCGCGGGAGAGCTCGTTGAGAAGCCCGTGCCGCTGCCGGACGAAGGCGAGCGCGTCGGCGCCCTCGATCGTCTGCACGCCCTTCTTGAAGTCGGCGCCGGAGTAGCTGTCCTTGGTGGCTTCGTTGAGGCAGACCTCGACGCCGCCGACGGCCTTGGTGATCTCGTAGAAGCCGAGCAGGTTGACCTCGGCGTAGTGGTCGATGCTGACGCCGGTCAACTTCTCGATGGTCTTCAGCAGCGCCTGCTTGCCCGCCAGCCGGGACTTCTGGTCGAGCTCCTTGGGATCGGTGACCCCTTCTTCCTGGAGCCTGGCGCGTTCGGCGTCCTTGCCGCGGTTCATGGTCTCGGTGAGCTTGTGCTTGCTCTTGCCGTAGTCGCTCTTGACCATCGTGTCGCGCGGGAAGGACATCGCGCTGGCGCTGTGCCCGCCGTTGGGGATGCGCACCAGGATCATCGCGTCGGTGAGGTCGCCGCCCTCCTGGGTGGTGCGCAGCTCTTCCAGGACCTGCTTGGGCAGCGGGTTGCCCTGGGCGTCGGTGCGGCTGTCGTTGCCGATCAGCAGGATGTCGGTCGCGCCGTCGGGGGCGCTGAAGCCGCTGCCGATGACGTCGGCGGTGCCGGTGCCGCCGGCACCGGGGCGGAACATCGCCCAGGCGAAACCGGTCACGCACAGGACGATCACCGACAGCAGGGCGGTCAGCGTGCGGAGACCGTTCCGGGTGGCCTTGCGCTGCCAGAACCCACCCCGGCTCCAGACGTCTTCCGGGGGAAGGCCGGCATCACCGGATTGAGCGGAGTTCCTCGCCGAAGACTTACGCTGAGCAGCGACCGGAGCACTCTTCGGAGCGCCTGCGGCGCCACCTCCCGCGGGCCTCGGAGCGCTGGTGCGACGGGCACCCTGCGGCCGTCCGGCCGCAGCGCCGGAGCGGGCTGCTCCGCCTCCCGATCCGCGGGGCGGAACACCTCGGCCGGGCCGCCCATCAGGGCTCCCGGGCCGCCTCGGCCGGTCGTCCACGCGATTCCTCCTCGGGGGCTGCGGGGGCGAGCGTTACACCTGTAGGAGTGATGTTGCCCGACTTCCTGGTGCAGGCTAACGGTGATCGACTCCACCGATGACGGGTCCCTCGGAATCTGGTGACCTCACTCATAAGGGTGAAGCATCGGTATCACTGTACGTAATGCGGGAGCGGGTTCGTGCGGGCATCGGCGCATGTCAGACTGCCCATCGCGGGCAGTGCCCCTACGGCCCGCGATGGACGAGGAAGAGGCGGAATGCGGATTCTGGTCACCGGTGGGGCCGGTTTCATCGGCTCGCACTACGTCAGGCAGCTGCTGGGCGGGGCACATCCCGAGTTCAGCGGCGCCGAGGTGGTCGTGCTCGACAAGCTCACCTACGCGGGCAACGAGGCGAACCTGGCTGAGGTCGCCGACGACCCGCGGCTGCGGTTCGTGCGCGGTGACATCTGCGATCGGGACCTGCTCGCCGACGTGATGACCAGCGTTGACGTCGTGGTGCACTTCGCCGCTGAGACGCACGTGGACCGCTCCATCACCGGCTCGGACGCCTTCGTGGTGACCAACGTCGTGGGCACCAACGCCCTGCTGCAGGCCGCGCTGGAGGCCGGAGTCGGCAAGTTCGTCCACGTCTCGACCGACGAGGTCTACGGGACGATCGATACCGGTTCGTGGCCGGAAGATCATCTTCTCGAACCCAACTCGCCGTACTCGGCGGCGAAGGCCGGATCCGACCTGATCGCGCGGGCCTACCACCGCACGCACGGCCTTCCGGTGTGCATCACGCGGTGCTCGAACAACTACGGCCCGTACCAGTTCCCGGAGAAGGTGCTGCCGCTGTTCATCACGAACCTGATGGACGGTCGGACGGTCCCGCTCTACGGCGACGGCATGAACGTGCGCGACTGGCTGCACGTCGACGACCACTGCCGCGGCATCCAGCTCGTCGCCGAGTCCGGCAAGCCCGGCGAGATCTACAACATCGGCGGCGGCACCGAGCTGACCAACAAGGAGCTCACCGAGCGGCTGCTGGCCGAGTTCGGCCTCGACGACTCGATGGTCGAGCAGGTCCCCGACCGCATGGGCCACGACCGCCGCTACTCCGTCGACCACACCAAGATCACCGAGCAGCTCGGCTACGCGCCGCAGGTGGACTTCGAGACCGGCCTGCGCGACACCATCGCCTGGTACCGGGAGAACCGGTCCTGGTGGGAGCCGCTGAAGCAGCGCGCGGCGGTGGCCCGGTGACCCGGCTGGCTGCGCTCGTGCCCGGCGGCAAGGGCCAGGTCGGCTCCGAGCTGGCGGCGATCCTCGGCGCCCGGCGCGGAAGCCTCGTCCACGCGCCGGGGTCGGCGGAGCTCGACATCACCGAGACCGAGGCCGTGCGCGACGCGGTCGAGGCCCTCGCTGAAGCGGCGAGCGACGCCGAGATGCGTCCCGTCGTGATCAACACCGCGGCGTGCACCGCCGTCGACGCGGCCGAATCCGACCCGGAGAGCGCCGAGCGGGTCAACGTCACGGGTGCCGCTGTGCTCGCCGAGGCGTGCCGCGAAGGCGGCTTGCCGCTGCTGCACGTCTCCACCGACTACGTCTTCCCCGGCGACGCCGACCGGCCGTACGAGCCCACCGACACCACCGGCCCGCGCACCGTCTACGGCCGCACCAAGCTCGAAGGCGAGCAGGCGGTGCTGGAGTCCGGTGCGCACGCGTGGGTCGTGCGCACCGCCTGGGTCTACGGCGCGCACGGCGGCAACTTCGTCAAGACGATGGCCCGGCTCGCCGCCCAGCGCGACGAGCTGTCCGTCGTGGACGACCAGATCGGCTCGCCCACCTGGGCCGCCGACCTGGCCGCCGGCCTGCTCGAGCTGGCCGGCCACGCCGCCGCCGGTGACGGCCCGGAGCAGCGGGTCCTGCACTGCACCAACACCGGCAGCACCAGCTGGTTCGAGTTCGCCCGCGCGATCTTCGACGAGCTGGGCCTCGACCCGAAGCGGGTCAAGCCCTGCAGCAGCGCCGAGTACCCCACCAAGACCCCGCGCCCGGCCTACTCGGTTCTGTCCGAGAACGCGTGGCGCGAGGCGGGGTTGACTCCGTTGCGCCCTTGGCGCGACGCGCTGCGCGAAGCCTTCGCCACCCACCCCGAAGCCTTCCGCCACCACGCCTGACCACCACAGCACCCGCGCGCTTCCGAGGATGCGGGAGGTCACGCCGGGAGCTTCGCGTCGTCGGGGGCGGGCACGAGCTCGTCCTACGCGGTGGCGCGGAGGTAGGCGGCGTGGGTGCGGCTCGCGCAGCGGTGCCACGTGAAGGACTCGGCGTGCGCGCGTCCGGCCTGGGGTTCCGGTGGTGCCGTCAGGGCTTGGCGCAGCGCGTCGCGCAGCGCGGCCGGGTCCTGGACGGGCGCGAGGAGCGCGTGCCCGGCCGAAACCTCCCGCAGCGCGGGGAGGTCCGAGCACACCACGGGAACGCCGCAGGCCAGGCCCTCCAGCACCGGCAGGCCGAACCCCTCGTCGCGCGAGGGCAGCACCAGCGCGCTGGCGCCCGCCACCACAGCGCGCAGCCGCGCGTCGGAGAGGTAGCCGGTGCGGACCACGCCGTCGTCCTCGCCCGCGGTGCCCGGGCCCGCGATGACCAGCGGCGGCAGCTCCGGTGCGAGCGCCGAGCGCAGCACGTCGAGGCCCTTGCGCGGCCCCTCCGCGCCCACGAACAGCAGGTACTCCGGCGGCAACCGCCGGTCCTTGACCGGCTCCGCGGTGAACCACTCCGGGTCCAGGCCCAGCGGCGTCACGGCGAGCCGCTCCGGCGCGACGTCGAGGCGCTCGGCGACCTGGTCGGCCACCGCCGCCGTCGGGGTGCACACCACCCGGGCCCGCTGCGCTGAGAGCCGCACCAGCTCGGGCAGGTCTGCGTCGGCCAGCGACGGGTCGTCCAGGAAAGCCAGGTCGTGGATGGTCACCACGCCCACCGCGCGTCGCGACGGTGGCAGCACGAAGTTGGTTCCGTGCACCACCTCGACAGGTCCGGACAGCATCTCCACCGGCGGGAAGCTCCCGCCGCGCCACAACGCGCGCAGAGCGCGAGCCGGGATCGGCGGCCCCACCACGTGCGTCCCGGCCGGTGCGCGGGTGCGCAACCGCCGCCACCCGCGGGTGCTGAAGCCGATCAACCGGGTGTCCACTTCGGACGCCAGGGCCGCGACCAGGGACGCGGTGTAGCGGCCGATCCCGGTGCGCGGCCCCAGCAGTGGGGTGGCGTCCAGGAGGACGCGCAGGTCAGCGGCCACGGAGCCGTTCCCCGGCGAGGCGCCGAACGCGGCCGGCCGCCCGCTTGGCGACCTCGGCGGGACCACCGGCGTCGAGGTACTCCCGCAGCAGTCCCAGGTCCCGGCGCGCCGCCTCGATCCTGCTCGGGCGGGCGCTGCGCACCAGTGGCGCGGCGGCGGTGAGCCGGTCGGCGGCCGGGCGCGGGTCGCGGCAGAACGCGGTCAGCGGTGCCAGCACCGACTCCCAGGTGAACCGCTCCCGCACCGGCCCGATCCGGCGGCGGCACTCGGCGGCGAACTCCCCGTCGTAGAGGACCTTCTCCAACGCGTCCGCCAGTGCCTCCGGGTCCTCGGCGGGCACCACCACGCCGATGCCCTCACTGCGCACGAGGTCCGCGAAGGAGTCGCCGTCAGTGGTGATCACCGGCAGCCCCGACCACAGGTAGTCCAGCACCCGGGTGCGGAACGCGAAGGTGGTCTCCACGTGCTCGAAGTGCGTGGTGACCCCGCAGTCGGCGTCCAGCAGGAAGTTCTGCCGCTCCTGGTAGGGCACCCACGTCTCGTTGAAGAACACGAACTTGTCGGTGAGCCCCAGCCGCTGCGCCAGCGACCGCGTCCGCCCGGCCATGCCCATCTCGGGCACGTCCGGGTTGGGGTGCTTCATGCCGAGGAAGAACAACCGCACGTCGCTGCGCCGCTGCGAGAGCCGGTCCACCGCGTGCAGCAGCGTCAGCGGGTCGAACCAGCTGTAGACGCCACCCGCCCACAGGACGACCTTGTCGTCGGCCGAAATGCCCGGCCGCGTGCCCTTGATCGCGGGGGCCGTGCGGCGCGGCGCCACCGACGGCAGCCCGAACGGCACCACCGACAGCAGGGAGCGCACCGTCGGGTCGTTGTCGTAGAGGCCGGGCGTCAGCCGGCCCAGCGAGGCGAGGTGGCCGAGCCAGAAGTGCCGCTGGCGCTCCGACGCGCACAGGAAGAAGTCGCCGCGCTCCAATTGGGTGTTGAGCACCTTCGTGACCCCGGTGAGGTCGGCGGCTCGGCGTTCGTCGTCGGTCTCCCGGCCCTGCTCCAGCAGTTCCAGGTGCATCGGGTCGTAGACGTCGCAGACCACGATCTTGGTGGAGTCGACGCGCTTGAGCGCGGGCACCATCTCCAGCACGTGCCCTTGCAGCACCACGATGTCGGCCCACTCGACGTGCTCGGCCAGCTCGCGCGGCTTGGCCGCGATCACCTCGAAGTCCGATTCCGGCGGGTTCACCCGGGCGTTGACGCTGACCAGCCGGACGGTGTGCTCGGCGGCCAGCACCTCGGCCATGTGCCAGGCGCGGATCGCCGGGCCCGCCATCCGCTCGGTGATCGCGTCCCCGGTGATGACGACGATCGTGCGCGGACGCCCGAACACCTCGTCCAGCTCGAAGGCCTCCACCAGCGCGTCGTGCGCGGCCAGGTAGCGCGGCAGCGGGTAGGCGGGCTCCATCGCCTTGCGCATCAGCGGCAGCAGGTCGGCGTCGCTGCGCACCCGCGCCTGCTGCTCTAGCTCGCGGGAGACCTTCAGCGACGGCAGCAGTTCCACGAACTGGTCGAGGGCCAGCATCCCCGCCAGCGCGGAGCGGTCGATCGGCACCGGCGAGTCGTCCTCGGTCTCGCCGCGCCGGGTGATCTCCAGCTGCGTCGGGTCGATCTCCCCGCGTGCGGTGGCCCGCCGCACCGCCAGCGCCATCGCCGCCGGGAGCGCCTGGGCGAGGGTCTCGTCGGAGACGTTCTTGTACAGCGCGGCCAGCGCGTTGCGCTCCAGCAGGTAGTGCTCGCGGGACGAGGAGACCTCGGCCATCGAGGCGTGGTGGCGGTGGAAGGTCAGCGACCTCGGCTCGTAGCGGACCCGCCAGCCGCGCAGGTTGAGCCGCCAGCCCAGGTCCACGTCCTCGTAGAACATGAAGAAGCGCTCGTCGAACCCGTCGAGGGCGGCGAACAACTCCGCGCGCACGAACAACGCCGACCCGGTCCCGAACAGCACGTCGCGGGCGGCGTCGTGCGAGCCGTCGTCGAGCTCACCGGCGTGCCGCTTGTAGCCCATGCCGAACCAGGTGAGGCCGCCGTCGACGAAGTCGATGCGCCGACCGTCCCAGTCCAGCACCTTGCTGGCGACCGCGCCGACGGTCGGTTCGGTCCGCAGCGCCTCGACCGCCGCGCGCACCCAGCTGCGGTCCGGGCGGGCGTCGTTGTTGAGGAACGCCAGGACCTGCCCGGAGGCCTCGCGCGCAGCCAGGTTGCAGCCCCCGGCGAACCCGGTGTTGCTCGGGGATGCGATGAGCCGCGCCTCGGGCACGGCCTCCCGGATGCGGTGGGCCGAACCGTCACCGGAGGCGTTGTCGACGCAGAGCACCTCCAGCTTGTCCGCCGGGTAGTCCAGTTCGTCGTGCACCGCGCGCAGGCAGGTGATGGTGTCGTCCGCGCCGCGGTAGTTGACGACGATCACGGAGACGACGGGCAGGTTCGCTTCGACCACGCCCCAAGCCTGCACCATGTCGAACTCGCGCCGCCCGGGTGTTCGGTCAATTCGGTCGTCCAGCGCCCTTCGGACGCTGTCCTGGCTCGCAAGCCTTCTCGGCGTAGCTCCTGGGGGCCGCACCAGAACTCGGCGTGAGGGCGTGGTCGCTCTCAGTGGAACAGCGCAGCGGCGCTCGGCCGGCCGAGCGGCCCTGCCGTCCGGATCAGCGGCCCGCCCAGGCTTCCCACACCGCGCGGCGGGGAACGGTCGCCGCTCGCCTGACCAGTCGGCGGGCCCGTAGCGCAGCGGGGAGGCGGAAGGCGACCTCCACCAGCACCCGCAGCCGCAGGACGGCTCGCAGGTTCGGCGGCCGGTCGGGCAGGTCCCGCCACGGCAGCAGTGCGGTGAGGGCCGCGAACCTCGCGAGCTCGCGCACCGCCACGCCCGCCGGGGCGCAGCGCAGCAGCGTGATCACGCGGTTCCTCTCGTTCCAGCGGTGGAAGAGTGCCGACCCCGGTCGCGTGCTGGCTCCGTGCAGGTGCGTGGCGGTCGCCTCGGTGCGCACCACGTCGAACCCGGCCAGCCGCAGCCGCCACGCGGTGTCGGTGTCCTCGTAGTAGCAGAAGAACTCCGCAGGAACGCCTCCCACCTCGCGCAGGACATCGGTGCGCAGCAGCGCAGCCCCGCCGCAGAACCCGAAGACCGCGCCGTTGCCGGTCGCGTCGGCGCCGTGCCCGTCGACGGTCAACCGCACGCCGGTCGACTGCACGTCACCGTCCGGGGTGCGCAGCACGGACGTGGCCGCAGCGGCGTTCGGGTTGCGCGCGAGGTTCCCTTCCGCCACCTCGAGCCAGTCCGGAGCAGGGGCGGCGTCGTCGTTGAGCCAGGCCACGAAGGGCGTCGTCACGTGCGGCAGCGCCGCGGCCAAGCCGCCCGCGTAGCCGCGGTTGCGCGGCAGGCGCAGCACCCCGACCCCGGGGTGCGCGACGAGCAGCTCGGCGGTGCCGTCGTCGGAGGCGTTGTCCACCACGAGTGTCCGATGTGGACGCGTCTGGGCGGCGAGCGCGTCCAGGCAGGCGTCGATGTGGGCGCGGCCGCGCCAGGTGATCACGATGACCGTGGTGCGCACCCCGTCTGATGTCACGAGGAGGAACCTAGTGGCACGCGCTCCGCAGCGGTCCAGCGCGTGCGAAGCTGGTCGGGTGCCCGAGCTGGTTGCCATCGCCGAGCAGTTGCTGGCCCCGGTCCCCGGCGGCACCGGCCGCTGCACCCGGGAACTGCTGCGCGCGCTGGCCGGCACGGCACCCGACGGGTGGAGGGTGACCAGCGCGATCAGCCGCAGCGGAGACCCGGAGCGAGCGCGCGTGCCAGGCGTGGAGGGGCCTCGCGTCCTGCCGCTGCCGCGTCGCGCGCTGATCGCCGCCTGGGAGCTCGGTCTCCCGCTGTGGCCGGGCGGTGACGCGGTGCACGCGATGACACCGCTCGCACCCCCGCGCCGGCGCGGACGCGGCCTCGTCGTCACCGTGCACGACACGGTCCCCTGGAGCCATCCGGAAACCCTCACCCCGCGCGGGGTGTCCTGGCACCGGCGCATGATCACCCGAGCGGCCCGCCACGCGGACGCGCTGGTCGTGCCGACCCGGGCCGTCGCCGACGACCTCGCCGGCCGGATCCCGCTCGACACCCGGCCCCACGTGGTTCCCGAAGGCGTGAGCCCGGACCTGCTGGACGAGCCCGGATCCGCTGTGCACCTCGACGTCCCGGACCGGTACCTGCTCGCCGTGGGCACCGTCGAACCCCGCAAGGGCTACGAGCACCTGGTCCGCGCCCTCGCCGAACCGCACGCTCCCGACATCCCGCTGCTGGTCGTGGGCCGGCCCGGGTGGGGCGACCTCGACCTGCCCGCGCTCGCCGCCGACCACGGCTACCGCCACCTCCGCGTGCTCACCGACGTCGCCGACTCCGGCCTGGCGGCGCTGATGCGCGGAGCCACCGCCCTGGTCGCCCCGAGCCTCGCCGAGGGGTTCGGCCTCCCGCTGCTGGAAGCCATGGCCCTCGGCGTCCCGGTCGTCCACTCCGACGCACCGGCCTTGGTCGAAGTCGCGGCTGGCGCGGGCGAACAGGTCCCCCGAGCCGACCCGCCAGCCCTGGCCGCCGCGCTCCGCCGCGTCGTCGACGACCCGCAGCACCGCTCCCAGCTCGCCTCGGCCGGAACCCGCCGTGCCGCGCACTTCTCGTGGGAACGGTCCGCCCGCGACATCTGGCGGATCCACCTCGACCTCGCCTGACCGAGCCGGCGCCCGGAGGATCGTGAAGTTCCCCCCGCTCACAGCGGTGAGGTGACGCTGCACGAATTTCGCGTACTCGACACGGAAGTGGGAACGTTCGCCGTACTCTTTCCTGGTGCACAGAGGCGAACCGCACGTACTCGTCGACGCCACCGCGGTGCCCGCGGATCGAGGCGGCGTCGGACGGTACGTCGATTCCCTGCTCGCGGCGCTGGACTCGGACGGTGCGCGGATCACCGTGGCGTGCCAACCGCGGGACGCCGCGCTGTACTCCACCCTCGCGCCGAACTCGCAGGTCCTCCCCGCCGCGGAAGCGGTCGCGACCCGGACCGCGCGGTTGACGTGGGAGCAGACGACGTTGCCGGTGCTGGTCAAGAGGCTCGGTGCTGACGTCCTGCACTCGCCGCACTACACGACGCCACTGGGCAACCCGGCCGCGTCCGTGGTGACCCTGCACGACGCCACCTTCTTCACCAACCGCCGCGTGCACTCCCGGGTCAAGGCCCGCTTCTTCCGCGCCTGGACGCGAGCGGCGTTGCGGCGCGCCGAGATCTGCGTGGTGCCCAGCCAAGCCACCGCTGCCGAGCTCGCGCGCACCGCCGGAGCCGACCGCAACCGGCTGGCTGTCAGCTACCACGGCGTCGACCCGGACCGCTTCCACCCGCCGACGCCCGAGGAGGTCCAGGGCGTCCGGGACCGCCTGAACCTCTTCGACGAGCCCTACGTCGCCTTCCTCGGCGCTCTTGAACCGCGCAAGAACGTTCCCGCGCTCATCCGCGGTTTCACCCACGCCTGCCAGGGCAAGCGCGCGGAGTTACCGGCCCTCGTGCTCGCGGGGCAACCCGGTTGGGACACCCGGGTTGAGCGCGCGCTGGAATCGGTGCCGCACCGGATCCGCGTGATCCGGGCCGGCTACCTGCCGTTCGACCAGCTCGCCGGGTTCCTCGGCGGCGCGCGGCTGGTCGCCTACCCCAGCCTCGGCGAGGGCTTCGGGCTGCCCGTGCTGGAAGCCATGGCCTGCGGAGCGCCGGTGCTCACCACACGCCGGTTGAGCCTGCCCGAGGTCGGCGGCGACGCCGTCGCCTACTGCGGCGTGCGGCCCACCGACATCGCCGCCGGGGTGCGGGAACTCCTCGACGACCCGGCCCGCCGCTCAGCCCTGGCCGCCGCCGCGCAACTGCGGGCCAAGGGGTTCACCTGGGGCGCCTGCGCGACCCAGCACCGCGAGGCCTACGCGCGCGCCCACCACGCCCGCACCCGCTGACCCGACGGTGACCGCGCTGCAGCAGAATGTCGTGGCGTGACCAACCCGCGCACCTACGGCGACGAGCTCGCCGTCGTCACCGTGACCTACTCGCCCGGCGAGACGCTGCAGCGCTTCCTCGACACGCTCGACAAGGCCACCGAGCGCCCGGTCCGCGTGATCCTCGCCGACAACGGGTCGCAGGACGGCGCGCCGCAGCGGGCGGCGCAGCAGCACGACCACGTCGAACTCGTGCCCACCGGCGGCAACCTCGGTTACGGGGGAGGGGCCAACCGCGGAGTCGCCGCGCTCGGTCCCGAGCACGGGTGGGTGGTCATCGCCAACCCGGACCTGGAGTGGGGCGCGGGCAGTCTCGACGAGCTGATCGCGGCGGCCGGGCGCTGGCCGCGCGGTGGGGCCTTCGGACCGCTGATCACCGAACCCGGCGGCGAGGTCTACCCCTCGGCACGGCTGCTGCCCTCGATCGGGCGTGGCGTCGGCCACGCCCTGTTCGTCAAGGTCTGGCCCGGCAACCCCTGGTCGCGCGCCTACCGGCAGTCCGAGGCGGGCCGCAGCGAGCGCACCGCGGGCTGGTTGTCGGGGTCCTGCCTGCTGCTGCGGCGCGAGGCCTTCGACTCCGTCGACGGGTTCGACCCGCGCTACTTCATGTACTTCGAGGACGTCGACCTCGGTGACCGGCTGGGCAAGAAGGGCTGGCTCAACGTCTACGTGCCCAGCGCCGAGGTCATGCACATCGGCGGCGCCTCGACCTCCAAGGTGAGCAAGCGGATGCTCGCCGAGCACCACCGCTCCGCCTACCGCTACCTGGCCGACCGCTACCAGGGCCCCAAGTGGGCGCCGCTGCGCCTCGCGCTGAAGGTCGGGCTCGCGGCGCGCGCCAAGGTCCAGGCGCGCTGACGCTCAGTACTGCTGCGGGTACTGCGGCTGCCCCGGGTGCGAGCCGAGCGGCCCGAACTCGTGCGGAGCGCGCTGCGACTGGTACGGGTTGGGAGGCATTCCCTGCTGCGACTGCCCGTAGTCCTCGGTCGGCCACCCCAGGTTCGAGTCGGTGGTCGGGAACTGGGGCTGCTGCTGCATCGTCTGACCGGCCGTGGGAAGCATGTTCGTGTCCGTGTCGGCGACCACGCTGTCGACGATCTCGCGCGGGATCCGCACGGTGTTCGCCGCATCCATCGGCGACGTGGCGTTGTCCGGTGTGACGACGAACGCGCCGCGTGCCCGCGCGCGAGCAAGTGCTTCGTCGGCTCGGAGGCGCGGGTCCATGTGGATGCCCTCTCAGTCGTTCGCAGTCGGTGGTGCCAAACCCGGCTGCGCACCGGGTGTGGTGTGGGACCGGGCACGGCCGTCGGGCACGGGCCCGATGTCATTATGCCGGTGCCACTGCCAGAGTATTCCCCCCAATGGGTTTTCGTCATCGATCTAGGTCAGGTAGAGGAGGACGACGCCGATGTCCGCGGATGCGCAGACCCCGGCCGAGCCGCGCCCGCAGGCGGAGGCGGTCGTGCTGGTGGGCGGTCAGGGGGTCCGGCTCCGGCCTCTGACCCTGTCCGCGCCGAAACCGATGTTGCCCACCGCCGGGGTGCCTTTCCTGGCCCACCTGCTGTCCCGCATCCGCGCGATCGGCATCGAGCACGTGGTGCTCGGCACCTCCTACAAGGCCGAGGTCTTCGAGCAGCACTTCGGTGACGGCTCCGACCTCGGCCTGCACATCGAGTACGTCGTGGAGTCCGAACCGCTGGACACCGCCGGTGCGATCCGCAACGTCTCGGACAAGCTCAGCGCCGAGGACGTGCTGGTGTTCAACGGCGACATCCTCTCCGGCGTCAACCTCACCGACCTGCTCGACACCCACCGCAGCACGGCGGCCGACGTCACGCTGCACCTGGTCAAGGTCGACGACCCGCGCCGGTTCGGCTGCGTGCCCACCGACGCCGAAGGGCGGGTCACCGACTTCCTGGAGAAGACCGACACCCCGCCGGTCGACCAGATCAACGCCGGCTGCTACGTCTTCCGCCGGGCGGTGATCGAGGACATCCCCGCTGGTCGGCCGGTGTCGGTCGAGCGGGAGACGTTCCCCGGGCTGCTCGCGGCCGGCGCCCGCGTGCAAGGGCACGTCGACTCGTCGTACTGGCTGGACATGGGAACCCCCGCCGCGTTCGTGCGCGGCAGCGCGGACCTCGTGCTGGGCAACGCCCCCTCCGACGCGCTGCCCGGCAGCACCGGGCGTGCCCTGGTGCTCACCGGTGCGCGCGTCGCCGAGGACGCGGTGGTCGACTCCGGCAGCACCGTCGGAGCGCGCTGCCAGGTCGGTTCCGGCGCGCAGGTCAGCGGCTCGGTGCTCTTCGACGGCGCGGTGGTCGAGGACGGCGCGGTCGTCGAGCGCAGCGTGGTGGGAACCGGTGCTCGGGTGGGAGCCGGTGCCGTGCTGCGCGACGCGGTGGTCGGCGACGGAGCGACGGTCGGTGCCGGGTGCGAACTGCTCGAGGGCCTCCGGGTCTGGCCCGGCGTCGAGCTGCCACCGGGAGGAGTACGGTTCACGGCGGATTGAGCGCTATGGACGAACCCCTCACTCGTGACTGGCACCACGACCACCCCCTCGACCTGCTGCAGGTCCTGTCCCCGCTGCGGCGCGGTAACGGTGACCCCACCACCCGCGTCGAGCAGGGTGAGCTGTGGTGGGCGAGCACCACGGCCCACGGCCCGGCGACCTTGCGCCTGCGCCGGGTGCGCCCGGGAACCGTGCGCGCCTCGGCTTGGGGGCCGGGCGCCGACGCGGTGCTGGCGGGTGTTCCCGACCTGCTGGGCGCCTCCGACGACGACAGCGACTTCCGGTCGGCCCACGACGTCGTGACGCGCGGGATGCGCAACGCGTCGGGCATGCGCCTGTGCGCCTCGGGCAGGGTCTGGGACGTCCTCGTCGCCGCGGTCCTGGAGCAGAAGGTCACCAACCGCGAGGCCTGGCGCTCGTGGCGGGAACTGTGCCGCCGCTTCGGGCACCCGGCACCGGGTCCGGTCGAGAAGCTGTGGACCGTGCCCGACCCGCACCAGGTCCGCCGGATCCGGGACTGGGAGTGGCACCGCGCGGGCATCGACGGCGCCCGCCGCCGCACCCTGCTCGCCGCCGCCTCGTCGGCGCGCAGCCTGGAGAAGGCGGTCGCCCTCCGCGGTGAGGCGGGTCGCGACCTGCTGCAGAAGATCCCCGGCATCGGCCCCTGGACGGCGGCCGAGGTCGCGCAACGTGCGTGGGGCGACCCCGACGCGGTCAGCGTCGGCGACTTCCACCTGCCCACGATCGTCGGGACCGCTCTGGTCGGGCACCCGCTCGACGACGAGGGCATGCTCGACGTCCTCAGCCCGTACGAGGGCCACCGCCACCGGGCCGTCCGCTACCTCGTAGCGGCGGGCGTGCGCCGGCCCCGCTACGCCCCGCGCCTGCCGGTGCGCGACTTCCGGGCCATCTGAGCGGCGGGCGCCGGCTCAGCTCGACGTCGCCGCGGTGAGCAGCGGTACCAGGTCGGTGCCTTCCGGAGGAGTGACCAGCGGCCACCAGCGGAGGTCGAGGGACTCGTCGCTGCGCGCGGGTTCGGCGCCGGCCGGGGCGCGCACCACGTAGCGGACGTCGAAGTGGCGGGTGGGCTTGCCCAGCGAGCAGGTGATCGGGTGCACGTCGAGGTGCACCGGCTCCGGGTCCACCACCAGCCCCGTCATCCCCGACTCCTCGGTGGCCTCGCGCAACGCGGCCCCCGCGAGCGTGTCGTCCTCGGGCTCGCAGTGCCCGCCCAGCTGCAGCCACCGGCCCACGCGGGGGTGCAGGGTGAGCAGCACGTTGTCACCCGCGGCGTCCAGCAGCACCGCCGAGGCGGTGATGTGGCCCGGTTCGCAGGCGCGCAGACATGCGTCCTCGCGAGCGTCGAGCAGCGCGAGGAACGCCTGGCGCAGCGCCTCCTGCTGCGGGTCGGCGGGACGCCACTCGGTCAGCACGCGGGTCGCGTCGGAGTGCGGTCCGCTCACAGCTCCACCAATCCGTCGTCGAGGTCGCGCGGCGGCCGCGGCTCGTCGGCTGGGGTGGCCGGGTGGCCGACCGCCACGGCGCCGAGGGGTTCCCAGTCGTGCGGCAGGTCCAGGGCCGAGCGGACCACTTCCGGGCAGAACAGCGTCGAGGACACCCAGCACGAGCCGAGCTCCTCCGACGCCAGCGACACGAGCAGCCCCTGCACCGCGGCCCCGCCGGCGACGGTGAACATCTGCCGCTCCGCGTCCGACCGGGCCGCGTCCGGGTAGTCGTGGGCGCCGTCGCGCACCAGGAACGGCAGCACCAGCTCGGGCGCGGCGTAGAGCAGGTCGCCCCGGGTGACGCGGCGCTGCGCGGCCTGCTCGGACAGCCCGTCGCCGCGCAGGTCCTCGAGCCACGCGGTGCGCATCGCGTCGAGCAGCTTGGTCCGCAGCGCGCGGTCGCGCAGCCACACGAACCGCACCGGCCGGGTGTGGTGCGGGGCCGGGGCCGTCAGGGCCGCGCCGACCGCGCGCCGCACCGCTTCCTCGTCGACCGGGGTGTCGGCGAACTCCCGCACCGAGCGGCGCAGCAGCACCGCCTCCCGGCGGCCCTGCGCGATCGCTTCCGCGGTGCCCAGGTGGAACAGGTCCTCCTCGACCGGGCGGGCGAGGTCGCGCGCCGTCGACCCGTCGTCGACGGTGGTCAACCCGCGCACCACGGCGACCGGGATGCCACCGAGCTTGCCCTTGACCAGGTCCGCCGCACCGGCGATCTCGTCGGCGACGGCGACCTCGGTCACCGCGAGCTCGTTGCCCTGCCCGTCCGTGCTGCCCGCGTAGCGGTGCAGCACCGGTAACCCGGCGCAACCGATGGCCGTGTCGGTCTGCCCGATCCGCCAGGCGCGGCCCATCGTGTCGGTCACGACGACGGCGACCCGCACGCCCAGCCGCTCGGCGATGCCGTCCCGCAGCCGCCGGGCCGAGGCGTCCGGATCCTCCGGCAGCAGCGCGATCTGGTCCTGGGCGACGTTCGAGGCGTCCACCCCGGAGGCGGCCTGCACGATGCCGAGCTTGTTCTGCGTGATGAGCGTGCGGCCCTTGCGGGCCAAGATCGAGGTGGCTTCCGAGAGCACGAGCTCGCGGCGCAGCGCGTCCCGCTGCTCGGGGTCCTCGGGCGCGGTGACCATCCGGCCCTCGACCTTGGACACGATCTTGCTGGTGACGACCAGGACGTCCCCGTCGCTCAACCAGGGAGTCGCCGCCGTGATCGACGCCGCCAGGTCGTCGCCCTCGACGAACTCGGGCAGGCCGGACACCGCGAACAGCTGGAGCCCACCGGCGGCAGCGTGGTCCTCGAGGTTCATCCCGCCGCCTCCGAAGCCAGGTCGAACGCCGCCTGCGCCATGGCCGCGGTGGCGTCCACATCGGACATCAGCAGCGGCACCGACCGCACCTGCACGCCCGGGACGTCGGCGGTGTCCTCGCTGTGCACCAGCCAGCCGTCCAGGACACCCCCGTCGCCGCGCGCTCCGTAGTGGCGGCCGACCGCCTCCGCGGAGGTCTCCACGCCGATCGCGCTCAGGCAGGCGTCGGCCATCCCGCGCAGCGGCTTGCCGCCGATGATCGGCGACAGGCCCACGACACCGGCCCGCGTCTCGCGCAGCGCGTCCCGGAAACCGGGCACGGCCAGCAGCGTCCCGATGCTCACCACCGGGTTCGACGGTGCCAGCAGCACCACGTCGGCCTGCGCGATCGCGGCCAGCACGTCGGGGGTCGGCTTGGCCTCGTCGGCGCCGACCGGCACGATCGCGTGCGCCTTCGGCTCCGCCCGGTAGCGCACCCACCACTCCTGGAAGTGGACCGCGCGGCTCTCCCGGGACTCCGGGTCGTCGATCGCCACGTGCGTCTCGACCCGGTCGTCGGTCACCGGCAGCAGCGCCACCCCGGGCCGCCAGCGGTCGCACAGCGCCTCGGTCACCGCCGTCAGTGGGTAGCCGGCGCGCAGCATCCGGGAGCGCACCAGGTGGGTCGCGATGTCGCGGTCGCCCAGACCGAACCAGGACGGTTCGGCACCGTAGGCCGCGAGCTCCTCCTTGACCGACCAGGTCTCGTCGACCCGGCCCCACCCCTTGGCGTTGTCGATGCCGTCACCCAGGGTGTACATGCAGGTGTCCAGGTCGGGGCAGACCCGCAACCCGTGCATCCACACGTCGTCGCCCACGTTGACCACCGCGGTGACCTCGTGCTCGGAACTCTCCGCCTCGCCGATCGCGGGCAGCCCGAGCGCTGCTTTCACCCCGAGCAGGAAACGGGCGCCGCCGACGCCGCCGACCAGAACTACGACCTTCACGCCACCGATCCTCGCACGCCCGGGGGAACCGGAAGCTGTGAACCCGGCCGCTCCCGGCACGTGGAATCACAGCCCGCCGAAGATGCTCCGGAACAGGCTCTGGCCGAGCGAGGTCATCGCCGAATCGCCGCCGACCAGGTCGAACACGAAGTAGGCCAGCTCGAAGAACCAGCTGCCCACCAGCGGCACCCCGATCAGCAGCAGGAACAGCACCAGCGGAGCCCACAGCCGCGCCTTCTCGCCGAACCGGCGGGCCGGTGCCGACAACCACGGTTCGACCGCGCCGTAACCGTCCAGCCCGGGGACCGGGAGGATGTTGAGCACGAACGCGATCACCTGCAGGAACGCCAGGTAGGACAGGCCCGCCGTGAGACCGAGCGGCATCGGCACCAGCGCCACGATGGTCGTGAGGACGAGTCCCAGCACGAGGTTCGTCAGCGGCCCCGCCAGCGAGACCATCGACTCGACGCGGCGACCCCGCAACGCCGCGTGGTTGATCCACACCGCGCCACCGGGGAGCGGGATGCCGCCGATGGCCACGAAGATCAGCGGCAGGATGATGCTCAGCACCGGATCGGTGTAGCGGCGCGGGTCCAGCGTCAGGTAGCCCTTCGCGCGCACCGACCAGTCGCCACCCCGGTACGCCGTCGCGGCGTGCCCGAACTCGTGCAGGCACAACGACGCCGCCCAGCCGCCGAGCACCAGCAGGATCACGCCCGCGGTCAACGAGGTCGTGTTGGTGAACGTCGTCAGCACGCCACCCAACGCGGTGACCGCGAGGATGCCGAGGAAGAGCGGGCTGACCCGCAGCGCCGAGGTAGTCACGCCCCAAGTTTCCACGACTCGCCCGTGGTGTGTTGATCGGCTTCGACAGGCGCTGATCGCTGCGGGGTGATATTCATGATCATGGCGCAGCACGATGCGCCGGACGGAGCACGGGCCCTGTGCCGAACGCGCAGAGCCGGTTGCCGCAGCCGGACCTGGGGCGCCGAAGAACCGGGGTCCCCCCTACGGATGGTCTCGGCTTGACCGCAAGGAGCTACACGGGTGTAATCACAGCAGTGTCATTCGCTGTCGGAAACGAAGAGCTCGCTGCGGCGGGCGGTCGCGGCGGCGTTGGGTCGGGCACGGGAGAACCCGGCTGGACACGAGGTCGATCAGCGTCTCGTCGGCAGTGAGAGGGCGGCGAGGTGAGCGGTCGGCGACGGCGCCGCCGTCGACACGAATCCTGGTCCCGGCTGCGGGACCAGCAGCCTGCGAGCAGGAGTGCGTCCTGTTCCGGCCCTGGGGAGGGCCGGTGGGACTGACGGGGAGAAATCGGGGGAGTCATGTGGGAATCAGGAGAGAGCCGTCTCGCGGAGCGTGGGGACGCCACTGCCACGATCGCGGAATTCGACGTGCTGGCAGAGCTCTTCGAGATGGAAGAAGAGCAGGAGTGGCAGGAGCGCGCGCTGTGCGCGCAAACCGATCCAGAGGCCTTCTTCCCGGAGAAGGGCGGATCCACCCGCGAGGCCAAGCGCATCTGCTCCGGCTGCGAGGTCCGGTCCGAGTGCCTGGAATACGCGCTGCAGCACGACGAGCGCTTCGGCATCTGGGGCGGACTGTCTGAACGTGAGCGCCGCAAGCTCAAGCGTCGCGCGGTCTGACCGGCGGGTCCGGCCTCCTCGCTCGCCGGGCGCGAGCACCTCGTCGCCTCTCCTCCTCCGCCGCTCACGCGTGCATTACCGTTCGGGCCGTAGAGGTTCGGGCGAGCGGGAGGACCAGCGCGGGTGGACGAGCCGTCGAAGTCGCCGATGCAGTTGCTGAAGTCGTTGCGCCGCAACGCTTCCCAGGGCAACGGGCAGGCCGAGCAGCCGACACCGTCACCGCGTGAGGTGCCCGACGCGCCGGACACCGAGGAGGACACGGCGCCGGTGAGGCCTCCGCTGCGCGACCGAGCTCTGCGGGTGCTGCGGTCGCCCGGGACCGCGATGGTCGCCGTGCTCGTCGTCTTCGCGCTCGTCAACGCCGTGGTCACCGGTCGCCTCGGCGGCACGTTGACCGGTGGTCGGCTGCTGCCGACCGCGGATCTGGCCACCACTTGGAGCGACTACCTCGACGCGTGGCACGCCGTCAGCGGCGGCACGGGTGCGCCCGCTCCGCCGTCGCTCGCGGTGCTGGCGCTGCTCGGTTCCGTCCTAGGTGGACCGTCGGTGGTCGTCTCCGCGCTGCTGCTGTTCGGAGCTCCCCTCGCCGGGTTGAGCGGTTACCTCGCGACCCGCGGGCTCGACGTCCCGCCGCTGCGGCGGGCTCTGGTCGCCGGTGGCTACGCGCTGCTGCCCGCGTCCGCGATCTCGGCCGGGCAGGGCCGGCTCGACGTCGTCGTCGCGCACGTCCTCGTGCCGCCGCTGCTGGCCGGGATCGCCGCGGTGATCCGCCGCTCGGACGGCCGGTGGCTCGGCACCGCCTGCCTCACCGCGTTCGGCCTGGCCGTCCTCGGCGCGTTCGCGCCGCTGGTGCAGCTCAGCTTGATCCTCTTGGCGCTGCTCGCCCACGTCCTCGTGCCCGGCAGCGGGCTGCGCGGACGCAGGCGCGCCGCCGGGCTGGTCGCGCTGCTGCTGCTGTCGGTGGCGTGCCTGCTGCCGTGGCCGGTGGTGCTGCTGAGCCACCCCGAGATCCTGCTCCACGGGCTCGGCGCCCGCGTCGTCGAGCAGCCCGCCTCGGTGCTGCTGGCGGTGCTCAGCCCGGACGGTTCGCTGCCGAGCCTGGCCGGTGTGCTGCTGGTGCTGGGCGCGGTCCTGGCGCTGGCGGTCTGCTTCGACGCCCGGATGCTGGCCGGTGCCGGCGTCGCCCTGCTCGGCTGGCTGGTCGCCGTCGTCATCGGCACCGCGTCCGCCGCGCCGCTCACCGGCGGCGTCGAGAGCCCCGGCTGGACCGGCGGGCCGCTGGTGCTGGTCGCGGCCGGGTGCGCCTGGACCGTGCTGGTCGCGAAGCTTCCGGCGCTGAACTGGAAGATCGCCACACCGGTGCTCGCGGCCGGGTTCCTCGTGCTGGGCGCGGCCTCGGCCGTCGGAGCCGCTTCCGGGCCGCTGCAGGTCCACCAGGCGGCCTCGGGCACCGGCACCCGGTTGGTGCTGGAACCGGGGCCGCAGCCTGCGCGGCTGGTCTCCGGTGCCGGCCCGCGCTTCGGCGAGGACGACCTCGCCCCGGCGGGGGCAGCCGCGGACTGGCTGCGGCAGGTCGACGAGGACCTGGCCAGCCAGGACGGTGAGCGGGTGCGCCGAGCGCTGGCCGCGGTCGCCGCCAGGGGCGCCGACCACGTGATCGCCCCGTCCGACACCCGGCTGCCCGAGCTCGCCTACGACATGGTCGTCGACGAGGGCCCGCGCCCCGGCCCGACCCGCGAGCTGCGGCTGCTGGTGCCGGCGGCCCCGGTCAAGCTCGTCGGACCGGATCTCGCACGACAGGCCCAGACCGAACCCGGGCCCGCGCCCGAGGCGCGCCCGTTGCCCGTGGACGCCGAGCTGCCCTCGTTCTCCGTGCGGATCTCCGAGGGCGGCACCGGGCGCGCGCTCGTGCTCGGCGCGGAGAACGAAGCGGGCTGGTACGCCACGGTCGACGGCCGGCGCGTGCCGCTGGCCACCGCCTGGGGTCACCTCGTCGCGGTGCCGCTGCCCGCGCAGGCCGCCGAGGTCCAGGTCGGCTACACGGAGATGCCGCGCACCACGCTGCTGGTGGTGCAGGCGGCCCTGGTCCTGTTCACCGTCATCGCCGCCATCCCGGGACGCCCCCGGAAGGTGCTCACTGCCCTTCGATGACGTCCGGGTCCAGGCCCAGGTAGGTGGCGACCTGCTCGACGAGGACGTCGTGCAGCAGGTCGGCCATGTCCGTGCCGTCGCGGGCGCGGGCCTCCAGGGGCCTGCGGTAGAGCACGATGCGGGCGCGGGTGGGCAAGCCGCGCTTGTCCACGCCTGCCGGCACGAGCCGGGCCAGCGGGACGTTGGCGTCGACCACCACGTCGTCGTCCCAGGTCACCTTCTCCGGAGCCGTGGTGCTGATCTCCGGGACCTCGTCGACGGCCACGTCGAGCTGGGTGAGTTCGGCGTGCCAGCGCTGCTCGATCGGCTCCAGGGCCTCCAGCACCAGCGCGTCGAAGCGTTGCGAACGGCTGCGCGAGACCGGGACCGAGGACGGGTACAGGGGTCCGCGCAGGCCACGGCCGCGTCGATCCCGCCGGTAGCGGGTTCGACGCCGAGATCCACGTGCGGTAACCACGGGCTGAGGGTACGCCCTCGGCCACCCCGTCCGGGACAGCCGCCACGGGGATTTCAGGTGGAGATCACGGCAGGCTGTTCGCCGGAAGCGGACACCCGATCAGCTCGGGCGGCGGCAGGGTGGAAACTGGTGTTCGGCGTGGCTCGTGAAAGAGATTCCGCGTGCCTGCGCCGCGAGGTGGACAGGAGGCGCTATCGTGCGTGTCGTGCGGAGCGTGAGGCGGTGCTCGCGGACCGGGTGTGTCAACCCGGCCGTCGCCACGCTCACTTATGCCTATGCGGACTCGACCGCGGTCGTCGGCCCGCTCGCCACCTATGCCGAACCGCACAGCTACGACCTGTGCGAGGCGCACGCGCTGCGGCTGACCGTCCCCAACGGCTGGGAGGTCGTCCGGCACGAAGGCGAGTTCGCCCCACCGACCCCGTCGGATGACGACCTGACCGCGCTCGCCGAAGCCGTGCGCGAGGCGGGCAGACCGGACAGGCCAGTGGAACCGCAGGTCAGCGCCCCGGGAGCCGGGCGTCGCGGCCACCTGCGGGCGCTGCCCGACCCGGTGGACGAGTGAACAGATCGTGACGAACAGCTCTGGTCAAACCGGATGCTGCCAACGACCCGCCGATCGCCGGTAGGCTGCCCACCACGTTGGTTGGAACCGGGGAGGGTGCAGCGTGCGGGACCTGTCGGGGATCGTCAAGGCTTACGACATCCGCGGGGTGGTCGGCGAAGGCTTGGACGCCGACGTCGTGCGGGAGATCGGAGCGGCGTTCACCAGACTGGTCGGTGGACCGGCCGTGGTGATCGGCCACGACATGCGCGAGTCCTCGCCGACGCTGGCGGAGGCGTTCGCCGAGGGTGTCACCGGCCAGGGCGTTGACGTCATCAACATCGGGCTGGCCAGCACCGACATGCTCTACTTCGCCTCCGGCACGCTGGAGCTGCCCGGTGCGATGTTCACCGCCAGCCACAACCCCGCCGAGTACAACGGCATCAAGCTCTGCCGCGCGGGCGCGGCGCCGGTCGGTCAGGACAGCGGCCTGTCGGAGATCCAGGAGCTCGTCGGCCACGGCGTGCCCGAGTTCCTCGGCGCCAAGGGCACCACCAGCGAGCGCAACATGGTCGCCGACTACTCGGCCTACCTGCTCGACCTGGTGCAGCTGCGCGACATCCGGCCGCTCAAGATCGTCGTCGACGCCGGCAACGGCATGGGCGGGCACACCGTGCCCACCGTGTTCGCCGACCTGCCCGTCGAACTCGTGCCGATGTACTTCGAGCTCGACGGCACCTTCCCGAACCACGAGGCCAACCCGCTCGACCCGGCCAACCTCGTCGACCTGCAGGCCAAGGTCCGCGAGGTCGGAGCCGACCTCGGCCTGGCCTTCGACGGCGACGCAGACCGCTGCTTCGTGGTCGACGAGCGCGCCGAGCCGGTCACCCCGAGCTCGATCACCGCGCTCGTCGCCGCCCGCGAGCTGGCCAAGGAGCCCGGCGCGACGATCATCCACAACCTGATCACCTCCAGGGCCGTGCCCGAGATCGTGTCCGAGCTCGGCGGCAAACCGGTGCGCACCCGCGTGGGCCACTCCTTCATCAAGCAGACGATGGCCGAGACCGGCGCGATCTTCGGCGGCGAGCACTCCGCCCACTACTACTTCCGCGACTTCTGGCGCGCCGACTCCGGGATGCTGGCGGCGCTGCACGTGCTGGCCGCGCTCGGCGGTCAGGACGAGCCGTTGTCCGAGCTCATGGCCCAGTACTCCCGTTACGCGGCCAGCGGCGAGATCAACTCCACCGTCGACGACCAGCAAGCCCGGCTGAGGGCCGTCGCCGACACCTTCGGTGACCGGAATGGAGCTTCTGTCGACGAGCTCGACGGGCTTACCGTGGAGCTGTCGGACGGATCGTGGTTCAACCTGCGCCCGTCCAACACCGAACCGCTGCTCCGGCTCAACGTCGAGGCGCGGGACACTGAGGCCATGGCCGCGCTGCGCGACGAGGTGCTCGCGGTCATCCGCGGATGACCCGCGCGTCGACCCTGACGAGCAACACTCGCCGAAGCGCGCGAGTTTGGGAGGAAACGTGGCCGTTGACCTGGAAGCGCAGTTGCTGGAGATCCTTGCCTGCCCGTGCGAGCAGCACGGCGCGCTGCGGCCCGGCCTGGGGGACGACGCGCAGGCCGACTACCTGACCTGCACCTCCTGCGGGCGCGGTTTCCCCGTCCGAGACGGCATCCCGGTGCTGCTGCTGGACGAGGCCGTCGGGGGCGGATCTCCCGGCGGCGCCGGGGAGGGGTGAAGCGCAGGTGCTGGACGACACGCTCCTCGACGATCCCGCCAGGCTCGCCGACGCCGACGCCGGCGGCCTGCTGAGGCTGGCCGCGCTCTCCGGCGCACAGGTGCGCTCCACCGCCGAGACGGCGGCGGAAGTGGGCCTCGACGACCTCGCCGAAGACCGCCCGCGCGCTGTCGTGCTGCTCACCAGGCCCGGCGTGGCGGTGACCGTGGCGCGGCTGCTGGGTGCGCTGACCGGGCCCCGCTGCCCGGTGCCGGTGGTGATCTCCGACGAGCTGCCGACCTGGGTCGGTGCGCTGGACGCGGTCTTCGCCCACACCGACGACGTCGGTGACGTCACCCTCGCCGAGGGCGTCGCGACCGCCTGCCGGCGGGGCGCCAGCGTCGTGCTCGCGGTGCCCTCCGAAGGACCGGTGGCCGCCGCCGGTGCCGGTCGGGCGAAGGTCCTGGCCCCGCGCGTGGCGGTGCCGCCCGCACTGGCGTTCGCCCACGTCTTCGCAGCTGGCCTGTGCACCCTGCGAGCCCTCGACCTGCTGGACTTCGACACCGAGGAACTCGCCGAGGAGCTCGACAAGGAAGCCGAGCGCGCCCACCCGTCCCACGAGTCGTTGAGCAACCCGGCCAAGTCGCTGGCGCTGCGGCTGGCCGAGCGCACCCCGCTGCTGTGGGGGGTGGACGCGATCTCCGCCGCCGTGGCCGGACACGCCTCGTTCGCGCTCGGAGCGCACGCGGGAGTCCCGGGGCACGTCGCCGAGTACCCGCAGGCGGTCGTGCAGCGCGGACTGCACCGGGCCGCCGCGTCGGTCGGATCCGAGGCCGACATCTTCGCCGACCCCGAGGACGAGGTCGGGGCGCTGCTGCGGGTCTTCCTGATCAGCACGCGCCACAACGACCAGGGGGAGGTGTTCGAGCGGTCCGCGATGCGGGACCTACCCGGTGCCGACGTGGTCGCCCCGGGGGACACGGTGCGCGCCGACCCGCTGCTGCGCGCCGCGGTCCTGGCAGCCCGCTTCGACCTGGCGGCCGTGTACCTGGGCCTGGCCGCGGGCACGCTCAACGGCCCTGGCTGGCCGGCCCTGGCCATGAGCTGAGGCAGGCCGCACGGCACCGAAGATCCGGGAAGCCCCCGATGCCGCACGCCTTGCGGGCGCGATGTGCTGGCCGGGCGAGCAAGCGCGAGAACGAGGAAGCGAGAACGACTGTGGAGCTACTGCGCAACGCGGTGCGCCCCTACGCGTGGGGCTCGCGCACCGCTATTGCGGATCTGCTCGGTCGGCCCGTCCCCACACCGCATCCGGAGGCTGAGCTGTGGATGGGCGCCCACCCCGGTGATCCGTCCCGGGTGCTGCGCTCCGACGGGGACGAGGTGTCGCTGCTGTCGCTGCTCGACTCCGAACCCGCGCACCACCTCGGGGAGGAGTGCGTGCGCCGCTGGGGTGGTCGGTTGCCGTTCCTGATGAAGGTCCTCGCCGCCGACGAGCCGTTGAGCCTGCAGGCGCACCCCTCCGCCGAGCAGGCCGCCGAGGGCTTCGAGCGGGAGGAGCGTGCCGGCATCGCCCGCAACGCGCCGAACCGCAACTACCCGGACCCGACGGCCAAACCCGAGCTGGTCTGCGCGCTCACCGAGTTCCACGCCCTGGCCGGGTTCCGCGACGCGCAGCGCACGGTCCGGCTGCTCGACGCGCTGGACGTGCCGAGCCTGCGCGCGCACCGCGAGCTGTTAGCCGCGCAGCCGGACGCCAGCGGGCTGCGCGCCCTGTTCACCACCTGGATCACGCTGCCCGAGCACTACCTGCGGGACGTGCTGCCGGAACTGCTGGAAGCCTGCGTCGCGCACGTCAAGGAGCGCGGTGAGTTCGCCCTGGAGTGCCGCACGGTGCTCGAGCTCGGCGAGTCCTACCCGCACGACGCGGGCGTGCTGGCGAGCCTGCTGCTGAACCGGCTCGTGTTGCAGCCGGGCGAAGCGATCTTCCTGCCCGCCGGCAACCTGCACGCCTACCTGCACGGCACCGGCATCGAGATCCTGGCCAACTCCGACAACATCCTGCGCTGCGGGCTGACCCCGAAGCACGTGGACGTGCCGGAACTGCTGAAGGTGCTGGACTTCTCGTGCGGTGACATGCGGGTGCTCAAGGGCGAGTCGCTCGACGCCAACCTCACCGCCTACCGCACGCCGGCCGACGAGTTCGAGCTGTCCAGGCTGGACTGGACGCCGGCCGAAGCCGGCACCGTCCACCTCGACTCGCCCGGCCCGCAGATACTGCTGTGCACCAAGGGCAGCGTCCGGCTGACCCGCGGGCACCACGGCAACGGCTCGCTGCCGCACGAGCTGGTCCTGCAGCGCGGCCAATCGGTGTGGCTGGCCGCCAGCGACCCGGCGGTCGAAGTCCGCCCGGCCGAACTGGACCCGGTCGGCCAAGCCCAGGTCTTCCGCGCCGCCGCGGGTTCCTTCTAGCTCCGCGCGGCGTAGCCGCTCGTTCCAGGGTGGTCCTGCTCCCCGCCCCGCCGTGCACCACGGCTCCCGAGCGGGGAGAACGACCGGTTCGCCCCTGCGAGGGCGGGGCACCCGGTAGATTCCTCCCGTCATCGGAGCCAGATCGACGGGAGGACATCGTGTCAGCAGGTGGCGGAACGAGGGCCATCGTGGCCGCGCTGGCCGCGAACGCGGGCATCGCGCTGGCCAAGTTCGGTGGATTCCTGTTCACCGGTTCGTCGTCGATGCTGGCGGAGTCGGTGCACTCGCTCGCCGACACCTCCAACCAGGGGCTGCTGCTCCTCGGTCAGAAGACCTCGAAGCGCAAGGCTGACGAGGAGCACCCGTTCGGCTACGGGCGGGACCGGTACTTCTACTCGTTCGTCGTCGCGCTGATGCTGTTCACGCTCGGTTCGGTGTTCGCGCTCTACGAGGGCGTGCACAAGATCGGGCACCCGGAACCGCTGGACTCGGCGTGGGTGGCCGTGATCATCCTGCTGATCGCGATCGGGCTGGAGAGCTACAGCTTCCGCACCGCCATCCAGGAGTCCCGCGCGATCAAGGGCGACCTGAGCTGGTGGCAGTTCATCCGCCAGTCCAAGACCCCCGAGCTGCCGGTGGTCCTGCTGGAGGACCTCGGGGCGCTGGTCGGCCTGGTGCTCGCGCTCGGCGGTGTCGGGCTGACGCTGCTCACCGGCAACGCGGTTTTCGACGGGATCGGCACGGTGTGCATCGGTGTGCTCATGGGCGTGATCGCGGTCGTGCTGATCGTGGAGACCAAGAGCCTGCTCATCGGCGAGGGCGCGAACCGCGAGGTGCTCGACCACATCATCGGCGAGCTGGAGTCGGAGAGGGTGGAACGCGTCATCCACATCCGCACGCAGTACCTCGGGCCCGACGAGCTGCTGATCGCGGCCAAGATCGGGTTGGCCCCGTCCCTCTCGGTTGCGGAAGTCGCCGCCGAGATCGATGGTGCAGAGCAGCGGATCCGGGGGAAGGTTCCGGCGGCGAGGTTGATCTACCTGGAACCGGATCTCGACCGTGGTCGCGCGACCACGACCTGACACGAGACACCGTTCTGGCATCACAACGGGTTAACGAAACCGGTGGCGAACACTGGTCGACCGTTACCCGGAGCAACACCTGCGGGTTAAGGTTCCTTCCGCCCCGCGACACATGGGACTTGATGAGGAGGCGACAGTGCCAGGCACTGGGCTGTGGCGAACCAAGTCGGTCGAGCAATCCATCCTCGACACCGACGAGCCGGACACCAAACTACGCAAGAATCTGGGCACCTGGGACCTGATCGTCTTCGGCGTATCGGTCGTGATCGGTGCCGGTATCTTCACGCTGGCCGCACGGACGGCGGGTGACGTCTCCGGGCCGTCGGTGTCGCTGGCATTCGTGCTCGCCGCGATCGCCTGCGGTCTGGCCGCGCTGTGCTACGCCGAGTTCGCCTCGACGGTGCCGGTGGCCGGGAGCGCTTACACCTACTCCTACGCCACGTTCGGCGAGTTCATCGCCTGGATCATCGGCTGGGACCTGATCTTGGAGTTCGCGGTCGCCGCCGCGGCCGTGGCCAAGGGCTGGTCGGTGTACCTGGAGCAGGTGCTCGAACTGGTCGGGCTGACCGTGCCCACGGTGCTGGAGATGGGACCGCTCCAGTTCGACTGGGGCGCGCTGTTCCTGGTCGTGGTGCTGTCCACGCTGCTGGCGCTGGGCACGAAGCTCTCCGCCCGCGTCTCGCTGGTCATCACGATCATCAAGGTGGCTGTCGTGCTGCTGGTGATCGTGGTCGGCCTGGCCTACGTCAACGCGGCGAACTACACGCCGTTCGTGCCGCCGGGGCAGAAGGCCACTGAGGACAGCCCGGCGATCGAGCAGTCGCTGCTGTCGCTGATCCTCGGGGGCGAGACCAGCACCTACGGCGTCTTCGGCCTGCTGGCCGGTGCTTCGCTGGTGTTCTTCGCGTTCATCGGTTTCGACATCGTCGCGACCACCGCGGAGGAGACCAAGAACCCGCAGAAGAGCGCCCCGCGCGGCATCCTGGGCAGCCTGGCCATCGTCACGGTGCTCTACGTCGCGGTCGCGCTGGTCGTCACCGGCATGGTGCCCTACACCGACCTGGCGACCGCCGAGGACGGCACCCGCTCGACGCTGGCGACCGCGTTCACGCAGCACGGCGTCACCTGGGCCGCGGCGATCATCTCGGTCGGCGCTCTGGCCGGTCTGACCACCGTGGTCATGGTGCTGCTGCTGGGCCAGACCCGCGTGCTGTTCGCCATGTCGCGCGACGGTCTGATGCCGCAGGGCCTGGCCAAGACCTCCAGCACCAGGGGAACTCCGGTCCGCGCGACCGTCCTGGTCGGTGTGGTGGTCGTCGTGGCGGCGGCCTTCTTCCCAGCGGACAAGCTGGAGGAGATGGTCAACGTCGGCACGCTGTTCGCGTTCGTGCTGGTCTCGCTGGGTGTGATCGTGCTGCGCCGGACCCGTCCGGACCTGCCGCGCGGCTTCAAGGCCCCGCTGGTCCCGCTGGTGCCGATCCTGGCGATCCTCGCCTGCCTGTGGCTGATGCTGAACCTGACCGCCCTGACCTGGGTCCGGTTCGCCGTCTGGATGATCGCCGGTGTGGTGATCTACTTCGCCTACGGCCGCAGGCACTCGCGCCTGGGCCGTGAGGGCGACGTCGCCAGCGGCGGCGCGGTCGGCAGCTGACCTGAGCGACGCGCGAGAGCGGTGCCATCCTTCGGGGTGGCACCGCTCTTCGCCTTTCCCGGCCTTGAGAGGCGCGGTGGGGTTTCTTCTCGTGAAGGCCGGGGTTGCCGCGCCCTGACAGGGCCGCCGGTTCCTTCCTTCGTCCAGCTTGAAGGAACCGGCAGGTGCTCTCACGACTCGGCCGCGCACGAACGCCTTCGAGCGGCCGACCACGCCGTGCGGCGACAACTTCCGGCCATCGCCGGATGTCGTCGTGGCCGACCCGCACGCGCCGGGCACCGGCGGCGCCCGGCGCTGAACCACCGTGCGGTGGCCCGGGAAGCGCCAGGGGCGCCGGTCAGCCGTCGGTGGGGCGCAGTGCCGAGCCCCGCTCCCAGGGAGCGATGCGGCCCCGCGGCTCGGTGATCTCGGGGAGCACCGACGGCTCCGAGCGGGGCTCGGAGTCCTGCTGGGCGGGGAGCTCGGTGTGGTCCTCGGCGGTGTCCTCGGCCGTCTCCTCGTGCGCCTGCTGCGGGACTTCGGCCTCGGACGGGCGCTGCGGGCCCTTGCGGAACGACCGGATCGTCCTGGTGCGCCCGGTCCTGACGGCTTCCGCCGTGGCACCTGGGGTGCGCTGGGGCAGTTCCTCGACCGGACCGCCGATCGACCCGCCGTCGTCGCCCCGCGGCGCCAGTTCCGCTCCGGGCTTCGCAGAGCGCGGCTCCGGAGCCGACGGGATCTGCGGGGCTTCCGGCGCCGACAACGGCAGTGCGGCACCGCGCACCGGACGTTCCAGGCCCGCCGCCATGGCCACCGCGCGGTCCCACTCCGGATCACCGCTGTAGTCGGAGTGCCCCAGCACGCCCGGAACCCAGCGGCGGCACGAGAACGGCCCGCGCTGCGGGTCCGGCAACCAGTGGTCGCTGCCCAGCACCAGCGCGCCCGTCGGACCGCGCGTCGCCGCGGGCAAGGGACCGTCCGTGCCGTCGCCGCGCAGCCCGACGCCGATGAGCATCCCGTTGTAGACCTGCCGGTTCCAGGTCGTCACCGCCCCGCCCAGCGGATCCGTCCCGCGGCACAGCGACCGCCACCGCTCGCCCATGCGACCCGCCAGGTCGCGCAGCGCCGAGTGCGGCACCACGCCGGGGAACGCACGCGGGTAGGCCCACTGCAGCTGCGAACCCGCCGTCACCAGGCCGAGGCGTTCGCGGTCCTGCTCGGGCAGCGTCTCCAGCAGCCGCGCCGCGGCCACCGCCGCCAGCAGGCTGCCCTGGCTGTGGCCGACCAGCACCACGCGCGTGTTCGGGTCGGACAGGTGCTCGGCCGCGCGGTCGGCCAGCTCCGGGATCACCTTCAGCGCGTAGCACGGCGGCACCACCGGGTGCGCCTCCCGCGGCCAGAACAGCGCCAGGTCGGCCAGCACGCCCAAGTAGCGGGCGGTTTCGCGCTTCGTCGCGGCGAGGAACACCATCCGCAGCAACCCGACCGCGAGGCCGGCCAGCGCGAGCACGCCGATCGCGCTCAACCACGGGAGTTCCGGCACCCCCGCGAAGCGGGCGAGCAGCGTCGCGACCGTGCTGACCGTCAGCACACCCGCGATCACCAGGAACAGCCAGTGCGCGTAGCGGCGCTGCAGGTCGGCCAGCTTCCAGGCCTTGGCGGCCTTCTGCTGGTCCTCGGCCCGCCCGGCGTGCAGCAGCGCGACCTCGTCCGGGACCGGATCGCCGTCCTCACCGCGCCGGAACCGCTGCACCAGCACCCACGCGGCCGCCACCAGCAGCGCGGCGGCCAGCAGCAGCACGGCGGTGCCCCAGAAGATCGTCACGTCGTCGTAAGCGGCGGGCAGCTGCAGCGCCTCAGCGCCGGTCGGGCGCGGCGCCTCGAGCGCCTGCCGCACGCTGAGCGCCAGGCCCGCGCCGAAACCGTGGCCCAGCATGACCGCCAGCATCAGCACCGGCGCGCTCATCCAGCCTCCGGCCCACGGACGCAGCTGCTTCGGCGAGGACTTCCACGAACTGCGCGCCAGCAGCGAGGCCGGGAGCAGCAGCAGCGCGACCGCCACGCAGGTCAGCACCAGCAGCGCGCTGATGGCGTCGACCGTCGCGCCCGAACCGGGCAGGGGACCCCGCAACTCACCGGGCAGCACCGCCACCGAGGCGACCAGCACGCCACCGGCGGACATCAGCACCTGCCGGGTCCGCCGCCCCAGAACCGCGCGGAAGACCTTGCTGGTCTCGCGCATCCCGGCCGGGTCGTCGAGGCCGGCCGTGCCCACCACGGAGACGACCAGCAGCGCTACCGCCACCAGCCAGCGCGGGTCGAAGCTGAACGACAGCGGACCACCCAGCGCCACCAGGACCACAGTGGACAGGGCCGCCGTCACGTGCAGCGCGCGCAGCGCCGGGGTGTCCGGATCGGACACCACGTTGCCACCCGGCATCGTCGGTGCCATCGCCGAGTGCTGCGGGCTGTCCTTCTTCGGCGCCGAGACGTTCCAGGACACAGTGGACAGCCGGTGCATGAGCAGCACCACCAGCGCCACCGGCAGCAGCATCACGACCGAGCGCAGCACGTCGACCTCGCGCAACCCCTGCGGCACGTAGGCCATGCACTGCGCGCCAGGCGCCAGGCACTGGGCGGCCACCAGGTCCAGCCCGACCACCGTCAGCTGCGCGACCATCAGCGTCGTCAGCAGCAGCGCGGAGATCCGCAGCAACGCGCGCAGCAGCGAGCACAGCGCGCGGCTGATCACGTTGTCGGTGCGCGTAGGCGGCAGCATCCAGTGCGCCATGTTGGCCAGCGCGAACGGGAACAGCAGCGCCCAGGTGGCCTTCGCCAGGCCACCCGAGGTCATCGCGCCCCACACGTAGCCCTCGACGATCCGGGGCACCGAGCGGTCACCGGCGTTGAGCATCGGGCCCGGCACCGGGCGGAGGAGCCGATCAGCCGGCCGCATGATGCGCCCCACGCCGTCCCCGGCCACGTCCACCGACGCCACTGAATCGGTCAGTTCGTCGCCGGTCGTGCCGAGGATGCCGTGCACGCGCAGCTCGACGACGCGGGTGTCGGGCCCGGGTACTTGCACAGGGGTCCTCCCGAGCAGGTCGTGATCATCGAACGCCGAGGTGATTCTCCATCGCGGATCCACGCAAGGCGACCTCTACGGGAACGATTGTGATCGTCACAGCCGGTGATGTCATGGATTCGGCCTTTTCGACCTGCGGAACCGGTCTGGTCGGAACGGGTCCAGGACGCTCGGCTACCGTTTCCGACGTGGGACGACTCATCGTCATCGAGGGACTGGACGGCGCGGGCAAGCGCACCTTGGCCAGGGGGATCACCGCGGAGCTGACCGCCAGGGGGTGCACGGTGTCGAGCGCGGCCTTCCCGCGCTACTCCGAGGACGTGCACGCCGAGCTCGTCGCCGAAGCGCTGCGCGGGGAGCACGGCGACCTCGGTTCTTCGGTGCACGGCATGGCCGTCCTCTACGCGCTGGACCGCCGGGCCGCGGCCGACGCGCTGCGCGCCCACCTCGCCGCCCACGACGTCGTGCTGCTGGACCGCTACGTCGCCTCCAACGCCGCCTACGGGGCCGCGCGGCTGCACCAGCACGCCGACGGGGAGTTCGTGTCCTGGGTCCGCGACCTGGAGATCACCCGGTTCGACCTGCCGCGCCCGGACCTGCAGGTGCTGCTGCGGGTGCCCGCCGAGGTCGCCGCGGATCGAGCCGAGCACCGCGAGCGCACCGAAGCCGACCGCGACCGCGACCGCTTCGAGTCCGACGCCTCGCTCCAGCAGCGCTGCGCCGAGGTCTACGCCGAACTCGCCGAAGCCGGCTTCTGGAGCCCGTGGGTCGTCGTCGACGGCGCGACCGACGTCGACTTCGGCGTCCTGGTCGACAAGCACGTCCTCGGCTGACGGCCCCGCCGCGCTGGGATCGGCCGGAATAGCTTTCGCCACATCGGGACTGCTCCATTCGGCGGTATGAGTACCGCTGTTCCGGTGTCGAGTTCCCGACCTGCGACGACACCCGGCGGGTGGATGCACGGCGGCCAAGTGACAAGTGCAACGATGTGGTGCATGAAGGCACGCGTGCTCGTGGTGGACGATGATCCGGCCCTGGCCGAAATGCTGACCATCGTGCTCCGGGGAGAGGGGTTCGAGACGGCCGTCGTCAGCGACGGCACCAAGGCGATGCCCGCCTTGCGCGAGCTCAAACCCGATCTGGTCCTGCTGGACCTGATGCTGCCCGGCATGAACGGCATCGACGTGTGCAAGGCGATCCGGACCGAGTCCGTGGTGCCCATCGTCATGCTCACCGCCAAGAGCGACACGGTCGACGTGGTCCTCGGCTTGGAGTCCGGCGCCGACGACTACATCGTCAAGCCGTTCAAGCCCAAGGAGCTCGTCGCCCGGCTGCGGGCGCGGTTGCGCCGCACCGACGCCGAGCCCGCCGAGGTCCTCACCATCGGTGAAGTGATCATCGACGTCCCCGGCCACGAGGTGACCCGCGAGGGGCAGCCGATCGCCCTGACCCCGCTGGAGTTCGACCTGCTGGTCGCGCTGGCCCGCAAGCCGCGCCAGGTCTTCACCCGCGAAGTGCTGCTCGAGCAGGTCTGGGGCTACCGGCACGCGGCCGACACCCGCCTGGTCAACGTGCACGTGCAGCGCCTGCGCTCCAAGGTCGAGCGCGACCCGGAGCGCCCCGAGGTCGTGCTGACCGTTCGCGGTGTCGGCTACAAAGCCGGCCCTCCGTGATCACCACCTGAGTTCGTGGTCGTTCTGCTCGGTGGCGAGCGAGCGTCCGACTGCTCGACACCGGTGCGCGGCGCCCCGAAGACGTCTGCGAGAGTCTGAGTGGTGTTCGAGCGCCAGCGGCGGAGCCGCGAGGCGTGAAGACCACCCTCGCGACCTGCACCGCCGCGGGTTCCGGCACGTCTGGCGAGGACGCCGCGACGACGTGCCGTGGCACGCACGAGGAGTGGCACCCGGAGCCGGACGGCGGGTCAGGTTCCGAGACCTGCACCGCAACGCAAGACGAGTTCCGAACAGCCTGAGGTCGCCGTGAGCGTGTGGACGCGCCAGAGCCGCTGGGTGCGGCTGGTGAGCGGTCGTGTCCGCGAGGAGACGCGCGCTCGCTGGCACCGCTTCGAAGCGCTGTGGCGGCGTTCGATGCAGCTGCGCGTGGTGGTCAGCACCCTCGCGCTGTCGCTGGCCGTGGTGATCGTGCTGGGCATGGTGCTGCAGTGGCAGATCACCTCGCAGCTGCTGGACTCCAAGGAGCAGGCCGCGATCTCGCAGGCCGAGTACAGCCTGCCGATCCTGGAGCGCGAGCTCACCGCCGTCGACCCCAACTCCGACAGCGTCGCCGAGCAGCTGCAGGCCGCGCTGAACCGGTTGACCACCTCCTCGTCCGGCCACTCCACCACCGAGACCGTCGCGGGAGCCTTCACCCCGGTGCTGGTCGACGGCCGAGCGCCCGGCGCGCGCCGCGAGCAGCCCGCCGCCGGGCCGGTCGAGGACGTGCCGGAAGACCTGCGCGGGTTCGTCGAGCGGGGCCAGCTGGCCACCAAGATCCACACGGTGCAGCGCGAGGCCGGCCCGGTCACGATGGTCATCGTCGGCACCCCGGTGTCCAGCGCGACCCGCCCGCTGCAGATCTACCTGCTGTTCCCGCTGAGCGCCGAGCAGGCCACGCTCGCGGTCATGCAGCGCACCCTGCTGGTCAGCGCCGTCGTGCTGCTGGCGCTGCTGGGCGCGATCACCAACCTGGTGACCCGCCAGGTGGTGCGCCCGGTGCGGCAGGCCGCCCAGATCGCCGAGGAGCTCGCCGAAGGCGACCTGGACAAGCGGATGCGGGTGATCGGTGAGGACGACGTCGCGCGGCTCGCCGAGTCGTTCAACGAGATGGCCGACAGCCTCAAGCAGCAGATCACCCAGCTCGAGGAGTTCGGCCAGCTGCAGCGCCGCTTCACCTCCGACGTCTCGCACGAGCTGCGCACACCGTTGACCACGGTCCGGATGGCCGCTGACGTCTTGCACGCCTCCCGCGAGGAGTTCCCGCCCGGGCTGTCCCGCTCCACCGAGCTGCTGGTCGACGAGCTCGACCGGTTCGAGCTGCTGCTGGCCGACCTGCTGGAGATCTCCCGCCTCGACGCCGGCGTCGCCGACCTCGCCGCCGAGAAGCTCGACCTGCACGAGATCTCCGAGCGCGCGGCCGAATCGGTGCGGGCCATCGCCGACACCAGCGGCGTGGAGCTGCGCGTGTTCGCACCTGCCGACGGCACCGACCTCAACATCGTCGCCGACGCCCGACGGGTCGAGCGCATCATGCGCAACCTCGTCGCCAACGCCATCGACCACGCCGAAGGCGGCCCCGTCGAGCTGCGCTTCGGCGGGGACGAGCAGGCCGTCGCGGTCACCGTCCGGGACTACGGGGTGGGTCTGCGCAGCGGCGAGGCCGAGCTGGTGTTCACCCGCTTCTGGCGGGCCGACCCCTCCCGCAACCGGCGCAGCGGCGGCACCGGACTCGGCCTGTCGATCAGCTTGGAGGACGCCCGGCTGCACGGCGGCAACCTCGACGCCTGGGGCGAACCCGGTGAGGGTTCCTGCTTCCGCCTGACGCTGCCGCGCAAACCCGGCGAGGAACCGGAGAGCAGCCCGCTGTCGCTGCCGAGCACCCGCCGCATCGCCGCCCCGGAAGCCCTGCTGGCCGCGGGCGTGGAGCGACCGTCCGAAGGGGAGGGTGAGCAGGAAGTGCGGGACCAGGGGCCCGCTCGTCTCACCGAAGAGTCCTGGGAGGAGAAGTGATGGGCGCGCACCGGTCACGCCGGGTGGCGGCACTGATGGCGCTGCTGCTGCTGTCGGTGCAGGCCTGCGCGTCGATCCCGGAGAGCTCGGAACCGAAGGCGGTCAAGGAGGTCGACGGCAGCAACGCCACGACGCCGATCAACCCGCCCCCGGACGACATCGACCCGCTCGCCCTGGTGCGCAGCTTCGTCGACAAGGCGGCCTGGCCGGCCAGCAACCACGAGAGCGCCCGCAAGCACCTCGCGCCCGCGATCGAGCGGAACTGGACCCCGCCGCCGGGCATGCTCATCGTCGAGAACGTCGACACCATCCCGGGCACCTCGCCGCAGCCGCTGCCCGAGGGCGTGCAGCTGGTGACGCTGCGGGCGGACCGGGTCGGCAGGCTGCTGGCCGATTCCTCCTTCGTGCCGGAGTCCGGCGAGCTCACCGTCGACGTGCGGGTGGAGCGCCAGGGCAACGGCCAGTGGCGGATCACCACGCCGCCGCAGGAGATGGTCGTCAGCAAGACGTCCTTCAGCGGCATCTTCCGGCCGGTCCCGGTCTACTTCCTCGATCACGACCTCACCGGCGTCGCCCCCGACCTGCGCTACGTCGTCGCGCAGCCGGCGAGCACGTTGCCGCGGCGGGTCATCGACCTGCTCACCTCCGGGCCGTCGGAGAGCATGCGGCAGGCGATGCGCACCGCCATCCCGCAGGGCGTGCACCCCAAGACCAACACCAGCGAGGCCGCGGACGGCGCGCTGGAGGTCAACCTCAGCCAGCTCGGCGAGGTCACGCCCGAAACCCGCAGGCTGATCGCCGCGCAGGTGGTCTACACGCTCGAGGGCGTCAGCCCGGCGCGCGTGCGCATCAAGGAGGAGGGCATGCCGCTGCTCTCCGACGGCAAGGAGCTGCGGCCTACCGACATGGAGCAGTACGAGCGCGACAACCTCCAGCGCCCCGACCTGCCCGGTCTGGCCGTGGTCGACGAGCGGGTCCTGGTGCTCGACCGGCACGCCCGGCCGATCCCCGGACCGGCCGGTTCCGGCGAGTACGACGTGGTGCGCGCCGGTCGGTCGCCGCACGGCGACAAGCTCGCCGCGGTGACCCGGCGGCCCGGTGGGGTGGCGTTGCGCGTCGGCGACTTCGGCGAGCAGCTGGCCGAGCTGCCCACCATCGGCAACTACATGAGCAAGCCGACCTGGCGCGGCGAGGACGAGGCCTGGACCGTCGTCGACGGTCGCGACGTGGTGCGCGTGGTCCACAGCGGCTCCACGTGGAAGCCGGAGACCGTCGACGCCCGCTCGCTGCCGCCCGGCAGGCCCATCAAGGACCTGCGGCTCTCCCGCGACGGGACCCGCGTGGCGGCGGTGATCGACGGCAGCGTGGTGGTCGCCGGGGTCGCCGAGCAGGACGGCCACGCCGTGCTGCAGCGCCCCGTGGTGCTGCGCCCGTCGCCGGACGTGCAGGTCACCGCCGTCGAGTGGCGGCAGGACGAATCCCTCGTGGCCACCACCGAGAGCAACAACTCCCCGGTCTTCGACCTGTCCGTGGACGGCTTCCGCTGGGAGCCCTACACCGCGGCGAACCTGGGCCAGCCGCTGACCGAGGTCACCGTCGGCCCGGGTGGGCAGGTCGTGGTCGCCGACCGCCACGGGCTCTGGCAGGCCCAGGACACCGACGACGTGTGGTCGCTGGTGGACGCGCCCATCGGGGGCGCCTCGATCCCGTTCTACCCAGGCTGATCTCCGACACGCACCGGTGAGTCGGATCGGCGATCGCGCCATGATCGCTGGGTGCCCACCCGACTGCGCGAAGCGATCTCCGGACTGGTCGACCTGCTGCTGCCGCAGCACTGCGTCGGCTGCGACGTCGCGGGCACCGCGTGGTGCCGCGACTGCGCGGGCGCGCTCGGCGCGCTCCGCCGGGTGCACCGGCCGCTGCTGGACGCCTCACCGCCGGTGTTCGCGCTCGGCCGGTACCGGGGCGCGGCTCGCCGAGCGGTGCTGGCCTACAAGGAGGCGGGGCGTCGCGACCTCGCCGCACCGCTGGGCGCGCAGCTGGCGGTGGCACTGCGGTCGACCGCCGCGGAACGAGCGTGGGAAGGCGGGTGGTGGCTGGTCCCGGCTCCCTCGCGAGCAGTGGTCTCCCGCAGGCGCGGCGGTGCCCACATGGCCCGGATCGCGCACCACGCGGCCGCCGAGCTCTCGGCCTCGGGGGTGCCGACGCGGGTCGCCGAGTGCTTGGTGACGGCGCGCGACGCGGCCGACTCGGCCGGGCTGAACCCGCAGCAGCGGCTCGACAACCTCACCGGCCGCGTGCTGCCGCTGCCGCGCGGGCTTCCGCCACCCGGGTCGCAGATCGCGCTCATCGACGACGTGGTGACGACCGGAGCGACGGTCGCCGGCGCTGTGTCCACCCTCGATGCCGCCGAGCGGCCGGTCGCGCTGGTGCTCGTGCTGACCGCGACGGCGGGATGATCTCGACGGGTGAAACCGGGATACCTGATCGGCCCAGGAACTCCAGCCCGACGGTGTTCGTTCTCCGGGTGTGAGCTGGGACAACCCTCAGGTCGCCTCCCTGCGCAGAGCGACCGGGCTACCTACCCGAAGGGGTGAGACACCCTTTCGGCGGCCCGAGCCGCCCACGCTTGGCACGCAGGGTGATCTAGTGCTTTCGGCGTCAAACATCACTCTCGGTGGATGCTTGACTTCGCCCGTCTGAGGGGGTGTCACAATTCGATAAACCGAGCTAACGTGGCGAACCAATCCGGCCAACCAAGGCGGAGGGAAGGAGCGAAACCCATGTCCCTGGCGCCTGAGTGAGCGGATCTCCATTCCAGGCGCCCCGTGCACACCTCGCCTACGGAGTTGCAAGGAACGGAGGTCGTGAATGGATATCGTCGTCAAGGGTCGCAACGTTGACATCCCTGATCACTACCGGGAGCACGTCAACACCAAGCTGACCCGGCTTGAGCGGTACAACAGGAAGATGATCCGGGCGGACGTGGAGCTGTTCCACGAGAAGAACCCCCGCCAGGCCAAGAACTGCCAACGAGTCGAGATCACCCTGAAGGGCAAGGGCGCTCCCATCCGCGCCGAAGCCTGTGCAGGCGACTTCTACGCCGCGCTCGACGCCGCGACGACCAAGCTGGAGAGCAGGCTCCGGCGCATGCACGACCGTAGAAAGGTGCACTACGGACAGCACAGCCCCACTTCCGTGGCAGAGGCGACCGCAGCGATGGCGGACCGTCCCGTCGTGACCGGCCCGGTGGGATCCGGCTCCGGCTCGACCGATGGCCGCACCGCGCTGCTCGAAGCGCCCCAGGAAGCTCCCGAGCACACCGCCGAGGTGCCGGGACAGCGCATGACCGAGGAGGACGAGTACGCCCCCGGGCGGATCGTGCGCGAGAAAGAGCACTCGGCCAAACCGATGACCGTCGACGAAGCCCTCTACCAGATGGAACTCGTCGGCCACGACTTCTACCTCTTCGCGGACGCCGACAGCGGCCGTCCCAGCGTCGTCTACCGTAGGAAGGGATTCGACTACGGCGTGATCCGACTCGCCGACGCCGTGTAGGCGCACGCGAAACGGGCGAGTCTGCGCCACGCCCGACCTACCAGGCTGTCCCCCGCGTACGGTGGTTCGCGGGGGACAGCACTGTGTTGTGTCCGCCGATTGCGTATCGACACAGGGCACAACTTCACAGCCAGCTCTAATACGATGGCCACAAAGCGTCCGTGACGGACGCGTCACGATCAGCTAGCGAGGTCGACCGGATGGTCCTGTCCCGACTGCTCCGCGCCGGCGAGGGCAAGATGCTCAAGCGCCTGCGCGCTATCGCAGCGCACATCAACGAGCTCGAAGACACCGTCGTCGGTTTGTCCGATGCCGAGCTGCGGGGCAAGACAGAAGAGTTCAAGCGCCGCCACAGCGACGGCGAGTCGCTGGACGAGCTGCTTCCCGAAGCCTTCGCCGTCGCCCGGGAGGGCGCCAAGCGCACCCTCGGACAGCGCCACTTCGACGTGCAGCTGATGGGTGGCGCCGCCCTGCACCTGGGCAACATCGCCGAGATGAAGACCGGTGAGGGCAAGACCCTGACCTGCGTGCTGCCGGCGTACCTCAACGCCATCACCGGCAAGGGCGTGCACGTGGTCACCGTCAACGACTACCTCGCCAAGCGTGACGCCGAGTGGATGGGCCGCGTCCACCGCTTCCTCGGGCTGGAGGTCGGCGCGATCCTCGCCGAGATGACCCCCGAGCAGCGCCGCCAGGCCTACAACGCGGACATCACCTACGGCACCAACAACGAGTTCGGCTTCGACTACCTGCGCGACAACATGGCCTGGAGCCTGGCCGACTGCGTGCACCGCGGCCACTACTACGCCGTGGTCGACGAGGTCGACTCCATCCTCATCGACGAGGCCCGGACCCCGCTGATCATCTCGGGCCCCGCCGACCAGTCCTCCCGCTGGTACCAGGAGTTCGCGCGGCTGGCCCCCATGCTCAAGCGCGACGTCCACTACGAGGTCGACGAGCGCAAGCGCACCGTCGGCGTCACCGAAGAGGGCGTGTCGATCATCGAGGACCAGCTCGGCATCGAGAACCTCTACGAGGCCGCCAACACGCCGCTGGTCGGCTACCTCAACAACGCGCTCAAGGCCAAGGAGCTCTACCAGCGCGACAAGGACTACATCGTCCGCGACGGCGAGGTGTCCATCGTCGACGAGTTCACCGGTCGAGTCCTGTCCGGGCGCCGCTACAACGAGGGCATGCACCAGGCGATCGAGGCCAAGGAAGGCGTCGAGATCAAGGCCGAGAACCAGACGCTGGCCACGATCACCCTGCAGAACTACTTCCGCCTCTACGACAAGCTGGGCGGCATGACCGGTACCGCCGAGACCGAGGCGGCCGAGTTCCACAGCACCTACAAGCTCGGCGTGGTGCCGATCCCCACGAACGAGCCCATGATCCGCATCGACCAGCCCGACCTGGTCTACAAGGGCGAGCCCGCGAAGTTCGAGGCCGTCGCCGACGACATCGCCGAGCGCCACGAGAAGGGCCAGCCGGTCCTGGTCGGCACCACCAGCGTCGAGCGCTCCGAGTACCTGTCGAAGCTGCTGACCAAGCGCGGCATCCCGCACAACGTGCTCAACGCGAAGAACCACCAGCGCGAGGCCGCGATCATCGCCGAGGCCGGCCGCCTGGGCGCGGTCACCGTCGCCACCAACATGGCCGGTCGCGGTACCGACATCGTGCTGGGCGGCAACGTCGACCACCTCGCCGACGCCGAACTGCGGCAGCGCGGGCTGGACCCGGTGCAGCACGCCGAGCAGTACGAGGCCGAGTGGCCCGGCGTGGTCGAGAAGATCAAGGCGCAGGTCGACTCCGAAGCCGAGCGCGTCCGCGAAGCCGGCGGCCTCTACGTGCTGGGCACCGAGCGGCACGAGTCCCGCCGCATCGACAACCAGCTGCGCGGCCGGTCCGGTCGTCAGGGCGACCCGGGCGAGTCCCGCTTCTACCTGTCGCTGGGCGATGAGCTCATGCGCCGGTTCAACTCCGCCATGGTCGAGACCGTCATGACGCGCCTGAAGGTGCCCGACGACGTCCCGATCGAGCACAAGATGGTCTCCCGTGCGATCCGCAGCGCTCAGACCCAGGTCGAGCAGCAGAACATGGAGATCCGCAAGAACGTCCTCAAGTACGACGAGGTGATGAACCAGCAGCGCACCGTCATCTACGACGAGCGCCGCCGGGTCCTGGCCGGTGAGGACCTGCACGAGCAGGTCATGCACATGCTCACCGACGTCATCACCGCCTACGTCGACGCCGAGACCTCGGCCGGCTACGCCGAGGACTGGGACTTCGAGAAGCTGTGGAAGGCCCTGGGTTCGCTGTACCCGATCAGCCTCAGCTGGGAGAAGCTCGTCGAGGAGGACGACGACCTCAGCAAGGAGCACCTGCTGGAGCTGATCGTCGCCGACGCCAAGGAGGCCTACGCCAAGCGCGAGGCCGAGGTGGACGGCAAGGTCGGCCAGGGCGCGATGCGGGAGCTGGAGCGGCGGGTGCTGCTCAGCGTGCTGGACCGCAAGTGGCGCGAGCACCTCTACGAGATGGACTACCTCAAGGAGGGCATCGGCCTGCGCGCCATGGCGCAGCGCGATCCGCTGATCGAGTACCGCCGCGAGGGCTTCGACATGTTCGGCGCGATGCTGGAGGCGTTGAAGGAGGAGTCGGTCGGCTTCCTGTTCAACGTCCAGGTCGAGGCCGCCGAGCCCGAGCCCGCCCCGGAGCAGCCCGCAGTGCCGGTCTCGGTGAGCCAGGGCGGCAACGGTGTCCCGGAGGTCCCGCAGACGCCGCAGGCCCCGCAGGGAGCGGCGCAGCCGCAGGGCGCACGCGGCCGGCACGCCAAGCCCGCTTCCGCGGCTGGTCCGGCGCTGAGCCAGCTGGCCGGCGGTCCCGCCGAGGGCGAGCAGCCCCCGGCAGCGCTGCGCGGTGGCGGCCTGCAAGCCCCCAGCACCCAACGGCTGAGCTACTCCGGCCCGAGCGAGACCGGCGAGGTGCAGACCAACCAGGACCCGGACGGGCCCGCGGCCCGCGGCGGCACCCGCCGTGAGCGCCGCGCCGCCGCGCGAGCCGACGGCAAGAAGAAGAAGCGCTGAGACACCGCAACGCGAAAGGGCCCCGGACCGATCGGTCCGGGGCCCTTCGTCCCTCTGGTGCGGCCGCTGCCGCCGGGATCACGAGCTGGGGCGCTTGCCGTGGTTGGCCTTGTTCCTGCGCCGGTCCTTCTTCTTGCGCGCGCGCTTGCCCATAAGGCGACTCCCTCGAAGTTCGGGTCCACTCCAGGACGGTGACCGCGAGTGATCGGCTGCCACCCGGTCTCCGCTGGGATTTCGAGGTTCCAGTCTGCCATGTCCGATACCTGCCGTCGGCGGGTGGTGGTGCTCGTGGTTTCCTGAACGAGGGCCGGTGGCGGCCGTGACGAGGAGGAAGAGATGGCCGAGGAGAACCGCGCCGAGGCGCCGGTCACCGCCCAGGCGGCGCCGGTGTCCGCGGGCGACGCGGACCGCGGCGGCGACTTCCCGTCGCTCCTGGGACCCGCGGTGTCGGCGGTGGACGTGCCCGGCGAGGTGCCCCGCCGGGCAGGCGTGGCCGAGCCAGGCGGCACCGTCCGAGCAGGCGATCTCATCGCCCTCGCCAGGTGACGACCCGCTTCGATCCCCGCAGCCGACCGGAGGACCCACTTGTCCACGCTGAGTGATCTTCTCGCCGAACACACGCGCCTGTCCGGCGCCGCCGCCGACCACCTGCAGACCGTGGTGGCGGAGTGGCAGCTGCTGAGCGACCTGTCCTTCGCGGACTTCATCATGTGGGTGCCGGTCGGCCCCGAGGAGGCACCCGAGGACCGCTTCCTGTGCGTCGCGCAGGCCCGCCCCACGACGGCGCCCACCGCGCACCCGGAAGACGTGGTCGGCTCCGAGGTCACCGAGGACGACCACCCGCAGCTGCGGCGCGCGGCTCTGGAGGGCCGCATCTGCCGCGAGGAGGACCCGCGCTGGCACCTGGGCGTGCCGGTCCGCCGCGAGACCATCCCGGTCAAGCTGGGGGAGGAGATCGTGGCGGTGCTCAGCCGCGACACGAACCTCGCCGTGCCGCGGGTGCCGAGCCCGCTGGAGATCTCCTACCTGGGCAGCGCCGCCGACCTGTGCCAGATGGTCGCCGACGGCACCTTCCCGACCCCTGAGCCCGCTCCTGACGTGCACACGAGCCCGCGCGTGGGGGACGGGCTGATCCGGCTGGACAACTCCGGCACGGTCGTGTTCGCCAGCCCCAACGCCCTGTCGGCCTACCACCGCATGGGCCACGCCGCGGACCTGGTGGGCGCGCAGCTGGCGCCGCTGACCCGGTCGCTGCTCAACGACCCGTTCGACGCCGACGAGGTCGCGCAGCGGGTGCGGCGGGCGATGGGCGGCGAACCGAGCATGCGCATCGAAGCCGAGGCGCGCGGCGCGACGGTGCTGTTCCGCGCGCTGCCGCTGCGCCCGCGCGGCCAGTCGGCCGGCGCGCTGGTGCTGGTGCGCGACGTCACCGAGGTCAAGCGCCGGGACCGGGCGCTGATGTCCAAGGACGCCACGATCCGCGAGATCCACCACCGCGTGAAGAACAACCTGCAGACCGTCGCAGCGCTGCTGCGGCTGCAGTCGCGGCGCACCGGCAACAACGAGGCCCGGCAGGCGCTGGACGAGTCGGTGCGGCGGGTCACCTCGATCGCGCTCGTGCACGAGACGCTGTCGATGTCGGTCGACGAGCGGGTCGACCTCGACGACGTGGTGGACCGGGTGATCCCGATGATGAGCGATGTCGCCGTGGCCGAGACCGGGGTGAAGGTCAGCCGCGGCGGGAAGTTCGGCGTCGTGTCGGCCGAGTTGGCCACGCCGTTGGTGATGGTCCTGACCGAGCTGGTGCAGAACGCCTTCGAGCACGCCTTCCCGGAAGGGCAAGGCGGGGAAGTGGTCGTGCAGGCGGAGCGTTCGGCGCGCTGGCTCGACGTCGTCATCTCGGATGACGGTCGTGGCCTGCCGAAGGGCTTCTCCCTCGAGCGCGCCGAACGTCTCGGCCTGCAGATCGTGCGGACCCTCGTGGAGTCAGAGCTCCGCGGGTCGTTGAGCTTGCGTGGCCGCGGTCATCAACGCGGTACCGAGGCGGTTCTGCGGGTGCCCCTGAAGTACCGCCGATGACGCCCCCTATGCTGAGTGCCACGCGGTTGCGTCGATCAGTCGAGTGACATCCCAACGCGCCTGGGACGTCCGGGCCGATCGGGTCGGTTTCCGGGTTCCGGCTCCCCGGTGCGATGGGGAGGATCCGGTGGAACCTGCGGGACCGACATCGACGCTGATCGGCCGTGAGCTACTAGTCGGGGTGGGTCAGTTCACGCTGCGAGGCCGTTGCGGCCGGGGCGAGACGGGCGGTCGGTCACCGGGGGTGCGACCGACCGGCCACGTGCTCAGCGAGCTGCTGCTCAGGCGTTGGTGCGCGCCCGAGTGCGAGCGTTGCGCCGCTTGAGGGCACGCCGCTCGTCTTCGCTCATGCCGCCCCAGACACCGGCGTCCTGGCCGCTCTCCAGCGCCCACGCCAGGCACTGGGAGGCAACCGGACAACGGCGGCATACGGCCTTCGCCTCGGCGATCTGCAGCACAGCAGGACCGCTGTTCCCCACCGGGAAGAACAGTTCCGGGTCCTCGTCACGGCAAACCGCATCGTGGCGCCAGTCCATTGTTCCTTGCTCCTCGCTAGGCGCGCCCATGCGCGCCGATAGTTCGTTCGGGGTGTTTGTGAATGCTTTCACGGAGTCCGTGTGCTTGTGAATGCTTTCACGAACTGCCGCAATGTCAAGAGGTCGATCTCCAGCGGTGAGGCAACTCACCTGAAAGATCGACAGGACTTGACCAGGGGTTTCGGTGTGCTCCCGAACTCAGACGGGGGTCATGAGTCGGCAGCGACGTCCATCCGTTACGAGAAGGTTATACAGCGACGCGGAGAGCGTTCGGGACTGAGCAGAACTCGATCGCCGAACGCTCACCCAGGCAATCGCCGTCCACCTGCAGGCGCAACGGCTCCGTACAGGCTACGCGTAGATGGGGCACGTCCGCAGCCTGAATTGAGTTTCTTCCGTGTGGTTTCCCTCTACCGCGCAACATCTCCGCTACGTGTCGCAACACAGAGTGAACGCTCATCTTCTTGAGCGCGAACACGCCGAGACCGGTGTCGAAGCTGGTCTCGGGGCTCATGCGCACTGGAGTGGACCCCAAGTACGTCCAGGGGTCGGTGTTCGACACGAACACGCTGTGCAGTCGGTCACTCGGTTGATCGTCACCGATCTGCAAGGTGAGCTTCGGCTCTCCACGGCTCATGCGGAAGTAGCAGGCCAGGGCGATCCGGGCGTACAGGGCGGGCGTCGCCTCGCGCCCGCGCGCCCGCTGCCGCTCGACCTCGGCGACCACCTCGGCGTCCCACCCCACACCGGCGTTGAAGGTGAACCACCTCTCGTCGGCCTTGCCCAGGCCGACCTGGCGCGTGCTGCGGTCGGCCAGCGCGCGCATCAGGTGGTGCGTGGCGTCGACCGGGTCCTTCGGCAGCCCGAGCGCGCGGCCGAAGACGTTCGCCGACCCGCCGGGCACCACTCCCAGCGTCGGCATCGACGGGTCACCGGGCTCGGCGACCTCGAACATGCCGTTGACCACTTCGTTGACCGTGCCGTCGCCCCCGTGCGCGATGACCAGGTCCGCACCGTCGCGCACCGCGTCCCTCGCGGCCTCCGAGGCGTGCCCGCAGTGCTGCGTCTCGACCACGTCCAGCTTCAGCACGCTGGCCAGTGCCGCAGCGAGGACATCGCGGCCACTGGCTGTGGTGGAGGTCGCCTGCGGGTTGACGACGAGTACGGCGCGCACAACTGAAGCCTAAGCGAGACGGTTTCGTGTCCGTCGGGCCCGGGCCCCGGTCTGGCGCCGTGTGAAGTCTCAACTGGGCTGTCCGGTCACCTCCGGTTGCTGCGCGGACAGGACCGGCCGAAGTGCGCGGCACTGCTGGGAAGAGCGGGAGGAGCGCACCAGGAGCGAGTGCGCCACGCCGCTGACCAGCACTTCTCGGTGGAGGTCGGATGCGCAACCCCGGAGCGCACCCGCTGGACGACCACCGGCTGCCGACGTGCACGCGACGAGATCGACGGACACCCCGACATCCGCGAACGCCGCTCGAGCCATGGGTCGATCCTGTCCGTTCGAGGGCTGCGCCAGCTATGCGGCGATCGGGCGGTATTACCATCAGAAGCGCACACGCAGAGTCACGAGCGGGGTCGTTCGGCCCCGGTTGAAGCGAGGCCCCCTTGTCCACCGAGACCGTTCCCCGCACGGTGCGCATCGCCGGACTGCTGACCACGCTGCAGGCCGTGGCGGGCCTGGTGTTCGTCGTGGCCCTGCTCGTCCGCAGCGCCTCCTCCGACCTCGGCGGGGTTGGCCAGCTCGAACGCGGCGAGACCTGGGGCGAGGCGGGCTACTACACGCTGCTGGCCGCGGGCGTGCTCGCCGCCGGCATCGGGCTGATCAAGGGCAAGCACTGGGCGCGCACCCCCGCGCTGCTGATGCAGCTGCTGCTGCTCGGCACCGCCTGGTACGCCACCGGCCCCTCCGGACGACCGCTGATCGGCCTGGCCATCGCCGCACCGGCCGTCGCCGTGCTGTGGTTCCTGTTCAACCGCGAGGGACGCGAGTGGGCCTTCCACGCGTCGATGGCCCCCGACGCCCGCGACGACTGAACGCTCAGCTCCCGAAGGTCGTCAGCGCCTCACCGGTGAGGCGGTAGGTGGTCCAGCCGTCCATCGGGAACGCGCCCTGGGCCTCGTAGAAGGCGATCGAGGGCTCGTTCCAGTCCAGCACGGACCACTCCAGGCGGGCGTAGCCGCGGGCGACGCACTCGTGCGCCAGCGTCCGCAGCAGTTCCTTGCCCAGGCCCGCACCCCGGTGCTCCGGCCGCACGTAGAGGTCTTCCAGGTACATCCCGTGCACGCCCTCCCAGGTGGAGAAGTTCAAGAACCACAACGACAGCCCGACCACGGATCCGTCCACTTCGGCCACGTGCCCGAACAGCGCCGGGTCCGGGCCGAACAGCGCGGTCCGCAGCTGCTCCTCGGTCAGGTGGCAGGAATCGGGTTCTCGTTCGTAGCGGGCGAGCTCGTGCACCAGCTCCACCATCGCCGCCACGTCACCTTCGCGCGCCCGCCGGATCATCCGTCCTCCACAGCCAACCGAGCCTGGTCCTCCTCGGCCATTCTGCGCAGCGGGCCGCACGGCGGTCCCGGCAGGGCTCAGCCGTGCTGCCAAGCGGGGATGTTGGAGCGCTGGATCTGCGGCACACCCCGGTCGTGGCCGAGCACGGTGATGCCGGCCGGGTCGAGGGCGAAGTGCACCCCGGCGGAGATCGGCAGGTCCAGCCAGCGGGCGATGACGCAGCGGCTGAAGTGGCCGTGCCCGACGAGCACCACCTCGCGGTCGGCGGCCCGCACCCGCTCCAGCAGGTCGTCGGCGCGGGTGGCCACGTTCGAGGCGGTCTCGCCGCCCGGGCAGGGATGGGTCCACACCGTCCAGTCCGGGACGGTCTCGCGGATCTCCTCGGTGGTCAGCCCCTCGTAGTCGCCGTAGTCCCACTCCACCAGCAGCGGCTCGGTGGTCACGTCGGAGAGCCCGGCGAGGTCGGCGGTGCGCTTCGCCCGCGTGCGCGGGCTGCACAGCACCTGCACGGGCCCGGCGGGTCGTAGAGCGGTCAGGGCCTGGCCCGCCTGTCGCGCCCGCAGCTCACCCTCGACGGTCAGCGGGACGTCGGTGCGGCTGGTGTGCCGGCGCTTCAGGGACCACTCGGTGGTGCCGTGCCGGAGGATGTAGACGCGGTGCTCCACGGCTCGCAGCGTACGGACCCGAGCGGGTTCCGCACGGTGACGTCACCCCGCGCTCCACGGTGGACTTCGGTCAGTGCTCGTCGTAGTGCTCGCCGTGCGCCGCGTGCCGGTGTCCGTCGTGGATGTAGTCGACGTGGTCGCCGTGCGGGACGGCGACGTGGCCGCAACCGGGGCCGTGCTGGTGCTCGTGCGTCCCGTGCTCGTGGTGCTCGCTGGCCTCGCACTCGTCGTAGTGCCCACCGTGGTCGACGTGCAGGTGACCATCGTGGGCGTAGTCGACGTGGTCGCCGTGCGGGACGGCGACGTGGCCGCAACCGGGGCCGTGCTGGTGCTCGTGGCCGGCGTGCTCTCGACAGGCGGTGGTCATGACGCGCAGCTCCCAAGACGACGGTGTCGGCCCAGGCCAGCCTATGACCGCACCCCGGCCCGCGCATGCTCGTCACCCGCCGCTGAGGAGCGCATGGGAACCTTCCGCTCACCGCTCAGGTGAGTACGGGAACCTTCCGCGCGCTGGCGAGGTGCGTGGGAACCTTCCGCCCACTGCCCGCCGTGCAGCGGCCCGGGCGTCTTCCACTTGAGGGAGCCCCTCCTGCCGTTGGCGGGGCGGTGCGGGCGTGAAAAACGCCGACCAGCGTCCTCGCTGGTCGGCGTCCTCAACGGCTGCTGGAGGTCAGCCCTTCTTGGTCTCCCAGAAGATCTTGTCGATCTCGGCGATGTAGTCCAGCAGCTCCTGGCCCTTGGCCGGGTCCATCGAACCCTTGGTGCCGGTGGCACCAGCGGCCTTGGTGGCCTTGTTGACCAGCTCGTGGAGCTGCGGGTACTTCTCGAAGTGCGGGGGCTTGAAGTAGTCGGTCCACAGCACCCACAGGTGGTGCTTGACCAACTCGGAGCGCTGCTCGGCGATCATGATCGCGCGAGTGCGGAACTCCGGGTCCTCGTTGCCCTGGTACTTCTCCTGGATCGCCTTGACCGACTCGGCCTCGATCCGCGCCTGCGCGGGGTCGTAAACGCCGCACGGAAGGTCGCAGTGCGCGGTCGCCTCCAGGCGGGGCCCGAGGATGCGCGACAGGAGTCGCATGATTCCTCCCTGACAGTGAGTGCTCCGACTGGGCCGACCTTACTCTTGAAGATCCTCGTCGTCCTATTGGAGGTGCCGGTGAGATCACTCGGTTCGTGGCCGTTGCGCCGGTTGCGAGTGCGCGGACCCTCGATGGTTCCCACTCTTCGGGACCGCGACGTCGTCGTGTTCCGGACCGGAGGTCGGGCCCGTGCGGGTGATGTCGTGCTGGTGCGGTGGGACGGGCGCCCTGATCAGCTCTCGGTGAAGCGCGCCGTGCGCCGCGAGGGCGAGGGGTGGCACGTCGAGGGCGACAACGGTTTCGGTTCGACCGATTCCCGTGACCTCGGTCCGGCGCAGGTGCTGGGAGTGGTGCGCTGGCGCTTGTGGCCTTCGCCCGGCCGCGTGCGCTGAGCACGGGAACCTTCCTGCCACCGGCTGCGGGGTGGCTGGAAGGTTCCCGTGCTCACTGCTCGGCGCGCAGCGAGTCGTAGTGCGCGAGGCAGGTTTCGAAGTCCGGCAGCAGGCCGCTGTCGGCGGCCTGGGCGAGCGTGGGGGCGTTGCGGTCCTTTTCGGACAGGATCGCCTCGCCGGTCAGCTCCTCGGCCCAGGGCAGCCCGAGCTCCGGGTCCAGCGGGTTGACGCCGTGCTCGCCTGCCGGGTTGTAGGCGGTGGAGCACAGGTAGGTCATGACCGTGTTGTCGGTGAGGGCCAGGAACGCGTGTCCGAGCCCTTCGGCGAGGTAGACGGCGCGGTACTCGCTGGAGTCGAGGCGGATCGCTTCCCAACGCCCGAAGGTGGGCGAGCCGACGCGCACGTCGACGACGACGTCCAGCAGTGCGCCCTGCGGGCAGTAGACGTACTTGGCCTGCCCGGGCGGGGTGTCGGCGAAGTGGACGCCGCGGATGACGTCGCGGGCCGAGACGCTGTGGTTGGTCTGCGCCAAGCGCATCCGGTGCCCCGTGGCTCCGGTGAACGTCGCTTCCTGGAACGGGGCGACGAACAGGCCGCGGTGGTCCGGGAAAGCCTTCGGGGTGAATTCGAACGCCCCGGTGATCTCAAGTCGACGTACCTGCACGAGCCGAGCCTAGGAGTCGTGATCGCGGTGCGTCCGGTGGGGCGGCGGGTGGCAGGAAGGTTCCCCTGCTCCACCGCATCGCGGAAAAGGCGAGGTGATCGCTCGCGTTTTCCTAAACAGTTTCGATTCAGATGAGAAAACCGGACAGACGTACCGCACAACTGCGAATTGCAAACCGAACGCCCGTACTGCATAACTGCGTCGGAAAATATGACGCCCGTACTGTCCGAAAGCGTGAAATTTTCGGCTTTTTGCTGGTGAGACGTGTGATCCCTGTCGCTGACACGGGATCACAGTGCTGGCACACTGAACGAACCGCAGCGTCCACCGGAGCCGGTGTCCGAACAGGATGGCCGGTCTCGGTAATTCGAAAGACGCCCCCTTCACCGGTACGCCCGGGAAGCCGGCGTCGAAAGCGGTCTGAAGAAGACCGCGTCCGCCCGGCTCGATTGTGCTCGGGCCGCAGGCATGGCTACAGGAGGGACGCCGTGACCACCATGAACGAGGGCACCGCCAATGGAATCGGTGCCGAGCTGACCCACGAAGAGATCTTCGCCGCGCACGAAGGGGGCAAGCTCACCGCATCGGTGACCGCTCCGCTCGACAGCGCGCGCGACCTGTCCATCGCGTACACACCCGGGGTGGCGCAGGTGAGCCGGGCGATCGCGAGCGATCCGTCCCTGGCTGACCGCTACACCTGGACACAGCGGCTGGTCGCCGTGGTCAGCGACGGGTCGGCGGTCCTCGGGCTGGGCGACATCGGGCCGAAGGCCTCGCTGCCGGTCATGGAGGGCAAGTCCGCGCTGTTCAAGACCTTCGCCGGGCTCGACTCGATCCCGCTGGTCCTGGACACCAACGACGTCGACGAGATCGTGGAGACGCTGGTCCGGCTGCGCCCCTCGTTCGGTGCGGTGAACCTGGAGGACATCTCCGCCCCGCGCTGCTTCGAGCTGGAGCGCAGGGTGACCGAGGCGCTGGACTGCCCGGTCATGCACGACGACCAGCACGGCACCGCCGTCGTGGTGCTGGCCGCGCTGCGCAACGCCGCACGCGTCGCCGGACGCGACCTCGGATCGCTCAGGGTCGTCATCTCCGGTGCCGGTGCTGCGGGTGTCGCCTGCGCGAAGATCCTGCACACCGCCGGTGTCGGCGAGATCGTCGTGCTGGACTCGCGCGGCGTGATCAGCGCCGGTCGCGACGGGCTCACCCCGATCAAGGAAGAGCTGACCACCTTCACCAACCCGCGTGGCATCACCGGCGGGCCCGCCGAGGCGATGCGTGGTGCCGACGTGTTCATCGGCGTCTCGGTCGGCCAGGTCCCGGAGGAGCAGGTGGCCATGATGGCCGAGGACTCGATCGTCTTCGCGCTGTCGAACCCGGACCCGGAGGTCCACCCGGACATCGCGGGCAAGTACGCGTCGGTCGTCGCCACCGGTCGCAGCGACTTCCCGAACCAGATCAACAACGTGCTCGCGTTCCCCGGCATCTTCAAGGGTGCCCTCGACGCGGGGGCGCGGGCCATCACCGACGGCATGAAGGTCGCCGCGGCCGAGGCCATCGCGGCCGTGGCCGCCGACGACCTCAGCGCCGACTACATCGTCCCCTCGCCGCTGGACCCGCGGGTCGCCCCCGCTGTCAGCGCCGCGGTGGCGAAGGCGGCCCGTGCTGAAGGTGTGGCCACGGCGTGATCGTCGAACCCTGTCGTCGGCCGGTCGGTCGGCGGTAGGTTCTGCACCGGCATCGAGTGGGGCCGGGAGAGTCCTTCATGGCTCTCCCGGCCCCACTCGTCGGTGGCGTCGGGAAAAACGACTTCACGAAGAATTCGGTAGTCGGCGTCATCATGTCGGGCGAAGGCTGTCACCTCTTCAGGGAACTGGCCTCAGGGCCCGGCACCATGGCGATACCGGCCGTGCGCGGACCGGTAGGGTCTGCGATGCGATTCGCTGTGGCGCGCATCACTCGGTGATGGGGTCATCGGGGCCGACGACGGCCGTTGCGCGGCTGCGACGCAGGAGGGGTGCAGTTGACCGAGCGGAGCGAGCGGACCCGGACGTCGGCGACGTCCGGGGGACTCGGGTTGGCTGGCACCCGAGCGCGCGTGCAAGGGCTGCACGCCGTGCTGCCCGACGCCCCCGCGCTGCTCAGCGCGGAAGACGGCTTCATCATCGCCGCCACCCGGCAGGCCGCCACGTTGGCCGGGCGCCTCGACCCCGGGGAGCTCATCGGCCGCAAGCTCGCCGACCTCGTCGAACGCGAAGGCCGCCAGACCTGGTTGCTCGGGTCTCCCGAGCGCACCCCCGTCCGGCTCCAGGTCTGGCCGCACCCCGATGACGAGACGCTGCAGGTCACGCTGCTCATCGACGTCTCCGACCTCACCGAAGACCCACCGGACGCCGCGGGCGGTCCGCGCGACTCCGAAGAGCGCTACTGGCTCATCGACGCCCAGCGCCTCGCCAAGGTCGCCAGCTGGGTGTACTACCCCGACACCGGGGTGATCTACCGCAGCCCGCTGCTCGCGGAGTTCCTCGGCGCGGGCGGCGCCGAGCACGCCGACGACATCACGGCGATGATCTCCACGACCCACCCCGACGACCGCGAACGCGCGGCCGAGTTCTACACCAAGGTGCTCTCCGCCGCCGAAGGTGAACTGCTCGAGACGGAGCTGCGCAACCTGCACGGCACCCGCGTGTTCCTGTGCACCGGACGCGCCGAGTACGACCGGGCCGGACAGATCGTGCGGGTGCAGGGCACCGTCCAGGACGTCACCGAGCACCGCGCCCTCGAGCGCCAGTTGCGCGACGAACGCCGCCGGCTGCAGGACGCGCAGCGCATCGCCCGGCTCGGCACCTGGGAAGTCGATCCGCGCACCAACGTCATGCGGCTGTCGAGCATGCTCCACGAGATCCTCGGCCAGCCGGTCAGCACCGCAGGCACCTTCGACCGCTACCTCGACCGCGTGCACCCCGACGACCGCGAATGGGTGCGGCAGGCGTGGCGCCCGCTGCTCGAACGCGGCGCGCCCGTCGAGATCGAGCACCGCTACGTGCGCTCCGAGGGCACCACCCGCATCCTGCGGCTGCACGGCACCAAGATCGCCGACGCCGACGGCAGGGACCTCTTCGTCGGCACCGCGCAGGACGTCACCGAGCAGCGGGCCGTGGTCACCCGGATGGAACGTTCCAGCCAGCGCTTCTCCGACCTGGTCAACATCACCCCGGTCGGGATCGGGCTCTTCGACCGCACCGAACGGCTCGTCAACGCCAACGACGCCCTCTGCGACCTGCTCGGGTACCGGCTGGACCAGATGCGCGGGCTGAGCACCCGCGACATCACCCACCCCGACGAGGTCGACCCCAGCCTGCCCGCGCCCGACGAGAGCAGCGGTGTCCGCAGGCGCGCGCCGCAGCGCGTCATGGTGCGCGCCGACGGCGAACCCGTCTACTGCGAACTGCACACCTCCAGCTCCGTGCAGGACGACGGCACCGAGTTCTGGCTGGTGGTGTTCCAGGACATCACCGAGCGCCGCCGTGCCGCCGAAGCCCTGCGCTACCAGGCCACCCACGACGACCTGACCGGCCTGCCCAACCGCACCGCCGTCAAGGAACTGCTCGGACGCCTCATGGGACGGGCGGACTCACCCGAGATCGCGGTGCTGTTCTGCGACATCGACAACTTCAAGCGCGTCAACGACTCCCTCGGCCACGACGCCGGCGACGAACTGCTCGTGGCCCTGGCCCGGCGCCTGGAAGGCGGGCTGCCCGAGGAGTGCACGGCCGCGCGGCTGTCCGGCGACGAGTTCGTCATCATCTGCTCCGACGTCGAAGCCTGCGGGGGAGTCGACCAGCTCGCCACCCGCGTTTCCGCCCTGCTGCGCACGGCCGTGCCCGTGCACGGCCAGCTGGTCCGGGTGTCCTCGTCGATCGGAGCTGCCGTGCCCAACGGCTCCGGGGCCGGTGGTGAAGACCTCCTGCGCTTCGCCGACGCCGCCATGTTCGAAGCGAAACGGCGTGGCAGCGGCAAGGTTTCGTTGGCCAGCCCGGCCTTGATGGCCGCCGCCGACCGCCAGCTGCACCTCGAAGGTCAGCTGCGCGAAGCGTTGAGCAACGACGGTCTCGCCCTGCACTACCAGCCGGTCGTCGACGCCGAAGGCACCGTGGTCAGCGCCGAAGCGCTGATCCGCTGGCCGCACCCGGAACGCGGCATGCTCTCGCCCGACGCGTTCCTGCCGGTCGCCGAACAAGGGGACCTGCTGCGCGAACTCGACCGCTGGGTGCTGCGGACGGCGCTGCGCGAAGCCTCGTCCTGGCCGGTGCGCAAGGGCCGTCCCGTCAGCATCGCGGTCAACCTGGCCGGTCTGGTGCCGGGCGGACCCGACTTCGTCGACTCCGTCGCCGACATCGTCGCCGAGACCGGCATCGCGTGGGACCGGGTCATCCTGGAACTGGTGGAGACCGCGCTGGTCGACCTGCCCTCGCGCACCCGGCACGAGATGGGTGAACTCGTCTCCCGCGGCGTGCGGTTCGCGGTCGACGACTTCGGCACCGGGTACTCGTCGTTGGCCAGGCTCAAGGACCTGCCCGCCCAGATCATCAAGGTCGACCGCCGCTTCGTGGCCGGGGTCGGCGGCGACCCGTCCGACTTCGCCGTCGCCCGCGCCGTGGTCGACATGGCCTACGCCATGGACCGCCAGTGCGTGGCCGAAGGCGTCGAGGACGCCACCCAGTTCCGGCTGCTGCGCGGTGTCGGCGTCGAGGCCTACCAGGGCTGGTTGTTCTCCGGCGCGGTTCCCGCTCCGAAGTTCCGCGACATGCTCGCCGACGGGCCGCTCATCATCCCGTAGCCGACCGCGGCGTCACCGCATCCGGTGCAGGACGTCGGCGATGCGGTGCCGCGGCAGGTCGATGAGCCTGAGCTCGAGGTCGTGCGGGTGCGGCGCCACCTCGGCGACCTTCTCCCGGGCTTGGCGTTTCGTCAGGCCCTCGTCCTGCGCGATGAGCGCTTCCCGCCAGATGTTGCCCAGCTTGCCGTGGGCCCGTTGCAACAGGAAGTCGGCCGCCGATCCGGTGTCCGCGCGTGCGGCGACCACGACGGCGTGCTTGCCGTCCGGGGTGCTGCGGTGCAGCTTCAGCCGGTACTTGTCCGCCACCAGGTCGCGCAGCTCTGACTGGGCGCGCTCGTTGGTGATGTCCGGGTGGTTGTTGTCCAGCACGAAGGCGACCTTCTCCGCGTTGCAGGCCAGCAGCATCCGCAACAGCCACGGGCCCGGGTCCGCCCGCAGGTCGAACGCCACGGGATCCGTGCCGCGCACCGGCCGTGCCCACCCGGCCCGGCGCAGCTCGGCCACCGGGGCATCGAGCCGTTCAGCCGCTGCGCGCGGCAAAGCCTCCGGCGTGCCGGTCGAGGCCTCCACCGACTGCGGGCCGTGGGTGTAGATCGCCTGGTCCTGGCGCAGCGCCAGCTTGCGGGTGTGCGCGGTTGGCTGGCACACGTACAGGTCGCTGGCGCTGCCGATGGCCTGCGCTCCGCTGTAGCGGTTGAACTGCGGGAGGATCGCCTCGAACACGAAGCCCAGTCGCAGCAGCTCCTGCTGGACCTTCCACCCCAACGCCGGGGTCCGCGCGCTGTAGCCGTAGGCCAGGAACATCCGGCTGCCGCCCGGGGCCAGGCACTCGGCGGCCCGCGTCGAGAACAGGCCGATCCCTTCCGGGGTGTAGGGCGGGTCGGTGAACACCGCGTCCGCCCAGTCCTCCACGCTCGGCGGCAACCCGAAGCGCAGGTCCGCGTGGGTGGTGCCGATGCTGGAACCCCGCTCGGCCGCGACGGTGTCGATGTGCTGCAGGATGCGCTCGTCGAGGTCCACCACCCGCACGTCCGCTGACGGCACCACCAGCGACAGGGCCAGCGACGTCAGGTCGTGGTCACCCAGGCACAACACCTTCCGGCCCGCCAGGTCGTAGTGGTCGCGCAACCACGAGGCGCGCCGCAACGCCGTTTCCGGAGTGGCGGTGACGTGGTCCAGCGCCGACTCCGGCCGGGGGCCCGTTTCGACGAACCCGCGCATCACCTCCACCAGCTCGGCGTCGAGGTCACCTTCTTCCCGCGGGACCGCGAGTTCGTCGAGGGACAGCTCCTGCCGGTAGAGCGGGAGGGAGGAGTCCTCGAGGCGGAACGCGCCGGACTGCTCGGCGACGTCGTCACCGGCGGCGGCGAGCACCTGCTCGACCGTGCGGCGCGCCACCCCGGTCCGCTGGATCAGCTCGTCCAGCGACCGCGGTCCTGCGGCGAGTTCCGCCAGCACACGGCGCACGTGGAGACCGAGCAGACCGTGCTCCTCGCGGAGTTCGCGGACGGCTTCGATCGGGGAGGAGGAAGGGGTGTTGTCCATGGGAGTGCAAAGCCTAATCGGTGCGGGAATTCCGGGGCGGTCGCGTTCGCGCCTCCTGCCGATGATTCAACGCGCTGCGAGTTCCCGCATCATGAGAGCAGGTCACGCAACGGTCTCAGTGGATCGCGGGAAGTGGACCGCCCGGCTAGGGTCGGCCGGGTTTGGGGGACCCGCGCGAGAGGGGGCTCGCTTGATCGAGTTCCAGTCCGTCCGAAAGCAGTACCCGAACGGCACTGTCGCCGTCGAGGAGCTGAGCTTGTCCGTGGAAACGGGGACCATCACGGTGCTGGTGGGGCCCTCCGGGTGCGGGAAGACCACCTTGATGCGGATGGTCAACCGCATGATCGAGCCCTCCTCGGGCACCGTCTCCGTCAACGGCACCGACGTCCGCGACCGGGACCCCGCGCAGCTGCGCCGAGGGATCGGCTACGTCATCCAGCAGGCGGGCCTGTTCCCGCACCGGACCGTGCTCGACAACATCGCCACCGTCCCGCTGCTCGCGGGGGGAACCCGCCGCGCCGCCCGCCACCGCGCCGGTGAGCTCCTCGACCTCGTCGGCCTGCCGGCCGAACTCGGCACGCGGTACCCGGCACAGCTGTCCGGGGGCCAGCAGCAACGCGTCGGTGTCGCGCGAGCGCTTGCCGCCGACCCGCCGGTGCTGCTGATGGACGAACCCTTCAGCGCCGTCGACCCCGTCGTCCGCGAAGGGCTGCAGGACGAACTGCTGCGGCTGCAGGACGAACTCGGGAAGACCGTCCTGTTCGTCACCCACGACATCGACGAGGCCGTCAAGGTCGGCGAGAAGGTCGCGGTGCTGCGCCAAGGCGGACACCTCGCGCAGTACGCACGGCCCGACGACCTGCTGGCCTCACCTTCCGACGACTTCGTGACCTCCTTCGTCGGCCGCGACCGCGGCTACCGTCGGCTGTCCTTCGTGGACGCCGCGAACCTGCGTCCCAGCCCGGTCCCGACAGTGCGGTTGGGAGGAAGGATCCCTTCCGACGACCGCTGGCGGCTGGCGGTGGATGAAGGGGACCGGCCACGCGGCTGGCTGCCCCCGGGCGCCGGCTCGGCCGGGCCGCTCCGCGAGGACGAGCTCGTGGCCGGAGGGTCGCTGCACGCGGAGCACGGGAGCCTCCGCGGCGCTCTGGACGCCGCGCTGTCGGCACCCTCCGGACTCGGTGTCGTCGTCAACGCCGCCGGGGCCGCGGTCGGCGTCGTCACGGCCGACGAAGTGCTGTCACTGCTGGACGGGCACCGGGCAGCGACATGATCGACTTCTTCGGTTCGCCCAGCAACCGGGAACTGGTGGTCACCCAGCTCGGTGAGCACCTCTACCTGTCGTTGCTGCCGCTGCTGTTCGGCGTGCTGCTCGCCCTGCCGCTGGGGCGGCTCGCGCAACGCGTCGGGTGGCTGCGCGAAGCGCTGCAGAACGTCGCGAACGTCTTCTACACCATCCCTTCCCTGGCGCTGTTCGTGCTCCTCCCCGGCCTGATGGGAACCCCGCTGCTGTCGCCGCTGAACGTCATCATCGCCCTGACGCTCTACACGGCGGCGCTGCTCGTGCGACCGGTGCGGGAAGCCCTGGACTCGGTCCCCGGGCACATCGTCGCCGCCGCCACCGCCATGGGCTACCGGCCGGGCCGGCGACTGGTCGCCGTGGAACTCCCCCTGGCGGTGCCGGTGCTGGCAGCGGCCGTGCGCGTGGCGTCGGTGAGCAACATCAGCCTCGTCAGCGTCGGCGCGCTGGTCGGGATCGGGGGGCTGGGAAGGCTTTTCACCGACGGTTTCCAGCGCGACTACCCCGAGCAGATCCTCATCGGCATCGTGCTGACCCTGCTGCTGGCGCTGGCGGTCGACCTCCTGCTGGTGCTGCTGTGGCGGCTCGCAACCCCGTGGGCGCGGCGATGATCGGCGAACTCATCACGTGGCTGAGCGATCCCGCGCACTGGAGCGGCCCGGACGGGATCCCCGCGCAGACGCTGCTGCACCTCTACTACTGCGTGCTCTCCGTGCTCGTCGCAGCCCTGATCGCCATCCCCCTCGGCGTCTACATCGGACACACCGGGCGCGGAGCGGTGCTGGTGGTCGGGATCAGCAACGCGGTGCGGGCCCTGCCCACGCTCGGCGTGGTCACGCTGCTCGTGCTCGGGTTCGGCCTCGGCGTCACCCCGGCGCTCGCGGGCCTGGTCGTCCTGGCGATCCCGGCGATCCTCTCCGGTGCCTACGCGGGCGTGCGCAACGCACCCGGCGACGCCGTCGACGCCGCGAAGGGGATGGGCATGCGACCCGCGCAGGTGCTGTGGCAGGTCGAGCTGCCCACCGCGCTGCCGCTGGTCCTCGGCGGTGTCCGCAGCGCGATGCTGCAGGTCGTGGCCACCGCCGCCGTCGCGGCCTACGTCGGACTCGGCGGGCTCGGACGCATCCTGCTGGACGGGTTGAAGATCAGCGACTACGCGCAGATGGCCTCCGCCGCGATCGCCATCGCGGTCCTGGCCGTGCTGCTCGACCTGGCGTTGGCCGGGCTCACCCGGCTCGTGGTGCCACGCGGTCTGCTCCTGGCCGCCCGACGAGGAGGTAGTGATCGATGAAACGACTGCTGGCCCTGGCCGCCGCCGCGGCAGTGGTGCTGACCGGATGCGGCACGCAGGACCCGCTGGAAGCCAACAAGGCGAAGGAGGGGCAGGTCGTCATCGGCTCAGCGGACTTCGCCGAGAGCGAGCTGCTGATGCACGTCTACGCCGAAGCGCTCAAGACCACCGGCTCCGACGTGCAGACCCGCCCCCGCATCGGTGCCCGCGAGTTCTACGTCAACGCCGTCCGCGGCGGTGAGCTCACGCTGGTCCCCGAGTACACCGGCAACCTGCTGGAGTTCCTCGACCCGGCCTCGACCGCCACCGAGTCGCAGCAGGTCTACGACCAGCTCAGCAGCAAGGTCGGTCCTGAGGTGGAACTGCTCGAGCAGTCCCCCGCCGAAGACTCCGACGTCCTCGCCGTCACCAGGGCCACCGCCGACACCGGACTGCGCTCCATGGCCGACCTGGGACCGCGCTGCGGCGACATGGTCCTCGGCGCCCCGGCGGAGTGGAAGGACCGGTGGGAAGCCAAGATCGCACAGGACTACGGCTGCACGTTCAAGGAGATCCGCAGCGTCGAAGCCGGCACCATCACCGTCAACGCCCTGCTCTCCGGCGAGGTCCAGGCCGCGAACCTGTTCACCACCTCGTCGCAGATCGAGGCCAACGACCTGGTGGAGCTCGACGACCCGAAGAACATGTTCCCGGCCCAGAACGTGGTGCCGCTCGTCGGCAAGGGCAAGCTGACACCGCCGCAGGTCGAGGCGCTCAACAAGGTCAGCCGTGCGCTGACCACCGAGAAGCTGACCGAGCTCAACAAGCGGCTCGAGGTCGACAAGGCCAACCCCGCCGACCTCGCCAAGGAGTTCGTCGCCACCGCCGGTCTCTGACCACGCTCGACCGGCCGCCTCGGCGGCGGCCGGTCAAGCGGTGCGGCCCCTGATCCGGGCGGTGAGCGCCGCGGCCGCGTGCGCGACGTCCTCGGCGAGCTCCGGCCACGTCCCACCGCAGGCGGGCGCCTCGCACGAGTGGCGGAAGGTGACCGCGACCGCGGCGATCGGCCTCGCCGTGTGGTCGAACACCGGGCACGCCACCGAGGCGAACCCGGCCGTCACGAGGCCGTCCTCCACCGCCCAGCCGCGGCGGCGTTCCTCCGCCAGCAGCCGGCGCAGCTCCGGCAGGTTCCGCGGCCCCCTGTCCGTGCGCAGCACGAAGTGCTCGGTGGAAGGGAACATCGCACGCACCTGCGCCGCCGGCAGGTGCGCCAGCATCGCCCTGCCCGACGCCGGCAGTTGCGCGGGCAGCCGCACCCCGACATCGGTGACCAGCGTCTGCGGTTGTGAAGGGCGCTCCTTGACCAGGTAGAGCAGCTCCCCGCCGTGCAGCACGCCGAGCTGCGCAGTGCGCCCCACCCGGTCCACCAGCCGCCGCAGGACCGGTCCCGCCAAGCGCTCGAGGGGGTCGTGGCGCAGGTACGCCGAACCGAGCTCGAACGCCGCCACCCCCAGCCCGTAGCGGCGCTCCTCCGGCAGGTGCACCACGAACCCGCCCGCCACCAGCTCCGCCAGCAAGTGGTACGTCGTCGACCTCGGCAGGTCGAGCTCGCGGGCCAGCACACCTGCCGACACCGGCCCCGCTCTCCCGGCCAGCGCCCGCAAGATCGCCAGCCCGCGCCGCAGCGCGGGCACATCGCTGCTCTCACCCACGCCTGAAGTCTGGCATCTCAGACAGAGTCCCTCCACCAGGTCTTCTGCCAGGAGCCTCGGCGAGCTGGGATGGGGACATGCACAACGAGTTGTTCATCGGTCCGCAGCCGCCGTCGCGAGCGGACGTCGTGGCGGTCGCGCGCGGGGGAAGTGCCGTGCGGCTCAGCGAGCTCGCCGAAGAAGGCATCGCCAAGACCCGCGAGCACATCGACGCGCTGGCCGCTGAGGAACGACCCGTCTACGGGGTGTCCACCGGGTTCGGCGCCCTGGCCGTGCGCCACATCCCCCGCGACCGCAGGGCCGCGCTGCAGCAGTCCTTCGTCCGGTCCCACGCGGCAGGCGCCGGTGACCACGTCGAACCCGAAGTCGTGCGCGCGCAGATGCTGCTGCGCCTGCACACCATCGCCACCGGTCGCACCGGCGTGCGACCCGAAACCGCCCACGCCCTGGTGGGGATGCTCAACGCGGGGATCGTTCCCCTCGTGCACGAGCACGGCTCCCTCGGCTGCTCCGGCGACCTCGCACCGCTGGCGACCGTTGCCCTGGCGCTCACCGGCGAAGGGGAGGTCCTCGACGCCGCCGGGCAGCGACGCCCCGCAGTCGAGGCGCTCGCCGACGCCGGTGTCGAACCGGTCGTGCTGGCGGAGAAGGAAGGCCTCGCCCTCACCAACGGCACCGACGGCATGCTCGGCATGCTGGTGCTGGCGCTGCACGACATCCACCAGCTGATCGACGTCGCCGACCTCACCGCCGCCATGAGCGTCGAGGCCCTGCTGGGCACCGACCGCACCTTCGCCGCCGACCTGCAAGCGCTCCGCCCGCACCCGGGGCAAGCCGTCTCAGCCGCGAGGATGGCCTCCTTCCTCGCAGGCTCCCCGATCGTCGCCAGCCACCGCGGACCCGACTGCCCGCGAGTGCAGGACGCCTACTCGCTGCGCTGCGCACCCCAGGTCCACGGCGCCGCCCGCGACACCGTCGGCCACGCCGAGAACGTCGCCGACCGGGAACTCGCGGCGGCCATCGACAACCCCGTGGTGCTGCCCGACGGGCGCATCGAGTCCAACGGCAACTTCCACGGCGCCCCGCTCGGGTACGTCCTGGACTTCCTGGCCATCGCGCTGGCCGACATGGCCGGCATGTGCGAGCGCCGCACCGACCGGATGCTCGACGTCGCCCGGTCGCACGGCCTGCCGGCCTTCCTCGCCGACGACCCCGGAGTCGACTCCGGGCACATGATCGCCCACTACACCCAGGCCGGGATCACCGCTGAGCTCAAACGCCTCGCCGTGCCGGCCTCGGTGGACACCATCCCCACCAGCGCCATGCAGGAAGACCACGTGTCCATGGGCTGGGCCGCCGCCCGCAAGCTGCGCCGCGCGGTCGACGGGCTCACCACCGTGCTGGCCGTCGAACTGCTCACCGCCGCCCGCGCCCTCGACCTGCGCGCGCCCCTGGACCCCGGGCCCGCCACCGGAGCCGCCCGCGACCTGCTGCGCCGGCACGTGCCCGGCCCTGGCCCGGACCGGCACGTCGCCCCCGAGATCGCCACAGCAGAACACCTCATCCGCACCGGCGAAGTCCTCACCGCCGCCGAAACAGGGAGGGACCGATGACCGACGTGCGCGCCCCACGAGGCACGACGCCGACCGCCCGCAGCTGGAGCACCGAGGCGCCGCTGCGCATGCTGCAGAACAACCTCGACCCCGATGTCGCCGAACGCCCGCAAGACCTCGTCGTCTACGGAGGAACCGGCAAAGCCGCGCGCAACTGGGCCTGCTACCACGCGATCGTGCGCGAACTGGCCACCCTCGGCGACGACGAGACGCTGCTGGTGCAGTCGGGCAAACCCGTCGGCGTGCTGCGCACCCACGAATGGGCACCACGGGTGCTCATCGCCAACTCCAACCTCGTCGGCGACTGGGCGAACTGGACGGAGTTCCGGCGCCTCGACGAGCTCGGCCTGATGATGTACGGGCAGATGACCGCCGGGTCCTGGATCTACATCGGCACCCAAGGGATCCTCCAAGGCACCTACGAGACCTTCGGTGCCATCGCCGCCAAGCGCTTCGGCGGAACGCTCGCCGGAACGCTGACCATCACCGCCGGACTCGGCGGCATGGGCGGCGCCCAACCGCTGGCGATCACCATGAACGAAGGCGTCGCGCTGGTCGTCGAGTGCGACCCGGAACGCGCCCACCGCCGCGCCCGCCAGGGCTACCTCGACGACGTCGCCGACTCCCTCGACGACGCCCTCGACAAGGCCCTCGCCGCGAAGGCGGACCGCCGCGCCTACTCCGTGGCCGTCATCGGCAACGCCGCACAGCTGCTGCCCGAAATGCTGCGGCGCGGGGTGCCCGCCGACATCGTCACCGACCAGACCTCCGCCCACGACCCCCTCTCGTACCTCCCGCTGGGTGTGGACCTCGAGGACTGGGCCGACTACGCCGCCCGCAAACCCGACGAGTTCACCACCCGCGCGCGGGAATCCATGGCACGCCACGTCGAGGCGATGGTCGGATTCCTCGACGCCGGCGCCGAGGTCTTCGACTACGGCAACTCGCTGCGCGGGGAAGCCCAGCTCGCCGGCTACGAGCGCGCCTTCGCCTACCCGGGTTTCGTCCCCGCCTACATCCGGCCGCTGTTCTGCGAGGGGAAAGGCCCCTTCAGGTGGGCAGCGCTCTCCGGCGACCCCGCCGACATCGCCAAGACCGACCAAGCGGTGCTGGAGCTCTTCGGCGACGACGAGCACCTCGCGCGCTGGCTGCGGCTGGCCGGCAGGAAGGTTCCCTTCCACGGCCTTCCGGCCCGGATCTGCTGGCTCGGTTACGGCGAGCGCGCCGCCGCCGGACTGCGGTTCAACGAGATGGTCGCCTCGGGTGAGCTCAGCGCCCCGGTCGTCCTCGGCCGCGACCACCTCGACTGCGGCTCGGTCGCCTCGCCCTACCGGGAGACCGAGGCGATGGCCGATTCCTCCGACGCCGTCGCCGACTGGCCGCTGCTCAACGCCCTGGTCAACACCGCCTCCGGCGCGACCTGGGTGTCGCTGCACCACGGTGGCGGCGTGGGCATGGGCCGGTCCCTGCACGCCGGTCAGGTCACGGTCGCCGACGGCACCGCGCTCGCCGCGCAGAAACTCGAACGCGTGCTCACCAACGACCCCGGCATGGGCGTCATCCGGCACGTCGACGCCGGGTACGAGCGCGCCGAGGAGGTCGCCGCGCAGCGCGGCGTGCGCACCCCGCTGGTGAGCCGATGAGCGGCCTCGACGCGATCGCCGGCATCGGCGCGGACCGGCGACGCGGCGGCTACTCGCGGCACCTGTTCGACGACGCCGAACAGCAGCTGCGCGAGTGGTTCGTCGAGCAGGCCGAGAAGCGCGGGTTGTCGGTGGAAACCGATGTCAACACCAACATATGGGCCTGGTGGGGCCCGCCCGGGCCCGGCGCCGTCGTGACCGGCAGCCACCTCGACTCGGTCCCCGGCGGCGGTGCCTTCGACGGTCCCCTGGGCGTGGTCAGCGCGCTGGAAGCGGTGGACCTCCTGCGCGAGCGCGGGTTCCGGCCGCGCACGCCGCTGGCCGTGGTGGTGTTCGCCGAAGAGGAGGGCGGTCGCTTCGGCGTGCCCTGCCTGGGTTCCCGGCTGATGACGGGAACCATCAACGCGGACCACGCCCGCAACCTGCGCGACCCCGACGGCCGCACCCTCGCCGAAGCGCTTCGCGCCTTCGGCGCAGACCCGGCGCGCATCGGTCGCGACGACACCGCCCTCGACCGCATCGACACCGTCGTCGAACTGCACGTGGAACAGGGCAAGGGACTGGTCGACTGGGGACACCCGGTCGCCGTGGCCGACTCGATCCTCGGGCACGGCAGGTGGCGGTTCCGCTTCCACGGCCAGGGCAACCACGCGGGAGCCACGCCCATCGACGACCGCAACGACCCGATGGTTCCCGCCGCGCAACTCGTCCTCGCAGCACGCCGCACGGCTGCCGGCACGCCCGACGGCCGCGCCACGGTCGGCAGGCTCGTGACCAACCCGGGCGGTACCAACGTCATCGCCTCCGCCGTGGACGTCCACCTGGACGCCCGCGCTCCCCGCGGTGCCCGGGACATGGTGCAGGAGTTGACCGGGCAGGCACGGGAATTCGCAGCCCAGGAGGGGTGCCGGGTGGAGGTGGTCGAGGAGTCGTTCGGCGACACCGTCCACTTCGACCCCGCGCTGCGGGACCGGTTGCGCGGAGTCCTCGACGACGTGCCGGCGCTGCCCACCGGCGCCGGTCACGACGCGGGCATCCTCGCAGCGGAGAAGCCCACGGCGATGTTGTTCGTGCGCAACCCGACCGGCATCAGCCACGCGCCGGAGGAGCACGCGACCGCCGGGGACTGCGAGGAAGGTTCCCACGCACTGGCCCGCGTCCTGGCAGACCTGGCGGGGTGAGCGGATGTACTGGTGCGAATGGGCGTGGCTGCCCGACGGACCCAGCCGCGACGTGCTGTTCGGGGTCCAGGACGGACGGATCACCTCAGTGCGGCAGGGCGACGCACCCGGGGGTGCCCGCCGGTTGCCCGGCCTCGTCGTGCCGGGCCTGGCCAACGCGCACTCCCACGCCTTCCACCGAGCGCTGCGCGGTGACACCAGGCGCGGCACGTTCTGGACCTGGCGGGAGCGGATGTACCGGGTCGCGGCGCAGCTCGACCCGGACACCTACTACCTGCTCGCCCGCGGTGTGTACGCGGAGATGGTGCAGGCGGGGATCACCGGGGTGGGTGAGTTCCACTACCTGCACCACGCGCCCGGCGGTGTCCGTTACCGCGACCCGAACGCGATGAACCACGCGCTCGCCCAAGCCGCCCACGACGCCGGGATCAGGTTGACGCTGCTGGACACCTGCTACCTCGCAGGCGGTTTCGGCCACGAGCTCGACGAGGTCCAACGGCGGTTCTCCGACGGCGACGCGGCCGGGTGGGCTGACCGCGTGGAGTCCTTCACCGCGGACGACGTGGTGCTGGGAGGCGCCGTGCACTCGGTCCGCGCGGTACCGGCCGACGCGATCGGCGAAGTCGCCGGCTGGTCGCGTGACAGGAAGGTTCCCCTGCACGTCCACGTTTCCGAGCAGCGCGCGGAGAACGAGGCCTGCCTGGCTGCCCACGGCCGGACACCGGTGCAGCTGCTGGCCGAGCGCGGTGCGCTCGGGGAGAACGTGACCGCCGTGCACGCCACCCACCTCGCGGCCCGCGATGTGGCCTTGCTCGGCGGAAGCGGCACCGGCGTGTGCTTGTGCCCGACGACAGAAGCGGACCTGGCCGACGGGATCGGTCCCGCCGGTGCGCTCGCGGTGGCGGGAAGCCCGCTGTCACTGGGCAGTGACGGCCACTCGGTCATCGACCTGCTCGCCGAGGCGCAGGCCGTGGAGTCCTACCAGCGGTTGGCGTCGGAAACCCGGGGCCACCACGCGCCCGGCGAGCTGCTCGCGATGGCCACCGCGCACAGCGCCCTCGGTCACCCCGACGCGGGGCGGCTCGACGTGGGCGCCCGCGCGGACTTCGTCGCGCTCGACCTCGACACGCCGCGCCTGGCCGGTGTCGCACCGGAGGCGGTGCCTGCCGTGGCTCGTGCCGAAGACGTCCGCGACGTGATCATCGACGGCCGGGACGTCGTCGCCGACGGCGCCCACACGGCCATCGACACCGCTCGTGAACTGCGCGCATCCATCGCAGCACTGCGAACGTGAGGGAATGGGCAACGATGACAGCCACTGTGATCACCGGGATCGGTGAGCTCACGACCAACGACGACGAGTACGGCACGCTCGCTGACGCCGCCCTGGTCATCGAGCGCGACCGGATCGCCTGGGTCGGCTCGGCTTCGTCCGCGCCGGATGCGGACGAGCGGGTCGACGCGGAGGGACGCGCTGTGCTGCCCGGCTGGGTGGACAGCCACACCCACCTGGTCTTCGCTGGTGATCGCACCGCCGAGTTCGCGGCCCGCATGTCCGGCTTGCCCTACCAGGCGGGCGGCATCGCGGTGACCGTCGAGGCCACCAGGCAGGCCGGCGATGCAGAACTGGCCGACAACCTGCGCCGCCACGTCGAGGAGGCCGCAGCCCAGGGCACGACGTGCGTGGAGACCAAGACCGGTTACGGGTTGACCGTCGAGGACGAGCTGCGCTCGGCGAAGATCGCTGCCTCCGTCGCCGACGACGTCACCTTCCTCGGCGCTCACCTGGTCCCGCCCGGCACCGACGTCGACGACTACGTCGACCTCGTGTGCGGGGACATGCTGGACGCCGTCGCCGACCACGTCGGGTGGTGCGACGTGTTCTGCGAGCGAGGCGCCTTCGACGCCGACCAGTCGCGCCGCGTGCTGGCGGCGGCCCGCCAGCACGGCCTGGGGTTGCGCGTCCACGGCAACCAGCTCGGGCCCGGTCCCGGTGCGCGGTTGGCGGTCGAGGTGGGAGCGGCCAGCGTCGACCACGGCACCTACCTGGACGCCTCCGACGTCGAGGCGCTCGCCGGCTCTGACACGGTCGCGACCTTGCTCCCGGCGTGCGACCTGTCCACGCGCCAGCCGTTGCCGGACGCGCGAGCACTGCTCGAAGCCGGGGCCACGGTCGCGTTGGCCACCAACTGCAACCCGGGGTCGTCCTACACCTCGTCGATGGCGTACTGCGTGACCACCGCGGTCCTGCAGATGCGCATGAGCGTCTCCGAAGCCGTGCACGCGGCCACCTGGGGTGGTGCGCGGGCTCTGCGGCGGGAGACCGGCGACGGCGCGGTCGGCGTCCTCCGCCCCGGAGCCCGCGCCGACGTCCAGCTCCTCGACGCACCGAGCACGACCTGGTTGGCGTACCGCCCAGGAGTTCCCCTGACTCGAGCCGTGTGGCGTGAGGGGAACCGCATTCGCTGACCGCGGTGCGGCTCTCAGCTGCCGCCTCCGGACGTGCGCATGGGAACCTTCCTGTCACACCGCGGCCGCCAACACCCAGGGCACCCAGCCCTGTTGATGCAGCTCGACCTGGCCACTCGATGCCGCAGCGCGTCCTTGACCTTCACTTAACTCGAAGTCGGAGGGTGAGCGGGAACCGATCGGGAGTGGAGTGATCAGGATGCGTGCGGTGCAGGTGGCGGAGTTCGGTGGTCCGGAGGTCCTCGAGGTGGTCGACGTGCCCGACCCCGTCCCGGGATCGGGGCAGGTGCTCGTGCGGATGGTCGCCGTCGATGTGCTGTTCCTCGACACGAGCTCCGCAGCGGTTGGGGGCTCGAGCACTTCGACGTGGAACCGCCCTACGTCCCCGGCGACGGCGTGTCCGGTGACGTCGTCGGCGTGGGGGAGGGCGTCGACCCCGCGTGGCTGGGCACGCGGGTCGTCACCAGCACGGAGAACGGCGGCACCTACGCCGAGCTGGTGCTCGCCGCGGAAAGCGAACTCGTGGCGATCCCGGACGGGGTGGGCGAGCAGGCCGCCGTGGTGTTGCTGCACGATGCCACCACTGCCGTGCAGCTGGTCGACCACGCCGACGTGCGACCGGGTCAGCGAGTCCTGGTCACCGCCGCGGCGGGAGGAGCCGCGACCCTCGTCGTCCAGCTGGTCACAGCCGCGGGGGCGCAGGTCGTCGGCGCTGCGCGAGGTCTGCGGAAGCTCGAGCGGGTGCGCGAGCTCGGTGCGATGCCGGTCGACTACAGCGCACCGGACTGGGTCGGCGGCGTGCTCGAGCTGACCGGTGGTGTTGACGTCATCTTCGACGGAGCGGGCGGCCGGTACGGACGAGCCGCGTTCGGCGCGGCCCGCGACGGCGCGCGCATCATCACTTACGGCGCATCCGATGAGGACTTCGCCGAGATCGACCCCGACGAGGCCCGGCGGCGGCAGGTGACCACCACCGGGCTCCTGGAAGTTCCGCGGCCCTCACGTCAGGAGCGGAAAGAGGTCCTGGTGAAGGTGCTGGGGGAAGCCGCCGCCGGGCAGCTCGCCCCGACGATCGGGCCCAGCTTCCCGCTCGCACGAGCCGCCGACGCGCACCTCGCGGTCGAACAGCGCGAGATCGTCGGGCGGGCCGTGCTGCACCCCTGAACGCGCGCCCGGCCGCGCCTCTGGGGGTGCGCGGCCGGGTCACCTCACTCGTCGTCGGCGTCGTCGCGCGCGAGGAAGGTCGCCAGGCGCTCGGTCGCGTCCTCGAAGTCCGGGTTGTTGTCCACGAAGGCTCGCATCCGGTCAGCGACCCACGCCAAGGTGACCTCGTCGTCACCGCGACGCTCTTCGAGTTCCTCAATGCCGCGGTCGGTGAAGTACACCGCTTCCTCCTAGTGGTCCGTCTGTCTTCACGCGGTGTTGGTCGGGAACAGCAGGGTACGAAACGTCCTACCAGGACCGGTGATGCGCCCCGGTCGAAGTGAGCGGAAGGTTCCCATGCTCGCCCCGGCACCACCGCGGGTGCCGAAAGAAGCGGGCCGCCGGCTCCCGGAGGAACCGACGGCCCGCTTCGACGGTGGAGCTCAGGCGAAGGCGTTCTGCACGACCTCGGCCTGCTCGACCTCGTGGACCTTGGCCAGACCGGTGGCCGGCGCGGCCATCGGACGACGCGAGACCCGCTTGAGCTTGCCGACCAGCTGCGGGAACTTCTCGGTCAGCGCCAAGCCCAGGAACGGCCACGCGCCCTGGTTGGCCGGCTCCTCCTGCGTCCAGCGCACCGACTCCAGGTTCGGGTACCGGTCGAACAGGGCACCCAGCTTGCGGTGCGGCAGCGGGTACAGCTGCTCGAGCCGCGCGACCGCGGTGTCGGTGATGCCGTTCTTGTCGCGGTGGGCCGCCAGCTCGTAGTAGAGCTTGCCCGTGCACAGCACCAGCTTCTTCACCTGCGACGGGTCCGGCTGGGTCGGGTCGTCGATCACGGAGGTGAACTTGCCCTCGGTGAAGTCCTCGACCGGGCTGGTCGCGGCCTTCAGGCGCAGCATCGACTTCGGCGTGAACACCACGAGTGGACGGTGGATGCCGTCCAGCGCGTGGCGCCGCAGCAGGTGGAAGTAGTTCGCCGGGGTCGACGGCATGGCGACCGTCATCGAGCCCTCAGCGCACAGCTGCAGCCAACGCTCGATGCGACCCGAGCTGTGGTCCGGACCCTGGCCCTCCTGGCCGTGCGGGAGCAGCATCACCACGTCGGAGCGCTGACCCCACTTGGCCTCACCGGAGGAGATGAACTCGTCGATGATCGACTGGGCGCCGTTGAAAAAGTCACCGAACTGCGCTTCCCACAGCACCAGCGCGTCGGGGTTGCCCACCGAGTAGCCGTACTCGAAGCCCAGCGCCGCGAACTCCGACAGAGCCGAGTCGTAGACCAGGAACTTGCCCTGCTCGTCAGAGAGGTTCTGCAGCGGCGTGTACTCGGAGTCGTTCTTGCGGTCGATGAGCACCGAGTGGCGCTGGCCGAACGTGCCTCGACGGCTGTCCTGACCGGTCAGGCGGACCTGGCGGCCCTCCATCACCAGCGAGCCGAACGCCAGCAGCTCACCGAAGGCCCAGTCGATGCCGCCCTCGCGGCCCATCTTGGCGCGGCGCTCCAGCACCGGCTTGACCCGCGGGTGCGGCGAGAAGCCCTCCGGCAGGTTGATCTGCGCCTCGGCGATGCGCTCCAGCGCCTCCGGCGAGATCGCCGTGGACAGGCCGCGCGGCACCTGCTGCTCGGACTCCACCGACGGGCTCGGTGCCGGCGGGTGCTTCTCCAGCTCGCGGACCTCGTTGAACACGTGCTCCAACTGGGCTGCGTAGTCCTTCAGCGCCTTCTCGGCCTCGTCGACGGTGATGTCACCGCGGCCGATGAGCGACTCGGTGTAGACCTTGCGGACGCTGCGCATCTTGTCGATGGCGTCGTACATCTTCGGCTGCGTCATCGACGGGTCATCGCCCTCGTTGTGGCCACGACGGCGGTAGCAGACCATGTCGATCACGACGTCCTTGCCGAACGCCTGCCGGTACTCGACCGCCAGCCGGGCGACCCACACGCAGGCCTCGGGGTCATCACCGTTGACGTGGAACACCGGCGCGCCGATCATCTTCGCGACGTCGGTGCAGTACTTGCTGGAGCGCGAGTGCTCCGGCGCGGTGGTGTAACCGACCTGGTTGTTGACGATCACGTGGACCGTGCCGCCGGTGCGGTAACCGCGCAGCAGCGACAGGTTCAGCGTCTCGGCGACCACGCCCTGACCGGCGAACGCGGCGTCACCGTGCAGCAGCACCGGCAGGACCGTGAAACCCTCCTGGCCCTTGTCCAGGATGTCCTGCTTGGCGCGGACGATGCCTTCCAGCACCGGGTCCACGGCCTCCAGGTGCGACGGGTTCGAGGTCAGCGACACCTTGGTCTCGCCGTCGCCGAACATCCGGAAGTACTTGCCCTCAGCACCCAGGTGGTACTTCACGTCGCCGGACCCGTGGGCCTGGCCCGGGTCGAGGTTGCCCTCGAACTCGCGGAAGATCTGCGAGATCGGCTTGCCGACGATGTTGGCCAGCACGTTCAGGCGGCCGCGGTGCGGCATGCCGATGACGACCTCGTCGAGCTCGTGCGCCGAGGAGGTGTCCAGCACCGCGTCCAGCAGCGGCACGACGGTTTCGGCGCCTTCCAGCGAGAAGCGCTTCTGCCCGACGTACTTGGTCTGCAGGAACGTCTCGAAGGCCTCAGCCGCGTTGAGCTTCGACAGGATGTACTTCTGCTCGGTCGAGTCGGGCTTGGTGTGCGGCTTCTCGACCCGTTCCTGCAGCCACTCGCGTTCGTCGGGCTCCAGGATGTGCATGTACTCCACGCCGACCGTGCGGCAGTAGGAGTCGCGCAGCACGCCCAGCACGTCGCGCAGCTTCATCTTCTCGCGACCGGCGAAGCCGCCCACGGCGAACTCGCGGTCCAGGTCCCACAGCGTGAGGCTGTGCGACAGGACGTCGAGGTCCTCGTGCCGGCGCTGCCGGTAGTTCAGCGGGTCGATGTCGGCCATCAGGTGGCCGCGCGTGCGGTAGGCGTCGATCAGCTCGAGCACCCGAGCGGTCTTGTCGACCGCGCCCTCGGGAATGTCCTGCGTCCAGCGCACCGGCTCGTAGGGGATGCGCAGCGAGGCGAAGATGTCGTCGAAGAAGCCGTCCTCGCCCAGCAGCAGCTGGTGCACGCGGCGCAGGAAGTCGCCGGACTCGGCGCCCTGGATGACGCGGTGGTCGTAGGTGGACGTCAGCGTGACGATCTTGCTGATGCCCATGTCGACCAGCGTCTTCTCGCTGGCGCCCTGGAACTCCGCAGGGTAGTCCATCGCGCCGACGCCGATGATCGCGCTCTGCCCCTTGGTCAGCCGCGGCACCGAGTGGTTCGTGCCCGACGGACCCGGGTTGGTCAGCGAGATCGTGGTGCCGGCGAAGTCCTCGGCGGTCAGCGCGTTGCTGCGGGCCTTGCGGATGATGTCCTCGTAGGCCTGCCAGAACTGGTAGAACGACATGTCCTCGCAGCCCTTGATGGAGGCGACCACGAGGTTGCGCGCACCGTCCTTGCCCGGCATGTCGATGGCCAGGCCGAGGTTGATGTGCTCCGGCGTGACGGCGGCGGGCTTGCCCTTCTGGTCCTCGCCGTAGTGGCGGTTCATGTTCGGGAAGTCCCTGACCGCCCTGATCAGCGCGTAGCCGATGAGGTGGGTGAAGGAGACCTTCCCGCCCTTGTTCCGCTTGAGGTGGTTGTTGATGACGATGCGGTTGTCGAACAGCAGCTTGGCCGGCACCGCGCGCACGCTCGTCGCGGTGGGGACCGTCAGCGACTGATCCATGTTCTTGGCGATCGCAGCCGCGGCCCCGCGCAGGGTCTTCACGTCGCCCTCGGCCTGAGGCTGCTTCACCGGCGCGGCCTTGGCGGCCTGCTGCGGCGAGGGCTTCTGGCTGGCGGCGGGCTTGGCCGCGGCAGCGGGTGCCTGACCGTTGGTCTCACCGGAGCGCGTCGCGGTGGTCGTCTTGGTCGGGGCCGCTGCAGGGCCGGCCGCAGCCGCGGTTGCGGACTTCTCGGTTGGCGCCTGGTCCGACTTGTAGTCGGCGAAGAATTCGTGCCACGCCGAGTCTACGGAAGTGGGATCTTGGAGGAACTGCTCGTACATCTCCTCGATCAACCACTCGTTGGGGCCGAACTGTGACGCGGGGCTGCTGGACACGGCTGGCGTTCGCCTCGATCCATATGCTCGTGATTTACAGACACACTCGGGTACCAGGCTAGCCGCCCGATTCGCGAGGTTGACACACAGGACGGCCGTTCGGCGGATCGACTCTTCTCACAGAATCGATCAGGATCGCCCGGCCAGCGGGGACGTGCCCCCGTTCGGGCCAGTCGATCGATCATCGGTCGTCCTCGACTCAGGTCGTTCGCTGATCAGCGCGGCTTCGCGCTAGTCCACACGGGTAGTCGTACACGTTCATTATGGCGTTTCAGGGACACGCTGTGTTCCCACGTGGTAGCCGAATCGGCTCGCATTTCGAGAACACCCTCGAGCCGCCCCGCCCAGCGCCCGTTTTGCCGGGCCACTCGTCGCTCAGCGTGTCCATCCGGTGCCTCAGAGTTCACGTGGGCGGCCGAGGTGAGTGCTCGTGACAAAAAAGTTCCCTTCCTCACACCTGAACTTGATCTTGGGCCGATCTTGGGGCGCGTCAGCCGCCTCGCCGGGCAGGAGGCGTGGAAGGAGGGGCCCTTCCTCACGCGATGTTGCTCGTGGCCCCCTCCCCGGGTGACCCGTGCGCGTCCGCCGCCCGCCACAAGCGGGCGTAGTGGCCGTGCCGGCTCAGCAGGTCTTCGTGCCGGCCCTGCTCGACGATGCGTCCCCCGTCGACCACCACGATCCGGTCCGCGCGAGCCGCGGTGCCCAGCCGGTGCGCCACGACGAACGTGGTGCGCTGCGCCGCGAGCCGGTCGCTGGCCGCCACCACCATCGACTCCGTCGCCGGGTCCAAGGCGGCCGTCGCCTCGTCGAGCAGCAGCACGTCCGGGTCGACCAGCTGCGCCCTGGCCAGCGCCACCAGCTGGCGTTGACCCGCCGACAAGCCACGGCCCCGCTCGCCGACCTCCTGGCGGAACCCGTGCGGCAACATCGCGATCCCTGGCAGCGCACCCACCGCGCGAGCGGCGGCCTCCACCTCGGCCGGTCCGGCATCCGGACGGGCGTAGGTGATGTTGTCGGCGACGTCGCCGGTGAAGAGGTGCCCTTCCTGCGGCACCACGGCCAGGCGCTGGTGGAACGCCGCCAGGTCGTAGTGGCGCACGTCGGTCCCGTCGACCAGCACCGCGCCCTCGGAGACGTCGTAGAAGCGGGCGATCAGCTTGATCAAGGTCGACTTGCCCGCGCCGGTGGCGCCCACCAGTGCCACCGTTTCGCCCGGTCGCACCCGCAGGTTCACCTCCCGCAGCGCGTACTGCTCGGTGCCCGGGTAGCGGAAGGACACGTCCCGCAGCTCGACCTCGCCGCGCAGCCGTCCAGGCACCGCCACCGGTGCGTCGGCAGCCGGCACCGAGGTCGGTGTGCGCAGCAGGTCGCCGATGCGACGCAAGCCGACCTTCGCCTGCTGGTAGCCGTCGAAGACACCCGACAGCTGCTGCACGGGGGAGAAGAACAGCCCCAGGTACAGCAGGAAGGCGACCAACACCCCCGGGGTGAGCCCGCCGGCGGCGACCCGCGCCGCACCCACTCCCAGCACCGCGGCCTGCGCGATCTCCGACAGCAGCGCCACGAACGGGAAGTAGGTGGCGATGTAGCGCTGGGCGCGCAGCCGCGAACGCCGGTAGGCGTCGCTGCGCTCGGCGAACACCTTCGCCGCGTGCCCCTCGCGGCGGTGGGCCTGCGCGACCCGCATGCCCGAAACGTTCTCCTGCAGGTCGGCGTTGACCGTGCTGACGCGTTCCCGAGCCTCCGCGTAAGCGGTCGAGGACACCTTGCGGAACACGATCGTGGCCACCACCAGGACCGGCAGGACCGCCATCACCACCAGCGCCAGCGACAGGTCGGTGAGCAGCAAGGCGACCGCGATGCCCACCAAGGTCAGCACGCTGACCACGAACGTCGCCAGACCCGTCTGCAGGAACGACGACAACGCGTCGACGTCGGTGGTCATCCGCGTCATGATCCGCCCGGCCAGCTCGCGCTCGTAGAAGTCCAAGCCCAACCGCTGCAGGTGCGCGAAGCTGCGCATCCGCAGGACGTAGAGCAAGGTCTCGCCGGTGCGCGCGGTGATCACGGTCTGCAGCTTGATCACCAGCCAGCCGCCCGCCACCAGGACCGCACCGAGGCCCGTGGCCAGCCACAACGTGTTGAGGTCCGCGGTCCCGACACCGCTGTCGATGCCGTGGCGCACCAGCGACGGGAGCAGCACCGAGGTCAGCGCGTCCCCGGCGACGAGGAGGACGGTCAGCAGCAGCCCCCAGCGGATCGGCCGCAGCAGTCGTGACAGCCGGAACTCCGGGTCCGGCGCGGTGGGATCGGTTCCCTCCACTTGCGGGAGGTCGCGGGCGGGAGGCAGCGTGCGGATCCCCTCGAGGAGCTCCGGTGTTGGCGGAGCCGACGTGGTGCTCAGCCCGTGCCGACCCGACGTGGCCACCACCGCACCGGTGCTCTCGGTGGGCTCATCGGTGTGTTCCTCCGGCGGCCACAGCTCAGGCGTGATGCCGTCAGGGGAGGCGTCCGTCTGGGTGTCGTGCCGGTCGTCGATCGTCTCGCCCGGACCGGCCAGCAGCGACCGGAACAGCGCACAGCGCCCCCGCAGCTCCTCCTCGGTGCCGATGTCGACGACACGTCCCTCGTCGAGCACCGCGATCCGGTCGGCCAGCGCCAGCGTCGAACGCCGGTGGGCGATGAGCAACGTCGTGCGCTGCGCGGTCACCGAGCGCAGCGTGCCGTGGATGGCCGCTTCCGTCGCCGGGTCCACCGCCGAGGTCGCGTCGTCGAGGATCAGCACCCGGGGGTGGGACAGCAACGCCCTCGCCAACGCCACGCGCTGCCGCTGACCACCGGAAAGCGTCAGACCGCGTTCGCCGACCTCGGTGTCGTAACCGTCGGGCAGGCCGGTGATGAACTCGTGCGCCTCCGCGCCCCTCGCCGCCGCGACCACGTCCTCGTCGCTGGCGTCGGAACGGCCGTAGGCGATGTTGCCCCGGATCGTGTCGGAGAACAGGAACGCTTCTTCGAAGACGACCCCGACCGCGCTGCGCAGCGAGTCCAGCCGCAGGTCGCGGATGTCGAGCGCCTCCTCCCAACCCGCGGGCCCGATCGCGATGCGCCCCGAGTGCACGTCGTAGAAGCGGGGCAGCAGCAACGACACCGTGGACTTGCCCGAACCCGCCGGGCCCACCAGCGCCACCGTCTCGCCCGGTCGCACCCGCAGTGTGGCGTCCCGCAGCACCGGTTGGTCGCGCGTGTAGCCGAACCCCACGCCCTCCAGCCGCACCTCCAGCGGCCCGTCGGGCAGGCGCTGGGCGTCGGGCTTCTCGGTCACCTCGGGCTGCGAGTCGGTGAGCTCGTGGATCCGCTCCACCCCGGCGCGCGCCAGCTGCGCCTGGATCATCACGCTGGAGAGCATCCGAGCAGGCCCGGACAGCATCGCGACGTAGCCGGCGAATGCCACGAAGGTTCCCAAGCTCACCTGGTCCTGCAGCACCAGCCACCCGCCCAGGCCCAACACACCGACCTGCCCTGCCGCGGGCAGGGTGGCCAGGCTCGCGGCGGGCAGCGAAGTCATCCGCGCCGCGCGCAGCCTCTCGGCGAACAGCCGCTGGGCGCGCGTCTCCAGCTGGGCGACCTCGCGCTCCTCCTGTCCGAAGCCCTTGACCACCCGCACCCCGGTGACGGTCTCCTCGACGTGCTGGGCGATGTCGGCCGCGCGCTGCTGAGCCGACCAGGTCGCCGGGAACAGGCGCTTCTTGCTGCGCGCCGAGACCACGGCGATCAGCGGCGCGACGACCAGCGCCACCACGGTGAGCAGCGGGGAGAGCCACACCATCGCCGCGATCGCGAAGACCGCCAGCACCGCGGTGCCCGCCGCCAGCGGGAGCATCGACAGCAGCGAGTTCACCAGCTGCAGGTCGCTGATCGACCGCGACACCACCTGCCCGGTGCGCAACGCGTCCTGCTTGCCGCCGTCGAGGCGTTGCATCGCGGCGAACACGGCCCGCCGCAGGTCGTGCTGCACGTCCAGCGCCAGGCGGCCGGCGCTGTAGCGGCGGATGAACGCGGCCGCGAACCGGAACACCCCCAGCACCAGCAGCACGACCACGATCCACCACAGCCGCTCGGTGCTGCGGGCGACCGCGTCGTCGATCGCGAGCTTGGTCAGCAGCGGGACCAGCGCCTCCAAGCCCACGGCGGTCACGGAGGCGCCCATCGCCAACACCAACGCGACCGGGTGGCGCCGACATGCGGCGAAGATGCGACGGATCCAGCCGCCGGACGATCGACGGGGATTCTCGGAGTCGCTCACCACGCCAGATTAGGCCGCACCGCCGACACCGCAGCACCGCCGATCCTGCGGTGTGACCGGCACCCACGGGTGAGCGGGGGAACCTTCCTGCTGTGCAAGGCGTGTGGCAGGGAGGTTCCCTTCCTCACACCACGTCGCGCCGCCGGCCCACGAACCAGCCGCCCGCCACGAACAGGGCGGTGTAGGCCAGGAACGTCAGCAGGCTGCCCCACCACGGGTGGCCGTAGCTGCCGCCGAAGAACAGGTGCAGGAGCTCAAACGCCGCGCGCGGGGTGTTCGGCTCGTCGGGACCGGCGACCGCGGAGACGAACAGCGGCACCGCCAGGTTCGACACGATGCCGTTGCCCGCCGCTCCCGGCAGGTAGGGCTCGATGCCGGAGAGAGGCGAGTCGATCAGGCTGAGCGACAGGATGAACTCGATCGCGAACTTGTAGACCAGCGGCAGGATGATCACCAGCACCGAGTTGGCGATCAAGGCCCCGAAACCGACTCCGAGCAGCGTCCACAGCAGCATCGAGAGCACTCCCGCGGCCCCGACTCCGAGCCAGCTGCCGAAGCTGCCGAAGTTGCCCATGTCGTGGCCCGCGCCGAGCAGCGCGCCGAGACTGGAGACCAGCACGTTGGCCAGCCCGTAGAGCACCCCGACGCCGGCGCAGGTGATGAGCTTCGCCCACAGCACCGCACTGCGCGGGGTGGCCGTGAGGTAGGTCGTGGTGATGGTCTTGGTGCGGAACTCCCCGGCGAACGCCAAGGCGCCGAACAGCAGCGCGAAGATCGTGCCGAAGTTGGTCGACAGCGCCACCGACAGCAGGCCTAGCGGCAGCGAGGCGCTGAACTCCTCGACCATGTCGATGATCCCGCCGAGCGCCGTGCCCAACCAGCCGGCCCCGAAGCCCAGGACCACCACCGGGATCAGCAGTGCCCACCACAGGTTGGTGGTGACGATCTTCCGGTACTCGGCTTTGATCAGCCCGAACATCACACGCTCCCGCCATCGCCGGGCTGTCCTGGGCCTCCTGGCCGCGCCCACACCTGCGACGCGGGCGGAGCGTAGTGCGTGAGCCCGGTGAACTGGCCGTGGGTGAGGCGGAAGAACAACTGCTCCAGGTCGATCCGCTCGTCCTGCATCCCGTAGAGCGCGACCCCGGCCTCCAGCGCCAGGTCGGCGACCGTGCGGGAATCGGCTCCGAGCACCGCCAACCGCCCGTCCGGGAGGTGCTCGACCCCGAAACCGGCTTCCTGGACCTTGCTGACCAGCGCGTCGGGAGAATCGGCCTGCACGAGTGCCCGGGACTGCTCGGCGGCGCGGAGCTCCTCGATGTGCCCGTCGTAGACGCACCGGCCCTGGCTGATGATCACCAGCCGATCCACGGTGTGCTCGATCTCCCGCAAGAAGTGGCTGGACATCAGCACGGTCCTGCCTCCAGCCGCGAACGCCTGGAGGAAGCCCCGCAACCACGCGATGCCTTCCGGGTCCAGCCCGTTGGCGGGCTCGTCGAGGACCACGACCTGCGGGTCGCCGAGCAGGGCGGTGGCCAGGGCGAGTCGTTGCCGCATGCCCAGCGAGAAGCCGCCGACCCTGCGGTCCGCGGCCATGCCGAGCCCCACGAGCTCCAGCGCCCGGTCCACCTGGCCGTCGGGAACGTTCGTCGCGGCGGCGTAGCAGAGCAGGTGGTCGCGCGCCGTGCGGTTGGGGTGGAAACCGTGGGCGTCGAGCACGGCGCCCACCACGCCACCCGGGTTCGGCAGCTCGGCGAACGGCACCCCGTTGATGGTCGCCGTCCCCGAGGTCGGCGTGACCAAACCGAGGATCATGCGCAGCGCGGTGGTCTTGCCCGCGCCGTTGGGGCCGAGGAAGCCGGTGACCGCACCGGGCTGCACCGTGAAGCTGAGGTCCTGCACCGCGTGCACGGGACCGAACGTCTTGTTCAGCCCTTGCACGTGGATGCGACCGCTGCCGTCGTGCACTCGCCCTCCCGCGTCCGGTCACCCGTCGGTGTGCCCACCCTGACGCCTCCATCCTGCCGGACGGACGAGGGTCGGAAGGCCTCCCCGGGCCGCAGGTGCCGAACGCGGGCGAAGGGAGCAGGTCAGGCGCGTTCGACCACCGCGGCGCGGTAGATCTTGTTGTGGTCGGTCTCGAGCCGCTGGGTCAACCGGGGCGGCGTCGTGGTCGCCGTGGTGAGGTTGGGCCGGATGAACTCGTCGGTGTCCCAATCGGACGGTCCGGGGCCGGTGGCGGCCACGATCGGTTCGGCGATCACCGCGACTTCCGGTTCGGGAGCGCGCGGGTGGGGTCGGATCTGGCGGCGCAGCGAACTGCGGTGCACCGCGGAGGTGGAGCGCTCGGTGATCAGCTGGTGGTGCGCGGCCTGCCACACCTTGCAGGGCCAAGGGCGGCCGCGCAGCGTGCCGCGGCAGGACGTGCAGTGCCCGGCGGGATCCGGTTCGTGGTCGTCTAACAGCGCTCGGAGCGCTTCCGTGAGTCGGTAGAGCTCGGAACGGGCAATCGGTAGCAGGACTTCGGGGGAACCTTCGCTCATCGCTCGGTCCAGGGTGTCGAGGCGGTCCAGAACCGCCTTGCGCAGTGCCGTGTCCGTCACGTTTTTCTCCCACCCGTTGGCGCGTTTTCCCGCGTGGCGTTTCCGGAGGAGAGCAGCAGGTGATCGTCCACCCACCATTACTCCGATGGGTGACATCGGCATCGTGTCTTCACGCCTGCACGGCCCCCCGCCCAGACTCACCCCATCGAGTGGTTATCGATTCGGCTTGAAATCGTGCGTGAAGCGCTCGCTCGCGTCGTCGGCAAACCGGGGATCTTCCCCTACACTGGAAAGCGGCGGCCTGCTCCCGGTGACCCCCAGGCTGGTTGAGCGGGCCGCCCCTGTTCTCCCTTTTCCGGGCGTTCCCGCATTTTCCGGACGAGCGAATTCCGGCGCATTCCGAAGTGTTGCCGATCCACCAATTCGAATTCGAACTTGGTGCGAATTCCCCACGAGCACGGCCGCAGGAGCAGCGCGCCACCCTGCCGTCGGGAGTCGAGCGGGGCTGGGAGGAAGGGAACCTTCCTCCCAGCCCCGCACCGGCGGACCGCTGAGCGGTGTCAGCCCAGGACGTCCTCCAGCCCCGTGCTCGACCGGCCATGCGCCTCGGCGACGGCCTGGTTGACCAGCTGGCCGTCGTGGGTGTTGAGGCCGCCGGCCAGCGCGGCGTCGTTGCGGCAGGCCTGCTGCCAGCCGGAATCGGCGATGCGCACGACGTAGGGCAGCGTCACGTTGGTCAACGCGTACGTGGAGGTCGTGGGCACTGCGCCAGGCATGTTCGCCACGCAGTAGAAGACCGAGTCGTGGACCCGGTAGGTCGGGTCGTCGTGCGTGGTCGGCCGCGAGTCGGCGAAGCAGCCGCCCTGGTCGATGGCGATGTCGACCAGCACGCTGCCCTGCTTCATCTGCGACACCATCTGGTTCGACACCAGCTTCGGGGCCTTCGCACCAGCGATCAGCACCGCCCCGATCACCAGGTCCGCCGAGCGGACGGCCTGCTCCACCGCGTAGCGGTTGGAGGCGACGGTGCGGATCTGGCCGTGGAAGTCGCGGTCGATCTCCCGCAGCTTGTCGACGTTGGTGTCCAGCAACTCCACTTCGGCACCCATGCCCAGGGCCACCCGCGCCGCGTTGAGCCCCGCGACGCCGCCGCCGATCACCACCACGCGCGCCGGGTGCACCCCGGGAACACCACCGGGCAGCAGGCCGCGGCCACCGCTGGGACGCATCAGCGAATGCGCGCCCACCAGCGGCGCGAGTCGTCCGGCGACCTCACTCATCGGCGCCAGCAGTGGCAACCCGCCGCCCTCGGTCTGCACGGTCTCGTAGGCGATGCCGGTGACACCCGAGCCCAGCATCGCGTCGGTCAGCTCAGCCGACGCCGCCAGGTGCAGGTAGGTGAACAACACCTGGTCCCGTCGCAGCCGCGGGTACTCCTCGGCGATCGGCTCCTTGACCTTGAGCACGAGGTCGCCCTCGGCCCACACGTCCTCGGCGGTGGCCAGCACCTTCGCTCCGGAGGCGAGGTAGTCCTCGTCGGGGATGGAGGAGCCGGCACCGGCACTCGCTTCGACGAACACCTCGTGACCACGCGTGGTCAACTCGTGCACACCGGCGGGCGTGATCGCGACCCGGTACTCGTTGTTCTTGATCTCGCGCGGCACTGCGATCTTCACCGTGGGGTCCTTTCGTCGTGTGGAAACAACGATCGGACGGTGTGGCGCACGGCGCATCATTTCCGCGGCATGAGATGGGGGCGGGGTGTTTGTGCCGGTGGCACAAATCCGGTGCGCGCACCGAGGGTGGTGACAGGAAGGTTCCCCTGCTCAGGTCCGGGGGTTCTCAGCCGTGCTGCGCCCACCGCTCGGCCAGCAATTGCACCCGCAGCGCGGAGCGGACGTCCGGGTCGTCGAGGTCGAGGTCCACCAGTTGGGAGATCCGCTTCATCCGGTACCGGAAGGTGTTGGGGTGCACCCGGAGCTCGCGGCCCGCCTGCCGCGGATCACCCGGGTGCCGCAACCACGCGTGCAAGGTCGCCTGGTACTCGGTGCCCTGCGTGCGGTCGTGCTCGCGCAGCGCCACGAGGGGACCCAACGTGGCAACGCCCGCGTCGGTGGCGGCACCGGCCATCCGGCTGAGCACCAGCAAGTGCCACAGCTCCTCGTAGACCGCGACGGTGTCGTGCACCAGACCCGTGCGCAGCAGCCCGATCAGCTCGTCCGCTTGGGCGCGGGAACGCGGCACGTCGGTCACCGCCACCGCGGTGCCGACCGCGATCAGCGGACGAGGGGACACGTCGTGCGACAGCAGTGCTTGGCGCAACTCCGGCCAGCCACCGCCGCGCGCCCGGTCCGGCACCAGCGCGTAGAGCACCGAACCGATCTCGGTGACCAGCGGTCGCCGCCCGATGCCGCGGGTGATCCACTCCCACATCGCCAACCGCTGCCCCTCCGCTGGCTCGTCGGACGCCGGCATCTCGATCGCGATCACCCGGTGCGCTTCATTGGGCACCGCCAGCTCGTTGGCCGCCGCGCGCCAGCCGTCGCTGCCGTCGAGCAGCAGGCGCACCTGCTCGGCGGACCTGCGCCGCTGCACGTCGGCGACCGCGCGCCAGCGCAGCAACTGGAGCGCCACCAGGGGCGCGGTGTCGGCGAAAGCCGTCGCGCGCTCCTCCGACACCGGCCCCGGCACCACCGCCCACATCGAACCGAGCAGCTCTCCGCCCATCCGGATCGGCATCACCAGCCGCGGCAGCGTCCCGTCCTGCTGCGCGGGCACGAAGATCGCCGAGCTGCCCTTGGTGAGCTGGCGGAACGTGCCGCGGGCTCGAAACTTCGCCAGCACGTCGTCCGGTTGCTTGCGCCCCATGATGGTGGAGACCCGGGCGGGGTCGGTGAGGTCCTGCCGGGCCGAGTAGGCCAGCACCTGCGAATGGGCGTCCTCGATCGTCACCGGGGCGTCCACGACATCGGCGACCGCGTCGGCGAGCCGGAACAGGTCGGCGACACCGACGCCGCTCTCCTCGGCAGGTTTGATCCCGCCCGCGAGGGCGGCGCGGACCAGCCACACCAGCTGTGCCCAATCGGTGCCCGAACGCACCTCGACCAGCGCCACGCCCTCCTCGCGGGCGGCCTCCACGACCGCGGCCTCGGCGGGCACCGGCGGCTTCAGCAGCACCGCGGCCGCACCTCGCTCACCGCAGTCGCGCACCAGCTGCACCGCCTGCTCGCACCCGCTGATGCCCACGGCCATCACCAGGTCACCGCCGGTCGCGGTCGTGGGCTGGTCCGGTTCGGCGATCACCACGTCACCGGCGACGGTGCTGGATTCCGGGCTGATGACGGTGCGCAGCAGGGCCGGGCCGACCCGCTCGACCAGCGCCCGGACGTCGAGCATCGAAGGGGCCTCCTCGACCATGGGGTACCGGCGGAGATCACATCGGCATTGACAGTCCCGCTGGCCCGTTTATCGTTGCGGAGCACATCGACAATCGCATACCGGCCATCGACCCCGTGCGGGAGAGACCCTGCCAGCAGCGCAGGGCGCCGAAGGAGCAACACTCCCCAGCAAACTCTCAGGCACCCATGACCGCTCGGGCGAGGCGACTCTGGAAAGTGCTCGTCGTCGTCGACGGGCCACCCACGGTGCAAGCCGCTGCGGCGGCGAAGCTCTCAGGTTCCGCAACAGAGGGGGAGGCCCAGCCGAAACCGGGGAACGATCGTCCCCACGAACAGCTTTGGAGCCTCCCTCATGTCGTTGCCGACCAACCTGGCGTACACCGAAGAGCACGAGTGGATCGAAGACCGCGGCGAGATCGCCCGCATCGGCATCACCGAGCACGCCGCCAGCGCCCTGGGTGACATCGTCTTCGTCCAGCTGCCCGAGGTCGGTGACAAGATCGAGGCCGGTCAGGCGTGCGGTGAGCTGGAGTCCACCAAGTCCGTCAGCGACCTGTTCGCACCCGTCACCGGCGAGGTCGTCACCATCAACGAAGCGGTCGTCGACGACCCGGCCGTGGTCAACTCCGACCCCTACGGCGAGGGCTGGCTGATCGAGGTGCGCGTCAGCGAGACCGGTGCGACCCTCACGGCTCAGCAGTACTCGGAGTTGATCAGCGAGTAGCCGCGAAGCCCCGGAACGAGGCGAGACGATCAATGGCGATCGGTGTCTTCGACCTGTTCTCGGTGGGGATCGGCCCGTCCAGCTCGCACACCGTGGGACCGATGCGCGCAGCGCAGCGGTTCACCGCCAGGCTGCGTGAACGCGGGACGATCTCCCAGGTCAACAGGGTCAAAGCGGAGTTGTTCGGTTCCCTCGGCGCGACCGGCCACGGGCATGGCAGCCCGAACGCGGTGGTGCTCGGGTTGGAAGGGCACCGTCCGGAGTCGGTGGACCCGGTGGCCGGTGCGCAACGGGTCGAGGCGATCGAACGCAGTGGTCTGCTGCGGCTCGGTGGCGACCACGTGCTGTCCTTCACCAGCGCCCGGGACCTGGTGCTGCACCGGCGCAAGTCCTTGCCGCACCACCCCAACGGGATGCGCTTCACCGCCCTCGGCAACGGCGGCGGTGAGCTGGACTCGGCCCTGTACTACTCGGTGGGCGGCGGGTTCGTCGTGGACGAGGACGCCGCCGGCGCGGATCGGGTCCAACCCGATGGCACGGCGGTTCCCATGCCCTTCAGCACCGGGGCGGACCTGCTGCTGCGCAGCGCCGAGTCCGGTCTTCCGATCAGCGGCGTGATGCTGGCCAACGAGCGGGCGTGGCGCGAGGAGTCCGCGGTGCGCGCCGGGCTGTGGGACATCTGGCGCGTGATGCGGGAGTGCGTCGACAACGGGTGCCGCAACACCGGTGAGCTGCCCGGGGGTCTGAAGGTGCGTCGGCGCGCGGCGGAGCTGGCTGCCGCGCTGACCGACCAGGACGATCCCCTGGAGTGGGTCACGTTGTTCGCGCTGGCGGTCAACGAGGAGAACGCAGCCGGTGGGCGAGTGGTGACCGCACCGACCAACGGGGCGGCCGGGATCGTCCCCGCGGTGCTGCACTACTACGCCAAGTTCGTGCCGGGTGCCGACGAGGACGGCGTCGTGCGGTTCCTGCTCACGGCGGGAGCGATCGGCGTGCTGTTCAAGGAGAACGCGTCCATCTCCGGAGCTGAGGTGGGGTGCCAGGGTGAAGTCGGCTCGGCCTGCTCGATGGCCGCAGCCGGGCTGGCCGAGGTGCTCGGTGGCACGCCCGAGCAGGTGGAGAACGCCGCTGAGATCGCGATGGAGCACAACCTCGGCCTGACCTGCGATCCGATCGGCGGCCTGGTGCAGATCCCGTGCATCGAGCGCAACGCGGTGGCCTCGGTCAAGGCGATCACCGCTGCGCGGATGGCGCTGCGCGGCGACGGCACGCACTTCGTGTCGTTGGACAAGGTCATGAAGACCATGCGGGAGACCGGCCGCGACATGAAGGTCAAGTACAAGGAGACCGCGCGCGGCGGTTTGGCCGTCAACGTCATCGAGTGCTGACGAGCGGCCCGAGGTGAGCATGGGAACCTTCCTGTCATCACCGAGGGCCGCTCCACCGCGCTGACCTGAAGGTGCGCGGCTCGTTCACCTCGTGCGCGATCGGACTGAACCCGATTGCGTCCAATTCAGTTGTGCACAACTGAATTGGACGCTACTGTGGTTGTGTGACGACGGGAACGGGCTCAACGCTGGACCGGATGCTCTGCTTCGCGCTGCACAGCGCATCGCGGGCGTTCACCAACCTCTACCGGCCCTTCCTCGACGAGATCGGCCTGACCTACCCGCAGTACCTGGTGATGTTGGTGCTGTGGGAGCGCGAGTCGGTCACGGTCAAGGAACTCGGTGGAGCGCTCCGGCTCGACTCGGGAACGCTGTCGCCACTGCTGAAACGGCTCCAGGCCCGCGGGCTGCTCGTCCGCACCCGCAGCGAGACCGACGAACGGTCGGTGCGGGTGGAGGTCACCGACGACGGGCGTGCCCTGTGGCAGCAGGCGCGCGACATCCCGCAGCGGATGGTCACCGCCACCGGCATGGACCTCGGTGAGGTCGAGGAATTGCGGGCCACGCTGGAGAACCTGACGAGCACGTTGAACGACGCGGCGCGCCGGGTCACCGAGAATCGGGAGACACGATCATGACTGCTCTCTACACCGCGGAAGCCACCGCCACCGGTGCCGGCCGCGCCGGCCGCACCCGGACCTCCGACGGCCTGGTCGACCTCGAACTGGCCATTCCGAAGGAGATGGGCGGTCCTGGCGGAGCCACGAACCCCGAGCAGCTGTTCGCGGCCGGCTACTCCTCCTGCTTCCACAGCGCCCTGCAGGTCGTGGCCCGCAAGCAGAAGGTCGACATCGAGGGCTCGTCGGTCACCGCCGAGGTCGGCATCGGCCCGAACGGCGAGGGCGGGTACGGGCTCACCGTGGCCCTGGTCGTCGACCTCCCCGGGGTGCCAGGAGAGCAGGCCCAGCAGCTCGCCGGAGCCGCGGACGCAGTCTGCCCGTACTCCAACGCGGTGCGGGGCAACGTCGACATCGACGTGCGCGTCGCCTGAGGCCCGCTGAGGAACCGCTCCACCCCCGCACGGGATGCAGCACGGCTCCTAGGCGAACAGCACGTAGACCGCGCCGGTCGCACCGGCGAGCATCGACAGCACCGCTGTCGCGGCGGGCAACGACCCGCCCGGCAGCGGTGCCTGTGCGCGCAGCCGACGATCACTGCGGTGGTGACGCCGCCACACCAGCCAACCCACGATCGCGCTGGTCGGCAACGTCACCAGCGCGCACACGACCGCCGCGATCGCGCTGTGGTGCGAGATCAACTTGAGCAGCACCAACAGACTCACGGTGAACGACAGCACGGTTCGCAACCAGGCGAGCGTGGTGCGCTCGACCTGCAGTCCCGGATCCCAGGGCTCGTCACCGCTCATCTCAGAACCCGGTCACGAACAGCAGCACGCAGGCCGCCACGCCGATCAGGGCCAGCCCGTAACCCAACGCGGGAGCCAGCCGCGGCGCGGGCAGCGGCCGACCCCGCCGCAGTGCGCGTTCGGTGGCGACCCACCGGGTGAACGCGGTGCCGCTGCACAGCACACCGGCCAGCAGCAACGGGACCGCCAGCATGGTGCGCAGTGTGCTGGGCTCTGCCGCAACGGCGTTGAGCGCCTCGACCGCAACACCGCCGGCCATCAACGCCAACGCGGTGCGGATCCACGCCAGGAACGTCCGCTCGTTGGCGAGCGTGAACCGCGGATCGGGTTCCTCGCCCTCCTCGTAGAGCCGCCGCGGCCAGCGCGTGGCCCCCTCTTCCCCGTTGGTCGGCATGACCTCACGTTATCTGGTGCGAACGGTGCAACCGCCGCCTGTGGTCAGCCCCTGAGTTGGCCGCTGAAGGGAGCGTCCGTGCTGCCACCTCACACCGGCTTCCGGAATGGCAGGGAGGTTCCCCTGCTCGCGACGACGCTCACAACGCCAAGGGCAGGCCGCCGCCGAACAGCTCGGGCTTGTGACCGGTGATCGTCAGGTAACCGTCTTGGTCGAGCTCGCCGACGTCGCCCGTCGACAGCCAGCCGTCCGTGTCGGTGGCGGGACGGACCAGCCCGTCGGCCTCCAAATACCCCGCGCACACCAGCGGCCCGCGGACCAGCACCTCTCCATCCGCTGCGATGCGGATCTCCATGCCGGGCATCGCCCGGCCGACCGTGCCGGTGCGGCGGGCGTCGGAGTGGTTCGTGGTCGCGCACCCCGTCGTCTCGGTCAGCCCCCACAACTCGCAGACGTCGAGCCCGATGCCGCGGAACAGCTCCCTCTCCTCGGAGTTGATCGGGCCGGACCTGCTTGACGGCCACACCGTGCCGCCCAAGCCGATGCGTTCCCGCGCCCTGCGCCCGTCGCGGGCGTTGGCCCGCTGCTCAGCGGGGATGTCGCGGAGCGCTCCGGCCAGCCGCGACCAGATCTCGGGCGAGGCGAAGAACAGCGTCGGCCGTGCCTTCCGCAACTGGGAGAGCACGTCCTCGCGCTCCGGGCAGAAGTGCACGTGCGCGGCGTCGTGGATCGCGGCGTAGATGCCCACCACCCGCTCGGCGATGTGGCTCAGCGGCAGGTAGCTCAGCCGTCGCGTGTTCGGCCGCGGCCGCGTGAGCTGGTGCAGCGCCGCCGCGGCGAAGCAGATGTTGCGGTGGGTCAGCACCACGGCCTTGATCTGATCGCTGTCCTCGTTCGGGTACATCACGGCCGCAGGGGTGCCCGGGCTGATCGGCGCGCTCGCCCGCTGCACGAGCTCCGGGTTTTCCCGCAGGCGCTGAGCACCCCGTGCTCGCAGGTCGCTCCAGGTCTGGAACCGGTGGTCGGCGCCAACCATCACGGCCTCATCGAGCACCACCACGTGCTCGATGGTGCTGTGGTTGCGCAGTGCCTTCGCCCACCGCCGCAGCTGGTTGCTGCTTTCGAGCACGACCACGCGTGCGCGGCTGTGGCTGGCGATGGCGTGCACCTGGTCCTGGCTCAACGACGGGTGCAGGGTGCTGGAGACCGCGCCCAGGTGAGCCGCGGCGACGTCGGCCAGCCAGTGTTCGGCGCGGTTGGACATCATCAGCAGGATGGTCTGGCCGCGCTGCAGTCCGAGCGCGTGGAACGCCGCGGCCAGCAGCTCGACCTCCTCACCGGCCTGCTGCCAGGTGAAGGTCCGGCCGGAGTCGGTCAAGGCGGGCTTGTCCGGGAACTGGGCGGTGGTGTGGGCGAGCAGACGCGGGAGGGTCGTGGCCAGTGCTGCCTCGGCCCAGTCGTCCACGGTGTTCATCGCAGCCGATCTCCCCTCGCACCGAAACAGCGGTTGCGTGTCGCGCGTTGACGAGATGAAACCTGATCGAGCGCGATCGGGACCAGCGCCGAACGCTGGAAATCACACCGCGACGAACCGCGCGGGGAGGAAGCGACTTCGGGGGAGGAGCGGTCGGATCAGACGTGGTCGCGGATGACGTCGTTGACGGCGTGCTGAAAACCGTTGACCAGGACCTGGATCGTCAGCGGCCGGAGCTGGTCGGTCGCCGCGCGCACGCGTTCCCGCTCGTCCTCGGGGCGGCCGTGCTCCACGTAGGGGCGCAGCACGTTCGCCGCGAACAGCTCGCGCAGTTCGGTGGCGATCTGCGCGGTGTGCTTCTCGACGATCCCCTTGGCCTGCACGAGCATCTCCAGCGGCAGCCCCAGGTCGAGGATCTGCAGTCCCACGCCCAGCATCGCCGGGCTGGGCAGCCGCAGCTTGTCGGGGTCGTCGATGCGCTGGAGGATCCCCAGTTCCACCAGGTGCTCGACCAGCTCGTCGTCCAGGTGGCGGCCTGCGCGGCGGTCGAGTTCGTGGCGGTCGAGCTCTTCGGCGTGCTCGTCGGTCCACGGGGCGATCAGCGCGCGCTGCAAGGCCAGTTCGTCCGGCGAAGAGCCCTCCGGGATGCGCTGAAGGTGGCGTTCGATGGCCGACAGCGTGAAGCCCAGCGTCTGCAGCTCGCGGATCAGATCCAGTCGCGCGAGGTGCTCGGCGCCGTAGAGTCCGAGACGACCGCGCAACCGCGGAGGCGGCAGCAGGCCGCGCGACGAGTAGAAGCGGACCGTCCGCACGGTCACCCCGGCACGGGCGGCCAGTTCGTCGATGGTGAGCTCTTCGTCCGCAGTTCGGAGCATGCCGACACGCTACTCCTTGACCGCTGTAACACCAACGATGTAACACTGATTGCGTCGTGATTCGTGTGTCGCGTGACACAGCGTTGTCCGAGGGCTCGGGCTTCCGCGTCGTGGGGAGAGGATCTGTCGTGACGGCAAGGGGTGGCCCGCTGGCCGGGGTGAAAGTCGTCGAGCTCGCCGGGATCGGTCCCGCACCGTTCTGCGCGATGCTGCTGGCCGACCTCGGAGCGGACGTGGTCCGCGTCGACCGGCCCGGCGGGTCCGGTGGCGACGAGGACCTGCTCAACCGGGGCAAGCGCTCGGTGCAGGTCGACCTCAAGCACGAGCAGGGGCCGCAAGCGGTGCTGGCGCTGGCAGCCGAAGCCGACGTGCTGCTGGAGGGACTGCGTCCCGGCGTCACCGAACGCCTCGGCGTCGGCCCGGAACAGTGCTGGGAGCTCAACCCCCGACTGGTCTACGGGCGGATGACCGGGTGGGGTCAGGACGGCCCGCTCGCGCACACCGCCGGCCACGACGTCGGCTACGTGTCGCTGACCGGCATGCTGCACCTCATCGGACGCAAGGACGGCCCGCCGCAGGTCCCGGCCAACCTGCTCGGCGACTTCGGTGGCGGCGCGATGTACCTGGCGGTCGGCGTGCTCGCCGCCCTGCTGGAGGCCCGCGGCAGTGGCCGCGGCCAGGTCGTCGACGCGGCCATCGTCGATGGAACCGCGCACCTCGGCGCCATGCTGTGGGGCTTCTTCAACTCCGGTGCCTGGAGCACCGAGCGCGGCACCAACCTGCTCGACACCGGTGCGCCCTACTACGACGTCTACGAAACCGCCGACGGCGAACACGTCTCGGTGGGTGCGCTGGAACCCAAGTTCTACGCCGAACTGCTCGACAAGCTCGAGCTGACCGGCGAGGTCCCCGACCGCGACGACCCGTCGAACTGGCCCGAACTGCGGAAGGCCTTCGCCGAGCGGTTCAAGCAGCGCACCCAGCAGGAGTGGACCGAGATCTTCGACGGCTCCGACGCCTGCTTCGCCCCGGTCCTGTCCATGGCCGAAGCCGACGAGCACCCGCACCTGGCGGCCCGCACAACCCTGCTGCGCCGCGACGGGACCGTTCAACCCGCCCCAGCGCCACGCTTCAGCCGCACCCCGAACCCCGAACCCGGTGCGGTCGCCACCCCTGGGGCGCACACCGAAGAGGTGCTCCGCGATTGGGGACTTCCCCGCGAGCTGCTCGATTCCGGGGCGATGCGCTCCACGCCGCAGTGACCCGCGGCGCACCCGACCGACAGAACCGTCCCCTTGAAGCGGCGTGTCGGGCAGTGGATGACAGGAAGGTTCCCTTGCTCGCACTGCCCGCCACCAACCGGAAGGAAGCGTGACCATGCGCAGGGAGTTGTTCGAGCCCGAACACGAGGCGTTCCGCGAGACGGTTCGGACCTTCGTCCACAAGGAACTCGTCCCGCACCAGCAGGAGTGGGAGGAAGCCGGTCAGGTCAGCAGGGAATCCTGGCGCGCCGCCGGTGAGCAAGGCCTGCTCGGTTTCGCCGTCGACGACGCCTACGGCGGGGGCGGTGTCGACGACTTCCGCTTCAACGTCGTCTTCGACGAAGAACTCGTCCGCGCCGGGGTTTCCGGCTTCGGCTCGCCCCTGCACAACGACATCGTCGCGCCGTACCTGATGAAGCTGGCCAACGACGAGCAGAAGCAGCGCTGGCTGCCCGGGTTCTGCTCGGGCGAGCTCATCTCCGCGATCGCCATGACCGAACCCGGCGCCGGCAGCGACCTGCAGGGCATCCGCACCACCGCGATCCGCGACGGGGACGACTACGTCCTCAACGGGCAGAAGACCTTCATCAGCAACGGCATCATGTCCGACCTGGTCATCGTGGTGGCCCGCACCGACCCCGACGCCGGGCACCAGGGCATCAGCCTGCTGGTGGTCGAGCGCGGCATGCCCGGCTTCGAGCGCGGCCGCAACCTCGACAAGATCGGGCAGAAGGCGCAGGACACCGCCGAACTGTTCTTCAACGACATGCGCGTGCCGGCCCGCAACCTGCTCGGCGAAGAAGGGCAGGGCTTCGTCTACCTGATGCAGAACCTGCCGCAGGAGCGCCTGTCGATCGGTGTCGCCGCGATCGCCTCCGCCGCCAAGGTCCTGGACATCACCAAGGAGTACTGCCGCGAACGCACCGCGTTCGGCCGCCCCATCGGCAAGTTCCAGAACACCCGCTTCGAACTCGCCGAGATGGCCACCGAGGTCGAGATCGGCCAGGTTTTCGCAGACCGTTGCGTGCGTGACCACGTGCGCGGTGAACTGAGCATCGAGCACGCAGCCATGGCCAAGTGGTGGCTCAGCGAGCTCAACAAGCGCGTCGTCGACCGCTGCCTGCAACTGCACGGCGGGTTCGGCTACATGACCGAGTACCCGGTGGCCAAGGCCTACCTGGACTCGCGGGTGCAGACGATCTACGGCGGCACGACCGAGATCATGAAGGAGATCATCGGGCGTTCCATGGGATTCTGACGGGGCCTGCGGTGACCGGCAGACCGCCGGTCACCGCTCCCGCCGCGAAGGAGGCGAGCCGTGGACTGGATGATCGCCCCTGATCCCACCGGGCGCGCGCTGCGCGACGTGCTGCCGTCGATGCTGTCCGCCATGGGGGTCGAGGGCTTCACCGACACGATCGGGATCCCGCCGTGCCGCAACGCCCTGGTCCTGCTCATCGACGGCCTGGGCCACGAGCTGCTGCGCGAGCACGCCTCCGACGCGCCGTTCCTGGCGAGCCTGCAGAACGCGCCACCACTGACAGCGGGGTTCCCCACCACCACGGTCACCAGCATCACCTCGCTGGCCACCGGCCGCTGCGCCGGTGAGCACGGCGTCGTCGGCTACACCTTCGCCGAACCGGGCGGAGGACTGCTGCACCCGCTGAGCTGGACCGCCCGCAGCGCGCCGTCCGGCGACGACGAGCGGGCCAGCATGCTGGAGAAGTGGCCACCGGAGCAGGTGCAGCCCCACACCACCGTGCTCGAACGCGCCGAGGCGGCGGACGTCGACGTCCGCACCGCGGTGCCGCACCACTTCCACGGCACCGGACTGACCAGGGCCTCGTTGCGCGCAGGACGGTTCCGCGGCGTGCGGGAGTTGGGAGACCTCGCCGCAGAGCTCCTCGACGCGGCCACCAGCCCCGGGCCCACCCTCTGCTACGGCTACCACGGCGGCGTCGACCTGCTCGGCCACATCCACGGACCGGGTTCGGTCCAGTGGCGGCTGCAGCTGCGTCAGGTCGACGCGTTCGTGCAGATGGTCGCCGAACAACTACCGCCCGGCGCGGTGCTCGGTGTGGTGGCCGACCACGGCATGGTGGAGATCGACCCGACCGGCGTGATCGACGCCGACAGCGACCCGGCGCTGCAGGAGGGTGTCCGGCTGCTCGGTGGCGAGGTGCGCGCCCGCCACGTCTACACCTGGCCAGGGGCCCGGGAGGACGTGCTGGCCGCCTGGCGGGAGACCATCGGCGACCGCGGCTCGGTGCTCACCGCGGAAGACGCCGTCGAAGCGGGCTACTTCGGGCCGGTGTCGGCATCCGTGCGCCCGCGCATCGGAGACGTGCTGGCGATCATGCGCACCACCGGGGTGGTCAGGTCGGTGGTCGAGCCGGGGGAGTCGACGCTGCGCGGCCACCACGGTTCGCTGACGGCCGCGGAGCAGTGGGTGCCGGTGCTGCTGACGGGCGCGGAGGGCCCATGACGGACGTCGGCTTGTTCGGGCCGAGGACGGTGACCTGGCACCTGCACGGCGATCCGACGATGTGGCTCGCGGGGATCTGCAGCCTGTTCCTGCAGGCGTTGCACCCCCGTGCGGTGGCCGCGGTGGTGCAGAACTCGCGGTTCCAAGAAGACCCGATCGGCAGGCTGCGCCGCACCAGCGACTTCGTCGGCGTCTCCACCTACGGGACCACCGCCAAGGCCGGCGCCGCCGCCGAACGCGTTCGCCACGTCCACCGCACCCTGAGCGCCCGGGACCCGCGGACGGGCGAGCCGATCCGCCTCGACGACCCGGACCTGCTGCTGTGGGTGCACTGCGCCGAGGTCGCCACGTTCGCCGAGGTGGTGCGGCGGGCCGGGTTCCCGCTCAGCGATGCCCAGCACGACCGCTACTTCACCGAGCAGCGCCGGTCGGCCGAACTCGTGGGCCTCGACCCGCAGCAGGTGCCCGGGTCGCGGGCCGAGGTGGCCGACTACTTCGAGCACGTGCGTCCCGAGCTGGCGCGCACGCAGGACTCGGACGTGGTGGTGCGGTTCCTGCACCGCCCCTTCACCTCCCCGCAGCTGCGGCCGCTGAACCTCGGCTACCTGCCGATCGGGCACCTGGCGTACTCGCTGCTCCCGGACTGGGCGCCCCGCCTGCACGGCAAGCGCGCGCTGCCCGCTGCGGTCGCCACGGCCGGCGCCCGTGCGTTCCGCGCCGTGGGACGCGCCGTGCCCGACCGGGTGCGCTACCGGTTCCCCAGCGGCCACGTGCTGGCGGCGGTGGAACGCCTCGGTGACGAGGTCTTCCCCTCGGCGAAGGCGCTGGCCGAGCTCTAGGAATCCGGCGGCGAGCAAGGGAACCTTCCTGTCACCCGTGCCGCGGCTCCGACCTGCGCAGATCGTCTCTGACGTGCATATTCGGGCACACTCGTAAGGGGAAGACGCATCTTGTCCACCTCTTGTATCTATGTTGTGAGCAACCTAGTATTCCCTTTTACGGAACCGTTTTTCTGCTAGGCGGAAGTTTCCCGGGAGGCTGAACAATGCAGTCGGCCAGTGTCGAAGCCGAACGCGCGGTGGACGAGTCGACCGCGCTGGATACCGCGATAGGGGAGTTCCGCGCGGCCTTGCCAGACGGCTCGGTGATCACGGACCCGCAGCGGCTGCGGACCTACGAATGCGACGGGCTGGCCAGCCACCGGGTCATCCCAGCCGTCGTCGTGCTGCCGGAGACCGCCGAGCAGATCCGGGACGTCGTGCGCACCTGCGCCGCGCACGGGATCCCGTTCGTCGCCCGAGGCGCCGGGACCGGGCTGTCGGGAGGCGCCCTCCCGCACTCCTCCGGCGTTCTCGTCGTCACCTCCAAGATGCGGCGCATCCTGGAAATCGACGCCGACAACGAACGCGCCGTCGTCGAGCCGGGCGTGATCAACCTCGACGTCACCAAAGCCGCCGCACCGCAGGGCTACTACTTCGCCCCCGACCCCTCGAGCCAGCAGGTCTGCTCGGTCGGGGGCAACGTGGCGGAGAACTCCGGCGGCGCGCACTGCTTGAAGTACGGCTTCACCGTCAACCACATCCTCAGAGTCGAAGTGGTCACTCCCGACGGTGAACTCGTCGAGCTCGGCTCCGACGCGCGTGAAGCTCCCGGCTACGACCTGCTGGGGGCCTTCATCGGCAGCGAGGGGACCCTCGGCATCGTCACCAAGATCACCGTGCGGTTGCTGCGCAAACCCGAAGCAGTGCAAACCCTGCTCGCAGGGTTCCCCTCCACCGACGACGCAGGCGGCGCCGTGTCGGCGATCATCGCCGAGGGCGTGACGCCCGCAGCGATCGAGATGATGGACGCCCTGTCGATCGAAGCCGCGGAGCAAGCGGTTCAGTGCGGATACCCCGAGGGTGCGGGTGCCGTGCTGGTCGTCGAGCTCGACGGGCCGGCGGCCGAGGTGGAGCACACCTTCACCGAAGTCGAACGCCACTGCCAGGAGCACGGCGCGTTCGAGATCCGGGTCGCCGCCGACGACGCGGAGCGCGCCATGATCTGGAAGGGCCGCAAGTCGGCCTTCGCCGCCGTCGGCCGCATCAGCCCCGACTACATCGTCCAGGACGGGGTCATCCCGCGCACCGCGCTGCCCGAGGTGCTGGGCCGCATCGCCCGCCTGTCCAGCGATTCCGGCGTCCGCGTCGCCAACGTCTTCCACGCCGGCGACGGGAACCTCCACCCGCTGGTGCTCTTCGACGACTCCGAACCCGGAGCGGGTGAACGGGCCGAAGCCGTCTCGGGCGCCATCCTCGACCTGTGCATCGAGCACGGCGGCTCCATCACCGGTGAACACGGCGTCGGAGCGGACAAGGTCAAGTACATGGGCCGCATGTTCACCGCCGACGACCTCGACACCATGCAGCGAGTCCGCTGCGCGTTCGACCCGACGGGAATCTGCAACCCCGGCAAGGTCTTCCCCACTCCGCGGCTGTGCGGGGAAGTACCGGGTCGGCGGAAAGGTGTGCACCCATTGACCGAAGCGGGATTGGCGGAGCAGTTCTGATGCCCACGAAAACCACCGACGCGGCCCACGGCGCGCTGGTCGCCGCACTTGGTGCCGACCACGTCACCGTGCCGGCGCGCGACGACGACCCCCACGGGATCGGCCACTCGCTGGTGGCCGAGGTCGCGGGAACCGAGCAGGCCTCGGCCGCGATGAAGGTCGCCGCAGAACACGACCTGCGCGTCCTGCCCAAGGGCTCGGGCAGCAAGCTCGACTGGGGCGCGCCACCTCGTGACGTGGACCTGCTGCTGGACGTCTCCCCCGCCAACGAGGTCGTCGAGCACGCAGCAGGCGACCTGGTGGTGCACGCGCTGGCCGGCACCCCCATCGCCGAGATCAACCGCACCGTGCGCGCCGGCGGTCAGCAACTGGCCATCGACCAACCCATCGAGTCCGCCACGGTCGGCGGGGTCATCGCCACCTCCACCTCCGGACCCTGCAGGCACCTGTTCGGAGGCGTTCGGGACCTGCTGATCGGCATCACCGTCGTGCTCGCCGACGGCACCGTCACCACAGCAGGCGGGAAGGTCGTCAAGAACGTCGCCGGCTACGACCTCTGCAAGCTCTACACCGGCTCGTTCGGCACCCTCGGTGTCATCACCGAGGCGGTGTTCCGGCTGCACCCCGTCGCCGCCGAACACCGGTGGATCACCGTCACCACCGACGAGCCCGCCGCGGCGGCGGCCGCCGCCGACACCATCCGCCACTCGCAGGAGATGCCGACGGCCATCGAGGTCGACCGGCCCACGGGCGGACCGCTCGTGGTGTGCGGGCAGTTGGAAGGTCGCCCTTCTGCCACCCACGCGCGGGCGCTCGAGCTGGCGGAAAAGATCGGTGGTGAGGTCACCGACCAGCCGCCGCAGTGGTGGGGACAGCACCCCTTCACCGCTGACGGCACCGGGTTGCGGGTCGGTGCCGAGCCGGTCGCCATGGCCTCCCTGCTGACCGCGATCGAGCAGCGCTCCGGCGACCTGCCAGTCACGGTGCGCGGGGCCATCGGGCTCGGCGTGCTGCACCTCGGCGTGCCCGCCGACGCAGATCCCGCCGACATCGCCCGGCTCACCGCCGACCTGCGCGACAGCGGCACCTACGCCGTGGTCGAGCGCGCCCCCCGCGCGGTCCTCGACCACGTGGACCCGTGGGGTCCCGTCGCCGCGGGACCGTTCACGCTGATGCGCCGCACCAAGGACCAGTTCGATCCGCAACACCGGCTCGCCCCCGGCCGGTTCGTGGGAGGAATCTGATGACCGAGACCCCCGCCCGCCACGGTGCCTTCGACGCCTTCAACCCTCCGCAGCGCGAGCTCATCGACGACTGCGTGCACTGCGGGTTCTGCCTGCCCAGCTGCCCCACCTACGAGCTGTGGGGCGAGGAGATGGACTCCCCTCGCGGTCGCATCTACCTGATGAAGGAAGGCCTCGAAGGCGAACCTCTCACCGACAACGTGGTCGAGCACTTCGACGCCTGCCTGGGCTGCATGGCCTGCGTGACGGCGTGCCCCTCCGGTGTGCAGTACGGGACGCTGATCACCGAGACGCGTGCCCAGGTCGAACGCCACCACAAGCGCGGGCGCTTCGAGAAGCTGATGCGCACCGCGATCTTCACGCTGTTCCCGTACCCCAAGCGGCTTCGTGCGATGCGCGGTCCGCTGGCCCTCTACCAGCGCAGCCGCCTGGGCAAGCTGCTCAAGCGGACCGGCCTGATGGGCAAGCTCCCCGCGGGCCTGCAGGTGATGGAGTCGCTGGCGCCCCCGATCAACCGCGTGGAGAAGCTCCCCTCACGCGTCCCGGCCCAGGGCACCAAGCGCGCGACCGTCGGCATGATCACCGGCTGCGTGCAGTCGGCGTTCTTCCCCGACGTCAACGCGGCCACCGCACGCATCCTCTCCGCCGAAGGCTGCGACGTGGTGGTGCCGCCCTCGCAGGGGTGCTGCGGCGCGCTCAGCGAGCACTCCGGTCGCGAGGAAGAGGCGATCCGGTTCGCCCGCGACCTGCTGGACACCTTCGAGGAGTCCGGCGTGGACCACGTCGTCATCAACTCCGCCGGCTGCGGCTCGACCCTCAAGGAGTACCCGCGGCTGCTCCAGCACGACCCGGAGTACCGGGAGAAGGCCGAGCGGTTCTCGGCGAAGGTGCGCGACATCGCGGAACTGCTCGTCGAGCTGGGACCGGTGGCGGAACGACACCCGCTGCCAGTGAAGATCGCTTACCACGACGCGTGCCACCTCGCCCACGGTCAGGGGATCCGGTCGCAACCGCGCGAACTGCTGCGCGCCATTCCGGAACTGGAGCTCAGCGAGATCAACCGGGCCGAGCTGTGCTGCGGTTCGGCCGGCGTCTACAACCTGCTGCAGCCCGAGGCGGCCCGCGAGCTCGGTGACCGCAAGGCCGCCAACGTGCTCGACACCGGCGCACAACTCCTGGTCACGGCCAACCCGGGCTGCTCGATGCAGATCCGCACGGCCCTGGAGCGCCGCGACGAGGAGATGTCGATGGCGCACACCGTGCAGGTCCTCGACGCCTCGATCCGAGGCTTGGGAGCGGAATCGCTGCTGCGGTGATCCGCTGGTCCGCGAGTGGAGCGGGGTCGCCGTTGCGGCGGCCCCGCTCCGTCGTTGTGCAGCAGGGGGACCTTCCTGCTGAACCTCAGCTGGATCCGTGGGTGAATGATGAGCGGAAGGTTCCCATGCGTGGAACGCACGCTGCTCCACCTGGCCGACAGCGCCGCAGTCATTGACTGTGACAGTATCGGTGTCACACTCTGGGTGGAGCACCTGCCGCAATGAGGAGGCACGCCACACATGTCCGAGGCGTTCGTCTACGACGCGATCCGCACACCGCGGGGTCGTGGAAAGAAGAACGGTTCCCTGCACGGGGTGAAACCGATCACCCTGGCCGTGAACCTGATCGAGGAGCTGCAACGCCGCCATCCGCAGCTCGATCCCGCGCTGATCGACGATGTCGTGCTCGGCGTGGTCTCGCCCGTCAGCGATCAGGGCGGTGACATCGCCAAGACAGCCGCGATCGCCGCCGGCCTGCCCGAGACGGTCGCCGGTGTCCAGCTCAACCGCTTCTGCGCATCCGGGCTGGAAGCCGTCAACATCGCCGCGCAGAAGGTCCGCTCCGGCTGGGAGGACGCGATCCTCGCAGGCGGGGTCGAGTCCATGTCCCGCGTCGCGATGGGCTCCGACGGTGGCGCCTGGGCGATGGATCCCGAGACCAACTACGCCACGTCGTTCGTGCCGCAGGGCATCGGCGCCGACCTCATCGCCACCATCGAAGGCTTCGACCGCGGAACCGTCGACGCCTACGCCGCCGAGTCTCAGGACCGCGCCGCCAAGGCCTGGGCCGACGGGCGCTTCGCCAACTCCGTGGTCCCGGTCAAGGACCGCAACGGCCTCACCGTCCTCGACCGCGACGAGCACGTCCGTCCCGGCACCACCGCCGAATCCCTCGGCGGGCTCAAGCCCTCCTTCGCCGACATCGGCGAGCTCGGCGGGTTCGACTCGGTCGCGCTGCAGAAGTACCACTGGGTCGAGCACATCGACCACGTGCACACCCCCGGCAACTCCTCCGGCATCGTCGACGGCGCCGCGCTGGCGTTGATCGGCAGCAAGGGGCTCGGGGAGCGCACCGGTCTCAAGCCGCGCGCCCGCATCGTCTCCGCCGCTCTCTCGGGTGCCGACCCGACGATCATGCTCACCGGCCCCGGCCCCGCCGTGCGCAAGGCGCTGAGCAAGGCCGACATGAGCATCGAGCAGATCGACTTGATCGAGATCAACGAGGCCTTCGCCGCAGTGCCGCTGAAGTTCATGAAGGAGTTCGGCGTCGGCCACGACAAGGTCAACGTCAACGGCGGTGCCATCGCCATGGGCCACCCGCTGGGTGCCACCGGCGCGATGATCCTGGGCACCGTCATCGACGAGCTCGAACGCCGCAACCTCCGCTACGGCCTGGCCACGCTGTGCATCGGTGGCGGCATGGGCATCGCGACCATCGTCGAACGGATCGGCTGAGGGACACATCAGACATGAGCGAGCAGAACACCATCCGCTGGGAGTCCGACGCCGACGGCATCGTCGTGCTGACCCTGGACGACCCGCAGCAGCAGGCCAACACCATGAACCTGCGCTACCAGGCGAGCATGGACGCGACCCTGCAGCGCCTGGAAGACGAGCGCGACAACATCACCGGCGTGGTCCTCACCTCCGCCAAGAAGACCTTCTTCGCGGGCGGTGACCTGCACGAACTCATCCAGGCCCGGCCTGACGACGCCGGGTCCGTCAACGCCACCACCGCCAACGTCAAGAAGCAGCTGCGCCGCCTGGAGACCTTCGGCAAGCCCGTGGTCGCCGCGCTCAACGGCACGGCGCTCGGCGGCGGCCTGGAGATCGCGCTGGCCTGCCACCACCGCATCGCCCTGAACGACCCGAAGGCACGCTTCGGGTTCCCCGAGGTCAGCCTCGGCCTGCTGCCCGGCGCCGGCGGCGTCGTGCGCAGCGTGCGACTGCTGGGCATCTCTGACGCACTGCTCAACGTCCTGCTGCAGGGCCAGCAGCTGCGCCCGGACAAGGCACTCAAGACCGGCCTGGTCCACGAGGTCGTCGACACGCGCGACGAGCTGCTGTCCAAGGCCAAGGCGTGGATCAAGGCCAACCCCGAAGCCGCCCAGCCGTGGGACGCCCCTGGTTACAAGATCCCGGGCGGCACCCCGTCGAACCCGAAGTTCGCCGCGAACCTGCCCGCGTTCCCGGCCAACCTGCGCAAGCAGCTCAAGGGCGCCCCCATGCCGGCGCCGCGCAACATCATGGCCGCCGCGGTCGAGGGCAGCCAGGTCGACTTCGACACCGCGCTCGAGATCGAGGGCCGCTACTTCGTGGAGCTGGTCTGCGGCCAGACCGCGAAGAACATGAGCAAGGCCTTCTTCTTCGACCTGCAGCACATCAACGCGGGCGGCAGCCGTCCTGACGGTGTGCCGGAGTTCCGGGCGAAGAAGGTCGCGGTCCTCGGCGGCGGCATGATGGGCGCCGGCATCGCCTACGTCTGCGCCAAGGCCGGCATGCAGGTCGTGCTCAAGGACGTCTCGCTGGAGAACGCCGAGAAGGGCAAGGACTACTCGGTGAAGCTCCTGGAGAAGGCTGTGGCCAAGGGCCGCTCCACGCAGGAGAAGGCCGACGAGCTGCTCAGCCGCATCACCCCGACCGCCCAGGTGGAGCCGCTGTCGGGTTGCGACCTCGTGATCGAGGCAGTCTTCGAGAACCTCAAGCTCAAGCACCAGGTCTTCGGCGAGGTCCAGGACGTCATCGACAGCGACGCCCTGCTGTGCTCGAACACCTCGACGTTGCCGATCACCGACCTCGCCGAAGGTGTCCGCAACCGCGAGGAGTTCATCGGCCTGCACTTCTTCTCGCCGGTCGACAAGATGCCGCTGGTCGAGATCATCTCGGGCAAGCAGACCAGCGACCGCGCGCTGGCCCGCGCGTTCGACGTCGTGCGTCAGATCAACAAGACGCCGATCGTGGTCAACGACAGCCGCGGCTTCTTCACCAGCCGCGTCATCGGGACCTTCATCAACGAGGGCGTGGCCATGCTGGCCGAGGGGATCCACCCCGCCTCCATCGAGCAGGCCTCCTCGCAGGCCGGTTTCCCGGCGCCGGTGCTGCAGCTGTTCGACGAGCTGACCCTCACCCTGCCGCGCAAGATCCGCGACGAGTCCAAGGCCGCCATGGAAGCAGCAGGGGGCACGTGGGATCCGCACCCCGCCGAGCAGATCATCGACCGCATGGTGGAGGAGTTCGACCGTCCCGGTAAGTCGGGCGGTAAGGGCTTCTACGACTACGTCGACGGCAAGCGTGCCGGTCTGTGGCCGGGTCTGGTGGAGCACTTCGGTTCCGCCGACACCGACCCGTCCGAGGTCGACTTGAACGACCTGAAGGAACGGATGTTGTTCGCCGAGGCCTTGGAGACCGTGAAGTGCCTCGACGAGGGCGTGCTGACCTCGGTGCCGGACGCCAACATCGGTTCCATCATGGGCATCGGCTTCCCGCCGTGGACCGGCGGAGTCGTGCAGTACATGAACGGGTACCCGGGCGGGCTCTCCGGTTTCGTGGCACGTGCCCGCGAACTCGCGGAGCGCTACGGCGACCGGTTCCAGCCGCCGGAATCACTGGTCAAGCGTGCTGCCAACGGCGAGCCGTTCGACATCGGTGAGCCGGACGTGGAGATCGTGAAGGCCACGTCGGCTGCCTGAAGGGGCTGACATGACGAAGGCGCCGGGTCCGAGAGGACCCGGCGCCTTCGTGCTCGCTCAGTTCGCGGTCGGGTGGTCCACGACCGGGGCGTTGACGCACTTCGGGGCCTGCGGCGACAGAACCGGAACCACCGCGCCGAGGGCGGCGACGTTGTCTCCGCACAGCTGCACCGGAACGGCGCTGATGTTGTTGTCGTTCGCCCCGTTGACGCCCTCGTTGTCCGCGCTGTCGGCGAACGCCGGGCCGGCCAGGGCCAGCATGGCGGTGGCAGCGCCGGCGACGCCGGCGATACGTGCAGCGGTACGCACTGTCGTTCTCCTCACGGATGACTGTTCTTCAGGGTGCTCACCCTTGCGGCGCAGGGAATTCCTGCGCTTCTCCTGCGTCGCGCGGCAGAGTCTGCGACACGACGCTTTTCCGAGTCGAACTCATACGGGCGTTTTCAGCCCGAATACCCTCGATGGAGTGATCCAGTTCGGACATTCCACTGTGGTTGGTCGACTGCACGCCGAGCGGTGCTCAGCTCTGGGGCAGAACACCGCTGATCTGCTGCGGCGGAGCGCCGGAGACACCGCCCACGGCCTTGTCGGCCTCGGCCAGCACCGGCGTCTTCTCCGCCGCGGGCAGCGCGTCGCTGGGCTTGGCCAGCGTGAGCGGCTCACCCGAGGTCTGCAGCGGGTTGTTGTTCAGCGTCGGAGCGACCAGCGCCACCGGGATGCTGATCGGCTCGGACTCGTAGCCCTGAGCGGCGGTCAGCGCAACCGCGGTGTCCAGCGCGGAGAAGCCCTGGTGGTTCGGCTCGCGCGGCCCGATCTCGGTGTCGAGCAGCGCGGCGTCAGGCGTGTGCTCGTAGACGACGCCGAGGTGCCCCGGGTTCACCGAGCCGCCGACCGTCGGCCGGGTCTTGGTCATCTTCGAAACCCGGGTGGTCTCGGCGAAGACGTGCCCGAGAACGCGGTTGGGCTTGCCGGGTGCGAGCACGGGACGACCGTCCTGCAGCTCGCCGGCGATGCCGTGCCCGGTCTTGGTGACGTCCGCGCCGACCTTCTTGACGACGTTGGGCGAGCTGACGTTCAGCTGCGCGTCAGCGCACGGCGCCTTGGTGGGGTGGAACGCCGGTCCCTCCTGCATCTTGCAGGCGTGGGCCGGAAGGTCCGCGGAGATCTCGTCCGGTACGGACGACAGGTCCGGCTTCTCGATGCCGGAGGTTCCCGCCGCGTTCGCGGCACCGGTGCCGGCGGTGGCGAGGCCTGCGGCCATGACGGCCGCCTTGACTGTGCGCGTGGTCCAAGAGCGCAAGATTGAGTCTCCTCGAGTCAGAGGTGTTGGCACGGCTGACTCGACATCGGAGACGCTGTAGAGGATCTTGAGCCGTTCTCGGAGAATGAAGCCTGAACGAGTGAATCACGGTCGGACGTGCGGGGCGGTGGCAGAAAGGTTCCCTTGTGCACGTCCGGCGGCTGCGTGAGGTGCGGCGGAGTGGCAGGAAGGTTCCCTTGTGCAGGTCACCGCGAAGGGTGGTGCCCCGCCCAGGGTCAGAAACCGAGGCCGGGTGCGAACAACGCGATCATGTGCTCGGTCGCCCTCTCAGCGGTGACCTCCGGTCGGTTCTCCCGCCACAGCGCGAGCCGTTCGCTGGCGCCGATGATCAGCTCCGCGTAGGCCTCCGCCTGCTCGTCGTCGAGCTCTTCGCGGACCTTGCGCAGCACGTCGGCGGTGAAGTCGCGCTGCTGGATTCGGATCGCTTCCAGCTCGGTGTTGACCGAGGTGTCGGCGATGGACGACTCGTTGCGCAGCAGCGCCCACGCCTGCTGGTGCTCGTCGCCGAAGCGGAAGAAGGCCAACAAGCAGTCGTAGAGCAGCTGCTCCGAACTCTCGGCTTGGGCGGCGGCGAGGCTGGTCGCTTCGAGCAGCTCGCGCTTCGAGCGCCGCAGGCAGGCGATCAGCAAGCCTTCCTTGGATCCGAAGTACTCGTAGAGCATCGGCTTCGAGAGGCCCACCTGAGCTGCGATGTCGTCCATCGACGTCGCTTGGTAGCCGTCGTTGGCGAAAACGCGCTCGGCGACTTCCAGGATCTGCGCTTCGCGCTCGGCTCGGGACATCCGCTTGCGTCCGCCGATGGCAGGTGAGCTCATCACGGATCAACCCTACCGCAAGTAACCTACTCGTAGTAGCCTACCGCGGAGTAGATAGCGTGCCGGTGTCCGAGGAGGGGCTCTGATGGTGCAAAGGCAGTCGTCCGGCCAACGTCGATACGAGACTTCGGTGGTCATCGTCGGATCCGGTTTTTCCGGTCTCGGCATGGCGATCAAGCTCAAGCAGGCCGGTATCGACGACTTCATCCTGCTGGAGAAGTCCTCCGACCTCGGCGGAACCTGGCGGGACAACACCTACCCGGGCTGCGCCTGCGACGTGCCGTCGCTGATGTACTCCTTCTCGTTCGAGCAGAACCCGAACTGGTCGCGGCTGTTCGCCGAGCAGGGCGAGATCAACGAGTACCTGAGCTACTGCGCGGACAAGTACCGGGTCCGCGACCACGTTCACCACGGCGTGGAGTTCACCGGCGCCGAGTACGACGAGCAGGCCAAGACCTGGCTGGTCACCACCCGCGACGGCACCGAATACGTCGGTCGAGCCCTGGTTTCGGGCGTCGGCGCCCTGCACATCCCCAGCTACCCCGACCTGCCCGGCGTGCAGGACTTCGAAGGCGAGGTCTTCCACTCGGCCGAGTGGAACCACGACTACGACCTGCGCGGCAAGCGCGTCGCGGTCGTGGGTACCGGTGCCAGCGCGATCCAGTTCGTCCCGCCGGTCGCCGAGCAAGCCGAGAAGCTGCACCTGTTCCAGCGCACGCCCCCGTGGATCCAGCCCAAACCGGACCGCGAAATCCCCGAGGCGGTCAAGAAGCTGTTCCGCACCGTCCCAGGCGCGCAGCGGTTGGCACGCGCGGCGATGTACTGGATCCTCGAAGCCCGCTACTTCGCGGTGTTCAACAAGCGTCTCGGCAAGGCGGCCGAGTGGCTGTCCAAGCGCTACATCCGCAAGACGATCACCGACCCGAAGCTGCGTGAGGTCGTGACGCCGGACTACTCGATGGGCTGCAAGCGCATCCTGCTCTCCAGCGACTACTACCCGGCGCTGAACCGGTCCAACGTGGACGTCGACACCAGCGGTGTCGCCGAGGTCCGCACGAACTCCGTGGTGACCGGCGACGGCCAGGAGCACGAGGTCGACGCCATCATCTACGGCACCGGGTTCCACGTCACCGACGCCTACGACCACCTCGCCATCGTCGGGCGCGACGGGCGCAAGCTGCAGGACGCCTGGCGCGACGGCGCCGAAACCTACCTCGGCATCACCGTCTCCGGGTTCCCCAACCTGTTCTTCCTGCTCGGTCCGAACACCGGACTCGGCCACAACTCGGTCGTGTTCATGATCGAGTCGCAGCTGAACTACGTGATCGACTGCATCCGCCGCATCCACAAGGGCGACATCGGCCAGGTCGACGTCCGCCAGCCGGTGCAGGACGCGTTCAACCGCGAAATCCAGCAGGAGCTCGGTGACGAGGTCTGGTCGGTCGGTGGGTGTCGCAGCTGGTACCTCGACGAGAACGGCGTGAACCGCACGCTGTGGCCGGGTTTCACCTGGAAGTACTGGCTGCGCACCAGGAAGGTGGACTACTCCGACTACGAGGTGGCTGCGCGCTGAGTGAACCGGGCGCCGCACCCGGTTGAACTTTCGCACGGGCGTTCGATATGGTGTTCGGGTCACTGTCGAGCAGCCCCGTTCCGGGGCGCACCCTAGCTAGGGGCGGCGATGTCACCGCTGTCGTCCGATGAACTGCGCTCAATCCGCGAGGAACTGAAAGCGGGAACCACACCGACCGTGTGGTTCACCAGCTCCGCCGTCGGCGTTCAAGAGGGGCGCTCAGGCAAGGTGATCGCGCTGAACGAGCCGGCCGAGGGGGACTTCATCCAGGTCCGCCCGGCCGGTTCGAAGGACGTCCTGTCCTTCTCGACCGCAGAGATCACCCAGGTCAAGCCACCTCGCAAGAAACCCACCCCCGAGCCGGCCAAGCCGGCCGCAAAAGCACCGGCGACCAAGCCCAACCAGCAAGCGGGGTCCGCGGCGAGCGAGAAGCCTGCCGAGAAGCCGGCTGCGAAGCAAGCCGCTCCGGCAGCCAAGCCACGGCCCCAGACCACGGCGAAGTCCGGTGAGTCCGCTGCCGGTCGCCGCACACCCCGGCAGACCAAGCAGAGCATCGGGGGTGCCGTCGTCACACTCACCGCAGGTGAGGACGGGCAGTGGAGCGTCGAAGTCACCAGCCCCAAGCGCAAGCTGGTCAAGCCGACGCAGGTACCGGCCAACGCCGTGGCCCAAGCGGCCAAGCTGCTGCACGACGACGTGGCCGCCGCCGTCGAGCCGCTGATCGAAGCGGCACGCGAACAGCACCGCGCCCGGGTCGAGCAACTGCGAGCCGAGCTCGAAGCGGCCCAAGCCGCACTGCACGAACTCGACGGATGAGCCGTTGTCGTCCCGCCAACGCGCGGGACGACAACGGCCCTTCCTCACCTGAGGCTTCCCCTGCTCGACCGCTCGTGGTCGAGCCGAGCATGGGAACCTTCCAGTCACCGGCCCGCGGCCGCGCAGTGGGTCAGTCCTCGATGTCGGTGGTCCGACCCAGCGTTCGCTGACCGCGGTCGGTCGGCGGGATCTTGTCGTAGGAGGCCGGGTCGAGCTGCTCCACCTCTCCGCTGGCGACCGACGACAGGATGCCGCCCAGCCCGATGTGCACGGTCTTGGTCAGCATCTCCCTGTGCTGCTCGCCCAGCGTCTGCGTCTGACCGCGAACCTCGAACAGCACAGCGCCGCTGCCGTTGAGCTGGAACGCGCCCAGCCCGGTTCCCGGCAGGTTGATGTCCTGCGGGTACAGCGTGATGTTGCCGAAGGCCGGGTTCTTCTCAGCCGCGGCCTGCAACGCGTTGTAGGCGGCCACGTTGAGCTGCTTCGAGTACTCCGGCCGGTAGGTGTCGGCGAAGTCGGCGAACGCGGAGCCTTCCGGAGTGGAGGGGTCCGCGACGAACTTGCCGGACAGGCTCATGGTCACGAACTCGTCGGTTCCCGGAACGGTGTAGCAAGCACCCTGGTGGTGCAGGTCGACGTAGGTGTCGACCGTGCCGAACTCGGCCTGCAGGCCCTTGTAGACGTCCCGCACCGTCTGCGTCTCCGGGCTGAGGAACCACCCAGGCTGATCGCTGCTACCAGGGAAGTCCTGCGGTTGCGGCTGGTACTCCAGGTTCGGGTGGTAGTCGCGGTTGACGTCGAAACCGGGTCGCTGCGAGTAGTCGTCACCCTGCCGCTGGTCGGTGATGTAGTTCCACGGCGGCGGGGAGGCGGCTAGCTGCGGGAACCGGGACTGCACCTCCTGCCACGTCAGGTCGTTGCCGCGCCGGTCGAGCGACGCCCCGTCCGGGTTGATCTTCGGCATCGCGACCACCGTGAGCCGCTCGCGGATCTGCTGCGCCGCGCTGGAATCCGACGTGCCCAGGTAGTCGAGGACGTCGAGCAGGGCGTCAGGGCCGGTCTTCTCGTTGCCGTGGATCTCCGCGGTGATGAACACGACCTTGGGGCCCGTGCCGACCCGGGCGAGCATCATGCCCCGTCCCCGGTTGGAGCTGCCCACTTCCTCGACCGACACTCGTCCAGTGCTGACCCGTTCAACGCGGTCGAGTTCCACCAGCAGCTCGTCGTAACTCGTGAACTCGCTGATCGGGTTCTCGCGAGGTTCCTCGCTGCACGGCGGAGGAGCGGCCATGGTCCGCGGCGCTGCAGCGGTCGCCGGGACGAGGGCGGCCCCCGCGACGACACCCGCCAACGCCAGTGCTCGTAATCGGTGCATTGCGAACTCCTTGAGGTGAGCCGAAACGGGCTCAGACAAGTCGATCGACACGAAACGCACAATCGGCCAAGAGTGGACAACCCGGGAATTCGAGTATTCGAACCCGAATGGACATCGGAGGGGTTCCCGGCCTATCAAGAGCAGGTGCGCAACCCCGCCTCCGCCGGTTCTCCCACACCGCTGCGACAACGATCGTTCCGCTTCCTCCTGATCGCGACGATCGGCGGGTTCTCCGGATACGCGCTGCTGCTTCCCGTCGTTCCGCTGTGGGCGGTCGCCGGAGGCGCGGGAGAAGTCGCCGCCGGGGCGACGAACGCGGTGTTCATGCTCGTCACCGTGCTCACCCAGCTGGTGATGCCGTGGTTGCTCGCCCGTGTCGACTGCCGCGCGCTCTTCGCGCTCGGAACCGCGGTGATCGGAGCGCCCACACCGCTGTTCGCGCTGTCCAGCGACCTGTGGGTGCTGCTCGGAGTGTCGGCTCTGCGCGGGATCGGTTTCGGGCTCCTGACCGTCACCGGATCAGCGCTGACCGCCGAACTCGTGCCCGTCGCGCAGCGCGGCCGCGCCGCCGGTTACTACGGCCTGGCCATCGGTCTGCCCAACGTCGCGCTCCTCCCGGCCGGGGTGTGGTTGAGCAGCCGGATCGGGTTCGAGCCGCTGTTCTGGGCTTCCGGCGTGGTGCCCGTCGTGGCCGCGTTGAGCGTGATCGGCATCGAACGGGTGCGCATCCGGGAGCAGGAACGCGCGGCACCGGCCAAGACCGCCAGCCTGCTGCCGTCCTGGACGATCATGACCGCCAACACGGCAGCGGCCGGAGGCCTGACGGCCTTCCTGCCGCTGGCCGTCGACCCTTCGATCGCGCCTGCCGCGCTCCTGATCTTCGCCGGGATGACGATGCTCGGGCGCTGGCTTGCGGGCCACCTGGGGGACCGCTTCGGCCAGCGGAGGGTCCTCGCCCCCTCGGTCCTGCTCGGCGGCTTCGGTGTGCTGCTGATCGCGCTGGCCGCGTGGTTGGCCGACCCCGTCGCGCTGCTCGGTGCGGGAGTGTTCGGTGCGGGTTTCGGGGCCATGCAGAACACGACCTTGATCCTCATGCTCGAGCGGGTCGACTCGGCCACCGCCAGCACCGCGTGGAACATCGCCTACGACGGCGGTCACGGACTCGGCGCCATCGGCTTCGGCGTCCTCATCGCCGCCTCCGGCTACCCCGTGACCTTCGCGGTCGCAGGCGCTGTGCTGATCGCCTGCCGCGCCCTCGCCATCCGCAGGTGGGGGTGAGAAGGAAGGGAACCTTCCTGTCATCGCGCGCTCGTGAGACGCCTGTGCGCTTGGCCACAGGCGTCCCCCGCCGTCACGCGCGGAGCGAGGTCACCGACCGTGGCCGCTGAGCGGGGCGGCAGGAGCCAGGCCGCTACCACCGGCGGCGAGCACCTAGAATCGGACGCGTGTTGCGCAGCCTCATGACCCCGCGATGGCTGCTTCTGCATGTGCTGTTCATCGTGGCCACCCTCGCCACCGGCTACCTGGCCGTGTGGCAGTGGGATCGCGCGCACGATGCGGGTGGGAGCTTCCAGAACCTCGGCTACGCGCTGCAGTGGCCCCTCTTCGGCGCCTTCACGATCTTCCTCTGGATCAAGCTGATGCGCATGGACCTCGCGCAGCAGAGAGGCGAGGACAGCCAGGAAGCCACTCCCGAGGCTGCTCCCGAGGAAGAACAGCCCGCCCCGGAGGCGGAGGAATCGCAACGCCGCCGAACACGGCCGCTGGTGCCGCCCCCGGCGCCGCCGGTCGATGAGGATGAGGACCCCGAGCTCGCCGAGTACAACCGCTACCTCGCCGGCCTCAACGAATCGGACACCACCCGCTAGTTGAAGGTGATCCCGCCGTTGATCTCGCGGGTTTGCACCAGCTTGGTGACCGTTCCCTTGTTGATGTTGACCACGTTGTCCGAGGCCGTGATCTCGGCGTGCACTGCAGCGCCTTCCTGGCGCAACTGGTCTGCGAACTCCGCGTCCTGCGCGCACGCCTCGTCCAAGCGCTCGGCCAACGCGGTGATCTGAGCAGGCCCCGCGTCGTCGCGCTCGGCGGCCTCCAACGCCACCTGTGTCTCCGGGTCCTGCTGCGACCTCCGGCGGAGCAGATCGCGCACCTTGGCCAGCGCCATCGTCCCGGTGGCTCCGAGGGCGGTGGCGGCCTGCCCGCCCAGTGCCGTGGCCAACGAATCGAGGAACGGGTCGGTCATGAGTCCTCCGCGAGCAAGGGAACCTTCCTGTCACGAAGTGTAGTGATCTCGGCCTCCCCCGTGTCGGTCTCAAGTCGAATGCAGTTGTTCGCCAGCACGCGGGACGAACGCCTCGGTGTGATATCAACGAACTGGCTGACGGCAAAGCGAAACCCATTGCCGCTTGCTTCCGCTCAGTGGAAGCCAGCGGCTTCTTTCCGACTGGTGGGATCGGTGAGCGGGGGCGTGGGTAGGCACCGCGTTCCGCGGTCGGTGGGCCGGATCTTGCGGACACTTTGGTGATAGGGGCTGGCGTGCGCAGCGGCGTGCTGTTGAAGATGTTCGGACTGTGCGTCCTTGCCGGCGTACTCGTGGCGGCTTTGCTGCTGCCCGTTGCGACCGGCGCAGGGGCGATGGTCAACCAGACCACCCATGCCATGTCGAAGATGTCGACCTCGCTCGCCGAGCGCGACATGCCGCAGGTGTCGACCGTGACCGACCGCAACGGCAAGCCCATCGCCTACTTCTTCAAGGACTACCGGGTCGAGACCAAGCCCGAGCAGGTCGCCGACACGATGAAGGCCGCCATCACCGCGGTCGAGGACAAGCGTTACTGGCACCACGGCGGTGTCGACTGGCACGGCACGATGCGGGCGCTGGCCACCAACGTCAGCAGCGGCGAGACCGCCCAGGGCGCCTCGACGATCACCCAGCAGTACGTGAAGAACTACCTCGTGCACGTGTCGGCGACCAACGAGCTCGAAGCCGAGCAGGCCAAGGAAACCACGGTCGCGCGGAAGCTCCGCGAAGCCAAGATCGCGGTCGAGCTCGAGCGCACCATGTCCAAGGAAGAGATCCTCACCGGCTACCTCAACGTGGTGCCCTTCGGCAACCAGACCTTCGGCGTCGGCGCGGCCGCACAGACCTACTTCGGCACCACGCCAGACAAGCTCACGATCGCCCAGTCCGCCCTGCTGGCCGCGGTGGTCAACCAGCCGGGATCGCTGAACCCCAACAGCAACCCCCAGGACGCGCTGGCGCGACGCAACCTGGTCATCGACCTGATGGCCGACCCGCACAACGACATCCGCATCACCGAGGAAGACGCCGAGATCGCGAAGCAGGAGCCGCTGGGCGTGCTTTCCCCGCTGGGGCGTCCGCCGAACGGCTGCGTCGGCATCGGTGACGGCACCACCGACGGCTTCTTCTGCACCTACGTGCGCGACTACCTCGAGCGCTTCGGGATCGACACCGACCAGCTCAAGGTCGGTGGTTACACGATCCGCACCACCCTGGACCGCACCGCGTCCGACGCGGCCAAGCAGGCCGCGCAGAAGCAGGTCCCGACGCAGACCGAAGGCATCGCCAACGCGATGTCGGTCGTCGAACCGGGCAAGGACAAGCACAAGGTGCGTGCTCTGGTCGCCAACCGCGACTTCGGCAACGACCCGAGCAAGGGGCAGACGGCCTACGACATCGTCAGCCGGGTGCAGCCCTTCGGCGCGGGCTCGATCTACAAGATCTTCACCGCGGGGGCTGCGATCGAACGCGGCATGAGCATCTACGACACGATCGACGTCCCGGCCAGCTACACCTCCCGCATCTACAAGAACGGTCTCGCCCCCTACACCGTGCACAACGCCGACGGAGTCAGGCCCGGGCCCCGCACCTTGCAGAGCGCGCTGGCGACCTCGCCGAACACCGGCTTCGTGGCGCTGCTGGAGCGAGCGGGCCTGAACAACGCCGTCGACATGGCCGCCAAGCTCGGGATGCGCAAGAGCATCAACGGCGTCAACGCGCAGGGTTCGACCCTCAAGAAGGACGGGTCCAACGGCCCCGCGCTCGGGGACGCGATCAAGCGCAGCAACAACGGGTCCTTCACGCTCGGCTTCACCCCGACCAGCGTGCTGGAGCTGTCCAACGTCGCCGCAACGCTCATGAGCGAGGGCGTCTACTGCCCGCCGACCCCGATCGAGGAGGTCAGGGACCGCAACGGCAACCCGGTCCAGCTCAACGAGCCGGCGTGTGAGCAGGCGGTCGCACCCGCTGTTGCCACCGCCCTCGCCCAGGGCCTGAGCAAGGACGACACCGAGGGAACCTCCCGCGCAGCGGCGCAGGCCGTCAAGTGGGCACGTCCGATGATCGGCAAGACCGGCACCACGCAGGAGCACAAGTCCGCGGCCTTCCTGGCGGCCACCCCGCAGATGGCGGGCGCGGTGCTGACCTACTCCGACGGCAAGCGTCCGCAGGGCATCTGCGACGGCGGCGGTGACGCCCCGCCGTTCCTCTGCGGGAGCCGCGGCAACATCTACGGCGGCAAGGTGCCGGCCCGCACCTGGTTCGACGCGATGACCAAGATTCACGAAGGGATGCCGGTCGTGCAGCTTCCGGGCACACCGCCGCCGCCCGCGGGTCCGCCGGCCGCAGCGCCGTAACATGCGAGCAAGGGGGCCTTCCTGCCACTCAGAACGGCAGGAAGGCCCCCTTTCTCGTGGCGTACCTGTGCTCAGCGACGGCTCAGGAAGCGTTGGCAGAATGCCTTCGTGGTCTCCGAACGTGATCGAGTGGATGTTCGTGGCAGCGTCTGGTTCGTCGTTCTCGCCTACCTGCCCGCGTGGCTGCTGAGCACACCGCTGTGGCTCACCGGTGAGGGACTGCTGTGGACCTGGGCACCGGTGGCCCTCACCCTCATGATGTTCACACCCGCAGTGGCCGCGCTCGTGGTCACCAAGTGGATCAGCCCGAGCCGAACCCCGCTGCGGGACGTGGGGCTCACCAACCCCGGCGGCATCAGGAAGTGGTGGCGCTATGCCCTCCTGGGATGCGTGGGACCGCTCTTGGCGATGCTGGTGGCGCTGCTCGTCGGATACCTGCTCGGCAGCTACGAAGCTGACTGGACCGGATTCTCCGGGCTCGTGGAACAAACCACGCCCACCGTCGTCGGGGAGCAGAACCGGACAGCGCCGACCACGCTCGCGCTCAGCCACCTCGGCCAGGTCTTGCTGTTCGGCTGGGTGCACGCGCTCCCGGCACTCGGCGAGGAACTCGGCTGGCGCGGTTACCTGGTGAAGGCGCTGCTGCCCCTCGGTCAGCCCGGCGCGTTCGTCACCACCGGCGTGCTCTGGGGGCTGTGGCACGCCCCGATCCTGCTGCTCGGCTACAACTACCCGACCGTGCCGGTGGTGGTGTCGTTCCTGATGATGGGTTCCTTCTGCGTGCTCGCGGGCACGCTGCTCAGCTGGCTGCGCTTGGCCTCCGACAGCGTGTGGCCCGCGGTGATAGCCCACGGCTTCCTCAACTCCGCGGGCGGCATGGCGCTGATCTTCAGCCAAGCCGGACACCCCGTGGACAACGCCCACGTCGGCCTTCTGGGGTGGAGCGGCTGGATCGTGCTGGTGCTGCTCATCCTCGGCCTCGTCATGCTCGGGAAGCTGCCGGTGCGCTTGCCCGAGGTCCGGGAGGGCATCAGCAGGGGAGTCCAGCGACGCAGCCGCAAGGAGTGAGCACGTGCATGGGAACCTTCCTTCCACTGTGGTCGGCCGCTCCGCGAAAGACCCGTGCGCACGGCCTTTGGCGTGACAGCATGGGGGAATGGTGACGAGTCTGCTGCCCTCCACCCAGCGCGCCCTACTGCGGCGCTTGGCAGTGGAGCAGAGTGAAAACCGCGTGCCGTCCCTCATCGCCGGGCTGGTGCGCGACGGGGAGACGATCTGGGTCGACTCGCGCGGGCAGGTGAACGGTGCGCCTGCGACGACGGACACCCAGTACCGGATCGGGTCGATCACGAAGACGTTCATCGGGGTGCTCGTGATGCGGCTGCGCGATGAAGGGCGCCTCGACCTCGCCGACAAGCTCGACGACTACGTGCCAGGAACGGCCGTGGGAAACCGCAGCATCGGCGAATTCCTCAGCCAGTCCAGTGGGTTGACGGCCGAGCCGGCAGGGCAGTGGTGGGAGCGCACCCCCGGCGGCACCGCCGAGGAGCTGCTCGCCAGCGTCGACGACAGCGCGCTGCGCCCGACACCACGTCACCAGTTCCACTACTCGAACGTGGGTTTCGGAATCCTGGGCGAACTGGTCACCAGGCTCCGCGGTGCCGCGTGGCACGAGGTGGTGGAGAGGGAGATCCTGCAGCCGCTCGGCATGCGCCGCACCACCCTGAGCCCGGTCGCCCCGCACGCGGACGGTTTCGCCGTCCACCCCTGGGCAGACGTGGTGCTGCCCGAACCCGCCGAGGACGCCGGCGCGATGGCACCCGCGGGGCAGCTGTGGTCCACCTTCGACGACATGGTCCGGTGGGCGCGCTTCGTCATGGGCGACACCGGCGAGGTCCTGCACCCGGACACGGTGGCGGAGATGCGTGTGCCCGGTTCGGTCGACGACGGCCCGGAATGGCGCTCCGGATACGGGCTCGGCTTCCAACTGCTGCGGCACAACGGTCGGCGCCTCGCCGGCCACAGCGGATCGATGCCAGGGTTCCTGGCCAGCGTGTGGGCCGACCCGGCCGAAACCGAAGCGGTGATCTTCATGGCCAACACCACGGCCGGAGTCACCGGAGCCCTGGGCACGGACCTGCTCGACGCCCTCGCCGAGCACGAACCCCGCATTCCGGAACCCTGGGTCCCTCGTCCGGACGTGGACAAGGACCTGCTCGAACTGACCGGGGAGTGGTACTGGGGCCCGTCCCCGCACGTGGTGCGGGTGCTCAGCGACGGTTTGCTGGACCTCCGGCTCGGCCACGGGCGGCGGGGTAGGGCTTCACGTTTCCGCCCCAACGGCGACGGGACCTGGACGGGCCTGGACGGCTACTACGCGGGAGAGATCCTGCGCGTCGGCCGAGACGCAGACGGCAAGCCCAACCACCTCAACCTCAACACCTTCATCTTCACCCGCATCCCCTACGACCCGGACGCCCCGGTGCCCGGCGGAGTCGCGGGCTGGCGGCCCGCAGGCAGCTAGCCAACCGGCGTGAGCACGGGATCCTTCCTGCCACGTGCCTGGCAGGAAGAACCCCCGGCTGCGTAGGTGCTGCTGTGCCCGGGAGAGGGCGTGCGGCATGCTGGCCGCATGGCCGAAGACCTGCGCATCACCAATGCCTGGATCATCCCGGCTGCGGAGCTCTCCGAGCGCTTCTCCCGCTCGTCCGGGCCAGGCGGTCAGGGCGTCAACACCACGGATTCACGCGTGGAGCTGTCGTTCGACCTGGCGCGGGCAGCGTCGGTCCCCGAGAAGCTGCGTGCTCGCGCCGTCGATCGTCTCGCCCACCGGCTCGCCGACGGAGTGCTCACGGTCACCGCGTCCGAGCACCGTGCGCAGCTGGCCAACCGTCAAGCAGCCCGGGAACGCATGGCCGACGTGCTGGCCGCCGCCGTCGCGCCACCACCCGCGATGCGCCGCCCGACCAAACCGACGAAGGGGTCGCAACGTCGACGACTGGCCGGAAAGAAGCGCCGGTCCGAGATCAAGCGGCAACGCCGACGCGGTGATCCTGGCGAAGCCTGAACTGCGAAGACCGCGTTCCTCGCTACTCTTGCGCAGAGGTGAAGGCAGGAGGGACGAGCTGATGCGCACAGCGTGGGTCCTGCCCGGCGGCTCCACCTTCGGGGCCATCCAGGCGGGTCTGGCAACGGCACTGTTCGAGTCCGGCATCGAGCCGGACCTCGTCGTGGGCACCTCCGCGGGCTCGCTCAACGCCGCCTGGGTCGCCGGTGATCCGACCGTGCGCGGTGTCGAGAAGCTGCGCGAACTGTGGAGGTCGATGCGGCGCGCCGATGTGTTCCCGATCCAGCCGACGAGGATCCTCGCGGGCAAGCTCGGCTTCGCCAACCACCTCATGGGCAACCACGGCCTGGCCCGGTGGCTGCACCAAACCCTGCCTTTCCGCAGGCTCGAACACGCGGCGATCCCGGTCACCGTGACCGCGACCGACCTCCACACCGGTGAAGCCGTCTACTTCGAAGACGGCCCTGCGCTGCCACCTCTGGTGGCCTCGTGCTCGATCCCCGGCATGTTCCCTCCGGTGGAGATCGACGGTCGGTGGCTGGTCGACGGAGGTCCCGCGGCCTTCATGCCGATCAGCCGCGCCGTGGCGCAGGGAGCCGAGCGCGTGTTCGTGCTCCCGTGCGGCGGTACCGAGCCGTTCGAGTTCAACCCCGATCGGCGACGCGGGATCGGCTCCATCGCCACGTGGCCGCCCCCGAAAAGACCACCGCGGTCGATCAGCGGGGTCAACGGAGCTGCCCTCGGGGCAGCAATGGTCTCCGCTGCTCGTCTGGACATGCAGGTCAACGCCCCACGTTGTGAGCTCTACGTGGTTCCGGCTCCCTCCGTCGTCGGACTCTCGCCCTACTCGTTCTCCCACTCCGGACCGCTGATCGACACGGCCTGGCGGGTGGCGCGTGACTGGCTGCCCAAAGCCACACCCGTGCCAGCGGGGAGGGCAGTGGACATCGCGGGGAGACCCGTCGACGAGGGCCGGCTCGGCATCACGGACCCGGCACCAGTGTCCTGAGGAACGCGCGTCCGAGCAGGCTCAAGGGATGCCGGCGTCGACTGGCCGCTCGCGCGACCGGCGGTTGCCCTGGAACGCGAAGCGGAGCCACTCGCAACAGGTCCTGCGGCGGGGAGAGGTCGAGCCGGTAGGCGCGGAGCGTCGCGCGAGGAAGCGCTGTTCCGCGGCGACTCCCGCTCTCCATCTCGCGCAGCAGCTCTTCGAACCGGCACAAGTTCTCCTCGCGGATCGCCTCGAAGAGGATCCGACGGGTCAGTACCGCGGAAAGGAACGTGCGGGCGCCGTCCATCACCGCACGTACGGGCGGCGCGACCGGAATGCCATCGATGAACACCGGCTTCGGCAGGCGAGTCGTGCGTTCGAACCGCGTCCCCGCATAGCTCTGGATCTTCTGCCGGTGCGGGATGAGCACGTGGATGTCTGCCGACGCAGGCGGTGACTTCAGGCCGTGCATGCGCGCGGCGTGGAGGCCGGTGAGCACCGCTCCCGGCCCTGCTCGCAGCAACGCGGCGTCAATGCGATCTCGCACCGTGGCCGGGCCTGGGGCGACGAGCACGATCCCGGGAGCCAAGCGGCTCCACGGGCCGTCGGCGCGAGCCCAGCGGTAAGCCTTCGACTGGCTGATCCCGAGATTGGCGAGTTCGACCACCCGGTAGACGCGGCGGGGGAGGTTCAGAGCGGCGGCTTTGGTGGCGAGCGAGGAGTGCATGCGTAGCACTATCCACGGCGCACGCACGAAATCGTGGAATGCGCCAGCAACTGTGCGTGTGTTGGGAACGCCAGGTCAAGCGCAAAACCCAGCGGTTCTGAGGGTGTGGGAGCCTTTCGCTCATTCGCTCCGGAGTGACGAGCTCCCACACCCACCGCGGGCGTCCACATCAGCGAGTGGCAGAAAGATTCCCTTGCACCTCGGGGTGCTTCTGCATCCACCACTGCATCGCGTATTCGACCAGCCGTATCAAGGATTGCTTGGTGGACTCCCGGTTCCGGGCGTCGCAGGTGACGATCGGGACATCCTCCGGGATCGCCATCGCCTCGCGGACCTCTTGCACCCGGTGGTGCAGGTTCCCGTCGAAGCAGTTGAGACCGACGATGTAGGGCAGCTGGCGGTCCTCGAAGAAGTCGATCGCCGAGAAGCAGTCGGCCAGCCGCCGCGTGTCGACCAGCACGACCGCACCGATCGCACCGCGCACCAAGTCGTCCCACATGAACCAGAAGCGGTGCTGGCCGGGCGTGCCGAACAGGTAGAGGATCAGGTCCGAGTCGAGCGACAAGCGACCGAAGTCCATCGCCACGGTCGTCGTCTGCTTGTTGGGCGTGGCGTGCAGGTCGTCGACTTCCCGGCTCGCTTCCGTCATGACCGCTTCCGTGGTCAGCGGCACGATCTCCGACACTGAACCGACGAACGTGGTTTTGCCGGCACCAAAACCACCTGCGACGACGATCTTCGCCGAGGTGGTGGTCGGGGACCTGCGGGAAGATTCCGGTCGGGCTTGCGTATCAGGATTCATGTCTGCCCACTTCAGTCATCAGGTCAAAGCTGGTATCTGCGCGTGACGCGTTCGGTCGGGGATCAGAGCCGACGGAGCCCGCTCAGAACGCGTTCCATCAGCAGGAAATGTGACGAGCTGCTGTTGTCGCTGACGGTTTCGTGCACGGTGATCAACCCCAGGTCAGCCATGTCACCGAGCAGCACCTTGGCCACACCGAGCGGGACTCCGAGCACCGCGCCGACCTCGGCGACCGACCTGGGGTGCTGGCAGATCTCGGCGATCGAGCTGTGCTCGGTGCGCCGCAACCGGTCCCGGGTGCAGAACTCGCTCGCCGAGACCAGCGTTTCCAACTCCAGGTGGTGGTTCGACCTGGTGCGGCCGCCGGTCCACGCGTAGGGGCGGATCGACGTGGACATCGTTTCCCCCACAGGCGGAGCGTCCGCTGGTGCCGAGGCGTCCACCGGGCGCGGCGTGGAGTCGTTGGCAGGCCACGACGCTTCAGGCGCCGAGGCGCCGGAGGTCGACGAGCCTGCCTCAGGCGCACGGTCGGACGAAGCAGGCTCGGACGTGCCCTGAGCCCCGGGGTCCTTCTGGGCACGCTTCCGGCGCCACCCGCGGCGACCAGTGTCCAAGGTGAACCGGTTGAAGACCTCCACCAGGCTCTCGTCCTCCGGTGAATCGGGGTCACGCCACCGGTGCTGCCCGGTCGGGTCCGGACCTTCGCTCATCGTCGCCTCACACCGACTGTCCGGTCATCACTCGGCTGGCCCCCTGAAGTTGGGAACGCAGTTCCGGCGTCAGGATCTGCCCGACGCGCTCGACCAGCAGCGTCATCTCGTACGCGATCAGGCCCATGTCGCACTGCGGGGCCGCCAGCACGGTCAGGCAGGAGCCATCGCTGATGGCCATCTGCAGCATCAGACCGCGCTCCATCTCCACGACGGTCTCGGTGACCGCTCCCGCTTCGAAGCACCGAGCCGCCCCCTGGGTGAGGCTGAGCAGGCCGGACGCGACGGCCGCGAGCTGATCGGCGCGGTCGGTCGGCAGCTTCGCCGACGCCGTCAGCAGAAGGCCGTCAGCCGAGACGACGACTGCGTGAGCAACACCGGGCACCCGCTCGGTGAAGTCCGTGACGAGCCAGCCGAACTGACTCGGCTGGGGGTTCTGGGCGTTCATGGCGCCTCCTTTCCTCCTCGCTGGTTCGGGGGTCACCGGGACTCGTCCGTCGACGGGTGGGCGTCGCGGAGACTGTGCTTGCCGTCGCGGACACCGCGTTGGAAGCTGGCCAGTCGACCGCGCATCAGATCGGCGTCGCGCGGCGGTGTGGCAGTCGATTCGGTGGCCATTCCCGACACCAGCTGAGCTCTGGGGGTTCGGCGGGGCAGACCGGAGGGCGTGTGGTTCACGTCCTCGTTGCTAGTGGTCGGCCGAGTCGCGTCGCTGCCGCTGTCTGCCTGCGGCTCTGCCTGGGCGGTGACGGGTTCCTCGGTCGCGGTCCCGTTGGCCTGCGACGCTTGGTTGAGCCGGTGGCGGCCGCGCTGGACGCCTGCCTGGAAGCTTGCCAGCCTGCCTCGCGCGAGGTTGGCGTCACGCGCCGGCCGCGGTTCGTCGTCGTCGACCTGGCTTGCGCTTCCCGCCAGCAGATTTGCCCGTGGCACCCGCTGGGGCAGTCCGGCCTCGGTGAAGTCGGTCGGTTCAGCGGCAGCGACCTCCTCGGCGCGCAGCTGGACCTCATCGCTGGCGAAGTACCACTCCCGTGCCGACGAGCCGTTCGTTGAACCGGCACCGTCGTCGGAGGAGGGGTCCCTTCCTTCCACATCGACGGCCGCGAAGGTCTCGGTGTTCGGGCCATCGGCCTCGTCGGGCCACTGGAGAGCCTCCTCGCCTTCCGGGCTGCCGTCGGCGCGTTCTTGGAACCACGCCGAGGACAGCTCGTCGAGGATCGACTCCGCGGTCTCGGGAACCTCCATCGCAGGCGGCGGTTCCGCGGAGATCTCCTGCGTGTGGAAAAGGTCGTCGGCCGAGCTGTGCGGCGACTCACCGTCGGTGCCGCGGAACAGGTGGAACCCGTTGTGCGTCGGCGGGTTGCTGGTCGCGTCCTGTTCGGCTGCTTCCCAGTCGAACTGCCGGATCAGCGTGTCGTCGTCGTTGTCGGGGCGGTAAACGCCGTTCGTGCGCGGTGCGGGGAGGGAGACGTCGTCGATCAGCAGCTCGGGCCGGATCGTCAACGACACGCGCACCCCCGTGCCGTCCTGGCCGGGCTTCAACTCCACGTGGATGCCGTGACGGCGCGCCAACCGGCCCACGACGAACAACCCCATGCGCCGCGAAGTGGACTGCTTGATCTCCTCGTCCGAGGTCAGACGCTGGTTGGCTTCGGCGAGCTCGGCCGCGTTCATGCCGATGCCCTCGTCGTCGATGTCGAGGCACAGAGCACCGTCGCGCTGGCGCGTGCCGGACACGACCACTTGGGTCTGCGGAGCGGAGAAGTTGGCCGCGTTGTCGAGCAGCTCGGCCAGCAGTCGCACGAGGTCGCTGGCCACGTAACCGACGAGCTTGGTGTCGGGCAGCTGCTCCACGCTGACACGCGGGTAGTGCTCGATCTCGGACACCGCGGCGCGCAGCAGGTCGGCTGGGTTGGTGGGGCGCGTGAAACGCCGCGCCAGGTCCGCACCGGAGAGCACCATGAGGTTCTCGTTGTTGCGGCGCATCCGCGTCGCGAGGTGGTCCAGTTGGAAAAGGGTCGCCAGCTGGTCGGGGTCTTCCTCGTCGCGTTCGAGTTGCTCGAAGAGCCGGAGTTGGCGTTCCAGCAGGCTCTGGCTGCGCCGAGAGACGTTGATGAACGAATCGCTGTAGCTGCGGCGCAGCTCCGCCTGCTCGGAGGCCAGCGTGACCGCCTGCGTGTGCACGTCGTCGAACGCGCGGGCCACGTCACCGATCTCGTCCTTGGTCACGACCGGAACCGGTTCCACGGCCAGCGGAGCGTGTCCGGCGCGGATGTCGGCGACCGCGTGGGGCAGCTGGTGGTTGGCGGTGTCCAGCGCACTGCGTCGCAGCAGGTCGAGCGAGCCGAGCAGGTGCCGAGCCATCACGACCACGATCAAGGCGGCGATCAACAGCGCGGTGAGCAGGATGACCGATTGGAGCCCGGCGAGGTTGCCTGCCGTGTCCTGCAGGGTGAAGGCGGTGCGGTGCAGCTGGTGGTCGAGTTCGGCCTGCAGCGTGTGAAGAGCGCGGGTGGCGGTGCTGGACTGGTCCTTCCACGTCGCGGGCGTCACCAAGGAGAGGGTCGCCCTCCTGTTGTCCTCCTCGGCCATGGCCAGCTGGACGGAGGTCTCGCGAGCCGGCACCTGGGGGTTGGCGTAGAGCCGGTCGTAACGCATCCGCTGTTGCGGGTCGGCGGCCGCGCGGAACTCCTTGACCGCCGCGGTGCGCCGGGCCTCACTGGCGGCGAGGCGGGCGAGGTTGTCGCTGGTGAAGTTCTCGCGGGACAGCCCGGTGAGCACGAGCGCCTGCTGCAGCTGCACCTCTTCGTTGATCTTGGCGAGCTCGTGCACCGTGGTCGCGGTCGCCACGAGCTCAGACGACGAGATCTGGCTGATCAGCGTGCGGTCCAGCGCGAGCATCACGTCGATGAGCTCGGTGTAGGCGGTGGCGGTGATGCCGGGGTCGGCGCGGCCACCGAGCACGAGCCTGCGGATCGGGTCGAGTTCGGTCGACTGCCGCTCGGTCTCCTGACGGGCGTAGCGGACGGCGTCGCTGTCCGGCGCGGCGCGGAGGAGGCGTTGCGTGTCGGCCAGCGCCTGGTCGGAGGCGGCGAAGCTGTTCCTGACATCGGCCTCGGAAACGTGACCGCGCACGAGGAACTCCGCGGCTTGGCTGCGTTCTTCTTGCAAGTTGTCGACGGCCGTGCGAACGGCTCGTCCTGCCGAGACAACCCGGTCCATCTGCTCGTAGTCGCGGGCCTCCGTGATCTGACCGCGGATCTGCAAGACGCCCAGCACGAGTGCGAAGATGACTGGGACGAGCACGACGGCGGCGATCTTGACCGGAAGTTTCCAGTTCTGCCACGTGGTGATTCGAGATGTGGCGCGCGACCACGTGGACGCCCGGGTCGCGTTCGCGGGCGGGTTTTCTACTCCGCTGCTCACGACGCAGTCCTTTCCCGCGCGGTCGAAGCTTTCATCGCCAACTGCGCGTTCGTGTGGTGGGCAGGCCGGCCCGCCTCGGGTGTGCGCGGCAGGTCTTTCGTGGTTGGCGGCGCTGCCTGCGTTTTCGGGGTTTTCGCGGGTGGCAGTGCGGTCTTCGACGGCGGTGTTCGATGGCCTGCGATGTCGGGGGTGATCGCGGCGGCATCGAATCAGTTCGCACCGGTCGTCGGCGTGCAGAACATTACCTCACTGAAATGATCTACCAAGTATCTCGGAATCATCCTTCTGACCTGGTATTTCAAGCTTGAGGAGATCATCTTCCCTGGTCGTGGCAGGGTGGGTGGGGCAGGCAGACACTGATCGTGTTCGTCCTGAGCGGGCCTGACCAGGCTTTAGTCACTCGATAGAGAGAATGTCCTCGAACGGGTGACGCTGCAGGTGGGAACGACAGGAAGGCTCCCATGTCCACTCCGTGTTATTCTCACCGAAACTGGTGGTTGATCAGCGAAGATGTCCGACTGGAAGTCCATCTTCGCGCCTTCTTCGGCAACGCTGGAGAATCGGCGGGGTGGCGTTTCACGCCGGCTTCGGCTACTCGGCGTGATCGCTCGATTCATCAATAGGTGTGGTGTGTCGCTGCAGCGGTCCAGGAGTCAGGAATTGATCGTTAGACTCCCGGCCTGGTTGGCATCGCAAGTCGTGCGGTCAACGACGCCTGCGGAATTTCGAGATCTGTGAAGATCGCGGACAAGGGCGTCGGACGAAGTTGGGGGACTTTGCAGCACTGGCGGAATAGCGTCGGTGCTCCGCCGAACGTCTGGAAGGATGCATGCGCTACGCCACCCAGTCTCCGCCTCCGGCTCGAGGTACCGAAGCGACCTTCGGTGAGATCAACAAGTCGGCCAGGCGCACTGATCTGCCTCCACCCACCCCTGCAGCACCTGACTTCCCCCGCATCGCCCGCAGCGCCGAATTCCGGGAACTGCGCAGCACATTGCGCAGGTTCACCTTCCCGATGACCGTCCTGTTCCTCCTCTGGTACGCCGGATACGTCGTCGCCGCCGCGTACTTCCCCGAATTCATGGCCATCCGCCTGTTCGGAGCCGTCAACATCGGGCTCGTCCTCGGCCTCGGCCAGTTCGTCAGCACCCTGGTCATCACGGCCCTGTACCTGCGCTACGCGGCCGACGAAATCGATCCCCGCGCCGCCGAGCTCTACCGCGACGCGACCGGTGAGGAGCGCGAGTGATGGACACCAACCCGCTGCTCAACATCAGCATCTTCGCGGCGTTCGTGCTGTTCACGCTCTACGTCGTCTACCGGGTGAGCAGCGCCGGCACCACCACCGACTACTTCGCCGCGGGGTCGCAGTTCAGCGGTGCGCAGAACGGGATCGCGCTGTCCGGTGACTTCCTGTCCGCCGCGTCGTTCCTGGGCATCGCCGGCGCCATCGCCGTGCACGGCTACGACGGGTTCCTCTACTCGATCGGCTTCCTGGTCGGCTGGTTGGTGAACCTGCTCCTGATCGCTGAGCTGCTGCGCAACACCGGCCGGTTCACGATGGGAGACGTGATCAGCTATCGGACGCAACCACGTCCGGTGCGCGCCGCCGCAGCGGTGTCCACCTTGATGATCTCCTTCATCTACATGATCGCCCAGATCGCGGGCGCGGGAAGCCTCGTGTCCCTGCTGCTCGATGTGCACAGCGCCACTGGGCAAGCTCTCGTGATCGCCGGAGTTGGTGCGTTGATGGTCGTCTACGTGCTCGTGGGTGGGATGAAGGGAACCACGTGGGTGCAGATCATCAAGGCCGTCGCGCTGATGCTGTGCGTCGCCTTCATGACCCTGTTCCTGATGGGCAAGTTCGGCTACAGCATCACCTCCCTGCTGCAGCACGCCGCTGAGAAGAACCCCCTCGGCGAGCGGATCTTCGCCCCAGGCGCCGAGTACGGCAAGGACGTGACCACCAAGCTCGACTTCATCTCGCTCTCGATGGCGTTGGTGCTCGGTGTCGCCGGTCTTCCGCACGTCTTGATGCGCTTCTACACGGTGCCCAACGCCCTGCAGGCACGACGCTCCGTCGTCTGGGCGACGGTCACCATGTCCGTCTTCTACCTGTGCACGTTCGTGATCGGTTTCGGAGCTGGAGCCGTCAGCGGAACCGACTCGATCCTGTCGGCGCCTGGCGGTGAGAACTCCGCGGCTCCACTGCTGGCCTACCGCATCGGCGGAACGGTGCTGCTGGGCATCGTCGCCGCGATCGCCTTCGCCACGATCCTCGCCGTGGTGTCAGGGCTGACTCTGACCGCATCGGCGTCCTTCGCCCACGACGTGTACGCCAACGTCATCAGGCGAGGCGAGGCCGATTCCGAGTCGGAAATCCGGGTGGCACGGCTGACCGCGTTGGTCATCGGCGCCACCTCGATCGTCGGCGGCATCCTGGTCAACGGGCAGAACCTCGCATTCCTGGTCTCCCTCGCCTTCGCCTTCGCCGCGTCGGCGAACCTGTCCACCCTGTTGTTCTCGCTGTACTGGCGACGGTTCAACACGCGAGGGTCGCTGTGGGGGATGTACGGCGGGATGGGCACGTGCCTGATCTTGATGATCTTCTCGCCGGTGGTCTCCGGTTCGCCGACCTCGATGTTGCCCGGCATCGACTTCGCCTGGTTCCCGCTGAGCAACCCGGGCCTGGTGTCGATTCCCGCGTCCTTCCTGTTGGGCTACATCGGAACCCTGCTCGGCGATCGGGAGGACGGCGTCCGGGCCGACGAGATGGAGGTCCGTTCGCTCACAGGCATAGGCACCTCCTGAGCAGCTGACCAGTGGAAGGGAACCTTCCTGCTACTTCCCCGGCAGGAAGGTTCCCTGCTTCCACCGCCCTGGGCCGACTTCGCCGGCAGGACTGTCCGAGGCGGTCGACGCAACACCGATGTCGTGGGCATCGGTGTTGCGTGACGGGACCGGGGAGTGGCTGGCGTAGCAGCCGGGAAAGCGAGGATGGCATGAGTTCCGCTACCCAGAATTCATGGGAGCCGGTGCACAAGACCCGGACCTACGAGCAGGTCATGGCGCAGATCGAGCGCCGCATCCTCGACGGGCGCTTGGCGCCTGGCGACCGGTTGCCCAGCGAGCGCGAATTCGCTCAACTCCTCGGTGTCAGCCGGCCGTCGTTGCGTGAAGCGCTGCGCGTTCTCGAAGCCCTGGGCATCGTCGACGTGCGACCCGGCCGCGGGCCTGAAGGCGGAACTGTCTTCCTCGGACAGCCGGGCACGGGCCTCTCGATGCTGCTGAAGATGCAGCTGGCCCTCGGCCACTTCGACCGCACCGAGGTGTTGCGGACCCGCTTGACCCTGGAGGAGTGGGCGATCACCGAAGCCGCCCGGCACGCGACCTCCGCCGACCACCACGCCCTGCGCGAGATCCTCGACGAGATGGATGGCCCGGAGCTCACCACCGGTGACTTCCACCGCCTCGACACCGAGTTCCACGTCCGGATCGCGGAGTCCACCGGCAACTCGTTGGCCGCCCACCTCATGGCTTCGCTGCGGACAGCGATCCAACGCCAGATGGTCGAGGCCCACGAGCCGTTGGAGGACCGGCGAGTCACCTCGCAGCGGCTGCATCGCGAACACCTGGCTCTCGTCCAGGCGATCGAGGACCACGACGCTGAACGTGCCGTTGCGCTGCTGCGCGGTCACATCAACGACTTCTACCGGCTCGACGACGTCGAGCGCTGAGGTTCAGCGCGAGTCGGCCGGGCTCCGGATCAGTCCTGCTTGCGCACGCGCAGGCCGTCGAACGCGACCGTGGCCACCGTGTCCGCGAGCGTCTTCGCCTCCGCGCCGCGGTGAGGCCGGTACCACTCGACGATCGAGTTGACCATGCCGAACAGCAGGCGGGCCGCCGTCGCCGGGTCCACGTCGGAGCGAAGATCTCCGTCAGCGGCGGCCTTGCTGACCAGGTCGGCGACGATCTGGTCGAACTCCCGACGTCGGGCCAGCGCGGCCTTCTCGACCTTCGTGTTGCCGCGGATCCGCAGCAACAGGGTCACGAAGGGCAGCTGCTCGACGAGCACGCCGACGCTGGCCCGAACCAGGTATTCGAGCTTGTCGATGGCGCGGCCGTCGATGGTCTCCAGCTTGTCCGCTTCAGCGAACAGTCCGTCCAAACCGCGGTTCACGGCCAGTCGCAGCAGTTCGTCCTTGCTGCGCACGTGGTGGTAGATCGCGGACTTGGTGATCTGCAGCTTGCGCGACAGATCCTCCATGCTGGTGCCGTCGTAACCGCGCTCGTTGAACAGCTTGACCGCCACCGCGAGCAGGGATTCCAAGTCGTAGCCTGGGCGACCGCGTTTGGTGCCGCGGGTGCTGGGTGGATCGGTCATGGGAGCCATTATCGCAAGTGGTTTCAGTCACGAGGGCGTTGGTCGATGACGCGGCGGAGCTTGCCCACCGAGCGTTCCAGGGAACCGGGCTCCACGATCTCCACGCCGACGCTGACTCCCACACCGTCCTTGACCCGGGCGGCGACCTCCTCCGAGGCGGTCTGCCGACGTTCCGGTGTGGTTTCCGGCAGCGCCTCGACGAGCACAGTCAGCCGGTCGAGCCGGTCCTGGCGGGTGATCTTGAGCTGGAAGTGCGGAGACAGGTCGGTGGTGTCGAGCACGATCTCCTCGACCTGGGTGGGGAAGACGTTCACCCCGCGCAGGATGATCATGTCGTCACTGCGACCGGTGACCTTGTCCATGCGCCGGTAGGCAGGACGCGCCGTCCCGGGCCGCAGCGCCGTGAGGTCGCGGGTCCGGTAGCGGATGATCGGCAGCGCTTGCTTGGTCAGCGAGGTGAACAGCAGCTCGCCAGTGGCGCCCTCGGCAAGCGGGACACCGTCGATCGGGTCGATGACCTCGGGGTAGAAGTGGTCCTCCCAGATGTGCAGACCGTCCTTGGTCTCGATCGCTTCCTGCGCCACACCGGGTCCCATGACCTCCGAGAGGCCGTAGATGTCGACCGCGTCGATGTCGGCGCGCTCCTCGATCTCGCGACGCATCTGCTCGGTCCACGGCTCGGCACCGAAGATCCCGACCTTGAGCGAGCTGCTGCGAGGGTCGATCCCCTGGCGCTCGAACTCGTCGAGGAGCGTCAGCATGTAGGACGGCGTCACCATGATGATCTCGGGGCGGAAGTCGGTGATGATCTGCACCTGCCGCGCGGTCATGCCCCCCGAAGCGGGGATGACGGTGGCGCCGAGCTTCTCCGCCCCGTAGTGGGCACCGAGCCCGCCGGTGAACAGGCCGTACCCGTAGGACACGTGAACCTTGTGCCCGGGCCGTCCCCCGGCGGCGAAGATCGACCTCGCGACCACGGTCGCCCACGCGTCGATGTCGCCTTCGGTGTAGCCGACGACGGTGGGCTTGCCGGTCGTGCCGCTGGAGGCGTGCACCCGGCGCACCTGGTCCTGCGGGACGGCGAACATGCCGAACGGGTAGTTGTCGCGCAGGTCCTGCTTGGTGGTGAAGGGGAACTTCTGCAGGTCGTCGAGTTCCCGGCAGTCGTCCGGGTGCACGCCGGCGTCGTCGAACTTCCGACGGTAGAAGGGGACGTTGTCGTAGGCGTGGTGGAGGGTCCACTGCAGTCGTTCGAGCTGCAGCGCGCGAAGCTCGTCGGTGCTCAGCCGTTCTGCCGGCGAGAGGTCGTCCACTGCGGGCGCAGCACCCAGCCGGCGTGCGCTCGGCACCTCGTTGTGCGTGGTCGTCATGGGGGAAGACTCCTCAGCGCTTGATCTGTCCAACGGTGCGGCTGCGGCCGCGGAACTCCGCGACGACCTCCGGTCCGGAGGGGGTTTCCCGGTGCACCGTGACGTCGTAGATGCCGTTGCGGCCGTACCTGGTCCGTTCCTGCGCGTTCGCCACCAGCTCGTCACCGAGACGGGCGCTCGTGACGAACGAGATCTCGGCTCCTGCGGCGACGGTGACGGGACCGTGGCTGTTGCAGGCGGCGGCGAAGGTCGTGTCAGCCAGCAAGAAGACGTAGCCGCCGTGGGTGATGTCGTGCCCGTTGACCATCTGCTCGGTCACCCGCATCCGCGCCACCGCTGTGCCGTCGTGCGCCGCTGTCACGTCGATGCCGAGCGCGGCCGAGGCGGCGTCGGCTTCAAGCATGGACTTCGCGGAATCGGTGAGTCGGTTCGCCGAGCTCGTCACGTGCGCCACCGCCTTGCTTACTGACCGAATGGACGGTAAAGAAATCCGCTCAAGTAAATGTCAGCGCCAGAACAGATGTCAAGGGTGGCGGATTCGGACGATCCCCGTCCACAGGAGGACTTCTCGTGGTGGCGGTGGGAGGAAGGTTCCCTTGCTCGCCGCCTGCGCCGGCTGGGGCGCACGGGGTGTTCTCGCCACTTCCGTTCTGCGGGGTGGCGCGCTAGCATTAATTCCCGACCGTTCGGTTAGTAATTCTGGAGAGCGAGGCACGATGGCTCAGGGTGCGAGCAAGGTCCTGCGCAGCTACACCAGTGGCCGCTGGCAGGTGGGTGAAGGCGACGGCACACCACTGCACGACGCCGTCACCGGCGAAGAGGTCGCGCGGATCTCCTCGGCCGGCATCGACATGGCCGCCGCGCTCAACCACGGCCGTCGGGTCGGTGGCCCGGCGCTCAGGGAACTGACGTTCCACCAGCGCGCGGCACTGCTCAAGGCGTTGGCGTCGCACCTCCGCGAGCACCGCGAGGAGCTCTACGAACTGTCCGCCAAGACCGGCGCGACCGTCGGGGACTCCAAGTTCGACATCGACGGCGGCATCGGGGTCCTCTTCTCCTACTCCAGCAAGGGCCGGAGGGAACTGCCCAACGACACCGTCTACGTCGAGGGAGCTGTCGAACCGCTCAGCAAGGGCGGCACGTTCCTCGCCCAGCACATCGCCACACCGCTGCGCGGCGTCGCGGTGCAGATCAACGCGTTCAACTTCCCCGCGTGGGGGCCGCTGGAGAAGTTCGCCCCGGCCTTCCTCGCCGGTGTCCCGAGCCTGATCAAGCCCGCCAGCCAGACCGCCTACGTCACCGAGAAGCTGGTCGAGCTGATCGTCGAGTCGGGGATCATCCCCGAAGGCGCCCTGCAGCTGATCAGCGGAAGCGCGGGCGACCTCCTCGACCACGTGACCGGGCAGGACCTCGTGTCGTTCACCGGGTCGGCCTCCACCGCGCAGAAGCTGCGCGCCCACCCGGCCATCGTGCGCAACTCGGTCCGCTTCAACGCCGAGGCTGATTCGCTCAACTGCTCGATCCTCGGCCCCGACGCCACACCGGGCACGCCTGAGTTCGACCTCTACGTCAAGCAGCTGGTCACCGAGATGACCGTCAAGGCAGGGCAGAAGTGCACGGCGATCCGGCGCGCGTTCGTCCCCGCCGAGTTGCTCGACGACGTGGCCGAGGCGGCCGCCGAACGCCTGGCGAAGGTCAAGGTCGGCAACCCCGCCAACTCCGGGGTGCGGATGGGGGCGTTGGCGAGCCTGGAACAGCGCGAAGAGGTCCGCCGCTCCCTGAAGGCGCTGCGCGGCGCCGGCGACATCGTGTTCGGTGATCCCGAGCGCGTCGAGGTCGTCGACGCGGATGCGGAGAAGGGAGCCTTCCTCTCACCGGTCCTGCTCAAGGCCGACCCCGAGCGCGTCGAGCCCCACGAGGTCGAGGCGTTCGGGCCGGTGTCGACCTTGATGTCCTACACCTCGGTCGAGCAGGTGGTCGACTACGCCGCACGCGGTCAGGGAAGCCTCGCGGGATCCGTGGTCACCGCAGACGCTCAGTTCGCGCGGGAGGTCGTGCTCGGTGCCGCGCCGTGGCACGGCCGGCTGCTGGTGCTCGACAACGACGACGCGAAGGAGTCGACCGGGCACGGGTCGCCGATGCCGGCGCTCGTGCACGGCGGGCCGGGCCGCGCCGGCGGCGGCGAGGAGATGGGCGGTGTCCGCGGCGTGCTGCACCACATGCAGCGCACGGCCGTGCAGGGCAGCCCGAACGTCCTGTCGCAGGTTACCGGCCGCTGGGTGGAGGGTGCCCCTCGCACTGAGACCGAGATCCACCCGTTCCGCAAGTCCCTCGCCGAGCTCAAGGTGGGCGACTCGGTGGTCGCCGGTCCCCGTGCGGTCACCGAGGAAGACGTGGCGCACTTCGCGGAGTTCACCGGCGACACCTTCTACGCCCACACCGACGAAGCCGCGGCCCGGGAGAACCCGCTGTTCGGCGGGATCGTGGCGCACGGCTACCTCGTCGTGTCCTTCGCCGCGGGACTGTTCGTCTCGCCCGAACCCGGACCGGTGCTGGCCAACTACGGACTGGAGAACCTCCGGTTCCTCACCCCGGTCAAGCCCGGCGACGAGCTGACCGTGACGTTGACCTGCAAGCAGACCACCCCTCGCGAGAACGCCGACTACGGCGAGGTGCGCTGGGACGCCGACGTGACCAACCAGAACCAGGAGTCGGTCGCCAAGTACGACGTGCTCACCCTGGTGGCCAAGGAGCAGCGATGACAGCGACGTTGTCCGAGAAGGAGCTCGAGGAGCACTTCGAGCACACCATCGCCAAGGACCAGCGGCTCGAGCCCCGGGACTGGCTTCCCGAGGCCTACCGCAAGACGATGGTCCGGCAGATCGCCCAGCACGCGCACTCCGAGATCATCGGCATGCAACCGGAGGGCAATTGGATCACCCGGGCACCTTCGCTGCGCCGCAAGGCCATCCTGCTGGCCAAGGTCCAAGACGAAGCCGGCCACGGGTTGTACCTCTACTCGGCGGCCGAAACGCTCGGCGGTGACCGGCAGGAATTGACCGAGAAGCTCATCAGCGGCAAGCAGAAGTACTCGTCGATCTTCAACTACCCGACGTTGTCCTTCGCCGATGTCGGCGTGATCGGCTGGCTCGTCGACGGTGCTGCGATCTGCAACCAGGTCCCCCTGTGCCGGTCCAGCTACGGCCCCTACGCCCGGGCGATGATCCGCATCTGCAAGGAGGAGTCTTTCCACCAGCGCCAGGGCTACGAGCTGCTGATGACGATGATGCGAGGCACCCAGGCGCAGCGGGACATGGTGCAGGACGCGGTGAACCGGTACTGGTGGCCGTCACTGATGATGTTCGGCCCGCCTGACGCCGAATCGTCGCACACCGAGCAGTCCATGCTCTGGAAGATCAAGCGGCACACCAACGACGAGCTGCGGCAGCGGTTCGTCGACATGACAGTGCCGCAGGCCGAAGTGCTCGGAGTGACGCTGCCGGACCCCGACCTCGAGTGGAACGCCGAACGCGGCCACTACGACTTCGGCGAGGTCGACTGGAACGAGCTCAAGCAGGTCATCAAGGGCAACGGCCCGTGCAACACCGAACGGCTGGCACGACGGAGGAAGGCGCACGAGGACGGCGCCTGGGTCCGCGAAGCCGCGGCAGCGCACGCGCGCAAGATGACGGAGGCGAAGTCATGAGTCGCAGTGAATGGCCGCTCTACGAGGTGTTCGTGCGCGGCAAGCGCGGTTTGAACCACGTGCACGTCGGTTCCCTCCGCGCCGCGGACGACCAGATGGCCGTGCACCACGCACGCGACCTCTACACGCGACGCAACGAAGGCGTGAGCATCTGGGTCGTGAAGGCCTCGGAGATCACCGCGTCCAGCCCTGACGAGAAGGATCCCTTCTTCGCGCCCTCGGGGGACAAGGTGTACCGGCACCCGACCTTCTACGACATTCCCGACAACGTTCCCCACATGTGAGCCGACGATGTCCTTCGACAACGCCTACGAGGCACTCATCGACGCCCACGACGACTCGCGTTGGGCCTTCGGCACCGGGTTCGACGACCCGCTGGCAGGGGTCGACACCTCGGTCCCGTCCGGTGTGGACGGAGCGGACCTGGCCGCGTACTGCTTGATGCTGGGCGACGACGCGCTCGTCCTCTCCCACCGGTTGCAGCAGTGGTGCACCTTCGCGCCCGAACTCGAGGACGAGGTCGCCATCGCCAACATCGGCCTGGACCTGCTCGGGCAGGCCCGGCTGCTGCTCGCGCGAGCTGGCAAGGCCGACGGCAGCGGACGCGGTGAGGACCACTACGCGTTCTTCCGCGACGAGCACCAGTTCCGCAACGTGCGGCTCGCTGAGCTCGAAGGCGGTGACTTCGGCCGGCTCATCGCGGTCCTGCTGGTGCTGTCCACGTGGCGGCTCGCCCTGTTCCAGCGGCTGACCGCGTCCCGGGACCCGGTGCTCGCCGCCATCGCGGACAAGGGCGTCAAGGAGTTGACCTACCACCGCGACTACGCAGCCCAGTGGGCAGTGCGCCTCGGTGATGGGACGCCTTTCTCCCACGAGCGCATGCAGGAAGCCTTCACCGAGAACTGGCCGTTCGTGGACGAGCTGTTCGCGCCGCACGAGACCGAATCCCGCTTGGCCGACGCGGGCGTCGCGGTCGACCCGGCAGCTGTGCGCGAGGAGTTCGACGGCGTGCTGGAACAGGTTCTGCAAGCCTCGACCCTGCAGCTACCCGAGGTTCCTGCCAAGGCCGGGGTGGCCGGCGGCACCGGCAGGCACGGACGGCACACGGAAGCCATGGGTTACCTGCTCGCGGAGCTGCAGAGCGTCGCGCGCGCCCACCCGGAGGCGACATGGTGACCGCAAGAGCTGTGGCCGAGACGGTCCGCGACCCCGAGCTGCCGATGCTCACGCTCGCGGATCTCGGCGTGCTGCGCGAGGTGTCCGAGCACGACGGTGCGGTGAAGGTGTCCATCACACCCACCTACACCGGGTGCCCCGCCATGGACACGATGAAGGACGACCTGGTCCACGCGCTGCAGGGTGCTGGTTACGCCCACGTCGAGGTCCACACCGTGCTGCAGCCGCCGTGGAGCTCGGACTGGATTTCGGACAAGGGGCGGCGCAAGCTTGCCGAGGCCGGCATCGCGCCTCCCGGTGACGCTCCCGCACGCCAATCGGGGCCGGTCCCGCTGACGCTGCGCCCACCCGAGCGGCAGGTGTCCTGCCCGCACTGCGGAGCGGCGAACACCGAGCCGCTGTCGGAATTCGGTCCCACCGCGTGCAAGGCGATCCGCCGCTGCGGCTCGTGCGCCGAACCGTTCGAACACGTCAAGGAGATCTGAGGTGACCGCGTTGACCAAGTCCCGGTTGCGGGGCGAGTTCCACACGCTGACCATCGCCGACGTCAGCCGGCTGTGCGACGACGCGGTCGCGGTCACCTTCACCGTGCCACCGGAGCTCGACGGCACCTACGACTTCCGAGCCGGGCAGTCCCTGACGCTGCGCCGCGTCATCGACGGCAGGGAAGAGCGGCGTTCCTACTCGATCTGCTCGCCTGAAGGGACCCTTCCGCGCATCGGAGTCCGCGAGGTCCCCGACGGGCTGTTCTCGACCTGGCTCGTCCACGAGGTGCGGCCCGGCGACGAGATCGAGGTGGGGACGCCCACCGGCGCGTTCACCCCGCAGTCGGTCGGCGGTCATCACGTGCTCATCGGCGCCGGATCGGGCATCACCCCGCTGCTGTCGATCGCCGCGACCGTGCTGGACGACCCGGAGGCGACCGTCACGCTCGTCTACGGCAACCGCCGCACGGACTCCGTGATGTTCGCCGACGAGCTGGCGGACCTCAAGGACCGCTACCCGGAACGGCTGGAACTCGTCCACGTGCTCTCGCGCGAACCTCGCGAGGCGGACCTGTTCACAGGGCGCCTCGACGCGGACAAGCTCCGCGATCTCATGGCGCTCCTCCCGGAGGTCGGTGAAGTCGACCAGTGGTGGCTGTGCGGGCCGTTCGGCATGGTCACCGGTGCGCAGCAGCTGCTGGCGGAGCTCGGCGTGGCCGACGAGCGCATCCACCGCGAGCTGTTCTACGTCGACGACGTGCCGCCGGAACCCGTGCGGCACGTCGATGCGGCCCCCACGGGGGAGATGACGGAGGCCACGATCGTGCTCGACGGCCGCCGCACCACCGCGGCGCTGTCGCGCGAGACGTCGGTTCTCGACGGAGCGCAGAAGGCCCGGCCAGACCTGCCCTTCGCCTGCAAGGGCGGTGTGTGCGGCACGTGCCGGGCGAAGGTCACCGAGGGCGAGGTCGACATGCGGCGCAACTTCGCCTTGGAGAAGGCGGAGGTGGCGGAAGGTTTCGTCCTCACCTGCCAGTCCATTCCGGTCACCGGCACGCTCACCGTCGACTTCGACGCCTGACGGGAGAGCGTCAGCACCCGAGAAGATCCGCCACTGAACGGACATCCGATCGTTCAGCGGCGGATCTTCTCGCGTTCAGGAGAGGTTCCTGCCGCCACATCAGGTGCGGCACGGGCATTTGCCGTGGATCCACCCACCTGAGCTGACAGCGTGGCGTCGCCGTGGTGGGCGACGTGTGCAGGAGGGAGGAGAACTGGGCGACGGTGGAAGCCACACCGTGGCGGTGCACGAAAGGTTCCCTTGCACGCGTCGCTGAGCCGTGAGGCGGGGGGATCAAGGGTGGAGAGGTGGCCCCCAACGCACGTGTCTCAGCATCGAGGCCTCTCAACCTTCGAGGCGCGGTGAGCCGGTCCGACGCAAGGCCGCCCCGCACGCAGTGGACGGCGTCGTGCGTTGCGAGAACCGGCACCTTCATCCTCCCGTCGGGCTCGGTGCGGTGAGGACGAACTTGCCGACGAACTGCTTCTTCTCGAACTCCCGTTGTGCTGCAGCGATCTCGGTGAGCGGGAAGGACTCGGCGATGACAGGGGTGAACGTGCCTTCCCGCGCGTCCTGCACGAGGCGGTCGAAGTGGCTGGGTGTCCACATCGCCGAGCCGATGAGCCGGCGGCTGTGGAGGTAGAGGCGGCGGACGTCGATCTCGATCCGCGGGCCGGCGATCGCTCCGGCGGTGACGAGTCTGCCGCCTTCAGCCAGGGCATCGATCAAGTCGGGAAAGCCGCTGCCTCCGACCACGTCCGCGACGACGTCGACCGGTGCGTCGAGCTCGCGAGACGGCACGGAGTCTCGGAGCAGCACTTGGGAAGCGCCTGCCGCGAGGAGCTGCTCTCGCTTGGCTTCGGTGGTGATCGCCACGGTGTGGCAGCCCCGCGCCGCCGCCAGTTGCACGAGTGCCATGCCGACGCCTCCGGATGCTCCGGTGATGAGGATCCGTTCACCGGGTGCGAGTTCAGCGCGTTCCAGCATTCCGACCGCAGTGCCGTAGGCGATGGGCAGCGCCGCGAGCTGCTGGTCGGTCAGCGGACTGGTGGTCATGTCGTGGGCATGTTGAGCCTCGACGGCGACGAACTGCGCGAACCCGCCGTCGCGTTCGCTGCCCAACAGGCCGACCGCGTTCGCGTGCGGGCCTGGACCGTCGTACAGCGCGCTGTCGACCAGAACTCGTTGGCCGAGTCGCGAGTCCTCGACGCCACGCCCCACTGCGACGACGGTTCCCACGATGTCGCCTCCCTGGATGCGCGGGAAGTGCAGTGGCATTCCTCGCCACCCGCCCACGGAGTCGGGGTCACCGGCAGTGCCGTAGCTGCCCTCGCGGCTCCACACGTCGGTGTTGTTCATGCCCGCTGCTGCCACAGCCACGAGCACCTCGTGCTCGGCGAGCGCGGGTGTCGGGACATCGGTCCTGACCTCCAGCGCGTCGGGGCCGCCATGCCGGGTGAGCACGACAGCCACCATGCGGTCGGGCACGTCGGACAGCGTCCGACCCGACTCACTGAGCTCGCGGACCGATGTCCTGGTCATTTGCACCACGTCCACTCCTCGCGTGGGCCGCGACGGGTCGCGGCTTTGAGTGAAGTACACACACCGGTATAGTTAACAAACGTGGCGCCGTCAACGCCTCGCTGGCGGTCAGCCCGCGTGCCGGGAAGGAGGTCCTGCATGCCACGGCCACGCACGCCTGAGGGAGAGCTGACGCCTGCGGCGAAGCGCATCCTGGTGACCGCTGGGGAGTTGTTCTACGAGCAGGGCATCAACGCGATCGGTGTGGAAGCGGTCGCCGAAGCCGCTGGCGTGACCAAGAAGACCCTCTACGACAGGTTCGGCTCCAAGGACCAGTTGATCGTGGCCTACCTGCGGGATCGCGACCAGCGCTGGCGGAAGTGGTGGCAGGAGCACCTCGAGCAGCACGCGACGACTCCGAGCGAGAAGCTCCTCGCGACGTTCGACGCGCTGGCCGAGTGGATGCGCCACAACCACCCGCGAGGGTGCGCGTTCGTCAACGCGCACGCCGAACTCGCCGACACCGACCACCCGGCCCGGGCGGTCATCACCGAGCACAAGCACTGGGTGCGCAACCACCTGGCATCGCTCGCCCACGAGGCCGACGCACCCGAGCCCGAGCGCGTGGCCGACGAGCTCACGATCCTGCTCGAAGGCGTGACCGTCGTGCAGTCCCTCAGCGTGATCGAGCAAGCCGCCGACAGCGCGAAACGACTTGCCGCACGCGCGCTCGACCTCGAGACAACTGCCGACTAGGTCCACGTTCCGCCCAGGAAACCGTCGCTCGCGTCGTTCTCCTCAGGGCGTGCCGAATCAACCCGTGAAACACAAAACCGCCCCTGACCGTGCTGGTCAGGGGCGGTTCTGCCGACTGCGCCCTCGATAGGATTCGAACCTATGACACCTGCCTCCGGAGGGCAGTGCTCTATCCACTGAGCTACGAGGGCTTGTCGCTGTGGACGATCGATAGCTTATCGCACGCCGCACGCGGGCCTGGAGCGGGGTGGGTTGCTGAGGTTCAACGGTGTTCATGCGGGGTACCGGGCAGTGGGTGCAAGGGAACCTTCCTGTCACCGCACCCGAGGGCGCCGGGGCGGTGATCTGGGTTGCACGCCATTTCTTCCCGCACCTGAATCATGCATACTTCGCTATGTATCTCTTGCGGATGTGAGGAGGCGCAGACATGGGGCACGGCCACGGGCACGGATCCGCGGCCGACGCGGTCCACGCGTCGGGCCGTTACCTGAGCAGGCTGTCCATCGCCTTCGGTGTGCTGCTGGCCTTCTTCGTGCTCGAAGCCGTCGTCGGGTGGCTGACGTCGTCGCTCGCCCTGTTGTCCGACGCCGGGCACATGCTCACCGACGTCCTCGGGGTCGGGATGGCGCTGGCCGCGATCACCGCGGCTCGTCGCCCCACCGGCACCAGGCGCACCTTCGGCCTCTACCGGGTCGAGGTCCTCGCCGCCCTGGCCAACTCCGTCCTGCTGTTCGGCGTCGCCGGCTACATCTTGTTCGAGTCGGTGAAGCGGTTCCAGGAGCCGCACGAGGTCGCCGGCCTTCCGATGATGGTGACGGCCGCCGCCGGTCTGCTGGCGAACCTCGTCGTGTTCGCGCTGCTCCGCAAGGGGGCGAGGGAGAGCCTCAACCTGCGCGGTGCCTACCTGGAAGTCCTCGCCGACACGCTCGGCTCGGCCGGTGTGCTGGTCGGAGGCTTCCTGACGTGGGCGTTCGGCTGGTACCTGGCCGACCCGATCGTCGCCGTCGGTGTCGGGCTGTTCGTGCTGCCCCGCACCTTCACGCTCGCCCGCCAGGCGCTGCGGATCCTCGTGCAGCAAGCGCCCGAGGGCGTCGACGTGCAGCAGATGCACAGCGACCTGGCCGCGCTTCCGTCGGTCACCGAGGTGCACGACCTGCACGTGTGGACCTTGACCTCGGGGATGGAGGTCGCCTCGGCGCACCTGACGGCGAGCCACGACGCCGACCACGGTGGGGTTCTCACCGCCGCGCAGCGGCTGCTGTCCGAGAACTACCGGATCGACCACGCCACGCTGCAGGTCGAGCCCGCCGAATGCGCCCGTCGTTGTCGAGAGCTCACCTGGTGACCGGCCGCGGGGCCTCGCTCGGTGAGCGGAAGGTTCCCATGCTCAGCGCAGCGGCTGAGCACCGCGCTGGTTGAGCATGGACGTCATGAGTTCCATCTCGCTGCCCTGCGAGCCGAGCATGTTCTTCGCCAGGGCGCGCACGGCGGGGACCGCGGCGTGGGTTCCGCCGTACTCGGCCATCCCGGCGCCGCCCTGGTGGTGGCGCAGCATCAGCTGCAGGAAGTAGACGTCGAACTCCGGGCCGCGCAGCGAGCTCAAGCGGGAAAGTTCCTCGCTGGTCGCCATGCCCGGCATGAGGGCGCCCCCGGCCATCGGCATCGCCATGCCGCCCCCGTGGTGGTGCTCGCCGGTGTCGGTCATCCACTGCATGACCGGGCCGGTCGCCTGGGCCGGCTGGTTCCAGATGCTCAACCAGCCCTGCATGCGGCCGATCTGGTCGCGCTGGTTAGTCTCGATGTCGAAGGCCAGCTGCCGGACCGCGACGTCGTCGGCGCGTTCCCGCGCCAGCGTCGCCATCGTCACCGCCTGCTGGTGGTGGACGCTCATGTCCTGGGAGAACCCGACGTCGACCGCCGTGGGCTCAGGTTCTGCGCGGTCGAAGGACGGCACCCGGACCAATAGTCCGAGCGCCGCCCCCAACAGCAGCAGCGAGATCGCCGCGACGACGGCGACGATGACCTGCGAAACGCGTCGTGCCTGCGGCAACGGGCTCACTGACCCATTTGACCGGCGCCGGCGTTGGCGCCCTTGCCGTCCATCGGAACCGCATCCGGGCCCGGAGGCGTGGCGTCGAACTTCGGCGGGTTGTTGGTGTCGAACGCGCCCGGGTAGGCCTGGCAGGAGCCGCCGACCTCGGGGTAGACGCCGTTGTTGTTCAGCCGCAGCGCGGTGATGAACTGGTCGATCCGCTGATCGTCGGCGTTGTCGACCTTGAGCTGGTGGCCCCAGGACTGCAGCGAGATCGGCGAGTCCAGGCCCGGGTACGGCGACAGCATCGTGTACGGCTTGCCCTGCGCGCGGACCTTGAGGCGGTCCAGGGAGGCCTGGTCGAGCTTGTCCGGGTTGTAGGCGATCCACACCGCGCCGTGCTCCAGCGAGTGGACCATGTTCTCGGTGCGGACCGGCTGCGGGTAGACCACGCCGGTGCAGTCGGCCCAGACGCCGTCGTGCGGACCGCCGAACGGCGGGTTCTTGTCGTAGGCCACGCGCTGGTCCGGCTTGACGTGCTGCTGGCCCTCGTAGTTGGCCGTGACGACGCCCGGGATCGTCTTCGACGGGTCCGGGTTCTGCGGCGACGGCTTGAACGCCTCGGTCGCCTTCTCCGCGGCGGCCTGCGCCTCGCGCGTCGCGGCCTGCTCGGACCAGCGGCTGTAGGCGTACCCGAAGATCACTGCCGCGAACACCGCGACCACCGTCACCCCGGCCACCAGCACCCACGGGATCGACCGTTGGTTCACCACAGCGGCGCCGCGGACCGCTTTGTTCTTAGCCATGCTGCTCGCAAACCTCGTCTCGCCAGTACCTGGGGACAGCGCCCGCCAGTGTAGAGATTGCCCGATCGGCGGAGTGCCGAGAGGCAAGTGCTCGCCACCACACGTTCTCACACACGGGCAACGCTCTGATCACGCCCCGTGGTCGGTTCGTGCGCGACGTGCGATCACGGCTGGGCCGAACGGACCCGGGCGAGTCCACAGAGTGGGCGGCAACCCGGCGTCTGAACTGGGTCGAAGGATCCCTAGACTTCACAGGGTGACTCCTGCCGCGCTCGCTGAACTGGTCCGCAACACCGCCGTCGACGTGCTGTCCGCCCGTGGGCTGGACACGTCGGTGCTGCCCGAGGTTGTCACGGTCGAGCGCCCGCGGAACCCCGAGCACGGTGACTACGCGACCAACCTCGCGATGCAGGTCGCCAAGAAGGCGGGCGTCGCCCCGCGCGATCTCGCCACCTGGCTCGCCGAGGCGCTGGCCGACAAGGACGGCATCGACTCCGTCGACGTCGCCGGCCCGGGCTTCCTGAACCTGCGGCTCGCCGCCGACGCGCAGGGCCAGATCGTGCGGGAGGCGCTCAGCGCCGGCGCCGACTTCGGCACGGGTGACCTCTACAGCGGCCTGAAGGTCAACCTCGAGTTCGTCTCGGCCAACCCGACCGGTCCCATCCACCTGGGCGGCACCCGCTGGGCGGCTGTCGGTGACGCGCTGGGCCGGGTGCTCTCCGCGCAGGGCGCCAAGGTCACCCGCGAGTACTACTTCAACGACGCCGGGGCGCAGATCGACCGCTTCGTCAACTCGCTGATCGCCGCGGCGAAGGGCGAGCCCGCGCCCGAGGACGGCTACGGCGGCGACTACATCGCCGAGATCGCCGACCAGGTCGTCAAGGCCGAGCCGGGCGTGCTGGAGCAGCCCGAGGACGCGCGGCGGGAGACCTTCCGCCGCATCGGCGTCGGGTTGATGTTCGAGGAGATCAAGCAGAGCCTCAACGACTTCGGCACCGTCTTCGACGTCTTCTTCCACGAGGACTCGCTGCACAGCTCGGGCCAGGTCGAGGAGTGCCTCGACCAGCTGAAGGCCTCCGACCACCTCTACTACACCGACGGCGCCTGGTGGCTGCGTTCCACCGAGTACGGCGACGACAAGGACCGGGTGGTCATCAAGAGCGACGGGGCCCCGGCCTACATCGCCGGTGACATCGCCTACCTGCGCGACAAGCGTTCCCGCGGCTTCGACCTGTGCATCTACATGCTCGGCGCCGACCACCACGGCTACATCGCCCGGCTCAAGGCTGCTGCCGCGGCGCTCGGCGACGACCCGGCCGTGGTCGAGGTCTTGATCGGCCAGCTGGTGAACCTGGTGCGCGCGGGCAAACCGGTGCGTATGAGCAAGCGGGCCGGCACCGTGGTGACCCTGGAGGACCTCGTCGAGGCCGTCGGGGTCGACGCCGCCCGCTACTCGTTGATCCGCTCCTCGGTCGACTCGGCCGTCGACATCGACCTGGACCTGATCAGCAAGCGCACCAACGAGAACCCGGTCTTCTACGTGCAGTACGCGCACGCGCGCCTGTCGTCGTTGCAGCGCAACGCCGCCTCCCTGGGCATCGAGCGGGGAACCGTGGAGAATGCCGACCTGTCGCTGCTCACCCACGAACGTGAAGGCGACCTGATCCGCACCCTGGGCGAGTTCCCCCGCGTGGTGCGTTCGGCCGCCCAGTTGCGCGAACCGCACCGGGTGGCTCGGTACCTGGAGGACGTGGCCAGCGCCTACCACAAGTTCTACGACGCCTGCCGCGTGCTGCAGCCTGGTGACGACCAGGCGACCCCGCTGACCACCGCGCGGCTCCAGCTGTGCGAGGCCACCCGCCAGGTGTTGGCCAACGGTCTGGGCCTGCTCGGCGTGAGCGCGCCGGAACAGATGTAATCGCAGGTAGACGGGTTCCCTCGACGAAGAGGGAGCGTGCTGCCCACCTCACCGCCTGTCCAGCGGCAGGCTGCGCGAAGGAGCTTTGTCAACATGCGCGCCCATCCCGCCGGGCCGCGGCACGCCGAAGTCGTGCCGCCCGGCAACACCGCAGGACCGTCCCCGGCCAGCTCCGGGGAGATCGACCTGCTGCACCCGCACGTGTGGCCGCGCAACAGCGAGCGCGGCGCCGACGGCGTCGTCCGCGTCGCCGGTCTGGACGTCCGGGAGCTCGCCGAGCAGTACGGCACCCCGCTGTTCGTGCTCGACGAGGACGACTTCCGGTCGCGCTGCCGCGACTACGCGGAGGCCTTCGGCGACCCGGCCGCCGTCCACTACGCCTCCAAGGCGTTCCTGTGCACCGAGGTGGCCCGCTGGGTCGCCGAGGAGGGTCTGAGCCTGGACGTGTGCAGCGGCGGCGAGCTCGCCGTAGCGCTGCGCGCGGGGTTCCCCGCCGAGCGCATCACCTTCCACGGCAACAACAAGTCCGTGGCCGAGCTGACCGCCGCCGTGGAGGCCGGGGTCGGCTCGGTGGTGCTCGACTCGTTCCACGAGATCGCCCGGCTCGACCACATCGCCTCCCAGCGCGGCGCGAAACAGCGGGTGCTGGTGCGGATCACGGTGGGCGTCGAGGCGCACACCCACGAGTTCATCGCGACCGCGCACGAGGACCAGAAGTTCGGGTTCTCGCTGGCCGGCGGTCAGGCCGCCGAGGCCGTCTCCCGGGTGGTCAAGGCCGGCTCGCTGGAGCTGGTGGGCCTGCACAGCCACATCGGCTCCCAGATCTTCGAGGTGGACGGTTTCGAGCTGGCCGCGCACCGCGTGGTGCGGCTGCTGGCGGAGCTGCGGGAGGAGCACGGTGCCGAGGCGCTGGCCTCGGCCGACACCGTCGACCTCGGTGGTGGGCTGGGCATCGCCTACACCGCCGAGGACGACCCGATGCCCCCTGCGCAGCTGGCGAGCAGGCTCTTCGAGATCGTCAGCAAGGAAGCGGAGAACGCCGGCCTGCCGGTGCCCAAGATCGCGGTCGAACCCGGGCGCGCCATCGTCGGCCCGAGCATGATCACCGTCTACGAGGTCGGCACCATCAAGGACGTCGTGCTCGGTGCCGAGGCCGAACGGCGCTACGTCAGCGTCGACGGCGGGATGAGCGACAACATCCGCACCTCGCTCTACGACGCGGTCTACGACAGCCGACTGGTGTCCCGCTCAGCCGAAGCGGAGCCGGTGCTCTCCCGCATCGTGGGCAAGCACTGTGAGTCCGGTGACGTAGTGGTGCGCGATTGCTGGCTCCCGGAGGACATTGCTCCGGGAGACCTGCTCGCGGTGGCCGCCACCGGGGCGTACTGCTACGTGATGGCCAGCAACTACAACCGCCTGCCCAAGCCGCCGGTGGTTGCGGTTCGCGCTGGTCGAGCGCGATTGTTGCTGCGCAGGGAGACCGAGGACGACCTGCTCCGGCTGGAGGTGTGAGTGATCCGGGACCGTGAACCGATCAGGGTCGCGTTGTTGGGCTGCGGCACCGTGGGCACCGAGGTGCTGCGGCTGCTCCAGGACCAACCGGAGGAATTCGCGGCGCGAACCGGGGCCCCGATGCTGGTCACCGGCGTCGCCGTGCGACGGCCCCACAAGCATCCCGAGGTGCCCGAGCACCTGCTGACCACCGACGCGCAGGCGTTGGTGGAGGGTGACGTCGATGTCATCGTCGAGCTCATCGGAGGCATCGAGCCGGCCAGGTCGTTGCTGCTCACCGCGCTGCGCTCGGGCAAGTCGGTGGTGACGGCGAACAAGGCGCTGCTGGCCGAGCACGGCTCGGAGCTGTACGCGGCGGCCGACGAGGCCGGTGCCGACATCTACTTCGAGGCCGCCGTGGCGGGCGCGATCCCGCTGCTGCGCCCGCTGCGCGAGTCGCTCGCCGGTGACCGGATCGACCGGGTCATGGGCATCGTCAACGGCACCACGAACTACATCCTCTCGGCGATGGACTCCACCGGCGCCGGCTACTCGGAGACGCTCGACGAGGCCGGTCGCCTCGGTTACGCGGAGGCGGACCCGACGGCGGACGTGGACGGCTTCGACGCCGCGGCGAAGGCCGCCATCCTCGCGTCGCTGGCCTTCCACACCCGGGTCACGGCCAGCGATGTGCACCGCGAGGGCATCTCGGGGGTGACGCCGGGCGACATCGCCGCCGCGGCAACCCTCGACCGCACGGTGAAGCTGCTGGCGATCTGCGAGCGGGTGGTCGACGAGGACGGCAACGAGTCGGTGTCGGCCCGTGTGCACCCGGCGATGATCCCGCGCAGCCACCCGCTGGCCGGTGTCGGCGGGGCGTTCAACGCGGTGTTCGTGGAGGCCGAGGCCGCCGGTCAGCTGATGTTCTACGGCCAGGGTGCCGGGGGTGCGCCGACGGCGAGCGCGGTGCTCGGCGACCTCGTGGCGGTGGCCCGGAACCTGGTGGTGAAGGGCAAGGGGCCGCGCGAGTCCGCGCACGCCCAGCTGCCCGTGCAGTCGATGGGGCAGACCCCGACCCGCTACCACATCAGCCTCGACGTGGCCGACAAACCCGGTGTGCTGTCGCAGGTCGCGGCGACGTTCAACGAGCACGATGTGAGCATTTCGGTGGTGCGTCAGCAGGGCAGGGGTGCCGAGGCCAGCCTGGTGGTGGTCACGCACACGGCTCCGGACGCGGCACTGTCGTCCACAGTGGACAAGATCGCGCAACTCCCGATCGTGCGCGAAGTGGTCAGCGTGATGCGCGTGGAAGGTGAACCGACGTGACGAACATCCAGAGCGCTCCGGCGAAGTCCGGAGCCGGGTGGCCGGGCCTGATCGAGGCCTACCGGGACCGGGTCGAGGTCCCGGACGGGGCGCGCATCGTGACCCTGCAGGAGGGGAACACGCCGCTGGTCGCCGCTCCGCACCTGTCGGAGCGCACCGGGTGCACCGTCTACCTCAAGGTGGAGGGCGCCAACCCGACCGGTTCGTTCAAGGACCGCGGCATGACGGTGGCCATCACCCACGCGCTCGCCGAGGGCAGCAAGGCCGTCATCTGCGCCTCCACCGGGAACACCTCGGCCTCGGCCGCCGCCTACGCCGCGCGCGCCGGACTGACCTCCGCGGTCCTGGTGCCGCAGGGCAAGATCGCCCTGGGCAAGCTGGCCCAGGCCGTCGTGCACGGCGCGAAGATCCTCCAGGTCCAGGGCAACTTCGACGACTGCCTCGAACTCGCCCGCAAGACCGCCGCCGAGCACCCCGTCACGCTGGTCAACTCGGTCAACCCGGTGCGCCTGGAGGGGCAGAAGACCGCGTCGTTCGAGATCTGCGACGTGCTCGGGCGCGCCCCCGACATCCACTGCCTGCCGGTCGGCAACGCCGGCAACATCACGGCCTACTGGAAGGGCTACAACGAGTACCACCGCGACGGCATCACCGATTCGTTGCCGCGGATGTTCGGCTTCCAGGCCGCTGGTGCCGCCCCTCTGGTGCACGGCCAGCCGGTGGCCGAGCCGGAGACGATCGCGACCGCGATCCGGGTTGGCAGCCCGGCCTCCTGGGAGGGCGCTGCCAAGGCCAAGGACGCTTCCGAAGGCCTGTTCTCCGCGGTGACCGACGAGGAGATCCTCAACGCCTACCGGACCCTGGCCTCGCGCGAGGGCGTGTTCGTCGAACCGGCATCGGCCTCCAGCGTCGCCGGCCTGCTGGCGACCGCCGCCGACGGCCGCCTGCCGCAGGGCGCCGTCGTGGTGTGCACGGTCACCGGGCACGGGCTGAAGGATCCCGACACCGCGTTGGCGGGCATGGTCGAGGTCGAGCCGCTGCCGGTCGACCCGAGCGCGGTCGCCGACGCGTTGGAGCTGCGTTGAACTCGCTCCCGGTGCGCGCGGTGCGGGTCGAGGTTCCCGCGTCGACGGCGAACCTCGGCTCGGGCTTCGACGCCCTGGGCATGGCGTTGTCGTTGCACGACACCGTCTCCGCGCGCGTGGTCGACGGTCCAGCCGGCTCGGCCGCGGTGTCGGTGGTCGGGGAGGGCGCCGGTTCGGTGCCCGAGGACGAGCGGCACCTCGTGGTCCGCGTCGTGCACGACACCCTCGCGGAACTGGGGTTCCCGGCTCCGCCCGCGCTGGAACTGCGCTGCGAGAACAACATCCCGCACTCCCGCGGGCTGGGGTCCTCGGCGGCGGCGATCGTCGCCGGTCTCGCCATCGCCCACGGGTTGGCGGGAACGGACGTGCGCGCCGCGGAGCACGTGGAGCGCGCGCTGCACCTGGCCGCGGTTCGGGAGGGGCACGCGGACAACGTGGCGGCGAGCCTGCTGGGTGATTTCGTGGTGGCGTGGCGGGAAGCGGACCGCTTCCGCGCGGTGAGCGTGCCCGCCCACCCGGAGGTGTCGCCGATCGCCTTTGTGCCGCAAGGGGAATCGGCGACGCACGTGACGCGCGGGTTGTTGCCGGAGGAGGTTCCGCACGCCGACGCCGCGTTCGCGGCCGGCCGTGCCGCGCTCGCCGTGCAGGCGATCACGCGCGACCCGTCGCTGCTGTTGGCCGCGACCGAGGACCGGCTGCACCAGGACTACCGCGAACCGGCTTGGCCCGGGACCGTCGCGCTGGTGCGCGAGCTCCGTTCGCGCGGGATCGCGGCCGCCGTGTCCGGGGCGGGCCCGACCGTGCTGGCGCTGCCGGGCAAGAACGCGAACGCGCGGGAGTGCGCCCCGGCCGGGTTCGCGGTGCTGGACCTCCCGGTCGATCGCGAAGGGGCCCGCACCCGCGTCGAGGGATGATCTCCCTCCCGCTTTCGCGCCCGACCGCCCCGGGGCCTGCTCCGGCGCCAGGAGCGCTGGTCAGCAGCCCCGGGCGCGGCGGCTTCGCGAGAAGTGGTAGAAATGAAGTGTCGCCGACGGTCCGGCAGCGCGAGGCGCTGGGAGGCAATCACGCGGACCTGGTCTTCGCGATGGGTTCGCGATCGCTTCCGAGGTCTTCGCTCCGGGGAGTCGACGGCTTGATCTGCGCGGGCGCCACACGCCCAGGGGGTTGTTGCACCCGGACTACGGGGCGTCTACCCTCAAGGTCAATCAGTCACCGCGCCTAGGGCCGGTGCCGTACCCGGAACTTCGTTTTCCGGGGCGCATCTCCCGCTGTGAATTGGACTTCTCCCGACACGGGTGAAGATCAACTGAGGCGGGTCTGGCGATCGCGGTGACCGAGGCAGGAGTTGTCAACTCAAAGTGAGTTCGCTTCGGGATCATCGGCTCTGATCCGTTGCCGATGTCGGGGTGGGGGCCTTAAGTTCCACGGTGTGGCCCCCGAGGTGACCATGACGCCGACCCGGATCCTGAAGTTTTCCCGGTCCACCACCGGGGCAATCCGAGAGTCGGGGATTCCTGGAATGAGGCGGCAGGACGTGCATCGGCACGTGTGGATCGGAGTGGATGCGTCGCACATGGACCACGCGAGCCGGGTGCCTCCCACTGCCCGGTGCTGCTGGTTCCCCGAGCCAACGTCGAAGTCGGTGATGCTGCGTCCACGGGGCGAATCCGACCGGCGAAAGGGCTGGTAGCACATACCGGCCGTCCGCACTCAGATGAGCGGGCGGGCAATCCGCTGGGTCGCGTAGGAGGCGCGATCCGGTCAGGAAGGACATTCGTGAGCAACACCGAACTGTTGAGCAGCGAGGCCGCCAACGGCACCTCATCTGCTGGCCAGCAGGACGCCGAGGCCAACGGCACTCCGCGGCGACGCGGCGGACTCTCCGGCATGGTTCTTGCCGAGCTGCGCCAACTCGCGGGGGAACTGGGGATCGAGACCGGGGGCCTCCGCAAGGGCGACCTGATCGCCGCGATCAAGGAGAAGCAGGGGGGCGGCACCACGGCGCCGCGAACCCGCTCGACCGCGAAGAAGGCGCAGGTGCGCAGCGAAGAATCCCCCGCCAAGGCCGACCAGCCGACCCTCGACAGCAGCAACAACGAGGGTGAGAACGCCTCGCGCGACACCGCGGCCGAGTCGAACAACAACGGCTCCGCCCAGACGCGCACCCGCACCCGGCGGCAGTCCGGCGACAGCGGCGGCGACGACGACAACCGCCGCAGCAACAACCGCCGTCGCCGCTCCAGCGGGCGCAACAACAACGCGAACACCGAGTCGGGCGGTGGCGACGACCAGCGCGGCGGCGGCAACGAGCGCAAGTCGGACAACAACCGGCAGGACCGCGACAACCGGCAGGACCGCGACAACCGGCAGGACCGGCAGGAGCGGGACAACCGGCAGGACGATGACGACGAGGGCGGCCGCAGGGGCCGGGGACGTCGCTTCCGCGACCGTCGCCGCAACCGCGGACGCGGCGAAGGCGGCGAGCCGGAGGTCCGCGAGGACGACGTGCTGCTGCCCGTCGCGGGCATCCTCGACGTGCTGGAGAACTACGCCTTCGTGCGCACCTCCGGCTACCTCGCCGGCCCGAACGACGTCTACGTCTCGCTGTCGCTGGTGCGCAAGTACGGCCTGCGCCGCGGTGATGCGATCAAGGGCGTCATCCGCCAGCCCCGCGAGGGTGAGCAGCAGCGCCAGAAGTTCAACCCGCTGGTGCGAGTCGACTCCATCAACGGCCTGGAGCCGGACGCGGCCAAGAACCGCTCCGAGTTCCACAAGCTGACGCCGCTGTACCCCAACGAGCGCCTGCGCTTGGAGACCGAGCCGCAGAACCTGACCGGCCGGATCATCGACCTGGTGATGCCCGTCGGCAAGGGGCAGCGCGCGCTGATCGTCTCGCCGCCCAAGGCCGGTAAGACGATGGTGTTGCAGGCGATCGCCAACGCGATCACCACCAACAACCCCGAGTGCCACCTGATGGTCGTCCTGGCCGACGAGCGTCCGGAAGAGGTCACCGACATGCAGCGGTCGGTGAAGGGTGAGGTCATCGCCTCCACCTTCGACCGCCCGCCGTCGGACCACACCACGGTCGCTGAGCTGTCCATCGAGCGCGCCAAGCGGCTGGTGGAGATGGGCCACGACGTCGTCGTGCTGCTCGACTCGATCACCCGTCTCGGCCGCGCGTACAACCTGGCGGCTCCGGCGTCCGGGCGGATCCTGTCCGGTGGTGTGGACTCCACCGCCCTCTACCCGCCGAAGCGGTTCCTGGGCGCGGCCCGCAACATCGAGAACGGCGGTTCGCTGACGATCTTCGCCACAGCGCTGGTGGAGACCGGTTCGACCATGGACACGGTCATCTTCGAGGAGTTCAAGGGCACCGGTAACGCGGAGCTCAAGCTGGACCGCAAGCTCGCCGACAAGCGGTTGTTCCCCGCGGTCGACGTGGACTCCTCCAGCACCCGCAAGGACGAGATCCTGCTCTCGCCCGACGAGCTGGCCGTGACCCACAAGCTGCGCCGGGTGCTCGCCGCCCTCGACGCGCAGCAGGCGCTGGAACTTCTGCAGGACCGGCTGCGCAAGTCGCGCACCAACATCGAGTTCCTGATGCAGGTCGCCAAGACCACCCCGGGCAAGGACGACGACTGATCGTCCCTCCCGCGAAACGGGGCCCGCACCTCAACGGTGCGGGCCCCGTTTTTCGTGCCCGGGTGACAGGATGGTTCCCTGCTCGCTCGGCCGGGCGATGGCAGGAAGGTTCCCCTGCTCCACGCGGGCCGCGACCGCTGGCATGTTCCTCCCTCTGTGCGCGCCGGGCGGGTGAGAAGGGACGTCGCGCGAGTCGGGAGTGACAGGAAGGTTCCCCTGCTCGCCGGGGTGCCTCAGGGGGTGAGGCAGTCGGCCTCGTCGCGGGCTTGGCGAGTGCGCATCAGCGTCGCCGCGAGCAGGAGCGCGGCGATCGGGCCGACGATCAAGGCGGCCCCCAGCGGAACGGTGAAGACGTCCAGGGCGATCGCGCAGCCGATCATCACCAGTGGGTAGGCGACCCGCAGGCTCAGCCGTTGCCAGCGGAAGCTCCACCGGACGTGGCTGGCGCTGAACACCGCCAGGCCGGCGGCGAAGCCGAACAGCAGCGGAGCTGACAGCGACAGCTCGCTGCGCATCACCAGCTCGGGCCGCAGCACCATCTCGATGAGCGCGGCCACACCGGTCACGCTGCCCAAGAAGAGCAGGGGAAGGGACACCCACGACCGGACCGTGAGTCTTCCCAAGACGGCGCACAGCAGCACGGAGAGATGATGAACGGTGTTCACGGGGTTGTGCAGCTGGATCGGGGGCGGTCTCGCCGGGCGGTTGGTGTGCTGCGCCAGGCGGTCGAACCGGCACGACGAGCGGTGCCGGGAATACGGGTCCGGACACCTGCGTTGCAGGTCGCGTGCCGTGGTCTGGCACAATCGAAGGCTGGTTCCGGTCCCGGTTCACCACGTCGCGACGGGCACGTGGACCCGGCGGCCAAGTCGAGAGGAAAAGCCGTTGAAGAGTGGCATTCACCCCGATTACGTGGTGACGCAGGTCAACTGCGGTTGTGGCAACAGCTTCACCACCCACAGCACCCGCAAGAGCGGTCAGATCACCGTTGAGGTCTGCTCGAACTGCCACCCGTTCTACACGGGCAAGCAGAAGATCCTGGACACCGGTGGTCGCGTGGCCCGCTTCGAGGCCCGTTACGGCAAGCGCAAGAAGTAGCTGCGCCGACGGCGCCCGCCCTCCGCTGCACGCGTGAGGGCGGGCGCCGTTGTTGCGTGAGGGCCGTCTCGACCGGGGCGGCTTCGTCGAGACCGACTTCAAGCCGTCAGGAAAAGGGTCGTCCGTGGAGACATCGAAGCTCGAAGGTCTGCTGGCCGAGTACGAGGACCTGGAGAAGCGGCTGGCCGATCCGAGCGTGCACGGCGACCAGGCCAACGCCCGCAAGCTCGGCCGCCGCTACGCCGAGCTCACCCCCATCGTGCGCACCTCCCGCGAGCTCGACCAGGTCCGCTCGGACCTGGAAACCGCTCGGGAACTCGCCACCGAGGACGAAGGGTTCGCCGCCGAAGCCGAGCGGCTCGCCACGCGCCTGCCCGAGCTGGAGGACAAGCTCACCGAGCTGCTCCTGCCCCGCGACCCGCACGACGGGTCCGACGTGGTGCTGGAGGTCAAGTCCGGCGAAGGTGGCGAGGAGTCCGCGCTGTTCGCGGGCGACCTGCTGCGCATGTACCTGCGCTTCGCCGAGCGCCAGGGCTGGCGGGCCGAGGTTCTCGACGCCACACCCTCCGACCTCGGCGGGTACAAGGACGCGACCGTCTCGATCAAGGCCAAGGCCGGTGACACCAGCCCCGACGGTGTGTGGGCGAAGATGAAGTTCGAAGGTGGCGTGCACCGCGTGCAGCGCGTGCCGGTCACCGAGTCCCAGGGCCGCGTGCACACCTCCGCCGCCGGTGTCCTGGTCTACCCCGAAACCGAAGAGGTCGAGGTCGAGGTCGACGAGAAAGACCTGCGCATCGACGTGTACCGGTCGTCTGGGCCCGGCGGACAGAGCGTGAACACCACCGACTCGGCGGTCCGCATCACCCACCTGCCGACCGGCATCGTCGTCTCCTGCCAGAACGAGAAGTCGCAGCTGCAGAACAAGCTGCGCGCGATCCAGGTGCTCCAGGCCCGCCTGCAGGCGGCCGCCGAGGAGGAAGCCGAGCGCGAAGCGGCGGAGACGCGCCGCAGCCAGGTCCGCACGGTGGACCGGTCGGAGCGGATCCGCACGTACAACTTCCCGGAGAACCGCATCTCCGACCACCGCATCAACTACAAGGCGTACAACCTCGACCAGGTCCTCGACGGGGACCTGGATGCGGTGCTGGACGCGCTGCTGGCTGCGGATCGCAACGAGCGGTTGGCGCTCTAAGCTGATCGACGTGACCCGACAGCCATTGCGCCTGGCCATCCTGGAGGCCGAGCGCACTCTCGCGGCGGCGGGCGTGGGGAGCCCGCGCACCGACGCCGAGCTGCTCGCCGCGCACTTGCTCGGCGTCGAGCGCACCAAGTTGATGCTGGTGCCGCTGGTGGACCCGCCGGTGGTGCAGGCGCTGCAGGACCTGGTGCGCCAGCGCGCTGCGCGGGTACCGCTGCAGCACCTGACCGGCCGCGCCTCGCTGGGGCCCGTGGACCTGGACGTCGGGCCGGGTGTGTTCGTCCCCCGACCGGAGACCGAGCTGCTGGTCGAGTGGGGCGCGGCTGTGCTCGACGAGGTCGACAAGCCCACGGTCGTCGACCTGTGCACGGGGTCGGGTGCGCTGGCCCTCGCGTTGGCCCACGCCCGCCCGGACGCCGCGGTGCACGCCGTCGAGAAGGACCCCACCGCTCTGGCGTGGGCCCGGCGCAACGCTGAGCGCCGGTCCGAGGCCGGTGACACCCCGATCGCGCTCTACTCCGGCGATGTCACCGACCCGATGCTGTTCATGGAGCTGGAGGGGCTGGTCGACCTGGTGGTCTGCAACCCGCCCTACGTCCCCGACGGAACCCCGGTGCCGCCGGAGGTGCGCAACCACGATCCGCACGACGCGGTCTTCGGCGGCAGGGACGGGCTCGACGTCGTCCGGCACGTGGTGGCCTGCGCAGCCCGCCTGCTCAAGCCCGGCGGCGGCGTGGCCATCGAGCACGACGACACCCACGGCGGCTCGGTGCCCGCCCTCCTGCGGGCCCGCAGGGTCCTCACCGACGTCCGGGAGCACCCGGACCTCGCCGGGCGCCCCCGCTTCGCCACCGCACGCCGCACCCACCCGGAGTGACAGGAAGGTTCCCTTCCTCGCGTCGAGCCGGGGACCTCCCCCGCCTGACCGCGTCGGGTGAGCGGAAGGTTCCCTTGCACAGGTCACGGCGTGCTGCTGGTGTCCTCCGCGGCGTCGTCCTTGGCCGGTTCGTCGGATCCTTCGGGGCGGGCCGAGTCCGGTCGCTCCGCTTCCGAGGCGTGCTTCGTGCCCTCTGAGGCGGCGCCGACCTTGAGGAACCGGGTCGGTGCTTCCACGGTCGCCTTCTTCTCACCGCCGCCGTCGGTGTCGTCGCCTCGATCGTCCGAGGTGCTGGGTCCGACTGAGGTGTCGGAGTCTGCTTCAGCGGTGTCGGCTTCGTCCGAGGAGCGGTCGGTGGCCTCCTCGGTCCGCTCATCCGAAGCCTCCTCCCCACTGGAGTCCTCGTGGCTGGACTCGGCCGTGGTGGGCTCCTCCGTGGTGGCCTCGGTGGTCGCACCCTCCTCGGCGGTGGCTTCCTCGCTGACCTCTTCGGCAGCGGCCGTGTCGTCGGAAGCGGACTGCTCGGCCGCGTTTTCGTCGGTGGTCGGCTCGGCGTCGTCACCCTTCTCGGGGGACGCGGTGTCGGAGCTGATCTTCACCTTCCGGGTCGGACCGTCCGCGCTCTGCACTTCGTCGGCTTCCTCCGACGCGGAGGCCTCGTCAGCCGCTGCCGCGTCCGCTGCTGCGGGGGTCTTGATCCGGCGGGTGGGGGCCTCGGTGGTCGCATCCGGCTTGGACGCGCTCCCGGCGCCGTTCGCCGGTGCCACTGTCGGCGTGTTGACGGCGTTGACGAACTCGCGCAGCAGGGCGTTGAACTCGGTGGGCCGTTCGCGGTTCGGCCAGTGGCCCGCCTGCGGCATGACGCGCAGCTGCGCGCCGGGGATCGCGCGGGCGACCTCGTGGGCGGAGGCGACGGGCACCAAGGCGTCCTTCTCGCCGTGGATCACCGTCACCGGGCAGGCGATCCGCGGGAGCTGCGGCACGTGGTTGATGGTCATCGACCGCCGGTTGATGGCATCGGCGTGCCAGTCGGCGAACACCGACCGGCGGGCACCGGCTTCAGCCCGGACCTCGTCGATGATGGACTCCAAGTCGCTCACCGAGGACGCGTCGGCGAAGAAGACCTTGTTCAGGGCCAGGCGCACCAGTGAGCGGTTGGCGCGCAGCATCGTGGCGGCCGCCCGGCCGGTGAAGCCGGCACGCATGAGCAGGTAGGTCATCAGGTGGTGGGGCATCCGGTGCTGCACGCCCGTGCTGTCGACCAGGGCCAGCGCGCGCACCCGCTGCGGGTGGCGCAGCGTGAAGCCGGTCGCGATGCTGCCGCCCATCGACAGACCTACGAGGGTGGCCTGCGGGACCCGCCAGGCGTCGAGCAGCCAGCGCAGCACCTCTTCGAAGGTGCGCTGGTTGGCGCGGCCCCTCCATTCGGTGCTGCCGCCCTGACCAGGCAGGTCGGGAGCGTAGACGCGGTGGTCGGCGGCCAGGACCTCGATGGTGTTGCGCCAGCTGATCAGGGCGTTGTCAGGGCCGCCCCCGTGCAGCAGCACGATCGGTGGGCCGTCCGTTCCCGCCTCGTAGTAGCGGATCTTGCCGGCCGGGAATTCGATCTGGTCGACCTCAACACCCTGGGGTGGGGCGGTCATCAGCGTTCTCCTCATTCCTGTTCTCGATCGGCGCCCGTGTCCGGCAGACGCGTGGGGAGGTGCGGACGTTTCGTGTCCACGGCCACACCCGAATTGATCTCGGGCCGATGTCCCGGTGTTACTCGTCAAGATGCTCCTAGATGATGATCTGCCGCACCACCCGAGATCGCCTGGGCGTGGCGTGTCAGGATGCGTGGAGTGAGCACCGTTTTTGACTGCAGCACCCCGGACAAGCGCGAGGCGGGACTGGCCGCCGCGGCGAACGCGGTCCGCGCCGGCGGGCTCGTCGTGCTGCCGACCGACACCGTGTACGGCATCGGCGCCGACGCCTTCGACGCCGAGGCGGTGCGATCGCTGCTGGCGGCGAAGGGACGCGGGCCGGACATGCCCGTTCCCGTCCTAGTCGGCTCCTGGTCCACTGTGGATGGGCTGGTCATGTCGGTCCCGGAGCAGGCGCGGGCGCTGATCGAGGCCTTCTGGCCGGGTGGGCTGTCGCTGGTCCTGCCGCAGGCACCGTCGCTGAACTGGAACCTGGGCGAGACCCGCGGGACGGTGAACCTGCGGATGCCGCTGCACCCGGTCGCGCTGGACCTGTTGCGCGAGGTCGGCCCGATGGCCGTCTCCAGCGCCAACTACACCGGTCAGCCGCCGGCCAGCAACGTCGAGCAGGCCGAGGAGCAGCTGGGCGACCGGGTCCAGGTCTACCTCGACGGGGGGCCTTCCGGTGAGCCGGTGGCCTCGACCATCGTCGACCTCACCCAGGGCAGCCCGCGGGTGCTGCGCGAGGGTGCCGTGAGCAGGGCGGAGCTGTCCGACGTGCTGGGCGTCGAGGTCGAAGCGGACCGGTGAGCGGGCGCGGCAGCGCGATCGATAGCGTTAGACCGGAAGCAGCGGGCCAGCCGTCCCGGGTCGGGGCGGGCGGCGGTCTCGCCGCGTGGGCGCGAGGCGCCGCGGCGACGCCGGTGACGGGCCGTGATCTCTCAAGCGATGAGGAGCGCCGGGCTTGATTACTCCGTCCTGGGGGCTGAACTTCGACTCCGCGCCGCAGTGCAGGTGATCCACCGGCATGGACTACGCACCCTTCGCCCCGGTAGGACTGCCCGCCCGTGAGTACTTGCTGGTCATGTTCACGGCGGCGGTCACGACGTTCCTGCTGACCGGCTTGATCCGGTTGCTGGCGATCCGGGTGGGCGCGGTCGCCTACCCCCGGGTCCGCGACGTGCACGTCAAGCCGATGCCGCGGATGGGCGGCGTGGCGATGTACGGCGGTGTGCTGGCCGCGACGTTCCTGGCCGCGAACCTGCCCGCGCTCTCGCGCGGGTTCGCCTACTCGAAGGACTCCCTCGCGGTCGTCATCGCCGGCGGGCTGATCGTGCTGGTCGGGGCGCTCGACGACCGGTTCGAGCTGGACTCGCTGACGAAGCTGGCGGGACAGGTCACCGCTGCCGGGATCCTGGTCTTGTCCGGTGTGCAGTGGTTCGTGTTCTGGGTGCCGTGGGGCGGCACCGACGGGCACGTGGGCCAGCTGCTGGTGCTGGGCAGCAACCAGGGGCAGCTTCTGACGGTGCTGCTGGTCGTGGCGATGATCAACGCGATGAACTTCGTCGACGGGCTCGACGGGCTCGCCTCGGGCATCGGTCTGATCTCGGCCGCGGCGACGTTCGCGTTCTGCCTGAGCGTGCTGGACCGGCAGAACGGCGACGTCAACGCCTACCCGCCCGCGCTGATCGCGGCGGCCATCGCCGGAGCCTGCCTGGGCTTCTTGCCGCACAACTTCCAGCCGGCGAAGATCTTCATGGGCGACTCGGGCTCGATGCTGATCGGCCTGATGCTGGCCACGGCGAGCACCTCGGCTTCGGGCCGGATCATCTACACCGGTTCGGGGCCCGGTGACACGATCGCGTTGCTGTCGCCGCTGCTGGTGGTGGCCGCGGTGCTCTTCGTCCCGCTGCTGGACCTGATCATGGCCGTGGTGCGGCGGACGAAGGCGGGCAAGAGCCCGTTCCACGCCGACAAGATGCACCTGCACCACCGGCTGCTCGAGATCGGGCACTCGCAGCGCCGCGCGGTGCTGCTGATGTACCTGTGGGCAGCGGTCATCGCCTTCGGCGCGGTGTCGTTGACGCTGTTCAACACGTGGGTCGTCGGTTGGGTCGTCGGACTCGTCGTGCTGTTGGCGGCTATCATCTCGTTGATTCCGCGCATGCGAACCCGAGCCGAACGAGAGTCCTGATGAGCGAAGCGTCCGAGCCCCAGACCGGTGAGCAGGCCGAGGCTGTGAACCCGCACGCCGAGGTCGTGCGCCGGTTGGCGACGGTGATGCTGCGCACAGCGGTGTGGCCGGGTGCGGCCACCGTGGTCGCCGGGGCTGTCGTGGCGACGGTGCTGGTCGGGATCTCCGGTCTGGTCGGGGCGCTGATCGGCGGGGTGGTGGCCTTCGGGTCGTCGTTGCTCACCATCTGGCTGATGCGGTTCTCCGGCGGCATGAACCCGCAGTTCGTGATGGTCATCGCACTGGGCGGCTACGTGGGCAAGATGCTGGTGCTGCTGGTGGTGATGACGTTGCTGGGAGGCATCGACGTCATCCACCGGGAATCGCTCGCGTTCACGATGCTGGCCACGGTGATGGTGTGGGCGGGGGCCGAAGTGGTGGCCTTCAAGCGCGCCAGGATTCCGACCATCATCCCGGGCAACTGAACCGTTCTCACGGCGCAATTCCCGGGCCTGCGGTCGGGTGAAGTCGCCGGGGTAGCCGACCAGCATGTCGGTAGGCTACGTACCCGCTGGTAAGGTCTGGACCGAAAGCCTTCCCTGCACAGCGGGTCGAAGGGCACCCAGAAGGTCGGCCTTCGGACACCACTCGGTGGGGAGGGCCCCTCCTCGTGCCGGATCCCGTATCAGGTACGTTTAGTGCAAAACGTGACGATTCCCCCGGAAGAGTGAAGTTCGGCCGGGAGAACCGGAAGGAGCCCAGTTGGGCGCGCTGATGCTGGCCGAAGGCGGAACGTTCCAGCCGCCGGGCGCCGATAGCTTTTTCCTCCCGCCAATTGCTGGCGGAGTCACCAAGCCGATGGTTCTCGTCGTGGCTTCGGCGATCATCGTGGGCGCCTACTTCCTGATCGCGACCCGAAACCTCAAGCTGGTTCCGGGCAAGGGTCAGTTCGTGGCCGAGTTCGCCTACGAGTTCAGCAGGAACAAGATCGCCCGGGAGCAGATCGGTGCCAAGGACTTCCGTCCTTTCGTGCCGCTGATCTTCGCGCTGTTCACGTTCGTACTGGTGAACAACCTCTTCGGCATCATCCCGATCATCCAGTTCCCCACGATGTCCAAGATCGGTTTCCCGATCGCACTGGCCGCCGTGGTCTACCTGGTGTTCCACGGGGTCGGCTTCGCACGCCACGGCTTCCTGGGTTACTTCAAGCACATCATGTTCCCGCCCGGGGTTCCGAAGCCGATCTACGTCTTGCTGGCGCCGATCGAGTTCCTGCAGAAGTTCGTCGCGCAGCCGGCCGCCCTGGCGGTCCGAGTCTTCGCCGCGATGTTCGCCGGGCACCTGATCCTGCTGGTGTTCACGCTCGGCGGTGAGTACCTGCTCCTCGAGGCGAGCGCGGCGTTCAAGCCGATCTCCGTGGTGGCCTTCGCCTTCGCTATCGCCCTGACCTTTGTCGAAGCCCTGATCCAGGTGCTTCAGGCCTACATCTTCGCCTTGCTGACCGCCAACTTCATCGGCGCAGCGCTGGCCGAGGGTCACTGACGGCCTGACACAAAAGAAAACCGGGCGACGACAAAGACTTTCCAATCCGAAAAGGACCTGTCGATCCGCCCAGATGAAGCGGACCGAGTGAAAGGTAGTGAAAGTGAGCAACATCGTTCTCGCGCAGGCCGCTGAGGCTGCGAGCAACATCAACCCCGGTCTCGCCGCGATCGGCTACGGCCTCGGCGCCGTCGGCCCCGGCATCGGCGTGGGTCTGATTTGGGCCGCCGTCATCAACGGCACCGCTCGCCAGCCGGAGGCGCAGGGCCAGCTGCAGGGCATCGCCTGGATCTCCTTCGTCCTGGTCGAGGTGCTGGCGCTGATCGGTCTGGTCGTCTACTTCATCGCATCGGCTGCCTGATCATCTGACGGCTCAACGCGTTGGGAGACGTTGTGGTGAAGACCCAGATGCTGCTGGCCGCTCAAGGCGAGCACAACCCGATCATCCCGGAGCCCGCGGAGATCGTGGTCGGTCTGATCGCGTTCCTTCTGCTGCTGTTCGTGCTCTGGAAGTTCGCGGTTCCGCGCTTCGAGAAGGTCTACGCGGAGCGCAGCGAGCGGATCGAGGGCGGGATCGCGAAGGCCGAGGCCGCGCAGGCTGAGGCTCAGCGGACCCTCGAGCAGTACAAGTCGCAGCTGGCCGAGGCCCGTGCCGAGGCCGCCCGCATTCGCGACGACGCCCGTGCCGAGGGTCAGCAGATCCTGGAGGAGATGCGCGCTCAGGCTCAGACCGAGTCGGACCGCATCGTCAGCCAGGGTCAGGCCCAGCTGGCGCACCAGCGGGCTCAGATCGTCGCGGAACTGCGCGCCGATCTGGGACGTCAGGCGGTCGACCTGGCCAGTCGCGTGGTCGGTGAGTCCCTGGAGGACGAGGCGCGTCGTCGCGGCACCGTGGACCGGTTCCTCGACGAGCTGGAAGCGACCTCGGCCCCGGCCGAGTCGGCCAAGCCCTGAATCTAGTGAAAGGCGCTGAGAGTTGAGCACCCTCGTGAACGCCGCGAGCCGAGAGGCGATGGCAGCGAGTCAGCTGCAGTTGCTGCAGGCCACTGACGGGGCTCAGGCTGCGGAGATCACCGAGCTCGCCGACGAGCTGTTCGGCGTGGCGGCTCTGCTGGGCCGTGAGTCCACGCTCCGGCGGGCGCTCGCTGACGCCTCCACCGAAGCGCAGTCCAGGGAGAACCTGGCCCGCGGGTTGCTGGAGTCGAAGGTCGGCGCCCGGGCGCTGCCGGTGATCGTCGAAGCCGTCCGCGCCCGCTGGTCCGGCCCGAGCGACCTGGTCAGCGGTCTGGAGCAGCTGGCACGCACCGCGCTGCTGGTGCAGGCCGAGCGGGCAGGTCGTCTCGACGACGTCGAGGACGAGCTGTTCCGCCTGGGCCGGATCATCGGCTCGGAGGTGGACCTGGAGCGCTTGCTGTCGGATCCCTCCGGGGACCCGGCCGGCAAGACCGCCGTGCTGGACCGGCTCATCGAGGGCAAGGTCGAACCGGTGACCCTCGAACTGGTCCGGCAGCTCGTGGCCCGGCCGCGTGGCCGGCGGGTCAGCGAGGGGCTGGAAGAGCTGGCCGAGCTGTCGGCGAAGCGCCGGGAACGCTCGGTGGCGCACATCCGTTCTGCTTTCCCGCTCAACGCGGAACAGCAGGACCGGTTGTCGCGCACCCTGCAGCGGATCTACGCCCGTCCGATCGCTCTGCACCTGGAGGTCGATCCGGGTGTCGAGGGCGGGCTGCTGATCAAGGTCGGTGACGAGGTCATCGACGGCAGCGTGACGGGACGCCTGCAGACGCTGCGGCGCGACCTGGCCGACTGATGCCGACGCCGCGCCCCGGCTTCTCCGAGCCGGGCGCGCGGCGCGCAACACCAACTCCCTTCCAAGAACTAACCGAGGGCAGGAACGAGACATGGCGGAGCTGACGATCTCGTCGGACGAGATCCGCAGTGCGATCGAGAATTACGTCTCCAGCTACTCCCCGGAGGTCAGCCGCGAGGAGGTCGGGGTCGTCACCGAGACCGGTGACGGCATCGCCCGTGTCGAGGGCCTGCCTTCGGTGATGACCGAGGAGCTGCTGGAGTTCCCCGGCGGCATCTACGGTGTCGCGATGAACCTGGAGGCTCAGGAGATCGGCGCGGTCATCCTGGGTGAGTCCGAGAAGATCGAGGAAGGCCAGGAGGTCAAGCGGACCGGCAAGGTCCTCTCGACCCCGGTCGGCGACAAGTTCCTCGGTCGCGTGGTGAACCCGCTGGGTGAGCCCATCGACGGCCTCGGCGAGATCTCCGCCGAGGAGAACCGCCCGCTGGAGCTGCAGGCCGCCTCGGTCGTGCAGCGGCAGGGCGTCGGCGAGCCGATGCAGACCGGCATCAAGGCCATCGACTCGATGACCCCGGTCGGCCGCGGTCAGCGTCAGCTGATCATCGGTGACCGCAAGACCGGTAAGACCACGGTCGCGGTCGACACGATCATCAACCAGCGGAAGAACTGGGAGTCGGGCGACCCGACCAAGCAGGTCCGCTGCATCTACGTCGCGGTCGGCCAGAAGGGCTCCACGATCGCCGGTGTGAAGCGCACCCTCGAGGAAGCCGGCGCGATGGACTACACCACCATCGTCGCCGCCCCGGCGTCGGACTCCCCGGGTCTGAAGTGGCTGGCCCCCTACACCGGTTCGGCCATCGGCCAGCACTGGATGTACCAGGGCAAGCACGTCCTGATCATCTTCGACGACCTCACCAAGCAGGCCGAGGCCTACCGAGCGATCTCGCTGCTGCTGCGGCGTCCGCCGGGCCGCGAGGCCTACCCGGGTGACGTCTTCTACCTGCACTCCCGTCTGCTGGAGCGCTGCGCGAAGCTGTCGGACGAGCTGGGCGCGGGTTCGATGACCGGTCTGCCGATCATCGAGACCAAGGCCAACGACGTGTCGGCCTACATCCCGACCAACGTCATCTCCATCACCGACGGCCAGTGCTTCCTGCAGTCGGACATGTTCAACGCCGGTCAGCGCCCGGCCATCGACGTCGGTATCTCGGTGTCGCGTGTCGGTGGCTCCGCGCAGATCAAGGCGATGAAGAGCGTCACCGGTTCGCTGCGTCTGGACCTGGCCCAGTACCGCGAGCTGGAGGCCTTCTCGGCCTTCGCCTCGGACCTGGACGCCGCGTCCAAGGCCCAGCTCGACCGCGGTGCCCGCCTGATGGAGGTCCTCAAGCAGGGCCAGGGCGAGCCGCTGCCGGTGGAGGACGAGGTCGTCTCGCTCTACATCGCGACCAAGGGCCACCTCGACTCGGTGGCGATCAACGACGTGCGCCGCTTCGAGAGCGAGTTCCTGGCCCACATGCGCCGCTCGCACGAGACGACGCTCAAGGACATCGTCGAGACCGGCAAGATGTCGGCCGACGCCGAGAAGGCCATCGTGGACGCGGTCGAGGAGTTCAAGAAGAGCTTCACCGGTTCGGCCGGTTCCTCCGCGCCCAGCGGCCCGGACGCCGAGGCGTTGGCCGCCGACGAGGTCGGGCAGGAGACCGTGAAGGTCGACAAGCCCGCTCCGAAGGAGTGACCGCTTAAGCCATGGCCAACCTTCGGGAACTCCGGGATCGCATCCGGTCGGTGAAATCGACCCGGAAGATCACCAAGGCGCAGGAGCTGATCGCTACCTCGCGCATCACCAAGGCGCAGGCCAGGGTCGAGGCTTCGCGGCCCTACGCCGAGGAGATCACCAACGTCCTGTCCGCGCTGGCCGACGTGAGCACGTTGGACCACCCGCTGCTGACCGAGCGCGCCAACCCCAAGCGGGCCGGTGTGCTGGTCGTGACCAGTGACCGGGGTTTCTGCGGCGCTTACAACGCCAACGTCATCAAGGCCGCCGAGGAGCTGCAGGCCCTGCTCCGCGAGCAGGGCAAGCAGCCGGTGCTGTACGTGATCGGCCGCAAGGGCGAGTCCTACTACCGGTTCCGGCAGCGCGAGCTCGAGGCGAGCTGGTCCGGCTTCAGCGACCGGCCCGACTACGCCAATGCCGCCGAGGTCGGCGACACCCTGGTCAAGGCGTTCCTCGCGGGCGCTGACGACTACCTCGACGACGCTGGTCAGGACGGTAAGCTGGGTGTGGACGAGCTCCACCTGGTCAGCACCGACTTCGTGTCGATGCTGACCCAGAAGCCCACCGTCCGGCGGATCGCTCCGCTGGAGGTCGAGTACACCGACGAGCGCAAGCTCAAGCCCGTCTACGAGTTCGAGCCGGACGCCGAGACGCTGTTCTCCGCCCTGCTGCCGAAGTACATCAAGACCCGCCTGTTCGCGGGCCTGCTGGACTCGGCGGCGTCGGAGCACGCGGCTCGCCGCACGGCGATGAAGTCGGCGACGGACAACGCGGACGAGTTGATCCGCAACCTCAGCCGCGAGGCCAACCAGGCCCGCCAGGCCCAGATCACCCAGGAAATCAGCGAGATCGTCGGCGGTGTCGAGGCGCTCTCGTCCGCAGGAAGTGAGTGACATGACTGCTGCTACTGCCACCAGCACTGGCACGGGCCGCGTCGTCCGGGTGCTCGGCCCGGTCGTGGACGTCGAGTTCCCGCGTGACCAGGTGCCGGACCTGAACAACGCCCTCACCGCCGAGATCACGGCCGAGGGCATGGCCAAGACACTGACCCTCGAGGTCGCCCAGCACCTGGGTGACAGCGTCGTGCGCACGGTCTCCATGCAGCCCACCCAGGGCCTCGTCCGCGGCGTCGAGGTCGTGGACAGCGGCTCGGCCATCTCGGTCCCGGTCGGCGACAAGGTCAAGGGCCACGTGTGGAACGCGCTGGGCCACTGCCTGGACGAGCCGGGCTACGGCTCGGACACCGAGCGCTGGGAGATCCACCGCAAGGCCCCGGCCTTCGACCAGCTCGAGGGCAAGACCGAGGTGCTGGAGACCGGCATCAAGGTGATCGACCTGCTCACCCCGTACGTGCAGGGTGGCAAGATCGGTCTGTTCGGTGGTGCCGGTGTCGGCAAGACCGTTCTGATCCAGGAGATGATTCGCCGAGTCGCTAAGAACTTCGGTGGTACCTCCGTGTTCGCCGGTGTCGGCGAGCGCACCCGTGAGGGCAACGACCTCTGGGTGGAGATGGGCGAGTCCGGCGTCCTCGACGACACCGCTCTGGTGTTCGGTCAGATGGACGAGCCGCCGGGGACCCGTATGCGCGTGGCGCTGTCCGCTCTGACGATGGCGGAGTACTTCCGCGACGTGCAGAACCAGGACGTGCTGCTGTTCATCGACAACATCTTCCGGTTCACCCAGGCCGGCCAGGAGGTCTCGACCCTGCTGGGCCGCATGCCTTCGGCCGTGGGTTACCAGCCGACGCTGGCCGACGAGATGGGTGAGCTGCAGGAGCGCATCACCTCCACGCGGGGTCGTTCGATCACCTCGATGCAGGCGATCTACGTGCCGGCGGACGACTACACCGACCCGGCCCCGGCGACGACCTTCGCCCACCTCGACGCGACGACGGAGCTCTCCCGTCCGATCTCGCAGATGGGCATCTACCCGGCGGTCGACCCGCTGACCTCCAGCTCCACCATCCTCGACCCCTCGGTCGTGGGTGACGAGCACTACCGCGTGGCCCAGGAGGTCAAGCGGATCCTGCAGAAGTACAAGGAGCTGCAGGACATCATCGCCATCCTCGGTATGGACGAGCTGTCCGAAGAGGACAAGGTGACGGTGCAGCGGGCGCGTCGCATCCAGCGGTACCTGTCGCAGAACTTCTTCGTCGCGAAGCAGTTCACCGGTCAGGAGGGCTCCTTCGTCCCGGTGAAGGAGACCATCGAGGCCTTCGACAAGCTGTGCAAGGGCGACTTCGACCACTACCCGGAGCAGGCGTTCCTGTCCATCGGCGGTCTCGACGACCTCGAGCAGGCGTACAAGAAGCTCACCGAGCAGTGATCTGCCGCCCCGCCCGCCGCGGTGGGGCGAGGTGAAAACCGGCGAGCGGGGTCGGGGCCCGACGGGTCCCGACCCCCTTTGCCACTAGGCACTTCGAGCCCGGCCAGTCCAGATCGCCCTGGTGGCGTTGGCTAGACTGCGGGGCACACACCCGACAAAGGAGACGCGCGTGGCCAACATGTCCGTCCAACTGGTCGCCGTCGAGCGCATGTTGTGGTCCGGGGAGGCGACCGCGGTGGTCGCGCAGACCACCGAGGGAGAGATCGGCCTCCTGCCGGGCCACGAACCGCTGCTCGGGCAGTTGATCGAGGGCGGCGTCGTGCGCATCACCACCACCGACAAGGAGACCGTGACCGCTGCGGTGCACGGTGGCTTCCTCTCGGTGACCGGCGCCGGCGTGAGCGTGCTCGCGGAGTCCGCGGAGCTGGCGCAGGAGATCGACGTGGCGCAGGCCCGCCAGGACGTGAAGAGCGAAGACGAGCTGGCCAGGACGCAGGCAGCCGCCCGATTGCGAGCAGCGGGCCAGGCGGACTGATCGGGCCACCATGGAGTCGCCGGTCGTGTTGCTCGTCGCCGTGATGGCGCTGGTGGTGCTCACCGCCCTCGCGGTGGGTTTGCTGGCGTGGCGACGGGTGCGCGCACTGCGGGTCGGAGGCATCGACGTGGCGCTGCGCGCCACCGACGGCAAGGGACGCGGCTGGCAGCTGGGTGTGGCGCACTACCGGGGCGAGGAGTTCGCCTGGTACCGCATCCTGAGCCTTCGCTCCGGCCCGAACTGCGTGATCAACCGGCGGACCGTGGACATCGCCCAGCGCCGTGAGCCTTCGGTGGCGGAGGCGTACGCGATGCCCAGCGGTTCCACGGTGCTCGACCTGAGCGGCCCGGACCTGGAGCTGGCGATGAACAGCGACGCGCTGACCGGCTTCTTGTCCTGGCTCGAATCGGCACCACCGGGTCGGTCGGTGCCGTGGGCGTCCTGACGCCCGGATGACGAACAGCGGGGTCCTCACGGGCCCCGCTTTTTCGTGGCCGGGGGAGTGAGCACGGGAACCTTCCTGTCACTCCCGCCCCGGCTGTGGCAGGAAGGTTCCCGTGCTCGTCCGGGCCTGGTGGTTCGCCGGTCGACGTGGTGGCCGAGACTGTGTCGCATGGCCGAGAACTTCACGATCGCGGCGGAGCCCTTCGGCAGCCGCGATGCCCAGCAGGCGCTCGCTCAGTACGTCGCTGAGCTCGCCGAGCGCTTTCCGGAGGGATTCGATCCGGGTGCGGGAGCTCCGCCTTCTGACGACGAGTACACGCCGCCGAAGGGCGTGTTCCTGCTGCTGAGGGTCGGCGGGGCGGTGATGGGCTGTGGTGGCCTGCGCACGGAGTCGCCGGGCGTCTCGGAGGTCAAGCGGATGTGGATCTCGCCGGAGTTGCGCGGCCGGGGCGCCGGGCGGGCCCTGTTGACCAGTCTGGAGGACCACGCGCGGCGGATGGGGTTCGCGCGGGTGCGCCTGGACACCGCGGCCGAGCTGGGCGAGGCGCAGGCCTTGTACGCCAAAGCGGGCTACGTGGAGATCCCCGCCTACAACGACAACCCCCACGCCGCGCACTGGTTCGAGAAAAGGCTTCGCTGACCTGGGTGGGAGCCGATTACGCTGCGGATGTGCGCATCGTGATCGTCGGCTACGACCACCCCGACTCCCAACGGTTGATCGAGGAGCTGCAGCAGGAGTACGTGGTGCGCTACGGCGAGGCCGACGTGACTCCGGTCGATCCGGCCGAGTTCTCCGCGCCCCGGGGGCTGTTCCTGCTCGGCTACCTGGGCGACGAGCCGGTGGCCTCGGGCGGCTGGCGTGCCCACGACTCCGACGAGGAGGGCTTCCGCGACGGCGACGCCGAGATCAAGCGCATGTACATCGTCCCCGGTCAGCGCGGCGCTGGATGGTCCAGGCGGATGCTCGCCGAACTGGAGTCCACCGCCGCGCTGGCCGTGCGCAAGCGCCTGGTGCTGGAGACCGGCACCAAGCAGCCGGAAGCCATCGGGCTCTACACCTCGTCGGGCTACGAGCGGATCGAGAACTTCGGTGTCTACCGCTGCGATCCGGACAGCCGCTGCTACGGCAAGGAGCTCTAGGCGTTCCCGCCCGGCTTCCACAGCACGTCGCCGTCCGGGTTGGCCACCCTGGCCAGGATGAACAGCAGGTCCGAGAGCCGGTTGAGGTACTTCGCCGGCAGCAGCGAGGTGCGCTCGGCGTCGGCCTCCTGCAGCGCCCACGCCGAGCGTTCCGCGCGGCGGGCCACGCAGCGCGCCTGGTGCAGCAGCGCAGCACCCGGGGTGCCGCCGGGCAGGATGAACGAGTCGAGCTTGCCCAGTCGCGCGTTGAACTCGTCGCACCAGCTTTCGAGCCGGTCGATGTAGCCCTGGGTGACCCGCAGCGGTGGGTACTCGGGGTTGTCGACGACGGGTGTCGACAGGTCCGCGCCCACGTCGAACAGGTCGTTCTGCACGTCGCGCAGCACGCCGACGACGTCCTCGGCGAGCTCCGCGGTCGCCAGGGCGACACCCAGCACGGAGTTCGTCTCGTCCACGTCGGCGTAGGCGACCAGGCGCGGATCGGTCTTGTGCACCGTCGAGTTGTCGGACAACCGCGTCGAGCCCGCGTCGCCGGCCCGCGTGTAGATCTTCGTCAGGTGGACTGCCATGCCCACAGCCTAGGCGCGCCGGTGACAGGAAGCTTCCCATGCGCCACTTCCGTCGCTGCCGCACCGGCGGTGCGCGGATGGTTCCCCGTGTGCACCCCCGGTGGGAGGAAGGTTCCCCCACTCGCTCGAGCCCCGACCCGATACGGGCTGGGCGGGGGCCGTAACCTCGATGCTCGTGAGTGAGCACTTCCGGGTACGCGGCGGAGCCCGCCTCGTCGGCGCGGTGGACGTGGTCGGGGCGAAGAACAGCGTGCTGAAGCTGATGGCGGCAGCACTGCTGGCCGAGGGCACCACGACGATCGTGAACTGTCCTGAGATCCTGGACGTTCCGCTGATGGCCGACGTGCTGCGCAGCCTCGGCTGCGAGGTCACGATCGACGGCGGCACGGTGCGCATCACCACGCCCTCCAAGGTCAGCCACGAGGCGATCTCGCCGTCGATGGGCAAGCTCCGCGCGTCGGTGTGCGTGCTGGGGCCGCTGGTGGCGCGCTGCCGCCGCGCCGTGGTGACGTTGCCCGGCGGTGACGCGATCGGGTCCCGCCCGCTGGACATGCACCAGAACGGTCTGCGGAAGCTGGGCGCGACCAGCCACATCGAGCACGGCGCGGTCGTCGCCGAAGCCGAGAACCTGCAGGGTGCCCAGATCTGGCTGGACTTCCCGAGCGTCGGCGCCACCGAGAACATCCTGATGGCCGCGGTGCTGGCCGAGGGCACGACGGTGATCGACAACGCGGCGCGCGAGCCGGAGATCGTCGACCTGTGCGTGATGCTCCAGCAGATGGGCGCCAAGATCGAAGGATCGGGCACCTCCACGCTGACGGTGCACGGCGTGTCCTCGCTGCGGGCCGTGGAACACCGCGTGATCGGCGACCGGATCGTGGGCGCCACCTGGGCCTTCGCGGCTGCTGCCACGCGCGGCGACATCACGGTGAACGGCGTCGACCCCCGGCACACGAACCTGATGTTGGAGAAGCTGCGGACCGCGGGCGCGGAGGTGACCACCGGTGAGGAGTGCTTCCGGGTGGTCATGCCGCAGCGCCCGAAGGCCGTGGACTACGTGACCCTGCCCTACCCGGGGTTCCCCACCGACCTGCAGCCGATGGCGCTGGCCTTGTCCGCGGTCGCCGACGGCACCTCGATGATCACCGAGAACCTGTTCGAGTCGCGGTTCCGCTTCATCGAAGAACTGGTGCGGATGGGGGCCGACGCGCGAACCGACGGCCACCACGCGGTGGTGCGGGGCCTGGAGCGGCTCTCCAGCGCGCCGGTCTGGGCGACCGACATCCGCGCCGGCGTCGGCTTGGTGCTGGCGGGCCTGTGCGCGGACGGCGACACCGAGGTGTGGGACGTCTTCCACATCGACCGCGGCTACCCGAACTTCGTGGAGAACCTCCGCAGCCTCGGCGCTGACATCGAGCGCGTCGCGGACTGATCTCCCCGCACTGAGCCGGGTGCGACCCGGCCGCGGCGCTGCTCGGGGGATCATGATCAGCGGTTCCCGTCGTCTGGTTACAGTCTCCGGGCCGAAGGCGAGGATCCGGAGGGGAACCGATGAGCGACACCGCGCGGGTCGGCCGCATCATGACCTTCACCGCGAAGCCCGGCAGGGGAGACGATCTCGTCGCGATCATGAGGCAGGTAGCCGAAGGCCTGCGCGGATCGCTCGGCTGCGCGCTCTACCTGGTCAGCAAGGACGCCGGGTCTCCCGACACGGTGCGCGTGGTCGAGGCGTGGACGGACTTCGAGAGCGCTGACGCCGCGCTGGCGACCACCGTGGCCACGCGCCCCGACATCGACCTCAACGAGGTGCTGGGCATGCTCGCCGAACCGCCGGAGCAGATCGACCTGGACACCCTCGGCGGCGTGGGCCTGTGACTCAGGCGCCGCGGCGTTCGCGCAGCACGAGCAGGCCGTAGGCGGCGATGGACTGGGCGTCGGTGACCTCACCGGCGGCGATCATCTTCTCGAACTCGGCGCGGCTGAACCACGCCGTGCGCATGTCCTGCTCCTCGTGCTCGCGTTCGTGCGCGCCTTCGGTGAGCCCGGTGGCCAGGAAGACCCTGCCGCGCTGGCTGGACATGCCGGGCGCGACGTCGAGCACGCCCAGGTCCACCATGCTCTCCGCGCGCAGTCCGGTCTCCTCGCGGAGCTCGCGCGCGGCGAGTTCGCCGGGTTCGAGGTCGGCGCGGTCGGGAGCCGTGCCCTGCGGGAACTCCCAGCGCCGCAGGCCCAGCGGGTAGCGGAACTGCTCGACGAGGTGCACGTGATCACCGTCGAGCGGGATGACCAGCGCGTAGTCGGGCTTGTCGATGACGCCGTAGATCCCGGTGGACCCGTCGTCACGCCGAACGCCGTCTTCCCGCACGCTCATCCACGGGTTCGCGTACACCTCGCGGCTGCTGGTCTGCTCCATGCGTTCCATCGTGCCGTTCACCGGTGGCGGGCGCGCGCATGGGAACCTTCCTGTCACCGCCGCCCGGCGTGAGCCGAGGTCGTTGGGGGACTGGGAGGTTCCCTCAGCGGACCGCGTGCTCGAGCTGGTTGAGCCGCGACTTGCGGCGGCCGTAGCCGAAGTAGACGCCCAGCCCGATCGCGGTCCAGATCGCGAAGGTCATCCAGGTGACCGCGTCGAGGCCGGTGATCAGGTACGCGCACAGCGCCAGGCCGAGCAGCGGCACGAACGGCATGAACGGGGTGCGGAAGCTGCGCTGCAGTTCGGGCTTGGTGCGCCGCAGCACCACCACACCGATGTTGACCAGGCCGAACGCGACGAGCGTGCCGATGCTGGTGGCTTCGGCGAGCTGGTTGAGCGGCACCACGGAGGCGAGCAGTGCGACGAGGACGCCCACCAGCAGCGTGTTGCGGGCGGGCACCGAGCGGCGGTTGACCTGCGACAGCATCGGCGGGACGAGGCCGTCGCGCGACATCGACACCAGGATCCGCGTCTGCCCGTACAGGACGGTGAGCACCACCGAGGCGATGGCGATGACCGCGCCCAGGGCGAGCACGACCGCCGGCCAGCTCTGGCCGGTGACCAGGCGCAGGGCTGCGGCCAGCGAGGCGTCGGATTCGCCCAGCACCCCGCTGCCTACGGCCGCGACGGCGGCGAAGGCCACGAGCACGTAGATCGCGGTGACGATGATCAGCGACAGGATGATGGCCCGCGGCAGGTCGCGCTTCGGGTTGCGCGCCTCTTCCCCTGCGGTGGAGGCGGCGTCGAAGCCGATGAAGGAGAAGAACACCGCGGAGGCGCCCACGGAGATGCCCGCGATCCCGGCCGGCGCGAAGGGAACCAGGTTCCCAGAGTTGAAAGCGGTGAAGGCCACCGCCACGAAGAACACCAGAACCGCGATCTTGAGGACGGTGGTGACCGTGGTGGCCCACGCGCTCTCGCGCACGCCGAGCAGCAGCACGCCGGTGGCCATCAGCACGACGATCGCCGCGGGCACGTTGACGATGCCGCCTTCACCGGGCGGCGCGGCGAGCGCATCCGGGATGGTCACACCGATGGTGCCCTGCAGGAACTCGTTGAGGTAGCCGCCCCAGCCGACCGCCACAGCAGCCACCGACACCCCGTACTCCAGCAGCAGGCACCAGCCGCAGATCCAGGCGATGATCTCGCCGAGCGTCGCGTAGGTGTAGGAGTAGGCGGAGCCGGAGACCGGGACGCTGCCCGCGAGTTCGGCGTAGGACAAGGCCGAGCACAGCGCGGCCAGTCCGGCGAGCACGAAGGAGACCACCACGGCCGGGCCGGCGGCCGGTGCGGCTTCGGCCAGCACCACGAAGATGCCGGTCCCCAGCGTCGCGCCCACCGACAGTGCCACCAGCGGCACCAGGCCGAGGGTGCGGTTCAGCTCGCTGTGGGAGCCATCGGCGGAGAGCTGTTCGGCCGGTTTCACGCGGAGCAGACTGCGGGCGAAAGACACGAGCGGTAACGGTAACTCCGGTGGTGGGAGGCCTCGTGGCGCGGGTCCGGGCCCGGTCGGTCGTGTTGATCACCCGTGGGGGTGCTCGACATCGATCACGACGCCCGTACTCTGTGCCGGGTGCGACTTGTGATTGCCCGCTGCCAGGTGGACTACGTCGGTCGTCTCACCGCGCACCTGCCGATGGCGCAGCGACTGCTGCTGGTGAAGGCCGACGGTTCGGTGTCGGTGCACTCCGACGACCGCGCTTACAAGCCGTTGAACTGGATGAGCCCGCCGTGCTGGCTCATCGAGGACCCGGACGTCTGGACCGTGCAGAACAAGGCGGGCGAGAAGCTCGTGATCACGGTCGACGAGGTGCTGCACGACTCCAAGCACGAGCTGGGTGCCGAGCCGGGCCTGGTGAAGGACGGCGTGGAGTCGCACCTCCAGGAGCTGCTGGCCGAGCACGTGACGACCCTGGGTGAGGGGTGGTCGCTGGTGCGGCGCGAGTACCCGACCGCGATCGGCCCGGTCGACCTGATGTGCCGGGACGACGAGGGCCACAGCGTCGCGGTGGAGATCAAGCGGCGCGGCGAGATCGACGGTGTCGAGCAGTTGACCCGCTACCTGGAACTGCTTAACCGCGACCCGCTGCTGGCCCCGGTGACCGGCGTGTTCGCCGCGCAGCAGATCAAGCCGCAGGCGCGGACGCTGGCCGAGGACCGCGGGATCCGCTGCGTGGTCCTGGACTACGACAAGCTGCGCGGCATCGAACCCGACGAGTACCGCCTGTTCTGAGACCGGTCGCCGTGGCGCGGTCGGGGTTCCTCCCGGCAGCGGTGACAGGAAGGTTCCCTTCCTCGCGTCGGCGAGCGAACGGGTCGCTGCTCGACCCGTTCTGGCGCGGATCGAGGAATGCTCATCTCGTTCCGCGCGCGATTTCCTCGTTCACCCCGAAGCCGCGGCCGGCCGGACGATGTTCGACGCATCGCACCGATTCCGCGTGTCCAGCCAGGTCGAAACGGGCGGCCGCGCGCTCCGGCCCGAGTTCACGTCCCCGCGGTGAGCCGATCTCGCGGACGACGCGGGAGTGGCAGGGAGGTTCCCATGCTCACCTCGGCACGGGCGCCGGGGCGGAGCGGTCAGCTGTGCGCTCGGCTGGGGCAGTCACACCCCAGGCGGGGTGTGGACAGCGGCGCGAGCATGGCAGAGAGGCGGCGGAGCAGCCGTTCGGGACGACGGCCGGTCGGTTCGGTGCTGAGGTGAGGTCGGTGATCTTCGGTCGGATCTGCTGCGAGTCCGGCGCTGATCGCCAGGTCGATCCGCGCGTTCACGATTCCTCCCCGCGATGTGGCGAATGCACAAAGTGACCATACCGTCACGGTGAGTCCGAACCGCCGGGTCAACGCGTATATCACTCGCATGGAGCCGGACGCTCACGGGGTGCACAGGCGCACGACCGGAAAGTCCCCTGCGTGACGCCACTCGGCGGAAGTTCCGTGATCGATTTAGTGTCTTCTCCAACGAATTGATATCGGCTTGCGACTGCTGCCTCATTTGTGCGGTACTGTCCGACCGCTATCGCGAGTGTGGTGGTTCTCGTTTGACTTTGTTGGGTCTGTGGGAGGTGGGGCGGCAGTGCTGCTAGCCCAAGGTCAGCTACTCGACGCCAACGGCGTCGACTACGTGCTGTTGGCGCTGTATTTCGCGTTCGTGCTGGGAATCGGCTGGTTGGCGAGGCGGGCCGTTTCCACCAGTCTCGACTTCTTCCTCTCCGGGCGCGCACTGCCCGCGTGGGTGACGGGTCTGGCGTTCATCTCGGCGAACCTCGGCGCCATTGAAATCATCGGCATGTCGGCGAACGGTGCCGAATACGGCATGCCGACCATGCACTACTTCTGGATCGGTGCAGTCCCCGCCATGCTGTTCCTCGGCGTGGTGATGATGCCGTTCTACTACGGCTCCAAGGTCCGAAGCGTTCCCGAATTCATGCTCCGACGTTTCGGCAAGGCCGCGCACCTGGTCAACGGCATCTCCTTCGCCCTGGCCCAGGTCCTCATCGCCGGTGTGAACCTCTACCTGCTGGCCAGCATCGTCAACGCGCTGCTGGGCTGGCCGCTGTGGGTCTCGGTCCTGGTCGCCGCGCTGATCGTGCTCTCCTACACCGCGCTGGGCGGCCTGTCGGCCGCCATCTACAACGAGGTGCTGCAGTTCTTCGTGATCGTCGCGGCACTGCTGCCGCTGACCATCGTCGGCCTGGTCAAGGTCGGCGGCGTGCAGGGCCTGATCGACAAGGTCTCGGCCAGCAAGGGCGGCGCCGAGCAGCTGACCGCGTGGCCGGGCGCCGAGCTGACCGGGTTCGACAACCCGGTCCTGAGCAGCATCGGCCTCGTCTTCGGCCTCGGGTTCGTGCTGTCCTTCGGCTACTGGACCACGAACTTCGTCGAGGTCCAGCGCGCGATGGCTTCCAAGTCGATGTCGGCCGCGCAGCGGACCCCGATCATCGGTGCCTTCCCGAAGATGTTCATCCCGTTCATCGTGATCATCCCCGGCATGATCGCCGCGGTGATCATCCCGGAGATGACCAACTACAAGCTGACCGAGCAGGGTCCGTACGACTACAACGACGCGATCCTGCTGATGATGCGAGACCTGCTCCCCAACGGCATCCTCGGCATCGCGCTCGCCGGTCTGCTCGCCTCGTTCATGGCCGGTATGGCCGCGAACCTGTCGTCGTTCAACACGGTGTTCACCTACGACATCTGGCAGTCCTACATCGTCAAGGACAAGCCGGACCACTACTACCTGCAGATGGGTCGTTGGGTCACCGTCGGCGCCACCCTCGCGGCCGTCGGCACGGCGTTCATCGCCTCCGGCTACGAGAACCTGATGGACTACCTCCAGCAGCTGTTCTCGTTCTTCAACGCTCCGCTGTTCGCGACCTTCATCCTCGGTATGTTCTGGAAGAGGATGACCGCGCACGCCGGTTGGTCCGGTCTGGTCTTCGGTACCGCGTCGGCCATCGCGGTCTACGCCCTGGCCGAGTCCGGGGTCTGGGACCTGCCCGGGCAGGGTGCGAGCTTCGTCGGTGCCGGTGTCGCCTTCGTCGTCGACATCATCGTCAGCGTCGTGGTCTCCCTGGCCACGCAGCCGAAGTCCGAGGCGCAACTGGTCGGCCTCGTGTGGGGCCTGACGCCCAAGGAGGACCTGCAGGCCTCGACCACGGGCGAGGACGCCGGTTGGTACCGGCGCCCGGGCCTGCTCGCGGGCATCGCGCTGATCTTGATCATCGCCCTCAACATCATCTTCGGCTGAGCCAGGACTGGGAGGACATCTCATGGCTAGTGGAGGTTCGGGGCACAGCGCTGGTGCCTTCGACATTCGCACGGTGATCGCGCTGCTGTTCGCCATCTACGGAGTCGTTCTGATCGTGCTCGGCTTCATCCAACCGGATGCCGAGCTCGAGAAGTCCGCGGGACTCAACATCAACCTGTGGTCCGGGGTGGCCATGGTGTTGTTCGCGGCGGTGTTCATCGCGTGGGCGCGGTTGCGCCCGATCGTCGTCCCCGACGACGTCGACGGTGGGAGCACCGAAGGCTGACGTGACCTGACATCGCCTCGCGCGGCGTCCGCGCCTCAACGGTGCGGGCGCCGCTCGCTTTTCGGCACCGGTTGGCCGGTTCCCGCCCCCGCGCCAAGATCTTCTGGATACCGTGAGGTCGGAACGCAGCTGCCAAGTGGACCAGCGTTGAACGACGCGTGTCCAGCACATGAGTCGGGCGGAACAGGACGGTTCTTTCCCCGACCTTGATTTCGTAGGCTGCACCGTGACAACGGACGTCGTGATGGTGGGAGGCCGGCCATGACCCAAACCGCTCGTGGGAACGTCGAGGAGATCGCCAACGCGCGGTTCGAGACGTTCGAGTCGATCGACCCCCGCACCGGTGAGGTGGTGGGTGAGCATCCGATCCACGACGCGGAGACGGTCGAAACCCGAGTAGCCGCAGCGCGCGAAGCGCAGGCCGCGTGGCGGGAACTCGGCTTCTCCGGCCGCAAGCAGCACCTCGATCGCTGGCGGAAACTGCTGGTCAAACGCATCGACGAGCTGGCGGGCGTGGTCTGCGCCGAGACCGGCAAACCCCTCGAGGACGCCCGGCTCGAACTCGTCCTCGTCATCGACCACCTGGCCTGGGCCACCTCCAACGCCGAGAAGGTCCTCAAGCGACGCAAGGTCTCGCCCGGCGTTCTGATGTCCAACCAGACCGCCACGGTCGAATACCTCCCCTACGGCGTCATCGGCGTCATCGGCCCCTGGAACTACCCGGCCTTCACCCCCATGGGCTCCATCGCCTACGCGCTGGCGGCGGGCAACGCCGTGGTGTTCAAGCCCAGCGAACTCACCCCGGGCGTCGGCGAGTGGCTGGTCAAGAGCTTCGCCGAGGCCGTTCCGGAACACCCGGTGTTCCACCTGGTCACCGGCTACGGGCAGACCGGTGCCGCGCTGTGCCAGTCCGGCGTGGACAAGGTGGCCTTCACCGGTTCCACCGCCACCGGCAAGCGCGTGATGGCCTCCTGCGCCGAGAACCTCGTCCCGGTGCTGGTCGAGTGCGGTGGCAAGGACGCCTTGATCGTCGACTCCGACGCCGACCTGGCGGCCGCCGCCGACGCGGCGGTGTGGGGCGCGATGTCCAACGCGGGCCAGACCTGCATCGGCGTCGAGCGGGTCTACGTCCACGAGGCCGTCGCGGACCGGTTCCTGAAGATGGTCAGCGACCGCGCGGCCAAGCTGCGCCCCGGTGGGGAGCCCAGTGCGGACTTCGGTCCCATCACGATGGCCTCGCAGGTCAACATCATCCGCGACCACATCGACGACGCCCTCGACCGCGGTGGCCGCGCTGTGGTCGGCGGCCGCGAGTCGGTGCGCCCGCCGTTCGTCGAACCCGTGGTGATCGCCGACGTCCCGGAGGACTGCTCGGCCGTCACCGAGGAGACCTTCGGGCCGACGCTCGTGGTGCAGCGGGTCCGCGACGTCGACGAGGCCGTCGACCTCGCCAACTCGACCAAGTACGGGCTCGGCGCCACCGTCTTCTCCCGTTCCCGCGGCATGGAGGCCGCGCGCCGGCTGCGCAGCGGCATGGTCGCGGTCAACTCGGTGATCGCCTTCGCCGGTGTGCCCGCGCTGCCCTTCGGCGGGGTCGGCGACTCCGGTTTCGGCCGGATCCACGGCGCCGACGGCCTGCGGGAGTTCGCCCGCCCGCAGTCGGTCACCCGCACGAAGTTCAAGATCCCGCTCAACCCGATGAGCTTCGCCCGCCCCAAGGGCACCGTGCGCACCGTGGTCAAGATCATCAAGCTCATGCGCGGTCGCTGAGCCGATCCCGGCCACCACGGTCGGTGCCTTGGCTTGCGCCTGTGGTGGCAGGAAGGTTCCCTTGCTCGCATCCCCCGGCTTCGGTGAGGGGATGCGCGCGGGTGCACGTCCCGGGCAGAGTTGACCGCGCACGATTGATCGCGCCGGGCCCCGGTGGCTTCGGCGGCGAGAGCGCAGGCGAGGAGGCCAGCGGGTGAAGAAGATCATCAACGAGCCGGCGGACGTGGTCGCCGAAGCGTTGCAGGGCGTGGCCGCGGCCCACCCCGAACTGCTGCGGGTGCAGACCGATCCCGCGGTGATCGTCCGCGCGGACGCCCCGGTGTCGGGCAAGGTCGCGGTCATCTCCGGCGGCGGTTCCGGGCACGAACCGCTGCACGGCGGTTTCGTCGGTTCGGGCATGCTCGCCGCCGCCGTCCCCGGCGCGGTGTTCACCTCACCGACCCCGGACGCGGTGCAGGCGGCCATCACCGAGACCCACGGGGGTGCTGGTGCGCTGCTGGTGGTCAAGAACTACACGGGCGACGTGCTCAACTTCGAGACCGCGGCCGAGCTCGCCGCGGTCGACGACGTCGACGTGCGCAGCGTGATCGTGGACGACGACGTCGCGGTCCGGGACTCCACGCACACCGCGGGCCGCCGCGGAGTCGGCGGCACCGTGATGGTGGAGAAGATCGTCGGCGCCGCCGCCGAACGCGGCGACGACCTCGACAACTGCGAGCGGCTCGCCCGCAAGGTCGTCTCCCAGGTGCGTTCGATGGGCGTGGCGCTGACCGCCCCCACCGTTCCGCACGCCGGCCAGCCCAGCTTCGAGCTCGGCGCCGACGAGATGGAGATCGGCATCGGCATCCACGGCGAACCCGGTAGGGCCCGTGTCCCGCTGGGAACCGCCGATGAGATCGTGGCGCGGCTGCTCGAGCCGATCCTCGAGGACCTGCCCTTCACCGAGGGTGACGACGTGCTGCTGTTCACCAACTCGATGGGCGGCACCCCGCAGCTGGAGCTGTACCTCGCGCACGGCATCGCCGAGCGGCGGTTGGCCGAGCGCGGCATCAACGTCCGCCGACGCTTGGTCGGCCCGTACGTGACGAGCCTGGAGATGCAAGGCATGAGCCTGACGCTGCTGAAACTGGACGACGAGCTCACCGAGCTCTGGGACGCGCCCGTGCGCACCGCGGCGCTGCACTGGTGAGGAGGAGTCCTGGAATGGGTTGCACAGCAGACGACATCATCGCGGCGCTCCGGGCGGGTGCCGATGTGGTTGCCGAGCACCGCGACGAGCTGATCCAGCTCGACCGCGAGATCGGCGACGCCGACCACGGCGAGAACATGGACCGGGGCTTCCGCGCCGTCATCGCCAAGCTGGAAACCGCGGGTCCCGAGACCCCGGCGGCTGCGTTGAAGCTGGCTGCCACGGTGCTGATCTCCACCGTCGGTGGCGCATCGGGTCCCCTCTACGGCACGGCGTTCCTGCGGGCGGCGTCCGCGGTCGGTGACGAAGCGGAACTCGACCCGCACACCGTCGCGAAGGCTTTGCAGGCCGGCATGGAGGGCGTCGTCGCACGCGGCCGTGCCGAGGTCGGTGACAAGACGATGATCGATGCGCTCTCACCAGCAGTCGAGGCCGCCAAGAACGCTGCCGACTCCGGGGCCGACGGCCCCAAGGTGCTCGCCGCTGCCGCCGAAGCGGCGCACCAAGGCGCGCAGGCCACCGAACCGCTGGTCGCCCGCAAGGGTCGCGCCTCCTACCTGGGGGAGCGCAGCGCCGGACACCTCGATCCGGGTGCGCGTTCCACCGCATTGCTGTTGACCGCATTCGCCGAAGCCGCAGGAGCCCGCGCATGAGCGTCGGACTGGTCATCGTCTCCCACAGCTCCGGTCTCGCCGAGGGTGTGGCCGAGCTCGCCGCCCAGATGGCGCCGGAGGTGCGCATCGCACCGGCCGGTGGCCTGCCGGACGGCGGCATCGGCACGGACTTCGAGAAGGTCTCGGCCGCGTTGTCCGACGCGGACACCGGTGATGGAGCGGTCGTGCTCTTCGACCTGGGCAGTGCGCAGATGGTCGCCGACCTGGCGGTGGAGACCCTCGGTGACCCCGACACCGCGCGGGTCGTCGACGCCCCGCTGGTCGAGGGAGCGGTCGCCGCGGCCGTCTCGGCGCAGGGCGGCAACGACCTGAAGACCGTGGTGGAAGCGGCCGAGAGCGCCCGCGGCAGCTCGGAGGCCGCGGCCGCCGAGCCCGCCGGTTCCGAGACAGAGACGACCGACCAGGTCACCAGGGAACTGGAGCTGACCAACGAGGTGGGCCTGCACGCCCGCCCCGCCGCGCTGCTGGCCCGCAGCCTCACCGGCCTGCAGGCGACGGTGAAGATCGCCCTCGGCGACAAGCAGGCTGACGCCTTCAGCGTCCTCGGCCTGATGGGCCTCGGCGCCCGCCAAGGCGACAAGATCACTTTGCTGGCCGACGGGCCCGATGCCGTGCAGGCCGTCGAGCGCATCATCGAACTCGCCCAACGCAACTTCGACGAGTAGTCGTGACGCTGCAGGGGAACCTTCCTGTCACCGCCGGTGACAGGAAGGTTCCCCTGCTCGCACCGCGGGCACCTCCGATCGGTGCGCTGCAAGGTCATCGGGAGCTAGGCTGAGTCGATGTCGCCGCGCCGCCACCTGGGCATGCTGCTGTTGCTGTGCTGCGCGCTGCTCGCCGGATGCACCGCGCAGACCTCGACTCCGACCAGCCGCTCCGAGCCGGTCGACACGAGCGCGAAGGCGATGCTCGGCGACCTCCGCACCCTCGATCCGTGCACGTTGACCGATCCTGCCGCGTTGCAGCACCACGGGTCGGTGTCGCAGGCGGGGACGGTGTCGCTGGACTACTGCCTGCTGCACGTCAGGCCCGACGACCGCACCCTCGTCCAGGTCGCCGTCGGGGAACTCGTCGGGCCGGAGGACTCCAACCCGGGGGATCCGGTCGTGCAGCACGGCTCGCTGCGCATCTCCCACAGCGCTCCGGCGCCGGGGCACTGCACCCGCCGCGTCCAGTTCGGCGACGGCGTCTCGATGCAGGTCAGCGCGGACTTGCTCGAGGGCGGGCACACCACCGGGTTGTGCGGCATCGCCGAGACCGGGGCGAAGGTGGCCGCCGATGCCGTTCAGCAGGGGCGTGCCGGGCACCGCGACCACCCGCCCCACTCGCTGGCCTTGCACGACCCGTGCGCGGTGCTCGACACCGAGGTGGTGAACCAGGTACCGGGCCTGGAGGAGGCACGACCGCGCCCCAGCGTCGCCGGGCACCAGTGCTCCTGGGGCGAGCCGTCCGCGGACTCGCCGCGCGTCCAGCTGCAGCACACCGCGGGTGAACCGCCCAGGCTCCTGCACGGCGCCGCCGTGGAAGAGGAGGTGGCGGGCCGGCGCACCGTCCTCAGCGTCGTCGGCGGTGACCCGCAGGTTCCCCTGTGCTCCGCCGAGACCTCGCACATCCCGTACGGCACCGTCGCCGGGCAGGTGGAGGTCGCGCAGCTCGTCGTCGCGCTGCCCGGTATGACCGGCACCGACGCCTGCGACTACGCCCGCGGCCTGGCCCGGCTTGCGTGGCCGAGCTTGCCGCCCGCTCATCCCTGAGGGGGTCACCGGTTACCGTTGTCAGCGTGCCTCGACGCAACCGACCGCAGCGCCACAAGAGCTTCCGCGCGGACACCAGTCACCGCGGGGCCGGTGCCGCGTACGGGGCGTCACGCGTCGAGCACGGTCCCGACGGGGACTGGATGGTGCGCACCGTGCCCGCCGTGCAGGCCACCAAGGTCTACCGCTGCCCGGGCTGCGACCACGAGATCCAGTCCGGCATCGCGCACGTCGTGGCCTGGCCGGAAGCGGAGCGCGGTGGGGTCGATGAGCGCAGGCACTGGCACACCGGCTGCTGGAAGGCTCGCGCCCGCCGGGGTCCCACCCGCCGTTGGTCGTAGCTCGCGCCACAGCAGCGCAGGGCAGCACGACCAGACCACCCTTCCGTGGCAGGATCGGTCCTGATGAGCACCGAGATCCGCGCCAACACGATGCTTCCCGCCCGCCGGGAGCAGATCACCCTGCACACCGCTGACGGGCTGGAACTGATCGGAGAGCTCGCCCTGCCCGAGTCCGGGCAGCCGCGCGCCACGCTGATCTGCCTGCACCCGCTGCCCACGCACGGCGGGATGATGGATTCGCACATCTACCGCAAGGCCGCGTTCCGGCTTCCCGCGTTGGCCGACATCGCGGTGCTGCGGTTCAACACCCGGGGCACCGCCAGCGAGGCGGGCCGCAGCCAGGGCAGCTTCGACAACGGCGACTCCGAGCGCTTCGACGTCGCCGCCGCCCTGGAGTACGCCGAGTTCAACGACCTGCCGAACGTGTGGCTGGTCGGCTGGTCCTTCGGCACCGACCTGACCCTCGTGCACGGCCTGGACCCGCTGGTGGAGGGCGCGGTGCTGCTCTCGCCGCCGTTGCGCTGGAGCACCGAGGAGCACCTGCGCGCCTGGGGCGAGTCCGGCAAGCCCGTGCACGCCTTGATCCCGGAGTTCGACGACTACCTGCGCCCCGACGAGGCCCGCGAGCGGTTCGCCCCGATCCCGCAGGCCAAGGTGGCCGGTTTCGCCGACACCAAGCACCTGTGGGTCGGCAAGGCCGAGGCCGCGCTGGACGCCATCGTGCAGGCCGTCGCCCCGGAGGTCACCACCCCGCTGCCGCGGACCTGGGACGGCCCGTCGGAAACCCGCCAGGTGACCATCGTCAACTCCTGACGCCGTGTGGCAGGAAGGTTCCCTTCCTCAGCTCAGCGGGCCGGCGGCGATGACCGGAACAGCACCTCGCGAACGCCCTCGTGGTGCCGCTCGAGGACGCGGTGGAAGCCGAGCTTCTCGGCGACCCGGATCGTGGGCGCGTTGCGCGTGGCCGTGGCGAGGACGATCGGGAGCTCCGGGCGGTTGCGGTGCCCCCCGCACAGCCGCGTGGCCCATCTCCGACGCGTATCCGTGGCCCCACGCGGTTGGGGGGAAGCGGAAGTAGAGGTTGAGGACCATCTCGCCGTCGTCGAGCGTGTGCCGGAGACCGCCGAAGCCGAGCACCCCGCCGCTGGTGGCGCGCAGCACCGACCAGTAGCCGACCCCGTCGGTGTCCCAGTCGTGCTGGTAGCGCTCCAGCAGCTGGAGCGACTCGGCACGGGTGCGCGGGGAGACGCCGGGGAAGACGTGGGTCTCGGGGCTGGTGTGCACCTCGACGAAGACCTCGGTGTCTGCGGACGTGGGTCGTCGCAGCAGCAGACGTCGCGTTCGTGTTGCCGAAGGATCGGACACCCGAGGCACGCTAGCGGGTCCGCACCCCGCCCCTCAGCCGATTTTCGACGTCGCCGGGGGCACTCGGATGACAGGAAGGTTCCCGTGCTCGCTCCGGCCTGGTTGCGTGTTTCGCCGGGGTGCGTCCGGCACGATGGTGCCCGTGCACTACATCGAATCCGGAGCCGGAACACCGCTCGTGCTGCTGCACGCCTTCCCGGTCGACGCGCGCATGTGGAACCCGCTGCGCGTCCGGTTGGAGGACCAGGCACGGGTGATCACGCCTGATCAACGCGGTCTGGGGGAGAGCTCCCTGGACGGGTCGACGGCGCGCGGTGCCCAGGAGGAGTCGGCTGCGCCGCTGACGGTCGACCGGCCGAGCGTGGAGGTGGCCGCCGCGGACGTGCTGGAGCTGCTCGACAAGCTCGAGCTGCCGCGCGTGGTGCTGGGCGGCTGCTCTATGGGTGGTTACGTGGCCACCGCCCTGCTGCGCGCGGCGCCGCACCGGGTCGCCGGGTTGCTGCTGGTGGACACGAAGGCGCGGGTCGACACCGATGAACAGCGCACCAACCGGCTCAACGCGGCCACCCGGGCCGAGCGCGACGGGATCTCCGGGTGGCTGGCCGACAACATGCTGCCGAACCTGCTGGGCGCCACCACGCGTGAGCACCGCCCGGAGGTCGCGGAGGAGCTCACGTCGCTGATCGAGGCACAGCCCGCGGACGGTGTGGCCTGGGCTCAGCGGGCGATGGCCGAGCGGCCGGACAGCTTCGACGTGCTGCGGTCCTTCGACGGCCCGGCGATGGTCGTCGTCGGCAAGGAGGACACCATCACACCGCCGACGGCGGCACGGGAGATGGTGGACGCGTTGCCGCGCGGTGAGCTGGTCGAGCTGGCCGGGTCAGGGCACCTGCCTCCGGTGGAGGCGCCGGACGCCATGGCCGAAGTCGTGCGTCCCTGGTTGGCCAGCATCGACGTGTGATCCGGGGAGCAGCGGCTCCGTGCTCGCCACGGAGCCGCCGGTGAACCCGGCTCCGTCCTGGTCAGTCGTCCTCGCGGGAGTCCTTGGCGCTGCGCGCGCAGGCGGGGGCTTCCGGTTCGCGCTCGTCGCGCCGGAACCGCTCCGCGGTTTCGCTGGGCAGCAGGAAGTACCTGCCGGGGTCTCGATGACCGCGTGCGCGGGCGCGGGTGCTGTCACTACCTGGGTCGCTGTCCGCCATTGAAGTGGTCCTCTCCTGGGGCGCCGACGCGGAGGTGGGGGACGCGCCGGCTACGGCCTCGCCTCAAGAGAGATCTTCACACCGCAACGATGACGCCGGGTGCGCCGACCTGGGCTGATGTGCTCAGCTCCGCTGGTCGGCGTTGACCTTGGTCGAGTCCTCGGAGCGCTGTGCGGACTGCTCCTCGCCGGGCGCCGGGAGCGGGATGCGGCGGGTCGGCTCGTCCGCGGAGTACCGCTTGCGCTCGATCTTGTCCGTGGGCTCGTCGGAGGACTGCGAGTCGCTGCGCGACGCGCTGCCCTGGCCGGTCGTGCGCTGGGACGGCCCCGCATCGGTGACGGTCTGCGACGACACCCGCGAGGACTCGTGGATCTCACCGGTCTCGCGCTCGTCGCGGGCGATCGCCTCTTCGGCGTCCTTGCGCGCCTGCTCGCGTGCCTCCACCGCGGCCTGGCGCAGCTTCTCCTCCTCGGCGTCCTCGAGGTCGAGGCGCTCCAGCAGGGGCGTGGTCTGGCCGAGCAGTTCGGCCGCGTCCCGCAGCTTCTTCGCCACCGTGTCGCGCAGCTGGGTGAGGGAGTGGACGTGCTCGTCGGCCTGACCGAGGCGACGCTGGACTTCCTCGGTCGTGGCGCCGAGTCGGCGCTGGGCGTCGGCCCGGGTGGCGGCGACCAGGCGCTTGGCCTCGCGGGTCGCGACGTCGATGCGGCGGGTGGCTTCCTCGGTGCACTCGCGGATCATCCGCTCGGACTTCTCGTTGGCCTCGCGGACGATGCGCTCCGCTTCCTGCTTGGCCTCCTGGATCCGGCGCTGCGCGGCCTCCTTGCTGGAGGCTTCGCGGGCGTGGGCGGCTTCGGTCGACTCGCGTTCGAGCTTCTCCGCAGCCTCGGTGGACTCCCGCTCCAGCTTCTCGGCCTTGGCCTGGGCGTCGCTGATGAGCGTGTTCGCCTTCTCGGTGGCCTCCTGGACGCGGCGGTGGGCCTCGTTGGTGCCTTCGCGCAGCCGACGGTTCGCCTCTTCGGTGGCCTCGCGGACGCGGCGGTCGGCCTCGGACTTGCTGGTGGCCTCCTGCTCGGCGAGGGTGCGCATGGCCTCGGACCGGCGCGCGGCCATCGCGATCTCGAAGTCCTCCTCCACCTGGGCGCGGTAGGCCTCGGACTCCTCGTCGGCGCGCTTGCGGTTCTCCTCGGCCTCGCGGGTGATGCGATCGGCCTCGGCCTTGGCGCTGTCCATCAGCGAGCGGTGTTCGGTCTCCATCTCGCTGCGGCGGCTGTCGACCTCGCTGATCAGCCGCTCGTAGCGAGTGCGCAGGTTGGCGGCCTCGGCCTCGGAGCGGGCGCGGATCTGGGCCGCGTCGCCCTCCGCGCGGGATCGGATGTCAGCGGCCTCGTCCTGGGCCAGTCGGAGCATGCGCTGCAGGCGCTCGCTGAGTCCTTCGAGGGTCGTCGGCGGCTTGGCCAGCCGGTCCACCTGGCCGCGCAGGCTCTCGATCTCGGACCGGGTCGCTTCGAGCTGCTTGGACAGGTCAGCGGCCTGCGACACGGCGGCATCGCGATCTGAGGTGAGGATGCGGATGTCGGCGTCCAGGCGCTCGAGGTGCTCGTCGACCTGGGCACGGTCGTAGCCGTTCTTCCGAGCGAGATCGAATCCTGATCCCAGTGGCAGCAAATCGCGGTCGTCGGCAAGGCCCATGGAAACAAAGCTACCTGGAAGACGAGGTTGTTGTGGGAGGTGCACCTGGGGAGGACGAGGATTTTGCTCACCTCTTCGAGGCCCTTCGGCACCACTGAGCCACAGCCTCTTGACCGGCTGGCCAACCAAGGGTCAACATGAAGTTGTCAAGTCGGACATGACGGAGGTGATCGACGTGGCTGAACGGTCGAGCGCTTCGGCTACGAAGCCATGGGTTCGCTGGCAGGACTGGGCTGGTGTTGTCCTGGGCGCCTACCTCGTCCTCGGCACCCTGTGGACGCCGACGAGCGGCATCGCGATGACCGCGATGATCGTGCTGGGCGCGCTGCTGCTGATCGCGAGCGTGTGGTCGCTGGCGATGCCGGATTCGATCACCAGCGAGTACAGCCACATGCTGCTGGGCGTCCTGCTCTTCATCTCCCCGTGGGTCCTCGGCTTCAGCGAGATGATGGCGGCCTCGTGGACCTCGTGGATCGTCGGCGTGCTGGCCGTGCTCGCCGGCGCGGCGGCGCTGCCCGAAGCCAACGCGGCGCACCGCGGTGGCATGGCAGGGCAGCACTGACCAAGCCGCTGAGGACCCGACGAGCCGTCCGGGGTGGGACGAGGAGTCGCGTCCCTCCCGTGAGGAGCTGGTTCGTGCGGTCGAAGCGGTGATGACGAGGTAGTGCTCGGTTGCGACAATCGCGCGGTCCGGCGGTAACGTCCGGGCCGCGCTTTTCGCGTTGAACACCGCAGGAGGAGGTCGGGCACATGGCGAACGAGCTGGGTGAGAAGGCCCGTCGGCGCCCGTCCACTTCGGACCTCGACGAGGACGAGCACGGCAACAGCAGCCGCGAGCGCATCCTGACCGCCGCTGGGGAGCTGTTCGCCGAGCACGGCTTCAACGCCACTCCCACCTCTCGCATCGCCGAACGGGCCGAGGTGCCCAAGGGCCTGATCCACTACTACTTCCGCCGCAAGCAGGACCTGCTGGCCGCGCTCGTGGAACGCCTCCCCGAGGAAGAGGTGGAGTCCGACCTCCTCGTCGTGCGCGGTGACGTCGAAGGCAGCCTGCGGCGGTTGGTGAGCGAACTCGACGCGCGCCTCGAATCGTCGATGCTGCTCAGCCACGTGCTGTGGCGGGAGGCCGACACCCACGACGCGGTGCGGCAGGCCATGCAGCAACGCTTCGGCGTGGTCGTGGACCAGATCCGCCGGGTCATCGAGCTCGCGTTGCCGCCCGGCATGGCCGGCTGTGACATCGAAGCGGCCGCGATGCTGCTGGCCCGGGTGATCAACCACCGGCACTCGGTCGCCCGCCACCGCACCGAGGACGACGAACTCGACCGCGAGATCGGCTTCATCGCCCGAGCCCTCGAGCGGGGTGCCGGTTCCCCCGCGGTGAACTCGGCCTGAACCGGTCGGGTCTTGTGGCCTCCCGTTCGCACCGTTAGAAACTCCCGCAGTCGATCAGCGGGAGGTTTGGGGTGGGCATTGGTCGTGTTCGGGTGTCGCGCAGACAGGGGCTCCTCGCCACCGGCTTCGGCATCGCCGGGGCGAGTGCCATGACCTCCCTCGGCCACGCCGCCCCGGGCCCGCTGACCTACCAGGTCAGCGGGCTGCACGGCGAGGTGGAGCTGATCGAGGACCGCTACGGCGTCCCGCACCTCTACGCCGACAGCCAGGACGACGTCTTCCTCGCGCAAGGCTTCAACGCGGCGAGGGAACGCCTCTTCCAGATCGACCTGTGGCGGCGTCGCGGGCTCGGCCTGCTCTCCGAGGTCCTCGGCCCGGACTACGTCGAGCAGGACCGCGCCACCCGGCTGTTCCTCTACCGGGGTGACATGGACGCCGAGTGGGCGCGCTACTCCGACGACGCTCAGCACATCGCCACCCAGTTCGTCACCGGCATCAACGCCTACCTCGACTGGCTCGACGACCACCCCGAGCAGATGCCCGAGGAGTTCGACGTCCTCGACTACCGGCCGGCGCGCTGGGATCCCGCCGACGTCGTGCGCATCCGCAGCCACGGGCTGACCCGCAACCTGGAGAGCGAGGTCGAACGGGCCCGTGTGGTCTGCGCTGCGGGAGTCGAGGCGGACCTCGTCCGGCAAGGCCTGCAGCCCGACCACCGCACCGTCGTGCCGGACGGGTTCGACCCCTGCGCGTTGCCCGACGACGTGCTGGAGGTGTTCGACCTGGCCACCCAGGACGTCGAGTTCGGGGACGGCTCCGTCCGCGCCGTTCGCCGCGACGTCACCACCGAGGGCAGCAACAACTGGGTGATCAGCGGGGACCGCACCGCGACCGGGCGTCCGGTGTTGGCCAACGACCCGCACCGCGCCTACTCGGCACCGTCGTTGCGCTACATCGCGCACCTGTCCGCACCGGGAATGGACGTGATCGGGGCGGGCGAACCCGCGCTGCCGGGCATCTCCATCGGCCACAACGGGACGGTCGCCTTCGGCCTGACGATCTTCCCGATGGACCAGGAAGACCTCTACGTCTACGAGCTGGACCCGGCCGACCCGCGCCGCTACCGCTACGGCTCGGGGTGGGAGTCGATGATGGTCCTGCGCGAGGACGTGCCGGTGCGCGGCGGACCTGGCCGCGAGGTGGAACTGGCCTTCACCCGCCACGGTCCGGTCATCCACGTCGACCGGCAGCGCAACCTCGCCTACGCGGTGCGCACCGCCTGGCTGCAACCGGGCATGTCCCCTTACTTCGGCAGCCTCGCCTACATGCGGGCGAAGAACTTCTCCGAGTTCACCCGGGCCATGCGCAACTGGGGCGCGCCGACGGAGAACCAGGTCTACGCCGATGTGGAGGGCAACATCGGCTGGGTTCCCGGTGGGCTGGCGCCCAAGCGGGTCGGCTACGACGGGTTGCTGCCCGTGCCCGGTGACGGCCGCTACGAGTGGGACGGCTTCTACTCCGGCGACGACCTGCCGAGGTCGTACAACCCGGACGAGGGCTTCATCGCCACCGCGAACCAGTTCAACCTCCCCGCTGAACACCAGCGCATGGGGCTCGGGTACGAGTGGACGAACCCGTTCCGCCACCAGCGGATCGTGGAAGTCCTCTCGCAGCAGACGAAGCACACGATCCGGGACTCCGAGCTGCTGCAGAACGACCAGCTCTCCATCCCGGCGCGACGGATCCAGCGATTGCTGTCCGGTGTGGACAGCGGTGATGCGGACCTGCGACGGGCTCTGCGGTTGCTGCGCGAGTGGGATGCCGTCCTGGGTGCGGACTCCCATGCCGCAGCCCTGTTCGAGGTGTGGATGACCAGGCACCTCGGGCCCGGTTTCGCCCGCGCAGTCGTGCCGAAGGCCGCGAAGCACATCGACAGCGTCGACGTCCTGGTCATGCTCGAGGAACTGGAGGCGCCCGGTCGCTGGCTGCCCGACGCCGCCGCCCGCGACCGGCTGCTGCTCGAGACCCTGCGCACCGCCTACGCGGAGGTGCAGCAGTTGCTCGGCCGAGGCGAGGCCACCTGGAAGTGGGGGAGGCTGCACCACAGCTTCTTCGGCCACCCCGCCTCCGGTGCGTTCAACGAGGTGCAGCGCGCCCGGTTCGACGTCGGGCCCCTGCCGCGCGGTGGTTCGGCGGCGACGGTGAACCAGTCCTCGTACCGGGTCAAGGACTTCCGGCAGAGCAACGGGCCGTCGTTCCGGATGGTGCTCGACGTGGGCAACTGGGACGACTCGGTCGCGGTGAACACACCCGGCCAGTCCGGAAACCCGTTCGACCCGCACTACCGCGACCTGGCCGAGCGGTGGAGGAAGGGAACCTACTTCCCACTGGCCTACAGCCGCGCAGCGGTCGAGTCGACCGCCGAACGCAGGATCCGCCTCCTCCCGGCCTGATCCGGAGCTCCGCGCGAGAGGCAGGTCCACATCGGACCTGCCGCTCGTCCGTGCGTCAGTGGGAGGCTGCGGGCTCGACGAGTTCGACCAGGACTCCGCCGGCGTCCTTGGGGTGCACGAAGTTGATGCGGCTGTCGGCGGTGCCGCGACGGGGCTGCTCGTAGAGCAGCCGCAGCCCCTTGGACCGGAGCGCCGCCATCGCGGCTTCGACGTCGGTGACGCGGTAGGCGAGTTGCTGCAGGCCGGGCCCGTTCTTGTCGAGGAACTTGGCGATGGTGGAGTCCTCGCGCAGCGGTGCGAGCAGCTGGATCTGGGTGGCACCGGTGGTGTCGCCGGGAGCGCGCAGCATCGCCTCGCGGACTCCCTGCTCCTCGTTCTCCTCCGAGTGCGCGACTTCCAGGCCGAAGGTGTCGCGTTGGAACGCGATGGCCTCGTCGAGGTCGGGGACCGCGATGCCCACGTGATCGATTGCTGTGACCAGGTCGTTCAGTTCCGCTCGCATGGAGGCAGCGTAGCCGTCGCGGAAACCGTGGGAAAAGCGGCGAAACTCGAAGATCGAATTGCTGCAACAGGCGGAGTCGAGTGGTCTGACCCGAACGCGAGCATGTGGCTAATTCACGCGGAAGGGGAAGAAATGGTCAAGGCGCAACAATCCCGCAGGCTCGCAGTCGTCCTCGTCGCACTCGGCATCACCGCGGGCACCTCCGTGCCGGTCGCGCTCGCCGCGGGCGGTGACGGGACCATCAGTGGCGGCGGTGGGCCCAACCCCGAGGCCGAGCAGATGAGCCGAGATCGCGGGTGGGTGGTTCCCTTCGCGCCACTGCACTTCGGCGCGGAACCCTACGCGGCGGTGGAAAGCGCGGCCTCCAGCGCGGCGAGCGATGCCGGCTGCAGCATCAGCGCGACCGCGGCCACCCACCTGACGTTGGCGCCGACGTGGCCCGAGGTCGCGCCGTCCGGCGAATCCCCCTCGCCGATGACGCTGTCCCGGTACGACGACCAGACCTCGCTCGCCGACCCGGAGCAGCGCGCCGAAGGCTTGTTCTTCAACCCCGGCGTCGGCATCTGGCAGCTGGACTCGGCGGGACTCGGCGCGGAGGAAACGGCTGCCACGGCCATCGACAGCTCCTCCGCCGCCGCGACGATGGCGCCGCACATGGTCGACGAGTACTGCTCGGCCATCGACGGCGGATCCAGCGAAGCCGAGGCGCGCGCCGCCGCCTGGCGTCCCTGGCACGCCTGCGATTCGGGTGCCTGCGAGGACGTCTACCAACGGCTCAGCTCCGACGGCGTGACCAAGGACGACGAGGTCGACCGCTACGGCGGCGCCGAGATGCGCGAGTGCACCTTCGAAGGCGCCACCTACGACTGCCTCTACGTCGACCCGAGCGCTGCGCAAGGTGAGGACGCCTGGACCTCGCCCGACTACGGACCGGCGCCGCTCCCCTCGCCGTTCTACGCCTTCACCTACAGCGAGGGCGGCGTCGACCACGAGGTCCGCTACTGGCTCAAGGGCGACTCCGGTGCCTCCACCGATGTCTCCGCCTCCCGGGAGCTGGGTGTGGACGCCCGCAGCAAGCTCTCGTGGGCGGAGGAGTCGTCGCTGTGCGACACCACCGCTGGTCGCGGCAACTGCTGACACCTGCTGGGGCCGGTGTGAGCATGGGAACTTCCCTGCCGCTCCGGCCCCGGCGAAACCGCAGGAAGGGAACCTTCCGCTCACCACCAGGGCAGGGGTTGTTGCGGTCGTCACAGCCTGAGCTCCGCGGGCTCGCGGGTATGGTCCCGATGGCGCTCGCGGGCGATGATGGGTGCAGCGCCGATGACGAGGTGTGTCGACGATGACCGGGAGGCAGTCGTGGGTAGTTCTGTGATCGTTGCGGGCGCGCGGACCCCGATGGGACGGCTGCTCGGTTCGCTCAAGGACTTCTCCGGCGCGCAGCTCGGAGGAGTCGCCATCAAGGCCGCGCTGGAGCGCGCCGGCGTTGCGCCCGAGCAGGTGCAGTACACGATCATGGGCCAGGTGCTGACCGCCGGAGCCGGTCAGATCCCGGCCCGCCAGGCCGCGGTCGCCGCCGGCATCCCGATGGACGTCCCGGCGCTGACCATCAACAAGGTCTGCCTGTCCGGTCTCGACGCGATCGCGCTGGCCGACCAGCTCGTCCGGGCCGGCGAGTTCGACATCGTGGTGGCCGGTGGCCAGGAGTCGATGACCCAGGCCCCGCACCTGCTGACCGGGTCGCGCGAGGGCTTCAAGTACGGCGACGTCAACATGCTCGACCACATGGCGCACGACGGTCTGTTCTGCGCCTTCGACCAGGTCGCGATGGGTGTGTCGACCGAGAAGCACAACTCCCGCTACAGCCTCACCCGCGAGGAGCAGGACGCCTTCGCGGCCCGTTCGCACCAGCGCGCGGCCGCTGCGATCGACGGTGGGCTGTTCGCCGAGGAGATCACTCCGGTGGAGATCCCGCAGCGCAAGGGTGACCCCGTGGTGTTCGACACCGACGAGGGCGTGCGCGCGTCGACCACCACCGAGACCTTGGGCAAGCTGCGGCCCGCCTTCTCCGCCGACGGCACGATCACCGCGGGTTCCGCCTCGCAGATCTCCGACGGTGCCGCCGCCGTCGTGGTCATGAGCAAGGCCAAGGCCGAGGAGCTGGGCCTGGACCACCTGGCCGAGATCGGGGCGCACGGCGTGGTGGCCGGGCCGGACGCGAGCCTGCACGAGCAGCCGTCGAACGCGATCAAGAAGGCGTGCGAGAAGGCCGGCGTCGAGGCCACCGGGCTGGACCTGGTGGAGATCAACGAGGCCTTCGCCGCGGTCGGCATCGTCTCGACCCGCCAGCTGGGCATCGACGAGGAGAAGGTCAACGTCAACGGCGGCGCGATCGCGCTCGGTCACCCGATCGGCATGTCCGGTGCCCGTCTCGCGCTGCACCTCGCGCTCGAGCTCAAGCGGCGCGGTGGTGGCACCGGCGCGGCCGCCCTCTGCGGTGGCGGTGGCCAGGGTGACGCCCTGCTGCTGTCCGTCCCCTCAGCCTGATCAGGGCTTCTCCGGGGAAACCCCCAGAAGTACCCGGGGATCCGCCCACCACCAAGATCAACATCGGGTTCGGCGGATACCCTGGTTCCCATGAAGTGGCTTCCAGGGGGATGGCAACGAGCTGACTGGAGCGAGCCGACGCGGACGATCCCGCGCAGCACCGCTCGCTACAACTCGGGGCGCCCGGCGGCGGAGCCTGTTCGCCCGCCGGCCGGGGCGCCCGCGCCCGCGTTGCTCGGTGCTGACGCCCACGACATCGACGTCAGCGCCGCGGGGTTCCGCTCGCTGCTGATCGGTGGCGGCATCAGCGGGCTCGGCACCGTGCTGTGCGCGGCGGCACTGGTCAACAGCGGCAGCACCGTCGGGCTGTGGATCTGGCAACTGCTCTTCGGCGTGGTGTTCCTGTGGTTCGTGATGGGCTCGAGGGGCATGCTGCGCGGTCGCGGTTTCCTGATCGACCGCAGCGGCTTCTACGCGCGCACCACGGGCGAGGTCGTCGGCGTCGACTGGCGCGAGATCCAAGCCGTGGGCATCGGCACGCTGCCGTGGATCGAGAACAAGCGGCCGGTGAACCCGGAACGCCGTCTGGCGCTGGAGATCTACCCGGCTGACCCGGGTTTCGCCGAACGGCACCCGGAGCTGGAGCGCTGGTGGGTGGAGGAACCGCCGACCGTGCAGGGGCTCCCGCCGGACCGCTACCGGTTCCACCTGCCGCCGTTCAGCCGGCTGCCGAAGGACCTGGAGGACGCGATCAGGGACATCGCGCCGCAGAAGTGGGTCGGCCGGTACCGGCGTCACCTGCCGCCGCCCCCGCAGGGCTGATCGACTTCGAGACCGAGGCTGTCGAGCGGGTCGGCGGTGCTGAGCTGCGGATCGTCCACGGAGAACGTCCGCGCCACGCCCCGTTCCGTGGCAGCCGTCTCGAAGCGCACGGTCACCCGGCCGTGCCCGGCGCCCTGCACCCAGCCGTGCCCGTGCTCGGTGTGGCGGACGTCGTCGCCCGCCCGCCACTGACGTGCTGACGGCGGCGGTGCGTCGGCGGGTCCGGACGCCTCGGGCTCGGCCTCGGGGAGGTCGTCGTCGGGGTCCGCGGGGTGGTCGAACAAGGACTCCTGCTCGGAGGTCGCCAGGCCGGAGAAGGACACACCGACCAGGCGCACCGGCGTTCCTGGCGGCACGGCGATCGGCAGCAGGCGGCGTGCCGCGGCCGAGAGCGTGTGCAGGTCGCTGGTCGCCGACGAGAACGTCTCGGCCCGGCTGATCGTGGTGAAGTCCGAATCGCGGACCTTGAGCGTCACGGTGCGCGCGGCACGTCCGGACGCCACCAGCCGCCGGTGCGCGTTCTCGGCCTGACCCACCACCTCGGCCAGCAGCGTCTCGCGGTCGGTGATGTCGTGGTCGAAGGTCGTCTCGGCGCTGACCTGCTTGGCCTCGGCCCGCTCGGCGACGGGGTGGTCGTCGATGCCCTGCGCGAGCCGGTGCAGTTCGGTGCCGATGGCCTGCCCGAGCAGGGAGGTCACGTCCTGCGGGTGCATCGCGGCGAGCTCGCCGATCGTGCTGACCCCGATGCGGTGCAGCTTCGACTCGGTGACCGGGCCGATGCCCCACATCGTGCGCACCGGCAGCGCCCACAGCAGTTCCAGCTGTTCCTCCGGCGGCACCACCAGCATCCCGTCCGGCTTCGCCAGCCCCGAGGCGATCTTGGCCAGCTGCTTGCCCGGACCCGCACCGATCGAGGCCACCACACCGACCTCCCGCTGCACGCGCTCCCGCAGCGACGCGGCGAACTCCTCCACGCGCTGCACAGGGGCGCCGGCGAGCTCGGTGGGCTCGAGGAACGCCTCGTCCACCGACACCTGCTGCACCACGTCGGAGGTCTCCCGCACGATGCCCAGCACGTGGCGGCTGACAGCTTGGTAGACGCGGAAGCGCGGAGGCAGGACCACGGACACCGGGCAGCGGCGGCGGGCTTCGGCCATCGGCATCGCCGACTTCGCCCCGTACTCGCGGGCCTCGTAGCTGGCTCCCGCGACGGTCCCGCGCGGACCGAGCCCGCCGACCAGCACCGGGCGGCCCCGCACGGTGGGTCGGGTGAGCTGCTCCACGGACGCGAAGAACGCGTCCATGTCCATGTGCAGCACCCACCTCATGGGTTCATTGAACTCGACCAGGCCGACAAGCTCCCGGCAGGTGCGGCTGTGGACGCGCTCTCACAGGGGCGGGTGGAAGGTGTCCTCGCTCTCACCCGGCACGCGCTGGACCGGTGGAAGGGAACCTTCCTGCCACTGCTCAGCGCAGGCGGGCCCAGGCGTAGGTGGTCATGGCGTCGCGGAGGTAGGCGGCCATGCCCTTGGGCTTGCGCCGCTCGATGCGGTGCCGGAACTTCGGCTGGTTGACGTACATCTCCGCCAACCGCAGGTAGGAGGCGCGGTCGGGGGTCCAGAAGTGGCCGAGCCACTGGTAGTGCTCGTGGACGACCTGCTGGGTCCGGGGATCGTTGCTGGGGACTCCGGTGGCGAACAGCTCGGCGATCGCGGAGCTGATGCGTTGCCAGTCCTGGCCGATCTTGCGAGCGAGGGCCTGCTTCTGAGCCGGGCCGAGGTTGCCGGCGGGGAGGTTTCCGATCAGCGCGGTGCCGTCCTCGACGGCCTCGGTCTGTTCGAGAGCAGCACTCCCGGACAGGTTGTTCGGCTGCACGGCGGCATCCCCCTTGTTCCCCTCACGCGCCAGCACTGCGCCTTCCAACACGGTCAACGGTCAGTGACGACGCGCAACTCTTCCGAGCGAACAGCGTCAACTGCCCGTGGCACAGTAGCGGAGCGGATCACCCGCGGTGCGTGATCCACCTGATCCGCGACCAGTCTGTGATTGCGGCGCGGATCAGTCGGGGGACGGGGTCAGCTCTGGTCGTCCTCGTCCGGCTCGTCCCCGCTGGCGGGTTCGCGCGGTGCGAGGAACACCACGCCCCGGTCCAGGTCCAGCGGACCACCCGGATCGTGCTCGCGGCCCACGCCGTCCTGGTCGCCCTCGTGCTTGAGCTTGCGACCGGGGAACATGTCACCTAGTGCGGCCATGCCTCCACCGTAACCACGCCCTGCGGCCGCGCCCAGCGCTGAGCGGAAGGTTCCCGTGCTCGCCCCGCGGCGTGCCCGAGACGATGGTGCCCGCCTCGCCTGGGCGAGACGGGCACCGTTCGATCACGCGGTCAGCACTGGCTCTTGTAGAAGTACTGGGACTGCTGGTCCATGTTGTCGCGGGTGATCGAGATCATCTCCGTCTTCCTCTCCCGCTCCACCGGCTCGCCCTTGATCGCCGCGATGGCCCGCTTGACGCCTTCCTGACCGATCTTGCCCGGGTTCTGCGCGATGAGCGCCTGCACGCGCCCGTTGCGCAGGTCGTCGACCTGCTTGGGGCTCGCGTCGAAGCCCACCAGCTGCACCTGGCCGGACTTGCCGGCGTTCGACAGCGCCGTGCCGGCTCCCTCACCGGTGTTGAGGTTGGTGCCGAACACACCCACCAGGTCCGGGTTGGCCGCCAGCGTCGAGGACACGATCTGCGCCGCGGTCGCCGGTTCGTTCTCGGTGTACTGGGTGGGCAGCAGCTTCAGGTTCGGGTGCTTGCGGATCTCCTCCTCGAAGCCCTTCGCCCGCTCGTCGGTGGTCGAGGTGCCCGCCTTGGTGTTCAGCGCCAGCACCGAACCGGACCTGCCCGCCAGCAGCTGCACCAGGGTCTGCGCCGCGAGCTGTCCACCGGCGTAGTTGTCCGACGACAGTGAGCTGACCGCGATGGAGCGGTCCTCCAGAGCGGTGTCGACCTCGACGACCTGGATGCCGTTGCCCTTCGCCTGCTGCAGCGGGGCGGCCAGCGCCTTGTCATCGGTCGGGGAGATGATCACCGAACCCGGCTTGCTGCTGACGATCCCGCCCAGGATCTGCGACTGCTCCGCCTGCTCGAACTTCTCCGGGGCCTGCACGTTGAGCTGGTAACCCTGCGCCGCGGCCTCCTGCTGGGCGGCGCACTCGATGGAGACGTAGAAGGGCTCACCTCGCTGACCGGTGATCAGCGCCAAGTTCTTGTTGTTCGGGTCGGTCTGCCCACCGCTGCCGCCGATCTGCCCGGATCCGCATCCGGCGAGCAGCAGCGCGGCGGCGCCGAGCGCCAACAGCCCCTTGTGCGTTCTCATCGAAACGACCTCCACACGACTCTGTGCTGAAAAAGGTTTCGTTCGTCCAGGTTCGGGGGTTCAACGGTTGTTGCGGGCTCGACGCCGCCGCTGGTCCAGGTAGACCGCGACGACCAGGACCGTTCCGACGGCGATCGGCTGCCAGAACGGGCGAACACCGGCCATCACGAACCCGGCGTCGAGCACCGCCGGGATGAAGATGCCGATGACGCTGCCGAGGATCGACCCGACACCGCCGAAGAGGCTGGTCCCGCCCAGCACCACGGCGGCGATCGAGTTGAGGTTGTCGTTGCTGTGACCGCTGATCGTGGTCGTGCCGAAGTAGGCCAGTGACATGAAACCGGCCAGCCCGGCCAGCACACCGGTCACCGTGTAGACGGCGATGAGGTGGCGGGTGACCTTGATGCCGCTGCGCCGCGCGGCTTCGGCGTTGGAACCGATCGCGTAGGTGTAGCGGCCGAACGCCGTGGTGTGCAGCAGCCACATCGCCAGCAGCGTGACGATCGCGGCCAGGATCACCAGGTTCGGCACGACCACGAAGGACGTTCCCGTCCCCAGCGTCGTGCGCAGCGCGGCGGGAACGGTCCGCACGTCGATGCCGTTGGTCAGCAGCTGCGCGGCGCCCAGAGCGGCGCCGAACGAGCCGAGGGTGACGATCAGCGCGGGCACCCTCGCCACCGCCACCAGAAGCCCGTTGAGCAGACCCCACACCGCGCCGCCGAGCAGCGCCACCACCAGGCCGGTCGCGATGACGCCCCAGCCGGCGCCGGTCGCGTCACCGCCGCTGAGCGACTCCATGGTCATCGCCGAGACGACTCCGGCGAACACCAGCACCGACCCCACCGACAGGTCGATGCCGGAGGTGATGATCACGAAGGTCATGCCGACCGCGAGCATCAGCAGGGGCGCGGCCTGCACCAGCAGGTTCTGCACGTTGAACAGCGTCAGGAACGCGTCCGGACGCAGTGCGCTGAACAGCGCGCACAGCACCACCAGCACCAGGCCGGTCCACACCGTGGTGGAACCGGCCAGTCGGGAGCGCAGGCTCACGGCCGGTTCCTCCGAGGTCTGCGCGGGGGTGTCGCCGGACGTCTTCTGCGGAGTGGTCATCAGCTCGTGCCCTCCTGGGACAGGGCCCCGGTCATCGCGCCGACCAGGTCCTCCAACTCGACTTCGGCGGCGTTGAACCGGGCGACCCGGCTGCCCAGGCGCAGCACCTCGACCCGGTCGGCGACGGAGAGGACTTCCGGCATGTTGTGGCTGATCAGCACGACGGCGATGCCGGTGTCGCGCACCCGGCGGATGACGTCGAGGACGCGTTCGCGCTGCACCACGCCCAGCGCGGCGGTCGGTTCGTCGAGGAACACCAGCCGGCTCGCCCACGCCACCGACCGCGCCACCGCGACGCTCTGGCGCTGCCCACCGGAGAGGGCGCCGATCGGCACCGAGAGGTCGGGCAGCGACACCCCGAACTTGGCGAACTGCTCGGTGGCTTCGGCGCGCATCTTCGCCTTGTCCAGCACACCGAGCTTGCCGAGCAAGCCCGGTCGCCGGATCTCGCGCCCCAGGAACAGGTTCGCGGCCGGGTCGAGGTCCGGTGCCACGGCCAGGTCCTGGTAGGCGGTCTCGATGCCGTGACCGCGCGCTGCGGTCGGGGAGTCCAGCGACACCGGCTCACCGTCGACGAGCACCTGACCCGAATCCGGTTGCTCCACACCGGACAGGCACTTCACGAGGGTCGACTTGCCCGCACCGTTGTCACCGATGAGCGCGACCACTTCACCCGGGTGCACGGTGAAGGAGGCCCCGCGCAGCGCTTCCACGCTGCCGTAGCGCTTGACGAGGTCACGTGCTTCGAGAAGGGGTTCGGTCATGCGTTGCTCCCAGCTGCCGGGGGTCTGCACAGCACGGTGGTGAGGTCGCCCGCCAACCGGGTCTGCCCGGCGGCGTGCGGCACGACGGCGGTGGTGCCGCGGTGCAGCGGCAGGCGGGAACCGTCCGCGCAGTGCAGTTCTCCGCTGCCGTCGAGCACGATCAGCACTCCGAAGGAGGGGTCGAGTTCGGCCGCGCCGTGCAGGCGGTCGGCGCGGAAGAAAGGCTGGGCGTCCTCGGCCAGCAGCGGAACGCGACCTTCACCGATCCCGCCAGTGCGCTTGACCAACGACGACAGCGTCGCGTCGTCGAAACCCGAGCGGTTGACCGTTTCCAGCGCCGTCGCCGTGTCCAGGCCGAGGAACGCGCCTTCGGCGTCGGACAGGAATCCCTGCCACTCCAACGTGATCGAGAAGTCGGTCGGCTGCTGCAGCTCCACGATGAACACCCCGGCACCGATGGCGTGCGGAGTGCCCGCGGGCACGTGGACGGTGTCACCCGGATTCACCGGGATCTCGTTGAGCGAGCCCACCATCGCCGACGAGTCCTGGGTGCGCACCCACTCGGCCACCACCTCAGGGGCCACGTCGTCCCGGAAACCCAGGTGCACCACGGGGTTCGAGCCGCTGGTGCCCACCACGACCCACGCCTCGGTCTTGCCGAAGCGCGAACCCAGGTGCCGCTTGGCGAAACCGTCGTCGGGGTGGCAGTGCACCGGCAGCCGCTGACCTGCGTCGAGCAGCTTCACCAGCAGCGCCGTGCTGTCACCGAAGGCCGACACGTGCTCGGCTCCCAGCCAGGACTGCGGGTCGGCGCTGACCACGTCGCGCAGCAGCCGCCCGTCGGGCAGCCGCGACAACCCCGCCTCGTCCTGGCCGAAGCGGGTGGTGGTGGAGGCGACCCAGTCCTCGGGGCCGAACTCGCGGTCATCTCCGCCGCCGCGCAGCGCGGCGATCGACGAGCCACCCCGGTAGAACTGCTGGGGTTGGTTCGCCGGCAGCACCGTGGCCTGCGCGGACGGGGACGTGTGGATGGAACTCAACGAACTATCTCTCCAGATCCTCGGACCAGCAGCCTGGTCGGGACGACGACGCGACCGGGCGGCGAGGTGTCGCCGTCCAGTCGCGCGAACAGCAACTCGGCCGCGGACTTGCCCAACGCCCAGGTGTCGTGGGTGACCACGGTGATCGGTGGGTCCAGCAGGTCGGCCAGCTCGAAGTCGTCGAAGCCGACCAGCGCCGGCCGGTCCGGCCGCCCTGCCAGGGCGCGCAACGCGTGGACGGTGATCCGGTTGTTGCCGGTCACCAGTGCCGTCGCCGTGCGCAGCGGGCCGGACAGCGCTGCGGCGACGGAGGCCTCGGTGTGCGGGCCCATGACGACGAGCTCGGGGTCGAAGACCACGCCGGCTTGAGCGCAGCCCTCGCGGAACCCGCGCAGCCGCTCGGCGGCGGTGTGGATGTCCGGGCTGTCACCCAGGAAACCGATGCGGTGATGGCCGTGGCCGGCGAGGTGGCGGGCCGCCGCAGCGGCGCCACCGGCGTTGTCGATCAGCACGGAGTCGGCGTCGAGGTTGCCCGGCGGGCGGTCGACGAACACCACCGGTGTGCCCGCGCTGATCTCGTGCGCGATGTAGCCGTGCTGGTGACCTGCGGGGACGACGATCAGCCCGTCGACGCGGCGGGCGCAGAACTCCAGCACCAGCTCCCGTTCGCGCGTGGGGTCCTCGTCCGAGGAACCCGTGAGCACCTGCTTGCCCTGCAGGCGGGCCACTTCCTCCACCGCGCGGGTCAGCACTGAGTAGAAGGGGTTGGCCAGGTCTTCGAGGACCAGGCCGAGAGTGCCGGTGCCGGTGCCGCGGCGGAGGTTGCGGGCGCTGATGTTGCGGCGGAACCCGAGCTGGTCGATGGCGTCCAGCACGCGCTGCGCGGTCGTCGGGTGCACACCGGCCTCGGCGTTGACCACGCGGGAGACCGTCTTGACGCTCACGCCGGCCAGCCGCGCGACGTCGGTCATGGTGGCGCGGCGGACGCTCCTCGAATCAGACAACGTTGTCATGGCGAGCCGGATTGGACCGCACGAAGGCTCCGCGTGTCAATGTCCGGTTCCCGGACCTGCTGCGCTCGGCCGCCCGAGATCGGCTGTCCGGTGCAACCTCGGCGGGGGTCGGCGCCGCGCGTGGCGTGGTGACAGGGAGGGTCCCCTGCCCCGGTCACGTGCCTTCCGCCCCGCGGTCAAGGCTCGGTTCGGCCGCAACCGGTGCGCCGGTTCGGAGCCCTGTCGTGTCGAAGAAGGACAGGAATGACGTGGCGCGTTGACCTCGTCGGCTCCTGCCGCAACGGTGGACCGCGTGACCTGACAAGGTTGTCGAGGGGCGGAGGGGACGATGCTTCCACGCATGTCCAGGCGGTTCGTGTTGCGTGCGCTGGGTGCTGCGGCGGCCGCGGGCGGGATGGTCGCGACCACGGTGGGCACGGCTTCGGCTCGGGGACGGTGGGGACCCGTCGCCGATGCGGTTCGCGAGGAGCACCTGTGGGCCTGGCGTCACTACATCGAGCGTGCGTGGGGCGCCGACCACATCAAGCCGATCTCCGGCGGTCGGGAGGACTTCTTCGTCGAGGGCCACTCGGTGGGGCTGAGCCTGGTCGAAGCCGTGGACACGCTGTGGCTCATGGAGGCCGACTCCGAGGTCGACCGGGCCGTGCGGTGGATCGTCGACCACCTCGACTTCGACATCGACGCACCGTTCCAGGTCTTCGAGACCAACATCCGCATGGTTGGCGGCCTCGCCGCCGCCTACCACTGCACCGGTGACCGCAGGCTGCTCGAGCGGGCGGTGGACGTCGCCGACCGGCTCCTCCCGGCCTTCACGCGGTCACCGACGGGCTTGCCCTACCGCTACGTCAACCTGGCGACCGGTGAGGTGAGCGGACCCGAGACGAACATCGTCGAAGTCGGCACCTACCTCGCCGAGTTCGGCGTCCTGTCGCGGTGGACGGGCGACCAGCGCTACTACGACCTCGCGAAGCAGGCCATGCGCGTCGTGCACGACAAGCGCAGCGAGCTCGATCTGCTGCCGCACGACATCCACGCCGAGACCGGCGAGTGGCGCAACCGCCGGGCGACCGTCGGGCCTCCCGGCGACTCCTACTACGAGTACCTCTGGGACGGCTACCGGCTCTTCGATGATCCCGAGTTGAGGCAGTGGTACGACACGCTCACCGACGCGATCCTCGCCAAGCAGGCCGAACGCCATGCCGGCCTGCTCTGGTTCCCCCAGGTCGACGCCTTCACCGGGGAGGTCCTCAGCCGGGAGCAGAGCGTCCTCGCCGGCTTCTACGCCGGGCTGCTCGCCGAATCCGGGCACGTCGCGGAGGGACGCGCCTACCACGACGCGTTCACCGCGGTGCAGGACCGCTTCGGGGTGATCCCGACGTCCGTCGACTACACGACGATGACGGCCACGCGGGTCGAGAACGCGCTGCGCCCGGAATACGCCGACTCCGCGCTGGCGCTGTGGCTGGCCACCGGCCACGAGGTGTTCCGGGAGCGCGCCCGCACCCACTTCGAGAACATGGTCGCCACGTCCAAGACCCGCCACGGGTTCGCCGCCCTCGCCGACGTCACCGCCACACCACCGTCGCAAGGGGACACGTGTCCGGGTTACTGGTGGTCGGAGCAGATGAAGTACTACTGGCTGCTCTTCTCGGACACCCCGCGCCTGGACTACCGCGACCACTACCTGAGCACCGAGGCCAACCTGCTGCGCGGGGCGAAGCGCTGAGGTGCGCATGGGAACCTTCCTGCCACCGCAGTGGGAGGAAGGTTCCCATGCTCGCGACCGCCACGCCGATACCCTGGTGCCATGTCTGATCACGTGCAGGTGGTGACCACCACCGACTCCGAGGACTCCGCCGCCGAGCTCGCCAGGGGCGTCGTGGAGGCCAGGCTGGGAGCCTGCGTGCAGGTCGTGCCGATCCGCAGCTTCTACGTGTGGGACGGTGCGGCGCAGGACGATCCGGAGTGGCAGTTGCAGATCAAGACCTCCGGTGACCGGTTGGAGGCCCTCATCGCGCACTTGAAGGCCCACCACGGCTACGACGTGCCGGAGATCATCGCCACGCCGATCCTCGGCGGGAACCCCGATTACCTGTCCTGGGTGGACGAGCAGACCACTCCGGCGTCCGCGTGACGCGCGCCACCGGGCACACTCGCTCAGAGGTGCCGTGCAATCGGAGGTGGGTCGACGTGCCGCGTAGCAGTGGCGGGTGGTTCCGGCTGGTGGCGATCGCTGAAGCGTTCTCCTGGGCAGGACTGCTGGTGGCGATGGCGTTCAAGTACGGGCTCGGGTGGCCGCTCGGTGTGACCATCATGGGCTCCGTGCACGGAGCCCTGTTCACCGCGTACGTCGTGACCACGCTGATCGTGTTCAGCCCGCTGCGCTGGCGTATCTGGACGCTGGCGTTCGCGCTGGTGGCTTCGGTGCCGCCGCTGGCGACCGTGTGGTTCGAGCGCTGGGCCAATCGCCGCGGCCTGCTCACCGCGCCCGACTCCGACGCCCCGACGTTCTGGGGGCAGGTCCGCTACGTGCTCAAGGAGCTGAACTAGGACCTGCACCGGGATCGCCTCGCTGTGCGGGTGCCAGGCTCCGTGCGCCGCTTCCTCGTGAGTTCGTGCACGCGGCGTCCCGGCGTGCTCGTCGCCAACGTCTGAGCACCTGAGGCGGTGCCGGCGAGTCCCCACCTGGCGCAGCGGTTTCGCCCTCTCGGACCGCTCTAGAAGTCGCCGGCCGCGTGCCGGACCTTCCCGAGCAGTTCGGTGAGCTGCTGGGTCTGGCGTTCGGTGATGCCGCCGAGCCCGAAGTCGATCTCGTTGACCGCGTCGGTGGCCTTCTGCATCTGGTCCCGACCTTCCCCGGTGATCTCCACCAGGGTCGTTCGGCGGTCCGTCGGGTGCGGCACGCGCCGGACGAGGCCGTCCTGCTCCAGCCGGTCGACGATGTTGGTGACGCTGGTGGGGTGCAGCTGGAGCCGGTCGCCCATGACCCGCATCGGCAGGCTGCCCCGCTTGGAGAACGTCAGCAGCACCAGCGCTTCGTAGCGGGCGAAGGTCAGGTTGTGCGGCCGCAGCGCGTTGTCGACGGCGGACTGCAGGATCTGCTGCACGCGCATCACGCTGGTCACCGCGGCCATCGTCGTGGACGGGCCGATCCGCTCTGCCCAGATCTCAGCCGCGCGCGCGATGGGGTCGAAGGGCAGTGGGCCACGGGAGCTCATAGCGTCCGACGCTAGCAGCGAGAGCGAGCGGGCCTGATGGCTGTGCTGCTACTACTGGTGGCAGGATCATTTCCGCGTGGATGGGAGCAGTCGTGCTGGTGGCATTCAGCGTTGCCCCGACCGGGGCCGGTGAGGACGACAGCGTCAGCGAGGCGGTAGCCGCGGCGGTGAAGGTGGTCCGGGAATCCGGCCTGCCGCACGAGACGACCTCGATGTTCACCACGATCGAGGGCGAGTGGGACGAGGTCATGGACGTCGTCAAGCGCGCCACCGAGGCGGTGTCCTCGCGCTCGCCGCGCACCAGCCTGGTGCTCAAGGCCGACATCCGCCCCGGCCACACCGGACAGCTCCGGGCCAAGGTCGAGCGGGTCGAGGAGCACCTGCGGGAGGCGTAGAACTCCGAAGGTGGAGACGACGTGGAGCGGGGGTGGTGCCGTCATGGACACCACCCCCGCTCGCCGCGTCAGGTCTGAGACCGTCAGCTCTCCGGGTGGTCCACCACCGGGGCGTTGACGCACTCGCTGCTCTGCGGCGACAGGACCGGGACGACCAGGCCGATGGCGGCACCCACGTTGTTGCCGCAGGCCTGCACCGGGACGGCGCTGATGTTGTTGTCGTCCAGCAGGTTGACGCCGTCGTTGTCGGCGGTGTCCGCGAAAGCGGTGCTGCCCAGGGTCACGATGCTGAGGGCAGCGACGCCGGCGGCACCGGCAACACGGGTTGCAATACGCACTGTTTCGAACCTCTCGTTGAACTACTGGCCGAAGGTCCCCCACGAGAGACCCCGCAGCACGCGAGTTGACCGCAGTCCCCTCGCGGGCTCTGTGTCCTCTTCGGCGATCACTGCGGGCAAACATGAGGGGTTCCTCGGCAACGCCACCGTTTCGAGTGGCGTCGTTCACTGGTTCGAATTGAGCTCCGTCGCTATCGGCGTGTCCGGTTGAGCGCGCCCGGTGACCGCGGCTCGAAGGTGATCTCGGAGCCGGCCGTGGGTGGGAGGTGTCCCTCATCGCACGCCCACGCACCACGCCGCTGGTCGGACGTGTCAGGATGGAACTGTGACGAGGCCGGATCCACGCCAGAACGCAGCAGCGATGTCCGCCGCGATGGCGGGCGCAGTCGACCTGTCGGCTCTCAAGAGCCGCGCCGAGGCGGCCAACTCCGCCGCGCAGTCCCCAGGTGGCGGTGACGGTTGTGCTGCAGGGGGATCGCACCCGGCGATCATCGAGGTCACCGAGGCCAACTTCCAGGCCGAGGTGGTCGAGCGGTCCCTGCAGGTCCCGGTGGTCGTCGACCTGTGGGCCACCTGGTGCGAGCCGTGCAAGCAGCTCTCGCCGGCGCTGGAGAAGCTGGCCCGCGAGGGCAACGGCGCCTGGGTGCTGGCCAAGGTCGACGTCGACGCGAACCCGCGCATCGCGCAGCTGTTCCAGGTGCAGTCGGTACCGATGGTGATCGCCGTGGCCGGTGGCCAGCCGGTCGACGGGTTCGCCGGTGCGCAGCCCGAGCCCCAGCTCCGCGAGTGGATCAACTCGCTGCTCAACGCGCTGCGCGACCAGCTGCCCGGCATCCGCGCCGCCGAGGAGGGCGGCGCCGGCGCCGAGGCCGAGGAAGAGCCCGAGGACCCACGGTTCACCGCAGCCGAGGACGCCCTGGAGAAGGGCGACTACGCCGCGGCCCAAGCCGCCTACCAGCAGATCCTCGACAGCGAGCCGAACAACGAGCAGGCCAAGGCCGCGCTGGTGCAGGTGCGCTTCATGGAGCGCGCCGAGCAGGCCGACCCGGCGGCCATCGAGCGTGCCGACGCCGCTCCGGACGACATCGACGCGCAGATCGCCGCCGCCGACGCGGAAGTCGCGTTCGACAAGGCTGACGAGGGCTTCGCGCGCCTGATCCAGACCGTCAAGCGCACCTCGGGCGACGACCGCGACCGCGTGCGCACGCACCTGGTCGAGCTGTTCGAGATCTTCCCGGAGGGCGACGAGCGGGTCGCGAAGGCCCGTCGCAACCTCGCCAGCGCGCTCTTCTGACCCACCTCGCGAGCGCCTTCGGCACCGACGACACCGGAGCCGAGGGCGCTCGCGTCGTGCGTGAGCGGAAAGTTCCCCTGCACCCCCGCCACCGGCGCGCTCGCGGATCAGGCCGGGTCCACCAGGCGTTCGCGCAGCGCGGTCAGACCGGCCTCGCCGAGTCCGGCTCGGCGCAGGTACGCGGCGAAGTCGCGCCCGTGGACGACCTCGGCGAGCGCGTGCTGTTCGGTTGTGCCCTGCTCGGCGAGGAACGCCCGGACCTTCGGGGTGTCGTCTCCCCGCCCCTGCGCGGCGCACAGCTCCGCCCGGCGCTCGTGGCTGAGCGCGTAGTCCTCGGCGATGTCCTGCGCTCTGACGCCCAACGCGGCCAGCACGACGAGCACGACAAGACCCGTGCGGTCGCGGCCGCCGCCGCAGTGCACCAGCACACCACCCGGTTCCGCGTGCACCAGCGTGCTGACGACCTCACCGACCACCTCGGGGAAGCGGTCCAAGAACGGCCCGTAGTAGAGGGGAGTGCACGTGAAGGCCCCTCCCCAGCGGTCCCAGAACTCGGTGTCGGAGGGGTCCTCCAGCGGGATCCGGACCGTGGTCAGGCCGGCGGGGCGCGGTGCCCGGTCGACCTCGTCGTCGTCGGTCAGGTCGATGACCGTGCGCACGCCGTGCCGCCACAGGGCTTCCCAGCCCGCCGCCGTCAACGCCGCGGGGTGTTCGGCGCGCACCACCGCACCCCGCCGGACCGGCCCGTTCGGGGTGGGCAGGCCACCCAGGTCACGAGCGTTGACCACGCCCTCGAAGGGCAGAACTCGTCCACTCATGCACCGGAAGACGGCCGGAGGTGGTGCCGGGTTGCTCGGGAACGATCAGCCGCCGTACTTCGTGGTGCACGGAGCGAGTCCTTCCTGCACTCCGACGCGGAAGGCCTCCACCCGCGCGAAACCAACCGGCACCTGATCGCCGTTGACGTTCGCCGAGATCAGGCTCTCCTCGCCCAGCAGCGCGGACACGCCCTCGTCGATGTCCTCCGGCACGATCCGCAGCTTGCCCACGGGGTTGCGCTGGCCGATGGGGTCCTCCACCAGCAGACCGCTCCACGCGCCCACCATGCAGGCCGTGCGCAGACCGGCGGCCTCGTCGTCGAGGCGGTACCCGGCGGCCTTCTGCACCGACAACGCGTAGCGCGAGGCGATCTGGGCGTAGGCGGCGAAGTCGCCGTAGCCGGCGGACTGGCTGGTCTTGCTGGGAGGCGTGGCGATCTCGCGCAGCTCCGGGACGTTCAGCGAGATCGTGTTCGTCTCGGTGCAGTAGGAGGCCGGTGAGGTCGGCTGCCGACCGGAGCAGGTCCGTGGCTCGGCGACGACCTTCGGCGGTTCGGCGCCGGTGTCGCGGAACACCGCGTGCAGGCTCTCCTCCACCGCCCGCAGGCTCCTGCCGTCGATGGGCAGGTCGGTTTCCTGCTGGGTGGGTTTCCAGTTCTGGAACAACGTCGTGCGCTTCGTGACCTCGTCGCTGGTCATCTTCGCGCAGCGCTCCGGTCCTTGGCTGAACCCGTGCTGGAAGGCGCTCACCCGGTCGAAAGCGGTGCCGTGCGCGTTGTCGCCGGTGAAGTCGGACGTGCCCGGCGAGTCGCGGATGAAGTTGAGGACGCCCATGACCTCGTTGAGACCCGACCCGGTCGACACCTGGAAGTACTCCGACGAACCTTCGGCGACGTGCCGGAAGTAGGCGCCGGTGAAGCAGTCCGCCTGTTGTTCGAGCACGATCACCGGATCGTCCTCGGCGACGGTTCCCGCCCGGTGCTGCACGGCGTGGCCCATCTCGTGGGCCAGCACGGTCACCACCGCCAGCGGCCCGAAGCTGTTGTTGAGCTCCGGCAGCAGCGTTCCGCGGTCCCAGGCGACGAGGTCTTCGGGCGGGCAGTAGAAGGCGTTGACCATGCCGCCGGTGCTCTTCCCGCACAACGGTGCACCGGGAGCGCCCGAGTCGTAGGAGATCAGGCGCTTGACGGGCTCGAACTCCTTGCCGCTGAACGCGTCTGGGAACTGCCCGGCCCAGTAGGCGTCGACGTCGGCGACCGCGTTGCGCGCGAGCTCGTCCATCTCGCCGTTGTCGGTGCCCTCCACCCGCAGCGGAGCGTGCGGGGCGCTTTCCTTCGGGCCGCTCGGACCGTCGGCGGCGGGCAGACCGGCCACGCTGGTCGTCGAGTAGCCCCCCAGGGTCGTGGGTACGCCGCTGATGACCTGCGCACACCCGCTGACCAGGGACGCGCAGGTGAATGCCGAGACCACGGCACCGAGGATCCGCTTCCGCCGGCTGCTCACCGTCGCCACCACTGAACGCGCCCCATCTCGCTACCGGTCCGAACTCCTCCGCACCGGGCCGGTCGCGCGGCCCGGTCTTCGCGCAGCAGCCTATCGGGTTCCCGATCTTGTCCACGGCCGATCTAAGCGGTGACCGGTCCCCGGTGGGAGGAAGGTTCCCATGCTCAGGTCATCGGTCGGGTGGAGTGGCAGGAAGGTTCCCCTGCTCACTCCAGGCACGCGCCAGGCCCGGAGCGGACGCCGTCCCGGAAGGCCGCGATGCGGTCGGAACCGCTCATCGGCCCGCTCCCGCCGCGGGAGATCGCGTCGGACTCGAGCACGACCTGCACGGCCTCGTCCAGGTCGCCGGGCGACAGGTCCGGCTGGGATGCGGTGTAGGCGCCGGTCAAGCAGGAGAGGGCGGGCCCGGTGGGGTGCCGGCCGAGTTCGGTGAGCGCCGCCAACGCGTAGCGGGAGGCGAGCAGGGTGGTGACGGCTTGGTCGCCGATGTCGTCGTGGGTGCGGGCCAGCGCCTCCGGGGCCGCGGTGACCGTCGGTGGTGCGGGGCAGAAACCGACCGGCCCGCCCGCTCCGGGACATCTGGTGGCGCGTGCCGGAGGGACCCAGCGTCGTCCCTGCTCGGTGACGACGGTCCCGAAGTAGTCGGCGATCGCGGACGTGTCCAGCACCGAGTCGAGGGGAAGGTTCGCGTCGTCGTCGACCGGTCGGGCCACCTCGTTCTCGCCGACCTCGGTGCAGCCGCGGGGGTCTGCGGTGAAGCCGTGCTGGAACGCCGTCACCCGGTCGAAGGCGGTGCCGTGCCCGCTGGTGCCCACCGGGTCGCGGAAGACCGTGATGGCGCGCAGGGCGTCGTCGAGCCGGTCCGGGCTGGTGCGCACGTGCGCGGAGTGCCCGTCGGAGACCCAGCGCAGGAACGACCCGGCGTAGCAGTCGGCCATCGCCTCCAGGCGCAGCGGTTCGCCCTCGGCCAGCCCGGCGCGCTGCTGCACGGCGTGCCCGATCTCGTGCGCCAGCACCACGGCGACCGCCGTGTCCCCGTAGTGCTCGCGCAGCACCGGCAGCAGCGCCGTGCGGTCCCAGGCGATGGCGTCCACGGCCTGGCAGTAGTACGCGTTGCCCTCGACCTCCTGCGGGCCGGAGGCGCAGGGCGGGGCGGTGCCCACGGCGTCACCCGTGTCGACGGAGAAGAACCCGCCGTCGAGGGCCCGCCACGGGGTGCCGAAGGTGCGGGGGTAGACCTGCGCCCAGTAGGCCTGGACGTCGGTGACCACGGCAGCGGCCAGCCGGTCGGTCTCACCCCGGTCGGTGCCGTGCACGAACGCCGGGTCGACCGCCGCGTCCTGCGGTGGTGGGGCGGGGCTCGTGCAGGCGCTGATGATCAGCCCGAGGGTCACCGCGATGAGTCCGAAGGCACGCACGTGCACCAGCTTCCCACCCGCCTCCGGGACGGGTGCGCATCGCACGCGAGCGCGTCCAGCGAGATAGGGTCCGCTCCCGTGAGAGCCGTCCACCGCTTCACCGTCCGGGCCCACTTGCCCGAGCCGCTCAGCGCTCTGGGCAAGCTGGCGACCAACCTGCGCTGGGCCTGGCACCCGCCCACCCAGGACCTGTTCTCGGCTGTCGACCCGCAGGTGTGGGCGGCCGTGGGCTCGGACCCGCTGCGACTGCTGGCCGAGGTGCCCGCTGAGCGGTTGCGCCAGCTCGCGGACGACGAGGACTTCCTCGCCCGCACCCGCGCGGTCGGGGACGACCTGCGTCGCTACCTCACCGTTCCGCGCTGGTACCAGCAGCGGCAGGACGAAGGTGCCGAGCTCCCCGCCTCGATCGCCTACTTCTCGATGGAGTTCGGGCTCACCGAGGCGCTGCCGAACTACTCCGGCGGGCTCGGTGTGCTCGCCGGCGACCACCTCAAGGCCGCTTCTGACCTGGGAGTTCCCTTGATCGGCGTCGGCCTGCTCTACCGGTCGGGCTACTTCCGCCAGGCGCTGTCCTCGGAGGGCTGGCAGGTCGAGCACTACCCGGTGATCGACCCCCGCGGTCTGCCGCTGGAGGTGCTCACCGACGAGGACGGGCGACCGGTCGTGGTCGACGTCGCGATGCCCGCGGGTCGCACGCTGCACGCGCGGGTGTGGAAGGCGCAGGTCGGACGGGTACCGCTGCTGCTGCTCGACAGCGACCTGCCGGACAACGACGACGACCTGCGCGGCACCACCGACCGCCTCTACGGCGGCGACGCGGAGCACAAGATCCGCCAGGAGATCCTCGCCGGCATCGGCGGGGTCCGGGCGGTGCGCGCGTACTGCCGGCTCACCGGGCACCCGCAGCCCGAGGTCTTCCACACCAACGAGGGCCACGCGGGCTTCCTGGGGCTGGAGCGGATCCGGGAGCTGCAGACCGACCCGGGGCTGGAGTTCGACCAGGCGACGGCAGCGGTGCGGGCGGGGACGGTGTTCACCACGCACACCCCGGTCCCGGCGGGCATCGACCGGTTCCCGGTGGACCTGGTGCGGCACTACTTCGACGACGGCGCGCAGCGACCGCTGCTGCCCGGGGTGCCGACGAACCGGGTGCTGGCCTTGGGTGCCGAGGACAACCCGGGCATGTTCAACATGGCGCACATGGGGTTGCGGTTGGCGCAGCGTGCCAACGGGGTCTCGGAGCTGCACGGCGAAGTGATCCGCAAGATGTTCCGCAACCTGTGGCCGGGGTTCGGGGTCGAGGAGGTCCCGATCCGGTCGGTCACCAACGGCGTGCACGGGCCGACGTGGTCGGCGCGCGAGCTCGGCAAGCTGCTGGGCGAGTCCGAGATGGACAGCGGTGCCGGGTTGCGCGGGATGGAACCGGTCAGCGACTCGCTGCTGTGGGAACTGCGGTGCTCGCTGCGGCAGCGCCTGGTCGACGAGGTGCGGCGGCGGCTGCGCATCGCGTGGCAGCAGCGCGGTGCCTCGGACCTCGAACTGGGCTGGTGCGACTCGGTCTTCGACCCCGATGTGCTCACCATCGGTTTCGCGCGCAGGGTTCCCACCTACAAGCGGGCGACGTTGATGCTGCGCGACACCGAGCGGTTGCGGGAACTCCTGCTGGACTCCGAGCGCCCGGTGCAGGTCGTGGTGGCCGGCAAGTCCCACCCGGCCGACGAGGGCGGCAAGGCGATGATCCAGCGGATCGTGCGCTTCGCCGACAGCGCGGACGTGCGGCACCGCATCGTGTTCCTGCCGGACTACGACATGTCGCTGGCCCGCTACCTGGTCTCGGGGTGTGACGTCTGGTTGAACAACCCGGTGCGCCCGCTGGAGGCGTGTGGGACGTCGGGGATGAAGGCCGCGCTCAACGGGGTGCTGAACCTGTCGGTGCGCGACGGCTGGTGGGACGAGATGTACGACGGCCGCAACGGGTGGGCGATCCCGAACGCCGAGGGCGTCAGCGACCCGAACCGTCGCGACGACCTCGAGGCCGCGGCGCTGTACGAGCTGATCTCCGAGCACGTGGCGCCGATGTACTACGAGCGCAACAGCGACGGCGTGCCCGGCAAGTGGATGTCGATGGTGCGGCACACCCTGGCCACGTTGGGCCCGCGGGTGCAGGCCTCGCGGATGATCCGGGAGTACGTCGACGGCCACTACACGCCTGCCGCGCAGTCGATGCGTGCGATGTCGCGGGACGACTTCCGCGGGGCGCGGGAGATCGCCGAGTACCGGACGCGGTTGCAGGCCGCGTGGAACCAGGTGCGGGTCGGCGACACCGAGATGTCGGTGGACCACGGGACACCGCTGCTGGGCGGGCAGGTGACCGTCCGGGCCCGGGTGGACCTGGCGGGTCTTGACCAGTCCGATGTGGACGTCGAGGTCGTGGTGGGCCGAGTGGACGACAACGACATCCTGCACGACTTCGTGACCGCGTCGATGAAACCCACCGGGGATGGCCGCTACGCCGCTGCGGTGACGCTCCCGCACGCCGGTCCGGCGGGCTACAACGTGCGGGTCTTGCCGCGGCACCCGCTGCTGTCCGAACCGGCGGAACTGGGCAAGGTCGTCCTCGCCGGGTGAGGAGAGCCGTGTGCCGGGATCAGCGCACGCGGCGCAGGCCGACGGCGCCGAGGCCGAGGAAGACCAGGGCCGTGGCGCACACGCCGGGCCAGCCGTAGGCGCCGTAGGCGACGCTGCCCGCGGCTGAGCCGATCGCGCCGGCCAGGAACGTCGAGAGCATGAAGATCGTGTTCAACCGGCCGCCTGCGTCGGGGTTCACCGACAGCGCGGCGTTCTGGTTGGCGGCCTGGCCGACCTGCAACCCGATCGGCACGGCTGCGGTGCCGATGAGCAGCGCGGTCAGCGACGTGGTGCCCAGGACGAGCACGAGCGCGGCGAAGGCGAGCACCGTGAGGCCGAGCGCTCCTACCAGGCGCGGTCCGCGCCGGTCGACCAGCTTGCCGGCGGTGGGCGCCAGCACGGCGCTGAGCAGCCCGAGCAGGCCGACGAGCCCGGCTTCGGCGACGGTGAACGAGTGCGGGGGTGCGGTGAGCACGAGCGCGAGCGTCGTCCAGACCGCGTTGAAGGCGGCGAAGCTGCCCGCCTGGCGCAGGCAGGCTCGGCGGAGGCCAGGTTCGCGTCGCAGGTAGCCGGGCAGCGAGCGCAGCAGCGACCAGTAGTCCACCGAGTCGCGTCGTCCGTCGCTGGGCAGTGCGCGGACCGTCCACAGGCCGACGACGAGCGTCAGCGCGGCCGCGACGGCGAAGACCGAGCGCCACCCGAGGAGTCCGGCGAGCTGGCCGGAGAGGACCCGGGCGCCCATGATCCCGGTGATGAGACCGGCCTGCACCCAGGACATGGCCGTCCCGCGCTGGGCGGGATCGGCGAGCTGCACGACCAGCGGGATCAGGACCTGCGGGACGACGGTCGTCACCGCGGCAAGCCCGCCCAGCACCGCGAGCACCGGCAACGACGGTGCGAGGGAACTACCCACCAGCAGCGCGGCGGTGAGGACGCTCAGCACGCCGACGACCTTGCGCCGGTCCAGGCTGTCGCCGAGCGGGATGACGAACAGCAGACCCGCGGCGTAGCCGAGCATCGCCGTGGTCACCACGATGCCCGCGGTCTGCGCCGAGACGCCGAAGGTCTCGGCGACGGGACCGATGATCGGCTGGGCGAGGTAGATGTTGGCGACGGTGGTGCCGGCGCACAGCGCAGCGGCGAACAGCAGTCCGCGGCTGAGGCGGCCGGTGGCGGGTGCGACGGCGCTCATGGGGTCTCCGCAGGGACAACAAGGTAACCAACTGGTTGGTTGTAGTGTGCTGCCGTCCCCCGATCGGTGTCAACCAGGTGGTTGGTTCCGGCGGTACAGTGCGGCTGTGCCCCGCAACGCCGAAGCCACCAAGGCCCGGATCTTCCAGGCCGCGACGACCGAGTTCGCCGAGCACGGCATCGCAGGCGCACGCGTCGACCGCATCGCCAAGCAGGCCCAGGCCAACAAGCAGCTGATCTACGCCTACTTCGGCAGCAAGGACGCCCTGTTCACCGCCGTGCTGGAAGAAGCCATGGCCGAACTCGCCGCCGAGGTTCCCATCGATGGCGAAGACCTGCCCGGCTACGTGGACCGCCTCGCCGCCTACCACGCGGCCCACCCGCACGTGCTGCGGCTGCTCATGTGGGAATCGCTCGAGCGCGGTGACAGCGGCGTCGCCGCAGAATCCGAACGCGCCGAGCACTACCGCGGCAAGGTCGACGCCGTCCGCCGAGCCCAGCACACCGGCAAGGTCACCGACGCCATCGACCCGGGGATGATCGTCCTGCTCGCCCTCGGCACCATCAGCTGGCCGCTGGCCGTTCCCCAGCTGCGTCGCATGGTGCTGGGCGAGACCTCCGTCGACGAGCTGCAGTCGGCCGCCCGCGAAGCCGTCCTCCGACTCACCGACCCCCGCTGACGCACGAGTGCACGAGGGACCCTTCCGCGCACTTCGGTGACAAGGAAGGTTCCCCTGCCCACAACGCCGGGTCGTCTGCGCGCCCCTCGGCATTCAGTGAGGCAGGGTGGGGGACATGAGTGAAACCATGCGCGCCATCACCCAGGACGGTTACGGCGGCCCGGAGGTGCTGCGCGAGGCTCGGCTGGACAAGCCCGAACCGGGACCCAGCGAGGTGCTGATCCGCGTGCGCGCGGCCGGTGTCAACCCCACCGACTGGAAGCACCGCGCCGGACCGGGGTTCCTCGGCGAGCCGCCGCGCATCCTCGGCTGGGACGTCTCCGGCGTGGTCGAGGCCATCGGCACCGGCGTCACCTTGCACAAACCGGGTGACGAGGTCTTCGGCATGCTGCCCTACCCCTTCGGCGTCGGCTCGCACGCCGAGTACGTGACCGGCCCGACCAGGGCTTTCGCCCCGAAACCGCAGAACGTGGACCACGTGCAGGCCGGCGCGGTCCCGCTCGCCGCGCTCACCGCGTGGCAGGCGCTCAACGACACCGCGAACCTGCAGTCCGGTCAGCGGGTCCTGATCCACGCGGCCGCCGGCGGCGTCGGGCACCTCGCGGTGCAGATCGCCAAGGCCAAGGGTGCCTACGTCATCGGGACCGCGAGCGGGAGCAAGCACGAGTTCCTGACCGAGCTCGGTGTTGACGAGCTCATCGACTACACCGCCGTCGACTTCACCGAGGCGGTCAGCGACGTCGACGTGGTCCTCGACACCATCGCCGCCGATTACCGCAGCCGCTCGCTGCAGGTGCTGCGCAAGGGCGGCGTTCTCGTGTCGATCCTGCCCTACGACCGCGAGGAGCTCGTCGCCGAAGCCGAGGACCTCGGAGTCCGCGCCGAGGTGATGCTCGTCGAAGCCGACCAGGCCGGGATGCGGGCCATCCGCGAACTCGTCGAGGCCGGCGAGCTGCGCGCCGAGATCGCCGCCACGTTCCCGCTGGCCGACGCGGCCAAGGCGCACGAGCACGGCGAGACCGGCCGCACCAAGGGCAAGCTCGTCCTCACGATGGACTGATCGCCGCTCGGGAGCTGAGCGCTCCTAGCGCGACAGTCCGGCAGGAGCACGGGAACCTTCCTGCTGCTCGAGCAGCAGGAAGGTTCCCGTGCTTCAGGTAACCGAGAGGCGCTGGCGGGTTTCGGTGACGCGCGGCGACCACGGGGCGAGTTCCTCCGCGCGGGCCAAGGCGGTGCGGGCCGCGGCGTTGTCGTGCAACGCCATGTGGGCGCGCGCCACCGTCGTGAAGTCGTCCGCGCGGGACAGCGGAGAGTGGTTGTACTCGGCCCCGGTTGTCGCCAGCTTCACCGCCTCCGCCGCGTCCCCCTCGATGAGGGCCAGCAGTCCGCTGGTGCCGCTGAGCTCGAACTCCGGGTAGCCGAGCGACACGGCGTCCTGCAGCGCCTTCTTCGCCGTCGGCAGTAGGCTCTCGGCCGGCATCTGACCGGACTCGACGGCCTTGAACCCCAGTCCGGCCAGGCCCGCCAGCAAGTAGGCCATCTTGCGCGGCGGGACGTCGTTGTCGGACAAGAACTTCAGCAACGTGAGCACGCCCGGCGCGTAGAGACCGCGCGATTCCATCACCGCGATCTGGCAGGACACCGTGGCGTTGATGCCGGGGAAGCGGTCGCCGAGTTCGTCGGCGTGCTGCTGCGCGGTGTCGAGATCACCGCTGCGCAGCGCCTCGTAAGCGCGAGCCGCCAGAGGCGCGGCGAGGAAGTCCGAGCGCTCGGGCTCCGCGATCCGGGGCAGCGAGAACAACAACCAGCCGGTCGACGTCGTCAGCGGCACGCGCTTGGGCCACAGCTTGACGAGCATGAACGCGCTCATCGCGAGCGACAGCCCACGTCCGAACGCCCCCGGGACCCACCACCAGGCCGCGGCCACTGCCGCAAAACCCACCACCGCCGAGACCAGCCCGGCCAGCCAGCAGCGCAGGATCACCGGTGAACGCCACGGCCCGATCTGCGCCCGCAGCGTCACCGGCAACGCCCGGAAGGTGAAGGTCACGCCACCGCACCTGAACGAGGCGATCTCCCGCATCGCGCCGAACACCACCTGGCGCACGCGCAGTCCGAAGAGCACCGACCCCAGCAGCAACCCGACCTGCGTGGCCACCGGCAGCAGGAGCGCTCCCACCACACCACCGGCCCACCCGGTGGCGACACCGGAGGGACCGGTCCCGAGGAACACCTCTACCGCCGCCAAGACGACAGCGCCCGCCGCGGCGACCAGCACCCAAGGTCGTGTCACAAAACTCTGCGCTCGCACAAGGCCCGGAGCCTACGGGACCTCCACGCACCGAGGAGCCGCTTTGCTCCGGCTCGCTGGCAGCGAGGCCGTGGAGCGAGCGGGGGAACCTTCCTGCCACTCACCCCGCCAGCGGTGGCAGGAAGGTTCCCATGCACACGTCAGGCGACCGCCGCGGTGGTGGGAAGACCCGCTTCCTTCCACGCGCGGAAGCCACCTGCCAGATCGGTGGCCCTGGCGAGGCCGAGTTCCTGGGCTTGGGCGGCGGCGAGGCTGGAGGCGTAGCCCTCGTTGCAGACCAGGACGACCGGGCGTTGCGGGTGGAGGCCGTCGAGGCGGTGGCTGCCCGCCGGGTCCAGCCGCCACTCCAGGACGATCCGCTCGACGGTGAGGGCGCCGGGAATCGCACCGTGGGTGAGGCGGTCGGACTCCGGCCTGATGTCGATGATCAGGCCGCCGTCGCGTTGGATCTCGAACGCCTGCTGCGGGGAGACCCGGTCGAGCTTCTCGCGGGACTCGGCCAGCAGGTGCTCGATGCCGTACGGGCCGAGGCCGGACAGCTCCTCGCGGGGTTCGGGGATGTGGGTCATCACCGGGCCTCGCTTCGCTGCGGCGGAACGGCGGGGATCGCTGCCAGGTCGGAGTAGTAGCGCACCGGCAGCAGCGGCGGTGAGTACGCGTGCACGCTGGCGGAGTTCACCGAGCTGACGTTGGTGACCTGGTGCGCGCGGCCGGGGCCGAACCCGACGCGGGCGCCCAGGTCGTGGTGCTGGGTGCGGACCGGCCCGGCCGAGTAGCGGTAGTCCTCGCGCAGTTCGCCGAACAGGACGGAGAACGAACCGGACGCGCCACCGTGGTCGTGCGCGGGTGTGCCCTGGCCGGGTGCCCACGACAGCAGCCAGAGCTCGACGCCTGCGGTCAGGCCGAGCTTGGCCCACCACCGCTGCTGCTCGTCGATGCGCACGATGTCCACCAGCTCGGAGGTCAGTTCGCCGGCGACGAGACCGGTGAGGTCGCGGAGCTCCTGCGGCGTCCAGGTGAGGTGGTCCGGCCGGATCAGGTCGCGCAGCAGCGGGACGTCCAGCGCGGGGTGCACTTCGGCCTCGCCGAGCGCGGGGACCGGCGCGGTCGGGGTGTACTCGGACAGCGGGGTCGGCGTGTTCTCGGGCTGCGTGATGCTCAAGGTGTCTCCAGGTGTCTGCGGTGTGGCACCGGCACGACACGGCACACCCACCGTGCGAGAGGACGGGGGCGTTCGGACGATTCGTCGGTGCCGCGGTGGTCGGAAAGCGGGAGTGCTCCTCGGACCGCTTTCAGCGACAGGCGGAGGCGACGACCCGGAACAGGTCGATCACGCGATCGCGGGTGAGCAACGAATCGGACACGCGCTTGATCCTGGCACCGGAGCGGTGCGAGAGCCAGGGGCGTGCCCCGCTTCCCGCGATGTGGACGCAGGGCGTGCCCACGGATGATCAGGTTCACCCGGGCGGGCGAGCGGCAGCGGCATCCCGCCCGCAAGCGCTGTGCCCGCGGCGGGAACAATGGCCCACGACGGGGACCCGCCGGCACCTGCGGCGGTCCTGAGGACGAACGCCGAGTGCGCGCCCGGTGGCGCCGCCGCAGTCAGTCACGGCTGGGAGGTAGACGTGGACGACCTGGTCATCCGGATGGATGGCGTCGGTGTCCGGCGGGGCAAGACCACGCTGTTGGCCGACGTGAACTGGTCGGTCGAGCTCGACGAACGGTGGGTCGTGCTGGGGCCGAACGGGGCGGGCAAGACGACGTTGCTGAAGATGGCCAGCACCGAGATGCACCCGACCACCGGCACCGTCGACGTGCTCGGTGAGCGGCTCGGCAAGACCAACGTGTTCGACATCCGGCCCCTGATCGGGTTGTGCTCGGGCGCGCTGGTCGACCGCGTTCCCGGCGACGAGGTCGTGCGCGACGTCGTGGTCAGCGCCGGCTACGCGGTGTTCGGACGCTGGCGCGAGGAGTACGACTCCCTGGACACCGACCGCGCGGCGGAGCTGCTCGACCTGCTCGGCGTCGCGCACCTCGCGGACCGCGAGTTCGGCACGCTGTCCGAGGGCGAGCGCAAGCGCGTGATGATCTCCCGCGCGCTGATGACCGACCCGGAGCTGCTGCTGCTCGACGAACCCGCCGCGGGCTTGGACCTGGGTGGCCGGGAAGACCTCGTCGCGCGCCTGTCGAGCCTGGCCCTGGACGCCGACGCGCCCGCATCGGTGCTGGTCACCCACCACGTCGAGGAGATCCCGCCGGGCTTCACCCACTGCCTGCTGCTGCGCGACGGCGGGGTCGTCGCCCAGGGGCTGCTCGACGACGTGCTCACCGAGGCGAACCTCTCCAAGACCTTCGACCAGGACCTCGAGCTGCAGCAGGCGGGTGACCGCTACTTCGCGCGCCGCAGGGCGTGAGCCCTCACCGCGCACGGTGTTGAGATCGGTGACACAGCAGATCGCGGGTGGGGCGCGATAGCCTCCCCAGCGGCAAGCGGTGGTTCAACGAGGAGGTTGCTGCGTGGGCGAGTTCGTCAGGCTTGAGGTCGAGGGTGCGATCGGCACGATCCGGCTGGATCGGCCGAAGATGAACGCGCTCAACAGGCAGATCGAGAGCGAGCTGCGCGAGGTGGCCATCGAGGCCGCTGAGCGCGAGGACATCCGCGCTGTCATCGTCTACGGCGGGGAGAAGGTCTTCGCCGCGGGCGCGGACATCAAGGAGATGGCCGACATGTCCTACGCGGACATGGCCGCCAAGGAACAGCGCGGGCTGTCCGACGCGATGAGCCAGGTCGCGGCCATTCCGAAGCCCACGGTCGCCGCTCTGACCGGCTACGCCCTGGGCGGCGGTTTCGAGCTGGCGCTGTCCTGCGACCGGCGGATCGCGGCGGACGACATCAAGGTCGGCCAGCCGGAGATCCTGCTCGGCGTCATCCCGGGTGCCGGCGGCACGCAGCGGCTGGCGCGGTTGATCGGGCCCAGCAAGGCCAAGGACATCATCTACACCGGCCGGTTCGTGGAGGCCGACGAGGCCCTCGCGCTGGGGATGGTCGACGAGCTCGTGCCGTCCTCCGACGTCTACGCGGCCGCCAAGCGGTGGGCGGAGCAGTTCACCGGAGGCGCGGCGCGCGCCCTGGCGGCTGCCAAGGCCGCCATCGACGGTGGTCTGGACGTGGACCTCGACAGCGGCCTGAAGCTCGAAACCCACCTGTTCGCGGGAACTTTCGCGACCGAGGACCAGAAGATCGGCATGCGGTCGTTCATCGAGAACGGCCCCGGCAAGGCCGAGTTCACCGGGCGCTGACCCGGCTGCGCAACGGATTGACGTCGTGACGAGAGCGTCCCACCGCACCACCGGTCCGCGTCGGCACCCGGTGCCGGGCGCGCACTAGGGGGTCGCGGTGGGGTACTCGTTCGACGTCGACGACGTGCAGTACCTGCGTTCGGCGGCCGGTCGTGCCGCCGTCGCCGAACTCTCCGCGCTGCCGTTGACCGCCAGGTCGCGGTTCGCCGACGTGGCCGCGGCGCGCCGCCAGGTCGGTGAGCGGTTCGCCGCCGCGGCGCTGGAAACCGCCGTGCTGCGGCGCAAGGCCGAGTCCAAACTGGAGGGCAGCGCCGGGTGGTTGTTCACCGACGCCGCGCTGCAGCAGGCCACGGCGAGCGTCGTCGCCCGGCACCGGGCGCAGCGTCTCGTGGGTCGCGACGTGCACGACGTGACCTGCTCGATCGGTGCTGACCTGGCCGCCGTGGCCGCGGTCGCGCGCCGCAGCGTCGGTTCCGACCTCGACCGGGTCCGCCTGCTCATGGCCCGGCAGAACCTCGACGCCGCCGGCAGCGGTGCGGTGCTGGCGGAGGCCGACGCGTTGCGCCCGGTCACCCGGGACACCGCCGTGCTCGCCGACCCCGCGCGCCGCGACGACGGCGGCAGGCGCCGCTGGAACCCGGCCGACCTGGTCCCGCCGCTGGACGAGCTGTTGGCCGTCTACTCGGGGCGGGACCTGGTGGTCAAGTGCGCGCCCGGGCTGGACTTCGCGGCCGTGCCCGACGACGCCGAAGCCGAGGTGGTGTCGCTGGACGGCCAGGTCAGGGAGGCCGCGCTGTGGTTCGGTTCGCTGGCCGACCGGACGGCGCGACGCCGGGCCAGCGTGCTGCGCTCCGACGGCAGCGCCTGGAGCATCACCGACGCCGAACCGGACGACTGCCCGTCCGAGGACGTCCGCGAGTGGATCGTCGACCCGGACGGCGCCGTGGTGCGGGCGGGGCTCGTGCGCCACTACGCCGCCCGGCAGGGGCTCGTCCAGCTCGACCCGCGCATCGCCTACCTCACCGGGGACGCACCGCCGCCTGGCGTGCGGGCGTTCCGCGTGCTCGAACACGGCCGCTTCCACGAGAAGACCCTGCGCGCGCTGTTGCGCAGGCACGAAGTCGGGCGGCTGGAGATCCTGGTGCGCGGCGTCGACGTCGACCCCGACGCGCTGCGGCGCAAGCTCAAACCCAAGGGCGCTCAGGAAGCGAGCCTGGTGATCGCCCGGGTCGGTGACCAGGCGATGGCCTACCTCTGCCGGGCGGAGCGCACGTGAGCCCTTCCGACCGCGTTCCTGGTGACCGGCGTCACGGGGCGGACGCGGTCTGTGAGCGCGGCGAAATTCGGAGGCAGTGGCGCAGGGGCTTTCTCTATGCTGGTGCGGAGTATGGGTACGTCTGTGAAATCTCCGCTGACTGATCTGCGGGATCGCCTGCCCGGGCTGATGCTGCACGACCAGCGTCGGCTGCGTCGGCGCATCGAAGGCGCACGCAAGATCCGCGACCCCGAAGCGCTGCGGTCGGTCGCCGCGGAGATCACCGGCGACGTCGAGACCGCCGAGCTGCGCGTGCAGCGCCGTCGCGACGGCGTCCCCGAGATCACCTACCCGGAGAACCTGCCGGTCAGCCAGCGCCGGGATGACCTGCTCACCGCTATCCGCGACAACCAGGTCGTCATCGTCGCAGGTGAGACGGGTTCCGGTAAGACCACGCAGCTGCCGAAGATGTGCATGGAGCTGGGGCGCGGCATCCAGGGCGTCATCGGCCACACCCAGCCGCGCCGGCTCGCGGCGCGCACCGTCGCCGAACGCGTCGCCGAGGAGCTGGGCACCGAGATCGGCGGGGCCATCGGCTACCAGGTGCGCTTCACCGAGCGCACCGGCGACGACACGTTGGTCAAGCTCATGACCGACGGCATCCTGCTCGCCGAGATCCAGCACGACCGCCTGCTGCGCCGGTACGACACCCTCATCATCGACGAGGCGCACGAGCGCAGCCTCAACATCGACTTCCTCCTCGGCTACCTCAAGCAGCTGCTGCCGCGCCGGCCCGACCTGAAGGTGATCATCACCTCGGCCACCATCGACCCGGAGCGGTTCTCCAGGCACTTCGACGACGCCCCGGTCGTGGAGGTCTCCGGACGCACCTACCCGGTCGAGGTGCGCTACCGGCCACTGCTGGAGGACTCCGACGACGAGGACGACCCGACCACCGAGGTCCGCGACCAGACGCAAGCCATCTCCGAGGCCGTGCGCGAGTTGTGCGCCGAAGGCCCGGGGGATGTCCTGGTGTTCCTCAGCGGTGAGCGGGAGATCCGAGACACCGCCGACGCGTTGAACCAGCTCAACCTCCGCGACACCGAAGTCCTCCCGCTGTTCGCCCGGTTGAGCGCTGCCGAGCAGCACCGGGTGTTCCAGCGCCACAGCGGCCGCCGGATCGTGCTGTCGACGAACGTGGCCGAGACGTCGCTGACGGTGCCGGGCATCAAGTACGTCATCGACCCCGGCACGGCGCGCATCTCCCGCTACAGCTTCCGCACCAAGGTGCAGCGGTTGCCGATCGAACCGATCTCGCAGGCCTCGGCGAACCAGCGGAAGGGCCGTTGCGGCCGGGTGTCGGAAGGCATCTGCATCCGGCTGTACTCCGAGGAGGACTTCGAGGCCCGCCCGGAGTTCACCGATCCCGAGATCCTGCGCACCCACCTGGCTTCGGTCATCCTGCAGATGACCTCGTTGGGGCTCGGCGAGATCGAGTCCTTCCCGTTCCTGGAGCCACCGGACCGCAGGCAGATCACCGACGGCGTGAACCTGCTGCAGGAGCTCGGCGCGCTGGAGAAGACCGCGTCCGGCGGCGAGCGCAAGCTCACCCCCGTCGGGCGCAGCCTCGCACAGCTGCCCATCGACCCGCGCCTGGCGCGGATGGTGCTGGAGGCCGAGCGCAACGGGTGCCTGCACGAGGTGCTGGTGATCGTGGCGGCGCTGTCCATCCAGGACCCGCGCGAACGTCCCGCCGAGCACCAGCAGGCCGCGGACCAGAAGCACGCGCGCTTCGTCGACAAGGAAGCGCAGTCCGACTTCCTGTCCTACCTCCGCTTGTGGGAGTTCCTGCGCGGGCAGCAGAAGGAGCTGTCCTCCAACCAGTTCCGCAAGCTCTGCCGCAACGACCACCTCAACTACCTGCGCGTGCGCGAGTGGCAGGACCTGTTCGGCCAGCTGCGCCAGATGGTCAAGTCGATGGGCATGACGCTGGCCGACCAGCCGGCCGACGCCACGCGCATCCACCAGTCGCTGCTGGCCGGTCTGCTCTCGCACATCGGTCTCAAGGACGTCGAGAAGCGCAACGGCACCCAGCGCTCCGGTCCGCCGGGGCGGAGCGCCAACGAGTACCAAGGAGCCCGCAACGCCCGGTTCGCGGTGTTCCCCGGGTCCTCGTTGTTCAAGAAGCCGCCGCGCTGGGTCATGGCCGCCGAACTCGTCGAGACCTCCCGCCTGTGGGCGCGCATCGCCGCCCGCGTCGAACCGGAGTGGATCGAGCAGCTGGCCGGCCACCTGGTCAAGCGCAACTACAGCGAACCGCACTGGGAGAAGGACCGGGCCGCGGTGGTCGCCCACGAGCGCGTGACGCTCTACGGCGTGCCGCTGGTGACCGGCCGCAAGGTCAACTACGGGCGCATCGACCCCGAGGTCAGCCGCGAGCTGTTCATCCGGCACGCGCTGGTCGAGGGCGACTGGGACACCCGGCACGAGTTCTTCCACCAGAACCGGGCGCTGCTCGAGGAGGTCGAAGACCTCGAGGAACGTGCTCGCCGGCGCGACATCCTGGTCGACGACGAGACGCTGTTCGAGTTCTACGACCAGCGGATCGGCGAGGAAGTCGTCTCCGGCAAGCACTTCGACACCTGGTGGAAGAAGACCCGCCGCGAGCAGCCGGACCTGCTCAACTTCGAGAAGTCCATGCTGATCAACGCGCGCTCGGCGCAGGTCAGCGATGCGGACTACCCGGACCACTGGACGTGCGGCGAGCACCGGCTGAAGCTGACCTACCAGTTCGAGCCGGGTGCTGACGCCGACGGCGTCACCGTGCACATCCCGCTGCAGGTGCTCAACCAGGTCGGCGCCGAAGGCTTCGACTGGCAGATCCCCGGCCTGCGGGAAGAGCTGGTGACCACGCTGCTGAAGTCGCTGCCCAAGCAGCTCCGCCGCAACTTCGTGCCTGCGCCGGACTTCGCCAAGGCGGTGTTGTCCCGGGTGGGTCCGGACGACGGGCCGCTGCTGGAGACGCTGCAGCGCACTCTCCGCCAGCTCACCGGTGTGGAGGTGTCGAGCTCGGACTGGGACCTCGAACGCGTCCCCGACCACCTGACGATGACGTTCCGGGTGGTGGGTCGGCGCGGCCGCAAGCTCGCCGAGTCCAAGGACCTGGACGCGCTCAAGCTGCAGCTGAAACCGAAGGTGCGCGAAGAGATCTCGGCCGCCGCCGACGACATCGAGCAGGGCGGGTTGCGTTCCTGGAGCTTCGGTGAGCTGCCGCGCACCTTCTCGCAGCAGCGATCCGGGCACGCAGTGAAGGCCTACCCGGCGCTGGTGGACGAAGGCGACACCGTGGCGGTGCGGATGTTCGACACCGAGCGGGACCAGCGCCGCGCGCTGTGGAACGGCACGCGACGACTGCTGCTGCTCAACGTCCCGTCGCCGGCGAAGTCCCTCCAGCGGGGCATGAGCGCCACCAGCCGCCTGGTGCTCGGCGGGAGCCGTTACGGCGACCTGAGCTCGATCCTCGACGACTCCGTGCGTTGCGCCGTGGACAAGCTCATGGCCGACAACGGCGGTCCGGTGTGGGACGGCGAGGCCTACGCCTCCTTGGAGGCGAAGGTGCGCGCCGGAGTGGGCGAGTACACCGCAGCCGTGGTGTCCGAGGTGGAGCGGGTCCTGGTCACCGCGCAGCACGTCGAAGCGGTGCTGGCCGACCGCCCCAAGGGCATGTCGGAGGAGTCGCTGGCCGACATCCGCGAGCAGCTGGACGGCCTGCTGCACCCCGGTTTCGTCACGGCGACCGGCTTCGACCGGCTCCGCGACCTGGTGCGCTACCTGCGCGCGATCGAGCAGCGGCTGGACAAGGCGCAGCACCAGCCGCAGCGCGACCGGGAGTGGATGCACCAGGTGCAGGAGGTCCGGCAGCGCTATCGGGATCTGCTGGCTCGGGTGCCGCAGGGGCGTACGCCCAGCGACGACCTGCTCGAGGTGGGCTGGATGGTCGAGGAGCTGCGGGTGAGCCTGTTCGCGCAGCCGTTGGGCACGCCGCGTCCCGTGTCGGTCAAGCGCCTGCACCGAGCGATGGACAAGCTCGCGGACTGAGCTCGCCGCGCTCGGCCGGACGGGATCGAGCAGTCTCGTCGCAGCCATCGTTCCCCCAGAGCGGCGCGGAATTCGTGCCCACCTCATAGGGGCTGATGACGAGGATCCGCTGTCGAACCTGCGTTCGCATCACTCGGAAGGGTGGAGAACGCGCGGGATTCAGGCAGCACAGCGCAGCCGCGGCGGGGTGACCGTCCTCTTAGGGCGGATCGGCGGTGGCCGGCCCCCGCGCCGGACAACGCGGACCGCGTCGATCAGGACGCCGCGGGTGAGACCGCGATGCCCAGCGCCCCCGGGCCGGTGTGAGCTCCGATGATCGCGCTGGTCTGCTCCAGCGTGACCCTGCGCACCTGCGGCAGCTGCGAGCACAGCGAGTCGAGCACTTCCTTGGCGCGGTCGGCGGCCTCGAAGTGCTCCACGCCCACGTCCACAGGCCCGTGGCCCGCCCGCTCCAAGGCGGTCCCGACGGCCTTGCGCAACGCGCGCTCCGTGCCCCTGGCCCTGTGCAGCTGGTCGATCACGCCGTCCTTCATGATCAGGACCGGCTTGATCGACAGCGCTTCGCCCACCCACGCCTGGGCTCGCCCGATCCGGCCGCTGCGCTGCAAGAACTCCAGCGTGTCGACGTAGACCATCTGGGTCGTGCTGCGCAGACGGTGCTCCAGGACGTTCATCACGCCTTGCGGGGTGGCCCCCGCGGCGGCGGCCTCCGCTGCGGCCATCACCGAGAACCCGAGGCTGAGTCCGGTCAGGCGCGCGTCGACCACGTAGACCGGGATGCCGATCTCCGCCGCGGCGACCCGGGCGGCCTGGCACGTCTGGGACATCCCCTCGGAGATGTGGATGGAGATGATCGCTTCGGCGCCGGAGGCCGCGGCGTCCGCGTAGTTCCAGTAGAACGCCGGGGGCGGCGGAGGGTTGGTGGCGACCGGGACGTTGTTGCGCATTGCCTCGGCCATCTGGGGGTGCAGCACCCGTCGCTCGTCGTTCTGCTGGTCGCCCACCGTCAGCTCCAGCTGCACGATGGAGATGCCCAACCGGTCGGCGATGTCGAGCGGTACGGAAGCCGTCGAATCCGTCACGATGGCGACGCGTCTCCTCATGGCCGCAAGGCTACTAATGCGCGAGGTTCGTTCACATACTTTCCGGATGACCCGGCGCCACTTTTGCAGCGGCCGGTCGTCCGGGTGGAGGCCGAAGGTGAGTACTGTCACGGGTGGACCCTGGTTGCACCCGGGCTACTGGCAAGTAACATCCTTGGTGGTTGGCATCACTGTGCTTTCCGGCTGAGGGCATGGCAAGGTCAACCTAACCCGACGGAACGAAGCGCCGGGTCCACAAGCAGAGCCGCTGGAGGACCAGCGAGCGTCAGTTGAGTCCGCAGGAGGTCGAAGAGGGCCCATGAACATCGTCGTCCTGGTTAAGCAGGTGCCCGACACGTATTCCGAACGGAAGCTGTCTGCTGCGGATCACACGTTGGACCGCGAGTCGGCGGATGCCGTGTTGGATG
>NZ_RSAA01000034.1 GCF_003931915.1 Saccharopolyspora rhizosphaerae | reverse complement strand
CCGATCTGCTCACCGACCGTGCCGTGGTCACCGAGGCCTACACCGTGATCCCCCGCGGGGTGCTGCGCGACATCGTCACCAGCAACTTCCCCGGCTGGAGCGGCACCCGCGCCTGGATCCTGGCCAAACCAGTGCAGGGCTTCGCCACCACCTTCGCCCAGTACCTCGTCGAGATCGCCCCCGGCGGCGGCAGCCCGCACCCCGAACCCGAGACCGGGGTGCAATCGGTGCTGTTCCTGCTGGCCGGCCGGCTGAACCTGACCATCGCCGGCACCGAGCACCACCTCGAACCCGGCGGCTACGCCTACCTGCCCGCCGGCACCGACTGGTCGCTGACCAACCCCGGCCAGCAGCCCGCCTCGTTCAGCTGGATCCGCAAACCCTACGAACCCGCCGAAGGCATCACCCCGCCCGCGCCGTTCGTGACCCGCGAGCAGGACATCACCCCCACCCCCATGCCCGACACCGACGGCACCTGGGCCACCACCCGCTTCGTCGACCCCGACGACCTGGCCCACGACATGCACGTCAACATCGTCACCTTCCAACCCGGCGCGGTGATCCCCTTCGCCGAAACCCACGTCATGGAACACGGCCTCTACGTCCTGCAGGGCAAAGCCGTCTACCGCCTCAACGACGACTGGGTCGAAGTCCACGAAGGCGACTTCCTCTGGCTGCGCGCCTTCTGCCCCCAAGCCTGCTACGCAGGCGGCCCCGGCCCCTTCCGCTACCTCCTCTACAAAGACGTCAACCGCCAGATCCGCCTCACCTGA
>NZ_RSAA01000033.1 GCF_003931915.1 Saccharopolyspora rhizosphaerae | reverse complement strand
GTTCCGCTGCTGAGCGGCCCCTCGCGCGACATGCCCGTCGCCGTGGGCTGGAGCCGGTTGCGCGCGTCAGGTATGTCCTTCGAGGCGCCGCACGCCCGGGCGGCCGGGATTCGCGTGCGTGTTCTCACTGGTCAAGAGCGCGCTGGTGTGGGGGAGTTCGAACTTCGCGCGCGAATGGGAAGCTCACCCGCTGCGCGCGGTGCTCCCGGGTGGGGGTGGAGGCGGGCGGTGATGTCGCGGGCGGTGTGGTTCCGCTGCTGAGCGGCCCCTCGCGCGACATG
>NZ_RSAA01000032.1 GCF_003931915.1 Saccharopolyspora rhizosphaerae | reverse complement strand
ACCAGCACGGCCGCCGGGCTCACCGAACCGGCCAGCTTCTCCAGCACGTCGACCTGCGGCGTCACCAGGTACTCGGCGGCCTCGGCGGACTCGGCCGCGTAGACCTTCGCCGCGCCGTAGGAGCTCAGCGCCTCGGACAGCTTGCCCGCGGTGCCCGGCTCGCCGACGACGACCGCCGACGGCTCGCCGAGACGACGCGCCGCGGTCAGCAGCTCGTACGTGACCTTCTTGACCTCGCCGTCCACGTGATCGACGAGGACCAGAACCTCAGCCATGAATCAATGCCTCCTCGAAAACCGTGAACGACTCAGAGCAGCTTCTCGCCGGCCAGGAACTCGGCGACTCCCACGCCGCCCTCTCCCTCGTCGGTGACCTTCACACCACCGGACTTCGGCGGCTTCGGAGCGGACTCGACGACCTGGGAGGCGGCGTTGGCCAGCCCCACCTCGGACGCGTCGATCCCCGCGTCGGCCAGCGTCAGGGCGCTCACCGGCTTCTTCTTCGCGGCCATGATGCCCTTGAAGGAGGGGTACCGCGGCTCGTTGATCTTCTCGGTGACCGACACGACGGCCGGCACGGCCGCCTCGACGGTCGTGATGCCCGCGTCGGTCTCCCGCTCGATCTTCACCGACGAACCGTCGGTCTCGACCTTGCGCGCGAAGGTCAGCTGCGGCCAACCCAGCACCTCGGCGACCATCGCCGGCACCGCACCGGAGCGACCGTCGGTCGCCTCGTTGCCGGCGATGACCAGGTCGACACCCTCCACGGTGCCGATGACCTTGGCCAGCGCCTTGGCGGTGGCGGGCGCGTCCGTGCCGTGCAACGCCTCGTCGGAGAGGTGCACCGCCTTGTCCGCACCCATCGACAGCGCCTTGCGGATGGCATCCGTGGCGCGGTCCGGGCCCATGCACACGACGGTCACTTCGCCGCCCTGGGCCTCCTTGATCAACAGCGCTTCCTCCACCGCGCGCTCGTTGATCTCATCCAACACGGCATCCGCCGACTCGCGGTCCAACGTGTGATCCGCAGCAGACAGCTTCCGTTCGGAATACGTGTCGGGCACCTGCTTAACCAG
>NZ_RSAA01000031.1 GCF_003931915.1 Saccharopolyspora rhizosphaerae | reverse complement strand
CCGAGTCCGCCGAGGCCGCCGAGTACCTGGTGACGCCGCAGGTCGACGTGCTGGAGAAGCTGGCCGGTTCGGTGAGCCCGGCGGCCGTGCTGGTGCCGGCGTCCACCGACGGCAAGGAGATCGCCGGTCGCCTGGCGATCCGCCTGGACTCCGGTCTGCTGTCGGAGGTCGTGGACATCGACGGTGAGGGCGTCGCGTCGCACTCGCTG
>NZ_RSAA01000030.1 GCF_003931915.1 Saccharopolyspora rhizosphaerae | reverse complement strand
GGGGGGTGGTGTTCACCCGTCATTTCGGGGTGCGTAAAGTATTCCATGTCAGCGCGGCACGGACCGGGAAAAACCGGGCCGGGCCTGACGGGGCCCCGAGAACCTCGCTCAACCCTCCGGGTGTTAGCGTGTTCCGGCCCGCGAAAAATCGGGTAAGACCTTTTTGACAATGTGAATACCGATCGAGTGGTTGTTTTCGCTTGGTGTCGCCGGGAACGGGACTGGTTAGAAGGTCTCGGAATGGTGACGGGCAGGACTGAGGCCCCC
>NZ_RSAA01000002.1 GCF_003931915.1 Saccharopolyspora rhizosphaerae | reverse complement strand
CGAGCTACAAACCCTGCTCGCCACCTGGTCAGGCACCTGCCCCACCTGCCACCAACACATCCACCGATTACCGACCTAACAAAGCACTACTAGAGCTAGTCATTTCCGGAGTTGCGTCCGTAGGTTTGCTTGGGTGAGCTAGGCCGTTCGGTCGATAGGAACACGCCGTGGAAGTTGGCGAGTACGAGCGTAGCGGTTAGCAAGCGCGCCAACGCCGACCGCGGATCCCGGCCAGTGGCCATGAGTCGCCGTACCTCGGCGATTGTCACGTCGACCTCATCGAGTGCTGCCCAATCCTGGTGGACGGCCTGTGCTCGTAGTCGGGCTCGGTGTGCTTTCTGCCGACAGGCCGGTCCGTGGTAGCGGGCGGGGCGTCCGCGTGGAGAAGGCGGCGGTAGTGGCTCACCGCAGCCTTTGCAGGTCGTTACCTGCATGTTCTTCAGCTCCGTCGATTTTGCTGTTGGAGTGCCTAGAGCCGTTTAAGGCCTTCCAGCACGGCGCGTAGGACGTTGAGTGGAGGCCGGGAGGATGCCCAGTTGACGCTGCGGTCCGGGGCATCGATTCGAGGCAGGCGTTGTGTCGGCAAGTCCGGGGCGAGATCGCCTGCCCAGGCAGTTCTGTATCCGCTCTTGCCGCGGTTCATATTGGTGATCACAGTTGGAAGCGAGTTCGTGGCTGCTCGGCCGCGCCCTTGTGCTCCGGAGGTTGCTCGCGGATCAACCCGGCGAGTTGGTCGAGCGTGGCGGCGAGCGCGTCTCGCTCCCATTGGTCGTAGTTCCGCTGAGGGAGGTAGTGTGCGGCATCGTCGAGCAACCACTGGGCTTTCCGGAGTACGACCGCGAGCTTGCTGTCGTCGGACGCTTCTGAGTCGTGCGCAGAGAGAACGGTGCTGGTATCTGTCGCGGCGGTGAGTCGCAGAAGGCACGCGGCGCACGGTGCGCAAGCAGGTGCCTTCTCGGAGGTCACGGGCTCCCCGGGTCCTGCGGCCAGCTCGAGGTTTGCAGGATCGAACTTCAGCCGGCACCAGGACTGAACCACTGTGTTGGTCCTGGTCGGTGCGGCGCAGTGGGCAACGCGAAGGGACTCGACCACTACGCCGGGGCGGTACTGGAACCAGGCGGCCTGCTCTGCTGTTGCGTTCACTCGTGATCTCCGTTCGAGGGGTGGCCGCGGCCGGGCCTGGAGGTGGGCCTGGCCGCGGCCGACATCCGGCGGCGGTCGGGAATTCGTGACCGTTTGTGAGCGGTCCATGTCAGACTGAAATCATGCTGACATCAGCTCCCGGTCAGCGGTACGACGCGATGACGACGTACGCGCGACATATCGGGAGCCGCTGCGGGGAAGGGGTTGCAATGCAGACGGCACGCACGGTCCTCGAGCAGAAGATCCGGGAGCGGCGGCAGACGCTGCAGGAGTTCACGGTGTGGGCCGAGGCCTTCGCGCGCGACCGCGGCGAACCGGCCACGTTGAGCGTCCGTCACCTGCAGCGCCTCGTCGCCGGCCAGACGCCGAGCGGAAAGCCAGTCGGACGACCTCGACCGGCGACGTCGAGGTTGCTCGAAGCCATCTTCGGCGTGGGCATCGATGTTCTGCTGGCTTCGCCAGGGTCTGATACCGACCACAAGGACGCTTACACGCCGTGGCAACCTTTCCTCAACATTGGAGCAGCGTCGACGAGTATTCCGCAGGATAAGGCACCCGCAGTTCAAACCTCTAGTGCGCGGGTGGATATGGCGCAGTCCTTTGCGTGGCTCGATGCCCGAAGTGGGTGGAACTCTGAAACGACGCGACGGATGGTGACGTCCCGCCTCGCCTCTTTGGCCGCCGACGAAGTGCTCGACCGACCAGCGCGGCGCCGCAAGGTCGGCCGAAGCCAGATTGCCAGAGCAGTAGCTGACTACTACGGGGCAGCGGAGCTCGGGCACCACTTCTACAGCGTGACCTGTGGGGACACCGAGATCCGCACGAGCGTTCTGACCTGCGATCAGTGGCTTAACCTCGGATGTCAGCTCGGCATGGGAAACGACAGGGTCGCACTGCGCTCCGATGCGTCGGTCGTCCAAGAGGTGGTCGCGTCGGACCGGGCGATTGATCGGCTCGCCGAAGCCACGGCGCAGGGGATTCGGATGGCGAACATGCCTCTCTACCGGCTGCTGGATTTGAAGGTCCGGCCAGGGACAATCTCCGCTGAGGTAGGGACAGTGCCGTTCATCGAGTACGCGGTCTCGATGGATCTTCTCGAGAACGAGCTGATTGATGCTCTTGCCGCTGGCACGCCAGACCAACTCCCGCTGCGGGACCACTACCTGCCGAACCTCGACTCCGCCCTCAATCTCTCCGGGCGACTGTGCGCAGGGGGAGTGCTTGCGCTATGCGCCATCGCACGTCCGCCAGATCTGTATCGGGGCGAGCGTGACTACGCGATCGTGGTGCAACAGCGATCAAGCCACGTGCTCAACGCTGCGCAGAGGCTCTCGGTGATCCCGAAGGGCTTCCATCAGCCAATGACGGACCTGCACGCGGATGCCCAGCTGACCTCGACGCTCCTGCGGGAGATGGAAGAGGAGCTCTTCGGCCGAACTGACGTCGACAACACCGTGGAGGGCACTTGTGCAGCGGCCCCGTTGCATCCAGGACGCATGTCTGAGCCGATGCGCTGGCTCACGGCTAACCCGTCCCGGGTGCGCATGGAGTGCACCGGATTCGGCCTGAACCTCGTAAGCGGCAACTACGAGTTCGCGTGCCTCCTGGTCATCGAGGACGACGAGTTCTGGGCCCGCTACGGCGGAGAAATCGAGGCCAACTGGGAGGCGTCGGAACTGCGCTTGTATTCCAGCCGTGACCATCAGCTCGTTGGCGACCTTGTCGGTGACGAGTCCTGGAGCAACGAAGGCGTCTTCGCGTTCTCGCAGGCGATCCGCCAGCTCCATGAGAGCAGCGATGAGCGATCGAGGCTGCCCGTCCTTCGGCTCAATCATGGGGACTGTTCGAACTGGTATTGACCCGCTGCTGCGTGTTCGGAGCCTCCTTTCATTAAGGGGGCGCTGACGAGTCGACCGAGATAGATGCAGTTAATCGCGGTTCACTTTGCGAGGGACGCCGACGCGCTGGCGGAGTTGTATTCGACGCTGAGCACGGCGTTGCAGGCGTTCGCCGACGAGCTGAACACGGTCAGGACCCGAATGGATCAGGCGCGGTCGGTGGCCGCATCTGGAGGTCTGAAGCTCATGGGTAAGAACTTGATTCTGGAACCGGGGCCCATGCCGCTACCGCCGGGCGAGCAAGAGCGTCAGCTCCCAAATTCACGCCCCCTTCCATGCCGAGCCGTTTGAGCACCTTGCGGGGTAGTTGCGGTACCAAGTCCGTCATCTTGGTCTCGGAGAGATACAGCAAGTCTCGCACCGGTGGGCCTTCCGCTAGGTCGTACTGGCTCGACCACAGCGGTCGCCGGTTGACCGAGGAAGACGCTTGAGCACATGCGCCGGTTGCGCATGTGTCGCGTCATGTGCGCGGCCTGACTTCGGCGGAATTGGGTGCTAGTTCGAGGCAGATGGCCAGCGCACGGTGACGACTACGGCGTCCGTGATCGCTTCCCAGGAGTGGTCGATGCCGGGTCCCCAGACCGCGTAGTCGCCCTGCTTGGCGAGGTCGACGGTGCCCTCGGTGAGGTGCAGGCGGAAGTGGCCTTCGACCAATAGCAGCATCGTCGTGCGCTGGTCGTCGGTGGTCCATTCGGGGCGCTTGTCGCCGGCGGGGTGGGCGCCCCACTTGACTTCGAGGTCCTTGGTGGAGCGGACTCCGCCTTCGGTGGGGTCGATGAAGTGGCCGAGCAGCCAGCCGCGGGTTTCGCTGCCGTCTTCCGCAGCGTTTCCGTGGTGCCAGTTGCGGTTCACTACCGAACCTCCCATTCGATGGACGGCAGACTCACCCGGTCGCCGCCGATCTGGGCGAGCCGTCGAAGTCCTTGCAGCAGGGCGAAGAGCCCTTCGTTGCTCCACGCTACATCAGCGATGAGCTCGGAAATCAGGTCGCCGTCGCGGCTCGAGTACTGGTGCAGGCCGGCCGCTTCCCAGTTGGCTTCGACCCGGCCGCCGTAGCGCTCCCAGAACTCCTCGTCGTCGATGACGATCAGACTGGCGAACTCGAAGTTGCCGCTCAGCAGGTTCAGGCCGAACCCGGTGCACTCCATGCGGAGTCGGTTCGGATCCTCTATGAGCCATCGCATCGGCTCGGACACTCGGCTCGGGTGCATCGGATCGGCGGAGCGCTGGTCGTTGGTCGTGTTGTCGATCTCGTCTCGGCCGAAGAGCTCTTCCTCGACCTCCCGCCGCAGGGTCGCGCCGATCTGGGCGTCGACGCGCAGATCGGTCATCGGCTGGTGGAAGCCCTTGGGGATGACCGCGAGTCGGCGTGCTGCGTTGAGCACGTTGCCCGAGCGTTCCTGCACCAGAAGCACGTAGTCGGCCTCGCCGCGGAACGGACTGGCAGGCCGGGCGATTGCGAACAGGGCGAGCGGGCCACCGGCGCAGAGGCGGTTGGCTACGTCGGTCACGGAGGAGACGTCGGGCAGGTACTTGTCGCGAAGCGGCAGCGACTCGTGTGCCGTCGAGGCGTCAGCTGAGATCGCGTCGACCATCTCGCCCTCGAGCAGGTCCATGGTGACCGCGTACTCGACGAACCGCGACGTGCCCACCAGGCCGTTGATCGCATCCGGCGAGGGGGAGATGTCGAGCAGACGGTAGAGCGGCTTGTCGACCAGCCGTGTCCCCATGGCCAAGGTTTCCGCCAGTCGCTGCGCAGCGCGGCCAGCCGCGCCGGAGTCCAGCTTGGCGAACACGTCGCGCGCCGAGCTCGTGACCTTGAGCCGGTCGTGCGCCGCGAACAACGGGCACGCCAGGTCGAGCCAATCAGTGCAGGTCAGGACGCTCGTCTCAGCGTGGGAATCGTCGTAGCGGGCCGCATACCGGCCATGCTCGCCGGCCTTCGTGCCGTAGTACTTGCCGAGCACGTCGGCGACGCTGCGCTGATCAACGCGCCCTCGACGGCTTGCCCTGGCCTCCAGCTCGCTCACATCGAGGCGCGCGAGCCGCGACGCAACCTCCTTGCGCGCGGTACCAGGCCTCCATCCCGCGTGCTCGTCCAGCCAATCCAGTGCCGCGCCGATGTCGGGGTCAGCGCTCAGCCGCTTCTCGGCATCGGCGGCTGCGGCTTCGTCGACCGCCGGTTCCGCCGGGGTATCGGCGGTGTCCTTCACCAGCTCCGCGAACCGGGCCTTGATCGCGTCGTCTTCCTGGGCCAGGGCCGTGTCCAGGGTGCGCTGCATCTCGGACTGCGGTCGGCGGTTCGGCTTCTCGTGCCAGCCGGCAACCGTGCGCAAACCGATTCCCAGGTGGGCGGCGAACTCGTCGTTGCTCATTCGCATGGCAGCTTGCAGTGCGCAGGCGGTTCGCCCCGTCCAGCTGGACACCACATTCATCGCGTTCGGCCCTTCGCGGTGGGTTTGTGCACTGGTTGAGCATCAGTTGAGCGCTGGCTGAGGGGTTTTCGTGCATCGGTTTCCCGACCGATTCGGCCTGGAATTGGAGGCATGGAAAACGAAGCAATCAGCAAGCGGAACCACCCGGCGCTAACGGTTCTTGCGGACGTGCTCGATGACCGTCGCGAGGTCGCCCTTGAGGTCGTCGAGCCGCTCGGTGATCTCTTCCATGCGCTGCTCGAGCGAGTCCAAACGGGACCAGACCGTGTCGGCGCTGTCCGAGATCGGTTCGTCGGATTCGGGCGGCTTTCGGCCCTGCAGCAGGAAAAGCAGGTGCTGGGGGTGCCAGCCGAGCGCGATGGACAGCGACTCCAGCGTGCGGGCGCTTCGTCTGCGCTCGACCACGTGGTGCTGGATCTCGCGGACGATCGCCTGCGAGACGTTCGAGCGCTCCGCGAGCTCTCGCTGTCGCCAGCCGAGCTCGTTCACGCGCTCGTTGATGGCCTTGGCGACCGCCGCCCAGTCTTCCGACACCTATTCCTCCGCGCTCCGCCTTCGCGCAGAGGTTAGCCGTTCCGTGACGCATTTCGTGACATGACCGCGCCTGAAAGGGCGCGGCCCGGATTTCTCATGCCTATTGAGCGCTGAAATCAGTAACCGACTGATGAAATCAGCTTCCAAATCTTCCGAAGGGCTTTCTCTGATGGGTACCTCCATGTCGAAAAGCGGCCGCCGCGACTTCTACTCGCTCCGCCGGGCTGCCTGGATCCTCAACCTCCACCCGTCCTCCATCTCCCGTGCGATCCGAGTCGGTGAGCTGCGGGCCGAACGCAGGAACGGACGACTCGCCATCCCCGCGAGCGAGCTGACCCGACTCCTGGCCGGGACTGCGGCATACCAGGGCGGGGGTCGGAAGTGATGACCACCTACAACGACCTCTGGCTGATCGGGATCGCGTGGCGCTTGGACCGCCTGCGCTGGGCGCCGACCGAGCTGCTCGGTGTCCACGTCCGCGGCAACGGGCTCTGCATGACGGAGTTCCCGGACGAGCCCGTGTGGCAGGACCAGTGTCTGACCGACCGCGAGCTCGCCGGTGCGATGTGCCAGGGCTGCCCGCTCGTCGATGAATGCCTCGAACTGGAACTCCGCACCGGAGGTGCCGACACCCTCGGTGTCTGGGGCGGGATGTCCGCGGACGACCGTCGGGAGCTGCACCCGCACTGGCTCCGCCGCGGTGAGCGTGCCGAGAGGGGTGTTGCGCGATGATGCTCCAGCTGACCCCCGTGGAAGTCCTGGCCGTGCTCGGTGGCTTGTTCGCGCTGGTCATGGTGTGGCGGGCGAGTGCCAAGGCCACTCGGCGAGCCAGCGAAGCCGCGCGGTCGAGCGTGCGGTTGATGTCCCTGACGGGGCGCGTGCTGGTCACGGCTGCGGCGATCGTCGGCGTGCAGTGGATCGTGATCAAGCACCCCGGCAGCGAAGGTCAGCTGCTCGCAGTGCTCGGCGTTCCGGCTCTGTTCGCGTCCTACGCGCTGACCAGGGCGCTCACCGTGACCGCCGTCGACATGCCTCAACAAAAGAAGGGTCGGCGTCGATGAGTGCGCCGCAGACCGCGGGTGAGCGGCGTCGGCCGCTTACCCGCCCCGACGCCGAAGCCGTTGAACAGGTGCGCAAGCAGGTCGACCGGTTGTGCTGGAGCGGAATCCTGCTCGGCCTTGCGTTCACCATGACCAACGTCCAGAGCTTCGCCGCGAACGGTGCTCCGGTTTGGTCGCTGCCGTGGCTGGCTGCGTGGCTGCTCGACCCGATGGTGTCGCTGGTGCTGCTGGCGATCCTGCGGGCCGAGCAGGTCACGGCCCGCTGCGGGATCCGCACCGGTGGCTGGGTTCGTGGTGCCAAGTGGTTCACGCTCGCGGCCACGTACGTCATGAACACCTGGGGTGCCTACGCGGCTCGCAGCGCGGACATGGTGGTGCTGCACTCCGTGCCGCCACTGGTCGTCTTCGTCGCGGCCGAGGCGGTGACCGACCTCCGCGACAAGCTCACCGCAGCCGTCCGCGCGGCGTCCGTGAACGCCGACAGCGAGCCGGCGCCGGAACTGGTTGTCCGTCGTTCACCGGACCCCAAGCGGCGCATCACGTTCGACGAGTACCTCGGCCGAGCCCGCGAGGAATGGCGTCCGGACATCACCGTCACGCCGGCCTGGATCCGCGAGGTCACAGGTTGTTCGCGCGGACTGTCGTCCAGGCTCGCGGCTGCGCTGACCGCGGAGGTGGAGCAGCGATGAACGAGAACACGACGCCTGCCCCGGCGGCGACGGGAGAGGTGGAACGGCACATCTTCGACGCCGAGCTCATCGATGAGGTCCCGGAGCCCGAACCGCAGCTCACCCGTGGGGAACGGTTCATGAACTGGTGGCTGCGTTCACCGCGCGTGCCCGCCGGGTTGAAGTCGCGCCGAGCTGCTAAGCACGCGCTCGTGGACGCGTTGGCGTTCCTGATCCGATCGCCTTGGCGGTTCGTCCGGACCGTCGGACGGGGGCTCGTGGCCGCGGTTCGCGGTTGGCGGCAGTGGGTCCGCGTTCACGACTACCGCGAGGCCGCCGAGCAGTCCGAGAAGCTCGCCGACAAGTTCGTGGAGATCCGCGAACTCACCCTGTTCCGCTGGAAGGTGACCGGTGCTGCCGTGTTGGCCGTCGGCGCTGCGCTCGCTGTCGGGTACGCCGTGTACGGCGGACGTGCCATGTGGGCTGCGGCCGGGGTCACTGCGATCGCACTGGCCGGGTACGGACGCAGGAAGGACGGGGCACCTGGGCGCAAGCCCGTGCTCGCCGGGCCCCGGACGCTGACCTGGACCATGGATCCGCAGGTGCTCGTCGACGCGTTCCGGGACGCGAAGCTGATCGGCAAGGACGAGTCGCTTCGCCTCGTCGAACGCGCAGCCCACGACGGCTCGGGTTGGGCCGTCACCGTCGACCTCCCGGCGACGCGCAAAGCTGCCGATGTCCTCAAGCGTCGCGACGCACTCGCTTCGGCACTGGCCGTGGACGAGCTGCAGCTGATCGTCGAGCGAGTCCGGGGGAGAGGTGGTCATGCCGGCCGGGTGTTCCTGTGGGTGGCTGACGAGGACCCGTACTCCGGTCCTGCGCTGAGGTTCCCGCTGCTGGACCTGGAGTACTGGGATGCCTGGCGAGCCATTCCGTTCGGACGGGACGCACGCAGTCGTCGGATCGACCTGCAGCTCGTGTGGACGTCGCTGATCGTCGGATCGATCCCTCGGCAGGGCAAGACCTGCGCCAGTCGGTTGCCCGCTGCGGGCCTGATCCTCGACCCGTTCACGCAGCTGTACGTCTTCGACGGCAAAGGGGGAAAGGACTGGCAGGCAGCCGAAGCAGTCGCCCACCGCTACGTCTGCGGCGATGATCAAGAACAGGCCGAATCCGTCCGCGACCACCTGGTCGAGCTGGTCGCCGAGGTGCAGGCGCGGTTCTCCCGGATGTCCGCGCTCGACGACGAGATCTGCCCGGAATCGAAGATCACCCCGGCCATCTCGCGGGATCGCGAACTGGGCATGCCCATCACCGCCGTGATCATCGACGAGGTTCAGGTCTACCTGGAGAACCCGGCCAAGGAGGAAGTCGGAGGCAAGAAGACGACTCTCGGCGCTTACATCGCGGATCTGCTGACCTACCTCGCCCGGAAGGGACCGGCCGTCGGGATCGTGGTCGTCCTGGCCACGCAGCGACCGGACTCCAACACCATCCCGTCCCGGCTGCGCGCAGTGCTGGGCTCGCGCTTCGCACTCCGGGTGATGGACTGGCGGGACTCCAACATCGTCCTCGGCGAGCAGATGAACACCCGGGGCTTCGACGCCTCGACGCTGCTGCCGAGCCACAAGGGCGTGGGCATCCTCCGACCGGATGGCGAGGCCGAACCTGGTGGCGACGCGGTCGCGGTGACCGTGCGGACCTTCTACATGGACAACGCCGGGTGGAGGTCCATCTGCGAGCGCGGCCGGGCATTGCGCGAGGCCGCGGGAACGCTGAGCGGTCATGCGGCCGGTGACGACAGGCCGCGGGCGATCGACCGGGCGGCGGTCGTCAAGGCGCTGGGCACCGGGTCTGGTGGATCCGACCGCGCGCTCGTGGACCTGCCTGAGCCGCTCGCCTCCATCGTGGACCACCTCGGAGACGAGCTCGACCAGCGCGAGTTCGTGCCGAGCGCCGAACTGACCGAAGCACTGGAAGTCGATCCCGGCACCTTCGCCAAGCAGATGGGACAGCTCGAGTGCCGACCGACCAGACACCGCATCCCCGACCACACCGGGGAGCTCCGGCGGGTGCGCGGGTACTTCACCGCCGACATCCGCGCCGCTGTCGAGCGCATGTCTGATGAAATCAGCTCGAACGGTGAGGCGGAGGCTGATCAGGAATGACAGCCGACGGCCGGAAGGCCGATCCCGTCACGGTTCGGGTTCCCGACGAGTTGCCTGTACTGACGCAGGAAGCGAGCCGCATACTGCTAGCGGTACTGATCGAGCTGACCGAGGTCGAGACTCTGGAGCGACCTCCGGACGAAGGGAACACATGACTGCTGAAATCAGCGGAGATCCCTGGTCGACGCTGGACGATCTTCTCGGCGTCGACGCGGTTGAACCCGTCGAGGAGGGGATCGGACCCGTGGCCTTCTACGGGCGCTGCTCGACCGAGGACAACCAGGATCCCGAGACATCGCTGGGGTGGCAGCTCGGGAACGCCAGCAAGTTCGTCGAGCCGTTGGGCGGCACGATCGCGGCCGAGTACTTCGACATCGGGCAGTCGCGGTCGGTCCCGTGGGAGCGGCGTCACGAGGCCCAGCGGCTGCTGGCGGCGTTGAAGGACCCGAACCGCGGGTGGAACGCGGTCGTGGTGGGTGAGGGGACGCGGTGCTGGTTCGGCAACCAGTTCTCGCTGATCGCTCCGAAGTTCGCCGCTTACGGGGTTGAGCTGTGGGTGCCTGAGCTCGGTGGGAAGTTCGACGCCCGGAACCCGTCGCACAAGATGCTGATGAACGTGCTCGGCGGGATGAGCGAGTCGGAGCGACAGCACGTCCAGGCTCGGGTGCGAGCGGCGATGGACGCGCAGGTGCTCAACGAAGGGCGTCACCAGGGCGGCCGGGCACCGTACGGCTACAAGGTCGTCGATGCCGGTCCGCACCCGAATCCCTCGCGGGCGGCTGACGGGTATCGGCTGAAGGTGCTCGCGATCGACGATGAGGTCGTGGATGTTGTGCGCCGGATCTTCTCCGAGTACCTAGGCGGCAGGGGTGACCGGGCGATCGCTAATGGGCTGAACCGCGACGGCATCGCGTGTCCCTCTGCGCGGCGTCCGGAGCAGAACCGGCATCGTCTGGCTGATGGGTGGCAGGGCAGCACTGTCAGGGCGATCTTGGACAACCCGCGCTACACGGGCTACGCGTTCTTCGGGCGTTGGACCCGGAAGGAAACCCTCCTAGATCCGGACGACGTCGCGGCCGGCCACGTGATCCGATTCCAACGGGCAGGGAAGGAAGGTGTCGTGCGTTCCCGGAAACCCGCGCACCCGGCGATCGTGAGCGTCGAGGAGTTCACCGAAGCCCAGTTGATGCGCCGCTCGCGTGCGGCCGGTGGACGGCGGGGGATCGCGAAGCTGGAGCGGACGCGTACCTCGGGAACTCGGCCTTACGTGCTGCGCGGGAAGGTGCGGTGCGGGTTCTGCGGGAGGCGGATGCACGGTGCAGTGATCCGCAAGACCGAGGTGTACTACCGGTGCCTGGCTCGGACGATCGCGCCTGGGTCGCCGGTCCTGGCCGACCACCCGCGCACGGTGAATCTTCGGGAACTCGATGTGCTGGATTCGTTGAACGAGTGGATCGGACGGCTGTTCGCTCCGGAGAACGTCGACAGAACGGTCCAGGCGTTGGTCGGATCGCAAGCTGATTCTTCCCGGACCAAGAATTCGCGTGAAGGTGCGAAGCAGCGATTGGCCGATGCGCAGACTCAGGTGAGGCGGCTGCAGGAAGCCATCAAGGCCGGCGCCGATCCTGCGGCGCTGGTCGAGGCGATCAACGACGCACAAGCGACCCGCGCCGCTGCCCAGGCCGAGCTCGACAACAGTCCTGAACCAGCGGCCATCGGCGAAGTCGAGGTCTACGCGATGGTGGATTCGCTCGGGGACGTCGGCTCGGCGCTCAAGGAAGCCAAGCCGGAGAACCTTGGTCGGCTCTACGAGAACTTGAGCATCGACCTCAAATACGAACCACACGCGGGGACCGTAGAAGCTACGATCGCACCGCGTGTGGTTAGTGCGCGTGTCCGAGGGGGGACTTGAACCCCCACGCCCATTAGTAGGGCACTAGCACCTCAAGCTAGCGCGTCTGCCATTCCGCCACTCGGACGTCTCGGTTCTGCCTCCGTTTCCGGGGCGTTCCCGCTGTGTTGTGCCAATAGATTAGCTCATGGTCATCAGGGCGTCGCAACCACCCCCCTGTTGGGGGAGCGGGTGATAGAAATGCCTGGTGAGCGAGCACAGTGGGATCTCCGGCAGTGATCAGGACGCGGGGTTGGCGCTGGCGCAGGACGAGGTCGTCCAGCTGGCCAGTGAACTGATCCGCATCGACAGCACGAACACGGGTGACGCCGACACGGTCGTGCCTGAGCGGGCCTCGGCCGAGTACGTGGCCGAGAAGCTCGGTGAGGTCGGCTACGAGGTGACCTACGTCGAGGCCGGCGACCAGGTGGGTCGGGCCAACGTGGTGGCCCGGCTGCCCGGGGCCGACCCCTCGCGGGGCGGGTTGCTGGTGCACGGGCACCTCGACGTCGTGCCCGCCGACCCGGCCGAGTGGTCCGTGCACCCCTTCTCCGGGGCGGTGCAGGACGGCTACGTGTGGGGACGCGGGGCGGTGGACATGAAGGACATGCTGGCGATGAGCCTGGCCATCGCGCGCCGCTACAAGCGCGACGGCATCGTGCCTCCGCGAGACATCGTCTTCGCGTTCCTGTCCGACGAGGAAGCCGGCGGCTTCCAGGGCGCCCAGTGGCTGGTGGACCACCGGCCGGAGCTGTTCGAGGGCTGCACCGAGGCGATCAGCGAGGTCGGCGGCTACTCGCTGACGCTGCGCGACGGCGTCCGCGCCTACCTGGTGCAGACCGCGGAGAAGGGCATCCGCTGGCTGAAGCTGCGGGTGCGGGCACGTGCCGGACACGGGTCGATGGTGCACGACGACAACGCCGTCACCCAGCTGTCCGAAGCCGTGGCGAAGTTGGGTGCTTACCGGTTCCCACTGGTCATGACCGACAGCGTGCAGGAGTTCCTCGACGGGGTCAGCGAGATCACCGGCTGGGACTTCCCCGAGGACGACCTGGAAGGCTCGGTCGCCAAGCTCGGCAACATCTCCCGCATCATCGGGGCCACGCTGCGCGACACCGCCAACCCGACGATGCTCACCGCGGGTTACAAGCACAACGTGATCCCCTCGGTCGCCGAGGCCGCGGTGGACTGCCGCATCCTGCCTGGCCGCGAAGAGGCGTTCGACCGCGAGCTGGCGGAGCTGCTGGGTCCGGACGTCGAGCGCGAGTGGGTCGGGCTCCCGCCGGTGGAGACGAAGTTCGAGGGCCGGCTGGTCGAGCAGATGCAGGCCTCGCTGCTGGCCGAGGATCCCGGCGCCAAGGCGCTGCCGTACATGATGTCGGGCGGCACCGACGCGAAGTCCTTCGCCCGGATGGGGATGAGCTGCTACGGCTTCGCGCCGCTGCAGCTGCCCGCCGACCTGGACTTCTCCGCGCTGTTCCACGGCGTGGACGAGCGGGTCCCGGTCGACGCGCTCAAGTTCGGCGTGCGCGTGCTGGACCGCTTCCTCCGCAACAGCTGAGTGTCGGTCGTGTCTGGTTACATCTCCCGCAGTTGATCATCGTCGTGGGAGGTGACGCGTGGACCTGGCGCGCTTGGTGGAGAGTTACCTGGAGCACCTGCAGGCTCGGAAGCTGGCGGCCAACTCGCTGCGCGCCTACCGCCGCGACCTCGAGTCGGTGGCCGGTGAGCTCGTCGAGCTCACCGGCACCCCGGCCGAGCGGCTCGCCGTCGAGGAGCTGGACGCGTCCGTGCTGCGGTCGGCGTTCGCGCGGTTCGCCGCGCGGCGCTCGGCCGCGACCGTGACCCGCGCCTGGTCGACGTGGAACGGGTTCTTCGGATTCGGCGTCATCGAGGGCGCGGTCTCGGGCAACCCCATGAAGGTGGTGCCCAAACCGCGCAACGCGCCCGCCACCCCGAAGCCGCTGCAGGGCGAGGAGACCCCGGAGCGGCTGCTGCGGCAGGTCGCCGCCGGTGTCCGCAAGGCACGCAACCCCTGGCCGGAGCGCGACCTGGCGGTCCTCGCGACCTTGTTGTGCACCGGCGTGCGCTCGGCCGAACTGCTGGAGCTCACGGTCTCCTCCCTCGCGGGACGCAGCGGCGACCGCCGGCTGCACGTGCAGGGCAAGGGCGGCAAGAGCCGGTCCATCCCGATCGAGGACAGCCTCGACGAGCTCATCCGCAGCTACCTGCGCACCCGCAAGCAGCGCTTCGGCAACCGGTTGCCCGGGGCCGAACCACTGTTCGTCGACCACCGCGGCGGGAAGTTGCAGCGTGGAGGCTTGCAGTACCTGGTGCGGCGGTCGCTGCAGGCCGCCGGGGTCTCTGACCGGGTCCAACCCGGCGCGATGGTGCACGCGCTGCGGCACACCTTCGCCACCCGGCTCGCCGAGGACGGCGCCAGCGCCGCCGAGATCGCCAAGCTGCTGGGCCACTCCTCGATGAACTCCAGCCAGACCTACATCGACGTGACCGCCCGAGAACAACGGCTCTCGGTGAAGGCCAACCGAACCCACCGAGTCCTCGGCGAGCTCGGGTAGGGCTGCTGTGCGTGGCGGTGCGGGTAGCAGAACCCGAGCGGCTCCCGTGGCTCCGTGCGCCACTCCTTGAGCACTTCTCCGACGCGGCGTCGCGGCGTACTCGCCACGAAGCCGCTCACAACCTGCGGCGGTGCGAGCTGCGTCCCACACCTGAAGCAGCGGCTCCGCCGCCTAACCCCAAGTAGTCGTCTCCGCGAGGCCTATGCGGGCGCCCCAGGTGTCGGTCAGCAGCATCGTCTTGCCGAGGTCGGGGTGGCTGATGCGTTCGGCCTCGCCGCCGCGCTCGGCGGCGAGGCCGGCGACCTCGTCGAGGTCGGTGACCGCGAAGTAGCACAACCAGCCCGCGAGGTCGCTGGTCTCGGTGCGTCCGGCGATCGCGCGACCGGCCGAGGCGTAGGAGCCGTCGTCGACGGTCCACCCGAGCGTGTCGGTCCAGAAGGCGTCGGCGCGGCCGGTGTCGGTGGTGGCCAGCTCGGCCCAGCAGGGTTCGCCCGGACGCGGTTGCGGGGCTTGCGGACCGTGCTGGGCGCGTCCCTTGGTGACCTGGGCGAGCGCGTTGTCCGGACCGGCCAGCGAGCAGTCCATCGGAGCACCGGCGAACACCAGGCGGACGCCCGCTCGTTCGTCGGCGCGGGGCTTGCGGATGATCGCGCAGCGGCGGTTGCCGACCCAGCAGTCCAGGCCGACGTGGGTGGGCACGGGGGACCAGTCGAGCACGTCGCGGTAGAAGAAGGCAGCCGCCATCGGCTCAGGACTGAGCAGGTCGACGCGGCGCAAGCCGCGGACCGCGGGACGTGCGGGCACCGTCGTTTCCTCGCCACCGGGGACCAGTTCATCTTGCCAGCCGGGCTCGACGGCACAATGCTCCGTTCGTCCCAGGTTCCGGGTGGGGCCGTTGTGCGTCGTTCCAGGCGTGCGGGTGGTCAGCGCAGCCGTTCCAGCTCGGCGGCGACGTCCACGACCTGGGCCGCGAGTTTGCGCAGGTCGGTGCGGTCGGCGTCGTCGTCGACCGCGGTCACGACGTCCTCGGCCGAGCAGCGCAGCTGGAACAACCGGTCCTGCAGGTCTGCGAGTTCAGCGGCGGAGAGGACCACCGAGTCCTCGGGCAAGCCACCGCGCTGCACCGCCGTCCGGCGCTCGTAGGCGCGCTGCCGGCACGCCTGCGCGCAGTACAGCCGCGGCCTGCCCTGCCTGCCGGAGTCGGGTACGCGCCGGCCGCACCAGGCGCAGTGCCGCACCTGGCGTGCGCGTCGGCTGGGCTCGACGGGGTTGTCCACGCTGATCACGTTAGTCAATCACGGTGATCTCCACGGACTCGCCACGCCGATCTCCGCGGCCACCGGCCCGACACCGTTCCGTCACCTGGGTCGGGCACAGTGGTCTGCCGTGACGCACCCCTTCCTGGACGGGCCGTGGCCGCGGGCGTTCGCCCACCGCGGCTGGCACCTCGGCGACCTCGCCGAGGTGGAGAACTCGCTGAGCGCCTTCCGCGCCGCCGCAGCCGAGGGCTACCGCTACGTCGAGACCGACGTGCACGCCAGCAGCGACGGCGTCGCTGTGGTGCACCACGACGCGACCCTGCAGCGCACCACCGACCGTGCGGGCGAGATCGCGAGCATGCCGTTCGCGGAGGTCTCCCGGGCCAGGATCGGCGGACGCGAACCGGTGGCGAGCCTGGACGCCGCGCTGGAGGAGTTCCCCGACCTGCTGTTCAACATCGACGTCAAGGCCGACACCGCCGCCGGACCCGTGCTGCGCACCCTCCGCAGGCACAACGCCTGGGACCGCGTGTGCCTGGCCTCGTTCGACGACCGGCGGCTGGACCTGCTCCGCAAGGTCGGCGGGCCCGGGCTGCTGACCTCCACCGGCCAGCGCGGTGTCGCCGCGCTCTGGGCCTGGTCCCGCCTGCCGTTCACCCCGCCGCGGCCGCTGGTGTCCTTCTTGGCCGCGTTCCAGCGCGCCTCGACCAGGGGCCGCGCGAGGGGCTGATCCGCGGGGCCGCGGTGCAGGTGCCGACCCGGTACCGGGGCGTCGACGTGGTCGACGAGCGCTTCGTCGAGCTGGCCCACCGGTGGGGCGTCGAGGTGCACGTGTGGACCGTCGACGAGCCTGCGGAGATGCGGCGGCTGCTGGAGCTGGGCGTGGACGGGCTGGTCACCGACCGTCCTGACCTGTTGAATCAGCTGGTGCGCGAGCCGGCGGGAGAGCCGACGCCGGGGTGAGCGGAAGACGATCCTCCGATACCGCGGCAGTGCGTCCCGCGAGCGGTCCGGCAGCCAGTATGGTGCCTCCGATCGAGTGATCCACTCCGCGGAGGACCGAACGGGATGAGCGTGATGGACAGCGAAGCGGCACCGGGGGCCGCGCAGCGCCGGCGGGAGCAACGCGGGTGGTGCTGGTACGACTGGGCGAACTCGGTCTTCCCGACGTCGGTGACCACCGTCTTCCTGTCGCTCTACCTGACCTCGGTGGCCACCGCCGCGGCGCGGGCGGACGTCGGGCGCAACGGCGCGAACGCCTGCGCCGGTGACAACTCGCTGGTCAACTGCGACATCTCGTTCCTGGGCCTGGCGTTCCCGGCCGGTTCGCTGTGGGGCTACCTGCTGTCGGTGGCGACCCTGGTGCAGGTCCTGGTCCTGCCGATCACCGGCGCGATCGCCGACCGCACCCAGAACAAGCGGATGATGCTGGGGGCCTTCGCCTTCGGCGGCGCGTTCGCCACGGGGCTGCTGGCGCTGGTCGCCGGGCAGAACTGGCAGCTGGGCGTGGTGCTGTTCGTCGTCGCCAACATCTGCTTCGGCGCATCGGTGGTCGTCTACTACTCGTTCCTGCCGGAGATCGCCGACGCCGACGAGCGCGACAAGGTCTCCACCCGCGGCTGGGCCATCGGCTACTTGGGCGGCGGCACGGCGCTGGCGCTGCACCTGGTCATCTACCTCGGGCACGAGGCGGTCGGGCTGTCGGAGTCCGCGGCCGTGCGGCTGATCTTCTTCTCCTCGGGCGTGTGGTGGGCGTTGTTCACGCTGCTGCCGCTGACCGCGCTAGGCCGCCACCGGGCACCCGAGGGCGGTGAGAAGGGCACGGCGGTGGTCACCGCGGGGTTCAAGCAACTTCTCGGCACCCTGCGCGAGGCCAAGCACTTCCCGCTCACGCTGGCGTTCCTCGCGTCCTACTGGATCTACACCGACGGCATCTCGACGGTCTCGCAGGTCTCGGCGCAGTACGGCAGCCTCGAGCTCAAGCTGCCGCAGGACTCGCTGATCGTGACCCTGCTGATCGTGCAGTTCATCGCCTTCATCGGCGGTGTGCTGCACGGCGTGCTGGCCCGTCGCGTCGGCGCGAAGAAGACGATCCTGGTCAGCCTGGCGACCTGGCTGGTGGTCCTGGTGGCCGCCTACTTCGTGCAGGCGGGCCAGGAGCTGCAGTTCTACGGGCTGGCCGTGGGCATCGGCATGGTCCTCGGGGGCACGAACGCGCTGTCCCGCTCGCTGTTCAGCCAGATGATCCCGCCGGGCCGGGAGGCCGAGTACTTCTCGCTCTACGAGGTGGGGGAGCGCTCGACGTCGTGGCTGGGACCGTTGGTGTTCGCCGGGGTCGGCCAGGCGACGGGCTCGTTCCGGCTCGCCATCGTCTCTCTGGTGGTCTTCTTCGCGGTCGGCCTGGTGCTGGTCGCGCTGGTGCCCGTCCGCAGGGCCATCGAGGCCGTGGGCAACCGGCCGCCCGAGCTGCTCTGATCTGTGCGCGCAGAGTGATCAGGCGTGTTCGCCTCGCGATCGAACCCCCGTTGCTCCATGCTGGTGATCTAGGACATGCTGGGAATCAGCGAGAACGGAATATGCCAGCACGCTGCGTCGTGATCACCGGGAGGATCATGGAGCTACGAGCAGTCACCCACCTGTCGAGTTGATCGACCGTACGGGTCGTGATCTGCATCCCACAACGACTAACAATCCCGGGTCCTGCTTGGCGGTGGTGACTGGACATCTGGCACTATCACCCGTTCGAACCCATCTGTAGATTGCTGTCGGGAGAACGCGTCACGCACGTGGCTCGACCGCGTCTCCAGGAGGACAGCCGTTGTTGACGGGTGAACAATGTCACCGACGGCGACCAGCAGCACGACACCGGGAACAGACGACGGGTACTCCGTCGTTGCACACGGTGAGCACAACCGCTCGGGCCACCCGCCTGAGCCGAAGGGAAAGGAACCGTCATGGCCGACCGCGTTCTGCGTGGCAGCCGGCTCGGAGCTGTCAGCTACGAGACCGACCGTAACCACGACCTCGCACCGCGCCGGACGGTGCGCTACGCCTGCCCCAAGAGCCACGAGTTCGAGGTGCCCTTCTCCGACGACGCCGAGGTGCCGCCGACTTGGGAATGCCGCCTCCACGGCACCGAGTCGAAGATCATCGACGGCAACGAACCGGAGCAGAAGAAGGCCAAGCCGCCGCGCACCCACTGGGACATGCTGCTCGAACGGCGCACGATCCCGGAGCTGGAAGAGCTGCTCAACGAGCGGCTGGAACTGCTGCGCACCCGTCGCGGCCGGTAGTTCCCCCTGCACGTGGCAAGCGCCCGAGTTCTTCCGCGCTCGGGCGCTTACGTGTGTCTCGGTCCGCTCTGACCGGCCCTGACGTCAGGGCAGCAGGGAGCGGAGCGTCCCCGCAGCTTGGGTCCCCCTGCGGCGCAGACCCCACTTGGTGACCCTGATCAAGGCCTCCCGGACGATCTCCGCGTCCATCTTCGAGGCGCCGAGCTCGCGCTCGACGAAGGTGATCGGCGCTTCGGCCACCACGAAGCCCGCTTCGACCGCGCGCAGGGCCAGGTCGACCTGGAAGCAGTAGCCCTGCGAGGCGATGGTGTTCAGCCAGACGGTTTCCAGCACCTCGCGCCGGTAGACGCGGTAGCCGGAGGTGATGTCGTTGATCGGCACGCCCAGGGCTAGCTTCGAGTAGAGGTTGGCGCCGCGGGAGAGGAACTCCCGGTACCAGGGCCAGTTCACCGTGCTGCCACCGGTGACGTAGCGCGACCCCAGCACCACGTCGGCGCCGGTCCCGCCGTCGCCGAGCATGCCGACCAGGCGCGGCAGGTCCTCCGGGGCGTGCGAGCCGTCGGCGTCCATCTCCACGATCGCCGTGTGGTCGCGGGCCAAGGCCCACTCGAACCCGGCGACGTAGGCGGCGCCCAGACCGGCCTTCTCCGTGCGGTGCAGGACGTGCAGCCGCTCGTCCTGCGCGGCCAGCCGGTCGGCGACCTCACCGGTGCCGTCGGGGCTGCCGTCGTCGACCACCAGCACGTTCGCCGCGGGCAACGCCTCGAACAGCCGCCGCACGATCGGTTCCAGGTTCTCCCGCTCGTTGTAGGTCGGGATCACCACCAGCACCTTCTCGGCCGGCGCTTGCCTCGCCATCCACATCCTCCTAGCCGGTCAGCGCGACCGGCCGTGATTCGTCCGTCGATCAGGCGCGGGACTTCCGCGACCGCCACCCGGCGGCTGCGACCGCACCCACGCCCAGCACTGCCAGCACCCACGTCGGGGCCGAGCCGAGCGCGGTGGCCGGGGTACGGCCCGCCCGCAGCGCGACCTCGGCGGTCAGGTTCTGCTCGGTGAACAGCTCGGTCTGCGCGGTCACCGAACCGTCCGGTGCCACCACCGCGCTGACCCCGCTGGTGGCCCCGACCAGCACCGAGCGGCCGGTCTCCACCGCGCGCAGCCGCGACATCGCCAGCTGCTGGTAGCTCATCTCCGAGTGCCCGTACCAGGCGTTGTTGGTGGGCACCGCCAGCAGTGTGGCGCCCTGCGCGGCCGCCGGGCCGAAGACGTCGTCGTAGGCGACGTCGTAGCAGATGCCCACACCCAGCCGCAGGCCCGCGACGTCGATCACGCCCGGTTCCTCGCCGGGGACCATGTCGGACTGGAAGCGGTCCACGAAGGGGCTGACCAGCCGCGCGACCTCGCGCATCGGAATGGTCTCGGCGAAGGGCACCAGGTGTCGCTTGACGTAGCGGTCGCCGAAACCGGTCCCGGGGTCCCAGCGCACGATCTGGTTGTGCAGCTGCCCGTCGCGGTCCTGACCGAGCCCGCCCACGACCAGCGGCACGCCCAGCTGGGAGGCGACGGAGGAGAGCTCAGGATCGGTGCGCGCGGGTCCCCAGCTGCCGATCTGCTCCGGGAGCAGCACGAAGTCGGGCTTGGCGACGCGGCCGGAGCGCACGTCCGCGACGAGCTGCTGCGCGGCCTGCACGTGGTTGTCGTGCAGCACGTCGTCCTCGTAGAGCAACCCGAGACCGAGGTTGGGCGCGTTGCCCTGCACGATCGCGACGCGCGCCGTCCCTGCGTTCGCGTCGGTGCCCACCAGCGGCCAGCAGGTCAGTCCTCCCAGCAGCGGCGTAGCGATCGCCGCGACCGGCACCGCCCAGCGGCGCGGAGCGCGGACCAGTGTGCCCAGACCGGCGCCGACCAGCGCCACGGCGAAGGACACCAGCGGCGCACCGCCGATCGCGGCCAACGCCAGGAACGGACCGGTGTCCTGGGTGAAGGCCAGTCGCCCCCACGGGAAGCCGCCGAACGGGAACGCCGAGCGCACCGCCTCGGCGGTCACGAACACGGCGGCCATCCACACCGGCGCCGCGGGCAGGCGGCTGACCAGCGCCATCCCGGCCCCGCCGAGTCCGATGAACGCCGCCTCGACCGCGGCCACGCCCAGCCAGGGCCAGGGGCCGAAGTCCGCGCCGAGGAAGTCCTGCAGCCAGCCCAGCAGCGGCAGCAGGAACGCGAAGCCGAACACCAGGCCGTAGCCGAAGCCCGCCCGGGCCCTGCGGTGGCGCACCACGGCGGCCAGCACGGCCATCGCCAGCGGAGCGACCCACCAGGCCTCGCGCGGCGGGGAACCGGCGTAGAGGGCGAACCCCGCGGCGATCACCGCGGCCAGGCGCAGCACCCAGGCGGTGCGGCGTCCGGGAGTGCGGCCATCCGGCTGCGCCTGGTCCTGCGCAGGAGCCGTGGGGACTACCACCCGACCAACCTTCTCCGTGCTCCTCGACCCCACCCCGGGGCCACCGACGTGTGCACGTGCCCCCAGGCACGCCTCGCCCCAAATGTACGCGCCGGACCTCCCGGCCCCGCCACAGAGCCCCGCGCTCGAGCACAGCGGGACCGGGGGCGGGGCCGCTCAGACCGGCAGCAGCGTGGAGACGAGGTGGGCTAGGCGGCGGGTGTTGCGGCACTCGTGCATCTCCACCACGCCCGCGTAGGCGTGCGCCGCGGAATCGCCGGTGGACCAGCGGACCTCCGGTTCGGGGTTGAGCCAGAACACCCGGCGAGAGCGCTCCTTGATCGCGTGCAGCGCCTCCAGGTCAGGGTCCCAGCCGTTGGTGCGGGCATCACCCAGCACCAGCACCGAGGTGCGCGGCCCCAGCGCCTCCAGGTACCGGTCGGTGAACTCCGCCAGGGCGCTGCCGTAATCGCTGCTGTCGTGCCAGCCGGTCACGGTGGCCTCGGTGAGGATGCGCCTCCCCAGCTCGGCGGGGTCGGCCGCACCCGGCTCGACCAGGTGCGTGACCTCGTCGGTGCGGTTGACGAAGGCGAACACCCGGACCTTGCTGAACTGGTCGTGCAGGGCCTGGACCAGCAGCATCGTGAAGTTCGCGAAGCCGGCCACCGACCCCGACACGTCGCACAGCAGCACGATCTCCGGCCGCGCCGGCCGGTGGTGGGCGTAGGCCGGGCGCAGCGGGACGCCGCCGGTGGACAGCGATCGGCGCAGCGTGCGGCGCAGGTCGATGCTGCCGCGGCTGGCGCGGCGACGCCGGGCCGCCATCCTGGTCGCCAGCTTGCGGGCCAGCGGCTGCACGGCGCGACGCAGTTCGGCGAGTTGGTCGCGTCCCGCGCTGAGGAAGTCGACTTGGTCGGCGCTGGGGGCGATGGCGTGCTTGGCGACGTGGTCGACGCCGCGCAGCTCGGCCGAGCGCCGACGGGCCTCCGTGCGGACGCGGTCGCGGAAGTCGTCGATGCGGCGCCGGATCTCGTCGCGGTCGAGCCGGTCGGTGAAGTCCTCCTCGGCGTCCCCGCGCATCGCGGCCAGCACCCGGGCGAGCAGTGTCTGCGGCTGCAACCGCTCCAGGGTCTGGTGCGCTGACCAGCCCTGGGGTCCGTTCTCGCCGCCGAAGTGGCCGAGCGAGTCCACGGCCTCCCCGGCCAGCTGCGACAGCGCTCCCGAGTCGTCGGCGGCCAGCGCGTCGACCAACCGCTGGTCGAGCCCGGGATCCGCTTCGCCGCGGGCGCTCTCCGGCGCGCCGACGCCGGCGGGGAAGTAGAGGTCGAAGGCCGCGTCGAAGACCTTGCGCTGCCCGTCGGCGCGCAGCAGCGCCGCGGCAAGGCCTTCGCGGAGGCGTTCCCGGTCGGCCATGCCGAGGACGTCCACAACCGCTGCGGCATCGACGGTTTCGCCTGGACCGACGCGCACTCCCTGCTCGCGCAGCGCTCCGGTGAAACCGACCAAGCGGGACTGCAAGGTCATGGCACGACCAGCTTCTCAGTGGCCCGCCGCACGTCGTCCTGGTGCTTGAGGATCACCCCGAGGCTGTCGCGGACCACGTCCTCGTCGAGGGTGTCGGCGCCCAGGGCCAGCAGGGTGCGGGCCCAGTCGATCGTCTCGGCCACCGACGGGGACTTGCGCAGCTGCATCCCGCGCAGCGCCCCGACCACCTCGACCACCGAAGCGGCCAGCGCCTCGTCGAGCCCGGGCACCTTGAGCCGCACGATGCGCTGCTCCAGCTCGGCGTCGGGGAAGTCGATGTGCAGGAACAGGCAGCGCCGCCGCAGCGCCTCGGACAGCTCGCGGGTGGCGTTGGAGGTCAGCACCACGAACGGCCGCCGCGACGCGGTGACCGTGCCGAGTTCGGGGACCGTGACCTGGAAGTCGCTGAGCACCTCCAGCAGCAGGCCCTCGACCTCGACGTCGGCCTTGTCGGTCTCGTCGATGAGCAGCACCGTGGGCTCGTCCCCGCTGATGGCCGTCAGCAGCGGGCGGGACAGCAGGAACTCCTCGCTGAAGATGTCGGTGCGCGCCTCGTCCCAGGTCTCGTCACGACCAGCGGTGATGCGCAGCAGCTGCTTGGCGTGGTTCCACTCGTAGAGCGCGCGGGCCTCGTCGATGCCCTCGTAGCACTGCAGCCGCACCAGCCGCGCGTCGGCGACCGCGGCGACGGCCTTGGCCAGCTCGGTCTTGCCGACACCCGCCGGCCCTTCGACGAGCAGCGGTTTGCCGAGCCGGTCGGCCAGGAACACGGTGGTCGCCACGGCCGTGGAGGCCAGGTAGCCCGTCTCGGCCAGCTTCTCGACGACGTCGTCCACCGACTCGAAGAGGCCCGTTCCGCCGTCGGTCACCGCACGCTCCGTTCCACCGAGTTCCACACCGAACGGTTGCTCAGCCCGAACGCCCGTGTCCCGCGGAAGTGATGCCGGTCACGTGCAGCGGAAGACGATCTCGTGCAGACCTGTCGCGCCGTCGGGGAGGACCCCCTGGCGCGCCTCGGTCTGCGGGACGCCGCTGCGGTCGAGGGCGCGGCACTGGACCACGTGCTCGCCCGGCGGCAGGTCCAGCCTGGCCCGCCACATGCGCCAGGTGTCGCGGCTGACCTCGGTGGCGGTCTCGGCGTCCTGCCACGGCCCGCCGTCGACGCGCACCTGCACCGCGTCGATCCCGGTGTGCTGGGCCCACGCGATCCCGGCGACCGTCACCGGACCGGAGGGGACCTGGGCGCCGCGTCGCGGCCGGTCGATGCGGGACTGCGTCTTGATCGGACCCTGCTGGGCCCACCCGCGCTGCTGCCAGTAGGCCTTGCGGTCGAAGGTGGTGACCTCGGCGTCGACCAGCCACTTGGTGGCCGAGACGTAGCCGTAGAGCCCGGGTACGACCACGCGCACCGGGAAACCGTGCTCGGCGGGCAGCGGTTCGCCGTTCATCTCGAAGGCCAGCAGCGCACCTCGGTCGGGTTCGAGCAGCAGGTCGACGGGCGTGCCCGCGCTGTAGCCGTCGCTGCTGGTGGTGAGCAGCTGCTGCGCGCCGGGCCGCACACCGGCCTCCAGCAGCAGGTCGCGGACCGGCACACCGACGAAGTTCGCGGTGGAGATCAGGTTGCCGCCGACCTCGTTGGACACGCAGGCGAGGGTGATGGTGCGCGCTTCGAGCCGACGGGCCAGCAGGTCGGCGAACGACAGGTCCAGCTCCCGGTCGACCATGCCGTGCAGCCGGAAACGCCAGTCCTCGGCGCGCAGCTGGGGCACGACCAGCGCGGTGTCGATCCGGTAGAACTCGCGGTTGCCGGTCAGGAACGGCGGGGTGCCGTCGGCGACGAAGTCCGCGCCTGCCGGGATCGGCGGCTGCGGTACCGCGGGCAGCCGCGAGGCCACCGCCTGCTGCGAGGACGCCAGGCCGGACTGCCTCGAGGTGCCGACCACACCCGCGATCCCGGCGCCGACCACGACCAGTCCGGAGGTCACCAGGAACCGACGCCGGTCGAACTGCGTGGCCACCGGCGCCCGGCCCACCTGGTGCAGCCAGGTGAACACGCCAACGCCGACCACGAGCGACACCAGGGCGGGGAGGACGTCCTGCTCAGCGCGGGTCAGCGCTGCCGCCACACCGACCAGTCCGAACGCGGCGATCACCAGCGCGCCGGGCAGCACCCGGCGACGGGAGAGCAGCCCGGCGGCGACCGCGAGCGCGGCGATGACCAGTGCCATGCCGACGATCAGGGCGATCTTGTCCGCCGTGCCGAACAACGCGACCGCGAACTCCTTCACCCCGGGCGGCACGAGGTCGATGAAGGCACCGCCGACGGTCACCGGGGGAGAGGCGCGCGGATCGTCGAACCCGGCCACCAGGTGTCCGGCGGCCAGCGCCGAACCCGCCGCGATGAGTCCGATCGCGGCCGCACGGCCGCGGGAGAGCGAGGTCATGGTTCCATTCGAGACCCCGCAGCGCGTCGCCGCCAGCAGTCGGGCGCGCTCGTAAGGGAGCTGAAAGTTCTTGTGGAACGATGACATCCACGCTCGCTCGGACCGCTCGAGCCGGGTCGCGTCCTACCGTCGGGACCGTGCGCATCCTGCTGACCGGCGCCGCCGGGTTCATCGGCTCGGCCATCGCCGACACCCTCACCGACCACGGCCACGAAGTCGTCGCCCTCGACGCGCTGCTCCCGCAAGCGCACGGCGGGCCACCGCAGACCCGGCACCCGCTGGTGCGCGGCGACGTGCGCGACGCCGACCTGGTGCGCGACCTGCTGCGCGGTGTCGACGTCGTCTGCCACCAGGCCGCGATGGTCGGGCACGGCGTGGACCCGACCGACATGCCGGACTACGCCGCGCACAACGACCTCGGCACCGCGGTCCTGCTGGCCGCGATGCACGAAACGGGTGTGCGGCGGCTCGTGCTGGCCTCCTCGATGGTCGTCTACGGCGAAGGCCGCTACCGCTGCGCCGAGCACGGTCTGGTCCGCCCCGGTGAGCGGCGTGCCGCGGACGTCGAGGCAGGACGCTTCGAACCGCCGTGCCCCTGGTGTCACCGGCCGCTGGAACCGGAACTGGTGCCCGAGGACGCCCCGCTCGATCCCCGCAGCACCTACGCGGCCACCAAGCTCGCCCAGGAGCACCTCGCTGCGGCCTGGGCCCGGCAGACGGGCGGGAGCGTGCGCGCGTTGCGCTACCACAACGTCTACGGGCCGCGGATGCCCAGCGGCACCCCCTACGCCGGGGTGGCCTCGCTGTTCCGCTCCGCCCTGCACCGCGGCGAGGCGCCGCGAGTGCTGGAGGACGGCGAGCAACGCCGCGACTTCGTGCACGTGCGCGACGTGGCCGCCGCCAACCTCGCGGCGGTGGAGGCCCAGCCGCTCCGCGGCGTGCTGGACGCGGTCAACATCTGCTCCGGGCAGCCGCGCACCATCGGTGAACTCGCCGAGGCGCTGGCGCAGGCCTGCGGCGGGCCCCGCCCGCGCGTGGTCGGGGGAACGCGCCCCAACGACGTCCGGCACGTCGTGGCGGACCCCGCCAAGGCGCGACGCGTGCTGGGCTTCCGCGCGCGGACGGGTTTCGCCGACGGGGTGCGCGAGTTCGCCGAGGCCCCGCTCCGCGAGACCGTCGGCCAGGAACTGCGGCGGAGTCGCTCAGGATCCGCCGGCAGCCAGCGGTAACCGGACCTCGAACCGGCAGCCGAGGCCGTGGTTGCGGGCGTGGATCTCGCCGCGGTGGGCCTGCACCAGGCCGTGCGCGATCGCCAGACCGAGCCCGGCGCCCGCGGGTTCCCGGTCGCCGTCACCGCGGGCCTGATCGCCTCGGTAGGCCACCTCGAAAACCCGTTCCAGCTCGGAGTCGTCGATCCCGCCGCACGCGTCGTCGACGCGCAGCCACGCCTGCTCCCCGCTCCGCCCCGCGCTGAGCACGACCGACCCGCGGGGCGGGGTGTGCCGGATGGCGTTGGACAGCAGGTTGCGCACCACCCGGGCCAGTTCCGCGTCGCTGCCGGCGACCACGGGCCACTGCTCGGTCTCCGTCGACAGCCGCACGCCCCGCCGCTGTGCGCGCGGGTTCTCGGCGGCGACGGCTTCGCTGACCACGTCGTGCAGCGGCACGGCGGAGAACTCCAGGTGCAGCGCCCCGGCGGTGATGCGGGACAGTTCGAACAGGTCGTCCACCATGCGCGAGAGCCGTTCGGCTTCGCCCTGGATGCGCCCGGCGTAGGAGCAGACCTCACCGGGCTCGTCGACGACGCCGTCGGCCAGCGCTTCGGCCATCGCGCGGATCCCCGACAAGGGCGTGCGCAGGTCGTGGCTGATCCAGGCGACCAGCTCGCGGCGGGAGGCCTCGGCGGCGCGCTCCCGGGCGCGCGCCTCGCGTTCCCAGACGCTCCGACGGGCGATGTTGCGGCCCAGCACCACCGCGACCGGCACGGTCACCACCCCGACGGCGGTGCAGATGACCACCACGGTGGTCAGCTGCGGGCCGAACATGAACCCGGTGACGCCCAGGACGCCGGCCATCGTGGCAAGCAGGGGAACCAGCACCAGCACCGTCAGCGCGGTGGCCAGCGAGCGGTGCCGCAGCAGGAAGAGCAGGGCCGCACCGAGGAGCGCGACGGGCAGCGACAGGCCGATCGCGTACGGAACGACGTGGGTGAGCTCGGTGAGCAGGTCCATCATCCGGCCTCGGGGTCGTAGCGGTACCCGACGCCCCACACGGTGCTGATCCGGTGCGGGCGGTCGGGCCGTGGCTCGATCTTCTCCCGCAACCGCCGCATGTGGACGGTCACGGTCGACTGGTCGCCGAAGTTCCAGCCCCACACCGACTCGAGCAGTTCGGCGCGGGTGAAGGCCCGTCCCGGGTTGCGCATCAGGTGGGCCAGCAGGTCGAACTCGCGCGTGGTCAGCGCCAGTTCGACGCCGTCCAGCGTGCAGCGGCGCGCGGCGGGGTCGAGGACGAGCGAACCGTCCACGACGGACTCCTGCATCACCGGTGGGGCGTGGGTGGCGCGGCGGAGCACCGAGGTCACCCGCAGCACCAGCTCGCGGGGGCTGAACGGCTTGACCACGTAGTCGTCGGCTCCCAGTTCCAAGCCCGCGACCCGGTCGGACTCCTCACCGAGCGCGGTCAGCACCACCACCGGAACCGATCCGTGCTCGCGCACCGCGCGGCACACGTCCCGGCCGCCGATGCCGGGCAGCATCAGGTCCAGCACGACAAGGTCCGGCCGGTGCTCGGCGTAGCTGCGCAGCGCCGTCTCCCCGTCCCCGGCGAGGAGCACCTCGTAGCCCGCGCGTTCGAGGTAGCGGCGGACGACGTCGCGCACCGCGTGGTCGTCGTCGACGACCAGCACCCGCCCGACCTGCTCGCGCATCGTCCTCACCAGCTCGTCGCGATCACGTGCTCGACGCTCAGCGCGGTCACCGCCTGCACCCCCAGCCACCACCGGCGGGACCGGGCCGGCAGCAACGCCCCCGCCACGGCGAACCACACCCCGAAGGGCAACCAGATCCGTTCCACCTCAGCCTTGCTCAACCCGGACAGATCCGCCAGCACCACCGCTGCGCCCGCGGCCAGCACCGGGCCTGACAGGGCGTTGAGCCGGGCCCGGCCCAGCGCGGCGACCACCAGCGGACCGGCCGAGAGCAGGAAGGCGCCGAGGTTGCCAAACACCCAGTAGGCGTAGGGACGCTGCGCGAACTCACCCTGGTGGTAGCGCTGCACGACCAGGTGGTAGCCGTCGAGCCACCAGAACCCGTGTGCCGCGAAGACCCCGACCACGAGCAGGGCTCCGGCGGCCGCCACGGGCAGCTTCCACCAGGCACGGCCGACGACGGCGACGGCGATCAGGGCCACCAGCACCAGCCCGTAGCTGAGGAACAGCGCGAAACCCAGCAGCACGCCGCCGAGCAGCACCGGCACGGCTCGGCGCATCGCCAGCAGCGCGATCCCGGTGGCGGTGACCCCGGTGAACAGGCCGTCGGCTGACACGCCCATCCACACCGCCCCGGGGAACAGCACGACGAAGGGGACCACCGCACGGGCCGCGTCTTCGTCGCGCAGCGCCTTGACCGTCACCGGCACCGCCACCGCGGCCAGCCCGCCGACCAGCAGCGTCACGGTCGACGCCCACGTCCCGCCGCCGAGACCGAGCCGGTCCAGCCAGGTGTAGAACACCAGCGCACCCGGCGGATGGCCCGACACGTGCACCGTCCAGGACCCGGGTTGACCTGCGAGGACGTGCTGGTTGAACTCGCCGATCACCGCGCCGACGTCGTGCACCCGGGGCACGTCGTGCAAGTACTCGGTCCAGTCGGTCAGCCGATCGGTGATGCCCGCGCGCCACCCGCCCCCCAGCGCAAGCGACACCGTCCAGGCCAGCGCTGCGGCGTAGCCCGCTGCCAGCAGCGGGCGCCAGGGCAGGCGGGTGGCGCACAGCGGTCCCCACGCGATCACCACCACGGCGACGGCGACGGCGAGCGGTGTGCCGAGCCCGACGTGCGGGTGCCAGAAGCCGAACAGCGGAGCAGCATCGGCGAACAAGGGGGCGCCGGCGCGGTTGAGCGCCGCACCGGCCACCGCCGTGGCGGTCACCACGAGCAGGGCCAGAGCGGACGCGACGAGGTCGGTACGGGCTGGGGACGGCATCGCCGCGACGGTAATCGGGCACCCCGTTCCGGCCAACTCGGCGGCACGTTCCGTCAGAACCTCGTAAGAAATTCCCTCGCGTAAGGAATCCGTAAGAGCCGCAGCGGTTTTCGCTGATCCAGGAGTGCGGTTGCATGGTTGGTGTGGACGAAGTGGACGTGGTGCTGCCCTGCCTGGACGAAGCCGCCGCGCTGCCCGGAGTGCTCGCGGCCCTGCCGCTCGGGTACCGCGCGCTGGTGGTGGACAACGGCTCCTGCGACGGGTCCGCGGAGGTCGCCGCCGGCCTCGGCGCGACCGTGGTCGCCGAAGCTCACCGCGGTTACGGAGCCGCCGTGCACGCCGGCCTGGAGGCCGCCGAGAACGAGATCGTCTGCTTCGCCGACTGCGACGGCTCGCTCGACCTGGCAGTCCTGCCGCGCCTGGTCGGGCAGGTGCGCTCCGGGGTCGACCTGGCGGTGGGCCGCCGGGTGCCCACCCGGCCCGGTGCCTGGCCCTGGCACGCCCGTGCGGGCAACGCGCTGATCGCCGCCCTGCTGCGACGTGGTGGCGTGCCGGTGCACGACATCGCGCCGGTCCGCGCGGTCCGGCGGGCGGACCTGCTGCGGCTCGACGTCACCGACCGCGCGTTCGGGTATCCGCTGGAGCTGCTGCGCAAGGCCGGGCAGGCGGGCTGGCGGATCGTCGAGACCGACGTCGCGTACCGGCCCCGCGCCGCAGGCACCCGCTCGAAGGTCTCCGGCTCGGTGCGCGGCACGCTGCGCGCCACCCGCGACATGGCACGGGTGTTGCGATGACCGCTCTGCTCGTCGTCGCCAAGGCGCCCGTACCGGGTCTGGCCAAGACCCGCCTGTGCCCGCCCGCCAAACCCGAGCAGGCCGCCGACCTCGCCGCAGCGAGCCTGCTCGACACGCTCGACGCCGTCCACGCCACCTCCGGCGCGCACCCGGTGGTCGCGCTCACCGGCGACCTCCGCCGGGCCGCCCGCGCCGCCGAACTGCGCTCCCGGCTCGGGCTCGGCACGCTGCTGCCCCAGCGCGGCGACGGGTTCCCGCAGCGCCTGGCCGCCGCCCACGCCGACACCGCGGTCGCCCACCCGGGATCGCCGGTGCTGCAGATCGGCATGGACACCCCGCAGGTCTCCGCGGACCTGCTCGCCGAGGCCTGCCACCGCTTGAGCGGTGCCGACGCCGTGTGCGGCCCGGCCGCGGACGGGGGCTGGTGGGCCATCGGCTTCCGCGATCCGCGCGCGGCCGCGCTCCTCGCCGGCATCCCGACTTCGCGTCCCGACACCGGTCGCCGCACCCTCCACGCCCTCTGCGACGCCGGGCTGCGGGTGGCAACGCTGCCCGTGCTCGCCGACGTCGACACCATGTCCGACGCCCACGTCGTGGCCGCGGAGGTCCCGCACACCCGGTTCGCCGCAGCGCTGGCCCAGCACACGTGGTGAGCGGGAGTTTCGACGCCGCGCTGCGCGGTGCCGCCACCACGCTGGAGACCAGCGACGGCCGCGCCCGCACCCTGCCAGGGCACCGCTGGATGGCCACGCCGGACGCCGCCGACCGCCACGTCCTCGCGGCGTGCCGGGGCCCGGTGCTCGACATCGGCTGCGGCCCCGGGAGGCTCGCCGCCGCCCTGACCGACCGCGGCGTGCTGTGCCTGGGGATCGACAACTCGCCACTGGCGGTCGGGATGACCGTCGCGCGCGGAGCGCCGGCGCTGCACCGCGACGTGTTCGACCCGCTGCCCGCGGACGGGAGTTGGCGCGAAGCGCTGCTGCTCGACGGCAACATCGGGATCGGGGGTGACCCGGTGGCGTTGCTCGACCGGGTGCACCGGCTGCTGCAGCCGGGGGGAGTGGCGTGGGTGGAGGTCGAGCCACCCGGTGCGGGGACCTGGTGCGGCACGGGGAGCGTCGTCGACCGCGGGCGCAGCGGGCGGGCCTTCCGCTGGGCCACAGTCGGTGCCGAGGCCATCGCGGCGCTGGCAGCGGGTTTCCGCCCGCGGGTGTTCGAGGTCGACCGGCGCTGGTTCGCGGCACTGGTCCGCACGCCTTGACCCGAGGCGACCGGAGGAGGAGCGTCTCACCGCACGTGCGAGCACAAGTCCAGTGTGGACGGGCGGAAGAATTGCCGTCGAGGATGAATCGGACGCCAGTGACCAAACTGCCTCGGCTGGTTGTGATTCATCTCCGGGCGGCCTGAAATTTCGTCCGAATTAGGTGGGATCGTCACGCTGATCGCTCGGGGGTCTGGTTCTCCAAACAGTGTTCTGCATGCACTCGTCGGTCGGGCGAGGAGCGCAGTCGTTCGGGGTGAGGGGACGCGGATGGACTTCCCGGTGTGGGTGTGGGCGGTGACGCTGGTCGCGCTGCTCGGCCTGATCGTGGCCGACCTGCTGGTGGTGGGGCGGCGACCGCACGCGGTCGGCGTCAAGGAGGCGAGCCTGTGGGTGGCCTTCTACGTCGCGCTCGCGGCGGTCTTCGGCGGACTGCTGTTCACCTTCGCCGGGTCCACAGCAGGGGCGGAGTTCTTCGCCGGGTACGTCACCGAGTACAGCCTCTCGGTCGACAACCTGTTCGTCTTCGTGATCATCATGTCCCGCTTCGCGGTTCCCCGGGAGCACCAGCACCGCGTGCTCTACATCGGCATCCTGATCTCGCTGGTGCTGCGGGCGGTCTGCATCGCCGCGGGTGTGGCCGTGCTCCACGCGTTCAACTGGGTGTTCTACCTCTTCGGCGCCTTCCTGATCTACACCGCGATCAAGGTCGCGCGCGACGCCGGCGACGACGAGCCCGACGACGAGGGCAGCGGCATGATCGGCGCGTTGCAGAAGGTCGTGCCCACGACCGACACCTACGACGGCGGCAAGATGCTCACCCGCGTCGACGGCAAGCCGACCTTCACACCCCTGCTGCTGGTCGTGGCTGCCCTCGGCCTGGCCAACGTCATCTTCGCGCTGGACTCGATGCCGGCGATCTTCGGGCTGACCCAGGACGGTTTCATCATCTTCACCGCCAACGCCTTCGCGCTGATGGGGCTGCGGCAGCTCTACTTCGTCATCGGCGAGCTGCTCGACAGGCTGATCTACCTCACCTACGGGCTGGCGGTCATCCTCGGCTTCATCGGGCTGAAGTTGATCGTCGAAGCGCTGCACGGATCGCACGTCGAGGAGATCCACGTCCCGGTCCCCAGCATCGGCATCGCCGCCTCGCTGGGCTTCATCGTGCTCACCCTGGCGATCACCGCGGTCGCCAGCCTCGCCCGGTCCCGCGGCGAACGGCGGGGCGCCGCCCCCGAACCGGTGACCACGGGTGCGGACCCGGAATAATGCTCGCCGCACCGCGTTGACCAGGCATGGCGCGCAAGTCGTCGGAGAGGCTCCTCGCCGAGCAGCGGAGCGAGGTGCAGCACCGGATCGAGTCGCTGCAGCGACACCTCGCGTCCATCGTCGAGTCGGCCACGTGGACGGCCAACGACGACGAGCACGACCCGGAAGGCGTCACCATCGCCTACGAGCGCGCCCAGACCCAGGGCCTGCTGGTCGACGCCAAGGCGGAGCTCGAAGCTCTCGACGAGGCCGCACGGCGCGTCGAAGAGGGCACCTACGGCCTGTGCCAACGCTGCGGCAAGCGCATCAGCAAGGAACGCCTCGAAGCGCTCCCCGCAGCCACCCTCTGCATCCGCTGCACCTCAGCCCGGCGCTGACCCCGCACCTGTTCGCACTTCGCGCGAATTTCGATGGCCGCGCGCGTGACCTGGTACGACACGCCGGGAGGTGCAGAGTTCCCGGCCGTGTGGGGTCGGTGCCTCTCTGCCATGTCGCCTGAGGCTCTCTGTTGTGTCGGGCACGGTTCTCTGCTGTGTCGGGCACGGTGGATGAGAATTCCGCCGCGCGTTCCTGCGCTCGGTTGCGGAGGCGCGGGCTCACCCACTCGAACGGATGCGGAAGGAAGGGTCTGCGTTCTGCCTCCCCTGCGCCTCAGCCACCGCTGACAAGCACCTGTTCGCGCGAAGTTCGACCTCGAAACTTCGGGTCGCACTTCGCGCGAAGTTCGAACAAGGTGTGCGTGGCCTGGTACGACACGCCGGGAGGTGGGAGTTTTCGGCCGTGTCGGGTGGTCATGGCCTCGACTGGGCAGACCGGCTCGTAGGCACCGCGGGCGACCGGGTGAGGGGCAGCCCTGCGCGTTTCCGTGCTCGGTCGCGGGGCGCTTGCTCGCCCTGCTCCGCCGGGGCTGCCGGAGCCTCTGCGGTGGGGGTCAGTCCTTGCCGACGGCGAGGCGGGAGAGGCGGTTGGGGGTGGGCCAGCGGACGTGGTGGACCCAGCCGGCCTTCTCGAACAACCAGATGACCCGGGCCGAGATGTCGATCTGACCGCGCTGCACGCCGTGCCGGGCGCAGGTCGGGTCGGCGTGGTGCAGGTTGTGCCAGGACTCGCCCATGCTCAGGATCGCCAGCGGCCAGAAGTTCGCCGCCTTGTCGCGGCTCTTGAATGGCCGCTCACCCACCAGGTGGCAGATCGAGTTCACCGACCACGTCACGTGGTGCAGGAACGCCACGCGGACCAGCCCGGCCCAGAAGAACGTCGTCAGCGCGCCCCAGGCGGTCCCGGTGATCAGCCAGCCCATCAGCGCGGGCAGCAGGAAGGACGCCACGGTCAGCGGCCCGAAGAGCTTGTGCACCAGCCGCATGTCGGGGTCGGCGAGCAGGTCGGGCACGAAGCGCTCCTGGTTGGTCAGGTCGCGCTCGAACACCCAACCCATGTGCGCGTGCCAGAAACCGCGCACCAAGGCGGCGGGCGAGGTCCCGTACGCCCAGGGGGAGTGCGGGTCACCTTCCCGGTCGGCGAAGGCGTGGTGCCGGCGGTGGTCGGAGACCCAGTGCATGATCGGCCCCTGCACGGCCATGCTCGCCACCACGGCGAGGGTGATGCGCAGCCACCGCTTGGCGCGAAACGCGCCGTGGGTGAAGTAGCGGTGGTACCCCACCGTCACACCGAGGATGGTCAACGCGTACCAGCTGGCCGCGAGCGCCAGGTCCCACCACCGCAAACCCCATCCCCAGGCGAGCGGGACCGCGGCCACCAAGGCGAGCAGCGGTCCCAGGATGAAGAAGTAGACCGACACTTGCGGGCCCCAGGGCCTGCGGCCGGCGAAGACGGGTTTCGGGCCGGCGGTCTCAGCGGTGTCCAACTGGAGCTCCTCGAGTACGGGCGCGGCGGTCGCGCACATCCCACCCAACCCCGAATCCGCAGGTGATCGCAAGGAACGGGGCCGTGCCCGAGGGGTGAACGCCGGATGTTCCCACCCACCCCGCGTGCGCAGCGTGCGCACGTCGTCGCCGTCGGTCTACGACACAGGCAGTAGTGCAGGTGTCGCTCCTGGTCCGACGACCCGCGCGGTGTTCCGGCCGATCCTGGGTTCACCGACGAGGAAGGTGAGCAGTGATGGTGACCGAACTCCTGATGCAGTGGGGCCCGGGTGGCCCGGGACCTGGTGGGCACGGCGGAGGACCGTTCTGGATCTTCGGCGTGGTGTGGTTGGTGCTGATCGCGGCGCTGATCGGCACGGTGATCTACGCGCTGCTGCGCAAGACCCGGCGCCCCTCGGCGACCGAGAGCGCGCGTTCGATCCTCGCCGAGCGCTACGCCCGAGGCGAGCTCAGCGGCGAGGAGTACCGGGAACGGCTCAGCGAGCTGAGCTGACGGACGCTCCAGTGGAGATCGGAACCCCGATCTCCACTGGACACGTGCCTGCCGGGCTCAGGGGCGGGTGAGGTGGTCGGTGAGGTTCCAGCTCCGCCAGTCCTCCTCGCCCGTGCGGTCGGTGATGTCGAGGACGATCGGTTGCTCGATCTCGTCGGGCAGCCGGTGGATCTCCGGCAGCGCGTCGGCGGTGAGGGTCACGAGGTAGTCCGGGTCGATCTTGCCGGTCTGCTCGAAGCGGGTGACGTTGGCGCCGGCGACCACCCCTTCCGGGTTGACCGCGGCCAGCGCGAGCAGCGCGCCCACGGTGGTGGCGAGCACAGCGGTGGGCAGCCACGACGCCCGCAGGCGCACTCCCGCCGCGATGATCATCGCGTAGACGACGCCGAGCCAGATCTCGCAGGTCATCACCAGCAGGCGCAGCACGGTGTAGCCGTAGGCGTCCTGGTAGGCGGACATCCGCGCCAGCGCGGAACCGACGATGACCAGGGTGAGCACGGCCAGCGCCCCGGCCAGGCCGCGCAGCAGGTTGCGCTCGGCCCGTGTGCGCTTCGGGGCCCAGCGCGCGGCGGCGGCGATCACCGGCAGCGTCAGGATCGTCACCAGCGTCAGCTGCCAGAAGCCGCTGCGGGCGTAGGCGGAGAAGGTCAGGCCCGCGCTGTCGCGCACGTGCTGCGGCCCGCCGAACAGCGAGGCGGCCTGCACGACGATGAACAGCGCGAACAGCGCCACCAGCACCCCGATCGGCACCGCCCACTCTGGTCCGCGCAGGGTCTGCCGCTCGCCCTCGGGCGGGTCGAGCCGGGGCGGCCGCAGCGCGGTGAACGCCGCGCCCAGACCCATCAGCGCGAAGGGGAAGAACAGGAACGTCGAGCGGAACAACGTCTCGAAGTCCAGCTCGGGCACCACCGCGTCGGCGATCCGCGCGAAGTTCTCGTCGGCGCCGGCGAACAGCGCGCCGAACACCAGCACCAGCACCAGCGCGACGAGCACCGAGAGCGCCATCCGCATCGTCCGTCGTCCGCGCACCCGGCGCGTGCCCCGGGCAGCCCACGGCAGCGCCCGGCAGGCGGCGATCGGGATCGCCACGGCCGTCAGCACCAGCTCGCGCACCGCGCGGGCGCCGGTGATCGCCAGCGCGGCCGTGACCGCGGAGGTGAGCACGCACAGCGCGGCCAGCCACTCGGCGCTGCGCAGCGCGCACACCGACAGCAGCACCACACCGGTTCCCGCCCACAGCAGCCGACGGGGACCAGCGTTCCGGACGGTGTGCAGCAGGGCTGCTGCGGTGCACGCGCCGAAGAGGGTCTAGCCGATGCCGGGTTCGTCGAGCGGGATGAACAGCGCGGCTGCAAGCCCGGTGAGCAGCGCTGTGAGCAACGCTCGAGGTGCACCGGCCTCGGGGCTGGGCCAGAAGGAGTCGAACAGCGGCGGTCCCGCGAGGAACGGCGGCGACGCCACAGGTGGGGGAGCGGTGCGGTCGGACATGGTCCTCCAGATCGAAGCCGTGCTTCGCTGGAGACGCCGCGACCCCGGCGCGGGTTGTTCGCCCCGGGGCCGCCGCGGGTGAACGTGATCAAGTCGAGATGTGCGGGCTCAGGCCTTGCGCGCGGCTTGCCGGGAACCGGGGGCGGACAACCGGCCGCGGGCAGTGACCAGGGCGGTCCGCGCATCTTCCCGTTCGCCCTGGACCAGGTGCTCGGCGGCGGAGCGCACTGCGGTCGCGGCGTCCGCGGAGACGTCGATCTGCGGGTGCTCATCGAGCAGCCCGACCGCGCGGGTGAGCTCCTCGCGGGCGCGGTCGGCCGGGTCGTCCGGCTTGGTCAGCAGGTCGATGAGGGCCGTGTCCACCGCGTCGCGCAGTGCCGCCTCGGACGTGCTGTGCGGTAGTGCAGTCACGGGCCGGGATTCTATGCGCTGTGGAGCACAATTCTTTCCCACGTAGATCACCCACACGGGTAAAAGTCTCTGCAGTGGTGCAACGGCTCTTCGAATGCGTTTCGTCTATTCTTCTCCCGCCCGAATTCCACTCCGAAATGGTGGTGGGAAGGCTCTCGAACGACCGTCCTCAATCCGCGGTCTGTGTGCATTTCGCCTGGTTGGAACTACTTTCGGAGGTTCGTCCGCTCTGCGATGTGCCTTGGCGCACATTTAGTTGTGCCACGCAACTAACTTGTTACGGTCACTGCCAGTGCCGATTTCTGCTCGGCGCGTTCGGCGTGGATGACCGGAACGAGGGAGGTCCCGGGGCATACGGGGCCGGAAGGGCGCGAAGCGTGACAACTGACCAGCAATGGGACATCGTGACCAGCGTCGGGCTGACGGCGCTGGGAGTGGCGGCCGCACGGGCGCTGGAGACCCACCGCGATGACCGCCTGATCGCCGACCCGTACGCGGCGCCGTTGGTCAAGGCCGCGGACGCGCAGGTGCCGATGCCGACCTCGCCGGAAGAGGTGGCCCAGCTGCCGGAGGACTCCATCTGGGGCCAGGCGCAGATGGAGGACTACATGGGAGTGCGTTCGCGCTACTTCGACGAGTTCTTCACCGCGGCGGGCGAGGCGGGCATCCGGCAGGCCGTCGTCCTGGCCTCCGGCCTCGACGCCCGTCCCCACCGCCTCGACTGGGCGTCGGGCACGACCGTGTTCGAGATCGACCAGCCCAAGGTCCTGGAGTTCAAGCAGACCGTCCTCGACGGACTCGACGCCACCCCGAAGTGCGAGCACCGACCGGTGGGCATCGACCTGCGCGACGACTGGTCCTCGGCGCTGCTCGCAGCCGGCTTCGACGTGGAGAAGCCGACTGCGTGGCTGGCCGAAGGCCTGCTGCCGTACCTGCCCCCGGAGGCTGAGCAGCAGCTGCTGATGACCATCGACAAGCTCTCCGCGTCTGGCAGCCGCCTCGCCGTTGAGGACTTCAAGAACGTCAGCGCCCTCTTCGACGACGAGAGGATGGCCGAGGCCGGGAAGGAGTGGGGGCTCGACATGCGCGAGCTGCTGCACTCCGACGACCGCCCGGAAGCTCCCGGCGTGCTGCGAGGCTTCGGCTGGAACACCGAGGTCGAAGGTGCGGAGGAGAAGGCCGCCCGCTACGGCCGGGACCTGTCGGGGACGTTCGTCCAGATGGCCGACACCAGCCGCTTCGTCGAGGCCCACAAGGGCTGAGGTCCCCGGGTCCGGGAGGCGTCCTCCCCGAGCGCGTCCGCGCCCCGTTCAGGACCGCCCTGAGCGGGGCGCGGGTAGCGGCGGTTCCGCCGCAGGCGCGGGAGTGGGCCGCACCAGCCGGTTCCGGGTGAAGACGATCACCGCGACCCGGCGAGCCTTACCGGCGTAGCCTGGAGATCCACAACGTCCGCGAGTGAACGGGTGATCTCGGTGTTCCTCACAATCCTCGGTTGGATCGTCTTCGGTCTGATCGCCGGCTTCCTCGCCCGCGCCATCGTGCCGGGCAAGGACGACATCGGCCTGCTGATGACCATCGTCGTCGGTGTTGCCGGTTCCGTCGTCGGCGGTTTCGTCGTAGGCCTGCTCACGGTGGGGCTGCGCGGCTTCCAGCCCGCCGGCTGGATCGGCTCGGTCGTCGGCGCGGTGATCGTGCTGGTCGTCTACAACAAGCTCACCGGGCGCAAGCGCCGGGTCCGCTCATAGCCTGCGGCCCACGCCCACCAGCGCGGTGAAGCGCTCCGGGTTGTCGCCGACCTCCGAGGGCGAGACCGGCCGCCACTCCGGCAGGAAGACCAGGCCCGGCTCGACCAGCTCGAAACCGTCGAAGAACGCGCCGATCTCGGACCGGGAGCGGAACGTCATGGGAGTGGCGGTCCGCTGCCGGTAGAGGTCGGCGTGCTCGTCGGCGACGTCCGGGCGCCCTTCGTCGGTGGCGTGCGAGATGGCCAGGTAACTGCCTGGAGCCATCGCCTTCCGGTAGCGCGCGATGATCTCGCGCGGGTGGGCGTCCTCGCCGACGAAGTGCAGCAGCGCCACCATCATCAGCGCGATCGGCTGGTTCAGGTCGAGCAGCTGGGCGACCTCGTCGGAGTCGAGCACAGCCTCCGGGTCGCGCGCATCGGCTCGCACGATGTCGGCGTCGGGGTTGTCGGTGAGCAACTTCTTGCTGTAGGCCACCGCGACCGGATCGGTGTCGACGTAGACCACCCGGCTGCCGGGTGCCGCCAGCTGCGCGACTTCGTGCACGTTGCCCACGGTCGGGATGCCCGACCCGAGGTCGAGGAACTGGCGGATGCCCTGCTCGACGCAGTAGTGCACGGCACGGCGCAGGAACGCGCGGTTGGCCTGCATGATCTGCGGCAGCTCCGGCCACATCGCGATCGCCTCGTCGCCCATCTGGCGGTCCACGGCGAAGTTGTGGCTGCCACCGAGGTAGTAGTCGTAGACCCGAGCCGCGTTGGGCTTCTCCAGGTCGACCTCGTCCGGCTCGGACATCGCGAACCTCCTCACGGCGGGCGTGCGCCCAAGCCGTGATGTTAGTGCTCGGTCGACCCGAAGTGGTGTAAAGCGGCGGCCACGGTTCGATCGCAGAGTCGTACCACCGCCCGACCTGAGCGCTCGGCCCGCGGGCCGAGCGCTCAGGTCGGGCGGTGGGGGTCGAGATCGCGCGTCTGGTGTGGACGGTCGCTCGCCGGAAGAGGGGCACAACCGCGCGCTCCCGTGCCGACGAACTCGCGGCGGAGCCGCTGTTGCGCCCGCCTCGCCAGGCGAAGCGGTTCTGCGCAGAACGCCGGCTCAGTGCTGGGTGAGCATGGTGCGCATCGAGTCGATCTCGGCCTGCTGACTGATCATGATCTCGCGAGCCATCTGCTGGGCGTCGGGGAAGCTGCCCTTCTCGACCTCGGTGCGCGCCATGGCCACCGCGCCCTCGTGGTGCTTGATCATCAGCATCAGGAACTTCTGGTCGAACTCGGCGCCCTGGGTGCGACCGAGGTTGATCATCTCGTCGCTGGACATCATGCCGGTCATCGCGTGACCGCTGTGAGCGCCGTGGTCGGACTGCTGGGCGTTCCAGTCCCGCAGCCAGCCCCTCATCTTGTCGATCTCCGGACCCTGCGCTGCCGAGATCCTGGCCGCGAGGTCCTTGACCTGCGGCGACCCGGCCCTCTGGGCGGCCATCCGGGACATCTCGATGGCCTGCTCGTGGTGCGGCACCATGCCTTGCGCGAACATCACGTCGACGTCGTTGTGCGCCGGGGCGGTCTGCCCCGGAGGTGCCGCGGGAACGGGGTTCTCGGCCTGGCCGCATCCGGCCAGGACTGCCAGGGACAGGGCGGCGCCGAGCGCGGCGACACCCTTGCGGAGGTGCTTCATCGGGAGTTCCCTCGTGGTCGGTTGGCTGGAGCAGGCGTGACCGGTCGCGCCGGTGCGCAGCGCCGATCAGCGCCGGAGCACGCCGCGTGCGGCGAGCCGTCGAGGTGAGGGGTCCGGAGGTCGCGCCCGCTCCAGTGTGCGTCGCAGCCGCAGCAGCGACACCTCGACGACCACCCCGGTGAGCAACCGCAGGCGCGGAACCATCAGCCCGAGGGAACCCGAGCCACCAGGCGCACCGGCGGCGCCCATGCCCGTCGAGCCCGCCACCCGCCACCGTCGACGACGCTCCGGACTTCGCACCGCGCCCTCCAGCCTCGAGCCCGGTGCCAGGACGACCAGCAACCTCGAAGCAGGTGCCTTCAAACTTCGCGCGAAGTTCGACGCCAGACGTCCCACGTCGGATTTCGCGCGAAGTTCGAACAGCAACGCTGTGAGCAGCCCACGCACGCCGGTGGCCGAAGCGCCCGCGTGCCTCGTCCGGGGCGTCCGCGCCCTCTTTGAGCGGACCAGGCGCGCGAGCCCTGTTCGAACCTCTCGCGAGGCTTGAGCAGCAACCTTGTGCGCAGCCCAGACACGCCGGCGGTTTCGAAGCGCCCTGGCGCGTTGAGGCCCAGCGGTCCGCGACTTCCTCGAGCGGAACCGCCGGGCTAGCCCTGTTCGAACCTCTCGCGGAATGTGAACAGGAATCCTGTGCGCGCCGAGACACGCCGGTCACGGAACGGTCGCGTGTGTTGGGTCCGGGGGACTGGCGGCTTCTTCGACGCGGAACCGGCGCGCTAGCCCCGTTCGAACCTCGCGCGAAGTGTGAACGGCAAGCTTGTGAGCAGCGCAGACACGCCGGTGGTCACGGAGCGCCCGCATGCGTTGGGCCCGAGGAAGGCGCAAGCGCCTCGCCTCGAGCTGCGGCTTTCCCTGTTCGATCCTCTCGCGAGGTTCGAGCGGGGGAGGGCGCCAGTGGTTCCCGGTCGCCGGAGGTTCTGAGGGGCTGGGGCTTCGTGGTGAGGGCGTGACTCCGTCACCGGCGAGCATCAGCGGCGACGGAGTCGAGCTGAGTTCATCCGGTGGTCGCTGGGAGCGGCGCCGCTGTGCGCTGGGACGTTCCAGCGCGGAGTTGTCAGGACTTGACCAGGCGGGCGATCGCGTCGCTGGCTTCGCGGATCTTGGCGTCCGCTTGGTCGCCGCCCTCCGACATCGCCTCGGAGACGCAGTGCTTGAGGTGCTCGTCGAGCAGTCCCAGCGCGACCGCTTGCAGCGCCTTGGTGGTGGCCGAGACCTGCGTGAGGATGTCGATGCAGTACTCGTCGTCCTCGATCATGCGCGCCAGGCCGCGGACCTGGCCCTCGATGCGACGCAGTCGCTTGGCGTAGTCGTCCTTGTTGTGGGCGTAGCCGTGCATCGAATTCCCTCCCTGGGCTGGTGGCCCACCACCCTTTATACCCCAGGGGGGTAAGCGGGGCCAGTCAGAGGAACTCGGACCGCACGGTGGGCGTCTCGACCGGTTGCCGCTGCTCGGTGCGGCGCAGCCACAGCCAGCCGCCGAACTGCACGAGCGCGGCACCACCGGTCAGCGCCACCGCGATGAGCGCGTACGCCGGCCAGCCGTTGATCACGCCGAGCACCACCGCCACGGCGAAGAACAGCAGCGTGCGCACCAGCAAGATCCCAAGTCGGCTCTTGTCCATCAGGCCGGACCACCTCCGACGCCGAGTCTAGGCGGCTTCGCCGCGGCGTCCGTCCGGGCGTGCGGTGTTGACGCTGCGTGGTCGTGTTCTTACTTTTGATGACACGTGTCCCCACATCGAACGGAGCGTCACATGCCCGAACCGCTGGGTCCGGATTCGCTGATGTGGCGGTACTTCGGTGACTGGCGCGGACTGCTGCTGGCGCTGTGGGCGGGGTCGATGCAGAACATGCACCCGCAGCTGGGCGCCGGGGTGGAGGAGCACTCCGAGTTCTTCGACGAGCGCTGGGAGCGGCTCTACCGGTCGCTGTACCCGATCGGTGGCGTGGTCTACGACGGTCCGCGCGCGGCCGAGACGGCGCGGCTGGTGCGCGGGTTCCACAACGGCATCAAGGGCGTCGACAAGCACGGCAGGCCCTACCACGCGCTCAACCCGGAGACGTTCTTCTGGGCCCACGCGACCTTCCTGGTGATGCCGATCCTGATCAACGAGCGGCTCGGCAAGCCTCTCAGCGAGCAGGAGAAGGAGCAGGTCTACGCCGAGGGGGTGCAGTGGTACCGGCTCTACGGCATGAGCATGCACCCGGTCCCGCCGGACTGGCCGAGCTTCCAGCGCTACTGGGACCACATGTGCCGGGAGGTGCTGGAGGTCAACAAGGCCACCGTCGACGTCCGCGACGTCTCCCGGATCGGCAAGCCACCCCTGGTCCGCTGGCTGCCCGACCCGGTCTGGCGGCTCCTGCGCCCGCCGACGGTGCGGCTTGTGCACTGGTTCACCACGGGCTGCTACGACCCGCCGATCCGCGAGAAGCTCGGCCTGCGCTGGACCCGCCGCGACGAACTGCTGCTGCGCGTGGTCGGCCGCACCTTCGCCGTGGTCTGGAGCCTGGTGCCCTTCCGGTTGCGCTACCACCCCCGGGCCCGCGCCGCCTGGCTGCGGGCCCAAGGCCGGATCCCCGCCAACGCTCCGCTCGCGGAGACGCCGCCCCGCAACTACCCACCGGTGGAGAAGCGGGGCGACCCCAAGCACTACTACCCGGCCCGAGCCACCTGACAGGGCTGGGCGCGGGACGTCACCGACGGCGGCCGCGCGAGATCAGCGCCAGCGGCGGGCCAGGTTGGCGACCTCCGGGGGTGTGCGCGGGCGCTGCGGCTGCGCCGCCCACCGGATGCCGTTGGCGAGGACCGTGCGGACCTCGGGCTGGTGGTAGACGGGGTAGCGCTGGTCGCCGGGGCTGAAGTAGAAGATCCGGCCGTTGCCCCGGAAGAACGTCACACCCGAGCGGAACACCTCGCCGCCGTCGAACGAGGAGATGAAGACCAGCTCGTCCGGGGCGGGGATGTCGAAGAACTCGCTGTAGGTCTCCTGCTCGGGGATGACCAGCGGGTTCGGCACGCCCTCGGTGATCGGGTGGTGCGGCGCCACCGTCCACACCAGCTCCTGTTCGGCCTCGTCGCGCCAGCCCAGCGAGCAGGTGGTGCCCAGCATCCGCTGGAAGATCTTCGAGAAGTGCCCGGAGTGCAGCACCAGCAGGCCCATGCCGCCCAGGACGTGCTGCTGCACCCGGTCGACCACGGTGTCGTCGACGTCGCCGTGCGCGCGGTGTCCCCACCACAGCAGCACGTCGGTGTCGGCCAGGACCTCCTCCGTCAGCCCGTGCTCAGGATCGGCCAGCAGCGCGGTGCGCACGGAGGCGTCCGGCATCGCCTCCCGGACGCCCTCGGCGATCGCGCCGTGGATGCCGTCCGGGTAGATCTCGGCCATCACCGGCGGATCCTGCTGCGCCTCGTGAACGCCCTCGTTCCAGATGGTGACGCGCAGCCCGGTCACGCGACCGCCACCTCCCGCTTCTCGGCGGCCGAGCGGTAGCAGGCGTCGATCACCTCGGCGCGCCGCAGCGCCAGCGACCCGTCGTTGCCCGCCCACTCCTCCGGAGTGCCCAGCACCCGGACGAAGTTCTCCACCACGGCGGCGTGCGCGCGCCCCGGCTCGGCGGTGGGCTGGTAATCGGCGATCTCGCCGTCGTGGTCCCGGTACACGTGCAGGTCACCGACCTGCGCCTTGGTCGCGCCGATGGCCTTGAGCTCGGCGCCGCCCTCGGTTCCCAGCACGCTGAAGTCGATGAGGTCGGTGGGGTTGCGGAACGCCGCCCACGAGGTCTCCAGCACCAGGGTCCCGCCGCCCTCCAGGCGGAGGAACGCCGACGCGAAGTCCTCGACCTCGAAACCACCCTTGGACTGCGCCGTCTCCCACTTCATGCCACCGATGTCGCGGGGCCCCAGTTCGGCGTAGGTCACCGCGCTCACCGACTCCACCTTCGGCTCGCCCAGCAGGAACAGCGCGTAGTCCAGGACGTGCACGCCGATGTCGGCCAGCGGCCCGCCGCCGGCCATCTCGCGGTTGGTGAACCAGCTGCCGATCTTCGGGATGCCGCGCCGGCGCATCCACGACGCCTTGGCGTAGTAGGGACGGCCGAGCTCGCCGCCGTGGATGATCTCGCCGAGCTTCTGGATGTCACCGCGCAGCCGGTGGTTGAACGCCACGTCGAGGACCCGGCCCGCCGAGCGGGCGGCCTCGACCATCTGGCGTCCCTCGGTCCCGTTGCGGGCCAACGGCTTCTCGCTGAGCACGTGCACGCCGCGCTCGAGCGCGGCGATGGCGATGGGCGCGTGCAGGAAGTTCGGCACCGCGATGCTCACCGCATCCAGCTCGGGGAGGTCGACCAGCTGCTCCCAGCTCTCGAACAGGTGCTGCGCGCCGTACTTCTCGCCGAGCGCGGCGAGGGTGTCCGCCTCCTGCCCGGCGATCGCGACGATCTCGACGTGGGGCAGCGCGTCGTACGCGGCGAGGTGTTGCTGTCCCGCCCAGCCGACTCCGACGACTCCGACCCGGAACGTGGGGTCACTCATGCGAAAGAACTCCTTCGGTGTGTTCAGCCCTTGATCGCGCCGGCCGTCAGGCCGGCCACGATGCGCTTCTGGAAGACCAGCACGAGCACCAGCAGCGGCAGGGTGACGAGCACCGAGGCCGCGCTGATCGTGCCGATCGGGTGGTCGAAATCGCTGGTGCCCGAGAAGTAGGCGATGGCGACCGGCACGGTCCTGGCCTCCGGGGTGGACGTCAGCGTGACGGCCAGCAGGAACTCGTTCCACACCGAGATGAACACCAGGATGGCCGTGGTGGCGATGCCCGGCACCGCCAGCGGCAGGATCACCTTGCGGAACGCGGTGAACGGGCTCGCGCCGTCGATCAGCGCGGATTCCTCCAGCTCGAACGGAATCTCGCGGAAGAAGGAGGTCAGCACGAAGATCGCCATCGGCAGCGCGAAGGTGAGCTTCGGGATGATCAGCCCGGGGAGCGTGTCGTAGAGCCCGATGTCGCTCCAGATCTTGAACATCGGCGCGGCGATGGCGATGACCGGGAACGTGGTCACCGACAGCACCAGCCCCAGGATGATCCCCTTGCGCGGCAGCTTCAGCCGCGCCAGCGCGTAGGCCGCGAACGACGCCAGCAGCAACGCCAGCGAGGTCGTCACCACACCGACGATCAGCGAGTTCACCAGCGCCGTCAGGAAGTCCTCGTCCTGCAGCACTTCCACGTAGTTCTGCAGCGAGGCCGAACCGGGGTAGAGCGAGCCGGAGGAGAGCTCGGCACCGGTCTTGAGCGAGGTGTTGATCAGCCAGTAGAACGGCACCAGCGAAGCCAGCATCACCACCAGCGCGAACAGCAGGGCAAGAGCTCTCGTCATGACTTCTCCTCCGCGACCTCGCGGATGTTGCCGCCCGCGAACCGGATGTAGACCAGCGACACCGCCATCACGGTGATGAAGGTGAGGATCGACAGCGCCGAACCCGGGCCGATCAACCGTCCTTCGCGCAGCTCCTGGTAGGCGATCATGGACATCGTCTCGGTGCCGTTGGCGCCCTTGGTGAGCACGAACGGCAGGTCGAAGATCCGCAGCGCGTCGAGCAACCGGAAGATCGCGGCCAGGGCGATCGCGGGCCGCAGCAGCGGCAGGGTGACCCGCCAGAACGTCTGCCACCGGTTCGCGCCGTCCAGGTCCGCGGCTTCGTAGACCTCACCCGGGATCACCTGCAGGCCGGCCAGCACCAGCAGCGCCACGAACGGCGCTGTCTTCCACACGTCGGCCGCGATGATCACCGCCATCGCGTAACCGGGTTCGGCCAGCCACACCTGCTGGCCGCCGGGCAGCCCGAGGGCCCGCAGCAGTCCGGTGACCAGGCCGAGGTTGGACTCGAACATGGCCTGCCAGGTGATCGCCGAGACGACGGTGAGCACCGAGTAGGGGACGAGCAGGACCGAACGCAGCAGGCCCCGGCCCCGGAAGGCCATGTTCAGCAGCAGCGCCATCGCCACGCCGAGCACGACTTCGAGGAACACCGACGTGAACGCGAAGAAGAACGTCTGCCCGAACGCGTTCCACCACTCCTCGGAGACCAGCGCGTTCCAGTAGTTGCTCAGCCCGACGAACTCCGAGAGGCCGGCGCGGCGAACGCTGTAGACGTTCAGCGACAGCCAGATCGCGTAGGCGATCGGCACCGCCGCGACCAAGAACATGATCACCAGAGCGGGGGAGACCATCCACACGGCTGTGCGCCGCTGTTGCGCGTCAACTCGGCTCATCAGTAGGTCTCCTGGGCCTTCTCGACGTCCGCGGCCATCTCCCGCACGCCCGACTCGACGTCGGTCTGCCCGGAGATCACCGCGTAGACGTTGTTGTAGATCGCGCGCGACACCTGCGCGTACACCGGGGACACCGGACGCGGTTTCGCCTGCAGCAGGGATTCCTTGAGCTGGGGGATGAACGGCAGCTCGGCCCGCACCTGCGGGTCGTCGTAGAGCGCGGCGTAGACCGGGGCCTGCGTGGAGCGCAGCACCATCTGGCGCTGGAACTCCGCACTGGTGGCGAAGTCGACGAGCGCGACCGCGGCACCGGGGTTGTCGGACCCGGCCGCGATGGCGAGGTTCCAGCCGCCCAGCACCGCGGCCGGCTTGCTGTGCTCGTCGAAGGCCGGCAGCGGCGCGGCCTTGGTGACCGGACCGGTGTCGGTCTGCTTGACCAGCTTGTGGGCGCTGGGCCACTGCCGCAGGTACCCCGCCGCACCGGACTCGTAGGCGCGGCGCGCGTAGTCCTCGTCGTAGGTCAGGCACGCGCGGTCGATCGCACCGTTCTCCAGGCCCTGGGTCATCAGCCGCAGCACCTTGCGGGTCTCCGGCGAGTCGACGGTGACCCGGCCCGACTCGTCGATCACCGAACCACCGGCGGAGTACAGCAGTTCCAGGAAGTTGACCGTGAGGCCCTCGTAGCGCTTGGCCTGCATCTCGACCCTGCGGGAGCGGTCCTGGCCCGCCTGGGCGTAAACCTCGCTCCAGGTCTTGGGCTCGGGAACGCGGTCGTCGCGGTAGAACAGCAGCCCGGCGTTGGTGAAGAACGGCACCGCCCAGTCGCGCCCGTCGTAGCGCACCGTCTCCAACGGGTTCGGCAGCAGCTCGCCGCGCCGCACCTCGGTGAGCTTGGTGTGGTCGAGCAACCAGCCCTGGGTGGCCCACTCGCTGGTCCAGGTCACGTCGGTGATGTAGATGTCGCACTCCGACGAGCCGCCCTCCAGCCGCTGCAACGCCTGCGCGCGGGTGGAGTCGGTGTCCTGGCCGATCTCGACGTAGTGCGCGCTGAGCCCGTTGCCGCGCGCGTTGAACTCCTCGGTGAGGTGCTCGAAGACCCCGGTGTCGCGCACACCGCAGATCGTCACCTCACCCTTCGCGCCCCGCGCCATCGCGGGGTCGGCGGCGGCGACCTCGGGAGCGTGTTCGCCCGGAGGGCCGGTCGGGGGAGCGCTGGCGCACCCGCTGAGGGCCAGCGTCGCCATGGCGATGGCGGCCCACGGCCGTGGTGAAGGCATGGTTGTCTCCGCTTCGCGGTTCGTCGGCGGTGACGCCGGGAGGATCCGGGCACCGGTCGAAACGGCGGGCGTGAGACGGATGAGATCGTTGCCGCGCGAACGCGGGGTGTCAAGAGGTTTCGTGGACCAATCGGTGGATCCCCGCCGGGGACAGCACGTCCTCGATCCCGGCGACCACGGCACCCGCGAGACCCGCCGAGCGGCCGAGGGTGCTGTTGGCCAGCGCCAGGTGTCGGGTGGCCAGCGGCAGCGCGCGCCGGTAGACGACGCTGCGGACCCCGGCGAGCAGCTCGTCACCGACGGAGGTGATCAGTCCACCTAGGACGATGCGTTTCGGGTTGTAGAAGTGCACCAGCATCGCCACCACCTCGCCGATGGTCGCCGCGGCGGTGCGGATCCGGCGGATCGCGGTGGCGTCACCGTCGCGCAGCAGCTGTGCCAGGTCCTCCATGGTTTCCGGTCCGCCCTCCTCGGTGCGGAGTTCGCGCAGGACCGCTGCGGCGGAGGCCACCGCCTCGACGCAGCCGACGTTGCCGCACTGGCAGGTCACCTCGTCGGCTCCGGGCACCCGGATGTGGCCGATGTCGCCGGCCGCCCCGTCCGACCCTCGGTGCAGCTCACCCGTCGCCGAGACGAGGCCGCCTCCGATGCCGGTGCCGATCTTGAGGAACAGCAGCGGCGACTCCTCGGCGGGCAGCGCCCGCGCTTCGCCGAGCGCCATCAGGTTCACGTCGTTGTCGACCGAGGTCGTGCAGTCGAAGCGCTCGGCCATCGTCTCGCCCACCGGGAAGCCGTCCCAGCCGGGCATGATCGGCGGCCGCACCGGCATCCCCATGTGCGAGTCGACCGGTCCGGGCAGGCCCATGACCAGTGCCTTCGCCTCCGCAGGAGCGACGTCGGCGTCGCGCAGCATCGTCCGCAGCTTCTCGGTGAGCACGTCGAGGGACTTCTCCGGGCCGACCTCGATGTCCAGTTCGACCTGCTCCTCGGCCAGCACCCCCTGCCCGAGGTCGGCCACGGCCAGCCGGCTGCTGTGCGCGCCGACGTCGGCGCCGAGCACGACGCCCGCGCGCGGGGCGATCGCCAGCCGGTGCGCAGGCCGGCCGCGGCCCCCGCCGCCGAGCGCGCCCCGCTCGGCCACGACGCCGGCCGAGATCAGCGCGTCCAGGTGGCTGTTGACGGTGGAGCGGGACAGCCCGCTGTGCTTGACCAGGTCGGCGCGGCTCTCGGCGGTCCCCGAGGCGATGAGCCTGGTCAGGCCGCTGAGCACCAGGTCCGCGTCCGCCCGCCCGGACGTCCTCGGCACGGTCAACCGGACCGGATCCCACCCCATGCTGGCCCCTCACGGTGATCGAGCGTTATTTATGACCGGAAAGAAAATAAATCATAAACCTTGTCGGTTTAAAAGAGGAGTCCTAGCGTGAGCGGCGACGAAAATCGGGCGTGAGACACCCGTCGTCATCAGAACTCATCGACCATCGGGGAGGCGGGGCGCGTGAGCCCTGGTAAGCCGCGGCGCGCCGCGATCGCGGGCGCCGGCATGATCGGCGAGGTGCACCGGAGGTCCGCGCTGCTCGCCGGCGCCGAGATCGCCGGCGTGCTCGCGTCGACACCGCAGAGGTCGTTGGAGAAGGCAGGTGAGTGGGGCGTCGGCGCCTTCGCCACGTTCGACGAAGTGCTCGCCGACGACAGCGTCGACGTCGTGCACATCTGCACCCCCAACGCCACGCACGCTCCGTTCGCCGAAGCGGCGCTCGCGGCAGGCAAGCACGTGATCTGCGAGAAACCGCTGGGGATCACGCTGGACGAGGCCGAACGGATGGCCGCCGCCGCGAACTCCAGCGAGCTGGTGGCCACCGTGCCGTTCGTCTACCGCTACCACCCGCTGGTGCGCGAGATCCGGGCCCGGCGCCAAGCGGGCGAGTTCGGCGACTGGCACCTGCTGCACGGCAGCTACTTGCAGGACTGGATGCTCGACCCGGACGCCTCCGGCTGGCGCGTCGACCCGGAGCAGGGCGGGGTGTCCCGCGCCTTCGCCGACATCGGTTCGCACTGGTGCGACCTCGTGCAATGGGTGTCGGGGGAGACCTTCACCGAGGTCTTCGCCGAGTTCTCCATCGCCGTGCCCACCCGGCCGGCCGCCGGCGGCGCCAGCTTCGCCGGTCCCAGCGGGGACGCCGACGATCGGGTCGAGGTGCGCACCGAGGACACCGCGACCCTGCTGCTGCGCACCGGCAGCGACGTGCTGGCCTCGGCCACGATCTCGCAGGTCGCGGCGGGCCGGAAGAACCGGCTGTGGTTCGAGCTCGACGGCTCCCGCGGCAGCGCGGTGTTCGACCAGGAGAACCCGGAGCAGGTCTGGCTCGGCGGTGCCGAGAGCAACGAGGTCCTCGTGCGCGACATCGGCACCGGTTCCGCCGAACACCGCAGGCTCTCGAAGCTGCCCGCCGGCCACGCGCAGGGCTACGCCGACTGCTTCGACGCGTTCGTGGCCGACACCTACGCCGCCATGGATGGCGAGAACCCCGAAGGACTCCCCACTTTCGCCGATGGACTCCGCTCGGCCCGACTGGTCGACGCCGTCGTGCGCGCAACCGGAAACCGCTCCTGGACGAAGGTGTGATGATGCGACTCGGAATGCTCACCGCTTGTCTGCCGCAGTGGACGCTCGACGAGGTCGCCGGCTGGGCCAAGGCCAACGGTTACGAGGCGTTGGAGGTGGCGGTCTGGCCGCGCACCGGCGGCCGGGACTTCGAAGCCGCGCACCTGCCCGTCGCCGACTTCGGCCCGCAGCAGGTCGACGAGACCAAGCAGCTCTTCGAGCGGCACGGCCTGGAGCTGTCGGCGTTCGCCTACTACGAGAACAACCTGCACCCCGACCCGGCTCGGCGCGAGGAGATCCGCACCCACCTCAAGCACTCCATCGACGCCGCGCAGGCGCTCGGCGTGCCCTACGTGGGGACCTTCATCGGCCGCGACTGGACCAAGTCGGTGGCCGACAACCTCGCCGAAGGGCAGCGGGTGCTGCCCGAGCTCGTCGACTACGCGGGCGAGCGCGGAGTGAAGCTCATCGTCGAGAACTGCGTCATGGAGGGCTGGCACCCCGACGGGTACCCCGGCAACCTGGCCTACTCGCCGGAGCTGTGGGAGTGGATGTTCTCGCTGGGCTTCTACCTCAACTGGGACCCGTCGCACCTCACCTGGATCGGGATCGACCCGGTGGAGACCATCGCGCCCTACGCCGACCGGATCGTGCACGCCCAGGCCAAGGACGTCGAGCTCAACCCGGCCGACCGCAACCGCTACGGCTTCTTCGGCAAGGTCGACAAGGGCGAGAACCCGTGGGACATGGGCTGGTGGCGCTACCGCGTTCCCGGCCTCGGCCAGGTCGACTGGCCCAAGGTCGTCGACCGGCTCTACGAGCACGGTTTCACCGGGACGCTCTCGGTCGAGCACGAAGACCCCGTCTGGGGCGGTGACGACGAGCGCATCACCCAGGGCCTGCGCATCGCGCAGCGCACCCTCCGGCCGTTGATCGTGGGTTGATCCCCCTCTCCGAGAGGAAGAAGTCCTTGCCGACTCTTTCGGTGCAGCTCTACAGCGTTCGTGACCAGATCGCCGCCGATCAACCCGGAACACTCGCCCGCCTCGCCGAGCTCGGCTTCCGCCACGTCGAACCCTTCGGGCTGGGTTCGCTGGGCAAGAGCCAGGCGGAGCGGCTGGCCGCCACCCGCGAGCTCCGCGCCGACCTCGACGCGGCCGGGCTGGCGGTCTCGGCGGTCCACGCCGCGCTGCCGAGCGTGGCGGAGCTCGCCGAGGAGTGCGCCGAACTCGGCGCCGACACGGCCTTCATCCCGCACCCGCGCCAAGTTCCGGGCTTCGGCGAGAACACCTTCACCGACGCGGCCGCGGTCGACGCCTTTGCCGACGCCCTGGGTCAGGCCGTGGCCGAGGCGCCGGACGAGCTCGCCCTCGGCTACCACAACCACTGGTTCGAGTGGGCCGAACTGCCCACCGGCCCCGCCTACGACCGCTTCTGGCAGCGGACCCACCGCGGGCTCCTCGCGGAGCTCGACGTCTACTGGGCGGTCGCGGCGGGTGCCGACCCCGGCGAAGTCCTCCGCGCCTTGGGCGACCGCGTCACCGCGGTGCACCTCAAGGACGGCCCGGCGCTTCGCGACGCCCCGCAAACCCCGCTCGGCTCCGGCGCGCTCGACGTCGACGCCGTCCTCACCGCGGTCGCCGAGATCCCGTGGCACGTGGCCGAGATCGACACGACGGACCTCGACCCGTACTCCCTGCTGGCCGACAACGCAGCGGTCCTCCGAACCCACGGCGCCACCTCCACCTGATCCACCGCCGCGGTTCGCCTGCCACGTCACCCGAGCATGGGTGAGGCGATATTTCGCGCGAGATGTCACCCCACCCCCGCAGGGGTGAGGCGAGTTGTCCACAGGGCACCAGGTGCTCTGCAGATCGTCGCTTTCGCAGTGACACGGCTGCGTTCCCGTGGCCACTGTGTCCAGCGTGGACCACTCGATCGTCGTGCCGCCGCGTGCCGCGGTGCCGCTCTTCACCCGTGCCGAGGCTCGCGCGCAGCGCCTGTCCGACCACCACATCCGCAGGCACTTCCAGCGAGTGGCGCACGGGATCTACGCGGTGTGGGACGCGGCCGTGACGCACGAGCTGTGGTGCCAGGCGTTGGCTGTGGTGCTACCGGCGGACGCGATCATCACGGGCCGGTCGGCAGCGAACCTCTACGGCCTCGCGCTGCCCACCATCCCGTCGAGGTGCTCGTAGGCGAGCACAAGTACATGAACCGCGGGCGTGTCGTGCGCGCGTGGGCCCGCAAGTGCGATCCGGGGGAGCACCGGAGCGGGGGGAGGATCCGGTGTGCCGAGCCCGTCCGCGCCGGGTACGACACCCTCGCCCGCAATGCCGTGACCTTCGGCGTCGCGAACTGCGACGCCATGCTGCGCGCCGGTGTGGTCGGCTGGGGAGAGCTGCGGCGTTTCCTCCGCCACCACGGTCGTTACTACGGTTCGCGCACGGCCAAGCGGGCCTTCGCACTCCTCGACAGCAGAGCGGAGTCGATCCCCGAGTCGGTCCTGCGCGTTCACCTCAACCTGGCCGGCCTGCATCGTGTGCCGCAGGTCGACGTCCACGACGAGTGCGGGCACTTCGTCGCGCGGGTCGACCTCGCGATCGAGCAGCGCAAGGTCGCCATCGAGTACGACGTGAGTGGCACGCCGCTGAGCCGCAGCGGGAGCGCGACCTGTACCGCCGACGCCGCCTCGACGAGTGCGGTGGGACCGTCGTGACCCGCGACGAGCTCTAGGCAACCCCGAAGGGGTCGTGGACCGGTGAGGCACGCCCTGGCGAGCACCGCGTTGCGCTGACCGCCGACACGTCGACCGCCTGCAACACGCCGGGAGCGTTGATCTCGCGCGACATGTCGTTACCCCCGCTCACGACCGGGGTTGGTATCGAACAGGTGACAGGGCGGTGTGGGGGGTGGGGTGGCCGGTGGGGTGCGGTTGATGATGGTTGGTATGTCTGAGAACGGGTCGAAGGACGTCGGAGCTGGGCCGGAGCGCAGGGCCGACCCCTCGGAGCTGACCGCCGAGGGTGCCGCTGCCGGGAACGGCACCGCCGAGGGCGCCGGAGCGGGAGCCGGCGGTGCGGGTGCCGTGGAGAAGGCCGGGGACACGCGCGAGACCGAGACCCGGCCCGGAGCCGGGCGGCACGAGCTCGCCGCGAAGCAGAGCCGGACCGGGACGCTGTGGGCCGCGCTGGCCGTCGCCGGTGTCGTGCTGATGTTCCTGCTGATCTTCGTCGCGCAGAACTTCGTGGCCGTGACCGTCTCCTTCCTGGGCCTGGAGTTCAGCCTGCCCTTGGGACTGGCGCTGTTGTTCGCCGCCATCGTCGGCGGTGTGCTGGTCTGGCTCGCGGGCACCGCGCGCATGGTCCAGATGCGCCGGGCCGCCAAGAAGGCCAGCAAGCAGGGTTAGGAGCTGACGGGACCGGAGGCGGCGTGGTGGACGCGACACCAGCGTGCGCGGACGTCGTCCTGGGGCCGGAACCAGCGGCACGCCCCGGAGGTGAGCACACCGGGCATGTCGACACACCCGGCTGACCCCCCGTGCACCGAGCCGCCCAGCCCTGCGCTCGGCCGAGCAGCTAGTTCGGCGCGCCCAGGGGTGCGGTGGTGAAGGGGCCGCCGAGGAGGTCGTGGTCGGTGCCCGGGGTGACCTGGGAGGCGAAGACCTCCGCGTCGTCCTGCGGGCGGTAGCCGAGCGCTTCGGCCTCGTCCAGCGGAACCGGGCGCCGGGTGTTGGCCGACACTCCCCAGATGACGCGGTAGCCCGGCGACCGGCACGACAGGCAGGCCTCGAAGAGCCGAGCTGCGTCGTCGGGGGACAGCCACAGTCCCAGCCCGCGTTCGTCGTGCACCTCCTCGAAGCACGAGCCGATGCGGAGGCAGATCACGTCCATGCCGAACCGCGAGTGGTAGAGGCTGCCGAGCGCTTCCACCGCCGCTTTGCTGACCCCGTAGTAGGTGTCCGGGCGCGGCGCCGAATCAGCGGCCAGCGTCGCGGTTTCCGAAACCGGCCGGAACCCCGCGGCGTGGTTGCTGGAGGCGAGCAGGACCCGGGGCACCTCGGACTTCCGCGCGGCTTCGAGGACCGTGCGGGTGCCGTCGATGTTGACCGAAAGTGTTTCGGCCCAGCTGTTCTCGCGGCTGTGCCCGGCGAGGTGGAGGATCGCGTCGACGTCCTCGCAGGCCAGCGCCATGGTGTCCGCGTCGGTCACGCTGCCCTCGACGATCTCGACGTCCTCGCTCGCCTCTGGCGGAGCCGGCCGGGTGATGTCCAGCAGCCGCAGCGTCCGGCCCTGCTTGCGCAGCCGTGGCCGCACGAGGGTGCCGATGCCGCCGGCCGCGCCGGTGATCAGGATGCGTTCTGACACGGTTTTCCTCCCCGTGGCAAGGATTTCCGGTTGCGTGCTGGGAGTGCGAACGCTGGTTGACACGTGATCGACGTCATACTAGCGTCCGGCTCCGGAACTTCACGAAACACGTTTCACCGTCGCGCGGCAGCACCAGCGCGACCGCTCGGCTCGTCGGGGAAGCGCTTTCCTCCAGGCGCGTCGAGGCACCACGCATCCGGCGCACGCGCCCGGGGCGACGACGATCCCGCAGCGAGCTCAACAGCAGCGGAGTTCATGAGTTCATCGGATGTGGAGGGGTGGACCGGTGCACGCGCTGGACTGGGTCATGGTCGTCGGGTACTTCGGCTTGATGGTCGGCATCGGCTGGTGGTCGCACCGGAAGGTCAAGAACGACAAGGACTTCTTCATCGCCGGTGGCCGGATGCCCTGGTGGCTGGCCGGGATCTCGCACCACATGTCCGGCTACAGCGCGGTGCTGTTCGTCGCCTACGCCGGAGTCGCCTACAGCCAAGGCGTCACCGTCTACTTCTGGGGTTTCGCCTCCATCGGCATCGGTGTGGCGATCGGCGCGTGGCTGTTCGCCGCGCGCTGGAACCAGCTTCGCGCGCAGTTCGGCGTGGCCTCGCCGCTGGAGTTCCTGGCCCGGCGCTTCAACATCCCGACCCAGCAGGCGCTGGCCTGGAGCGGTGCCTCGCTGAAGGTCTTCGACGTGGCCTCGAAGTGGTTCGCGGTGTCGATCCTGCTCGAGTCCTTCGCCGGTGTGCCGATCCTGGTGGGGATCCTGGTGACCGGCGGCGTCACGCTGCTGTACTGCACGGCCGGCGGGTTGTGGGCCGACGCGCTCACCGACTTCGGGCAGTTCGTGATCCAGGGCCTGGCGGGTGTCGTGATGATCTGGGCCGTGCTGTCCGCGCTCGGTGGCGTCTCGGGCCTGTGGACGATGTGGGACCGGCTGCCCGCGGGACACCTCTCACCGGTCACCGAGGACTACACGACGGTCTTCCTCCTGGTGTACGTGCTGGTGAAAACCCTGGAGTACAACGGAGGGATGTGGAACCTGGCGCAGCGCTACATGGCCGCGCCGGACAACCACGCGGCCCGGCGGGGAGCGCTGCTCTCCTCCGCGCTGTACCTGGTCTGGCCGCTGGTGCTGATGTTCCCGATGTTCGCGGCTCCGCTGTTCGTGCCGGGTCTGGAGGACCCGACGACCTCCTACGCCGCGATGACCGAGGAGCTGCTGCCCGCCGGGATGATCGGTCTGGTGCTGGCGGGCATGTTCTCGCACACCATGGCCATGGTCGCCTCCGACGCCAACGCGATCTCGGCGGTGATCACCCGCGACATGCTGCCGGTGCTGTGGCGCAAGGCCCGCGAGTTCGGTGAGGTGCAGCGGCTGCGCGCCGGCCGGATCGCGACCTTCGGCTTCATCGCGCTGAGCATGCTGGTCGCGACGCAGGCCGAGAGCCTCGGCGGTGTGCTCTCCATCGTGGTGTCGTGGGTCGCGGCCCTGATGGGACCGATCTCGGTGCCGCTGCTGCTGGGCATGCTGCCGTGGTTCCGCCGCTGCGGCGCCCGCGCGGCGCTGGTGTCGTGGGCCGGTGGGCTGCTCACCTACGCGGTGCTCCACTACGGCGTGGACGCCACCCAGACGGCCACCGTGGCCACACCGATCATGGTGTCACTGGTGCTGTTCGTCGGACTCGGCGCGGTCGCGTCGGAGCGGAGCGAGGAGGTCGACGAGATGCTCGACGTGCTGGACCGCGCCGCGAAGGAGAAGAGCGCGGCGGTCGCACGATGAGCGCCCGCGTCACCGGTTACGCCTACCCCTGGGACGTCCGGTCCGGTTTCACCGACCGGGTCGCGGACTCCGGGGTCGACGAGGTCGCCGTCGCGGTCGCCTACCACAGCGCCCGCGCGGCGACCCCGTTCGACGAGACCCGCAGCGCGGTGCTGGCCCGGCACGCGGCGCTCTACCGACCGGCGGGCGCCGGGTGGGGCAGGCTGCGCCCCGCCGAGCCGGACTGGGTCGGCCCGGACTGCGCCGGTGAGGCGGTCGCCGAGCTCAACCGCTGCGGCGTCGCGGCCGCCGCGTGGCTGGTGCTGACGCACAACTCGTTGCTGGGCGGGCGCTTCCCCGACGTCGCGGTGCGCAACTGCTTCGACGAGGTCTACCCGTGGGCGCTGTGCCCTTCGCACGCCGAGGTGCGGGACTACGCAGCGCGGCTCACCGAGGTCGGGCTGGGCGGGCTCGACGTGCGCTCGGTGGTGCTGGAGGCGTGCGGCCAGCTCGGTGCGGTGCACCAGCACCAGCACGAGAAGACCGACGCGGTCTGGTCGCCGGTCGCGGCCCGGTTGCTGTCGGTGTGCTGCTGCCCGGCGTGCGCGCGCAGCTGGACGGGTTTCGACGCCGAGGAGGTGCGCGAGCTGCTGCGCACCGAGGTCCGCCGGACCATCGCGAGCGGTGACCTGACCGCCACGACCGACGACCTGCCCGACGAGCTGCGCGCCGCTCTGCTGGCGGGCCGCCACGACGCGGCGGACCTGCTGCGCCGTGCGGTGCTGGACGCCGTGGGGCCAGGCCGCCGGGTGCTGCTGCACGGCAGCGCCGATGTCTGGGCCACAGGGGCGTTGCCGGGTCTGACCCCGAGCGCGGCGAGCGAGGTCGACGGTGTGGTCTTGCCGTGCTGGAGCTCGACCGGACCGGAGGAGGTCGCCGCCGCCGGGGCCACCGCCGCACGCGAGGTGGGCGCGTACGTGACGGCCGTCGGTCCGCAGGCCGGCGACCTCGCCGACCACGTGCGCCGGTTGCGCGCGGCCGGGGCGAGCGAGCTGCACCTGTACCACCTCGGGCTGGCTGGCCCGGCGCGGCTGCCGCTGCTGCGCGAGGCCGCCGACGAAGCAAGGCGCGTGTTCTGACGGTTCACCCGGTCGCCGAGAAGAAGAGGAGCGAAATGCGGCGACAATTCCGGAGAGTGATGTTCCCGGACTCCATTCGAGTGATCTAGCGGGGAATGCGGAAATCGAGAGCGCGCACCCGCCTCGCCATTTCCCACGGCTTCCGCGCGAGCCCGGTTCTCCGGGAAAAATCCCAGCAGAACCGTGGCCCGTCCAGCTGTGTTGTGGAGAACCCGCCAGCCTCCACGATTGAGCGAAGATCATCCGATAAGGTGCGCGCCGTATCGGGGGAACGCATTGTCGGGCCGCTGGGGTGAGCCCTGGCGTGGGCGGAAGACCATCGGTGGGAAGAACGTGGAAGTGACGATCCGAGACGACTCCTCATCCTCGCCAGGTCCCGGAAGACGACGTGCCGGAACCGCTTCGATCCGGTCGCGGCTGACCTGGGCGGTGTTCGTCCCGTGGGTCGTCGTGGCGGTGCTGTGGGCGGTGGGGTGCTCGCTGTTCGCGTTCGACGCGATCTTCTCCCGGCAGATCGCCACCAGCGTGCAGGAGATGTCGTTGCCCGCGGTCAACGCCCTGGACCAGGTGCAGCGCGAACGCCTCCGCAGCTTGGAGGTCCTCAACCGGCCCGGCACGCCCACCGCGGAGCTGCTCGGCCAGCAGCGCGCCACCGACGGCGCGCTGCAGCAGCTCGCCGAGAAGGCCGGCCCGGTGCTGGGATCGGCCCCAGACCACGTCGTCGAGCCGATGTACGAGCTCAACGGCCACTTCGAGCGGCTGCCCGGGATGCGCCACCGCATCGCCACCGGCGAGGTGAGCGTCGACGAGCTCAACGCCTTCTACGACGCGATGTTCGACACCGCGACGCGGCTCTTCGACATCCAGTCGCGGATCACGCCGGACCCCGAAGCGCGCCAGGGAGCGCTCGCGGCGGTGGCGCTGTTCCGCGCCTCGGACATGCTCTCCCGCGAATCGTCGGTGGTCGGCACGGCGCTGGCCAGGGAAGAACTGACCCCCGCCGAGCACCGGCAGCTCACCGGCCACATCGTCGGCCACCGCACCACCGTCGCGACCACCGCGACCACGTTGCTGCCGGAGGTGCGCCAGCGCTACGCGGCGATGACCGCCAACCCGGACTGGAAGCAGCTGGCCCTCGCCGAGGACCAGCTCATCGCGCACGGCCCGTTCGGTCCGGGCGATCGCCCGCAGCTGCGCGCCGAGGACTGGCGCCGGATGACCAACGACATCGGTGCCGAGATGTCGAACCTGGTCCGCACCCAGAGCGAGCTGGTCGCCGCCGGTGCCGTCAGCCGTGCGACCGGCACGCTGTGGACGGTGCTGCTCGGCGGCCTGGCAGCCCTGGCGATCTCGGTCGTCTCGTTCCTCTTCGCCCGCCGCGTGTACCGCGTGGTCGTCGACGACGCGCTGCTGACCCGGTTGCAGGGCTTGCGCACCGACTCGCTGGCCATGGCCGAACGGCTGCCCGACGTGGTTCGCAGGCTCCGCGAGGGCGAGGCGGTCGACGTCGACGCTGAGGTCGACGGCCTGAAGCACTACGGCAGCGACGAGGTCGGCGAGGTCGCCCACGCCATCCAGCTGTTCCAGCGGGAAGCGGTGCAGGCCGCCGTCGGCGAGGCCCGGGCCCGGCAGGGCGCGCGGGTGGTCTTCGTCGGCATGGCGCACCGCATCCAGCGGCTGCTGCGCAGCATGCACACCACGATCGACCAGCTGGAACGCGACGAGGGCAGCTCCCAGCAGCTGGCCACGCTGTTCGAGCTGGACAACTCCACCACCCGGGCCCGTCGCACGGTGGAGAACCTGCTGGTCCTCGGCGACCAGCAGCCCGGTCGCCGGTGGACCCGCCCGGTGGCGCTGATGGACGTGCTGCGGTCGGCGATCTCCGAGATCGACCAGTACTCGCGGGTGGTCATCGACCGCGTGCCGGACGTGATGCTGCACGGCGCCGCCGTGGGCGACACGATCCACCTGCTCTCCGAGCTGATCGACAACGCCACCGCGTTCTCCCCGCCGTCCACGCAGGTGCACGTGGGGGTCGACGAGGTCGCGCGCGGGATCGCGATCGACATCTCCGACCAGGGCCTGGGCATGGACCCCGAGACCCGGCGGAAGGCCAACGAGATGATGCACGAGCCTCCCGAGTTCGACCGGCTCGTGCTGGAGAACAACAAGGCCGAGCAGCTCGGCCTGTTCACCGCCGCCCGGCTGGCCTCGCGCCGCGAGATCTCCGTGGAGTTCGGTGCCTCCGCCTACGGCGGCGCGCGGGCCACCGTGCTGCTGCCGCACCGGATCCTGGACACCGGCCCCCGGCGCAGCGACGGCGACACCGCGCAGGTGCCGGTCGACGCCGTGCAGCGGCGCCACGACCTCGCCGGGAACCTGGAGGACTGGACCAGCGACGAGCCTCAGCCGATCAACGGTGCGCGAGCCGGACGAACGGCGGTGCCGCAACCGCGCGAGATGAGCTGGGATGGCAGGATGACCGACCAGCCCGCGACCGGCGCGGACGACACCTCGGCCGACGCGAGCACCGGGTCCGCAGCGGCGCTCGACGAACCCGCGCAGGACCAGGGACCCCAGCGCGAGGAGCAGAACCGTCCTGCCCTGCCGAAGCGGGTGCCGCAGACGCACCTGGCCGACGGGCTCCAGGACGATCCCGACGCCGAAGAGGCGGTGGTCGCCTCGCCGAGCAAGCTGGCGGGCTTCCGCCGCGCGTTCCGAGGCGGCGTCGACGAACGAGACAGCAGCGGCTCGTGAGCAGACCCGGACGATGAGCGAGTGCAGGTGAGGTGGCATGACCGAGAGGGCATCGAAACTGAGTTGGCTGCTGGACGACTTCGTGCGGGGAGTGCACGGAGCGGACCACGCCGTGGTCCTGTCCAACGACGGCCTGGTCATCGCCAAGTCGGCGGGGCTGAACCGGGACGCGGGGGACAAGCTGGCCGCCGCGGCGTCGAGCATGCGCAGCATCGGCAAGGGCGTGAGCAAGGACTTCGGCTGCGGCCAGGTCGCGCAGACCCACGTCGAGATGGAGCACGGCTTCCTGTTCGTCTCGGCGGCGGGCAGCGGCGCCTGCCTGGCGGTGCTGTCGGCCGCGGACACCGACATCGAGCTGGTCGCCTACGAGATGGGCCGGCTGATCACCCGTGTCGGCTCGTTCCTGTCGGCCGCGCCGCGGGAGCTGCACGGTGTGGCCGCGGAGAGGACCTGACCGTGGAGGAGGCGTGGTACGACGACGAAGCCGGCCCCATGGTCCGGCCGTACACGATCACGCGCGGTCGCACTCCCGGGCAGCACAAGCACCGGCTCGACACGGCGACCCAGGTGCTCACCGTCGAGCCGCAGCCCGAGGCTCCAGAGCTCGAGCTCACGCCCGAGCACCGCGCGATCCTGGAGGCCTGCCACCGACCCGTGTCGCTCGCCGAGCTCGCCGTGTCGCTGGGGCAGCCGATGGGCGTGGTCCGGGTGCTGTGCGGTGACCTGCTCGACCACGGTGCCGTCTTCGTGCGCACGCCTCGTACCGAAGTCAGCAGGGAGATCTTGGAGCAGGTGTACCGTGGGCTCAGCAGACTCTAGGGTGGCGGATCCGAAAGTCGTGTGGGAACCGGCTGTTCCGGCGCGGTCCGCCCGAGGTGCTGCGCAGGGCGGCGACGATCGGGCGCCGGTACCGGTGAAGCTCGTCGTGGCCGGTGGGTTCGGCGTCGGCAAGACGACGATGGTCGGTGCGGTCAGCGAGATCCCGCCGCTGACCACCGAAGAGGAGATGACCGTCGCCAGCGAGGGGGTCGACGACCTCCGCGGCGTCGACCGCAAGGAGACGACCACGGTCGCGCTGGACTTCGGCCGCATCACCATCTCCGACGAGGTCGTGCTGTACCTGTTCGGCGCACCGGGCCAGAACCGGTTCTGGCCGCTGTGGAACGACCTCGCGCTGGGCGCGGTCGGCGCGGTGGTCCTGGTGGACACCCGCAAGCTGCACGAAGCGTTCGCCTCGGTGGACTTCTTCGAGCGGCGCAGCATCCCGTTCGTGGTGGCGGTCAACGTCTTCGACGACGGGTACCGCTACGAACCCGAGGAAGTGCGCGACGCCCTGGTGGTCCCGTCCGAGGTGCCGATCGTCATCTGCGACGCCCGCGACCGGGAGCTGTGCAAGCAGGTGCTGCTCACGCTCGTCCGCCACGCCCTGGACCGCACCGCCGTGTGACGGCGCATCCACATAGGACTGCGTCCTGGCTCGGGCTCGCGGCGGCCGGTCGTTGATCTTGACGAGCACTACCGGGCGTGGGCGGCCCGCTCTGCGTCTGCCCGCGTCCTGCCACGGGAGCTCGACCCGGAGGTGCAGGCTCCGGTCGGTGTCGAGGGTGCAGGAGGCGGCGTGCAGCAGGACCTTCGCCGCGGCCCGCCCGGGCTGAACAGGTCCCCAGCCCCGCGCAGCCGGTCCACGGGCAGGTCCGGGCGCTCGGCGGAGGCGGGGTGTGGCGGCGACCAGGTTCCTGGCGGGCCGGGCACGTGCGGCAGGGTTGCGCGAGGAGCCGACGCGGTCGCTGACCTGCACGGAGTGTTCGACCGCTGGTGTGCCGTCGGCGAGGTCGACGGCTACAGCGGAAGCCGCGTCAGCGTCAGGTGACGAGCCTCTCCGATCACTTTCCTGGGACCCGGACCGGAACAGTCCGTTCTGCACGCTCGGCAGAACGCTTTCCCCACGCATTTCCGTCCGCTCGCCGCGCGTTCGGCAGCCCGTGCTCACCACGTTTCGATCACCAGCACCTCGAAATCCGCTGATCGGTCACCGAAATGAGGACGAGCGGGCACAGCGGCTTTTCTGATCTTCTCACTGGCGGAGTGCGCAGTTGATCTCCTCGCCGTTGCTGCGGGGTCGAAACCCGTTCGCCTGTAGGGCGAAGGGTGACGACGCCGCAGAGGAGTCATGGGCCCTGAGTGATCAACTCCTGATCGCGCATTCTCGGCGGGCCGGCCGAACGATCCACAGAGGACTGAGCATTTCCGCCGCGTGCAACCGCCTCCTTCCTACGGGTCCGCGAACATCCGCCAGTGCAATACCTGGTCACCCCGTGGAGTCCTCCGCATCGGCGCTGTGAGGGGGCCGGTGGGAACGGGGGGAAACCCGTCTGTGCGTATGATCTTCACCGGTCCGCGCGGCGGGCGGCGGCGAGACGCCGAACGCGTCCCGCGCCGGAACCGGCCGGGGCGGGGCCTGGGTCGCCCAGGTCTGCTTGGCCGGTCGATGATGGCGTACACAAGGCGTGATCGTGCCCGCTTGGCGCGGGTGCGGGTCGCGGGTCCGGAGGTCGTTCTCCGGTACACTTCCGCGGCCGGGCGCAGAGTGAAGGTGGAGAGTCTCGATGGCACGTGACGCGGACCACGACGATTCCGGCGGGGTCTCCGCGATCCTGGACCGGATCGACCCGTTCGCGTGGGTACCGATCATCGTGATGCTGGTACTCGCACTGGTGACGGCGCTGGTCCTGGACGTGCCGTTGCTCGGCCTGATCCTGCTGATCATGGCCCTGGCGATCTTCGGCTTCGACCTCTGGGTCAACAGCCGCAAGCAGGCGGGCAAGGCGCCGGTGCGGCTGCCTCGCCGCAGGCGGCGTGACGACGACGACTTCGACCTGGCCTTCGAGCACGAGGACCGCAGGCCCTCCCGCGCGGAGACCTCCTGGCCTGAGCGGGGCGCCCAGCCGCCCGCCGGCCGGCCGGGCGGACGCCCCGGTTCCGGGCAGGGCCGCCCCGGCGCCCCCGGGCAGGGACGTCCGGCCGGCCAGGGGCAGGGTCAGGGCCAGGGGCGTCCCGGCCCGCAGCCGCCCGGCGGTGGCCGTCCCGGAGCGCCCAACCAGGGGCGCCCGCCGGCCAACCCGCCGAACCAGGGCGGGCGCCCCCCGGCTCCGGGCCAAGGTCGTCCCGGTGGGCCGAACCAGGGGCGTCCGCAGGGCGCCCCGCCCGCGGGTCCGCCACCGGGAGCGGGTCGTCCGGGCGCGCAGCCTCCGGGTGGCCCCGGCCGCCCAGGCGCCCCCGGCGGTCGCCCGCCGCAGCGCCCGGCGCCCGGCAACAACCGCTACTGAGCACGAGGACGGCCCCGGCCACATGGCCGGGGCCGTCCTCGTCTCCAGGTCAGTGCGGTGCGACGGTCAGCTCGCGCGCAGCCGCGGACGGGTTCGAGCCGCGCAGGCCACGCCGGGCGAGCTCGGGGTGCACGCCCTCGCCGAACCAGTAGGCCTCCTCCAAGTGCGGGTAGCCCGACAGCACGAACTCGTCGATGCCCACCTCGTGGTACTCCTCGATGAGGTCGGCGACCTCCGAATGACTGCCCACCAGCGCGGTTCCGGCACCACCGCGCAGCAACCCGACACCGGCCCACAAGCCGGGGTGGACCTCCAGGTCACGGGCGCTGCTGGGCAGCGCGCCACCGTGCAGCTCGGCCATCTTCTGCTGGCCGACCGCTTCGGTCCGGGCGATCTTGGCCTGCGACGCGGCGACGTCGGCCGGGTCCATCTGCTCCAGGAACCGCTGCGCGGTGCCCCACGCCTCCGCGCTGGTGTCGCGGGTGATGACGTGCGCGCGCAAGCCGAACCGCAGCTCGCGGCCCTGCTCTGCGGCCAGCTCGCGCAGTCGCTGCACCTTGCGGCTCACCGCGCTCGGCGGCTCGCCCCAGGTCAGGTGCACGTCGGCGCGGCGCGCGGCCACCGGGAGCGCCGCGTCCGACGATCCCCCGAAGTACAGCGGCGGTGCCGGGTCCGGCGGCTCGAACGACGTCGCTCCGCGCACGCTGTAGTGCTCTCCGTCGAAGTCGACGGGCCCGCCCGCGAAGATGCCGCGCAAGACGGCCAGGAACTCGTCGGTGCGCGCGTAGCGCTCGTCGTGGTCGAGCCAGTCGCCGTAGCGCTGCTGCTCGGTCGACTCCCCGCCGGTGACGATGTTGAGCAGCAGACGGCCCTCGGAAACCTTCTGGTAGGTGCTCGCGAGCTGCGCCGCGAGCGTCGGGGACAGCGAGCCCGGGCGGAAGGCGACCAAGAACTTGATCCGCTTGGTGCGCGCCAGCAGCGCTGCCGTGGTGATCCAGGCGTCCTGGCACCAGCTGCCGGTGGGCGTGAGCATCCCGGTGAAGCCGAGCCCTTCGACGGCTTGGGCGACCTGCGCGAGGTAGTCGATGTCGGGGCGGCGTGGTGTGTCGGCGCCCGTCGGCGTGGTGTGCGGGCGGTCGACGACCGACCGGCCGTCACCGTGCGTCGGCAGGAACCAGTGGGTGGTGATGGGCATGGCGCGTCCTCTAGGCGGTGGCGAGCTGGGTCGCGAAGCGGTTGTCGACGAACTCGGCGAAGTCGAACCTGCGCGGGATCTCCTCGGCCGCGACGAAGGCGTCGGCCAGTTCCTGCTCGGACCGGATGACCCGGTCGTCGAGCGGGACCGGCAGGTCCGGGCCGAGTTCGGTGGCCCTGCGGGTGACCTCGATCGGCAACCCGGTGTCCTCCGACCAGGCCCGGGCGCGCTCCTCGCGGTGGGCGTGGGCGAATCGGTTGGCCTTGGCCAGCCGGGTCAGGTAGTCGGCGATCGCCGAGTTGCGGTGGGCGTCGGCCAGCGCCGCGGTGCTCGCGACCTGGAAGCTGTAGCCGTTCGCCCCGCCACCGCGCCCGTCGGCGAGGGACCGCGCACCGGCTTCGAGCTGGACCTGCGAGAAGTAGGGGTCCCAGATCGCCCAGGCGTCCACCGATCCCTGCTTGAACGCGCCGAGCGCGTCGGCGGGCTGCAGGAAGACGAGTTCGACGTCGTCGGGGGTGAGACCGACGGCGGCGAGGGTCTGCAGGATCTGGCCGTGCGCGGAACTGCCCTTGGAGACCGCGATCGTGCGGCCGCGCAACTGCTCCCGCGACCGCAGCGGTGAGTTCGGCAGCACGACCAGGGCGTCGCTGGTCACGTTGCCCTGCGAGGCGGCGACGATCTTGATGTCGGCCTTGGCGGCTGCGGCGAACAGCGGGGGAGTGTTGCCGGTGCCGCCGATGTCGATGGCGTCGGCCGACAGCGCTTCCAGCAGCGGAGGGCCGGAGGTGAAGGTGGCCCACTGGACCCGGTACGGGAAGTCGTCCAGCCCGGCCGAGCGCAGCAGCGACTGGGACGCTCCCTTCTGGTCACCGACCCGCAAGGTCACCCCGGCGAGCTGGTCGGTGGGCACCGGTGGTGGCACGGGTGCGGACTCGGCGTCACCTCCGCTGCCTCCCGAGCACGCGGCGAGCAGCCCGGCGGCCGAGCCGGCTGCGAACAAGGACAGGAATTGACGACGGTGCAAGGCTTTCCACTCCATCTGCCGGGGCGCGACGGATCACCCCGCACGACGGGACGTCAGCGGGTGCGCGCGAGGAACCGGTCAGCTCCCCGTCTCGGGGAAGACCGGGTGTGAAGGACGTCGACCACCGCGGTCCCGCAGAGGACCGCGCGGAGTCGCGAAGGGCTCGTCAGTGAGCCGGACAGGTGGAGCTGGCCTGCCGTCGCAGATCGACGTGCAGCCGCCAGGAGAAGGCGTTCCTGATGAACACGCCACGGATGTTGGCAGCGCGTCACGCGGAGGTCAACGCTCGACCTCGTGCTCCCACGGAGCGAGATCCGGTGCGTGCGAACGGGAAAACCCCGGCCGCGGTGGATGAGGTCTCCACTGCGACCGGGGTGGGGGGAGGGGAGGTGTCAGACCGCGGCCGGGGTCTTGCGCAGGCCCAGCTCCGGGGTCGGGACGTCGCGGGTCTCGCGGCCGGAGGCGACGGCGATGATGCTCAGCGCGCACAGACCGGCCGTGAACAGGGCGACGTAGACCCAGCCGTCGGCTCCACCGCCGATGGCCTCGGCGATGGTGGGGGAGAACCCGGCCAGCGCGAACCCGATCTGAGTGCCCACGGCCATGCCGGACAGCCGCACCTTCGCCGGGAACATCTCGCCGTAGAAGGCGGGCCAGATCCCGTTGGTGGCGCTGTAGACCACGCCGAACAGCAGGATGCCGGAGGTGAAGATGAGCGCCCAGTTGCCCGTCGACAGCGACCACAGGTAACCGAACATCAGGACGGCGCACCCTGCCGAACCGCCGATGAACACCGGCTTGCGGCCGATCCGGTCCGCCAGGGCCGCCCACATCGGGATCGCCGCCAGCGCGACGACGTTGGCCAGCACGCCCACCCACAGGATCGGCGTTTTGGCCAGGCCCACGGTGTTGACCGCGTAGCTGAGCGCGTAGACGGTGAAGATGGTGCTCACTGCGGCGATCACGGAGGCGACGACCACCCGCAGCACACCGGCCCAGTGGTCGCGGAACAGCGGCAGCAGCGGGGTCTTCTCGCGCTTGGTCTCGGCGACCTCCTCGACGAACACGGGGGTTTCGTCGAGCTTGCTGCGGATCACCAGAGCGACGACGACCACGATCGCGCTGAGCCAGAACGGCACCCGCCAGCCCCACGTGATGAGGTGCTCCTCCGGCAGCGCTGCCACCGGCAGGAACACCGCGGTGGCCAGGATCTGCCCGGCTTGGGTGCCGCTGAGGGTGAAGCTGGTGTAGTACGCGCGCCGGTGCGCGGGGGCGTGCTCCAGCGACATCGAGTTCGCGCCGGCCTGCTCACCGGCTGCGGAGAACCCTTGCAGCAGGCGCAGAGCGACCAGCAGCGCCGGTGCGGCCACGCCGATCTGGTCGTAGGTGGGCAGGCACCCGACCAGGACCGTGCAGATCCCCATCAGCAGGACGGTGGCGACGAGCACGCGCTTGCGGCCGAAGGCGTCGCCGATGTGGCCGAGGACGAACGCGCCGATCGGCCGTGCCAGGTAGCCGACGCCGAAGGAGGCCAGTGCCAGCAGGGTGCCGGTCGTCGGGTCGGAGGTGGGGAAGAAGATCTTGTTGAAGACCAGGGCGGCGGCGGTGCCGTAGATGAAGAAGTCGTAGTACTCGAGTGCGCTTCCGATCCACGCGGCGATCGCGGCCTTGCGCGGTTTGCCCTGGGTGGCTCTGGGGCCGTCGGTCACTGTCTGCTCCGGGAAGTCCGTGCACCGTTGCGCGGTGACTTATGAACCATCTAGTTAGTTCTCAAGACTGTGAAGCGCCCGTGCACGCGTGTCAAGGGTGCGTTCTACGTTCGTGACAGGAAGTCGAGGACCATGTCGCCGAGCATGCGCCGGTAGTGGTCACGCCGTTGCGGGTCGAGCAGGTCGCGCTGGAAGATCGCCTGGAACGTGTAGCGGTTGGCGGTGCGGAACACGCAGAACGAGCTGATCATCATGTGCACGTCCAGCGCGTCGACGTCGTCGCGGAACTGGCCGGCCTCCCGCCCGCGCCGCAGCACGCCCTCCAGGACCTCCACCGCGGGCCCGGCCAGCCCGGGCAGCAGGTCGGACTTGGTCAGGTGCTCGGCGCGGTGGATGTTCTCGATGCTGACCAGCCGCAGGAAGTCCGGGTGCGACTCGTGGTGGTCGAAGGTCAGCTCGGCGAGCTTGCGGATCGCCTCGGCCGGTTCGAGCGCCTCGACGTCCACCTGGCTCTCCAGCCCGCGGATGACCGAGTACGCGTTCTCCAGCGCGGCGAGGTAGAGCTGTTCCTTGCCGGAGAAGTAGTAGTAGATCATCCGCTTGGTGGTGCTGGTGCGAGCCGCGATCTCGTCCACCCTGGCGCCTGCGTAGCCCTTGTCGGCGAACTCCTCGGTGGCCACCCGCAGGATCTCGGCGCGGGTCCGGTCGGCGTCGCGCTGCTTGATCGCTCCGGTGTCGGACGTCGGTGCGGCCACGATGCTCCCCTGCGGTTGTTGCACTTCACGGCCACTCTAATGCACGGGCTCTTCCGGCCCGGCGCTTCGTGTGCCTACTATTAACTAGCTAGTTCGTTACTTGATGGGGAGTGCGGAGTGCACGACGGCTACCTGGTGGGGCTCATCGGATCGGGCATCGGCCCGTCGCTGAGCCCGGCGTTGCACGAGCGGGAGGCCGCCGAGCTCGGCCTCGACTACCGCTACGAGCGGTGGGACCTCGACGAGATCGAGGTGCCGCCGAGCGCCGTCGGGCACCTGCTGGCCCGCGCTCGCGCGCAGGGCTACCGGGGGCTGAACATCACACACCCCTGCAAGCAGCTCGTGCTCGACCACCTCGACGAGGTCGACGAGGACGCAGCGGCCCTGGGCGCGGTCAACACCGTCGTCTTCGACGGCGGTCGCGCCCTCGGGCACAACACCGACCACTCCGGGTTCGCCCGCAGCCTCCAGCGCGGACTGCCCGACGTCGAACTGGACCGGGTGCTGCTGCTCGGCGCCGGCGGCGCCGGGGCAGCGGTGGCGCACGCGTTGCTGCGGCTGGGTGCGGGGGAAGTGCGGATCGTCGACGTCGACACCGACCGCGCCGCCGCGCTGGCCTTCTCCCTGCCCGAGCGCGCCGTGGTCGGCGGCGACCTCGCCGAGGAACTGGAGAAGGCGGACGGTCTCGTGCACGCCACGCCGACAGGCATGGCAGCCCACCCGGGCCTGCCGGTGCCGGTCGAGCTGCTGCGCCCGCAGCTGTGGGTCGCCGACGTCGTCTACCGGCCCCTGGAGACCGAACTCGTGGTGACCGCGCGTCGCAACGGCTGCCGGGTGCTCGACGGTGGTGGCATGGCGGTCTTCCAAGCGGTGGACGCCTTCCGCTTGTTCACCGGACTGGAACCGGACGCCGAGCGGATGCTGCGGCACTTCGCCGAACTGGAGGGAGCGCATGTCTGAGCCACGACGGTCCATCGCCACCGTCTGCCTGTCGGGCACCGTGGAGGACAAGCTCGTCGCCGCCGCTGCCGCCGGTTTCGACGGCGTGGAGATCTTCGAGAACGACCTGATCGCTTCGGCCGCCTCGCCCGCCGAGATCGGTGCGCACTGCCGCGAGCTGGGCCTGTCGGTCGACCTATACCAGCCCTTCCGCGACTTCGAAGCGGTTCCGCCCGCGCGGTTGCGGGAGAACCTGCGCCGCGCCGAGCGCAAGTTCGACGTCATGGAGCAGTTGGGCACCGACCTGGTCCTGGTGTGCTCGACGGTGTCCCCGGAGGCCGTCGACGACGACGAACTGGCCGCCGAGCATTTGCGCACCCTCGCCGAGCACGCCCAGGCGCGCGGCATGCGGGTCGCCTACGAGGCGCTGGCCTGGGGCCGCTTCGTCAACACCTACGAGCACTCGTGGCGGATCGTGCGCCGCGCCGACCACCCCGCGCTGGGGCTCTGCCTGGACTCCTTCCACGTGCTCTCCCGCGACGGCGATCCCGCGCTCATCCGCACCATCCCCGGCGAGAAGTTGTTCTACCTGCAGCTCGCCGACGCGCCGAAGCTGGACATGGACGTGCTGCAGTGGAGCCGTCACCACCGACTGTTCCCCGGGCAGGGCTCGTTCGACCTGACGACCTTCGCGGGCAACGTCCTCGAGGCCGGCTACACCGGTCCGCTGTCGCTGGAGGTGTTCAACGACGTCTTCCGGCAGGCGGACCCGAAACCCGCTGCAGTGGACGCGATGCGCTCGCTGCGGTTGCTCGAGGAGCAGCTCGGGATCCCGGTCGCCGAACCCGCCCCCGAGCTCAACGGCTACGCCTTCGCCGAACTCCTCGCCGACCCCGCCACCGCCACCGGGCTCGCCGACGGCCTGGCCGCGCTGGGTTTCGTCGAAACCGGGGAGCACCGCAGCAAAGCGGTGCACCGCTGGGAGCAGGGCGGTGCGCGGGTGCTGATCAACAGTTCCGCCTCCGAACCGGACACCGCCGAGATCGGCGCACTGGCGGTGGAGAGCGCCGACCCGCTGCGCTCGGCCCGGCGAGCCGAGGCGATGAGCTCGCCGATCCTGCCGCGCGAGCGCGGTCCGCAGGAAGCAGGCCTGGCCTCGGTCGCCGCGCCCGACGGGACCGGCGTGTTCTTCTGCGACACCTCAGCACCCGACGGCTGGCTCTCCGACTTCCGCGACTCCGCGACTCCGCCCGAGGGGCTGATCACCGGCATCGACCACGTGTCGCTGACCCAGCCGTTCGACCACTTCGACGAGGCGGCGCTGTTCTGCCGCTCGGTGCTCGGCCTCGAACCGGAGGAGGTGACCGAGTACGCGGCTCCCTTCGGGATGGTCCGCAACCGCGGCATGGTCGACGCCACCTGCTCGGTGCGCATCGCCCTCAACGGCACCCTGGTGCGGCGCGGCGAGTGGGCCCCGGCCGTCCGCGACCCGCAGCACATCGCCTTCACCTGCACCGACGTGCTCGCGATGGCCGAACGGCTGCGCGCGTCCGGTGCTCCTGTGCTGCCGATCCCGGACAACTACTACGACGACCTCGACGCCCGCTTCGCACTCGACCCCGAGCTGCTGGCCTCGCTTCGGCGGGGATCGGTGCTCTACGACCGCGACGCCGGCGGGGAGTTCCTGCACGTGGTCACCGAGCTGTTCGGCTCCCGGGTGTTCCTCGAGCTCGTGCAACGCGTCGGCGACTACGCGGGGTACGGCGTCGCCAACGCCCCGGTCCGCATGGCCGCCCACCGCAGGCAGCGCATGGCCGCCTCCCAGCCCACGACCCCGCCCGCCTGACCCGAACGCCCTGCCGCCCCGGCTCGCGGACCGCCCGGTCCGCGCCGGGTCCTTCGGGAGCCGAACGACATTTCGCGCGTGATGTCGTGGGCCTGCGCAAGGGTCGTCCTGGAGGCGGCCTTCGGGGCCGGGATGGGACCCCGGAGGCGGCTGGTTGCGGTGTGGTGCGGTCGGCGGTGGAGGCGTGTTCCGGGCTTTCGCCTCGGGTTCCGTTGCCGGCATCGCGGCTCCGCACCGCGACTCAGACGGTGAGCGTCGTGTCGGTGCTGAGCCGCTGAACGAGGTCGAGGTTCCACTCGACGACGTAGCGGTGCAGCAGGAACGCGTCGACGACGACCCACACCAGCGTCACCGGCAAGCCGACGAGCGTGAGGGTGAGCACCAACTGCGCGATGCCGGGTCCCTCGCGGTCGACGTAGAACCGGTGCACGCCGAACACGCCGAAGACGGCGAGCATGAGGTAGGCGGCCACGGGCGAGCGGGCCTGCGCCTGGTAGCGCATCAGCTGTTGGCTGTCGAGCGAGATCGTCATCGTTGGCCCCCTGGGACTCGAACTCGGCACAGGTACACCTTCCGCCGGGCCGCAGGCGCCGGGGAGGGTCTGAAGCCCCTCCCGCAGGGCGACGTCCCCCGCGTCGAAGACCGCGCCTGTCACCGGCCATCGAGAACCGGGACGTCACCGACAAGGCCGCGGCCACCGGCGACCCGGCCGTGCGTGGGTCATCAGCGCGGCCGCCTTCCCACCACTCGCCGCCGTGTTCCACCCCGACGAGCTCCGGCCCTGGCCATCCCGGGTCGTTCGGGAGCCGAACGACGTGTCGCGCGAAGTGTCGTGAGCCCGCGCAAGGGTCGGCCCGGAGGCGGCTACCGGGTTCGGGTGAGACCACGAGGGAGGCTGGGTGGGGGCGGCTGTCTCCCGTTGTGGGGAAGCGGCTTGTTGCCGGGGGTTCGAGGCTCGTGCGGCGGGTGGGGTGGTGTTCGTGGTCGTGACAGGCGGTTCCTGGGCTGGCTTGGTGGCTCAGGTGACTGCATCTGGGTGATGATCTGCGCGCGTCGCTGGCGGAGACTGGGCGGATCGTACGACGTACGGAATGAGGGGAGCCCTGCGCCAGATGCAGCACGTGAATCGTCGGACGCTGATGACAGCCGCCGGACTGGCCGGGTTGGCCACCGTCCTGCCCACGGGTGCGGCGGCGGCCGCGCCGGGGCGCTGTGGTGAGCACGCGTGGTGCGGTCCGGGGCTGCCGCCCGACGAACGAGCGTCGCTGGTGCTCCGCGAGATGACGTGGGACGAGAAGATCTCGTTGCTCGGCGGTGACGACTTGTTCGGCGCCGCCGGCTCCGGGCACACCGGGACCGGCCACGGCGTCGACCGGCTCGGCGTCCCGCCGGTGTACTACGGCGACGGCCCGGTGGGCTCCCGGCAGGGCAGCGGCACCTCGATGCCCTCCGGCGTCTCGCTGGCCGCCTCGTTCGACACGGACTTGGCCACGACCTACGGCGCCACCGTCGCCAACGAGGTGCGCTGCAAGGGCAACGACGTGGTGTTCGGGCCGACCGTTGACGTGCTGCGGCTGCCCACCTCGGGCCGCGCCTTCGAAGGCTTCGGTGAGGACCCGCTGCTGTCCTCGCGCATCGGCGTCGGCTGGGCCGAGGGTGCGCATTCCGAGGGCGTTCTGGTGTGCGTCAAGCACTTCGCCGCCTACGTCCAGGAGGGCCAGCTGGGCGTCGTCGGGTCGCGGATGCTCTACAACGCCGTCGTCGACGAGCGCACGCTGCGCGAGATCTACCTCCCGCCGTTCGAGGCCGCGGTCCGCGAAGCCGGGGTCGGCGCGGTCATGGGTTCCTACAACCGCGTCGGCGGCCAGTACGCCTGCGAGCACCAGTGGCTGCTCAACGACCTGCTCAAGCACGAGTGGGGCTTCACCGGCTACACCATCGCCGACTACGCCGCGATGCACTCCACCGGCAACTCGCTGGCCAACGGCATGGACTTCGAGCCGTGGCCCGCGCTGGTGTACTCGCCCGCCGCGATCCGCACCGCGCTGGCCACCGGCCAGGCCGCGACGTCCGATGTGGACGAACACGCCCACCGCATCCTGCGCACCATGTTCGCGCACGGCATCGTCGACCGTCCCGCGTACCCCGACGACGAGAGCCAGATCGACAAGCCGGCGCACCTCGAGATCGCCGGCCGCGTGGCCGAGCAGGGCATGACGTTGCTGCGCAACGACGGCCTGCTGCCGCTGGACGCGAACGCGCTGCGGGGCAGCACGATCGCGGTGATCGGCGACGCCGCCGACGAGTTCGTGCAAGGCGGTGGCTCCTCGTCGACCACGCCGTACAGCTTCGTCACCCCGCTGCGGGGCCTCCAGCAGCGCGGCGTCGACGCCGGGATCACCGTCGTGCACGAGCCCGGCCGGACGCCGCAGGCCGCGGCCGAAGCCGCGCGCAACGCCGACATCGCCGTGGTGGTCGTCTCCGACATGATGTCGGAGTTCCTGGACAAGCCGAACCTCGACCTCGACTCCGGCGTCGCCCAGTTCCCGCCGCCCGCGCTGGGCAACCCGCTGGCCGACCAGGACGCGATCATCGACGCGGTGCTGGACGCCAACGCCAACACCGTCGTCGTGCTGGAGACCGGCGGTCCGGTGCGCACCCCGTGGCGCTACCGCACGCGAGCGCTGGTGGAGGCCTGGTACCCGGGCGCCAACGCCGGAACCGCCCTCGCCAGGGTGCTCTTCGGCGACGTCGACCCGGGAGGCCGGCTACCGCTGACCTTCCCCGACAGCGACGCCGACACGCCCACCGCCGGTGACGTCGCCCGCTACCCGGGCCTGGGGCTGGACGTGCACTTCACCGAAGGTGTCTTCGTCGGCTACCGCCACTACGACGCGCACGAGGTCGAACCGGCCTTCCCGTTCGGACACGGCCTGTCCTACACCTCCTTCGGCTACTCCGACCTGGAGGTCTCCGACACCGAGGTGAGCGTGGTGGTCACCAACACCGGTGCCCGCACCGGGCACGCGGTGCCGCAGCTGTACCTGGGCCTGCCCTCGCCGCGCGAGGACGTGCCCCAGCCGCCGCGCCAGCTCAAGGGGTTCACCAAGCTCACCCTCGAACCGGGCCGCTCGGCTTCGGTGACGTTCACCCTCACCGACCGCTCGCTGGCCTACTGGGACCAGCTCGCCGGCAGGTGGACCGTCGCCGCGGGCAACTACCGGGTCGAGGTCGGCGAATCCTCCCGCGACATCCGCGTCGACGGCGGCTTCACGGTGCCCGCGCCACGCCGCGTGCGGTGAGTCAAGGCCGGGAGGCGTAGTACACCGCAGCCATGTCCTCGTCGCCGTGACCGGCGGTCAGGGCTCGGGCGAACCGGGCCCTGACCGCCTCGGCCAGGTCCAGCCGCAGGCCGTCGCTCGCCGCTTGGGAGACCAGAGCGGCGTCCTTGGCGGCGGCGCTGAGGGCGAACGCCGGTGGGAACTCGCCGTTGATGATGGCCTTGCCCTTGACGTGGGCGTAGGCGGAGTCGACAGCGGTCCCCTCGATGGCGGCCAGGAACTCCGACGGGTCCACGCCGAGGTCCTCGGCCAGCGCGATCGATTCGCCGACGGCGTTGGTCAGCGTCAGCACCCAGTTGTTGGCCACCAGCTTCATCCGGGTCCCGGCCGCCTGCGACGGGCTCTCGCCGACCCACCGGGTGCGGGAGCCGACCGCGTCGAACAGCGGCTGCACGCGCTCGCGCACCTCGGGTGCACCAGCGGCCAGCACCACCAGCTCGCCCTTCTCGGCGGGCATCTTCGTGCCCAGCACCGGTGCGTCCACCACGGCGATGCCGCCGACCTCGGCCGCAGCGGCGCACACCGACTCGGTCCCGGGAAGACCGATCGTGCCCATCTGCACCCAGACCCCGCCCGGGTTGAGCGCGGCTGCCGCCTCGCTACCGGCGGCGATCGTGGCGTCGGCGTCGAGCAGCATGGTGATCAGCACGTCCGCGCCCCGGGCGGCCTCGGCTGGAGAACCGGTGACGACCGCGCCGCACTCGGCGAGCGGCTCGGCGCGGCTGCGCGTGCGGTTCCACACCCGGAGGTCGAAACCGGCGGCGGCCAGGTTGCGCACCATCGGCGCGCCCATCGTCCCGGTGCCCAGGAAAGCAGCAGTCGTCATCGTGGAACTCCCCGGCGAAGCGAGTGGTGCAGGTCCGCGCCGATTCTCCTCATGAGCGCGGCAGGGCACCACACCGACACACCAGCGACGTGTCGGGCCACGCGGGCCCGAACCACCCGAGCACCGGGTGTTCGCCGGCCGGGGCGAACCGGGCACAGTGGATGATCAGAGCAGTTCGACCCGCCAGGTGCGGGAGATCATCAGCAGCCCCGCCAGCGCGGCCGAAGTCAGCGCCGCCACACCCTCGTCGAGGAACAGGCACATGATCGCCAGCACGCCCGCGAAAGCCGCCGCCACCAGCCGGACCGAGACGCGAGCACGCAGGTAACCGAGCGTGCTGGTCTGGCTCAGCTTGCGCGCGAGCCGGGGATCTTCGTCGACGAGCTGCTGCTCGATCTCTCGCAGGCGGCGCCTCTCGTCCCTGGGGAGCATGGCCCACCTCCACCGGGTAGTACCGCCTGGTTGAACAAGTATCGCAACGTTGGAACGTGCTGTGAAGGGTCAATCCGTGGGACCCGATCAGCAACCGGAACGCTCTGACCTGGGGTGGGAGATCCGGGGCGGGAAGGCCGCAGCCCGGTCTCCGGCCGATCGGCTCAGGCGGGTGGCCAGCCGCGGGGGAGCGGCCGGAACCCGGTGGTCGGCCCCGGCCAGGAGTAGACCCAGCACGACCCGCCCGCGACGGTGATGAGGTGGCGTTCGTAGTCCGGGCCCTCGTAGTGGTCCAGGAGCGGCCAGGCGCGGGTGGGGTCGCGCAGGCGGAACACCTGGGCGGGCACCCGGCCACCTCCGTCGAGGCGCAGTGCCGGGTAGCCCCGGCCGGTGTCGTAGAGCGTTCCGGGCAGCTCGACCCGCTCGGACGGGCCGGTGACCAGCGGCTCCAGCAGGTGCCACGCGGCCGAGCCGTGCTGCAGGGTTCCGTAGACGGCGATGCGGTCCGACACGCCCTGATCCTCCCGCGCACGACGAGAGGCGGGCACCCGAAGGTGCCCGCCTCCACATCTTCGGTTCACCTGCGCACTCAGGCCGGGACCGGGGCGTCCACCTGGAAGTCCAAGCCGTCCTCGCCGGTGGTGACCCGCAGCCGGGTGCCCTCGGTGAGCCGGCCGTCCAGGATCAGGTCGCTGATCCGGTCGTCGACCTCGCGCTCGATGGCACGGCGCAACGGCCGAGCACCGAACTCCGGCTGGTAGCCGCGGTCGGCGACCCAGGACACCGCCGAGTCGTCGAACTCGACCTCGATGCCCATGTCGGCCAGCCGCTTCGTGGTGGTCGCCAGCAGCGCACGCGTGATGGTGTGCAGCTGTTCGCCGTCGAGGCGCTTGAACACCACGATCTCGTTGATGCGGTTGAGGAACTCCGGCCGGAACGCGTCCTTGAGCTTCGGCATGACCCGGTCCTCCAGGTCCTGGGTCGGGCTGCCGGCCGTGAAGCCGATCTTGCCGCCCGCGCTGGAGACGACCTCCGAAGCCAGGTTGCTGGTCATGATCAGCACCGTGTTGCTGAAGTCCACCGTGCGGCCCTGTCCATCGGTCATCCGGCCGTCGTCGAGGACCTGCAGCAGGGTGTTGAACACGTCCGGGTGCGCCTTCTCGATCTCGTCGAGCAGCACGACCGAGTACGGGTTGCGCCGCACGGCCTCGGTCAGCTCACCGGCCTCACCGTGCCCGACGTAGCCGGGAGGGGCGCCGACCAGGCGGCTGGCCGTGTGCCGCTCCTGGAACTCGCTCATGTCCAGCCGGGTCATCCGCTGCTCGTCGCCGAACAGCGACTCCGCCAGCGCCTTGGCCAGCTCGGTCTTGCCGACACCGGTCGGGCCCAGGAACAGGAAGCTGCCCACCGGGCGGTTCGGGTCGCCCAGACCGCTCCGGGAACGGCGCACCGCGCGGGCCAGCGCCCGCACCGCGTCGTCCTGGCCGATCACCCGCTGGTGCAGTTCCGACTCGAGGCTCTGCAGGCGGACCTTCTCCTCGGCCGTCAGGCGCGACACCGGCACACCGGTCGCCCGCGAGACGACCTCGGCGATGTCGGCCGGGCCGACCTCGAGCACGCCCGAGACGCCCTGGTCCAGCTTCGCCTGGACGCCGTTGATCTCGTCGCGCAGCGCGGAGGCGCGCTCGTAGTCCTCCTGCCCGACCGCCTCGTTCTTCAGCTGCTCCAGCCGCTCGACCTTGGCCCGCAGCTCACCGTCGTCGACGACACCGCCGGCGCTGAGGCGCTTGCGGGCACCGGCTTGGTCGATCAGGTCGATCGCCTTGTCCGGCAGGAAGCGGTCGTTGATGTACTGGTGGGACAGCTTCGCGGCGGCCTCCACGGCCTCCTCGGTGTAGCTGACCTTGTGGTGCTGCTCGTACTGCTCCTGCAACCCGCGCAGGATCGTGATCGTGTCGTCCACGCTCGGCTCGGGCACCTGGACCGGCTGGAAGCGACGCTCCAGCGCCGGGTCCTTCTCGATGTTCTTGCGGTACTCGTCGAGCGTGGTGGCACCCACGACGTGCAGCTCACCGCGAGCCAGCCGCGGCTTGAGCATGTTGCCCGCGTCCATCGCGCCCTCGGCGCCGCCGGCGCCGACGACGGTGTGCAGCTCGTCGATGAACACGACCAGCTCGGAGCTGTGCGCGGCGATCTCGTCGATGACCTTGGTCATCCGCTCCTCGAAGTCACCGCGGTAGCGGGTGCCGGACAGCATCGCCGAGAGGTCCAGCTGCACGACCCGCTTGCCGGTGAGCACCTCGGGCACGTCACCGGAGGCGATGCGCTGGGCCAGGCCCTCGACGATCGCGGTCTTGCCGACACCGGCCTCACCGACCAGGACCGGGTTGTTCTTGGTGCGGCGGGACAGGATCTCGATGGTCTGCTCGATCTCGTCGGCGCGACCGATCACCGGGTCCAGGCCGCCCTCGCGGGCCGCCTCGGTGAGGTCACGGCCGTACTCGTCCAGCGTCGGCGTCTCGCCGCGGCTCGGGCTGGACTGGGGTTGCTGCTGCGAAGCGGGCTGCTGACCGGCGGCGCGCAGCGCCTCCGGACCGGCACCCGCCGTGCCCAGCAGCCGACCGGTCTCGGTCTCGGGGTTCGCCGACAGCGCCAGCAGCACGTGCTGCGGGCCGATGTAGGTCGAGCCCAGGGCACGGGCCACCCGGTGGGCGTCGGCCAGCGCGGTGCGCGCGGCCAGCGTCAGCGAGACGGACTCCTCGTCGACCGGGCGGGCGACCGCCGGCAGGTGACTCTCGACCTGCTTGGCGAAGGACTCGGTGTCCACGCCGAGCTGCTCCAGCTGCGCCCGGGTCGGCTCCTGCTTGGCGGCCGACCACAGCAGGTGAAGGGCGTCGAGGCTGCTCTGCCCGCGGTCGCGGGCGAACTTCGCGGCCTCGCCGACCAGCTGCTGCGCCTGCTCCGTCATCAGCTCCGTGATGTCGATGCGGCGCGAGCCGGCCGTGGCGTCCTCGGCCCCGAAGAAGCGCGCGAAGTACTCGTCGAACGGGCCACCGACCGGTCCGAAGAACGTCGCCATTACTTACCTCCTCGTGGCGGTGTTGCTCTGCATCGCCGCCAACTACTTGAGCCTGTCGCTATCAACCAACATAAGCGAGGGCTCTCTCATTCCCAGTTGATCGTGGAGTGGTTCGTGTCACGTCGTAGGTCTCAGCGCCCCGGCTGCTTGACCTCCAGCTAAGTGGAAGTTGGAGGGTTGTCAGACCAGCTCTTGCGAAGGGGGCACGTCATGGGAACGTCTGTGGACCGCTCAGTATTCGACGAGGCCTACGTGATGGGGACCGCACCCTGGGTCATCGGCGCGCCACAACCGGCGGTGGTCGACCTCGAACGCGGTGGTGAGATCGGAGGAGCGGTGCTCGACCCCGGCTGCGGCACCGGGGAGCACACGATCCTGCTGACCGAGCTCGGCTACGACGTGCTGGGCGTGGACGCCGCGCCGCACGCGATCGAACTCGCCGAGGCCGGCGCCGCCGCCCGCGGCGTGTCCGGGCGCTTCGCGGTCGCCGACGCGCTCGCGCTCACCGGCGGGCCCTACGACACGGTGGTCGACAGCGCGCTGTTCCACGTCTTCGGCGAGGAGGACCAGCAGCGCTACGCGCGCAGCCTGCACGGGGTGTGCAGGTCGGGAGCGACGGTGCACGTGCTCGCGCTGGCCGACGTCGAACCCGCCCTGGGCCCGCGCGTCCCCGAGTCGGCCTTCGCACGTGCGTTCACCGACGGCTGGCGTGTCGAACGGATCCGCCCGAGCACGTACCGGGGCATCGCGCGCGGCGAACACGCCGAGGTCTTCGGCGTCGCGGACGGGGCCCAGGTCGACGTGCCCGCCTACTTGGCCACGATGACGCGTTCGTAAGAGCGAACATGCTCGTTGGCCGTTCGGGGTCAGCTCACAGCGCACCGAGCGGCCGGTGCAGCCGAGGTCGGGCTCCTTCCGCCGGGACCAGTGGGGAGCGGACCAACGCCATCGCACCCTTCTCGACCGCGCGTTGCCGCTGAGGTGGTCGCGGCGCTTTCGGCGACCGGGCCGCGTCGCGGGCTTCGGCGCGGCCCGGTCGTGGCTAGCCGGACCACCGCGGTCGGTCGCTCGAGCACCGGAGCGTCCAGGGTCGAGCGTCGCCACCGTGGTGGGAGGGTCGCATGCGAAGGGCTCCACGGGTCGGTCCTGCCGAGTGGCAGGACTGCTCGCTGGGCGAGCACGACGGGTTTCCAACGGGCGAGGGGCGGGAGGCGGCGACCGACGTCGCGTGCTGAGCCGTTCGTCCCTGTCCGCTCGGTGATCCGGTGATCCACGTCCCGACCTGGTCGCGGTCTGGGGCGGCTGGCATGCTTGGCTCATGACCGAGGATGCCGCGTGCGCGGTCGCGCACGGTGACGTGCCAGTCGAAACCGGACAGCGAGTGCTGGCGGCGGTCTTCGCCTCACCGGTCGCCGAGCACCTGCTGCGCTACGGCCGGGACCTCGGCTACACCACGCTGCTCATCGAACCCGACCCGCAGCGCGCTGAGGGCTTGGACGCGCTCGCCGAGGTGCCGGAGCTGAGCCCGGGCACCGACGTGGTCGTCACCGACCACCACCGCGACGAGCTCGGACCCGTGCTGCGCGACGCCCTGCAGCACGAGGCTCGCTGGATCGGCGTGATGGGCAACCCCCGCCACGAGGGTCCGCACGTCCAGGCGCTGCGCGACCTCGGCGTCGACGACTCCCAGATCAAGCGGGTCCACCGGCCGATCGGGCTCAACATCGGCTCCCGCACGCCGCCGGAGATCGCCATCGCGACGCTCGCGGGGCTCATCGCCGACCGCAACGGCAAGCCCGGCGGCTTCGAGTTCTGAGAGGCCTGCCACCCGGTTCTCACGTCTCCCCAGGCGCGGGTGGCCGCTCCCCGCGCTGCCAACGGACGACGTCCACGGCGCCACCTCCCGCACGGTGGTGACGCCGAGCTCCGCGCGGTAGCGACCGCGCGCCCGACATCGGCTCCAGCGACGACTTCCCCACCCGTCTCGACCAGGAGCGACTCGGCCGCGCGCGTTCGCGACTGCGAATCCCTTAGTCCTGCTATTCTTAGCCGCGCAGCTTCCTCGGACCCCGGGAAGGGGAAAAGGTGGTACGTCGCAACCGGTCCCGACCGGACGCCGTCGACTTCATGTTGGAGGAGTGGCGGCGCGAGGTCCCTGACGTCGACGCCTCCGGTATGGCGGTGTTCGGTCGCCTGCACCGCGCCTACCACCGCTACCAGGACCAGCTGAACCGGATCTTCCAGTCGTTCGACCTGACGATGGCCAGCTTCAGCATCCTGGCGTCGCTGCGCCGTGCCGGCCCGCCCTACCGGCGCACCGCCGGGGAGCTGGCCGATGCCGCGTTGGTGACCACGGGCGGCATCACCCAGCGCGTCGACAAGCTCGAAGCCGCCGGGCTGGTGCGGCGCGATCGTGACCCGCACGACCGGCGCACCGTCCACGTGCAGCTCACCGAGGAAGGCCTGAGCTTCACCGACGAGGTCACCGCGGCGCACTTCGCCAACGAGCGCGACATGCTGACCGGGTTGACCGAGACCGAGCGCGACCGCCTCGCGGACCTGTTGAGCCGCCTGGAGAGCTCGCTCGACCACGCCGCCGCTCGGCACGCCCAGGGGTATGTCCTGCGGCGAGCTGCTCACCCGGCCCAGGGCAGCGGGTCCTCGTCGAGTCCCCAGTAGATGCTCTTCTGCCGCGTGTGCTGCAGGATCGCGTCGCGGCCCTTGTCGGTGCCCACGCCGCTGGCCTTCATCCCGCTGAACGGGGTGGAGATGCTGAACTGCTTGTAGGTGTTGATCCACACCGTGCCCGCGTCGATGCGCCGCGCGATCCGCCAGGCCCGTCGGTAGTCGCGGGTCCAGAGCCCGCAGGCCAGCCCGAAGACCGTGTCGTTCGCCTGCGCGATCAGGTCGTCCTCGTCGCGGTAGGGCAGCACCACGCCGACCGGTCCGAAGATCTCCTCCTGGCAGGTCCGGGAGTCGTTGGTGAGCCCGTCCAACAGGGTCGGGAGGTAATAGGCGCCGGCGGCCAGGTCGGGATCATCAGGAACTCGACCGCCGCAGAGCACGCGAGCGCCTTCCTCGCGAGCGCGGTCGACCAGCGCGGCGACGCGGTCGCGGTGGGAGAACGTGACCAGCGGGCCCACCTGGCTGGCCGGGTTGGTGCCCGGGCCGACGCGGAGCCGCTGCGCAGCGGTGACCAGCCGGTCGACGACCTCGCCGTGCAGCTGCTCCGGCACGAAGATGCGGGAGCCGGCGATGCAGCTCTGCCCGCTGGAGGAGAAGATCCCGTACAGGATCCCCGCCACGGCCTGGTCGAGGTCGGCGTCGGGGAGCACGATCGTCGGTGACTTGCCGCCGAGCTCGCTGGTGAGCGGCATGAACTTGTCGGCGGCGAGGCGGCCGACGAGGCGTCCGGTGTCGGTGCCGCCCGTGAAGGACACCTTGCCCACCAGCGGGTGCCGGACGATCGCCTCGCCGACGACCGAACCCCTGCCCGGCAGCACGGAGACCAGCGCGGGCGGCACACCGGCGTCCACCAGGAGTCGGGCCAGCGCCAGCGACACCAGCGGAGTGGCTTCCGCGGGTTTGAGCAGCACGGCGTTGCCGGCCGCCAGTGCCGGAGCGATCTTCTGCGCGTCGCTGGCGATCGGGGAGTTCCACGGCGTGATCGCGCCGACCACGCCGATCGGCTCGGCCACGCCCATCGTCAGGTACGGGCCGCGCTGCGGTGTCAACGGCGTCTCGGTGGTCTCCAGCGCAGCGGCGTAGAACCGGAAGGTCCCCGCCGCGCTGGCCACCAGCGCCCGGGTCTCGGCGAGCGCCTTGCCGGTGTTGCGGGTTTGCAGGCGGGCGAGTTCCTCGGCGTGCTGCTCGACCAGGTCACCGACGCGCGTGAGCAGCCGGGCGCGCTGGTGCGGGTACAGGTCCCGCCACTCGGGCTCGGCGGTTGCGGCGGCCCCGGCTCGTGCGGCCTCGTCGACGTCGTCGGGCGAGGCCGCGGTGAGCTCCGCGATGACCTCGCCGGTGGCCGGGTCGACGCACCCCAGCGGGCGGCCGCGGCCGGTGCGCCAGCGCCCCGCCACGTGGATCTCGTCCGGCACCTCGGAACTTGCCATGCTGCACCTCCAGCTCGGGATTCGTGAGCTCTTACCTTACTGCTAAGGCAAAGTCGGCGACAAACTCTTCGTCCGCCGCGCGTGCCGCAGCGTGATGACCTGCGAAAACATGGTGATCTACCAGGGAATTTGCGCGAGACGGTTGCGGAGGTCACAGCGTTCTGGCAATACTGTTCAGCGTTCGCTTGCTTACCTCTAAGAGATTCTGGAGGTCGTTGATGACCACGGCAGACGCCAAGGCGCACACTGAGCTCGAGTCGCTGATCGACTCCTGCATCGCTTCCCGCGAGAGCCGCCACGAGGACTGGGACACCCTCGCCTTCCAGGCCAAGGCCGGGGACGAGTTCCGCCGCGCGCAGATCCGCTACATCGGTTCCGGCGCCACCGGCAACCACGACGGCGACAGCCGCGCGCTGCAATCCGAGCACTTCACCTTCTCGAACATGCGGCTGCCGCTGGGCGCGATCGGCCCGGAGCACACCCACCACGACGTGGAGGAGGTGTTCTTCGTGCTGGAGGGCCAGCTCGAGGTCAGCGTGCACGACGCCGAGGACGGCACCAGGACGGCGACCCGCGTGCTCGGCTACCGCGATCTGATCAGGGTTCCCGCGGGCGTGCCGCGGAGCCTCAAGGCGGTCGGTGACACCGACGCGCTGTTCTGCGTGGTGATCGGTGCTCAGAAGCCGCAGCTGCCCACCTACCCGGCGACCTCGCCGGTGCACGGCGTGACGCGCGACTGAGAAGTGTCGAGGGAACTCGGGGTGAGGGGCATGGCGCACACGGTCCGGGTGCACAGCACGACGTGGCTGGCACCGGGTGTGGTGCAGGTGGAGTTCCGCGACCCGGCCGGAGCCGACCTCCCGGCGTGGGAACCCGGGGCGCACCTGGCGTTGCGGTTGGCCAACGGCATGACGCGGGAGTACTCGCTGTGCGGTGACCCGGCCGACCGTCGCAGTTGGACGGTGGCGGTGCTGCGGGAGCCGAACTCGCGCGGAGGCAGCAGCTGGGTGCACGAGCGGCTGACCGCCGGCACCCTGCTCGACGTCGAGGGGCCGCGCAACAACTTCCCGCTCGAGCCGGCCGAGCGCCACCTCCTCATCGCGGGTGGGATCGGGGTGACCCCGGTGCGGGCCATGGCCGCTGAACTCGCCGCGCGAGGCGGCGACTGGCGGATGCTCTACTGCGGACGTTCGCGGGAGAGCATGGCCTTCCTCCCGGACCTGCGCGAGATCGGGGGCGACCGGGTCCGCGTCCACGCCGACGACGAGCACGGCGGTCCACCCGACCTCCGCGCCGAGCTCGCCGAGGTGACGCCGGGGACGGTCGTGTACTGCTGCGGCCCCGAACCGCTGATCGGCGCCGTGGAAGCAGCGCTGCCCGACCCGTCGGTCCTGCGCGTCGAGCGGTTCCGGGCACCGCAGGCGCCGGAGTCCGCTCCGGGCGAGGGGTTCGAGGTCATGTGCGCCGCCTCCGGGGCGCGGGTGCCGGTCGGGCCCGACGTCTCGGTGCTCGACGCGCTGTCCGCCGCCGGGGTACCGGTGCCGAGCTCCTGCCAGGAAGGCGTGTGCGGCACCTGCGAGACCAAGGTGCTCGGCGGGGAGCCGGACCACCGCGACTTCGTCCTCAGCCCGGCCGAGCGGGAAGCCGGCGGCACGATGATGATCTGCGTCTCCCGCTGCCGCTCCGCCGAGCTGGTGCTGGACCTGTGACCGACCGACCTCCCGTCGCGCCGCTGCACCACCGCCACCTGGCGGTGCTGAGGGCGGTCGCCCGCGGCACGGCCGAGATCACCCGCAGCCGCGAACCCGACCTGTACGTCGACGGACTGCCCTGCTGCGACCAGGGCGCCGTCCGAGAACTGGTGCGCACCGGCCTGCTGCACCCAGCCGGGACCTCGTTCCCCGGTCACCGGACGACCGCGGCGCTGACCGAGCTCGGTCGTGCCGTCGTGGGCCGGGGACCGGGAACTGGTGCGCGCTCGAGCACTGAGGAGAACTGACATGCCGTTGAACCTGGAGCCGGTGCAGACCCGGCGCGGGTCCACCACGAGCTACGCGGACGCCTTCGCCGACGAGCTCGAGGCGATCTATGGCAGGGGCGTGCACGACCTGCCGGGCATCGTCGCCGCGCTCAACGAGACCGGTGTCCGCCCCGCCGACGGTGCCGACTGGACCGAGCGGAGCTTCACCAGCGAACTCGCCCGTCTCGGCGCGAAGGAGGTCTGACCATGCCCGTGCTCCACGACGAGGACGAGCTCCTGCTGCTCGGCTTGCGGGACCGCTGGTACCCGCTGTGCCCGTCGCACCAGGTGCGTCCGGGTGAGCTGACCCGCCTGGAACGCGCCGGTGAGGAACTGCTGCTGTGGCGCGACGTCTCCGGTGCCGTGCACGTGCAGGAGGACCGGTGCCCGCACCGGGCGGCGCGCCTGTCGATGGGCGTGCACATGGGCGACCGGATCGCGTGCAACTACCACGGCGTGCAGCTCGACGGGGACGGCGTCGTCGCCTCGGTGCCGGGGAGCCCGGGATGCGCGCTGGAAGGCCGCAAGGCACTGCGCACCTTCCCGGCCCAGGAGCACGCCGGGGCGATCTTCGCCTGGTTCGGCGCCGACGACGACGCCGAACCCGCACCGCTGCAGGTGCCCGCACCGATCGCGGGCGGCGAGTGGGAGAACTTCCTGTGCTACGTCGAGTGGGACGCCTCCTACCTGCTGTCGCTGGACAACCTGCTCGACCCGATGCACGGCGCGTTCCTGCACCGCAACAGCCACACCATGCACACCGGCAAGCGCGAGGCGGCCTTCCAGATCCGTGACACCGACACGGGTTTCGTCTTCGAGAAGACCGACCAGCGCGGGGTGAACTTCGACTGGTCGGAGTGGGTGGACACCGGCGGCCTCCAGTCGGTGACCCTCGACATCCCGTACCCGCCCACCGCCGGGCCGGGCGGGCCGTTCACGATCGTCGCCTGCGTCACCGCGATCAACGAGCACCAGCACGCCGGGTTCTTCTGGCGCTGCCGCAAGGTCAGCGGCTGGGAGCGGGACAGCTGGCGGTTCCTCTACAAGACGCGGCTCGAGGCACGGCACTGGCAGGTGCTCGAGCAGGACCGGGCGATGGCCGAGGGCATGCCGTCGGACGCCTGGTCCCGGGAGAACCTCTACCAGCACGACATCGCCCTCGTCCGGCTGCGACGGGTGGTGCGCGCTGAAGCCCGGCGCCAGGCCGCTGCTCTCGCCGACCGCCAACCCACCCGCGCGGCCGCGGCCCGCTGATTGGAGTGCACCCCATGCGATTCCCCGACGCGGAACCGGTGGTGAAGCTGCGGTCGCTGCGCTCGGTGAGCCTGCGCACCGAGCGGTTCACCGAAGCCGCCGAGTTCTACCACGAGGTCTGGGGGCTCACGCCCGTCGAAACCGACCGGGAGGCCGCGTGGTTGCGCGGAACCGGACCGGAGCACCACATCGTCGAGTTGCGGCAGGCCGAGACCAACGGACTGGGGAAGATCGCCTTCGCGGTCGGCACCCCAGCCGAGATCGACCTCGCCGGCAAGCGGCTGGCCGACCTCGGGGTCCCGATGCTCGCCGAACCCGGACCGCTGGAGCAGATCGGCGGTGGGTACGGGCTGCGCTTCGTCGACCCCGAGGGCCGGCTGGTCGAGCTGTCCTGCAACGTCGAGGCCGTCGTCCCGCAGGACCCCGACGGTCAGCCGGCGGTGCCGCGCAAGGTCGCGCACGTCGTGCTCAACACCGTGGACATCGACCTCGCCTGCGACTTCTACACGCAGGTGCTCGGCATGCGGATCTCGGACTGGTCGGAGCACCAGATGGCGTTCCTGCGGTGCAACTCCGACCACCACGTGATCGCCTTCAACCAGGCGGAGTGGACCTCGGTCAACCACGTCGCCTACGAGATGCCGTCGATGGACCACTTCATGCGCGGTATCGGGCGGCTCAAGCACAACGGCATCACCCCGCTGTGGGGGCCGGGACGGCACGGCCCGGGCTCGAACACGTTCTCCTACTTCGCCGATCCGGCCGGACTGGTCTGCGAGTACACCTCCGACGTCGCGCAGGTCGAGGAGGACGCCTGGCTGTGCCGCGTCTGGCGGCGCACCGCGGAGCTGTCCGACCAGTGGGGCACCGCCGGGCCGCCGTCGAAGGACGCCCGCGCGCACATGGCGGGCAAGCCCGACCCCGGCTACGGGGAGTGGGTGCGGCGATGAAGGTGGCGATCCTCGGGTGCGGCGCGATCGGCAGCGTGGTCGCGCACGCGCTGCAGGCCGGAGAGGTCCCCGGTGCCGAGCTCGTCGGCGTGGTGCACGCCGAGAAGACCGACCCGCCGGGTCTTCCGGTCCTCGACGTCGAATCGGCCACCGCGCAGGCGGACCTGGTCGTCGAATGCGCCGGGCAGCGCGCGCTCGCCGCCCTCGGCCCGGACGTCGTGGCCGCCGGCACCGACTTGCTCGTGGTGTCCGTCGGGGCGCTGGCCGACGACGCACTGCTGGCGAAGCTGCGCGACACCGGCCCCGGGCGGCTGCACCTGTGCAGCGGCGCGATCGGCGGTCTCGACGTGCTCGCCGCGGCCGCCCGGACGGGTGGCCTCGACGCGGTCCGGATCGTGACCACGAAGAAGGCGCCCGCCCTGGTCCAGGCGTGGATGGACGAGCCCGCCGCCGAGCGGCTGCGCACCGCCGCCGAACCGGTGCAGCTGATGCGGGCTCCGGCCCGCGAGGTCACGGCCGCGTTCCCGGCCTCGGCCAACGTCGCGGCCTCGGTGGCGCTCGCGATCGGCGACTGGGACCTGGTGGAAGCCACCGTGGTCGCCGACCCGGACGCGTCGCTGACCAGCCACGTCATCACCGCCGAAGGCAGGGCGGGCGACTACCGGTTCGAGGTCCGCAACCACCCGTCCCCGAGCAACCCGACCACCAGCGGCGTGGTCCCGCACGCGGTGCTCACCGCCGTGGCGCGTCTCGCCGCACCCACCGGGGCGTTCGCGTGATCCGCACGAGGGTGTCCGATGTGGACGTCGTCGAAGCCGGCTCCGGCACGCCCCTGGTGCTGCTGCACGGCATCGGCGGCGCGGCGGAGGCGTTCGACGCGCAGCTCGCCGGACTGGCGGACCGGCACCGCGTGATCGCCTGGGACGCACCCGGCTACGGGCGGTCCGCCGACCTCCCCGGAGAACCCGACCTGGACGCCTACGCCGACGCGGTCATCGCCGTGTTGGACGGGGTCGACGCCGAACCAGCGCACCTGCTCGGTGTCTCCTGGGGTGGGGTGATCGCGACCCGGGTGGCGCTCCGGGCACCGGAGCTCCTGCGATCACTGGTGCTGGCCGACTCCTCGCGGGGATCGGGCCGGACCACCGAGGGCCGCGCAGCGATGGGCGCGCGGGTCGAGGAGTTGCGCTCCCGCGGAGCGGGCGCCTTCGCCGCCGTGCGGGCTCCGCGGCTGACCGCGTCCGGAGCCGAGCAGCCGGTGGTGGAGCGGGTGACCGCGCTGATGTCGCGGGTGCGGCTGCCCGGCTACCGCAACGCCGCCCGGGTGATGGCCGCGACCGACCACTCCGCCCGGCTGCCGCTGGTCGTCACCCCGACGCTGGTGGTCGTCGGCACCGAGGACCAGGTCACCGGTGTGGCCGAGAGCCGGGCCCTGGCCGAACGGATCCCCGGCGCCCGCCTCGTCGAGATCGACGACGCCGGGCACGCCGCCAACCAGGAGAAGCCAGGCGAGTTCAACGCCGCCGTGCGGGATTTCCTCGCGGAGGTCGACGCCAGGGGAGGGGTGCCGTGCTGAGCGGGAAGCTGATCGTGGTCACCGGCGCAGGGCGGGGTCTGGGACTGGCCATCGCCCACGACCTCGCCGGAGGTGGGGCGCACCTGGTGATCGCCGAGCGCGATCCGGACCTCGCGGCCCGCGCCGTCGTCGAGCTCGCCGACCACGGCGTGCCGGTGCACCGGGTGGACACCGACGTCTCCGACGCCGGGTCGGTGCAGCGGCTCGCTGACCGGGTCGCCGAGCTCGGCGGAGCCTACGCGGTGGTCAACAACGCCGCGCTGGCCGACGGCGTCGGCGGCAAGCACTTCCAGGACATCGGCGTTGACGAGTTCGACCGCATCATGTCGGTCAACCTGCGCGGCAGTTGGCTGGTGTCCAAGGTGCTCTACCCGCAACTGCGGGCCCGGGGCGAGGGCCGGATCCTCAACATCGCCTCGGACGTCGCCTTCTACGGCCCGCCACGGCTGGCCCACTACGTGGCGTCCAAGGGCGCGATCGTGGCGATGACCCGGGCCATGGCCCGAGACGCCGGACCCGACGGGATCACCGTGAACTCGGTGGCGCCCGGCATCACCGAATGCGAAGCGACGCAAGCGGTTCCGGCCGAGCGCCACGACCTCTACCGGATCAACCGGGCCTTGCCCCGACCACAACAGCCAGAAGACCTGGTCGGAGCGGTGCGGTTCCTGCTCTCCGACGCCGCCGCCTACATCACCGGACAAACCTTGCTGGTGGACGGCGGATTCGTCTGCCGATGAAGAGGAGTACCCATGGACCTGGGCCTGACCGGCCGCACCGTGCTGGTGACCGGCGCGAGCTCCGGCGTGGGGCTGGCCACCGCGCGGATGCTGCTCGCCGAGGGGGCCAACGTCGCCGCCTGCGCGCGCGACGTCACCAAGCTCGAGGCAGCGCTCGACGGACCGCCCGGCAACCTGCACCTCGGAGCGTGCGACGTCCTCGACGACCGCGCTGTGCAGCGGTTCGTCGAGCGGTCGGCCGAGGTGTTCGGCGGCCTCGACGGGGTCGTCAACAACGCCGGTCGTTCGCTGATGGCGCGGTGGGACGACACCGGTGAGCAGCAGTGGCGCGAGGAGCTCGACCTGAAGATCTTCAGCGTGCTGCACGTGCTCCGGGCCGCGCGACCGTGGTTGCGCGAGTCCGACGCCGCGTCGGTGGTCAACGTCAACGCGATCCTGGCTCGCCAGCCCGAGGGCCGGCTGGCGGCCACGTCCGCGGCGCGCGCCGCGCTGCTCAACCTCACCAAGACGCTCTCCGGTGATCTCGCCGAGGAAGGTGTCCGGGTCAACTCCGTGTGCCTGGGGCTGATCGACACCGGCCAGTGGCGGGATCGCTACGAGCGATCCGGTTCTGCGCTGGACTTCGCGGCCTGGAGCGCGGAACTGGCCGCTGACCGCGGCATCCCGCTGGGCCGGTTGGGCACGGCGGAGGAGGTCGCCTTCCCGGTCCTGACCCTGCTCTCGCCGCGCGCCTCCTACCTCACCGGCACCGCCATCGACGTGGGCGGCGGCGTCGCCCGCTCCCTGTAGAACCCGAAGAGGACTCCCATGACCCCAACCCACGGCGGTGACCTGCTCGTGCAGGTCATGCGCGACAACGACGTCGACACCGCGTTCGGCGTGGTCAGCGTCCACAACCTCCCGCTGGTGGAAGCGGTGAGCCGCGAGCTGCGGTTCGTGCCGGTGCGCCACGAGGCCGCCGCGGTCAACGCCGCCGACGGTCACAGCCGCGCCACCGGCGGCCTCGGCGTGGCGATCACCAGCACCGGCACCGGCGCGGGCAACGCGGCGGGCGCGATGGTGGAAGCGCTGACCGCCGGCAGCAGGGTGTTGCACGTGACCGGCCAGATCGACTCCCCGTTCCTCGGCCAGGGACGCGGTGTCATCCATGAGACCCAGGACCAGCTCGGGATGCTCACCGCCGTGTCGAAGCACGCCGACCAGGTCCGCTGCGCGCGAACAGCGGGAACCACCCTCCGCAACGCGGTCCGGGCTGCGCTGTCCGTCCCCTCCGGACCTGCCAGCGTGGAGTGGCCGATCGACCTGCAGTACGCCGCGCAGCAGGTCGAGCCGTGCCCGGCCGAGCAGGGCGCGGCCGGGCCGCCGGTCGACCCGGCCGCGGTCCGGGAGGCCGCCGAGCGGATCCGCTCCGCGCGACGACCGCTGCTGTGGGTCGGCGGGGGCGGTGCCTCGGCGGGCCCGCAGGTGCGCGAGCTCGCCGAACTCCTGCGGGCCGGTGTGCTGACCAGCAACTCCGGCCGGGGCAGCGTGCCCGAGGACCACGACCTGGTGATCGGCAACTTCGCCGCGAACCCCGAGGCCGCTCCGCTGCTGGCCGACGCCGACCTGCTGATCTCCATCGGCACCCACTTCCGCTCGAACGAGACCCGGCACTACGCGCTGCCGCTGCCCGCCGGACACGTGCAGATCGACGTCGACCCGGACGCCATCGGCCGCGCCTACCCGGCCGAGGTGGGCGTGGTCGGAACAGCCGAGGAGGTGCTGCCGCAGCTCATCGCCGAGTTGTCCGGCTCCGCCGGTGCGGAGTGGCACTGGCAGGAGGAGGTCGCCCGCACCCGTTCCGCGGTGCGCGCGCAACTGCGCGCCGCGATCGGCAAGTACGCGCTGCTCTGCGATGCGATCCGGCAGGCTCTGCCCACCGAGTCGGTGATCGCGCGGGACGTGACGATCCCCTCCAGCCAGTGGGGCAACCGGCTGCTGGAGATCTACGCGCCCAGCACCAACGTCTTCCCGGTCGGTGGCGGCATCGGCCAAGGCCTGGCGCACGGCCTCGGCGCCGCCCTCGGCGTGCCGCAGGCGCCGACGGTGGTGCTCGCCGGTGATGGCGGGCTCGCCGTGCACCTCGGCGAACTGGCCACGCTCGCCCAGGAGCAGCCGTGGCTGGTGCTCGTGGTGTTCAACGACGGCGGTTACGGCGTGCTGCGCAACATGCAGGACGCGCACGCCGGACGGCGCTCCGGCGTCGACCTGTTCACCCCGGACTTCGGGCGCCTCGCCGAGGCGCTGGACATCCCGCACGCGCTGGTCAACAGGGCGGAATCGTTCGGGGAGGTCTTCGCCAAGGCCGTCGCCGAACACGGCCCGCACGTGGTCGAGGTCGACGTCACGGCGCTGGAGCCCACCCCGTCCCCGTTCGTGCCCCCGGTGCACGTGCCCAGCTAGAGGAGGCGCAGCGATGTCCACCGAACCGGCCCACCACCACGCTCACGGACCGGCCAACCGGGGCCGCCGGGTGCTGCGCACCGCGGCACCGCTGTTCGTCCGCTTCCCGCGCACCCGAGCGGGCGCGGCCGTGGTGGTGCTGCACGACGCCTACGGCCTGACCGCACCGATCGAGGACGGCTGCCGCGCCCTGGCCCGCCGCGGCTACGTCGCGGTGGCTCCCTACCTGTACTACGAGACCGGCGGGAAGGAGTTCCGCCCGGAACACCCGGACACCGCGCACGCCGCGATGTCCCTGCTCGACCCCGAGGACCTCGCCGCCGACGTCGCCGGTGCGCTCGACCACCTCAGCACCCGCCTCGGGTTCCCGGCGCGCGCCACCGCCGTGCTCGGCGTGGGCACCAGCGGTGATCTCGCGACCCGGGCCGCAGCCGAGCACCGGCTCGGAGGAGTTGCCGGGTGCGAGCCGCTGGACGGAGCGGAGCGGCGCGGTTCGTGGGAAGAAGCGGTCCGACTCATCGACTCCCGGATCGGCTGAAGCGCACCCGTCTGCAGCCGTCCCACCAACAGGCCTCCGGACCCAGGAGGCCGCACAGCGAGACCACCCGGCTCGCCGCAGCACACAGGCGCTTACCCTGCCATGTCACGCTCCCTTCGTGGCATGCGTGTCCCAGAGGAGGGACGCATGAGTACCTCGGCCCCAGACCTGGCCGCTCAGCACGACATCGCCGCCCGGCTGGAACGGCTGCCGATGTCGCGCTGGCACGTGAGCATCCGGCTGATCATCGGCGTGGTCACCTTCTTCGAAGCGTTCGACCAGCTGCTCATCGCCTTCTCGCTGCCCGAGATCTCCCGCGAGTGGGGGCTGTCGGCCGCGGGTGCCACCACCACGCTCACCGTGGGATCGGTCGGCATGCTGCTGGGCGCGCTGGCCTCGGGCTGGCTCGCCGACCGGATCGGCCGGGTCCGGGTGATCACGCTGTGCGTGGTGATCACCGCCCTCGGCAACCTCGGCATGGCGCTGAGCCCGGCGCTGCTGCCGTTCCTGGTCCTGCGCTTCGTCCAGGGCTTGGCGATCGGCGGGGAGGTGCCCACCGCGGCCTCCTACATCGCCGAGATCAGCCGTGCCAAGAAGCGCGGACGCTTCGTGCTGATGTACGAGGTGGTCTTCCCCGCCGGGCTCACCGTCGGAGCGCTGGCCTCGGCGTGGATCGTGCCGAACTGGGGCTGGCGCGCGCTGTTCCTGGTCGCCGCGGTTCCCGGCGTCGCCGCGTTCTTCCTGCAGCGCAAGGTTCCGGAATCGCCGCGCTGGCTGGTCGCGCGCGGCCAGCACGCGCGGGCACGGGAGGTGGTGGACCGGATCGAGCGGGCGGTCCGCGCCTCCACCGGGAAGGACCTGCCGGCCCCCTCGCGGGTGGTCGCGGCCGAGGACGCCGGGTCGAGCGGCACCAGCGTCCTGCGCGACCTGTTCACCGGTCGCTACCGGCGGCGAACCCTCGTGGTCTGGATGGTCTGGTTCGTCGGCTACTTGGCGAACTACGGCCTGACGTCGTGGCTGCCGACGCTCTACCAGCAGGTGTTCCAGCTGTCGATCAGCACCGCCCTCTGGTGCAGCACGCTGGCCTCGGTGGCCGGGCTCGTCGGCTGCGTGCTGGCCGCCTTGACCATCGACAGGTTCGGCCGACGCGCGGTGCTCAGCGTCGGCCTCGGCGGCACCGCGGTCGCGATGGGCGTGCTCGCGGTGCTGGGCGTGACATCGGCGGGCCAGCTCGCCGTGTTCTCGGCCTTCGCGGCGATGTTCAGCTTCGCGGCCAACATCAGCCTCTACCTCTACACCCCCGAGCTGTACCCGACCCGCAGCCGTGCGCTGGGCTGCAGCCTGGGCGGGGTCTTCAACCGGCTGGGCATCATCACCGGGCCGATCCTGGTCGCCCTGGTCTACGCGGGCGGCACGGGATTGTCGACGGTGTTCGCGCTGATCGGCGGCATCACCCTGGTCGCCACGGTGATCACCGCCGTGTTCGCCGAGGAGACCAAGGGGCGCACGCTCGAAGAGCTCTCGCCGTGAGCCGGCCGCGATGAGTCCCCCGTGCCGCCGGTCCGCGCGGGCCTGAACGCCCGGTGCGGTCGGCGGCACCTCCTCGTGGGGACAAGTGCTCGACCGCCGTGGCGGTCCGTCGAGGTCTCGCCCCGGGACGATCCGGGTGGTTATGCTCCGCGCACCCCGAGGACGGGTGAGAGGGAGGCTACGCGTTGACCGGGATCGCTTTTCGGGAACTGAGTCCGGTGTCCTTCTTGGAACGTGCGGCGGCGGTGTTCGCCGACCGTCCGGCGGTCGTCGACGGCGACCGCCGGGACACCTACTCGCAGCTGTGGGACCGGGCGCAACGGCTGGCGGGACTGCTGGCGGCACGCGGGGTCCAGCCCGGTGACCGGGTCGCGGTGCTGTCCCCGAACACGCACCTGCTGCTGGAGGCGCACTACGGCGTCCCGCTGGCCGGTGCGGTGCTGGTCGCGCTCAACACTCGCCTCGCCCCGTCCGAGATCGCCTACATCCTCGACCACAGCGGGGCGAGCCTGGTGCTGGTCGACGCCGAGTACCGCGAGGTGCTGGGGGAACCGTCGGTCCCGGTGATCGACTCCTCCTCCTACGACGAGCTCGTCGACTCCGCCGACCCGCACCGAGTGGAGGTCACCGACGAGCGGTCCCTGCTGTCGATCAACTACACCAGCGGCACCACGGGTCGGCCCAAAGGCGTCATGTACCACCACCGGGGCGCCTACCTGCAGGCACTGGCGATGGCCTACCACGCCAAGCTCGACACCTCCTCGCAGTACCTGTGGACCTTGCCGATGTTCCACACCAACGGCTGGTGCTTCCCGTGGGCGGTGACCGCGGCCGGCGGCGTGCACCACTGCCTGCGCAAGGTCGACCCCGGGGAGCTCTGGCGGGCGATCTTCGCCGAGGGCATCACCCACTTCTGCGCCGCCCCGACGGTTCTGGCGATGCTCGCCGAACACCCCAACGCCCGGGAACTCGACCACGTGCTGCGCGTCTTCGCCGGCGGTGCGCCGCCCTGGCCGTCGCTGCTGGCGCGGATGAGCGAGCTCGGCTTCGACATCCGCCACCTCTACGGGCTCACCGAGACGTTCGGGCCCGCCGTGGTCTGCGAGTGGCAACCCGAGTGGGACACCGTCGAGCCGGAGCGCCGCGCGAGGCTGATCGCCCGGCAGGGCATCGCCAACGTGGTGGCCGAACCGGTCCGCGTCACCGATCCTGAGGGGGAGGAGGTTCCCGCCGACGGGCAGACGCCCGGCGAGATCCTGCTGCGCGGCAACGACGTCATGCTCGGCTACTACCGCGATCCCGAGGCCACCGAGAACGCCACGCTCGACGGCTGGTTCCGCAGCGGTGATCTCGGCGTTCGCCACCCCGACGGCTACGTGGAACTGCGGGACCGGATCAAGGACGTGATCATCTCCGGTGGGGAGAACATCACCTCCATCGAGGTCGAGAACGCCCTGACCGCGCACCCCGACGTCCTCGAGGCCGCTGTCGTCGCCTCGCCGCACGAGAAGTGGGGCGAGGTGCCCATCGCCTTCGTCAGCCTGCGCGAGCATTCCGAGGCCGGCGAGGCGGAGCTGATCGAGTTCGTCCGCTCCCGGATCGCCGCTTTCAAGGCGCCGAAGCAGGTCCTCTTCGGGGAGCTGCCGAAGACCTCGACCGGAAAGCTGCAGAAGAACGTGCTGCGCGCCAGGGCGAAGTCCGGCTGAGGTCCTTGCCGGCTCCGGACGTCGTTCACCCGACGTCGGCCTCGACGGGGGCGTGGGTGCGGATGACGCGCGCGGGAACACCGGCGAGCACGCTGTGGGGCGGGTAGACCCCGGCGGTCACCTGAGCGCCCGAGGCGACGATCGAGTTCTCGCCGATCTGCGCCCCGGCGAGGATGACCGACCCGGTGCTGATCACCGTGCCGGAACCGATGATCACCGGCCGCACCGGCAGCGGCCACTGCACCGCCACGGGCACGTCGGTGAGGTCGTGGCGGTGGTGGTGGTCGACGATCGTGACCCGGCTGGAGGTCCACACGTCGTCACCGAGCACCACCGACGACATCGCCAGGATCTCGGAGTTGCGCCCGAGCACGCAGCGGTCGCCCATGACGATCATCGGATCGCCCTCGCCCAACCGCGCGCCGGGCAGCCCGGCGGAGAGCACGGAGTGCTCGTTGATGATGCAGTCGGTTCCGATGCGGATGCGCTCGGCCCCGGTCAGCGCTCCCTGGGGGAACGCCAGGTGGCTGCGGGCCCCCAGCCCTTGGAACGCGCGTCCTTCCCGGGTGCGCGCCGTGATCGCGGCACCGTTGCGCGCCCACCGCCACCACGCCCGCGTCAGCCGGCCCACCCAACGGTTCATCCATCGACCTCGAACAACGGCGCAATCCGCGCTCCGACACGGCCCGCTCAGCGGTCCTACCCAGCAGTAGGGAAGCTACTGTAACGCGCCCGCCGGTCCCGGCTCGAACACCTCACCGAGTCCCAGGTCATCCGCAGGCGGGGTTCTCATCGCAGTCCGTTCTCCGCCGGGAAAGCCGGATCCAGCGCAGATCGTCTTCGTGGCCGAGGTCGTCGGTGGTGTGATGGGGTGGAGGAAAGGCGGCCACGGCGGGTACCGCTCGCCTGCGCCGGAGCGAACGTTCTGCGGAGGTGCGAGTCATGGGTTTTCACCTGCACCGGAGGCTCAGGTTGGGGCCGGTCTACCTCAACATCCACAACGCGCGCGTCACGTCGTGGGGCTTCAAGCTCGGCCGGTTCAGCCGGAACATGACGCACGGCAAGACGACCTTCGACACGCCGGGCCCCGGGCACTACACGTTCCGGAGCAAGCGGCGCACCTCCCGGAGCAGGTGGCGCCGCTGACCTCGCGAAGAGGGCCCCGGACAAGGGGGTGCTGAGAAGGCCCCGGGACGAGAGGCCTCTGAAGTGGGAAGAGGTGGGCCGGACCGCGGGGGAACGGTCCGGCCCACCTCTGGCTTCGGGGCGTTTCGGTCTTCGGGTGTTACGGGGTGGTCTGCGAGGCTGCCGCGGGGGCGGCGGCCGGCGCAGGTTCGGGGGCGGGTGCTGCGAGCGCCTGAGTGGTCGGGGCGATCGTTGCCATGGCCAACACCGCAGCGGCGGCCAGGGCGTGCGTCAGGCGGCTGGGGTCCTCGCGGGTGGACTCCGGCAGCAGCTTCAGGAGACGCTGGCGGAACACGGCTTCCTCTTTCGGTCGAACTTCTACTACCGGGAGTAGCGAGAACGGGAGCGATCGCATCCGTTCGGGGGTCCGGTGCGACGGGGGAAGGCTGGCCGCCGTAACCGCTCCTCAACTCGCCACGACCGAAGGTAACCAGGGGTAGTCGTGCCTTCAAGCGACCCTCACGCCAACAGGGGACCCGCAGGGTTCAAAACCAAAATCGACTGCGGAGGGTGACAAAAGTGTTCATGTGCGACCAGCCAAAACGGGTCGGCGCACGTTCAATCGTGACGTTTCGCACAGAGGCATGAAGTCCCTGGTCAGCACGGCTGAGCAAGGCGATCCGGTGTTCGATCCCACCGCTGGCGGCGGAGAGCCACGTCACAGGTGGTGCGCCTGCGCGGTCGAGGTCGGGCCTCCGCACTGCGGGTCGCAGCGTGGTCAGCTCTCCCGGCCTGCCGCACCGCGGGTGTCGACCGCGGGTCAGGGCTTCCGGGCGACGAGGCCGTACTGGGGAACGCTGGTCGCGAACTCCGCGGCGTTGCGCCACAGCGCGCAGGAGACGAGGCCCGGCTCGAGGACCTCCAGTCCGTCGACGAACGCGGCGATCTGCTCCCCGCTGCGGGCGGTGATCGGCGGAGTGGCGTTCTTGTTCCAGAAGGCCATCGCCTCGCGGTTGGCCTCGCCGTCCAGCTCGGTCGTCGGGTGGGTGATCACCACGTAGCTGCCGGACGGGATCGCCTCCACCAGCCGGCGGACGATGTCGTGGGCCTGGTCGGTGTCGGAGATGAAGTTGAGGATCCCGAGCAGCATCACCGCCACCGGCCGCTGGTAGTTCAGCGTGCGCGCGGACGCCCGCACGATCTCCTCGGTGTGCCGGGCGTCCGCCTCGATGTAGTCGGTGCGCCCGGTCGGTGAGCTGGTCAGCAGCGCGCGGGCGTGGGTGAGCACCAGCGGGTCGTTGTCGACGTAGACCACGTGCGAGTCCGGAGCGATCCGCTGCGCGACCTGGTGGGTGTTGTCGGCCGTCGGCAGCCCGGTGCCGATGTCGAGGTACTGGCGGATGCCGACCTCACCGGCCAGGTGCGCCACCACGCGCTGGAGGAAACCCCGGTCCGCGCGGGCGACGTCGGCGATCAGCGGGAACAGCGAGTGGATGTGGTCGCCGACCTGGCGGTCGACCTCGTAGTGGTCCTTGCCGCCCAGCCAGTAGTTCCAGACCCGCGCGTTGTGCGCGACGGTCGTGTTGATCCCTCGGACCGGCGTGCTCGTCGACCACTCACCCATCACTCAGCCCCCATCCGCACCAGATGCCTCGGGGCAGTGTAGACGCCCGGTCGGGACCTGTGTCACTGATCCGGAGCGGTCAGGGCCTCGATCACGCCACGCCCGTAGCGGTTGAGCTTGCCCTCGCCGACACCGCTGACCGTCGCGAGCTCGTCCAACGTGGACGGTTGCACGGTGGCGATCTGCCGCAGCGTCGAGTCGTGGAAGATGATGAACGGCGCCTTGCCCTCCTCGCGCGCCACTTCCCTCCGCCACGCGCGCAGCTTCTGGAACACCGGCTCGACCTCCGGGGGCATCTCCTGCGGTGCGCGCTTGGTGTCGCGGGCCTTGGCCGTGGCCGCCGGGGTCGGCTTGGGCTCCGTGCGCAGCCAGACGGGTCGCGGCTCCTCGCGGCGCAGCACCTCGGAGCTGGTGCCGGTGAGCACCAGCGTGCCGTAGTCGCCTTCGACGGCCAGCAGGCCTTGCGCCAGCAGCTGCCGGATCACCCCGCGCCACTCGGTGTCGCTGAGGTCGGCGCCGACGCCGAAGACGCTGAGCTCGTCGTGCCGGAACTGCTCGACCTTCTGCGTCTTCTTGCCGCGCAGGATGTCGACGACCTGCTTGGCGCCGAACTTCTGGTGGCGCTCCCGGTCCAGGCGCACCACGGTCGACAGCAACTTCTGCGCGGCCACCGTGCCGTCCCAGGACTCCGGCGGGTTCAGGCAGGTGTCGCAGTTGCCGCACTCGCCCGCCGCCTGCTGGCCGAAGTGGTCGAGCAGCTGCGCGCGGCGGCAGCGCACCGTCTCGCACAGCGCCAGCATCGAGTCCAGGTGCCTGCTCTGCGTGCGGCGGTGCGCCTCGTCGCCCTCGGAGTGGTCGATGAGCTTGCGCTGCTGGACGACGTCCTGCAGGCCGTAGGCCATCCACGCCGTCGACGGCAGCCCGTCACGGCCGGCGCGGCCGGTTTCCTGGTAGTAGCCCTCGATCGACTTCGGCAGGTCCAGGTGCGCCACGAACCGCACGTCGGGCTTGTCGATGCCCATCCCGAAGGCGATGGTGGCGACCATGACCAGTCCGTCCTCGCGCAGGAACCGGGACTGGTGCTCGGCGCGCACCTCCTTGTCCAGGCCCGCGTGGTAGGGGAGCGCGGTGATGCCGTGCGAGGTGAGGAACTCGGCGGTGCGCTCGACCTCGGCGCGCGAGAGCCGGTAGACGATGCCGGAATCGCCCGCGTGCTCGGTCTGCAGCAGCTGCAGCAGCTGCTTGCGCGGGTCGTTCTTGGGCACGATCCGGTACTGGATGTTGGGCCGGTCGAAGTCGGCGACGAAGTGCCGCGCCTCGGTGAGCTGGAGCCGGGTCGCGATCTCGCGGCGGGTGGCCGGGGTGGCGGTCGCGGTCAGCGCGATGCGCGGCACGTCCGGCCAGCGCTCGTGCAGCACCGACAGCGCCAGGTAATCGGGCCGGAAGTCGTGGCCCCACTGGGCGACGCAGTGCGCCTCGTCGATGGCGAACACACCGACCTCACCGCGCGCGAGGAGGTCCAGCGTCGAGTCCAGCCGCAGCCGCTCGGGAGCGAGGTAGAGCAGGTCGAGTTCGCCGTCGAGGAAGGCGGTCTCGGTCTCGCGGCGCTGCTGGGGGCTCTGCGTGGAGTTGAGGAAGCCCGCGCGCACGCCGAGCGCGGCCAACGCGTCGACCTGGTCCTGCATCAAGGCGATCAGCGGCGAGACCACGACGCCCACGCCGGAGCGCACCAGGGCGGGGATCTGGTAGCACAGCGACTTGCCGCCACCGGTGGGCATCAGGACCAGCGCGTCGCCACCCGAGACGACGTGGTCGATGATCTCCTGCTGCGTTCCTCGGAAGGAGTCGTAGCCGAAGACCCGCTGCAGGACCTGGAGGGCCTCGGTGGTCTGGTCGGTCGCGGTTTCGGGAGACGCCACGGGCGGCATCCTACGCAGCGCGCCCGACGCGTCCGGGCACGCACACACCGGCGGCAGGCCGGAGCGGGAGGGACGGTGGGGTAGGACTGGGCGAGGTCGAGAGGCACCTGGAATACTTCGTCGGGAAGACTCGTTCTCGCGAGTAGTTGAAGCTCGTAGGAAATGACGCGGGCTGGGGCCAGGTAGGGAGTTCACATGCAGTTCGGGATCTTCTCGGTCAGCGACGTCACGACTGACCCGACCACCGGCCGGACCCCGACCGAAGCCGAACGCGTCCAGGCGATGGTCCGGATCGCGCTCAAGGCCGAGGAGGTCGGGCTCGACGTCTTCGCCTCCGGCGAACACCACAACCCGCCGTTCGTGGCCTCCTCGCCCACCACGATGCTCGGCTACATCGCGGCCCGGACCGAGAACCTCATCCTGTCCACCTCCACGACGCTGATCACCACGAACGACCCGGTCAAGATCGCCGAGGACTACGCGATGCTCCAGCACCTCGCCGGCGGCCGCGTCGACCTGATGATGGGCCGCGGCAACACCGGCCCGGTCTACCCGTGGTTCGGCCAGGACATCCGCCAAGGCATCCCGCTGGCGATCGAGAACTACGCGCTGCTGCGCCGGTTGTGGCGGGAGGACGTGGTCGACTGGGAGGGCAAGTTCCGCACCCCGCTGCAGTCGTTCACCTCGACACCGCGACCGCTCGACGGCGTTCCGCCGTTCGTCTGGCACGGCTCGATCCGCTCGCCCGAGATCGCCGAGCAGGCCGCCTACTACGGCGACGGCTTCTTCCACAACAACATCTTCTGGCCCGCCGAGCACACCAAGCGCATGGTGCGCCTGTACCGGCAGCGCTTCGAGCACTACGGGCACGGCAAGGCCGACCAGGCCATCGTCGGCCTCGGCGGTCAGGTGTTCATGCGCAAGAACTCCCAGGACGCCGTCCGCGAGTTCCGGCCCTACTTCGACCACGCACCGGTCTACGGCGGCGGGCCCTCGCTGGAGGAGTTCAGCACCACGACCCCGCTGACCGTCGGCAGCCCGCAGCAGGTCATCGACCGCACGCTGAGCTTCCGCGAGACCGTCGGCGACTACCAGCGCCAGCTGTTCCTCATGGACCACGCCGGCCTGCCGCTCAAGACCGTGCTGGAGCAGCTGGACATCCTCGGCGAGGAGGTCGTGCCGGTGCTGCGCGAGGAGTTCGCCAAGCTCAAGCCCGCGCACGTCCCGGACGCCCCCGCCCACCAGTCCCTGCTCGCCGCGCAGCAGCAGGCCGACCAGCAGCAGGAGGAAGCGGGATGAGCGAGCGCGCGATCGTCGTGGTCTCGGCGGGGCTGAGCACCCCGTCGTCGACGCGGATGCTGGCCGACCGGCTCGCCGCGGCCACCGCGCGCACCACCCCGGTCCAGGCCCGGACCGTGGAGCTGCGCGAGCACGCCAAGGACATCGCGAACCACTTCGTCACCGGGTTCCCCGGCCCTGAGCTGGAGGAGGTGCTGGACGCGGTGCGCCGGGCCGACGGGCTGATCGCGGTCACCCCGATCTTCCAGGCGTCCTACAGCGGGCTGTTCAAGTCCTTCTTCGACGTGCTCGACCAGGACGCGCTGGCGGGCAAGCCCGTGGTCATCGGTGCGACCGGCGGTTCGGCGCGGCACTCGCTGGCGCTGGAGCACGCGATGCGGCCGATGTTCGCCTACCTGCACGCCCTCGTCGCACCGACCTCGGTCTACGCGGCCTCGGAGGACTGGGCCACCGGAGGCGGCAGCGCGCTGCCCGAGCGCATCGACCGCGCCGCCGACGAGTTCGCGGCACTCCTCGAACAGCGCCCCGCCACCCAGGCCACGGACCCGTTCGAGGACCCCGTTCCCTTCGAACAACTCCTCGCCCAGCGGCAGGGCTGACCGAGCCATCACCCGGTCGACGGGGTGGCGGACCTCCCGCGCGGGAGGTCCGCCACCCCTGGCTGGAGGGCCGTTCGCGCGAAATGCGCTCGCCCGCCGCGCGATCGCGACTACCGTGGGTGCATGAGCGGCGATCGGATCCCGGCCGCGGAGCCGGCCGAGCTGGTGCCCGCCTCGGCTCGGTTGCGGGCCGAGGGCGTGGAGCTGGTGGAACTGTCCTTCGTGGACAACGCGGGCATCGTGCGGGTCAAGACCGCGCCGCTGGACCGGTTGTCCGAGCTCGCCCGCTACGGACTCGGCGCTTCACCGTGCTTCGAGACCTTCACCTTCGACGACGTGATGCTGCGCGGCACCCACCTCGGTGGGCCCGACGGCGATCTGCGGCTGGTCCCGGACATCTCCCGGCTCACCCGGTTGGTGGCCATGCACGGCTGGGCGTGGGCGCCGGCGGACAAGTTCACCCAGGACGGGCCGCGGTTCGTCGCCTGCCAGCGCGCGTTCGCGGCGAGGCAGGCCGCGGCGGCGGCCTCGACGGGGCTGTCGGTGTCGGCCGCCTTCGAGCACGAGTGGGTGCTGGCCGAACCCGGCACCGAGGAGTTCGTGCCGGCGATCAGCGGCTCCGGCTACGGCCAGGTCCGGTTGGAAGCGCTCGCCGACTACGGGCTCGCGCTGGTGCGCACGATGCGCGAGCAAGGCCTCGAGGTGCTGCAGTTCCACCCCGAGTACGCCCTCGGGCAGGCCGAGATGTCGGTCGCGGCGAAGGACCCCGTCGGCGCCGCCGACGACGCCGTGCTCACCCGGCACACCATCCGCGCGGTCAGCCGCCGGCACGGCTGGCGCGCCAGCTTCGCTCCCTGCCTGATCCCCGGTGGCGCCGGATCGGGCGCGCACCTGCACCTCTCGGTGCACGACGCGAACGGCAACCTCTTCGCCGGCGGCCCGGGCCGGTACGGCCTGCAGGGGCGAGGCGAGGCGTTCCTGGCCGGGGTGCTGCGCGAACTGCCCGCGCTGGTGGCCATCGGAGCCGGCAACCCGGCGAGCTTCCTGCGGCTGGGCCCCTCCCGGTGGGCGGGGATCTGGCAGGTGTGGGGACGTGAGGCCCGCGAAGCCGCTGTGCGCTTGATCACCGGGACCGAGGGCACCCAGTCCTGGGCCGCGAACGCCGAGGTCAAGTGCTTCGACGCCACTGCCAACCCGTACCTGGCGGTCGGCGCGGTGATCGCCGCCGGACTCGCCGGCGTGCGCGAGGAGCTGACCCTGCCCGACGAGGTCACCGGCGACCCCGCGCTGCTCTCGGAGGACGACCGCGCCGAAGCCGGCGTCGAACGCCTCCCCGAGGGACCGGCCGAGGCCGCCGACGCGCTCGCGTCCTCCGAGGTGCTGGCCGAGGCGCTCGAACCGGAGCTGCACGACGCCCTCCTCACCGTCCGCCGCGGGGAAGCCGACCGCTTCGCCGACGCGACGCCCGAGGAGGTGGCCGCGGCCACCCGTTGGACCTGGTAGGGAACAACTCCGGGCCGCGAGCGGTTGCTGCGGAACGACCGATCATGGGGGAGAACCGTGTCCGACCCGCTGCAGAACCCGGTGTGGCACTCGCTGCACGGCGAGCACGCCCGCTTCGCCGAACGGACGGGCGACGCCGTGCGCTACGCGCCTGACGTCGCGCCCTTCCTGGGGTTGCCCGAGGAGCCCGACCCGGCGGCGTGGGCGGACGCGGCGAAGCTGGTCGGGCCCGGCGGCGAGGCGGTCATCACCGGAGACTCGCGCACCGCGCCCGCGGGCTGGGAGGCGTTCGAGGACCTGCCCGGCGTCCAGATGGTCGACGACGGCGTCGTCGGAGCTCCCGAACCCGAGGCCGTCCGCCTGACCACCGACGACGTCCCGGAGATGCGCGATCTCGTCCGGCGCACCAAGCCCGGTCCGTTCGTGGACCGCACCGTCGAACTCGGCACCTACCTGGGGATCCGCCACGACGGCAGACTGGTGGCGATGGCGGGCGAGCGGATGCGACCGCCGGGGTGGTGCGAGATCAGCGCGGTGTGCACCGACCCGGCCTTCCGCGGCCGAGGTCTGGCCTCCCGGTTGGTGAAGGCCTTGGTGCACGAGGTCCGCGCGCACGGCGAGCAGCCGTTCCTGCACGCCGTGGCCGGCAACACCGGCGCCATCGCCCTCTACGAGCGGATGGGGTTCCGGATCCACCGCCGCCCGAGGTTCCGAGCGCTGCGCGCCCCCGCCTGAGGCTCACCGGGCCGTGGCGGTGACCTCGCCGATCTCGCCGTTGCGGAAGGCGTCGACGAACAGCCGGTGGTCGTCGCGGACGACGTCGGCGTAGCCCAGAGCGAACTCCACGAGCCAGTCGACGAACTCCTCCTCGCGGTCGCCGACGACCGCGAGGATCGCTTCCTCGGTCTGGAAGTCCACCAGCTGCGTGTCCGACTGGGCGTCCGACACGCAGTGGACCTTGGCCATGGCCCGGCCCAGGTAGTCCAGCACCGGGAGGATGTCGCCGGGCTCGGTCAGCTCACCCCACTCCAGGTCCGACTCGTAGGGCGAGAGCTCGTCGACGACGTAGCCGACGCCGTCGATCTCGGTGTGCCCGAGCAGCGGGTCGGCGTGCGCCTGCAGCGCCCGCTGCGACAGGGCGGTCCGGTGGCCGTGGTGCTGGAAGTGGCTCCGGATGCGTTCGTCAGTGACCACCCGCGAGGGAGCCGCCACGTTGCCCTGCTTCATCGACAGCACGAGGTCGTTCTCCAGGGCCTCCGTCGGCCCCTCGATGAGGACGTTGTAGGCGGGGAGGCCTGCGCTGCCGATGCCGAAACCGCTGGAGCCGACGACGTCCTTGATCGTGTAGGCCACGTCCCGCATCCGGTTCTCCTGCGGGACGGTCTCCAGGTAGCGGGCGAAGGCCTCCTCGACGCGGTTGCGCTCGGCGTCCTCGAGCCGGCGGGTGGTCGGGCCGCTGCGCATCCGCCGGCTGTACCCCTGGTCCTCGGTGAGCCGGTGGAGCAGCTCGGTCCGGCTGCGCAGGCGGGTCTGCTGCAGCAGGTCGTGGATCGTGCCCCCGGTCGTGGACAGGCGCAGCGAGTACTCGGAGTCGCGGTCCTGCGCGGCGAAGGCACGCACCTGGTCCAGGTACGACCTCGCGGAATGGCGGACGAACGCGACGATGTCGCTGTCCGGCAGCGCCTTGCTCCAGGCGAGCAGCGCGAGGCTCGCGGCGAAGCGCTGCAGGTCCCAGGTGAAGTGCCCGAGGTAGGCCTCGTCGAAGTCGTTGACGTCGAAGACCAGCACGCCGTCGGCGTTCATGTAGGTGCCGAAGTTCTGCGCGTGCAGGTCGCCCTGGATCCACACCCTGCTGGTGCGCTCGTCGGCCCACGGGTCGGCCAGCCGGTCGACGTCGGCGTAGAACAGGCACGCGCTGCCACGGTAGAACGCGAACGGATCGGCCGCCATCTTGCGGAACTTGGTGCGGAAGGCTGCCGGGTCGCGCCGCATGAGGTCGGAGAAGGCGTCGACGAGGACGTCGGCGATCCACGCGCGGCGGGCACCGGTGTCGGCGACGTCGAGGCGGCGAGCGAGCTCGGACATGGTTCCCGTCCACTGTGATCGGTGCGAGGCCTCCCCAGCCTAGAGCGCGTGGGAAGACCGTCCCGCCCGGCAGCGCCGAGGAAGCCAGACCAGCCCCGTTGGTGTACCGCCCGCGATCCGCGCCGGAACACGAGATCACGAGGTCACGGCACACCGGCTGCCCCACGTCGAACTTCGCGCGAACTTCGACGCCCGAAGTTCCCGTCGAAATACGCGCGAAGTCGACGGTGCCCCCGGGGTGCGGTACCCGGTGTGCCAGACACTCCGCACCCTGGAGCAGGCGCTGTCCGCGAGGGCCTCGGCCATCGGGAGCACGAGTCGCGTCCACGTAGGACTCAGCGGATCCTGTGCCCAGTGTCGCGGTCGCTGCCCGGGTGTGCGGGGAGGAGGCGAGGTTGTCCCGCAGGGGGTGGCGAAATAACCTCTGGCGGATGCGGCGCCCGGAGCGAGCGGAGGTGGTCATGGCCGAGGTGGGCAGCCCGCCTGCGCGCGGCACGCGACCCCGGAACCGGCGAGCGATGATCACCGCCGCGGCCGCCGACCTGTTCTACCGCGAGGGCTTCGACCAGGTCGGCATGAGCGACATCGCCGACGCCGTCGGCGTCGGCTCCTCCGCGCTGTACCGGCACTTCGCGGGCAAGCAGCAGCTGCTGACCCACGTGGTGCTCGACGAGCTGCACCCGTTCGTCGAGATCACCGCGGAGCCCGGCGACGTCGAGCAGGTGGTGTCCCGGCTGGCCGCCGCCGCGCTCGACCACCGCCAGCTCGGCGTGCTCTGGCAGCGGGAGTCGCGGCGGCTCCCCGAGGAACGTCGCGACGTGCTGCGCGGCGAGTTGCGCGAGGTCGCTCGCGGGTTGACCGGCCTCGCCCGCGCGTTCCGGCCCGAGCTGACCGACGCCGACGCGCGGTTCCGGGCCTGGTGCGCGTTCAGCGTGCTGACCAGCCCTTCCTACCACCAGGTGCAGCTCGCGCGGCGGGAGTTCGAGCAGCTGCTCGCCGAGATGGTCGTGATCATCGGCAACCGTCCGCCGCAGGAGCTCGCACCCCGCCCCGAGACCCACCCCGAGCAGCTGGAGCGCTTCGCGGGCCGGGCCTCGCGCCGCCGGTTGCTGCTGGCGGCGGCCACCCGCCTGTTCGCCGAAGCCGGCTACGGCAAGGTGACCACCGAGGACGTCGGCGCGGCGGCCGGCATCGCCGGGCCCAGCCTGTACAACTACTTCGCCAGCAAGCAGGAGCTGCTCAGCGCGGTGATCACCCGCGGCAACGCCTGGCTGGAGGTCGAGCTGGAGCGGACCCTGGCCACCAAGGCCGACCCCGCCGAGGCGCTGCGGGCGCTGCTGCGCTCCTACATCCGCTTCGCCTTCGACCACGGGGGCTTCATCGACATCCTGGTCAGCGAGGTCGGGCACCTGCCACCGGACGAACGGCACCGCGCGCGCCAGACCCAGCACGCCTACGTCGCCGAGTGGGTCGGGCTGCTGTGCGAGGCGCGTCCCGAGTTGGACCCGGTGCGCTCCCGCATCCTGGTGCAGGCGGCGCTGACCGCGGCCAACGACATGGCGCGCACGGGTGCGGTCCGCGACGCCAGGGCGGTGCTGCGGGTGGGCTCCGCCCTGATGCTGGAGACGCCCGTCGAGGCGTGAGGCCGGCGCTAGGCGCCGTTCACTTAGCGCGGGAAGAGCCAGGAGAAACCGCCTGGGAGGGGACAGCAGGACTAGCGGTCGGTCACTTGCAGGTTTGACTCGATCGCGGCGGGACAATTAACCTCCGGCGAGACCAGGTCCGCGCGGATACTGGGACCGAGCAGGTAACGAGGACAGGTTGGTTGCATGAGCAGCGCGACGGAGCCGGTCGGTCAGCCGCCGGTTGACGTGCCGGACATCCACACGACCGCCGGCAAGCTGGCGGATCTGTACCGGCGGAACGACGAGGCCGTGCACGCCGGCTCGGCGCGCGCGGTGGCCAAGCAGCACGAGAAGGGCAAGAAGACCGCCCGCGAGCGCATCGACATGCTGCTCGACGAGGGTTCGTTCGTCGAGCTCGACGAGCACGCGCGGCACCGCTCCACGAACTTCGGCATGGACGCCGACCGCCCCTACGGCGACGGCGTGGTGACCGGCTACGGCACCATCGACGGCCGCAAGGTGTGCGTGTTCTCGCAGGACTTCACCGTCTTCGGCGGTTCGCTGGGCGAGGTCTTCGGCGAGAAGATCGTCAAGGTCATGGACCTGGCGCTCAAGACCGGCTGCCCGCTGATCGGCATCAACGACTCCGGCGGCGCCCGCATCCAGGAAGGCGTCGCGGCGCTGGGTCTCTACGCCGAGATCTTCAAGCGCAACACCCACGCTTCGGGCGTGATCCCGCAGATCTCGCTCATCATGGGCCCGTGCGCGGGCGGCGCGGTGTACTCGCCCGCGATCACCGACTTCACGGTGATGGTCGACAAGACCTCGCACATGTTCATCACCGGGCCCGACGTCATCAAGACCGTCACCGGTGAGGACGTCACCTTCGAGGAGCTCGGCGGCGCGCACACCCACAACTCGCGCTCCGGCAACGCGCACTACCTCGCCTCCGACGAGGAGGACGCGATCGGCTACGTCAAGGAACTGGTGTCGTTCCTGCCGAGCAACAACCTCTCCGAGCCCCCGCTCTTCGAGGGGGCCGACACCGGCACCGGGGCGATCTCCGACGCGATCACCGACGCCGACCGCGAACTGGACGTGCTGGTCCCGGACTCGCCGAACCAGCCCTACGACATGCACAAGGTCATCCAGACCGTGGTCGACGACGAGGAGTTCCTCGAGGTCTCCGCGTTGTTCGCGCCGAACATCATCACCGGCTACGGGCGGGTCGAGGGCCAGCCCGTGGGTGTCGTGGCCAACCAGCCCACCCAGTTCGCGGGCACCCTGGACATCGGCGCCAGCGAGAAGGCCGCGCGCTTCGTGCGGACCTGCGACGCCTTCAACATCCCGGTGCTGACCTTCGTCGACGTCCCGGGTTTCCTGCCGGGCACCGACCAGGAGTGGAACGGCATCATCCGGCGCGGCGCCAAGCTGCTCTACGCCTACGCCGAAGCCACCGTCCCGCTGGTCACCGTGATCACGCGCAAGGCCTACGGCGGTGCCTACGACGTGATGGGTTCCAAGCACCTCGGCGCCGACATCAACCTGGCCTGGCCGACCGCGCAGATCGCGGTCATGGGGGCGCAGGGTGCGGCGAACATCCTCTACCGGCGGCAGCTGGCCGACGCCGCCGCCAACGGGGAGGACGTCGAGGCGCTGCGCGCGCGGCTGCAGCAGGAGTACGAGGACACCCTCTGCAACCCCTACGCCGCCGCCGAGCGCGGGTACGTGGACTCGGTCATCCCGCCGTCCTACACCCGCGGCTACGTGGCCCGGTCGCTGCGCATGCTCAAGGACAAGCGCGCCAGCCTCCCGGCCAAGAAGCACGGCAACATCCCGCTGTGATCGGCGAGGTGAGGAGCTTCCGATGAGCGAGCAGACCCCGCAACGGCCGGTGCTGCGCATCGTGCGCGGCGATCCCGACGACGTCGAGATCGCGGCGCTGACCGCGGCGCTGGCGGGCGCGGCGGCCGCCCAGACACCCGAGGACGCGGCGAAGCCGATGTCGCTGTGGGGCGATCCGGTCGCGCGGGTGCGCCACCCCGCGGGGCGTAGCCCGCTGCGCCCGGGACCGCACGCGTGGCGAGCCTCGGCGCTGCCGGGCTGACCCTCCAGACTTGACGTTGTCCGCCTGCTCCGGCGTCGCGCCGGGAAATCGAGGAGTTGACACTGTGGACGTGACGCCGATCAGCAAGGTCCTGATCGCCAACCGCGGTGAGATCGCGGTGCGGGTCATCCGCGCTTGCCAGGACGAGGCGATCGCCTCGGTCGCCGTCTACGCGGAGCCGGACGCCGACGCGCAGCACGTGCGGCTCGCCGACGAGGCCTTCGCCCTGGGCGGTTCCACGCCCGGCGAGTCCTACCTGAACATCGACAAGATCATCGACGTCGCCAAGCGCTCCGGTGCCGACGCGGTGCACCCGGGCTACGGGTTCCTGTCGGAGAACGCCGACTTCGCCCAGGCCGTGCTCGACGCCGATCTGATCTGGGTCGGCCCGTCGCCGCAGGCCATCCGCGACCTCGGTGACAAGGTCACCGCGCGGCACATCGCCACCCGTGCCGGGGCACCGCTGGTGCCGGGCACCCAGGACCCGGTGCCGGGCGCCGACGACGTCGTCGCCTTCGCCCAGGAGCACGGGCTGCCGGTGGCCATCAAGGCGGCCTTCGGCGGTGGCGGTCGTGGCCTGAAGGTCGCGCGCTCGATCGAGGAGATCCCGGAGCTGTTCGCCTCCGCCGTCCGCGAGGCCGAGACCGCCTTCGGGCGCGGCGAGTGCTTCGTCGAGCGCTACCTCGACCGCCCGCGCCACGTCGAGGCGCAGGTGCTCGCCGACAAGCACGGCAACGTCGTCGTGGTGGGCACCCGCGACTGCTCGCTGCAGCGCCGCCACCAGAAGCTCGTCGAGGAGGCCCCGGCGCCCTTCCTGAGCGAGGACCAGCGCAGCCGGATCCACGAGGCCGCCCGCGCGATCTGCTCGGAGGCCGGTTACTACGGCGCCGGCACCGTGGAGTTCCTGGTCGGGCAGGACGGCACGATCTCGTTCCTGGAGGTCAACACCCGGCTGCAGGTCGAGCACCCGGTCTCCGAGGAGACCACCGGCATCGACCTGGTCCGCGAGCAGTTCCGCATCGCGGCGGGGGAGAAGCTGCACCTCGGCGCCGACCCGGAGCCGCGCGGGCACTCCATCGAGTTCCGCATCAACGGTGAGGACGCCGGCCGCAACTTCCTGCCCGCTCCCGGCACCGTCACCAAGTTCGTGGCCCCGCAGGGCCCGGGCGTGCGCGTCGACGCGGGCGTGGAGACCGGCAGCGTCATCGGCGGCCAGTTCGACTCGCTGCTGGCCAAGGTCATCGTGACCGGCGCCGACCGGCAGCAGGCCTTGCAGCGCGCTCGCCGGGTGCTCGACGAGATGCAGGTCGAGGGCATGGCCACGGTCCTGCCGTTCCACCGGACGATCGTGCGCGACCCGGCGTTCGTGGGCTCCGACGGGTTCACCGTGCACACCCGCTGGATCGAGACCGAGTTCGAGAACACCATCGAGCCCCACAGCGGCGGCGCCGAGCCCGCTGAGGAGGGCGAGGAGCGGCAGACGATCCTCGTCGAGGTCGGCGGTCGTCGGCTGGAGGTCTCGCTGCCGGCGGCTTTCGCCGCGCCTTCTTCCCCGTCGGCGGCCAAGGCCAAGCCGCGCAAGCGCGCCGGCGGCGGATCGGGTGCGGCGGCCTCCGGAGACGCGGTCGCGGCCCCGATGCAGGGCACGATCGTCAAGGTGACCGTCGAGGACGGGCAGGAGGTCGCCGAGGGCGACCAGATCGCCGTCCTGGAGGCCATGAAGATGGAGAACCCGGTCAACGCCCACAAGGCCGGCACGGTCACCGGTCTCACGGCCAAGCCCGGCGACTCGGTCACCCAGGGCACCGCCCTCTGCGAGATCAAGTAACCCGGACGAATTCGGAGGGGCGGCAGTTCCACTCGGAACTGCCGCCCCTCCGTCGTTCCACCCCTTCACCGCCACACCGGGAGCGGACGTGCGCTCCCGCCGTGCAGGGAGGTTCCTCCGGGACCTCCCTCCTCTTGGGCGAACGCGGGTTCTCCCGGAACTCACGTGCTGCACGCCGGGCGTGGGGTCCCGGTGTTACCGGTGGTCGTCCCGGACCGGGCGGACACCAGGTCTACCGCGACGACCCGCCCCGGGGTCCCGGCCGGGGCAGGTCACCCCGCCGAGGCCGGGATCACCGGCAGCGTGATCTCCGACGGGTGTTCCGGCGAGGTGTGGAGGGTGACCGGCGACAGCGCGGCGGGCAGGTCCCGCACGGTCGGCAGCAGGTGCGGAACGTCGAAGGCCTGCACCGAGACCCGCAGCTTGTGCCCGGGCGGGATCACCGCGCCGGTCGGGAACACCTCGACGTCGACCGGTTCGACCGCACCGGGCTCCAGAGGGCTCTGCGCTTCCTTGGTGAACGGGTGGAACGGCTGGATCAGCTCACCGTCGAGGTAGCGCGACCGGGACTCGTCGAGAGCGCGGTGCGAGAGCACCTGCCAGCCGCCGGTGAGCCGGTCGACCGCGCCATCGGGCGCGACCGAGGACACCGACACCGACAACATCCCGTTGCCGGTCGGGGTCGAGGCCCGCAGGCGGGCGTTGATCGGCCCGCGCAGGCGCACCGCCTCGTCCACCGGCTCGGTCTCGAACACCGCGCCGGACACGTCGTTCCAGCGGTTGTCGTGGCAGAGCTGGGCGATGCCCACGGCGTTGGGCAGCCCGGCGGTCCACTGGTTCGTCGAGCGCGTGCACAGCCCGGACACCGGCACCGGAGCGACCGTGGTCTGCCCCGGCTCCGGGTCGGCGTCCACGAGCCGACCCGGCACGCCGGGCAGCGAGGTGCCGGAGAGCTGGAAGCTGCGGGCGCGCTGCTCGTCGATCCACTGGTCGGCCTCGTGCCACTGGCCGGAGCCGATCTCGTAGTAGGTCAGCGGCGCGATGTCGGCGTCGAGGGACGGATCGGCGTCCCCGCGCACGTGGTGGTCGAACCAGCGCAGCTGGAGCTCCTGCAGCGTGCCGTGACCGGCCTCGGAGATGTCGCCGCGGCTGCCCTCCAGGTGGTCCCACGGGCCCAGGACCATCTTGACCGGGACGCCGCGCTGCCGGAGGTGGTCGAACACCATCGGCGTGCCGCGCTGGAACAGGTCGTACTCGCCGCCGATCAGGAAGGTCGGCACGTCGATGCGGTCGAGGACGCCGGCGGGGGAGCGTTCGGCGTAGAACGGCCCGTCGAAGGCGGCGTTGAGGCCCAGCGTGGCTTCCAGCAGCGTCGGTGCGGTGAAGCTCGTCGCGCCCTGCACGCGGTCGAGGTACATCTGCAGCGCGTTGTCCGGCTCGCTGGGGCCGTAAGCCGGTGGGACGAGGCCGGTCGCGGTGACCAGGCCCAGCCACAGCGGGATGAACCCGACGTCCAGGGCGCCGCCGGAGGCCACCACGTCGCGGTAGGTGTCCATCGCCGGTACCTGCGGGAAGATCGCCTTGAGGCCCGGCGGTTGGTTGCCCGCGGCGAGCAGCTGGCTGATGCCCATGTAGCTGGCGCCGAGCATGCCGACCGAGCCGCCGCTCCACGGGCGCTCCTGGGAGGCGGCCCAGTTCACGATCTCGCCGGCGTCGGTGTTCTCCCGCGCGCTGAAGGCCTGCCAGTCGCCGCCGGAGGAACCCGTCCCGCGCGCGTCGACCGAGACGTGCACGTAGCCGCGCTTGACGAAGTAGTCCGGGTCGCCGATCGCGGCGGCTCCCGGACCGCTGATGATCGTCTTGTTGTAAGCGGTGATGGTGACCAGCACGGGGAAGCGACCGTCGACCGGCTCGCCGTCGGCGCCAGCCGGTCGCTTGACGTCGGCGCGCAGCACCGTGCCGTCCGACATCGGCACGGGCACGTCGGTTTCGGCGACGGCACCCGGGTAGTCCTCACCGCGGGCGCTCCACGCGGGGTTCGGAGCTGCGTGGGCCGCGGGCAGACCGGCGAGAGCGGCCAACAACGCGAGGAGCAGGGCGAGCAACGAGCGACGCATCCAGACCTCCCAGGAATCCGGGAGATCAACGACGGACGGCTCACGAGGTTACGCGGATCACGTCCGGGTGCCGCGGACGTGCAGGTGGGCGTCCACGGATCGGCGGGCCCCCGCCGGGTCGTGGGCCTCGATCGCCGCCAGCAGCGCTTCGTGCCGGGCCGTGTCGCTCGCAGCGGGCGCTGCGCGGGTGAACGGCTCGAACAGCAGCGGGACGAGCGGGTTCCCGGTGGCGTGCGCGATCGCCCGGTGGAACGCGAGGTGCGCGGCGCAGCGTGCTTCCGCGTCCGCCGCCTCGGCCATCTCCCGCAGGTGCTGCCGCAGCAGGGTCAGGTCCGCGTCGGTGCGCTGGAGCGCGGCGAGTTCGGCCGCCCCGCTCTCGAGCACCCGCCGGGCCTCGTGCAGCGCGGTGACCACCTCGGGAACGGCACCGGGGGAGGTCGCCGCCCGGACCAGCGCGTGCAGCGAGGTCCACCGGGTGGGCGGGTTGACGTAGGTGCCTCGTCCGCGCTCGATGCGCACCACGTCCTGCACCCGCAGCGCTTTGATCGCCTCGCGCACCGTCAGCCGGCTCATCGAGAACAGCTCCGCGAGCTCCGCTTCGGACGGCAGCGCGCCCCCGGGCGAGTAGGTCCCGTCGATGATCGACCCCAGGAGCTGCTCGGCCAGCTCGTCCGGCAACGACACGCGGTCTCCGCCCGTCCTCGACACCAACGCCGCAACAAGGTCACGCCCGGCCGCGGTCCGCAGTGGAGCAGCTGCGGCGAGCTCCGCGGAGTCTACGCGAGGAGTGAGCGCGGACACACACCAACCGGTTGGTATGTGTGGTAGAGCTGGTAGGTCGGGTGTCTGGAGGTCTGAGCATGGGTGAATCGCGGTACGAGTGGATGGAGCCGGGTGCGTTCGAGGTGGCGCCGGGCGTGCACCGCATCCCGCTGCCCCTGCCCAACGACGGCCTGCGCGCGGTCAACGTCTACGCCATCGCCGACGGCGACTCGCTGACCCTGGTCGACGGCGGCTGGGCCCTGGAGGCCTCGCGCGAGCAGCTGACCTCCTCACTCGCCCAGATCGGCGCCGGGCCGGGCGACATCACCCGGTTCCTGGTCACCCACGCCCACCGAGACCACTACACGCAGGCGCTCGCGCTGCGCCGCGAACACGGTTCCCAGGTGCTGCTCGGCGAAGGTGAGCGCGACACGATCGCCCGCCTGATGTCGCCGGAGCACCGGTCGATGGACCGCCAGCTGGAGATGCTGGCCGAGCACGGCGCCAAGCCCGTGCGCGACGCGCTGCTGAGCCTGCGCGACGACGCCCCGCGCAACCACATCTGGGACGAGCCGGACGCCTGGATCGACGCCTCCAGCGACCTCGGACTGACGGACCGGCCGCTGCGCGCGCTGCCCACGCCCGGCCACACCCGCGGGCACCTGGTGTTCCTGGAGGAGCAGGCCGGCCTGATGTTCGCCGGGGACCACGTGCTGCCGCACATCACCCCGTCCATCGGCTTCGAGCAGGCCCCCACCGCCAGCCCGCTGCGCGACTACCTGGCTTCGCTGCGCCTGGTGCGCGGCATGCCGGACATGCGGCTGCTGCCCGCGCACGGGCCGGTCACCGACAGCGTCCACGCGCGGGTCGACGAGCTGCTGGCGCACCACGACGCCCGCCTGGCCGCGACCGCCGCCGTGGTGTCGGCCGGCGCGACCACCGCCTACGAGGCGGCGCGAGCGCTGACCTGGACCCGCCGCGAACGCGCCTTCGACGAGCTCGACGTGTTCAACCAGATGATGGCGGTCCTCGAAACCGCCGCCCACCTCGACGTCCTCGTCCTGCAGGACGAGCTGGGCGCGCAGCGCGTCGAAGGGGTCGTGCACTACGCGTGAGTCCTGCCTCGTGCGCCACCGCTCGAGCAGGGGCGTGCAGAGCGATCACCGGACACGGCCCGTAACCGCGCGGGGCGTGTCCTCCGCACCGAAAATCACCCGACTGCAGCGTAGGGGCGACGGGTGATCACGTGCGAGCCTGGATGGGCTCCACGGGCCGCCTGCGGCGGTGGAGGAGCGAGTACCTCGTTGGGGTCGAAGGGGACGTCACTAGGAGCTCGTCATGTTGAGCAAGCACGAGCGGGACAGGCTCGCCGAGATCGAATCGGCGCTGGTGGCCGCAGACCCTGAGCTCGCGGAGCAGTTCGAGCGCTTCCAGGACGGGCACGGCTGGAGCGGACTGCGCACGCTGCTGGTGTGCACCGCGCTCACGCTGACCGCGATGCTGTCCTTGCTGTCGCTGGCGAGCGGCCTGGTGTGGACCGCGTCCGCCCTCGGCGTGATCACGGCAGCGGGCGCACTGGCAGCAGGGTTCGCCGCGCGCCGGCACGGCGAACCCTGACGTCCTCTGAGGACCTTCACTCGTGCAGCGGGTGCGGCAGGGCCTGCAGCACCGTGTCGGCTTCGACGTAGGTGCCCTCGGGCAGCTCGTCGAGCCGGTCCAACTGCTCCGGACCGGCACCGAGGTCCTCGCACTGCTGCGCGATCTCCCGCTTCGTCGCCGGGAACCGCACGTGGCACAGCACCCGGAGCATGTCCGCGCGATCAGCCAGAACCATGACTCCTCCGTTCCAGGCCTGGTGGGGGAACTGCTGGGGGTGGCGGTGCCGGTGGCAGAACCTGAGCGGCTCCGTGGCCCCGCGCCGTCCACGCGCGGGTGCTCGCCACGAAGCCGCTCAGACAACCGCGGCGGTGCCGGGCGGGTCCCGTGGCTCCGCCGCCTTCGAGAACAGCTCCTGGCCGGTTGGTCCGGCCACCCTCCATCATCGCGCGGAAACCCTCACGAGGACACCAGCTCGCGAGCCTTCTCGGCGATGGCCGCGGCGTCGATGCGGGCCTGGCCGAGCAGCTCGGCCGGTTTGCCGGAACCCGGCAGCGCCTGCACCGCGAGCTTGCGCACCGGTGCCGGCCGGTCGGCCAGCGCGCTGAGCACGGCTTCACCGAGACCGCCCTCGGGCCAGTGGTCCTCGGCGGTGACCAGCCCGGCCGTCTCGTCCGCGGCCCGCCGCAGCGTCTCGGTGTCCACCGGTTTGATCGAGTACAGGTCGATGACGCGGGCCTCGATGCCCTCGCTCGCGAGCTGGTCCGCTGCCTTGAGCGCCTCGTGCAGGGTCACTCCGGCGCCCACCAGCGTCACGTGCGAGCCGTTGCGGACCACCTTCGAGCCGCCGACCGGGAACTCCTCGTCCGGCGGGTAGATCACCGGCATCGCGCCCCGGCTGGTGCGCAGGTAGCTGATCCCGGACAGGTCGGCCATCGCCGCCACCAGCTGCACCGTCTGGTTCGCGTCGCACGGGTAGAGCACGGTGCTGCCGTGCACGGCCCGGAAGGCCGCGAGGTCCTCCAGCGCCATCTGCGACGGGCCGTCCTCACCGATGGCCACCCCGGCGTGCGATCCCATCAACCGCAGGTCCGCCCGGCTGATCGCGGCCATCCGGACGAAGTCGTAGGCGCGGGAGAGGAACGCCGCGAAGGTCGAGGCGAACGCGCACCACCCACGCACCTGCATGCCCACCGCGGCGGCGACCATCTGCTGCTCGGCGATGTACATCTCGAAGTAGCGGTCCGAGTGGCTGTCCCGGAACAGCTCGGAGAAGGTCGAGTTCGACACCTCGCCGTCCAAGGCCACCACGTCGCCGCGCCGGTCGCCCAGCGCCGCCAGCGCCTGCCCGTAGGCCTTGCGGGTGGCCAGCTCGGTGCCCTCGTCGAAGGCGGGCAGGCCGCCGCTGCCGGTGTCGAAGACGTGCGGGACCGCGTCACCTTCGGGCTTGGCAGTCTTGACCCGCAGGTCGCGCTGCCCGCCCAGCTCCTCGATCGCCTCCTCGGCGTGGGCCAGGGGCTTGCCGTGGAACCCGAGCTTGTCGGAGACCTCGGAGACGCCCTTGCCCTTCTCGGTCCTCGCCAGGATGGCGACCGGGCGTCCGTCGCTCATCTCCGCGTCGGAGTACGCGGACTCGATCTGCTCCAGGTCGTGCCCGTCGATCTCGATGGTGCGCCAGCCGGCCGCTTGCGCGCGGGCCGCGTAGGCCGAGAGGTCCCAGCCGTGCATGGTCGGCCCGGTCTGGCCGAGCCGGTTGACGTCGATCAGCGCGATCAGGTTGTCCAGCTGCTGGTGTCCGGCGTGCTCGAGGGCTTCCCAGACCGAGCCCTCGGCCATCTCGCTGTCGCCGCAGAGCACCCACACCCGGTAGGGCAGCCGGTCCAGCCGCTTGCCTGCCAACGCCAGACCCACTCCAATGGGCAGGCCTTGGCCGAGCGAGCCCGTCGCCACGTCCACCCATGGCAGGATCGGAGTCGGGTGGCCTTCGAGCTTGCTGCCGAACTCGCGGAAGGTCAGCAGCTCGTCGTCCTCGACGGCGCCGACCGCTTTGAACGCGGAGTACAGCAGCGGGGAGGCGTGCCCCTTGGAGAAGATCAGGTGGTCGTTGGCGGGGTTGTCCGGACGGTCGAAGTCCAGCCGCAGGTGCCCGTCGAGCAGGACCGCCATGAGGTCGGCGGCCGACATCGAGGAGGTCGGGTGCCCGGATCCGGCGGCGGTGCTGGCCCGCACCGAGTCCACCCGCAGCTGTTGTGCCAGTTCGGAGCGGAACGTTGCCTGGTCCATGCCCCGGAAGGTGCCCAGGGTTCCGGCGCGCGAAACACCGCGCAGGTCACCGCACGTGCTCCGGCGGGTGGGTCAGTCCAGTCCGCCGTTGCTGAGGCCGGACAGCAACCGCTTGATGACCTCGGGGTCGACCTCGGCGGTCTCCTCGGTGGTCTGCGGAGCCATCGCGTTCTTCTTCCGCGAGCGGCGGGGCAGCGGAACCGAGTCGGCCTTGACGCCGCTGGGCAGCGGCATCTCGCACCACACCAGGGTGCCGCCGGTGCGCAGCGCAGTGGCACCGCAACGACCGTCGGCGAAGCCCGGGGCCAGCTGCGGAGGAACGGTGGCCTGCTCGTCCTGGACCTCGGCGACGAGGCTCTCGCCGCTCAGGCGCAGGCGGACGGTGATGAAGCCGGGGTTCTTCTGGTCGGCGGCGTCGACCGCTGCGGTGACCAGGGCGCCGGTGAGCTGCGTGGCGGTGTCGACCATCTCGCGCAGGCTCCACTCGGCCAAGGAGAACCGCACGAACATCTCGGTGCAGTTCACCGCGCTGGGAAGCGCGATCAGTCGGAGGTCGTCGACTTGTGCGGTCTGAGTGTTCACCTGGCTGAGTTCCTCCGTCCGCCCCCACTGCGCTTCGATCACCCGGAAGCCGTATTTTGCCAACTCTACTGGGCGGCTCGTGCGCAGGGGCCCCTTGCGTGTGGCCTTGTTCCTCGCTCCTCGGCCCGGGTTCCGGCGGGCCGCCGCGACAGCGCCATCGCCGCTGACAGCCTTCACCATCTGCGACGATGCACGATCTGGTGAAAAACGTACGTGACGAAAGGCGGTCGAGACCACCTTCGGACGTATCGGTTCCGCAACGGGGAAGTTCCGAAGAGGTGGCCCCTGTAATAACCGAGGGGGTGAAAGACGATCGGGTGGCTGGTGTGTCGGGGCGGCCACGGAGTGTCGCGACCGCCCCGGTCGTTCACACCAGCGAGTCAAGCCCTTCCGCGAAGGCCTTGCCGATCAGGCCGATCTCCTCCTCGGTGACGATCAGCGGCGGCGAGACCGCCAGCGCCTTGCCGAGCGGGCGGACGATCACACCGAGCTCGCGGATCTTCTTCTGCAGCTTCGGCAGGGCGCCCGCCTGCAGCTGCTCGGCGGTGAGCTCGACGGCGCCGAGCAGGCCGACCCCGCCGCGCACCTCGGCCACCGCGGGGTGGTCGGCGACCTGCTTGAGCGCCTCGTGCAGCGGGCCCTCCAACGCGTCGGAGCGGGTGATGAGCTGCTCCCGCTCGAGGATGTCGAGGTTGGCCAGCGCCGCCGCCGCCACGGTCGGGTGCCCGGAGTAGGTGGCGCCGTGGCGGAACACCCGGCCCGGTTCGTTCCAGAACGGGTCGGCGACGTGCTCGGCCACCACGACGCCGCCCAGCGGCAGGTACCCGCTGGTCACGCCCTTGGCGAAGGTGATCATGTCGGGCTGCAGGCCCCAGCGCTCCACGCCGAACCAGGTGCCGACCCGGCCGAACCCGCAGATCACGGAGTCGGCGACGAACAGGATCCCGTGCTCGGAGCAGATCTTGGCAACGGCCTCCAGGTAGCCCGGCTCCGGCGGGTAGAGGCCGCCGGCACCCATCACCGGCTCGGCGAAGAACGCAGCGATCTTCTCCGCGCCGATCCTGTCGATGGCCTCCCGCAGGCTCTCGGCGTCGTCGTGCACGACCCGGCCGGTCTCCGGCACCAGCTGCCCGAACCCGGCCTGGTTGGCCTCGATGCCGCCGATGCTGGTGCCCATGCCGTTGGTGCCGTGGTAGGCGTTGCCGCGGCTGAGGATGTGGGTGCGCTGCGGCTGCCCGCGCTGGGCCCAGTACTGCCGGGCGAGCTTCGCGGCCGTGTCGATCGCCTCGCCACCGCCGGTCGCCAGGAAGACCTTGGGGTTGGGCATCGGCGCGAGCTCGGACAGGCGCGTGGCCAGGGCTTCGGCGGGCGGGTTGGTGTAGTCGTTGAAGACGAAGTAGGACTCCAACTCCCGCATCTGCGCCGCTGCCGCCTCGACGATCTCGGTGCGGCCATGTCCCGCGTTGGCGTACCAGAGGCTCGCGGTGCCGTCGAGGTAGCGGCGTCCGGCGTCGTCGTAGATCCAGACGCCCTCGGCCTTGGTGACGCAGAACGAACTGCTCTTGACCTCGAACATGTCCGCGAACGGGTGCCACAGCGCGGTCGGGCTTGATGACATGGTGGTTCTCCTCCTTCGTGGTTCACCGGACAGCTTCGTCGCCCGGACACCCGGATGGCCAGAGGCGACGCGGGTCGGCAGTGGCGAGTTCCGCCGCTGACGTCCGCCCTGTGAGATCCGGCGACCGTTCGTTGACACCGCAACAGCGGCGCCCAGACGATGGTCTCGTGACTTCTCGGAGGCTCAGCAGGCGGACGCACGTGGATCTGCAACGCGTGAAGACGCAGGGCTGTCGTTCCTGACGGCACCGCGCAGTCAGGGGAGACGCCGCCATCCGGCGAAACCCGGCAACGGTCCGCTGCGGCAGCTGGCCACGGTCGGCCAGTTCCCGCCCGAGACCAGGAACAGGGGAGAAGTCCGTGTCCACGGTTTTGATCATTTCCGGAAGCCCGTCGCGCACCTCGAAGACGGAGAAGGTCGGCGAGCACATCGCCCAGCGGCTGTCCGCCGCCGGGCGCGCCACCGATCACCTGCGGGTGCGCACCCTTCCCGCCGAGGCGCTGCTCAGCGCCGACGTCAGCGACCCCGCGATCGGCTCCGCCGTCGCCAAGGTGGCCGAGGCGGACGGGATCGTGCTGGCCACGCCCACCTACAAGGCCGCCTACTCGGGGCTGCTCAAGTCGTTCCTGGACCTGCTGCCGCAGTTCGGCTTCGCCGGCAAGGCCGTCCTGCCGCTGGCCACCGGTGGCAGCGTCGCGCACGTGCTGGCCATCGACTACGCGCTGCGGCCCGTCGTGCACTCCCTGGGCGCGCGCCACGCGGTGCAGAGCTTCTTCCTGCTCGACAAGCACCTCTCGCTGGTCGACGGGCAGCTCACCGTCGAGGAGGAGAGCGCCGCTCCGCTCGCCGACGTCATCGAGCAGTTCACCAAGGCGCTCGACGGGATCCCGCACGCGACGGCCCTCGGCCGTTCGGCCTGACCTGGCGGGACTCCCGCTCAGAGCGGGTTGTCGATCCAGTTCTGGATCAGCGGGGCCGTGAGGGCGACCAGCTCTTCGGTGGGTTCGGCGCTGATCGCCTTGGTGCGCAGCACCAGGCGGGCGGCGCCGAGCCCCATGAGGTGGCTGCACACCAGCTCCGCGCGGAGCCGGGCCCGCGGTCCGCTGAGCCGTTCCGCGAGGCGGGTGACCAGCTGGGACTCGAAGTTGTCGCGGAACCTCCCGCCGGCCGGGCGCGACGAGGTGAACACCGCGCGCACCAGCGGGTCTCCCTGGGTGCGCTCGTGGTAGTCCAGCAACGTGCGCACGAGGTGCTCGCCGAGGCGGGGAAGTTCGCAGTCGAGGAGCTTCTCCGCGTCGTGCTCGAAACCCGAGGCCTGCGCGAACAAGTCTTCCTTGCTGCCGAAGTACTTGACCACCAGCGCGGCGCTGACCTCGGCGTCCGCCGCGATGTCGCGCAAGGTCACGTCGGCGTAACCGCACGAGGAGAAGCGGCGTCTGGCCGCCTTCAGGATGGATTCCCGCGTGGCGCACGCGTCGCGGCGCTGCTCCTCGATCGACCCGGCGGTGGTCATGCACTTCAGGCTAGCGCGAGCCGCCCACCGCGACGGGCACCCTCGGGGTAACAGCCTCGTACCGAGCCGGTCCCGGCGTCGCCGCGGCGATCAGTGCGGCCACCAGGGCCGCCCCGCCCGCGACCGCGAACACCGCGGAGTAGGCGCTGACCGACGGGTAGGTCCCGCCGGCGACGTGCACCAGGGAACCGGTGGTGAGCGCGACCACGATCGCGCTGCAGCTGGAGGTGCCGATCGAGCGGGCGAGGCTGTTGAGCGCGTTGGCCGCGGCGGTCTCCGTGTCGGGGACCGAGCGCATGATCAGAGTCGGCAGCGCGCCGTAGGCGAGCGCGCCGCCGATGGAACCGATGGTCAGGTTCATGATCACCACCGGCAGCGGGCCGTGCAGCAGCGCACCGCCGAGGTTGCCGAGCATGAGGACGCAGGCGCCGATGATCAGCGTGGTGCGCGGCCCGCAGCGGCGCGAGATCCGGGCCGAGACCGGGGAGAACAGGCCCATGGCAGCGCCGATCGGCAGCAGCACCAGACCCGCCACCACCAGCGACAAGCCGTAGCCGTAGCCGGTGGCCGGCGGTGCTTGCAGGAGCTGCGAGCCGACCAGGAAACCGGTGAACATGGCGATGCCCACCAGCACCGACGCGATGTTGGTCAGCAGCACCGTCGGGCGGGCGGAGACCCGCAGGTCCACCAGCGGGGCGCGGGTGCGCAGCTCGTAGGCGCCCCACAGCAGCAGCACGACCGCCGACACGGCGAGCAGTACCAGCACCAGCGCGCTCGACCAACCCCACTCGTTGCCCTTGGAGATCGCCAGGAGCAGGCAGGTCAGCGCCACCGACAGGCCCAGCGCGCCGAGCAGGTCGAACTTCCCGCCGGTCCGCAGCGACGACTCGGGCACCACCTTGAGGATCAGGGCGATCTCGACCAGGGCGAAGACCATCGCGCCGGCGAACAACCAGTGCCAGTTGAGCTCCTGGGCGACGACGCCGGTGAGGGGGAGCCCGACCGCGCCGCCGATGCCCAGGGTGGCGCTCATCAGTGCCACGCCCGAGCCGACCTCCTCCTCGGGCAGCTCGTCGCGCATGATGCTCATGCCCAGCGGCACCACGCCGACCGCGGCGCCCTGCAGCACGCGGCCGACCAGCACCGCGGCGAACTCGTCGCTGACGGCGCCGATCGCGCTGCCCACCGCCATCGTGGCCAGCGACAACAGCAGCATCCGGCGTTTGCCGTACATGTCGCCGAGCCGCCCGGTGACCGGCGCGCAGACCGCTCCGGCGACCAGCGGTGCGGTGACCAGCCATCCGGCGTTGGCGGCGGTGGTGTGCAGCAGGTGCGGGAACTCGGGCAGGAGCGGGACGACGAGGGTCTGCATCAGCGACACCGCGATGCCGCACGAGGCGAGCACGAAGATGACGACTTTCGAACTGCGCGTAGCGGACGAAGCGGACCGGGCGGCGCTCATCAGACTCCTTGCTCGAGGCGTGAACTCGTGTTCACCCGATGAGTAAACCTGTGTTCACCACCGGAAGCAAGCCGATGGGCGTCTCGTTCCACCCGTCAGCCACGAAGATTCACCGCCATGCCGTCCACAGAGGACTCTCGAGTGCGGACATGCGATGCGATCCCACGCGAAACGCCCACCGGCCGAGGCTGGAGGGGTACCGCCGGGCTGATGACTCCGCCCGCACTGCGGCGAACGGCGGCTCGGTGTCGTGTCGCTGGCGCATCGGCGCTGGTAGCAGCGGGGGCGCGTGCACTCCGGCGCGGGCGGGGGTCGACGTTCGCGCGAAGTTCGAGTGGCGATTCGAGCTTCGAATCTGTGAACCTGAGGTTCACAGTGGTAGTGTGAACCTCAGGTTCACAGGAGGAGGTCGTCGTCATGGTGGAGGAGGAAGCCGTTCGGCTCGTCGAGCGGTTGGCCGGGGAGATGACCGTCGAAGTCGCCGACCCCGGCGAGAAGGGCTCGGACTACGGCGACGAGCGGTGGCGGCGGGTGGACTCGCTCGCGCGGCTCCGTGTCGCGCTGGACGTCGAGGAGCTGGTGGCCGAGGCCGCCGCGCAGCACACCGAGTCGGCGGCGGCCGAGAGCGTGTGGCTCGGGGCGAGCCTGGCCGACCTGAGCGCGGTGACCGGCCGGACCCGGCAGGCCGCGCGGAAGCGGTGGCCGCAGCTGGGCTCGATCCACCGCCGGCGCAAGTGGCTCGGTGACCACGTCGAGGACATCACCCACATGGCCGGGCTGCTGGTCTCGCACGCCGACGAGCTCGTCCCCGGGTGGGGTCAGGCCGGGTTCCTCAAGCAGGTGCGGCTGCTGCGCGAAGGGCTCGACCGGTGCGCCGCGGACTTCGCCGAGGACGCCACCCCGCCCGACGACCCGGCAGGACGGTGGCGAGCCCTCGACGAGCTCGTCACCACCACGATGCGTCGCGTCGTCGAGACCGCAGGCGATCCCGCCACACCCGAGGCCGGCTTCGCCCTGCACGGCGCCACCGGCGTGCTCGGCTACTACGACCACGCCACCTCCCCCGACCGGGAGTGAGTCTGGGTGAGGGTGGTCGCTCCGCGCGGCGGTGCGTGCGCCAGGACCTGCTCGGGGTGCGGCGGGCCCGCTGCACCGGGCCCCCGCTCCCGGGCGGGGTGTCTGTCCGTCGAACTTCGCGCGAGGTTCGACGCCGGAAGTTCCCGGTCGAACTTCGCGCGAGGGTTCGAAGTGGGGAGTCGGACGGCACTGCCGCAGGTGCTGAGCGGCTTCGTGGTGAGGACGCCAGGACGCCGCGTCTGTGCGCGGCAGGGGCGCGGAGTCCACGGAGCCGTCAGGTTCTGCGACCGGCACCGGCACGCGGAGCACGCCCGAACGGGCCTAACGGGTCGCCACTGCGGGGAGGGTGGTGACGTGCTGGGTGGCGTGTTCGAAGGCGTGGGCGATCTCCAGCAGCCTGCGCTCGGACCGGTGCGGGCCGACGAGCTGGAGGCCGACGGGCAGGCCCTCGGGCGTGAACCCGGCGGGGACGGAGATCGCCGGGCACCCGGTCGCCGAGATCCAGTACGCCGAGCGCATCCAGTCCAGGTAGGAGGACATGGCGACACCCCCGATCTCGGTCGGGAACTCCAGCTCGACGTCGAACGGCGGAACCTGGCTGACGGGGAGCGCGAGCACGTCGTACCGGGTGAAGAACTCGCGCACGCGGTGGTACAGCTCGGTGTGCAGCCGTTCGGCGCGGCCGACGTCGGCGCCGGTCAGCGCACGTCCGGCGTCGATGTTGTCGCGCAGGCTCGGCTTGATCCGCTCGGGGTGGGCGTCGCGGAGCTCACCGAGCGCCAGCTCGAACTGCCAGGCCCGCAGCGTGCGGAAGACCTCGTCGGCGCCGGTGAGGTCCGGCCACGCCTCCTCGACCGCGCCGCCGAGGTCGGCGAGCACCTGCGCGGTCGGCTCCAGCACCGCCCGCACCTGCGGGTCGACCACCAGGTCGCCGCCCAGGTCCAGCGAGAACGCCACCCGCAGGCCGCTGAGGTCCGAGTCCAGCGGCCCGTCGAAGACCGACCCGGGCTCGCTGATGGAGAGGGGGCTGCGGTCGTCGGGGCCGGCGATCACCGAGAGCATCAGCGCCGCGTCGGAGACCGTGCGCGCCATCGGTCCCTGCACCGACAGGGTCGACCACGCCGCGGCGTCCGGCCAGGTCGGCACCCGGCCGGGTGCGGGGCGCAGCCCCACGACGTTGTTGAACGAAGCCGGGTTGCGCAGCGATCCGCCCATGTCGCTGCCGTCGGCCAACGGCTGCATCCGGCAGGCCAGGGCGGCTGCCGCTCCACCGCTGCTGCCGCCCGCGGAGCGGTCCCGCGCGTACGGGTTGGCGGTGGTGCCGAAGACGGGGTTGAAGGTGTGCGACCCGGCTGCGAACTCCGGGACGTTCGTCTTGCCCACCACGACAGTGCCGGCCGCCTTGAGCCGTTCGACGACCAGCTCGTCGCGGTCGGGGACGTTGTCGGCCAGCAGCGGCGAACCGTAGGTGGTGCGGATGCCCGCGGTGTCGTGGGTGTCCTTGTGCGCGATCGGCAGGCCGTGCAGCGGCCCGACCTCGGCGCCCGAGGCGAGCCGCTCGTCGGCCTCGGCCGCGGCCGCCAGCGCCCGCTCGGGGTCGACCGAGACGAGGGCGTTGACCTCGGGGTTGAGCCGCTCGATCTGCTCGAGGTGGACCTGCACCACCTCACGCGCCGAGGCTTCGCGCGTGCGGATCAGCGCGACCAGCTCACCGGCCGTGCGGTGGCAGAGCGAATCGGACACGTGGGGGCTCCTCCCGCCGGTGGTTCGTCCGCAACATAACGCCCCGGACGGGCCGGGAGCGCGGAGGTGATCACGAACGCAGCGGTCAGCTCGAGGCGAGGTCGACGACCACCGGCGCGTGGTCGGAGGTGCCCTTGCCCTTGCGCGCGTTGCGGTCGACGTAGGCGTCGGTGACCCGGCCGGTGAGCGAAGCGTTGCCGTAGACGAGGTCGATGCGCATGCCCTGGTTGTGGGGGAACCGCAGCGCCCGGTAGTCCCAGTAGGTGAACGGTACGTCGTACTTCAACGCCCGCGGGTAGACCTCGGTCAGGCCGGCGCCCTTGAGCGCGGTGAGCGCCTTGCGCTCCTCGGCGGTGACGTGGGTGGAGCCGTCGAAAGCGGCGATGTCCCACACGTCGCGGTCTTCGGGAGCGATGTTGAAGTCGCCCAGCACCGCCCACGGGCGGTCGCCGGCCAGCTCCTCGACGGCGGTGGCGCGCAGCGCGTCCAGCCACCGCAGCTTGTACTCGTAGTGGGCGTGGCCGACCTCGCGGCCGTTGGGCACGTAGACCGACCAGACGCGGACGCCACCGCAGGTCGCGGCGATGGCGCGGGGTTCCGGAGCTTCGAACAGGGAGCCTTCGGCCAGGAAGCCGGGCTGGTCGAGCAGCCCCCGCCGGACCTCGGTCACCCCGACGCGGGAGAGGACGGCAACGCCGTTCCACCGGCCGGTCCCGTGCGCGGCGACTTCGTAACCGAGCTCGCCGACCTCGTCGTACGGGAAGTCGTCCTCGGCGCACTTGATCTCCTGGAGGCACACCACGTCCGGTTCGGCCGTGCCCAGCCAGTCCAGCAGCTTGGGCAGCCGGGCCCCGACCGAGTTGACGTTCCAGGTGGCGATGCGCATGGCCGCAGCTTCGCACACGTCACCGACGCTCCCAGCCTGCGGATCGCGGAGGAGCCGCTGCGCCAGGTGTGGGGCCCAACCGGCACCGGCCCGGGTTCTGAGCGGCTTCGCGGCGAGTTCGCCGGGACGCCGCTACCGACCTGCCTCGAGAGCGGCGCGCGGAGTCGAGGCGCCCAGCTCCTGCCCCTGCACCCTCACGCGAAGCAACCCCTACGTCGCGACGCTCTGCTCTCCGGCGTACTGGTAGCGCCAGACCCCGTCGGGGCGCTGGTCGCGCCGGTTGTAGCGGGCGTAGGGCGAGCAGGGTGCTTCTCCGTCGCGGGGGGAGGGGAAGGCGAACTCGCCCATGGGTAAGTCCGCGTCGACCGCGGGGATGATGAACGATCGCCCGTCCTCCGGGCCGCCGATGAGTTCTGCGTGGACGTGTTGCTGCATCGTGGTTCTCCACTGGTCGGCGTTCGGCGCAGTCCCTTACAGCCCATAGGAACAAATCCAACGGCCAACGGTTCCCGTTGTCACCCGAACGTTTTAACGATGTGCTGCGAACGCCGCTCACGACCAGGTGGTTGGGCACCTCGCGGCCCGGGTACGACGGGGTCATGCCGCTGAACCAGGACGCACCGTCCAACCCGGACAAGGTGCTCTACCCGCAAGATGCTTTCCGGAAGCAAGACGTGTTCGACTACTACCGGTCGGTTTCCGAACCGCTCCTCGCGCACGCGCGGGACAAACCCGTGACGCTGCGGCGCTTCCCGGACGGCATCGACGCGGGAGGGTTCTTCCAGAAGGAGGCGTCGAGCCACTTCCCGGACTGGATCCCGCGGGCGTCGGTGCCGCAACGCGGTGGCGGGTCCCCGGTGCACCACGTGCTGCTCGACAGCGAGGACGCGCTGCTCTACCTCGCCGACCAGGCGTGCCTGGAGTTCCACATCGCACTGTCCACTGTAGAGGACCTGGAGCGTCCGGTGCTGGCGGTGCTCGACGTCGACCCGCCGGAGGACACCGACATCGCCGAGCTGCGGACCGTGGTGCGGGGGTTGTGCCGGCTGTTCACCGACTCCGGGTTCGCGCCGCACCTCCAGGCGACCGGCGGCAAGGGTTTCCACATCGCGGGGCCGCTCGACGGCGAACTGGGCTTCGAGGAGGTGCGCTCGCAGATGCGCGACCTCGCCGAGCGAGCGGCGCACGACGACCCGGACCGGCTGACCACCGAGCAGCGCAAGAACAAGCGCGGCGACCGGATCTTCCTCGACATCAACCGCAACGCCTACGGGCAGACCATGATCGCGCCCTACTCGCTGCGAGCTCGCTCGGGTGCGCCGGCGGCCACCCCGCTCGATCTCGACGAGCTCGGCCGGGTGCACCCGCGCTCCTACGGGCTGGCCAACATGGCCCGCAGGCTCGCTCAGAAGTCCGACCCGTGGCGCGACCTGCATTGATCGAACACCCGGGCTTCCGGACACGCCGGTTCGCTCCGTCGAACGGGACTCGGGGGAGGAGGGGCACGGAGCCCCCGGTGACGGGAACGGATGACCCGGTCGGGTACCGGGGTAGTCGCGACCCCGAGGACCGGGCGCAGACGAGGCGCGTTTCCCTGTCGGCGGACGCTGCCGTTGTCGCGAGCACGGGCCGTCGTGGCGCGCGCGGTACCGCGGTGATCAGGCGGCGGATCAGGGCGGTGATCGGGTGGTGGGTCACCGGGGTGACGGAAGTCGACGAGCGGGCCTCTGGTGGGTCGATGAGCTTTCCGGGAGTGTCCCGGGTGGTAGGAGCCGGCCCGCGTTCGGAGCCCTCGGGCTCTGGGGACCGGGTGATCAGGCGGCGGATCAGGGCGGTGATCGGGTGGTGGGTCACCGGGTGCTCGGATCGCTGGGTCGGGCGGACGGGGTGCCGCAGTGGTGGGGCACCGACACCGCCGTGCTCCTGGACCGGCTGAGGTGCGCCGGTCGATGAGGACCGCACTGCTCCGCGTCGAACAGCGGACCGATCGGGTGGCTGTGGAACGTGCATGGGCTGGCGGGTGTGCGGGTACGCGTGGTTCAGGCACGACGAGGGAGGCATCGTGGACGCCGACATCACGCTGTTCGTGGACGGAACGGAGCACCGGCTCACCGTCGACACCCGCACGACCGTGCTCGACGCGTTGCGAGAACGACTCGGGATCACCAGCCCGAAGAAGGGCTGCGACCACGGCCAGTGCGGGGCGTGCACCGTCCTGCTCGAGGGCAGGCGCGTCAACAGCTGCCTGATGCCCGCCGTCGCCCACGACGGAGCGCACCTGAGCACCGCCGACGGTCTCGGTGAGGACGGCCGACCACACCCGGTGCAGAGCGAGTTCATCCGCCACGACGCCTTCCAGTGCGGGTACTGCACACCCGGCCAGGTCGTCTCGGCCGTGGCCGCGATCGAGGAGCTGAAGGCCGGCGAACCGAGCGCGGTCACCGCCGACGACACCGACCTCGACGAGGAGATCCGGGAGCGGATGAGCGGCAACATCTGCCGCTGCGGCGCCTACGCCAACATCGTGCGCGCGCTCAGCGAGGCGGTGGCCCGATGAGGCCCTTCCACTACCAGCGCGCCACGGACGTCGACGCGGCCGTGAGCACGCTCGCCGACACGCCCGGCGCCGAGTTCCTGGCGGGCGGCACCAACCTCGTCGACCTGATGAAGCTGGAGGTGACCGCGCCCGACGTGCTGGTCGACGTGCGGCAGCTGACCTCCGACCAGGTCGAGGACCACGACGGCACGTTGCGCATCGGGGCCTCGGTGACCAACAGCGCGCTGGCGGCGAACCCGCTGGTGCGGGAGCGCTTCCCGGTGCTGTCGCAGGCGGTGCTGGCCGGAGCCTCCGCTCAGCTGCGCAACCTGGCCACCACCGGCGGGAACCTGCTGCAGCGCACCCGGTGCGGCTACTTCCAGGACGTCAGCACGCCGTGCAACAAGCGCGACCCCGGCAGCGGGTGTTCCGCGCTCGACGGCTTCCACCGCGAACACGCCATCTTCGGAGCCTCCCGCGACTGCGTGGCGACGCACCCCTCGGACATGGCCGTGGCGCTGGTCGCGCTCGACGCGGTGGTCAACACCGTCGGGCCGGCCGGGCCGCGCAGCATCGAGCTGATCGACCTGCACCGGTTGCCCGGCAGCGAACCCCAGCGCGACACCGTGCTCGAGCACGGCGAGCTGATCACCTCGGTCGACGTACCACCGCTGCGGATGGCCACCACCTCCCGCTACCGCAAGGCCCGCGACCGCACGTCGTTCGCGTTCGCGCTGGTCTCGGTCGCGGCCGCGCTCGACGTCGTCGAGGGTGCCGTCCGCGACGTGCGCCTCGCGCTCGGCGGGGTCGCGCACAAGCCCTGGCGTGCCACGACCGCCGAAGCGGCGCTGCGCGGGGAACCCGCCACCGCCGAGGCGTTCCGCCGCGCCGCCGACGCAGAACTGGAGGGAGCGGACCCGTTGCCCGGGAACGAGTTCAAGGTCCAGCTGGTGCGGAACATGATCACCGGAGCGCTGTCGGACCTGGCGGGGGTGCGGCGATGAGCACCGCCACCCGCGTCGTCGGCACCGCGGTCGACCGCTTGGAAGGCGAGGCGAAGGTCCGGGGCCGCGCCCTCTACGCCACCGAACACCCCGTCGACGACCCCGTCTTCGCGCACCTCGTGCAGTCCCGCATCGCGCGGGGCCGCATCACCGGCATCGACACCGGCGCGGCGCTCGAGGAACCCGGCGTGCTCGACGTGGTGACCCACCACAACGCACCCGAGCTGGCCTCCACCGACGACGCCGAGCTCGCGGTGCTGCAATCACCGGACGTCGGCTACCGGGGTCAACCGATCGCCGTGGTGCTCGCCGAGAGCTCCGAAAGCGCCCGCGCCGCAGCGGGACTCGTTCGGGTCGAGTACGAGCAGGCCGAGCACGACGTCCACCTGAGCGCCGACCGGGACGACCTCGTGGCGGCCGACGACGACCGCGAACAAGGCGACCTCGACGCCGCGCTGGTCCGGGCGGACGTCGTGCACGACGCCGTCTACACCACGCCGCAGGAGCACCACATCGCGCTGGAGCCGCACGCCACCACCGCTGTGTGGTCCGAGGGCGCGCTCACCGTCTACGACTCCACGCAGGGCGTGCACTGGGTGCGCGACGCGTTGACCGACCTCTTCGGCGTCGACCCGGAGAACGTGCACGTGGTGGCCCCGCACGTCGGTGGTGGTTTCGGTTCCAAGGGGCCGGCGCACGCGCACCTGGTCGCCGCCGTGCTGGCGGCGCAGCGGGTCCAGCCGCGCCCGGTGAAGCTCGTGCTCACCCGGCAGCAGAGCTTCCCGATCGTCGGCCCGCGCGCCGCGACGATCCAGCGCATCCGGCTCGGTGCCGACGCCGAGGGGCACCTGACCGCCGTCGGCAACGACGTGGTCGCGCAATCCGCGCGGCTCAAGGACTTCACCGAACAGGCCGGCACGCCCACGGCCATGATGTACGCCGCGCCGAACCGCCGGATCACCCATCGCCTGGCACGGCTGGACCTCCCGGTGCCGACCTGGATGCGGGCGCCCGGCGAGTGCCCGGGCATGTTCGCCCTGGAGACCGCGATGGACGAGATGGCCATCGCCTGCGGGCTCGACCCGATCGAGTTCCGCATCCGCAACGAACCCGACACCGACCCGGACAGCGGCCTGCCGTACTCCAGCCGCAACCTGGTGGTCTGCCTGCGCGAAGGCGCCCGCCGGTTCGGCTGGGCCGACCGCGACCCGGCACCGGGTACCCGCCGCGCGGGGGAGTGGCTGGTGGGCACCGGTGTCGCCGCCTCCACCTACCCGGTCAACTCGATGCCCGGCACGCAGGCGACCATCCACGCCCAGCCGGACGGCCGGTACCGGGTCCTGATCGGAGCGACCGACATCGGCACCGGTGCCTGGACCGCGCTGACCCAGATCGCCGCCGACGCCCTGGGCGCCGAGCTGGACCGGGTCACGGTGAGCATCGGCGACACCGACCTGCCCTGGGCCTCCGGTGCCGGCGGTTCGACCGGGATCACCTGCTGGGGGTCGGCGATCGTCGACGCGGCGCGCCGGCTCCGCGAGGAGGTGCCCGAAGGTCAACCCGTTCCGGAAGGAGGCGCGGTCGTCACGGGCGCGACGCCGGACAACCCGCACAGCGGGCAGTGGTCGATGCACAGCTTCGGGGCCCAGTTCGCCGAGGTCCGGGTGCACCGCGACACCGGCGAGGTGCGGGTGCCGCGCATGCTCGGGATCTTCGCCGCCGGCCGCATCGTCAACGCCAAGACCGGTGCCTCGCAGCTGCTCGGCGGGATGACGATGGGCGTGTCGATGGCGCTGCACGAGCAGGCGCACGTCGACCCCCGCTTCGGGCACGTGATCAACCAAGACATGGAGAAGTACCACGTCGCGTCTTGCGCCGACATCGGCGACGTCGAGGTCGACTGGGTCGACGAGGACGACCCGCACGTCAACCCGATGGGCACGAAGGGCATCGGCGAGCTCGGCATCGTGGGTGCGGCGGCCGCGGTCGACAACGCGGTGCACCACGCCACCGGCACCCGGGTCCGGGACCTGCCCATCACCCCGGACAAGCTCCTGACCGGCTGAGGCCGGTCACTGGTGGGCTGCGACGAAGCGGTCGATCTCGGCGACGATCGCCTCGGGCTCCTCAGAGGCCACGGCGTGCGAGGCGTCGGGGTGGACGACCACGGTGCCCTCCCGCAGCACCCGCTCGGCGACCTGCGCTGCCGCAGCGGTGTCGTGCATGACCGACTTCCCGGCCAGCACCGCCAGCACGGGGACGTCCAGCGCGGCCAGCTCCTCCTCCGGGATGAGCGAGGGTTGCGGGAGCTTGATCGTGTAGGTCCTCATCGCCGTCTCGGTCAGCCGTGCGAGCGGTTCGTCCTCGACGGGAGCGCCACCGGCGGTGTAGGAGGCGAAGGAGTCCCGCCACGCCTTGGGCAACCAGGGCACCGAGGCCGGGATCGCGCGGATCGCGGTCTCGAGCGGGATGGCCGCGAAGGTGCAGGCGGGGTCGACCAGCAGCAGCCCGGCGACCCGGCCGGGGTGGTGGGTGGCGAGGTTCGTCGCCGTCCAGCCGCCGATCGACAGGCCCAACAGGTAGAAGCGCTCCTCGGGCAGCGCGGCCAGCGTCTGGTCGAGCCAGGCGGCGTTGTCCTCGAAGTCCTCGATCGGCGCTTCCTGCACGCTCATGTCCGGTTCGCCGAGCAGGTCGACGACGTAGAGGTCGCCGAGCCGCAGCAGCGAAGGCATGTTGTCCGCCCAGATCGGGCTGGGCGACTCCCTTCCCGGCAGCAGCACAAGTGGGTGCTGTGCGCGGGAGTTCTCGGCGCCTTCGTACCGGTAGACGCGGACGACGCCGAAACCGGTTCGCACGTCGAGGGTTTCGGTCGGTGGGGGCATCGCTTCCCACGCCGTGCGGTAGTCGGCCAGGAAGGCGTCGTGCCCTGCCTTGGAGTTCCAGTGCCCCACCGGCGACGGTGTGCGCAGCGCGAAGGCACCCACCAGCACCACGGCGGCCAGCACCACGGCGACCACGCGCCATGCCCGGCGCCCGCGCCGCCGCGGGCGACCGGTCTTGTCCTCGTCCGTCATGCAGCCCCCAGTCGTCGGCGCCCAGGATAGTGACACCGACGCGGTCGGCACGCCTCGTCGCCGACTCCGAGGAGATCAGGGTCGGCGCGGTGTTCCCGGCGGTGTCGTGTGGTGATGAGGGCGCGGAGTCCGGCACGCCCCGAGGAGAGCGGCAGCCTCGCGATCAGGGCGGCGGGCCCGAGGGGAAGAGAGGGCCACGAGCGCGGTCCCACCCGTGATCACGACGATCGACGTGAGTCCGCAGCGGTCCCGCGTGCCACGGCAGTGCCCGCAGTGGCCGTGAGTCAGTCGCGCACGGCTCGCAGCGCCAGTTCGGCGACAGTGCGCAGCGGGAGGCCGAGGGCGTCGGCCGCAGCAGCGACGTCGTCGTGCTCGGGTTTGCTGCGGTGCGGACCGTGCTTGACGCGGACCTGGTGCCCGCGCACGTCGACGGTCGTGGTGTGCCTGGGCAACGCGGTGCGTTGGACCTCGTGCCTGCGGACACCGAGGGTGCCGGTCTCGGCCAGGACGACCTCGGTCAGCGCCGCCTCGGCGGCGGAGGTGCACAGCACGTGCAGGACGTGGGCCGGACGCGACTTCTTCATCGTCGCCGGACTCGTCCACGCGTCGGCCGCACCCGCGTCGAGCAGCCTGTCCACCACGTGTCCCAGCGTTTCGCCGGTGACGTCGTCGACGGTGCACTCCACCACGACCATCGTGCTGGACTCCGACCGCGGCGAGCCCAGCGAGGCCGACAGCACGTTCGGGCGTTGCGGGAACCGCTTGGCGCCCGCGCCGTAGGCGGTCGCGCCGAGCGTCATCGCCGGAGGCGGGGTGAACCGGGTGCCCATGGCCGCGACGAGCGCGGCACCGGTCGGGGTCACCGTCTCCCCGGCGAGGTCAGCGCCGACCACCGCAGCACCCTTCAGCAGCCGCAGCGTCGCGGGCGCGGGGGCGGGGAGCTCCCCGTGCGCGCAGCGGACCGTGCCTGATCCCAGGGTGATCGGAGCCGAGTGCACCGCGGTGACCGACAGCGCGTGCAGCGCTGCCGCCACGCCGACGGTGTCCACGATGGTGTCCAGTCCGCCGACCTCGTGCAGGTGCACTTCGGCCGGATCCCGGTCGTGCAGCGCACCTTCCACCCGAGCGATCGCTTCCAGGGCCGAAACCGCCATTGCCGCAACGGGTTCCGGATGAGCTCGGGAAGCGAGCTCGATGAGCTCCGCGGCGTGGCGTTCCGGGGCGTCGTCGTCGACGGCGACGGCCGCCCGGGTCGCCGCGATCCCGTCCACCTGCACCTGCTCGGTGCTCAGCGACCACCCCGTCAGCCCGGTGGACTCGATGGCCGCCCGCACCCGCTCCAGCGGGGCGCCGAGCCCGAGCAGCGCGCCCAGGAGCATGTCGCCGGAGAGCCCCGTGGCGGGGTTGAGCCAGACGATCATCGCCGTGCCACCGCGGCCAGGCGGTGCGCGGCCATCGCCGCCGAGAAACCCGAGTCGATGTTGACGACGGTCAGCCCGGCGGCGCACGAGGTGAGCATCGCCAGCAGCGCGGTCACGCCCTCCAGCGAGGCGCCGTAGCCGGTCGAGGTCGGCACCGCGATGACCGGGCAGGACACCAGCCCGCCGACGGCGCTGGCCAGCGCGCCTTCCATGCCCGCGACGACGATCACCGCATCGGCCTGCCGCAAGTCCTCCTCCGCCGCCAGCAGGCGGTGGATGCCGGCCACACCGACGTCGCGCACCACGTGCGTGCGCAGGCCGATCGCCGAGGCGACCGCCTCGGCTTCGGAGGCGACCGGCCAGTCCGAGGTGCCGGCCGTGGCCACGCACACCTGGAAACCCCGGTCGGCCGCGGGACGCCACGCGAGCAGCCGTGCCGTCTCGTCGTAGCTGCCGCCCGGCACGTCCACCGCCGCCGCGACCTCGGGCTCCACCCGCGTGACCAGCACGGGCCCGGTGCTGCGGGCCAGCAGTTCGGTGACGATGCCGGTGATCTCCTCCGGCCGCTTGCCCGGACCGTAGACCACCTCGGGCAGACCCTGGCGGGCCTCCCGGTCGGTGTCGACGCGGGCGTAGCCGAGGTCGGTGAAACCCTTCACGACGCGGTCCGGGTGGGCAGCAGCTCCAGCAGCACGTTCATCCGGCCGCTGGAGAACCCGGCCATGTCCAGCGCGCAGAAGTCGAACCCGGCGTCGCGGGCCGCGGCGTCGAGCTCGGCGTGGTGCGCTGCGGCCCGGTCGATGTCCTCCGCCGGCACCTCCAGCCGCGCCACCGTGCCCTGCCCGTGCGCGCGGACCCGGCAGACCGGGAAGCCCAGCTCGTGGATGGCGGCCTCGGCCTGCTCGACCCGGGCCAGCACCTCCGGGGTCACCGGATCGCCGTAGGCGACCCGCGACGCGAGGCAGGCAGCCGCCGGCTTGTCCGCAGTGGACAGTCCGAGCGCGGTGCTGGCCTCCCGGACCTCCTCCTTGGTCAGCTCGGCGTCGACCATCGGCGCGACCGCACCGCGCTGCGCCGCCGCGCGCTGGCCGGGACGGTGATCGCCGAGGTCGTCCACATTGGTGCCCAGCGCGATGTTCGCGCCCATGGCCGCCGCCAGCGGTTCCAGCGCGTCGAACAGCGCGGACTTGCAGTGGTAGCAGCGGTTCCCGTCGTTGGCGGCGTACTCGGGGCGGTCGGCCTCGTCGGTGCAGACCTCGACGTGGGCGAAGCCGTGCTCGCGGGCGAAGCGCTTGGCCTGCTTGCGCTCCTCGGCCGCCAGGCTCGGCGAGACCGCGGTGACCGCGAGCATCCGCGAGCCCAGCACCTGGTGCGCCACGACGGCCAGCAGGGCCGAGTCCACACCGCCCGAGAACGCCACGACCAGGGCGTCCTCATTGCCGACACGGGCCCGCAGGCGGTCCAAACCCGTCACGACCTCACTCCTCACGCACGCTCGGTGGACCCCGGTGGTCTGACCAGACTCTAACTCCACCGGGCGAGCGGTCCCATGCCTCCGGAGGAGATATTTCCGGTGGTCAACGAACCTTCCAGCGTCTCGTTCGGGGTGCTAGTGGCGGACGCGCCCACGTGTCCCTCGACCGAGTGGCACTCCCGGGAGCCGCCGTCGGGGCGACCTACCTTCCGAGGGGGACGTGCCGACGGGAGGAGATCGCGGTGACCGACAACAGCGCTGCCCAGCAGATCGCATCCGGCTACCGGACCGGAGGTGCGGCCGTGGACCTCGGGGCGGTGGTCGTCGACGGCGAGGCCGACGCCCAAGCCCAGGTCCGCATCCCGCTGGCCACCCTCAACCGGCACGGGCTGGTCGCGGGCGCCACCGGCACCGGCAAGACCAAGACGCTGCAGCTGCTGGCCGAACAGCTCTCCGAGGCCGGGGTCCCGGTCGTGCTCGCCGATGTCAAGGGCGACCTGTCCGGCCTCGCCCGCCCCGGGGAAACCGGCGACAAGATCACCGCGCGCGCTCAGGACGTCGGAGACGGCTGGCAGCCCACCGCGTACCCCGCGCAGTTCCTGTCGCTGGGCACCAGCGGCCGAGGTGTGCCGATCCGCGCGTCGATCACCAGCTTCGGGCCGCTGCTGCTGTCCAAGGTGCTCGGCCTCAACGCCACCCAGGAATCCACCCTCGGGCTGATCTTCCACTGGGCCGACCAGCGCGGACTCGCGTTGCTCGACACGAAGGACCTGCGCTCGGTCATCCAGTACCTGACCAGCGACGAGGGCAAGGAGGACCTCAAGGGCATCGGTGGCGTCTCGGCGGCCACCGCCGGGGTGATCCTGCGCGCCTTGTCCAACCTCGAAGCCCAGGGCGGCGACGAGTTCTTCGGCGAACCGGAGCTCGACGTGGCCGACCTGCTGCGGCAGGTCGACGGCAAGGGCGTGGTCAACCTGCTCGAGCTCGACGACGTGCAGACCAACCCGGTGCTGTTCTCCACGTTCCTGATGTGGCTGCTGGCCGAGCTGTTCGAGGAGCTGCCCGAGGCGGGTGACCTGGACCGGCCGAAGCTGGTGTTCTTCTTCGACGAGGCGCACCTGCTGTTCGACAACGCCTCCAAGGCGTTCCTGGAGCGCATCGAGCAGACCGTGAAGCTGATCCGCTCCAAGGGCGTGGGCGTGTTCTTCTGCACCCAGCTGCCCACCGACCTGCCCAACCCGGTGCTCTCCCAGCTCGGCGCCCGCGTCCAGCACGCCATCCGCGCGTTCACGCCCGAGGACCAGAAGGCCCTGTCGCGCACGGTGAAGACCTACCCGACCACCGAGCACTACCGGCTCGAAGAGGCCCTGACCTCGCTCGGCACCGGCGAAGCGATCGTGACGGTGCTGTCGGAGACCGGGGCGCCGACGCCGGTGGCCTGGACGCGGCTGCGGCCACCGCGCTCGCTGATGGCGAGCATCGGTGAGGACGCGGTGCGGGAGGCCGCCCGGTCCTCAGACCTGCACGGGAGGTACTCCGAGACGATCGACCGCGAGTCCGCCTACGAGAAGCTCACCGCGAAGGTCGCTCACCCTGCGGCCGAGCCCGGAGGCGAGTCCGGGGCTGAGCCCGGGGGAACGGCTCCGGAGCAGCGCGGAGGCGAGGAGGCGGGGTTGTTCCAGAAGGCCATGGCGAACCCCGCCGTGCGCTCGTTCTTCCGGTCAGCCGCCAGCGCCGCCGGACGCGAGATCACCCGAGGTCTGTTCGGCAACCGCCGGAGGCGCTGAGCGACAGCGCGTCACTCGATCAGGTAAGGTCCTGCCCGACTGATCCACGCGGGAGCTCGGGCGCACCGGGCTGAGAGGGTGGCAACGCACCGCGCCACCGACCGCAGAACCTGTCCGGATAATGCCGGCGTAGGGAGCTGTTGATGGCGCTTGACGTCGAACGTTCCGAAGTTCCGAACACCCTGGACGAACCGGCTCCGAGAACGCTGGGCGTGCTCGACCAGAGCGCGTTCTGGGGCAACCTCGGCGTGAGCCTGCTGGGCTTCAGCGGCGCCCTCGCGGTGCTCGCACCGGCCGGGGTGCCGCAGCTGTCGTTCTTGGCCGCGGTGACGGCGACCCTCGTCGGCACCGTGCTGGGCAGCGTCATGGTCGGCATCGCGGCCATCCCCGGTGCCCGCACCGGTGCTCCGGCGATGATGCTCCTGCGCGGCCTGTTCGGCACCCGCCTGTCCTACATCCCGACCGTGCTCAACATCCTGCAGCTGGTCGGCTGGGGCACCTTCGAGCTGCTGGTGATCGCCCAAGGCGCCGAGGCGCTGTTCGGCGGCGGCCCGCAATGGCTGTACGTGCTGATCGCCGGGGCGCTCACCACGGCCCTGACGTTGCGCCCGCTCGGCGCGCTGCGGTTGCTGCGCCGCTACGTCAGCATCGCCGTGCTCCTCGCGATGGGTTACTTCTTCGTGCAGCTGCTGCGCGAGCCGCTGCCGCCGATGCACGAGGGGTCCTGGGAGGGCTTCTGGCCCGGCGCCGACGCCGCCCTGGCGGTGGCGGTGTCCTGGCTGCCGGTCGCCTCGGACTACTCGCGGCACTCCCGGTCCGTCCGAGGCGCGTTCACCGCCGCCACGGTCGGCTACTCGGTCACCCAGATCGCCTGCTACCTGCTGGGACTGCTCGGCCTGGCGCTGGTCGGGTTCAACGGCGACAAGGCCTTCGACCCGCTGCTGGCGGCGCCGCTCGGCGTGCTGTTCTTCGCGGTCCTGGTCCTGCGGGAGGTCGACCAGTCCTTCGCCGACACCTACTCGACCGCGGTGTCCATCCAGAACCTGCGCCCGCGCACCGACCGCCGCGTGCTGAGCCTGCTCGTCGGAGTGATCAGCACGCTGGCCGCCCTGACGATCGACATCGAGCAGTTCGCCAACTTCCTGCTGCTCATCGGTTCGGTGTTCGTGCCGATGTTCGGCGTGCTGGCGGTGGACTACTTCCACAACGCGCGCAGCCGCGAGTGGGACCTCTCCGACCAGGCGCCCTCGCGGTGGGGGATGCTGCTGGCCTGGACGCTGGGCTTCGCGACGTTCCAGCTGATCAACCCCGGCGAACTGGGGTGGTGGACCACCTTCTGGACCGGCGTCCGCGACGCCGTCGGCGTCACCGTTCCCACCTGGATGAGCGCGGCGCTGACCTCGTTCCTCATCTCCGCGGTGGCGGCCCGCGTCATCGGGCTGATCGCCAGGATCCGGCGTTCCTGAGGCCCGGGGGACGGCTCCAGCCGGGAGGGGCAGCGCGGCTGGAGCCGTCCGTTTCCGGACCGGGATCAGTGATCCCGGCGGGCCACCAGGTGGGCGAGGGCGGCCAGCGACTCGGCCGCGTCGTCGTCCGGGTCCGCCTTGCGGAGGTCCGACAGGGCGGCGGCGAGGAGCTCGTCGGCTTGGGTCTGGCTCCACGCCCTGCCCCCGGCCAGCGTGACGAGCTCCGCGGCCTGGGCCAACTCGCCGCTGATCAGCGGCGAGTCCCGGTAGTAGAGCTTGGCCAGCCGCCTGCCCGCGCTGGTGCCCGAGGTCAGCGCGGAGACCACCGGCAGCGTCTTCTTGCGGGTCCGCAGGTCGGAGAAGACCGGCTTGCCCGTCGTCGCCGGATCGCCCCAGATCCCCAGCAGGTCGTCGACGTGCTGGAAGGCCAGGCCCAGCCGTTCACCGAAGCTGCGCATCCTGGTGATCTGCTCGGAGTTGCCGCCGCCGTGGAGCGCGCCGAGCGCGCACGCGCAACCCAGCAGCGCTCCGGTCTTCTCGCGGGCCATGCGCTGGCACTGCGCGACGTCGACGTCGGCGCGCGTCTCGAACTCCAGGTCCGAGTTCTGCCCGTCGATGAGACCGAGCACCGCGCCGCTGAGCATCCGCACCGCGCTCGCCGCCTCCGAGTGCTGCGACGAGGCGAGCACGTCGGCCGCCAGCGACAGCAACGCGTCGCCGGCCAGGATCGCCGTGGCGTTGCCGAACACCGTCCACGTCGTGGGTCGATGTCGTCGCGTGACATCGCCGTCCATCACGTCGTCGTGCAGCAGCGAGAAGTTGTGCACCAGCTCCACCGCCACCGCCGCCGGCACCGCGTCGGCGGCATCACCCCCGACCGACGAGGCGCTCAGCAGCACCAACGTCGGCCGCAGCGCCTTGCCCCGGTCGGCGCGCACCGGGTTGCCGCGCTCGTCGAGCCAGCCCAGGTGGTAACCGGCGACCTGCCGCATCCGGTCCGGCAGCCGGTCCACGGCCGCCCGCAGAGCGGGCTCGACCATGGTCCTGCTGGTGGTGAGCGCCTCGAAGGCCTGTCCGGCCCGGTTCGCGTCCTGCTGCAACGTGGTCATCTGCGCGATCCCTTCGCTCAGCGGGTGGTTTCGACGTTCTCCAGGACGCCGAGCGCGTCCGGGACCAGGACGGCGGCCGAGAAGTAGGCGCTGACCAGGTAGGAGATGACCGCCTGTTCGTTGATCCCCGAGAACCGCACGGAGATCCCGGGTTCGAGCTCCTCGGAGATGCCGGTCTGGCGCAGGCCCACCACGCCGTGGTCGTCCTCGCCGGTGCGCATGCACAGGATCGAAGTCGTCCCCTTGCCGCTGATCGGGATCTTGTCGGTCGGCAGGATCGGCACCCCGCGCCAGGCCTGCACGACCTGCCCCTGCACCTCGGTGGTCTGCGGGTACAGGCCGCGGCGGGTGCACTCCCGGCCGAACGCGGCGATCGCGCGCGGGTGGGCGAGGAAGAACCGCGACTTGCGCCGCCGTGAGAGCAGCTCGTCGAGGTCTTCCGGTGTCGGCGGGCCGGCGCGGGTGTGCAAGCGTTGCTGGAGGTCGGCGCTGTGCAGCAGTCCGAAGTCCCGGTTGGTGAGCAGTTCGCGCTCCTGACGTTCGCGCAGGGCGTCGACGGTGAGCCGGAGCTGCTGCTCGGTCTGGTTCATCGGCTGGTTGTAGAGGTCGGCGACGCGGCTGTGCACCCGCAGCACGGTCTGGGCGACGCTGAGCTCGTACTCGCGGGGTTCGAGCTCGTAGTCGACGAACGTGCCCGGGAGCGCGACCTCGCCGGAATGCCCTGAGGACAGCGCGATGTCGGCCTCACCGCGCTTGTTGGTCGGGGGAGCGGCGGAGGCGTACTCGGCGGCCACGTGCGCCCGCAGCTCGTCGAACTGCCGGGTGACCTCGTGCAGGGCCGCGCGGTCCAGCGCGAGGACGATGCACGGGGTGACGGCGCGGTAGGTGCTGTCCCACGTGGACTGCGCCGTGGCCAGCACCTGCGAGCCGAAGAACGCGCCACCCGCCAGGGTGTCGACGACGGTGTCGTGCCCGTACTCGCCCGCGCCGACCTCCTCGACCTTGCCGTGGGCGATCAGCACGACCTCGGTCGCCGGCTCACCGGCCACCGAGATCAGCTGACCCGGTTCGTAGTGCCGTTGCACGAACCGCTCGGCGAGCGCGACCAGCGCGGAGTCGTCGTCGAAGCCGCGTAGCAGCGGCAGTTCGGTGAGCTCGCGCGGGATGACCCGCACCTGGTCGCCGGTGTTGGTGAAGGTGATCCGGCCGTCGCCGGAGGCGTAGGTCAGCCGCCGGTTGACCCGGTAGGTGCCGGCGTCGATGTCGACCCAGGGCAGCATCCGCAGCAACCACCGCGGGCTCCTGCCCTGCATCTGGGGTGGGGTCTTGGTGGTGGTCGACAGCTTGCGCGCAGCCGCGGTGCTCAGGCTCAGAGCGGGCGGCTCGGTCGAGGTCACGGTGGTTCAACTCCTCTGGTCGGGACGAGGAGGGCCGGCGGTCGACCGGCCCGCGCGCTCAGCTCTCGCGGCCCACTTCGACGTGCTCGAGGACGCCGAGCGCGTCCGGGACCAGCACCGCAGCCGAGTAGTAGGCGCTCACCAGGTAGGAGATGACGGCTTGTTGGTTGATGCCCATGAACCGCACGGACAGCCCGGGCCGGTGCTCGTCGGGCAGGCCGGTCTGGTGCAGGCCGATGACGCCCTGGTTCTGCTCGCCGAGCCGCATCAGCATCACCGAGCTGGTGCGCTTGTCGCTGACGCGGAGCTTGTCGCACGGCAGGATCGGCACGCCCCGCCACGCCGGGACCTGGTGCCCGCCGAGGTCGATGCTCTGCGGGTACAGGCCGCGCTTGCTGCACTCCCGCCCGAACGCGGCGATGGTGCGCGGGTGCGCCAGGAAGCAGCCCGGGTCCTTCCACACCAGCGCCAGCAGCTCGTCGAGGTCGTCCGGGGTGGGCGGCCCGGTGCGGGTGGGGATGCGCTGGCGGAGGTCGGCGTTGTGCAGCAGCCCGAACTCCCGGTTGTTGACCAGTTCGTTCTCCTGGCGTTCGCGCAGTGCTTCGATGGTGAGCCGGAGCTGTTGGTCGGTCTGGTCCATCGGCTGGTTGTAGAGGTCGGCGACGCGGCTGTGCACCCGCAGCACGGTCTGGGCGACGCTGAGCTCGTACTCGCGCGGCGAGAGCTCGTAGTCGACGAACGTGCCGGTCAGCGCGGGTTCGCCGGAGTGGCCCGAGGCGATGTCGATGTCGGCCTCGCCGTGCGGGTTGTGCGGGCGGCTCGGCCCGGCCAGGGCCTGCCGGACGTGCTCGCGCAGTGACTCCGAGGAGCCGTTGAGCTCCTGGAACGTCTGCCGGTTCAGCGACAGCACGGTGCAGGGAGTCACGGCCTTGTAGCTGGCCTCCCACTCCCCGGTCTCGCCGGCCAGCACGTGCGCGCCGAAGTACTGGCCGTCGGCGAGCACCTCCAGAGCGGTCTGGTCGCCGTACTCGCCGGTGCCGATCTTGTTGACCTTGCCGTGCGCGATCAGCACCACTTCCTCGGCCGGGTCGCCGGAGTGGGCGATCACCTCGCCCGGCTCGAACTGGCGCTGCACGAACCGGTCCGCCAACGCGCGCAACGCCGCCTCGTCGTCGAAGCCGCGCAGCAGCGGGAGTTCTCGCAACTCCTGGGGGATGACGCGGACGTCCGCGCCGGTGTTGCTGAAGGTGATCCTGCCGTCCCCGAGCGTGTAGCTCAGCCGCCGGTTCACCCGGTACACGCCGCCGGCCGCTTGCACCCACGGCAGCATCCGCAGCAGCCACCGCGAGGTGATCCCCTGCATCTGCGGGACCGACTTGGTCGTGGTCGCCAGGTTGCGGGCCGCGGCCGTGCTCAGGCTCAGCTGGGCCGCCTCGGTGTCGACGGGGTTGGTCGGATCGGTCGCAGTCACAGGGGGAACCACCAATCGTAGTGCTGGAAAAGCTTCGACGGGGTCGACTCGAACGCGAGTGGAAAGGAGGATTCGACGATTGTCGTCGGAAATGGGGAAAGGGGCAGAAGAAATTGTTGGCTGCGCCGGAACGGTCGCGTTGGCGTCGTTTCCGATCGGAACGCTAGCACCACCGCCGCTCGGCCGTACAGTCACCCGAAAGTGCTGAACGGACCAATACGCGGTGGTCAGCGCAGGGGGAGCGGCATGATCACCTGATCTTCCCCTTGCGCGGCTGAGTGTGTCGTGAAACGTCTCTCACGTCCGAAGTTTCCGGAATTCTGCTCAGTCGGGTGGCGTAGTGCGAGGCGCGCGAGGGGTCATTCAGGGCAGTGCTGCTCCATCGGGGCGACGCAGATGTGAACTCGAATTCCACGAATCGGGTTATCCATTTCTGAGGGGTCTGCGGCGTATTGTTCGGGAAGTGGTTCGGCCGGGCGTTTTCCGGATTCGATCGGAATCCGTGAAGGTCCATCAGGGTCGGCGAACCGGTCAGCTGAATTCTCCAGGAGGCGATTTCGCGTGAAGTGGAACCTGCGGTTGGTTGCGGCGCAGCGCGGTATCTGGAAGGCCACCGACCTGCAGCGGAGATTCGCCGAGCACGGCCTGGTGATCTCCGCCGGGAAGATGTCCGGCCTGTGGTCGAAGACCCCCGCGAGCCTGAAGCTGGAAGACCTCGACGTCATCTGCCAGGTGCTCGACTGCGAAGTCGGCGAGCTGCTGGAGCCGGAAGCTCCACGGGTGCCCGCCCCGCGACGACCCGACTCCGGGCGGGAGACCGCGGCGGGGGTCGCGGAGTGAACCTGGTCCTCACCGGGGCCCTCTGGGTGCTCGGTGCTGCGGTCGGGGCTGCGCTGATCGGCTACCTGGTGCGCAGGATCGGGCAGGACGAGGGCAGGCCGAGCAACAACGACGCCGCCGGGCAGGTGTTCACCATCGTCAGCGGGCTGCAGGCCGTCGTCCTCGCGTTCGTGCTCGTGACGCTGTTCGACGCCGTCACCGATGCGCGCAAGGGTGCCTTCGACGAAGCGAAGGGCCTGATCTCGGTGTCCTGGGCGGTGGAGTCGTTGCCCGGTCCGGCGGCCGCGGAGGTCCGCGAGCACGGCGCGCACTACCTCCAGGTGGTGGTGCGCGACGAGTGGCCGGCGATGCGGCGCGGCGAACCCGTCGGCGGCATGGGCTGGCACCACCTGGACCGGATCCGGGCGTCGGTGCTCGGCGCACAGGCCGACGGCGAGTTCGAGGAGGGCCGCAAGGCCAACGCCCTGGACGCGCTCGACGAGGTCTACGCCGAGCGGCACGAACGCCTCACGCGCGCCGTCGACCGAGGGGTGGTGGCGGTCGTCTGGTTCGTGCTCGTCGTCGGCAGCCTGGCGTGCGTGCTGCTGCCCAACCTCTTCGGCGGCACGCGGTTGTTCCCGCACATCGTGCTCGTGTCCACGCTGGCCGGTGCGCTGGCGCTGTTGCTGTTCGCCATCTTCCAGCTGCAGAACCCGTTCAGCGGTGGGTCCCGCATCGAACCGGAGGCGTTCCAGTGGGCGCTCGACCGCCTCGAGCGGCACTAGCCGTGCTCCTCGCCCTGCTGGCGGGCGGGGTGTCCCCGGCGGCCGACGCTGCCCCGGCGTGCGAGGCGCTGCAGGTCCGCACCGAGGCCGGCAGGTCGGTGCTGCACCGGGTGCGGTTGCCCGACTTCGCCGGCACGCGCGTCGGGGTGCTGCCGCACCGGGTGAACGCGCTTGGCTACTCGCCCGAGCAGGGCTGGGCCTACGGCATCGCCGAGGGCTTCGACGACGGCGGGCACGTCGTCGCGCTGCGACCGGAGGATCCGCCGCTGGACCTCGGCCCGGTCATCGCCGGACGCGGTGACACCCCGTGGAACGTCCTCGACCACCCCACTGCCGGAGCGGTCCGCGGAAACCGCTGGTACGTCGGGGAGGGAGACCGCTTGTACACAGTGGACATCGATCCGGGAAGCCCGACCTACCGGCACGTGCTCTCGTCGATCGCGCTGGAGGAGCGGCACGGTCCGTTCTCCCTCGACGACTTCGACGTCGGCCCGGACGGCTTCCTCCGCGGCGTCGCCCAGACCTACACCGGAACCCCCGCGGTCGTGCGGCTCGACCTGAGCACCGGGGTCGCCGAGCCGGTGCTGTGGCTGCCGACCCTGCCGCCCGACAGCTACGGTTCGGTCGTGATCGACCCGGACGGAGCGCTGCACTTCACGGCGAACCGCGGCGGTGGGGTGTACCGGGTCGAGGCGGACGGTCAGCTGGTGGAACTGGCCGAGCTGGCGCCGACTTCCAGCTCCGACGCCGCCGGTTGCCTGCGGCGAACGCCGCCGCCACCACCACGTCCGCCGCCTCCGCTGCCACCGCCGCCGCCCACCGGGGCCTCGGAGCCGGCACCTCCGACCACCTCCTCGGTCCCCCCGGAACCGGCGGAGGTCCCGTCGCCGACCGCGAGTCCCACCCGGGCGCCGGTGCCGCCGCCCGTCGAGCCCACTCCGGAGTCTGAGAAGCGTTCCCCCGCAGTGGAACCCGAGGAAGCGGAGGTGGACGAGGCGGAGCACTCCACCGAGGAGAAGCGGCGGTGGGCGGTGGCCGGGCTGGTGCTGCTCATCGGCGGCAGCGCCGCAGTCCGCAGGCTGGGACGCGGGTGATCCGGACGCCCCGGAAGGTGACTACCACGAGCTCACTCCTGCAGCGCCCGCTAGGCTGCCGCGCATGTTGCAGGCTCGGGATGAGCGGACCCTGCTCCGCTGCGGTACCGCGGGCGCGGTGCTGTTCGTGGCAGCGTCCCTGGTCATCGGTTCGCTGCGGTCAGGACACGATCCGCTCAGCCACCCGGTGAGTTCACTGGCCACCGGTGCCCTCGGGTGGGCGCAAGCGGTGAACTCCGGGACGAGCGGTGTGCTCATCGCCAGCTTCGCCTTCGGTGTGCGGTGCGCGCTGCTGCGGTTGGGCGGTGGCTGGTGGGTCCCCGGTCTGGTGATCGCCGTGGGGATCGGCCTCATCGGCGCCGGCTTCTCCCCGCCCGACCCGTCCGGTGGAGCGTCGGTGGTCACCGCGGGCGGAATCCTCCACCAGGTGTTCTCCGTGGTGGTGCAGCTCGGGCTGCCTGCCGCCAGCTGGGTGCTCGGCCGGTTGTTGTGGGCCACCGAGGAGCCGTGGTGGGCCGCTTACTGCTACGCCACCACCGCGGTCGCCGTCGCGTGCCTCGCGCTCGCGTCGCTCGGCTTCCTCGGGTGGTCCGACCTCGAGCCCTACGCCGGGTTGTACCAGCGCACCGCCCTGGGGGCCGGGTTCGGCTGGCTGCTCGTGATCTCGCTGTTCCTGCGGAGCGCGCGGTTCTCCCGCGCCTTCCAGGTTCGCGTCCGGACCGCCTGACGTCCCGCCCGCGCGGAGCGTGGACGCCAGGCGGTCGGCTCAGTCCTGGGCCAGCCGGGGCGGGAAGCCGCCGGTGGCGATCGGGCCCCAGCTCTCGATGGTGATCCTGATCAACGACTTGTCCTGGCGGACCATGGCCTCCCGGTACTCGTCCCAGTCGGGGTGCTCGCCGGAGATGCACCGGAAGTACTCCACCAAGCCCTCGAGCGCATCGGGCATGTCCAGCACCTCGGCCGTGCCGTCGACCTGCACCCACGGGCCGTTGAACTCGTCCGAGAGCACGCATGCCGACGCCTGCGGGTCGCGGCGCAGGTTGCGCGTCTTCGCCCGCTCCGGGTAGGTCGAGATGACCAGGCGACCTGCGGTGTCGACACCGCAGGTCAGCGGCGACATCTGCGGCCTCCCGTCGGAGCGGGTGGTCACCAGGACCGCCTTGTGCCTCGGCCGCACGAACTCCAGCAGCCCCTCGCGGTCGACCCTGTCAGCGGTGGCGATCGCCATGAACAGCTCCTCGGAACAGATCGCTGAGAACGTCGCCCAGCCTAGAGCCTCCGGTCATGGGCCGCTCCGCTCGGCGGTGCCCGAGGAAGCCCCTGGAAAGGAGCGCAGTGCCGCCCTGGTGCACGGCCCGTGCGCGGCGTGCTCGCCACGAAGGCGCGCGGACCTGGAGCGGTGACCGCTGTCCCGCGCCTGGAGAACGGGCTCCGCGTCCGAGCCGCGGAGCCGCGCTGTTCCTCCTCTGTGGACTAGACGCGCTCGAAGAGTGCTGCCAGGCCTTGGCCGCCGCCGATGCACATCGTCTCCAGGCCGTAGCGGGCCTCCCGGCGCTGCATCTCGCGGGCGAGGGTCGCCAGGATGCGGCCGCCGGTGGCGCCCACCGGGTGCCCCAGCGAGATGCCCGAGCCGTTGACGTTGAGCCGGTCGAAGTCGGCGGGCTTGAACTCCCACTCCCGGGTGCAGGCCAGGACCTGCGCGGCGAACGCCTCGTTGAGCTCGATCAGGTCCACCTCGGACAGGCTCACCCCGGCGCGCTGCAGCGCCGTGGCCGTCGCGGGCACCGGGCCGATGCCCATGGTGCGCGGCGGAACCCCGGCGCGGGCCCACGACACCAGCTTCACCAGCGGGCGCAGACCGAGCTCGGCGGCCTTCTCCGGGGTGGTCACCACGCAGATCGCCGCGGCGTCGTTCTGACCGCTGGCGTTGCCCGCCGTCACGGTCGCTTCCGGGTCGTCCTTGCCGAGCACCGGCTTGAGCCCGGACAGCTGTTCCAGGGTGGTGTCCGGGCGCGGGTGCTCGTCGTTGTCGACGACCACGTCGCCCTTGCGGGAGCGCACCGTCACCGGCACCAGTTCGTCGTCGAAGCGCCCGGCCTGCTGGGCCTCGGCGGCGCGCTGCTGGGAGCGCAGCGCCAGCTCGTCCTGCTCCTCGCGCGGGATCCCGTACTCGCGGCGCAGGTTCTCCGCGGTCTCCAGCATGCCGCCCGGAACCGGGTGGTCCTTCCCGCCGGCGGTCGTGCGGCCCCGTGCCAGCGAATCGTGCAGCTGCAGCCCGTTGCCGCGCACGCCCCAGCGGGCTTCGGTGGTGTAGAACGGCGCGCTGCTCATGGCTTCCGCGCCACCAGCGAGCACCACGTCGCTGACCCCGGTCTGCACCTGCATCGCCGCGTCGACCACGGCCTGCAGGCCCGAGCCGCAGCGCCGGTCGATCTGGGAGCCGCCGACCTCCACCGGCAGGCCTGCGTCCAGCGCGGCGACCCGGCCGATCGCCGGGGCGTCGGAGGTGGGGTAGCAGTGGCCGAGGACAACCTCGTCGATGGCGTCACCGGGCAGCCCGGTGCGCTCCAGCAGCCCCCGGATGGCGGTTGCGGCCAGCTCCACCGCCGGCACCGTCTTGAACACCCCGCCGAACCGGCCGATCGGGGTCCGCAGCGGCTCGCAGATCACCGCTTCGCGCATCGCTTGCTCCTTCGCGTTGGCACGCCGCCGTTCCTGACGTCGTCTTTTTCGTTGGTAGCACAGCCGCGGCGCGGACCGTAAGCTGCGGCGATTATGTGGAGGATCGTCTCACCGGGGAGGCAATTCGGTATTGGACCCTCTCGGCGAGGCGTGCGAAGCTGATCGCAACAGGTGTGCGCCAACGGAGGAGTCGACCATGCTGCCGGGTGAGTGGGCGGAGCGCGTGACGACCGTGCGGATGATCGGCACCGGCGTCATGGGACGCGGCATCGCCCAGATCTGCGCCGCCGCGGGCATCACCGTGCAGCTCGCCGACGCGCGGCCGGACGCCGTGGAGTCCGCGGTCACCGAGATCGGCCGGATGTACGACAAGCTGGTCGGCAAGGGCCGGATGAGCGCCGAGGACGCCGAGGCCGCGAGCGGGCGCCTCGTCCCGCTCTCGGACGCGCTGGACCCGGCCGAGTGCGACCTGGTCGTCGAGGCGGTCCGCGAAGACCTCGAGACCAAGCGCGAGCTGTTCGCGAAGCTCGAACGCGCGTTGTCGCAGCACGCCGTGTTCGCCACGAACACCAGCTCGTTGCAGGTCACCTCGATCGCCACCGCGCTGCAGGACCCGAGCCGCCTGGCCGGCCTGCACTTCTTCAACCCGGTGCCGCTGATGCGGCTGGTGGAGGTCGTCCCCGGCGCCCGCACCGCCGCGCACCTGCCCGACGCGCTCGCCGAGCTGGTCCGCAGGCTTGGCCACACCCCGGTGCGGGCCACCGACACCCCGGGCTTCCTGGTCAACCACGCCGGGCGCGGGCTGGTCACCGAAGCGCTGCAGATCCTCAGCGAAGACCTGGCAGCACCGGAGGACGTCGACCGCGTCGCGCGCGACATGCTGGGGCTGCGGATGGGCCCGTTCGAGCTGATGGACCTCACGGGCTTGGACGTCACCCACCCCGCGATGGAGAGCATCTTCCACGGCTACTACGGCGATCCGCGACTGCGCCCGTCGCCGATCACCCGCTCCCGCTTGGAGGCCGGACTGCTCGGCCGCAAGACGGGGGAGGGCTTCTACCGCTACGAGGACGGCGTCAAGCAGGAACGGACCGAACCCGCCGCGCCCGAGCCGACCAGCCGACCCGTGTGGTCCGACGACGCCGCGCTGCTCGACTCGCTGGCCGACGCGGGGATCCCGGTCGAGCGCGAGGACGAACCGAGCTCGGCGGCGGTCGTGCTGCTCACGCCCTACGGGCACAGCGCAGCCTCGGCCGCGCTGTCGGCGCAACTGCCGGCGGAGCTCGTCTGCGGCGTCGACCCGCTGAGCACCGCCACCCGCTGCACGCTCACCGTGCACCCGGCCACCGACCGGGACGTGGCGCGCGCGGCGTGGGCGGCGCTGGCCGCCACCGGGCGCGCGGTGACCATCGTGCGCGACGCGCCGGGCATGATCGCCCAGCGGCTGCTCGCGTCGATCGTCAACACCAGCTGCTTCATCGCCGAGCAGCGCCTCGCCACGCCGGCCGACATCGACACCGCGGTGCGCCTCGCGCTGGCCTACCCGCGAGGCCCGCTGGAGTGGGGCCAGCAGGTCGGGGTGCGCCGCGTCCTCACCGTCCTGCGGGCGCTGCACTCGGCCACCGGGGACCCGCGGTACCGGCCCAGCCGCTGGCTCGTCGAACGCGCCGACCTGGGCTTGGCGCTGGACGAAGCAGGGACCGCGGTCGCCGACGTGCTCTAGAGGTTCTGCGACGCACCGCTCAGCGGTGTGGGTAGCAGGAACCCTCGGCTGGGGAGAGCGCAGGGACTCCGTGCCCCCCCGACTCCCTGCCCCCTGGCTCCGCGAGCGTCGCCAACGCGGCGTCCCGGTGTGGTCTCCGCGGAGCCGCTCCGCGCCTACGGGTGCGCCGCGTTCTTCACCAGGCCCTCAGTCCTGCGGGGTGTTGGCTTCGCGGAGGGTGCGCATGGCCTGGGCGAGCGCTTCGGAGTCGGTCTTGCCGAGCGGGGCCAGCACGTGTTCGCGCAGGACCCGGGCGCAGGTGGTCCGAGCGCGGTTGGCAACGTCGAGACCGTGCTCGGTGAGCTCGGCGTAGGTCACCCGGCGGTCGGTCTCGCTGGGCACGCGGCGGATCAGGTCGGCCTTCGCCAACCGGTCGGCGACCTTGGTGAACCCGCCACTGCTCAAGGCCGCCTCGCGGGCGAGCTTGGTCATCGGCATCCGGTGGTCGGGTGAGCGCACCAGCCGGAGCAGGATGTCGAACGAAGCCATGGGCAGCCCGTACCCGTCCATGATCGCGGTCGCCAGCTTGTCGGCCGTGACGTGGTACCCCTCGATGACCAAGCCCCACCAGGTGACGATCTCGTCGTCGCCGACGGTGCTGTCCGGGCTGATCGCCTCGTTCAACGCATTGCTCCTTCACTGCGGATCCGAGAGATCCATGTTACACGAAGACATTTTCTTGAAAATCGTTTGTAGGTAAGGCAATCCACTCCCCCGGGCCGGTCGCGCCCGGCGGAGGCGCGGAAGGGCGCCCGCCTCATCCCTGCAGCGCGATGGCCGAGAGCACGAGTCCGTCGCGGGCCAGCCAGCGGCCGGTGAACCCGGTGAGACCCGCGGCGCTCTTGTGCAGCCGCGCGGAGAAGGTGCCCGCGCCGAACTCCAGCGTCGCGTCCTCGAAGCCGAGCCACTCGCCGGTGACCGGGTACCACGTCTTGTAGATCGATTCCTTGCAGCTGAACAGGATTCGGTCCCAGCACGTGCCCGGGTCGCGTGCGGCGAGCTCGGCGAGGTGCTCGCGTTCCTCGGGGCGGGACACCACGTCGAGCACCCCGCCGGGCAGCGGTTGGTGCTCCTCGGCGTCGATGCCCACCGAACGCACCTCGCGGCTGCGCGCCACGGCCGCGCCGCGGTAGCCGGCGCAGTGCGTGATGCTGCCGACGACCTCCGAGGGCCATCGTGGAGCGCCGCGCTCGCCGCGCAACAGCGGCACCGGCTCGACCCCCAACGCCCGCATCGCGCGGTGCGCGCACCAGCGGCCGCTGGTGAACTCGCGGCGTCGCTTGGCGACCGCGGTGGCGATCTCCTCCGCCTCGGCGTCGAACAGCTCCGCCTCGGGCGGGTCGTCGAAGGTCTCGGCGGTGGCCACCTCGACGGGCACGAGCTCCTCGATCACCCCGACAACCTAGCTCATCTGGTCGCTGACCAGGCAGGACGCCCCCTGGTCCCATTCCGTGGAGCGCCGTTTACACAGCGCGCAGCCCGGTCTAGCGTGATCGCCATGATCCCGTCGGTGCCACTGACGATCCGGGGCTACGTGGACTACTCCCGCGTGTCCTCGGCGCTGTGTCGCGCCTGACCTCTTCTCACCCGCTCTTCCTCGCGCCACCGTCCTGAGCCGTCTCCGGTGGCCGTCTCCGCATGTCCGCTCACGTTCGTGGAGCCCTCATGACCACACACCTGACACCCGTGCCGACGGACGACCGCATCGCCGTCACCACGGTGCGGACCCGCTCCGCGCGGCGCGAACCTCGCGTCCCGCGCTGGGTCCTCAAGCTGTTCAGCCCCCTCGCACTGGTGGCGCTGTGGCAGACGCTCAGCGCCGCCGGAGTGCTCAGCGAGGACACCCTCGCCTCCCCGGCCACCGTCGTGGCGACCGGCGGGGAGATGTTCGCCGAAGGGCGCCTGCAGGAGGCCATCGCGGTCTCGCTCCAGCGCGTCGGCGGCGGCCTGGTCATCGGCGTCGTCGCCGCCACCGTGCTGGCGACCCTCTCCGGGTTGTTCCGGCGCGGCGAGGACCTCATCGACGCGCCGATGCAGATGCTGCGCACCGTGCCGGTGATCGGCCTGATCCCCCTGCTGATCATCTGGTTGGGCATCGGCGAGGAGCCCAAGATCGTGCTGATCGCCCTCGCGGTGACCTTCCCGCTGTACATGAACATCTACGGCGGCATCCGCAACGTCGACGCCGGGCTCGTCGAAGCGGCCAAGACGCTGGGGCTGGGGCCGCTGGCGCAGGTGCGGCACGTCATCCTGCCCGCCGCGATGCCCAACGCCCTGGTGGGCTTGCGCTACGCGCTCGGATCGGCCTGGCTGGCGCTGGTGTTCGGCGAGACGATCAACGCCACCGCCGGCATCGGCTACGAGATGAACACCGCGCGCGAGTTCTTCCAGACCGACGTCATCGTCGTCTGCCTCGTGCTCTACGCCCTGCTCGGCCTCGTCGCCGACTTCGTCGTCCGTGGATTGGAAAGGGTGGTGCTGGCGTGGCGACCGGCCTTCAGCGGGAAGTGAGCACGAAACCGGCGGTCGTCCGGGGGCTTTCACGCCGCTTCGGTGACCGGACCGTCCTCGACGGGCTCGACCTGGACATCGAGCCCGGCCAGTTCGTCGCGCTGCTGGGACCGAGCGGGTGCGGCAAGTCGACGCTGTTGCGCATCCTCGCCGACCTCGACCAGGAGGTCACCGGGGAGGTCGAGGTCGCCCAGCGCCGCGCGGTGGCCTTCCAGGCGCCGCGGCTGATGCCCTGGAAGCGCGTGTGGCACAACGTGGTCCTCGGTCTGCCCGGTCGTCCCGACAAGCAGCGGGCCGTGGCCGCCTTGGAGGAGGTCGGCCTCGGTCACCGGGTGGACGTCTGGCCGAAGGTGCTCTCCGGTGGTGAGGCGCAACGGACCTCGCTGGCGCGCGCGCTGGTCCGCGAGCCGGACCTGCTGCTGCTCGACGAGCCGTTCTCGGCGCTGGACGCGCTCACCCGGCTCAAGGCGCAGCAGCTGGTCGGGGAGCTGTGGAAGCGTCACGGCTGCGCGATCCTGCTGGTGACCCACGACGTCGAGGAAGCGCTGCTGCTCGCCGACCGCGTGCTGGTGATGGATGAAGGCCGCATCGGCTACGACCGCGTGCTCGACCTGCCCCGTCCGCGCGAGGTCGGTGACCCCGAGTTCGTGTCGCTGCGCGCCGAGCTGCTGGCCCGGCTCGGCGTCGGATGAGCGAGGTCCGCCACCACTGGACGTGAACCGGTGGTGGCGGCGAGCAGCCGGTAGGCCTCGTGCTCGGTGTCGAGCACCTCCTGGTCGCCGTGGGGCGGGCCCAGCGGTTCCCCCGCGGCGACCAGGTGCGCGTCCCGCAACGCGAACACCGCCCGCAGCAGCCCGTTGCGCGCGTCGGGGTCGGTGGGGGAGGAGCGGAGGTCCTGCGTGGCGCGGCGGCAGTCCTCCAACGCCCGGCGCAACCGCGCTCGCGCCTGCCCGTTGGTCAGCACCAGGCAGATCGCGACCCCGAGCAGCGCCCCGAACAGCGTCATCGCGACCCGCTCGGCGACCAGGTGGAAGTGGTCGGCGGGGTGGCCGAGCGCCGCCAGGCACAAGGCCAACGGCGTCGCGAAGGTCAGGCCGAGACCGTAGTTGGCCATCACCACCAGCTCTGCCGCGATCTGGCAGATGACGACCACCAGGAGGAGCCCGACCGGCGACGGGTCGGTCGCGAAGATCCCCAGAGCCAGCAGACCTCCCGCGACCGTGCCCCCGCTGCGTTGCAGGGCGCGCTGCCAGGTGGTCGCGGTGTTGTGCGACTGCAGCACCGAGCTGACCGAGACCACCGCCCAGTAGGCGTGGTCGAGCTGGAAGGTCGAGGCGATCAGGCCGGTGACCACTGAGGCCACCACCATGCGCGCCGCGTTGGTGCGGAACGCCCGCAGCCGGGCGCGCTCCGCCGGGACCGGGCGCGGCGGTGTCCGGTCGTGCACCGGGGTCGCGATGCTGCCCCAGCGCAGCCGCCTGCCCACCGCGCGCAACTCGTCGGCCTCCTCGGCCGGGTGGTGCAGCAGGTGGACCGCGTGCGCGAGGTGCCCGCGCAGCCGGGCCACCGCACGTCCTTCCCGCTCGTGCAACGCGGTCAGCGCCTGGTGCACCGACGCGTGCGCGCGGCGGCGCGACGCGGCGCTGGGTGCCTTGAGGTGGTCGGCGACCGCCAGCAGCGCTCGGGCCGTGGCCAGCCGGTGCGGCCCGGTCGGGTGCAGCAGTGCGCCCAGCATGCTGATCAGGAACGACAGCGCGGCCGAGGCGGCGGCGGCCGCGACCGCGGCGGTGAAACCGTCCCAGGTCTGCGGTGAGTAGGCGGCCGCGCCGGCGGCGAAGACGAACATCAGCCCGCCGGGTGGCCCCAGCCGGAGCACGTCGGCGAGGAGCTTCGACAGCGTCGCCACCGCGGCCAGGACCAGGACCTTGACCACCCCTCCGGCGTCGGCCGCCGCGGCCACCGCCCCGGCGGCCACGCTCGCCGTCAGGCCCACCGCTACGACCGGCAGCAGCCGAGCCCGGCGCGCGTAGGTGTCGACGCGGCAGTACAGCGAGGTGAAGGCGCCCAGCGCCGCGAACGGAGCCAGCTCCAGAAGCCCCGAGGCCAGCAGCGCCAGGATCGGCACCGCGTAGGACACGCCGACCCGCAGTGCCGGCACCAGCACGCCTCCGTGCATCCGCGTGATCCGCAGGGCGTCCCGGGTGCGCAAGGTCTGGAGCAATGAACCATTCACGCGTAAAATGTTACAAGGTGTTTTACCCGTGAAGGAGTGTGGCCGTGGACGTCGTCGGGCGGATCCGCGATCAGTGGCGCGAGCACTACCCCGAGCTGGACCTCGCTCCGATCGAGGTGATCGGGCGGGTGCGCAGGCTCGCGGCGCTGACCAACCAGCTGGACGACGAGGTCCTCGACGAGCTGCGGCTGTCCCGGATGGAGTTCGAAGTCCTCAGCGCGTTGCGCCGGGCAGGCGGCGGGCTGCGCCCCAGCCAGCTGACCAAGGAGACGCTGTCGTCCGGAGCGGCCACCACCAAGCGGCTCGCGCGGCTGGAGGAGGAGGGCCTCATCACCCGCAGCACCTCGGCGCGCGACCGGCGCGAGGTCGACGTGCGGCTCACCGACCGCGGTCGGTCGGTCATCGACCGCGCCTTCCCGGCCCAGTTGGAGCGCGAGCGGGCGCTGCTCGGCCCGCTCTCCGACGACGAGGTTGCCCAGCTGGGTGAACTGCTCGCGAAGGTCCTGGATCCGATCGACCTGGGTGGTTGAACCTCCGGTTCTTCCCGGCGAGGCGAGTGCTGGTTCACGCGTCCCGTGGGTTAAGGTTTTCCGGCTTTCACCGGGGGAATTCCCTGCGGCTCGGCGAACCGGGTGTGATCGAGCGATCACGCAGGCGAGTGCCCGGTGCCCGCTCGGACGAGAGGACACAGGGTGGCCACGGTACGGATCGGCTCCGTTCCTGCTCTGAACCTCGGCGGTCTGCCCGACCGCCTGCGCGCCTTCGTGGTCGCGAACTCACGCGCGATCACGCTGCTGTGCGTTCCGCTGGTGCTGGCCGCGCTCGGCCTGCTGCTGCTGACGCCCCGCGCAGGCATCGGCGAGGAGTCGGCCATCGACTACCAGGTCTACCGCTGGGCCGTGCACACCTGGCTCTCCGGCGGCGACATCATGAACACCGCGCCGACGGTGAGCATCGGTCGTGTCCTGCCCTGGGTGTACCCGCCGTTCGCGCTCGCGCCGTTGGCGCCGCTGGCGCTGCTGCCCTTCAGCGTCGGGCTGGTGGTGCTCTACCTGCTGGACCTGCTGGCCATCGGTGGCTCGCTGTACCTGGTCCTGCGGCGGCTGTGGCCGGCCGTCGGCGCACGCGGTGCCGTGGCCGTGGCCATGGCATTGCTGCCGCTGACGCTGTTCCTGGAGCCGGTCTACTCCTCGTTCGGCCTCGGGCAGGTCAACATCCTGCTGATGGGCATGGTGCTGGCCGACTGCCTGGCCGAATCACCCCGTTGGCCGCGCGGAACGCTCATCGGGATCGCCGCCGCCATCAAGCTCACCCCGGCCGCGTTCGTGCTGTTCCTCGTCGTGCGCAGGGACTACCGAGCCGCGGTCGTCGCCGTGGCCACCGCGGGTCTCGCGACGCTCTCCGGCTTCGCGCTGAACTTCTCCGCGGCCGTGGATTACTGGTTCGGCAAGGGGCCTGCGCACGGGGTCAGCGGATCGGCCTTCCACACCAACCAATCCATCATGGGTGCGCTGTCGCGTTTCGAAATGCCCGCCCTGGCCCAGAACGCGCTGTGGTTGGTGCTGTCGGTCAGCGTGACGGTGGCCGTCCTCTTCGTGTTCCGACGGGTGGAACCGACGCTCGCCGTGTCGGCGAACGCGCTGCTGGCGCTGTTGATCTCGCCCACGTCGTGGTCGGACCACTGGGTGTGGTGCGCGCCAGGACTGCTGGTGCTGCTCGGCTACGCGGTCCGTCGGCGCAGCACGGGCTGGTTGGTGACGGCGGGGTGGACGCTGGTCACCGTGCTCGCGGCGGCGTTCAACTGGATGCCCAGCGGGCCTCCGTGGGACGTGGTGGCGCACCTGTTCGGCAACCCCTACGCCGTGCTGGGACTGCTCCTCGTCCTGCTCCTGGTGCGTCACGTCCGTCACGAACGGGTGCGCGTCGCGCAGCCGGCTCCTCTTCCGGAACCAGCGGGTGTGTGAAAAGCCGTTCACATCCGGGTGATTCTGCCTCCGCGCGCACAGACGGTGCGGCGGCGATGACGCAGGGGCGTGGTTCTGAACCGAATCCGAAGGGCGTGAGCTGCGACGCGGGCACCATTCGGTGCTGCGCAAGAAGATCGTGAACAACGCCACGGAAGATCGCCAGCTGTCGCCTGAGGACAGATGCCTGGTGCACAATGCCTCGGGCTCCGGCCTTGCGACAACGGCGTCTCAGAGTCTGAGAGCCGTCATGTTCCCGCAATTTCGTGTTACCTAGCGGTAGCTTTCACGCCGCTCGGTATGTACAGTGCCTCAAACTGACCAAGAGTGCAACGGCGCATCCTTATCTGTCAGTGCCCCCAAAGGCTCCCGCGGCTCGCAGTGGGTGAGTGATTCCCTGCTGCGCGCCGCAGCCTGTCGACGGGAGGTCCGATGCCCCAATCCCACCATGCAAGAAGCGTGGCGCAGCGCAGCGCCCAGGCCGGCGGTCTGTACGACCCGGCCCATGAGCACGACGCCTGCGGTGTCGCGTTCGTCGCCGACCTTCGCGGACGGCGGAGTCACGACCTGGTTGACAAAGCACTGACGGCCTTGCGCAACCTCGAGCACCGCGGCGCCAAGGGTGCCGACCCCGAAACCGGCGACGGCGTCGGGCTGCTGACCCAGATCCCGGACGAGTTCTTCCGCGCGGTCGTGCCGTTCGAGCTGCCCGAAGCCGGAACCTACGCGGCCGGTACCGCGTTCCTGCCCGCCGATGACACCGCCGCCGAGGAAGCCGCGGCCGTCATCGAGCGCATCGTGGACGAGGAAGGCCTGCGGCTGCTGGGCTGGCGCGAGCTGCCCATCGCCGCGGACTGCGCCGGCACCGCGGCGCGCGAGACCATGCCCAACTTCCGGCAGCTGTTCATCGGCGCCAAGGACGGCCGTCAGGCCGAATCGGCGCTGGCGTTCGAGCGTCGGGCGTTCTGCGTGCGCAAGCGCGCCGAGCACGAAGCCGACGTGTACTTCCCGAGCCTCTCCGCGCGCACCATCGTCTACAAGGGCATGCTGACCGAGGCGCAGCTGGGCGCGTTCTACCCCGACCTCGGGGACGAGCGCTTCGCCAGCGCGATCGGCCTGGTGCACTCGCGGTTCTCCACGAACACCTTCCCGTCGTGGCCGCTCGCGCACCCCTACCGGTTCATCGCGCACAACGGTGAGATCAACACCGTCAAAGGCAACCGCAACTGGATGCGGACCCGCGAGAGCATGCTCGACACCGGCCTCATCCCGGGTGAGCTGACGCGGCTGTACCCGATCGCGTCCCCGGAGGCCAGCGACTCGGCGACCTTCGACGAGGTCCTGGAACTGCTGCACCTGGGCGGTCGTTCGCTGCCGCACTCGGTGCTCATGATGATCCCGGAGGCGTGGGAGAACCACGCCGAGATGGACCCCAAGCGCAGGGCGTTCTACGAGTTCCACAACTACTTGATGGAGCCGTGGGACGGGCCCGCGCTGGTCGCCTTCACCGACGGCACCCAGATCGGCGCGGTGCTCGACCGCAACGGTCTGCGCCCGGGTCGTTACTGGGTCACGGAAGACGGTCTGGTCGTGCTGGCCAGCGAGGTCGGCGTCCTCGACGTCGAACCGGAGAAGGTCGTCCGCAAGGGCCGGCTGCAGCCGGGCCGGATGTTCCTCGTCGACACCGACGCGGGCCGCATCATCGACGACGACGAGATCAAGGGCGAGCTCGCCGAGGAGTTCCCGTACCAGGAGTGGCTGGACGAGGGAGTCGTGCGGCTGGGCGACCTGCCCGACCGCGAGCGCGAACTGCCCTCGCACGACTCGCTGGTGCACCGGCAGCAGGTCTTCGGCTACACCCAGGAAGAACTCGGGGTGCTGCTGCAGCCGATGGCCACCACCGGTGCGGAGCCGATCGGCTCGATGGGCAACGACACCGGCTTCGCGGCGCTCTCGGAGCGCCCGCGGCAGCTGTTCGACTACTTCACCCAGCTGTTCGCGCAGGTCACCAACCCGCCGTTGGACGCGATCCGCGAAGAGCTGGTGACCTCGCTCAGCACCCACGTCGGGCCTGAGCACAACCTGCTCGACCACGCGCCGGAGGCCTGCCACCAGCTGGTGCTGCCCTTCCCGGTGCTCGACAACGCGCAGCTCGCGAAGATCGTGCACATCAACGACGACGGTGACCGGCCGGACCTCAAGCCCGCCGTCATCGACGCCACCTACCAGGTCTCCGGTGGGGGCGAGGCGTTGCGCACGCGGCTCGACGAGATCTGCGAGGAGGTCTCCGCGGCCGTCGCTGACGGAGCGCACGTCCTGGTGCTGTCGGACCGCAAGGCCGACGCCGAGCGGGCGCCGATCCCGTCGCTGCTGGCGACCGGCGCCGTGCACCACCACTTGGTGCGCGAGAAGGAACGCACCCAGGTGGGCTTGATCGTCGAGGCCGGCGACGTCCGCGAAGTGCACCATGTCGCTCTGCTCATCGGTTACGGAGCCGCTGCCGTTAACCCGTACGTCGCGATGGCCACCGTCGAGGACCTCGTGACCACCGGCGTGATCAAGGGGACCGACGCCGAGCAGGCCACCTCGAACCTGATCAAGGCGCTGGGCAAGGGCGTCCGCAAGACCATGTCCAAGATGGGCGTGTCCACTGTGGCCTCTTACACCGGTGCGCAGATCTTCGAGGCCATCGGTCTCGGCCAGGAGGTCGTGGACCGCTGCTTCACCGGCACCACCTCGCGGCTGGGCGGGGTCGGCTTCGACGTGCTGGCCCAGGAGGTCGCCGAACGCCACCGCCGCGCCTACCCGGAGGACGGCGTCCAGGCGCCGCACCGATCGTTGGCCGTGGGTGGCGAGTACCAGTGGCGGCGCGAGGGCGAGCCGCACCTGTTCAACCCGAAGACGGTGTTCAAGCTCCAGCACTCGACGCGCTCCGGTCGCTACGAGGTGTTCAAGGAGTACACCCAGGCCGTCGACGACCAGTCGCGCGACCTGATGACGCTGCGCGGGTTGTTCAAGTTCAAGGAAGGCGAGCGCAAGCCGGTGCCGATCGAGGAGGTCGAGCCGGTCTCCTCCATCGTCAAGCGCTTCGCCACCGGCGCCATCTCCTACGGCTCCATCTCGCAGGAGATGCACGAGACGCTGGCCATCGCGATGAACCGGTTGGGCGGCAAGTCCAACACCGGTGAAGGTGGCGAGGACGCCGACCGGTTCACCCCGGACGCCAACGGTGACTCGCGGCGCTCGGCGATCAAGCAGGTCGCCTCCGGCCGCTTCGGCGTCACCAGCGACTACCTCGTCAACGCCGACGACATCCAGATCAAGATGGCGCAGGGCGCCAAGCCCGGCGAGGGCGGTCAGCTGCCCGGCGGCAAGGTGTACCCGTGGGTGGCCAAGACCCGGCACTCCACGCCGGGCGTGGGTCTGATCTCGCCCCCGCCGCACCACGACATCTACTCGATCGAGGACCTGGCCCAGCTGATCCACGACCTGAAGAACGCCAACCCCAGGGCGCGGATCCACGTCAAGCTGGTCTCCGAGGTCGGGGTCGGCACGGTCGCGGCGGGTGTGTCGAAGGCGCACGCCGACGTGGTGCTCATCTCCGGCCACGACGGCGGTACCGGTGCTTCGCCGCTGTCGTCGATCAAGCACGCCGGTGGCCCCTGGGAGCTGGGCTTGGCCGAGACGCAGCAGACGCTGCTGGCCAACGACCTGCGCGACCGGATCGTGGTGCAGACCGACGGTCAGCTCAAGACGGGGCGCGACGTCGTCGTCGCCGCGCTGCTGGGCGCCGAGGAGTACGGTTTCGCGACCGCGCCGCTGGTGGTCTCGGGCTGCATCATGATGCGCGTCTGCCACCTCGACACCTGCCCGGTGGGCGTCGCGACGCAGAACCCGAAGCTGCGCGAGAAGTTCTCCGGCAAGGCCGAGTACGTGGTGAACTTTTTCGAGTTCGTCGCCCAGGAGGTGCGGGAGTACCTGGCGGAGCTGGGTTTCCGGTCCATCGAGGAGGCCATCGGGCACGCCGAGCTGCTCGACACCTCCGAGGCCGTGCGGCACTGGAAGACCCAGGGCCTGGACCTCGCGCCGATCACGCACGTCCCGGAGCTGCCCAAGGGCGCCTCGCTGCACCAGACCACCGAGCAGGACCACGGTCTGGAGAAGGCGCTGGACAACACGCTGATCCAGCTGTCCGAGGGTGCGCTCAAGGAAGGCACCCCCGTCCGCCTGGACCTCCCGGTGCGCAACGTCAACCGGACCGTGGGCACCATGCTCGGGTCCGAGCTGACCCGCCGCTGGGGCGGGGAAGGCCTGCCGGACGACACCATCGACGTGACGTTCACCGGTTCCGCCGGGCAGTCCTTCGGCGCGTTCGTCCCGCGGGGCATCACGCTGCGGTTGCTCGGGGACGGCAACGACTACGTCGGCAAGGGCCTCTCCGGTGGGCGCATCGTCGTCCGCCCCGACCCGAAGGCGCCGTTCGCCGCCGAGCAGAACATCATCGCCGGCAACGTCCTGCTCTACGGCGCCACCAGCGGTGAGCTGTTCGTGCGCGGCGTGGTCGGGGAGCGCTTCTGCGTGCGCAACTCCGGTGCGGTCGCGGTCGTCGAAGGCGTCGGCGACCACGGTTGCGAGTACATGACCGGTGGGCGTGCGGTCATCCTGGGCACGACCGGGCGCAACTTCGCGGCCGGCATGTCCGGGGGCCTCGCCTACGTGCTGGACCTGGACCCGCAGCGGGTCAACCCCGAGATGGTCGACCTGGACGCGCTGGACGACGAAGACCGTGAGTTCCTGCACGACCGGATCCGCAGGCACTACGAGCAGACCGAATCGGCAGTGGCCCGCGAGCTGCTGGCCGACTGGGACGCAGCGGTCGAGCGGTTCGGCAAGGTCATGCCGCGCGACTTCAAGCGGGTGCTGGAAGCGCAGAGCGCTGCCGAGCGCGAAGGGCGCGACGTCAACGAGGCGATCATGGAGGCGGCTCATGGCTGACCCCAAGGGATTCATGACGACGCCGCGGGAGAACCCCCAGCGTCGCCCGGTGGACGTGCGCATCAAGGACTGGCGCGAGGTCTACCTGGAGTTCGAGGAGCCGCGGCTCAACAAGCAGGCCGGCCGCTGCATGGACTGCGGAATTCCGTTCTGCCACCAGGGTTGTCCGCTGGGGAACCTGATCCCCGAGTGGAACGACCTGGTGTGGCGGGACGACTGGGAGACCGCGATCGAGCGGCTGCACGCCACCAACAACTTCCCGGAGTTCACCGGGACGTTGTGCCCCGCCCCGTGCGAGGCGGCGTGCGTGGTCGGCATCAACGACGACCCGGTCAGCATCAAGCAGGTCGAGATCTCCATCATCGACAAGGCGTGGGAGGCTGGCTACGTCACGCCGCAGCTGCCGCCGAAGCGCACTGGCAAGAAGGTCGCCGTCGTGGGTTCCGGCCCGGCCGGCCTGGCCGCCGCGCAGCAGCTGACCCGCGTCGGCCACAGCGTGGTCGTCTACGAGCGGGCCGACCGCATCGGCGGGCTGCTGCGCTACGGCATCCCCGAGTTCAAGATGGAGAAGAAGCGCCTCGACCGGCGCCTCGGCCAGATGCGAGCCGAGGGCACCGAGTTCCGCACCGGTGTGAACGTCGGTGTCGACGTCACCGTGGAGCAGCTGCACGCCGAGTACGACGCCGTGGTGCTCGCCGGTGGGGCCACCCACGCCCGCGACCTGCCCGCACCGGGCCGGGAGCTGGACGGCGTGCACCAGGCGATGGAGTACCTGCCGCTGGCGAACAAGGTGCAGGAGGGCGACTTCGAGCGTGCTCCCATCCACGCCGAGGGCAAGCACGTCGTGGTCATCGGCGGTGGTGACACCGGCGCCGACTGCGTGGGCACCGCGCACCGCCAGGGTGCGGCCTCGGTCACGCAGCTGGAGATCATGCCGCAGCCTCCGACCGAGCGCAGCGACGCGCACCCGTGGCCGACCTACCCGATGCTCTACCGGGTCACCTCGGCGCACGAGGAAGGCGGCGAGCGCCTCTACTCGGTCAACACCCAGGAGTTCGTGGGTGACGAGCAGGGCAGGCTGAAGGCGTTGCGGCTGGTCGAGGTCCAGAAGACCGACAACGGCTTCGAGCCGATGCCCGGGACCGAGCGGGAGATCCCGGCCCAGCTGGTGCTGCTGGCGATGGGCTTCGTCGGCCCGGAGAAGCCCGGCCTGCTCGAGGACCTGGGCGTGGAGCTCGACCCGCGCGGCAACGTGGCCCGCGACGAGAGCTTCATGTCCAGTGTGGACGGTGTGTTCAGCGCCGGCGACATGGGGCGTGGCCAGTCGTTGATCGTGTGGGCCATCTCCGAAGGCCGTTCCGCGGCCGCCGGTGTGGACCGCTACCTCACCGGGCGGGACGTGTTGCCGGCTCCGATCGAGCCGACGGAACGCCCGATCGCCTGAGCGCGAGCACGAGCGCCTGAGACCAGTGCCCCGGCCCTGCGGCCGGGGCACTGGTCGTTCGTGCCGTCAGTCCGGGACCGGGACGCCGAAGTCCGGTGTGCCGTCGTGGTTCCAGCCGAAGGTCTGCACGCGGGCGTGCCGGTTGACGTCGCCGACCTCGGCGTCGTACGGGCGTGCGTGGTAGACGAGCACGTCGGTGCCGTCCTCGGCGGTGGTGAAGCTGTTGTGGCCCGGTCCGTACTGGCCGGTGGCCGGGTTGGTGGTGAACACCGGCTCCGGGGTCTTGCGCCACGAGCGCCGGTCCAGCAGGTCGGCGTTGGCCGGTGCGGTCAGCAGCCCCAGGCAGTAGTTGCTGTCGGTGGCGCTGGCCGAGAACGTCAGGAAGACCTGGCCGTGGCGCACCAGTGCCGCCGGGCCCTCGTTGACGCGGTAACCGCGCACCTCCCAGTCGTGGGTGGGCACCGACAGCCGCACCGGCTCGTCGGCGAGCGTCCACGGGTCGACCATCGGCGCGAGGTAGAGGTTCGAGTTGGTCTCGATGCCGGGCTCGCGCTGCGCCCACGCCAGGTAGCGCACTCCCCGGTGGGCGAAGGTCGTCGCGTCCAGCGAGAAGGTGTCCCACGGCGTGCTGACCCGACCGCGCTCGACCCAGGTGCCCGCGAGGGGGTCCGGGTGGGCGTTCTCCAGCACGTACATCCGGATGGTTTGGATGTCCTCGGCGCTGCCGGCCGCGAAGTAGACGTACCAGCGCCCGTCCACGTGGTGCAGCTCCGGAGCCCAGACGTGCTTGCTCATCTCCCCGCTGTCGTGCCTGCGCCAGAGGACGTGCTCCTCGGCGTCGCCGAGCCCCTGCAAGGTCGTGGAGCGGCGCAGCACGACCCTGTCGTAGGTGGGAACCGTCGCGGTGAAGAAGTAGGTGCCGTCGGTGTGCCGGTGGACGTGCGGGTCGGCGCGCCGGAGCGCCAGCGGGTTGCGGAAGCGGGCAGGTGCGGCCCGCGCGGTTGTGGTGTGGGTCATCGTGAGCGCTCCGGCGGCCAGTGCTCCGGACAGCAGGAGCCGGCGGGAGAGGGCGGATCGGTGTCGCACTCCACCCACCGTGCGTCGAATGTCGAGCGGGCCGTACCATTTCCGGCCCTCGGCGTGGCATTCGAAACGACTCGGGTAAACCGTTCCGGTGATCGGTGCTGCGTTCACCCAGCGATCGGCGCGTTCGGTGGGCGAACCGGTCGGAAGGACGGATCGCCCCGATTTCCGAGGTGCGGTGATCGCTGGTGGATCCACTGGTCAGAGCGCGAATTGTGGCGTGTGGAATGCCTCCTCGACCGCGCTTTCCGCACCGCTGCGGCGTGGCGGGTGACTTGCTGTTCGTCCGCGTCGGACTAACGTCGAGCACGTCGGAATTCCGCAGGTGAATTCGGCGGACGCGCGCACCGCACCATTTTCGACGATTCGAGGAAACGGGAGCATGACCGAGAACGTCCTGACCGAGATCCGCGAGCAGGCCTTCGGCGAGAACCCGCTGGAAGTCCGCGAGACCGACCACTACACCCAGGAGTACGTGGGCGGCATGGTCGACAGGTGGGACGACCTGATCGACTGGGAACGCCGCGCCGAAGGGGAGGGGCGCTTCTTCATCGACCAGCTCAAGGCGCGCGGTGTGCGCAGCGTGCTGGACGTGGCCACGGGTACCGGCTTCCACTCCGTCCGTCTCCAGGAGGCCGGCTTCGACACGGTCAGCGCTGACGGCAGCCCGCAGATGCTGGTGAAGGCCTTCCGCAACGGTCTCGAGAACGGCGGTCACCTGCTGCGCGTCGTCCACGCGGACTGGCGCTGGCTGAACCGCGACGTGCACGGCGAGTTCGACGCGGTCATCTGCCTCGGCAACTCCTTCACCCACCTGTTCAGCGAGCACGACCGCCGCAAGGCGCTCGCCGAGTTCTACGCCATGCTCAAGCACGACGGCGTGCTCATCATCGACCAGCGCAACTACGACGCGCTGCTGGACGGCAAGGCCGGGGGCAAGAGCACCTACTACTACTGCGGCACCGAGGTCGAAGCGGTGCCCGACCACGTCGACGACGGCCTCGCCCGGTACCGCTACGAGTTCCCGGACGGCAGCGAGTACTACCTGAACATGTACCCGCTGCGCCAGGACTACCTGCGCGGCCTGCTGCGCGACGTCGGCTTCCAGCGCATCAACACGTTCGGCGACTTCCAGGAGAAGCCGGTGGACGAGCCGGACTTCTTCATCCACGTCGCGGAGAAGACCTACGTCGAGGACCCGGACGCCTGATCTCCGGGAGCAGACCCGCCACGGGGTTGGAAGTGCGGCCCGGGGGCCGGTGAGATCACCGGCCCCCGGGCCGCACTCGCAGGTCGGCTTCGATCCGGCTGGCCGTGCGCGCGAGCATCGGCACGACCTCGCGCTGGACGCCTTCCTCGGTGGAGCTGTGCTTGTCCAGCGAGACGTTGATCGCCGCGAACACCCTGCCGTCGGCGTCGCGGAGCGGGACGGCCACGCCCCGCAGGCCCTCCTCCAGGCCGTCGTCGGAGATCACGAAGCCCTGCCTGCGCACTGCGGCGAGCTCGGCCAGCAGCTCCTCGCGGGTGGTGACCGTGTGCGGGGTCACCGGAGCCAGCTCCATCGAGCGCAGGCTGGCCTCCAGCTGCTCCGGGGGGACCGCGGCCAGCAGGACCTTGCCCATCGAGGTCGCGTGCGCCGGGAAGCGGGAGCCGACCGGGATCGCCACCGACAGCAGCTTCGGGCTGGGCACCTGCGCGATGTAGCGGATCTCGGTGCCCTCCAGGACCGCCATCGCGGTCATCTCCCGCACCTGCCGGGTCAGCTCCTGCAGGTGCGGTTCGGCGATCTGCGGCAGTGACCGGCTGCTCAGGTAGGCGTGGCCGAATTCCAGCACCTGCGGTGTCAGCGCGTAGTGCCGGTCGGTCTGCTGGACGTAGCCGAGTTCGACCAGGCTGAGCAGGATGCGGCGGGCGCCTGCCCGGTCGAGGTTGGCCGCCTGGGCCACCTCGGTCAGCGACAGCTCCGCACGTTCCGGCGTGAACGCCCGCAGCACCGACATGGTCCGCTCCACGGCGCGGACGAAGTGCTCTCCACGCTCTTGGGGCACGACACCTCCCGATTCGCTCCGCAACAGCCTATCCGGTGTCGTGCGCTGGGCGATCGCCCGCTCGCCGTGGTTCGATTCCGGACGGTAGTTCATACCGACCGGCCGGTCTGTCTGGACTGGAGGCCGGGCGACAGGTTTAACTGAAGGTCGCAACCTGATCGTGAACCCGGAGGGATCAGCCAACGTGGCCGCCGAGAGCGAAGACGAACTGCGGGAACGCCGGCAGGCGGTGCGGGACCTCGGTTCCGCGCTGAGAGAACTCACCGACGCCGCCGTGTCCACCGAGGCGGACACCGAGACCCTGCGGGAGATCAAAGCGCAGGTGCAGGCCTTGGTGCCCCCGCTGGACGCGGTGCGGCGTGAGCGCGGCCAGATGGCGGCGGTGGACGACGGCCGTCGGCCCCGCCGCCTGTACAGCCCGGCGGTCGGTCCCGGCAACCCGATCGCCCCGCCGATGCGGGTGGAGATCGTCGACGGTGAAGCCGTGGGCACCTGCACGCTGGGCCTGGCCTACGAGGGACCGCCCAGCTACGTGCACGGCGGCATGAGCGCGATGCTGCTCGACCAGATCCTCGGGCACGCCCACGCCGCAGGTGGAGCCCCGCCTGGCATGACCGTGCAGCTGTCGCTGCGCTACCGGCGGCCGGTGCCGCTGACCACGCCGTTGCGCATCGTCGGCCGCGTCGAGCGGGTCGACGGTCGGTGGACCGAGTCCAGGGCCACGATCTGCACCGCGGACGCACCGGACACGGTCTTGGTGGAAGCCGAGGGCAAGTTCGTGGTGCCCAACGCCGAGCAGTCCAGCCGCCTCTTCGGGAAGGTCGAGGGGCTCGTCAAGTGAGGTAAGTCGAAAAGCGGTACGCGAGGTTCAAGGAGGAGCCGCATGTACCCAGGTGTCCACGCCGCCACGGCGCCCGACAAGCCGGCCCTGGTCATGGCCGGATCGGGCGAGGTGCTGACCTATCGCGAGCTCGACGAGCGCTCGCTGCGCCTGGCCAATTCGCTGCGCGAGGCCGGGCTGTCCAAGGGCGACGTGGTCGCCGTGCTCTCCGACAACAACCCGCACGCGTTCGAGGTCTACTGGGCGGCGGTGCGCTCGGGCATGTACGTGTGCGCCGTCAACAACCACCTGCAACCCGACGAGGTCGCCTACATCGTCAACGACTCCGGTGCCAGCGCGATGGTCGTGTCGGCCGGCCTGGGGACGCTGCCCGAGCAGGTCGCCGAGCTCACGTCCGGGGTGCAGGTCCGGCTCGCCTACGGCGGTGCCGTGGCCGGGTACGACGACTACGAGCGAGCTCTCGCCGCGGCCTCGACCGAGCGCCCGGCCGTGCAGCCCTGCGGTGCGGACCTCCTGTACTCCTCCGGAACCACCGGGCGTCCCAAGGGGATCCGGCCGGAGCTGCCCGACCGGCAGGTCCACGAGCCGGGCAACATCCTGGTGGACGTGCTGCGCGGCTTCTACGGCTTCGATGAGAACACCGTCTACCTCTCGCCGGCGCCTTTCTACCACGCGGCGCCGCTGCGGTACTGCGCCTCCGTGCACGCCCTCGGCGGGACCGTCGTGATGATGGAGCGCTTCGACCCCGAGCAGGCGTTGCGGGCGATCGAGCGCTACCAGGTCACCCACAGCCAGTGGGTGCCGACGATGTTCGTGCGGATGCTCAAGCTCGACGAGCAGACCCGCCACCGCTACGACCTCTCCAGCCACCGCGTGGCCGTGCACGCCGCTGCGCCGTGCCCGGTGGAGGTCAAGCGCGCGATGATCGACTGGTGGGGCCCGGTCCTGCAGGAGTACTACGCCTCGACCGAGGGCGTCGGGATGACCATGATCGACTCCGCGCAGTGGCAGGACAAGCCCGGGTCGGTCGGCAAGCCCGTCCTGGGCGTCATCCGCGTCTGCGACGAGGAGGGGCACGAGCTGCCCGCCGGCGAGGTCGGCACGGTGTACTTCGAGCGCGAGGAGATCGAGTTCGAGTACCTCGGCGACCCGGACAAGACCCGCTCGGTCAAGCACCCGGAGCACCTCAACTGGGCCACCATGGGCGACCTCGGTTACGTCGACGAGGACGGGTTCTTGTACCTCACCGACCGCAAGGCGTTCATGATCATCTCCGGCGGGGTGAACATCTACCCCCAGGAAGTCGAGGACGTGCTGGCGCTGCACCCCTCGATCCTCGACGTCGCGGTATTCGGAGTCCCCGATCCCGAGATGGGGGAGGCGGTCAAGGCCGTCGTGCAACCCGCTCCGGGCGTGGAACCGGGCCCCGAACTGGAGCGGCAGATCATCGACCACGCGCGGGAGCGGGTGGCGCACTACAAGGTGCCGCGCAGCGTGGACTTCGTCGAGGACATGCCGCGCACACCGACCGGAAAGCTCGTCAAGGGCAAGCTCAAGGCTCGCTACACCTGAGGAACTGAGAGGAAACACCCGTGGATCGACGTTGGGGCATCAGCGTTCCGCTGCCCGAGCTCTCCCTGCCGGAGCAGCGCGAGCTCATCGCCGAGCTGCCCGACCTCGGCTACACCGACGTGTGGTCGTCGGAGGCCAACGGTGCTGACGCGTTCACCCCGCTGGCGCTGGCCTCCACCTGGGCGCCGCAGCTGCGGCTGGGGACCGCGATCGTGCCGGTCTACACCCGCGGTCCGGCGACCTTGGCGATGAGCGCCGCCACCATGGCGGCGGCTGCCCCGGGGCGGTTCGCGCTGGGCGTGGGGACCTCGTCGAACGTGATCGTGGAACGCTGGAACGGGATCCCCTTCGAGGAGCCCTACAAGCGGGTGCGCGACACCGTGCGCTTCCTGCGGAAGGCGTTGCGGGGCGAGAAGGTCACCGAGTCCTACGACACCTTCGAGGTCAAGGGCTTCACCGCGGGACTGGTGGCCGATCCGGTGCCGCCGGTGCTGGTCGCGGCGCTCCGGCCCGGCATGTTGAAGCTGGCCGGCCGGGAGGCGGACGGCGCGATCATCAACTGGCTCTCGCCGGAGGACGTGCGCGCCGTCGTGCCCCACGTGCAGCAGGGCGGCCCGGACAAGGAGGTCGTGGCCCGCATCTTCGTGATGCCCGACGTGGACCCGGAGACCGCGCGCGGTCTGGCTCGCCGGCACATCGCCGCGTACATGAACGTGCCGGTCTACCGGGCCTTCCACGAGTGGTTGGGGCGCGACGAGTTCACGCCGATGTGGCAGGCGTGGGACGCGGGCGACCGCAAGGCGGCGCTGGCGGCGATCCCGGACAGCGTCGTCGACGACCTGGTGGTGCACGGTCCGGCGCAGTACTGCCGGGAACGCGTGCAGCAGTACGTCGACAACGGCGTGACGACGCCGGCGATCGCCCTGGTCGCTCCGGGCGATCCGACCGAGGCCGTGCGGGCGCTGGGACTGAAGTAGGCCGCGTTGGCCGATGAGTCAGCTCAGGGCGGCGGGCTGCTGCTCCAGCCCGCCGCCCAGATGAGCGGTGTCGTTGAAACACCGGACGATCCAACGCTTCTCGGTGACCACGACCTGCGAGATCGAGCCGTTGCTCGCGCCGAGGAACGCCATCGGGAGGCTGCCGCTGGCGATGGAGAGCACCTCCCCGATCACACCGCCGTGCGTGAACACCGCGACCCGCTGGTCGGGGTGGGCGGCGGCCAGCCGTGCGACGGCTGCCGTGACGCGCTCGCGCAGCGCCTCGGGGGGTTCGGCGCCGGGGATGACGTCCCACCGGCCCTCGGCGTGCATCCGCTGGATGACCGGGTCGTTCTGCGCGACCTTCTGGCGGAAGAGCCCGCCTTCGAACTCGCCGAGGTGGACCTCCCGCAAGCCCGCCTCCACGCGGGGCGTGAGCCCGAGCCGAGCAGCCAGCGGAGCCGCCGTTTCGGCCGTGCGCCGCAGGTTCGTCACGTAGAGGGCGTCGATGCGCTCGTCCGCGAGCCGGTCACCGACGCGCTCGGCGTGCACCCGGCCGTTCGGGGCCAGCTCGGGATCGCCCTGGCCGTCAACGAGGTCGAACGGCTTGCCAGGCACCGCCGGGGCGGACTCGCCGTGCCGGACCAACAAGATGTCGGTGGACCCGGCGGGCGGTGTGAACGCGGACTGCCGGTACGCGACCTCGGCCATGCTGCCCCGCTTTCTGCGATTCGTGGTGCACGCCGGACCTTTCCACTGCGCAAGCCCGTTTTCAAACCCGCGAAATGGATGGTGCGATGACTTACACCGAGATCGACTACTCCGTCTCCGAGCAGATCGCCACGATCACCTTGGACCGGCCGGAGCAGCTCAACGCGTTCACGCACGTCATGCGCGGCGAGCTGATCGCGGCGTTCGACGAGGCCGACTCCGACGACGGGGTGCGTGCGGTGATCGTCACCGGTGCGGGGCGGGCGTTCTGCGCGGGCGCGGACCTGAGCGCCGGCGAGGACACGTTCAACGGCGAGGCCAACCACGTGCGGGCCGAGGCCTACAGCGAGCTCGGCGAGGTCGACGGTGTGCCGCGGGACGGCGGCGGCACCGTGGCGTTGCGGATCGCGGCGATGCGGAAACCGGTCATCGGTGCCTTCAACGGAGCAGCGGTCGGTGTCGGCGTCACGATGACCCTGCCGATGGACATCCGCCTGGCCGCCGAGAGCGCCAAGTTCGGCTTCGTGTTCACCCGGCGCGGCATCCTTCCGGAGGCGGCCTCCTCCTGGTTCCTGCCGCGCGTGGTGGGCATCTCGCAGGCCATGGAGTGGGCCGCGACCGGGCGCATCTTCGGGTCCGCCGAGGCGCTGTCGGGGCGGCTGGTGTCCCGGGTGGTCGCCGACGACGAGCTGATCCCCACCGCCCGGTCGATCTGCCGGGAGATCGCCGAGCACACCTCCGGGGTGTCGGTCGCGGTGGCCCGCCAGCTCATGTGGGGCATGTTCTCGGCGGACTCCCCGTGGGAGGCGCACAGGTTGGACTCCAAGGGGATCAACGTGCTCGGCGCCGGAGCCGACGCGGCCGAGGGCGTCGGGTCGTTCCTGGCCAAGCGCGCCCCGGAGTTCCCCCTCCGGGTGAGCCAGGACTACCCCGACTTCATGCCGGAGTGGCCTGCCCGCCCGGAGGGGGTCTGACGCCCCGCAGTCTCTCTGGAGTTGTCAAGCAGCACGTCGCCGGGGACACCGGCCGTCGAGGTGTCGTCGCGCTCCGAGCGCGGGGCATCACCGCGCACCGGGCGGTGGCTCCCGGGCCACGGCCCGGCGCCGTTCCCCCGGCCGGACCCACGACGTGCGAGGGTGCGGAGGCGCTGCGCCCTCGGCGCGCCTCACCCGCGGCAGGGGGTCGCGGGACGGGACCGGTCGGTCAGGGGAGCGGTGGGTCGGCGGAACCTGGCTGGACTTCGTCGTCGAACGCACGTGCCCATGGTGCGCCGACCGGGTCGGGAACGCGAGCGAAAGGCGGCTACACGATCAGGTGATCGCGGTCGAAAGGCGCTGCAGGGCAACACCGATGAGTGACCACTGTGGATGAATCCACAGGTCACAGGCCCATCAGCAGCCCGGTCCCCAACGACACCATCATCACCGCGATCACCCCGTCCAGGGCGCGCCACGCCGACGGCCGCGAGAAGAACCCGGTCAGCAGCCGCGCGCCGAACCCCAGCGCCACGAACCACACGCAGCTCGCGGCCAGCGCCCCGACTCCGAACGCCCACCGCAGGGCGCCGTAACCGGCTGCCACCGAGCCGATGAGCAGGATGGTCTCCAGGTAGGTCTGCGGGTTCAGCCACGTCATGGCCAGGCACGTCAGCGCCGCGCGGCGGCGCGACCGGGTGCCTCCGGGGGAGGCGTCGAGCGCGGCCGAAGGCCGGAAGGCCCTGCGGGCGGCGAGGAATCCGTAGGTCAGCAGGAAGACGCCACCGATCGCGGTGCAGGTGGTCAGCAGCAGCGGCGACCGGGTCACCAGCGTGCCGAACCCGCCGACCCCCACGGCGATGAGGACCACGTCCGAGGCGATGCAGATCGCCACGACCAGCAGCACCGCGTGCCTGCGCAGGCCTTGGCGCAGCACGAAGGCGTTCTGGGCGCCGATCGAGACGATCAGGGACAGGCAGGTCGCGAAACCCGCCGACATCGGGAGCAGTGCTTCAGCCACGCCGTCGACGCTAAGCGGGCAGTGCCCTGCAGTACAGCTAATGATTCTTAACTACCATGAGCAGATGTGAACCTCGACCTGCCGCTGGAGCACGTCCGGACCCTGCTCGCCATCGTCGACTGCGGCACGCTGGACGCCGCGGCCGCCGCCCTGCACGTCACCCCGTCCGCGGTCAGCCAGCGGGTCAAAGCCCTGGAGCAGCGCACCGGGCGGGTCCTGCTGATCCGCAGCAAGCCGGTCCAGCTCACCGGGTCCGGCCAGGTCGTGGTGCGCTACGCCCGTCAACTGGCACGGGTGGAGGAGGACCTCACCACCGAGCTCGGCATGTCCGGTAGCGGTGCCCCGAGCACGCTGCCCATCGCCGTGAACGCGGACTCGCTGAGCACCTGGTTCGTCCCCGCGTTGGCTCGAGTCCCCGACGAACTGGGCATCTGCTTCGAACTGCACCGGGCCGACGAGGGGCACACCACGAGCCTGCTGCGGGAAGGCCGGGTGATGGCGGCGGTGACGTCGACCCCGGACCCGGTCCAGGGCTGCTCGGTGCGCCGGCTCGGGCACATGCGCTACCTGGCGTGCGTGGCGCCGCGCCGCAAGGGCCGGCTCCCCCTCGAGCAGGTGCTCGACGAGCTCCCGGTCCTGATCTTCGACAACCACGACGACCTGCAGGACGCCTTCGCCCGGAAGGTGAGGCGAGGCGGGGGAGCGCCCGGACCGCGTCACCGCGTGCCCTCGTCCGAGGGCTTCGTCGAAGCCATCCAGGTGGGCCTGGGCTGGGGCATGGTGCCGCGCGTGCAGGCCGAACCCCTGTTGCGGTCCGGTGCGCTGGTCGACATCGCACCGGGCCACGGCATGGACGTCCCCCTGCACTGGCAGCAGTGGAAACTGGACTCACCAGCCCTGGCAGCAGTAGCCCGAGCAGTGCAGGAAGGCGCCGAAAACGCCCTGGACTAGCGTCTTCTGAGAAACCGCGCTGAATCGCGATCTTCAGGTGTGCGACTCACCCCGCACCGCCGCAGGTTCTGAGCGGCTTCGTGACGAGTACGCCGCGACGCCGTGCATGGACGTGCTCGAGGAGCGGCCACGGAGTCCGCGGAGCCGCTCAGAACCTGCCACCGGCACCGCCACGCAGCGCGATTCCCGAACAGTTCACTGAGCAGGGTCGGTGAACTTCGGGGGTCGCTTCTCCAGGTTGGCGGCGATCGCTTCGTGCTGGTTGGGCGTGCCGATCAAGGAGTGGATCGCGACCTGCTCGGCCTCGAAGCCCTCGGCGAGCGACACCCGTCCGGCCAGGTCGAGCAGGCGCTTGGACTCGCGGACCGCCTCCGGGCTCTTGCTCGCGATCTCGCCCGCCAGCGCCAGCGCCGCCGCGTGCGGGTCGCCCTCGACCCGCGTGGCCAGCCGCAGCGCCACGGCCTCCTCGCCACCGACCACGCGGCCGGTGAAGGTCAGCTCCTTGGCGATGTCACGGCCCACCAGCTCCGGCAGCACCTGTGTGCCGGTCATGTCCGGGTTGATGCCCCACTTGATCTCCATCACCGACAGCTGCGCGTCGGAGGAGACCAGCCTGATGTCGGCTCCCAGCGCGACCTGCAGGCCACCGCCGTACGCCACGCCGTGCACGGCTGCGATCACCGGCTGCGGCAGCAGGGTCCAGATGTGCGCGGCCTGCTGCCCCAGCGCCTTGGCCGGGCCGTCGGTCTCCATCCGCGCGGGGCGGGACCCCTCGGCGAGCTCGCCGAAGATGCTGAAGTCCAGCCCGGCGCAGAAAGCCCGTCCCTCACCGGAGAGCACGACCGCGCGCACGCTGGAATCCCGCCGCAAGCGCTCCCCGGTGGCGACCAGCTGCTCGAACATTGGCTGGTCGAGGGCGTTGAGCTTGTCGGGGCGGTTCAACCGCACGTCGGCCACGCCGTCGGTCACGGTGCAGCTGATCCGCTCTGCTGTCGACACGGGATTCCTCCAGGAAGGTCGCGAAAACCGCGCGCAGCAAGGCGAAAACGCCGCGCGGCGGTCCTGGCGAACGGTAAGCCGCTGCCGTGCGCGCGTCAAGATCACCGCCCGGTCGCCTGCTTGTGCCGGTCGCCTCACTGTGCTTAGCGTCACCGTGGAGTTCGCCAACCCCGGATGAGGTGGATCGATGGCTGGGCCGATTCGGATCGCGGGTTTCTCCGGTTATCTGGGGGACCGGCGCAGTGCGCTCGACGAGGCGATGGCCGGGGAGCCGGTCGACGTGCTCATCGGTGACTACCTAGCCGAGTTCACCCTCGCGATGCTCGCCGCGCGGCACCGCAGCGATCCCTCCCGCGGCTACGTCGAGTACTTCCTGGAGCAGCTCGGTCCGCACCTGTCCGCGATCGCCGAGCGCGGGACGCGCGTGGTCGTCAACGCAGGCGGGTTCAACCCGTCGGGGTTGGCGGAAGCGACCCGGCGGCTCATCGCCGAGGCGGGGGTGGGCCTGCGGGTCGCGCACGTCGAAGGCGACAACGTCCTCGGACGGCTGGACGAGCTGCAGGCCGGCGGGCACGAGCTGGCGAGCATGGACACCGGGGAGCCGCTCGCGAACTGGGGCGTGCGTCCGGTCGCCGCCAACGCCTACCTCGGGGGCTGGGGCATCGCCGCCGCACTGGGCGCGGGAGCCGACGTCGTGGTCTGCGGGCGGGTGACCGACGCGTCGCTGACCACCGGTCCGGCCGCCTGGTGGCACGACTGGGAACGCACCGACTTCGACCGGCTCGCCGCTGCCGTGGTCGCGGGCCATGTCATCGAGTGCGGTCCGCACGCGACCGGCGGCAACTTCTCCGGCTTCGCCTCCATACCCGGTGCGGCAGCACCCGGCTTCCCGATCGCCGAGATCAGCGCCGACGGCACCACGACCATCACCAAGCACTCCACCGACGGCGGCGCGGTCACCGTGGACACCGTGACCGCGCAACTGGTTTACGAGATCCAGGGACCCCGCTACCTCAACCCGGACGTCACCGCGCACCTCGACACCGTGCGGTTGCGCCAGGTCGGTCCGGACCGGGTCGAGCTGTCCGGCACGACCGGATCGCCACCGCCGCCCACCACCAAGGTCGCGCTGTTCGCCCCGATCGGCCACCAGATCGTCACCACGCTCTACGCCACCGGGCTCGACATCGACGACAAGGTCGCGCTGGTCCGGGAACAGGCCGCCTCGCTGCTCGCCGGTGCCGACGCCGAACTGGACGTCTGCGCGCTCGGGACCGCCGCGGACGATCCGCAACGGCAGTGGGACGCGACCGTGCAGGTGCGCATCATGGCCACCGCCGCCGAACGCGAACCGCTGCAACGCCTCGTCTCCGGCATCGGTGAGCTGTACCTGTCGAGCATCCCGGGCTTCTTCACCGACACCGCCGCTCGGCAGGCCGCGACGCCCAGCACCCGCGTCGACTACTGGCCCGCGCTGGTCGACGTCGACGTCGTCGAGCACGTCGTCGTGCTCGACGACGGCACGCGCCTGCCCGTCGCACCGCCGCCGAGGACCGAGCACGTGGTGCAGCCCGGGCATCCCGAGCCTGACGAGCTCGAACCCGCGCGGACGCGGCGCGTGCCGCTCGGACGCCTCGCGCACGCCCGGGCCGGGGACAAGGGCGGCAACAGCAACGTCGGGCTGTGGGTGACGGATCCGGCTGCCTGGCCGTGGTTGCGCAGCGCGCTCAGCGCCGAGGAGCTGCGCCGCCTGATGCCCGAGGCCAAGGGCCTCGACATCGTGCGCCACGAGTTCCCGAACCTGCGTGCCGTGCACTTCGTGCTGCGCGGTCTGCTGGGCACCGGCGGTTCCAGCAACCTGCGCGTCGACCCGATCGGCAAGGCGGTGGGCGAGTTCCTGCGGGCTCGTCACGTCGACGTCCCGGTCGAGCTCCTGTGAACATCGGATTTCGATCACGCGCGGGAAGGTCGTACGCTAATGTGCGTATGTTGCACGCAATGGGGGAGTGCGTGCGCGACGGGGTCGGGGCGGTTCGGCGGCATCGGCTGGGGGTGATGCCGCCGAACCGGACTCGTGGGGCGCGACGTGCCACGCGGAAGTTGGGGCGCGTAACCCGATCGGCGTAGCCTCTACGCGCGGCGAACACGCCGACGTCGAGCACGAGGATGGACCGCGATGACCGATCGAGACGTCCAGTCCCGCGGCGTGCAGCTGCTCTGGGGCAGCGCGGCCCGCCCACCGCGGGGGCCGAAACCCACGCTGAGCCTGCAGCGCATCGTCGACGGCGCCGTGGAACTCGCCGACTCCGAAGGCTTGGAAGCGCTGTCGATGCAACGGCTGGCAGCCGAGCTCGGCGCGGGAACCATGTCGCTGTACCGCTACGTGCCGAGCAAGGACGACCTGATCAGCCTGATGCTCGACGCCGCGATCGGGGCTCCACCGGAGATCGGCGAGCGGACCGGCTGGCGCTCGGCGATGGAGACGTGGGCGCGGGCCAACGTCAGCGTCTTCGAACGCCATCCCTGGGCGCTGACGCTGGTGACCAAGCCGCGGGTGATGGGCCCGAACGAGGTCGCCTACCTGGAAGCCGGGCTCGCGGCGTTGCGCGGCACCGGGCTCGACCACGCCGAGATGCTCAACACCGTGCTGTTGGTGAACGGGTTCGTGCGCGGCAGCGCGCCGTTCAGGCCCGAACGGGCGCCCGGCAGGTCGAAGATGGTCAGCCTGGAGCTGCTGGCCGAGCACGGGCAGCAGGAGCGGTTCCCGACCGTCGCCGAGGTGTTGTCGGCCATGGCCGAGCACCGCCCGCGCGAGTCCGACGCGCCGTTCGAGTACGGCCTGCGCCGGGTGCTCGACGGCATCGCGGCTCGCATCGAATCGCTCTGAGGGTCGTGCGGGCAGGACCTGAGCAGCTCTGCGTGCCGCGCAGCTCCTACCCGGCGGGGACGACGACCTCGGCGCCGGACGCGGAGTGCCGGTGGGAGTCCAGGATCGAGATCGCAGCGGCCAGCTCGCCGTTGCGCAGCGCGTCGATCAGCATGCGGTGCTCTCGCACCAGCTTCCGCCGCACCGCCTGGTCGTAGAGGTGGACCGCCCGGTACGGCTCGGTCATCCGCCAGATCCGCTCGATCTCGTCGACGATCAGGTCCAAGCCGGAGGTGCGGAAGACGGCGAAGTGGAAGTCGTGGCTGAGCTCGGTCATCCGGGAGACGTCGGCCGCCTCCGACGCGGTCTCGATGCGCTCGTTGAGCTCGTGGAGTTCGAACAGCTGCGCATCGGTGAGCTGCGGGACCCGGCGCAACACCGTCGATTCCAGCGCGGCGCGCATCAGGTAGGACTGCTGCAGCTCGTCGGCCGACAGGCGGGTCACCGTGTAGCCCACGTTCGGCCGGTGGCGGACGACGCCCTCGGCTTCCAGCGACTTGAGCGCTTCCCGGACCGGGACCCTGCTGACGCCCAGCTGTTCGGCCAGGGCTTCCTGGCGCAGCGGTTGGCCCGGGAGCAGCTCCTGGTTGCGCATCATCCGCCGGATCTGATCGGCGGCGCGCCCCACCGAAGTTCCCGCCATCGCACACGCTCCGCGCTCGACTGAACCGTGGCCGGATCGTAACGCACCGTGTTCAGCGCCCTGCGCGTAGCCGTCGTCCCCGTCGTTCGATGCGGTCCTGCTGCCCGGCGGTTATGGTTCGTTCCGTATGTCCATCCCCTCGGAGCCGAGCGGCGAGCACGCCGACGCCGCACTGTGGCAGACGCTCTTCGAGCAGTCGGCAGCGGCCATGGCGATCCTCGACTTGCAGGGCAAGTACCTGCACGTCAACGCGGCGTTCTGCCGAATGCTGGGCTATGCGCGGGATGAGCTGATCGGACTCGACTACCGGGCCATCACACACCCGGACGACATCGACGACGAAGGCCCGATCGAAGCGGAAGAACCGCTGGAGAAGCGCTACATCCGCGCCGACGGCAGCGTGATCTGGGTGCTGGTGTCGCGCTCGTTCATCCGCGACGAGAACGGCGAACCCGTCCGCTTCCTGTCGCAGAGCCAGGACATCACCCGCCGTCGCGAGGCGGAACTGCTCTGGCAGCGCAGCTTCCACAACGCGCCGATCGGCATGGCGCTGCTGGACCTGAAGGGCCACTGGACCGAGGTCAACGACACGCTCTGCGACATGCTCGGCTACACCCGCGACGAGATGGTCGGCATGCACTTCAGCGAGGTGACCTACGAGGAGGACGACGACCGGGGCCCTGCCCTGCTCGAGGACCTCGTGCACGGCGTCGTGGAGACCCTCAGCATCGAGAAGCGCTACCGGCACAAGAAGGGCCACCCGATCTGGATGCTGATCCGCGCCACCGCCGTTCCCGGTGCCGACGGAGCGCCCGCGTTCGTGGTGAGCCAGTACGACGACGTCGGCGAACGCCGGCTCGCCGACGCGCACCTGGCGCAGCTGGCGCTGCACGACCCGCTCACCGGGCTGGCCAACCGCACCTTGCTGTCCGACCTGATGGACCTCGGGCTCAAGCGGATCGCGAGCGGGGACGGGATGTTGCTGGTCGTGCTCGCCGACCTGGACGACCTCAAACCCTTCAACGACCGCTACGGCCACCTGGCCGGCGACAAGGTCATCGTCGCCGCCGCCAAGGCGTTGCAGGGCGCCGTGCGCGGAGGCGACGCGGTGGCCCGCATCGGGGGCGACGAGTTCGTCGTGGTGACCGTCGTCAACACCGCGGCCGAGGCCGCGGCGCTGCGTGACCGCATCGAGCAGCAGCTCAACAGGGACGTGACCATCGGCGGCCGGACCGTAGAGCTGCGCACCAGCGTCGGCCACGCCATCACCAACGACCCCGAGGTGACCCGCGATCAGCTGCTGCACGCGGCGGACCAGGACATGTACGAGCGCAAGCGCAACCGCAGCGGCGGCCGCGACTAGCCCCCGGTGAAAGCTCGCTCCGCGTGGCGGTTCGCCACTCTGCTGCGTTCGAACGCGCGGCGGCCCGGCGTGCCCGCCACGACGCCTTCAGAACCTGCGGCGGCGCCGGTGTGATCGCCACACCCTGGAGCACGCGGTTCCCGTCGCGCCCACTAGGACGCTGCGAGCTCTTCGAGCGCTGGCTGGATCGCTCGGTGGAAGGTGGGGTAGGCGAAGATCATCTCGTTGAGGCTCGCGACGGGGACCTCGGCGTGGACCGCGACGGCGAGCGCGCCGACGATCTCGCCGCCGGCGGGCCCGACGACCGTGGCGCCGACCAGCACGCCGCGCCCGGTGTCGGCCACCAGCTTCACCAACCCCTCGTTGCCGACCTTGTGGATGAAGCCCCTGGGCGACTCGGGCAACCGGGACAGCGCGGTGCGGACGCGGTCGTGCTCGGCGACGGCCTGGGTCTCGGTGAGCCCGACCAACGCCACCTCCGGGTCGGTGAAGGTCACCGAGGGCATCGCGCGGTAGTCGGCCGGGGGGCTGGGCTCCCCCAGGATGTCGGCCGCCGCGATCCGTGACTGGTACACCGAGGTGTGCGTGTACGCGCCACGGCCGGTGACGTCGCCCACCGCCCACACGCCGTCGGCGGCGCGCATCCGCTCGTCGACGTCGATCGTCCCCGCCGAGTCGTCCAGTCCCACCGCCGCCACGCCCAGGGCACGCAGGTCGGTGCGCCGACCGGTGGCCACCAGCAGGGCTTCGGCCTCGAACTCCTCGCCCTCGGTCGTGACGTGGAAGGTCCCGTCGTGCCGCACCCCCTGCACGGTGCTGCCCACCCGCACGCGCAGCCCTTCCTCCAGCAGGCAGTCGGTGATGACCTCGGCGGCTTCGGGCTCGGCCAGCGGCAACAGCTGCGGCTTGGCCTCGACGAGGGTGACCTCGGCTCCGAAACGGGCGAAGACCTGCGAGAACTCCATGCCGACCGGGCCGCCGCCCAGCACGATCAGCGACTGCGGGACCCGTTCGGCGGCCACGGCTTCGCGGTTGGTCCAGTACGGGGTGCCGGCCAAGCCCTCGATGGGCGGGACCGCCGGTTCGGTGCCCGGGTTGAGCACGATGGCGCGCCGAGCGCGCAGCACCTGCTCACCCACGGTCACCTCGCCCGGAGCCGTGATGCTGCCGACGCCGCGCACCAGCCGGCCTCCGGCGTCCTCGAAGCGGCGGACGGCGGCCTCGTCGTTCCACCCGGTCGTGGCCTCGTCGCGGATGCGCGCGGCCACCGGCGACCAGTCCGGCGTCACCGTGTTCGACCCCGCCAGCTCCGGCACCCGTCGGGCTTCGGCGAGCGCGTCGGTCGCACGCACCATGATCTTGGTGGGCACGCACGCGTAGTACGGGCACTCGCCGCCGACCAGGCGTGATTCCACGCCGACCACGGACAACCCGGCACGTGCGAGCCTGGCCGCAACGTCCTCGCCGCCGGGTCCCATGCCGACCACCACGACATCGACCTCGTCAGTCACCTCGGTCACCCCCGTTCCGCGCGTAGCTCCAGCGCACCACCGGGAGCGCGCAAGCGCTAGCCGAGCGCGGCGCGGACCACCGCGTAGACCTCGCGCATCGCCGCAGCGGCCACCGGCATGCGCTCGGCGTCCGGGGCGAAGCCGTGGAACAGGCCTTGGCAGTGCTGGGTCGACGTCGGCACGCCCGCTTCCGCGAGCCGTTCGGCGTAGCGCTGCCCCTCGCTGCGCAGCGGGTCCCTGCCCGAGGTGAGCACGTGCGCGGGTGGCAGTCCGGTCAGGTCGTCGGCGCGTAGCGGGGAGGCGTGCGGGTGGTCGCGAACCTCCAGGTCCGGCGCGTACTCGTCCCAGAACCACATCATGTCCTGCTTGGTGAGCAGGCAGTCCGGGCCGCTGTCCACGTAGGACGGTGTGCTGAAGTCGTGGTCGGTGACCGGGTAGAGCAGCAGCTGGAAGGCCAAGTCGGGGGTTCCGCGCTCCTGGCACTGCAGCGCGGTGACCGTCGCCAGGTTTCCGCCCGCGCTGTCACCGGCCACGGCCAGGCGCGAGGCGTCACCGCCGAGCTCTTCGGCGTGCGCCGCGGCCCACACGGTGGCGGAGTAGGCGTCCTCGACAGCCGCGGGGTAGCGGTGCTCCGGGGCCAGCCGGTAGTCCACGGAGATCACGACCGCACCCGTCCCGTTGGCCATCGACCGCGCGAAGCTGTCGTGGGTCTCCAGGTCGCCGACGACCCAGCCGCCGCCGTGGAAGTACACGACCACCGGCACGCCGACCTCGGTGCTCGGCCAGTAGATCCGCACCGGCACGTCGACCCCGTAAGAGCCCGGGATGAGCCGCTCCTCGACCCGTTGGACGTCCGGCCGCGGGCGCTGCCGGCCACGCGCGCTCGCCGAGCGGCGGGCCGTCGCGGCATCGGCCAGCTCGCCACCGAGGTCGGGAGCCAGCTCCCGGATCTGCGCGACGAACGACTCGGCTTCCGGATGCAGCGGCATGGTTCCTCCACGTCGGGCTCGACCGGACTGGTGGTCCGGCCTGAGATGTAAGCCGACGGGGGCCCAGCTGGGCATCGGCCAGTTGAGCGATCGTCGCCGCACGCCAGGAGAAGTGCTGATCGTGTGGCAGATCACAGTATTCCCGGTCTCCCCGTCGTGGCGTCCGCGCAGTCCGGGATTGCACCATCGATACAGGTCCTCCAGCCTGCGCGGGAATCCGGAACTGGATCGTTCCGCGTGGGGGCGTGCAGACGGTGATCGGCAAGATCGACTCCGTGATCGCCGCCACGCCACTACCTGTATCGTTCGCCACTAGACGAACGTTGCCTGCAATTGAAGGGGAACGGATCAATTGGGCGCGACGAACGGACACCGGACGAACGGCACCCGGCAGCTCAACCGGGTCGTCATCCGCTTCGCCGGTGATTCCGGTGATGGCATGCAGCTGACCGGCGATCGTTTCACCTCGGAGGCCGCGGCCTTCGGGAACGACCTGGCCACGCTGCCGAACTTCCCGGCCGAGATCCGGGCCCCCGCGGGCACGCTGCCGGGTGTGTCGAGCTTCCAGCTGCACTTCGCCGACTACGACATCCTCACCCCGGGTGACCGGCCGGACGTGCTCGTGGCGATGAACCCGGCCGCGTTGAAGGCGAACCTCGCGGACCTTCCGCATGGTGGGATCCTCATCGTCAACACCGACGAGTTCACCAAGCGCAACCTCACCAAGGTCGGCTACGACGCCGACCCGCTGGAGGGCGAGGTCCTCGACGACCTCTACGCGGTGCACCGGGTGGCGATGGGGACGCTGACCCAGGGTGCGCTGGCGGAGACCGGGCTCGGCAAGAAGGACGCCGCGCGGTGCAAGAACATGTTCGCCCTGGGCTTGCTGTCGTGGATGTACCACCGGCCGACCGAGGGCACCGAGCGGTTCCTGCGGGAGAAGTTCGCCAAGAAGCCCGACATCGCCGAGGCCAACGTGCTGGCGTTCCGGGCCGGGTGGAACTACGGCGAGACCACCGAGTCCTTCGCGGTGACCTACGAGGTCGCCCCGGCCAAGCTGCCGGAGGGCACCTACCGGCAGATCACCGGTAACGCCGCGCTGGCGTACGGGATCGTGGCCGCCGGGCAGCGCAGCGAGCTGCCGGTGTTCCTGGGCACCTACCCGATCACCCCGGCCTCGGACGTGCTGCACGAGCTGGCCAAGCACAAGAACTTCGGCGTCACCACGTTCCAGGCCGAGGACGAGATCGCCGGTGTGGGTGCCGCCCTGGGCGCGTCCTTCGGCGGTTCGCTGGGTGTGACGACCACCTCGGGTCCGGGTCTGGCGCTGAAGTCGGAGACGATCGGTCTGGCGGTGACGCTGGAGCTGCCGCTGCTGGTGTGCGACATCCAGCGCGGGGGGCCCTCGACCGGTCTGCCGACCAAGACCGAGCAGGCCGACCTGATGCAGGCGCTCCACGGCCGCAACGGCGAATCGCCGGTGCCGGTGCTGGCGCCGTGCTCGCCGGCGGACTGCTTCGAGATCGCGCTGGACGCGGCGCGGATCGCGCTGGAGTACCGCACGCCCGTGCTGCTGCTGTCGGACGGGGCGATCGCCAACGGCTCCGAGCCGTGGCTGATCCCGGGCGTGTCCTCGCTGCCGGACCTGCGCGTGCGGTTCGCGACCGAACCCAACGCCGCCGACGGCTCGGGCGAGTTCTGGCCGTACGTGCGCGACGAGGAGACCCTCGCCCGCGAGTGGGCGGTGCCGGGCACGCCGGGGCTGGAGCACCGGGTCGGTGGCCTGGAGAAGGCCGACGGCAAGGGCAACATCTCCTACGACCCGGACAACCACGACCACATGGTCCGGCTGCGGCAGCGCAAGATCGACGGCATCGACGTCCCCGACGTCACCGTCGACGACCCCTCGGGCGAGGCCCGGGTGCTGGTGCTGGGCTGGGGCTCGTCGTTCGGGCCGATCGGCGCGGCGTGCCGGCGGGTGCGGGCCCAGGGCCTGCCGGTCGCCCAGGCGCACCTGCGCCACCTCAACCCGATGCCGGCCAACCTCGGCGAGGTGCTGCGCGGCTACGACCAGGTGATCGTGCCGGAGATGAACCTCGGCCAGCTGGCGACGCTGCTGCGCGCCCGCTACCTCGTCGACGTGCAGTCCTACACCAAGGTCGCAGGCCTGCCCTTCCAAGCAGAAGAACTGCAGAACGTGCTCATCGATGTCGTGCAGGGGGTGTCCGCGTGACCGCCACCGAGCTGGGAATGCCGTCGCTGGGCGGACTGGCCGGGGTGCCGGCCGCCGATGCGCCGCAGAAGGCCAAGGACTTCAAGTCCGACCAGGAGGTGCGCTGGTGCCCCGGCTGCGGTGACTACGTCGTGCTCAACGCGGTGCAGAGCTTCCTGCCCTCGTTGGGGCTCAAGCGGGAGAACATCGTGTTCATCTCGGGCATCGGGTGCTCCTCCCGGTTCCCGTACTACATGAACACCTACGGGATGCACTCCATCCACGGGCGCGCCCCGGCCATCGCGACCGGCCTGGCGACTTCCCGGGAGGACCTGTCGGTGTGGGTGGTCACCGGTGACGGCGACGCGCTGTCGATCGGCGGCAACCACCTCATCCACGCGCTGCGCCGCAACGTGAACCTGAAGATCCTGCTGTTCAACAACCGGATCTACGGGCTGACCAAGGGCCAGTACTCGCCGACCAGCGAGGTCGGCAAGGTCACCAAGTCCACCCCGGTGGGCTCGCTGGACCACCCGTTCAACCCGGTGTCGCTGGCGCTGGGCGCGGAGGCCTCGTTCGTGGCGCGGGTGATCGACTCGGACCGGGCCGGCGTCACCGAGACGCTCAAGGCCGCCGCCGAGCACCGGGGCAGCGCGCTGGTGGAGATCTACCAGAACTGCCCGATCTTCAACGACGGCGCCTTCGACGTCCTCAAGGACAACGAGGAGCGGCAGCGCCGGATCGTCTCCCTCCAGCACGGCGAGCCGATCGTGTTCGGTCCGGAGGACGAGCAGTACGGCGTGGTGCAGGGCGCGGACGGCCTGCGCGTCGCCAAGCTGTCCGAAGTGGACTTCGACGACGTCGTGGTGCACGACGCCGAGCGGGAGGACCCGTCGCTGGCCTTCGCCTTGTCCCGCCTCGGCGGCCAGGAGCTCAACCCGGCGATCACGGGCATCTTCCGGAACACGGTGCGGCCGACCTACGACGACCTCGCCCGCGAGCAGGTCTCCCAGGCGCAGGCGGGCAAACCCGCCGACCTGCAGAAGCTGCTGACGGGCAACGACACCTGGACCATCTGACCGGTCCAGGGTCACGACCACGACGAGCCCCACCGCACCACGCGGTGGGGCTCGTCGGCGTCAGAGCACGGCTTCGACCAGGTGGGGGCCGTGCTCCCCGTGGGCCCGGCCGAGGGCCTTGAGCAGGTCCTCGCCGGTGGTGACGCGAACGGCTTCCACGCCGAAACCCCGCGCCACGGACAGCCAGTCGACGGCGGGGTCGGCCAGGCTGGTCATGGATGCCGCCGCGGCACCGGGGTCGTCGATGCCCGCGCGCTGCAGCTCGTGGTCGAGGATCCGGTACCGGGAGTTCGAGCAGATCACCGTGGTGACGTTGAGCGATTCGCGGGCCTGGGTCCACAGCGCCTGGACGGTGTAGGCGGCGCTGCCGTCCGCCTGCAGGTTGATCACCGGGCGGTCCGGGCGCGCGATCGCGGCACCCGTGGCCACCGGCATGCCCATCCCGATGGCGCCGCCGGTCTGGGAGAGCTCGCAGTGCGCGGGCGCGGCGTCGGCGATCGCCGGGTAGGACGCCGAGGACGAGACGCCCTCGTTGACGATGATCGAGTTCTCCGGCTGGGTGAGCACGATCGCCGCCGCGATCGCGTCCGCGTCCAGTGGACCCGCCGGAGCCACCACCTCCGGGCGCTCGGCGTGCGGCGGCTCCTCCGCCGCGCTGCCGGTCCGCTCGGCCAGAGCGGCCAGGGCGTGGAGCGCATCGGCGTCGCTGTCGGCCAGTTCGTGCACCGCCATCCCGCTGGGCAGCGGGTGGCTGGGCTGGCCCTTGTAGCCGAAGAACGACACCGGGGTGCGCGCTCCCACGAGGACGAGGTCGGAGTAACCCTGCAGCGCTTCGGTCACCGCTTCCGGGAAGTACGGCAGCACCGGCACCGGCGGGATGCCTGGTCCGCGTTCGACGCGGGCGCTGCCGCGTTCGGCCAGCACCGCCCCACCTGCGGCGGCGGCGATCCGGACGGCGGTGCGGATGCCCTCGGGGCTCTCCACGACCTGTCCGCCCAGAAGCAGCACCGGACGGCGTCCGGCCGCGAGCACCTTGGCCACCTCGGCGATCTGCTGCTCGTCCCCCTGCGGGCGCTGCGGAGCAGCGGGTGCGGTGGCGGGCACGCCGCCCTGGCTCCACATGTGGTCGGCGGCGGCGATCAGCGTGGCGGGGGAGTGGTTCCGCAGCGCCGCGAGGTAGGCCTCGGCGAACTCGCCGGAGGCCGCGGCGGCCGAGCTCGTGCGACCCACCCAGCCCGACACCGGCTTGGCCAGCGACTCGATGTCGCTGTGGAGCGGGGCGTCGGCGGACTGGTGCCAGGACGCGTGCTCACCGATGAGGTTGACGATCGGCGTACGAGCCCGACGCGCGTTGTGCAGGTTCGCGATACCGTTGGCGAAGCCCGGACCCAGGTGCAGCAGGGTGAGCGCGGGCCTGCCGGTCATCCGACCGTAGCCGTCGGCGGCACCGGTGACCACGCCCTCGGACAGGCCCAGCACCGCCCGTACCTCGGGGACCTGGTCGAAGGCTTCGACCAGCGGGATCTCGGTGGTGCCGGGGTTGGCGAAGCAGACGTCGACCCCAGCGGCTGCGGCGGTGGCCAGCAGGCCTTCGGAACCCTTCACGAGCACTCCTACGGCGCGTCGGAAAACCGGACGGATGTCATGCTCACCGCCCGGACCGCCACCGGCAAGAGATCACTCCGGGTGGGCCAGCAGGTGCTGCAGCAGCAACCGGGTCAGCGAGTCCGGCGCTTCCTCGGGGATCCAGTGCGAGACCTCCTGCAGCATCTCGAACCGGTACGGGCCGGTCACGTGCTGCTCGGTGGCCAGCGCGGCGGTGGAGCCGACCGCCACGTCCTCGGTGCTCCACACGAAGAGGGTGGGCACGGTGATCGGCCCGATCTCGCCGTTGAACCGCGACGCCCGGTACCAGTTGAGCGCACCGGTCAGCGCGCCCGGCTCGGTGAGCCGCTGCACGTAGTCGTCGACGTGGTGCTGCGGGACGCCCGGGTAGTAGATCCGGCGGAGCTTGGCGGCGTTGTCGGCCAGCAGCGTCTTCTCGGCGGTGGAGGAGCGCAGCGCCTGCATGTAGGCCGAGCGCTGTTGCTGGTCCTCGTCCTCGCGCACCGCCCGGGTGAAGGCGTCCAGGTGCGGGATCGACACCGCGGTGAGGGTGCGGACGCGGTCGGGGTGCTCGGCCGCGGTGGACCACGCCACCGCCGCACCCCAGTCGTGGCCGACGAGGTCGAAGCGCTCCCACCCGAAGTGGTCCGCGATGGCCAGCACGTCCCCGACCAGCTCCTCCACCCGGTACTCGGCGACCTGCTCCGGCCGGACACCGGGGGAGTAGCCGCGCTGGTCGGGAGCCACCGCGAAGCACTCGGCCCCGCCCAGAACGCCCAGCTGCTCGCTCCACTCGACCGCCGCTTCGGGGAAGCCGTGCAGCAGCAGCACCGGGCGCCCGTCCTCGGGTCCTGCGGTCAACGCGTCGAACTTGCCTGCCGGCGTGGGGATCTGGATGTGTTCGGCCACCCGCCCACCCTAACGGGTCGCCGGGGGCCGACCGCGTTGCTGGAGCGGCCCACCCCCGGCGACCCGAGCGGTCAGGCGAGGCGGTAGCCCCAGCTTCCGGTGTGGGTCTGGCCCGGTCGCAGGACGATCAACCCGTCACCGGTGACGAAGGCGTTGGGCGCCAACGTCATGGGCTCCACGGTCAGCCCCGCCCGCGCCGGGCGGTCGGTGCTGGGGTCGTCGTCGGTGTAGACCTGCAGGTACCGGTGGTTCTCGTCGACCCACAGCTCGACGTCGACGTCCGGTCGCCGGAAGCGCACCACGGCTTCGCCGCCGGTGTGGTGCAGGCCGGTGAACGCGGTGTCCATCGTGGTCCGCGCGATCGGCCGGGCGGTGCGGAAGTCGTAGTCGGTGCCGTCCACCGGGGCGGTCCCGGTCGGGATCAACCGGTCGTCGACCTCGTAGTAGGTGTCGGCCGGGATCTCCAGCACGATGTCGTCGACGCTGGTCCCCGGAGCCGCCGCCAGGTAGGTGTGGTTGGCGGTGCCGAAGGGCGCCGGTCGCCGGCCCACGTTGGTCGCGTGCAGGGTGCTGGCGAAACCGCGGTCGTCGACCCGGTACTCGATGCGGAACGCCAGCTGGAACGGGTAGCCGTAGTCCGGTGGCAGCACGTGCTCGAGCACCACCGAATCGGAGCGGTGCCGGACCGGCGACCACTCCACGAAGCTCATCAACCCGTGCAGGGCCGTGTCGCGATCCGGCTCGTTGATCGCGACCTGCAGCTCCTCCCCGTCGAAGGTGTAGGAGCCGTGATCGATCCGGTTGGCCCACGGCAGGATCGTCTTGCCCTGGTACCCCTCGCCGACGTCGTCGGGGTCGTGGGTCAGCAGCATCTCCTGCCCATCGACCTGCCAGGACAGCACCGAGGCCGCCACGCCGCCGATCAGCACGCGCTGCCGTCCGGTGCCGATCTCGTAGAGGTGGCCGCTCGCGGTCGGGGGACCGCTGGGCGCGGCCTGCGCCGTGGCGGGCAGGGCCGCCACCGCACCGGCTGCGCCCGCCGTCCCGAGCAACGCGCTGCGTCTGCTGATCTTCGTCGATCCCATCGAACTCCTCACCGGCTCCCCGCCTCGATGGCTGCCAGGTTGTGCTCGCGCACCGACGCCACGTCCGGCTTCATGACCTTCCGGTCGTAGGTGAGGAAGCCGTTGACCTCGTTCTCGACGTCGGTTGTCTGGGTGTAGATCGCCGCGGACAAGCCGTGGGCCTCGATGATGCGCACCAGCTCGTCGCTGACTTCGCCGTAACGCCGGGTCAACTGCTCCCGGCTCTCGGTCATCTCGTAGGCGCCGGGCTCACCGGGCCAGAGGTGGCCTTCCTCGACCAGCCCGAGCCCGCCGTACTCGCCGTCCACGACCGCCCGGCCGTCCTTGATCGTCGGTGCGCCCGGACCGACGTAGGTGTGGTCGTCGTAGATGTCCCCGGCGCCGCTGTCGGGCAACGAGTAGCAGCAGTTGACGCCGCTGGAGGCGTTGATCACCCGCGAGGGATCGGTGCGCCGCGTCAGGTCGGTGATCTCGGCGGTGTCGAACTCACCCCAGCCCTCGTTGAACGGCACCCACGCCACGATGGACGGTGAGCTGCGGAGCTGGTCGATGACGTCGACCCACTCAGCGCGGTAGTGGGCCTTCATCTCCTCCGAGGGCGGCGGGCTGTCCTCCGGTGGGATGTCCAGGTCGATCGGCAGCGACGGCATGTCCTGCCACACCATCAGGCCCAGCCGGTCGGCCCAGTAGTACCAGCGCGCCGGCTCGACCTTGACGTGCTTGCGGACCATGTTGAAGCCGAGTTCCTTGGTCCGGTCCAGGTCGGAGCGCAGCGCCTCGTCGGTCGGTGCGGTGTAGATGCCGTCCGGCCAGTAGCCCTGGTCCAGCGGGCCGTGCTGGAAGACGACCTCGCCGTTGAGCGCCAGCCGCGGCCGGCCCTGCTCGTCGTGGACCAGGCCCGTCGTGCGCAGACCCGTGTAGCTGCCGACCTCGTCGAGCACGGTGCCGTCGGCGCCGAGCAAGCGCACGGTCAGGTCGTAGAGGTGCGGGTCCTCGGGGGTCCACAGGCGCGGTTGCGGGACGTCGACGCGCACCGGTCGCCCGGCCGGGCCGGTGGTGCGGGTGACCTCCGCGCCTTCGATGTCGCGCACCGCGACCTCGACCTGCTCGCCGTCGTTCGTCGAGGTCGAGGCGGTGAGGTCGAAGCCGGTCAGGTCGGGGGTGATGTCCAGTCCGGTGACGTGCGCGGGAGCGACGGGTTCGAGCCACACGGTCTGCCAGATGCCGGAGGCCCCGGTGTAGAGGATGCCGCCGGGATCGTTGCGCTGCTTGCCCACCGGGTAGGGCTGTGTCTCGTTGCCGTCGGAGACCGCGACGGTGAGCCGTTGCGGCGCACCGGGTTCCACGGCGCCGGTGATGTCGGCGGAGAAGGCGGTGTACCCGCCTTCGTGCACGGCGACCTGCTTGCCGTTGACCGAGACCTCGGCGCGCTGGTCAACGGCGCCGAAGTGCAGGACCAGCCGCTGCCCGGCCCAGTCGGCGGGCACGTCGAAGGTGCGCTCGTAGACCATCTCGTCGTCGTGGCGCTGCACCCCGGACAGCGCGGATTCCGGCGGGTAGGGGACGAGGATCTGCTCGGTGGGGTTCTCGCCGCCGGTGTAGTCCCACAGGCCGTTGAGGTTGAGCCAGCGCTCGCGGGTCAGCTGCGGTCTCGGGTACTCGGGGAGGGCGTTGTCCGGGCCGACCTCGTCGGTCCACGGGGTGGTCAGCGGTGGTTCCGCGGGCTGCCAAGCGGGTTCGGCGGTGGCCATCGATGCTGGTACTCCGGAGCAGGTGAGCAGGAGAGCAGTGATGATCGTCGTGACGGGTCGGAACACGGAGTCCTCCTTGACGCCGGAAATTCCGAAAGGAAATCACCAGTAATCAACAACAGTGACCACAACCGCACGAAGAGTCAACGCTGACGAGCCAGGACCCGCAAATCGGAGCAATCACGACGGCACGTCGGGGTGGCCGATCCCACCGCGGTCATGGTCCACTTCAGCTCCTGGCAGCGCAGCCGAGGAGATTGGGGGCCGGAGTGCCGGCGACATCGTCTGGTGAGGCGTTCCTGAGCGCGCGCGACTACCTGCTGCAGCATCGGGAGGACTACGACGCGGCGCGGGAGGGCTTCCGCTGGCCGCGCTTCGAGGAGTTCAACTGGGCGCTGGAGTGGTTCGACTCCATCGCCGAGCGGCGCCCGGACGCGTTGGCGCTGTGGATCGTCGACGCGGGCGGCGGGGAGCAGAAGATCACCTTCGCCGAGATGACCGCCCGCTCCAACCAGGTGGCCAACTGGCTGCGCGGGCTCGGCGTCGCGCGCGGTGACCGGCTGATCCTGATGCTGGGCAACCAGGTGGAGCTGTGGGAGACGATCCTGGCGGCGATGAAGCTCGGTGCGGTGATCATCCCCGCCACCCCGCTGCTGGGAGCGGCGGACCTGCGCGACCGGGTGGACCGTGGCAGGGCGCGCCACGTGGTGACCACATCGGACGACGCGACGAAGTTCACAGACGTGCCGGGTGACTACACCCGCATCGCCGTCGGGTCCGATGTGACCGGTTGGCACTCCTACGCCGAAAGCGCCGGAGCGGAGACGAATTTCACCGCCGACGGTCCTACCAGGGCGGACGACCCGCTGTTGTTGTACTTCACGTCCGGTACCACGGCGAAGCCGAAGCTCGTCCAGCACACGCACGCCTCGTACCCCGTGGGCCACCTGTCCACGATGTACTGGATCGGCCTGGAACCCGGTGACGTTCACCTCAACATCTCCTCGCCGGGGTGGGCCAAGCACGCCTGGAGCAACGTCTTCGCGCCGTGGAACGCCGAGGCGACGGTGTTCATCTACAACTACTCGCGCTTCGACCCGACAGGCCTGCTGGAGCAGGTGCAGCGCTGCCGGATCACCAGCTTCTGCGCACCCCCGACGGTGTGGCGGATGCTCATCCAGGCCGACCTCGGGTCGCTGCGCACGCCGCCGGAGAAGGTCGTCGGGGCGGGGGAACCGCTGAACCCGGAGATCATCGAGCAGGTGCGGCGGGCGTGGTCGGTGACCATCCGCGACGGCTTCGGCCAGACCGAGACCAGCGTCCAGGTCGCCAACACCCCCGGCCAGCCGGTGCGGCTCGGGTCGATGGGCAGGCCGCTGCCGGGCTTCGACGTGGTGCTGCTGGACCCGGCGACCGGCGAGGAGGCCGACGAGGGCGAGATCTGCCTGGCGCTGCAGCCCCGCCCCGTGGGGCTGATGACCGGCTACGCCGACGACACCGAGCGCACCGACGAGGTCACCCGCGGTGGGCACTACCACACCGGGGACGTCGGATCGCGGGACGCGGACGGCTACATCACCTACGTCGGGCGCACCGACGACGTGTTCAAGGCCTCCGACTACCGCATCTCACCGTTCGAGCTGGAGAGCGTGCTGCTGGAGCACGAGGCGGTCGCCGAGGCCGCGGTGGTGCCCGCACCGGACCCCGTCCGGCTGTCGGTGCCCAAGGCCTACGTGGTGCCGGCGCCCGGCCACGAACCCGACGAGCGCACGGCCGAGTCGATCTTGCGCTTCGCCCGGGAGAACCTCGCGCCCTACAAGCGGGTGCGGCGGCTCGAGTTCTTCGAGCTGCCCAAGACCATCTCCGGCAAGATCCGGCGGGTCGAGCTGCGCGGCCGGGAGAACGAGCTCCACGCGTCGGGGGAGCGGGTGCGGACCGAGTACCGCGACGAGGACTTCCCCGGTCTCAGGAGCTGAACCGAGGCGCAGGGCCGCCGTCCGGGCCGGGGCCTGAGCCCTCCCGGTCGGCGGTGCTCCTCGCTGGTCCGGGCGCTGGATCGGTCCGGCGATCCCAGGGCGGGTGCACCAATTGACTGACACTCCGGAAAAAGCTATGGCGCTGCGCGGGCGAACACCGTAACATCCGTGCTCCGCTCTTCGATGGAAGTAGTGCGAGGAGCAAAAAGTCAACCGCCGCTCCGGCTATTCACAAGAATTTTGTCGGTCGGAACTCTTGATGTGGCGCGAACTTTGTGCTACATCAGGCGCGCGTTAGTGTACATCTCATCAAGATTTTTTGCACTCACGTGATCGTTACCGGCGCCAAAATCATCTCGAGAGTGCCCTGGTGATAGCGCATTTTTTCACCCAGGGTGACAACGCGAATCACGCAATCATCGCATTGCGGTGATTACCGTCACACGTTCGTACGCTTGCTTCGTGATCTCCTTCGCCTAGGTTGGTTAAGCGACGCACGGAAATGCGTTGCGCCGGTTGGCAAGGGTGCCGACCGAGTGCGATCGGCGTTGGTGCTGCGGCCTTGAGCGTTTTCTCGGCTGCCCGCGCCGGTCGGAGGTGTTGCCTTTTTTCGCAGTGGCGACCCGCACGGCCGCGAGACACATGCTCGGGGCACGGATTTGCGCATGCCTGAAGTTCGCGGGCTGGCGCATGACCAACGTGAGTGGTGGGAGTGAAAATGGCCAAGAGCGTGGACGACCTGACTTCTAACGGGGCTGGTTCGCCTGACACGGCCGATCTGGTGGCCCGTGAAGAGCAGGTGTTCGGCGACAATCCGCTGGAGGTCCGCGAGTCGGACCACTACACCCACGAGTACGTCGGCGGATTCGTGGAGAAGTGGGACGATCTGATCGACTGGAAGAAGCGCTACGAGAGCGAGGGCAGCTTCTTCATCGACCAGCTCAAGGCTCGCGGTGTCAAGTCCGTCCTGGACGCGGCCACGGGTACCGGTTTCCACTCGGTGCGGCTGCTCGAGGAGGGCTTCGAGACGGTCTCCGCGGACGGCAGCCCGCAGATGCTGGCCAAGGCCTTCCAGAACGGGCTCGAGTACGGCGGCCACATCCTGCGCGTGGTGAACGCGGACTGGCGCTGGCTGAATCGTGACGTCCACGGCGAATACGACGCGATCATCTGCCTGGGGAACTCGTTCACGCACCTGTTCTCCGAGCGGGACCGCCGGAAGACCCTCGCCGAGTTCTACGCCATGCTCAAGCACGACGGCGTTCTGATCATCGACCAGCGGAATTACGACTCCATCCTGGACGACGGATTCAGCTCCAAGCACACCTATTACTACGCGGGTGAGGACGTTTCCGCGGAGCCGGACTACGTCGATGAAGGTCTGGCGAGGTTCAAGTACACCTTCCCCGACAAATCCGAATTCTTCTTGAACATGTACCCGCTGCGGAAGAACTACATGCGGCGGCTCATGCGTGAGGTCGGGTTCCAGCGGATCGACACCTACGGCGACTTCCAGGAGACCTACCAGGAAGGCGAGCCGGACTTCTACATCCACGTCGCGGAGAAGAAGTACCGTCCGGACGAGGAACTCTCCGACGTCTACTCGAACGCGGTGCACACCGCCCGCGACTACTACAACTCCGAAGACGCGGACAATTTCTACTACCACGTCTGGGGCGGCAACGACATCCACATCGGTCTCTACAACTCGGAGACCGAGGACATCGACGCCGCTTCCCGCCGGACCGTCGAGCGGATGGCCTCTCAGGTCGAGATCACGCCGGAGACCCGCGTCCTCGACATCGGCTCGGGCTACGGTGGTGCCGCCCGCTACCTGGCCAGGACGTACGGCTGCAAGGTCTCCTGCCTCAACCTCTCCGAGGTCGAGAACGCCCGGAACGTCGAGTTCAACCGGGCGGAAGGCCTCGACGAGCTCATCGAGGTCAAGGACGGTTCCTTCGAAGACATCCCGTTCCAGGACAACGCCTTCGACATCGTCTGGTCCCAGGACGCGATCCTGCACAGCGGTGACCGTCCCCGCGTGCTCGAAGAGGTCGTCCGCGTCCTCAAGCCGACCGGGTCCTTCCTGTTCACCGACCCGATGGCGGCCGACACCGCCAAGCGCGCCGATCTCGGCCCGATCCTCGATCGGCTGAGCCTGGACACGATGGGTTCGCCCGGCTTCTACCGCCGCGAGCTGGCCCGTCTTGGTCTGCAGAACTTCGAGTTCGAGGACCTGACCGAGTACCTGGCCACCCACTACGGCCGGGTCCTGCAGGAACTGGAAGCCCGAGAGGGTGATCTGGCCGACAAGATCAGTGACGCCTACCGCACCAAGATGAAGGCCGGTCTGAAGAACTGGGTGTCCGGGGGCAAGGCGGGCAACCTCGCGTGGGGCATCATCCACGCCCGTGCATGAGGTCCCCCGGGTGAAGGACCTGAATACCGTACGCAAGGATCAAAAGCTGCAGAGCTTGTGAGGTGAGGAGCAGTCGTGAGTGAGATCAACCGCCGGTTGTTCACGAGTGAGTCGGTGACCGAGGGCCACCCGGACAAGATGTGCGACGCGATCAGCGACTCGATCCTGGACGCGATGCTGGCCCAGGACCCGGCTTCGCGCGTCGCCGTGGAGACCATGGTCACCACCGGCCAGGTGCACGTCGCCGGCGAGGTCACCACGAAGGCCAACATCGACGTCCCGAGCCTGGTTCGGGAGAAGATCCTGGAGATCGGTTACGACTCCTCGATCAAGGGTTTCGACGGCACCACCTGCGGTGTGAACGTCGCGATCGGCAAGCAGTCCCCGGACATCGCCCAGGGCGTTGACGAGGCGCACGAGAAGCGCGTCGAGGGCAGCGAGGACGAGATCGCCAAGCAGGGCGCCGGCGACCAGGGCCTGATGTTCGGCTACGCCTGCAACGACACCGACGAGCTGGCGCCGCTGCCGATCACCCTGGCGCACCGCATGTCGCGCCGCCTGACCAACGTCCGCAAGGACGGCACGCTGCCGTACCTGCGTGCCGACGGCAAGACCCAGGTCACCGTCGAGTACGCCGGTGACCAGGCAGTCAGCCTGGACACGGTCGTGCTGTCGACCCAGCACGCCGAGGACATCGACCTCGACGGCCAGCTGGTCGGCGACATCCAGAAGCACGTCATCGCGCCGGAGCTGGAGCGCGCCGGTCTGGACTCGGGCGACGCCCGCGTCCTGATCAACCCGACCGGTCGCTTCGTCGTCGGTGGCCCCATGGGTGACGCCGGTCTGACCGGCCGGAAGATCATCGTCGACACCTACGGCGGCATGGCCCGCCACGGTGGTGGCGCCTTCTCCGGCAAGGACCCGTCGAAGGTCGACCGCTCCGCGGCCTACGCCATGCGCTGGGTGGCCAAGAACGCGGTCGCCGCGGGCCTGGCCGGCCGCATCGAGGTCCAGGTCGCCTACGCGATCGGCAAGGCGGCTCCGGTCGGCCTGTTCGTGGAGACCTTCGGCACCGAGAACGTCGACCCGGTCAAGATCCAGGCGGCCATCAACGAGGTCTTCGACCTGCGCCCCGGCGCGATCGTCCGTGACCTCGACCTCCTCCGGCCCATCTACGCCCCGACCGCCGCTTACGGTCACTTCGGGCGCAGCGACGTCAACCTGCCGTGGGAGAACACCGACCGCGCGGAGGCCCTGAAGAGCGCCGCGGGTCTGTAAACAACCCCCCATACCGACGAAGCTGTTCGCAGGCTGCGGGGCGCCGCCCAACGGCAGTGTCCCGCAGCCTGCCCTGGTGAAGGAGTTATCCAAGTGCGGATTGCGGTGACCGGTTCGATCGCCACCGACCACCTGATGTCCTACCCCGGTAGGTTCACCGACCAGCTCGTGGCCGACCGGCTGGAGCAGGTCTCGCTGTCGTTCCTGGTGGACGAGCTGGAGGTGCGTCGTGGCGGCATCGCCGGCAACATCACCTTCGGTCTCGGCAAGCTGGGTGTGACCTCGACGCTGGTGGGCGCGGTCGGCCAGGACTTCAACGACTATCGCGCGTGGCTCGAGCGGCACGGCGTGGACACCGGGTCGGTGCACGTCTCGGAGACGAAGCACACCGCGCGCTTCCTGTGCACCACCGACACCGACCACAACCAGATCGCGTCGTTCTACGCCGGCGCCATGGCCGAGGCTCGCGAGATCGAGCTCAAGCCCGTCGCCGACCGCCTCGGCGGCCTCGACATCGTCGTGATCTCGGCGAACGACCCCGACGGGATGGTGCGGCACACCCAGGAGTGCCGCGACCGCGGCTACGACTTCCTCGCCGACCCGGGCCAGCAGCTGGCCCGCATGGAAGGCGATGACATCCGTAAACTCGTGGACGGCGCGCAGTACCTGTTCACCAACGAGTACGAGCACGGCCTCCTGCTGCAGAGCACCGGCTGGAGCGAGGACGAGGTCCTCGGCCGGGTCGGCAAGTGGGTCACCTCGCTCGGCCCGAAGGGCGTGCAGGTCAAGGCCAAGGGCGAGCCGACGCTGCTGGTCGAGCCCCCGAAGGAAAAGCAGAAGGGCGACCCGACCGGTGTCGGTGACGCGCTTCGCGCGGGCTTCCTCGCCGGACTGGGCGGTGGCCTGAGCCTGGAGCGTTCGCTGCAGCTGGGCTGCACCCTCGCGACAGTGTCCCTGGAGACCGACGGTCCGCAGGAGTACGACGTCGAACGGGACTCGTTCCTGGCCCGCATCGCCGAGGCCTACGGCGACGAAGCTGCGGCCGACATCGGGCCGAAGCTGCGCTGACGAACGGGGAGTAGCGGCATGTCAGACCGGCACAACGATCCCAGCGGTTTCCTCGCTGCCATCGACGAGCGAGTCCTCGTCGCCGATGGCGGCATGGGCACCGCGTTGCAGGCCTACGACCTCACGTTGGACGACTTCTCCAACCTCGAGGGCTGCAACGAGATCTTGAACGTGACCCGGCCCGACGTGGTGACCTCGATCTACCGGGGCTACCTGGAAGCGGGCTCGGACGCGATCGAGACCAACACCTTCGGCACCAACTGGGCCAACCTGGCCGAGTACGACATCCCGGAGCGCATCCGCGAGCTGGCCGAGGCCGGTTCGCGGCTGGCCCGGGAGGCCGCCGACGAGTACTCCACGCCGGACCGCAAGCGGTTCGTGCTGGGCTCGATGGGGCCGGGCACCAAGCTGCCCACCCTGGGGCACGCCCCCTACGCCAAGCTGCGTGACGCCTACTACGAGCAGGCCCTGGGCATGCTCGACGGTGGCATCGACGTGTTCCTGGTCGAGACCTCGCAGGACCTGCTGCAGACCAAGGCCTCGATCGTGGCCGCCAAGCGCGCGATGGCCGAGACCGGCCAGAAGCGGCCGATCATCGCGCAGGTCACGGTGGAGACCACCGGCACGATGCTGGTCGGTTCGGAGATCGGCGCGGCCCTGACCGCGCTGGAACCGCTCGGCATCGACATGATCGGCATGAACTGCGCGACGGGTCCGGCCGAGATGAGCGAGCACCTGCGGGTGTTGGCGGAGAACTCGCGGATCCCGCTGTCGGTGATGCCCAACGCCGGTCTTCCGGAACTGGGCCCCAACGGCGCGGTGTACCCGCTGCAGCCCGACGAGCTGGCCGAAGCGTTGGCCGGCTTCGTCCGCGACTACGGCGTGCGCCTGGCGGGCGGCTGTTGCGGTACGACCACCGAGCACGTCCGCGCGGTGGCCGAGGCAGTGGGCGGCACCGCTCCGACACCGCGCACCCCGGAGATCATCCCGTCGGTGTCCTCGGTGTACCAGAGCGTCCCGTTCCAGCAGGACGCCTCGATCCTCAACGTCGGTGAGCGCACCAACGCCAACGGGTCGAAGGCGTTCCGCGAGGCGATGCTCGAGGAGCGCTACGAGGACTGCGTCGAGATCGCCAAGGCCCAGACCCGCGAGGGTGCGCACATGCTCGACCTGTGCGTGGACTACGTGGGCCGCGACGGCACGCACGACATGCGGGAGCTGGCCTCGCGGCTGGCCACCGCGTCGACGCTGCCGATCATGGTGGACTCCACCGAGCCCGACGTGATCGAGGCCGGCCTGGAGCACCTGGGCGGGCGCTGCGCGGTCAACTCGATCAACTACGAGGACGGCACCGAACCGGGCGGGCGCTTCCACCGCGTCATGGAGATGGTCCGCGAGCACGGTGCGACCGTCGTGGTCACCTGCATCGACGAGGAAGGCCAGGCGCGCACCAAGGACTGGAAGCTGCGCGTCGCCGAGCGGATGATCGAGGACCTCACCACCAACTGGGGTCTCGACGAGTCCGCGATCATCATCGACTGCCTGGTCTTCCCGATCACAACCGGTCAGGAAGAGGTCCGCCGGGACGGCATCGAGACGATCGAGGCCATCCGGGAGCTCAAGCGGCGCCATCCCGAGGTCCAGACCACGTTGGGCTTGTCCAACGTGTCCTTCGGTCTGAACCCGGCGGCCCGCCAGGTGCTCAACTCGGTGTTCCTCAACGAGTGCCGTGAGGCCGGGCTGGACTCGGCGATCGTGAACTCCTCGAAGATCCTGCCGATGAACAAGATCGACGAGGAGCCGCGCAAGGTCGCCCTGGACCTGGTCTACGACCGGCGTGACGGGGACTACGACCCGCTGCAGAAGCTCATGCAGCTGTTCGAGGGCCAGACCGCCAAGTCCTCCAGCGCCTCGCGCGCTGAGGAGCTGGCCAAGCTGCCGCTGTTCGAGCGCCTGCAGAAGCGGATCATCGACGGTGAGCGCAACGGCCTCGAAGAGGACCTCGAAGCGGGCATGCAGGAGAAGGCCCCGCTGGCGATCATCAACGAGGACCTGCTCGGCGGCATGAAGGTCGTCGGTGACCTCTTCGGCTCCGGCCAGATGCAGCTGCCGTTCGTGCTGCAGTCGGCCGAGGTCATGAAGGCGGCGGTGGCCTACCTCGAACCGCACATGGAGAAGGACGACTCCGGCGGCAAGGGCAAGCTGCTGCTGGCCACGGTCAAGGGCGACGTCCACGACATCGGCAAGAACCTGGTCGACATCATCGTCTCCAACAACGGCTACGACGTGGTCAACATCGGCATCAAGCAGCCGATCAACGCCATCATCGAGGCCGCTGAGGAGCACAAGGTCGACGCGATCGGCATGTCCGGTCTGCTGGTGAAGTCCACCGTGATCATGAAGGACAACCTGCAGGAGATGAACTCCCGCGGGCTGGCCGAGAAGTACCCGGTGATGCTCGGTGGCGCGGCCCTGACCCGCACCTTCGTGGAGCAGGACCTCGACGAGGTCTACGAGGGCGACGTCCGCTACGCCAAGGACGCCTTCGAGGGCTTGCACCTGATGGACCGCCTGATGGCCATCAAGCGCGGCGAGACCCCGGAGGAGGACGCCGCCGAGGAGGCCAAGAAGGCCGAGCGCAAGGAACGCCGGGCGCGTTCCCAGCGCATCGCCGAGAAGCGCAAGGCCGAGGCCGGTGACGAGCCGGGCTACGACGACACCACGCGGTCCGACGTGGCCGCCGACGTCGAGGTCCCGACCCCGCCGTTCTGGGGCTCGAAGGTGGTCAAGGGCGTCTCGGTCAACGACTACCTGCAGCTGCTCGACGAGCGCGCCACGTTCTTCGGCCAGTGGGGCCTGCGCGGCGCCAAGAAGGGCGAGGGAGCGACCTACGAGGAACTCGTCGAGTCCGAGGGCCGGCCGCGGCTGCGCCACTGGATCGACGAGCTGTCCACGCAGGGCATCCTGCAGCACGCGGCGGTGGTCTACGGCTACTTCCCGTGCGTCACCGAGGGCAACCACCTCGTGGTGCTGGACAAGGAAGAGCCCGACGCCCAGGAGCGGCACCGGTTCTTCTTCCCCCGGCAGAAGCGCGACCGCCGACTGTGCCTGGCCGACTTCTTCCGCACGCGGGAGCAGGCCGAGAAGACCGGTCAGGTCGACGTGCTGCCGATCCAGCTGGTGACGATGGGCCAGCCCATCGCCGACTACGCCAACGAGCTGTTCGCCAAGAACGCCTACCGGGACTACCTGGAGGTGCACGGCATGGGTGTGCAGCTCACCGAGGCGCTGGCCGAGTACTGGCACCGCCGCGTGCGGCGCGAGATGGCCTGGGCCAACGGCGGCAACGTGGCGCAGGAGGACCCGACCGACGTGCGCGAGTTCTTCAAGCTCGGCTACCGGGGCGCCCGCTACTCCTTCGGGTACGGCGCCTGCCCGGACATCGAGGACCGCGCCAAGCTGGTCGACCTGCTCGAGGCCGAGCGCATCGGGGTCGTGCTCTCCGAGGAGTTCCAGCTGCACCCCGAGCAGTCGACGGACGCGATCATCGCGCACCACCCGGAAGCCAAGTACTTCAACACCTGATTCCGCTGGTCCATCAGCTGCCAATCAGTAAGTAACAGAAGGGAAGTCATGAGCGTCAAGCTGCAGAAGGTCAACGGCCTGGAGTTCGCCGTGAAGGACCTGGGGCTGGCTGAGTCCGGTCGGCATCAGATCCGGTTGGCCGAGCACGAGATGCC
>NZ_RSAA01000029.1 GCF_003931915.1 Saccharopolyspora rhizosphaerae | reverse complement strand
GGAGATCGCCGGTCGCCTGGCGATCCGCCTGGACTCCGGTCTGCTGTCGGAGGTCGTGGACATCGACGGTGAGGGCGTCGCGTCGCACTCGCTGTTCGGTGGCACCTACGACGCCAAGGCGAAGGTCGCCAAGGGCACCCCGGTCGTCACCGTGCTGCCGGGCAGCATCGAGGCCGAGCAGGCCTCCGGTGCCGCCGCGGTGGAGCAGGTCGAGGTTCCGGCCGCGGCCGGCGCCAAGATCACCGGCCGGCAGCCGGCCGAGGCCGGCGACCGCCCCGAGCTCACCGAGGCCAGCATCGTGGTCTCCGGTGGTCGCGGTGTCGGTTCAGCCGACCAGTTCGAGGTCGTGGAGAAGCTGGCCGACACGCTGGGCGCCGCTGTGGGTGCCTCGCGTGCCGCCGTCGACTCCGGCTACTACCCGCACCAGTTCCAGGTCGGCCAGACCGGTAAGACGGTCTCGCCGCAGCTGTACGTCGCGCTGGGCATCTCCGGCGCGATCCAGCACCGCGCGGGCATGCAGACGTCGAAGACGATCGTCGCGGTGAACAAGGACCCGGAGGCGCCGATCTTCGAGATCGCCGACTACGGCGTCGTGGGTGA
>NZ_RSAA01000028.1 GCF_003931915.1 Saccharopolyspora rhizosphaerae | reverse complement strand
CAGCGAGTGCGACGCGACGCCCTCACCGTCGATGTCCACGACCTCCGACAGCAGACCGGAGTCCAGGCGGATCGCCAGGCGACCGGCGATCTCCGTGCCGTCGGTGGACGCCGGTACCAGCACGGCCGCCGGGCTCACCGAACCGGCCAGCTTCTCCAGCACGTCGACCTGCGGCGTCACCAGGTACTCGGCGGCCTCGGCGGACTCGG
>NZ_RSAA01000027.1 GCF_003931915.1 Saccharopolyspora rhizosphaerae | reverse complement strand
TCAGTAGCGGTAGTGCTCGGGCTTGTAGGGGCCGTCGACGTCGACGCCGATGTACTCGGCCTGGGCCTTGGTCAGCTTGGTCAGCTTCACACCCAGCGCGTCCAGGTGCAGCCGCGCGACCTTCTCGTCGAGGTGCTTGGGCAGCACGTAGACGTCCTTGGCGTACTCACCCGGCTTGGTGAACAGCTCGATCTGCGCGATCGTCTGGTTGGTGAAGCTGTTGGACATCACGAAGCTCGGGTGCCCCGTGGCGTTGCCCAGGTTCAGCAAACGACCCTCCGACAACACGATGATGCTGTGCCCGTCGGTGAAGGTGAACTCGTGCACCTGCGGCTTGATCTCCTGCTTCTTGATCCCAGGAGTCTTCTCCAACCCGGCCATGTCGATCTCGTTGTCGAAGTGACCGATGTTGCCCACGATGGCCTGGTGCTTCATCTTCGCCATGTGATCAGCGGTGATGATGTCGAAGTTACCCGTGGTGGTGATGAAGATGTCGGCGTACTCCACCACCTCGTCCAAGGTCTTGACCTCGTAACCCTCCATCGCCGCCTGCAGCGCGCAAATCGGGTCGATCTCGGTCACGATCACCCGGGCACCCTGACCCCGCAGCGACTCGGCCGAACCCTTGCCCACATCACCAAAACCGCACACCACGGCCACCTTGCCACCGATCAGCACATCCGTGGCCCGGTTGATGCCATCCACCAACGAGTGCCGGCAACCGTACTTGTTGTCGAACTTCGACTTGGTCACCGAGTCGTTGACGTTGATCGCCGGGAACAACAGATCACCCGACTTCACCAACTCGTAGAGCTTGTGCACACCGGTCGTGGTCTCCTCGGTGACACCCTTGATCTCACCAGCCAGCTTCGTGAACCGCTGCTTGTCGCTCGACACCGACTTGCGCAGCGTCTCCAGAACGACCTTGTACTCCTCCGGGTCGTCCTCACCCGGCTGCGGCACCGCACCCGCAGCCTCGAACTCCACACCCTTGTGCACCAGCAGCGTCGCGTCACCACCGTCATCAAGGATCATGTTCGCCGAACGACCACCACCGAAGTCCCACAGCTGATCGGTGCACCACCAGTAGTCCGCCAGGGTCTCACCCTTCCACGCGAACACCGGCACACCCGCCGGCTTGTCCGGCGTACCCTCCGGACCCACCACCACAGCCGCAGCAGCCTCGTCCTGCGTGGAGAAGATGTTGCACGACACCCACCGGACCTCAGCACCCAACTCCACCAAGGTCTCGATCAACACCGCGGTCTGCACCGTCATGTGCAACGAACCCGCGATCCGAGCACCCTTCAACGGCTTGCTGTCCGCGTACTCCTTCCGCGTGGCCATCAAACCCGGCATCTCGTGCTCGGCCAACCGGATCTGATGCCGACCGGACTCAGCCAGCCCCAGGTCCTTCACGGCGAACTCCAGGCCGTTGACCTTCTGCA
>NZ_RSAA01000026.1 GCF_003931915.1 Saccharopolyspora rhizosphaerae | reverse complement strand
CAAAACAGTCCGCTGTTGAGTTCTCAAAGAACACACCCACACCATCACCACACCCCACTTCAGGGATGCCGGATCCGGGGAGTCATTTCCTCGGTGATTCCCGCTCTCGCGGTGTTCCCCACTTTAGACCATCCTGATTTCCTCGGTCAAACCGGGGGCCTCAGTCCTGCCCGTCACCATTCCGAGACCTTCTAACCAGTCCCGTTCCCGGCGACACCAAGCGAAAACAACCACTCGATCGGTATTCACATTGTCAAAAAGGTCTTACCCGATTTTTCGCGGGCCGGAACACGCTAACACCCGGAGGGTTGAGCGAGGTTCTCGGGGCCCCGTCAGGCCCGGCCCGGTTTTTCCCGGTCCGTGCCGCGCTGACATGGAATACTTTACGCACCCCGAAATGACGGGTGAACACCACCCCCCCTTAAGGGTGAAACCGCAGGTCAGGCACCCAGATCGACCCCGAAGAGGGCCTCCAGCTCCACTGCGGTGGCTTCCAGGTCCGCGTGGTTGATGCCGACCATTCCCGCCGCGACGGCGCCTTCCACGTTCCGGCGGAGGTCGTCGACGAACACGCACTCCTCCGGTCGCACCCCGATGCGGCGTGCGGCGATGCGGTAGATCTCGGCCTCGGGTTTGGCGAAACCGACGACCCCGGAGAGCACCACCGCGTCGACGGTGTCCGCCAACCCCGGTTCTGGGAGTCGGTCGGCGTTGGAGACGACGGCGGTGCGCACCCCGGCGAGGCGGAGGGTGCGAGCCACCGCGTCCACCCCTGGTTCGTCGAGCACCCCGGCGTAGTCGAGAAGCAATCCGCGCAGATCCACGTGCAGCACCGTAGGCCACACGATCGAGTGGTACCGCCCGGTAAGTGACCGGAACAGGGGTTCTCGCGCCTCTTCCACACCGGGGATGAAGGGACGACGTGGGGAGGCCCGATGAACGCAGCCCAGACCGGCGCCGCTGCCCTGCCACGCGCAGCGACACCACAGACCACGACCTCCGGGGCCGCGCAGCGCAGCGCGGTGGCGGTCGCGTCGGCGATCGGCGAGCAGGTCTTCGCCGTGCTCTCCGGCCGGGCGCGGGCGGAGAGCGTGCGCGAGAGCCTGACGGCGACGGTGCTCGGGAACCTCATGGGACTCCGGCTGCACGGTGCTCGCCACCCGGACTACCGGCTTCGGTCGGTGCACGCCTGCCCGATCGGTGACTCGGCCGTGGAGGCCTGCGTGGTCGTCGGCGCGCACCGGATCCGCGCGCTCGCGCTGCGGATCGAGCGCCACGCCGAGCGCTGGGTGTGCACACGGCTGGTCCCGGTCGAGCGCCGGCCGACCTAGGAGCCGTTCAGGGAAGCGGCGCAGCGGTCCGTCGAAGCACCTAGGAGAGCGGGACTTCCCAGGTGACGGTCGTGCCGCTGTCCGGCGAGGAGGTGAGGGTGCACCGCCCGCCGGCCGCGGCGGCGCGTTCTTCGAGGTTGCGGAGACCGCGCTTGCTGACGTCGCGCGGGATGCCGCAGCCGTCGTCGACCACCTGCAGGCGGAGCCCGGTGTCGGACCGGCGGACACGGACCAGGACGGTGCGGGCGCCGGAGTGGCGGACGACGTTGGACAGGGATTCGCGCAGGGCCGCGCGGGCGTGGTCGGCCACCGGGATCGGGACGTCGGTGAGGTCGCCGTCGATCTCCAGCTTCGGCGGGCGGCCCAGCAGTTCACCGGCGATCTGCACCTCGGAGCGGATCGAGTCGTCGAGCGCAGGCGCCTGCGTCGGCGTCTCGGGGTCGGCCGAGCGCAGCGTGCGGGCGGTCGCGCGGACCTCGGCGATCGCCTGGTCGATCTGCTCGACGGTCTCGGCCAACCGGTCGGAGTCGGCGCTGTCGAGGCGGCCCTCGACGTGGCGCTGCAGGACGTCCAGCTGCACCCCGGCGGCGTAGAGCCGCTGCACGATCACGTCGTGCAGGTCGCGGGCGATGCGTTCGCGCTCCTGGTAGACGGCGATGCGCTGCCGTGCGGTGGAGCCCTCGGCCAGCACGAGCGCGAGACCGGCTTGCGCGGCGAAGGAGGTGAGCACGTCGACCGCGACGCGGTTGAACGTCGGCGCGCCCCGCCTGCGGTACACGGCGAGCGCACCCAGGCGCCGCTCGCGGGTGCCGAACGGGGCGACGGCGAACGGGCCGTAGACCCGCAAGGACGCGGGCACGTACGGCGCGGTCAGCGGATCGTCGATGAGGTCGTCGACGACCACGGGAACGCCGCTGCGCGCGACGCGGGCGGCCGCGGAACGGGAGGAGAGCACGGTGCCGACGGGGTCGGCGAGCGGACCGGTCGCGCTCGGCGCGCCGTAGGCGGCTTCGACGGTGAGACGGCCGTCGTCGGAGCGCACGGTGACCACGCCGAGGTCAGCTTCGGCGAGTTCCGCGGCGCGCCGCACCACCAGCGGCAGCACCGCCTCGGGGTCTTCCGCGGACAGCGCCACCCTGGTGATCTCGGTGGACGCCGTGAGCATCCGCCTGGCGAGGGTGGAATCCATGACGCTCTCGAGGCTATAGCTCCTGTGCGCGGAGCGAGCGGAGTTGACCGTGCGGTTCATGACACATCCGCCGTGGTCACGGTCGAGACGGTGCCGTCGTCGACGCGGAGCACGAGATCGGCTCCCGCCGCCTCGCTGGGCCGGTGCGTCACGTGGACGACGGTCCGGCCGCGGAGGCGGTCGCGCAGCCGGTGCAGCACCGCGTCGGCGGTGGCGGTGTCGAGGTGGGCGGTGGGTTCGTCGAGCAGCACCAGGTCGGCGTCGGCGAGCAGCGCGCGGGCCAGCGCCAGCCGTTGGGCTTCGCCGCCGGAGAGCTCGGCGCTGCCGCTGCCGACCGGTGTGTCCAGGTCCCAGCCGGGCAGGCCGGCGACCTCGAGCGCCTCGCGGAGTTCCGCATCGGTCGCGCGGGGTGCCGCGAGCCGCAGGTTCTCGCGGATCGTGGTGGTCACCAGCTGCGGGTCCTGCGGGCACCAGGCCACGCGGTCGGGCACCCGGGCGACACCGCGGGCGGCGGGCAGGAAGCCGAGCAGCAGCGCGAGCAGCGTCGACTTGCCCGCGCCGGAGGGACCGACGACCGCGACCTGCGATCCGGTGGGCACGTGCAGGTCGATCCCGGTGAGCACCGGTCGGCTTCCGGGCCAGGCGAGGTCGGCGTCGGCCAGTTCGACCTCGCCAGCCGTTCCGGTAGGGCGTTCCTCGGCGTGCTGCTCGGTGAGCAGCGGGGCGATCCGGTCGTGCGCGGCGCGCAACGTCCGCCACTGCTGCGCGGCCGGCGGCAGCAGCGCCACCGCTTCGGCGGCGGCGAGCGGGACGAGCGCGAGCAGAGGCGCGAGCTCGGGCGCCAACCGCCCTTCGGCGACGGCGGTCGCGGCGAGGTGGGCGCTGCCGAGCACGGCCGCGCCGATCAGCAGCGTGTGCACGGCGGTGGCCGCCCCGGTGCCGAAGGCGGCGCGGCGAGCGCGTGCGGCGAGCCCGGTGTCGTCGGCGGCGAGTTCGGCGCGGCGACCCGCGTGCGCGCCGAAGGCGAGCAGCTCGGCGGCGCCGTCGAGCAGGGCGAGCACGCGGGCGGCCACGACGCGGCGGCCTTCGGCGACGGCGCGGCTGGCGCGGCGTTCGGCGATCACCGCCACGGCGGGGGTCGCCACGCTCGCCACCGCCAAGGCCAAGCCGAGCACCAAGCCGGCTTCGGGCAGCACCAGCGCTTGCACCACGACGGCGGCGACGAGCACGACGAACGCGATGAGCGGCGGGAGGAGGACGCGCGGCACCTGGTCGCGGACTTCGTCGACGTCGTCGACGAGCCGGGCCACGCCTTCGCCGCGCCGCAGCCCGGCGGTCCGGACCGGCCCGAGCCGGACCAGCGCGGACCACAACCGTTCCCGCAGGTCGCCGGCCGTCCGGAAGGCGGCGTCGTGGGTGACCAGCCGCTCCAGGTAGCGCAGCGCGGCACGCGAGAGGGCGAAGGTGCGGACGCCGACGACCGCGACGGACAACGTGAGGATCGGCGGTTGCTGGGAGGCGCGGGCGATCAGCCAGGCGGAGGTGGCGGTGAGCGCGAGCCCGGACAGCAGCGACAGCGCACCGAGCCCGGCGCCGGCCAGCGTCCGCGGCCGGACGAGGTCACGAAGCCTGCCGCGCGCGGTGCCCTCCGCGGCGAGCGGGGCTTCGACGACCTCGGCGGGCGTCTCGACCTCGACGCCCTCGGCCGTCGGGCGGTGGCTGGCGAGCACGACGGTCGCCCCGGCGGTGGCTGCGCGCTCGATGGCGGCGTCGACGTGCCGCGCGCTGGCCGCGTCCAGGTGGGCGGTGGGCTCGTCGAGCAGCAAGAACCTGGCCTCGCCGCGGAGCCGCAGCAGCGCGCGGGCGACGGCGACGCGCTGGCGCTCGCCCGCTGAGAGCTCGTCGATCCGGCGGTCGCGCAGGTGTCCGGCGGCGACCTCGGCCAACGCCTCGTCGACGTGCGCCGAGAGGTCGGCCTGATCGGCGGTGGCGACCAGGAGCTCGTCGCGGACCGTGCCGCCGGTGAAGGTCGGGTGCTGCGGCACCCAGGCGACCTGCCGCCGCCACTCCTCGACGGACGGGGTGGGGCCGCCGCAGGTGACGCTGCCGGAGTCGGGGTGCGCGAACCCCAGCAGCACCGACAGGACGGTGGACTTCCCACTGCCGCTGGGCCCGAGGTCGCCGAAGGCGAGCCGCAGCACGGAGCCGGGTCGCGCGGTGAAGCTCACCCCGTCCGGCACGAAGGCGTCGCGGCGGCGCACCCGCAGGTCCGACACCCGCAGCACGCCGGGTTCGTCGTCCGGGTCCCCGGTGATCGCGGAGCCGGTCGGCTCGGGCGCGGACACGACCTCGTCGACCCGGCGGACGGCTTCGACACCGTCCTCGCTGGCGTGGTGCGCGGCACCGACGGCGCGCAGCGGCAGGTAGCACTCCGGGGCCAGGACCAGCACCAGCAAGCCGGTGGCGAGGTCGAGTTCGCCGGAGACGAGCCGGAGTCCGATGCCGACGGCCACCACCGCCACCGACAGCGAGGAGAACAGCTCCAGCACCAGGGCGGACAGGAACGCGATCCGCAAGGTGGCGACCGTGCTGCGGCGGTGCTGCTCGCTGACCTCGCGGACGACCCGGCTCTGCGCACGGGCACGGCCGAACGCGGTGAGCACCGGGAGCGCGCGGATCAGCTCCAGCATCCGGGCAGAGAGCCGGTGCTGGGAGTCGGTGGCGCGGGCGGTGCGCTGCTCGGTGAAGCGGCCGACGAGCCAGGCGAACAGCGGGATGAGCGGCACGGTCAGCACCACGACCAGCGCGGACACCCAGTCCGACCAGAGGATCCAGGCACCGACCAGCGCCGGCACGACCGCGGCGGTGACCAGCGCGGGCAGGTACTTGGTGAAGTACGCGTCGAGCGCGTCGAGGCCGCGCGTGGCCAGCGCTGTGAGCTCCGCGGGTCCGCGCCGGCCGATCCACTCGGGTCCGCGTCGCAACGCGGAGTCGAGCAGCAGCGCCCGCAGTTCCTCCTTCGCCCCGGCGGCCGCGCGGGCGGACACCGCTTCGGTCGCCCAGCCCAGGACGGCTCGGGCGAGGACCGCGATGGCCAGCACCACCAGCCGGTCGCCGATCTCGGCCGCGGGCACCCCGCGCACGACGACGTCGGCGAGCGCGCTGCCGATGGCCCAGGCCTGCGCGATGAGGGCGATCGCGTTGCCCGCGGCCAGCAGGCCGCCGACGACCAGCGCGCGCCGGGTGGCTCCGGACAAGCGGGGCAGGGCTCCGAGCGGGCCGGTCACGGCGCGTGCACCGGCGGGATGTGCTGGGTGCCGATGCGCTTGCGGAACACCCAGTAGGTCCACCCCTGGTAGACCAGCACGGCCGGAGTCCCGAACGCGGCGACCCACGTCATGATCATCAGCGGGTAGTCGCTGGCGGCGGTGTCCTCGATGGACAGCGAGAAGGCCGGGTCCACCGTGGACGGTATGACGTTCGGCCACAGCGCGCCGAACAGCGTCACCACCACGCCGGTCAGCGCCACGGCCTGCAGGAAGAACGCCTGTCCCTCCCGGTCGGCGGCCACCCGCGCCAGGCCGAGCAGTCCGGCGGCCAGGGCGATGCCCAGCGGGACCCAGGTCCAGGTCGAGCCTTCGCGGAACTGGGCCAGCAGCACCAGCGCCACCACCGGCAGCAGCAACGGCAGGCCGCCGCGCAACGCGAACGCCCGGGCGCGCGACCGCACCTCGCCCTCGGTCTTGAGCGCCAGGAACACCGCGCCGTGCAGCAACGAGAAGGTGACCACGGCGAGCGCGCCGACCACGGTGGGCAGGCTGAAGATCGTCCACCAGCCGCCGACCCGGTCACCGTTGGCGTCCAGCGGCAAGCCGAAGACGCTGGCCGACAGCACCAGACCCACCATCGCCGGCGCGGTCCAGGAGGCCAGCACGATCACGGTGTCCCAGACGCGGCGCCAGCGGTCGGTGTCGACCTTGCCGCGGTACTCGAAGGCGACCCCGCGCCCGATCAGCGCGAGCAGCAGCACGAGCAGCGGCAGGTAGGCGGTGGAGAACAGCGAGGCGTACCAGCCGGGGAAGGCGGCGAAGGTGGCGCCGCCGGCGACGATCAGCCACACCTCGTTGCCGTCCCAGACCGGGCCGATGGTGTTGATCAGCACGCGGCGCTGGACGTCGGTGCGGCCGAGCACCGGCAGCAGCATGCCGACGCCGAAGTCGAACCCCTCGAGGAACAGGTAGCCCAACCACAGCAGGGCGATCACGAGGAACCAGAAGGTGGGGAGATCCATCTCGCTCGCCTCTCAGTACGCGAAGGACAGGGCGTCGCCGGACTCCGACTCGCCCGCGGGCTTCTCCGGTGGCATCACGGCGGCGAACCCGCCGCGCGAGAAGCGGACCATCAGGAAGACCTCCACGACCAGCAGCACTCCGTACAGCGCGGTCAAGCTGATCACCGAGGTCAGCATCTCGCCGGGCGTCACGCCGGAGGACACGGCCGACGCGGTGAACATGTAGACGCCGTCCACACCGGAGGGGTTGGGGTTGGGCGCGACGACGAACGGCTGGCGGCCCATCTCGGTGAACACCCAGCCCGCGAGGTTGCCGGCGAACGGCGCCCCGATCCCCAGCACCGCCAGCGGCGCCCACAGCTTCCCCCGCGGGAAGCGCTGCTTGCGGGTCAGCCACAGCACGGCCACACCACCGAGCGCGGCCAGGCCGCCGAACCCGATCATGAACCGGAATCCCCAGTAGGTGACCGGCAGCAGCGGCTGGTAGTCGATCGGCTGGCCCGCGAACTGCCCCAGCCGCGGGTCGTCGGGGTAGTGCGTGCCGTAGGCCTCCTGGTACCGCGGGATGAGCTCGTTGACGCCGTCGACCTCGCTGGTGAGGTCGCCTTCGGCGAGGTAGGAGAGGATGTACGGCACGGTCAGGCTCTTGACGTCCTCGCAGTTCGGGTTGCGCACGTCGCCGACCGCGAAGACCGAGAAGCTGGCCGGGGCCTCGCTGTGGCACAGCGCCTCGGCGGAGGCCATCTTCATCGGCTGCTGGTCGAACATCAGCTTGCCCTGGACGTCGCCGCTGATCGCCAGGCCGGCGAAGGCGGCGACGGCGACCCAGGCGCCGAGCCGCATCGAGCCGTGCCAGGCGCGGCGGTCCTCCTCGTCGACCGGTTCACCGGTCTTGTCGGCCTGCTTGCGCTGCCGGACGATCTGCCAGGCGGCGATGCCGATGAGGAAGCCGCCGGCGACGGCGAAGCACCCGAAGATCGTGTGCGGGAAGGCCGCCAGCACGGTGGAGTTGGTCAGAACCGCCCAGATCGAGATCAGCTCCGGCTTGCCCTCGACCATCCGAATCCCGACGGGGTGCTGCATCCAGGAGTTGGCGGCGAGGATGAAGTACGCCGAGAGCACGGTGGCCAGCGAGAACGCCCACGCGCACGCGAGGTGGACCCCCTGGGACAGCCTGTCCCACCCGAAGATCCACAGGCCGAGGAAGGTCGACTCGACGAAGAAGGCGAGCAACCCCTCCATCGCCAGCGGGGCGCCGAAGACGTCCCCGACGAAGCGGGAGTAGGCGCTCCAGGCCATGCCGAACTGGAATTCCTGGACGATCCCGGTGACCACGCCCATGGCGAAGTTGATGAGCATCAACTTGCCCCAGAACTTGGTCATCTTCAGGTACCGCCGGTTCCCGGTCCGGTACCAGGCCGTCTGCATCCCGGCGACCAGGATCGCCAGCCCGATGGTCAGCGGAACCATCAGGAAGTGGTAGACGGTCGTGATCCCGAACTGCCAGCGGGCGATGTCGAGCAGGTCCACGACTCCAGCCTGCCGCGCGCACGGGCGCGCGGCAGGGGTCGAGGGCCCCGGGTTGCACGGTCGAGCGTCCTGACTCCGCCGGGACCAAAGTCCCTCGTCGACGCGGTGCGGACGCGGGACATCCCACCACCGATCAGGTGCCGGGGTCCAGCCCTGTCACCGGAGTGCTTCGGCCACGGCCTCGGCAGCCTCCACGACCAGCGGCCCGACCTCCTCCGAGGCCATCGGCTGCAGCGACACCACGCCGACGCTCGCGCGGAGGCCCGGGACCCCGCGCACCGGCGCGGCCACGCCGAACGCGCCCTGCTGCAGGTCACCGCTGCTGGAGATCCACCGGTGCACGCCGGCCTGCAGGTCGACCGCCCGCCCGGCGGCACCGCGCTGGACCGGGTGACGCGTGCCCACCCGGTAGGAGACGTGGTAGCTGGTCCAGGAGGGCTCGACGACCGCGACCGCCTGCGCCTCGCTGCCGTCGGCGACGGTCAGGTGCGCGGTGGCGCCCACCTTCTCCGCCAGGCCGCGCAACGCGGGAGTGGAAGCGACCCGCATCTGCGGCAAGACCCGGCCTGCCAGCCACAACACGCCCAGGCCCAACCGGACGCGGGACCCCTCGCGACGCACCAGGCCGCGGCTCTGCAGCGGCCCGAGCAGCCGGTAGACGGCCGCGCGGCTCACGCCGATGCGGGCGGCGAGGTCGCTGATCGTCGGCGCTTCGCTCTCGGCGTCGGCCACCGCCTGCAGGAGGCTCAGCCCACGCTCCAGCGTCAGCGAGCTCTCCTTGGCGCCCGCGGGCACCTCGCGCGGGAGGCTCGGGGCGGCGTGCGCCGGATCGGGTTGAGCCATCGCGTCACCTCCGAACCGCCGCCAGGACCGTGCCGGTCACCTCGCCGAGCCCGACGACCGAGCCGCGGGGGCCCGGGGCGCTGCCACCCAGTGTCACCCGGTCGCCGTCCTGGAGGAAGGTCCGCTGCTCACCGTCCGAGAGCGTGATCGGGTCGGACCCGCCCCAGGTGAGCTCGAGCAGACAGCCGCGCTGGTCCCGCTCGGGGCCGGAGACCGTGCCGGAGGCGAACAGGTCGCCCGGCCTGGCCGGAGCTCCGCCGACCGTCATGTGCGCCAGCTGCTGAGCCGGGGACCAGTGCATGTCGGCGAAGCGGGGGCGCGCGAGCACCGTCTCGTTGCAGCGCACCTCCAGCCGCAGGTCCAGGCCCCACTGCTCGTCCTCCAGCAGGTACTGCTGCAGCGGCTGCTCCGGGGGCGGGGTCGGGACCCGCGCGTGCTCCAGGGCTTCCAGCGGCGTGATCCAGCCGGCGATGGAGGTCGCGAAGGACTTGGACAGGAACGGGCCGAGCGGCCGGGACTCCCAGTTCTGGATGTCGCGCGCCGACCAGTCGTTGACCAGCGCGACGCCGAAGACGTGGTCGGCGAACTCCGAGGTGGGGATGTGCGCGGCGGCCTCCCCGCCGCAGACGAAGCCGACCTCGATCTCGAAGTCCAGCCGCCGGGTCGGGCCGAACGCGGGGTGCGCGTCACCGGCGGCCTTGCGCTGCCCGCTGGGCCGGTGGACGTCGGTGCCCGAGACGTGGACCGTGCCGGAGCGGCCGTGGTAACCCACCGGCAAGTGGTTCCAGTTCTCCGGCAGCGGAGCGGCTCCCCGGCGCATGATGCGGCCGACGTTCTCGGCGTGGTGCCGGGAGGCGAAGAAGTCGACGTAGTCGCCGACGGTGAACGGCATCGACAGCGTGTGCCAGTCGGTGCGCACCAGCTCGGCACCGGCGGGCGCGCGGTCGGCGGTGACGATGCCGGTGAGCCGCTCCCGCAGCTCGCGCCAGGCGTCGCGGCCCGCGGCGAGCAGCGGGTCGAGGGAGTCGCCGACGACCAGGTCGGCCAGGCGAGGACCGAGTTCACCGGCGATGCCGCGCAGCGGCAGGGCGTGCCGCCCGACGCGCACCGCCACGACCGGACCGTTGCCCGTGACCAGCACCCCGTACGGGAGGGTCTGCGGGCCGAACGGCTTGTCCGGCGCGAACTCCGCGTCCTCGATCCAGCTCAAAGCAACCCCAATCCTTCCAGTTCGGCGACGGGGTCCTTCAGCGAGCACGAGCCGTACGAGGCGAAGACGTCGCGCACCGCGTTGGCCGCGTCGTCGGACAGCGAGCGGGCCTCCTCGGCCAGCGCGGCGCTGTCGGTGCTTTCCAGCGCCGCCCGCACATCCTTCCCGGAAAGGGAGCGCGCGGTCGCGACGAGCAGGTTGAGGAAACCGTGATGGGTGAATCCGGTTTCGGGAGCTTCACCCCGGACGGCGGCGTGCAGACCGGTGGTGGCCTTGAACGGGACGTCCAGCGATCCGGCGACGGCGAGGAACTCGGCGACCTCGTCGACGGTCGGCACGGCCTCGGCGGTCTGGCCGCCGGTGCGCAGCTTGGGCCAGCAGCCGTGCTCGGCGACGCGGCGGACGCCGTCCAGCCAGCCCTCGCCACCGCGGCGCGGCTCGACGACGCGGGTGATGTCCTCGGGCACGAACTCCGAGACGCGCTCCAGCCAGATGTCGTCCACGTCGGACGGCGCGGGCATCTCGACCATCCGCAGCGCGAGCAGCTCCTGCCGCCCCTCGATGATCGACAGCGCCTTGGGCACCCCGCCCAGACCGGTGTCGCACACCAACGACAGCGGGACCGGGGAGGACGGCTTGGCCTTGGCCAGTTCGGTGATCAGCTCGGCCAGCCGCGAGGCCTGGCACAGCATCGGCCCGAGCAGCCCGGCGAACTCACCGGCCCGCGCGTCCAGGTGGTCGGCGACCGCCTGCGGCACGGGAGTGGCCACCTCGTGGCGGTTTCCAGGCGGGAAGAGCGCGGCGTCATCGACCAGTCGGGCGAACAGGGGCGGGATGCCGCGCGGACCGGGCGCGCGAAGCTCAACAGCGCTTGACACGGTGGACACGCTAGTGCCGTTGCGCCCAGTGAACAAAGATGCCCGATAAACGGACGTCTGACCGGGGCATACCGACCTCCCTCGGACGAGTTTGGCCGACATCATGCACCCCTGCGTGATCGCCGCACCCACCACCCGGGTGGATCGGGGTCGCACCGCACCCGCACGGCCCCGCGACGACTGCTCCGGTCAGCTCCCCACGGGCACGTCGCACCTGGTAGTAAGGGCGGTACGTCGTGCGCGGGAGAGCCGCGGACCCCTCCTCCCGATCACCGGTTCGGGGGCTTTCGCCGCGTTGTTCCCTTAAGTTAGGCTTGCCTAAGTTGGAGGTGAGCAGGTGGGCGAGAAGACGATCCGCAGACCGAGCCGACCGAGTGTCGCGGAACGGGCCAGGAGCATTGCCAAGCGTGGCGGGAAGGCGGCACTGCTGCCGTCCGGCGAGGTGTCGGCCCGCGTCGCCCCCTTGCTGCACCACGTGCACCCGGACGGGACCGCGACGGTGCTGCTCGCCGACGAGCACCCGCTGATCGCGGCCAGCTGGCACGCGCCGCGCGGTGAGCTCGCGAGCGTCCTGGAGGTCACCGACCCGACCCCGGTACGACTGCGCGAACCGGTCCGCGGGCTGCTGTGGCTGACCGGCTGGCTGCGACTGCTCGACCCCGAGGAGGCGCACCACGAGGTGCTGTCGATCGTCGACGACCGCCCGGACCCGCGCCTGCTGGACGCCGGGCACGGCGCCCGCGTGCTGCGGCTGGAGTCGGCGTCGATCGTGCTCGCCGACGCCGAGGGCACGGATTCGGTCGATCCCACCGAGTTCCAGGCCGCGACGCCGGACCCCTTCTGCACCCTCGAGGACGACTGGCTTCGGCACCTGGAGCTCTCGCACCGCGACGTCGTCGGCCTGCTGGCCCGGCACCTGCCGGAGCAGTTGCGCGGCGGGCACATCCGCCCGCTCGGCCTGGACCGCTACGGGCTGCGGCTGCGGGTGGAGTCCTCCGACGGCGACCACGACGTGCGGCTCGGCTTCTCCCGCCCGGCCGACACCACCGAGCGGCTCGGCTTCGAACTCCGCCGGCTGGTCGGCTGCCCGTTCCTGGCCCAGCAGCGCAACGGCTCCTGAACCGCTCAGGACAGCTCGTCGGAGAACCAGGTCGCGCGGGTGATGCGCCCGTGGCGGTAGCGCAACGAGCCGTCGTCACCGCACAGGACGGCCTCCGCGACCCGCGGCTGGCGGGTGATCAGCCACAGGAAGGCGTGCGCCACCGACCAGGCCCGCCCCTCGCGCAGCCCGTCGGAGAAGCGCACCTGCAGGCCACCCGGTTCCGCGTACTGCAGCTCGACGAGCACCCCGTCGCGGATCCCGAAGAAGTCGGTCGCGCCCAGCGCGCAGTTGATCGAGTCGAACTCCCGCACCTCCCGCAGCACGCGCAAGGCCAGCGCGGGCAGGTTCTCGGCCATGGGCTCGGCTTCTCGCGTGCCCCACACGTACACGTCCACGCGCACCCTCTCGCGTCGGCGACACCCCTGCGACGGAGCGGAGCACGTCGGAGGTTCCACCCGGAACGACCACTTCCGGAACTCGCCACGATGGCCACCGGACGAGAGGGCGACTGCCGGTACGGTTCCTCCGGTGAGCACCCTGAGCACCTGGCTGAGCCCTGCCCGACCCGGAGAGCCGCAGGAGTGCACCGATCCCGCCGAGCGCAAGGCGATCGGGATCGAACTGCTCGTCGTGTTCGCCGTGACGCTGGGGATGTCCGGGCTGCAGAGCTTGATCTCGCTGCTGGACGCGCTGCTGCAACCGACGCCGCTGGGCGAGCAGCAGGTCGCCATCAACCAGCCGCAGGCCGACCTCGGGCTGTTGGACGCGCTGGCGCAGCTGGTCAACGTGCTGCGGCTGATCTCGTGGGGCGCGCTCGGCGCGTTCCTGCTGTGGCGCGGCGGGGTGGCGCTGCGCGCGGTCGGCCTGGACCGCACCCGGATGGGCGGCGACCTGGCGCGCGGCGCGGGGTTGGCGGCCCTGATCGGGATTCCCGGCCTCGGCCTGTACCTGCTGGCCCACGCGCTGGGGTTGAGCCTGACCGTGCAGCCGTCCACGCTGACGGACGCCTGGTGGCGCGCACCCGCGCTGGTGCTGGCGGCGTTCGGCAACGCCTTCGCCGAGGAGGTCTTGGTCGTCGCCTACGCGCTGACCCGGTTGCGGCAGCTCGGCTGGAGCGAGAACCGGTCGCTCTGGCTGGCGGCGGTGCTGCGCGGCAGCTACCACCTGTACCAGGGGTTCGGCGGGTTCGTGGGCAACGTCGTGATGGGGCTGGTCTACGGCCGCGTCTGGCAGCGCACCAACCGTCTGGTCCCGCTCGTCGTCGGCCACACGCTGATCGACGTGGTCGCTTTCGTCGGCTACGCGGCGCTGCGCGGTCACGTCGGCTGGCTGCCCTGATCGCCCACTCGAGGCGCAACGTTCCGCCGCAGAACGCGAGTTCGGGTTAACGATCGATCGAAATCGTGCGTGATCAGACACGATTGTGCCTCTCCGGTCTAGGCTCCGAGGTGTGACTCGACCGCACGTCCAAAGCGAAGTCGGCCCGCTGGGCTCAGTGCTGCTGCACCGTCCCGGTTCCGAGCTCAAGCGCCTCACGCCGCGCAACAGCGACCAGCTGCTGTTCGACGCGATCCCGTGGGTCGACCGGGCCGAGGAGGAGCACGACGCCTTCGCGGACGTGCTGCTCGGACGCGGCGTCGAGGTGCTGCTGCTGCGCGACCTGCTCACCGAGGCGCTCACCGACGCCCGCGCGCGGGCGGCAGCGGTGCACACCGGCGTCGACGAGCTGCGCCTCGGAGCGGACGTCGCCGACACGCTGCGCTCGCACCTGTCCGGGGTCACCGACGAGGCGCTGGCCGAGGTGCTCATCGCCGGCATGACCTTCGAGGAGCTGCCGGACTGCGAAGGCCGGTCGCTGGTGCGCCGGATGCACCAGCCACATGACTTCGCGATCGAGCCGCTGCCGAACCTGCTGTTCACCCGCGACTCGTCGGTGTGGATCGGCGACCGCGTGGCGATCGCGTCGCTGGCGATGCCGGCCCGGCGCCGCGAATCCGCGCTCACCGACCTCGTCTACGCCTACCACCCGCGCTTCTCGCACGCGGCGCGCGCCTACGGCGCGCACTCGGCACCTGTCGAGGGCGGTGACGTGCTGCTTCTGGCCCCCGGCGTGGTGGCCATCGGCGTCGGCGAACGCACCACCCCGGCCGGCGCGGAGTCGTTGGCGCGCTCGATGTTCGCCGACGACCTCGCGCACACCGTGCTGGCGGTGCCGATCGAGCAGACCCGCGCGTCGATGCACCTGGACACCGTGTGCACCATGGTCGACCGCGACGCGGTGGTGATGTACCCGGCGATCCAGCACTCGCTGCACGCCTACGCGCTGCGGCCCAAGGACGGCGAGCTGGACGTGTCCGGACCGGCGCCGTTCCTGGAGGCCGCGGCCGAGGCGATGGGCATCGACCGGCTGCGGGTGATCGACACCGGGCTCGACCCGGTGACGGCCGAGCGCGAGCAGTGGGAGGACGGCAACAACACCCTCGCGCTCGCGCCCGGGGTCGTCGTCGCCTACGAGCGCAACGCCGAGACCAACGCCCGGCTCGAGGACGCGGGCATCGAGGTGGTGCGCATCAGCGGGTCGGAATTGGGTTCCGGACGAGGCGGTCCGCGGTGCATGTCCTGTCCGATCAGCAGAGCGACACTCGGCGACACGCTGTTCGCCACCTGATCGGGGGAACCTCTTCCGATGTGACCAAGAACAACTCGACGAATTCAGGTAGAACTGATTCGCGGTCGGACATGGGTCCGCCGGGAGAACACATGAGCGGTTCTCACGTTTCCCCAGGTGACAGCCTTGCGCAGGCCCCAATCGGGAAGGTTTGGCTTAGCTCGGTTCCCGAAGGTGAACCTATCTCCGCGGCCCGGAAAACTAAGGCTAACCACATTCAAGTGAGGGTTACCTGGAATGTAATTGGAACTGTTCAAGGCTATATTGATGCCATGGCTGTCACCGCGAAGAAGATTCAGCACAAGGAATCGCAGTTCGAACACCTGCTGCAGGAACAGGTCAAGAACGAGTTCACCGCCTCGCAGCAGTACATCGCGGTCGCGGTCTGGTTCGACGACAACGACCTGCCGCAGCTGGCTTCGCACTTCTACCGCCAGGCCCTGGAAGAGCGCAACCACGCGATGATGATCGTCCAGTACCTCATGGACAACAACATCACGCCGCAGATTCCGGCCATCGAGCAGGTCCGCAACGACTTCACCGAGACCCGGGAGCTGGTCGCGCTCGCCCTGGAGCAGGAGCGCGAGGTGACCCGCGAGATCGAGACGCTGGCCAGGACCGCCCGCGAGGAAGGCGACTACCTCGGCGAGCAGTTCATGCAGTGGTTCCTCAAGGAGCAGGTCGAAGAGGTCGCCTCGATGACCACGCTGCTCAACGTGGTGGACCGCGCCAAGGGCAACCTCTTCCACGTCGAGGACTACCTCGCCCGCGAGCAGGTCGGCGACGAGGGCAACGACCCCACCGCCCCCAAGGCGGCCGGCGGCGCGCTCTGACGACCTCCGCCTGGCAGCACCGCGAGCCGTTCCGCACCGACGGCACCGCTCGCGGTGCGCTGCGGCGCTGACCGGTCTCGCGGCGCGCCTGAGCGACCACCACCCCCGGGTTGGCTCAGCCACCCGGGGTGGTCTGCACTTCGCTGGGGTTCTGCTCGGACGGACCCGGCTGCTGCGAGGTCTCCGGGTCCGGTTCCTGCGGGGTGGTCTCCGGGTCCGCGGTCTGCGACGGAGCGGTGCGCAGGATCGACGGGTCGAGGGACTCGCTGATCGACGGCTCCGGGAGGTTCGACCCGGTGCGCGGCCACTGGCTCCCCGGTGGCGAGGACGGCGGCGCGGACGGCCCGGTGCTCGGCACCTGCGTCCGGCTCGACGAACCCGGCGGCGGGACCTGCGGGCCGGGCTGCTGGACCACGGGCGGCCGGGCCGGTTGCAGCGGTTCGTCGTGGCTGACCAGCGCGACTCCCCCGCCCACGAGCAGCGCCGAGCTGAGCGCGGCGGCCGTGGCGGCCAGCATCGAGTTGCGCTGCTTGCGGCGACGTGCGGCGGCCACCAGCGACCACTCCGCGCCGGTGCGGACCGGGACGTCCAACCGGTCGTCGCGCAGCACGCGCTGCAGCTCGTCGTCCAGGTCCATCACACGTCACCTCCCTCGACGGTCTCGCCGAGCCGCTTGCGCAAGGACGACAGCGCCTTGCTCGCCTGGCTCTTCACCGTTCCGCAGCTGACGCCGAGGGTCTCGGCGATCTCCAGTTCGGAAAGACCCTCGTAGTAACGCAGCACGACCACCGCGCGTTGCCTCGGCGGCAGATCTCGCAACGCCTGCCACACGGGCTCGTTGTCCAGGCGGTCCTGCTGCGGCATGGCCGGCACGTCGGGGAACTCGGCGAGCAGCGTCTCGCGGCGGGTGCGGCGCCAGCGGCTGATGTGCGCGTTCGCCATCGCCTTGCGCACGTAGGCCGTGGGGTCCTCGGTGGTGGGGCTGATCTTGTTCCAGCGCGCTCCCACCTTCTCCAGCACGGTCTGCACCAGGTCGGCGGCGTCGTGGGGGTTGCCGGCGAGGGCGTGGCCATAGCGCATCAGCCCGGGCAGCGCCACCCGGACGAATTCGGCGAAGTCGTCTTCTGTCGCAGCCATGTCCCCCCGGCGCGCCCGCCCAGCAGGTACTCCGGACGTCTCGGCAGCGGCCGGCACGGCAGGCGAGTGCGCGGTCACTCCTCCACCCCCCTGGACGCCGGGTACCACTGTGGAGGGGTACGCACCGCGGTGCCACTTCGTTGCCCACCGCAACCGAGATCACCCGATCGGAGCAGGTACGGAGCGAGTGCGGAGTCCTCGGTCCGGCGGTCAGCCCGCCGGACCCCGGTCAGCGGATGGTGACCTGACGACCCCGGAGGCCGTCGCGAGCGCGGCGCTCGGCGCTGCTGAGCGGCTCGTCGTCGAGCGACGCGAGCGCCGCCTCCAGGCGGCGGCCGAGGGCGGCGGCCGGCTCGTCCCACTCGCGGGCGTGCAGCTCGCGGTCCAGGTCCCAGACCGGGACCAGCAGGCCGTGCGCGCGGAACGAACCCGCGTAGCGGCTCTCCTCGCCCAGCGCGAGCTCGCCGCGTGCCGACAGCCGGGCCAGCGCGGCCAGCAGCTTCTCCTCCGGCTCGGGCCGAACCCAGCGCAGGTGCGCCTTCTCGCCCGCGTCGACCCAGTAGGCCGAGGTCACGTCCTCGCCGCGGAGGCGGTCGGTGGGCATGATCGCGGCGTTGGCGCGCTCCAGCGACAGGGCGACCTCGCCGGTCGGCTCCACGTCGCCGGGCAGCCACCACGCGAAGTCCGCGTGCAGTTCGACGTCCAGCTCGACGTCCGGATCGATCAGGTCCTGCAGCCGGGCCGGCACGGCTCCCGCCTCGGCGGTCTCCGGGCCGACGACCGACAGCGACTGCCCCTGCTCGGACTCCTGCACCCACTCGATCGCACGGGCCAGGTCGCGGCTGATGTCGCCGGAGTGCGTCTGCACCTGCAGGCCCACGAACCGCACGCCGTCGTTGCGGTGCAGCGCGGCGGCCGCCATCGGCAGCACGGTGGCCAGCACGACCTCCGAACCGTCGCGCATCGGCAGCTTCGCGGTCGCCGACGGCACGAACTCGCGCAGCGCGACCAGCTCGCACTCGGCGGCCAAGCCCTCGAACGGACGGGTCACGATCACGTCCGCGGCACCCCCGGCCTTGCCGTGGCAGGCCTTGTAGCGCTTGCCCGACCCGCACGGGCAGGGCTGGCGGGGGCCGACGGCGCCTTCGGGCTGTGCTGGCTTGGTCGTGGCTCGCTTCGACACGGCTCATCCAATCGCTGGCGGTGACTGCTGAGTGACGCTACCGAACCGCGCCGCGTCGGGATCAGCCAGGTGGAGCCGTGTCGCGCGCGGCGCGTTGGTCGCCACGTAGCGCACGCCTGCGTCGCGGCACAGGTCGATGTCCGCGGCCGCGTCGACGGTCCAGCAGTAGGTGTCCCGGCCGAGCGCCGCGGCGCGCTTCACGAAGCCGGGGTCCTCGCGCAGCAGCCGCACGTCCGGACCTGCCAGGTCCGCCCACGGCGGCAGGACGCCACCGCGGCGAGCTCCGGTGAAGCGGCTGAACAGCTGCACCGTCGGCACCGCCGGCGCGGCCGCCTTGAACCGGCGGACGGCGGCGGAGGCGAAGGACATCATCAGCACCGGCGAGTCGGCCTGGGTCTCCGGCGTGGCCAGCCCATGCCTGGCCAGCAGCGCGACGAGCTTGTGCTCGACGAGGCCGCCGTAGCGGACCGGGTGCTTGGTCTCCACGAACAGCTTCGTCTGACGCGGGCTCGCGCGGACCATCCCGAGGAGTTCGTCGAGGGTGAGGACGCCGAGCTCGGTGGCGGAACGACCGAAGTCGATCTCGGCCATCGCGGCCACGGTCAACGCGCTGACCACGCCGCGTCCGCTCGAGGTCCGGTCGATGCGGCGGTCGTGCACGCAGACCAGGTGGCCGTCGCGGGTCACGCGGACGTCGCACTCCAAGGCGTCCGCGCCTTGCTCCAGCGCCAGCTCGTAGGCGGACCGGGTGTGCTCGGCGCGGTGCGCCGAGGCGCCTCGGTGCGCGACGACCTCAGGCATCTCTTCCACGCCTCCAGTGTTCCGACCCGGCTTCGGCAGCGCCGTCACGTGTGACCCACGTCAGCGAGGAGCCGTGCCCGGACGGGGGGCCCGCTGCGGCGGAGGCGCCGCGCGCACCGCGTGGACCTGGAGGCGGCTCAGCTCCGCCGGGTCGGGTGGCAGCAGCAGCCGCATGAAGTGGTCGATGAGCCGCGCGGTCACCACCGCCAGCGCGGTGACCAGCGCGTCGTTGACCGCGTGCAGCACGACGCCGTCGGCCAGGGCCTGGACGCCGTCGCGGAAGGTCCAGACGAAGGTGATCAGCGCGACCACCACGGTCGCCGCCCACAGCGCCCACCAGAACCGGACCCGCAGGCTCGGCCACGGACGCGCGCCCTTCTCCCGAGCGCCCTCCGCGACCAGCAGCGAGTGCTCCAGCTCGGCCACGGCCGCACCCGGGACCAGCAGGTTCAGCCCCGGCACCAGCACGCCGACCACCAGCTGCCAGTCCGGACGGGCGTTGCGGACACCGATGCGCTCGGCCGCCGCGACCCGCGCTCGCAGGCCCCACAGCACCACGAACACGCCGGTCAGCACGCCCATCAGCACCAGGATCAGGCCGGTGGTCCCGACCAGGGCGTCCGAGATCGCCAGCACCGTGCGCGGCAGCGCTTGGCTCCTGCTGAGGAGCAGCAGCACGTAGCGCCACGCCTCGGCGAAGGTCGCCAGCGCGGCGACGCCCGCGGTCACCCACAGCGCGGCGATGGCGGTGCCGGCCGTCGCCCCGGCGCGCTCGAACGGGTCGACGCGGTTGCCGCCGGTGGGCAGGGCCAGCGGCCAGCGCCAGGCCAGCAGCGGGAAGCCCCAGCGCGGGGGTGCCGGATAGGACGGCGGACCGGTGTAGGGCCGCGACCGGCGCTGCTGCCGGGCGCGGCGCGGACCGCCGGGCGGAGTGGCCACCCACTCCATCCGGTCGGGCTGGGGCCGGGAGCTCACAGCACGTACGGCTCGCCGTCGGCGGTTCCGGACACCATCGGCCGGCCGTTGGCCGACCAGCCGTTCATGCCGCGCTCGAGGTTGACCGCGTCCCAGCCGTTGGCGTTGAGGTACGCGGTGACCTTCGCCGAGCGGCCGCCGGAACGGCACACCACGTAGACCTGATCGGCCTCCGGGATGTCGTCGAGGCGCTCCACGAGCTGGCTCATCGGGATGTGCACGGCCTCGGGAGCGTGCCCCGCCTGCCATTCGTCGTCCTCGCGGACGTCCAGCAGCGCGCTGCCCGCGGGCAGCTGTTCGGGCAGTTCTTCCGGGTGAACACCGGGCACGTGTCCAGGAGGTGGCGTAGTCACAACCCCGATGCTGCCACGCCGCGCGTGGTGCCGGTGTGAGGGTGTGCCGCTTCCACCCCTGGGAATGGGAAACGCCCCGGGTCACCTGCTGGTGACCCGGGGCGCTCGCGCGGGAGGGACGGATCAGTGCTGAACAGCCTTCTCCGCGCCCGCACCGGTGAGGGAGCGGACCTCCATCTCGGCGTACTTGGTGCCGCCGTTCTCGTCCTTGCTGATCTTGGTACCGATGTACCCGAGCAGGAACGACAGCGGGATCGACACCAGGCCCGGGTTCTGCAGCGGGAACACCGCGATGTCCAGCGTCGGGAACATCGCTTCCTCGCTGCCCGAGACCGCCGGCGAGAAGATGATCAGCACGATGGTGATCGCCAGACCACCGTAGATGCTGAACAACGCGCCGGTGGTGTTGAACCGCTTCCAGAACAGCGAGTACAGCAGCGTCGGCAGGTTCGCCGAGGCCGCGACGGCGAAGGCCAGCGCGACCAGGAAGGCGACGTTCTGCCCGTTGGCCGCGATGCCGCCGAGGATGGACACGACACCGATGACCACCGCGGTGATCCGCGCGACGCGGACCTCCTGCTGCTTGGAGTCGACCTGGCCCTTCTTGATCACGTTCGCGTAGATGTCGTGCGCGAACGAGGCCGAGGCCGTGATCGTCAGACCGGCGACGACCGCCAGGATCGTGGCGAAGGCGACCGCGGAGATGAAGCCCAGCAGCAGCGGGCCGCCCAGGTAGGAGGCCAGCAGCGGAGCCGCCGAGTTCACCCCACCCGGAGCGTCCTTGATCGTGTCCGGTCCGACCATCGCGCCCGCCCCGTAACCGAGGACCAGCGTGAACAGGTAGAACAGGCCGATCAGCCAGATCGCCCAGACCACCGAACGACGCGCTTCCTTCGCCGTCGGCACGGTGTAGAAGCGCATCAGCACGTGCGGCAGACCGGCGGTCCCCAGCACCAGGGCGATGCCCAGCGAGATGAAGTCCAGCTTGCTGGTCTCCGACTTGCCGTACTTGGCACCCGGGTTGAGCACCTTGTCACCGGCGACGTCGGCGGCGTGGCCGAGCAGCGCCGACAGGTTGAACCCGTACAGCCCCAAGACCCAGATGGTCATGACGAAGGCACCGGCGATGAGCAGCGCCGCCTTGATGATCTGCACCCAGGTCGTGCCGCGCATGCCGCCGACCAGGACGTAGAGGATCATCAGCGCACCGACCACGGCGATCACGATCGCCTGGCCGCCCTTGTCGGTGATGCCCAGCAGCAGCGCGATCAGACCACCGGCACCGGCCATCTGCGCCAGCAGGTAGAAGAAGCTCACCACCAGCGTGGACAGCGACGCCGCGGTGCGCACCGGACGCTCCCGCATCCGGAAGCTGAGCACGTCACCCATCGTGTAGCGACCGGTGTTGCGGAGCAGCTCGGCCACCAGCAGGAGGGCGACCAGCCAGGCCACCAGGAAGCCGATGGAGTAGAGGAAGCCGTCGTAGCCGTTGACCGCGATGGCACCGGCGATGCCGAGGAACGACGCGGCCGACAGGTAGTCACCGGAGATGGCGATGCCGTTCTGCGGCCCGCTGAACGCGTGCCCCGCGGCGTAGTAGTCCGAGGCCGTCTTGGTGTTCTTGCTGGCCCGGAACACGATCACCATCGTGACCGCGACGAAGATGGCGAAGATGCCGATGTTCAGCATCGAGTTGCCGCCGACGGCTTCTTGCGCGAGGGGTTGAGTAGCGGAAAATGCCTGCACCGAGCTCACTTGCCGCCTCCCTCGACGTTCTCGCGGATCTGTTCGGCGACCGGGTCCAGATTCTTGTTGGCGTAGCGGACGTACCAGGTCGTGATCACGAACGTGGACACGAACTGAAGCAGGCCGAGCACCAGTCCGACGTTGATGTTACCGACCAGCTTGATGCTCATGAATCCGTGCGCGTAGTCGGCGAGCAGCACGTACACCAGGTACCAGACCAGGAACAACGCCGATACGGGGAACACGAAGTTGCGCAGTCGTCCGCGCAGTTGGGCGAATTCGGGACTGCTTTGCGCAGCGGCCCAGGTTTCGGCGTCAATACCGGACCCGGACCCGTTTTGGTCCGTGGCGCTCACGGCTCTCCTTCCACGAAGAAAGGCTCACCCTCGCGATACCGCCAAGCGTGAGCCTGAACCACACAACGCCGGAACGCTACGGAACTGGAAGCGTCGATGGGTAGGTCCGTTGGGAGTACGCGTGCTAACGATCGAGTGAAGGTTGACAGCTCAACAGGATGCATCGAATTGCGGCGAATGGCCGGATTTTCATTCGGATGGAGCATCCCCGCGCGGCCCCGCAGCGCAATTCGCGACGCTCAGTGATCAACTCCCGGAAACAGCATCGCCCGTTCGGCGGCTGCGTTGTTCGGTGAGGAGCGCCTCACCGCTCGTGCCGACCCGGCTTCGGCGCCTGCTCGGCGAGCGGCCTGCTGTCGACGAAACCCAGCCGGTCGGGGGCGTGCAACCGCAGCATCAACCGCGAGACACCCTCCGGCACGCGGGTTCTGGTGGCCCGGCTGACCAGGTAGGTCACCGCGAACGCCACCGGGACCGTCACCAGCGCCGGTTGCGCCACCAGCCGACCCCACCAGCCGTGATCGCCGGCGACGTGCGCGACCAGCACCGCGATCAGCACCAACGACCCGCCGGTGAGCATCCCCCACGCCGCGCCGGCCGCGGTCAACCCGCGCCACCAGATGCCCAGCACCAGCACCGGGGCGAACGTGGAAGCCGCCATCGCGAAGGCCAGTCCGACGCTGCGCGCGATGTCGTGACCGTCGACAGCCAAGGCCAGCACCACCGGCACTGAGCACGACAGCAGCGCCGCCGACGAGAACCGCATCGTCCGGCCCCACAGCACGTCTCGCGAGGACAGCACCCCGGCCAGCCCCATGACCAGACCCGACGACGTGGACAGGAACGCGGCGAACGCTCCCGCCGCGGTGATCGCCGCCAGCACCCCGCCGACCCAGCCGCCGAGCATCGCGTGCGGCAGCAGCAGCACCGCCGCGTCCGTCTGCCCGGTCACCAGCAGCTGCGGCACGTACAGCCGGGACAGGAGCCCGAAGAGGGTGGGGAACAGGTAGAACGCGCCCAGCAGGCCCAGCACGTACAGCGCGGTGCGGCGCGCGCCCGCGCCCGAGGGGTTGGCGTAGAAGCGGCCCAGCACGTGCGGCAACCCCATCGTTCCCAGGAACGTCGCGATCAGCACCGAGTACGTCTCCAGCACACCGGGCAACCCTTCCGGGTGCGGGCGCAGCCAGCTCGCGTTGTCCGGCACCGCACCGGTCACCACCGGCACCGCGGCACCCGCCGGGAACCGCAGCTCGCTGCCCGCCGGCACCGGGTGTTCCCCCGGCTGCAGGTAGACCGCGCCGGCCAGGCCGGAGCCCTCCGCGGCGGTCAGCCACACCGGCTCGGTGACCTGGACGGTCACGTCGGTCTGCACGTCGACCGTGGTGTCCTGCGGGAAGAACGGCGTCCGGGGCTCTTCCAGGGCCTGCCGCTGCCCGCTGACCACGAACACGACCAGCAGCGCGAAGGCGGGCAGGGTGATCGCGAACAGCTTCACCCAGTACTGGAAGGCCTGCACCAGGGTCACCGCGCGCAGCACCCCGCTGACCACGCTGATGTGCACGATCAGCGCGATGACGAGAACGCCTGCGCGGTACTCGGTCCCGACGATGGCCGCCAGCGTCATCCCGGCCGCCTGCAGCTGCGGGACCAGGTACAGCCAGCCGATGACGACCACGACCACCGTGGACAGCGAGCGGAGGCTCAGCGAGTTCAGCCGCGCCTCGACGAAGTCGGGCATCGTGTAGGCGCCGGACCGGCGCATGGGCGCGACGACGAACAGCATCAGCGCCAGGTAGCCCGCCGCGAAGCCGATCGGGTACCAGAGGGCGTCGACACCGTCCTTGAGCACCAGGCCGGCCACACCCAGGAACGAGGCCGCGGACAGGTACTCCCCCGAGATCGCCGCCGCGTTGCGCTCTTCCCGAACCGGCTTGCGGGCAGCGGAGAAGTCCGTGGTCCGAGCCGAGCGCGACCCCCACAGGCCGATGCCCAGCGTCGCGACGACGATCAGGACGACGCCGCTCAAGGACCACACGTTCGAGAACATCTCACCCAGCCACCCTGGTGCCCACGAGTCGCACCCACCTTACGCAGAGCAGCCGGTGGGCCCGAAGCACCGGTCATTCTTCGAGCATGCCGAGGAAGTCCTCCTCGTTGCGCTCCGCGCGCCGGGTGAACAGCAGACCCACGACCACCAGGAACGGGTAGACCAGCACGCCGAGGACCAGCCACGGCACGCGGAGCCCGAACACCTGCCACTCGCCGATCGCGGGCACCAGCCAGAAGGCCAGGGGCAGGCCGCCCAGCACGAGAGCGAGGACCCCGGTCAGCAGCAGGGCTGCCCGGAGCTGCTTCTCGACCAGGTCCCGGACGAGTCCTTCGAGCGCCCCGGTCTGCTCGTGCACTTCGACGCGGACGCGCGGGACGTGCGGCCCGCGCCGGTCGGCGAGCACGACGCGCTTGCGCCGCGGCCGGGGCGAGAACTCCCCCAACCGGGCTCGGACGTCGAAGCTCTCCGGGCTCATCCCGTCCCGCTCACTGCTGTCCCCAGTTGTCCCGCGGCGCCTTCACCAGGCGGTCCTTGAGCTCCCGGGTGTGCCGGCGGGAGACGGGGAGTTCCTTCGGCGGTCCGCCGCCGAGCACCACCGAGTAGCCGGACGAAGACATCCGCAGCTCGGTGACCAGGGACAGCGACACCAGGAAAGACCGGTGGATGCGCAGGAAACCGGCTTCGCCCCAGCGCTCTTCCAGCTGCGCCAACGGGATCCGCACCAGGTGCGAGCCCTCGGTGGTGTGCAGCCGCGCGTAGTCGCCCTGCGCCTCGACCCAGCGGACCTCCTTGCGCGGGATCATCCGCGTGGTGCCGGCGAGTTCGACCGGGATGACCTCGTCGTCGTCCTGCGCCGGGGCTTCGAGCGGTTTCGGCGCACCTCTGCCGGACTGCTGCTTGTTCTTCTCGATGCCGCGCAGCGCGCGGTCGACGCGGTCGGCGTTGGCGGGCTTCATGATGTAGTCCAGCGCCCCGACCTCGAACGCTTCCAGCGCGTTCTCCTCGTGCCCGGTGATGAACACCAACGCGGGCGGGTTGCGGAACGCGGTGAGCACCCGAGCCAGCTCCATGCCCGACAACCCCGGCATCGAGACGTCGGCGAAGACGGCGTCCACGATGGACTCGTCGTCGTCACGCCGACCGATCAGCTCCGGATCGTCGCTGCGCAACAGGCGCAGCGCCTCGGCGGCGTCGAACGCGGTCAGCACCCGGCCGACGCGGGGGTTGCTGCCGAGCAGGTACTTCATCTCGTCCAACCCGGCCCGCTCGTCGTCGACGGCGAGGACGACGAGCCCGTCGGAGTTCTCTCGTGTACTCAATGCAACGCCATATCGTGCCGCGCCTTCGGCGCACTGTCCATGTCGTGGTGTCCCCGCCGGTGCCTCCCGCACCGGCTCGTACGAGCGGCCGCGAACCCTAGTTGTTAGCGCAGCACGAGGGTCCTCCACGAGAGGTCGGGGGAAGATTCAGCTCCGCGAAGGCGAATTTCGCCCGAACGGCCCAGTCGGTTGACCTGACGGGTCGAGACCGCCTCGGCGAAGTGGATCAGCTTCGTCCGCAAGGCCTGCGTCACGGGCCCCCGCCGGACTCCCAGTGAGGACCTGAAGCGCCGGCTCTACAGCCCGAAGCGGTTCCACATGGCGCGGTGTTCCAGCTCGTCGAGCCCGGAGATCACGTTCGCCAGCGGGTTGCGCGACGTGCGCGCGGCGACCCCGAGCCGCGAGAGCAGCGTCTTGCGGCATTCCACGGTCTGCATCTGGGCGTCGGGGAACTTGTGTTCGACGATCTCCCGCAGCGTACCGACACCGTCGACCAGGCCGAGCTTGGCGGCCTTCGCCCCGGTCCAGACCTCCCCGGAGAACAGCTCCTCCTCGGTACCGGAGAGCTTGCTGCCGCGGCGCTCGCGGACCCACTCCCGGAACTGGCCGTGCAGCTCATCCTGCATCCCGCACAGCCACTCCACGTCTTCCGCCTTCACAGGGCGGAACGGGTCCAGCCGCACCTTGTTCTCCCCCGCGGTGTAGACCCGCCGCTCGACGCCGAGCTTGTCGAGCAGGCCCGTCATGCCGAAGCTGGCGCTGACCACGCCGACCGAGCCGACCATCGAGGTCTGGTGCGCGTAGATCTCGTCGGCAGCGCACGCCAGCCAATAACCGCCGGAGGCCGCGACGTCCTCGCAGTACGCCACGACCGGCACGCCCTTCTCCTCCGCCAGGCCGCGGATCCGGTCCGCGACCAGCGCGGACTGGGTGGGCGATCCGCCCGGCGAGTTGATCGACAGCACCACGGCGCTGAGCCGGTCGAACGCGAACGCGCGCTTGATCGCCGATTCGACGTTGTGGATCGAGATCGTGGGCCGCCCCGCCGGAGACGACTGCGGCGTGATGACGCCTTGCAGCTTGAGCACCGCGACGACCGGCTTTCGATCGCCCACGCCCGGGAGCTTCCCGGTGAACCTGCCGGTCAACTCCTTGGGCAGCTTGGTGGTGACCACGTCGACGAACTTTCGTGGTGACTTCTCATCCATGCCCCGACGCTACCGCTTCAGGGCCGGTCCAGCGGCCAAGCCAACGCCCGGCTCGTCCACCGGCGGCAGCGGCTCGGGCCGCACGCCCGGGGCGAACTTCGGCACCCGCATGATCACCTTCATGCCCGCGCCCTTCTCGGTCTCCACGATCAGCCCGTAGTCGTTGCCGAAGGTGGCGCGCATCCGGTTGTTGATGTTGCCGAGCCCGACGTGGGCGCCGGTGAGGTGGGCGTTGGCCAGCTCGGCGTCGAGCAGCTCCGGGTCCATCCCGATGCCGTCGTCGTCGACGCTGATCAGCGCCTCGGACCCGTTGTCCTCGGCGGTGACCGACACGGTGCCGCCGCCGGGCTTGTTGGCGAGCCCGTGCCGGACGGCGTTCTCCACGAGCGGCTGCAGCGCGAGGAACGGCACCACCACCGGTAGCACCTCCGGGGCGATCTTGAGCTGCACGTTGAGCCGGTCCGGGCCGAAGCGCGCGCTCTCCAGCGTCAGGTAGCGGTCGATGTTGCGGATCTCGTCCGCCAGCGTCGTGTAGAGGCCGCTGTTGCGGAACGAGTAGCGGGTGAAGTCGGCGAACTCCTGGAGCAGGTCCCGCGCGTGCTCCGGGTCGGTGCGGATGAGCGAGGAGATCGTGTTGAGCGCGTTGTAGATGAAGTGCGGGGAGATCTGGGCGCGCAGCGCACGCACCTCCGCCTGGGCCAAGCGCTCCTTGGACTCCTGCAGCTCGGCGAGCTCGAGCTGGGTGGACACGTGGTGGGCGACCTCCGCTGCCGCCCTGAGCAGCCTCTTGCGGTCGCCGCCGGCGATCACCGTCAGCACGCCCCGGACCTGGCCCTCGACCTCCAGCGGCACCACGGCAGCGTGCCGCATCGGGCAGGGCCGCTGCTCGCAGACCACGTCCCCGTGGTCGAGGAAGTCGCGCTTGCCCGTCCGCAGCACCTGCTCGATCTTGGTGCGCAGGTCGGCGTAGTGGTGGTTGGCCTCGCCGTCCCAGGTCAGGAGGGTGCCGTCGGCGTCGACGATGCCGACGGCCACGCAGGCCAGCAGTTCTCGCAGGTGTGGGCCCGTCTTGTCGGCCGATTCCTGGTTCAGGCCCGCGCGCAGGTAGGGCGCCGCGCTGGTCACCCGGTGCAGAGCCGCCAACGTGGCGTCCTCCACCGAGGTGCTCACCCGACGCGCCCGGCACAGCAGCACGAACATGCCCAGCACGGCGAGTGCCGCGAGCGTGGTCAGGACCGTCCGCTCTGTCAACAACTCCGCCACAACATCAATCTGCCCGAGCCGCACACCGCGAATCAAGGCGGCTACGGTCAGTGCGGGTTTTCCATCGGTGAACGGCAGGCACGCCTTCCGTCCAGCGGAATCCGCTCCCCCGTTCAGCCGAGCAACGGCTGTGCACAACCCCAGGAGCTGTCCACAGCCTGTGGACAGCTCACTTGAGCAGCCGGGACATCCTGCGATCCGCCAGCTGCTTCCCACCGGTCTGGCACGTCGGGCAGTACTGCATCGACCGGTCCGCGAAGGAGACCTCCCGAACCGTGTCACCGCACACCGGGCACGGCAAACCGGTGCGGGCGTGCACGCGCATGCCCGACCGCTTCTCGGCCTTGAGCCGCGCGGCGTCCTGCTGCAGCGAGCGGTCCACGGCGTCGCGGAGGATGTCCTGGACGCAGCCGTGCAACCGGGCCACCGCCGCTTCGTCGAGCTTGCCGGCCGTGGCGAAGGGCGAGAGCTTGGCGGCGTGCAGGATCTCGTCCGAGTAGGCGTTGCCGATTCCCGCGATCGTGGACTGCTCGGTCAGCACCGTCTTGATCCGCTCGGTGCGCCCGTCGAGCAGCGCCGCGAGCCGCTCGGCGTCGACCTCCAGGGCGTCCGGCCCCAGCTTCGCGATCCCGGGCACCTCGGCCACGTCCTCGACGATCCACGCGGCCAGGCTCTTCTGGGTGCCCGCCTCGGTCAGGTCGAAGCCGACGCCGCCGAGGTGCACCCGCAGGGCGATCGGGCCCCGGCCGGGCTTCGGCGGGGTCGCGGCGAGCTTGTCCGACCAGCGCATCCACCCCGCGCGCGCCAGGTGGCACACCAGGTGCAGGCCGCCGCAGTCCAGGTCGAGGAACTTGCCGTGCCTGGCGGCACCGGTCACCTCGCGGTCGTGCAGCGCGGTGTGGGGCGGAGCAGCGGTCTTGAGCACGCTCATCGAGGCGACGTCCACGCGCGCGACCACGCGCCCCACGGCGTGGTCGCGGAGGTGCTGGGCGAGCGCCTCGACCTCGGGAAGTTCCGGCACGCACCCAGTGTGCCCGAGGAACGCCGCTACTCGGTGGGTTGGAGCCGGCCGTTCATGTCGGGTTCCGCGTAGAGCTCGATGTGCCGGGCCACCTGGGAGACCTCCTGACGCACCTCGATGAAGCCGCGCACGACACCCACCCAGGTCTCCGGCGGGTTCTCGTCGGCGTCACCCGGCGTCGACGCGGTCAGCGTCCACGGCCGGTGCAGCACCCAGCGGACCGGGAAGAACAGGACCGCCAGCACGAGCAGCGCGATCAGCCAGGGCGGGACGACCACCTCGGCGGGCGTCCAGGCGATGAACACCACCACCAGCGCCGCGAGCGCGGCACCCACGACGACCGCCGGCGTCGAACCGCCGTTGACGTCGTGCTCGAACTCGTCCACCACGATCGGGTTGGACCACTCCAGGTTCGCCCGGATCGTCCAATCCCGGCCGTCGGAGCCCCGCACCACCCGGTTCATCAACGCCTCCCCGCCCACCCGGGCTGGTCACTCGAACACCCACTGCCACTGGAACCGCACCCGTCACCGAGCGTGGCGCCACGGTACCGCTCCCGGCACCGGCCCGGTGCGCGTCCGCCCGCGCCATTGTCGATCATCCCGAGGGCCCGGGCCAACCCTCGCGACGGGAATCAACCCGGCAGAACCACTACGCTCCGGGCACGAGAGAGGCCGCGGTCGGAGGTGCCGGGTGGACGTCGACGTCGCACGCGAACTGCTCCGCGAGCAGCACCGCGCCGTGCTGGGGACCCTGCGCGGCGACGGCACCCCGCTGATGACCCCGGTCTTGGCGACCGTGGACGCGAACGGCCGGGTCGTGATCAGCACGCGGTCGGCCTCGGGCAAGGTCCGCAACCTCCGGCGCGACCCGCGCGCGTGGCTGTGCGTGCTGCCGGACGCCTTCTTCGGACGCTGGTTCCAGGTCGACGCCGAGGCCGAGGTCGTCGAGCTCCCCGACGCCCTGCCGCTGCTGGAGGACTACTACCGCCGCGTCTCCGGTGAGCACGAGGACTGGGACTCCTACCGCGAAGCCATGCGCTCGGAGAACAGGGTGCTGCTGCGCCTCACCCCGACCCGGGCGATCGGCTAGCCGGCCCCGGTGGGGGACCCCCCGGTGAACGGGCTTGCAGCCATGGGCTAAAGTGTTCATCAACAGCCAACCGGGGCGGAAGTCACCGGGAGGCGGTGAAGATGCGGATGTAGCGCAGCTGGTAGCGCATCACCTTGCCAAGGTGAGGGTCGCGGGTTCGAGTCCCGTCATCCGCTCGCAGGAGTGGGGCCGAGGTGATCACCTCGGCCCCACTCCTTTGTGTGGTTGGTCGTAGTTCACGAAGTGCGGCGTAGAAGTTCTCGCCCACCACAACCTCTGCCGCCACTCGGCTGCACCACCGGCAGACCCCTCGCCTTGGCCACCCACTCGCGCAGGTCCGGCAGCTTCCGCCTTCAGGTGTGGGACTCAGCCCGCACCGCCGCCGGTTCTGAGCGGCTTCGTGGCGAGTACGCCGTGACGCCGTGACGCCGCGTGAACGTGCTCGAGGAGCGGCGCACGGAGCCACTCAGGTTCTGCCACCCGCACCGGCTCGCACAGCGAACTTCGAGAAGATCAGCTCTCCACACCGAGGCCGGCTGGGCAGGCGACTCCGGTCCCTCCCAGGCCGCAGTACCCGTTCGGGTTCTTGGCGTCCGAGAGGTACTGCTGGTGGTAGTCCTCGGCGTAGTAGAACTCCTGCAACGCGGCGATCTCGGTCGTGATCTGGCCCTTGCCCGCTGCGGTCAAGGCCTCCTGGAAGGCGTCCCGGCTGGCTTCCGCCACGGCTTTCTGCTGCTCGTCGGTGTAGTAGATGGCCGAGCGGTACTGGGTGCCGAGGTCGTTGCCCTGGCGCATCCCCTGGGTGGGGTCGTGGTTCTCCCAGAACACCTTCAGCACCTGCTGGTAGCTGATCTTCTCCGGGTCGAAGACCACCAGGACTGCTTCGGTGTGCCCGGTCAGGCCCGAGCAGACCTCCTCGTAGGTCGGGTTCGGCGTGTAGCCGCCCGCGTAGCCGACGGCGGTGGTCCACACGCCCTCGGTCTGCCAGAACACGCGCTCCGCGCCCCAGAAGCAGCCCATGCCGACCACCGCGGTGGCCAGGCCTTCCGGGAACGGCGGGACGACGCGGCGCTCGGGGAACACGGCGTGCTGCCCGTTCACCGCCATGGCGGTGTCCCGCCCGGGCAACGCCGACGACGGCTCGATCATCTTCAGCTTCCCACCGAACATGCTCCCCAGGGTACGCGGCGGTCAGCGGCGATCGGGGCGTTCGGAAGTCGCGTGACGGCCCGGTTCGGGGCCGCGCGCGTGCGTGCCGCCCGGCGGCTCGACCTCCTCGACCCACCGCCGTGCCAGCGGTGGGTCCTCGGACGGCAGCGGACGTGGTGCCGGTCGACGTGAGAGGTTCCGTTCCGGTGGAGGACTCACCGGCCGCCGCCGCACCCCGTTCCCCGGCGGACGCGCCGGCACCTGCCGCTCCGGAACACCGGCACCCGAAGGCCGTGCTCCGCTGGCAGCAGGCACTTCCCGCTCGTCGCCGTCGCCCGCGGTCCGGGCGAAGACGTCCGTGGGCGGGTCGTCCCCGGCCGGAGGCCCCGCACCACCCGGGTCGCGCTCGGCACGCGGGGTGAGCAGGTGGCGCAAGCGCATCGTGGGGTCTTCCACGTACTTCCACGACAGGGTGCCCAGCACGTAGGCGATCGGGGCCGCGCAGAGCAGCATGAGCCACTGGCCGCGAATCCCGGCCAGCGCCAGCAGCTGCTGGACCGGGAACCCCCAGACGTAAACGCCGTAGCTGCCGTTGACCCAGACGCCCGGCACGTCCAGTCGCGCCGGCCAGAAGTGCCCGGCCACGACCACCGCGTAGCTGACCGCGAACGCCATCCACGCCGACGCGGTGGTGTTGTTGCCCATCACCACCAGCACGACCAGCCCCACGCCCGCGGCCAACGGCGACAGCGGGACCCGGTACAGGTTCAGCAGCACGCCGAGCGCGAAGGCGACGAGGAACGCCACCAGCGACTCGACCGGCACGCTCAGCAGCGAACCGGCCGACTCGGCACCCGGGGTCTGCTCCAGGTGGCGGTCCCAGGCGATCAAGCCGACCAGTGCGAGCAGCGACAGCCAACGCAGGTTCTTCCTGGCGGTGCCCAGCAGCAACAGCACGAACAGGCCCGCGTAGGCCAGCAGCTCCATCGGCAGCGTCCACAGCGAGCCGTTCACCGCGCCCGGCCACGGGTTGCTCTCGAAGACCCCCGGCAGGTCGTGCCGCAGGGTCAGCAGTCCCGCGTTGTGGACGATGTAGCCCCAGGTCTCGCGCGCGCGGAAGTACTCGCCGAGCGGCAAGGTCGTGATCATCGGGCCGACGACCAGGGCCATGCCCACCGACACCGTGAGCATCGGCGGCCACAGCCGCAGCACCCGCTTGGCGGCGAAGCGCAGCGCGTGCGGGTCGCGCAACCAGCTCTCGGTGATCTGGAAACCGCTCAGCGCGAAGAAGCCCATGAGCACGCCCTCGTCGGGCTGCACCGGCCACTCCGGCGGGAACAGCTCACCGCTGCCGACCAGCGGGGAGCTGTGACCGTAGATGACCAGCAGCGCACCGATCATCCGGATCCAGGCGAAACCGTGGTTCGGGGCGGCGAACAACTCGGGGCGAGCGTGCACCACACGCGCAGCGCTCAACCTGGTCACCCCAATGATCCGTGCCCGCAGCAGCCGTCAACGCTGCGTAGCCTAGCCGGGCGCCGGAACGGCCCGTGGCCCTTCACAACCCGGACACCCGTCCGGACCAGAGCGCAGTCCGTATCGTTATTCGGGCTGTGCACCCCGAAACCTGCGCTGAGTGCCAGAATGGCTTCGATCGCAGCAGCGGCGTTCATGGAATCCCGGGAAGGGCGCTATCGGTGACCTGGCAAGACGAGTTGCAGAACCTCGACGCCGAACTCGCGGCGGGACGCATCTCCGCCGAGGAGTACCGACAGCGCAGGGACGCCGTGCTCGGCAGGGCGCAGGGCGGGCACGCAGGTCAGACGCCGTCGAACCCGGACGGTTTCCCGGCGCAGGACCCCACGCCACCGGCTGATCCCTCGTCCGGGGGCTTCCCGCAGCAGCAGCCCGCCCAGCAGCAGAACCCGTTCCCGCCCGCCTTCAGCTGGGGCGACGTCGCCAAGCAGCAGCCGCAGCAAGGCACCGGCGAGGAGACGACGCAGGTCGTGCCGAACCCGTACGCCCAGCAACAGCAGCCGCCCGCGGACTCGGGCAGCACGCAGGTCGTGAACGTCCCGCAGACCCCACCGCCGCCGCAGTGGGGCCAGTCGCAGCCGCCGTGGGCCGGTCAGCAGCAAGGCCCGCAGGGCTGGGGTCCGGTGGAAACCACCGGCACGCCGTGGGGCGATGACCTGCCCGGTTCGTCCGACTCCGGGGAAGCGTCTTGGATGCGCCAAGGACCGGAGGTCTTCGAATCGGCGGGCAAGCCCGGCAAGGGCAAGCTGATCGCGGGCCTGTCCATCGGCGCCGTGCTGCTGGTCGTGGTGATCGTCGCGGTCGTCTTCTACTTCGCCGGCGGAGCGACGGAACCGCGCGGGGGCACCGCCGCTCCCCCGCCCCCACCGCCGGCGCCGACCACCACCCCGCTGCCGGAACCACCGGCAGCGAAGGCTCCGCCGGCCACCACGCAGGAGGTGCTGGTCGCCGCGAACGGACCGGCGCACCCGTGGACCGGGCTGCTCGACGTGCCGAACCTGCAAGGCGCCAAGGGCGGACTGCTGCAGCCGAAGACCGTGCTCGACACGGCGTTCCAGAACGGCCTGGTGGAAGGATGGTTCAACGGCACCGACGCCGTGCAGCCGAAGACGACGCTGCTGGCGCTCAAGCTGCCCGACACCAACGCCGCTCAGACCGTCGTCGAGAAGTACCTCGCCGCGCAGCAGGGGCTGTCCGAGGTGGAGGACCTGTCCTACCAGGGCGTTTCGGTCGTCTCCACCGGCGCGACGTTCCGGACGGCCTACGTGGCGCACCACTACGCGGTGATCATCGACGTCAGCGGCCCGGCGGAGCAGCGGGACGCGGCCCAGCAGACCTTCGCGGGCACCCTGGACCAGCAGCTCGCCCACACCCCACCCACGGTTCGCGACTAGGTCCTGCGCAGCGATCGCTCCGCCCAGCGGTGCGGGTAGCCGACCTGACCGGCTCCGTGCGCCGCTCCTGGTGCGTGACCGGTGCACGGCGTCGCGGCGTACTCGCCTCGACGCCGCTCAGAACCCGCGCCGCGGCAAGCTGTGTCCCCACCCGGACAGCGGCTCCGCCGCATCCTCGCAGGGCCGGACCCACCACCGGGACGACGAGCCCGGCCCACGTGCCCAAGGGGCCGGGCCGGGTGCTCAACCGCCCGTCCTCCCACCACCCCGGTCACATCTCGCGAGACCTCCACGAGCACGGCCGCAATATCGCGCGAAGTGGGAGTCCCGCCCGGCCAACACACCGGACCATTCACCCCATTCGGCGTGTCGTCGCAGGTCAGGTGGGGTGGTGCGCACTTTCGCGCGACATCACCGACCCCAGGCCCCAACACCCCGGAGCACGCAGAGCCTTCAGGGTGTCGTTCCAGTTCGAGCGGGGTGGTGCGGAGAAGTTCGCGCGACATCACCCGACCCTCGGCCCCCACGCACCGGAGCACGCAGAGTCGTCGGCTTGAGTTCAGGCCGGGCGGTTCGCGCGACATCAGCCCGCGCCGCCAACACACCCGGGCTTGCAGGGCTGTTGGGCGTGTTGTCGGTGGTCGGGGTGGGGGTTGGGGTGTCGCGGTTCGGGTGCGTGCGGAGGGTGAGGTTCCTCGCGTGGTCCTCGGTCAGGCGGTGGGGATCTTGGTGAGGAGGGCCGTGAGGGCTGCTCGGGAGGCTTCCGGGCCGAACTGGGCTTCCACGGCCGTGCGACCTGAGGTGGCCAGGGCTTTCCAGGTCTCGTCCTCGGTGAGCAAGCGGACCACCGCTGCAGCGCAGGCGTTCTCGTCGTCGGCGACCAGGACGTCCTGGCCCGGCTTCAGGTGCATGCCCTCGACGGCGACCGTCGTGCCGACCACCGGGACACCGACGGACAGGCTCTCGCCGACCTTGCCCTTGACGCCGGCACCGAAGCGCAGCGGGGCGATGGTGACCCTGGCCTGCGCGTAGTGCGGTTCGAGGGACTCGACCCAGCCGTGGACCTCGACGCCCGGGCCCGCCAACGCCTCGACCTCAGCGGTCGGGTTGCTGCCGATGACGTGCAGGACCGCGTCCGGGCACCGCTCGCGCACCAGCGGCATGATCTCGCGAGCCGCCCAGCGGGCCGCGTCGACGTTCGGCGGGTGGTCGAAGCTGCCGACGAACAGCACGTCGCGGCGTCCCTCGAGACCGGCCGGCGAGGGGTCGACCTCGTGCACGTTCGACAGCACCCGCACGTCGGCCTCGGGGACCAGCTCGCGCAGCAGCGCGCGTTCGGCTTCGGAGACCACCAGCGTCACGTCACAAGCTCGGGTCAGCCCGAGCTCCATCTGCTGCGAGGCGAATGCCTTGCGGCGCAACGCCTCCGCCCGTCGTGCCTGGCCCTGCCGCTCGGCGAGCTCGGCCTCGCGCTCCAGGCGCAGGAAGTGCACGTCGACGGTGTCGTAGGCGATGACGGCGTGCGGAGCGCGGGTGCGCAGCTCCTCCACCAGGCTCCACGCGACCTGCGGCCGGGACAGCAGGGCGAGCGAGATCTCCGACCCCGCCTCGTGCAGGAACGCCTGCTGGAGCTCGGGTTGCGGCAGCACGGTCACGCCGATCTGCTGCAGGTCCTCGGTGTAGGGCTGCAGCGGCGCGTGGTTGCCGGGGAAGAACACCACCCGGTAGCCGAGCTCGACCAGCTGCTGCAGCACCCGGAAGATCCGCACCGAACCGGAGTCGAAGTCCGGCCGCGGCACCTGGTGGTCCTTGACCAGCACGATCGGGCCGTGATGGCCACGCGTGCCGCGCTGCCGGGCCAGCCACAGGTTCCGCGGTGACGCCTCCGGGAGGTGCTCGTCGCGCAGCACCTCCGCCCACTTCTCGACGAAGACCTGCCGGTTGAGCTCCTGGTGCTTCTTCACGCCGGAACCGATGTCGGTGCCGTGGGAGACGCCCTCGTGGTGCACCACCACGGCCTTCGGCTGCACGACGGTGCGGTAGCCGGCGGCGCGGACCGCGAACGCCAGGTCGGTGTCCTCGTAGTAGGCGGGGGCGAAGCGGGTGTCGAACCCGCCAACCTGGCGGAACAGCTCCGCGCGCACCAGTACCGCGGCACCCGAGCAGTAGTCGACGTCGCGCAGGACGTGGAACTCGGCGCCGCTGCCGTCGGTCCCGCGCCCGTAGTTCCACCCGGTGCCGTCGGCCCAGACGATGCCGCCGCACTCCTGCAGCCGCCCGTCGGGGTAGACCAGCTTGGCGCCGACCAGCCCGATCGCCGGGTCCGTGGTGATGGTGTCGACGAGGACGTCCAGCCAGGACTCGGTGACCTCGGCGTCGTTGTTGAGGAAGAAGAGGTGCTCACCGCGCGCGTGCTCGGCCCCGAGGTTGCAGGCGCCGATGAAGCCGAGGTTGCGCTCGGCGCGCACCAGCCGGACGCCTTCGCAGGCGGCGAGCTTCTCGGCGCTGTCGTCGGGTGAGGCGTCGTCGACGACGATCACCTCGAACGGCACCGACACCAGGTGACCGCCGAGGAAGCGCAGGCACTGGCGGGTGTAGGGCCACTTGCCGTGCACCGGCACGATCACGCTGACCAGCGGCCGGTCGCTGGAGGGCACTGCCACCGGCCCTGTTCCGGGTTCGGCGGCGACTTCCGGGATGCCGGGCTTGCGGCCGAGCGCGATCTCGTAGGCGTCGCGGCGGGCGGTGCCGCGCGGCGCGACGCGCTCGACGACCTTGCGGTACTTGGTGACGGCGCGCTGCACCAGCGCCGAGTTCTGCGCGGCCAGCTCGGCGTTCTCGGCGGCGAGCTCGTCCACCCGGCGCTGCGCCTCCGCGAGCTGACCCTCGAGCCGGGCAGCGGTGTCGCGCAACCACTCGACGCGGGCGGCGTCGCGTCGCGCCTGCAGCTCGCGCTCCCGCAACCGCTCGCGGAGCTCGGCGAGTTCGGCCTTGCCCGCCTCCCCCTGCTGCTCCGAGGTCTTGCGCAGCTCCTCCAGCCGGGCGATGGCGCCCTTGAGCTCCTCGGCTTCGCCGCGGCTGCGCTGGTAGAGCTCGTTGAGCTTGGCGACGTCGGCGACGGCCTCGTCGCGCTGCTCGACCAGCTCGGCGGTGTTCCCGCCGCGCGCCAGCGTCAGCTGCGCATCGGTGAGCACGGCGGCCGCGGGCAGCTTCGGCAGGTGCTTGTCGGAGGCCACGCCCAGCAAGTAGGTGTGCGGGACGCCCTGGTCGACCACCCAGCCGGTGTCGGTGCGCTCGATGGTCTGCAGCCGGACGCCCTCGATCGCGGTGTCGCGGTCGCCGGGATCGGCGGGCACCACCATCGAGCCGACGGTGACGTTCTGCTTGAGCACCGCCACGTGCCGGAAGGTCTCCTCCAGCATCGACTCGTACTCGCGGGCGGTGAGCTCCTTGACGTGGAACGGGTTGTCGTTCCCGTGCTCGTGGCTGTAGACGGCCGTGTCGGGTGTGCTGGACAGGAACAGCCCGCCCTGCTTCATCCGCGACTTGACCAGCTGCAGCACCGCTGAGTGGTCGGAGACGTGCTCGATGGCCTCGAAGCACACCACGACGTCGAAGGGCTTGGCGTCGGCGAGCAGGTCGGGGTCGGTGATCGAGCCGACCTCGAAGCTGACGTCGCGGCCGGCGTAGTGGTGCCGGGCGTGGGCGATGGTCTGCTCGTCGACGTCCACGCCGACGACCTCGCCACCCGCGGCGGCCAGCAGCGCGGCACCGTAGCCCTCACCGCAGGCGAGGTCGAGGACCCGCTTGCCGCGCGCGAAGGGGGCCGCCAGCGCGTACCGGTGGTAGTGCTCGTAGACCACCTGCACGTCCTCGGTCCAGGGAACGCACCGCTCCCCGGTCCAGTCGATCAGCCGCTCGTCCATGCGCCCCTCACCGAGTTGTGAATCCGGTCGCAGGTTAGCGCCCCACCGCAGGCCGCCGTGGCCGGTTCCGGCGGGAAGATGAGGAGGTTCTCATCGCGGCTTCACCTGCGGTTGTCCTGGAGAGGTCAGAGTGGTCCCATGCGTTCCGCTCCCCGGGGGTTCCTGTTGCTCGCGTCCTTGGCGTTGCCCATCGCCGCCGTGCTGATCAGCTTCGCGTTGACCGGTGGGGCGCGCGCACCCCAGGTCCCGGACACGGTGCGGGTCGGCAGCTCACCCGGACCGGGCCCGAGCCCGAACGCGCCCGTCCCGGCCGTGCCCGGTCCGTCCGACGTGCCGCCACCACCCGCCGAGCTCCCGCCGCCGGCACCCCACGACGACGACGTGACGGACGGCCATGACGACTGACCTGCCGACCCGTCCGCTGAAGATCGCCGGACGCCGCGGCACCCGCGTGCCCGCCCGCGCCCAGATCATGGGCTGGTTGCTGCTCGTGCTGGTCCTGGTGCTGCTGACGGTCATCGTGATCGTCCGCGAGTACCTGCACGACGAGGTCGACCACCGGGTGACCGAGTCGGTGGAGCAGGAGGCCCGGGAGTTCGTGGCCTTCGCCGAGCGCGGCCGGGACCCGGTCACCGGCACGGTGCTCGCCGACCCGGGGACGCTGCTGCGCAACTACCTCGGCCACCAGTACCCGGACGGCGACGAGGCGCTGATCGGAGCGTGGCCCACCGCAGGCGGTCTGGGTGTGGTGTCGCAGGAGCAGACCGAGTCGATCAAGACCGTCGCGCACGACCGGGCGGTGCTGCAGCGGATCGTCGACGCCCCGGAAGCCCACGGCGTGCTGGACACCGCGGCCGGGCCGGTGCACTGGGTGAAGGTGCGCGCCGAGACAGCGGGCGGCGGCAGCGCGTGGTTCGTGATCGAGCGCCACACGGCGGCCGAGACCGCCGAAGTGGAGCGCAGCGTCCGAGTGCTGTTGCTGGTCAGCGCCCTCGGCGTGGTGCTGGCGGCGTTGATCTCCTGGGTGGTGGCGGGTCTGATCCTGGCGCCGGTGCGCGCCGTGCGGCAGGCCGCCGCCGAGATCACCGAGCACGACCTGACCAGGCGCATCCCGGTGGAAGGGCGCGACGACATCGCCGCGCTGGCAGACCAGTTCAACGCGATGCTGGACCGGCTGGAGGACGCCTTCCGCATCCAGCGGCAGTTCGTCGACGACGCCGGCCACGAGCTGCGCACCCCGATCACGATCGTGCGCGGCAACCTCGAGCTGATCGGGGTCGATCCCGCCGAGCGCGACGAGGTGGTCCGGCTGTGCACCGACGAGCTCGACCGGATGACTCGCATCGTCAACGACCTGCTCGTGCTGGCCAAGGCCGACCGGCCCGACTTCGTCTCCCCGACCGCGGTGTCGCTGGCCGAACTGACCAGTGACATCGACGCGAAGGTGCGCTCGCTCGGGGACCGGCGCTGGGTGCTGGCCGAGGTCGGCGAGGGCGAGTTCGCGCTGGACGGGCAGCGGATCACCCAGGCGGTGGTGCAGCTGGCGCAGAACGCGGTGCAGCACACCGAGGAGGGGTCGACGATCCGGATCGGCTCGGCCGTCGGCGACGGGACGGTCGAGCTGTGGGTCAGCGACGACGGACCGGGTGTCGACCCGGCGGAGGTCCAGAAGATCTTCGAGCGGTTCACCCACGGCACCGGCCGCACGGGCGGGGCCGGCCTGGGCCTGGCCATCGTCCGGGCCATCGCCGACGCCCACCACGGCCGGGTCGTGGTGCGCTCCACGCCCGGCACGGGCGCGACCTTCCGGCTGGAACTGCCCGCGAGGACCACGGGGGACGAGTGATGAGCAAGATCCTGATCGTCGAGGACGAGGAGCGCATCGCGGCGTTCATCGAGAAGGGACTGCGGGCCAGCGGGTTCACCACCACCGTCGTCACCGACGGCGATGCGGCGTTGCAGCACCTGGTCGACGGCGAGTACGACCTGGCCGTGCTGGACCTGGGGTTGCCCGGCCGGGACGGCTTCTCAGTGCTGCGCGACGTCCGCGCCAAGCGGGTGGCAGCGCCGGTGATCATCCTGACCGCGCGGGACACCGTGCACGACACCGTCGCCGGGCTGGAAGGCGGCGCCGACGACTACATGACCAAGCCTTTCCGCTTCGAGGAACTGCTGGCCCGCATCCGGCTGCGCCTGCGCTCGGCGGAGCGCGTCGAGGAGGTGACGGTGTTGCGCGACGGCGAGCTGTCGCTGGACCTGCGCACCCGCCGCGCCCAGGTGCCGACCGGCGTCGTGGACCTGACGGCCCGCGAGTTCGCGCTGCTGGAGCTGTTCCTCCGGCACCCGGGTCAGGTGCTGAGCCGCGAGCAGATCCTCTCCCACGTGTGGAGTTACGACTTCGACCCGGGATCGAACGTCGTGGACGTCTACGTCCGTGCGTTGCGCCGCAAGATCGGCAACGAGCGCATCGGCACCGTCCGCGGCATGGGATACCGACTGGGCGCCTAGGTCGCGCCGCCTGCGCGCTGCCGGTGCGCCACTCCCCGAGCACAGCGGTTCCACCGATCGCACGCCAGTCCTGAAGACGTCGGCACGCGCAGCCGCGGCGTCCCTCACCACGACGACCCAGGACCTGCAGCAAGGCCGGGCCAAGCCCCTGCGGACTTCGCGACAACGTCGACGCCTGAAGCTCCCGTCGAACTTCCCGAGAAGTTCGCGGCCACGTCTCCCCTCGAACTTCCCGAGAAGTTCGAGGGGAGCGCTCTCACCAGCACGGACACGCCGAGGTCTGCGAAGCGCTCGGGTGTGGCAGGACCGGGGTCCACCACGACGTCGCGCTGAGCTGCCCTTCCGCCTCGTTCGAAACCTCGCGAGAAGTTCGAAGGCGGGGGCGCGGGTGGGGGAGGGAGGAGCCGGGCCGGTCGGCCGGAGTGTGCTCGTGCTGGTGAGGCGGTGTTGTGGAGACCTGTGCACAGCTGTGGATAAATCCGTCCACAGCTGTGCACAACTCCGCCTGAGGGGTGACGTCTTCCCAGGTCAGGCACCTGTGGACAACTCCATCCACAGGCCTGTGGACAAGGTGGATGAAGGTGCTCTCACCCGGCCTTCACCGGAGCCTCAGCCCGGTCCCCGAGAGTCTTCCTCGTGCAGGTCGAGGACGTGGGAGCGGACCCGGTCGACGGGCGGGGCTGGGCGGTCGGGTTCACCCTCGCCGGCGTCGGCGTCTTCGGAGTGCTGGCGGTCCTCACCGTGCCGGACCCGGCCCTGGACGGGTCGCTGAGCCGCGACGCGCTGCTGACGCTGGTCGTGTTCGGCGCGGCGATCATCGGGTGGACGCGGTCGCGAACCGACGACACCTTCGTCGCCCTGCTGGCAGCTGCGGTGCTGGCGGTGCTGGGCGTGCTGGAATCGGAGCGGCTGTTCGCCGCGCTCGGCGAGGACCAGGTCTGGCTGCTGGTGGCCGCGTTCATGCTGGCAGCGGGCGTCAACCGCACCGGACTGCCCGCGCGGATGGCGCTCGCCCTGGCCGGCCGGGCGCGGACCCCGCGGTCGCTGTGCCACCTGCTCACGCTCGGCTTGGTCGGCACGGCCCTGCTGATCCCGAGCACCAGCGGCCGGGCCGCGATGGCCCTCCCGCTGCACCGCGCGCTGGCGTCCGCACTGCCGGACCGCCTGGTCCGGACGGTCGGCCTGCTCGTGCCGGTGGTGGTCCTGCTGTCCGCCATCGCCACCCTGACCGGTGCCGGAGCCCACCTGATCACCAGCCAGGTCCTCGCTGCCACGACCGGTGAAGGCATCTCGTTCGGCTGGTGGCTCGTGTGGGGTCTACCGTTCGCGCTGGTCAGCTCCCACCTGGCCGCCGAACTGGTGCTGTGGACGGGAGGGGCGGACCGGCGCGCGCCACTGCGCGTCGACGTGGCCGCCCTGCGCGCCCGGCTGGACGTGCCGGAACGGCTGCGACCCGCAGAGGTCCGGGCCGGCGCGCTGCTGGCCGTCGTGGTGCTGCTGTGGAGCACCGAGCCCTGGCACGGTCTGCCCCCTGCACTCGTCGCGCTCGGTGCCGCCCTGCTGGTCACCTCGCCGCGCTTCGGCACCGTGCCGATGAAAGCCGCGGTCGGTGAAATCCCCTGGTCGTTGCTGCTGTTCATGGCCGCGACCGGCGCGCTGGGCACCGCGCTCACCGACTCCGGTGCCGCGCGGTGGATCGCCGAGCACGCGCTGATCGGCGAGGGCCTGGTGCCGCTGCTGATCGCGGTCGTGGTGCTGAGCACCGCGCTGCACCTGCTGGTCACGTCCCGGTCGGCGCGGTCGGCGGTGCTCATCCCGCTGCTGGTGCCGGCCGCGCTGGCCGTCGGCGCGAACCCGGTCGCGGTGGCCTTCGCCTCGACCGCCGCCGCCGGTTTCTGCCACACGCTGCCGTCTTCGGCGAAGCCGCTGGCGATGTTCGCCGAGCACTGCGCACCGCGCGAGCTGAGGCGGCTCGCGCTGGTGCTGGGGCCGGTCACGGCCGGGCTGGTCGTGCTGTTCGCCCTGCTCATCTGGCCCCTGCTGAGCCTGTCGCTCTAGTCCACCGTGGAGGGAAGCAATGTTGCGCATCGTCGTCGCGCCGAGCGGTTTCAAGGAATGCCTGGACGCCGAGCAGGTCGCCGACGCCATCCAGGCCGGCGTCAGGCGGGTCATCCCGGGCAGCGTCGTCGACGCCGTTCCGCTGATCGACGGTGGTGAGGGATCGGCCCGGCTGCTGGCCCGCGCCACCGGCGGCACGCTCGTGCCCGCGACCGTGACGGGTCCGCTCGGTGACCGGGTCGACACCCACTTCGCGCTGCTGGACGGGAACACGGCCTTCGTGGAGATGGCCGCCGCGGCCGGGTTGTCCCTGGTTCCGGCCGACGGCCGCGATCCCGGTCGCACCACGAGCCGCGGCGTCGGTGAGCTGATCCGCGCCGCGCTGGACGCCGGTGCCGAGCGGCTCGTGGTCGGCTGCGGAGATTCGGGCGTCTGCGACGGGGGTGCCGGGACGTTGCAGGCGCTGGGCGTGCGGATCGGTGACGAGCAGGAGCGCGAGATCGGGCCGGGTGGAGCAGAGCTGCTGCGCGCCCGGAGCGTCGACGTCACGGGACTCGACCCGCGACTGTCCGAAGTGGAGATGACGGTCGCGGTGAACCCGCGCAACGTGCTCTGCGGCCCCGACGGCGTCGCCCGCCGCTTCGGCCCGCAGAAGGGCGCGTCGGCGGCGAGCGTGGAGCTGCTGTCCTCGGCGATGGCGCACTGGGCTCAGCTGCTGGACCCCGAGCTGGCCGAGCTGCCAGGTGCCGGGGCGTCCGGTGGGTTGGCCGCCGGGCTCGCCGGTGTCCTCGGCGCACGCCTGCGGTCCCGCTTCGACGTGTTCCTGACCAGCACCGACCTCGACCAGCGGCTGCGGACCGCCGACCTGGTGATCACCGCCGAAGGTGCCATCGACGCGTCCACCGCGCTCGGCAAGATCCCGACCGAGGTCGCCCGGCGGGCCAAGCAGCACGGCAAACCGGTGATCGCGCTGTGCGGCACCATCGGCCCCGGCGCCGACACCAGCTACGAGCACGGGATCGACGCGATCACCGGCATCCTCACCGGTCCGGTCGCGCTGCCGGACGCCATCACCACGGCGCCGCGGTTGATCACCGACGCGACCGCGCGCACCCTCCGGGTGCTGCTGCTCGGGACGACGCTCCCGGCCGCGTCAGGTCAGCGGCCGGCCGCGTAGCCCTGGGCGCCGCGCGGGTTGGCGGCGGCCTTGAGCATGCCCGACTCCGGGTCGCGGGAGACCGCCGAGAGGCGTCCCAACGACCACGGCCCGTTGTCCTCGACCTTGTGACCACGGGCTTCCAGCGCGGCGATGGTGCCGGCGCCGATGCGCGATTCCACCGCCACCGCACCCGGTTCCCACTCACGCGGGTAGAAGGAGCGCGGGAACGCGGCGCTGTGCCAGGCGGGCGCGTCGATGGCGGCCTGCAGGTTCAGCCCGGCGCGCACGTGTGCCAGCCAGAAGCACAGCTGCCACTGGTCCTGCTGGTCACCGCCCGGCGTGCCGAACGCCAGCGTGGGGACCCCGCCCCGCAGGGCCAGCGACGGGCTCAACGTGATGCGCGGGCGCTTGCCCGGCTTCAGCGAGTTCGGCAGCCCCTCTTCCAGCCAGAACATCTGGGCACGGCTGCCCAGGCAGAAGCCGAGTTCCGGGATCGTCGGCGAGGACTGCAACCACCCACCGGAGGGGGTCGCGGAGATCATGTTCCCCCAGCGGTCGACGACGTCGATGTGCACGGTGTCGCCGCGGCTCTCCCCGTTGGGCAGCACGGTGGGCTCGCCGATGCCGACGCCGCTCGGGTCGGACTGACCACCGACACCGCGCCCTTCGGCGACGAACGCGGGCAGGACGGGTGCGCGGCCGCCGGGCGAGCCGGGCCGCAGGTGCGGCGAGGCCGTCGAGCCGATCAACTCCCGGCGCCGAGCGGCGTAGTCCTCGGAGACCAGGTCGGCCAGCACACCGGGGTCGGCCGAGTCGCCGTACCAGGCCTCGCGGTCGGCGAAGGCGAGCTTGGTGGCCTCCACCGCCGCGTGCACGGTGTCCGCCGAGGCGACTCCGTCCACGTAGGACACCGGGAGGTCTTCCAACAGCTGCAACTGCTGGGCGAGGGCCGGCCCCTGCGACCAGATGCCGAACTTCGCCAGCGTCCACCCGCCCGGTAAGTCGACCGTCAACGGGTCCTCGTAGGTGGTCTCGAAGTCGGCCATGTCCTGCGCGGTGAGCACGCCCGCGTGGTCGCCGCCCGAGTTGTCCCGGTGCGGGACATGCACGAACTTCTCCACCGCCTCGGCCACGAAGCCCTGCGCCCATGCGCGGCGCGCGGCGTCGATCTGCGCCTCCCGGCCGGTGACCGACTCGGCCTCGGCCAGCAACCGCTCCCAGGTGTCGGCGAGGACGGGGTTGCGCAGGACCGAACCCGGCTCCGGCACCGAACCGTCGGGGTTGAGCCACCACTTCGCGGAGGTCTGCCAGTGCTGCCGGAACATGCCCGCGACCGTGCCGATGGTCTCGCTGATGCGCGGCACGATCGGGTACCCGCCGCGCGCGTACCCGACCGCGTAGGTCAACACCTCGCGCAGCGTCTTCGTGCCGTGGTCGCGCAGCAGCGTCAACCAGCCGTCCCACGCGCCCGGCACCGTCGTGGCCAGGAACCCGGTGCCGGGGACCAGGTCGAGGCCGAGCTCGTCGCGGTAGTGCTCGATCGTCGCACCGGCCGGCGCCGGGCCCTGACCGCACAACGCCCGCGGGCGCGGGTCGGCGGCCGTGGCGAACAAGGCCGGGACCTCACCACCCGGCCCGTTCAGGTGCGGTTCGACGACCTGCAGCACGAACCCGGCCGCGACGGCCGCGTCGAAGGCGTTCCCGTCGTCCTCCAGCACGGCCATCCCCGCAGCCGAGGCGAGCCAGTGCGTCGAAGCGACCATCCCGTGAGTGCCGGCGAGCTCCGGCCGAGTCGTGAACACGCGCCCACCCTAGGTTCCCGACACCCCGGTGGCGAGGGTCGATCAACCCACCTCCCCACCGCCTTTCGGCGCAAGGACCCCGCGGCTGGAACCGGACGTCCGCCGACGAGGCGGCGTCCCGCTCAGGTGAGGGCTGTGACCGGGGTGCGGCCGACTCCACGCCAGGAGAGGCCGGCTCGGCGGAGGACGTCGGGGTCGAGGTGGTTGCGCGTGTCGACGACGATGCGGCCGGTGAGGGCTTCGGCGACGAGGGTCCAGTCGAGGGTCCGGAACGCCTGCCACTCGGTGAGCAGCACCAGCGCCGCGGCGCCCTTCGCCGCCTGGTACGGGTCGTCGACCAGGGTCAGGCCGGCGGGCAGCTCCGGTTCGTCGCCGCGCAGGCCGGGGTCGTGGGCGATCAGCTCGGCGCCGTTGTCGGCCAGCAACCGGGCGACCTCCAGCGCCGGGGAGTCGCGCAGGTCGTCGGTGCCCGCCTTGAACGTCAGCCCCAGCAGGCCGATCCGCTCCCCTGCCAGCGAGCCGCCGCAGGCCTCGCGGACCTTGCCCACCATCCGCTGCCGCTGGTGCGCGTTCGACGAGATCGTGGCCTGCAGCAGCGGGAACTCGAAGTCGACGGCCTCGGCGACCTGCAGCAGCGCGGCGGTGTCCTTGGGCAGGCACGAACCGCCCCAGCCCGGGCCGGGTTGCAGGAACGACTGGCCGATCCGCCGGTCGTAGCCCATGCCCTCGGTGACGTCGGTGATGTCCGCGCCCAGCTGCTCGCACAGCTCCGCGATCGCGTTGACGTAGGAGAGCTTGGTGGCCAGGAAGCAGTTCGCCGCGTACTTCACCATCTCCGCGCTCGCCGCGTCGGTGAGCACCGTCGGCGCACCCAGCCGCGCGTAGAGGGCGGCGACGCGTTCGGCGGCGTCCTGCGTGTCGGAGCCGACGACGATGCGGTCCGGGTTGAGGAAGTCGTGCACCGCCGACCCCTCGCGCAGGAACTCGGGGTTGCTGACGACCGCGACGTCCTCGCGGTCGAGGTGCTCGGCGAGCCGCTTCGACGTGCCCACCGGGACGGTCGACTTGGTGACCACCACGCACCTGGTGGGCAGCACGTCGCGGACCTCACCGGCGACGGACTCGACGACGGCGAGGTCAGCCGCACCGCCGGACCCCATCGGCGTCGGCACGCACAGGAACACGACCTCGGCATCGGCGACCGCACCTGCGGAACCGACGACGAACTCCAGCCGACCTGCGGCGATGCCCTCCCGCACCAGCTCGGCCAAACCCGGCTCGTGGATCCGGACCTCACCGCGGGACAGCTCGGCGACCTTCTCGGCGTTGACGTCGCTGCACACCACGCGGTGCCCCAACGAGGCCAGGCAGGCACCTGTGGTCAGTCCCACGTACCCGGTGCCGATGACGACGATGCGACGGGCGAACACAGGCCCCAACCCCTTCAGCTCGCGAACGACCGGCCGGCCGCCTCAGCCCCCTCGGTGATCGATCGTGGCACAACTTCGAGCTGGGAAAACCCGCTTCAAGAAGAGTTCATCCGCTGGACGTCGCAGGTGACGAGCGGGGAACCTCCCGTTTAGGCTGCGCGCGTGGATCAGCGACGTCTGGGGGAATCGGGTCTCGCGGTGAGCGCGGTCGGTCTCGGCTGCAACAACCTCGGCAGACCCGGGACCGCCACGGAAACTCTGACCGGAACGCGTGCCGTCGTCGACGCAGCGCTGGACGCCGGCATCACCTTCTTCGACGTGGCCGACGCCTACGGCTCACCCCGCGGGCGCAGCGAGGAGCTGCTCGGGCAGTCCCTGTCCGGGCGGCGTGACCTGGCGGTCATCGCGACCAAGTTCGGCATGGACATGCTGGGCTCCAACGGGCCCGACTTCGGCGCACGCGGTTCTCGCCGCTACGTGCGCCGCGCGGTGGAGTCCTCGCTGCGGCGGTTGGCCACCGAGTGGATCGACCTGTACCAGCTGCACCGGCCGGATCCGCTGACGCCGGTGGAGGAAACCCTCTCGGTGCTCGACGACCTCGTCCGCGAGGGCAAGATCCGCTACGTCGGGCACTGCAACCTGGCCGGCTGGCAGATCGCCGACACGTCGTGGACCGCGACCTCGGCGGGCCTGACCGCACCGGTGTCCAGCCAGCACCACTACTCGCTGCTCTCGCGCGAGGTGGAACGCGAGGTGGTGCCCGCGGTCGAGCGCTTCGGGCTCGGGATGCTGCCGTACTTCCCGCTGGCCAACGGACTGCTGACCGGCAAGTACCGGCCCGACCAGATCCCGCCCGCGGGCAGCAGGCTCGCCGACCGCACGCAACTGCTGGCCGAAGCGCCCTGGAACCGGATCGAGAAGCTGCGGGTGTTCGCCGACCAGCGCGGCATCACGATGAGCACCGTCGCGCTCGGCTGGCTCGCCGCCCAGCCCACGGTCTCCTCGGTCATCGCCGGGGCCACCACGCCGGAACAGGTCCGGGCCAACGCGCAGGCCGCGTCCTGGGTCCCGAACGACGACGACCTCGCGACGCTGAACAGCACCTGCCCAGCGGCGTGACCAGAGCACACCAACACCGAGAAACCCACGGAGGACGAGAACCCATGCAGATCACCGACACCGCCGCGATCGTCACCGGTGGAGCTTCCGGGCTCGGGGCCGCGACGGCCCGGGGCCTGGCGGGGCGGGGCGCGAAGGTGTTCGCGGTGGACCTGCCGGGAGCGGTCGAGAAGGCACCGCTCGTCGACGGCATCACCTACACCGCGGCCGACGTCACCGACGCCGACCAGGTCAGCACCGCCGTCGACCAGGCAGCCGGTTCCGGGAACCCGCTGCGGATCGTGGTGAACTGCGCGGGCATCGGTCCGTCCGCCCGCATCGCCGGCCGCAAGGGCGTGCACGACCTCGACCTGTTCCGCCAGGTCCTGGAGGTCAACCTGCTCGGCACCTTCAACGTGATGCGGCTGGCCGCGGCCGCGATCGGTGAGACCGAGGCCGATCAGCAGGGGCAGCGCGGCGTGGTGGTCAACACCGCGTCGGTGGCCGCCTACGACGGGCAGATCGGGCAGGCCGCCTACGCCGCGTCCAAGGGCGGGGTCGCGAGCCTGACGCTGCCGGCCGCCCGCGACCTGGCGTCCCTCGGGATCCGGGTGATGACCATCGCGCCCGGCATCGTGGACACCCCGATGCTGGCGACCGTGAGCGAGGAGTTCCGCCAGGGCCTCGCCGAGGGCGTCCCGTTCCCGAAGCGCCTCGGCACGCCGGGCGACTACGCGCAGCTCGCCCTCGACATCGTCGAGCACGACTACCTCAACGGCGAGGTGATCCGCATGGACGGCGCCCTCCGCATGGCACCCCGCTGACCACCACGCGGGCCGGGATGGCGGTTCCAGGTGGGACCGCCACTCCCGGCGCAGGGCGCATCTCGCCACGCCTCGACCAGTCCCGAGCGGTTCGGCACCGGTGAGCCGTGGCAACCAGCCGTGCTCGCTCGACCGTCGCGAGGCGACCGCTCAGAGGTCCTCGGCGAAGGGGACCTCGGTGGCGGCGGCCGAAGTCATCCAGGTGCGGATGGTGTAGGTGGCGCGGACGTCGTCCTCGTTGTAGGTCAGCAGGCGTTCGCGCTGGGTGAGGTCCCGATCGCCGCCGTCGAGCGCGACCGCGTCGCGGTACCAGCGCATCGAGTTCTCGCCGCTGGCCTCGGAGTCGCGCCAGCCGAAGCCCGCGCTGGGGGCGATGACCTTGAGGCCCTTGCCGTTCGGGCACAGGAACTGGTCGCGGACCACCGCGAACAGGTCGACCCACTCGGCGGAGCCGATGAACTCCTTGACCTCGGCGACCGGCGGCACGCCCGGCTTGCCCGCGAACCGCTCGGCGGAGGCGAGCATCCAACGGTTCTCCGCGAGCTCGTTGTAGCAGTAGGCGCGGAAGCTCAGGCCGCGTTCGAAGGCCTTGCGGCGGACGCCGGTGAACCAGCTCCAGAACTCGGCGAAGGACCGCGCCTCGTCGTCGTCCGGCAACGGTTCCCAGGTGACGAACGCCCGGTACCCCGGCTGCTCGCCGATGTCGGCGCCCGACAGCCAGCAACCCCACATGTAGGCGCCGGCGTCGGCGTAGCTCTCCATGTCCACGTCGACCTCGACGTCACCGCGCGGCACGTCGAGCTCGCGCACCCGGCGCACGAGCGGCTTCTCCTGCAGCCACGCCTTGGCCAGCAGAACGGCGTCGGTGTTGCTCATGCCGGTGAGCTGGAGGCCCTCGGCCTTCGCCAGCGGAGTCCCGGCCAGCTCGTCGACGGTGGTGATGCCCTGCGTGCGCAGCACGGTGGCGTCCTCACCGCGCACGACCAGGCTCACGTCGCGCCTGCGGCGCAGCTCGGCCGCGCAGGTCGGCCACCACGGGCAGCCGCGGCACTCGGTGACGCGGGAGGGCTGCGCCAGCGGTTCGTCCCCGCGCGCGGCGGCGCGGGCCACGTCGAGCCGGTCCCCGAAGCGCACGTCGTACTCACCCAGCGCGGTGCGCCCGCCGGGCCAGTTGGGGCTGCGCAGGTCGTGCCAGACGACCACGTCGGCGTCCACGCCGATCGCCCCGCCGGTGCGGTCACCCGCGTCGAACCCGCAGGCTTCCAGCAGCCGCACCGCGTGCACCAGCCGCAGCTGGTCGCGGGGTTGCGGGCGCACCTTGCGGGTCTGGTCGACCGCAGCGGCCTCCGGCACCGGGTTGTCGATCGGCGACACCGTGGCACCGCTGCCCGGGTCGGTGATCTTGTGCCGCACCACGAGCACCGGGACGTAGCCGTTCCCGCTGCGCACGAGCAGGTCGATCGCCCCGCGGCGACCGCCGTCGGCGTCGTCGGGGAGCTGCGCGCCGGAGATGTGCGGGACGCCGTCGCGCATCGCGTCGAGGGTGAGCCGCGCGCGATCGGAGTGGTGGGCACCGCGCGGGATCTCGGTCCAGCTCGCTCCCAGCAGCTCACCCAGCTGGGCGGCGACCGAACGGCGGTGCTCGGCGGCGTCGGCGATGCGCTGCTCGACGCCCAGGTCCAGCGGCGCGGTCGGCACGTCGCGCATCGAAGGGTCGTTCTCCAGGTGCACGCGTCGACGGCACCGCGTCACCACGCCCGCGTCGAGCAGCACCTCGTCCTTCACACGTGAAGGGTATGCGGTCGCTCTGACAGCCGCGCCCATCACCCCGGTGACATCGCGTGCCAGCGGTGATCACACGGCGTCCCCACCCGATCGCGTTGTGCTTTCGTGCGTTGCTCCATCCGGACTTATGGTGATCGCGGAGCTGGGGAAATCGCGGATCCGGGGAGGTGTGCGGTGAGGAGACTCGCCAGGCGACGCGGGAAGATCACGCGCGGTGCCCGCCGGGGGTGCCTGAAGTGCGCCGCCAAGAAGGCCAAGGCCCGCAAGCGGACCAGGACCGACCAGGGGGCGCAGCACCACGTCGAGGGGCCGGTCCGCGCGAACCCGCCGGTGCAGGCCGCCGCCGACCAGGTGGTGACGCCGGTGCCCGTGGGCAAGAAGGCCGCCAAGGCGCTGCGCAAGGCCGACAAGCAGACCGCGAAGGCGATCGCGAAGGGCGAGCACGGAACGGTCACCCCGGGCAACACGAAGCGGGTCGTCCTCATCGCCAAGGTCCTCGCCCCGGTGCTCACGCCGTTCGCGCTGCGCGCCGGGAGTTCCCTGCGGGCGCGCTACGACCGCGCCCGCGCCCGCAAGCTCGGCGTCCCGGTCGAGGAGCTGGGCCGCTTCACCGGGCGCGGGGCCGCGTTGCACGCGCGCATCGCGGGCGACGCCAACGCCCTGCGCGACCTCCGCGAGCAGGCCTCCGGTGACCAGCGCAGTAGCGCCGAGACCTACGCCGTGCAGGCCGAGGCGCGGCTGGCCCAGCTGACCAGCGCGGTCCGCGCCGCCGAGCGGATGCCCTCGCAGCGCCGCAAGGCGGCTCACCGGGCCGTGGACCAGGAGCTGTCCCGCATCGAGGGCGAACTGCTCACCCGCTTCGGCGTCCCGACCGGGTGAGGCCGTCCAGCGCACCGAACGCGGCGGGGCGCCTCCGGAAGTCCGGAGGCGCCCCGCTGCTGCTCGCCTCGATCAGCTCTGACCCGGGATCTTGACCAGGCCCTGCTCGGCCATCCAGTCCCGCGCGACGTCGGCCGGGTCCCTGCCCTCGACGTCGACCTGCGCGTTGAGCTTCATCAGCTCCTCGTTGGTCAACCGCTCGGAGATCGGCTGGAACACCTGCGTCAGCTGCGGGTAGCGCTTGAGCATCTCGTCCCGGAGCGTGACTCCGACGTTGTACCGCGGGAAGAACTGCTTGTCGTCGGCCAGCACCTGGAGGTCCAGCGACTGGATCCGGCCGTCGGTGGTGAACACCTCGCCGAAGGTGCAGGTCCCCTGAGCCGTGGCCTGGTAGATCGGACCCTCGGTGAGGACCTTGACCTTGCTCGGGTCGGCCTTGAACCCGTAGGTCTGCTCAACCCCCGGCAGGCCGTCGTTGCGGCTGGCGAACTCGGTTTCCACGCAGAACGTGGCCTCCTCCGGGCGCTCGGCCACGACCCGGGCGATGTCGGAGTTCGTCCGCACGCCCAGGCGCTTGGCCGCGTCCTTGTTGACCGCGAACGCGTAGGTGTTGTCCACCTGGTAGTCGACCGCGGTCCAGGCCACGCCGTTGCGCTCCAGGTCCTGCTTCTGCACGGCCTCGAACTGCGCCCGGGCGTCCGGGATCGGGTCGTTGTTGCCGTTGTAGCTGATCCAGGAGGTGCCGGTGTAGTCCCAGAGGACGTCGATCTGGTCGCTGGTCAGCGCGTTGCGCGCGGTCGACGAGCCCTGGATGGAGCTCAGGTCCCGCACGTTGGCACCGGCAGCGGCGAGCGCGAACTCCCCGAGGTAGGCCAGGACGAGCTGCTCGGTGAAGTTCTTCGACCCCACCGTGATCGTCTGGCCCTCCAGCTCGGGCACGGGCTGGATGATGCCCGGTTCCACCGCCAGCGGGAGCGACGAACCGGAGTTGAGCCCGCACCCCGACAGCAGCAGCCCGGCCATCGCCAGCGAGGCCGCCTTGAGCGCACCACGGCGCGTGCGGAGCTTCATCGCAACCCCCTCGGCGACAGGTAGGTCTCGGCCAGCGCGCCGAGCCAGTCGACCAGCAGCGCCAGCGCCATCGCCAGCACCGAGCCGACGATCATGACGGTGTAGTCGTTGAGCTTGTAGCCGGTGTCGATCAGTTCGCCGAGGCCACCGGCGCCGACGAACACCGCCAGCGTCGCGGTTCCCACCGCCAGCACCAGCGCGGTCCGCAGACCGGCGAGGATGAACGGCACCGCCAGCGGCATCTCGATGCGGGCCAGCACGGCCGCTCCGGACATGCCGATGCCGCGACCGGCGTCGACCAGCGACGTGTCCACCGACTGCAGTCCCACGATGGTGTTGCGCAGGACCGGCAGCAGCGCGTAGAAGGCGATCGGCAGGGTCGCGATCCAGAACCCGGTGGTCCCGTCGGTGAACAGGAAGAACAGCACGAGCAGACCCATCGAGGGCGCTGCCTGCCCGACGTTGGCGATGCCGATCACCACCGGGGCGATGCGGCGCGCCCAGCTGCGGCTGAGCAGCACGCCCAGCGGTACGGCCACCAGGACCACGATCGCCGCCACGGCGACGCTGATCAGGAAGTGCGTCCAGGTCAGGTCCAGGATCGTGGTCATGTTGAGGCTGCGCTGCGTCACCTCGTCGTTGTTCCGGGTGAACGCCCAGCCCAGCACGACCGAGACCAGCACGACCACGGACACCGGCTGCGCCAGCAGCCTCAGCCGCTCGGCCGTGGAGGAACCGGAGTCGGAAGCGAAGGTGCTGCTCATGAGGCGTCAGCCCCAGTCCCGGCAGCCGGCTCCTCCGCCTCGTCACCGACGTTCTCCTCGCGGAGCGCCTTGATCGTGCCCATCACGGTGTCGATGTCGACCACGCCGACGTACTCCCCGCGCGAACCCACGACCACGGCCACCCCGTCGTCGTCGGTCAGGATCGCCTCCAGGGCGTCGTGCAGCGTCGAAGCGCGCGACACGGAGTCCTCCACCGGACGACCGGCACGGGCCAGGTCCGACACCGCTCCGGCCTCGCGAGCGGTCGCCCAGCGCAGCGGGCGGTTGCGCTTGTCGAGCACCAAGCCGATCGCGCCACGGCGGGTGCCCAGACGTTCGCGCAGCACCGACGGTGCGTCGTCGACCGTCGCGGTCGGCACGTCGCCGACCTCGATCTCGCGCACGCGGCGCAGCGTGAGCTGCTTGAGCGCCGCGCCGGCCCCGACGAATCCGGCGACGGTGTCGTCGGCCGGGTTGGTCAGGATCGCTTCCGGGGTGTCGTACTGCAGGATCTTCGAGCGCTCGCCCAGCACCGCGATCCGGTCGCCGAGCTTGACGGCCTCGTCGAAGTCGTGCGTGACGAACACGATCGTCTTGCCCAGGTCCTCCTGCAGGCGCATGAGCTCGTCCTGCAGCACGCCGCGGGTGATCGGGTCGACCGCGCCGAACGGCTCGTCCATCAGCAGGACAGGCGGGTTCGCCGCGAGCGCGCGGGCGACGCCGACGCGCTGCTGCTGGCCACCGGAGAGCTGCCGCGGGTAGCGGTCGCGGTACTCGGCCGGGTCGAGGTTGACCAGGTCGAGCATCTCGTCGACCCGCTCGGAGATGCGCTTCTTGTCCCAGCCCACGAGGTGCGGAACCATGCCGACGTTGTCGCCGACGGTCATGTGCGGGAACAACCCGGCCTGCTGGATCGAGTAGCCGATCTCGCGGCGCAGCTTGTCCGCGTCCAGCCCGAGCACGTCCTGCCCGCCGATGGTGATCGTGCCGGAGGTCGGCTCGATCAGGCGGTTGATCATGCGCATGGTGGTCGTCTTGCCGGATCCGGACGGCCCGACGAGCACCACCGTCTCCCCCGCGGGGATCGTCATGGTCACCGAGTCGACGGCGGCCTGCTTCTGCCCCGGGTAGCGCTTGGAGACCTCCTCGAGCTTGATCTCCACACCGTGCCCGGTGGTCTTCTTGTCGTCGTCAGCCACGGATACCTCTCGAAGTCGTCAACCGCCCGAACAGCACGAACAAGGCGTCGAGCACGAGTGCCAGGATGACCACGCCGACGGTGCCGGAGATGGCCATGTTCAGAGCGTTCGCGCCGCCCAGCTGGCCGAGTCCCTGGAACAGCAGGTTCCCGAGGCCCGGTCCCTTGGCGTACGCGGCGATGGCGGCGATGCCCATCAGCATCTGGGCGCTCACCCGCATGCCGGCGAGGATGGCCGGCCAGGCGAGCCGGAGTTCGACGCGGGTGAGAACGCTGAGGCGGTTCATCCCGATGCCCCGGGCCGCGTCCAAGATCGGCTGATCGACGTTGGACAGGCCGACAATCGTGTTCCGCACGATCGGCAGCAACGCGTAGAGGACCAGCGTCACCACCGACGGGGCCACGCCCAGGCCGAACACCGGGATCAGCAGGCCGAAGAGCGCGAAGGACGGGATCGTCAGGATCGCGCTGGAGAGAGCGGTGGCGATCGCCGCCCCGGCGGGGCTGCGGTAGACCGCAACCCCGACCAGGACGCCGATGATCGTCGCCAGCAGGATGCACTGCACCACCATGCTGACGTGCTGGTATGCGTTCACCAGCAACGACTGCCACCTGGATGTGATGAAATCCAGGAGATTCACTTCTTACTCTTTCTTCCCGGCATCCGCCGAGCCGGAGTCCTCGTCCGAGGACTCCGCAGGGGTCGTGACCAGCTGGAACTCACCTGCGTGCTCCTCGGTGCCGGCGATGACCGCCTGCTCGAGGACCTCGGCGCCCTTCTGATCGCGAACCGTGATGGCGTCCGAGCGCAGGTCCTTGGTCATGGCCACGCACATGAAGATCATCACGATCGCGAAGGGCAGAGCACCGATGAAGGTGAGGTTCTGGATGCCTTCCAGAGCCTTGTCCTGGCCGATCACCAGCATCACCGCGGCGACGGCACCGGTGGCCGCACCCCAGAAGATGACGACCCACTTGCTGGGCTCGATCGCGCCCCGCTGCGACAACGTGCCCATCACGATGGACGCGGCGTCGGCACCGGAGACGAAGAAGATCGCGACCAGCAGCATCACCAGCACTGCGGTGACGAGCGCCAACGGCAGGTTCTCCAGCAGCGAGAAGGTCTGCGCCTCCGCACTGCCGTCGCCGTAGACGTTCACGCCCTCCCGCTGCGTGTTGATCGCGGCACCACCGAAGATCGCGAACCACACGAGGCTCACGACGCTGGGCACCAGCAGCACGCCACCGATGAACTGGCGGATCGTGCGGCCCCGGCTGATCCGGGCGATGAACATGCCCACGAAGGGCGTCCAGGAGATCCACCAGGCCCAGTAGAAGACGGTCCAGCTGGACAGCCAGTCCTGCATCTCCGCACCGCCGGTGGCACCGGCCCGCGACGCCATCTCGCCGAACTCGCTCATGTACGAGCCGACCGAGGTGGGCAGCAGGTCGAGGATGAACACCGTCGGCCCGAGGATGAACACGAACAGGGCCAGGATGGCCGCCAGCACCATGTTGATGTTGGACAGCCACTGGATGCCCTTCTCCACGCCCGAGACCGCGGAGAGGATGAAGCAGAGCGTCAGCACGGCGATGATGCCGACCAGCACGTTGGTGCCGGCGTCACCCATCGGCCAGTTGGCGGCCTGCATGCCGGACTTGATCTGCAGCGCGCCGAGACCCAGCGAAGCGGCCGAGCCGAACAGCGTCGCGAACAGCGCGAGGATGTCGATGACCTTGCCGAGCGGGCCCTCGGCGGCCTTCTTGCCGATCAGCGGCGTGAAGACACCCGAGATGGTCTGCTTGCGGCCACGCCGGAAGCTGCTGTAGGCGATCGCCATGCCCGCCACCGCGTAGATCGCCCACGGGTGGAGGGTCCAGTGGAAGAGCGAGGTCGCCATGGCCGTCTTGACGGCCTCTTCGCTCTCGCCCGGCACCGAGCCCGGAGGCGGGGACACGAAGTGGCTCAGCGGCTCGCTCACGCCGTAGAACATCAGGCCGATGCCCATACCGGCGCTGAACATCATGGCGATCCAGGACACCGTGCGGAACTCGGGTCCCTCGTCGTCGCCGCCCAGCGGGATCCGGCCGTACTTGCTGAAGGCCAGGAACAAGGCGAAGATGACGAACCCGGTGGCCGCGAGCACGAAGCCCCAGCCGGTGTTCTTGATCAACCAGTCCAGCGCCGCCGCAGAGGCGTTGCTGAGGGAATCGGTCGCCAACGCGCCCCACGCGACCACCAAGAACATGATGATCGCAGTGACACCGAAAACGACCCAATCGGTTCTGGGTTTGCCGAGGAACTCGGCGTCTCCTCCGGTGGTGTGGCCGCCGCCGGCGGCTCCACCTCTTTGTTCAGTTTCGGTCGACACAGGTATCGGCGCCGACTTTCGGCGACGCCCCCTCCTCTCCGTCGTCGGTTACGACGTTTGCGGAACCAATCGAACCGCTTGTTCAGGCGATTCGCGGGTTCGAATCGTCGGCAACCTACAAACCGTGACCCAAACGGGTTAACAAGGCAAGCTCACCTGCAGTCAGCGTGGCCGAACCGACACCTAGACTGGCCCACCGTGAAGGCTGGCCCATCCCCCACACAGGGTGCTCTGCGCGTCCTGCGCGGTGCTGGTGTGGCCTGCACAGCGGCGTCACTGTCCGTAGCCGCTCACACGGCCACCGGCGGGTCGACCCCGGGTCTGGGGCCCACCGTCGTGATCACCGTCCTGCTGACCGGTGCCGGCGTGGCGCTCGCTGACCGCAAGCGCGGGTCGTGGGGCATTCTAGGGGCACTTGCGGTCAGCCAGCTGGCACTTCACTTCTTCCTCGAGCTCACCGCGATCTCCGCGCACGGTCCCGGGCACGCGCACGCGCCCGCGATCCCGCTCTCACCTGCACTGATGACGCTCGGACACGTGATCGTCACGGTGCTGACGGCGCTGGCCATGAGCCATGCCGAGCAAGTACTGTTCGTGGTCACCCGCTTGTTGCAGGCGATCGTCCCCCGGAAGACGGTGCCGTCACCGGTTGTGACCCCGCCGCCGACCGTCTGCATTCCTGCGCCGGTTCCGCGGACCCTTGCACAACTGATCTACCAGCGGATTCACGCCCGCCGCGGACCCCCGAAATCTCCGCCAGAAAGCAACGATCCGGTTTCCATCACCGGTCGATCATTGCAATTCCGATGGAGCGCGCTTATGCGCGCGTGAACAGTCCACCGGCTTAGGAGATTTCAAGCGAACATGTCGACAAATCGATTCCTCGCGCGATCGGCGAACGTGATCGCGGTGAGCGGTCTCGCCCTCGCCCTGGGTGCCGCGCCCGCCATGGCGCACGTGAGCGCACAGCCCGAGCAGGCCGAGAAGGGCGGGCACGCGAAGATCGCGTTCCGCGTGCCCAACGAAGACCCCGCCGCCGGGACCGTGCAGGTCAAGGTGACGCTGCCGGAGCAGTACCCGCTGAGCTCGGTGCGCACCAAGCCGATCCCCGGCTGGACCGCGCAGGTCGAGAAGGGGCCGATCGCGCCGGTCGAGGTCGAGGGTGCGCAGGTCACCGAGGCGGTCCGCAGCATCACCTGGACCGCCCAGCCCGGCACCCGGATCGGCCCGAACGAGTTCCACGAGTTCGAGGCGACGCTCGGCACCCTGCCGGAGAACACCGACCAGCTGGTCCTGCCCACCACCCAGACCTACGACAACGGCAAGGTCGTGGAGTGGAACCAGCCGCCGGCGCCCGGCGGTGAGGAACCGGAGCACCCGGCTCCGGTGGTTCAGCTGGTCGCCGCCGAGGGCGGTGGGCACAGCCACGGCGGTGGCGCGCCCGCGCCCGAGCAGGGCGAGCACCAGGCCGCCGGTCAGCACGGGTCGTCGGACGACACGGCCCGCTACCTCGGTGGAGCCGGACTGCTCGTCGGCGCGCTGGGCGTCGGCGTCGGTGCCGGTGCCCTGGTCCGCGGCCGTCGTTCCGGCGGGGACGCGTCATGAGGCGGCTGCTGACCGTCGGAGCCCTCGCCCTGGCCGCGCTGGTGGGCGGTGCCGCTCCGGCGCTCGCGCACAACGTGCTGGTCGGCAGCGACCCGGCGGAGGGCGCGCAGCTCTCGGCGGGACCTCGCGAGGTGCGGTTGACCTTCGACCAGCCGGTCCGCGCGGGCGAGTCCTACAACACCGTCAACGTGGTCGGTCCGGACGGCTCGTACTGGGCGGACGGCCCGGCGCGGGTCGAGGGCAACTCGGTCGTCGCCCCGGTCCGCGAGCTCGGGCCGGCCGGCACCTACACCGTGGGCTACCGGGTCCTGTCCAGCGACGGCCACCCCGTCCCGGGCAAGGTCACCTTCACCCTGACCGCCCCCGGCGCGGGCACCCCGGCACCCGGACCGCAGGGCGGACAGGACTCCGGTCAGCCCGCTGACCAGGCGGAGTCCGGTTCCGGCGGGATGCCGATCTGGCCGTGGATCGCCGGTGCCGTGCTGGTCGTGGTCCTCGGGCTCGTCCTGGCCCTGCGCCTCGGCAAGCCGAAGAGCTGATCCACCGCGGGTGGGTGTCCGGACCCCGTGTCCGGACACCCACCCGCTCACTTCGTGCGGAGGTGGATCCCGGTCCGCACCGACGGGTCGAGGGCACCGTCCCGCACCAGGTCCGGCGGGACCGCCAACCACGGCTGCGACTGCCGGTCCGGCGTCCACACCGGCAGGTAGCACTGGTCGACGAGCGAGATCGCGAAGTCCGTCGACACCTCGTTGCCGCTGCCCAGCGCCGCGGTCCCCTGCCAGGGCATGACCGCGGACCCGCCCAGCGGCAGGAAGCGGAACCGTCCCGGCTCCGGGCGCAGCGACAGGCTTGTCCGCACCCGGTCGTGGCGCCACAGGGCGGCGTAGTCGAGTTCGGCGTCGACGTGCTTGTTCGCCAGGTAGGTGATCGTCTCGTCCCAGGCCAGCGCCAGCAGCTCCCGCCGGGTGTCCCCCAGCTCGGGATCGGCCAGGCCGAACGGCTCGGTGTAGACGCGGCGGGCGAACTCCAGCGGATCGGCGCCGGAGTGCGGGAGGTCGACCGCGTGGACGATCGAGCGGAACATCTCCGCGAAGCGCGGCTGACCGGAACACCCCGGGTCGAGCTCGTCGGCCGCGGCCAGCGCTCCGCGCGGATCGGACCGGACGTCCAGCTCGGCCAGCGCCGACTCGTAGCGCTCGCGGTGGCGGACCAGCAGGGCGGCGCGCTGCTGGGCGTCACCGCAGCCGAACTCGGCCGCGACCTCGTCGACGCCGCGCAACTCCACCACCCGGTCCGCGCCGGTCCGCTCCAGCATCCGCCGGAACTCCCGCTGGTAACCGCGGTAGCGCCGGGCGTCGCGGAAGCGGAAGTGGGTCGGGTCCGCCAGCGCGGTCACCCGGATCCCCGGCGGGTGCACTCGTCGCACCGCGGCGTCGAGCTGCAGCACGCGCGCCAACATCGCGACCTCGGCCAGGTCCGGCAGACCACCGAGCGCCTTGAGCTGCGAACCGTCCTGCTTCGTCGGCGGGCCGAGCAGCACGAACTCGGCCGGCTCACCGGCGGCGAGCGCGCGGGAGAGGTCCGCCTCGGCCTGCTCGAGCGGGTAGGCGCTCCGGGAGGCTCCGAACAGCTTCGCCTGCATGACCTGCCAGACCGCCCTGGCAGTGCCCACCTCGATGGCGGCCACCCGGTCGCCGAGCCGGATCCCGGTCTCCACCGCGCTCCGGCACAGCGCGACCACGATCTCGGCCTGCTCCTCCTCGGTGAGCACGACACCCCGGTCCCACCACGCCGGACGGGCGCTCATCTCGCCGAGCTGCAGCTGGGCGATCGAGGTCGCGTGCGACAGGCTCGGTCGAGCGAGGTGCCCGCGCCCGAGCGGCACCGGCCGCGGCACCGTCTCGAAGGTGCCGATGGCGTCGTCCTCATCCACCCCGGTGAACCCGGGCGCGACGACCGGGACCACCACGGCCTGGGGGAACGCGTCGGCCAAGGCGGTCCGGTTGGCCTCCGCGTCGTCGAAGGCGGCCACCGGTTCCCACCCGGTCATGCCGCGCAGCGCGGCGACCTTGTGCTCCCCGACGTCCGCACCCTCGGCGGCCGTGCGCAGCGGGAGGTGTCCGAGACCGCAGCGGGTCAGGGCTTCCTCGGTGGCGGCGCGCATCCGGTGACGACGGCCGGTCAGCAGCACCACGCGCCCGCCGGCCTGCTCGACGTCACCGGCGAACCGGCGCACGCCGGGCGCGAGCTCGTCGGTCAGCAAGGCCTCCCGGCCCCACGAGATCGCCCGCCGGAAGTCCGCGTGCCGCAGGTCGTCCGGGAGACCGGCGCGCTCGAGGAACGGGCGCCAGCCCCGCTCGTGCAACCCCGGCAGCACCGGCAGGTCACCGGTGACGCCGATCGCCACCAGCGCCTCCCGCACGCGCGTGCGCGGGTGGAAGGCGCAGAAGTCCAGGTCGAGAGCGACCAGCGGTCGCGGGGTCGCGGGGTCCCGGCGGTGCGCGGCGGCCCGGTCCTTGACCAGCCGCAGCACCCGCTGCAGCAGCTCGTCCTGAGTGGACGGGACGTGGTGCGCCCACCGGCTCCAGGGGTGGTCGCCGGCCAGCACCGACACCAACCCCGCCGAGCAGAACCGCAGCTCCTGGGCCACGACGTCCGCCGCGGCCGGGGTGATCGCGGTGAGCCGATCGTGCAACCGGGTGATCGTCGTGGCCACCCGGTCCGGTTCGGCGACGGCGAGCACCGGCACCACGACCCGACCGCTCGGGCGGTGCAGGCGGAGCTCTCCGACCGGGACCTGACCCGCCGCCAGGAGTCCGCGGGCGGTGATGACCACCGGCCGCACGAGCCGCTCGACCAGGTCGCGCTCGGAGGAGTCCGGCGGGGCCGACAGCGGGACCGTGTCGCGGGCAGCGGTTCCGACCAGGCAGTACTTCGCGAGAAGGGGATCGCGCGCGAGGGTCTCCCGCGCGCTTGCCGGCAGCGTGCCGGTTGCGTACACCGCGTCTCCTTGTCGTTCGCAGCGCTCATCAGGCCTTCCACGTGAGCGGATGGCGGCTGCGCGAGGAGGCGCGAGAATTCGGCCCGACCGAAACCGAACCGGACCGATCGGCGAACCAGCAGGTCAGCGCCCGTGAATTCGGTTCGGGGACGGGACGGAGCTCGGCCCGGGGAGACGAGAACGCGCGAGTCTGCGAGCGGTCATTCACCGTCGACGAGTTGCACCGGAGCGGGCCCGTTCGGCTCGTCCATCCGCCGCAGCGCGGCGCGGGCACGCCGGTGGAGCTCCCGGCGCGAGATCCACCCCGCCGCGTAGTGCCGGTACGCCTGGGCCACCCCCACCAGTTCGGCGAGGTGCTCGGCGTACGGCTCGCGGAACTCGGGCGGCAACTGCCGCATCGATTCGAGGTGGCCGTCCACGATCTCGTCCAGCACCTGCGCGCTGGCGAGCGCGCGGGCTCGGCGCGAGCGCCGGGAGTGCTCTCCCGGCCGGAACTCAGCGATCCTCATCGACAGCCCATCCGCGTTAGCACCGACTCGATGCACCAGTTCGCTCGTATGGTTTACCCCTTCAGGTCGAACCGTGTGACCGAAACCGAGCAGGAAGACACCGCAGAAAGCCCAACATCGCCCGATCGGACGCATCAGGTCTCATGCGGACGTGCCAGCGGACGACCACTCCCAGCGACCTCACCGGAGTACGGGAGGCTCGCCGGGTCCGCTCAGCTGTACGGGGCCCACTGGGTGTCGAGGTCACCTTCGCGGATCGTGCGGAGCCGCCAGCTGAGCTGCTCGCGCACGCTCGGGTTGGTGCGCAGGATCGGCAGCACGCCGGTGGTGATCTTGAGTTCGCGCAGCTCGCGGAGCACGGGGAAGCCCTCCCACGAGGTGATGTCGAACCCGTAGGCCTCGGCCAGCTCCCGGTGCCACTCCGCGGGATGACCCATCCGCAGGCTGCCCACCGCGATCGGCGTGAGGTCCCACTCGGGCTGCCCGATGCACAGCGAGTCCAGGTCGCACAGCAGCGGGCCGTCCGGGCCACCGATCACGTTGCCCAGGTGGGCGTCGGCGTGGATGACCGCGCGCGGCAGCGGGAACTCCAGCTCGGCCAGCTGTTCCTCGAGGTAGTCGCACCGCTCCTGGAGGAACCGGTGGTCCTCCGGGTCGATGTCCACCGCATCGCTGAGCCGACGCCGGATGTCGGCCATCGGCTTCCAGGGCTTGAAGGTCTCCTCGGCCAAGGGCTGGGAGTGCATCTGCCGCAGCAGATTGCCCAGGTCAGCGCTGCCCGGAACGCGGCCTTCCTCCGGCACGAACTGCCACAGCGTCGCGCAGTGCGAGCCGGACCGGACCGGTTGCTCCACACCCGGGAGCAGCCGGACCGCGGGCACCCCGTGCATCGCCAGCCAGTGGGCGGCCTCGACCGCGGTGCGTGCCCGGTGCGCGAAGGACGGGGACAGCACCAGCCGGACGATCACGGGTTCGTCCCGAAGCAGGAAAACGCCGTTGTTGATGAACCTGATCAGCCGAGCACCACGCGGGTTCAGGCCGACGGTCTCGCAGATCTCGGTCAGCGCCAGTTCCAGTTCCGGCGGGACGCACTGACCCTGGTGAACCTGGTATGTCTTCATGCTCATTGTTCTCGCACCGACGTACGCCGCCAGCGGGCCACCCGGGAACGGGTCGCCTCACGCCTGGCGGAACCGCCGGACTTCCTCGAAGAGGTCGCGGGAATCCGAGTTCGCCCGGTGCTTGCCCGCTTCCAGCTCCAGTGGTTTGAGCCGGTCGGCGACACGGGCGGACTTCACGCGCTCACCGAACTGCAGCGCGCGACGTCCGACCTTCAGGCCTTCCTGAACGTCGCCGGCCCGGAAGTGGTTGGTTGCCTGCAGACTCAGCCCGAAAACATGGGTGCGCTGCATGTCCGCGCCGTAGGCCTCGTTGCACTTGATGGTCTCGGCCACCGCGATCGAGGCGTGCTTCTTGGGATCGAACACCGCCAGCGCGTCGTGCGCGGAGCCGATCATGCCGTGCAGGTCGTTCTCGGTGAAGAAGCGGACCCAGTCCGGAGCCTCGTCCACCTTGGCGCGGGCGAACTCGTCCTTGGTGCGGCCCACCATCTTCTGCACCTGGTCGGGCTTGTTGAGCATCCCGTAGGCCCAGGCCTCGTTCGCGCACAGCACCGCGACGGTCAGCGCCGAGCCCGATTCCTGCGCGGCGATCTGGCCGAGCTGGAACAGCTTCAACGCTTCGTTGGGCTCCTGGTAGTGCAGGTAGACCCGGCCCATCCGGTACAGCACGCTGGCGACGAGGCTGTCGTCGTCAGCGCGCTTGGCGAACTCGAGGGCGCGGCCGAAGTGACTGCGCGCCGGGTCCAGCAGGCCCACGTCGAACGAGGTCCAGCCGGCCAGGCTGTGCATGTCGGCGAGCGCCACGAACAGCTGCTTGCGCACGGGGTCGCTGGAGGTCGAGTCCAACAGCTGCTGGGCCCACGAGAGCTGGGCGACCACGGCGTCGCGGCAGGTGCCACCGCCGTAGCGGTAGTCGAGGTCCCGCAGTGCCTTCGTGGCGGCCTGGATCTGCTGGACATCGGTCATGCCGATGCGTGCCGGAGCCGGAGTCGAGGCGCTGGCGGGCGCCCAGGCGCTGTCCTCGGTGCCGAACACCGCGGCGCCCATGGTCACCGCGGCCGCGTGGGACAGGAACTTCCTACGCTTCACCGATTCGTCCTCCTCCGCTTCCAGGGCGTTCGTCGCTTTCGCGACCCGCATCGCGGTCGCCCCGTCGTAAGCGAGGCCCATGTAGCCCCGCGGGATGCCGAGCCCGTCGGCTATTCGGGCCAACACGTCGTACGCCATGACCTGTCGACCCTTGAGGATCTCGGACACCTCGGACTGGGACTGACCGGTGGAAGCGGCGATCTGCCGCTGCGAGACCCCGTGCCGGCGCAGTTGCCGGTAGACCTCGCTGACGTCCCGCCGGGCCAGCGCATCCCGCATGTCCCGCTCGTTCCAGACGTCGGGAGTAACGGGCGAGCCGCCAGATCCGATGATGTTCATTTGACCCCCTGACGCTCTGAACGGGCGTTGCTCGCAGAGTAAGCGCACTGCGGCAACCCGGTGAAGCCCGTATCGGTGGAGGTGATCGGTTGCGGTGAAGTCCGCTTACCGCTCGTCGCGGCCTCCGGTCCGGTCGTCGCCTGTCCTCTAGGCGCGGCGACCGCCAGGCACCAATGTAGTCATCAGCAAGCAGCGAGCACAGACAGGACCTTGGGGCGGACGATGGACTTCCGAGCGACGAACTCGCGGCGAGGGGGTGGCCGGACCCCGCACGTCCCGGCACCCGCCGACCGCCGTCGCTGGTGGCACGTCGACTGCCGCGACGTCGCGAACACGCGGCGGGGCCTGGCGGTGCTCGTGAACCGGGACAAGGTCGTGCTCGTCGGACCACCCGGCCACGCCGCGGAGCTCAACAGCCGTGGCGCCGGTCAGTTGTCGATGGCGTTGCGGGATGCCGCAGCGCAGGCGAGGAAGTGACGGTGGACCTCGTGGACGAGATCCTGGGGCAGGTGCTGCGCAGCGCGGTACGTGAGCGGCTCGATGTGCTTTCCGAGCTCGCCGACCGCGCGGACGCCTCCTCCCTGCTCTCCGTGGCACGTTCCGAACTCCCGCGGCTGACCGCGGGGTGGCGAGCGCTGCTCACCGCTCACGAAGCCGACGAGAAGGGCAACTGCCCCGAGTGCTCCGGACGTCGACGTCCCGCGAAAGCACCGTGCTCGGTGTGGGAGTCGGCGTACGAGCACCTGGTCGCAGGTGCCCTGGCACCCCGTCCCGCACGGCACCTGCGACCGGCGCACGCGCTGCGCCCGGCCGCTCCGGTGCCGTAAGCCGGCGGACTCGGCCCCGGACAGCAGCACCTCCTCCCCGACCCGGGACGCCGAGAACCGCCAGGTGGCGGCCGATGAGCGCTTAGTCGCGAATCCCCGACCCCGGCCAACGTGAATCGGCCGCCACCGAGCTCCACCAGAGAACTGAAAAGTCTTCCGCGGGCCGGTGCTGACGCACTCCCCTCCCCCCGACCGGTATCGGCCCGCGGACTCCAACCACTCCGGATCACCGTTTCCCCGGACGGCCCGGAGTTGGAAAAGGCCCTGGACGCGGATTCCCCGACTCGCGCCCAGGGCCTTTCCTCATCCACTCCGAGGCTTCGAGCGAACCCGACCCACGTCAGGCAACCGGCTGGAGCCGGTTCTTCTTCACCCACCCACGCAACCGGCACCACCGGGGGGTTCTGAGCGGCTCTCGGGGGAGGACGGCCGTAGCGCCGTGCAGTGGACATGCACACGTCTCGGGTCCCGGGAACCGCTCTGGTTCCGCTTCCGGCACCGCGAAGCAACATGACCACGGAGTCCTGTCAGCAGCAGGGACCCGGCGCCACCGGAACTTCCGTCCACGACCGTTGCCGGTGGCGCCCCACCTCTACTTCCTGCGGAGCCTGGCCTTCCGGGCGAACTCCTCGTCCAGGGTCAGCCCTGCTCGGGCCGGAACACCGCGGGGTGCGGGGACGTTCGAGGGCTCGACGAGGTGCGTGCGGTCCGCCGGGACCATGGCCCACGGCTGGCGCGGCCCGAGCAGCGGTGAGTAGACCGGCACGAAACCCTGGTCCTGCAGGGAAACCGCGAAGTCGATCGCGACGCGGCCGCGTGGGTCCAGCACCCCGGTCCCCTGCCAGGGCAGCAGGCCCGAGCCGCCGAGGTAGGTGAAGCCGAGGCAGCCCTTGCGCACCGCGCTCAGCGTCAGCCGGACCCGGTGCGGGAACATCCGCTCGTAGCCGAACTCGTCGTCCACCTGCATCGTCGCCATGTAGCGGATGACCGTGTGCCACGCGCGGCGCAGCACCGCGCGGCGACCCTGCCGGATCTCGGCGGACGCGCTGGGATCGGTGACGTTGTAGATGTCGGCGTAGAGGGCCACCGACCACTCGAGCCGGTCGGTGCCGCGCGGCACCGTGACCGGGACGGAGTACACCAGCGACATGAGGATTTCCCGGAACAGCCCGATGACGTGCGGCGCGAAGTCGGTCTCACCCGTCGACCAGTCGTGCACCGCTTCCAAGGTGCGCAACGGGTTGTCGGTGATGTCGAAGTCGCGCAGCCGGTCGCTGAGCAGCTTCCGGTAGTTCGCGATCCGGCGGGCGCGTTCGGCGTGCAGGCCCGGTCCGAGGCGTTGCTCGGCGACCTCGTCGATGTCGGCGACGACCGTGCGGTCGCCGATGCCGACGAGGTCGACGTACTCGCGCAGCTTGCGCTGGTAGGCGTCGACGATCGCGGCGGGCCGGCTCCGGAAGTGCCGGCCGTCGGTGAGGATGTTGAAGCGCAAGCCCGGTGGGTGCACCGCCGCGACGGCGCGCTGCATCTCGCGCAACCGGGCCATCGCACCGAGTTCGGCCAGGTCCGGCAGCGGCCCGGAGGCCTTGAGCCTGTTCAGGCACTGCTTGACCGGGAAACCCAGCAGCACCACGTCGATCGGTTCGCCGGCGCGCACCGGTTCTTCCGCGTCCCGCTCGAGGTCCTCGAGCCGGTAGTTCGCGCGAGAACCCTTGATGAACTGCTTGCGGGTCAGCACGTGGTGCAGCGCCGGCAGCACCCGCTCGACGTCGTCCGGGTGCTCCTCGAGGCCGAACTTCGCGACCGCGCTGCGGCCGGTGCGCACCGCGGCGCGGTCGGTGTCGGCGACGATCGAGTCGACGAGGGAGCGCGTTTCGCCTTCGGTGAGGTGCACCGCCCAGCGGCGGGCGAGCGGGTTGCGACGCATCGCGCCGATCTGGAGCTCTTCCAGCGAGTGCGTGTTGGACAACTTCGGGCCGCCGGGCGCGCTCGGGCGGGTCTCGAAGGTGGCGATCACGGCGGCACCGTCGGGGACCGGGTCGTCCGGACCCCGTTGCCCGGCGAGTCCCGGGACTTCCACGGCGACCGGCAGCGCGTCACCGAAGTCGGCGCGCACCGCGGCGCGGTTGGACTGCTCGTCGTCGAAGACGGCGACCACGTCCAGCCCGTCGAGCGCGCGGACCCGCTCCGCCTTGACCTCCGCGATCGGCCGGGTGGTGTGGTCGGGCACGACGAGCAGCGTCGCGTCCGGCACTCCGGCTTCGGCCAGCACCTCGGCGGTGACCTCCCGGAACCGCTCCTTGCGGGCGGTGCAGAACACGACCTGGCCGCCGGCGTCCTGCACGTCCCAGACGAACCGGGCCAAGCCCGCGTTGACGTGGTCGGTGCGCAGCCGCTCGCGGGGTCGGGACTGGAAGGCACGCAGGAAGTCGCCGCGCAGCCGCTCCCAGTCCACCGCCGGGTAGCGCTCGCCGAGGCCGCTGGCCCGCACGAAGTGCTCCCAGCTGCCGGGGACGTGCGTGGGCAGCACGGGCAGCGTTGCGGGACCGGCGAGTTCGAGGATGCCGCCGGGTGCGCCGGGCCGCGGGCCCGAGATGGCCCGGGCGGCGTCGGTGATCCGCTGGAGCGGGACCAGTCCGCACAGGTCGAGGTCGATGACCACGGCCGGCTGGGGCGCGCCCGGGTTCCAGCGACGTTCGCGGGTGGCCTGCTGGACCCGCTCGAGCACCGACTTCAGCACCGCGTCCTGGGACTCCGGGACGGTGTGCGCGTAGCTCTGCAGCGGCTGCTCGCCGGAGAGGAGCTCGGCGGTGTGCGGGGCGAGGTAGCGCAGCTCCTCACCGACGACGCGCCGCACGGCGTCGCGGACCTCGTGGTCGCGGCGGTCGGCGCGCAGCGCCGCGAACCCGTCGCCGAGCCGTTCCAGCGTGCTGACCAGCGCTCGCACCCCGGTGGTGACCTCGGCCCGGCTGGGTTCGGCGGTGATCCGCTCGTGGTCGGTGACCACGATCCGCCCGGTGGCCTGCAGCTCCGGGGAGAGCTCGATGGCGAAACCGCTCTCGTCCAAGGCGAACAGGCCGAGGCCGTGGGTGTCCAGTGCCAGCCGGAACACCCGCAGCAGCGGCCGGACGAAGTGCTCCAGGAAGTGGTCGAGCTCGTCCTCGCGGCGCGCGAAGCGGTTGTCCAGCACGACACGCAGGAGCTTCGGTGTTCCGTCGGCGTCGGGGTGCAGCAGGGCTGCGAGGTCGGCGGCGATCGTGCCGCCCGGGTGGCTCGGGTGCGCCGGGGCCGGGTCGACGACGCGCAGCAGCGCGGTGCTCCCGGTGCCGGTGTCGACCACGGCCGCGGGGACGGGCTGGGTCGCGCAGTGCATCCGCAGTTCGGGGTCGGCCGCCACGACGCCGGCGAAGCGCTCCCACCCCTGCAGCGCTCGCCACGCGCGGTCCGGGGAGTCGACGGCTTGCACGCGCACGGCGCGTTCGCGTCGCCCGACGGTGACCCGCGCTTCGGGGAACGGCACCTTCGGGCCGGTTCCGGGACCGTGCAACGAGGCCAGCACCCGGTGCGCGAGTTCGCGGTGCTCACCGGCGAGCAGGTCGACGCGTTCCGCCGGGACTTCGGTGACCTGCGGCGAGCCGCCGGTGCCCGGGCCGAGGGAACCGGTGAGGCGGTGCAGCCACGCCGCGTCGAAGACCCGCCGGGTGCGGCGAAGCCGGACCAGCGCGCGGTACAGGTCGACCCAGGTCGCGTTGGCGCCGAGCGGGATGCCGGTGCCGATTCCGGCCAGCAGCAGTCCGCCGTCCGCGTCGCGTTCCACCCAGAGGCCGTAGCCGCCGGCGGTGAGCAGGTCGTTCGCCTCCGCGACGGTGAGCGCGCGCCAGGGCCCCGGGGCCGGCAGCTCCGCCACCGACCAGCCGTCCGACGCGTGGTCCTCCGCCAGCAACGGCAGGTCCGCCTCCACCTGTCGCGCCGTCATCGTGTCCCGAGCCGTCACGGGGCCGAGGTGGTGGCTTCGGCACACCGGAGAGCGAACCCGGGTACGACGAACAGACGGAGGGCAGCCGTGCAGTGACCCACAATGACCCTTCTGTCACGGAGAATGACGACTCCCGTCACACTAGATAGCGACCCTCCGCGTTGACAACATGACTCAATGCATATCGATTTCCTGTAACGCTCCGGGATCACCAGGCCGATCGGGGGTTTCACCCGGCCGGGATGTAACACTGGACGAAAATCAAGGTACGCCTAGCGAATTCACCCCTTCGACTTACGATGTCGCGGCATGTCCGAAACGCACGAGTCCTCGTTCCGCAGCAAACTGGTTGCACAACTCCGACCCTAGGAGGCGCATTGCCTGCAGAAATCGCACCGCTGCGGCGCAAGCCAGTGCAGCAGCGGAGCGCTCAACGAGTGGAGAGGATGCTCGCGGCCACCGCCGCCCTCATCGACGAGGTGGGGTACGACGGGTTAACGACCACCCTCATCGCGGAACGAGCGGGAGTCGCGGTCGGATCGCTCTACCAGTTCTTCCCGGACAAGCGGGCGGTCGTGCAGGAGTTGACGCTGCGCAACCTGGACCGGTTCGTGCGGACCGTCTCCAGCCGCTTCGAGCAGATGGAGCTGGCGCACTGGTGGGATGCCGTGGACGCCGTCTTCGACACCTACCTGACGATGCACCGCGAGGTGCCGGCGTTCAGCAGGTTGCACTTCGGGGACGTGGTCGACCTGCGACTGCTCGATCCGGGCAAGGACAACAACGCGGTCATCGCGGAGAAGCTGACCGGGCTGATCGCCGAGGAGTTCCACCTCGACCCGGCAGACCTCTCCCTCCCGCTGACCGTCGCCGTCGAAGCCGCGGACGCCGTGCTGCACCTGGCGTTCCGGCGCGACTCCCACGGCGACCAAGCGATCCTGGCGGAGGCCAAGGACCTCGTCCGCGGCTACCTCTCCAACAGGATCAAAGAAGAACGACGAACCCCCTCCACCGTGATCGGACCGACGATCATGGCGGGCTATCCGAACGATCTGCCCTCACCGCGGTAGGTCGGCGCCTCGACGACGGCCGAGCACCCCACGCTCACCAGGCGGCCGTCGATCAGGTGGTACCGGTCGAACCGCTCCGCGAGTTCCCCAGCCTTCGCGTGCCGGAACCAGACCCGATCGCCGATGCGCAGCCCACGCGCTGCAGCGCCGATCACCGGGGTCTGCACCTCACCGGCGCCCTCAGTCCCCAACAACCCCAGGCCCTCCGGCCAGTGCGGAGCAGGCACCCGGTCCTCCCCGGGCGGCCCCGAAGCGATGTAACCGCCCCCGAACAGCGTCACGATCTTCTTCGCCGGACGGTGCACCACCGGCAAGGCGTAGAGGACGGCCGGCCGCGGCTGGAAGCTGCGGTAGGCGTCGAACAGCGTCGGGCCGATCAGCCCGGAACCCGCCGCCACCTCGGTGATGACGCCCTCCTCCACCGCGGTCCGCTCCAAGCTCCCGGTGCCGCCGCCGTTGACGAACTCCAGGTCCGCGACCTCGCGCACCTGCCGCACCAACGCCGCGCGCCGCTGCGCGAGCTCGGCCGCTGAACGGCGCTGGACGGCGCGCAGCAGGGCTCCGCGCAACGGCTTGCCGGGTGGGGCGTCACCGAGCCCGGCGATCTGCCCCTCGTAGGCCATCAGCCCGACCACCGCGAAACCGCGCCTGCGCTGGGCTGCCTCCGCGAACCTCCGGACCTGCGCAGGGGTGTGCAGAGGTGACCGGCGGGTGCCGATGTGCACGCCGGGCAGGGGTTTCCACGAGGCGTCGACCTCGACGCACAGCCGGATGTCCGGCCGGTCGGGGCCGACGGCGTCGTCGACGAAGTCGAGGTGGTCGGTCGAGTCCACCATGATGCTGATGGCCGCGGCGGCACTGGGGTTCGCGGCGAGTTCCCGCAGCGCGGCGCGGTCGGCGGTCGGGTAGGCGACCAGGATGTCGTCGCTGAGCCCTTCACCGTGCAGCCACAGGGCCTCGGCCAGCGAGTAGCACATCAGACCCAAGTACCCGTCCACCCGCAGTGCGCGGGCGATGAGTTCCCGGCAGCGCACGGACTTCGTGGCGATCCGGATCGGCACGCCGGCCGCGCGGCGCACCATGTCCTGGGCGTTGTCGTCGAAGGCTGCCAAGTCCACCGCGACGAACGGTGGCTGGATTCCGCTGGTGATCTCATCGATCCGGCGCACGCCGACAACCGTATGCCGCAGATCTTGTTTCGTGAATTGGTTTCACATAACTTCAGCCCATCGCGCCGACCACCTCACCCATTGGAGGCCCGGCATGCAGCGTGATCCGGCCACCGAACGGCCGTGGACGAACTGGGGCCGCACGGCCACCGCGCACCCCGCGCGGGTCGTGAGCCCGCGAGACACCGCTGAGGCGGCGGAGGCGATCCGCGCCGCGGCCCGGGACGGCCTGCGGGTGCGGCCGATCGGGTCCGGGCACTCGTTCTCCGCCGTCGCCTCACCGGAAAGCGGTGTGGCGCTGGACCTGCGGCACTGGTCGGGGATCATCCACGCCGACCCGCGCACCGGGTTGGTCGCGGTGCACGGCGGCACCCCGCTGCACGTGCTCAACGCCGAACTCGACTCGCTGGGCCTGGCGATGGCCAACCTCGGTGACATCGACCAGCAGACCATCGCCGGCGCCATCTCCACCGGGACCCACGGCACCGGAGCCGGTCTCGGCGGCCTCGCCACGCAGGTGGAAGCGCTGGAACTGCTGCTCGCCGACGGCACCGAGGTGCGCTGCTCGCCGAGCGAGAACCCCGAGCTGTTCGCCGCGGCCCGCCTCGGTCTGGGCGCGCTCGGCGTGATCACCACCGTGACCCTGCGCTGCGTCCCGGCTTTCGCGCTGGCGGCCGAGGAGCACCCGGCACCGCTGGAGGACGTGCTCGACGACTTCCACGGGCTGGCCGAGGCCCACGACCACTTCGAGTTCCACTGGTTCCCGCACAGCCGCGGCGCGATGGTCAAGCGGAACAACCGCCACGCCGGACCTCCGCAGCCGCTGCACCCGGTGCGGCACTTCCTCGAGTACGAGGTCGTGGAGAACCGGCTGTTCGGCGCGGTGTGCGGGCTCGGACGGAGCCTTCCCGCGCTGGTCCGTCCGTTGAACCGGTTCTGCGCGGCCACCTGGTCGTCGCGGAGCTACCGGGACCGCTCCTACCGGGTGTTCACCACGCCGCGCCGGATCCGCTTCGTGGAGAGCGAGTACGCCTTCCCCCGCGAGGTGGTCCCCGACGTCGTGCGGGAGCTGCGCGACGTGGTGTCCCGACTGGCCGACCCGGTGATGTTCCCGGTGGAGGTGCGGGTCGCGCGGGCCGACGACGTGTGGCTGTCGACCGCGCACGGCCGCGACACCGGCTACGTCGCCGTGCACCAGTACCTGGGGATGCCGCACCGGCAGTACTTCGACGCCTTCGAGGCGATCGCCCGGGACGCGGGCGGGCGACCGCACTGGGGCAAGGTGCACCGGCTCGACGCGGCCGCGCTGTCCGGCCTCTACCCCAGGTTCGACGACTTCCGGCAGGTGCGGGCGTCGGTGGACCCCGGCGGGGTCTTCCACAACTCGTACTTGGAGCGCGTCCTCGGGCCTGTGGATAACCCGACCTGATTACCCCACCACCGCCCGGACCGCGTCCTCGACCGGAACGTCACCGCCGACGAGTTCCAGCGCCCGTCCGGCGGTCCCCGGTTCGTGCAGCAGCGCCGCCAGCACGGCGGCCACGTCGCGGCGGGTGACCGCGTCCCGGCCGACCTCCTCGGCCAGCGTCACCCGGCCGGTCGGCTCGTCGTCGGTGAGGCGTCCCGGACGCAGGATCGTCCAGTCGAGATCGCGCCGCCGCAGGTCCTCCTCGGCCGCCCGCTTCGCGTCCAAGTAGGCCCCGAACACAGGCTCCACGTCAGGCGGGTTGGGCGTGCGGGTGCCCATCGAGCTCACCTGCACGAAGCGGCGAACTCCGGCCTGTTGACAGGAATCCGCGAGCAGCACGGACGCTCCTCGGTCCACTGTGTCCTTGCGCGCGGCACCGCTGCCCGGGCCCGCTCCTGCGAGGAAGACGGCGGCGTCCACTCCGGACAGCCGGGGTGCCAGGTCGGTCGCCGAGGAGGCCTCCATGTCGAACACCAGGGGCTCGACGCCGTCGGCTTCGAGGTCGGGCGCGTGGTCGGGGTTGCGGATGATCCCGAGGACCTGGTCGCCCCGTTCGGTGAGCAGCCTGCCGAGCGGCCGCGCGATCTTCCCGTGGGCTCCGGCGATGACAGTTCGCATGGCTCCACGGTAGTCCCGGCCACGCTGCTCAACCGTTCAAGCACAGCCTGTGGACAACTCGGGGCGGCCTGGGGACAACCACCTGTGGACAGGTTTGTGGACAACTCCGGAACAGCCCCCAGCGGACGGAGTCCCGCCCACGCTGCGCGGCGCGTGAGTGCGGCGGGTCCCCGTCCGCTTCCTCTCCCCCTCCAGCAGGCTCGGGCCCCCCGCCCGCCGGTTCGTTGGCGCAGTTCCAGCTGAAGCCCCCCGGTCCAACTGGAACTGCGGTCCCCAGGTCCTCAGCTGCGCGAGGGCGCCGGGGCTTCGGCCGCCAGCAGCTGCTGGTAGACGACCTCGTTCACCCAACGCGAGACCGCGGTGTGCTCCACCGGTGGCGCGTCCTCGAAGCTGTGGCCCGCGAGCTCTTCCTGGACGCCGTGCTCGTCGGCGCTGAGCACCGCGACGCCGAACTGCCGGGCGCGGATCAGGCAGGTCTCGGCGAAGTCCGGGGCGACCGCCACGGTGCGCGGCACGACGATGGCCGCGTTGGTGAAGCGGGCGAACGGCACGGCCGCGGTCAGCGCGGTGCGCCAGTGCCGAGCGGGTGCGAGGACTCCGGTGATGTGCGCCGCGGGCGGCGGCACGCGGCCGTCCATCTCCGGCCAGACCCAGGTCGCGATCTCCGCGCGGTCGAGCACGGGGCCACTGCCGAACACCAGCCGCTCGGCGTGGGCGTCGGGCACCAGCTCGGCGGTGGCGATGACCTGCCGTCCGAGCAGCTTGACCGGCGGCAGCGTGCTCCCGGCCCAACCCAGGGCGTCGACCGACCGCTGGGCGAGCCGTTCCATGGAGGCGGCCGGTCCCAACGGCGACCGGACCTGCGTGGTCGAGCAGGCTCGGAGCTCGTCTTCGGACCAGGCATGTCCCGGCATTCCGGTCACAGCTTTCCGCCTCCCTCGGCTTTCGTGCGCGCCACGTCGTCAACTTGCTCGCCACCGGTGCGGCGGCCCTGTTGACTAAAACAGCTCCAAGGCGTTCCTGCGCTGCTCATCGGGGGTCGCTGCGATCGGCGGCGGGCAGCTGTCGGTGACCGGTCGACGAATGACATGAGGGCTTCAGCCCAGCGATGCGGCCAAACAGGTGATCGCTGCCCGACACCCGCACGACAACGTCATCCACCCGTCAATCGCGGCCGGGGTGATCGGCGCGTGATATCTGTGCCGGTCTGCGACCTGCACAGATGTACATCCGCACGATTATTCAGCCAGGGAGACGAAGATTATTCACCGGTGAAGCGCGTCGATGTTGGCCCGTTCGCCGCCGGCGAGCCGCTGCCGGATGCCGTCGGACGCCGGCAGCAGCGCGCGGACGAGCCGGGTGACGTCCGCGCGGACGCTGTGGGCCACGACGCCGAGCGCCGCGACGACCGCCCCGGAGGGGTCGTGGACGGGCACCGCCACCGAGCAGTTCCCGAGCGTCATCTCCTCGTTGGCCGAGGCGTACCCGCGGCTGCGCACGCCCTGGAGCTCGCGCCCGAGCCGACCGGGCTCGGTGGTGGTGTAGGCGGTGTGCCGACTCAGCCCGCGCTCGCAGCAGGAGTGCAGCACGGTGGCGGGCGCGTGCGCGAGCAGCACCTTGCCGACCCCGGTCGCGTGCAGCGGTAACCGCCCGCCGGTGCGGGAGACGATCGGCACGGCCCGCGGCGTGGTGAGCTTCTCCACGTACAGCGCGTCGAGCCCGTCCCGCACGGCCAGGTGCACGTTGTCGTGGGTCGTCTCGCACAGCTCCTGCATGTAGGGCAGCGCGGCCTCGCGCAGCCGCCCGTTCACCGGCGCCAGCAGGCCGATCTCCCACAGGCGCAGTCCGACGACGTACCGCCCGTCGGAGTCGCGCTGCAGCGCACCCCACAGCTCCAGCTCCCGCACCAGCCGGTGCGCGGTCGCCAGCGGGATGTCCGCCCGCTGGGCGATCGCGGTCAAGGTCAAGCGGGAGTGCTCCGCGTCGAAAGCGGTCAGCACGCTCAACGCACGCGCGGTCACCGACCGCCCGGGATCCCGACTGTTACCCGCCACCAGGCCACCTCCGAGCCCACACCCCCCAGCCGGACACCCCCACCCCAGCACAAGACCTGCGGAACACCAAGGAAGATCACGAGATGATTTCGCTCAACGCTGAACTCCCCGATCCATGACAAACCGCACATGGCACCGAGGACAAGGGAGCGGGCGGAAGAGGAGGCGGTCCATCCGAGTGCGAACGGCCCGGCGAGGCTTCCGGAAGGAGCGGCACATCGCAGAATGCACGGGATGACCAGCAAGAACGGGCAGCGGATTCCAGTCGGGCCCCGACGACGAAGAAGGCCCCACCGGCGCGATGCCGGTGGGGCCTTCGAAGTGGGCGAGGAGGGAGTTGAACCCTCACGTCCTTCCGGACACACGGACCTGAACCGTGCGCGTCTGCCATTCCGCCACTCGCCCGTGGCACGATGAGAAGCTTAGCTTGCCGCTTTTCACCGCTGGACACCGGGGGTCGGCTTTCGCTTTCCCCTGCTGCCCTGTTGGCGAGAAGAACATTAGCACGGCTCCGGTAGGGGTCTGCGCAGGGGGGCCGGGAACTTGGGAACTGGGCGGTGTCGCGGGCCGTTGGCCCAGATACGATGGTCAGCAGAAGTCGTACGCGTGGAGGGATATTGCCGTGGGCCTCGTGCAGCGCTTTGAGCGCCGGATCGAAGGCATCGTCGGTAATGGCTTTGCGCGCGTGTTCGGCGGGAACGTAGTTCCGCAGGAAGTCGCCCAGGCCTTGCAGCGAGATGCCGAGCTGATGGTCCGGGAGCTTGCCGGTGGTCGGTTGCTCGCTTGTAACCACTACGTTGTGCAACTGAGCCCGTCGGACCACGATCGGCTCACCGGTGATGAGGCCCGGGTGACCGACCTCCTCGCCGATTGCGTTCAGGAGCACCTCACCGAGCAGGGGTGGGACACATATGGTGACGTCGTAGTCTCCCTGGAGCGCTCTGAGACGCTGCACACGGGACAGTTTCGAATCAGCTCGACCGTCGACCCCGACGTGACACGACGGCCGGCACAACCGCGTACCGCAGGAGACCGACCCATGAGCCAGCCACCAGGCCACTACCCCCAGGGAGATCCGTACAACCAGCAGGGGCAGTACGGCTACGACCAGGGATACGGCCAAGGCCAGGACCCCAACTACGGCTACGGCCAGCCCGGATACGACCAGCAGGCTTACGGCCAGCCGGGCTACGACCAGCAGGGTGGCTACGGCCAGCCGCCGCAGCCCGGTTACGACCAGGGTTACGGCCAGCAGCCCGGGTACGACCAGGGCTACGGTCAGCCGCCGCAGCCCGGTTACGACCAGGGCTACGGGCAGCCGCCGCAGGGCTTCGACCCCGGCTACGGCCAGCCCCCGCAGCCCGGTTACGACCAGGGCTACGCGCAGCCCCCGCAGCCCGGGTACGACCAGGGCTACGGTCAGCCGCCGCAGCCCGGTTACGACCAGGGCTACGGGCAGCCGCCGCAGGGCTTCGACCCCGGCTACGGCCAGCCCTCGCAGCCCGGCTTCGACCAGGGCTACGCGCAGCCGGGTGGCGCCTACCCGCAGAGCGCACCGGGCGGTTTCCCGGACCAGGGCTACGGCCAGCCTGGCGGTGGCTACCCGCAGAGCGCTCCTGGCGGTTACCCGGCCGGCGGTCCGCGTGGTCAGATGACCGCCACGCTGCACCTGGACGACGGCTCGAACCGCTCGTACACGCTGCAGCACGGCTCGAACATCATCGGCCGCGGCCAGGAAGGCCAGTTCCGGCTTCCCGACACGGGGGTCTCGCGCAAGCACATCGAGATCACCTGGGATGGTCAGAGCGCGATGCTGGCTGATCTCGGTTCGACAAACGGCACCACGGTGAACGGCACTCCGGTGCAGACTTGGCAGTTGGCAGACGGTGACGTGATCAGGGTTGGGCATTCGTCCCTGGTCTTCCGCGCCCAGCAGGGCTGAGTGCGGAGCACCGGTCCCCGAAACGAGTAGGAGCGTTCACAACAAGTGCCGGAGCTGATGATTCAGCTGACCAGAGCAGGGTTCCTCGCCCTGCTCTGGTTGTTCGTGCTGGCTGCGCTTCGCGTGGTTCGTTCAGACCTCTACTCCGCGTCGGGGATGCGCGTCCCGATGCCAGGTGCGAGTCGGGCCCCGGGCAAAGCCCGGGGCAAGAGCAAGGTGCCCCGCCAGATGGTGGTGACGCACGGCGCTCTCGCCGGCACGCGCATTTCCCTGGACGGCCGGCCGATCCTGATCGGCCGAGCCGACGACTCCACGTTGGTGCTGGACGACGACTACGCGTCGACCCGGCACGCTCGGCTGTCGCTCCGCGGCTCCGACTGGTACGTGGAGGATCTAGGCTCCACTAACGGCACATACCTCGATCGGGCGAAGGTCACGGGACCGACCAAGGTCCCGCTCGGCGTTCCGATCAGAATCGGCAAGACGGTGATCGAGCTGCGCTCATGACCCTCGTCCTTCACTACGCAGCCCGCAGCGACCGCGGCCTGGTGCGCTCCAACAACCAGGACTCGGTCTATGCCGGCCCACGACTACTCGCCCTCGCGGACGGCATGGGTGGACATGCCGCCGGTGAGGTCGCCAGCAAGGTCGTCATCGCGGCGTTGGCGCCGCTGGACGACGACGAACCGGGTGACGACCTGCTCGGACAGCTCCGCGGTGCGGTGCTGGACGGCAACAGCGCGATCGCCGAGCTGGTGGCCAACGACCCGGAACTGGACGGGATGGGCACCACGCTCACGGCTGTGCTGTTCGCAGGCAGCAAGCTGGGTCTGGTGCACATCGGTGACTCCCGCGCCTACCTGGTCCGCGACGGCGAGCTGACCCAGATAACCCACGACGACACCTTCGTGCAGTCGCTGATCGACGAAGGCCGGATCACCGAGGAGGAGGCCGCCAACCACCCGCAGCGCTCGCTGCTGCTGCACGCGTTGACCGGCCACGAGGTGGAACCGAGCCTGGCGATCCGCGAAGCTCGCGCGGGCGACCGCTACCTGCTCTGCTCGGACGGCCTGACCGGCCCCGTGAGCACGGAGACGATGGCGGAGGCCCTGCGCATCCCGGACCCGCAGCAGTGCGCGGACCGGATGATCGAGCTGGCGCTCAAAGGTGGCGGTCCGGACAACGTGACCGTGATCATCGCCGACGTCGTCGACGTCGAGTTCGGCGACGACGCCCCCATAGTGGGGGGTGCGGCGGGAAATGGCGATGAGCATCCGCAACCCGATTCGTCGGCGGCGCGCGCTTCCGCGGTGACCATGCCGCGGCCGCAGCCCAAGCGTTTCGAGCCCACCTCACCTCCAGCCGAGAAGCCGCGCAAGAAGCGCTGGCTGACCTCCCTGGTGGTGGCCTGCGGCGTGCTCATCGTGCTAGCGGCTGTCGCGCTGGTGGGGCGTTGGTGGGTGCTCAACCAGTACTACATCGGCGTGAACCGCGCCGATGAGGTCGTGATCTACCAGGGCGTCCAGGGCTCGACCCTGGGCGTGTCGCTGAACTGGCAGGTGGAGACCTCCTGCCCGGCGGATTCGGCCAAGGACTGCCAGCCGATCAAGCTGAGCGACCTGCAAGAGGCGCAGCGCCCTGACGTGCGCAACGGCATCACCGAGGTCAACGGCCTCACCGAGGCGCGGGAAGCGATGCGGCGGCTGCGGATGACCGCGCTGCTGCCGGAGTGCGCGACCCCCGAGCCCTCGGTGCCGACGGTGCCGCCGTCGCCGACCGCGCCGGGCCAGCCCACTCCGGGCGCCCCCTCCCCGGGTGCGCCGACACCACCTCCGCCGGGTCAGCCGCCGGCGCAGCCCACGCCGGGCGCGCCGACACCCGGTCAGGCCCTGCCGCCGGAGTCCTCCGCGGCCGACGCCACACCGCTGATGCCGGAGGAGCCGAAACCTGGCGTGAACTGCCGGACGGTGAGCTAGATGTCCGAACCGGCCACGACGAGCGGAGCAGGTGACGGGGCCCCCCGAGTGAACACTCGGCGGGGCACCGAACTGTTCATGCTCGTTTTCTCGGCGATCATCCTGACTGCGGCGCTGGTCGTGGTCGAGGTGTCGCAGGAGCAGACCGTCACCCGTGAGCTGCTGTTCTACGGGGTCGCGTTCCTGGTCCTCTACGGTGCCGCGCACGCCGGCGTGCGCTACTTCGCGCCCTACGCAGACCCGCTGATCCTGCCGCTGGTGGCGTTGATCAACGGGGTGGGCCTGGTGATGCTGCACAGGCTGGACCTCGCCCCGGTGCCCGGGGCGCCGTACACGCCGAAGCAGATCATGTTCACCACGGCGGGCGTGGCGCTGTTCATCCTCGTGCTGTGGCTGGTGAAGGACCACCGGACGCTCGCGCAGTACGGGTACACCTGCGGCTTCGTCGGCCTGGCGCTGCTGGCGCTGCCCGGTCTGCTGCCGTCGAGCATCTCGGAGGCCAACGGCGCCAAGCTGTGGGTCAACCTGGGCTTCGTCTCGATCCAGCCGAGCGAGTTCGCCAAGATCTTGCTGCTGATCTTCTTCGCCTCGTTCCTGGTGGGCAAGCGCGAGCTGTTCACCACGGCGGGCAAGCGGTTCCTGGGCGTGGACTGGCCGCGACCGCGTGACCTGGCCCCGGTGCTGGTCGCCTGGGTCCTGTCGATCCTCATCGTGGTGCTGGAGAAGGACCTGGGCACCTCGCTGCTGTTCTTCGGCATCGTGCTGGTGATGATCTACATCGCCACCGAGCGCGCGGTGTGGGTCGGCCTGGGCCTGAGCATGTTCGCGGCCGGTGCCGTGATCGCCTTCAACCTGTTCTCGCACGTCCAGGCCCGGGTCAACACCTGGCTGGACCCGATGGTGGTGGTGCCCGACGGCGACGAGGATCCCGGGTACCAGCTGCGCACCGGCCTGTTCGGGATGGCGCACGGCGGCATCCCGGGGTCAGGCCTGGGCAGCGGGAGGCCCAACATCACCCCGCTGTCGTTCAGCGACTTCATCATCCCGGCGCTGGGCGAGGAGCTCGGCCTCATCGGGCTGATGGCGTTGCTGCTGGTCTACGTGCTGCTGATGATGCGCGGCCTGCGCAGCGCGCTGGCGGTGCGCGACTCCTTCGGCAAGCTGTTCGCCGGCGGTCTGTCGTTCACCATCGCGCTGCAGCTGTTCGTCGTGGCGGGCGGTTCGACCGGCCTGATCCCGATGACCGGTCTGACGGCGCCGTTCCTGGCGGCCGGTGGCTCGTCGATGCTCGCCAACTACGTGCTGATCGCGCTGCTGCTGCGGGTGTCCGACGCGGCCCGCCGCCCGCAGGCCCCGTCGAAGCCCAAACCGAAGCAGGCGCCGATCGCGGAAGCGCATACGGAACTGGTGGAGCGTCCTCGATGAACAAGCCGCTGCGCCGCGTGGCGCTGGCCATGATGGCGATGGTCCTGCTGCTGATGGGCAACATGACCTACGTCCAGGTCATCAAGGCCGACGAGTACAGCGACGACTCGCGCAACACGCGCACCAAGCTGGAGGAGTTCTCCCGGGAGCGCGGGCAGATCATCGCGGCCGGCCAGTCGCTGGCCAGCTCCAAGCCGATCGACAACGACCGCTACAAGTTCCAGCGGACCTACCCCAACGGTCCGCTGTACGCGCCGGTCACCGGCTTCTACTCGTTCTTCTACGGGTCGAACGGCGTCGAGCGCGCCAACGACAAGATCCTCAACGGCACCGACGACAGCATGGCGTTCGGCCGGTTGTCGGACATGATCACCGGCAACACGCCGCGCGGCGGCAGCGTCGAGCTGACCATCAACCCGCAGATGCAGCAGGTCGCCTACGACCAGCTGACGAAGAAGGGCTACCAGGGTTCCGTGGTGGCGCTGAACCCGTCGACGGGCGAGGTCCTGGCGATGGTCAACGCGCCGTCCTACGACCCGAACCAGCTCACCGGCCCGGACAACAACGAGGTCGCCAAGAGGTGGAACGCCCTCAACAACGCCGAGGGCGACCCGATGTCCAACCGGGCGGTCTCCGAGATCTACCCGCCCGGCTCGACGTTCAAGCTGATCACGACGGCGGCCGCGCTGGAGAACGGGTACAACCCGAACAGCCAGGTGCAGGACGCCGCGTCGATCACGCTGCCGCAGACGTCCACGCAGCTGCCGAACTACGGCGGCAAGAAGTGCTCGGGCAGCACGCTGACCGCCGCCCTGGCGCACTCCTGCAACACGGCGTTCGCCGAGATCGCGGGCAAGCTCGGCCCGGACAAGCTGCGGGAGACCGCCGCGTCCTTCGGCTACGGCCAGGACGTGCGGATGCCGATGAGGGTGGCCAAGTCGGACATGGGTCCGATGTCGGACGCCGCGTCGCTGTACCAGAGCGGCATCGGGCAGCGCGACGTCCGCGTCACGCCGATGCAGAACGCGATGATGGCCGCGACGATCGCCAACGGCGGCAAGGTGATGCGCCCGCAGGTGGTCAAGGCCACCCGGGCTCCGGACATGGAGGAGCTGGACAGCTTCAAGCCGGAGGAGATCAGCCAGGCCGTCTCGTCGGACGTCGCGAGCAAGATCCGCGACATGATGATCCAGTCGGAGAAGAACACCAAGGGCTCCGGCAAGATCACCGGCATCGACATCGCCTCGAAGACCGGCACCGCGCAGCACGGTGACCCGGGCGACAAGCCGCACGGCTGGTACGTCGCCTTCGCCCCTGCCGAGAACCCGACGATCGCCGTCGCGGTGATCGTGGAGAACGGTGGCGACGAGGGCGCGGAGGCCACCGGCGGTTCGCTCGCCGCCCCGATCGGCCGGGAGGTCATCCGGGCCGGTCTGCGGGGAGGTGGCTGATCCGTGCTCACCACCGGCCAGTTACTCGCCGAGCGCTATCGCCTGGGCCGCCGCATCGCGGTCGGCGGCATGGGCGAGGTGTGGGAGGCGGTGGACGTCCGGCTGGACCGGACCGTGGCGGTGAAGGTCCTCAAGGCCGAGCTGTGCGGGGACGCCGAGTTCCTGCACCGCTTCCGCACCGAGGCCCGCACCACCGCCTCGCTGAACCACCCGGGCATCGCGGCGGTCCACGACTACGGTGAGACCGCTGCCGTCCCGGACGGTCCGGAGGACACCGCCTACCTGGTGATGGAACTGGTCGAGGGGGAGCCCCTCGCGGCGATCCTCGCCCGGGAACGACGGATCAACACCGACCACGTGATGGACATGTTGGAGCAGGCGGGGCAGGCGCTGCAGGCTGCGCACGAACGCAGTCTGGTGCACCGCGACGTCAAGCCCGGCAACATCCTGATCACCCCCGACGGCAAGGTGAAGCTGACCGACTTCGGCATCGCGAAGGCGGCCGACGCGGCACCGGTCACCCGCAACGGGATGGTGATGGGGACGGCGCACTACATCGCGCCGGAGCAGGCGCTCGGCTCCGACGCCACGCCGGCCAGCGACGTGTACTCGCTGGCGGTGGTCGGCTACGAGTGCTTGATGGGCCACCGCCCGTTCCTCTCCGAGAACGCGGTGACGGTCGCCATGATGCACATCCGCGAGATCGCCCCGCCGCTCCCGCCGGACGTGCCGCCGGGAGTGCGGGCGCTGGTGGAGGCGACCCTGGTGAAGGACCCGCGCCGGCGCTACGCCGACGGCGGGGAGTTCGCCGCAGCGGTCGCCGCGGTGCGGGCGGGCCGACCGTTGCCGACGCCGTCAGCGGTGGTCGCGCAGCAGCAGCGGCCGGTGAACGCGCCCGGTCCGGGCACCGGCGTGCACCCGGTGGTGCCGGGCTCGCCGCCGATGGGCGGCACCTACCCGCCCGGGGTCATCCCGCCGCAGCAACCCGGGACTCCGCAGCCCGCGCAGCAGGCGGTGCAACAACAAGCGGGGCAGCACCAGGCGGGGCAGCCGCAGACGGGACAGCAGCACCAGGTCTCACCGCAGCAGGCTCCGATGCCCATGCCGACCGGCACCGGCGTGGCTGGTGCCATGGGTGGGAATGCTCACCGGCGGACCGGCAACTCCAGGATCGTCATGTGGATCGTGGTCGTGTTCCTGGCGGTAGTCTTGCTGGTCGCCATCGGTCTGCTGACCTACTGGGCAGTAGGCCGCTTCGAGCTGGGCATGGCCGGACCCGGCCCGGTGGCTGATCTGAGCCTGGATTCAACGAACGGTTTGGGACAAACTTCGCATCGGCAGGAACCCATGATCGGAAAGCCCGCGGGCGAGATGGGACGATCGTTGACAAGGATCGGAACGACGATTCGATGAGTTCACCTCGACTTCTATCCGACCGCTACGAGCTCGGCGAGACTCTCGGCTACGGCGGTATGTCGGAGGTGCACAAGGGCCGCGACACGCGTCTGAGCCGAGACGTCGCGGTCAAGATCCTGCGTGCCGACCTCGCCCGGGACCCCACCTTCCAGCTGCGCTTCCGGCGCGAGGCGCAGAACGCCGCCGCGCTGAACCACCCGGCGATCGTGGCGGTCTACGACACCGGCGAGACGGACTCCGAGAACGGGCCGTTGCCCTACATCGTCATGGAGTACGTCGACGGCCGGACTCTGCGCGACATCGTCAAGACAGAGGGTCCGCTCTCGCCCCGGCGGGCGATGGAGGTCATGGCGGACGCGTCGGCGGCGCTGGACTTCAGCCACCGGCACGGGATCGTGCACCGCGACGTCAAGCCGGCCAACATCATGATCACCCGGTCCGGCGCGGTGAAGGTGATGGACTTCGGCATCGCCCGCGCGCTGGCCGACGGCCAGGCGGCGGTCACCCAGACCGCGGCAGTCATCGGCACCGCCCAGTACCTCTCGCCGGAGCAGGCGCGCGGCGAGGCCGTGGACGCGCGAAGCGACGTCTACGCCTCCGGCTGCGTGCTCTTCGAGCTGCTCACCGGAGAACCGCCGTTCACCGGTGACTCGCCGGTCGCGGTGGCCTACCAGCACGTCCGGGAAGAGCCCCGCAAGCCGTCCGACGTGGTCCCGGCGACCCCGGCGTCGTTGGACGCCGTCGTGCTCAAGGCGCTGAGCAAGAACCCGGCCAACCGCTACCAGTCGGCCGCGGAGATGCGGGCCGACCTGGTGCGGGTGCTGTCCGGCCAGCGGCCGAAGGCTCCGATGATCATGTCGGAGGAAGAGCACACCGCGATGCTCGGTCAGGGCGGCGGCGCGGCCACCGAGATGATCGGCTCGGGCAGGCACCGCTCGGAGGACGTCGAGGACTACCCACCCGCCGAACCCGAGCGGCGGCGCAGCAAGAACGCCGTCGTCGCGCTGGTCACGCTGGCCTGCGTGGCGGTGTTCGCGCTCGCCGCGTGGCTGGTGACGATGCTGGTCGGTGTCGGTCAGCCCGACCGCGTGGCGGTCCCGAGCCTGGTCGGCCAGACCACCTTCGCCGCTCAGGAGAAGGCCAAGGCCGAGGGGTGGCGGTTCAGCCCGTCCTCCTGCTTCTCCAAGGAGGAGGAGCGCGGCAAGATCGTCAAGCAGACGCCGCCCGCGGGCACGATGGTCGTCAAGGAGGAGACCAAGCTCGACCTGTGCACCGGCCAGGGCGAGGAGAAGGTCGAGATCCCGGACCTGACCGGGATGTCGATGAGCCAGGCGCAGAAGGCGCTCGAGGCCGCAGGCCTGAAGATCGGGCTCAACCCCGAGAAGGAGGAGACCTCCAACCCGGCCCTGGTCGACAAGATCCTGGACTGGGAGGGCAAGGGCACCCAGGTGCCCCGAGGCTCCACCATCAAGGTCGTCGTCGGCCAGGCGATCCCGCAGACCGAGGTCCCGGACCTGCGCGGTCAGCAGCTCGAGACCGCGCGGGCCTTCCTGGTCGGGGCCGGCTTCAAGGTCACCGTGGAGAACCGCGACTCCGACAAGCCGGCGAACACGGTCCTCGACCAGTCGCCGTCCGGCGGCGCCAAGGCGCGGAACGGGTCCACGGTGACCCTGGTGGTCTCCAAGGGCAACCAGATCGCCATGCCGCAGCTGCAGAACATGACGGCGGACGAGGCCGAGGCCGCGTTGAAGGCTGCGGGCTGGAACGGCACGGTCACCGAGACCAAGCAGCCCACCGGCGACGCGGCCAAGGACGACAAGGTCGTCGGCAGCTCGCCGCAGGCGGGTCAGAAGATCAGCAAGAACCAGACGATCACCCTCTACATCGGGGACTACGACAGCTCGAGCACGAGCACGCCCCCGGGCAACGGCGGCGGGATCTTCCCGTTCCCGTGATCTGACCGACGCGGAGCGGGGCGGCGGCCGAGTGGCCACCGCCCCGCTCTGCGTCGTGAGGACCTGCGGTCAGCGCGTCCGGAGACCTGCGGTCAGCGAGCCGCGGCCGCGACCTCGCGCATCTCGGATTCCAGCTGGTCGACGAGCTGGTCGGCGACCGGGTGGCCCGCGGAGGCCATCCAGTTGGCGAGCATCCGGTGGCCCCCGTCGGTGAGCACCGACTCGGGGTGGAACTGGACGCCCTCGACCGGCAGCTCGCGGTGGCGCATGCCCATCACGATGCCGGACTCCGTGCGCGCGGTGACCTCGAAGTCGTCCGGGACGGTGTCCGCGCGGACGATCAAGGAGTGGTACCGCGTCGCGATGAACGGCTGCGGCAACCCGGCGAACACGCCCGTGCCGGAGTGCTCGATCTCGCTGATCTTGCCGTGCAGCAGCTCGGGCGCGCGCTCCACGGTGCCACCCCACACCGCGCCGATGGCCTGGTGCCCGAGGCACACCCCGAACGCCGGTTTGCGCTCGGCGGCGCAGCGCTGGATGAGCTCCATCGTCCGGCCCGCGCGGTCCGGGGTGCCCGGGCCGGGGCTGAGCAGCACGCCGTCTGCCGCGGCCACGTCGTCGTCGGTGACCACGTCGTTGCGGCGCACCACGCACTCGGCGCCGAGCTGCGCGAGGTACTGCACGAGGTTGTAGACGAAGCTGTCGTAGTTGTCGACCACCAGAACACGCACGTGCCCAGACTACGCGGCGGCCACAACGCGTTTTCCCGGGTGAAGGCTGTCACCGGGCGGTGGTCACGTCGCTGAAGGGCAGCCGCGGCTCCACCCAGGGGAACACCACGAACAGCAGCAGGGCCACGACCGCGGCGACCAGCAGCAGCGCCAGGAGCGCCTTGACCGGGACGGGGCCGGGCAGCTGCCGCCAGATCCACGCGTACATCAGCGCTCCTCCAGTTCCGGGGGTCGCAAATCGGGGCGCTCGGCGATCTTGGGGTACTGCGTGGTGAGCACGCCGTGGACGATCAACCGCTCGCGCGCGGAGAACTCCGGGTGGCAGGTGGTCAGCGTGATGAGCCGGGTCCGCTGGTCGGGCGGGAGGACCTCCGGTGGTGCACCGGGCACCGGGAAGACCACCTCGCCCTGCTCGGGCCGCACCACGCGGCGGCCCACGACCTGCTCGTAGGGCGCGGGGACCGGCGCGACCCCCTGGCAGCGCGGATCACCTCCGCCGCCGTCCCACGTCGCGACCTCCTCGGCCATCGGCAGCACCCGGTAGATGTACCAGTGGGTCGCCGTCTCCACCACGAGCGGCGCGCAGGACGGCAGCCGGTCGAGGTCGTGGAACGGCGCGCCCCGGCCGTTCCGGTGCCCGGCCACGGAGAAGTTCCCCTGCTCACCGGGCCAGGCCGTGCCCGGGTAGTGCCCCGGCCCGGCGGCGAGGGTCGGCAGGTCGGTGCCCTCGAGGACGGTGAAGTCGAGGCCGAACGTCGGCAGGTGGAGCTGCGCGAACCCCTCCCCGGGCGCCGGCGGCGGAGGTTCGGCGATCGGGTGCCGCTGCTGGACCTGCCACTGCTCGTGCATCCGGCCCCGGGCGTCGGCCTGCTGCTGCGCGGTGAACAGGTCGGTGACGTAGACGACGTAGAACACGAACAGCAGCAGCACCAGCCCCGCGGTGATCAGCAGCTCGCCGAGGACGTGGATCGCCGTGCGCGCCCTACCCTCGGGCCGCGGCGGTCGGGGCGGGCTCTCCACGGACGGGACCACGGCGTTCCTCTCCGGTCACGGCTTCGCCAGGGGTGCTCGATCTGCGCTGTGATTACGTTAACGTGGTAGGTGGAAAGGGAGCCGTTCCGCTGCCCCCGTGAGCGGGTTGTCCGGCAGGGCGCGGAACGGCGGTGCCGCACCACCTGGCGAGGACACCTATGCCGAAGTCCAAGGTCCGCAAGAAGGACGACTCCAACCCGGTTGTCGATCGCCGCACGCCGGTCAAGGCGAAGGCGGTCGGGCCGTCGCACCCGCTCTACGTCGCCGTGATGCTCGGCCTGATGCTGATCGGGCTTCTCTGGCTGGTCACCAACTACATCGCCGGCGACAAGATCGACTTCATGGCGGAACTCGGCGGGTGGAACTTCGCCGTCGGCTTCGCGTTCATGATCGTCGGGCTGCTGATGACCATGCGGTGGCGCTGACGCACGTCGCTCACCTGCGGCGACCTTCCGGCTTCGACAGCCCGTAAGGCTGGTCGGCGGGTCCCGCAACTCGAGCGCCTAGCACAACGACGCTGCGTGCACGAGCTCCGAAGGGGTCAACTCCTTCGGAGCTCACTCATCCCATCGTTGGCTTGACAGACGGTCAGCGAAGCACACGTGTGTAACTAGTCCCCAGTGGGGATAAGTCCTGTGGACAACTCGTCGATGGTGGGTGGACAACGGTGGACGCGAAGCGCTGGGCACCCCCGGTGGCGCTGGTCGGCTGCGGGTGGGCGCTCACCGCAGCCGCCGCGACCTGGGCGTTGCTCGCCGAGAGACCGACGGACCGGGTCTTCGTGGGCGTCCTCGCGCTGGCGCTGCTCGCGGCCTCCGCATTCGGCACCCTCTGCCGACCGCGGTTGCAGGCCGACACCTCCGGCGTGACCGTGCGCGCGCTGACCGGACCCCGCCACTACGGGTGGGACGAGCTCACCATCCGCGTCCGCGAGACGCGCCGGCTCGGCCTGACCGCCACCAGCCTGGAGCTCGACGCGAACCCCGAGCTCACCGTCCTCACTCGCCTCGACCTCGGCGAGGACCCTTACACCACGGCCGACGCGCTGCACGCGCTGCGCAGGTGAGTCAGCCGCACATGGTGTCGAGACCGGAGCCGACGCAGCTGAGGTCGCCGTAGCCGGTGTCCCGCAGGAACAGCACGACCAGCAGCACCACCAGCAAGCCGACCAGCGCACCGGCCTGGAACAGGGTGCGGCGCTCGCGAGGCGCGTAGACCAGGGCCGCGGTGGAGGCGGCGCCCAGCAGCAGCCCGCCGATGTGCCCGAGCAGCGAGATCCCGGGGATCACCACGCTGGCGACGATGTTCAGCGCGATCACGGTGATCACCGGGCGCAGGCTCACCTTCAGCCTCAGCGCCGCGACCGCGATGCCGCCCATCAGGCCGTACACCGCGCCCGACGCGCCCGCCACGGGCGCCACCGCCTCGCCGAGCAGGAACACCGCGGTGCTGCCGCCGAGCAGCGACAACCCGTAGACCGCGGCGAAGCGCGCGCGACCGAGCAGCAGCTCCAGGTCACGCCCGATCACCCACAGGGCGAGCATGTTCATCACCAGGTGCACCACACCGATGTGCAGGAACCCCGAGGTGACCAGCCGCCACCACTGCCCGCCGGCGACCGTGAGCGGCACCAGCGAGTAGTCGAAGAACAGGGCGGAGTGGAAGTTCGCGCCGAAGTTCCCCGCCTGAACGGCGGTGAGCAGGTACGCCGCGACGTTCGCCACGATCAGCAGCGGCACCAGGATCGGCTTGTCGCGCAGCCGCGCACCAGCGACGGTCACGGGCCGGCGCACGGTCGCGCCGCCTTCCCGGACGCAGTCGACGCACTGCTGGCCCACCGAGGCGTCCCGGAGGCAGTCCGGGCAGGCGGGGCGATCGCACCTGGAGCAGCGCAGCCCGGTCGACCGGTCGGGATGCCGCACGCACGTCGGTAACTGCTGCGGCGTCCCGTCCGGGCCGGGCGTCGTTCCGGGTGGCACAGTCACGGGTGAGACCTGCTTTCCCGGGCGGTGTCAGCCGCGCTCGATCGAAACCTTCTCGATGACGATGTCGTTCACCGGGCGGTCGTTGCGACCGGTCGCGGTGCTGGCGATGTTGTCCACCACCTCGCGCGACTCCTTGTCGGCGACCTCACCGAAGATCGTGTGCTTGTAGTTCAGCCACGACGTCGCCGCCACGGTGATGAAGAACTGCGACCCGTTGGTGTTCGGCCCGGCGTTCGCCATCGCGAGCAGGTAGGGCCGGTTGAACTGCAGCTCCGGGTGGAACTCGTCCGCGAACTGGTAGCCGGGGCCACCACGGCCGGTGCCGGTCGGGTCACCGGTCTGGATCATGAAGCCTTCGATGACCCGGTGGAAGATCACACCGTCGTAGAAGGGCCCGGAGCGTTCGCCCTTGGCGTTCGGCTCCGTGTATTCCTGGGTCCCTTCGGCGAGGCCCACGAAGTTCTTCACGGTCTTGGGCGCCTGGTCGGGGAAGAGGTTGATCCGGATGTCGCCCTGCGAGGTGTGCAGGGTTGCGGTCAACTTCGTCCCAACGAGCGATCCGTTGTCTTCAGCCACCCGACCATCCTGCCATCGAGCGGGCCGAATGCGGTGTCTGGGTGCAATATGGGCGGGTCCGCGCCCTCGCCCCGGCTTCAGCGGCGAGCCGCGGTTGACGTGAGCGCATCCGGGGAAACCGGGCTGGTGAAGGCAGCCAGGCCAAGGAGGTCAACAGGCGATGGATGAAGTGAAGGCGATGGCCAGGGCCGGGGAGACCGTGGGCAAGGCGGTCGGCACCGGTATCAAGCAGGCCCGCCACGGCGCGAAACGCGCAGGTGAGACAGGTGCGGTGTGGTCCAAGCACGCGATGGCGAGGGCCGAGCAGGAGCTGGCTGACCGCGGCTACTCGACCGACGAGATCCAGGAGCTGATCGCGCAGCGCACCACGGGCAAGTCGCGCAAGCAGCTCGCGAAGCAGGCGAAGCAGGCTCGCAAGGAGTGGTCGAAGCGGACCAACGAATCCCGCAAGCGGCTCGCCGCCAAGATCGATCCGGATCTGGCGAGGAAGAAGCGCCGCTGGCCGTGGGTCCTGCTCGCGCTGGTGGTGCTGGGAGCGACCGCCGCTGCGGTCGCCCTGACCCGCCGGCCGGAGGAGCTCCCCCTCGCCGCGGCCGACGACGAACCGTGGGACTCGCAGACGCCGGGCAGCAACCAGGCCCGCCACCGCGCTGCGGCCGAGAACGACGGCCACCGGGAGCCGAACAAGGTGGAGACTCCCCGGTCGAACCCACCCACCCCCTGACCGCACAGCGGAAAGCCGGGCCCAGCGGGCCCGGCTTTTCCATGTTGAGTAGTAATAGTGAGTTCAACCAGTCAGTGCGCACCAGCCATTGCAACGACCATTCCGGGGTGATATCACCGGAAGCGCTGGTCAGCGAGCTGAACGCAGGGCCAGGAACCGCAGAACCCGACGAGCGCGGTCGGTGGCTCCCCAGCAGGGCTGCTCACACGAAAACACCCTGCTCCGGAGCAGGGCGTTGCGGTGCGGAGTGGAGACGAGGGGAATCGAACCCCTAACCCCCGCCTTGCAAAGGCGGTGCTCTGCCAATTGAGCTACGTCCCCCAACGGCGGCGAGGGTCAGGGCCCCCTGCCTGAGGATCAGGCCTCCGCCGTGGCCTCGCGCCAGAGGTCAGCCTCGGCCTTGGCGGCCTTGTTGCGACGAACCACGAACAGCACGACCCCGGCAACTGCGGCGAGTGCGAGCAGCTTCTTCATTCCGGTCGCCTCCTACCTGGCACCCGTGCCAGTGGTGTTCGAGTCTGGGAGAAACGGGGAACGAGTCCCGAGTGGGCCTAGAAGGACTTGAACCTTCGACCTCTTCGTTATCAGCGAAGCGCTCTAACCGCCTGAGCTATAGGCCCTCGTTCGTTGTGGTGTGAACATTACAGGACTGTTCCCCGGCTTCGTAACGGGGGGTCGCCTTGTCCCGACCGCGCCGCGGCGACGCTCTCCGACCTCGGAGAACGCCGCTGCGGCGCGGTCAACGGATCACTCGCGCTCGGACAGCGTGATCTCGACGCCGCCGGCGAAGTCGGCCGCCACGTTGTAGATGAACGCGGCCACCGTCGCCAGCGCCGTGATCAGCACGATGTTGATCGCACCGATGATCGAGGCGACGCCGAATACCCGGCCGGCGCTGATCAGCGGCTCGCTCACCGCGTCGTCGGGCTGGGTGAGCTCGGTGAAGGTGCCGTTGAGCTGCTCCCAGACGCCCATGCCGTCGAGCACGCCGTAGAGCACCGCCACGGCGATCATCCAGACGAAGAACAGCGCGACGCTGAGCACCAGCGCCAGCTTCAGCACCGACCACGGATCGAGCCGCTTGACCTGCAGGCTCGCCCGGCGCGGGCCCCGGCTGGGACGCCGCGCGGAGGTGCCCGCGGCACTGCGCGGCCCGGTGGCGGAACCGCTGCCCGGACCGGTGTAGGACACCTGGGTCCGCGACGACTGCGGGACCTGCGTGCGGACCGTGTCCTGGTCGCCGACCGCCTTCGGGATCGTCTGGGTGTCCTCGGCGTCGCTCCGCGCCGAGGAAGACGCAGCGGCGCCGGCCGCGGTACCGCCCAGGGCACCCGACGCCGCCGAACCCGTGAAGCTGCTCGACTCCGCTTCGCCGTCCTCCGCGGTGGTCGCCGAGGCTCGCTGCCACGGCGGCGGCGTCTCGGTGCCTTCGAAGGCCTGCCCACCGCTGTCGGGCTCGGCCGTCGAGCCGGACTCCTCGGTGCCGTCCGCAGAGGCAGCAGCCTCAGATCCGGCCGTCTCGACCTTGTCGTCGACTGTCTGGGTGCTGGCCGAGCCCCGGCCCGCATCCTTCTGCGGGTCCGAGGACTCCGGCTTCTCGGAACTTGTCACGAGCGATCCTTCGGTGATCGTCGGCGTCGGTGTGCCCCGTGGCGTACCACGGCATCTTCAGTTCTCGTGCGCGCTCACGCCTGCTTGGGCTCCGGTGCGGCGTCCGGATCCGCTGCCTCGTCGGCGTTGCGCGCCACGGCCAGCAGGGTCGTCCCCTCGTCGAGGTTCATCAGGCGGACGCCCTTGGTCTGCCGACCGGCCTTGCGCACCTCCTTGGCGGTGGTGCGGATGACCCCGCCGGAGGACGTGATGGCGTAGAGCTCGTCCTCCAGCTCGACGATCTGCGCCCCCACAAGCCTGCCACGTTTGCGGTCGTACTGGAGAGTCAGCACGCCCTTTCCGCCACGGCCTTGCACCGGGTAGTCCTCGATGGGCGTCCGCTTGGCGTAACCGCCCGCGGTGGCCACCAGGACGTACCGGTCCTGCCGGCACACGCCCATCGCCAGCAGCTCGTCGCCCTCGTTGAAGCGCATGCCCAGCACACCCGAGGTGGCCCGGCCCATCGGCCGCAGCGCGTCGTCGGACGCGTGGAACCGGATGGACTGGCCCTCGGCCGAGACCAGGAGCAGGTCGTCGTCGGCCGAGCACAGCACGGCGCCGACGAGCTCGTCCTCATCCTTCAGGTTGATGCCGATAAGACCACCCGATCGGTTGGAGTCGAAGTCCGTCAGACGGGACTTCTTGACCAAACCGTTCTTGGTCGCGAGCACCAGGTACGGCGCCGCCGTGTAGTCCTTGATCTGCATGACCTGGGCGATCTGCTCGTCCGGCTGGAACGCCAGCAGGTTGGCCACGTGCTGACCGCGAGCGGTCCGGTTGGCCTCGGGCAGCTCGTAGGCCTTCGCGCGGTAGACCCGGCCCTTGTTGGTGAAGAACAGGATCCAGTCGTGCGTGGAGCACACGAAGAAGTGCGACACGATGTCGTCCTGCTTCAGCGCCGCGCCCTGCACGCCCTTGCCGCCGCGCTTCTGCGCCCGGTACAGGTCGGTCCGGGTCCGCTTCGCGTAACCGGTCCTGGTGATCGTGACGACCACGTCCTCGTCGGCGATGAGGTCCTCCATGGAGACCTCGCCCTCGAACGGGACGATCCGGGTGCGGCGGTCGTCGCCGTGCTTGTCGACGATCTCCATCAGCTCGTCGCGGATGATCTGCCGCTGCCGCTCGGGCTTCTCGAGGATGTCCTTCAAGTCCTCGATCTCCCGCTCGATCTCGGCGAGCTGGTCGACGATCTTCTGCCGCTCCAGGGCAGCCAGGCGGCGCAGCTGCATCTCGAGGATCGCGTTCGCCTGGACCTCGTCGACCTCGAGCAGCTCGATCAGGCCGGTCCGCGCGTCGTCGACCGTCGGCGAGCGCCGGATCAGCGCGATGACCTCGTCGAGCATGTCCAGCGCCTTGACCAGACCGCGCAGGATGTGGGCGCGCTCCTCGGCCTTGCGCAGCCGGTACCTGGTCCGGCGGACGATGACCTCGACCTGGTGCTTGACGTAGTACCGGATCACCTGGTCGAGCCGCAGCGTGCGCGGCACGCCGTCGACCAGCGCCAGCATGTTGACGCCGAAGGTCGTCTGCAGCTGGGTGTGCTTGTACAGGTTGTTCAGCACGACCTTCGGGATCGCGTCACGCTTGAGGGTGATCACGATCCGCATGCCGCGCCGGCTGTTGGACTCGTCCGCGATGTCCGAGATGCCGCTGATCTTGCCTTCCCGGTGCATCGAGGCGATGTTCTCGATGAGGTTGTCCGGGTTGACCTGGTACGGCAGCTCGGTGATCACCAGGGTGGTGCGGCCCTTGGTGTCCTCCTCCACCGCGACGACGGCGCGCATCTTGATGGAGCCGCGACCGGTGCGGTAGGCGTCGGCGATCCCGTTGTTGCCGAGGATCAGGCCGCGCGTCGGGAAGTCCGGTCCCTTGATCCGCTGCATCAGCGCTTCGAGCAGCATGTCGTCGTCGGCGTCCGGGTGCTCCAGCGCCCAGACGACACCGTCGGCGACCTCGCGCAGGTTGTGCGGCGGGATGTTGGTCGCCATCCCGACCGCGATCCCGCCACCGCCGTTGACCAGCAGGTTCGGGAACCGCGCCGGCAACACGTCGGGCTCTTGGGTGCGCCCGTCGTAGTTGTCGGAGAAGTCGACGGTGTCCTCTTCGATGTCGGCGAGCATGTGCATCGCCAACGGGGCCAACCGCGACTCGGTGTACCGCATGGCCGCGGCCGGGTCGTTGCCGGGCGAACCGAAGTTGCCCTGCCCGTCGATCAGCGGGTGGCGCATCGACCACGGCTGGGCCAGGCGGACCAGGGTGTCGTAGATGGCCGAGTCGCCGTGCGGGTGGTAGTTGCCCATCACGTCGCCGACGACGCGGGAGCACTTCACGTAACCGCGGTCCGGCCGGAAGCCGGAGTCGTACATCGCGTACAGCACGCGCCGGTGCACCGGCTTGAGCCCGTCGCGCACGTCCGGCAGGGCGCGCGCGACGATGACACTCATCGCGTAGTTGATGTAGGAGTTCTGCATCTCCTGCTGGAGTTCGACCGGTTCGACCCGGCCGTGTTCCGGCGGCAGGATGTCCGTCATGCTCTTCCCTTGCTCGTTCGGAGAGTTCGGTGGTCGACCTGCGCGTCAGATCACACGTCCAGGAAGCCCGCGTCCTTCGCGTTGCGCGTGATGAACGAGCGCCGGGCTTCGACGTCCTCACCCATCAGCACGCTGAACAGCTCGTCCGCGGTGGCCGCGTCGTCCAGCGAGACCTGCAGCAGCAGTCGCGACTCGGGGTTCATCGTGGTTTCCCACAGCTCGTCGGCGTTCATCTCGCCGAGACCCTTGTAGCGCTGGATGCCGTCGTCCTTGGGCAGCTTGCGACCGTCGGCCGCGCCCCGGGCGAGCAGCGCGTCGCGTTCCTTGTCGCTGTAGGCGTACTCGGGTTCCGCGCGCGGCCACTTGATCTTGTACAACGGCGGCTGCGCGAGGAAGACGTGGCCGTTCTCGATCAGCGGGCGCATGAACCGGAACAGCAGCGTCAGCAGCAGGGTCCGGATGTGCTGGCCGTCGACGTCGGCGTCGGCCATCAGCACGATCTTGTGGTACCGGAGCTTCGACAGGTCGAACTCGTCGTGGATGCCGGTGCCGAGCGCGGTGATGATCGCCTGGACCTCGTTGTTCTTGAGGACCTTGTCGATCCGCGACTTCTCGACGTTGATGATCTTGCCGCGCAGCGGCAGGATCGCCTGGAAGCGCGACTCGCGGCCTTCCTTCGCGGAGCCACCCGCGGAGTCGCCCTCCACGATGTAGAGCTCGCACTCGTCGGGCTGGTTGGACTGGCAGTCCTTGAGCTTGCCCGGCAGACCGCCGATGTCCATCGCGCTCTTGCGGCGGACCAGCTCCTTGGCCTTGCGCGCGGCGACGCGGGCCTGCGCCGAGGAGACCGCCTTGTTGACGATCACCTTCGCGTCGGCGGGGTTGCGCTCGAACCAGTCGGTCAGCCACTCGAACGCCGTGGTCTGCACGAAGGACTTGACCTCGGTGTTGCCGAGCTTGGTCTTGGTCTGGCCCTCGAACTGCGGTTCCGAGACCTTCACCGACACGATCGCGGCCAGGCCTTCGCGGACGTCGTCACCGGTGAGGCTGCCGTCCTTGTCCTTGAGCAGCTTCTTGTCCTTGGCGTAGTTGTTGACCACGCGGGTCAGCGCCGACCGGAAGCCCTCCTCGTGGGTACCGCCCTCGTGCGTGTTGATCGTGTTGGCGAAGGTGTACACCGACTGGTTGAAGCCGGAGTTCCACTGCAGCGCGACCTCGAGCTCGTGCCCGCTGCCGGAGGCGCTGAAGGAGACGACCTTCTTGTGGATCGGCTCCTTCGTCGCGTTGATGTGCTTGACGAAGTCCTCGAGCCCGCCCGGGTAGTGGAAGGTGCGCTCGGAGACCTTGGCGGTGTCGCCCTGGGCGTCCTCACCGCCCTCTTCGACCTCGGTGCCGCGCTCGTCCCGGAGGGTGATGGTCAGGCCCTTGTTGAGGAAGGCCATCTCCTGCAACCGGCGGGAGACCGTCTCGGCGTTGTAGTGGGTGGTCTCGAAGATCGACGGGTCGGCCCAGAAGGTGATCGTGGTGCCCGTCTTGTTCGTCTTCTCGCCCCGCTCGATGTCGGCGACGGGCTTGGAGTCCTTGTAGCGCTGCCGCCACACGTGGCCGTTGACGTGGATCTCGGCTTCGAGGGAGGAGGACAGCGCGTTGACGACCGACACGCCGACGCCGTGCAGACCACCGGAGACGGCGTAGGAGTCGCCACCGAACTTGCCGCCGGCGTGCAGGACGGTCAGCACGACCTCCAAGGTCGGCTTCTTCTCGACCGGGTGCATGTCGACCGGGATGCCGCGGCCGTCGTCCGAGACCCGCACGCCTCCGTCGGCGAGCAGCGTGACCTCGACCTTCGACGCGTACCCGGCCATCGCCTCGTCGACCGAGTTGTCCACGACTTCCCACACGAGGTGGTGCAGGCCGCGCTCACCGGTCGACCCGATGTACATGCCAGGACGCTTGCGGACGGCCTCAAGGCCCTCAAGAACGGTGATGGATGAAGCGTTGTATTCGCTCTTCTTCGGTGCCACGGGCCTCGATTTCTCCTCAAGCCGACTGTGCTGTCACGGTGATCGGTCGGTGCCGGCCTGGTACCGGCTCCAGCGCACCTCCACGACCACTTCGGGGGCGGACTCGGCTGCCGGCGCCGCGCCCCGGCGCGGCCCGGTCCGGCCCCTCGCCGATGACGACCGGGGATCGCGTCGGGTCACACCCGTGTTGATTCTACTGGTCCGCCACCGCAGAAGTGGGGCAAGGACGCCCCTGGTTTGCTCACAGAGTCGAGATCTCGGATCAATCCACCATCGGAGAGCCACGAGCGCCCGCTCGGAATTCTCCGCCGCGATCGGGAGCCCGGGGAGCCCCACCTGCGACGTGGCGCCCGCGCTCGGCACGCCTCGACCGTGCGCATCGCGCAGATTACTAGCCGTAGGTGTCCCGCGGACCACGTCCGGAGATGTGCCGCGGGCCGTGTCGCCAGCTCGGCGCCGCAGGTCCCTGCACCTTGATCCGCTTGACCACGTCGCGCCCCACCCCGTCGGCGATGCGCTTGAGGATCTGCCGCTGCAGCAGCCGGAGCTGCGTGGCCCACGCCGTGGACTGCGCCTGCACCGTCAGCTCGCCGTCCTTGAGCTGCAGCGGCGTGGTGTGCTCGGCGATCTCCTCGCCGACGAGCGACCCCCACCTGGCGAAGACCTGCCCACCCGAGAGGTGCTCGGTCCAGCCGTGGTCCTTGGCGATCCGCGCGGCGAGCCTGCCCAACGGCTGCGGGTCCCGCTCATCGGGCCCGGCCGAGGTCCACCCGCTGCGACGACGACGGGTGCGCAGCCCGCCCTTCGGGCCGGCCTTCCCCCTCGACCCGCGCTTGGCCGCGGACTGCTCACGAGCCGCCTGCAACGCCGCGCGCGCCAGGTCGGGTCCGGAGAGACCGCTGCTGTCGAAGCCCTGACCTGCGGTTCCGCCCTCGGGCAGAGCGGCCCCGTCGGAGCCGCGAGCAGGGGCCGGGTTATCCACACCATCCACAGGGTTATCCCCAGATGTGGGTAGTTCCACGGACTGGTCCGTGGCGGCGGTCACCCTGCGTGAAGTTCTGCGTCCGCTCCCGTCAGGCGGCACGGTGCACCTCACCTTCCCGGACGTCGTACCGGACTCCGGTGAGCTCCGGCGGGACGTCCTCGCCCACGGCGGCCGTCACGAGCACCTGCTCGGCACCCGCGACCAGTTCCGCGAGCCGGGCCCGCCGGCGGCGGTCCAGCTCGGCGAACACGTCGTCCAGGATCAACACCGGCTCCGCGCCATCCTGGGTGAGCAGGTGATAAGAAGCCAGCCGCAACGCCAGCACGAACGACCACGATTCGCCGTGGCTCGCGTACCCCTTCGCCGGCAGCTCGCCGAGCAGCAGCTCGAGGTCGTCTCGGTGCGGTCCGACCAACGACACACCCCGCTCGATCTCCTGCGGGCGCACCCGCTCCAGCTCCGCGAGCAGCGCGGCCTCCAGTTCCGGCACGGCCTCGTCCCACGGCACCTCCGGTGCTCCGGGCACCCCGTAGCGCTCCGGCAACGACTCGCCGAGGCTGCTGCGGTACCGCAGGTCGGCGACGCGTCCCGACGGCGTGCTCGCGTCCTCGGTCGCGGCGACGTTGGCGTACGCGCTGGTCACGTGCGGGGCGAGCGCCGACACCAGGGACAGCCGACCGGCCAGCAGCTCGGCGCCGTACCGCGCGAGGTGGCCGTCCCACACCGCCAGCGTGCTCAGGTCCGCCTTGCCACCACCGCGCCGAGCGGCACCCGCCGACTTCAGCAGCGCGCTGCGCTGCTTGAGCACCCGCTCGTAGTCGGAGCGGATGCCCGCGTAGCGCGGCGCCCGCGCGACCAGCAGGTCGTCCATGAACCGGCGGCGCTCACCCGGGTCACCGCGCACGATCGCCAGGTCCTCCGGCGCGAACAGAACCGTCCGCAGGATCCCCAGCACGTCGCGGGGCTTGCCGGCCGCACCTCGGTTGATCCGCGCCCGGTTCGCCTTGCCGGGCGTGATCTCCAGTTCGACCAGCAGTTCCCGGCCGTGGTTGACCACCGCGGCCCGCACCACCGCGCGACTCGTCCCGTAGCGGACCAGCGGGGCGTCGTTGGACACCCGGTGCGAGCCGAGCGTGGCGACGTAGCCGATCGCCTCCACCAAGTTCGTCTTGCCCTGACCGTTCGGCCCGACCAGCACCGTGACCCCGGGTTCGAGTTCGAGGTCTGCCAGGGGCCACGACCGGAAGTCGTTCACCTGCAAGTGGCGCACGTACACGACGATCCAACTTAGTCGTTCTTGCCGGACGGCTTCTGCGCGGAGGTCGCGGTCGCGGTGTCCGCACCGTCCGCAGCGGGGTGTCCGGACCGTGCCGGACCACCTGTCCGCGTGCCGCGACCAGCGCGGTCGTCGCGGACGACAAGGGAACTTGTCGACACGTCTCCTCGTCGACGTCCCCGGTCCAGCGGGGGAGCTCGAGCCGGAGCTCCCCCGCCTCACGAGCGGGAGGTCAGCCGTCGGACTGCTTGTGGACCGCGTGGCCGCCGAACTGGTTGCGCAGCGCCGCGACCGCCTTCATCGCGGGCGAGTCCTCCTGGCGGGAGGCGAAGCGCGCGTACAGGGCGGCGGTCATGACCGGCGCCGGGACCGCGTTGTTGATCGCTTCCTCGATGGTCCACCGGCCCTCGCCGGAGTCCTGCACGTAGCCGCGCAGCTCGGACAGCTCCGGGTCCTCGTCGAGGGCGCGGACCAGCAGGTCCAGCAGCCAGGAACGCACGACGGTGCCCTTGCTCCAGGCCTTGATCGTGGCCGGGACGTCGGTGACGACCTCGGACGCGGCGAGCAGCTCGAAACCCTCGGCGTAGGCCTGCATCAGGCCGTACTCGATGCCGTTGTGCACCATCTTCGCGTAGTGACCGGCGCCGACCGGACCGGCGTGGGCGAAGCCCTCCTCGCGGGGACCTTCCGGACGCAGCGCGTCGAAGATCGGCAACGCGCGCTCGACGTCCTCGGCGTCGCCGCCGGCCATCAGCCCGTAGCCGTTGGTCGCACCCCAGACACCACCGGACACGCCCACGTCGACGTACTTGATGCCCTTCTCGGCGAGCAGCGCGGCGTTGGCCTGGTCATCGGTGAACTTCGAGTTGCCGCCCTCGATCACGAGGTCACCCGCGGACAGCAGTCCGGACAGCTCCTCGACGGTCTGCCGGGTCGGGTCACCGTGCGGAACCATGATCCACACGATCCGCGGGCCGGACAGCTTCTCCACCATCTCCGCCACGGACGCCGCGTCGCGGACGTCCGGGTTGCGGTCGTACCCCACGACCTCGTGGCCGGCGGCCCGCAGCCGCTCGCGCATGTTGAAACCCATTCGGCCGAGGCCGACAAGCCCGAGTTGCACTGGAACTCCTAATTCGAACTGTGTGGTCGACGTGTGGAGGTCGGCGCGTGGCCGGCCGCGCTGCGGGTGGACCCGCTGAATCGATCTGGCCGGAGCCTACGACCACGGACCGAGCGGACGGGCCGGGTGGTGCGCCGGATGTGAGCCGCGCACCACCGCGGCCGCACCGAACATCAGCCGGGCAGGCGGACCGGCATCAACAGGTAGAGGTAGCCCTCCTGGACCTCACCGTCGTCACCGACGGGCTTGATCAACGCCGGGCGGTTGGCGGTGGTGAACTGCAGCTGAGCGCGCTCGGACTTCAACGCGCTGAGGCCGTCGAGCAGGTAGGCGGGGTTGAATGCGATGGTCAGGTCCTCGCCGTCGAGCTCCACCGGGAGCTCCTCTTCGGCGCTGCCCTCGTCGTCGCCGCCGGCGGACAGCCGCAGCACGCGGTCGGAGAACTCGAGCCGGACCTGCGTGCCGCGCTCGGCCACCAGCGACACGCGCTTGATCGCCTCGGCCAGCGGACCGACGTCGATGTTCGCGGTCACCGCGGTCTCGGACGGGAGGAGCTGGCGGTACTTGGGGAACTCGGCGTCCAGCAACCGGCTGGTGTTCCGGCGGGTCGTGCCGGACAGGCCGAGCAGCCCGTCACCGGAGGCCAGCGAGATCTCGACCTTGCTCGCACCGGCGCCCAGCGTCTTGGCCGAGTCGGCCAGGGTCTTGGCCGGGACCAGCACCTGGGTGTCCGCGATCGACGAGCCCGGCTCCCAGGTGATCTCGCGCATCGCCAGCCGGAACCGGTCGGTGGCGACCATGGTCAGCTTGTCGGCGTTGATCTCCATCCGGATGCCGGTGAGCATCGGGAGGGTGTCGTCCTTGCCCGCCGCGATCGCGACCTGGCCGACCGCCTCGCTGAACAGGTCGGTGGGAACCGAGCCGACGTGCTCGGGCATCTCCGGCAGTGCCGGGTAGTCCTCGACCGGCATGGTCGGCAGGCTGAACCGCGAGCTGCCGCAGGTGATCGTCACCCGGGAGCCGTCAACGGTCAGCTCCACCGGGCGAGCCGGCAACGCCTTGGTGATGTCGGCCAGGAGACGCCCGGAGACCAGGGTCTTGCCGCTGGCGTCGATCGAGGCCTCGATCGTGACCTGCGCCGAAACCTCGTAGTCGAAGCCGGAGATGGTCAGCGCTTCCCCGGAACTCGCATCGAGCAGCACCCCGCCCAGCACCGGAACCGGCGGTCGCGACGGCAGGCTGCGCGCGACCCAGGCGACGGCATCAGCAAGACCGTCACGTTCCACGCGGATCTTCATGGGTGTCCTTTCGGTTTCAGCCGTGGCTCGGCTGCCGAGAACTGCGTCGAGCCGTGCACGGCTGGAAGGTTCGGTGTGCTCCGCGTCGAAGGCGAAGCGATCCCGCACCGATGACGACCGGAACTGCGCGACGAGTTCGAACCGACGCTTCCCGCTGCGGGAGTTCCACCGTAGAGCGTGCTCACCGATCTCCGCATCCGGGTCTGGACTCCGGCGCCAGGCGGGTTCGGGCTTCGAGGCGGGAGTTGTCCACTTATCCACCGACCCTAGTTCTCTTCTTCTTTTTTCTTCAAAGAGAAGAAATGTCCGCAGTAGTAGTAAGGCCTGTGAGTTGTGGGGACAACCGCTGTTTGGGCTGGTCGGGTGGCTCGCTCCGGTGTGGATGGCCACTGGGAGCAACCGGGGACTGCGACAGCCGGGTGGTGGACAACTTCGACCCGGCCCGGGTTCTTCCACACCCATCCCCAGTTGTCCACACTCCCGTCCACAGTTGGCCCCCCGGTTGTACCCATCCCGGGGTGGATTGCGGGTTCTCCACCGGTCGGGTTGTGGGCAGAGTTGTGAGAACTCTGTTGGCAACCCGACCGAAGCATGTGGGCAGGGTGTGCACAGCTTGTGGATGGACTGGGGAAAGGACCAGGTCATCCCTGGGGATCGCATTTCTGTGGACAGCTCGGCCCGCTGGCCGGTTTTCACCGCTGCGGTGAGGTGAAGCCCACGAGGTCCAGCAGAAAAGTTCTGTCCGTGAACGTTCCCGGTACTGCGCACCGCGGTCGTACGAACACCGGAAGTAGTGATTTTGGCCCTCCACCCTTGCGCGGAGGCGTCCGAGATCCCCCGCGGGCGCCGGAACTTTTCTGCTGCAGCACCCGGATCCGGGCGGTGCGGACGAGCAGAAACCTCCGCGCTGCTCCCGGAGGGGTGGTGGAGGGCTGCAGCGCTCGGCGATCAGCTGCGGCGCGAGGGCTCCTCGGACTGCGCGAGCGGTGTTCGGGCGGGAGTGGGTTCGCGTCGGGACGGCAGAACTCCCACTGCCGGAGGGGGTGGCTCGGAGCAGGCCGCACTACCAGAAAGCGCGGGCGCGCGCGGCCTAGGGAATCACACCAGGGGACTCGAGAAATCCCGTCAGCGGCCAAATGAGCCGGCCATGCTGAAAAATCGCAGGTCAGAGAGCTGAACTTGAACGGTCGAGTCCCGCCGGTCGCGCGCTAAGACGGCCGAGGACAACTCGAACGGCGGTTGTCCCCAGCCTGGTTCGGCGTCGATCAGCGGGACTGCTGCTTGATCCGGGCGGTCAGCTCTTGGACGTGCTCGTAGACGCGCCGGCGCTCGGCCATCTCCTTGCGGATCTTCTTGTCGGCGTACATGACCGTGGTGTGGTCACGGCTGCCGAAGTACTGACCGATCTTCGGCAGCGACGAGTCGGTCAGCTCGCGGCACAGGTACATCGCGATCTGCCGCGCCTGGGCCAGCGCCTTGGTCTTGCCCGGCCCGCACAGGTCGTCGATGGTCACGCCGAAGTAGTCGGCGGTCACAGCCATGATCGTCGGCGCGGTGATCTCCGGCGTCTGCGAGTCGGGGATCAGGTCGCGCAGCACGATCTCGGCCAGCTGCAGGTCAACCGGCTGCCGGTTCAAGGACGCGAACGCCGTGACCCGGATCAGCGCGCCCTCCAGCTCGCGGATGTTGCGTTCGATGCGCGAGGCGATGAACTCCAGCACGTCGGCCGGCGCGTTCATCCGGTCCTGCGCCGCCTTCTTCCGGAGGATCGCGATCCGCGTCTCCAGCTCGGGCGGCTGGATGTCGGTGATCAGGCCCCACTCGAACCGCGTCCGCAGCCGGTCCTCCAGCGTGCGCAGGCCCTTCGGCGGCCGGTCGGAGGACACCACGATCTGCTTGTTCGAGTTGTGCAGCGTGTTGAAGGTGTGGAAGAACTCCTCCTGGGTCCCTTCCTTGCCCTCCAAGAACTGGATGTCGTCGACCAGCAGCACGTCGACGTCGCGGTAGCGGCGCTGGAACGCCACCTGCCGGTCGTCGCGCAGCGAGTTGATGAAGTCGTTGGTGAACTCCTCGGTCGAGACGTAGCGGACCCGCATCCCGGGGAAGAGCCGCTGCGTGTAGTGCCCGACCGCGTGCAGCAGGTGCGTCTTGCCGAGACCCGACTCGCCCCAGATGAACAACGGGTTGTACGCCCGGGCGGGGGCCTCGGCCGCGGCGACCGCGGCTGCGTGCGCGAACCGGTTCGAGGAACCGATCACGAAGGTGTCGAAGGTGTACTTGGCGTTGAGCCGGGTCTGCGAGGTCGGCGGCGCGTGCTTGGGCGCCGTGAACGGCTGGCCCTGCTGCGGCTCCGCCGACGGAACGGTTTGACCGGTCGGCGTGGCCGGGCCGGGCTGCGCCCCCTGGCCGCGGCCGAAGGTCGGCCAGACTCCCTCGTCAGCGGCCTGCTCTCCGGGGGCGGGGTCGACCGGTTCCGGTTCGGCTGCCGGTTCCTCGGTCGGCGCGGGCGCTCCGGCCGGCTCGGCCTCGGGTTCGGCCAGCGCGGACTGCCCGGGCTTGGGGATCTCGCCGTGGGGCCACTTGAACTCGGCCGTCGGGAACTCGACGTCCGCGGCCGGGTTCGGTCCGGACTCGGGGGCGGCGTGCTTGCCGCCGCTTTCCGCACTGCGGGAATCGGGGCCGGTGGCGCTCCCGGGTGGCACGACCGGGATGGAACCCGTGTGCGCGATCGACCCGGTGTGCGCCGTGTGCCCGTAGGAGCTGTCGCCGCTGAACCCGGGCACCGAGATGTAGGTGGCGGAGGAAGAGGACTGGTCGTCTCCGCCCCGCGGGCTCCAGGTCTCCGGCGCGGGCGCGGCCACCGGACGGGTGGGCGCGGGCACCGCGGTGTCGACCTTCACCGCGAGCGAGACGTCGCGGCCCAACCGGCGAGAGAGGGCGTCGGTGATGGGGTCGCGCAGCGCGCGCTCGATCGCTTCCTTCGCGAAGTCGCTCGGAGCGGCCAGCAGCGCGGTCCCGTCGAGCAGCCCGATGGGGCGGGTGACCCGCATCCACGCGCGTTGCTGCGGCGAGAGAGTGCCGGAGGACAGCTCCTGCACCACCTCTTCCCAAACTCGACCGAGATCGGCTTGGTGGTCGGACACCGCCTGCTCCCCTCCCCTCGCTTGATGCTCCCCGGTTGCGGCCCCGGTCCCCAGCCCCCAAGGTTGCACGGGTAGCGGGTACCACGGATACGGGTGGGCGACTCGGCGGGCACACGTGTCCACAGAGTTGTCCACAACGTGTGTATGAAGGTACGGCAGGCCGCTGCGGTGTTTCCCCCTGGGGCCGTCGTACCCCTGCGATCGAGGTCAGTCCCCCTGACTGCCGACCGATGCTCCCACCAACGGCCCGCGCCATCGCAGGGAGGCACGCTAACAAGGCTGCGGCCTCCGCCACAAGCAGCTCCCCCGCCCCTCGCGGAGATCGTGATGTGGCAGGCTGTTCAGCGTCGACGAGCGGTCGGTCGATCACCAGCGCGGACGTGGCGAAGCGTCGGCGAACCTGTCACGCGGACGCCTGCGTCCTTCGTTATGGCGTCGATACCGCCGGTTGTCCACCCCGGCTGCGCACCCGCCGGCGGCCCTGGCGTACCCTTCTACAGTCCCCCGCTTGTGCAGCGGGCATGTCGGCGCGCCGACATCGCGCCCGGCCTTGCGGCTTCCGGTCCGCGCCCTGCGGACCTGCGGGTTGAGTACCGGGGACACCATGACCGAACCGTGGTCCGAGACGACCATCGGTGCCTGTAGTAACCGGGAGATCCGACCGTGAGCAAGGGCAAGCGCACTTTCCAGCCGAACAACCGCCGCCGTGCCAGGAAGCACGGGTTCCGGCTGCGCATGCGCACTCGCGCCGGCCGGGCCATCGTGGCCGCGCGCCGTCGCCGGGGCCGCGCGCAGCTGTCTGCCTGATCGCGTCCGGCCGTGCTTCCCACGGCAGCCCGGCTGACCAAGAACCAGGACTTCCGCCTGGTGGTCCGTCGTGGTCGTCGGGCCGGACGCCCCCGACTGGTGGTCCACGTCCTGCGCCCGGACCAGTACCGGGCTCGTCGAGCGAGTGGTGAGGCCACGCCGGAGGCTCAAGCTAATACGGCACCCACCCGGGACTCGACTCCTTCGACCCGGGTGGGTTTTGTCGTGAGCAAGGCCGTGGGCATCGCGGTGGTGCGCCACCGGGTCGCCCGCCGTCTGCGCCACCTGATGAGAGACCGCCTCCCAGACCTGCCCGCTGGCACACTGGTGGTGGTCCGGGCGCTGCCTCCGGCAGCGGACGCGTCCAGCCGGGAACTCGGCGCGGACATCGACGCGGCTTTGAAGAAGCTTCGCGTTCGTCTCCCCGATGGCCCGGACGGCAGTTGATGGCGGGGTTGTAGGACATGGCACCGGATCGGCGGCATGACGATACGCATGACGGAAGTCGTGCGGGTCAGCGCGCCGGCCTGCCCGCCTGGATCCTGCTCGGCCCCGTCCACGCGTACCGCAAGGCCATCTCCCCGCTGCTGCCGCCGATGTGCCGGTTCTACCCCAGCTGCAGCGCCTACGCCGTCGAAGCGCTGACCGTGCACGGGCTGTTCCGCGGCGGATGGCTCACCACCCGCAGGTTGCTGCGCTGCGGACCCTGGCATCCCGGAGGGGTCGACCTGGTCCCCCCACCCCGTGAACGGCGAGCCGGCATCCGCCTTCCCGACAAACCCGCCGAGGAGTAGCCCGCGTGCTGGACTTCATCTACTACCCCGTGTCGGCCATCCTCTGGTTCTGGCACAAGGTCTTCGGACACGTGCTCGACCCCTCGAGCGGGTTCGCCTGGGCGCTGTCGGTCGTCTTCCTCGTCTTCACCCTGCGCGCGATCCTGTTCAAGCCGTTCGTGCACCAGGTCCGGTCGATGAAGAAGATGCAGGAGTTCGCACCCCTGATCCGCGAGCTGCAGGAGAAGCACGGCGACGACCGGCAGAAGCTCGCGCAGGAGATGCAGAAGATGCAGACCGAGCAGGGCTTCAACCCGCTCTCCGGCTGCCTGCCCATGCTCGTGCAGGTCCCGGTGTTCATCGGGCTCTTCCAGGTGCTCAACGGGTTCAAGCCCGGTGCGCCCGGCAACTTCGTCTTCAACGCGGCCGACGTCAACTCCTTCGTCGAGGCTGACCTCTTCGGCGCGAAGCTCTCCAACACCCTCAGCCAGGCCCCGGAGGTGCTGGCGACCTTCGGCACCGACCGCCTGGCGATGATGACCGTGGGCGTGCCGCTCATGATCGCCGCAGCGATCGCCACCCACTTCACCGCCCGCCACTCCCTGCAGCGGCAGAGCCCCGAGGCCGCCGCCAACCCGCAGGCGGCGGTGACCAACAAGCTGATGCTGTGGATCTTCCCGATGTTCGCTATCGTCGGTGGTCCGTTCCTCCCGCTGGCCATCCTGATCTACTGGCTCGCCAACAACTTCTGGACGCTGGGACAACAACGAGTGGTGTACCGCCGGATCGATCGCGAGGAGGCTGCGTCTGCGGACGCGCCCGCGGTCGTCGACTCGGTAGGAACGACTTCCGCAGTCGTCGACACCACCGCTGAGAAGGCGTCCCCTGACCAACCCGGTGAGACCCCCGGGGTGATCGAAGACCGCGCTCGCGACGCGGACAAGCCGGGCGAGTCCCGCTGACCCCGCCGCGAACCCCTGGAGAGGAGACACCCAGTGTCTGAAACTGTGCAGGAGAGCCCGGCCGTCGCCGAGGCCACCGACTCCCCCGCCAACGACGAGTCCTCCCCCGAGGTGTCCAACACCGAGGCCTTGCTGGTGCAGGAAGGCGACGTCGCCGGTGACTACCTGGAGCGGTTGCTGGACCTGCTCGACTACGACGGGGACATCGACCTCGACGTGGAGGCCGGCCGGGCCGTGGTGAGCATCGACGGTGGTACCGACTTGGAGAAGCTGGTCGGCAACCGCGGTCAGGTGCTCGAGGCCCTCCAGGAGCTGACCCGCCTCGCCGTGCAGCAGGACACCGGCGTGCGCAGCCGGCTCATGCTCGACGTCGCCGGCTGGCGGGCCGGTCGGCGCGAGGAGCTGTCGGAGCTCGGCCGCTCGTCGGCCGAGGAGGTGCTCAAGAGCGGGCAGGCGACGCGGCTGCGGCCGATGACCCCGTTCGAGCGCAAGATCATCCACGACGCGGTCGCCGCGGTCGACGGCGTGCACAGCGAGTCGGAAGGCGAAGAGCCCAACCGCAAGGTCGTCATCTTCAAGAGCTGATCGCTGCTCCCCCAGCAGGCCCCCTCTGGACGTCCGGTCCGGCGGGGGCCTTCTGCTGTTCGCGGGCACTGTGGTGCGGCGGCGTCGCCGAACCCAATGCGCGTGTCAGGGGGAACGGAATGCGCGGATGCCGGGCAGGCGGTGGGTTGGGTGGTTGCTGTAGTTCGGGTGCAACCGTTCTGCAACTCTGGTCTGGCTGAATGGGTCGTACCTCCGCCGGTACTCGTTCGGCGTGGTTTCACGTGAAACCGCGGGTTGGTGCACGGCTCCAGATCCCGATCCGGCAGTCTAGACGTGCAGTCTTCAGTTTCACGTGAAACAGCGGGGTGAATGTCTTGACCGGAGGTGTGTCCGAAGCGGCGCGGGTCGTTTTCGGTGAGCGAGTGGAGTTGGCGGAGAGGTTCGCCGAGTTGCTCCAGGAGCACGGAATCCGCCGCGGACTGATCGGTCCCCGCGAGTTGGACCGGCTCTGGGAAAGACATCTGCTGAACTCTGCTGTGATTGCGGAGTTGCTCCCCCCTCAAAGCCGGGTTGTGGACGTAGGCTCTGGGGCGGGGTTACCGGGCATCCCGCTGGCGATCGCTCGCCCGGATCTCACCCTCACCTTGCTGGAGCCGATGGCTCGGCGGGTGACGTGGTTGCAGGAAGTCATCACCGAGTTGGGACTCACCGTCGAGGTGGTGCGTGGTCGTGCCGAGGAGGGACCGGTGCGCGAACGGCTTGCCGGACAGGACGTCGTGACCGCGCGCGCCGTGGCACCGATGGAACGGCTCGCGAAGTGGTCCCTCCCGCTGCTGCGGCAGGACGGCCTGCTGCTCGCCATGAAGGGCGAGAGCGCGGCCGAAGAACTCGAACGGGATGCGGCGGCAATCGCCGCGGCCGGTGGCGGTCGCGGCGAAGTCAAGTCATGCGGCGTCGGTGTGCTCGAAGTGCCGACGACCGTTGTCGTGGTGGAGAGGGTCGCGGCGACCCGAACCTCGTCTGGTCGGCGTCGTGACACGCGCCGAGCGAGAAAGGAACGTGGACGGTGAATCCGGAGGAAAACGGAGCGGGTCGGGTTTCACGTGAAACAAGGGGGCGCGCGATGGGCGCCATGCGATTCCCCTCCGGCCCGGAGAGCAACCCCATGAGCTTCGGCCGGGACGACATCGGCTGGACTCCGATCATGGAGGAGGCACAGCGCGCGACGCGCGTGCTTCACCCCGACGATCTGGACCTCCCCCGGCCCAAGAACCGGAGGATCATCACCGTGGCCAACCAGAAGGGTGGCGTCGGCAAGACGACGAGCACGGTGAACCTCGCGGCCGGCTTGGCCCTGCACGGTCTCAAGGTGTTGGTGATCGACCTCGACCCGCAGGGGAACGCGAGCACCGCGTTGGGGGTCGAGCACCGCGGTGGTGTGCCGTCGGTGTACGAGGTGCTGCTCGGCGAGATCAGTGTCGCGGACGCGGCGGCCAAGAGCACCCAGTCCGACAACCTCTACTGCGTCCCGGCGACGATCGACCTGGCGGGCTCCGAGATCGAGCTCGTCACCATGGTCGCCCGCGAGGGCCGGCTCAAGGAGGCGCTCAACTCCGAGGCGGTCGAGGCGCTGGACTTCGACTACGTCTTCGTGGACTGCCCGCCCTCGCTCGGCCTGCTCACGGTGAACGCCTTGGTCGCGGCCCACGAGGTGCTGATCCCGATCCAGTGCGAGTACTACGCGCTCGAAGGTCTGGGACAGCTGCTCCGCAACATCGAGCTGGTGCAGTCCCACCTGAACCCGGCGCTGTGGGTCTCGACGATCCTGCTGACGATGTACGACGGTCGCACCAAGCTCGCGGATCAGGTCACCGCCGAGGTCCGGGATCATTTCGGTGATCTGACCCTGCGGACCGTGATCCCGCGTAGCGTGAAGATCTCCGAGGCTCCGGGCTTCGGTCAGACGGTTCTGACCTACGATCCGGGTTCACGAGGCTCGATGAGCTACCTGGACGCGGCGCGAGAGATCGCGGAGCGGGGTGCCGAAAGGAAGACAGCATGACCGAGCGACGAGGTGGTCTGGGACGCGGCATCGCCGCGCTGATCCCGAGCGCTCCCCCGGCAGGCGCCGATGGCGCCACGCTGGGCGGAACGACTTCCGGGGTCCGCGGCGGGCCCTCGTACGGAACTCAGCAGTCGGAGTCCTCCGTTTCACGTGAAACCGAGGACGCCGTGCAGGGGTCCGTCGCGGGTGCCGTGTACAAAGAGATCCCCATCGCGTCGATCACTCCCAACCCGAAGCAGCCTCGTCAGGTCTTCGACGAGGAAGCGCTCAACGAGTTGCAGCACTCGATCCGCGAGTTCGGGCTCATGCAGCCGATCGTGGTGCGCGAGATCGAGGGCGATCAGTACGAGCTGATCATGGGCGAGCGCCGGTGGCGCGCCTCCCAGCTAGCCGACCTGGAGACCATCCCCGCCATCGTCCGCGAGACCAAGGACGACGAGCTGCTCCGGGACGCGCTGCTGGAGAACATCCACCGCGTTCAGCTCAACCCGTTGGAAGAGGCGGCGGCCTACCAGCAGCTGCTCGACGAGTTCGGTGTCACCCACGATGAACTCGCCGACCGGATCGGTCGGAGCCGCCCGGTCATCACCAACACGATCCGCCTGCTGCGCCTCCCCCTCGAGGTGCAGCGCCGGGTCGCGGTCGGCGTGCTCTCCGCCGGCCACGCCCGCGCGCTGCTGAGCCTCGAGGACGTGGGGCACCAGGAGGAGCTCGCGAAGCGGATCGTGGCGGAGGGTTTGTCGGTCCGCGCGACCGAGGAGCAGGTGACGCTGAGGAAGTCCGAGGGGCCGGCCAAGGAGAAGGCCGCGGCGAAGAAGCCGATCCAGGCCCCCGGCTTCGACCGGCTTGCCGACCGGCTCGCCAACCACTTCGACACCAAGGTGAAGGTGTCCCGTGGCAGCCGGAAAGGCAAGATCGTGATCGAGTACGGGTCGGTCGACGATCTCGAGCGGATCGCAGAGATGATCTTGGGTCGGGAAGCCCGCGAAATCGGCGAGGAATGACACCGGGGCTTTCCGTCACGGTGACGATGACCCGGAGTGATCACCACACCACACCACGCGCCCGCCGGCGGTGTCGGTGACCGAAGACGAAAGCGGCGGACTCCTCGGAGTCCGCCGCTTCTGGTTTCACGTGAAACGCGCGCGAGTCACTCGGCTCGCTTGATCGCCCGCTCGACGAGGGCCGCGTAGGTCTCCCCGAGCGATCGCCCCGCCGCCTCGACCGCCATCGGCAGAAGCGAGGTCTCGGTCAGTCCGGGCGACACCTTCGCGTCGAGGAAGTGCGGTACGCCGTGGGTGTCGATGATCGCGTCGGTGCGCGAGATGTCGCGGAGGCCGAGCAACTTGTGCGTGGCGATCGCCAGCTCCCCCGCAGCGGCTGCGGCGTCCGCGGAGATGTCCGCCGGAGCGCGGTAGTTCGTCAGCCCGGCGGTGTAGCGAGCGGTGTAGTCGTACACGCCGTCGGCCGGCTCGATCTCCACGGCGGGAAGCGCCTCCGGGCCCTCCGGTCCGTCGACGACGGTGATCGCGACTTCGGTCCCCTCGATGAAGCGCTCGACGAGCACGGCATCTCCGTAGGACAGCGCGCCCACCATCGCCGAGGGCAACCCGGCGGTGTCGCGCACGACCTGGGCGCCGAGCCCGGAGCCGCCCTGGTCGGGCTTGAGCATGAGCGGCAGGCCGAGCTTGCCGATGAGCGCGTCGAGCACCGCCTGCGCGCCCAGCTCGCGGAAGGTCGCGTGCGGCAGCGCCACCCAGTCCGGCGTCGTGAGGCCCGCACGGGCCACCTCAGCCTTCGCGGTGGGCTTGTCCCAGGTGCGACGGGAGGCGTGCGGACCGGTGCCGACGTAGGGGATGTCGAGCATGTCCAGCACCGCCTGCACCGACCCGTTCTCCCCTTCCCCGCCGTGCAGGGCGATGACGACCGCGTCCGGTCGCTCCTCGGTGAGTCGGGACAGCAGGCGGGCGTCGGCGTCCCATTCGGCCACGGTCATCCCGACCGAGCGCAGCGCGGCGGACAGCCGGCGGCCGGACCGCAGCGACACATCGCGCTCGTGCGACAGCCCACCAGCGAGCACGGCAACCCAGCGATCAGACACTCTTCAAGCACCTCGGAAAAGTAGCGGTCCACTGCACCCGATGAGGCGCAGTGGACCGGTCGTGTGGATGGGGGAACTCACGCGGTGTCGGGCGACGGCGCCTGCGGGCCCGGCACGCTCCTGGGCGGCACGGTACCGAAGGTCCGGACCAGCTCCATCTCCTCGGACAGCGTGTTGGCGAGCCGGCGCACACCCTCCCGGATGCGCTCCGGCGTCGGGTAGCAGTAGGACAGGCGCATCTGCCGGCTGCCGAAGCCGTCCCGGTAGAAGCCGGTGCCCGACACGTAGGCGACCCGCTGGGTCACCGCGCGCGGCAGCATCGCCTTGGTGTCCACGCCCTCCGGCACGGTCAACCAGACGAAGAACCCGCCCTCGGGCTTGGTCCACGTGCACCCCGCCGGCATGTGCTGCTCCAGCGCGGACATCATCGCGTCCCGACGCTCGCGGTACTGCTCTTGGAAGATCTTGATCTGCCCCTGCCAGTCGTGCGTCGACAGGTAGCGGGACACGATCATCTGGTTCAGCGTGGGCGGGCACAGCGTGGCCGACTCCGCCGTCAGGACCAGCTTCTCCCGGATCGCCAGCGGCGCCAGCACCCAGCCGACCCGGAGGCCCGAGGCGAAGGTCTTCGAGAACGACCCCAGGTACACGACGTTGTCCGGGTCCATGCTGCGCAGCGCCGGGTACGGCTGACCGTCGAACCCGAGCAGCCCGTAGGGGTTGTCCTCCACCACCAGGATGTCGGCCTGGCGGCAGATCTCCAGGACCTCGGCCCGCCGTTCCTTCGCGAGCGTGATGCCGCCCGGGTTGTGGAAGTTGGGGATCGTGTAGAGGAACTTGATCCGCTTGCCCTGCTTCTCCAGGTCGGCGATCGCCTGCCGGAGCGCCTCGGGTTGCAGGCCGTCCTCGTCCATCGCCACGTGGACGACTTCGGCCTGGTACGCGCCGAACGATCCCAGCGCGCCCACGTAGGAGGGGCCCTCCGCGAGGATCACGTCACCCGGGTCGCAGAAGATGCGGGTGACCATGTCGAGGCCCATCTGGGAGCCCGCGGTCACCACCACGTCGTCCGGGTGGGCGCTGATCCCCTCGAGCGCCATCACCTCGCAGATCTGCTCGCGCAGTTCCGGCACGCCGTGCGCGGAGCCGTACTGAAGCGCCACCTGCCCGTCCTCGGAGACGAGACGGGCCACCTCGGTGGCCAGCGAGTCGAGCGGGAGGGCTGCGAGGTTGGGCATGCCGCCCGCCAGGGACACCACCTCAGGGCGGCTGGCGACGGCGAAGAGAGCTCGGATCTCGGAGGCGGTCATCCCGGCGGTCCGCTCGGCGTAGCGCGCCCGGTACGCGTCGAGGTTGCGGGCGGCCTTGTCGACCGAGTGGTCGGTCTGGTCCGGTTGGCTTCCTTGATCCGACATGTCGCGCTCCCATTTCGGTTAGGCGCCAGCGATTCGGGCGATTCTACAAGCCCTATCGCTGCGGAGTATCGCTCGTGTAACAGGCCTCTCGTCGTCGCCGGTCAGGCCGGGCGCGGTGGTGCCGATCCGTTCTGCCCGGCGGTGTTTCACGTGGAACAACAGGTTGGGGCCAGTCGGTCCCGTCCGCTCGTGGATGTTGGGCGGGCGTGGTTAGCGATCTCACCCCATCGAGGCCGCCCGGGTGAGTAGTGCAGCTTTCCGTCCGGCAGGTGAGCGGCTTATTCTGGCTGCATCCCGCCGTCGATCGTGCGCGGGTTCCTCACGCTTGCAGGAGGTCAGGTGTCGCGACGCGTGGTCGGCGTCACGCTGGACAACCTCGACCACCTGCCCCCGAAGTGCCGCAGGTGCGTCTTCTGGGAACTGGCGCCGCACGTCCGGGAGCAGGCGGAGGAGTTCGGCGAGACCGAACTGGAGAAGGAGGCCTGGGTCTCCAGCGTGCTGCTGGAGTGGGGCTCCTGCGGCCGCATCATCTACGTCGACGGCGTTCCAGCCGGGTACGCGATCTACGCCCCTCCTGCGGCCGTGCCGCGCGCCGCGTCCTTCCCCACCGCGCCGGTCAGCGCGGACGCTGTGCTGCTCACGGCGTTGAAGGTGACCCCGGAGTTCGAGGACGGCGGCCTGGGTCGCGTCCTGGTGCAGAACGTCGCCAAGGACCTGACCCGGCGCGGTGTGAAGGCGGTCGAGGCGTTCGGCGACCTGACCGGTGAGGCCGAGAGCTGCGTGATCCCGGCCGGGTTCCTCCAGCAGGTCGGCTTCAAGACCGTGCGCCAGCACCCCAAGTGGCCGCGGATGCGGTTGGAGCTGCGGACGGCCATCAGCTGGAAGGAAGACGTCGAGGCCGCGCTGGAGCGCCTGCTGACGTCGGTGACCATCAAGACGGCGGAGCCCGCCGTCGGAGGCGCCTGAGAGCCGCTCAGGCGCCCTCGGCGCGCGCCAGCTCGTGCCGGAGCAGGTCGTCGAAGGTGAAGGTTCCGGTCGGCTGGTCGTCCTTGCCGAGCAGGTAGAGGCGCTTCACCGCGACCAGCAGTCCCTCGGCCACCACGTCGCGGAACGACGGGTCGAGCAGGCGCTTGCGGTCGCCCTCGTTGGTCAGGTAACCGAGCTCCATCCGGACGGCGGGCATCCGGGTCAGCCTAAGCACGTCCCAGGTCTTCGGGTGGGTGCGGCAGTCGACCATGCCGGTGCGCGCCACGATCTCGCGCTGCAGGAACCCGGCCAGCGCTTCGCCCACCGTCGAGGTGGTCCCGTTGCCGGTGCCGAAGTGGAAGCTGGCCACGCCCTCCGCTCCGGGGGACGGGTTGGCGTCCAGGTGCAGCGACAGGAACATGTCGGCGCCCGCCTCGTTGGCGAACGCGGCGCGGTCGGCGTCGGGCGGGCAGGCGTTCGGGCCGCGCGTGATCAGCGCTTCCATCCCGGTGGCCACCATCCGGCCTTCCAGCCGGCGAGCCAGGTCCCAGGTCAGGTCCGCCTCGGAGACGTCGCCGACGGTCACACCGCGGTCGGAACCGCCGTGGCCGGGATCGATCACGATGCGCTTGCCGCGCAACCGCGGACCTGCCCGCCGGACCTTCTCCTGCTCGCGCAGGAACACCGGGCGGCCACCGCGGACCTTCGGGGCGAGCTGCTTGAGGGCTCGCAGGGTCCCGGGTCCGCAGATGCCGTCGGGGGTGAGGCCGTAGTCGCGCTGGAAGCTGCGCAGCGCCTGCTCCGTCTCGGCGCTGAAGATGCCGTCCGGGCGGCCTGCGTCGTACCCGAGCTCCAGCAGGCGCTCCTGCAGGGCGAACACGTCGTCGCCGCTCACCGGCTTGGACACCAGGAAGGCCAGCGAGCGGTCACCGAGGCGCCAGCGGGCGTCGGTGAGCGCGCGGTAGGTGGCCGGGCCGACGACACCGTCGGTGATCAGCCCGCGCTGCTGCTGGAAGCCGCGTACCGCTTGTTCCACCGCTTCGTCGAAGATCGCGGGTCCCGGCCGACCGTTGGCCGGCAGCAGTCCCAGCGAGGCAAGGGTGTTCTTGATCTCGGCAACGGCCGGACCGACGTCACCGCGGTGGAGCAGCTGCATGCACTCCTCGCTCGATTCAGGCGTCGGCGCGACACCGACGCGGAGGATGGTCGGGGTTGTCCCGAGTTCTGCGTGTTGTGCGGAGCGGGCCCGCGAGTGGCGGACCCGTCGGGTCATTGTGCCTTGTGCGCCGTACCCCGGCGCTGCGGCCCACGAGCACCGGGCGGGACGTGCGACGACGGATCGTGCACGCGCGATCCCCCGCAGCAGCGGGCGTTCGGGCCCGCTGTGGGGAGCGGAGATCGTGAAAGCACGAACCCGCCGTCACTGCCCTATCGACAAGACGGCGGGTGCGCGTTATTCGGTTGCCTCAGAACGAGGCTGACTTCACAGCCCGATCACAGGTAGTCGGAGAGGTCCGACAGCAGCGCGGCCTTCGGCTTGGCGCCGACGATCTGCTTGACCGGCTGGCCGTTCTGGAAGACCAGCAGGGTCGGGACCGACATCACCTGGTAGTCGCGAGAGATGCTCGGGTTCTGGTCGATGTCGAGCTTGGCGACGGTGAGCTTGTCGGAGTGCTCGTCGGCGATCTCCTCCAGCACCGGGGCGACCATCTTGCACGGGCCGCACCAGGTCGCCCAGAAGTCGACCAGCACGGGCTTGTCGCTGTCCAGGACGGTGCTCTTGAAGGAATCGGCGTCCACGGTCACGGTGTTGCCGGCCATGTTCATCTCCTGTCGTTCGTGAAGTGGGGGTGCTGCTCAGCGGTGCGGTGGCGGAACCGGGGCGTCAGCCCCCGTAGCCGCCGCCGACCAGCTCGGAGGCGACCTCGGCCTGCGGGGTCTCGTGCTCTGCGAGCCAGCGCTCGGCGTCGATGGCGGCGGAGCAGCCAGAGCCGGCGGCGGTGACCGCCTGCCGGTAGATGTGGTCCACCAGGTCGCCGCAGGCGAACACGCCGGGGACACCGGTGTGCGTGGTGGGGTGCTGCACCTGCACGTAGCCCTCGTCGTCGAGCGTGACCTGGTCGCGGACCAGCTGGCTGCGCGGGTCGTGGCCGATGGCCACGAACATCCCGGTCACCGCCAGGTCGGAGGTCTCACCGGTGACGGTGTCGCGCAGCTTCAGGCCGCTGACCTTGCCCTCGCCCTGGACCTCCGCGACCGTCTTGTTGGTCAGCCACTTGATCTTGTCGTTGGCCCGCGCGCGCTCCAGCATGATCTTGGAGGCGCGGAACTCCTCGCGGCGGTGGATGATGGTCACCGACTTCGCGAAGCGGGTCAGGAAGGTGGCTTCCTCCATCGCCGAGTCACCACCGCCGACGACGGCGATGTCCTGGTCGCGGAAGAAGAACCCGTCGCAGGTGGCGCAGGCGGACACACCGCGGCCGAGCAGGGCCTCCTCACCCGGGACGTCGAGGTAGCGCGCGGCGGCGCCCATCGCGAGGATGACGGCGCGGGCCTTGTGCTCGACCCCGTTGGCGACGACGGTCTTCACGTCACCGGAGAGGTCGATGCGCTCGACGTCCTCGGTGCGCAGCTCAGCGCCGAAGCGCTCGGCCTGGGACCGCATCTGCTCCATGAGGTCGGGACCCATGATCCCGTCCTTGAACCCCGGGTAGTTCTCCACATCGGTGGTGGTCATCAGTGCGCCACCGAACTGGGTTCCCTCGAAGATCACCGGCTCCAGCTCCGCCCTGGCCGCGTACACCGCAGCGGTGTAGCCGGCCGGGCCGGAACCAACGATGATGACGTTGCGGACGTCGCTGGTCACCGCGCCCCTTCCCTTCGTAGCGTCTCCGCCGCGCAGGAGCGCGACCGTACTGGCATCAACGCGATCCTATTCGGCGATGTTCCCGATCTCCGGGACCCGGTGCCGCAGCGCACAACGCGTCGAGGAAGAAGGGCTGACTCCCCCTGGTCGGCGGAGCGGGTGTCGCACCCCCGGACGCCGTCTGGACCCTGGTGCCGCGATGTCCTCGCCGGACGACGTCCGAAGACCCGCGGCGGTGCGAGCTGCGAGGAGGTCGCCCGTCCCGCGGCTCGCGTCACCGCGTGCGCTAGCCGCCGAAGGTGCTGTCCGAGAGGGTGGCGGGGTGGCCCCTGCTGCAGTCGGGACCGACGGCGAGGAGCCGGAACTTGCCCAGGCCGCCGCCCGGCAGGACGAACAGCTGGGCGGGTTCGCCGTTGAGGGTGATCTCGCGGGCGCCCATGGGTTTGCCACTGCGCACGCCGTTGGCCTGCAGGCACCCGAGCAGCTGTTGCGGGTCGGCGAGCGTGGACACGTACTCGTCCGAGTTAATGACCTGCGAGAACTGCTGCCCGTCGAGGGTGACCTGGTCGCCGGTCAGGGCGAGCGGAGCGCCCTGGCTCCCGCCCGGCGCGGTGCGGGTCGGCACGGGCGGCTGAGCGGTGTTGTCGTCCCCGCCGGTGCCGGGCAGCACCGCGAAGACCACCGCGGCGGCCGCGGCGGCGACACCCACCAGTCCGGTCCCGAGCGTCGTCCTGCGGCGGCGGCGCGCCTGGGCGGCCGCGAGGTCGACCACCTGCGCCTCCCCGGTCGCGGGTGAGGACGGCGTGGGCGCCTGCTGCACCGGCTGGGTCGGTGCCGCGTCGCGGGTCCAGGAGTGGACCTCGTCCTGCAGCGCCGCCTCGATCCGCGTGGAGACGTCGTCCGGGATGCTCAGCGGGGGCAGGTCGGCGAGGTCGGAGGTGGTGGCGTCCAGCGCCGCCATGACCTCCCGGGCTTCGGGGTCGGCGTCGACCTGGCGGCGCAGTTCGTCGGCGGTCGGGCCGTCCAGCACGCCTGCGTGCAGATCGGCTAGCAGGTCCAGGGACCAAGGTGGTCCCTGCGGCGCTCCCGCGCGCCGGCTCTCCCCACTCATCGTCCCTCCCGTCGACGCATGGCCATCGCGTCATCTGGGACGTTCGCATCTGCACTTGGGTTCCGCAGGTGTCCCAGAACTTTCGCGAGCCTCGCTCGCCCGCGCGCGCACCGGCTCTTGACCGTGCCGTCGGCGACGCCGAGCATCACGGCGGTTTCGGCCACCGAGTACCCCTCCACATCGACCAGGACGATCGCCGAGCGCTGGTCGTCGGGGAGCTGGGCCAGCGCTTCCTGCACGACCATCCTGGTGTCCTGGTCGGCGATCGCGTCGCGTGGGACCGCCGGTTCCGGACCGGTCTCCGGCAGCGGGACCGTGGGCCGCGCCTGGCGGCGCCGGATGCGGTCCAGGCAGGCGTTCACGACGATCCGGTGCAGCCACGTGGTCACCTGCGACTCGGCGCGGAACGAGGCGGCGTTGCGGAAGGCCGAGATCATCGCGTCCTGCAGCGCGTCCGCCGCTTCGTCAGGGTCGCGCGTGGTCCGCAGGGCCACGGCCCACAGCCGATCCCGATGTCGGCGGAAGAGCTCGGAGAACGCGTGCGGATCCCCGTGCGCGTGCGCCGCGATGAGCTCGGCGTCGGAAGGGGTGGGGACAGACACGGCTCAAGACAATACTGACCGTGAGACGAGCGGAAGTGCCCCTGCGCGGATCTTCGCGAATTCGCCTGGTCAGCAACGACATTGGCGCTGTGACCGTGATCCTGGTCACAGCGCCGATGTCGGTGTGCGTCAGGCAGCGCTGCCGGAGACCGTGATCTCGTTGATCCGGGCGGAGTACTCGCCGCCGTCCTCCGGCAGCTGGGTGAGCACGACCATGATCTTGTCGCTGGGCGCGACGCCTTCGAGCTTGACCGGGGTGTCACCGGAGCCGAGCACCGCGCTGCCGAGCAGCTTCGACTCCATGCTCGGCGAGCCGTCGACCTGCCGGACCTCCACCTTCGCCCCGGCGCTCGGCGAGTTGACGACGACCTCCTGCACCACCGCCGGGCGTTCCAGGGTCAGCACCGCACCGGTCGCGGTGTTGATGCCGCCGGGTCCGAGCTGCTGGAAGTAACCGAAGGTCGACCAGTAGGTGTTCGGGTCACCGTCGAAGAGGTTGTTGATCCGGCCCGGAGCGTCCGGTTCGCCGTTGGCGCTGAACGAGGTTCCCTCCGAGATACGCACCGGCGAGGCCTGAGGCTGGGGCGGCGGCTGCTGGGCGGTGCCCGGGTTGTTGCCGCTGATCACCGTTCCGGTGCCGCTGGACTGGTTCGACTCGGTGAACATGCCGATCACGCCGACCGCGATCCAGCCGAGCACCAGGATCGTCGCGACGGCGAGCACGCCGACGCTGATGGTGAGCTTCTTCCGCTTGGCCGCGTCCGGTTTCGGGTCCTCGCGGCGCCAGACCTCGTTGGACTCGGCCGGCGGCGCGCCGTTGGACAGCGTGTTGGTCGGCTCGTAGGTCGCGTACTGCTCGAGCACTCGCAGCACGGCGGCACCGGTGCGGACTCCCCCGGTGGTGCCGGTGGAGTCGGGGTTGCCGAGCGCGCGGACCGCGACGGTGGACAGCTCCATCGGCACGGCCGGGCGGAGGGTGCGCGGTGCCACCAGGTTCCCGTCCGGTCCGGTCGGGGCCGGCGGCAGTTCCTCCGGCGCGTCGCCGAGCGCCCAGCGCCCGGTGAGCAGCAGGTACAGCGCGGCACCGAGGCCGCGCACGTCGTCGCTGGAGGTGGCGTGCGAGAGCGGTCCGGGGAACGCCATCCGCACTTCGCCTTCCGGGGTGACCCGGATCCGCTGCGGGTGGTCGGCGCCCAGCACCAGTCCGGCGTGGTGCGCCGCCTCGACCGCGGCGGCCAGCGGTTGCATCAGCCGTGCCGCGGTCCCCGGCGGCAGCGGGCCTTCGGCGACCAGGTCGAGGAGGTCGGTGCCGTGCGTCCACTCGGCGATGACCAGGCCGAGGACGCCGGGAGGATCACCGGCGGACTGGGTGACGACGTCGAGCACGCGCGCGACGCCGACGTGGTTGAAGGTGCTGGCGTGCATCGCACGTTCCAGGGTGCGACGCGCGTTGTTGGCCGCTGCGGCGTCCGCGCGGTCACCGACCAGGATGGTCAGCGCGACGTCGCGGCCCAGGACTCCGTCCTTGGCACGCCACAGTTCGGCGTCGCAGCGGTCGTCGGTCCCGACCCGGGAGAGCAGTCGGTACCGGCCGTGGTCCAACACCCGGCCCGGTGTGAGCTGCTCAGCCGGGGCATCGGCCCCCGGTTCATCGCTGTCCGCCGCGATCTGCTCGCTGGGTTTGCTGGACACCTTCCCTCTCCCGCTCCTCCCGGTCCGCCTGCGGGTTGCCCTCACGGAAGGAGACTTCACAGACGAGGGTACGTGACGCGAAAGTCACCGACGACGCAGCAAACCGGTGAGGCGCCCAATCGCGGGTTGAAGTTCGGCCACTCGAAGCATGGACATCGATCCGAAGATCACCGCGAAGCCCACCGCGCTGCCGAACAGCAACTGCAACCAACCGGTTCCGGCCCCGGCCGAACCCGGGACGAGCGCGTCGACGCCGAGCGCCACGCCCCACGCGGCGAACCCGCCGACCACCGAGGCGAGCGTGGACTTCCCCAGGGTCACCAGGAAACGCCGGCTGCCCAGCGGTCCGAGCCGGTGCCGCAGCCAGGCTTCGCCGACCAGCCAGCCGACGACGAACGTGAAGGAGTTGACGAAGGTCAGGCCGAAGACGATCTGGTCGGGCGGCAGCACCGCGGCGACCACGATCGCCAGCAGCACCTTCGCCACCGTCATCACGACCATGATCAGCGTCGGGGTGCGGGCGTCGCTGAGCGCGTTGAACGTCCGCATCTGCATCATCGTCAGCGCGTACGGCAGCACGCCGAAGGCCGAGACCGCCAGCGCCAAGCCGAGCGTCGTGGCCGAGCCGGTCTCGCCGCGCAGCGCGAACAGCGACAGCGCCAGCGGCACGCCGAGCGCGGTCATCACGGCGCTGACCGGCATCAGCGTCACCGTCGACAGCCGGCTCCCCAACGACAGGTCGTCGATCACCTTCGCGTAGTCCTCGTCGGCGGCGGCCGCCGACATCCGCGGCAGGATCGCGGTCATGATGGAGAAGCCGATGACGCCGTAGGGCAGCTGCAGCAGCATCCACACGTAGTTGTAGGTCGACCAGCCGCCCTCGTCGCCGGTGAAGGCGACCCGGCTCAGCGCGATCAGGCCGATCTGGCTGACCGCGACGTAGGCCAGCATCCACAGCGCGAGCCCGCCGAACTCCGACAGCCGCGAGTCCCAGCCCCAGCGCCAGCGGAACCTGAAACCGGTGGAGCGCAGCGCCGGGACCTGGATGGCGGCCTGGCTGACCACGCCGAGCGTGACGCCGACGCCCAGCACCAGGACGTGCGCGTCGGTCATCGACACCGGGTTCAGCGACATCTCCCCCGGCAGCAGCATGTACGCGCCGATCGTGAAGATCACGACCAGGTTGTTGACCACCGGCGCCCAGGCCGGTGGGCTGAAGATCTGCTTGGACTGCAGGACCGCACCGGCCAGCGCGGAGAGGCCGTAGAAGAAGATCTGCGGCAGCAGCAGATAGGCCAGGACGTTGACGAGGTCGAGGTTCGAGGTGTCCGACTCGGTGACGAAGATCCAGGTCAGGAGCGGTGCGCAGAGCACGGCGATGGCCGTGCCGATGCCCAGCACCACCACGGCCAGCGTCATCATCTGCTGCACGAACCGCTGACCGCCGTCGGCGTCGGCCTTCTGCGAGCGCACCAGCACCGGCACCACGACGCTGGTCAGCACGCCGCCGATGAGCAGCTCGAAGATGCTGTTGGGCAGCGTGTTGGAGACGTTGAACGAGTCGTTGATGACCCCGAAGCCGACCGCGAAGGCCAGCAGCAGCTTCCACAGGAAGCCGGTGATCCGGCTGATCAGGGTCGCGATGGCCATCGAGCCGCTGGCCTTGAGCAGCGACGGCTTGCCCGGTGAGACAGGCCGGATGACCTGCGTCTGCTCGGCGGACTGCTCGAAGGCCTGGTCCGGACCGGGCTCGGCGGGGACCGCGGAGATCGGCTGCGTCTCGGCGACGTGCCAACCCTGCCGAGCGCTGCGCTCCGGTGCGGAGCCGCGGTCGATCGGCATGGTCGGGCTTTCCGGCTGACCGCCGGACCGCCTGGGGTCGTGTCCGTTCACTGCCTCAATCCTCACCCACGCCTGCGCTGCCCGGGCGGGCCCGGGACGTCCGACCCAGGATCTCAGCCCCGGTCGCGGTCCCCTCCGGTGGTGGGCTGGTCAGTGATGGGGAACGCGGAGCCGGCGTGCGCCAGCGGTTCGGTCTCCGCCGTGTCCGAGGGCTGCTGACCTGCGGTTCTGCGTTCGCGGCGGGACCTGATCTTGTTCAGGATCCGCCGCAGCGACATGAGCACCAGCACGGCCCCGGCGATGCCGGTCAGCCAGGGGATCAGCGCGCCGTACTCGGTGGACTCCATCGGCAGCCGCTTCGTGGTGCCCAGCTGCGTGCCGCCCCCGGCCGTGACGCTGATGTCGACCATGAACCGGCCGGCGCGCTGCGCCGAGGCCTCGAGCATGAACTGCCGGCGCCCGTTGGCGGGCACGGTGGCCAGGCCGCCGCCGAAGTCGTGCTGCACCTCGACGCCGGGCACGGCCGGGATCTCGAACCGGATGCCGACGGTGAACGGCAGGTCGTTGACCACGGTGACCGGGATCGGGCTGTCCGAGGACAGCCGGTTGGTCGTGCCCGGGTACTCCTCGATCCGGACCTTGCCGAGCATGTCGTCGATCGGGACGGTCGCCCGCTTGACCCAGTCGTCGGCGGCGCCGGAGTTGCCGCGCCAGGCGCTGGAGACGCCGTGCAGCAGGCCGTTGCGCAGCGGGGTGGTGACCCGTCCTGGCGAGACGGTCTGGGCGAGGTCGGACTTCGACGACCGCGCCAGGTCGCCGACCCTGAAGTTCTGGGCGGCCAGCGCGTCGATCGTCTCGCGCGGGACCTCCGCGCCGCCCGCCTGCACCGGGTAGGTGAGGTTGGCTTCGGCGAGCGTCGCGGGGTTCGGCGAGGGCAGCGCGTTCAGCCGGACCAGCCCGGCGGCGTCGAGCTTCGACAGGCCGGTGAGCAGTCCGCGCAGCTCGTCGGCGCGCATGTTCCAACGGCGCGGCGGGACCAGCACCGAGGTCGCGTTCGGCACGAAGCCGCCGGTGGCCCGGAAGGCCAGGGCACCGAGCGCGTTCTGCGCGGTCAGCGCACCTCCGCCGGGCGGCGACGGCTCGGTGACCTCCTGTTGGGTGTCGCGGTTGGGGTCCAGCGCGGACGCCAGCAGCGGGTCGATCGGGATGGCGGTCGTGTCGTGCCCCCGGAGCTTGACCGGGGTGAGCGAGCCGGCCGGGATGTCCACCGCCCGGGTGTCGAGCAGCATCGTCGACGGCAGCTTCCCGATCTTCGGGTCGGCCAGCGCGCCCTCGATCGGCCACATGATGTTGCGCGGTTCCACGCCGAGCCCGTCCGGCGCGCTGATCAGCTGAGCGCCGTCCATCGCCCCGTCGACGAGGTCGGACAACCCGGCGCGGCCGAGCGCGACCACGTCGGCGTCGGCGTAGGGCAGGGCGATGACGCAGCGGCCTGCGGTGGCCTGGCGGAGCTTGGTCAGCCACAGGTCGGCGGCCGAGCGGCCGATGCCTTCGACGAGGGTGCCGTTGGGCTGGCGGACCTGGTAGCCGCCCTGCATCGCCTTGGCGGTGATCAGCAGGTCGGGGTCGATGGCGAAGCACAGCGCGTTGCCCAGCGAGGAACCCGCCGGGGCGCTGTCGCTGATGGCCTGCACGAGGTCGTAGAGGCGACCGCCGGGCGCGAGCGAGGTGGACAGCTGGTCGTCGACGAGCACCGCGCGCCCGCCCGGCAGCGCCTCGCGCTCCAGGCGTGGGGTGTCGACGATCGGCACGACCAGGCTCGCCGGGGTCGCTTCCGGGGGCCGCAGCGGCGGTGCGCCTGGCAGCCCGGTGACCGGCAGCAGGAACTGGGCTTCGGCGACCTGCGAGCGCCCGGCCTGCACGTTGACGACCAGCGGGAAGACCCCTGGCTCGCTGAGCTGGAGCGAGTGGGGGCCGGTCAGCGGGATGCGGACCTGGACGGGCAGCGTCTGGCCGGGCTCGACGCGGTCGGCGATGGGGGCCGAGGCGGGCTCGGTGATGCCCTCGGAGCCCTCGCGCATGGTTCGCTGCACGGCCGGTTCGCTGGTCGGCGCGCTGCCGCGCTCGACGCGGGCCTGAACTCCGGTGAGCGGGCGGCTGCTGCGGTTGGTCAGTTCACCGCTGATGACGACGTCGCCGGGGCCTCCCCCGTCGACCACCGAGGGGGTGACCTTGGTCACCTCGAAGTCGGCTGAGCCGCCGCTCTGCGCGGTCGCCTGAGTGACCGGCAGCATCGCGAACAACAGCACCGCGCACAGCGCGGCCAGCAGGAACCTCACGTCTGCTCCGTCCCGCTCCCTCTCGTCGGTCGTGCCCCGAGGCGCTCGCCTCCCGCGAGGCCGGCGCCGCCACCGCCACCGTCGCGCAGGCTCAGGGCCCGGCGCACCAGCCGGCGTTCGTCGGCGTAGGCCAACACCTCGTCCAGCTCACCGAGCGGCATCCACGCCACCTCGGTGACCTCCACGTCCTCGTCGGACAGCTCCCCGCCCACCGCGTCCAGCAGGAAGTGGTGAACGGTCTTGTGGATTCGCCGGTTTCCCGCGACGAACCAGTAATCGATGGTGCCGATCGCGGTCACCACGCGGCCGATGATGCCGGTCTCCTCCGCCACTTCCCGCACCGCGGTCTGCTCCGGCGTCTCACCAGGCTCGATGTGTCCCTTGGGCAACGACCACAACAGCCGCCCCCGGCGATCCAGCCTCCCGATGATCGCAGCCAGCCCGTGGACGGCGTCGATGACCAACCCTCCGGCCGAGGTCTCGTCGACGGTCCGCAGTCGACGCCGCCGGCGCCGGTTTCGACGCCCCGGCTGGGAACCGCCGGAGGAGCGGCCGGGCGACGGGGGCATGCCCTGATGGTAGAGGTTTCGACATCTCGTGGTCGTCTTGCTGGGCGGCGCGGCCGGTGGAACTCGACCTCCGTCGCAGGTGTGCGTCGTGGGTGGGCTCGTGGCCGATACCCTGGTGAATCGTGTCCACCAAGCAGCACGCCGGTTCCGGTCAGCAGTCCTCGGAGCGAGAAGCTCAGCGCAACGCGGTCGTCGAGCTGATCAAGGTCGCTCCGATCGCCGAGGAACTCGGCGAGCGCTTCGCCGACGCCGGCCACCGCCTCTACCTGGTGGGCGGCAGCGTGCGGGACGCGCTGCTGGGACGGCTGGGCACCGACCTCGACTTCACCACCGACGCGCGACCCGAGCAGGTGCGCGACCTGCTGGCCGGGTGGGCCGAGACCACCTGGGACACCGGCATCCAGTTCGGCACGCTGGGCGCCTACCGGCACGGCACCACGGTGGAGATCACCACCTTCCGCGCCGACAGGTACGACCGCGTCGGCCGCAACCCCGAGGTCGCCTTCGGCGACACCATCGAGGGCGACCTGGTGCGCCGGGACTTCACCGTCAACGCGATGGCCATCCAGCTGCCCGAGCGCTCGTTCGTGGACCTGCACGGCGGCATGGCCGACCTCCTCGCCGAGCGGCTGGACACCCCGGCGACGCCCGAGGAGTCCTTCGCCGACGACCCGCTGCGGATGCTGCGGGCCGCGCGCTTCGTCTCCCAGCTCGGCTTCGCGCCCAGCGAGCGGGTGGTCAAGGCGATGACCGAGATGTCCGCCGAGATCACCCGGATCACGCCCGAACGCGTGCAGGTGGAGCTGTCGAAGCTGCTGTGCGGGCGGTTCCCGCGGCGCGGTGTCGAGCTGCTGGTCGAGTCCGGTCTGGCCGACCACGTGCTGCCCGAGGTCCCGGCGATGAAGCTGGAGATCGACGAGCACCACCAGCACAAGGACGTCTACCGCCACTCGCTGACCGTGCTCGACCAGGCCATCGACCTGGAGAGGGCGGCCGACCCGGACGCCGAGCCGGACCTGGTGCTGCGGCTGGCGGCGCTGCTGCACGACATCGGCAAGCCCGCGACCAGGCGGTTCGAGTCCGGTGGCGGCGTGAGCTTCCACCACCACGAGGTGGTCGGGGCGAAGATGACCCGCAAGCGGCTTCGGGCGCTGCGCTACCCGAAGGACGTCATCAACCAGGTGTCCGACCTGGTCTTCCTGCACCTGCGGTTCCACGGCTACAGCGACGGGCAGTGGACCGACTCGGCGGTGCGCCGCTACGTCAACGACGCCGGTCCGCTGCTGCCCCGGCTGCACAAGCTGGTGCGCGCGGACTGCACGACGCGCAACAAGCGCAAGGCCAACGCCCTGCAGCGCGCCTACGACGACCTCGAGGAGCGGATCGACCGGATCGCCGCGGAGGAGGACCTGGCGAAGGTCCGTCCGGACCTCGACGGCAACGAGATCATGAACCTGCTCGGCGTGGAGCCGGGGCCGGTCGTGGGCAAGGCGTGGAAGCACCTCAAGGAGCTCCGGCTCGACCGCGGACCCATGTCCCGCGAGGAGGCCGTCGAGGAGCTGCACCGCTGGGCCCGCGAGCAGGGCATCGAAGTACCAGGTCAGTGACCTGCCGGGCTTTCAGTATTAATGCTGAGTGGTGAACAGTGAGCATTACTCCTGGTTGGTGAACACCCAGTCGTTCTTCCGTGCGGGTTTCCGCCCGTCTTGTTGCCGGAGGAAGGGGTCACTCCGGGCGATCCGGTGAGATCATGCGGGAGTGGGATCGGACGCTGAGGTGGAGCCGGGGACGCTGCTGGTCGCTGCTCCGCAGCTGATGGACAAGAACTTCCGGCGGACCGTCGTCTACGTCATCCACCACCGCGCGGAGGGGACGCTGGGTGTCGTGCTGAACCGGCCGAGCGAGGTCGCGGTGCACGAGGTGCTGCCGAAGTGGGGAGACCACGCGACGCTCCCCCAGTCGCTGTTCGTGGGCGGTCCGGTCGAACAGCGCACGGCGATCTGCCTGGCGACGTTGCGCGCCGGTGAGGACGTGTCGGCGATCGACGGGATGGTCGGGGTGCGCGGTCCGGTGGGCATGGTCGACCTCGACGGCGACCCGGACGCGCTGGCGCCCAGAACGCGCGGGCTGCGCTTCTTCGCGGGCTACGCGGGGTGGGACGCGGGCCAGCTCGCCGGGGAGATCGAGCGCGGCGACTGGCTGGTCGTCCCGGCGCTGCCGGACGACGTCATCGCCGACCCGGACACCGAGCTCTGGTCCCGGGTGCTGCGCAGGCAGGGGCCCCCGCTGGCCTTCCTCGCGACCCACCCCGGCGACGTGAAGCTGAACTGAAGTCCTTTCAGCTCGGCGGTGCGGTGGCCGACCCCGACCGGGTCGACGGACTCCGCGACCGCTCCCCGACATGGCGACGCGTCCCCCGCAACGTGCGTGAAGCCCTCAGGAGCTGTGGCCGCCGCCGGAGCCCCCGTTCACGCTTCGCGAGAAGTTCGACGGGGAACTTCAGCCGTCCAACGTCGCGCGCACTTCGAAGGGGGAACTTCGGCCGTCCACCGCGCTCGGGATGACGTTCGCGTCGGGGATCCCATGTTCGGACGCCGCGTCGCTGATCAGCGCAGCTGCCCGCAGCGCGCTCGAACTTCGCGCGACATTCGACGGCTCCTGCGGGGCCCGGGGCTGAACGGCAGGTCCAGGGGCAACCGCGCGCACCAGCGCGACTGGTTGTCCACAACCTGTGGACAACGTCCTGTGGACAACTGTGGAGAACCTGGGGAGAGGTGCGTCTCCACTGGTCAGCCGCCGCAGCAGCCGCCTGCGCAGCCTCCGCAGCCACCGGCCGGAGCGGGGGCGGGGACGGTCTCCGCGGCGCGGTTGCCCACAACCCCACCGACGGTCATCAACCCGAACGCGCCGACCAGGCCGAGCACCCCGACCAGGGCGACGCTGAACCCGCTCGCCAGCGCCGGCAGCGACGCGCCGGCCAGGACGGCGACCCCGCCGGCGGCGAGCATCGCCGGGCCGGCGGCCCGGTTGGCCAGTTCGAAGGCCTCCTCGCTGCGCATCGCGGCGGGCGTCCGCACGCCGACGTAGGTGTTGAGGGGCAGCGAACCGCGGAGGCCCCGGAACCCGAGCAGCAGCAGGGCCGCTCCGCCGAGGATCAGAACCGCGCAAAGGATCACCTGAACAGCGAGCACACCGGCAGCCTAGACCTCCGGCCGCGCGGGATCGGCCCCACGTGCGCTTCGGGTGTGCTGCCCCACACGCCACTCGGAAGCCGTTTTGCCTGGTCCGCTACTCTGGAGGCATGAGCGCGCAGCTGCTTCTTGCGAGGCCGCGTTGAGCCGATGAGACCGGTTCGGCGCGGCGACCCCTCATGCCCGAGCAGGGCTGGGGGGTTTTCCGTTTTTCGGGGGCGGCACACTAGAGCGCACGAACGCGCGCGTTCCGGCGGAGCAGGGAAGGACGCAACGACATGACTGGCCGGCCACACGAGGTCAACACAGCGGGGCCAGCCTCTTCTCCCGAAGAGGTCCCGGCGTACCGGTACACGGCGGGGACCGCGACCGAGATCGAGCAGCGCTGGCAGCGGGAGTGGACCGAGCGCGGCACGTTCCACGCGCCGAACCCGACCGGCTCGCTCGCCGAGGGCGGCGAGGTGCCCCGGGACAAGCTGTTCGTCCAGGACATGTTCCCGTACCCGTCCGGTTCCGGTCTGCACGTCGGACACCCGCTGGGCTACATCGGCAGCGACGTCTACGCCCGCTACTACCGGATGCTGGGCCGCAACGTGCTGCACACGATGGGCTTCGACTCCTTCGGCCTGCCCGCCGAGCAGTACGCGGTGCAGACGGGCACGCACCCGCGCACCACGACCGAGGCCAACATCCAGCGGTTCCTGGGCCAGATCCGCCGGCTGGGCCTCGGCCACGACGAGCGCCGCCGCATCGCCACCACCGACATCGAGTTCTACCGGTGGACCCAGTGGATCTTCCTGCAGATCTTCAACGCCTGGTACGACCCGGACGCCGACGGCGGCAAGGGCCGGGCGCGGCGGATCAGCGAGCTCGAGGACGAGTTCGCCTCCGGTGAGCGCGTCACCCCGGACGGCCGTCCGTGGTCCGAGCTGTCCGAGGTCGAGCGCCGCGAGATCATCGACTCCCACCGACTGGCCTACCTGTCCGAGGCGCCGGTCAACTGGGCGCCGGGCCTGGGCACCGTGGTGGCCAACGAGGAGGTGACCGCGGAAGGGCTGACCGAACGCGGCAACTTCCCGGTGTTCCGCCGCAACCTGAAGCAGTGGATGATGCGGATCACCGCCTACGCGGACCGCCTGGTCGACGACCTGGACCGGCTGGACTGGCCGGACAAGGTCAAGACGATGCAGCGGAACTGGATCGGCCGCTCGCAGGGCGCCAACGTGGTGTTCCCGGTCGGCGAGTCCGGACGTTCCGTCGAGGTCTTCACCACCCGTCCGGACACCCTGTTCGGCGCGACCTACATGGTGCTGGCGCCGGAACACCCGCTGGTCGACGAGCTGACCACCGACTCGTGGCCGGACGGCACCGATGACCGCTGGACCGGCGGCGCGGCCAAGCCGGCGGACGCGGTGGCCGCCTACCGGCGTGCCGCGTCGATGAAGTCGGACCTCGACCGGCAGGAGAACCGGGAGAAGACCGGCGTCTTCACCGGTGCCTACGCCACCAACCCGGTCAACGGCGCCCGCATCCCGATCTTCATCGCCGACTACGTGCTGATGGGCTACGGCACCGGCGCGATCATGGCGGTGCCGGGCCAGGACCAGCGCGACTGGGACTTCGCCACGGTGCTGGGCCTGCCGATCATCCGCACCGTGCAGCCGGCCGACGGGTTCGAGGGCGAGGCCTACACCGGTGACGGACCGGCCATCAACTCCGCGTCCGAGACCACCGGCCTGAGCCTGAACGGCCTGGACATCGCGGACGCGAAGAAGACCGTGATCGCCTGGCTGGAGGAGCACGGCCACGGCCGCGGCACGGTCCAGTACAAGCTGCGCGACTGGCTGTTCGCCCGCCAGCGCTACTGGGGCGAGCCGTTCCCGATCGTCTACGGCTCCGACGGCGTGCCGCGCGGTGTGCCGGAGGACCAGCTGCCGGTCGAGCTGCCGGAGGTCGAGGACTACTCGCCGCGCACCTTCGACCCGGAGGACGCCGACTCGCGCCCGGAACCGCCGCTGGCCAAGGCGGAGTCGTGGCGCCACGTCGAGCTGGACCTGGGCGACGGGCTGAAGCACTACGAGCGCGACACCAACGTCATGCCGCAGTGGGCGGGTTCGTGCTGGTACCAGCTGCGCTACATCGACCCGGACAACTCCGAGCGCTTCGTCGACCCGGAGAACGAGCGCTACTGGATGGGCAAGGACCCGGAGCACCACGGCGCCAACGACCCGGGCGGCGTGGACCTGTACGTCGGCGGTGTGGAGCACGCGGTGCTGCACCTGCTGTACTCCCGCTTCTGGCACAAGGTGCTGCACGACCTGGGCTACCTCTCCTCGGAGGAGCCGTACCGGCGGCTGTACAACCAGGGCTACATCCAGGCCTACGCGTTCACCGACTCGCGTGGCGTCTACGTCCCGGCCGAAGAGGTCGAGGAGAAGGACGGCACGTTCTTCCACCAGGGCGAAGAGGTCTTCCGCGAGTACGGGAAGATGGGCAAGAGCCTGAAGAACTCGGTCTCGCCGGACGAGATGGCCGACACCTACGGCGTGGACACGCTGCGGCTGTACGAGATGTCGATGGGCCCGCTGGAGGCCTCGCGGCCGTGGGTGACCAAGGACGTCGTCGGCTCGCACCGCTTCCTGCAGCGGTTGTGGCGCAACGTCGTCGACGAGACCACCGGTGAGCTGCGGGTGACCGACCAGGAACCCGACACCGAGATGCTCCGCGCGCTGCACAAGACGATCGCCGGGGTCCGGGAGGACTTCACCGAGCTGCGGTTCAACACGGCGGTGGCGAAGCTGATCGAGCTGAACAACCGGATCACCAAGACCTACTCGTCGGACGCGGGCACCCCGCGTTCGGTGGTGGAGCCGCTGGTGCTGATGGTCGCGCCGCTGACGCCGCACCTGGCCGAGGAGCTGTGGTCCCGCCTGGGCCACGAAGGCAGCCTGGCGCACGGTCCGTTCCCGGTGGCCGACGAGCAGTACCTGGTCGAGGACTCGATCGAGTACCCGATCCAGGTCAACGGCAAGGTCCGCTCCCGCGTCCAGGTGCCGACCTCGGCCGACCAGGAGGCGGTCAAGGCCGCGGCGCTGGAGGACGAGAAGATCATCGCGGCCATGGACGGCAAGGAACCCCGCAAGGTCATCGTCGTCCCCCACCGCCTCATCAACGTCGTCGTCTGACGCACCCGCACCGATCGCTCGGAAGCCGCGGTTCTCCCGGGAGAACCGCGGCTTCCGCTCTTCCAGGTGCAGAACGCCACCCTCCCAGCAACCCGGACTCACCCCGTTCTGACCACCTCTGACCACCGCGGAAGCCCAGCCCGGACACGCGCGGGAGTGTCGGACCGCCGCGGTGTTCCGGCGCGTTGATCACCGCGGTGTTCAACGACCCGATCACCGGGGTAGTCCGGGTGTCGAGCCGAGCGGTGGCTGACGAGCCCGCTGCGGTGCGACCTCCCGGTGGGGCGCCGGTCGTGTCCCGGCGTTCCGGGGCGGTTGCCGCACCACGTCGTGCGGTGAGCCAGGTCGCATGGCAGGGTTACTCGTCGGTAACTACCGTGGGCGCCATCGGACCGCGAACAGTGGAGGCCGCGATGACCCATCCCGCATTCGACGCAGCTGAGCTCCGCACCTTGCTCGACGGGCGCTGGGCCTCGGTGCGCGAGAGGGTCCGCGCGTCGCTCCGCGACAACGACCTCGCCAACGCCGACGACCTCGACACCGAGAGCCACCGCGCCCGGACCTTCGAGCAGCTGCGCCTGCTGGCCAAGTCCGGCGTCCCCGAGCTCGGCTTCCCCGTCGCCCAAGGCGGAGGTGGGGACCAGGGCGGTTCCGTCGTCTCCCTGGAGCTGCTGTGCGGGAACCTCTCGCTGATGGTCAAGGCGGGTGTGCAGTGGGGCCTGTTCGGCGGGGCGGTCGTCGCGCTGGGCACCGAACGGCACCACGAGCGCTACCTGCGCGACATCATGAGCGCCGAGCTGCCCGGGTGCTTCGCGATGACCGAGACCGGTCACGGCTCCGACGTGCAGCGGTTGCGCACGACCGCCACCTACGACCCCGCGACGCGGGAGTTCGTCGTGCACACCCCGCACGAGGCGGCGCGCAAGGAGTACATCGGCAACGCCGCCCGCGACGGCCGGATGGCCGCGGTGTTCGCGCAGCTGATCGTCGGCGGTCAGAGCCACGGCGTGCACGCGCTGCTGGTCCCGATCCGGGACGAGGCCGGGAACGCCTGCGCCGGCGTGCGGATCGAGGACTGCGGTCGCAAGGCGGGTCTCAACGGCGTCGACAACGGCCGCCTCCACTTCGACCAGGTCCGCGTCCCGCGCGAGAACCTGCTCAACCGCTACGGCGACGTCGCCGAGGACGGCACCTACAGCAGTCCGATCGACAGCGAGGGCAAGCGCTTCTTCACCATGCTCGGCACGCTGATCCGCGGCCGGATCTCGGTGGCGGGCACCGCTGGTGCGGCCACCAAGCTGGCGCTGGAGATCGCGCTGCGCTACGCCGACGCGCGCAGGCAGTTCGACAAGCCGGGCGCTGACGAGGAGGTCGTGGTCCTCGACTACTTGGCGCACCAGCGGAAGCTGCTGCCGCCGCTGGCGAAGTCGTTCGCCCTGCACTTCGCGCAGGAGGAGCTGGTGCAGGCCCTCGACGAGGTGCAGCGCAGCGGTGACGAACGGACCCAGCGCGAGCTGGAGTCCCACGCCGCCGGGCTGAAGGCGGTCACCACCTGGCACGCCACGCACACCATCCAGGCCTGCCGCGAGGCCTGCGGCGGTGCCGGCTACATCAGCGAGAACCAGCTGGCCGGGCTCAAGGCCGACACCGACGTGTTCACCACGTTCGAAGGCGACAACACGGTCCTGCTGCAGCTGGTGGCCAAGGGGCTGCTGACCAACTACAAGGACCAGTTCGACGACCTCGGCACGCTCGGCCTGGCGAAGTTCGTCGCGGACCAGTTCGTGGGCGCGGTCATCGAGCGCTCGGCGGCGCACTCGATCGTGCAGCGCATCATCGACGCGTCCAACAAGGACGACATCCTCGACCGCGGCTGGCAGCTGAAGGCCTTCGAAGACCGCGAGGAGCACGTCCTCGACGGTCTCGGGCGCCGGTTGCGCAAGGCCGGCAAGGACAACGCCTTCGAGGTGTTCAACAGCGCCCAGGACCACGTGCTGCGCGCGGCGCGCGTGCACATCGACCGGATCGTGCTCGAGGCCTTCGTCGCCGCCGTCGACCGGTGCCAGGACCCACGCAACGCCGAGCTGCTGGACAAGCTCTGCGACCTCTACGCGCTGTCCACCATCGAGGAGGACAAGGCCTGGTTCCTGGAGCACGAGCGGATCAGCCCCCGCCGGGCCAAGGCCATCACGCGGGCGGTCAACACGCTCTGCGGCGAGATCCGGCCGCACGCGGTCGATCTGGTCGAAGCCTTCGGCATCCCGCGCCAGTGGCTCACGGCCCCCATCGCCACCGGAGCCGAGGAAGCCCGTCAGGAAGCCCAGATCGCCCACGACAAGTCCAATCCCCTTCCGTAGCGCGGGCAACGCCCTGGCAGCGGGGTTCGAGCTGGAGGTGTGGAACCGATCCGGCGCTCGTGCGTCTCAGTGGAGTACGTGTTGACACCACTGAGGGAGAGAGCGATGCGAGCGCTGGTTCGGAAGAGCGTGGTGGCCGCTGCGTGCGGTGCGCTGTTGGTGGGGGTGCCCGCGGTCGGCGGTGCCGCGGAGAGGGCGGCGCTCAGCTGCGACGACGACTCCAGCGGTCAGGAAGCGTCCTTCTACGACGGGTTGTCGGCGGGTTACACCTACGACGAGAAGTTCAGCGCCGGGCCGGGGATCCCGGGACTGCCTGAGCACACACCGCAGGGTCTCGCCGGGTGGAACGACTGGGACGGTTCGGGCAACGACCTGCTCCTGGTCACCGCGTACGGCAAGGACGGCAACAACGCCAAGATCTACGGCGTCGACCCGAAGTCCGGCAAGACCGTCGGTGACGTCGAGATCGCCGAGACCCACGCCAGCGGCATCGGGATCTCCCGCGGGTGGGCGTTCGTGACCGGCCGCAACACCGCCGACGGCAACTACTCGATCCGCAAGTACGAGCTCTCGAAGCTCGCCGACGCCCTCAAGGCCGAGGGCAGCCCGTACCTCAAGCAGACCGGCACGGCCCGCGAGGTCTACGGCGCGTCGTTCCTGGCCGGCGACGGGAACACGCTCTACGCGGGCAAGTACAGCCGGGACGGCCGCGAGAAGATGTACGCCTACAGCGTCGCCGCCAACGGTGACCTCACCACCGGGAAGTCCTACGAGATCCCCAAGGGCACGCAGGGCTTGATGGTCACCGGCGACAAGTTCGTCTACAGCACCTCGCTCTCCCGCGACGTGCGCAGCAACCTCTACGTGATCGACAAGGGCGCGACCGACATCGACATCCCGTCGACGCGCTGCTTCCGCTCGCCGAGCATGTCCGAGGGGATCGACGACGTCGGCGGAACCGCCTACGTGCTCTACGAATCCGGCTCCTACCAGTACCCGGACGCGCGCAACGTCATCCAGGACATGCACAAGGCCCCGCTCAGCGGGCTGTGATCAACCGCCGCGCAGCCACCTGACGAACGAACTCCACGCACCGGTCGGCTTGTGGGGACCGGGGTCACGCCGGATGACCGGCGGGGGTGGTCCGAGCCAGGGGCGGATCTGCTGGGGAGGTGGCGGGAACGTCACGGGCAACGACGCCAAGGCGCGGTGGAACGGGCTGGACTTCCACTCCAGCGCGTCGGCGGGCACCGCGGGTTCCAGGTCCGGCAACCGGTCCAGGACTCGTTCGACCGCCGCGGTGCCCGTCATCCGCGCGATGCGCTGCGCGGGTGTCGGGCACGCGTGCCGGCCTGCGCCGAAGGCGATGTGCGCTCGGTTGCCCACGCGGCCTTCCGCGGCCACCGCCGGGTCGGTGTTCGCACCGGCGAAGCTGATCAGCAGCGGTTGGTCGGCCGGCACCGGGGTGCCGCCGACCTGCGCCTCGCGCGGCGGGAAGACGGTGCCGTGGTTGGCGATCGGCGGGTCCGTCCACAGCACTTCGTCGAGCGCGTCGGCCACCGGGAGGCTGCCGCCGGAGAGGTCACCGGCGAAGCGCTCGTCGACCAGCAGCAACCGCAGCGTGTTCGCGATGAGGTTCTGCAGCGGTTCGCTGCCCGCCGCGCACAGGAGCGCCACCTGGTGCACGGCTTCGTCGTCGGTGAGCCCGGCTTGGTGCGCGAGCAACCAGGACACCACGTCGGGACCGGGTTTGGCGCGCTTGGCAGCGACGAGTTCGACGACGGTGGTGCGGAGGCTGCGCCCGTCGTCGGTCCCGGTGAACAGCGCCAGCGCACCGGAGACGATCTTCTCGGTGGTCACCGGCGGCGACCCGCAGATGCGGGTGACCATCAGCAGAGGCAGGACCTGGGCGTACTGCTCGACGAGGTCGGCCTTGCCGTCCGCGGCGAACCGGTCGATCAGCGCGTCGGCGGTCTCCTCGAGGTTGGTGCGCAGTTCCCGGGTGTCCACCCGCGCGAGGGCGTCGGTCATCGCACCGCGCAGCCGGGTGTGCGCGGCCCCGTCGGTGCCGTTGCAGTTCGGCTGGTGGCCCATGAGCGGCAGCACCGTGCAGTCCTGCGGGACGGTGCGCTCCCACGTCCTCGGGTCCTTCGGGAAGTTGGCCGGATCGCGCAGCACCTGCAGCGCTTCGGCGTAGCCGAGCACCAGGGTCGCGGGCACGTCCGGCGCGATCTCCACCGGAGCCGTGGGACCCGCCGCGCGCATCCGCCGGTAGGCGGTCTGCGGGTCGGCGGCGAAGTCGGGGCCGTGCAGCCGAGTTCGATCGTCGGTCACGAGGTCTCCTGCTCTCTACAAGCTGGCGCGGAGCCCGTCCAGGACGCCCTGCAGCAGTTCCAGCCGCGGTGGTTCGAGGTCGCGCTGGGCGGTGCGGGTGACGATGTGCCCGCTGTCCAGGAGATCGCCGAGCAGCACCTTCGTCACGCTGATCGGCAGTGCGAGGTGCCCGGCGATCTCGGCGACGGACTTGGCCCCGTCCCGGCACATCTCCAGCACCCGGCGCATCTCGGGTCCGACCGCGCCGGGCGAGGCGACGCGGATCGTGTAGATCTGGGTGTCCATCTCGAAGGTGTTGCGCGACGGGCGAGCCCGGCCGCGCGTGACGACGTGCGGGCGGACCAGCGAGCGCTGCGCGCGCTTCACGCGAGCTCACCGACGCGCAGGTCGGCGCTGAGCTCGGTGCCGAGCCGCTGGACGAGTACCACCAGGCGGTGGGTCATCGTCTCCACGTCGACCCCGGCGCCCGCCGAGGCGGCGACGTAGGCGCGCGGACCCGCGGCGACGAGGAAGATGTAGCCGTGGTCGTACTCGGTGATGGTCTGCTGCCACGCCTTCTCGGTCGATCCGCAGAACGCCGCGTTGGCGCGGGCCAGTGACTGCAGGCCGGACATGGCCGCGGCGTGCCGCTCGGCCTCGTCGCGGGTGATGTCCGCCGAGTGGGCGATCAGCAGGCCGTCGGAGGACAGCAGGATCGCGTGCTTGGCCTCCGGGACCCGCAGGGCCTCGTCGAGCATCCACCCCAGGTCGTGCCGTTGGTCGCTGTTCATGGCGCGGTGTTTCCCTCTTCGTCGTCCGGTTTCTCCTCGGACCCGCGACCGGTGAGGCTGCCGCGCTGCCACGCCCCCATCACCGATGGCTTGCCCCTTCCCCAGTTGCCGTGCTCGGCTGCCTGCGCGGGCACGGTGGTGCTGCGGCGCTGCCGCTTCGGCAGCCCGCCGCTGGTCTGCTGCTCCGCGACCGGTTCGTTCATCGCCGGTGCGGGTGCGGGTGTTCCGGTCTTGGTGAGCAGTTCGTTGGGCAGGAACAGCACCGCACGCATGCCCCCGTAGGGCGAGGCGGCTTCCACGAAGACCTTGAACCCGTACCGGGCGGCGAGCACCCCGGCGAGCGCGAACCCGATCTGCGGCGGGTCCCCCAACTTGTTGATGTCGACGACTTCCCGGCCGGTGAGCAGGGCTTTCGCGCGTTCCCGCGCTTCCGGGGCCATGCCGACCCCGGCGTCGTCGACGACGATGGACAACCCGTTGTGCGCGGGCTGGAAGTGCACCTGCACCTGCGTGGCGGGCTGCGAGTAGCGAGCCGCGTTGTCGAGCAGTTCCGCCAGCGCGAGCACGACGGGTTCGACGGCCCGGCTGGTCACGGCCAGCTCGCTCTCGGAGTGCGTCTCGATGCGCAGGTAGTCGCGGATGCGGGAGGTCGCCCCGCGCACCACGTCGAGCACCGGAGCGGCCGAGCGCTGCTGGCCGGGCCAGGTCCCGCACAGCACGGCGGTGGCCTGCGCGCGCCTGACGAGCTGCGAGTTGGCGTGGTCGATCTTCATCAAGCCGGCGAGCACGGCGGGGTCGTCGTGCTCGTGCTGCATCTCGCTGATCGCGAGCTGCTGCTCGTTGGCGAGGCTCTGCACGCCGCGCATCGTGGAGATCAGCGTGGCCTTGGCGGCGCGGTCCGCCCGCTGCCGTGTCTCGTCGGCGAAGCCCGCGAACTGCCCGATGGCGGTCTGCAGCTCGTGCTGGAAGGCGGTGTCGGCGAGGTTGGGCCGCAGCGGCCCGGGCACGTCGATGGGCAGGCCGCGCTCGGCGTCCATCAGCGCCGGAAGTCGCCGGGTGACCAAGTGGTGCGCTTCCTCATCGCGCAGCCGGATCTGGAACTTGAGGCGCTGCAGGGATACCAGGAAGGCCAGCAGAATCACTACGATTGCCGCGAGGGCGACCCACAATGCCACGTCCACTTGGGAGTGCTCCGTCGTTAGCGTGCGTGAAGGAATTCGAAAGCGCTGGGATCGCTGAAGCTACCACGTCACCGGTGCGACGATCGAAGGTGATTCACGGGGTGAACCACCACTGATCGTGACGGATCAAGGCGGCATGACCAGCGAATACGTCAGCTAGGTAGTCAGCCATTGCGACACCCGCGTGATCTGCGAGCGCATTCTGATCAGCATTCAGATGCGCTCGGTGACAACCCGGCCGGTGCTGCCCGGGACTGCGCCGAACGACGGAAATCCGCGAATCAGCGCAACCGAATTCCCCGCCGCGATCTCGAACCTGAGCCCGAATCCCCGAACCTGATGAACTTCGCGCAATCATCCCGAACACCGGATACAATCGCGAAATTTTGATCACCCGTCCCTGCGGTGCAGCTGCCCCCGGGTGAACGCCGTGCCGTGGTGCTGCGGCTCCCGATGTCGCAGGCGGCGCCACCGAGCTGGTGACCGCGGGCCCCGCTGGCCGCCTCGCCCACGCGGATCTGCCACGCCCGAGGGGAAGCCGCTGTCGAACCGCTCCGCCGTGCCGCTAGTGTCTCCACATCGGACAGCCGAAAAGAAAGGCACGGCAACATGTTTCACGCATTCACGCTTCCGGAGGTCTCACCCGGGTTGCTCATCGCGGCGGGATCACTCCTGGTGACGGTGGTGTTCTTGCTGACCTTCCCGCTGCGCGGTGGCCACGGTCAGCACGCCGGCTCCGGTCCGGGGACGCTGACCGTGTGGGCGCTGCGCGAGTCGCTCGCCAAGCCTCCTGCACAACCCTCTGAGATCGCAGCATTCCTCCTCGAAGCGATGCGGGCGGAGCGGCGCCCCGGCACGGCTCGGGAGCGCGCGAAGCTGGAGCCGCCACCCTACGTCGGGGTGCACCGCAAGGCCGTGGAGCACGTGATCGACGTCGTTCACCCGCGCGTGCCGGTCTTCCTGGCCCCCGGCGCCCTGCGACCACACTGAGTCAGCTCAGGTGAGGCCGCTCTCCGCCGCGAGCTCCTGCAGTGCGGCGTCGAAGAGCTGGTCCGCGTGGAACAGCTCGAAGGGGAAGCGGCCGAACACCTCCAGAGCGATGTGCCCGTAGAGGCGGACCCACCAGCGCATCAGGAAGTAGACCGCCTCGGCGTCGAGGGCTCCCGGCGGCATGTCGATGCCCTCGTCGGAGAAGGCTTCGGCCAGCGACTTCTGCTGCACCGACAGGTCCGGCAGGTCGACCGGCGCCTTCACCTCCTCGCCCGCGTTGGGGTTCTCCGAGATCATCGGGGCGACGATGCTCAGGAAGACGCCCGCGAAGCGGTCGGGCTGCCGGGAGCGGTCCTTCGGGGTGGCGAAGACGAGCGCGAACTCCTTCGGGTGCGCCAGCGCCCAGGAGCGGAACCGGCGGCACACCGCGAAGGTGCGGTCCAGGAAGCGTTCGGTGGCCGGGTCGAACGCCGCCGAGAGCTCGACCGAGAGGTCGGCGCAGATGTCGTCGCAGAGCTGGCGCAGCAGGTCCTCGCGGGAGGAGTAGTAGCGGTAGAGGGCGGGCGCGGTGATGCCCAGCTCGCGAGCGATCGCGCGCAGCGTCACCGCGTCGCTGCCGTGCTCCCCGAGCAGCATCCGCGCGTGCCGCCGGATGTCCTGCTCGGTGGCAGCCCGCGCGCGCTCGCGCGGAGACAGCTCCGTCATGTCCCTCGCCTCTCGGTCCGGAGGAAGCGGCCCACTTCGTGGGACGGTCGGTCAGACCGTAACGGGCGTCACGTCGGGTCTCCAAGGCGTCCTGTGTGGACGACATGACCTGCGTCTCCCCGTGGATGAATTCGCCGCCGCGATTGTTCAAGCTCGGTGAGAAGAGTCGTGGGCGAACTTGGAGGTCGGATGTCCGCCGAAGAAGTCACCGTGTACAGCAGGCCGGGCTGCCCGTTCTGCATGTCGCTGCGCGCGGGCCTGCAGAGTTCGGGCTTGGCCTTCACCGAGGTCGACATCTGGCAGGACCCGGAGGCGGCGGGCGTCGTGCGCTCGATCGCCGACGGCAACGAGACGGTGCCGACGGTGGTGATCGGGGACTGGAGCGCGGTCAACCCCTCCACCCGCGACGTGCTCTCCGCGGTGGCGGAGCACGCTCCGCACCTGCTGCCCGCCTGAGGTTTCGCGCTGAGGGCCGACCGCACGGGGGGCGTTGCGGCCGGCCCACAGCAGGTTGCGATCGTCGATGGCGCGAATACCGACGAGCAGCAACCCGTTCAGTTTGACGGCAACGTCCCGGCAAAAGATCCACCTTGACAGCGGAATTCGCTCGAACGGTGGATCAACAGTGGAATAATCGCCCCACTCGCGGGGTGTGCGGTGCGGTGAACGTGACTCGTCTTCGCAGGTGAGGGGCACTACTCGCCGCTCCTGCGTGATCTTCCTCCTCGCCGCGGACTGCTCCCGCCGGAGTCCCCGGTCGAGGCGATCGGGGACTGGGGCTCTTCGTGGTGGCTGGTGTCGACCGGCTCGCCTGGCGGGTCCGTCCGGCCGGAGATCTCGGAGCCGTGTTCGGTGTCGTGGTCGTCCGCCGGGGGCCGGGCCGCGAAGAAGGTCGCGACCGCGGTCAGCTGTTCGGCGAACCAGTCGATCTCGAGCGTCGGTTCGGTGAGCGTCGCTGTGATTGCCATGGCTCTAGCCTGCGATTTCAGGGGTGCCGACCGGATCCGTACAGCTACTCACCCACTACCTGTGAGCGGCGCCACCCGCTGCTGCATCCGGGTTGCGCAAGAACCCGGGGTGGGCCTGCGTGCTCGTCATCTCACACGATCAAGCCAAATGGGGACCGCGTCCCTACGCTGGTCCTCGAAGCGGGGCGTGTGGTGCGTGTCGTACCCGCGCCGCGCGGTTCTGCTGAGCAATTCGGGAAGGTATGGTCTAGACCATGTCGCGTTTGACCGGTGTCGGAGTCAGCTCCGGCCGGGCCTCCGGGCCCATCGTCCGGGTCGCCGACCCGCTGCCCGAGCCCGCCGCCACGCCCGCCCCGGACGACCTGGTCGCCGAGGCCGCGCGCATCCGCCCTGCCGCCGACACCGTCGCCGAAGGGCTCTTCCAGCGCGCCGCCAAGGTCGGCGGTGACGCCAAGGCCGTGCTCGAGACCACCGCCGCCATGGCCATGGACCCGGCCTTGATCTCGCAGGCCGAGCAGTTCGTCGCCACCCGCTCGCTGCCCGCCGCCCGCGCGGTCCACGAGGCTGCCAACGGCTTCGCCGACTCGCTGCGCGCCGCCGGGGGCTACATGGCCGAACGCGCGCGCGACGTGCACGACGTCCGGGACCGGATCATCGCCGAGATCGAGGGCGTCACCCCGCCCGGCGTTCCCGAGCTGGCCACGCCGAGCGTGCTCGTGGCGCGCGACCTCGCGCCCGCCGACACCGCCGACCTCGATCCGCAGCTGGTGCTGGCGCTGGTCACCGAGGAGGGCGGGCCCACCAGCCACACCGCGATCCTCGCCCGCGCGCTGGGCATCCCGGCCGTCGTCGCGGTCCGCGGTGTGCTCGACGCGGCCGGCGCCGGCGCCACCGTCGACGGCGACGGAGGTGACGTCGAGCTCTCCGACGACGTGACCGTGCGCGTCGCCGAGCACCCCGAGCACCTCGACTGGGACGGCGTCGGGCAGACCGCCGACGGCGTGCCGGTCAAGGTCCTCGCCAACGTCGGCTCCGCGACCGACTCGGCCACCGCCGTCGAAGCAGGTGCGCAAGGCGTCGGCCTGTTCCGCACCGAGTTCTGCTACCTCGGCGCCGACACCGAGCCGGACGTCGCCACCCAGCGCTCCGCCTACGCGGAGGTGCTCCGGCCCTTCGCGGGCAAGCCGGTGGTCGTGCGGACCCTCGACGCCGGGGCCGACAAGCCGCTGGCGTTCCTCGACATGGGGGTCGAACCGAACCCGGCGCTGGGCGTGCGCGGCCTGCGGGTCGTCTTCGACCAGCCCGACCTGCTGGACAGGCAGCTCGAGGCGATCGCAGGCGCGGCCCAGGACTCCGGGGCGGAGGTGTCGGTGATGGCGCCGATGGTCGCCACCGCCGAGGAAGCCGCGTGGTTCGCCGAACGCGCTCGCGCGGGCGGCATCGACCGGGTCGGCGTGATGATCGAGGTCCCGGCCGCCGCGCTGTCGGCCGCCGAGATCCTGCAGGCCGTGGACTTCGTCAGCCTCGGCACGAACGACCTGGCCCAGTACGTCTTCGCCGCGGACCGGATGGCGGGCGCGCTCGCGGGCCTCAACGACCCGTGGCAGCCGGCGCTGCTGCGGCTCATCGCGATGGTCGGTCAGGCGGGACGACAAGTCGACAAACCGGTAGGTGTCTGCGGCGAAGCGGCCTCCGACCCGCACCTGGCCGGTGTGCTGGCCGGGCTGGGCGTGACGAGCCTGTCGATGAACGCCTCGGCCGTCCGCGCCGTCGGTGCCGCGCTCGCGCAGCACCCGCACGCGACCTTCCGCAAGGCCGCCGAAGCCGCCCTCGACGCCCCGAGCGCAGCCGCGGCTCGGCAGACCACCAAGACGACGCTGTCCTGAGGACGGGGGCAAGGGCCAGGTCAGGCCTGCTCCTCGGCCTCCCCGTCCTGGTCGAGGCCGTGCTCGATGGCGTAGCGGGCGAGCTCGACGCGGTTGTGCAGCTGGAGCTTGCGCAGCGTGGACTGGACGTGGTTCTCCACCGTGCGGTGGGAGATCACCAGCTTGTTCGCGATCTGGCGCGCGGTCATGCCCTTGGCGACCAGCCGCAGCACCTCGGTCTCGCGCTCGGTCAGCTGCGGGGCCTGGTGCTCGGAGTCCGGCGTCACCGCCATCCGGCGGTACTCGCCGAGCACCAGACCGGCCAGGCCCGCGGTGAACACCGCGTCCCCCGCGGCGGTGCGCTGGACGGCGTCCACCAGCTCCTCCGCCGACGCCGACTTGACCAGGTAACCCGAGGCGCCCGCCTTGACCGCCTCCAACACGTCGGCGTGCTCACCGCTGGCCGACAGCACCAGCACCCGCGTCCCCGGGATCTCCTGGGTGATCTGCAGCGTCGCCTGCACGCCCGAGGAGTCGCCGAGGTTGAGGTCCATCAGCACCACGTCCGGCTTCACGGCCTGCGCGATGCGCAGGGCCGACCCGGCATCGCCCGCAGTGGCGCGGACCTCGAAGCCACGCTCGCCCAGGTCGCGCGCGACGCCATCCCGCCACATCGGGTGGTCGTCGACGACCATCACGGTGACCGGCGGTTCGCTCATCGCTCTCCTCCTCTGCGGCGCTTCGGCTCTCGCACGCGCGGAACCCGCACCTCCCACTCGGTGCCCTCACCCGGTGCGGTGTCGAGTTCGATCTTCCCACCCAGCTCGGCGACGCGTCCCCGAATGGACTTCGCGATCCCCATCCGGCCTTCGGCGGCGGCCTCGTCCAGCCGCCCCGCGGGGATGCCCGGCCCGTCGTCGCGGACGCTGAGCACGACCTCGTCCGGCAGCTCCTCGAGCAGCACCCACGCCTGGGCCTTCTCACCCGCGTGCTTGTCCACGTTGGCCAGCGCCTCCCGGACCACGGCCGCGAGCGCCGAGCTGAGCTGCTCGGACAGCCGCACCGGGTTGCCCGGCACCGACACGTGCACCCGGCCCGAGCGCAGCACCTGCAGCCGTGCCGCCAGGTCGGTCTCCCCGTCCTCCGTGGTCTCCGGTTTGGTGGCGATCAGCGAGCGCAGCTTGATCTCCTGCTCCCCCGCCAGCTCCGCGAGCTCGGCCGCCTCACCGCCGAGCTCCGAGCCCCGCCGGCGGACGCGGGCCAGCACCTGCAGCACGCTGTCGTGGATCGAGCGCGCGAGCCGTTCCCGCTCGGCCGTGGCGGCTTCCGCGCGCAGCGCCTGCGCGAGCCGTTCGGTGGAGCGGCGCGCGGTGTCGGAGTTCAGCCCGATCACCAGACCCACGCCGACCAGCAGCAGCGTGTCCAGCGCCATGTCGGACCCGGTGCGCCCGCGCACCAGCAGGTTGGCCGCGGCGGCGACGACGCCGGCGGTGAGCCCGCCCTTCACGCCCCACTGCACGGCCGCCGCGGTGACGCCGGTGGAGTGCCAGACCGTCACCACCGACGGGTCCGGCGAGCCCATCTGCGCCTCGGTCAGGATGAACTCGTTGAGCAGGAACAGCCCGTTCACCACGACGACGTCCGCGGCCACCAGCCGGTTCGTGCGCCCGGCGCGGGTCCAGTAGCGCCAGACGGTGAACACCGTCCACACGGCCATGCCGCAGAAGCAGATCGCCGCCAGCCACGGCCGCTCGTAGGACGGGTAGGACATGAAGAACCAGAACGCGGCGTAGAGGAACGTCACGACGCGAAAGACGTTGTGCCCCCGCCACAGCGGAGTGCGGCCGTCAGCCACCTGGGGCGGTGGCGACGGTGCTTGCGAACCGGTCACTGCGCATTCCTCCCGACCGACCATCCTGCCGCACGAGCAGGCCGTTCCGGAATCGCGCAGCGCGGGAAGCGATCTCCGCCGCTGCTCCCTTCCGCCGAGGCTCCACGCCCGGATAGGGGCTTTCCGGGCGAAACGCCGTTCTCGTTTTCACGTTGTGCTTCGTGGGGCGGATTCGCTGTGCCAGGCTCCCCGCGGGAGGTGAGCGATGGGGTGTTGGTCGTTGTGGCGGATGCGTCCTGCTGCGATCGGTTACGTCCTGCTGGTGCAAGCGTTGGCGCTGGCGCTCGTGGTGCTGGTCTTCGTGACCGGCCGACGACCTGGTCCGGACGACCTGCTCAACTTCGCCGCGATCGCCGTGACCGCCGGCGCGACCATCGTGGTCACCTCCGTGTCGATCAACCTCCGGAGGCAGGTCCGGCGCAACCCGTGGACGATGCACATCGTCTACCTCGCGGCCGGGATCCTGCTGCTGCCAACGAACTTGCTGGTCCTGCTGCTGCTCGGGCCCGCGCTGCACGCGGTCCTGCACGATCGTCCGGAGACCCACCGCTGGCTGTTCACCACCGCGGCCACGACCGTCGCCACGTTCGCCGCGCGACTGGTCATCGGGTGGGGGGAGCCGGTGTGGACCTCGGTCGGCTTCTTCACCGTCGGCGTCGTGCTGCTGGTGGTGCGCGCCGCGGTGGTCGCGGGCGGGATCCGGTTGCGGACCCCGGAAGCGCCGCGCGTCGCGGTCCTGGGCGAGCCGATCGACGTGCTGCTGGGCATCGTCGGCGCGAGCCTCGGAGGTCTGCTGGCGGTGGCGATGACGGCGGTGCCGTTCGCCGCGCTGCTCGCCGGGCCGCCGATGGTGCTGCTGGACCTCGCCAGCCAGCTGCCGCAGTGGCGGCGGACCGCCCAGCACGACGGCAAGACCGGCCTGGCCAACTCCACGCACTGGGAACGTCGAGCGCGGTGGGAGCTGATGCGTGCGCGGCAGCGGCAGCAGCCGGTCGCGGTGCTGCTGCTCGACCTCGACAACTTCAAGCGGGTCAACGACGAGCTCGGCCACCTTGCCGGTGATGTGGTGCTGTCCGCCTTCGCGCGGATGCTGCAGGACAACGTGCGTCGCGAGGACATGCCGGGCCGCTTCGGCGGTGAGGAGTTCGTGGTGCTACTGCCGGGGACCCAGTGCGACACCGCCTACCGCGTCGCCGACCGGATCCGGATGGCCACGGCGGGCCTGTCGGTGGCCACCCGCGACATCCGCGGCGAGCAGCGCGAGCTCACCGGGCTCACCGTGAGCATCGGCGTGGCGACCACCGGCAGGTTCGACTACGAGCTGACCGACCTCCTGGTCGCCGCCGACGCGGCGATGCTCGCCGCCAAGGCAGCAGGCCGCAACGCCGTCACGGTCGCCTGAAACCCCTGAGTCGCGTTGCGGGCGGCCACCGGGTGGTGGCCACCCTGGTGGAGCGCCGATGGCAGGACCGGAGCGGCTCCGCGGACTCCGCGCCCCGCTCGTCGAGCCATGTCGACCCGGCTCCGGGCGCACTCGCCGCGCAGCCGCTCAACACCTGCAGCGGTGCCGGGCGAGCCGAGTACCCCCGTCGAACTTCGCGCGAGGTTCGACCGGGATCTTCAGCCCTCGAACTTCGCGCGAAGTTCGACGGGAGCTGCGCTGTGCGGGCCCGAGTGGCGGCGGTTCCGCTCGTTTCCCTGGACAAGCTCCTGCGGGGATGTTCCGGCGGGCGGCTGGCGCAGCAGAAGGCCGCGGCGGGTGACTCCCGCCGCGGCCTGTCCGCTCGTGCTCAGTCCTTCTTCTGCTCCTCGCCGGGCTCGTCCGGCTCGGTCTCCTCCGGCTCGGGTTCGTCGGCTTCGGCTACCTCATCGGGGACGGCGGTGCCGTCGGGGGACTCCTCCTCGACCGCGACCAGCGCGCGGATCGCGGAGTTGAGCACCGCGACGATCGGGATCGCCAGGAGTCCGCCGACGATGCCGTTGACGACGACGCCGATGCTGATCGCCAGCACCACTCCCAGCGCGTGGATCTTCACCGCGCGCCCCAGGATCAGCGGCTGCAGCACGTTGCCCTCCAGCTGCTGCACCGCGAGCACGATCCCGACCACGATGAGCGCCACGACCCAGCCCTTGGTCACCAGGGCGACCAGGACGGCGACCGCGCCCGAGGCGACCGCACCGACGATCGGCACGAAACCACCGAGGAACACCAGCGCGGCCAGTGGGATCGCCAGCGGAACGCCCAGGATGCTCAGGCCGAGCCCGATGCCGAGCGCGTCGACCACGGCGACCAGCGCGGTCGCGCGCACGAAACCGACCAGCGAGGTGAAGCCGGCGACGCCCGCGCGGTCGACCTTGTCGCGCACCTGCTGCGGCGCCATCCGGATCACGAACAGCCACACGCGGCGGCCGTCGTAGAGGAAGTAGATGAGGGTGAACAGGGCGAGCACGATGCCGGTCAGCACGTTGCCGAAGGTGCTCGCGGTGGACAGCGCACCGCTGGTCAGCACCGCCTGGTTGGCCTGCAGCCACTCGCGCGCCTGCTCGATGTAGCGGGCGATCTGGTCGTCGTTGAGGTGCAGCGGCGAGACCGCCAGCCACTGGCGCATCGCCTCGAGGCTGGCCACGACCTGGCGCTGCAGGTCGGGGAAGCCGTTGATGAAGGCGTTGACGACGAAGGTCAGCACCCCGCCGACCACCGCGAGGCCGCCGATCAGCACCGCTGCCGTCGCCAGCGCTCGGGGAACGTTGCGCCGCGCCAGCCAGGACACCACCGGCGCGAGCAGCGCTGCCAGCAGCAGGGCGATCGCCACCGGGATCACGACCACGTAGATCCGAATGATGATCATGCCCGTCACGTACAGGGCGGCGGCGATCACCAGCATTCGCCAGCTCACCGCCGCGGAAACCCGCAATGCCCGGGGGATCGACGTCGAAGCGTCCTCCGGTTCGCTGATCTTCAGCTCGCTCACCCCGTCACCGTATCGCCGATCATCAACTCGCATCTGCACAACGCGCAGCTACCCGCACCCGCCTGGCGGTAACCCGACGACCACCGTGATCCGTGCCCTGATCACAACGATCACCAGGACCCGCGACCGCCGACGATGCTCGGGTTGTGCAGCTGATCACGACACCGCCCCAGGGGCCTGATCACGCAGCTGGCTCGGAGTGGAGCAGCGCGCAGCGCCCCCTGACGTGAACCCGAACGCAGCGCCGCCCGACGCGTGGCCGACGCCCTCCGACCGCCCGCAAACCCCACCCGGCGGTGATCCGGCCGCAGCCCGGCGACCGCGGTGGCTGCAGTCACCGCTGCCGAGGTCGATGGCGGAGGCGCCCGAGCCGTGGACCGGACCACCCGGTGTTCGAGCACCCGACGACCGCGGTTTCGAGGCTCCTGATGACCGCGGCTCTTCCGGTGCCGGATCTCTCTGGCCGTGGCGTACGGGGATTTCCGGTTCGCGGTGTCGACCCGGACGTGGACCCCGATCATCCCGTGGTCGAGCGTCTGATCACCGGGTTCCTCCGGGTGTGGAGCGGCTGCGGGCTTGGTCTGGGGCGCCGGTTCGCGGCGGTGGGGCGCGGACCGGATCACCAGGTTCCGTCTTCCTGATCACCGAGTCTTCGGGTGCGGGGCCGCCGAGGTCGTGGTGTGGGGCGTCGGTTGGCGGTCGTGGTCAGGCCGTCGACCGGATCACCGTGGTTTTCGGCCCTCCGATCATCGCGGTGCTCTGGGCCCGGAGCCGGTGGTGCGGAACTCCCGTGGACGGGGTGCGGAGCCGGGTGTGGCGGGCGACCGCGCAGGCACCCGGGCGACGGTGCTGATCACCGGTCCTCCGAGGTCCGGCGGTCGCGGTCGCAGCGCGGTCGGGATGCGCGTGGACGGGATTCCGAGGCATCGGTTCTCGTCGGACTGCTTCGCCGCTGCCCAGGCCGTCGTGGTTGTCCGGTTCGGGAGGATCGGCAAGTCGAAGTGTGTAACACGATGTGGCGAACTGATTCCTCTGCGCTTACGGAAGTCGACCTTGCTTTGACAGAGTTCCGGTCGCGAGGGAGGACGAAGCTCCGTGGGGGAGTCGCAGCAGGCCGAGGAGGTTCTGGCGCCGCCATGTCCGTCAACGACCGCACGCCGCAGACCGCCGCACGGCGGTTGCTCGGTCGTGCCCTGGTCCTGGCGGGCACGGCGGTGGCCGGAACCTCCGCGGCACTGCTGATCGGCCAGCCCGCGGAGGCCGAGCCGGCGGCGGAACCCGCTCAACCCGGTGAGGTGCTCGCCGGATCTCCGCTGCTGTCCGAGGCCGCCGCGCTCACCGAGGGCGCCGCGGACCTGCCGGCCGCCGCGTGGGACCGGGTCTCCCCGGCCGACCCCGCTTCGTTCCCGCTCGAGGGCATCGACCCGCTCACCCTGGTGCCCGGCGAACCCGTCGAGCGCCTGGTCACCAGCGACCTCGACGAGGAGGCCGCTGCCCCAGCGCCGGACGGGTCAGACCCGGAGGCGGCACCGGCCGAAGCACTCGCCGCCGTGCCGGACCAGCAACCGGCCGCGGTGGCCGTCGCGGACGTCCGCTCCCCGGCCTCCGAGCCGTCCGCACCGCAGGCGGACGTCCCCGTCCGGAAGAGCGGACAGTCCGTGCCGGTCGAGCCGGAGGACACCTCCGGACCGGAGTTCCCGCAGCGGAACTCCACGCCGCCCGCGTCGACCGGGTGCGCAGGGAGCACGGCCGACGGGCAGCAGGGCACCGGCCTGCCCGGCTGGTACCCGGCGGCGCCGAGCGCCGACGGTGCGCTGCCGGACAGGCGCGCGGACGACCGCGACGAACTGCTGCGCGGCGTCCCGGCCCCGCAACCCGGTGCGACCCCTGACTGACCTGCTGACCGGCCGCGACGCGCAGCGTGGCGCTTCGCGGGCCGGTACTTCGCGATCTGAGTCCACCGCCGCCTGACCATGATCAAGTTCTGGTCTCGGTGCGGCGCTCGAAGTTGATTTTCCCCCGAGACGCGGGGAGCCTGGTTAAGGAGAAGATCCATGCAGACTTGGGCGAAGCGCGGAGTTCAGACCGCGCTGGTCACTGGTGGCATGCTGGCCGTCGGCACGGGGGTCGCTTCCGCCGGGGACGCCTGTCAGCAGCAGCGTCCGATGCCGTTGGGAGAGTCGGTGTACCCGCCCGCGCTCGACGACACCGCACCGCTGGGCCGTTGCCTGGCCGGCGACCTGTTCACCGAGCAGCACGGCAGCCCCGTGGTGGGGGCGCGCAGTGCCCTCGACGAGTCCGCGAACGAGCTGACCCGCGAGATCCCGGCGCTGCGCTTCCAGGAGTCGCCGCTGAAGCTGGCGGGCTGGGCGGCCGACCCGTCCGAGGCCACGCCGCTGGACCTGCGCCGCTCGGCGCACGGCCCCGCCCCGATCACCCCGTCCGAGGGCTTCCACCGCTCGTTGAGCTGGTCCGCTCCGATCGGTGACGTCGTCCGCGACACGGCGACCGACGGCGGACCGCAGACCGCCGAGCTGGTGATCCCGCACGACGACCTCGTCTACTTCGACGGCTTCGGCCAGGCCAACGGGATCATGGAGCTCTACGAGGGCGCGCTGGCCTCCCGCCAGCAGGCGCCGGTGGAGTCCGGCGGTCTGCTGGCCACCGACTCTGTCGACCTCACCGACGGGGACGTGGGCGGTCTGCGCAGCGACCTGCACACCGTGCCGCCGCTGGTGCTGACCGCCGCTTTGGCGGAGCCGCCCGCTCCCGCGGCAGCGCCGGTCGACTTCGTGCCGCTGGACGTGCCGGGTGAGCGACAGGCCCCGGTCACCGAGGTGCCGCTGCTCGACGGTCTCTCGCGGGTGGAGCTGTCCCAGGTTCCCGGCGCCACCGGGCGCAGCGGCCCCGGCCTCTCCGCGCCGCTGCCGGGATTCGGCGAGCTCAACGCCCTGCAGAACGGCCAGGCGTCGGCTCCCACGCCGAGCCGGATCACCGCCGCGCTGGAGGACACCGTGCTCCCGGCGCCGACCAAGGTCGGCCCCCGCACCCAGCTGCCCGCCGTGGCCGACGCCCCGGACGTCACGCTGCCGATGCCGGCCATCAGCCCCGACCTGGTGCACCGCTTCGACGACGCCCAGACCGTGGTCATGAACCGCATCTGATCCGCGGACGCGAAGAAGGCCCCCTCCGAGGAGGGGGCCTTCTTCGTCTTGCGGAGCGCTGAGGGGTTGCCCATGAGCCCTCGAACGGGCCTCATCTCACGGCGGGCTCCTCGGCGCGGGGGATGTTCACCGGGGTCCGGTCGCGTTCGCGCCACCACAGGTAGCCGTTGTAGACGAGGTAGGCGGCGCCGAAGTAGACGTAGGAGTTGCCGACGAACTGCTCGAAGAAGTTCCAGGTCAGCTCGAGGCCCTTGCCCTGGGGCATCTTCCAGTGCGGGCCCGTCATGAACAACCCGCCGATCAGCGTCGTCAGCAGCAGCATCCCCCAGTCGCGCCGGACCACCGCTGCACCGGCGAGCAGCACCAGGCCGGGGATCGCCCACACCCAGTGGTGCGACCAGGAGATCGGCGAGAGCATCAGCCCCAGGACGCCGTTGATCACCACCGCGGTCGGCAGGTCCCGCTGCCGGATCGCGTTGATCATCCCGAGCACCGCCAGGGCCAGCACGAGCAGCGCGAGCACCGCCAGCACGGCGGTGAGGTGCGGCGTGGTCAGCTTCGACAGCAGCGACTTCAGCGACTGGTTGCCGGCGTAGGTCGAGGCGTCACCGGTGAACTTCGGCCCGAAGTTGACGTGGCTGTTGGCGAAGACCTCCTCCAGCCAGAACCGGCGGGCGTTGTCGAAGGTGGCCAGCAGACCGATCAGCGCGGTGCCGACGAAGGTCAGCAGCGAGACGACGATCATCCGGAAGTCCCGGCGCAGCAGCGGCAGCAGCAGGAAGACCAGCGGCGTGAGCTTGATGCCCGCGGCGATGCCGATGAGCAGGCCGCGCGGGTAGGGCAGCTTCTTGGTGCCCTCGACCCGCCACAGGCAGTCCACGACCACCAGGGCCATCAGCACGATGTTGATCTGCGCGTAGGTGATCGTCTCCATCACCGGCTCGCTGATCGTGGCGATCGGCAGCACGGCGGCCGTCACCAGCAGCACCTTGTCGCGGTGCGCCTGCAGGAACGTCGACTCCCGCAGCACCACGTACAGCGTGGTCAGCAGCGCGATGTGGCTGACCAGCATGATCACCGCCGTCGAGACCAGCTTGGGCACCAGCGCCAGCGGCGCGAACACGATCGCGGCGAACGGCGGGTAGATGAACGGCAGCAGCAGTCCGGATTCGGTCGGTGGCAGGTTGTGGTACAGATCGCGGCCGGCCAGCAGCGCTTGGGCGCCCTGCCGGTACACCTCGCCGTCGATGTGGTCGTGGGTGTTGACGGTCGAGACCACCACCACGGCGATCAGCTCGGCGATCGCGATGACCGCCAGCAACGACTTGTGACCACGCAATCGCTCGGCCAGCGGACCCAGGTCCGCGGTTCCGGGCATCGGCATGCACCATCCTCTCGGCTACCACTGCTGCTCAAGGGTAGAGACGGGCGCGGTCGCACCGGGCGCTCGGCGTCGTCCGGCACAACGCTCCCATCCGTGACGCTCTCCTTATCGGCCGAGGCGCCGCTCCGTTTCGGGACGCTTCCCCGATCGTGTTTCACCTGCGCGGTTGATCAATGTGCCGTGATCGAGGAGACGCGTGGGGCAGGAGTGACACATGCCTTGACGGAGAGTTATGCGCGAAGCGTGATTCCACCGTTACGGGTGGTCGCTTCGCTCTTGAAAATCGCCCCGTCTCCAGAGGAGGCTCGAACGGACTGCTCCGTTTGGTGGGAGGGAGGGGGCCGAATGAGTGTCCTGGACGTGGCTGCAGCCCAACTGGCGCCGGTGTGGGACGAACTCGTCAGTGGGCTGAACGTCGGGGTGATGCTGACCGACGACCGCGGCCAGGTGCTGGCCACCAACGACGTGGCCGCAGACCTGATGCAGCTCGACCGGGCTGATCTGCTGACCGGCACCCGCCCCCACGACTGGCAGCTCCGCGACGACACCGGGTCTCCCATGCCCGACTGGGCCGACCTGGCCGGGCAAGTGCTCCGCGCGGGCTGTCCTCTGTCCATCCCGCTCGTCATCATCAGCGGTCACACGCAGAGCCGCATCTGGGCCGACTACCACGCGGTCACCGTGCAGGGGCGCAGGCGCGTGCTGGTGCTGCTGCAGTCGGTGCACACCGACGTGTCGCACTCCTCCGGCCTGCTCGACCCGCTGACCGGTCTGCCCGGCCGCGTGCTGTTGCTGGACCGCTTGGAGCAGTCGTTGGTCCGCTCCCGCTCGCGGGGAACGCTGTCGACCCTGGTGCTCATCGACGTGCAGCAGCTCGCCGAGTTCAACGCCGCGCACGGGTTCGAGCGCGGTGACGAGCTGCTGTCGATGCTGGCCAGGAGGCTGCGCGAAGGGCTGAGCGACGAGCACACCGTCGCTCGCTACGGCGGGGACGAGTTCGCGGTGGTCGCCGAGCACCCGAGCGGCACCGGCGAGCGGATCGCCGCGCAGGCACGCGAGGTCGCCGGCTGGCCGATGCGCGTCGGGCGCAAGCGGGTCCGCCCCGGCCTGCGGGTCTCCTGGGTGACCACCGACGGCTTCGCCTCGGTGCACTCGGTCCTCGCCCGCGCCGAGCAGCAGCTCACCGCCACGGTGCGGTCCTAGAACCTGGTCGCCGGATCACGGAGGGAGGTGCTGCGTGGGTCCAACAACCCCTGCTGAACAAGGCGGGGCACCCACGGTGAGGTGAGTGCCCCGCTCTTCTGCGTCCGGGTGGTTCAGCGGTCCGCGTCGCCCGCGATGAAGTCCTCGACGGCCTGGTAGGCGTCGGAGTCGGAGTACTGCTCCGGCGGCGACTTCATGAAGTAGGACGAGGCCGACAGGACCGGCCCGCCGATGCCGCGGTCCTTGGCGATCTTCGCCGCGCGGATCGCGTCGATGATGATGCCCGCCGAGTTCGGCGAGTCCCACACCTCGAGCTTGTACTCCAGGTTCAGCGGCACGTCACCGAAGGCGCGCCCCTCAAGCCGGATGTAGGCCCACTTGCGGTCGTCCAGCCACGGCACGTAGTCCGAGGGCCCGATGTGCACGTTCCGCTTGCCCAGGTCGCGGTCGACCTGCGAGGTCACCGACTGCGTCTTGGAGGTCTTCTTCGACTCCAGGCGCTCGAGCTCCTTCATGTTGAGGAAGTCCATGTTGCCGCCGACGTTGAGCTGCATCGTGCGGTCCAGGTGCACGCCGCGGTCCTCGAAGAGCTTGGCCAGCACGCGGTGCGTGATGGTGGCGCCGACCTGCGACTTGATGTCGTCGCCGACGATCGGCACGCCGGCCTCGGTGAACTTGGCGGCCCACTCCGGGTCCGAGGCGATGAACACCGGGAGCGCGTTGACGAACGCCACGCCCGCGTCGATCGCGCACTGCGCGTAGAACTTGTCGGCCTCCTCCGAGCCCACCGGCAGGTAGGACACGAGGACGTCCACCTCGGCGTCGCGCAGCGCCCGCACCACGTCGACCGGCTGCTCGTCGGACTCCTCGATGGTCTCCCGGTAGAACCGGCCCAGACCGTCGTGCGTGTGCCCGCGCTGCACGGTGACGCCCAGCGGCGGCACGTCGGCGATCTTGATGGTGTTGTTCTCGCTGGCGACGATGGCCTCGGAGAGGTCCCGGCCCACCTTCTTGGCGTCCACGTCGAACGCGGCGACGAACTCGACGTCACCGACGTGGTAGTCGCCGAAGGCGACGTGCATCAGACCAGGCACCTTGGTGTCCGGATCGGCGTCGGAGTAGTGGTGCACGCCCTGCACCAGGGATGCAGCGCAGTTCCCAACGCCGACGATCGCCACTCGCACCGAGCGACCGGGACGATCTCCGCCCATGGCAGGGCCCTCCTTCTTGGTCATCTGTCGTGTCCTCGCTTGAGTTGAGCCGGTGGCTCAGCGTCCACCGGCATCGGGCCGCCCGGGCGCCGAGGCAGCGGCCTGCTCGGCTCGTTCGGTCTCGATGATCTCGTCCAGCCAGCGGACCTCGCGCTCGCTGTGGTCCAGCCGCAGCCGGTGCAGCTCCCGCGTGTAGCGGTCCAGGCACTCCTCGGGGCGGGCCAGCGCGCTGCGCAGCCCCTCCTGGCGTTCCTCCACCCGGCGGCGCCGGGCCAGCAGGATGCGCATCCGCGCATCGGCGGGCGTGCGGGAGAAGAACACCACGTGCACGCCGAAGGCGTTGTCCTCGCAGGCGCGGGGGCTGCAGTCGGCGACCAGCTCCGCGAAGCGGTGCTCGCCGGCGGGCGTGATGCGGTACACGCGGCGGGCCCGGCGCCCCCAGGCCTTGGGGTCCGCCGCGTCGGACTCCTCCTCGATCAACCCGGCCCGGCACAGCCTGCGCAGCGTCGGGTACAGCGAGCCGCAGGAGAGCGCGCGGAACACGCCGAGCGTGTCGTTCAGCTGCTTCCTCAGCTCGTAACCGTGCATCGAGGAGTCGTGCAGCAGCCCGAGCACCGCGAGTTCGAGCACCTGCACCTCCTACCAGCGTTCATCATGCGCCGCGAATAATGACGGCTGTCATCGCCGACCGGATCGCCGGGCGCAGTGTATCGCGCCGATATATCGGGACGCTCCGTCGAGGCCCTCGACGGTCCCGGCGTCCTCGCACGTGAGCGGGGACGTCCCTGCTGCCCTGAACGGCGCATGGAGCGGTCGCGGACGGCACGTACCCTGTGGACGTGCGGACCCAACGGCAAGTGGTCGACTACGCGTTGCAGCGCCGGGCGCTGCTCGCGCAGTTGCACGCTGGCCGCGTCGGGGTGATGGAGGTCTGCGACGCCGACCCGTACCTGCTGCAGGCGGCGAAGTTCCACGGTGTGCCCAGCGACACCACCTGCCCGGTGTGCAGGAAGGAAGAGCTGACCCAGGTCTCCTGGGTGTTCGGTGACGCCCTCAAGCACGCGTCGGGATCGGCGCGCAAGCCCGAGGAGCTGGACCGGATGGCCAACCTTTTCGAGGAGTTCAACGTCTACGTCGTCGAGGTGTGCCGCACATGTAACTGGAACCACCTGGTGCTGTCTTATGTTCTCGGGACCAACGGCTTGAACGACGGCCGACCCGGACGCAAGACTGCATCGGAGTGAGACCGGTCGTGCACCCGGCACGACCGCACGCGCCGATGCGGCGCACCCCCGACGTGAACGCATCACTGGCGTCGCCCCGACGCCTGTCCTGGAGGCCAACTCGTGAACGACGAGCGTGACGACCACGCCAAGGGCCGCCACTCCCGGCATCCGAACCCCGATGGTCGCTCCGCGCCGCCCCCGCCGCAGCGCCCCCCAGGCGGGCCTCCGCCGCCCCCGAGCGGTGGTCCCGCGTGGCCGGGAGATCAGTCCGGCGGCCGTCCTGGAGCCGGTGGCCAGCAGCCCTCGACCCCGCCGGGACGTCCCGGCGGCCAAGCCCCCGGTGGCCACGGAGCTGGGCAGCAACCGCACTGGCCCGGTGGCGAATCACCGGAGGAGACCACGGGTGCGTGGACACCCTCCTTCGACGACGACTCCGCGCCCGGTTCGAGTCCTTCACCCCTGAGCAGCAGGCTGAACGGGGAGGACGACGCGACGAGCCACTCGCCGCAGCCGCCCCCGCCGCCTCCGGGTCGCTCGGGTCCGCCGCCCGCCGGTCAGCAACCGCCGGGTGGTCAGCAACCGCCGGCGGGGCAACAGCCTCCTGCCGGTCAGCAGCCGCCTGGCCGGCCCGCGCCGCCGCCGGGTGAGGCGCCCACGCAGAACCTCCCGCAAACACCGGGCGAGGACCGCGGCGGTGCTCGCCCGGCCGGTGCCGCCTCGGGTGGTGCCGCTGCGGGCGGTGCAGCCGCTGGTGGTGCCGCCGCCGCGGGGGCGGCCGCAGCGGGTGCCGGTTCCGGCCGTGAGCCGAACCTGCTGACGCACTCGGACCAGGCGACGTACAACTACTACGCCGACGATCTCGATGACGACCCCTACGGCGACAGCGACTCGTTCGGCGACCACCCGAGCGGTGGTGCTGCGGACGTCGGCGCCACCGGTTTCCCGGTCGACAGCGAGGATCCGGACGACGAAATGAGTGCCGCTCGAGCCAAGCGCGCCGCGATGTGGCGTCGCATCCGCAGGGCCTGCTACGTGGCCGCGGCTGCGGGCGTGATCATCCCGACGCTGGTGTTCATCTACGGCTACTTCGCCTGGGAAGCGCCGGACGAGCAGAAGCTGCTCAACATGAAGCAGCCGATCACCATCACCTACGCGGACGACTCGCCGCTGGCGACGGTGAGCGACGACGGCTCCCGCGAGGTCGTGCGCGAACTCAACCAGGTGTCCAAGCCGCTGCGCGACGCGACGATCTCCGCGGAGGACGCGTCCTTCTACACCAACCCGGGCTTCGACTTCCAGGGCATCGCGCGGTCGGTGTTCTTCATGTTCACCGGTTCCGGCGTCGGTGGTGGTTCGACGATCACCCAGCAGTTCATCAAGCTGGACCTGGAGCTGAACAAGTCGGACCCCGACTACATCCGGAAGATCAAGGAGATCGTCCTCTCGTTCAAGATCACGAACGAGCGCGAGAAGGACGACATCCTGCTGTCGTACCTCAACACGGCCTACTACGGCCGGGGCGCCAACGGCATCACCGCGGCGGCCAACGCCTACTTCGGCAAGAAGCCGAGCGAGATCACGCCGCCGGAGGCCGCGGTGCTGGCGGGCATGGTGCAGCGCCCGAAGGGCAACGACCCCCGCGAGGACATGGAGCAGGCCACCACCCGGTTCAACTACGTGCTGGACCAGATGGTGAAGAACGGGTACCTGCCCGAGTTCGAGCGGGCGAACTGGCAGGCGCCGCCGGAGACCCGCGGTCAGAGCGACTGGCGGATCGACCGCCGGCTGACGCCGGACCAGTTCAAGATCAAGGACCAGGTCCTCCGCGAGCTGGAAGAAGCCGGCTACGACGAGGACACGCTGGCCCGCGAGGGCTTCAAGATCAAGACGACGATCGACCCGAAGGCCCAGCAGGCCGCGGTCGACGCCGCCACCACCCAGGCCGAGAACACGCTGCCGGACAACATCAAGACCTCGCTGGTGGCGGTCGAGCCCAAGACGGGTGCGGTCAAGGCCTACTACGGCGGTGGCGGTGACGTCGGTGGCTACGACTGGGCGGTCGCGCCCACCGAGCCCGGCTCGTCGTTCAAGCCGTTCGCGGTGCTGGCCGGTCTGCACAAGGGCCTGGGCATCGGCGAGTTCTACGACGGGTCCAGCCCGCAGAAGATCGCGGGCACCGACTTCGCCAACGCCCCCGGCGTGCAGTGCGACATCCCGAACAGGTGTGGCGTGCGCGAGGCCATGACGAAGTCGGTCAACACCGTGTTCGTCAACATCGCCGCCCGGGTCGGTCCGCCGGCGGTCGCCGAGGCGGCCCACGCTGCGGGCATCCCGAAGGAGTACAAGTCGGGCAAGGGCGGGACGAAGACCCTGCAGAACGCGGACGGTCAGACCCAGTCCGGCATCGCGCTGGGCATGTACCCGGTCAAGCCGATCGACATGGCCAACGCGTACGCGACCCTGGCGAACCAGGGCAAGTCGCACACGCCGCACATGGTCGAGGAGATCGTTCCGCGCGAAGGTTCGCCGATCAAGATCCACAACGAGCCGGTCAAGACGCTCTACGACGAGTCGGAGTCGGAGGCCGCGAAGCTGGCCTACAACACCATCGCGTCGATGTTCGACGTGGCCGACCACGCCAAGCGGGGCTTGGAGAACGGCCGGCCGGTGATGTCCAAGACGGGTACGCACCAGTACTTGGACACCAAGGACAACGCCACCGCGTGGATGATCGGCGCCACGCCGCAGCTGTCCACCTCGGTGTCGATGCTGGCCAACGAGAACGGCCGCAACGTCCCGCTGGAGGACAACTCGGGCACGAGCTTCTACGGCGGCAAGTACCCGGCGATGGTGTGGCAGAAGTTCATGAACTCCTACCACAAGGGCCTCAAGGTCGAGCAGTTCAAGAAGACCGGCCCCATCGGCCAGTTCGAGGACATCCCGCTGCCGCCGCCTCCGACGTCCTCGGAGCCGCCGACGTCGTCCATGCCGCCCACCTCGGAACCCAGCCAGTCCGAGCAGCCGACGACCAGTCGCACGCGGCCCGGCGGTGGTGGACGGGACTGCGGTGGCTTCTTCGAGCCGCCGTGCGAGTCGACCACGAGCGAGCCCGGTGACGTCGCGCCGACGCGCGACTTCGGCAACTGACCGGAACCGGCCTCAGGAGGGGCACCCGCCGACCCGGCGGGTGCCCCTCCTGCATTTCCGGGCCAGTAGCATCCGGGCGTGTCCACCAACGAACCTGCCGATCGGGAAACAGCGGCGTCTTCGGGGAACGCTTTCGCGGCGGTGGTGGACAGGACGTCCCTCTCCCCGGCCGACCGGGTCGCCCCGACCTGGACCGAGCCGCTCGCGCGGAAGGCGAGCCGGGTCATCGGCGGGCCGTTGGGCAGGCACGCGCAGGTCGGCAGGCAGTGGTTCTTCACGCCGCTGCGGGTGGTCCTGCTGCTGGCGGTGGTGACGCTGGTCGCGGCCTGGCTGTTCAAGGCGCCCTGCCAGGTCACCTACGAGACCGGTAGCGGGCCGCAGCTCGACTGGCGGAACAGCAAGCAGTACACCGCCATGTGCTACACGGACATCATCCCGCGCTACGGCGTGGGAGACCTCGCGCCGGACGACGCCTTCCCCTACAAGACGAGCTGGGTGGAGAACGCGGGCACGCCCGGGGAGCAGGTCCGGTACATGGAGTACCCGGTGCTGACCGGGCTCTTCCAGTGGATCAACGCCCGCGCCGCCGACGGGTGGGCGACGCTGGCCGCTTTCGGCTGGCTCCCCAGCGGGCTCACCAGCGTCCTGTACTTCAACATCACCGCCTTCTGGCTGGCCGCCGCCTGGCTGGTGACGATCTGGGCGCTGGTCGCGCTCACCCGCAGGCGCGTGTGGGACGTCGCCCTGGCCGCGGTGTCCCCGTTGGTCTTCGCGCACGCCTTCACCAACTTCGACGCCCTGGCAACGGCTCTCGGCACCGCCGGGCTGCTCGCGTGGGCGCGGCGACGACCCGTGCTCGCCGGTGCGCTGATCGGCATCGGCGGGGCGACCAAGCTGTACCCGCTGTTCTTCCTGGGGCCGCTGCTGGTGCTGGCCTGGCGCGCGGGGAAGCTGCCCGACGCCGCGCGGGCGGTGATGTCCGCGGCGCTGGCCTGGCTGGTGGTGAACGTGCCGGTCCTGCTCGCCTACCCGCAGGGGTGGGGGGAGTTCTTCCGCCTCAACAGCCAACGGCCCGCCGACCCGGACTCGCTCTACAACGTGCTGGTGCACTTCACCGGCTGGTCCGGTTTCGACGCCGGGCTCCCGCCCGGTGCGACACCGGTGGTGCTCAACGCGGTGAGCCTCGGGCTGTTCGTGCTGGCCTGCGCGGCGATCGGTTGGCTCGCGCTGGCCGCACCGACCCGGCCGCGGGTGGCGCAGCTGTGCTTCCTGGTGGTCGCGGCGTTCCTGCTGACCAACAAGGTCTGGAGCCCGCAGTACTCGTTGTGGCTGGTGCCGCTGGCGGTGCTGGCGCTGCCGCGCTGGCGGCTGCTGCTGACCTGGATGGCCGTCGACGCGGCGGTGTGGGCCCCGCGCATGTACTACTACCTGGGCAGCGCGAACAAGGGGCTGCCGGAAGGTTGGTTCCTGGGCGCGGTGGTGGTCCGGGACGCGTTGGTCGTGCTGCTGTGCGTGCTGGTGGTCCGCGAGGTGCTGCGCCCCGAGCGCGATGCGGTGCGCACCGCGTTGGCGGTTCCCGGGGACCACGCCGACGGCGTCGACGACCCGTGCGGCGGGGTCCTGGACGGATCTCGAGACCGTTTCGTGGTACCCGGCGTCGCCCGTTGGGGGCGTCGAGCTCTCGCGTTCACCCGGGGCGCTCTAGCTTCGAGGCGCTGATCCGCTCTTTCTCGTGGAGGTGCTTCGCACATGCCAGGTCGCACGCTGACCTTCGTCCTCGCCGCAGTCGCGGTGGCCGTCCCCGCCGCGGCGACAGCCGCGACGGCCGGAGCGGCACCCGCTCCGGCTCCGGTTCAAGTCCAGCTCGGTGAGGCCCGGTGCCAGGACATGTCCGGGGCGGTGGAGGCGGTGCCGATGCTCGCGACGGCCTTCCCCGACCCGGCGCACACCGCGTCCGTCGAGTACCGCATCACCGCGCTTCCGGAGGCGCCGCGGACCGCCTACGCGGTCAAGGTCAACGGTGAGACCAGGGGCTCGGGCTCGGTGGGCGGCAAGGGCCTCGTCATCGGCAGCACCGCCCTGCCGAACGGCACCCGGTCGACGGTCGAGGTGACCTCCGGCGACCGGGTCCTGGCCAGCCGCACCTACCAGCCGGCCTGCTGACGAGCGGCACGACTCGGGGCCCGGATCCCAGCGGGGGTCCGGGCCCCGTGCTGCGTCGGGGCCGTGTCCGGGGTGGTTCAGGGGCGTTCCCCGAGGTCGAGTCTGCCCGGGAGGCGCATCGTGGAGGCATGACGACCTACCACGATTCCTCCCTGTCCCGTCCGAAGGACCAGGCCGTGATCGCCGGCGTGTGCGCCGGCCTGGCGCGGCGCTTCGGCCTGGCGCCCACCACCGTCCGCATCCTCTTCCTGCTCTCCTGCTTGCTGCCCGGACCCCAGTTCGTCGCCTACCTCGTGCTGTGGGTGCTCATCCCGAAGTCCTGACGCCACGCGGTGAACGCCGTGGTCAGGACCAGCAGCACCGCCGTGCCGGCGGCCTGCACGAGCACCGCGGAAGGGGGCGGTGCCGGTGCTGAGGGCGAGCAGCAGCGGGTACGCGAGGGGGACCCACTTCGCCAGCAGCCTCAGCGTCAGCAGGACGACCGCCGCGGCCAGGGTGGCGCCGAGGCGCAGGACCACCAGGGCCGAGCACGGCAGCCCACGGCGACGCCGAAGGTGGCGCAGAGCAGGTGCACCAGCAGGCCCAGGGCCAGCGTGCCCGGCGGGACGTCGGCGCCGTGCGCGACGGCGCCCCAGCGCGCCCAGGGCCGAGGAGCACACCAGCACGGCCAGCACCGCACCGATCAGCACGCGGGTGGACGAGCCCGCGTGCGCGGCGGTGATCGCCCGCTGCTCCTCACCGGGAACCCCGGCCAGCACGGTGACCAACCACGCCGACACCAGCAGCGTCGACGCGACCGTCACCGCGTAAGCGGGCAGCACCGGACCGTGGTTGGTGGTGCGGAAGACGGCGAGCAGTCCGATGTGGACGAGCGTCGGCGGCGCGTACCGCTGCGAGTGCCCGAGCTCGGCGAGCTGGTGGCCGACCAGCGCGATCACCGTTGCCTCCCAGCCGGTTCCACGGCGACCACCGAACAGCCGAGGCGGATCGCCTCGGCCAGCACGGCTTCCCGCTGCGGCAGCTCGACCTCCAGCTCGACGTTCCGGCCGTGCCAGACGCCGAGCCGTGGTAGACCGGCCCGCCGGACTCGACGCGCTCGGGCTTGCTGCCCTGGCGCTGGGCAAGACGCTGCTGGCCGCGCTAAGGCGCGCGGAGGTCGACGAGATCTACAGCGGCCACACGAACGCCGTCGTGACCGGACCAGGCGCCCTCGCGTCCGCCGTGGAGCACGATCGAGCAGGTCGGGACCGCCGTGCCGAGGTCGACGAGCCGTCCGTCCGCCGGCCGTTGCGCCCGGGTGGCCGCGTGGCGGACGAGGTCCGTCCGGGCGGTGGTCGGTGACGACCACGGCCGCCACCTCCGCGATGACCTCGGTGAGCACCGGGCGGGTCTCGGTGTCGAGCCCGGACCAAGGTTCGTCGAGCACCAGCACGTCGGGCTCGGCCAGCCACGCCTGGGCGAGCCCGACCTTCTGCGCGTTGCCCTGGGACAGCTCGCGCAGCGGTGTCTCCGGACCACCGGCCAGCGCGATCCGCTCCCGCCACCGCATCGCCCGCTCGTCGGCACGCGCCCAGGTCAGCCCGCTGATCCGGCCGAGGTGCCGCAGGTAGGAGCGGGCGCTCGCCCGACTACCTCCACCCTGCTGCGAGTGCTGGCCGGGGTCCCCGGCCGTCCGGCGGAGCTGTCCGGACCGCGTCGCGCGTGGGCTACGTGCCGGACAGGTTCCCCGCGCGGCAGCGGAGGGAGCTCCACCCGGGCGAGGTGGTCGGGCGTCCTGGGCAGCAACGGGTCGGGGAAGCGACTGCCTCTACGTCGACCCGAGCGCTGCGCGAGGTGAGGTCGCCTGGACCTCCAGGTCGACGCCGCGCAGCACCGTCCGGCGACCGTGCCGCTGGGTCAGGCCGGACACGGCCGCGACGGGGTGCGCCGCGGTGGCGGTCACCGGTTCGCGTGGGCGTCGAGGACGTAGGCGATCGCGCTGGTGATCTTGCCGGCGAAGGCGAGGTCGAGGCTCTCGTCCGGGACGTGGGCGTTGCTGTCCGGACCGAGGGCACCGGTCACGACGAACTGCGCGTCCGGGTACGCCTCGTGCAGCAGGCCCATGAACGGGATCGAGCCGCCCAGCCCCATCGTCCGCCAGCTCGCTCCGAAGATCTCCTCGCTCGCCGTGTCCAGCACGCCCGACAGCCACGGGGCCGGGTCCGGGGCGTTCCAGCCCAGGCCCGCCTCGGAGTGCCCGAAGGTGACGCGGGCGCCGTGCGGGACGTCCTCGGTCACCCTCCGCTGCACGGCTTCGAGCGCGGCGTGCGGGTCGGCGGTCGGCGGCAACCGGAAGCTGAGCTGCAGCGTCGTCGACGGGCGCAGGACGTTGCCCGCGTCGGCGGGCTTGGGCAACCCGTCGGCGCCGATCACCGACAGGGTCGGCCGCCAGGTGTTGTTCAGCGCGAGCTCGACCTCGTCGTCGGAGACCGGCCGCACGCCCTCGGGCCACGGCACCGAGTCGCGGACCATGCCGGGCACGGCCTCGACGGCCGCGCGGGTCTCGGCGATCCGGTTCTGCGGGATCTCCACGTTGAGCTCGGGCAGCAGGACCTCGCCGTTCGCGGAGTCCTCGACGCGGTCCAGCAGCTGCCGCAGAACGCGGAACGAGCTGGGCACGATGCCGCTGGCGATGCCGGAGTGCAGGCCGGAGTCCAGGACCTGGACGGTGACCTCGAGCTGCACCATGCCGCGCAGCGAGTTCGTCAGCCACATCCGCTGGTAGTCGCCCGCACCGGAGTCCAGGCACACCACGAGCGACACCGCGCCGAGCCGGTCGCGCAGGTGCTCCAGGTAGGCGGGGAGGTCGGGGCTGCCGGACTCCTCACCGGTCTCCAGCAGCACGACGCAGCGCGCGTGCGACCCGCCGTGCGCGCGGACCGCCTCGATCGCGGTGACCGCCGCGTACCCGGCGTAGCCGTCGTCGGCGGCGCCGCGGCCGAAGAGCTTGCCGTCGCGCACCACCGGGGTCCACGGCCCCAGGCCCTCCGTCCAGCCGCCGACCGGCGGCTGCTTGTCGAGGTGGCCGTAGAGGAGCACCGACTCCTCCGGTGCGTCCTCCGAGCCGGGCACGTCCACCAGCAGCAACGGGGTCCGTCCGGGCAACCGGACGACCTCGACCTGCGCGCCGTCGATCCCGCGGCCGTCGATCCACGCCCGCACGTGCTCGACGGCGGCGTCGAGGTGCCCGGTGCTCTCCCAGTCGGCGTCGAAGGCCGGCGAGACCGCCGGGATCCTCACGAAGTCGGACAGGCTCGGCAGGACAGCCTCGTCCCACGCCTGGTCAACGGTCTTGGCAACAGCAGCTCGATCCACGAGCGCGATCCTATGCCCGGCAGGTGGCGGTTGTCCGGGCCTGCCGTGCCGGTGGCGGGATGCCGTCAGCTGTTCGCGGCACCGACCGCGATGACGGTCGTGGTGGCGATGATCGCGGTGGTCTGGGCGATCACGTCGCGGACCGCCCCGCCCAGCTGCTCGCCCTTGCTGATCTCCTTGAGCCGCCTGCGCTCGGCCCGGTCGAAGCCGAGGGGCGTGTGCAGCCCGGTGGCGTGCACCAGCGCGGCCAGCAGCGCGAGGCGTTCGTCGAGCACGACCTCGTCGCGCGCGGCCGCCCGGATCCGGGCGATGAGCGCGTCACGCGCGCCGCTGTCCGGGGTCAGCAGGTCGTACTTGAAGAACAGGAACTTCTTGCGCTCCCGGTGCATGAGGCCGCGCTCGACGAGCGCCTCGGCGTGCTGCTTGCGGGCGGAGCTGCGGTGCTGGATGAAGGTCGTCGCGTGCACCGGCTTGTTCTTCGCCCCGGCCTTGCGGGTCAGCAGGGCGACGGCCTCGTCGATCCAGCCGACACCGCTCGGCTCGGCGTCGAGCACGGTCACCTTCTTGCCGTCCAGGCCGACGCGGTCGGTGAGCACCAGTTCGCCGAGTTCGGCGGCCCCGGTGTGGTCGGAGGTCGCGTGGTACGAGCCGTGGGACTTGTGCAGCAGCAGCACGAACTCCTCGGGCAGGCTCAGCGTCGTCATGGGGAGGAGTCTGGCAGCGATCCGGGCCCGGCGGGGCGCGCACGGCGCGGTTCATGACATCCGTCAGCACCACTCGTGCACCGGGCCCGGAGCCGCCCTCACCCCGCGTCGAGGCCGAAGAACCGGGTTACGTGGTAGCTGGAGCAGATGGTGTCCGGGTAGTACTGCCCGACCTGACCGCAGTCCTCGGGTCCGTCACCGGGGTGGACGGGGGTGCCGTGCTCCATGTCCGGCACCCGGTCGACCTCCACGACGACGGTGCCGTCCGCGGTCGTGTACTCCTCGCGCTCGGTGTCGTTCGGCGGCAGCGTGCTGGTCCGGGTGGGGGTGTGGGGCACGCCGTGCACGGCGGTCCACTGGTCGCGGAGCTCGTCCGCGTTGCGCGGGACGACGGTGGTGTCCGCGGTGCCGTGCCAGATCGCGACGCGCGGCCACGGACCGTCCCAGGACGGGTGGCCGGACCGGGCCAGCTCCGCCCACTCCTCAGGGGACTTGTCGACACCGGGGTTCATGCAGGTGAAGGCCTGGGCGACGGTGGTCGCGCACTGGTAGGGCAGCCCGGCCACGACCGCGCCGGCCTCGAAGACGTCGGGGTAGGCCGCCAGCATGACCGAGGTCATCGCGCCACCCGCGGACAGCCCGGTCACGTAGACCCGCTCGCCGTCCCCACCGAGCTCGTCCACCGCCTTGCCGACCATGTTCCGGAGGGAAGCGGCTTCGCCCTGGTCGCGGGTGATGTCGCCGGGCTGGAACCAGTTGAAGCACCGGTTGGCGTTGTTGGCCGTGGACTGCTCGGCGAAGACCAGCAGGAACCCGTGCTGGTCGGCGAACTCGGTCAGGCCGGAGTGGTCGGCGTAGTCCTGCGCGTTCTGGGTGCACCCGTGCAGGGCGACCACGACCGGCGCCTCCGCGGGGAGGTCGGCGGGGCGGTAGGCGTACATCGAAAGCGCTCCGGGGTTGTCGAAGCCGGTCACCGGCTCCAACGTGGCGGCGGCCTGGGCCGGAGGCGCGGTGAGCAGCACGGCCGCGACCGCGAGGGCTCCAGCCGAGGCTCGGCGCCCTGCTGCGCGCAGGGCCGTGCGGACGGGTGGTCGGGGGTGGGACGTCATCAGTCCTCCAGGAGTCCGTGGTCCCACGGGATCCGAGGCGGTCCCGTGCTCCGCGGCCGCGGACCGGTGCACCACGCGACCGAGGTGTGGATCACGGTAAGCACGGCGGCGCACTCGGAACATGGCTCCGGGAACGATCTTCCGACTTCCCGCCATGTGGCTCGACCACACATGTCCACCTCGCGAAGCAGCAGTTCCAGGTGTCGGACCCGAGCCGCCGCTTCGTCACCCGTTGAGGGGGTGGGCGACATGTCGCCCACCCCCTCAACGGGGAGTCGGGACGCCGTGCGCCGGGATGGGCCGGAGGTGGGGCTCGCGGAGGCGTGGCCCTCCCCTGGCGTGGGTGGTGGTGCGCGGTGTGAGGTTGAAGCCGCAGTTGCCGATCGGGTTCCTGTCGCTCGGAGGCTGGGCGGAGCGATCTCTCGACGAGGGCTGGTCTGTTCGGGGCATGCCACCGGGGTGGGTGGTTGTCGTGTTCTCGCAACCTCGACGGCCGCGCGCCCACGATCGGCACCGCGATGGTCCGCGGACCGTTAGTCGGTCCTCCATTAATTCGATGACCTGCGAATTCGCCCTGGTCGGGTGAGAACTAACGTGGCCTCACGGGAGTTGATCGCTCAGGGCTGTACCGATCCACTCCCTGTGGCAGGGCTCACGGACCACGTGGTTTTCGTGCCAGGATGACGAGGAGCGATCCAACGCTCCGCTCGGCCGACCGGGTGACCCACCAGGTCATCGGAGAGCCGGCGGGGCAGCCGGGAACCACCGCCACAAGCGGTGGCCATCGGCGCGACACGAGGAGATCACACATGTCCCCCGAGCAATGGACGTCCGCATCCGGTAATCCGCCCGAGAAGCGCACCGACCTCCCTGCCGCAACCGCAGCCAAGCCCACACGGGAGCAGGTGATCGCCGGTTTGCGCGCGACGAGTGAAGGCGGGGCTGACCTCGTTCAGCTCCTCACCCCAGAAGGCGAGCGGGTCCAGCACCCGGACTTCGACATCGACATCTCCCCCGAAGAGCTGCGCGGCCTGTACCGCGACATGGTGCTGGTGCGCCGCGCCGACCGGGAGGGCAACGCGCTGCAGCGCCAGGGCCAGCTGGGTATCTGGGTCCCGCTGCTCGGTCAGGAGGCCGCCCAGATCGGGGCGGGCCGGGCGTTGAAGCCGAAGGACATGGCCTTCCCGAGCTACCGGGAGCACGGTGTGGCCTGGGCTCGGGGCATCGACCCCACCGAGCTGCTGGGCATCTTCCGCGGCACCGACCAGGGCAGCTGGGACCCCGTGAAGACCGGGTTCCACCTGTACACGATCGTCATCGGCAACCAGTGCCTCAACGCCACCGGGTACGCGATGGGCCAGCGCTTCGACGGCAAGGTCGGCGACCCGGACGGCGAGGCCACGATGGTCTTCTTCGGCGACGGCGCCACCAGCCAGGGCGACGTGCACGAGGCCATGGTGTGGTCGGCCGTCTACGACGCACCGGTCGTGTTCTTCTGCCAGAACAACCAGTGGGCGATCTCCGAGCCCCTGGAGCGCCAGACCCGAGTACCGCTCTACCAGCGCGCCAGCGGCTACGGCTTCTCCGGGATCCGGGTGGACGGCAACGACGTCCTGGCCAGCCTCGCGGTCTCGCGGTGGGCGCTGGACGAGTGCCGCAACGGCAACGGGCCGGTGCTCATCGAGGCCTTCACCTACCGGATGGACGCCCACACCACCTCCGACGACCCGACCCGGTACCGGATGTCCGACGAGCAGGAGGCGTGGAAGCTCAAGGACCCGATCGAGCGACTGAGGGTGCACCTGATCCGCGAGCAGGCCGCTGACCAGGAGTTCTTCGACTCGGTGGACGCCGAGGCCGACGAGCTCGCCGCGCGGTTCCGCGAGTTCTGCTTCAGCATGCCCGAACCACCACCGGATCGGATCTTCTCGCAGGTCTACGCCGAGGAAACCCCGCAGATCGCCGCGCAGCGCGAGGACTACCTGCGCTACCTGGCCGGGTTCGCCGACGAGACCGTGGCAGGAGGTGTGCACTGATGGCCGCGCCCGCTCTCGAACGCCCGACCGCCGCGTCGGGCACCCAGACCGTCACCATCGCCAAGGCGCTGAACATGGGGTTGCGCGCGTCGCTGGAGCGCGACCCGAAGGTGCTGGTCATGGGCGAGGACGTCGGCAAGCTGGGTGGCGTCTTCCGGATCACCGACGGCCTGCAGAAGGACTTCGGCGAGCACCGGGTGCTCGACACGCCGCTGGCCGAGTCCGGGATCATCGGCACCGCGATCGGCCTGGCCATCCGCGGCTACCGGCCGGTGTGCGAGATCCAGTTCGACGGGTTCATCTTCCCCGGTTTCGACCAGATCATCAGCCAGCTCGCGAAGCTGCACTACCGCAGCCAGGGCAAGGTCAAGGTGCCGGTCGTCGTGCGGGTCCCCTACGGCGGCGGCATCGGTGCCGTCGAGCACCACTCGGAGTCCCCGGAGTCGCTGTTCGCGCACATCGCCGGACTGAAGGTGGTCTCCTGCTCGAACCCGGTGGACGCCTACTGGATGCTGCAGCAGGCCATCGAGTGCGACGACCCGGTGCTGTTCTTCGAGCCGAAGCGCCGCTACTACGAGAAGGCCGAGCTCGACACCTCCGTCGACCCGATGCCGCTGCTGAGCTCCCGCGTGGTGCGCAGCGGCTCGGCGGTGACGCTCGCGTCTTACGGCCCGATGGTGCGGACCTGCCTCGACGCCGCGACCGCGGCCGCTGAGGACGGGATCGACCTCGAGGTCGTGGACCTGCGCTCGTTGTCCCCGCTGGACCTGGGACCGGTGTGCGAGTCGGTGCGCCGCACCGGCCGGTTGGTGCTGGTCAGCGAGGCTCCGGCGGAGTCGTCGGTGACCTCCGAGATCAGCGCCCGGGTGCAGCAGGAGTGCTTCTACTCGTTGGAGGCCCCGGTGCTGCGGGCGACCGGGTTCGACACGCCCTACCCGCCGTCGAAGTTGGAGGAGGGCTTCCTGCCCGACCTCGACCGGGTGCTGGACGTGGTCGACCGTTCGCTGGCGTACTGAGGGGAGTTCATCGATGGTGCTCAAGCAGTTCCCGCTCCCTGACGTCGGCGAAGGCCTGACCGAAGCGGAGATCGTCGGCTGGAAGGTGCAGGCCGGCGAGAACGTCACCGTCAACCAGGTGATCGTGGAGATCGAGACGGCCAAGGCCTCCGTGGAGCTGCCCTGCCCGTGGGCGGGCACGATCCGCGAGCTGCTGGCGGAACCGGGCCAGACCGTCGAGGTCGGCACGCCGATCATCAGCATCGAGATGGCCGGGGCCGAGCCTGAACCGGAGCCGGTGCCGGAGGAGAGCTCCGGCAAGATCGGCGAGGAGTCCAACGGCCGGATCGCGACGCTCGTCGGTTACGGCCCGCGGACCTCGGCGGCCAAGCGGCGTCCGCGCAAGGACCGGCACGGGGTCACCAACGGCACGCCCGCCGGCGGGACGCAGGCCCACGCGGCCACCAGCGGTCCGGCCGACGACGTGACCACGACCGCCACCATCCCGGCCCCGGCACCACCGCAGGTCGAGGAGCTCACCGGGTACGTGCCGCTGGCCAAGCCGCCGGTCCGCAAGCTCGCCAAGGAGCTCGGCGTGGACCTGCGGTCGTTGGCCGGGTCGGGCTCGGGCGGGGTGATCACCCGCGAGGACGTCCAGTCCGCAGCGGCGCCCACGACCACACCGCCGACCACCCCGACGGCCACCCGGACGGGCGACCGCGAAAGGCGGGTGCCGATCAAGGGCGTCCGGAAGGCGACCGCGCAGGCGATGGTGGACAGCGCGTTCACCGCGCCGCACGTCACCGAGTTCCTGACCGTCGACGTCACGCCGATGATGCAGCTGCGCGAGCAGCTCAAGTCGGACCCGGCGTTCCAGGGCGTGAAGATCACGCCGCTGGCGTTCGCGGCCAAGGCCATGTGCCTGGCAGCGCGCCGGACCCCGGACGTCAACGCGACCTGGGACGAGGAAGCCGGCGAGATCGTCTACAAGGACTACGTGCACCTCGGGGTCGCGGCGGCCACGCCTCGCGGCCTGGTCGTGCCCAAGGTCCGCGACGCCGACCGGATGTCGCTGCGCGAGCTCGCCGAGGCCCTGGAGCAGCTGACCACCACGGCCCGGGAGGGCAAGACCGCTCCGGCGGACATGGTCGGTGGCACGATCACCATCACGAACGTCGGCGTCTTCGGCGTCGACACCGGCACGCCGATCATCAACCCTGGTGAGTCCGCGATCCTCGCCTTCGGCGCGATCCGCGACATGCCGTGGGTGGTCGACGGCCAGGTGGTGCCGCGCAAGATCTGCCAGCTCGCGCTGAGCTTCGACCACCGGGTGGTCGACGGTCAGCAGGGTTCCCAGTACCTCGCCGACGTCGGCGCACTGCTGGCCAACCCGAGCATGGCCTTCACCTACTGATCCACCGGCGCGGAGGGCGTCCCTGCGGTGCAGGGGCGCCCTCCGCTACGCGCGCTTGAAGACGCGGACCCCGTGCTCCGGGGTCCACGAGGTGATCACCAGGTGGGTCTCGTCCTCGGAGACGGTCGTGGTGACGACCTCGTTGAGCGCGCAGCGGAACAGGTGGGCGTCGTCCTGCGGCGGTCCGACCTCGGCCACCCAAGCCGCCTGCTCGTCACCGGTCACCTCGGTGGCCGTGCCGGACAGCTTGACGTCCGGCTCGGCCATCGAGCCGTCGCCCGGGTTGGCGTGGACCGCGAACCGTCCGTCGCGCTGGAGGTCGCGGGCCTTGCGCGCCCCGGGCATCGAGCCGAGGACGAGGTCACCCCGGTACCAGCCGACCTCCGTGCCGCTGACCCGCGGCGATCCGTCCGCGCGCAGCGTGGCCAGCACGTGGTGCCGCGCGGATTCCAGTCGTGCCCGAGCCGTCTGGGCCAGCTCGGGTGCTTGCTCGGTGAACTCCTGCCATCCGGTCACGGCGACCAGCGTGGCACGAGTCACCGACAGCGTGCGGACAGCGGAACGGCCCGCCCCGCGATCCCCCCGGATGCGGTGCGGGCCGTTCGGCCAAGTCTGCTCAGTTGCCCTTGCGACGGCGTCCGCCGCGGCGGTTCCCGCCAGCACTGGAGCTCGAAGAACCGGACTCCGAGGCGGTGGAGCCTGCCGACACGGCGACGGGTTCCGCCGCTTCCGCCGGGGTCTCCTGCTCGGGCTCCTGGGACTTCTGCTCGTCGTACTCGCGGAGAAAGTCGAAAGCGTGCTTGTCGAAGTCGTGGATGTCGATCTCCGGCAGTTCGCCGAGCTCGTTGTTGAGCTCCCGGAAGATCGGCGTCTCCGCCTCAGGGGTTGTCAACTTCTTCACCGCTTCGCCCTCCCGTTCGTCTTCGAAGCGTTGGCCGAGTCGAGCCCTCCCCGCGGAGCTCGAGCGATGGGCTCCGGGCCACGGGCCCTTCACTCATCGGTGGGACGCCTACCGCCGCTCGTCCTGACGCGGCGGCACGCAGTTCATCCGCACGGATGAGCACTGCCGCACCCTGCCCACGCGACATGGTGCAACAGCGATCGCCATCCGGCACGGTGAAGTGATCTCACACATCAGCCAGGCTGCATGCTGCCTTCCCCAGGTTCAACACGCGTACTCCTTGTGCTGTTCCGCACCGTGTCATATGCCACTGACCTGCGGTTAACCTCGACATCACGTCGATCTTCGGCCGGGAGCGCGCGAACGGACCGGCCTCCGCGTGGTGCGGGAGCGCGGTCCGTTCGCATGAGGCCGGGCCGTCGTGGGGGGCGTTGTCGGCGGCCCGGGGTCCAGTGCCCGAGGGTCAGGCCCTCGGGATGCGGAAGAGCTTGGGCAGGGTGACGGCGAAGCCGACGTCGCCGGCGAGCCGGACCCGCCGCGCCATCACGAGCTTCGGCGCGGTGGTGTTGCCCGAGGTAAGCCGGATGAAGTCCAGCGCGGCCACGGTGATGGTGACCGTCGGCGCCTCGTGCTGAGAGCCCTTGGTCACCTGGCAGCGGCCGTCGGCGAGCTCGCACTGGTAGGCCAGCAGGTCCTCGTCCGCGCCGATCCGCCAGTTGACCACCGCGTGGCTGCGCTTGGCGTGGTCGGGCTGGTAGTGCTCGCTCATGCGCCGGAAGATCTCGTCGACGACGGTCTCCCGCAGATCGGCGTGGGCGAGCAGGGCGTTGAGCTGGTCGACCGAGGAGCGCGAGACCAGACGCGCGAACTGCTCTGGGCTCAGGCCGCTGAGGTCCACACCATCGACAGCGGCGGCGGAGGCGTCCTGCAGCAGCTCGACCAGCGCGGACTCGTCGATCGCCCGCGGGTCGATCTCGCCGAGCGCCGCGATGGGATCGGTCGGGGACTGCGGCACCGCGCCACCTCCACTGCCTACTGTGGAGTAAGACTACGTGCGAGTAGGTTGGCGGGCAAGCCGCGTGATCTCGATCCGCTCCACTAGCCTGAGGCGGACCACCAGCGATGAGGTGAGATGGAAGAACAGCGGGACAGCGAACGCCCCCGGTCCCGGCGCCTGCCCAGGGAAGTGCGCGAGCGGCAGATCCTGGACGCCGCCGTGGAGGTGTTCGCCAAGCACGGTTTCCACAACGCGTCGATGGACGAGATCGCCGAGACGGCCAGCATCTCGAAGCCGATGCTCTACGCCTACCTCGGGGCCAAGGACGAGCTGTTCATCGCGTGCGTCCGGCGGGAGGCGACCAAGTTGGTCGAGGCCATCGGCGCGCACATCGGCACCGGGCTGGTCCCGGCCGACCAGCTCTGGCACCGGCTGCACATGTTCTTCGAGTACGTGCAGGTCAACAAGGCGGGCTGGCAGCTGCTGCACCGCCAGGGCGACGTGCCCGGCGAGCCCTACGTCAAGGAGCTCTCCGAGTGGCGGGAACGGGCCACGGAGCTGATCGCCGACCTGCTGGCCGAGGCCACCACGGACCAGAAGCAGCCGATGCAGCCCGAGCAGACCGAGCCGTTCGCCGCGGCCCTGGTCGGCGCCGGTGAAGCGCTGGTGGAGTGGTGGTTCCAGCACCCCGACTACACGGCCGAGGGCATGGCCATGCGGTTGATGAACATGCTCTGGCTCGGCTTCGGCGAACTGGTCGAAGGCCGCTCCTGGTTCCCCGCGTCCCAGTCGGGCTCCCACTCCTCCTGAGGGACGAGGTCTCCCCCGCGACCGGGTGCCGGCCGCGGAGGAGACCACCGCCGATCAGCTGGTGACGGAGCCCGTGAGGTGCGGTTTCCCGGAGCGGGAGTGGAGGGCGAAGTCCCAGCCCGAGGCCGTCGGGAGCATCGTGAACTCGGCCTTCGACGGCAGCAGCAGCGGCTTGCCGAAGTCGACGTCCACCGTGAGCGCTCCCGGGAGCCGGCCTTCCAGGGCCGCCAGGCAGCGGGCCTTGGACCACATGCCGTGCGCGATCGCCCGCGGGAAGCCGAAGGCCTTCGCTGTCAGCGCGTGCAGGTGGATGGGGTTCCGGTCACCGGACACCGCCGCGTACTCGCGGCCGATGTCGGCGGGCACCCGCCAGACGGCCGAGGCGGAACCCGGCTCGACCTCCCGGCGCCGCTGCTGCGGCGCGGTCTCGTCCCGCCTGCCCACGCGCAGGTAGGTGGAGGTCTCCCGCCACACCACCTCGTCGTCGACGCTGGTCTCGGTGATCACGTCGAACTGCTTGCCCTTCGGGTGCGGCCGCAGGTCCGCGACCCGCACCGTCTGCGTCAGCTCCTCGGTGACCAGCAGCGGGCGGTCCTGCTGGATCCGGTTGGCCACGTGGACCAGCCCGACCAGCGGGAACGGGAAGCCCTTGTCGGTCATCAGCTGCACCGACGCGGGGAAGGACAGGATGTGCGGGTAGGTGATCGGCAGCTCGTCGCGCAGCCCGAAGCCGCAGACCCGGTTGTACTCGGCGAGTTCCGCGGGGTCGACGGTGATATCGCGCCGCACGTAGGTGGTGTCGGGCAGTTCGCCGCCGCGCCGGGTCGGGCCGGTGACGGCGGCCTTCAGGTACAGCGGCCCCAGGCTGGGAGCGGTGGTGAGTTCCGGCATCTCGTCTCCTGACCTCAGGCGCCGAGCAGGCTCTGGCCGCAGACCCGGACCACGTTGCCGTTCACCCCGGCGGAGGCGGGGTTGGCGTACCAGGCGATGGTCTCGGCGACGTCGATCGGCTTGCCGCCCTGCGACATGCTGTTCATCCGACGGCCGGCCTCCCGCACGAACAGCGGGATCGCGGCCGTCATCTGGGTCTCGATGAAGCCCGGCGCGACGGCGTTGATGGTGGCGCCCTTCTTCGCGGCGAGCGGCGCGGCGGAGTGCACGTGCCCGATCACGCCCGCCTTCGACGTGGCGTAGTTGGCCTGGCCGACGTTGCCCGCGATGCCGCTCATCGACGACACGCAGATGATCCGGCCGCCGGGGCGCAGCGGGGAGTCCTCGCCGAGCAGCTTCGCGTCGATGCGCTCCTGCGAGGCCAGGTTGACCGCGAGCACGGCGTCCCAGTGGGCCTCGCTCATCCGGCCGATCGTCTTGTCCCGGGTGATGCCGGCGTTGTGCACCACGACGTCCAGGCCACCGTGCCGCTCGGTGAAGTGCTCGGCGATCTTGTCGGGCGCGTCCTCGGCGGTGATGTCGAGCTGCAACGTCGAGCCGCCGATGCGGTTGGCGACCGCGGCCAGCTCACCGCCCTGCGCGGGCACGTCCAGGCACACCACGTGCGCGCCGTCGCGGGCCAGCGTCTCGGCGATCGCCGCGCCGATGCCCCGGGAGGCGCCGGTGACCAGCGCGACCTCGTCCTGCAGCGGGCGGTCCTGGGAGATCCCCGGGACGTCGGCCGCACTGATGCGGACGACCTGGCCGGAGACGTAGGCCGACTTGCCGGACAGCAGGAACCGCAGCGTCGAGTCGGTGGCCCCCTCGGCGCCCTCGGCGACGTAGACCAGCTGCGACGTGGCACCGCGCTTGAGCTCCTTGCCCGCGGTGCGGGTGAAGCCCTCGAGCGCGCGCTGGGCGGTGGCCGCCTTCGGGTCGGACAGGGACTCCGGCGGGGTGCCCAGCACGACCAGCCGGCCGCAGCGGTCGATCTGCCGGATCGAGGGAGCGAAGAAGTCGTAGAGCTCGCGCAGGCCTTCGCTGGAGGTGATGCCGGTGGCGTCGAAGACCAGGCCCGCGTAGCGCTCGCCGTCCGCGCGCTCCTTGCGCGCGTCGGCGCCGACGTCCTGCAGCGTCGCGCTGACCGAGTCGGCGAGTCGTCCCGAGCCGCCCAGCAGCACGGGCCCGGCGATCAGCGGTTCGCCGGGCTTGAACCGGCGCAGCGGAGTCGGGTTGGGCAGCCCCAGCTTCGTGACGAGCTGTCGCCCGAACGCGGACTGGGTGAACTGCAGGTATCGATCGGACATCGGACACTCCCGAGGAGGCGTTCATGAGGGTTCGGACACGAAGTCGCGCAGTTGCTCGACGGCTAACTTACCCGCGGGTAGGTTAGATTGGCCAGGAACGAACCAGCAACGAGGGAGTAGGTATGGCCACCGTTCGGCGAGTCGCGATCCTCGGCGGCAATCGGATCCCGTTCGCGCGATCCGGCGGTCCCTTCGCTCAAGCCTCCAACCAGGACATGCTCACCGCTGCGCTCGACGGGCTCGTCGCCCGGTTCGGCCTGGCGGACAAGACCGTCGACGAGTTCGTCGCCGGTGCCGTGCTCAAGCACAGCCGCGACTTCAACCTCGCTCGCGAGACGGTCCTGGGCTCCAAGCTCGACGCGCGCACCCCGGCCCACGACGTGCAGATGGCGTGCGCGACCGGCCTCGAAGCCGTGGTCTCGGTCGCCAACAAGATCGCGCTCGGCCAGATCGAGGTCGGCATCGGCGGTGGTGTCGACTCCGCCAGCGACGCGCCCATCGCGGTGAACGACGAGTTCCGCCGGGTGCTGCTCAGGGCCAACCACGCCAAGTCCACCGGGGCCAAGGTCAAGGCCCTGACCGGTGTCCGGCCGCAGCACGTGGTGCCGGAGATCCCGCAGAACTCCGAGCCGCGCACCGGTCTGTCGATGGGCGAGCACGCCGCGAAGACCGCGCTGGCCTGGGAGATCAGCCGCGAGGCCCAGGACGAGCTGGCCGCGCGCAGCCACCACCGGCTCGCCGCCGCCTACGACCGCGGCTTCTTCGACGACCTGATCACCTCGTTCCAGGGCGTGTCCCAGGACCAGAACCTGCGCCCGGACAGCTCGGTGGAGAAGCTCGCGAAGCTCAAGCCCGTCTTCGGCAAGGGCGACGGCGCCACGATGACCGCGGGCAACTCGACCCCGCTCACCGACGGTGCCTCCACGGTTCTGCTGGCCAGCGAGGAGTGGGCCCACGCCAACAACGTCCCGGTGCTGGCCTACCTGTCGGACATCGCCCCTGCAGCCGTCGACCACGTCAGCGGTGACGAGGGCCTGCTGATGGCCCCGGCCTACGCGGTGCCGAAGCTGCTCGACCGCAACGGCCTGCAGCTGGGCGACTTCGACTTCTACGAGATCCACGAGGCCTTCGCCTCCCAGGTGCTGGCGACGCTGAAGTCCTGGCAGGACCCGGACTTCTGCAAGAACCGCCTGGGCCGTGACAAGGTCCTGGGCGAGGTCGACGAGGCCAAGCTCAACGTCAACGGCTCGTCGCTGGCCGCCGGGCACCCGTTCGCCGCCACCGGCGGCCGCATCGTGGCGACCCTCGCCAAGCTGCTCGCCGAGAAGGGCCAGGGCAAGGGACTGGTCTCGATCTGCGCGGCGGGCGGCCAGGGCCTCACCGCCATCCTCGAGCGCTGACCACTGCGCACGTCGAAGGCCCCCGGTGCCCGGAGCACCGGGGGCCTTCGTGCCTGCATCGCCCCGTATCGCGCTGTCTAGCGACATTCCGATACGCCCCGATACACCGCGATGCGCCCGGAACTGCCCCAGGCTCGTCCCTCGAGAGGGGTCAGCCGAGGCCTGCTCCCTGAACGCGGTGGGCGGCGTGATCTGGGGTTGTGCCGCCGGGGAGGTCCTGGAGGGGACTGCTGTTTCGCCCAGTCACGGGAGCTTCCAGCTCTGGCTCCGCTCCCACGGGGTGGCCGTCGGTGCCGACTCGGCTTCGTCGGGCTGGGCGGTGGACACGCGATACCGGAATCTCGCCAACTATCGAAACAGAGCTAGAAACGCGGATACAGTCCGACGGTTATGGACCCGGTCCGCAACCCCTTCGCCCCCGGCGCCGGACAGCGACCGCCTGAGCTGGCCGGACGTACCCGCGAGCTGGACGCCTTCGAGGTCGTGCTGGAACGCGTCGCCCGAGGTCGTCCGGAACGGAGCCTGGTGCTGACCGGACTCCGCGGCGTGGGCAAGACCGTGCTCCTCGGCGAGCTGCGCTCGATGGCGGTCCGGCGCGGCTGGGGTGCGGGCAAGGTCGAGGCCCGTCCGGAGGCCGGTCTGCGTCGGCCGCTGTCCGCCGCCCTGCACCGCGCGATCCGCGACCTGGCCGTGCGCCACCGCGCTCCGGACCGGGTGGAGGAGGTCCTGTCGGTGCTCAAGGCCTTCGCGCTCAAGGCCAACCCGAAGGACGCCAAGCTGCGGGACCGGTGGCAGCCCGGCATCGACGTCCCCGCGGCGGTGGGCCGGGCTGATTCGGGGGACGTCGAGATCGACTTGGTCGAGCTGTTCACCGAGGTCGCGGAACTGGCCGCCGACGTCGGGACGGGCATCGCGCTGCTGCTCGACGAGATGCAGGACGTGCAGGCCGAGGACGTCTCCGCGCTGTGCGCCGCCTGCCACGAGCTGTCCCAGTCGGGCGCTCCGCTGGTCGTCGGCGCGGGCCTGCCGCACGTGCCCGCCGTGCTGTCGGCCAGCAAGTCCTACTCGGAGCGGCTGTTCCGCTACGTCCGCATCGACCGGCTGGACCGCTCGGACGCCGACCGCGCGGTGATCGCCCCGATAGAGCGGGAGGAAGCCGAGATCACCCCGGCCGCGCTGGACACGCTGTTCACCGTCTCCGGCGGTTACCCGTACTTCGTGCAGGCCTACGGCAAGGCCACCTGGGACGCGGCCGTGCGCACCGAGATCTCCGAGGAGGACGTGCGCCTCGCCTCCCCGGAGGCCGAGTCGGAGTTGGCGGTCGGCTTCTTCGGCTCGCGCTACGAGCGGGCCACCCCGGCCGAGCGCGAGTACCTGCGGGCCATGGCCGAGCTGGTCGAGGGGAAGGACGAGCCGGCACCGACCGCCAAGATCGCCGAGTACCTGGAGCGCCGCCCCTCGTCGCTGTCCCCCGCCCGGGACGCGCTGATCAAGAAGGGGCTCGTCTACTCAGGGGAGCGCGGCCAGATCGCCTTCACGGTCCCCCACTTCGGCCGCTACCTGCTCACCCAGGACTGACCCCGCGGCACGGGTCATCGCTGCGGCCTGTTCCTCCCTTCAGGTCAGCCCGCACGTGCCCTGTGCCTCCGCAACCTGGCCCCAACGCTCGACTCGTCACCAAGGCCCTCACGCCCGAAGGCGTCGACACGACCTCCTCCGGGTGGGAGCCCTGACGTCCGGCCACCTCCGCCACGTCCGAACTCGCAGGACTCGCACCCGGCCCCGGCCAACCCCACTGCCACGTCCGGGTGGGGACGGGCATTGCGCGCGAAAGGTCGCCCCTCACCCGGCGGAGGGGCGCCCGAGGGCGGCGATGTCGTTGTCTACTGATCTCTAGGAAGGTTGCTAGATATCGGTATGCGGGGCGATCGACAGGGCAACATCGACACGTGCAGTGCGCTGACCTGCGATTCCGTCGCCGGTACAGGTGAAGAAACGTGATGTAGGACACAGCCTGCAACAGGTGTAACGAACGCAGGGTGGGTGTCGATATTCAGGATGACCCCGCGGTGCTGTCGGACCCCCGACCTGGCAGCATCGCGGGGCTCTCCAATTCTCGGGGTCCGTCACCCCGACTCCACCGGTTCGACGAAGCCCGGCACCGGCGTGGCCCAGGTCCGGATGGGTGTCCCGGCGGAGGCGGTAGGTCGTGCGCGTCGCCCCCAGCTCGTCCGCGGGTTCCGACCACGGTCGCCGACACCGCGGGGTGCTGGTGCAGGACATCGACAACGGCGGCGACTCCCGCGACCCCCCGCCTTCCTCGAGCCGAGCGTCGAGGCGCGTTCGGTGAGCACGGCGCCCCGGCTCGACCCCCGAGACGACCCTGCAGGTCAGAGCGCTGATCGGTGCACGTGGCGACGGATCTCAGCCGCTCAGCCTCCGGCGAAGGGCTGGAGCCGCCACTGCTCGATCGCGGGTCGCAGGGCGTCGGCGAGCATCGGCAGCTGCGGGACGAGGGACAGGCAGGCCACCGACCGCAGGTTCCCCACGGCGTTGACGAAGCGCAGCACCTGCTCGTCCAGTGCGCGCAGCCCGAGCTCCTGCGCGCGGCGGTCGTAGGCGGCCTCGCACTCGCTGCCGAACGCGGCCAGGTCCCACTCGACGGGTCCCAGCGAGACCAGTTCGAAGTCCGCGTACAGCTCACCGTCCGGGGTGGGGACGATGTTGAACGGCGGTGCGTCGCCGTGGACCGGCTGGAGCTCGACCGGGTACTCCGCCTCGAACGCCGTGCGGTCGCGCACCAGCGGTTTCAGCACTTCCCACTCCTGCTGGGCGCGGGCGAGGTCGGCCGGGTCCAGCAGGTCGGGTCGCGCCGCCAGGTCGGCCAGCGCGCCGGTGACCATCTGCGGCTCGGCAGCGGACAGGAACGGCAGCTCGCCCGGGTACGCACGCAGCGCCTGGTGCAGGTCGGCGACCAGGCCGGCGTTGCGCACGTAGTCGGGTTCGGTGGTCTCGACGATCTCGGTGAACTGCCAGAACGTCATCGAGAACCCGTCGCGCTGGACCGGTTCCCGGGGTACCAGCGGGCTCGGCGGGATCACCGGTTGCCCTTGCTCAGCCAGCCACGCCACCACGTCGAGCTCCGCCCGTTGGCGGGCCGCTTGGGCGGTGGGGCCGCTGCCCGGGGGCAGCACCACCGGCACCCGGGCCACCACCGGTGCGGGAGCGAGGTGGACGACGACGGAGAACAGGTCGTGCAGCACCCGGGTTCCGCTCACGTCGAGCCCGAAGTCCCGGCCGGCGGCCACGGCCGCGTTCAGCGCTCGTGCAGTGCGATCCGGTGCGTCCGCTGGCATTGCGCTGATGTTGCTGGGAAGTGCCGGTCCGCGCGAGCGGTTTTCCGAGCACCGCCGTGAGCAGCACGAGTGCCGCCGCCACCGCGGTCACCCAGGACATCGCGGTTTCCAGCGGGAACCGCAGCGTGATCAGCCCGACCGCGATCGCCGGGCAGCCGGCCCCGAGGTAGAAGGCCAGGTACAGCGCCCCGGTGATCGCACCGCGCCCGCCCGTGGGCGCGGTGGACTCGACGGCCCCCGCCGCACCGCCGTAGGCCAAGCCGTGCCCGAACCCGGCCACCAACGCCGCGAGCGTGGTGACCGCCGCCGATCCACCGCTGGTCAGAGTTAGCAGCACGAGGCTGGCGAACAGCGCCGCCAGGCCGTGCCGCTGCGCCCGCTGCGCGCCGAGCCGTGACACCAGCGGCTGGGCCAGCACCGAGACGACCAGCACCGAGCCGAGGACGCAGCCGGACACCGCCAGGTCGCGGTGCCCCGCGCGGTCGAGCAGGGCGGGGATCAACGACAGGAACAGACCGACCGCCGTCCACGCGAGGAAGCCGGTCGCGGCGGCCGTGGCGAACACCGCGCGCACGCCCGCCGGGATCCGCGGCCGGGTGGGACGCCACCGCAGGCCGGTCGCCGGCGCAGGCAGGCGCGACACCCGGGACCAGCCGTGGGCCAGCAGCGCCAGGTGCAGCAGGAAGGGCAGCACGAACGGCGCCGGGGCGTGCTCGGCGAGCGCCCCGGACACGACCGGCCCGGCCGCGGTGCCGGCCAGGAACGCCGCGCTGGCCAGCAACGGACCGCGTCCCGGGGCGTTCTCGCTGATCAGCACACTCGAGGCGCCGGTGGCAGCTCCGAGCGCGACGCCCTGCGCGGCCCGTCCGACCACCAGCCACGGTGTTCCGGAGGCGAGCGCGAAGCAGAGCGAGGCGACGGCGCCGGCGACCAGGCTCGCGCGCAGCACCGCGCGCGGTCCCAGTGCGTCGGTAGCCGGCCCGAGCACCAGCAGAGCAGGTGCGCTGACCAGCGCGAACGTGGCGTAGATCAGGGTCAGGGACAGATCGCTGAACCCGAAGTCGTGCTGGTAACCGGGCAGCAGCGGGCTCGGGAGGTAGGCGCCCGCGGTGAGGACGACGAGGACGTGGACGCCGGTGCGGACCGAGCGCGTGGGAGCAGCCGAGGGGATCACGACACCAGGCTGCCGCCAGCCACCGCTGAAGAAAATCGAACGTTCCTGCAGAAGACCGTGCAGAATGTTCGCATGATCGACCCTCGGCTCAAGGTGCTGCAGGTGGTCGCCCACCACGGCACCATCACGGCCGCCGCCGCGGCGCTGAACTACACGCCCTCGGCGGTGTCGTACCAGCTGCGCCAGCTCGCCGACGAGCTCGGAACCGAGCTGATCAGCCAGTCCGGCAGGGGCGTCAAGCTCACCTCGGCCGCTCGGACGGTGTTGCACCACGCCGAGGTGCTGCACGCCCAGGTCGAGCGCGCCTACGCGGAGCTCGCCGCCACCACCGAGGAACCGAGCGGGTCGTTCACGCTGTGCGGGTTCTCCACCGCGGCCACCCACCTGCTGCCGCCCGCCGCAGCGGCGTTGCGGGAGCAGTACCCGCAGGTCCGGGTCCGGGTGATCGAAGCGGAACCGGCCCGGTGCTTCGACCTCCTGCTGTCCGGAGACGCGGACCTGGCGCTGGTGATCGGCACCGCTGACCTGCCGCCGCCCGCCGACGAGCGCTTCGAGCAGCAGCGCCTCGTCGACGACCCGCTCGACCTGGTCGTGCCCGTCGGTCACCCGCTGACGAAGCGCAGCCGGGTCCAGCTCGCCGACGTCGCCGACGAGCAGTGGATCGTCGGCCGCCCGGGCAGCACGTACCACGAGCTGGTGCGGGCGGCCTGCACCTCGGCGGGGTTCAGCCCCAACATCGTGCACTACGCCGACGAGTGGGACACCGGAACGGCGCTGGTCGCGCACCACTTCGGGATCATCCTGGTTCCGCGCCTCGCCCGGCTTCACGACTGGCCGGTCGTGCGCGTCCCGCTCCGCGGCGAACCTGCCCCGGCCCGGCGGATCCACGCGGCCACCCGCCGCGGCGGTGGTGAGCACCCGGTGATCAGGACGGCCCTGAGCACGCTCACCACCACGGCTGGCGAGCTCCTCCCCTGAGTCACCCCCGCCCGATCAGGTGAGAGGCGATCCCGGACGAGGACAGCCGTCCGCCGTTCTGGACCCGCTCGTCCCGTGCGGGCTGCCTCGAGTGGTCGCGGTCATGACGCCGCCCACCTCGTGGAACACGGTGGTGGCGGTTGTTGTTGACTGCTGTTGTGACTGAGCAGCAGAAACGTCGGGGACGGGTACGAGCCGCGGAGCTCGTCGGGCGGCAGTGGTTGAACACCGGTGGTCGGGAACTCCGGCTCGAGGACTTCCGGGGCAAAGTCCTGGTCCTCGACTTCTGGACCTTCTGCTGCATCAACTGCCTGCACGTGATCGACGAGCTCCGGCCGCTCGAGGCCGAGTTCGCCGACGAGGTCGTGACCGTCGGCGTGCACTCGCCGAAGTTCGAGCACGAGGCCGATCCGGACGCCCTGGCCGCGGCCGTCGAGCGCTACGCCGTGCACCACCCGGTGCTCGACGACCCGGAGCTGACCACCTGGCAGAACTACGCCGTGAAGGCCTGGCCGACGCTCGTGGTCATCGACCCCGAGGGCTACGTCGTGCACGTGGCCGCGGGTGAGGGCCACGTCGAGGCGCTGCGCAGCGTGATCTCCGAGGTCGTCGCGGAGCACGACGCCAAGGGCACGCTGCACCGCGGCGACGACCCCTACGTGCCGCCGCCCGCGCCGGAGACGGAGCTGCGCTTCCCCGGCAAGGTCATCGCGCTGGGCAACGGCAACCTGCTGGTGTCGGACTCGGCGAACCACTCGCTGGTCGAGTTCGAGCCCGACGGCGAGACCGTCGTCCGCCGCATCGGCACCGGTGAGCGGGGTCGTGCCGACGGGACCGAGCCGACGTTCGCCGAGCCCGCCGGGCTCGCGCTGCTGCCCGAAGGGCTCGCCGCCTCCGCCGGGTACGACGTGGTCGTCGCCGACACCGTCAACCACCTGCTGCGGGGGCTGCGGCTCAGCGACGGCTCCGTGACCACGCTGGCCGGGACCGGCGAGCAGTGGCGCGACGGGTCCGACAGCGGGCCCGGGCTGGAGACGCCGTTGACGAGCCCGTGGGACGTCGCCTGGTGGGAGCCGGCCGGCGGCGTGGTGATCGCGATGGCGGGCAACCACACGCTCGGCCTGTTCGACCCGAGCACCGGCGAGGTCCGCCGGTTCGCCGGCACCACCGTCGAGGGCCTCCGGGATGGCGCCGCTGACCAGGCGTTCTTCGCGCAGACCTCCGGCCTCGCCGACGGTGGGGACCGCCTGTGGCTGGCCGACTCCGAGACCTCCGCGCTGCGCTGGGCCGAGGCCGGCGGCGACGGGTTCGCGATCCGCACCGCGGTGGGCACCGGTCTGTTCGACTTCGGCCACGCCGACGGACCGGCTGCGAAGGCCCTGCTCCAGCACCCGCTGGGGGTGGCCGTGCTGCCGGACGGTTCGGTCGCGGTCTGCGACACCTACAACGGCGCCGTCCGCCGCTACGACCCCGCCACCGACGAGGTGTCCACCCTGGCCACCGACGTCGCCGAGCCCTCCGGGGCGACCGTGGTGGACGGCGAGCTGGTCGTGGTCGCCTCCGCTGCCCACCGATTGGAGCGCCCGGTCCCGCCGGGCCTGGCCGCCAAGCTCGTCGACGGTGCGTCGCAGCAGGTCAAGCGGCCGTCCACCGAGATCGGCGCCGGGGAGGTGGAGCTCGCAGTGGTGTTCACGCCGCCGCCGGGCACCAAGCTCGACGAACGGTACGGCCCCTCCACCCGCCTGGAGGTCACCTCGACACCGGAGGACCTGCTGGTCGAGGGCGCGGGCGTGGGCACCGACCTGACCCGCCGGCTGGTGCTGGCCGAGGGCGTCGAGCACGGCGTCCTGCACGTGGTCGCCCAGGCCGCCAGCTGCGATGACGACGACTCGGTCGAGCACCCCGCCTGCCGCCTGACCCGTCAGGACTGGGGCGTGCCGATCACGATCTCGGCCGACGGGCCCCGCAGGCTCCCGCTGGTGATGGGCGGTCTGGACGCCTGATCCGCACCGCGCGGCGAAATCGAGACCGATCCGGTATCGGACTCGCACAACCCCAGGTCACGAGGGCGAGGACGGGGCCGGTCCCCACCGGGGCCGGTCCCGTGCGCGCGTCCTGCCCTGGGAGATCGCGAACCGGGTGGTCAACGACCGGTTCTGATGGGCCCCTGGCCCCTGAGTCACCCGGTGGTGGCAAGTAAACTTTTCGGGTGACCGATGCCAAGCTCGAAATCCAGATGCTGCACGACCGGGTCATGGTGCGCATCGCCCAGGAGTCCGGAGAACGCCGCAGCAGCGGCGGCATCGTGATTCCGGCGACCGCGCAGGTGGCCAAGCGGTTGGTCTGGGGCGAGGTCTTCGGCGTGGGCAGTCACGTGCGGACCGTCAAGGTCGGCGACCAGGTCCTGTTCAACCCCGACGAGCAGTACGAGGTCGAGGTGCAAGGGCAGGCCTACCTGGTGATGCGGGAGCGGGATCTGCACGCCGTGGCCACGGAACAAACCGAACAGGGCACGGGCCTGTACCTGTAGTCGGAGCCCCGAGCCGGACCCCGGCGAGAGCGTCCTCCAACGCCCCCACCGCACGACCGACAGGAGAAGGGGAAGCGGTGCCGGAAAACCACGACAACCGCAGCGGTGCGGATCCGTCGACCGAACGGTTGCGCACCGACCAGCAGAACACCTCCGACGCCGAGACCAGGCAGGCCTGGCCAGTCCAGGACCCCGAAGCTCAGGACGACCGTTCGGCTCCGGAATCGGACAGCGAGCGCACTCAGCAGATCGCCGCGCTGCCGACCGACTTCAGCGGTTTCCCGATCGGCGCCACCCAGTCCATCCCCACCGTCGGCGCGGACCAGCCCACGGCCTACCACGGCCGGTCTCAGCAGCCGGGCGGGCAGACCTCGATGATGGGCGGGCAGCAGGACGGCGTCGCCGGCACCCAGCTCGGCTGGAGCACTCCCGGCGAGCCCTCCCCCGCCGATCAGAAGCGGCAGAAGCTGCTCAAGGGCGGGCTGTACGCCGGTGTCGCCGCTGCGGCCCTGGTCCTCCTCTACGTCGGTGACCTGCTGTTCACCAGCGGATCCCTGCCGCGCGGCACGGTGGTCGCCGGGGTCGACGTCGGCACCCTCGACCCGGCCGCCGCCGAGAGCAAGCTCCGCGACGAGCTCGAACCGGGCATGGACAAGCCGGTCCGGCTGCAGGTCGGCGACCGCGGCGCCACGATCAAGCCCGACGACGTCGGCCTGCGGATGGACTGGGCCGCGACCGTCGACAAGGCCGACACCCAGCCGCTGAACCCCTTCACCCGGATCGGGTCGCTGTTCAGCACGCACGAGGTCACTCCCGTCAGCACGAGCGACCGCGAAGAGCTGCTGGCCGCGCTGCAGGAGGTCAGCCCGCAGCTGGGCCTGGAGCCCACCGACGGCGACATCCGCTTCGAGGGCACCAAGCCGGTCCCGGTGAACCCGGTGCCCGGCCAGAACCTCGACGTCCAGCACGCGGCCAGCGAGATCCAGGCCCACTGGGCCGAGGGCCGGACGATCCCGCTGCCGGTCACCCAGCTCCCGGTGAGCACCACCCGCGAGGGCGTGCAGAAGGCGCTGCACGAGATCGCCGAGCCCGCCGTGGCCTCCCCGGTGACCGTCCGCGGCGAGGGCAAGAACGCCACGGTGGAGCCGGAGGTCATCGCGAAGGCGCTGCGCTTCACGCCCGACGGCCAGGGCGGCCTGAAGGCCTCCCTGGACGAGAAGACGCTGGTCGGAGCCATCGAACCGCAGCTGCGGGACACGATGAAGCCCGGCAAGGACGCCGAGATCAAGCTCGAGGGCGGCGCCCCGGTCGTGCACCCGTCGGAGGACGGCGTCGGCGTCGACTGGGAGAAGAGCCTGGCCCCCGTGCTGGAGACCCTGCGCAAGCCGCAGCAGCGCGTGGTGCAGGCGGTGTACGTGCCGGCACCGGCGCAGTTCACCACCGAGCAGGCCAACCAGCTCGGAATCCGCGAGGTCGTCGGCGAGTTCCAGACCGGCGGCTTCGAACCGGCCTCGGGGGTGAACATCCGCCGGGTCGCCGAGCAGGTCAACGGCGCGATCCTGCGCCCGGGCGAGACGTTCAGCCTCAACGGCTACACCGGTCCGCGCGGCATCCCGCAGGGCTACGTCGAGTCGGGGATCATCGAGGACGGTCACCCCGGCCGTGCCGTCGGCGGCGGCATCTCGCAGTTCGCGACCACGCTGTACAACGCCTCGTACTTCGCCGGCATGAAGGACGTCGAGCACAAGCCGCACAGCTACTACATCAGCCGCTACCCGGCCGGTCGCGAAGCGACGGTGTTCCAGTCGCCGAACGGCAAGAGCATCATCGACGTGAAGTTCAAGAACGTCTCCAAGAGCGGCATCATGCTCACCACGGAGTGGACTCCGTCGTCGATCACGGTGAAGCTGTGGGGCACCAAGCAGTTCGACGTGCAGTCGTCGACCGGCCCGCGGACCGAACCGACGCCGCCGATGGAGAAGCCGGGCCCGGCCACCGGTCCGTGCAGCCCGAGCAAGGGCGCGCCGGGCTTCACCGTCGTCGACACCCGGACCATCCGGGACCTCACGACCGGCGAGGTGCGCACCGAGAACAAGAAGGTCAAGTACAACCCGCAGCCGATCATCCACTGCCCGCCTCCGCCGCCACCCGGCTGAGCAGCGCGACGCGAAGGGCCCTTCCCCGCTGGGGGAGGGCCCTTCTCACGTCCGCACCTCGCCACCGTGACGGCGGGTCGCGATTGCGGTCGGGGGGCCGGTGTGGCGGGATGTCGTCAACTCGTCGCCGTCCGGCCACGGTGGGTGCCGTCCGGGCCGGCGTGCGACGTCGTGGTGGTGGACACAGGGCTGGGCGGTCGCCGCGGTGAGTTCGCAGCGCACGGAGGTCGAACGGCGGAAGATCTCCCGCTCGGAGGCCGCGCGGGCGTCAGGTTTGCCGAGAGGTGTCCGGGAGGTGGATGTCGGATTTCGACGAACTTGATGGATTCGCAACTCCAGCTATTGGGTTTACCTCCGATCGAGTGGCACCATTCGAGCACCCGCGTTCTCACCTACTAGGAGTTACATCGTGGCGCGTCGCAGAACCCTCCGTGCGCTGGCAATGCTGCCTGCGCTGACCTTGGCTGTGGCAGTGACAGGTTGCGTGGAATCCACGACGGGCGGCGGAGCGCAGGGCGGTGGCGAGCTGAGCTTGATCGCTCCCGGTTCGCTGACCACCTGCACCCACCTCCCCTACGAGCCGTTCCAGTTCCCGGGAGAGGGCGGCAAGATCGTCGGCTTCGACGTCGACCTGGTCGACCTGGTCGCGCGCGACCTCGGCGTGCAGCAGAAGATCGTCGACGCGCCCTTCGACGAAGGGATCCAGTCGGGTGAGTCGCTCAACAGCGGGCAGTGCGACGTCGCAGCCGCCGCGATGACCATCACCGAATCGCGTCAGCAGAACCTGGACTTCTCCGACCCGTACTTCGACGCCGAGCAGGCGCTGCTGGTGAAGAAGGGCTCGGGCATCACCGACCTCTCCCAGCTGCGCGGCAAGAAGCTGGGCGTGCAGGTCGGCACCACGGGCAAGGACTACGCCGAGGCCCACAAGGCCGAGTTCGGCTACGAGGTCGTGGACTTCGACGACCTGGCCCTGCAGGAGAACGGGGTGCAGATCGGCAAGGTCGACGCCGCGATCAACGACAACGGCGTGCTCTACAACTTCGCCAAGAACAACCCGGACACCGAGGTCACCAAGGAGTTCGTGACCGGTGACAAGTACGGCATCGGTGTCCGCAAGGGCAACACCGCGCTGCTGACCAAGGTCAACGAGTCCCTGGCCAAGGCCAAGCAGTCCGGCGAGTACGACCGCATCTACGAGAAGTGGTTCGGCAAGAAGCCGGAATGACCCGCTGAGTCGTGCCAGCTCGGGGTCGGCGTCGAACACGCCGGCCCCGAGCGGTGCTGCGGGGCCGCGAACACCGTCGCGGACGCCCCGCCGAACACATGGAGAGAAGTCGATGACAACCGAGATCGAGCGGCCCAAGGCAGGACTGGGCCGACGACAGCGGGCACGGCTCAACCTCGGCATCCAGTACGCGGTGCTGGTCGTGGCCGTCGTGGTGGTGGCGTTCGTCGCGGACTGGGGTTCGATCGGCCGGGCGTTCTTCAACGTCGAGGTCGCCCAGGCCCAGTTCCCCGACGTGATCACCACCGCGCTGCTCAACACCCTCGTCTACACCGCGGTGGGCTTCGCGTTCGGCCTCGGCCTCGCGATCGTGCTCGCGCTCATGAAGATGTCGCCGGTCGCCCCGTACCGGTGGATCGCCACCGGCTACATCGAGCTGTTCCGCGGACTCCCGGCGCTGCTGGTGTTCATCGCGTTCGGCTACGGCGTGCCGATCGCCTTCGGGCTCAAGTTCAACAACCTCTCGACCGTGATGCTCAGCCTCGGGCTGGTCGGTGCCGCCTACATGGCCGAGACCATCCGCGCGGGCATCCAGGCCGTGCCTCGGGGGCAGGTCGAGGCAGCGCGGTCGCTGGGCATGTCGCCGAGCCGCACGATGGTGACCGTCGTGCTGCCGCAGGCGTTCCGGATCATCCTGCCGCCGCTGACCAACGAGCTCATCCTGCTCACCAAGGACTCCTCGCTGATCTACCTGCTGGGTCTGTCGGTGGACCAGTACGAGCTGGCGAAGTTCGGTCGCGGCGCGCTGAACCAGTACCAGTCGCTGACGCCGATCCTCATCGCCGGCCTCTGCTACCTGATCATCACGATTCCGCTGTCGCGCGTGTCAGACCTGCTGGAGCGCAAGTTCGGCGGCGTCCGGACCAAGGGGGACACCAAGTGAGCGACGTGATGATCGAACTCTCCGGGCTGAGCAAGTCCTTCGGCTCGCTGGAAGTGCTGCGCGACATCGACGTCCAGGTCGAGCGCGGTGAGGTCGTGTGCGTCATCGGCCCCTCGGGTTCGGGCAAGTCGACGCTGCTGCGCTGCGTGAACCTGCTGGAAGAACCGACGGCGGGCACGGTTTGGGTGGACGGCACCGAGCTGACCGACCCCGAGACCGACCTCGACGCGGCCCGCCGCCACGTCGGCATGGTGTTCCAGCAGTTCAACCTCTTCTCCCACCTGTCGGTGCTGGAGAACCTGACGGTGGCGCAGCGCAAGGTGCTGGGCCGCTCGAAGGAGGAGGCGGATCGGGTCGCCCAGGAGAACCTGGCCAAGGTCGGCCTGTCCGAGAAGGCCGGAGCGATGCCGGCGCAGCTCTCCGGCGGTCAGCAGCAGCGGGTCGCGATCGCGCGTGCGCTGTCGATGAACCCGCACGTGATGCTCTTCGACGAGCCGACCTCGGCGCTGGACCCCGAGCTGGTCGGCGACGTGCTCGGCGTGATGCGGCAGCTCGCCGACGAGGGCATGACGATGCTCGTGGTGACCCACGAGATGCAGTTCGCCCGCGAGGTCGCCGACCGGGTCCTGTTCATGGACGGCGGCGGGATCGTCGAGCAGGGACCGCCGTCGGAGGTCATCGGGAACCCCGGGGAGGAGCGGACCAGGACCTTCCTCGCCCGGGTCCTGGACCCGATCCACACGGACTAGGTCCCTCGGCTGCGCTGGCTCGGCGTGCCGTAGCGGCACCTGAGCGGCTCCGCCGCCCTGAAGGCCGGTGCAGCGGCCCCGGAGTGTTGTTCTGCGACACGCCGGGGCCGTTTCACGTGGAACGGCAGGTGAGCTACGCCATCCCGGTGTTTTCTGGACCGGGACGAAACCTCGCGCGGTGGTGAGACGTCCTAATGGGTGGATGATCGACAACGTTTCGCGGGGTTTCGGGGGCGACGGTGCCTAGCGGCAAGGTCAAGGAGAACGGCAACGGTCCGCTGACGGCTGCTGAGCGGCGAGTCGACGAGCTGCTGCGCAACGGCAGACCCGACACGTCCGCGGACCAGCCGCTCGACGTGCACGCCGACGAGCACGAGTACGACCAGGAGATCCGCGGCGAGTTCCTCTCCCGGCGGCTGATCGAGTCGCCCGACGAGACGGGCTGGCGGCCCTTCGCCCGGCGTTCCCGGCAGCAGCCGGTGATCCTGATCCAGGACGCGGTGATCAGCGGTTGCCTCAACCTGCGGGCCGCCGAACTGCCCTACCTGCTGGAGTTCGTCCGCTGCCGCTTCCTCGAAGCGCCCGACGTCCGGCAGGCCTCGATGGCCGGTCTCGTGCTGCGCAACTGCCTGCTGCCCGGCATGAACGCCCGCAACCTGCGGACCACCAGCGACACCCACCTGCTGCACTGCACCACCCGGGACGGGGTCATCGACCTCGCCGACGCCGAGCTCGGCGGCTCGCTGCTGCTCAACGGCAGCGAGCTGCACAACCCGGGCCGGCGCGCGATCTACGCCGACCGGCTGACCGTGGCCGGGGCGATGCTGGCCATGGGCATCAGCGTCGCCGGTGAGATCCGCGTGCCGGGCGCCAAGATCGGCGGCAACCTCACGCTCCTCGGGGCCTCGCTGCGCAACCGGGGCCGGTTGGCGCTCAACGCCAACGGGATACAGCTCGGCGGCTCGTTGCGCTGCGACGTCGACCCGAGCACCGGCAAGTCCTTCACCGTGGCCGGGTTGGTGTTCATCCCGAGCGCGAGCATCGCCGGCGACCTGCGGATGCGCGACGCGGTGCTGGAGCCCGGCATGACCCCGCCGCGGCGCGGCGAATCGCCCTACGACGACCCGACCAGCACGCTCATCGCCGACCGCAGCCACGTGCACGGCGACGTCGAGCTGGACGAGAACTTCCGCAGCGGCGGCACGATCCGCATGGTCAGCGCGTGCGTCGAGGGCGACCTGCGCCTCTCCGGCGCGCAGATCGACCTGACCTGGGCGCAGTCGGAGCGGGCCGCGGTGGACCGCTCGCTGCGCGCCCTCCACATCGACGGCACCGAGATCCGCGGCAACCTCGCCGCCGGCTCGGTCGACGTGTGGGGCGAGTGGCGGATGACCGACGTGCGCGTGCACGGCAGCTTCCAGCTCAACCGCGCTCGGCTGACCGGCGCGCGCACCGACGTGCTGCTGGCGAGCCGGTTGACGGTGGGCAGCAACTTCGACTGCCGGGAAGCCGACATCACCGGGTCGGTGCAGCTCCAGGGCGCCTCCATCGGTGCGAACCTCGACATGCGGGCCACCGAGCTCACCAAACCCGCCTGGCACCGGCACAAGCTCGCTTACAAGCCCTCGATCGACCTGCGGGGCGCGCGGATCGCGCAAGACCTGGTGTGCGCCTCGGGGATCCGGCCGTTCGTCACCGAGGGCGAGGTGCAGCTGCGGCGGGCGGAGATCGGCAGGCAGGCCAACTTCTGGGGCGCCCGACTCGGAGACGGGTTGAGCCGCAACGCCATCAACGGGTTCGGCATGGTCACCCAGGAGCTCACGCTCAGCGTCGACGACGCGCCGCGCGGGCGGATCCTGCTGCGGCAGGCCCAGTGCGAGCTGCTGGCCGACAACGCGCGGTTGTGGCAGGCCAGCGGGGGCGTCGACATCGACGACTTCAGCTACGACAACTTCGTCGACAGCATCGAGCCCTCCGACGTCGACAAGGTCCAGGAGCGGTTGGCCTGGCTGCGCGCCAACTCCGGTGACCGCTACCAGCCGGGCCCTTACGACCAGCTGGTGAAGGTCTTCAGCGGCAACGGCAACGAGGAGCACGCCGTCACGGTGCTCATCGAGAAGCAGCGCCGACGTTACAAGGCGATCGCCACCTCGACCCGCCCGGTGTTCCGGCCGCCGGTGCGGTTGTGGAGCTTCCTGCAGCAGATCACGGTCAGCTACGGCTACCGCCCGCTGCGCGCGCTGATCTGGCTGGTGCTGCTCACGGCTGCGGGCACCACGTGGTTCTCGGTGAACGGGCCGCTGACGCCGATCAACGAGGAGGACCACCCGCACTGGAGCCCGCTGCTCTACACCGTCGACCAGCTGGTGCCGATCATCAACCTCGGCCACGACGTGATGTGGCGGACGGCGGGCCCCTCGCAGTGGATCACCGTCGCGCTCATCGCCGCGGGATGGGTGCTCGCGACGACCGCGGCGGCGGGCATCACGCGCGCGCTCCGGCGGGACATCCAGTAGGGCGCGTCCCTTCGGGGGAACCGGGTGCGCGTGCGGGTGCTCTTCGGCTGCTCCCGGGCACTTCCGTGCTCTGATCTTGGTGGTGTCGCCTTGATCGGGTCGGGAGGTCCTCGTGGTCGGCTTGCGGTTGCCCGTGGTCGCTGGTGCCGGAGTGCTCGCGTTGGTGTCCTCGGGACTTCCCGCGGTGGCCCAGCAGGACGTGCTCGAGTACGTGGCGATGGGAGATTCGGCGGCCGCCGGCCCGCTGGTGCCCCACCCGGACCCGAACCTGCTGTGCTTCCGGTCGACGAAGAACTACCCGCAGGTCGCGGCCGCGCGCTGGGGCGCGGAGCTGGTCGACGTGACGTGTTCGGGCGCCGAGACCGAGGACTTCGCGGGCCGCCAGCACGTGGTGCTGCCTCCGCAGTACGACGCGTTGAGCGAGACGACCGACCTGGTCACCGTCACCATCGGCGGCAACGACGTCGACCTGGTGCAGGCGGCGGTGTCGTGCCTCAACGCGCTCCCGGAACCGGTGGGGTCCTCCTGCGCGGACCGCTTCACCGCTGCTGGTGACGAGCTGTCCGAGCGGATCGACGCGTTCCTCCCGGACTTCGACGCGGCGCTCGACGAGATCGCCCACCGCGCACCGGACGCGCGGGTCGTGGTGGTCGGGTACGGCACCTACCTCCCGCCGGGCGGTTGCCACCCGAAGCAGCCGATGTGGGCCCGCGACGCCGACCACGTCCAGTCCAAGGTGGACGAGCTGAGCGCCCGGCTCGGCGAGCGGGCTCGCGCGCACGGCGCGGAGTTCGTCGACCTCGGCCCGGTCAGCGAGGGGCACGACGTCTGCCGGCCGCCGGAGCAGAAGTACTTCGAAGGCCTCGTGCCGACCTCGTGGGCGGCCCCGCTGCACCCGAACGCCCGCGGCATGGAGGCGTTCGGGCACGCCGTCGCCGACGCGGTGTCAGGAGCCGAGGAGCGTGTTGAGACGGGGTGAGTAGGCGTGGTCGAACACCAGTGACGCCGCGCCGACCGCGGCGGCGTCGTCACCGATCAGCGCCGTCTCGACGCGCACCGGACGTACCTGCGGTGCCCACACCTGGGCGGTGATCACCTTCGAGACCCGGTTGCGCACCAGTTCCGAGACGTGCCGCAACGCCGGTCCGCCGAGCACCACCCGGTCCACGTCGAGGACGCTGACCACCGACGCGAGGGCTTGGCCGAGGCGGGTGGCGGTCTGGCGCAGCACCTTGCGGGCCGCGGCCTCCCCGGCGACCGCGTCCCGGCACAGCTGGTCGTAGGCCGCGGTGACCGAGGTCGGTGCCGGTCGGCCGATGGCCGCGCGCCAGTCGGCGACGATGGAGCGCATCGAGCAGTAGGCCTCCAGGCAGCCGCGCCGGCCGCAGTGGCACTCGCGGGAGCCGCCGCTGTGCACGTGCCCGATCTCGCCGGCGTTGTTGCTGACACCCCGGTGCACCTGGTCGCCGAGGACGACGCCGATGCCCACGCCGGTGCCCAGGTAGACGTAGACGAAGGAGCCGGCGCGCTGCGCGCAGCCGGACCAGCGCTCCCCGATGGCCGCGGCGGTGGCGTCGTTGTCCATCACGACCGGCAGCTCGAACCGCTCCTCGACGAGGTCGGCGAGCGGGGCTTCGGTCCAGCCGTCGAGGTTGGGCGGGTCGAGGACCTTGCGGTGCGCCGGGTCCAGCGGTCCGGGCACCGCCAACCCGGCGCCCAGCACGCGCTCGGGCTCCAGGCCCGAGCGGCGCACCAACTGCTGGCCGATGCGGGTCAGCGCGGTGGCGACGGCGGCGGGCGTGGCCTCGCTCGGCAGCCGCCGGGTGGCGCGCAACCGGACACCGCCGGCGAGGTCGACGAGGACCCCGGTGATGCGCTCCGGGTCGAGGTGCAGGCCGACGGCGGAGTAGGCGTCCGGCACCACCTTGAGCAGCACCCGCCGCTTCCCGCCGGTGGAGGGCGCGCGTCCGTTCTCGGTGACCAGCCCGTCGTCGATGAGCGCCCGCACGATGTTGGACATCGTCTGCGCGGTCAGTCCGGTGCGCTGGGCGAGCTCGACCCGGCTGATCTCGCCGTGGCGGCGGATCGTGTCCAGCACGACCGCGCGGTTGAAACCGCCGACTCGGGGCAGGTTCGTCCCTTGCCACGACGCAGGGGTCATGCGGCTCTCCTCCGAGCGTTGTCCGGTGGTCGCTGTGCGGTGCGGGGGCGGAACCTCAGCCGCCACTTCGAACGACGGCGGTGCGAATCCCGAGGTGGGGCAACGGCTTCGCGGTGGTGACGGGTCTCAGCACGGGCCTCCTCGAGCAGCGTGATCGCCGGTCCGTTCCGCCGAGACCGGGGAAGATCATTGACTTCTGAAAACGAATGGACTTATGTTGCCCACCGAGTGTGATCCGGATCTCAGCTTAGTCGCAAGCGTCACAGGCCGGAGGAGCCCGATGCGCCGGAGAACCGCGTTAGCCGCCATCCTCACCGCTGCCCTGGGCATCTCCGCCTGCGGCGGGTCCGGCGAGGACCCGAGCACGATCACCGTCGCCTACCACCGCTACGGCAACACGACGCAGGTCGACGCGCTGATGCAGCGCGTGAAGCAGCAGTACGAGCAAGCTCACCCCGGCAAGTTCGTCAAGCTCGACCCGGTCGTCGCGCCGGAGAGCGAGTACCTGTCCAAGCTGCAGCTGCGGATGCGCTCGGAGTCCACCGCGCCCGACGTGCTCTACGAGGACTCCTTCCAGGTCAACTCCGACGTCGAGGCCGGCTACCTGCTGCCGTTGGACGACAGGCTGGCCCAGTGGCCCGACTGGAACGGCTCCTACATCGGCAGCACCAAGCAGGCCGGCAAGGCCGCCGACGGCCGGGTCTACGGCGTTCCGCTCGACACCGACACCCGCGGCCTCTGGTACAACCGGCAGCTGTTCGCCGAGGTCGGGCTACCGGCGGAGTGGAAACCCCGCACCTGGGAGGACATCCTCGCCGCCGCGCGCCAGATCAAGCAGAAGCGCCCCGACGTGATCGGCATCGACATGCCGCTGGGCAAGGCCGAGGGCGAGTCGGTGAGCATGCAGACCGTCGAGATGCTGCTCTACGGAACCAGCACCGGCACGCTCTACGACGAGCAGCAGCGCAAGTGGCTGGTGCCCAGCCAGGGGTTCACCGACGCGATGGGGTTCCTGTCCACCGCGGTCGGTGAGGGCCTCACGCAGAGCAAACCGCAGATCGCCGACGCCCAGTACGACAAGAACCAGCGCGACCAGCTCGCCCAGGAGGGCAAGGTCGCCATCCGGCTCGACGGCAGCTTCGCCTCCGGCAACTGGCTCGACGCGGGCTGGACGGACTGGTCGAAGACCATGTCCGCGACGGCCATGCCCACCCAGTTCGGGCAGGCGCCGGGCACGGTGACGCTCTCCGGCGGGTGGACGCTGGCGGTCAGCTCGGCCAGCGACAAGCCCGACGACGCCTTCGAGTTCATCAAGCAGGCCCTGTCCAAGGACAACGTCGTCGAGTACTCGGCCGCCACCGGGAACCTGCCCGCGCGCGCCGACGCGGCCGCGGACCCGAGGATCGCCGAGGCCAACCCGCTCAACCAGTTCTGGATCGGGCTGCTGGCCAACACCCACTACCGGCCCGCGCTGCCGGAGTACCCGAAGGTCTCCGAGGAGATCCAGAAGTCGGTGCTCGAGGTCGTCGCCGGCACGCCGCCTGCGGAGGTCTCCGACCGGTGGGCGCAGCAGGTCTCGCGGATCGTGGAACCTGCCAACACCCAGGCGGGCTGAGGATGACGGCGGTGCGGCGGTGGCTCGCGCCGATGGCGCCCGCCACGTTGTTGCTCGGGTTGTTCGTGATCGGCCCGATCCTGTGGAGTGGCTACGTCTCGTTCACCGACGCAGCGCTGACCGGCGCGGCGGCGAGCTCCCCGGAGTTCGTCGGGCTGGACAACTACCAGCGGATGTTCACGGACCCCGCGCTGTGGCACGCGATCTGGGCGACCGTGGTGTTCACCGTGGGATCGGCGGTCATCGGGCAGAACTGCCTGGGCATGTTCATCGCCCTGCTGACCCGGCACCGGAACCGCTGGCTGCGCAACGTCGTCGGCACCGCGGTCGTGTCCGCGTGGGTGCTGCCGGAGCTGGTCGCCGCGTTCGCGATCTACGCCTTCCTCAACACCGACGGCACGCTGAACAACGTGCTGGTCGGGCTCGGGCTGGAGGGCGTGGACTGGCTCTACCACGTGCCGATGCTCGCGGTGGTGCTCGGCAACGTCTGGCGCGGCACGGCCTTCTCGATGCTGGTCTACCAGGCCGCGCTCGCCGAGGTGCCCACCGACCTGACCGAGGCCGCCGAGGTCGACGGGGCCGGGGTGCTGCGCCGGTTCTGGCACGTCACGCTCCCGGTGATCCGCCGGACGGTGACCACCAACCTGATGCTCATCACGCTGCAGACGGTCGGCGTGTTCACGCTCATCTACGTGCTCACCGCGGGCGGGCCGAACGCGGCGACCCAGACGTTGCCGCTGCTGATGTACGACTCCGCCTTCGAGTTCGACGAGATCGGGTACGGCGCGACGATCTCCTTGGTGCTGCTGACCATCGGCGGGCTGTTCGCGGTGCTCTACGCGAGCAGCATCGGAGATCCGGACGAGGACGGGACGTGATGGCCGGAGTCACTGTCGCGAGGCGGCGCTCGGTGTCGGTGGTGGTGCACCTGGTGCTGGCGGTGGTCGCCCTCGCCTTCCTCGCACCGCTGCTGTGGTTGGTCACGGCGTCCTTCGACGCCGACGCACCGCTGTCGGCGCAGGTGCCGAGCGCGTTCACCCTGGACAACTTCGCGCAGGTGCTCAGCTGGGAGGTCAGCGGTCGTCCACTGTGGAACGGCTTGGTGCTGTGCGGCGGTGCGTCGGTGGTCTCGGTGGTCTCAGCCGTGCTGTGCGCCTACCCGCTGTCGCGCTACCAGCTGCGCTTCCGGCGCCCGTTCCTCTACCTCGTGCTGTTCGCCTCCGGCTTGCCGATGACGGCCGTGATGGTGCCGGTCTACAGCATGTTCGTGCAGGTGGAGCTGGTGGATTCGATGTTCGGCACGACGTTGTTCCTGGCGGCGACCTCGCTGCCGATCGCGATCTGGATGACGAAGAACTTCATGGACGGCGTGCCGATCAGCCTCGAGGAGGCGGCGTGGGTCGACGGCGCCTCGGCGATGCAGGCGCTGCGCTCGGTGGTGCTGCCGCTCATCGTGCCCGGCATGGGCGTGGTCGCGATCTTCACCTTCATCAACGCGTGGGGGAACTTCTTCGTCCCGTTCGTGCTGCTGCTGGACTCGGCCAAGCAGCCGGCCTCGGTGGGGATCTTCGCGTTCTTCGGCCAAGGCGGCCTCATCGCCTACGGCCAGCTCGCGGCCTACTCGATCCTCTACACGGCACCGGTCATCGCCCTGTACCTCGTGGTCTCCCGCTACCTCGGAGGCGCCTTCAACCTCGCCGGTGCCATCAAGAACTAGGAGCTGTTCAAGACCCGCTCCGCTTGGCGGTGCGGGTGGCGGAAACCCGGGCGGGAGAGCGCAGCGCCTCCGTGGACTCCGTGCGCCGCTCCTGATGCACGGCCCATGGGCGGCGTCCCGGCGTACTCGCCACGAAGGCGCTCAGAACCCGCGGCGGGGCCAGCGCCCCAGGTGGTGGACGACAACGCGGTCCCGCCGCATCATCAGAACAGTGAGCCCGTCCGCGCTCCGCTTCCCCGGGAGGGAGCGGAGCGCGGGCCGGTTCAGGACGTGCGGGTCCTGCCGGTGCTGTCGTGCGCAGCTCCGGTCCTCTCCTCGGAGCGAGCTGCCGCGCCGCGCGGCACCAGCAGCACCGCTGCGGTCACGACGAGGGACAACGCCAGCATCGCCAGATCAGCCATCGGACACACCCCTTCGGTCCGGCTGCCGCCTCGTCCTCTTCGCGAAGCGGACGTCCACAGGACGCGCGGGGTGCCCGGTCGGTTGCTGGCGGTCGTCGAACGACCCCGTCGGGGCGGGAACGCGAAAGCGGCGCCTCCCCTTGGGGGAGGCGCCGCTTCCAGGTACGCGCACGATCACCGTCCGCGTCGGACGGGTGGAGGCCCGGAGCTTCCCACGACGTTCCGGACGCTCACCCGCCCAGGTCTCAGCCCAGGCGCTGCTTGAGGGCTTCGAGCTCGTCGCGCATCGAGGTGGGCAGCGCGTCACCGATGGTGTCGAACCACTCCTCGATCAGCGGCAGCTCTTCCTTCCACTCGTCGACGTCGACGTTCAGCGCGGTCTCGACGTCCTCGACCGGGGTGTCCAGGCCGGACAGGTCGATCTGGTCGGCAGTGGGAACCCGGCCGATCGCGGTGTCCTCGGCGGCGGCGTTGCCCTCGAGCCGCTCGATGATCCACTTGAGCACGCGCGAGTTCTCGCCGAAGCCCGGCCACACGATCTTCTTGCCGGACTCGTCGCGGCGGAACCAGTTCACGTAGAAGATCTTCGGCAGCTTCGAGGCGTCCGCCTCCTTGCCGACGTTCACCCAGTGCTGGAAGTAGTCGCCGACGTTGTAGCCGATGAACGGCAGCATGGCCATCGGGTCGCGGCGGACCTCGCCGACCTTGCCGGCCGCGGCTGCGGTCTTCTCCGAGGACAGGGTGGCGCCCATGAAGACGCCGTGCTGCCAGTCGAAGGCCTCGTTGACCAGCGGGATCGTGGTCTTGCGACGGCCGCCGAACAGGATCGCCGAGATCGGCACGCCGTTCGGGTCGTCCCACTCGGGCGCCAGGATCGGGCACTGCGACATCGGCGTGCAGTAGCGGGAGTTCGGGTGGGCGGCCTTCACGTCCGACTCGGGCGTCCAGTCGTTGCCCTTCCAGTCGGTGAGGTGCTGCGGGTCGCCCTCCATCTCCTCCCACCAGACGTCGCCGTCGTCGGTCAGCGCGACGTTGGTGAACAGCGAGTTGCCCTTGTCGATGGTGCGCATCGCGTTCGGGTTGGTCTTCCAGTTGGTGCCCGGGGCGACACCGAAGAAGCCGGCCTCCGGGTTCACCGCGTACAGGCGACCGTCCTCACCGAAGCGCATCCAGGCGATGTCGTCGCCGAGGGTCTCGACCTTCCAGCCCGGGATGGTCGGCTCGAGCATCGCCAGGTTGGTCTTGCCGCAGGCCGACGGGAACGCGGCGGCCACGTAGTGGACCTTGTTCTCCGGCGAGATGAGCTTGAGGATCAGCATGTGCTCGGCGAGCCAGCCCTCGTCGCGCGCCATCGCGGAGGCGATGCGCAGCGAGTAGCACTTCTTGCCCAGCAGGGCGTTGCCGCCGTAGCCGGAGCCGTAGCTCCAGATCAGCCGCTCCTCCGGGAAGTGGGTGATGTACTTCGTGTCGTTGCACGGCCACGGCACGTCCTCCTGGCCGGGCTCCAGCGGCGCACCCACCGAGTGCAGCGCGGGGACGAAGTCCGCATCGGTGCCCAGGCGCTCCAGGACCTTCGCGCCCATCCGGGTCATGATGTGCATCGAGACCACGACGTACTCGGAGTCGGTGATCTCCACGCCCAGGCGCGGCGGGTCGGCGTCCAGCGGGCCCATGCAGAACGGGATGACGTACATCGTGCGACCACGCATGCAGCCCCGGTAGAGCTCGGTCATGGTGGCCTTCATCTTGGCCGGGTCCATCCAGTTGTTGGTGACCCCGGCGTCCTTCTCTTCGCGGGAGCAGATGTAGGTCCGCTCCTCGACGCGCGCCACGTCGGACGGGTCCGACGCCGCGTAGAACGAGTTCTCCTTCTTGTCGAGACGCTTGAAGGTGCCGGCCTCGACGAGGCGGTCCGTCATGCGCGTCCACTCGTCCTGCGAACCGTCACACCACACCACGCGATCGGGTGTGGTCAGCTCCGCGACCTCACGCACCCACGACAACAGGCGCTCGTGCTTGGTCGGGGCCTGGTCGAGACCGGGGATGGTCAATGCGGTCATCGCGACGTGTCTCCTGACTGGGCGCCACAGCCCGGATCGGTCGCCGACGGGAGCGCCCCCGCCGGCGTTTGCAGGGAAAGCTTCGCCCGGCCCGGAGAGCCGGGCGAAGTGGAAAAGGGATGCATCGAGGCTAACGGGGAATGAGCCGCCCGAAGAAGATCAGCGTTGTCGCTTCTCTCACAGGAACGATAAGGGAATCGATTCAGTTCACATTTCTTCTCCGCCCCTCGCGGAAATCTCGTGGCGGGGCCCGCTCGGGGTGCCAGATTTTCCGGCGAAGCGGACAGGTGCTCGGACGTCCGGTACCCAGCGGAGAGCCGCCGAACGGCGGTTGCCGCGCGGATTGGGCGAAGATGAAAACCGCTCGATGGCCTGAGAATCCAGACCACGAGTGGGTGTTGGAATCACATTCTGTCGAATTTCCTTCGACCCCGGGTCACACCCAGGAGTCGTCGTCCGCGGAGGTCGCCGGTTCTCCGACGCAGCGGCCCGCGGGACCGGCCTCGGCGACCGGGGAGGTGGGCTGCAGCTCGGGCTCGTCGAAGGTCCAGGTCGCGTCGTCGGTCGCGGAGGCCGCCTGGTTCGGCGCGTACTGACCTCCATCGCCGATCTGGCCCTGCTCGACGACGGTCCACTGCCCGTCGCCGGTGTGGTGCGAGATGGTCACGCCGCCGGTCTGGTTGATCTCGACCACCTGGTCCGCGGAACCGTCCCCGTCCACGTCGGTGACCAGCACGGTGTTGCCGTTCTCGGACTGCACGACCGCGGTGTCGGCCACGCCGTCGGAGTTGCTGTCCTCGGTCGCCGGCCCCACCTGCACGTCTCCCTGCGGGGTGTCGATCACCATCTGCTCGGCGTCGTCCGGGCGGGGTTCGCCGGTGCCGCCGGGGTGCTGCTGCGGCGCCTCGGGGGTCCACTCGCCGGAGTCCTCGTGGAACCGGGTCTGGTCGAGGACCTGGCCGTCGCGGGTGATCGTCTGCACCAGGTCGGCCTGACCGTCGGCGTCCTCGTCGATGTAGGCGACGAAACCCTCGTCGGTCATCACCGCGACCGTCTCGTCCAGCCCGTCACCGTCGAGGTCGTAGTTGGCCTCGGCGGTGTACTCCTCGCCGTCGATGGTGACCTTGATGTCGCCGTCTCCCGCGCCGGTCTCCTCGATGTACACGTCGGCACCCTCCGCCGCCTTCAGCTTCCACGCTTGGACGAAGCGTAGAGCCCTCAGGTTCCCCCTCGGAACCACCGATCGAAGTCCGGACCGCGCTCCGCCCCAGATCACCGGCCTCGGAACCCCCGTTCCGGGGAACGACGACGTCGGCAAGACCACTCGGAGGAGGGATCAGCCGGCGTGGATCAGGCGACGGTGTCCCGGAGGTTGCGGATGCCGGCGAGGAGGTGCTCGGCCCGTTCCCGGCCGGAGGTGGCCTCGGCCCGCCTGCGGTCGACGGTCTGCAGGCGGCGGCTGCGCTCGGCGGCGTCCATCTTCAGCGCTTTGTCGACATCGCGAAGCTCGCCCTCGATCGCCTCGATCCGCCTGGTCAGGGCGTCGTCGAGGGCCAGAGACAGCTGCTGCTCGGCCTCGATCAGCTGCTCGGCGACGAGCTGGTCCAGCGCGGAGCGGGCGTCGGCGATGGCGTCGGTGAGCCACTGCTTGAGGTGCTGCTTGTCGGCGGCGTGCTTGCGGGTGCGGGCCATCCACCAGCCCGCGCCCAGCCCGAGCACGATCGTCACCGGCAGCACGACCGGGTTCAGCGTGGCCGCGCCCAACCCCGCGAGCGGCATCGCGGCGGCGCGACCGACCCCGAGGCCGCCGGAGACGCCCATGAACACCAGCAGCTTGTCCTCGGCGGTGGGCGGTCGCTTGTCCGGCGGGCGCAGCGCGATCGGCGCCTGCACACCCCGGGCGAACTGGGAGCGGATGACGTCGAGCTCCTCGGCGGAGAAGAGGTCGTCGAGCGCCTGTTCGGCGACGGCCGCCAGCCGCGACGAGAGCGTGGCGGCGATCCGCGTGGAGACCATCTGCAGCGCGATGTCGACCTGGCGGGGCAGGTCGTTGATCTCCTCGCGGTCGGCCCCGTCGATGGACCGGCGGAACCAGTTCTGCACGTCGCGGACCTGCCGCGACACGTCGTGGCTGGTCTCCACCCGGGTGCGCTGGATCTCGCCGCGCAGCTTGACCTGCCAGCCGCGGGTCGAGGAGCGGCGCGCGGTGGTCAGCTCGTCGCGGCGGGCGCGCAGCGACTCGGCCTCGTCCTCACCGACGGTCAGCGCCCGCTTCTCCGCCTCCAGTTCCGCGGTCAGCTCCCCCAGGACCGTGGACAGCGCGCGCATCGTGTTGGCCTCGCCGAGCATCGCCGACCGGCCGGCGATCAGCCGCTCCAGCTCCTCGCGCAGCTCGACGACGCCGGACTTCTCACGCAGCAACCCGGCGTTGGCGGAGGCCGGGTCCTGCGCGGCGAGCAGGTGCATCCGCGCCGAGACCGGGTAGATCGGGACTTCGGCGAACCGGGGCGCGTGCTCGGCGAGCAGTGCGCGGTCCTCGGACAGCACCTGCCGCCAGCCCCGGTGCTGATCGGTCTTGGCCAGCGCGAACACCACGGTCTCCACGCGGTCGCCGACCTGCTTCAGGAACTCCAGCTCGCCGCGGGTGAACGGGGAGGAGGCGTCGACGACGAACAGCAGCGCGGTGGCGGAGGTGGCGGCCTCGCGGGCGAGCTCGCCGTGCACCGCCTCGAGCCCGCCGACGCCGGGGGTGTCGACGACGGTCAGCTCGGCCAGCGGGTCCAGCGGTGCGGTGACCTGCACGTAGCGCGGTGGCAGCTGCCCTTCGGGCAGTTCCCGGCCGGCGCTGGTCCAGTTCGGCAGTGCGTCGAGGTCGAAGGGCACCGGGTCGTGCTGACCCGGGTAGCAGGCGCGTGCCGCCCACTGCTCGCCGTGCTCGAACTGCAGGTAGGTGGCGGTGGCGACCTCGGCGTCCACGGGGGACAGCCCCGGGTGCTCCACCAGCGCGTTGACCAGGGAGCTCTTGCCGCGGTTGGTCTCGCCGACGACCACCACGCTGGGCGTGGCGGGGCGGCTGCGGCGCACCTGCTCGACCCAGTCGAAGGCCGACGGGTCGGCCTCCCGCAAGAACGCGAGCAGCTTGTCCCGGGTCTGCTTGACCTGCTGCGGAAGCGCAGCGGCAGCAACACCAGGTGCCGTCGTCATGCCTTCCCCTCCGTCGGTCCCCCGAGAAGGTACCCGCTCCCGCAGGCGCGTTGTAGGCGCGCGAGCGGGACGACCACCCGGGTGGAGGTCATCGGCGCAGCTGGTAGACGGTGACGACCGGAGCCCGGAGGACGCGGTCGTGATCGGTGAAACCCGGTAGTTCCGTTTCGGCGATGACGCCGTCGAGCGCGGGGTCGTCGGTGGGCACGGTGCCGCCCGCTTCGTGGAAGGCCGGGTCGAAGCGCTGGCCGTCGGGCCGCAGCGGGATGACGCCGATGTCGGTGAGGCCTTCGGCGAGGCGTTCCGCCACCCCGGCGCTGCGGGCCCGGTCCACGGCGTAGAGGCACAGCTGGATCAGCGCGGCGCGGTCGGTCAGCGCTCGCTCGAGCGGGTCGGTGACGGTTTCGCTGGTCACGGCGGTCATGTCGGTCCCCTGATCGGCGTCAGCGTCGGTGGCCGGGTCACCGGCCTCGCTCACCACTGACGAATCCGGAAGGGGTGCGGTTCCGCTTTCGGGTGACTTCTTCGACCGCCTCCAGCTCCGCACGGTGATCACCTGGTTCGCAGTTGCTGCCAGATCAGGAAGTAGGCCCGGTGCACCACGTGCGCGACCCTGCTCTGCGCGGGTGTGGCACCGAACGAGGAGAAGGAGCGCCACCAGCCGGCGCGCTCCAGCGCGAGCTCGACCAGCTCCGCCTGCGGCACCCCGGGCCTGCCCAGCTGCTCGCCCGGGTCGGTGCTGCTCCCGACCCGCATGACCTCATCGGCCAAGTCCGGTGGCATCTCCACCGTTCCGGACGCCACCAGCGTCAACGCCTCCAGGACGCGCAGCTGGTGGGCCTCGGGCTTGGCCAGCAGGCCCTCGATCGCGTCGTGCACCTTCCGCCGCTCGTCGCGGTCCCCGGAGGAGTGCGCGAGCGCGGTGATCGACGCGAGCGCGGCCGCGGCCTTGATCCCGTCGGCCCGCACCCGGAACACCGAGTCCAGCCGGTCCAGCACCGACGCCAGTCCGGACGCGTCGCGGATGCGTCGCCGCAGGTCGCCGGCGGCGATGGTCGGGTCGGAGTCCAGCGCCTCCAGCGCGCAGCGCACGCCGTGCAGGTCCATCCGCTCCAGCAGGCGCGTGCGGGTGCCTGCGGGGACGTCGCACTCCCAGCTGGTGAACAGGTCCGCGGACAGCAGCAGCGTCTCCCGCGTCGACTCGTCGAGCTCGGCCAGCGACCGCAGCGCTTCGGCGTCGCCGGCCGTGAAACCTCCGGTCTCGGCGGTCTCGGCGAGCAGCCCGATCACCGGCAGCACGTCGGCGACCCTCGGCTTGAGCAGGTCCGACTGCTTGGCGGCCAGGATCTCGGCGGCCTTCCAGAGGTCCTCGCCAGCGCCCTCGACCGTGTCGGGCTCGATCATGTCGGCCTTGTTCAGCACCGCGATCGCGTTCACCGGGCCCGCTTCGCGGCTGGCGGTCGCGGCGGTGAAGGCGGTCAGCGCCTGCTCGTCGTCGGCCCGCACGCCCTGGGTGACCACGTAGAGCACGGCCTCCGCCCCGATCACCGCCTCGCGGGAGACGGGGTCGAGCTGCTGGGTGCCCAGCGCCTGCTCGGTGCGCGCGACCGAGGCGGCGTCCAGCGAACCCAGGCCCGGGGTGTCGATCACCGTGAGGTCGCGCAGCACCGCGTTGGTCAGGTAGGCCTCCAGGTGGGAGACCTCGTCGACGTCCACGCCCAGGTCGGCGGGGACGCCGCCGCCGGGGTCGAAGGGCACGGCTTGCTTGCGGCCGTCGTGGAAGACCACCTCGACCCGGTCGACCGTGCCGTACTGGAAGCGGGTCACCAGCCGGGTGCACTCGCCGACGTCGGTGGGAGCGACCCGCCGCCCGATCAGGGCGTTGACCAGCGTGGACTTGCCCGACTTGATCCGCCCGGCCACGGCGACCTGCAGCGGGGCGCCGAGCCTGCGCAGGACCTCGGCGAAGCCCTCGGCGGTCCGTTCGGTCACCTGCGGTTGCAGCCCTGCGCACAACCGGGCCACGGCGGCCGACAGCGGGCCTGCCCAGTGCTGCTCGGGTGCGGTGTTCAAGGTGCCCTCTCGGTGGAGTTGGACATTCCGGACTTCCGGTGATCCGCCGACCCCATCCTGCCACGCCCCCACCGCCCTCCGGGCCCGCTCCACAGAGGACTCCCGTCCGGGTGCGGTCAGGAGGTGGAGCGCTGCGCCCCCTGTGACCGGCGCCTCGGAGCGGAGCGATCCGGACAGGCCCTAACCTGCGCTGGTGAGCGTTGACAGCAAGCCCGAACTCGTCGCACTGGACGTCGACGGAACCCTGCTCGACCCGGACACCCAGACCATCTCCGACGCGGTCAAGGCCGCGGTGCGGCGAGTGGTGGAGTCCGGCGCGCAGCTCGTCGTGGCCACCGGACGCACCTTCCTGGGTACCACCCCGGTGCTCGACGAACTCTCGCTGACCAGTGGCTTCGCGCTGTGCTCCAACGGGGCGGTGCTGGTCGACGTGGCGCAGCGCGAGCCCGTGTCGGTGGCCTCGTTCAACGCGGCCCCCGTGCTGCGGACGCTCCGCGAGCACCTGCCCGGCTGCATCTTCGCCGCCGAGGCCGTCGGCGTCGGCAACCTCGTCTCCGCACCCTTCGACCCGGAGAAGCTGCACGGGCCGCAGCGGCGCACCCCCGTCGACGAGCTGGCCGCCCGGCCGGTGCCCCGGCTGATCGCCGAGTGGACCGGGCACGACCCGGCCGAGCTCGCCGAGACGCTCGCCGGTCTGCGGTTGCCGCACTGCACGCTCAGCGTCGACACCTACGAGCCGTGGGCGACCGTCGTCCCCGAGGGCCAGACGAAGGGCGCGGCCCTGGAGAAGCTGCGCACCGAACTCGGCATCAGCGCGGAGCGCACTTTCGCCGCAGGCGACGGCACCAACGACTTCGAGATGCTGAAGTGGGCGGCCCGGGGCGTCGCGATGGGTCAGGCACCGCTGGAACTGCGCGCCACCGCCGACGCCACCCTCGGCACCGTCGCCGAGGACGGCCTGGCCGCCGAGCTCGACCGCCTCTTCGACTGACCGGTCCACAGTGGAGATCAGGGCAGGACCGGGGTGACCTTCAGGGGCAACCCCGAGGTGCGTCATCCTCGGGACCGGTTCACTACCGGCACGGCTCCGCGTCCAGCAACAGGAGTGATCAATGATCGAGGCGAGAGGCCTCACCAAGCGCTACGGCCAGAAGGTCGCGGTGGACGACCTGTCGTTCACCGTCAAGCCCGGGCACGTCACCGGGTTCCTCGGCCCCAACGGCGCGGGCAAGTCCACCACGATGCGGATGATGCTCGGGCTCGACAACCCCACCGCGGGTGAGGTCCGCATCAACGGCAAGCGCTACAGCGAGCTGAAGAACCCGCTGCGCACCGTCGGCGCGCTGCTCGACGCCAAGTGGGTCCACCCGAACCGCTCCGCCCGCGCGCACCTGCGGTGGATGGCGCGGTCCAACGGGATCGGGATGCAGCGGGTCGACGAAGTCCTGGAGCAGGTCGGCCTCACCGAGGTGGCCCGGCGCAGGGCCGGCGGGTTCTCGCTCGGCATGTCGCAGCGCCTCGGCATCGCCACAGCCTTGCTGGGCGACCCGGAGGTGCTGCTGTTCGACGAGCCCGTCAACGGCCTGGACCCCGAGGGCATCCACTGGATCCGCCGGTTCATGCAGGGCTTGGCCGCCGAGGGCCGCACGGTCTTCGTCTCCAGCCACCTGCTGTCCGAAATGGCGCTCACCGCGGAGGAACTCGTCGTCATCGGTCGCGGCAAGCTCATCGCGCAGTGCAGCACCGCCGAGTTCGTCGACAACGCCGGAAGCAGCTCGGTGCTCGTGCGCTCCCCCGAGGTGCCGCAGCTGCAGCGGCTGCTCGAGGAGCAGGAGATCACCATCCGCTCCACTGCGGACGACCGCCTCGTCGTCGACGGCGCCACCACCGAGCAGATCGGTGAGATCGCCGCGCAGCACCGGATCGTGTTGCACGAGCTCTCCGCGCAGCGCGGCTCGCTGGAGGACGCGTTCATGCAGATGACCAGTGACGCCGTCGAGTACCAGACCGCGCTCGGCGAGGCGACCGAGCTGACCGCCCAGGGGGTGGCCCGATGACCCTGCTCGCCGTCGAGCGGATGAAGCTCTTCTCCACCCGCTCCCCGTGGTGGTGCCTGTTCCTCGCGCTGGCCCTGCCGATCGGCTTCACCGGGCTCATCGCGGGTTACTCCGACGGGATCTCGTTGCGCACCACGCAGTTCGGCTACCAGTTCGGGCTGATGGTGACGCTCGTGCTCGCCGCGCTGGCGATCACCACCGAGTACCGCTTCGGCACCATCCGCGCGACCTTCCAAGCGGTGCCCAACCGAACCGCGGTGCTGCTGGCGAAGACCGCCGTCGTCGCGGTCGTCGCGCTGATCATCGGTGAGCTCGCGGCGTTCGGGTCCTGGGGCATCTCCAGCGCCCTGCAGCCCAGCTCGGACCTGGCGATCACCACCGCGGACGAGTGGCGCCAGATCGCCGGTGTGGGGCCGGTGTTCGCCTTCTCCGCGATCCTCGCGGTCGGCGTCGGCATGTTGCTGCGGCAGACCGCAGGAGCGGTCACCGTGCTGCTGCTGTGGTCGCTGCTGGTGGAGAACCTCATCGCGCTGGTGCCGGAGATCGGTCCGGACGCCCAGCGGTGGATGCCCTTCGTGATGGCCGACCACTTCCTCTCCGGCGGTGGCCCCATGTCCCTGGACATGCCCCTCGGCCCGTGGGGCGCGCTCGCCTACTTCGGAGCCGTCACCGTGGGTGTCTGGGTGGTCGGACTCGTGGTGACCCACCGGCGCGATGCCTGACCAGCGGATTTGATCTTGGAACCGGAAACCTTGATCGAAGCGGGGAATCCGCAGCTGGGCCCCGGATCGCACAACGTTACCGAGCCCGGCCGTAAGCCTGATCACGCCGACCGATAGGATCGGCGGCAAGATCGAGCGGTCGCCGATCGCACCGGGTCACCTCAGACGCGGTGGGTCAGCGGAGAACCACGCCGAGGTCCGAGACCGCTGGAGCACAACCGAAGACGACCGACTGCAGTAGCGCTCGGGGGCGCCGGCGGTCGGGACGGGGGAGGGCCCGGGCTGTCATTCGGGGGATGGCCCGGGCCCTGTGCTTCCTCCCCGTCGTTCTTCGCCGCTCGCTGTCGTTCCAGGATGGACGCCACCACGTCCAGCGAGACTTCCCGCGACCGCAACCGGGTGCAGGGCTGCTCTGTCAGAGCGAGGGCCGCACCACCAGGACCGGGCAGGAGGCGTGCCGCACGCACTGCTCGGCCACCGAGCCGAGCATGAGGCCGGCGAACCCCCCTCGACCGCGGTGGCCGACCACCAGCAGGTCCGCTCCTCGGGAGGCGGCGAGCAGAGCTTGCGGCGACGGGGAGTGGACCGCGTGGATCTCGATCTTGACCTTCGGGTTCTCGCCCAGCTTGGCGGCGACCAGCTTGGCCGTCTCCCGCTCGACCTCCTGCTGGAAGGCGTCGATGCTGGGGACCGCGTTCGGCGGGCAGTCGGCCGGGCGGGGTGCGGTGCGGATGCTCCAAGCGCGCACCACGTGCAGCGGCGCACCGCGGCACTCGGCCTCCTCGGCCGCGGCCTTCAGGGCGCGGAGGGAGGCGGCGGAGGTGTCGACGCCCACGACCACTCCACCATCGATGTTCATCTCCGACACGTCTCCACTCCATCCGCCACGGCTCGTCGTGTCGAGCCGACCGCCTGCAGGCCAACCTCACGGAGGATCCTGTGATTGCGATCACATTTTACACGGAGGTCCCATTCGTCGTTTTGGCTGTGGTAAGGCATAAGTAAGAGATGTCCCACAACCAGCGCCGCTTGGGGGCATGCGCTGGTCGTGGGCAAGTAGTTCGGCTCGCGTCTTTCTCCACACCAGAGGAGTGGGCGACATGCTGTCTTCACAAGAGCGTGCACTGATCGAAGTACCCCGCAGCGGAGGCGTTCGCGCCAACCACGACGGCAACGACGTTCAGCTGGAACCGGTCCCCCGACTCGAGTGGTCGCTGGCGACCGAGTCCCACCCGACCCCCACCGAAGCCGCGACACCCGCGTCGCTCCGCCGCAGTTGGATCCACACCGCTTCCGAGAACCAGGTCCTGGGGCTCTACCGCAAGCTCAACGGCGCCCAGCGCCGGCTGCCCGCTCCGTGGTGGTTGCGCGCGCTGGACCGCGGCGACCTCTCCTCCCGCGCGGAGGCCTTCGCGATCGAGGACGAGGCGCACACCGTCCTCTCCTCCCGGCCCGGCTGGGTCTTCGTGCCCTGGGCCGACATCAGCGAGGCCGGGTACTGGGAGTACGCCCCCTCCGACTGCGGCTCGGTGACGATGCCCACCACCGTGGTCCTCACCGACGAGCACGAGGGCTGGCTCAACGTGGTCCCCGCCTACCGCGACGAGGAACCCCTCCCGATCCCCACCAGCACGGCCTCGCTGCTCTCCCTGCTCCCGCAGGTCGAGTCCTGGCGTCCCTGACCCGCAGCGCTCGCTGCTCGGCGGCGCAGGGCGGCCGGAGGCGCGCCCCGGCCTCGCCATCGCACCGCTGAGCAGGCCTGGGCTGCACGCGGTGGGTGGGGCCTGCGGCCGGTTTGCGATAATTCTTCCTCGTGAATTCCTCTGACCAGCAGGTTCCCTTCCGCCGCACCGTCGTCAGCTACGTCCAGCGAGGCGAGCGGATGACCGTCGGGCAGCAGCGCGCCTGGGACCGCCACTGGGACGAACTCGGCGCCGAAGTCACCGCGCTCCCCGAGGGGCCGCTGGACCTCGAATCCTGGTTCGGCCGCCGTGCACCCGTGGTGCTGGAGATCGGGTCGGGCATGGGCGAGACGACCGCTCAGCTGGTCGCCGCCGAGCCGGACGTCAACTACCTGGCTGTCGAGGTCTACAAGCCCGGTCTCGCCCAGCTCATGCTGCGCGCCGAGAAGCTCGAGGTCTCCCACCTCCGGCTGCTGCGCGGTGACGCCGTGGTGCTGCTGCGCGAACACCTGGAGCCGGGAGCGCTGGACGAGGTGCGGATCTACTTCCCGGACCCGTGGCCGAAGAAGCGCCACCACAAGCGCCGCCTGGTCCAGGCGGAGTCGATCGCGCTCATCGCCTCGCGGCTCCGCCCCGGCGGGGTGCTGCACCTGGCCACCGACTGGGAGAACTACGCCGAGCAGATGCGCGAGGTCTGCGAGGCCGAGCCGCAGCTGCGCAACCGCTTCGCCGACGAGGAGGGGGGCTGGGCTCCGCGCCCCGAGTGGCGACCGGTCACCAAGTTCGAGAACCGCGCGCACGAAGAAGGGCGCGAGATCAGAGACCTCATCTACGAGCGGGTCTAGTTCTTCGGTCGCGGTGGCAGGAGTCCCTGGAGGGGGAAGCGCAGCGGCTCGGTGGGTCCGTGCGCCGCTCCTGGCGTGCGGCCGGTGCACAGCCGCTCAGAGCCTGCGGCGGTGCCGGTGGGGTCCCACCTGGAGGTGCGACTTCCGCGCATCCTTGATGTTCACTCGGATGGCCGATCAAGGTTTCCCTCAAGTGGGTCGACACTAGTGACAACGCGTCGCCGGATCACGCGGCCGTGACGCTTCGACATCACCGAAAAGTGATCAGCTGAGGGCTGCCCAGGCAGCGCTCCTGGCGACTACGTTCTCGCAGCGTGACTGTTGTTCGCGAGGAACTCACCCCGAGCCAGGCGTCGCTCACGGACGCCGAGAGCTTCCTGCGCTCCTTCCACTCCGCCCACCCCGAGGCCGGCTCGCTGCGCGACCGGCTCGCCGAAGTGCGGCGCAGCATCACCGAGACCGGGACCTACCGGCACACCACGGCGGAGCTGACCTACGGCGCCCGCGTCGCGCTGCGCGACAGCGGCTGGTGCACCAGCGGCCTGCCCTGGCACCGCCTCGAGGTGCGCGACCTGCGCGGACTGCGCAACGCCTCGGCCATCGCCAGCGAGTGCTTCGAGCACCTGCGGCTGGCCACCAACGCCGGCCGGATCGAGCCCCTGGTCACCGTCTTCGCCCCGGACGAACCCGACTCCTCCGGTCCGCGGATCTGGAACGAGCAGGTGGTGCGCTACGCCGGGTACGCCCTGGCCGACGGCGGCGTCCTCGGCGACGCCCGCTACCAGGGCTTCACCGAGCAGGTGCAGCGGCTCGGCTGGAAACCACCCGCGCCGCGCACCCGCTTCGACCACCTGCCTCTGGTCGTGGAGACCGAGCACGAGGACGTCACGTTCGTCCCGGTGCCGCGCGACGTCGTGCAGGAGGTGCCGCTCGAGCACCCCGACTACCGCTGGTTCGGCGAGCTCGGGCTGCGCTGGCACAGCGTCCCGCTGATCAGCGGCATGCAGCTGGACATCGGTGGCATCCGGTACCCGGCCGCGCCGTTCAACACCTGGTTCGTGGGCACCGAGATCGGCACCCGCGCCCTGGCCGACGACAGCGCCTACGGCCTGGCCAGGGAGGTCGCCGAACGGCTCGGCATGGACACCTCCACCGAGCGCAGCCTGTGGCGGGACCGGGCGGTCGTGGAGATCAACCGTGCCGTGCTGCACTCCTTCGACGCCGCGCGCGTGACCATCACCGATCACCACAGCGAGGCGCTGCACCGGCTCGAACGGCTGCGCTCGGGGCCCCGCCCCAGCCGCTCCACACCGGCGTTCACGGTGAGCACGAGCGCGGCCCGGCGAGCCACGAGCGGAGCGGCCGATCCACCAGAGCCGGAGGCGCGGGTAACCGCACGCCGGGAACCGGTGCCGGAGCAGGACCGGGCCCCAGCAGGGCGAAATCGCCCCCGCTACGACGTTCTGTCCCGGATGAGCCGCCGGTGTCTGGGCACGGACCCGACCCAGGAGTGAACCCGGAGCTCCCCCGGCGCTTGCGGTTCCGGCCGCCGTAGTTCTCCAGCAGGTCCGGCAGCACGGAGCTCAACGCCATCGCCAGCAGCGCGATCATCGCGACGGACGCGGCGATCGCGGTCATCGTCGTCTCGAACATGGTCAACCTCCCCGATTCGGTCATCCCACAGCGTGGCTGGTGCAGGGGCCTGCGCGGATCGGCCAGCCGGGGATGTTTTCCCTGATCATTCGGTCGGCCCATCGGGGAGCAGCCCCTAGGGGCGGAACCTCGTTGCGGCCTGCAACCAGGTTCCGCGAACCACGCCGGAACCGGTATCGGCGAGCAGGCCAGGATCGCGGGCCCGCAGATCAACCGATCGGCCAGCGCGCGTAGGTCTTCCGGCCGACCGTCGGAGCCCTCGGCGGTGATCAGCGGTGCGGCAGAATGCGGTCATGCCGACCGCACTCCGCCTGCACGCACCGATGGCACTGCCCTGCGACCCGACCTGCTCGGTCATCCGCGACGCGGTGGTCGACGTCGACGACACCGGCCGCATCAGCTACTGCGGTCCCCGCCAGGGCGCACCGGATCGGTCCAACGACGTCGTCGTCCGCGAATGCGGCGGAATCCTGCTGCCCGGCCTCATCAACGCGCACGCCCACAGCCCGATGACCCTGCTGCGCGGCATGGGCGCCGACCTGCCGCTGCTGCGCTGGCTGCACGAGGTGATCTTCCCGGCCGAGGCCCGGCTGCGCCCCTCCGACGTGCGCGCCGGCATGGAGCTGGGCTGCGTGGAGATGCTGCGTGCCGGGATCACCACCAGCGCGGAGATGTACTTCATCGCCGAGTCGATGGTCGAAGCGACTCTGGCGGTCGGTTCCCGCGCCGTCCTCGCCTCCGCCGTCATCGACACCCCCGCGCTGGACGCGCTGGGCGGCTGGCGCGGCGCGGTCGAGGGCGTCGAACGGTGGATCGACGCCGAGGGCCTGCGCTTCGGTCCCGGCGAGCGCATCGAGCTGGCCTACGGGCCCCACTCGGCCTACCTGCTGCCCCCGGAAGCACTGCAGACCATCGGCGAGTCCGCCCAGCAGCGCGGGGCGCTGGTGCACACCCACGTCGCCGAAACCCTCGGCGAGGACACCGTCCAGCGCGCTGAGTACGGCTCGGTGCCCGCCATGCTCGACAAGCTCGGCCTGCTCGACGGGCGCCTCATCGCGGCGCACTCCGTGCACCTCAGCGACGAGGACATCGAGCTGTTCGCGCGGCGCGGCGTCGGTGTGGCGCACTGCCCCGGTTCCAACGCCAAGCTCGCCTCCGGCACCGCGCGGCTGGTCGAGCTGCTGGGTGCCGGCATCCCGGTGGGCCTGGGCACCGACGGCCCGTCCAGCAACGACGACCTCGACCTGTGGGAAGAGGTGCAGCTCGCGGGCCTGTTCGCGCGGACCGTCACCGGCGACGCCACGGCGCTGAGCGCGCGGGCGGCCCTGCTGGCCGCGACCCGCGGCGGCGCGGAGGCGCTGCACCGCGACGACATCGGTGCGCTGGAACCGGGCCGCTGGGCCGACATCGTGCACCTCGACGTCGACAACCCGGCGTTCGCAACGGGTTTGGAGGCGCCCGACGAGCAGGTGCTGTCCAACGTCGTGTGGGCGGCCGGTTCGCGCAGCGTGCGCGACGTGTGGGTGGCGGGTGAGGCCGTCCTCACCGACCGCGAGCCCACCCGCGTCGACCGGCGGACCGTCCAAGCCGCCGCCCGCACCGCGGCCCAGCACGTGCGGGGCTGAGCACGACGGAGCCCCGGACCAGCGCAGGTCCGGGGCTCGGAGGAGTGGTGATCAGGCCGCCGGGCGGACCACGATCTCGGTGAGGTGCGAGTCCGGAGTGGCGTTGACGGCCGAGACGATCGGCTTGGCCACGGACTCGGGACGCAGGTAGCGGTCGGCCTCGAAGGCCCCGCCTTCCTGCTCGCGGACCGAGCGCTGCATGTCGGTCGCGGTCCGCCCGGGGAACACCGAGGTCACGCGCACGCGGTGGGCGGATTCCTCGGCGCGCAGAACGTCGGCGAACGCGCGCAGCGCGAACTTGCTCGCCGCGTAGGCGCCCCAGTTGGGCTTGGCCGACAGGCCCGCGCCGGAGTTGACCAGCACGACGTGGCCCTGCGAGGCGCGCAGCTGCGGCAGCAGCAGCCGGGTGAGTTCGGTGACGGCGAAGAGGTTGACCTCGAAGGTGCGCCGCCAGGAGTCGCCGGTGGCGTCGGCGACGTGACCGAGCTCGACCAGTCCGGCGGAGTGCACCAGGACGTCGATCCGGTCGATGTCGGCGGCGGCGTCGGCCAGGGCGGCGTGGTCGGTGAGTTCGACCGGCCACTGGCGGGCGTCGCCGGGGAGTTCGTCGATCAAGGCTTGTACGGCGTCGGTGTCGCGGCCGCCCAACAACAGGTCATGAGTGTGGGACAGCTCACGCGCGACCGCGGCCCCGATGCCTCGTGAGGCTCCGGTGACCAGGGCAATCGGGCGTTCGGGCATGTCTGTAACGCTACAGGTGGGTCATCTCACCCGAACCACCGGCCGTCCATCCTCTGGGCGACACTTGACCCGGTGCCCGCGCGGCACGTATGCCCTTCCGGTGAGCAGCAACGTCGCCTCAGCGGAGATGCAGAACCGGGTCCTGAGCAAGGTCGCGATCCGGCTGATGCCCTTCCTGTGCCTCCTGTACTTCGTCAACTACCTGGACCGCGTGAACATCGGGTTCGCGGGGCCGAACGGGATGAACGACGAACTGGGCATGACCGCAACGGTCTTCGGGTTCGCGTCCGGGGTCTTCTTCCTCGGCTACCTGGTGCTCGAGGTGCCGAGCAACCTCGCCCTGCACCGCTTCGGCGCCCGCAAGTGGCTGGCCCGGATCATGATCACCTGGGGGATCGTCGCGACCGTGATGGCCTTCGTGCCCAACGCGACGGCCCTGGTGGTGCTGCGGTTCCTGCTGGGCGTGGCCGAGGCCGGGTTCTTCCCCGGCATCATCCTCTACCTGACCTACTGGTTCCCGGCCGTGCAGCGGGCCAAGGCCGTGGCGATGTTCATGGCCGCCGTCCCGGTGTCCAGCGCCATCGGCGCGACCGTCTCCAGCGCTCTGATCACCAGTGGTGACGGCGTGTTCGGCCTGTCCGGCTGGCGGTTCATGTTCCTGGTCGAAGGCGTCCCCGCGATGCTGCTGGCCGTCGTCACCTGGTTCTACCTGACCGACCGGCCGGAGAAGGCCACGTGGCTCGCGGCCGAGGAGCGCGAGTGGCTGGCCGGCGAGTTGGAGGCCGAGCGCGCCGAGACCGAGGCCACGCACGCCTGGCCGCTGCGCAAGGCGCTGACGCACCCGCGGATCCTGGCGCTGGCGTTCGTCTACTTCGGCATCGCCTACGGCCTGTACGCCCTGGGCTTCTTCCTGCCCACGATCATCAAGGGCTTCGAGGCCCAGTACGGCACCGAACTGTCCACGATGGAAACCGGACTGGTCACCGCGGTCCCGTACGTGATCGGCGCGGTGGCGATGATCTTCTGGGCCGCGCACGGCGACCGCACCCGCGAACGCGTCTGGCACGTGGCGCTGCCGATGCTGCTCGGCGGCGCGTCGATCCCGGTGGCGCTGTACTTGGGCAACCCGATCGCGGCGATGGTGGCGGTGACGGTCTGCGCGGTCGGCGTCTGCGCCGCGCTGCCGACCTTCTGGGCGCTGCCGAGCAACTTCCTCGCCGGCGCCGCTGCGGCGGGCGGCATCGCGCTGATCAACTCGCTCGGGAACATCAGCGGCTTCGCGGCCCCGTACATCACGGGTGCCCTCGCCGACGTCACCGGCTCCCAGCGCTCCGGCCTCTGGGTCGTCGGCCTCGTCATGATCGCCGCCGCCTTCACGGTGATCGCCCTCAAAGCCGCCCCCCAGCAACCCCAGAAGAGCTGACCTAGGCGAAGTCACTTCCCGCCTCCCACCCCCTTCGGCGGGAAGTGACCCCGCCCTCCCCCAACCCAGGCGCCTTCCCCCGTGAAGCCTCGAAGTTCTCGCGAAGTTCGAACCCCGAGCTTCCGAGGTCGAACTTCGCGAGCAGTGCGAACCCCGAGCCAGGCCGGGTCTCTACTGAGAAGACACGCCCGAGCGTGTGGGGAAGAATTGACACTCGCGCGAAGTTCGACGGAGTTCGGGGGCTGGGTGTCTGAGGCCTCACGGGTCGGGGGTGCAGGTCCCCGGCTACCGCTGGGCCGCCGTGGCCTGACTCGGAACCATGACAGCGCCCTGGAGGTCGTGCGGGCTCGGAACCACCGGAGCAACGTAGGCGGGGGCGTGAGCAAGGCGGGGTGGGCTGGGCGAGCCCACCACCACGAGTCCTTCGCCGCAGAGTTCGTTGGTGGGGTCTGAGGCCACCTGGGCGGGTCAGCCCGGGGCCACACGGGCCGGGGGCCGTCGGTCTGTGGCCATGCGGCCACCGGGGATGTGGGCCGTGGGCGGTACGGCCTGCCCTGGGTGAGGTGGCCCTGGGCGCGGCGGACCAGGTGCGGGGTGGGTGGCCGCAGGTGGTTCGAGCGCAACGAGGGCCCCTGGCCCTTCCGGCCGGGGACCCCCGCGCTCGCAAGGTGAGATCAGCCGCGGCCGATCTCACCGCCGTCCGCACGCCAGATCGCCACGACCGACGGGCGCGGCTGCGAGGTGCCGCCGTCGGGCCAGTGCGATGCCGGCTCGTCCGCGCTGGCGCCGTCGACCTCGCCCGGGTGTTGCACCGAGACGGTCACCAGCTTGTCGCGCACCACGGGACCGCAGGCTTCGGCGCCGGTGGGCACGGTGAGGAACTGCTTGACGTGGCCACGTTCCGGCCCTTCGACGGGGACCGCGAACAGGCCGTCGTGGGAGTCCAGCGCGTTGCCGTCGGTGGTGAGCCACAGGTTCCCGTGGCGGTCGAAGGCCACGTTGTCCGGGCAGGAGATCGGGCTGACCCGGCTCTTGTCGAACCCGCCGAAGTAGGTGCTCGGGTCGTCCGGGTCGCCGCACACCAGCAGCAGGGTCCAGCCGAAGCGGGTCCCGGTGGTGTCGTCGTCGATCTCCAGCACGTGCCCGTGCTTGTTGCCCACGCGCGGGTTGGCTTCGTCGGCACCCGCGTTCCCCGCGCTGCCGCGGTTGCTGTTGTTGGTCAGCGCGCAGTAGACCTTGCCGTTGACCGGGTTGGGCTGGACGTCCTCGGGGCGGTCCATCTTGGTGGCGCCGACGGCGTCCGCGGCCAGGCGCGTGAAGACGTAGACCTCCTCGGCGGTGAAGCCGGGGACGAACGACTCCTTCCCGCTGGCCAGCGGGATCCACTCGCCGACGCCGTCGAACTCGCCGTCGGCGGGCAGCTTCCCGGTGCCGTCGATCTCGCCCGGGCTGTTGCCGGTGAACTTCGCGACGTGGAGCGTGCCGTCGTCGAGCAGGCTCGTGTTGTGCCGGCGCGCCAGCGCGCTGGTGCCGCGCTTGACCTTGCCGTGGGAGACGAACTTGTAGAGGTAGTCGAAGCGCTCGTCGTCACCGCTGTAGGCCACGACGCGGCCGTCATCGGCGATGGTGACCGCGGCGCCCTCGTGCTTGAAGCGGCCCAGCGCGGTGTGCTTCACCGGGGTCGAGGTCGGGTCGTGCGGGTCGATCTCGACGATCCAGCCGAACCTGTTGACCTCGTTGGGTTCCCGCGCGACGTCCCAGCGCTCGTCGAACCGCTCCCACTTGCGGGTGCTGGCCATGCCCGTCACGCCGTAGCGGTCGAGGCGTTCCCGGGCGACCGGGTCGGTGACCGCGTCGGCGTGGGCGAAGTACTGGTTGATGTTCTCCTCACCGGACAGGATCGTGCCCCACGGCGTGAGGCTGCCCGAGCAGTTGTTCTGCGTGCCCAGGACGGTCGTGCCGGTCGGGTCGGCCGAGGTCTTCAGCAGGTCGCTGCCCGCGGCGGGTCCGCGCAGCTCGAACGGGGTGGTGAGGGTGATGCGCCGGTTGTAGCGGCTCGGCGCGGGCTTGAGGCTTCCGTCGGCCTGGCGTTCGACCTTCACCACGGACAGGCCGTGCGCAGCCCAGGCGATCTTGACCTGCTCCTCGGTGGGGTTGTTCTCGTCGTAGCCGAGGAACATGTGCTCTTCGCTGGTGTACTCGTGGTTGCACACCAGCAGGCTCTCGGCGCCGGTCCGGTCGAGCGCGATGAGCTCGGCGAAGTCGTTGTTGTAGCCGAACTGCTCCTCCTGCGCGGCGGCGCTCTGGTGGGCGGGGTCGAACTCGGGCGCGCCCTCGACGACCGGGTCGCCCCAGCGGATCACGACGCCCTGCTGGTAGCCGTCGGCGACGACCACGGCGTCCCGGGTGTTCGGTGCGACGGGCGGGAACTCGGTGCCGGGCACGGGGTTCCGGGCCGGCGCGGACGGGGCTGCGACCGTGGTGCCGCCGAGCGCGGCGGCGCCGCCGACGGTCAGGGCGAGTGCGCCGGTGGCCTTGAGCGCACGGCGGCGGTTGAGCACGGCCTCGACGACGTCGCCGAAGTAGGCGTTGCCGGAGGTGTTCGGGGCCTCGTGCTGGCAGGCGTTGCCGCAGCGGTACTTGCAGGTGGTCGAGGACCGGTTCGCGCTGTGGTGGGACGCGAGGGGGAGCGGGATGACCCGCCCGTTGTCTCGTCGGGAGGACAAGCGAATCTCCATGGGTTCGTCGGACACCTGCACGCTAGGCAGACCGGGCGATGTCCCCGGTACGTCCGGGTGAACAGGAACCGAACAGGCAACGCAGAGTCGTCAACGCAGGCGCTGATCAGGTGGGCTGCGTCCCGCGGAAATTCGGTTTCGTGCGCGTGGATCCGCTTGTAGGTTCGTCGACATGGGAATTTGCACGGCTGCTTTCTTCATCAGGCTGCGTTCCGCCTAGGCGGCGCGGCTTCGTGCATCGCGTCGCCGTTCGCGTCCGGGTCTCGTTCCTCGACGCGCGGTGGAACGCTGCGGTGATCCGTGAGCGGCCTGCGCCCGCGAGATCCGGTGTCTCCATCCCGGCTCGCGAGTGCAGGAGCAGTCCCATGTCCTTCCGCCGCAGGACGGCGCGCGATCGCGCGCGTCGCGAACTCGGCCAGAACTTCCTGATCAACCCGTCGACGACGCGCCGCCTGAGCAGAGCGCTGGAGCCGTCGGCCCACCCGGTGGTCGAGCTCGGCGCGGGTCGCGGTGCGCTGACCCGAGAGCTCGTCCGGCTCGGACGCCCGGTGATCGCCGTGGAGCTCGACCCGCGCTGGGCCGAGCACCTGACCGCGGAGTTCCCGCAGGTCCGCACGCATCGCGGTGACATGCGCGCGTTCCGGTTCCCGGCGAGACCGCACGCCGTGATCGGCAACCTCCCGTTCGGCATCACCACGACGATGACGCGGCGCCTGCTCGCCACCCCGCACTGGACCGAAGCGGTGCTGCTGGTGCAGCTCGACGTGGCCCGGAAGCGGTCGCGCGGAGGCAGTCAGCTCAACGCCCAGTGGGCGCCGTGGTTCGACTTCCGGCTCCTCGGCGAGGTCCCGGCGCACCACTTCCGCCCGGTCCCGGCCTGCGACGGCGGCATCGTGCACATCACCCGGCGCCGACTCCTGCCGGTGGAGCGCAGGTCCGACTACCAGTCCTTCGTCGAGGCCGTCTACCAGGCACGAGGCCGATCGCTCGCGCAACGGGTCCGCAACGTCACCGGCCGCCGTGTCCACGACGTACCGCCCCTGCCGCGAGACGTGACACCGCAGGGCTGGGCGCACCTCTACCGCCAGGTCCGGAGCAGCTGACCAGGTCGCGAAGATGCGCCAACACGTCCCGAGGGACCGCCTGGCCGATGGCACCGCTGCGGTGACGGTGTCGAGCACCGTCCTTCGGCCGGTCGCGCGGACGTGCGCTGCGGGATCACCCAGCAGGAGAGCGGGGGCGATGCGATGACCCGGCTGTGTCGTGGGACACGGAGGACCGCGAGGGCGGGCACGTGGTCGTGCCCGCCCTCGCGGTTCTCGGAGTTGCTCGGTGCTGTCGAGTACGCCGTCGAGCGCTGATCAGCGCCAGACCGCGACGACCGAGGGCCGCGGTTGCGTGGTGCCGCCGTCCGGCCAGTGGCTGACGGGGTTGTCGGCGTTGGCGCCGTCGACCTCGCCGGGGTGCTGCGCCGAGACCAGGACGAGGTCGTCCTCGATGACCGGGCCGCAGGCCTCCGCGCCGCGGGGGACGCTGAGGAACGCCCGCACGTGGCCGCGTTCCGGGCCCTCCAGCGGGACCTCGTAGAGGCCGTCGTTGAAGCCGAGCGCTTCGCTGGAGTCGGTCGTGATCCACAGGTTGCCGCGGCTGTCGAAGGCGACGTTGTCCGGGCAGGTGATCGGGCTGACCTGCGACTTGTCGTAGCCGCCGAAGTAGGTGCTCGGGTCGTTCGGGTCGCCGCAGACCAGCAGCAGCCGCCAGGCGAAGCGGATGCCGGCCGGGTCGTCGTCGAGCTCCATGACCTGGCCGTGCTTGTTGCTGTTGCGCGGGTTCGCCTCGTCGGCCGGGGCCTTGCCATCGGGCCCGCGGTCGGAGTTGTTGGTCAGGGCCGCGTAGACGCGTCCGGTCGTCGGGTGCGGCTGGACGTCCTCGGGCCGGTCCATCTTGGTGGCGCCCGCCTTGTCGGCGGCCAGCCGCGTGAAGACGTAGACCTCTTCGGCGGTCATGCCGTCGACGAAGCTGGTGTCGTTGTGCGCCAACGGGGTCCACTCGCCGATGCCGTCGAACTCGCCGTCGGTGGGGAGCGTGCCGGTCCCGTCGACCTCGTCGGGGCTGTCGCCGGTGAACTTGGCGACGTAGAGCGTGCCGGAATCCAGCAGCGACATGTTGTGCCTGCGCGCGAGTCCGCTGGAGCCCGGCTTCACCGTGCCGTCGGAGACGAACCGGTACATGTACTCGAACTTCTCGTCATCGCCCAGGTAGGCGGCGACACGGCCGTCGTCGAGGACGCGGATGTTGGCACCCTCGTGCTTGAACCGGCCCAGCGCCGTGTGCTTGACGGGGGTGGACGACGGGTCGTGCGGGTCGAGCTCGATGATCCAGCCGAACCGGTTGGGCTCGTTGACCTGCTGCGACAGGTCCCAGCGCGAGTCGAACCGCTCCCACTTGCGGTCGGTGTCGCCGCCGCTGATCCCGTAGCGGGCGAGGCGTTCCGCGACGACCGGGTCGGTGACGTCGTCGGCGTGGGCGAAGTACTGGTGGAAGTTCTCCTCGCCCGAGAGGATCGTCCCCCACGGGGTCACGCCACCCGAGCAGTTGTTGATCGTGCCCAGCGACCGGGTCCCGGTCGGGTCGGCCGGGGTCTTGAGCAGGTCGCTTCCCGCGGCGGGTCCGCGCAGCTCGAACGGGGTGGTGAGGGTGATGCGCCGGTTCAGCGGGTCGATCACCGGCTTCTTGTCCTCCAGCACCACCACCGAAAGCCCGTGCGCGGCCCAGGAGATGCGCACCTGCTCCTCGGTCGGGTTCTCGGAGTCGTAGCCGCGGAAGAGGAACTCCTCGGTGACGTACTCGTGGTTGTTGACCATCAGCCGGCGGCGGCCGGGCAGCGGCAGCAGCGCGCAGAAGTCGTTGTTGTAGCCGAACTGGCCTTCCTGCGCTTCGGGAGTCTGGTTGTCGAAGTCGAACCCGGGTGCCCCGGGCAGGATCGGGTCACCCCAGCGGATCACGACCTGCTGCTGGAATCCTTCCGGAACCACCACGGCGTCGTCGCTGTTGGGCTGGATCGGCACGAAGTCCAGTCCGGGCGCGGCGGCGGCCTGCCGGGAGGCGAGCGCGGGAACGGCGAGCGCGGCGGAGGCTACCGCGCCGGCCTTGAGCAGGCCGCGACGGCTGAGAACCTGCTCCAGGACCTGTCCGAAGTAGGCGTTGTCCGAGGTGTTCGGCGGGTGGTGGGAGCACTGGTCGCCGCACCGGTAGCGGCAGGTGATGCTCGCGCGGCCGCCGGTGAGCAGCGGCAGGAGTCGACGTTCGGGAGTCACCAGGACCTCCAAGCTGTTCGAGAACGCTTGGAGCGTAAGCGAGCGTCGCCGTTGTGCAAGGGGTTGGCGAACAATGGGCGACGCCCGTCCGGCGCTCCGGTCAGACCTCTTCGCCGACCACGGCCGCTTCGCCCGGCACCTGGTGCGCGTCGGCCTTCCCGCGCAGACCGGGCACCAGCAGCAGCGCGGCGATCACGCACAGGACCGCGCCGACGGCGAACGGCGCGTGGTCGGACCCGAACGTGGTCGCGACGTGGCCGACCAGGGTGGCCGCGGCGGCACCGCCGAGCCAGCGGCAGAAGTTGTACCCGGCGCTGGCCACCGGGCGGGGGGCGTTGCTGACGCTCATCGCCGACCCGGTGAACAGCGTGTTGAGCAGGCCCGACGCCAGTCCGCTGAGGATCACGCCGACGACCACGACCGGCTTGGACCCGACCGCCATGACGCCCAGGACGGCCGCGTAGAGCAGCACCGCGATGATCGTGCCGCCGACCTCGCCGAACCGGGCCGCCAGCTTCGGCGCCAGGGTCACACCGGCGACCGCCACGCACAGGCCCCAGCCGAAGAAGACCAGGCCGACCGCGATCGCGCCGAACTCCAGCACGAACGGAGACCAGGCCAGCACGATGAAGAAGCTCGCGGTGTAGAAGGCCGAACCGAGCGAGGTGCGCAGCAGGCCGCTGTGCTTGAGCGCCTTGAGCGGGTCGAGGACACCGATCTTGCGGCGGGTGGAGCGGTCACCGTCCTTGGGCAGGAAACCGGCGGAGAGGACCAGCGCGACAGCCATCAGCGCGGCGGTGCCGGCGAACGGGCCCCGCCAGGAGATGTCGCCCAGCAGGGCGCCGAGCAGCGGCCCGGTCGACAGGCCGATGCCCAGCGCCGCCTCGTAGAGCAGGATCGCGGCCTGCTGCCCGCCGGAGGCGGCGCCGACGATCACCGAGAGGGCGGTGGCGATGAAGAACGCGTTGCCCAGGCCCCACACCGCGCGCAGCGCGACGAGCTGCCCGATGGAGCTCGCCAGCGCGCACGCGATGGTCGCCAGCACGATCAGGGCGAGGCCGGTGATGACGGTGCGCTTGGGCCCGAAGCGGGCGCTGAACGCACCGGTGACGAGCATGGCGACGACCTGCACGCCCAGGTAGGACGAGAACAGCAGGGTGACCTGCTCCGGTCCGGCGTTCATCGCCTCGGCGATGGACAGCAGGATCGGGTCGACCAGCCCGATGCCCATGAAGGCGATGACCGCCGCGAAGGCGGTGATCCACACCGCCTTGGGCTGTCCCTTGAAGACGTCGAGTAACCGAACGTCGTGCCCGGTGCTCATCGCCACGCCACCCCTCATCACGGCGCCCGCGGTTGCGGACGCGGCTGTCCCGAGAAAACAAGTTCGTTCGCGATGCTAAACAAATGTCGTGAGCGGGACAAACGGACATGAGCAGCGTCACCGCGGGTCAGCCGTCGAGCGCGGCGCGCGCCGCGGCCGTGACCTCCTCGTCCGCGTGGTGCTCGGCCAGCGCTTCGAGCAGCGCGCCGGCGTGCGCGTGCCCGCTCCCGGCGAGCTCCTGCACGAACCGCACCTGCTCCTCGGACGGCCGCTCGGCGATCTCACCGACGAACGCCTCCACGTCGTCCTCCAGCGCCACGGCCATCGCGTCCACGCGGAACAGCAGCGCGTCGCCCTCGCGCGCCAGCGGTTCGCCGGTGGTGGCCTGCAGCCACACCCGCACCGCCGCCCCGCACACCGGGTCCTCGACCACCCCGCGCGCCGCCGCGACGCCGTCGGCGCCGGTCGCCTCCAGCAGCGCCAGCGCGGGCACCCGCACCGCCGGGTCGTCCACCAGCTCCAGCAGTGCGACCAGCTCGTCGGCGGCCTGCGCCGAACCCCGGTGCTCGATCCAGGTCGCGGCCAGCGACTGCTGTGCCTGCGGCGAACCATCGGCGAACAGCAGCGCCACCAGCTCGGCCGGGGCCAGCCGCACTGCCTCGGGCGTCGGCACGCGGAAGCCGAACGCCCGCAACGACTCCCGGGCCGCCCACAGGCCTGCGGGCAGCAGCTCCACGAACGTCTCGAACGGCAGCTCCGCGCGCTCCTCCTCCGTCGCGGGCCGGACGCGCACCGCCTCCATCGACTCCCACTGCTCGACGATCCGGGCCAGCAGGTCCTGCACCGGCTTCGGGTCCTCGGCGCCCAGCACGTCGGCGGCCGTGGCCGCCAGGACCTCCAGCGGAACCGCCTCGCCGGCCGCGTGGAGCACGCTCAGGGCGGACTGCACCAGCTCCGGCAGCTCGTCCTCGTCGTCGGCCTCAACCCCGATCGCGTCGACACCTTCCCGGAAGGCGTCGTCGAGCAGCACGAAGCTCTGCCACAGCTTCGTCCACAGCGCTTCCGGCTCGGCCAGCAGCGGAGCTGCGATCAGCGTCGGCACCAGCCCGCCGTCGACGTGGCGCAGCAGGCCCGCGCGCTGCGCCCACTCCTGCAGCAGCTCCGCGGTGGCGGTGTCGCTGCCCAGCGCCGCGGACAGCTTCTCCGCGCCCTCGCCCGCCTGCTCCACGGTCGTGCGGATGCGCTGGATGATCGGTGTCTGGGCCGCGACCGCGCGGTGCGGGGCCTCCTCGGCCAGCTCCACCGGGCACAACCACAGCCTCGGCTGCGGCTCCGGCTCGGCGGCCTCGCGGGCGGCGATCTCGTCGGCCGTGTCCTGGTCGACGTCGAGCTCACCTGCCTCGACCGCCTCGTGGAACGCCTCCACCGCGGCGTCGTCGGAGTCGTCCACGCCCAGCTCGCGCATGGTCGTCGTCCAGAACTTCTCCGAACCCCACTCGCCCGGGTCCGCCATCGCGGCCAGGTAGGACGGGATCGCCTGGTCGATGACCTCGTGCAGCGCCGCCACGGAATCGGTCGAGGTCAGCAGTCGTTCGTCGGCGAGGAAGTCGATCCACCGGTGCAGCAGGTGCGGGACAGCCGACCACGACTCGATCAGCACGGCTCGGCGGGGCACCACCTCGGTCAGGGCGCGGACGAGGTCCTCCTCGCGCCAGTGCGCGAGCATCCCGTCGGAGAGGAACTTGTCGTCGAGCAGCAGCTCGAGCAGCTCCGCCGAGTCGAGTTCGGGGTGGCGGTCGGTGAAGCGTTCGACCAGGTCGGTGCAGGCCTCGTCGAAACGCTCTTGCTCGCCGTGGATGAAGACGGTGCGCATTGGGGGACCCCGTTCGCTCACGTGTGCGGATGTGGTGGCCCCAGGCTAGGGATGACCGGAGCCGGATCCGGGGACCGTGAGCGAGGTCGTGCCCCCGTGTCGTGATCACCCGGGCCGCACGCGTGAGAGCGGGGCGACCGACGTTCGGCCGCCCCGCTGCTCGTGGGTGCTCACTGGAGCGAGACTTCGACCTTGCGCGCCGCGCCCGGGTCCCCCTCGGCGTCGCCCTGGCCGGAGACCTGCAGGCGGTCCGCCGGAGCCCCGGCCTGCGTCAGCTGGTCGGCGACCGCTTGGGCGCGCTCCTGGGACAACTGCTGGCTGTCCTGGTCGGAGTTCGTCCCGGACGCGGTGAAGCCGGAGACGGTGAACTTCATGTCCTGCGGAGCAGCCTTGATCACCTCGGCGAACTTCGTCACCGCGTCCCGGCCCTGGTCGCTGAGCTCGCTGCTGTCCGGGTCGAAGGTGATCGGCGAGGCCTGGTTGAGCTGGTCGAGCTGGCCCTGCAGCTGCTCCTTGGCCTGAGCCGCGTCGCCGCCGTCCTGCTCACCGCCGCCCTGCTCACCGGTGCCCATCCCACCGGGCTGCTGCTCACCGGCGGCCGGTGGTGGTGGGGCCGGCGCACCCGACGGCATGCCCGTTCCGCCCTCCTGGCCGCCACCGCACCCGGCGAGCAAAGCCGACGTGCAAGCGATCACTGCTGCCGTGTACGTGACGTTCGTTCGGCGCATACCCACCTCGCGGTCCGTGGTGCTGACTCGGGACGGGTGGATAGTGCGGCTTGTCGGCCGCGAAACCGGTGAATGACCGCGCGAGTCCGAAATGCGTTCATGCCAAGGTGTGAACGCCGCTCGGCTCTCAGCAGCGCCGGCGGGTCATCGGCTGGCCACGCGGCGGTAGCGGGCCACCGCGAGCGGGATGAAGACCGCCAGGATCACCAGCGCCGACGCGATCGAGTACAGCACCGCGTGCTGCGCGGGCCAGCTGTCCGGTGGTGGTCCGGTCACCCGCAGGGGGTTGCCGTACAGCTGCCGCAACGCGTCCGAGTACACCGTGATCGGGTTCCACTCCGCGAACGTCCGAAGAGGACCGGGCATCGACTCGGCCGGGACGAAGGCCGAGGACACGAACGTCACCGGGAACATCCACAGCAGACCCGCGCTCTGCGCGACCTCGACGCTGCGCGCCACCAGCCCGATGAACGCCCCCACCCACGACATCGCGAACGAGAACAGCAGCAGCAGGCCGAACGCCAGCAGCGCGTCCAGCGCGCTGCCCCGGATCCGCCAGCCGACGATCAGCCCGCACAGCGACATGATCACCACGGTCAGCACGCTGACCAGCAGGTCCGAGGTGGTCCGCCCGAGCAGCACGGCGACCCGGGACATGGGCAGCGACCGGAAGCGGTCCATCATGCCCTTCTGCAGGTCGTTGGCCAGGCCGATCACGGTGAAGGCGCTGTTGAACGCCACGGTCTGCACGAAGATCCCGGCGATCAGGAACTCCCGGTAGGCCTCGCCGCCGAGGCTGCCGCCGAAGACGTAGGCGAACATGAGCACGAACATGATCGGCTGCGCGGTGCCGGCCAGCAGCAGGTCCGGGTTGCGCTTGATGTTCATCAGGTTGCGCCACGCCACGACGTTGCTGTCGCGGAGGCTCACGGCCAGCGCGTTCATGCCTGCTCCTCCTCGGCGTGCCGGCCGGTCAGGCCCAGGAACACGTCGTCCAGCGTCGGCCGGTGCAACCCGACGTCGTTGACCGCGATGGTGTCGGCGTCGAGCCGGCGCAACGCCTCGATCAGCGCCTTCGGCCCGGCTTCCACCGGCACGGTGACCCGCCGCAGCGCCACCTCCACCTGCGGTTCGGCCACGCCGACCTCGCGCAGCACCCGCGCCACCACGGGCAGGTCGGCCGCGTCCGCCGCGACGAGCTCCAGGCGCTCCCCGCCGACGCGGGACTTGAGCTCGTCGGCCGTCCCGCTGGCGATCACCTTCCCGCGGTCGATGACCGCGATCGAGTCGGCCAGCTGGTCGGCCTCCTCCAGGTACTGGGTGGTCAGCAGCACCGTGGTGCCGTCGGCGACGAGTTCGCCGATGACCTCCCAGGTGTCCAGCCGACCGCGCGGGTCGAGCCCGGTGGTCGGTTCGTCGAGGATCACCACGCTCGGCGAGGCGACCAGCGCGCCGGCCAGGTCGAGGCGCCGCCGCATGCCCCCGGAGTAGCCCTTCGACGGCCGGTCCGCGGCCTCCGCGAGCTTGAACCGGTCGATGAGCTGCCGAGCCCGGGCTGAGGCAGCCGAGCGGGACATGCCGTAGAGGCGGCCCACCATGTGGAGGTTCTCGTAGCCGGTGAGGTTCTCGTCGACGGCCGCGTACTGCCCGGACAGGCCGATCGAGCGGCGCACCGCGTGCGGTTCGGCGAGCACGTCGTGCCCGGCGACGAACGCGCGGCCCGAGTCCGGGCGGAGCAGCGTGGTCAGGATGCGCACCGTGGTCGTCTTGCCCGCGCCGTTGGGGCCCAGCAGCCCGAGGACCGAGCCGCTGGGCACCTCGAGGTCGACCCCGTTCAGCGCACGAGTCGACCCGAAGCTCTTGACCAGCGCTTCCGCACGAACCGCAGTCATCTGCACCCCCAGGGTGATGTCCGGCTCCGCCACTGTAGGACGTGGGCCTGACAGAGCGCGCCCGATTTTTCAGCCGGGGCGTCGTCGCAGCTCAGAAGGGGTGATCCGGGAGGGTGGCACGGGTCGCCTCGACAGAAGTTACTGCCAGGTAATACCCTCTTGTTACCGACGAGTAAGGGCTCGTAGCCGGGCCCACCCGCAGCAGCGCGCAAGAGGGAGCCTTCGATGGGCCACTACAAGAGCAACGTCCGAGACCTCGAGTTCAACCTGTTCGAGGTCCTCAAGGTGCAGGACCGACTGGGCAAGGGCGCTTTCGAGCAGGCCGACCAGGACACCGTTCGTGGCGTGCTTTCCGAACTCAACGACCTCGCCACCGGCCCGCTCGCCGATTCGTTCGTCGAAGGCGACCGCCAGGGCGCGCACTTCGACCCGGCCACCCACTCGGTGACCCTCCCGGAGTCGTTCAAGAAGTCCTACCAGGCGGTCATGGACGGTGAGTGGTGGCGGATCGGCCTGCCGGACGAGCTCGGCGGCTACGGCATCCCCCCGACCGTCAACTGGGCCGCCGGGGAGCTGATCCTCGGCGCCAACCCGCCGATCTACATGTACATGGCGGGCCCCAACTTCGCGACGATCCTCTGGAAGAACGGCACGGAGGAGCAGCAGAAGTGGGCTCAGCACATGATCGAGCGCGGCTGGGGCGCCACCATGGTCCTCACCGAGCCCGACGCGGGTTCCGACGTCGGCTCCGGCCGCACCAAGGCGGTCCAGCAGGAGGACGGCAGCTGGCACCTCGAGGGCGTCAAGCGCTTCATCACCTCGGCTGACCAGGACATGACCGAGAACATCATGCACCTGGTGCTGGCCCGCCCCGAGGGCCCGGGCATCGAGCCCAAGCCCGGCACCAAGGGCCTGAGCCTGTTCCTGCTGCCGAAGTACCACTTCGACAGCGAGACCGGTGAGCCCGGCGAGCGCAACGGCGTGTACGTCACCAACGTCGAGCACAAGATGGGCATCAACGCCTCCGCCACCTGCGAGCTCACCTTCGGCCAGCACGGCACCCCCGCCAAGGGCTGGCTGCTCGGCGAGGTGCACGACGGCATCGCGCAGATGTTCCAGGTCATCGAGTACGCGCGGATGATGGTCGGCACCAAGGCCATCGCGACCCTGTCCACCGGCTACCTCAACGCGCTGGAGTACGCCAAGGAGCGCGTGCAGGGCGCGGACCTGACCCGCAGCACCGACAAGACCGCGCCGCGCGTCACCACCACGCACCACCCGGACGTGCGCCGCGCCCTGATGCTGCAGAAGGCCTACTCCGAGGGCCTGCGCGCCATCTACCTCTACACGGCCGACTACCAGGACCAGGTCGCCCAGGGCAAGCACGACGGCAGCGACGTGAGCCTCGCCGAGGCCGTCAACGACCTGCTGCTCCCGATCGTGAAGGGCGTCGGCTCCGAGCGCGCCTACGAGATGCTCACGCACTCGCTGCAGACCCTCGGCGGCTCCGGCTTCCTGCAGGACTACCCGATCGAGCAGTACATCCGCGACGCCAAGATCGACAGCCTCTACGAGGGCACCACCGCGATCCAGGCGCAGGACTTCTTCTTCCGCAAGATCGTCCGCAACAAGGGCGCGGCGATCGGCCACGTGGCGAGCGAGATCCAGAAGACGCTGGAGAACCCGAACGCCGACGAGCGCCTCAAGGAGGAGCGCGAGCTGCTCACCCGGGCCCTCGGCGACGTCCAGGGCCAGCTCGGCACGCTGTTCGAGTTCCTGACCTCCGCCCAGGACGAGATCAAGAACATCTACAAGGTCGGCCAGCACGCCGTCTCGTTCCTGATGTCGGTCGGTGACCTGCTCATCGGCTGGAAGCTGCTGCAGCAGGCCGAGATCGCGCTCGCCGCCCTCGACGCCGGTGCCGGCAAGGACGAGTCGTTCTACCAGGGCAAGGTCGCGGTGAACCGCTTCTTCGCCAAGAACGTGCTGCCCGAGCTGACCGGTCGTCGCAAGATCATCGAGGCCGCCGACAACTCCCTCATGGAGGTCGACGAGTCCGCCTTCTGATCGGACCCCTGCGACAGGAGGGACCTGCGGCTCGGCCGCAGGTCCCTCTTCGTTCGTGGGCGCCCGCTTCGGACCTGGAACCGGCGGGGAGGTTCAGCCGGTGACCCGGGTGCCCTCCGGGGCGGGGGACGGTGCGGGAGTGTCCTCGCGGTCGTCGATGGTCGTGCGGGTGGCGAGGAACGCCACGAAGAGCCCGACCAGCAGCGCCGCGCGGCCCCAGACGCCGATCATCAAGGCCTGGGCCGCGAAACCGTCGTGGACGCCGCTCGGTTCGCCCGCGTTGTTCAGGTGCAGCCAGCGGAAGATGCCGGTGCACATCGCGAAGTCCGCCGCGAAGTACGCCGCGATCCAGCCCCAGCGCACCTGCACCAGCACGAAGAACGGCAGCAGCCACAACGTGTACTGCGGCGAGTGGACCTTGTGCAGCAGCAGGAACCCGCACAGCATCGCGGCCGACACCTGCACCCACGGGTAGCTGCCGGTCTTCTCGTACCGCAGCCAGCCGACCCAGCACGCGATCGCGAACGACGCCAGCACCAGGCCCGGCGAGATGATCCCCATCGCGTCCTGGAAGCCGTCGTCACCGGTCCAGTGCCGGAAACCCCAGTACCAGACCGAGTTCGTGCTGATGTCGACCTGACGCCGGGACTGGAACTCGAACGACGCGGCCCAGCCCTGGAAACCCGCCAGCGCGAAGGGCACGTTGACCAGCACCGCAGTCCCCGCCGCCGCGCCAGCGACCCGCACCGCGCCGCGCCAGTCCCGGCCGCCCTCGGTGAACACGTGCAAGGCCAGCGGCAGCACGAAGATCGCCGGGTAGACCTTCAACGCGAAACCCAATCCGAGCAGCACCGCCGCCACCGTCGACCGCCGCGCCAACGGGGCCCGCCAGCGGTGCATCACGTACACCGCCGCGACCGCGCTGGCCACCACCGGCAGGTCCCAGTTGTGGAAGGCGTAGAGCACCAGCGGCGGGCCGAGCGCCCACAGCAGCGCTCGCCAGCGGCTCAACCGGCCCAGCCACCACGCCACGGCCAACCCGAACGGCGCCATCAGCAGCGCCGAGGACAGCAGGAAACCGGCGTCGGTGTCGACGAAGAGGGCGCCCAACCACATCAGGACGCCGGTCAGCACCGGGTACTCGACGACCCCGCCCCACAGCGAGCCGTCCGGGTCGATGCCGCCGTGCACGTACGGGAACACGTGCCGGTCGATGTCCCGGCCCACCCACAGGTTCTGGACGTCCGAGTAGCAGACGTCCCGGTACGACCGCATCTGGTAGTCCGGCCCCGAGCGGCCCCACTCGTTGAACTCCGGACCCGTGCACCGCGCCTTGTTCGCGTATCCCAGTGCCAAGGTCACGGCCGTCAGCAGGCACAACACCGCCAACGCCGACACCGTCAAGCCGCGCGCGACCCTGATACCGGGCTCCTCTCACCCGGGCTGACCGGGAAGACCTCTGGTCAGCTCGCCTTCGAGCGCAGGAACTCGATGTCGGCGGCCTGCCCCTCCGCCGGGGTCTCGAGCACCACCGGCGCACCGGCCTTCGACACCACGCCCACCAGGAGCTCGGGATCGATGTTGCCCGAACCGATGTTGGCGTGCCGGTCCCGCGACGACCCGAACTCGTCCCGCGAGTCGTTGAGGTGGACCAGGTCGATCCGGCCCGTGATGGCCTTGACCCGGTCCACGGCGTCGACCAGCTCCTCGCCCGCCGCGTGCGCGTGGCAGGTGTCGAAGCAGAACCCGGCGCCGAACTCGCCCACCGCGTCCCACAGCTCGGCCAGCGCGTCGAACCGCCGGGCCATCGCGTTGGCGCCGCCGGCGGTGTTCTCGATCAGGATCGGGACCTCGAAACCGCCCTCCTCGGCCTGCCGCTCGAAGAGCTTGCGCCAGTTCGCGACGCCCTCTGCCGGGTCGTCGTCCTTGGTCACGTGGCCGCCGTGCACGATCAACCCCTTCGCGCCCACCGCCGCGGCGGCCTTGGCCTGCTGCGCGACGGACTTCCGCGACGGGATGCGGATCCTGTTGTTCAAGGAGGCCACGTTGATCACATAAGGTGCGTGGATGAAGACGTCCACGTCGCTGTCGCGCAGCTGTTCCGCGTGCGGGTGCGGCTTCGGCGCCTTCCACCCCTGCGGGTCGGACAGGAAGAACTGCACCACCTCCGCGCCGCGCTCAGCGGCGGCGGTCAGGGGGTCGTCATCGCGAACGTGGGCGCCGATACGCATGGCGAGCAGTCTATGCGCCCCCGCCGACCCGGTCGTCGTACCCGGCGGTTCCACGGGGTGGGAGATCCACGGATTTGCCGGACCACCGCAACCAAAGGCGGTACTCACGCGTTAGGAGCTTTGGGACAGTGACTGTCGATCAGGAGCCGTACGCGAGGAGGCGAGCAATGGGTGCCAGGGGTAACCCCAACCCGCTCATCAAACCCGGCGCGCTCCGCCGCACCGTGTCCGCTGGTGCCGCGGGTCTGGCCGTCCTGGCCGGCAGCTGCTTCGGCGCAGGCGCCGCCGGTGCCGCTGAACCGCTGGTGGTCGACCAGCCCATCGTCATCGTCTCCGGCGATGCCGGGCAGCCGGTCGCGGTGCTGCCCGGGACCCTGGACTTCAAGCTCAACCAGGCCGTGCTGCTGGCCATGCCGCTGGCCTTCGGTCCCGCCACCCAGGCCTCCGAGGAGTTCGCCGCAGGCAGCCCGATCACCCTCGGCGTCGCCGAACCCGGGACCAACTCCTTCTCCGGCCGCGAGATCGCCCAAGCCGCGACACCGCGCCTGACCTCGCTGGGCCTACCGGAGGACAAGGTGGAGGCGGTCCGCTTCCACTTCACCAACCTCGTCAGCCTCGGCAACTCGGTCACGGTCAACACCCCGGAGCCGGAGGAGGAGCAGCCTCCGCCGTCCTCCGAGGAGCAGTCCCCGCCGCCCTCGTCCGAGGATCCGCCGCCGGAGTCGACCTCCCCGGCCCCGGCCCCCGCGCCGGTGGCTCCGCCCCGGTCGGCGCCCGCCACGGCTCCGGTGCCGACCACGCCCACCGCCAGCGGGGCTCCGGCCGCGGTCAGCATGCTGCCGCCGAGCCTGCGCGGTGCGTCGCTGCCGTGGGCGCAGGCACGCTACGGGCAGGTGCCCGGCATGGCGCCCGACGTGGGTGACCTGGCTCGCCAGGCCGAGGAGCGCCGGCGCGCCCAGGACGAGCAGGACGAGATCCGCGCGGCCGGCCAGGCGGAGGCCCTCCCCACGGAGGTCTCCGAGCGGGTCGCCCTGCCGGTGCTCATCGCGGCGATCTCCCTCGCGGCCGTGACCGCGGGCCTCGTGCGCGCCTGGGTCCTGCGCCGCCACTGAGCTGCACGATCTCCCGACTCGCCGGTGGTGAGGGCGGTGTCGGGACGGTCGGTCCTCCTTGCTACCGTTGACCAGTTCGTCGACGCGAACGACCCTCCTGCCACGGAAAGTCCGTGGCCGTGAGTCCACAGGAGGTGAATGGTCTTCATGCGTCACTACGAGCTCATGGTCATCCTGGACCCGAGCCTGGACGAGCGCACCGTCGCTCCGTCCCTGGAGAACTTCCTCAACGTCGTCCGCAACGACGGTGGCACCGTCGAGAAGGTCGACGTCTGGGGCCGTCGTCGGCTGTCCTTCGAGATCAACAAGAACTCCGAGGGCATCTACGTCGTCCTGGACCTCAACGCTGAGCCGGCCACCGTCAAGGAGCTGGAGCGTCAGCTGAACCTCAACGAGTCGATCCTGCGGACCAAGGTCCAGCGGAAGATCGTCGAGCCCCGCAAGGCCGCTCGCGCCGCCAAGGCCCGTGCCGCCAAGGCGTCCGCCTGACCACGTCGTACCCGCTGACGACCAGACTGGAGTCCCCAGGTCATGGCTGGTGAAACGGTAATCACGGTGGTCGGGAACCTGACCGCCGACCCGGAGCTGCGCTTCACCCCGTCGGGCGCCGCGGTCGCGAACTTCACGATCGCGTCCACGCCCCGGACCTTCGACCGCCAGACCGGCGAGTGGAAGGACGGCGAGGCGCTGTTCCTGCGCTGCAACATCTGGCGGCAGGCCGCGGAGAACGTGGCCGAGACGCTGACCCGGGGCATGCGGGTGATCGCGCAGGGTCGGTTGCGCCAGCGGTCCTTCGAGACCAAGGAAGGCGAGAAGCGCACGGTCGTCGAGCTCGAGGTCGACGAGATCGGCCCGGCTCTGCGCTACGCGACCGCCAAGGTCAACAAGGTCAGCCGCGGTGGTGGCGGCGGTTTCGGTGGCGGCAGCGCCCCGGCCGGCCCGCCGGCCGACGACCCGTGGGGTTCGGCCCCGCCGGCGGGGTCCGGTGGAGGCTTCAGCGACGAGCCGCCGTTCTGACGGCCGCCGCAGCTAACGCTTAGGAAGTTTTTCGTTCGGGAGGAAGACCCATGGCCAAGGCGCCTGTGCGCAAGCCGAAGAAGAAGGTCTGCGTGTTCTGCAAGGACAAGGCCACGCTGATCGACTACAAGGACACCACTCTGCTGCGGAAGTACATCTCCGACCGCGGCAAGATCCGTGCCCGCCGGGTTACCGGCAACTGCAGCCAGCACCAGCGCGACGTCGCCATCGCGGTGAAGAACGCGCGCGAGATGGCGCTGCTGCCCTACACCTCGACCGCTCGCTGATTCGGGAAGGAGTCACGTCATGAAGATCATCCTCACCGCTGACGTGTCCGGTCTCGGCGAGTCCGGCGACATCGTCGAGGTCAAGGACGGTTACGCGCGGAACTACCTGCTGCCCCGCAACCTGGCCATCGTGGCCACCAAGGGCGCGCAGAAGCAGGTCGAGACGATCCGTCGCGTCCAGGAGAACCGCCGGGTGCGGAACCTGGAGCACGCCCACGAGCTCAAGCAGCAGCTGCAGAACCTGGAGTCGGTCACGCTGACCGCGAAGGTCTCGCCGCAGGGCAAGCTGTTCGGCTCGATCAGCAGCGGCGACGTGGCCGCTGCGGTCCGCAAGGCCGGTGGCCCGAACATCGACAAGCGTTCGGTCTCGCTGCGCGGCCACATCAAGTCGCTGGGCAAGCACGTCGTCGACGTGAAGCTGCACCCCGACGTGACGGCCAACGTCAACGTCGAGGTCACCGGCGAGCAGTGACCCGGTAGTACCGGATTCTTCCAGCGGCATCGTCCACTCCGGCATTCGCGTGACGGGGTGGACGATGCCGTCTCCTGGGCGTGCACGGGCGGTCACGGTTCTGGTGCGCTGATCACCTACCGCTGTTGAGAACGACACGCCGGTGGTGGCGACACGCCGGGAGTTTTCCACGGATTCTTTCCACAGCTTCCGAACAAGCGCTGACCTGCGCTTTCAGCTTGGCTGCGACCACTTGTCCCCAAGTTGTCCCCAGTGCGGCGGAACGCTGTCCGGAGTTGTCCCCAGGGCGGTTCAGCCTATCCACAGGTTGTCCCCATGTTCATCCACAACTTGAGTTGCTTGCTCTGTGCGGGCGATCTAGCTTCGCGCGCGGGCTCTCCTGCCTACGGTCCGCTCTCGGTACCGTGGCTGGTGCACGCGCTGATCGGATCGCCTGGTCGCACGGGGAGCAGGCTGCTGGCCGGAGGAGGTGATGGGTCCCGGTGACGGTTCCCGACGAGCGGGAGGACGACCCGTACTTCGCTGACAGCGGTGGAGGCGCACCCGGCGGGGCCAGCACCTTCGAGCGCCAGCCCCCGCAGGACCTGGCTGCCGAGCAGTCCGTTCTCGGCGGCATGATGCTGAGCAAGGACGCGATCGCCGACGTCGTCGAGGCGTTGAGCCCGACCGACTTCTACCGCCCCGCGCACCAGGCGATCTACGACTGCGTCCTGGACCTCTACGGCCGCGGTGAACCCGCCGACGCGATCACCGTCTCCGCCGAGCTCGAGCGCCGCCAGGAACTGGTCAAGGTCGGCGGCGCTCCGTACCTGCACACCCTGATCGCCACGGTCCCGACCGCCGCCAACGCCGGCTACTACGCGGAGATCGTCGCGGAGAAGGCGATCCTGCGCCGCCTGGTCGAGGCGGGCACGCGCATCGTCCAGCTCGGTTACCACGGCTCGGAGGGCGCGGCGATCGAGGAGGTCGTGGACCGGGCCCAGGCCTCGATCTACGACGTCACCGAGCGCAAGGCCAGCGAGGACTACCACGCGCTGGAGGAACTCCTCCAGCCCACGATGGACGAGATCGACGCGATCGCGTCCCGGGGTGGGGAGTCCCAGGGGATCCCCACCGGCTTCGCGGACCTCGACGCGCTGACCAACGGCCTCCACGCCGGTCAGATGATCATCGTCGCCGCGCGGCCCGGTGTCGGCAAGGCGCTCGCCCTGGACACGGTGCTGCCCACGCCGGGCGGCTGGACCACGATGGGCGAGGTCGCGGTCGGTGACCACCTCGTCGGTGCGGACGGCAAGCCCACCGAGGTCGTCGCCGCGACCGAGGTCATGCACGACCGCCCGTGCTACGAGGTCGAGTTCTCCGACGGCACGACGGTCATCGCCGACGCCCAGCACCAGTGGGCGCTCGACGAGGCGGTGGTCGTGACCACCGAGCAGCTGGCAGCGATGGGGCCGGCGCCCGTGGCGCACCGCGCTGACCTGAAGTTCACCGACGTCCGGCCGGTGGAGAGCGTCCCGGTCCGCTGCGTCGAGGTCGACGCGTTCGACCACCTCTACCTCGCGACGCGGGCGATGATCCCCACGCACAACTCGACGCTCGGGCTGGACTTCGCCCGCTCCGCGTCGGTCAAGCACGGCCTGGCGAGCGTCATCTTCTCGCTGGAGATGGGGCGCACCGAGATCGTGATGCGCATGCTCTCCGCCGAGGCGCGCATCCGCCTCGGCGACATGCGCGGTGGTCGCATGACCGACGACGACTGGACGCGGCTGGCCCGGCGGATGAGCGAGATCAGCGAAGCGCCGCTGTTCGTCGACGACTCGCCGAACCTGACCATGATGGAGATCCGCGCCAAGGCCCGGCGGCTGAAGCAGCGGCACGACATCCAGCTCATCGTGGTCGACTACATGCAGCTGATGACCTCGGGCAAGCGCGTCGAATCCCGTCAGCAGGAGGTCTCGGAGTTCTCCCGGAACCTGAAGCTGCTGGCCAAGGAGCTCGAGGTCCCCGTGGTGGCGATCTCCCAGCTCAACCGTGGCCCGGAGCAGCGCACGGACAAGAAGCCGCAGCTGTCGGACCTGCGTGAGTCGGGTTCGCTGGAGCAGGACGCGGACATGGTCATCCTGATCCACCGCCCCGACGCCTTCGAGCGGGACGACCCCCGCATGGGCGAAGCGGACCTGATGATCGCCAAGCACCGTGCCGGCCCCACGGCCACCGTCACGGTCGCCCACCAGCTCCACTACAGCCGCTTCGTCGACATGGCCCAGGAGTAGCAGGGGCCTCGACGGGACAAGACGGGGGGCCTCGTCCGCCGACGAGGTGCCTCGGACGAGCACGTCCGCGAATCGACCGGCTCGACGAGGTCCAGACTTCCACCCACAGTGGACGAACTGCCCGGGGCGGTTCCCCGCGGGTGCCGCTCAGCGGGTCTCGCTGGGAGCGCTCCGGGACTTCCTGGCCAGCACGAAGCCCTGCGGGCTCTCCTCCGGGAAGGGGCCGTCGTGGTCCGGCGCGCGCAGCATCCGAGCTCGGACCTCCAGCCCGGCCGCCACCAGGAGGTCGACGACGTGGTCCGGCTGCCGGTGGTGGATGTCGAGCGAGACCGCGTGCCGCCCGGCGTCGGTCCGGTGCTCCACCCCGTGCCCACCTGGAACGCGAGTGGGACGTGGCCGCCGGGTGCCAAGACCCGGTGGAACTCGGCGAATACCCCCGCCGGTCACCGCCATCGCCGCTGGTGAGCATTGGCCGGGTGGTTCGCTGCGCCCCGCTTGATCAGCCGCGGTCTTCGGCGACCTCGGCGAGCCGGTCCAGGGAGGCGCGGAGGTTCTCCTCGGTGGTGGCCTTAGCGCGGGCCAGGCGCTTCTCCTCGGTCAGCTGCGACCAGTCGTAGGTGTGGGTGACCTCGGTGCGCCCGTCGCCGACGGGGCGGAGTTCCCAGCGCCAGAGGTGACCGGGCTCCGGCCGGCCCACGTCCGACGGGCGCCACGCGATGCGACGTCCCTCCTCGAACTCCACCACGTGGTTCTCCCGGACGCCGCCGTTGGTGAGCGTGGTCGTGAACACGTCACCGGTGGCGCGCACGCGCTGGCCCTCCGGGGCTTCGGCGAGGTTGTCGTTGCCGTCCCAGCGCGGTTGCTGGGCGGGATCGGCGATCAGCTCGAAGATCCGCTCGGCGTCGGCAGCGATCTCGCGGCGGCTGGAGATGACGTGCGGTGGGGAAGTCACGCCCCGATTCAAGCAGTGCGAACGCCGGGAGCGGAACTCCTACCTCGCGCTGTGCGCGTAGAGGTCGCGGATCAGGCAGACCTCGGACAGGTGGTGGATCAGCTCGCGGTGGATGTGCAGCACCAGCTCGGCCATCGGGGCGTCGGGGAAGGGCTCCGCGTCCCCGACGGGTTCGCGGAGCTGGGCCTCGTTGAGCCCGCGGACCCCGGTGAGCCAGACGTCGAGTTGCGCCTCAAGCTGGTGGAGGGCGGTGGCCGCGTCCCCGGCGTACTCCCACGAGTCGAAGTCCACTCCGGGGGCGCCGAAGTGGGTGGCGTTGCGCAGGGCGAGGACACCGACGATGACGTGCGCCAGCCGCCAGGCGATGGTGGTGAAGGGGGCCGGGTCGGGTGCGGGGAAGCCGTAGTCGAGCGTGAAGTCCCCGGCCCCGGCCTGGATCTGCGCCGTCGAGGTCCCGCGGGGCCGCACGCTCCACGCGTGCGGGACCGGTGTCCAGAAGTACTCCTCGTCGTTGAGCCCCTCTAGGCGGGAACGCACCTGGTTGCCCCAGTGCCACTCCCACTGCTCCCGCAGGGCCTGGTTCCAGTCGAACTGCTTCGCGTCCACGCGGCAAGCCTGGCACCACCACCTGACAACGCCAGCTCTCCACGTCGTTCCACCGCGGCGGGAGGTGGGTTTCAGCGGGGTTTGCGGGCGAGGAGGAAGGCTTGGGGTGTGCGTTCGCCGTCGGGTTGGCGGACGAGGGTGGCGCGAGGGGAGAGGCCCGCGCGGGCGAGGAGGTCGGCGACCTCCTCGGGCTCGTGGCGGAGGAACGCGAGGTCGACCCGCTCCTCGAAGGCCTCGGTGAGGTGGTGAGTGGCGCCGCCGGTCTGGAACGCCAGAAGGAGGTGCCCGCCCGGGGCCAGGACGCGGGCGAACTCGGTGAAGGCGCCGGGCAGGTCCGCGAACGCCGTGTGGACGATCGAGTACCAGGAGACGATTCCGCCCAGGGACTCCTCCGGCATGTCGAGCTCGGACATCGAGCCCTGCGTGAACCGGACTCCCGGGAGCCGCTCGCGGGCGTGCTCGAGCATCTCCCCGGCGATGTCCACGCCGAACACGTCGACCCCCAGCCGGTGCAGGACCGCGGTGGCGTTGCCGGTGCCGCAGCCGACGTCGGCCACGGGCCCGGAGGTGAGCTCGGCGAACGCGGTGAGCATCGACCTGTCCACGGGGAGTGCGTCGATCTCGTCGGCGAAGTGCTGGGCGTAGTCGGCGGCGATGCGGTCGTAGGACGCGGCTGTGCGGTCGTGGTCGGTCACCAGGAGCACGTTATGCGCCGGGTACGACGCTCCACCCGCGAGCAGCACCGGGACGGGCGGGGACGAGGACGCCTGCCCGGGTCCACGTCCGCAGAGCCACCCGAGCGGGAGCGTCTTCGCCGCCAGAAGCGCGAAACCACTTGGCGCGGAAGGGCGTGGGGGTGGCACTCTTCGCAGCCGCCGACCGCGCTGGGGGTGCGCCTCGCCCACGATGGTGGGAGGTGCGGCCCCCTGCGCACCTCCACCGGTCACCGTGGGACGTGTCGTTGCTGTCGCCAGCAGTTGCGGGTGGTCGGTGATCGGATTTCACTGGGTTTCCGCGACCCGGTTCACCGGGAACCGGGCTCGAGTTCCCGAGGGAGAGCTAGATCGAATGAGATGTCCTCAGTGGTGTGATTACTACTGATGCGTCAAGTTCGTTGCCATGTCACCGATTTGGGTGAGACGAAGCTACGTCGGGTAATGCTGTAGCGTTCGCGCATCCGGTGTGGACGATCCCTCCACCGGTCCGATCGTTCGTGAGAACCCGTTGTCGCGCAACGATTTCTCGCCCCCAGTCCCAGCTGTACCGACATCCTGCAACAGGAGAGTTGAGGAACGGTGTTTGCGAAACTGACTCGTCGAGTGCTCCTGGCGTCGGCGCTCATCGCCGGAACCGCCGTCGTCCCCGGGATCGCCACCGCGGCGCCCGCCGAGAGCTCCATGCGCCTGACCGTCGAGAGCAAGGTGCTCACCGCGAACAAGCGCGGTGAGCTCACGTGCCAGCCGGCCGGCGGCACCCACAAGAACGCCTCGAAGGCCTGCGAGGAGCTCGAGAAGGTCAACGGCAACGTCTCCGCGATGCAGGCGAACGTGTCGAAGGTCTGCACCATGGAGTACCAGCCGGTCACGGCGAAGATCGAGGGCAAGTGGCGCGGCAAGGAGATCAGCTACTCCCAGACCTTCTCCAACAGCTGCACTCTGCAGGTCAAGACCGGCGTCGTCTTCGACCTGTGAAGAACCCTGCTCGGCGGGCCCGCGTGGGGGCCCGCCGAGCAGTGGTCAGTCTCCGGGCGCCGCCCGGGTGAAGAGGGCTCGCCAGGAGCGCACCTCCGGGTTCGCCGGCAGCGGCAACTCCTCGATCCGGTCCGCCTTCAGGTCACCGCCGGCGAAGGCCTCGACCTCGCTGCGGGTCAAGGGCCACGGCGGGCCGTCGACCTCCGCGCCTTCGGCGCGGACGCCGGAGATCACCAGCAACCGACCGCCCGGCGCGACCACCTCCGCGACCCGTCGGGTCGCCTCCGCGCGCAAGGACAGCGGCATCGACTGCACGGTGATCGATTCCAGGACGAGGTCGAACCCGCCGACCCACTCCGCCGGAGGGTTCAAGAGGTCCGCCGTCACGTACTCGACCGAGGAGTCCGCGTGGCGCGCGCGAGCTTCGCGGACCGCGGTGTCGGAGATGTCGAACGCCGTGGTCCGGAATCCCAGCGAGGCGAGGAACTCGGCGTCCCGGCCGTAACCGCAGCCGACGACCAGCGCCGACCGGCCGGAACCGTCCACCTCGCGTCCCCACTCGGGCAGCAACGCGTGCGGCTCCTCCCAGTCCCAGGGCACCACGGCCTCCCCGCCCGACGCGGCGGCGTAGAGCGGCTCGAACCACCCGGTCGGCTGGCCCTTCGCCAGCGCCTCTTCGGCGAACCTGCTCGCATCGACGTCCCGCGGATCCACCGTTCCCCCTTCTCCCAGTCCAGAACCCGACCATCTTCGCAGTCCCGTCCACCGGGTTTCCGGTCGAGAAATCATGTCCGCGACACGGGGATCGTGTTCTGCTGGGGCGAGCAGGACCGCGGAGCGGAGGGCTGGAGATGACGAACTCGGGCAAGGACGCGAACCTCGCCGAGAGGCTGCTGCGCACCCGGTGGCTGGTGCGCGCCCCGATCTGGTTGTTCCGGGCGCGCCTGGGGTGGGTCTTCGGCACGCGCTTGCTGTTGCTGGAGCACCTCGGCCGGAAGTCCCGGCAGCCCCGCTCCGCGGTGCTGGAAGTCGTGGACCGCACCGACTCCGGCTACGTCGTGGCCTCCGGCTTCGGCGAGCAGGCCCAGTGGTTGCGCAACCTCGACGCCCACCCGGAGGCGTTCGTGTCCACCGGCGCGCGGACGCGCATTCCGGTGACGGCCCGCAGGCTGCCACCCGCGGAGGCGACGGCAACCCTCCGCCGCTACGCGGCGAGGAACCCGCGCGCCTGGGCGAAGCTGCGTCCCGTCCTCGAGCGCACCTTGGGTGCGCGCATCGACGAATCCGGCACCACACTCCCCCTGGTCGCCCTGGAGGAGCGGTGCCCCCGAGGGTGACGGTGCTCGGCAGCTGCGCCGCCTTCCCGGAACCCGGGCGCGCGTGCAGCGGGTTCGCCGTGGACTGGGCCGGACACCGCATCGTCCTCGACCTCGGCTACGCGACGTTGCCGAGGGTGCTCGAGCACTGGCCGGACGGCCGGATCGACGCGGTGGTGATCACGCACGAACACCCCGACCACTGCGTCGACCCGCACGGCTTGTTCCGCGCTCGGTACTTCTCCGGTGGGCCGAGGCTGCCGTTGTACTGCCCACCTGGCGTGCTGGACCGGCTCGCCGGTGTGGAACCCGATGTCGACCTGCGCGAGGTCTTCGACGTGCGCCCGCTGCCCGGGACGTACCGGTGGGGGCCGTTCGAGCTGACCGGCATCGCGCTCCCGCACTTCGTGCCCAGCGCAGGAGTCCGCCTGAGCGCGGGCGGTGCCACCGTGGCCTACACCGGGGACACCGGTCCGGCCCCGGAGCTCGTCGAACTAGGCCGGGACGCCGACGTGTTCATCGTCGACGCCACGGGTCGGCCGGGAGAACCTGCTGACCGCGCGGGAAGCGGGCGAGTGGGCTCGGCGCGCAGGGGCCCGGGAGTTGGTGCTCACGCACTTCTGGCCGGGCAACGACCGCGGAGAAGCGGTGGCCGCAGCGCGCTCGGAGTTCGACGGCACCGTGCTCGCCGCGGACGAAGGACTGGTCCTCCCCCTGGGATGACGGCCGCTCACACGGTGTGGGCCCGGGGTTCGTAGCGGATCGGGAAGTTCACCGATCGGGCGATGAAGCAGACCTCGTCGATCGTGTCGTGCAAGGCGTTGGCCTTGTCGACCATGAACTGCTCGGTGACGGTCACCTCGGGGCGGAGCGTGACCTCGGTCAGCTGTCCGCCACCGCCGTGCTCGTCCATCGTCATGACGCCGTGGGCGTGGTCCTCGTAGTCGACGACGGTCACTCCGGCGGTCGAGCACAGGTGGAGGAACCAGAGCATGTGGCACTGGGCGACCGTGGCGACCAGCAGTTCTTCCGGGTTCCAGCGGGAGGGGTCACCTCGGAAGGCCGGGTCCGCGGAGGCCGCGATCGGGTCCTTGCCCTCCGCGATGATCTCGTGCGCGCGGCTGAAGGAACGGTAGTGATCGGTGCCGGTCCCGAGGTTGCCGGTCCACTCGATCGCGACGTCGTAGCTGTGCGCGTCCGCCATGCGACGAGTCTAGGCAGCATCCGCCTGCGCCGAAGGGGAAACCACTGGCTCGGTGGCGTGGTTGGTCCTACCGTTCGTGGTCATCCGGATCGCGGGAGCGCGCAGTGAGGTGGCGTGGGTGATGTGCAGCGGCTTGCGGTGCCTGCCTGGGTGGGGCCGCCGCGGGAGCGCTGAACGGGCCCGGCGAAGACCTCCCGTGGGCGGGCCTCGACACCGTCGACGCGGTCAGCGGCTGAGCAGACCCCGCGACATGCAGCAGGGCTCCCCTCCAAGAGCGGAGAGGAGCCCTGCTGACCTGCGAGAACTTCGAACGGAGCGGATGACGGGAATCGAACCCGCGTTCTCAGCTTGGGAAGCTGATGTTCTACCATTGAACTACATCCGCAGTCGCCGGGACGGTGTTCGCCGTCCGACGTTGCGTAGATTAGCACGGTGGGTGAGGAAGATCGACATCGGCTCCCGATACCCTTGTCGCGTGCTGCTGAGTGATCGGGACCTGCGTGAAGAGCTCGACCGAGGACGTCTCGAACTGGATCCGTTCGACCCGTCGATGATCCAGCCGTCGAGCATCGACGTGCGGTTGGACCGCTACTTCCGGGTCTTCGACAACACCCGGTACACCCACATCGATCCGTCGAAGCAGCAGGACGAGCTGACCTCCCTGGTCGAAACCGCCGAAGACGAGCCGTTCGTGCTGCACCCCGGTGAGTTCGTGCTGGGGTCGACCTTCGAATCGGTGAAGCTCCCCGATGACCTGGCCAGCCGGCTGGAGGGCAAGTCGTCGCTGGGGCGGCTGGGTCTGCTCACGCACTCCACGGCCGGTTTCATCGATCCGGGCTTCAGCGGCCACATCACGCTGGAGCTGTCGAACGTGGCGAACCTGCCGATCACCTTGTGGCCGGGGATGAAGATCGGGCAGCTGTGCCTGCTGCGCCTGTCCAGCCCCGCCGACTTCCCGTACGGGTCGAAGGAAGCGGGCTCGCGGTACCAGGGGCAGCGCGGCCCGACCTCCTCGCGCGCCTACCTGAACTTCAAGGTCACCGACACCCGCCGCTGAGCCCCGGCCGTCGCGCTGCCCAGGCGAACACCCGGGTCACGCAGGCCCCGTCGATCTTCTCGCGAACTTCGACGCCCGAGGAGCCTCGTCGACGTTCGCGCGAAGGTCGAACGAAGTGCTCGGGCGGCCGGCGCCGCCCCAGGCTCGAGAGCGGCTTCGCGGCAGTGAGCGCCCCGGGGTGGTTGCGCGGGTGGGGCGCGGATGCGGCGCGGAACCGGCCGGTGACCCTGCGCGTTCCCAGTCGGTGTGACGTTTTCCCAGGTAGGTGCTGTCGCCTGCAGATTTGTCCTGGGTGGGCCAGATCACCCTGAATCGAACAAGGCAAGTGCGGGTTCAGAACTTACGATCCCCTCCGCCCGGCGCTCTGGAACGATCCCGCAACGGGGCGGATCGGCGTGTGGGTAAGCGGGAGTATCGATGTCCGCATTGCAGACGCGTGCCTCGGGCGGAACCGCCAAGCTCGGGCACGTGGTGATGATCGCGGGAGCTGCGGCTCTCGGCGGCTTCTTGTTCGGATACGACACCTCCGTCATCAACGGGGGTGTCGACGCGATCCAGGAGCACTTCGGTGTCGGATCGGCGATGACGGGTGTGACCGTGTCGTCGGCGCTGCTGGGGTCGGCCGTGGGTGCCGGCATCGCGGGTGGTCTGGCAGACCGGATCGGTCGCATCCGGGTCATGCAGCTGGCGGCCGTGCTGTTCATCATCAGCGCCATCGGGTCGGCCGTTCCCTTCGCGATCTGGGACCTGGCCATCTGGCGCGTGGTGGGCGGTGTCGCCATCGGCATCGCCTCGGTGATCGCCCCGGCTTACATCGCCGAGGTGGCACCCGCGCAGTACCGGGGCAGGCTCTCGGCGTTGCAGCAGTTGGCGATCGTGCTCGGCATCGCGGTGTCCCAGCTGGTCAACTACGGCCTGGCGGCGTTCGCGGGCGGCAGCGCGTCCGGGATGCTCGGTCCGATCCAGGCGTGGCAGTGGATGCTGGGCGTGGCGGCGATCCCGGCGATCGTCTACCTCGTGGTCGCCTCGTCGATCCCGGAGTCCCCGCGCTACCTGGTGGCGGCCGGCGAGGTCGACCAGGCGCGGGACGTGCTGAGCAAGATCGAAGCTGGTGACGTGGACGCCAAGATCGCCGAGATCCAGGCCGCGCTGGGCGAGCAGAAGCCGAAGCTGAGCGACCTGCGCGGCAGGTTCGGCGTGCTGCCGATCGTCTGGGTCGGCATGGCGATCGCTGCGTTGCAGCAGTTCGTCGGCATCAACGTGATCTTCTACTACTCGTCGTCGCTGTGGCACTCGGTCGGCATCGACGAGGAGAGCTCGCTGCTGCTGAGCCTGTTCACCTCGATCGTGAACATCATCGGCACCCTGGTGGCGATCGCGCTGGTCGACAAGATCGGCCGCAAGCCGCTGCTGGTGATCGGCTCGGTGGGCATGACGGTGTCGCTGGCCGTGACCGGCTGGGCGTTCAGCTTCGCCGAGGTCGTCGGCGAGGACGCCGTCCTGCCCCCGCAGTGGGGTGTGGTCGCGCTGATCTCGGCGAGCGCGTTCGTGCTGTTCTTCGCCGCCTCCTGGGGCGTGGTGATGTGGGTGCTGCTGGGCGAGATGTTCCCGGTCCGCATCCGCGCCGCCGCGCTGGCACTGGGCACGGCGACGAACTGGGTCGCGAACTGGCTGGTGACGGTGAGCTTCCCGAGCATGCGGGACTGGAACCTGCCGGTCACGTACTTCATCTACGCGGCGTTCGCGGCGCTGTCGGTGGTGTTCGTGGTCAAGTACCTGAAGGAGACCAACGGCCGCTCCCTGGAGGAGATGGGCAGCTGACCTCCTCAGCGATCGATCGAGGGCGTTCCCCGGGCGGGGAACGCCCTCGATCGCTTTCCGGTGCCTCACGGGAAGGAGAGCGCCGAGCAGGCCGAAGCGTTCGTCGGCGTCCTCAGTGGAGGACCGCTCGGGTTCGCAGCTCCACGCCCCAGAGCCGGACGTGGTCGGGGTGGGACGTTCCGTCGATGTTCTTCTCGGTCAAGCCGAAGATCCTGGGGCGGCCCCGCCGGTGGTCCGGGCGGGAGCACCCCACCGGGATCACCACGAGGGAAGTTCCGGTGGCGGTACCCGCTGCGATCACGACCGTCGTGGGCAGCAGCCCCACCTTCCGGCGCCGTCATCTCGCGCCGGGCTCGCCCGGGAGCAGGCCGCCGCCGTCGCTCGACAAGTCGACAAGTGCCCTCAGCCGCGAGGAGACCGGCCCGGCGAGGTCCCCACGTCGGTGCACGAGGTGCGCTCGACGGTGGACACGGACCGGGCCTGGTGGACCTGACCAGGTCGGTCAAGGCCACACCGTGGTGGCACGCCTGCGGGATCACGAATCGCGGGTAGCACGACCTGGAAGTCCGTCCGCGACGAAGGGCGGTGTTCAGGCGGTGTTCGAGGGCGTGAGCGTGCTGGGTCCTGAGATCAGCAGGGGCCGCGCGGATGCGTCGGCGGGCTCGCCTGCACGACGTCGAAGCACCACTGCACTGCTCCGCAGTGTTCGATGAGTCGGTGCTGCTACCACCGATCGGTGGTCCTCCGGTGATGCGGACACGGCTCGTGGCGCTGTCGCGATTCATGGACTTGTCGACAGTGGAGCTGCAGGTCCTGCCGAGTGCCAGGACGAGTGAGGGCGCGAGACCTGTGGAGCTTCCGGAACCCCAGGGGCGCAAGAGCAGTCGTAGCGGTGACGTTGCGCCGGGTCGCCTACGCGGGAGCAGCCGTGGCGGTGAGGGACTCGACAAGAGTCCGGGCCCCGGGGTGCTCACCTCCTCCGCTGGATCCTGGCGACGGTTCCTCTCCGACCTCGCGGACCGCTGAAGTCCGGCAGGGGCGCCGCTCACCGCCTCGCAGCCGAAGTGGGTGTCGAGGACCGTGTCGACCTTCGAGCGGATGCGGCGAGCACTGTGAGCGCCCGAGGATCCGGTTGTGCTCATCAGTCGGCGGGTGCCCGACTGCTCGTACGGGAGACGGTGCGGGAACCACGAGCCCGGCGGCGCAAGAGCAGTCGTGGTGCGGGGGCGCGGCCCGCGTCGAGGTCGCGTTGCTCGAAGAGGGAACCGCGGCGAGGGGCTCGACGAGCGCGAACACCGGCGTTCCTCACCTTCTCCGGCGAGTCCTGGTGGCGGTCCCTGACCGACCTCGCGACCGCTGACAACCGGCCGCTGACACGAAGAAGGGCGCCTCCCGCGGCGGGAGGCGCCCTTCTCAGCTCGGAGCCGTCAGCTGGTCGCGGTTTCGGCCTCGGCCGCGCCGTCCTTCTGCTCGTCGCCGCGCTTGACGGCGTTGAGCAGCAGCTGGGCGACGTCGAGGACCTCGACGGACTCGTTGGCGACCTGCTCGCTCTTCCGGGTCGTCACACCGTCGGAGAGCATCACCTTGCAGAACGGGCAGCCCGTGGCGATCTTCGAGGGGGCGGTGCCCAGGGCCTCGTCGACGCGCTCCAGGTTGATCCGCTTGCCGATGCGCTCCTCCATCCACATGCGGGCACCGCCGGCACCGCAGCACATGGAGCGCTCCTGGTGCCGCGGCATCTCGCGGAAGGTCGCGCCCGCGGCGCCGACCAGGTCGCGCGGCGGCGTGTAGACCTTGTTGTGCCGTCCCAGGAAGCAGGGGTCGTGGTAGGTCACGTCCTCGGCGACCGGGGCGACCGGGGTCAGGCGCTTCTCCCGCACCAGCTTGTTGAGCAGCTGGGTGTGGTGCACGACCTCGTAGTCACCGCCGAGCTCGCCGTACTCGTTGGCAAGGCTGTTGAAGCAGTGCGCGCAGGTGGCGACGATCTTGCGCTTGCCCGGCTCGCGGCCCTCGAACACGCTGTTCAGGACCTCGACGTTCTGCTGGGCCATCATCTGGAAGATGAACTCGTTGCCCGCGCGGCGGGCCGGGTCACCGGTGCAGGTCTCCTCCGGGCCCAGCACCTTGTACTTCACGCCCGCCATGTGCAGCAGCTCGGCGACGGCCTGGGTCGTCTTCTTCGCGCGGTCCTCGAAGGCACCGGCGCAGCCGACCCAGAACAGGTACTCGTCGTCCTCGGCGAGCTCACCGTCGAAGACCGGCACCTCGAAGTCCAGGTCCTCGGTCCACGCGAGGCGGTCCTTGGCGTTCTGGCCCCACGGGTTGCCCTTGTTCTCCAGGTTCTTGAACATCCCGCCCAGCTCGGTCGGGAAGTTCGACTCGATCATGACCTGGTAGCGGCGCATGTCGACGATGTGGTCGACGTGCTCGATGTCCACCGGGCACTGCTCGACGCAGGCACCGCAGGAGGTGCAGGACCAGAGGACCTCGGGGTCGATGACGCCCATCTCCTCCGGGCCACCGACCAGCGGCCGCTCGGCCTCGGCCAGCGCCAGCGCGTCGATCTTGCCCAGCTTCTCCTCGGCGCCGTCACCGGTGATGCCGACCTCGTCGCCCGCCATGTCCTTGCTGCCGCCGGCCAGCAGGTACGGGGCCTTGGTGTAGGCGTGGTCGCGCAGCTGGGTGATCAGCATCTTCGGCGACAGCGGCTTGCCGGTGTTCCACGCCGGGCACTGCGACTGGCAGCGACCGCACTCGGTGCAGGTCGTGAAGTCCAGCCAGCCCTTCCAGGAGAAGTCCTCGACCTTGCCGGCGCCGAACACGTCGGTGTCCGGGTCCGCTTCCTCGAAGTCCAGCGGCTTGCCACCGGACATCATCGGCTTGAGGCCGCCGAGCGCGACGTCACCGTCGTCCTCGCGCTTGAAGTAGATGTTGAAGAAGGCGCTGAAGCGGTGCCAGGCGACACCCATGGTCATCGTGCGGGCGACCACGATCAGCCAGACGGTGGCGCTCATCAGCTTGATGAAGGCGAACACCGAGACCAGGTCCTCGCTGGCCGGCAGCAGGCTGCCGACCGGGCCGGAGACGAACTCGGCCCACAGCGGCATCTCGTGCACGCCCAGCGCGGCCTTGGCGGCGCGGACACCGAGGATGCCGATGCCCTCGATGAGCACCACGGCCTCGATGAAGTAGGCCCAGGCGAAGTTGGAGCCCTGGAAGCGCGAGACGCGGTCCGCGCGGCGCGGGTGGTTCGCCTGGCGGATCGCCATCAGGACCAGGATGCCGACGACCGTGCCGACGCCCAGGACCTCCATCAGGAAGTGGTAGATCGCCAGGTGGTCGAGGATCGGCCAGCCCCAGGTCGGGACGAAGACCTCGCCGTAGGCCTCGAACAGGGCAAGGGAGCCGAGCAGGAAGCCCCACATGACCAGCCAGTGCCAGATCCCGACGTTGCGGAACTTGTTCATCCGGGTGTGCGCGGCGAACTCCTTGACCAGCGTGGCCAGACGCGCCAGAGCCGGACCGTTCCGGGTGCCGTCGGGTTGCCCGAGGCGGATGATCCGCACGAATCGGGCGATGGTCATGGCGAACATGCTCCACGCGACGACGCCGAGCGCGACCGAGATCGCGCCAAGCGTGATCTGTACAGCACCCATGCTCGCGGCCTCCTGTTTCGGGGGTTGTCCGTTTGGGGAGCGTACGCCCTGTTACCCGCTGGTAACCACGGGGGCCGGGGCGTGAATTCGGGAACAGACGGTGATTCTGCGAGACCCTTGGTCGAAAAACTACTTGGGCGGTCGTTCAGTTTTCTGCTACTGTGAGGGTCGCGACGACCCGCGCACGGCCGTCCGCGGTACCGGGTGGTTCAGGAGTTGTCGCTGTTGAACGCCCGGGGCGCGTTGGACGGGCGTCTGGTTCGGCCGCGTCGGCGTTCTCGATCAAGGGGAACCGGGCGGCAGGATGTGCGATTTTCGCCACGTGGTCGACGGGCCGGGTGTCGCGTTCGGGTGAACCGCACTGGGGGTGAGGACCGTGGTCGATCCGGACGAGGGGCGCATGCGCGCCTCCGACGCCGACCGGGAGCGCGTGGTCGAGCGGCTGCGCGCTGCGCTCGACGAGGGTCGGCTGAGCATCACCGAGTACGACGATCGGCTGCGCAGCGCCTACGGCGCGACGACGATCGGTGAGCTGGAGCCGCTCGTCGAGGACCTCCCCGAACCCGAGCCCTCCGCTGAGGTCGCTGCGCGCGAGGAGCACAAGGCCACGCTCTCCAAGGAGTGGCGGGACTGGGCCGGAGCCGCCGTCGTCATGATCGCGATCTGGGGCGTGACCTCGGTCGCCTCCGGGGAGCTCGCGTTCTTCTGGCCCGCGTTCCCGATCGTCATCTGGGCGGCCGTCGTCGTGGCGATGACCATCGAGGGTCCGCGCAAGCGGCGCGACTGATCCCGTCCACCTCCCCGGCCCGGGGAGCCGTGTGCTCGTGAAGTTGGGCGATCGCCCATGATGGTTGTCGAGGAGGCCTCGTGGCGTACGTGCTGCTGGTGTTGGCGATCTGCAGCGAAGTGGTGGGGACGGTGTCGCTGAAGCTCTCCGAGGGCTTCAGCAAGCTCGTGCCCTCGGTGGTGGTCGTGATCGGCTACGCGGTCGCGTTCACCGCGATGAGCGCCGTGCTCAAGCTCGGCCTGCCCGTCGGCGTCGTCTACGCGATCTGGGCCGGGGCCGGGGTCGCGCTGGTGGCCATCATCGGAGCCGTGTTCCTGGGTGAGTCGATCACCGCGGTCCAGGTCGCGGGCATCGCGCTCATCATCGGCGGGGTCGTGGCACTGGAGCTGGGAGGCGCGCATTGACCGAGGTCACGGACGGACGGCGGCTGAAGGGAGAACGTCGTCGCCGGGCGATCGTCGACGCCGCCCTGCGGGTCGTGGCCCGCGACGGCGTCGGAGCGGTCAGCCACCGCAACGTCGCCCGCGAGGCCGGGGTCCCGCCCGCCTCGATCGCCTACTACTTCGACGGCATCGACGACCTGCTGGTCGCCAGCCTGCTCGACGGGTGCGAAGCCTTGGTCGAGCAGATCACGGCGGTCCGCGACCGCGTCGTGGACAACGCCCAGTGGCCGCGCGCTGTCGCCGAGCTGCTCGTCGGCATGATCCGCGAGCACCGCGAGCGCACCATCGCCGAGTACGAGCTCTACCTGCTCGCCGCCCGCCGGCCCGCCCTGCGGCCCGCCGCGCGGCGCTGGATCGAACTTGTCCGGGGCAACGTCAACAGCGGCCGGGAGGGCGACGAGGCCGTCGTCTCCGCCTTCATCGCGGGTATCGACGGCCTGCTCCTGCAGGCCCTCATCGCCGACGAACCCCCCACCGCCGACCGCCTCGAACCCGTCTTGCGCTTCCTCATGCAGCCCTACGACCACCTCGGTGTCCAGGGCTGACTCCGGCTGATCACCCGCTCGATCCGGGGATTTCCCCGATGGCTCCGGCGGCTGCCCTGAGTAACGTCCGTAGCGAGGGGGGAGAGGAGCGAGCGGAGTGGGGGAAGCCGGATGTCTCGCGTGGGACTCGCGGTGCTGGGTGCCGTGCTGGTGGTGGCCGGCGGGGCTGTCCTGCTCTGGCCGACGTGGTCGGAGTCGGAGGCGACCACCCAGCTGGACCGCATCACGGCCGTCCGGCTGGCCGGGGACAGCGGTGACGTGCAGGTCCGGCACGTGCCGGGTGGCAGCGGCCGGGTCGTGCAGCACCGCTCGGCGAGGTTCTGGGACGGCGGAGGAGGCACCGCGCACCGGGTGGAGGGCGGCACGCTGGTCCTCGCGGACTGCGGCCCGAGGTGCCACGTCGACTACGAGGTGGAGCTGCCCACGCCGGTGCCGGTGACGGGAACGCTGGACTCCGGCCGGCTGCGGGTGGCGGGCATGGGCGAGGTGCGCGCCGAGGTCGGTTCCGGGGGCATCGACATCACCGACATCGCCGGTCCGGTGGCCGTGCGCACCGGCTCGGGTTCGGTGTCGGTCCGCGGCGTGTCCGGCCCGGTCGAGGCGCGCACCGGATCGGGGGACATCGACGTGGAGCGCGTCGACGGGCGGCTGGAGGCCGAGACCGGCAGCGGCGGCATCAGCGGCGAGGTCGGCTCCGAGGACGTCGTCGCGGAGAGCCGGTCCGGCGACGTCCGGCTGCGGCTGACCCGTCCGCGCCACGCCGCGCTGACGACGGGCAGCGGGGAGATCGACCTGTCCGTACCGGCGGAGCGCTACCGCGTCGAGTCCAGCACCGGCAGCGGTGACGTCGAACTCGGTGTCGCGCAGGACCCGGCGGCGGAGCGGCACCTGGAGCTCTCCAGCGGGAGCGGGGACATCCGCGTCCGCTCGTAGGTCCCTCGGGCTCGTGCTGGGGTGCGGAGGGGTGCGATCGGACGGGCGCGGCCGGTCGCACCCCTCGTCCGGCGCGCCGGGCCTGTCGGCTGCGTCACGAAGGGGCGCCCCCGGGAACCTCCGCACCTGGTCACGCGTTGGCGTGGCAGAAAGCTTGAGCGACCCCTGCTCAACCCGTTTGACGGTGCGCCGGGGTCGTGGGTAAAACTTGAGCGAGCAAGGCTCAAGCGCCGCCGGTGCTTGAGCGGACTGGACTAGTACTGGAGGAACCACCCATGGCGCGAGCGGTCGGTATCGACCTGGGGACGACCAACTCCGTCGTTTCCGTCCTGGAGGGCGGTGAACCGACGGTTATCGCCAACTCCGAGGGCTCGCGGACCACGCCGTCCATCGTGGCCTTCGCGAAGAACGGCGAGATCCTCACCGGTCAGCCTGCGAAGAACCAGGCGGTCACCAACGTGGACCGCACCATCCGGTCGGTCAAGCGGCACATGGGCACCGACTGGAAGGTCGGCATCGACGACAAGGACTACACGCCGCAGGAGATCTCCGCGCGTGTCCTGATGAAGCTCAAGCGCGACGCCGAGTCCTACCTGGGCGAGGACGTGACCGACGCGGTCATCACCGTCCCCGCCTACTTCGAGGACGCCCAGCGCCAGGCCACCAAGGAAGCCGGCCAGATCGCCGGCCTCAACGTGCTGCGCATCGTCAACGAGCCGACAGCCGCGGCCCTGGCCTACGGCCTGGACAAGGGCGAGAAGGAACAGACCATCCTGGTCTTCGACCTCGGTGGCGGCACCTTCGACGTCTCGCTGCTGGAGATCGGTGAGGGCGTCGTCGAGGTCCGCGCCACCTCCGGTGACAACCACCTCGGTGGTGACGACTGGGACGAGCGCATCGTCGAGTGGCTGGTCGAGAAGTTCAAGTCGTCCAACGGCATCGACCTGACCAAGGACCGCATGGCCATGCAGCGGATCAAGGAAGCCGCTGAGAAGGCCAAGATCGAGCTGTCCTCGTCCTCGACGGCCAGCATCAACCTGCCGTACATCACGGTCGACGCCGACAAGAACCCGCTGTTCCTCGACGAGACGCTGTCGCGCGCCGAGTTCCAGCGGATCACCTCGGACCTGCTCGAGCGCTGCCGCAAGCCGTTCGAGTCCGTCATCCGTGACGCCGGCATCAACCTCTCCGAGATCGACCACGTCGTGCTCGTCGGTGGTTCCACCCGCATGCCGGCCGTCTCGGACCTGGTCAAGGACCTGACCGCCGGCAAGGAGCCGAACAAGGGCGTCAACCCCGACGAGGTCGTCGCCGTGGGTGCCTCGCTGCAGGCCGGTGTGCTGCGCGGTGAGGTCAAGGACGTCCTGCTGCTCGACGTCACGCCGCTGTCCCTGGGCATCGAGACCAAGGGCGGCATCATGACGAAGCTGATCGAGCGCAACACCACGATCCCGACCAAGCGCTCGGAGACCTTCACCACCGCCGACGACAACCAGCCGTCGGTGCAGATCCAGGTCTTCCAGGGTGAGCGCGAGATCGCCGCGCACAACAAGAAGCTCGGCATGTTCGAGCTGACCGGCCTGCCGCCGGCGCCGCGCGGCGTCCCGCAGATCGAGGTCACCTTCGACATCGACGCCAACGGCATCGTGCACGTCTCCGCCAAGGACCTCGGCACCGGCAAGGAGCAGTCGATGACCATCACCGGTGGCTCCGCGCTGCCGAAGGAGGACATCGAGCGGATGGTCTCCGACGCCGAGGCGCACGCCGAGGAGGACCGCAAGCGTCGCGAGGAGGCCGAGGCCCGCAACCAGGCCGAGACCCTCGTCTACCAGACCGAGAAGGTCCTCAAGGAGAACGACGAGCAGCTGCCCGACGAGACCAAGACCAAGGTCAAGGGCGCGATCGACGAGGTCAACGAGGCCCTGAAGGGCGAGGACGTCGACGCCATCAGCAGCTCGGTGGAGAAGCTGGCGACCGAGTCGCAGGCGCTGGGCCAGGCCCTCTACGCCGACGCCGGTGCGGCCGCCGCGGGCGGTGCCGCCGGTGACGCCGCGGGCGAGGCCGGTGCTGGTGAGGGCTCCAGCTCCTCGGCGAAGGACGACGACGTGGTCGACGCCGAGATCGTCGACGACGAGGACGAGAAGAAGAAGTGACTTCGGACAGGCCCGAAATGTCGCGCAACGAAGGCGAGCAGCAGGAGCCGGTGGTCGTGCGGGATCGACGTCGGATCGACCCCGAGACCGGCGAACGCCGGGCTCCTGCTCCGAACGGAGACGAGGCTCAAGTGGCCGAAAGCATGTCCGGCACCCTCGGCGAGGACCTCGGCCAGGCCGACGAGCCGACCGAACAGCCCGCCGCCGGAGGTGGCTCCCAGGAGGAGGGCGGTGAGCCCACCGGCCTGCAGAAGCAGGTCGAGGAGCTCACCGCGGACCTCAAGCGGGTCACCGCGGAGTACGCGAACTACCGCAAGCGGGTGGAACGCGACCGCGAGTCCGTGATCAACGGCGCCAAGGCGTCGCTCGCGGGCGACCTGCTGACCGTGCTCGACGACCTGGAGCGGGCCGAGGCGCACGGCGACCTCAACGGCGCGTTCAAGGCGGTGGCCGACAAGCTCGTCGGCACGTTGAACTCGGCCGGTCTGGAGGCCTTCGGGGCTGAAGGCGACGAGTTCGACCCGTCGGTGCACGAGGCCGTCCAGCACACCACCTCCTCCGAGGTCTCCGGCCCCACGGTCACGACCGTGATGCGCCGGGGGTACCGGTTCGGTGACCGGGTCCTGCGCCCGGCGATGGTCGCCGTGACGGACTACGAGGCCGAGGGAACGGCGGCCGAGAACACCGAGTCCACCGAGTCCACCGAACAAGAGTGATCAGGAGCGGAGGGAGGAGCGTCCGGTGAGTGCCAGGGAATGGCTCGACAAGGATTTCTACGCTGAACTGGGCGTTTCCTCCGACGCTTCGACCGAGGAGATCAAGAAGGCGTACCGGAAGTTGGCGCGGGAGAACCACCCCGACGCCAACCCCGGTAACGCCACGGCCGAAGCCAAGTTCAAGGCGGTCTCCGAGGCCTACGGAGTGCTGTCGGACCCCGAGAAGCGCAAGCAGTACGACGAGGCCCGCCGGCTCTTCGGATCCGGCGGCTTCAGCGGTGCGGGCGGTCGCTTCGGCGGTGGTCACGGCGGCTTCGGCGGCCCCGGAGGCGCCGGTGGCGGCTTCGACCTCGGCGACCTCTTCGGCGGTCAGCAGGGTGCCGGTGGCCTGGGCGACCTGTTCGGCGGGTTGTTCGGCAACCGGCGTCCCGGTGGCGCGGGTGCGAGCACGGTCAACCGCCCGCGTCGCGGCGCGGACGTGGAGACCGAGGTGCGCATCGACTTCCACGAAGCGGTGCGCGGAGCCACGGTGCCGCTGCGGCTGTCGAGCCCGGCGACCTGCCAGACCTGCCGCGGTTCGGGCGCCAAGCCGGGTACCCGACCGCGCAGCTGCTCGACCTGCGGCGGGGTGGGTCTGGTCACCCGCAACCAGGGCGCGTTCGCGTTCAGCGAGCCGTGCCCGGACTGCCGGGGCCGCGGCCAGATCATCGACAGCCCCTGCGGCGACTGCGCCGGCGAGGGCATCAGCACCCGCACCCGCACGCTGACCGTGCGCATCCCGCCGGGGGTGGACGACGGGCAGCGGATCCGGTTGGCCGGACAGGGCGAACCTGGGCGGCAAGGTGCCGCCGCGGGTGATCTCTACGTCGTCGTGCACGTCAGCGGGCACAAGGTGTTCGGACGATCCGGTGATGACCTGACGATCACCGTTCCGGTCACCTTCCCGGAACTCGCCCTGGGCACTACGTTGACCGTGCCGACCCTGGACGGGAAGGTCTCGCTGAAGGTCCCGGCAGGGACCAGCAGCGGACGGACCTTCCGGGTGCGTGGCAAAGGCGTGGGCAAGAAGTCCGGTGGCAACGGGGATCTCCTGGTGACCTTGCAGGTCGCGGTTCCGTCGAAGCTCGACGAGGAGGCGACCGAGAAGTTGCAGGAGTACGCCGAGGCCACGGCTGACCACGACCCGCGCAGCGAGCTGAACGAGTTGCTCGGGAGGTAGGCATGGCCGGTGCTGGTGAGATCGGGCCGGAGGTGGGATTCGCGTTCCCGCCCGGTTCCAACGAGGACACACCGATGTTCGTGATCTCGGTGGCGGCGCAGCTGTCCGGTCTGCACGCGCAGACGCTGCGCAGCTACGACCGGCTCGGGCTGGTCTCACCCGGCCGCACCGCCGCCGGTGGCAGGCGCTACTCCCTGCGCGACATCGCGTTGCTGCGCGAGGTCCAGCGCCTCTCCCAGGAGGAGGGCGTCAACCTGGCGGGGATCAAGCGCATCATCGACCTGGAGAACCAGGTGGACGCGCTGAAGGCCAAGGTCGCCGAGCTCACCGAGGAGGTCGCGGCGGCCTACGCCGCGGCCGAGTCGGCGGCGGCCCAGATCCACGCCTCCTACCGCCGGGACCTCGTCCCGGTCCGCCAGGAGACGTCCCTGGTCGTCTGGAAGCCCCACCGCAAACGCTGACTCAGAGCGACGAGGGCGCCTCCCAGTCGGGAGGCGCCCTCGTCGCGTCGCACTCGATTGGTGAGCGGCTCAGTCCAGGGTGAAGGGGTCGTAGCGGATGCGGTCGAGGGTGGTGCCCGCGACGAGCATCTTGGAGACCGTGGCCCGGATCATGGCCGGCGAGCCCGAGACCAGGACGTCCCGCTCCTCCCACGCGCCGTAGCTGGAGACGACGTCGGCGAGGGTGCCGTGCTCGACCCCGTCGACCTGCGGGTCGTCCTCGAGGACCCCGGTGATCGTCAGCCACGGGTTCTGCATCGCGACGTGGCGCAGGTTCTCCAGGTCGTAGAGGTCCTCGCGGGTGCGGCCGCCGTAGAAGAGCTGAACGCGCGGGTTCTCGCCGTACTGCGCGAGCTCGTCGATGATCGCGCGCATCGGCGCGACACCGGTTCCCCCGGCCACCATGAGGACGTCCGGCGAGTTCTCCCGCTCGACGGTCAGCCGGCCCATCGGCGAGCCGATCCGCCACTGGTCGCCGGGCTGGGCGTGGCCGACCAGCGCTCGGCTGACCCACCCGCCCTCGACGGTGCGGACGTGGAACTCCACCACACCGTCGTCGCCGGGCGCGTTGGCCGGCGAGAGGTAGCGCCACATCCGGGGCCGCTGCGGCACCTCGACGCTGACGTACTGGCCGGGCTGGTAGGGCACCGGGTGGTCGGCTTGGACGCGGATCACCGCGAGGTCCCAGCTCAGCCGCTCGTGGTGCAGGACCTGGCCGGTGTACCAGGCGGGACCGTCGTCGGCGGCGGCCGCTTCGGTCATCGCCGAGGCCATGACCGTGTAGGCCTCCGCCCAGGCGCGTTCGACCTGGTCGGTCCAAGCGTCACCGGCGTAGCGCTTGATGGCCGCCAGCAGTGCCGTGCCGACCGCCTCGTAGTGCTGCGTGACCACGCCGAACTTGCGGTGGTCGCGGCCCAGCTGGTGCAGGAACGGCAGCAGCTCGTCGGGCTTGTCGACCATCTGGATGACGTGGACCAGCGCTCGGAGCAGGCGGCTGCGCTGCACCTCCATGTTGGCGGCGAACAGCTCGCGGGTGTGCGGCGCGATGCTGAACAAGGTGCCGTAGAAGAACTTCGCGACCTCGTCCGAGTGCGGCTCGACCACCGCGTAGCTCTCGCGGATCAGCCGGACCATCTTGCTCACGCCGGAGTTGGACGGCTCGTTGTTCGGGGGCGGACCGGGGCTCAGTACGGCGTTCGTCATCGTTTCGGGCGCAGTCTTCTCCACGTTGGCGGCAAGCACCTGGGGTGGGCGCACCGCTACCTGCAAACGTCCCCCGACTCAGGGGCGACCCTAACCTCTGATCAGTTGATCGTCTGCCTTGATGGCACTTTCGAGTGCTTTGCAACTACTTCACGTAGATAATCCATCATTCAGTCGGGGGAAAGCTAGTAGGCATCCTGTTACCTGAGGGAGCGACGTGACACTGTGGCGCGCTGTGACCCCCGATCACAGCACACCGGTCGGCATGGCCCCCGCAGCCATGCTGGACCTCGAACTGGCCGACGCCGAACCACCCCCCGCTCCGACGGAGCCGCAGCTCGCCGACCCGTTCCAGCAGGCCTCCCCGACCCTGCCCGGATCCGCCGGCGAGCACCTCCTGCAGTGCGCTTACGGCACCGAGAAGCGGGCCCGCCGCTTCTACGACGACCAGGTTCTGGACCGGCTCAACGACGAGATGAAGCGGTTCATCGGCCGCATGGAGATGGCCTTCGTGGCCACCGCCGACGCCCGTGGTGAGTGCGACGCGAGCCTGCGGGCCGGTCCTCCGGGCTTCATCGAGGTGCTCGACGACCAGCACGTCTGCTACCCCGAGTACCGGGGCAACGGCGTGATGGCCAGCCTCGGCAACATCAGCGAGAACCCGCACGTCGGAATCCTCCTGGTGGACTTCGTCACCGACCTGATCGGCCTGCACGTCAACGGCAAGGCCCGGATCGTCGAGGACTCCGACCTGCGCGCCATCTACCCGGCGCTGCCCTCGGAGTTCGACCGCGGGCGCACGCCCGAGCGGTGGGTCGTGGTGCAGGTCGAGGAGGCCTACATCCACTGCCGCAAGCACATCCCACGGATGATGCCTGTCCTGCGCGAACGCACCTGGGGCACCGATGACGTCAAGCGCAAGGGCGGCGACTACTTCGGCGCCAAGGGCATGCCGCGCCCGTGGCACGAGGTGTCGACCGGGCGCTGACCGACGAGTTCTCGGGCTGGTGCTCCGCAGCGCGGCCGAGCTCCTTAGAGTGGGGCGAAACGGTCACGACGTGCGGGGAGAGCAGTGGACGAGCACGACGACGAGATCCTCGAGGACCCCGCGCGCCGGGAGGCCGCGGAGGAGGTCGAGCGCGAGCTGGTGATGATGTTCCGCAACGCCCGGAACCTCTCCACGCACATCGCCGCGCTGGTGCACCCGGACCTCGACCCGGCGTCGTACACGCTGCTGCTCATGGTCGCCCACGAAGGACCGCTGCGCGGCATGGACCTGGCCGACCGCACCGGCCTGGACAAGTCGACCGTCTCCCGGCAGATCGCCACCCTCGTCGACCTGCAGCTGCTGGAGCGCGCGCCCGATCCCGACGACGGTCGCGCCCGCCGCATCCAGCTCTCCGAGCTGGGACGGGAGCGGCTGGAGCGGGTGCGCGCCGAGCGCCGCAAGCACCTGCACGGCCAGTTCGCCAGCTGGAGCACCCAGGACCTCGCTGACCTCGCCCGCCTGCTGGGCAAGCTGAACCAGACCAGCTGAACCGTCACCACCAGGCGGAACCCCCGAACGGCTCGGGTGTTGCGGGTCACCCTCATTTCAGTTGCGTGCTACAACCAAGTGGTCCTATCGTTGCCTTGAGCAACTAAAGGATGGGCTCGCATGGGACCGACACCAGAGACCTGCGGTGAGTTGCTGCGCCCGCTCCGCGCGCTGATGGGCCTCAAGCAGGTCGCGCTGCAGCGGAGCCTGCAGATCGCCGACCAGGTGCCCTACGCGGCAGCAGGACTGCTCACCGAGCTCGTGCACCGCGGCGAATGCCGGGTCTCCGACCTCGCCCACCACCGCATCGTCGATGCCTCCGTGGTGAGCCGGCAGGTGACCAGGCTCGAACAGGCCGGACTGATCACGCGCCGTCCCGACCCCGCCGACCGGCGGGTCTCGCTGCTGCGCGCCACCGCTGACGGCGACCAGGTCGTCGCCGAGCTCGAGCGCAAGAAGCAGGAGTGGATCAGCGAGGCGCTGGTCGGCTGGGACGACGCCCAGGTCCGCGAACTGGCCCGGTTGCTCGGCGACGCGATGTCGGACATCCGCCGCCACACGATCGACGACGGAGACCTCTCGGGCTCCGAGATGGGGGAAGGAACTCGATGACCAGCTCGACGGAGACGGCGCCCGAGGTGTCGGCTCAACCGAGCGCGCCGCACGAGTCGGCCCAGGAACCGGCGATGTCGCACCGCCAGATCCTGGAAGCCATGTCCGGCCTGATGTTGGCGCTGCTGGTCGCCATCCTCAGCTCGACCATCGTGTCGAACGCGCTGCCGAGGATCATCGCCGACCTCAACGGGACCCAAGGGCAGTACACCTGGGTCGTCACGGCGATGCTGCTGACCTCGACCGCCTCGACCCCGCTGTGGGGCAAGCTCTCCGACCTGTTCAGCAAGAAGCTGCTCTACCAGGTCGCCATCACCATCTTCACCGTCGGCTCGGTGGCCGGCGGGTTCGCGCAGTCGATGGAGACGCTGATCGGCTTCCGCGCCCTGCAGGGCATCGGCATGGGTGGTCTGCAGGCGCTGATCCAGGTCGTGATCGCGGCCATGGTGCCGCCGCGCGACCGCGGCCGCTACAGCGGCTACATCGGCGCCACCTTCGCGGTCGCCACCGTCAGCGGCCCGCTGGTCGGCGGTGTCATCGTCGACACCCCGTGGCTGGGCTGGCGCTGGTGCTTCTGGGTCACCGTGCCGATCGCCGTCATCGCCTTCATCGTGCTCGGCCGGGTGCTCAAGCTGCCGGTGGTCAAGCGCGAGGTCAAGATCGACTGGTTCGGCGCCCTGTTCCTGGTCGGCGGCGTGTCGCTGCTGCTCATCTGGGTCTCGCTGGCCGGCAAGGACTTCGACTGGCTGTCGCCGGAGACCGGCTGCTTCGTCGGTGGCGGGCTCCTCGCGCTGATCATCGCCGTGATCATCGAGTCCCGGCACAGCGAACCGATCGTGCCGCTGCGGATGTTCCGCAATCCCACCGTCACGCTGGCGACCCTGGGCACCGTGGCGGTCGGCACCGCGATGTTCGGCGGTGCGGTGTTCCTCGGCCAGTACTTCCAGATCGCGCGCAGCTTCAGCCCGACCACCGCTGGCCTGATGACGCTGCCCATGGTCGGCGGGCTGTTTCTCTCCTCCACCATCAGCGGCCAGGTCATCTCCCGGGTCACCGGCAAGACCAAGCCGTTCCTGCTCGTCGGCTCCATCGTGATGATCATTGCGATGGGGCTACTGAGCACCGTCGATCACGAAACGAACCTGGTGCTGATGGGGGTCTACCTCTTCCTGATGGGAAGCGGAGTGGGCATGCTCATGCAGAACCTGGTGCTGGCCGTGCAGAACGCCACCAGCGCCAAGGACATGGGCTCGACGACCTCCGTCGTCACCTTCTTCCGCACCTTGGGAGGTTCGGCTGGTGTGTCGGTGCTAGGCGCGGTGCTGGCCACCCGCGTGCAGGACTACATCGTGGAGGGTCTGTCGCAGATCCCCGGCGCGGCCCAGGCCGCGGCCTCCGGCGGCGGCACCGGATCGCTGGACGTGGGGCACCTGCCCGGGCCGATCCAGACCATCGTCCGCGCGGCCTACGGCGATGCCATCGGTGACATCTTCCTCATCTCGGCGTGCATCTCCGTGGTCACCTTCCTCGCGGTGCTGTTCATCCGCGAGAAGCCGTTGCGGACCACGATCGAAAGCAACGAGGAAATGGAGGCGGCTTCGGTGGCCGCACACGAAGAAGGCCTGGACAACGGCAGGAACAACGGTGCGCAGGTGAACTCCGAGCAGGCCAGCCCCTGGACGGAGCCGTCGATCCCGTCGTTCGCCTCCAACGGCGCGGCGCTCACCGGTCGGTTCCTGGAGGGCCAGGAGCTCGTGCGGCGGTCCGTGCACGGCGTCGTCCACGACTCGATCGGGACCCCGGTCTCGGGCGTGGTGCTCACGCTCACCGACGCCAACGGGCGCCAGGTCGAGCGGGCCCGCACCGACCACGACGGCCAGTTCCACTTCGAGGTCGAGAACGCCGGCACCTACGTGCTGATCGCCTCCGGCGGCAGCTACCAGCCGACCGCCTCGATGGTCGTCGTCTCCGACGGCCCGGTCCGTCACGACGTGCAGCTGCTGGGCGCCGGTGAGCTCAGCGGCCTGGTGCACGTCGGCGGGGTCGGCGTGCCGGGCGCGATGGTGGTGCTCACCGACGTGCGCGGCGAGGTCGTGGCCACCAACGCCACCGACGCCGACGGCGAGTACGGCTTCTCCGACCTGGTCGGCGGATCGTACGCGCTGACCGTCACGGCCGACGGCTACCGCCCGGTGGCCCACCCGATCGTGGTCACCGACGGGGAACGGGTGCGGCTGGACGTCGCGCTGCAGACCGGTGCGCAGCTGCACGGTGTGATCCGCTCCGCCAACCTCGGGGTCCCGGTGCCGGACGCGCGGGTGACCCTGCTGGACTCCTCGGGCGCGGTCGTCGCCGCGGGCACCACCGACATCGACGGCAACTACCACTTCACAGACCTGCCGGACGGCGAGTACACGGTCATCGCCAGCGGGTACCCGCCGGTCGCCAGCTCGCTGCGGTTGACGGGCCAGGAGTCGTCGCACGACGTCGACCTGGGCTACCCGGAAGGCTGACGTTCGCACCTGCACCACCCGCAGATCACGGTCCTGCTGCGGCGGGCGGGAACGGCTGGACGCCGGACCCGCCCACCGAGCAGGATCAGGATCGAGCTCTGCCCGAAGGAGTGTTTTCACGATGGATCTCGGCCGACCGCAGGCCGCGGCGGACCACGGCGTGACCGGTGCCGCTCGGGGTTCCGGGGCGGTGACCGCCTCGGTGCGCGGGAGCGACGGGTGGCCGGTACCGGAGGCGGTGCTCACCCTCATCGACGGGAGCGGCGCCCAGGTCGCACGGGCCCAGGGCGACGGCCAGGGCTCGGTGGTGGTCTCCGGGATCGCCGCGGGCGCCTACACCGCGATCGTCACCGCGATCGGCCACGAGCCCGCTGCGCGCACCACGCTGGTGCACGAGGGCGCCACGGCCACCCTCGGGGACGTGGAGGTCCGCCGCGTCGGCGGCGCCGACCTGCCGGCCCCCGGGCTCTGGCGGATCGACCCGGTGCACTCCTCCATCCAGGTCACCGCCAAGCACCTGGGCCTGAGCAGCATCCACGGCCGGTTCAACGAGTTCGCCGGTGAGGTGCACATCGGCACGCCGATCGAGACGTCTCAGGTGGAGGCCCGGATCAAGGCCGAGAGCATCGACACCGGCAACTCGATGCGCGACGACCACCTGCGTGCTGAGGACTTCCTGCACGTCGCCGAGCACCCGGAGATCACCTTCCGCTCCACCGGGCTGCGTGCCCGCGGCGGTGACAAGTGGGACATCGAGGGCGAGCTGACGATGCTCGGCGTGAGCAAGCCGGTCGTGCTCGACACGCGCTTCGACGGCGTCGGCACCGACCCGTGGGGCGGCACGCGCGCCTCCGCCTCGGCGGTCGCGCAGCTGCGCCGCGACGACTTCGCGGTGCGCTTCAACCAGTCGCTGGCCTCCGGCATCGCTGCCGTCGGCACCACCTTGCGCGTGCAGATCGACATCCAGGTGGTGCGCGAGGAGGGGTAGGACTCGGAGCGGTCTGCTGTGGCTGGCTCGGCCGCTCCGCGTGGAGAAGCCGTGCGCACGTCGGGGGTGCGCACGGCTTCTCGCTTTCTCGGCTTGAGCCAGGCCGGTGGCCTTCCGGATCCGGAGCGGCGCCGGAAGGCCACCGGCCGTCGGGATCAGACCCCGGCCTTGTCGACCTTGCGGACCTCGCCGGAGCGGATCTTGGCCTTGTAGTCGGCCAGCTCGTTCTTGACCACCGGGATCATGATGTAGAGCCCGATGATGTTGAACAGGGCCAGCAGGAACAGCACCGCGTCGGTGAAGTCCATGACGCTGCTCAGGCTCAGCACCGAACCGACGATCACGAACAGGCAGAACACGACGTTGTAGATGTTCATGCTCACCCGCGTGTTGCCGAAGAGGAACAGCCACGCCCGCTGGCCGTAGTAGCCCCAGGTGATGATCGTGGAGACGGCGAAGAGCACGACCGCCACGGTCAGCACGTAGGGGAACCAGGGCAGGACGGTGGCGAAGGCCTCGGAGGTGACGGTGACGCCGTCCGGCTCCTCTCCGCCGGCCATCGCGGCCTTCTGCCCGTCGAGCCACAGCTGCGGCTGCGCGATGACGATGGTCAGCGCGGTCATGGTGCAGACGATGACCGTGTCGATGAAGGGCTCCAGCAGCGCGACCAGGCCCTCGGTGACGGGGTGCTCGGTGCGGACCGCGGAGTGCGCGATCGGCGCCGATCCCAGGCCGGCCTCGTTGGAGAACGCCGCGCGCTGGAAACCGACGATCAGCACGCCGATGAGACCGCCGAAGCCGGCCTCCGGGGTGAACGCGCCCTGGACGATCGTGACGACCGCGTCCGGCACCGCGGTGATGTTGACGCCGATGACCGTCAGCGAGGCGAGGACGTAGATGACCGCCATCGCGGGGACCAGCTTGCTCGTCACCGCGCCGATCGACTTGATGCCGCCGACGACGACCGCGCCGACGATGATCGCCAGGACGATGCCGAAGACCAGCGCAGCACCGTCGGAGCCGAGCAGGCCCTCCTCGCCGCCGGTCACGTCGCGCACCTGGGCGAAGGTCTGGTTGGCCTGGAACATGTTGCCGCCGCCGACGCCGAACAGCAGGATCATGACCGCGGCCAGCACGGCCAGCACCTTGCCCAGTCCCCGGCCGAAGGCGTTGGGGATGCGCTCGGCGAGGCCCTTGCGCAGGTAGTGCATCGGGCCGCCGTGCACGTTGCCGTTCTCGTCGATCTCGCGGTACTTCACACCGAGGGTGCACTCGACGAACTTGGTGGCCATGCCGAGCAGGCCGCAGAGGATCATCCAGAAGGTGGCCCCCGCGCCGCCGATGGTGACCGCGACACCGACACCGGCGATGTTGCCCAGCCCGACGGTCCCCGACAGGGCTGATGAGAGCGCTTGGAAGTGGTTGATCTCGCCCGGCTCGTCGGAGCTGGTGTACTTGCCGCGCACCAGGTCGACGGCGAGCTTGAAGTTCCTGATCTGCACGAAGCCGAAGACCAGGGTGAACACCGTCGCGGCGATCACCAGCCACGCCACGATCCACGGGAAGCTCACGCCGAAGACGGTGATCTCACCGAAGACGAACCCGGAGAAGGCCTCCGAGATCGGCGTGAAGACGTTGTTGATGGTCTCCTCGATACCGGCGAGCGGACCGGACTCGGCCGCGAGGACGAGTTCGCCGTCCGGCGGTGCGGTCCCCAAGGTGTATGTCATGGCGCAATAGCAAAGCGGGCAAAACCGCTGAATACAAGCACTGTGAGTAACAATCTGCAGAAAGTTCGCCCGAACGGTTCGCTCCGGCCTCACGTGGTGTGAAAGACCGATTCCGGTTCGGGAAGTTGGCCTTGAGCGGAACTCGCTCAACTTTTGTTACGTTGAACGTGTTGAGTCTGGCGTCGACCAGCGGGAACACCGAGCACGAACCGGCACGAGGTGAGGAATGGACGCGTTCAACCCCACGACGAAGACCCAGCAGGCGATCTCCTCCGCGGTCCAGGCCGCCACCATGGCGGGCAACCCGGACGTCGGCCCGGCCCACCTGCTCGGCGCGCTGCTCGCCCAGGCCGACGGGTTGACGGCGCCGCTGCTCAGCGCCGTCGGTGCCGAGGTCTCCGACGTGCGCCGCGAGCTCGAATCAATGATGAGCTCGCTGCCCACCGCCACCGGCAGCACCGTGGGCACCCCGCAGCTGTCCGGCGAAGCCGTCAAGGCCCTCACCCACGCGCAACGGCTGGCGACGGAGATGGGCGACGACTACGTCTCCACCGAGCACCTGCTGGTCGGCCTGGCCGCCGAGGGCGGACGGGTGGCCGAGCTGCTGCGCAAGCACGGCGCCACGCCCGACGCCCTGCGCGACGCCTTCTCCGAGGTGCGCGGCTCGGCGCGGGTGACCACCCCCGATCCTGAAGGCACCTACCAGGCGTTGGAGAAGTACGGCCAGGACCTCACCGAACGCGCCCGCTCCGGCGACCTCGACCCGGTGATCGGCCGCGACGCCGAGATCCGCCGCGTCGTGCAGGTGCTGTCCCGGCGGACCAAGAACAACCCGGTGCTCATCGGTGAGCCCGGCGTCGGCAAGACCGCCATCGTCGAAGGCCTCGCCCAGCGCATCGTCGCCGGTGACGTGCCCGAATCGCTGCGCGGCAAGCGCGTCGTCGCCCTCGACCTCGGTTCGATGGTGGCCGGCGCGAAGTACCGGGGCGAGTTCGAGGAGCGGCTCAAGGCGGTGCTCAAGGAGATCACCGACTCCGCGGGCCAGGTGATCACCTTCATCGACGAGCTGCACACCATCGTCGGCGCCGGCGCGACCGGCGAGGGCGCGATGGACGCCGGCAACATGATCAAGCCGATGCTCGCGCGCGGCGAGCTGCGCATGGTCGGAGCCACGACGCTCGACGAGTACCGCGAGCACATCGAGACCGATGCCGCTTTGGAGCGCCGCTTCCAGCAGGTGCTCGTCGGCGAGCCGAGCCCGGAGGACGCGGTGGCGATCCTGCGCGGGCTCAAGGAGCGCTACGAGGTGCACCACGGTGTGCGGATCACCGACGGCGCCCTGGTCGCCGCCGCGACCCTGTCCGACCGCTACATCACCGCTCGGTACCTGCCGGACAAGGCCATCGACCTGGTCGACGAGGCCGCCTCCCGGTTGCGGATGGAGATCGACTCGCGGCCGGTGGAGATCGACGAGGTGGAGCGCGCCGTGCGCCGCCTGGAGATCGAGGAGATGGCGCTGTCGAAGGAGTCGGACCCGGCCTCCGGCGAACGGCTCGCCGCGCTGCGCGCCGAACTCGCCGACAAGCGCGAGAAGCTCTCCGAGCTCACCGCGCGCTGGCAGCAGGAGAAGGAGTCCATCGACCGGGTCCGCGACCTCAAGACGCAGCTGGAGCAGCTGCGCGGCGAGGCCGAGCGCGCCGAACGCGACGGCGACCTGGGCAAGGCCGCGGAGCTCCGCTACGGCCGGATCCCCTCGCTGGAGAAGGAGCTCGAATCCGCCACCGAGGCGCAGTCCGAGCGCAAGGCGATGCTGCAGGAGGAGGTCACCGCCGACGACGTTGCCGACGTGGTCAGCGCGTGGACCGGCATCCCGGCAGGACGCCTGATGGAGGGCGAGACGGCCAAGCTGCTCCGCATGGAGGAGGCGCTCTCCAACCAGGTCGTCGGGCAGGAGGAGGCCGTGCGCGCGGTCTCCGACGCCGTCCGGCGCAGCCGCGCGGGCGTGGCCGACCCGGACCGGCCGACCGGGTCGTTCCTGTTCCTCGGCCCGACCGGTGTCGGCAAGACCGAGCTGGCCAAGGCCCTGGCCGGGTTCCTGTTCGACGACGAGCGGGCGATGATCCGCATCGACATGAGCGAGTACGCCGAGAAGCACTCGGTGGCCCGCCTCGTCGGCGCCCCGCCCGGCTACGTCGGCCACGAGCAGGGCGGCCAGCTCACCGAATCGGTGCGCCGCAAGCCCTACTCGGTCGTGCTGTTCGACGAGGTGGAGAAGGCCCACTCCGACGTCTTCGACGTGCTGCTGCAGGTCCTCGACGACGGACGGCTCACCGACGGGCAGGGCCGCACGGTCGACTTCCGCAACACGATCCTGGTGCTCACCTCGAACCTGGGTTCGCAGGTCATCGCCGACCCGAACCTCACCGAGAAGGACCGGGACGAGGCCGTGATGTCGGTGGTGCGCGGGCACTTCAAGCCCGAGTTCCTCAACCGGCTCGACGACGTCGTGGTGTTCCACCAGCTCAACACCGAGGAGCTCACCTCCATCGTGGACATCCAGGTGCGCAGGCTGGCCAAGCGGCTCGCGCAGCGGCGGCTCACCCTCGACGTGCAGCCGGCAGCCCGGGACTGGTTGGCGCTCAACGGTTTCGACCCGATCTACGGCGCCCGCCCGCTGCGCCGCCTGGTGCAGACGGCCATCGGCGACCAGCTGGCCCGCAAGCTCCTCGCGGGCGAGATCCGCGAGGGCGACAAGGTCCGCATCGACGTCACCGACGACAACGAAGGCCTGGTGGTCGAACCCGCCGAGTGACCCACCCTCCGAGGACACCCGGTGAGAACCCCTCACCCTCCGCGAGGGGTTCCCACCGGGCCCGCCTCCCTGCGTCGTTCGCCCGGGCAACGACATGGCGCGCGAAGTGTCGTTCGCCTGGGCGATGACAAGTCGCGCGACATGTCGTTCGGCCGGGCAACGGAGATCTCGTGCGACACGTGCGGGGTCCGGAAGGGCGCCGGTGGCGACGTCCTCGCTGGTCAGCGGCGGGTGGTCGACAGGGCCGCGATCGCAGCGAAGAGGGACGCTGCCGCCGTGAAGGCCAGGGTCGCGGTGCGGAGGTCGGTGATCGTGCTGAGGTAGCCGAGCGTGACGCTGGGGACGGTCGCCGAGAGGTAGGCGACGACGTAGATCATCGACGATGTCCCGGCGCGCTGGTGCGGCGCCGCCAGGCTGGTGAGCAGCCGGAAGGCGCCCATGAACATCAGCCCCCACCCGATCCCGAGCACGGCTGCGGCCGCGAAGAACAGGGCGGCGTCGGCGGTGATCTCCGAAGCTGCGACCCCGGCCAGAGCGAGCACCATCAGCCCTGCACCGACGCGCACCGCGCGTTCGGCCGTCCAGCGGGCCAGCAGCAGTTGGGTGAGCCCGCCGAGCCCGGCCAGCACCGCCACCGGCAGACCGCTGATCAGGTTCGGGTAGCTGTGCACCATGCCCTTGACCACTGACGGGGCCAGCGACATGAACATCCCGCCGACGGTCCACGAGGCCAGCACCATCGTCGACATCAGCGCGAACCGGAGGCCTTGCCCGGCGGGCACGACCGGCCGCCGGGGCCGCAGCGCCTCGCGCAGCGGGCTGCTCTGCGCCACCGGCTCGGGCATCGCCAGCACGACCGGGATCGCCACCGCGAAACCGGCGGCAAGCAGCAGGTAGGTGGTCAGCGTCGGACCGGGCAGGAACTGCACCAGCACGCCGGCCAGCAGCGAACCGAGCGCCATGCCCAGCGCCGCGGCAACCCCGTTGACCAGCGAAACCTGGTTCGACCCCGGCCGCTGGAAGTCCAGCAGGGCACCGCTGATCGCGCTGGTGGCCGCCCCGGTGGCCAGGCCCTGCAGCACGCGGCCCGCGAAGAGCCCGCCGACGCCGGAGGCCAGGGCCAACGCCAGCACCGCGACGATCTCCAGCACCAGCGCACCGACCAGCACCGGGCGCCGTCCGACGTGGTCCGACAGCGATCCGCAGAGCAGCAGCGCCACCAGGATCGCCACCGAGTACGAGGCGAACACCTCGGTCAGCACGGTGTTGGTGAAACCCCACCGCTGTTGGTAGAGCGAGTACATCGGGGACGGAGCGGTCGAGGCCATCAGGAACAGGGCGTAGATCCCGCCGATGGACCAGAACGAGCCGGAACGCGACAGCCCGCTCTCGCGCTGGACGCGGGGTCGAGCCAGTTCGGTGGTCATGCGCTTCCTCGGGTGTGGAGATCGGTCGGTCCGGCAGCGACAACCGCTGGGCGGAACGAACCATTCCGCACGGGCGTAGCCTTGTGCCCATGCCCACAGCAGCCTCCGCTCGGCACGACGACGCCGTCATCCGCGCGGCGCGGGAGGTCTTCGCCGAACACGGCATGGCCGCCCCGATCTCGGAGGTCGCCCAGCGCGCCGGAGTCGGCGTCGCCAGCATCTACCGCCGGTACCCGAGCAAGACCGAGCTCGTCGAGCAGGTGCGCATCGCGGCGTTCCGCCTGGTCATCGACGAGGCCGAGGCCGCGCGCGCCGAGGAGCAGGACCCGTGGCAGGCGCTGAGCCGGTTCATGCACCGCTGCCTGCGCGAGGGGTCGGGCATCGGGACCGTGCTGCCCCAGCCGGAAGCGCAGCACCCCCGCTCGGTGGTGTTCCGCGACCTGCAGCAGAGGGTCGCCGAGGTGATCGAAGCGCTGGTGGAGGACGCCAAGCTGGCCGGCGAACTGCGCGCCGACGTGGACTGGCCGGACGTCCTGCTGCTGTTCAAGCACCTCAACCCGTCGCTGCCGACCAGCGAGCCGCGCCGCGCCGAGCTCCGCGCCCGCTACCTCGGGCTCGTCCTCGACGGCATGCGCGCGGAGGGCGCACCGCTGCGCGGCCCGGCGCCCGACACGGCCGAGTGGCGTGCGCTCTGCGACGGCAGAACGGCCTGACGTCCGGTTTTCGCACGTCAAGATCAGCCGAACGAGCGGTTCGAACTCCGATCCCCAGGTGATCTTCGAGATCCGCGACGTTCGGACTACCCTGCCCGGTGTGGGCATACCTGCGTGGCTCTGGTTCCTCGTCGCCGCCGTCGCGATCGTCGCCGGCGTCGCGCTGCTGATCTCCGACCGGTCGCAGCGCACCTCGAACAACCGGGAACGGCGCCGCTGGGCGGCGCTGCGCGGTTGGCAGTTCGCCGAGGTGGACCGCGTCCTGCCGACCCGGTGGGAACGCGGCGTGCTCGCCCAGAACGGCGCCACGACCGCGACCGACGTGGTGGCGGGCTCGACCTTCACCGCCGACGGCCGTCGCCAGGTCTACGTGCTGGACCTCGAGGCCGGCGGCAAGAACGTCGCGGTCGTGGTGGGCATCCGCTGCCGCCGCACGGCCCCGGCGACCATCGAGCTGTGGCTCCCCGACGTCCCCGTGCCGCAGGACTCGGGTCTGGACCTGCTGGGTCCGGTCGGTTCGCGGTACGCCTTCGTCACCGAGGTCGCCGCGGCTCGCCCGCTGGTCACCGAGGACCTGGTCGACGCCACCGAGGAGATCGGCCAGGACGTCACCGTGGTGTGGCTGGAGAACGACTGGGTGCTCGCCGCGATGCACCCGGCCGACGCCGACCCGGCGCGCCTGGAGCGCTTGCTGCGCGACCTCGGGGACCTCGCCGACCTGGTCGACCCGTTCGACAACGACCCGAACAGCGCTCCTGCCCCGGCCGACTCCGAGGAAGCGTCGGAGCACATCCAGTAGGTCGCGCAACCGGTTCCGCCTGCCGCACCGCGGCGCCGCCCGCATTCCGAGACCGGTAGGTTCGGGAACATGCCTACCGCACTCGTCACCGGCGCCACCGCCGGAATCGGCCGCGCTTACGCTCGTCGGCTTGCGGCTGAAGGTCACGACATGGTCCTGGTCGCGCGCGACGCCGAGCGGCTCGGAGAGCTCGCCGACCGGCTGCAGACCAGGCACAACGTGCGGGTCGAGGTGCTGACCGCCGACCTGGCCGACGCCGCCCAGCGCGCCCAGGTGGCCGCGCGCGTCGGGGACGTCGACGAGCCGGTCGACGTGCTGGTCAACAACGCCGGTTTCGGCACCGGCGGCGCCTTCTGGGACCTGTCCACCGACGTGCTGCAGCGGCAGCTGGAGGTCAACGTCGCCGCGGTCCTCGAGCTCACCCACGCCGCCGTGCGGCAGATGCGCGAGCGCGGGCGCGGTGACGTGATCAACGTCGGCAGCGTGGCAGGGTTCTTCACCGCCTCCGGCTCCACCTACGCGGCCACCAAGGCCTACGTGATCGCCTTCTCCGAGGGGCTGGCGACGGCGCTGACCGGCACCGGCGTGCGGGTCATGGCGCTGTGCCCGGGCTTCACCCAGACCGAGTTCCACCAGCGCGCGGGCCTGGAGATGAGCAAGCTGCCGCGCGCGTTCTGGCTGCAGGCCGACCAGGTGGTGCACGAGTCGCTGGCGGACCTGCGCGCGGGCAAGCCGGTGTCGATCCCGGGCGCCCAGTACAAGGCGCTGGTCGCGATCGGACGGCTCATCCCGAAGAAGCTGCAGCGCATGGTGGTCACCCGCACCGTTCCGGGCCGGACCTGAGAACTATCCTCACACCTCGTGGTGAACGAGAAGCAGCGCTCCGAACTGGCCCGCCTGGTCGAGGAGCTCGCGGTGGTGCACGGCAAGGTCACGCTGTCCTCCGGCAAGGAGGCCGACTACTACGTGGACCTGCGCCGCGCGACCCTGCAGCACCAGGCGGCTCCGCTGATCGGGAGTCTGCTCCGGCAGATCACCGCTGATTGGGACTACAGCGCCGTCGGCGGCCTGACCCTCGGCGCCGACCCGGTCGCGGCCGCGATGATGCACGCCGACGGCCCGGCGCTGGACAGCTTCGTGGTGCGCAAGAGCGCCAAGACGCACGGGATGCAGCGCCAGGTCGAGGGGCCGGACGTCTCCGGGAAGCGGGTGCTGGCCGTGGAGGACACCTCGACCACAGGCGGCAGCGTGCTCACCGCCGTGGACGCGCTGCGCGAGGCCGGTGCCGAGGTCGTCGGCGTGGCGACCGTGGTCGACCGCGCCACGGGGGCGCGCGAGGCCATCGAGGCGGCCGGCCTGCCCTACCGCTCGTTGCTGGGGCTGTCCGACCTCGGGCTGGCGTGAGCGAGGACGTCGGGCCCACCGAGTGGGGCACCAGCGTCGGGGTCGGCCCGTGGGAGGGGCCCTGGCCCGATGACGAGCGCTACGACCCGGAGCTCCTGGAGCACGGCGACCGGCGCAACGTCGTCGACGAGTACCGCTACTGGCGGCGGGAGGCGATCATCGCCGACCTGGACCGGCGGCGGCACGACTTCCACGTGGCCATCGAGAACTTCCAGCACGACCACAACATCGGCACCGTCGTGCGCACGGCCAACGCGTTCCTGGCGCGAGCGGTGCACATCGTGGGCCGCCGGCGCTGGAACCGCCGGGGCGCGATGGTCACCGACCGGTACCAGCACGTGCACCACCACCCGGACGTCGCCTCGCTGGTCGAGTGGGCGCGAGCCGAGGACCTGGCCGTGGTGGCGGTGGACAACACACCCGGGGCGGTGCCGCTGGAGCGCGCGGAGCTGCCGCGCCGCTGCGTGCTGCTGTTCGGCCAGGAGGGCCCCGGCCTGCACGAGGAGTCACGCCACGAGGCGGAGCTGGTCGTCTCGATCGCCCAGTTCGGCTCGACCCGCTCGATCAACGCGGGCGTCGCCGCAGGCGTCGTCATGCACACCTGGATCCAGCAACACGCCAACCTCGACGAAGCCTGGTGAAAACCAGCGGCCAGGTGAACCCCGCGGTCGAAGGCTGAGCGGCTTGACGAGGCCGGTGTGTTCAGGTGAACCCCGCGGTCGAAGGCTGAGCGGCTTGACGAGGCCGGTGTGTTCAGGTGAACCCCGCGGTCGAAGGCTGAGCGATTTGACGAGGCCGGTGTGTTCAGGTGAACCCCGCGGTCGAAGGCTGAGCGATTTGACGAGGCCGGGTGTGTTCAGGTGGCCCCGCCGAACACGGAGCCCACCGGCGAGGCCAGGTTCAGCCCGGACTTCCCACTGCCCGGCACGCCAACCCGAGCAAGGACTCCCGTCGCCTGAGCACGACACCTGACCAGCAACCGGAACACGCGCACCCGATGAGCCCCGACCACGCTCACGCGGGCGCCGTCGAACCTTCGCGCGACATTGCGACCGGGTAGTCAAGTTCGAAATTCGCGCGAACTTGGAATGCTCGGCGTGTAGGCAGTCGACACGCCGCAGTGTGTCGGGTTCGGGTGGCGGCGTGTCGGGGTCGGGGGCGGGCGGTCTGGGCAGGTAGCCCGAGTCGCGCCAGGCTGGGGCCCGACCATCCTTCCCCAGCTGGTAGGGGATGCCGGACACGCGGCCCAGGACGGAGGCGCGGCCCCGGACGGACGTGCGGCCCCGGACACGAGAAGAGCCGGCACCCTGGGGTGCCGGCTCTTGCTCGAGGACTTCGTCAGGCTGCTTCGCGAGCCTTCTCGCGGCGGCTCTTGACGTACTCGATGATGATCGGGACGACGGAGATCAGGACGATGACGATCGCCATCGCCTCGATGTTGTTCCGGATCCACGGGATGTTGCCGAGGAAGAACCCGAGCAGCGTCATGCTCACGGTCCAGGCCACACCGCCGATGGCCGAGTAGCTGAAGAACTTCTTCTGGTCCATCTGCCCGATGCCGGCGACCGCCGTGATGAACGTGCGGACGATGGGCACGAAGCGGGCCAGGATGATCGCGCGGGCGCCGTACTTCTCGAAGAACGCGTGCGTCTTGTCGACGTGCTCGCGCTTGAAGAGCTTCGAGTCAGGCTTGTTGAACAGCGCCGGACCGACCTTGCGGCCGATCCAGTAGCCGGTCACGTTGCCGATGAAAGCGCACACCGCCAGCAGTGCGCAGACCAGCCAGACCGGCGTGTTGATCGACCCGGTGGCGACGAACAGGCCGGTCACGAACAGCAGCGAGTCACCCGGCAGGAAGAAGCCGATGAGCAGACCGCATTCGGCGAAGATGATCAGGCAGACGCCGATCAGCGCGAACGGGCCGAGACCAGAGACGATGTTCTCCGGATTCAGCCAATCCGGAAGCAGAGCGAGCGCGGGCTGTGCCGCGGCGGCGAATTCGGACGTCACGGTTGCCAACGGTACCGTGGCGCCGCGCTCCGCAACCGTCGGGCGACCCAGCTGACATCAACGCAGCGCACACCTCTCGTCACCCGAACGGGTGGAGCACCGACGCGACCGCCACGACGAACCCGGCCACCGAGCCCAGTGCGGTTGCGAACAGCAACAAGCCTGCGCACGTCCACCGCTGCCGCCGAGGTTCGGACCGGGCCGCCCGGCCGCTCGCGCGCGCAGCGCGGCGGACAGCGCCTCCTCGGGGCTCTCGCCGGTCATCGCGCGCCCCTGGCCAGCTGGCGGCCGTGATCGGTGCACCTCGAGGCGGACCTGGTCAGGAGGGCTCGGTGAGCCACTGGCCACGCCGCATGACGCCCTGCAGGTCCAAGTCGTCGCCGAGCACCACGAGGTCGGCGCGCGCCCCCGGCCGGATCTCGCCGACCCCGGTCAGGCCGAGCCGGCGGGCCGGGTTGGTGGCCGTGGCCGCGACCGTGGCGGGCACCGGCAGGCCGCAGCTGACCACGAGGTTGCGGAACGCGGCGTCCATCGTCAGCGTGCTGCCGGCCAGCGAGCCGTCGGCCAGCCGCGGTTCGCCGTCGACCACGGTCACCGGCAGCGCGCCCAGCTCGTAGGTGCCGTCGCCCGCGCCGGTGGCGCTGATGGCGTCGGTGACCAGGATCGTCCGGTCGGTCCCGACGTGGGTGGCGGCCAGCCGCGCCACGGTCGGGTGGAGGTGCACGAGGTCGCAGATCAGCTCGACGCTCACCCGCTCGTCGTCGAGCAGCGCACCGACCGGCCCGGGCTCGCGGTGGTGCAGCGGCCGCATGCCGTTGAACAGGTGCGTCGCCACGGTCGCCCCGGCGTCCACCGCCGCCAGCACCTGCTCGGCGTTCGCGTCGGTGTGCCCGACCGCGGCGACCGCACCACCATCGACCAGTTGCCGTACCGCGTCCGCCGAGCCGGGCAGCTCGGGCGCCAGGGTGACCATCCGGACCGCGCCGCGCCCGGCGTCGAGCAGCTGCTGCACGTCGTCGGCCTCCGGCGCGCGCAGCACCTCGGGCGCGTGTGCGCCGCACCGCGCGTGCGAGAGGAACGGTCCTTCTAGGTGAACACCGGCGATCAGCCCGTCGGCGGTGAGCTCGGCGAGCGTGGCGATCTGCTTGACCAGCTCCGAGATCGGCGCGGACACCAGGCTGGCCAGCATCGTGGTGGTGCCGTGCGCCCGGTGGTGGGCGACCGCGGTCTGCGTCTGCTCGGGCTCCAGCGAGGTGACCGCGCCGCCGCCTCCGCCGTGGCAGTGGACGTCCACGAAGCCGGGGACCAGCCAGCGGCCGGACAGCTCGACGGCGGGGCCGTGCGGAACGGCGCCGTCGCCCACGTCGACGATCGTGCCCGAGGACACCCGCACCCAGCCCGGTTGCGCGACTCCGCCCGGGGTGACCACCCGTGCGCCGGTGAGGATCAGTTCGGCAGTGTTCACAACCTCGATCCTCCGCCAAACGCGAGCAGTGGTCTACACCAACGACGGTGTTGTGGGGCTCATCGCCACCTCCACGGACGGTCGCACGTCGAACGTGTCCGGTTCGCCGGGCACGAGCCGTTCGTGGGAAACCTCATCCGCCGATGTGCTTCTGCAGCGCGTCCAGCGCCCGGCTGGCCGTGGACTTCACCGTGCCCTTGGAGACGCCGGTCGCCTCGGCGATCTCGGCCTCCGACAGGTTGCCGTAGTAGCGCAGCACAAGCACCTCGCGCTGGCGGCGCGGCAGCTTGCTCAGCGCGTCGACCACGGCCTGGTGCTCGGCGGTGAGCATCGCCAGCGACTCGGCGGAACGCGCGTTGGCCTGGTGCGGCGGCTGGTACTCGCGAGCCGTCTTGCGGCGGCGGAGCATCGACCGCGACCCGTTCACGACCGCGGTGCGCAAGTAGGCGATCGCAGCGTTGGCGTCGCGCAGGCCCGACCAGTTCCGGTACAGGCCGGTGAACGCTTCCTGGACCACGTCCTCGGCGCTGCTGATGTCGTCGACCAGCAGGATCGCCAACCGGACCATCCGCATCCGCTGCTGCCGGTAGATGTCCTCGAGGGACAGCGGCTGCTGCTGCGCGTCCCGGTGGACGCCGTCCAACTTGCGGAGCGTGCCGAAGGTCTTCTCGACGCTGCGCTCCACCCCTTCCGCGTGACCGCCCATGATCGGAGAACGTACCGGGTGCGGAGGGGTCCGCGGGGGCGGTTCTCGGATAGCGTCGAGGCGATCGTTTGAATTCGCCGCGATGGAGGACGACATGGCGAGGTTCGTTGTCGAACTGGTCTACGGGCCGGACGAGGACAAGCGGCTGGCGGTTCGGCCAGACCACCGGGAGTACTCGCGAGTGCTGGCCGAGCAGGGCAAGTTGCTGGCCGGCGGCCCCTACACCGACGGCAAGGGCGCGCAGATCATCTACGAGACCGCCGACGAGGCGGAGCTGGAGAACCTGCTGGCAGCGGACCCGTACACCAAGGCCGGGGTCATCGCTTCCACCACGATCAGGCAGTGGGAGGTCGTCACCGGCGCTTGGGTGTAGGCGGCGGGTGCCCCGGCGTGTGACTATGTGCACAGGATCGTTTTCTGAATCCTTGCACCAACTTTTCAAAACAACACCGCTGGGGCACTGTGACGCGCGGAAGAGTGGTAACTGCCCTGAGCTGCCGCGGAAGGCGCTCGGGGGTTCCTAAGATGCTGCGCGAACTCGCGTCACTGAAGACCGAACTCCATCTGAGGAGGATGACCGATGCCCATCGCGACCCCCGAGGTCTACACGGAGATGCTGGACCGGGCGAAGTCCGGTGAATTCGCCTATCCAGCGATCAACGTGACTTCCTCGGAGACGCTCAACGCGGCGCTGCGCGGGTTCGCCGAGGCCGAGAGCGACGGCATCATCCAGGTGTCGACCGGTGGCTCCGAGTTCGCTTCCGGCACCAAGGTCAAGGACATGGTCACTGGTGCCACGGCGCTCGCCGAGTACGCGCACGTCGTCGCCGCCAAGTACCCGGTGAACATCGCGCTGCACACCGACCACTGCCCGAAGGACAAGCTGGACGGCTTCGTCCGCCCGCTGATCCAGATCAGCCAGGAGCGCGTCAACCGCGGCGAGAACCCGCTGTTCCAGTCGCACATGTGGGACGGCTCGGCGATCGACCTCGACGAGAACCTGCAGATCGCGCAGGAGCTGCTGGAGCAGTCGGCCAAGGCGAAGCTCGTGCTGGAGCTCGAAGTCGGTGTCGTCGGTGGCGAGGAAGACGGCGTCGCCAACGACATCAACGAGAAGCTCTACACCGCGCCGGGTGACTACGTGAAGACCGTCGAGGCCCTCGGCAACGGCGAGAAGGGCCGCTACCTCCTGGCCGCCACCTTCGGCAACGTGCACGGCGTCTACAAGCCGGGCAACGTCAAGCTGCGCCCGGAGATCCTCAAGCAGGGTCAGGACGTGGTGTCGGAGAAGCTGGGCCTGGCGCCCGGCTCGAAGCCGTTCGACCTGGTCTTCCACGGTGGTTCCGGTTCGCTGCTGGAGGAGATCCACGAGGCGGTCTCCTACGGCGTGATCAAGATGAACATCGACACCGACACCCAGTACGCCTTCACCCGGCCCATCGCCGAGCACATGTTCAAGAACTACGACGGTGTGCTGAAGGTCGACGGCGAGGTCGGCAACAAGAAGACCTACGACCCGCGCAGCTACCTCAAGGTCGCCGAGCAGGCCATGGCCGCTCGCGTGGCCCAGGGCTGCGAGGTCCTCAAGTCGGCAGGTCGCATGATCGCCGGCTGAGCCGAGCACGTCCGCGACCACGGCCCGTCCGCCCCCGGGGTGGACGGGCCGTCGTCGTCCGGGCGGTAGTGCGAGGATTGGGTCATGACGAGGAACCTGTTGGAGCCGCCGGAGACGCTGCTGCCGGAGAGCCCCGAGGCGCAGGGCGCGCTGGACGCCGGCACCGACCCCACCGAGGTCGCCGCGCAGCACCCCGCGTTCAGCGCCGCCTGGGCCGCGCTCGCCGACGCCGCCCTGCAGCGGGGCGAGAACATCGCCGCCTACGCCTACGCGCGCACCGGCTACCACCGCGGCCTGGACGCGCTGCGCCGCTCGGGCTGGAAGGGCTTCGGCCCGGTGCCGTGGCGGCACGAGCCCAACCGCGGCGTCCTCCGCTCGGTCGCGGCGCTGGCCAAGGCCGCCCGGGCCATCGGCGAGACCGACGAGTTCGACCGCTGCCGTCAGCTCCTGGAGGACAGCGACCCGGCGTCCCTGGAGGCCACCGGGCTGGCCTGACCGCCACGTGCCCGGCTCCCGTCCGCGGAGGCCGGGCACGTCGTGCCAGGGCGGTGGGGACGTTCGGTGGCGGAGGATGGGTTCGTGGGGCGAGTGCGCGAGGAGTTGATCCGGCGGCTCCGGCGGTTGTACCGGACCGGCGTGCCGATCGTGCAGTGCGGTGTGTCCGCCGGACTGGCCTGGTTCCTCGCGCACGACGTCATCGGCCACGTCGCTCCGTTCTTCGCCCCGATCGCCGCGGTGATCTCGCTCGGGGTCTCGCTGGGCCAGCGGATGCGTCGCGCCCTCGAACTCGTCGTCGGCGTGAGCATCGGCATCGGTGTCGGTGACGTCCTGATCTCGGTGATCGGCTCCGGCCCCTGGCAGATCGCGCTCGTCGTCGCGCTCGCGATGTCCACGGCGGTGCTGCTGGACAGCGGTGTGCTCATCGTGATGCAGGCGGCGTCGTCGTCCGTGCTGGTCGCGACCCTGCTGCCGCCCGCCACGGCCGGTGGGCTGACGCGGATGATCGACGCCGTGGTCGGCGGGCTGGTCGGCTTCGTGGTCGCCGCGCTGCTGCCCGCCAACCCGCTCGCCGTGGCGCACCGCAACGGGCGCGTGGTGCTGGGGGCGCTGACCGATGCGCTGCGCGGGATCGCCAGCGCGGTCGCGCACCGCGACGTGTCGATGGCCGCCGACGTGCTCGCCGACGCCCGCAAGAGCCAGAAGTCGGTCGAGGAGTTCCGCGCCGCGTTGGAGGCCGGGGCCGAGATCGCCCGCTTCGCGCCGATCCGGTGGCGCAGGCGCGGTGACCTCGACCGCTACGAGGTCGCCGCCACCCCCGTCGACCGGGCGCTGCGCAACACCCGTGTGCTGGCCCGGCGCGCGCTGGCCGCGCTGCGGGCCGGCGAGCCCGTGCCGCGACCGCTGCCGGGCATGCTCGAAGAGCTCGCGGGGGCCGTGGTGCTGTTGCGCGACGAGCTGGCCAGCGGCGTGGACCCGCTGCAGGCCAGGGAAGCCGCCCGCTCCGTCGCCAAGAAGTCCACCGTGGAGATGCTGGGCGAGGGCGACTTCTCGATGCAGGTGGTCGTGCTGCAGGTGCGCTCGATCGCGGTCGACCTGATGCAGGCCTCCGGCCTCAGCCGCAACGAAGCGATCGCCGCCCTCCCCCCGCTGCACCCCGGAGAAGAGGACGAAGCCGAGGCGTAGAAGACCCGGCCAACCCCCCGTTCCGAGCCCCGATCCTGCGCAGTTCCGTTCACAATTCGCGCGAACTTCGACGAAGGACTTCGGCCCTCGAACGTCGCGCGAACTTCGACGAAGAACTCAGCCGGCTCCGCTGCTCGTCACCCGGTGAGGGGGTAGTGCGACATGTCGCACCACCCCCTCACCGGGTGACCCGGGAGGCCGTGCAGCGGCCTGCACCAGGAGCGGCGCACGGGGTCGCGGAGCTCGTGGAGCCCACGGAGTCGTGCGTCGTGGAGCCGCTCTTGCCCCAGCCTTCGGCGTTCCCGGTAGCCGCACCGCACCGCGAAAGCGGTGCTCACCTCCGCTAGTAGTGCTTTGTTAGGTCGGTAATCGGTGGATGTGTTGGTGGCAGGTGGGGCAGGTGCCTGACCAGGTGGCGAGCAGGGTTTGTAGCTCGC
>NZ_RSAA01000025.1 GCF_003931915.1 Saccharopolyspora rhizosphaerae | reverse complement strand
CTAGGAGCTGTTTAGGAACCGATCTTGGTGAGGCTGCGGAGCCAGATGTCGATGGTGGCGACGTGCACGGTGGCTTCGTAGCGGAGGGCGAGTTTGTCGTACCGGCAGGCCACGGCACGGTGGTGTTTGAGCTGGTTGATACCGCATTCCACAGCGTGGCGCCGCCGGTATGCCTCGGGATCGAAGACCGGTGGGCGGCCCCCGGCCGAGCCTCTGGCGCGGCGGTGGGCGGCTTGATCTTTCGGGGTCGGGATGGTGGCCGGGATCGCTCGTCGCCGCAGGTAGGAACGGTTGGATCGTGACGAGTAGGCCTTGTCAGCCAGCACGCGATCCGGGTGCCGACGCGGACGGCCCCGCCCGGGGCGCGGCACCCGGATGGCCTCCAGAACACCGATCATCTGCGGGCTGTCACCGCGTTGACCGGCCGTGATCAGCAACGACAACGGTTTACGTCCCTGCTCGCAGGCCAGATGAATCTTCGTGGTGAATCCGCCCCGGGACCGGCCCAACGCGTGATCGGCTGGTTCATCACCGGGTGGTTCGACCTGCGCTTGAGGGCGACGGCGCGCTCCAGCGGCGTGCTGATGGGCCCGGTTGATCGTGGAATCCACCGACACCTGCCAGTCGACGAGGCCGGACCGGTCAGCCCACGCCCGCAACACCGAGAGGATCCAGGGCCACACGCTCTCGCGTTGCCAACGGCGAAACAGCTGATAGATCGACTGCCAGTGCCCATACCGTTCCGGTACATCCCGCCATGGAGCACCGACTCGAACCCGCCAGCGAATCCCATTCAGTAACTGCCGACGTGTCCACTTCGGACGACGCCCCACCACCGGCTGAGGCGGCAACACACGCTGCAACGCCGCCCACTGCCGGTCCGTCAGATCCTGACGCGCGCCAACCGATACGCTTCCCACCGAGGTCTCCGGATAGATGTTGATCTTCTTCGTCGCTGATCCATCTACCGGAGACCTCACTATGTTCAACCACCGGGCCCCACGTTCCTAAACAGCTCCTAG
>NZ_RSAA01000024.1 GCF_003931915.1 Saccharopolyspora rhizosphaerae | reverse complement strand
GCCGTCTGAGGAATTCGCGGCGCAGGCCAACGCCACGTCGGCGCTGTACGAGCAGGCCGAGGCCGATCGTGAGGCGTTCTGGGCGGAGCAGGCCTCGCGGTTGTCCTGGGACAGCAAGTGGGACCAGGTCCTGGACTGGTCCGGGGCGCCGTTCGCGAAGTGGTTCGTCGGCGGCAAGCTCAACGTGGCCCACAACTGCGCGGACCGGCACGTCGAGGCCGGTCACGGTGACCGGGTGGCGATCTACTGGGAAGGTGAGCCGGGCGATTCCCGGGAGATCACCTACGCCGAGCTGCAGCGGGAGGTCTCGCGCACCGCCAACGCCCTGGCCGAGCTGGGTGTGGGCAAGGGCGACCGGGTCGCGATCTACCTGCCGATGCTGCCCGAGGCGGTGTTCTCGATGCTGGCCTGCGCCCGGTTGGGCGCCCTGCACAGCGTCGTGTTCGGCGGGTTCTCCGCCGAGGCGCTGCGCTCGCGGATCAACGACGCCGAGGCCAAGGTCGTCATCACCGCCGACGGCCAGTACCGGCGCGGCAAGGCCATGCCGCTGAAGACCAACGTCGACGAGGCCGTCGCGGACGCACCGAGCGTCCAGCACGTGCTGGTCGTGCAGCGCACCGGCATCGACATCGCCTGGGACGACTCCCACGACAAGTGGTGGCACGACGTGGTCGACCGCCAAGCCGAGTCGCACACCCCGGAGGCCTTCGACAGCGAGCACCCGCTGTTCATCCTCTACACCTCGGGCACCACCGGGCGACCCAAGGGCATCCTGCACACCTCCGGCGGGTACCTGACCCAGGCGGCCTACACCCACCACCACGTCTTCGACCTCAAACCCGACACCGACGTGTACTGGTGCACCGCCGACATCGGCTGGGTCACCGGCCACACCTACATCGTCTACGGCCCGCTGGCCAACGGCGCCTCCCAGGTCATCTACGAAGGCACCCCCAACACCCCGCACGAGGGCCGGCACTGGGAGATCGTGCAGAAGTACGGCGTCACGCTCTACTACACCGCGCCCACCACGATCCGCACCTTCATGAAGTGGGGCGCGGAGATCCCCGCCAAGTACGACCTCTCCTCGCTGCGAGTGCTGGGCTCGGTCGGCGAACCGATCAACCCCGAGGCCTGGATGTGGTACCGCAAGCACATCGGCTCGGACCGCACCCCGATCGTCGACACCTGGTGGCAAACCGAAACCGGCGCGATCATGATCTCGCCGCTGCCCGGCGTCACCGCCGCCAAGCCCGGCTCCGCGCAAACCCCGCTACCCGGCATCTCGGCCAAGGTCGTCGACGAAACCGGCACCGACGTCGGCCCCGGCGGCGGCGGGCTGCTGGTGCTGGACAAGCCCTGGCCGGCGATGCTGCGCGGCATCTGGGGCGACGACGAACGCTACAAGGACACCTACTGGTCCAAGTTCGCCGACCTGGGCTTCTACTTCGCCGGCGACGGCGCCAAGTACGACACCGACGGCGACGTGTGGCTGCTGGGCCGCGTCGACGACGTCATGAACGTCTCCGGCCACCGCATCTCCACCACCGAGGTCGAATCCGCCCTGGTCTCACACCCCAACGTCGCCGAAGCCGCCGTCGTGGGCGCCAGCGACCCCACCACCGGGCAAGGCATCGTGGCCTTCGTGATCCTGCGCGGCGGCGCCGCCGACGGCGCCAGCGGCGACGCCGCCCTGGCCGAACTGCGCGACCACGTCGCCAAGGAAATCGGCCCCATCGCCAAACCCCGCCAGATCATGGTCGTGCCCGAACTGCCCAAGACCCGCTCCGGCAAGATCATGCGACG
>NZ_RSAA01000023.1 GCF_003931915.1 Saccharopolyspora rhizosphaerae | reverse complement strand
GCTGTCGGCGGATGATGCGATCAACATCCAGTACACGTCGGGGACGACGGGTTTTCCCAAGGGTGCGACGTTGTCGCACCACAACATCCTCAACAACGGGTTCTTCGTGGGGGAGTTGTGCGGGTACGGCCCGCAGGACCGGGTGGCGATCGTGCCGCCGTTCTACCACTGCTTCGGGATGGTGATGGGCAACCTGGCCTGCACCAGTCATGGTTCGGCGATGGTGATCCCGTCGGAGGGGTTCGAGGCGGGCTCGGCGTTGTCAGCGGTGGCGGGTGAGCGGTGCACGTCGTTGTACGGGGTGCCGACGATGTTCATCGCGGAGTTGGACCACCCAGAGTTCGACTCGTTCGACCTGTCGTCGTTGCGGACGGGGATCATGGCGGGTTCGCCGTGTCCGGTGGAGGTGATGAAGCAGGTCATCGACCGGATGGGCATGGGTGAGGTGGCCATCTGCTACGGGATGACCGAGACCAGTCCGGTGTCGACGCAGACGCGTGCGGATGATTCGTTGGAGCGGCGGGTGTCCACGGTGGGCCGGGTGGGGCCGCACTTGGAGGTCAAGATCGTGGATCCGGTCACGGGGTTGACGGTGCCGCGGGGTGAGCCGGGGGAGCTGTGCACCCGGGGGTACTCGGTGATGCTGGGGTATTGGGAGCAGCCGGACAAGACCGCGGAGGTCATCGACGCGGCTCGCTGGATGCACACCGGGGATCTGGCGGTGATGGATGCCGACGGGTACGTCTCGATCACCGGGCGGATCAAGGACATGGTGATCCGGGGTGGGGAGAACGTGTATCCGCGGGAGGTCGAGGAGTTCCTCTACACCCACCCGGACATCTTGGACGCGCAGGTCATCGGGGTGCCGGATGAGAAGTACGGCGAGGAGCTGATGGCCTGGGTGCGGTTGCGCGACGGGGCGCCGGAGCTGACCGCGGAGGCGTTGCGGGAGTTCTGCACCGGCAAGCTCGCCCACTACAAGATCCCGCGCTACGTGCACGTGGTCGAGGAGTTCCCGATGACGGTCACCGGCAAGGTCCGCAAGGTCGAGATGCGCCAACAAGCCCTCGACCTCCTCC
>NZ_RSAA01000022.1 GCF_003931915.1 Saccharopolyspora rhizosphaerae | reverse complement strand
CTAGTAGTGCTTTGTTAGGTCGGTAATCGGTGGATGTGTTGGTGGCAGGTGGGGCAGGTGCCTGACCAGGTGGCGAGCAGGGTTTGTAGCTCGCGGATGATTTTGTAGAGGGTCAGGCTGCCCCAGATGCTTTTGGGCTGGTCAGGCGGAGGGTGGTGAGGAACAGGTGTGCTGCGGAGGCCAGGGTGGCGTGGCGGTGCCAGCCGGTGAAGGACCGGCCTTCGAAGTGGTCCAGGCCGAGGCCGGCTTTGAGTTCGCGGTAGTCGTGTTCGATTCGCCAGCGGATTTTGGCCAGCCGCACCAGGCGGTCGAGTGGTGTGTCGGCGGGCAGGTTGGAGATCCAGTACTTGATGGGCTCGTCGGCCTCGGGTGGCCACTGGGCGATCAGCCACCGCAGAGGCAGCGATCCATCAGGCGCCAGGCGGGGCTTGCGTCCGGCGATGCGTACCCGCAGGGCCACGAAATCCGATCGGAGATCGCCTTTGGAGCCTTCCCGCCAGCTGATGCGCTTGCTGTGGGGCCGTCCGGCGGCCAGGATGTGCTCGCGCAGGCTGACCGGCTTGGTGCGATACCGGGGCTTGGAACGCCGGCCGTGGCCGGAATAGGGCAACAACTCAGGGGCGGCGTCGGCGGCGTGGGCGGTGAGCTCGCCTTTGACCTGTACTGCGTAGGACAAGTCGCGTTCTTCCAGCGCGGCACGAAAGTGCGCGTTGTCGCCGTAGCCGGCGTCGGCCACCACCGCGGGTGGTCGCAGTCCCCACTCGGCCAGTTGGTCGAGCATCTCCACCGCCAGCATCCACTTCGGGCGATTTCGTTCCGTGTCCGGGATGCCACACCGGGCACGCCGCCGTCCGACCTCCACCGCAGCAGCATCCTCGGCAAGGGCGTCGTCCCAGCTTTCCGGCACGAACAGCCGCCAATTCACCGCAGCCGAGGCCGTGTCGGTGACCATGTGCACGCTCACCCCGACCTGGCAGTTGGTCACTTTGCCTGCGGTGCCGGTGTATTGCCGCGCCACACACGGAGATCGACTGCCATCCTTGAGAAATCCCGTGTCATCGATCACCCACGCGACCGGATCCACCGTGCGCTGCGCAAGCCTGGCCAACCGCGCCCGCACCGAGGCGAACTCCCACGTCGACGACGACACGAACTGCTGCAATCCCTGATGATCCACCCCGAGCCGCTCGGCCATCGGCTGCATCGACTTGCGACGACCATCCAGCAGCAACCCACGCACATAGGTCTCGCCCTTGACCCGCTGATCCGACCGCGCCAGCGGAGCGAACACCTCCGCCGCGAACTTCTCCAACCGGCCACGCACCCGAGCGAGATCACCCTGCTTCACAGAACAAGATCATCCCACACCAAGATCCACACCTAACAAAGCACTACTAG
>NZ_RSAA01000021.1 GCF_003931915.1 Saccharopolyspora rhizosphaerae | reverse complement strand
AACTCGCCCTCCGCTACGAAGCCACCGTGCACGTCGCCACCATCGACATCTGGCTCCGCAGCCTCACCAAGATCGGTTCCTAAACAGCTCCTAGTAGCGGCAGGTGGCAGCTCACGAGATCCCGAACCGGACCGTTCCGCTGCCGCCCCGCTGCCCTGTGGTCGCGATTGGGCGCCCAGACCCGAGTTCGGTGTGTCGCCTGAGTCGCGTGGCCCCGAGGCTCGAGGAGTGGAGGAGCGAGCAGATGATGGGCAGCGGCGGCCGACCCGGCGTCGGCGGGCAGGGCTCGGCGGGGCACACCGCGAGTCCCGGCGAGGCTCCGGGAGGTGCCGCTATGTCCCGGGGTGTGGTGATCCTGCTGGGGGCGGCCGCGGCGGTGATCACCGTGGCCGGGATGTACTGGGTGTCGTGGCTGGCCGGTCCACTTCTTCTAGCGCTGGTGATCGTGATCGCGGTGTACCCGATCAAGACCTGGCTGGAGGGCAAGGGGTGGCCGATGTGGGCGGCCGTCTTGTCACTGCTCGTGGTCATCTTCGGGTCGGTGCTGGCGCTCACGGCCTTTCTGGCCGCCTCGGTGAGCCAGCTCGGCGCGCTGCTAGCGGAGAACTCCGGGCAGGCCCATCAGCTGGTGGACTCGCTGTCGGCCCAGCTGACCAAGCTGGGTATCGATCCCGCCCAATCCCGGGCCACGGCCGGCTCAGCGGATCTGAGCAAGTTCGCCGACCAGATCGGCACCGTGTTCTCCAGCGTTGGCTCGATCCTGAGCGGCCTGGTGTTCATCCTGGCCCTGCTGCTGTTCATGACCGCGGAGTCCGGCGGCACCGCCCGCCGAATAGGCATGATCGCGAAGGATCGCCCGCACATGGTCACCGCACTTGCCGGGTTCGTCCACGGCACCCGCAGCTACCTGGGGGTCACAGCGGTGTTTGGGCTGGTCGTCGCGGTGCTAGACACCACCGCGCTGGCGATCATGGGAATTCCGCTGGCCGTGCTGTGGGGCGTGCTCGCCTTCATCACCAACTTCATCCCGAACATCGGGTTCGTCATCGGGCTGGTGCCCCCGGTCCTGCTGGCCCTGCTCACCGGCGGCTGGCAGCTCGCGCTCGCGGTCGTGGTCGTCTACTGCGTGCTCAACCTGGTCATCCAGTCGCTGATTCAACCGCGGTTCATCGGCGACTCCGTCGGTCTCTCGGCCACCGTGACGTTCCTGGCGTTGCTGTTCTGGGCCTGGATCCTCGGCCCGCTGGGCGCGCTGCTGGCCATCCCGCTCACCCTGCTGGTCAAGGCCGTTCTGGTCGACGCCGACCCCCGCGCGCAATGGGTGGAGGCCCTGCTCGGCGCCGAACCGGCGACCCCCAAGATCAAGAAGGGCAAGCAGGCCAGGCAGAGCCGGCGCGCACACCGCCACTTCCGCATCAGCCACCGTCCCAAGCCGGCCGACGTGGCGACCCCGCCGGCATGAGCGGCGCGACCAGCACGCCACCGATGCCACCTGCCACCCGAACGCCGCGGCGACGGTGATCGTCGTATCGATCCGATCGACGCTGACCGTGGTTTTCCTCGTCGCGCTCTACTATCTGTTGCCCCTCACGGCCAAGCCACCCGGCGGTTACACGCTGCTGGGCCTGCTGGTCGGGCTGGCGGCGATCACCGGGCTGATCGTGTGGCAGATTCGCGCGATCGTGCGCTCCCGCAATCCCGGGCTGCGGGCTCTTGAGACGCTGAGCCTGGTGATCCCGGCCTTCCTGCTGATCTTCTCCGCCGGCTACTTCCTGGCCTCGCAGACGAACCCGATGGCGTTCTCCGAACCGCTGACCCGCAGCGACGCCCTCCACTTCACCATCACCGTGTTCGCCACCGTGGGTTTCGGCGACATCCACCCCGTCGCTGAGCCTCTACGCCTCGTCGTCGCCATCCAGATGCTCGCCGACCTGCTCCTCCTCGGACTCGTCCTGCAAGCCGTCCTCAACGCCGTGCGCAGAGGACAAGAAAGAAACGCAGCAGCCGGTCCCGGCGCGAACAGCCGCGCGGACAAGACGTAAGAGCGGATGAGCGTCCGTCGAAGCGGGTCCGCCAAGAGTTGGGCGCCGAGTACGGGACCAACGGCACACGGCGCTCGACACATTGGACTGCCACCCGGCAGCGCGGCGTGAGGCAAGTCGCCCGCACCCGGTTGCGGAGTCTGCGTGCCGCCGTACGGTCGGCGTGGACGTGCGTGGGAACGGGGTGTCGGCATGCGGGAAGTCGTGGGAGTGGATGGTTCCGAGCCTGCGCTGGAAGCCGTGCGCTGGGCGGCTGTGGATGCCTGGCTGCACCGGCGTTCGCTGCGGCTGGTCTGCGCTGTTCCCCAGGCTCCGGAACCCGCTGGTCCGGGCCTGGACGAGATCAAGGCCGAGCGACCCCGTTGGCTCTCGGAGGCGGTGACCGCTGCGCGTGCCGCTGCCAAAGGTATGGAGTTCGAGCAGGTGCTTCGGCATGGAATGCCGGGAGAGGTCCTACTCGACGAGTCTCAAGAGGCAGAGCGGCTCGTCGTCGGTACGCGAGGGCTCAACGAGGTCACCGGGGTGCGGTTGGCGCTGGGGTCGACGGCGGAGCTGGTCGCGATGCGGTCTCGCTGTCCGGTGGTGGTCGTCCCCGACTCGGCCGGTCGAGAGGACGCGCGCACCGGGCCGGTCATCGTGGGTGTTGACGGGTCGAGGGTGGGGGAACCCGCGCTCGGAGCGGCCTATGAGGAGGCGTCGTTGCGTGGAGCGCCGCTCGTCGCCGTGCACGTGTGGAGCGATGTGGCCACCGATGAGTGGTTCGGCCCTGGTTCTGCTGACTGGGAAGCAATCAGGGTTGACCAGGAGCGCGTGCTGGCGGAGCGGTTGGCGGGATGGGAAGCGAAGTACCCGGACGTCTCGGTGGAACGTGTCGTTGCGCGCGATCGACCGGTTCGCTTCCTGGTTGAGCACGGTGCGGGGGCGCAGTTGATCGTGGTGGGCAGCCGCGGGCGCGGCGGGATCACCGGGATGCTGATCGGGTCCACCAGTCGTGCCCTCCTGCACTGCGCCCCGTGTCCCGTGCTCGTGGTGCGTGCCCCCTGACTACGCGAAGACTCTTTCCGGCCTCACGGACTGTGGCTCGCGGTTAGGGTCTGTGCTGCCGGTTGCGTTCGTGCCACGACGCGTAGATCAGCAGCAAGGCAGCGGTGAGGCCCGCGACGAAGAATTCCGTCGCCTGGCCAAGTATCAGGCACAGAACGGCGAACAGCGCCGCCAGGACGCCCAGTGCCCGCCACAAGGTCATCCACCGCATCAGCTTCGTGATCGGTCGAGGTGTTGTCATCCTGTGGGCGAATTCGGGATCATCGGAAGTGAGCTGGCGTTCGATCTTCTTGAGGCGACGGCGTTCACGGCCGCGGGACATGATTTCCCCCTGTCGGAAAGCGAAACCATCGACCGTTCTTCCGGCTGGTGGATCGGACGTTCCGTTTGTGCCATACCGGTTCTTCTGCTGACCAGGGCGGAGGCTCGCGAGAGAGGCGTGGCAAAGTGGTGGGCGGCCTGATGTACGGGTTGGCCACCGGCAGCCCTTCCAGTCTACCGTGGCGGGAGCCCTCTGGTGCCGTGACGAGGGGCGTTCATGAGTTCACGACCACTGTGGAGTCGATGGTGCTGTCGTCGTGCCGCTTTCGGTGGCGCGAGTGGAAGCCGGTTGCGCGTTGTTGGCCGGGATCCGCCGCGAGGTACCCGGCGAGCGCAGCGGCGTCGGGCTGAACCCGGGCTGGTCATGTGGGGGTGAACGATGACCGATGTGGAACCGGAGCCGCTGATTGCGAGCCGCGATTCGCTGGGGATCGCGGTGCAGCACGCCTCGATCAACATTCCGATCGCGGCTCCCGGCGACTCCGTTGACGAGTTGTTCGCCGGCCTGCGCCTCCGGGAGTTCGACAGCGCGGCCGTCGTAGCGGTGTGCGAAGACGGGCGGCTGCTGGGGTTGTTGACCGTGGAGAGGTTGCTGTTGGCGCGGAGGGGTGCGCGCGTCGCCGAGGTGATGGACGGGCATCCGCCGGTGGTTGCGCCGGGGACGGACCAAGAGAGAGCGGCATGGGAAGCGGTGCGACACGGGGAGCCGGGTTTGGCTGTCGTCGGGCCGTTGGGTCGGTTCGTCGGGGTGATTCCGCCGCAGCGCCTGCTGTCGGTGCTGTTGGAAGAGCATGATCAGGACATGGCGCGGCTGGGCGGGTTCCTGGCCTCGTCGGCCTCGGCGCGCAGCGCCTCCACCGAAGGCGTCGGACGCCGGCTGTGGCACCGTTTGCCCTGGCTGCTGCTCGGGCTGGCCGGTGCCTTGTTCGCGGCACTGATCGTGGGTGCTTTCGAACGCCAGATGGAGCGCCAGGTGCTGATCGCCTTCTTCGTCCCGGGGGTGGTCTACTTGGCCGATGCCATCGGGACCCAGACCGAGGCGCTGATCATACGCGGCTTGTCTGTCGGTGTCAGCATTTCCCGGGTCGCGCTTCGCGAAATCGTTACCGGTGTCATGCTCGGGTTGCTGCTGGCCGTCTTGGCGCTGCCACTCGTGGCACTGATATGGAACAACGTCGAGTGGCGCTGGCGGTCTCGGTGGCCTTGTTCGCCGCGGCGTCGGTGTCCACGTTCGTCGCGATGGCCTTGCCGTGGCTGTTCCACCGCCTGGACAAGGACCCGGCCTTCGGTTCTGGACCGCTTGCCACCGTGGTGCAGGACCTTCTGTCGGTGAGCATCTACTTCGTGGTGGCGACCGCGGTCGTCACATGACCTCGCCTCCCGGACAGTCGGCGGTGGCGTGTGAATGTCGTCGGGCAGGCCCGCAGACCCTGGCAGCGACCCGAGGACGAGGTGACGGTAGCCGTGAAAGGGGAGGAGGGCCATGTCGTACTCGCCGCTCAGCGCGCAAGATGCGCACGAAGTGCGTGGGCTGGCAGGGCGCGCACCTTCGCTGTTCAACCTCCAACCGTGGCGGTTCCGCGAAGCCGCAGGTGCGCTGGAGTTGTTGCTGGACGGGACGGTGGCGCTGCCGGCGACGGACCCGGACCGCCGCGAGTTGGTGATCAGCTGCGGAGCTGCGCTGCACCACGCGCTGTTGGCCCTGCGCGCGCGGGGATGGCGGCCTCGGGCGCAGCGACTGCCGAGCGAGCATGATGCCGAGCTCCTGGCGCGGATAGACGTGTTGGATGGCAAGGAGAACCCCACGCCGTCCGATCGCGCGCTCGTCCGCGCCGCGCAGCGACGCCACGTCGATCGCCGCCAGTACGCCCCGACCGCGGTGCCGCAGGAAGTGCTCCTCGACCTCGTCTCGGAGGACGCGGTCGCGAGCGTGTCGGTGCTTACGGGTGATCAGCGGTATGCGGTCGCGCAGGCGTTGACCAAGGCAGCGATGATCCATGCCGGGTCCGATGCCTACCGCGCCGAGTTGGCGGCCTGGTCGGGGCTGATGCCGTCCGCCGCGAGAGGCGTCCTGGATGAGAGCGCACCGTGGCACGGTCAGCGGTACGGAGACGTTGTCGTGCGGGACTTCGGCTACGCGGAGACGGTGGTGCGCGAGACCGGTTCCGCGCTGACGGCGGGAAGTCTGCTGCTGATCAGCACCGGCACCGACGATCGCGACGCCCATCTGCGTGCGGGGGAAGCGCTGGGCGCGGTGCTGTGCCAGGCGGAGCTCGGCGGATTGTCGAGCTGCCCGCTCAGCGAGGCGTTCGAGGTTCCGCGCACGCGGGTGGATGTGCGGCACCAGGTGCTGGGGGACGAGGGGCATCCGCAGATGGTTGTCCGCGTCGGCTGGCCCCAGTCGGCCGACCTGCCCGCGGGACAGCGCCGATAGCGCCTGAGCTCGGCCGCGAGGCGTGACTTCGGTGAAGCACCGGAAGGGCGCGGCCGAAGGCGACACTTCCTGCCAGCCGTGCGGCGACCGCGGATGCACGAGGACTTCCAAGAGGTGGGCGCGGTGCTACTACCGGTGGACCGTCACATCACCAGCACGATCCCGCCCGCGACCGCGGCGGCCGGCAGGACGAGCAGCACCGCAAGTCGTGTCGCGAAGAGCAGGCCACCTGCGACGGCAGCCAGCACGATCTTGATCAGGGTATTGCTCAGCAGCGCCATCCCCACGCCCAGCAACGCCACGCTGATCGGAACGACGGTGCCGCCCAGCGAGGACGCGGCCACTGCTGCGGAGTGCGCGTCGGCGAGCCCTCCCACGAACGCGGCCGCGAGGACACCCCGCGCGCCGAGCAGCGCCGCAGCGGCGCGGGTAGCGGTCAGCAGCAGGATCAGCACCAACGTCAGCGAGATCGTGACGCGCAAGGACAGCGGGCGCTGAAACGCCGAAGGCGCATCGGGGGTGTCCGTCCTCTCCGAGCCGGAGTCACCTCCGGTGCGCCGGGTGTGCCAGGCGAGCCACCCGGCTTCGCCCAGCAGGACGGCCGCACCGGCGGCCGATGCCGGAAGCAGCCGGACCGCGATGGCCGGATTGACGACGGCGGTCAGCGCGATGAGCTGCACCAAGGTCGCGACGCTGGCTGTGAGCACTGCGGGCAGGACCGCGTGCCGCACGTTCCCGCCCGTTCGGCGGGCGAGCACGACGGTGGTCGCCGAGGCGGATACGAATCCTCCGAGGAAGCCGACGAGCACCAGTCCCTGCCGTTCGCCGAGCGCGCGCACGGCCACGTAGCCGGCCCAGCCGATGAGCGTGATCGCGATGACCAGCAACCAGATCCGGGACGGGTTGAGCACCCCGTAGGGGCCCAGCGGCCGGTCCGGCAGCAGCGGGAAGATCACGAACGCGACGACGAACAATCTGATGGCGTCCGCGATGTCGTCGTCGGTGACCAGGTGGGTCGCGAAGCGGTGCAGTGGTCGCTTCGCGGCCAGCAGTGCCACCACGGCTACGGCGATGGGCACCGCCCACGTCGGGTGCGACCACGCCAGCGCCCCCAACAGCACGGCGACGATCGCCGCGACCTCGGTCGTCGCACCCAGGTCCGGTTCCGAGGAGATTTGCGCGCTGAGCACGTACCAGGCGATCACGAGAAGGCCGGCCGCTCCGACGACGATGAGCACCATTGCCGGGGCCAGGGCAGCGGCCACCGCGCCCACGAGGCTCAACAGCGAAAAGGTCCGAGAGCCTGCCGGGCGCACCGGTTGTCCGGCCGTGCTGTGCTCCCGTTCCAAGCCCAGTAGCAGCCCGATCGCCAGCGCGGTGGCGAAGTGAACGAGGGCCGTCGTGGTCTCCACTCGGATTCCTCAGCCTAGGACCTCGCACTCGGTGCGAACCGCATGGGATCCGCGCGTGCGCTTGCTGAGAGTCTTGGTCGGGAGGGCACCTACCGCATCTTCGGCCACCGAGATGACCTGTACCGCGCCAGCGTCCACGTGACTAGGGGCAGGGGTACTGAGGCGGGACAGCCGTGCCAGCTCACGGATAATGGGTGGTTACCTCACGACGGCCGCACCTCGGGATCGGTGTCGCGCTGGATCCGAGCGCCGATCTTGAGGTGGTGCGGGAGGCTGTGCTCGCGGTGCGCGTCCGGCCCCGGGAACAACAGGCTCACGTGGTCATCGTCGAGCCACCGCACGAGGTAAGGCGGTTCGCCGTTCGGGCCGCGAACCTCGATGATCTGTCCCTTGTAGCGGTGGTCGCCGAGGTGGGCACCCTCGACGATCAGCCATTCGCCGACTTCCGCGCGCATGATCACGCTCCCGTATCCGGCGCTGCTGTCTACCAGCTTCGCCGAGGCGCTGGGTACTCGGCAGAGTCGAAGGACTCTCACCACGACTCCTCGACTGCCGCGCGGGTGTGGGATCGTGGCGCTACTTGCCTTTACGTGCGACGGGTATTTCCTTGGTCTCCGGTGTTTCTCTGCGAGGCATGTGGATGGTCACGATGCCGTTGTCGTAGTCGGCTTTGATGCTCTCGACGTCGCAGCCCGAGGGCAGCAGCATCGTGCGGCTGTAGGAACCGTAGTAGAACTCGCTGTGCGCTTCCGCTCGTTCTTCTTGCCTGCGCTCGGCTTCGACCCTGAGCTGGTCGCCCTCGACGTTGATGTGGATGTCGTCAGGATCGACGCCGGGAAGCTCGCAGCGAACCACGAAACTGCCTTCCTCGGTGAACGCTTCTATGCGCATCGCGTGCCGTTCGCCGAACGGCCATTCGCTCTCCAGCATGCGCAAGAGATCCGGCAGGCCCCGAGCGGGGCGAGGAATCAAGTTGCTCATGGTTTCCCTCCTGGTGACGACCGCTTTCTCGTCCAGCATGGGACAAGCACTCGGCAGCCGCAGAGCCTGAATCCGGTGGAGGAGTGACGAGATGCGGATCGGCAATGCCGCTTCACATCTTGGGCCACGCTGCGCACACGCGTGAGCGGCCACGAGCCGTGTGGAAGCGACCGGGGCGGTGAGATCGGCTGGTGTGGGTGTCGCGGTCCCACGTGACTCTCCGGTGACGGACGGGAGGTGCCGTGCTGCGATCAAGTCCCCCGACGGGTAGAGGGGGTGGTGGGACCCTGCTCTGAAACCAGGGGGGAGCTATGGAAGGCAGCAAGCCACGGATCGTCGTCGGCGTGGACGGATCGGGAGGTTCTCGGGCGGCGCTGCGGTGGGCGTTGGGCTATGCCGAGTGGTGCGGAGGACGTGTTGTGGCGGTGTTTGCGTGCGGGGTCCCTGCGCTGATCGACGTCGCGTTGATGCTGCCGGAGGAGGAGCGTGTCCTCACAGTCGGGGAGCGGGAGTTGCGGAAAGCGGTCGATGAGACGTGTGCGGAATTGGACACCGGAATTCCGGTGGAGCGGCGGGTCGTGCGGCAGGATGCCGTTCGGGCGCTGTTGGACGAGGCGAGGGATTCGGACCTGCTGGTGGTGGGGCGCCGTGGGCACGGGAGGTTCGCGCAGGTGCTGCTCGGATCGGTGAGCCGGCACTGCGTCAATCATGCGCCGTGCCCGGTGGTCGTCGTCAGCGGTCCGGGTTGAGTTCGTCTGGCGCCATCCTGGCACCGGGGAGGAGGTGGTGACCGTGGTCGGCGGTGAACAGGGCGGGGACGATGTGGGCGTCGGCCCGGAGCGGTTGCCGCGTGGGGTCTATGAGAAGGAGCTGTTCCGCCTCCAGGCCGAGCTCGTCAAACTGCAGGAATGGGTTCGGCAGGAGGGGGCCCGGCTGATCGTCGTGTTCGAAGGGCGCGACGCGGCCGGTAAGGGCAGCGCGATCAAGCGAGTCGCCGAGTACCTCAACCCGCGCGTGACGCGCATCGTCGCGCTGCCGGCTCCCACGGAGCGGGAGCGCGGGGAATGGTACTTCCAGCGCTACGTTGCGCAGCTGCCCGCTGCTGGTGAGATCGCGCTGTTCGACCGCAGTTGGTACAACCGCGCCGGGGTGGAGCGCGTCATGGGGTTCTGCACGGAAGAAGAGCATCGGCGGTTCTTGCGCCAGTGCCCGGCGTTCGAGCGGATGCTGATCGAGGACGGGTTCTTGCTCCGCAAGTACTGGTTCTCGGTGAGCAGGGCCGAACAGCGACGACGGCTGCGCAAGCGCAGCGAGGACCCGATGCGGCGATGGAAGTTGTCTCCGCTGGACTTGGAGTCGATGACGCGGTGGGAGCAGTACTCGGCTGCGCGCGATGAGATGTTGGACGCGACCGACACCCCGTTGTCCCCCTGGTACCTGGTGGAAAGCGATGACAAGCGTCGTGCGCGGATCAACCTGATCGCGCACCTGTTGTCGACGGTGCCGTACTACGAAACGCCCCGTCCCCGCTTCGAGCTGCCCGCTACGCCGCCGTCGACCGAACACCGCCGACCACCTCGCGAGCGCTACAACTACGTGCCGGATCATTCCGCATCGCTCTGACGTTACGGAAGGGCTATTCGTGGGCGGACCATCACGAGCTCAGATGTCTACACCAATCGTGGAACGCACTTAGCGCCAGGAAAGTTCGACATGCTGTTCGTATCGGAGTTGTGCGGGCGAGGCCGTCCGTGCGTCTCCCAGTTTGGGGAGCTGCTCGGTGTGAACGGGGCAGCGCCAGGTTCCGATGGTGGTTGTCGTGACGGTCCGCTTTCGTGTGGAGTTGGGTCTTCCCGGCGTGGTCAGGCGCGGCCGAGGAGTTTGCGCAAGAACCCGCCTTTGCTTCTGGCCTCGGCGGTCGGAGTGCAGTCGCACCGTTGGGCCTTCGGCACGTCGGCGAGCACTTGCTCCACGTGCTGACTGCATCCGGCGTAGGTCGGTTTGCCGCACTGTAAGCAGGTGACGCGACGACACATCTTCACCACTTCTTTCCAGAGATCGAACGTAGACCCGGGGTCATCCCAGAGTCGAGGGGTTGATGAGGGCGGCTGCGGCCACGAAGACCGCGGCGGCCAGGACGACGAAGGCGAACCAGCGCCGCACGGTGGACGAGTCCAGCTTCGCGGACCACCGCGCGGCCACGACCGAGACGACCAGCGCGGCGCCGGCGAAGAGCAGCAATACGCGGAAGTCGATGCTGTCGGCCGCCCCGGCATGGGCGACCAACCCGGACACTGAGTTGATCAGCACCACCACCAGGGAGGTGGCGACGGCTTGCTGCGCCCCCAGGCCGAGCAGCAGGCTCAGCGCGGGGACGATGATGAAACCGCCGCCGACGCCGAACAATCCGGTGAGCACGCCGACGGTCGCACCGGCGAGCACGGATTTGGGCAAGCAGGTGCGCCAGTTGATCCCGCCCTGCTGGGTGCGGCAGGCGCCGGTGTGGTTCTCGCCGCCGCGCAGCATGCGCACCGCGACGACGACCATGAGCGCGGCGAAGGCCAGCAGCAGCCAGCGTTGCGGGAAGAGTCTGCCGAGCGCGGCGCCGCCGAAGGCGGCGGGGATGCCGGCCGCGCCGAAGACCAGAGCGACCGGCCACCGCACCGTGCTGCGCCGCTCGCGTGGAAACAGGGCGCCCAGCGAGGACAGCGCGACCACGGCGAGCGAGGTGGGAATGGCGGTCTGCAAGGGTTGCCCGACGCCGTAGACCAGCGCCGGCACGGCGAGGATCGAACCACCGGCGCCGAGCAGCCCCAGTGCCAACCCGATCACGGCGCCGAACACCACTGCCAACAACAACGAAACCACCTATCCCGGGAGCGGACTCATCGGCCGCCCCGCTGCCGTCAACGCCGTGCACGTGCTCGCCAGAGGTCAGACATCACGCTCGGCGCGCGGAGCCTGTTCCGTTGGTGAGGGCGTCGAGGAGTGCCCGGCCGTCGGTGCGGGACGTGCGGTTGTGGGGCAGCAGTCCGAGGACGCGGGACATCGCGCAGGTGTTGCTCACCGCAGCGAAGGTCAGACCCGCGCCGACGAAGCCGGCGACCCACTTCAGCGGGTCGTAGGCGGTGCTGGCCACCACGCCGGTGAGCACGAGCAGTCCGGCGACAAGCCGCACCTGCCGCTCCATGGCCCACGTGCCGCGTCCCTGGTTGAGCTCGCCTCCTTGCTGCTGCCAGCCGGTGATGCCGCCGCGCAGCACGCTGAGCCGGTCCAAACCGGCGTTTTCCAGCAGGGTGCGGGCCTGCTCGGCACGACCACCCGAGGCGCACACGAGCACCACCGGGTCGCCGTGCTGGGCGGTGAGCTCGTCGCGGTGTTCCCGCAGCAGGTCGAGGGGCACGTTGTAGGAGCCCGGGATGTGCGACGAAGCGAACTCCCCGGGTGCGCGCACGTCGATCAGCCGGATCTGAGGATCGGCGTCGCGTAATGCGCGAACCTGAGCGGTGTCGACGGTCTTGGGCAGGGCTTGAGTCATTGCTATGAATACCTCCGCGATCGTTTCCGGGTTGTGGTGTCAGGTTCCGTCGGTCATCGGCACGCCGGCCTCGGCGGCGGCGTCAAACATGTCGTCGATGAGCACGACCGTGTGCCCGGCCGATTCCAGCAGCGAGGCCGCCGCCGTGGCGCGGTAACCGCTGCCGCAGTGCACCCACACCGCACCCGCCGGCACCTCGTCCACCCGGTCGGCGAGCTCGTAGAGCGGGATGTGCACCGCACCGGCCACGTGGTGCGCGGCGAACTCGTTGTTGGTCCGCACGTCCAGCACCACCTCCGGCGCCGGAAGATCACCGGTCTCACCGGCCATCGCCGCGGCCAGGTCGGCGAACGTGGCGGTCGGGGTGCTGCGCAGCTGACCGGAGTCGACGGCCAGCTCTTGCGGGGTGCCCACGGCCGCCGCGGCGAACTTGTCGATGCCAATGCGGGCCAACTCGCGCTGGGCCTGGCCGACCTGCTCGCGGGACTCGCCCAGCAGCGTGATCGGAGCGCCCCAGTCGATCATCCACCCCAGCCAGGTCACCATCGGGCCATCCAGCCCGAGACTGACCGTTCCGGCCAAGTGCGAGACCACGTAGGCCTTGCGGGAGCGCAGATCGACCACCCACTCCCCGTTCGCCAAGCGGCGCCGCAACTCCGCCGGCTCGGCCCGGACCGGTTCGCGCAGGTCCAGCGGCTCCGGTCCGGCGGTGTTCTGCACACCCATGTGCGCGTAGTACGCCGGGTAGGCATCCAACCCCGCCAAGGTCTGCTCGACGAAATCACCCTCGGACAACGTCAGCGCCGGGTTGACACGCTTCTGCTCTCCCAACGTTGCTGAGTCGCCAGAAGCCTGTGTCGCCGAGCAGAAGCTGCCGAACCCGTGGGTCGGCCAGATCTGCGCACCGACGGGCAGGATCGACACCAGCTTCTGCGCGGACGCGTGCTGGTGACGAGCGAGCTCCTCGCTGTGCTGCTCACCCAGCAGATCGGTGCGCCCGGTCGTGCCGAACAGCAGCGAACCACCCGTGAACACGCCCACCGGGCCGTCCGTGCCCTCCAGCGCGTAGGACAGGTGGTGGAAGGTATGCCCCGGCGTGGCCACCGCCCGCACCTGCATCCGCGGCGAGAGCTCCACGACATCGCCGTCGACCAGCGCATGCCGGTCGAACGGCACCTCGTCGGCAGCCGCCAGCCCGTACTCGGCGCCGGTCAACCGGGCCAGCTCCAAGCCACCGGAGACGTAGTCGTTGTGCACGTGCGTGTCCAACACCAGAGCGATCCGCACGCCCAACCGCCCGGCGGCGGCGATCACCCGATCCACGTCCCGCTGCGGGTCAACCACCACGGCCACCTCCCCGTCGGTGGCCAGGTAGCTGCGGTCCCCCAGCGAGGACGTCTCGATCACCTCGACCACCAGGCCACCGGCCAAGCGGTCCTCCTGCTTCACCACATCCATCGCCGTCACTGCTGCGCACCCCTTTCAACCTCGTTGCCCGCTTCGATCCACCCCGAAGTGCCACCGGCAACCGAAACCGCTCGGCCACCGGCCGCGTTCATCGCTTCCGCAGCCTTCAGGCTGCGCCCTCCTGAACGGCAGATGACGTAGCACTCCTGCCCCGCAAAGCGCTGCGGCGAAGCCAGCACCTCCTCCAGCGGCACGTTCACCGCACCCGGCACATGACCCGAAGCGAACTCCTCCGGCTCACGCACATCGACCAACCGAGTACCCCGCCGCCACGTCCCGGCGAAGACCTCCACACCGACTTCCGGCGTCTGCTCAGACAATGATCCTCCTAAACCCCCGGGGGTATTAACCAGTGACATGCCCCCAGGCAACCAAAGAGAGGCGCCTGGGGGCCGCGCTCAGGCGAGCGCGAGGAACAGGCGTTCCAGCTCCTGCTCGGTCATCGGCGGTTCATCGCCGTCCTCGCGAGCCTGCTGGCAATACCTCATTCCGCTGGCCACTATCTTGAACCCAGCACGGTCCAGAGCACGCGAAACAGCCGCGAGCTGGGTCAGCACCTCAGCGCAGTCGCGTCCCTCTTCCATGGCCTCGATCACGCCGTTCAACTGACCGCGCGCCCGGCGCAGACGGGCCAAGGCGTCTCCCACCATCTCGGGCTTCATCTCCACCACGACCATCTCCCTTCGCTAATCCCAACGTAACAAACCCCCGGGGGTATTCCAATGAGAGAAGGTCGGACGACCGGGTGCTCCGTGGTTCAGGTGATGATGTGGTTGCCGAAGTCGCGGCGGGCCAGAGCGGCGCCGCGGATGGCGAGGGGTGCTGGCCTCGGAGCCGCTGCCGTGGCTCAGTCCCTGGGAATGGTCATGACGTGTCCTCGATGTGGTCAATGGGGCAGCGGTCGGTGCGGGGGTGGGTTTCGTACATGCGGACCGCGACGCTGATTCCGGAGAGGAGGCTGAGTGCGGCTGCCGTCCAGACAGCGGCGCGTAGGTCCCAGATGCCGCCGAGTACGGCGCCGGCGGCGTAGCCGCTGTCGCGCCAGAGCCGGTAGACGCCGACCGATCGGGCACGCCAGTCGGGGTGGGCGACGTCGCCGATGGCGGCTAGGAGCTGTTTAGGAACCGATCTTGGTGAGGCTGCGGAGCCAGATGTCGATGGTGGCGACGTGCACGGTGGCTTCGTAGCGGAGGGCGAGT
>NZ_RSAA01000020.1 GCF_003931915.1 Saccharopolyspora rhizosphaerae | reverse complement strand
CCGCGCTACGTGCACGTGGTCGAGGAGTTCCCGATGACGGTCACCGGCAAGGTCCGCAAGGTCGAGATGCGCCAACAAGCCCTCGACCTCCTCCACCTCCAGTGACCCACGGCGGGTTCTCATCGGAGTCCGGTCGAGCCTCGTCGCCGGTGCGGCTGCTCAGCCCATGACCAAGCCACCGTCGACCACCAGGTTCTGGCCCGTGACCGCCCGCGACCACGGGGAGGCGAAGAACAGAGCCGCGTCGGCGAACTCGCCGGGTGTCACCACGTGGCGCAACGGCGTGTTCGCCGCGATCGCGTCGAACACCGCCTCGGGAGTGGCGGCGCTCGCGTCGGTGGTGCGCAGCAGCCCGCCCGAAACCATGTTGACCGTGATGCCGTCGGGACCGAGCTCGGCGGCGAGGGTGCGGGTCAGCGACAGCAACGCCGCCTTCGCCGCGGTGTAGTCGTGGTAGGGCACCACCGGGTTCTGGAACAGGTTCGTGCCGACGTTGATGATCCGGCCACCACCGAGCTCCCGCATGCCCGGCAACGCGGCCTGCGAGGCGTGCAACGCACCGCGGACGCTGCCCTCGAACTGCCCGGCGAACTCACCCCACGTGATCGTGTCGGCGTGCGAACGGGCCTCACCGTTGAACGCGAAGTCGGCGAGGGCGTTGTTGACCACCGTCGTCACGGGAGTCCCGAAGCGCTCCCGCGCCGTGGCGAACAGGGCGTCAACCTGGTCTCGATCGGTGACGTCGGCCGCGACGGCGATCACCCGGTCGCCGAGCTCGGTGGCCAGGGCCTCGGCGTGCTCACGGCTGCGGCGGTAGTCGATCACGACACGGGCGCCCTGGCCCGCGAACGCACGCACCAACGCGGCGCCCAGTCCGCGTCCGCCTCCGGTCACCACGACGAGCTGCTCAGCGACATCCACACCCCGCACGGTAGCGGTCAGGGGTCAGCCCGCCGGGACGGGGAGCGCTCCAGGAGTTCACTCCCGCCTGGTGGAACCGGGGGCGCACCTGCCTCAGGTGCGCGCACTTCCGCTCTTCCGCCGGGAGGTGCAGCGCAGCCACCCCGGCATCCGCACCTCACGCCGTCGTGGAACCCCTTGGGCGGTAGTCGGATCCGGGTGAGCGGTGCGGCTCGGCGGGTGAACGGTCCGCCCTTCCGAAGGTGATCCCGATCACCGTAGCCTCCGTGGTCATCACGGGTTGATCGTCCGGTGGCCGGAGGTCGAGGCATGCGCACCGCCGTTCCACCGCAGGGAACGCCTGTGCTGGAAATTCGCTCCACACCGCGAATTCGGTGTCCGCAGCTGATCCCGGGGCCGGTTCCCGGTCGTCCTGTGCGCGGTCCGGATGCGGATTCGAACGAGGAGGTGAGGTCCGATGACGTCTACCCAGGAACGCGAAGACCTGCTCAGTGAACTCGGCTTGGACGCGCAGAACGGCGCAGCGCTCGGCCGGGTTCTCGGGACCGGCAGGATCGAGCGGGCCACCGAGCGCCCCGACGGCACGATGGAAGCGACCATCCGGATCCGGGAGGACGAGATCGCCTGGGACCCGGCGATCCTCGTCCTGCCGCACGGCGGTGACCTGGAGCTGACGGTCATCAACGACGACAAGAACACCCACGCCTGCCTGCTGCCCAGCAACGGCGACAAGAAGTTCCTGTGGCTGCTCAACCACTCCAAGGGCAGGGCGAAGCTCAACCTCGACGGCCCCGGCTACTACTGGTACAGCTCGCCCGGCGGCAACGACGAGGGGCGCGGTCTGACCGCCGCCATCGTCGTGCTCGGCGAAGTGCCTCCGGAAGCCCGTCTCGACCGCCCCGACCAGCCGCGCCCGTAGGGAGGACGAACCGATGACGATCGAGTACGTCGACGCAGGTGACGCGATCGACCACGGTGCCCTCAGCGCCGTCTCCGGCACGGCGCCCGGCGTCACCGACAACATCAACTACGAGCGCATCCTCGACGCGCGTGCGGAATCGCACAACTGGATCACCTACTACGGCGCCTACGACGGCCAGCGGTACAGCCTGCTGGACCAGATCACCACCGACAACGTCAAGCGCCTCGGCCCGGTGTGGATGTTCCAGGCCGGCACCGCCGGCCAGATCGCGGGGGCGTCCACCTACGCCTTCGAGGCGTGCCCGCTGGTCGTGGACGGGGTCATGTTCGTGACAGGCTGGGACGGCTGGTTCTGGGCCCTGGACGCCACGACCGGCGAGCAGCTGTGGCGCTACAAGCACGCCGTGCCGTTCGACGTCTCGCTGTGCTGCGGCAACGTCAACCGCGGCTGCGCGGTCGCCCACGGCAGGGTCTACTTCGTGACCCCGAACGCCCACCTGCTGGCGTTGGACGCCAGAACGGGCGAGAAGGTGTGGGACCAGACCATCGGCGACGTGCGGGCGGGCGAAAGCGCGTCGCTGGCGCCCCTGGTCGTCAAGGACACCCTCATCACCGGCAGCGCAGGCGGTGAGTTCGGCGTGCGCGGGCACATCGACTGCTGGGACCTGGAGACCGGTGCGCACCGCTGGCGCTGCTACACCGTGCCGAAGCCGGGTGAACCGGGTTCGGAGACCTGGCCGGACGATGGAGAGGCGTGGGCGCGCGGCGGCGCGAACCACTGGATCACCGGCACCTACGACCCGGACACCAACCTGTACTACGCGGGCACCGGCAACCCGGCGCCGGACTTCGACGGCGCGGTGCGCGAGGGCGACAACCTCTACACCGACAGCGTCGTCGCGGTCGACGTGGACACCGGTGAGATCAAGTGGCACTACCAGTTCACCCCGCACGACCTGTGGGACTACGACTCCACCATGGAGATGACGCTGTTCGAGCGGGACGGCAAGAAGCTGCTCGGCCACTTCGACAAGAACGGCTACTTCTTCGTGCTCGACCGCACCAACGGCGAGCTGCAGCACGTGACCCCGTTCGTCGACCGGATCGACTGGGGCACCATCACCCGCGACGGCAAGGTGATCCCCCGGAAGTACCCGGACAAGGAGGGGGAACCGGTCCACTTCTACCCGGGCCCGGCGGGTGCGAAGGAGTGGACGCACGCGGCCTACAACCCCACCCACGACCTGTTCTACGTCCCGGTCGCCGACGTGGGCGCCACCGCCACCCGGCGGCGTCGCGAGTTCAAGGAAGGCATGCCCTACTGGGGTGCGGCCGTGCAGGTCGACATCGACGACATGGCCGGGTCGATCAGCGCCTTCAACTCGAAGGGCGAGGAGGTGTGGCGCTGGCGCAACCCGCACCCGATGGCCTCCTCGGTGCTCACCACCGCCGGAGACCTCGTGTTCGCGGGCACTCCGACCGGCGAGTTCCTGGCGCTCGACGCCCGGACCGGTGAGGAGCTGTGGAAGTTCCAGTGCGGGAGCGGCCACCACGGCAGCCCGATGACCTACTCCGTCGACGGCAAGCAGTACGTCGCCGTGCCGGTCGGCTGGGGAGGATGGCTGGAGGGCATCATCCCGGGGATGCTCGGGGCCGGCCACGGCAGTGCCCTGATCGTCTTCGCGCTGCCGGACTGATCACCGCCTCGCTCGCGGCGTCCGGGCGTGCCCGGACGCCGCGACGCGTCGGCGCCACGCGGGAACCCTCGTGGCCACTGTGGACACCTGCCGTGGGATCACCTGTGGTGGGCGAGCAGCTCGTGGGCGGAGTCGGCGCCGGAGGCGGGCTCGGTGTGCACGATCGCGGTGGTCAGCCGGGGCACGTGGTGCACCAGCTGGTGCTCGACGTCGTGGGCCAGCCGGTGCGCGCGTTCGACGGTGAGCGCGGGGTCGACGGCCACGGCCAGTTCGGCGTGCAGGCTGTGGCCGATCCAGCGCATCCGCACCCGGTCGACACCCCGCACCCCGGTGACCTCGGCGGCGGCGCGTTCGGCGAGGTCCACGGTCCGCGGGTCGACGGCGTCCAGGAGCCGGTGGAAGACCTGCTTCGCCGCGTCGCGCAGGACGAACAGGATCGCCACCGTGATCACGAGGCCGATGACCGGGTCGGCCCAGGGGAACCCGAGCGCGACACCACCGGCGCCGAAGACCACGGCCAGCGAGGTGTACCCGTCGGCGCGGGCGTGCAGCCCGTCGGCCACCAGCGCGGCCGAACCGATCTGATGGCCGACGGAGATCCGCCAGCGGGCGACGACCTCGTTCCCCGCGAACCCGATGACACCCGCCGCCGCGACGACCCACAGGTGCTCGACCGGTCGCGGCTCGAACAACCGGAGCACCGCCTCGTACCCGGCGAAGGCGGCTGAGGCGGCGATGATGAGCACCACCACGACCCCGGCGAGGTCCTCGGCTCTGCCCAGCCCGTAGGTGTAGCGGCGCGTCGCCGCTCGGCGACCCAGCAGGAACGCGATCCCCACCGGGAGCGCGGTGAGCGCGTCGGCGAAGTTGTGGACGGTGTCGCCCAGCAGCGCCACCGAGTGCGTGTGCAGCACGAGCGCGAGTTGCGCGACCGCGGTCACCAGCAGTGCTGCGAACGACCACACCAGGGTCCGCACACCGCGCTCGCTGGTCTCCAGCTGCGAGTCGAACCGGTCGGCGCTGTCGTGGCTGTGCGGTGTCACGGCGTGCGTGACGTGGTGCCACCACCTCCGCCAGGCCACGCCGTGCCCGTGCCCGTGCCCGTGGCCGGTGGAGTGCTGCGCCATGAACTCGCCACCCTTGATCGCGTCCGGTTCCTTGCCAGAATGCCCTGGTCGAGGGCAACATGCAAGCATGCGCGCGCACGACGAAGTGGCAACTGCCAACGCCTCGCAGCAGCCGGACGACGCGCGGTTCGCGGTGGCGGCGGAGGTCCTGCGGCACCTGGCCGACCCGACCCGCCTGCACCTGCTGCGGCTGCTGAGCACCGAGCAGGACGTCAGCACCCTCACCGAGCAGGTGGCGGCCTCGCGCTCCTCGGTCTCGCAGCACCTCGGCCGGCTGCGGCTGGCCGGGCTCGTCCGCGCCCGGCGCGAAGGTCGGCGGGTGCTCTACCGCATCGCCAGCGACCACCTCGCCGTCCTGGTGGCGGAAGCGCTCGACTTCGCCGACCACACCGTCCGCGACATCCCGCACCACACCGGCGCCGGCTGAGCTACTGCAGGGCGAGCTTGTCCTGGTGCTGCTCGCGGGAGCCGGGGGAGAGGATGGCGTTGAGCACGAGCGCGGTCTGCTTGCTGACGTAGTCGTCGAAGCTCTGGGTCCGCTCGAAGTACCAGTGCTTGAGCGCCCAGCCGTGCGCCATGAGCAGCATGTCGTGGGCCACCAGGTCCACGTCGACCGGGACGAACGCCCCCGCGCGCATGCCGTCGCGGATCGCCTCTCGAAGCGGTTCGCTCGTCTGGACTTCCAGGTCTTTGATCTTGTCGCGGCCCGCTGCGCTCAACGTCCGGCTCTCCCGGTAGGTCAGCACCGCGGCGTGCCGGTGCTCGTCGATCACCTCGCAGTACGCGCGGAAGGACGCGGCCAGCCGGTCGACCGGATCCTCGACCGCCGCGACCGACCTCGGCACGCGGGTGGCGAACGAGCCGAGGACGTCGACGATCACCGCGAGCAGCAGGTCGTCCTTGCCGCCGAAGTAGCGGTAGATCAGCCCGACGCTGACCGAGGCCTCCGCGGCCAGGGCCTGCATGGAGACGCCGTGGAACCCGTCCCGGTCCATCAGCCGGGCGGCGGCGTCGAGGAGCTGCCTGGTGCGCCGCTCGGCGCGGACCGCGCGGGCCGCCTCGTCCGGGTCCTCGTGCGCCGGGTGCGCGAGCGAAGCCACCTGATCTCCCTTCCGCGGTGACCGGAGTTCACCGTCGTCGCTCCATCGTCACAGGGCCGATCTTCCTCGTGGCCTGCCGGGTTGACAGCCCGATGTTAGCTGAACCACTATTCATTGGCGATGAACGTTGATTCATTCGATGTGAACAGAGGTTCATCACACCGCCGGTGCCTGCGACGAGGAGAGGACGCACATGGGCTACGAGGACATCGAGTACGCGGTGGACGGACCCGCCGCGGTGGTGACGATCAACCGGCCGAGCCGCTACAACTCCTTCCGCGGCAAGACTGTCGAGGAGCTGATCGCCGCCTTCCGCACGGCCTGGGCCGACCCGCAGGTGCGCGTCGTGATCCTCACGGGGACCGGCGAGAAGGCCTTCTGCACCGGCGGCGACGTCAAGCAGCGCGCCGAGACCGGCGACTACGGGCCCACCGAGAGCGGCCGGTTCGAGATCGGCTACCTGCACAAGCTCATCCGCGACATCCCGAAGCCGGTCATCGCCGCGGTCAACGGGGTGGCCATCGGCGGTGGGCACGTCCTGCACGTGCTCTGCGACCTCACGATCGCCGCCGACACCGCCAAGTTCGGGCAGGCCGGGCCCCGGGTCGGCTCGTTCGACGCGGGTTTCGGAACGGCGTACCTGGCGCGGGTCGTGGGGGAGAAGCGCGCCCGCGAGATCTGGTTCCTGTGCCGCCAGTACGACGCGGCGACCGCCGAGCGCTGGGGGTTGGTGAACGCGGTCGTCCCGGGCGAGGAGCTGCTGGCCGAGGCCAAGCGGTGGGCCGAGGAGATCGCGGTGCTGAGCCCGACCGCCCTCAAGTTCCTCAAGCAGTCCTTCAACGCCGACACCGACCACCAGGCCGGGCTGAGCAACCTCGCGATGTCGGCCCTGGACGTCTTCAGCGAATCCGCCGAGGCGCACGAGGGGGCATCGGCCTTCGCCGAGAAGCGCAAGCCCGACTTCACCGACTACGCCGCGGTCTGACCACGACGACTTCGAGGAGCTAGGCCGTGGACTTCACCCTGTCGCCGGTCCAGGAGGAGCACCGCGACGCGGCACGCCGTTACGCCGCGGAGCGCCTCGCGCCGGACTACCGCGCTCGGGAGCACCGCGGTGCCGTGGGCCCGGACGTCCGCCGCGAGATGGGCGAACTCGGGTTCATCGCGCCCGAGCTCCCGCGCGCACTGGGCGGTCGGGACCTGGACCGGGTCACGACCGGCCTCCTCGCCGAGGAGATCGCGCGCGGCGACTTCTCGGTGTCCTACCTGCAGATCGTCGGTTCGCTGGTCGGCCAGATCGTGGCCACCAACGCCCGGCCGGAGCTCGCCGAGCACTGGGTGCCCAAGATCTGCGGTGGTGAGGAGGTCGTCGGCATCGGCCTCACCGAGCCGCACGCCGGTTCCGACGCGGGCATGCCGTTGCTGCGGGCCCAGCGCGACGGTGACGACTACGTGCTCAACGGGGTCAAGTCGCTGTCCTTCTGCACCGAGGCGGCGGCCGTGGTCGTCTTCGCCCGCACCGGCGAGGAGACCGCGCGCGGCAAGGGGATCAGCGCGTTCCTGGTGCCGCTGGACCTACCCGGGGTGGTGCGCGAGCCGTACCCGGACATGGGCACCAAGGCGGTCGGGCGCGGTGCCGTGCACCTGACCGACGTCCGCGTGCCTGCTGACCACCTGCTCGGCGAGGAGGGAGCCGGCTTCTCCCAGGTGATGCGGGGTTTCGACTTCAGCAGGGCGCTCATCGGCCTGCAGTGCGTCGGCATCGCCCAGGTCACGGTGGACGAGACCTGGCAGTACGTCAGCACGCGGGAGGCGTTCGACCAGCCGCTGAGCAGGTTCCAGGGCGTGTCCTTCCCACTCGCGGAGTCGGAGACGCTGCTCACCGCGGCGCGCCTGCTCTGCTACCAGACCCTCTGGCTCAAGGACCAGGGTCTGCCGCACACCGCGCAGGCCGCGATGTGCAAGTGGTGGGCGCCGAAGACGGCCTTCGACGTGGTGCAGAACTGCCTGCTGCTGCACGGCCAGTACGGCTACCGCACCGACCTGCCCGTCGAGCAACGGCTGCGGGACGTGCTCGGCCTGCAGATCGGTGACGGCACCGCGCAGATCATGAAGCTGATCATCGCTCGGGAGCGGGTCGGGCGGAAGCTCGCCCCCTGAAGCACTTCCCGATGACTCGAGAGGATTGAGATGGGACGACTGGAGAACAAGACCGCCGTGGTCACCGGTGCCGGCCGGGGCATCGGACGCGCGATCGCCGAGAAGCTGGACGCCGAGGGAGCCACCGTCGTGGTCTCCGACGTCGACGAGGCCGCAGCGGTGGAGACCGCCAAGGCCATCGGAGGTGACTCCCTCGGGCTGCGCGCGGACGTGACCTCGCGGGAGTCGGTCCGGTCCATGGTGGACCAGGTCGCCGACCGCTTCGGCAAGGTCGACGTGCTGGTGAACAACGCGGGTTGGGACAAGGCCGGGCCGTTCATCGACAGCGACGAGGCCGACTGGGAACGCGTCGTGGCGATCAACCTCTTCGGCGTCCTGCACACCACGAAGGCCGTGCTGCCCCTCATGGTCGCCGAGGGCAGCGGCTCGGTGGTCAACCTCGGTTCGGACGCCGCCCGCGTCGGGTCCTCCGGTGAAGCCGTGTACTCGGCCGCCAAGGGCGGCGTGGTCGCCTTCACCAAGACGCTGGCCCGCGAGATGGCGCGTCACCGCATCAACGTCAACTGCGTGTGCCCGGGACCCACCGACACCGAGCTGTTCGCCTCCGTCGGCGGTGATGACCCGAAGCTGCGCCAGGCGCTGACCAAGGCGATCCCGTTCCGCCGGCTCGGCGAACCGCAGGACCTCGCCAACGCGGTCGCCTTCCTGGCCTCCGACGAAGCCGGCTTCATCACGGGGCAGACCCTCAGCGTCAGCGGTGGCCTCACGATGAGCTGACCCGGGCGGACGAGGTCCCGCCCCCGCACTGTCCTCCCCATCCCGCCGCTCACGCCTCAACGAGGAGGTACCGGGAATGACGACCTACGACCCGCAGGCCTACCGCGAGTTCATCGAACGCGACTTCAGCTACATCGCCGGTTTCCGGCGCAACACCCACCGCTACGCCGACCGCGTCGCCGTGCTCGACCCCGCCACCGGGCGGAGCTGGACCTACGCCGAACTCGGCGCGGCCGTCGACCGGCTGGCGGCCTCGCTCGCCGACGCGGGCGTCGGACGGGGTGACGTCGTGGTCTACCAGCTCCACAACGGACCGGAGTTCGCCTTGCTGTACCTGGCGGCTCAGCGGTGCGGCGCCGTGGGTTCGCCGATCAACTTCCGCCTCTCACCGGGCGAGACGGCCTACATCCTCGACGACAGCCGGCCGAAGGTCTTCGTGCACGACGCGGCGCTGGGCGAGGTCGCCGGACCGGCGCTGGAACGCGCCCAGCACGAGCCGGACCTGGTGGTCGTGGTGGGCGACGGGGACGTCCCTGGCGGCGCGGTGCGCTTCGACGAGCTGCTCAGCGGTGACGGGCAGCCGCCCGCGCGGTCGGGTTCGGTCTACGACGAGACCACCCGGCTCTACACCTCGGGCACCACGGGCATGCCCAAGGGCGTGCCGCTGAACAGCATGATCGAGATCTTCACCGCCCACGACGTGATCATGCACTTCCTGCTGACCCCGGACGACCGCACGCTGAACATGACGCCGTGGTTCCACCGCGGCGGCCTCTACGCGGGCGGGCCGAACCCGGCCTTCTACGTCGGCGCGCAGGTCGTGCCGATGCGGGCGTTCGACCCGCAGCAGTGCTTGAACACCGTGGAGCGCCACGGGATCACCTACCTGATCGGTGCTCCGACGAACCTGGAGATGCTCTCGCGTGCCCAGGCCGAGCAGCCGCGGGACCTCTCGACCCTGCGCGGCATCGTCACCATGGGCGCACCCCTGGCGCGAGAAGCGGCGCTGCGCTACCAGGAACAGCTGTGCCCGCGCATCTTCAACGGCTACGGCACCACCGAGGCCTTCTGGAACACCTTCCTCCGCCCGGACGACCTGCCGGAGCAGGCCGGTAGCGCGGGACGTGCCTGCACCGACGACGACGTGGCGGTGGTCAAGGTCCTCGACGACCGGCTGGCCGGCCCTGAGGAGACTGTCGCGAAGGACGGGTCCGAGGTGGGCGAGGTGATCGTGCGCTCCCCGAAGTGCGGCTTGGCCTACACCAACGCCCCGGAGCAGGAGGCCGCGAAGTTCCACGACGGGTGGCTCTACATCGGCGACCTCGCCACCTGGGACTCCCAGGAGTTCGTCACGATCGTCGGCCGCAAGGACGACATGATCGTCTCGGGTGGCGAGAACGTCCACCCGGTGCAGGTGGAGGAGGCGCTCAACGAGCACCCGCTGATCGCCGACTCGTTGGTGGTCGGGATCCCGCACGAGCGGTGGGGACAACTCGTCGTCGCCTACGTCGTCCCCACCGAGGAGGCGGAGCTGACTGCCGCGGAGTGCGACCGGCTTTGCCGCGAGCACCCCTCTCTGGCCAGCTACAAGCGCCCCCGCGCCTACCGGTTCGTCGACGTGCTGCCGCTGACCGCGACCGGGAAGAAGGTCCACTACAAGGCTCGCCGCCAAGCCACCACGGACTACGAGCTCGGCCTCTTCGACGTGGTGGAGCCGAGCTTCACGGGGGTCGAGGAGAGCACGCGCTGACGGGCCACCGGGCACCGGTGGCCCGGCCGGTTACGGTCTGGGCTCAGGTCAGAACCCGAGGTCGAGGAGCCCCGATGCCGCACGTGAACATCAAGCACTTCCCCGAGGAGGTCACCGACGAGCAGAAGCGCGCGCTCGCCGAGTCGATCAGCGCGGCCCTGGTCGAGCACCTCGGCACCCGCGACGGAGCCGTCTCGGTCACCCTGGAACCGGTGGAGAAGGACGCCTGGAACGCCACCGTCGTCGAGCCCGAGATCCAGGGGCGCCCCGACCTCCTCATCAAGCGTCCCGACTACCTGTGAGCCGCAGGTAGGTCTCGACGAAGCCCGCGCGCACCCGCAGGGATCTCCGGCGGGTGCGCCTCGGCAACCCGCACGACGGTCGCGGGACGTCCGTGGCACCTGAGTCAGCGGTTCGCCGGAGCTTCGCTGAGCAGCTGCGGCGCGATCGCCACGCCTTGCGCGAAGTTCTGCTCGACCTCGGCCTTCTCCTCCGGGTTGGGGAGGTTGTTCTGGCAGTCGGTGCCGGCGCTGGCACCGGACATCAGGTCCTCGCACACGCCCGTGCGGTTGTCGGGCAGGCCGAGGATGTGTCCGATCTCGTGGGTGGCGATGCGCGGGATGTGGTGCCTCTCGTTCACGGCCTCGCGCCCCATCCACACCGTGCCCGCGCCGAGGTCCTCGACCTGTGCGCGCGGCCAGCCGTCGTCGGCGACGACCGTGAGGTCGGCTTGACCGTCGGTCGCCTTCTCGAACTTGACGTTGGTGACCTGCTCGTTCCACGTCGCCGCGGCTTCGTCGACGGCGGTCTGGAACTCCTCGGCCTGGCTGGCGTCGTAGGTGACGACGTGCGGCTCGGCGGTGTCGGTGGGGACCGCACCGGCCAGCGGTGCGCTCGCGACCAGGAGGAAGGCGGTCGCGGCACCGGCGAGCGCGGTGGTCGTCGAAAACCTGGGCATGTCGGCTCCTCACTGTCGACGTGCTCATCGGGATGCTGATGAACAAGTCCGGAGGCTAAGCACCCTCCACTCCCAGATCTGGACACTGGCGGGTACCCGCCAGCCGCGACCCCGCACTGTCCGAAGTGGATCCCAGGCTCCCCCGAAGTCTGAACGAACCCGCGCGGTCCGTCCCGGGGATGCCGCAGAACCGCAGCTCCCAGCCGCGGAGCACCACCGCCACCACCACCGCCCGTGGCGAGTGCCGGCTTCAGTACCGGCGGTCGATGACGGAGTTGTTGTAGGCGTACCAGCGGACGTAGCCGTGCTGGAAGTTGTTCTGCCTGCCGCCCGAGACCGAGAACTCGCCCGTCGTGGGGTATCCCAGGTAGGACCGCTCCCACCCCAGCGCCGCCCACCGCTCGCGGATCCGGCCGTAGACCTCGTGCGCCCAGGTCTGAGGCGTCCAGTAGATCGAGGCGGCCTTGCTGAAGTGGTTGTAGCGCCCGGTCCCGTCGGGCGTGACGGTCTCGTCGGTGGTCGGGTAGCCCATCGGGCCCGTCTCCCAGCCGATCTGGCTCCACAGGTCGCGGATCGCACCCCACACGCCGTGCGCGCCGGTCTGCGGGGTCCAGTAGATCGAGGCGGCCTTGCTGAAGTGGTTGAAACGCCCGACCCCGTCAGGTGTGCCGGTTTCGTCGGTCGTCGGGTAGCCGATCTCACCGGCCTCCCACCCGAGCCGGGCCCACTGCGCGCGGATCTCGCCCCACACGCCGTGCGACCCGGTGTCGGGCGTCCAGTAGATCGAAGCGCCGTCCGCGAAGTGGTTGTAGCGGCCGACACCGTCGGGCGTGGCGGTCTCATCGGTGAGCGGAGCTCCGAAGAACGCGTGCCCACCGAGTTCGAGGTACTGGGCGAGGTTCCCGCCGTGCACCTCGTGGACCCCGGTCTCCTTGGTCCAGTACAGCCTGCCGCCGGTGTAGGAGCGGTGGTGCACCGGTCCGTCGGTGATCTCCGGTCCGGTCGGTCCTCCCAACAGGTCCCGCAAGGCGGGGTCGTTGGCGTAGCGCTCGTCGATCGGGGACAGGTACTCGGCCGTGAGGGTCTGGTCGGTCGGCCCCATCGTGATGAACCGGGACCGCGTGGTGGGTCCGTCGGTCCACCGCACGAACGTCGACCCGCCGTCGGTGGCGGTCTCGGCGGCCACCACGTCCAACTGCGCGCCTTCGGTGACCATCGCCGAACTCACCGCGCCCTCGACGGGGATCTGCAGCACCGCCGGGACGTTGCTGGTCAGCGTCAGCAGGTGCTCCCGCGGGTGGGCCACGTAGCTCACCGACGAGGTGACGCCCTCGGAATCGGTCGCGGTCGCGGTGAACTCCATCCGCGAGTCGGGGTGCTCGGTGAACGTGGCGTCGTAGGTCGGGCCCTGCGCTCCGCTACCCGGGTGGTCGTGGCAGGTGCTCTCCTCCGGGCAGTGCAACACCGCGCTCGACCACCTCACCTCCAGCGGGCCGTCCTCGGTGTCGGTGGCCTCGGCCGAGAGCGAGACCGGGTCGCCCACGGCGAAGTCGGCCTGCGCGGGTGGGTTGAGCGTGAGGGCGGGGGAGTGGTTCGACGGTGCTACGACGATGTCGACCTGGTCGGACGCGTCGAGCGGGTCGCGCACCGTCAGTCGTGCCGTGAACCGCGGTGTTCCGGGAGCGTAGGTGTGCGTGACCCGCTCACCGGTGCCGGTGGTGCCGTCACCGAAGTCCCAGTCGTAGCGCACGGTGTCGCCGTCGAAGTCCATCGAGCCGGAACCGTCGAAGGTCACCGTGCGGGTGGCCGGGTCGGTCGTCGTGCTCGCCACCGCCACCGGCGGGTTGTTGGCCGCGGAGTAGCTCAGCCGGCGCAACGACCCGGTGTAGATGTCGGCGTAGACCAGGTCGCCGTTGGGTGCGGCCTCGAACTTGACCGGCCCCCCGATCCCGGTGCCCAGCGGCGGGCTCTGCGGCCGTTGCACCAGGTTCCCCTGCTCGTCCATCCGCAGGCTCCACAGCTTGCTCTGGCTGTAGTCGCCGAAGAAGTAGGCGCCCCGGTAGGTCTCCGGGTAGCTCTCACCCTGGTAGACGATGCCGCCGGTGACGCTGTCGCCCTGGTCGGTGCCGTTGCCGTGGTGGTACTCCCAGACCGGAGGCGTGTTGGCGACGTTGGTGCACTCCGGCAGCTCGGCGTACCCGGGGGACGGGTGGTTGCCCTCCCAGCAGGGCCACTTGTAGTTCTCCCCCGGTCGCACGAAGTCGATCTCCTCCCAGGTGCCGTAGCCGACGTCACCGACGATCGGCGTTCCGGTGGAGGGGTGCAGCGACAGCCGGAACGGGCTGCGGAAACCGCTGGCGTAGACGCGACTCCGCCACGAGTCCGGGGCCGAGGGCTGGAAGTGGGGGTTGCTCGCCACCCCGCGCCCGTCCGGCGTGACGTGCAGGACCTTGCCCGCGGGCGAGTCGAGGTCGTAGGTCCGGAAGGCGGCGGGATCGGTGAACCGGTAGTCGGAGAGGTCTCCGACGGAGACCCACAGCGTGCCGTCCTGCGCCGCCCCGATCCCGGTCAGGCCGTGCACGTCGGAGGAGCTCCGGAGCTCGAAGACGACCTGTTCCTGGGCGATCCCGGTCGGCTCCGGGCTGCCGGTGACCGTCCAGCGCGCCAGCCGCAGCAGGTGCCCGCTGGCGCCGTCCGGGACCGAGCGCGCGAGGTAGACGTGCCGCGAGGTCGCGTAGTCGGGCGCAGCGGCGATGCCGACCAGGCCCAGGTCCTGCGCGGTGACCACGGGCAGGGTGGCCAGCGTGGTGACCTCCCCGCTGGGCGAGACCCACGCGACCTTCCCCTGCTTGCCGGTGGTGAGCACGCTGTCGTCCGGCAGGAAGGTGAAGTCCGTGAGGTCGTAGGCCGCCTGCCCGCTGGGCTGGTCGCGGAGCACGAACCCAGGTGGCAGCGAAGGAGCCGCGGAAGCTTCGGGCGCCGGCGCGGCCACCAGCAGACCGACGATCATCAGCAGCGCGCACAGCACACCGCACGTTCTCCCACGACCTACGTCAACCATCGCCCACACCCCAGTTCTGCCGGGAACCAAGCAACTGTTGCGCTCCTAGGTCAACAACGAACAGGGACTGAAGGCCCTGTGCGGCACGGCTCCTCGGGTGTAAGGGCTCAGCGCGGCTGGAGGGTGTGCGGGAGCACGAGCTCCCCGGTGGCCCTGCCGTGCCGGTCGAGGACCCAGCCCATGCGCTTGCGGGTGCGCAGCGTCAGGACCGATTCGGTCAGCTGCAGCCACGGCAGCTTCTCGTCCACCGAGCGCTCGATCCGCATCAAGTCGCCCGAGGACCGCGCCCACAGCAGGAACATCAGGTTCGACTGGCCGACCGTGGAGACCAGGAGGCGCAGTTCGGGCAGCGTCGACAGCGCGCGGACCGTGTGGTCCAGCTCGGTCATCGGAACCCGGGCGAACCACGTGCACACGATCGGCCAGCGGCTCCGCAGGCCGGCGACCTCGCATCGGAACGCCAAGGCGTCGGTGGCCAACAGCCGGGCGACCTGCCTGCGCACCGTCGCCGGATCCCGGTCCAGCGCGCGGGCGATCTCGGCGGCGCTCTGCCTGCCGTCCCGCGCCAGCCGCTGCACCACCGGCCAGTAGGAGTCCGGAACCCGGCCAGGACCAGGGCTTTCCGCGTTGCGCGCCGCGTCGCGCAACGCCGCCTGCTGGTCGCGGTCGAGCGCGTCCAGCCGCCAGTCCGATCCCTGCCGGTGCACCCTGGTGGCCACGTGGGTGTTCACCGCCCGCACCCCCGGGGTCGTGGGCAGGTCGTCGAGGGTGAACGCCGCGAGCGAGTCGTAGTCCGGCACGATCACGGTCAGCACCAGGTCGCGGCCGCCGGCCGCCTCCTCGACCGAGGCCGCCCGGGGATCGCGGCAGATCCGCTCGATGGCCGCCGCCCGGCGCGCCGGGTCCACCTGCAGGTCCACGAAGGCCACCACGTCGCGCGACTGCTCACCGGAGTGCACCGTCACCCACGCCATGCCCGCTTCGCGCAGCCGCTGCCAGCGCGCTGCCAGCGCCGTCGGCGAGGAGTCCAGCACGCGTGCGGCCTCGGCCCAGCTCACCCGCGGTGCGATCTGCAGCGCGTGGATCAGCGCGAGGTCCGCTTCGGACAGCTCCGGGGCAGCGGAACGCACGAATCACCTCCGTGGACGGCGGCCGGTGCACGAATCCTGTGATTCGCCACGCCGGACCTGCCCGACATCGCACACTGACGCGCCCTGGCGTCGTTATGAAGCAGGTCACTTCCGGAGGTAGCAGTTGACTGTGCACGAGGACGCGCGGGCGATCCACGAGGAGCTGATCGCGCTGCGCCACGACTTCCACCGGGAACCCGAGGTCGGGCTGCAGCTCCCGCGCACGCAGGAACGGGTGCTGGCAGCCCTGGACGACCTCCCGCTGGAGATCACCACCGGGCGGGACACCACCTCGGTGACCGCCGTCCTGCGCGGCGGCGACGGGCCGACCGTGCTGCTGCGTGCCGACATGGACGGACTTCCGGTCCGCGAGCGCACCGGGCTCGACTTCGCCTCGCGGACCGGCGACACGATGCACGCCTGCGGCCACGACCTGCACACCACCATGCTGGTCGGCGCGGCCCGGCTGCTGTCCGCGCACCGGGACCGGCTCGGCGGTGACGTGGTGCTGATGTTCCAGCCGGGGGAGGAGGGCTACGACGGCGCGCGGGTCATGGTCGACGAGGGCGTGCTGGAGGCCTCCGGGCGCCGGGTAGACGCGGCGTACGGGATGCACGTGTTCTCCTCCGGCGCGCCGCAGGGCCGGTTCGTCACCAGGCCCGGCACGATGCTCTCCGCCTCGGACGAGCTGCACGTCCGCGTGCACGGTTCCGGCGGGCACGGGTCGGCGCCGTACCGCACCCAGGACCCGGTCGCCGCGATCAGCGAGATGATCACCTCGCTGCAGACCATGGTGACCCGGCAGTTCGACGTGTTCGACCCGGTGGTGCTCTCCGTGGGATCGCTGCACGCCGGGACCGCGGTCAACGTCATCCCGGAGACCGCGACCTTCGGCGCCACCGTGCGCACCTTCTCCCCGGAGGCGCGCGACCGGATGCGCGAGCGCTCCGCCGAGGTGGTGCGGGCGGTCGCCGCCGCGCACCGGGTCGACGTCGAGGTCGAGCACCGTCCCGGCTACCCGCCGACCAGCACCGATGCGGAGGAGACGGCGTTCGCCGACCGCACGATCCGCGGGCTCTTCGGTGAGGAGCGGCAGGAGACCCTGGTCAACCCGCTGACGGGGTCGGAGGACTTCTGCCGCGTGCTCGACCAGGTGCCGGGCAGCTTCATCGGTCTGGGCGCCGTTCCCGACGGACTCGACCCGCAGGCCGCGGACTACAACCACTCGCCGACGGCGCTGTTCGACGACGCGGTGCTGGCCGACGGCGCCACCGCCTACGCCGAACTCGCCTTGGCCCGCACCCGAGCGGAGGGATGACATGACGACGTCCGTGCCCCAGCCGGTGCGCCGCAAAGCGGTGCTCGCGGCCTCCATCGGCAACTTCATCGAGTGGTTCGAGTTCGGGCTCTACGGGTTCTTCGCCGCCGCCATCGCGGCGAACTTCTTCCCGGGCAGCCACAGCCTGATGGCCACCTTCGCCGCCTTCGGCGTGTCGTTCGTGCTGCGGCCGCTGGGCGCGCTGATCTTCGGCCACTACGGCGACCGGATGGGTCGGCGCACCACGCTGTCGATCTCCATCATCGGCATGTCGGTGGCGACCTTCGTCATCGGGCTGCTGCCCACCTACGACGGGATCGGGTTGGCGGCACCGGTCCTGCTGGTCATCGCCCGCGTGGTGCAGGGCTTCTCCGCGGGCGGGGAGTTCGGCGGCGCCACCGCCTTCATGGTGGAGTACGCCCCGACCCACCGGCGCACCTTCTACGGCAGCTGGCAGATGTTCACCCAGTACGCGGCGACGTTCGCCGCCACCGTGTTCGGTGCCGTGCTGTCGCTGGCGCTCGCGCCTGAGGCGCTCAACGAGTGGGGGTGGCGCATCCCGTTCCTGATCACGCTGCCGCTCGGTGCGATCGGGTTGTACCTGCGTTTGAAGCTCGACGAAACACCGGAGTTCCAGGCCGAGGCCACTGAGCACAGCGGTGCTCCGCTGCTCATCACGCTGCGGGAGCACTGGCCCAGCGTGCTCAAGGTGATCGGCCTGATCATCTCCGGCACCACCTGCACCTACATGGTCCAGGCGTTCTGGCCGGCGTTCCTGGTCAAGAACCTGCACGTCCCGCAGGTCGACATGTTCACCGCGATGCTGGTCGGCATCACCGCGCTGCTGCTGACCGTCCCGGCGTGGGCGCTGCTGGCCGACCGCGTCGGGCGGCGCAAACCGTTCCTGGTCGCCACCCCGCTGGCGCTGATGGTGCTGGCCGTGCCGATGTACCAGCTGATCCTCTCCGGCACGTTCGCACTGATCACGCTCGCGTACGTGCTGCTGGGACTGCTCATGGCACCGAGCCTGGCCGCGATCTCCACCGCGATCGCCGAGGCCTTCCCGACCAAGGTGCGCTACAGCGGTCTCTCGCTCGCCTACAGCGCGGCGGTGTCGATCTTCGGCGGCTCGACGCCGCTGATCCTGTCCACGCTGGTGGAGTCCACCGGCAACCCGATGACGCCGGCCTACTACCTGATCGGCGTGGCCGCGGTCTCGGTGCTCGCGGCGGTGCTGCTCGCCGACACCGCCCGCAAGCCCGCCACCGCCGAGTCGGTGGTACCGGTCTGACACACCGAGAGCTCGTGCGTGTGGCGGGACCGCGCTCGGCGGTGGACGATCAGAGCATGGCCGGTGAATTCCAACGGGACATGAACTACATCGCCACGCGGATCACCGCCGACGGGCGGGACGGACATCCGGTGGAGCCCGGGCGCTACCGCCTGGTGGTCGCCCGGGCCTGCCCGTGGGCGAACCGCGCGGTCATCGTGCGGCGCCTGCTGGGGCTGGAGCCGGTGCTGTCGATGGGCATCGCCGGACCCACCCACGACGAGCGCAGCTGGCGGTTCGACCTCGACCCGGGCGGGAAGGACCCGGTGCTGGGCATCGAACTCCTCCAGGAGGCGTTCCTGGCGCGCTTCCCCGACTACGACAAGGGCATCACGGTGCCCGCGATCGTCGACATCCCCAGCGGGCAGGTCGTCACCAACGACTTCCCGCAGATCACCCTCGACTTCTCCACCGAGTGGCGCGAGCACCACAGGCCGGGCGCACCCGACCTCTACCCGCAGGACCTGCGCGCGGAGATCGACGAGGTCAACGACCTGGTGTTCCGGGTGAACAACGGCGTTTACAAGACCGGTTTCGCCGAGACCCAGGACGCCCACGACAAGGCCTTCACCGAGCTGTTCGAGGCAGTGGACCTGCTCGCGGAACGGCTCTCGGGCCAGCGCTACCTCGTTGGCGACACGATCACCGAAGCCGACGTGCACCTGTTCCCGAGCCTGGTGCGCTTCGACGCGGTCTACCACGGGCACTTCAAGTGCAACCGCCACAAGATCTCCGAGATGCCGGTGCTGCGCGACTACACGCGGGACCTGTTCCAGACCCCGGGTTTCGGCGACACCATCCACTTCCCGCAGATCAAGGAGCACTACTACGTGGTGCACCGCAACATCAACCCGACCGGCATCATCCCCGCCGGCCCGGACTTGACCTACCTGCTGGAGCCCCACGGCCGCGAGGAGCTCGGTGGCCGCTCCTTCGGCAACGGCACCCCACCCGGACCACCACCAGCAGAGGAGCAGGTCCCCAGCATCGCCTGACCGCTGCACGACCGTGGAGGCGACACCCCCTGCGCACCTGGGACTGCGACGCAGCGGCGTGACTCAGCTCGCACCGCAGCAGGGTGCGAGGTAGCCCGCGGTGGCAGCCGCTTCGTCAGGTGCGGTGTGGCACTCAGCTCGCACCGCCGCAGGTTCTGAGCGGCTTCGTGGCGAGTACGCCGCGACGCCGCGTACCGGCGTAGATCAGGAGCGGCGCACGGGGTCCACCGTGCCGCTGTGCCCTCCCCTTCCGTGGGTCTCTGCTACCCGCGCCGATGAGCAGACCGAGCACATGCTCGATCACCCGCGGAGTTCGGGGAACTGGTCGTCGCGCCACTCGGTGCGTTCGTGGCTCGCGGCCTCCTCGCGGGCGCGCAGTTCGACGCGGCGGATCTTCCCGGAGATCGTCTTGGGGAGCTCGAAGAACTCCACGCGGCGGACCCGCTGGTAGGGCGCGAGGTGTTCGCGGGCGTAGCGCACGATCTCGAACGCCGTGGCCTTGTCGGGCTCGTGGCCGGGAGCGAGCGCGATGTAGGCCTTGGGAACCGCGAGCCGCACGGGGTCGGGGGCCGGGACCACGGCGGCCTCGGCGACCGCGGGGTGCTCGATGAGCACCGATTCGAGCTCGAAGGGGCTGATCTTGTAGTCGCTGGCCTTGAACACGTCGTCGGTGCGCCCGACGTAGGTGATGTAGCCGTCGCCGTCGATGGTCGCCACGTCACCGGTGTGGTAGTACCCGCCGTCCATCGCGGCGTCGTTGCGCTCGGTGTCGTCGCGGTATCCGGTCATCAGCGGGAGCGGGTGCTGGTCGAGGTCGAGGCAGATCTCGCCCTCACCGGTGCCCTCCACCTCGCGGCCCGTGGCCGGATCGACCAGCACGACCGGAACACCCGGCAGCGCACGGCCCATCGAGCCCGGGCGGACTTCGGAGCCCGGCGTGTTGGCGACCTGCGCGGTCGTCTCGGTCTGCCCGAACCCGTCGCGCAACGTCAGCCCCCACGCCCGCTGGACCTGTTCGATCACCTCGGGGTTGAGCGGTTCGCCCGCGCCGATGACCTCGCGCAGCGTGGCCGGTCGTTCGCCGAGGTCGGAGTTGATGAGCATGCGCCACACGGTGGGCGGCGCGCAGAAGGTCGAGACCTCGTACCGGCGCAGCCGGTCCAGCAGCACCGCCGGGTCGAAGCGGCGGTAGTTGCACACCAGCACGGTCCCCTCGGCGATCCACGGCGCGAAGAAGCACGACCAGGCGTGCTTGGCCCAGCCGGGCGAGGAGATGTTGAGGTGCACGTCGCCCGGGCGCAGGCCCAGGAAGTACATCGTCGTGAGGTGGCCGACGGGGTAGGAGATCTGGGTGTGCTCGACCAGCTTGGGCTGCGAGGTCGTGCCCGAGGTGAAGTAGTACAGCAGCGGGTCGTTCGGTGCGGTTCCCGGGTGGGCCACCGGCGTTGCGGGCAGCTCCGCCGCGTCGCGCAGGTCCGACCACCCGGCCGCGGGGCCGACGCTGATGCGGGTGTAGTCGCCGGGCACGTCGGCGAACTTGGCGGTGTCGTCGGCGTTGGCGATGACGTGCGCGGCTCCGCTGCGCGAGATCCGGTCGACCAGCTCGGCCGACCCGACCGCGGTCGTGGTCGGCACGATCACCGCGCCCAGCTTCATGATCGCCAGCATCGACTCCCACAGCTCGACCTGGTTGCCGAGCATGAGCACGACCGGATCGCCGCGCTCCACACCACGCTCGGACAGCCAGGCGGCCAACCGGTCGGAGGCGTCGGCCATCTCGGCGAAGCTGCGGCGCAGCTCGCCGCCGTCCTCCTCGACGATCACCAGTGCCGGGCGGTCGTTGTCGCGGGCGATCGCGTCGAACCAGTCGACGGCCCAGTTGAACCGCCCGCCCAGTTCCGGCCAGCGGAACTCGGCGACCGCGCGGGTGTGCTCACCGCGCAGCGCCAGCAGCTGGTCGCGACTCCGCCGGTACGCGCCGGTGACGTCCATGCGGCTTCCCCTTCGGTGTGACGACGCTGTCCCGAGGAGACTGCACCGGCGGCCCGGGCGGGGAATACCCACTCGCGGGGGTAGCGGTGCCGAGTCGCGGCGGGATATCCACCACCTGGACCGGCGATGGAGCTGGGGAGGGCGCATGGACGACGACGTGGTGGCCGACTGGATCGATCGGCTCCTGCCGGAGCGGCTGCGCTGGTTGGAGCGCTCGACCGGCGTCCCGGTCGTGTTCGGCGGGTCCACCTCCAAGACACGCCTGGTCATCGGCAGGTTGCGGGGCACTTACGGGACCGGCCTGAGCGGCCTGGAAGTGCGCCCGGGAACCGGACTTGGTGGCAGGGTTCTGCGCGATCGCACCCCGCACCGCGTCAACGACTACGCCCGCACTGCCGACATCACCCACGAGTACGACCCGATCGTCGTCCGGCAGGAGCGGCTGACCTCGGTGTTCGCCCTGCCCATCACGGTCGGGGACGCGGTTTGCGGTGTGCTCTACGGCGCTGTCCGCGACCACCTTCCGGTAGGTGACCGCGCGGTGCGCACCGCGGAGGTCGCGGTGGCCCAGCTCGGCCGGGATGTGGAGGAGCGGCTGCGGCCTGATCCGGGACTCGACGGCGCCGACCCGCTGGCCGAACTCGCCGCCGTCATCGCCGAGACCGACGACGAAGCCCTCCGGACCCGCCTGATGCGGATCCACCGCGAACTGGGTGGGCGCGAACCCGCGACCGAACCGCAGGTCACCCTCGCGCCACGGGAGGTCGAAGCCCTCCGCCTCGTCGAGGTCGGGGCGTCCAACGTGGAGATCGCGGCACGGATGGGCCTCAGCCCGCAGACGGTCAAGACCTACCTCCGCAACGCCGCCAGGAAGCTCGCGGTCCGCAACCGCACAGCAGCAGTGCACGCAGCCCGCACAGCAGGCCTCCTCTAGAACCGCGCCGCGCTCCGCGCGGCGGGTGCGGACACACAACGCCCCGAACCGGACAACGACTCCGCAGACTCCGAGCAACGCCCCCGCCCCCGACGCACGCCGGTGCACCGCATCCCGACAGCCACGGACGTCACCTGAGTGGGGCAAGCGCGAAACCCGCAGCGGTGCCGGTCGATTCCCGCCCTGAGGCCAGCGGCTCCGCCGGCTCGTCAACGCCGGGCCTCAGCCCTCGATTCCTCTCGCCACTCGCGGTGGGTGCCGGATCACCCCGGCTATCCGATCCCGGGTCACCTCGGTGATCCGTGGCCTGATCACTCCGTGATCCGGCACCTCGATCCCGGTGATCCGCCACCCGTACACCCCGTTCGGCGGCTACTGACGACGGTCTGCGGGGCGTGCGTCGCGGGTGGCGGTCGTGCGGTTCGCGGTGACGACGAGTGCGCTGGCCGCCAGGGCGGGGAGGGCCCACAGCGCTGCGAGGACGTAGTCGTGCTCGGGCGGCAGCGGTGCTCCACCGGCCGCCAGGAGGAGGCCGGCCAGCGCGCTGCCCATGCTGAAGCCGATGCTGCGGGAGATCTGGTTGATCGACAGCACGCTGGCCGTCTCGCCCTGCGGCACCCCGGCGAGGACGAGCCGCGGCATCACCGCCGAGATGCCGCCGACGGCGAACCCCAGCAGCGCGATCGCCGCGAGCACCACCACCAGCGACTGGTTCGCGGCGGCGAACAGCAGCGCGGCGGCGACGGCGATCGCGGTGGACAGCGCGTAGGCCCCGCGCTCGCCCACCCGCGCGATGAGGGACGGCAGCGACTTGCCCGCGACGAACCCGAGCACCGAGAACGGGATCAGCGCCGCACCCGCGGCGACACCGGGCAACGCGAACCCGTAGTCCACGCCCGCCGGGGTCTGCACGAAGCGCGTGAACAGGCTGAACAACAGGTACAGGCCCACGCCGGCGACGAGCAAAGCCGCATTGGCGCGGAGCACGGGACCTTGGCCGAGCACGCGCAGGTCGACCAGCGGGGCCGGCACCCGGAGTTCCACGGCCACCCACCCCGCCAGCACCACCGCGGCACCGGCGAGCACGCAGCCCACCCACCACGGCGACGCCCAGACCTCCGGCTCGGCGACGACCAGCAGGACTCCCGAGGTGCCGAGTGCCAGCAGGACCGCGCCCACGGTGTCGACCCGCGGCAGCTCACCGGGTTCCTCGACGGGCAGCGCGCGCCAGGCGATGCCCAGCGCGGCCGCGGAGAGCACGAACCCCAGCCCGTAGGCGGCGCGCAGGCCGGCGACCTGGTCGACGAAGCTGATCAGCGGGTAGCCGACCCCGATGCCGACCGTCGACGCCACGGAGAGCGCTCCGATCGTCGACGCCGCGCGTTCCGGGGGCAGGTGCGCCCGCGCGACGCTCATCAGCAGCGCTCCGCCCGCCACCCCGAAGCCCTGCAGTCCGCGCCCGACCAGCAGCACCCAGAACGGCAGGGGCAGCACCGTGAGCAATCCGCCGAACACGACCACGGCCAGCGTGATCAGGATGGTGACGCGCCGGTACGGCCCGCTGCCCAACCGGCCCAGCAGGGGGCCGGCGATGGCGCCGGTGAACAACGGGATCGTCAACGTCCACTGCGCGGCGTCCAGCGAGACGCCCATCCCCGTCGCCACCGCGGTGATCAGGGGCGCGCCGACGCTGCCGATGACCGCCGCCAGCAACGCCGTGCACACCAGCGAGCCGCCCAGCCGGGACCTCATCGGTTCGTCTCGCTCGTGATGTGCCGGAACAGGCCCGGTTGGACGCGGGTGCGGACGCCTTCCGCCCAGACCTCGTCGACCTGGTCGACGTCCAGGGCGGCACCGGCGTTGAGCAGCATGCCGAAGGCGAGGAACGCCTTGACCGCGACCGGGTCGAGCCCGGTGCCGTCCTCGGCCGTGCTCCACATCCGCGCGAAGCACGTCCGCACCGCGTCCTTGACCTCCGGGTCCCCGCACGCGGCGAACCCCTGCAGCTGCAGCAGCAGCGAAGTCCGGTCGGCGAGCAGGTCGTAGTACTCCGCACCCATCGCCGACAGCGCGTCGAGGCCCGACTTCTCGCCGCCGGCCTCGCGCATCGCCTCGCTGACCCGGTCGAACGCGGCTCGGACCAGCTCGAGGAACAGGGCCTTCTTCGTCCCGAACATCCGGAACACGTAGGCCTGGGTGATCCCGGCCTCGCGCGCGATCGCCTCCGTGGAGGCGCCGTGCAACCCGTGCTCGGCGAACTCCTCCGCCGCGATGGCCAGGACCTGAGCTCGCCGCTCGGCCCCGCTCATCCGTTGAGCCATGAGGCCAACTTACCAGTTACTCACTACTCACCTGAGCTGTCCCCACCGCGGGCTCGGCTCGCCTCGGCTGCTGCCCGGTTGGCATCCCCGGTGGTTGCGGCCCGGGTGGCCAGTTCGCGGTAGGTGAGGGGTGCGCGTTCGAAGCGGCCCTCGTGGGCGGCGATGGCCTCCTGGCGCGTGTGGTGCTCGGGGTGGCGCGCCTCGAACTCGCGGCGCGCCTCGGCGGTGCGGCGCCAGTGCGTGATCGTGGCCGGGTCGCCGTTGTTCAGCCCCTCCCAGGACTTCGGCGTGGAGCTCAGCGGCGTCGGGGGTGCGGCGCGCCCGTGCACCGCGGGGGACGGTGGGCGGCGGTGGGTCCGCGCGCCGCAGTCCGGGCAGTCGGGCGCGGGGGAGGACCAGGAGGGCACCAGCACCTCGAACGTGGTGCCGCAGTCGCAGGAGTAGTCGTACATCGGCATGGCGGCTCCCGGGGAGGTCGGCCCGCGCGGGCGGGCCGACCTGCTCGTCGATCAGGTGTAGTAGTTGCCGGGTCCGGTGCGCAGCTGCGTGATCTGCTCCGGGTCGTGGCCGAAGATCACCTGCGCGTTCGTGCGCTCCTGGATGCCGCGGATCTTCTCCACCGACTCCAGCCACGCCACCGAGTCGTAGACGATGCCCGCGCCGATGGGCGGCGGCCCGTAGGACTCCCTGCGGTACAGCGAATCCGAGGCGAACAGCATGGTTCCGCTGTCGGCCAGGTCGACCTGCAGGCTCATCGTGCCCCAGGTGTGCCCGGGGGTGCTCAGCAACGTCACGCCGGGCATCAGCTCGGTGTCGCCGCTGACCGTGTCGAGCTCCAGGCCGTCGTAGTCGGACTTGATGTGCGCGCCCTTGTTGTAGCCGTCGAAGGAGAACGCGCCTTCCTTCTCCTTCTGGTCCACGATGATCTTGGTGCCCGCGTCCTGCCAGAACTTCGCGTTGGCCGCGTGGTCCATGTGCAGGTGGGAGAGCACCAGGTAGTCGATGTCGTTGGGTTCGACGTCCAACTGCTTGAGCCGGGAGTCCAGCCACTCGTCCTCGGGGACGGTGTCGACCGGGAAGAACTGGTCGAGACCCGTTGGTCCCCAACGGTCCTCCCAGTCGCGCGGGACGCCGGCGTCCCACATCAGCTTCTGGCCGTTCGGATGTTCCAGGTAGACGACGTGGGTGGGCACCTCCACCCAGTCGCGCTGCTTGGACGGCGTGCCCTGGGTGGCCATCCGGTTGGGGTCGATGAGCAACCAGGTGAGGTCGGCGTGCATCGTTCCCGTCGGGATGATCGTGACCTTGATCTTGTCGTTGTCGGACATGTCGGTCTCCCTCAGTCGTGCACGATGACTCCGCGGATGAGCTTGCCGTCCTTGAGGTCCTGGTAGCCCTCGTTGACCTGGTCGAGCGTGTAGGTCTTGGTGATGAGCTCGTCGAGCTTGAGGCGACCGGTGTTCCACAACCGCAGGAGCTTGACGATGTCGTACTGCGGGTTGCACGAACCGAACTGCGCGCCGCGGATGACCTTCTCGTTGCGGGTGAACATCGCGCTGGGCAGCTGGATGGTCATCTCCTCCGGGTTGGCCTGCCCGACGACCACGATCGTGCCGCCCTTGCCGACGATGTCGAAGGCCTGGCGCACCACGACCGCGTCCATCACGCCGACCGTCAGGATCGCCTGGTCCGCGCCTTCGCCCCAGGTCAGCTCGTTGACCTTGCTCGCCGCCTCGTCCGGATCGGCGAAAACGTGGGTCGCCCCGAGCTCGAGCGCGGTCTGCCGCTTGAACTCCACCGGGTCGACGACCACGACGTACTTCGCACCCGCGTAGGCCGCGCCCTGCACCGCGTTGATCCCGACGCCGCCGGAACCGTAGATGACCGCCGTGTCACCGGCTTTCACGCCACCGGCGTTGACCGCGGAGCCCCACCCGGTCGGCACCCCGCACCCGGCGAGCACCGCCACCTCGAGCGGCAGCCACGGGTCGACCTTCACCGCCGAGCGGGCCGGGATCGTCGCGCGCTCGGAGAACGTGCCGAGCATGCACATCCCGCCGAGGTCGCGGCCGTCGCGGTGGTAGCGGAAGGTGCCGTCGGGCATGTGGCCCTTGAGGATGTTCGCCCCGAGGTTGCACAGGTTCGAGTGCCCGGAGGCGCAGTAGCGGCAGACACCGCAGCTGGGCATGAAGCTGCACACCACGTGATCACCGGGTTCCACGTGGGTCACGCCGGGTCCGACCGCCTCGATGATGCCGGCGCCCTCGTGCCCGGCGACGATGGGGTAGCGGGGCGAGTTGCCGTACACGCCGTCGGTCAGGTGCAGGTCGGAGTGGCACAGCCCGGAGGCGGTGAACTTGACCTGCACCTCCCCGACGCGTGGTTCGTCGACGTCGAGTTCGACGATCTCGAACTCCTTGCTTCCTTCTTCCAGAACTGCAGCACGGGACTTCATCGACCACCTCTGCGGAGTGGGAGCGAGCAAGCGCGGGAGGAGGACGGGCCGCGGGCCCATCACGGGTGCCGGGAGCGTGCGATCCGAGCCGGGGAGAACCCGGCTGAACTGGCGGGAATCGGAACTCAGATATGTACGGCCAAAGCCCCGGTAGTTTCTCGCCGGGGTCGTGGGGTGTCAAGTCGGACGCGCGAAAAGCAGGGTCTCGCAAACCAGTTCAGCGAACGTTGACACGCGGTGACCGCGCCCGCAGGATTGGCCGTACATTGTCTCCCGCGCGGCGTGCGCTGCGCACGATCGGAGCGCGGATGGATTCGACCGCTGAGACGCTCGCCCGGTGGGCGCAGGAGTTCGTCCCCGCCGCCGCAGACCTGGCGCTCGCGCAGCGCTCACTGGTGGACACCCTCGCGGTCACCCTCGCCGCCCGCGACGACGAGTTGGTCCGGGTCGCGGCTGAACTGCCGGACGCGGCGCGCTGGGCGGCGGTGGGGCACGTGCTGGACTTCGACGACCTGCACATCGAGTCGACCACCCACATCAGCGTGGTCTGCGTGCCGGCAACCCTCGCCGCAGGAGGGGACGCGCGTGCCTACCTGGCCGGCGCCGGGGTCATGGCTCGGCTCGGAGTGGCGCTGGGCTGGTCGCACTACACGAACGGGTGGCACGCGACCTGCACCGCGGGAGCTCCGGCTGCCGCCGCGAGCGCCGCCGTGGCCCTCGGGTTGTCGACCGAGCAGATCGCGACCGCGATGGCGCTGGCCGTGCCGGCGGCTGGGGGAGTGCAGCGCGCGTTCGGATCGTCGGGCAAGTCCCTGCAGGTCGGGTTCGCGGCCGAAGCCGGCGCGCGCGCCGCGGGGTTGGCCGCCAGAGGGGCCACCGCCGACCCGTCGGCGCTGGACGCGTGGCTGCTGCTGGTCGGGGGCGACCCTGACCGGATCGACGTGAGCGGGCCGGCGGTGCCCGGCGGGCTGGCGATCAAGGTGTTCCCCTGCTGCTACGCCCTGCAGCGACCGATCAGCGCGCTGCGCGAAGGGCTCCCGGAGCCGGTCGCAGCCGACGACGTGGCCGACGTCGTGGTGCGCACCCCCGCCGGAACCGTGCAGCCGCTCATCCACCACCGGCCGACGACCGGTCTGCAGGGCAAGTTCAGCTTGGAGTACGCCGTGGCCGCCGCCCTGCTCGACCCGCACCCCGGGTTCGCCAGCTTCACCGACCACGCGGTCAACCGTCCCGAAGCCCAGCGCCTCGTCCGCCTGGTGAAGGTGGACGAGGCGCCCGGCGGTGACTGGCTGCTCGACGGCCAGGTCGACATCACCGTGCAGCTGCACGACGGCACCACCCACGCCGTCGCCCTGCGGTTCCCGCCGGGCTCGCCCGATCGTCCGCCGTCCGAACAGGACGTGGACGCCAAGATCGCCGACTGTGGCGAGGACGTACCGGATCTGCTGTCCGAAGTGGACTGGCGCAGGGCCGCGCGTCTGCTCGCCGAACACCTCCCGGGAAGATGAGGAGGACCAGCGCGTGAACACCTTGAACGAAGAAGAGCGGGCCATCGTCGACACCGTGCGCGACTTCGTCGACCGCGACGTCCGCCCGGTCGCCCGCGACCTGGAGCACGCCGACGAGTACCCGGAGGAGCTCATCGAGCAGATGAAGCGGCTCGGGATCTTCGGCCTCGCCATCCCCGAACCCCACGGCGACGTGGCCGTGTCCACCCCGTGCTACGCGCAGGTCACCGAGCAGCTCGCGCGGGGCTGGATGAGCCTCGCCGGGGCCATGGGCGGGCACACCGTGGTCTCCAAGCTCATCCACACCTTCGGCACCGAGCAGCAGAAGCAGCGCCACCTGCCGAAGATGGCCACCGGCGAGGTGCGCGCCACCATGGCGCTGACGGAACCGGGCGGCGGCTCCGACCTGCAGGCGCTGACCACGACCGCGCGCCGCGACGGCGACCACTACGTGATCAACGGGTCGAAGACGTGGATCACCAACGCCCGCCGCTCTCAGCTCGTGGCTCTGCTGTGCAAGACCGACCCGAAGGCCGATCCCCCGCACCGGGGCATCAGCATCCTCCTGGTCGAGCACGGTGACGGGTTCACCGTCTCCGAGGACCTGCCCAAGCTCGGCTACAAGGGCGTCGAGAGCTGCGAGCTGTCCTTCGACGACCACCGCGCACCCGTCGAGGCGCTGCTCGGCGGGGAGGAGGGCCGCGGTTTCGCGCAGATGATGAAGGGCCTGGAGATCGGCCGCATCCAGGTCGCCTCCCGCGCGCTCGGGGTGGCGCGGGCCGCGCTCGACGACGCGCTGCGCTACGCGCAGGAACGCGAGAGCTTCGGCAAACCGATCTGGAAGCACCAGTCGGTCGGCAACCACCTGGCCGACATGGCCACCCAGTACACCGCCGCCCGGCAGCTGGTGCTGCACGCGGCCGACCGCTACGACAGCGGCGAGCGGTGCGACATGGAGGCGGGCATGGCCAAGCTGTTCGCCTCGGAGACCGCGATGGAGATCGCCCTCAACGCCGTCCGCGTGCACGGAGGCTACGGTTACTCCACCGAGTTCGACGTCGAGCGCTACTTCCGGGACGCCCCGCTGATGATCGTCGGCGAGGGCACCAACGAGATCCAGCGCAACGTCATCACCTCGCAGCTGGTCGCCCGGGGCGGACTGGACGCGTGACGGTGTCGGCGAGCTGACGGGACCGGCGCGGAGGACGGGTGCGGCGAGGTGTGATGAGCAGCAAGGACCAGAACGGCGAGGCGGCGTACAAGGTCCTCGCCCGGGAACTGCGGCAGGCGATCCTCGGGCGGCGTTACGTCGACGGCACGCGGCTGCCGACCGAAGCCGAGCTCGCCGCCGAGTACCAGGTCAGCCGGCAGACCGTGCGGCGCGCGTTCCACGACCTCGTTTCCGAAGGCATGGTCTACCGGGTCCCGGGGCGCGGCACGTTCGCCGCGCCCCGGGACGGGCAGTACCTGCGCCAGTTCGGGTCCATCGAGGACCTCATGGGGCTGTCACTGGACACCCAGCTCGAAGTGTTGCGGCCGCTGCGCCGCAAGGTCGACATCGACGCCGCCAGTCGCTTGCGGCTGGACAGCGACGCGGTGCACACCGTGGTCTTCCTCCGCACCCACAACGGCGAAGCCTTCTGCCACACCACCGTCCACCTGCACCCGGCTGCCGCGGAGGCCCTCGGTGACGTGGCCGAGCTGACCGAGCGAGGCGCGGTCAGCGACGTCACCATCATCGGCCTGCTCGACACCAGGCTGCCGTCCCCGATCGCCGAGGCCGAGCAGAGCATCACCGCCGCAGCGGCCGAGAAGCCTCTCGCGAACGCCCTCGGCTGCCACGCGGGCGACCCGCTCCTGCGGGTGGACCGCATCTACCTGACGACGGACCAGCAGCCGGTCGAACTCGCCATCAACCACTTCCTCCCGGAGCAGTACTCCTACCGGGTCAAACTTCGCAGGAACACCCGATGACCACCCCAACACCCAGGCGGGACCCCCGACGACCAGGCCACGACCCCCACGGCGGGCGGCACTCCATCGCCCGCACCCGGGCCGCGCCTCCTCACGTGGAACGGCGGTGCAGCCCGGCCGTCGAACTTCGCGCGAGGTTCGAAGCCGCCTGCGTGCGCGGGGCCGGACACGGCCGGGCCTCCAGTGACCTCGCCACCCGGTCACGTGCGGTCAGCGGAGGAGGCGCCGCCGCTCCAGACGAGGACTTCGGTGCGGGGAGTCCCGAAGTGCAACCCCGGGGCTCTCGGGGCTGCCCTCGGTCTGCCTCGGGAAGGCGTAGGAGAAGACCTCCACCCTGGTGTGGGTGGAGGTCTCCGCGGGTCCTCGAGGTTCCAGCCGGTGTGCCCGGCACCCTGACGGCGTCAGATCAGCGACGCGCACATCTCGCCGATCATGTACGACGGCGCGTTGGTGTTGCCGCCGGTGATGCTGGGCATGATCGACGCGTCGGCGACCCACAGGCCGTCGATCCCGCGCACCCGCAACTGCGGATCCACCACCGCGCGCTCGTCCACGCCCATCCGGCAGGTGCCGACCGGGTGGTAGACGGAGTGGATGCGCGTCGGCAGTTCGCGCCGCAGCGCGGCCTCGTCGAAGTACGCCGGGCCGGGGCTGAGCTCCTCGGTGACGTCCGCGGCGATCGTCTTGTTCGCCATGATCTCCCGGATCATGCCCATCGCCTCGATGAGGAACTCGGTGTCGGCCGGTTCGCTGAGGTAACCCGGGTCGATGAGCGGCGATGCCGTCGGATCGGTCGAAGCCAGCCGGACCTCGCCGCGGCTCTGCGGGTAGATCAGGGTCGGGAAGATCGTCATCGCCGGACGGGTGTCGGTCCGGTAGAGCTTGTCCTCGTCCTGGTTGGGAGTCGGGTAGCTCCACGGGATCGTGTGGATCTGCATGTCCGGCACGTCGCCCTGGGCCCGCGAGGTCTTCACGAACCCGACGGTCTCGAAGAGGGTCCTGCCGAGCCAGGACTCACCCCGCTTGCCGAGCGCTTCCTTGAGCATGCCCGACGCCATGTAGGTCGCCGTGGAGCGGTGCACGGCCTTCTTGGTCACGAAGGTCATCGGCACGAAGAGGTGGTCGTGCAGGTTCTGCCCGACCGGCAGGTCCGCCTTGACCTCGACGCCGACATCCTTGAGGTGCCCGGCCGGCCCCACACCGGAGAGCATCAGGAGCTGCGGCGAGCCCACGACACCGGCCGAGACCACGACACCGCTGCCGGCGCGCAGGGTTTCCCGGCGACCGCTCTGGGTGTCGATGACCTCCACCCCGGTGGCCTTGCCGTTCTCGATGATCACGCGCGCGACGTGCACGTGGGTGCGCACCCGCAGCGACGGCAGCTCGCGGTTGGTCAGGTACCCGCGCGAGGAGCTGTAGCGGCGGCCCTTGCTGGCGCTCTGCTGGAAGATGCTCACACCTTCCTGCGACTCACCGTTGTAGTCGTCGATCCGCGGCACGCCCAGGGTTTCCTGCGCGGCGGTCATGAACTGCTCACCGGCCGGGGTGATGTCCTTCTGCCGCGTGACCTCGATCGGCCCGCCCTCGCCACGCAGGTCGCTGGCGCCGTCCTCCCAGTTCTCCAAGCGCTTGAACGCCGGCAAGACGTCCTGGTAGCTCCACCCCTCGCAGCCCTCGGCGGCCCACGAGTCGTAGTTGGCCTTGTTGCCGCGCACGAAGAGCATGCCGTTGACCGAGCTCGACCCGCCGAGGACCTTGCCCCGGGTCATCGGGATCTCGCGTTCGTGGGCGTGCTTCTGCGGCGTCGAGTACTGCTTCCAGGCCACCTGCTTCTTCAGCTGCGGCACGACGTGCAGCACCGAGATCATGCCGGGAACCGTGACCGTGGGGAGGTCGTCCTTGCGTCCGGCCTCCAGCAGGAGCACGTTGGCGCCTCGCTCGGCCAGCCTGCTGGCCACGACGGATCCGGCGCTGCCCGCGCCCACGACGATGTAGTCGGCATCGCTCATGTTGTTCAACTTCTCCAGTGGTCGCCGTTGACTGCCCCGGTGCGCGTGATCACGTCCGGCTGGAAATCGGTGTCGCGTCGTCGAACCGCATCGACAGCTCGCCGATGTGGTTGGTGAACAAGGCTCGTCGCGGAAGCCCGAGCCGCCGCAGGTCGTCGCTGATCGGGTGGTCGCCGAGGTCGACCCGCGCGCCCCCGGGACGCATCCGGGTGCCGCCGGCGCGCATCGTCCACGGGGTGCGTCGCAGCACCCCGTCGCGGTGGGTGTAAGCGTCGAGGGTCATCGCCCCCAACGTCGAGGGAGCGGGAACACCGCGCGCGAACTCCACCGCGATGACCGAGCGCTCTTCCAACCGCACCTCGCAGCGGGTGCGCGTGCCGCGGGTGCGGACGTCGATGGCGGCGATCTCCTTCGGGAAACCCCAGATGGTCTGGCCCGCCTCGCAGGTGAAGGCCTGGTCGACGGGCAGCCAGTGGATGAAGACGCCGGTCGATCCGCGCACCCCGGGCTGCCTGCACATCAGCGCGACCAGGAACTCGTAGTACCCGCCCAGGTCGCAGTCGAGGTAGTGCATGAAGCCGAGGGTCGCCGCGATCCGTCCCGGCACCGGGGTCACCGGTTCCAGTCCGGCCGCGGCGAGGGTGTCGCGTGCCGGACCGGACGGCAGCAGGAACTGCGCGGTGATGCCGGTGGCCGCGCGGACTTCGACGGGCATCCGGACCTGCTCGCCTCGCACCAGGTGCACGGAGTCCGTGAGGGGCTTCTCGCTCACCGCTGACCTGCCCTTCCCCTCACGTGCCGGTACCGCTTCGGACCACGATCACCACGCGACAGTCATACAGATGATGGATTTGTGTATGGCTCGCGTCAAGACCGCGACGGGCGTGGAGGCAGGGTGGCTCGGCTGGGGCGGCGTTATGACACGGCGACCAGGGGACTGGCCAGAACGCGTGAACCACCCGCTGCGGCGCGCCTTTTCTCGGCTCGAGGGCCGCTCTCGCGTTCGCAGGGAGCAGGGGAGTGGTCAGCGCGACGTGCCCGCCATCAGGACGGACCAGCAGCGATCACGGGCTCCCGGTCCCGGATGCGCCGCAGCATGCGCGTGTCGGCGAAACCGACGGCCCGCGCGGCCCGGGTGTGGTCGACCAGCCGCGAGACCGGGTCGACGATGCCGGGATTTGCCACAGCGACCGGCGGCGGAAGGATTCCTGGACGTCCACGACGAGGAGCGCTCTGTTCACACCCCGAACCCTGCGCGACGCCGCCGCTTTTCCGACGGCACGATCCCGCCGCCTCCCGCACGATCCGGTCACGACCCCGGCTCGTGTGCGGGCCGGGGTTGCCCGCTGCGAGCTAGCAGATGTCGAACGCCGTACTGCCAGGCCGCTGGGGGCGGGGAGAGCTCTTCCTCGTCTCGGGCCTGACGAGAAGCCGGGGTGGGGAGCTCCCCTGGGAACGCCCCCACCCCAGCAGGGCTCAGCTCATGGGTGGGTTGGCGACGGCGGTGACCGTGCAGTAGCCGAAGGGGCCCTCGGGGTCGTGGAAGGTCGTGGAAGCCGTGGCGATGCCGGTGTGGCTGAGGTGGCCGGTGGCTTCCACGCCGATCTCCGGGGTGCTGGGCATGCGGCTGAGCGTGAGCGTGTAGTCGGCGTTGATGAAGCCGAGCGCGCCGCCCTTGGGCATGTTGGCCAGTGGGCTCGCGAAGTCGGCTGCGGTGGCCGTGCGGACGAACGGGCTCATGGGTTCGCCCTCGACGAGGTCGTGGATGTCGCGGAGCCAGGCGCGGCGGGCGCCCGGGTGCGCCCAGTCGGTGGGGGCGCCGGATTCGTCGAGCATCCAGACGTCGAACGGCGGCTCCCACTGGCCCGCAGCGCCTGCGGGAGGACCGAGCTCCGCGGTGGTGGGCATCGGCCACGGTGGTGTGGTCGGCACGTCGCCGTCCGGCTGCTCGCCCTGGCGCAGCAGGACGGCACTGGCTCGGGCGACCACCTTGTCGCCCTGGAGGACGGTGGCGTCGGCGACGCGGATGCGGCGCCCGTCGCGCACCCGCTGCGTCTCGACCCGGACCGGGGCGAGCTCGGCGCTGCGGAACAGGTCGACCGTCAACCGGGCGAACTGGAACTCCTCGGACGCGTGCTCGAGCTCCAGCGACCTGGCCAGCAAGCCGCCGAAGAGCCTGCCGTGCATCATCTGCGGCGACCACGGGCTGTTCGCGTGCGGGGCCGGGACCAGGAGGTCCCCGTCTGGGCGGAAGAACGGTTCGCCAGGGATGTCGACCATGTGCGGAGTCTAGAGCTCCGCGCAGAACACCCCCAGCAGCGGCTTGACACCCCGGTGACGTGCTGATCGACTGCTCTGCGCTGGTGCGGGACGTTCGAGGAACGGCGGAACCCATGGCGAACCACCACTTCCCCGGGAAGCTCTTGATCGGTGCCGTGGCGATGCTCACCGCCCTCCCCCTGGTGGTCGCGCCGGCCGCCCAGGCGCACCCCGCCTGCGACGCGTTCACCCCGCCCACCGTCGACGACGGCGTGCCCACGGCCCGCGACGTCCTGGGCTTCGGCCTCGGCGAGCGCGAGGTCTCCGCCGCGCAATCCGACACCTACCTGCACGCTGTGGCGCAGGCCAGCCCCAACGTCGTCGACGGTCGGCTGGCCACCTCCAGCGAGGGACGACCGCTGAACTACGCGGTCGTCGGGAAGCCGCAGTGGACCGGCCCCGCCGCGTTGGAGAAGATCGGGCACGACCTGAACCTGCTGCGCGACCCCGCCACTCCCGAACCGGTCGCCCAGAAGATCGTTCGGGACACGCCTTCGGTGCTGTGGGTGGCGGGGAACGTGCACGGTGACGAGGAGAGCGGGGCCGACGCCGCGCTGCGGGTGCTCTACGAGCTCGCCGCCCGCACCGACTGCACCGCACCGTCCCTCTTGGACGACGCGGTCGTCGTGGTGCTGCCGATGCAGAACCCCGACGGGCGCGAACGCGACACCCGGCGCAGCGCAGCCGGTTTCGACCTCAACCGCGACTGGTTCGCCCGCACTCAGCCCGAAACCGACGGCAAGCTCGAGAAGCTCCGCGCACTCCCGCCGCAGCTCTACGTCGACGCGCACGAGATGGGCAGCGACGACTACTTCTTCCCGCCCAACGCGGACCCCGTCTACCACGACATCGGGGAGGCACCGCTGGACTGGGTCTACGGCCTCTACGGCCCGGCCATGCAGCGCTCGTTCGAACGCTTCGGCATCCCGTACTTCAACGGCAGCTCCTACGACCTCATGTACATGGGCTACGGCGATACCGTGCCGTTGACCGGCTTCAACGCCGCGGGCATGACCTTCGAGAAGAACAACGCCGACCCGCTGGCCGACCGCGTGCGCGAGCAGTACACCGCGATCTGGACGACCCTGATGGCCGCGGGCGAGCAGAACGCGCAGCTGCGCCGGCAGTGGCGGGCCGAGCACGTCACCGCCCAGCAGCAGGGGCAGCGGGGCGAGCTGGAGCCGAACGAGCTGCGCTGGCAGGACGGCGAGATCACCAACCCGGTGCCCGACATCGCCGTCAAGCACTACTTCCTGCGCACGGACGACCCGGCCAAGGCCGAAGGCGTGCAACGCCTGGCGCGGCGGCTGCAGCGCATGGACGTCGAGGTCCACCGCCTCACCGCGCCGCTCACGGTGCCCGACTACACGCCCTACGGCCGTCCCACCGGCGAGACGACGTTGCCCGCGGGAACCCTGTGGGTGCCGTTGGCGCAGGGGCAGAAGCACTGGGTGCAAGCGATGCTCAACGAGAGCAGCTACGTGCCGTTCCCGTACTTCTACGACGTCACCGCCTGGAGCGGACCGCTGCTGGAGAACGTCGCCGGTGGTCGTTCGGGTGCCGACCTGCGGCCCGTCGCCACGCCCTTGCCGCCCCAACCCGAGCCCGCGCCGTCGGTCGTGCGCGCGCCGAAGACGGCCGTCTACCAGATCTCGGCCACCGACGGCTCCACGATCGAGTCCGCCGGGTGGTTGCGCCACTGGCTGCGGGAGCGGGGCCAGGACTTCGGCGACCTCACCGCCGAGCAGATCGCCGGGGGTGCGCTCGACGAGTACAGCACGCTGATCGTCCCGAACGGTTCGGACGAGGAAGCGGTGAAGGCGCTTGGACCGCAGGGCCAGGCCGCGCTCGCCGACTGGGTGCGCGGCGGCGGGACGCTGATCGGCCTGCGCGACGGGTCCCGGCTGGCGAGCCGCCTCGGGCTGACCTCGGCGACCTACGCCGAGCCGACCTCCGACATCCCCGGTGCGCTCATCCGCACCGAGACCACGCCCGGCAGTCCGCTCGCCGAGGGCGTGGGGGAGACGGCCTGGGCGATGTACGAGTACGACTTCGTCTGGTCGGCCCCGCCCGAGGCCAGCGCGGTGCGGTTCCCCGCGGCCGGTGACCCGGACTGGTACGTCTCGGGCTTCGCCGACGGCGCCGAGGAACTGCACGGCAAGACCGCTGTCGTCGACGAGAACGTCGGTACCGGCCGGGTCGTGCTGTTCGGCTTCGACCCGAACTACCGGGCCTTCACCCACGGCACCGCCCGGATGCTGCACAACGCGATCACTGGGCCCCGGCCTGCGACCGCACCGGCCTCGCGCACCGCCGCGCAGCAAGCCCCGGTGCCGTCGGCCGCCGGGCGCATGGTGCTCACGGTGCGGCCCGAGGTCGCCGATCGGGTGAGGGCCTCGCTGGGAGCCCGCTCGGCGGTGTTCGACGAGCTCAGGACCGGTGACTCGGTGCGGTTCCTGGTCGACCTCGGTGGCCGCAGCGCCGACGACCACCCGTGGGCGCGGTCCGTGGCCGACGAGGTGGCCCGCCTGGGAACCTCCGTGGTGGCGATCCGGCTGCCCTAGACCCCCGGAGACCCCTAGGCCCCCGGAGACCGCTCTGCGCTGCGGTGCGGCAGGACTGAGCGGCCCGTGGACTCCGCGCGGCTCCCCGCCAGGTCCGCGGCGTCACGGCAGCCTCGTCGCGAAGCCGATCGAGAGCCTGCGGCGATGCCGACGCCCGGGCGCCCCGTTCGCACTTCGCGAGAAGTTCGAGGGGACCTGCGTGACGCGGGTGCCAGTGACACGGGTGCCTGGGGACGGATGCCTGGAGACGGTTCCTCAGGCGCGTTCTTGGGCGGGTCCTGGTCAGCCGCGGGGTTTGGCGAAGGTGGAGGCGCAGGTCCAGGATTCGCCGACCTCGGCCCAGGTGCGTTCGCTGCTGAGCAGGGCGACCGCCGAGGTCTTCAGCTGGACCGGTTCACCGGTCAGCAGGTGGACCAGGTCTTCCAAGCCGGGGTTGTGGCCGACGAGGGCGGCCGTCATCGCGTGCACAGGCAGCTCGCGCACGATCTCGAGCAGCCGCTGGGCGGTGGCGTCGTAGATGCGCTCGTCGAAGCGCACCTGCGGTTCGGCGGGGATGTGCGTCCTGGCGAGCTCCCAGGTCTGGCGGGTGCGCAGGGCGGGTGAGCAGCGCACCGCCTCGATGGCGTAGGCGTTGTCCCGCAGCCACCGGCCGACCGCCGGGGCGTCGCGCCGGCCGCGGTCGGCCAAGGGGCGGTCGAAGTCCTCCGCACCGTCCGGGTGCGCCGACTTCGCGTGCCGGATCAAGATCAGCTTCCGCCGCGCGTTCGTCATCTCACGTCCTACGAGCTCGCCGTTGAATCGGCACCACACTACCCAACGTCCAGCCGCTTCCGCCCCGCGGAAGACTTGTGATGTTCGCAGGTAGCGGGTCTTCACCTGATGTTGGCCCGGTGTTCGGCGCACACCCGTTCACGTCCACAGTGGATGGTCAAGCGGAACTGTGACGCCCGCCCGCCCGAGGGTGAGGAAGCGTTCACCGCGATCTGTGCGGCACCGCCGCTGAGTGCGGGATCGTCCGGAGCCCCACGACATCACGACTGAGGGTGAGCTCGTTGCCCGACCTCGCACGAACCCCTGCCTCGCCGGTCCCGCGACGATCCGCAGTGCTGGCGCTGTCGTTGTTGGTGCTGGTCACCGCGTGTTCCGGTGGGGTTCCGAGGCCGGCCGGGTCACGCTGCGCATGGCGTGGTGGGGCAGCGACACCCGCCACCGGCAGACCGAGCGGAAGGAGGCGGAGCACCCGGACATCGACCTCGAACCGGAGTTCACCGGTTGGACGCCTACCGGGACCGGCTCGCCACCGGCCCCGCCGACGACCTGCCTGAGGTCGTCCAGCACGACGCGGACCACCTCGCGAACACGCCGACCGAGGTCATCTGGAGCTCGACGAGCACATCCCGCGCAACCTGGACACCCCGAGCTCGACCCGTCGGTGCTCCACACCGGCGAGGTCGAGGGCGGGACCGTGGGCATCCCGTCGGGCATCGACACCTGCGGCATCGCCGCCGACCCGGTGGTCTTCCAGCAGGCCGGGGTGCCGATCCCCGACGACAGGGCCTGGACTGGCAGCAGTTCGGCGACACCGCTGCGCAGATCACCGCGAACACCCCGGACGGTGTCCACGGCCTGCAGGACATCGGCTTCGTCGACGCGGGCCTGGTGGTGTTCGCCCTGCAGCGCGGCGAGCAGCTCGACACGCCCCAGGGCGGCCTCGGCGTCTCGGACCGGACGCTGGCGGGGTGGTTCAGGTTGATCCAGCGGACCCGCGACCAGCGAGCCGAACCGTAGCCCTCACGCACCACCGGGTGTACGCGGGCAACGTCGAGCGATCGCTGATCGCCACCCACCATGGCGCGGTGGGCGCCTGGTGGACCAACCAGCTGCCGACCATCACCGGGCTCTCCGGCCGCGACCTGCGGTTCCCGACGAGCAGGGCAGGCCGGGGATGTACCTCGAGCCCGCGATGCTGTGGACGGCCTCGTCGAGCGATGACCACCCGGAGGGGCAGCGACCCTGACCGACTGCCAGTGTCAACAGCCCGCAGGCGGCCGAGATCCAGCTCGGCGACCGCGGTCTCCCGATCAACACCGACGTCCGCCAGCACATCACCGGGGCTCTCAAGCCCGCCGATCGCCAAGCGCTCCAGTTCTTCGACGAGGTCGGGCCGACCCTCGCGCCGCCGCCGGAGGTTCCGCCGCCGGGCTCGCCCGAGGTCCAGGACGTGCTGGTGAAGATCAACGCTCAACGAATCGGTGCTGTTCCAACCGGCTCCCGGTCGACCAGGCCGTCCAGCAGTGCCGCCAGCAGGCCAGAGCGGCGTTCACCTGACCGCCGACTCCACCGTGGCCCGGTGCGGGGTCATCAGGTGCTGAAGGCGCGGACGTAGCGGCGTTGCCAGGGGGTTTCGACAGCGCCCGGGTGGTAGTGGGCGCGGACGGAGGCGACGGCGTCCGCGGGCGGCACACCGTCGAGGACCGCCAGGCAGGCCAAGGCCGTGCCGGTGCGACCTCGACCTCCGCCGCAGGCGAGCTCGACGCGTTCCGCGGCCGAGCGCCGCCAGGCCTCGCGGAGGGCGTCGGCGGCGTCGTCGCGGTCGCTGGGCAGCCAGAAGTCCGGCCAGCGCACGCACCGCGACTCCCAGTCGACCGGCTCGGGGCGGTGACCCAGCAGGTGCACCGCGAACTCCGGCCGAGGGCCGTCGGGGAGAGGCCTGCGCAGGCCGCGTCCGCGCACCCGCCTCCCGGACGGCAACGTCACCACTCCCGGCGCCTCGGCGTCCCAACCACCCATGCCCCGAGTCTCCACCCCACGCGCCCGTGCACACCGCTCACCGGAGCCTGGTGGGCACGCGTCCTTCGGCCTCTTCCCAGCGGCTGGTGGAGCCCTCCGGCGCGTAGTGGCGGAGGAGGTGGGAGGCGGCGCTGATCCGGCGCATCTCGTCCAGGTCGCCGACCTGACCCGCCGTCCGGGCCTGGACCAGGAGGTTCCCGGTGGCCGTGGCCTCCACCGGACCGGCGACGACCGGGGCTCCCACAGCGTCGGCGGTGAGCTGGCAGAGCAGCTCGTTGCGGGCACCTCCGCCGACGAGGTGGACCACGTCGACGTCCTGGCCGGACAGCTCCGCGGCCTCGCGGAGGGCGCGGCGGTGCGCCAGCGCGAGGCTTTCGAGCACGCAGCGCACCAGGGCGCCGCGCGTCTGCGGCACGGGCTGGCCGATCTCGCGGCAGGCCGCGGCGATGCGGGCCGGCATGTCGCCGGGTGCCAGGAAGCGGGTGTCCTCGGCGTCGACGACCGCGGTGAGCGGTTCGGCGCGAGCCGCCTCGGCGAGCAGGCCGGGCAGGGCCTCGCTGGTCAGGCCCCAGGTGCGGAGGCTCTCCTGGAGCAGCCACAGCCCCATGATGTTGCGCAGGAAGCGGACCGCGCCGTCGACGCCGAGCTCGTTGGTGAAGTTGGCGCGACGGGCCTCCTCGGTGAGCACCGGCGCGGGCAGCTCCAGCCCGGTCAACGACCAGGTCCCGGTGCACACGTAGGCGAAGTTCGCCGTCTGCGCGGGCACGCCGGCCACCGCCGAGGCGGTGTCGTGCGAGCCGACCGCCACCACGGAGGTGCCGGACAGCCCGGTCTCCGCGGCGACCGCCGGCAGCAGCTCGCCGACCACGTCACCCGGCCTGCGCAGCGCCGGCAGCAGGGACAGGTCGATGCCCGCCGAGCGCGCGAGCTCCGGGGACCACTCGCGGGTCCGCGCGTCCAGCAGCCCGGTGGTGGAGGCGTTGGTCAGCTCCGCACCCACCTGCTCGGTCAGCCAGTACCCGATCAGGTCCGGGACCAGCAGCAGCGCCTCCGCCGACGCGACCGCCGCTCCTCCCGCCGCAGCGAGCTGGAAGATCGTGTTGAAGGGCAGGAACTGCAACCCGTTGCGCGCGAACAACTCCCGTGCCCCGAAGAAGTCCACGAAGGACTGCGCGACCCCGTCGGTCCGCGCGTCCCGGTAGTGGAACGGTTCGCCGAGCAGCGAACCCGAGCCGTCGATCAACCCGTAGTCGACCGCCCAGGAGTCCACCCCGACCGACACCGGGTCACCCGCCTCGCGCAGCCCGGTGAGCACCTCCCGGAACAGCCCGACGGCGTCCCAGTGCAACCCGTCCGGCAGCGGCACCGGACCGTTGGCGAACCGGTGCACCTCGGTGGCCTCCAGCCGCCCAGCGGTGAGCCGTCCGAGGACGACTCGGCCGCTGGAGGCGCCCAGGTCCACCGCCGCGAACGTCGGCGAATCCGCCACAGCTGCCCCTTCCCTCAGCGGAGGAACGCCGCGGCGACACCCGCGTCGACCGGCACGTGCATCCCGGTGGTGTGCGTGAGATCGCCGCCCACCAGCACGAACACGGCCGCGGCCACGTGCTCGGGCAACACCTCGCGCTTGAGGAGGGTGCGCTGGGCGTAGAACCGGCCGAGCTCGCTCTCCTCCACGCCGTAGACCTTCGCGCGCTGCGCGCCCCAACCGCCGGCGAAGATGCCCGATCCGCGCACCACGCCGTCCGGGTTGACGCCGTTGACGCGGATGCCGTGCTCGCCCAGCTCGGCAGCCAGCAGTCGTACCTGGTGCGCCTGGTCGGCTTTGCTCGCGCCGTAGGCGACGTTGTTCGGGCCCGCGAACACCGAGTTCTTGCTCGCGATGTGGACGATGTCGCCACCCATGCCCTGGGCGATCATCACCCGCGCGGCCTCCCGCGATGCCAGGAACGATCCGCGCGCCATCACGTCGTGCTGCAGGTCCCAGTCGGCTGCGGTCGTCTCCAGCAACGGCTTGGAGATCGACAACCCGGCGTTGTTGACCAGCAGGTCCACGCCGCCGAAGGACAGCGCCGCGGTCCGGAACGCCTCAGCGACCTGCTCCTCCTCGGTGACGTCGACGTGCACCGCGACCGCCTTGTCCGGACCGCCGAGCTCCTCGGCCAACGCCTGCGCGCCGTCGAGGTCGCGGTCGGCCAGCACCACGCACGCGCCTTCGGCCGAAAGCCGTTGCGCGGTGGCCTTCCCGATGCCCGAACCGGCTCCGGTGACCAGCGCGACGCGGGTCGCCAGCGGCTTCGGCTTCGGCATCCGGGCCAGCTTGGCCTCTTCCAGCGCCCAGTACTCGATGCGGAACTTCTCCGCTTCGTCGATCGGCTGGTAGGTCGAGAGGGCCTCGGCGCCGCGCATCACGTTGATCGCGTTGCGGTAGAACTCGGCGGCCACGCGGGCGGTCTGCTCGTCCTTGCCGAAGGAGAACATGCCGATGCCCGGCACCAGCACGATCGCCGGGTCGGCCCCGCGCATCGTGGGCGAGTCCGGCTCGGCGAAACGCTCGTAGTAGGCGCGGTAGTCCTGCCGGTAGCGCTCGTGGAGCTCACCGAGCCGGGCCACGACCTCGTCGAAGTCGGCGTTGGGCTTGAGGTCGAGCACCAGCGGGCGGACCTTGGTGCGCAGGAAGTGGTCCGGGCACGAGGTGCCCAGGGCCGCCAGGCGCGGGTGCTCCTCGCGCGCCAGGAACTCCAGCACCTCTGGCGCGTCGTCGAAGTGGCCGACCTGCGGGCGGTCCGTGGAGGCCAGGCCGCGGACCACCGGCGCGAGCTCGGCCGCCCGCCTCCTGCGCTGCTCCTCCGGCAACGGCTCGAACCCCTCGACCACCGGGCCGAACGGCTCCGCCTTGCCGCGCTCGGCGATGAACTTCTCCGCCGTGCGGATGATGCGCAGCGAGTTGCGCTGGCACTCCTCGCTCGTGTCGCCCCAGGCGGTGATGCCGTGTCCACCCAGGACCACGCCGATCGCCTCCGGGTTCGCCTCCTTGATCGCGGCGATGTCCAGCCCCAGCTGGAACCCGGGACGCCGCCACGGAACCCACGCGACCTGGTCGCCGAAGCACTCCCGGGTCAGCGCCTCGCCCTCGGAGGCCGTGGCCAGCGCGATCCCGGCGTCGGGGTGCAGGTGGTCGATGTGGGCGGCCTCGACCAAGCCGTGCATGGCGGTGTCGATCGACGGTGCCGCGCCACCCTTGCCGTGCAGGCAGTAGTCGAACGCGCCGACCACCTCGTCCTCGCGGTCCACCCCGGGGTAGACGTCGACCAGCGCCCGCAGCCGGTCCAGCCGCAGCACCGCCAACCCGGCCTCGGTCAGCGTCCCGAGGTCACCGCCGGACCCCTTCACCCACATCAGCGGGACGTCGCCGCCGGTCACGGGGTCGGTGTCGGTGCCCTTGGCCGAGGCGTTGCCCCCGGCGTAGTTGGTGTTGCGGGGATCCGCGCCCAACTCGTGTGCGCGCGCAAGCAGCGCAGCCACTTCGGGATGCGTCGAGCTCATGGCCAACCTCTCGGTGCGTAGCGGAACATGTCGTCTCGGCCCCGCTCCCACCCGTCGCATCCGGTGGGACGTGGGTGCCTCCGGGGGAGGTTCCAGTGGAACTTCCGTGGCTCAGGCTTCCCAGCCCGCGGGGGTGCCCTCCTTGCGTCCGGCGATGATCTTCTCGCCGTAACCGGAGCGCTGGTAGGCGGCGATCGGGTCGGGATCAATGCCCATGTCCTCGCGGACCTCAGCGAGCAGCGGGCGGACGTCGGTGTTGTAGGCGTCCATGAGGACCGCGTGGGCACCGAGGACGTCGCCCTCGCGCTGGGCCCGGGCCAGGGCGTCACCGTCGACCAGCAGCGCCTTGGCGGTGGCCTCCTGGACGTTGAGCACCGAGCGGATCAGCGCCGGGACCTTCGGTTCGAGGTTGTGGCACTGGTCGAGCATGAACGCCACGTCCGCCGAGTCCTCCAGGGCGCCCGCGCGCACGATCTCGTGCATGATCCGGAACAGCTGGAACGGGTCGGCGGCACCGACCATGAGGTCGTCGTCGGCGTAGAAGCGGCTGTTGAAGTGGAACCCGCCGAGACGGCCGCGCCCGAGCAGGAACGCCACGATGAACTCGATGTTGGTGCCCGGCGCGTGGTGGCCGGTGTCGACCAGCACCTGCGCCCGCTCACCCAGGTCCAGGCAGTGCGCGTACGAGGTGCCCCAGTCCGGGACGTCGGTGGCGTAGAAGGCAGGTTCGAAGAACTTGTACTCCAACAACATCCGCTGGTGCTCGCCGAGTCGGTCGTAAGCGATCCGCAGTCCCTCCGACAGCCGCTCCTGGCGCTCGGCGATGGAGTCCTGGCCCGGGTAGTTGAGCCCGTCGGCGAACCACAGGCTCAACGCGTCGGAGCCGGTCACGTCCATGATGTCGACGCACTCCAGCAGTTGGCGTTGGGCCTTCTCGCGCACCGCCGGGTCGGGGTTGCAGAGGCTGCCGAGCTTGTAGTCGTCCTCCTGGAACGTGTTCGGGTTGATCGCCCCCAGCTCCAGGCCGAGCGATTCGGCGTGCGCGCGCAACGCGGCGTAGTCGTCGACCCGGTCCCACGGGATGTGCAGGGCGACGCTGGGCGCCACGCCGGTGAAGGCGTGCACCTGGGCGGCGTCGTCGAGCTTCTCGAACGGGTCGCGCGGAACACCCTCCTGCAGGAAGGTCTTGAACCGCGTCCCGGAGTTCCCGTAGGCCCAGGAGGGGGTTTCGATCCGCTGCTTGGTCAGCGCCGCTTTGACGGTCTTCTGGTCAGGCATCGTCGGCTCCAGTGCGCATCGCGGGCGAGGCACCACCGCAGCTCCGGACGGAGGGACGCGGTGACGCGAAGAGGGGGTTGAAACGTTTTAAGCTCCGAGGAAGCGTAGGCGGGTCCGGGAGCGCGAGTCAACAACCGTCTCGAAACCGCAGGTGGTGGGAAGCATCGCCTCGTCGGACGGGTTCGTCGTGGTCAAGCCCCCAGTGCGTCTCCGCTTCGAGGTCTTGTGGGCAGCTTGGCGCTGCAGGAAGTGACCGACGTGTGAAGCGTTGTGCGGCCAGGGGCTGGTGATGGCGGGTGTGGGGCGCTCGCCACGATCAGCGCTTCGCCTCTCGCGCTTGGGCGCGCAGGGGCGCTCCGCGGCCGGGCGGCTGCGGTACGACCGTCAGGCACAGGACTTGAGTCATCGGAGTGGTAGCCGCACGTGGCTCGGCGATGTCCAACCTGGACATCGACCCGTCCTTCTCGTGACGGCTCCCAGTGCGACCCCGTCCGCGGAGGTTCTGCTCCGAAGGCCAACGAATTCCGGCGCCGCCACGAGCACGCCTCCTGCCAGCAATCACTCGTCTTCGGGTGCTCCTCGCCGACGCGCCCGTGAGCCGATCAGCCTCTTGACGCGGGTGGGCCACCTCTCTAGTGTGCTCGCCACTAAAAACGTTTCAAGCGTCGTCTGCGCCCTGGAGCGGCCGACGTCCCGACTCGACGAGCTGCATGAAGGACAACGATGACTTCATCCGCTGCAGGAGTTCAGCAGAGCGAGAACGCCTCACCCCGACAGCACTGGAAGTGGTCGTTCGTAGCGGCGATGGCCAGCTACATCGACGCAGGATCGATCGTCGCCGGCTCGGTCGCGCTGAGCGTGTGGGTCTCGGCCTTCGGCCTCGGTGACAGCACCGTCGGCCTGCTCGGCGCGCTGAGCTCCAACGCGATCTCGGCCGGTGTGGGTGCGCTGGTCGGTGGGTACATCTGCGACCGCTACGGGCGCAAGAAGATCTACGCCTACGACCTGCTGCTGTACATGTTCGGCACGCTCTGGCTGATCTTCGCCGTCGACACCTGGATGCTGTTCGTCGGCTACATCCTGGTCGGCTTGGCCGTGGGCGCCGACATCCCGGCGTCGTGGAGCCTCATCACCGAGTTCTCGCCGGCTCGCAAGCGCGGCAAGCTCGGCGGCCTCTCGCAGGTCCTGTGGTCGCTCGGCCCGATCGTGACGCTGGCGCTCGGCCTGCTGCTGCAGCCCCTGGGCATGCTGGGCATGCGGTTGCTCTTCGCGAGCCTGTTCCTCGTCGCGCTGGTCACCTGGTGGATGCGGCACGGCATCGGCGAATCCGCGCGCTGGGAGTCGGAGGCCACCGGATCCGGTCCGGTGACGTGGGGCGCGGCGCTGCGCCCGCTGCTGAGCGGCAAGGGGCTGAAGCTGTCGCTGACGCTCATCGGCATGTACGGCATCTGGAACCTCTTCGCCGGCACCAACGGCTTCTACACGCCGTACCTGCTCAAGGCCTTCGGCAGCCAGAGCGACGCCGCCAGCGTCGGGTTGCAGTGCCTGTACTTCCTGCTGGTCGCGGTGTTCACCGTGCTGGTCTTTCATGCCGTTCAACGACCGGTTCAACCGCCGCCTGATGCTGGCCCTGTCCACGGTGGTCCAGGCGGGCGGCATGGTGCTGCTGGCGGTGCTGCCGCTGAACTTCGGTTCCGCGTTGGGCTACATCGTGGCCATCGGCATCGGTGGCGGGTTCGGCGCCCAGCACTTCTTCCAGATCTGGTCCGGTGAGCTGTTCCCGACCAAGCTGCGCAGCACCGCCCAGGGTCTGATGTTCGCGGTGGTGCGCATCGGTCTCGGTTTCTGGAGCTTCTTCGTGCCGATCATCACCGCGACCGGCTTCCAGACGCTGGCCTACATCCTGACCGCGTTCATCGTGATCAGCGGTGTCATCGGTGTCGTCTGGGGTCCGAAGACCGAAGGTCTGACCTTGGAGGAGATCGAGCAGGAGCAGGGATGGGCGACGTGATGCAGCGGATCTGCTTCGTCCTGCACGTCAGGCCCGACAAGGTCGACGACGCAGGAAGAGCGAGTAGTTGCGCCAGCCGGTGTCGTGCAGCGCCTCCCGCATCTCCGGCCACACCGCGCGGTGCCGTTCCCGGTACCCCGCTCCCCCAGGAACCTGCGTTCGCTCCGTGCGCGACTCCGCATCCGCTTCACCGCCCCGGAGCGGGTGAACGGCCTCAGATGGTGAAGGCGAGGTTCTTGGCGATGTGCTCGCCGAGCGCCTCATCGCCCTCGAAGGACACCGAGGGCAGGGCCTCGGCGGGGTCGACCCTGCCGCCGCAGAGCCGGGTGAACACGCCGAGCGGCAGGGTGATCCGGACGGTGGGGTCGCCGGGCAGCGAGTCGACGACCTTCGCCCGGCCGTCCACCGCGACGTGCAGGGTGCGCGACCCGAGCTCGAAGGTGACGCGGGATCCGTCCGGCGCGCTGGCGCGCTTGCCGACCACGAAGCCCAGCGCGGTGGTGATCTCGTCGATCGACAGGTCCGCCGGGGCTCCGCCGTCGCTCCCGGGCAGGCCCACCGCGTCGCGGACGTCCTGCTCGTGCATCCAGCAGTCGAAGACCCGGATCCGCATGAAGCGCGCGTAGGTGTCCTGGCCGGCCGGGGTCTTCGCCGGGGCGTGGAACTCCTCGTCCGGCATCATCCGCAGCGACTCCAGCCGTGCGGCCGTGGTGTCGCGGAACGTGGCGAGCACCGCCTCGTGCGGCTGCTCGCGGAAGTGCTCGACGTAGTGCTCGTTGCGCGCGCCGACGTCGTTGTGCACGTGCGGGTAAGAGGTCACGTCCTTGCCGCTGTCCGGGGTCGGCTCACCACTGAGCATCAGCTCGGTGCCGATGAGGTGTGCGGCGATGTCGCGCACCCGCCAGCCCGGCAGTGGCGTCTCCTGCTCCCACTGCGCGTCGTCCAGCTCGGTCAGCAACCGGTCCAGCTCGTCCCACTCGGTCGCCAGCGCGTCCACGATCCGTTCTCGATCCAGCACGCCTCGACACAAGCACCCCGAGCCCGGCGGGTCAACCGGAAGCGGTGAGGCAGACTGCGGGACATGCGTTCGGGTGTGCAGCGCGGCGCGATCGCCGTGGTCCAGGTGTTCGGGCTGGCAGTGTGGTTCTCCGTGTCCGCCGTGGTCCCCCCGCTGCGCCAGGAGTGGGGGATCAGCGCTGCCGCGGCGGTGTGGTTGACCGGATCGGTCCAGCTCGGTTTCGTCGCCGGCGCCGTCGGCTCGTCGCTGCTGAACCTCGCCGACCGGATCCGCCCGCACCTGCTGCTCGCGGCCAGCGCGGCCCTGGCCGCCGGGTGGACGCTGCTGCTCGCGGGCGCCGTCGACGGCATGGCCGGGGCGATCCCGCTGCGCTTCATGACCGGTGTGTGCCTGGCGGGCGTCTACCCGGTCGGCATGAAGCTGATGGCTTCCTGGGCGCCCAGCCGGGGGAGAGGTTTGGCGATGGGCCTGCTGATCGCGGCGTTGACGGTCGGTTCCGCGCTGCCGCACCTCATCGGCGGCTTCGGGGAGCTGCCGTGGCGCGCGGTGCTGGTCGCGGCCGCGGGAACCGCGTTGCTCGGCGCGTTGGTGGCGGTGACCGTGGTGCGGCCTGGCCCGCACCTGGCGGCCTCGGCGGGTGTGCACAACCCGCGCTACGCGGTGTCGATGTTCCGCGAACGCGGGCCGCGGCTGGCCAACCTCGGCTACTTCGGGCACATGTGGGAGCTCTACGCGCTGTGGACGTGGATCCCGACCTTCTTGCTGACCAGCGAGGCCGGGCGCGACCTGCCGGCCTCCACCGGGATCACCGTGTTCGTCACCATCGGCATCGCGGGTGCGATCGGCTGCCTGCTCGGCGGGTGGGGTGCCGACCGCTACGGGCGGTCCCCGGCGGCGGTGACCGCCCTGGTGATCAGCGGGGCGTGCTGCGCCCTGTCACCGCTCGCCTTCGACGCCGGACCCGTCGTGCTGGTGGTGTTCTGCGTGGTGTGGGGCGCTGCGGTGATCGCCGACTCGGGAGTGTTCTCGACGTCGCTGAGCGAGGCCGCCGACCCGCGCTTCGTGGGCACCGCGCTGACCGCGCAGACCGCCATCGGATTCGGGTTGACGGTGGTGAGCATCCAGCTGGTGCCGCTGCTGGCCGCGGCCGTGGGATGGCGCTTCGCGTTCCTGCTGCTGGCGCCGGGCCCGTTCATCGGCGCGGTCGCGATGCGCGCGTTGGGATCGCGCCGGGCGCGGTGAGTGGATTCGCGCCGCTCGCGCTGGTACCCACGGGGAGGAGTTCGCAGCGATCCGGAGGCGTGCATGAGCGACCCGTGGCCCCAGGGCAAACCCCAGGTCGGTAACACCGCGGAGATGTCCCGCACCATCGGGCCGACCGACATCCGGCTGTTCACCCAGATCAGCGGTGACCGCAATCCGCTGCACTACGACGCCGAGGCGGCCGAGGCCTCCCAGTTCGGGGAGATCGTCGTGCAAGGCGGTGTCACCAGCGCGGTGCTCAACGCGGTGGTGGCCGAGAAGCTTCCCGGCCCGGGCACGGTGTTCCTCAACGTGAACTGGAACTTCACCGCTCCCGCGCGGCCCGGCGACACCCTCACCGGGTGGGTGCGCGTCGACGAGGTCCGCGACGACAAGCCCATCACCAAGCTCACCACCACCGTCACCCGCGACGACGGCACGACGGTGCTGGAGGGCACGGCCGTCTGCTACACCATGGCCTTGTCCCGCCCGAGCGATTAGCGTCGCTCCCGGATCGGCCACAAGGCCTGCGCAGCAGGCGTTTTCTGAGGAGGTCGTGTGCGGGACGCGGTCATCATCGGCGCGGGGTTCTCCGGGCTCTACGCGCTGCACCGCTTGCGAGGCCTGGGCATGTCGGCCGTGGTGCTCGAAGCCGGGGACGGGGTTGGTGGGACCTGGTACTGGAACCGGTACCCCGGTGCCCGCTGCGACTCCGAGAGCTACTACTACTCCTACTCCTTCGACGAGGACCTGCAGCAGGAGTGGCGCTGGAGCGAGCGCTACCCGGCCCAGCCCGAGATCCTTGCCTACCTCGAGCACGTCGCCGACCGGTTCGACCTGCGGCGCGACATCCGGCTGAGCACGCGCGTGACCTCGACGGTCTTCGACGACGTCGCCTGGACCGTGACCACCGAGCGCGGTGACGAGCTGCGGGCGAGGTACCTGATCACGGCCGTGGGGTGCTTGTCCTCGGCGAACGTCCCGGACCTGCCGGGGCTGGAGGACTTCGGCGGCGAGTGGTACCACACGGGTCGCTGGCCGCACGAAGGCGTGGACTTCACCGGCAAGCGCGTCGGCGTCATCGGGACCGGGTCGACCGGTATCCAGGCCATTCCGGTCATCGCCGAGCAGGCGGCGCACGTGACCGTCTTCCAGCGCACCCCGAACTTCAGCGTGCCGGCGCGCAACGCGCCGCTGGACGAGGAGTTCCAGGCGTGGGTGCGCGCCCAGTACCCCGAGATCCGCGCGCTGCAACGGGAAACCGGCAACGGGCACCCGTTCCACGTCTCGTCCCGCAACGCCGTGGACGCCTCGCCGGAGCAGCGGCGGGAGGTCTACGAGCAGGCGTGGCAGCGAGGCGGCCTGCGCTTCCGCGCGACCTTCAACGACCTGCTGACCAGCAGGGAGGCCAACGACACGGCAGCGGAGTTCATCCGCGACAAGATCCGGGAGACCGTGCGCGATCCCGAGGTCGCCGAGCGGCTGCTGCCGCACGACCACCCGTTCGCCGCCAAGCGCCCGCCGATCGACACCGGGTACTTCGAGACCTACAACCGTGACGACGTCACCCTCGTCGACGTCCGCAAGTCGCCGATCGTGGAGGTCACCCGGGAAGGAGTGCGCACGACCGAGGACGAACACCCGGTGGACGTGCTGGTGTTCGCCACCGGGTTCGACGCGATGACCGGGCCGCTGCTGGCCATCGACGTTCGCGGCACCGACGGCACCCTCGCCGAGAAGTGGCGGGACGGGCCGCGCAGCTACCTCGGTCTGGCCGTGGCCGGCTTCCCGAACCTGTTCACCATCACCGGGCCGGGCAGCCCGTCGGTGCTGACCAACATGCCGACGTCGATCGAACAGCACGTCGACTGGATCGCCGACTGCCTGAAGCATCTGCGGGACCACGGTTTCCACCGCGTCGAGGCCACCGATCAGGCCGAGCGCGACTGGGCCCGCGAGGTCCGGGAAGCGGCGGGACGAACACTGCTCCCGCAGGCGGAGAGCTCCTGGTACCTCGGCGCCAACGTCCCCGGCAAGCCGCGGGTCTTCATGCCCTACGCCGGAGGGCTGGCGCACTACGCCCGCCTGTGCGACGACGTCGCCACCCGCGGCTACGAGGGCTTCCAGCTCGCCTGACCGAGCACCGCCGATGAACGGCGCTTCCGCGCGCTGCGGCGGCCGGGACATTTGTCGTGGTGCGGGCCAGACATCCACCGGGGGAGCGGTGGGTCATCGCACCGACGATCCGGGCTGGTCGCGGTGTTTGAGTGGTCTGCGGACAAGCGCTCCGGCCGAGCCGGGCGAGTCGATCGAGAGTGGGAGTACCGTGACGGGACCGGAGAAGTCCAACGCCAAGCCCCCGTTCCGCGCCGACCACGTCGGCAGCCTGCTGCGCCCGCAGCGACTGCACCGAGCCAGGCAGGACCACGCCGAGGGCCGCATCGACGCGGCCGAGCTGCGCGCTGTTGAGGACGAGGCGATCCGCGACGTCGTCCAGGCGCAGCGGGACGTGGGGCTGCAGTCGGCCACCGACGGGGAGTTCCGCCGCGCCTACTGGCACCAGGACTTCATCCTGCAGCTCGACGGCATCAAGCAGGGTGATGCGACCACGACCGTGCGCTTCCAGAACGAGGACGGCGTGGTCGAGTGGCAGCCCGCCGCGCTGCAGATCGCGGGCAAGGTCGGCCTGTCGGAACCGATCTTCCTCGACGCCTTCAACCACCTCGCCTCGGTCGCCGAAGGGGTCACGCCGAAGCTGACCATCCCGTCGCCGAGCATGGTGCACTACCGCGGCGGCAAGACGGCCCTGGACCCGTCGGTCTACCCGGACGTCGAGGAGTTCTGGAGCGACCTGTCCGCCGCCTACGCCGCCGAGGTCCGCGCCCTGGCCGACGCCGGGTGCACCTACCTGCAGCTCGACGACACGAGCCTGGCCTACCTCAACGACGAGAAGCAGCGCGCTGCCATCGCCGCGCGCGGCGAGGACGCCGAGCACCAGCACCTGCGCTACATCAAGCAGATCAACGCCGCGCTGGCCGACCGCCCGAAGGGCATGGCCGTCACCACCCACCTCTGCCGCGGGAACTACCGCTCGTCGTGGGTGGCGGAGGGTGGCTACGACTTCGTGGCCGAGGCCTTGTTCGGCGAGCTCGACGTCGACGGCTTCTTCCTGGAGTTCGACGACCACCGCTCCGGCGGGTTCGAGCCGTTGCGCTTCGTCCCCAAGGGCAAGCGGGTCGTGCTCGGTCTGGTCACCACCAAGCGCGGGGAGCTGGAGAGCAAGGACGACCTCAAGCGCCGGATCGAGGAAGCCACCAAGCACATCGACCTCGACCAGCTCTGCCTGTCCCCGCAGTGCGGCTTCTCGTCCACAGTGGAGGGCAACGCCCTCACCTACGACGACCAGATGGCCAAGCTCCGGCTCATCGTCGAAACCGCGGCAGAGGTCTGGGGCTGAGGAGGGCCCGCAGCGGCCGCCTCCCACGGTCGCTGCGGATCGTCTCCTCGGTGGTGCTGGAGCATACGACGGAGGCGCTGTTCCGCCCCCGCGCCGCCGCCACGGTGGGTTCGAAGTTCGCGAGAACTCCGACGCCCGAAGTCTCCCCGTCAGACCTCGCGCGAGTGGTGACGCCCGATCCCCGTCGAACTTCGCGCGACATTCGAACGGGGCCTCGGGCGGCACCCAACGCCGCGGGTGCGCGGGCGGTGTCGTGGCGAGGAGGTCGCGACGCCGTGCACCGGCGTGGGTCAGGAGCGGCGCGGGGAGTCCGCTGAGCCGCTGTGTTGCCCTCTCCCGGGTGGTGGCCACCCCCCGAGAACGCGACTCCTGATCAGCTCAGTCCTCGACGGTGATGGCCTGGGCTGGGCAGACCGCGGCGGCGTGCTGGACGTCGTCGGCCAGTTCGGGACTGGGCGAGTCGGTGAGCAGGACGGCGACGCCGTCCTCGTCCCGCTGGTCGAAGACGTCCTCGGCGGCCATGACGCACTGGCCCGACGCGACGCACTTGTCCTGGTCGATGGTGATCTTCATGGTTGTTCTCGCTCCGTGGTGGGTGTCGGGATCACCAGGTGCCGAGGCCGGGGTGCCGCAGGTGGCGTGCACGCGATCTCGTCGAGCGCGACGGCAGCTCCCTGCCCCGAGGCGCTGGTGCACGCCGAGGGGTCGTGCGGTCGGCGACGTCCGTGGGCATGGCCACGCCTCCGGGCCGGATGACCTCCGCTGCGCCCCTGCACATCGCAGACGGCGCCCTCGGGTCGGAGGCGCTCGAAGGTGACGCGTGCGGCAGTGGTTCGGAGAGGCGGCCCGCCGGAGCGTCCCGTCCACTGGCCGAGGACAGCGTGCTGGTCATCCCGGCCTCCCCTGTGATCTTGCTCGTACCACCTCGAAACTATCCCTGCCGACTGGATTAAGTCAACTGACTGAAATAGGGTGTCCGGGACATCTGCGGACACGAGGAGGGGCTCCCCGAGCATGCGAGCGATTCCCGGCAGGGTGGAGGAACCCGCGGCTCACGGGGAACAGGGGTCCACCTCGGTGGTGCTCGTGCTGGCCTTCGCCGGCATCGCGGTCTCCATGACCCATACCACGGTGGTGCCGCTGGTGCCCATGCTGCCCGGTCTGCTGCACGCCCCCGCCGCCGACACCGCTTGGGCGGTGACCGCGACGCTGCTGGCGGGCGCCGTGGCCACCCCGGTCGTCGGGCGCCTCGGAGACATGTACGGCAAGCGGCGGATGCTGCTGATCAGCCTCGCCACGCTCATCCTCGGCTCAGCGGTCTGCGGGCTGAGCTCCTCGCTGCTGCTGATCGTGGTCGGCCGCGCCATGCAAGGCCTGTCCTCCGGCGTCATCGCGCTGGGCATCAGCATCATGCGCGACGAGCTGCCCGCCGAGCGGCTCGGTTCGGGGACGTCGCTGATGAGCGCCTCGCTCGGCGTGGGCGGCGCGCTGGGGCTCCCGGCGGCCGCGTTCCTGGCCGAACGCACCGACTGGCACGTGCTGTTCTGGACCTCGGCGGCGCTCGGCGCGCTCGCCGCCGTGCTCGTGGTGCTGTGCGTGCCCGAATCTGCGGTGCGCTCCGGCGGTCGCTTCGACCCGGTCGGCGCTCTGGGGCTCTCCGCCGGGCTGCTCTGCCTGCTGCTGGTGGTGTCCAAGGGCGCGACGTGGGGCTGGGGGAGCGCGACCACCCTCGGGCTCGCCGCGGCGTCCGTCGTGGTCTTCGGCCTGTGGAGCCGGTGGGAGCTGCGCGTCGCCGAGCCGCTGGTGGACCTGCGCACCGTCACCCGGCGCCAGGTGCTGCTGACCAACATCGCCTCGGTCGTGTTCGGGTTCGCCATGTTCGCCCAGACGCTGGTGTTCCCGCAGGTCCTGCAGCTGCCCACGGCCACCGGCTACGGCCTGGGGCAGACCATGCTCGCCGTGGGACTCGTGCTGGCGCCCTCCGGTCTGGTGATGATGGCGATGTCGCCGGTGTCGGCCCGCACGTCCCGCGCGCGGGGACCGAAGGTGACGCTGATGATCGGGGCCGTGGTCGTAGCGGCCGGGTACGGGCTCGGCGTGGTGTTCCTGTCGCAGCTGTGGCAGCTGGTCGTCGTCTCCAGCGTCATCGGCGCCGGTGTCGGCCTGGCCTACGGGGCGATGCCCGCGTTGATCATGGCGGCTGTGCCGGTGTCGGAGACCGCCGCCGCCAACAGCCTCAACACGCTGATGCGCTCGATCGGCACGTCGGTGTCCAGTGCCGTGACCGGGGCCGTCCTGGCCCAGCTGACCATCGACTTCGGCCCGGCCACCCTGCCCTCCGAGACCGGCTTCCAGGTGATCATGGGCATCGGCTGCGCGGCCGCGCTGGTCGCGCTGGGCGTCGCCGCGTTTCTGCCCGGCCGGGACGAGCCGGCCGAGGCCGTTCTGGTCGCACCGCGGGCGGTGCGCTGAAATCGGTTGCGACCGGTGGTTGGATCGGTCCCGGTGCGGTGCAGGCGACCGCGCCGCGAGCAACGAGGAGAGTGCGATGCGCGAGGTTCTGCCACCGGTTCCCTTCGACCCGGAGCTGGAGGCTTTCCTGCGGACCATGCCCAGCACGGGCATGGGCTTCACGAGGGAGGAGATCCCGGGGCTGCGCGAGATGTCGCGGCAGTTCACCACCGATGAGCAGCTGGCGGCCGCGGGCTTCACCGTCGAGCACCGCGCGGTGCCCGGCCCGCAGGACGCGCCCGAGGTGCCGCTGGTGATCGTGCGCCCGGCCGAGCTCACCGAGGCGTTGCCGGTGATCTACTCGATCCACGGCGGCGGGATGATCATGGGCGACCACCGGCAGGCGCTCGACGTCATGGGCTCGGAATGGGGCCGTGACCTGGGATGCGCCATCGTGTCGGTGGACTACCGGCTCGCTCCGGAGAACCCGCACCCCGCGCCCGTCCAGGACTGCTACGCCGGGCTGCGCTGGGTCGCCGAGCACGGCGCGGAGCACGGCCTCGACCCGGCGCGCGTCGTGATCACCGGGGGCAGCGCGGGAGGTGGTCTGGCCGCCGCGGTCGCGCTGATGTGCCGCGACTTCGACGGTCCGAAGCTCATCGGCCAGCTGCTGCAGTGCCCGATGCTCGACGACCGCAACGACACCCCGTCGGCGCGCCAGATGCGTGGCCGGGGGATCTGGGACCAGCAGGCCAACGAGGTCGGGTGGACGGCGCTGCTGGGTGACGCCCGCGGTGGCGAGGACGTCTCGCCCTACGCGGCTCCGGCCCGCGCGGAGGACCTCTCCGGCTTGCCGCCGACGTTCATCGACGTCGGCTCGGCGGAGACCTTCCGCGACGAGAACGTCGACTACGCCACCCGCATCTGGCAGGCCGGCGGGGTCTGCGAGCTGCACGTCTGGCCGGGCGGGTTCCACGGCTTCCGGATGTTCCCCGAAGCGCAGCTCAGCAAGTCCGCCGCCGAAGCCCGCACCACCTGGCTGCGCCGGCTCCTGGAAGGCTAGGGATCGCTGCGCGTGGCGGTGCGGGAGGCAACCCCCGCAGGGGAGGAGGACATCCGTGCGCCGCTCCTCGAACGGCTGTCGCGGCGTGCTCGTGCCACGAACGTCACCAGAGCGGGGGTGGCGGACATTCCGCGCGAAATGTCGCCCCTCCCTCGCCGGGGTGACGCAGCACGCAGCCTCAGAACCCGTTTCGGTCCGGGCTGAGCCCCCACACCGGGAACAGCGGCTGCCGCGGCGAACCGCCTCGAGGCGGAAAACGCCCGCGTCCCTCCACCCCTCGCACTGTGCCGGGGGCGGAGAACGACTTCGCGCGAAATGTCGTTGCCCGGACGAACGACATCTCGCGCGAAATGTCGCTCAGTCGCCCGTACGGGCGTTCACCGCGGTGATGGGTTCGCCTCGCGGCGGGATCGCGTCGGCCTCGGCCGGGTCGACGTCGTTCACGGAGCCGTCGGCCGCGGCGTTGGCGATCGCGTGCATGGAAGCCAGGGCCGAGGAGATCTGGAACTGCTCGTGCTCGGCGCCCATGTCGCTGAGCTCGATGAGCACGCTGCCGCCGCCGAGCAGGCCGTAGGCGTTGCGGGCGATGCCCTGGTAGTCGCCTCCCGGGTACTGGGAGACGTTGGCGCCGCCCTCGTCCATCGCCGTCCGCGCGACGACGGAGACCTGCTTGGCCAGGTTCAGCGGTCCCTCTGCCACGTCCGGGTGCGTCGGCCACATCAGCGACGCGGTGATCTCCCGTCCGTCGTCGCCGACGTAGCGGCCCTGCATGTGGTAGTCGACCGAGACCTGGGGCTGGAAGTCGGCGTGGTGCCGCTGGATCAGGCCCGCTTCGGTCGCTGGGTTGTCCTCCGGCGCCACCGCCGGGTCGTGGTAGCGGTTGATGTCGTAACCCTTGCCCGCTTCACCGAATTCCGGCTCGGCGTCCGGGTCGTAGTTGTAGCGCCAGTCGTGCTCGTGCCCGTCGGGGTTGGCGCGCACGACGACGTCGACCGTCACCTGGTCGCGCAGCCAGCGCTGGTGCGGGTCGTTGCCGACACCGACCTCGCGCAGGAATTCCACGGCCGCAGGGGTTCCCAGCGGTTCGTCGCCGTGCTGCTGCGTGACGTAGAGCAGGCGCGTCGGGCCGTGCCCGACGCGAGCGCTCCACACCGGACGTCCCTGGTTGCTGGCGCCGATCGGCTTCACGCGGACTTCGCCGCGGCTGCGGAGCTGCAGGTCGAACAGCTTCCGCGCGAGCTCTTCAGTGCTCGGCCGCGGATCGACCTCGCGCGCTGCGCTCGCGGGAGCGATCAGCCCCAACGCTGTCACGACGGCGATGAGCACCGGCAGGAGTGCGAACCGTGTTCTCTTCATCATGACGAGGAAGTCTGCAGCCCCGAAACCGGCCGGACAAGATCTTCCGCGTTTCACCGCACCTCGCGTCGCATGCACGCCCGCGGCCACGCGTCCAGTCCTGCGACCCGTTCGGCCGCGCGGATGTCCCGCAACCCCGGGGTGAGCTCGTGCTCGGCGAGGTAGCGGAAGCCGCACCGCAGGTAGTACGGCCCGTTCCAGGGGACTTCGGTGAACGTCGTCAACGTCAGCGCGGGCAGGTCGCGCCGTCGCGCCCAGTTCTCGAGCGTGGCGATGAGCCGGTGACCGATGCGCTGCCGGGCGTGGCCCGGGTGCACGGTGACCTGCTCGACGTGCGCGCACCCGTCGACGAGGTCGGTGATGAGGTAGGCCACCGGGACGTCGTCGACGACGGCCACCCAGGCCCGGCCGGCCTCCTGGAACTCGCGCAGCACCTCCAACGGTGGCGGGGCGTCCTCGGCCACCAACGTCATGCCGAGCTCGGCGAACAACCTGCCCGCGGCCCGCTCCACCTCCCGCAGCACCGGGAGGTCCTCGGCTCTCGCCAACCGGATCACCGCTCCACCATAGGGGCTGTCGGGGATCGCTGGGGTCGGTTCGGGTCGCAGAACTTGAGCGGCTACCTGGTCTCCGGGCAACGCTCCTGAAGCACGTCGGCACTCGCGGCGTACTCGTCACGAACCTGCGGCGGTGCGAGCTGGCTGAGTCCCCACCTGGAACGCTGCGGCTCCACCACAGGGAGCTTCCCCGCGCAGCGGGCGGCGTTCAGGCGGACCGGTCGGCCAGGAAGGCGTCGAGATCGGCGCGCAGCGGCGCGGTCGCCGGCCCTCGGCGCAGCACCGACAGGGCCGCTGCTGCGTTGGCGCGGGTCGCAGCGTCGACCAGCGGGGCACCCTCCAGCAACGCTGCGGCGAGGACACCGCAGTGGGTGTCCCCAGCTCCGTTGGTGTCCACCGCTTCCACCGGGAAACCCGGCACGCGGCGGATTTCGCCCTCCACCACGAGAACGCACCCGGCGGATCCGTCACGCACCACGACCGCCGCCGACGGACCAAGCCGACCGGCGAAGACCCGGGCCGCCGCCTCCGCGTCGGCCGCGCCCGACAGAGCGCGTGCTTCCTCGGCGTTGCAGCTGAGCACGCCGACGCGCGACAGCACCGCGTCGAGCACCTCGGCCGGGATGTCGGCGACCAGCGGGCACGGGTCGAACAGCACCCGCGAACGCACCCCGGGGAGCCAGGCCAGCAACGCCTCCTGGTTGGCGGCGTGCAGCAGGCTGTAGCCGCTGACGTGGACGACGTCCTCCGGACCGGTGCCGACCCGGGCCAGGTGTTCCGGCAGCAACCGCCCTTCGGCGCCGACACCGGTGACGAACGTACGCTCGCCACCGGGTTCGACCATCACCACGCAGACCCCGTTGTCGGAGTCGGCCTGCTGGGGTTGCACGACCTCGATCCCTTCGGCGCGCAACGCTTCTCGCGCCTGGTCGGCGAGTCGCCCGGTGCCGTGCGCGCCCGCGTGGACGACGCGGGCGCCCGAGCGCGCGGCGGCGGCCATCACGTTGAAGCCACCACCGACCAGGAGCTCGGTGCTCTCAGCGAGCACGTCCCCGCTGGGTGGCGGCAGCGACGGCACCCGCATCACCAGGTCCAGCACCACCTGCCCGGTGTGCACGAGACGACCGCTCATGCCGACGACTTCCGAGCGCCGCCGAGCAGCGCGTAGAGCCCGGCCGAGACCGCGAACGCGAGCACCCAGCCCAGGCCGTTCTCGCCCAGCCAGGTCTCGGCGAACAACCCGGTGAAGAAGTCGTTGCTGCTGAACAGGTAACCGACCACGATCGCCAGCGCCCAGGCGGAGAACGCGCGCGGCTCGACACCGCCCTTGTACCAGTAGGAACTGGTGCTGCGCATGTCCACCAACCCGGCCGGGTCGTAGGTCCGGCGGTGCAGCATGTCGGTGAGGAACACCCCGAGCCACGCGGTGATCGGGATGGCCAGCAGGCTGATGAAGGTGATGAACGGGTCGTAGAAGCTCTCCGCGACGAGCATGAAGTAGATCGAGCCGAGGAACGTCACGACCACGTCCACCGCGACCGCGTACACCCGCTTGATGTCGATGCCCATGGTCAGCGTCGTCAGGCCCGCTGAGTACACCGAGAGGTGGTTGGACAGCAGCAGACCACCGACCGCGGCGATCAGGTACGGCACCGCCATCCAGGCGGGCAGCATCGCGCGGATCGCGGCCACCGGGTCGCCGGCCTCGGCCAGCGCCGGATCACCCGCCGACAGCAGGCTTCCCAGCGAGATCAGCAGCACCAGCGGGATGCCCGCCCCGACCGCCGACGAGGCGACCAGCGAGCCGGCCTTGACGGCGGGGGACTGGTAACGCGACATGTCGGCGGAGGCGTTGGCCCAGCCGATGCCGGTGCCGGCGGCGATCGTGCCGACACCGGCGATCACCACGCCGACCGGAGCCGGCGAGGCCGCACCGACCGCGTGCCAGTCGATCGTGGCCACCAGACCGATCGCCACCACCACGTTGAGAGCGCCGAAAACCCACGTGGCCCAACGCTGCACGGCCACCAGCACCGTGTGCCCGAGGCCGGAGACCACCAGCGTCAGCAGCTCGAAGACCGCGATGCAGGCGATCGCGAGCACCGGCACCGCCTTGGCGTCCTCAGCGGTGCCCAGGATGATCGTGCACAGCGACAGCAGCGCGAACGCGGCGGTGGTGGTGTTGACGGTCTCCCAGCCCAGCCGCGAGATCAGCGACACCACGGTCGGGCCGGCGTTGCCGTGCACGCCGAACACCGCGCGGGAGAGCGTCAAACCCGGTGCGCCGCCACGACGTCCGGCGATGGAGACCACGCCGACGATCGCGAAGGACCCCACCGAACCGATGACCGCGACGATCGCGGCCTGCCAGAACGCCAAGCCTTCGGCGACGAGCGTGGCGCCGAGCGGGAGGCCCAGGATCGAGATGTTGGCGGCGAACCACACCCAGAACAGCTGCATGGGGTGACCGGTCCGCTCGTCCTCCGGAACCGGCTCGATGCCGCGCGTTTCCAGTGCGCCTTCCGCGGTTTCGGTGGCCTCTCGGACCATGCGCTCTCCTTCAGCTGCCGGACTTCCTCAGGTCGAGCAGACCGTCCACCACCGGTTCCAGGTCGAGTCCGTTGACCTCGCGCACCGTGGTGAGCAGGTCCACCGGGAAACCGGGAAGACCGTGCTGCGCACCGAGGATCGCGCCGAGGACGGCGGCGATCGTGTCGGTGTCGCCGCCGAGGCCGGCAGCCGTGGTCAGCGCTTCCACGGGGGTGTCGCCCAGCGCCTCGGCGAGGGCGAACGCGGCGACCACCGACTCCTGCACGGCGACGGACGTTCCGATGACCTTCGACACAGCGTAGGACAGCGTGGTGCGGTCCATGCCGCGCACCCAGCGCCGCGCCCAGCGGATGCGACAGGCGATGTCACCACCCGCGCACCACCAGCCCTTGCGCGCACCCAGCGCCGCGGCGTGTTCGGCCTGGTCCAGCGCGGTGGACAGGTCGGCGCCGTCGATGCCCGCCGACACGGCGGCAGCGACCGCGGCGGCGCCCGCGATGCCGATGTTGGTGTGGTGCGTGAGCTTGCTGGCCGTCACGACGGACTCGACCAGCTCGGTGAGCTCCGGACCGGTCGCGATGGCGACCGGGGTGATGCGCATGGCCGCGCCGTTGGTGGTGCCGCCGCGGCCGGTCTCCTCAGGATCGGCACCGGCTTCCAGCAGCTGCAGCGCGCGCTTGGTGGACGGCCCGAGCAGGTCGACCAAGCCGCGGGCGACCATGCCGGCTTCCCAGTCCAGCAGGGCCGCGGCGAAGACCCGGGGGTCGATGGTGCCCTTGCCGCTGATGAGCAGGTCGGCCACCAGCAAGGCTTGTTCGGTGTCGTCGGTGACGGTGCCGGCGGACAGGTTCGGCGAGATCGGTTGTTCGGCGACCGCGTCGCGCAGCGACCGGATGAAGCCGTAGTGGGTGACGATGTCCTCGCGCGACATCGATTGCGTCGGCATGCCCAGGGCATCGCCGATCGCGAGTCCGTAGAAGGCGCCCAGCGCGCGTTCGCGGCTGCTCATGAGCGGCCGAAGGTCAGGTGGAACTGGAACCGGTCGGGGTCCAGCAGGCTGGTCACCTGCTCGACGAGCTCGCCGTGCGCGGTGACGCTGGTGCGCACCGCCTGCAGGAACAGCTCGCCCTCGCGACGTTCGAGCAACTCGGCCATCTGCCGGGACAGACCCTTGGTGCCGATGCGTTGATCACCTGCGCTCGCCCGCAACCCGGCCGCCAGCAGCGTCGCGGTGATCGAGTCGTCGACCAGCCCCTTCTCGGGCAGCTCCCGGAGTTCGCCGGTGGACGGGATCAGCGAGGTCTCGACCGACACAGGACCAGCCGAGCGGTCGCGCCGCAACCGGCGGATCGCGATGAACTCCGGGAGCTCGAAGCGTGCGGTGAGCTCCGCGTCGGTGGTGCGTTCGATGGACAGCAGCTCGGTGCTGATGTCGAAGCCCGAATCGGCCAGGGCGGTCGCCCAGCCGACGGTCTGGTCCAGGGTGACGCCGTCGAAGGTGACGAAGGAGCCGACGCCGCTGCGGGTGGCGATGAGTTCCTGGCGCTGCAGCTCGGAGAGGGCGCTGCGCACGGTACCGCGGCTGACCTGGTACTTCTCCGCGATCTGGTTCTCACCCGGCAACTGCTCGCCGCGCGCGAGCCGACCCGAGCGGATCTGCTCGGTGAGCTCGGCGATCAACCGGTCACGTTTCCCGAAGGGAACCTGTCCAGTCCTGTCCATTCCTGTACAGTAGAACTACTCCCGGGTAGGCACAACGGATGACACGCCGACGGAGTAGCCGCCCGCGAGAACGCGTCCCGCGGAAGGAGAACCCGCCGGGGTTCCGTGGACCTCGTGCGCGGCTCCTGGTGCGCGAGACGTCCCGGGCGCTCATCACGAAGCGGCGGTGCCGCTGTTCCCGCACCCGGGAACAGCGGCACCGCCGCGTCCTCGGCTCTCAGAGCGACTCGACGGTGCTCGGGTACAGCTCTTCGAGCACCTCGCGGTGGTTGTCCGCCACCGCCTTCCGCTTGATCTTCAAGCTCGGCGTGACCTCGTTGTGCTCGATGCTCAGCTCGCGCGGCAGGACCTTGAACGTCTTGATGGTCTCGTGCCGGTTCAGCGTGGCGTTGAGGTCCTCGATCGCGGCCCCCACCAGCTCGTGCGTCTTCGGGTGTTCGGCCAGCTCGGCGTAGGACAGGCTGCCGAGGTCGTTGGCCCGCGCCCACTCGGCGATCGACTCCTCGTCGAGGGTCACCAGCGCCGAGCAGTACGGCTGCTTGTCGCCGAAGACCACCACGTTGGACAGGTAGGGGCACTGGGCCTTGAGCTTGCCCTCCACCGACTGCGGCGCCACGTACTTGCCGCCCGAGGTCTTGATCAGGTCCTTCTTGCGGTCGGTGATGCGCAGCCTGCCGGCTTCGTCGAGCTCGCCGATGTCGCCGGTGTGGAACCAGCCGTCGGCGTCGAGCACCTCGGCGGTCGCCTCCGGCATGTTGTGGTACCCGCGCATCACACCGCCGCCGCGCAGCAGCACCTCGCCGTCCTCGGCGATGCGGACCTCGGTCCCCGGCAGCGGCTGCCCCACGGTGCCGATGCGGAAGTCGTTGGTGCGGTTGACGAAGCTGGCAGCGGTGGTCTCGGTGAGCCCGTAGCCCTCGGCGATCAGCACCCCGGCGGCGTGGAAGAAGCGGGCGATGTCGGGGGCGAGGGCGGCGCTGCCGGAGATGAAGAAGCGCAGCCTGCCGCCGAACTTCTCGCGCAACTTGGCGAACACCAGCTTGTCGGCGATGGCGTGCTGGACCTTCAGCGCCAGACCCGGGTGCTTCCCCTCCTGCTGCAGGTGGGAGATCTCCAGGCCCACCGCGCAGGCCCAGCGGAAGATCGTGTACTTGAGCTCGCCGCCCTCCTTGGCCTGCATGACGACCTTGTTGTAGATCTTCTCGAAGATCCGTGGCGCGCCCGCGACGAAGGTCGGCCGCACCTCGGCGAGGTTGTCCACGATCTTGTCGATCCGGCCGTCGACGGCCGTCAGGTAGCCGGTGCGGATCTGGCCGACCTGCAGGACCTTGCCGAACACGTGCGACAGCGGCAGCCACAGGTACTGCACGTCCTCGGCGGTCATCTCGCCGGTCTCGTGCATGGCCTCGGCCACGTAGGTCCAGTTGGCCTGCGCGAGCCGAACTCCCTTGGGGTTCCCGGTGGTGCCGGAGGTGTAGATCAGCGTCGCCAGGTCCTCGGTGTCGACCGCGTCGACCAGCGAGTCGAACAGGTCCGGCTGGGCCTCGCCCAGCTCGCGGCCCTTGGCCTCCAGGTCGGACAGGCTCAGCACCCAGTCGCCGTCGGGCGTGCCGTCGAAGGTGATCACGCGGGCGAGATCGGGCAAGTGGGCCCGCTGCTCGCGCAGCTTGGCGATCTGCTCGTCGTCCTCGGCGAAGACGATCGTGGAGTCGGAGTCGGCGATGATGTAGGCGCAGCCCTCGGCCGTGGTGGTCGGGTAGATCGTGGTCGTGGCACCGCCTGCGCACATCACGCCCATGTCGGCGAGGATCCACTCGATCCGCGTGCTGGCGAGGATCCCGCACCGCTGCTGCGACCGCAGGCCGATCGCGTGCAGACCCAGTGCGATCGCCCGCGCCCGCTCCCAGGTCTGCGACCACGTGAGCGAGCGCCACTGGTCACCGTCGGGGTAGCGGAAGGCTTCGCTGTCTCCCGAGCGCTGCACGCGGTCGCGCAGCATGTCGGGGACGGAACGGAAGTCGGAGGTAATCGCGGCAGGCATGGCCGGAAAGTAATCGAGGTCACTCACCTGCGCAATGGAGTCCGGACAAATCGGTACGCGACGGTTCCGCTCCGCCGCCGGAATGGCGCCGTCCTGGGGCCCGGTGTGGCACCGGTGGTCGGTCGGCCCGGAGCCGATCGGCCCTCGGCGGACCCGTCGTCGAGCGGGTCCGCCTGGTGCCGACCGGGTGGTGATCATCAGGGGTTCGCCCCCGCGTTCCCGGCCAGCAGGACCAAGGCGAGGACCGACAGGACGGTGAACACGGCCGCGGGCGGGCCGAGCACCGAGCGGAGGATGCCGGCCAGGCCGGACATCGCCCGGGCCAGCACCACCGCGGTCGCGAACAACGCGACCAGGACTCCCAACAACATTCCTTGCAGAGCGGTGGACAGCGAATCCGGCGTGACGACCTGTGGGTCGCTTGCCGAGAGCACTGCCGGGAGTATCGTGAACATGCGAGCTCCCTTCACGGGTCGTGCCCGTTGCGAGGGTGATCGTGAGTCGCGTAGCGCCCCCGGTCGTGGCCAAACGATGTCCGGGGGCGTTCGCATGTCCGGCCGACGGTGAGTCGGCCGCGCGCTCTGGCGATCAGCCGAGGTGCCCCGCACCTCCCCGGGGTGAAATTTCACTTCGCCGTTGAAGTTCTTCGCCCGCGAGTGAAACGCGCCACGGTCAGTATGCGATCACCTCCACGGAGCGTCAACGTCTTGGTAGGTCGCGCACTTGCCGATGGCCGGTCGAGGTGCGAGTATCTGCAGGTCTTCAACGCTTCAGTGAATTTCGGTGAATTTTGGGACTCAGGTGAAGGAGACGGCGTGATGGCCCGTCCCGGGAGTCGGAACGACACCGGGGAGCTCGGCTCGCGACTCCGCGAGCTGCGGGAATCCCGTGGCATGACGCAACTCCGGCTGGGACGCGCCCTGGGGGTCGCGGTTTCCAGCATCTCGTCCTGGGAGAGCGGGGCGAAACTGCCGCCGCCCGCCCGGTTGGCCGATTACGCCACCTTCTTCGCCTCGGGAGCCAGCTCCGGCGGGGTGCCGCCGGAGAACGCGCTCACCGACGAGCAGCGCGAGCAACGCCTCAGGCTCAAGCGCGAGCTCGACCGGCTGCGGACCACCGGGGAGGTGCACGAGTCGGTGGAACGTGAAGCGCAGCAGGACTTCTGGCGCTTCCCCGACGACGGCCCGGTCCGCATCGTCACCGGCGGGCTCAGCGAGAAGCACTGGTCACCGCTGGGCACTCCCAGTGAACCCAACTTCCTGTCGCTGGCACGCTGCGCCGACCTCGACGCCGCGGTCGAGCTGTTCGGGCACGTGCGGGCGGCGAACCCGCGTTCCGACGTCGAGATCCGGCTGGAGTACCTCGGCGACGACGACCTGCGGGCGCACCTGGTCTTCCTCGGCAGCGGCGCGGCCAACCCGTGGGTGGAGTGGCTGACCGCCGGGTGGCCCGTCCGCCAGGTCCCCGACGAGGAGGTCGTGGACGGCTCGGTGTTCCTCATCGACGGGGAACGCAGGCTCAAGCCCGTCTTCCGCGGTGACCAGCTGGTCGAGGACGTCGGGCTGCTCGCCCGGATCCCCAACCCGAACAACATCCGGCGCACCCTGACCTTCTGCAGCGGGGTGTTCACCCGGGGCGGGTTCGGCGCGGTGCGCTGCCTGACAGATCCGCAGGCTCGGGACCGCAACCTCGCCTACCTGCACGACAACGTCGAGGACCTGACCAGCTTCGGGATGCTCATGCGCGTGCCGGTGATGCGGCACGTGACCGGCACTCCCGACCTGCAGAACCCGGCGAACCGGCTCTACGAGTGGTGACCGGGGACCTGATCTCGGAGGAGGCGGCATGGTGAGTGCGCTGCGGCCCGGCCTCGGCGCGCGGCTGCGGGAACTGCGCCAGGAGCACGGGCTGACGCAGGGAGCCCTGGCGCGCGTCTTCGGCGTGGCGGTGTCCAGCGTGTCGCAGTGGGAGAGCGGGGCGAAGGTGCCACCGCCGGCCCGGCTGGGCGACTACGCGACCTTCTTCGCCTCGGACGCTCCGTCGCGCGCGGCGAAGCTCCCGGCGCTGACGTCGCTCAACGACGACCAGCGCCGCGTCCGCACCAGCATCAGGGAGGAGCTGGAGGCGTTGCGCTCGAGCCCGCCGGCGACCGAGGCGGGAAGCGACGTCCAGCGGGACTTCTGGCGCTTCGCCGACGGCGGCCCGGTGCGCATCCTCACCGGGCGGGTGCCCGCCCGGAACGTCTCGCCGCTGGCCTCGCCGGAGCGGCGCAACTACATCGGGATGTCGGAATTCGCCGACGGTGACTCGCTCATCGAGCTCTACGGCCACGTCCGCGCGCTCAACCCCACCTCGGACGTGCGGTTCGAGATCGCCCGCCGCATCGATCCGAACGACCTGCAAGCCCACCTCGTGCTGCTGGGCAGCCCGAAGATGAACCCGATGCGCAAGCAGGTGCGCTTCGGCCTGCCGGTGCGCCAGGTCGAGGTCGACGACCTCGGGCACGGCGAGATCTTCGAGGTGGCCGAGGAATCGCGGCAGTACCGGCCCCGGCTGCACGACGACCGGTTGATCGAGGACGTCGGACTGCTCGCGCGGTTCCCCAACCCCTACAACGTGCGGCGGACCCTGACCTTGTGCAGCGGGGTGTTCACCCGCGGCGGGTTCGGCGCGGTGCGCTGCCTGACCGATCCGGAACTGCGCGAGCGCAACCACGAGCAGCTCCAGCACCGCATCGCCGACCCGGACAACTTCGGGATGCTCATGCGCGTCCCCGTCGTCCGCAACGCCACCGCCACCCCCGACCTCAGCAACCCCGACACCTGGATCAGAGCCTGGTCCCCGATCAAGACCTAGAAGTCCTCCAGAGGGAGGCTCTAGGTCTAGGACCAGTTCACACCGCCGCAGGTACGACGGACCCGCGGCGGCAGCGGCTGTCCCGGTGCGGATTCACCCCGAACGGCACGCACGATCGAGGCGGTCCGCGGTGGCAGCCGCCTCGTCAGGTGTGGGATTCCACCGGGCCCGCAGGCATCGAGGCCGCGGCGGCAGCCGCTTCTCCAGGTGTGGGACTCAGCCGGCACCGCCGCAGGCCCTGAGCGGCTTCGTGGCGAGTACGCCGAGACGCCGCGTGACGAATGCTCGAGGAGCGGCGCACGGAGTCCACGAAGCCGCTCAGGACCTGCCACCCGCGCCGCCACGCACAGCGGTCCACGACAGCTCCGAGAACTTCGGTGGGCGATTTGTCGGGGGTGTTGGTTACCGTGGCTGCAGTCGAGGAGGGAACGCCATGACGAAGCTGGATTCGACGCAGCCCCACGGGACACCGACCTGGATCGACCTGGGGGTTCCCGACCTCGACCGCGCGATGGAGTTCTACGGCGCGGTCTTCGGATGGCAGTTCGACGTCGGCCCCGAGGCCATGGGTCGCTACACGATGTGCCTGGTCGACGGGCGCGAGGTCGCCGCCCTCATGCCCAACCACGACCCCGACGCCACCGAGTTCTGGTGGAACGTCTACTTCGCCACCGACGACGTCAACACGACCGTGTCCAAGGCCGAGGCGGCGGGCGGGCACGTGGTCGTCCCACCCATGGACGTGATGGACAAGGGCCGGATGGCCATGGTCAAGGACCCGGTCGGTTCCCAGTTCGGTCTCTGGCACGGCAACCGGCACGTCGGCTGCCGGTTGGTCAACGAGCCGAACGCGTTGCTCCGCAACGACCTCGTCACCCCGGACCCAGGCCCGGCGCGGGACTTCTACGCCCAGGTGTTCGGCTTCAGCCTGGACAGCGACGAGTACCTCGGTGACGGCGACTTCACGTTCCTCCGCCGTCCGGACGGGCACGAGATCGGCGGCGTCCTCGGCGACCCCGGTGCCGCGAAGTCCTCCTGGGGAACCCTCTTCATGGTCGACGACGCCGACGCCACCGCAGCCCGGGCCCGCGAAGCCGGAGGCACCGCCGCCCCGCCCTACGACATGGTCTACGGACGGGTCGCGGAGATCGAGGACCCCTTCGGCACCCCCTTCTCCGTCGGCGCCCCCAAGTACGGCTGACCGGCTGCCGGGGAGCGGTGATGCGGATCTCCCTGGCGGCGGAACAGGTGTTCAGCCCGGAGGCGAGGCTCGCTGCGCGCGGCTTCGAGGGTTGTCCGAGACCTGAACGTGGTTAGGCTTGAGGTGCTGGTGGTTCGTCCGGTCGCGTCGTGAGCGCGAGGGGACGAGGCAAGAGGGAACCCGGTGCGAATCCGGGACTGCCCCGCAGCGGTGAGCGGGAACGACCGCCGTCATGAGCACTGGGCAACGTGTCCGGGAAGCGACGGCCAGTAGGTCCGGTCTTCCACGAGATCGGGTGCTCGCGAGTCCGAAGACCTGCCACCGGTGCGCGCGCCGACGGTGCGCGCTGGTCCGAGGTCTCGCGGGAGGACCTGGCCGACGACCGGTGGGCGACGTGCGTCTGCTGGTCGGCGCCCACCTGCCGCGACGTCCTCGACCGACGAAGTCGAGCTCGCGAGGAGAGAGCGTTGACCAGCAAGATCGGATCCACCGTACTCGGACATCCCCGGATCGGCCCGAACCGGGAGCTCAAACGCGCCCTGGAGTCCTACTGGGCGGGCCGCATCAGTGAAGCCGACCTCCGGGAGGTCGCGCGGGAGCTGCGCGCGGACACCTGGCTCAGCTTGGCCCGGGCGGGCCTCGGCTCGGTGCCGAGCGGCACGTTCTCCTACTACGACCACGTCCTGGACACCGCCGTCACCTTCGGCGCCGTCCCGCGCCGCTACGCCGAGCTGGGCCTCGGGGCGCTGGACACCTATTTCGCGATGGCGCGCGGCACCTCGGAGGTGCCTCCGCTGGAGATGACGAAGTGGTTCGACACCAACTACCACTACCTCGTGCCGGAGATCGGCCCGGACAGCCGGTTCTCGCTCAGCGACCGGACCGCGGTCGAGCAGTTCCGGGAGGCGCGCAAGCTGGGCGTGGAGACCCGTCCGGTGCTGGTGGGGCCGCTGACGTTCCTGCTGCTGAGCAAGCCCGCTGAGGACGGCTTCGACCCGCTGGACAAGCTGCCCGAGCTCACCGACGCCTACGAGCAGCTGCTCCGCGAACTCCACCGCGCGGGCGCGCAGTGGGTGCAGCTGGACGAGCCCGCGCTGGCCGCCGACCGCACGCCCCGGGAGCTCGACGCGCTGCGCGACACCTACCGCCGGCTCGGCGACCTGGCGGAGCGCCCGGCGATCCTCACCGCCTGCTACTTCGGTGACCCCGGCGAGGCCCTGGGCGTGCTCGCGGCGGCGCCGATCGAGGGCATCGCCCTGGACCTGGTCACCGATCCGTCCACTCAGGACAGGATCGCCGGAGCGGCGGGGTTGAGCGACAAGGCGCTGGTCGCTGGGGTGGTCGATGGGCGCAACATCTGGCGCGCCGACCTCGACCGCTGCCTGACCACGGCGGCGACGCTGCTCGGCTCGGCCCGCGAGGTCGCCATCGGCAGCTCCTGCTCGTTGCTGCACGTGCCCTACGACGTCGACGCCGAACCTGACCTGGACCCGCAGGTCGCGTCGTGGTTGTCCTTCGCAGCGCAGAAGGTCCGCGAGGTCGGCACCCTCGGCCGGGCGCTGAGCGAGGGTCGCGACGTCGTCGCGACCGAGCTCGCCGAGGCGCGCTCGGCCATCGCCGACCGCGCCCGGGCGGAGAGGGTGCGCCACCACCGCGTGCGGGCGCGGATCGAGGCGTTGCGGCCGGAGGACTCGCGGCGGGCGGACTACCGGACGCGGCAGGAAGCGCAGCAGGAGTCGCTCCGGCTGCCGCCGTTGCCGAGCACCACGATCGGCTCGTTCCCGCAGACCACCGACGTCCGCAAGGCCCGCGCCGCGTTCCGCGCCGGCCGCATCGACCAGTCCACCTACCGGCAGCGGATGCGAGACGAGGTCGAGCGCGTCATCGCGCTGCAGGAGGACGTCGGGCTGGACGTGCTGGTGCACGGCGAACCCGAGCGGAACGACATGGTGCAGTACTTCGCCGAGCAGCTCGAGGGTTTCGCCGCCACCGAGAACGGGTGGGTGCAGTCCTACGGTTCCCGGTGCGTGCGGCCGCCGATCCTGTTCGGTGACGTGTGGCGGCCGGAACCGATGACGGTCGAGTGGGCCTCGTACGCGCAGCGGCTCACCGACAAGCCGGTCAAGGGCATGCTGACCGGCCCGGTGACGATGCTGGCGTGGTCGTTCGTCCGCGACGACCAGACCCAGGCCGACACCGCCCGGCAGGTCGCGTTGGCCATCCGCGACGAGGTCCACGACTTGGAGGCGGCGGGCATCCGCGTGGTGCAGGTCGACGAACCCGCGTTGCGCGAGCTCCTCCCGCTGCGCGCCGAGCAGCGGCCGCCCTACCTGGAGTGGGCGGTGGAGTCCTTCCGGCTGGCCACCTCGGGGGTGTCGGAGGCGACGCAGATCCACACCCACCTGTGCTACTCGGAGTTCGGCGACGTCATCGACGCGATCGTGGCCCTGGACGCGGACGTCACGAGCATCGAGGCCGCCCGCTCGCGCATGGAGGTCCTGGCCGACCTCAACGAGGTCGGTTTCCAGCGCGGTGTGGGCCCGGGTGTCTACGACATCCACTCACCGCGGGTGCCCGACGCGCACGAGATGGCCGACCTGCTGGAAGCCGCGCGTGCAGCCGTGCCCGCCGAGCGGTTGTGGGTGAACCCGGACTGCGGTCTCAAGACCCGCGACTACGCCCAGGTCGAACCGGCGCTGCGCAACGTGGTCAAGGCAGCCCGCCAGCTCCGGAGCTGACGGGACCGGAACCGGGGCCGAGCTCGGCCCCGGCCGCTTCGGGCGCCCCGGCCGCTTCGGGCGCCCCGGCCGCTCCCGGCGAACGCCCGCCGAGGAACCCCCTGTGCAGCCGCGGCGCGCTGCAGCCGGTGCGGAAGGCGGCCAGCGACGAGTCAGCACACGCCCTCGGACCAGCTCAAGGGTGTGGCGGAGTTGCTGTGCCGGACTCCGCCGCGGCCGGGCGCTTTCGAACTTCGCGAGAACCTCGACGCCTGAAGTTCCCCGTCGAACTTCGCGCGAAGTTCGACGGGGGCCCAGTCGGGGGTGCGCACTGCCCCAGGTCCTCCAGCGGCGTCCTGGCGAGTACGTCGGGACGCTGCTGGAGACGTGCACCAGGTCGGGGTACGGGTTGACGGAAGACGTTCCACCTCTGACGCCGATCGAGCCGGAGGTCTCGCGACCGGCTTCCTGGCCGGGGAGGAGGAGCCCCTTCCGGGGCCCTCCTCCCCGCACCGCTGAGCACGAGAAACCCGTCACCAGAGCGACCGGGTCAGTCCCAGCTGAGGGAGGCGCCTGACTGGTACTCGGTGACGCGGGTTTCGAAGAAGTTCTTCTCCTTCTTCAGGTCCATCGCCTCCGACATCCACGGGAACGGGTTGTCGGTCTCCGGGAACACCGGCTCCAGGCCGAGCTGGGCGCAGCGGCGGTTGGTGATGAACCGCATGTACTGCTCGCACAGGTCGGCGTTGAGCCCGAGCATCCCGCGCGGCATGGTGTCCCGGCCGTAGGCGTTCTCCAGCTCGCAGGCCTCGCGCAGCATCGTGCGGGCCTCCTGCTGGAACTCCGGGGTCCACAGGCGCGGGTTCTCCAGCTTGATCTGGTTGATGCAGTCGATGCCGAAGTTCAGGTGGATCGACTCGTCGCGCAGGATGTACTGGTACTGCTCGGCGATCCCGACCATCTTGTTCCGCCTGCCCAGCGACAGGATCTGCGCGAAACCGGTGTAGAACCACATGCCTTCGAAGATCACGTAGAAGGCGATGAGGTCGCGCAGGAACGCCTGGTCGGCTTCCGGTGTGCCGGTCGCGAAGTCCGGGTTCTCCAGGTTCTGCGTGTAGCGCAACGCCCAGGCGTCCTTGTCGGCGATCGACGGGATCTCCCGGTAGGCGTTGAACAGCTCGCCCTCGTCGAGCCCCAGGCTCTCGCAGATGTACTGGAAGGTGTGCGTGTGCACGGCTTCTTCGAATGCCTGGCGCAGCAGGTACTGCCGGCACTCCGGGTTGGTGAGGTGGCGGTAGACGGCGAGCACGATGTTGTTGGCCACCAACGATTCCGCGGTGGCGAAGAACCCGAGGTTGCGCTTGAGCATGGTGCGCTCGTCCTCGGTGAGCCCGTCGCGGGACTTCCACAGCGCGATGTCGGCCTGCATCGACACCTCGGTGGGCATCCAGTGGTTGTTGCAGCCGGCGAGGTACTTGTCCCACGCCCAGCCGTACTTCAGCGGCAACAGCTGGTTGACGTCGGCTCGGGAGTTGATCATCGCCTTCTCGGAGACGTCGACCCGTCCTGCGTCGCGGTCGATGGTGCCGAGTCCGGTGGTGGTGCTCATCCGGGTCTCCTCCTGGGGGTTCACTGGCAGGCCTCGCAGTCGGTGTCGTCGACCGAGCAGACGGCGGCGGGCACGGCGTTGAGCTTGCCGTCGGTGCCGCGCAGCGTGGACTTCTCCACGTGGGTCGCGCTGGAGGACCGCAGGTAGTAGGTGGTCTTGAGGCCCTTGCGCCAGGCCAGCCGGTACAGCTCGTCGAGCTTGCGCCCGCTCGGCTCGGCCAGGTACAGGTTCAGCGACTGCGCTTGGTCGATCCACTTCTGCCTGCGCGCGGCGGCCTCGACCAGCCAGCGCGGGTCGATCTCGAAGGCCGTGGCGTAGAGCGACTTCAGCTCGTCGGGGACGCGGTCGACCGGCCCGACGGAACCGTCGTAGAACTTCAGGTCGGCCACCAACGCCTCGTCCCACAGCCCTGCACGCTTGAGGTCGGCCACCAGGTGCGGGTTGACCACGGTGAAGTCGCCGGACATGTTCGACTTGACGAACAAGTTGCGGTAAAGCGGTTCGATGGACTGGCCGACGCCGCAGATGTTGGCGATGGTCGCGGTCGGCGCGATCGCCATCACGTTGGAGTTGCGCATCCCGTCGGTGCGCACCCGGCTTCGCAACCCGTCCCAGTCCAGTGCGGTCGTGCGGTCCAGCTCGTCGTCGCCGCGCGCCTCGCGGACGAACTCCTGGGAGTCGATCGGCAGCACGCCCCGGCTCCACAGCGAACCGTCGAACGAGGAGTAGCGCCCGCGTTCCTCGGCCAGCCGGCTGGAGGCGTCGATCGCGTGGTAGCTGATTTCCTCCGTGCTGCGGTCGGCGAACTCCACCGCCTCCTGGGAAGCCATCGGGACGCGCAGCGTCAGCAGCGCGTCCGAGAAGCCCATCAACCCCAGGCCCACCGGCCGGTGCCGCTGGTTGGCGCGCTCGGCTTCGGGGATCGTGTAGAAGTTGATGTCGATGACGTTGTCCAGCATCCGCACCGCGGTGCGGACCGTCGCGGCCAGCCGATCCCGGTCCAGTCCGTCGGCGGTGACGTGCCGGGCGAGGTTCACCGAGCCCAGGTTGCACACCGCGACCTCGTCCGCGGCGGTGTTGAGGGTGATCTCGGTGCACAGGTTCGACGAGTGCACCACCCCGGCGTGCTGCTGCGGCGAGCGCAGGTTGCACGGGTCCTTGAAGGTGATCCACGGGTGCCCGGTCTCGAACAGCATCGTCAGCATCCGCCGCCACAGGTCCAGCGCGCTGACCCGCCGGAACACCCGGACCTCACCCCGGTCGGCTGCGGCCTCGTAGGCCCGGTAGCGCTCGGCGAACGCGACGCCGTAGAGGTCGTGCAGGTCGGGGGTCTCGTCGGGGGAGAACAGGGTCCACTGCTCGTCGGCCTCGACGCGGCGCAGGAACTCGTCGGGAACCCAGTTCGCGGTGTTCATGTCGTGCGTGCGACGCCGGTCGTCACCGGTGTTCTTGCGCAGGTCCAGGAACTCCTCGACATCGATGTGCCAAGTCTCCAGGTACGCGCACACCGCTCCCTTGCGCTTGCCGCCCTGGTTGACCGCCACGGCGGTGTCGTTGGCGATCTTCAGGAACGGGACCACGCCCTGCGACTCGCCGTTGGTGCCGTGGATGTGCGCGCCGATGCCGCGCACCGGCGTCCAGTCGTTGCCCAGACCGCCGGAGTACTTGGCCAGCAGCGCGTTGTTGCGGTAGGAGCTGAAGATCGACTGCAGGTCGTCGTCCACAGTGGTCAGGAAGCAGGACGACAGCTGCGGCCGGGTGGTCCCGGAGTTGAACAGCGTCGGCGTCGAGCACATGAATTCGAACGACGACAGCAGCCGGTAGAACTCGATGGCGCGCGCATCGCGGTCGTCCTCGCGCAGTGCCAGGCCCATCGCGACCCGCATGAAGAACGCCTGCGGCAGCTCGAACCGGGTGCCGCCGTCGTGCAGGAAGTACCGGTCGTAGAGGGTCTGCATCCCGAGGAAGTCGAAGGCCAGGTCGCGCTCGGCCAGCAGGGCAGCGCCGAGGCGGGGCAGGTCGAACCGGGCCAGTTCCGGGTCCAGTCGTCCGACCTCGATGCCGCGGTGGACGTAGTCGGCGAAGTAGGCGGCGTAGCGGTCCCGCATCTGGTCCTGGTCGGCCTGCTGCGGCGTTCCCGCCAGGTAGCTCAGCGCTTCGCCGCGCAGCTTGTCCAGCAGCAGCCGCGCCGTGACCCGGGCGTAGTTCGGCTCGGACTCCACCAGTGTTCGGGCCGACATGACCAGCGCTTCGCCGAGCTCAGCGTCGTCGATGCCGGGGTAGATGTTGCGCTCGACCTCGCTGAGCACCGCCGACGGGTCCACGTCGGGGAGGCCCGCGCAGGCCTGCTCGACCACAGTGGACACTCGGCCGCCGGTGAGCGGGATGGGTTCGGACAGTGCGGTGTCGGTCACCGGGACTCTCTCCTCGCGAGCTCGGAAGGCGTGCCCGGAACCGGCAGCGGCAGCACGCGAGGAGGCGACGGCGCGAGCGGTCGTCGCACGTCCGCGTGGACCCTCCCGCGAGGTCCCGGACGGCGCGCACGGTCGTGCGCGCGCCGGTGGCAGGTCTTCGGACTTGCGGGCGTCCGGGGGTGTCGGAGCTCCGTGGAGGCTCCGGCTCCTCAAGACCGGTCCTACTGGCCGTCGCTTCCCGGACGCGTGGCGTCCAGTGCGTGATGACGGCGGTCGTTCCCGCTCACCGCTGCGGGGCAGTCCCGGATTTCCACCGGGTTCCCTGTTGCCACACCGGACCGCGGGTCCGGTGAACCACCAGCGAGCGACACTCTACATCTTGGGGATCAGGCGCCGTCCAACACCAACATGGGCGTGTCGGAGCCGGAGTCATGCGTCACACGCGGTCACCGAACCACCGGGTCAGGCTCGCCTCCAAGCCCTCCTGCTCGTCGCCGACCCAGGCCACGTGACCGTCCGGGCGCAGCAGCACCGCCGGTGCGGTCAGCTGCTCGCTGACGTCGACGACGTGGTCGACCCGGTCAGTCCAGCCTGCGACCGACAGGGTCCCGGTCTGGTCGAGCAGCAACCCGCGGCCTCCGCGCATGAGCTCGTAGAGCCGGCTTGCTCGCAGCGGCATGTCGCGCAGCCTCCTGCCAACCAGGTCGTGGTCGTCACCGAAGTCGTAGCGGATGCCGATCGCGACGATCTTCTCGACGAGGTGCCGGTTGACCTCCTCGAAGTCCATCAGCTCGGCGACCAGCCGACGCGCTGCCCGCGCTCCGGCGTGGTCGGCCATCAGCTCGGCCTGGGCCCGGGTGTTGTCCAGCACCGCGGCCGCGACCGGGTGCCGCTCGGTCTCGTAGGTGTCCAGCAGTCCCTCCGGGGCCCAGCCGTGGACTTCCGCGGCGAGCTTCCAGCCGAGGTTGAACGCGTCCTGCACGCCGAGGTTGAGGCCCTGGCCGCCCATCGGCGGGTGGACGTGCGCGGCGTCGCCGGCCAGCAGGACCCGGCTGCAGCGGTAGCGCTCGGCCTGCCTGGTGGCGTCGCTGAACCGCGAGAGCCACCGCGGCGAGTGCACTCCGAAATCGGTTCCCGCCCACGCCCGCAGCTGGCGCGTGAACTCCTCGAACGTCGGCGGTGTCGAGCGGTCTTCAGCCACGCCGTCGGCGGGCACGATGACGCGGTGCACCTCGCCGTCGACGGGGGTCAGCCCGAAGATCCGCTGCCGCTTGTTCACCTCGGCCTGCACCGCGCGGACCTGCTCCGGTGGATCGGCCACCAGCATCTCGCCGAGCAGCGTCTCCGACCGTGCGGGCTCGCCGGGGAAGCCGATGCCGAGCAGCTTGCGGACCGTGCTGCGGCCACCGTCGCACCCGACGAGGTAGCGCGTCCGGAGCCGGGATCCGTCGGCCAGCTCGACCGACACCGAGTTCTCGTCCTGGTCGAGCCCGACGACCTCGCAGCCGCGCCGGACCTCGGCACCGAGTCCGAGGGCGTGCTCGGCCAGCAACCGGTCGATCTTCGGCTGCGGGATGCCGAGCACGTAGCCGTGCGCGGTGTCCAGTTCCGGGGCCGGTTTCTGGATCCCGGCGAAGAACCCGTGCAGCGGGTACCGCGTTCCCTCCTCGAGGAAGCGGTCCAGGAACCCGCGCTGGTCGACGACCTCGATGCTGCGCACGTGCAGCCCCAGCGCCCGCACCACCTCCGTCGGCGCGGTCTTCTCGTCGAGCACCACGACCCGCACCTCGTGCAGCCGCAGTTCCGCCGCCAGCGTCAAACCGGTCGGACCGGCACCGGCGATGACAACGTCGAACATCAGTCGAACCCCCGCGATGGACCGCGCCGCGAATCAGAGAGTTCTCGCAGGTCGCGGCTTCATGGACGGAGATTCTGCGGCATGCCCGAGGTCTTGCCGCAAGGCCCCGGGTGCGCTATACGTTGAACATGGCGGGAACACCGCCGGACACCTCAGCGGGCCTCGAACAGCTCCACGACGTTGCCCGAGGGATCGCGCACCAGCACCTGCCGGCCGCCCGGGCCGCTGACCACGTCGTTGCGGAACTCCACCCCCTCGGCGCGCAGCCGGTCCACTTCCGCGGCGAGATCGTCGACCACGAGGGTGATGCGGTTCCACCCACCGGGCCCGGGAATCGCGCCGTCCGGCATCGGTCGAGCCGCTGAACTGGTCGGGCCGCTCAGCAGCAGCCGGAGCCCGTCCCGGGTGACGTCGGCGAACGCCGGTGCGAAGTCGGTCCGGACGGTGAAGCCGAGGTGCTCGGTGTAGAACTCGATGGCCTTGTCGACGTCGTCGACCAGGTACCTGACGCTGATGAACTCACTGGCGTTGTCGGGCATGGCCGTTTCCTCCTCCGTTCGTCACGTCCTGCGCGTCCGCGGGTTCACAGTGATGAGCCCAGGCGGAGGGAGGGTGTGACAGGTGGCGGCAGACGACCTGCTCTCTCGGCGGTTCGAGCAGCAGCGACCGCAGTTGCGCGCCGTGGCCTACCGGATGCTCGGGTCGGTGGCCGACGCCGAGGACGCGGTGCAGAACGCCTGGGTGCGCTTGAGCCGCGTCGAGCCCGACGAGATCGCCAACCTCGGTGGCTGGCTGACCACGGTCGTCGCCCGCGAAGCGCTGCACCTGCTGCGCTCCCGCCGCCGTCGCCGCGAAGAGCTCGTCGACACCGCCACCTCGCTACCCGACCCCGTCGTCTCCACTGCCGAGGGCGATGATCCGGAGCAGCAGGCTTTGCTCGCCGACTCGGTCAGCCTCGCACTGCTGGTCGTTTTGGAGTCGCTGACCCCGGCCGAACGCGTGGCGTTCGTGCTGCACGACATGTTCGACCTGCCCTTCGACGAGGTGGCGCGGCTGGTCGACCGGACTCCGGCAGCGGCCCGGCAACTCGCCAGCCGCGCGCGGCGACGTGTTCGTGGCGCCGAGCCACCCACGCCCGACGAGAACGGCACCGCGCAGCGGGCGGTCGTCGACGCCTTCTACGCCGCCGCGAACGCCGGCAACTTCACCGCCCTGGTGCGGTTGCTCGACCCCGACGTCGTCTTCCGCGCCGACTACGGCCCCGAGCGGCCTCCCGCGGTGCACCGAGGAGCCGAGACGGTCGCCCGGCAAGCCCGGGCGAGCCGGGGGGCCGAGATCCACCCGGTGCTCGTCAACGGCCTTCCCGGCGTGGTCGCCGCGCGCTCCGGCCGGCCGGTGTCGCTCATGGCGTTCACCGTCGTGGCCGGCCGCATCGTGGAGATCGACGGCATCCGCGACACCGACCGCGTGCGGCGGCTGACCGCCGGAGTCGTCCCGTTCAGCGGATGACGCCTGGATCAACCTGCCCGGGAGGGAGTCCCGGAGTCGACGGCCTCCGACTGGAGGCGCGTGACGGTGTCCTCCAGCGTCGAGCTCTCGGTGATGCGGACTTCGGGGACCAGCATCGTCCGACGTCGTCGAACCGCTCTCGCACCACGTCGACCCCGAACTCCTCCGACTGCTGCGTGGCGTGCGGGCGCACGGTTTCCGGCCAGCTGACGTCGAGGTAGTAGATCGAGGTCCGCCCCCGCGTGGTCGCGGTCGTGGGCGGCGAGCACCCCCGTGGCGACGAGCGGACATGATGCCTTCGAGGATCACGTCGAAGCCCCCGTCCAAGGCGATACGCGTCGTCTCCGAGATCAGCTCGATGTTCGCCGCCCACGGCCGGTCGTGTTCCCGGAGCAGGACCGCCGGAGGTAGTCCTGCTCCGGGAACGCCACGCCACGCCGCGACCGAGGCGTCGGCGCAGTTCCTCGGCCACGGAGGACTTCCCGGCTCCTGAAGGGCAGCGCAGCACCACGAGCCGCGTGCTCTGGGTCCCCGTCATGCGCGTGGCCCGGCTGCGACGCAGAACTCGTCGCCTTCCGGGTCCGCCAGACGACGTGGTGCCCGTCGACCGTGTGGAGGCGGGTGACGCCCGCTTCCACGAGCCGGTGGGCTGGCCCGGGCCCGGATCGTCACCGCGCTCCGCCGACGCGCACCGGACGAAGTCGCGGCGGCCACCAAGGACGCCTACGACAGCGACCAGCTGGAACACCCGGCGAAACTGCTCGCCGACCAGTGAGACCGACACCAGCGAGGGCGGGGACACCACACGGTGTTCCCGCCTTCGCTCAGGCGTTTGCGACGTGGACACACCGTGTGACAGCACCGCGCCGCCAGTCGCAACTGCTGGCACGATCAGCGCCGTGAGTGCCTATCAGGCCGAGGCGTGGGCCGACTTCGGTGTTGCGGTGGCCGGTGCCAGTGGTGCGCTGGCCGGTCTGCTGTTCGTGGCGTTGTCGATCAACCTGGAGCGGATCCTGGCCGGGTACCGGCTGACGGCCCGAGCCGGGCACACCCTGATGCTGCTCGCCGCACCCCTCATCATCGCACTGCTGCTGTTGATCCCCGGCCAGAGCGAAAGCGTCCTGGGCGCGGAGCTAGTTGCGCTCGGCACGGTCACCGCTGCATGGCTGGCGGTGTTGAACCGGCCCTGGCTGCGCTCATCGGAACAGACACTCCTGTTGTGGATCATCAACAGCGCCATCCCCGCCGGGTTGCTGTCGGTAGCGACGATCGTCGGGGGACTGGGGACGATCACCGGGACGCTCGGCGGGCTGTACTGGCTTCCGGCCGGGGTGATCGTGGCCCTCATCGGCGCGTTGGTCAACGCATGGGTGCTGTTGGTGGAAATCCTCCGCTGAGGCGGTTGGTGGGCGACGGTGGCCGTCGCCGTCGGACCGGCGCCTGCGACCAACTGGAACACCTGGCGGAACTGCGCGCCGACCAGTGAGACCAGGGAGGGCGGGGACACCACACGGTGCCCGTCCTCAGCCATGCGCCAGACGTTCACGACGTCACCACCCCGACAGGTCTCAACTAGGCTGATGATCACAGCACCTTCGGCTGGCCACCACCCCGCACCACCTGAGCGCCCGGCATGAACAAGACCGAAGCCGAGGAAGCGCGGGCTTCACCCCACAGGGGGTGGGCGGAGATTTCGCGCGAGAGATGTCCGGTGGTCACTCGAAAGCGTGGCGAAAGCCGGGTCGGTCAGCGGACGCTGGTGGAGGTGATCGCCACCGCGTCGGGCAGCCAGGTCACCACGGGGTAGTAGGGCTCAGCAGCGTCCGTCCCAGCCGGAGTTCCCGCCTCGTGTCCGTCACGGTGCGGACTTCGACGAGGCGGAGGTCGTGGGACCGCTGGGCCCCGCGTGCTCGTAGGTGACACGGCGTCCTCGGAGATGGTGCAGCACCTCGGTCCGCACGGTGATCGAGGGGCCGACGAGGAGGATCGCGGAGAGCAGAACAGCGGCGCAGGCGAGGACCCAGGTCGTGGCGCGCACCCGCGGGTGTCTGCCGGCGGTGGGGCCCGCACCCGGTGCGGGCCCCACCGCGTCGGTCAGTGGATGTGCGAGCCGCCGTTGATGTCGTAGGTGACACCGGTGAGGTAGCTCGACTCCGGGCGGCACAGGAACGCGACGACGTCGGCGACGTCCTCGACCCTGCCCGCGCGGCGCGTCGGGATGTCGGCGACCATGGCCGCCTTGTGCTCCGGGTCGAGCTTGCCGGCGGTGATGTCGGTGTCGATGAGCCCCGGGGCCACGGAGTTCACCGTGACGCCCGCCGGTCCCAGTTCGCGGGCCAGCGCGCGGGAGAACCCGAGCAACCCGGCTTTGGCCGCCGAGTACGCAACCCCGCCGAACACGCCACCACCGCGCTCGGCCGACACCGACGAGAGGTTGACGATGCGGCCGAACCCGCGCGAGGCCATGCCGTCGACGACCCGCTTGGTCATCAGGTAGCTGCCCCGGACGTTGACCTCGAAGACCCGGTCCCACTCCGCGTCGGAGACCTCCGCGAACGGGACCGGTGAGGTGATGCCGGCGTTGTTGACCAAGGCACCGATCGCCGGCAACAACTCCTCTACTGTGGACACCGCTGCGTCCACGGCGGACTTGTCGGTGACGTCGCAGGCAGCGCTGACCGCAGCGACCCCGTGCGCTTCGGTGAGGGCGTTGGCGGTGTCCTTGGCGCTGGCCTCGTCGATGTCGAGCACGGCGACGTTCCAGCCCTGCGCGGCCAGCGCGTGGGCGATGCCCTGGCCGATGCCGCGGCGCGAACCGGCTCCGGTGACGATGGCTGTGCGGTTGTCGGTCATGCGATCTCCTAGGTGGGTCAGCCGAGTTCGGCGAGCACGCGCTTCTTGATCTGCGGCACGGAAAGCCCGTAGCGGTCGTGCAGCGTGGGCAGCGCTCCGGCGGCGAGGAACTCGTCGGGCAGGCCGATGGGCACGATCCGCTCGCTGACTCCGGCGAAGGCCAGGCACGACGCGACCGCCTCGGCCAGGCCGCCGACGACGGTGTGGTTCTCCAGCGTCACCACGAGCCTTCCCCGACCGGTGGCGGCCAGGACCGCTTCGTTGTCCAGCGGTTTGATGGTCGGCGTGTGCAGCACGGCGACGTCGACGTGGTCCTCGGCGAGCTCGGCGGCCGCCGACAGCGCGCGCATCGTCATCAGACCGCTGGAGATCAGCAGCACGTCCCGCCCGGTGCGCAGTTCAGCGGCTTTGCCGAGCTGGAAGCGGTAGTCGTGCTCGTCGAGCACGGTCGGCACGGCACCGCGCAGCAACCGCAGGTAGGTCGGCCCCGGGGCGTCGGCGAGCTGCGGCACCGCCTGCTCGATGTCCACCGAGTCGCACGGGTCCACGATGGTCAGTCCCGGCATGCCGCGCAGGATCGCGATGTCCTCGGTCGCTTGGTGGCTCGGCCCGTAACCGGTGGTCAGCCCAGGCAGGCCGCCGATGACGTTGACGTTGAGCCCCGGTTCGGCGATGTCCAGGCACAGGAAGTCGTAGGCACGGCGGGTCGCGAACACCGAGTAGGTCGAGGCGAAGGGCGTCAGGCCCACCTCGGCCATCCCGGCCGCGGCTGCCAGCAGTGCCTGCTCGGCCATGCCCATCTGGAAGAACCGGTCCGGGTGGGCGTCGCGGAAGACGTGCATGTCGGTGTACTTGGCCAGGTCAGCCGACAACCCGACCACGTCCTGGCGCTGCTCGGCGAGCTGCGCCAGGGCGTGTCCGAACGGGGCCTTGGTGGTCCTGTGGCCTTCGTCGGCGAACGAGGCGATCATCGCCGAGGTGGTGGCCTTCTTCGTGTTCGCGGTCGTCATGCGCGGACCTCCTGCAGGTGGTCGCGTGCCAGTTGCCACTCGTGCGGTTCGACCCGCATGAAGTGCGCCTTCTCCCGGCTCTCCAGGAACGGGACACCGCGGCCGACGCGGGTGTCGCAGATCAGCACCGACGGAGAGCCCCGGTGCTCGCGCAGCCCGTCGAGAGCGGTGACCAGCGCGTCGACGTCGTTGCCATCGACGCGGACCGCGTTCCAGCCGAACGATTCCCACTTGGCCTGGACCGGTTCGGTGCGCAGCACGTCGACGGTCGGACCGTCCGCCTGCAGCGCGTTGACGTCGACGAGGGCGATGAGGTTGTCCAAGCCGTGGTGCGAGGCTGCCAGGGCCGCCTCCCAGGTGGAGCCCTCGTCCAGCTCGCCATCGGAGAGCAGGTTGTAGACCCGCGACTGGTTTCCCCTGTGCCGCAACCCGATCGCCATGCCGACGGCGACGCCGAGGCCGTGCCCGAGCGATCCGCCGGAGATCTCCACACCGGGCGTGTAGCTGGCCATGGCCGACATCGGCAACCGCGAGTCGTCAGCGGCGTAGGTCTGCAGCTCGTCGGTGTCGAGCACACCGACCTCGGCGAGCGCGGCGTACAGCGCGATGGCGTAGTGGCCGATGGACAGCAGAAACCTGTCGCGGTCCTCCCACTCCGGGTCTTCGGGCCGGAGCCGCAGCTGGTCGGTGTACATCACGGCCAGCACGTCCGCGACACCGAGCGCTTGGGCGATGTAGCCCTGTCCTTGCAGCTCACCCATGTCCAAGGCGTTCGTGCGGATGCGGCGCGCGGATTCCGCGATCCGCCGCGTGCGATCAGACAACTGCTTCCTCCTTGCCGGTGGTGGCGCGTTCGAGGGCCGCGACCTGCTCCTTCTGCTGCGGGCCCCAGGTCTCGCGGGTGAGCAGCGCGGCGACCAGGCCCAGCACGCCGTAGCCGCTGAACAGCAACGCCGGACCGGTCCAGCCGAACTGCCCGTAGAGGGCGGTGGCGATCATCGGTGTGAAACCGGAGACGACGGCGGAGATCTGGTAGGCCAGCGATGCCCCGGCCGTGCGGGTCTTGGTCGCGAACAGCTCCGAGAACCAGGCGCCCTGCACGCCTGCCAGCGAGTTCTGGCAGATCGCGTAGCTGATCACGAAGGCGACCACGACCAGCACCTCGGAGCCGGTGCCGGCCAGCAGGAACATCGGAACGCCCCAGGCCACCGCGATCGCGCAACCCAGCAGGTAGACCGGCGCCGGCCGAAGACGTCCGAGCCGTGGCCCCACAACGTCGTGGCCGCGATGCCGAGGCCCGCGGCGGTGGTCAGCGCCAGCAGGCTCGTCGAGTCCGAGGTGGGCGAGCCGTCGAGCTGCAGGTAGGTGAGCATGAAGGTCACCGACACGGCGTAGCCCGCGGTCTCGACCACGCGCAGGCAGAACGTGCGCAGCACGGTGCGCCAGTCCTCCCGCAGCACGTCGAGGAGCGGGTTGCGCGCGACCGCACCGGATTCCTTGAGGTCCTCGAACTCGGGCGACTCGTCGATCTTGAGGCGGATCAGGATGCCCACCACGATCAGCACTGCCGAGAGCAGGAACGGGATGCGCCACGCCAGCGTGCCGCCCATGCCCGCGCTGAGCAGGAACGCCAGGTTCGCCAGCAGCAGGCCCACGGGGAACCCGGCCTGCGTGATGCCGGTGTAGAGACCGCGCCTGCGCCAGGGAGCGTGTTCGAAGGTCATCAGGATGGCGCCGCCCCACTCCGCGCCGAAGGCGATGCCCTGCACGATGCGGATGGCGACCAGCAGCACCGGTGCCCAGACCCCGACCTGCTGGTAGGTGGGCAGGCAGCCGATGAGCACGGTGGCGATGCCCATCAGCAGGAGCGAGGAGACCAGCACCGGCTTGCGGCCGATGCGGTCGCCCAGGTGACCTGCGATGAGGCCGCCGAGCGGGCGTGCTGCGAAGCCGACGCCGAGGGTCGCGAAGGACAGCAGCGAGGCGGACAGCGGGTCGGAGTCCGGGAAGAACGCATCGCCGAAGTAGAGGGCGGCCGCGGTGCCGAACCCGATGAAGTCGTAGGTCTCGATCGTCGCGCCGACTCCGCAGCCGACGGCGACTCTGAACTTGTCCGGACTGCCGTGGACCGACGCCCGTGATGAGGAGCTTGCCATCGCGATCCTCCTTGATCGGGTGGCTTGATGTTGAGTGTCAACAGTCAATGTTGACAGTCATCATAGGGGCGACCGGGTGGGTGTCAAGAACACAGCTCCAGGCCTGAGGGGCGTGCCGAGCCCAGGAGGACCGCGGCGGCCTTGGACGTACCGGGACAGGCGGGAAGTCAGGTGCACGTGCCGACCTGGCGAAGGATCGGCGAGCCCCGCAGCGTTCGAGGCGCGGAGGTCAGGCCTGTGCGGTGAGCAGCGTGACCGCGGCCTGCATGTGCTCGCGGAGGACGCGCACGGCGGTGTCGGCGTCGCCGCGCGCGATGGCCTCGACGATCGGCCGGTGGTGGCCCGCGGACATCGGGAAACGCCGGTTCTCGCTGGACGCGCTCATCACGACGACCCGGATCGGGCCCTCGAGGTGCCGCCAGGTGTCGAGCAGGATCGAGTTGCCCGACAGCTCGCACAGCTGCGCGTGGAAGGCGAGGTCGGCTTCCAGCTGCTCGTTGAGGTCACCCGTGGCGGCTTCGAGCTTGTCCAGCGCCGCGTTCAGCTCGGCGACCAGGTGGGGGAGCTGATCGGACTCGACGATCTCGGCGACGGCTTGGCCCTCCAGCGCGCAGCGGACCCGGAACAGCTCGTCGACCTCCTCGTCGGTCAGGCTGCGCACCCGCAACATGCCGCGCACGCCCGGAGTGACGAGCCCTTCCTGCTGGAGGTGCCGCAACGCTTCGCGCACCGTGCCGCGGCTGATCGACAGCTGCGAGGCGATCTCGACCTCGCCGAGGTGATCACCCGGACCGTACCGGCCCGTCAGGATCGCTTCGCGGAGCGCCACCAGGGCGCGTTCCCGCAGGGTCATGCGATCCAGACTGCGCAAAGCTTCTTCCGCCACGGACGCGATGATAACCAGGTGTCGACAGTCAACGAGCGCGGGAGGGCTGCTGCTGGAGCGCTTCGGACGGGGAGCAGCCGTACTTGGCGCGGTAGGCCGCGGCGAAGCGGCCGGTGTTGCTGAAGCTCCAGCGCGCGGCGACCTCGGCGACCGTGGCCGCGCGGGCGGCGACGAGGTCGTCGTGGGCACGGGTGAGCCGGATGTCGCGCAGGCACGCCGAGGGTGTCGCGCCGACGTACTGCTGGAAGCCCTCCTGCAGGCGGCGGACGCTGACACCGGCGATCTCGGCCATCTCGGTGGCGGTCCAGGCGTGCGCGGGGTCCTCGCGAAGCCGGTCCAGGACCCGGTTGACGATGCGGGGCCGGGCGGGCGCTGCGCTGTGCCGGTCGGGGTGCGTGGCCAGGAGGAACCCAGTCATGATCGTGCTGGCCAACTGCTGCTTGAGGCCGTCGTCGGCCAGCATCGCGTGGGTCTCGCCCAGGTCGGCGGTGAGGGTGCGGACGAAGTGCAGCCAGCCGCGGGTGGCCGCGCTGCGCCGGTCGATCTGCGCGGGCAGCTCGAGTCGACCGGGCAGGGGAGCGGCCAGCACGCGGTCCGCCTCGCGCTCCAGGCACGCGCGGTCGAACTTGACGCCCACGACGGTGCACTCCGACGACCAGCGGGTGATGGGGGTGGTCCGGTTCGGCGGGAAGATGGTGCCGGTGCCTTCGCCGGAGACCACCTGGTCGCGGCCGTGCCGGGATTCCAGGCAGCCGCTCAGCGGCATGTTGACCTCGTAGGCGTCGGGGTAGGCGCAGTCGATGGCCACGTCCACGCCCCAGCCGATCCGGCCCACGGTCACCGGGCCCAAGTCGACGGTGTGCATCGCCAGGTCGAGCCGGTCCGCGGGTGACAGCGGGTGTAGCTCGTGCGGGAAGTAGGCGCCGGTGACGGCCCGGATCGCCTCGCTCCAATCGCGCGTCGCCGCCCGGCGGACTGCGCCTTCCGTCGTTGCGGTCGCCATCTCGCCTCCTCGTCGTTGAGCCGGCTCGCCGTATTGAATCCGGTGGCAGCGCCTGGTTGAAGCGGTGACGGGCCCGAATCCCGATTTCGTCGCGCAATCCGTCCCGGCACCGCGCGCAGCGGCTCGACCGCACCGGTCGCGGCGTGGTGTTTTCCCTGGTGACACCGCCGGCCGGCGATCCCGGACCCGCTGCGGACCCACCCGAGGTGCGAAATGCGCCGGAAGAGCGACGGAGGTACTGGCGATGACGATGACGACCCCGAGCTGGATCGCGGACGTGACGGTGGAGGAGCTGGAGCGCGATCCGTACCCGTTCTACGAGCGGCTGCGTGCCGAGGCCCCGCTTGCCTACGTCCCCGCGCTGGGCTGCTGGGTGGCCTCCACCAAGGAGATGTGCCAGCGGATCGCAGGCTCCGACGACAGCGACTTCGAGGGCGTCATCGCCCCGGCTGGTCGCCGCACCTTCGGCGATCCGGCGGTGCTGGACGCCAACGGTGCCGAGCACGACGACCTGCGCGCGATGGTCGACCCGGGTCTGCAGCCCAGCGAGGTGGACCGCTACGTCGACGGGCTGGCGCGGCCGATCGCCCGCCGCTACCTGGAGGCCTTCGAGGACGACGGCAAGGCGGACCTGGTGGCGCAGTACTGCGAGCCGGTCAGCGTGCGCAGCCTCGGGGACCTGATGGGCCTGCAGTCGGTGAGCTCGGACAAGCTGCGCGAGTGGTTCCGCAAGCTCAGCGTCTCGTTCACCAACGCCGGCGTCGACGAGAACGGCGACTGGGCCCACCCGGACGGTTTCCGGCCCGGCGACGAGGCCAAGGCCGAGATCCGCGCGGTGGTGGACCCGCTGCTGGACAAGTGGACCGTCGAACCCGACGACAGCGCGCTGTCGCACTGGCTGCACGACGGCATGCCGCCCGGGCAGGTCCGCGACCGGGACGTCATCTACCCCAACATCTTCGTCTTCCTGCTGGGTGCGATGCAGGAGCCGGGGCACGCGATGGCCACCACGATCGCCGGCCTGTTCACCCGGCCCGACCAGCTGGAACGGGTCATCGACGACCCGTCGCTGGTGCGCAGGGCGATCACCGAGGGAGTGCGGTGGGCGTCGCCGATCTGGTCGGCGGTGGCGCGGCGCAACCACCGGGACATGGTCATCGACGGCATCGAGCTGCCCGCCGGTTCGGTGGTGATGATGTCCTACGGCTCGGCCAACCACGACGAGGCGGACTACAGCTCGCCGGCGGCGTTCGACCTGGACCGCACTCCGGTGCCGAACCTGGCCTTCGGCGCGGGCAAGCACGCCTGCGCGGGAACCTACTTCGCCACCGAGGTCGTGCGCATCGCCCTGGAGGAGCTGTTCGAAGCCATCCCGAACCTGCAGCCGGCCGCCGGCCACGAGGTGGGCTTCTGGGGCTGGGGCTTCCGCGGCCCGGTCGAGCTGCACGCCGAGTGGGAGGTGTGATGTCGGCACCCGAAGTGGCCCACGACGTGCGCATCGACCCGCTGGACCGGTCGACGACGTGCGCTGCGGGCCAGTCAATCCTGGAGTCCTGCCTGCGGAACGACATCTGGCTGCCGCACTCCTGCACGCAGGGCACCTGCGGCAGCTGCAAGGTGAAGGTCCTCTCCGGCGAGGTCGACCACCGCGGTTCCTCCGAGTACACGCTCACTCCCGAGGAGCGCTCGGCCGGGATCGCGCTGGGCTGCCAGGCCACGCCGAGGTCCGGGCTGGTGCTGGAACCGGTCGAGAAGGTCGACCCGGACGACGGGGTTCCGCGGCACCCGCTGCGCGACCACACCGGCACCGTGGTGGTGCTCGACGACATCGCCCGCGACGTCCGCCGGCTCGTCGTGGAGCTCGACGAGCCGATGGCCTTCAACCCGGGGCAGTACGCCGAGATCACGGTTCCCGGGACCGGAGTCGCGCGGCAGTACTCGATGGCCAACCCGCCGTCGGAGACCTCGCGGCTGGAGTTCCACGTGCGCCGCACCCCGGGAGGGATCGCGACCGACGGGTGGATGTTCGCGGGCTTGTCGGTGGGTGAGCGCGTGGAGCTCGCGGGACCCCTCGGCGACTTCGGCATGCCCCTGGCGCAGGCGGAACCGGCGATCCTCATCGCCGGGGGCACGGGGCTGGCGCCGCTGAAGTCGATCGCGCGGCACGCGCTGGCCCACGACCTCGTTCCGGAACTGCACCTCTACCACGGTGGACGCAGCCGGCAAGACCTCTACGACGTCGAGCTCTTCGAGGACCTGGTGCGTGCGCACCCGAACTTCCGGTACCGGCCGTGCCTGTGCGAAGAGGACTGGGACGGATCCACCGGGTTGGTGACCGACGTGGTGCTCGCGGACTTCCAGTCCTGCCGCGGTCTCAGCGCCTACCTGTGCGGCCCACCCGGGATGGTCGAAGCCGGCGTCAAAGCCCTCAAACGACGCCGGATGGCCCCCCGCAAGATCCACCGGGAAGAGTTCCTGGACGCCTCCCACACCCAGCGGTGAGATCTCGTGCCCCTGCGCCACCTCGGGTGGCGCAGGGGCACGAGCGTCGTGAAAGCGGCGGAGCCCCCGTTCCCGCTGCGGGACTCGACCAGCACCGCGCAGGACCCAGGCGGCTCGCGGCGGCAGCCGTGTCTGGCAGCTGGCACCGCCGCGGGTTCTGAGCGGTTCGTGGCGAGTACGACGCGACGCCGCGTACCGGACATGCATCGAGAGTGGCGCACGGAGCCACGGAGCCACGGAGCCACGGAGCCACAGAGCCACAGAGCCGCTCTGGTTCTGCACCGGCACCGCCCAGCAACGCAACACGAGGACCCTAGAAAACCACGCCGGCGTCGTGGGTGAGGAGCTCGTCCGTGGCCCGCTCGGCCACTGCGGCGATGGTCATCGAGGGGTTGCACGCGGCGGTGTTGCCCGGCATGAGCGCACCGTCGAGCACGTAGAGTCCGCGCTGACCCCGCACGCGGCCGGCGAGGTCGCAGACCACGTTCATCGACGCGCCGCCCAGGGGGTGCCAGGTGTTGGGCACCAGGGAGGTGGTGTCGAGGCGGACCGAGCCGTCGCCGGCGACCGCGGCGACGCGTTCGTCGACGCGGTCGGCCAGCACCGAGTCCGCCTGCGCGGGCCAGTCCAGCACGGCGTCGTCCTTGTCCGGGTCGTAGACGAACCGGCCGCGTCCAGAGCTGACGCCGTAGCCGACCAGCATCGTCGTGCGCAGGTTCGGCAACGGCGGCAGGGACGCTTGGATGACGGTGTTGGCCAGCGTCGGGTCGTCCCACTCCTTGCTGCCGTAGACCACCGGACCGCCTTGCGGCGAGCCGAAGTCGTCGGCCACGTCGGTCCAGGTGTAGATGCGGTCGCCGTTGGAGCCCCAGTTGGAGCCGAGACCGTCCGGCATGTCCGGGACCTGGTCCTTGGCGGCGGCGCGCATCAGCAGCCGGGTGGTGCCCGCCGTGCCCGCGGCCATCACCAGCGCGCCGGTGGTGATGATCTTCTGCTCCAGGACGGTGCCGTCGGTGGCGATGCGGTCGACGTGGACCTCCCACCGGCCGTCCCGGGTCCTGGCCACCTCGGTGACGTTGTGCTGGGCGGCGACGGTCACCTTGCCGGTCGCCTCGGCCTGGGCGAGGTAGGTGACGTCCACGGAGTGCTTGCCGCCGTTGTTCACCCCGAACGCGCAATCCCCGTTGGTGTAGGACGGTTTCATCTCGCCGCGGAGCTCGCGCAGCGCGAAGTCCCAGTCGATCGGCATCGGGATCTTCTCCACCGAGAAGCCGGCGCGCTGAGCGTTGCGGGCGAAGATGCGCGAGGCCTTGTAGGTCTCGCTCTGGATGAGCTCGTCGGGTGCGGTGGCGATCTTGAGCATCTCGGCCACGCGCGGGTAGTAGACGCGGTCCATCCGGGCGTAGTCGAGCCGCTCGGGCATGTTGGCGTTGAAGACGTCCTCGGTCGGTTGCAACGTCATGCCCTGGTAGAGCAGGGAACCGCCACCGACCCCGGCCGCGCACATGATGTCCATGCCGTTGCCGGTCACGCGCTCCAGCAGGCCGGTGTAGCGCTCGAACGGTGGCGGGGCGATCCCGAACAGCGACGGGCCCGACCCGAGCCAGAAGAACCGCTTGTCCGGGGAGGCCAAGGTGGGGAAGGTGTCGGCGTCAGGGCCGGTCGGCCAGCGCTTGCCGCGTTCCAGGACCAGCACCGGGATCCCGGCCTGGGCGAACCGCAGTGCCGTCACACCGCCGCCGAACCCGGAACCGATGACCACCACCCGGTGTTCTTCGCGGGTCAGCCGCACGCGGCGGGACGCGTGGGCGGACGGTCCCAGCAGGGTGAGACCGGTGGCTGCGGCGGTTCCGGCGAGCAGGGTCCGGCGGCTCAGTTCGGGCATCGGCGACCTCCACGGCAGGGATGTGATCAACTGCGCCGGAAGCCTAGGCAGCCGAAACGAGACATTGAACTGGTCGACGATCTCACTACTGGCTAGTAGGTTGGGTCCTCGTGCGGTCTTGTGGTGGTGCGCGGTGCTGAACTCCCGCCGTACCGATGCGCGCCGCAACCGCGAGGTCATCCTGCGTGCGGCCGACGAGGCCTTCACCGAGGACGTCGACCTGGTACCGCTGACGGAGATCGCCCGCCGGTCCGGGCTGGGCCGGGCGACGGTCTACCGGCACTTCTCGGACCGCTACGCCCTCGGGCTCGCGGTGGCCGAGAGCAAGCTGCACTTGCTGCGCGAGCTCGTCGCCGAAACCGCGGGCGCCGACTTCCTCGAGGTGCTGGCGGAGCTGTTCGAGGAGCAGATCTCGCGGCGGCCGCTGGTGCGGCTGTTCCGCGAGCTCCCACCCGCCGACCAGCGCCGGTACGCCAACCAGCTGGTGGCGGTGCTCGCCCCCGGGTTGCGCCGGGCGCAGGAGGCGGGCGTGGTCCGGGCCGACGTCACCCCGGCCGACCTCGCCCTGATCTGCGAGATGGTCGAGGGGGTGTTGTCCTCGCACCTGCCGACCGGCGGTGTCGACTCGGTCGAGCGCGTCGTGGAGGTCCTGCTCGCCGGGCTGCGCGCCTGATCAGGCCTCGCCGGCCAGCACCTGCTGCATCCGCGCCGTCACCAGCGGCCGGCGCGAGTCGTGCCGCGGGAGCCGGTGCGCGAGCTGGCCCAGGACTTCCAGGTCGTCGGTCGGGTGGTCGCGGAACAGCGCCCACAGCGCGGCGACGTCGCCGCGGTCGAGGACGGCGTTGCGCAGCGAGGCGAACAGCTCCTCGCGCTCGTCGCGGATCGCGGGCGCCTCGCTGTCCTCCAGCAGCGGTCCCCGGTAGGTCTCCGACGCGGTGCGCAGGTCGCCGTCGCGCAGCGCCCGGCGCACGGTGAGGAAGTCGGCGTCGACCTCCGCCTGCAACCGGTAGGGCTTGGTGGCGATCACGTGCTCGCCCAGGTGCGCTCGCAACCGGTGGATCTCCGCCCGCGCGGTGACCGGGTTGCCGCGTTCGCCGTAGAGCTGGAACGCCAGCCGGTCGGCGGTCAGGCCCGCCGGCCGCATCGCCAGCAGCGTCAGGATCTCCGCGTGCCGCAAGGTGAGCGGGACCTCGCGCCCGTCGAGCACCGCGCGCGGACCGGAGCAGTCCAAGAAGGACAGTGACAGCACAGGCCGGGGGCGGGACCGCGCCGTGGGAGAACCCGGCAACCGCAGCAGGTAGCCCTCGACCAGCCGTTCCAGCACCGCCTCGCGGCCGTCGGCGAGGGTGACCCGGCCGCCGGTGACGTCGACCCGCTCGGGCAGCACCGCCGCACCCGGTTCCACCGCCAGCACCCGCCCGGTGCGGGTGAGCAGTGCGCCGGCCTCGCCACGCAGGGCTCGCAGGTGCGGCATGTTGCGGGCCCGCAGCTGCTCGTCGCGCGCGGCCATCCGCGCGCGCAGGTGGCTTTCGGCGAGCTGCGCTGCGGCGCTGACCAGCGACACCATCGCCGGGTGCACCGTGCGCAGCGGACCGCTGATGTCCACCGACCCCAGCACGTCACCGGTGTCCGGGTCGTGGATGGGGCTCGCCGCGCAGGTCCAGTCGTGGTAGGTCCGCACCAGGTGCTCGGCGGAGTAGATCTGCACCGGTGTGCCGACCGCGAGAGTGGTTCCCATCGCGTTGGTGCCGATGGACTCCTCCGCCCAGCGGGTGCCCTCGCTCAGCCGCACCCGGTCGGCGCGGCGTTGCACCTCGGCGTTGCCCTCGCGCCACAGGATCAGACCGTCCCGGTCGGTCACGATCATCACGTGCTCGGCCTCGTCGGCGACGTCGAGGACGGTCTGGCGCAGCACCGGGATCGCGGCCCTGAGCGGGTGTTCGTCGCGCATGTCGCGCACCTCGTCGCGTTCGCAGACCACCGGTGCCTCGCAGGAATCGGGGTCGACGTCGGCGGCCAGCGAACGCTGCCAGGACTCCGACACCAACGCCCGGGGCGAACGGGGCGCGCGGTCCCCGCGCAGCACCGCATCCCACACCCGACCGAGCAGCGACGCGTACTCCAGCGGATCGGCGAGCATCGTCGCGGTCGGGGTCTCCTCCTCTGACTGCACCGTGCCTCCACTCCGACGTCCTCGTCGACGCGCGAGGTCATGATGACCACCGGTGCCCCGGAGGACAAGGGTGTGAGCCGCCGTCAGGCGCAACACCGTCCGTTCGGTCAGTCAGCCGATCGGCCCAACGCCCGTGCAACCTCGTTGCAACGTGAGGCGCGACACGATCCCGTTCGACAACGGAAGTTCTCGCGCAGGAGGCAACGCATGACCAAGTACGCAGCGCCGGGTACGCAGGGCAGCGTCGTGGCCTACGAGTCCCGCTACGACCACTACATCGGCGGTGAGTACGTGGCTCCGGCCAAGGGCGGTTACTTCGCGAACCCGACGCCGGTGACCGGGGCGGACTTCACCGAGATCGCCCGCGGCACCGCCGACGACGTCGAACGAGCGCTGGACGCCGCGCACGGCGCAGCCCGGTCGTGGGGTCGCACCTCGGTCGGCGAGCGGGCCACCGTCCTCAACCGGATCGCCGACCGCATGGAGGCGAACCTGGAGAAGCTGGCCGTCGCCGAGAGCTGGGAGAACGGCAAGCCGGTCCGCGAGACCCTCGCAGCCGACATCCCGCTGGCCATCGACCACTTCCGCTACTTCGCCGGCGCCATCCGCGCGCAGGAGGGCGGTATCAGCGAGGTCGACGACAGCACGGTCGCCTACCACTTCCACGAGCCCCTGGGCGTGGTCGGCCAGATCATCCCGTGGAACTTCCCGATCCTGATGGCCGTGTGGAAGCTGGCGCCCGCCCTGGCCGCCGGCAACGCCGTCGTGCTCAAGCCCGCCGAGCAGACCCCCGCGTCGATCCACGTGCTGCTCAGCGTCATCGGCGACCTGCTGCCCGCCGGTGTGGTCAACGTGGTCAACGGCTTCGGCGTCGAGGCGGGCAAGCCGCTGGCCTCGAGCAACCGGATCAGCAAGATCGCCTTCACCGGTGAGACCACGACCGGCCGGCTGATCATGCAGTACGCCAGCGAGAACATCATCCCGGTCACGCTCGAGCTGGGCGGCAAGAGCCCGAACATCTTCTTCGACGACGTCGCGGCCTCCCGGGACGCCTTCTACGACAAGGCCCTCGAAGGGTTCACGATGTTCGCGCTCAACCAGGGTGAGGTCTGCACCTGCCCGTCGCGGGCGCTCGTCCAGGGCGGCATCTACGACGACTTCCTCGGCGAGGCCGTCGAGCGCACCAAGGCCGTGCAGCAGGGCAACCCGCTCGACACCGACACCATGATCGGGGCGCAGGCCAGCAACGACCAGTTCGAGAAGATCCTCTCCTACATCGACATCGGCAAGCAGGAGGGCGCGAAGGTCCTCACCGGTGGCGAGAAGGCCGAACTCGGCGGGGAGCTCTCCGGCGGCTACTACGTGCAGCCCACGGTCTTCGAGGGCCACAACAAGATGCGGATCTTCCAGGAGGAGATCTTCGGACCGGTCGTCTCGGTGGCCCGCTTCGACGACTACGCCGACGCGATCAAGACCGCCAACGACACCCTCTACGGCCTGGGCGCCGGTGTGTGGTCGCGCGACGCCAACACCGCCTACCGCGCCGGCCGCGAGATCCAGGCCGGCCGGGTGTGGGTGAACAACTACCACGCCTACCCGGCGCACGCGGCCTTCGGCGGTTACAAGCAGTCCGGCATCGGCCGCGAGAACCACAAGATGATGCTCGAGCACTACCAGCAGACCAAGAACCTGCTGGTCAGCTACTCGCCCGACAAGCTGGGCTTCTTCTGATGGAGCACGCACGGGTCGCCGTGACCCCGGAGGCGGCGGAGCTGCTGCGCCGCCTCCGGGCCGAGCACGGGCCGCTGATGTTCCACCAGTCCGGCGGGTGCTGCGACGGCAGCGCCCCGATGTGCTACCCGGCGGGGGAGTTCCGCACCGGAGGCTCCGACGTCCACCTCGGCGACCTCGACGTGGACGGCGAAGCGGTCCCGGTGTGGATGTCAGCGGCGCAGCACGAGTACTGGAAGCACACCCACCTGACGATCGACGTCGTGCGCGGGCGGGGCAGCGGTTTCTCGCTGGAGGCCCCCGAGGGCGTCCGGTTCCTGATCCGCTCCCGACTGCTCACCGACGACGAGCTCACGGCGTTCGGACTCGTCTGACCGGCGAGCCCCGGACGGAGGGGGCGGTGGCGGGACCTGCCCGACCGGGCAGGTCCCGCCCGTCCGCGCAGCTGTGGTGCGTGTCACGTTCCGGGCTAGGATGGTCCCGGTCCGGCGCGCCGACCTGGCCGGCGCTCGCAGATGCCCGCACCGGTGCCTGGAGGAAGCCTGATGACAGTGCGAAGCCGGGTGTCCAGCTCGCCCGAACTCGAAGTCGCCGAGCTCCCCGGGCCGCAACTCGCCTGCCCTGGGGGTGATCTGCCCCGGCTGGCGAAGTTCCACGTCCCGGAGGTCGTGTTCGGTCCCGGCGCGCTGGCCGAGCTCGGCCACTGCGCGCGCCGGCTCGGTGCGCGCCGCCCGTTCCTCGTCACCGACGGCGGGCTCACCGAAGCCCGGTGGGCTGCTGAGGCTGGCACGCACCTGGAGGCGGTCGGGCTCTCGGCCGTGGTGTGGGACGAGGTCACCCCGAACCCGAAGGACCACGAGGTCGAGGCCGCCTACCGGCGCTACGCCGAGTCCGGCGCGGACGTGATCGTCGGCGTCGGCGGCGGGTCGGTGATCGACGCGGCCAAGGGCGTGGCGATCCTGTCCGGCAACGGCGGCCGGATCCTGGACTACGAAGGTGTGGACCAGGTCGTGAACCCGATCCCGCCGCTGGTGATGGCCCCGTCCACCTCGGGGACCGGAGCCGACGTCTCGCAGTTCGCGATCATCACCGACACCGCGAACGCCACGAAGATCACCATCCTCAGCCGGGCGCTCGTGCCCGAGATCTCGGTCGTCGACCCGCGGCTGCTGACCAGCATGCCGGACTGGCTCAACGCGGCGACCGGCCTGGACGCGCTCACCCACGCCATCGAGTCCTACGTCTCCCGCGCGCACAACACCCTCACCGAGCAGCACTCGCTGCACGCCGCGAAGCTGATCACCGCCAACCTCGCCCGCACCCTGTTCCGGCCCACCGAGGCGGAACCGCGCATCGCGATGGCCCAGGGCGCGCTGGAGGCGGGGATGGCCTTCACCAACGCCATCCTCGGCGCCACCCACGCGATGAGCCACCAGGTCGGCGGGCTGCTCGACGCACCGCACGGAGTGATCAACGGCGTGCTGCTGCCGCACGTCATCCGGTACAACGCCGAGACCGATCCGGACCGCTACGTGCCGCTGGCCGCCGCGATCGGCATCCGGACCGACGGTGTTCCCGCCCAGGACGTGGCGCTGACCCTCGCGGAGCGGGTGCGCGAGCTGGCCGACGTGGTGGGCGTGCCCAAGACGCTGCGCTCGCTCGGCGTGTCCGATGTGGACGTCCCGGTGCTGACCCGCAACACCCTCAAGGACGCCTGCCTGACCACCAACCCGCGCGAAGCGCGCCCGACCGACATCGCCCAGCTGTTCCGGGCGGCGCTGTGAGCGGCGGTGCCGCGTCCGGGAGCGACTACGGCGGTGACTTCGGCGACGACCTGGGCGTGCTGACCGGGCTGCGCTCCGGCAAGCGGTCCTTCTACCCGGAGTACGTGCGCTCCGCCGAGCGGCTGGAGCTGGCCGTGCAGGCGCTCGACCGCATCTCCGGCGCGCTGGTGCGCACCGTCGAAGGCCCCCGCACGCTGGTCGAGGCCGTGGTGCGCGCCGCCGCGGAGCACCTGCAAGCCGACCGGATCCTGCTGGGCATCGCCGACGGCGCCCTGCGCGCCGCCCGGCCCCGGTTCCTGCTGCTGGAACGCGGCGAACTCGTCGACGACGAGACCGCGCTACCGGCGGAGGCGCGGGCGCACCTCGAGGTGATCCGCAACCGGCCTTGGGAGATCGAGCTCGACCCCGGCGGTGAGGATTGGGTCCGGGCACCCATGACCCTCGACGACGAACCCGTCGGTGGCATCGTCGGCTGGCCCGGCGACGTGCACGTGGCCGAGACGGACCTGGCGATCCTGCGCGTGCTGGCCAACCAGGCCGCGGTGGCCGTGCACAACTCGTTCCTGTTCCACGCCGCCGCGCAGCTGCGCGGACGCACCGAGCAGCTCTCCGAAGCGGCGGCCCAGCAGGCCCGCGACCTGGCCGCCCGCAACGCCGAACTGCAGGAGACCCAGCGGCGCTTGGTCGAAGCCATGCAGCGCCAGGCCCTCGACGACGAGCGCCACCGCATCGCCCGCGAACTGCACGACACCGTCACCCAGTACGTGCTCAGCGCCGGCATGACCGTCGAGGTGTGCCGGTCCGAACTCGCCGAGATGGGGCCGGAGGCGGAACGCGTCGCCGAGAAGCTGGCCCCGGCGAAGGGTCTCACGCAGCAGGCCGTGGAACGGCTGCGCGCGGCGATCTACGCGCTGCACCACGGCGCCGAGGAACCGCCGGGCTCGCTGCCGGTGCTGCTGGAGCAGCTGTCCACTGTGCACCTCTCCAGCGAGCTGCAGGTCGAGGTGCGCGTCGCAGGCAGTCCCGCGCCGCTGCCGCCGGAAGACGAGAGCTCGATCCTGCGGCTCACCGGTGAGGCGCTGTTCAACATCATCTCGCACGCCGAAGCCACCCGCGCCGTCGTGCACCTCGTCTACGAGTCCTCGCAGCTGCGGCTGACCATCTCCGACGACGGCGTCGGCGACCCGGCCCAGCTGCGGCGGACGCTGAAGCTGTCCTCGGCCACCGACCTGGTCGGTCGGCACCGCGGTCTCGTCAACATGGCCGAGCGGGCGCGGGAGCTCGGCGGGACGCTGAACATCCGCCGTTCCCGGATCGGCGGGGTGGCGTTGCAGCTGCACGTTCCGCTCTCATCGGCGCGGGAGGGCTCACCATGACGGTTCCCGGTCAGCGCAGGGCGACCGACCAGGTGCGGATCGTGCTCGTCGACGACCACGCGATCGTCCGGCACGGCCTGCGCTCGGTGCTCGAACGCGAGGACGACCTGGACGTGGTGGGAGAGGCAGCCACCGCGGCCGAGGCGCTGACCGTGGTGGCCGACGCCGAACCGCACATCGTGCTGCTCGACCTCAAGCTCTCCACCGGCGACAACACCGAGGGGTTGGAGCTGTGCGGGGAACTCACCGGGCGACACCCGGACCTCGGCGTCCTGGTGCTGACCACGTTCCTCGACGGAGGTCTCGTCGTCGACGCGATCCACCGCGGTGCTCGCGGTTACGTGGTCAAGGACGTCGACACCACCGAGCTCGTCCGCTCCATCCGCGCGGTGGCCCGCCGGGAGAGCTCCTTCGACTCGCGCTCGGCCGCCGCGATGGTCGAGTCGATGAACGCCCCCACCGCGGAACCGCGCCTCACCGAACGCGAGCTCATCGTCCTCCGCCAACTCGCCCACGGTCTCAGCAACCGCGACATCGGTACGAAGCTGTTCATCTCGGAAACCACGGTGAAGTTCCACGTCCGCAACATCATGCGCAAGCTCACCGCCACCAGCAGGGCAGAAGCCGTCTACGAAGCCAGCAAACTCCACCTCATCTAGAGCCCGTTCGAATGTCGCGCGAAGTTCACCCTGGTCTGGCCGGGCGAGATCTCGCGCGAATGTTGACTGGGCGGAGGTTCGCGCGAACTGCGCGCTCCAGAGGGTGGTGGGCACCCTGACGCAATGGGGCGTGTCGTGCCTCGTCGGAGGGCCCGCGCTGGGATCTGCCAGGGTGTGGTGGCTTCGGTCGGGGTCGAAGAGGTGCCGGCGGACGCACATGCCCGGGCGAGTTGTGGTGCGACCGCGCGCGCAGTGGTGGTGTCCTTGCTGTTCAGGCGGTTGTCGGGCCTGTCGCTGGGTGGTGTTGCTTCCAATGTCTTGCGAACTTCAACCCTGGCTTTGCGGGCCGAGATCTCGCGCGAAGTTCGACCGCCCTGCGCGGGGCGGAGGTTCGCGCGTGGTCGCCTGCGGCGGCGGGTGTGTCGTGGTGAGCGCCGCCCAGTGGGCGTGTTGTTGCTCGTGGGAGGGTCGCGGGGGTTCTGCTGGTGTGTGGTGACTTCAGTGGGGGCTCAGTGCCTTCCGAGCAGAACGGACATGCCCGGGCGAGTTGTGGTGTGTCCGCGCGCCTCGGGTGTCTTCTGCCTGGTGGGGTGGTTGCGGAACGCACAGTGCGTGGGCCCCGACATTCGCGGGAAGTTGTGCCCCCTGCGCGGGCCGGGATGTCGCGTGAAGTTCGACCACCCTGCGCGGGGCGAGAGTGCGCGCGAAGTGGTGGGAGTCGGTGGGTCAGGGGGCTTTGAGGAGGTCGAGCCAGCCTCCGTGGTGGTGGGTGACTTCGTAGCGGTGTCCGGTGCTGGCGCCGAGGTGGTCGAGGTCGGCTGCGGTGAAGGTGCGGACGTGGCCGAAGGCCGCGTTGGGCCGGTCCTCGAAGGGCACCGCGATGATGACGCGGCGGCGAGCCAGGCGCAGCGCCTCGGCGAGGACCGCGTCGCCCCGCGCGGGCTCGAGGTGTTCGAGCAGGTGCATCGCCGTGACCGTGTCGACCGCGCCGTCCGGCAGCGGGACCTGGGCGGCGTCGCACACCAGGGTGTGCATCCGGTGCCCCCGGGACGCCGCGACCACCTCCAGCAGTCGCATGCTGCCGGGAGCCAGGTCGGAGGCGATGACCGAGTGCTCACCGCGCTCGGCCAGCAGAAGCGGCAGGAACCCGAAGCACGACCCCAGGTCCAGCACCCGGCCCGGCGGAGCGACCTGCAGCACCCGCTGGTACAGCGGGGCGAAGTCGGCGATCGACGAGTGCGGCGCGCAGCCGGCCGGCCGCGCCCAGCACTCGCGGATGCGTCCCAAGGTGTTGTCGTAGAAGGTCGTCCACGCCCGCAGCGGGTCGTCGACCACGGACTGCACCACCTCGGTGAACACCCGCTCGAAGACCTCCACGCCGCTGAGCCAGCCGGGCGCGAACAGCTCGTCGGCGAGCAGGCCCGCGAGGTTGTTGTCCAGCTGCTCGGGGCGCAGCCAGTGGGTGATCTCCATCCGGTGACCGCGCCGGTGCAGGCAGAAGTGCTCGGTGTGGGTCACCATCACACCCGCTTCGCACGTCGAGTCGTGCTTGCCCACGGTGACCAGGGGATCGTGACCGTGCGGCGCCAGCGGGTCGATGTGGTGCAGCGTCGCGCGTTCTCCCGCGGTCACCGCCCGGTCACCTCCGTGGCGATGGACTCCGCCGCCTTCGCCAGCCCGGACAGGTCGCGCACGACCTGCACCCGGTCGCAGTGCTCGGCGTAGTCCGGCAGGTCGCAGCGGCCCAACCGCCACGAGTACCGCGGTTCCGGGGTGAGCCAGATGGTTTCCCGGGCGCGACGGGCGATCTCGGCGAGCGCTTCGACCTGGGGGTCGTTGCCGTTGCCGCGCCCGTCACCGAGGATGAGCACGGTGGTCCGGCGGTTGAGCGTGCTGCCGAACTCGTCGAGGAACTTCGCGAACGTCGCGCCGTAGTCGGAGTTGCCGTCCACGTCGAGGACACCGCCATGCGGCAGGCCGTCGAAGACCAGCCCCAGCGCGCGCTCCAGCGGGTGGTCGGTGAACAGCTCCGAGATCTCCACCGGGCCGTCCACGAACGCGAACGTGCGAACCTGCGTGAACAGCGACTGCAGCCCGTGCACCAGGTGCAGCGTGAACCGCGCGGTGGAGCGCACCGACAACGAGACGTCGGCGAGCACCACCAGCCGGGGCTTGTCCTCGGCGCGGGTGACCGTGACCGGGCGGAACGGGACGCCGTCGTAGCGCATGTTGCGCCGCATCGTCCGCGCCGGGTGCACCCGTCCGCGCGGGGTGTTGCGGCGCTTGCTGGTCGGCGCACCGCGCAGGCTGTGCACGATCCGCCGCAGCGACTCCTCCAGCTGCTGCCGTTCGCCCTCGTCGACCCGGTCGAGCCGCCCGGAGGTGACCTCGCGGGACTCCGTGGCCGTGCGCTCGAGCTCGGCGAGCTTGGCCAGGTGCTGCTTGAGCAACTCGGGCAGGTTCTCCAAGACACCGGTGAGCTGCCCCCGCGGCGTGGAGTCGGGCTCCTCGTCGTCGGCGAGCCAGTCCAGCAGCGTCTGCTCCTCGGCGATGCTCAGCGAGGTCTCGATGCGCTGGCCGGTGTGCTCGGCCAGCGAGCCGGGCGTGCCGGCGTTGTGCAGGTGCTCGGTCTCCAGCTGCACCGACGGCGCCGAACCGCCACCGGCGCTGCTGTCGTCGTTCGAGAAGACCACCTCGTCGGTCATCGACGCCAGGTCGATCTTGTTGCTCTCCTGGTGCAGGTTGTACTGCTGCGCCAGGTCTTCGGGATCGAAGTAGTCCCGGATGTCAGCAGGCTTCTCGTGCGTGTGGCCCTCCTGCGGGGTCTCCGCTGGTTCCTCGGAGACGGTGAAGGACTGCAGCTCGCCGGTGTCGGAGAGGTCGTCGTGCTCGTGGCTGTGCTCGTGCGCCCGGTCGTCACCGACCACCGGGCGCAGCGTGAAGAACGCCTCGAAGACCTCGTCGAAGATCTCCTCGTCGCGGCGGTCCTTGATCATCGCGACCTTCAGCGCGTCGCGCAGCGCCTCGCGGTCGTCGAGCATGCCGGGCTGGGCGGCGCAGCGCATCGCGTCGGTGGCCTCCGAGACCGAGATGCGCACGCCGAAGAGGCGCAACAAGCGCACGAACCGGTGCAGGGCTGATTCCACGAGGGGCTCCTCACGACTTGCGGCGGGTCACCGAGGAGAACGCCCGGTGTCCCTGCCCGCCCGTGCTGCGCTGCGCAGAGCTGCTGGAACCCGGTGCCCCGTAGTAGGCCTCGTCGTGCCGGCCGGGCTGGTCCTTGGCGGCCCGGACCTCCTTGCCGTCGAGGCCGTCGTGGTCGTGCCCATGTCCGTGGTCGTGCCCATGGCCGTGTCCGTGTCCGTGTCCGTGGGTGGGCAGCTGCTCGGGGACGTCGCGGTTCGGGTCGGCCATGTGCCCGATCACGTCGAGCGCCTGGTGCAGGTCCCGCTCGTACTTCACGACCACGTTGACCGTCTCCGACAGCACGTCCGGCCCCAGGTCGTCGGCCCCGAGCACGGCCAGGGTCCGCGCCCAGTCGATCGTTTCGGAGATCGACGGCGCCTTGCGCAGCTTCAACGTCCGCAACTGCCGCACCACCGACACCAGCTGCTCGGCGAGGTGTTCCGGCAGGCCGGTGCGCTTCGAGCGCACGATCTCCAGCTCCCGGTCGTGGTCCGGGTAGTCCAGGAACAGGTGCAGGCACCGGCGTTTCAGCGCGGCCGACAGGTCGCGGGTGTTGTTGGAGGTCAGCACCACGTGCGGCGGGGTGCTGGCGGTGTAGGTGCCGACTTCGGGCACCGACACCTGGAACTCCGCCAGGCACTCCAGCAGCACCGCCTCCAGCGCCTCGTCGGCCCGGTCCACCTCGTCGACCAGCAGCACCGCGGGCTGTTCACCGCGGATGGCTTCCAGCAGCGGGCGGGCGGCCAGGAATCGGTCGGAGAAGAACACGCTGTCCTGGGCGCCGATCCGGTCGATCGCGGTGGCCAGGTCCGGCGCGTCGGCGATGATCTCGCCGATCTTGTCCCGCAGCATCTGGGTGTAGAGCAGCTGCTTGCCGTAGTCCCACTCGTAGAGCGCCTTGCTCTCATCCTGACCCTCGTAGCACTGCAGCCGCAACAACTTCCGGCCGGTGACCTCGGCGAGCGACTTGGCGAGCTCGGTCTTGCCCACGCCCGCTGGACCTTCCAACAGCAGTGGTTTGTCCAACCTGGACTGGAGGTAGACGGTGGTGGCCAGGCGTCGGTCGGCGATGTAGCCGTGCTCGCCGAAGCGGTTGATCACCTCCTCCACCGATTCGAAGGGCTTGTCGCCGGGCTGGTCCGCGATGTCCTCGAGCACTGCGCTACCTCCGGAGTACGAGTCGTGCTGCGGTGGGAAAGGCCGTGGCGCCGCAAGGGGCGCGCGCGGCGCCACGGCCGGTCCGGGAGGGGGATCAGGTCAGCAGGTCGTCCAGATCCCCGGTCATGCAGTGCTCGACCACCGGGCGAACGGTGTCGAACGTGCACTCCTTGGCGTTGCCCGGCGTGCAGGCATCACCCAGGACGTGGTGGGTGATGCGGTCGACGTCGCCGGCGTCGCCCTTGATCTCCTGGGACTGCTCGTAGAACTTCGTCGGGCCCTGGCCCAGCCGGTTCTTCGAGTAGCTGTCGGCGTTGACGTCGACGAACCGCTCCGGGATGCCCACGTCGCGCAGCAGCCGGATCGCGGCGTTGAGCGCGGCGTCAGCGGCCTGCGGGTCGGTCATGCCGTGGGTGTCGACGCCCATCGCCTCGGCGATCTCGGCGAACCGCTTGTAGGCCACCGGCATGTTGAACGCCCACACGCGCGGCAGCGCGACGGCGTTGTTGAGCCCGTGGTGGGTGTCGTAGAACGCGCTGACGGCGTGCGAGATCGAGTGGATGATGCCCAGACCGCCCGAGTTGAACGCCTGCGCGGCGATGTACTGCGCGTACATCATGCCCTCGCGTCCGGGCAGGTCCTGACCGTTCCACACCGCCTGGCGCAAGTGCTGGGCGGTCAGCTTCACCGCGTGCAGGGCGTTGCCCAGCGACGGCGGGAAGTTCAGCCGCGAGATGTAGGGCTCGGAGGCGTGCGCGAGCACGTCGAAGCCGCACTGCGCGGTGTAGTCGATCGGGCAGTCGTAGTAGAGGACCGGGTCGTCGATGGCCAGCGTGGTCACCGAGTTGTCGTCGAAGGCGACGTACTTGTGCGGGTTGTCGGGGTCCGTGGTGGTGTCGGTGATGACGTAGGCCCAGGAGGTCTCCGACCCCGTGCCCGCTGTGGTGGACACCGCGATGTGCGGCGGGTTCTTGGGGTTCTCGGACTTGTTGAAGCCCTCGAACTCGTTGACGTTGCGGCCGTCGTGGGCCACCGAGATCCGCGCGCCCTTGCACGCGTCGTGCGAGGAACCGCCGCCGATCGAGACGAACGAGTCGCAGCCGTTCTCCTGGTACATCGCGACGGAGTCCATCACGTTGTAGTCCTTGGGATTGGACTCGACCTGGTCGTAGACCACCACTTCGAGACCGTGGTAGCGCATCGATTCGACGATCTTGTGCACGATGTCGGTGCCGCGCAGACCGGAGGTCATCACCAGCGTCTTCTTGAAGCCCAGGTTCAACGCCTCCGGGCCGATCATCTCGTGCGAACCGGGGCCCATCAGGGCCCGGGGGAACGGGTGGAACTCCTTGATCGGGAACGGCTTGAGCAGCTCATCGACCTGCATGTCGCTGTCCTTTCCACGCGCGTCGTGGCACGTTGCTCTCCGGCCGGGTGGAGGAGCGCCGCGGCCGGTTCCGGGGACACCGGCGTCGACCCGGCTCGGGGCGGAAGTTAGCCGTGCCGAACCCCCGGGGAGAACGGCAGCGGAGCAAGACCCCTCGTCCGAGGACCCAGGTCCGGACGATCGGTGAGGGCAGCACCCGTCCGATCGGTCAGGTACCGGGACGGGGACCTGTTCGATCGGAGGGGTCGGGGTGGGCCCGGTCGCACGGTGGCTCACCTCGGTGGCGGCGCCTAGCGTGATGTGGCATGGCGGAGTGGTTCGAAACAGTGGCGGAGGCGCACCGGCGCGCCCGCAGGCGACTGCCCAGGTCGGTCTACCTCGCGCTGGTGGCCGGCAGCGAGAGCGGCTCCACGCTCCACGACAACATCGAGGCCTTCCGCGAGCTCGGGTTCGCGCCGCGGGTGGCGGACCTGCCGGCCAAGCGGGAGATGTCGACGACCGTGATGGGACAGGAGTTGTCACTGCCCGTTCTCGTGTCACCCACCGGCGTGCAGGCGGTGCACCCGGACGGCGAGGTCGCGGTCGCCCGCGCCGCGGCGGAGGCGGGCACGGCGATCGGGTTGTCGTCGTTCGCCAGCCGTGCCGTCGAGGACGTGGCCGAGGCGAACCCGAAGACGTTCTTCCAGGTGTACTGGGTGGGGGACAGGGAGAAGGTGCTGGCCCGTGCCGAGCGCGCCCGCGCGGCCGGCGCGAAGGGGCTCATCGTCACGCTCGACTGGTGCTTCGCCACCGGGCGCGACTGGGGCAGCCCGCCGATCCCGGAGAAGCTGGACCTGCGCACCAAGCTGAAGTTCGCGCCGCAAGGGCTGCTGCGGCCGCGGTGGTTGAGCGGGTTCGTGCGGCACGGGCTCCCGGACCTGACCACGCCGAACATGGTGCCGCTGGGGCAGGACGCGCCGACCTTCTTCGGCGCCTACGGCGAGTGGATGTTCACCCCGCCTCCCACCTGGGAGGACATCGCGTGGTTGCGGGAGCAGTGGGGTGGCCCGTTCATGATCAAGGGCGTCACCCACCCCGACGACGCCCGGCGGGCCCGCGACATCGGAGCGACGGCGATCTCCGTGTCCAACCACGGCGGCAACAACCTCGACTCCACGCCGGCCACCATCCGACTCCTCCCGGCGATCGCCGATGCCGTCGGCGACGACCTCGAGGTGCTGCTGGACGGCGGGATCAGGCGAGGCAGCGACGTGGTCAAGGCCCTCGCGCTGGGTGCCCGGGCCGTCCTCATCGGACGCGCCTACCTCTGGGGACTTGCGGCCGAAGGTCAAGCCGGAGTCCGCAACGTCCTGGACATCATGCGGTCCGGCATCGACTCGTCCCTGCTGGCCCTCGGCCGGCCCTCGATCGACGACCTCAGCCTCGAAGACCTCATCATCCCGAGGGGCTTCACCCGGCACCCGGTCAGCGAGCACTGACGCGTCGAGTGACGGGCCCCGTGCCCTCCGTGCGGGGCCTTGCCTCAGGGAGCTAGGAGCTGTTCGAGAACTGCTCCGCCTGGCGGTGCGGGTGGCGGAAACCCCCGAACGGGAGAGCGCAGCGCGTCCGTGGACTCCGTGCGCCGCTCCTGATGCATGACTCACGCGTCCCGGCGTACTCGCCACGAGGGTGCTTCAGGTGGTGAGGGAGAACGCGGCCCCCATGCTGCCTCCGGCGACTGGACCTCGGCGGTCACCGCTCCCCGGTGCGGGGACCGCCGAGGGATCACGAGGTGGCGAGGAGGTCGAGGACGACCGCCGCTGTCCAGCTGAAGTGGTGGGCGCCCTTGCCCTCGCAGGTCCGGGGATCGATGTACTCGCGGAACCCGCTCCGGTTCGCTGCCGTCAGCATGCCCGTGCGGAGCACCTGGGCGAGCTCGGGAGCTCCGTGGTCGTCGAGCCCGCGCTGGAGGAGCCAGGTGATGTTGAACCAGGCCGGGCCCCGCCAGTAGCGGGACGGGTCGAACAGCGGATCGGTGAGGTCCCAGCTGGGGACGACGCCGAGCTCCTCGGCGCGGAACCGCGGTCCGGTGGCCGTGGCGATGAGGTCCTGGGCCTGCGGCAATCCGGGCACCACCAGCGGCACCAGTCCGGCGACGCTGCCGCCGCGGACCAGGTCGCCGCCGTGCACGTCGTAGGAGTGGAACAACCCGTCCTCGAGCAGCAGGGGCAGCGCGTCGCGGATCCGCGCCACCTCAGCTTCGTGCGGGTGCGCCGGTTCGCCGAGTTCCTGCGCGATGCGGACCAGCGCGGCCTCGGAGGCGGCGAGCAGCGAGTTGGTCACCGGGTCCTCGACGGCGAACTCGTGCACCTGCAGGCCATCGGCGTAGCCGTGGTCGCGGTAGGTGGCGGCGAGGCGGACGTAGCGGCCGTAGTCGGCGTCGGTGGGACGTTCCGAAGCGTCAGCGTGGTCGAGGTCCCGGCGCTGGAACTCGGTCGGCGGCACGGGTTCCACGCGCTGCAGCGGTGCGTCCCAGGACGGGCTGTTGTCCATCCCGGACTCCCACGGGTGCACGATCGACACCAGTCCGCGGCCGCCGAGATCACGCCGTCCGCGCAGGTAGTCGTGCCAGGCGACCAGCTTCGGGTACAACCGCTCCAGGAAGCTCCGCCGGCGCGAGGTCTCCGGGTCGGAGGCGTGCACCTCCCAGGCCGCCAAGGCGTGCACCGGCGGTTGCACGATCCCCGAGGTGTCGGGGTGCTGCGGCCCGTTGACCTCCTCGGAGCGCCAGAACTCGGGCCCGGGGAAGTAACCCTGCCGCGGGGCCTCGGGGTCGAAGACGATGTGCGGCACGCGTCCGTCGGCCCACTGCGCGCCGAACAGCGATTCCAGCTCCTGCTGCGCGCGCAGCGAGGAGAGGTGCCGCAGCCCGACGGCGATGAACGCCGAGTCCCAGCTCCACTGGTGCGGGTAGAGGCCCGGTGCCGGGATCGTGTTGTGGCCGCGCCAGTTGCCCAGCAGCACCTCGGCGGCCTGGTCGCGCAGGCTCATCGCTGCCTCCTCAGGAACGTCGGCACCGAAGCCACGGCCTGCTCGGGCTCGCCGCGCAGCCGGCACTCCACCGCCAGGTACCCGTCGTAACCTCCGGCGGACAGCGCGCCCAGCAGCGCCGACCAGTCGAGGTGCCCGGTGCCGGGCTGGAACCGGTTGGACTCGCTGACCTGCACGTGCCCGAGGTGGGGCACGGAGTTCAGCAACGCGGTCACGGGATCGTCCTCCTCGATGTTCATGTGGTAGGTGTCCGCCACCACCCGGACGGAGTCCACGCCGACCTCGTCCACGAGGTCGATCGCCTGGTCCAACCGGTTGACCATGTGGTCCTCGTAGCGGTTGAGGGGTTCCAGGTAGATCTGCACGCCCTCGGCCCGCGCGTGCTCACCCAGCTCCGCCAGCCCCGCGAGCAGCACCTCGCGGTCCTCCTCCGGGGAGCGGGGCGGCTCGAACGGCGGCAACCGTCGGGAGAACATCCCCCACGACGCCGGGGTCATCGCGCCACGGCCGCCGATCTCGGCCATCACCGACAGCTGCGACTTGAGCTGGTCGATGGCGTCTCGCCGCAGCTCGGCGTCGAAGGCCGCGAAGAAGTGCGGCATCTCGACGCACACGGTCGGCATCACGACACCGTTCTCGCGGGCGCGGCGCAGTTCCGGGAGCCGGTCGCGGAAGTGGAAGTCACCGCGACCGCGCAGCTCGATCGCGTCGAAACCGGCCTCGACGGCGAACTTCCACTTGGCCTCCAGCGACGCACCGGGCAGGAGTTGTTCCTGGCAGGCGAGTCTCACGTTCACTCCTGTTCGAAGTCGAGGACGATCTGCAGCACCTCGGGCGCCCCCTCGTCGAGCAGCCGGTAGGCGCGCTCGACGTCCGAGGGGGCGAGCAGGTGGGTGACCAGCGCGGTCGGGTCGACGGCTCCGCGGGCGCACTGGTCGAGGAAGGTCGTGGTGAGCCGGTCCTGGTCCCAGCGCCCGGCCAGCTTGGGCGGCACACCGCCGATCTGGGAGCTGACCAGCTCGACGCGGTTGTGGTGGAACTCCTCGCCGAGCCGCAGCCCCACGGCTTCGTCCTGGTAGAAGCCCGCGGCGACCACCCGGCCGCCGACCACCACGGTCCGGATCGCCTCGTGCAGCGCGCGGTAGGAGCCGCTGAGGTCGATCGCCACGTCCGCGCCGCCCAGCTCGCGCACCCGCTCCGCGGCCCCGGCGCCCTCCACGGCGTGCGCGGCGCCGAACTCGAGGGCCTTGTCCCTGCGCTGCGCGATGGTGTCCACGGCGACGACCTCGACGCCGCTGCAGCGCAGCAGTCTCGTCGCCAGCAGGCCGATCACACCCTGCCCGAACACCGCGACCCGCTCGCCGAGGTGCACCTCTGCGGACAGCACGGCGTTGAGCGCCACCGCTCCCACCCGCGCGAACGCGGCGGCCAGCGGGTGCACGCCGCCCGGGACGCGCCGGACCTCCTCCGCCGGGAGAACGGCTTCGCTGCGGTGGCCCCAGATGCCCCACACCTGCTCGCTCACCCGTGCCGGGTCGTCGGCTTCGACGACCTCGCCGACCTCCGAGTACCCCCAGCCGACGACGGGGTAGGGCTGCGTCGGTGCCGAGGCGGTGCCGGTGAACAGGCGGCGCTCGGCGTCCCAGGTCCGCGTCAGGTAGGGGTTCGTGCCGCGGTAGGCGGTGAGCTCGGTGCCGGCGGAGATGCCGGAGTACCGGGTGCGGACCCGGACTTGGCCCGCCGCACGGGTTTCAGTGGGGATGGCGGTGACGTCGACCTGTCGGGGACCGGTGAACTGCACGACCCGTGGCACGGGGCCTCCTCGCTCCGAGATTTGTCGCGCAGTCTACATACTTATGTCTTGCGGGCAATCATAAGTCTCTGGTGTGATGCGGCGGCGAGGAACGCGCGAAGGAGCGTGATGGTGATGCGGGCCAGGTCCAGGCTGATGGGCGTCGTGCTGGCGGTGGTCGGCTGCACCGCGCTGCTGTCCGGGTGCGCACCCCCGGCAGAGGACGACGCGCTGGTCGTGTGGAGCTTGGAGAGCCAGTCCGACCGGGTGCGCGCGACCGAAGCCATCACGCAGCGGTTCACCGCCGAGACCGGGATCCCGGTGCGCGTGGTCGCCGTCGACGAGAACCAGTTCAGCCAGATGATCATGTCCGCCGCTGCAGCGGGCACCATGCCCGACGTCATCGGTGCGCTGCCGCTGAGCGCGACCTGGCAGATGGCCGGCAACGAACTCCTCGACACCCGCGCCAACCAGGAGGTCCTCGACGCGCTCGGACCCGACACGTTCTCCCAGCGGGCGCTGCAGCTCACCGCCGACGGCGACCGCCGACTGGCCGTGCCCTCCGACGCGTGGGCCCAAGTCCTGGCCTACCGCAAGGACCTCTTCGCCCAGGCCGGCCTTCCGGTGCCTGACACCTACGAGAAGATCGAGCACGCCGCGCGGGTGCTCAACCGCGGTGGCACCTCCGGCATCTCGATGGCCACGCACGCCAACGACACCGCCACCGGCCAGGCCTTCGAATCCTTCGCGCTGGCCAACGACTGCCGGCTCGTCGACGGAGCCGGCCGCGTCGAGCTCGACAGCCCGCAGTGCCGCGAGACCTTCCGGTTCGTCCACGGGCTGATCAGCCGGTACTCCCCGCCCGGGGCGCAGGACATCGACTCCACCCGCGCCACCTACTTCGCCGGCCGCTCGGCGATGCTGTCCTGGTCGACCTTCCTGCTCGACGAGCTCGGCGGTCTGCGTGCCGACGCGGCACCCGCCTGCTCGCAGTGCCAGGACGACCCGACGTTCCTGGCCCGCAACACCGGGATCGTCAGCGCCCTCAAGGGACCCGACGCCACCGAACCGGCCCAGTACGGCGAACTCACGTCGTGGACCGTGCCGGTGGGCGCCAAGCGCGAGCAGGCCAAGCGCTTCGTGGAGCACATGCTCGACGAGGGCTACCCGGACTGGCTGGGCATGGCGCCGGAGGGGAAGCTGCCCGCCCGCAAGGGAACCGCACAGGACCCCGAGCGCTTCACCCGCGCCTGGCAGCAGGCACCGGCCGGTGTCGACGTCAAGCGACGGCTGGGCGAGATCTACCCGCCGGAGACGATCGACGAGCTGCGCACCGGCGCCGACCGGTTCCGCCGCTGGGGCTTCGAGCAGCGCCAAGGCGTGCTCGTCGGCGCGACCCTCGGTGAGATGCCCGTGCCGCACGCCGTGAACTCGTTGCTCAACGGCGGCGATCCGGCCGAGACGGCCGGCGAGGCCGCCGACGAGGTCCGCGCCATCCAGACCTCCTTGAACTAGGAAGGCCCGACCATGACTTCGACGACGACCCCGACGACGAGGCGTCGCACGTTGCGGCAGCGCGAGAACCGGGACGGACTGCTGCTCATCTCGCCCACGCTGCTGGTGGTGCTGGCGGTCGTGGTGCTGCCGATCCTGTGGACGGTGGTGCTGGCCTTCCAGCGCATCCGGCTCATCGACATCCAGAGCGCTGGGCTGTTCGACGCCTACACGCTGCGCAACTTCAGCACCGTGCTCGGGTCCCCGGGCTTCTGGAGCTCGCTGGGCACCACGGTGGCCTACGCGGTGGGCGGCACGCTCCTCTCGCTCGGGCTCGGCCTGGTCGCGGCTCTGGCGCTGCGGCGGCCGTTCCGCGGGCGCGCCCTGCTGCGCGGCGCGATGCTGCTGCCTTACGTCGCGCCGGTGGTCGCGGTGGCGTTCGTGTGGGAGGTGATGCTCAGCCCACAGTACGGCATCGTCAACGACTGGGGGATGCGCCTGCTGGGGTGGGACGAGCCGATCGCCTTCCTCACCGACCGCGAGACCACGGTCTCCCTGCTGGGCCTGCAGGTCCCGGTCCCCGTCGCGCTGCTGACCGTGATCGTCTTCGAGGGGTGGCGGTACTTCCCCTTCGCGTTCCTGTTCCTGCTGGCGCGGATGCAGGCGATCCCGCGCGACCTCGAAGAGGCCGCCGTGGTCGACGACGCCGCGCCGACCCAGCGGTTCCGGCACATCGTCTGGCCGCAGCTCGCTCCCGTCCTGGCGCTGCTGGCGATGCTGCGGTTCGTCATGAACTTCAACAAGTTCGACGACGTCTACCTGCTCACCGGTGGCGGGTCGGGCACGGACGTGGCCAGCGTGCGGGTCTACGACTTCCTCACCGCGCGCTTCGACGTCGGTGCCGCCTCCGCACAGGCGCTGGTGCTGGCGGCGGTGCTGCTGGTCTTCCTGGCGGTCTACCTGAAGTTCTTCGCCCCCAGGGCGGACGGTGAGGAGTCGTGATGACCCGGAACGGTTTCGAGACCCGGCTCTTCGGCGCGCTGCGCTGGGTGGTGCTCGCGGGACTCGCCGTGGCGACGCTGTTCCCGTTCTACTACATGCTGCTGCTGTCGGTGCGCCCCGTCGAACAGCTGCTCCAGGACCCGGGAGCGCTGTGGGTGGGCTTCTCGGAGTGGACCACCGAGACCTACGCCGAGGTGCTGCGGTCCGAGGACGCCGAGGGCCAGGGCATGCTGACGCTGCTGACGAACTCGGCGCTGGTGTCGCTGGGGACCGTGGTGCTGACGCTGGCGGTGACCATCCCCGGCGCCTACGCCGTCAGCCGGCTGCGCTTCACCGGACGAGGACAGGTCCACTTCCTGTTCCTGGCGGTCTACATGTTCCCGGCGATCCTGCTGGCCGTGCCGCTGTTCGTGGCGTTCACCCGCCTCGGCCTGCGCGGGTCGCTGCTCGGCCTGGCGATCGTCTACATCGCCCAGACCGTGCCGGTGTCCATCTACATGCTGCGCAACTACCTGTCGACGATCCCGGACGCGGTCGAGGAGGCCGCCGCCGTCGACGGGTGCACGCGGTGGCAGACGATGTGGCGGGTCACGATGCCGTTGGCCGCGCCCGCGCTCCTGGCCAACGGCTTGTACGTGTTCATGATCGCCTGGAACGAGTTCCTGTTCGCGCTGCTGTTCCTGGTCGAGGACCGCGACGGCTGGACGGTGTCACTGGGCCTGGCGCAGCTCTCCAGCGGCATCGAGGTGCCCAAGACCGTGCTCATGGCAGGATCGGTGGTGCTGACGGTTCCGATCGTCGTGCTGTTCTACGCGGCGGAACGAATGCTGACCGAAGGGCTCACCAGCGGTGCCGACAAGGGCTGAGGACCTGACCAGCGCGGGCCACCTGCTGTGGCTGGTGCGGACCGGGCGTGCCCGCACGCGCGCGGAACTGCAGAAGGTCACCGGCCTGTCCCGGTCCACCGTGGGCCAGCGGCTCGACGCGCTGCTGTCCCACGGGTTCCTGCGCCCGACCGGCGTCGACTCCTCCACCGGTGGACGGCCGCCGGTGCGGCTCGACTTCAACCACGAGCACGGCCTGGTGCTGGCCGCCGACCTCGGCGCCACCCGCGCCCGCACCGCGCTGTTCGACCTCGCCGGCCGCGCGCTGGCCGAGGAGGTCGAGCGGATCGACGTCGCCGACGGCCCGGACGCCGTCCTGGACTGGGCGGACCGGCGCTTCCGGGACCTGCTGGAGCAGGCCGGGCGCTGCCCGGACGAGGTCCGCGGCATCGGGCTCGGCGTTCCCGGGCCTGTCGAGTTCGAGGCGGGCGTGGTGCGCCAGCCGCCGATCATGCCCGGCTGGGACGGGTTCCCGATCGCCGAGCACCTGCGTGAGCGCTGGGACGTGCCGGTCCTGGTGGACAACGACGCCAACGTCATGGCCATCGGTGAGCGCACCGCGCGGTTCCCGGAGAGCTCCTCGCTGGTGCTGGTGAAGGTCGCCACCGGCATCGGGGCGGGCATGGTCCTCGGCGGCGAGGTCTACCGGGGGGTCGACGGAGGCGCGGGCGACCTCGGCCACGTCCGGGTCGAGAACGCCTCGGAGGCGCAGTGCATGTGCGGCTCGACGGGCTGCCTCGCCGCGCTGGCCAGCGGCTCGGCTCTCGCGCGACGGCTGAACGCCGCCGGTGTGCCGACCGCCTCCAGCCGCGAGTTCGCCTCCCGCGTCCGCGAAGGGCAGCCGGAGGCGGTGCGGCTGGCCCGGGAGGCGGGGCAGCTCATCGGCGAAGTGCTCAGCACCGTGGTGTGCCTGGTCAACCCGCAGGTGCTGGTGCTCGCCGGAGACCTCGCCGAAGCCCAGTTCGTCAGCGGGCTCCGCGAAGTGCTCTACCAGCGGGCCCTCCCGCGGGCGACGCGCAACCTCCTGGTCACCACGACGGAACTGGGCGAGCGGGCCGGGATCCTCGGCCTCCACGCCACGGTCGTCGACTCGGTGTACTCGCCGTCGTCGGTGGACGTGCTGCTCGCCGCCGAATGACAGCCCGTGCTGCGCGTTCTCGACGCACCGCCGTCGCGGGCTGCGGAACGACGGAAGGGCGGGACGCCGGCCTCATCCCATCGTGGCGTCGCGCTGCACGCCTCTCGACACCTAGTACCTCTGGGTGAGCCGGAAAGGGGCTTACCTCTAGGAGGTCGTGATGCGGTTGCGTTCCACGTTCGTGGCGACGATGGCGGCGGGCTTCGTGCTGGCGGGTGGCGGGATCGTGGTGGCAGCCCCCGCGGGCGGGCCGGAGCAAGCCACCGAACTCCTGCACGGTGCTCTGCAACTGGCCCAGCAGACCGCCTCGGAAGCTGCCGGCCTGCTGGGTGCGCCCGTGCAGGAGTTGGCTGCTGCACCCCAGTAGGGACGACCACGTCCCGTGCCCGGTGGTGCGGCGGTGGTCCGTCGCTCGCACGGTCCTGCGCCTCCTCGACGGTTCCCCATCGATGTGGAACATGTTCCAGGGATGGGGTGCGGGCGGGTAGCCTCCGGCGCGGATGTCGATCGGCGAGGAGGCGGGCGCAGTGGGAATCCGGGTGGCGCACATCGGCACGGGCAACGTGGGACGACTCGCGCTCGCGGGGGTGCTGGAGGCGCCCGAGTGCGAACTCACCGGCGTGTGGGTGTCGAACGCGGCGAAGGTCGGTCGCGACGCCGGTGAGCTCGCCGGGCTCGACGGCGTCACCGGCATCCCCGCCACCGGGGACTTCGACGAGATCATCGCCGCACGACCGGATTGCGCGGTGTACTGCGCGATGGGCGACACGCGGCCGTTCGAGGCGATCGAGGACGTCCGGCAGCTGCTCGCCGCGGGCATCGACGTCGTCGGATCGGCCCCGGTGACCCTGCAGCACCCGTGGCAGGTGTTCCCGCAGGACGTGGTCGACGGCGTGGAACAGGCCGCGCGGGACGGCGGTGCGAGCCTGTTCATCACCGGCGTGGACCCGGGTTTCGCCAACGACCTCCTGCCGTTCGCGCTGATGAGCACCTGCCGGCGCGTCGAGCAGGTGCGGTGCCTGGAGATCGCCGACTACGCCACCTACGACGGCGCCACCGTCATGTTCGACGTCATGGGCTTCGGCAAGCCCGAGGACGAGACACCGATGCTCTACCTACCGGGCGTGCTGGGGATGGCGTGGGGAACCACGATCCGGCAGCTGGCGGCCGGTCTCGGCGTCGAGGTCGACGAGATCACCGAGCACGTCGAGCGCGAACCCGCGCCGGAGGCCTTCGACGTCGCCGCCGGCCACATCCCGCGCGGCGGCACCGCAGCGGTCCGCTTCGAGATCACCGGTGTGGTGGCGGGGCGTCCCGCGATCGTCGTCGAGCACGTGACGCGGCTGCGCGAGGACCTGCGGCCGGACTGGGCGCGACCGGCGCAGCCCGGCGGTTCCTACCGGGTGGAGATCACCGGAGAACCGTCCTACGCCGTCGACATCTGCCCGACCAGCCGACAGGGCGATCACAACCACGCCGCCATCGTCGCGGCGGCGGGCCGGATCGTGAACGCCATCCCGGCGGTCGTGGCCGCCGAACCCGGCATCCGCACCACCCTCGACCTGCCCCTGGGCACGGGGAAGGGCCGCTTCGCCGCGTAGCTCGGCTGCGCGGCCCTCCGGTCAGGCGTGCGGCACGTCGGCGACCAGACCGCCGTCGACGACGAACTCCGCCCCGGTGGCGAACGACGACTCGTCGCTGGCCAGGAACACCACGAACGTCGACACCTCCTCGGGGTCGGCGGCGCGGCCCAGCGGTGTCTTGATGATGTCCTCGGGCAGGTTCTCGGTCATCGGCGTGCGGATCAGCCCCGGGTGGACGGAGTTCACCCGGATCTTGTGCGGGGCGAGCTCCAGCGCCGCCGACTTCGCCAGGCCGCGCACGCCCCACTTGGTGGCGACGTAGCCGTGCGCCCAAGGGCTTCCGCGCAGTCCCTCGACCGACGAGATGTTCATGATCGAGCCGCCGCCCGCGGCCTTCATCGGCTCCACCGCCGCCTGCACGCCCAGGAACGTGCCGGTCAGGTTGACGTCCAGGATCTGCTGCCAGCGCGCGAGGTCGAAGTTCTCGATGGTGCTGCCGTTGACGATGCCCGCGTTGTTGACCAGCACGTTGAGCAGGCCGAACTCGCCGATCGCGAGGTCCACCGCCGCTCGCCAGTCCTCGGGCCGGGTCACGTCCAGGTGCGCGTAGCGCGCCGCCGGGCCGATCTCGTCGGCCAGCGCCTTGCCCTGCTCGTCGAGGATGTCGCCGATGACGACCTTCCCGCCCTCGTCGGCCAGCGCCCGAGCGTGCGCGGCGCCCATGCCCCGGGCGCCACCGGTGATGATGGCTACCTTGCCGTCCACACGTCCCATGCGGGTGACGCTACCCGAGCGCTAGAACATGTTTCAACGAGTGCTGCCGTGACCAGGGAGATCATCCCGCCGGACGGCCGATTAGGATGGCCCGGATGACTGCGTTGGACGACCTCGACCTCGAGCACCTGGACACCTCGGTCCTGCCGGAGCGCCAGCAGCGCATCCTGGCCACCATCCGGGACTGGGTGCTCAAGCACGGTTACGCGCCGAGCACCCGGCAGATCGGCGAGGCGGTCGGGCTGCGCTCGTCGTCCTCGGTGTCGCGCCACCTGGCGAGCCTGGAGGAGAGGGGCTTCCTGCGGCGCAGCGACACCCTCTCCCGGCCCATCGACGTGCGGATCTTCCTGCAGGACAGGCAGTCCCGGCCCCGCGACGACCGGAACGTGCCGGTGCCGGTCGTCGGTGACATCGCGGCCGGAACGCCCATCGCCGCGGAGGAGCACGTCGACGACGTGCTGACGTTGCCGCGCGAACTCACCGGGCGCGGCAACGTCTTCGGGCTGCGGGTGCGCGGTGACTCGATGGTCGACGCCGCGATCTGCGACGGCGACATCGTCGTCGTGCGCCAGCAGCCCGAGGCGCACTCCGGGCAGATCGTCGCCGCGATGCTCGACGACGAGGCCACGGTCAAGGTGTTCCGCCGCCGCGGCGGTCACGTCTACCTCGAGCCCCGCAACCCGGACTACGACGTCATCGACGGTGACGACGCCGTGATCCTGGGAACCGTGGTGTCCGTCCTGCGCAACGTGTGACTCACGCGTGGGCGCGCAGCGCCTCGACGAGCCACTCGAAGTTCGGGACGTGCGGGTCGAACGCGGGCCAGCCGTTGAGCACGCCCAGCAGCTGCCAGTAGCGCTCCACCCGGCGGTCGGTGAACGTCTCGACCGTGTCGGCCAGCGCTCGGCGCTCGGCCGAGCTCAGCTCCGGGTCGACGATGCGGTCCAGGACCTCCTTGCCGCGGGCGGAGTCCGGCGCGATCCCCTCCCGCCGCGCGGCGGCCGCGTGTTCCATGACCTTCTCCGGCGAGTAGCCGCCGGGCTGCTCGACGCCCTGCGCGCCGGTGACCGCCATCTCGCGGCAGCGCCGCTGGAAGTCCTCGTCGCCGACCAGCTCGGCGAGCTCGACCCACGCGTCCACCTGCTCGGTGGTGGGGTCGGCCGGCAGCTGGGGCGGCATCGAGCGCATCCCCTTCGCGATCTCCGCGCCCGGCGCGTCCTCCTCGATGCCGTCGAAGGTGCGCTGGACGAAGTCGTCGATGATGCGCTGGCGCTCGTCGGCCGACATCTTCGCCACCTCGTGCATGGTCCTCATCTCCTCGGTCGTGGTGCCACGTCGAGCGATCCACCGCAGCACCGCGCGCCTGACGTGCAACGTGCGCAGTTCCGCGTCGAGCGCCCGCAGGTGCTCCTCGGCGACGTCCTGGACGGACGCCTGCCGCGCCAGCACCTGCCGCACTGACGTCAGGTCCAGCCCCAGTTCCCGCAACGTGCGGACCAGGTCCAGGCGCGCGACGGCCTCGGCGTCGTAGAGCCGGTAGCCGCCCGCGGAACGTCCGCTGGGCGCCACCACGTCGCTGTCGGACCAGAAGCGGATGGTGCGCACCGCCAGTCCGGTCCGCTGCGCCAGCTCACCGATGGTGAACAGCTCGGGTTTCTCGCTCACGGGGACCACCTTCAACCCTCCACCGGCTGGAGACTCAAGCCCATTCTTCACCGAGGACCAAAGATGGCACTCGAACTACGCAAAGGGACGCGAGTAGTGCAGTATGAGTAAGGATGCGTAAGCATGGGGAGGGGAGTGAGAGCGGTGGGGATCTACAAGTCCGAGCGTGGCGAGCTCGCCGTGCAGCGCGCGTACCGGGACGTGCTCGACAGCTGGCCGGTGCCGGCCGAGCGTCGGACGGTCGAGACGTCCCTGGGGCCGACGTTCGTGCTCGAATCGGGGCCGGAGGACCGCCCGCCGCTGGTGCTGCTGCACGGGTCCGGCACCAACACGGCCATGTGGCGGGCGGAGGTGCCCACGTGGTCGCGGCACCACCGCGTGCTCGCGCTCGACCTGCCCGGTGAGCCGGGGCTGAGCACTCAGGTCCGCCCGGACCTGGACTCCGACGCGCACGCGCGCTGGCTCGGTGAGGTCTTCGACGCGCTCGGCCTGCGAGCGCCCGCGGTGGTCGGTGGCTCGCTGGGCGCGTGGGTCGCCCTCGACCTCGCCGTGCGACGGCCGGACCGGGTGGGGCGGCTCGTCCTGCTCGCCCCGGCGGGCGTCGGCAGGCAGACCTACGGATGGATCTTGCCGGTGGTGCTGCTGCGGTTGCTCGGGCCCTGGGGCAGGCGACGGTCGGTGGCCGCGGTCGCCGGGCTCGCCGACGAGCAGTTCCTCGACCACCTCGCCGCGACCCACCGCGCGTTCCGGCCGCGGACCGAGCGGCTGCCGGTGTTCACCGACGCGCAGCTGGCGGGGTTGTCGATGCCGGTGCTGGCGATCGCGGGGGAGCGGGACGCGATGTTCGACACCGCCGAGACCGCCCGCAGGCTCGGGGAGGTGCCCGGCGCGGAGGTGCGCGTGCTCGCCGGTGTCGGCCACTCCGTCCTCGGCCAGGCGGCGGTGGTCGAGGAGTTCCTCACGAGCCGGTCCACAGTGGAGTAGTGGGCGGCTGCGTGGGCGCGGTGCGCCGCTCGTCAACGCGGCGTGCTCCCGAAGTCGCCCAGGGCCTTCGGCGGCGAGCTGAGGCCCGCACCGGGCAGCGGCACCTGGTCGGCGCCGGAGGTCTTCCGGCTGTTCCGCTCTCGGGTGACCTGACGTCCACCGCTCCTCACGGCGAAGCCTGGGATGACGCCCGATCGGTGCACGCGACCGGTCACGCTTCTGCATCCTTGATCATGGCCCGGCCGATGTACGGGGGCGGTGCGGACACGAGGGTCCGCCAGGTTCGCCTGGAAGAGTGGGATGACCGCTGCAGGAACAGATCTGCACGGGCCGGGACCACCGACCTTGGCGCTGGGCTGTCCACTGCGCACCTAAGTGGTGCGGTGGCTGGAACCGCCGCTGCAGCGGCGGTTCTGCCCGGACTGCGCGGTGTCCTGGAGCAACCCGCGGGCCGGGTCTCCGGGAGGAGCCGATCCGCACCGCAGGCGCGGTGGTCACGACCGCACCGGCCCTGGTGGAGGGCGGCAGGTGACCACGGCGCAGTCGGTGCAGGTGCACCCCCGCACGATCACCGCGCACACCGTGTCGAGCACCCTGCCCGGCACGCTGCTCGTCGAGCGCGGCGAACCGGTGCTGGCGACGGGAGCGGTGCTGGCCGGGACGTCCCCGACGAGCTCGCGATGCTCGGGCGCAGCGGGGTGTACGAGCGCACCGCGCCGACCTTGCCGGGACAGGTCGTGCGCATCGAGGGCGAACGCGGCCCCGTACCCGACATCGGCCGCCAGACCTGGACCGCCCGCGCGATCAAGGTCGACACCGGCCGGCAAGCTGGAGTGCTGCACCACGAGGTGGCCACCGTCGACCGCGCACGCTTCTCCCGGCGGCGCCACCGATGACCACGCCGTGAACGGCGCAGGGCGGCCTGCTCGACCGCGCCGACGCCGAGCAGGCAAGGCCAGGCCCAGGGCTCAGCCCAGCGCCGCCCGGAGGTCCTCCGGGGCGGGCAGGGTGTCGAAGACGACCTCGGCGCCGGCGGAACGCAGTTCGTCGGCGCTGTAGGACCCGGTGGCGACGGCGACCAACCGCGCGCCCGACTCGTGGGCCGCGCGCACGTCGTTGAGCGTGTCACCGATCAGCACGATCCGCTCCGGCGCGAAGTCGATCCCGAGCTTGCGCTCAGCCCGCTCACGCGCGACCGGAACCAGCCCCGGCCGCCGCAGGTGGTCGTCACCGAAAGCGCCGATCTCCAGGTCGAAGTGGTCGAGCAGCGCGAACGCGTCGAGCTTGATCCGCGCCACCTCGGCGGTGTTGCCGGTGAGCACGCTCTGGTGCACCGCGGGGTCGGCGCCGAAGGCCGCCAGCGCGTCGCGCACGCCCGGCAGCACCCGGCCCTTCTCGGCCAACTCCACCCGGACCTCGTCGAAGACCCCGGCCAGCGCCGCGGTCATCTCCGCCACCACCTCGTCGGTCGGCTCGATGTCGTGCGCGCGCAGCATCTGATCGATGGTGCCGAGGTCGGTGCGGCCGTCCATCAGGGCGGGCTCGCGCACCGGTTTCCCGGTGACCTCCGGGAAGATGCGCTGGTAGGCGGTGCCTCCCAAGCCCAGGGAGTCGATCAGCGTGTGGTCGACGTCCCACAGCACCAGGTGCTGGTCCACTCGCGGCTCCTCCTTCGGGGTTGAGCGGTTGATCTGGTCGGCGGGGCAGGTGGTGCGCGCAGCGTCTCGGCGTGTTGACGGCTGCTAGTTCTCCGAGGTCTGCTGGCGCACAGTCTGCACGCCTCGGACCTCGTCGCGCAGCTGCCGGATCTCAGCGAGCAGGAGCGCGGTCTGGTTTCCCTCGGCGATCTCGTGCTCGCGCGCCACCTGCGACCGCATCGCCGAGACGGTCACCGCGATGAACAGGTTGAGCACGGTGAACGTGGTGACGGCGATGTCGGAGATGAAGAAGCCCCAGGCCAGCGGTTCGGCCTCCATCACCGACCGCGCCACCTCCGACCACGCCTCGCCCGTCATGACGAGGAACAGGGTGAACAGCGAGGCACCGAGGTCACCGAAGTACTCGGGTGCCACCGCGCTGAACAGCGTGGTGGCGATGACCGAACCGACGTAGAGGACCAGGCCGATCAGTGTGGCGATCGAGGCCGTCCCGAGCAGCGCTCCGAGCAGCGCACCGACGACCCGCCGCATGCTGGGCACGGCCGAGACCAGCCGCAGCGCCCGCAGGACCTGCAGCGCCCGGAGCACGCCGAAAGCGCCCGAGGTGGGCAGCAGTGCGACACCGATGATCACCGCGTCAAAGCAGTTCCACGGATCCGGGAAGAACGAGGGCCCGTGGGCGTCGAGGCGGGCGGCGAGCTCCACGGCGAAGATCGCCAGCGCGATCCGGTCGGCCGCGTGCAGCAGCACCCCGTGTTCGGCGACCAGCGCCGGTGAGGTCTCACAGCCCAGCGTGATGGCGTTGACGAGGATGACCCCGATGATGACTGGTGGCACCGCGGTGCGTCGACCAGCGCCCGCAAGCGCTCCCGTGTGCTCATTCGTCGTCCCCCCGGACGTCGTGATCCGACATGGCCGCTGATCAAGCTCACCGCCGCTCGACCGCGGACGGACGACCGGTCGCAGGCCTCGGGAGGTGCGGCACCGCATCGGCGTCCACCCGTGACCATGAACGGCGGTGAGGTGGACCGGCCGCACGGAATTCATCGGCGCGGGAATGCGGTGAGTTGTCCCGTGCGATCGCTGGGATCACCCTTCTCCACCGCACGATCGGCACCCATCCGCGTGGCTCGCGAGCATCCCGGAGAAACGCTCAGTCGCGGTGTGGACGTTCCTCTGAGGAAACGGCGACGTCCACCGTGGGTGGCGCGTGAGGATCGGTTCCGCGTGGTGCGTCGCGGTGCCGAGCGCGTCGCTCACGTCTCAGTCCACCTCGAAGAGCGCGAGCCCCACGGGTGAGTCGTCCTGCACCTGCTGGGAGGTGGCTGCGGTGCGCTCGTGTTCGACGGTCGACGAAGCGGTTCAGCGACGAGGTCTCATCCCGTGCGAGGAGTGACCTGGAACAACGAGTGGGGGCTGCTTCCGCTTCTGGGAGCGACCTGGCCGGAGCGCGGCAACTCCCACCACCACGGTGACAACCCGTCAGAAGACCCCCAACGGGAAAGCCTGCCTGGGTGACTCCCGTTGGGGGCCGGTGCCAATCTAAACCCGAATTCGCATTCCACCAGGTCCAACACGCCGCCGGCTCTCCCGATCAGGGGAACTCCGGGCGACGGGCACGCGCGGACTCGCCGTGCCGGTCACGCGTTCGGCGAGCTCTCCCCCTCGTGGGGTTCGCTTCGCTGGGCCGTGCGACGACGTGGGCGTCACCCGCGCGTTCCGGGCACCTCGTGCGTGGACGGCGGCGGCAACGTCTCCCGGGACGGGCGTATGCCGTCGAGGAGGAGCGCCAGGTAGCGCCGGCGGTCGACGCCTCCGGGATCGTCCGGGTGCACCGTGCTCAAGGTCATCACGATGACCGCCGCGAGGTCGCGGACCTCGAGCTCCGGGCGGACTGCGCCCGCGGCGGTGGCGCGCTGCAGCATCTGCTGCAGCGAATTCGCACAGCGTTGCACGCTGTCCACGTCGAACGCGTGGGTCTCGCGGGCAGCGGCCAGCAATCCACGGTGCCGGGCGAGCGATTCCACGGCGGTGGCCAGCAGCCCGGTCAGGTCGTGCCAGGGGTCGTCGGTGTGCGCGGCGGCCACCGGTTCGACTTCGGTGCTGAGCACGTGGTCGAACACGGCGCGGACGACCTGGTCGCGGTTGCGGAATCGTCGGTAGAGCGTCGCCACGCTCAGCTCCGCGCGCTCGGCGATCTCGTCGAGCGTGACGTTCGGGCCGACGTCCTCGAACGCCGCCAACGCCGCGTCGACGATCCGCTGGTGGTTGCGCGCGGCATCCGCCCGCAATGTCCGCTCTGCCATGGCCTCGCCACCGTAACAGCACGTCAGCCGCGTCGGCGATCACCAGGTCAACCGCAGCTCCTGCAGCCCGTAGACGACGTTGAACACCCGGAAGTCGGGCTCCGCGCCGGGATCCGCCAGCGCGAGGTCCGGGAAGCGGCGCAGCAGCGCCGGGAAGGCGATGCGCATCTCCATGCGGGCCAGCGGTGCTCCGAGGCAGTGGTGCACGCCGTGGCCGAACGCCAGGTGGCCGCCGGCGCCCCGGGTGATGTCCAGCGTCTCGGGGTCGTCGATGAACGACGCGTCGCGGTTGGCCGTGGGGATCGACATCACCACCAGCTCGCCGGCCGGGATGGTGCGTCCGGCGATCTCCACGTCCTCGGTGGTCATCCGCATGGCCAGCGAGTGCACGATGGAGAGCCAGCGCAGCAGTTCCTCGACCGCCGGTTCCACCACTGCCGGGTCGTCGCGGACCAGGGCCAGCTGGTCCGGGTTCTGCAGCAGTGCCAGGGTTCCCAGGCCGAGCATGTTGGACGTCGTCTCGTGCCCGGCGATCAGCAGCAGCGAGGAGATGCCCACCAGCTCGTCGGTGGTGATGTCGTCGCCGTGCTCGCGCACCAGCATCCCCAGCATGTCCTCACCCGGGTCCGCTTGCGCGCGGGCGACCAGTCCGGCCATGTAGTCGCGGTTGGCCCGCTGCGCGGCCACCCGCTCGTGCAGCGGAAGCGAGGCGTCCAGCAGGCGGGCCGAGACGGCCTGGAACTCGTCGCGGTCGGCGTAGGGCACCCCCAGCAGTTCGCAGATCACCAGCGAGGGCACCGGCAGCGCGAAGTGGGTCACCAGGTCGGCCGGCCGCCCGGCGCGCTCCAGGTCGTCGAGCGCGGCGTCGACGATCTCCACGATCCGCGGTTCGAGGCGGCGCATCCGCCGCACGGTGAACTCCGGGGTGAGCATCCGGCGCAGCCGCGAGTGCTCGGGCGGGTCGTAGCCCAGCAGGCCGCCGGCCCGCATGCGGGCCGCTTCCTCCTCGGTGAGCTCGGCTTCCAGCGGCGAGGCCGCACGGGCGCGGGCGTTGCTGAACCGCGCCGGGTCACCGAGCACGCGGCGGACGTCGGCGAACCGGGTCACCAGGTACCCGGTCTGGCCGAAGGGCGTTCGCACCTCCACCACGCCCTCGCGATCGCGCACCTCGCCGAGCTCGGCGATCGGGCCGAACCCGTCACGTCGCATGTGCAGGGGTAGTTCCACCGTCATCGTCCGCCCGCCCTTCCCACAACCCGGTCCTCAAGTGAAAGCCTACTAGCACTTATCCCTCCTTCGCCACGACCACGCGGGGTTCCTGCTCCCGCCGGAGCTCCGCACGGCGCTTCGGAGGGCACACCCGAGCCGCTCCTAGCGCCGTGGGTGGACCAGGGCACGGCCACCCCCCCGCTCGGGTGACGCGGCCGCTCTGAAGCCGCGGTGGTGCTGGGGGTTCCGCACCTGGCGCTGGGGCTCGGGCGGTTGCTGGTGAGGCGGGGGTCGGCGTCAGTCCTGTCGCTCACTCGGGTACGTCGCGGCTGTGCGGTCGCGCGCGATCCAGCTGCGTGCGGTGGATCTTCGGCGTGTGTGCCGGTCCTCGGCGGGGACTCGGTTCGCGCCCGGTTGCTGGGCCTTCGGGATGGCGAGGGTCGTTGTGCGGCGGGTGTTCCCGAAATCGCCGGTGGGGGCTGCGGGGTGCGCGCTAGGGTGCCGGGAATGAGTGCCCGCCTCGGGCGGCTGGAGCGCTGGGGGATCGAGTGGAGCACGTCGTCATCAGCGGGGGAGGGATCGCCGGGACGGCGCTGGCGCTGGCCCTGCGAACCGCGGGAATCGGCGCGACGGTGGTGGAATCGCGGCCCGCCGATCACGGCGAAGGCGCCATCGTGCGGTTGAACCCGAACGGGATGGACGCCTTGCGGGCCGTGGGCGCGCACCAGGCGGTGATCGCCCGCTCGTTCCCGCTGGTGCGCAGCGAGCGCGTCCGTGCCGACGGCACGCGGGTCGGGTACGCGCTCGGCGCCGACCCGAGCTCGGACCGCGGACTGCCGCGGGTCATGCACTGGCCGGTGCTCTCGGCCGTCCTGCGCGAGCTGGCGGTCGAGCGCGGAGCGCAGTTCCGCCACGGCCACCGCGTCGTCTTCGTCGACGTCACCGCACCGTCGGTGGTGCTGGACGACGGCAGCGCGGTCGAAGGGGACGTCCTCGTCGGCGCCGACGGCACGCACTCCACGGTGCGCAGCCGGATCGCCCCCGACGGCCCGGTCCCGGAACGGCTCGGCACCCGCACGGTCTACGGCTACGCCGCCGAACCGGCGTGCGAACCACCGCCACCGGAGGTGCTGCGCTCCTACGTGGGCGCGAAGAGGTTCTTCGCCGCCACGCGCGACTCGCACTCCGGCGGCTGCTTCTGGTTCACCAGCCTTCGCGCCCGGGGGAGACCGCCCACCACCGACGAACTGCGCGCCGAGCTGGCCGAGCTGTTCGGCGGTGACGGCACGATCGCACCGATCGTCATCGGCAACTCCGAGCGCGTCCTGTCCTTCGACGACCACGCCCTCCCGCACCTGCCCCGCTGGTGCACCGAGCGGGCGATCGTCATCGGCGACGCCTTGCACGTCGCCCCGCCGGCGTCCGAGCAGGGCGCGGCGATGGCGGTCGAGGACGGCGTCCAGCTCGCCCGCTGCCTGCGCGACCACGCCACCCCGGCCCAAGCCTTCGCCGCGTTCGAGCGGCTCCGCCGCGACCGGGTTGAGGCCGTCGTCGCCCTGGGCATGACCGGCACCAGCCGTGCCCACAGCCCCCTGGCACGCCACCTCCGCGGCCTGCGCACCCAGGCCAAGCGCCTGGTGCAGTGGCAGCGCACGCCGCCGATGGGCGGGGGCTGGGTCTACGACCACCACATCGACTGGCCCGCGACCACGTCCTGAGGACTTCGGCGAGTCCTTGGCGCGCGGTGCGCTGTGGGACACACTGTGGCCGTGCGTCAGGAGAGCTTCGAGGCAGCGCTGCCGGTCGGGGAGGACCCGCACCGCTACGCGCGGCTGCTCGCCCGGGTGCACGACGCCGCGGTGGCCGGTGAGACACCGCCGGCGCCTCCGCGACCGGTGATCGGTGCGTCGTGGTCGCGGATGCTCTCGCGCGGCGTCGACCCGGAACGCGGTGGCACGGCACGCCCGCTGCGGGCCGACCAGCTCGCCGAGCGCAGGCGCGCTTCGCCGCTGGCGGAGGTGCTGCCTCTGCTGCGCGGCAGGCTCGGCGACGTCGCGGAGCAGACCGCGAACATCATGGTGATCACCGACGCCGACGGCCACGTGCTGTGGCGGGACGGCAGCTCGGCCGTGCGCCGCAACGCCGACGCGCTCGGCTTCGTCGAAGGCATGAGCTGGGGCGAGGACGCCGTCGGCACCAACGCTATCGGCACGGCGCTGGTCACCGGCCTGCCGGTGCAGGTGTACTCCGCCGAGCACTACGTGCGCAGCCACCACGCCTGGACCTGCGCCAGCGCCCCCATGCGGGATCCGCGCACCGGCCGGCTGCTCGGCGCGGTGGACCTCTCCGGGCCGGCTGCCACGGTCAGCCCGACCACCTTGGCCTTGGTGCAGACCGTGGCCCAGCTGGCCGAGTCCCAGCTGCACACCAGCCACCTCGCCGCCCTGGAGGCGTTGCGCGGCTCCGCGGTCCCGATCCTGGCGCGGGTGAGCGGTCCGGCCGTGGTCACCGACCCGCACGGTTGGGTCGCCGCGTCCTCCGGGACCGCCCCGGTCGGCCACGTCGCGCTGCCCGCCGAGTGCGGGGCCGGTCGCGCGTGGCTGCCCTCGCTGGGCGACTGCGCCGTGGAACCGGTGCCGGGCGGGTGGCTCGTGCGGTTGCTCGACGAGGACCCCGACGCGGCCCTCGACGAACGCACCCGGGTGCGGCTGGACCTGCGCAGCTCCCAGGCCCGCGTCGAGGTCAGCTCGGCGTCTGGCGACTGGAGCCACCCGCTGAGCCCGCGGCACGCCGAACTGCTGTTCCTGCTGGCGGTGCACCCGGGTGGTCGCACCGCCGCGCAGCTGGCCGCCGACGTCTTCGGCGACGAGCGGCGCACCGTCACGGTGCGGGCCGAGATGTCGCGGCTGCGGCGCAACCTCGGTGGTCTGCTGAGCCGACGTCCCTACCGGTTCGGCGACACCGTCGAGGTCGCGGTGCTGCGCCCGGACGACCCGGCCGCGCTGCTGCCGCACTCCACCGCTCGGGCCGTGCGCGGCTGAGGACCGCTGCAACCCCGTGCAACCCGTGCGCTGCGGGCGGCGGTGTGGCTCCATGACTGGTGACATGTGATCGCGACCACTCAGGGCGTCGCGGCGAGGGCAACGACGCCCACGCGGGAGGTAGTCCGTGAGCCAGACCGTCGAGCACACCGCGACCCGGACCCGGGTCGAGCAGTGGATGTCCGAGTTCTCCGACGCCATCGCCGCACGCGACGCCGACCGCGTGGCGTCGCTGTTCGGCGAGGAGAGCTACTGGCGCGACCTCGTCGCGCTGACCTGGAACATCAAGACGTCGGAAGGGCGCGAGGAGATCGCCGCGATGCTGCGGGCCACGCTGGAGCACGCGGCACCGAGCCGGTTCGCGCTGCTGGGCGAGCCGGCCGAGACCGACGGCGTCACCGAGGCGTGGTTCTCCTTCGAGACCGCCGTGGGCCGCGGCACCGGCCACCTGCGGCTGGTGGACGGCGCGGCCTGGACGTTCCTGACCACCCTCGACGAGCTCAAGGGGCACGAGGAACCGAAGAACCACCGCAGGCCCCGGGGCGCCGAGCACGGCGTGAACCCCGACCGGGTGACGTGGTGGGAGGAGCGGGAAGCCGAGGCCGCGGAACTCGGCCGCACGAAGCAGCCCGAGGTCGTCATCGTCGGCGGTGGCCAGGGCGGCATCGCGCTCGGCGCGCGGCTGCGCCAGCTCGGCGTGCCCACGATCATCGTCGAGCGCAACGAGCGGCCCGGCGACTCCTGGCGCAAGCGCTACAAGTCGCTGGCCCTGCACGACCCGGTCTGGTACGACCACCTGCCCTACATCGACTTCCCGGAGAACTGGCCGGTGTTCTCGCCGAAGGACAAGATCGGCGACTGGCTGGAGATGTACACCAAGGTCATGGAGCTCAACTACTGGGGCTCCACGCACGCGCTCAGCGCCAAGTACGACGAGGCCGAAGGCCGGTGGGAGCTGGTCGTGGACCGCGCGGGTGAGGAGGTCACGCTGCGGCCGCGCCAGCTGGTGATGGCGCTGGGCGTCTCCGGCAAGCCGAACGTGCCGGTCTTCCCGGGCCAGGACCGGTTCCGCGGCGACCAGCACCACTCCTCGGCCCACCCCGGTCCGGACGCCTACCGCGGCAAGAAGGCGGTGGTGATCGGGTCGAACAACTCCTCTCACGACATCTGCGCCGCGCTGTGGGAAGCCGGTGCCGACGTCACCATGGTGCAGCGCTCCTCGACCCACGTGGTGCGGTCGGACTCGTTGATGAAGCACAGCTTGGGGCCGCTGTACTCCGAGGAAGCGGTCGCCGCGGGCATCGACACCCGGACCGCGGACCTGACCTTCGCGTCCATCCCGTACCGGATCCTCCACCAGTTCCAGAAGCCGGCGTTCGACGTGATCCGCCAGGAGGATGCCGACTTCTACGCGCGACTGGAGCAGGCCGGGTTCGAGCTCGACTTCGGCGACGACGATTCGGGCCTGTTCATGAAGTACCTGCGCCGCGGCTCCGGGTACTACATCGACGTCGGCGCCTGCGAACTCATCGCCAACGGCAGTGTCCGGCTCGCGCGCGGCGACGTTGCGGAGCTGACCGAACACGAGGTTGTGCTCACCGACGGAACCCGGCTGGAAGCCGATCTCGTCGTCTACGCAACGGGTTTCGGCTCGATGAACGGGCTCGCCGCCGACATCGTCGGCCAGGAGGTGGCCGACGAGGTCGGCAAGGTGTGGGGTCTGGGGTCCGACACCACCAAGGACCCCGGCCCGTGGGAGGGCGAGGAGCGCAACATGTGGAAGCCCACCCAGCAGGAGGGCTTGTGGTTCCACGGCGGCAACCTCCACCAGTCCCGGCACTACTCCCTCTACCTCGCCTTGCAGCTCAAGGCGCGCGCGGAGGGGATCCCGACGCCGGTCTACGGCCTGCAGGAGGTGCACCACACCTCGTGAGGAGTGGGGGAGGGGTGGGCGCGGTGCCCACCCCTCCCCTCCGGCCGCTCCGGGTCGATCCTGGAACACCAGGAGCGGAGCCGTTCCTCGCCACGCCCTGGGCTCGCCCGTCGTGACGGCCGCACCAACGCGGCTCGCTGCGCGGACTTCCGGCGAGGGCACCGCTTCCTCGCGCATGCACCCGCACGAACGTGCTCCGGGTCACAAGTCCTTGCCCCGCATCGCGCGGTGCGCCCAGGATCGGGCGGCAAGAACGATCAGGAACCCTGATGGTGCGCGCGAGAGAGGTCCACCATGTCCGCTTCGTCTGACGAAGCCCCCTGGGGCAACACCGTTCTCGTCGAGTTCGACGAGGGCATCGCCTGGGTCACGCTCAACCGCCCGGACAAGCGGAACGCGATGAACCCGACGCTCAACGACGAGATGGTCCGCACCCTCGACGCGCTCGAAGCCGACCCGCGGTGCAAGGTCCTGGTGCTCACCGGCGCCGGCGAGTCCTGGTCGGCCGGGATGGACCTCAAGGAGTACTTCCGCGAGGTCGACGAGGCCGACGACCCGTCGGTGCAGATCCGGGTGCGGCGGGCCAGCGCCGAGTGGCAGTGGAAGAGGCTGGCGAACTGGTCGAAGCCGACCATCGCGATGGTCAACGGTTGGTGCTTCGGCGGCGCCTTCACCCCGCTAGTGGCCTGCGACCTGGCGATCTCCGACGAGGAGGCGCAGTACGGCCTGTCGGAGATCAACTGGGGCATCCCGCCCGGGGGCGTGGTCACCCGCGCCCTGGCCGCTACCGTCAGCCAGCGCGACGCGCTCTACTTCATCATGACCGGCGAGCTGTTCGACGGTCGTCGCGCCGCCGAGATGCGCTTGGTCAACGAGTCCGTTCCGGCTGACCGGCTGCGCGAGCGCACCCGGGAGCTCGCGCTCAAGCTCGCCGCCACCAACCCGGTCGTGCTGCGCGCGGCCAAGGTCGGGTACAAGGTCGCCCGCGACATGCCGTGGGAGCAGGCCGAGGACTACCTCTACGCCAAGTTCGAGCAGTCGCAGTTCCTCGACCGCACCCACGGCAGGGAGAAGGGCATGTCCCAGTTCCTCGACGACAAGACCTACAAGCCAGGCCTTTCCGCCTACCGGGACTGACCGGCCCACCCGCGTGCGGAGGGCGGACATCCGCGGGATGTCCGCCCTCCGAGGTGAGTGAGGGCACGTCGAGTTCGTGGGCTGTTCCGATGTGGCGCCCGGATGTGGCCGGGGCCCGCGATGCCGAGTGCCCTGGAGCTGTCCTGGAGGAGCGGGGCGGTGTCTGCGGACCACGTCCGCTCGCCGCGGGATGGAAGGATCGCTGAGAGGTGCGCGATGATGGGGGCGTGACCGACGACGCCCAGCCGCTGACGCTGTACCTGGTCAAACGCCTGGAACTGGCCATCCGCGCTCGGATGGACGAGGCGTTGCGCCCGCTCGGGCTCACCGCGCCGCAGTTCACCGCGCTGACCGTGCTGCGCCACCGCGACGGGTTGACCTCCGCGCAGCTGGCGCGCCGTTCGTTCGTCACGCCGCAGACCATGAACGAGATGGTGCGGGCACTGGAGCGCCACGGTCGCCTGGAACGCCACCGCGACCCGAACAACCGGCGGGAGCTGCTGATCGCGCTCACCCCCTCCGGGCATGACCTGCTGGAACGGTGCGACCCGTTGATCTCGGCGATCGAGGCGGCGATGCTGGGCGCGATTCCTGCGGTGCAGCACGCGCAGTTCCGGCAGAGCCTGGAGCTCGGCTGCGACGCGCTCAGCTGATGGCGGTGGAGGAGAACGGGTGGACGTCGAGGAATACCTGCGGCACGACGGTCTGGGGCTGGCACACCTGGTCGCCTCGGGACAGGTGACGGCGGGTGAACTGCTGGAGGCGGCCAGGACCAGGGCGACGGCGGTCAACCCCGCCATCAACGCCCTCGTCGCCTGGCTCGACGAGCACGCGGACGAACGGGTCGCCGGGGAGCTCTCCGGTCCCTTCGCCGGCGTGCCCTTCTTGCTCAAGGACCTGCACCAGGACCTCGCCGGGACGCAGAGCGCCGACGGTTGCCGAGCTCTGGCCGATCGCAAGGCGACCGGGACCGACACGGTCGTGCAGCGCTGGCTGGACGCCGGACTCGTCGTCTTCGGCAAGACCAACACGCCCGAGTTCGGCTCCAAGGGCGTCACCGAACCGGAGCTGTTCGGCCCGACCCGCAACCCCTGGGACCTCGCGCGCACCCCGGGCGGCTCGTCCGGTGGTTCCGCGGCGGCCGTGGCCGCGGGCATCGTGCCGGTCGCGGCGGCCAGCGACGGCGGCGGCTCCATCCGGATCCCGGCCGCCTGCACCGGTCTCGTCGGTCTCAAGCCCGGGCGCGGTCTGCTGCCCGCGGGCCCGGTGGAGAGCGAGCAGTTCCACGGCATGGCCACCAACGGGGTCATCTCCCGCACCGTGCGCGACTCCGCGGCGATGCTCGACGCGCTGTTCGGGTCCGAACCGACCAGCCCCTACGTCGTCGAAACTCCGCGCCGCCCGCTGGCCGACCAGCTCGACGACGCTCCCGGCGCGCTGCGCATCGGGTACACCACCCGGTGCGCCCTGCGCGAGAAGCCGCACCCGGAGGCGGTGCGCGCGGTGGAGCGCTCGGCCGAACTGCTCACCGAGCTCGGCCACCACGTGGAGGAGGTCGACCCGCCGCACGACGACCGCCGTCTCGGCAGGGACTTCCTGCTCATGTGGTTCGTCAAGCAGGCCGCCGAAGTCCAGCGGATCAAGCGCGAGACGGGGTGCGGCGACGAGGCTTTCGAGCTCGACACCCTGGTGATGGCCGCGCTGGGCCGGTCGACCGGGGCCATCGCGCTGCACGAGGCGCAGGAACGGCGGCGCGAGCACGTCGCGGCACTGGCGGGTTTCCACGACGAGTTCGACCTGCTGATGACGCCGAGCCTGGGCGAGCCCCCGATCGAGATCGGCGCGCTGGACACCCCGGCCGCGCTGCGGGCGGTCGTCAAGGGCCTGCTGCGGACCAGGACCACGCGGGTGCTCACGCTGCTCGGCACGGTCGAGCAGATCGTGGACAACAGCCTGCGGTGGGTGCCCTACACGCAACTGGCCAACATCACCGGACGTCCGGCGATCAGCCTGCCGCTGCACCGCACCGACGCGGGACTGCCGCTGGGCGTGCAGTTCGTCGGCCCGCTGCAGAGCGAGGGCCTGCTGCTGAGACTGGCACGCCAGCTCGAGGTCGCCGCCCCGTGGACGCAGCCCACCCCGCTCGTCGAGGCAGCCTGAGGGGCTCGGGCCCGGTGTGCTCGCGTCGTGGAGCGCGTGCTCCACGAGCACTCTCCAGCCGTGCGGCGAAAGCCGCTGGCCCGGCCCCCACGCTGCGCATGCGCCTTCGAACTTCGCGCGAAGTTCGACTCTCGAAGTTCCCCGTCGAACATCGCGCGCAATGCGAACGCGGGAGTTGGTCGGCGGACCGCGCCAGGTGCTGCGCTGCTTCGTGGCGAGAGCGCCGTGACACCGTGCACCGCGGCGTGCACCAGGAGCGGGGGGCGGAGTTCACGGAGGGGCTCGGGTCGTGACACCCGCGCTGCTGGGCGGAGCGGTCTCGGGAGGGTGCTCAGTCGGTCCAGTCGGGGTGGCGCTTCTCGAGGAAGGCGTTCATCCCTTCGCGGGCGGCGGGAAGTTGTGAGGCGGCGGCCATGACCTCGAGCGCGATCGCGTAGGCGTCCTGCTCGGGGCGGCCGAGCTGGGCGTAGAGGGTCTGCTTGCCGAGGGCCTTGCTGGTGCGGCTGCCGCGGGTGGCGCGGGCGAGCAGGTCCGCGACCGCCTCGTCCAAGGCGTCGTCGGCGACGACGCGGTTCACCAAGCCCCAGTCGAGGGCCGTGGTCGCGTCGATGACGTCGCCGGTCAACGCCATCTCCATCAGCCGCTTGCGTCCGATGTTGCGCGCCACGGGCACCGCGGGGGTGTGGCAGAACCAGCCGCCCTTCCCGCCGGGCAGCGCGAACCCCGCCGACTCACCGGCCACCGCCAGGTCGCAGGCACCGACCAGCTGGCACCCGGCGGCGGTCGCCAAGCCGTGCACCCGGGCCACGACGACCTGGGGCACCGACTGGACCGTGTCCATCAGCTCGGTGCACAGGCGCAGCAGGTCGCGCACCCCGGTGAGGTCGCGCGCGGCGACGTCGGCGAAGTCGTGCCCCGCCGAGAACACCGGACCCGTCCCGGCCAGCACGATGCCCGAGGCGTCCGTGTCGCCGGCCTCGCGGAAGGCCGCCAGCAGTTCAGCGAGGTGCTCGTGGGAGAGGGAGTTGCGCCGCTTCGGCCGGTCCATGGTGATCGTGACGGTCTCGCCGTCCCTCTCGCTCCGGATGTGCGCGTAGTCGGCCATGCACCGACCGTACTGCACCCGAAGATCGACAACCGGAACCCGCGGCTCCGAGTGGTTCAACCAACGCATCCGATCAGCGGTACAGGTGCCCGGTGCGCGTTCGAACAATCGGTACCTCGCGAACCCGCCCAAGTCCGACAGGGGCGGGTGGCAGGAGGTGCGGGTTGTGACGGTGCCGGAGGAGTTCAGCCGGGGGGAGCGGTTCACCGCGGTCACCACCGGGGTCTTGGTGGCGTTGCTGCCGGTCCTGGCGATGCGGGGGGATTCCGCGTTCGACGCGGGGGAGCAGCGCGCGCACGCGGCGACCGCCCCGGCGCCGAAGCCGCCGATCGGTGACCGGACGGGCGTCAACGGGCGGACGTCGCACGACCCGGTCCTCAGCCCCCGCTTCCACGACGACCTCCGCAACGGCGGGATCGGGCGCGGTACCGGACGGCTGGGGCAGGTCCCGCCCGGGACCCTGGGGATCCCCGGGGTGGTGCTGGCCGCCTACCGGAAGGCGGAAGGGTCGTTGGCGAAGTCGGACCCGGGGTGCGGCCTGCACTGGTCGGTGCTGGCCGGCATCGGGCGCGTGGAGTCCAACCACGCCAGGTCCGGTCAGGTCGACAAGGCCGGGCGCACGTACTCGCCGATCTTGGGTCCGCGGCTCACCGGCGGTCCAGGCATCGCGGCGATCCGCGACACCGACGGTGGCGGGCTCGACGGCGACGCGGTGTGGGACCGAGCGGTCGGGCCGATGCAGTTCATCCCGAGCACCTGGCGCTCCTACGCGCACCGCGGGGCGGACCCGCACAACGTCTTCGACGCGGCCCTGGCCGCGGGCCGCTACCTGTGCGCCGGTGGCGGTGACCTCCGGGACCGGGAGCAGCTGGCCGCGGCGATCTTCCGCTACAACCCCTCGGAGACCTACGTCCGCACGGTGCTGGCCTGGGCCGACCGCTACGCGAAGGGCGTCATCACCACCCCGGGCCTCCCGCCTGGCGCCCCGGACCCCACGCCGTCGCTGGTCGACACGCCGCTCGGCGTTCCGATGAACGCCGCGCCGCCACCTCCGGCTCCCGCGGGTGCTCCACCAGCGCCGCCTCCGGGCCCCGCGCCCGCCCCTGGTCCCGCGCCGGGGCCAGCGCCCGCACCGGGCCCGGCTCCGGCCCCGCCACCGGAACCGGCGCCCTCGCCGGAACCGCCGCCCCCACCACCGCCGTCGTCGAGCGAACCTCCGCCGCCACCGCCGCCCTCGGAGGAGCCCCCGCCGCCTCCGCCACCGAGCGAACCGCCGCCCTCGAGCACCCCGCCTCCGGAGTCCAGCGAGCCACCCCCGCCACCACCGGAGTCCAGCGAACCACCACCGGAGGAATCACCCGAGACCACGACCTCCAGCCCCTGAAGGGCGGCCACTCCCACCCGCAGCCCGACCAGAGCCGCACCGCGCCCGCGGTGCACCGACCTGGTCGGGCTGGGGGTGGGTGCACGTCGCGACCAGCACCGCGACCGTGCGGGCCGGGTCGTCCGCGCACCGCGTCAGGAGCAACGCGGTGCGAAGCGGGTGAATCCCTTGCCGCGCGAGGTTCGCGTTCCTACCGTCGAGGCGGATCGGAGGCACCATGAAGATCGCCGACATCACCCTGGAACGGCTGCGCCTGGAGCTCGACCCGCCGCTGCGCGCCGCCTGGGACCCCGACCCGCGCAGGCACTTCGACGCCACGATCGTTCGCGTGCACACCGACGAGGGGATCGTCGGGATCGGCTCGGGCGACACCATGGACGGCTTCGACGCCGTCCGGCACCTCTTCGTCGGGCAGGACCCGCTCGACATCGTCCGCCACGTGCGCGCCATCGAGACCGCGAACTTCCACGGCGGGCGGTTCTGGCCGCTGGAGGCGGCGCTGTGGGACGTCTTCGGCAAGGTCGCGGGACTTCCGGTCGCGACGCTGTTCGGTGGTGCGGGCCGCGCGCTCCCCGCCTACGCCTCCACCGCGGAGCTCAAGGCACCGCAGGAGCGGGTCGAGGTCGCCTGGCAGGTGCGCGAGGCCGGGTTCCAGGCGATGAAGATCCGCATCGACCGGGACCGCGTGGAGGAGGGGGTCGCCGCGGTGGCGGCGGTTCGCGAGGCCCTCGGGCCGGAGTTCGGGATCATGGTGGACCTCAACCAGTCCTGGCGGATGGCCGGGGACACCGCCGACGCCACGGACCTCGCAGCGACCCGTAGGCTCGTCCGTCGACTGTCCGAACTGGACGTCTTCTGGGTGGAAGAGCCTCTCCCGTACGCGGATCGGCGCGGGTTCCAGCAGTTGCGGGCGGACAACCCGGGCGTGCGGATCGCGGCGGGGGAGATGCACCACTCCGTGCCGGAGCTGCTGTCCTGCTTGGACGAGGACGTGCTCGACGTCTACCAGATGGACGTGGTGCTGGCCGTGGGCATGCACCGGGCGCGAACGCTCGCCGAGCTGGCGCAGCACAAGCACCGCGCGTTCACCCCGCACAGCTGGACCAACGGCATCGGTCTGCTGGCGAACCTGCACGTGGCCGCGGGCGTCGGCGGCGGTCCGTTCTTCGAGTACCCCTACGACCCGCCGGGCTGGACACCGGAGCGGCGCGACTTCATGCTCACCGAGCCGGTCCGGGTCACCGCCTCCGGCGAGCTCGAGGTGCCGCAGCGGCCGGGCTTGGGCGTCGAACTGGACGAGGAGGCGGTGCAGCGGTGGCGGATCGGTTGAGCGTCGAACCACCCGGGCGGACGGAGTTCGGCGCCGGAGTGGTCGCGGAACTGCCCACGTTCCTCGAACCGCTCGAGGAGCAGCGGGTCCTCGTCGTCACCGACCGCGGACTGCGCGCCAGCGGCATCGTCTCGCGGATCGAGCAGATCCTCGGCGACGTCGAGCACGTGGTGCACGAGGACGTCGGCCCCAACCCGACGACGGACGAGGTCGATCGCGGCGCGGCCCGGTTGCGTGAGTTCGGCAGGGCCGTGGTCCTCGCCGTCGGCGGTGGCTCGGCCTTGGACGCGGCCAAGGGGATCGCGTTGCTGGCGGCGAACCCGCAGGCGACCGCGACGGGTCTGCCGGGCCGCCCGGTCGACGGGTTCCCGCTGGTGGCCGTGCCCACCACGGCCGGAACTGGCGCCGAGACCAACGGTTTCGGCGTGGTGGAAGACCCGCGCCTCCGACGCAAGGTCTACATCGGACATCCCTCTGTCCGTCCCCGCACCGCTGTGCTGGACCCGGAGCTCACCCTCGGCCTGCCGCGGTCGACCACCGCCTCCAGCGGCTTCGACGCGCTCGTGCACGGGATCGAGTCGCTGGCCTCGCGAGGCGCCAACCCCGTCTCGCAGGCCTTCGCCACGCAGGCGATCACCATGCTCGGCCGGTCCCTCCCCGCTGCCCACCGGGACGGGACCGACCTCGACGCGCGAGCGGAGGTGCTGTTCGGGGCGCACCTCGCCGGGCACGCGCTCACGCTCTCCGGGCTCGGCCTGGTCCACGGCATCGGCCACGCGCTGACCGCGCAGGCCGGCATCCCGCACGGCGTGGCGCTGGCGGCGGTGGCGCAGGAGGTGATGGCCTTCAGCGCTGCCGAAGCCGCCCACGCCTACGCCACGACGGCACGTGCCCTCGGGGTGGGCGACGCCATCGAGGCGGTGGCCGAGGTGTGCGCCGCGCTCGACATCAGGAGGCCCCTGCGGGAGCTCGGCGTCGACCGCGAGGCCCTCCCGGGGATCGCGGCAGGCGCGGCGGCCGATGCGGTCACCCGCAACGCGCCTCGCCTCCCGCGGGATGCCGAGGTCCTCGAACTGCTGGCGTCCGTCCACTGACTCAGTAGAGGGTGTTGAGCGCGTCCTTGGCGAACGGGACGAGTTCGTGCTGCCGGTCGGCGAGCACCTTCTCCGCCCACAGCGGGTCGGCCAGCAGTGCGCGGCCGACCGCGACCAGGTCGAACTCGTCGCGCTCGAAGCGCTCGAGCAGCCGCTCGATGCTCTCCACCGACGCGCCCTTGGTGCCCAGCGTCTCGGGCTCGAACATCGCGTCCAGCCCGACCGAGCCGACGGTGATGACCGGCTTGCCGGTGAGCTTCTTGGCCCACCCGGCGATGTTGAGCTCCGAACCCGACTCGGGGAACTCCGGTTCCCAGTAGCGGCGTCCCGAGGCGTGGAAGGCGTCGACGCCGGCGTCCGACAGCGGCGCGAGGACCTCCGCCAGCTCGTCGGGGTTCTCGGCCAGCTTGGCGTCGTAGTTGTTCGCCTTCCACTGCGAGAAGCGGAAGACGACGGGGAAGTTCGGCGACACCCGCTCGCGGACGGCCTTGACGATGTCAGCCGCGAACGTGGTGCGCTCGACGTGGTTGCCGCCGTAGGCGTCGGTGCGCTTGTTGGTGCGCTCCCACAGGAACTGGTCGACGAGGTAGCCGTGCGCGCCGTGCAGCTCGACGCCGTCGAAACCGATCCGCTCGGCCGCCCAGGCGGCCTCGGCGAAGGCGTTGACGAGGTCGTCGATGTCGGCCGACGTCAGCGGCGAACCGGCGCCCGGCTCGCCGTCGAGGCCTACGCCCGAAGGGCCGACCACCGGGGCGTCCTTGAACGGGCCCGCTCCGGCCGGGCGCTGGATGCCCACGTGCCACAGCTGCGGCATGATGGTGCCGCCCTCGGCGTGCACGGCGTCGACGACGCGCGCCCAGCCCGCCAGCTGCTCCTCGCCGTGGAAGCGCGGGACCCGGGAGCTCATGCCCGCCGACGGGTGGTCCACGAAGGTGCCCTCGGTGATGATCAGCCCGGTGCCCGCGGCGGCGCGGCGCGCGTAGTACGCGGCGACGTCCGCTCCGGGGATGCCGCCCGGGGACATGGTGCGCGTCATCGGCGCCATGACGATGCGGTTCGGCAGCTCGGCCGAACCGAGCGTGAACGGGCGGGCCAGTGCCTGCGAAGCGCGACTGCTCACAGCGTTGATCTCCTGTTCTGCGTTCCAGGCGTGAAGTCCCGGAGCTGAAGTGTGCTTGTCAAACGTACAGATTCGCTCCGGAAAACTGCAACTGTGACAGTCGCTGTTGTGGTGGCGTTGTTAGACTGCGGTCTGACCTGCGGACGGAGGTGAAGGCGTGCTCGACATCCGGTTCTGCCGTGCGCTCCAGGTGATGATGCGGCTGGCCATCGCCGCGGAGGATGGCTCCGAGGTCCGCAGCTCCACCCAGTTCGCCGAGGAGCTCAGCACCAACCCCAGCCTCGTGCGCAAGCTCCTCGTCCCGCTGCACGCCGAAGGGCTGGTGATCTGCACCAAGGGCCGTGGCGGCGGAGCCCGGCTGGGCCGACCGGCCGAGGAGATCACCCTCGCCGAGATCTACCGCTGCGCCGTCGGCGACAAGCCGTTGTGGGCGCGCTCACCCGACGGAGAGCACGTGTGCATGGTCGCCGCCCGCACCGGCGAGTACTTCGCCAGCCTCACCGCCGAAGTCGAGGGGGCCGTGCTGGCCGCCCTCGGCGACCGCACGCTGGCCGACAGCGTCCGCGAGGTCCGCGGCCTCGACGCCGAACCCGCGCACCGGTGACGTGCGGTTGACGCGACGTCAACTGGTTGGCTGAACGCCGTGGACCCGCTGCAGCACGCGCCGTTGACGATCGGCCAGGTCGCCGAGCTCGCCGACGTCTCACCGCGCACCCTCCGCCACTACCACCAGATCGGGCTGCTCGGGGAGGCCGAACGCGACTCCGCCGAACGCCGGGCTACCGGACCCGGCGATCGCGCGGCTGCTGTGGATCCGCAAGCTCGTCGACCTGGGCTTGCGCCTGACGCAGATCCGGGACCTCCTCGACGGCACCGCTGAACTCACCGACCTGCTCGACGCCGTCGAGCACGACCTGGCCGAGCAGGAGGCCCGCGTCGCGCGGCAGCGCGAATCGTTGCGCCTGGTGCGCGCCGCCGGGGGCGGTCCGGCGCTGATCGGCGAGGTCGGTGGCGAGAGCGAGCAGGTCGCTGCGGGGCGCCGGCTCGCCGGTGTCCCCGGCGAGCAGCAGCGGGATCTCCTGCTGCTGGTGGAGAAGGCGTTCGGCCCGCAGCGCGCCGTGCTGCAGGCCGCCACGGACAACCTCGCCGCCTCCGACGAGCGGCTGCGCGCCCTGCGCGACCGGGTCGCCGACCACTACGACCGCCTCGCCACGGCGGACCCGGACGACCCGCTGGTCGAGGAGTGCGTTCGCGACCAGCTCGCACTCGCCGAGGCGGTCCACGAGGTCGAGCTCGCGGCGGGCCTCGACGGGGACGCCCTCTGGGGCCAGCTCGCGCCGGAGGAAGCCCCGGACCCGGCCGTCAAGAAGCTGGCGATCCAGGCCATGAACGCCGAAGCCCCCGTCCTCTCGCCGGCGCAAGAGCGCGCCATGCGGCTCTACCTGCGTCGTGCGCTGGAAGCCGCCCCGGAGTGACCGGCCCCGTTCAGCCCTCCAGATCGGCGGTGCGGCGGTAGCCGTGCACCGCTGTCCGGGCCGCGCGGGCTGACTTCTCGACCACCAGCTCCGGGGTGTAGCCGTGCCGGGCGAAGACCCCGTTGAGCCAGAAGACGCCGTACCCGTGGGCCTGGGTGAACAGCTGCTCCACGAGCTGCAAGGCGTCCGGCGGCGCGGCCACCGCCATGGTGCGCTGGAGGAACTGGTCGCTGAGCCGGCGGGTCTGCTCGTGCAGCTCGGCGTGGCGGACGCCCCGCAAGCTCTCCGCGCTGAGGAGGTCCAGGCCGACCCGCTGCCGGACCAGGTGGCCGGTGTAGGCGCCCGCGGCGGCGGCCAGGGCTTCGACCGGGTCGGAGTGTGCGCCCGCCGCCCGCTCGACCTCGTCGGCCAGCTGCCGGGCCACCTCGGTGGCCACCGCAGCGACCAGGCTCTCCCGGTCCGGGAAGTGCCGGTACGGCGCCGCAGGGCTGACCTCCGCACGCCGCGCGACTTCGGCGACGGAGAAGCCGTCCACGCCGCGTTGGGCGATCAGCCCCAGCGAGACGCGCACCAGCTCAGCCCGCAGATCGCCGTGGTGGTACGTGCCGCCCATGCGTCGGATCACACCTCTCCTTCGGAATGCGAACAACCGCTGCCGCGCTGCGATGTAAGACGGCTCTTACATCGAGGGCGCGTGGACGATCTGTTCCGAGGAGATTTCATGAGCACGACCACGAACGCTATCGCCGTTCCGTCCCCGGGGGCACCCCTGGAGCAGACGACGATCACGCGACGCGACCTGCGGCCGAACGACGTCCTGATCGACATCGCCTACGCGGGCATCTGCCACAGCGACATCCACCAGGCTCGCGAGGACTGGGGCACCGCGATCTTCCCGATGGTCCCGGGCCACGAGATCGCGGGGACGGTCGCCGCGGTCGGTTCCGAGGTGACCGCGTTCCGGGTCGGCGACCGCGTCGGCGTCGGGTGCATGGTGGACTCCTGCGGCGAGTGCGAGCACTGCCGGGCTGGTACCGAGCAGTTCTGCGTCAAGGGCAACGTGCAGACCTACAACGGCGTCGGCTTCGACGGCGAGAACACCTACGGCGGCTACAGCCAGCAGGTCGTGGTCAAGGACGCCTTCGTCTGCCGCATCCCGGAGGGCATCGGCCTGGACGTCGCCGCGCCGCTGCTGTGCGCCGGCATCACCACCTACTCCCCGCTGCGCCAGTGGGGAGTAGGCCCCGGCAAGAAGGTCGCCGTCGTCGGCCTGGGCGGGCTCGGCCACATGGCCGTCAAGATCGCCGCCGCCATGGGTGCCGAGGTGACGGTGCTCAGCCAGAGCCTGAAGAAGCAGGAGGACGGGCTCAAGCTCGGTGCGAGCGACTACTACGCGACCAGCGACGAGTCGACCTTCGAGGCGCTCGCCGGCCGGTTCGACCTGATCCTCAACACCGTCTCGGCCGAGCTGCCCGTCGACTCCTACCTCGGGCTGCTGCGCGTCGGCGGTGCCATGGTCAACGTCGGTGCGCCTGCCACGCCGCTGTCCTACAGCGCGTTCTCGCTGATCGCCGGCAACAAGTCGCTGGCCGGTTCGATGATCGGTGGCATCCCCGAAACCCAGGAGATGCTGGACTTCTGCGCCGAGCACGGCATCGGCGCGGAGATCGAGACGATCTCGGCCGACCAGGTCAACACGGCCTACGAGCGCGTCACCAACAGCGACGTGCGCTACCGCTTCGTCATCGACACCGCCACCATCGGCGCCTGACGAACCGGAGGTCAGGCCCCCGGGAGGCGTTGCCTCCCGGGGCCTGTTCACTCGGGCCGGTAGACGTGGAGCGCGCCGTCGCGGGCGGCGAAGTCGAAGACGTTGCCCATGAGCGACACCTCGCCGTCGCGGGCCAGCGCCACGGGCGAACCGAGCACCTCCACCCGGACCCGGTCGCGTTCCTCCTGCACGTAGGCGCGGTTGTGGAACAGCGCTCCGGTCACCGCGCCCACCACGAAACGGGTCCGGGAGAACGGCAGGTCCGCGCGGATGTAGCGGACGTCGAGCACCCCGGTGTCCAAGCGCGGCCGCCACGTCGGAGCCAGCCCCTTCGGCTGGTACCCGTTGTTGCCGACGAACATCAGCCAGATCTTGCGGTGGATCCCGTTGATGCGCACCGGGATCGGCTCGGCACTGGCCAGCACCCGCACCAAGGCCGCCGCCCCGGCCGGCCACTTCCCCCAGCGCGGCGCCCACTTCTCGCGCAGTCGCACCATGTCCGGATAGCCGCCGAGGCTGGCGGTGTTGATGAACCACTGCTGCGGCAGGTCGTCGACCAGCACCGTGCCCAGGTCGACGTTGACCGCCGAACCGGAGCGCAGCGCACGCGTCGAGTCCTGGGCGTCGAGGACGCCGAGGTCGCGGGCGAAGTGGTTGAACGTTCCGGTGGGCACCACCAGCAGCGGCAGGCCCCGGGTGGCCGCGACCGCTGCTGCCGCCGCCACGCTGCCGTCGCCGCCCGCGACGCCGAGCGCCTTCGCCTCGCCGGTCGACTCGAGGTGCGTGTGCAGTTGCTCGACCAGGTCGGTGCCGGGCACCGGGTGCACCAGCTCGGCGCGCGGCAGCAGTCGCGACAGCTCGTCGGAGGGGTCCCGGGCCGGTTCCCCGGACGAGGGGTTGACCAGCATGACCACGCCCTCGCCGTCCTCGAGCGCGACCGTGCGCGTGCTCGGGCGCGCGAGGCCCGGGGCCGTTGGCCGCACCGGCCACCACCGGCTGGTGGCCACGGCGACGGTGCTGCCGATGGCGGCGCCGAAGACCACGTCGGTCGGCCAGTGCACCCCGGCGTGCACCCGCGAGTAGGCGACCGCGGCGGCCAGCGGCAGCAGCGCCAAGCCGAGTTGCGGCGCCTCCATCGCCACGGCCGTGGTGAACGCGGCTGCCGAGGCCGCGTGCCCGGACGGGAACGACGAGGACGAGGGAGGTGTCCGGAGCCTGCGTCGGTGGGGCAGCAGGTCGGCCGCGGGGCGGCGGCGGGGGAGCAGCGGTTTGCCGATCCCGTTGGTCACGGCGCTGGTGAAGGCGATGGCGCTCGTCCCGCGCAGGGCGGCGCGCCGCAGCCGCCCGCGCCGGGTGGCCATCACCGCGGCGAGCCCGAGCCACAGCTTGCTGTGGTCGGCCAGGTGGGTGAGCCGGCGCAGCGCGGGATCAGCGGTGCTGCGCGGCCACGTGGCGGAGTGCAGCACGAAGCCGTGGTCGGCGGACCGCAGCCGGTGGACCGTCTCGCGCACGTTGTTCAGCACGTCGAGAACACTAGTCCGCGTGAACGGGGATCACCGCACTTCCGCGTCCCGGAAGACGACCCACCGCATCACGCTGTACGTGTAGACCGCCTCGCACACCCCGGCGGTGAGCCGCGAGAGGTGGTACTGGACGCCGAGCGCTGCCAGGCCGCTGCCAAGGCCGAGGACGAAGACCAGGTAGTTGATCAGGACTGCCACCCCGTAGAGCACGGCTTGCGGGCCGACGGGGGCGTGCGAGCGGAAGTTCAGCGCCCGGTTCAGCGCGAAGCTCACCGCGAAGGCGATCAGGTAGGCCACGGTGAAGGCCACCGGCACCGGCCAGCGCAGCACGCTGCGGAACAGGGTGAGCAGCAACAGGTCGAGGGCGAACGTCGAGCCGTTGATCAGCGCGAACCCCAGGAAGCTGGGAGCGACGACGCGCCGGAGGCCGAAGGGGAGGCGCCGCGTCACCGCCTCCACCGCGGCGTGGAACCGCCGCCCGAGGTCGGGCGTTCGCGCTGTGGTGGCTTCCTGCCCGGCGGTCATGGGTTGACGCTGGCAGCTCCGGGTGAACACGAGCCGACGAAGGCCTTGCGCGCACGACGACGACGTCTGCCGCTTCAGTGAAAGGTGAAACCAGTTCAAAAGTGCTGCGGCCCGCGGGGTTCGGTTCCGGTCCACAGTGGACCGCGAGGCGGTTCGGCGTTCAACCACCCCGACGTGAAGATCGACAACGGATGCCGCATAATCGAGATCGGCAGCGCGTGCTCTCCTGCCCGAATTTGCCTTTTACCTACTCTTTCGCTGGTGAGAACTGTGTCCAAGCACGCCCAGTCCCGCCCCGAGGGCGGTCTGACCCGGCTCGCCGAAGGCGGGCGAACCTGTCCGGTCCCGTCCGACATGATCACGATGCACGGTCCGTGGGGTACCCGTCGCGCCAGGCGGCGGCTCGGCTCCACCGGCGTCGTCACCGCCGACGTCGGAGCCCGCGCCTGACCAGCCGGTCGGCAGTCGCCCCCGCCTGGCGGGGCGGCCGACCGGCACGCGCCGCCCCCGGCCCTCGTCCCGCGGGCGGGCCGCACCCGAGCAGCCGTGCGCCCCGCGGTGTGCGGTCCGCGACCTGGCGGAGGTAGAAAGGACGCCATCGGTGTCCCCGGATTTCGCAGGAGGCGGATCATTCGCATCGAGCGGCCTGTCACCAAGGCGGCCTTGGTGGTCAACGTGCACTCGCGCAGCGGGGGCAAGGCCTACACCTACGCCCTGGAACGGCTGCGCGAACTCGGCGTGCCCGTGGGCGCCACCTACCCGCTCCACGACCCGTCCCGCCTGGTCGAGACCGTCGAGTCCGCGGCCGCGAGCGGTCACGACCTGATCATCGTCGGCGGGGGAGACGGCAGCGTCAGCTCGGTGGTCGACTGCCTCGCGCACCGCGACGTCCCGCTCGGCCTGCTCCCGCTGGGCACGGCGAACGACTTCGCCCGCACCATGCACATCCCCGAGGACCTCGACGGGGCGTGCCGGACCCTCCGCGACGCGCACATCGTCGACGTCGACCTCGGGCTGTGCGGGGACAACTACTACGTCAACCGGGCTTCGGTCGGCATCGGCGCGGAGGTCGCGCAAGCCATGTCGCCGCGGTTGAAGCGCTTCCTCGGGCCGCTGGCCTACCCGGTGGGCACCGCGAAGGCGTTCCTCAAGCACCGGCCCTTCGCTGCGAAGCTGCACTTCCCCGACGGCGACCACGAGGACCGCGAGTACGACAAGCTCCTGCAGGTCTCGGTCGCCAACGGCCGCTACTTCGGAGGCGGGCAGGTCGCGGCCAGCGACTCCGGCATCGACGACAACGCGCTGGACATCACCGTCCTCCGGCAGGGCAGCATCCGGCAGCTCGCCGGCGTCGTGCGCGGGCTCAAGACCGGGGAACCCAACGACCAGATCGAGCAGTTCCGCACCCGCGCGGTCGAGGTCGGCACCGACGAGCCGCAGCCGATCAACATCGACGGCGAGGTCGTCTCCAGCACGCCGCAGACCTTCGAGGTCGCGCGCAACGCACTGCACGTGGTCACCCCACGCACCTGGACCGACGGCGAAGCCCCCGAGTAGCAGCGCAGCGGAAGCCCGCTGTTCCGGGCCCCGCGCAGCGCAGCTACCGTCGAACTTCGCGCGAAGTTCGACGCTCGAGGTTCTCCGTCGAAGTTCGCGCGAAGTGGGAACAGGCACTCCGGCGGGTTCGTGAGCCGGTTGGCGGCAGCAGGCCGGGACGCCGTGCGTCCCTCAGGGCAGGGCACGGTCCGCGGGGACGGTGAGGATCTGGCACGCGCTCTGCGCAACCGACGCCTGGACAGGGCTTGGCTCGAGTTCTGCCCCCGCCTCGTGCGATCGACACAGGGTCTTGGGCTCGGGTTCGGCCGCCCGCCCCGCACGCTCGACGCCTGGACAGGGCTTGGCTCAGGTGTACGCGGTGGGGGTGGGGAGTTCGCCCAGCAGCGTGTAGCGACCGACCTCGACCCGCTTGTAGGCGACCGGGTCGTGGAGGCTGTGGGTACGCAGGTTGCGCCAGTGGAGGTCCAGGCCCACCGAGTTCGCCGTGGCGCGGGCTCCGGTGAGCTCGAAGACCCGGTTGGCGACCTCCAGCCCCACGTCGATCGCCCGCTGCTTGGCCGCTGAGACCAGCACCGCGGCGCGGCCCCGCTGCTCGCGGGTCACCGCGTCGCGGTCGGCGTGCAGCAGATGCGCGAGGTTCGTCCCGGCGGCGTCGGTGAGCGTCTCGGCCGCCCACAGCTTCGACTGCAGGTCGCCGTAGCCCTCCAGGACGTAGAACTCCTCGGTGCCGGAGTTCTTGCCTTCGCCGCCGTACGGCCACGCCCGGGTGTGGCTCCGCGTGTAGGACAGGCCGGCGCGCATCGCGGCCTGGGCGATGCCGAGGTAGAAGTTGGCGAACACCAGGTGCAGCGCGGGCACGTGCAGCGTGCTCTGGGCCGACGGCTGGAAGCGCTTGTCGACGTAGCCGGCAGCGTCCGACCACGGCACCCGGACGTCGTCGATCTCGACGCTGCCGGAGGTGGTGAGCCGCTGGCCGAGGTTGTCCCAGTCGTCGCCGAAGGCGATCCCGTCCTGCCGGGCGGGCACCACGGCGAACACGCTGTTCCCGCTGGTTTCCAGTCTCCCCTCCAGGACCAGCAGGTCGGCGACCTTGGCGCCGGTGGAGAAGTACTTCTTGCCGCGGTAGACGAGCTCCTCGCCGTCGTCGGTGACGAGGAGGTCGTGGTCGCGCGGGTTCACCACACCGCCGAAGAAGTGCGTGCGGGAGGTGCAGAGCTCCTCGACCTCGGCGACCTGCTCAGGCGTGCCGACGAGCCGCATCGCCCACGCCCAGACGTAGTGGTGCCCGAGCAGCTGGCCGATCGACCCGTCGCCCGCGGCGACCTCGCGCACCAGGCGGAACGCGGTCGTCCAGTGCTGCTGGGCGCCGCCGTGCGCGGTCGGCCCCAGCAACGTGACGAGCCCGGACTCCTTGAGCAGGCCGACTTCTGCGGTCGGCGTCGCCCCGGCCCGGTCGCGCTCCACGGCGTCGGCGGCGAGAACTCGGGCCACCGCACGGGCTCTCGCGATCCACTCTTCGGCGGTCGAGGGTGTGGGCTGTTCGGCCCAACGCGGGGTTTCGTTGCTGCTCAAGGCATCCCCTCCGAAGAGTGCAGGGCCCCGGCGTGCGAGACGACCGCCGGTGAAGCGAAAACGCCACGGTGCCAAGCACGATAGTGCCCCCGATCACGTGCCCCCACGCGGGTGCGCACCGTGCCGCCGCGGTCACCCTGAGCTCGGCCGGGGCGGACCGTCCCGAGCGGCGGGCCGCACCTGCCCACGACCAGCGATCACGCGCCCTCCCCGCGGACGCCCGCTCGTCGGTCGGCAGCCGCGGGCGACCGATCCCGACCCGCGGAGCCGCGGACGGTCGCGCGGATCCCCCGGGGGCTCGTGGCTGTCGCGGCGACGGTGTGCGGGCCGCGTGCCGTGGGGCCGTTCCCGCCGGGTGGGCTTGGCTGCGACTCCCGTCGAACTTCGGGCGACGTTCGACGGGAGTCGCACAGCGTCCGCGGTCGGCGTCGCCGGCCCCGGGAGGCGAAACGCGCACCCCGGGCGCCTGGGTCAGGCGAGGGGAGTGGCCTGGGTTTCCGTGCGGTCGGTGGCCGGGGGCGGGGTGGGGGAGAGCAGGGAGATCTCCTCGCGGAGGTCCGGCGTCATGTCGATGTCCAGCGCCGCGAGGGACTCTTCCAGCTGGTCGAGGTCGCGGCCGCCGATGATGGGTGCCGTGACGGCCGGCGCGGACATCGCCCAGGAGACTGCGAGGGTCACCGGGGAGACGCCCTGCTGCGCCGCGAAGTGCGTGAACTTCTCGGCCGTGACGTAGTCGGACTGCTGGCCGTAGCGCCGGGCGTAGCGCTCGTTGTCCACCAGGCGCCCGGTCTGCGGACGCCGATCAGTGCCGTACTTGCCGGTGAGCAGGCCGCCGCCGAGCGGGCTGTAGGTGATGACGCCGAGACGCTCGGACTCGGCCAGCGGCAGGATCTCCACTTCGGCCTGCCTGCGCACCAGGTTGTACATGGGCTGGACGAGCTCGAACCGTGCGAGCCGGTCCTTGGCCGAGATGCCGAGGGCCTTCGCGATCTGCCACGCGGCCCAGTTGCTCACCGCCGGGTAGCGGATCTTGCCCTGCCGCTGCAGGTCGTCGAGCACGCGCAGCGTCTCTTCAACGGGGGTGTGCACGTCGAAGGCGTGCACGAAGTAGAAGTCGATCCACTCGGTGCCCAGGCGCCGCAGGCTGTCCTCCACCGCGCGAACCAGGTGACGGCGGGAGGAGCCCTGGGCGTTGATGTCGGTGCCGGTCGGGAAGAACGCCTTCGAGGTGATCACGACCTCGTCGCGGCAGTCGGCGATGAGCTTGCCGAGGATCTCCTCGGAGCGCCCACCGGCGTAGACGTCGGCGGTGTCGACGAAGTTGAGGCCGAGGTCTCGCGCCCGCTGGAACATCGCTGCCGAGGTCTGCTCGTCGGCTTCGGCCCCGAACGACATCGTCCCCAAGCACAGGGGCGACACCCGAACACCGGTCGCCCCGACGGTGCGGTACTCCATCCAGATCCCTCCCGTGTTGGTCGGACCACAGTCTCGCGCACGGACCGTGCGACGTCAGGCTTCGCCGCGCCCGCGGTGACTGCGGAGCACGGGGTGCGCGCGGCGGTGGCGGGACCTGCTCCGCCCCGCGGTCGCCGGGCCGCTCCGGTAGGGGGCGACATGTCGCGCGACATGTCGCCCCTCCCGGACCGGGTGAGGCGCGGCAGTGTCGGGGGCCGAAGCGTGGAACGCGGCTCCGCCGTTCCTGTCGCGGGCGGTGTGACCCTTCTCAGCGCCGCCGGGAGCGGGGTCCGGTCACCGCGGTCAACCGGAGTGGTGTCCTCCGGTACACGCCGTTGTCGCTGGTCAACAAGCGTCATGCTGGCCGGGGGGCGAGGTCGCCTCATCCGGACGGGTTAGCCTGGTCGGGGCTATTCGAGCGGAAGGGCTTCGTGTGACAGAGGTGGGCGCGCTGCTCGCTGACCGGTACCGCCTGGAGCGGCAGCTGGGCAGCGGCGGCATGGGCGTGGTGTGGCTGGCCACCGATGAGCTGCTGCAGCGGCCGGTCGCGGTCAAGCAGCTCAACGCGGCCGAGGGCGCCAGCCCGGAGGTCGCCGAGGAGGCTCGGCAGCGGGCGATGCGCGAGGGGCGCATCGCGGCGCGCCTGCACCACCCGAACGCGGTCGCTGTGCACGACGTCACCCAGCACGACGGGTTTCCCGTGCTGATCATGGAGTACCTGCCCTCCCGCAGCCTCGCCGAGGTGCTGGCGGGGAAGGGCCGCATGACCCCGGGCGCGGTGGCGAGCATGGGGGCGCAGGCCGCCGCGGCACTCGAGGCGGCGCACGCGGCCGGCATCACCCACCGCGACATCAAACCCGGCAACATCCTGCTCGGTGACGACGGCACCGCCAAGATCACCGACTTCGGCATCTCGCACGCCGCCGACGACGTCGCGGTCACCAGGACCGGGGTCATCGCGGGCACGCCTGCCTACCTGGCTCCGGAGGTCGCCCGTGGACAGGCGCCGACACCCGCCTCCGACGTGTACTCGCTGGGCGCGACGCTGTACGCGGCGGTGGAGGGCGCACCGCCCTTCGGCGACGAGTCGACGAACTCGATCGCCCTGCTGCACGAGGTCGCCGCCGGGGACTTCCGCCCGCCGCAGCTGGCGGGCGTGCTGGCGCCGGTGCTGACCCACATGCTGCAGGTCGACCCCGCGCAGCGTCCCACGCCCGCGCAGGCGCGCGAGGCGCTGCAGGCCGTCGTCTCCGGGGCACCCTCTCCGCTGCCCGACCTCGACCAGACCCGCCCGATCGCGGCGGCGGCCCCCGCACCCGCCGACAGCGGCACCCGGCTCGACAACGTTCCGGTGAGCACCCCGCGGCGCTCCCGGCGCGGGCTCTACATCGCCGCGGCCGCCGTCGCGGTGGTGCTCGTCGTGCTGGCCGTCCTGCTGCCCTTCAGGAACCAGCAGCAGCCGCAGGAGCAGCTGGCCGCACCGGGCGAGCTGGAACGGGTCGTCTCCGACTACTACGCGTTGCTGCCCGAGCACCCGGGCAACGCGTGGACGCGCCTGGGACCCGGTCTGCAGGCGCAGGGCCGCGCGGGCTACGAGGGCTTCTGGTCGACCGTGGCCGACGTGCGCGTCGTCGAACCGCCCAAGGCCACCGGCCCCGACGCCGTCCGCGTGACCGTCGAGCTGGTCCTGCCCGACCGCACCCGCATCACCGAGCTCCACCAGCTCGGGTTGCGCGGCGCGCAGCGACCGCTGATCGAGTCCGACTCGATCCTGAACTCCTCGACCAGCACCCCGCCGCCTCCTCCGCCTCCTCCGCCGGCACGCGTGGAGCGTCCGCAGGACGACGAGAAGGACGAGAAGAGGGAGCACCGGAAGGGCGACGAGGACCGCAAGGGCGGCGACCGCAAGGGCGACGACAAGAAGGGCGAGGACAACTGACCGGTCGCCGAGGGGGAGGCCGAGTCGTGCGCGCGCTGCTGATCGACAACCACGACTCCTACACCTACAACCTGTTCCACCTGCTGGCCCGCGTCAACGGGTGCGAGCCGCACGTGGTCACCAACGACGCGATCGACCCCCTCCACCTCGACGCCTACGACGCCGTCGTCCTCTCGCCCGGCCCCGGCACCCCGGAGCGCGCTCGCGACTTCGGCATCTGCGCCGACGTCCTGCGCCGGACCACCGTTCCGGTGCTGGGCGTGTGCCTCGGCCACCAAGGCCTGGCGGCCGCCGAAGGGGCGCGCGTCGAGCCCGCACCAACCGCCCGCCACGGCCACCTCACCCGCGTCACGCACGACGGGGACGCGATGTTCGCCGGCATCCCCGACGAGTTCCGGGCCGTGCGCTACCACTCGCTGTGCGTCGCCGAACCGGTTCCCGAGGAGCTGCTGGTGACCGCCCGTGCGGAGGACGGCGTCGTGATGGCGTTGCGGCACAGGTCCTCGCCGCGCTGGGGCGTGCAGTTCCACCCGGAGTCGATCGAGTCCGAGCACGGCGAACGGCTGCTGGCCAACTTCCGCGACCTCGCACGCGGCCGACAGGTCGCGCCATCGCTGGTCCAGCCGCGCACGACACCCACCGAGCACCGGTACCGGGCGAACGTGGTGGAGCTGCAGGGTGCGGTCGACGCGGAAACCGCGTTCGCGCACCTGTTCTCGCAGTCCGCCAACGCGTTCTGGTTGGACAGCTCCCGAGTTGAGGACGGCCTGTCGCGCTTCTCGTTCTTGGGCGACGGTTCCGGTCCGCTCAGCGAAACCCTCGTCTACCGCGTGGGTTCCGGCGACGAGCCGGTGCTCGACCGGTTGCAGCGGGAACTGGCGACCCGCGAGGTCGAGGCGCCGCCGCTGCCCTTCGACTTCACCGGCGGCTACGTCGGGTACTTCGGTTACGAGCTCAAAGCCGACTGCGGCTCGCCCAACCGGCACCGCGCATCCACCCCGGACGCGGCGTGGCTGTTCGCCGACCGCTTCGTCGCGATCGACCACCTGCAGCACCGCACCTACCTGGTCGCGCTCAGCGAGGGGGACCGCGCGGACGCGGTCGACTGGCTCGCCGACACCGCCGCTCGGCTGTCCCGCGCGCCCGAGCTCGACGAACCCGAGCAGGCCGAGGCCGGGCCGGTGGAGCCGGCCCTGACGCGAGGCCGGGCCGAGTACGTGCGCGACGTGCTGCGGTGCAAGGAGCACCTGCTGGCGGGCGAGAGCTACGAGATCTGCCTGACCGCCTCGGCCGAGCTGCCCGCCGTCGAACCGGCGCTGGAGACCTACCGGCGCCTGCGCCGCCGCAACCCCGCGCCGTACTCGGCCTTCCTGCGCCTCGGTGGTGTGGAGGTGGCCTGCTCCTCGCCGGAGCGGTTCCTCGAGGTCGGTGCGGACCGGGTGGTGGAGGCCAAGCCGATCAAGGGCACCGCGCCGCGCGGCGCCGGTGCCGAGGAGGACGCGCGCCTGCGGAGCGAGCTGGCGGCCGATCCGAAGACGCGGGCCGAGAACCTGATGATCGTCGACCTGATGCGCAACGACCTCGGCCGGGTGTGCGCGGTCGATTCGGTGCACGTGCCTGAGCTGATGGCGGTGGAGACCTACGAGACCGTGCACCAGCTGGTGTCCACGATCCGGGGAAGGCTGCGCCCCGACCGGGACGTCATCGACTGCGTGCGCGCCTGCTTCCCGGGCGGTTCCATGACGGGCGCGCCCAAACCCCGCACGCTGGAGCTCATCGGCGCCCTGGAGGACCGGGCGCGCGGGGTGTACTCCGGCTCCATCGGCTACCTGGGTTGCTCCGGCGCGGCCGACCTCAACATCGTCATCCGCACCATGGTGCTGGTCGACGGCCGGTGGGAGGTCGGGGCCGGCGGCGCGATCGTGCTCGACTCGGACCCGGAGGCCGAGTTCGACGAGATGTTGCTCAAGGCCGCGGCCCCGACGCGCGCGCTGCCCTCAACCGGGAGCGCGGACGGCGGTGGCCAGCAGCGCCGCGGCCGGACCGGTGAGCTGCAGGCCTGAGCGCCACACCGCGTGCAGCGGTCGCCGCAGGTCCAGGTCCGCGACCGGGACCTCGATCAGCCGGTCCTCGTCGAGGTCGGTGGCCGCGGCCAGGACGCTGAGCACCGCGGGTCCGGCACCGGCGACCACGGCGTTGCGCACGGCGGTGGTGGAACGCAGCTCCAGCAGCGGCGCCACCGGTGTCGCACCGACGTCGGACAGGGCGCGGTAGAGCTTCTCGCGGGTGCCCGAGCCGTGTTCGCGCACGATCAGCGGTGTCGCGGCCAGTTCGCTGGGTGTCAGCGGTCGCCGCAGCCGGGACCAGGGGTGGCCGGGCGGCACGATGACCACCATGCGGTCGCGGGTCACGTAGCGCACCGAGACGCCTTCGGGCGGGTCGGGTGTCTCGATGAAGCCGAGGTCGGCCTGCCCGTGCCGGACGGCTTCCGCGACGGCGGCCGAGTTGGTGACGTCGAGCTCGAGGTGCACCTCCGGCAGCGCTTCGCGCAACCGGCTGATCCACCGCGGCACGAGGTACTCGGCGACGGTCATGCTCGCCGAGATCCGCAACTTCGACTCCTGCTGGGCACGCAGCGCCCGGACCCCGTTCATCAGACCGTCGACCTGCGCGAGGACTTCGCGGGCCCAGCCGCGCACCATCTCCCCGGCCGGGGTGGTGGTGCAGCCCTGCCGGGTGCGTTCCAGCAGCGCCAGCCCCAGCTGCCGTTCGAGCCGGTTGAGGCGCTTGCTCGCCGACGGCTGGCTGATGTGCATCTCGGCGGCCGCGGCGCCGATGCTGCCCAACTCGCCGACCAGCACCAGCAGCCGCAGCGATTCCGTGTCAGGGGCGGTCATGCTCGAAGGGTAGGACCTGCGTGGTACCGCCGGGTGGCGGACATTCCGCACGGCTATGACGACCTGCGCGGGCAACGGCTACCGGGACGCGGCGCGGTCGGCGAACCTGATCGGTGTGAAGACGCTGACCAGCACCGATTCCGCCCTCCTGCCGGGACTCGTGCTCACCGGGGCGGTTGTCGCGGTGGCGATGGCGGTGTCCTCGCAGGTGCCCGCGCTGAGCGCGCTGACCGTCGCGGTCGCGCTGGGTGTCGTGGTCGGGAACCTGCCTAGGCTGCCCGCCGACGTGCGCCCGGGACTGGCGTGGGTGTCGCGCACACCGCTGCGCGCGGGCCTGGTGCTGCTGGGTCTGCAGCTGAGCCTCGGGCAGCTGCTCGGGATGGGCTGGGGCGTGGTCCTGGCGGTGCTCATCACCGTCGTGCTGACCTTCGCCGGAACGGTGTGGTTCGGTCGGCTGCTGGGTGTGCCGCGCGGGCTGTCGATCCTGGTGGCGACGGGGTTCTCGGTCTGCGGTGCCTCCGCGGTGGCGGCGGTGGAGGGCGTCGTGGACCGCGAGGAGGAGGACGTGGCCACCAGCGTGGCGATGGTGACGGTCTTCGGCACCGTCGCGATGGTCGCGCTGCCGGTGGCATTCGCGCAGACGGGCGTGGGCGGCGAGCTCGCGGGCCGCATCGCGGGTGCCGGTGTCCAGGAGGTCGCGCAGGTGGTGGCGGCCGCGTCGCCGCTGGGCGCCTCGGCGGTGGCGGTCGCGGTGGTGGTCAAGCTCAGCCGCGTCGTGCTGCTGGCTCCGCTGGTGACGGTCGTCAGCGCCGTGCAGCGGCGGGCGGTGACCACGCGGCGACCGCCGCTGGTTCCGCTGTTCGTCGTCGGCTTCCTCGCCGCGGTGGCGCTGCGCAGCAGCGGCGAGCTGCCGGACTTCCTGCTGGACCTGGCCAAGCCGGTCACCACGGTGCTGCTGACCGCCGCGCTGTTCGCGCTCGGCACCACGGTGCGCCTCGAGGCGCTGATGCGCACCAGCCCCCGCGCCTTCGCCCTCGGAACCTGCTCCACCCTCCTCGTGACCGCTCTGGCCACCACCACGATGACCCTGCTGAGCTAGGAACTGCGGGAGCACGAGGCGGAGCTGTTCCAGGGCCAGCGCTGCGCAGGGACGTCGAACTTCCCGCGAATGTCAAGCGCTGGCGTTCCCCTTCGAACCTCGCGAGAACGTCGACGTGACGCGAGGGACCGACATGTCTCGAGGAGACAGCGTCCGGTTCGTGCGTCATCGTCCGCGATACCGAACTCGAAGCTCGCGACGTGGGCTCCGGCCGCGGTGTTCGCCCACTTGGTCAGTCCGACCGACGAGACGCGCCTGGCCACCAGCGCCGAACTCCGGCGTTCGCCGCCGACCACGGCGTGCACCCCGCTGACGCCCGGGAGCTGACCGAGCGTCGCCACCTCGGCACGCGGGCACGACGGTTTCCTGGTCGAGACCGACCAGGTCAGCGCGATCCTCGAGCGGGCGCTCGGAGAACCGGTCGACCACCCGCGCCAGGGCGCGCACACCGCAGGACGCCGTGCCCACCGGTGAGCGCCGTTCGGAGGTGTGGCTCGGGTCATAGCGCGGGTGGGAACTGCCCGCGAGCTCCGTCCGACCACCTGGACGTGGGATCGATCGCGAGGGGAACTGCTGCGGTGGACGAGATCGGCGTGATCGGAGCCGGTGGTGAGGGCTTGGCGGTGGCCGCCCACCTGGCTTCGGAAGGGCAGCGGGTGCGGCTGTGCACCCGCGACCCGGACCGCGTCGCGGGCATCCGCGACTCGGGGGAGCTGCGGGTGACCGGGGAGCGGCGTGGGCGCTTCCCGATCGCCGAGGTCACCGCCGACCCGGGGGAGCTGGCGGCGCGCTGCCCGGTGCTCGTGGTCGCGGCGATCACCACCGCCTACCCGGAAATCGCCCGCTCCCTCGCCCCGCACCTCACGGCTGATCACGTCGTCGTGCTGTTCTCCGGGAAGCTGTGCGGCAGCGCGGAGTTCGCCACCGCGCTGCGCCGGGCCGGGGCGCCGGAGGTGGACGTGGTGGAGACCGACGCGCTGTTCGCCGCCCGTCCCGAGGGTGACGACGGGGTGCGGGTGCTCGGCGTGAAGCGCTGGAACCTCGTCTCCGGTGCCACCCCTGAGGCGGTCGCCCGCCGCGCTCCGGTGCTGCGGACGTGGTTCCCGCACCTGGAAGAAGCCGCCAACCTCGTCCACAGAGGACTCACGGACTTCGGCGCCGTCGCGCACGCGCCGATCGCGCTGGCGAACCTCGGCACCATCGACCGGGGCGAGGAGCTGCTGTTCTACCTCGACGGCGTGTCCGACCGGACGGTGGCGCTGCTCCACGAGGTCGAGCAGGAGTTCCGCGCCGTCGCCGCCGCGTACGGCGCCGCGTTGACGCCCATGCCCGAGGTCCTCGACCGCTACTACGGCTGCACCCCCACCGACCTGCTGGCGGCGATGCGCAGCGCCGAGCCGTACCGGACGATCCTCGCGCCGGAATCGCTGGACCACCGCTTCCTGCGCGAGGACATCGCCTCGACGCTCGTCCCGCTGGAAGCCCTCGCCGCCAAGGCCGGCGTGGCCACGCCGATGGTCGGCTCGATCATCACCGTGATGTCCACGCTGTCCGGGACGTCCTTCCGCCGCAGCGGGCGGACCCTGGACGGGCTCGGCTGGGCCGAGCTGACCTCCGAGGAGATCCGCTGCGAGCTCAACTCCGCGCGAAACGGCGCCGCTCGAACCTCGCCGCCAACGCCGGGTAGAGCCGCGGCAGCAGTCTGACCAGCAGGTCCACCAGCTTCGCGTCGGCGCCGACCAGCACCCGCTCCCGGCCCGCCTCGACGCCGTCGACGACGATGCGCGCGGCCTGCTGCGGAGGCATCTTCAGCAGCTTCTCGTTGTAGGTGCGCACCCGTGCCTCCTCCTCGGGGGAGACCTCGCCGCGCCGCCGCGCGTCCTCCAGCGCGGCCGAGGCGATGCCGGTGCGCACCCCGCCCGGGTGCACCACCGTGACCGTCACCGGGTGACCCGCCAGCAGCACTTCGCCGCGCAGGCTCTCGGTGAACCCGCGCACGCCGAACTTGCTGGCGCAGTAGGCGGTGCTGCGCGGCTGGCCCATGATCCCGTTGAGGCTCGAGAGGTTCACCAGGTGACCGTCGCCGGAGGCGATCAGGTGCGGCAGGAAGGCCTTGCTGCCGTGGATCACGCCGAACAGGTTGACCCCGAGCACGCGCTCGTAGGTCTCCCAGTCGTTGTCGACGACCGCACCACCCGAGGCGATACCGGCGTTGTTGTAGACCTGGTGCACCACGCCGAAGTCCGCGGCCACCGACGCCGCGTGATCTTCCACCGCCTGCCGGTCGCTGACGTCCAGCCGCGCCGAGCGCACCTCCGCGCCCAGGGCGGCGACGGGTTCGGCCGTGGCGGACAACCCGGTCTCGTCCACATCGGACACCGCGAGCCGCGCGCCGCGACGGGCCAGCTCGAACGCCAGCTCGCGCCCGATCCCCGAACCCGCTCCGGTGACGACGGCGACCTTGCCGCGAACCGCGCTCATCCGGTCTTCTCCTCCGCGTTCTTCCGGACGTGGTCGGTGGTCAGCTCCACCAGCCGGTCGATCAGCCCGGGTGCGAGGTGGTGCCCCATCCCGTCGATCTCGACGTAGCGGGCGCCCGGGATCGCCGCAGCCGTGGCCCGACCACCGCTGACGTGCACCATGCGGTCGGTGTCGCCGTGCACCACCAGCGTCGGTGCGGTGATCCGCCGCAGCTCCGCGGTGCGGTCACCGCTGGCGTGGATCGCGCCGATCTGGCGCGGACGGCCCTCCTTGGAACGGGCACCGCCGCCGCGCTCCCACAGGCCCGCCGCCCAGGCGCGCTCCAGGTCGTCGTCGGGCGGGAACGACGCCGACCCGATGTGCCGCAGCATCCACAGGTGCCGTTCCACCGACTCCTCGAGCGTGCGCGCCGGGCCCTTGGCCATCCGCACCAGCGTCGAGCGCGCGGGCTGGCCGACCTTGCGGGCACCCGTGGTGGAGAAGATCGAGGTCAGCGAGCCGACCCGATCAGGGTGCCGGGCAGCGACCGTCTGGGCGATCATGCCGCCCATCGACATCCCGACCAGCTCGGCCCGCTCCACGGCGAGGTGGTCGAGCAGGCCGATCGTGTCGGCGGCCATGTCGCCCAGGTCGTAGGCGTCGGGCCTCGGCCGGGCGAACAGCTGCCGCAGCCGTCCCGGCGGGGGAGCGTCGATGCGCGAGGAGCGTCCCGCGTCCCGGTTGTCCAGGCGCAGCACGCGGAACCCGCGCTCGGTGAACCCGTCGACGAGGCGGTGCGGCCACGAGGTCAGGTCCAGGCCCAGCCCGGCGATGAGCACCAGCGGAGTCCCGTCCGACGGACCGTCGAGGCGGTAGCAGATCCGCGGTCCGGCGGGCAGGTCGACGAAGCGGTCCTCGCTCACCTCGCCACCACCGATCGTGCCGCGGCGCGGGAGAAGCGCAGTTCCGGGTCGGCGACGCTCTCCGAGCGCAGCAGCGTGACGTCGGAGTGGTAGCTCAACGACGTCAGCCACGGCATCCGGTCACCCTGCTTGGGCAGCTGGTCCACCGCGCGCTGGATGTAACCGGCGCCGAAGTCGAGGAACGGTCGCTTGGGCATCGCCGGATCGCTCGGCTCAGGGCGGCAGATGTCGAGCCCGTAGTGGTCCATGTGGGACAGCAGGCGGCAGAAGTGCTCGCACAGCAACCCGATCTTCAGCGTCCACGAGGAGTTGGTGTAGCCGATCGCGAAGGCGAAGTTGGGCACGCCGGAGAGCATCATGCCCTTGTAGGCCACCGTGTCCGGCAGGTTCACCCGCTCGCCGTCCACGACCAGCGGGACACCGCCGAAGGGCTGCACGTAAAGGCCGGTGGCGGTGATGATGACGTCCGCCTCGAGCTCCTCGCCGGAGCGCAGCCGCACACCGCGTTCGGTGAAGGTCTCGACGTGATCGGTGACCACCGACGCATGGCCGCGCCGGATCGCCTTGAACAGGTCGCCGTCGGGCACCGCGCACAACCGCTGGTCCCACGGGTCGTACGGCGGGTTGAAGTGGGTGTCGACCGGATACCCCGCCGGCAGCGCCTTGGCGTTGATGAAGCGGATCAGCTTGCGCGCCGCCTTCGGGAACCGCTGGCAGAAGCTCCAGATGAACCGCTGCTGCAGGATGTTCTTCCGCCGCGCGATGGCGTAACCGCGGTCGGGGCCGAACAGCCTGCCCGCGAGGTTGGCGAGGGCGTCCTTCTTCGGCACCGGCATGATGTAGGTCGGCGTGCGCTGCAGCATCGTCACGTGCGCCGCTTCGTCGGCCATCGCCGGGACCAGCGTCACCGCCGTGGCGCCGCTGCCGATGACCAGCACGCGCTTGCCGGTGTGGTCCAGGTCCTCCGGCCAGTGCTGCGGGTGGATGATGGGGCCGGTGAAGCGCTCGCGGCCCTCGAAGTGCGGCGTGTAGCCCTCGTCGTAGCGGTAGTAACCGCCCGCGCTGAAGATCCAGTTCGCGCTGAGCTGGTGGTGCTCCCCGGTCTGCGGGTTCTTGACGTCGACGAGCCAGCGCGCCTGCTCCGTCGACCACTCCGCGCCGGCCAGCTCGTGGTGGAACCGGATGTGGGGTTCGAGGTCGTTCTCGGCGATCGCCTCGCGCAGGTAGTTCAAGATCCGCGGCGCCGAGGCGATGGACTCCTCGTCCCGCCACGGCTTGAACTCGTAGCCGAAGGTGTGCAGGTCGGAGTCGGAGCGGATGCCGGGGTAGCGGAACAGGTCCCACGTGCCGCCCGAGGCACCGCGCGCTTCCAGGATCGCGAAGGTCTTCGCCGGGTGCGAGGTCTTGAGGTAGCGGCCTGCGCCGATACCGGAGATGCCTGCACCCACGACGAGGACGTCGAGGTGCTCGACCGGAGGTTCGGGGTGGGTCACGTGCTGCTCCCGCGCGGACGGACTGCTGGTCCGTACGAGCATGCCCGGGACCGGTCGACTTGCGCCACAGCGGGGTGCACCAGGATCATGCGGCGGTGGTGCAGAACGCTGCGTCGGAGTGGCCGAGGCCGTCCCCGCGCGTGCGGGAGCTGTTCCGGCGGGGAGCCGAGATCGCCCTCAACCCGCACGCGGAGTGGGTCGAGGAGCTGCACGCCGCCGCCCTCGGCGGGGCGCGGGTGCGGCTGGTCGCCGAGGACCCGGCGCTGGCCGCCGCCACCCGTCGGGCGAACCTGGCCAACCTGCTGCACTGGGCGGCCGCCAACGTTCAGGACCCCGGACGGCGGGTGCCGCCCAACACCGGCTCCGAGCTGCTCGAAGCCGCGCGCGACCTGGTGCGCCGAGGTCTCGACGAGACTGCGCTGGACTCCTACCGAACTGCGCAGAACGTGGCCTGGCGGCGCTGGATCGACATCGCCTTCAGCCTCACCGAGGACCCCGACGAGCTGCGCGAACTGCTCGACGTCTCCGCGGTGTCCATCGCGACGTTCATCGACGACACCGTGGCCGCGGTGAGCGAGCGGATGCAGCAGGAGCGCGACGAGCTCACCCGGGGCGCGCACGCCGAGCGCCGCGCGGCCGTGACGCTGCTGCTGGAGGGCGCGCCGATCGGGCGGGCGCGGGCGGAGAGTCAACTCGGCTACCGGCTCGCCGGAGCGCACACCGCCGCGATCGTCTGGAGCGGCCCGGCAGGGGCCGAGCAGCTCGAGGCCGCGGCCGAGTCGGTGATGCGGGCGGCCGGGGCCGACCAGCGGCTCACGGTCATCGCCAGCGCCGCCGCGATCTGGGTCTGGCTGCCGGTCGCCACCGCGCCGGCTGCGGACGAGCTCGCGTCGCGGCTGGCCGAGTACCCCGACGTGCGGGTCGCCGTCGGCCGGCCCGGCACCGACCTGGAGGGGTTCCGCCGCAGCCACCTCGACGCGGCCACCACGCAGCGCATGGTCGCCCGGCTCACCTCGCCGCAGCAGGTCGCGCGGTACCAGGACGTGCAGCTGGTGTCGTTGCTGACGAGCGAACCGACGCAGACCGAGGAGTTCCTCGCCGACACCCTCGGCGACCTCCAGCACGCGGACGCCGACACGCGCACCACGGTGCTCACCTACGTCCGCGAACTGGGCAGCACCACCCGCACCGCCGCACGGCTCTACACGCACCGCAACACGGTCGTGCGCCGCCTGGCCCGGGCCGACGAACTCCTCCCCCGCCCGCTCGCCGAGAACGCCCTCGCCGTCGCCGCCGCCCTGGAAGCCCTCCACTGGCGCGGCACAGCCTGACCCACGGCGAGATCGGGGGCGCGAGAAGCTCCGCGATCGCGGGGGATCTGGCAACCGCGAGCGACCCCGGGAAGGGCGAGATCCCTCGACGCGAGAGGCCCTGCTCGCGAGCCGTCCGTCACGCGCGAAGCGCCCTGGACGTAGCTCGAACGGTCGACACCGGGACGCCGCCCTCGCCGTCACCAGCGCCGACGTTCGGGGTGGCGTCACCCGGACAGGCGAGGGGCGGACATGTCGCGCGACATGTCCGCCCCTCACTCGAAGAGGGCGGCCTGGTGGGAGTGGGCGGCCGCCCCGGCTGGGAGCGTCCGGTGTCAGAACCAGTGGGAACGCCCGCCGATGGCGTGGCCCGCGGAGCCGGCGATGGCGAGCACGGCGCCGAGCACGACAGCCACGATGCCGAGGACCCAGATGATCTGGACGCCGGTCAGATATCCGACGATGAGCAGCACGATTCCCAACGTGATCATGATGTGCGTCCTTCCGTCCGGGTGATCTTCCCGCCTCGACTACCCGCTTCCGCCGATCTTCACTCTTCCCGGTTGTGAACGTTTTCAGCCGAGTACTCGCGGGAACTCCTCGCACGGTCCCGATCGGGGCGAGGGGAGTGGTCGCGGTGTCGTGGTCGTTCGACCGCGCCGTGGTGACCGGCGGTGCCGGTTTCCTCGGGGCGCCGGTGTGCGCGGAACTGCTGCGTCGAGGGACGTCGGTGCGCTGCCTGGACAACTTCGCCACCAGCGCGGTCGACAACGTCCGAGCACTGCTCCTGGACCCGCGGTTTGAGCTCGTCGAACACGACATCGCCCGGGAGCCGTTCCCGGCCGAGGACGTCGACCTCGTCCTGCACTTGGCCTCGCCCGCCTCGCCGGTGGACTACCTGCGGATGCCGGTGGAAACTCTGCAGGCCGGGAGTCACGGCACCGCGCACGCGCTGGAGCTGGCCGAGCGCACCGGAGCGCGGTTCCTGCTGGCGTCCACCAGCGAGGTCTACGGAGACCCGTTGCAGCACCCGCAGCGCGAGGACTACTGGGGCAACGTCAACCCCGTCGGCCCGCGCGCGGTCTACGACGAGGCCAAGCGCTACGCCGAGGCGCTGACCTCCTGCTACCGCGCGCACCGGAGCGTCGACACCCGGATCGTCCGGTTGTTCAACAGCTACGGCCCGGGGATGCGGCCCGGCGACGGCCGCGTGGTCTCCACCTTCGTCTCCCAGGCGCTGGCCGGAGACCCCATCACCGTCAACGGGGATGGGAGCCAGACGCGTTCACCGTGCTATGTGGACGACACCGTGCGCGGGCTGCTCGCGGTGGCCGCCGGAGATCACGTCGACCCCGTCAACATCGGCCGGCCCGACGAGATGACCGTGCTGGAGATCGCTGAGCTGGTGCGCTCACTGACCGGGACCGGCTCGCCGATCACCCACGTCGCCGCCGTGGTCGACGAACCCGCCCGCCGCTGCCCGGACATCACCGTCGCCGAGCAGGTGCTCGGCTGGCGGCCGGAAGTCGACGTCGTGGAGGGGCTGCGCCGCACCATCGACTGGTTCGCCGCGCGGCCTGCCGCCACCGCGACCGGTTGATCTCCACCTCCGCATCGGCGCAGGTCAGCCGCCCGGTGTTTACGAGTCGATGCAGAGGGTAGCGGTATAGGCAGGAAGTGTGCGCTCGCCCACGACGGGAGAACGACCGTGCGAATCCTGGGGATCAACGCCGTGTTCCACGATCCGGCGGCCGCCCTCGTGGTCGACGGCCGGACCGTGGCCGCCGCTGAGGAAGAACGCTTCTCCCGGCGCAAGCACGGCAAGACACCGGTCCCGTTCGCCGCGTGGGAACAGCCCGAGCAGGCTGCGGCGTGGTGCCTGCGCCAGGCCGGCGTCGAGCCGTCCGAACTGGACGTGGTCGGCTGCTCCTACGACCCGGCGCTGGTGGACGAGGCGCTGGACGGCCTCGACCCCGGGTGGGAGTGGTTGCGCACGACCTACGCCGAGCGAGCACCGCACTTCTTGGCCACCGCGCTGCCCGGGTTGGACACCGATGTCGTGGTGTGCGTGCCGCACCACGTCGCGCACGCCGCTTCCGCGGCCCTGGCCGCGCCGTTCGGCGACTGCGCCGTGCTCACCGCCGACGGCCGCGGGGAGAGCACCTCCGGACTGGCCGGGTCCTACTCCGGCGGTCGGCTCACGACTCTGGCGGAGCAACGGCTCCCGCACTCGCTCGGCCTGATGTACGAGGAGCTGACCGAGCACCTGGGCTTCCGCCGCTCCAGCGACGAGTACAAGGTGATGGCGCTGGCCTCCTACGCCGAACCCGCGTTCCTGGCGGACTTCCGGGAGCTCATCCGCACCGGCGACGGCCACTACACCATCGATCCGATCGACTGGCAACGCTGGGCGCCGCGCCGGACCGGGCGAGAACCGCTGGGGGACAAGCACGCCCAGCTCGCTTCGAGCGTGCAGGAGCGGCTCGAAGAGGTGCTGCTCGACCTCGCGCGGTGGCTGCACGACCAGACCGGCGAACGGCGGCTGGCGATGGCCGGGGGCGTCGCGCTGAACTGCGTGGCCAACACCCGGATCGCCTGCGAAGGCCCGTTCGACGAGGTGTGGGTGCAACCCGCCGCCGGTGACGCGGGCACCGCGCTCGGCGCCGCTCTGCAACTCGCCGCCCAGCACGGCGAACCGATCGCGCCGATGCCCGGCGCCGACCTCGGTCGGGAGTGGAGCGACCAGGAGGTCGAAGCCGTCCTGCGCACCGCGAACCTCCGCTACGAACGTCCGCACGACGTCGCCGAGGTCGCCGCCGAGGCGCTGTCGCGCGACGCATCGGTGGGCTGGTTCCAGGGCCGCAGCGAGTTCGGGCCCCGCGCACTGGGCCACCGGTCGCTGCTCGCGCACCCCGGCAACGCCGACAACGTCGAGCGCCTCAACGACATCAAGGGCCGTGAGCAGTTCCGCCCGGTCGCGCCGGTGGTCCTGGCCGAACGCGCTCGCGAGCTGTTCACCCGAGGCCCTGAGCGCAGTCCGCACATGCTGTTCGTGCACGACGTGACGCCGGAGTGGCGCGACCGCATCCCGGCCGCCGTGCACGTCGACGGCACCGCGCGTCCACAGACCGTGGAGCGGGATCGAGAACCGCTGCTGGCCCGGTTGCTCGAGGCCTTCGCGGCGCGCACCGGCTTGCCGGCGCTGATCAACACGAGCTTCAACACCGCGGGCCGCCCCATCGTCGACAGCCCGGTCGACGCCTTGGAGTGCTTCGGGGCCTCGCCGATCGACCTGCTGGTGCTCGGTCCGTTCGTGGTCCGCCGCGGGGGTGAGCGCGCGTGAGCGGGCGCCACGGCGAGTACACCGTGGTCATCCCGACCACGGGCCGCGCCAGCCTCTCGGGCACGCTCGCCGCGCTCGACACCGGACGCGGACCGGGACCGCGGGAGGTCCTCCTGGTCGACGACCGGCCTTCGCCCGCAGAACCGTTGCCGTTGCCGGAGAACGACCTCCCGATCCGCGTGGTGCGGTCCGGCGGGCGCGGTCCCGCCGCCGCGCGCAACATCGGCTGGCGGGAAGCCGGTGCGGAGTGGGTGGTGTTCCTCGACGACGACGTGGTGCCCTCCGCCGAGTGGCGCGAGCAGGTCGAGGACGACCTCGACGTCGGCCCGGACGTGGCGGCCTGCCAGGGTCGCCTCGTCGTCCCGCTGCCGGGCGACCGGCGTCCCACCGACGCCGAGCGCGACACGGCCGCGCTGGCCGGCGCGCTGTGGATCACCGCGGACATGGCGTACCGGCGCGAAGTGCTGTCCGCCTGCGGTGGTTTCGACGAGGAGTTCCGCCGCGCCTTCCGGGAGGACGCCGACCTGGCGCTGCGGGTGCAGGCCGCGGGGTGGCGGCTGGTCAGCGGCGCGCGGGTGACCAGTCATCCCGCGCGTCCGTCCGGTTTCTTCGCCAGTGTCCGCGCGCAGCGCGGCAACGCCGACAACGCCGTCATGCGCCGCAAGTACGGCAGGCGGTGGCGCAGCCGGATCGGCGAGGGTCCCGGGCGCATCCGGCGGCACGTGGCGACCACGGTCGCCGGAGCGGCCGCGCTCGTCGCCTGGGCCCTGGGCGCCCGCCGGACAGCGGTCTGCGGTGCCGCGACCTGGTTGGCGCTGACCGCCGAGTTCGCCGCTCGCCGCGTCGTCCCCGGTCCCGGGACGCCGGCCGAGATCGCGCGGATGCTGGTGACCAGCGTGCTGATCCCGCCGGTGGCGTGCTGGCACCGGGCGCGCGGGGAACTGGCCGTCCGGACGCGGCGACCCCGGCGGCCCGCGGCGGTGCTCTTCGACCGGGACGACACGCTCATCCGCGACGTTCCCCACAACGGCGACCCCGGCCGCGTCCGCCCGGTCCGCGGTGCGCGGGAAGCGCTGGACCGGTTGCGCGTGGCCGGGATCCCGATCGGCGTGGTGAGCAACCAGTCCGGTGTGGCGCGCGGGCTGCTGAGCCAGGAGGACGTCGCCGCCGTCAACGGGGCCGTGCAGCGCGCGCTCGGTCCGATCGACACCTGGCAGTGGTGCCCGCACGACGAGGACGACGGATGTGCTTGCCGCAAGCCGAAGGCCGGGCTCATCGAACGTGCCGCAGCCCGGTTGGGCGTGCCGCCGGGGGCGTGCGTGGTCATCGGCGACACCGGGGCCGACGTCGCGGCAGCGCTGGCCGCCGGGGCCAGGGCGATCCTGGTGCCCACCGAGCGGACCAGGACCGAGGAGACGACCAGGGCGCTCGTGGAAGCCGAAGTCGCACCGACCATCGAGGCGGCGGTCGCCCGTGTGCTGCGGGGCGGCCGGGTGTGGGCGGCGACGCGGCGTCCCGTCCGGCAGGAGGTGCCGCGATGAGGATCGACATGGTGTCCGAGCACGCCAGTCCGCTGGCCGCCCTCGGCGGTGCCGACGCGGGCGGGCAGAACGTGCAGGTCGCGGAACTAGCCACCGGGCTGGCCCGGCGCGGCCACGACGTCGTCGTGCACACCCGCCGCGACTCGCCGACCCTGCCCGCACGGGTGCGCACCGGCGAGGGCTTCACGGTGCACCACGTGACGGCGGGACCGGCCGAACCGATCCCCAAGGACGACCTGCTGCCTCACGTGGACGCCTTCGCCGCACAGCTCGCCGAGACCTGGGCTGGTGCGCCACCGGACCTGGTGCACGCGCACTTCTGGATGAGCGGGCTGGCCGCCCAGTTGGGTGCGGCGCGCCTCGACGTCCCCGTGGTGCAGACCTTCCACGCGCTCGGTCGGGTCAAGCGCCGCGAGCAGGGCGCCAAGGACACCAGCCCACCGCAGCGCGTCGAGCTGGAGGCCCAGATCGCTTGCGGTGCCGACCGGGTGATCGCCACCTGCACCGACGAGGTCGGCGAGCTCGCCGAGATGGGCGTGCCACCGGAGCGCACCGCGATCCTGCCGTGCGGCATCGACCTCGACCGGTTCCTCCCGGCCGCACCGCGCCGGCCCCGGTCCGGTCCCGCGCGGGTCCTCAGCATCGGCAGGCTCGTCGAGCGCAAGGGCGTGGACGTGATGATCCGCGCGATGCGCGACATCCCCGACGCGCAGCTGCTCATCGCGGGTGGGCCGCCGGAGTCGGAGTGGGCCGACGACCCGGAGGTGAACCGGCTGCAGGCGGTGGCCCGGCAGGCCGGCGTCGCCGAGCGCACCGCGTTCCTCGGCCAGGTCCCGCACGACGAAGCGCCCGACCTCTACCGGTCGGTCGACGTGGTCGCCAGCGTCCCCTGGTACGAGCCGTTCGGGACCGTGCCGCTGGAGGCGATGGCCTGCGGCGTGCCGGTCGTGGTCAGCGCGGTCGGGGGCCACCTCGACACCGTCGTGGACCGGCGGACCGGGCTGCACGTGCCGCCGCACGACCCGGCCGCGCTCGCGCGGGCGGTGCGGGAACTGCTGGAAGGGCCAGGGCTGCGCGCGGAGCTCGGAACCGCAGGCGCGCACCGGGTGCGGTCCCGCTACGGCTGGGACCGGTTGGTCGCCGAGGCCGAGGACATCTACCACCAGGTGCGTTCGGCGCGGGCCGAGCGGGCCGCGGTGGCCGCCGCGCCGGGAGGGGAAGCACCGTGATCGAAGAGCACTTCCGCGACCTGGGCACCGCCGCGCGGCACGCCGGCGCTGCGGCGCCGACGTTGCGCGCGTGGGCGACCGTGCTGGCGGAGCGGCTCGGTGCCGGAGCGCGCCTGCTGACCTGCGGCAACGGCGGCAGCGCCGCGGAGGCCCAGCACTTGTCGGGTGAGCTGACCGGCCGGTTCCTGCGCGACCGCAAGCCGTACTCGGCGATCGCGCTGCACGCCGACACGTCGGCGTTCACCGCGACGCTCAACGACTACGGCGAGCAGGAGGTCTTCGCCCGCGCGGTGCGCGCGCACGGCAGACCGGGTGACGTGCTCGTCGCGCTGTCGACGAGCGGCCGCAGCCAGAACGTGCTCGCCGCCGCCAAGACCGCCCGGGAGATGGGTGTGCTGACCTGGGCGATGACCGGACCCACCCCCAACGACCTCGCCGCCGTCTGCGACGACGCGGTGGCCGTGCAAGCCGCTGGCGTGGCCACGGTCCAGGAGATCCACCTGGCGCTGATCCACGCCCTGTGCGGCGAGTTCGACGCGCTGATCGCCGGCGAGGTGTCGGAACACCAGTGACCGCAACGGTCCTCGTGCTCCGGGCGCTCGGGCTGGGTGACCTGCTCACCGCGGTGCCCGCGCTGCGCGGTCTGCGCAGGGCCTACCCGCGGCACCGGGTGCTGCTGGCCGCGCCGGCACCGCTGGGCGCCCTGCTCGGCCTGCTCCCGGAGGTCGACGAGCTCGCTCCGACGTCCGGGCTCGCCGGGTTCCGCTGGGAGCGGCGAGCACCCGACGTCGCGGTGAACCTGCACGGCAGTGGTCCGGAGTCGGTGCGCGCGGTGCGCTCGACCGGGGCCCGCCGGATCGTGAGCCACCCCCACCCGGCGGTGCCGGAGGTGCATGGCCCGGCGTGGGACGCCGAGCAGCACGAACGGCAGCGCTGGTGCCGGCTGCTGCGCCACCACGGCCTGGAGGCCGACCCGGACGACCTGCTGCTGCCCGTGCCACCGGAACCGCCCGCCCGGCCGGGCGCAGTGCTCGTGCACCCGGGTGCCAGCCACGGTGCGCGCCGCTGGCCGGTCGAGCGCTACGCGGAAGTGGCGCGCTGGGCCTCGGACGCCGGTCTCGACGTGGTGGTCACCGGTTCCGGGCCCGAGCGCGCCCGCGCCTCCCGCGTGGCCGAGCTCGCCGGGCTCGACCCGGAGTCCGTGCTGGCCGGGCGGACGGGGCTGTGCGAGCTCGCCGCGCTGGTCGCCCACGCCCGCCTGCTCGTCTGCGGCGACACCGGGATCGCCCACCTGGCCAGCGCGTTCCACACCCCGTCGGTGGTGCTGTTCGGGCCGGTGGCACCCCGCCTCTGGGGCCCACCGGTCAGCGCCCGCCACGCGGCGCTGTGGCACGGGCGCCACGGCGACACCTTCGCCTCCGAACCCGACCCCGGCCTGCTGGCCCTGACCACCGAGCAGGTGCTCGGTGCCGCGCGGGAGGTCTTGCGCGCCGCGTGAATCAGGGCCGTTCGCCGACGCCGGTGCGCAGTTCCTGCAGCCTGCCGCCCGGGATCGGCGACTGCAGCGGCGGGGTGTCGTGACCGGTGGCCGCACGCAGGCCGAGCAGGAACTCCGCGATCGCCGTGGTGGAACTGCGCTTCGGGTTCCACGCGAGTTCGACCTGCGCCCTGCTGGTGTCCATCACCGGCAGCCGCATGAAGGTGTCGAACAGCTGCGGCGAGGCCGGGACCAGGTGCAGGTGCCACGCGGCCGACAACGCCCCGCGCACCAGGCGCGGCGGCACGGGGACCGGGCGGGCGCCGAGGAGTTCGCCGAGCACCGAGGCGTCGATGAGCGGTTCGGCGGCGATGTTGAACGCGCCGCTGAGCTCCGAGCGCACCGCCAGCCGGTAGGCCTCGCCGACGTCCTCGCTGTGCACGGCTTGGAAGCGCAGACCGGCCGGCAGCGGGAACGCCGACAGCAGTTCCGGGCGTGCCAACCGGTTCGGCAGGAACGGGCCGATGAACAGGCGCCGCTGCTCCTCGGCCGACTGCGGCTTGAAGCAGAACGCCATGCGCATCCGGACGACCCGGATGTCGGGGTGCCTGCGCTCAAAGGCGTCCAGGTAGCGCTCCAGGTAGGCCTTCTCGCGGCTGTACGCCGACGTGGGGTAGCCGTGGGTCGGCCAGGACTCGTTGACCGGCTGCCTGCCGCGGCCGGGCGAGTAGGCGCCGATCGAGGAGGCGTAGACGACCGAGCGCACCCCGGCGGCGGCCGCGGCTTCGAACACCCGGATCGACCCGAGCGCGTTGTTGCGCCAGGTCGTCACCGGGTCGTGCGTGGGCTGGAACAACCACGCGAGGTGGACGACGGTGTCCACGTCGGCGAAGCGGCCCACGAGGTCGTCCTGGCAGATGTCGGTGCGTTCCCAGCGCACGTCCGTGCCGAGCGGGGGTGGTTGCCGCCGGGACATCGCGGTGATCTCGACGTCGGGGTCCTGGCGCAGCGCACCCATGACGCTGGTGCCGACGTTGCCGGTCGCACCGACGATCGCGACTCGCCGGGTGTCTCCGGTTGAAGCCATGCCCACCTCCCGTGCTCTTCGGACGGACCGCCCTCACTGGCTTCCCCGCACGGCGCAGCGCAAACGCGCGGGGTTTCACCGCACCCCGCGCGTGGAAAAGACAGGGCCGTGCCTGAGGAGGTGAGATGACCGCGTGGGAAGGCGGGTCCATCAGGGTCGGGCTGGTGGCCGATCCCGGTGTGCCCACGGAGATCGCAGAACGGCTCGCGGAGGAGCTGCCGGACGAACTCCGGGACAAGGTCGCGGACGTCGACTGGCAGGTGCGGGCGAGTTCGGAGGGGCTGCCGCTGAGCGAGGAGGGCACGATCGAGATCGCCGCGAAGGCGTCCGAGATGGGGCGCAGCGACCGCTGGGACCTGCTGATCTGCCTGACCGACCTCCCGCGCATCGATCCGGCGGGGACGGTGGTCGCCGAAGCCGACGCGAGCAGTGGTGCCGCGCTGGCCTCGGTGCCGGCGATCGGCTCGATCCGGCTGCTGCCCTACGCGCGCCGGGTCGTGGTGCACCTGGTCGGTCTGCTCGCGCGGGAGTCGCTGCGGCTGACGACCAAGGGTGACTACCACGCCGGGGCGTGGGGCGTGTTCGGCACCCGCGTGCGGCAGGTCCCGTCCCACCACGAGGACATCGACGCGAACCTGGTGCTGCCCGGCAGGCTCGGCCGGATGCGCCTGCTGTTCGGCATGGTGCGGGACAACCGGCCGTGGCGGCTGGTGCTCGGCTTGTCGCGAGCGGTCGCGGCAGCAGCGGGCACGGCGGCGTTCGGCGTTTTCTTCCCCAGCATCTGGACCCTCTCCGACAGCCTCGCCGCGCCACGCCTGGTGCTGATCAACTTCTTCGCGGTGGCGGTGATGGCCGGCTGGCTCGTCGTGCACAACAGCCTGTGGGAGCGGCCGGGCAGGAGCGCCGGCGTGCACAAGACGCGGATCTACAACGCGGCGACCGCGCTGACGGTGACCGTGGGCGTGATCTGCATGTACGCCTTGCTGTTCGCGGTGACCACGCTGGGCGCGGCGATCGTCATCAGCCCCGAGTACCTCGGCACCCAGCTCGGCCACCCGGCCGGTGCGCTGGACTACTTGGGGCTGTCCTGGCTGGCGAGTTCGATGGGCACCGTCGCCGGTGCGCTCGGGTCGAGCCTGGAGACCGAAGCCGCGGTGCGGCGGGCCACCTACAGCAGGCGGGAGCGGGAGCGTCGCGAACGTCGCCGTCGTGAGCAGCAGGAGTCACGTCAGGTTTGACCTCGGCCACGCGCGGCTATGCCGTCGGGGACGACGAGCCGATGGAGGAGGTCGCTGGTGAGAGCGTTGACCTGGCACGGTCCCCGGGACGTTCGAGTCGAGGACGTCCCCGATCCGAAGTTGGCGGACGACACCGACGCGATCATCCGCGTCACCAGCAGCGCGATCTGCGGATCGGACCTGCACCTCTACGAGGTGCTGGCGCCGTTCCTCGACGCCGGTGACGTGCTCGGGCACGAACCGATGGGCGTGGTGGAGGAGACCGGTTCCTCGGTCACGCACATCGCGCCCGGCGACCGAGTGGTGGTCCCGTTCAACATCTCCTGCGGCCAGTGCTGGATGTGCGACCGCGGCCTGTTCGCGCAGTGCGAGACCACGCAGGTCCGCGAACAGGGCAGCGGCGCGGCGTTGTTCGGCTACACCCGGCTCTACGGCAGCGTCCCCGGCGGCCAGGCCGAGTACCTGCGGGTGCCGCAGGCGCACTTCGGGCCCGTCAAGGTGCCCGAAGGGCCGCCGGACGAGCAGTTCCTCTACCTTTCCGACGTGCTGCCCACCGCCTGGCAGGCCGTGGAGTACGCCGACGTCCCCAGGGACGGCAGCGTCCTGGTGGTCGGGCTGGGCCCCATCGGGCAGATGTGCGCCCGCATCGCACGCCACCGCGGCTTCCGCCCGATCGGCGTGGACCTCGTGCCGGAGCGGTTGCAGATGGCCGAACGCCACGGTGTCCGCACCATCGACGCCCGCGCGAACGACGACGTCCCCGAGGCGGTGCGCGAGCTCACCGACGGTCGCGGCACCGATTCGGTGATCGACGCCGTCGGCATGGAGGCGCACGGATCGCCGGTGGCCGAACTGGGGCAGAAGGTCGCCACCGTGCTGCCCGAGTCGATCTCCTCCCGCTTGATGTCGACCGCCGGGGTGGACCGGCTCTCCGCGCTGTACCTGTGCATCGAGTGCGTGCGGCGCGGCGGCACGATCTCGCTCAGCGGCGTCTACGGCGGCATGGCCGACCCGATGCCGATGCTGACCCTGTTCGACAAGGGCGTGCGGATCGCCATGGGGCAGGCCCACGTGAAGCGCTGGATCCCGGACCTGATGCCGCTGGTGTCCGACGAGTCCGACCCGCTGGGCGTGCGCGACCTCGCCACGCACCGCGTGAAGCTCGACGACGCCCCGCACGGCTACGACATCTTCCAGCGCAAGGAGGACGGCGCCATCAAGGTCGTCCTCGAACCGGGTCGCTGACCGGCCGCGACGACGAACGCCGGGGCGAAGACCTCTTCTTCGCCCCGGCGTTCGCCGTTCCTCCCCGGTGGTGGTTCAGGACTTGTCGAGCTCGAAGGGGAGGAGCTCCACGCAGCGGTCGAACTTCGCCTGCAGATCGTCTTCGTCGGCGGCACCCAGGTAGACGGCGAACAGCTCGAAGCTGTAGCTGTCCTGGGCGGGCAGCTCGGAGAGCCGCTTGCCCTCCTCCGCGACGATGTCGACCATGGCGCCGGGGAACTCCTCGCGCACCCGCGCGATGTCCTCCTCGGAGGGCGTGCTCTTGACGTGCGCGTCCCGGAACACGCGGTGGAACCACTTGGCGGCCACCTGGTGATCACCTTCGCGGCTGGGCATGGTCGGTTCCTCACCGACCGCGAGCTGCACCAGCGCCTGGTGGTTGGGCATGCCGTCGACCAGCTCGAAGAGCGGGGCGTGCGACTGCGACAACCGCGGGTTGATCTCCAGGATGTTCAGCGCACCGGTGTCGGGCTCCCAGAAGAACTCGATGTTGAACGTCGAGGCGTCCAGCCCGATGTGCTCCATGACGTCGGTGCTGATCCGGGTGACCCGCTCCTGCACGTCCTCGGGGATGCGGGAGGGGTACTGGAACCGCAGGAAGCTCGACGACCCCGAGTAGCACAGCGAGTCGATGATGCCGTGGACGTGGGCCTTGCCGCCGTAGCAGTAGCCCTCGGCGGTGATCTGCTCGCCCTGCACCGCTTCCTCGGCCAAGCAGGCCATGCCGCCGGCCTCCTCGACGGCGGGCGGGAGCTCCAGCATGGACAGCAGGAAGTCGAAGGCCTCACCGGTCCGGCCGATGCCGTCGCGGATCTCAGCCACCGCTTCGCGCAGCTCGTCCTCGTCGCTGACCTTGAACGCCAGCGCCGAGGAGTAGGACTTCACGGGCTTGAGCCACATCGGGAAGCGCAGCCCGGGAGGCGTCTGCGGGTCCTCGAGGTCGACGATCGCGAACCCGGGGTGCGCGTCGGTGACCTCGCGCTGCACCAGCCTGCTCCAGTACTTGTGCTCGCACTTGACCACGGATTCCAGACTCGGCCCCGGCAGGCCGTACTCGGTGGCCAGCACCGGGACCATGGAGCTCACGGGGAAGTCCCAGTACCCGACGATCGCGTCGATCGGTTCGGAGAAGTCGTTGAGCCGCTGCCGCGCCTGCTCCAGCAGCTCGTCCAACCCGGTGTCGCTGAACATCAGCGTTTCCTTGTCCAGCAACGGGTGGAAGCGGTAGGGCTCCAAGTGGGTCAGCTCGCGCATCAGCGCGAGGTTGCGTTCGTCAGGTCCCAGCAGGAACACGTTCTTCGGCTTCTGCTTCTCAGTCACACCACCTCGCGTACCCGGATCGTGCCGGGCTAATCAGGTCGTTCGTTTCCTCACACGGCTTGCGTGCCGCTCACCGAGAAGCGATCACGCACGCGCGCACGGAGGGGGCACCACGGGGTACGACGACCCCCATCGCTTTGGGGCTCCGCCTCGGCGAGCACGGGACGACCCAGGGCGCCGAGCAGGGCACCTGCTGCGTGCCCGTGGGCGCGGGGCGCGCAGACGCCGCGGCCGGTGATCTCGCAGCGCCCGGTGAGCTGGCAGGGGTCCGCGCTCGGCGGTGTCGGAGCCGGAGGAGCTCACCGGCGCGGTCACGGCCCGACCTGCTTGCGGTCGGCGTCGTTCCTTTGGTGGCCTGCGCCCGCCGGCGGCGAGCTCGACCTGCGCAGCCAGCTGCCCAGCGGCTTCGGCGGCTGCTGCCGGGTGCCCGGAGCTGACCTGACGCACGGTCGGGTGGTGTGAGCCGCACGGGCACGGGGTACCTGCCTCGACGAGAGTGATGTGTCGACGTGGAGGACGTCATGGCCGAACCCCAGAGCGCACCTGCCCAGCAGCAGCAACCGCCCGGCGCCACGGAGCCGATGGAGCCCGACCCGCACGACGAGATGCGCGGCTACGTCGGAGCCGGGCACCTGTCGGGCAAGCGAGCCCTGGTGGTCGGTGGCGATTCCGGCATCGGGCGCGCGGTGAGCGTCGCCTTCGCCAAGGAAGGCGCCGACGTCGCCGTCGCCTACCTCGACCAGAGCGAGGACGCCGACGCCGAGCGCACCGCCGAGCTGGTGCGCGAGCAGGGCCGGCAGTGCCACCTGTTCCGCGGCGACGTCGCCGACGAGGACTACTGCAACCGCCTGGTCGACGACGCCGCCGCCCGGCTGGGCGGCCTGGACGTGCTGGTCAACCACGCCGGGACCCAGTTCCCCCAGGACGCGATCCAGGACATCAGCACCGAGCAGTTCACCCGGACCTTCGAGGTCAACGTCTACGCCGTGTTCTGGTTGTGCAAGGCCGCGCTGCGGCACCTGCCGGAAGGCGGCGCGATCATCAACACCGGGTCGGTCAATGGTTTGCGCGGCAACAAGTCGCTGATGGACTACTCCGCCAGCAAGGGCGCCGTGCACGTGCTGACGCAGTCCTTCGCGCAGGCGCTGGCGACCAAGGGCATCCGGATCAACTGCGTCGCGCCCGGTCCGGTGTGGACGCCGCTGATCCCGTCCACCTTCGGCGAGGAGAAGGTGGAGGGCTTCGGCGAGCAGACCCCGATGGGGCGGATGGGGCATCCGGACGAGATCGCGCCGTCCTACGTCTTCTTCGCCTCCGACCGCTTGTCGAGCTTCTACACCGGCGAGGTGCTGGCCCCGGTCGGCGGCGAAACGCATCCGGGCTGACGAGGTTGAGCGGGCGCCGCAGCGGGTAGATCAACGGCGTGAACGGCACCCAATCCGAGGATCGGAGAGTGCGGCATGGCCGAGACGGTGGCCGACTACTTGCTGCGACGCCTGCGGACGTGGGGAGTGGACCACGTCTTCGCCTACCCGGGTGACGGCATCAACGGCATCCTCGCGGCGTGGGAGCGCGCCGACGACAACCCGCGGTTCATCCAGGCGCGGCACGAGGAGCTCTCGGCGTTCGAAGCCGTGGGGTACGCGAAGTTCTCCGGCCAGGTCGGGGTGTGCGCGGCGACCGGGGGACCGGGCGCGATCCACCTGCTCAACGGGCTCTACGACGCCAAGCTCGACCACGTGCCCGTGGTGGCGATCGTCGGGCAGCAGGCCAGCACCTCGCTCGGCGGGTCCTACCAGCAAGAGGTCGACCTGTCCTCGCTGTACAAGGACGTGGCCGAGTACCTGCAGGTGGTCACCACGCCGCAGCAGCTGCCCAACGCGCTCGATCGCGCGATGCGCACCGCCTACGCGCGGCGGACGGTCGCGGCGCTGATCGTGCCCGGTGACGTGCAGGAGGCGGAGTACTCGCCCCCGACGCACGACTTCAAGATGGTGCCCTCCAGCGTGGGCATCTCCGAGGCCGTGACCGTGCCGGCCGAGGAGGACCTCGAGCACGCCGCGGAGGTGCTCAACTCCGGCGAGCGGGTCGCCATCATGGTCGGCCAGGGCGCGCGCAGCGCCGCACGCGAGGTCACCGAGGTGGCCGACGCGCTCGGCGCCGGTGTGGCGAAGGCCTTGCTGGGCAAGGACGTGCTGCCCGACGACCTGCCGTGGGTGACCGGTGCGTCCGGGCTGCTGGGCACGAGACCGTCGTGGGAGCTGATGCGCGACTGCGACACGCTGCTCATGATCGGCGCGAGCTTCCCCTACAGCCAGTACCTGCCCGAGTACGACCAGGCCAGAGCGGTGCAGATCGACATCGACCCGATGATGATCGGCATGCGCTACCCGTTCGAGGTGAACCTGCTCGGTGACGCCAAGGCCACCCTGCAGACGCTGCTGCCGCGGTTGCAGCGCAAGGACGACCGGAGCTGGCGGGAGAAGGTCGAATCCGGCGTGCGGGACTGGTGGGAGCTGATGGATCGCCGCGCCCACGTCGACGCCGACCCGGTCAACCCCGAGCGGGTGTTCCACGAGCTCTCGCCGCAGCTGCCCGAGGACGCCATCATCACCGCCGACTCCGGTTCGGCGGCCAACTGGTACGCGCGGCACCTGAAGGTGCGGGAGGGGATGCGCTGCTCGCTGTCGGGCACGCTGGCCACCATGGGCCCCGGTGCGCCCTACGCCACCGGCGCGAAGTTCGCGCACCCGGACCGCCCGGTGATCGCGGTGGTCGGGGACGGCGCGATGCAGATGAACGGCATCAACGAGCTGATCACGATCGGTGAGCACTGGCGGGAGTGGTCGGATCCGCGGCTGGTCGTCGGTGTGCTCAACAACCGCGACCTCAACCAGGTGACCTGGGAGCTGCGGGCGATGGGTGGTGCGCCGCAATTCGTCCCCTCGCAACGGCTTCCGGACTTCGACTACGCGGCCTTCGCGCGCAGCACGGGGATGCGCGGCATCAAGGTCGAAGACCCGGGCGACGTCGCCGATGCCTGGCGCGAGGCGTTGGAGAGCCGGCAGCCGTGCCTGGTGGAGTTCGTCACCGACCCGACCGTGCCGCCGATCCCGCCGCAGGCCGACTGGAGCCAGGTGGAGTCGATGGCGTCGGCGATGCTCAAGGGCGATCCGGAGGCGTGGTCGGTGGTCAAGGAAGGTGTGAAGGCCAAGGCCCAGGACTTCATGCCCAAGCGTCACTGATCCAGCAGCGAAGCGTGCAGCTCGCGCGCCACGGCGTCGAGCAGGGCTGGGCCGGTGCCCGCCGCGTCGCGGACCTCCGCGGCTCGGCGGGCACCGGCGTCGGAACGGCACCAGTCCCACCAGTGGTCCAGTTCCTCGCGCGACAGCGAGCCGGGGCCGAGCACCGCGGGCCAGTCGTGCGCCTGCGCCTGCGCGGTGACCTTGCCGCCACCGGTGACCGGGTCCACCGCGATCGCCGGCACTCCTTCGGACAGGGCGAACACCAAGCCGTGCAGTCGCGTGGTGACGACGAGGTCGGTGCGCGCGATGAGAGACGCGAACGCTTCGGGTGTGGCGCAGTGGCGCCAGTCGTCGTGGGCGAGTCGGGTGTCCAGCGGGACGCGAGCGGCGTCCAGGCCGGACAGCCAGTGCTGCAGGAGGTCGTGCGCCTGCTCGTGCCGGGCGCTGTCGCCGTACTCGGGTTGGTCTGGTGCGAGAACCGCGCCCAGGACCGGCACTTCGCGGTGCCGCAGGCCCGCCGCGAGGTCTCGGGAACTCCGCAGGCCCGGGCCGTCTCGGGGCAGGAGGCGGTGAAAACATCTGGCAGCGGGCGATTCCGGATCGACGACCGAGACACCGACGGCGATGCGCGTGCACTCGAAGAACCGGTGGTGCAGGTCCTCCACCTGCCAGCCGTGCACCGGACCGCAGCAGAAGAGCAGGTGCGTGTAGTCGGACGGGTCGACGTCGTCGAAGTGCGTGGAGCCGGGGGCGAAACCGGGGCTCCAGACGACGTCGTGCTCGATGCCGTCGTCGGCGAGCCGGGCGGCGACCCGCTGCAGGCTCGCCACGTCTCCCGCGGTGGCTTCCCCGTGCAGGAAGCTCGCCCAGCCGGTCACCACCACCCGCATCGAACCCCCCGGGCAGAAGAGGGCGCCCCGGGTGGTCATCCCGGGGCGCCACGCTCAATCCTTCTGGTGGTTGCCTGACTGGGGCGGCACGCGCGGACCCGTGTCCAGCAGGGAGTTCGCCCTGCCGGAAGACTCCTCGTGGGCGTTCGCCTCGTTCTTCGGCTTCACCGGGTTGTGCTGCGCGATGCCGTCGCGCACGCGCTTGGTCAGTTGGCGGATCCGGTCACCGGCCATGGTGATCAGCTCCTCTCAGCCGCTCTCCTGCAGCCGCTGGAGCAGCATCTGCTTGCCCTGCTCCCCGGCCTTGACGTTGTTCTCCTGGATCCGGTGCAGCCACTTGGCGAGCTCCTCGTCGCCCTGCGCTTCGGCATCCTTGACGTACTGGTCCAGCATCCAGGCGTGGTGCAACGACAACTGCAACACGGTGATGAGGTTGTAGTTCTTGTCCTTCACCGGGCTGTCGGGTTCGCCGGCCATGGAGTTCCTCCCGTCGTCACGGATGTTTCCGTTCGCACCACTGGGGTTGGCAGCCACGACCATGGTCAAACTCGCTGCAGCGGGTGGATTTCCCACGCGGTCGAGCGACCACCCGGCGCTCACGCTTCGTGGTCAGTATGGGGCTTGTACGTGCGAATCACCTGGTAGAGGGACGTACTTCTTGAGAGGCCGGGCACAAAACGTGTCGATCTCGGCGAACCGGCTGGCACCGTCGTGACGGTTTCCCACGACGGCTCCCGACCGTCCGGAGATCGACCGTTCGCCCTCGCCGAAAGGAAATCCACGTGCGCGAAGCCGTGGCCCCGATGTTCCGCGCGCTCCGGCATCCCAACTACCGCCGCTGGGCGGTGGCCGACTTCGTCTCCGTCACCGGGGCGTGGATGCAGAACCTCGCGCTGAACTGGTTCGTGCTCACCAAGACCGGTTCTCCCGGACTGCTCGGGCTCTCCCTGCTCTTCCAACTGCTCCCCGGTGTGCTGCTGGGTTCGGTGGCCGGAGCGGTGGCCGACCGGTTCCCCACCAAGCGCGTGCTCCTGATCACCCAGGCGCTGCACGGGGTGATCGCACTGGTGCTCGCCGGCGTGGCCTGGGTCGACGGCCCGCTGCCCGCGGTCTACGCGCTGGCGCTCATCGGCGGGGTCGTCACCGTGTTCGACGCCCCCGCGCTCGGCCGGTTCGGGTCGCAGCTGGTGCCACGCGAAGACCTGAGCAACGCGCTGGGCCTGGGTTCGATCCTGAGCTCGGGCGGACGGATCCTCGGCATGGGTCTGGCCGGGGCGATGGTGGCCGTCACCGGCGTGCCGCTGCTGCTCGCGATCAACGCGCTCAGCTTCGGCGCGGTGCTCGTGGCGATCAGCAAGGTGCGCCGCAAGGGCATGTTCGAACTCGCCAAGAGCACGGCGGAGCGCACCGGTGTCAAGGCGGGCATCCGGTACGTGCTCGGCCACCGGCCCCTGGTGCTGATGTTCCTGCTCGGCTTCGTGCTGTCCTGCCTGGGCCGCAACTACCAGGTCACGATGGCGGCGATGAGCAACGGCCCGCTCGCGGCCGGTCCCGAGGGCTACGGCCTGCTGTCGGTCCTGTTCTCGGCGGGCACCGTGCTCGGCGGGTTCGTGGCCGCCGCCTGCAAGAACCTCACGTTGCGGCTGATCCTGTGGACGGCGCTGGGCACCAGCGTCCTGCAGTTCTTCAGCGGCGCCACGCCCACCCTGTGGAGCTTCGCGGCACTGCTGATCCCGATCGCCATTGGTGCGGTCGTCCTCGACACCGCCACCAGCACCCGGATCCAGCTCGACACCGACGAGGACATGCGCGGCCGGGTCCTGGCCGCCAAGGGCATCGTGACCGCCGCGTCCGGCGCCGTGGGCGGCCCGCTGCTGGGCTGGCTGTCGGAGTTCGCCGGACCCGGGCCCGCGCTGGAGATCGCCGGTGTGGCCACGGTCGTGGCCACCGCCGTGACCTGGTGGCTGTTCGCCCGCTCCCCGCAGCGCCGCGCCATGCCCGCCGAGCAGCGCTGGGCGCGGCTGGCCGGGGTGCACCCCGCGACCCCGCAGCCGACGCACCCGCGGGTGCCTGCCAGGGCCACCACGCGCCCGGACCGGGGGACGAGGTGGACGAGGCCGGGTCAGCGGCTCACCGGCGGCCGTCGCCGGGCCGTGCGCGAGCGCGAGCCTCAGCCCACGTAACGGCGGGCGGGGGAGCGGCGCTGCGGTTCCTCGAGGAGCCGCAGCCCGCGTTCGACCTCGGCGGGCACGACGCGGCGCTCCCGCAGCACCCAAGGCCACATGCGCGCGGCCTCCAGCGCCGCAGCGGCCGTGCACCGGTCCTTCGGAGCCGACCCCAGCACCTGGCCGCTGCGGCGCAGAGCGCTGCCCACCGGCCGCCGCAGCCACGTCGTGAGCAGCGTGTTGCGGATGCCGAGGGCCCTGCGCCTGCGCGCGTCCCTCGCCCGGGACGGCGCGTGGTGGATCACCACGTCCTGCGCCCAGCACAACCACCACCCCCGGGCGACCAGGTCCAGCGCCAGCAACTCCTCCTCCCCGCCCAGCCACAACCGCTCGGAGAACCCGCCGACCTCGCGGAAGGCGCTGACGCGGAACGTGGTGAGCCCCGCCATCACGCTCAGCAGCGCGGGGCCGGGCAGCCAGTGCGGCGCGGGCACCGGCGAGGTGCGCAGCTCCGGGGTGAGCGGGTCCTCGACCAGGTCGGGCTCGACCAGGCAGCGGCCCATCACCGCCCCGATGTCGGGGTGGCGGTCGAGCAGCTCGCTGGCCCGCAGCAGCGAACCCGGCTGCCACCGGGTGTCGTCGTCGCAGAAGCTCACGTGCTGCGTGCGGACCCGCTCCACGGCGGCGTTGCGGGCGGAAGCCCCGAGGTTGCGCTCCTGCACCAGGAGCTCGACCTGCGGGAAGTGCTCCCGCACGGCCGAGGCCGTTCCGTCGCGGGAGGCGTTGTCGACCACGATGACCGGCGCCGCGTCGGGCAACGCGGTCATGTGGTCGAGGGTGCGCAGCAACTCCTCGCGGCGTTCGTGCGTCGCGATGACCACTGTGGTCCCGAACACGGTCACCTCCTCGCCAAGGCGTGCAGGTTGCGCCGCACCACGTCCTCGTCGGCCTCGTCGAACGCGCGCGAGCGGTGCGCGTAGAGGCTCAGCGCCCCGGACGGGAACGCCGGTTCGAGCGGCACGATCAGCAGGCTGTGCAGCCGCAGTTCCCGGGCGCGGCGGGCGAAGTCGGTCCAGTAGGTCCGGATCTCGTGGAGGTCGGCGAGCACCGCCCGCTGCGAAGCCGCGACCTCCACGCTCGGCCCTCGGCCGAGCAGCAGCTGCTCGGCCTCCAACGCCCGAGCCCGCTCGTCGGTGTGGGCCAGCACCGCCGCCACCGGCGCGGTCGTGCCGAGCACCGCCATGTCCGCGCGCGGGACGCGTCGCAGCAGTTCGGAGAGCCGCGTGATCGCCGGCGAGGTCCGGGAGGTCGTCATGACGTCTGGGACTCCACAGTGGTCAGTTCTCGTTCCACCTGTTCGGGGAGGCGCCGGCGGCGTCGCAGCGCGACCGGCAGGCGCCGCAGCGCCCCGGCCGTGGCACGGCGGGACCGCCGCAGGGCGTGCAGCGTCTCGGTCACCGCGGCCGGGGGAGACCGGCGCATCCACGCGATGATGACGTTGTTGCGCAGCTCCAGCGCTTCCCGCTCCGCACGGCTCATCCGCGCGGGGGACGGGTGGTGGTGCGCGACGACGTCGTCAGCGTAGACGAGGTCCCAGCCCGCGGCCGCCAGGTCGCACGCGAGCAGCTTCTCCTCCGCTCCGAAGAACAGCACCGGGTCGAACCCGCCGGCCTCCTGGAACGCGCGACGCCGGACGACGGCCGCGCACGCGGTGAAGCCCAGCACGCGCGGACCGGGCAGCCCGGGTGAACCGAGCAGCGGTGAGCGCGCCATGAGGTCGTTGACCGGGTCGAGCCTGTCCTGCGTCCCGACCAAGGTCTTCGCGGCGATGAGCCCGATGCCGGGGTGCGTGGCGAAGAGGTGTTCGGCGCGTGGCAAGGCGTCCTGCTCCCACCACGAGTCGTCGTCGCTGAAGGCCACGTACTCCGCCCGGCTGCTCAGCACGCCGAGGTTGCGCGCCGCGGCCCCGAGGTTGTGCGGGGCGCGGATCAGCTCCACCTGCGGGTGGAGCCGTTCGACCGCCTCGGCGGTGCCGTCGGTGGAGGCGTTGTCGACCACCACGACGCGGGGACGCGGGCGCAGCGCGAGCAGGTTCTGCGCGGTGCGGAGCAGTTCGTCGCGCCGGTTGCGCGTCGCGATCACCACGTCGGTGTTGATTCGACCGTCCATTCGGCACTCCCCGGGGACCGGCGTTCACGTTCCTGCGGATACCCGCAACCTGCGGGGAAAACCCGCAGTCGCTCGCTCAGAGTCAAGGACTGGTGCCGAACGGCGCTGTGCGCAGGACTTCCGGGAGCGCAGGTGTAGGAGAGCCGCTTCGCTGGGTAGCGGTGTGAAGGGAGTTCCTCGCGAACGGCGAGCGCTCCGAACAGCAGCACGAAGCGCGGGAGGCGTAGCTGTGCTCGTTCCAGGACCACACGCGACACCCGTTCTCGCCCGCCGCTCGCGAGTTCGTGCCAGGAGTGCGTCGTGAACGGGCGGGTGCTCGTGGTGCGCCAGGACAACCTCGGCGACGTGCTGCTGGCCGGTCCGGCCGTGCGCGCCGTGGCCGCGCACGCCGACTCCGTCGTCATGCTGGCCGGCCCGCGCGGTGCGGCCGCGGCCGACCTGCTGCCCGGGGTGGACCGCGTCGTCACCCGGTGCGCGCCCTGGATCGACCCCGAACCGCCACCGGTCCGCGAAGCGGCGATGCACGAACTTGTCCAGACCTTCCGCGGGATCGGCGCCGGGACGGCGGTGGTGTTCACCTCGTTCCACCAGTCCGCGCTGCCGCTGGCGCTGCTGCTGCGGATGGCCGGCGTGGAGCGGATCGCGGCGATCAGCGACGACTACCCGGGGTCCCTGCTCGACGTCCGGCACCGGGTCGAGGGTGACCCGCCTGAACCCGAACGCGCGCTGTCGCTGGCCCGCGCCGCCGGTTTCCACCTGCCCGCCGGCGACGACGGGCGGCTCGCGGTGCGCCGCCCGCTGCCCGACGTCACCGCCCTCGTCGGCGAACCGGGCTACGTCGTGGTGCACCCGGCGGCCTCGGTCCCCGCCCGCGAGTGGCCGATGTTCCGCTGCCGCGAGGCGGTGGCGGAGCTGGCCGCCTCCGGGCGCCGGGTCGTGGTCACCGGCGCACCGGCCGAGAAGGAGCTGACCGCCCACGTGGCCGGGCACGACGGGATCGACCTGGGAGGGCGCACGACCCTGCCGGAGCTGGCCGCGGTCCTCGACGGCGCGTCCGCCGTCGTCGCGCCCAACACCGGGCCCGCGCACCTGGCCGCCGCGGTGGGCACGCCCGTGGTCTCGCTGTTCGCGCCCGTGGTCAGCGCGGCCCGCTGGGCGCCCTACGGGGTGCCGCGCGTGGTGCTGGGCGAACAGCTCGCCCCGTGCCGCGGCACCCGCGCGCGGACCTGCCCGGTTCCCGGGCACCCGTGCCTGACGTTGGTGACGCCGCAGGAGGTCGTCGCCGCGGTCGGGGAGGTGACGTCGTGAGCGGTCCCGGCAACGCCCGTGAGGGCCTGCGGATCCTGGTGTGGCACCGGCACGGGTCGTGGACCACGTCGTTCGTGCACGGCCCGCACACCTACCTGCTCCCGGTGACCGACGACCGGGGCCCGGACGGGCGGGGCCGCTCGCAGACCGTCCCGTGGCCGGACAACGCCGTGGAGGTCGACCCGGCCACGTTGCGCGACGAGCAGATCGACGTCGTGGTGCTGCAACGCCCCCACGAGCTCGAACTCACCCACGCGTGGACCGGCCGCCGGCCCGGGATCGACGTGCCGGCCGTCTACGTCGAGCACGACGCACCGCGCGGACCCGCCTGGCCCGACCGGCACCCGGTGGCCGACCGCGAGGACATCCCGATCGCCCACGTCACCCACTTCAACCAGGTGTGGTGGGACAACGGGCGCGCCCCGAACACCGTCGTCGAACACGGCGTCGTCGACCCCGGCCACCGCTGGACCGGAACCGTGCCGCACGCCGGAGTCGTGGTGAACGAACCGGTGCGGCGCAGCCACATCGCCGGGACCGACCTGCTGCCCCGGCTGAGCCGGGGGGCGCCGCTGGACGTGTTCGGCATGCAGGTCGCCGCACTCCCGGACCGCCTGGGCTGCGACCGGATCACCCCGCACGAAGACCTGCCGCAACCGAAGATGCACGCCGAACTGGCCGCGCGCCGCGTCTACCTGCACCCCTACCGGTGGACCTCGCTCGGGTTGGCGCTGCTGGAAGCCATGCACCTGGGCATGCCGGTCGTGGCCGTCGCGGCCACCGAAGTCGGAGAGGCCGTGCCGCCGGAGGCCGGGGTCATCTCGACCCGGGTCGACACGCTCGTCGACGCGGTCAGGACCTTCACCGCCGACCCGGACCGGGCGCGGGCGGCGGGTGACGCGGCCCGCGAAGCGGTGCTGCGGAGGTACTCGCTGGACAGGTTCCTGGCCGACTGGAACGCGCTCCTGTCCGAAGTGGACCGGTGAACCGAGGAGGTCGACGTGAAGCTCGTCATCGTGGGTGACGCCCTGCTGGACCTGGACCTGACCGGGAGCGCGACGCGGCTGTGCCCGGACGCCCCGGTGCCGGTGGTCGACGTCGAGGCGCGACGGGGCAGGCCCGGTGGAGCCGCGCTGGCCGCCGTGCTCGCCGCCGGCCAGGGCGTCGAGGTGACCCTGATCAGCGGTCGCGGCGCCGATCCCGCGGGCTACGAGCTCGACCGCCTGCTGCCGGCGGGGATCCGCGCGGTCGACCTGCCCTTCACCGGAGGCACGCCCAGCAAGACCCGGGTGCGGGCGGGCGGCCAGTCGGTGGTGCGCCTGGACTCCGGCGCGGGTTTCGTGCCCGACGTGGCCCCGGGCCCGTCGGTCGTGCGGGAGCTGCGCAGCGCCGACGCCGTGCTCGTCGCCGACTACGGGCGCGGCGCGACCGCCAACTCCCGGCTGCGCCACGAGCTGTCCCGCTTGCCTCCCGGCACCCCGCTGGTGTGGGACCCGCACCCGCGCGGAGCCCCGCCGGTGGCCCGGGCGGACCTGGTGGTGCCCAACGAGTCCGAAGCGACCCTCTTCAGCGGCATCACCGCGCAACCGGCGGGCGCGATGGCCCTGTGGCGGGAGTGGGAGTGCGGCGCGGTGGCGGTGACCAGAGGGGAGCGCGGAGCCGCGCTGGCGCCCAGCGGCGAGCTGATCGCCGCACCGGCGCTCGACGGGGCGGTCGACACCTGCGGCGCGGGAGACGGTTTCGCCGTGGCCGTCGTCCTGGCGCTGGCGCGCGGGGAGTCCACGTCGGACGCGGTCACCGACGCTGTCCTGGCGGCCACCCGCTTCGTCGCCTCCGGGGGTGCCGGTGCCTGGACCGCGAGCGAACAACCCGCCGCCGCGACCGGTCTGGACGTCGTCCACCGCGTGCGAGAGCGCGGCGGCAGGCTCGTCGCCGCGGGCGGCTGTTTCGACCTGCTGCACCCGGGCCACGTCAACCTGCTCAACCAAGCCCGGGGCCTCGGTGACGCGCTGGTCGTGTGCCTCAACTCCGACGCCTCGGTGCGCAGGCTCAAGGGTCCGCCGAGACCGCTGGTGGGCGTCGAGGACCGCAAGTGCCTGCTGGAAGCGCTCGGGTCCGTCGACGCCGTCGCGGTCTTCGAGGAGACGACGCCGTGCAGGTTGCTGGCCGAGCTGCGGCCCGACGTGTGGGTCAAGGGCGGCGACTACGAACCGTCCCGGATGCCCGAGGCGCGCATCGTCGAGCAGTTCGGCGGCGAGGTCGTCCGGGTGCCGCTCACCGACGGCTACTCGACCACGCGGATGTTGCGAAAAATGCTGGAACTGGACGTGAATCGGGAGGACCTCCATGAACGAGCCGGGTAATGTGGTGATCACCGGAGGCGCTTCGGGTCTCGGTGCGGCGGTCGTCGACGCGGTGACCGCGGCAGGCGGGACGGCGCTGGTGCTCGACCGGGAGGCGCCCTCGGCGCCGGTGAAGCACGTCCAGGTCGACCTGGCGAACCGCCGGGAGGCCGAGCAGGCGGTGCGCGAGGTGGCCGACACCGCAGGAGGCCTCGACGGGGTGTTCACCGCTGCGGGCGTCGACTCCTGCGGTTCCCTGGGTTCGGTCCCGGCCGAGGACTGGGAACGCGTGGTGGAGGTCAACCTGCTGGGCACCGCCGCCGTCGTGCGCGCCGCGCTGCCCTACCTGGAGCGGAGCCGCGGCACGGTGGTCACCTGCTCGTCCACGCTGGGGCTCAAGGGCGTGCCGGACGCGACCGCCTACTGCGCCTCGAAGTTCGGCGTCGTCGGTTTCTCCCGCGCTCTGGCCGCCGAGCTCAGCGGTCGCGTCGGCGTGACGACGCTGGTGCCCGGCGGGATGTGGACCTCCTTCTTCGACGGCAGGCCCGAGCAGTACCGGCCCCCGCAGGACGCCAAGCTCAACCGGCCCGAGCACGTTGCCGAGGCGGTGCTGTTCGCGCTGCGGCAACCGGCCGGCTGCGAGGTCCGGGAGCTCGTCGTCTGCCACTCCGAGGAGTCGTCATGGCCGTGAGGCAGCCGCGCGCGAGGGTGTTCGGCGAGGGTCTGACGGCGGTCGCGGTCGCCACCGGACTGGCCTGGTGCGGGGTCCGGGTGAGCTGCGCGCGCCCGGACCGGGCTGTGGTGGAGCACGAACCGTGGCTGCCGGAGGTGCTGCGGTGCCTGCACCGCAGCGGCACGTTGAGCTACGGCGAGCTCGCCGCCCCGGACGCCGTGTTCGTCTGCGGCGCAGATCAGGTCAGGGCCCCGGCGGGCAGCGCGGTGATCAACTGCGTGCTGCCACCGTGGGAATCCACCCGGGACCTCCAGAAGGCGCTGGGCAGACCGGTGGTGAGCAACCCGCAGCAGCTCCGGGAAGGGTCGGCGCTGGAGGACTTCCTGGGCGCGGGCTGCCAGGTGCTCGGCGCCGACGACGCCGAGTCGCTGGTGCCCGCCGACGTGGTCCTCTCCTGGGTTCCCGTCCCGCCGCTGCACTGCGACGTCGACAGCGCCGACCTGGTGCCGCACGCGATCGACGGACTGCTCGCCGTGGAGCGCGAGTTCTTCGACGAGCTCACCGAGCTGTGCCGCGCGGTCGGGGCGGACGAGGCCCGGGTGGTCGAGTGCGTCCGCGCCGACCCGCGGATCGGCCCGGACCCGGCCCGTGACGCCGAACAGCACCCGCAGCCGCGGTGGCGCGATCCCGCGCGGCTGTTCGAAGCGCACCCGCCGCCGGTGCTCGCGGAGCTCGGAACCTTGCGCTGAGCAGCGTTGTCGAGGAGGCCCGATGGACTCGGCACGGATCGTCGTGGTCGGCTGCGGTTACGTCGGCCTCACCACGGGTGCCTGCCTCGCGCGGCTGGGCCACGACGTGACCTGCGGTGACGTCGACGGCGAGAAGATCTCCCGGCTGCGCCGCGGTGAGGTGGACCTCCGCGAGCCCGGTCTCGGCGAGCTGCTCGCGGAAGGCGTTGCGGCGGGCCGGTTGCGGTTCACCGAGGACAGCGCCCAGCCGGTCACCGGTGCCGAGTTCGTCTTCCTGTGCCTGCCCACGCCGAGGGGGGTCGAAGGCGAGGCCGACCTCAGCGCCGTCGACTCGGTCGTCGGTGACATCCGTGCCCTGCTGCCGCCCGGGGCGGTGGTCGTCGCCAAGTCGACCGTGCCGGTGGGCACCGCGAGACGGCTCGCCCGGTCGTTGGCGCGCGAGGACGTCGCGGTGGTCAGCAACCCCGAGTTCCTGCGCGAGGGACGGGCCGTCGAGGACTTCCTCCACCCCGACCGCATCGTCGTCGGGGCCGACGACCAGCGGGCCGCCGAGCGCGTCGCCGGCCTCTACGCTTCGGTCCAGGCTCGGGCTGAGCTGGTCGACTCGGTCAGCGCCGAGGTCGTCAAGTACGCCTCCAACGGCTACCTGGCCACCAAGCTCTCCTACGTCAACGACCTCGCCGAGCTCTGCGAGCACACCGGCGCGGACGTCGAGGCCGTCACCGAAGGCATGAAGCGCGACCACCGCGTGGCGCCGTCGTTCTTGAGCGCTGGGCCGGGCTGGGGCGGCTCGTGCCTGCCCAAGGACACCGCGGCCCTGCTGCACACCGCCGCCTCCCACGGGGTGGAGATGCCGCTGCTGCGCGCGGCGATCCGGGCGAACGGGCACCACCAGGCCCGCGTCGCCGACAAGGTCGTCGAGTGCTGCGGCGGTGACGTCTCCGGAGCTCGGGTGGGCTTGCTGGGGTTGACGTTCAAGGCGCACACCGGCGACCTGCGCGACTCGCCCGCGCTCGCGGTCGCCCGCCTGCTCGCCGAGCGGGGCGCGCAGCTGCGCGGATACGACCCCGCCTGCGCGGAGAGGGTGGCGGTGGAGGGGGTGCGCTGCGTCGCCGATCCCCGCCTGGCCGCCGAGAACGCCGACGTCCTGGTGCTGCTGACCGACTGGCCGGAGTTCGCGGAGCTGGACTGGGAGCAGGTCGCCGCGGTGATTCGGACGCCGGTGCTCGTCGACGCCCGCAACCAGGTCGACCCGCGCGAGGTCGCCCGCGCGGGGTTCGCCTGGCGGGGGACCGGCCGCAGCCTGCGGTGAGCGCTCAGCTCTCGGCCGCCTCGCGCAACGCCGGGAGCAGCCTCTCGCGTGCGAAGCCGAAGAAGCCGTTGGGGTTCTCGTCGACGCCGACCTGCACCAGCGCGATGTCGGTGAAACCGGCTTCCCAGTACGCCGACATCGACTTCACGATCGGCTCCACGTCCGGTCCGCAGGGGATGCCCGCGCTGACGTCCTCGACGCGCACGTGCTGGGTCGCCGCGGCGAACGCGGCCGTGCCGGGCAGTTCGGCGTTGACCTTCCACCCGCCGGCGAACCAGCGCATCTTCGACCACGCGCGCTGCGCGCCGGCCTCCGCGGAGGGGTCCCAGCTGATCGGCTGCTGACCGTACTTGCGCTGACCACCACCGGTCGCGGAGTCCCAGCTCTGGCACAGCCGGGCCTCCGGCTGGACCGCGATCATCGCGTCCGCCAGCGGTGCGCACTCCTCGATCGACTGCTCGCCCGAGACCGCGGTGGCGATCGGCACCCGCTGCTCCGGCAGGTCCCACAACGTGGCCGAGTCCACGCGGTAGTGGTCTCCGGCGAAGTTGACGTAGCCCCCCTCGAACAGCGCCGAGATGATCCGCAGCGCCTCACCCAGCATCTCGTGCCGCACGTTCACCGGGGGCCAGCCGCGGCCGACGACGTGCTCGTTGAGGTTCTCCCCGGCGCCGACGCCGAGCGTGAACCGGTTGTCGGACAGCAGGTCCACCGTGGCGGCCTTCTGCGCGACGACCGCCGGGTGGTACCGCATGATCGGGGCGGTCACGAAGCTCATCAGGTCCATGCGCTCGGTGGCCTGGGCGACCGCGCCCAGCACGCTCCACGCGTAGGGGGAGTGCCCCTGCGCGTCCAGCCACGGCGAGTAGTGGTCGCTCATCACCGCGAAGTCGAAACCGGCCCGCTCGGCCGCGCACGCCTGCTTGACGAGCTCGCGGGGACCCGACTGCTCCGTCATCAGCGTGTAGCCGAACCGCACCATGCTGCGCACCTCCACCGCAGTCGTTCGTGGGAAATCCCTGTTCGGCGAGTAGCCGCTGGGTCACGAAGCGAAACGTGCGCTGATCGTGCATGGCCGGAACGGTGGACGGGTAGTGCAACGGGTGGCGCCTGGGACCCGCCGTGACAACAGCGAGGAGGACATGTGCGCGAGGTGAGCGAACTACCGCTCGAGACCAAGCAGGAGGAGATCTGGATCCCGCTGTCCGACGGGACGCGGCTGTCCGGTCGCCTGTGGCGGCCGGTGAGCTCGGACACCGAGCCGGTTCCGGCGGTGCTGGAGCTCATCCCGTACCGGCTGCGCGATCTCACCTCCATCCGCGACTCGATCCACCACCCCTACATGGCCGGGCACGGTTACGCCTGCGCCCGGGTGGACCTGCGGGGCAGTGGTGAATCCGACGGAGTGCTCACCGACGAGTACCTGGAACAGGAGTTCTGCGACGCCGAAGACGTGCTGGCCTGGCTGGCCGCGCAACCGTGGTGCAGCGGCAGCACCGGCATGATGGGCATCTCCTGGGGCGGTTTCAACGCCCTGCAGGTCGCCGCCCGGCGGCCGGAGAGCCTCGGCGCGATCGCCGCGGTGTGCAGCGCCGACGACCGCTACGCCGACGACGTCCACTACATGGGCGGCTGCCTGCTCAGCGACAACCTGTCGTGGGCGAGCACGATGTTCGCCTACAACTCCTGCCCGCCCGACCCGGCCGTGGTCGGTGACCGCTGGGAGGAGATGTGGCGTCAGCGCCTGGACGAGAGCGGTCTGTGGCTGGACACCTGGTTGCAGCACCAGCGTCGGGACGACTACTGGCGGCACGGGTCGATCTGCGAGGACTTCTCCGACGTCACCTGCCCGGTGCTCGCGGTGAGCGGCTGGGCGGACGGCTACTCCAACGCGGTGTACCGCCTGATGGAGAACCTCGACGTGCCGCGCCGCGGCCTGATCGGGCCGTGGTCGCACAAGTACCCGCACCTGGGCAAACCGGGGCCGGCCATCGGGTTCCTGCAGGAGCTCGTGCGCTGGTGGGACCGTTGGCTCAAGGACGTCGACAACGGCGTGATGGACGGGCCGATGCTGTGCACCTGGATGCAGGAGAGCATGCCGCCCTCCACGAGCTACGAGGACCGGCCCGGTCGCTGGGTGGGTGAACCGTCCTGGCCCTCCCCGCACGTCCACCGCACCCGGTTCCCGTTGGCGCAGAACACGATCGGGCGGCCGGGGGAGGAGCACCCGAGCCCGCCGCTGACGTTGTGCTCACCGCTGTCGGTCGGCCAGTACGGCGGCAAGTGGTGCTCCTACAACGCACCGCCGGACCTGCCCTACGACCAGCGCGAGGAGGACGGCGGCTCGCTGGTCTTCGACACCGAGCCGCTGCGCGAGCGCTCCGAGATCCTCGGCGGTCCGCTGCTGGACGTCTGCGTCGAGGTCGACCGCCCGGTGGCGATGCTGGCCGCGCGGTTGTCCGACGTCAGCCCGGAGGGCCAGGCCACGCGCGTGACCTACGGGCTGCTCAACCTCACCCACCGCGACGGGCACGGTGAGCCGGAACCCCTGGAACCCGGCAAGCGGTACCAGGTCCAGCTGCGGCTCAACGGTGCCGCGCAGGCCTTCCCGGAAGGACACCGGATCCGGCTGGCACTGTCCACCTCGTACTGGCCGCTGGCGTGGCCACCGCCCGAGCCGGTGCGGTTGACGGTGCACCCGTCCCAGAGCCAGCTGGAACTGCCGCTGCGCCCGCCGGAGGAGGCCGACGAGCTGCCGACGCCCCTGTTCGGCGAACCCGAAGGCGCACCGCCGATCTCGGCGAAGCAGATCACCCCGGGGGAGCAGCGCTGGCAGGTGAGCCGCGACCTGGCCGACTACCGGTCGTCGCTGGAAGTCGTCAAGGACCTGGGCCTGGTGCACTTCGAGGAGAACGAACTCGACTGCCGCAGGAGAGCGGTGGAGCGCTACAGCTGGGTCGGTGAGGACTTCAACTCGGTGCGCGGCGAGACCGACTGGACGATGGGCTTCAGCCGCGGAGATTGGTCGGCGACCGCGAAGACGCGCACCACGCTCACCTCGACACCGCACGAGTTCGTGCTGCACGCCGAGCTGGACGGTTACATCGGTGAGCAGCGGGTGTTCTCCAAGAACTGGGACCGCCGCATCCCGCGCGACCACGTGTGACGCCGCGAGAACAGGGGCGGCGCCGGGAAGATCCCGGCGCCGCCCCTGCTTCGTCCTTCACCGACCGCCCTTGTGCACGTAGCCCCGGACCAAGTCCTCAGGAGACTCCTCAGGACGTCGTCGATCTCGTCCAGCAGGTCGTCGGTCTCCTCGTCGAGCTGCTCCCGCCGCTGCCTGCCGGACGTCGTGGGAGATGCGGCGGCCTCGTCGTCGTGGGGCGGTGTGCGCGGTCGTCCTCGGTGCTCCTCGCCTCCCCGATGGCCAACGGTGCTGACCGTCGGAGATGCCCGTGGTGGTGGAGGGGCCAGGATCCGCCCGCCGTCGCACCCGCGTCACCCGGAACGGGTGCGACGCCGTGGGAAGGGGGTCATGCAGCCGTGCCTGCCCCCGCCGACTTGCGGGTGTGGCCGAGCAGCACGCGGCGTTCCTGCTCGCCGAGCCCGCCCCACACGCCGTAGGGCTCCTGCGCCTGGAGCGCGTGCTCCCGGCACTGTGCGATGACCGGGCAGGTCCGGCACACGGCCTTGGCGTTGCGCTCGCGCTCGGCGCGCCGTTCGCCGCGTTCGTTGTCCGGGTGGAAGAAGTGGCTGGTGCGGAGGTCGCGGCAGGCCGCCCGCAGTTGCCAGTGCCACGCTTCACTGGTGGGCTTGGGAAGTCGAGTCGTGGCTGTCATTGTTCACCCCATCAGCGAGAAGCGTTGATCAGTCCGTCTCTGCTCGACTACCCGGAAGATCCCTCGTTCACACATCTGGGGTGCATGAATCGAGGAATAATCTTGTGCGCCCTGGTGTGGTCCAGGCGGCATGTGTGCACGTCCGGCCCTGAGGGGCGTGCTCGCACCCGCGATGTGCAGGATGTGCGAAATGCGGCGAGAGTCGTCGCCGGCGTTCGGTCCAGCCGGGCGGCGACGGCCCTTTCGGGAACCGTTCAGGACGAAAGGGGTGGTGGGCACAAACCGGCTTGCGCCGGAGGAGCCGGTGCGCGAGAGGGTCGGCGTGGGCGAGCTGGGGCCGGACGAGCGACGAACCAGAGGGCCGCAGCGGAAGACCTCCGCGGACACCGCCTGGGGGAGTGGGCCGCTCGACGAACGATCACGGGGTTGCCGAAACCCGTGGGTGGATCAGGAACTCGGCGCTCCACTGGGGACTGCGCCCGTGAGCTCGATGCTGGAAGTCACGTGATCAGAAGAGGGGCGCGATGTCGGGATCGCGCCGGGTGCGGACTACCCGCGATGCACCTCGGGCTCGGCGCCACGCGGCGCCGAGCCCGAGGTGAGGGAACTGCGTCCGGGAGCCTTAGCGGCAGACGCTCGGTTCGCGGTGGCGAACCGGCAGCGTCCAGCGCATCTGCACCCGCGTGCCGTGCTGACCGGAGGTCACCACGGCCTCGTCGGCGAGCCGCTCGATCAACGGCAGGCCCCGCTTGCGCATCGGGTCGCTGTTCTGCGGCGGACGCCACGTGCCGTGGTCGGTGACCGTGACCTCTATGCCCGACTCGTCGCGGACGGCGTCGACGTCGAGAACCCCATCCCCGTCCGCGTAGGCGTGCTCGATCGCGTTGGCCATCGCCTCGTAGGCGGCCAGCGCCAAGGGCTCGGCGATGTCGTCGCCGAGCCCGGCGGCGCGGGCCCACTCGTTCACCTCGTTGCGCAACCTCGGCAAGCTCGAGACCGAGGCCGGCACGTCGTGCCGGTGGAGTTCTTCAACGCCGTCGGAGTTCGACTCCGGCCCGCCTGGCTGAGCGGGTGCCATAGGTGCGTCCTCACGGTTCGGGGCTCTCCCAGCTCTCAGGGTCGGCCGGATCGGGCGTTCACAAACCTGCGGCGCCGGCGAGCGCCCCTTCCCGGTCGGCGAAGAGCTCGAACTCCTGGTCCAACCCCATGAGCTGGATCGGCCTCCTGGTGGCCGGGTTGTCTGCGACGACGCCGAACCGGATGCTCGCCGCCTCGGCGTTGCGGTGAGTGCGGACGAGCACGGCGAGCCCGGCCGAGGACAGGAACGTCACACCCGTGATGTCGAGCACCAAGACCTCGGGGCGGTCCTCGATCGCCTGCTCGAGCACCGACGCGAGCTTGGGCGCGTTGACCAGTTCGACTTCACCCGTCGCGGTGACGAGCAGCGTACGCCCCGACCATTCGGTCTCCGCGCTGAAGGGGGTCTGGTGTTCGGTGTTGTCGGGCTCCATGGTCTCCATGATGATGGTTCAGGCCGATCCTGGCAAAGATTGGCTCCCGGCCGCAGCTCCGTGAAGCCCTCACGGGGTACGGTGACGGACATGCATGCTTCCGCGGAGCTATCCGCAGAGGAGCGTTTGCGACGCATTGAACGGGTCACGGACACCTCTCTCGCCAACCTCGACGTCAACGGACTGCTGCGGGACATACTCGCTCGGGTCAGAGAGGTGCTGGGTGTCGACATGGCAACCGTGATGTTGCTCGACCCCGCCGGCGAAGAACTGATCGCCACCGCGGCGGTGGGCCTCGACGACGCCGTCAAACAAGGCGTGCGGATGCCGGTGGGACACGGTTTCGCCGGCACGGTCCTGGCAGATCGCCAAGCCTCCGTGTTCGACCAGGTGACCGATGACCTCCTCGTCAGCCGTGCGCTGCGCGAGCGGGGGATCAGTTCGCTAGCGGGTGCCCCGATGGTGACCAGCAGTGGGGTGACCATCGGAGTGCTGTGCGTAGGCGCTTTCACAGAACACGCGTTCACCGATCACGACGCCCGCCTGGTGCAGGTCGCCGCCGACCGCATCGCGTCGGTGTCGCAGGTGAGCTCCTCCCGGGCCGAACGCATCGCGGCCACAGTCCTGCAGCACAGCCTGCTGCCCGGCAAGCTGCCCGAGATCCCGTCGGCGACCATGGACGGCCGCTACGTCGGCGGAGCCGACCACGGCATCGGCGGTGACTGGTATGACGTCTTCGCCCTGCCGGGGGACCGCACCGGCATCGTGGTGGGCGACGTCGTCGGCCACGGGTTGTCGGCGGCCGTGGTGATGGGACGGCTCCGCAGCGCTCTGCGCGCGTACGCGCTCGACGACGACAACCCGGCTCACGTGCTGCACAAGCTCGACCGCAAGGTCACGCACTTCGAGTCCGACGCCATGGCCACCGTGTCCTACGCCATCTACGAGCCGGCGACGGCCCGCATGGTGTTCTCGCTAGCCGGCCACCTCCCACCGGTGGTGGCCAAGTCCGGCGGGTGTGGAGAACTCGTCGACGCCCCCGTCGACCCGCCCGTCGGCGTCGAGGTCTCGAAGAAGCCGCGGCGCACGACCGAGATCGAGGTCGCGCCCGACTCCGTGGTGTGCTTCTACACCGACGGGCTGGTCGAACGCGGCAAGCAGCCGATCGACATCGGCCTGAAGAACCTGTGCGGGGCGGTCACCTGCGCACCGGCCGGCGCGGTGTGCGCCACGGTGATGAACGAGCTGGTCACGGAATCGTCGAACGACGATGTGACCTTGCTCGTCCTGAGCAGGGCGACCGCCGCCGTCTAGCGGGTCAACTTCCGAACGCGACCTCGTCGCGCACCTCTTCCTGCGTTTCGTAGGTGCGGTCCGGAACCAGCCGCACGGCTCGCAGCACCTCGGTGTCGACGTCCTGCTCCTCGGCGATGTGCACGAGTTCGGCCTTGCTGACCGGGTAGTGCACCTCCTTGAGGAACGGCTGCACGCGGTCGGGATTGGGCGGATGCGTCATCGCCGCTCACCTCTTCGGCATGTCGGGGATCACTTCAAGGACGGTTTCCCCGGTTCGCCCGGGTTCAATCACCGACGAGCGCGGAAACGCGGTTCCTCGCGTGCTCGGCTTCCGGGAGCGACTGCAGGACCCACCCGTGGAACATCCCGGTGTACTCCTCGTAGTCGATCTCGGAGCCGCTCTCGCGGAGCCGGTCGCGCAACCGCCGCGAGTCGGCGAGCAGCACGTCCCGGGTGCCGGTGAACACGCTCATCGGCGCCAGGCCGGACAGGTCGCCGAACAGCGGGCTGATCCGGTGGTCGCGCAGGTCGAGGTCGCGGGTGTAGAGGCGGGCGGCCTCGCGCAGCCCCGGGGCGCTCAGGAACGGGTCGTGCGGCTCGAGCTCGTCGATCCGCGGATCGCTCGTGGTGAGGTCGAGCCACGGCGCGAACAGCACCAAGCGGCGCGGCTGGGGCCCGCCGTGCTGCTTGATGCGCTGCGCCACGAACAGCGCCAGGCCGCCGCCCGCCGAATCACCCATGACCACCTGGTCCTGCGGGGGCAGCCGGCTCAAGACCTGCTGGTAGGTCTGCCACACCATCGCCAGCGTCTCGTCGTAGGCCGAGGTGGGTGCCAACGGGTAGATCGGCACCGTCACCACCGACCCGGTCGCCTCGATCAGCCGCGCCAGGAACCGCCAGTGCGCGGTCTCCACTTGGTGCACGTAGGCGCCTCCGTGCAGGTAGAGGATGTGCTGGGTGTTCTCCGGCCGGCGCGGGTGCAGCGTGTAGCAGCGGTGCCCGTGCACGTCGGACGCCTCGACGCGGAAGCGCCGGTGCACCCAGTTCGGCACCTGCACGCTCTCCGCCTGGTGGCTCTCGGCGCTCTCCCGCAGCTTCTCCGGGTCGGCGAAGACCTGCTTGCGTCGAGTCAGCCAGTACTGGGCGAGGACCAGTCGTGCCTGCCAGCTCACCACGCCGCGAAACCTCCGTTCCCGTCGAACCCCGGACTCCGCTCGGAGGAGTACCCGCGCAGCGCGCCGTGAACCGTCCGGGGCGGTCGAGCGGACGCCCCGGTTCCACTTGGGACCGCCGGATCCTGTTGAGTCGCAGTCGTTTTCGTGCCAGCTGAACTGGTCACATCGTCGTCGCTCCGCGCTGGGTTACGGGTGATGTGCACCAGGCTGGAGGAATCGTGGGGCAACGTGCCCCTGGAAGCGCCGAGTGCCCTGGATCACCCTGGATGCCCTGCCGAGATCACCGGGGAGCGGCGATGGGTGTGGGTGTGGCGCGACCGGGCGGTACCGGTCCGCTCAGCGAGACGGGACGGCTGTTCCTGCACGCCGTGGACGTGGCCAGGGCGTTGTTCGTCCGGCCCTTCCAGTGGCGCGAGTTCGTCCAGCAGTCCTGGTTCGTCGCCAGCGTGACCATCCTGCCCACCGCCCTGGTGTCCATCCCGTTCGGGGCGGTGATCGCGCTGCAGCTCGGGTCGCTGACCAAGCAGATCGGGGCCCAGTCGTTCACCGGCGCCTCCAGCGTGCTGGCCATCATCCAGCAGGCCAGCCCGCTGATCACCGCGCTGCTCATCGCCGGTGCCGGCGGTTCGGCGATCTGCGCGGACCTGGGCGCGCGCACCATCCGCGACGAGATCGCGGCGATGGAGACCCTGGGCGTCTCACCGGTCCACCGGTTGGTCGTGCCACGGGTGCTCGCGGCGATGCTGGTCGCGACCTTGCTCAACGGCGTGGTCAGCGTCGTCGGCGTGCTCGGCGGCTACTTCTTCAACGTGATCATGCAGGGCGGCACGCCCGGCGCCTACATGGCCAGCTTCAACGGCCTCGCCCAGCTGCCCGACCTGTGGATCGGCGAGATCAAGGCGGTGATCTTCGGGTTCATCGCCGGCGTGGTCGCCGCGCACCGCGGGCTCAACCCGGCGCCCGGCCCGAAGGGCGTGGGCGACGCGGTGAACCAGGCGGTGGTCATCTCGTTCATGCTGCTGTTCCTGGTCAACGTGGTGCTCACCGCGATCTACCTGCAGCTCGTCCCGCCGAAGGGGATGTGAGCCGTGGTCATGGCGACGGGCCGCGTCCGGCGGCTGCTCAACCGGCCGCTGCAGGTGCTCGACACCTCCGGCGACCAAGCGCTGTTCTACCTGCGCGCGCTCGCGTGGGCGCCCCGGACGCTGCGCCGCTACTCCAAGGAGGTCGTGCGGCTGCTGGCCGAGGTGACCTTCGGCAGCGGGGCGCTGGCCGTGCTCGGCGGCACGATCGGCGTGATGGTGGGCATGACCCTGTTCACCGGCACCGTCGTCGGGATGCAGGGCTACACCGCGCTCAACCAGCTCGGCACGGCCAGCTTCACCGGGTTCGTCAGCGCCTACTTCAACACCCGGGAGGTCGCCCCCTTGGTGGCGGGGCTGGCGCTGTCGGCGACCGTGGGCTGCGGGTTCACCGCGCAGCTCGGCGCGATGCGCATCTCCGAGGAGATCGATGCGCTGGAAGTCATGGCGGTGCGCAGCGTCCCGTTCCTGGTCACCACGCGCGTGCTGGCCGGGCTCGGCGCGGTGGTCCCGCTGTACGTGATCGGGCTGATGTCGTCCTACCTGGCCTCCCGCGTGATCACGGTGTACTTCTACGGCCAGTCGGCGGGCACCTACGACCACTACTTCCACCTGTTCCTGCCGCCGCAGGACGTGCTGTTCTCCTTCGGTAAGGTGCTGCTGTTCAGCCTGGTGATCATCCTGGTGCACTGCTACTACGGCTTCCGCGCCGCCGGTGGCCCGGCCGGAGTCGGCAGCGCGGTGGGCCGGGCGGTGCGCACCGCGATCATCTCGCTCAACGTCCTCGACTTCTTCCTCAGCCTCGCCATCTGGGGCGCGACCACGACGGTGCGGATCGCCGGATGAGCGCGGGGGAGCAGGTGGGAGTGCTGCGCCGACGGGTGGTCGGCGCGGTGTTCATCAGCGTGATCGTGCTGTTCCTGGCCTCGACGGTCGCGGTGTACCAGAAGGCGTTCACGCCGGTGGTGCACGTGCTGCTGCGCACCGACCGGGTCGGCAATCAGTTGCAACCGCCCGCCGACGTCAAGGTCCGCGGACTGGTCGTCGGCGAGGTGCGGGAGGTGCGGGCCACCGCGAGCGGAGCCGAGCTCGACCTGGCGCTGCACCCGGACAAGGTCGCCCTCATCCCGGCCGAGGTCACCGCGCGCCTGCTGCCGAAGACCTTGTTCGGCGAGCGCTACGTCAGCCTCGTCCCGCCGGCGACGCCGTCCCCGGAGCCGCTGCGCGACGACGACGTCATCGAGCAGGACCGCAGCACGGCCTCGATCGAGCTGGAGGAGGTGCTCAGCGACCTGATGCCGGTCTTGCGAGCGGTCAAGCCGGACAAGCTCGCCAGCACGCTCAACACCGTCTCGATGGCGCTGGACGGACGCGGCGAGCAGCTCGGCGAGACGCTGGCGGAGACCAACCGGCTCCTGGAGCAGTTCAACCCCGCGCTGCCCGAGCTCCAGGCCAACATCCGGGCGCTGGGCGACGTCGCCCACCTCTACGCCGACACCGCCCCCGACCTGGTGGGGGCGCTGCGCGACCTGGCGGTCAACCACCGGACCGTGGCCGAGAACCGCGCAGGGCTGGAACGCCTCTACCGCACGGTCACCACCGGAGCAGGGGACCTGGACGGGTTCCTGCGGGCCAACCAGAACAACATCATCGAGCTCAACGCGGCCAGCCGCGAGCAGCTCCGCCTGCTCGCCCGCTACTCACCCGAATACCCCTGCCTGTTCGAGGACCTCGCCGACGCCGTGCCGCGCTTCGACCAGGTCGCCGGCAAGGGGACCGACACACCGGGGGTGGTCCGGCTGCGGGTGGAGATCAGCGATGACGGCGACAAGTACCTGCCCGGCCACGACGAACCCCGCTGGGAGGACCGGCGCGGACCCCGCTGCTACGACCAGGTCCCGATGCCCGCCGACCTGCCGGGTGGCGGACCACCGCGTGACGGCTCGACCCACCCGCCGCGGCGCGAGCAGCACACGCCGCCGGCGTCGACCAGTCCGAGCTCGGCCACCGGACCGTCGGGTTCGATCCAGCACTCGACGGCCGAGCGGCGCCTCATCGCCGCGCTGCTTGCCCCCTCGACCCGGTTGCGCCCGGAGGAGGTCCCGGGCTGGAGCAGCCTGCTGGTCGGCCCGCTGTACCGGGGAGCGCAGGTGGAGGTGCGATGAGAGCGATCAGGCCGTCGCTGACCAAGCTCGTGGTGTTCGTGGCGGTGACCTTGCTGGCCACCGGCCTTCTCGGGATCACCATCGCCAACACGAGCTTCGGCCCGACCACCGAGTACTCGGCGCGGTTCACCGACGTCACCGGGCTCAACGAGGGCGACGACGTGCGCATCGCCGGGGTCAAGGTCGGCCAGGTCGACTCCATCGAGATCGCCGAGAGGCGGCAGGCGCACGTGCGGTTCACGCTCTTCGGCGACCGCTCCCTGCCCGCCTCGACGACCGCCTCGATCAAGTACCGCAACCTCATCGGCCAGCGCTACCTCGCCGTCGAAGGAGGGGAGGGTTCCCCCGAGGCGATGCCGGAGGGCTCGACGATCCCGATCGATCGCAGCAGACCCGCGTTGAACCTGACCGTGCTGTTCAACGGGTTCAAGCCGCTGCTGCAGGCCCTCGCGCCGGAGGACGTCAACAAGCTCTCGCACGCGATCATCCAAACCCTGCAGGGCGAAGGCGGCACCGTGCAGAGCTTGCTGTCCCACATCGCCTCGCTGACCCAGACGCTGGCCTCCCGCGACCAGGTGATCGGCGAGGTCGTCACGAACCTCAACGAGGTGCTCGGCACCATCAGCAGCCGCAACGCCGAGCTCGACGAGGTGCTGGTGCAGACCCAGCAGGTGGTGTCCGGTCTGGCCGCCGACCGCGAGCAGATCGGCTCCGCCGTCGAGGGCATCGGGGAGGTCAACGAGGCCACCGCGGGGCTGCTCGCCGAAGGCCGGAAGCCGCTGCGGGAGAGCATCCACCACCTCGGCGTGCTCTCGCGCAACCTCGACGACCACCGCCCGCTGGTGGAGCGCTTCGCCAGTGGACTGCCCGACAAGCTCAACACCATCAACCGCACCGCCAGCTACGGGTCCTGGTTCAACTACTTCTTGTGCCGGAGCTCCGGGCAGGTGCGCATCTCCAGCCTCGGCGTGGCGGTGCCGCTGCCGACCACGCCTCCGGAGCAGATGCCGGGGAGGTGCCGATGATCCGCCGGCTCAAGCAGCGCGACCCGGCCGCCGCCGGGGTGGTGGGACTGGTGCTGATCACCGTCGTGTCATTGCTGGCGTTCTACTTCGAGGACCTGCCGGTGGTCGGCGGCACCACCTACCGCGCGCAGTTCACCGAGGCCGCCGGGCTCAAGCCCGACGACGAGGTCCGCATCGCCGGCGTCAAGGCCGGCACGGTGACGTCGATGTCGTTGCGCGGCAAGCACGTCGAGGTCGCCTTCCGCGTCGACGACGCCTGGGTCGGCGACCGCACCACGGCCTCCATCGAGATCAAGACCCTGTTGGGCCAGAAGTTCCTGTCGCTGGACCCGCGGGGAGAGCGCGAGCAGGACCCGTCCGAGCCGATCACCGCCGAGCGCACCCGCTCGCCCTACGACGTCACCGAGGCGTTCCAGGACCTCGGGCGCACCTCCGGCGAGGTCGACACCGCCGCGCTGGCGCAGAGCTTCCAGACCATGGCCGACACCTTCCGCGGCACTCCCGCGCACGTCGGTGAGGCGCTGCGCGGGCTTACGGCGTTCTCCCAGGTCATCTCGCGGCGGGACGAGCAGCTCGACCAGCTGCTCAGCGGCACCCGCCAGGTCAGCCAGGTGCTGGCCGACCGGGACCAGGTCTTCGCCAAGCTGATCGCCGACGGCAACCTGCTCATGGAGGAGATCCGCTTCCGCCGAGACGCGATCGCCACCCTGTTGCGCAGCACGCGGGAGCTCTCCGAGCAGCTGCGCGGGCTCGTCGCCGACAACCGCGCGCAGCTCCAACCCGCGCTGGCCACGCTGCAACGGGTCACCGAGGTGCTGCACCGCAACCAGGACAACCTCAACCGCGGCCTGCAGAACCTGGCCCCGTTCGCGCGCTACTTCAGCAACACCGTTGCCAACGGGCGCTGGTTCGACAGCTACGTGTGCGGTCAGGTCCCGCCCGTGCTGCAGCTCGGCCCGGTGACGGCCAACGAGCAGGGCTGTGCCCCGCCGATCGAGGGCGGGTCCGGTCGAGGAGGTCCGCGATGAACCGCCGGGTGATGGCGATGGTGCTCGCCGCAGCGCTGCTGCTCACCGGAGGTGCCTGGTGGGCCGTGGCGCTGGCCGAACGCACCTCGGTGACCGCCTACTTCAGCGCCGCCGTCGGGTTGTTCCCCGGCACCGACGTGCGGGTGCTGGGCATGCGGGTCGGTTCGGTGACCGAGGTCGTGCCGGAAGGAACCCGGGTGCGGGTCGAGATGCGCGTCGAGGACGGCACCCCGATCCCGGCCGACGCGAAAGCTGTTGCGGTCGCGCCGAGCCTGGTCAGCGACCGCTACGTGCAGTTCACCCCCGCCTACGAGGGCGGGCCCGTCCTCGAGGACGGCGCGGTGGTCCCGCGCGAGCGCACCGCCACACCGCTGGAGCTCGACGAGATCAACCGCAACACCGACCGCACGATGCGGATGCTCGGTCCGGAAGGTGCCAACCGCGACGGCGCGTTGTCGGACTTCCTCGACGTGCAGGCCGCGAACCTGGGCGGCAACGGCGCCCAGCTCAACGACATGCTGCGGCAGCTCGGCGAGGCCACCAGCACGTTGGCGGGGTCCAAGGAAGACCTCTTCGCCACCGTCGACAACCTGCAGCTGTTCCACCGCACCCTCGCCGACAGCGACCACGAGGTGCGGCGGTTCAACGCGCAACTCGCCGACACCGCCGGGATCCTGGCCGCCGAGCGCGGCGAACTCGGTGCCGCGCTGCGGGAACTCGGCCCCGCGCTGTCGGAGACCGCGGCCTTCATCCGCGACAACCGCGCGGTCCTGCAGTCCAACGTGGACCACCTGAGCGCGGTGACGCAGGTGCTCGTCGACCAGCGGGCGGCGCTGGAGGAGGTCACCGACCTGGCACCGCTGGGCATGTCGAACCTGGCCAACACCTACGACGACTCCGCCCGGGTCACCCGCACCCGGGGCAACATCAACGAGCTCACCCACCCGCCGATCGTCCTGGTGTGCAAGCTGCTGCGCGAGGCGCCGCCGCAGCGCCCGGTCCCGCCCGTGCTCGCCGACGCCTGCAAGCGCGTCGAACCGATCGTCTCCGGCGCGGTCCCGCTGCCGTCCCCGGCCGACGCGGTCGACTCGCTGCGGCACGGCCGTGCGCCGGACCTCCCGCTCCCGCTGGTCGACGCCCTGCGCGACACCGGCTCACCGCACCCGGGAGGTGGGCGCTGATGCGGGTCGCCCTCCCGCTGCTGCTGAGCCTGCTGCTGCTCGCCGGGTGCGGCCAGCAGGGCTTCACCGGCATCCACAACGCGCCGCTGCCCGGCGGCGCCGACCTCGGCGACGACCCGTACCGGGTGACCGCGCAGCTGGCCGACGTGCTCGACCTGGTGCCGCAGGCCAGCGTCAAGGTCAACGACGTCGCGGTCGGCCGGGTCTCCGGCATCCAGCTGGCCGAGGACGGCTGGACCGCCGAGGTCACCATGGAGATCAACCGCGACGTGCGACTGCCCGCGGGCGCCCACGCGCAGTTGCGCCAGTCCAGCCTGCTCGGCGAGAAGTACGTGCAGCTCGACGGTTCCGCCGAACCGGGTGCTCCGCTGCTGTCCGACGGCGACCGGATCCCGTTGTCCCGCACCCAGCGCCACCCGCAGGTCGAGGAAGTGCTGGGCGCGCTGTCGATGCTGCTCAACGGCGGCGGCATCGGCCAGCTGCAGCAGATCAACCAGGAGCTCGGTGCCGCGCTGTCGGGCAACGAGACCGACATCCGGTCGCTGCACCGCAACGTGGAGGTCTTCACCCGCGAACTCGACGGCCAGCGCGACGAGATCACCCGCGCCATCGACGGGCTCAACCGGCTCGCCGCCTCGCTGGTGGGGCAGAAGCAGAACATCGCGTACGCGCTGGACAACCTCGGGCCCGGGTTGCGGGTCATCAACGAGCAGCGCGGCCAGCTGGTCGGCATGCTGCAGCAGGTGGACCGGCTCTCCGAGGTCGCCGTGGAGACCACCGAACGCAGCGAGCAGGACACCCTCGAGAACCTCCGGTCGCTGAGCCCGATCCTGCAGAAGCTCGCCCAAGCCGGCGAAGACCTGCCGAGGTCGCTGGAAGTCCTCGTCACCTTCCCGTTCACCGACTACACGGTGAACGCCATCAAGGGCGACTACACCAACTTGGACCTGCAACTGGACATCGACCTGTCCACCTTCGTGGACAACGTGCTGCAGGGACGCCCGCCGCCCACCGGCGGCGCCGGGCCCAGCGAACTGCCGCTGCCGATCCCCGCTCCGGCCCAGCCCGGGCCCGCTCCGGCCCCGCCAGCACTGCCGCCGCCACCGAGACCGGGCGGACCGTTCGACGTCGTGCTCGGAGGTGCCCGGTGATCTCCCAGCGCACCAAGCTGCAGATCGGGGCGTTCCTGCTGATCGCCCTGGTGGGCATCACCTACGTCGGTGCCACCTACGCCGGGCTGGACCGGCTGGTGTCCTCACGCGGCTACACCGTGGTGGCCCGGTTCCGCGACTCCGGCGGCATCTTCACCAACGCCGAGGTCACTTACCGCGGACTGCCGGTCGGGCGGGTCGGGCCGCTGCGGCTCACGCCCTCGGGCGTCGACGTGCACCTGGACATCGAGGACAGCGCGCCTCCGGTCCCGGCCGACACCGAAGCCGTGGTCGCCAACCGCTCCGCGGTGGGCGAGCAGTACGTCGACCTCCGGCCCCGCTCCGACGGTGGCCCGCACCTGGCCGAGGGTTCGGTGATCACCAGCGACCGCACCTCGATCCCGGTGCCGCCGGAGGAGCTGCTGGCCAACGTGGACCGCACGGTCGACAGCATCCCGATCGGGTCGCTCCAGACGGTGGTCACCGAACTGGACCTGGCGTTCACCGGCCTCAACGGACCGCTCGGCACGCTGCTCGACACCTCCCGCGCCTACACCCGGGAGGCCACCGAGCACCTGCCGCAGACGCTGGACCTGATCACCAGCGGCCGCCGGGTGCTGGAGACGCAGCGCGAGCAGGGCGCTGAGATCGCCTCCTTCAGCCGTGACCTGCACCTGTTCGCGAGCCAGTTGCGTTCCTCCGACCAGGACCTGCGGCGCGTCATCGGCGCGGCACCGCCGGCGGCCGAGCAGGTCAGCGGACTGCTGCGGGAGTCCGGGCCGCAGCTCGGCACACTGCTCGGCAACCTGCTGACCACCGCCAACGTCTACCGCACCCGCCTCGACGGGGTCGAGCAGCTGCTGGTCACCTACCCCAGCATCGCGCAGGGCACCAGGACCACCGTTCCCGGCGACGGCCGCGCCCGGTTCGGCCTCGTGCTCAACAGCTTCGACCCGTTCGTCTGCACCCGCGGCTACGAGAGCACCCAGCAGCGCGCCGGCACCGACCTCACCGACGTCCCGGCCAACCTCCAGGCCCACTGCGCCGAACCGCCCGGCAGCCCCACCAACGTCCGCGGTGCCGAGCGAGCGCGCGAGCCGGGCTGATCCGGGCGGAGCCGTGCTGCGCGGTCAGAACCGTTCAGCGGCAGGGGACTTCCCGGAATCGGGCGTCGTGGGGCATAGTGCCTGCCGTGACTCGATCGTGGCCCTGCCCCTCCGCTCGAGTTCGGGAGCTGATCCGGGCCGGCGCGGAAAGCGCGCTGCGGCCGCCCGCGATGTGGGCGGAGGAGTTGCACGCCGCCGTGCTCGACGCCGACCGGACGCAGGCCATCGCCGCCGATCCCGTGCTGGCCGACGGGTTGCGGCAGACCAACGTCGACAACGTCGTGCACTGGGCCGCCGCCAACATCCAGGACCCCGGCTGCCGCGTTCCCCCGCACCTGGGCACCCAAGCCCTCGACACCGCCCGCGACCTGGTCCGGCGCGGGCTCGACACCAACGCCCTCGACACCTACCGGGCCGGGCAGAACGTCGCCTGGCGGTTCTGGATGGAGATCTGCTTCTCGCTGACCTCCGACCCCGACGAACTGCGCGAACTCCTCGACGTCACAGCGCTGTCCATCTCGACCTACGTCAACGACACCATCGCCGGCATCAGCCGGCGGATGCAGGAGGAGCTCGACACCCTCGTCCACGGCACCAACGCCGACCGCCGCGCCGCCGTCGCGCTCATCCTCGAGGGGTCGCCGATCAGCGCCCGACGCGCCGAGCTGAAGTTGGGCTACGGGCTGACCGGCCCGCACACGGCCGCCGTCGTGTGGAGCACCGCGCGCGGGGGCCTGGAGGAGCTGGAGGCCGCGGCCGAGGAACTGGTGCGCCTCACCGGTGCCCGTCGCCGGCTCACCGTGGTCGCCACCGCCGGAACCCTGTGGATCTGGCTGCCGGTGGCGAACACGGTGTGCACCGAGGAGCTCGCGGAGGTGCTGAGCTCGCGACCGCACGTGCGCGTGTCGATCGGCCGGCCCGGCCGGGACGTGGACGGGTTCCGCCGCAGCCACCTCGACGCGCTGACCGCTCAGCGAATGCTCGCCCGGCTCAGCTCCTCGCGCCAGGTCGCCCGCTACGAAGACGTGCAACTGGTCGCCCTGATGACCGCCGATCCCACCCACGCCGACGAGTTCGTCTCCGAGGCGCTCGGCGCGCTGCGCCACGCCGACCCCGAGTTGCAGCAGGTGGTGCGCACTTACGTCCGCGAGCAGTGCAACGCCTCCCGCACCGCCGAACGGCTCTACACCCACCGCAACACCGTGCTGCGGCGGCTGGCCAAGGCAGACGAGCTGCTCCCGCGCCCGCTGTCCGAGGACGTCGTCGGGGTCGGCGCTGCGCTGGAGGTGCTGCGCTGGCGCGGCGCCGACTCCTGAGCTCAGCCCGGGACACCGAAGGACGGGGACCGCGCTGCCCCAGGACATCGTTCGCTGCGAACCGCACCGTCCGGTGTGGACGCGAACAGCGACGTCCGTGCTCGTCGCGCGGCGTCCTGGGCCTGTCCGGCCGCGCAGCACGGCGCGTTCACCGATGGTTCGCTGCCCAGGAACTGGTGAAGGATCGCTCCGCTTGGCGGTGCGGGTGGCGGAAATCCCCAGCTCAGCCCGGACGCCGAGGGACGGGGACCGCGCTGCCCCAGGACATCGTTCGCTGCGAACCGCACCGTCCGGTGTGGACGCGAACAGCGACGTCCGTGCTCGTCGCGCGGCGTCCTGGGCCTGTCCGGCCGCGCAGCACGGCGCGTTCACCGATGGTTCGCTGCCCAGGAACTGGTGAAGGATCACTCCGCTTGGCGGTGCGGGTGGCGGAAATGCCCGAACGGGAGAGCACAGCGCCTCCGTGGACTCCGTGCGCCGATCCTGATGTGTGGCCAGCACAACGCCGTCCCGGCGTGCTCGCCACGAAGGCGCTCAGAACCCGCGGCGGGCCAGTGCTCCAGGCACTGCTGGACGAGAACGCGCATCCTTCCACCAGTTCCAGGTGGGGAGGTCGACGGCTCTCCGAGCCGTGGGTGGGGTGGGGGCTTCGTCGCCGCGGACGGCACGCTCCACTTCAGAACTCGGACGCCGGTGACGCGGGGAGGTGCGCGGTGATCGAGAGGAGAACGTGACCGGAGGTGGGTGGCGCCGTTCACCTCCGGCTGAAGCGGAAGGCCGTCGTCAGATCGGTGATCGGCGCCGGGAACCGTGCTGGTACTGTCCGGGCCGCGCGGATGATCAAGGAAACCGAGGCGCTGCACACCCACTCGCCCCGGTCGCGGTCCTCGGACGTCGTGGACTCCCGGCGAAGCGCACGCTTCGCGTCGTTCCGCGCGAAGGCCGGCTGGGGGCATGCCTCGCCCGAGCACAACCGAAGGAGTGCCGTCGACGTGCAGTTGACCAGGAGCAGAACGCGCGAGCCGGACAAGACGAGCCTCCGGCGGCGGATCCGGAACATCCTGATCACCATCGTCGCGCTCTTCTTCGTCGTCGTGCTCGCCGGTTTCGCCCCCTCCTTCGTCGACGGCCTCATCGTCCGCTACGTCGCCGTCACCGTGCAGGACACCTCGATCCCCGCGGTGCGCGCCTTCACCGCCGTCCAGGCCGAACGTCAGCTGGTCTCACGCGCTTTCGCCGGTGAGGCCCGCCAGGACGCGCTCGCCCAGCGCTACGCCGCCACCGACCGCGCCGTCGCGGAGCTCTCCGGCAAGCTCACCGACCTCGTGTCGAACCCGGCCGTCCCGGCGGACATGCAGGCCAAGATCAACCGGCTGCGCGGCCTCGTCGCGCAGCTGCCGCGCGTCCGCCCGACGACGCCGTCCGACCCGGCGCGCAGGGACGCGACGCTGCGCGAGTACAACGAGGTCCTCGAAGCCGGCGCCGACCTGTTCGACGGTCAGGCGCGGTCCGTCGAGGACGCCCAGGCCGGGCACGCCGGTGTCACCGCCACCGAGATCTTCCGCGCGGGCGACCAGATGGCGCAGACGGCGATGCTGGGCAGCCGTGGCGTGGAAGGCCAGATGCTGCCGGCCGAGCAGGTCGAGTTCGCCGTGCTCGTCGGCTCCTACCACGGCGAGCTCGACGAGCAGACGCCGCACGCCTCGCCGCGGGTGGAGGAGCGGTACCAGGAGCTCACCCGCTCGGCGAACTGGCAGCAGTTGCGGGCCGTCGAGCAGCAGCTGATCACCCGCGGCCACGCGGAGGGCGTGACTCCCGAGCAGTGGCACCAGATCAGCGACCAGGTCGGGGCCGAGATCACCGACCTGGCCGTCGAGCAGGCCCGCTACGGCGCCGACCTCGGGCTCGCCAACGGGACCAACGCACTGCTGCGGACCGCGGTGCTGGCCGGGCTGGTGCTGCTGGCCACCGCCGGGGCCGCGGTGCTGATGTGGTGGTTCGCCGGCCGCCACCTCGTGGCCCTGGTGCCGCAGCGGCTGGTCGAACTGCGCGACGCCGTCCGCACGATCGCCGACGAGGACGTCCCCGAGCTGTTCCGCAAGGTCGAGCGCGGTGAAGAGGTCGACGTCTCCGCGCCGCTGCGCTCGCTGGACTTCGGCAAGGACGAGATCGGCGACGTGGCCGACGCCTTCGCCGGCGCCTACCAGGTCGCCGTCCAGGAGCGCATCAAGCAGAAGCGGACGGGCGACGCGTTCACCCGCGTCGTGGTCGGCATGGCCGCGCGGGTCCAGCAGATCGTGCAGAACGCCATGCAGATCGTCGACACCGAGGAGCGCGAAGCCGGCGAGGCCGCACCCCGCTACCGCGCGCTGCTGGTGCTCGACAGCCTCCTGCTGCGGGCCCGCCGGCTCGCGGAGAACCTGCGGCTGCTGTCGGGGAACCGGCTCGCCCGCTACCACCGGGGTCCGACTCCGATGGAGGTCATCCTCGAGTCCGCTCGCGCCGAGATCGAGCACTACGACCGGATCCACACCCGCCACCCGGGTGCGGTCGCCGTCGACGGCCAGGCCGCCCCGTACCTGATCCGCGTGCTCGCCGAGCTGATGGACAACGCCGCGAACTACAGCTCGCCGCAGGGCAAGGCCCGGGTGTGGACCGAGGAGCGCGGTGGTGCGCTGGCGGTCGTCATCGAAGACCGCGGTCTGGGCATGCTGCCCGAGAAGCTGAGCGAAGCCAACGCGGTCCTCGGCAGCGACACCGACTTCGCGCTCAGCGACGTCCAGCGGCACCTGCAGCTGGGCCTGCCGGTGGTCGCCCGGATCACGCAGCAGTGGCAGGTCGAGGTGTCGCTGGCCGCGGGCGAGGCGGGCGGCATCCGCGCCGAGGTGACCATCCCCGCCGACCTGCTGCGCGAGCTGGAGGTCGAGAGGTCGTCGCCGATGGTCCTCTCCACCGCTCGCGGCACGCTCGGTGGCGGCACGGCCGTGCTGGCCGACCCGGTGGAGGCGCGCACCGAGAGCCGTCCGGAACCGCCGAAGCCGCGCGCCGAACCGGCCGCGGACGAGCCGCTGGAGACCTCGCCGGTCGGGTTGCCGGTGCGGCGCCGGGGTGCTTCGGCGGTCGGCCGCGCGCTCGACGAGGAGAAGAAGGCACAGGGAGCGGGTCCGTCCGATGAGGACGCCCGGGGGCGTCGCAGCGCGGGCGGCGGAGCGATGGGTTTCGTGTCCGGCCGGCAGAACCACGGGAGCGAGCAGGGTGAGGGGTGAACGCAGTGAGCGGTGGTCGTGACGACCTGAGCTGGGTGCTGACCGACTTCGCGCAGCGCGTCGCGGACGTGGACTGCGCCGTGTTGTGGTCGTCGGACGGGTTCCCCAGAGCCGCGTCCGAGGGCGTGCCGGAGGAGCAGGCGGAGGACCTCGCCGCCATGTCGGCCTCGGCGTTCAGCTCCTCGAAGCGGGTGAGCGTGATCGGCGGGGGCGGTGAGCTCGCCAAGACGGTCATCGAGGGCGCGAACCGGTTCGTGGTCCTCGCCCTGGCCGCCGAGCGCACCGGGATCACGGTGGTGGTCGACACCGCCGCCGACCCCTTGATCGTCAACGTCGAGCTCGACCGCCTGCTCGCCCAGGTCGGCGAGCACCTGGTGACCGAGGGCCGCGGTGGCTCAGCCGATCCGCTGACGGGGACGAGGCCGTAACCGATGGCAGACCAGCAGAACGTCCACGCGGAAGACCCCGGAGCAGGTGTCCGCCCCTTCGTCGTCGCCGGCGCCCCGGAGAAGTCCGACCTGGACCTGGACCTGGCCACGCAGGTGGTCGCCAAGCCGGGGAGCGCGTCCGCCGACGACCTCTCGATGGCCGACAGCGCCGCTCTGGAGCTGGCGAAGAACCCGGTGGCCATAGCAGAGGTCGCGGGGAGCCTAGGAACCCCGGTGCTGACGGCTCGCGCTCTGGTGGGTGCGTTGCTGCGGCGGGGAGTCCTCACCCTCGACGGCGCGAGCGCCTCGGGGGACACCGTTTCCGACGCAACACTGGAATACCTGCAGGGGGTTCTGGACAGTGTCAAGCAGCTTTGAGCGGCCGCCGGTCAAGCTCGTCATCGCGGGCGGGTACGGCTGCGGCAAGACCACCCTGATCAAGAGCGTGGCCGACCCGGACCGGTACGTGCGGCTGACCGACGAGCCCATCACCGGCGCCAGCGCCGGGGTGGACGCCCTCACCGGTGTCCCGGAGAAGACGACCACCACGGTCAGCATCGACTTCGGCCGGATCAACCTGAGCAACGGCACGCCGCTGTTCCTGTTCGGGATGCCCGGCCAGTCCCGGTTCTGGTCGGTGTGGGACGACCACACCCACGGCGCGTTCGGAGCCGTGGTCGTGGCCGACACCCGCCGTCTCGACGACTGCTTCTCCAGCCTGGACTTCTACGAGGACCGCAGGATCCCCTACGTGGTCGCGGTCAACGAGTTCGACGGCACGCAGCGCTACGCGCCGGAGGACGTCGCCAACGCCCTGCAGCTCGACACCGCCAAGGTGCCGGTGATGAACTTCGACGCCCGGCGCCGAGCCGACGTCAAGGACGTCCTGGCCCGGCTGCTGGAGCACGTCATCGGCACCGCCGCCGCGGACGCGGCGGCCGGGCGAGGGCGGGCCACCTCCGGCGTGTGAGCGGCCGCCCGCCGCCCGGTCACGACGCGGACGGCCACTCGGCGGGTGGTCTGCGCAGCCCGGTGATGCCGTTGCCCACGTTCTCGACATGGCTTCGGGAGGTCGCGGCCGGCCGGTTCCGGCCGCGTCGGCGTTCTCGCTGGAGCGACCGCACGTACACGGGGACGTCGATGTTGAGCGCGTCCTCGGGCCGTTCGACGCCGAAGCGCTGGGCGGTCCGCTCGAGGTGGCGGTTCACCTCGGCGGCCATCTCGTGCTCCGCGGGCAGCGTGGCGTCCCCGCAGACGAGGTCGCCGATCCACTCGGCCTGGAGCTCGGCGAGCCGGGTGAGCGCGCCGACCGGGCGCAGGAATCCGGCCAAGTACAAGCCCTGGTGGCCGAGCGGCACGATCCGCTGGTACAGCGCGAGGCGCCCCTCCGCGTCGAGGGCGACGTCCTCGGGCAGCGGAAGCTCCATGTCGTAGCCGGTGCAGAAGATGACCGCGTCAGCGTCCTCCGCGCTGCCGTCGCGGAACGCGACACCACCGGCCGTGAGCTCCTCGACAGCCGGCTTGACGGCGATCGCGCCGTGCGCGAGGCGGCTGAGCAGTTCGTCGGAGATGGTGATGGGAGCCTCCATCACCCGGTGATCGGGTTCCGGCAGGCCGTAGTCGGCGATGCGTCCGCGCGAGAGGTGCAGCAGCACCTCGATGAGCCTGCGCTGCACCCGGAACGGCAGGAACGACCACCAGCGGCTCTGGGCGATCTCGTCGATCGGCAAGCCCATCAGGGTCTTGGGCACCACGTGCGCACCCCGGCGGACCGACAGGACCGTCTTCGCGGCCACCCGGGACAGTTCGACGGCGATGTCGCAGGCGGAGTTCCCGAACCCGACCACGGCGACCTTCTTCCCGCGGAAGGGCCCCGGATCGGTGTAATCGGCGGAATGCAACCGCCTGCCCCGGAAATCTTCCGAACCCGGGGCCTCCGGCTCAGGCAACCGCGGCGTCGAGTGGTAGCCCGAGGCCACCACGACCTCGCGGAAGTGCCTGGTGCGCACGGACCCTCGCGCATCGGCGCTGGTGACCGACCAGCCCCCACCCGGAGCGGGTTCCACGTCGTGGACGGTGGTGCCGAACTCGATCCGGCCGGGCAGGTCGTGCGCTTCGGCGAAGCTGCGCAGGTAGGAGGCGAAGTGGTCGTGGCGGGGGTACCGGGGGAACTCCTCGGGGACCGGGAACCCGGTGAAGCCGGTGACCTTGCTGGAGGTGTTGAGGTGCAGGGACTCGTAGGCGGGGTGCGTGCGCTGCGACCGGGACGTGCTGAAGTTCCACACGCCACCGACCGCGTCGTCCCGTTCCAAGCAGACGAAATCAATTCCGCGGCGCCGGAGCGAGCGCATCACGGCAAGTCCGGAAATTCCGGCCCCGATCACGCACACATCACGGGAATTCGACTGGTGAGGTGGATTTCCGTCGCCTTCGTCCACAGTGCCCATTCGCACCCCTCCCAGGTTCGGGCCATTCACAATTCGGAGTTCGGATGAGATCGTGCAGGTGTCGTTGAAAGGCGCCGTGCCGAGATCAAGAGTAGCCGCGATGCGGAAGGTCGGGGTAGTGCACAGTTCACAGGAGATCTCGCCGTCGCCACGCCGGTGGGGAGTGTTCCCCGTTCACGAAGTCTCATTCACACAGTTCCTGACCAGCCAGTACCGAACCGCAGCCGAACACCTCGGGTTCTCGCCCTCCGAAGTGGAGACCCTCATCACAGAACTCAGTGTGTCGTTGAGCCCGTGGGGTGATCACCCGATCGGCTCTTGTCCGGAGGTTCCCTCTTTTGTTTCCGCGGACGGTTTTCCGGCCGAGATGTCACTCAGCTGGCGATCGCACCGCCCAGAACTCCGCGTCCTCTTCGAATCGTTCGGAGAGGACGCGACACCGGCGGGTTGCCAAGCCGCAGGCCGGGAGCTGACCGACAGGTTGGCGGATCGCGACGGCGTGGACCTGCACCGCTACCGCCTCGTGGAAGACCTCTTCGCGAGCGAGGACCCGCGGGTGAACCGTCCCACCATCTGGCATTCGCTGGCCTGGCGACCCGGTGAAGCCACGCGGTACAAGGCCTACTTCAACCCGCAGGCGAGGAGCACCGACCCGGCCGCAGTCCTGGACACCACCACGGAAGCGGTGGAACGGCTCGGGCTCGGCCGGTCCTGGTCCTCGGTGCGGGCGACGATGCCCGAGATGGCGGACCGCGGGAACGAGATCGAGTTCGTCGCGCTCGACCTGGTGGGTTCGGAGCGGGCGCGGGTCAAGGTGTACTTCCGCATCACCGGTCGCTCCTGGGAGGACCTGGACTCCGTCGCCTCGTTGGCGGCGGGGCACGACCCGGCGAGGGCCGAACGCGTCTGGCGGTCGCTCTACAACGGGCAGGACAAGGCCGAAGGTGAGGAACCCATGGTCTGCCTCGCCTTCCGGGCGGGAGCGCCGCAACCGGAGGAGGCCAACCTGTACCTGCGGTTGACGGGCAACACCGCCTCCGATGAGGAAGCCGCCGAGCGCACGGCCGGACTCATGCGGCAGGAGGGCCTCGACCCGCAGGCCTACCTCGACGTGGTCGAGGCGCTCGCACCGGAACCGCTGGCGGCCACGACGGGCTTGCAGGACCTGCTCGCCTACCGCACGACGGCTCCGGGCGCACCGGCCGACGTCGGCACCTACTTCCGCTTCTCCGTCTACGACCAACCCGTCGAACCCTGATCCGCGCTGGCGTGAGGTGGCGGTCCTGGGCGGGCCGCCACCACACGCCGCTCCTGCCGTAGCTTCGGGGCATGGACGACCTCGCAGCACGTGATCTCATCCGCTACTCCGGGCACGGCGCCTTCACCCCGGGTGTCGTCGAGCGCGCCGAGGGCGCCTCGGTGTTCACCGAGGACGGGCGTGCGCTGCTCGACTTCACCTCCGGGCAGATGAGCGCGATCCTCGGGCACTCCCACCCCGAGATCGTCGCGACCATCCGCGAGCAGGCCGCCCGGCTCGACCACCTCTACAGCGGGATGCTGAGCCGTCCCGTCGTCGACCTCGCCCGGCGCTTGACCGGCACGTTGCCGGAACCGCTGGACAAGGCTGTGTTCCTGACCACCGGTGCCGAGTCCAACGAGGCCGCGCTGCGGATGGCCAAGCTGGTGACCGGCAAGCACGAGATCGTGTCGTTCGCCCGCTCCTGGCACGGCATGACCCAGGCCGCCGCCAGCGCCACCTACGTCGCCGGGCGCGTCGGCTACGGACCATCCGCACCCGGCAACTTCGCGCTCCCCGTGCCCGACTCCTTCCACCCGGACATCGTCGACGCCGACGGCCGGCTCGACTGGCGCCGCCAGCTCGACCTGGGTTTCGACCTCATCGACGCCCAGTCCGTCGGCAGCCTCGCCGCCTGCATCGTCGAACCGGTCCTGAGCTCCGGCGGCGTCATCGACCTGCCGCCCGGTTACCTGGCCGCGCTGCGGGAGAAGTGCCACGAGCGCGGCATGCTGCTCATCCTCGACGAGGCCCAGACCGGTCTGTGCCGCACCGGTGACTGGTACGCCTTCGAGCGCGACGGCGTCGTCCCCGACATCCTCACCCTGTCCAAGACCCTCGGCGCCGGCCTGCCGCTGGCCGCGGTGGTCACCAGCGCGGACATCGAGGAACAGGCCCACGAGAAGGGGTTCCTGTTCTTCACCACCCACGTCAACGACCCGCTGCCGGCCGCCGTCGGCGGCACCGTCCTCGACGTGCTCAGGCGCGACCGCCTCGACCTGCGCGCGCGGGAACTGGGCGAACGGCTGACCGGTGGCCTCCGCGAGCTCACCGGTCGGCACCCGGTGATCGGCGACGTCCGAGGCCGGGGCCTGCTCGTCGGCCTCGAACTCACCGCGGGTCCGGGCGAGGGAGACGTGGACAAGCTCGGCGCGGCGGTCACGCGCCGGTGCACCGAGCTCGGCCTGCACATGAACATCGTCCAGCTCCCCGGGATGGGCGGCACCTTCCGCATCGCTCCGCCGCTGACGGCGACCGAAGCGGAGATCGACCGGGGCCTGTCGATCCTCGACGACGCCCTCACCGACGTCACCCGAGCCGACTGAGGCCCGTCGAAGAACCCCGAACGCGGAGCGGGACGGAGAACGAAGCGGACCTGCCCCGAAGGCACCGCGAGCCGCCCCTGCCGCACGCCGGTCCAGGGCCACGGTGTCACCTGGACGGGAGAGAGGTTGACATTTCGCGGAATGTCCACCCCTCCCCCGCAAGGGTGACGCAACCGCTGAGAGCGCCTCGATCAGCGGGTGACGTAGTCGTCGAGCCTGGCCGGGCGTGGGGCGACCACGGGCATCGTCCCGGGGTCGTTTTCACGCGCTCGGCGGTGCCGCCTCCAGCGCCACCACACCACCGTGAGTGAGGGGACCGCGAGGGCCGCGCAAACGGGGCACATGCGATGAGTAGGCCGCATGTGGGCCATCGCGTCAATCCCGCACTTCGGAACCGGTCGCCGGGCAACTCCTGGGGGAGGGGAACGCGATGGGGCGCGATTCCGCGGGAACGACTCTGCCTCGACCGCCGGGCCTGCGGGGCCCGCTGACGAACCGGCGGCTGCGGCGGGTGAGCGGACTCGGCCTCGCGCTGGTGCTGATCGGGCTGCTGCCGAACCTGCTGGGCGGCCCTGACTGGTTGCGCGCGGCCGGGCTCGTCCCCGGCTTCGGCGTCGTCTTCGCCCTGCCCGCAGCGGGGTGGTCGGTGGAGCTGTGGCTGTGGGTGCTGCTGCACCTGGTCGTCTTGCTCGCCGTCGTGACCGGGTTGCGGGTGGGCGTGCAGCGCGCGATGACCAAGGGTGACTACCTCGCCCTCCCCGCGGTGGTCCTCACCTCGATGCTGGTGGCGGCGGTGCTGGCGGCCGTGCACGACGGGCACGGGCACGCGCCGCAGGAGTGGGTGCCGGCAGCGGAAGTCCTCGCGGTCCTCGGCGTCCCGACCGCGCTGCTGCTGCGCGAACGGCGCCGGGGGCACGCTGCCCGCCTGCTGGGCGATGAGCGTCAGCGGTGCTTGGACACCGCGGAGCGCGGCGAGTGGTGCCCGAGCAGCGACGTGCCGAGCGACCAGGCCGACCGGGCGCGCCTCGCCCGCTGGGCGGAAGCGCTTGCCCTGCAGCCCTCCCACGAGTGGAACGGTTTCGGCGGGTTCGACGACGAATACCTCCTGCCCGCCATGCGCTACCGGATCTGGGCGGTCTTCCTGCTGCTGGCGACCCTCCGCCACACCCACGCGCCGGCGTGCACCGGCTACCGCGACGACGCGCTCCGGGCGTTGGTGCAGCGGATGACCGACAGGTCCGTCTGGAGCTACTGGCGGCGGGAGAACCGGTGGGGCATGCTGCGCGGCAGTCCCGATCCCATCGGCGGCCCGGCGAACGTGATGTACTCCGGGTACCTGCTGCTGATGCTCTCGGCGTACCGGCAGGCGACCGGCGACGACAGCTTCGACCAGCCCGGCGCGCTCCGGTTCCGCTGGGACGACGACACCGAGTTCGCCTACAGCCACACCGACATCGCCGAGCGCGTCAGCGCGAACTTCCAGCGCAGCCCGCTGGTGCTGTGGCCGTGCGAACCGGGTCTGGTGTTCCCGTTCTGCAACGCCGTCGCGCTGGCCGGCCTGCGGATGTACGACACCGCAACCGGAACCCGGCACGCGGAAGCCCTCGTGCCGCGCTTCCTGCAACGGCTGCGCACCGAGTTCACCGCACCGGACGGCGACATCTGCACCTTCCAGGCCACCCGGTTCGGCATCACGGCCCGATCGGCCCGGGGCATCACGAACACCGCGCAGATCGCTGCGCTGCTGTCACCGCTCGACCCGGACTTCGCCTGGCGCACCTGGCGGTTGCTGCTCGCCGAGGAGCTCCTGCCCGGCCGCTACACGCGCACCGACCGAGCGGGCAGCCCGGCCCCCACCGACGCGGACTGGGGCGGTGGCTCCAACCGCGCGAACGCCTTGGCCTGGAGCATGTTCCTGGCCCGCGGCCGCGACGAATCCTGGTTCCGCGCGCTGCGCGAGGCGGCGCGCGCCCTCGAGAACCCGCCCGGCGAGCAGCCACCGTACCGCGCGTCGGTGCACGCCAACGGCGTCCTCGGCACGGGCCTGCTCACCGACGAGAACGCCTGGCGCTGCATGCTCCTCACGCCGGCCCGCCACGCCGGGCCTCGCCTCGCCGAAGCCCCGTGGCCCGACATCACCGTCGTCACGGCCACCACCGACGGCCGCTCCCACCACGCGGTCCTGCACCCCGGCACGGACACGGCGCCACGCCGCCACCGCCTGGGCTACGACCACCTCGTGCCGAACACCACCTACACCGTCCGCGGCGCCACCGCACCCGAGACCACCTCCAACGCCCACGGCAGAGCAGTCGTCGAGGTCGACCTCCAACCCCACCACCACCTCCACCTGACCCCGAACCCCTGACCGGATCCACGGAAGGGCGTCTTCGCGGGACCGGCGAACGGCGGGGTCAGGTGGTTCCCCGCCGGGTTCACCGGCGGAGGTGGAGGACGTTCCAGGACAGCGGCGGGAGCGTGGCGGTGAGCGTTCCGCTCTCGACCGCCGCGCCGTCGAGCCGGCGGGGTCGGACGCGGTCGGGCTCGGCGAGCGTGTTGCGGGCGTGCCGGTCCGGGTCGGCGAGCACCCGGTGCTCCACGACGCGCGTGCTGCCGGCCGCGCGGACGTCGGCGACCAGGTCCAGCGGCCGGTCCGTGCTGCGGTTGACCGCGAACACCGCCACGGTGTCCTCGTCCTGCTGGACCGCGGTGGCGTGCAGCAGGTCGACCTCGCCGTACTGGGCGGTGTCGTGCCTGGTCGATCGCGGCTCGACGCGCAACACCCGGCCGTGCCCGTGCCGAGCGGCGTCGGCGAAGGGGTAGAACGTGGTCTGCCGCCACGCCGGTCCGCCGGGTTCGGTCATGATCGGTGCGATGACGTTCACCAGCTGGGCCAGGCACGCCGCCGTGACCCGGTCGCAGTGCCGCAGCAGCGTGATCAGCAGACTGCCCACCACCACGGCGTCGGTGAGCGTGTAGTTGTCCTCCAGCAGCCGCGGTGCCACCTCCCAGGCCGGTTCCGTGGCGGGGTCGCGCAGCCGCCGGTACCAGACGTTCCACTCGTCGAACGACACCTCGACCCGCTTCGGGTGGCGCAGCTTGGCACGCACGTGGTCGCAGGTCGCCACGACGGAGTCGATGAAGTGCTCCATGTCCTCCGCCGAGGCCAGGAAGCTGTCGACGTCACCGTCGGTCTCCTCGTAGTAGGCGTGGCAGGAGATGTGGTCGACGTGCTCGTAGGTGTGCTCCAGCACGGTGTGCTCCCACGCGGCGAACGTCGGCATGGCCGAGTTCGAGCTGCCGCACGCCACCAACTGCACGCCGGGATCGACCATCCGCATCACGCGGGCGGTCTCGGCGGCGACCCGCCCGTACTCCTCAGCGGTCTTGTGGCCCATCTGCCACGGACCGTCGAGCTCGTTGCCCAAGCACCAGGAGCGGATCCCGTGCGGGGTGTCGTGACCGTGCGAACGCCGCAGGTCCGACCAGGTGGTGCCGCCGGGGTGGTTGCAGTACTCCAAGAGCTCCCGCGCTTCCTGCGGGCCGCGCGTGCCCAGGTTCAGCGCCATCATCGGTTCCACACCGGCGACCTCGACGAAGCGCATGAACTCGTTGAGCCCGAACTCGTTCGTCTCCACAGAACGCCAGGCCGGGTCCAGCCGCCGCGGTCGTTGCTCGACCGGGCCGACCCCGTCCTCCCAGCGGTAGCCCGAGACGAAGTTGCCTCCTGGGTAGCGCACCAGCGTCACACCGAGCTCGCGCACCAGGTCGAGCACGTCCTGCCGCAGACCGTCCTCCCGAGCTGTGGGGTGTCCTGGCTCGTGGATGCCGGTGTGCACGCAGCGGCCCAAGTGCTCGACGAACGAGCCGAACAACCGCGGGTTGGTCTCGCCGACCTCGAAGGCCGGGTCGATCGTCAGGCTCGCCCGCGCGGTCTCGCCGTGGGTCATCTCCCAGTTCCTCCCTACCTCCCCGCCAGACCGGTGTGCGCGATGCCGCGCACGATCTGGCGTTGGAACAGCACGAACAGCAGCAGCAGCGGAAGTCCCGCGATGACCACGGTTGCCATCACCTCGGCGTAGCGGACGCCGTAACTGCCCTGGACCGTGGCCAGGCCGACGGGCAGCGTCATCGAGTTCGGGTCGGCGGTGACGATGAACGGCCAGAGGAAGTTGTTCCACGTCGTGATGAAGGTGAAGATCGCGACGGCGGCCAGCACCGGGCGCGAGAGCGGCATGACGATGCGCCAGTAGATCCGCCACTGGCTCGCCCCGTCGACGATGGCGGCCTCCTCGAGCTCACGCGGCACGCCGTCGAAGAAGACCTTGAGGATGAACACCATCGCGGGCAGCACCACTTGCGGGAGGATCACGCCCCACGGCGTGTCCACCATGCCCAGGAACACCATCTCCTGGAACAGCGGCACGATCAGGACCTCGGTGGGGACCAGCACCCCCGCGACGACCACTCCGAACAGCGCCGTGCGGCCGCGGAACTCCGTGCGCGAGAACCCGTAGGCGGCCATGCTCGACAGCAGCACCACCAGCACCGTCACCGCACTGGCGGTGAACACGCTGTTGATCAGCCAGGTCCAGATGTCGTCCGTGGCCAGCACGCTGCGGTAGGCCTCGGTGGTGAACTCGCTGGGCAGCCAGCGCAGCGGCACCTCGGTCGTCTCCGACTCGGGTTTGAGCGAGGTCAGCAGGGTCCACACGAAGGGCAGCGACCACAGCGCCGCCAACCCGATCGTCGCGAGGGTCAGAAGTGCTGTGCCCCAGCCGAACCGGCCGTTCATCGGTCACCTCCTGCGGCTCGGCGGCGTTGGACGCTCAAGTGGGTGAGCGTGACCAGCAGGATCGCTCCGAAGAAGACGTAGGAGACCGCTGAGCCGTAGCCCGTGCGGTAGTGGGTGAAGCCCGACTCGTAGACGTACTGCAGGATCGGCCTCGTGCTGTGCTGCGGTCCGCCGTTGGTGATCAGGTAGAACTGGTCGAAGACCTTCAGCGATGCCAGCACCTGCAGCACCGCGACCAAGCCCGTCGTCGGGCGCAGCCCCGGCAGCGTGATGTGCCAGAGCTGGCGCCAGCCTCCCGCGCCGTCCAGCGACGAAGCCTCGTAGAGGTCGTCCGGGATCGCTTGCAGCGCAGCGAGGTACAGCAGGAAGTTGAACCCGACGGTCCACCACACCGTCGCCACCACCACGCCGAGCATCGCTGCGACCGGGTGCGCCAGCCAGCCCACCGGCCCGATGCCGAGCCAGGACAGCAGTGAGTCGGCGAGCCCGAAGTCCGGCTGGTAGATCCACGTGAAGATGAGCGCGATGGCCGAGGAGGGCAGCACGTAGGGCGCGAAGAACGCCAACCGCCACAGCCACCGCGCCGGTGCCAGGTGGTGCGTCAGCAACGCCATGACCAACCCGGCCAGGACGAGCGGCGGCGTGCTGGCCGCGGTGAAACCGACGGTGACGCCGAACGACTGCCACATCGCGGGATCGGTCAGGGCTTCGGCGAAGTTCGCCAACCCCACGAACTCGGTGCTCCCGCCGGTCAGGCTTGCGTTGGTGAGGCTGGTGACCAGTCCCATTCCCAGCGGCAGCACCAGGAAGAGCACGTAGGCGGCGAGGAACGGGGCCACGAACGCGAAACCCGAGCCTGCTCTGCGCGTGTTCATGCGGCCTCCCCTCACGCCGTGGGGTTCGGGGTGGCGAGCAGGTCTTCGACGACGTCCCGGATCTGCGGCACCGCCCTGTCGACGCGCACCCGTCCGTCCATCGCCGGTCCGAGCACCGCGTTGAGCTCGGTCCACAGCCGGGAGCCGGAGCCGGCGAACCAGACCTCGGGGTCGAGCTGGACGTCGTCGATCACCGAGCGGTACTCCGACTGCGGCTGCATCCGCGCGTAGGCCTCGCTGCGGGTGACGGGCAGGTACGCCGGGATGTGGCCGCCCTCGGCCCACCTCGTGCTGTCGCGCAGCAAGGCGGCGATGAAGTCGTAGACCACCAGGTGGTCCTCCTCGGTGCGGTCCCGGTGCGGTAGCACGAACGCGTGCGAGTCCGCTTCGGCGAGAGGCGGGCCGAAGATGCCCGGGAAGCGGGTCATGCCGAAGTTCACCTGCGCCGTGAGGAAGGTCTGCACCTCCCACTCGCCGTACCAGAAGAACCCGGCCCGCCCGCTGCTGAACAGCGCGATGGCTCCGTCGGCGTCCATCTCACCGGTGGCCAGCTCCTCCTCGTGCAGACCCTGCACGAATGCGAGGACGTCGGCGGTCTTGCGTTCGTCCAGCGCCGAGCGGGCGCCGTCCGGGGTGAACAGTTCACCGCCTGCCTGCCGGTACAGGCTCCAGAACAACCGCCACGGGGCCACGCCGTCGCCGGTGGTCTCCAGCAGCAGACCGGTGGACCCGGTCACGCGCCGGACGGCGCGCAGCGCCTCCCGCACACCGTCCTGGCCCACCAGGGTGCGCAGGCGGCCCTGCTCGTCGAGCAGGCCGGCCGCCCGGCAGACGTCGGTGTTGTAGTACTGGACGAACGGGTGCGTGTCGAGCGGGATCGCGAAGAGCCTGCCGTCGTGCGTCGCACGCCGCCACAGGCCCGGCGGGAAGTGCTCGGGTCCGATCCCGACCTGGCGCAGCAGGTCGGGACGCATCTCGTCGATCAGTCCGCCGGGCGCGAAGGCGGGCAGGCGCCCCAAGTGCAGGACCGCCACGTCGGGCGCGCGCTCGGCGGCTCCGGCCATCGCGAGCTTGGTGTAGTAGCGGTCGCCCCACTCCAGCGTGACGTCCTCGAGTTCGACCCCGGGATGCGTGGCGCGGTAAACGTCGAGCATCGCTTTCATGGTCTCGCCGTCGCCGCCGCCGAAGAGGTTCCAGTAGCGCAGCGCGTCTCCGGCGCGCGCGGATCCGCAGCCGCTCGCCAGTCCCGCGCATCCGAGGGCCGCTGCACCGAGCAGCGTCCTCCGGCTCACCTCGCCACCTGGCACGTCGTACCTCCGAGACATCGTTGTCCGGCAGGAATGTTCGGTATTTCGCACGGTGTCCGGTTCAGGCTGTGGATCAAGCTAGAGGCTCGTCGGGGTGCGGTCAATGGGCCGGTCGGGCGCCTTCGGGGTGGTCGGGCGCGGGCGTGCGAGGATGTCGGCCGGTGAGCGAACGGTGATCGTGGGGGAGTGGTGACGGCGCGGATTCCGGTGGTCGTGCTGGCGGGCTACTTGGGCTCGGGCAAGACGACGTTGCTGAACCACCTGCTGCGCAACAACGAGGGTCGCCGGATCGGCGTGCTGGTCAACGACTTCGGCAGCATCAACATCGACGCGATGCACGTCGCCGGTCAGGTCGACGCCGCGATGTCGCTCGAGAACGGCTGCCTGTGCTGCGCGGTGGACGTCGACGGCGTCGACTCGATGCTGGCGCGTCTGGCCTACCCGGGCGCTCCGCTGGACGCCGTCGTGATCGAGGCGAGCGGCATCGCCGAACCTCGGCAGCTGGTGCGGCTGGTGCTGTCCTCGCAGAGCCCGCACGTCGAGTTCGGCGGCCTGGTCGAGGTCGTGGACGCGGCCGAGTTCGACGACACCCGCGCCCGGCACCCCGAGCTGGACGACCACGTGCGGCTCGCCGACCTGGTCGTGGTCAACAAGGTCGACCGGCTCGACGAGCCGGAGCGGGAGCGGGTGCTCACCGAGGTCCGCGACATCGCCGACGGTGCCGTGCTGGCCGCCGAACGGGGCCGGATCTCGCCTGGGATCCTCCTCGACGCCCCCGGGGCGCGGGAGTCCGTCGGTGCGAAGCAGCTGTCCTTCGCCGACCTCGAGGAGTGCGGGGGCGATCATGCCCAGCACATGCACGCGGTCTACGAGTCGGTGGAGTTCACCGCGGAGTACCCGCTGAACCCCTCGGCCTTCCTGCGCTTCCTCCACGAGCGCAGCCGAGGTGTCTACCGCATCAAGGGCCCGATCGACTTCGGCGCTTCCGGTGATCACCGCCGGTTCGTGCTGCACACGGTCGGCGTGTACGCGGCCTTCGAGAAGACCCGCTGGAAGGGCGAACGCGCCACCCGCCTCGTCCTCATCGGCACCGACCTCGACCGCCAGGAGCTCACCGAGCGCCTCGAGGCGTGCATCGACCCGGACCCCACCAAGATCGACGAGAGGGGGATGCTCAACCTGGCCCGCCACCTCGACGGTTGAGCCCGGTCGGACGGTGCCGGTGCTGCTCCGGCCGAGCGACCCGCACCTGTTCGGCCTCGAGAACCCGACCACCTCGGTCCGAAGCGGTGGCAGGCTGGGTGAACTCGGCCGAGGGGAGAGCACGTGCATCCGGAGGTCGAACCGCACGAGTCCGGGATGGTGGAGGTCGGTGGTGACCACCGCCTGCACTGGGAGGTGTGGGGGAACCCCGCGGGCAAGCCCGCCGTGGTGCTGCGCGGAGGTCCGGGGCGGGGTGCACGCCGCGGTTGCGCCGGTACTTCGACTGGAGGCCTACCGGATCGTGCTGTTCGACCAGCGCATGTGCGGGCGCAGCACGCCGCACGCGGCGATCCGGGTGCCGACCTGTCGTTGAACACCGCGGACCACCTCATCGCCGACGTGGAGCGGATCCGCGAGCACCTGCACGTCGACCGCTGGCTGGTGGAGGGCGGGTCCTGGGGGTGCGTCCTGGCGCTGGCCTACGCCCAACGGCACCCCGAGCGGGTGTCGGAGCCCGGAAGCGTGGGCCTGGTTCCGGGAGGGCGTGCCGGAACAGGACCGGGACGGCGACCTCGTGGACGCCTACCACCGGCTGCTGGTGGACCCCGACCCCGCGGTGCAGCTCCGAGCGGCCCGCAACTGGTGCGCGTGGGAGGACGCGCTCGTCCCCGACACGACGCCGAACCCGGCCTTCGCGGACCCGCGCTTCGCGCTCGGTTTCGCCCGCATCGTCACCCACTTCTGGCAGCACGGGTCCTGGCTGGCGGAGGAGGTCATCCGCTCGGTGTCGCGGCTCGCCGGTGTTCCGGCGAAGCTGCGGCACGGCGTGCTCGACCTCCGCAACCTCTTGGCCACGCCGTGGCAGCTCGCCGCGGCGTGGCCGGGGAGCGAACTCCGGATGGTCGACCCCGGACATCGAGCGGCGGGTCAACTGGCGGAGGCGGTCGTCGACGCCACCGACGCGTTCCGCGAGTAGCGCGCGGTCGGCGTCCGTCAGCGAGGCCGCTGGTCCTGGTGCCACGGGGTCACGCGTGGTGTCCAGCGGGGACTGCGCGGGCAGCAGCGCTCGTGCTCCTCGCCGAAGCGCTCCCTGAGAGGTTCCTCCCGCAGCGGGACGTGGCGGGCGGGGGAGGGATCGCGGCGAGGGCGGCCTAGGCGTGGAGGCGCGGCTGCTGCAGCAGCGGCGCCTGCCCGATCGTTATCAGGTGCACGGCAGGTGCATCGGGTTGCGCCGGGACCGGTAGAGCCCGGTGGTGACCAGCTTCGACGGTGGTGCCGCTGGGGCCGGGTGTGCTGAGTCCCTCGACCGCGAAGTGGGCGAAAGATCGCGCCGGTGCGGCACTTCCAGCGACGATCATGGTGGTGCCCAGCAGCCGGGCCGGCAGGCCGTCCGGGGCCGGTCGGCGGGTCCGCCAGGGGGTGAGCAGCCAGCGGCCAGGCCGGTCAGGCTCCTTGGGCCGATCACCAGGAACGCGGCGCTGCCCCACGCCCCTGTGAGGCGTGCCCGCAGGCCGCCCGGGCTCGGGGGTCAAGGGACGGGACCTACCGCGCATCGTCACGCCAACGGGTGAATTTTCATTCGCTCGTGTTGGAAAATCTGCATTGGCGAATGCAGGATGTGTGTGCAAGCGAGAGGAGGTACGGCCCCTGTGGGCCAGCTCGAAAGGGGGGGCGTCGGCATGACGATGGCGTTCGATCCGCTGTTCCGGGACCTGAACCGCTTGGCCAACGAGGTGTTCGGTTCCAGCCGCGCACCGCAGGCGATGCCGATGGACGTCTTCCGGACGGGCGACCAGTACGTCGTCGCGTTCGACCTGCCGGGCATCGATCCGGACTCGCTGCAGGTGCAGGCTGAGAACGGCACGCTGACCGTGCGGGCCGAGCGCAAGGGGATGCCGGCCGGCGACGGCGACGTGAGCTACATCAGCGCGGAGCGTCCGCGCGGCACGTTCTCCCGTCAGCTGTCGCTGGGTGACGGGTTCGACCTGGACGGCGTCACCGCCGACTACACGGACGGCGTGCTGACGGTGATGTTGCCCGTGGCCGAGCAGGCCAAGCCGCGGCAGATCAAGGTCGGCCATGGCGGCGGCCAGAAGGTGATCGAGAGCGGCGATCGGTGACCGTCGAGGAGGAGCAGGCCTGCGGCGCCGGGTTCGCCGCAGGCCTTCAGCTGTCCGCCCGGCGGCCGGTGCGATGACGGAGCGAGGGGGCCGTGTGGGCGCTGACCGAGCGGGTGTCGAGGGCAAGATCGACGACGCCCACTACCCGGCTTACACGATGGGTCGCGCTGCGGAGATCGTCGGCGCGACCCAGCCCTTCCTGCGCTCCCTCGAGGAGTCCGGCCTGGTGCGCCCGGAGCGCTCGGCGGGCGGGCACCGCCGGTACTCGCGCTCGCAGCTCCGGCTCGCCGCGCGGGCGCGGGAACTGGTGGACCAGGGCATGCCGGTGTGGGGCGCGTGCCGGATCATCGTGCTGGAAGACCGGCTGGCCGATCTTGGCGTGGACCCGCCGGACCACGAATCCTGAAGCGCTGCGCGGGCTCAGCCACGAGAGCCCTCGACGCTCGCCACGAGCCAGGCGGCGACGTCGGTGAGCTTGAGGTTGGTGTGCTGCGAGCTCTCCACGAGCATCTGGAACGCCTTGTAGTCGTCGATCTTGAAGCGTTCCATCAGGATTCCCTTCGCCTGGCCGATGAGGTCGCGCGTGCTCAACGCCGTGCTCAGCTGGTGGGCGTTGTGGGCGTGGGCCAGCGCCAAGCCCGCGTGGGAGGCGAACAGTTCACCGAGCAGCACTGCCTCGTCGTCGAAGACCCCCGGCCGCCGCGAGTAGAGGTTCAGCGTCATGCGCCGCCGGTCCAACCCCGTGTCGAGGCGGTAGCACAGGGCGCCCGCGATGCCCTCGTGGCGGGCGGCCTCGGCCAACGCCGGCCACCGCTCGGTCTCCTCGCCCAGGTCGTGGATGCGCACGGTGCCACCGGTGGCCAGCGCGAGCAGGCACGGACCTTCGCCGGTGTCGTTCTGCACCCGGTCCGTGCGGTCCGCGAGGTCGCAGGTGGAGACCCGTTCGACGAGGCGCCCGCCCCGGGTCAGCTCCACGATCCCCGCGCCCTCGGTGCCGGGGATCGCCGCCACCGCGCTGCGGGCGGTCGTGTCGAGGGCCTCCGCCAGGTCGTGGGCAGCGTTGAGCCGGCCGACCGCGTCGGCGAGCCAGGAGATGAGGCGCCCGGCTTCGTCCTCGGTCAACATCGGGTGCGGACCTCCCGGAGTGGCGGGGAGTTCGAAGGTACGCGTGAGCTCCGCCGCGTGCGAACGATCGACTTCGCGCTTCGTGCGAAGGTTTCACGCGTTGTGTAGGGTCGGGTGCTGTCGGTTGAGGTCACAGCCGCTGACGTTCCGCTGCGGGTGCGCGGTGCCGAGTTCCGGATCGGTCGGTTCCCCCTGCGGCGTGCCGCGCCGCTGCCGGTGGAACGCGTTCTATTGCCTCGGATCGTGCGCTGGTGCGCGCGCTCGCTCGCTCAGGTGTTGAGGTGGTGTTGAGTGACGAACGCCGACGTGTCGGGCTTGGAGAGCCCGGTGCCTGCCCCCCGCGGGACGTCCCCGCGTTCGGCCGGATCGGTGTGCGGCGCGTTGCGCGTGCGCGTGGTCCGGCCCGGCGGCGGCGTGGTGGTCGTGCAGGTATCCGGCGAGATGGACCTGGCCGCCCGGCACTTCTTGGCGGAGCCCGTCCGGCAACGGCTCGTGGGCACGGCTGCCGTGGTGGTGCTCGACCTCTCGCAGGTCACGTTCATCAACTCCGACGGTGCGCTCGCCCTGCTGGAAGCGCGCCACCTCGCCGATGCCCGTCACAAGGAGCTCGTCCTGGTCTCCTCGCGCGTCGTCGACCGCCTGCTCGGACTGCTCAAGCTCAGCGCCCGCTTCACCTACACGACCGGCGAGGAGGTCCCGGCCTCGCAGTGACGGCACGCACAGGCGTGGCTGCGGGGTGCAACCGTGATCGTCGCGCCTCACCGTGCGATGCTGTGTCCCTTGGGAAGAGGGAAGGAGCAGCATGGCCGAGCAGGACCGGGACAACGCCACCGGGGAAGCCGGTGACCCGGGTGGCGAGGTGCACGACGAGGGAACCGAGAACCACGAGCAGGCCGAGGAACTCGCCGAACGCGGTGAGCCGGAGTCGGGAGAAGCGCCGAAGCGGCGCTTGGGGCTGATCGCGGACCCGGACATGCCCGAGCGGGTCACCAGGCGCCTCGCCGACGACCTGCCCGACATGCTCGGCCAGGAGTACGTCTCCTGGGCCGTCGAGGTCGACGTCGACCCGGTCACCGCGGGCCGGCACAACACCCGCGACATCCTCGCCTCCACCCGCGACCGGATGGACCACCACAACTGGGACTACGCGATCTGCCTGACCGACCTCCCGGTGCGCACCCACGGCCGGCCCGTCGTCGCCGAGGCCGATTGCGACCGCAACGTCGCCGTGGTGTCGTTGCCCGCGCTGGGCGGCACTCAGGTCTACCGGCGGTCCAAGCAGATCATGCTGCTGATCGTTGACGAGCTCACCGGTCACCGCGGCGGCGGGGAGAACCGCTACGGCCTGGACAACACGCTCACCAGGATCCTCGCTCCGGTCGAACGCCACGAGCAGGACGAGCAGCACGAGGCCGACATCCGCTACACCACCACCCCCAAGCGCGGCCGGATGCGGTTGCTGGCGGGGATGGTCCGGTCGAACGAACCCGCGCAGTTGATCTTCGGCTTGCGCAGCGCGCTGGCCGCGGCCGTGGCCACCAGTGCCTTCGGGCTGTCGTCGAGCACCATCTGGCAGATCGGTGACCAGCTCGGCGTGCTCCGGCAGCTCCTCGCCGCGTTCGTGTCGGTCGCCCTGCTGGTGTTCTGGTTGATCACCGCGCACGGGCTGTGGGAGAAGCGCAAGAGCGGCAGCGAGGCGGACCGCGAGCAGGTGCTGCTGTACAACACCTCCACCGTGGCGACGCTGACGATCGGTGTCGGGGTCATGTACCTCGGGCTGTTCGTGATCAACCTGGCGGTGGCGATGTTCGTCGTACCCGAAGAGCTCCTCTCCAGCACCTTGGGGCACCCGGCCGACTTCACCCGGTACCTGACCTTGGCGTGGGGCTTCACCAGCATGGGCGTGGTCGCCGGAGCCCTCGGCTCCAGCCTCGAGTCGGACCAGGCGGTGCGCCAGGCCGCCTACGGCTACCGCGAAGAGCAACGCCGCACCGAGCAGAGCGAGCAGAGCTGAAGCTGGGCTTCGAGGAGCCGCTCGGGGCGCGAACCCGGGCGGCTCCGTGCTTTCCAGGTGTCTGCGGCGCGCCCGGCCACGAAGCCGCTCGCGACCCCGCGGTGGTGCGCGGGCACCAGGCAGGCCTCCGCATCCGCGGGCAGCCCCACAAGCCCGGGGCCAGGTCCCTGCACCGGGGCGTCGCCCTCCGCGAGGAACTCGACCCCCGAAGTTCCCCGTCGAACTTCGCGCGAAGTTCGACGGGAGGACGTGGCCGGAGCCGCGGCAGGTCTCCGGCGCCGCTGCGCACAGGCGACCCGCGCAAGGCGGCGACTCAGGCGTGCAGGCGGGTGAGTGCTTCCCGGCGCCAGCGTTCGGTGCGCTCGAGGTCGTTGAAGGTGAAGACGTGGACGCCGTTGATGGCGTTGCCGGGCTCGGTGATCTGGTCGGCGACCGCGGCGGCGAGCTTGTCCGGGCGGTACCCGCTGGGCAGGAAGAACCGCCAGAGCACCCCCGACTGCTTGGCCAGGAACCGCGCGGACTGACCCAAGCCCAGGCCGGCTGACACGCGGACCAGCTTCTGCCGGTTGACCTTGCCCGGGATGCCGACGCGCACCGGCGTGGTGATGCCCGAGGCGCGCAGGCCGGTGGCCCAGCGGGTGGTCGCCGCCGGGTCGAAGCAGAGCTGGGTGACGATCTCGTGAACGCGGTCGGCCTTGCGCCGCAACGCTTCTGAGATCACTTCGGCCGGGATCCTGCCGTGGCCCTCCGGGTACCCCGCGATGCCGACGTGAGCGAACTCGTGCCCGCCCTCGGCGAGGGCGAGCAGCAGGCTCTCCGCGTCGGGGAACTCCCCGGCCGGCTCGGCCGCGTCACCGCCGATCACGAACAGCCGCTCCACGCCCGACTCCAGCAACCGGCCGGCGATCTCGTCCAGCTCCGCGCGGTCGCGGACCAGCCGCGCCGCGAGGTGCGGAGCCGCGGAGTAGCCGTTCTTGGTGAGCCGGACGGCCAGGTCGATCGTCGGCTCCAGTCCCCTGGCCTCCGTGGTGGTGACCGTCAGCGGCACATCGCACGGCACGTGCGCGAGGACCTGCTCCTCGGTGCTGCGGAAGGGCAGGACCTCGTAGGAGGCGTTGCGCAGCGCACCGGCCAGCCCTGCGCTCACCGCGATGCCCACTCGTCGAACTGCGCCGCGACCTCGCCGATGGTCGTCCCCGGCCCGTGCCCGGGGCGGACCCGGGTCCGCGGGGGCAGCGGCAGCAGCCTGTCCCGGATCGAGTCGAGGATCGCGTCGTGGTCGGAGAACGACCGGCCGGTCGCGCCCGGCCCCCCGGCGAACAGCGTGTCGCCGGTGAACACGGTCGCCAGGTCCGGGCAGTAGAGGCACACCGATCCCGGGGTGTGCCCGGGCGTGTGGACCACCTGCAGGCTCAACCGTCCGATGTGGAACGTCTGCCGGTCCAGCAGCCGCCCGTCGGGCTGCCGGGACGGGTGCGTCAGCTCCCACACCGGCCGGTCGGCCGGGTGCAGGTAGATCGGCGCGCCGACCGCGTCGGCCAGCTGCGGGGCTGCGCGCGCGTGGTCGTCGTGGGCGTGGGTGGCCAGCACGGCCACCACCTCGCGGTCCGCGACGAGCTCGCGGACCGCGTCGACGTCGTGCGGTGCGTCGATGACCAGGCACTGGCGGTCGTCACCGACGACCCACAGGTTGTTCTCGACTTCGTGGACCTCGCCGTCGAGGGAGAACTTCCCGTCGACGGTGGCGTGGTCGATCCGGATGCCCATCAGAACGTCACCACCGAACGCAGCACTTCACCACGGCTCATCTTCTCGAAGGCCGCTTCGACATCATCAAGGGAGATCTCCTCGCTGACGAACTTCTCGAGCGGCAGTCGGCCCTGCAGGTGCAGTTCGGCGAGCACCGGGAAGTCGCGTTCGGGGAGGCAGTCACCGTACCAGCTGGACTTCAGCGCTCCGCCGCGGGCGAAGACGTCCAGCAGCGGCAGCTCCAGCCGCATCGACGGGTCCGGCACGCCCACCAGCACGACTGTGCCTGCCAGGTCGCGGGCGTAGAACGCCTGCTCGTAGGTCGCGGGTACGCCCACCGCGTCCACGACCACGTCGGCGCCGTGCCCACCGGTGAGCTCGCGCACGGCCTCCACGGTGTCGGCTTCGGCGGCGTGGACGGTGTGGGTGGCGCCGAACTCGCGCGCCCGCACCAGCTTCTCCGGGTCCTTGTCCACCGCGATGATCCGCCGCGCACCGGCCAGGGACGCGCCCGCGATGGCGCCGTCGCCGACGCCCCCGCAGCCGATGACCGCGACCGAGTCGCCGGGGCCGACCTGCCCGGTGTTGATCGCGGCGCCGATGCCGGCCATCACGCCGCAGCCCAGCAGGCCTGCCGCCGCGGCCCGGGTGGCGGGGTCGACCTTCGTGCACTGTCCTGAGTGGACCAGAGTGCGCTCGGTGAAACCGCCGATGCCCAGCGCGGAGGAGAGCGGGGTTCCGTCGGGCAGCGTCATCGGCTGGGCCGCGTTGTGGGTGTCGAAGCAGTACTGCGGGCGGCCGCGCTTGCAGGCGCGGCAGACGCCGCACACCGCGCGCCAGTTGAGCACCACGAAGTCACCAGGCGCGACACCCTCGACCCCGGCGCCGACCTGCTCGACGACACCGGCGACCTCGTGGCCTAGCAGGAACGGGTAGTCGTCGCTGATGCCCCCTTCCCGGTAGTGCAGGTCGGTGTGGCAGACACCGCAGGCCTGCACCTGGACGACGACTTCGCCCGGGCCGGGGTCGGGGACGTGGATGGTGGTCACCTCGACCGGCTTGCCCTTGCCGGTGGAGACCACTGCGCGTGCTTCGGTCACGTCAACGCTCCTGTCGAACGGGTTCGGTGATGCTCGGCGGCCGCGTCGCAGAGCCAGTCGGCGAGGTAGCGCGCGAACGAGGCGCGCACGAAGATCCAGTAGTGCGGCGGGTCGGCCTCGCGGCACAGCAGCAGCACGCCGGCGCGGGCCAGCAGGGTCTGCGCGCACTGGTCCGGGCCGAAGCTGCGCCGGTGCAGGTCCAGGGCGCAGCCCTTCGCGAGGAGTTCGGGAGCCTTCGGCCCGGAGACCTCGATGATCGTGCGGTGCGCGGAGACGTCGACGACCGCGCCGTGCTCCTCGCCGAGGGCATCGGTGAGGGTGGCCTGGAGCTGCCCGGCCGAGCCCTCCGGACCGACCAGCAACCACTCGTCGGGACCGAGCCAGGCGACCAGCACCCGTTCGGTGCGCGCCACCTGCCCGGCCTGGTTGGGCAGCATCGCGCCCAGCGCGGTGCCGATGCGTTCGGCGGCAGGGCTCTTCGGGTCGACCCGGAGCGAGACCTGAGCGGTGAAGGCCACTTCGGACAACCGCAGCGCACCGGGCGCCGCAGCGTCGGCCAGCGCCTCGGCGCGGGCGGCCAGCGGGGATTCGCCGTAGGGCTCAGCCATCGCGGCGTGCTCCTTCCTGGTCGTAGAAGACCGGTTCGGTGATCTCCACGGGCACCAGCTGGTCACCGACGTGGCTGTAGATCGTCTGCCCGATGCGGTCGCGACCGCTCTTGACCAGCCCGAGCGCGAAGGTGCGGCCGAGCGTGGCGCTGCGGTAGCTGGAGGTGACGTGACCGAGCATCGGGACCGGCGGCTCCGGCAGTTCCGCCGCCTCCACCAGCTGCGATCCTTCGGGCACGACCGCGGCATCGGCCGGCGGCAGCAGGCCGACCAGGTGCTTGCGGTCGGAGCGGGCGGTGTCGGCGCGGGTGAACGAGCGCATGCCGAGGAAGTCGGTCTTCTTCTTCGACACGGCCCAGCTCATCCCGAGGTCGTGCGGGGTGACGGTGCCGTCGGTGTCCTGGCCGACGATGGGGAAGCCCTTCTCGGCGCGCAGCACGTGCATCGTCTCGGTGCCGTACGGGGTGAGGCCGAACGGCCTTCCGGCGTGGTGCAGCGCCTCCCACACCTCGCGGCCGTACCAGCGGGGCACGTTGATCTCGAAGGCGAGCTCGCCGGAGAAGCTGATCCGGCACACCCGGGCCTGCCGGCCCGCCACGATGCCGTCCTTCCAGGCCATGAACGGGAACGACTCGGGGTCCAGCTCGATGCCGGAGGTCACCTGCGCCAGCACGTCGCGCGAGCGGGGCCCGGCCAGGGCAGTGGTGGCCCACTGCTCGGTGACCGAGGTCAGGTGCACCCGCAGGTGCGTCCACTCGGTCTGCAGCCAGTCCTCCAGCCACTCCAGCACGCCGGCGGCACCACCGGAGGTGGTGGTGATGAGGTAGCGGTCCTCGCCGGTGCGCATCACCGTGCCGTCGTCGAAGACCATGCCGTCGGCGGTGCACATGACCCCGTACCGGATGCGGCCGAGCTTGAGCGTGCTCATCTTGCCGGTGTAGACGAGGTCGAGGAACTCGGCGGCGTCCGGGCCCTGCACGTCGATCTTGCCGAGCGTCGAGACGTCCTGCACGCCCACGCCGGTGCGCACGGCCTCGCACTCGCGCAGCACCGCAGCCTCCAGGTCCTCGCCGGGCTGCGGGTAGTACCACGGGCGCTTCCACTGGCCGACGTCCTCGAACTGCGCGCCCTGCTCGACGTGCCAGTCGTGCATCGCGGTCACCCGGACCGGGTCGTAGAGGTCGCCCCGGTCGCGGCCGGCGAGGGCGGCGAAGGCCACCGGGGTGTAGGGCGGGCGGAACGTGGTCGCCCCGACCTCCGCGAGCTCCACCCCGAGCAGTTCCGAGATCACGCCCGAGGACAGGATCCCGGAGGTCTTGCCCTGGTCGTGCGCGGTGCCGATGGTGGTGAACCGCTTGATGTGCTCTACCGAATCCATGCCCGCGCCGACGGCCTTGCGCACGTCGGCCACCGTCGCGTCCCGCGCCAGGTCCACGTACTGCTCGTCCTCGCACGCGCCGGTGATCAGCCAGGTGGGCTGCGGCGCGACGACCGGGGGAGCGGCGGCGGTGGGGACCTCGGCGAAGTCCGCGTCGAACCCCGCGTCCCGCGCCGCGTCGCTGCCGGCCTCGGCGCCGGTGCGCAGGCAGTCGACCGTGCTGAAATCGCCTGCCGCAGCGCCGGTCGAGCGCACGCCTCGCGCGCTGCGGTCGGGCACGAACGCGCCGATCTCGGGCGAGTAGCGCAGCGTGCCCCGCGACTGGCTGTGCAGGTGCACGGCCGGGTTCCAGCCGCCGGAGACCAGCAGCAGGTCGCAGTCCAGCTCCGCGGTCGACCCGTCGTCCGCGCGCTGCGCGGTCACCCCGGTCACGCGCTCGGTGCCGGTGGTGCCGATGACGGCGGAACCGTGGCGGATGGCGATGCCGCGTTCCACGCAGCGCGACGCCCACACCGTCGGCACGACCGGGCGCACGTCGACGACCGCCGCGATCTCGACGCCGGCGTCGTGCAGGTCGATCGCGGCGGCGTAGGCGCTGTCGTTGGTGGTGAGCACGACCGCGCGCCTGCCGGGCAGCACGCCGTAGCGGTGCAGGTAGGTGCGGGCAGCCCCGGCGAGCATGGTGCCGGGCCGGTCGTTGCCGGGGAACACCAGCGGGCGCTCGTGCGCACCGGTGGCCAGCACGACCTCGCGTGCCCGGATGTGCCAGGTCCGCTGCCGGACGAAGGTGTCCTCTCCCTTGTGCTCCACGGCCACGAGGTAGTTGTGGTCGTAGTGGCCGAACACCGTGGTGCGCGGCAGCACCACGACCTCCGGGGAGTCCTGCAGCTCGGCCACGACCCGCGAGATCCACCGGTCGGCGGGCCCGCCGCCGAGGTGTTCGCCGCTGCCCAGCAGCTGCCCGCCGAACTCGGTGTCGGCGTCGGCGATGACGACTCGCGCCCCGCTGCGCGCCGCGCTCAGCGCCGCGGCCAGCCCGGCCGGGCCGGCGCCGACGACCAGCACGTCGCAGTGCGCGTGGGTCGCCTCGTAGCGGGCCGGGTCCGGTTCGGTGGCCAGGCGCCCCTGGCCGGGCAGGCCGGTGGCGGCCAGCCCGTCGCGCAGCGCGACCGTGGTCGCGGTCAGCATCGGTTCTGGGAAGGGTTCGTCGATCTGCACCAGCGCGTTCGGCTCTTCCGGGCCCGCGGCCGCGATCCCGCGCGGGCGTCCGTGCTTGATGCTGGTCGTGACCTGGTGGACGCCGTTGGCCAGCACCGCGGACGCCAGCGTGTCGCCCTGGTAGCCCTCGTAGTCGCGTCCGTCGAAGCGGAACCGCAACACGCGGTCGCGGTCGACCCGGCCGCCTGCGGCGAGCCTGAACTCGTTGCTCACCTCGTCACCGCCCTGTCGTCGTGGAGGATCTCGTTGGTCCGGGTGTCGCGGCGGAGGGTGAACCAGCGACGGCACCCGGCCTGGTGGTTCCAGCGCTCGGTGAAGGCGCCCTTGGGGTTGGCGCGGTAGAACAAGAAGTGCGCCCAGTCCACATCGGACACCGCGCTCGGATCGGCCGGGTACGACACGTCGGCCTGGCCGCCGTGGTGGAACTCCGTCTCGTTGCGAGGCCCGCACCACGGGCAGGGGATCAACATCATCGTGGGTGCCCTCCTGGGGGTTGTCAGAGGTGCGGCGGTAGCCGGTGCGCGACCCAGCCCGCACCGCCGAGCGGACGAGCCGGGAAGCTCCCGTTCAGTGCGCGACCCCGGCGGCGCCGTGTTCGTCGACGAGAGCGCCCGTGGTGAACCGGTCGAGGCTGAAGGGGGCGTTGAGCGGGTGCGGTTCGTCGTGGGCGATGGTGTGGGCGTAGCACCAGCCGACGCCCGGTGTGGCCTTGAAACCGCCTGTGCCCCAACCGCAGTTGACGTAGAGGTTCTCGAACGGCGTGGTGCCCGTGATCGCCGAGGCGTCGGGGGTCACGTCCACCACGCCGGCCCAGGTGCGCAGCACGTGCGCTCGGGCGAACATCGGGAACAGCTCCACGGCCGCGGTCAGCTCCCGCTCGATGGTGTGGAACGAGCCGCGCTGCCCGTAGGAGTTGTAGGAGTCGATGCCCGCGCCGAGGACGAGCTCGCCCTTGTGCGCCTGGCTGACGTAGACGTGCACGGCGTTGGACATGACCACCGTCGGGTGCACCGGCTCCAGCAGTTCGGAGACCAGCGCCTGCAACGGGTGGCTCTGGATCGGCAACCGCAGTCCGAGCTCGTCGGCCAGCACCGAGGTGTGCCCGGCCGCGGCCAGGGCGACCTTCCCGGCGGCGATGTCGCCGCGGGTGGTCTTCACGCCCACGATCGTGTCGCCGACCCGGTCGAACCCGGTGACCTGGCAGTTCTGCACCAGGTCCACGCCCATCCGGTCCAGCGCGCGGGCGAAGCCCCACGCCACGTGGTCGTGCTTGGCGATGCCCGCGCGGGGTTGCCAGGTGGCGCCCATGACCGGGTAGCGCAGGTCGGGGGAGGTGTTGAGGATCGGGCAGATCTCGGCCACCTGCTGGGGGTCGAGCCATTCGGCGTCGATGCCGTTGAGCCGGTTCGCGCCGACCCGCCGCACGCCGTCGCGGACCTCCTGCAGCGAGTGGGCCAGGTTGAGCACGCCGCGCTGGGAGAACAGCAGCGGGTAGTCCAGCTCCTCCTCCAAGCCCTCCCAGAGCTTCAGCGCGTGCTCGTAGAGCCCGGCGCTCTCGTCCCACAGGTAGTTGGAGCGGATGATCGTGGTGTTGCGGGCCATGTTCCCGCCTGCCAGCCAACCGCTCTCGAGCACGGCCACGTTGGTGATGCCGTGGTTGACCGCGAGGTAGTAAGCGGTAGCCAGGCCGTGACCTCCGCCGCCGACGATCACCACGTCGTAGGACGGTTTCGGGTCGGCGGTATCCCAGAGCCAGTCCGGGTGTTCGGGTAGCTCAGCGCCGGGAGTGCGCGGCATGAGAGCCCTCCGTTCGAGGTGCGAGGGAGCAGGTGCTCAGCAGGGGAGACGCGCTAGGAAGACAACTGATGTATCAGATGGATACCAAGGTAGCACCACGCGCCGCCCGGTCAAGCCCTCTCGCTCAGGCGCGGGTCAGGAAGGCGGGGGAGTTGCCATGACCGGCGGCCGGCATCCGCCGGTGCTGAGCGGGTTCCGAGTGCGCCGGCGTGCTGGCGGAGCTCCTGCTCCCGGCGCTGGGCGAACGGCCCTGACCGGGTCGAGGGAGCGCGCTCCCTCGACCTGCCGATCGCCGCGTCGTTCGCCCGTGCGAGGGAGGTTTCCCCTGGGGCGGCGGAATTTCCCGGCCACGTGTTGACCGCGGTTCGGCGGCCGCTTACCTTGATGTCCAGTTGATATATCAGTCCTCTTCCAGAGAGTGTTGATCTTTCTCCGCACGGCTCCGCTCGGTGCCGGAAATCCCTCCCCCGCAACGCCTCTCGCCTCGTCGCAGGCGGGTCTCCCCAGCTTCACGCCTCCGCCCGTTAGGAGATCAGCATGGGCACGACACCTCGCGTCGTCATCATCGGAGCCGGGATCGTCGGTGCGAACCTCGCCGACGAGCTCACCAGCCGCGGGTGGAACCAGGTCACCGTCGTCGACCAGGGACCGCTGCCGCTCACCGGCGGTTCGACGTCGCACGCCCCGGGCCTCGTCTACCAGACGAGCCCGTCGAAGACGATGACCGAGTTCGCCACCTGCACCGTCGAGAAGCTGCAGGGCCTCGACGACGACGGCGACCGGTGCTTCAACCAGGTCGGCGGCCTGGAGATCGCGACCACCCCGGAACGGCTCGCCGACCTGCACCGCAAGCAGGGCTGGGCCACCTCCTGGGGCGTTCCGGGCGAGGTCATCGGACCCGAGGAGTGCGCGAAGCTGCACCCGCTGCTGGACGCGGAGAAGGTGCTCGGCGGGCTCCACACGCCCACCGACGGACTCGCCAAGGCGGCCCGCGCGGTCGTCGCGCTGGCGCGGCGCTCGGTGGCGCGCGGCGCTCGGTTCCGCGGTGCGGTGAAGGTCGTCGGCATCAACCACAGCCACGGCCGGGTCACCGGGGTCGAGACCGACCACGGTGAGATCCCCGCGGACGTCGTCGTGAGCTGCGCCGGGTTCTGGGGCCAGGCCATCGGCGAGATGGTCGGCATGACGGTCCCGCTGCTGCCGATGGCCCACCAGTACGCCAAGACCGCGCCGCTGCCCGAACTGGCGGGGCGCAACGACGTCCGCACCGAGGCCAACCTGCCGATCCTGCGCCACCAGGACCGCGACCTCTACTACCGCGAGCACGTCGACCGCCTCGGCATCGGCACCTACGCCCACCGGCCGATGCCGGTGCGGCTGGACGAGCTGCCGCAGGACGAGGAGACCTCGGAGCGGGCCATGCCGTCGATGCTGCCGTTCACCGAGGAGGACTTCGCCCCGTCCTGGGAGCACAGCAAGCACCTGCTGCCCGCGTTGCGGACCGCGACCGTGGAGGAGGGCTTCAACGGGGTCTTCTCCTTCACCCCCGACGGTGGGCCGCTGGTCGGCGAATCGCCGGACGTGCACGGCTTCTGGATCGCCGAGGCCGTGTGGGTCACCCACTCCGCCGGCGTCGCGCGGTCGGTCGCCCAGCTGCTGGTCGACGGGCGCAGCGAGGTCGAGCTGCACGGGTGCGACGTGCACCGCTTCGACGACGTCGAGACCGCGCCCGAGCACGTCGAGGAGACCTCCTCGCGCAACTTCGTGGAGATCTACGACGTCAAGCACCCGCTGCAACCGAAGTTCTCGCCGCGGAACCTGCGCGTGAGCCCGTTCCACGCGCGGCAGGTGGACCTCGGTGCCGTCTTCCTCGAGGCCCACGGCTGGGAACGCCCGCACTGGTTCGAGGCGAACGCCCCGCTGGTCAAGGACCTGCCGATGGAGTGGCAACCGCCGTCGCGGGACGCCTGGTCGGCGATGTACCACAGCCCGATCGCCGCGGTGGAGGCGTGGAAGACCCGCACCGCCGTCGCGCTGTACGACATGACCTCCCTCAAGCGCCTGGAGGTCAGCGGACCCGGAGCGCTGGCGTTCCTGGACGGGCTGACCACCAACAAGGTCGACAAGTCGGTCGGGTCGGTGACCTACACCTTGATGCTCGACGAGGCCGGGGGTGTGCGCAGCGACCTGACCGTGGCACGACTCGGCGAGCAGCTGTTCCAGGTCGGGGCCAACGGCAACCTCGATCACGAGCACCTGCGTCGCAAGCTCCCCGACGACGGGAGCGTGGCGTTGCGCGACATCACCGGAGGCACCTGCTGCATCGGTGTGTGGGGTCCGCTGGCGCGGGACCTGGTGCAACCGCTGAGCCGGGACGACCTGTCCCACGACGGGTTGAAGTACTTCCGCTGCAAGCGGATCCGCATCGCCGGCGTCCCGGTCACCGCCATGCGCGTGTCCTACGTCGGGGAACTGGGCTGGGAGCTCTACACCAGCGCCGAGCACGGCCAGCGGTTGTGGGACGTGCTCTTCGAAGCGGGCCGTGACCTCGGAGCGGTGGCCGCCGGCCGCGCCGCGTTCAACAGCCTCCGGCTGGAGAAGGGCTACCGGGCCTGGGGTGCGGACATGACCACCGAGCACAACCCCTACGAGGCCGGTGTCGGGTTCGCCGTGCGCCTGCAGAAGGGGGACTTCGTCGGCCGGGACGCCCTCGCGCGGATCGAGCCGGAGGTCGTCGCACGACGGCTGACCTGCCTGACCATCGACGACGGACGCAGCGTGGTCCTCGGCTCGGAACCGGTGTTCCTCGACGGCGAGCCCTCGGGCCACATCACCTCGGCGGCCTTCAGCCACACGCTCGGCACCCCCATCGCCTACGCCTGGCTCCCGGCGGAGGCCGAGGTGGGAACCCCGGTGCAGATCCAGTACTTCGACCGGCTGGTCCCGGCCACGGTCGCGGCAGAGCCGCTGGTGGACCCCGACATGCACCGCATCCGCCGGTGACCCGGGCCGCCGTCCCCTCCGTCCCCGCACACGACCCGATCGGAGCACGCACATGAGCCTGTCCACGTTCGACTTGTTCAAGGTCGGCATCGGGCCGTCGAGTTCGCACACCGTCGGGCCGATGCGGGCGGCCTACCGGTTCGTCGAGCACCTGCGCGCCACCGGCGCGCTGCCCGAGGTCGCGCGGGTGCGCTGCGAGCTGTTCGGATCGCTGGGCGCCACCGGGCACGGGCACGGCAGCGTCACGGCCGTCGTGCTCGGGCTGGCCGGGGAACAACCGCACCTGGTCGATCCGGTGGCCGTGGAACCGCAGGTGCTCGCGGTGCGGGAGGAGAAGCGCCTCAGCCTCGGCGGTGAGCACAAGATCGCCTTCGACGTGGACTCCGACGTCGTGCTGCACCGCCGGACGCGGTTGGAGTTCCACAGCAACGGGATGGTCCTCGAGGCCTTCGACGACAGCGGTGCCCGTCTCGTGCGCCGCGAGTACTACTCGGTCGGGGGCGGTTCCGTCCTCGACGAGGACGAGGCGGCACGTCCGGCGCCTTCCGACGCCACCCCGCTCGCCCACCCGTTCCGCAGCGCCGCCGAACTGCTCGCCCACACCCACCGCACCGGGCGGCGCATCAGCGACCTCGTCCTGGTTAACGAAACCGCCTGGCGCACCGAGGAGGAGGTCCGCGCGCAGCTGCTGCACATCTGGCAGGTGATGCGCGAGTGCGTCGAACGGGGCGTGCGCACCAGCGGGGTCCTGCCCGGCGGCTTGCGGGTCCGCCGCCGAGCCCGCGCGCTGCGCGCCAGCCTCGACGACACCGCCGATCCGATGGAGTGGGTGTCGCTCCACGCCTTGGCGGTCAACGAGGAGAACGCCGCGGGCGGTCGGGTGGTGACCGCCCCGACCAACGGTGCCGCCGGGATCGTCCCGGCGGTGCTGCACCACGCCCACCGCTCCGTGCCCGGTTTCGACGACGACGCGGCGGTCCGGTTCCTGCTCACCGCCGGCGCCATCGGCGTGCTGTTCAAGCAGAACGCCTCGATCTCCGGCGCCGAGGTCGGGTGCCAGGGCGAGGTCGGCTCCGCCTGCTCGATGGCCGCCGCCGGACTGGCCGAGCTGCTGGGCGGCACGCCCGAGCAGGTGGAGAACGCCGCCGAGATCGGCATCGAGCACAACCTCGGGCTCACCTGCGACCCCGTGGGCGGACTGGTGCAGATCCCCTGCATCGAGCGCAACGCCATCGCCGCGATCAAGGCGATCACCGCCGCCCGGATGGCGCTGCGCGGCGACGGCCGGCACCACGTCTCGCTGGACACGGCGATCAAGACGATGCGCGAGACCGGAGCGGACATGAAGGACGAGTACAAGGAGACCGCGCGCGGCGGCCTCGCGCTGAACATCGTGGAATGCTGAGGAGAATCCCGTGACGTTCACCCTCACCTTGAGCTGCCCGAACCGCACGGGCATCGTCCAGGCCGTCAGCTCGTTCCTGTTCGAGCGCGGGTGCGACATCGGCGAGTACCGCCAGTTCGACGACGCCGTGCGCGGGCGGCTGTTCCTGCGCGTGCAGGCCACCGGGGACGCCGACCTCGAGCACCTCTCACGCGGGTTCGAGCAGGTGGCGGCGGACTTCGCGATGGACTACGCCTTCCACCCCGACCGACCTGCCCGGGTGCTGGTGATGGTGTCGAAGCTGGGGCACTGCCTCAACGACCTGATCTACCGCTGGCGCGCGGGTGGGCTGGGCGCCGAGATCGTCGCCGTGGTCTCCAACCACGTGGACCTGCGCCCGATGGCCGAGGCCGCCGGGCTGCCGTTCCACCACATCCCGGTCACGCCGGAGACCAAGCCGGCGGCCGAGGCGCGGTTGCTGCAGGTGGTCGACGACCACGCCGCCGAACTCGTCGTGCTCGCCCGGTACATGCAAGTGCTCTCCGACCAGACCTGCAAGGCGCTGCACGGCCGCGCGATCAACATCCACCACTCGTTCCTGCCCGGGTTCAAGGGCGCGAAGCCCTACCACCAGGCCTACGACCGGGGCGTGAAGCTCGTCGGCGCCACCGCCCACTACGTCACCCCCGACCTCGACGAAGGGCCGATCATCGAGCAGGAGGTCATCCGCATCGACCACACCCACGACCCGAAAGCCCTGCAGACCGTCGGCAGGGACGCCGAAGCGCTCGCGCTGTCCCGCGCGGTGCGCTGGCACTGCGAGCACCGAGTCCAGCTCAACGGCACCAGCACCGTCGTGTTCCCGTGAAAGTCCTCCCCCTGCGCTGAGAGGTTGTCGCCCATGACCACCGGTGAGCTCCCCACCACCGAGTCCCCGCTTCCCGAGAGCCTGCGCGAGACGCTGCCGGGCCACTACTACACCGACCCCGGGATCTTCCGCCTGGAGCAGGCCACGATCTTCGAGGCGAGCTGGTTCTGCGCCGTGCGCAGCGCGGACCTGACCGGGCCGGGCACGTTCGAGACCGTCCAGATCGGACGTGAGAGCGTCCTGGTCACGCGGGGCCGCACCGGCGCCGTCAAGGCCTACCTCAACGTGTGCCGGCACCGCGGTGCTCGCTTGTGCACCGAGGAGGAGGGCGAGGTCCGCCGGTCCTTCCAGTGCCCGTACCACGCCTGGACCTACTCCCTGGACGGCGCTCTGATCGCCGCGCCCAACCTCGGTGCGATGGACGACGTCGACCGCACCCGGTACGGCCTGCACGAGGTGCACGTGCGCGAATGGCTCGGCTACGTGTGGCTGTGCCTGGCCGACGAGCCGCCCTCGTTCGAGGACACCGTCATCGGCGACGTCGCCACCCGGCTGGGCACTCCGGACGCGATCGTGGGGTACCAGGTCGCGGACCTGAAGCTGGGCAGGCGTGTCGAGTACGACGTGCAGGCGAACTGGAAGCAGATCGTCGAGAACTTCATGGAGTGCTACCACTGCGCCACGATCCACCCCGAGCTCACCGACGTGCTCCCGGAGTTCGCCGATGGCCTGGCCGCGCAGTACTTCGTGGGACACGGCGCCGAGTTCGGCGAGGACGTCGAGGGGTTCACGGTGGACGGTTCGGCCGGGCTGACCAAGTTGCCGGGCGTGAACGAGGAGCAGGACCGCCGGTACTACGCCATCACCGTGCGGCCGCAGGTGTTCATCAACCTCGTGCCCGACCACGTCGTCTTCCACCGGATGTTCCCGCTGGCGCCGGACCGCACGCTGGTGCGCTGCGATTGGCTGTACCTGCCGGAGGTGGTCGACTCGGGAGCGGACATCGAGCGCTCGGTGGAGCTGTTCCACCGCGTCAACCAGCAGGACTTCGAAGCCTGCGAGCGCTGCCAGCTGGCGATGGGTTCACGCTCCTACGCCGCGGGCGGCGTGCTCGTGCCCAGCGAGCACCACATCACCGAGTTCCACGACTGGGTCCGGGAACGCACGGGCTGAGCGCAGCACCCGGGCAGCCCCGCACCGAGTCCGGTGCGGGGCCACCCGTCGTCCGCCCACCGGGGAGAGGAGTCCGTCCTGGGACCGCTGATGTCGTTGCGGCGCAACGCTCAGCGGGGCAGCTCCAGCGGCACGCCGTCCTCCGACAGCGGCGGGGGCGGGAGCTCGGCGCTGGAAGTCAGCGGAGCGGCCCCGTCGAGGGGCCTCCCTGCGTGCTCCCGCAGGAAGTGCGTGGCGACGATGCCGACGACCCCGGCGCCGACGAGGTAGTAACCCGGCCAGTCGAGGTCGCCGGTCGCGGTCACCGCGGCCTCGATGATCGTCGGAGCGGTGCCGGCGAACAGCGACACCGAGAGGTTGAAGATGACCGCGAGGCTGCTGCAGCGGATCATCGTCGGGAACAGGGCGGGCAGCGTCGAGGGGGAGACGGCCGCGAAGCACACCAGGCACAGGCCCACGATCAGCAGCCCGAGCGCCTGGCCTGCGATCCCCTCGCGCAGCAACCACACCGCCGGCAGTCCGAGCAGCACCAGCGCGACGCTGCCGGTCATCAGGACCGGTTTGCGGCCGATGCGATCGCTGAGCCTGCCCACGCCCACGACGGCGCACAGCATCACCACCATGACCGCCACCAGCAACCCGGTGGTGACGGCACCGCTGGTGCCTCCTCCGCCGTGGCGGGGGAGCGTGCTGGTGAGGTAGGTCGGCGCGTAGTTGGTCAGCACGTAGTTGGTGACGTTCCAGGCCACGATCACCCCGGCTGCGACCAGCGCGGGCGTCCGGTAGTGGCGGCGCACGATCTGCACCGCACGTCGAGTCGACATCGTGGCCAGCACCGGGGAGCGCTCCATGAGCTGCCGGAACGCCGGGGTGTCCTCGAGCCGGATGCGCAGGTAGAGGCCGACGATCCCGAGCGGAAGCGCGAGCAGGAACGGCACCCGCCACCCCCAGGACAGCAGGTCCTCGGACGGCAGGAGGGCGATCACCGCGCCGCAGGTGCCCGCGCCGAGGGTGTAACCCGCCAGGGTGCTGAACTCCAGCCAGCTGCCGAAGAAACCGCGTCGCCGGTCCGGTGCGTACTCGGCGATCAGCGTCAGGGCTCCGGTGTACTCGCCGCCCGCGGAGAAGCCTTGCAACATCCGGATGAGCAGCACCAGCAGGGGAGCCAGCCAGCCGACCGCACCCGAACCGGGGACGAGGCCGAGCAGCACGGTGGCCCCCGCCATCATCAGCACCGTGGCGGACAGGACCTTCGTGCGGCCGAACCGGTCCGCGAGCCGGCCGAAGACGAAGCCGCCCAGCGGGCGCATCACGAACGCGGCGGCGAACGCGCCGAGGGTGTAGACGGCCGCCCACGGCCCGAAGTCGGAGAAGAAGACCCGGTCGAGCACCCCCGCGGCCAGGTAGGAGTAGATGCCGAAGTCGTACCACTCGGCCACGTTGCCCACCGATGCCGCCGCGACCGCCCGGTGGACCGTGCGTTCCTCTTGCACGACAGGTGGTCTCAGGCCTCGCCGAGGCCGTCTGGGGCGATCGGTCATCAGGGTTCCCCCGGGTGCGGCGCAGCGCTGGGGCCGCGGTCCTCGTGGCGGCGCGCGGTTGTGACCGCGTTCGACAACTGATATATCTGTTGTCGAGAAGGTATCCCCTCGGCGTCGCCGAATCAAGTCCTCCACGCATCCGACCACGGGGTCGCCACGTCTCGTCGGCGGCCTCGCGACGACGCGCGCCCGCTGGCGCCGTGGACGGGAGAACCCGTTGCCCCGAACGGATTTCCCCATTGACGAGCGGGTCGCGGACCTCCATCCTGTTGTTGCGCATAGCACGCGGTGTTCCGCTATCTGCAACAGGAGGCGTCATGATCTTGGTTGGTGAGCTGGGCGATCTGCCACCGGGGGAGTCGGTCCGCGTGCACGGTGACGTGGCGATCGCGGTGTTCAACGTGGACGGGGAGCTCTACGCCATCGACGACACCTGCTCGCACCAGGACGCGTCGCTGTCCGACGGGTGGCTGGAGGGCTGCGCGGTTGAATGTCCGCTGCACGCTGCGTGTTTCGACTTGAAGACCGGGATGCCGAGCGGTCCGCCCGCCAAGAAGCCGGTCCGCACCCACGTCGTGTCGGTCGAGGACGGCCTGGTCTACGTGCACGAGTCGTCCCGCGTGGGCGGCGCGGTGCCGGAGGAAGTGGTCTAATGCGGCACATCACCGTCGTCGGGGCCTCGCTCGCCGGCCTCTCGGCGATCCGCGCGCTGCGCGAGCAGGGGTACGACGGCCGGATCACGGCCATCGGCGACGAACCGCACCCGCCCTACGACCGGCCACCGCTGTCCAAGGAGTTCCTGGCCGGGACCGCGGACGAGGACGACCTCCGCCTCACCGACTCCGACGACGACGAGCTCGACGTCGACTGGCGGCTCGGGCGGCCCGCCGCCGCCCTGGACGCCGCTGACCGCGCGGTCGTGCTCGCCGACGGCACCCGCGTCACCACCGACGGGGTCGTGCTGGCGACCGGTGCGCGGGCGCGCGAGCTCCCCGGCGCGCACCTGGCAGGAGTGCACGCGCTGCGCACCCTCGACGACGCGATCGCGCTGCGGGCCGACCTGGTTCCCGGTGCCCGGCTGGTGATCGTCGGAGGCGGGTTCATCGGCGCCGAGGTCGCCTCGACGGCGGTCGGCCTGGGCTGCGAGGTCGACCTCGTCGACAACGGGCCGGTGCCGCTGCGGCGCGCGCTCGGCGCGGAGATGGGCGAGGTGTGCGCCCGCCTGCACGCTCGCCACGGTGTGCGGGTGCACGCGCTCTCCGGCCTCTCCGAGCTGGTCGGGGAGTCACGGGTGAGCGGTGTGCGGCTGTCGGACGGGCGCGAACTCCCCGCCGACGTCGTGGTGGTCGGGATCGGCGCCGAGCCCAACACCGAGTGGCTGGCGGGCTCGGGGATCGACCTCGACGCTGGTGTCCGCACCGACGCCGCGGGGCGCACCCTCCTGCCGGAGGTGGTGGCCGCGGGGGACTGCGCCTGCTCCTTCCGGGACTACACGGCGCGGCCGATGCGGCTGGAGCACTGGACCAACGCGCTGCAGCAGCCGGCTGCGGCCGTCGCGGCGCTGCTCGGCCGCGAGCGTTCGGCTCCGAAGCACCACGCGGTGCCCTACTTCTGGTCCGACCAGTACGGGCACAAGATCCAGTTCGCCGGGCACCGCACCGAGGACTGCACCGTCCAGGTCGAGGAGGGCGACCTCGAGACCGGCGACTTCCTGGCCCTCTACCTCGACGCCGCGGACGAACCGGTCGGCGTCCTCGCCGTAGACCGCTCCCGTCCCTTCGGCCAATGGCGCCGAAAACTGGCCCAACGCCTGTAGGACTGCAGAAGCCGACGGAAGAACAACTGTCCACGAAGGACATGAGTGAGAAACGCCCCGCAACCCCGGACTCGCTCGATCGCCGCCATGCGGGGCGGTTCCCACGGCGAGGAGCTGCAGAAGCACGCGGCGAAGAAGACGCTGTTCTCAGCGTCACCCCGCAGGATCCCCCACCACTCACCGAATTCCCGCGACGTGAGAAGTCCCCACGGCATCGAGGCGGTTCGCGGCGGCAGCCGCTTCGTCAGGTGTGGGACTCAGTCAGCCGGCACCGCCGCAGGTTCTGAGCGGCTTCGTGGCGAGTGCGCCGCGACGCCGTGTGCTGGCACACATCAGGAGCGGAGCGGAGCCACGGAGCCGCTGTGCTCTCCCCTCCGGGGGTTCCTGCCACCCGCACCGCTGAGCAGAGCAAGCTCAACAGGGCGGTTCACACCAGGGACCGCATCGCCTTGTCGAAGTTGAGGACGTGCTCCCTGGCCAACTGCTCCGCCTTGTCGGCCCGCTGCGCACCGATGGCGCGCAGCAGGGCCGAGTGCTCCATGACGTGGCTGTCGAAGTCCTGCATGCGGTCGAGGAAGACGCAGAAGATCCGCGTGGCGAGGTTGTCGTAGCGGATCAGGGTGTCTTCGAGGTGCGGGTTGCCGGCGGCTCGGTAGATCGTGCGGTGGACGTGCAGGTCCCAGCGCATGATCTCGTCGCGGACCATCGAGCGGAAGTCCATGCCGTCGAGGCGGTCGACGAGCGAGCTGATCTCCGCCCGGTCGTCGTCACCGGCGACCTCGGCGGCCCGGCGCGCGGCCAGCGGTTCGAGGTGCACCCGCAGGTCGGAGATGGAGGCGAGGTCGGTGATGTCCACGGCTGTGGCGAAGGTGCCCCGGCGCGGGTACGACACGACCAGCCGGTCGATCTCCAGCCGCTTGAGGGCCTCGCGCACGGGGGTGCGGCCGATCTCGAGCGACCGTGCCAGCGCGGCGTCGTCGATGGGCGCCATCGGCGGGATGTCGAGCATGATCAACTTGTCGCGGATGGCGAGGTACGCCTTCTCCGCCATGGACAGGTTGGCCGGTTGCTCCTCGATCGCAGTCATCATCGCCCCGACTTCATCAGAACGCAGTTCTGCTGCATTCGAATTCTGGTACATCAGTAGTATAGCAGAAAGCCAATTCTACTCCGCCCACCGTTTTCGAACTGCGGAAGAATGCTGAAATGTGATTTCGTCGACTCGAAAGGCGATTGCGCGGCACCCGCTGCTCGCGGACGAGCGCAGCGGGGCGGTCAGCCACGACGGACGGACATCCAGCTCAGCGCCTCGTCAGCGGCGTCTGCGGCGCGGTCGTGCGATCCGGTTCCACACCAGCTGACCAGGGCGGCGAAGGTCGCGGCCTGGTAGCCGCTGGCCACGGCCGTGGCGCACGCGGGGGTGATGCCGGGGACGCGCTCGCGGAGGAACCCGGCGAGTTCGGCGATCCACGGCCGGTAGGCGGTCGGGGCGGTCCCGGCCAGTTCGGGTTCGGAGCACACCACGCGGATCCAGTCCGGCCCCGCCGGCGTCATCGGGTCATCGGCGATGGAGGCGACGATCGCGCGGCGGACCGCGTCGTCGACCGGGACGTCGTCGGGGACCTCGTGGAGCGCGTGGCGGAGCCGGCGGGTGGCCGCGGGCACGCCGAGCCAGGCGATGTCGGACTTGTGGGCGAAGTGCCGCACGAGGGTGCGGACGCTGACGCCGGTGGCCTCGGCGATGTCCTTCCACCCGACGTCGGCGTACCCGCGCTCGCTCCAGAGCCGGAAGGTCGCGGCGGCGATGGCGGCGCGGTCGAGGACGGTCGGGCGGCCGCGCTGCGGCGCCGGGGCATCGCTGTGGCTCACGCGGCGACCATACCGAACCCCGGTGCAGGTCAACGGCACGGCAAAAATTTTTGGCGACATGCGCCAAAATGCTGGTAGGGTTCCGACCGCGACGCTGCGGGAGGAGGCACCAATGGGCACCTACGCGGTCACCGGGTCGAGGTCGGGCATGGGCGGTGAGGCCGCGAGCAAGCTGCGCGCGGCCGGTCACACCGTGATCGGCGTGGACCTGGCCGACGCCGAGGTCGAGGCCGACCTGTCCACCCCGTCGGGCAGGCGCACCGCCGCCGACCGGGTGCTCGACGCCGCGGGCGGCCGTCTCGACGGTGCGGTGCTGGCGGCCGGGCTGGGGCCCCTCCGCGGGCGGGAGCGGCAGATCGCGCAGGTCAACTACCTCGGCGTGGTCGAGCTCCTGCGGGCCTGGCGTCCGGCGTTGGCGGGCGGCGCCAAGGTCGTGGTGATCTCCAGCAACTCGACGACCACGACACCGCTCGTGCCGCGGCGGGCGGTGCGCGCCCTGCTCGGCGACGACCCGGGCCAAGCGGTGCGCAGCGTTCGGCTGTTCGGCCCCGCGGCGCCGTCGATGATCTACGCCGCCTCGAAGCTCGCGGTGAGCCACTGGGTGCGCCGCACGGCGGTGCGGCGCGAGTGGGCCGGAGCCGGGATCCGGCTCAACGCGCTCGCCCCGGGCGCGATCCTGACCCCGCTGCTGGAGCGCCAGCTGGCCGACCCGTCCCAAGCGCGTGCGGTCAAGGCCTTCCCAGTTCCGGCAGGCGGGTTCGGCGATCCCTCGCAGCTCGCCGACTGGGTGGTCTTCATGCTCTCCGACGCCGCCGACTTCCTGGTGGGGTCCGTGGTGTTCGTCGACGGCGGTTCCGACGCCCACTTCCGTTCCGACGCGTGGCCGCGACCGGTCCCGCTGCGCGGTTTACCGCAGTACCTGCGCCTCTTCGCAAGGCGGTGAAGGACGACGTGAGGAGAAAGCGATGCGCGAGAAGGTTGTTCCCGACGTCCTCGGGCCGGCGAAGCTGGGACCGGTGCGGTTGCGCAACCGCGTCCTCAAGGCGGCCACCTACGAGAAGCGGGCGCGTCGCGGCCTGGTCACCGACGAGCTGATCGACTTCCACGTCCGGCACGCCGCCGGCGGCGTCGGGATGACCACGGTCGCCTACTGCGCGGTCTCGCCCGAGGGGCGCACCGACGGGCACCAACTCGTGTGGCGCGAGGAAGCGGTCCCGGGCCTGCGGCGGTTGACCGAGGCCGTGCACGCGGAAGGTGCCGCGATCTCCGCGCAGGTGGGTCACTCCGGCCCGGTCGCCGACTCGACGAAGACCAAGCTGCCCGCCCTCGGTCCCAGCAGGTCGCTGAGCCTGCAGTCGCTGCGCCCGGTCAAGGCGGCGACGCAGGCCGACATCGACCGGGTCGTGCAGGCGCACGGCGACGCCGCGAAGATGGCGGTGGACACCGGGTTCGACGCCGTGGAAGTCCACTTGGGACACAACTACCTGGCCAGCTCGTTCCTCAGCCCGAAGATCAACAAGCGCACCGACGACTACGGTGGTTCCCTGGCCAACCGCGCTCGTTTCGCGCTGCGCATCATGCGCGCCGTCCGCGACGCCGTGGGGGACCGGATCGCGATCCTGGCCAAGCTCAACATGGACGACGGCGTGCCCGGGGGGTTCTGGCTCGACGAGGCGATCACCGTCGCGCAGTGGCTGGAGGCCGACGGCACGGTCGACGCGCTGGAGATGACCGCGGGCAGCTCGCTGCTCAACCCGATGTACCTGTTCAAGGGCGAGGCGCCGGTCCGCGAGTTCGCCGAGGTGATGCGCGAACCGATCCGCACCGGCGTGAAGCTCGTCGGCAGCAAGTTCCTCCGCGAGTACCCGTACCAGGACGGTTACCTGCTCGACGACGCCCGCCAGGTCCGCGCGGCGGTCGGGCTCCCGATGGTGCTGCTGGGCGGCGTCACCAACCGGCAGGTCATGGACACGGCCATGCACGAGGGGTTCCAGTTCGTCGCGATGGGCCGAGCGCTGCTCCGCGAACCCGACCTGGTCAACCGCATCGCGCAGGACCCCACGACGCGGTCGCTGTGCAACCACAACAACCGCTGCATGGTCACCATCTTCACCGGCAGCCGCTGCGTGCTCGTGCCGGACGACCAGGCCGGGCCCTGATCACGACCGGGAGCTGTGGGTGTACGGCGGAGCCGCTGCTCCAGGTGTGGGGCTCAGCCGGCACCGCCGCAGGTTCTGGGCGGCTTCGTGGCTCCGTGGCGCACGGAGCCTCGGAGCCGCGGTGCTCTCCCCTTTCCGGGGGTTTCTGCCACCCGCACCGCCGAGCACAGCGACCTCTCGACCCAGCGCTCGTCAGCGGCCTCGGAAGTCGGCGGAGCGCTTGTCCAGCACGGCGTCCATGGCTTCGGCGTGGTCCTCGGTGTGGTGGGAGAGGGCCTGCATGGTGGCCGAGAGCTCCAGGACGTGGCGCAGGTCGTGGGTGCGGGACTCCTTGAGCAGGCGCTTGGCCATGCGGGTGGCGTGCGGCGGGTTCTTGGCGACCCGCTCCGCCAGCGCCCTGGCCTCGTCGAGGAGCTCCTCGGGCTCGACGACGTGGGCGACCAGGCCCCACTCGAGGGCCTTCTGGGCGTCGACGCGGTCCCCGGTCAGGGCCATCTCCGCCGCGCGCTGCGGACCGACGGCCTGGGTGAGCAACCACGCACCCCCGTCACCGGGGATGATGCCGAGCTGCACGAAGGACTCGGCGAACCAGGCGTGGGTGGAGGCCACCCGCAGGTCGCACATCAGGGCCAGGTCGCAGCCCGCGCCGACCGCCGGACCGTTGACCGCCGCCACCACCGGGACCTCGCACTCGGTCAGGGCGAGCGGGATGCGCTGGATCCCGTCCCGGTAGCCGTTGCGCATCTGCCACGGGCTGCCGCTGAACATGCCGGCCTTCTCCCGCATGTCGTTGACGTTGCCGCCCGCCGAGAACGCCTTGCCGGCCCCGGTCAGCACCACGCACCGCACGTCCAGGTCCTGCTGCACCCGTCGCACGTTGACCTCGAACGCCTCGACCACGTCCGCACCCGAGATCGGGTTGCGCTGGTCGGGCAGGTTGATCGTCCAGGTCTCCACGTGATCGGTGCGCTCGACCACCAGCACATCGGACATGAGCAGCGTTCCTCCCAGCAACCGGGCCTGATCGGCGACACCATACGTGCGCGGACGAGCCCGGGTCACCAGGAAGGTCCGTTGACCGGGGGCGTGCGTACCGGTTACGTGGGGAACGCACCCGTTCGCACGCTGCGCAGGAGTGGTCGATGCCGTCTCTGATGCCGCCGCCCGTCCGCGAGGACGAGGCGCTGATCTCGTTGCGCCGGGAGGTGCGGTCCTTCCTCACCGAGCAGGTGGAAGCGGGAGCGTTCGTGCCGACCGTGGACAGCTGGCTGAGCGGGTGGGACGTGGCCTTCACCCGAGCGCTGGCCGAACACGGCTGGCTGGGGATGACCGTGCCCACCGAGCACGGCGGGCACGGCCGGACGTTCCTGGAGCGTTTCGTGGTCACCGAGGAGCTGCTGGCGGCGGGAGCGCCGGTCGCCGCGCACTGGATCTCCGACCGCCAGGTGGCGCCGAACCTGCTGCGCTTCGGCAGCGAGGAGCTCAAACGCCGGTACCTGCCGCGCATCGTCTCCGGTGAGGTGTTCTTCGGGATCGGCATGAGCGAGCCGGACTCGGGCTCCGACCTGGCGTCCGTGCGGACGCGGGCCGAGCGGGTGACCGACGGGTGGCGGGTGCACGGCACGAAGCTGTGGGCCTCCGGCGCGCACGTCGCGGACGCCTTCATCGCGCTGGTGCGCACCTCGCCGCAGGACGGCGACCGGCACGCCGGGCTCAGCCAGCTGCTGGTGCGGCTGGACTCGCCCGGGGTGGTGATCCGCCCGGTCGTCTCGGCCAACGGCACGCACCACTTCAACGAGGTCCACCTCGACGGGGTGCACGTGCCCGACGACCACGTGGTGGGGGAGATCGGAGCGGGCTGGCATCAGGTCACCTCAGAGCTGTCGTTCGAACGGTCCGGCCCCGAGCGGTTCCTCTCCACCTACCAGTTGGCGACATCCCTGGTCGGTGGCCTGGACCCGGCCGAGGCCGGGCGGATCACCGCCAGGTTGGCGGGGCTGCACCAGATGTCGCTGTCCATCGCCGCGGCCCTGCAGCGCGGTGAACGGCCGGACGTCCCGGCCGCGCTGGTGAAGGTGCTGGGCACGACGCTGGAAGGCGACATCGCGGACCTGGCCGACCTCGCCACGCCCACCGGCGCCACCGCCCACGTCGCGGCGCTGACCCGGCGGTCGGTGCAGCAGCGGCCGGGGTTCACCTTGCGCGGCGGGACGAGCGAGGTGCTGCGCGGGGTCATCGCACGGGGATTGGGGATGCGCTGATGAGCACGGTGGACCACGACCTGCGCGGGGTGCTGCGCGACGTCCTCGCGGGCGACCTCACCGACCGCCTCGACCAGGCCACCAACGGTGTCGACTTCGACGCCGACCGGTGGGCGCAGCTGGGCGATCTCGGGTTCACCGCGCTCACCGCACCTGAGGAGCACGGCGGATCGGGTGCCGGTTGGCCGGAAGCCGCCGCGCTGCTGAGCGAGAGCGCCGCGGCGGCGCGCCACCTGCCTTTCGCCGAGAGCGACCTGCTCGCCCACTGGCTGCTGCGCGGCGCGGGACGTCCCTCGGACGATCCGACGGCGCCGCGCACGGTCGCGGTCGTCGAACCCGACGGCACGGCCCGGACGGTGCCGTGGCTCGGTCACGTCCCCGCGCTCCTGGTCTTCCGCCGCCCCGACGGCACCTGCGCCCTGGCCGAAGAACCTGTCACCCCCACGGACCTCAGCTCCGCGGCGGAGGGAGTCGAGCACCTCGGTGACGGGGTCACGCAGTCCGGGCTACCGCGGGGAGACCTGCGGTGCGCTGCGGAACCTCGAGGGGCCGTGGAGCTGGACCCGGCCCTGCTGGACCGGCTGGTGCTGCGGGGTGCGCTGGCCCGTGCCGTGCAGGTCGTGGGGGCGCTGGACAAGGCGGTGGACCTGTGCGTCGAGCACACCCGCGTGCGCGTCCAGTTCGGACGTCCGCTGGCGAAGTTCCAAGCGGTGCAACACCTCGTCGCCGACGCCGCCGCCGAGGCGGCCCTCGCACGGGCGGCGGTGGACGCGGCCGTGCTCGACGCGGTGGAGACCGACCTCGCCGGCCCGGCCTCGGCGGCCAAGGTCGCCGCGGCGCGCTCCTGCGCCGGGCACGCCGCCTCCGTCGTGGTGCGCAACGCCCACCAGGTCCACGGCGCCATCGGCACCACCCAGGAGCACCCGCTGCAGCTGTTCACGCTGCCCGCGCTCGACTGGCGCGGCGAGTTCGGCACCACCCGCGACTGGGACCGCTTCCTCGGCGGAACCGCGCAGACCGGCCCGCTGTGGGACGTGGTGCTCGGCGCACCTGCGCAGACCCCCGCGATCCCCGGCGGGCGTCGATGAACGGGGACTTGCTGTCCGGTGTGCGGGTGCTGGACCTGTCCACCGTGTTCATGGGGCCCTACGCGGCGCAGGTGCTCGCCGAGTGGGGCGCCGACGTGGTCAAGGTCGAGTCCCTGGCGGGCGACCAGGTCCGCGGCATCGGCGACGCCTCCGGGTCGGGCGTCGGCCCGATCTTCGTCAACGCCAACCGGGGCAAGCGCTCGCTGGCGCTCGACCTCAAGAGCGACGACGCCCGCGAGGTGCTGCACGCGCTCGTGCGCAGCGCGGACGTCCTGCTGCACAACATCCGGCCCCCCGCGGCGGAGCGGCTGGGGTTGACCTGGGACGCGCTGCGGGAGGTCAACCCGGAGCTGGTGCTCTGCGCCTTCCGGGGTTACGGCAAGGGCGGGCCGCACGCCGACCGGCCCGCCTACGACGCGTCATCCAGGCGGCTTCCGGCATCGCCGACGCCCAGGCCGCCGCCGGTGGTGAGCCCGAGTACTGGCGTTCGGCGGCCTCCGACAAGATCATGGGCCTCTACGGCGCCGCGGCGACCTGCGCGGCCTTGCGCGCCCGGGAGGTCGACGGTGCCGGTCGGTCGGTGGAGGTCCCGATGTTCGAGGGCATGGCCTCGTTCATGCTGCTCGACCGCCAGGGCGGCTGGATCACCGACCCGCCGTCCGGGCCGACCGGCTACGCCCGCACCGATTCACCCCACCGACGTCCGTACGCCACCCAGGACGGGCACCTGGCGGTCATGATGTAGGCCGACAAGCACTGGACGGTGTTCTTCGACCTGATCGGCCGGCCCGAACTCGCCGAGGACCCTCGGTTCCGCGACCTCCAGGCCCGCACGGCCCACATCGACGAGCTCTACGCGCTGCTGGCGGAGGAGATGGTCACCCGCACCTCCGCGGAGTGGAGCGAGGCGTTCGCACGCGCCGACATCCCGCACGGCCCGGTCAACTCGGTCGAAGACCTCTTCACCGACCCGCAGTTGACCGCGACCGGGTTCTTCCGGACCGTCGAACAGCCCGGGGCGGGACCGGTCCGGCTCGCTCGCCGCCCGATCGACTTCGGCGGTCCCGCGCCACCGCCGCGTCCGGCTCCGCTGCTCGGCCAGCACTCGCGGGAAGTGCTGTCGGAAGCGGGCGTCCCGGACGACGCCGTCCAGCGCCTGATCGAGGGGGGCGTGGTCACCGAGAGCCGGGAGCGCGGCTGAGCAGGGCGACCAGGAACTGGGAGTCGTCGCGGAGCGGGCGCAGGTCCCACGTGGCCAGCGCCAGGTCCGTCTGGAGACCGGCGGCCTCCGCGTCGGCGAAGAACTCGTCGCGCTCGTAGCCGCGGCCGGTGCCGAAGCCCACCGCCACTCGGCCCTCCGGTGCCAGGTGCTCGCGGAAGCGCTGGAGCACGGTCCTGCGCGTGCTGGGGGCGAGGAACGTCATGACGTTGCCGGCGCACACGATCACGTCGAAGGGCTTGGTCACGCCGTGCGCGGGCAGGTCGATCTCGGCGAGGTCGCTGACGATCCAGCGCGGCCCCGGGTAGTCCTCCTGGGCGGCCTGGATCAACGCCGGGTCGACGTCCACGCCGACCACCTCGTGCCCTGCCGCGGCCAGCCAGCCGGCGACCCGGCCCGGTCCGCACCCGGCGTCGAGGACGTGCGAGCCGCGCTCGGCCATCGCGTCGATCAGCCGGGCCTCACCCGCGAGGTCGTCACCGGCGCGCGCCAGACCCCGCATCCGCTCGACGTACCAGGCGGAATGCCCCGGATCAGCCGCCACCTTCTGCATCCAGATGCTCTGCTCGACCATGCCTCCATTGTGCGCACCGCAGGGGCCCGGGCAGGCCCGCGGAGACGGCCGTCACGTTCCGGGCCGGATCTGCTCGATGACCGTTGCGGCGAGATCGGCCGTCGTGGCCCGGTAGTGGTGGGCGAGCTCGCGGAAGACCTTCTCCGCGCGGATGGCCGGCCAGTCGGCGTCGAGGTGCTCGGCCGGCAAGTGCGGGTCCTGGCGGACCAGCTGCAGCCAGTCGGTGTGCAGGACGAGCTGGCGGGCCAGGTCGTCGGGGGCCGAGGGCAGCGGGTCCGGGGTGTCCCACCGCGCGAGGAACGCCCGGTAGCGCTCGGCGATGGCGTCGATGTCGAACGCCCTGCGGACCAGGTCCGCGGACTCCGTCGGGCCCGCTTGCCGCGCGGCGAACACCGTGACGTGGTCGGCGAGCCCCAGCTCCCCGACGATGCCGGTGACGTCCTTCTCGCCCGGGGCGGCCCACAGGCCGTTCTGCAGCAGCCCGAAACCGGCCCAGACGAGCTTGGACCGCAGGTCGTGCCGCTCGTTGCGCCGGGTGTCGGGCAGCGAGAACGCCACCAGCGTCCACGTCCCGTCCCAGTCCCGGTTGACCGCACCGGTGTCCCAGATCCGCTGCTCGCCGTCCTGGAGGACGTGGCCGGCGTGCTCGGTGAGTCCGAAGTAGACGCGTCGTCCCCGCCGGTGGCGGGTGAGCAGACCGCGGTGGCACATCCGGCGCAGCGTCGTGCGCACCGCCTCCTCCGAGACGTCGATCCGGCCGAAGACGTCGATGACGCTGCCGGAGTAGACGGCCGAGCCGTGGCCGAGCACGTGCAGTCCCAGGAAGCTCAGCATCAGGGACTGCGGCCGAGCCGAGTAGGTGAGGGGGTCGTCGGCGGAGGTCACGTGACCAGCGTAGTCGTTCTGAAGTTGGGCACAACGTTGACGGCCGTCAGTTCGGAGCCGTACTTTTCTTCCCGGTCGGCACGCTCGCGGAAGGACGCCGGAGGCTCCGAGGATGAACGTCGACGAACTCGTCGCCATCGATGTGCACACCCACGCCGAGATCTCCCAGGACGGGCACGGCTCGCTGAGCCCGGAGCTGTTCGGGGCGTCGGAGGAGTACTTCAAGGCCGAGGGCCACCGCCAACCCACCATCGCCGAGATGGCCGACCACTACCGGCAGCGCACGATGGCGGCCGTGGTGTTCACAGTGGACGCGGAGTTCGCCACCGGGCACCCCCGCATCGCCAACGAGGAGGTGGCCCAGAGCTGCGCCGAGCACTCCGACGTGCTCATCCCGTTCGCCAGCGTGGACCCGTGGAAGGGCAAGGCCGGTGTGCGCGAAGCGCGACGGCTGGTGACCGAGCACGGGGTGCGCGGGTTCAAGTTCCACCCCAGCATCCAGGGGTTCTCGCCGAACGACCGGATGGCGTACCCGCTGTACGAGGCGATCGAGGAACTGGGCGTGCCGGCGCTGTTCCACACCGGCCAGACGGGCATCGGTGCCGGTGTGCCGGGTGGTGGCGGCATCCGCCTGAAGCACTCCAACCCGATGTTCGTCGACGACGTGGCGGTGGACTTCCCCGAACTGCGCATCATCCTGGCGCACCCGTCGTTCCCGTGGCAGGACGAGGCGCTGGCGGTGGCCACCCACAAGCCCCACGTGCACATCGACCTCTCCGGGTGGTCGCCGAAGTACTTCCCGCCGCAGCTGGTGCACTACGCGAACTCCCTGCTGCAGGACAAGGTCCTGTTCGGCTCCGACTTCCCGGTGATCACACCGGACCGGTGGCTGGCGGACTTCGAGAAGCTGGACCTCAAGCCGCACGTGCGGCCCAAGATCCTCAAGGACAACGCCGCGAAGCTCTTCGGCTTGGCGTAGGGCGGTCACCGGACCTCGCCCTGCCCGAACTCGCCGCGCCCGAGCTCGAGTGATCGAACCACCCGTTGTGGACAGTCCATCCGTGCTGGTGCCGAGAGCGCCCCCGACGACGAGGGTTCCCGCATGACAGATCCGGCCAGATCCGACCGCGGTTCGGCGCAGCTGAGACGTGCGGTGGCGTCCAGCTTCCTGGGCAGCGTGATCGAGTACTACGACTTCCTGCTGTACGCGACCGCCTCGGCCGTGGTGTTCAGCCAGGTGTTCTTCACCCACCTCGACCCCCTGGTGGCCACGGTCGCCAGCCTGGGCACCTTCGCCACCGGCTACCTGGCGCGGCCGCTGGGCGGCCTGCTCTTCGGCCACTTCGGCGACCGGCTCGGCCGCAAGCGGATGCTGGTGCTGACGATGGTGCTCATGGGCGTCGCCAGCTCGCTGATCGGCCTACTGCCCACCTACGAGCAGATCGGCGCGTGGGCGCCGGTGGGCCTGGTGCTGCTGCGCGTCGTGCAGGGCGTCGCGGTCGGCGGTGAGTGGGGCGGTGCTGTGCTGGTCTCCGCCGAGCACGCCACCTCCCGGCGCGGTCTGTGGGCGAGCTTCACCAACGCGGGAGCGCCCTGCGGCATGGTGCTCTCCACCGCAGTGCTGACCGGATCGTCGGCCGTCCTCGGCGAGGAGGCGTTCCTGGACTGGGGATGGCGCATCCCCTTCCTGCTCAGCGTCGTGCTGCTGGTGCTGGGGCTGTTCGTCCGCCTCAAGGTCGCCGAGCCCGGTCTGTTCCAGGACGCGCGACCCACCCGACGCGCACCGCTGGTCGACGTGCTGCGCAACCGACCGCGCCAGCTCGCGCTGGGAGTCGGCGTGGGCCTCGCGGCCTTCGTCGCCCAGTCCACCCTGACGACCTTCGTGCTCGCCTACGGCGTGCAAGCCGGCTTCAGCAGGCAAGTGGTGCTCAACGCGATCACGGTCTCGTCGGTGACGGCGGTCCTGGGCATCATCGGCTGGTCGGCGCTGTCCGACCGGCTCGGCAGGCGGCCGGTCGTGCTGGTCGGCGCGCTGGCCATGGCCGCCTACAGCTTCGTCCTGTTCCCGATGGTCGACAGCGGAAGCAGCGCCCTGCTGCTGGTCGCGCTGGTGCTCGGGCAGGGCGTGATCCACCCGATGATGTACGGCCCGCTCGCAGCTCTCTACACCGAGCTGTTCAGCACCGGGAGCCGCTACACCGGTGCCTCCCTCGGGTACCAGCTCGCCGGGCTGGGCGGTGGGCTGGCGCCGGTGCTGTTCGCGCAACTGCAGAGCAGTGGCGCGGGCACGACCGCGATCGCCGGCACGATCACCGCGTTCTGCGCCCTCACCGTCGGCTGCGTGCTGGCCCTGCGGGAGACCAGCGGGCAGGACCTGGCCGAGGTGGCGGAACCTGCAGTGGAGGAGGGGAGGCGCTGATGCGCAACCACGGCTTGGGCGGCTGGCCCGCCCGTCGAGCGCTCATGACACCGGACCGCACCGCGTTCCTCTTCGCCGGCACCGCGGTCAGCTACGCCGAGTTCGCCCGCCGCAGCACGCGAGCGGCCCACCGGCTGCGCGCCAGCGGGGTCGGACCGGGCGACCGGGTCGCCTACCTGGGGCCGAACCACCTCGCCTTCGTGGAGACCATGTTCGCCGCGCACCAGCTCGGCGCGATCTTCGTCCCGCTGAACTTCCGGCTCGCCGCTCCCGAGGTCGACTACCTGCTCTCGCACTCGGGGGCCGCGGTCCTCGTCTACGCGCCCGAGTGCGCCGACACCGCCCGAGCCCTGCAGCACCGGCCCGCGCACGTCGTGGCGCTCACCGGTCCGGCCGCCGGCGAGCAGGACTACGAGACCTGGCTCGCCGCAGGTGATGAGGAACCGATCGACGTCGAGGTCGGACTCGACGACACGGCGTTGATCCTCTACACCTCCGGCACCACCGGCCGCCCCAAGGGCGCGATGCTCACCCACGGCAACCTGGTGTGGAACACCTACAACTTGCTGGCCGGGGTGGACGTCGCCAGCGACGACGTCACGCTCATCACCGCCCCGCTGTTCCACGTCGCCGCGCTCGACCAGACCCTGCTGCCGACCTTCCTCAAGGGCGCCTGCTCGGTGATCGAACCCGGCTGGAACGTCGACGCTTGCTACGACCGCATCGAACAGCACGGCATCACCTGGATGTTCGGGGTGACGACCATGTTCGCCGACCTCGCCGCCTCCCCGCGCTGGGCCGACGCGGACCTGTCCTCGCTCCGGATCGTGATGAGCGGCGGGGCGGCCATCCCCGAGTCGCTGATCCGGACCTACCAGGAGCGCGGACTGGTGTTCTGCCAGGGGTACGGCATGACCGAGACGGCACCCGGTGCGACGTTCCTGGAAGCCGGGGAGAGCCTCCGCAAAGTCGGCTCCGCCGGTGTCCCGGTGTTCTTCACCGAGGTTCGGGTGGTTCGCCCGGACGGCACCGACGTCGAGCCCGGGGAACCGGGGGAGGTGCTGGTCAAGGGACCCAACGTGAGCCCGGGTTACTGGCGCGATCCCGGCGCGACGGAGGCCGCCTTCGACGCGGGGTGGTTCCGCTCCGGCGACCTGGCCAAGCTCGACGAGGACGGCCACCTCCACGTGGTCGACCGGGTCAAGGACATGTTCATCTCCGGTGGGGAGAACGTCTACCCGGCGGAGGTCGAGAGCGCCCTCTTCGAACACCCGGCCGTGGCCGAGGCCGCGGTGGTGGGCGTGCCGGACGAACGCTGGGGCGAGGTCGGCCGCGCCTTCGTCGTCTGCCACCAGGACGCCCAGCTGACCGGTGAGGAGCTGCGGGGCTTCCTCCGCGGCAGGCTCGCCAAGTACAAGATCCCAGCGCACGTCGACGTCGTCGACCGGCTGCCCCGCACGGGGTCGGGCAAGGTCCAGAAGGCGCAGCTGCGCGCCGCACCGCTGCCGTGAGGCTCAGCGCTCCCCAACCGGGTGCACCACCAGGACCGGGCATGCGGCGTGCTGGAGGAGGGTTTGGCTGTTCGAGCCGAGGAGCATGCCGAGGAAGCCACCGCGCCCGCGGCTGCCGACCACGACGAGCTGGGCCCGCTTGCTCCAGTCCAGCAACGCGTCACGGGGCAGGTTGTTGACCGTGTCGCGTTCGACCTCGACGTCGGGGTACCGCTCCTGCATGCCCGCGAGGCTCGTGGCCAGCACGCGTGCGGGCTCCTGCGGGTCGGTCCGGGCGCGCCCGACTCCCACCTCGCGGATCGACGGCTCGTAGTCCCGGGTGGCGTGCACCGCGACGAGCTTCACCCGGCGCCACGACGCCTCCGCGAAGGCCGCGCTGAGCGCGTCGACGCTGTTCTCGCTGCCGTCGACACCCGCCACCACCGGTCCGTCCGGGGTGCGGGCGGGGCGGATCACGGCCACTGGGCAGCGCGCGTGCGCGGCGGCGGACGCGGCGGTCGAGCCGAGCAGCATGCCGGTGAACCCACCGCGCCCGGACGCGCCGAGCGCGAGCATGTGGGCCTCCTCCGACAGGCGCAGCATCAGTGAGATCGGCTGCTCTGCGGCCTTCTCGGTGGTCACCGGGAGCTCGGCGTCGATCGCGGCCGCGCGCTTGGTGGCCTCCTTCAGCCGGGTGCGGGCCAACTCGTCGATCTCGCTGAAGGCCTCGGGCGGCACGGGCATGCCTGCTCCGTAGAACCCGCGGTAGTAGGGCTCGGTCGACGAGACCAGGTGCAGCGACAGCTTGCGCGCCGAGGCCACCTTCGCGGCCCAGCTCACCGCGCTGAGCGCCTCGTCGGAGCCGTCGGTCCCGACGACGATCGCGTTGCTCAGGTCAGACATCCTCGTTCTCCCCGTCTCGGCGCGGCTCCGGACCACCCGCCCTGCACCGACCATGCCGGAGGGACTGCAGGTCCGCCCGCTGATCAGGTGTCGGATCCACCCGCGCCGCGCACGGTTGTTCGAGGAGGACCTCCTGCGGCTAGTGATCACCGTTGCGGCCCAACGCCTTGACGACGGCGGAGGTGCGGTCCCCGACGCCGAGCTTCGTGAAGATGTTGCGGAGGTGGTTCTTCACCGTGCGCTCGGAAATGCCCAACGAGCGGGCGATCTGCCGGTTGGAACAGCCCTGCGCCAGCTGGTCGAGCACTTCCTTCTCCCGCTTCGTCAGCGGTGAGAGCACCTCGCTCTGCGCGGTCCCGGCCGGATCGCTCTCGTCGTCCCCCCGGAGCATGGTGATGCGCAACGACGCGAGCTGACCGACCTGGTTCAGGACCTGGCGCATCGCCCGCGAGTGCTCGACGGCTTCGTGCAACAACGCGGTGATCGCCCGGTCCAGAGCCCGGTCAGGGGAACGGGCCATGAAGCGCCTCCACTCGGCGGGTCGTCCGGGGCACCCTGCACCCGTCCATTCCTACTCCCCATGTCGCCGCAGATTTGCGCTCGAATTACGAACCGGGCGCCGAATCCCTCGGATGGGTGGGGAAATGCCCCGGGTGGACCAGTCCGCACTCGCGGGAACTAGTGCGGAAGATGTGGTGCGAATTGTTCATGGCGACTGGTTCTCGGCCGGTCCTAGCGTGGAGATCGTTCCGATCACCGGCAGAACAGGAGCTGGCCACGATGTCTGCTTTACCGAAGGCGCACGAGGATTCATCGGTTTTCTCGGCGCATCTTCGGGGCGGGATACCTCTTTTCGGAAGGGACGCGGACACGGCGCTCGAGGTCGTCATGGACAGGCTCCGGGCGGGCCGCCGGCCCGAACGCAACCTCGCGACCTTCCTGACCACGTCGATCGAGCCGGAAGCTCAACGGCTCTACCGCACCTACCTCAACCACAACCTCGTCGACCGGGAGCAGTACCCCGAGATCGACGCGATGCTGGGCGAATGCGTCCGCATGATCGGTGCGCTGTGGCACGTCGACGGGCACCGGGCGGTGGGCAGCGCGACCACCGGGTCCAGCGAATCCGCGCTGCTGGCCGGGGCGGCGTTGCTGCGTTCCTGGGAGGAACGCACGGGCGGCGAGCTGTCCCGGCCCAACCTCGTGATGGGGGCGGGCGCGCACGCCTGCTGGCGGAAGTTCTGCCGGCACTGGGGTGTTGAGGCGCGGACCGCCCCGGCCACCGGTGACGGACCAGCGCTCGACACCGCGTCGGTGGCGCAGCTCTGCGACGAGCGCACCATCGGGGTCGTCACCATCCTCGGGTCCACTCTGGACGGGAGGTACGAACCGGTCGAGGACATCGCCGAGGAGCTGGACCGGCTCGAGCAGCGGTCCGGGATCGACGTGCCTGTGCACGTCGACGCGGCCGCCGGCGGGTTCATCGCACCGTTCCTGGACCCCGAGCTGCGGTGGGACTTCCGCGTCCCGCGCGTGGTGTCCATCAACGCCTCCGGCCACAAGTCGGGCATGGTGCCACCCGGTCTGGGCTGGCTGCTGTGGCGGGACCGGAGCAGACGTCATCCCGGACTGGGGATCCGGATCAACTACCTCGGCGGCGACGACGCCCACTACGAGCTGACCTTCTCCCGATCGGCCGCGCCGGTGGTGCTCCAGTACTACAACTTCGTGCGCTTCGGGTTCGCCGGGTTCCACGCCGTGCACGCCCGGTGCCGCGCGCTCGCGCGCAAGTTGGCCACCCGGCTGCGGGAGACCGGACGGCTGCGCGTGCTCGGCGACGGCAGCGAGCTGCCCGTCGTGGTCGTGACCGCGCACGACGGGCTCGAACTGCGAGACCTCGCCAAGCACCTGGCCGAGCGCGGGTGGTCGGTGCCCGTCTACACGCTGCCACCGCAGCTCGACGACGTCGAGGTGATGCGCGTCGTCGTCCGCAACGACCTCACCGCGGCGGCCGTGGACGACTTCGCGACCGCCGTCGAGGAATTCCTCCGGAACGACATCTGATCAGTGAGGAGCACATCCATGCGTCCAGTCCGGATCGTGAGCCGGTTGACCGACCGCGAACCACCGCGGAGCGGGACCGGGATCCGACTCGCCCTCTTCCAAGGTGAGAACCCGTCGGGCTCCTCGGCCGCGGTGGCCGAGAACCTCGCCAGGATGGAGGAGGTCCTGGCGTTGGCCGCCGGCTACGGCTGCCAGCTCTGCGCCTTCCCCGAGTGCTTCACCACCGGCTACGCGCTCGACCGCGAGCAGTGCGAGCAGCTCGCCGAACCCTACGACGGGCCCTCCGTGCAGGTGGCCCGGAAGGTGTCCACCCGCCACGAGATCGCCGTCGTGCTGCCCTACGTCGAGCGGGCCGCGAACGGCGACCTGCACGACTCGGTGGCCCTGGCTGCCGAGGGGGAACTGGTGGCCAACTACCGCAAGACCCACCTCTACGGCGAGGCCGAACGGGAGAACTTCACGCCAGGGCACGAACTCCCGCCCGTGGTGGAGGTGAACGGCTTCCCCGTGGGGCTGCTCAACTGCTACGAGTGCGAGTTCCCACCGCTCTACCAGAGCCTGGTCGGCAGGGGAGCGCGGCTCATCGTCGGGCCCACCGCCGCGGACCGGCACTTCACGCTGCGCAGCGGTTCTCCCACGCTGGTGGCCTACCCCGACGCCACCGAGCACATCATTCCCGCGATGGCCGCCGTGTGGCGGGTTTTCGTGGCCTACGCCAACCGGCGCGGCTGGGAGGTCTCCGACCGCGGGCAGTGGGAGTACCGCGGCAACTCGGGCATCTGGGCGCCTGACGGCACGGCCGTGGTCAGCGCCGGCCCGGAGGAGCGCGCCGTGGACTCGCTGCTGCTCGGCGATTGCCTGCCGAGCACCGTGCCGCCGTTCAGCCCGGAAGGTGATCACCTCGCCGATTCCCGCATCACCGCGTCGAACCGGCTGCTGCCCGTCGGCTGATTCAGCCCCGGGCGTCGGCGACCTCGGTCATCGGCGCGAGCCGGACACCTGCGGAGGCGAACCGCGCGCGGATCGCCTCCGCGATGTCCACCGCGTTCGGCCGGTCGCCGTGCACGCAGATCGTGTCGGCGTCGACCGGCACGGGCTTGCCGTCGACCGAGCGGACTTCACCGCGCAGCACCGCTTCGGCCTGGTCGGCACACGCCTCCGGAGGCTTGGCCTGCGGGTCCGGCTCGATGATGATGTGCCCGGAGTCGTCGTAGTCCAGGTCCGCGAAAGCCTCGCGGACGACCGGAAAACCGCGCTGCGCCAACCGTTCGGACACCGGACCGGCCAGCAACACCACCCGCACGCCGGGGGCGGCTGAGGCGAAGGCTTCCACCACGGCCTCCGCGGCAGACTCGTCCTTGATCGTCAGGCCGTAGAGCGCACCGTGCGGTTTGACGTGCGCGATCTCCTGGCCGAGGTGCGCGGCGATCGCCTGCAACGCGCCGAACTGGTAGAGGCAGGCCTGCGCCGCTTCGGTCGGGCTGAGCGCCATCGCGCGCCGGCCGAAGCCGGAGAGGTCGGGAAGTCCGGGGTGCGCACCGATGGCGGTGTCGCCGTCGCGCGCCAGTTCGACGGAGCGCGTCATCGTAGCGGGATCTCCGGCGTGCCAACCGCACGCGATGTTCACCGAGGTCACGAGCGGGATGAGGCGGGCGTCGTCACCGAGCCGCCACCTCCCGAAGCTCTCCCCGGCGTCGGCGTTGAGATCGACGAGAGTGCGCACGGATCACCTCCAGCTCGGGCGTCCACCTTAGGATTCAGTGTTTGCGCACGCAGATCGATGAGCTTACGCTCTCACCCGAAGGTGGTCGATTGGTGACCGACGCGCTGCGTCGAGCCGTCCCGCGGCGCATTCTCGACTGGCACTCGTCGGGGTATGCGGAGGTGCGCGGTGGCCGTGGTGGAGGTTCAACTACCGCCTGCGCGGTACGAGTTCGGTGGTGACGAGTTCGTCTTCGTCGAGATCGACCGCGAGATGAGCTTGCAGGCCAACCTCAAGGCCATGGCGATCACCGGAGCCCTGCGTCAGGAGAACATCGACGGGGTCATCGACATCTGCCCCTCGAACGCCTCCTACCTCGTGCGGCTCGACCCGGACCGCCTGCACCCCGCGGACCTGGTGTCGGAGCTGCAGCGGCTGGAGCACACCGCCGGTGAGCTGAGCAGCGACGACGCCGTGCAGACGCGGATCGTCGACGTTCCGGTGCTCTTCGACGACCCGTGGACCCGCGAAACGCTGATGCGGTTCCGCGACCGCCACCAGGACCCCGAGGTCACCGACCTCGAGTACGCCGCGCGGATCAACGGCTTCCGGGACGTCCCCTCGCTGATCGACTCGATCACGGCGGCGCCCTTCTTGGTCACCATGCTCGGCTTCGTGCCCGGCCTGCCGTTCTGCTACCAGATGGTCGAGCGGGAGAAGCAGATCGAGGTCCCCAAGTACGTGCGACCGCGCACCGACACCCCGGAGCGCGCGTTCGGCTACGGCGGCGCGTTCGCGGTGGTCTACCCGGTGCGCGGGGCCGGTGGGTACCAGCTGTTCGGGATCGCTCCGGCCCCGGTGTTCGACCTCTCGCAGCGGTTGCCCGACTTCGCCGACGACATCGCCTTCCCGCGGCCGAGCGACGTGCTGCGGTACCGGGCAATCGACCGCGACGAGTACGAACGCACCCGTGCGGAGGTGGAGGCCGGCCGGTTTCGCTACCGCATCCGCGAGGCGGAACTGGTGCCCGCCGAGCTGCTGGCGGACCCGAACGCGGTCAACGCCCGGCTGTTGGAGGTGCTCTACCGGTGAACACGCTGATCGTGCGCAAGGGTGGGCTGTCCACGACCGTCCAGGACTCCGGCCGGGACGGCCAGTACGCCATCGGCATGCCGCCCTCGGGAGCGATGGACCAGTACTCCTTCACCGTGGCCAACATGCTCGTGGGCAACCCCGATGGTGCCGCGGCGCTGGAAGCGACCTACATCGGGCCTGAGCTGGAGTTCACCGACGAGCGCAGCGTCGCGGTGACCGGCGCCGACATCGGGGTCACCATCAACGGTGAACCCGCCTCCACCTGGCGGACGCTGCGGGTGTCGGCCGGGGACGTCCTCGCGGTGCAGCAGGTCCGGGCCGGCGCCCGTCCTTACCTCGCGATCAGCGGCGGGGTGGACGTGCCGCTGTACCTCGGTTCGCGCTCCACCTACATGCTCACCGGTATCGGTGGTTTCGAAGGGCGCGCGCTGGCCGACGGCGACCGGGTGCCGCTCGGCGCGAGCACGGCCGCTCCGCCGGCGGGCACCGAGGTGCCGGCGGAACTGCGGCCGGAGTTCCCCGAGCGGACCGTGCTGCGCCTGGTCGTCGGGCTGTGCGCGTACCGGCTCACCGAACGCGCGCTGGAGTCGTTCCTGAGCACCGAGTGGAAGGTGACCAAGGACGCCGACCGGGTGGGCTACCGCTTGCGCGGCGGGTCGCTGGAGTTCATCGAGCGCGAGCAGCCCTTCGGCGCGGGCAGCGACCAGGCCAACGTCGTCGACCTCGGCTACCCCGTCGGGTCCGTCCAGGTCCCGGGCGGCGACGAACCGATCGTGCTGCTCAACGACGCGGTCACCGGTGGGGGCTACGCGACCATCGGCACGGTGATCTCGGTCGACCGGGACCGGATGGCGCAGGCCCGGACCGGCGGCAAGGTGCACTTCGAGCAGGTGGACGTCAACGAAGCGGTGGCGGCCCGGCACCAGCGGCGTGCACGGCTGGAGAAGGCGCGGGCGGCGGTCGCGACCGCCTGAGGACAGGAGGAGTCTATGTCCACAGTGGATGCTCAGATGCCCGGGGTCTTCTACCGGCGTCCGTCGCCCGACGCGGACCCCTACATCGAACCGGGCACCGTCGTGCAGCCCGGCCAGACGCTCGGGCTCATCGAGGTGATGAAGACCTTCAACGAGATCAAGGCCGAGAAGGCGTGCCGCGTCAAGGAGGTCCTGCTCGAGGACGGCGAGGAAGTCGACATCGGACAGTCCATGTTCGAGGTCGATGACGCATGAGCGGGGTGCAGCGGGTCCTCGTGGCCAACCGGGGCGAGATCGCCGTCCGGATCATCCGCGCCTGCCACGTGGCGGGTCTGGAAGCGGTGGCGGTCTACTCCGACGCCGACGAGAACTCGCGGTGCGTCCACATGGCCGACCACGCGGTGCACATCGGCCGCTCCGTAGCCCAGAAGTCGTACCTCGACCCGGACGCGCTGCTCAAGGCGGCGCGCACCGCTGAGGTCGACGCCGTGCACCCCGGGTACGGGTTCCTCTCCGAGAGCGGTGCGTTCGCCAGGGCGGTCGAGGACGCGGGGTTCGTCTTCGTCGGGCCGCGCCCGTCCGTGCTCGAGCAGATGGGGGACAAAGCGGCCGCGCGTGCCGCCGCGACCGCCGCCGGTGTCCCGGTGGTCCCGGGAACCGAGCCGATCGACGACCCCGAGGACATCCGCCGGCTGGCGGACGAGATCGGCTTCCCGCTGCTGCTCAAGGCCGCCGCGGGCGGGGGAGGTCGCGGCATCCGGCCCGTGAGCAGCGTCGATGAGCTGCTCGACGCGCTGCCCGCCGCCCAGGCCGAGGCGCGGTCGGCGTTCGGGGACCCGGCGATCTACCTCGAGCGCGCGATCCAGCACGCCCGGCACGTGGAGGTGCAGGTGCTCGCCGACGGCCACGGCAACGTGGTGCACCTCTTCGAGCGGGACTGCTCGGTGCAGCGGCGCAGGCAGAAGCTCATCGAGGAAGCACCCGCTCCTGGCCTCAGCGAGGAGACCCGGCAGGCGATCACCGCGGCGGCGGTGCGACTCGCCGAGCACGTGGACTACCGCGGCGCGGGGACGGTGGAGTTCCTCGTCGACGACGCGGGCGAGTTCTACTTCATCGAGATGAACGCACGCGTGCAGGTCGAGCACCCGATCACCGAGGTGGTCACCGGTGTCGACGTCGTCGCCGAGCAGCTGCGCATCGCCGGAGGTGAGCGGCTGGCGCGGGACCAGGAGTCGATCACGCGCAGGGGAGTGGCCGTCGAGCTGCGCATCAACGCCGAAGACCCGGAGCGCGACTTCGCCCCCACCCCGGGTGAGATCACGGAGCTGGTGCTGCCGGGCGGCCCCGGGGTGCGGGTCGACACCGGCATCACCCAGGGCGACCGGATCAGCCCGTTCTACGACTCGCTCATCGCCAAGCTCATCTGCTGGGGCGAGGACCGCGAGCAGGCCTACGCGCGGGCGCGCCAGGCGCTCGCGGAGTTCCACGTCGAGGGAGTGTCCAGCACCGCAGGCCTGCACCGCACGCTCATCACCGACCCGGAGCTCACCGCGGGCCCGGTCCACACCAAGTGGCTGGAGGAGCGCCTCGGTTAAGGTGCTCGCTCCTCGGTGCGGTCGAGGAAGTCGAGGGCCGCTGTCTTGAACGCTCGGCTGGAGACGGCGTTGACGTGGTTCCTGCGTCCCAGCGAGACGTGGACCGCGCCGATCTCCTCGGCGAAAGCCGCTGCGTCCGCGGCGATCTGGTCCTCCTCACCCGCGGCGAACAACGCCGGTGCCGGGGGTGCTCCGGTGAGCCGGTGACCGGTCATGCCCTCGACGCACGGCGTGCGGTCCTCGGCCGAGAGGGCCTGCTGGACCTCGAGCATCGCCTCGCGGCGAACCGCACCACCGCCGATGCCGCCGAGCGCCAGAGCGCGGACCCGGCCGGGCGCCAGGCGCGCGAGCTCCCAGCCGACCAGCCCGCCCATGGAGTAGGTGACCGCGTCGACCTCGGGCACCTGCGCCGCGTCGAGCACCGCCAGCGCGTCGCGGGCCAGCTCGTCGGGCGAGAAGCCCGTCGCCGCCCGCTCGCTCTGGCCGTGCCCGCGCAGGTCGGTGACGACGTGGCCGCGGTCGGCGACCGCCCGCAGCCAGCCGGTGCGCTCCCACGTCCGCTCCGAGTCGGAGGCGAAGCCGTGCAGGAACAGCACCGGCCGGGGACCGGGGACGTGGTCGTACCAGAGCTTGACGCCCTCGCGCTCGATCATCGGCATCGCTCAGTCCTCCGGCGGGGTGAGCCGGACCCGGCGCTGCGGCTTGCCGTCCTCGGGGACGGTGCCGACGATGCCGGCGTGGTCCTCGACGGTGAAGGTCACCAGCGGTGCGCCCACCTCGAGCTCCTCGTCCTCGCCGACGTGCAGCCGCGTCACGCGGCCCGTCTGCGGGGACGGGATCTCCACGGCGGACTTCGTGGTCTCCAGTTCCACCAGGGGTGCGTTGCGCTCCACCAGATCGCCCTCGGCCACGAGCCATTCCAGGATCCGGGCGCTGATCAGCCCCTCACCGAGGTCGGGCAGCGGGAAGGTCACCTCAGCCACGGCGGTACTCCAATGTGGTCTGCACTGCGGTCAGGACCCGGTCGGCGCTGGGCAGGTACTCGTCCTCCAGCGCGCCGGACGGGTAGGGCACGTCGAACCCGGCCACCCGCTGCACCGGGGCTCGCAGGTCGCCGAAGCAGCGCTCGGTGATCAGCGCCGACACCTCACCGCCCAGCCCCGCGGTCAGCGGCGCTTCGTGGACGACGACCGCGCGGCGGGTGCGCGAGACCGACTCGGCCAGGCCGTCGGCGTCGATCGGCTTGAGCCAGCGCAGGTCCAGCACCTCCAGCTCGACACCGTCCTCGGCGGCCAGCTCGGCCACCTGCCGGCAGCGCGACACCATCGCACCCCAGGCGATGAGCGTGGCGTGCCTGCCCCGGCGCACCACCCGGCTGCGCCCCACCGGCAGCGTCTCGACGGGCTCGGCGGGGTCGAACTCCTCCCGCTGCCAGTAGCGGGACTTGGGCTCCATGAAGATCACCGGGTCCGGGTCGGCGATCGCCTGCCGCAGCAGGTGGTAGCCCTCCGCCGGCCCCGAGGGCGAGACGACCTTGAGCCCGGGCACGTGCGCGAACAGCGACTCCAGGCTCTCCCCGTGGTGCTCGGGAGCCTGGATGCCGCCGAAGCTGGGCAGCCGCAACGTGATCGGCATGCCCAGCGCGCCGCGGCTGCGGTAGTGCATGCGGGCGACCTGGTTGACGACCTGGTCGATCGCCGGGTAGCTGAAGCCGTCGAACTGGATCTCCGGGACCGGGCGCCAGCCGGCCATCGCCAGTCCCACCGACATGCCCATGATCGCCGATTCGGCCAGCGGGGTGTCGAAGACGCGGTGCTCGCCGAACTTCGCCTGCAGACCGTCGGTCACCCGGAACACCCCGCCGAGCGTGCCCACGTCCTCGCCGAAGACCAGAACCCGGTCGTCGTCCTCGCAGGCGTGCTGCAGCGCGGTGTTCAGCGCCTGCTGCAGGGAGAGCTCAGGCATCCTGCCACTCCTTCCAAGCGCGGTGCTGTTCGAGCAGAGCGGCGGTCGGCGCGCGGTAGACGAAGCTGAACAACTCGTCGGCCGGCGGAGCCTGCAGTCCGCGCAGCCCCTCGGTGGTCCGGGCTACGACGGCGGCCGCGTGCTCCTCGGCCTCGGTGACCTCCTCGGCCGACAGCGACTGCCCAGCGACCTCGACCGGGTCCCGCTCAGCTCGCGCGCGCTCCTCCTCGGGGCTGCGGTAGCGGCTCGGGTCGTCCGATGTGGAGTGCGGTCCGAGGCGGTAGGTCATCGCCTCGACCAGCGTCGGCCCCTCGCCCGCGCGGGCACGGTCCAACGCCTGCCGGGTCGCCTCGAACACGGCCGTGACGTCGTTGCCGTCGACCTGCAGGCCCTCGAAGCCGTACCCGGCCGCGCGTGCCGCCACCGAACCGCCTGCGACCTGGTCGGCGGTGGGCAGCGAGATCGCCCAGCCGTTGTTCTGGCAGAAGAACACCACCGGCAGCCGGTACACGCCGGCGAAGTTCATCGCCTCGTGCACGTCGCCCTGCGAGCTGGCGCCGTCGCCGAAGTAGGTCAGCGCCGCGCCGCCGGTTCCGTCGAGCTGCGCACCCATCGCCCAGCCCACCGCGTGCAGCACCGGCCCGCCCACGACGGCGTTCGGCGGCGCGAGCCGCGCGACGTTGGCGTCGTAGAGGCCGCCGTGCCAGATGTTGCGGTGCATCGCCAGGTAGGCGACCGGGTCCACCCCCATCGCCACCGCGGCGCCCAGCTCGCGGTAGGTCGGGAAGGCGAAGTCGCGGGCCAGGTCCAGCGCCGCCGCGCTCCCGACCTGCGCGGCCTCCTGGCCGCGGAGGGGAGCGTAGGCCGGCAGCACGCCCTGCCGCTGCAACGCGATGGCCTCCTCGTCGAGGCGCCGCGTCACCACCATGAGGCGGAACAGCTCGCGCAGATCTGCGTCGTCCATGTGCGAAAGCGTGCGCACCCCAGGCGCGACCGTGCAACAGGCCTTGATCGGACTGCTCATGTTGTCCGATCTGCCGCATCGGAGCGGCCTGAGGCTGTGCACGTTGTCCAGTCCGAGGAGGCAGGTACTCCGATCGCGTGGCGCGGGCGAGCCCCGGTGCGGGCCCCCGCCCCCGCAGGGCCGACGATGGCTGCATGGTCAAGCTGGACCGGTTGATCAACGTCCTCGGCGGCTACGGGGCCCACCTGGTGTGCGCTCCGCGCAGCCGGGCGACCGAACTGCGGGCGGTGGCCCTGCACGACCCGACCGAGCAGGCGCGCGGCGGTGACGAGGTGCTGCTGGCCGTCGGCGTCGACGAAGGGCGGGCGGCCGAGGTCTTGGCGCAGACCAGCGCCGTGGTCGTGGTGTTCCGGCTCGACGGGCTCGGTGAGGCGGCGCTGGCCGTGGCCCGCGACCGCGAGATCGCGGTGCTGCTGGTCGACCCCGCCGTGTCGTGGGGCCAGCTCGCCGGCGTGGTCTACGGCCTGGTGCTGGAAGGGCGCGAGACCGAGGCCGGGCGAGGGCCCACGGACCTGTTCGCGCTGGCCGACGCCCTGGCCGAGTCGCTCGGCGGACCGGTCACGATCGAGGACCACCGCTCGGGCGTGCTGGCGTACTCGCGGCGCCAGGAGGCGGCCGACCAGGCCCGGTTGGAGACGATCCTGGGCAGGCGCGTCCCCGAGGAGATCCGCCGCGAGCTCAGCGAGCGCGGCGTGTTCCGGCACCTGGCCACCTCCGACGAGCCGCTGTTCGTCGAGCCCTCGGGCTCGCGGCAGGGCCGGGCCGTGGTCGCGGTGCGGGCCGGGAAGTCCCTGCTCGGTTCGATCTGGGTCGGCACGCCGTCCCCGCTGGACGCCGAGCGCCAGTCCGCCCTAATGCAGGCCTCGCGCACCGCCGCGGCGCACCTGCTGCGCACGCGCGCGAGCGCCGACCTCGAGCGGCAGGTCGAATCGGACCTGGTGATCGGCCTCGTCGAAGGGCACTCCGACGTCGCGACCGTGCTGCGGCGGCTCGGCTTCCGCGGCGACCGCTTCCGCGTCGTCGCCGTCCAAGCCCACAACCAGGGCGAGCACGACTCGGCCGCGCTCCTGGTCTTCGAGCTCGCCACGGTGGGCTTCGGGTGGTCGCGCCCGGGGCGGAGCGCGCTGTTCGCCAACACCGTCTACACGATCCTGCCGCACGAGGACGGCGCCCCGGCGCGCGAGTGGGTGCGGGCGCTCGCGCGCGAGATGCCCGCAGGCGTCGAGGTCTTCGCCGGCATCGGCGGTGCCGCGGGCCTGGACGAGCTCGTCGACAGCAGGCGGGAGGCCGACGAGAGCCTCGCCGTCCACGCCGCGAAGCCAGCGGGCTCGCCCGCCGTGGTCTACGACGACTCCTGGCACGAGGTCCTGCTGCGCCGCCTGCAGCGCGTCGCCGCGAGCGGGCGGGCGCCCGAGCGCGGTCCGGTGGCGCGGCTGCGCCGCCACGACCGCGAGCACGGCGGGCACCTGATCGCGACCCTGCGGACGTGGCTGGAGGTGCAGGGCGACCTCGGTGCCGCGGCCGCGCGCCTCGAGATCCACCCGAACACCGTCCGCAACCGGATGCGCAGAGCGACGCAGGTCGGCTCGCTGGACCTGGACGACCCCGACACCCGGCTCGCGCTGATCATCGCCCTCGCCGCCGACCAGTAGTGGGACCAGCACAACTCGCCCGCGGTTAGTTGTGCCAAATCCACATCGCGCTCGTCGTCCGGCGCGAGCATCCTCGGGACCAGGAGGGAGACGAGCATGGGTTCTGCAGCGAACGCGCCGCGCACGGCCGTCGTCGTCGGTGCCGGCGTGGTCGGCCTGTCGACCGCGTGGTTCTTGCAGGAGCGCGGGGTCGACGTCACGGTGGTGGACCGGCGCGGAGTCGCCTCCGGCGCCTCGTGGGGCAACGCGGGGTACCTCGCCCCGGCGTTCAGCGTCCCGCTGCCCGAACCGGAGGTGCTGCGCTACGGCCTGCGCTCGCTGTTCGACCCCGCCGCGCCGCTGTACGTGCCCCGCACGCCGGACCCCGGGTTGTGGGCGTTCCTGGCGCGCTTCGCGCGGAACTGCACGCGCGGCCGCTGGCAGCGCTCCATGCGGGCACTGGCGGAGATCAACGCCGACGCCCTCGACGCCTTCGACGAGCTGGACAAGGGCGGTGTGAGCGCCCCGACCCACACCGCTCCGGTCGTCGCGGCGTTCGACGACGCCGCCCAAGCAGGCGGACTCCGCGCCGAGTTCGACAGGACTCGCCGCAGCGGGCAGGAAACGCGGCTCGGTGAAGCGACCACGAGCGACGTGCCGCAGCTGTCGTCGAAGGTGACGACGGTGCTCAAGATCGAGGACCAGCGCCACGTCGACCCCGGTGAGTACACCAGGTCGCTCGCCAAGGCGGTCGAGGAGCGCGGCGGCCGCGTCCACAGCGACTTCACCGCGCGCGACGTCCGCCGCGAGGGCGGCCGCCTGGTCGTGGAATCCGAGCAGGGCGAGCGGTTCTCGGCCGATGCCGTCGTGCTGGCCACGGGTGCGTGGCTCCCGCAGCTGGCCGCGAAGGTCGGTGTGCAGCGGCAGGTCCGGGCCGGCCGCGGTTACTCGTTCACCGTGCCGACCGACGAACCCGTGCCGTGCCCGGTCTACCTCCCGACCGTGCGGGTCGCCTGCACGCCCTACCAGGGCGCGCTGCGGGTGGCCGGGACCATGGAGTTCCGCGCACCGGACGCCGAGCTCGACCGCCGGCGGATCGAGGCGATCGTGCGCTCAGCACGGCCGTTCCTGCGGGGCGTCGACTGGGACCGCCGCCACGACGACTGGGTCGGCCCGAGGCCGGTCACCACGGACGGCCTGCCGCTGATCGGCGCTTCGGCACTGCCCGGCGTCCACGTCGCCGGCGGACACGGGATGTGGGGGCTCACCCTCGGACCGATCACCGGGCGGCTGCTGTCCGACCAGATCGTGACCGGCGAACGCGTCGGCGCGCTCCGTCCGTTCGACCCGCTGCGATGACCGGCGAGCTGTCCGCGTCGGAGCGCAGCGAACTCGAGTGGTTGCGCAAGGAGAACAAGCTCCTGCGCACCGAGAAGGAGGTGCTCCTCCGGATCGCCACCGAGTACGCCCTCGAAACCAGCGCACCCGCACCGCCGAACACCGGAAGCTGATCGTCGCCCGTGGAGGTCACCATGCCGGAGTGGTGCGAACTCGTCCTCGCGACCCTCGCCTTCGTCCTGCTCGCCGTGCAGCACCGGCTCGTCCGGCGAGCGCACGATCTCCGGAACCGGGGTTCGTGACGGGGAGTTCACCGGCCGCACGGGTGTGGTCGTGAAAACCTGGCTCGAGCAGTGGGTCCTCGCCGCGCGTGCGCGGTGACCGGCGGTGCTCACTGGACTGGTCAGCGGCTGCCCGAGGGTGGGGCCCTGGCAGAGACCCGAAGGGAACCGCTCGGGGACGGCGCTGGTGAGGTTCCCCGAGCCCCTCCCTCCGGCGGGAACCTCGCCACGCTCCTCCCGCGGCGCAGTGGTCGATCTCGACGGCGCCGAACGGGCGAAACCCGGGCACGCCGCGCGAGCGGCTCCCCCCAGCGCGACGCTGCGCCTACGGTGTAGCCAGGTGCACTCGGCTTGGGGGAGCGGCGATGGCCCTGGGAACGCGGTTCGCGGCAGCGGTTCTGGGAGCACTGGTGGCCGTGACGACCTCCTCGGCGTGCGCCGAGGAACCGCCCCAGGGCGGGGGCGAGACCGCACCGGCGCGCTCCGGTCCGACCACGGTCGTCGACCGGTTGGTGACGCCGTGGTCGGTGGTGTTCGCGGGCGAGACGCCGATCATCAGCGAGCGCGACACCGGCCGGATCCTCGAAGTCGACCCGGCGGGGCGTGCGCGGGAGATCGGCGTGGTCGCCGGTGTCGTGGCGGAGGGGGAGAGCGGCCTGCTCGGCCTGGCGCTCAGCCCGGACGGTTTCCTCCACGCCTACTCGACCGGTGCCGACGGCAACCGCATCCAACGCTACCCGCTCTCCGGTGCGCCCGGGTCGTTCCAGCTCGGCGCCGAGCAGACGATCCTGGCCGGGCTGCCCTCGGCCCACTTCCACGACGGTGGGCGAATCGCTTTCGGGCCCGACGGCATGCTCTACGCCACCGTCGGCGAAGCCGGAAACCGCCCCGACGCGCAGGACTTGGCCAGCCTCGGCGGCAAGATCCTGCGCATGACCCCGGACGGAGGCGTCCCGCCGGACAACCCGTTCCCGGGCTCGCTGGTCTACAGCTACGGGCACCGCAACCCGCAGGGGATCGCCTGGGCACCCGACGGGACCCTGTACGCCTCCGAATTCGGTCAGAACACCTGGGACGAGCTCAACGTCATCGTGCCGGGCGGCAACTACGGGTGGCCCACCGTCGAAGGCATCGCCGGACGGCCGGAGTTCACCGACCCGGTCCAGCAGTGGGGCACCGCGGACGCCAGCCCTAGCGGCATCGCCGTCCACGGCGGCTCGATCTACCTGGCCAACCTGCGGGGCGAGCGGCTGCGCGAGGTCCCTCTCGCCGACCCGGGCACCTCGACCGAGCACTTCGTCGGCGAGTTCGGCCGCTTGCGCGACGTCGTCGTCGCTCCGGACGGCGCGCTGCGCGTGCTCACCAGCAACACCGACGGCCGCGGCGCACCCGCGCCGGGCGACGACCGGATGCTGACGGTGCAGGCTCCATGACCCCGGGCCGAAAGCCTCTGGCCCGCAGGAGGTGGTGGTCCCACGGTGGTCGCATCCGGATGTCCAGGAGGGGCCGACACCATGACCACCCGCAGTGCCCAGGCCGTCGACCACCGCGGCTTCGACAACCCCGACGAGGTACGCCAGTTCGAACACGGGCGCTCGGAGGTGCTGCACATGGGCGGTGGCACCATCGGGCGGCACGTGTTGCACCCCGGCTGGCGGTGGCGTGATGATGTCAAGCCCCTCGCCGGTACGGAGTGGTGCGAGGCACCCCACTTCCAGTACCACGTCGCCGGAACGTTGCACGTGCAGATGTCCGACGGCACCGAGTTCGACCTCGGTCCCGGCACGGTCAGTTCCCTGCCGGCAGGCCACGACGCCTGGGTCGCGGGAGACGAGGACGTCGTCCTGGTCGACTGGTACGGAGCCAGCGATTACGCGAAGCGGCGTTGAGGGTAGTGCGTAGTCGTCTGGGAAGGTGTCTGAACGGGGATGACGGACGTGGGAATCGACGCGGGAGGAGTGCGCGCTGCGTGCTCGCTGGCGGATTGCGTGCCGTCGCTGTTGGCGGCGAAGCCGTGGCGGTGGAACCACCACGGCGACTCGTTGCAGCTGCGGCTGGACACCTCCCCGGAGCTGCCGGAGTCGGATCCGGCGGCGCGGGCGTCGGTCATCGCCTGCGGCGCGGCACTGCACCACGCGGCGCTGGCGCTGCGCGCGCAGGGCTCGCGAATTCAGGTCGACCGCTTGCCGCTCCCGGAGGACCCGAGCTTGCTGGGCCAGATAAGGATCCTGGGTACCCGCGATCCCGTCCCCGCTGATCGCGCGCTGGCGCGAGCAGCGCGACGCCGGCACCTCGACAAGCGGAGTTTCGCGCCCATGCCGGTCCCGCCCGGGTTGCTCGTGGACGTCGAGTCGGTGAGCGATGCCGCCGACATCACGGTGATCACCGGCGAGCAGCAGTGCGCGCTGTCGCGGGCGTTCACCATGGCAGCGATGATCCACGCCGCCACCGAAGCTTCCCGAGCCGAACTCATCGGTGCGCGGCTCACCGAACGCGACACGCCCGAGTCGGCGGGCAGTCTGCTGCTGATCAGCACGCCCACCGACGACAGGGAAGCGCACTTGCGGGCCGGTGAGGCGCTGGGCGCCGTGCTGTGCTGGGCGGAGCTCGCCGGACTGGCCGCGTGGCCGTGCAACGAAGCGTTCGAAGTCCCCCGGACCCGAGCCGCGGCGAAGCGGGAAGTGCTCGGCGACGCCGCCCACCCGCAACTGGTCGTGCGCCTCGGCTGGCCGGCCGCCCGCGGTTGACCGGAAGCTCAGCGCTCTCCGGGTTCGCGCACGACGACGACCGGGCAGCGCGCGTGGTGCACGACGTTCTGGCCGACCGATCCCAGCAGCGCCTCGGTGAACCCGCCGTGACCGCGGTTGCCGACCACGATCAGGTCGGCCTCGGACTCCTCGGCCAGGTCCAGCAGCGCACGTGCCGGGTGGCCGGAGGCGACGTTCTTGCTCACCGGGACGGCCGGCTCGGCACCCAGGACCTCGGTGATGACCTCGTCCAAGTTGGCCGCGGTCCGCCGCGAGAGGTCCTCGCTGTCCGGCACCTCCCAGTTGTAGATCAGCGGGGCGTCCCAGGCCATGACGGTGACCAGGGACCCGCCCACCAGTTCCGCGTGCCACGCGGCCCAGCGCAGCGCGGCCCTCGACGCGGGTGAGCCGTCCACGCCGACGACCACCGTGTACTGATGACCTTCCATCACATGCGAGTACCCAGCGTGGCCGGACCGCGAAACGGCGTGCGGCTCCCACCAGTCGGACGGGGGAGCTGTGAGAACAAAGACGATGGGCTGCTCCCGAGCGTCCGAGGTGGTTGCATGGCCCCTCGGCACCTGGACCGGCTCAACCGGTCCAGCGACCGAAGGCAACACTCCGGAGGAAGGGAACCGATGGGCCACGGGGCTTTCGAGAAGACCTACGCGGCGGCCGAGGACCGCTACGAAACGATGGAGTTCCGGCGCGCGGGGGCGTCCGGCTTGGACTTGCCCGCGTTCTCCTTCGGCCTGTGGCAGAAGTTCGGCTTCGACTACCCGTACGAAACGCAGCGCGACATCGTGCTGCACGCCTTCGACATCGGCATCACGCACTTCGACAACGCCGACCGCTACGGGCCGCCGCACCGCGCCGCGCAGAAGTTCTTCGGCAGGGTGCTGGCCCAGGACCTGGCGCCCTACCGCGATGAGCTGATCCTGTCGACCAAGGCGGGCAACCCCATCGGCCCCGGTCCGTACCAGAAGGGCGGTTCCCGCAAGTCGCTGCTGTCGTCGCTGGACCACAGCTTGCGCGACTTCGGGACCGACTACGTCGACATCTTCTACAGCCACAGCCCGGACGAGACCACCCCGCTGGAGGAGACGGTCGGTGCGCTGGTCAGCGCGGTGCGGCAGGGCAAGGCGCTCTACGTCGGCATCTCCAACTACCAGCCGGAACGCGCCCACCGCGCCGCCGAGCTGCTGCGCCATGAGGGGGTTCCGCTGCTGGTCCACCAGCCGCGGTACTCGATCTTCGACCGCACGCCGGAGAAGAACGGCCTGCTCGACCTCGCCGCCGAGGACGGTTTCGGCCTCGTCGTCTACTCGCCGCTGGCGCAGGGGTTGTTGACCGACAAGTACCTCCGGGACATCCCCTCCGGGGCCCGGGCGGAGAACAGCGCGTTCCTGTCGCCGGACGTCATCGACGACACCTACCGCTCCCGCGCCGCCGCCCTCAACGAGCTCGCCCAGAAGCGGGGGCAAACCCTGGCGCAGCTCGCCCTGCAGTGGGTCCTGCGGCGTCCGGAGGTCACCTCCGCCCTCATCGGCGCCAGCTCGGTGTGGCAGCTCGACCACAACGTCCAGGCGCTGGAGTTCCCGCCGCTGACCGACGACGAGCTCGCCATCATCGAGGAGCACGGAGTCCACGGCACCGGCCTCAAGCAGTGACCGCCCGCTGAGCACGCGCTCGGCTCAGCGGCGCCAGGAGCTGACCCGAGCAGCTCGGCGCCTGCTCCATGCACGGCCACGAGGACGTGTCACCTGAGTGGGGGTCGGCGCACATGTCGCGCGAGATGTCACGCCCTTCCCTCGTCAGGGGTGACGGCGTCGCTCAGAACCCGCGGCGGCGCGGGGGTGGCCCGGCCCTGGACAGGTCAGGCTGATTCCACCGCCAGCCTCGAAGTGCACATCTCGCACGAAGCGCACCTCTTCGCTGGGGGTTTCGGCGCTGACGGACGACGAGCTCGCCCTCTCGAGGCGCGTGGAGTCCTCGGCGCCGGCCTCAGGTGGTGGGTGCCGGCTGAGCACGTGCTCCGCTCGGCGGCGCCAGGAGCTGACGTGAGCAGCTCGCCTGGCCGGTCTTGGACACGGATGTCACCTGAGTGGGGGATGGGTGCGCCCTTCCCTCGCAAGGGTGACGGCGTCGCTCAGAACCCGCGGCGGCGCGCAGGTGGGCCGCGCCTGGAACAGGTTGGGCCGCATCCACCACCAGCTTCCGAAGCGCACATCCGCACGAAGCTCACTTCTCGCACGGGATTTCCGCACGCGCCGCTGAACGGCGGCCGGTGCGGAGGTGTCACCCGGTCCTGACCAGCGGCAACGCGGCGAACGGTCGCGCTGCCGCCGGTCGAACCGGGTCGAGGCTCAGGCTCGGCTGGCGGAGGGCCCGTGGGCCGAGTGGAGCGCTCCCGCTTCGAGCGTGGGGGAGGGGAGCTCGTCGGCCGTCGGCGGTTGGGCCCCGGGCCGGGAGCAGGTGAGCGCGGCGGCGGTGGCGGCGTAGGCGAGGGCTTCCCGCCACGCGGCCGCGGGCATCGCCCTGACCGCGGAGTGGCCGAGGGCGTCGTTGTGGTGCAGCCAGTGCAGCAGCGCTGCTTGGACGGTGTCCCCGGCTCCGATCGTGTCGACCACCGCGGACCTCTGGCACTCGACGTCGAAGCGGGTGCCGTCCGGGCGGACCACCGAAAGCCCGTCGGCGCCGCGGGTGAGCACGACCGCGCTCGGGCCCATGCCCGCCCACCGCTGCACCGCCTCCGCCACCGGCTCGGCTCCGGCGGCAAGCCAACAGGCGTCCTCTTCGGACACCTTGAGCAGGCCCAGGTGGGGCAGCCAGCGCTCGAAGCGCGCCCGGTAGGCGTCGGCGTCGTCGATCAGCTCGGCCCGCACGTTCGGGTCCAAGGCCACGAACACCCCGCGCGCCGACTCGCGGCGGAGCAGCGACTCGTAGGCGCTGGCGCCGGGTTCCAAGACCATCGAGAGGGTGCCCAGGGACACCGCGCTCACCTGCGGCGGCAGCGGACCCGGGTCGACGACCAGCCGGTCCGCGGTGCCCTGCACGGAGAAGCTGTACCGCGCGGACCCGTCCGGACCGGGTGAGGCCACGGCCAACGTGGTCGGCTCGGGGCCGCGCTGCAGCAGTCCGGTGTCCACACCGGACTCGCGGAGCCCGTGCACCAGCGCCTCGCCGAAGTCGTCGGTGGAGATCCGCGACAGCATCGACACGGGCGAGCCGAGCCGCGCGAGCGCGATCGCGACGTTGTACGGCCCGCCGCCGAGCCGCGACGCCCGGTCGGGCAACGCCGGCGGGGCGACGGACTCGGTGGCGACGAGGTCGATGAGCGCTTCGCCCCCGACGACGATCATGGGAACTCCTCCTCAGTGCGGTTCAGCGGCAGCCGCAGGAATCCCGGTGCACGAACCGGGACGCCAGGCGGCGTTCGACGGGGTCGCGGGTGGGATCGCCGAGCCGGTCCAGCAGCAGGCGCAGCGCCTCGGCGCCGATCTCGCGGCTGGGCTGGGCGATCGCGGTCAGGCGAGGACCGAACAGCTCCGCCCACGGGAAGTCGTCGAAGGCCACCAGCGCCACGTCGGCGGGCACGGTGAGCGAGAGGCCGCGCACGGCCCGCATGGTCCCGATCGTCATGGCGTTGTTCGCCGCGATGATCGCCGTCGCCGGGTCGGACGCGCTCAGCAGCTCGGTCGCCGCGCGGCGGGCGGCCTCGGACTCCGAAGCCCCCTCCCGGCACAGCTCCGGATCGTCCTCGAGCCCGTTGCGGCGCAAGCCTTCCCGGTAGCCGAGGAGCCGTTCCGCGGTGGTGCTCAACCCGTGCAGGCCGGCCACGAACCCGATCCGCCGGTGGCCGAGGCCTGCCAGGTGGTCGACCAAGGCGGCCGTGGAATCGGTGTTGTCGGTGCTCACCTGGTCGTACCCGCTGTCGACGACGCGGTCGGCCAGGACCGTGGGCACCTCGTGCTCGGCGAGGTAGCGCATCGTCCGCGACGGCTCGGGCGAGGGGGCCAGCACGATCCCGTCGATCCGGCGCTGGTGCAGGTGGGAGACGACGTGGAGCTCGTGGTCCGGGTCGTCGCGCGGGTCGGCGACCAGCAGGCTGTACCCGCGGTCGACCGCCTCGGCCTCGATGCCCTGCAGGATCTCGGTGAAGTACGGGTTGCTCACCGACGAGATCGCGACCCCGACGGTCAGCGTGCGCGCGGTGGCCAGCGACCGGGCGAGCGTGTTCTGGATGTAGCCGACCTGCTCGACGGCGGCCTGCACCGCTTCAGCGGTCTCCGGCCGCACCCTGCGCGTGCCGTTGAGCACGTAGGACACCGTCGCCGACGACACGCCCGCTACCCGTGCGACATCCGCGATGGTGGCCACGTGCAACTCCCTCGTTCCCGGTCTTGGCGAGGAACCTAACATGAAGTTAAGCGCTTGCCTAAGCGCTTAACCAACGTTATCTTTCCCGGCACACCGCGCCGAGGCGGTCCGCTCCGCGAGCTCCTCGGCCGGTGCGAACCAGCGTGCGTGCACCGAGGGGCACGCGGGACGAGATGAGTGATCGTGCAAGCCGTAGTGATCGAAGGACCAGGTCGGGCCGTCGTCAGGGAGGTCGCCGACCCCGAACCGGCCGCCGGCCAGGTGGTCGTGCGCGTGCGCGCCGCCGGCCTGTGCGGAACCGACCTGCACCTGGTCGACGGGGTCCTGCCCGCCGAGTACCCGCTCACCCCGGGGCACGAGTTCGCCGGCGAGGTCGTGGCGCTGGGTGAGGGCGTGGACGCCCTGGACGTCGGCGACCGCGTCGCGGTGGACCCGAACCTGCCGTGCGGCGTGTGCCGCTGGTGCCGCGCGGGACGCGGCAACCTGTGCCAGGTGTGGGACGCCATCGGCGTGAGCAGGCCCGGTGCGGCGGCCGAGCTGGTGGCGGTGCCGGCGGGCATCTGCTTCGCGGTGCCCTCGACGGTCTCCTGCACGGCCGCGGCGATGGTCGAGCCGCTGTCCTGCGCCGTCCACGGTGCGAGCCGGTTGCCCCGGTTGCCGGGTGCGCACTACCTGATCTACGGGGCGGGCACGATGGGTCTGCTCATGGCCGTCCTGGTGCGCCGCTCCGGCGCGGCGTCGGTGTCGATGGTCGACCTCAACGACGCGCGCCTGGACTTCGCGCTGGCCTACGCCGCCGACCGCGCCACCACCCAGGCCGACGCGCTCGAGCAGCCCGACGGCTACGACGTGGTCATCGACGCCACCGGCGCGGTGCCCGCCATCGAGGATGGCCTCGGTCGCGTCCGCAAGGGCGGTACCTTCCTGCAGTTCGGCGTCTCCGACCCGAACGCCACGGCGAGGTTCTCGCCGTTCCGGGTCTACCACGAGGAGATCGACATCCTCGGGTCCATGGCCGTGCACCGGGGCTTCCAACCCGCCATCGAGTTGATCGCTTCCGGAACGATCGACGTGGAGTCGCTGGTCTCCGCGACCTTGCCGCTCGCGGACTACGCCCAGGCCGTCGAGAAGTTCCGCGCCGGGGAAGGCCACAAGATCCACGTGGCGCCGAAGAGCTGATGAGGACGTGGTGTGCAGCGGTTCGAGCAGCAGAACCGCGGACTCCGCACGCCGCTCCCGGCGGGCTCGCCACGAAGCCGCTCAGGAGCTCCGGCGGCGCGAGCTGAGTCCCACACCTGGAGGGGACGCGGCTTCTCCGCGCCTCTGAACTCTCCGCCACGACGGGCGTGGCGGAACTCCTTCCTGTGAATCCGACGAAGGGTACGTGCAATGACGCCCACCACCCCCGCACCGGCGCGTTCGCGCACGCGCAACGCGCTGATCTGGATCTTCGGGGCGCTCGGCGGCATCTTGTGGGGTTATGACACCGGGGTGATCTCCGGTGCCATGCTGTTCATCAAGCAGGACATCCCGTTGTCCCCGTTGCAGCAGGGACTGGTGGTCAGCGGGCTGCTGGTCGGTGCGATGGCGGGGGCCGGTGGCTCCGGGCGCCTCGCCGACGTGTGGGGCAGGCGCAAGCTGATCCTGTGGGCGGCCGTGGTGTTCACCGCGGGGACCGTCGGCGCCATGCTGGCGACCACGGCGTGGATGCTGGTCGTCTTCCGGTTCGTCATCGGCACCGGGGTCGGCATCGCCTCGGTGGTCGTGCCGCTCTACCTCACCGAACTCGCGCCGAAGCAGTCGCGCGGCGGCCTCACCTCGTTGATGCAGCTGCTGGTCACCGTCGGCATCCTCCTCGCCTACATCACCGACTACGCGCTGGCAGGGGCCGGTGCGTGGCGCTGGATGCTGGGGCTGGGCGCGGTCCCGGCGGTGCTGCTGGGCGTCGGCATCTACTTCCAGCCGGAGAGCCCGCGCTGGCTGGTCAAGCACGGTCGCGCCGACCAGGCCCGCGCGGTGCTGACGAACTTGCGCGGCGCCGGCGCGGTGGAGGTCGAGCAGGAGCTCGACGAGATCCAGGCCGCCGACCGGGAGAAGGCCGTCGAGAACGCCGTGGGCGTCCGAGAACTGCTGACCCCGAAGTTGCGCCGGGTCGTGCTGCTGGGCCTGGGGCTGGTGTTCTTCCAGAACTTCATCGGCATCAACACGATCATCTACTACGCCCCGACCCTGCTGACCACGCTCGGTTTCGGCACGTCGGGCGCGATCCTGGCCAACGTCGGCATCGGCCTGGTCAACGTGCTGATGACGTTGCCCGCGCTGCGCATGATCGACCGCGTCGGCCGGAAGTCGCTGCTGGCGGTCGGCAGCATCGGCATGCTCGTGTCGATGCTGGCCCTCGGCGCGGTGAACGTCGCCGGCGTCTCCTACGGACCGGTGCTCGTCGCGGTCACGCTGGGCAGCATCCTGGTCTACATCGCTTCGTTCGCGGTGTCCTGGGGCCCGGTGCAGTGGGTCATGCTGCCCGAGCTGTTCCCGCTGCGGATGCGCGGTTCCGCGGTCGGCATCTGCCTGGTGTTCAACTGGTTGTTCAACATGGCCGTCGCGCTGGTCTTCCCGGTGCTGCTGGACATCACCGGTCCGGGTGCGATGTTCCTGTTCTTCGCCCTGATGGCGGCGCTGTCCTCCTGGTTCGTCCACCGTGGACTGATCGAGACCAAGGGCAAGAGCCTGGAGGCCATCGAGCAGGAGGTGCTGGGCGTCCCGGCCGCCGAGGATGCCCGGGTCCGGCAACCCGCGTGACTCCCGAGACGCCCGCGGCTCCACCGTCCGAGGTGGAGCAGCGGGCAACTCGTCTCACGGCCCGGTCGGTCAAATGCGGACCGGGCTCGTCGGCGCTGCGTTCCCCGCACCGCCCGGTGTGGCCCGCCACTGCAGCCGCTCGACGCGGCGCCGAACCCGGCGAGCCCCAACCCGGCCCTCCGGTTTCAGCCCTCACCACCGCGGGTAGGCCGCGCGGGAGCAGGTACGCGAGCAGTCCGGAGGGAGCGCCGCCGCCCATGGACACACCGGAGCGCTACCCGGCGTTCGACACCATGCCCCTCGCCGGGCAGTGGCGAGCCGGGAGCAGCGGGAAGGCCCAGACCGACCTCGACCCGTGGAGCGGCGAGGCCCTCACCGAGATCCCGCTCGCCAACACCGACGACCTCGACGAGGCCTTCGCCGCGGCGGAGGAGGCGCAGCGGGACTGGGCGGCTGCCGCACCGGCCGAGCGGGCGGCGGTGCTGCGGCGAGCCGCCGAGATCGTCGACGAGCGCCAGGACGAGATCACCGACTGGCTGATCCACGAATCCGGCGGCACGGTGGCCAAGGCGCGGCTGGAACGCGATCTCGTGCGCGCGGGGCTGCACGAGGCCGCGACCATGCCGCACCACGTCGAAGGCCGGATCATGCCCACGGACGTCCCGGGCAAGGAGAGCCGCGTCTACCGGCAACCGGTCGGTGTCGTGGCCGTGATCAGCCCGTGGAACTTCCCGCTCCAGCTGACCAACCGGTCGATCGCCCCGGCGCTGGCCGTCGGCAACGCCGCGGTGGTCAAACCCGCGAGCGACACACCGGTCACCGGCGGCTTGCTGCTGGCCCGCGTGCTGGAGGAGGCCGGGCTGCCACCGGGCGTGCTCAACGTGGTGGTCGGCGCGGGCGGCCAGATCGGTGACGCCCTCGTGCAGCACCCGGCTGCCCGGGTGGTGTCGTTCACCGGCTCCACACCGGTCGGTGAGGGGATCGCGGCCAAGGCCGGCATCAAGAAGCTCGCGCTGGAGCTCGGCGGGAACGGTCCGCTCGTCGTGCTCGACGACGCCGACCTCGACCGAGCGGTCGACGCCGCCGTGTTCGGCTCGTTCTTCCACGCCGGGCAGATCTGCATGATCGCCAACAGGCTCATCGTCGACGACTCGGTGCACGACGACTTCGTCGAGCGGTTCCTGACTCGCGTGCGCGCGCTGACCGTCGGCAACCCCTCGGACGAGTCGACCGACATCGGCCCGGTGATCAACAGCCGTCAGCTCGCGTCCGTGCAGGACAAGGTTGCCCGGGCCCGCTCCGAGGGGGCCGAGCAGGTCCTCGGTGACGAGCCGGGCGGGCCTTCGGGTCTGCTCCTGCCGCCGCACGTGCTGCTCGCCTCCCACGACGTGGCCACGGCCCGCGAAGAGGTCTTCGGGCCGGTGATCACGATCGTGCGCGCGAACGACGAGCAGCACGCCCTGCAGCTGGCCAACGACACCGAACTGGGCCTGTCCAGCGCGGTGTTCACCTCCGACGTCGCACGCGGGGTGCGCTTCGCGCTGCGCGTCGACGCGGGCATGACCCACGTCAACGACGCGCCCGTCAACGACGACCCGAACACCGCGTTCGGCGGCGAGAAGGCTTCGGGGATCGGGCGTTTCGGCGGCCAGTGGGCCATCGAGGAGTTCACCACCGACCACTGGATCACCGTGCAGCACCAACCGCGCCAGTACCCGGTGTGACCGCCCGCGGTCCCTCAGGTGCGCTCCTGGGCCGGATCGCCCGCCTGAACGGGAGCCGGGACGTCGTCCCGCAGGTGGTTGTGCCGCTGCACCGCGCGCCCGACGAACATGCCCGCGATGAGACCGGCGGTCACGATCCCGAGCAGGGCCGCGAACGTCGCGCGCGGAGCGCTGGTCATCAACGTGGGTGTGAGCGCTGCGGCGATGGCCGCCACGACTCGTGCCGCGCCGACCACCGTGCCCTGCGCGGTGGCGCGCAGCAGGGTCGGGAACGCCTCCTGGCACCAGACCTTCAGCATCGCCTCGAACGCGAGGGCACCGCCGATGGCGGCGAAGACCGCCGAGGTGGCGAGGCTCCAGACCGTGACGCCGAAGACCACCACGATCGCCATCGCCACGACGTAGCACGCGGCGCCGAAGAGGTACCAGCGGAGGCGGTTCCGACCGTCGACGACCTTCATGAACCACAATGCCAGCGCCAGGCCGAGGCACTGCGTGATGACGCTGATGGTCGAGGCGACCGCCACCGTGGAGCCCGCGACGTTGACGTACAAGAAGGTCCCGAACTGGCCCTTGGTGTTGGCCACGACGTTGACCAGGGCGTAGAACGTGATCAAACCGAGCAGCGGGAGCAGGTGCACCCCCGAGGCCAGCGCCCGGAGGCTCGGCGCCTTCCGCTGCGGTTCCCGTCCGGTGAACTCCTGGCGCGAGGCCACCCACTTCGACGACTCGGGGATGCGCAAGCGCAGCAGCAGCACCACGACGGCGACCACCGCGACGTGGGCGTAGAGGACGCGTCCGCCGACGCTGCCGAGGTCACCCACGACGACGCTCAGCAACTGCGTGGCGATGATGCCGCTGAACCACAGCACTTGCGAGAGCCCGACCAGCTTCCCCGCTTGTCCTGGCGGTGCCTCCTCCGCGATCAGCGCGAGCGAGACCGGCAGGTCCGCTCCGGAGGCGTACCCGATCAGCACCACACCGACGTAGAGCATGATCGGGCTCGCCGCGGCGGCGAGGAGGCCCGCGCCGAGTGCGAGCAGCACCATCGTCAGCGAGAACATGGTTCTCCGGCCGAACCTGTCGCCGAGCCGGCCCCCGGTCAGCGCGCCGACGGCGATGGACAGGGTCAGCAAGGACGACAGGACGCCGATCTGCAACGGGTCGAGAGCGAGGTCGTCCTGGAACAGCACCAGAGCGGTACCGGTGGACACGATCGCCGCGGCGTCCAAGTAGGACGCCATGCCCGCGACGGTGGACCGGGTCCAGTCGCGAGCGGTGAGAGCCGGGGTGGTCATGGGCGGATCTCCTTCGATGGCCAGACCAGAGCGGCGCTTCGCTGCCCGGTGGAGCGGTTACGGCGGACGGAGCGGCGAAAGCAATGAATCGTTTCACAGCATGGTGGTGTGATCTGGACTACGTGTCAACGGATTCGTGCCGGGTTCCCGTTCAGTGGCAGTGCGGTGGAAGCAGGGCCGAATCATGGGCATTGGATGCCCACTCAGATCGGTTCTTGTGGGTTGCGGTCCGAGTCTCTACCGTGCGAATTGAAAGCTTTCAAATCCCCTTTTCCGGACGAGTGCACGTCGAAGACGACGCGAGAAAAGGACCTCGACGCATGACCGACGTCATCCCCCACGCTCCGACCGTCGAGAACCACCGGGAACCGATCGGCATCGGCGCCGAGTCTCCTCGGTTGTCCTGGACCACCTCCGCTCCGGCCGGCTGGACCCAACGCGCCTACGAAATCGAGATCACCCGAGGTGACCGGGTCACGAAGCACGGCCCGATCAGCGATGACGAGTCCCGCTACCGACCCTGGCCGGAATCTCCGCTCGCGCCGCGCGAGTCGGCGGCAGTCCGGGTGCGCGTGCACGACGCCCACAGGGCCTCCGAGTGGAGCGAACCCGCGGTCCTCGAACGCGGACTGACGGCGGCCGACTGGGTCGCCGTTCCGATCGGCGGTGTCCCGGGGGAGCCCGGTACCGAGCGCCGTCCCTGGTTGGTGCGACACGGGTTCTCGCTGCGCGGCGCGATCGCCTCGGCCCGGCTGTACGTGACCGCGCACGGCCTGGCCGAGGCCGAGATCAACGGCCGGCGGATCGGCGACGACGTCCTGGCGCCCGGCTGGACCACCTACTCGCAGCGGCTGCGCTACCGGACCCACGACGTCACCGACCTGCTCGTCGACGGGGACAACGCGATCGGCGCGTGGCTGGCAGACGGCTGGTACCGCGGCCGGATCGGGTTCCGCGGCGGGGCTCGCGATCGCTACGGCACCGACCAGTCGCTCCTCGCGCAGCTGGAGGTCACCTACTCCGACGGCCGCCGCGAGACCATCGCCACCGGCCCCGGTTGGGTCGCCGCTCCCAGCCCCGTCCTCTCCTCGTCGATCTACGACGGTGAAACCTTCGACGCCCGGCAGTTCCCGCACGGCTGGTCCGAGGCCGGCTTCGACGACGCGGACTGGGTCCCGGCGCACGTGTTCGAACGCGACCCGGCGACGCTCGTCGCCCCCGACGGGCCGCCGGTGCGCTGCACCCGCGTGGTGCGACCGGCACGCGGTGAGCGGCGCGCCCCGGACCGGTTGCTGGTGGACTTCGGTCAGAACCTGGTGGGACGGCTCGCGATCGCGGTGCGCGGTGAGAGGGGGCAGGAGGTCGTGCTCCGGCACGCCGAGGTCCTGCAGGACGGCGAGATCTACACCCGCCCGCTGCGGCAGGCCGCCCAGACCGACCGCTACGTCCTGGCCGGGCGCGGAACCGAGGAGTGGGAACCGCGGTTCACCTTCCACGGGTTCCGCTACGTCGAGGTGACCGCCCCGCCTGCTGTCCTCGACGGCGTGCAGCTGGAAGCGCGCGTCGTGCACAGCGATCTGCGCCGGACGGGGTGGTTCGCCTGCTCGGACCGAGACCTGAACGCCCTGCACGACAACGTGCTGTGGTCGATGCGCGGCAACTTCGTGGACCTGCCCACCGACTGCCCGCAGCGCGACGAACGGCTCGGCTGGACTGGTGACATCCAGGTCTTCGCGCGCACGGCCACTTTCCTCCACGACGTGACGGGAATGCTGTCCTCGTGGTTGCGCGACCTGGCGATCGAGCAGAACGACGACGGCGCGGTCCCGGTGTTCGTGCCGGTGCTGGACAACCCCGGCACGTGGGACATGGACGAACCGATCGCCGCGTGGGGCGATGCCGGTGTGCTCACGCCCTGGGACCTCTACGTGGCCTCCGGTGATCGGGCGCTGCTCGAACGCCAGTGGGACAGCGCGAAGGCGTGGGTGGACCTGCTCGACCGCCGTAGCGGCGAAGACCGGCTGTGGAGCGGTGACCACCAGCTCGGGGACTGGCTCGACCCGGCGGCCCCACCCGACGACCCGGCTGCGGCCACGACCGATCGGGACCTGGTGGCGAGTGCCTACTTCGCCCACTCCGCGCGGAGGCTCGCCGACATCGCCGAGGTCTTGGGTCGCGCGGACGACGCCGAGCGCTACGGCGCGCTCGCCTCCGAGGTCCGCGCGGCCATCCGGAACCGCTGGACCGACGGCGCAGGTGCGCTGACCGAGGAATCCCAGTGCGGCTACGCGTTGCTGCTGGCCTTCGACGTCCTGGAGGAGTCCGGAGCGCGCGCCCGCGCGGGCGCGCGGTTGCGGGACCTGGTGGTCGAGGCGGATCACCGGATCGCCACCGGATTCGTGGGAACTCCGCTGGTCTCCGAGGCGCTGTCGTCGACGGGCGGGCTCGACGTCGCTTACCGCCAGCTCCAGGAGCGCGGCTGCCCGTCGTGGTTGTACCCGGTGACCATGGGAGCGACGACCATCTGGGAGCGTTGGGACTCGATGCTGCCCGACGGGACGGTCAACCCGGGTGAGATGACCTCGTTCAACCACTACGCCCTCGGTGCCGTCGCGCACTGGATGCACAGCACCATCGCCGGCCTCGCCCCGGCCACCCCCGGGTGGCGGCGGATCCGCTTCGCACCACGACCCGGGGGGTGGCCTCACGTGGGCTCGAGGCGCCTACGACGGCCCCTACGGCCGCGTCGCCCTCGACTGGTCGATCGAGGACGACACCTTCACGGTCCACACCGAGGTTCCGGCCAACTGCACCGCCGACCTGCACCTGCCCGACGGCACGACTCGCGAGCTCCGCTCGGGAGCAGCGACCCACACCTGCCCGATGCCTCGCGAGTCGGCCTGACCGGCGGAGGTCAGCACCCCGCTGCGTAGACGTAGCAGCGCAGCTGCGGTTCCCGGTCGACCGAAGGGGCGCCCACCAGGTTCACGCCGGGCAGCGCGGTGCTGGCCAGGCCGGGGATCGCCTGCAGCGGCTGGAGGTAGGTGTTCACCGACGCCGGGTCGACGTGCGGCATCAGCGGCTGAGCGCACACCGACGGGTCCACGCGATCCGGTTCGGCCGGGCCGGGGTGGTCCAGCGCGTCGGTGACCAGGGCGTAGGTCACCGGGTCGGTCGTGCCGACGATCAAGTGGGTGGAGGTGTTGGTCGCGCAGACGTCCTGGGTCGCGACGTTCGAGATCGACCCGTCCCCGGTGTGCAGCTCAGCCGACTCCGGAGGTGTGACCACCTCGTCGTGGCGGGTGTAGACGACGGTGTAGCTGATGCCGGCGAAGGTCTCGGCCCGGCTGTTGAGCGCCCGCATGAACTCCGCGCCGGCCTGCTGCTGCCACACCGCCGGCTCGCAGGAGTTCGGGCCTGGTCCGCACAGCGGCATCGCGTCGGTGCCGTGGTTGGACGGGGCCATGCCGATCACGTCGTCGACCATCGGACGCAGGTCCGGCCAGAACCGCAGGGCCCAGCGCATGCTCATGCCACCCTGCGAGTGCCCGAGGACGGCGATGCGCTTCCCGGTCAACCGGTGCACCTCGCGGATCGCGTGCACCAGGTGCTCACCCGCGACCTGGATGTCGCCCATGGTGTGCTCGGGCATCGTGACCACGCACCAGAAGCGGTCCTGCGCGGTGAAGGCCTTGGCGTAGGTCCAGGAGTAGTTCTGCTCCGGAGTGACGCTGGTGGCCGGGCTCAGCAGCACCGGTTGCTGATCGCTGCCCGGGTCACCGTGGCAGGACAACGCGGCCTGCAACTCCTCCGGCGGAACGCTCAGCTCAGGCCCCGGCCGGTCGACCGGAGCGAACCCGGATTCGGCCTGCGCAGGCACCGCCACCGTGCCGAGCAGCAGGACGATCCCCAACGAGAACACGACGTTGTGCACCCTACGGCTGATCATGCCGATCTCAACGACCAAGATCCCCGGACGTTGCGGTCCGCGCCGGTTCAGGTGCTGGGTGCTCCCGCCCTGCGCGATCGGCTCACGCTCGCGTTGATCGCGCTCGTCCGGAAGGGCACCCCCGACGCGGCCCTGCGCGGAGCTGTTCGAACATGATCACGGCGCGCTCGGGAACATGCCGCCTGAAGTGCGGCGACGCGCTTGAGGAGGGGGTCATGATCGCCGCTGGAACCGTGGGGTAAGCTAGGGGCACACCCCACGGGGTGGCCGGGACGTAGCGCAGCTTGGTAGCGCACTTGACTGGGGGTCAAGGGGTCGTGGGTTCGAATCCCGCCGTCCCGACGGCCGAAACAGCCCGCTGGCTATGCACGTAAGTGCAGGTCAGCGGGCTATTTTGTGTTCGGGTGTGAATCTTGCATTGATCAGTTTCGCAAGATCGTTTCGGCCGATCTGGAGCGAAACTGGAGCGAGCTGGCTCCTACTTTGACTGATCATGCAAATGGGGTGGCGTTGCCTGGTCACCCTATGTAGTGATCTTTCAAGGTTCGTCAACGGTCGCCAACTGTGTCGGAGTGCTGCCAACGGCCTTGCTTCCGTTCGGTGACGGTTGCTGGGTATTCGACACGTCTGATGCGTGTTGCCGGCGGTTTGTGGTCACGAGGTGATCTTGGTGTCTGCACGACACGGTTAGTTACCGGTCGCGGCGCGAGGAATTCGACGGGACACGGTGCGGGTCGGTTGTGTGACGAGGGGCGAAGTGCTGAGTACTGCTGTGTTGACTGACGGTTCCCGCAATTCGTCTTGTCGCCTGTGATGCGAATGCGTCGGCAGAGTCAGGTGGTTGTTCCTACTCGAGGATCAGATCGTCGATGGCTCGGCGCGGAGCGGGAACGGTGGGGCCTCCGTAGCCGATCCGCAACAATGCCTGGGGATGCAGCGTTCCGCCCAGCAAGTGGCGTAGTTCGTCGCGGGTGTCCCGCACCTCGATGACCTCCGAGATCATCGAGGCGGCGAGGCCGCGGGCGGTCGCCGTCAACCAGACGTTCTGAACAGCCTGCCCGGCTTGTAGTTCGGCATACGGGCTCTCCTGGTGCGTGCACAGCACGACCAGCAACGGGTGGGACTCGTACTCGACTCCTTCTGGGCGCGGTGACACCCCGGCCGAGAAGTCCCGGTGCACCCACTGGTCTTGCGGCCCCGGACGGGGGCCCGCGGCTGAGGTGGGCACTCCTTCCAACGCATCACCGGGCCGGCCCGTCCACGCTGCTAGCTCGGCGCGGAACCGCGAATCGGCCTCCTGCACCCGGTGCGCCCGGTGGACCAAGCCCTCCAGCGTCCCGAGCTCTCCCGGTGTGACGAGGTGCAGCCAGCACTGCTCGGCTTGAGCGGCGAGGAGCATGTCGTTTCGCTCCGTGGTCGGCACCGGTACGTTGCGGAACGGGGCGCGGTGGCTGTGCCGCTGAGGAATCGCGGCGTGCAGGCGTAGCGTCTCCGGTCGAGGAGCGGCGTGGCCGCCGCTGCGTATCTCCGCGAGCGCGGTGGGCCCAGCCAAGTGCGGGAGCAAGGCCACGTTCGGTCGAATTCCGGCGCTTTCAAGCGCGAGCCGCAGGTTGAACAACGCGGCGCCGCAGGCCAGGCGGAGCTCGCGTCCCGCCGGATCGGCGACCGGCAGGCGGCGTGCCGGGTCGTAGTGCAGTTCGATCATCTGCGGCAGGATTCGGAACCGCCACGGCTGCGTGTTGTGCAGCGACGGAGCCAAACCCGCTCGCCTGATGACCTGCTCGATCTCGGCAGGCGTCAGATCGAGTGCGTTGGAGATCCTGTGCACGGCCACCTCCTGGTCGGGCGTGCAGTTCGATGGGATGTTGTGACCGTGGCGGAGCTCGATCTGCACCGCCAGGGTCCAACGTCCGTAACGTCGGTGGCTCGCCGTGGGGACTTGGCACGAGTCTCGGCCCGTGACGGCGTTCGGAGCCGACTTGGTCCACCGGCACAGCGGTTGTCGGCAACTGGTCTCAGGTCAAGACGGCCTCAGTCGGCGAAGCCTTCGAGGTTCCCCGCAGGCGGAGACCGGTGCGGGGAGAGGCCCTCGGAGATTTGGGGCGTCGCAGCTGGTTGTTCGCGTCGGCTGGCCGACCGCGGACGAGAAGCCTCGGAAGAGTGCCCGCCGGGAGGTCGACGAGGTGCTACCCCGGGAGAGTTGAGTGCGTCGAACCTGTTTGGGGATCGCGCACGACGACGACGGGGCAGGTGGCGTGGTCGACGCAGTATCGGGCGGTGGAGCCGAGGAGGGCTTGTGCGAACGTGCCTGTGCCGCGGTGGCCGACGACGAGCAGCTCGGCTGTCCGGGCGTGGTCGAGGAGCACCTCAGCGGGATGGCCGCCGGCGGTGCGCAGGTGGATGCGCGGCAGTTCGTCTTCGGGTACTGCTGCTCGGACGATGTCGTGAAGCCAGTTCTTCGTCGCGAGGTCGAGTTGTGCGGCGGTGGGCATGGGCCAGTCGTAGAGCTCGGGCACCGTCCAGGCCATCACGGCGGTGACGGGGGATTCGGTTCGCCTCGCTTGGTCGAGCGCCCAGCGCAGCGCCTGCAGAGAAGCGGGTGAGCCGTCGACCCCGACCACGATCGGGCGTTGAGACGGGGTGTTCATGTCGTGCTCCGCGAGGTCTCAGGGCGCGGGACGCGCGCCGTCGGGTGTGGGCGGGCTGGCCGGATCACAGCGGTTCACCGGCGGAATCCGTCGCGGGGGTGGCGTCCATCGAGAAGCGGGCGGTTTCGCCTGGTCTGAGGTGGGCGCGGTGTGGTCCGCAGACGCAGGTGACGGTCGGCGCTGGTGGTTCTGGGGCTGTTCGCACGGCGACCGCGCGTCCGGAGACGCGGATGGTCAGTGGTTGGCCGTGGTAGCGCACCGTCAGTTCCAGGGGGCCGAGTTCGGTCGGCCATTGGGGGTTGAGGTGCAGGCCGTCGGGGCGGATCTCGATCCCGGTGAAGCAGCGTTGTACCAGGTCGAGCGTTCCGGTCATGGCGGCCAGGTGGATGCCTTCGGCCGTGGTGCCGTGCTGGGTGTCGTGCAGGTCGCTGACCAGCGCGTCTTCGAAAAACTCCAGAGCCCGGCGCCGGTTGCCGCGGGCGAGCACCCATGCGTGCACGACGGCGCTGAGCGTTGAGCCGTGGCTGGTGCGTGCGAGGTAGTGCTCGACGTTGGCGGGGATGTCGACCATGGGGTAGCCGAGGCGGCCGAGGACTTCGTCGAGTTCTTCGGCGGAGAGCAGGTAGAACAGCATGAGCACGTCGGCCTGCTTGCTGACCTGGTAGCGGTTGGGGTCGTCTCCTTCGGCCTCGAGGATGCGATCCAGGCGCTGGATGTCGCCGTAGCGACGGCGGTAGGCGTCCCAGTCGAGCTCGGTGAGCTGGTGGTAGCCCTCGAACTGGCTGAGCACTCCGCGGTCGTGGAAGGGGACGAACATGCGGTGCGCGAGTCGGTCCCACCGGTCGATTTCGTTGTGGCGCAGGTCGATCTGGTCGGTGAGTTCGCGTCGTCGCTGGTCGGGAAGCTCTCGCAGGAGCTGGGTGGCTGTCGCGCACAGCCAGGCGGTCATGACGTTGGTGTAGGCGTTGTTGTCGATGCCCGGCGCGTCGTTGCCGGGGTAGGCCGTGTGGTATTCGTCCGGGCCGACGACGCCGCGGATGACGTAGCGGTCGATGCTGCGGTCATAGGTGGCCAGGGATGAGAAGAACCGGGTGATCTCGCAGATCAGTTCGGCACCTTCATCGTTGAGGTAGTCATCGTCGCCGGTGGCGAGGTGGTGGTGCCGGGCACTGTGGGCGATGGCGAGGCCGACGTGGCGCTGCAGGTGGGTGTGGTCGGGCAGCCAGCGGCCCGAACGCGGGTTGAGGTGCCAGGATTGGCTCTCCTCGCGCCCGTTACTGCCGCTCTGCCACGGGAACATGGCTCCGTCCAGGCCGGCGTGCCGGGCGGCACCGCGTGCGCGGGGGAGGCGCCGGTACCGGTAGCGCAGGAGCGCGCGTGACAGCTGTGGTAGCCGCAGGTCGAGCACGGGTAGCACGAAAAGCTCGTCCCAGAAGACGTGGCCGCAGTAGGCCTCGCCGTGCAATCCGCGTGCGGGCAGGCCGACGTCGAGGTCGGTGCTGTTGGGTGAGACGGTCTGGAGCAGGTGGAACCGGTGCAGCGCCAGGGTTCGCCGAGCCGGTTCGCTCAGCGAGGTGGCGGTGGAGAAGTACCGGTGCAGCCGCGCCCAGGCCACGGCCTGAGTTCGGCAGAGCTCGTCGAATTCGGGTGCGTCGCGAGCGCTGTCCACGGCTTCGGACACGGGTTCGGTGCTCGCGGCGTCGCGTGAGGTGTGCAGGGAAACGATCTTCTCCACCTGGACCTGCGCGTCCGGGGTGATCTCGCAGGTGAACTCGTGGTCCACGCGCTTGTCGCCCAGGTCGGTGGTCGGTGCCTGGTGCGGCGTGCCGTCGATGAGGAGCCGGTTGCGTTGCGCCACGGCGATGCGCACGCGCGACTGGGACGTCAGCACGTCCAGCACCGCCAGATCAGGACTCGCTTCGGTGACGTGGTGGTCGACGAGGTGGTGCGCGGCGAGGTCGCGGTAGCGGGCGACACCGGTGTTGGCCACGGCACCGTCGAGGCCGCTGCGGACCGTGATGGCTCCCGACCAGTCCTCGGGTTGCAGGGAGGTGTGCAGTCCGGCGAGGTGCGGGTGAGCGAGGTGCACCAGGCGGTGCTGCACCAAGCGTGTGGTGCGCTGGTGCTGATCGCGGAAACGGAGTCGCCGAACCAGGATCCCGCGCTGGAGATCGAGTTCCTGTTCTGCGTCGAAGATTTCGACGTGATCCAGTGCGAACCAGGGCCCCTGGTCGATTCGGAAGGTCAGTGGCAGCCAGTTCGGTGCGTTGACGATCGATTCGTCCTCGAGCCGGTGTCCGGCGACGTCGGTGGTGAGCCGGTTGAAGCATCCGGCGAGGTAGGTTCCGGGGTAGTGCACATCGTCGGCGACCGATTCGGGTGCGGCACCCCGGGTAGCGAAGTACCCGTTTCCCAGGGTGCACAACGCTTCGCGGCGTCCTTCGTCGTCGGGGTCGTACCCCTCGAACCTCAGGCGCCCCGCGGTCATCGGGAGTTGTCGCGGACCACGACCACCGGGCAGCGCGCGTGGTGCACGACGTGCTGGCTGACCGAGCCGAGCAGGGCTTCGGTGATCCCGCCGTGCCCGCGGTTGCCGACCGCGATCAGGTCCGCTCCGGTCTCCTCGGCGAGGTCCAGCAGGGCGCGCGCCGGGTGTCCGTTGGCGACGTTCTTGCTCACCGCGAGGTCGGAGTCCGGGTCGAGGACTTCGGCGATGATCTGGTCCAGGCCTGCGGCGGTTCGCCGGGAGATGTCGTCGCTGTCGGGAACCTCCCAGTTGTAGATCAATGGGACGTCCCAGGCCATGAGCGTGGCGAGCGTGCCTCCGAGCTGTTCGGCGTGCCAGGCCGCCCAGCGCAGGGCTGACCTCGACGCGGGCGAGCCGTCCACGCCGACCACGATCGTGTACTGGTGCCGTTGGTCCATCGCAGCCTCCCGGGTGTGTCGGATGCCCGGCTCGTGTCGTCGGCGAACAGCGGTTCGATCCTCGCGCGCCGGTCGCGGGCCGCTACGGGTGCTCCGACTGCGGCCCCACTGTGATGGTGAGGCTTACCCGGTTTCACGGCACGGTCGAAAGTAATCACGTGTCAGGAATTTTCGTGATCACGCGGGTGAGAGAGCAGAAATGCCCTGTTGTTGATGTCCGATGATGCTCACCATGGCTGGTGCCCCGGAGTTCGTCATGGGGGAGCAGGTGCATGAAGGAGCGCTATTGGACTGCGGGCATCAGCTGGCTCGTCCACGCACTGGGGATGCGGCAAAACCCGGTGCGACGTCGGGTGGACCGCCTCGTGGCCGTGGCGTTGCTCGGACTGCTCGTCGTGGCGCTGACCGTCGTGCCCCTGCTGGCCCTGTCTTCGGGCAAGGCGGAATACGTTGCGCAACGACGCGAGGCGGCTGTGATGGCGAGCAGTCAGCACGTGGTGGATGCCGTTGTGCTGACAGCCCCTGAGATGGTCGGTTCCTCACCCGGCGGAGGTGCGAGCGTGCACGCTGATGTCGGGTGGACGGGTGGTGACGGTCGCTCGCGCGCTGAGCGCGCCGAGGTGCCCTCCAGCAGCCACGTGGGAAGTCGTGTGCCGGTGTGGGTTGACGGTGCAGACCGCCTGGCGCCGACCCCACCGACGGAGGTCACCAGCATCGCGTCAGCGACGGGCACTGCGGTCGGTGTGCTCGCGCTGGGCCTCCTCGCCTGCGCGGGGATCATGAAGACCGTTCGCGCGGTCGCCGACGGTTGGGCCCGGCGTCGCTGGGAGTGGGAATGGGTGAACGTCGAGCCCGATTGGACCGGGCCCGGACGAGGATGACGCTTCCGCCTACCCGCTGCCGAACAGTGGATTGGGTGGGCGCTCCTTCGACCGGGTAACCCGGGGCCACGGTCATGCGAGACGTCCAGCGGAAGGACTGAGCGAGCCATATGGACGACATCGAACGCGTCGACGACGGACCGTGGTCACCGGAAGAGGTCGCGACCATCGCTCGCGCTGTCAACCGCGCGCCGTCGGTGCACAACACGCAACCGTGGTCGCTGTCGGTGCACGACCGGGTGGTCGAGTTGCACCAACGAGGTGACATCGCACCGTCTCAGTACGACCCGGAGGGCAGGGACCGCTTGATCTCGTGCGGCGCTGCGCTGACCAACCTCGTGCTCGCTATCCGCAAGCTGGGATGGCGAGCCGAACTCGCGTTCGGGGAGGACCCGAGGCAGCTTGTTTCAGTGGCGGGCAGCACCCGGCTGCTGCCCAGTGAAGCCGAACTCCAGCGGTACGAGGCGATCGCACACCGCGCCAGCCATCGTCGGCCCTTCGACTCACGCCCGGTCTCCGGCCCCGACGAGGAGGCCCTGCTGAGCGCGGCGGAGTGCCTCCCATCGCTCCGGGCCCGGTGGATCACCGGAAGCGAGGAAGCGCTGCATCTGGCGCGCTTGCTGACCTACGCCGCCCGCGTCCAACACGCCGACGAGATCTATCAGCGGGAACTGGCGAGCTGGATCGATGATCCGACCGATTCGAGACCCGGGGGAGTGCCCGCGAAAGCGCTGGGCACGCAGGGGCTCGGCGCGGTGGGGTTGGTCAGCGGATCGACCCACGTACCGGATGAAGCCTGGCTGGCAGCACGCATCGAAACGGAATCGGTGTTGCTGCTGAGCACTCCGGACGATGGGGTCCGTGCTCACCTCGACGCTGGTGCCGCATTGCAGAACGCGTGGCTGGAGGCCACCCACCGCGCTCTGGGCGCCTCCGTGATGACCCAATGCCTGCAACTCGATGAAGTCCGAGAAGGACTCGCGCAGCCTGGCCACCAGCCCGATTCGATCCAGGCGCTGATGCGCTTCGGCCACCCGGCCGGCATCGTTCCGCGCAGCAGCAGGCGTCCGCTCGAAGAGATCTTCAACGACAATCAGAGATGAGGTCTCCACCGCCCAGTGGACCACGACCACCGGACACGGGGGCGTGGAGCAGGAGTTCCAGCGACCGTCGAACCCTCCGATGCCCGGTGTCGGACGAACCGAGCGTCGCGTGCGGCATCGATACTGGGCCAAACACGACGAGGCCAGCGGGGATTCGCGTTCGCGCAGTCGCGCGAACAGCGTCGCGGGTCGTCACGCGGTGCGGGGGTGCCCGCGGACGACGAGCACGGGGCATCTGGCGTGGTGCAGAAGCGCCTGGCTGGTCGACCCGAGCAGCATGCCGCGGAACCCACCCCTCCCTCGGGTTCCCACCACGACGAGCTGCGCGCGGTCGCTCCAGTCGAGCAGGACGCCCGGTGGCCGGCCGCCGACCGCGACGCGCTCGACCTCGACGTCGGGATAGTGTGGACCCCAACCTGCGAGGGATTCGGCCAAGATCCGCTCCACATCAGCGGGTCGCTCGTGGGCTCGGCCGACGCCGACCTCTCTGATCGAGGGGTCCTCACCGACGTGCACCGCCACCAGGCTCACCTTTCGCCACGAGGCTTCGTCGAACGCCACGGCAAGCGCGGCCATGCTGATCGCGGTGCCGTCGACACCGACGACCACCGGGCCATCCGGAGTGTTCGGATCACGCACGACAGCCACCGGGCTGGACGCGTGCACGGCGACGGCGGCGGCCGTGGAGCCCAGCAGCATCCCGCTGAAACCGCCACGTCCCGAAGCACCTAGGGCGATCATGTGCGCGGTCTTCGACATCCGGAGCAGCAGCGAGATCGGTGGCTCCCGCAGGTACTCGGTGTGCACGGGTACTTCGGGGTCGACCGTGCTCGCGCGATTCTGTCCGTCGCGCAGGTTCGCACGCGCCAGCTGATCGATCTCTTCGAACACTGCGGGCAGGTACGGCAGCTCTGGCCCGTAGAAATTGCGGAGGTAAGGCTCGGTCGAGGACACCAGCCGCAATGAAAGATCGTGCGAGGACGCTTCCGCTGCGGACCAGGCCACCGCGCTGAGTGCCTGCTCAGAGCCGTCGATGCCGACGACGATCGTGTCGGTCAGATCAGTCATCCGCCTTACCCCCGGTTGTGCTGAGAATTCGAAGGGCGACGTCTCCCGGGACTGGCGCAGCCGTACAGCCCCGACGACGCCAAGACGTCATCAACGCGCTCTCGACCCCCGGGTCGAAACCTGGAACGGAGCTTCTCCTCGATTCCCCGTGTGCGGCACGGGGCAAACTCGAATAGATCCGACGATGGTTCTGCTGGGTGCTTGGTGAGTCCAATGGCGCCCAGGGTGCTGTCCGTTTTGGGGGCGTCACTGCCAGTCAGGTGGTCGAAACGCGCTCAGGCGCCGCCGTGCAAGTAAGGTCGCTCGGCCCTACAGCTGGCGCCGGTGAATCGGTTCGACTGGTGTCGTGGCAAGGAGCGAGGAGCCGCGTGCTTGGACCGTTGGTGAGCCCGGACCGCTGACGAGCGGGCCGCTATCGCTGCGTGCCCGACCACGGCCAAGACCAGGAGCGGACGAACTCCTGGTGCGGGTGCTGGTGTGCGGAGTGTGCCGGACGGACCTGCACATCGTCGAAGGAGACCTTCCCGTGCGCAAGGCCGGGGTGGTTCCGGGCCACGAGGTGATCGGTGAAGTGGTCGGGAAGGGCCCTGACGCGTCGGGGTTCGAGGAGGGCGACCGCGTTGGAATCGCGTGGCTGCGCAGTACCTGCGGGAGCTGCCTGTACTGCCGCAGCGGCCGGGAGAACCTCTGCCCGAACTCGCGCTACACCGGTTGGGACGCGGACGGAGGTTACGCCGAGTGGACTACGGTTCCCTCGGAATACGCCTATCACCTGCCGACCGGCTACTCCGACGAGGAACTCGCACCACTGCTGTGCGCCGGCCTCATCGGTTACCGGGCGTGGAAACGTGCCCGAGTGCCCCACGGCGGTCGGCTCGGCATCTACGGCTTCGGCGCCAGCGCCCACCTGACCGCCCAGGTCGCCCTGGCACACTGCGCGACGGTGCACGTGCTCACGCGCTCGGAAGCGGCACGAGCCCTCGCTTTGGAGCTGGGAGCGGCCTCGGCCGGAGGCGCGGCGGACAGCCCACCTGAGCCGCTCGACTCGGCGGTGCTGTTCGCCCCGGTCGGAGATCTCGTCCCGGTCGCGCTGGAGGCGTTGGACCGCGGTGGCACGTTGGCGATCGCCGGGATCCACCTCAGCGACGTGCCGGTGTTGGACTACCAGCGACACTTGTTCTTCGAACGCACCCTGTGCAGCGTCACGGCGAACACCAGGCTCGACGGCGAAGACTTCTTCCGCTTCGCTGCCAGCAACCCCATCCACGTCACGACGACGCCCTACCGGTTCGAGGAAGCTGATCGCGCGCTCGCGGACCTGGAAGCTGATCGCGTGCGCGGCGCGGCCGTACTCCGCGTCGACTCGCGCACTGCTTCTTGAAAAAAGTCCGCTCAACGCGACTGCGCGGTGAGCAAGGGGCTTCGCGTGACGAAAGACCCTGGATGAATCCCGCCTGCTCACCGAGTCTGAGCCTGAGCAGCTCCTTGGAGAAGTGTGATGTTCGTGCTCTGTGATTGGCGCAGGTGCTGAGGCCGAGGCTGAAGCCCTCGCCGCGTCGGTTGGATCGCCTCACGGTGTCGGAGTGGGAGGTCGTTGGACCGAAGTGGACACGGCAGGAGTGCTGATTTCGTGCGGGAGGGATGATGACTCAACCTCATGAGCGACGTCTTCTCGATCAGATCGAGCGGGAGCTGCGCGTAGCGGATCCGGGGTTCGCGGAGAGGATGACCCGCGCGCGGCCGCTCACGAGAGTTCGGGCGTGGATGAGTTTTCACAGGGCTCTCGGCGTGGTCGCGGCCTTCCTCGCGCTGCTGTGCCTGGTGCTCGGTGAAGGAGCCGGGTTCATCGTCTCCGGTCTCATTGCCGGCGCACTGCTGGTCAGCACCGGGTTGAAGCTCCGTACCGAATGACGGGGGAGCGGCTCATGCTCGCGACGGAGGCCTGGACTGTCGACATTCACCTCGAGGAGGACCACGACCCCATCTGCGCCCTGGCGAGCACCCCGCACTCGATGCGCCACACCTTCAACACCATCGCCCGGTGCACGGCCGTGACAGCGAACTGCGACAGCCTGGCACCTGTTCAGGGAGGCGGCGTCTGAGGTCGACCAGCTCACGGGTGCAGCCCCGTGCGATCAACACAGCTGCCTCGACCGCAGCCGGGTGAGCGTGCGTTCTTTCCACTGCGTTCGTGCGGTGGTCGCGCGCCCACGTCGCTGCGATCGGCATCGGGGCCCGAACCATCGGCGGAGGCTTGCCCGCGCGGAGAACTCGGTCGACGAATCGTGTCGTTAGCCCCTCCGGCAACCACACGCGGCGCTCCATCGTGAATGAGGATGCTTAAGAGCGGACGAGGAGTGGGATGCGCGGCAGGACTCGCGCGATCGTGCAGTGGACGGTCGCGGTGGCGGGGTTGGGCGTGTTGGCGTGGCAACTGCCCGCCCTGGTGGGCGAAGGGGGTCGCCTCGCCGGTGAACTGGCCGATCTTCGCTGGGGATGGATCGGGTTGGCCGTCCTGCTGGGCATAGGAGCGCTGGTGCTCTACGGGGAATTGCACCGGCGCCTGCTGGCTGCTGGCGGTGCGCGGTTGTCGGTGAGGTCCGTCCAGGCCATCAACTTCGCGGAGAACGCGCTGTCGACCACCCTGCCCGCTGTGGGCAACGCCGCCGGGTTCGTCTACGCCACGTACCAGCTGCGGAGGCGGCACGTGGAAGTGGCTTTGGCCGCTTGGTCGCTGATGTTGGCGGGAACGGTCTCCACCATCGTGGTGATCTTGCTCGCCGTCCTTGGCGCAGGTATTACGGGGCGAGTACCGGTGCTCGTCGCGGTCCTGGTGGTCTTGGGCCTGCTCTTGGCGACCTGGGCGTGCTGGCGTGCTGTGAACAGCGCCCCCGTGCTGCGTCGCTGCCTCAGATGGCTGGTCCGGCTTGGGCGGCACCTGCCGGCCTTCCTCGTGGGTTCCCGCACGTCGGCGGTGGACCCCGATTCGGTGTCGCAGCGCGTGTCCGACCGGATCGGGCTGCTTCGACCGAGCGGGGGCGGATGGGTTCTCATCATCGGATGCGCCGCCTTGAGCTGGGCGATGGATTTTCTGAGCCTGTACGCGAGCGTCGCCGCGGTCGGGCATCCGGCGCCGTGGCCGGCCTTGGCGCTGGGTTTCGTCGTGGTGCAGATCAGCATCGCGTTGCAGCTGTTCCCGGGTGGTGCGGGGATCGCCGAAGCCGGATTGCTCGGGGTGTTGATCGCATCCGGTGTACCGGTCGCCCCTGCCGTGGCGGGAACGTTGGTCTACAGGCTGATCAACTGGCTCGGTCTGGCGGCGATCGGTTGGGTCGTCTACGCCGTCCAAATTCACCTGATGTCACCGCCCCAGCAGCAGCTGCGCGCACGAGGATCCCCTTCTCGAGAACCGGAGACCGGATCTTGCAGCTGAACGGGTGGACGCGGCTGCGACCGTCGAGGGCGGACAACTGGAGTTGCGGGCGGACTCGCTGCGGGAAGCGGTCTACCTAGCGTTGGCACTGGGGAATCGAGGCCCTGTCAGGGGTGCTGGTTCTGGCCGGGATACCACCAGGCCCGCGGCGGTTGGCTCGCACCTTCGGCAGGGGAGATGCAGCTGTCCTGGTCGGCGACGGTGCGACTGATGTCCGACGGCGCGAGGATGCCGACCAGCTGGCCCTCGTCGAACACGAGGACTCGTCCGTCGGTGGCGGTGGACAGCCGGGGCAGGATCGAGGCCATGGACTCCCCCGGGGCGGCTGTCGCGGTTTCTTCCAACGGTGTCGCGGTCTGCCGCACGGTGGTGCGGTGCCGCGCTGGCTGGGGCACGGCTTGGATGCGCCGGACGGTGGCCAGTCCTTCGGCCTGCCCGGTCTCGTTGACGACGGGATATCCCGCATGAGGACGTTCGAACGGGGATTTCTCCAGGAACTGCTCGACGGTCAAGGCGCCCTCGACGGTGTCGACCGGGTGGGACATCACCTCACGGATCCGCACGTCGACCAGCGCAGCGCCGAGGTGGGCGCGTTGCTCTTCGGCGGCGGCCATGCCGGCGATGAACAGTCCCAGCAGGATCCACCACAGCCCCTCGGCGTGCTGACCGATCAACTGCGTGAATCCGGCGATGATGAGGAGGTAACCCAAGCCGAGCCCGGCCCGCGCTGACCAGACGGCCTTGAACCGGTCGCCGCTCCAACGCCACAGCAGAGCTCGCAACACTCGCCCGCCGTCCAGCGGTGCGGCAGGAACGAGGTTGAACACCGCCAGCAGGGCGTTGAGCAGCGCCAGGTAGGAGACCACGGCCACCAGGAGCTCGTCCGAACCGGCGGAGCGCGCACCCCAGGCCGCTGCGCCGAACACGCCGGCGAGCAGGGCACTGACCAGCGGGCCCACCACCGCGATGCGCAGCTCGGCGGCGGCACTGCCCGCTTCACCGCGGAGTTGGGCGATGCCGCCCAACAACCAGAGGGTGATGCCTTCCACGGCGACGCCGTTCCGGCGGGCCACTGCGGCGTGGGCGAGTTCGTGCCCGAGGAGCGAGCACACCAGCAGCGAAGAGGCTGTGATCCCGCTCACGACATAAGCGGTGGTGGAACGGCCGGGGAAGACCAAGGGAAGCTGGTGGATGGCGAGCCCGACCGTGACCAGCACCAGGATGCCCACCACGCTCCAGTGCAACCCGATGCGCACTCCGGCGATCCGGCCCAGCGGGATCGTTGTGTTCATGACCACGCTCCGAGGCAGAGGGTTCTTCTCCATTGTGCTCTGCGCCCGTGGTGATCGACGAAGGTTGCTCGCGGTGCGGGAGTTAGAGCTGTCGGCTGCTGGGGACAACGAGTTTACCCGCGGAGCAGTCCTCAACCTAGGGAGAGGCGCACTAGCGCGTCCGGCGCAGCCTTCGAAATGGTTGCGAATCCACGCAGTTCGGGAATCGACGACGATGACTGATGGTCCTCATCAACAAGGCCGCTGAGGGCGCGCTCCAGTAGATCGAAAGTCGTTCTCGGATGAACACTTTCGGACATCTGCGAGTTGTGCGAGACGAGGCGGTTCGCGCGATATGTGAGATTCCGATGCTCGTGTCACAGTGCGACTGTCGCCAGCGACCGTGCCAGGAGCTCGACACGGCGGTGAGGAGTGGGGCGAGATGACGGCGAAGCAAGAACTGCCGGTTTTGGTGGGGGTCGATGGGTCTGAGCCGTCGTTGGCCGCTGCGGTGTGGGCGGCTGAGGAGGCATTCCTCCGGCATTCTCCGGTGCGGCTCATGGCTGTCGGCAACGATTCGGCGCAGGACGAGGAGATCCGGGCGTCGCTGTCGAACGTGGCAGAGCACTGCCGCAAGAAGCATTCCCAGGTCGAGGTCGTCGAAGAGATCGAACACGGGAGTCCGACAGAGGCGCTGGTCCGGTGCTCCGCGGGTGCACGCCTGCTCGTGGTCGGATCACGTGGCCGCGGAAACCTCGCCGAGGTGGTGCTCGGTTCGGTGAGCACCGCGGTGGCGATGCGTGCCCGATGCCCCGTCGCGGTCGTTCGGGATCGCCGCACGAGCTTCTCGGTCGGCCCGGTCGTGGTCGGCGTGGACGGCTCGGCATCGAGCCGGTCGGCACTGCAGTTCGCGTTCGATGCGGCCACCGCACGGCAGGCGGATCTCGTAGCGATCTATGCCTGGCGGCCGGAAAACGCCGGGCATTCCCGGCGTGATGTGCCGCAGGGGGCTGTCTGGTTCAGCCTGGACGACGCACAGCGCGAGCTGGCAGCGCAGCTGGAACGATGGCGCGAGAGCCACCCGGGTGTTGTGGTTCGCGAGGCGGTTCAGTTCGGACACCCGGTTGAAGAGCTGGTGTCGGCTGCTTCGCACGCCCAAGTGTTGGTCGTCGGACATCGAGGCATGGGCGGGTTCGAGCGGCTGCTCCTGGGTTCGGTGGCCCACGGGGTGCTGCATCACGCCGAGTGCCCAGTGGTCGTCGTGCGCCCCGGCCAGACAACATGAGGTCCCCCGAATCTCTGGTGCTCCTTCGGCTAGCGCGGTCCGAGGTCCTCCGCGCGGTGTCCGAGGCGGGCCGCGTCGAGCATGATCTTGCGCTCGGCGGTGTCCACGGCCTGACGCACCGCGGGCACGGCGTCGGGATTGACTGAGATCGACGTGATGCCGTGGCGGACGAGGTGTTCGGCGAAGCCGGGGTCCGCGGAGGGTGCTTGACCGCACAGCGAGGAGGTGATTCGGGCTTGGCGGGCGCTTCCGATGATGTTGCCGACGGCGTCGAGTACGGCTGGGTCTGACTCGTCGAACAGCGGCGCGCATTCCTCGGAGTCGCGGTCCACGCCGAGGACCAGCTGGGTCAGGTCGTTGCTGCCGATGGACACGCCATCGATTCCCATCTTGGCGTACTCGGGAAGCCAATACCGCACCGATGGAACTTCGGCCATGACCCAGCGGTGCAGACCACGTGCCCCGCCGAGTCGGCTGCGGTCGATTTCATCCATGCACTGCGAGAGCTCCCACCGCGTGCGGACGAATGGGATCATCAGGTGCAGGTTCGGTGTCGTCTCCCGGACGTGGGCCAGCGCTTCGAGCTCCAGCCGGAACAACGACGGGTCGCGCACGTAGCGGTAGCAGCCGCGGTAGCCGATCATCGGGTTGCCCTCGTCCGGCTCGAAATCCTCGCCACCGGCGAGATTGCGGAACTCGTTGCTTCGGAAGTCCGCCGTGCGGTAGATGACCGGCCGCGGCGCGAAGGCAGTGGTGATCGTGGACAACGCGGTCACGATCGCGTTGATCGCTTCCTCCTTGCCACCTCGTGCTAGCACGAGGCCGGGGTGCTCGCCGCCCAGCGCGTCGGTGAGCAGGAATTCCGCGCGCAGCAGCCCCACGCCGTCAACAGGCAGCGCGGCCACCCGTGCTGCCTGCTCGGGCAGGGCGAGGTTGACGTAGATCCGAGTGGCGAGCGACGGTTCCGCAGCCGGTGGTCGTTCGGCTGCGAGGGTCGGCGTCCGGGCCGGAGTGCTGCGACCCTCGGTCACGGTGCCGTTCGCGCCGTCGACGGTGACCCGCGCACCGGTGCGCAGCGTCGTGGTGGCGGTGCGGGTGCCCACCACGCAGGGCAGGCCCAGTTCGCGGGCCACGATCGCGGCGTGGCAGGTCATGCCGCCGCTGTCGGTCACGAGCGCCGCCGCTCTGCGGATCGCGGGAAGCCAGTCCGGTGCGGTCATCGATGCCACCAGCACCTCACCGGTCTGCAACGCGCCCGCCTCTGCGGGAGACCGCAGAAGTCGTACAGATCCGGAGGCTGTGCCGAACGATGCGCCGAGTCCGGAGACCAGAACCGCTCCGGCGACTGGACGTCGGTCGAGGGTCGTGATCGGGCGGGACTGGACCAGCCACCACCGGCCGTCGGCGATCGCCCACTCGACGTCCTGCGGGCTGCCGTACAGCTGCTCCACCTTCGTCACCAGCTCGGCCAGCTCCGAGATCTCGGCGTCGCGGAGCACGCGTTGTTCAGCTTCGGTCGCCGCCACTTCGACGCGCGCTTGCCGTCCGCCGGAGTCTTTGACGATCTTGTGCGTTTTTCGGCCGATCGTCACGCGCGTGGGCTGGCAGTCCGTCTTCCTGACGGTGTAGCTGTCGGGTTCCACGGTGCCACCGACGACCGATTCCCCGAGCCCGAAGCCGGCTTCGATCAACATCTCGTCCTCGTCCCCGGTGGCGGGGTTGGCGGTGAAGGCGACTCCGGAGCGGTCCGCATCGACCATCTGCTGGACGATCACCGCCATCACCGGCTGCTCGCGCACTCCTTGCGCCGCGCGGTAGACGAACGCGCGAGGGCTGAACAGCGATGCCCAGCAGTCCACCACCGTGGCGGCCACGTCGCCTGCGCCGTTGACGTTGGTGAACGATTCGTTGACACCGGCGAAGGACACGTCGGGTGCGTCCTCCGCGGTCGCCGACGAGCGCACGGCGACTCGAAGGTCGGTGCCCAGGTCGGTGTAGGCCTCATCCACGGCAGCGCGAACAGCCGGGGCCATTCCCGCCCGGTGTACGAGCTGCCCCAACCGGTCGCAGATTTCGGTGAGCCGGTCCGGATCATCGACCACTCGGACGGCGTCGCCGATCAAAGCGTCCAGCTCGGATTGCGTGCCCGATTTTTCGATGCACGCGCGGTACGCGTCGGCGACCAAGACGAATCCGGGCGGAACAGGCAGATCCGCGCGTGTCAGCTCGCCGAGGTTCGCTCCTTTGCCGCCCGCCTCGAACACGTCATCGAGACCGAGTTCGGACAACCACCGGATCCACGGCATGGTCACCTCTCATTGTGCCGATCAACGCTTTTCGCGGGTGTGTGCCACTCCCCGTGCCTACCCCGGTCAACACATGAGGGAATCGTTGCCACGGCGTTGTGGATCGGTTCGTCGGGCAGGGACAGGCCGTTTCGCTGCGCCGCGACGATGCGCACTGGCGATAGCGCGGGCAGGGCGTGCTCCTGGGGTCGGCGGCAGCGATCTGGTGCTCGAACAGGTTCCGGCCTGGGCGCCGCGCCATGCCACGACTACCGCAGGCCGGTACCGTTAGTCCTTGTTGCGGACGACGACCACCGGGCAGTGCGCGTGGTGCATGACGTGCTGGCTGACCGATCCGAGCAGGGCTTCGGTGAATCCACCGTGTCCGCGGTGGCCGACGGCGATCAAGTCCACTACCACGTCTTCTGCGGCGTCGAGGAGGGCACGGGCCGGATGCCCGGAGGCGACCTCGTTGCGCACTGTGACCGCGCAGCTCTCGGTGACGACCTCCGCGACGGCCTCGCTCAGCCGAGTTGCAGCGCGACGTGCGATGTCGTCGCTCTCAGGCACCTGCCAGTTGTAGATCAACGGCTGGTCCCAGGCCATGACGGCCACGATCTGCCCGTCGGTCTGAGCGGCATGCCACGCGGCCCACCGCAACGCCGCGACCGACGGTGGCGAACCGTCCACGCCGGCGACGATCGTGTACTTGTGCGCATCGTTCATGGAGCCTCCCCGGAGACCGGATCGGACTACCCCGTGTCCGCTTGACCGAAACGGAGTCGCTCGAGCGAGAGAACGGGTTCGCCTCTACGACGGGTATGTCCAGCTTCCGGTTAGACGATGACGAAATGCCCTAATCTTCCCGTTACGGGAGGCTCATTCTTGGGTGGGAGCGGTCCACCGGGAGAGCGGACGCTCCGCCTGACGAGATCGTCGGAGCGAGGGGAACGCTGTGACCGAGAGCAGGTTGTTCGTCGTGGGCGTGGACGGCTCGGAGGCGAGCCAACGTGCGCTGCAGTGGGCGTTGCGGGAGGCACGGGAGCGCGGGGCTCCGGTCGCCGCGATCATGGTGTGGCAATCGCACGCGGTGCTCTCCGGTCCCGCTCCGCTGATGATGAACCCCAGGTTGGCACCGCACGAAGTGCGCGATCAGCACTGGCAGGAGCTGACCCGGGTCGTCAGCGAGTGCCTCGCGGGCGCCTCCACGCCCCAGTTGCAGGAGGAGCTCGTAGAAGGGCACCCGGACGAGGTCCTGGCCGCGAAGTCGGTCCACGCCGCGATGCTCGTCCTCGGTGACCGGGGACGTGGTCGCGTCGCCGATGCGGTGCTGGGCAGCACGGCGTTGCGCTGCATCCACCACGCGCGGTGCCCGGTCCTGATCATCCCCAGCGGCTTCGACCTCGGGGAGGTTGGTCCGGAAACGGCGCACGAGGCCGGTGATCCGGTCCTCGGCTGAGTCGGTCGACTGTCCGCGCAGGTATGCATCGCCCGCGGGGTAGATCATCGGCCGGGTTCGCGCGAATCGATCACGTGGCTGTGTCATCCGAGCTCCGGACGACCGCGACCGGGCAGGGCGCGTGGTGCAGGACGCCGGCGGCGACCGAACCCAGGAACACCCCGTCGAATCCGCCACGTCCGCGGTGCCCGACGACGAGCAGCTGCGCGTCCCGGCCCGCGTCGGTCAGCGCCGCGACGGGGTGGCCGCGCTGCGCCAGCTGCCGAGTTCGGACGTCCGGGAACTGCTCGTGCAAGGCGGAGACTTGCTCGGCGAGCGACTGCTCGACGTCCTGCTGCACGCGGTCACGCTCGTCGGGCGGCAGTGGTCCGGCGAGCAGATCCCCTTCGTGCCACACCTCCATCACGAGCAACTCGGCACCGGCGCGTTGGGCCTCTTCGAACGCGAACCGCAAGGCGGCAGAGCTGGATTCAGAGCCGTCGACACCGACCGCCACCGGCCCGACGGTCGTCGGTACGCCCCGGCGGACTACGACGACCGGACACGAGCTGTGGGTGGCCACGGCGGAGCTCACCCCGCCGAGCAGTGCGTCCGCGAATCCGCCGTGCCCGCGTCCGCCGAGAACCATCAGCTGCGCCTTCCGACTGTGCCGCAGGAGTTCCTCGACCGGTCTTCCTTTCGCGATCTCGACGTCCACCGCGAGGTGGGGGGCCATGGCCCGGCACTTGGCGGCGGCCTTGTGCACCGCGCTCTCGGCGTGGGACGCGCGGGCCGGGTCGTCGTTGACGATCACGAGCAGCAGAGCTGCCCCGCGGTGGTTCGCCTCGCCCACGGCCCAGTTGGCCGCGTGCACGGCGTCCTCGGAACCGTCGATTCCCACGACGATGGGTTCGTCCGGTGTCGTCATGTCGGTCTCCCAATCGGCTTGCGCTGCGAACTGAGCGGTCCCCGCTCCTCGTCGCCGATGACGCGGCAATGTTGCGTCCGCTCTCTTCCCGAAGGTCTGTTCGTCCGGTTCCTCACCACCAGCGACACGAGTCCAACGTTCTAGGCGTACCCGTGGCGAGCACCGCCACGCGAGGCCGAAGGACCTGTCCGGGTGACCCGCCGGCGGCGACGGCGTGGTGCGCCGGCCCCAGCGCGCTTCGCCGCCTCCATTCGCTGTTCAGGAGCGGCCGGGGTCGGCCGCGAGTGAGACGAAGCGGGCTAGCAACCCGGTCAGGGAGCTCGGGTCGTCGACCCCGTAGTGGGCCCAAGTCAGGCGGTCGCCGTGCTCGGCGCTGCGCACGACCACGCCGATGCCGTCCTCGTGGATCTCGCGCAGGGCGTCTTCGTCGGTGTAGTCGTCTCCGGCGAAGATGGGCACCGCGCCGGCGCCCGCCAACCCCATGTGCTCCAGCAGCCAGCGCAAGGCCCTGCCCTTGTTCCAGTCGACGTCCGGCAGCAGCTCGATCACCCGACGTCCGTGCGCAAGGCGGAGCGCGGGGAACGTGCGACCGATGCGGTCGACCGCGGAGAGCACCTCGTCGGTGGAATCCAGCCGGACGTTGCGGTAGTGCACGGCGAGGGCGAAACGCTTGCGGTCGACACGTGAACCTGGAATGAGCTTCAGCTCCTCGCGGAGGTGCCGTTCGGCTTCGTCGAGGCCGAGCAGCGCCGAATCGCCGACGTCGTGCGCGATCAAGGCGCCGTCGGGGCTCGCCAGTTCGAACCCGTGGCTGCCAGCGTACCAGAGTTCGTCGAGGTGAACTCGGCGGCGCACGTCGTCAAGATCCCGGCCGCTGAGCACCGCTACCGGGCTGCGCCTGGAGAGCTGCTGCAGGACGTCTCTCGTGCTTGCGGGCATGACGACTTCGGTGGGGTCCTCGCGGATCGGAGCGAGGGTCCCGTCGAAGTCCAGCACCAGCACGAGGCCGCGATCTCGTAGCCGCAGGGCGATCTCGTCCCAGCATCGGTGGGCGTCGGCCACCTCGGACAGACGCCGATCGGCCGAGGTCGTGACGGAAACGTCGCTGAGCGTGGACACGACCACATCGGCACCTGCTTGCAGCAATCGGCTCGGCGGACCGGTGCGGGCAACTCCGATGACGCGGCCGAAGGATCCGGCCTTGGCCGCCTGGACTCCGGCTTTGGCGTCCTCGACGGCCACGCACGCCGAGGCCGGCGTGTCGAGGCGGCGCGCTGCTTCGAGGAAGATCGCGGGTTCCGGCTTGCCGGGCAGGCCGAGCCGATCGGCGAGCACGCCGTCGACGCGGACGTCGAACAGCTGCGCCGCACCTGCGCGCCGGAGTACCTGCCGGCAGTTCCGGCTGGCGGAGATGACGGCGGTTCGGATGCCGCGTTCGCGCAGGGATTCGATCAGCGGTACCGCGTCGTCGAACAGCAGCGCACCCGCCGCGGCGAGGGCCTCGAGGAAGTAGCGGTCCTTGAGCTTGCCGAGACCGTGGGCGGTTTCGAGACCGGCAGCGTCATCGGCGTCGCCGCGCGGCACCGAGATGCCACGTGAACCGAGGAAGTCCAGCACTCCGTCGACCCGCCGCTTGCCGTCGACGTAGTCGGCGTAATCGGCTTGCCGGAACGACTGGTGATCTTCGTTCGAGGCATGGGGGCGCTCCGCCAAGTACTGGTCGAACAGGCGTTTCCACGCCGCTGAGTGCACGGCGGCGGTATCGGTGATCACACCGTCCATGTCGAACACCACGCCGCGGTAGCGTCGAGGATCGATGTTCGTGGCGACCATGTCGGCTCCCGCGACCGCTGTGCCAAGCGTGGCTCGTGGTTACCCGGCTGAGCGCAGGGGTATTCACCGTGCCAGGCCGTTCCGCGAGGCGCGATCGCTCACAGCTGTGCCGCGATCACCGCGAAGGCCCGCTGCGCGATCTCGGCACCGAGAGGTAGATCGGCAACGGCGCGGAACTTCGGTGACGTCTACCGGGTTGGTGGTGGCCGGTTCCCGGCCACCGTCGGAGGGAGGATGACGCGGTTGGACCGTGGCGTTGCGCAATCCTGCCCCGGGCACCTGCGGGTACCGGGGATGGGCGGCGTCGCGAAGTAGCTGAGGTGACAACTCCGCGCCACGCCGCATGCGCCGGTCGAGAACGAGGCCCGGTGCCCATCGATCCGCGCGAGCCGACGGCGCGCGTGTTCAGGGACCTGCGGACGACCGCTGGAGGACTCACCTCGCGGGAAGCACGGCGGCGGCTCGAGGTGCACGGACCCAACGATCTGCCGCATCACGCGGTCAGGGAGTGGCCGGTCGCGTGGCTGCGGCAGTTGACCCATCCGCTGGCACTGCTGCTGTGGATCGCCGGGGTGCTGGCCTGGATCGTCGGTACGCGGGAGCTCGCATTGGCGATCGTCGCAGTCATCCTGCTCAACTCAGCACTCGCGTTCTGGCAGGAAGAACAGGCTGAGCAGGCCGTCGAAGCGCTCGGGGACTACTTGCCGCAGCACAGCCAGGTCCGGCGGGACGGGCGCCCCACGCGGGTGCTGGCCACCGAGCTCGTGCCAGGCGATGTGCTGCTGCTCGGCGAAGGCGACCGGGTTCCCGCGGATGCCAGACTGCTCAGCGGCGCCCTCGAAATCGACGCCTCCGCGCTGACCGGCGAGTCCAGTCCGGTCGAGCGGACCGCGGATCTGCCGGACACCGCGCGACGCCCGGTGGACTCGCCGGTGCTGGTCTTCAGCGGCACGGTGTGCACCGGGGGGAGCGCGGAAGCCGTCGTGCACGCGACCGGTCGGCACACGGAATTGGGCCGCATCGCGATGCTCTCGGCACGGGTGCGGCTGGCCGAGAGCCCCCTGGAACGCCAGGTGCGCCGGGTCGCGTGGTTGATCGCGGCCGTGGCCACCAGCGTCGCTGCCGCCTTCCTGCCCCTGGGCGTGCTGGCCGGCCTGACCTGGACGCAAGCCTTCGTGTTCGCGATCGGACTGCTCGTGGCCAACGTCCCCGAGGGACTCCTGCCGACGATCACGCTCTCGCTCGCGGGCGGGGTGCGCAGCATGGCGCGGCGCGGTGCGCTGGTCAAACGCCTCTCGGCAGTGGAGACGCTCGGCTCGACAACCGTCATCTGCACGGACAAGACCGGCACCTTGACCCGCAACGTCATGCGGGTCCTGGAAACACGAGACGGCGTCGGCGCGCCCGCTTCACCCCGGCCTGAGTTCGCCTTGGCGGTGGCCCGGTGCACCACGGCTGACGAGCGCACCAATTCCGGCGACCCCATGGAACTGGCCTTGCTGGCGTTCTCGCACTCCACCGGCGAGGGCCTGAGCTCCGAACGGCGGGACGCGGAACGGGCCAGGCTGTTCAGGTTCGACCCGCACTTGAAGCGGATGACCACCGTGGACCACCTGGCGTCCAGGTACGTCGCGCACGTCAAAGGCGCTCCTGAAGAAGTGCTGCCCCGGTGCACCAGCGCCCGTGGCGCTGGTGGTGTGGTGCGGCAGTTGACGGGCCAGGAGCGGTCCAGGTTGCTCGACGTGGTGAACGAGATGGCCGGTCGCGGGCTGCGGGTGATCGCGGTGGCGCGTCGCGACTTCCCGGAGCTCCCCGCCGATCGCGAGAGGGCCGAATCGGACCTGTGCCTCTTCGGGCTGATCGGGCTGATCGACCCGCCACGAGCGGAGGTCGCCGCCGCGGTGAGCGCGTGTCACGCGGCGGGCATCCGCGTGCACGTGGTCACCGGCGACAACGGTCGTACCGCGACGGCGATCGCGCGGCAGGTCGGCATCGGTGGGGACCAGGTGGTCGATGGGTCGGAGTTGGACGCGATGGCCGAGACCGACCTGGACGAGCTGTTGATGAGCGGTCAGGAGATCGTGTTCTGCCGGGCCGCCCCCGAGAGCAAGCTGCGCATCGCCGATGCCCTGCACCACTGCGGGCAGGTGGTCGCGATGACGGGTGACGGGGTCAACGACGCACCTGCTCTGCGTCGGGCCGATCTGGGCGTGGCGATGGGGGCCAGCGGGACCGACGTCGCCCGCGAGGCCGCTACCGTCGTGCTCACCGACGACAACTTCGCGACCATCGTCAGCGGGATCGAAGAAGGCCGCCGGGTTTACGACAGCGTGCGCAAGTTCGTCCTCTACATCTTCGCCCACGCGGTGCCCGAGGTCTTGCCCTTCCTGCACTTCGCGCTCTCCGGCGGAGCGATCCCGCTGCCCCTGACGGTGCTGCAGATCCTCGCGATCGATCTGGGCACCGAGACGCTGCCGGCCCTGGCCCTGGGGCGGGAGCGCGCCGAGCCCGGTTTGATGGATCGACCGCCGAGAACCCGGTCCGACAGCGTGGTCACGCGGCGTCTCCTGCTGCGGGCGTGGGGGATCATGGGAGTCCTCTCCGGGATTCTCGTGCTCATCGGGTTCTTCGCGGTGCTGCTGGCGGCCGGTTGGCGGCCAGGGGCGGACGTGTCGGAGAACGCGGTGCTCCACCACGCCTACCTGCAGGCGACCACCGTGACCTTCCTGGGCATCGTCTTCTGCCAGATCGGTACCGCGTTCGCGTCCCGAACCCAGTACGTCGGACTCCGGGACATCGGGCTGACCAGCAACAAGCTGTTGCTCGCCGGCTGTGCGTTCGAGTTGCTGTTCGCGGCCGCGATCGTCTACCTGCCACCGCTGCGCGGCGTGTTCAACACCGCACCGCCGCCGGGCTGGACGTACGCCCTCATGCTGCCGTTCCCGGTGCTCGTGTGGGGCGCCGACGAGCTCTACCGACGCTTGTCGCGTGCCCGGACGTCTCGAAGCCGACGACCGTGAACGTCCTCGCCCGGGCGCTGCGGTGGCTGGCCGATGACGAAAGACCCTGGTTGGGCCTCGTCTGATCACCGAGCCTGAGAGCCAAGGAGCCTCTTCAGGAGAACGCGATGCGCGGTGATCAGCTGCTAACCGGGGCCCATTGGCTCGGTCAGGCGCTGAGATCGACACCGAACCCCCTGCGGCGTCGGCTGGATCGGCTCACAGCCATCCTGGTGCTCGGGCTGTGTGGAGGCCGTCGCCGTCGCACCCCCCACCGCGCAGGTCGTAGGAATCACCCCAGACATCCAAACGACCACCCATCGCGCCGACGTGAGGTGGGGTGGTGTCGACGGGACTCCCCAGAATGCCAACGTCGAGGTCGGGCGAACAACGGAGATGGGCGGGAAGGTCGTGGTGTGGGTTGACGACGTCGATCGGGTCGTCGCGGCGCCGTTGACCGAAGGCCAGCTCCGCGCCTCTGAAGTCGCGTTGATCTTCTGGGCGATCGCCATGGGTGAGGCGCTGTGCGCGGCTTTGATCGCCTGTGTTCACCGGATCGCGAACGTTCGAGCGCAGGGCGCGTGGAGCCGCGAGTGGGAGATCGTCGGCCCCAAGTGGACACGGCAGCAATACTGACGCCGTTTGACGGGACCGGCTGGTGAACCGCTCCTGGGAGCGGGTCGGCTTGCCTCATCCCGCACGACACTCCCGTTATCGTGAGGTCCCGGCACCGATGTCGACTGCGGTGACCTTGTACTCGGGGCAGCCGGTCACCGCATCGGTGTGCGGCGAAGTGAGTCTGTTGACGGCGGCATGCGGGAAGTGGAAGGACGTGAACACCTGTCCCGGTGCGACATCTCGTGTGACGTGGGCGGCCAACGTGGCCTGGCCCCACCTGCTGGTGACCGTCACGTCAGTCCCTTCCACCACCCCGAGGTGCGCCGCGTCGGAAGGGTGAAGTTCGAGGGCTTCGCCAGGGAGCAGCTCGGTGTTCTGGGTGCGCCGTGTCATGGATCCGGTGTTGTAGTGCTCGAGTCGACGGCCGGTGATCAAGGTGTACGGATACTGGGCGTCCGGTTCCTCGCCTGGCGGGAGGTAGGGGCGCGCCGCGAATGCGGCGCGGCCGTCAGGGGTGGCGAACCCGTTGAGGTACAGGACCGCGCTGCCGGGGCGATCGGGCGTCTGGCAAGGCCAGTGCAGCGGGCCTTCGGCGTCGAGGCGTTGGTGTGACAGGCCGGCGAAGATCGGTGTGAGTGAGGCGCATTCGGCGAGCGCCTCGGCCGGCGTCCGGCAACCCAGGTCCACGCCCATGGCTTCGGCGATCCGGTGCACGATGGTGAAATCGGTGGCGGACTGCCCGGGCGGGATGAGCGCGGGACGGACTCGCTGGAAGCGGCGGTCGAAGTTGACGAAGGTGCCGTCCTTCTCCAGGAACGAGGCAGCGGGCAGGACCACGTCGGCGAGTTCAGCGGTGTGAGAGAGGAAGATGTCCTGGCAGACCACGAAGTCGCATGCCCGTAGGGCGGAGCGGACGTGGTTGGCGTTCGGGTCGCTGTGGGCAACGTCCTCGCCGATGACGTGCAGCGCTCGCAGCTCTCCGGAGATCGCGGCGTCGAACATTTGCGGGATCCGCAGGCCCGGGCGCCCAGGTAGCGCACCACCCCAGCGGGCTGCGAACCGGTCGCGCACTGCGGCGTCGGTGACCGGCTGGTAGCCGGGCAGCAAGTCCGGGAGCGCCCCCATGTCGGACGCGCCTTGGACGTTGTTCTGACCTCGCAGCGGGAGGATTCCGCAGCCTTTGGGGGTACCGACGGAGCCGCGGAGGAGGGCGAGGTTGGCGAGGGCGCGCACGCCGTCGGTGCCGTGCGCGTGCTCGGTGATCCCGAGGCCGTAGACGATGGCCGGATGTTGCGCTCGCCCGAACAGCCGTGCGGCCTCGACGAGGTCGGCAGCTCGCACGGAGGCGATCTCGGCGGCGTGGTCGAGTCGATTTTCCTGCACGAGCTGGGCGAGGTCGTTGAAGCTCGTGGTGCGTTGCTCGATGAAGTCGCGGTCCAGGTGCCCCTCCTCGATCAGTACTCGGGCGATGGCGTTGAAGACGGCCACGTTGGAGCCGGGCCGGGCTTGCAGGTGAACGTCGGCCAGGGAGGCCAGTTCGGTGCGGCGCGGGTCGATGACGATGAGCCGTGCCCCGGCCATCACGCGCTGCTTGATGCGCGCTCCGACGACGGGGTGCGCTTCCGAGGGGTTGGCGCCTGCGAGGAGGACGCAGTCGGTGCGGTCCAGGTCGTCGAGCGGGTTGGTGCCGCCGGCCAGCCCGAAGGAGGCGGTGAGCCCGGCCGCCGAGGGTGAGTGGCACAGCCGCGAGCAGTTGTCGATGCTGTTGGTGCCGATGGCGGTGCGGAGGAACTTCTGGGCGAGGTAGTTCTCCTCGTTCGTAGCTCGCGCGGACGAAATCATGGCGATGGCGTCCGGCCCGTGCTCGTCCCGGATCGAGGTCAAACGGTTCGCGATCGTGGACAAAGCTTCGTCCCAGGTGGTTTCGACCAGCTGGTCGCCGCGTCGCACCAGAGGCGCGGTGAGGCGGTCATCCGCGCGGCTGAAGGTGTGGGCGAACCTGCCCTTGATGCAGGCGTGCCCGCGGTTGACAGGTGCTCGGTGCGTCGGGGTGATGGCGGCGACGGCGCCGTCCCGGACGTGGACGTCGAGCGTGCAACCGACCCCGCAGTAGCCGCAGGTCGTCGTAGTCGTCGTAGTAGGGCGGAGGTCTAGTAGGCCCGGTTCGGAAAGCGCTCCGGTGGGACAGCTGTCCACGCAGCCACCGCACCCGACGCACGGGGAGGAGACCCAAGGACCACCATCACCGGCGGTGACCACGGTGTCGAAGCCGCGGCCGGTGAGCTCCAGGGCGAACGTTCCCTGGACCTCGGCGCACATGGCCACGCACCTACCGCAGGCGATGCACAGGTCGCGGTCGAGCTTGACGTAGGGGTGCGAGTGGTCGAGTCCCCGTTCGTGCCCCGCACCGCTGAAACTGCTGGTGGTGATGCCGAAGTGGGCGCAGGCCCGGACCAGCTCGCTGCGCTCGGCCGGCAGGTCCAGGGCACGCTCGGGAAGTTCGGACACGATCAGTTCCACCGCCTCACCAGCGGTTTGCCGGGCAACCGGATCGTTGAGGCGGACCCGCAATCCGTCGCTCGCGGGCGTCGTGCAGGCAGCGACGAGGCGCTCCCCGGCTCGCACGAGGCAGGTTCGGCAGGAGCCGCGTGGCGACAGCCGCTCGTCGTGGCAGAGCGCAGGCAGATCGGCACCCGCGGCGTGCACGGCATCGAGCACGGTGGCACCGTCCGGAACCGTCACCGACGCCTCTTCGACGAGGACCTGCATCAGGGCTCCTCTCCGGTGAGCTCGTCCGGGTACACCTGGAGCAGGCTGCGCACAGCGGCGGAGACGCCCCGACCGAAAGCACACAGACTCCCCGCTGACATCACGCTCAACACCTTGTCGTGCTGCTCCAGGATTCCTCTGGAACTGGTCGGGAACTGCGTCGCCAACTCCTGGCCGCGGTGGGTTCCCACCCGGCACGGCGTGCAGGAGCCGCAGCTTTCAGCGGCGGCGAAGCTCCACGCGTGCTGGAGCAGTTCCCACGCGTAAATCCGGTCGTCGATCGCGACCAGGCTGCCGTGCCCGAGCCCGACCCCTGATTCGGCAAGGTCTTCTGCCAGCAGCGGGACGTCCAGGTCGTCCGGCGAGAGGAAGCCGCCGAGCGGACCGCCGATCTGCAGGGCCCTGAGCCGGTAGCCTGGATCGAGGCCACCGCCGAGCTCGTCGACGAGGTGGCGCAAAGACACACCGAACTCGACCTCGTACACGCCCGGGTTCGCGAACCGCTGACTCAAGCACACGAGTTTGGTGCCGGTCTCGACCGGATTGCCAAGCCGTGCGTAGGCGGTGCCGCCGTGGCGCAGCACCCACGGCACCGCGGCCAGCGTCTCCACGTTGTTGACCGAGGTGGGCTGCCCGTTGAGGCCATGTTCGGTTGGATATGGCGGCCTCGGGCGCACAGCGCCGCGGAATCCCTGCAGCGCGTGCAGGAGGGCGGTTTCCTCCCCTGCGACGTAGGAGCCAGCGCCCTGCACGACCTCGATGTCGAAGTCGACCGGGGAGCCGTGCACACCGCGGCCCAGGTGCCCAGCTTCGCGTGCGCTCTTCACCGCGTCGCGCACCTTCTCGGCAGCCGACGGATATTCGGAGCGGACGAACACGACTCCCCGGTTCGCTCCCGTCGCGAAGCCCGCGAGCGCCAGCCCTTCGAGGACTCGGTCCGGGTCGCTTTCCAGCAGCAGCCGGTCGCAGAAGGATCCGGGGTCGCCCTCGTCGCCGTTGGCCACCACGAATCTCGGCTCCGGGCCGGTCGCGGCCGCCCGCCACTTGTCGGCCACCGGGAACTCGGCACCACCGCGACCGCGCAGCCCGGCGCGCGCGACCTCGGATCGGACCGCCCTCGGGGACCCGGTGGCCACGATCTGCGGCCACACCTGCCACGAGCCTTCCTCCCCGGTCAGTCCCGCAAGCACGACGGTCCGACCACTGGTGGCCCGGTAGGGGATCGCAGGTGGTGGTGCGCTCCGGAGATCGGTGGAGCGCAATCGTTCACCGATGTCAGGGCCGGTGATCGGTGTGCGCCTGTCCAGTGCCGCCGGAGAGGCGTAGCAGTAACCGAGGCAGTACGCCCCGGCCAACGACCGCGAGCCATCCGCGCTGGCCTGTCCGGCGGTCACACCCAGTGCCGCCTCCGCCACCGGCACGGTCGGCCCACCGGCCGAGACGAAGCACGACGTACCGGCGCACATCTGCACGTGCCGGCGCCCACGGACACCGGCGAAATCAGCGTAGAACCCGGCCGCGCCGGTCAACGCTGCCACCGGCCGCCCTAGGTCGTCGGCGACGGCGCGCAGGTCGGCTTGGTCGATTCGCGCGTGCTGCGCCGACGCGTCGTGGAGCCTTCCGAGCGCACGGCCGTCGCTTCGCCCGAACCGCCGTTCCCTTTCGACGAACGCGTCTCGACCCATGGGCTCCTCCCACTCGGATCGTCAGCGTGGAACCACCGCGCAGGGCGGGCCACGTGGAGCGGCGCGCCTGCGCAGGCGTCCCGCCATTCCCTCGAACTCACGGTGACCGACCACGTACGGCTTCGCGAGCCGAGCTGCTCCGGGCAGCACCCGCGGCTGCGAGACGTGAATGCGGTATTGCGCGACTGGCTCGACCCTGATCGTCAGCCGGGGACCACCGCGACAGGACAGAGAGCGTGGTTCAGCGCGCCACGCGCTATTGAACCCAGCAGCAAACCGGTGAATCCGCCTGTCCCGCGGTGGCCGACCACGAGCAGCTGGGCCTGCCGAGCCGCGTCGCGCAGCGCCTGCACGGGCGGGATGTTCGATACCACCAGGTGCACGACGACCTCCGGAAAGTCTTCGGCCCAAGGCGATACCTGGGCTTCGAGACTGCTCCTGGCCGAAGCCAGCAGTTCGTCGCGGTCCGGGTGGTCGTAGGGGCCCGGGATGAAGCTGGCGTCGGGAAATGCGTGAACCGCGACGAGTTCGCTGTTGAAGCGCATTGCAGCGTCGAAGGCGAAGTGGATCGCGTGGTGGCTCTCCGTCGACCCGTCGATCCCGACCACCACTGGCCCGGACTGCGGGAGTTCCGTGCCGGGCACGACGACGACCGGGCACGATGCATGGGTGGCGACCGCAGTGCTGGTCGAGCCGAGCAATGTCGTCCGGAACGCGCCTTGACCACGGGATCCCACCACGATCAGCCGCGCTGCGGCCGATCGGTGGACCAGTTCTCCAGCGGGATGGCCGGACCTGACCTCTTCGGTGATCTCCAGCTCGCCTGCGATTTGCCGACAGCTGTTGCTGATGTCGTGGACCACCTCCTTGGCGTGCGACTCCCGGTCCGGTTCGTTGTTGACCAGAACGAGATGCAATGGGGCTGCCAGGCGCACTGCTTCTGCCGCCGCCCACACCGCAGCCTGCGCGGAGGAGTTGGAACCGTCCACGCCGACGACGATGGACTGCTCGGCTCGCTCCATCTTCTCGCACCTCCACGGATGTCGGTGCGCGCATCGACCACCGTCGACTGCACCTGGCGTGCTGATGGGTTCTCCGGGCCCTATCGTTGCTTGCGAGCGCGAGGTCCGCGTCTACCACGACGGGCGTGAGGGAGTGGGAAGCGCTTCGCACAGCGCCCGAGAGGCCCCGGGGACCGAGAATGCGCGCTTGGGAGTCGGCTGGCAAACCAGGAACCCGCCGGCCGTTCAATCCTCGGAGATGATGAGGACCCGGCCCGATGTCGACAGGTGGCGGGGCGGACCACGGCCCTGAAGAGCAGGAAACGGCGCAGGTCGCGCGTGCGGTGCTGACCGATGGCAGCGTCGTGACCGTGCGACCGCTGGAAGTCCGCGATCTTGCTGAGGTCGAACGTCTGCACTCCGCGCTTTCGGAGGTGGACCGCTACTTCCGGTTCTTCGGTGCGCCATCGGAAGTAGCCCTGGAACGTTTCATGCGGAGGCTGGTGGATCAAGGCGATGCGCGTGCCCTCGCCTTGGGAGCGTTCGACGGGCACCGCTTGATCGGGGTCGGCCATTTCGAAGTGTTGATCCCGGAAGTCGCCGAGGTGGCATTCGTGGTGGAACGGGCGCGGCACGCGCGCGGAGTGGGAACCTTGCTCCTCGAGCACCTGGTGTCGGCGGCACGACGTCGCGGGCTGCGAGAGTTCCGGGCTGAGGTGTTGGCGGCGAACTCAGCGATGATGCGGGTGTTCCAGGACAGCGGCTTGCAGTACGACGTGTGCGCGGACGGATCGTCGTACCAGGTGACGGTTGCGCTGGACCCGGGAGAACCGTACTGGGCCAAGGTGAGCGACCGTGAGCGAGTGGCGGACATCGCCAGCTTGCGCCGGGTGCTATGCCCTGCCTCGGTAGCTGTCATCGGTGCGAGTCATCGGGCGTCAGCGGTGGGAAACGCTCTGCTGAGCAACATCATCCGCGGCGGCTACACCGGAAACGTTTTCGCGGTCAACCGGAGTGGAGGAGAGGTCCTCGGACTGACCGCCCACCGGTCCGCGTCCGATCTTCCGGAGACTCCCGAGCTCGCAGTGCTGTGCGTGCCCGCCGAGCACGTTCCGGACGTGGCGGAGGAATGCGGAGATCTCGGGGTACGAGCACTGGTCGTTCTGACTGCCGGGATCTCGGGGTGTCCGATGTTCGCGGAGGGGCTCGTCGCAGCCGTCCGGCGCTGGGGGATGAGGTTGCTGGGTCCGAATTGCCTCGGCCTGGTCAACACCGATCCGGTCGTGCGGTTGGACGCGACCTTCAGCGCCGCGGGTGCGCCTCAAGGCGAGGTAGGGCTCGCCACGCAGTCCGGAGGAGTGGGGATCGCGCTGATCGAACGGCTGTCCGGACTTGGTCTGGGGATTTCCACGATGGTGTCCACTGGCGACAAGTACGATGTGAGCGGCAACGACATGCTCCTGTGGTGGGAACGCGATCCGCGCACCATCGCGGGGGTCCTCTACCTCGAATCCTTCGGCAATCCGCGAAAGTTCGCGTGGCTGGCGCGCAGGTTCAGCGAGCGGAAACCCTTGATCGTGCTGCGCAGTGGTGCCAGCCCGATCGCCCAGCGAGCCGCGCTCTCGCACACGGCAGCGGCCGCTACTCCGAGCACCACTCGAGAGGCGTTGCTCCGGCACACCGGCGCCATCGGCGTCGACGATCTCGGAGAACTGGTGGCAGTGCTTGGTCTGCTCAGCTGGCAGCGACTCCCAAAGGGGCCGCGCGTGGCCGTGGTCAGCAACGCCGGAGGGCTCGGCCTGCTTGCGGCCGAGGCCTGTGCGCAGGCCGGCCTCGAGTTCTCCTCGTTACCGGAGGCCGGGCCCGACCTGGCCGCCTTGTTGCCGGAGCAGGCCAGTTCGCGCAATCCGGTTGACACCACGGCTGCGATCGACGTCGCCACGTTCGCTCAAAGCGTGGAGTTCGTGCTGCGCGACGAGACGGTCGATGCCGTGGTCGTTCCGGTCTTGCGGACCGCGGTGAGCGACCCGATCACGGGTTTGACCGACGCAGTCTCTCGCGCTCGGGCGGACGGCTGCGACACGCCGGTGCTCGCGGTGAGTGCTGGGCAGGAAGAATCGTTGGCGTCGCTCGTCGACGGTGAGGCACGAATCCCCGTGTTCGCGGATCACACCCTCGCCGCTCAGGCGCTGGCCGATGTCACAACCTACAGCCGCTGGCTGAAGCGATCTCACGGCGTGGTTCCCGACCTCGCACGCATCGACGTCTCGACCGCACGCGATTTGGTGGGTTCCGCGTTGGACCACCTACCAGCGGGCGGTTGGCTGGGGGACGACGTGGTTCGGAAACTCCTCGGGTCCTTCGGGCTCCCCAGCGTGCCGTCGTGGGAATGCGCCACCGAAGACGACGCCGTCGTCGCTTTGCGCGAGTTCGACTGCCAAGTGGTGCTCAAAGCCCATGTCGAGGGGCTGGTGCACAAGGGGCGAGCTGGTGGCGTCGTACTCGGTGTAGCGACGGTCCCCGATCTTCGCGCCGGCTGGGCACGCCTGCGGGCGCGCTTCGGCACCGACCTGCGTGGTGTCACGGTGCAGCCCATGGTCGCGCAAGGGCGGGAGTTCCTGGTGGGGACGCTCAGCGAGCCCGCCTTGGGGCCGATAATCGTTTTCGCGCTCGGCGGAACGGACACCGACCTGATCGCCGACCGCAGCCGGCGACTCCTGCCGCTGACCACGGGCGATGCCGAAGACATGCTGCACGAGCTACGGGCCGGGCCCCAGTTGTTCGGTCCTCGGTCCGACGAAACGCTGGACCGCGACGCCGTGACAGATGTGCTCCTGCGGACGGCTCGCTTGGCTGAACTGTTGCCGGAAATTGCCGAGATCGACCTCAACCCGCTGATCGTGACCGCAGGAGGCGTGCAGATCCCCGATGCTCGCATCCGTTTGGAGCCGCGTGAAATCGAAGACCCCCTGATCCGGAGATTGCGGCTGTGAGCGAGGCCTGAACTGCGGTAGCCCCGATGGAAATGGGACCTGAGGTGCGCGCGATGGGGCTGTGACAGCAGTGTTCGGGCAGGACCCCTGCGCTCGTGCGTATAGACCGTAGGTGGCCGTGGTACCCGAGGAGTGGTGCACGCGGTGACGCCGTCGGGAGACCGAACGCTCTACCGAGGAGGAGACCCGATGAACAAGAGAACCAGGGAGACTGACGTGACAGCGGAGACGCACACCACCGCGGACTCGACGTCGTGGGAGGTCATCGGCCAGTCCGTGACGATCGACGATTTCGCCGCCGAGAGCGATTTCGAAGCCGTCGAACACCTCGTGGTCAACAAGGCGCCGGACGCGATGTATTCCGCGCTCCGGAACCTGGACCTGCTCACGATCAGGTCATCCACGGCGGACCTGGCCATGTGGGTGCGAGGTTTGCCTGAGCGCTTGAGGAGGCGGGTCCCACCGAGGCAGCCGACCAGGCTGACCTATGACGATCTCGTCGCGAGCGGCGACTGGGTTCTGCTGGGCGAGCAGCCCGGAAGAGAGGTCATCTTCGGGGCGGCGGGCCGGTTCTGGACTCCGATCGTGCGATGGGAGCAAGTCGAGGCCGAGCAGTTCACGGAGTACGGCAAACCGGGGCGGGGCAAGATCTTCTCTTCGTTGTCGGTCCGACCGTACGGGCGAAGCAGCAGCCTGGTGACCTACGACATCCGCACCGTTCTCAACGACCCGATCACACACCGAATCTTCAAGCTGTACTGGGTCGTGGTCAAGCCGTTCGTCAGGGCCATCATGCGAGCCACCGTCCGCACTGCCGCCGAGCAGGCGGCGTAGCCGTGCTAACAGGACCGAGGCCGTGCCCAGTGATGACGGCCGGTCTCGCGGCTGCGCGGTAGGCCCGGTGCTGAACACTTCTCGAAAAGGGCGGGTTCATGAGTGAGAACGGACCGCGAATCGTCGTCGGAGTCGACGGCTCACCGGGCTCGCGAGCGGCACTGCGGTGGGCGCTGCGCTACGCCGAACAGACCGGTGGGGAGATCACCGGAGTGCTGGCGTGGGCCCCGCCGAACTTCACCGAGCCCGCACCCATGCCACCGTTGATGTCCGATGACGAGTTGAGAATGCGCGCGGAGAAGGGGCTTCGGGAGATCGTCGACGAGGTCACGGCGGCGTTGCCGACATCGGTGCCCATCCGCAGAGAGGTCGTCCGCGGTCATGCCGCGGGTGTCCTGCTGGTCCAGGTGAAGCACGCGGATCTCCTGGTCGTCGGAAGTCGTGGGCACGGCGGATTCGTGGGTGCTCTGCTGGGGTCGGTGAGTCGGCATTGCGTCACCCACGCACCGTGCACCGTCGTCGTTGTTCGTCCGCCGGCCCAATGATGACGATGAGAGGAAACGGGTGATCTTGCCGGTGATGCGCGAGGATCCTGGTGGGGGTGAATACGATGGCCGGAAGGTGGGTTCCGTCGCGGGAGACGGTGCGCGCGGCGTTGGCGTTGGCGTGCCGGGCGCCCTCGGTGCACAACAGCCAGCCCTGGCTGTGGAAGGTGGCCGAGCATTCGGTGCACCTCTACCTGGATCCTTCTCGCGCGTTGCCCGTTGTCGACCCGACCGGCCGGGAGAGAGTGATGAGCTGCGGCGCTGCGTTGAACCACCTGCGCATCGCCTTGGCCGCCGAAGGATGGCAGGCCCGGGTGCACCGGCTGCCGAACCCGGATCAGCCGGACCACCTCGCCTCGATCGAGTTCACCAGGCTCGACGAGGTCGATGAGCACGTGCTGACCTTGGCCGCCGCGGCTGCTGACCGGCGCACCGATCGGCGGCCGTTCCTGACCGACCCGGTGCCGCAGGAGGTGCTCGCCCCGTTGCGAGAGGTCGCGGGGTCCGAGGGTTGCCGGCTCGTCCTCGCCTCGGACGACCGGTTGCGCAGAGAGCTGGAAGTGGCCATCGAGCAGGCGAATTCGGAGTTGCGTCAGTGGCCCGAGTACCGGCAAGAATTCGCCACGTGGGCAGGGCGCCACGCTGCCGCTAAAGGGGTACCGGCTCACAGCCTCCCGGCGGAGCACCTGCGTGGTATGCCGGAGCGGAACTTCGCGCTCGTTGCCGAGGGGGAGCTGGAGGTGCCGATCCTGGACGATGGGGCGGTCTTGGCGGTGCTGGCGACCCTGGGCGATGACCAGGGGAGTTGGCTGGCGGCGGGTGAGGCGCTGAGCGCTGTCCTGCTCTGCGCGACGGAACAGGGCCTGGCGACGTGTCCGCTCAGTCAGATCGGTGAGAGAGCAGTGTCCCGCGACCACGTCCGGGAGCAGGTTCTCGGGGGAGACGGGTTTCCGCAGCTGGCGCTGCAGATCGGGTGGCCGGTGACGCACGAGTTCCCCGGGCCGCTGACACCGCGTCGAGCGCTGTCGGACGTCATCGAAGGGTTGTTCCCCGAAGAGTGAACGCGTGCCAGCGCACCGCCCCGACACCTCCCTCGACCGCTGCGCTCGTCCACCTCCCTGATTCTCACGGCGCGGACGCCGGAAGCGGTGACCTCGCAGGTTCACCTGATGACCGCTACGGGGCAGGCTGCGTAGTGCACCACGGCGTGGCTGACCGAACCGAGCAAGGTCGAGCGGAGGGCACCGCGCCCGCGGGTGCCGACCACGAGGAGATCGGCATCGACCGCAGCGGTGAGCAGCGCATCGGTCGGGCCTTCAGTGGTGATCAGCTCCTGGTGTGCCACGACGTCCGGGTACCCCTCGGCGCATCCCGCCACGGACTCGGCCAAGACGCGGCGCTGAGCGTCGATGGCATCGGAGCCGAGGGTCCATCCGCGGTTCGGTGGCAGCGGGTCCGATGCTTGCTCTGCGATGGCCAGCAGTGCGGTGAGTTCCGCGTCGTGGCGGAACGCGAGGTCGTAGGCGAATCCCGCTGCCCGCGCGCTGCATGCGGAGCCATCGATGCCCACGACGACCCGTTCGATCCCTGCGGGAGGTCCGGCGGAGCCGGACCAGCGGTGGCCGCGCACGATGACGACCGGAGCGGGCGCCGAGCGCACCAGGTTGCCGGCGGTCGAGCCGAGCAGAAGATGATGCGCCCGCCCCTTCCGGGGCGGGCCCAGCACGAGGACGCACGCGTTTGTAGCGGCGTCGCGCAAGATGCTTGCCGGGTCGCCCATGCGTGCCTGCGTCCGCACTTCCAGACTGGGGTGTTCGCGACGGCATTCGGCAGCGATGTCCGCCAGCACCCGCTGTGCGGCGCTGCGCAGCGGTTCGAACGAAACGGTCTCGCTGGGCAGGTGTATGCGCGTCAACTCCTCGAGCGGGATGGGTGTCGCGTGAACGACCTCCAGCGGCCGCCCGCGTGTCGTGGCTTCGAGCGCCGCCCACCGCACTGCCGTCCGCGATTCTGCGGAAGCATCGAATCCGACGACGACGCCGTCGTCGTGGACCGTCGACATCGCGATCAACCTCCGGTGGTCGGGCTCTCGCAAGCGTCGCTCAATCGGTGCTGCGCCGCAGCCCGCGTGCCGTGTGTGCGTGAGGCGTCACCGGCTTGGCGCCCGGTCGCGCTCATGGCCGCCCGGCCGTAGCGTTTTTTGCCATGGATGCAGTGGTGAAGACGATTTCGCCTCGCACCTCCCAGGCCCAGAACCTGATGGAAGAGCAGGTGGGAAGCGGACTCAGGGCATCGCAGCAGTACCTGGCCTGCGCGGTGTGGTTCGACCAGCGGGATCTCCCGCGTCTGGCGTCGTACTTCTACCGGCAGTCGCTGCGCAAGCGCGATCACGCGATGCGGATCGTGCAGTACATGATCGACAACAGCGTTGCGGTGGAAGTCCCCAGCGTTGAGGCGGTCCGAAACGACTTCTCGGACCCTCGCGAGCTGATAGCGCTCGCCGTTGAGCAGGAACGCGTCGCGACCGATGAAGTCACGACGTTGTCTCGAGTCCTGCGTGAGGAGGGAGATTACCTCGGCGAGCAGTTCGTGCGCTGGTTCCTGTCCGAACAGGTCGACGAAATCGCGCAGATGAACACGATGCTCAACGTCGCCGATCGCTCGCAGGGCAACATGTTCGACCTGGAGGACTACCTCAAGCGGGAATCCGTGGAGAACGAGAGGTACGAATCGGGAGCCCCTCAGGTCGCGGGCGGGAAGTTGCGATGACGTCCCGCGCACCACGTGGTGCCGGCTCCGGAGGCGGCAGCTGCGGTGAGCACCAGTGCGTCGTGGCTCACCGGGCGTGGCGCGGTGCTTCCGGGCTTAGGGGGCCCTGGTCGGTTTCCGCCAGCGCGAAGTAGCTTTCCTCTTCCTGGGTGAAGTGCAGGAGTAGCACGGTGTGCAAGCCGTACAGGGTGGCGAGCAGGTCCTCGACTTGGTCGTCGCCGATGTGCCGGCGCGTTTCAGCGAGGTTCAGGTGGGAGCGGATCCTGGCGCTGAGTCTGTCGATCTCGGCGTGCATGCGGCTCATCGTCGCGGTGGCCTCGGCGCCGCCCAGTGCGGCGGCGAGGGCGGGGTAGAGCTGGGTTTCCTCGGCTCGTTCGTGCGGAACGAGCCGCTGATCCAGGAATTCACCGGTCCGACGCAGCGCGGCCAGTACATTCGTGGACCTGGAGTTTCCGGAGATGAGGTCCGCGGTATCGCGGATCAGGTGCAGGGTTTCCCGGAGCTCGTTCTGCTCGGAGGCGAAGTGGTGCAGCAGGTCTTGCGTGGCGGGTGGCACGGTGCGCTCGCCGCGATCGTGGCCGCGCAACGCACGCAGCGCGTTGAGGATGACCGCGACGTCGATGCCTTCCTGCAGGAGAGCCCCCGCGGCGGGTTGCAGCAGACCGGCTACGGCAATGCCCATGGCCAGGAGCGACAGGCTCATGCCGACGGCGGCGCTCTGCACCGCGATGCCGCGCGCGCGACGGGCGATGCTCATCGCCTCGGCCAGCGGGTCCAGCCGATCCGCTGTGAGCACCACATCGGCGGCCTCCGACGACGCGGTAGAGCCGCGTGCACCCATCGCGATCCCGACCGTCGCCGCCGCTAGGGCGGGAGCGTCGTTGACGCCGTCGCCGACCATGATGGTAGTCGCGGATCGGCTCTCCTCGCGCACACTTGCGATCTTCTCCGCGGGACTCTGCTCGGCGTGCACCCCGTCCAATCCCAGCACTGTCGCGACTTCCCTGGCCGGTTCGAGGCGATCGCCGGTAAGCATGACCAGGCGGCGCAGGCCTGCTTCCCGCAGCCGCCGGAGGGTTCTGGGGGCGTCTCGGCGCACTGGATCGCGCAGCAGCACCGCGCCTACGAGTTCGCCTTCGCGGCTGACCCAGGCGATGGCAGCGGCGTCGAGCATGGCGCGGTTCAGCGTGGTGTCGATCCAGCGCGGTCTGCTCTCGGGAAGCGCGAGTTTGCCGACCTCGATTCGGTCACCCTCGACGATGCCGCTCATCCCGCGGCCCGGCTGTTCCGATGCGTCGCGCGGCTGTGACAGCACGAGCTGAAGCCGGCGCGCGTGCCCGACGATGGCCTCGGCGAGCACGTGGGGGGATGCCTGGTCCAGCGAGGCGGCCAGCCGGAGCACTTCCGTGGCCTCGATCGCCGGTGCGTTGATGACGTCCAGCACCGCTGGGTGTCCCGCAGTGAGGGTGCCGGTCTTGTCCATGACCGCGGTGGTGGCGCGGCCGAGGTTCTCCAGCGCAGTGCCATCGCGGATGATCACCCCGGCTCGAGAAGCCCGGGACATGCCCGATACGACCGCCACGGGAACCGCCAGAAGCAGCGGGCAAGGTGTGGCAACGACCAGCACGGCGACCGCACCGACCGGGGAACCCGTGATCAACCAGCTGGAACCGGCGAGGAGCAAGGTCAGCGGGAGGAACCACGTCGCGTACCGGTCGGCGAGCCGGACGACGGGTGCGCGCTCAACACTGGCCTGCTCAGCCAGTCGTACGATCCCCGCGTAGGTGCTCTCCTGGGCTCGAGCGTCGGCCACCAGTTCGAAGGCTGTTCCCGCGTTGACGACACCGCTGCGCACGGTGTCTCCGGGACCACGTTCGACGTGCGCGGATTCGCCGGTGAGCACGGACTCGTCGAGGAGTGCGGGATCGCTGCCGACCCGACCGTCGACAGGCACCACCTCACCGGGGGCCACCAGCAACAGGTCGCCGACGCGCACCTCGTCCGCGGAGACGTTCTCGATGGCTCCTTTCGCGCGCCGATGGGCGATACGGGGGGCGTGCTCCAGCAGCGCGTGCAAGTCGTGGGAGGCTCGGCGCTGCGCTGCGGAGTCCAGGGTCTGCCCGGAGGCGAGCATCACGGCGATGAGCGCTCCTGCGAGGTACTCGTGCACGGCGAGGGTGCCGCCGAGCGAGAGCACCGCGATGAGGTCGACGCCGGTCCGGCCCTGCCACAACGCCAGCACCATCCAAACCAGCGCGGGCACGATGGCAGCGGCTGTTGTCGCCATCCACACCGCGTCGGCTATGCCGGGAGCCCCGACTGCCCAGGCGCCGACGCCGACGAGCGACCCGCTTGTCGTCACGACGAGAAGCGTTGGCTCGAACCAACGTCGGAGCCGACTCGCCTTATTCTGATGCGTCGACCGTGGATCGGGCATCGCCCGCACATCCTTCTCGCTACTCGTCGCGTACCAAACACCCCGCGCGCACCGGGTCGGCAAAAACCGGCCCGGCGCAAACTGGCCCTCTGTCGCCGCTCGCCTATGGCTGGCGGGAGCCACACGCCGCCTGAGCGCGCCAGGACGCGGAGGCCAACGTTAGGAAGGCTGCCCTCCGGCAGTTAGGGCCAATGTCCTCTCCCTCAACCATTGCGGGTCTGGCGACGCCCGGCGGGGGGTTCTTGCTGGAGGGGAGGAGTATCGGCCGGAAGGCTCGGCCGGGTATCCGGCGCGCTTGCCGTCCGTTCGGCGGGGTACCCAATCGGCGTCGGCGTTCGGTCGTCGCAGATGAAGGCCTGAGCGGTTGCCTGGCAAACGCGTGGTTGAGGAGGTTGCCATGATGTTCGGAGACGGGGGTATGGGCGTGTGGGGGTTCGCGTTCATGACCGCGAGCACGGTCCTGTTCTGGGCGGTGATCATTCTCGGCATCATCGCCTTGGTCCGTTATCTGTCGCGAACGGCCGACCACGGCAGGTCGCAGGATTCGACCAGCAGTGCGGAGCGCTTGCTAGCTGATCGGTTCGCGCGTGGCGAGATCGACGAGGAGGAATACCAACGTCGTCTTCAGGTGCTGGGCGAGCGAGCGCGAGGCCGGTAACTCCAGCGGGGTTGAGGAAACGTCCGGCCCCATCAGTGTCCGGCCGCTGCCGTTGTTCACCCAGCGGTCCCACGTTCGTCCTGATCAAGATGGTGGTTTCGACGTCGCTCATGGGGTGAAGACGTGCGGTCGGCGGCTTGAGGCAGGACACTCGGCTGTGTTCGGCCGTGACACCGAGGGGGCGGCTGTGGGCAAGCGAGCACTCGTCGCTTATGGCAGCAAGTTCGGTGGTACGGGGATCAACGCAGCGATGGGTGATGTCCCTGGCGCAGTCGGATCTCGATGTCGGCGTCAGCCGTGCTGGACATGCGCGTGGACGTGAACTTCGGCATCGTCGTTCTGGGGAGTGCCGTATACATGGGACGTTGATCGCGTCGGCCGCTGAGTCGCCGAGAACTGGTCGGGCGCCAAGTCTGATTGTTCGGCAGTGCTACCGCGCACGCGGATTTGACGCATCAACCTTCGTCATCGGGGAGTGGAAATGAGCAGTCAGAGCCTCAAACCGGTGATCGTGGGTGTCGACGGCTCGTCGTCGGCCGTCCACGCGGTCCGGTGGGCTGCGGCCGAGGCGCATCGCCGGAACGCGCGGCTGCGGATTGTGTACGCCGATGTGCTCTCGCTGGTCTACCTCCCCGATCTGCCGGGTTACCCGCTTCCCGTGCCCTACATCCAGGCCGCGCAGCGACAGGGCAAGGAGTGGCTCCGCCGAGCAGCCGAGGTCGCCAAGTCGGAGGTCGCCGACCTCGTGGTGGAAACCGAAATGCGTGTTGGACAGGCGGGCGCCGTGCTGGTCGACCAGTCGGGCGAGGCGCAGTTGGTCGTGGTGGGCAGTCGGGGTTTGGGTGGGTTCACCGGGCTGGTGGTCGGGTCGGTGGCGGTGGCGCTCAGCGTTCATGGCCACTGCCCGGTCGGGGTGGTGCGCGGCCCTGGGACAGCGTTGCCCGAGGCTCCGGTCGTTGTCGGGGTGGACGAGTCCGCCACCGGCGAAGCGGCGTTGACCACGGCGTTCGAATGCGCAGCGCGGCGCGGTGTGGCGTTGCGAGCAGTGCACACGTGGAACTCCGTCGATGCGGACGCTGCGCGGTGGACCGAGGGGGAGGGCTGGGACGTCGCGCAGACCGACCAGGAACGGTGGCTGGCCGAGCACCTGGCGGGCTGGAACGAGAAGTTCCCCGATGTCGAGGTGCATCGCTACGTGTCCCACGACAAGCCCGCCCGAGCACTTCTCCAGCATGCCCAGCAAGCGCAACTCGTGGTAGTGGGCGCACGCGGTCGTGGCGGGTTCACCGGCTTGCTGCTCGGTTCGACGAGCCAGCAGCTGCTGCAGCATTCGCCGTGCCCGGTGATCGTCGCGCGCTGAAGCCCGTCGGGGTGAACCAAGGCGGTTCCAACTGCCGGGTCGAAGGAGGGGACGTCGTGGACCTGACCAGCTCGTTGCGGGTGGTGGAGGGCGTTTCGGTAGCCAGACGTGAACCACCCGAGGCCGCGGCCGTGGCGGAAAGCCACACGGCCGTGGTCGCGTTCATCGGTGACCGCGCGTACAAGGTCAAGAAGCCGGTGGACTTCGGGTTCCTGAACTTCACCAGCGTCGAATCCCGCAAAGTGGCTTGCTCCCGGGAGGTGGAGCTCAACCGGCGATTGGCGCCGGACGTGTACCTCGACCTGTCCGAGGTGCTCGACGGTGAGGGCCGGAGTTGTGACTGGATCGTGGTCATGCGGCGAATGCCTCCGGACCGGCGGCTGGCGACGTTGGTGGAGCGCGGCGAGGACGTGCGCTCGGACCTCCAGCAGCTCGCCCGGAAGTTGGTGTCGTTTCACAGCACCGCGAAGCGGGGCCCGGATGTCGAATCAGCCGGCGAGCCAGCGGCGTTGCGCAGGCGATGGGTCGACAACTTCACAGGGGCAGAGCCGTTCGTGGGGAGCATCTTCGACCGCGACACGTTCGAGGAGATCGTCTGGCGGGCGCTGGACTACGTCGATGGCCGTGCGCGTCTGCTGGGCGACCGCGTGCGCCGCGGGTATGTGGTGGACGGCCACGGCGATCTTCAGGCGGAGGACGTGTTCTGCTTGCCCGACGGACCACGTGCGCTGGACTGCCTGGAGTTCGACGACGCGTTGCGCTACGTGGATGGTCTCGACGACGCGGCGTTTCTGGCGATGGATCTGGAACGTCTCGGTGCGGCGGAGCTGGGACGGGAGTTTCTCGGCTGGTATGCGGAACTGTCGGGTTCTCAGGTTCCCCGCTCTCTCGCCGACCACTACATCGCCTACCGCGCCTTCGTGCGGTGCAAGGTCGCGTGCCTGCGTCACGAGCAGGGTGTGGAATCTGCGGCCGACCAGGCTCGGAAGCTCGCGGGTATGGCACTGGACCATCTGCGCTCAGGTCAGGTTCGGCTGGTCGTCGTAGGCGGCCTGCCGGGCGTGGGCAAGTCCACGGTGGCGGGCGCGCTCGCGGACCGGATGGGCGGGGTGCTGCTGAGGACGGACCAGATCCGCAGGGAGATGCCGCACGCGGCCGACCTCGACCCCGGAGCGGGCTATGGCAGGGGCTTGTACGACAGAGCGCAGGTCCACGACACCTACGGTGAGATGTTCTCGCGGTGCCGCCGGCTGATGGAGTACGGCGAGAGCGTCGTCCTGGACGCGAGTTGGAGCAACGCCGATGAACGAGAGGCGGCTCGAGCACTCGCGCGCGAAGGACGCGCGATGATCACAGAGCTCAGGTGCGACGCGCCGCGGGACGTGGCAATGGCTCGCCTGGCCGCTCGCGTGGATGACGTCTCCGACGCCACCGGCGCTGTTGCCGAGGAGATGGCGGGCCGGTTCGCCGCGTGGCCGGAAGCGGTCGAGGTGGACACCGCAGGAGAAGCGGAGTCGGCCGTGGCCGCGGCCTGGAGGATCCTGCAAGCCTGCCGGTGAACTGCGGGCACGGGCGGGCCGAGCAGGAGCGCAGTCAGGCCAGGTTCGCCGGAGTCCGCGGGGAGGGCGTTCGGGCAGCTGGTCGCGGGGCTGGGGTGGCCTTCTGGCTGGGGACTTCTGGCACTGGCCGCTCTCATCGTCCGAGCGCACATTAACCGGGTGCGGTTCCGCGATGGAGACGGACCGTCGGGGACAACTGGAGGTATCGATGACCGAGCAGCAGACACGGACTGCGGAGGGCCGCAGGTCCGTGCCCAAGCCGCGCTCGCAGTACGGTGGGGCGATTCAGGGCTCGGGCGCAGGAATGGACTGGGTGCGCTTCGGCGGCGTGATGATGGCGGTGCTCGGAGGGTTCGGTGTGATCGAAGGTCTGGCCGCGTTGTTCTCCCCGACCTACTTCGTCACCGTCGGAGGTGCGGTCCTGGCCCTCGACCTCACCGCGTGGGGATTCGTGCACATCATCATCGGCGCCCTCGTGCTGGCGACGGGGTTGTCCTTGCTGGGCAATGCCCCGGGTTGGGCGCGCGCTGTCGGGGTCGGCCTGGTGGCGATCAACATGATCGTGCAGCTTGCCTGGCTTCCAGCCTTCCCGATCTGGTCGATCCTCCTGCTCGTGATCGACGTGCTCATCATCTACGCGCTGATCGCCACCTGGAACGCCCAGACCGAGCGGTGACGCCCCTAGGAGCTGTTTAGGAACGTGGGGCCCGGTGGTTGAACATAGTGAGGTCTCCGGTAGATGGATCAGCGACGAAGAAGATCAACATCTATCCGG
>NZ_RSAA01000001.1 GCF_003931915.1 Saccharopolyspora rhizosphaerae | reverse complement strand
GGCCTGCTCCGCCCAGAACGCCTCACGATCGGCCTCGGCCTGCTCGTACAGCGCCGACGTGGCGTTGGCCTGCGCCGCGAATTCCTCAGACGGCTCGTATCGGTCGTGGGCGACGTTGCTCACGGGCACTCCCTGCAGATCGGCGGTGCTCGGTACTGGCTGGGCAACGTAAGCGGTCCTCGTGACCTGTGGCACCACGTGCGCGACCGATCGTCCCGCTGACGCGGTCGAACGCCGCCGATGTGCGACGAGCGGTTGACGAGCGGTCTCGCCCGCATCAGTCGATCGGATTAGCATCTCGGCATCCGTCAACGGCGATTGCTGGAGTTCGTGGATGCCTGCACCGATCAACCGCTTGCCGCAGTCCGGCGCGTGGTTGCCCCGGCGCTCGGACTCCGAACCCGTGCTGCGCACCGCCCGGCGACTGGCCCAGAACCTGCGCCCGGGGCTCGCCGGGCCCGGCGTCCCGGCGGCGCTGCGCGACCTGCGGCGCCTCCTGGACGTCGACGCCGTCGCGATCAGCGACCTGTCCGGCGCGCTGCAGTGGTCCGGCCGGTCGAAGGCCGAGCCCGACGTGGTGAGCGCGGTGGCCGACGTGCTCCACACCGAGACCCGCAGCGGCCGTCCACCCGTGGTGGCGATGCCGCTGCTGGTGCACGAGGAGCTCGCCGGGGTGCTGGTCGTGGAGGGAGAGGTCCGCCTGTCCGCGGTGCGCGAGGCCACCGCCTGGGTCGAGGACGCGCTGGAGCACGGCCGCCTCGAGGACTCGGCGGAGCTGGCCGCGCAGGCCGAGCTGCGCTCGCTGCGCGCCGAGATCTCGCCGCACTTCATGTACAACGCGCTGACCGTGATCGGCTCACTGGTGCGCTCCGACCCCGAGCGCTCCCACGAGCTCATGCTCGACTTCGCCGAGTTCATCCGCTACGGGCTGGCCCGGCACCGCGACTACACCACCGTCTCCGACGAGTTCCACGCCATCGAGACCTACCTGGCCCTGCAACGGGCGGTGCTGGGGGAGCGGCTGCGGGTGCAGATCCGCGTCGCCCCCGAAGTGCTGGCCGTGGCGATCCCGTACCTGGTGCTGCAGCCGCTGGTGGAGAACGCCGTCCGGCACGGCATGGAACCCCGCTTCACCCCCGGGTCGGACGGGGTCGGGACCGTGCAGGTGCTCGGCGAGGCCGAGGGGAGCGACCTGATCATCAGCGTGGAGGACGACGGCGTCGGCATGGACCCCGTCCTGGCCGAGGCGATCCTCGCCGGCAACGGGCCCTCCGACTCGGTCGGGCTGGCCAACGTCGACCGGCGGCTGCGCAGCGTCTACGGCGCCTGGTACGGGCTGGTCGTGGAAACCGCCGAGGGAGCGGGCACCCGCGTGGTGGTCCGCGTCCCGCGATTCCATCCGGGAGTGGTGCCGAGTTGACCGAAGGACTGCGCGCGCTGGCGGTGGACGACCTCCAGCCCGCGCTCGACGAGCTGTGCAGGCTGTTGCGCGACGCTCCCGAAGTCGGTGAGGTCGTGGCGGCCTCCGACGCGCTCGGCGCGCTGCGCACGCTGCAGAACGACCAGTTCGACGTGGTGTTCCTCGACATCTCCATGCCCGGCCTGGACGGCATGGAGCTGGCGTCGCTGCTGGCGAAGATGAGCGCACCGCCGGTGATCGTGTTCGTCACCGCCTACGAGCAGCACGCGGTCAAGGCCTACGACATCGGAGCCGTTGACTACCTGCTCAAACCGGTTCGCGCGGAACGTCTTTCGGCTGCCCTGGACCGGGTGACGCGACTGCTGTCCGCGGACGACGTCGCGCCGCCCACCGCCGCCCCGGTCCAGCCCGACGCGATGGTGGCGCTGCCGGTGGAGACCGCCGGGCGCACCCGCTACGTGCGGCGCAGCGAGGTCCTGTTCGTCGAGGCCCACGGTGACTACGTGCGGCTGAACACCCGCAGCGGGGTGCACGTGGTGCGCATGCCCCTCTCGCGGCTCGAGGAGTACTGGGAGAGCGCCGGGTTCGTGCGGGTGCACCGCAGCTTCCTGCTGTCGCTGAGCGCCGTGCGAGAACTGCGCAGCGACTCGGCGGGCGCGCTCAACGCCCACACCGAAGCCGGGGACGTCCCGGTCAGCCGTCGGCACGCCCGGGAACTGAGGGAACGGCTGCTGGAGAGCGCCCGCAACGCCGAGCTGACCAACCCGCGGGGACGCGGATGAGCGGCGGCCCCAAGCGCGTGGCGGTGACCAGCCCGCAGACCCGGGTGGCTCACGCCCGGCGCATGCTGCGGCGGCGCTGGCGCGCGCCCCGCCTCGAACCGGAGGAGGCGCTGCGGACGCAGGCCCTGTACCGGGCGCAGCGCAGGATCGGCGCGGTGACGCTGGGAGCGCTGTTCGCGTTGATCCTGGGGCTGCCGCTGATCTTCGCCCTCGCGCCGGACCTGGACGGGGTGCGCGTGCTCGACGTGCCGGTGTCGTGGGCGCTGCTGGTGCTGCTGCCCTACCCGGCGATGGCCGTGCTGGCCCGCTGGCAGTTGCGCCGGGCCGAACGCGCCGAGGAGCGCTGAGCCGTGTTCGCACTGCTGGCCGTGGCCGCGGTCGTGCTCCTGACGCTGCTCATCGGGCTGCGCGGGGTGGCCGCCATGCGCACCACCTCCGACTTCCTGGTCGCCTCCCGCCAGGTGTCCCCGCTGGTCAACGCGGCGGCGGTGTCGGGGGAGTACCTCTCGGCCGCGTCGTTCCTCGGCGTGGCCGGGCTGATGTTGTCCAACGGGGTCGGCGCGCTGTGGTACCCGGTCGGCTTCACCGCCGGGTACGTGGCGATGCTGGTGCTCGTCGCCGCTCCGATGCGGCGCTCGGGGGCGTTGACGGTGCCCGACTTCGCCGAGGCGCGCTTCGCCTCGGCGGAGCTGCGGCGGGTGGCGGCGTTCGTCGTGCTGATCATCGGGGGGCTGTACCTGGTCCCGCAGTTCCGCACGGCGGGGCTGGTGCTCAGCGTCGTCAGCGGCGCGCCGTACTGGGTGGGAGTGGTGGTGGCCGGCACCGCGGTGTCGGTGACGCTCGCGCTGGGCGGCATGCGGGCGGCGACCTACGTGCAGGCGTTCCAGTTCTGCCTGAAGCTGCTGCTGTTCGTGGTGCCCGCGATCTGGCTGGTGTCGCAGGTGGGGCCGGCGGTGCGGCAGGAGGCGCTGCACCCGGTGCCGTACACCCACTTCACCGAGGACACCCCGGTGACCTTCCGCGTCGGGGTCGACCTCGCCGTCACCGAGCCGGTGACCGCGCGCGAGCGCGACGGGCGGCCGGTGCCGCTGCCGCCCGGCCACCACGAGATCGAGCAGGGACGTGAGCTGACGTTCCCGGCGGGTGCGGCGGTGCCCGAGATCGACGGGATCGACGTGCCGGGCAGCTCGGACTGGCAGCGTCCGCTGCTGGACCTGGAGAACGCCGACCACCCGCTGCTGGGCACCTGGGCGGTGCTGGTGGCCACCATGCTCGGCACGATGGGCCTGCCGCACGTCATCGTGCGCTTCCACACCAGCCGCGACGGGCGCGCCGCCCGCCGGGCCGCGGCCATCACCGTGCTGCTGCTGGGCACCTTCTACCTGTTCCCCGGCGTCTACGGCGCGCTCGGACGGGTGCTCATGCCGCAGCTCTACCTCTCCGGCGTCACCGACTCCGTGGTGGTCGGGCTCCCCGCGCAGGTCGACACCGGCTGGGTCGGCACCGTGTTCACCTCGCTGCTCACCGGGGGTGCGTTCGCGGCGTTCCTGGCGACCTCGCTGGGGCTGCTGCTGGTGGTCTCCGGAGCGATCTCGCACGACCTCACCCCAGGCGGTCTCGTGCAGCTGCGCTGGACCGTGCTGGGGGCGGCGGCGGTGGTCGTCCTGCTCGCGCTGCCGGCCACCCACCTGTCCGCGGGACTGCTCGTGACCTGGGGTTTCACCGTGGCCGCGGCCACGTTCTGCCCGCTGCTGGTGCTCGGGATCTGGTGGCCGCGGTTGACCCGGACCGGGGCGCTGTGGGGCGTGCTCGTCGGCTTGACCGCGACCTCCGGGGCCATCGGCGCGACCCTGTTCGGGCCGAAGCTCGAGGGCTGGCCGGCGATCCTGGTGGCCCAGCCGGCGCCGTGGGCGGTCCCGCTCGCCTTCGCCACCATGATCGCGATCTCGCTGCGCGGCAAGCCCCCGCCGTGGGCCGAGACTGCCATGCTCCGGCTGCACCTCGACGAGCCCGCCCGCCCACGCGCGTAGGAGATCGCTCACGGGTGTAACGCGGAGGTTTCGCGTCCGACCGTTCGTCCCGGACGACCCACCGTTTGTCGACCGTTCGTCCCGCGCCACCGGCAGTCGGTCCCGAACGGGTACTGCACCGGCCCAGCACTCCTTAGCGTGGCGCTCCTCACACGTTAGGGAGGAACCGTGAGCACCACCGACTCGGCCAACCCGCCACCCACCCGCGATGTGTGGCACGAGGCCCACGCCAGCGAGGAGTTCGCCACGCTGCGACGGCGGCTGCGGGCGTTCGTCTTCCCGGTCTCCGCGCTGTTCCTGGTCTGGTACCTGGTGTACGTGCTGCTGGCCGACTACGCGCACGGCTTCATGGCGATCAAGCTCGTCGGCAACATCAACGTCGGGCTGGTCCTGGGACTCCTGCAGTTCGTGTCCACCTTCGTGATCACGACGCTCTACGTGCGCTATGCGAACCGGAAGCTCGACCCGCTGGCCGAACGCATCCGCGCCAAGGTCGAAGACGCCTCCTGAACCCCCTGAGGAGTAGCTGGCATGTACCACCTCGCGCAGGGGTTGCAAGGAAGCAACCCACTGCTGAACATCGGAATCTTCGCGGCCTTCGTCGTGGTGACGTTGGTCGTCGTCCTGCGGGCCAGCCGCAACACCCGCAGCGCGGCCGACTACTACGCCGGCGGTCGCGCGTTCTCCGGCCCGCAGAACGGCATCGCGATCGCCGGTGACTACCTCTCGGCGGCGTCGTTCCTCGGCATCGTCGGCGCGATCGCGCTCTACGGCTACGACGGGTTCTTGTACTCGATCGGCTTCCTGGTCGCCTGGCTGGTCGCGCTGCTGCTGGTGGCCGAACTGCTGCGCAACACCGGCAAGTACACGATGGGCGACGTCTTGGCGTTCCGGATGCGCCAGCGGCCGGTGCGCGCCGCTGCGGCGACCTCGACGCTGATGGTGAGCTTCTTCTACCTGCTGGCCCAGATGGCCGGCGCGGGCGTGCTGGTCTCGTTGCTGCTGGGCGTCTCCAGCGGGACCGGGCAGGCCGCGGTGATCGCCGTGGTCGGCGTCATCATGATCGTCTACGTGCTCGTCGGCGGCATGAAGGGCACCACCTGGGTGCAGATCATCAAGGCCGTGCTGCTGATCAGCGGCGCCGCCGTGATGACGGTGTGGACGCTGGGCCTCTACGGCTTCGACTTCTCCGGCATGATGCAGGCGGCGGTGGACCGGGCGTCCTCCGGCGAGAAGCTGCTCAGCCCCGGTGCCAAGTACGGCAAGTCGGAGACCAGCAAGCTGGACTTCATCTCCCTGGGCATCGCCCTGGTGCTGGGCACCGCGGGCCTGCCGCACGTGCTGATGCGCTTCTACACCGTGCCGACCGCCAAGGAAGCGCGTCGCTCGGTGGTCTGGGCGATCTGGCTGATCGGCCTGTTCTACCTGTTCTCGCTGGTCCTGGGCTTCGGCGCGGCGGCCATCGTGGGACCGGAGACGATCAAGGCGGCTCCGGGCTCGTCGAACTCGGCGGCACCGCTGCTGGCCCAGGCGCTGGGCGGCCCGCTGCTGCTGGGCTTCATCGCCGCGGTCGCCTTCGCCACGATCCTGGCCGTGGTGGCGGGTCTGACCATCACCGCCTCGGCGTCGTTCGCGCACGACATCTACGCCAACGTGATCAAGAGGGGCAACGTCGAGGACAAGGAGGCCGAGGTCCGCGTCGCGCGGATCACCGCGGTGGTCATCGGCGCGGTCGCCATCGTCGGCGGCATCCTCGCCCGCAACCAGAACGTCGCGTTCCTGGTGGCACTGGCGTTCGCGGTCGCGGCCTCGGCGAACCTGCCGACGATCCTCTACTCGCTGTTCTGGAAGCGGTTCAACACCTCGGGTGCTCTGTGGAGCATCTACGGCGGTCTGCTGACGACCGTGGTGCTGATCGTGTTCTCGCCGGCGGTGTCGGGGACCGACGAGTCGATGTTGCCCGACGTGGACTTCAGCTGGTTCCCGCTGCAGAACCCGGGCCTGGTGTCGATCCCGGCTGCGTTCTTCTTCGGCTGGCTGGGAACGGTCCTGTCCAAGGAGCACCTGGAGGACGAGTACGCCGAGATGGAGGTTCGCTCCCTGACCGGCGCAGGCGCGGAGAAGGCCTCCGCGCACTGACCCCCTCGGTGCCCCACCCGGTCCCGGCGGGCTCTGGCGCGACCCCCCTCCAACGCCAGAGCCCGCCGGGACATCTTCTGTCGCACGACTTCCCGATCGAAACCGGTGAGGAGCTGTTCAAGGATGCGGCGGAGCCGCCGTGCTCGCCCTTTTCAGGGGTTCCTGCTCTTGGCGCCGCCGAGCGGAGCGTTCCCCTCGGCGAGACGTAAGCTCCGGTCGATGAGTGATCAGTGCGTGTTCTGCGGCATCGTGGCCGGCGACGTGCCTAGCACACGGGTTGCCGAGGACGAGACGACCTACGCGTTCATGGACATCAACCCTGCGTCCGACGGCCACCTGCTCGTCGTCCCCAAGCGGCACAGCACCGACCTGGTCGACATCCCCGCCGAGGACCTGTCGGCGGTGACCCTGACCGCGCAGCGCGTCGCCCGGGCCGCCGTCCACGAGCTCGGAGCCGGCGGCGTGAACCTGCTCAACTGCTGCGGTGCCACCGCGTGGCAGTCGGTGTTCCACTTCCACCTGCACGTGATCCCGCGCTACCGGGACGAGGCCAAGGACCGCTTGCGCCTCCCGTGGACCCCGGAGGTCAGGGGCGACGACGGCACGATCACCGAGCTCGGCAAGCGGATCTGCACCGCCCTGGAGGGATGAGCCGCTCGGTGCGGCGTGTTCGCGCGCATACCTTCGGTCCTCGTCGGTGAGCGATCTTCCGAAGGTGGGACATGACGGCGGTGCTCGTCCTGGCGGCGTTCTGCGTGGCCGCAGCGGCTGTGGTCGGCGGCATCACCGGCTTCGCCGCCTCCCTGCTTGCCACACCTGCCCTGTTGCTGCTGGGGTTCGAGGTCGCCGACGTCGTCGTGATCAACCTGTCGGCCACGCTCGGCACGCGGATCGCCGCCCTGCGAACGCTGCGGCGGCACGTCGACTGGCGCGCCGTCGGCCTGCTGGGTGGCGGAGGGGTGCCCGGAGCCGTGGCGGGCGCCGCCACGGCGTCCTGGGTGGACCGCGAGGTGCTCACCGCCGTCGCCGGTGCCGCCGTGGTCCTCGCCGGGATCCACCTGCTGCTCACACGGAACTCCGAGGTGCGGCGCAGCGCCGGCTCGGCGTCCTTCCTCGCGGCCGGGACGCTCGGTGGTTACCTGTCGACGACCATCTCGCTGAACGGCCCTCCGGTCGCCATCCTCCTCGGCGCCACCCGCCGCACGCCGACCCAGCACGTCGCCGACTTCGCGGGCTACTTCGTCGCGGTCAACACCATGTCGCTCGGCACGCTCGCCGTCGCCGGGAGGTTCGACGCGCATCTGCTCTGGCCGGTGCTGCCCGTGCTGCTCGGCGCGGCGTTGGTGGGCAACCGGGTGGGCATGCGACTGCACCCCCGCGTGCCGGCCCGCTCCTTCCGCACCGCGGTCGCGGTCCTGGTGATCAGCGCAGGGCTCGCGACGCTCGTGGCGTGACCACCGCCGCGGGTGCCCCGTCCTCGCCCCGGCGGGGTCCGCCGAGCGAGTGGTTCCGCTCGGGAACGCTCCGTGGCCACCCGTCAGGGGGTCAGCCGCACCACGGGGTGCGACGGGCCGTGGACCCGGTTGATCACGCCGCCGCGCGGGTAGCCCACGGGTTCGGGCGCGTTGGTGGGGGCGGCCTCGCGGCCCGCTCCGGGGCGACGGGGAGGTTCGCATGGTCGAGGAAGCTCGTTCATCGGTGGTGGCCGGCTTCGACGGGACGGAGGCGTCCCGGACGGCGGTCGACTGGGCCGCGCGGGAGGCCTCCAGCCGAGGCGTCCCGCTGCTGCTCGTGCACGTCCTGGCCCGGCCCTTCCAGCACTCGCTCCCGATGCGCATCCCGGACCAGGAAGAGGTCATGGACAAGCTGCGCAACGCGGTGCTCCGGGAGCTCGACTCCCTGGAGCAGGCCTGCCGGGAGATCGACCCCGACCTCGACATCCGCAAGACCATGCCGATCGGGGACGCGGCCGAGAACCTCATCGAGCTGGCCGCCGAGGCGCAGCTGGTGGTCCTCGGCGGACCGCTGGTGGGGTCGCACACGGACCGCCTGGGCGTGACCGCCGCGGAGGTGATCGCCCGACGCGCACACGCCCCGATCGTGGTGGTCCGCGGGGAGATCACCACGGCGGGCGGTGCCCCGGTGGTCGTCGGCGTCGACGGGTCCGAGGTGAGCGACCAGGCGATCGGCTACGCCTTCGAAACCGCGTCGCGGCTCGGTCGCCCGCTGGTGGGGGTGCACTCGTGGGGCGAATCGTCGTTCAACCCGTTCGACATCATCGAGGACTGGGACACGGACCGGAGCGAGTTCCGGGACCGGGCGAGCGAAGTGCTCGCCGAGTCGATGGCGCCGTGGGACGAGCGGTACCCGGACGTGCCCGTCCGGCGCGTGGTCGGCGGGGACCCGCCCGCGCAGCTGCTCCTCGGCGAGGCCAAGGGCGCGAACCTGCTGGTCGTGGGCAGTCACGGACGGGGTGCCGTGCGCCGCGCGTTCCTGGGTTCGGTCAGCCACGCAGTGCTCAACCAGGCGAGCTGCCCGGTGGCCGTGATGCCCGCCGCGTGAGTCGGGCGACCTCCTCGTCCGCAGGCGGAGAGGTTCGAGCAGCCGGCCGTTCCCGGGAAAGGTGAACTCGTCGAAGCTGCTGCAGCGAGCGGGGACCGGTGCGCGGAGGGCGTGACCGCTGCTCTTCCGGCATCGTCACCACCCTGCTCACCCCGGGCGGGATGGCGCCTCGTCTGGAACGCGCGACGGGGAGAGGCGTTCGGATCGGGGAGAGGCGCGGGTTCCGCAAGGCCCCGGGTGGTGCGAAGCGCTCGACGCCGTGCCGGCGGTCGCGCTGAAGAATGAGGATCTTGCTCGGCACCATTGTTCAACCGCGGATTCCTCGGTCGAAGAATTGTGCCTCCGGAAATCGGATGGGGCTGTTCCGGTTCAACTGGGTGGATCACGCTGTTTCCCGTCTTTCCCGTTGTGAACGGCCGCTGCGCGAACCTCCGGAGCGAAACGTGGTGTGCGCCGCGTGAGCTCAGGCCGATCGGGTGAACCGCACAGCTGCGAACGGGTCACCGCGGGGGGAATGTCCGGAACGGTCGGATCGCGCAATGGTTTGGCGAGAAGTGCTCGCAAAACCGTGAGGGAGTTGCCCGCGCCCGGAATGTGGCTAATCTGAGGGAGTTCGACGAAAACTCCTGGCGCCACTGGTTTTCGTCGGCTCGTTCATCGTTCGGCGATCCCACCGATCGCCCTTCTGTCGACTCCACTGCAGCGGATCTCGTGTGCCCGGATCGGGTGCGTGAGATTCCTGAGAGAAAGGCGTCCGATGAAACCCAGAACCGCAGCACGCATCTCCGGAGCGGCGCTGGCCGCGGCCGGTCTTCTCACCGCGCTGACCACGCCCGCGACCCTCGCCGAGCCGGCGGCCCCGGCTGAGCCCGGGATGATCGCCGCCATGCAGCGCGATCTCGGCCTCACCGCGGAGCAGGCCGAGGCACGCCTCGCCCAGGAGGCCGTCGCGGCGCGAGCGGACAGCGCGGTGCGCGAGTCGCTCGGCGGGTCCTTCGGCGGTTCTTACTTCGACGCGGACCTGGGCAAGCTCGTCGTCGGCACCACCGACCCGGCGAAGGCCGACGAAGTGCGCGCGGCCGGTGCTGAACCCCGGCAGGTCGGCACGAGCGAGCAGCAGCTCGACCAGATCGTCGAAGTCCTCAACGGACGCAGCGAGCAGGCCCCGGCCTCGGTGACCGGCTGGTACGCGGACGTCCGGCAGAACACGGTCGTCGTGACCACCCAGCCCGGAACGGCAGCCGAGGCAACCGGTTTCGTGCAGGATGCCCGGGTGGCGCAGGAGTCGGTGCGCGTGGTGGAGTCGCCGGCGCAGCCCCGCACCTACGCCGATGTCGTCGGTGGCTACGCCTACTACACCGCGGCCGGCGCGCGGTGCTCGATGGGCTTCGCGGTGCAAGGCGGGTTCGTCACCGCCGGGCACTGCGGTGGGCAGGGCGAGCAGACCACCCAGCCGACCGGCACCTTCGCGGGCTCGTCGTTCCCCGGCAACGACTACGCCTACGTCAGCACCGGCTCCGACGACACCGGCTACCCGCTCGTCTACGACTACAGCGGTGGCTACGTCGCGGTGTCCGGGTCCAGCGAAGCTCCGCTGGGAGCGTCGATCTGCCGTTCCGGTTCCACCACGGGTTGGCACTGCGGCGCCGTGCTGGCCAAGAACCAGACCGTCCAGTACCAGCAGGGCACGGTGTCCGGCCTCACCCGCACCAACGTCTGCGCGGAGCCCGGTGACTCCGGCGGCTCGTTCATCTCCGGCAACCAGGCCCAAGGCATGACCTCGGGTGGCTGGGGAGACTGCCGCACCGGCGGGGAGACCTACTTCCAGCCCGTGCGGGAGGCGCTGTCGGCCTACGGCCTGAGCCTGCTGACCCAGTGATCTGACGGGGAAGTCCGGCGCTGCGACCCGGGTGGGTCGCAGCGCCGCTGCGCGGAGACCTCCTGCGCGTGGCCCACGATGTAGTCTGCGGCGATCGTCGGGCCATGCGGCTCATCTCGGCAAGTCACGAGACGTGCTGTACGTCAACGGTGTTCGCTGCGGTGGTCGTGCGGGCTCGACGTCGCGGTCGGCGCGCGCGGCAGCGCCGACGCGAACCGACGCCGCGCGAGGAGATCGACCGATGGCCATCGAGATCAGCGACACCGGCGAGGTCCGCACCCTCTCCACCAACCGGCCGAGCAAGGCCAACGCGCTGCTGCTGAGCGACGTCCGCGCCCTGGAGCAGGCGGTGCGCGACGCACCCGAGGACTGCCGGGTGCTCGTCTTCACCGGCACCGGTGGGCGGAACTTCTCGGCCGGCATGGACCTCGGCACGTTCCCGGGGCTGTCCGAGAGCGAAGCGCGCAGCGCCATCGCCTCGATCGGCTCCCTGATGCGCGCGGTGCGCCACGCGCCGCAGCTGTCCATCATCGCGGTGCAGGGCGCGTGCTTGGGAGCGGCCTTCGAGTTGGCCTTGGCCGCCGACCTGCGCGTCGCGCACGCGGAAGCGCTCGTCGGACTGCCGGAGGTCAAGCTCGGCATCCCGTCCGTGGTCGACGCCGCGCTGCTGCACCACCACGTCGGGCTCTCCACCGCCAAGCAGATGCTGTTGACGGGCGAACCGCTGACCGTGGCGGAACTGGCGCACACCGGGCTGGTGAACAAGACCGTCGAGCGCGAGGAGGTCGTGCCGGTGGCGCACCAGTGGGCCGCCGAACTCGCGACCCTGCCCGCCCTGGCCGTCCGCGAGCAGCGAGCGCTCATCGACGAGTGGTTGAACGTGTCGCTGCAGAGCGCGGTCGACCAGTCCATCAACACCTTCGCCCGGCTGTTCCGCTCGAGCGAGACCACCGAGCACATCACCCGCTACACGGCCGAGAGGGGCTGACGGGCGCCCCGGTCCCGTTTCCCCTCTCGCTGGCCGCGTCGCGGCGAGGTGGGTCGAAGTGCCCTGCCGGCAGCGCCTCGCGGTCAAGAACCTGTGCGCGCGGAAGCGGGTGAGGTCGCGAGCTTGTGATCTACAACCACTTGGTTGTACTTTCTTCCTGTGGACGACACCGAGACCGAGGACAGGGCCGATGCCCTCTTCCACGCGCTCGCTGATCGGACGCGACGCGACATCCTGCGCCGGGTCCTGGTCGGCGAACACTCGGTGACCGCGCTCGCGACGAAGTACGGCATGAGCTTCGCCGCCGTGCAGAAGCACGTCGCCGTTCTCGAGCGCGCCGGTTTGATCAGCAAGCGGCGCAGTGGTCGGGAAAGCCTCGCCGCCGGCGAGGTGGAGGCGGTGCGCTCAGTGGCTTCGATGCTGCGCGAGCTCGAAGAGGTCTGGCGCGGCCGCGTCGCCCGCATCGACGAACTCCTCGACGCCGAGGGGTCGACCAGGACCGATGGAGGAGAGTGACCATGCCCGTCACCGATGTCCAGCACGACGTGGACGCCCTGACCCTGACCATCACCGCCGAGTTCGCCGCGCCGGTGCAGCGCGTGTGGCAGGTCTACGCCGACCCGCGCCAGCTCGAACGGGTCTGGGGCCCGCCGAGCTACCCCGCGACGTTCGTCGACCACGACCTGCGGCCCGGTGGGCGCATGAACTACTGCATGACCTCGCCCGAAGGGGAGAAGTTCTGCGGGTGGTGGGAGGTGACGTCGGTGGACGAGCCCCGGGGGTTCACCTTCGAGGACGGTTTCGCCGACGAGGAGTTCAACCCGCTCCCCGACATGCCGGTCTCGCAGAACACCTACACCTTCACCGAGATCGACGGCGGCACGCGCGCCACCTACGTCGGCACCTACGCCTCGGCCGATGCGCTGCAGAAGGTCTTGGAAATGGGTGTGGTCGAAGGCGCTTCCTCCGCCATCAACCAGATCGACGACCTGCTCGCGTCCTGACCGCGCCGGGACCGCTCTCGTACGGCCCTCCGCGGAGGGCGCCGGGGGACCGGGGGCGGGGTCCCGCGCCGTGGCGTCCTGTGTGGAACGACTCGACCTCGTGCACGGCGCGCAGATGCCTTGCGCTGCGCGCCCGGCGCCACCGCACCGCTCGGCGCCGGGTCGGGTCCCACCGGGCATCGAGGTCCCCACCGGAAGAGGCGCGTTCGCCTCCACTTCCGGGGGTCAACGGCGCTCGTCCACTGTGGAGCGAAGTGGCGCCGGCGGGCCGGCGCGCGTCGTTGTTCTCCGCGGTTCGCCGGGATACGCTCAGCGACTATGACCCAGGACACACCCGGGTCGGCCCGCAGACCTGCGCCGTGAGGAGTGGACGATGACCACCAGCGTGCAGCCTCCGATGGACCTCGGTTCGTGGATCAGCCGCCGCGCGGCAGCAACCCCGAACCTGCCGGCCATCACGTTCACCGGGACGACGCTGACCTACGGCGAGTTGGCCGACCGCATCGACCGGCTGGCCGCCGAACTGGCCGCCGGCGGGGTCGGGCAGGGCGATCGGGTCGGCTACGCCGGGCTCAACGACCGTGAGTTCCTGGTCGCGCTGTTCGCCAGCGCCCGGATCGGGGCGGTGTTCGTGCCGCTGAACTTCCGGCTCACCGCACCGGAGATGAGCTACATCCTCGGCAACGCCGGCGTGCACACCATGCTGGCCGACACCGAGCGGGCCGCGGTGGTCGAGCAGGTCCGCACCGAAGCCGGCCTGCAGCGCACGATCGCCGTGACCGAGGCGCCCGGGTGGGAAGCGCTGCCGGACCTCCTCGCCGCCCGGGAGCCGCTGGCCGAGCCGGTGCACCCGGACGCCGACGAGGTCGCGGTGATCATGTACACCTCGGGCACCACGGGACGGCCGAAGGGGGCGATGCTCACCCACGGCAACCTGTTCTGGAACAACGTGAACGCGCTGCTCATCTACGACACGAGCCAGCAGGACGTCTCGCTGGTCGGCGCCCCGCTGTTCCACATCGGCGGGCTCAACGTCACCACGCTGAGCACGTTGCAGAAGGGCGGCCACATCGTCCTCACGCCCACCTTCGACCCCGTCGAAGCGTTGCGCCTCATCGAGCAGCACCGCGTCAGCACCATGTTCGGCGTGCCCGCGATGTTCCTGTTCATGAGCCAGGTTCCGGAGTTCGAGAGCGCCGACCTCTCCAGCGTGCGCACCTTCATCTGCGGGGGAGCCCCGGCTCCGAAGGCGCTCATCGAGCGGTACGGGCAACGCGGGGTCACCTTCGTGCAGGGCTACGGGTTGACCGAAACGGCGCCGCTGGCCCTGGTGCTGCGCACCGACGAGGTCGACGCCAAGATCGGCGCGGCGGGCAACCAGGTGCTGCCGCTGTCGGACGTGCGTCTGGTGGACGCCGAGAACAACTCGGTGCCGGCCGGGGAGCGGGGTGAGATCTGCGTGCGCGGCCCGCAGGTGATGGCCGGCTACTGGAAGGACAAGGCCGCCACCGACGCGGTGATCGACGCCGAGGGCTGGTTCCACACCGGTGACATCGGCGTGGTCGACGACGAGGGCTACGTCTACGTCGTCGACCGGGTCAAGGACATGGTCATCTCCGGCGGGGAGAACGTGTACCCGGCGGAGGTCGAGGACGTGCTGTTCCACCACCCGGCGATCGCCGACGTCGCGGTGGTGGGCACCCCGCACGACCGCTGGGGTGAAGCCGTCACCGCCGTGGCGGTCCTGCACCCGGACGCCACGCTCTCGCTCGAGGAGCTCCGCGAATTCGCCCAAGGGCGCCTGGCGGGGTACAAGCTCCCGCTCCGCCTCGAGGTCGTCGAGGAGCTCCCGCGCACCTCCAGCGGCAAGATCATGAAGTACCGCCTCCGGAACCAGCTGGCCGAACCCTGACGTCTCGGGTGGTTCCGGCAACTCGACGCGGTGGCCCGCCGCTGCGCGGGACGCGGTGCCCGGGGTGTTGGGGCACGATGGGTGGTGGCTGGTCAGCGACGCGTGGTGGGACCGCGCGGCGTTGACGCGCGGACCCGGTGCGACGAAGGCACGTGGTCAGGTGGCGGATTTCTCGTTCAGGTTGTTCGTGGTCGGGCAGACCGAGCGCTCCCAGGCCGCGTGGACGAACCTGCGCACCGTGTGCGAACGCCTGGTGCCCGGCCGCTACGAGATCGAGGTCGTCGACGCCGCCGAGCACCCGGAACTGGCGGCCGAGCAGCGGGTCCTGGCCACCCCCACGGTGGTCAGGATCGCGCCGGGCCCGCAGAGGCGGGTGGTCGGCGACCTGTCCGACCACTCCCGCACCACAGCCGCGTTGGGCCTGCCCGGCAACGCTGAGCTGCCCCCGGAATGGCGGTGTGACTCGTGAGCGGTAGCGGAGCGATCGAACGCCTTCCGACCGGCATCGGCGGTTTCGACCAGGTCGCGCTGGGCGGACTGCCCGCAGGGCGCGCCACGCTGGTGACGGGGACGACCGGCAGCGGGAAGACGGTGTTCGCCGTGGAGTTCCTCGCCCGCGGCATCAGCGGTTTCGGCGAGCCCGGGGTCTTCGTCACGTTCGAGGAGAAGCCCGCGGCCGTGCGCAGCAACGCCGCGTCGTTGGGAGAGCCCATCGACGTGTGGGAGAGCGAGGGTGCCTGGACCTTCGTCGACGCGTCGGCGGAGGTGGAGGAGAGCGTCGCCGTCGGCGACTTCGACTTGGCCGCTCTGGTCGCGCGCATCGAGGACGCCGTCCGCCGCACGGGCGCGAAGCGCGTCGCGCTCGACTCCCTCGGCGCGATCCTCACCCGCTTCAGCGACGCCGCCAACGTCCGCCGAGAACTGTTCAGGATCGCCTCCTCCCTCGAAGGCCTCGGAGTCACCGCGGTGCTCACCACCGAGCGGTCGGCTGAGCACGATGGCGTGTCGCGGCTGGGCGTCGAGGAGTTCGTGCTCAACAACGTGATCATCCTCCGCAACGTGCTGGACAGCGGCCAGCGCCGCCGGACCATCGAGATCGTCAAGTTCCGCGGTGCGGGGCACCGGACCGGGGAGTGGTTGTTCGCCATCGACCCGCAGGACGGGATCGTGGTGGTGCCCCTGGCCTTCCTCGGCGAGCCGGCCCGCGCCTCGCGCGAGCGCGTGTCCTCGGGCATCGCGGAGCTGGACGCGATGTGCGGGGGTGGTCCCTACCGGGACGCGATCACGTTCCTCAGCGGTTCTCCCGGCTCGGGCAAGACCTTGGTCGGACTGCGCTTCGCCGCCGCCGCGCTCGAGGCGCGGGAGCGATGCCTCTTCTGCACCTTCGAGGAAACCCACGAGCAGCTGGTGCGCACCGCTGCGGGCTGGGACGTCGACGTGGAGGAGGCGGAGGGGAGCGGGCTGCTGCGCGTGGTGGCGGAGCACCCGGAGGAGTCCTCGCTGGAGGACCACTTCATCCGGATGCGGCGCCACGTCACCGAGTTCGCGCCCCGGCGGGTGGTGATCGACACGGTCTCCGCGCTCGAGCGCATCACCAACCCGCAGGGGATGCTCGACTTCCTGGTCGCCCTGGGCGCGGTGTTGCGCCCTCGCGAGATCACCGCGCTGCTCACCTCCTCGTCGGGCCCTCGCCTGGGAGACCGGATGCCGCCCGAGGTCGCCGTGGAGATCAACAGCCTCGTCGACGTGACGATCCTGCTGCGCGACCTGGAGAGCGGCGGCGAGGTGCGGCGCGCCGTCGTCGTGCCGAAGGCCCGGGGCACCTCGCACGACCAGCGCATCCGCCGGGTGGACATCGACGACCGCGGCATGCACATCGGCGAGCCGCTCGACTCCGCGTCCACCACCCTGGTTCCCGAGCAGCCGCAGCAGCCGGCAGAGCCGCTGTAGGCGATGGAGCGGTGACTGATGAGCGAGCCGTCGAACGCTCCTTCCGGTGGACGACGAGACCCCGGCGCCCCGTCGAACGGCGGTGGCGAGCAGACGTTGGTGACCGCCGCGGCCGACGGGATCGTCGCGGTCGACCACAACGGCATCATCCGCTCGTGCAACCCGGCGGCCGAGGCGCTGTTCGCCCGGCCGGCGACCGAGCTCGTCGGAAGCTCGTTCGGGTTCCCGATGGTCAACCAGGAGACGAGCGAGATCGACCTCCTCGCCCCCGGCAGGTCGCCGCGGGTGGTGGAGATGCGGGTGACCACCGCCGGCTGGCAGGGCGAACAGGTCCACGTCGCCTCGCTGCGGGACGTCACGCGTCGGAAGCGGGTCGAACAGGAGCTGGAGACGGCGCTGGAACGGCAATCCGCCATCGTCGCCGTCGCCGCCCACGAGCTCCGCGCTCCGGTGGCGGAGATCAAGCTGCTCGTGCGCAGCCTCCAGGACCACCTCTCCGGCCACGGCGACAAGCGCGGTCGTGACCTCGTCGAGCAGGTCCTCGAGCGCGTGGACGGGCTCTGGGGGCTGATGCGCAAGCTGCTCACCGCCTCGCGGATCGACGCGGAGAACGCCCGAGCCCTCCGCGAACCGGTGCCCGTGCTCGAACTCATCCTCGAACGGCTGGCCGTCTTCGGTGACAAGGCCCGGGACGTGACGTTCTCCTGCAGCCCGGACCTCGTGGCCATGGTCGACAGGCAGGAGTTCTCCGAGATGCTCACCAACTACCTGGAGAACGCCTTCAGCTACGGGAGACCGCCGGTCGAGATCAACGCCACCGAGCGGTCGGGCGGGGTCGAGCTGCAGGTGTGCGACCACGGTTCCGGGGTGCCGGAGGAGTTCGCGCCGCGGATGTTCGACCGCTTCAGCCGTGACCCGAACACCGGACGTGACGTGGAGGGAACAGGGCTCGGGCTCTGGATCGTCCGCAACCTCGCCGAAGCCAACGGCGGGAGCGCCTGGTACGAACGCGCCGAGAGCGGCGGGGCCTGCTTCTGCCTCCGGCTCGAACCGCAGCAGGGGACCGGCTCGACCTGAACACCTCGCGACCGGTCGTGCTCCTCGTCCCGTCGTGCCCTCCGACATGGGCCGCGTCACCGAGCGGCCGAGCCCTAGCGGAGTGGTTCCCCACAGGACCTAGGTCGCGGAGTCGAAGAGGTCCCTGGAGTCGGCGAGGCCCTGGTGCAGAGCTTCGGGGTCCGGAGCGAGCTTCGCGGTGATGGCGTCGAGGTCGCGGAGATCAGCGTCGTGCAGCAACCGCTTCTCGTTGGTGACCCACTGACCGCGGGCGGCCAGCACCGCGTGCGCGGTGAACATGGCGGCGGGTCGCGAGCGCGCCCGCTACCTCCGTGGCCTGGCCGCGCGCGGCGTAGGCGCCTTCGGCGTACTGCAAGGTCATCGTCGCGCGGTCCCGCCACACCGGGGGAGCCGATCCCCGGAGCGCTGCGGGGTGGTCGGGACGCGGCAGGCTGCCGTGCGGCGTGCGGTTGAAGGCGAGCTCGGCGACGACCAGGTAGCTCGGGATGCCCGCGAGGTGGAACATCAGCGGCTCCCAGTGGAACCGACCCCGCTCGGCCTCGGCGAGCTCGTGCTCGACCACGTCGAGGTCGCGGTAGTGCACGTCGACGTGCCGACCGTCGATCGTCAGCCAGGCACCGCCGTTGAAGACACCGCCACCCCACGCACCGATCTCGGACACCTCGCCGTCCCAGCCGATCGCGCGCAGGTCCGCGGGCGCGAATCCGCCCCGGTAGTGGAGAGCGAGGTCCCAGTCGCTGTCCGGGCGGTGGGTGCCCTGGGCCCGGGAGCCGCCGAGCGTGACCGCCTGCACGCGCGGGAGGGCCTCCAACCGCTCGGTGACGTGCGCGAGGAACCGCTCGTCGGTCATGACCACCCTGTCCTGGTCGAAGGCGTTCGCAGAGCAGGAGCATGCTCACTCCCACCAGCTTCGGCGCCGGTGGGAGTGCGCACGGGGGTCAACCTGGGCTACCGGGATCGGAAGGTCCAACCGTTGAGCATGAGCAGGGCCGTGGCCACCAGGGCGGTGGTGACGAAGGCAGCGGCTTCACCGAGGACGAGGCACAGCACTGCCAGAGACGCTGAAGCCAGGCCGAGAGCTCTGCGGGTGTTCAGCCAAGTGCGGAAGCGGCTGCGAGGCTTGGCCATCTCGCCTGCGAGCCCGGGGTCTTCGGTGCGCAGCTGGCGCTCCATCTCACCGAGGATTCGGCGTTCGTGGGGTTGAAGCATGGCGTCCTCCGGCAGTCGACCGGACCAGTTGAGGTCACGATCGCTGACCCGCGTGCGGTGCCGGTAGGGCCGATAGGCCCTGATCCGGACGGGCCGGCTCGCGGCCGGTCAGTAGACTCGGTGTCGTCGATCATCCCGCGCCGGAAGGAGTCGCGATGCTCAGCGACGACGAGGTGGCTCGCGCCCTGCAAGACCTGACCGGCTGGACCGGTGATGCGCGTTCGATCAGCCGGACATGGACGGTGAAGGGTTTCAACGGGGCGGTGCAGCTGGCGAACGTGGTGGCGTGGGCGGCCAACCGGGCCAACCACCACCCCGACATCCGCATCCACGACTACAAGTGCGTGACCGTCACCTCGCTCACCCACGACGAGGGCGGGACGACCGAGCACGACCTCGCCCTCGCACGCCGCCTCAACGGGATCCTCGACGCCTGAGCCCCGTCACCCGCAGCAAGGCCTCCGCCGAGGCGCCGGAGGCGGGGGCGTCGTCCTCGACGACGTGGACAGCCCACGGCTCGCGGCCGGGTCCGTGGACCCAGACGTCGTCCTTGGGGCGGGTAGCAGCAGGTCGTGTGCTTCGGCCTCGGTGAGCGGACCGAGGGCCCGGAGCCGCTCGGCGGCGTCGACCGCCTCGGTGCTGTCGACTTCCACGCCCAGGTGGTCCCGCGCGGTGTCCTGCCCGGCCTCACCCGCGATCAGCACGAGCTCGAGCGGTGGTTCGATGAGGGCGAAGCCGGCCACCGCTTGGCGGGTTCGCGGCCGAAGAGCGTCGAGTAGCGCGCTGGAGGCTTCCAGGTCGCCCACGCGAAGAGCCGGTGGCCGACGGGACCGCTTGCTCCGCTGCTTCGGCAGCGGTCGAGGTAGCTGCGTGCGAAACAGGCGGCTGTGGGCCTGTGCTGATCACGGGTGGTGCGCGAGCCGCTGGACGACGAGCAGGCCACCTCGCTGGCGCGGGTGTTCAAGGCGATCGGGGAGCCGGTGCGGTTGCTGTCGCTGCTCGCCTCGCACACCGGAGGTGAAGCGTGCGGGGGCGATCTGACTGGGGCGTTCGACCTGGCCGGACCCACGATCTCCCACAACCTCGAGGTGCTGCGCGAGACCGGTGTGATCGAAGGCGAGCGGCGTGGGACGTGGAGGTGCTCCCACGTGCGGCCGGAAGCGCTGCGCTCGCTCTCCCCGGCCTGGCACCGTCCGAGACGCCAGCGGCCAACACGTGATCGGAACGACGCAGCGGCCTGCGGCCGTGGGGGTCGGGCTCGACCGCGTGCTGCCTGCGCCACCCCGCCGGAAGCGACGCCTCCCACCCGCCGTCCGCGGGCAGCGCGTCGCGGCGGTCCGCGCGATCCGTGGTGGAATCGACCGGCGGGTCCGGGATCTCCCGGACGAACTCGTGCGGTGAGGTGACACGACCTATGCGGACCGTTCCGCTCGGAACGACTCAAGCGCCGAACATCATCTCGGGGATGATGCGGATCGCGGACAAGACCGATGAGGAGATCCGGGAGATCTACACCGCGGCCCGCGAGGCCGGGATCGACTTCTTCGACCACGCGGACATCTACGGCTCGCAGCACGGAAGGCACTGGTGCGAGCGGAGGTTCGCCGAGGCGCTGGGCCTGTCCAGCGACGAGCGGGAGCAGATCACGCTGCAGACCAAGACCAGCATCGTCGACGGGTACTACGACTCCTCCTACGAGCACGTCGTCTCGTCGGTGGAGGAGTCGCTGCGCGCGCTGGGCACGGACCACGTCGACGTGCTGCTGCTGCACCGCCCGGACGCGCTGGTCGAGCCTGATGAGGTGGCCCGCGCCTTCGACGAGCTCGAATCCAGCGGCAAGGTGCGCAACTTCGGCGTCTCCAACCACACCCCGGGCCAGATCGAGCTGCTGAAGACGGCCGTGCGCCAACCGATCGTGGTCAACCAGGTGCAGCTGTCGGTCGCGCACGCGACGATCATCGCGCAAGGGCTCACCGCCAACACGGCCGAGGACGGCGCGCTCGTGCGCGACGGAGGCGGCCTGGTCGACCACTGCCGCATCAACGGCATCACCCTCCAGGCGTGGTCGCCGTTCCAGAAGACCTCCCCGGGCGGGGTCTTCCTCGACGACCCGGAACACCCGGAGCTCAACGCGCTGTTGGAGAAGCTCGCAGTCAAGTACGGCGCCACCCCGATGGCCATCGCCACGGCGTGGATCACCCGCCACCCGGCGGGAATGCAGGTCGTGCTCGGCACCACCAACACGCAACGCATCACCGACGCCGCGGCGGGCTCGGACCTCCGCCTCACCCGGGCCGAGTGGTACGGCCTCCTCCGAGCAGCGGGGCACCTCGTTCCCTGATCACCGGTCGTGCCCGGAGCTGACCCACTGGACTGACGTCTTCCGGTTCGGGGGCCAGGTTCAGCGGGAACGTCCGCGGATCGCTCCGGGACCCGCCGTGTTCGAGGCGGCAGCATGGCGCCGAGGCGGATCGGTCGAGTGAGAGGCAGGACGCTGTGCGAGGCATCGAGCTGCTGGAGCCCCACCAGGAGCGGTTGTGGTCGGACGTGCACGAGCTCGCCGAGCTCTCCGAACCCGACTCGGCGGGGTGGACGCGCCGCTTGTTCAGCGAGCCCTACCGAGCCTCGCGGGCGTGGGTCCGGGCGCGGATGCGCGACGCGGGGCTCGAGGTCGTCACCGACCCGGCCGGCAACATCGTCGGCAGGTTGGCGGGCCGGCGCGGTGGGCCGCCGCTGGTCACCGGCTCGCACACCGACACCGTCGAGGGTGGCGGTCGTTTCGACGGCGTCGTCGGGGTGCTCGGTGCGATCGAGGTCGCGCGCAGGCTGCGCGAGACCGGCACCCGGCTCGACCACGACCTGCTGGTGGTCGACTTCCTCGGGGAGGAGGCCAACCCGCACTCGGGCACCTGCCTGGGCAGTCAGGCCGCCACCGGCGTGCTCACCGCCGCCGACCTCGACCTCCGCGACGGGAAGGGCACGCGGCTCGGTGACGCCCTGCGCGGGTTCGGCGTCGACCCGGAGGGCGTGCTGCGCCCGGGCTGGGCCACCGGCCCGTTGCACGGGTACGTCGAGCTGCACATCGAGCAGGGACCGACGCTGCGGCGACGGGGTGTCGAGATCGGCGTGGTCACCGCCATCGTCGGCATCGACCGACTGCTGGCGACGTTCATCGGGCGCGCTGACCACGCCGGCACCTGCCGCATGGACGAGCGCAAGGACGCGCTGGTGGCCGCGGCGAAGACGGTGCTGGCCGTGGAGCGCATCGGTTGCACCGGCCCGGAATCGGCGGTTGCGACCTGCGGCACGCTCGGCCTGGAACCCGCTGCGGAGAACGTCGTTCCCGGCCGGGCGGTGCTGGCCGCGGAATTCCGCTCCGACGACCAGGCCTGGCTGTCCCGCGCGCAGCGTCGGATCGCCGAGGAGATCGGCAGCCTCGCCGCGGAGAACGGCGTGGAGGCGTTGCTGGAGTGGAGCTCCGACAACGACGTCGTCCCCACCGCCACCAGCGTGCAGGACCTGACCGCGGCCACGGCCGACGAGCTCGGGCTGCCCTGGGTGGCGATGCCGAGCGCGGCGGGGCACGACGCCGCGCACCTCGCGGCGCGCTGCCCGGCCGGGATGATCTTCGTGCCCTCCCACGACGGCCGCAGCCACTGCCCGGAGGAGTGGACCGAACCCGACGAGATCGCCACCGGCGTGCACCTGCTCGCCGCGACGCTGCTGCGCATGGACCAGCGCACCTCCGTGCGCCCGGAGCCCTGACCGGCTCAGCCGGCTGGCGTCACGGTGGGGTCCCGCCGGCGGAGGTGGCGGACGAGCGCGTGGGCGGCCTCGCGGCCCGCGCGGTTGGCGCCGACGGTGGATTGGGAGGGGCCGAAACCGACGAGGTGCACGCGAGGGTCACCGACGACCTGAGTTCCGCGCACCCGGACACCGCCGAGCTCGGTGCGCAGGCCGAGCGGATCCAGGTGCGCCAGTGCGGGTCGGAACCCGGTGGCCCAGAGGATCACGTCCACCGGGGTGAACGTCCCGTCGGCCTCGCGGAGCCCTCTCGGTTCGATCCGGGTGAACAGGGGACGGCGCTGCAGCGCCCCGCGCTGCGCGGCGGCCACGGCGTAGGAGGTCCAGGCCAGCCCGGTGTAGGAGACGATGCTGCCGGCGGGACGGCCGGCTTCGACGTCGGCAGCCACCTCGGCGACGACCTCGCGCCCGGCGTCGCGGTCGAACGCGCCCTCGCGGAACACGGGTTCCCGGCGCGTGTACCAGAACGTCGTCGCGACCTCGGAGATCTCCGCGAGCTGCTGCACGGCCGAGATGCCCCCGCCGACGACGGCGACGCGCAACCCCGCGAACCGCTCGGCGGCGACGTAGTCCTGGGTGTGCAGCTGCCGACCCCGGAAGGTCTCCTGACCCGGGTAGTGGGGGAGGACCGGGTTGGTCCAGGTCCCCGTCGCGTTGATGACCGCGCGGGTGGTCCACCGCCCGCGGTCGGTCTCGACGAGCAGGTCCCCGTCGGGCTCGTCCGGGACGGCGGGCCGGACGGCGGTGACCTGCACCGGTCGCAGCACGGGCAGCTGCGTGGCTCGCTCGAAAGCGCTGAAGTAGCGCGGCACCGCCACCCGGCTGGGCTCGTCCGGGTCGACCGGCGGCTGGGCGAACCCGGGCAGGTCGAAGATGCCGTTCACGGTCGCCATCCGCAGCGATTCCCAGCGGTGGCGCCACGCGCCCCCGGGCGCCTGGTTGGCGTCGAGCACCACGAAGCTCCGCGCCCCGGTGTCCTCGAGCGCGCTGACGAAACCCTTGCGCTGCAGGTGGTAGCCGGCCGACAAGCCCGCCTGCCCGCCACCGAGGACCACCACGGTGGCCGTGCGGTCGCCACCGGGCGCGCTGGCGTCGACCCCGAACTGCATGCTGGTCTCCTCAAGCGGCACGACTGAGCACGCGGTTCAACAACCGGCGCCCTCCCGTATTCCAGGGAGGTCGGCGGAGGTGCTGCGGGCCACCGATGTGGGCCGGGTCAGCCGCTCCGCGCCACCGCGCCGTAGCCGCCGGCCGGTGCTTCCGGCGTCACCACCGGCCAGTGGTTGATCGGGACCAGCCCGGGTTCGACGAGGGAGTAGGCCTCCACCAGACCGGCGATCTCGTCGCGGTCGCGCACGATGACCGGGGTCGGGGTGGTGTTGTAGAGCTCCCGACCCCGTGCCACTTGCGCGTCGGTCATGCCGACGCCCGCGACGTGGGAGATCGCCAGGTAACTGCCGGGGGCGCACCTGTCGGTGTACGCGCGCAGGACCTCGGCCGGTCGGTCGGCGTCGGGGAGGAAGTGCAGCACCGCCACGGCGAGCACGGCGACGGGCCTGCTGAAGTCCAGCAGCTCGGCGACCTCGGGTGAGGACAGGACCGCCCCGGGATCGCGGATGTCGGCGCGGGTGATCTCGGCACGGGGCTCGGCACCGAGCAACGAGCGCGCGTGCAGCACGGCGACGGCGTCGTGGTCGACGTAGAGGACGCGGGCCTCCGGGTTGTGCCGGTGCGCGATCTCGTGGACGTTGCCGACGGTCGGGATGCCCGAGCCGAGGTCGAGGAACTGGTCGACGCCCTGCTCGCAGAGGTAGGCCACGGTGCGTCCGAGGAAGTCGCGGTTGGCGCGCGCGGCTCGGCCCGCCTCGGGCGTGATGGCCAGGACTTCGTCCGCGGTGTCGCGGTCGATCGCGAAGTTCGCGGCGCCGCCCAGGTAGTAGTCGTACATCCGCGCGACGTTCGGCGCGGACAGGTCGACGCCGTCGCTGAGGTCGAACACCCCGTGCTCGTCTGCGGTCATGACGAACCTCCCACACCGGACTGCGGCGGACCGTACTCCGACGTGCGCCGAAGATCGAGCTTTACGCTCCGCCGGGTGACGTGGATCGAATCAGACCGTGGGGGAACGATCTTCGGACGGCGTCCGCCGAGCGAGGCGGTCGGCGCCACCTGAGGGCGGACTGCTCCCGCCCGTGGAGGACAATCAGGACGACACGTCTTGCCGCGCAGCGCGTTCCGCGCTCGGCGGCGGACACCGGGTGTGGTTGGAGCGAGGGGCTTCTCACGGACATGCAGATCGAGTCTCGGACGGCGGTGGGGGCGTGGTGGGTCGACCGGCTCGCGCGGGTGATCACGGAGGTGTTGGCGCCGTGGGTCATCGTGACGGTGCTGCCGCTCGTCGTGGCGTGGCGGGCGACGCGGGCGGTCGGGCCGGCCTTGGGGTGGGGTCTGCTGGTCGCGCTGACCAGCAGCCTGCTGCCGATGGCGGTGATCGTGTGGGGTGCGCGTGCGGGCCGCTGGGACGGTCACCACGTCCGCGATCGGGAGGGCAGGCTCGTCCCGTTCCTCGCCCTGATCGCGTCGAGCACCGTCGGGTTGGCGCTCCTGGTCGCGTGGGAGGCGCCGCGGATGGTGGTCGCGCTGGACATCACCATGGTGGTCGCCTTGGTGGTGACCGCGGCGATCACGGTGTGGTGGAAGGTGTCCATGCACGCCGCCGTCGCCGCCGGCGCCGCGGTGGTGCTCATCGTGGCGCACGGTCCGGCGTGGTGGCTGTCCTCGCCCGTCGTCGCGGCCATCTCGTGGTCGCGAGTCCGCCTCGGTGATCACACGACGGCCCAGGTCGTCGGCGGCATCCTGGTCGGTGCGGCCATCGCCGCAGGCCTGTTCACGCTGGCAGCCTGACCAGAGCCGCGAGGCTGTTCCGCTCGGCGGTGCCTGCTCCAGCGGCTTCGCACCTCCGTTCGACCATCTCGCGCGAAGCGGACGGGGCCGGATGCAACTCGCTGCGAGGAGGGTGACTTCCTCGGACACATCAGGGCGCTTTCCTGAACCCGCGCGTGTCGGTCTGCCCGGGTCTCAGGACGGCTGCTCAGAGCCTCGGTGTGCGGAGCCCGTCAAGATGCGCTCGAGGTGCGAACCGGGGCAGGCGCGGTTCGGCGGGAGGTCGTTGTGCCCTTCTCGGACCTGACACGCGCAGGTGTTTCGTGCGCGTCGTCGTGTCTGAAGTGGTGAGGGGTTGCCGTTCGAACTTCGCGCGAAGTTCGAGGGTTGACAGCTTCCGGGTTGTCCCGCGGGGTCCTGGACAGCATTCGGGTTGCTCCGTTGGCGCGGTGCGCCGTTCTGCTCCAGCGGTGGGGAGCGCGGTGTTGGTGTGGCGCCAGCGTCGCGTGCCGGTGGCAGTTCGTGCCAGGCATGGAGGCGTGGGACCCGAAGGAGGCGACATGCCGATGTCCATGCCGTCGCCCTTCCGTGACTGAGGGCGAGAAGATCAGGCTGGTCGCCTGGAACCAGGAATTGCGCCGCGTGCACGCGCGCCTGCGCGAAGCGCTGGAGGACACCCGGCGAGAGGCCGTCGGCGGTGCTCCGCCCGGTGATGTGGGCCGGGACCTGCTGTTCTTCTGCCGAGGCTTCTGCACCGCGCAGTCCGCACACCACGGAGGTGAGGACCGGGAGTTGTTCCCGGCGATCGCCGCCGCTCATCCGGAGCTCCGGCCGACGCTGCACGAGCTGCAGCAGGACCACGACATGATCGCCCACCTGCTGGACCAGGTGCAGGCCGCCCTCAACCGGTCCGCGTCGCCGGTGGAGCCTGGCCCCGTCACCTCGACCGCCTCTCCGCGATCGTGGAGAGCCACTTCCGGTTCGAGGAGCGGGCGCTCCTGTCGGTGCTGGAACGGCTCGGCCTCGACGCCGACCCGGAACGCGTCCTCGCGCCGTTGTGACCGCCGGAGCACCGCCCGTGCCGAGCTGAGGGGGTGTGCCCGGTCACCATCTCCCGAACTCAGGCTGTGGTGGACGGGCACATGGTCCGGTGGTCAGCGGGGGCTTACCGTCTGTCGCCATGCTGAGTTCTCAAGGCCGCTTGGACGGCCGGGTCGCGCTGGTCACCGGAGCGGCCAGCGGGATCGGCCACGCCTGCGTGCGGGCCCTGACCGAGGCGGGTGCGAAGGTGCACGCCGTCGACATCGACGCGGACGCCGTGCAGCGCGTCGCCGCCGAGCACGGCGGGTGGGCCCACACCGCCGACCTCGCCGACCCGGCTGCCGTGGAGGAGCTGCCCAGCGAGGTCGACGTGCTGGTCAACAACGCCGGTTTCCAGCACGTGGCGGCGCTGCACGAGTTCCCGCCCGAGGTCTTCGCCCGCATGCAGCAGGTCATGGTCACCACGCCGTTCCTGCTCGTCCGCAAGGCGCTGCCGCACATGCGCGAACGCGGGCACGGCCGGATCGTCAACGTCTCCAGCGTCCACGGTCTGCGGGCCAGCGCCTACAAGTCCGCGTACGTGACCGCCAAGCACGCCCTCGAAGGACTGTCCAAAGTGGCCGCTCTGGAGGGTGCGGCGCACGGCATCACCAGCAACTGCGTCAACCCCGGCTACGTCGACACCCGGTTGGTGCGCGACCAGGTCCGCGACCAGGCCGAGGCGCACGGCATGGACGAATCCGACGTGATCAGCGAGGTGCTGCTGCAGCGCGCCGCCGTGAAGCAGCTCATCACGCCCGAGGAGGTCGCCGACGTCGTGCGCTGGTTGAGCGGTGACCAGGCCGCGCACATCACCGGCACGAGCGTGCCCCTCGACGGCGGCTGGACCGCCTCCTGACCCCCACGGCCGCAGAACCACGTGACACGAAGGAGTGTTGACGGTGACCGAGACCCAGCCGCCACCCAGGCGGATCGCCAAGATCGTGGCCGCGAGCCTCATCGGCACCACCATCGAGTGGTACGACTTCTTCCTCTACGGATCGGCCGCAGCGCTGGTGTTCAACACGCTGTTCTTCCCCGAGTCCGATCCGCTCACCGGCACCTTGCTGTCGTTCGCCACCTACGCGATCGGGTTCCTCGCCCGGCCCCTGGGCGGGCTGGTGTTCGGGCACTTCGGTGACAAGGTCGGCCGCAAGCAGTTGCTGGTGATCAGCCTGCTGATGATGGGCGGGTCGACAGCGGCCATGGGCCTGCTGCCGACCTACGCGGCCATCGGCGCGGGCGCTCCGCTGCTGCTGACGCTGCTGCGCCTGGTCCAGGGCTTCGCCCTGGGCGGGGAGTGGGGCGGAGCGGTGCTCATCGTCTCCGAGCACGGCGACGACCGGCGGCGCGGGTTCTGGGCGTCGTGGCCGCAGTGCGGTGCTCCGGGCGGGAACCTGCTGGCCACCGCCGTGCTCGCGGTCCTCGCTGCCTTCCAGTCCGACGCCGCGTTCGAGGCCTGGGGCTGGCGGATCCCGTTCCTGCTCTCCGGTGCGCTGGTGATGATCGGTCTGTGGATCCGGCTCACCGTCTCCGAGTCCCCGGTGTTCCTGGCCGCGCAGCGCAACGCCGGCAGCCGGCCCCAGGCCCCGGTGATCGAGGTGTTCCGGCGCAGCTGGCGCCAGGTGCTGATCACCATCGGCGCCCGGATGGCCGAGAACGTCTCCTACTACGTGCTCACCGCGTTCATCCTGGTCTACGTCACGACCGGGCTCGGAATGAGCAAGTCCGCCGGGCTCAACGCGGTGCTCATCGGTTCGGCCGTGCACTTCGTGACGATCCCGATGTGGGGCGCGCTGTCGGACCGGATCGGTCGCAAGCCCACCTACCTGTTCGGGGCGGTCGGGACGGCGGTGTGGTCGTTCGCGTTCTTCGCGCTGATGGACACCCGCTCGCCGCTGCTGATCACGGTGGCCGCCACCGTCGGACTGGTGCTGCACGGCGCGATGTACGGGCCGCAGGCGGCGTTCTTCACCGAGCAGTTCGCCACCCGGGTCCGCTTCACCGGGCTGTCCGTCGGCGGGCAGCTGTCCTCGATCGCGGCCGGCGCGCTGGCCCCGCTCGTCGCGGTGGCGCTGTTCAAGGCCACCGGCGGCACCACAGCGGTCTCGCTCTACGTGGTGGCCATGTGCGCGCTGACCGTGGCAGCGCTCCTCTGCGCCCGGGAAACCGCCCGCACCTCGCTCTACGACGAGGCTCAGGACGGGGCGGAGGCCGGGCTGCCGGTGGGAAGATGAGCGCGTGGACGACGTGCTGAAGCTGCTCGACCTGCTCGCCAGCGGAGCGAGCGGTGAACGGCTGGCCGAGGTCGGTGCAGGCAACCCCGACCTCGGCCGTGCCACCGAGCTGGCGCTGCGCATCTCCGCGACGCTGAGCGCGCACCGCCGCCGGGAGGCGGAGCTGACCGCGTTGTTCGACACGGCCAGCGACCTGGCGCGGCTGCACGACCCGGACGCCGTGCTGCGGTCGATCGTGCGCCGCGCCCGGACCCTGCTGGGCGCGGACGTGTCGTACCTGAGCCTCAACGACGAAGCCGCGGGTGGCACCTACATGCGGGTCACCGACGGGTGCGTGTCCCAGCTGTTCAAGGAAGTCGCGCTGGGCATGGGCAAGGGGATCGGCGGCCTGGTCGCCCAGACCGCCCGCCCCTACGCCAGTCCCGACTACTTCCGCGACGACCGCGTGACGCACACCAGGGCCATCGACGACGCGGTGCGCGACGAGGGGCTGGCGGCCATCCTCGGCGTTCCGCTGTCGGTCGGTGACGACGTGATCGGCGTGCTCTACGCGGCCGACCGCACTCCCCGCGAGTTCACCCCGGAGGAGGTCGCGCTGCTGTCGTCCTTGGCCGACCACGCGGCCATCGCGCTCGACAACGCCCGGTTGCTGGAGGAGATCAGCACCCACAGCGAGGCGGTGCAGCGGGCGGGCGAAGCCCACGACCGGCTGATGGACCTGGTGCTGCGCGGCGCCGACGTCTCCAGCGTCGCGGCCGCGCTGGCCGACGTGCTGCAGGGCTCGCTGTCGCTGTTCGACGCCGACTCCACCGAGCTCGCCCGCGCGGGCGAGCCCGTCGACCCGCCCGCGGCCGACGCCGTCGCGGACTCGCTGGCCACCGGCCGTGCCGTGGTCCGCGACGGGACCTGGGTGTGCGCGGTGCAGGCCGGACCGGAAACCCTCGGCAGCATCGTGCTGGCGGACCGCCCGACGCTGCTCGACGCGGACCGGCGGTTGTTCGAGCGCGCCTCGGTGGTCACCGCGCTGCTGCTGATGCTGCGCCGCTCGGTGGCCAAGGCCGAGGACGAGGTGCGCGGCGAACTGCTCACCGACCTGCTGACGGCGCCCGAACGCAACTCCGCGGCGCTGGTGGCGCGCGCCTCGCGGCTCGGCGTGGACCTCGCCGCCCCGCACTGCGTGCTGGTGGCCCACGCCGAGTCGGTCCCGCGCAGGCGCTTGGTGATGGCGGCCTCCCCGCGAGCGGTGCTCGCGGGCAGCCACGCCGACGAGGTCGTGCTGCTCGCCCGCGAGGACGACGCGTCGACGCTGGCGGCGCGCCTGGCCGAAGAACTCGGGTCCGTTGTGGACGGTCTGGTCACGGTCGGCGCGGCCGGTCCCGCGTGCGGGCCCGTCGCGGTGGCCTCCGCGCACGCCGAAGCGGTGCGGTGCCTGCACGCGCTGCTGGCCCTGGGCCGCGCGGGCGAAGGTGCTTCTGCCGAGGAGCTGGGGTTCCTGGGCGTGCTGCTCGGTGATCGCGCCGACATCGGCGGTTTCGTCCGCCGCACGCTGGGACCGGTGCTGGACTACGACGCGCGGCGCGGCACCGAGCTGGTGGCCACGCTGGAGGCGTACTTCGCCGCGGGCGGCCAGCACAACCGCACCAAGGACGTCCTGCACGTCCACGTCAACACGGTCGTGCAGCGCCTCGAACGCGTCGCTTCCCTGCTGGGCGAGGACTGGCAAACCCCCTCCCGCGCCTTGGAGATCCAGCTGGCCCTGCGCCTGCACCGCTGGGAGTCGGCCCGCACCCGCTAGGGGTGCGCGTCGTCCTGCTCGGCGAAGACGTCGCGGGCGACGGAGGTCGCGTTCAGGGCCCGGGGGAAGCCGCAGAACACCGCCGCGTGCAGGAGCGCTTCGGTGATCTCCTCGCGGCTGAGACCGACGTTCAGGGCAGCGCCGATGTGAACTCGGAGCTGCGGGTCGCAGCTCCCCAGGGCGGTCAGGACGCCGAGGGTGACGAGCTGGCGGCTGCGGCGGTCGAGACCAGGTCGGTCGTAGATGTCCCCGAAGGCGAACGCGGCGACGTGGTGGCCGAGGGCTGGGTTGATGTCGGCGAGCGAGTCGAGGACGGCCTCGCCTCGGTGTCCGTCGATCTCGGACAGGACGGACAGCCCGTGGCGGCGGCGGGCGAGGTTGTCGGGACTGGAGATGTCGTGCTGCGGGGCGGTGCTCGTCATGGCTGGTCTGCTTCCTGGTAGAGGGCGATCTTGTACTCGGTGGCGGCGAGGGCGAGTTGCAGCCGGGCGATCTGGGATCGCACCGTGTCGCGGTGTTCCAGCAACAGGTCCAGGCGTTCGGGCACGGTGTCCTGTCCGGCGTCGATGAGGTCGACGTAGTGCCGCAGGTCGCTGATCGGCATGCCCGAGGTCCGCATCCGGATGAGGAACACCAGCCTGCGCACGGCGGGCGCGTCGTAGCGGCGGTGGCCGGCGGCATCGCGGTCGACGTGGACCAGACCGGTGCGTTCGTAGTACCGCAGCGTGTGGGGGTTCACCCCGAGGTGCTTCGCCGTCGTGGCGATGTCCCACTCGGTTGCGTCGTCATCGCGCGCGAGCTCGCGCAGAGCCTCGACCGAGACCCCACCGGGTGGATCGATCGCCAGGCGCAGCGCCTCGTGCAGTGCGTCGTCGTGTGCCACACCGGGAAACGGTAGAGGTGTGAGCGCGCTCGAACGCAACCACGCGCTCGCTCCCCGCGGAGCCGCTTCAGGCTCTTCTAGGCCGCCTGGTCGCGGGAGGTGAAGTCCGCTCGTTCCAGGGCGAAGGCGACCAGGACGCCCGCCAGCAGACCCCAGAACGCGGAGTTGATGTTGAGCGGGTTCACGCCGGAGACGGTCACCAGGAAGGCCAGCAGGGCGCCCAGGGTGAACTTCGTGCTGAACGCGGTGGTGAACGCACCTTGCAAGGCGCGCAGCATGGCCAGCCCGCCGAGGACCGCGATGAACGCCGGGGGAGTGGCCAGCATGAAGCGGACGAAGGCCGGGGCGAACAGCCCGACGACGATCGCGCCGAGACCGCACACGATGCCGGCCGTGTACTGGCGGGAGCGTTCGGTGGAGGCGACCAGCAGCGCGTTGGTCGGTCCGGTCAGGCAGGTCGAGACCGCGCCGACCGCGGCGGCCGGCAACGACCAGAGCCCGCACAGCAGCGCTGCGACGTTGGTCGGCGGGCGGTGCCCCGCCTGCCGGAGAACCGCTGTGCCCTGTCCGTTCTGCACCACCAGCACCGTGATGGCCAGGGGCACGACGAGTTCGGTCAGGGCGCGCCAGGAGAACTCCGGCGACTGCAGCAGCGGCTGGGCGAGCCAGCCCGCCCCGTCGAGGGCGAAGCGGCCGGACGCGGCCACGGCGAGCGCACCTGCGAGCAGCGCACCCAGGATCGGCGGCACCAGCCTTCCGGCCGCGGGGAACACGCTGAGCAGCAGGAACACCGCGATCATCGGCACGGCGACGACGGCGTCCGACCCGGTGGCGTGGACGAGGTCGAGCCCGAAGCGCAGGAACACGCCCGCGACCATCGCCATCACGATGGGCATCGGCAGGGCCGCCATGACGGTGCGGACCCACCCGGTGAGGCCGATGGCGAGGATGAGCAGAGCGGTCACCACGAACGCGCCCAGCACCTCCGACCAGCGCAAGTGGTCCAGCGAGGCGCCGACCACGACCGTGCCGGGGATGGTCCAGAAGAACGCCAGCGGCTGCCGGTAGACCCAGGACGCGATCGCGGTGAGCACGCCGTTGAGGAAGAACACCCCGAACACCCACGACGCGAGCTGCGCCGGGCTCAGCCCACCGTTCAGGCCGGCCGAGAGGATCACCGCGATCGGGCCGGTCGCGGAGAACACCAGGCCGACCACCCCGCCGGCCACCGAGGAGCCGTTGAGGTCGCGCAGCACCTGGCGCGCTCGGGCGGGGGAGGGACGTTCGAAGCGTGTGCGGCGAACCGGCTCCCCGGTGTCGACTTCGTCGAGAGTGCTGGTCACGAGCCCCCTCCGGTACGAGGAAGCCGGGTGTCCGCTGTGGACACCCGGCTTCCGAGGCGTTCCTCAACCTGCGATCTTGTTCGGGTGCACCGCCAGCGGGGTCACCTCGATGTCCATGTAGGCGAACAGCGGTAGCCCGGACAGCACCTCGTGCAACTCGTCGTGATCGGCGACGTCGACGACCGAGATGTTGGCGTACTCGCCCGCGACCCGCCACAGGTGCGGCCACCGGCCCTCGCGCTGCTGCTTCTGGCTGTACTCCTTCTCGCGCGCCAGCAGGTCCGCGCGCACGTCCGGATCGAGGTCCGGCGGGAGCTTCACGTCCATGCGGATGTGGTAGAGCACGTCTGTCTCCTGTGGACTGATCAGGACGGGTCGAGGACGAAGCCGTACTCGATGGCCTCGCCACCGGCGACCGGTTTCGGGTCGAGCATCAGCTCGGGCTTGACCGCCGAGGCGATGTCGTCGTCGTTGTGCTCGTCGCCGGGGAAGTACAGCTGGGCGGTCAGCAGCTCGTGGCCCGGTGCCGAGACCTTGACGTGCAGGTGCGCCGGCCGCCACGCGTGCCACCCGGCGGCGGCGATGAGCTTGCCGCAGGCACCGTCGGTCGGGATCTGGTACGACGCCGGGCGCACCGTGCGGATCTCGAAGTTCCCGTCGGCGTCGGTGGTGAACGTCCCGCGCAGGTTCCACTCCGGGAGGCCAGGGGCGAACTGCGAGTAGAAGCCGTCGGCGTCGGCGTGCCACAGCTCCACCGTCGCCCCGGCCAGCGCCGAACCGTCGGTGGTGGTGACGCGGCCGGTCCAGGTCAGCGGCGTGCCCGGCTCGTCCTCGCGCATCGGCACCGCGCCCTTCGAGCCCTGCTCGGGGGCGTCCGGGACATAGTACGGGCCCTCGATCGTCCCCTTGTTGCCCTCGCGGTGCTCGGTGGCGACCTCCTCGACGACGTGCTCGACCCAGACGTCGAGGAACAGCGGCCACTCGCCGTCCTCGCCGACGTTGATCAGCCACGCCTTGAGGGCGTTGTACTCGGCGTAGGTCACCTTGTGCTTGCGGATGGTGGCGTGCACGGCCTCGAGCACCTCGCGGGCGAGCGTGCTCACGCGCTCAGGCGGGGTGCCCTCCACGCCGACGAGCTTGTCGCTCTTGAAGCGCTCGGTCGCGTTGGCGCCGGAAGCGGCGGCCGTGGCCGTGTCGTGGGCGGTGGTCATCTGAATCCTCCTTGATTGGCGGTGGGGGTCAGCGGTCCTGGCGGTAGTGCCGAAGCTTGTCGGGATCAAGCTCGGCACCCAGGCCGGCACCGGGACGGACGGTGAGCTCACCGTCGCTGATCCGCAGCGGTTCGGCCAGCAGGTCATCGCTCATGTCGAGGAAGTTGGAGAGTTCGCCGGCCCGGCGCGAGGTGAGCGCGTGGGCGGCGCCGAAGGCGACGGTGCACAGCGAGCCGAGCTGGCCGTCGACCTGGTTGCCCATCACGACCTCCAGGCCGAGGCCTTCGGCGAGGTGGTGGGTGCGCTGGGAACCGGTGAAGCCGGTCCGCGCGGTCTTGATGCTCACCGCCGTGGCCGATCCGCCGAGCACCTCCCGGGTGACATCGGCCTGGGTGACGGCGGATTCGTCGGCGATGAACGGCACGTCGAGCTGCTGCACCAACCAGCGCCGGCCGAGCACGTCGTCGGCCGGGCACAGCTCCTCGGCGAAGAGCAGGTCCAGGTCGGCCATCTCCTTCATGGCGCGCGCGGACTCGGCGGCGGTCCAGCCGCGGTTGCCGTCGACGTAGAGCTCGACGGACTCGCCCAGCCCCTCGCGCAGGGCTCGCACCACGGCGGTGTCCAGCGAGACCGGACGGCGGCCGACCTTGACCTTGAAGGTGGTGATCCCGTAGGTGTCGCGCATCTTCTCGGCCTCGGCGACCATCGCGGCGGGGTCGTCGAAGCCCAGCATGTGCGAGACGCGCATCCGGTCGGTGTAGGCGCCGAGCAGTTCGGTCACCGACACGTCCAGGCTGCGGCCCAGGGCGTCCCACATCGCCATGTCGATGGCGGCCTTCGCGGTCGGGTTGCCCACGGTGCGCGCCAAGCGCGCGTAGGCGGTCTCGCGTTCCAGCAGGCTCAGCCCGGTGAGTTGCGGTGCGAAGATCGTGTCGATCACCGTGACGATCCCGGCCTGGGTCTCGCCGTAGGTGAACGGCCGCGGTGGTGCCTCGGCGACACCGACGACCCCGTCGTCGGTGTGCACCCGCACCAGGACGTGCTCGGCGGCGTGGACCTCGCCGGAGGCGAAGCGCAGCGGTTTGCGGTACGGGATGGCGAACGGGATCGCCTCCACCCGGGTGATCTTCATGAGCCGGCCTCTGCTGGGGGTCGTGCGGACGGGAAGACGTCCTCGAGCTCGGCGAGGACGGTGTTGACCAGGGGAGAGCTGGTGTCGCGGTGCCAGGCCAGCGCCAGCTCGACGGTCGCGGCTCCCGCCAGGTCGCGGAAGACCACCCCGGCCAGCGGCAGCGAACGGGCGGATGCGGGCACGACGCCCACGCCCAGGCCACCGGCGACCAGCGCGAGCAGCGCGGCGGTGCCCGGGGCGTGGTGCTGCTGGTTCGGGGTGAACCCGGCGTCGCGGCAGCTGCGCAGCACCGCCGCGTGCACGACCGAGTGGCGGCCGTCGTAGGTCACCAGCGGTTCGGCGCGCAGGTCGGTCATCGACACCACGGGCTCCACGGCCAGCCGGTGGTCGGCGGGGACCGCCGCCACCAGCGGCTCGGCCTCGATCACGCGGTAGTCGATGTCCTCGCCGGTCACCGGCGGCCGGAGCACTCCGATGCCCAGCGAACCGTCGCGCAGCTGCGCGCACTGCTCCGCGGTGAGCAGCTCGGCGCGCACCTCCAGCTCGACCTGCGGCACCCGCTGGGCCAGCGCCCGCGCCAGGTGCGGCAGGTGCGAGAAGGCCGCGGTGCCGGTGACACCCACGCGGACCAGGCCGAGCTGCCCCTCGCCGATCCGCTGCACCCCGCGCACGCCGGCGTCGACGGCCGAGAGCACCCGCTGGGCCTCGCCCAAGAAGAACTCGCCCGCCGGGGTGAGCCCCACCTGCCTGGTCGTGCGCTCCAGCAGCGCCACGCCGAGCTCGTCCTCCAGCTGCCGGACGGCGTGCGAGAGCGCGGGCTGGGCGATGTGCAGCTGCTCGGCGGCTCGGCCGAAGTGGCACGTCTCGGCGACGGTGGCGAAGTAACGCAGGTGGCGAAGCTCCACGGCGGGCCTCCTCCCTCGTCCTCGTCGCCGATGCCCTCCCACGGTAAGGAGCCCTCTCATCGAAGACAAAGACTTTGTTCCGCACGATTGATAAACGACAACGATGAATCGCACCCTAGGTCAGGTCTAGGTATTTGTCCGGTGTGACCACCACCACGAGCTGTCATGGTTCCGAGTCATGCCACGGCGGCCCAGCGGCCGCCGGGAGGCCGATCAGAGTCGATCTGGGCCGTTGGAGGATCCATGACCGAGATGCTGAACCGCGTGTCCGCCGTCGTCGCCGACGCCGTCGTCGAGGACCACGAGGCCGGGGTGTACCGGGCCAACCGCCGGATCTTCACCGACGAGGAGATCTTCGAACTCGAGATGAAGCACATCTTCGAGGGCAACTGGATCTACCTCGCGCACGAGAGCCAGCTGCCGAACCCCGGCGACTACTTCACCACGTACATCGGCCGCCAGCCCGTCGTGATCACCCGCGACAAGGAGGGCGAGCTGCACTGCCTGATCAACGCCTGCGCCCACCGCGGAGCGATGGTCTGCCGCCGCAAGGCCGACAACCGCACCACGCTGACGTGCCCGTTCCACGGCTGGACGTTCCGCAACGACGGCAAGCTGCTCAAGGTCAAGGATCCCGACGGCGCCGGGTACCCGCCCGCGTTCGACACCGACGGCTCGCACGACATGACCAAGGTCGCCCGCTTCGACTCCTACCGCGGGTTCCTGTTCGGCAGCCTCAACCCGGACGTGGCGCCGCTGAGCGAGCACCTGGGCGACACCACCAAGGTCATCGACATGCTCGTCGACCAGTCCCCGGACGGCCTGGAGGTGCTCCGCGGCGCGTCGACCTACACCTTCGACGGCAACTGGAAGGTCCAGGCCGAGAACGGCGCCGACGGCTACCACGTCACCGCCACGCACTGGAACTACGCGGCCACCACCGCCCGTCGCGGCACCGGTGAGTCCAAGAACAGCACCAAGACCCTCGACGCGGGCAGCTGGGGCAAGTCCGGTGGCGGCTACTGGTCCTACCCGAACGGCCACCTGTGCCTGTGGACCTGGGCGGGCAACCCGCAGGACCGCCCGCTGTGGCCGCGCATCGAGGAGCTGAAGCAGGAGTTCGGCGAAGCCAAGGGCGAGTTCATGGTGCGCGGCTCCCGGAACCTGTGCCTGTACCCGAACGTCTACCTGATGGACCAGTTCTCCACGCAGATCAGGCACTTCCGGCCGATCGCGCCGGACAAGACCGAGGTCACCATCTACTGCATCGCGCCCAAGGGCGAGAGCGCCGAGTCGCGGGCGTGGCGGATCCGCCAGTACGAGGACTTCTTCAACGCCTCGGGCATGGCCACTCCGGACGACCTCGAGGAGTTCCGCTCCTGCCAGCTGACCTTCCGCGCCACCGCCGCGCCGTGGAACGACATGAGCCGCGGTGCCGAGCACTGGCTGAACGGTCCCGACGAGCTCGCCGAAGCGCTCGACATGAAGGGCGTGATCTCGGCCGGCCAGAAGAACGAGGACGAAGGGCTCTACCCGGTCCAGCACGGCTACTGGCAGGAGCGCATGCGGAACGCCATCGCCGCAGAACGCGCCGCCGACGTCCAGTGACCCCCACCGCGCCAGGAGATTCCCGATGACCGTCAACGCTGACGCCACCGCGCCCACCACCGCACCCGCGGGCACCAAGTCCATCACCCAGCAGGACATCGAGCAGTTCCTCTACCGCGAGGCCCGCTACCTCGACGACCGCGAGTTCGAGAAGTGGCTGGAGTGCTACGCCGACGACGTCGTGTTCTGGATGCCGTCCTGGGGTGACGACGACCTGCTCACCGAGGACCCGCAGACCGACATCTCGCTCATCTACTACCCGAACAAGGGCGGGCTGGAGGACCGGGTCTTCCGCATCCGCACCGAGCGCTCCAGCGCCACGTCCATCCCGGAGCCCCGCACCAGCCACAACATCACCAACGTGGAGCTGATCGAACGCCGCGGGGACATCGTGGACGTCCGGTTCAACTGGCACACCATGTACTTCCGGTACAAGACCGTGGACCCCTACTACGGGACGTCGTTCTACACCATCGACTTCTCCGGTCCGGCGCCGCTGATCCGCCGGAAGACCGTGGTGCTCAAGAACGACTACATCCACCACGTCGTCGACGTGTACCACATCTGAGCGAGGCGGCCATGACCCACCAAGTCGCGCTGTCCTTCGAGGACGGTGTCACCCGGTTCATCACGTGCGCGCCGGACCAGACCGTGGCCGATGCGTCCTACCGGCAGCGCATCAACATCCCGCTGGACTGCCGCGACGGGGCCTGCGGCACGTGCAAGGCCCTCTGCGAGTCCGGTGACTACGACGGCGGCAGCTACATCGACGACGCGCTCACCGCCGACGAGGCCGAACGCGGTTACGTGCTGCCGTGCAGCATGACCCCGAAGTCCGACCTGGTGCTGCGCATCGCCAGCACCTCGGCGGTGGCCAAGACCCAGGCCGCGACCTTCCCCGCGACGGTGAACGCGGTCGAGCGGCTCTCGCCGACCACGGTGTCGCTGACGCTGAAGACGCCGAACCGGGACGAGCTGGCGTTCCTGCCCGGCCAGTACGTCAACATCGCCGTGCCCGGCACTGAGGAGACGCGCTCCTACTCCTTCAGCAGCGCGCCCGACGACGAGCTGCTGACCTTCCTGGTCAAGATCACCCCGGGCGGGGTGATGTCGGAGTACCTCACCGAGCGGGCGCAGCCAGGCGACGAGCTGTCGTTCACCGGACCGCACGGCAGCTTCTTCCTGCGCGAGACCGACCGGCCGGTGCTGCTGCTGGCCGGCGGTACCGGGCTCGCGCCGATCCTGTCGATCATCCGCGCGATGCGCGCCTGCGGGTCGACGCGGCCCGCGCACCTGATCTACGGGGTCACCACCGACGACGACCTGGTCGAGATGGACACCGTGCGGGAGCTCGCCGCCGACGTCGAGAACCTGACCTGGGACTACTGCGTCGCCGACCCGGGCAGCAGCGCCCCGAACAAGGGCTACGTGACCACGCTGATCCGGGACGAGCACCTGCACGGCGGTGACGTCGCGGTGTACCTGTGCGGGCCGCCGCCGATGGTGGAGGCGGTGCGCGAGCACTTCGCCGGAGACGGCTTCGAGCCGACCGGCTTCTACTACGAGAAGTTCGCCCTCGCCGCCACCAGCGCCCCGGCCGTCGAGGCCGAGCCCGAACCGGAACCCGCACCCGAACCCGTCATCGCCGAGGTGGAAGCGGAGCCCGAACCCGTGGCGGAACTGGAGGAGAACCCGGGGGAAGGCCGGAACCTGGCCGGTCAGACCATCTTCCCGGGCACCCCGGTCGCGGCGCTGCACGACGGCTCCCTCCCGCCGGTGGAGGAGGAGAGGGCCGCGGCGAGCTCCATCGCGGGGCAGCGCATCTGGGCCGGGACCGGTGGTGGCACGAGCGGTCTCGAGCGCGGTGAGGCGCTCATCGCCAACGGTGAGGCGCGCTGCGTCGCAGGTCAGCAGGTGCTGTCGGAGCCGACCGACCTCGAACCGGTCGTCGCGCCGGCACCCGGTGGTTACGAGATCGGCGAGGAACACCCGTCGGTGCACGAGTCGGACGCGGTGTTCGAGGCACGCCAAGCGCTGGAGCTGGGCGCGCTGGAGCTGACCATCGGCCGGCTCAGCTCCCAGCAGCTCGCCGGTTACCGGCTGCTCGCCGAATCGGCGGTGCCGCACGTGGACGGCGACCGGTTCGTCGACGCCGCCGCCTACACCGAGGCGAACGCGGCCTTCCACGACTACCTGTTCACCCTCACCGGCAACGAGCACCTCCTGCAGGCCTACCGCGCCCTCGGCGTCAAGGGCCACATGGAGACCACGCTGCGCAACGCCACCTGGTGCGATCCCCGGTGCACCCAGGACCACCTCGACATCGTGACCGCGTTCGAGGCGGGCGACCGCACCGCGGCCCGGCAGCTGATCGCCGAGCACGCCGAGCGCTCGAAGGACACCACCCGGCGGGCCATGGCCGACGCGGAGGAGTCCAAGCGCCCGCGCTTCACCACCCCGGGGCGCTTCGACGGCAAGGTCGTCATCGTCACCGGCTCGGCCCAGGGCATCGGCGAGCAGACCGCCCGCCGCATCGCGGCCGAAGGCGGCGACCTCGTGCTGGCCGACCGCTCCGAACTGGTCGAGGGCCTCGCCGAGGAGCTGGGAGCCTCGCCCGTGGTGGCCGACCTGGAGTCCTGGGAGGGCGCGCAGTCCGTGGTGGACGCGGCGGTCGCCCGGCACGGCCGCATCGACGTGCTCATCAACAACGTCGGCGGAGCGATCTGGTTCAAGCCGTTCACCGAGTTCACCCCGGAGCAGATCGAGACCGAGCTGCGCAGGTCGCTGATGACCACGCTGTTCTCCTGCCGCGCCGCGCTGCCCTCGATGCAGGAGCGGGGCAGCGGGGTGATCGTCAACGTCTCCTCGGCAGCCACCCGGGGAGTCCACCGGATCCCGTACTCGGCGGCCAAGGGCGGCATCAACGCCATCACCGCTTCGCTGGCCCTGGAGTGCGCCGATTCCGGCATCCGCGTGGTCGCCACCGCCCCGGGCGGCACCCAGGCGCCCCCGCGCCGGGTCTCCCGAGGTGGCTCGCCGCTGGAGACCGAGCAGGAGCAGGAGTGGTTCCAGGCCCACATCGACCAGACCCTGGGCACGTCGCTGATGAAGCGCTACGGCACGTTGGACGAGCAGGCCGCCGCCATCACCTTCCTCGCTTCCGAGGAGGCGTCCTACATCACCGGCACCGTCCTGCCGGTCGCAGGCGGCGACCTCGGTTGACGTCGGCCGGGACGGGGGGGTCGCCACCAACCCCGTCCCGCACCCCACCCGTGCGGCCACGAGCCCGCCGATCGGCATCGGTGCCGCACGACTGACCGACGAGGTGTGAGCGGCCGGTGTCGCCTGGTGCGCGGGCTTCGGCCGGGCTGGGCTGGACGACCTCGTCGGGCCCGGGTCGGTGGCCCGCTCGTCGGCGCGGCACCACACCGTGCCGACGGCCGGCGCAGCGCACGCCGCTTAAGCTGGTCGGCGCCCGTCCGGGATGCTGGACGGGCGCCGACGCACGACGAGGTGGACGTGACACGACCAGCACAGCCGCTGATCGGGCGGACCGAGCTCGTGGCCGGTCTGGAGCAGATCCTGCGGTCGGGGCAGAACCGCTTCGTCCTGCTCAGCGGGCCGCCCGGGATCGGGAGCTCGACGCTGGCCGACCACCTCGCAGGCCGCCAGGACGTCCCGGTCCTGCGGGCCACGGCCTCGGAGTGGGAGGCCGACCGCCCCTACTCCTTGCTGGTGCAGCTCGTCCCGGAACTGCCGACCTCGAACCCGCTGGACACCGCCGCCGAACTCGTCACCCGGCTCGAACCGTGCACGGTGCTGGTGGTCCACGACGCCCAGTTCGGCGACGTGGCCTCGCTGCGCACCCTCGCCTCGGCCCAACGCCACCACCAGGACGCCGCGCTGCGCGTCTTGGCGACCGCGACCACCGGCGATCGGCGCGCCCCCGCCGAAGTCCTCGACCTGCTGCCGCGCATCGCCACCGACGCCCCCCGCGTCCCGCCGCTGGACGCAGGTCAGATCAGCGAGCTGGCCGCCGCGCACGGCGTCGCGCTGCACCCGTCGATGGCCGAACGGTTGCGCCGCCACACCCTCGGCCGCCCGCGCCCGGCCGCGCAGCTGCTCGTGGAACTCCCGCGCAGCACCTGGTCCCAGTTCGAGCCGACCTTGCCCGCACCCGCGGCGGTGCAGGCACGGGTGCGCGAGGACCTCAACGCCTGCTCGCCGGTCGCGCGCCGGTTCGCCGAGGCCGCGGCGGTCCTCGGTCCCGACGCGCCGGTCCGCAGCGTGATGTCGCTGGCCGAGCTCGACACCGAACCGCTGCCCCTGATGGACGCCACCACGGCGGCCGGGCTGGTCGCGCTGGCCCCGCGCGGGCTCACCTACGTCAGCCCACCTGACCCGATGGTGCGCGCGGCCGTGCTCACCGAGCTGGGCCCGGCGCGCCGCGCCCAGCTGCAGCGCCGCGCGTCCGAACTCGTCGACGACCCGGTCCGGTCTCTGCGGCTGCTGGTGGCCGCCAGCCCAGTGCCGGACGCCGAAGTGGCGGGACGCCTCGACGACCTCGCCCGCGAACGCGCCGCCGAAGGGGCCTGGGGCACGGCCGCCACCCTGCTCAGCGACGCGAGCAGGCTCACCGACGACCCCCAGCACCAGCAAGCCCTGATCACCCGAGCCGTGGACGCGCTCATCGGTGCGGGCGACGTCTTCCGCGCCACCGCGCTGATCCCCGAGGTCGAGAGCATCCGCGAAACCCCGCTGCGCGACGCCGTTCTCGGCTACCTCGCCCTGGTCCGGGGCAGGGCCGCCGAAGCAGGCAACCGGCTCCGCCGCGCCTGGGCGATCGTCAACACCGACCGCGAACCCGAGACCGCCGCGCTGATCTGCCAGCGCTACGTCCTCGACGCGCTGTGCCGCTACGACGGCAACGACCTCGTGCTGTGGGCCGACCGCGCGATCGAGCTGTCGGGCGCCGACACGCCGACGGCCGTGGAAGCCGCCGCCATCCGCGGCATCGGCCTGGCGGCCACCGGCAGCCCGAAGCAAGCCCAGCGCCACTACGACCACCTCACCACCCGCCTGCGCCACGGCGCGCAGTGGCAGCGCGCGACCATGGCGCGCGGGTGGATCCACCTGATCAGCGACCGGATCGACGACGCCCGCGTCGACTTCGAGAGCGCCATCCCCACCGCGCACCTCGGCGGGTCGGCCCGGATCTCGCTGTGGGCGAGGGCCTGGCTGGCGCGGGTCCAGTTCCTCACCGGGGAGTGGAACGAGGCGCTGGCGACCGTGCGCGAAGCGATGGAGGTGCAGGAGCACACCGGGATCTTGGTGACCGGCCCGCTGCTGCTGTGGACGGCCGCGGCGGTGCACGCCCCGCGCGGTGACGTCGAGGCGACCGAAGAGGTGCTCCTGCAGGGCGCCACCGGCGCCGGCGACTACCACATCATGCGCATCCCCGGCCAGCTCGCCCGCGCGCACGCGGCCGAGGCCCGCGCCGACTCCGACGGCGTGCTGCGCGCGCTGCACCCGCTGACCCGGCCGTCGCCGAGCGCGAGCACGGACGAACCGGGCCACTGGCCGTGGCAGGACATGTACGCCCACGCCCTGGTCCTGCTCGGCAGGCTGGACGAGGCCGAGGAGTTCCTCGTCCCGCACGAGAAGCTGGCCGCCAAGCGCGGCCACGCCTCCACCCGCGCCCGCCTCGCCGCGGCCCGCGGGCGGCTGCACGGCGCGCGCGGCGACGTCGCAGCGGCCTCGGGCTCGTTCGACGAAGCGCTCGAGCTGATCAGCGCGCTCCCGCTGCGCTACGACCAGGCCCGCATCAACTTCAGCTACGGCCAGACGCTGCGGCGCCTGCGCCGCCGCGCCCGCGCCGACGTCGTCCTCAGCGCCGCCCGCGACGGCTTCGCCGCCATGGGTGCCACCACCTACGTCGAGCGCTGCGACCGCGAGCTCAAAGCCGGTGGGGTGCACCGGGCCAGGCCAGAACCGACCCCGAGCAGCCTGACGCCGCAGGAGGAATCGGTCGTCCGCTTGGTGGCACGCGGGTTGTCCAACAAGGAGGTGGCGGCGGAGCTGTTCCTGTCGAGCAAGACGGTCCAGTACCACCTGACCCGCGTCTACGCCAAGCTCGGGATCCGTTCCCGCGCGGAACTCGCCGCGCGCACCAACCCCGGTCAGGACGACTGACCGTCGAGCAGGACGTCCGCGGCTCGCCAGGCGAACGCCATGACCGGGGCGTTGAGGTTGCCGGAGACCATGGTCGGGAAGGCCGAGGAGTCGACGACGCGGAGGCGCTCGACCCCGCGCACGCGCAAGCTCGGGTCGACCACGTCGTCCGAGTTCGGGCCCATCGCGCACGTCCCGATCGCGTGGTAGCCGCAGTGCCCGCGGTTCAACGCCACGTCGGCGATCTCGTCGACGTCGTCGACGTCGGTCCCGGGCAGCGTTTCACCGACGAGGTGCCGTGCGATCGGTTCCTGGGCGAAGAGCTCGCGCATCCGGCGCAAGGTGGCCGCGGTGATCTCGCGGTCGTGGCCGGTGGTGAGGAACCCCGGGTCGACGGTGAGGTCGTCGTCGGGGTCGGACGAGGTGATCGCCAACCGGCCTTCGCTGTCGGGCCGGAGCACGTAGCCGATGGCCTGCACCCCGGGTTCGTCCTCCACCTGCGCCTCCTCACCGGCGCCGTGCGGCTTGAGCGACAGCGGAGCGAGCAGGACCTGCGCGTCCGGGCGGGCCAGCCGCGGGTCGCTCTTGAGGAACCCGACTACGTCGAAGGCGGGGCCGGCCAGCGGCCCGCTCCGGGTGCGCAGGTACCGCAACGCCGTGCGCACCTGCGCCGCCGAGGAGTTCAACCGCCGGTTGTAACCGCGGTCCTCCCGCAACCGGAACTGCAGCGGCACGCAGCGGTGCTCGCGCATCCGAGCGCCGACGTTCGGGGCGTCCACGCGCGTGTCGACGCCCAGCGGGCGCAGCACCTCGCGGGGCCCGATCCCGGACCGCTGCAGCAACGCGGGGCTGCCGATGCTGCCCGCGCAGAGCACGACCTCTCGGACGCACCGGAAGTCCACAGTGGAGCCGCGGAACCGCCCCCGCACGCCCACCGCCCGGTCACCGTCGAACAGCAGGGAATCGACCGTCACACCGGTGAGGACCCGCAGGTTGGGGCGATCGCGGGCCGGGTGCAGGAACGCCCGCGCCGCGCTGACCCTCCGGCCGTGGCGGATCGTCATCGGCGAGTAGCCGATGCGTTCGGCGTCGGAATCGTTGAGGTCGTCGACCGCGCTGAGACCCGCCTCGGACCCGGCGGCGATCATGTCCTCGCACAGGGGTTCGCCGGGGGAGGCGACGCTGACCGAGAGCGGTCCGCCCGCCCCGCGGCCGGGCCCGCGGCCCAGCGAGTGGTCCTCGAGGGCGCGGAAGACCGGCAGCACCTCGTCCCAGCCCCACCCGGGGTTGCCGAGCCGCTCGAGCTCGTCGTAGTCCGCTCGGTGACCCCGGTTGTAGACCATCCCGTTGATCGAGCTGGACCCGCCGAGGACCCGTCCGCGCACCCACTTCTCGGTGCGGCGCGTCGAACCGATCGGATCGGTGGGGAAGTGCCAGGCGAAGCGGGGGTTGCCGATCAACTTGCCGAAGCCCTTGGGAACGTGCAGCAGCGGGTTGCGGTCCCGCGGGCCGGCTTCGAGCAGGAGCACGGACAGGGCCGGGTCCGCCGAGAGCCGGTTGGCGAGCACGCACCCCGCAGAACCTGCCCCGACGAGGATGATGTCGACGTCGCCGCGCATGAGACACCTCCCCAGAAAACGGTCCCGGGCAACGCGACCGGAGCCGCCGACGAGCGTCCCACGGGCGGCAGCACGGGGGAAGTCGTTTTCAGCCAGCGGTCCGCGGGACACCCGTCCAGGTGTCGGTTCCGAGGCGTTGGTCCGGGCGGGTGAGGGTGGAACGGTGCGAGCGGCGTCTTCCCGCGACAGGTCTCAGGCGCCGCTCCAGCGCGGGGAGCGCTTGTCGAGGAACGCGGCCACGCCTTCAGTGGCGTCGGCGGAAGCGCGTGCCCGGTCCTTGGCGAAGGTCGTTCGCGCCCAGTCGGTGTCGTCGTCGGCGGGGTGAGCGGCTTCGACCGCGCGCAGGGTCTCCCGCACGGCGATCGGGGCTTGTTCGGCGATCCGCTGGGCGAGCGACAGCGCTTCGGGCAATGCGCGCCCGGGCTCGGTCAGCCGGTTGACCAGCCCCAGTTCGTAGGCACGTCGGGCGGGGAGGCGTTCTCCGGTGATCAGGAGCTCCCGAGCGATGTTGAGCGGCAGCGCGCGTGGCGCGCGGAAGAGCCCGCCGCACTCGGCGATGAGCCCGAGCCCGACTTCCGGGAAGGAGAAGTGCGCGGTCTCCGAAGCCACGATCATCGACGTCGCCAGCGCGATCTCGAAGCCACCGCCGGCAGCGGCACCCTCCACCGCGGCGATCACCGGCTTGACGAGCTCACGTCCGGCGATCCCGTAGGGACCACCGCGCTCGGTGGGAGCACCGGCCCAGGCCCGGAGGTCGGTGCCCGCCGAGAAGAAGTCCTGACCGCCGGTGAGCACCGCCGCCAGCGCGGAGTCGTCGTCCTCGAAGCCGTTCAGCGCGGCGTCGAGCGCCTCGGTCATCCCGCCGTCGAAGGCGTTGCGCCGTTCAAGCCGGTCCAGCGTGATGACCTGCACCGCACCGGTGCGTTCCACGCGCACGGGCATCGAGTCCGCTCCTCACCTGATGAGCTCCAGCACCTCGCGGAAGGCGGGGTGGTCACTGTCGTGGAGCCATTCGAACACGACCATCTCCGCGGTGACGACGTCCACCCCGTGAGCGCGCAGGCGTTCCAGCGCCCGGTCGCGGTTCGACTCGACCCGGCTCCCCGCGGCGTCGGCGACCACGGCGACCTCCCGCCCGCGCTCCCGCAGCCCCAGCGCGGTCTGCAGCACGCACACGTGGGCCTCGCACCCGGCCACCACGACGGTGCCGGGCCCGGGCTCGATCCCGGCGGCGAAGGTGGTCTTGGGTTGGGCCGGCCGCGGCAGCAGCTCCGCGATCTCGGCGACGGTCGGGCCGAGGCCGCGGGGGTTCTGCTCGGTGGCGCGGACGTCCACCCCCAACCGCACCGCGGCCCGCACCAGCAGGGCGGTGTTCTCCAGCACGGCCGCGCCGCCGGTGATGGCCGGCATCAGCCGTTCCTGCAGGTCCACCACCAGCAGCACAGAAGAGCCCGAACGCAACAACGCCATGGCACGACCATAAGTCGCTGGTGAGTTCTTGGTCCGGTGGGCGGTGCGGGTGGCAGAACCCCGAGCCGACAGCACAGCTGTTCGCCGCGCCCCGCAAGATCAGGCCGTCACCTCTGCGAGGAGGGCTCGGAGGGCGGTGGCGAACTGGGCGGGGCGTTCGACCGGGCCGAGGTGTCCGCCGGGGAGTTCGGTCAGGGGGAGTCCTAGCCGGTGGGCCAGGGCGGTGGCGGTGCGGTGGGGGAGTTGACCTCGGGAGTCGATGCCGGCGGCGGGGACCAGGCGCGATTCCGCTGCGCTGAGCGCGGGCAGGTCGAGCTCGCTGGTGGTGAACGGCAGGAGGAGGTGCTCCAGGAACAGCGGTTGCAGCTCGCCGAGCAGGGGCAGCAGCTCCAGCAGGTCGGAGGTGGGCGGCTCGGGCTGGGTCTCGGCGTACCCGTCGAGCCAGTCGCCGGGGTGGCGCACCTCCGGTGAGTCCGTGCTGGGTGCCGAGGCGGTCATCGTCTCGGTCATGAGCCGGGAGGCTTCCTCGGGCCCCTGGGTGCGCGCGGCGGTCCGGACCGCTTCGAGGGCCTCCCGGTGGCGGTCGGCGTCGGGCAGCAACCCGATCACCGGGGGCTCGTGGACGACCGCCCGACCGATGCGGTCGGGGTGGTGCGCCAGCAGTGCGAGCGTGGTGATCGCACCCGCGCTGAACCCGAAGACGGTCGGCGGTTCGTCGAAGAGCGCCTCGATCAGCCCCAGCGCGTCCTCGGCGTGGTCCGCCGGGCGCTGGTCGTGGTGCTCGGCGTCCCCCGGGGCCGAAGCCAGCCGGCTCGACAGGGCGACGACGCGGTGGTGGTCTGCCAGGTGCGCGACGACCCCGTCGAGGACGCCGGCGTGGCCGCTCCCGCCAGGCAGGAGCAGCAGCGGCGGCCCATTGCCGCGTTCGCGGTAGTCGAGCGGTGTGCCGTCGATGGTGAGCGTGTCGGTGTGGATGGCGGTCTCCTGTCAGGTGCGCGGCTCCCACGAGGTCGAGGTGGGTGGGTTCCGCACCCGATGCCCACCGCGCCTGGTGCTGCGGAGGCCCTACCGAACCCCTCCCGGTGGAGCGCGATGATCGAGACAGTACCGGGTCCGCTCAACCAGCGGTGCTGATCGTCCGGGACCGCGCGGTGGTCCTCCCGACTCCTGCACGGGGGCGACGCAGAGCGCTCCCGGGGGCGGCGCGGTCGCTCAGCCGGTGCGAACCGTCCCGAGCTGGGTGCGGTGGAGGTTGGTGCTCAGCAACGCGCGCGGCGTGGACCGAGACCGCTTCTACAAGCAGATCATCGGTTACACCGCGGGAATCGTCGGCATCGGTCCCCTGCTGGCGTGGAGCTTCCTGGTCTTGCCGGCCTCCCTCTGACCCGGCTGCACCACCGGCGCCCGGCTCTCGCGCGCCGGTGGTGACGTCAGTTCGGGAGGGCGCTGGTGGGCAGCACCCAGGTCCGCACGTGCCGGACGAGGGCAATGAGCCGTTCGGTGGTGGCGTGGGTGGGATCGGCGAGGCGGCGTTGCAGCAGCTCGCGCCCGGCGGCGTGCACCATCCTCGCGGTGTACTCCGGGTCGGGGAGGTCGGGGACGGTGCGTTCGAGCTCGCGCTGGAGGAACTGCACGACGAGCTCTTCGGATTCGGCGAGCCGCTGGTGCAGCCGCGGTGGAGCGCCTTGGGGCGGGAACAGGAACAGCCGCCAGGTCGAGGGGTGTTCGTCGACCGCGTTGAGCACGCCGCAGAACGTGCTGATGAGCCGGTCGTCCTCCGGCGCTTCGGTGAGCTGCGAGGTGGCCTTCGCGAACTGGATCCCAGCGCGCTCGGACTCGCGGTCGACGAGCGCGACGAGGACTCCGGCCAGATCGCCGAAGAGCTGGTAGAGCACCGGGCGGGTGACGCCGGCGGCCTCCGCGACGCGGTTCGGCGTCGCCGCGTGGAAGCCTTCCTCGTCGACGATCCGGTGGGTGACGTCGAGGATCTGCTCGCGGCGGTCGACGGCGCTCATCCGCTTGCGCGTGCTGGGGGATCCGGTCACTCTTGACACTCTAACTTACAACCTGTCAGCCTGGAACCTACAGGTTGAAAGTTGAGGTGTCCGGATGGCGCTCCACTACCCTGAGCTCGCTCAACGGGCCGTCTCTCAGCGGGAACGGCAGCCCGACCTCTACGGTTCGATCGACTTCGACAGCACCCCGCACCGGTTCACCACCGACCCGCAGGCGAAGTCCGACCTGCCCAGCTGGGTGGGTGATCGCGAGTCCGTGCTCGCGAACGAGCGGGCCGTGGAGCTGATCCGGACCACCACCATGCTCGGTGACGTGGTCGCCGACCCCTACGCGGCGTTGTCCCAGCAGCACGGCGTCAAGGGCCTGATCGGCATGCTGCAGCAGGCGTGCCGGGAGGGCGTCGATTCCGTGCCCGACGCCCCCGACGAGCTGCGCGCCCTCATCGCGGCCATGGAGAACACGCCGGACTGGCTCGACATGGAGCTCGTCGAGGAAGGTGCGCGCCAGCTGCGCATCGGTGCCGCGTTCCTGTCGCCCTACATCACGCGCGGAGCGTTCCTGGCGACCTTCATCAACACCTACGCGGCCTTGCCGATGGTGCTGACCGGCGCGCTCACCGGCCGGCGCGCCGCTCGACGCGTCAACGAGACCGCCAACTTCTTCACCGTCACGACGCTGCCGGGTGCGTTGGGCCGCTACGGCGAGGGGTTCCAAGCCGCGGCCATGGTGCGGCTGATGCACTCGATGGTCCGCTGCAACGCGCTCAGCAGCCCCGAGGGCTGGGACCCGGCGGTCTACGGCGTGCCGGTGCCGCAGGCCGACCAGATGCCCGCCGGTCTGATCAACATGTACCTGGCGGCCATGATGGCCACCGGATCCGGGCGCAGTGAGTTCTCCGCGCGCGAGCGCGCGATGCTGGAGGTGAGCCGGTACCGGTGCTTCCTGCTCGGCTTGCCCGAAGAGCTGCTGCCCACCACGGCGTCCGGCATCGTGGATCTCTTCCACGCGCGCGCGGCGACGCTGCGCCGCGGGTTCGACGACGCGACCTGCGGTGAGCTGGTCCGCTCGACCATGTCCGCCGATCTCCGTCCCGGCCGGTCGTTGCTCGACCAGGCCGCGGAGCTCGTGGAGCGCAGCTGGAGCAAAGCGCTGTTCCTCGGCATCTGCGGCGGCGACCTCAAGCGGGCCGAAGCCATGAGCGTCCCGTTCGGGTTCGTCGACCTCGCCTGCGTGGCGGCCACGGCCCCGTTCGTCCTGGGCCGTTTCTTCACCATGGCTGTCGCCGCCGAGCAACCGGTCCTGCGCAAGCTCGCCGACGAGTACACCACCCGCGTCGTCAAGCAGCGCCTCGCCGAGTACGGCAATCCCGAGTACGCGACCGATGCCGCGACCTACCGCCGGGTGACCGAGGCGGCCACCTGAATCAGGCTCCCGCACCTCCGGTGAGGTCGGCGGCGATGTCGCGGTTCCCGCTGCCCTCCGGTGCGGCGACCTCGACGACCGGGTCCGCCCGGTCGTCGAACTCCAGCCGCAGTGCCTTGGCGATCGTGGCGTGCATGTCGTACACGCAGGTGATGTAGGTCAGCTGCAGGACCTCCGGCTCGCCGAGGTGCTCGCCGAGCGCGGCGAAGACGGGGTCGGGGACCCGGCCGCCGTCGAGCACCAGGGCGTCGGTGTAGGCGAGCACTGCGCGCTCGGGCGCGGTGTAGCAGTCGGCGAGCTGCCAGGCGGGGAGAGCGGTGATCTTCTCCTCCGGCACGCCGAGCGCGCGCAGCTGCTTGCAGTGCTGGGAGAAGACGAACTGGCTGCCCCGCGCCCAACCGGCGCGGCACTGGCCGAGCTCGCGCAGCACCGGGTCGAGGCTCGCGTTCCGGTACAACGCGAACCCGCGGACGGCGTGGCGGAAGACCTCCGGGCACTGCGCGAACACGGTCCACCAGTCGCCGGGTGAGCCGGTCGCGGTGCCGTGGTCAACCGCGGGGTCGCGGTCCGGTCCGAAGAGCCGGTCGTAGAAGAACAGGACCCGCTCGTCGGTGACCTCGGCGCGCGGGACCTCACGCAGGCGCGGCATTGCGCTCTCCCACGGTCCGGTCGGCGGCGGTCTTGGGCGTGTGGGAGACGTCGGCGTCGGTGAACTGGCGGGTCCAGCACGCGAATTCGAGCAGGATGCCGTCCGGGTCCTGGAAGTAGAAGGAGCGCACGAACACGCCGTCGTGCATCTCCCGTGCCACGGTCGACGGGCTGTCGTCGTGGTTGAGGACCGGGCTCACGGCCACGCCCTTGGCCTGCAGCCGCTCCCGGTACTCCTCGAAGTGCTCCACCGGGACGTGGAAGGCCACGTGGTTCATCGACCCGACCGCGCTGAGCAGTTCGCCCTCACCGGGCCGGGAAGCCGGCGCCGAGATGCCGGGTGCCGCATCGGGGGCGTCGGGGAACCAGAAGAACGCCACGCAGTCGCCACCACCGCAGTCGAAGAAGAAGTGCTGGCCGGAACCGCCTGGGAGGTCGATGGTCTTGATCAGCGGCATGCCCAGCACGCCGCTGTAGAAGTCGATGGTGCGCTGCATGTCCGACGAGACGAGCGCCAGGTGGTTGATGCCGCCGAGCTGGAACTCCGGGTTGGTCGTCGTCATCGACGCCTCCGATGGCTGACTTGACAGTCATGTCAACTTGTGCGGAATATGAGATCATCATCCGGTGCACCCGGGGTTGTCAAGGTCCGCGAGGGGGATCGAGGGCATGCCGGAGGGAGCGGGTTCCACCGAGCGAGGCGGACGTCCGCCGTTGACCGAGCGCGGCGCGCGCACCCGCGAGAAGCTCATCGCCGCAGCGCGGGAGGTCTTCGAGGAGCGGGGTTTCCTGGACACCCGGATCGCGCACATCGCTCGTCGAGCCGAGGTCGCCTACGGTTCCTTCTACACCTACTTCCCGTCCAAGGAAGCGGTGTTCTTCGAAGTCGCCGACCGGTTGTTCGCCGAGATGACCTCGCGCGCCGACGGACCGGGGGCCGGGGCGTCACCCGCGGAGCGCATCCGCCACGCCAACCGCGCCTACTGCGAGGCCTACCTGCGCAACGCCAAGATGATGGCCATCGTCGAGCAGGTCGCCACGTTCAACGAGGAGTTCCAGGAGCTGCGCCGCGAGCACCGGGCCACCTCGATCGCGCGGACCGCCCACGCCCTCCGACGCTGGCAACGCGACGGGCTGGTGCCCGACGACGTGGACCCCGAGCTGACCGCGCGCGCCCTGGCGGCGATGATCGACCACTCCCTCTACCTGTGGATCGTCCAAGGTGACGACCCACCGGCTGCCGAGCGGCTCCTCGACACGCTTGACACCCTCACCCGCCGGGCGCTCGCCCTCCCCGCGGAGTAGTCGCCGCCCACGTTCTCCCGCGGTCGCGAGATCTCCCGATCTGGCCCTTCGTCGGGGGTTCTCGGCCAGCAACGACGTCGGCGTCGGGTTCACCCCAGGTGCAACCCCAGCCGAACACCGTGACGTGGGTGGACACCGGTAGTCTGCTGTGAAGATCTCCTGCTCAGCACCCGTCGTCGAGAATTCCTCGCTCGCACAGGTGCTGACGTTGGACTTCGCCGGACGTGGGTTCCTGGCCGCACGCCGTTCCGCACTGCAGGTAGCCGGGCAGCCGGTCGTGCTCCTCGTAGCTGTAGGGGTAGCCCGATTCCTGCCTGTACTCCTGGAAGTCCTCCTCCGAGCCCGTTCCCGAGCCCTCTCCCGCGGGAGAGGGGTCTTCGGCGTCCGGGTCGGTGGCCCCCTCGGAAGAGGGTGAGTCCTCGGTCGCCGCACCGGTGTTCGGACCGCTGGGCGGAAGTTCTTGCCGCGGCGGCTGTTCGGGCGAGGGCTCGGCAGGGGCCGAGGGCGGAGGCTGCGGAGTGAGCGCGCTCGTCGACGGTGGCGCGGGTGCGGGGGTCGCGGGCGGGCCTGGTGCGCGCGCCGAGTCGCAGGCCGTGGCCGCGATCAAGGCGGCTGCGAACCCCAGTGCGGCCGTGGTGGTGCGAGCAGCCATCGAACTCCCCCCAGGGTCAGGCGTGGCGGCGGGCGTCCAGTCGAGCAACCGGGCGCGCCGTCGCGGCAGAGCACGTGGACTCTGGTCGATTCACGAGTTCCGGCGCCGGAACGTGCTTTTCCCACGGCCAGGGGGCTGATGCCCAACCTCAGGCGTGTGATGTGCTCCCGGGTGCCACCGCGGACGACGTCGGCGGACCGGATTGCTACCGTGTTGGGAAATGCCCGTCGCGAGAGGTGTCTCGTTGCTGGGTGCCCCACCCGGCAGCACACTCGGTGACGGAGTTGACGGGTGGACCTCCCTGGGAGCACGTCACTTCCACCACTCCCGCACCAAACAGCCCGGTAGCACCGAGCCTTTCGCGTAGGGTGGCCGAGAAGAGCCGGAGATGGGGACTGAGGATCTTCACCTGAACGGGGGCTGATTTTCGGGTAATAAGGCCCTGTCCAGGCGTGGAGTGATTCACGGAACGTAGCAGCTTCTGGCGATCTTCCGCGCTGATGCGGAGACTCAGGGCCATGGAGCAAGCACCGACTAACACTCCGTACACACCCTCCCAGTACCGGCGAGTGCGGAACGACAGCCCGTGGAGCTACGACCCTTGGGGTACGACCGAGCCCGCGGAGACCGCCGACGCCGCCGAAGCGACGCCCGAGGAAGAAGCCCGGGGCTCGTTGCTGCACGGTCTGGGCGAGCGTTTCAGGCGCCTGCCGCGTCCCCGCCTCCCGGAGCGCACCGAGCCGAAGAAGACCACCTCCGGCAAGAAGCGCGGCGTGACCGCTGTCGTGCTCGGCGCCGCGTTGCTGAGCAGCGGAGCCACGGCCGGAGCCACCTACGGGCTCGTCTCCCAGGTCTCACAGCCCGCAGCGTCCCCGCAGGCGACCGCATCCGCGGTGCAGCCCAGCGTCGTGTCCCTGAACATCACGAGCCCGCAGGGCAAGAGCACCGGTAGCGGTGTCGTCGTCGACGAGGGCGGGCGCATCCTCACCAACCACCACGTGGTGGAGAAGGCCGGCGGCGGACCCGTCACCGTGACCTTCAACGACGGCAAGAAGGCGCAGGCGCGCGTCGTCGAGCAGGACCCCGGACGCGACCTCGCCGTGGTCCAGGCGGAGGGCGTGCGGGACCTGCAGCCGGCGAAGCTCGCCTACGGGTCCGAACTCGAGGTCGGCCAGCAGGTCATCGCGGTCGGTTCACCGCTGGGCTTGCCCGGTACGGTGACCAGCGGGATCGTCAGCGCGATGCACCGCAGCGTCCCCACGGGCAAGGGGGCCGGACTGGGCGATGCGATCCAGACGGACGCGGCGATCAACCCCGGCAACTCGGGCGGCCCGCTGGTCAACATGGACGGTGAGGTCATCGGCATCAACACGGCGGTGGCCAGCGGCAAGAACGGGTCCGAAGCCGCGGGCCTCGGGTTCACGGTTCCGATCGACCAGGCGCGTCCCCTGGTGGACGGCCCCGTGCGGTGATGCGGTGACCGCTCCGGCGCGGCGGATCAACGCCCGTGCCGGTGCGGGCCGATGCCCTGGTCGACCAGGTGCTCCCGGATCTGCTTGCGGGCGCGGTGCAGGCGGCTGACGACGGTCCCGATGGGGACGTCGAGCGCCATCGCGGCTTCCGCGTAGGACAGGCCCTCGATGTCGACGAGGTCGATCACCTTCTTGTTCGGCTGTCGGAGCATGCCGAGGGCCTGCTCAACGGCGTCGTCGAAGGACTCGTCCACGACGACGCTCTCCGGGGTGCCGTGCGGGGCGGGATCGCTCATCCCCTCATCGCGATCAGCGGGACCGAACATCAGCAGGGGACTGCGCCGGCGGAGCCTGCTGACGTGGGTGTTGTGCAAGATGCGCAGCAACCACGCGCGCGGGTAGAACCCGTCGAACCCGGTGATTCCGCGGTAAGCCCGCAACAACGTGTCCTGGACCAAATCCTCCGCGTCGGCGGGCTGGTCGGTGAGCGACCGCGCCACTCGCAGCAGCAGAGGGATCTCCGGGACGACGTACCGGTCGAACATCTGCTGCTTCTCGACCACGGAGAAAGTGTCGGACCTTTCCACTGCCTCGACACCCCCTTCTGCGTGGAAGACGCCTGCTTCAACGTGACGGGCAGGGAATTCCGCGACCGCGCAGAACTGCAGCCCTCACCACGCCCGTGAACCCGTGCGCTTGCCTTCCATCCGGTGCCAGTCGTGTTCTTCGTGTTCTCAGGAGCAATCCGGCTTACTCCTGAAGGATCCCGGGTATCCGAGAGGACACAAAGGGCACAAAGTCACACCCGCGGATGTGGAGGATTGGCACGCGGTGGTGGTGAAAGGGTTGAGAATTGCGGTGTAGACTGGGAATTGTCTGCACCCACGTGTGGTGGACTGCCGGGAAGGTGGTGTGCGGTGAAGGCGTGGTTCGAGCCCCTGCGACGCAACCAGCGGTCCCAGAAGTGGGCGCAGCGCGCCAGGTACGAGCGCCAGAGGCAGTGCTTCGAGGCGCTTTCCCTGCTCCAGCGCTACATCGACCGCGAGTTGGACCCCGACGAGGCCGAGGCCTTCGAGAAGCACCTCGAAGCGTGCCGGGCCTGTGGGACAGAATTGCGGGTGTACCTCGACATCAAGAGCAGCCTCGCCGAACGCAGGGGGAAGTCCGACCAGGACGCGGCATCGAGGTTGCGGCAATTCGCGATGCGGTTGCGCGAGCAGGAATGAGGGTTTGCCGACGATCACGGCATCCTCGACGATCACGGCATCCTGGCGAACCACAGCATCGACAGCGCACCGGCCGCCGCCATCGCGACGAGCGCGGACAGGAAGAACCAGCGGCTGATGTCGACGGGCACGATGGGCGGCGACACGGTCTCACCGATGTTGCTGTAGATGGCCTGCAGCTCCCGCTCGGTGGCAGCGGTGAACGTCAGTCCTCCGGTTTCGCGCGCCAGGCGCTCGAGCTCCCGCGTGTCGAGCGGAACGGCCACCGGCCCCCGGGAGAGCTGGACGTTGCCTGCCGGCGTGCCGACCGCGATCGTCGACACCGGCACGCGCGCCGCGCGAGCCGCCTCGATCGCCGCTTCGGGAGGTGGGCCGGTGTTGCTCAGGCCGTCGGAGAGCACGATGATCCCCGCGGCGCTGCCGCCGGCGGTGCGCACCGTGTTCAGCGAGGTCAGGATGGCCTGACTCAACGAGGTGTTGGACTGGAACTGCAACCGCCCGAGCGCGTCGACGACCGCCTGGTGGTCCCGGGTGGGTGGCACGTCGACGTTGGCGGACGCGGCGAAGCTGACCAGCCCGACCTGGGTGTCCTGGGGCACCGATTCCAGGAAGTCGCGGACCGCGGTCTTCATGGCGTCGGACCGGCTCGGCGGCACGTCGTTGGCGAGCATCGACGGTGAGACGTCCACGGCCAGCACCACGGTGCTGCTGCGCGAGGGGTCCGGCATCCGCACGGTGGGGCCCGCCAGGCCCAGCACCAGGATCAGCGTCGCGAGCAGCAGCAGAGCCGGCGGGAGGTGCCTGCGCCAGGAGGGGCGGCGAGGCATCACCGAGGACAGCAGCTCCAGGTTGGTCAGAGTGACCGTGTAGCGGACCCTCCTGCGCTGGACGAGGACGTAGACCACCGCCAGCGCGGGGACGAGCAGCAGAAGCCACAACCACGCCGGGGATGCGAAGCTCAACCCACCCATGATGACCGCCGATAGCCAGTTTGCCGGTGCTTGCGGAGCCGGAAGAACTGCACCAGCTGCCCGATCCAGTCCTCGTCGGTGCGCAGCCGCAGGTGTTCGGCCCCGGCGTTGCGGATGATGTGAGCGATGCGTTCCCGCTGGTGGCGGGCCGCTTCCTCGTACCGCTCGCGCAGAGCGCTGTCGAGCGTGTCGACGGTCAGCCGCGCGCCGGTCTCGGGGTCTTCGACGACCAGCGATCCGACGGCGGGGAGCCGCAGTTCCAGCGGGTCGACCAGCTCGACCGCCACGACCGTGTGCCGCTGGGACAGCCGGTGCAGGTCGTTGGCCCACCCCGGCTCGACCAGGAAGTCGGAGATGACCGCGACGAACCCGCGGCGGGGTGCCACGGTCCCGACCTGGCTCAGCGCGGGGCTGAGGTCGGTGCGGCCGCCGGGCGGGTCGGGGCGGGGTTCGCGGGTGTTGATCGTCGCGATGCGGTGCAGGACCGCCTGCAGGTGGGTCTTCCCGGAGCGCAGCGGCCAGACCTCGGTCTCCCCGTCGACCAGCAGCACCGCGCCGACCCGGTTGGCCAGCCAGGTCGCGGCGAAGCCGAACGCGGCCGTGGCGAACAGCGCCAGCTCCCGCTTCTCACCGCCCCTGGTGCCGAAGGACTGGCTCGCCGACAGGTCGACGACGATCCACACGTCGAGCTCGTGGTCGCGGATCGGGTCCCGGACGTGGGTGTGCAAGGTGCGGGCGGTGAGGTTCCAGTCGATCATGCGCACGTCGTCGCCCGGCACGTAGGGACGTCCCTCGCCGGCCTCGTTGCCCGGACCCGGGAAGAACCCCTGGTAGTCACCGTGCACGGCACCGGCGAGCCGCTGGTTGATCAGCAGCTCCAGCTGAGCCAGGACGCGGCGCGTGGCCGGTTGCTCGTGGTGGGCCCGCCGCGCCATCAGGACCGACCCCACAGCGAGGACCGGGTCTTGGCCGGCCGGGGCTGGTGCACCCGGTCGAGCAGCTTGGTGACGATGTCGTCGGCGGTGACGCCGTCGGCCAAGGCCTCGTAGGTCAGCACCAGCCGGTGCCGCAGCACCGCGGGCGCGAGGTGGTGCACGTCCTCGGGGACCGCGTAACCGCGGCCGTGGATGAGCGCGAACGCTCGGGCCGCGGCGATCAGGCCGAGGCTGGCCCGCGGGCTCGCCCCGACCGCGAGGTACGGGGCGATGTCGCTGAACCCGAGCTCGTTGGGCGTGCGGGTGGCCATCACCAGCGCCACCGCGTACTCCATCACCAGCGGGTCGACGTAGACCTGGCTGGCCGACTCCTGCAGCTGGGTGAGCTTCTCGGCGTCGAGGACCTGCTTGGGCTTCGGCGCCCCGGTGCTCATCCGCCGCACGATCTCCAGCTCGTCGCCGGCCTGCGGGTAGTTGATGAGGACCTTGACGAGGAAGCGGTCGCGCTGCGCTTCGGGCAGCGGGTAGACGCCCTCGGTCTCGATCGGGTTCTGCGTGGCCATCACCAGGAACGGGCGCGGCATCGCCCAGGTCTGCCCGCCGATGCTGACCTGGCGCTCGGCCATGACCTCCAGCATCGCCGACTGCACCTTCGCCGGCGCGCGGTTGATCTCGTCGGCGAGCACGAAGTTGGTGAACACCGGGCCCAGCTCGATGTCGAACTCCTCGCGGGAAGCTCGGTAGATGCGGGTGCCGACGATGTCGGAGGGAACGAGGTCGGGCGTGAACTGGATCCGGGTGAAGTCCACGTCGACGGCCTCGGCCAGCGTTTTGATGGTCAGCGTCTTGGCGACGCCGGGCAGACCTTCGAGCAGGCAGTGCCCACCGGCGAGCAGGCACACGACGATCTCCTCGGTCTCCTGCTCGTGGCCGACGATGACCTTCTTGAGCTCCCAGAGCAGACCCCGCATCACCTCACCCTCGCGGTGGCGGAGCATCTCGGACTCGTCGCCCAGGTTCCACGCCGTGTTCTCGTTCATCGGTCGAACTCCCGCCTGGTTCGGATCTCAGGTGTGGCTCCCCGTCGAGTAGCCGAGCGCGGCGCGGGCCAGCGCGTTGCGGTCGCGCAACCGCATGTGCCCGTACCCGCTCTCGACGATGTCGTGCTGGACGAGGTGGCTGACCACCCGGCTGACGCTGGTGCGCTGCACACCGAGCAGTTCAGCGATCATCTGGTGGGTCAGCCGCGTCACGTCGGAATCGGCGAACTCGTGCAGCAGCAGGGACGAGATCTGCGCCCTGAGATCTCCTGCCAGCATGTCCAGGAGCCTGCGTTCGTAACCGGCCATCCGGCACGCCATCGCATCGGTCCACCGCAAGGCGAACTCCGGGTACCGCTGGATCAGCCACCGGAACTCGTCGCCGGGTATGCGGATGATGTCGGTGTCGAGCAGGGCGGTCGCTTCCTTTTCCGCACGGGTCTCGGTCATCACTTCGACGTCACCGACGATCCCGCTGTCGCGCAGCAGCATCAGCGTCGCGGATCCCGGACTGCGCAGTGCGACGAGTCCTCGCTCGATGAGGGAGACCGCCCGCACGTTCGCTCCCACGCCGTAGATCCGGTCGCCGGGTGAGAGGCTGTACCGCCGCAGGTTGGGCGCGAGCACCCGGAGCGCGTTGCGCAGCTGCTGGTCGATGAACGAGCGGGTTCCGGTCAAGGGATCCCGGTGGAGCACCGGGGAAGCGGAGCCCGGCCCCGTCGTCGGGTCGTTCGGGTCCGGCGGCGGGACCGGTTCGCCGGTGGCGCGCGACGGTGTCTCCGACATCGTTGCGCCTCCTCAGCTCGTGGAGTGTGCCTCGCCACGGGATCGTGGCGAGGCACACGGTGGGGTCACTGGCCAGAACCGTTGTTCCAGTCGTTCTGGTTGTCCAGGTCGTTGTCGTTGTTGTTGTTGTCGTTGTCCCTGAACCCGTCGTTGTTGTTCAGGTCGCTGTTGTCGTCCCGCAGATCACTGTCGTCGTCGTTCAGGTTGTTGTCGTCAGTGCTCTGCCGGTTCAGGTCGAGGTCCTCGTTGTTGTCCTGCTGGTTCAGGTCGAGGTCCTCGTCGGTGTTCTGCTGGTTCAGGTCGATGTCGGCCTGGTCGTCGAGGTTGCTCTGCTGAGCCGGTTGCCGTTCCTCGAGGCCGGGCTCTCCTGCACCGCCCTCTCCGAGCGACCGGTTCGCCAGCAGGTTGCCGTTGCCCTGTTCGTCCTGGACGGCGTTGGCCTTGACCGTCACGGAGTTGCCGGCGTCGGCGGCGGCCCGGTTGAAGTTGACCAGGATGCTGTTGTCGGCGATCTCGACCACGCTGTTGGCGTTGATCCGGTCGCCGGATCGCGTGACCAGCTGGAAGCCGTCGGCGTTGTAGGTCTTGCCGTCGTCGATCTCCTCGTCGAACTCGAGGCGGACCTGGCCGGTGTCCGGGCCGGCGGAGGCTCCCGTGAGGTCCGGACCCGAGGTGAGGGCTCCGGCTTGGGTGCCGCCGATGTCCTGGTTGCCCAGGACGTTCGGCGTGTTCGATCCGTCGGAGGACTTCACGGCGTTGGGGTTGACCGTGGCCTGGCTGATCTGCTCGCCGTAGTTCTGGATCTCCGGGAACGCGACGCGGATGGTCTCGGCGTTGGGCTGGACGACGCTGCTGCCTTCGATCGCCTTGCCATCCGGCGTGTAGACGACGAAGCCCTGCGGCGAGTCGACCGTCACCGGCTGGTTGAAGGTGTACTCGAACTGGGTCCTGCCCATCAGTCCGCTGACACCGGTCAAGCTCGGCGCGGTGGTCTCCTGCCCGCTGGAGCTCGGCGCGTTCCTCACACCGCGGGTGTCGGTGACGGCGCCGGCCTTGGCGAAGTGCCGCACCCCGTCCTCGACCTGGGAGTCGAACTGGACGGTGACGGTGTCGTCGTTGGCGCCGACGATGGACTGGCCGTCGATCTCCCGGCCGTCCTCGGTGTACATACCGAGCTTCGAGGCGTCGACCCCGCCGCCGTCTTCCTTGATGTTGCGGTCGAACTTGTACCTCACCTGGTCGAGCGTCGCGTTGGTCTCGACGTTCTCGAGCTGAGGTGCGTCCGTGCCCTGGACCTCTCGGGCGCCGCCGAGCTCGACGGTGTTCGGCAGGTTCGTGCGACCGCTCTCGTTCTCCACGGCTTGGGAATCGGTGATCGCCACCGTGAACGAACGGACGTCGGTCCCGGGAGCGTACTCGGTCAGGACGCTGTTGGTGTCACCGTTCACGATCTCCGCGCTCTGCGCCTTGGTCGTGGCGTCGGTGGAGAACCCGGACAGCTGGAAGGCCGCGGGATTGCCCACGTCGGTGACGGGCTTGGAGAACCGGTACTGGACTTGCTCGGGAGCGTCGTCGTCGAGGTCCTCGTGGACCACCTCGACCGATTCCACGTTCATGCCGGTGTCGATCCCGCCCTGCATCTGGCCGCCCCTGCCTTCGTTCCGGTCGGGCTGTTGCCCACCGGGAGGCTGCTCTTCGAGAGGCGGCGGGCTCGGCGGTGCCGGCGGTGCCGGCGGTGCCGGCGGAGCCGGCGGTGGGGGCGGAGCCTGGGCCATGACCCCGGTGCCGCCCATCGCGATCAGCACACCGCTGGCGCCGGCGGCAGCGATGACTGCTGCCGTTCGACGCGATCGCTCCGTGCGCGCTGGTTTGTTGGACATCACGGTCTCCTCCCGCATGTCATGCGAATCGGTACACAAGGGAACGCCGACGAGGAGCAAAACCTTTCGAAATGTTCCCAATGGGACAAAGTTGAGCGTTGAGCACTGCCGGTGCACCTCGACCGGGTCGACGGTGGAGGTGGTGTGCCAGGCAGGGCGAGGCTCCGAACTGCCTGCAGAGGAACGGTTTTCGCCGACGCGGCGGTGATCGGCGAGGACCCCGGACCGGTGCGAGCCGTTGTGATCGCTCGACGTCGGGTGGGAGGTTGTCGTGATTCCTCGTCGCGTGTGGTGCTCTCACGAGGTGACGCGTCGTGCAGTGTGATCTTCCCAGGTTCACCGGCGCCTGCGGTGACGGTTTTCGGCTCCACACCGCGATTTTGGGTCTTGCGCGCGGTGCAGGACGCCGACGTGATCCTCCGGCGACGAACCCGCCGGTGGTGAAAAGCCTCCACCGTCATGGACGAACCAGCGGGTTGGTCACGGTGTCGTGCCGACCTCACCAGGAGCGGCGAGCCGCCGCGAGGAAATCACGAGGGGAACTCGCGCCCGAGACCGGGGCGAAGGTCCCGGCCCCGGCGTGGGGTCCTCAGTGGACTCGCTCTCTGCCGGCGTCGGGAGCCGGCCGCACCAGGGCGCGGGGTGGCCGCTGGGGGAGCGGCGGGGTCAGCGGCCGGAGGGGTGGTTGACCGGGAGCTTGCGGGCGAGGGTGCCCGTGAGGGCGAGACCCGCAGCGGTGACCCAGAGGACGCCGGCCGACCCCAGTCCGGCGGCGACCATGCCGATGGCGCCGGGGATGATGACCTGACCGGCGCGGTTCCCGGTCAGGCGCAACGACATCGCGCGACCCCGCGCACCCGGTGGCGCCGACTCGGCCAGCCAGGACATCGTCAGCGGTTGCCCGACGCCGAGTCCGAACCCGGCGACGGTGACCGCGACCAGCAGCAGCCAGACCGGTGCCGGGGCGGCGGCGACGGCGAGACCGGCAGCGGCGCCGAAGATGCTCAGCACCAGGAGTCGACGACGACCGACCGCCTCCGAGAGCCGCCCGAGGAAGAACCGCGACGCCATCGACGAGGCCGCGCGCAGCACCAGCAGCGTGCCGATCAGCGAGGAGGCGATGCCGCGTTCGGCTCCCAGCGCGGGCAGGTAGACCAGGGAGATGTCGACCGCGGCGAGCACGGTGCACGCGGTGAGCAGCGCGCCCGGCAGCCCTGGCAGGCGCAGCAGCTGCCGCAGGCCGACGTCCTCGGCGACGGCCCGGCGGCGTGCGGCCCCGGTGCTCCGGATCGCGAAGGTCAGCGCGAACAGCACGAGTGCGATCGCGATGCTGCCCTGGAAGATCGGCGTGGTGTCCGGAACCGCCTGCGTGCCCCCGAAAGCGACGATCAGCAGCGGACCTGCGGCCTGGCCCAGCGACGCGGCGAAGGTGTAGTAGCCGAACGCGGAGTCCATCCGGCCCGAGGTCGTGCTGTTGGCCACCAATGCCTGCTGACCCACGATCGCACCCAGGTGCGCGGTGCCGAGCACGACGCTGCCCGCGATCAGGCCGGGGACCGCGTGACCGAGCGCGAGAAGCAGGGTGCCGGCCACGCACATCAGCAGGCTGCCGGCGAACATCACGCGGCGCTCGCCGAGCCGGTCGACGACGTGCCCGGCGGGCAGCGCCAGCAGCAACGGGACCACGGCGAAGCTGCCGGAGAGCACGCCCAGCCAGGACGCGGGCACGCCGAGCTCGATCGCCCGGTAGGTGGTGGCGGGGCGCAGGACGAAGGTGAGCAGCTGGGTGAGCGCGGCGTGGCCTAGCAGGGCCCAGACCTGGCGGTTCGCGCTGATCACCGGCGCAACCCCCGGCTCACCCGGGTGGCGGGGCGGGTGTCGACGTGCTCGGTCGTCACGTCGCTCGTGGTCCTCCGCGGTGCCGCCGACTCCACCATCGCCCCACCCCTCCTGCGGTCGATCACAACCTACGGCACCAGACCCGCCTCAGGGGCTGCACGTGGTCCCCGCCGCGGTCCACGAGGAAGAGCGCAGGAGCGCTCCGGACGACGGTCGTGGAGGTGAGGGAGGAATTCCGCCGCACTCGTCGGCGCCCGGGACCCTTCGCAAGCCCGGTGGCGTCAGGCGCCGGTGGCGATGAGGGCGATGAAGATGCCGCAGACGATGATGTTGACCAGCCAGCTGCGGGTGTTCATCCAGTCGCGGACCTTGGGCATGGCGGTGATCGCCTGCTTGTGGAAGGTCAGGTAGAGCAGCAGCGGGAGCGACGCCACCAGCAGCGTGGCTGCGATGAACGGGGCCGCGGCGCCGAAGCCCGACCGGTGGTGTTCGAGGTTGGCACCGACGGTGAGCATGATGACGATGTCCGAGGGCATCGCGAGGACCACCAGCAGACCCGTCTTCAACCCGGTGGCCGGAGTGGCCGAGAGCAGGGTGCCCAGCCACTTCGGCGGCTCAGCGGTCTTGCGCCCGAGGTAGTTCCGGAGGGCGAACAGGACCAGCAGGCAGATCAGTCCGATCTGGGCCGCTTTGCCCGCCGTCGAGGACTGGAGACCACCGGAGGGGAGCGCGTTTCCGAGCAGGTGGGCGAGACCGCGGGCGATGCCGACCCCGGCGACGGTGGCGATGAGGACTCCGGAGAGGAAGGCCAGCGAAACCCGGACCGCGCGACCGCTGGTCACGAACACGATGGCGGACATGATCTGCGGGCCGGCCATCATCGTGACCGCCAACGGCAGCACTTGGAGGCCCACGCGCTCGCCCCTCCCTCTCCGGCGGTCCCCAGGTCAGCTGTGCCGCAGCTCCTTGCCGTGCGCGACGAGTGCGTAGATGACCAGGACGTCGAGCACGATGACGATCGCCGACCAGATCGGGTAGGCGGTGAAGAACGCGATGTTGCCCAGCACGCTGAGCACGGCCAAGGTGATCGCCAGCACCCGTGCCCAGGTCTTGCCGCTCATCACGCCGATGCCGGCCGCGGCGAGCACGATCCCCATGATCATGAAGCTGATGCCGACGCTGGCGAAGCTCACCTGCACGGCCATCCCGGACGGCAGGAGGTACATCATCCCCGAGTCGGCCAGCGCGATCAACCCGTTGACGAACTGCACGATGCCGCCCGCCACCAGGACGACGGCACCGAAGTAGATCCAACCGACCCACCCGGTGCGTGCGGGGCGGGCTCCATGCGTAGCCATGTCGAACTCCTCAGCAGTGGGGACCACGAGAGCCGGCGCGCCTCGTCACCGGCGAATCCACCCTGTGAGCAGCCCGGACTTGCCGCCAGAGCAGAAAGACCTCCCGCTCGGCGGAGTTGGTGCCCGCGGCAGCGCAGCGTGTCTGAGACCGCACGGCCGCGACACGGGGATCACCCGTGTCGCGCAGTCCGGCCCGACGGTGAGGGAGAATCCTGCCTCATGACCGATACCGCCGCTCCGAAGGTGCAGCACGACGGTGAACTGCTCGAGGCGCTCGCGCGAGCGGGAGTGCGGGCCGACGCCGCACCTCGGCGTCGCGCCGAGTACGCCTACGACGCCTCGAACTACCGGGTGGAACCCGTCGCCGTGGCGTTCCCGCGCTCGGTCGAGGACGTCGTGGCGGCGGTCGGTGTCTGCCGGGAGCTGGGCACGCCGATCATCGCTCGCGGCGGAGGGACGTCGATGGCCGGCAACGCGGTCGGACCGGGCCTGGTCCTGGACTTCTCCCGGCACATGGACCGCGTCGGGACCGTCGACGAGGACGCGGGCACGGTCGACGTCGAACCCGGTGTCGTCCTGGCGACGCTGTCGCGCGACGTGGAGCGGGCGACCGCGGGGCGCTGCACCTTCGCGCCGGACCCGTCGTCGAAGAGCCGCGCCACGGTGGGCGGGGCGATCGGCAACGACGCCTGCGGCAACCACTCCGTGCGCTACGGGCGCACCTCCGACCACGTCGCCGAGATCGACCTGGTCACCTCGGAGGGCGCTCGGTTGACCGCGACGGAGTCGGGTCTGCGCGCCACCGACCCCGCCGACGCGCGCTCGGTCCAGCGCGCCGCGGAGCTCACCGAGTCGTTGACCCGGCTCGCCCAGGAGCACCTGAGCGCGTTGCGGCTCGAACTCGGTCGCATCCCGCGCCAGGTCTCGGGGTACCACCTCGACAACCTGCTGCCGGAGCACCGGTTCAACGTCGCCCGGGCCGTCGTCGGGTCGGAGGGGACGTGGGCGGTGGTCGTCGGCGCGCGGATGAAGCTGGTGCCGAAACCGGCCAGCGCGCTGCTGGTGTGCCTGGGTTACCGGGACGTGGTCGACGCGGCCAGGGACGTGCCGGCGATCCTGGAGTTCTCGCCCGCCGCGGTCGAAGGCACCGACGCGGCCATCGTCGCCACGATGCGGCACCGGCGGGGCGAGGACTCCGTGCTGGGACTGCCGGACGGGCAGGCGTGGCTGTTCGTCGACCTCGACGGCGACGACCCGGACTCGGTCAGCGCCCTGGCCGACCGGCTGCTGGAACGGCTCGGCGACGACGGGCGGTTGGTGCAGGGCCGCAAGGCCGCCGACCCGGCCGAACGCGCGTCGCTGTGGCGGGTTCGCGAGGACGGCGCGGGCTTGTCGTCGCGCTTGGCCTCCGGCGGTGAGTCGTGGCCGGGCTGGGAGGACGCGGCCGTCGCGCCCGAGAGGCTGGCCGACTACCTCGCCGACCTGCGCGAGCTGCTGGCCGCGCACGAGCTGACCGGCGTCATGTACGGCCACTTCGGAGCCGGGTGCATGCACATCCGCATCACCTACGACCTGCGCAGCGAGCACGGGCGCAGGGTCTTCCGCGAGTTCACCCGCCAGGCAGCCGAACTCGTCGTCCGCCACGGCGGGTCGTTGTCGGGCGAGCACGGTGATGGCCGTGCCCGCTCCGAGCTGCTGCCGATCATGTACTCGCCGGAGGTGATGGCCGTCTTCGCCGAGTCCCGCCGGCTGTGGGACCCGGTGGGGGTCCTGAACCCGGGGTCGATGACCGATCCCGATCCGATGGACGACCACCTCGCGCTGGCCGGTGTCCCGGAGCGGGAGTGGCGCACCAGCTTCGACCTGGGTCCGGCACCGGCACCGGGGCGGGATCCGTGGGTGCACGCGGTGCAGGGCTGCATCGGCGTGGGCCGCTGCCGGGCCGACACCGGCGGGGTCATGTGCCCGAGCTACCGCGCCACCCGGGACGAGAAGGACTCCACCCGCGGCCGCGCCCGCGTCCTGCAGGAGGTGGTGCGGGGTGCGCGCACGGTCGAGGAGGGCTGGCGCTCGGAGGAAGCCCGGGAGGTGCTGGACCTGTGCCTGTCGTGCAAGGCGTGCGCCACCGACTGCCCGGCGGGCGTGGACATGGCCACCTACAAGGCGGAGTTCTACGACCACTACTACCGCCGGCGCCGGCGCCCGCGCTCGCACTACTCGCTCGGCTGGCTGCCCCGCTGGCTCCGGTTGACCGGCCGCGTCTCCGGCGCGGTCAACGCGGTCCTCGCCACCCGGCTCGGCAAGGCCTTCGCCGCGGCGGGCGGGCTCACCACCCGCCGCGCACTGCCGCGCTTCGCCCGGGCGGGGGAGTGGCGGCGTGGGATCGTCGACGACCCGGCCGGGTCGGTGGTGCTGTTCGTCGACACCTTCACCCGGGGATTCCGGCCCGAGGTGGCCGGAGCCGCGTCCCGGGTGCTCGCCGAGGCCGGTGACACCGCGTCCTGCTCCGCCGACGCCTGCTGCGGTCTGACGTGGATCTCCACCGGCCAACTCCGCACGGCCAAGCGGATGCTCGCCAGGGCGGCGGCGGCGCTCGACGACGGCACCGACCGGCCGATCGTCGTGGTCGAACCCAGCTGCGCGGCGGCGCTGCGCAAGGACCTGCCCGAACTCGTGCCCACCGAGCAGGCCGAGCGCGTCGCCCGGCGCGTGCGCAGCTTCGCCGCCCACGTCGCCGACCGCGTCGCCGCGGGCTGGCAGCCCGCCCCGGGCGAGGTCCCGGAGCGGGCGGTGCTGCAGACCCACTGCCACGAGCACTCGGTCTTCGGCCCCCAGGCGCAGCGCGCGGTCCTGGCGGCAGCGGGTGTCGACGAGGTCGTCGACGCCACCGGGTGCTGCGGGGTGGCGGGCAACTTCGGTTTCGAAGCCGAGCACTACGACGTCAGCATGCAGGTCGCCGAGAACGCGCTCGCCCCTGCGCTGCGCGCGACCGGTGCCGACGCGGCCGTGCTCACCGACGGCTTCTCCTGCGCCAGGCAGATCGACCAGCTTGCTCCGGAGCGCCGGGGCCTCCACCTGGCCCAGCTCCTCGACCCGGGTGACGACCAGCACTCGATCTCGTGAAATTCATGATCGGATCGTGCATACCGCTGTGACGCGTGGGGTATGCGGGAGGTGAACAGGGGCCCGTGAGTGGGGCCTTGCAGGAGAAGGGAGTGCTCAGTGGGCATCCTCAGTTGGATCTTGTTCGGCCTCGTGGCCGGCGCGATCGCGAAGTTCATCATGCCGGGCAAGGACCCGGGCGGCATCCTGCTCACCATCGTCATCGGCGTCGTCGGCGGTTTCCTCGGGGGCTGGCTCGGCTCGATGTTCGGCGGGCAGGGCGTCACCGGTTTCAACCTGATGAGCTTCGTGTGGGCGGTGATCGGCTCGCTGGTCCTGCTGCTCATCTACCGCCTCATCTTCAACCGTGCCCGTGCCTGACGGCACCGGCGAGAGCGAGGAGCCCGAGGTCGACCCGAACAGGGGCGACCTCGGGCTCCTTCGTGCTCCCTGGTTCCTCACCGAAGGCGAGCGCGGCAACCGGCACACCTCCCTGAACGCGTGGAGCAGCGGCAACCTGGTCCACTCGCTCATCGACGGACGCGAGTACTTCGAGCGGGTCGCCTCGGCGCTGGACGGGCTGAGGACGGGCGACCAGGTCTACTTCGCCGCGTGGGCGGGCGATCCGCACGAGGGCCTGACCGTCGACGGCTCCGAGATCGGGAAGCTGATGTGCCGGGCACTGGACGCCGGCGCCTCGGTGCACGGCCTGTTCTGGGCCCCGATGCCGCGCGGGAAACCCGACTACGTCAAGGAGAACGAGCGCTTCATCGAGCTGCTGCGCGCGCACGGTGGGTCGGCCCTGCTCGACCGCCGAGTGCGGTTGTTCGGGTCGCACCACCAGAAGTTCCTGGTCATCCGTCGGCGGGACGCGCCGGAGGAGGACGTGGCCTTCCTCGGCGGGATCGACCCGAGCCCGAGCCGGCGCGACGACGGCACCCACCGCGGGGATTCCCAGGTGCAGGACGACATCGCCGAGGCCTACGGTGACCGTCCGCCGTGGCACGACCTGCAACTCGCGGTCAGCGGGCCTGCGGTCGCGGAAGTGGAGACGTGCTTCCGGGAGCGCTGGGACGACGTGCGGCAGGCGCAACCCTCGACGTGGCACCGGGATCCCGGTGCCCTGCCCGCGCAAGACCCACCACCGCCGGTCGCGGGTCCCCACGCGGTGCAGGTGCTGCGCACCTACCCGAAGAAGAAGGGACCGCCCTACCGCTTCGCGCCCGAAGGCGAGTACAGCATCGCGCGCGCGTACGCCAAGGCGCTCGCTCGCGCGCAGCACTTCATCTACGTCGAGGACCAGTTCCTCTGGTCGCCGATGGTGGCCGACGCCTTCGCCGAGGCGCTGCGGCGCGTCCCCGAGCTGCGCCTGGTGGCGGTGTTGCCGCACCAGCCCGACCAGGACGACCGCGTGCTGCGCGCGGTCAACGACCTCAACCAGCGGCGTGCCATGGACCTGCTGCGCGAGGCCGGTGGGTCGCGGGTGGACTTCCTCGAGCTCGTCAACGGCGACGACGTGCCGATCTTCGTGCACTCCAAGGTCTGCGTCATCGACGACGTCTGGGCGACCGCGGGCTCGGCGAACCTCAACCGGAGGTCGTGGACCTACGACTCGGAGCTGTCCGCCGCCGTGGTCGACGAGACCCCCGACGGCTCGTTTGCCCGGGGGCTGCGCGTGCGCCTGTGGCGCGAACACCTGCAGCGCGCCGACGACACCGACCTCGCCGACGTGGACACCGGCATCGCTGCGCTGCGGAAGGCCGCCGACGAGCTGGAGCGCTGGTACGCCTCCGGTCGCGTCGGGCCTCGGCCACCTGGGCACGTCCGGCGCCACCCCCGGCCACGCGACTCCGCGGTGACCGGGGCGTGGGCCGCACCCGTGTCGCGGTTGGTGGTCGACCCGGACGGACGCCCGAGGACACCGCGGAGCCGGAACGTCAGCTGAAGCTGTGCATCACGTGCTTGATGCGCGTGTAGTCCTCCAGCGGCCCACGTGCGACTCGGGTTGTGAGCAGGTGCCGGTTCACCGGCCTGCCGGTCGCGTCAGGCGCCGGAGGGCAGGACGCTCAGCAGCTCGTAGGCGACGTGCGCCGCGGCGATCCCGGTGATCTCGGCGTGGTCGTAGGCGGGTGCGACCTCCACCAGGTCCGCGCCGACGAGGTTGAGCCCGTCGAGCCCGCGCAGCAGCTCCAGCAGTTCGCGGCTCGACAACCCACCGGCTTCGGGAGTGCCGGTGCCCGGCGCGAAACCGGGGTCGAGCACGTCGATGTCGACCGAGACGTAGACAGGCCGCGTGCCCAGCCGGGTCCGGATCCGGTCGAGGATCGTGTCGATCGGGGTGCGGACGAACTCCCGGCAGTGCACCGCGGCGAACCCCATCCGCTCGCTCTCGTCGAGGTCCAGCCGCGAGTACAGCGGGCCCCGCAGGCCCACGTGCATCGAGTGGTCGAAGTCGATGAGCCCTTCCTCCGCGGCCCGCCGGAACGGCGTGCCGTGGGTGTGGGGGGCGCCGAAGTAGGTGTCCCAGGTGTCGAGGTGCGCGTCGAAGTGCAGCACCGCGATCGGACCGTGGCGTTCGTGCTGCACCCGCAGCAGCGGCAGCGCGATCGTGTGGTCGCCGCCCACGGTGACCAGGGTTCGCCGCGTGCCCGACAGGTCGCGGGCAGCGGACTCGACCGTGCTGATCGCGTCGTCGATGCTGAACGGGTTCACGCCGAGGTCACCGGCGTCGGCGACCTGCCGCGTCGCGAACGGCTGGGCGTCCAGGGCCGGGTTGTAGGGCCGCAGCAGCCGGGAGCTCTGCCGCACGTGGTTGGGGCCGAACCGGGCGCCCGGACGGTAGGTCACACCGGTGTCGAAGGGGACGCCCCACACCACGGTGTCGGCGTCGGTGACGTCGGCGAGCCGGGGCAGCCGGGCGAAGGTGGTGTCTCCGGCGTAGCGGGGGACCCGGGTGGCGTCCACCGGGCCGATCGGGTCGTTCACTGCTTCTCCTCTTCGGGTGGGGCGGCCAGGACCTCGGCCGCGGCACGCTTGCAGGATTCAACCGCGCCGTCGACGACGCGCGCCACCGCCAAGCCCTCTGCGAACCGCCGGATCAGACCCGCAGCGCCTCACCGCATCGCCCCGCCCCGAGCAGGACTGGCTGATCAGTGCCCGTAGAAGGGTGCTGTGGTGCCGCCGACGGGAGTGGGGTCCAAGCCGAGCTTGCGGTGGTCCCAGGAGCGGGTGCGCTCGACGTCGAGGCGGACGGCGACGCGCTTGTGCAGCATGTGCTCGACCAGCGGCGCCACCTCGTCGGTGCAGGGGCCGTGGTAGCGCTCCCAGATGTCGACCCCGACCGCCCAGAGGGCCTCGCGGTCCTCGACGACCTCCGCGCGTCCCTCCAGGGACACGCCGCGCAGGGTCTCGTAGGTCAGACCGTCCTCCACGAGGACGGTGACGCGCGGGTCGCGGCGGATGTTGACGGCCTTCTGCGCCTTGGCCTTGGTCTCGAACCAGACCACGCCGTCGAGGAGCGCGAACCACATCGCGACCGCGTGCGGGTGCCCGGACGGTCCCAGCGAGGTCAGCGTCGCGGTGCGGCGGGTGGCCAGGAACGCCGCGACCTCCTCGGGTGTCATCTGCACCTGCGCGCGTTGCTTCGCCATCGAATCCCCTTGCCTCGTCGGTGAGCGAGTTCGACCGTAGACGGCGGGGTGAACGGTTGTCACGCGGCGACGAACTCCCCGGACGTGGCACCCGGGCGGGCCCGCTTCGCGCTGCGGACGTCGAAAGGCCCTGCGCGCGGCTCGGTTCGGTCCCGCGCCGATGTGGTGTTCCGGGGTGCTGCTCACCGGAAGCCTTCCCCACGGCAGGGACGGAGGAACGCTCCGGTCCCCGAGTTGCGGGAGGGCGTTGAACGCGCGTGAACGCGAGCGCACGATGAGCTCGTCGAGCTGCACCCGACGCCGCGCTCCAGGGTCTGCCGGGTGCGCTCGGGCCGGGTCCGGGCTCGGAACCGGCTCCAGTCGCCGAGATCGATGCAGCGCTGACAGTCGCTTCCCAAGCTAGCGACCGTTAAGGTGAGGGGTCGACACAGGCGGGCCACCAAGCCGATCACGGGAGAGCTGCCCATGGGTGACAGTGTTCTGACGGAATTCGCGGATGGGATCGCCTTGATCACCATCAACCGCTCCGAGGCCCGCAACGCGGTCGACCGCTCGGTCGCCGAGGGCATCGCGGCCGCCATCGACGAGTTCGAAGCGCGCACCGACATGACCGCCGCGATCATCACCGGGGCCGGCGGCACGTTCTGCGCCGGCATGGACCTCAAGGCCTTCACCCGAGGTGAACGGCCCTCGCTCGAAGGCCGCGGGTTCGGTGGCCTCACCGAGAAGCCCCCGACGAAGCCGCTGATCGCCGCGGTCGAGGGCTGGGCGCTGGCGGGCGGCTGCGAGCTCGCCCTCGCCTGCGACCTCATCGTCGCAGCTCAGGACTCGAAGTTCGGGCTCCCCGAGGTCAAGCGCAGTCTCGTCGCCGCGGCGGGCGGCCTGCTGCGGCTGCCCAAGACGCTGCCGTACCAGCTGGCGATGGAGATCGCGCTGACCGGCGACCCGATCAGCGCCGAGGTCGCCCACCAGCACGGGCTGGTCAACAAGCTCACCGAGACCGGCAAGGCCCTCGAGGAAGCCCGCGCCCTGGCGGCGCGGATCGCCGCCAACGGGCCGCTCGCGGTCCGCGCCACCAAGCAGATCGTGGCCGGTGCGGTGAACTGGACCGACGAGGACGCCTTCGCCCGGCAGTCCGAGATCGCCGCGCCGGTGTTCACCTCCGCCGACGCGCAGGAAGGTGCGATCGCCTTCGCGGAGAAGCGCAAGCCCGTCTGGCGAGGTGAGTGAGAGGAGCCGGGTCATGAGGGATGCCGTCATCGTCGACGCCGTCCGCACACCCATCGGCAAGCGCGGCGGATCGCTCTCCGGCGTCCACCCGCAGGACCTGTCCGCGCAGGTGCTGACAGCGCTGGTGGAACGCACCGGAGTCGATCCCTCCACTGTGGATGACGTGGTCTGGGGCTGCGTGTCGCAGGTGGGGGACCAGTCCAGCAACATCGGCCGGTTCGCGGCCCTGGCCGCAGGATGGCCGGAGCACGTCCCAGGCCAGACGATCAACCGGGCGTGCGGCTCCAGCCAGCAGGCGCTGGACTCCGCAGCGCACGCGGTCATGGCCGGTCAGCAGGACCTCGTCGTGGCCGGCGGTGTCGAATCCATGAGCCGGGTGCCGCTCGGATCGGCCCGCGCCACCGGCCAGCCCTACGGGCCCGCGGTGACCGAACGCTACGACGGGTTCGCGTTCAACCAGGGCATCGGAGCCGAGCTGATCGCCGAGCGGTGGGGCTTCTCCCGCCAGCGGCTCGACGAGTACTCGGCGTCCTCGCACGCCAAGGCCGCGGAGGCCGTCGACCGGGGGCTCTTCGACGACCACGTCGTCCCGATCGACGTCGAGGGCACGAAGTTCAGCGCTGACGAGGGTCTGCGCCGGGGCTCTTCGCCGGAGAAGCTGGCCGGGCTCAAGCCGGCTTTCAAGGAAGACGGCGTGATCCACGCCGGGAACTCCTCGCAGATCTCCGACGGCGCGGCGGCGCTGCTGATCACCACCTCCGAGCGCGCGCGAGAGCTGGGCCTGCGGCCGATCGCGCGGTACCACAGCGGAGCGGTCAGCGGCGCGGACCCGATCACGATGCTCACCGGCCCGATCCCGGCGACGGAGAAGGTCCTGCGCCGTTCCGGCCTGTCGATCGACGACATCGGCGCCTACGAGGTGAACGAGGCGTTCGCGCCGGTCCCGCTGGCCTGGCTGGTCGACACCGGCGCCGATCCCGAGCGGCTGAACCCGCTCGGCGGAGCCATCGCCGTGGGCCACCCGCTCGGCGGCTCCGGCGCCATCCTGATGACCCGCTTGCTGGCCCGCATGCGGCAGCAGGAGCTGCGCTACGGCTTGCAGACCATGTGCGAGGGAGGCGGCACGGCTAACGCCACGATCGTCGAGCGCCTTTGAGCTGATCCCCCAGGCGGGGGATCGCTGATCACCGGCTTCGGGAGGCGGGGGTGGAGGTCCCGGTGAGGACCCACCCCCGCCTCGTCGTGTCACTTGATCAGCGGGTCGCGGGGGAGCCCGAGGATGCGTTCGCCGATCTGGTTGCGCTTGATCTCGCTGGTGCCGCCGGCGATGGAGAGACCGCGGTGCAGCAGCGCGAGCGCCCCGCTGAAGGCACCCGGGCCGTCGAGGTAGACCGAGTCCGGGCCGGTGAGGGCGTTCAGGATGGCGGCGGCCTCGTGGCCCAGCTCGGAGAGCACGAGCTTGGTGATGGCTCCTTCCGGACCGGGCTCGCCTCCGGCGACGGCGCGGTGCGCCGAGCGCATGTTGAGCATGTCCATGGCGTGGTGCTCAGCCGCGTACCGGCCGATGCGGGCGGCGCCGCCGGGGAGCCGTTCGGGGTGGGCGTCGAGGTGCGGGACCATCGCCGAGGCCGGGGTCGACATCGTGCTGCCCTGACCGCCGCCGATGCTGACGCTCTCGTTGCCGAGCGTGGCGCGCGCGACCGTCCAGCCGCCGTTGATCGGTCCGACGACGTCCTCGTCGGGCACGAAGACGTCCTCGAAGAATACCTCGTTGAACTCCGAGGCGCCCGAGGGCATCTTGATGGGCCGCACCTCGACGCCCTCGGCGTGCATGTCGATGACCATCATCGTGATGCCCTGGTGCTTGGGGACGTCCGGATCGGTCCGCACGGTCGCGAAGCCCATGCCCGCCTTGTGAGCACCGCTCGTCCACACCTTCTGGCCGTTGATCCGCCAACCGCCCTCGACCCGGGTGGCGCGGGTCTTGATGCCGGCCGCGTCCGAGCCGGCCGCGGGTTCGCTGAACAGCTGGCACCAGATCACGTCCTGCCGCAGAGCGGGCCCGACCCAGCGGGAGACCTGCTGCACGGTGCCGTGCTGGACCAGGGTGAGGATCACCCAGCCGGTGATGCCGTAGGAGGGGCGTTCCACCCCGGCCTCGGCGAACTCCTGCTCGACGACCAGCTGCTCGACGGCTCCGGCCGAGCGGCCGTAGGGCTCGGGCCAGTGCGGCACCGCGTAGCCGGTCTCGATGAGGCGTTCCTTCTGCCGGTCCTGGGGCAGCGCGGCGATCTCCTCGGCGAGGGCGCGGACCTCCGCGCGGAGCTCTTCGGCCTCGGGCGGCAGTTCGACGGTCCGGGCGCGCGTGGTGCCGCGGCGGGTGAGGTCGGTGAGCTCGGCCGCGGCCTCGTCGGCGTTCAGCAGCGCGAGCAGAGCCGTGGACCGGCGCATGTACAGGTGCGCGTCGTGCTCCCAGGTGATGGCGATCCCGCCGTGCACCTGGGTGGCGAGGTTGGCGCACAGGTCCGCCGCCGGTGCCGCGAGCGCGGCGGCCGCCGCGGCGGCGAAGGCCAGCTGGTCACCACCGGTCTGAGCGGCGCGGGCGGCGTCCCAGGCCGCGCTGGTGACCAGCTCGGTCGCGACGGCCATGTTCGCGCAGTGGTGCTTGACGGCCTGGAAGGTGCCGATCACGCGACCGAACTGCTCGCGCTCCCGGGCGTAGCCGGCGGCGAGTTCGGTGCACTGCCGCGCGACCCCGGCGGCCTCGGCGGACAGGACGACGCGCGCACGGTCGACCAGCGCCCGGCGTCCGCCGGGCAGCACGGTGACCGGTGCGGCCTCCAGCGCGATCCGCGCCGAGCGCCGGGACGGGTCGAGGTTCGCGGGCACCTCCGCGGAGACCCCGTCACCGACCTCGACCACCACGGCGTCGTCACCGGCCGGCAGCACCAGCAGGGTCGCGAGTCCGCCTCCCAGCACGGCCGGGGCGGTTCCCGTTGCGGTCCCGCCGGACACCTCCACCTCGGCGTCCAGCGCCACCCCGGCCGGTGCGGAACCGTCGGCCAGGCCGGGCAGGAACCGCTTCTTCGCCGCGTCGTCGCCGATCGCGTCGATCACCGCGGAGGCGATCACGGTCGGTGCGAACGGACCCGGCGCGACGGACCGTCCCATCTGCTCGGCGACGACGGCGGTTTCCTCCAGCCCGAAACCCGCTCCGCCGAACTCCTCGGGCAGGTGCAGGCCCAGCCAGCCCAGTTCAGCGGCCTCCTGCCAGAACGCGGGGAGGGTCTCGGACTCCGACTCCAGCAGGTCCCGGCTCGCTCCTCGGGCCTCCCGCTGCGCCAGCAGGTCGGAGGCCGTGTCAGCCAGGAGCCGGTGATCTTCGTTGATCGCGATCGACATGACTCGAGCGTAGGTTGGCGAACCTGTCGGCGATACCCGCGAACGAAGGTCGTCGCCGCGAATTCCCTTGCTCAGAGCGGACGCTCGGCGAGGGAGCGGCGAAAGGCTTCCTCGGCGCGGTGGGCCCGCCGGGCCCGGTAGGCGATGGGGAAGTAGCGCAGCCGTTCCGGCAGCAACGGGACGACCGCGGCGATGACGCGGCCGAGCAGGCGCAGCTTGCGCTCGTCGGAGCGGGTCCAGTTTAGGCCGAGCTTGGCGCGGGCCGCCTCGGGCAGGGTCCCGACGGTCACGAAGTGCTGCAGGCGGCCCGGGAGGTGCGCGGCGGCGCGCCACAGCGGGCGCAGCACCCGCGGCACCGTCAGCGGCGGCGGGATCGTGCGCGAGGCCCTGAGGAAGTCGTGGACGGTGGGGTGCGCGACGAGCGGGGACTTCACGATCTCGTCGAAGCGGGCCAGGTAGTCGTCGTAGGTCGGCGGGATCTCCTTCTCGACCACGTGCAGGTTGCGCATCAGCTGCTTCAGCTCGCCGTAGACCGACTCGCGCTCGACCGCTGCGAGCGGGCGCCGGGAGAAGTAGCGAGCTCCGGTGGTGAACGCGTACGGCGCGGTCAGGGTGATCCACGCCCAGGGCCCGGAGGCCAGCGCGTGGTGGGTGACGCCGGCGGCGTCGGTGGACTTCAGCGGAGCGTGCATGGCGCGCAGCCGGTCGCCCTCGGCCAGCGCCTCCTCGCCGCCGTAGACCCAGGTCTGCACCGAGGCGATGCTGCGCGAGGCCCGGCCGATCGCGTCGGTGCGGAACACCGAGTGCTCGTCGACCACCGCTCCCACCGAGGGGTGCATGAGCTGCAGAGCGAAACCCGCCCCGGTGGTCAGCGAGAAGGTGATCAGACCGGCGTGGTCCCAGAGGTAGGAGCCGGGGCCGAACGGCCGGCGTCGTGGGGTCGGTTCGACGGGTCGCTGGTCGACGAGTGGCGGGCCGTCGGCGGTCTGGCTCATGGGACGTGCTCCTCGCAGCCGATCTGGTGGACGCTGTCACCACAAAATCTGGTGCGACTGTCCACCAGATTGCGTTCGAGGTCAAGGGTGAGAGGATCGCGGGGTGACGACCTCGGCCCGCTACTACCGCGGCGAATCCCCGGAACAACGCCGGGCGCAGCGCCGCGCAGCACTGCTCGACGCCGCTCTCGATGCGCTCACCTCGGGCGGCTGGGAGCGGGTCACGGTGCGCGGTGTGTGCGCCAAGGCCAAGCTCAACGACCGCTACTTCCACGAGAACTTCCGCGACCGCGACGAACTCCTGCTCGCCGTCCTCGACGAGGTCACCGCGGAGTGCACGCGCGTCGTGGTCGAGGCGCTGGAGGGCACGTCGCAGGACGTCCGGCTGCGCGTCCGCGCGGTCGTCGAGGCCGGGATCGCTTTCCTGGAGGAAGATCCGCGACGCGGCAGGCTGCTCGTCGAGTCCCAGGCGACCGAGGTGCTCCGCGAGCGACGCTCGGCGACCATCCGGATGCTCGCCACCATCGCGGCCGATCAAACCCGGGAACTGCTCGGCGACCAGGCGCCACCCGCCCAGGACGCCGAACTGCTGGGGCTCACGCTGGTCGGCGGCGCCTTCGAGGTGTTCACCATGTGGATCAGGGGTGATCTCCCGGTGACGCGGGAGCACTTGGCCAGCTTCCTGGTCGCCCTCCTGCTGACCAACACCGACCTGGCCGCCGCGCTCGACCGGGAAACCCAAGCCCTCGGCGAGGTGCGGTGAGCTGCCCGTGCCCGCGCCACGGGGCGTGACGCGAGCACGGACCGTCAGCGGCCTTGGAACTGCGGTGTGCGCTTCTCGCGGAAGGCCGAGGCCCCCTCGGCGAAGTCGTGCGACTCGAAGAGGGCGAGCTGGCCTTCCCGCTCGGTCTCCAGCGCTGTGTCCAGCGTGGACAGCGACGTCGCGTCGAGGGCGCGTGTGATCCGCGGGTAGGCGGCCGCGGGACCGGCCTCCAACTTGGCGATGAGCTTGGCAACCTCCGCGGAGAAGTCCTCATCGCTCGTCGCCTTGGTGACCAGTCCCCAGTCGAAGGCCGTTGCGGCGTCGACGCGTTCGCCGAGCACGGCCATCCGCATGGCCCGTGCTCGCCCGACCGAGGCGGGCACGAGCGCCGTCGAACCGCCGTCGGGCATGAGCCCGACGTGCGCGAAGGCCAGCAGGAAGTACGCCGAGGACGCGGCCAGGGTGAGGGTCGGCGGCCAGTGCGATCGACGCGCCGAAACCCACGGCCGGGCCGTTCACCGCGGTCAGCACCGGTGGGGCGCCGCGCGGATGGCGCGGATCAGCCGGTTGGCCGCGTCGAGCGTGGCTTCGCCGACCGCCTGCTCCGGGTAGACCTCCTCCAGGTCCGCTCCGGCGCTGAAGGCGGGCCCCTGACCGGTGATGAGGATGACACGCACGGCGGGACCGCCGGCGGCCTCCTCGATCACCGAGGCGGCGCCGAGCACCATCTCGCCGGTCAGGGCGTTGAACGCGTCGGGGCGGTTCCAGCTGAGGCGCAACACCGCGCCGTCGCGTTCGACCAGCAGGTCGTACGTGGAAGTCGTGGACACACGTCGCCTTTCGACAGCCGAGGCGGCTCAGAGCCGTTCGACGAGGGTGGCGTTGGCCATGCCGCCGCCTTCGCACATGGTCTGCAGCCCGTACCGCCCGCCGGTGGCCTGCAAGTGGTTGACCAGCGTGGTCAGGATCCGGGTGCCGGAGGCGCCCAGCGGGTGGCCCAGCGCGATCGCGCCACCGCGCGGGTTGAGCCGCGCCGGGTCGGCGTCGAACTCCCGCTGCCACAGGAGCGGCACCGGCGCGAACGCCTCGTTGACCTCGTAGGCGTCGATGTCGTCGATCGAGACCCCCGAGCGCTCGAGCAGCTTCTGGGTGGCCGGGACGACGCCGGTGAGCATGAGCAGCGGATCGCTGCCGGTCACGGCGAAGCTGTGGAACCGCGCCTTCGGCTGCAGGCCGAGCGCGCGTGCCTTGGCCTCGCTCATGATGAGCACCGCCGAGGCCCCGTCGGTCAGCGGCGAGGAGTTGCCCGGGGTGATGCGCCAGTCGATCTCCGGGAAGCGCTGCGCCAGCGCGTCGTTGGCGAACGAGGGGCGCAGCCCCGAGAGCCCTTCGGCGGTGGTGGACACGCGCACGGTCTCGTCGGCGTTCGCGGTGTGCTCGGTGCCGTCCTCGCCGGTGACGGTGATCGGCAGGACCTCGTCGTCGAAGGCGCCGCCGGCGGCGGTCAGGGCGGCGCGGGCGTGCGAGCGCGCGGAGAACTCGTCGAGCTCGTCGCGGCCGAACTTCCACCGCGCGGCGATCAGCTCAGCTGAAACACCTTGGTTGACAAGACCTTCCGGGTAGCGCTCCGCGACCGACGGCCCGAAGGGCTTGGTGCCCATCGGAGCCGTGCCCATGGGCACGCGGCTCATCGACTCCACACCGCAGGCGATCACCACGTCGTAGGTCCCGGACAGCACGCCCTGCGCGGCGAAGTGCGCGGCCTGCTGGCTGGAACCGCACTGCCGGTCGATGGTCGTGGCGGGCACGGACTCGGGGAACCCGGCGCCCAGCACGGCGTTGCGCGTGATGTTTAGCGCCTGCTCGCCGGCCTGGCTGACGCAGCCGCCGATGACGTCGTCGACCTCGCCCGGGTCGATGCCGGTCCGCTCGACGAGGCCGCGCAGCGTGCGGGTGAGCAGTTCAGCGGGGTGGATGCCGGACAGCTGCCCTCCGGGCTTGCCCTTGCCTGCCGGGGTTCTCATCGCGTCGACGATGACGGCGTCCATGGCGCTCCTCCTTCGATGGTCTACTGAACGATCGCTAAGCGAGTCGGAAGTGTCAACCTGCACGCGGGTCTTGGTTACTTAGCGTTCGCTCAGTACACTGCGGGCAGTCGGTCGAGAAGTGAGGAGTGGAAGTGGACATCAAGGATGCTGTCGCGCTGGTGACCGGTGGTGCTTCCGGGCTGGGGCTGGCGACGGTGAAGGAACTCCACGGCCAGGGTGCGAAGGTCGTCATCGTAGACCTGCCGTCCTCGCAGGGCGAAACCGTGGCCAAGGAGCTCGGCGACGGCGTCGTGTTCGCCGCCGCCGACGTCACCGACGAGGAGCAGGTCACCGCGGCGCTCGACGCGGCGGACTCGCTGGGACCACTGCGGGTCGCGGTGAACTGCGCGGGCATCGGCAACGCCGCCAAGACCGTCGGCAAGCAGGGCGCCTTCCCGCTGGCCGACTTCACCAAGGTCATCAACGTCAACCTCATCGGCACCTTCAACGTGCTGCGGTTGGCCGCCGAGCGGATGTCCCGGGTCGACCCGGTCGGCGAGGAGCGCGGGGTCATCGTCAACACCGCGTCGGTGGCCGCCTTCGACGGTCAGGTCGGGCAGGCCGCCTACTCGGCGTCGAAGGGCGGGATCGTCGGCATGACGCTGCCCATCGCGCGCGACCTGGCGAACCTGAAGATCCGGGTCACCACGATCGCGCCGGGCCTGTTCCACACGCCGCTGTTCGCCACGCTGCCCGAGGAGGCCATCGACTCGCTCGGTGCGCAGGTGCCGCACCCCTCGCGGCTGGGCGACCCCACCGAGTACGGATCGCTGGTGCGCCACATCGTCGAGAACCCGATGCTCAACGGTGAGACCATCCGTCTCGACGGTGCCATCCGGATGGCGCCCCGCTGAGCGAGGCCCGAACCGGCCGGCGCCCGGCGCCGGCCGGTAAGGTCCCCCGCGAGCGGGGGAGAGGGAGAGACGTCATGGCTCAGCCGAACGCGGAACCCGAGACCGGGGCCGGGTGGCGGGAGTTCGGACCGCTGGAACTCACGCCGATCCTCGACGCGGCCTTGGACGAGTTCCGGGAGAGCGGCTTCCACGGCGCGACCGTGCGGCAGATCGCGCGTCGCGTCGGCATGACGGTTCCCGCGCTGTACTACCACCACGAGAACAAGGAAGGGTTGCTCGTCGCCCTCCTGGAGCTGGGCACCAGCGAGGTCGCCTGGCGGGTGCGCGCCGCCGCCGACGAGTCTCCCGGGCGTCCCCGCGAGCAGTTCGTCAGCGTCATCGAAGCCATCGTGCTGCACATGGCCTACCGGTTCCGGCTGGCCGCCATCGACAGCGAGATGCGCTACCTCTCGACCAGCAACCGCCGCCGCTACGGCGCTCGTCGCAAGGCGGTGGAGAACGTCCTCACCGAGGTCATCGAGATGGGCTGCGAGGACGGCACCTTCTTCGTCGACGACCCGGTCGAGACTTCCCGCGCGCTGCTGGGCATGTGCCAGTCGGTCGCCCGCTGGTACCACCCCGACGGCCCGCTGAGCCCCGAGGAGCTCGCGGCCCGCTACGTCGACATCGCCCTGATGACCGTGGGCGCCCACCCCCGCCTCCAGCGCTGACCTGGACCACCGTCCGCCCCACCCTCCTCTGACCGGGGTGGAGCAACCCCGCCCGAGCCCCCTGCACCGGGCCGGAGCGTCCAGATTCCGCGCGAAGTTCGACGGCGGAAGCTCCCCCTCGAACTTCGCGAGAAGTTCGACCCCCGAAGAGCCCCCTCGAAGTTCTCGCGAAGTTCGAAGGGGGCCCAGGAGGGGTGGGGCGCGCCGCGGGTTCTGCAGAGCTGCACGGTCATCCCGGCAGGGCTTGTGCTGCGGTGTGGCGTAGCGCGGTCGCGGGGGTCCTCCGTCGGATCGCCGTGCACCGGGCCACGGACCAGGGTGGCGCGCGGAGTCCGTGGTGTCGCGGTGGTTCCGCAGGCCGTGGTGCCGCCGTGCAGAGCTGGCGCTGCTAGGGCTTGACCATGACCTTGAGGGAGCGGCGTTCGGACATGGCGCGGTAGGCGTTGGGGGCTCCTTCGACGTCCACCGCGTCGTCGAAGACCTTGCCGGGTTCGACGCGTCCTTCCAGGACGTCGGGCAGCAGGCGCTCGATGTAGGCGCGGGCGGGGGCGACGCCGCCGGTGAGCGTCACGTTGTTCATGAACAGGTCGAGACCGACGTTGGCCTCGGTGTACTGCGGAACCCCGACGCGGCTGATCGCTCCGCCGGGCCGCGCGACGCCGATCGCCATGTCGTAGGCGTTCTCGTAGCCGACGGCTTCCAGCACCGCGTGCGTGCCGTCACCCCCGGTGAGCTCCCGGACCCTGGCGATCCCTTCCTCGCCGCGCTCGGGAACGACGTCGGTGGCCCCGAACTCCACGCCGAGGTTCGTGCGGTCCTCGTGCCGTCCCATGAGGATGACCAGGTCGGCGCCCAGGAGTCGGGCGGACAGCACCGCGGACAGGCCGACCGCTCCGTCACCGATGACCGTCACCGTCTTGCCCTCCTGGACGCCGGCGCTGACGGCGGAGTGGTACCCGGTCGGGAAGACGTCGGACAGGCTCAGCAGCGACGGCAGCAGGGAGGAGTCCACTTCGGCCGGGACCGTGACCAACGTGCCGGGGGTGCGGGACGCGAACCGCCTCGGCTTGACCGCCTCCGACCCCGCCGGTTCCCCACACCCCACCGCGCCGGCAGGAGCTGTGCAGTCCCTCCCGGCAGAACTCGCAGGTGCCGTCCGAGAACATGAAGGGCGCGATCACCACGTCGCCCTTGCTCACACCGTCCACTTCGGAGCCGAGGTTCTCGACGACGCCGAGGAACTCGTGCCCCATCGGCGCTCCCTGCTCCGAGGGCGGCATGGTGTGGTACGGGTGCAGGTCGCTGCCGCACACGCAGGCGCGCAACACGCGCACGACCGCGTCGGTCGGTTCTTGCAGCACCGGGTCGGGCACGTCCTCCACGCGCACGTCGCCCGCTCCGTACATCATCGTCGCACGCATCGCGGCACTGGCCCTTCGTCGTCGAGTGCGAGATCAGCGAACCGCATGCCGGGAAGCTCCGGAGCGCCTGTTCATCCCGGTACTCTGCGGGACTCCCCACGAGGTCGCCAGCTGGTAGCAGCGGGGATGAGCGGCTCTCGAGGAACCCGATCGACCGGGGGCCCAGCGGGCCGGAGTGGCGCTGCCGAGCGCCGCGTGGATGGGTTAGGCTGACCTAATCTCGTGAGCGCGTGTGAGGAGATCGATGGCCACCTGCCTGACCGTGACCAGCGCGGAGATGGTGACTTCGCGGGTACGGCGACTGTGGTTCCGCAGCGACGACCTGTCCGCCTTCGCCGACAGCGTGCACACGGACCGGTACGTCAAGCTGGTCTTCCCCAAGGAGGGCGTGACCTACCCGGAGCCGCTGGACGTCAAGGCGATGCGCGGCACCGTCCCGGCCGAGGACATGCCCACCGTGCGCACGTTCACGGCGCTGTTCCCGGACGTCGAGCGGGGCACCATGGCCATCGACTTCGTCATGCACGGGGACCAGGGCGTGGCCGGTCCGTGGGCGGCCCGGGCCGAGCCGGGTGACCGGCTGATCGTCAACGGTCCGGGCGGTGCCTACCGGCCCGACCCGGAGGCCGACTGGCACCTGCTGGCCGGTGACGAGGCTGCGCTGCCGGCGATCTCCGCGGCCCTTCGCGCGATGCCCGCCGACGCGGTGGTGCGCGTCGTGCTGCTCGTCGACTCCCCGGCCGAAGCGCCCGAGCTGCCGCTGCCGCAGGACGGCGAGGTCGACTTCATCTACCGCTCGGACGTCGGCGAGGACGGCGCGCTGGAGAAGGCGGTGCGCGAGCTGGAGTGGCTGCCGGGTCGCGTGCACGCCTTCGTGCACGGCGAGGCCCACGAGGTCATGCGCCGCGTCCGGCCGTACCTGTTCCGCGAGCGCGGCGTCGCGCGGGAGCAGGCGTCGATCTCGGGGTACTGGCGGCGCGGCCGTGACGAAGAGGCCTTCCGCGAGTGGAAGGCGGAGTTCGCCAAGTCCGAGGGCGCAGCCCGCTGATCAGCTCTCACCTTGGTGGCGCCCGGCCAGAGCCGGGCGCCACCTGCGGCTCGGCCGAGTCCGGCCGCCCTCAGCAAGCCCCTCGAACCAGCGGTCGGCTCTGACGTCCCGGGTCCCGCGTTGCGGGGGCCACGCGTGCTCCTGGCGCACCGGCTCTGAGCACGCGCGGGGCGTGCCCAGCGCTCGGTGATCGGGCTTCGGCCGTCCCGGGCTCTTCGCGCTCCTCCAGGGTGAGGGCGCTGCGACGACCTCGACGTTCCTGGCCGGGGGTGGCATCCTCCTCTGCGCGCCGCGGTGCCTGCGGGAACCGCCTCGGTGCCGCAGCACCCGGACAGTCTTGCGCGAAATCATCTTGAGCGAAAGATATATTACTGTTAATGTCTTCCTTGGCAGTTGAGGGAGGCAGGAGGCCGTCATGGCGATCAAGACCAGCGGGTTGCACCACGTCACCGCGATCGGCGAGAACCCGCAGCACAACGCGGACTTCTACCGGCGCACGCTGGGGTTGCGCCTGGTCAAGACGACGGTCAACTTCGACCTGCCGAGCGTGTACCACCTCTACTACGGCGACACCGCCGGTCAGCCGGGCTCGCTGCTGACCTTCTTCCCGTGGGAGTCGATCGAGGACGGCCGGACCGGCTCCGGGCAGGCCACCACGACCGCGTTCTCCGTCCCGCCGAACTCCATCGGGTGGTGGAAGCAGCACCTGGATGCGGCCGGTGTCGAGACGACGCGGGTGACCAACCGCGACGCGGAGGACGTCCTCGGCTTCCGCGATCCCGACGGACTGGAGCTCGCCCTGGTGGCGCACCCGCAGGGCGACCCGCGCGACCCGTGGGACACCCCGTCGGTGCCGGCGGAGCACGCCGTCCGCGGGCTGCACTCGGTGACCATGACCGTCGCACGCGAAACCGACACGGCCGACCTGCTCGTCGACGGGCTCGGCTTGGAGTTCCGGCACCAGGACGGCGACCGGTTGCGCTTCGCCGCCGGTGACGGCGGTCCGGGGGCGCTGGTGGACGTCCGGGTGGACCCGACCGCCCCGGAGGGCTTCGTGGCCGGCGGGACCGTGCACCACGTCGCCTGGCGCGCGCCCGACGCGGCCACCCAGCAGCTGTGGCGCGAGGAGCTCGTCGAGCGCGGGCTGGAGGTCACCGAGATCCGCGACCGGCAGTACTTCACGTCGATCTACTTCCGCGAACCCGGTGGTGTGCTGCTCGAGCTCGCGACCGATGGCCCCGGTTTCGACATCGACGAACCGCTCCTGGAGCTCGGCCGCGACCTGAAGCTGCCGCCGTGGCTGGAACCGACCCGTGAGGACGTCGAGAACGCGCTGCCCCCGCTCGAAATCCCCGAGTGAGTGCACTGTGGAGCTTCGAGTGCCCGTGACCAGCCGTTAGCGGAGTCACAAACACGCCACCCGGGTGCGTTCGCCTGGTTTCGCGTGCGAGCATCCCTCGAACCCAACGGCGCGTCGCGGCAGCGGCGGTTCGAGGAAAGGCTGGTTCCAGGTGCAGGTCTTGTGGGGCATCGGCGGCATGCTCGTCGTGCTGCTGCTGGCGTTCGCGATGTCCACCAACCGACGGGCGATCAACTACCGCACCGTGCTCGGGGCGCTCGCGATCCAGGTTCTCTTCGCCCTCGTCGTGCTGCGCTGGCCGCTGGGGGAGAAGGCGCTGGCCACGTTGGCCGCGGGCGTCACGAAGGTGATGGAGTCCTCCCAGGAGGGCATCGACTTCCTCGTCGGGCCGATCATGCCCTCCGAGGGCACGGTCGTGGCCTTCCAGGTGCTGCCGCTGATCATCTTCGTGTCCTCGCTGACCGCGGTCCTCTACCACCTGCACGTCTTGCAGTGGGTCGTGCGGATCATCGGTGGCGCGTTGCAGAAGGCGCTGGGCACCACGCGGGCGGAGTCGCTGAACGCGACCGGCAACATCTTCCTCGGCCAGACCGAGGCCCCGCTGCTGGTGCGGCCCTACCTCGCCGGCATGAGCCGCTCGGAGTTCTTCGCCGTCATGGTCGGTGGACTGGCGACCGTGGCCGGAACCGTCATGGTCGGCTACGCGATGCTGGGCGCGAAGCTGGAGAACCTCATCGCCGCCAGCTTCATGGCCGCGCCGGCGGGTCTGCTCATGGCCAAGCTGGTCATGCCGGAGACCAAGGACGGAACCACCTCCGACGACGCACCGGTGGCCCGCGACGACGAGGAGGCCGAGGGCGAGGAGTCCACGAAGGTCGCCTTCGGCACCGCCGCCCCCGCGCTGGAGGAGAAGCCGCGCAACGTCATCGACGCCGCCGCCACCGGCGCTTCCGACGGGCTCAAGCTCGCGCTCAACGTCGGCGCGATGCTCTTCGCGTTCGTCTCGCTGATCGCGCTGCTCAACCTCATCGTCGGCGCGGTCGGTGGCCTCTTCGGACTGCCGGACCTGACGCTGCAGCAGATCCTCGGCTACGTGTTCTCGCCGTTGATGTGGGTGATCGGCGTGCCGTGGCACGAGGCGGTCGCGGCGGGCGGTTTCGTCGGCGAGAAGCTGGTGATCAACGAGTTCGTCGCCTTCGGCGACTTCGGTCCGCAGGCGGGCGCCTTCAGCGAGAAGACCGCCACCATCGTCACCTTCGCGCTGACCGGGTTCGCCAACCTGGGTTCGCTGGCGATCCTGCTCGGCGGTCTCGGCGGGCTGGTTCCCAGCAAGCGCAGCTGGATCGCCCGGGACGGCCTCCGCGCGGTCTTCGCCGCGACGCTGGCCAACCTGCTCAGCGCCACGATCGCGGGCGTCCTCGCCTGACCGCTCCCGCTTCGAACGGCCCGTCGCGGCTCCTGCCGAGGCGGGCCGTTCAGCTTCCCGCCCGGATGTCCGAGTCCAAGGTGGCCGTCAGCGAGCGCAGCGCGGGCAGGGCCGCGTCGAGGCGTGCGCGTTCGCCGGGCGGCAGTTGGGCGAGGCTGCGCTGCAGAGCGGTGGCGCTGGCGCGGTCGTAGCGGTCGAGCAGGTCCAGCGCGGTCCGGGTGGCGCTGAGCCGTGCGGTGCGCGCGTCCTCGGGATCGGTGTCGCGGGCGACGAGTCCGGTGGCCCGCATCGCCTTGACCAGGTTGCTGATCGTCGACGGCGCGACCTGGAGCGCACCGGCCGCTTCGCGCGGGCTGAGCGAGCCCTCGGCGACCAGCAGGCGGAGCAGCTCGATCTGCGCCTCGGGGAGGTCGGGCAGGTCGGCGGCCTGGCGGGACAGCCGCAGCACGGCGCGGCGCAACGGCCCGAGCAGCCGGCTGAACTCGATGGCGGAGTCGTCGAGGTCGCTGGTCACGACGTCATTGTGCCCGACCCCACATTAGTTTTGCAGCAAAACAGGTTTGTAGCAAAAATTAAATGGCGGAAACCGGCACAACGAGGGGAGAGGCGTGAGCGAGCACCCGACCACGGTGGAGCAGCCGGTCCCGGAGCAGAACCTGTCCGGCATCGTCGGCCACCGCTTCACCTACACCTACGCCAACGGCTGGCAGTACGAGATGTACGTCAAGAACGCGACGACCATCGACTACCGCATCCACACCGGGCACGTCGGCGGTCGCTGGGTCAAGGACCAGGAGGTCGACCTGGTGCGGCTGACCCGCGGGGTCTACAAGGTGTCCTGGACCGAGCCGACCGGGACCTCGGTGTCGGTCAACGTGATCCCCGACGAGCGGGTCCTGCACGGCGTCATCTTCTTCCCGGAGTGGATCCGGCAGCACGGCGAGCGGACCGTGCTGTACCAGAACGACCACCTCGACGAGATGCGCGCCTACCGGGACGCCGGGCCGACCTACCCGATCTACGTCGTCCCGGAGTTCGCCCGCATCACCCTCTTCGAGCACGTCGGGGTCGATGACGAGACCGTCATCGCGACCGCTCCCGGCGACCTCCCGGCCGGTTGGGCCGACCGCGCGAACTGACTGGTTACCAAGCGATCGTTTGGTACGGTGCCTCTGGTCGTCGGTGCGGACGCGGGAGGCGAGATGCTGATCAGCGACGTGGTGGCCCTCGCCGCCAGGCGTGCGCCCGACGTCCCCGCGATGCACTTCGGGGACCTCACCTGGACCTTCGAAGAGCTGCGCGCGGCGACGTGCAGGCTGGCGCACGCACTCGCGGAGCTGGCTCGTCCTGGCGACCGCATCGCCGTGCTCGGCGAGAACGGTCCCGAGCACGTGCTGGCCTACTACGGGGTCCCGCTGGCCGGCATGGTGCTGCTGCCGGTGAACTACCGGCTCGCACCCGGCGAGGTCGTCGACCTGCTGGCCGACGCCAGGCCGACGGTGCTCATCACCGAGGCGCAGCACCTCGGCACGGCGCGCCGGGCGGCTGCCGAGGTGCCCTCGATCAGCACGGTCGTCACCGTCGACGGCAGCCACGGCGTGGCACTGCCGGACCTGCTCGAGGGCCGTCCGGAGGACGAACCCGAGCGCCCTGACGAGATCTCCGCGGCCTGGCTGCTCTACACCTCCGGCACCACCGGCCGCGCCAAAGGTGCCGTGCTGACCCACCGCAACGTCGTCGCCGGGGTGGTCAACGCCGTGCTGAGCTGGCCTCGCGCGGTCGAGCAGCGCCCGGTGGTGCTGGTGCCCTGGCCGTTGTGCCACGTCGCCGGTCACAACGTCCTGGTCGCGCACCTGGCCGCCGAAACCGTCGTGCTGCTGCGCCGGTACAGCACCGAAGGGTTCCTCGACGCGGTGCAGCGGCACCGCGTCACCGCCACCACGGTCGCGCCGACCATGCTGGAGATGCTGCTGCGCCACCCGGCGCTGGACACCGTCGACACCACGTCGATCACCCGCATCGGCTACGGGTCGGCGCCGATGCCCGTGGCCACGCTGCGCAAGGCCATGACCCGCTTCCCGAACGCGGGGTTCCGCGGGGGTTTCGGCATGACCGAACTCGCCGGAAACGTCCTGGCCCACGGGCCGGAGGAGCACCGGGCGGCGGCCGGCGGACGCCCGGAACTGCTGGCCTCAGCAGGAAGGCCGATGCTGCTCACGGCCGCCCGCACCGTCGACGACGACGGCGTCGAGTGCGGGCCCGACGAGGTCGGTGAACTGGAGGTCCGCGGCGACCAGGTCTTCTCCGGTTACTGGAACCGCCCCGAGGCGACCGCGGAAGCGTTCCGCGACGGGTGGTTCCGCACCGGCGACCTCGCCCGACGCGACGCCGAGGGTCGCTTCGCCATCGTCGACCGGCGCAAGGACATGATCCTCACCGGTGGTGAGAACGTCTACTCCCGCGAAGTCGAGGACGTCCTGCACCAGCACCCCGCGGTGTCGGCGGCGGCCGTCGTCGGAGCCCCGGACGAGCTGTGGGGCGAGCGCGTCGTGGCGGTCGTCCAGCCGGACGGCCACGAACCTCCCGCGGAGCAGGAGATCCGCGAGTTCTGCGCGGAGCACCTCGCCGGGTACAAGTGCCCGCGTCAGGTGCTGATCGTCCCCGAGCTGCCGCGCAACGCGGCGGGCAAGGTCCTCAAGCGCGAGCTCCAGCAGCGGGTTCGCTGAACTCAAGGAGGAGTCAGTGGAGATCAACGGCAAGAAGGCGGTCGTGTTCGGCGGAGCCTCGGGCATGGGCCGTGCCAGCGCGGAACTGCTCGCGGCGCAGGGCGCGTCGGTCGCGATCGCCGACCTCGCCGGCTCGGCGGGCGAGGAGGTCGCCCAGCAGCTGGGCGGGACCTTCCACCCCGTCGACGTCACCGACTTCGACGGTGTCGAGCGGGTGCTCGCCGCCGCCGTGGCCGACCTCGGTGGACTGCACATCACCGTCACCACGGCCGGAGGTGGCCTCGCGCAGCGGACCCTGGGCAAGCAAGGGCCGCACGACCTCGACGCCTTCCGCCGGATCCTGGACCTCAACACCGTCGCCACGTTCAACATCAGCCGTCTCGCCGCCGCGCACATGAACGCCAACGAACCCGAGGACGGCGAGCGCGGCGTCATCATCAACACCTCCTCGATCGCGGCCTTCGAAGGGCAGGTAGGCCAGGTCGCCTACACCGCGGCCAAGTCCGCCATCGCCGGGATGTGCCTGACCATGGCTCGCGACCTCGGGTCGATGGGCATCCGCGTGCTGGCCATCGCGCCCAGCCTGTTCGACACCGGGATCGTGCGGGGCGCGCCGGAGGAGAAGAAGGCGGCGCTGGTCAAGGACGCGGCGTTCCCGCGGCGGATGGGCCACCCGGAGGAGTACGCGAAGCTGGTGCGCGCCATCGTCGACAACCCGATGCTCAACGGCCAGTGCCTGCGCCTCGACGCCGGGCAGCGCTTCGCGCCGAAGTGAGATCTTGGCAGCAGATCATGATCGGCGTAGCCTGCTCGCGTCCATGAAGGTGAACATGCTTCACATTCACTGAGGAGCAGGCCCATGCCCGTTGCCCGGAGGCGAGTGCTGGCCACCGCCGCTGCCGCGCCGTTCGCCGCCACGACGTTCGGTCCCGCGGCTCTCGGCGCCGCTGCCTCCGCGCGGGGATCGACGGGGTACCGGATCGGTCGCGGAGTCGCCGACGTGACCGGCCCGGCCGCCGAGAACGGCATGATGGGCTACTCCATGCCGCAGCAGCAGACCGCCGGCGTCCACCTGCGCACGCTCGCGCGCGCTTTCCTGATCGATGACGGCGTGAACCGCGTGGTGTTCGTGACCGCTGAGCTCGGCGCGCTGTTCCAGTCGGTGCACCAGGAGGTCCTGCGGCGGCTGGGCGAGGCGTACGGCGATGTCTACACCGAGCAGAACGTGCTGCTCAACGCCACCCACACGCACGCCGCGTGCGGTGGTGACTCGCACTACGCCGCCTACGACCTGGCGACGCTCGGCTTCCAGCAGCAGGTCTTCGACGCGGTCGTGGACGGCGTCGTGGAGGCGATCGGCCGAGCGCACGACGACCTCGCGCCCGGCGCCCTCGCGGTCGGCCGGGCCGAGCTCACCGACGCGAGCGTCAACCGCTCCCGGAGCGCCTTCGACCTCAACCCGCCGCAGGACACCGCGCACTTCCCGCAGGCCATCGACCCGGCCGTGACCGTGCTGCGCTTCAGCCGGGACGGGCGCGACGTCGGCGCCATCGCGTGGTTCGCGACCCACGGCACCTCGATGACCAACGGCAACCACCTGATCAGCTCGGACAACAAGGGCTACGCCGCGTTCGCGTGGGAGCAGGACGATCCGGAGTTCGTGGCCTGCTTCGCCCAGACCAACGCCGGGGACATGTCCCCGAACCTGGAGCTGGATCCCGGTTCCGGCCCGACCGACGACGAGTTCGAGAACACCCGGATCATCGGCGAACGCCAGTTCCGCGCAGCGAAGCGGGCTTTCGACGCCGCCACCACGCCGGTGAGCGGGCCGGTCGGATCGCTGCTGTGCTACGTCGACCTCTCCGAGGTCACTGTGGACGGCCGGTTCACCCCGGACGGCAAGACGCACCGCACCTGCACCGCGGCGATCGGCGTGTCGATGCTGGCGGGGAGCACTGAGGACGGACCTGGGCTCCCGGTCGGCGAAGGTGTCCGCAACCCGCTGGCGGACTGGCTCGGCGGAACCGACGTGCCGATCCCGCCGGAGCTCGCCGACGAGCAAGCGCCCAAACCGGTGGCCGTCCCCTTCGGTGCGATGCAACCACATCCGTGGTGCCCGCAGGTGCTGCCGTTGCAGCTGATGCGCATCGGCGAGGTGCACCTGGTCGCCGGACCCGCCGAGTTCACGATCGTGGCGGGGCTGCGGATCCGCCGCAGCGTTGCCGCGGAACTCGGCGTTCCGCTGGAGAACGTGCTGGTGCAGGGCTACGCGAACGCCTACAGCCAGTACGTCACCACACCTGAGGAGTACGACGCCCAGCAGTACGAAGGCGCCTCGACGCTCTTCGGCCGCTACACGCTGCCCGCGTACCAGCAGGAGTTCACCAGGCTGGCAGCGGCGATGCGCGCCGGTCGGCGGGTCCCGCTCGGCCCGGTCCCGCCGGACATGACCGGCACGCTGCCGAACTTCCAGCCCGGCGTGGTCTTCGACGCGCCGCCACCCGGACGCGACTTCGGCGACGTGCTCACCGAACCCGCGACCGGGTACCACCGCGGTGAGCAGGTCGTGGTCGAGTTCGTCACCGGTCACCCCAAGAACGACCTGCACCGCGGCGGCACCTACGTCGAGGTGCAACGCTGGGTGCACGACCGGTGGCGGACGGTGGCCGACGACCGGCACTGGGCGACCAAGTACCATTGGAAGCGCAACGGCGTCGCATCTTCCACCGCGACCATCACGTGGGACATCCCGGCGGCTGTCCCATCAGGTCGGTACCGGATCGTCCACAGCGGAGATTGGAAGGCCGCGGGGTCCGGAGAGATCGCGCCGTTCAGCGGAACCAGCCGTGACTTCCGGGTGGCGTGAATCGAAGAGCTCCACCGCGTGCGTGGTCGAATCGTAATGTCCCAGCGCGGGAAATGCCGTGCTGGTCGTTCGACACGGGTGGAACTCGCAGTCCCCGTCACGTACACCTGGGGGCAGCACTTGTAAAGCCCGAACCAGGAAGGTGTTCATGACCTCTTCGCCGAACGAGCCCGGCCAGAGCGGCTCCGAGAAGCAGCCCGCTGAGGAGACCGAGACTTCGGCCCCGGAGCAGGCCTCGGAGAGCTCGACCGCAGCCGGCCACGGCGACGCCGAGTCCGGCGCCGAGCAGTCGGGCGCCGAGCAGACTGGTGCCGGGCAGAGCGGAACCCAGGACGCGGAGGGCGAGGCCAAGAAGGCCGAGCAGACCGGCTCGTCGCCCGACGCCTCCGAAGCCGAGAAGACCCAGGCCGCCGAGGAACCGGAGGCCGCTGAGAAGTCAGCGGCTGCCGAGAAGTCGGAGCCGACCGAGGAGGTCGAGGCCGCTGCGGCGCCGGAGACGGGTGCGGCCGATGGGACTTCTGAGGCGGAGCAGCCGAAGAAGAAGAGCAAGGTCGGCATGGTCGTCGCGGTGGCCGCCTCCGTGCTGGTGATCGCGGTCGTCGCCGTCGGTGCCTTCTGGCTGTTCACCGGCAACTCGGCGCAGTCGGCCGCCGAGGACTACGCGGCCCTGTCGACCAAGGAGACCCAGGACCCGCGCAGCGTGAAGGCGGACGACTACCGGTCCGTGGTCTGCAGCAGCGCGATGCCGCAGATCGAGGAGCTGCAGAAGCAGAAGGAGGAGTTCCTCAAGGTCGCCAAGCCGCAGGACCTGGAGATGCTCAAGCAGGTCAAGACGTCGGTCAAGGGCGTCCAGGAGAGCGGTGACAACGGCACCGCCACGATCGAGTCGACCGTGCCGGGCCAGCCTCCGCAGTCCGCTGAGCTCAAGCTGGTCAAGGAAGACGGCGACTGGAAGCTCTGCGCCTGATCTCCCTCTTCTCGGGGGCCGGTCGCTTCGGCGGCCGGCCCCCGATGAGTTTCCGGGGTGGGGGCGGTCGACATGGGTGACCGCATCGACACTCATCCGCGGGAGAGGTCATGACCACCACGCACGCCGTGCCGCCCGTCGTGGACGCCGACACCTGGCAGCGCGAGCTCGACGCGCTGCGCGTTCGCGAGAAGGCCGCGACCAGAGAACTCGACGCGATCGCCGCGCAGCGCCGCCGTCTGCCGATGGTGCAGATGCCCGACTACGTCCTCGAGGGCGAGTCCGGGCCGGTCACGCTGGCCGAGGTCTTCGACGGCGCGTCGCAGCTGATCGTCTACCACCACATGTGGACCCCGGGGGAGAAGTGGCAGTGCTTCGGCTGCACCGGGTTCACCGCGCAGTTCACCCGCCTGGAACCCCTCCGCGACTACGACGCGCGGTTCGTCATCGTCACCCAGGGCACGATCGAGGAGGCGGTGGCCTACAAGCTGCGCGTCGGCAACGCCTTCCCCTGGTACTCCACGGCGAACAGCTCCTTCGGCGCCGACGTCGGGGCGCCCCCGGGCGGAGAGTTCGGGCTGAACGTCTTCCTGCGCACCGGCAACACCGTCTACCGCACCTGGCACACCTCGGGCAGGGGTATCGAGCAGCTGGCGCACACGTTCGCGCTGATCGACACCCTGCCCTACGGCCGCCGCGAGGCCTGGCAGGACTCACCGCCCGGTTGGCCCCAGGGCGAGGAGCCCGGTGCCCGCTGGGCGTCGGCGCCCACGATCGCCGAGCGCTACGGAGACCCCGAAGCCTGAACACCCGGCGGCGCCCTCAGGCCTGTGCCCATAGCAGCGAAGCCGCTGTACTCAGGTGTGGGACGCAGCTCGCACCGCCGCAGGATCGTGGCGGCCGCGGCGGCAGCCGCTTCGTCAGGTGTGGGACGCAACCGGCACCGTCGCAGGGTCTGAACGGATTCGTGGCGAGTACGCTGCGACGCTGCGTGCACGAACGCTCAAGGAACGGCGCACGGAGACCACGGAGCCGCTCAGGTCCTGCCACCCGCACCGCCACGCAGAACGACCCCTCCAGAACGATGACAGCTCAGCCGGTGTGCTTGCGGCCTGTGCACTCCTCGGCCGCCAGCGTCGGCAGCTGCGTCCAGCCCGCCCGGTCGTCGTGGCGCTGCTCGAGGTCGACCAGTCCGGGTTCGTGCGCGTAGAGGATCCGGTCGGCGCCGGCAGCGCTGAGGCCAGCCGCACGCAGGTGGTGGTGTGGGTGCTGGTGGCGAAGTTGCCGCCCCAGGCGGTGAACGTCGCGTGGGACAGCACGCCGGGGTCGATGTGCTCGGCGGCGCCGACCCGCACCTCGGGTGGCGTGGTGATGCCGCACGCCACCTCGGCGTGGTCGACGTCGGGCCACAGCACCGCCGAGAGCTGGTCGGCGAGGACGATCCGCTCGTCGGTGAGTCGTCGCCCTCGTCCTCGCTGAGCTCGAGTCAACACGCTGGCGCCCCCGGTGGTGCCCGACCTGCGGTTGGGAAGGCATCGACGGAACCCGCATCTTCAACCGAGCACCACCGTCACCGGCTGGGCCTTCGTCGGCCTCGGCTGACCGACCGCCAGCCACGGGCCGTGCTGCTCCACGACGACTCGGACGCGCGGGTCTGGTGCGGCAGCGCCACCGCCAGTTCCTTCCAGTGCCGGGCGCCCAGCGCGCCGTCCGCGCTCAGCGGGATCGACTTGAGGCCGGTCGCCCTCGCGGCTTCCACGGTGAGCCGGTGCGCGGGCAGCCCTTCGCCGAGCACCGGCACGGTGACTGCGTGCCCTTCCCCTTCGCCGGCGCCCGGTACCAACCAGCGACCCCGTCCCGGTCGGGTGGGTCGTGCGGCTGTGCCACTCCGGGCCAGGAGCCGAGTGGAGCACGGGCAGCGGCTCAGCGGTGGTGAAGTCACCGCTCACAGCAGGAGGCTTGCCGGGCGGGATCGGCTGCGCGTCGGCGTCGGCGAGGACCTGGACGTGGTCGGCGAGCCCCCGGTGCGACCGGTGGTGGCGTGCTCGACGCCGCCGCCGGCGACACTCACCCCGGCGCCTGCCGGAACGGCGCGAGGACGAACACCACGACCACGCCGGTGACCAGAGGCAGCGCCGTGGCGATCAGCAAGCCGCGCTCCGGCCGCAGCAGCACCCCCCGGTGGTGGCGACGCCGCCACCGGCCGAACGCGGCGATCGCCGCCGCCAGCGCGATCCACAGCTTCGCGTCGCGCAGGGACACCTCGCCGAGGTGCGGCGTGGTCTCGCTCAGCTCGACCTTGGACAACGACGCCGGCAGGTGGTTGCCGAACGACTGCCCGCGGTCGCTGCAGGGCTTCCCGGTGTTCGGGCCCGAGGACCCCGCCGCCACCACGATCAGCACACCTGTGGCGGCGGTGCTCGCCACCACGCCCGTGGTGCGCGGCAGCGGCGAGCGCAGCAGCGCGGTCGTGAGCAGCACCACCGCCGGGCCGCGAGAGCGCCGAAGTGCAGCACCCACTTGGTGGGGCTGAACCCCAGGAGCGCCATGGCCAGGGCCGTGATGGCCGCGCTGGTGAGCATCAACGAGCGGATCGTGCCGTCGGCGGTGCGGCGGTCCGGCCCCACGCCACCAGCAGACCCACGCCGACGGTCATCAGCACCGGCAGGCGCAGGGCCCACGGCCCGGCCATGAGGGTGTCGATGTGCCGCCACTCCTCGTACCAGGCGAACGAGCCGTAGTACCAGCGGTGCACCTCCGTCGCCTCGACGACGTCGCCGAACGACGCGTCGGCGAAAGCCACGGGGACGAGGGCGGTTTCCGGCCGCGGCCAGCACCAACCCCGCCGCCGCGCCGACTGCGGTCGGCCCACCACCGCCACCACCACGGCAGCGCCGGTGCCAGCGGCGCCCACGCCACCAAGCCCGACGGGCACGGTGAGAGCCGCCCGCACGCCGCACCACCAGGTGCGGCGACCTGCGGTCGGACGTGCGCGCACGCGGCGCGGGGAGGGATGTCACTCAGTTCCGGAGGTGATCGCGAGACGACCACACCTGATCATCGACATCCGCTCACGTTCTCCGCGCTACACGATCGAGTGTGCGGAAAGGCGCGTGAGGCGCCGATTCCCGAGGAGGGGAGAGCGAGCAGGTGTCACTCGTCGGCGGATTGTGCGTCGCAGGACGAACGCGGACGATCGAGCGGTTCGCTCAGGTCGACGGCACGTCGGAGGGTGTGGCGATGACGGCGGAGGTTCCACGGTGCAGGATCACCCGGCGGAGGGCGTTGCAGGCCGGAACCGGTGCGGCGGCGCTGGCGTTCGTGCCGCGCGGTCTCGCCGCCGCGGCGGCCACCGAGGTGACGCTGCGGCAGGGGACGAACATCTGCGCCACCGCGGCGCCCGATGGACGGATCGCCTTCGACCTGGTCAACGCGATCTGGCTGCTCGAACCCGGTGGCGGGCAGGCGCGCAAGCTGACCGACGAGCTCCAGGACGCCACGCAACCCGACTTCTCCCCGGACGGCCGGAGCCTGGTGTTCCAGTCGTACCGCGACGGCAACTTCCACCTCTGGACGATGGCCGCCGACGGGTCCGGCCTGCGGCAGCTGACCGCGGGACCGGACGACCACCGGGAGCCGAAGTTCTCGCCTGACGGAAGGGCTCTGGCCTTCACCTCCGACCGCGGGGACGGCTACCAGGTCTTCGTCCTGGACCTGGCTTCCGGTGTCGTCGACCAGGTCACCCGGGACCGGCCGGACGTGTCGATGCCGAGTTGGTCACCGGACGGCACCGCGCTGGTCTACGTCGCCGGTGACACCGTCATCGAGCGCGTCGAGCTCGGGTCCGGTCAGATCAGCACCCTGGTCGACGGTGGCGACGAGGTGGAGCTGTTCGGGCCGAGCCTCGCCCGCGATGGACGGCTGGCCCACGTCCGGTTGGACGGTGCACGGCGGGACCTCGTGGTGGACGAGCGCGCGGTGACCGAGGGCGAGGACGTCTTCGGCTTCACGCCGCGGTGGGTCGGTCCGGACGAACTGCTCTACACGGCCGACGGGGTGGTGCGCCGGCGCGCCCTGTCCGGCGCGCGCAGCGAGGTTCCCTTCGCCGCAACGGTTCCCGTGCTACCACGCCGCGCCTACCGGCAGCGGCGCTCGGGGCTGAGCGGCCCGGAGGTCACCGGGGTGGCCGGACCCGTGTGCTCGAAGGACGGGGCCCAGGTGGCCTTCCGCGCCCTGAACGCGCTGTGGGTGATGCCGATCGGTGAGCCCCCGCGGCGGGTCGTCGCGGACGGGTACTTCGCCTCGGACCCGGACTTCTCACCGGACGGCCGCCACCTCCTCCACAGCAGTGACCGCGCGGGGACCGCGGACCTCTGGCTGCTCGACCTCGGCACCGGCGAGCAGCGGCGGATCACCGACGTCGCCGGAGCGGCGATCACCCCGCGGTTCTCCCGCGACGGGACCCAGGTCGCCTACCAGGACCAGGACGGTGCCACCTGGGTCGCCGCGCTCGACGGCGGCGAACCGCGCCAGCTCACGCCCCCGATGTTCCAGCCTGGTCGCCCCGACTGGTCCCCGGACGGCAAGACGCTGGTGCTCGCCGCGGTCAAGCCCTACGGGACCCGGTTCCGCGAGGGCACCAGCCAGGTCGTGCGCGTCGACGTGGAGACCGGGGCGTTGCACTACACGGAGGTGCAGCCGTTCCGGTCGTTGGCCACGCGCGGCGACGACGGCCCCGTGTGGTCCCCGGACGGCAGGCACCTCGCCTTCGTCGTGGAGTCGACGGCCTGGGTCGTCCCCGTCGACTCGTCGGGAGCGTTCACCGGGTCTCCGCGCCAGGTCACCACCGAGCTGACCGACTCGCCTAGCTGGCGCGACTCGGAACACCTGCTGTTCCTCAACGGCGGCGAGCTGCGCTCGGTGCACATCGGCACCGGCGAGGTGAGCTCGATCCCGGTGGAGCTGCGGTGGAGTCCGGCCCGGACCGCCGAGCACCAGGTGGTGCGCGCCGGAGCGGTGTGGGACGGGGTGTCGCAGGAACTGCGCCGCGACGTCGACATCGTGCTGGAGGGGGAGCGGATCGCCGCCGTGCTGCCGGCCCAGGACGGGCGAGCACAGGTCGACGCCCGGGAGCGCACCGCGATGCCCGGTCTGATCGACGCCCACGTGCACTGGCACCTGCGCGGCAGGCAGTGGGGAGACCGGCAGGGGCGCGCGTGGCTGGCCTACGGCGTGACCACGACCCGCTCGCCCGGCGACCCGGCGTACCAGATGCAGGAGACCCGGGAGGCGTTGAGCTCCGGGGACCGGGTCGGGCCGCGGTACTTCGCGACCGGCGAAGCCGTCGACGGCGGGCGGATCTACTACAACTTCATGCGACCGACCCTCAGCGAGCAGCAGCTGCGGCTGGAGATGCGCCGGGCGTCCACACTGGACTACGACATGGTCAAGACCTACGTGCGGCTGCCGGTCCGGTTGCAGCAGGCGGCCATCGAGCACGCGCACGCGCGGGGCGTTCCGCTGAGCTCGCACTACGTCTACCCGGCCGCGAACATCGGCATGGACGGCATGGAGCACACCGGCGCGACCAACCGGCTCGGCTACTCCCACACCTGCGACGAGCTCGGCCGTTCCTACGACGACGCGGTGCAGCTGTTCATCGCCAGCGGCATGTCCATCACCCCCACGTTGTTCAGCTCCTCGGGGCTCTACGCCTCCGACCGCTCGCTGATCGACGACCACCGAACCCGGGTGCTGTTCCCGCCGTGGGAGTTCCAGCGGCTGCTGGAGGAGGCCGAGACCGCGTCCGGCCCCGACGGGGAGGTCACCCGCGCGCAGCTGGCCCACCAGGTCGACATGCTGCTGCGCATCCACCGCGGCGGCGGGTTCGTCATCGCCGGAACTGACTCCCCGCTGGACAACGTCGCGATCTCGCTGCACATGAACCTGCGCGCGATGGTCGCCCACGGCTTCACCCCGCACGAAGCGCTCACCACGGCCACCCGCAACCCGGCCCGCTGGCTGGGGCTGGCAGGAGAGCTCGGCGAGATCCGCCCGGGCGCCTACGCCGACTTCACCTTGGTCGACGGGGACCCGCTCGCCGACATCGCTGCGGCGGCCGCGGTCCGCACGGTGTTCCGCGGCGGAGTACGGCACACCACCGGATCACTGCTCGCCCCGTTCGAGGTCCCCGCGTCGACCAGCTCCGCGGTCGTCACCGGTTCCCGCCGGGCCAGCCCGGAGACCGACCCCGCGCGCTGGTGGCACGAACCCGAGTGGACCCACCGGGTTTGTTGCGAACGCCCTCGCTTCGCCGGTTCCGCGCGCCGGGCACCGCGTTCCCGCTGAGGGCGGCCCGCCGAGCGGGACGCGGGCTGTGACGGACGGTGCTCGATCGGTAGCCTGGTGGCTCGGGCCAGGTGGTGGGGAGGAAGTGCTGGTGTTCCCGGAGTCGAAGCGGACAGGCGGCGAAGTGGACGTGGAGCGCCCGAACTCGGCGCGGATGTACGACTACTACTTGGGTGGGTCGACGAACTTCGAGGTCGACCGGGAGGCCGCGGAAGCCGGGTTGCAGGCGATGCCCTACGCCCGCGACTACGCGGTGGCCAACCGCGCCTTCCTGCGCCGCGCGGTGAGCTACTTGGCGAACCAGGGCATCGACCAGTTCCTCGACCTGGGCTCAGGCATCCCCACCGTCGGCAACGTGCACGAGATCGCTCACCGGCACGACCCGCACGCGCGGATCGCCTACGTCGACCACGAACCCGTCGCCGTCGCCCACGCGCGGGCGTTGCTGGACGAGAACCCGCTGGTCACCATCGACGAGGCCGACATCCGCGACCCGAAGGCGGTGCTGCGCGCCCCCGGCGTGTCCCAGATCGACTTCTCGCGTCCGGTGGCCGTGCTGGCGGTCGCGATCCTGCCGTTCGTGCCGGACCAGGACGAGGCGACCGCCCTCACCGCCGCCTACCGGGAGGCGTGCGTCCCCGGTAGCTACCTCGCCGTCACGCACATCTCGCAGCTCGCGGCCACCGACGAACAGGTCGTCGCGGCGGAGGAGGTCATGGCCCGCACGCCCACGCCCGTGCGCTGGCGTCCGCCGGAGGAGATCGCCGAACTGCTGCACGGCTACGAGCTCGTCCCGCCCGGCCTGGTCCCGACGCCGTCCTGGCACCCCGACCAGCCGCCGAGCGAGGACGACATCGCGCGCTCCAACGCCTACGCGGCCCTCGGTCGCCGGGTTTAGCCCGAAGTCCCGTCCGGGAACCTCCGGGGCACGGCCTCCGCAGGCCGGAGGCGAGTCGTGGAGCACGAACGGGGTGATGGAGCCGTGGAGATGGGTCCTCTGCAGCACGTCTACCAGCGTCCCGGTCCGTTCGTCACCGCCTACTTGGACACCTCGGGTGATGCCGAGGACGCGGCCAAGGCGATCGAACTGCGCTGGCGTGCGGTCCGCGAGGGGCTGCAGGAGCAGGGAGCCGACGACGCCGACCTGACGGCGATCGAGGAGCACGTGCGCGAGCACCGCGCCCAGACCGGTCAGCGCGGGCAGGTGCTGGTCGCCGAGGGCGGTGAGGTCGTGCTGCAGGACGAACTGCCCGCACCGCCCACCGACCTGCCCGCCGAGGAGCAGGCCTACGTCGGACCGCTGCCGCACCTGATGCCCTACCTGCGGCGGTGCATGACGAAGGTGCCGTTCCTGATCGCCGACGTCGAGCACACCGGCGCGGACCTGACGCTGGTGCGCGGCCCGGGTGAGACCGACGAGATCCGCGTCGACGGCGAGCAGCACCCCGTGCACAAGACGCGCAGCGGTGACGAGGAGAACCACCAGCGGTTCCACATGGCCGTCGAAGAGCGGTGGAAGCGCAACGCCGAGGCGACCGCAGGCGAGATCACCGAGCGCGCTCGCAAGATCGGCGCGCAAGCCGTCGTGCTGACCGGCGAGGACCAGCAGCGGTCCTTGGTGCACGCACTGCTGGGGGACGCCCAGGACCTGGTGGTGGAACCCCAATCTCGGCAGGTCTCCCGGGAGGAGCTCCGGCAGGAGATCACCCGCGCGGTCCACGCCGCGCAGATCTCGGAGGTCGTCGAGGAGTTCCGGCGGGAGGCGGGCCGCGGCGGGCGCGCGGTGGAGGGATGGCAGGACACCGTCGAGGCGCTGCGCCGCGGGCAGGTCCGCACCCTGCTGTGGACCACCGACGACGACCACGCGGGCGACCTGCACATCGGCGCCGGCCCGATGGAGCTGGCCGCCGACGAGCGCAGCATCAAGGAGACCGGTGGCGAGATCATCGGCGACGTTCCCGCCAGCGCCGCGGTGGTGCGGGCCCTGGCCGGTGCCGACGCGGGCCTGGTGATCACCGATCCGGACGCCGTCGACCTGACCGGGGGGATCGGCGCGGTCCTGCGCTACCGGGCGGCGTGATGCGCGCTGATCGCGCGGTGGCCTCGTTCGACTCGGCCGCGGCATGCTCCGCGCTGTCGAGCTTCCTGCCAGCTCAGGACGTCCCGTGTGGGGCGCGGCCCCGCGCGGAGCGGTGCCGGTGATCTCGGCGCTGCTCGGAGGCCCGAACAGTCCGTCGCCCGCCGAGCGCGCGGAGCGTCAGCGAGGCCGTGCCGGCTGGCTACGTCGACGCCGACGACCTCGTGGACTGGGCGGTCGACCGGTACCCGTGCCGTCGTCACCCGGTGGTGTTCGTGGGCGCCTCGCACGGCGCCCTGGTCCACCTGGCCGCCGCGTTCGACCCGCCGTGGCTGCCGCAGACGCTGGTCGCGGTCCGGCGCAGCGGTGTGGACCTGGACGACCCGGTGGCCGAGCTGGAAGCGGGCCGGGAACCGGGTCACAGCTGCTGCGGACCCACTCGGACGTGGTGCTGCGCCACGTGCACGACCCGAACCGGAACCGGCTGGTGCTCGGCGGCATGTCGCTACTCCCGGCTCACGGCGCGGCGGCTCCCGGTGGCCGACTTCGCGGGGGTGGCCCGAGCCCGCCGCGAGCTGACATGGGTTCCCACCGCGATGCCGGCGATGTCCTTCCGCGAAGCGGAGTCGGAGCTCCGCGGACCGAACACAAGCCTGGGGGGATGCATGCCTCGCGCCCCGAACGGGTAGGCGGGGAAGAGCCCCGATTCGGGATTGGAGGACACCTGGTGGCCAATGCGAACCTCAAGGCGCTGAGCGACCTCGGTGTGTCGATCTGGCTGGACGACCTGTCGCGCCGGCGGATCAAGACCGGGCACTTCGACGAGCTCATCAAGGACTACGGCCTGGTCGGCGCGACCAGCAACCCCACGATCTTCGCCAACGCGCTGTCGAGGGAGACCGAGTACGACCAGCAGGTCGACGAACTGGCCAGGGCGGGAGCGAGCACCGACACCGCGGTCCGCACGATCACGACCGACGACGTGCGCGACGCCGCGGACATCTTCCGCACCGTGCACGATCGGACCGGTGGTGTGGATGGCCGGGTGTCGTTGGAGGTGGACCCGCGGCTGGCCTACGACAGCGACAAGACGGTCGCCGAGGCGATCGACCTGTGGAAGACGGTCGACCGGCCGAACCTGATGGTCAAGATCCCGGCCACGGAGGCGGGTCTTCCGGCGATCACGAAGGTGATCGCCGAGGGCATCAGCGTCAACGTCACGCTGATCTTCTCCGTCGAGCGCTACCGGGACGTCATGGACGCCTACCTGGCCGGGCTGGAGCAGGCGAAGTCCAAGGGGCACGACCTGGCGAGCATCGAGTCGGTGGCGTCGTTCTTCGTCTCCCGCGTGGACGCCGAGGTCGACAAGCGGCTGGACGCGATCCAGGAGAACCACCCGCTGCGCGGTGAGGCCGCGATCGCCAACGCCCGCCTGGCCTACGCCGCCTGCCAGGAGGTCTTCTCCTCGGAGAAGTGGAAGGCGCTGGAGGCCGAGGGAGCTCGGGTGCAGCGTCCGCTGTGGGCCTCGACCGGGGTGAAGGACAAGTCGTACTCCGACACCCGCTACGTCGACGAGCTTGCTGCGCCGAACACCGTGAACACCATGCCGGAGTCGACGCTGGAGGCCGTGGCGGACCACGCCGACGTGCGCGGTGACCGGGTGACGGGCATGGCCGCGGAGTCGCAGCGGGTCTTCGACGACCTGGCTGCGGCGGGGATCGACCTCGACGACGTGTTCAAGGTGCTGGAGGAGGAGGGTGTCGAGAAGTTCGAGAAGTCCTGGAACGAACTCCTCGACACCGTCAGCGAACGGCTCTCCTGAATCCACAGAGGAGGATGAGGATGTCTGACCCCGTGGAGGCTTCCACGCCTTCGCCGAACGAGACCGAACCCGACCCGCAGGACCCGGAGGACCCGGGCAACCTGCAGTCGGCGGAGGGCCTCGACGAGGACGAGCTCGGCACCGACCCGCTGGAGCGCGGGGTCGAACCGCCCGAGGGTTGGTCGAGGACGACCGCGGAACGGCCCACTCCGCGCGAGCAGCGCGAGGGTCGCACCCTCGACGAGCGCATCGCCGAGGAGCGTCCCGAAACCGACTGATCATCGGCAGGTCATCGGTGGCGCGTGGATGATGGGACAGGTGACCGAGCTGGACCAGGGGGAGTGGCGGTTCGTCGAGAGCGGACGGCTGGTGCCCGAGGCTGTCGTCTCCGCGGTCGGCTACACCTCCCACCTCCGTCGCCCGGTCCTGCACCGAGGTCTGCCGTCCCCGGCCCTGACCTTGGTGCTGACCTTCGACGAACCGGTCACCTCCGGGTTCGAACCCACCGGCGAGGACGCCGGCAGCAGCCACCTGGTGCTCGGCGGACTGCACACCAGGCCCGCCTACATCGCCCAACCGCGGGTCCAGAGCGGCATCCAGCTCGCGGTCCGGCCCCTGGCGTTGCGGCAGCTGTTCGGCGTTGCCGCCGGTGAGCTGCGGGACCAGGCTGTCGACGCGCGCGCCGTCCTGGGGGAGGGCGCGGAGGACCTGCGCCAGCGGCTCGCCGAGCTGACCACCTGGCCCGAACGCTTCGCCGCTCTGGCCGCGTACCTGCGTGCCGGCGCCGACCGGGTCACCGCAGGTCCGCGGCCAGAGGTCGTCGAGGCGTGGAAGTGGATCGCCTGGCACCGCGGCACCGGCTCGATGAGCGCGCTCGCCCGGCACGTCCACCTCGGTGAACGCCAGTTGACCTCGATCTTCAAGGCCGAGCTCGGCGTGACCCCGAAGGCCGCGTCGCGGTTGATGCGCTTCGAGCACGCCCGCCAGCGCATCGCCCGGACCGTCCGCGAGGCGAGCTCGCTCGACCTGGCCGCGGTGGCGCACTCCTGCGGCTACTACGACCACTCGCACCTGGTCCGCGAGTTCCAGCAGTACGCCGGGTGCAGCCCCACTCGCTGGATCGGGGACGAGCTCCGAAACATCCAAGCCGGAGCCGGTCAGCCGGCGCAAGAATTCCCGGTATGACCACGACGCCGAGAACCAGGCCCGCCCCCACGGTGTGGCCAGCCCTGCAAGCCCACGACGCACCCGCGCTCATCGATTTCCTGGTGAACACCCTCGGATTCGTCAAGACCGCCGCCTACACCGACGGAGACCTGGTCGCCCACGCGCAGCTGGACTGGCCGGAAGGCGGCGGCATCATGCTCGGTTCCTACAAGCCCGACCACGACTGGTCCCGTCAACCGGGCACAGCGGGCATGTACGTGGTGACCGACGACCCGGACGCGCTCTACGAACGGGTGCGTGCCGCGGGAGCGGACATCTTCCGGGAGATCGCGGACCAGGAGTACGGCAACCGCGAGTTCTGCGTCCGGGACCCTGAGGGGAACCTCTGGTCCTTCGGCTACTACCGCGGCGAACCGCGCCCGTGAATCATCCCTCCTTGAGCCGGGAGTGGCACTCGGCGCAAGTGGGGAAGAAGATCCAGTCGAGCTCGCTGGGCTGGGCCATGCCGACGAGTTCGCCGCAGACCGTGTCGGCGGAGGCGAGCCCATCCCAGCGGACTCCGCGGAACGCGTGCCGCACGCCGCCCGGTAGCTCCTCGTTCGGTATCGGAAGCCAGTAGTGGCGTTGCGCCTGCTCGGGCAGCATCCGGGTCCTCCCGCTCGTGATCAGCTTTAGGTGCAACACAGCGGACGGCAATTGCAGTTCGCTAGTTACCCCAACGGGCGATCTGCTTGATCGTCGATGTGGAACTCGTGCAAGATCCAGCTCCATGTCGAAGACGTGGCCGGCGGTCCGGCGGGTGCAGGTCGGGTTGATGCGCCGCGCGATGCGCGAGCGCTCCGGCGTGAAGTCGAAGGAGATCAACGAGACGCTCGACTAGTACGTCGGCAAGCTCCAGAAGGTCGAATCCGGCAATCTCACGGTCTCCGCGGCGGAGGTCAACGAGCTCGTCCGCCTGTACGGGGTGGAGAACCGGAACGAGGCCGACCGGCTCCGGGCTCTCGCGAAGGAGACCCGCCGCCGAGATCAGCCGGCCCGAGTCCCGGACTGGGCCGCGACCTACGTCGCCTTGGAGGGTGCGGCAGCGCAGGTCAAGCACTACGACCCGGAAGTCGTCCCCTCGATCTTGCATACCGAGTTCTACCCGACTGCCGTCCTCTCGAACCCGCTCGACGACAGCCAGAACGTGGCACCAGCGGTCGCGGAGCGCGTGGAGCGGGCCGAGCGCGCGCTGAACGAGCCGTGCTCGGGGAGGCCGTGCTCCACCGGCAGGTCGGCGGGAAGCCGGTGCTGCGAGACCAGTTGCGGCACTTGCGCACAGTGCCGCGCGGCCGAACGTGACCTTGCAGATCCTGCCGTTCGAGGCGGGCGAGCACGTCGCGCTCGGCTCGTCGTTCCGGTTGCTGCACCTGGACGAACCCGAGGCCACCTACGTCTACGTCGAAGCGCTGACGAGCGGCGACTACCTGGACAAGCGCACCCACACCGACCGCTACGTCACGGCTTTCGATAACCTGCGCATGGTCGCAGCGTCCGACCGGGCGACCGTGAAGATGCTGGACCGCAGGATCAAGGAGCTGACCTAGTGGAGTGGTGATCATGCCCCTGGCCTCGCCCATGTCGAACTGGCGCACCTCGAGCTTCAGCCAGGGAGCGGAGAACTGCGTGGAGGTCGGACGCACCTCCGATGCCGGAGCGGCCGTGCGCGACACCAAGGACCGCGCCGGCGGCCACTTCACCGCCACCGCTCCGCAGTGGCAGAACTTCATCGCGGCGCTCAAGACCGGTCGCTTCGACCGCTGACCCGCGCACGAGGAACGCCCTCGCCGCAGCGGGGGCGTTCCTCGTGCCCGGCTTCAGGATCCGCCCGTGAGCCGGAGGACCGTGCCCTCGCCGTCGGCGGCGAGGAGGAGCGCGCCGTCCGGGGTGGTGGCCAGGCCGGCGAACGGGCGGGGCCTGGCCGGTGGGAAGAGGGTGGGTGCCGGAACTTCCCGGACGAGGCCGGGTGGCACGCCCACCGGGAGCGAATCGGCTTCGACCCTCGTCGCTGGCGTGGTCAGGTCGACCGCGAGCAGGCGCCTGCGGCCGACCTCGACGACGTGCAGCGCGTCGTCGAGCACGGCGATGCCCTGCGGCTGCTCCAGGCCGTCCACCACGGTCACCGGGAAGTCCTCCTCGAGGCGGACCACCGCGCCCAGGTGGTCGTCGGAGGCGTAGCAGCAGCCGCGGACATCCACGGCGACGTCGACCGGGCGCGGCAGGTGGGCGATCGTGGTGAGCTCATCGGCCTCGTCGACGTGCACCACCCGGCCCGCACCGGTTTCCGCGACCAGCAAGCCGGTGCCGGTGACGGCGATGCCCGTCGGCTCGGACAACCCCTTCGCGCGCAGCCGCACCTCGCGGGTGCCGGGGTCGAAAGTCCGGACGTCACCGAGCATCGAGGTGATGTGCACCAGCCCGCCACCGGCGGCGACACCGTGGCTCGCCCCTCCCGCGACCGACTGGACCAGGTCGCCCGTGACGAGATCGCCGTCGGCCAGCCGGAAGTGGTCGCCCGCGTAGACCCGTCCTGCCTCGTCGGCGGTCACGCCGAACGGGCCGAGGAGGCCGCGTCCCACCACCGCCCGCGTGCCGTGCGCGTCGACCTGGGTGACGCCGCCGCTGCCGTAGCTGGACACCAGCATCCGGTTCTCCCGGTCGAACGCCGCGTTGTCCATGCCCGCCACGGCGGTTTCGACGGTGCTGCGGCGCCCTGTGTCCGGATCGATGCGCGTCACGACGCCCTCGGGGCCCGCGAGAGCACCACCAGGGTGCCGTCGTGGTCGAAGCGCACCGCGACCGGCTCGTGCACGTCGTCGGCGACCTCCTGCGGTGCTCCGCCGTCGGGCGAGACCCGCCAGACCTGCCCGGTCATCATGTGCGGGTAGTACAGCGACCCGTCCGGCCCCTGCTGCATCGCGTTGCCCATCGCCAGCCCCTCGGCCAGCACGACCAGTCCACCGGTGTCCGGGAGCAGTTCGACCACGCGCCCTCCGGGGCGCATCTCGTTGACGAAAACCCGGTCGCCGACGCAGGTGATCCCGTTGGGCGCGCGCACCTCCTCCGACAGCAGTGTGAACTCGCCGTCCGGGGAACGCCGCCACACCCGCTGCGGGGTGAGGTCGGCGATGTACATCGACCCGTCGGCGCCGAAGGCCACGTCGTCCGGCGCTTGCACCGGTCCGCCGGCCGGGACGACGACCTCCACCGCGCCCGTGGTCACGTCGACGGCGCTGATCTGCCCGGCCAGGAACTGCGCGACGTGCAAGCGTCCGTCCGGGCCGAAGGTGATGCCGTTCGAGCCCCACAGCGGGCTCGGCTCGGTGAGCCTGCTCAGCCGCCACCACTCGCTGCGCGGCTCGCCGAAGCCGGGGGAGCGCGTGGTCACCGTGCGACCGGGGCCTCGACACCCCGGACGCCGATCCGCAGGGCGGGGAACCCGAGGCGACGCCCAGCGCCGTCACATCCCAGGTCCGACGCGCGTCCGGAACCGGTGCGCCGTCGACCGACCTCGATCACCGCGAGCTCGACGGCCTCGTGCACAGGCATCCCCTCGTAAGTCGTATGACTTAAGAACGGTACCAAGGGGTGCCCCGCCGGGGTCAGGACGGGACGGCCCCGCGTTGCCTGACCCGCACCGCGGTCTGCTGGACGGCCTCGACCAGACGGGCGGTCTCGCGCGCGCTCCGCAGCCACTCCCGCTCCTCCTCCGCTCCCCGGGTCTCGCGCACGGCCGTCGCGAAGGAGGCGAGCGATGCGCGGAACTGGTCGGCGCCGTCGAGGGTGAACTCCTCGCGGTGGTCCTGCTCCTCCAGCAGCAGCTGCGGGCGGTGCTCGGCGGGCGGCGTGAACGCGCGCTCCAGGCTCAGGTGCGCGGCGTCTCCCCACAGCGCGTAGCGCGAGCGGTAGCTGTGCTGGAAACCGAACTCGAGGTCGGCGAAAACCCCGTTCTCCGACACCAGCAACGCGTGCCCGGCCATGTCCACACCGGTCTCGGTGTCCACCCGCAGCGTCGCACCGGCGACCGTCAGCCCGTCGCCGAGCATCAGCTGCGCGGCCCGGATCGGGTACACGCCGACGTCGAGCAGGCACCCCGCGCCCAGGGCGGGGTCGTAGCGGATGTCGCCCGGCTTCGGCGGCGGCACGCCGAACGCCGAGCTGAAGGTGCGCAACCGGCCCAGCCGGCCGCGTTCGAGGAGTGCACGCACCACGTCGTGCTGCGGGTGGTGCAGGAACGCGAAGTTCTCCCGCAACACCAGTCCGCGCTCGGCGGCCAACGCCACCAGCGCGTCGGTCTGGTCGGCCGACACCGTCATCGGCTTCTCGCACAGCACGTGCTTGCTCGCCCGCAGCGCACGTTCGGCCCAGCCGAAGTGCAGCGAGTTCGGCAGCGACAGGTACACCGCGTCGATGTCCGGGGCGTCGACCAGCTCCTGGTAGCTCAGGGCGGTCCCACCGTGCTCGGCGGCGAACCGCTCGGCCCGCTCGGTCGTCCGGCTGGCCACGCCGACGACCTCGGACCCGTCGATCTCGCGCAGTGCGGGCAGCGCCCGCCGCTCGGCGATCGCGGAACAGCCGAGCACACCCCATCGCACCCTCAACGCGTCCATCAGCCGCAGCCTAGAGGAAGCGGAGGAGATCGCGCGGGAACCGCACGAGTCCGGTCGCGCCGGGAGACCGGCCGGCGCCGATCACTCCGGAAGCGCCTGCCTGACCGCCACGAAGCTCGAACCGGACTGATCCCGTGGTGTGCGGTCGATCCGGTGCCCGTTGCGCCAGACCACCTCGATGTCCCGGACCGCACGCACGTCGCGGGTGGCATCGCCGTTGACCAGCACCATGTCCGCGCGTCGGCCGGGTTCGAGCACGCCTCGGTCGTGCAGGCCGAACCGGTCGGCCGGAGCGCCGGTGGCCGCCCGCAGGGCTGCTGTCGGCGGCAGACCGGCGTCGACCAGCAGGCCGATCTCGGAGAGCAGGCTGGCACCCCGGGCGACACCCCGGTTGCCGAGGTCGGTCCCGGCGAGCACCGTGACACCGGCCCGGTGCAACGCACCGATGTTCGCGGAAGCGGCTCGGAAGATCTCCGGCATGCACTGGACACCGTCGAGGCTCAGCCCGTCCCGCTGCTCCTGGGAGAGGAGCGGCGCGATCAGCGGGTCGGTGAGCACCTCATCGGCTGCGCCGGCACAGCCGATGCCGTTGAAGACGGACAGCGTGGCGATGACGAAAGCGCCGCTGCGAGCCGCGACCTCGAGCGCCTCGTCGCTGAGCGGGTCGCCGGGTACGTGCGTGAGGCCGTCGGCGCCGGCGCCCAACGCGGCCGCCGCGTCGCGCTGCGTCGTGGTGTGCACGACGCAGCGGGCGCCGCGCCGGTGCGCGGCGTCGACGGCCCACGCGACCTGCTCGTGGGTCAACGTGGGCATCCGCTCGTCGCCGTAGAGGCTGCCGTCCTCGCGGACGACCTTGACGTGGTCCGAGCCCTCGGCGAGCCGGTCGGCCACGAACGCGTCGATCCCAGCTCGGCCGGCTTCCGGGCGCAGTGTCGGGATCGGCCCGAACTGGGTGCCGTGCCCGCCGGGCACGGTGAGCAGCGTGCCCGCGGACCACAGGTCCGACAACGCGTTCGGCGCGGTCGACTCCCGCAGCCGCTTGTACGGGCCGAGCTGGTCCAGGAAGCCGAACATGTCGAGCTCGGTGGTGGTGCCGAAGCGCGGCGCGTCCGCGCTCAGCGGCGCGTGGATGTGCGCGTCGACCAGCCCGGGCAGCAGCGTTCGGCCCCGGCCGTCCACGACTTCGAACCCGCGCGGCACCACCGGCTCCGGGCCGACGGCGAGGACGTGCGCCCCCTCGACCAGGACGGTCGCGCGGCCCAGCGCACGTCGGCCGTCGAAGACCTGCGCCCCCACGCCGGCCGTGAGCCCGCGACCGGCCGATGCTGTGGCCGTTCCCGCGGTCGCCACCGACGCGGCCGCCGCCGCCAGCGCGGTGCGTCTGCTGATCCGAGCACGAGCGGACACCGAGCACATGATCACCACCCCCCCAGTCGCGCAACATCGCTGCGACCAGGGAACCACCACGGTCAAGAGCACGCACAGGATTCCACTGTGGAGGGTCTACTGGTGGGTGCCGCCGTCGACCCGGATCTCGGTGCCGGTGATGAAGGCCCCGTCGTCGGAGGCGAGCATCGCCACGACGCCTGCCACGTGCTCCGGTGGCGCGAAGCCGCTGCCCAAGGCGGGGGAGAGCTTGGTGAACAGGTCCCAGTCGGCGTCGGCCGGGAGCTTGTCGCCGGTGGTCTCGGTGATCCCGCTGCGGATTCCGCCGGGCACCAGAGACACCGCGCGCAGACCCTGCTTGGCGTACTCGAGCGCGATGGCGTGGGTGAAGGACTGGATGCCGCCCTTGCTGGCCGCGTAGGCCGCCATGTAGGGGTGGGCGAAGTTCGCCGATGTCGAGCTGAAGTTGATCACGACACCGGCGCGGGTCGCCAGCAGTGCCGGCAGCGCTGCGCGGGTGACCAGGAACGTGCCGGTGAGGTTGACGGTCAGGATCGTGTTCCACAGCTCCAGCGAGCACTCGTGGGTGCGCGCCGCGTGCAGCACGCCCGCCGCGTTGACCAGCACGTCCAGCCCGCCCAACTGCTCTGCGGCGGCCGGGACGGTGGCGTCGACCGCGTCCTCGTCGGCGATGTCCAGCGGCAGCGTGCCCAGTCGGTCGCAGGTGCCGGCCTCGCCCGCCAGTCGGGCGGTCTCCTTCAGCCCTGTTTCGTCGACGTCGGTGGCGAGCACCCGAGCGCCCTCCTGGAGCAGGCGCAGCACGCTGGCCTGACCGATCCCCGACGCTCCGCCTGTGACGAGCACGCGCTTGCCGTTGAGCCTGTCCATATCGCGTCCCTCCGCAAGCCCGACCGGACCCTCGTGAAGGTCAACGCGCGAACCGACCGGAAGTTGCTCGGCGAGGTTTCCGGAGCGCGGCCGTCCGGACAGGACGAATGTGACGAACGTCGGTGGCGCCGGGTGCTTCCCGGTCTGGACTCCCCCGCGGAGCGCCGGTTAGGTTAGGCACGCTTAACTAGCTGTGAGGTGGGGAAATGCGCCGGACACGCGCTCTGCGGATGATGATCGTGGTCGTGTTGGGGATCGTCCTGGCCGGGTGCGGTGCGCCCGGTCCCGGGTCGGACCAATCAGCCGGACCTTCGGCCGACGGGCAGTTCCCCGTGACGATCACGACCGCGTTCGGCGAGGTCACGGTTCCCGAGCGGCCCCAGCGCGTGGTCGCCCTCGGGTGGGGCGATGCCGAGACCGCGCTGAGCCTCGGCGTGCAGCCGGTGGGTGCCGCCGATTGGCTGCCGGTCGGCGGCGACGGCGTCCCGCCGTGGGTCCCCGCCGACAAGCGCTACACCACGCCGCCGACGATGCTCGGCACGATGGAGGTCGACGTCGAGGCAGTCGCGGCCCTCGAGCCCGACCTCATCCTCGACACCCGCGCCAGCGGCGATCCGCAGCGCTACGACCTGCTCTCCCGGCTGGGCGTGCCGGTGGTGAGCATCCCGCCCGGGGGTGAGTCGTACCTGACCACCTGGGACCGGCAGCTCGACATGGTCGGCAAGGCCCTCGGCAAGTCCGCCGAGGCGGCCCAGCAGAAGGCCGCCCTGGAGGCGAAGTTCCAGCAGGCCGCTGCGGCGCACCCGCAGTTCGCGGGCAAGACCGCGGCCGTCGGCGCGAAGATGGTCGGCTCCTACGGCGCCTACGTCAACGGCGGATCGCGTCTGGAGTTCGTGGAGCGGCTGGGCTTCCGCCAGTCTCCGGCGTTGCAGGCGCAGGCCGGCGACAACTTCTTCATCAGCGTTTCCCCGGAACGCGTGGACCTGTTCAACGCCGACCTGACCGTGCTGTTCCCGATCGGGCTGTCCGCCACCGAGATCGACCGCGACCCGCCGGTCCAGGCGGTGCCCTCGGTCCGCGAAGGGCGAGCCGTGGTGCTGCACGACGAGCAGGTCGCCCAAGCCTTCTCGGCCGGGACCGCCGGAGGCATGTCCTACGCCTTGGACGAGGTGGTACCGCTGATCGAACGAGCCCAGGCAGGCTGACCCGCTGCTCCACGGCTGGAGGCTCCGCCTCGGCCGGGACGGACAGGTCACGCGCAACTCCCTCGTCCCGGGGAGGGTGCCGGTCCCGAGCGGTTCGGGCGCTGCGGTGGGACTCTGCTCGGACGAGACGACCGAGCGCCTGACCGCATCAGCGCGCTCGGGGAGTTCTGGCGGTCGTGCGAGGTTCCGCTCGCTTGACGGGGACCAGTGGGACCGCGAGCAGGGCGCAGGCGCCGGCCGCGGCGAACGCGATCGGGTAGCCCGCCGCTGCGATGAGCGTTCCCATGATCGGCGGGACGGCGGTCGCGGTCAGGGACTGCCCGGTGTTCTGGGCCCCCATGGCCCGGCCGCTCCAGTGCGGGCCCGCGATCTCGGCCACCGCGGTGAAGGCCAGGCCGTTGTGCGCCACCGCGATGATCGAGGCGACGATCATGAACGACAAAGCCAGGGGAGTGCCGGAGAAGGCCGCCAGTCCGCCCATCGCGAGGGCCGAGCCGAAGGCGAAGTGGCGGATCGGGCGCAGCCGGTCGCCGATCCGGTCCGACCAGACGCCTGCGCCGACCCGGCTCAGCGCGCTGATCAGCTGCGTGGTGCCGACCAGCGCGCTGGCCGCCGCGGTGCTCCAGTGCTGCGTGCTGATCAGCCAGACCAGCATGTAGGTCCACGCCGTCTGCTGCGGCACGGTCAGGGCGATCGAGACGCCGTGGATGCGCAGCAGCCGCCGGTCCCCGCGGTAGGGGTTGTCGCCGCGCCCGGTGGTGGGCGATCCGTGCACCGGAGGCCGCGGCGGGTCGACGATCAACCCCGCCACCAGGACCGCCGCCACCGCGCACACGGCGGCCACGGCCAGCATCGTGACCGCGAGGCCCTCCGCCTCGACCAGGTTCGGCACCAGGACCGCGGTGAGCCCCACCCCGAGCGGCTGCGCGGTCTGCCGGATGCCCATCGCCAAGCCGCGGCGTTGCGGGGGGAACCACCCCGAGACCACCCGGCCGCTGGCCGAGTTCGAACTGGCCCCGGCCGCCCCGCCCAAGAACAGCAGCACGGCCAGCAGCACCAGCGACCCGGCCAGCGCAGCTGCCGCCGCGCTGAGGGCCAGCATGCTCAGCCCGACCAGCAGCGAGATCCGCTCGCCGATCCGGTCGACGACCGCACCCCAGATGATCAGCGTGCACATCGTCCCCGCCAACGGCGCCGCGGCGACCAGGCCCGCCTGGGACAACGACAACCCGCGCTCGAAGTGCAGGTTGGGGATCAGCGCAGGTGCGGCGTTGGTGAAGACCGTGGCGGCCAGCTGGGCGAACATCGAGACCGCCAGCATCAACCACCGGTTCGGCACGCGAGTGGACGGCGGAACGAGCATGGCCCGGACACTAGACCGTTAGCAACGGCAACGACCCGAGTCGGAGGGGGCGCGTTGATCGGGTCGGATGCCCATCGGCCGACCTCCTGGTTGAGCGTGAACGGTCCTCTGGACAGCGGGTGTTCCGCGGGGGAGGCTCGGCTCGGGAGATGGTGATCGTCGGAGGGGTGTGAGCAGTGGTGCCGCGCGCGGTCCAGGTCGACGCTCCGCACGCGCTGCGCGTGGTCGCAGCCGAACCCGAGCCTCCTGGGCACGGGGAGGCGCTGGTCGCGGTGGCGTGGGCGGGGATCTGCGGTTCCGACCTGGAGGTCCACCACGGCACGCGCCCCGCGGAGTTCGTCCGCTACCCCGTCGTGCCCGGCCACGAGTGGTCCGGGACGGTGCTGGAGGTCGGTGCTGGGGCCGACCCGGCGCTGGTCGGGCGGAAGGTCGTGGGGGAGGGGTTCCGCAACTGCGGCCGTTGCACCTCCTGCCGTGAGGGCGACACGAACCTGTGCTCGGCGGTCTACGACGAAACCGGGTTCACCCAGCCCGGCGCGTGGGCCGATCACCTGCGACTCCCCGCGCGCCTGCTGCACCCGCTGCCCGATGAGGCCGACCTACGCGCGGCCGCGCTGCTGGAACCCGCGGCGTGCATGGCTTCCGCGGTGCTCAAAGCCGGTGTGCAGGTCGGCGAGAGCGTGGCGGTCATCGGCGGCGGCACCCTCGGCATGCTCGCCACCCAGCTCCTCGCCGCGTCCGGTGCCGGTCGGCTGGTGGTGGTCGACCCGCGCGCCGAGCGCGCTGAAGCAGCGACAACCTGCGGTGCCAGCGAGTTCTGCACCCCGGACGAGCTCGGCGGCGGCTTCGACGTCGTGCTGGAAGCCGCGGGCGCCTCGGGAACCGGGAGGCTCGCCGTGCGCTCCACCAGCCGGGGCGGGCGCACCGTGCTCACCGGCCTCGCCCCGGAGGAGCACGAACCGATCACCCCGGCGGAACTGGTCGGTGCCGCCGTCACCGTGGAGACCGTGTTCGGCGCCTCCTCGCGCGCGTGGGCGCACGCGGTGCGCGCCTTCGCAACCGGACGGCTGGACCCGGCCCCGTTGGTCACGCACGAGTTCGCGTTGGAGGATGCCGGGAGAGCGCTGGAGATCTTGGCCGATCCGGCCGTGCCCACCGGGAAGGTGCTGCTGCACCCATGACGCGACGCGGAGGTCCATCGATGTTGGAGCAGGTCACGGATCCGCTGGCCGCCCACGGGGAAGGCCCGGTGTGGTTCCCGCGGTGGCCCGGGTTGCGGTGGGTGGACATGCTCGCCGGTGACGTGCTCACCCTGGTGGAGGACACCGGCGAAGTCCGGCGGGACCACGTCGGAACGGTCGCGGCCGCGCTGCGCCCGCGGGAATCCGGCGGAGCGGTGCTGGCGCTGGAGCGCGGCTTCGCCTTCGCCGACGACGCCTTGCAGGACGTCCGCCCGTTGCCAGAGCTGTGGAGCGGGCACGACGTCCGGATGAACGAGGGCGGCTGCGGCCCGGACGGGGCGTTCTACTGCGGTTCCATGGCCTACGCCGAAACACCGGGCGCCGGTGCGCTCTACCGCCTCGACCCGCAGGGCCGGGTCGACACCGTGCTGCACGAGGTCACCATCTCGAACGGTCTCATGTGGACGCAGGACGGAAGCCGCGCCTACTACGCGGACACGCCCACCCAGCGCGTGGACGTCTTCGAGTTCGACGAGGGGAGGCTGGTCAACCGGAGGCCCTTCGCCCAGGTCGATCCCGCCGACGGGTCCCCGGACGGGCTCGCCGTCGACGCCGAAGGCGGGGTGTGGGTCGCGCTGTGGGGTGGCGGCGCCGTCCGCCACTACACCGCCGACGGGGCGCTCGCCGAGGTCATCGAGGTGCCCGCGCCGAAGGTCACCTCGTGCACCTTCGGCGGCGCGGACCTCGACCGCCTCTACATCACGACCTCCCAGACCGACACCGACCTCGACCAGCACCCCGGAGCCGGCGCCGTCTTCGCCACCGACCCAGGAGTGAGAGGCCTGGCGGTCCGCACCTACGCGGGATGAACCACCCTCGAAGCCCAACTGCGCAGGAACGCAGCGGCCCCGCCGCTCCGGCCTCCCACGCGCCGCGGAGACCGTCGAAATTCGGGCGAAGTTCGGCGGGGTACCGAGGGGCCGAACTTCGCGAGGAGTTCGACGGGGCACTTCGGGCGTCGTAGTCCTCGCGAAGTTCGAACGCGGGACTCAGTCCGGCACCGGCCATTCTGCAGCTGCTTGGCGGGGTGGGCCGGGGCGCCGCGCGCACACGCTGCGTGAAGCAGCGCGTGGAGTCCGTGCGGCGCACCGTGTCCATGGAGCCGCTCAAGCCCTGCTACCGGCACCGCCCAGCGAGGCGGTTCCGCAGTGGAGACCTCAACCGAGGTGTTGAACTTCGCGAGAAGTTCGACGGGGTACTTCGGGCGTCGAAGTTCTCGCGAAGTTCGACGCGGGATTCAGCCGGCACGGTTCAGGTTCTCCGACGGCCCCGTGGCAGGGCGGCTGGGACGTCGTGCGCACACGCTCGCGGGGCCCGTGCGGCGCACCGCGTCCACGGGGGCCCGTTCAAGCCCTGCCACTGGGCCCGGCCGGCGAAGCGGCTCCGCGGGTGAGACCTCAACCGTGGGGGTCGAAGGGGATGCCTTCCGGCTTGGCCTTCTCGAGGTTGCTCGCGAAGGCGTCGTCCTTGATGGCCATGCTCGCGCTGCCGAAGTCAGCGGAGGTGAGCGTGTCGCGCAGTCCGGTGTCGGGCCAGTCGTCCCAGCTCACCAGTGCCGGGTACTGCCAGGTGCCGTAGTGGTTCTCCGGCTCCTCACCAGCCCCGGCCAAGCGGAAGCAGTGGGTGCTGACGCCGTCCTTGTGGTAGACGACCTTCGCGTGGGTGCCCTCCCACTGGACCACCTCGGCCGGGTGGGTGGAGTAGTCGCCGTGAGCCGAGGTCGAGACGTACTTGGCCTCGTCGTTCTCCACCCACACGATGACGTGCTCGAGGTCGTGGCGGTGCCCGCCGAGACCGCTGCCGTCCACGGCCTGGTCCTTCTCGAAGTACAGGTCGTAGACGTAGGCGCACCAGCCGCTGTTGCACTCGGCGCGCGAGTAGGCGTTGGTGTTGTCCAGGTCGGACTGGTCGTGGCAGTTGCCGCTGACCGCGCCGGTGGTGTCGAGCCCCGGCGCGATGGTGCCGTCCGAACCGATGGCGGGGGTCGGGTAGCAACCGTCGCCGTCGTAGTCGAGGGCCGGCTGCCACTTCGCATCCGCCTCGGCGGCGCTGGCGGGCAAGGCGGTGGGGGGTTCGGCCACGGCGATCGCCGGTGGCAGCGCCAGCAACAGGAGCCCGGCCCCCGCGACCCCGGCGGCGGCCGCCCGGCCCTTGCGAGGGTGCCTTCCGTCCACAGTGCTCATCAAGGCGACCGCCCCTCTCCGCTCTTCGGAACCGCGCTGATCATAAGTCGATCGCCGTGGCGGACAGGAGGACGCGAATTGAACAGTTGTGCGCGAGGAGCGATCTGGCCTGCGGTGTTCCCGGTTTCACCAGTCGGGAGGGCGAGATCGCGCCGAGCGGTGGGAACGGTCGGTCACAAGCGGACCGGCAGCTGCTGCACCGAGTTGCTGAACAACGACGGCACCGGCGACAACCGGTCCTCGGCCAGCGCGAGGCCCGGGTAGCGGGCGAACAGCGCCGACACGGCCTCGACGGCCTCCAGCCGCGCCAGGTGCGCACCGAGGCAGAAGTGTGGCCCGCCACCGAAGGCCAGGTGGCGCTCCTGAGCGCGGGAGAGGTCGAACCGGTCGGCGTCGGGCCCGTGGTGCGCCTGGTCGCGCCCGACTCCGCTGTAAGGCGCGATGATCGCCTCACCGCGCGGGATCGTCACCCCGGCGATGGTGATGTCCTCCAGCGGGTAGCGCGCCAGGAAGTTGCCGATGGGCGCGTCCCAGCGCAGGGTCTCCTCGACCGCCTCCGCCCACGCGCCGGTGCGCGCGAGTTCCAGCTGGTCAGGATGGGTGAGCAGCGCGCGGGTGGTGTTGAGGACCAGGGACAGCGTCGTCTCGTGCCCGGCGGTGAGCAACAGCCACAGCGTGTCGACGAGCTCCTCCGGGGTCAGCGCCTCCGCACCGGCCTCACCGGCCGCCAGCAACGCGCTGGTCAGGTCGGCAACCGGGGAGTCGCGGCGCAGGTCGACGATCTGGTTGAGCAGGCGGTGCCGGGCGCTCTGGGTGGCCAGCACCTCCTCGGGGCTGGTGTTGGTGCGGAAGGTGCTGTCGACCAGCTCGCGCAGCTCGGGGCGCCATTCCACTGGCACGCCGACGAGTTCGCAGATCACGTTCATCGGCACCGGGTAGGCGAAGTGCGGTCGCAGGTCCACGACACCGTCCTCGGCGTGCCGGGGCAGGTCGTCGAGCAGCTCGGTGATGATCTGCTGCACGCGTGGGCGCAGGTCTTCCACGCGACCGCGGGTGAACGCGCGCGTCACCAGCCGGCGCAGCCGCTGGTGCTCGACGCCGTCGGCGGTGACCATGTTGGTCACCTTCACCATGCCGATCAGCGGCCAGTCGTCGGCGATCTCGCCCTCGCGCACGGCGGTCCAGTTCCGCCAGTCCTTGCTGACGCGCGGATCGGCGACGAGCTCGGCCAGCGCCGCGTGCTCGGTGACCGCCCAGGCGCGCACCCCGCCCGGCAGCAGCACGCGCACGACGGTGCCCGCCCGCCGCATGCGTGCGGCTTCGCCGTGGTGATCGGTGGCCAGCGGGTCGAGCGTGATCAGCGGAACCTCGGACATCGTCGTCCTCCAGGAGACTGCGGAAGCCGTGCAGTCCATCCTGTGGTCAACGGGTCGTGCTGTCGTCGGCGGAACGGGTGACCGCTACGGGAGTGCCCGTGGTCGCAGCGCGTGCCGGTTGATCAGATCGCGATCTTCCGGGCTGATCGGGTGGGTGTCGCTGGCGTTCGTCCAGGTGTAGGCGTCGTGTTCGGAGAGTTGCACGCGTTCGCCGGTGACCGTCACGGCCCACGTGTGCTGGCGGACGTAGCGCCCCTTGCGGTTGGTGTAGTCGAAAGCGGCCAGGTAGCGGGTGAATCCGGTGACGGCCAGCCCGGTTTCCTCGTGGACCTCGCGGCGCAGCGCGTCCAGCAGGTCGCCGTCGTGCGGTTCGACCTTGCCGCCGGGCATTTCCCAGACGCCGCCGCGGAACTCGTGGGCCGGTCGACGCAGCATCAACGCGCGGCCCGAGCGGACGATCAGCGCGCGGACCACGTGTTGACCGACGCCGTCGGCGGCGTCGCGAGCGACGATCTCGGCGAGTTGTGCACTGTTCATGAGTCGCGGCCCCCTCAGTCCCGTGCGGCTCGCCGCCCAGTTTGCCGTCTACTCCCCGGAAACGCTCCCCGGTGCCGAGAAGTCGTCACACCCCGGATGACGAGCTTCCGCGGACCCCACCGTTCTCCAGCGCCCGGTGCGCGGCCGCGAACTCGGCGAGCGGGTAGGTGGAGTCGACCGCGGGGCGGATCGTCCCGGACTCGCGCGCCTCGGTCAGCTCGTCGGTCTGAGCACCGGCCCGGAAGAACCGCGCCACACCTAGGCCGGGCCGAGCGGCTCGCCGCGGCCGTGGCGATCGGCCGAGTGGCGGACATCGGCAGGCCGTCTGGAGCAGGGAAACCCCTGAAACCCGGCTCGGGGTGGTGGTTCTCGGCTCGTGACGGCGCATGATCGGGGCGTTCCCGACTGGGTGGAGGAATTCCGATGATGCCTGTTCGCGCAGGGGCGCTGCCGTTCGTGCTCGTGGTGGGCGCCGGTGCCCTCGGCGCACCCCGGGCCGAGGCAGCGGCGGCGGTCAACATGGACGAGGTCGTCGTCCAGTCCCAAGTGGAGCCGGTGACCGGGCAGACGAAGCTGCCCGGTGATGCCGGTGTCGAGGAGGTGCAACGGGCCCTGTCGGCGAAGGGCCACCAGACCGGGGCGGACGGCTGGTACGGCGACGAGACCGTCGAAGCCTACTCCCAGTGGCAGGAGGACCTCGGCTTCACCGGCATCGGCGCCAACGGCATCCCCGGTCCGAGCTCGTTGGTGAAGCTCGGGGACGGGCGCTTCGACGTCCAGCGCGTGATCGACGTGGGCGACCGCACGACCTACTCCGGGAAGCCGGTCAACCAACGCACCGCGGACATGCTCGCGGAGGCCGACGGCGCGCTCAGCTGGCGGATCACCGTCACGCAAGGCTCCTACCAGGGGTGCAGCGATGCCTCCGCGTGCACCCACGCGGGCGGCGGTGCCATCGACATCTCGGTGAAGGACCTGAGCACCGAGCAGCGCTGGAAGACGGTGGAGGCGTTGCGCGAGGTCGGTTTCGCCGCCTGGCTGCGGACCCCGGAGCAGGCCGACTGGCCGTACCACGTCCACGCTGTTGCGGTGGGCGACACCGACACCCACCGGGAGGCCGCCGACCAGGTCGCCGACTACCACGCGGGCAAGAACGGCCTGGCCAGCCATGCGCCGGACAACACGCCGGAGGGCTACCGCGCGTCGTTCACCTGGTGGGAGGCCTACGAGCGCGGGTGAGCTGCAGCGCAGACCGCGCCGGGCGGCAGCGCGCGTGCGTAGGGTTCCTCCCGGAGGATCACCGCCGGGAGGAACGCATGCCAGCAGTGCAGGAGCGCACGCGTGCCGCCGACGGCACCGAGCTGGCCTTCCAGGTCGGCGGCCGGGGGCGCTCGCTGGTGCTGCTGGCCGGGCAGGACAACAACCACCACTGGTGGGACGGTGTCCGCGAGGACTTCGAGCACGCCCACCGCACGATCACCCTGGACTACCGGGGTACCGGGGCCAGCGGCAAACCCGACGAGCCGTGCTCCACGGCGGGTTTCGCCGATGACGTCATCGCGGTGCTCGACGCCTTGGGCATCGACTCCGCCGACGTCTACGGCACCTCCATGGGCGGGCGCACGGCCCAGTGGCTCGCCATCAACCACCCTGCACGGGTCAGGCGACTGGTGCTGGGCTGCACCTCGCCGGGCGGCCCGCACGCCGTGGAGCGCGACGCGGCGGTGCGCCGCGCACTCGCACAGCCCGACCGGCGCGCGGCGGAGCAGGCGCTGCTGGAGCTCATGTACAGCCCGGCGTGGCTGGCCGAGCACCACGGTCCGCGCACCGTGCTCGGCGACCCGGACATGCCACCGCACGCCCGACGCCACCACCTGGCCGCCAGCAACGACCACGACGCCTGGGGCCGGCTGGCAGACCTCCGCGCGCGCACCCTCGTCCTGCACGGCGCCGACGACCGGATGACCCCGCCCGAGAACGCCGACCTCCTGGCCTCACGCATCCCCGACGCCCGCGCGCACGTGCTGCCCGGTCTCCGTCACGCCTACTTCCACGCGGGCCGCCCCGCAGCGAGCCGGCTCGTCGCCGAGTTCCTCACCGGATGACCAGGTCGCGACCGCGTGGAGCTCCGCCGACGCAGGCGCGGCGGCCCCGCACGCTAGGATTGGTGCACAAAATTGTCACCAATCTCGGGGTAGGCGCAGTGACGACAGCGAAGCGGGACGCCGGCCGCCAGGACGCACCGGTCGTGGACGCCATCCGCGAGGCGATCACCAGCGGAGACTTCGCCCCGAACCAGCGGCTCGTCGAGGCCGAGCTCTCCGAGCAGTTCGGGGTCAGCCGAGCTGCCGTGCGCAACGCGCTGGTGCAGCTGACCACTGAGGGCTTGGTCGAGCGCATCCAGAACCGGGGCGCGCGGGTGCGCGCGGTGTCGCTGCAGGAAGCCATCGAGATCACCGAGGTGCGGATGGTCGTCGAAGGGCTCTGCGCCGCGCGCGCGGCCCAGCGCGCCACCGAGGCCGAGCACCGCGAGCTGCGCGAGATCGGCGAGCAGATGCAGCAGGCCGTCGCCGCCGGCGACGTCCTCGGCTACTCCGACCTCAACAAGCGCCTGCACGACCTGGTCCTGCGGACCAGCGGCCAGGAGACCGCCTGCGACGTGCTGGGACGGCTGCGCGGCCAGAACGTCCGCCACCAGTTCCGCCTGGCCATGCACCCGGGCCGTCCCACGATCTCGCTGCCGCAGCACCTGGCCATCATCGAGGCCATCTGCGCGGGCGACGCCGACGCCGCCGAGTCCGCCACGCGCACCCACCTCGGCAGCGTCATCGAAGCCCTCCCCGAAGTCGACAAGACCCAGTCCCGCTTCAACGTCCTCTGACCTCCGGCGGGTCGGCGCTGGCAGTCGTCGGGTGGTCCGCCTGGGCGGGGTGAGTCGTCCCGCGTCGACGCACCTCGGTGCACGGCAGTCGGAGGCGCGACGCTCGGGTGTGCGACTCGGGTTCGCGGTGAAGTCCTGGCGAAATCCCGTGGGACTTCCGGCCCGGGGTTGAGTGGCTTCTTCAGCGTTCACTGGCGTGCGGTGTGAAGGACTCACTGAAGGGGCACCGATGCGGACCACGCTTCTCACCGGACTCGTCCTCGGCACGTTCGCACTCGCAGGAGGGTGTGTGACCGCTGCTGAGCCGGCTCAGGCTCCGGCGCCGCCGACGGCGTACGTCCCTGCGCCAGCTCTGCCGGTTCCACCACCTCCGGTGGAGGAGCCGGCACTGCGTGACAACTGCGGCCTCGACCCGGCGGACATGGACGACACGACCAAGGCGCAGTGCGGTGTGGTGTCCGAGTTCGAGGACACCGAGAGCACCGGGAACTCGTCGGACGGAGAGCCCACCCCGTACGAAGGTGAGCAAGAAGGCTCGACCGACGGTGGGTACGAGTCGGGGCAGACGTCCGGTGGAGAGGAGCAGCGCTTCACCGAGCGGTGCCAGTCCGGAGAGCTGACGGTCCTCGACGGTTGTGCGAGCGCGAACACGCCCTACGACGACGGACCGGGCAGCCTCTACACCAATCCGGAGGCGGACCCGTACAAGCTCCCGGAGTAGGAACCGGCGTGCCCGAGCGGGTGTGCAGCTGCTTGTTCGAACACCGGGGTTTGCGCACCGCCTGGCTCCGGGCTCCGAGCGAGCCCGGGGGAACCCGCCATCGCTGGTCGGCGGTGGCGACGCGAACGGGCGGAGGTTCCGCGGGCGTCGGGCTGTGTGCACCATGAGTGTGACGCGCCGGGCGGGCTCCCAGCGCAGGTCCCGAGGAGGCTGGCATGGCCGAGTTCCCACCCATCGCGCACGTGGCGATCACCGTGTCCGACCTGCAGCGCAGCACCCGTTGGTACCGGGCACTGCTCGCGTCCGAACCGGTGCTCGACGAGGACGAGACCAGCGGCGGCTTCCACCACACGCTGTTCGCGCTGGCCAACGGACAGCTGTTCGGGCTGCACGCGCATCCCGGACGCGCTCGGCCCGTCGCGTTCGACGAACACCGGCCCGGCCTGGACCACGTGTCCTTCACCTGCCGCGACCGGACCGAACTGGAGAGCTGGTGCCACCGGCTCGACGACCTCGACATCCAGCACGGCGGCATCGTCGACGCCCACTACGGCTCCGGAGTGCAGTTCCGCGACCCCGACAACATCCAGCTGGAGTTCTTCTCCCCACCGCGCTGAGCGCTCACCAGCAGCCACCGCCCAAGTCATGCTGGGCCCGCGCAAGGCGCACGCAGACCGGCGTGTCAGGCGGGAGCGGGGAGGGGCGGAGGCGTCGCCGGCCCGGGTTCCACCGCGCCTGCTCCGAGCTCACTGGCGGCACCACCACTGGCTGGTCTCAGCATCGGCCAACCCGTTGCGGCGCAAGTAGGTCCCGGTAGACGTCCTGGTGGTGGGGGAGAGCCCGGCGTTGCCCAGCGCGTCCGAGTCGCACCAGGACACCACCGCCGCGACCGGCGCGCCCGCGGCGACCAAACGCAGGAGGGCACCGGTGAAGGCGCCCGCCGATGTCATCGGTGACTGCGGCCTGGATGTCCTGCGTCCCGCTCGTGGGGGTGTCGCTCCACCTCAGGCGCACGTGGCCGAGCAGTCCGAGGTCATCGGCGAGCTCGGGGAAGGTCATCTGACCAGACCACCCTCGGTGGCGAACGGCTTCCGCCTCCGCTCCGGGTGCAGCGGAGGTGGCGGTGCATCCGCTGAGGACGGTGGTGGCGGGAAGTGCGGACAGGCCGAGGCGCACGAAGTCGCAGCGCCTCCTGGGCGCTGCGGTGCGGGGAGTGCAGCGTTCTCGGGGGAACCGGAACGGTGGTGGGCGCCACGGAGCGGACGCAGCGATCAGAGGGGGAGTAGGACGAGCGCCACCTCCGGGTGGTGCGGCGGTGAGTGGTCAGCAACAGCGGGCGCTGGCAGCGCGGAGGCGGTCCACGTAGCGGTGCCCGACGAGAGCGCTGGCACGTCCTTGATCGAACCCAGGGGCCTCCACCACGGATCCGGGCGTCCGGAGGGGCGGGGAGTCACTTTGCCGGACTGGCAAAGAACCTTGCTGGGATGGTGGCGGTCTCGGCATGGTGGCCCCTGGAGGTGGTCAGTGATGTCAGAACAGGGCGTGACCAGGTATGACGTGGTGGTCGTGGGCGGTGGTGCGGCGGGGCTCAACGCCGCGTTGATGCTCGGGCGAGCGCGTCGCGAGGTTCTCGTGGTCGACAGCGGGGAGCCGCGCAACGCACCCGCCGAACACGTGCACGGGTTCCTCTCCCGCGACGGCGCCACGCCCGGCGACCTGCTGGAGGCCGGTCGCCGCGAAGTGGCCCAGTACGGGGTGGAGATCGTTGCCGGAGAAGTGGTTTCGGCGTCGCGGGCGGGTTCGGGCTTCGCGGTGGAGCTGGCCGACGGCCGGCAGGTGACCGCACGGCGTCTGCTGCTGGCGACGGGCCTGCGGGACGAGCTGCCCGACGTGGCGGGCGTCGCCGAGCGTTGGGGCCGTGATGTCCTGCACTGCCCCTACTGCCACGGCTGGGAGTTCCGCGACGAGCCGATCGGCGTGCTCGCCGCAGGTCCGATGAGCGTGCACCAGGCGCTGCTGTTCCGGCAGTGGAGCGACCGAACATCCCTGCTGCTCAACGGGTCCGAACCGCCCACCGGCGACGAGGCCGCGAAGCTGGCCGCGCGCGGGATCGACGTCGTGCCGGAGCGGGTCGAGGGGCTGGAGGTCGTGGATGACGAGCTCACCGGCGTCCGGCTCGCGGACGGGCGGGTCCAGCCGCTGCGCGCCGTGGCGGTGGCGCCCCGCGTGGTCGCCCGCGCGGAGCTCGCCGCAGAGCTCGGGCTCGAGACCGCCGCGCACCCCAGCGGAGGCGAGCACATCCCCGCCGACGAGCACGGCCGCACCGCGGTGCCCGGCGTGTGGGTCGCGGGCAACACGACCGATCTGCGCGCCACCGTCGTCGTCGCTGCTGCGTCCGGGGCCACGGCCGGCGGGATGATCAACGCGGACCTGGTCGAGGAGGAGACGGCGCACGCCGTCGCCCACGCGCCCTTCTCGCCGGAGGCGGAGACTCGTCCCTGCGAGGTCGCGGTGGGGAACCGGCGCCACGGCGTGCACACCGAGGAGGAGTCGCAGATGAGCGCGGAGGAGTGGGACGAGCGGTACCGGGGGCAGGAGCGGTTGTTCAGCGATGACCCCAACGACGTCCTCGTCGCCGAGGTCGCCGGGACGCCCCCCGGACAGGCCCTCGACGTCGGCTGCGGTGAGGGCGGTGACGCGATCTGGTTGGCCCGGCAGGGGTGGCAGGTCACCGCCATCGACATCTCGAAGGTGGCGGTGGAGCGCGCGGCGAAGATCGCCGCCGAGGCCGCTGCCGAGGTCGCCGCCAACATCGCCTGGGCGCGTGCCGACCTCGCCGTCGAACGCCCGCCTGCACGCTCGTTCGACCTGGTCTCAGCCCAGTACTTCGCGCTGGAGAAGGACCGCGGCGACGGGCCGCTGCGCGCGCTGCTGGACGCGGTGGTCCCGGGCGGCACGGTGCTCTACGTCGGGCACGATCCGGCCGGTTTCCCGCCGGACACCGAGTTCGACCCCGCCGAGTACGTCCAGCCCGGCGACCTCGCCGCCCTGCTCGACGACGACTGGGAGGTCGAGCTCGACGAGGTCCGCCCGCGCACCGGCGAGGGCAAGCAGGGCCACCCGCACGACGTGGTGCTCAAAGCGCGCCGGTTGCGCTGAGGTCAGGAAGCGCTGCGCAGGCTCGTTCCGCCGCGCCACGCCTCGGCGACCTCGTGCACCGGGAGGTCCAGGGCATCGCACAGGCCCACCACGGTGCCGAACGCCGGAGTCGGCAGCCGGCCGGACTCGATCTTGCGCAGCGTCTCCGGGGAGATCCCCGCCGCTCGGGCGATCTCCACCGGATCGCGTCCCGCTCGCGCGTCCCGCAGCAGCTTGCCGACGCGCGCACCGGACTCGACCTGCTCGGGGGTGAGGGGAAGGCGCACCACGTGGGGAAGGCTACGGTGGTATTTCAATACCGGCAAGCGTAGCGTGGTATGAAAATACCGTCGTGTTGTGAGGTCGTGGGAGTGCGCGTGATCGAGCTGAAGACGCCGGCCGAGATCGACAAGATGGCCGTCACCGGCACCTTCGTCGCCGAGATCCTCGCCGAGGTCGGCGAGCGGGCCGAGGCGGGTGTCAACTTGGTGGACCTCGAGCACCACGTCCGCCGCCGGATCGAGGAGCGCGGCGCGAAGTCCTGCTACTGGGACTACGCGCCGGCGTTCGGCGAAGGCCCGTTCCGCAACGTCATCTGCCTGTCGGTCAACGACGCCGTGCTGCACGGTCTCCCGCACGACTACGTGCTCCGCGAAGGGGACGTGCTCACCGCCGACTTCGCGGTCAGCATCGACGGCTGGGTCGCCGACGCCGCCCGCACGGTCGTCGTCGGCACCGGGGACCCCGAGGACCACCGGCTCGTGCGCTCCACCGAGGAGGCGCTGGAGGCGGCGATCGACGTCGCCAGGCCCGGCAACCGGATCGGTGACATCTCGGCGGCGATCGAGGCCGTGGCCAACGACTACGGCTACCCGGTCAACACCGAGTTCGGCGGGCACGGGCTCGGGCGGACCATGCACGAGGCCCCGCACATCTCCAACCGCGGCAAACCGGGACGAGGGCTCAAGCTGCAGCCGGGACTCACGATCGCCATCGAGCCCTGGTTCGCGCGCAGCACCGCTCGCATCTACACCGATCCGGACGGCTGGACCCTGCGCTCGGCGGACGGTTCGAACACCGCCCACTCGGAGCACACGATCGCGATCACGTCCGAGGGAGCCCGCGTCCTCACCCGGCTCTGACCGGTGAACACCGCCCGTGAAGCGCCCCTGGGCTCTTCGGGGTGTTGCGGAGCCGCAGCACGGCGGCGGTCACCGCGCGTGCTGGTCTCGGGTGGTCCCTCGTGCTTGCGGGCAGATCGACTACTCCGAACGGGTTGCGCATGATCGCTCGACGTTCGGGTAGCGTTCATGATCGTGACGCGCGTGATCGAGTCGGGTGGGGACGCGATCCCACGCCGCGGTCCGCGCCCGCCCGGGGCGGTGAGCTGATGTACCGCCCGCATCCCTTCAGCTGGGTGCCTGCCGACGGCCAGCGCCACGCCACCACCGACCCCAAGCCGCGCCAGGGCTACCACGGGATCGTCGTGCGCACCCTGTGCTCGGAGGCGCTCACCGTGGACAACTCCGACCTCGGCTGGCTCTGGCCCACCTGCCCGTCCTGCAACGCCGGCGCGCACGAGCTCGCCGGGGCCGCACACGGCGCGGACCCCGCGGAATGACGACGCCGGCCCACCGCGGCGGGCCGGCGTCGACCGGTGATCAGCCCAGGGTGCGGTGGAACAGCTCCAGCAGAGCGGACCAGTGGCGTTCCGCGCCTACCTCGTCGTAGGCGGCGGTGTCGGCCTGGGTGAAGCCGTGCGGCGCGCCCTCGTAGACCTCGGTGCGGAAGCGCACTCCCGCCTTCCGCAGCGCCTCGTCGAGGCGGTCGATCTGCTCCGGCGGCAGCGCGTGGTCCTGGTCGGCGTGGCCGAAGTACGCCTCTGCGGTGATCTTGTCGGCCACCAGGTGCGGGCTGTCGGGCTCCTCGGTGGCCAGGTTCCCGCCGTGGAAACCGGCCATCGCGGCGACCTGGTCCGGGTAGGCGCCCGCGGTGCGCAGCGCCATCACCGCGCCCATGCAGTAGCCCGTGACGCCGACCGGCTCCCCGGTGGTCAGCGGGCTGGCGGCCAGCCAACTCAGGTAGGCGCCCGCGTCGCGCACCACCCGCTCGGGGGTGAGCTGCTGCATGAGCGGCCCGATCGTCTCGAAGATCTCCGGCCGGGCACCCGGGTCGATGAATTCCGGCAGCTCGAACACCGGCGTGCGGCCCGCGCGGTAGAACAGGTTGGGCACCAGCACGGTGAAACCCTCGGCGGCCAAGCGGTCGGCCATGCCCTGCAGGTGCGGTCGCACGCCGAAGGCGTCCATGTAGAACAGCACGGCGGGATGCCTCCCGTCGCCCTCCGGGTGCGTCAGGTACGCGTCGGCCACACCATCCGGTGTGGTGATGTCCACCGTGGTCCCGCGTGCTGCGGTCATGGGCGCTCGTCCCTCCTCGTGGTCGGTGCTCGCCCGATCTAAACACCCGTTCACCTGCCGCCGGTGGCAGGGAGTCGAGCCCGCGCGGTATGCCTGATCTGCCCCTTTCCTGGGGGAGGAGCACTCGTTCGCAGGTTGCGCGCCGGGTGGGCGAGCGATAACCAGGCTGCAGGAGCCCACCAGACCGGGAGTGAGCATGACCGTGCTGGACGTCGTCACCGACGCCGAAGAACTCACCGTGACGGTCACCGCGGAGTTCGCGGCGCCCGTCCAGCGGGTGTGGCAGGTGTGGGCCGATCGGCGCGAACTCGCACGGTGGTGGGGGCCGCCGGACGGGTCGACGACCTTCGAGCAGCACGACTTCAGGCCCGGCGGCCAGGCGCGCTACCGCACCACACGCCCGGACGGGAGCGAATCACGCGGCTGGTGGCAGATCAGCGCGATCGACGAACCGCACCGGCTGGAGTTCGAGGACGGCGTCACCGTGGAGAACGGCGTCCGTGCCACCTGCTTCGGAGTCACCCACGTCAGGATCACGCTGGAACCCGCCGAGGGGCGGACCCGGATGGTGCTGCTGAGCTCCTTCTCCTCCGTCGACCAGCTCGACCAGATGGTCTCGGCCGGGGTCGCGGAGGGCCTCCGCCGGAAGGTGGAGCGGATCGAAGCCGTCCTGCCCGCGTGAGCTCCGTCCACACCGGACTGCGCGGGGCGACTGGAATTGTCGGCCGCGCTCGGGCACTCTGGGCAAGTCGAACGAGCGAACGCGGGGAGTCCAGGGCTTGAGCGCCGACGAGCTCGAATTAGAACAACAGCACCTGGCCGAGTTGTACGGCCACGTCGACGCGTTGCGCGAGCACGCCGCGGCCCGCGCCGAGGCCGGGGGTGATCCGGACACCGTCGCGGTGTGGAAGACCGAGCTGGCACGCCTCGACGGCGTCGAGAACGGCCTGTACTTCGGACGTCTCGACATGGTCGACGGCAGCCGGTCCTACATCGGCCGCATCGGCGTGTTCCGCGAGTCCGACGACGCGCAGCTGCTGGTCGACTGGCGCGCACCGCTGGCACGCGCCTTCTACACCGCCACCGCCGCCGACCCGCAGGGCGTGCGCCGCAGGCGCCGCATCACCACGCAGGGCCGCACCGTGGTCGCCGTCGACGACGAGCTGCTCGACTCCGACGGCACCGAAGGTCAGGACCACCTCGTCGGCGAAGCCGCGCTGCTGTCGGCCGTGACGGCTGAGCGCACCGGCCGGATGCGCGAGATCGTCACCACGCTGCAGGCCGAGCAAGACGCCATCATCCGGTCCGAGGAGCGGGGGATCCTGGTCGTGCAGGGCGGTCCGGGGACCGGCAAGACCGCGGTCGCGCTGCACCGGGTCGCCTACCTGCTCTACACCCACGAGCACCTGCGCAACCGCGGCGTGCTGGTGATCGGACCGAGCAGGATCTTCCTGGACTACATCGGGCAGGTGCTGCCGGGGCTGGGCGAGAACCGCGTGGTCGCCGCCACCCTCGCCGAGCTGCACGCGGGCACCGACATCACCGCGGCGGACCCGGAGGCGGAACGCAAGGGCTCGGCCCGGATGGCCGAGCTCATCGCGCAGCAGGTCCGCCGCCGCGTGCGCGTTCCCGACCAGCCGTGGGAGGCCGAGTTCGAGGAGCAGCGGTTGTCGCTGGACCCGGCGACCTGCCGCGCGGCCGCGCAGGTGGCGCGCGAATCAGGCCTGCCGCACAACCAGGCCCGGTTGGTCTTCCAGGAGGAACTGGTCGCCTCTCTCGCGGAGCTGCTCGTCCAGCGGATGGAGTCGGTCCTGCTCACCGAGGAAGGACAGGCCCTCGACGGCGGTAGCGCGGACGGCAAGCTCGGAGCCTCCGACCTCAAGGCGCTCGCCGCGGCCGGCGTGATCGTCGACCCGGACGACGTCGAGCCGCGCGAGCTCGTGGACTCCGCCGACCAGGAGGCGTTGCGGTCGGCGCTGCTGGCCGACGAGCGAGTGACCGCGGCGCTCGACGAGCTGTGGCCCGAGCTGACCCCCGAGGAGGTGATCACGGACCTGGTCGGCAGCGGTCCCCGCACCGCCGCCGACGTGCCGCTGCTCGACGAGGCCGCAGCACTGCTCGGCCACGGCGGACCCCGGGCGGTGTTCGGCCACGTCATCGTGGACGAGGCGCAGGAGCTCTCCGAGATGCAGTGGCGGATGCTGATGCGGCGCTGCCCCTCCCGGTCGATGACCGTGGTCGGCGACCTCGCGCAGACGGGCAGCGCGGCAGGTGCCCGGTCGTGGGAGCAGGTGCTGGCTCCACACGTGGCCGACCGCTGGAGGCTGGCCGAGCTGACCGTGAACTACCGGACGCCCTCGGAGGTCATGGCGGCGACGGCCGACCTGCTCGCCGGCACGGGACTGCGTCCGCCACGATCGGTGCGCTCCTCCGGGGACGAGCCCTGGCTGGAACAGTCCCGCAGGGACGGGCTCGGGGCCTGGTGCGCGAGGTCGTCGCCGAGCGCGAGCACGGCCAGCTCGTCGTGATCGCGCCACCGGACCTGGCCCGCGAACTCGCCGCGGTGCTGGACGTGCCGTTGCCGGCCGAGCTGACCGAGCAGGTCGTGGTGCTGGAACCCGCGCAGTGCAAGGGCTTGGAGTTCGACCGGGTGCTGATCGTGGAACCCGCTGCGATCCTCGGAGCCGGGAGCCTCGGGCGCAGCGATCTCTACGTGGCGATGACCCGCGCGACCCAGGGGCTCGGTGTGATCTGCGTGGAGTCGGTGCCCGAACCGCTGGCGGGCCTGAAGCGGCGCGACAGCCCGATCACCACGGGTTGAGAAGCGGCTCCACCCAACCGGTTCCGGAGAGTGACCCACATGATCACCTCATCCGGCGACAGCGTGGTGCTCGCTTTCTCGCCCGAACGGCTGCACCATGGGAACAGTCGTTCGAAAGGCGCGGGTGGCCACGGCCGGCGCGTGAGCGGCCTTGCTGTGTGACAAGTCCACGGAGACTCACGGTTCAGGACCGGCCCCAGGCACGCTTCACCGAGTCGACGATGTGCTGGTACCCGGTGCAGCGGCAGAGGTTGCCGCTGAGGAGTTCCCGGATGTCGGGGTCGGTCGGGTGCTCGTCCGGTGAGGCAGCGGCGACCGTCACGAGGAAGCCCGGGGTGCAGAACCCGCACTGCAGCCCGTGGCAGTCCTTGAACGCCTGCTGCAGCGGGCTCAACCCGTCTTCGGGCGTGAGCCCTTCCACCGTGACGACCTCGCAGCCGTCGGCTTGCACGGCCAGCGTGATGCAGGACCGGGCGGGCTCACCGTCGACGAGGACCGTGCAGGCACCGCAGATCCCGTGCTCGCAGCCCGCGTGCGTGCCGGTGAGCACCAGGTCCTCGCGGAGGAAGTCGACCAGCAGCCGTCGGACGGGCACGGTACGGCGCACCGCGCGGCCGTTGACCGTCAGGCTGATGTCCCTGGTCGGAGCGGGGTTCTCAGTCATGGCAGGTCTGCTCCAAAGCTCGCCGTGCGGCCGCACGCAGGGCGGCTCGTCGGGTCGCGGTGTCGGCGTGCACGTCCTCCGGCGGGTCGACGGACTCGGCGGCGGCTTCCGCAGCGGCGTCGATCGACTCGTCGGTGAGCGGGCGGTGGTGCAGCGCCTGCTCGGCCTCGGGGAGGCGGCGCACGGTACCGCCGATGCCCAGGCCCACCAACCGCGCCCGGGCGACCTCGGCACCGTCGAGCTCGAGGACGGCGGCCACTCCGGCGAGGGCGAAGTCCCCGGCGCGACGGGCGATCTCGGCGAACCCGTGGCGTTGTCCACCCCTGACCGGCCACCGCGTCGCGGTGAGGACCTCTTCCTGGCGCAGCGACGTCTGGTACGGCGCGACGACCAACTCCGCGGCGGGGAGGGTGCGCTCGCCGGCCGGACCGGTCGCCACGACCTCGGCGTCGAGAGCGACGGCAGCGGCGCCGAGCTCGGCCGCCGGGTCGGCGTGGGCCAGCGACCCGCCGAGGGTGCCGCGGGTGCGGATCTGGTGGTGGCCGACGTGGCGCAGGGCGGCGGCCAGCAGCGGACAGCTCCGCGCGACCAGCGGGGATGTTTCGACGGTGCGTTGCCGGGTGGCAGCACCGATCACCAGCACGCCGTCGTCCCGGTGCAGGTCCGCCAGGCCGGGCAGACGGCCGATGTCGACCAGCGTGCTCGGGCGGGCGAGCCGGAAGTTCATCATCGGCAGCAGGCTCTGCCCACCGGCGAGAGGTCTGGCGTCCTCGTCGGCGGCCAGCACCTCGACCGCCTCCGCGGTGCTGGCGGGGCGGACGTAGTCGAACGGTGGCGGCTTCACGACCGGGCCTCCTCGATGAGCCGGCGGAGCACCGACGGGGTCAGCGGTGTGGAGTCGATGCCGGTCACGCCCAAGGGCGCGAGCGCGTTCTCGACCGCGCCGGCGATGGCGGCCGGTGGACCGATGATTCCCGCCTCGCCGGCTCCCTTGACCCCGAACGGCGTGTCCGGGGCGGGGCCGCCCACCTCCTCGACCAGCACGTCGGGGACCTCGCACGCACCCGGCACCAGGTACTCGGTGAAGGTCGTCGCCAGGGGCTGACCGTCCTCGTAGGGCAGGTGCTCGTAGAGCGTCCCGCCGATGCCCTGCGCGACCCCGCCGTGGATCTGCCCGGCCAGCGTCAGCGGGTTGATCACGCGGCCGCAGTCGTGCACCACCGCGTAGCGCACCACCTCGACCACCCCGGTGGTGGCGTCGACGCGGACGACGGCGGTGTGGGTCGCGTTGGTGTAGCTGGCCGCGGCGTTCATCTTCCCGTCGGGACGCGGCACGTGGTCCAGGCCCGCGGGCTCGTAGGTGGCGCGGGCTTCCAAACCGGGATCCACGCCGGGAGGCAGTTCGAAGGTCCGGTTCAGCGCCGACTGGGCGATCTGCGCCCACGACACCGCGCTGCCCGGGCTGCCGCGGACCTGGAACCGCCCGTCGACGAGCTCGAGGTCGTCCGGCGAGGCCTCCAGCAGGTGAGCGGCGATGGTGGTTCCCTTGCGCCGCAGCACGTCCGCCGCGCGCTCGACCGCACCCCCGGCGACCAGCGCGCTGCGGCTGGCCCAGCTGCCGAGGCCGTACGGCGCGGTGTCGGTGTCTCCCATCGTGACCCGCACCTGGTCGACCGGGAGCGACAGCGCTTCGGCGACCAGGGTGGCCACCGTGGTGTGCGCACCCTGGCCCATCGCCGACACGCCCACCGCGACGGTGACGCCGCCCTCGGCGTCGAAGCGGACGTCCGCGGAGTCCTGGCTGCTCCACGTCCCGGTGATGGAGAACGCGGTGGCGGCGACGCCCTCGACGTAGGTGGCGTACCCGGAGCCCAGCAGAGCACCGGGCTCCGCCTTCTCGCGCTCCTCCGCCAGCATCCGGTCGCCGACCTCCACCGCGCGCTCGAAGGCGTGCCGGTGGGTGCCGGACCGCAGCACCGCCCCTGCGGCCGTCTCGTAGGGGAGGTCCTGCGGCGAGAGGATCATCTGGCGGCGCAGTTCGAGCGGGTCGATGCCCAGCTCGCGGCCGATCTTGTCGACCAGCCGCTCGAGGGCGAACGTGCCTTCGGGAGCGCCGTAACCGCGGTAGCCGCCGGTCGGGGTCTTGTTGGTGACCACTCCCTGCACGGAGATGGCCTGCTTCGGGATCCGGTAGGGCCCGCACAGCGAACCGACCGCCACCAGGCTCGGTCCGTAGCCCGCGGGGAAGATCTCACCAGACCCGAGGTCGGTGCGCACCCGCCCGCGCAAGGCCGCGATCGTGCCGTCCTCGCGGACGGCCGCGGACAGGTCGGTGGTGGTGTCGCGGGCGTGGCCGGCGGCGATCAGGTGCTCGTGCCGGTCCTCGATCCAGCGGACCGGGCGGCGCAACCGCATCGCCAGCCACGGGACGACGTACTCCTCCGGGTAGACCTCGTTCTTCTGGCCGAAACCGCCGCCGACGTCCGGCGTGATCACCCGGATGTTCCGCTCGGGCAGGCCCAGCACCGCGGCGAGCATCGCGCGCACGACGAAGGCGGCTTGCGTGGAGGTCCACACCGTCAGCCGGTCGTCGCGGAACTCGGCCGCCACGCCGCGCCCCTCCAGAGGGGCGGCCGAGTGGCGGTTCGTGGTGAACGTGCCACTGATCGTGCGCAGCTCGGCGAAGTCGGCTTCGACCGCGCTGCCGTCGGCCTCCACCGACAGCAGCACGTTGTCGCCCCAGTCCGGGTACAGCAGCGGGGCGTCCGGGGACAGGGCGCCGTCGACGGTGTCCACGGTGGGCAGTGGTTCGAGGTCGGCGTGGACGAGTTCGGCGGCGTCCTCGGCGAGGTAGCGGTCTTCGGCGACCACGACGGCCAGCGGGCAGCCGACGTAGCGGACCCGGTCCCGCGCGAGCGGGAAGTGCCGCACCGGCCGCACCCACGGCATCCGGTCCGGAACAGCACGCACGTCGAGATCTGCTCCGCCGAACACCGCGTGCACACCGGGTGATTCACGCGCTTGCGCGGAGTCGAGTCCGCGCAAGCGGGCGTGCGGGACGTCGCTGCGGACGAACGCGGCGTCGAGCATCCCCGGCATCGCGACATCCGCGATGAAGCGACCGCGCCCGGCCAGCAACCGGTCGTCCTCGATCCGCGGTGAGCTCTCCCCCAGGAGTGTCGGGCGTCCGGCGTCCATCGCCTGCATCAAGCCTCCCCAGTGACTCCCACCGAGAACGGGGATCACCGTCACGGTGGGTGATACTCCGGGTAGCCTGCTGCAGCTCCGGAGCGCGCGCAATCCTCCGGACGGACGGCTCGGTCCCGGAGCGCGATCAGTCCAGGACCTTGGCGAGTCTGCGCAGGCCCTCGGCGATCGTGGCGGGCTCGAAGGTGGTGAACGACAACCGCATCGTCGCCCGGTCCGGTTCGCCGACCTGGAACGCCGCTCCCGGCACGAACGCGACGTCGTGGCGCAACGCGTCGTGCAGCCGCTCGCCGGTGTCCACGTCACCGGGAAGCCGCACCCACACGAACATCCCGCCTTCGGGTTCGGTCCACGTCGACCCCGGCGGAGCGGTGGTGCGGAGCCCGTCCAGCATGGCGTCCCGGCGGGGGCGGTAGGTCTCGCGCAGCACCCGCAACCGCGCGTCGAGGTCGGTGGTCGCCAGGTACTCCGCGGCCGCGGCCTGGTCGATCGTGGAGGTGTGCAGGTCGGCGGCCTGCTTGAGGACGGTCAGGCGCTGCCGCAGCTGCGCCGGTGCGCGCAGCCACCCGACCCGCATCCCCGGTGCGACGAGCTTGGAGAAGCTGCCCAGGTAGATCGAGCGCTCGGGCACGCGTGCCGACAGCGGCACCAACGGCCGGCCGCTGTAGCGCAGTTCGCGGTACGGGTCGTCCTCGACCAGCCAGAAGTTCCGCCGTGCAGCGACGTCCGCGATCCGGTCCCGCCGCTCGGCGCCGACGGTGCGGCCCGTCGGATTGGAGAACGTCGGCACCAGGTACAGCAGCGCGGGGGTTTCGCGTGCGGCGATGCGGTCGAGCGCCTCGGGGTCGAGACCCTCGTCGTCGCAGGGGACGGGCACGACGCGCGCCTGCGCCAGCTGGAAGCACTGCAGGGCCGACAGGTAGGCGGGTTCTTCGACCAGCACCACGGCGCCCGGATCCAGCAGTGCCGAGGCGATCAGGCTCAGGCCCTGCTGGGATCCCGTGGTGATCAGCAGGTCCTCGTCGCTGGTCGGCAGGCCTTGGCCGGTGAGGCGCTCGGACACGATCGCTCGCAGGGCAGGATCGCCTTCGGTGGGCGAGTACTGCAGCGTGCGGGGCGCGTCGGGGTCACCGAGCGCTCGCGCGAACGCGGCTCGCAGACCGTCGGTGTCGAACAGCTCCGGGGCGGGCAGACCGCCGGCGAAGGAGATCACGCCCGAGCGGCGGGTCAGCGCGAGCAGATCGCGCACCGGGGAACTGGTGACGCCGTCCATCCGGCGGGCGAGGGCGGGAGAAGGCACAGGTGCTCCTGGAACGAAGTGCGGGTGGCGAGAGCGGAGCGTCGGCCGCAGTGTTGCCGCTGGCACGCCACGCAGAAGGGCTTCGCTGTTCGAGGAGCCTGCGGTCAGCCTAGAACACCGGACCCCACGGGTCATCGGAATTTGGTGCGGCTCACTCACCGTTCGACCCGGATGGCGGTCTTGGGTGACGAAACGATCCGATCTTGTTCGCGAGGATCGCCGTCGGTGCGAGGATGCGGGAAGGTCAGCGAGCCCGGAGGAGTCCAGTGGCAGTTCCCGTCCAGAAGCGGATCGGACCTCGCGTCCGGATCGGCTACTCGTTCGGCTCGCTGGTGACCGGGTCGTTCACCACGGTGCCGGGCCTGCTCCTGCTGCCGTACCTCACCGACGCGCTCGCCGTGCCGGGTTCGGTCGCCGGCGCGATCGTGCTGGTGCCGAAGGTGTGGGACGTCGTGTTCAACCCGATCGCCGGGCGGCTCTCGGACGCGAGCCTGGTGCGACACGGCAGCAGACGACCGTTCCTGCTCTGGGGCGGCATCGGCGTGGCCGTGCTGTTCGCCGGCATCTTCGCCCACCCCGGGTTCGGCAGCACCGCGCTGGACGCCGGGTACGTGATGGTCGTGTACCTGGTGTGCGCGACCGCGTTCGGGCTCTTCCAGGTGCCGTTCAACGCCCTGCCCGCGGAACTCACCGACTCCCGCGGTGAGCGGACCCGGCTGACCAGCTGGCGGATGGGTTTCCTCGCGGTGGCCGTCCTGCTCTCCGGCGCCGGTGCGCCCGCCGTCGCCAACGGCGTGGGAGGGGTGACCGGCTACCGGGTCATGGGGCTCGTGGTCGGTCTGGTCATCCTGCTCGGAGCGGTGCTGATGGTCCTGGGCGTGCGCGGTGCACCGGTGGGACGGCTGCGCCCGGGCGCGCGGGGCTGGCGCGAGTTGGTGACCACGATGCGGCGGTGGCGGTCGTTCCGGCGCCTGGTGCTCGTCTACTCGGTGCAGGCCCTCGGCTTGGCGACCCTGCTGGCGGGAGTCAACTACGCGTCCCGGTACGTCTTCGGGGATCCGGCGGTGCAGACCTGGCTGTTCGTCGGGTTCGTGCTGCCGGCGTTGCTGACGATGCCGTTGTGGCCGCGGCTCGGGGAGCGGTGGGGCAAGCTGTGGGGTTTTCGCGCCGCCTGCATCACGTTCGGCGTGGCCAGCACCGGGCTGTGCGCGGCGCTGGTGCTCCCGGTGGCCGTGTCGTTCGTGTTCGTCGGCCTGGCCGGTGTCGGCTACGCCGGCATCCAGGTCTTCCCCCTGGCGATCATGCCGGACCTGATCACCACCGAGGAGGAGCGGACCGGGGAGACCAGGGCCGGGGTCGCCGCCGGAGTGTGGACCGGGGCCGAGACGCTGGGCATGGCGCTGGGGCCCTGGCTCTTCGGACTCGTCCTGGGTGCGGGCGGCTACGTGTCCAGTGTGGACGGGATGGTGGCGCAGCCGGACGGTGCGGTGACCGCGATCCTGCTCGGCTTCTCGCTGCTGCCGGGTGCGCTGGTGCTGTTGGGACTGCCGCTGCTGCGGCGTGACGTGCTGGAGGGGCGATGAGATCCGCCGAGGACATCCTGACCGAGCTGCGCGCGCTGCGTGCCGGTGACCTGCCCACCCACGGCGGGCGCACCCTCGCCTACGTCTACGACAGCGGGCTCGACGGGGTCGACGACCTCGCCGCCGCCGCGCACGCGTTGGCCTCCAGTGCCAACGGCCTCGACCCGACCGCGTTCCCGAGCCTGCTGCGGATGGAGAACGACCTGGTCGCCGCCACCTCCGAGCTGGTGGGCGGCACACCGCGCACGGTGGGGTCGGTGACCTCGGGCGGTACCGAGTCCTGCGTGCTCGCCGTGCTCGCCGCGCGCGAGGGGAACTCCGGCGTCGCAGAGCCGAACGTGGTGCTCCCGGCGACCGCGCACGCCGCGTTCCACAAGGCCGCGCACCTGTTCCGGGTCCGTCCGGTGGTGGTGCCGGTCGACCCGAAGACCTTCCGCGCCGACCCGGAGGCCATGGCCGCCGCGATCGACGACGACACGGTCCTCGTGGTCGCCAGCGCCCCCTCCTACGCCCACGGCGTGGTGGACCCGATCGCGGAGATCGCCGCCGCGGCGGCCTCCCGCGGGGTGCGGACGCACGTCGACGCGTGCATCGGCGGGTGGGTGCTCCCGTACTTCCGCCGGCTCGGACGAGCTGTGCCCGAGTTCGGCTTCGCCGTCGAGGGCGTCACGAGCGTGTCGGTCGACCTGCACAAGTACGCCTACTGCCCGAAAGGCACCTCGGTGCTGCTGCACGCTGACGCCGAACTGCGCCGCGGCCACTACTTCGCCAGCGCGGACTGGCCCGGCTACACGATGCTGAACTCCACGCTGCAGTCCACCCGTTCCGGTGGTCCGCTGGCGGCGGCGTGGGCCGTGCTGCACCACATCGGCGACGACGGCTACCTCGCGCTGGCCGAAGCCACGCTGGAGGCGGTCGAGGCGGTCCGGGCGGAGGTGGAGGCCCTCGACGGACTGCGGCTCGTCGCCGAGCCCGGTGCGACGCTGCTGGCACTGACCACGGACGACGACCGTCTCGACCTGTTCGTCGTCGCCGACGAGATGGCGGCGCGCGGCTGGTACGTGCAACCGCAGTTCGCCCACCAGAGCTCGCCGGCGAACCTGCACCTGACGATCACCGCGTCGAACCGGGGGAGCGAGGGCGACTTCGCTGCGGCCCTGCGGGATTCGGTGAGGGCCGCACGCGCGGCGGGACCGGTCGTGGTCGACGAGGGCATCGCGGCCTTCCTCGCCGACCTCGACCCCGACGCCCTCACGTCCGAGGAGTTCGGCCAGCTGCTCGCCGCGGCGGGCATGGGTGGCGGCGCCGGTCTGCCCGAGCGCATGGCCGAGGTCAACGCGATGCTCGCGCTCGCCCGCCCGGCCCTGCGCGAACGCCTCCTGCAGGAGTTCCTCGGCCTGCTCTACCAACCGTCCTAGGGGCTGGTCCGCTCCGGTGCCACACTGCGCGGCTCGGCGGATCCGCGTGCTCAGCCGCGGTGCACCGACCGCGACGGCGCTCAGGACGTGCCGCGGCCCCAGTGGCTCGTCCGCGTGCTCGAACAGCCCCTAGCCTTCGAAATGCGCTCGCCTCAGGTGTTCGCAGATCAGGTCGTAGACCTCCCGCACCTGTGCTTCGCCGGCTCGGAGCTGGTCGTAGCCGTGATCCACGCCGGGAACGTCGCGGTGCTCGCGCAGGATCCCGGCGCGCCGCAACGACTCGGCGTAGCGCACCCCTCCGCGTGCAGCAGGTCCAGTTCGGCGGTGATCAACACCGCGGGTGCGGTCCCGGCGAGGTCCTGGCCGTTGTCGCCGTGCGCGGGCGAGGCCAGCGGGTCCGACCGCAACGCGTGGTCGGGCAGGTAGGAGTCGTTGAAAACCGCGGCCATCCACGGCTTGAGGAACGTCGGCTCAGCACGGTTGCGCACCCGCAGCTTCTCCCGGGCCGACGCGACCAGGTCCAGAGCCGGGTAGTGCAGCACCTGCAGCGCGAGCCGAGGACCGCCCGCGTCACGCGCCTGCCGCGCCACCGCCGTGGCCAACGAGCCACCGGCGCTGGCGCCGCCCACGCTCAACCGGTTCTGGTCCACACCGAGTTCGGCTCCGTGCTCGGCGACCCAGCGCACGACGTCGAAGCACGCCTTCGGCGGGATGGGGAACGGGTTCTGCGGTGCCACCGGGTAGTCCACGTTGAGCACGGCGACCCCGGCGTGGGCGGCCAGGTACCGGCACAGCGCGTCGTCCTGCTCCGGGTAGCGGATCACGAAGCCGCCACCGTGGAGGTTGACGTGCAGCGGGGGAGGGGCGGCACTCTCCGGCGGCAGGTACAGCGTCGCGGGCACCTGACCGTAGGCGGTGGGGACCACGACGTCGCGGGTCCTGCTGGGGATCTCCGGGAATCGCGGCTTGCGGCGGCTGTGGGAGGCCAGCGACGTGACGCCCTGGATCACCACCGCGGCGGCACGCGTGACAGTGGTTCGGCTCAGCACGGGCATGACGATCAAGGTAGTCACTCGGGACCGCCGACGGGAGTGGATGGTGAGTGATCCGCTCCCGCTCGGCACAGGGGCGTGGAGCGGGTCGAGCGACGCGCGAAATTGATCACTCAGAGTAGCGAGATGGTGTGAAGTACCCGCTCAGAGGCCTTTTTGATCTGAACGCGCTTCCGGCAGCTGCCGTAGCTTTCGAAGCCATGACCCCGAAGAGAACGCTCTGCGCAGCTGTCGGCGTGCTCCTGGTCGGCGGTGGGATGAGCATCGCGGCGGCGTCCATGACGGCAGCCACTGCGCGTCCACCGCAGGACCAGGTGCTGTCCTTGGTGAACGAAGCCCGGGAGAGCGCGGGCTGCGCTCCGCTGACCGTCGATGGCCGGCTGGTGAAGTCCGCCACCGATCACAGCGCCGACATGGCCCGACGCGGCTACTTCAGCCACACCACGCCTGACGGCGTCACCTTCGCCGAGCGTGTGCGCGGGGCCGGATACCCCAAGCCCGGCGCCGAGAACCTCGCGCGCGGCCACGCCAACGCCGAGCAGGTCGTGCAGGATTGGCTGAAGTCCCGGAGCCACCGCAAGAACATCCTGGACTGCTCGTTCCGCACGATCGGGGTGGGGGTCGACCAGGGCGGCACGTACTGGACCCAGGACTTCGGCCGCTGACCACCGGAGCCGAGCGGTGCACCAGCGGAGTTGCACGGTGACGCCAGGACTCGTGTGCCGAACCGCTCTTCGCGTGCGGTTCCCGGAATCGGGGCAGGAGGCGGTGGATCAGAACAGCGCCGTCGACACCTGGACGGGTGCACCGAAACAGCGGGCGACGTCGTCTACACCCCGGCAGCCGACCACGACGCCGAGCCGCGCGCAGCGGCCGATGCCCCGGTGCACTGGTCGCGATCACCCGAGGACCGTGCGCGCCGCGAGGACCACGATGAGGAAGCTCGAGACCGCCGCGGTCACGAGCTGCCCGCGCCTGCCCGTCAGGGCTCGCCCGAGCATCGTTCCGCAGGCGGCCAGGGACAGCTGCCACGATGCGGACGCGGCGGTCGCTGCGAGCACGAAGACGAGCCGCTCACCGGCGGTGTCCGCGATCGCGGCTCCGCCGCCGACCACGATCGCCGCGAAGTACACCACTGTCGTCGGGTTGACCGACGTCATCGCCACCAGGGCGAGGTAGGCCCGGAGCGGGGTGTGCGACGCAGGCACCTCCTGGATCCGCACGTGCCTGCGCCACGCGCCGACGGCGAGGTGCACGGCCACGAGGACCAGGACGACGACCGACGTCCACCGCAGCGGTTCGGCCCACGCACGCGCTCCGTCGAGCAGCGCGCCACCACCGAGCACGGCGAGGAGCGCGTAACCGCCGTCGACCGTGGCGACCCCGAGCCCGGCAGCCGACCCGACGCCGAACGACGTCCGCGCCGACAGCGAGACGAGGTAGGCGCCTACCGCCCCCACCGGAACCGCGATGCCGAAACCGGCCAGCAGCCCGGCCACGGCAGCCGAAGTCACGGCACGATCCGCACTCGCCTCCCGCAGCACAGCTGCTGCCGTGCCTTTTCCGTCGCCGGCGAAGTCGACAAGTGGACAAGACCGATTTCCATCCCGACAACCTAGGAACCCGAACCCCGCCACGGCGAACGGTTTTGTCGGAGACCACGGACACCAGCCCCGCGCCGCGGCGCGACAGGTGCAAGAACGGGGCGGGGCGGTCCGCGTCGACGGTCTGCGCGGTCCGGGGCTTCCGTGGCAACGCCGATCGGGCCCCGGACGCGCCGCCACGCTCACGGGGCGTTCGCCCGATCAGCTCGACTGGTGGGTTTTCGACTGCGCGTGCGACACCGAGCCGCTCGTGGACGGCCTGAGACCCCGGGTCGTTCGGTGGATCAGGTGGACGGAGACCTGGACCTGAACTCGGACACCTGCCGGGTTGGGACGTTCTCGAACGGAGCGGAGCGATGGCCTGGGCGCCGCTCCCTCCCGCGGCCGCACGCACGGGAGGTGTTGTCCCGTGATCCTTCAGCGGAGGTGCGTCATCGCGTAGTCGACTTGTTCCGGGGCGAAGTGCTCGAAGGCTAGCTGATCGCGCAGCTCAGCATCCGAGAAGCTGCCGGACCGCAAGTAGGACTCGGCAGATCCGAGCGCTTCCGCGTTCCAATCGACCTGCACATGCGCTACGGCCCATTCGCACACCTCGGACGGGTACTGCTCATAGGCAAGCTGGTCGACCAGTCCTGCCCGGGAGAAGTCGCCGGACCGGACGTACGACTCGGCAGACTCGACCGCGTTCTCGTGCTCACGTGATGGGTACTGCGGCTCGCTGACAACGAAGCCGCCACTGGACGTGGCCTGCTGCTGCACGGGTCCGGACTCGGCCGGACCCCCGGTCAGGCACACCACCAGACCGAACAAGCAGAGCGCGGTTCCCGCCCAAGCAGCCCGCTCGTTGGTGGCGAGTCCGCGCTTGACCCGCTTCACCCCCAAGAACCCCAGCGTCACGCCCACAACCACCACGGGCAACGCCAGGAACCCGAGAACTGGCACGAACGCCAGCGGCAACCCGATGCATCCGAGGGTCAAGGCGGCACGACCGAACCCCTGCTGGTAGACGACCTGCTCACTCATGGTTCCCCCTGATCGCGCCCGCTCATCGGCAGGGTCGTATTCGCTCCACGGCGCGTCCGCGCGGAACACGAGTGACGCGGCGCTGGTGATGTCGTGGCGCACGAGCCACGAGTTCACCGACCCGACCTGCCAACCCGGGCAGTCGCGGTGTCGTGGGTGTTCCCCAGCTGTTCCCCCACCTCACGGACGGTGCACCACGTGGTGCAGTCGCACCCGTGCCGGAAGTCCCGCCGCCGTGCGTCACCAGGACGCACGTGCGTTCGCGGGGAGGCCCGCGTGGACGTACCGCCGTTCGACGCACCCACCTTCGGAGATGCGGACACTGACCGTCGTCCCGGTGGGGCGTGGCGGAGGTGGGCTCGTTCCGCTCGCTGGCACCGCACCCGAAGGCGGGGGCAACGCCACGGTCACCGTGGGGCTGCACCAAGGACTTCGACTCGTGGGCGTGTCGCTGGGCGGCAGCGTCAGTGCTCAGTCCGGACGACGTGGACCACGTGGGGGGAATCAGGTCGGCGTTTCGGCGCACGCGCGGAAGACCACGACTCGGTGCTGCGTGGTACCTGGTCGACCAACGCGGTTCGACCGCGGTGCCTCGACCGCCCGTGCGAGACCGAGCCGCCCGGTGAAAGCCTGTGGTGGCGCGAACCGCACGACACCGACCCGGGAGACCACGCGGGAACGACGTCAGTTCACGCAGGGGACTCCTGCTGCGCTGATCGGAGCCTGGTCCGGGGTTTCCGGGTCCTGCTGCTGCCGGGCGGTCCCGTCCAGCGCGAGCGTGCCACCGGGTGAGAAGCGCGGGCCGGCCGGCCCGTCGTAGTCCGAACCGATGAGCACCTGGACCCGGCCCGACGCCAGCGACGAGTCGGACTCGGTCGGCATCCCGCCCAGCAAGGAGGCCACCTCGTGCGCCGCTGCTCCGGCGCCCGACCCGTAGCGCACGACCGACGAACTGCGCTTGCTGGCGTTGCCGACCGATCCGACGTCGATGCCCTGGGCTCCGAGCTGGTCCTGCACCTTCGCCGCCAGACCGGTGGTCCGGGTGCCGTTGAGCACGTCGACCCGCGCGCTCACCGGTTCCTGCGACTCCGTTCCCGCCGTCTCCGAGGTCGGCGGCGGGGTCGGAGCGGGTGAGCCGGGAGCGCCCGGGGGCAGCGTCGACGCGCGCACCGCGGCCTTGACCGCCCGCGGGTCGACCTTGAGCGCTTCGCCGTCCGGGGTGTCGTAGGCGGCGTCCTCGATCGGGATGGTGTTGAACTTGATCGCGCCACCGGCCAGGCCGCGCAGGCGTTCGGCGAAGGCCAGCACGTCCGACTCCTCGCCGAGGTCGAGCACGACCGAGTCCTGCACCGAGTTGATCAGTTCCCGCAGCTTGTTGGGGTTGGCGAGCACTCCGCCGGACAGCGCTGTCTGCGCGAGGCCCGCCAGGAACGCCTGCTGCCGCACGACCCGGTCCAGGTCGCCGCGCGGAAGCCCGTGGCGCTGGCGGACGAACGCCAGTGCGTCCGGCCCCGAGATGGTCTGCTTCCCCGCCTTGAAGTCGGCGCCGGAGAAGGAGTCGCTGGTGTCGGAGTTCAAGCACACCGGGACACCGCCGACCGCCTCGGTGATCTCGGCGAAGCCGAGGAGGTTGACCTCGGCGTAGTGGTCGATCGAGGAGCCGGTGAGGTTTTCCACCGTGCGCAGCAGCACCTTGCGGCCGGCTTCGTTCCCCTCGCGCTCGAGCGTCGCCCGATCCGTCACGCCGCGCCTCTGCTGGCTGACGACCTCGGCTTCCTTGCCGCGCCCGTACGCGGAGTTGATCTTGTGCTGGCCCTGCCCGGGGATCGAGACGTAGGAGTCGCGGGGGAAGGAGAAGCCGACCGCGCTGGTCCCGTCGTTGGGGATGTGCAGCATGATGATCGTGTCGGTCAGCGACGCGTCGCTGGCGCCCGCGTGCAGTTCGCGCAGGACCTCCTCCGGCAGGGGGTTGCCGTGCGCGTCGGTCCGGCTGTCCATGCCCACCAGCAGGATGTCCACCGCGCCGTCCGCGCCACCGCCTTCGGCGACATCACTGGTGGCCAGGCCGGCGAGCAGGTGCCGGTAGTTGCTCCAGCCGTACCCGGTGACCAGGAGGATCACCAGCGACATGATCGTGGCGATCACCTTGGGAGCGACCGGCTTCGGGCGCCGGCGCTGCGGCAGCGGGCGCGCCGGCGGCCGCCCGCGGGGGCGCCGAGGCGGGACCGGATTCCTGTCGCGTGGCGTTGGCAAGGTTCCTCCGTCGGGTGCGCCCCACTGGGTCGGCGCTCGGTCGACCACTCCAGGATCGCATCGAGGAACCGCTGGCCGGGGTTGATCTGATCACCCGATGGCGGCTGATTTCGCGACCCACCGTGATGTGGCCTGGTCGTGGTCAGTCTGCGGAATAGCCGCCTTCCGGGACTTCCGGCAGGTCGCTCTGCCGGACCCGGTAGACCTGCAGCGCGGTGTCGTAGTACTTCGTGGTCTCGCCGACCCACTCCATGCCGATGCGCTGCGCGGTGGCGATCGCGCGCGTGTTGTTCGGCCGTGCGAGGGCGAAGATCTCGTCGATGTCGAACGTGAAAGCCCAGTGCAGCAACGCGATCGCGGCCTCGGTGGCGTAACCGTGGCCCCATTCGGCGGGACGCAGCTGCCAGGTCAGCTCCAGGTCGTGGTCGTAGGGCGGCAGCAACCGCAGCACGAGACCGCCCACCACCTCCCCGTCCTCGCGGCGTTCCATCGCGTAGCGGCCGGTCGGCGGGATGAGGTTGGGCTGCGACTCGGTCCAGGACTGCACCACGGCCCGCATCGCGGCCAGGTCGGCGACGCTCGAGATCACCGGGGTCAGCCACTCGGTGACCTCGGGCCTGCCGTAGAGGTCCAGGGCGGCCTGCACGTCGGAGTCCTCGGTGGTCCAGGGCCGGACCACGAGCCGGTCAGTGGTCAGCGGAAGTTGCATCGTCGGCCCTCGCCTTCCACGCACCGGCGGAGCCCGCCGGATCGAACGATGTGGGGGAGCTCACCCGGAATTCTATCCGCAGCTACATGTTTCTCGCGACTGTCATTTCAGTGTCGACCAAAATCAATTCCCGCCCAACCATGACGAACCCGCCCGGGGCCAAGGGACCGGACCCGGGCGGGCAGTGGAGGAGATCAGTGGATCTGCGGCAGCTTCGGCAGGTGCCCGTCGCCGTCGAACTCCCACACGCGCGGTTCACCGAGCGCCGTCATGTCCGGGTGCTCGGCGACCTCCTGCGCGTAGGCCTCGGAGACCTCCACGCGCGGCATCGACAGGGTGTTGCGGATGCGGACGACCTTCGCCGGTCGCTCGTGCGGTCCTCGGGTGAGGTGCAGCGCCGCCGTGATCGCGTCGCGGTCGTTGGCCAGCGCCATCGGGATCCGCGCACCGTCGGGGACGCCCGAGGTCAGCGAGTTGGTGTAGAACGAGCCGAACTCGATCTGGTCCAGGCACCCCTGGGTCGTCATGTCCGCCATGCCCAGCCCGCACGCGTTGCCGTTGGTGTGCTCGGTCAGCCCGAGCACCACGATCCGCTTCACCGGCGTCGCCTGGAACTTGTCGGTGTTGACCGGAGCCCGGCCGGTGATGTTCGGGTCCATGCCCGCGCCGCTGATGTCCTTGCCGATCTCGTCGACCACCAGCACGTCGATGTCCGACATCAGCAGCTTCGGCATCAGCGACTTGGCCTCGGCCAGCAGTTCCGCTTCGCGCTCCAGCATCCGCTCGGTCGGGACCAGCTCCAGCCGGGCGATGTCCTCGTAGGCGTTCTCCACCACCGCCATGCCGAACTCGAAGGGCACCACCGCCAGGGCCGCCTTCGCGACCTCCGGGATCAAGGTGTCGAACTTCTCGAACCCGTGCCGGTGCAGCGTCGCCGCACCGGCGTGCTTGCCGAGCCCGATGCCGATCATCTTCGCCAGGCCGCTCTCGTGGGTGCCCCGGAAGTCGGTGTGCGGCTTGACCCGGCCCAGCACGACCACGCTGTCGGCCTGCGCGGCCTCGGCGTCGAAGTGCACCGGGGTGCCGTCGGCCAGCTCGGTGATCACCACGGTCTCCATCGACGAGGTGATCGGAGCCCCGACGGTCTCCTCGGTCACCCCGTACTCGGCCAGCACGTGACGCTGGCCCTCCGCGGTACCGCCGCCGTGGCTGCCCATCGCCGGCACCACGAACGGCTTCGCCCCGTGCTCGGCCAGCGCGCCCACCAGGGTGATCGCGATCCGGTCGAGCTGGGCGATGCCCCTGCTGCCCACCGTCACCGCGATGCGCTTGCCGCTGACCGGGTGGGCCCGGTCGTGCTCGGCTACCTGCGAGCGGATCGTGCCCTCGAGGTCCTCGACCGACTCAGCGGCGAAGCGCTGCTCGATGGGGAACATCCGGGGGAGTTCCACACCAGCACCAGCCAGCCTTACCTTCTCCACGTTGAACATCTTCTTCTCCGCGCGCTGTGACCAGGGGTTCCCGCTCACCTTGGCAGCTCGAACGGGCGAGGACACCCTCCTTCCGGCCTTCGTCGCGGAACCTGCGGTGGTGCTCGTCTCACCGGGGACGGGTCCTATGCTGGCCGCATGATTCGTCCCGGGCCTGTGCGGTGGTTGCACTACCAGTTCGGGGGACGGTTGCCGGAGCAGTACCGCGACTGGGTGCTGCACGACGCGACCTGCCGGACCTGGGTGCTCAGGGTGCTGATCCGCGGATTGCTGCAGATCGCACCGATCGGGCTGGCGCTGTTCCTGGGGCTGGGGTTCCTGGGCGGGGCGTGGCCGATCGCGGCAGGCGCTCTGCTGCTGGGGGTCCTGGTGGTGGCGCGCATCGTGCTGACCAGCTCGGTGGACAGCGTGGACAGCCGGCTCACGAAGTACGGGTTCCCGCCCGGGTACGGCTCCGCCGCGCGGCGGCAGCGCGACGCCGAGGCCGCGGAGCGGTACCGGGCCGTGTGGCGGCAGAACCCACCTGAGAGCTGAGCCACCCGGCGACCGCCGGATTCACCAGCGCCTTTAGTATCGGCAGGTGTCCGTTGAGCTCAATCCCGCCGCGATCTTCCGGGCCGGTACCCGCCTGCGACAGGTGGTCCGGCGCACGCCGCTGGAGACCAGCAGCCGCCTCAGCGCCGAGCTCGGGGTACCGGTGCGCCTCAAGCGCGAGGACCTGCAGGTCTGCCGCTCCTACAAGGTGCGTGGTGCCTACAACCTGATCTCCGGGCTCGACGCCGACGAGCGCGTGCGCGGCGTGGTCTGCGCCAGCGCGGGCAACCACGCGCAGGGCTTGGCCTTCGCCTGCCGGGAGCTCCAGATCAAGGGCCGGGTGTACCTGCCGGCCAACACGCCGCGGCAGAAGCGCAAGCGCATCGCGACCATCGGCGGCGAGTGGGTCGACCCGATCATCGCGGGCTCGTCGTTCGACGAGGCCAGCGCCGCCTCGAAGGCCGATTCCGAGGAGACCGGCGCGGTCTACGTCCACCCGTTCGACGATCCGCGCACCATCGCGGGTCAGGGCACCGTGGGCCTGGAGATCGCCGAGCAGCACGACGGTCCGATCGACACCGTGATCGTGCCCGTGGGCGGCGGTGGCCTGATCGCGGGGATCGTGCTGTGGCTCAAGGAGCACTTCCCGGAGACCCGCGTGGTCGGTGCCGAACCCGCCGGCGCGGCGAGCATGCGGGCGGCCTTCGACGAGGGCGCGCCGGTGAAGCTGCCCGGGGTGGACACCTTCGTCGACGGTGCGGCGGTCGGCCGCGTCGGTGACCTCGGCTACCAGGTGGCCCGCGAACTCGTCGACGAGCTCGTGGCGGTGCCCGAGGGTGCGGTGTGCACCGAGATGATCGAGCTCTACCAGACGGAGGGGATCATCGCCGAGCCCGCGGGCGCGCTGGCGAGCGCCGCCGCCCGGATGCTCGAGCGCACGCCGCGCGGCCCGGTGGTGTGCGTGGTCTCCGGCGGCAACAACGACCTCAGCCGCTACGGCGAGATCGTCGAACGCTCCCTGCTGCACGAGGGGCTGCGGCACTACTTCCTGGTGACCTTCCCGCAGGAGCCCGGCGCGCTCCGGCACTTCCTCGACGACGTGCTCGTCGACGGCCAGGACATCGTCGCCTTCGAGTACGTCAAGAAGAACAACCGCGAGACCGGACCGGCGCTGGTCGGCATCGAGCTCGACAACGCCGACGACCTCGACGACCTGCTGACGCGGATGAAGGAGTCGCCGCTGCAGATCGAGCAGGTCTCGCCCGGCTCGCCGCTGTTCTCCTTCCTGGTCTGAGCGCGCTGCTTAGGAGAGCCGCCGCACGCAGACCTCCTGCAGGGCGTCGTCCGACGTGGCGCCCCAGAGGGTGACCTGCGCGTGAGGGCCGTGGTAGTCGAGCTGGGCGATGCTGTTGCTGAAGAACGGCCCGTCGGTGCGGCGCCAGGCCACCGGCAGTGGCGGCACTCCGGCGCGCAGAGCCATTCGCTGCACCAGCCGTGACGGGGCCTTCGACCAAGCCGCCCGCAGCGGTGCGCGCAGCGGTTTCGGGATCATGTTGCGCAGCGGTGAGCAGGTCAGCTGGGTGACGCGCGAGTCCAGCCGGCGCGGGTAGTCGGCCTCGGCGAGGTAGCTGTGGTGGACGTCGCCGGAGAGCACGCTGATGGTCCTCGGCGCGTCGGGACCGGCGCCGCGTTCGCCGATGAGTTCGGCGAGCTGGTCGAAGGAGTCCCGGAACGCCGCCCAGTGCTCCAGATCGCCTGTCTGGCGGAGCTTCTCGGCGAGGTCGGCGTGGCGACCGGTGCAGGCGCGTTCGTTCCACGACTGCGCGTGGTGCACGGCGTGGGGCAGCAGCCACGGCAGCGACGAGGCCAGGGCCAGGTGCTTCCGGTCCGCGGCCATCACCTCGCGCAGCCAGGTGAAGTCTCCGCGGGAGAGCATGCCGCGGTCGTCGGTCTCCAGGATCCGGCCGCAGCGGGTGTCGAGCACGACCAAGCGCACCCCGCCGAGGTCGCGGGAGTAGCTCCAGCGCACGCCCTTCTCACCGTGTTCCTCGCGATCGGCCTGCGCGGCCAGCTCCCGCAGCACCGGCATGGCGTCGCCGTGCCTGCCGACCTCGCGCACCTCGCGGAAGACCGGGTCGGACTCGAGCTGGTCGGGGTCGAGGTTGCCGATGTGCTGGTAGATCCAGTACGCGACGAGCCCGCCGAGCAGGCGCTCGCGCCACCACGGCAGCTCGGACATCGCGGTGCGCCAGGCCAGCGAGGTGTTCCAGTCGTCGCGCACGTCGTGGTCGTCGAAGATCATCATGCTGGGCAACGTCGACAGCAGCCAGCGCACCGGCGGGTCCTGCCACGAGAAGCGGTAGAGCAGCGCGTACTCGTCGAAGCTGGCGACCTCCTTGCCGGGCGGGCGGGAGAGGTCGCGCTGCGCGGCCAGGTGGCGGCGCACGCGCGGGGTGGTCTGGTCGGCGTAGACCTGGTCGCCGAGCAGCAGGAGCACGTCCGGTCGTTCGTCTTCAGGCGTTCCGGCGACGCGGGAGGCGGTCGCGGTCAAGGCGTCCGGGCCCAGCCGGTCGCGTCCGGAGGTGGGCCGGTCGAAGTGGCAGGAACCGAACAGGGCGGTGAGCCGGTCGGTGGCGGTGACCGGTCGGATGACGCTGGGGGAGGCGTCCCGCTCGGGCCAGACGACGCGCCCGTCCAGCCGCACCTGGTAGGGCGTCGGTCCGGTGACGTGCACGGTCAGCAGGGCGTAGTGGTGGCCGCCGACCTGGAAGGTGTGCTCGGCGGTGTCGACCACCTCGACCGTGCAGGGGGCGTCGGTCTCCACCCACACGGTGGCGCGGCTGCTGTCGACGAAGCGCAGCAGTGGTCCCAGCACCAACTCGGTCACCGCACCTGGATACACCACATGCGGGGAGCCGGAAACTCGGTCGTGTCCACTGTGGCTCGTGCGGGGTGGGCGGGCCCGGCGTCGGAGCCCGGGCCCGCCCCAGCGCGGGGGTTACTCGATCGCGCCCACGTTGACGTCGATGCAGGCGTAGAACGCGTTGGCGGTGTCGGCGACGTTCCAGACGGCGAGCACCTTCTGCGGGCCGCTGAAGCCGGACAGGTCGACGTTGTGCGACAGCTCCTGCGGCGGCTGTTGGCCGCCCTGGTCGAACGAGCCCACCAGCTGGTCGCCGATGTAGTACTCCCAGGTGGTGGTCTTGTGCGCGGCGGTCAGCTTCCAGTTGAAGGTGGCCTGGGCGCCGATCGGGGTGGCGGTCCAGCCCTTGGAGTCGTCGTCGAGCTCCGCGAAGGCCTCGTTGCCGCCGCTGCAGCTCTTCAGGCCCTTCGGGCCTTCGACGCTCTGCGGCTCCCAGGTGATCGACCCGCACTCGACGGTGCCCGCGGCGCATTGGGCCTGGCGGCTCGGCGGAGCGTCCACGTAGCCGTGGGCGCTGGCGGTCCCGGCGGGGATGGCGACCAGGAAAGGTGCCACTGCGGCACCGACCACGGCTGCGGAGATCTTTCGATTGGCCATTGTGAGCTCCTTCGGGGGAATTCGCGGCAGTGTGAATCGATTCCGAAGCGGTGGGTCCGTGCCCGGTGACCGCTGTCGGAATAACTGCCGCGGAAGGGGTTTCGCCGATCGGTTAGTGGTCTGGACCATAATTCGGCTCAGGTGGCGAGTCAAGGACGAATTGACGGCGTCATCGCCGGGAACGTTAGCAGAGGCTTTGTGGCCTGCGAGGACGTCAGTTCTTGTGAATTGTTCTGAAAATTCCCAGCGCCATTCCCGTTTTTCTTGGACGAAGGTATGAACTGATCACTCGGGCGCCGCGGATGCGGATCCGCCCTCCGAAAAGGCGCCGGACAGGGGTGGTTCGCGGCGGAACGGGTGGTCGAGGCGCGCATGTGTGAACGAAGCTCGGCGCGCGATCGGATGCTCCCTTCCCCTGCGACGGCGTGCAGATGCAGCGGGGCGCGCCTCGAACAGGGCGACGGCATGACCGGGCCTCGGCCGTGCCTGGGCCTGGCGACCCGAGGTTCGGAGTGGCGTGGACCAGGCGAGTGGTGCCGACCGGTCAGGGCCTGCCGGTGGGAAGGGTTCGCGGGAACCCGGGCCTGCGCAACCGCCCGCACAGCACCGCCGAGGTCAGGGAGAGGACCGCGGACAGACCCAGTGCGACGGACGGGCCCCAGGTCGCCAGAGCTGCCCACCCGAGGCCGATGCCGACCACGCCGCTGACCGCCTTCGCGCTGTAGACCAGGCCGTGGACCTCGGTGCTGCGGCGCTGGCCGAAGCACTCCCGCGCCAGGGCGGCGAACAGCGGGTAGAACGCGCCGCCGCCGATGCCCGCGACCGTCGCCCCGGCCAGCAGCCACCCGGCCGAGGCCTGCGCGATGCCCGCCAGCAGCAGGAGCTGGCCCACCGCCTGCACGGTCACCACCCACCGCAGCGTTCGCCGACGCCCCAGCTTCCTGGTGACCGGGATCGCCACGGCCCGGCCCGCGCCGTTGGTGGCCACGAACACCGCGATCGCCGCGACCGGCGAGAGGGGAGCGGCCAGCAGTGCCAGGAAGGCCGCGTCGAACAGCGACACCGCGGCCGCGCAGAACAAGCAGGCGGCCATCACCGGCAACGCCGCGGTGCGCAGCGCTTCGGTGGCGGAGAACTCGCGCGCGGCAGGCGGGTTGGACCGCGCCCAGTCGCGGTGGTCGACGTGCGCGGGCCACCAGTGCCGAGGCGGGTCGGCCACGACCAGGGCGCATCCGGCCACGGCGACGAGCAGCACGGGGGCGAAGGCGGTCAGCCCGGCCTCGACGTGGCCGGGTGCCAGGGACAGCGCGAGGACGAACGGGGTGGCGCCGTAGGCGAACGCGCCGGTGACGACACCGACTCGGGCGGCGGAGCCCTCCGGGAACCACTTCTCGGCGGTGGAGGTGCAGGCGGCGTAGACCAGCCCCGCCCCGGTCCCGCCGAGCAGCCAGTACCCGGTGGTGACGCCATGTCCGAGACTGGTGATCCCGAGCGCGCACAGCGCTCCGCCGACCACCAGCAGCGTGCGCGGGCCGACCCGGCCGTGCCGGCGCAGCAGCGCGGCGGGGAACCCGGCTCCGGCCTGCAGCACCGTCCACCCGGCCAAGGTCCAGCACAGCACGGGCAGCTCGTGCCCGGCGGCCAGCAGTCCCGGCATCGCCGCGCCGAAGGCGTACTGCATGGTCCCCACCAGCAGCATCGGCAGCCAGCAGGCCCACAGCATCGCCGCGCGCGAGCGGCCGGTGAGCTCGCGCGGCTGCTCACCGACGCGGTAGCGGCGGCCGTGGTGGTCGCGCACCTCCAGCGTCGGGGTGTGCAGCCCGATCATCGTCCACTGCTCGGGCATGGACATCACCAGCTTCGTCAGCGGGGGAGGTGTTGCTGCTCACAAGCACTACATCAACAACGCACCACGTCGGCATACTGTATGCACGAGGAGAGGAAGAGAGGAGGTGAGGTGCATGCGGATCATCGGGACCATCCTGCGTCACCTGGAACGCATGCCGCGCGGGTACGCGGCGGACGGGCGCAAGCTGGGACTGGCCACGTCCGCCGCGGTCCGATCGGCTCGTCAGCACGACCGCCGTGGCGGCGCGCGGCCCGAGCCGGAGCGCGACGACGAGGGGCGACTCGTCGACGCGCACGGCTGATCGTCGGTGGTGGTGCCTGGTCCGCTCATCTGTCGGCACCACCCCGCACCAGCCGCTCCTGCACCCACACGAACCCGATCGCGAACCCGACGCTGATCAGCGCCTGGTAGACCAGGAACGAGACCGGTTGCGGCGGCAGCGCGAAGCTGTCGCCGACCACCAACCTGGTGCCCACCTCCTGCACCAGCCGCGCCAGCGGGAAGGCGATCAGCCAGTACAGGGCGACGGGGGCGAACGCCCCGCCGCGGAACACCCCGCGCAGCCGCAGCGCGCTGCATCCGGCGCCGAAGGCGGCCAGCGGTGCCGCGAGCATGAGCCCGCCGGTCACCGCCCACGCCGGTGGCGCTCCGGCCACCAGCATGAACAGCGCCGTGAACACCCCGGCCACGGTGCCGATGACCAGACCTGGTGCGGTGATCCTCGTCGTCAGGGTCATGTCAGCTCACGACCACGCCGAACTGCACCAGGCTGTAGAACAGCATGCCGAGGTAGAAGAAGGCGCCCAACCCGATGATGAGGTTGGACCACCACCGCGGCCGGATCGGTTTGGGCAGCATCCGGTTGTTCACCAGCAGCAGGACCACGCAGTAGGCGCCCATCGCGAAGGTGGACAGGAACGCGAGGACGTCCAGGATCGCGCTCGGTCCGTCGGCGGGCCCGAACAGCAGGATGAGGATGCCGAAGAGGATCACGCCCCACAGGAAGGCGGCGTACAGGCGCGAGATCCCGAACCGCTTGGCCCCGGGAACGAAGTTGTAGGTCATGTCGGCCTGGCCCCGGGAGAACGAGTCGAACAGGCCCAGCGTCGCGTTGAGCCCGATCAAGGCGATGAACCCGAGGAACACCGTGCCCAGCACCGGCGATCCCGCCGAGGAGAACGCGTCCGACATCGCCGTCAGCGCGGCTTCCCGCTCACCGGTCTCGATCAGCGTCTTCACGTCCGGGTTCTCGCGCGAGGCCGACTGGGCCAGGACCGTGAACGAGATCGTGACCAGCATCGTCACGCCCCAGAACAGCAGCAACGCGTCGAAGGTGACCCAGCGCCGCCAGCCCCTCCACTTGGCCATCTCGGCCGGGTCGTCGGTGTCGAACATGAAACCGCGGGAGGGCATGGCCTCCTCCTCGCCCGCGTGCCTGAGGCCGCGGATGCGGGGGATGTGCGAGCCCATGCCGGCACCGGAGTCGCGCAGGTGCAGCGTGTACCACATCTGCTGCATGCCCGACGGTCCCGCGAAGGCGATCGCGCCGACCACGACCGGGAACCACTCCGGTGACATCGCCGCCTCCGGGAAGTACCCGAAGTGGAACATCCCGGCGATCGTGCTGGTCAGGTCCTGCAGGTTGCCCACCAGCGATGCGATCACCGCGGTGCCGACCACCAGCAGGCCGATCAGGATCGACAGCACGTTCTCCAGCAGGCTGTAGATCACCTTGGCCATCGTGAAGACGACCCCGACCAGCAGCAGACCGGCGCATCCCGAGACGTACCAGGGAATCCCGGTGATCTGCTCCAGCGCAGCGGCTCCCGCGGAGAGGTGGCCGGGCCAGATGTAGACGGCGATGGCGGTGATGAAGAAGAACCACATGACGGGTTTGGCCACGCGCGCCGCCCCGGAGAAGATGCTCTCCCCGGTCGCCATCGCGTAGCGGGCCATCTCCAGCATCACGACGGCCTGCAGCGTGACCCCGATCAGGAACAGCCAGCGGATCTCGGGGCCGAAGATCAGCACCAGGCGAGGCCACATGTAGGACTCGCCCATGCCCACACCGAGCGCCACGAGGAACACGGTGGGGCCGAGCAGGTGGATGGACGGCGGTGCTTCGGGCAGCTTGCGGATGGGCATCGGTTCCAGCCCGCCCGCGTGCCAGACCCGGCCGTCCCCTTCTAATACCGGTTCTTGATCGTCTCTCCCAGGCGCCTTCTCAGCGTCCACATCGGACCTCCTTGTCCATTGTCGAGCTGTGGAGCTTTGGTTGGCGGTGCAGGTGGCGGGTTCTCCGGCGGCCTGGCGGACCGCCTGCCAGTCGCCGGAGCACCCGCGCGGTGCCGAACCCCCAGGGAGGGATGAGGGAACGACCCCGCCCTGCGCCTGACGGCCAGCCGATCAGCCGAGGAGTCCTGCGGAACGGGCCCACTGGTACTTGGCGCCCAGCACCGCGACGGGCTTCTCGGTGGTGTAGGGGTAGGCGACGATCCCGTGGTCGAACAGGTAGTCCGCCGCCTTCTCCACCTCGGTGTCGCCTGCCAGCGACACCACGATCGGCTTGTCGATCCCTTCCGCGCGGGCCTCCTGGGCCACGCGGGAAGCCAGTTCGGCGAACACCATCGGCGGGGTGACGATGGTGTGCCAGTACCCCAGGATCAGCGCGTGGATCCGCGGGTCGCGCAGACCGAGCCGGATCGTGGCCTCGTAGGTGCTCGGTGGCTCCCCGCCGGTGATGTCCACCGGGTTGCCGGCCGCGCCGAAGGGCGGGATGTAGCGCCGGAACTCCTCGTCGAGGTCCGGCGGGATGTCCATCAGCTGCAGCCCGTTGGCCACGCACGCGTCCGAGAGCAGCACCCCGGAGCCGCCCGCACCGGTGATGATCACGACGTTCTCGCCCTTCGGCGTGGGCAGCACCGGGATGCCGCGGGCGTACTCCAGCATCTCGTTGAGCCCGGGTGCCCGGACCACGCCGGACTGGCGCAGGATGTCGTCGTAGACCTTGTCGTTGCCCGCCAGCGCCCCGGTGTGCGAGCTGGCCGCCCGGGCGCCCATGTCGGTGCGTCCGGCCTTGAGCACCACCACCGGCTTCTTCTTGGTGATGTTCTGGGCGGCCTCGACGAACGCGCGCCCGTCCTTGAGGTCCTCCAGGTGCATGGCGACGACGTTGGTGTTGTCGTCGTGCTCGAAGAACGTCAGCAGGTCGTCCTCGTCCACATCGGACTTGTTGCCCAGACCCACGATCGCCGACACACCCATCTTCGTGGTGCGCGAGAAGCCCAGGATCGCCATCCCGATGCCGCCGCTCTGCGAGGTCAGCGCCACGCCGCCGCGGACGTCGTAGGGCGTGCAGAACGTCGCGCACAGGTTCTGCGGCGTGTAGTAGTAGCCGTAGATGTTGGGCCCGAGCAAGCGGATCCCGTGCTCGCGGGCGACCGCCACGACCTCCTCCTGCAGGTCGTGGTTGCCTGTCTCGGCGAACCCCGACGGGATCAGCACCGCGGCCGCCACGCCCTTGGCGCCGCACTCCTCCAGCGCGGAGGCGACGAACTTCGCCGGTACCGTGAACACCGCGACGTCGACCGGGCCGGGCACGTCGGTGATGCTCTTGTAGGCCGTGCGGCCCATGATCTCGTCGGCCTTGGGGTTGATCGGGTGGATCTCGCCCGCGTAGCCGCCGTTGATCAGGTTCTTCATCACCGAGTTGCCGATCTTGCCCTCCTCGTTGGAGGCCCCGATCACCGCGACGCTGCTCGGCGTCATCAGCCGCCGCATCGACTCCAGGATCTCCTCAGGGGTGCGCTGCGGTGCCTGCACCGGCTCCTCGGTGCTCAGCACGATCCGCACGTCGGCCGCGGTGGCCCCGCTGGGGGTGGCGAACACCGGGTTGAGGTCGAGCTCCGCGATCTCGGGGAAGTCGCTGACCAGGTCCGAGACCCGGCGCAGCACCTCCGAGAGCGCGTCGGCGTCCACGGGTTCGGCGCCCCGGGCACCCCGCAGCACGTCGGCGGCGGCGATGTCCTCGAGCATCGAGCGCGCCTGGTCGGCGGTGAGCGGGGCGAGCCGGAAGGTGACGTCCTTGAGCACCTCGACCAGCACGCCGCCGAGGCCGAAGGCCACCACCTTGCCGAAGGTGGGATCGGTGGTGGCGCCGACGATCACCTCCTGGCCGCTGACCATCTGCTGCACCTGCACCCCGCTGATGGCCGGGTTCTCGGTGTGGGCGTGGGCGTTGGCCAGGATCTTCTCGTAGCCGGCCCGCACGTCCGCCTCGCCGCTGACGTCGACGAGCACGCAGCCGGCGTCGGTCTTGTGCAGGATGTCCGGCGAGACGATCTTCAGCGCCACCGGGCCGCCGATCTCGGCGGCCAGCGCGACCGCTTCCTCGGCGCTGGTGGCCAGGCCCTCCCCGGCGGTGGGGATGCCGTAGGCGTCGCACAGCTGCTTGGCCTCCGGAGCGGTCAGGGCAGCCCGGCCCTCGGACCGCACCGCGTCGAGCACCTGCCGCACGCGGGCACCGTCGTAAGCCACGTCAGATCACTCCGTTCGCCTTGAGCTCGGCCAGTTCGGACTCGTCGATGCCCAGCCGCTCGCGGAAGACCTCGGCGGTGTGCTCGCCGAGCAGAGGAGAGCGCTGGACCTGGACGGGGGAGTCGGAGAGCTTGATCGGGCAGCCGACCGTCTTGAACTCACCCCGCTCGGGGTGGTCGACGCTGACGATCATGTCGTTGGCGGCCAGCGAGGTGTCCTCGATGATCTCCTTGGTCGACAGGATCGGGCCGCACGGCACGTTGTGCTCGTTGAGCGCGGCCAGCACGGACCACTTGTCGTGGTTGAGCGTCCACTCCTCGATCATGCTGAACATCTTGTCCAACTTGGACAGACGTGCTTCCGGGGTCGCCCAGTCCGGGTCGTCGATGAGCTCCGGACGGCCGATGAGCTTCGCGATGGGAGCCCAGCCCTGCGGCTGCACGATGACGTAGATGTAGTCGTTGTCGCCGCCCGGTGCGCAGCGCACCGCCCAGCCCGGCTGGCCACCGCCGGAGGCGTTGCCCGAGCGCGGCACCTCGTCACCGAACTCGGCGTTGGGGTACTCGCGCAGCGGGCCGTGCGCCAGCCGTTGCTGGTCGCGCAGCTTCACCCGGCACAGGTTGAGCACCGCGTGCTGCATCGCCACCGACACCCGCTGGCCGGCACCGGTGCGCTCGCGCTGCAGCAGCGCGGCGAGGATGCCGGCGACGGTGTGGATCCCGGTGCCGGAATCACCGATCTGCGCGCCGGTGGCCAGCGGGGGACCGTCCTCGAAGCCGGTGGTCGACATCGACCCGCCCATCGCCTGGGCGACCACCTCGTAGGCCTTGAAGTGGGTGTAGGGGCCATCGCCGAAGCCCTTGATGGAGGCGTAGACGAGCTTCGGGTTGATCTCGCGCAGCTTCTCCCAGGTGAAGCCCATCCGGTCCACCGTGCCGGGGCCGAAGTTCTCCACCAGCACGTCGGAGTCGGCCACCAGCTTGGTGAAGATCTCCTTGCCCGCGTCGGACTTCATGTTCAGCGTGATGCTGCGCTTGTTGCAGTTGAGCATCGTGAAGTAGAGGCTGTCGGCCTCGTCGACGTCGCGCAGCTGCTTGCGGGTGATGTCGCCGGTGGGGGCCTCCAGCTTGACCACGTCGGCCCCGAGCCAGGCCAGGACCTGCGTCGCCGACGGCCCGGACTGGACGTGGGTCATGTCCAGGACGCGCACACCTTCCAATGCACTCATGACTGGCACCTCTTCACCTTCGAAGCGGCCGAGCCGCCGGGTCGACCGGCACCGCCGCGGGTTCTGGGAGTTCGTGTTGGGGCGGAGGGCTCCGGCCCCGCGCCGTGGTGGGGTCCCGGAGCAGCGGCGGGCCTCCGCTGCTGCGCAGGGGATCCCGCGGACGGGGTGGTCACTTGTACATGGTCTGGTTCATCGTTCCCGGGGCGTAGACCTCGGGATCGACCCAGACGTTGATCAACGACGGCTTGCCGGACTCGCGGGCGCGCTGCAGCGCGGGGGCGATGTCGGCGGGGTCGTGGACCTCTTCGCCGTAGCCACCGAGCATCTGCGCGAACGTGCTGTAGGGGACGTCGCCGAGGGTGTTGCCGACCCGTCCGCGGTCCTCGCCGTACTTGGCGATCTGGCCGTAGCGGATCTGGTTCATCGACGAGTTGTTGCCGACGATGCCGATGAACGGCAGGTCGAAGCGCACCATCGTCTCGAAGTCCCAGCCGGTGAGGCTGAACGCGCCGTCGCCGAACAGGCACACGACTTCCTTGTCGGGCTGCGCCTTCTTGGCGGCCATCGCGAACGGCACGCCCACGCCCAGCGTTCCCAGCGGCCCGGGGTCCATCCAGTGCCCCGGGGACTTGGGCTGGATGACCTGGCCGGAGAAGGTGACGATGTCGCCGCCGTCGCCGATGTAGATCGAGTCCTCGGTCAGGAACTCGTTGATCTCGTGCACCAGCCGGTAGGGGTCGATGGGGGAGGAGTCGGAGTGCTGGCGCGGCAAGCGCTTCTGCAGCGCGGCGTTCTCCACCTCGCGCAGTTCCTGCACCCAGCTCTTCCTCCGGCTCGCGCCGTTGTCGGTGCGTCCGGAGGCGGCCTGCGACAGGGCGGTGAGCACGGCGTCGGCGTCGCCGACGATGCCCAGCTCGATGTCGCGGTTGCGGCCGACCGTGCGGTAGTCGAGGTCGATCTGCACCACCGTGGCCTCGGGCGAGAGGCGCTTGCCGTAGCCCATCCGGAAGTCGAAGGGCGTGCCCAGGATGATGATGAGGTCGGAGTTCTGGAAGGCGTAGCGCCGCGCCAGCTGGAAGTGCAGCGGGTCCGCGGGCGGCAGCGTGCCGCGGCCGGCGCCGTTGCAGAAGGCGGGCACGTTGAGCTCGCGGACCAGCTTCACCGCGGAGTCCGTGGCGCGGCAGGTCCAGGTCTGGCTCCCCAGCAGGATGCACGGCTTCTCGGCCTTGACCAGCAGGTCCGCCAGTTTCTGCACGGCGTCGGGGTCGCCCGCGGAGCGGGTGCTGGCGCGGTAGCCGCCCGGCTGCGGGATGCGGGCCTTGTCCACCGGGACCGTCGCGTCGAGCACGTCGCGCGGGATCTCCAGGAACGACGGGCCGGGGGAGCCGTGGTAGCACTCGCGGAAGGCCATCGACACCATGTCCGCGGCGCGTTCGGTGTGCGGCACGGTCGCGGCGAACTTGGTGATCGGGTTCATCATGTCCACGTGCGGCAGGTCCTGCAGCGAGCCCATCTTGTGCTGCGACAGCGCACCCTGGCCGCCGATGAGCAGCATCGGGCTCTCGGCCCGGAAGGCGTTGGCCACACCCGTGACGGCGTCGGTGGTGCCCGGCCCGGCGGTCACCACCGCGCACCCGGGCTTGCCGGTGATGCGCGCGTAGCCGTCGGCGGCGTGGGCGGCGACCTGCTCGTGGCGCACGTCGATGACGTCGATGCCCTCGTCCACGCAGCCGTCGTAGATGTCGATGATGTGGCCACCGCAGAGGGTGAAGATCGTGTCCACGCCTTCGGCCTTGAGCGCCTTGGCGACGAGGTGTCCGCCGGAGATCTGCTCGGTTTCGCCTGCGTTGTCGGGTGACTGGGCCATGTGCGCTCATCCCCTTTGAAGAAGCCGCGTCTACGGTCGGCGACATACTGCATACCGTATGAGGTGTGTCTCAGGGATACCGCAGCGAAGGGCGGGTGTCCATAGGCAGGGTGGGGGAGCGACGACGGCACAAAACCGTCCTATGTGGACGCGTTGCAAGATGTTCGCCCAGGTGGCGAGCTTCCCCGTCGGGTGGATCGCGCAGTGGCCGGACCGGAGAATCTTGTCCGACAAGCCACATACTGTATACTGAATGCCACCGACACCCACGCCTGGCCGCATGACCAGAGTGGAGATCACAGGTGAGAGTCGCTGTTGTCGGCGCCGGTGCGATCGGCGCGTACATGGGTGCCTGCCTGCACAGGGCGGGCGCGGACGTGAGCCTGATAGCCCGAGGGGACAACCTGGCCGCACTGCGCGCCCACGGCGTGCGGGTGCTCAGCCCCCGAGGGGACTTCCAGGTCAGGCCGTACGCCACGGACGATCCAGCCGAGATCGGAGCGGTCGATCACGTCATCCTCGGCCTCAAGGCCTACTCCTACGCCACCTGCGGACCGCTGGTCCAGCCACTGCTCAAGGAGGAGACCTCGATCGTGGCCGCGCAGAACGGGATTCCGTGGTGGTACTTCCACGGACTGCGCGGGCCCCACGAGGACCACCGCATCGAAGCCGTCGACCCCGGCGGTGCCGTGAGCCGGGTCCTGCCACCGCACCGCGCCATCGGCTGCGTGGTCTACGCCGCCACGGAGCTCGACGCCCCCGGCGTGGTGCGGCACCGGGAGGGCACCCGCTTCTCCATCGGTGAACCCGACGGCAGCGGTTCCCAGCGCTGTCGCGAGTTCAGCGACGCCATGGTCGCCGGCGGGCTGAAGTGCCCGGTCGAGGACGACGTCCGCCGCGACGTCTGGATCAAGCTGATGGGCAACGTCGCCTTCAACCCGATCAGCGCGCTCACCGGAGCCACCCTCGCCGGGATGTGCCGCCACGAGGGGGTGCGCGAGCTGGTGACGGCGATGATGCGCGAGACGCTCGACATCGCGAACGCCCTGGGCTGCCACCCCGACATCGCCATCGAACGGCGCTTGGCCGGTGCCGAGCGCACCGGCGAGCACAAGACCTCGACCCTGCAAGACCTGGAGAGGGGAAAACCCCTGGAGCTGGCGGCGATGCTCACCGCGGTCGTCGAACTCGCCGACCTGGTGGGCGCCAACGCCCCGACCCTGCGCACCATCAACGCACTCGGCGATCTGCTCGGCCGGCGCCTCGCACCGCGCGAACCCGCCGCCGCCGTGCCGACTCCACGGGAGTGAGCATGCTCGACCCGACGACCCGGGCCCGCCGCGCGCCGGCGGGCCCGTCCCGGGGCCCGGCATGACGGGCCGCAACCACCGCGACGACCTCGAACGGGTCGTGCGCACGAGCGTCGAACCGCGCGCCCGCCGGGTCGACGACGCAGGGCGGTTCCCGCGCGAGAACGTCAACGCCCTGGGTGAGGCCGGTCTGCTGGGCCTGACCCTGCCCAAGCGCCACGGCGGCGCCGGGCACGGGCTCGGCGAAGCCGTCGAGGTCGTCCGCCGGCTCGCCGGCGTCTGCGGTTCCACCGCGGCGGTGGTGGCTTCGCACTACGCCGCCACGGCACTGCTGGCCCGGCACGCCGGAGAGGACTTGCTCCGCACCATCGCCGCAGGGCGTCACCTCAGCACCCTGGCACTGGTCGAGACCGGCAACCCCGGACTCGTCCCCGCCGGTCAGGCCGTGGCCGGGCGGGGAGTCGTCGCCCTGTCAGCGCGCAAGAACTGGGTGACCTCCGCCGGTGAAGCCGACAGCTACGTCTGGTCGAGCCTGCCCGCCGGGGCGCGGGGCGGCCTGTCGCTGTGGCTGGTTCCGGGCGCAGCGCCCGGCTTGTGCATCCCCGCTTCCGTCGACGCGGTCGGCCTGCGCGGCAGCGCCACCGCCACGGTCACCGCCGATCCCGTCCGGGTGCCCGGATCAGCCGCGATCGGCGCCGACGGCGAGGGCGCTCACCCTCTGGTCGAGGTGCTCTTGCCGTGGACGTGCGCGCTGCAGGCGGCGCTCGCGCTGGGGCTGGTGGAAGCGGTGCTCAGCCGCAGCGTCGACTGCGTCACCGGCCCGCAACCCTCCTGGTCGCGGTGGCAGGAACCGCCGACCCGGCAGCCGGAGGTCCGGGCCGACCTCGCCCGGATGCGCACGAAGGTCGACACCGCGAGGCTGGTGCTCACCGATGCCGTCCAGAGCAGCTGGCAGCCCGACGGCCTCGAGCGACTGCTCGAGGCCCGGGCGCTCACCGGCGAGAACGCCATCCACGTCGCCGAACTCGGCATCAAGGTCTGCGGGCAGCACGCGTTCCGCGAGGACTACGGCGTCGAACGCCGCTTCCGGGACGCCCACACGGCGCTCCACGGCCAGTTGCCCGCGGAGCGGGCGCTCGACCACCTCGCGAAGATCACCTGCGGGAGCGCGTTGCTGTCCTGAGGCCGGTGCCGAGGTGCGCCGACGGGGAGGGGCAGCCGCTCCCCACAAGCGGCTGCCCCGTGGTCCCCCTCCCTGACGGTGACGCCGGCGCCGGCGCGGTGGAATCCCCCATGACCCACCGAACCGGCACCCGGCCACCTGGGCGACCGCCACATCGACTCATGCGGACGCCCTGTGCCCCAGGCAGGCACCAAGGATGGTGCCCGATCCGGCTTTCTCGGGGCTTTCACACGAGAAGTCCTCGCGAGCGGAGGCTGCGACCTACCCCTCCGAGCTCTGCTCGTGGTAGCTCTGCCGGGTGTGCTCGGTGTGCTCGCGCATGAGCCGGGCCGCCGTGTCGGCGTCCTTCTTGGCGATGGCGTCGATGAGCGCGGAGTGCTCGTCCCAGGCCTTCTTGCCGCGGGTCTTGGCCACTGGCGTGTGGTACCAGCGGACTCGGCGGTTGATCTGCGCGGCGAGTTCGTTGAGGACCTTGTTGCCCGACATCTCGGTGATCGTGGCGTGCAGCTCGGCGTTGGCCGCCACGACGGCGTCGACGTCGTCGGCCTTGAGCGCGGCCAGGCCGGACTTGTAGATGCGCTTGAGCTCGGCCACGCCCTCCTTGGTGGAGTTCAGCGCGGCCAGCCGAGCGGATTCGGCCTCGAGGAGGGTGCGCACGCCCAGGAGCTGGTCGGCCTCTTCGACGGTCGGGTTGTGGACGAAGGCGCCGTACCCGGGGCGCAGGTCGACCCACTCGTCCTTCTTGAGCCACTGCAGCGCTTCGCGGACGGGCTGGCGCGAGACCCCCAGCGCCTCGGCGAGCTCCTTCTCGACCAGGTGCTGGCCGGGCTTGAGCTCACCGGTGATGATCAGCTCGAGGATGGCCTCGTAGACCGTCTCGCGCAGCGGCACCGGGCGTGCCACCTGACGGGCGGCGAGGCCCTCGGACAGTTTCGAGGTCAGCGACATGCGGTCAGCTCCGGTTGCTCGTGCCGATGATGGCCGCGGGCTGGCGCCCGTGTGGCTTTAGCATACAGTATGCCGCCTGATCCGGCCGTCTGGCGCGTGGCGGAACGACTTCGTCCAGTGTGGAGCAGCGCTTGGGCCGAACGGATGGATCACCGGTGTGGTCCTGGACACCTCGGGTCCGCCGGACTACAACCACCGGTGCCAGGCCGATCGCCGAGGCCTGCGGGGACCAACGATCGCTCCCCAAGCCGGAGGCGCCCATGAGCGTGCCCGCGTTATTCCCGTCCGCAGCGGTGGCCGTGCTGCTCGCAGCGGTGGCCGCCGACCTGCTCGCCTGCGCCCGAGGACGTGCTCCCACCCGCCACGACCTGCCCGTGATCGGCTCCGGGATCGCCGCCGCACTGCTGCTCGCCCTGGGTACGTCGTTCGCCGCGCCCGCGCTGGCGGGGGAGTTCCTCGCGGCCTGGGGATCGGCGTGGGTGCTCACGGTCGACTTGGTGGTCCTGCTGGTGGTGCTGACCCACCGCGCACCGGGCGCGGAACGCCTCGTCGCGGTCGCCGTCGGGGCCTCGGTGCTGACCCGCGCGCTGCTGGTGACCACCGGAGTTCCCGGTGTGGCGTGGCTTTCGGCGCTGTTCGGGCTGGTGGTGCTGGCCGGGTCCTGGTGGCTGTTCCGGCACGGCGAGCGAGGGCTGCCCGAGGCGGGGCCGGCGGCGCTCATCGCGATCCCGGTCGCCGTCGTGCTCGGCGCGTTCGCCGTCGCCGCCGGCGGTGCGGGGGTTCTCGTGCTGTGCGCGAACCTGCTGGCGCTGCTCGGCGCGGTCCGGCTGGTGCGGTTGACCGCCCGGGTGTGCGTGCGGGTGCCCGACGTGGCCGTGGCGTTCTCCGCGGTCCTGGTCTTCGTCGGCTTCGAAGCGCTGCTGACCGGGCTGGCCGGAGGTGGCCCCGCGCAAGACGTCTCGGTGACGGTGCTGTGCCTGTCGATGACGGTGCTGGTGGTGCTGCTCAGCGCGATCACCGCGGTGCGGGCGGGGCGTTGACGATCGCGGTGCGCACGCGCAAGATGAGCCCTTCGCTGGCCAGTCGGGGGCGGGAGGCGCGGTGAGCACTGGGACGCAGCAGACGACGGGCTTCTTCCACAGCCGCACCATCGATGAGCTCGGTGGGCAGGTGCGCGCCGGGGACGTGCGGGCCGTCGACCTCACCCAGGCGGCGCTGCGCGCCATCGACGCGCTCGACGGCGGGATCAACGCCTTCGTCACCGTCGACCGGGAAGGTGCGCTGCGCGCCGCGGAGAAGGCGGACGCCGAGCTCGCCGAAGGCCGCGACCGCGGCCCGCTGCACGGGATCCCGGTCGCGGTCAAGGACATCATCGACGTCGCCGGAGTGCGCACCACCATGGGGTCGGCCCACTTCGCCGACCACGTGTCCACAGAGGATGCCGAGTGCGTGGCGCGGTTGCGCGAAGCCGGTGCGGTCGTGGTCGGCAAGACCACCACCCACGAGTTCGCCTTCGGCGCCACCGGAGACCGCGCCTGCAACGGCCCGTCCCGCAACCCGCACGACCCGACGCGGATGACCGGTGGGTCCAGCGGCGGCAGCGGGGCGGCGGTGGCAGCCGGGATGGTGCCGCTGGCGCTGGGTACCGACACCGGCGGTTCGGTGCGCATCCCCGCGTCGCTGTGCGGGGTCGCCGGCTTCAAACCCGCCTACGGGGCGGTCCCCACCGCAGGGGTCTTCCCGCTGTCGCAGACCCTCGACCACGTCGGCGTCCTCGCCGCCACCACCGAGGACTGCCGGCTCGGCTACCGCGCCCTGGCCGGTCTGCGGCCGATGCCCAGCCGCGAGCACGGCTCGGAGGTCAGCATCGGCTGGATCCCCCCGGACGTGCTGCACCCCACCGACCCGCAGGTCACCGCCACCGCGCGCGCCGCGCTGGACGTCGACGGCCTCGACGTGCGCGAGGTCCGGCCGGCCGGGCTGGACGGGATGCTGCGCGCCTTCGGCGCGATCCAGTTCAGCGAAGCCCACGCCGTGCACGCCGAGCGCGTCGCCGACGCCCCGCAGCTGTTCACCGACGACGTGCTGGCGATCCTGCGCAAGGCCGGCGAAACCGCGGGGTGGCAGTACGTGCGGGCCCTGACCGAGCGCGACGAGTGGCGCGGCGTGGTCGCCGCCCTGCTCGACGAGGTCGAGCTGCTGGCCTTGCCCACCACCTGCGTGCCGGCGCCCGAGGTCGACGAGCGCCAGGTCGAGGTGCAGGGCGCCCGGATCCCGCTGCGCGGCGCGCTCATCGGCCTCACCCGGCCGTGGAACCTCGCCGGTGTCCCGGCCCTCTCGCTGCCCGCCGGTGCGGTGCGGGGGCTCCCGGTCGGCCTGCAGCTGGTCGGCCGACCGGGCCAGGAGGACCGGCTCTTCGCCGTGGCCTCCCGCGTCAGTCCTTGACCGCCTCGGCGATCGCCTTCCCCAGGTCCTCCGTCCGGGCCGTGCCGCCCATGTCGGGCGTGCGCGGGGTGCTGTCGTCGGAGAGCACCTGCTCGATCGCGGCGACCACGTCGGCGCCCGCCTCGGTCAGGCCCAGGTGGTCCAGCATCATGGCCGCCGACCAGATCTGGCCGATCGGGTTGGCGATGCCCGTGCCCGCGATGTCCGGCGCCGAACCGTGCACCGGCTCGAACGTAGACGGGTGCTCGCCCTCCGGGTTGATGTTGCCCGAGGGCGCCACTCCGATCGTTCCGGTCACCCCCGGCCCCAGGTCCGAGAGGATGTCGCCGAAGAGGTTGCTGGCCACCACCACGTCGAAGCGCTCCGGGCTCATCACGAACCGCGCGCACAGGATGTCGATGTGGTCCTGGTCCACCCGGACGTCCGGGTACTGCTGGGCGATCTCGGCGAACCGCTCGTCCCAGAACGGCATTGAGTAGTAGATCCCGTTGGACTTCGTCGCCGAGGTCACGTGCGGCTTGTCCAGGCGGCGTGCCAGCTCGAAGGCGTAGCGCATGACGCGGTCGGTGCCGAAGCGGGAGAACGACGCGGTCTGCAGCACGCTCTCCCGGTCGGTGCCCTCGTTCTGGCGACCGCCGAGCTGGGAGTACTCGCCTTCGGTGTTCTCCCGCACCACCCAGAAGTCGATGTCACCGGGCTGCTTGTCGCGCACCGGCGGCGTCACGCCGGGCAGCAGCCGCACCGGCCGCAGGTTGACGTACTGGTCGAAGACCCGGCGGATCGGGATCAGCAGCCCCCACAGCGAGATGTGGTCGGGCACGCCCGGGTAGCCCACCGCGCCCAGCAGGATCGCGTGGTGGTCGCGCAGCCGGTCGAGGCCGTCCTCGGGCATCATCCGGCCGGTCTTGCGGTAGGTCTCGCAGCTCCAGTCGAAGTGCCGGCGGTCGAACCGCACGCCGTACTTCGCGCCGATCACGTCGAGCACCCGCAGGGCTTCGGGCATGACCTCGTTGCCGATGCCGTCACCGGGCAACACCGCGATCTCGTACTGCTGCACTGGGCACACCTCGTCGCAAGTAGGGGGACGCGTCCGCACCCCATCCAACCCCCGCGGACACCGCAGGGGAACGCTCCTCGGTGTCACGGTGGCGAACGTCGACGTCTCCGGCTACCAAGGACGGATGAGCGATGGTGGTGCGGTCTCGGCGCTGCGCGAGATCGCCTTCTGGCTGGAGCGGCGGAACGCGCCCACCTACCGCGTGCGGGCCTTCCGGCGCGCTGCGGCGGTCCTCGGCGACGTCTCCGACCTCGACCGGCGCGTCGAGTCGGGCACGCTCACCGAGCTGGAGGGCATCGGACGCACCACGGCCGAGGTGATCGCCCAGGCCCACCGCGGAGACACCCCGGACTACCTGGTGAAGCTGCGTGACACGGCGGAGGTGCCCGAGCGCGGTTCCGGCCTGCGGGCGGCGTTGCGGGGCGACTGCCACACCCACTCCGACTGGTCCGACGGCGGCAGCCCGATCGCCGAGATGGCCGCCACGGCCCGCTGGCTCGGGCACGAGTGGATGGCGTTGACCGACCACTCGCCCCGGCTGACCGTGGCGCGCGGGCTCTCGTCCGAGCGGCTGCGCGAGCAGCTGGGGGTGGTCGCCGAGCTCAACCGGGAGCTCAAGCCGTTCCGCATCCTCACCGGCATCGAGGTCGACATCCTCGGCGACGGCTCGCTGGACCAGGAGGAGGAGCTGCTGGCCGAGCTCGACGTGGTGGTCGCCAGCGTCCACTCGGACCTGCGGATGCGCTCCGGACCCATGACCCGCCGCATGGTCGCCGCGGTCAGCAACCCGCACGTCGACGTGCTCGGGCACTGCACCGGGCGGCTCGTCGGCGACCGCAAGCGCCCGCAGTCGACCTTCGACGCGCACGAGGTGTTCACCGCCTGCCACGACCACGACGTGGCGGTGGAGATCAACTCGCGACCGGACCGGCTCGACCCACCGCGCGAACTGGTGCGCCTGGCCCGCGACCTCGGCTGCACCTTCAGCATCGACTCCGACGCCCACGCGCCCGGCCAGCTGGACTGGTTGGCCCACGGGTGCGCCCGCGCCGAGGAGTGCGAGATCCCCGCGGATCGGATCCTCAACACCCGGCGAGCAGCGGATATCACCCGGTAGAAGCCCCTCTTGCGGGCCTCGAACGCGGGCTGCCACCGTACGCGTGAGGCCCCGGTGCGACGGAGCGGCGCGTGGCTCCGCGGCCTCGCAGGCAGCCCACGTCGAGAGCGAGGCCCTCATGCCGGCCACCGAACCACTGCCCACCACCCGACCCCGGCACGGCGGGCCGCAGAACCTCGACCGCGTCCGCGCCGACGTGGCCCGCATCATCGAGAGCTACCCGCACGAGCGGGTCTTCCCGCTGTACGTGGAGCTGCGCGACCTGCGGGACCGCGCCTTCAAGGTGCTGGAACGGCGGGTTCCCGCCGAGCACGCCCGCGACTGGTTCCACACCGCCGGGCTGGCGTGCGCGGCGATGGCCAACGCCGCTTTCGACCTGGGGCACCCGCTGGCGGCCGAAGCCCAGGCGCGCACCGCCTTCCAGTGCGCCGAGCAGGCCGGCGACAACGCGCTGCGCTGCTGGATCCGCGGCACCCAGAGCCTGGTGGCCTACTGGGAGGACCGCTGCCGCGACGCCGTCGAGCTCGCCCGCGACGGGCGGCACCACCCGCCCGGATCCGGCACGGCCGCCGTGCGGCTGGCTGCCCTCGAAGCCCGCGCGCACGCGCGGCTCGGCGACGCGCACGCCGCCGAGCGGGCCCTGACCCGCGCCGAGCAGGCGCGCGAGGAGGTCGTGGACACCGGTGGCCCGGCCGGGCTCCTGGAGTTCCCGGTCGCCAAGCAGTACGCCTACGCCTCGTCGACCGCCCTGTGGTTGGGCGGTCAGGTGGGGCTGGCCCGCGCGGAGCGCGACGCGATCACCGCCATCGCCGGGTACGCCCAGGAGCTCGAACCGCACCGGCGCGTCGGCGAGCTGTGCCTGGCCCGGCTGGACCTGGCCGCGGTGCGGCTGCGCGGTCGGGACCTGGAGGGCGCGGCCGAACAGGTCGACCTGGTGCTGGCCGCCGCGACGTCCCGCCGCACCGAAGCCGTGCTGCGGCGGTTGCGCCGGCTCGGCAAGGCGCTCGAGCGCACACCGCTGCAGGCGGCCCCGGCTGCGGTGCAGCTGCGGGACAAGATCGGCTCGTTCTGCGCCGCGCAGGGCGTGTCGCCACTGGTCGGACAGCCTCTTTGAAGCTTCACGCTGCTAGGCTCCGAGGTGTGAGCGACACGCGCTGGTTGAGCGACCACGAGCAGCGCGCCTGGCGGAAGCTGGCCGCCGTGATGACCGTCGTGCCCGCGGCGCTGGACGCGCAGCTGCAGCGCGACGCCGGTCTCACGATGTTCGGCTACTGGGTGCTGGCGATGCTGTCGGAGGCGCCCGGACGACAACTGCGGATGAGCCACCTCGCCCAGCAGTCCAACGCCTCGCCGTCCCGGGTCTCGCACGTGGTCTCCCGGCTGGAGCAGCAGGGCTTCGTCGCCCGCCGCAAGGCCGAGGACGACGCGCGCGGCAGCATCGCCGAGCTCACCGAGGACGGGTTGGCCAAGGTCGTCGCCACCGCTCCCGGCCACGTCGAGAAGGTCCGCTCCCTGATCATCGACGCCCTCAGCGAGGAGCAGGTCACCCTCCTCGACGAGCTCTGCTCGGCCCTGCTGGCGCGCGTCGACCCGGAAGGAGCCCTCTCGGTGACTCCCCCGGGCGACCTGCGCGCCTCCGCGTCCGAACGCTGAGGATCAGGCGGCTTCGCCGGAGTCCGAGCGCTGCGCGGCGAACTGCGTGCGGTAGAGCTCGGCGTAGTGACCGCCGCGGGCGAGCAGCTCCTCGTGGGTGCCCTCCTCGACGATCCGCCCCTCGCCGATGACCAGGATGCGGTCGGCCTCGCGGATGGTGGCCAGCCGGTGGGCGATGACCAGCGCCGTGCGCCCCGACAACGCCGTGGCCAGCGCCCGCTGGACCGCGGCCTCCGACTCGGAGTCCAGGTGCGCGGTGGCCTCGTCGAGCACCACGATCGGCGGTGCCTTGAGCAGCAGCCGCGCGATCGCCAGCCGCTGCTTCTCCCCACCGGAGAGCCGGTGGCCGCGGTCGCCGACCACCGTGTCCAGCCCGTCGGGCAGCGAGTCGATCAGGTGCCCCAGCTGCGCCACCCGCAGCGCCTCGACCAGCTCCTGCTCGGTCGCTTCGGGCCGGGCGAAGGTGAGGTTGGCGCGGATCGTGTCGTGGAACAGGTGCGCCTCCTGGGTGACCACGCCGACGTGCTCGTACAGCGAGGCCAGCGAGGTGTCGCGCACGTCGACCCCGCCGATGCGCACGGCACCGGAGTCGACGTCGTAGAGCCGCCCGGCCAGGTTGGTGATGGTCGTCTTGCCGGCACCGGAATGCCCCACCAGCGCCACGGTCTGGCCCGGCTCGGCGCGGAAGCTGATGTCGTGCAGCACCGGGTGGGCCGGGGCGTTGTCGGCCCGTGCCACCGACTCCAGCGACGCCAGCGACACCTCGTGGGACGCGGGGTAGCGGAACGAGACGTGGTCGAACTCGACGTCGGAGGCCCCGGCCGGCAGCTCGCGGGCCTCCGGCTTCTCGGTGATCATCGGCTTGAGGTCGAGGACCTCGAAGACGCGGTCGAAGCTCACCAGCGCGGTCATCACGTCCACGTGCACGTTCGACAGCGCCGTCAGCGGCCCGTACAGCCGGTTGAGCAGGCTCGCCAGCGCCACCAGCGTGCCCAGCTGGAAGGCCCCGGCCAGCACCAGACCGCCGCCCAGGCCGTACACCACGGCCGTGGCCAGCGCCGCGAGCAGCGTCAAGGCGACCATGAACACCCGGCTGTACATCGCCGAGACGATGCCCATGTCGCGGACCCTCTCGGCCCGGGCGGCGAAGCGCTCGGACTCCTCGTCGGTGCGGCCGTAGAGCTTGGCCAGCATCGCCCCTCCCACCCCGAAGCGCTCGGTCATCAGCGAGCTCATCTCGGCGTCGAGCTTCATCTGCTCGCGGGTGATGCGCTGCAGCTTGCGCCCCACCCAGCGCACCGGGAGCAGGAACAGCGGCAGCAGCACCAGCGAGATCACGGTGATCTGCCAGGACAACGTGAACATGGTGGCCAGCACGAGCACCAGGCTCAGCACGTTGGACACCACCGACGATAACGTCGAGGTGAGCGCCCGTTGCGCGCCGATGACGTCGTTGTTGAGCCGGCTGACCAGGGCGCCGGTCTGGGCGCGCACGAAGAAGGCCACCGGCATCCGCTGCACGTGGTCGAAGACCTCGCGCCGCAGGTCGTAGATCAGGCCCTCGCCCAGCCGCGCGGAGTACCAGCGCTGCGCCAGGCTCATCACCGCTTCCAGCACCGCGACCCCGGCCACCGCCAAGGCCAGCCACACGACCAGCGAGAAGTTCCTCGGCACGATGCCGTTGTCGATGATGGCCTTGAACAGCAGCGGGTTGACCACCCCGAGCGCGGCGGCCAGCGCCACCAGCACCAGGAACGGCACGATGTCGCGCAGGTAGGGGCGGGCGTAGCCGCCGATGCGGCGGAGCAGGCCCGCGGACAGGCGTTGCCGGGTGACGGACTTGTCGCTCGCGAAGGAGCGCATCGTCGACCAGTTGGCGTTCACGTGGAGGTCCTTCGTGACGTGGTGGTGTCGATCGGTTCGGACCTGTACATCCTCGGAGTTCGTGTTAGGTGGAAGTCAATGCGCCTCTCGGTTGTTCCCGACCCGGGAAGCGGACGATGATCGACCACAACGATTCGGCCACATCCTGGGGCCGGGCGGTGCGCGCGAGGGCGTTGATCTTGAACGATGGCGCACCGAGGGGTGCTGCGAGGGGCGTCTTCCGGCGCGCACCACGTCCTGGCTGTGACGAGGAGAGCGACCACGTGTTGAAGGCCGGTGGCGGGAGCGGTGCGGAGCCCGGCAGCACGAGGCTCCCGCTGCGCGTCGCGGACCGGTTCTTCCTGGCCGCCCACGCTGGTGAAGCCCGGCTGTCCCCGCGCATCGGCTCCGACCTGCTGGCCCTGGGCTGCGCGGGCGGGTTGTTGGCCGAGCTGATCGTGGAGCAGGAGATCGCCGTCACCCCCGACGTGCGGCCCAGCGGCAACGGCCGCTGCCCGGACTTCCTGTCCTGGACGGTGCTGCGCGAGATCCGCCGCGAAGCGGGTCACGAGCTGCGCACCTGGCTGGCCCGCCTCGCCGGGACCGCGGTGGAGAAGGTGCGCTGCCGGTTGGTGCTGGTCGACGTGCTGCGCGAGGTCCCGGTCTCCGGCGGGCTGCGTGGTGGGTCAGCGGCGGCCTGGCGCGTCGCCGACACCCAGTGCGGCAACGCCACGGCTGCGCTCGAAGAGCTGTTCACCGCGGCCGACTCCGCCTCCGGTAGCGGCATCATCACCGTGCCCGAGCGGCTCGCCGAGATCACCTCGGCACTGCTGGTGCGCGAGACGGGGGTGCTGCGGCACCTGGCCTTGTCCAAGCAGGCCCAGAGGCAAGGGGAGTTCCGGTTGTCCTCTTGGGAGTCGCTGCTGCCCGGGGCGTTGCGCAGCCTGGTCGCCGAGATCGCGACCGCCTGCGGAGTCTCCGGGACACCCTCGCGGCGCTGAGGCGGCCGCAGACCAGGTCTGCCAACGGGGAGCGGAGCTCGTCAGCGCGCGAGGACGTGAACCCGTCTGCGGTGTCGGAGCTGCCGTGCGGAAAGCCGCGGCGTCTCCCTCGCAGGTGCGGTGCGGCAGGGCACCCGGCTCCGCGCCCTGCCGGGGCCACGCGGTGTCAGGTTTCGGCACCCACGTAGCGGAATTCCCAGGTTCCATCACCGTTCTCGCCCGAGCGCTCGTAGATCAGCCGCGGCGGTACCGCCTCCGGGTTGCGAGCGCGTGCGGGCAAGGTGATGCGCGGGATCGGTTTGCCCGATGAGTCGGCCGAGACGGTCAGCTCCTGACCGTCCTGAGGCCCACCGCGGAGCCGGACCCGGATGTCTGGCACAGCGATCCCTCTCCTTCTCCCATGGACGCGAGGACAACGACATGGCTTAGGACCGCGCACCTGCCCCACCGGTTCCCGCAGTCACTTGATCGTGTGGGCGGGGGGCTCGTCGTGCCGCCCTGACGCGGGAGCTCACGGCGCCGGAACCTGGTAGGAACGATGCGTGAACGTAGCACGGACGGTGCGGTTGATGTTCACCGCCGGCGCGGTCGAGGCCACCACGCACGCGAACCTCCCCGCGGTGCGCGCCGACGGCGCACACCGCGGGGAGACGGCCACGGTCGAACGGCTCACCTGCGACGATCCCGCCCGTCCCACCGCACACCGCGACCACGTCAGCTTCCCGCTCGCCGACGTCGTCGACCTCCCGGGGGAAGCCGACGACGAGGTCGACGTGGAGGGGGTCTGCCGCAACGGCCCGTACCTGTGGGTGGTGGGCTCGCGCAGCGCCAAGCGCCGCGAGGTCAAGCCCAGCCACTCCGACGCCAAGGCCGCCACACGCCTCGCCTCGGTCTCCGCCGAACCCAGCCGCCGCGTGCTCGCCCGCATCGCGCTGGCCGACCCCGTGCCGGCCGAACGCACCCCGGAAGGCGCGAGCAGCGCTGCGCTCGGGAGGGGAGGACTGGTCGAGCTGCTAGCCGAGGGCGAGCACCTCCGGCCGTTCCTGGACCTCACCGGCAAGGAGAACGGGTTCGACGTCGAAGGCATCGCCGTGCACGGAGAAGCCGGTCAGGAGCGCGTCCACCTGGGGCTGCGCGGGCCGGTGCTGCGCGGCTGGGCCGTGCTGCTGCAGCTCAAACCGCGTGCAGGCACCGACGGGGAACTGGTGCTCGCCTCCCGCGGCGGTCACCGCTGCGCCAAGACCTTCCTCGACCTCGACGGGCTGGGCATCCGCGCCTGTGTGTGCACGGAGAGGACCTGCCGCTGCTCGCCGGGCCGTCGATGGACCTCGACGGCCCGGGTCCGGGCCTACCGCTTGGCCGGGCGCCGCTCACCGGGACACTGCCGGCGTGGTCCGCCGCGACGACCTGCACAGCGAGCTCGACCTGTCCCACGGGGAAGGCGAAGACCACGCCGGAGGACTGGCGGTGCTGCCCTCCGGTGACCTCCTCGTCGTGCAGGACAGCACCGCGGCCCACCGCCTCGAAGGCCCCGGCACCGTCCTCGCCGACGTCCTGCACCTCGGACGGCGCCCATTCCGGCACGCGAACGGTGCGGTCGCAGCAGCCAGGGGTGCGTGGAGGTCTGATCGGCCGGAAGGGCCGAGCTCGCCGACCGCTCGCACCCGGGATTGAGACCGCCCGCCTACCGAATTAGGGTCGGATCAAGACCAGGTGCGGATGGATCGGGGAGGAGTCGTGGAGCTGCGCCACCTGACCGCCTTCATCGCGGTCGCCGAAGAACTGCACTTCGGCCGTGCTGCCAAGCGCCTGCAGATGGCTCAGCCGCCGCTGAGCCAGCAGATCCGCCAGCTGGAGAAGGAGCTCGGGGTGCGGCTGTTCGAGCGCAACACCCGCTCGGTCCGGCTGACCAACGCCGGGGAGTCGTTCCTCGAGCCCGCGCGCACCGTCCTGGACGACGTCGAGATCGCGGTCGGCGCGGCCAAGGCGGCTGGGCGCGGCGAGCACGGGCGCGTCACCGTCGGTTTCGCCGGTGCCTCCAGCCACGAAGCGCTGCCGGTGCTCACCCGCGCGGTCCGCGCCGCCCACCCCGGCCTCGAGCTGGTGATGCGCGGGCAGACCTACGCCGACGTGGCGCTGGCCAAGGTCGCCGACGGCACCTTGGACCTGGGCTTCGTGCGGCTACCGGTCAACCAGCCCGGCGTGCGGACCCGCGTCATCGAGGTCGAGGAGCTCATCTGCGCGCTGCCCACCGACCACCGGCTGGCCGGTCTGGACCGGGTGCCGATCACCGAACTCGCCGACGAGCCGTTCGTCAGCTTCCCGTCCAACGCCGGGTCCACGCTGCGCGATGCGCTGGTGAAGGCGTGCGTCGCGGGTGGTTTCACCCCGCGGGTGGTGCAGGAAGCGCCGGACTCCTACACGATCCTCGCGCTGGTCGCGGCGGGTGTCGGGGTGACGTTGACGCTGACGTCCTGCCAGCACATCCAGCAGACCGGGCTGGTCTACCGCGAGCTCGCCGGCGAACCGACCCGGTTGAGAGCGGCGCTGGCCTGGCGCGAGGACAACACCAACGCCGCGCTGCACACCGTCCTCGACATCGCCGAAACCGCCCTGCCGACACCGGAGTGACCCGAGGGTCGCCGGAAACCCCGGCCGTGGAGCGGTTGATCGCTTCCGACCGGACTGCGAGGCTGCCTCCAGTCGACCTCGAGCCCGGGAGGCGAACGTGACCGGAGCACGCTGGAAGCAACGGCCGGAGGGGTCCAACTGGGGTGATTTCGGCCCCGACGACACCTCAGGGCGGATGAACCTGCTGACCCCGGAGCGCGTCCGCGCCGCGGCCGCCGAGGTGCGCGAGGGCATCACCCACGCGCTGAGCCTGCCGCTGACCTTGCCGGGCGGGAACGCGTTGAACCTCAACCGGTTCCCGCCGGTGCTCCGGCCCACCCGGCGGTTCGGCGAGATCAACTTCAACTACGAGCTGCGCGGTCACTCCGACGGCGCCACCGACGTGCTCTGCGACGACCTCGTCGTGCTGCACCTGCAGTACTCGACGCAGTGGGACTCCTTCGCCCACGCCGGAGCGCTGTTCGACGCCGACGCCGACGGAGTCCCGGAACCGGTCTTCTACAACGGGTTCCGCGCGGGCGAGCACATCACCGGGCCTGCGGAGCTGGCCGACTCGGGCACCGACGAGCTGCACGAGCGCACGACCTCCAGCGGTGGTCCGCTGGGCATCGACAACCTCGCCCGCACCGGGGTGCAGGGCCGTGGCGTGCTCATCGACCTGCGCAAGCACCTCGGCGACGGGCGCTCGGTGGTCGGTTACGACACGCTCGCCGAGATCATGGCCGCCGACGGCGTCGAGGTGGAAGAGGGCGATCTGGTGTGCTTGCACACGGGGTTCGCCCAGCGCCTCATCGACCTGGACGGCGACCCCGATCCCGACGTCCTGCACGGCGCGTGCGCGACGCTGGACGGGCGCGACGAACGCCTCCAGAAGTGGGTCACCGACACCGGGCTGACCGCGCTCATCGCCGACAACTACGCGGTCGAGAACCTCCCGGCCGGCCCGGCCGAACCGCCGGCTCCGGCGCTGCCGCTGCACCACCACTGCCTGTTCAAGCTCGGCGTCCACCTCGGCGAGCTCTGGCACCTCACACCCCTGGCCGAGGACCTGCACCGCCTCGGCCGCTCCCGCTTCCTGCTCACCGCCCCACCCCTCAACCTCCCCGGAGCCGTCGGCTCGCCGACCACCCCCGTCGCGACCCTCTGAGGACCGCGCCCGGGCTGGTCAGGGCCAGTCGAGGGTCCTGCGGGTGTGGAAGTGGCGCAGCTGACCGGTCCGCGGGTCGGGGAAGGTCAGCGTCGTGGCGAGCAGGCGCAGCGGGTTGCTGAAGTCCCGGGGCGCGTGCGGGCGGACCTCGGGGTAGAGGTCATCGCCGAGGATCGGCAGGCCCAGCGAGTTGAGGTGGACCCGCAGCTGGTGGGTGCGCCCGGTGCGGGGGTGCAGGCGGTAACGGGCCAGGCCGTCCCGGTGTTCGACCAGCTCGATGCGGGTTTCGGCGTTCGGTTCGCCCGGTTCTTCGACGGCGGCGAGCCGGCCCCGGTGCTTGACGATGCGGCTGCGGACGGTGCGCGGGAACGTCAGCCGCGGGTCGTGGGGCGCGATGGCCTCGTAGGTCTTGTCGACCCGCCGGTCGTGGAAGAGCGTCTGGTAGGGGCCGCGCAGCGCAGGGTCGACCACGAACAGCACGAGACCCGCCGTCGCCCGGTCCAGCCGGTGCGCGGGGGAGAGCTCGGGCAGCTCCAGCTGCCTGCGCAGGCGGATGAGCGCGGTCTCGGTGATGTGCTCGCCGCGCGGTGTGGTGGCCAGGAAGTGGGGCTTGTCGACGACCAGGACTTCCTCGTCCCGGTGCAGGACGTCCAGCTCGAACGGCACCGGCACCTCCGGTGCCACGTCGCGGTGGAACCACACGAAACCGCCCGGCTGGAACGGGGCTCCGGGCGGCACCGGCCCGTCGTGGGTGACGAACCGCCCCACGCGGAGCATCTCGTCGATGCGTTCCGGCCCGAGCTTGGGGATCCGCTCGACGAGGAAGTCCCGCACGGTCGCCCACCGCCCGTCGGTGGGCAAGTGCAGCCGGACCGGGTCCAGGCCGTCGCGCTGGGGCAGCGGGGAGCGGAGCTTGCGACGCATGGTCCGCCCAGGATAGCCAGCGGTCAGCTCACCCGAGGAGCTTGGCGAGGAACCAGCCGACGCGGCTGACCTTGCGGATGCGGGGATTGCCCTCGATGCCGTGGACCTCCCACTGCTGGCCGCAGTCCGGGCACCGCCACAGCCCGATCTGGGTGGGGACCTCGCACGGATGGCCGCGCCGACCTCGTCTCATGACTCGATCACATCACACCTGTGCCGTGGGAGGAGGGTGATCTGATCGTCCGGAACGGTGACGTGGGTGCTCGCCCGTGCTGGGCCGCGGTCAGTCGCGGCACTCGCAGGCCGGGTCCTGGCAGGCGTGGTTGAGGCCGGGCAGGGGAGGGGTCTCGACCCGGTCGCCCTTCCCGATGGTCAGCGCGGCCAGCACTCCTCCTGCACCGCACAGAACTGCCGAGATCAACATGGCGGTGGCGAATCCCGGCCCGAGCGGCGCGCCTGCCCCGGTGCCGGCGAGCCCCGCCACGACCGGGAGCACCGCCACCGCCAGCAGCCCCGCCAGGCGCGAGACGGCGTTGTTCACCCCGGAGGCGACGCCGCCGCGCTCGGGGCCGACCGAGCCGAGCACGGCCGCGGTCAGCGGTGCCACCGTGATCGACAGCCCGAGGCCGAAGACCAGCACGCCCGGCAGGACACCGCCGAGGTAGCTCGCGCCGAGCTCCGCGTGGGTGAGCAGCACGAGCCCGGCGGCGCAGCCGAAGGGCCCGACCGTCATCGGGATCCGCGGTCCGGTGCGCTGCGCCAGCGCGCCGACGCGTCCGGACAGCAGCAGCATGATGACCGTGATCGGCAGCGTCGCGATGCCCGCCTGCAGCGCGGAGTAGCCCATCGTCTGCTGCAGCTGCAGCGAGAGCAGGAACAACGCTCCGCTCAGCGCCGCGTAGACCGCCAGGGTCACCAGGTTCGCGCCGACGAACTGCGAGGACCGCAGCAGCGACAGGGGCAGCAGCGGAGCCGGGTGGCGCCTCTCCAGCAGCGGGAACACCACGAGTGCGGTGGCCCCGACCACCGCGGCTGTGGTGGACGCGGCGTCCCAGCCCGCGGTGGGCACCTCGATGAGGGCGAAGACCGTTCCGGACAGGCCGATCGTGACCGCCGCCGCGCCCCCGAAGTCCAGACGCCCGCTGAAGTCCGGGTCCCGGCTCTCGGGGACGTGGCGGAGCGCCAGCAGCGCGGCGGCGGCGATCGGGACGTTGATGAAGAACACCCACCGCCAGGACGCGGCGTCGACCAGCCAGCCGCCGAGGAACGGCCCCAGGGCCGAAGACATCCCGGTCAGCCCGGCCCAGCGGCCGACGGCTTCACCGCGGTCGTCGGGGTCGATGGAGGCGTTGATCAGGGCCAGGCTGCCGGGCACCAGCAGTGCTCCGCCCACGCCTTGGGCCAGCCGTGCCACGATCAGCGCCTCGCCGGTGGGGGCCAGCCCGCAGCCCAGCGAGGCGAGCGTGAACAGCACGACGCCGACGGCGAACACCCTGCGGCGGCCGTAGCGATCGCCCAGCGCGCCGCCGAGCAGCAGCAGCGCGCTGAGCGTGAGCAGGTAGGAGTCGAGGACCCACTGCAGGACGCGCAGCCCGCCGCCGACGTCCCGGCCGATGGCCGGCAGCGCCACGTTGACGACCGACCCGTCCAGGAACGCCACGCCGGACCCGAGAATGCCGGCCACCAGGATCCAGCGGCCGGAAGCGGAGCGGAGCGCGACGGCGGTGGGCACGCGCCGACGATAGGCCGCTACCCGAGGGCGGGCACGGCCAGTCCGTCCGCGGGCAGCGAGGAGGCCTTGGCCTCGGGGGCGTAGCGCTGCAGCAGCCCGAGGCCCAGCTGAGCGCGCCGGACGCGCTCGCGGCCGAGCGCCATGGCGGTCGGGGTCAGGTGGCTGCCGCTGGGGTAGATGTTCGGCGCGTTGCGCAGCCCGAACTTGACGTAGACCGGGGCCGCGACGCGCACGATCTCGGCGATCTCGAAGTGGCGGACGAACCCGCCCATGTCGTCGGGCGCCTCGACGTAGATGTCCAGCGGCAGGTCGGTGGCCGCCCGGATCGCCGCCAGCTGCCCGAGGCTGAGGTCGGTGGGCACGTTGTAGGTGTCGGCGCCCAGGTCCTCGGCGATGCGCACCGAGGCGGGGTTGGCCAGCCCCATCTGGACGCTGATCTTGAACTGCATGTCGGAGGGGAGGTCCCCGGCCTCGCGCATCGCCGAGGCGACCTTGAGCACGCCCAGGTCGGTGATCAGCACGCTGCGGATGCCGGCCTCGGCGGTGCGGCGGACGTCCTCGAGCACGTGCACCAGCTGCTCGGTGCCGCGCGCCTGCGCGGCGACCGGGGCGCCGCCGGAGGAGACCGCCATCGCGCTGGTGTCCCACCCGGCCAGCGGCCGGGCGAACAGGCTCAGCTCGACCGACCGCGCGGCGGCGGTGGCGGCCATGGCGCCGAGCTCGTCGTCGGTGAGGAGCATCCCGCCGCTGCCCTGGGAGATCCGGTGGACCAGCACGCCGCGCGCGTCGGCCTCGGCCAGCACCGCGTCGAGGACCTCGGGGCCTTCGGTGCTGGGGATCTCCACGCGGTACTGGGCGCCGTCGGGGAACCTCTTGTCGCTGGTGGCCGCCGTGTCGTCGGTGGGCAGGCCGAGGGATCGCAGGAATTCGCGTGTCTGGCGCACCTGGGGAGTCTCCGTCCGATATTCCGAACAACGTTCGCAGAATCGTAAGATCGCGGCGAAGTCGAGGTCAAGAACACGGTTCCCCCTCGACCGATATCGGGTACGATGTTCGAAATATCGGTCAACCGCTGCGGCGGCGGGCCCGACGAGGGAAGGAGCGACGGCGTTGGCACGAGCGGTACCGGCGGTGGAGCGGGCGTTCGACGTGCTCGAACTGTTCCTGGAGGCCGACGAACTCAGCGCCCCCGAGATCACAGCGCAACTCGGGTTGCCGCGCACCACGGTGCACGAACTGGTCGGCACGCTCAACGAGCGGGGCTACCTGATGCCCACCGGGCGCGCCACCAACAAGTACCGGCTGGGGGTGCGCAGCTTCCAGCTGGGGTCGGCCTACGCGGAGCGGCTGGACCTGGCCCGCGAAGGCCAGCTGGTGGCCGAGGAGATCGCCGAGCGCTGCCAGGAGACCGTCCACGTCGGCGTGCGCGACACGGCCGACGTCCTCTACGTCTCCAAGGTCGACAGCAGCCACCCGGTGCGGATGGTCTCCGCCGTGGGCCGCCGGCTGCCGGCGCACTGCACCGCGCTGGGCAAGACGCTGCTGGCCGCGCTGCCGCGCGCGGAGGTCGACGAGATCTACAGCGGCCACAAGCTCGAGCCGATGACCGAGCACAGCATCACCACCCGCAAGGCGCTGCGGAAGGAGCTCGACGAGATCGCCGAGGACGGCGTGGCCCGCGAGTACTGCGAGTCCAACGAGTCGGTGGCGTGCGTGGCCGCGCCGGTGCGCGACACCAGCGGCGAGGTGGTCGCCGCGATGAGCATCTCGGTGCCCATCCTGCGCTGGAACGACGAGACCGAGGCCGCGCTGCGCGACCTGGTGCGCGACGGTGCCGCCGCGCTGTCGGAGAGGCTCGGCCACACCGCGTGATCAGTGCCGGACGATGACCACCGGGCACTTGGCGTGCAGGGCCGAGCGCTGGCTCACCGAGCCCAGCAGCGCGCCGTAGAAGCTGCCGTGCCCACGGCTGCCGACGACGAGCAGGTCGGCCTCGGCCGAGCCGTCGATGAGGGCCTGCGCGGCGTGGCCGTGCACCAGCTCGCGCTCGATGGTCACGTCCGGCTTCTTCTGCTGGAACTCCTCGACGGTGTCGTCGAGGACCTGCCGCGCCGCCTCCTCGAAGTCGTCGGGCGGCATCGGCCCGCCCTCCCAGGAGTAGAACGCGGGGAACTCCCACGCGCTGATCGCCCGGACCGTTGAGCCGGTGAGCTCGGCCTGCTCGAGCGCCCACCGCATCGCGCACTTCGAGGGTTCCGATCCGTCCACGCCGACGACGATCCGGCCGTGGTGCGTCATGACGACCTCCCGGGTTGGCCCTGGTCCCATGGAAGTACGCGGAGGTGATCCCGTCCAGTCCCCGCAACGCGGCGCGGCGTGTCGGCGCGGTTCGTCCCGCGGCCCGTCACACGAACGGGTTTAGGGGTGGTCATCCCGTTGTGGTCGTCGATCTCGGTGGGCTACCGATGAGGCACCCGCGCCACCGACGACGAGGAGCGACATGACCTCCAGCCAGACCGGCCGCTACTTGGTCCTGCTCGAAGACGACTCCACCATCATCGGTACCCGGGAAGTGACCCGCTTGACCGGGATCAACTGCGCCAACACCGCCGACGCCGCGGGCGCGGCCCCCGGCGAGCTGTTCAGCTCCGCCGGCGGCATCGTCCTGCACCAGCTCGGCGTGGCCCTGATCGACGCCGACGAGGAGCAGTACGCCAACCTGCAGCGGGCGTCCCGGGAAACCGGGCCCATCGCCGCCATCGAACCCGAGCGCCGGGTCTTCGCCATCGGCGAACCCGCCCCGCCGCCGGAGGGCGAGTTCACCTGGGGGCTGCAGGCGGTGCGCGCCGACGCCGCCACCGCCACCGGAGCCGGGGTGCGCGTCGCCGTGCTCGACACCGGGCTCGACGAGAAGCACCCGGACTTCGCCGGTCGCGACATCGTCACCGGCGCTTTCGTCGACGGGCAGAGCGCCCACGACGGCCACGGGCACGGCACCCACGTCATCGGCACCGCCTGCGGCCCGCGCACCTCGCAAGCCGGACCCGGGTACGGCATCGCCCACGAAGCCACCATCTACGCCGGCAAGGTCCTCGGCGACGACGGGTCGGGCACGGACAGCGGGATCCTGTCCGGCATCGAGTGGGCGATCTCCAACGGCTGCTCGATCGTGTCCATGTCGCTGGGCTCGGCCGTCGAGCCCGGGGCGCCCCCGTCGGAAGCGTTCGAACGGGTCGCGCGGCGCGCGCTGGAGCGCGGGACGCTGATCATCGCGGCGGCGGGCAACGAGAGCCAGCGCTCGGCGGGGATCATCGCCCCGGTCGGCCACCCGGCCAACTGCCCGTCGGTGATGGCGATCGGAGCGGTCGACTCGCAGCTGCAGGTCGCCGACTTCTCCTGCGGCACGGTCGACGACCCCGGGGGCGGGCAGGTGGACCTCGCCGCGCCCGGTGTCGACGTCTACTCGAGCTGGCCCGGTGCCGAGCGCTACCGCAAGCTCAGCGGCACCAGCATGGCCACGCCGCACGTCTCCGGCGTCGCCGCGCTGCACGCGCAGCAGTCGCCGGACCGGGCGCGGGCGCTGTGGGCCCGGCTGACCCAGTCGGCCCGCCGGCTGCCGCTACCGGCCACCGACGTCGGCGCGGGCCTGGTCCAAGCACCCTGATGAGACAGCGAGCGTGGCCGCCGCAGTGCGGCGGCCACGCTCGCGACGTCAGCCTGAGCCGCTTGCGCGGAACGGGGGCCGAAGACGTCCTGGGGTCGTGGGGTCAGTGCTCGGCGTTGAGCTCGTCCTCGATGGCCCGGGCGGCCACCTTCGTGCAGTTGCCGAGGTCTTCGGCCGCGGCGGCGGCCTGGTCGAGCGCGACGTGCACCTCGGGTGGCTCCGAGCCCGCGCCTCCGCTGTCGGCCGCGAGCAGGTCGAGCTGCCGCGCCAGCCGCGCGCTGGCCGCGCTGAGGTCCAGCAGCGCGTCCCGGGCCCTGGCCGCCTCCGCCGGAGTCCCCGCGATCGCGCGGGTCCCCTCGTTCAGGCGCTGCCCGGCGACGGTGATCATGTCGGCGGTCGCGCTGACGTCCTGCCAGCTCGTTGATCGTACGCTCATCATCGGGCTCCCCGGGTCGAACACGCAGGCGGCGGAAACACCCGGCTGCATGCCGGTCTGCCCTGGTACTACCCGCCGGAAGGAGCCGCCAAGCCTCCGCGCAGCACCCGCGCGACCAGCGCCTCACCTGCTCCGCGCGCCGCCACCTGAACGCGCCGCGACACCGGTACCGCGACGCGCCGGGCGAACACGTCGTAGCCCGAGGCGACCACGTGGTCGAGGATCTCGCCGTAGAGCACCGCCGCCGTGCGCACGCACGGCCGGGACTCCGGGGCCAGCAACCCGATCCCCGGTTCGGCCGTGCGGTAGTGCGCGCGGGTCCGCGCGACCTGGTCGGCCAGCGCGCGCCGCACCGGCCCGTCGGGGCGCCCCCTGCGGCGGCACCAGGCCAGCCGCTCCCGGTCGACGCCGTGGACCGCGAGCTCGTCGGCGGGCAGGTAGACCCGACCCCGGTCGAGGTCTTCGCCGACGTCGCGCAGGAAGTTGGTCAGCTGGAAGGCCACGCCCAGCGCCGCGGCCGCCGCCCGCGCGTCCTCGACCGCGCCGACCGTGCCCAGCACCGGAAGCAGCTGCAGGCCGATGACCGCGGCCGAGCCGTGCACGTAGCGCTCGAGGTCGCGACGGGTGGGGTAGTCGGTGACGGTGAGGTCCATCCGCATCGAAGCCAGGAAGTCCGCGAACAGGCCCCGGTCGATCCGGTGACGCTGCGCGGTGTCGGCCAGCGCCGCCAGCACCGGGTGCTCGCTGGTGCCGGTTGCCAGCGCCGGCCGCAGCCGGTGTTCCAGGACGTCGAGGCGTTCGGCGCGCTGGGCGGGGGAGCCGGGCCCGGTCTCGTCGACGATGTCGTCGACCCACCGCGCGAAGCCGTAGAGCGCGTGCACCGCGGGCCGCCGCGAGGGCGGCAGCAGCCGCGTGGCCAGGAAGTAGGTGCGGCCGTGCTCGGCGTTGAGCGCCCGCGACCGCAGGTAGGCCGGGCGCAAGGCGGCTGGAACACCGGCGGCGCCGAGTTCCCGGCGTGCTCCCACCCCCGTCCAGGCCCCCGCGTCCATGCGCTGAATCTCAGCACATCCGGCCCGGCTCAACGCCGCCGGTGGCGGTGCTCGGTGAACCCGGTCACGCGCGGGACCGCCGGGTGCGGCCGCATCCACAGCAGCCGCACCCGGCGGATCTTCACACGCGGAATCCCCTCTGCGTTCCGCGCGCCCGTGAGCGGCTCCAGGACCCGCCCACGTGGGCGGGACCGCCCCCGGGCGCGACCATGACGCAGGAACGCGGAACTTCGTCATCCGCACCCGTGCGGGGGACGCACAGGTGCGTAACCACCACGGGTGTGGTCGCCTCAGGAGGCCTTGCGCGCCCCCTTCTCGGCCTCGGCCACGGCCTCCTCCAGCTCGGCGCGCTTCATCTTCGACCGGCCCTTGATGCCCAGCTGCTTGGCGCGGTCGTCGAGCTCGGCCTTGGTCAGCGACGACAGGTCCTCGGACGGGGCCGGCTTGCGGCCCTTGCGGGCCTCGTCGACGCTGCGGCGCAGCGCCTCGGTGAGGTCGACGACGTCGGTGGGCTGCGGGGGCGCTTCGGCCGCCTGCACCTCGCCGCCGCGCGCCTTCTCGGCCAGCAGCTGCTCGACGCGCTCGGTGTAGGTGTCGTGGTACTCCTCGGGCTCCCACTCGCCGCTCATCGACTCGATGATCGTGGTGGCCATCTGGAGTTCCTTCTCCGACGGCTTGGACTGCTCGGGCTGGTCGCCGATGAGGTCGGCCGGGTCCCGGATCTCGTCGGCGAAGTACAGCGTGTTCAGCGCCAGCACGTCGGTGTCGGCCCGGACCGCGGTGAGGTACTGCTTGCCGCGCAGCACGAACGTGGCGATGCCGGCCCGGCCGGTCTCCTCCATGGCGCGGCGCAGCAAGTTGTAAGGCCGGAAGTGCTCCTTGGAGTTCGGCGCGAGCCAGTAGGTCTTCTGGAAGTGCACGGGGTCGATCTCGGAGAGGTCGACGAAGGTGCTGATGTCGATGGTGCGCGAGCGGCCGGGCGCGATCTCGTCCAGTTCGGACTGCTCGACGGTGATGATCCCGTCGCCGTGCTCCCGACCCTTGACGATCTCGTTGTAGTCGACCTCTTTGCCGGTGCTCTCGTTGACCCGCTTGTAGCGGATCCGGTCGGTGGTCTCGCGCTGGTACTGGTGGAAGCTGATCGTGTGGTCCTCGGTCGCGGCGTAGAGCCCGACCGGAATGGTCACCAGGCCGAAGTTGATCGACCCGGTCCAGATCTTGCGCGGCATGGCGTGCCTCCAATCGCCCGGCGCCGGCGTCCCCACTTCCACGATGCGGTGGCCGGCGCAAGATCGCAGAGCTCACCGCACGAGGCGGTGCGTGCCGTCGGGCAACCGCTGGGTGTGGCCGCGGCGAGCGAGCAGCTCCAGCAAGGGAACCGCGACCCGCCGCGAGGTGTCCAGCGCCCGTTTGGCCTCGCTGAGCGTGAACGGTTCGTCGAGCTCGGCCAGCCGGGGCAGCGCGACGTGTTCGGCGTCCGGCAGCAGCACCAGCCCGGGGCCGAGCCGCAGCAGCGCCCCGGTGCGTTCGGCCGCGGCCAGTTCCCGGTCTCCGATGCCGAGCTCACCCAGCTCCTCGGCGGTGGGGGCGCGGAAGGGGTGCTCGCGCAGTCCGGTGCGCAGCTGCTCCACCGCTCGGGCCACGGTCGCCGGGAGACCGGTCCCGCCGTCGAGCCGCCCGCCCTCCAGCGGGATCTGCGCTTCGGCGGCGATGTCGGGCAGCAACGCGGGATCGGGCAGTCGGAGCGCGCGCACCGCGGCTGCGGCGGGCATCCCGTCGTCGAGCGGGTGTCCGCGCCGGTGCTCGGCGAGCACCTCGCGCAGCCGGGCGGCGAGGTGCGCGCGGTGCCGCTCGGACATCAGCCACGGTCCGGTCCCAGGCGGGGTCGCGCCCATCGCCGCCAGCTCGTCGGCGCGCACGAGCCCGCGCCGGTTGAGCTCGTCGAGCCCGTCCGGCGTGCCGTCGAGACCGGCGAGGACTTCGGCGCGCGCTCGGGCGGCCCCTCGCCGGCGCAGCTGCGGGGGTCGCACGTCGAGGACGGTGACCCCACCGCGCACCTGGTGCCCACCGGGATCGCGCAGCAGCGCCCGGTCACCGATGCGCAGCGGCAGCGGTTGCCGCAGCGTCAGCCGCGCGGTGTCGGCGCCCAGCGGGCGCACCCGGGCGGTCACCGCGGCCGCCCCGATGTGCAGGGTCAGCTCCTGCGGCAGGTCGGAGCTCGGGTGGATGCGGGCGTCGAGCACGTCGGTGGTCCACCAGCGGCCGGGTGTGAGCAGCGCGTGGCCGCGTCGGACCTGGTCGAGCGCGATCCCGCGCAGGTTGACCGCCACCCGGGTGGGCGCGCTGATCGACTCCGCCGCCGAGCCCAGCGCGTGCAGCGCGCGGACGGGGGCGTCGAGCCCGGCGGGGCTGATGCTCAGCCGGTCGCCGACCCGCAGCGTGCCGCCCTGCAGCGTGCCGGTCACGACCGTTCCCGCGCCCTTGATGGCGAACGCGCGGTCGATCCACAGCCGCACGTCGGCGTCCAGGTCGGCGGGCGGCAGCCGGTGCAGCATCGCGTCGAGCTCCTTGGCGAGCTCGTCGAGGCCGGCACCGGTGTGGCCGCTGACCTGCACCGCCGGGATGTCGGCGAGGCTGGTGCCGCGCAGCCGGTCCCGGGCTTGCTCCAGCGCCTCGCGCGGGTCGGCGAGGTCGCTGCGGGTGATGACCAGCAGGCCCTCGTCGACGCCCAGCGCGTGCAGCGCGTCGAGGTGCTCCTCGGACTGGGGCATCCAGCCCTCGTCCGCGGCGACCACGAGCAGCACCGCGGGCACCGGGCCGATCCCGGCGAGCATGTTCGGCACGAAGCGCTCGTGCCCGGGCACGTCGACGAAGGCCACCGAGCAGCCGTCGTCGAGCTCGGTCCAGGCGAAGCCGAGGTCGATGGTCAGCCCCCGGCGGCGTTCCTCGTCCCACCGGTCGGGTTCCATCCCGGTCAGGCGTCGGATCAGCGTGGACTTGCCGTGGTCGACGTGCCCGGCCGTGGCCACCACGCGCATCGGCACCTCCTAGTGCGCAGCCACCACCGCACGGCGCAGCTTCTCGTCGTCGTCGGGTTCGAGGGCGAACAGGTCCAGCAGGCACCGGTGCCGCTCCAACCGCGCCATCACGGGTGGTTCGCCGAGCCGCAGCTGCTTGGCGAAGCGCGTCGGCAGCGCCACCGCGGCGCTGGGCAGCGCCACACCCGGTGCTCCGCCCCCGCCGACGGTCGCCTCGGACTCCACCGCCTCGGCGGGGATACCGGCGGCGGCGAGCGCGTCGGCCAGCGCAGCAGCCCGACGCGCGAGACCCGTGCGGTGCAGCGCCTCGGAGACCGGGGGCCGCGGCCCGCGCACGGTCGCCTCCAACGCCGCCAGCGTCAGCTTGTCCACCCGCAGCGCCCGGGCCAGGGGGTGGCGGCGCAGCCGGTGCACGACCTCGGCGCGTCCCATCAGCAGGCCGCACTGGGGTCCGCCGAGCAGCTTGTCCCCGCTGGCGATCACCAGGTCGGCCCCGTCGGCCAGAGTCGTTGCCGCGTCCGGCTCGTCGGGCAGCGCCGGTTCCGGCCGCAGCAGCCCGGAGCCGATGTCGGCGACCACCGGGACGTCGAGACCGCGCAGCTCGCCGACCGGGACCTCGGCGGTGAAGCCGCTGATCACGAAGTTCGACGGGTGGATCTTGAGCACGAAACCGGTGTCGGCGCTCAGCGCCTGCCGGTAGTCGTCGAGGCGCACCCGGTTGGTGGTGCCGATCTCGCGCAGCCGCGCCCCGGTGGAGGTGAGCAGGTCGGGGATGCGGAAGCCGTCGCCGATCTCCACCATCTCGCCGCGCGACAGGACGATCTCCCGGTCGGCGGCCAGGGCGGTGGCGGCCAGTGCGAGCGCGGCCGCTCCGTTGTTGACCACGTGCGCGGCCTCGGCTCCGGGAACGGCCTGCACCAGCGCTTCCACGGCCGAGGCCCCGCGCGGACCCCGGTCGCCGGTGTGCAGGTCGAGTTCCACGTCGGTGGTGCCGGCCGCGACCTGAAGCGCCTCCCGAGCGGCCCGCGACAGCGGGGCCCGGCCGAGGTTGGTGTGCAGCAGCACGCCGGTCGCGTTGACCACGGGTCGCAGGCCGGAGGCCGAACGGGGGAGTGCCGCGAGGGTTTCGGCCACCACGGCCGGCGGGTCGAGCAACCCGTCCCGAGCTCGCTGGGCGACCTCGCGGATCGTCCGCACGACCAGGTCGTGGCCCAGCCGCTGCACGGCCGCGGCCACCTCCGGCTCGGCCAGCACCCGGTCGGTGCCCGGAACATCACGCCGCTGATCACCCATGCCCCCACCTTATGGAGCCGTCCTCCACCTCGCGCGACAACGCTCCGCCACCCGCCCGGACCAGGCGCGCCCCGACGGCTCGCGGGAGCTCGGAGCCGCCCGAAGAGGCCCGGGGTGGAGGGGAAACGGTGACAACGGCCGTTGACACCGTGGATAAGCTTTCGCGCATGGCTGGCGCATCCTGGCAGGCGAGTTCCGGCGGACAGCTCGGCACCGGAGATGGGCTGCGCTTGGCCGTGCACCAGCACGGACCGCCGGACGCGCCGACCGTGCTGGCCGTCCACGGCTACCCGGACGACCACACCGTCTGGGACGGCGTGGTCGCCGCCCTGTCCGACCGCTACCGGGTGGTGACCTACGACGTGCGGGGCGCGGGCGGATCGGACCGCCCGGACGGCACCGACGGCTACCGCCTCGAACGGCTCGCCGACGACCTGTTCGCCGTCGCCGAGGCCGTCAGCCCGGACCGGCCCGTGCACCTCCTGGGCCACGACTGGGGCTCGGTGCAGTCCTGGCACGTCGTGACCGACCCGCGCGCGGCGGGCCGCATCGCCTCCTTCACCTCGATCTCCGGCCCGTGCCTGGACCACTACGGGCGATGGCTGCGCTCGAAGCTGCGGCCGAACGTCCGGGACCTGCGAGAACTGGTCACGCAACTGGCCTTCTCCGCCTACATCGGCCTGTTCCAGCTGCCCGTGCTGCCGGAACTGGCCTGGCGCAGCGGGTTCATGGGCACCCTGATCGCCCACCTGCAGCGCTGGGACCCCAAGACCGCGGAAAGGCCGAGACGACCGGCCACCTCCGATGGCGTCAACGGTCTGGAGCTCTACCGCGCCAACGCCGGACGCCTCGGAGACCCCGTCCAGCGCCACACGACCGTCCCGGTGCAGGTGCTGGCCCCCACCGGCGACCCGTTCGTCTCCACCCCGCTGCAGACGCAGGTCGAGGACCTCGCCGAGGACCTGCGCGTGCGCGAGCTCCCCGGTGGCCACTGGTTGCCGCGCAGCCGCCCGGAACTCGTCGCCCGCTGCACCGCCGAGTTCGTCGACCACGTCGAGGGCGGCGAGCAGACCCGCGGTCTGCGCCGGGCCCGGGTGCTGCCGGGACGGGGCGCGTTCGCCGACCAGCTGGTGGTCATCACCGGTGCGGGCAGCGGCATCGGGCGCGCGACCGCCCAGGTCTTCGCCGAGGCCGGCGCGCACGTCGTGGCCGCCGACGTCGACCCGAGAGGTCTGGCCGCCACGGCGGAGCTGCTCGGTGAGAACGCCACCACCCACCAGGTCGACGTCTCCGACGGCGCCGCGATGACCGACTTCGCCCAGCGCGTGCACAGCGAGCTCGGCACCCCGGACGTCGTGGTCAACAACGCCGGGATCGGCCTGGCCGGGGCGTTCCTGGACACCAGCGTCGCCGACTGGGAGAGCGTCATCGACGTCAACCTGTGGGGCGTCATCCACGGCTGCCGCCTGTTCGGGCGGCAGATGGTCGAGCGCGGTGAAGGCGGCCGGATCATCAACGTCGCCTCGGCCGCCGCGTACCTGCCGTCCCGGGTCCTGCCGGCCTACAGCACCACCAAGGCGGCCGTGCTGCGGCTCAGCGAATGCCTGCGCGTCGAGCTCGCCGGTGACGGCGTCAAGGTCACCGCCGTGTGCCCGGGTCTGGTCAACACCGCCATCACCACCAGCAGCCGCTTCGCCGGCCTCGACGAGGCCGAGCAGGCCAAGCGCCGGCGCGCGGCCACCGAGCTCTACCAGCGCCGCGACTACAGCCCGGAGCGCGCGGCCGAGGAGATCCTGCGCGCCACGCGCCGTGCCCCCGCGGTCCTCCCGGTGACCCCGGAAGCGCGCGCCGGGCTCGCGCTGTCGCGGCTGACCCCGCGGTTGCTGCGCGCCGCCGCGCGAGCCGACCTCATGCCCGAGTAGGGGAGGGCACGCTCGACTCGTTGTCGACCTGCGCAGACCCGGTCGGGGGACCGGAGGGGAGCGGTGCCGCCCGGTTGCCCGGCGTGCGGCCGGGCGGTACCGCCACGAGCACCTTCCGGTGACCCGGCGCCGACCGCAGTGTCGAGGGCAGCGATCAGGGAGGCACCGTGGAGCTGGACGGCCTGAGCGAGATCACCTCGACCGACGAGTTGGACGACATCGTCGGCCCGCCGCTGCAGCGGGTCCTGGACAAGGAGCGCACCGCGCTGCACCGCGCGTGGCTCGCGGCCTCCCCGTTCTGCCTGGTTCCCACCGCCGACGAGCAGGGACGCTGCGACGTCACGCCCAAGGGGCGACCCGCCGGGGTTCACGCTGGTCCTCGACGACCGCACCATCGCCCTGCCCGACCGCCCCGGCAACCGGCGCACCGACGGGTTCCGCCAACGTGCCGTCCCACCCGCACGTCGGGCCCCTCCACCTCCTCCCCGGTCGCGGGGACGCGCTGCGCATCAACGGCCGCGCCCGGCTGCTGCGCGACGCACCGTTCTTCGACCGCGTGGTCGTGCGGGGACACCACCCGAGCGTGGTGCTGCTGGTGGAGGTCGAGCAGGTCTTCCACCGCCGCGCCGAGGCCGGCCGCCCGCGGAGGAAGCACTGCTCGCCGACCAGGTTCGCAACTGGAACCCGATCGTGGACACGGTCCGCCCGAACCCCGCCAACACCGAGCGTCACGAGGCCTACTACCAAGGCGTTCCTGCGGTCCGGGTGGTGGTACCCGTCCACCTGGGAGCCCGAGGTGGTGCCCCGCGCGCCGTCATCGCCAAGAACCTGGACCGCCCCGACGACTCGCTGGCCGAACTGCAGCGCTACTACTCCGAGGAGCACACCCGGACGCTGCTCTACGACGCGAACACCTGATCCCACGGCCGGAGCGATCCACATCGGACGGCGTGCTCACCCGGCGGGGAAGTCGACCCGAATTCGTGCGCCCGACGAGGTGTGGGTGATCGACAGCCTGGGTAGCCTCGGCCCATGACGCCCACGTGGTTGGACTGGCCGGTGCTGCGACAGCTCACCGGCCCCGACCGGTTGGGACGGGGGCCAGCGGCCCGGTCCCGCCGCACCGACGAGATGCAGGCGCGCACCAGCGAGGCCGATGAGGTCACGCGCTCGGTGTGCCCGTACTGCGCTGTCGGCTGCGGCCAGCGGATCTACACCTCCGGCGGCCGGATCACCCAGATCGAAGGGGACCCGGACTCGCCGATCAGCCGCGGGCGCCTGTGCCCCAAGGGCTCGGCCAGCCGGGAGCTGGTCACCTCGCCCCTGCGCGAGACCACGGTCCGCTACCGGCGGCCGCACGGCACCGAGTGGGAGGACCTCGACCTCGACACCGCGCTGGACATGATCGCGGAGCGGGTGGTCGCCACCCGCTCCGCCACCTGGGAGGACACCGACGACGACGGCCGGCCCCTGCGACGCACCATGGGCATCGCGAGCCTCGGAGGAGCGACCCTCGACAACGAGGAGAACTACCTCATGAAGAAGCTCTACACCGCCCTCGGTGCGATCCAGGTGGAGAACCAGGCCCGCATTTGACACTCCTCCACGGTGCCCGGTCTGGGTGCCTCCTTCGGGCGCGGCGGCGCCACCACCTTCCAGCAGGACCTCGCTGAATCGGACTGCATCCTCATCCAGGGCTCCAACATGGCGGAAGCCCACCCGGTCGGGTTCCAGTGGGTCATGGAGGCCAAGAACCGCGGCGCCACGGTCATCCACGTCGACCCGCGGTTCACGCGCACGTCGGCGGTCGCGCACAAGCACCTCGCGCTGCGCGCGGGCAGCGACATCGCCTTCCTCGGCGGGTTGGTCAACCACGTGCTCAGCAACGACGCGTACTTCCACGACTACGTCGTCGCCTACACCAACGCGGCGATGATCGTGGGCGAGGACTTCCGCGACACCGAGGACCTCGACGGCGTGTTCTCCGGGTTCGACCCCGAAGCAGGCAGCTACGACACGAGCACCTGGCAGTACGAGGGCAGCTCCGCGGTGCCGCCGGTGGGTGGCCACGGACCGGAGCAGGCCCCCACCAGCCCGCACGGGCGCGAACGCCAGGGCAGCAAGCCCGAGCGCGCCGGGTCCGGCGGGCCGGTCTACCACGGCCGACCCGAGTCCGACCCGACGCTGCAGCACCCGCGGTGCGTGTTCCAGCTGCTCAAGCGCCACTACGCCCGCTACACCCCGGACGTGGTGGAGGAGATCTGCGGCATCTCGCAGGACGACTTCCGGTGGGTCGCCGACCAGCTCATCGCCAACTCCGGGCGGGACCGCACCTCGGCCATCGCCTACGCCGTGGGCTGGACGCACCACACCGTCGGGTCGCAGTACATCCGCGCGGCGTCGATCCTGCAGCTGCTGCTGGGCAACATCGGCCGCCCCGGTGGCGGCATCCTCGCGCTGCGCGGGCACGCCAGCATCCAGGGGTCGACCGACATCCCGACCCTGTTCAACCTGCTGCCCGGCTACATCCCGATGCCGCACGCGCACACCGACACCGACCTGGAGGCGTTCGTCGCCGACGACGAGCAGGCCAGCGGGTACTGGGCGAACATCCGCGCCTACACGGTCAGCCTGCTCAAGGCCTGGTGGGGTGAGCACGCCACCGCCGAGAACGACTTCTGCTTCGACCGGCTGCCGCGGATCACCGGCGACCACGGCACCTTCCAGACGGTCCTGGACCAGATCGAGGGCCGCTGCAAGGGCTACTTCGTCATCGGCGAGAACCCCGCGGTGGGCACGGCCAACGCCCGCCAGCAGCGGATGGGCCTGGCCGCGCTCGACTGGCTGGTGGTGCGCGACCTCAACATGATCGAGACCGCCACCTTCTGGAAGGACGGTCCCGAGATCGAGACGGGCGACATGCGCACCGAGGACATCGGCACCGAGGTGTTCTTCCTGCCGGCCGCCGCCCACGCCGAGAAGGACGGCACCTTCACCAACACCCAGCGGCTCGTGCAGTGGCACCACAAGGCCGTCGAACCGACCGATGACCAGCGCAGCGACCTGTGGTTCTTCTACCACCTGGGCCGCCGCATCCGGGAGAAGCTCAGCGGCGAGGACGAGCGCGACCGCGCGGTGACCGAGCTGACCTGGGACTACCCGACGCACGGCGAGGTCGAGGAGCCCAGCGCCGAAGCGGTCCTCGCCGAGATCAACGGCCACGACCAGGACGGCACTCCGCTGTCGCGGTACCCGCAGCTGCGCGCCGACGGGTCCACCAGCTGCGGCTGCTGGATCTACTGCGGCGTCACCGCCGACGGCGTCAACCAGGCCGCCCGCCGCAAGCCCGGGAGCGAGCAGGACCGCGTCGCCCTGGAGTGGGGCTGGGCGTGGCCGGCCAACCGGCGCATCCTCTACAACCGCGCCTCGGCCGACCCCGACGGCAAGCCGTGGAGCGAGCGCAAGGCCTACGTGTGGTGGGACGCCGAGCGCGGCCAGTGGACCGGGCTCGACGAGCCCGACTTCGAGAAGAACAAGCGCCCCGACTACCAGCCCGGGGAGGGCGCGGTCGGGCCGGACGGCCTCGCGGGCACCGAGCCGTTCATCATGCAGAGCGACGGCCGCGGCTGGCTCTACGTGCCCGCTGGGCTCGTCGACGGGCCCTTCCCGGCCCACTACGAGCCGCAGGAGTCGCCGGTGGCCAACCGGCTGCACCCCAACCAGCAGCGCAACCCCGCGCGGCAGATCAACTCCCGCCCGGAGAACCGCTACCAGCCCAGCGGTCTCGAACCCGGTACCGAGGTGTTCCCGTACGTGTTCACCACGTTCCGGCTCACCGAGCACCACACCGCCGGGGGCATGAGCCGCTGGCTGCGGCACCTGTCCGAGCTCGCCCCCGCGATGTTCCTGGAGGTCTCCCCGCAGCTGGCCGCCGAACGCGGCCTGGTGCACGGGGACTGGGCCACGGTGATCACCGCTCGCAGCGCCGTCGAAGGCCGGGTCATGGTCACCGAGCGGATGCGGCCGTTGCTGGTCGGCGGCCGCACGCTGCACCAGATCGGCATCCCCTGGCACTGGGGGCGCAACGGGCTGACCACCGGTGACGCCGCCAACGAGCTCATCGGCGTGGCCCTGGACCCCAACGTGCACATCATGGAGACCAAGGCGGGCAGCTGCGACGTCCGCCCCGGGCGGCGCCCGCGCGCCGCCGCGCTCAACCGGCTGGTCGCCGACTACCGCGACCGCGCGGGCATCACCGAGCGCACCGGCACCGAGCACGCCGACGACCCGAGCACCGAAGGAGGCTGAGCGTGACCGCCAACCGGCTGTCCGGCCCGCTGCCCGACCCGGCGGAGGAGACCGGTTACCCGCCCCAGGAGTCCCGCGCCGGGTTCTTCACCGACACCAGCGTGTGCATCGGGTGCAAGGCGTGCGAGGTGGCGTGCAAGCAGTGGAACCTGCTGCCCGAGGACGGTTTCGACTTCACCGGGATGTCCTACGACAACACCGAGGAGCTCAGCGGCACCACGTGGCGGCACGTCGCCTTCGTCGAGCAGCAGGGCACGCCCGCTGAGCTCGGCATGCCGCAGTTCGGGGCCCCGGACGAGCAGCAGGTGCGCTGGCTGATGTCCTCCGACGTGTGCAAGCACTGCACGCACGCCGCGTGCCTGGACGTGTGCCCGACCGGTGCGCTGATCCGCACCGAGCACGGCACGGTGGTGGTGCAGGACGACGTGTGCAACGGCTGCGGCTACTGCGTGCCCGCCTGCCCCTACGGCGTGATCGACATGCGCCCGGACACCGGCGGCGCCGCCAAGTGCACGATGTGCCACGACCGGCTCGGAGCCGGGCTGATGCCGGCCTGCGCGACGGCCTGCCCGACCGAGTCCATCCAGTACGGCCCTCTGGACGAGCTGCGCGAACGCGCCGCGATGCGGGTCGACGAGCTGCACCAGCAGGGGGTGACCAGCGCTCGGCTCTACGGCCACGAGCCGACCGACGGCGTCGGGGGAGATGGGGCGTTCTTCCTGCTGCTCGACGAGCCGGAGGTCTACGGCCTGCCGCCGGACCCGGTCGTGACCACCCGCGACCTGCCTTCGATGTGGCGGCACGCCGCTGCCGCCGCGGCCGCGGCCGCGGCGGTGATCGTCGGATCGTTCGTGGGGAGGCGCAGGTGACGTCGTACTACGGCCGCCCGGTCCTCAAGGAGCCGGTGTGGAAGGTGCCCGACGTGCCCGCCTACCTCTACCTCGGCGGCATGGCGGGGGCGTCGTCGACGATGGCGCTGATGGCCGATCTGACCGGTCGGGAGCAGCTGGCGCGCAGCGGGCGGCTGGCCGCGGCGGTGGGTGCCTCGGCCAGCGTCGTCGCCCTGGTGCACGACCTGCACCGGCCGATGCGGTTCCTCAACATGCTGCGGGTGTTCAAGCCGACCTCGCCGCTGAGCGTCGGATCGTGGATCCTCGCGCCGTTCTCCGGCTTGGCCGGTGCGGCTGCGGCCAGCGATCTGACCGGGTTGCTGCCGCTGCCGGGCCGTGCGGCCGGTGCGGCGGCGGGGGTGATCGCCCCGGCGATGACCACCTACACGGCCGTGCTGCTGGCCGACACCGCCGTGCCGGGCTGGCACGAGCCCTACCGCGAGCTGCCGTTCGTCTTCGCGGGCAGCGCCCTGGCCAGCGCCGGGGCGGTGGGCATGGTGGCCGCTCCCGCCGAATCCGCGCCCGCCCGCCGGATGGCGGTGGCCGGATCGGTGCTCGAGCTGACGGCGAGCCGGCGCATGGAGGAGCGGATGGGCCTGTCCGCCGAGGCCTACCGGACCGGCCGGCCGGGGACGGTGCTGCGCGCGGCGAAGGCGGCCACGGCGGTGGGTGCCGGACTCGCCCTGCTGGCCGGACGCAGCCGGGCCGCGGGCATCGCCTCGGGCGCGTGCTTGACGCTCGGGGCGATCGCGACGCGCTACGGCGTGTTCGAGGCGGGTCGCGAGACGGCCCGCGACCCCCGGTACACGGTCGAGCCGCAGCGCGAACGCGTGGAGGAAGGGCGCGCCGTCGCCGGTGGCGGAGTTCACTGATCGAATTCGCCTGTTGACTTCTGGTAATCACTCACGTGAGTGAGTAGTGGTTCAAGTCTCACCGCGCGTAGTTTGATTGCGCCTGAATAACGCGTTGCTGATCAAGAAATGACCAGCGGAAATACCAACATCGTTGCGATCTTGGTTGCGTTTCTATGACGAGTGCCACCCACGATTGGTTTTGGTTAAGGCTTTTCAACTACGTAGCGTTGCCTTGGTCGGCGCCCCCGAGCCGACGGCACGACCGGAAGTCCGCAGCGCCGAACCCTGCCCGGCGGGCTTTCCGCAACCCCGAGACGCATTGCGGGCAGGAACGTGGCGAACGCTGGTCAACCGGCGCGGCAGGCCGGGCGGACTCGCTCGGCGCGGGCGGGCCTGAGCCGCCGCGACACGGAGGCGCTGCTGGAGATGACGCAGAAATGGGCAAGCACCGCAAGGTCAGCAACACCCGTCGCAACTTCACCCGCGCCGCCCTCGCCGGCGCTGTGGTCGCCGCGCCGTTCGCGATGACCGCCCCGGCCAACGCCGCCTCGGAGTCCACCTGGGACGCCGTGGCCCAGTGCGAGAGCGGTGGCAACTGGAGCACCAGCACCGGCAACGGTTACTACGGTGGTCTGCAGTTCAACCAGTCCACCTGGTCGGCCTACGGCGGCACCGAGTACGGCTCGAACGCCGCGCAGGCCAGCAAGTCCCAGCAGATCGCCGTCGCCGAGCGCGTGCTGCAGGCGCAGGGCCCGAACGCGTGGCCGTCCTGCTCGAAGAAGGCCGGTCTGACCAAGAGCGGCAGTGCCGAGCACCAGGACGTCGCCTCGGGCAGCTCCAGCGAGAAGAAGTCCACCCCCAAGAAGAAGAACCCGGTCAAGAAGACGGTCGAGGTGTCGAACACCTACACCGTGCAGGCCGGTGACACGCTCAGCAGCATCGCCGAGAAGAGCGGTGTGAGCTGGGAGCGGATCTTCGAGAAGAACCGTTCGGACGTCCACGACGCGAACAAGATCTTCCCGGGTCAGCAGCTGCTGCTCAAGTGACCCACCCGGTCTCCGGACCAGGGTGCGCGTGAACGAGGGACCCCGCCTGCCTCTCTCCGGCGGGGCCCCTCGTTCGCAGATGCGCTCCTCATTTGAGCTTGCGGCGGCGCAGGTCGTTGCGGATGTCCCACGCGGTCCAGCCGATTCCGGCGAAGGCGAAGAGGCCCAGCAGCAGCAGGAGTTCGATCACGGTCGGCTCCCTTCGGATCTTGACGGACGCCGTCGGGATCGAATCCGAGCGTAATTGCACATTCGTTGATCGCCGAGCGTATTGGCACGAAGAACCCCAACGGGGGATCGCGCGGACGTGGTCACTCCGCCATTCGGCCTCAAAGTTCCGCAGCGGCAAGAAAAACGCACCTTCCATGAATCCGGCTCTGATCTCCCGAGCCGACCACGTGATCACACTGCGTCCTCGCGCGGAATCAGCGCGAGTGAAAACTCCCCGATAGCGGGAAGTGCGGGTAAGTCTGCGCTGCCGCCGGGTTCGGTAGCGCCGGATTATGGGCGTGACCGCACTCACGACGTGCACCCCTCCCCCCGACCTTCGGAAAGGGGACCCCGATGTTCACCGCAGTTCAGCTCGATGCCGCCGCCTCGAACGGCATCGACGGCTGGGTGGGACCGGCCGCGATCACCACCGGTCTCGTGCTCTTGATCGTCGCGCTGTTTCGCCGCGCCCGAGCCACACTGGCCGAGAAGCGACGGGCGGCGCACTCCAGTGCGGCCGAATAGCGGTGTCGCGCCGCCCTGAGCCGACAGGGCGCGCCGCGTGCGACGGCCGCCCGAGGGGGGAGGCGACGCATGACCGACACCACTCGGGAGACCGACGGACCCTCGGTCGACCAGACACCGGCCCAGCGCGAAGCGCCGGAGCAGCGCACCGGACAGCACCGGCCACCTGACCAGCGGCGCAGCACCGGCCAGCGCTGGGAGGTCGTTCCCGCGCCGACGCGGCCACCGGCCGAACGTCAACGTCGGCTGGACCTGCGCAGCGCCCTGGCCGTCAACACCGGCCGGATGGCCGCGTCGCTGTCCCAGCGGCTCGGTCTCGGTTCTGGCGGCATGATCGGCGGCCGACTCGCGCTGACGCTACAACCCAGCCTGCTGGAACGGCTGGCAACCGGTCGGCGTGTCGTCATGGTCACCGGAACGAACGGCAAGACCACCACCACTCAGATGGTCGCCGAAGCGCTGCGCGCCCAGGCACCGGCGGTCAGCAACGCCACCGGCGCCAACATGCTCGACGGCCACGTCGCCGCGCTGATGACCAAGCTCGACGCCCCGTTCGCCGCGCTGGAGGTCGACGAGCTGCACCTGGCGCAGGTCACCGAGCGCTTCGAACCGGCTGCGATCCTGCTGCTCAACCTCAGCCGCGACCAGCTCGACCGGGTCGGTGAAGTCCGCACGGTGGCCGCCAGCCTGCGCCGGGCGCTCGCCCGCGCGCCCGGCGCCCAGGTCGTGGCCAACCGCGACGACCCCAACATCGTCTTCGCCGCCTCCGGGCACCCGAACGTCACCTGGGTCTCGGGCGGCGTGCGCTGGCGCGACGACGCGCTCAACTGCCCCCGCTGCGGTGCCTTCATCGGCGACGTCGACCGCGACTGGCGCTGCCAGTGCGGCCTGGCCCGCCCGGCCGCGGACTGGGAGGTCACCGACACCGGTGTCCTCGACGCCGCCGGCACCCACCACGAACTCGCCCTCGCGCTGCCCGGGCACGTGAACAGGGTCAACGCCACGTTCGCGCTCGCCGCGGCCCTGCACCTCGGCGGTGAGGAAGCCCCAGCGCTGGCCCGCATCCGCCGCATCTCGCAGGCCGCCGGGCGCTACGACACCGTTCGCATCGGTGGCCGCAAGGTGCGGTTGCTGCTGGCCAAGAACCCCGCCAGCTGGCTGGAGATGCTCGACCTGGTCTCCGGCAACGACGAACCGCTGGTGCTGGTGGTCAACAGCCGCGAAGCCGACGGCTACGACGTGTCCTGGCTGTGGGACGTCGACTTCGAGATGCTGCGCGGCCGACCCGTGCAGGTCGCGGGCGACCGGGCCCTGGACCTGGCGGTCCGCCTGCGCTACGCCCAGGTCCCCGCCACGGTCGCCTCCACCGTGGAGGTCGCGCTCGGCGGCACCGACGGCCGGGTGCCCGACGTGATCGCCAACTACACCGCCTTCCGCGACGTGCTGGCCAGGAGTCGGCGATGACCGGGGAACGGGTCCGCATCGCACTCGTGCTGCCCGACCTGCTGGGCACTTACGGCGACCGCGGCAACGCGATCGTGCTGGGACAACGCCTGCGCTGGCGCGGCATCGGCAGCGAACTGGTCACCGTGCTCTCCTCCGACGACGCCGTGCCGGAGGACTGCGACCTCTACCTCATCGGTGGCGGCGAAGACGTCGCCCAGGTCGCCGCCGTCCGCTTCCTGCGCCGGGGCGGGGGACTGACCCGTGCCGTGCAGCGCGGGGTGCCGGTGCTGGGCATCTGCGGCGGGCTGCAGGTTCTGGGCACGACCTTCGTCACCGGCGACGGGCAGCGCCACGAAGGGCTCGGCCTGGTCGACGCCGCCACCGAACCGGGTCGCGGACGCGCCATCGGCGAGGTCACCACCCAGGCCACCCTCGGCGGCATCGGCGTGCTCACCGGGTTCGAGAACCACCTCGGCCGCACCGTCCTCGGCCCCGGCTCGCACGCGCTGGGCCGGGTGATGCGCGGCACCGGCAACGGCCACGCGGAGGCCGAAGGCGCCGTGAGCGGCCACGTCGTGTGCACCTACCTGCACGGCCCCGTCCTCGCGCGGAACCCGAAGCTGGCCGACCTGCTGCTGGAGTGGGCCCTCGGCGAACCCCTCGAGCCGCTGCCGGACCCACCGGAGCTCACGGCGTTGCGCACCGAACGCACCCGCGTGCACGTGCGCAACCGCAAGTAGTCAGCGACGAGCGAGCCGGCCCAGCTTCTGCAGGGCCGGCTTCAGCTCGGGCGCCCGCAGCAGCGCCAGGACGCCGACGCTGACCGCGAGCACGACCACCCCGTGCAGCAGCAGCGCCAGCCACGCGTCGACCATCGGGCTCACCGGCCCGACCAGCGACCGCGCACCGGACAGGGCTGCGAGCGAGCACACCGCACCGGCCACCCCGGCCACAAGTGCGCGTGAGCAGCCCAGCAGCGTCGACGCCGTGCGGAGCGGGCCGAGGCGGACCCGCAACCACACCTGCCCGACGACCGCGCCCAGCAGGAAGCTCGCCGACATCGCCGCGGTCACGCCCAGCACCAGGTGCTCCGGCTCGACCGTGGCCAGCACCAGGTAGCACAGCGCGCTGCGCACCACGACCATGATCACGTTGATCCAGGTCGGCGTGCGCGCGTCGTGCATCGCGTAGAAGGCCCGCAGCTGCAGCATGGTGATCCCGAAGGGCACCACCCCCGCAGCGGCGGCCGCCAGCGCCCAGCCGAGCCGCCCGGCGGCGGCCACATCGCTGGCGCCCAGCGAGAAGAAGGCCACCGACAGCGGGCCGCCGGCCACCACCAGCAGCGCGCTGACCGGCATCAGCAGCACCGCGGTCATCCGCGTCCCCCACGCCACGTCGTCGACGAAGGCGCGCGTCCGCCCGGCCGCGGCGGCCTCGCTGATCCGCGGCATCAGCGCCGTCAGCAGCGACACCCCCAGCACGCCGTAGGGCACCTGCGACAGCAGCCACGCGTAGTTGAACGTCGCCACGCTGCCCGGGGTGCCCTGCGCGGTGACCCGGGTGATCACCACCATCCCGGCCTGGCTGATCAACGTGTAGAGCACAACCCAGCCGGCCAGTCCGCCGAACTCCGAGAGCCGGCGGTCCCAGCCCCAGCGCCACCGGTAGCGGAACCCGCTGCGCCGCAACGACAGGACCATCACCAGCAGCTGGGCGGTGATGCCCGCCAGGGTCCCCAGCCCCAGCACGAGCAGCTTCGGTTCACCGATGCGCACCGGGTCGGTGGAGATCTCCCCGGGCACCAGCGCGTAGACCACGACCGTGCCGATGACGACGAGGTTGTTGACCACCGGAGCCCACGCCGGAGTCCCGAAGACACCGCGCACGTTGAGGATCGCCTGCAGCAGCGCCGACATGCCGTAGCAGACGATGCCCGGCAGCAGCAGGTAGGCGAAGGCGGTGGTCAGCTCCGCGTTGGCCCGCGTGTCGGCGCCCAGGTACAGCGCGGTGAGCAGCCCGGCGCAGGCGACCGCCACCGCGGTGGCCACCACGAGCAGCACCCCGCCCATGGTGATCATCCACTGGGCGTAGGACTCGCCCTGCTTCGGCCCTTCCTGCTGCGCGCGCACCAGCAGCGGCACTGCGATGCTGGTCAGCACCCCGCCGAGCAGCAGTTCGTTGACGACGGTCGGCAGCGTGTTGGCCACGGTGTAGGAGTCGTTGACCACGCCCAGACCGAGCACGACGACCAGCAGCACCTTGGCGAGCAGTCCGCTGACCCTGCTGGTCGCGGTGGCCACGGCCATCGCGGCGCTCGCGCGGGCCAGTGAGGGGCGTCGAACACCGGTGTCGGCCTGGTCGACCACGTGTCCCTCCCCTCGGCGCAGTTCGATGTTGAAGGTGCCACGGAACACCCGCTCCCGCCGGATGAAGCCGATCCGTGGCAGGCTGATCAGCGGAGGCTGCGGAAGGAGTGCGCGCGTGATCGTGTTCGGAGTCCTGCTGCTCGTCGCCGGAGCGGTGGTGGCGATCGCCTTCGGCGGTGACGCCGGCGGCTGGCTGCTGCCGGTCGGGCTGATGGCCGGGGGACTGGGCATCGCGGTCGCCGGCCTGGTGGCCCGGGTGCGGCGATCCCCGCTGCGCGCCGCCGCTCGCGCGCACCGCGCGGCCGCGGGCGGCTCCCCGGTGGCCCGGGTCCGCGCTGTGCCGACGATGCTGCGGGTGACCGCGTGGGGCGAGAACCCGCAGCTGCCGCGCTACCAGCTCCTGCTGTGGCTGATCGCGCTGGTCTACCTGGTCTCGCCGGTCGACCTCATCCCGGAGTTCCTGCCGCTGCTGGGCATCGGCGACGACATCGGCGTGGCCAGCTGGCTGCTGACCAGCCTCTACGCCGAGTCGGGCAACTACATCGCCGCCCGAGACGAGCGGCGTGCGGTCGACCCGGGAGAGCCTCAGTAGGTGTCGCTGGGCCGGTCCCACGTCGTGGCTTCGTCCGCCGGCTTGCGACCACGCCTCCCGCGGCGGCCGAACACGGCGTGGTCGATCGACCAGTTGCCGCCGTTGAAGCCCATCGCCAGCGCGGCCGCGCCCACGGCAAGCGGCAGCTCGAAGCCGTTGGGGGCGAACAGGCCGTGGGGCAGGTGGACGAAGAGGATCGCGCCGGCCATGTTGATCGCCACGGCGAGGCCCACCAGCGGCAGGGCGAGGCCGAGGATCAGCAGGATCCCACCGACGAGTTCGACGATGGTCGCGTACCAGGCCGCGACCTGGGGCAGTGGGATGCCCATCTGGCTGAAGTTCTGCGCCGTGGTCGGCACGCCCCAGACCATGAGCTTCTGCCAGCCGTGCGCGATGAGGATGATGCCGATCAAGATCCGGCCGATGAAGGTGAACAAGCTCCCAAGCGCGGTCATGGCCACTCCTGTGTCGGGCCTTGCGTCGAGTGAACTCAGTGTGGTGGCGCCTGGCTCCACCGACATCTCGAAGGCGGTCCGCCCGCACAGGACCGGTGAGGACCTCGACCTACGGCTGGGCGCGCAGGTGTTCGTCGAGCGTCCGGAAGACGGTGTCCGGCCCGCCCTCCCAGACCGGCTTCGGGTCCGTCTGGAGGGCACGGGCTGGTAGCCCACCAGAGGCCCCCCCACGGGTCCTGGAGCCGGGCGAGGGTCACCGAGCCGTAGAAGGGCGTCGGCGGCGTCACGACGGTGGCCTGGTGTTCGACGGCACGGTCGAGCACGGCTCGGACGTCCGCGACCCACACCTGCAGCAGGCCCGGTCGCGGCGCCCACCCGTCGTGTCGATCGGCCAGCAGCAGCAACGAGTCACCGAGGGCGAGTTCGGCGTGGATGAGCGTGCCCGCCGGGGTGAGCGTCCTGGCGTCGGTGACTTCGACCGCGTCGACGACCTGTTCCGCGAAGGCGCTGAACCCGGCCGCGTCGTCCAGGACGACGAACGGGTTCAGCGTCCGGCCACGGGCCGGGGATCGCCCTGGCCTCCAAGGTGACCGGTCGTCGGTCATGCGGCTACAGGTAGCAGCCACCACCGACGCTCGGCGGGTGCGCAGCTCGCTCCAGCGCGATCGACCGGTGTCGCCGGCCCTCCCTCACGCGCGTGCCCCGGCGGACCGGGTCCGCCGGGGCACGCGGTGTCAGCCGCTCACTTCAGCAGGTTGCGCGCCATCACCATGCGCTGGACCTGGTTCGTGCCCTCGTAGATCTGGGTGATCTTGGCGTCGCGCATCATGCGCTCGACCGGGAAGTCGCGGGTGTAGCCGGCGCCGCCGAAGAGCTGGACGGCGTCGGTGGTGACCTCCATGGCCACGTCGGAGGCGAAGCACTTCGCAGCGGCCGAGATGAAGCCGAGGTCCGGCTCACCGCGCTCGGCGCGGGCCGCGGCCACGTAGACCATCTGCCGGGCCGACTCGACCTTCATCGCCATGTCGGCGAGCATGAACTGCACGCCCTGGAAGTCCGCGATGGCCTTGCCGAACTGCTTGCGCTCCTTGACGTAGGCCAGGGCCTGGTCCAGCGCACCCTGCGCGATGCCGACCGCCTGCGCGCCGATCGTCGGGCGCGTGTGGTCGAGGGTCTTCAGCGCGGTCTTGAAACCGGTGCCCGGCTCGCCGATGATCCGGTCGGCCGGGATGGTGGCGTCCTCGAAGTACAGCTCGACGGTGGGAGAGCCCTTGATGCCGAGCTTCTTCTCCTTCGGACCGACGGTGAAGCCCGGGTCGTCGGCGTGCACCGCGAACGCGCTGATGCCGTTGGCGCCCTTCTCGGGGTCGGTGACGGCCATGACGGTGTACCACTTGGACACGCCGCCGTTGGTGATCCAGCACTTGCTGCCGTTGAGCACCCAGTTGTCGCCGTCGAGGCGGGCACGGGTCTTCATCGCCGCGGCGTCGGAGCCGGCTTCGCGCTCGGACAGCGCGTAGGACGCAGTGGTCTCGCCCTTGGCGATGGCGGGCAGGACCTGCTTCTTGAGGTCCTCCGAGGCCGACAGGAGGATCGGCATGGTGCCGAGCTTGTTGACCGCCGGGATCAACGAGGAGGAGCCGCACACGCGGGCGACCTCTTCGATGACGATGCAGGTGGCCACCGAGTCGGCGCCCTCGCCGCCGTACTCCTCCGGGATGTGGGTCGCGGCGAATCCTGCCTTGACCAGGGCGTCGAGCGCTTCCTGCGGGTAGCGCTCCTGCTCGTCGACCTCCGCCGCGTGGGGCGCGATCTCCTTCTCCGCCAGAGCGCGCACCGCGTCGCGCAGCGCGTCGTGCTCCTCGGCGAGCTTGTAGGTGTCGAAGTTCGGGTCCACCGGGTCCCTCCCTAGTCCCGTCGCACCATCGCGGCGGGGTACGTCGCATGCCGCCCGCGTAACGCGGCGGACCTGATGTCGCGGCTCATCGTAACGGCACTGAGTGCCACTAGCAATTCACCGGTGTTATATTCCGGCCATGTCCGAGGCAGTCGCTGCGGCGCCCAAGCCCCGTTCCGGACGAACTCCGCACGGCCGCCGGAAGGTGCGCAGCGCGATCGCGGTCGCCGCGTTGGAGAAGTTCGCCGAGCAGGGCTTCGAGGCGACCACCGTGGACCAGATCGCTGAAGCCGCCGGCGTGGGCCGGCGGACCTTCTTCCGGTACTTCCGGTCCAAGGAGGACGTCGTGTTCCCCGGGCACGACGAACGGCTGGCCGAAGTCGTGGAGCTGTTGGAGTCCGCCGACCCGCACGCCGACGCCCTGCTGGTGCTCGGGCAGGCGGCCGAGTTCGTGCTCGGCATGTACCTGGAGGAACCCGAGGTCTCGCTGAAGCGCTCGGAGCTGACCAGGCAGGTCCCTTCCTTGCGCGACAAGGAGATCGCCAGCATCGACCGCTACCAGCGCGTCTTCGCCCGGTACCTGCGCGCCCGCTTCGCCGGGCGGCCCGACGCCGAGCTGCACGCCGCGGTGGCCGCGGCGGCGGTGGTCGCCGCGCACAACCACGTCCTGCGGCAGTGGTTGCGCAGCGGGGGAGAGCTCGACGCCCGCGCCGCGCTGCGGCACGCCACCGGCCAGGTCGCCGAGGCGCTGTCGGGGCAGTGGCCGACCGGGGAGTCCGACCGCGCGGAGACCGTCGTGGTGGCGGCCGTGCGGACCTCGGCCTCGGCCGACGTGGTCGCCACGCGCGTCCAGGACGCCCTGCGCGACATCGAGCGCTGACGTTCCTCACGGCACTGAGTGCCGAAGATGATCACCTGAGTCACATCTTGGTTGCATCCATCACTTCAGTGCCAAGTGAAATCACTGCTCGCGCACCCGGCCCTCGCGGAACGCGCCGCCAAGCCAGGAGCCACCCCAGGGCGGAGTCGGCGGGCGGGCGGTGGAGCGCACCAGCCGGCGCATCCGGTCGTGGTGGGCGCGGACACCGGGGTCCGGTCTCCAGACGGGCCACCACAGCCCAGGCGTCGAGCTCGGCGGTCTCGTTCGCTCGGCTCTCCAGCTCCTCACTGGTCGCGGCACAGGCCAGGTGAGCCGCCCCACCGTCGTCGGGTCCAGGTGGGTCCAGGCGCAGGCGGGCGCGCTCGACCGGACGTTGGCCCGTGGGGAGCATCGGAGGGGAGTCAGCGGTGACCGCCGCCGCTGACTGCGCGAGGCGGGGCAGAACCGGCGTGCTCTCCGTCTTGCCCGAGCGTGGTCTGGCGCGCCTTTCGGCTCGAGTACGTACTGGTAGATCGTGCTGCGGGAGACGCCAAGGAGCTTGGCGATCGAGGTGACGGTGCCTTCCGAGCGGGTGAGCAAGTTCCGGGCGTGACGGATCTGTTCCTCGGACCTGGCCGACGGGCGGCCGAGACGGGCGCCACGGGCGAGAAGTGCGTCCGGGCTCTCGTTGTGCCCTGGACGACAAGTTCGCGGCTGAACTCGCGAGCGCGGCGAAGACGTGGAAGGTCAAGCGCCCGCCAAGTGTGGTGGTGTCGAGCGCCTCGTGGAGCGACGTGAAGCCGATGCCGCGGTTCCGCAGGCCGGAGACGACGGCGAGTGCGTGGGGTCAGCCGGTCGAGCAAAGTCTCCGTTCGGGGGCTGACCTGGCGCCGGAGGAACAGCACTCCGGCATCAGGGCGAACAACCGCCTGGTGGCACATGCCGGCTGGGTCGCCGTACCTGTCTCCGTCGCGGGCACCACTTCGCATGTGGCCGGCCTGAGGGCGTGATCATTGCACCGGAACTGCAGGGCCGCGGCTTGGCAAGGCGTGTCGTGTCCGCAGTCATGGCCCAGGCATCGGCGCAGGGCCAACAGTTCGGTCTCCTGTTCTGCCGCTCGACACCGCATGCCTGTCTACCGGGACATCGGGGTGGACTCCTCCACCCACCGACGTCATGGTCCAACAACCCGGCGGCATCCTCACCATGCCCCTGCCGAGCCATGTGGACGTCCCTTGGTCCCGCAGTGCCGTGGCCTCCTGGTGCGCTCCGCCTCCTGTCGCTGCCCACGTGACCCCCACAGAGGCAAACCTCGGACCCGGAACGTCCCGGCGCGAGTCAACCTGCACTGCATCCCGGCGAATGCGCTGAACGGGGGAACCCGAGCGTTCGGCGCCCGCCACCCACCCTGCCGTGGGCATACTTCCTCCTGATCGACAGGATCACACCTGGGGAAGTTGCTAGTTCACACTGGGGAGTTGCGAACGTGGGAATGACTGATCCGCGCGGATCGGGGACGAACCGACGCACTGTGTTGAAAGGGATGGCCGCCACCACGATCCTCGGTTCGTCGTCGGTTCTCGGCGCTGGTACGGCGAGCGCCGCGCCGAGTTACCACCTTGCAGTAGTCGATCAGAACTCCCGGACCGTGCGCGTCTTCGACCGGAACGCCAAGCGGTGGAACGACGACGCCATCATCTGGACCTTCGAGGGCAAGGAGTACCCGTGGGACCACAGCTGGGCTGACCTCTCCGACGTCAAGATCCGCAAGACCCGGGCTCGTGGGTTGATCGCCCTGGTCGTCGCGTCCGGTGGAGCCGCCGGTGTCGTCGACATCAAGAAGAGGGGAGAACACACCGACTCCCGGAGTGACCTGATCTGGGCCGAGTTGCCCGATGACAACCCCCACTCCATCGAGCGAGTTCCGCACAACGGCTCGATCTTGACCGTCAGCTCCCAGGGGGACAACAACCTCCAGCTGTACTCCCCGAGGAACCCGGACAACATCGACGACTTCGACAACTACGAGCGAGTCAGGTCGTGGACCTTCGCCGGCGCGCACGGGATCCACTGGTGCCCGTACGGAGGCAGGGGCCTCCTCTGGGTTCTGGGTGACGGCAAGCTCGTCGCCTACGAGGTCAAGGGGTCGGGACTGAACACCGACCTCGACGTCTACAAGACTGTGCCGATCAAGCACGCGGGCCCCAAGATGGGCCACGACCTGCAGCCCGACTACGCCAACCCCGGTCACCTGCTGGTGACCGACAGCCAAGGCGTCTACCGCTTCCACGTCGACGACGAGGAGATCGGCGCCCCGGAGGAGAACTGGGCCAAGAAGAGGGTCAAGTCCATCGCCCACCACCCCTCTGGCGAGTACGTCTACGTGGTCGGTTCCAAGGAGACCGGGGAGATGGGCACGCACGTCAGCTTCGCTGACAACGAGAAGCTCGAAGTGACCGATGAGCGAGGCTGGTCGGACGCCCGTTTCTACAAAGCCCGGATCTTCACGCCCGAGTACGTGTGACCGCGCAGCGCGAGAAGCTTGGTAACGCGCCGCTCGGGATCCTCCCGAGGGGCGCGCGTGCGTTCGTGGCGTACTCCCTCGGAACCGCTCGCCGAGCTGTGCTGCACCACCGCGCCCTCGCCCGCTACCGCCGGAGCGGGCCGTCCCCGGCCTCGGAGGCCGGGGACTTGAGGAGGGGGATGACGGGCGCGAAGGCGTCCATGAAGGGGCCGTGGACGGTGTAGTGGGTGAAGCCGTAGCGGTCCCGGTTGTGGCGCAGCTGCTCGGCCATCTCCTCCGGTGTGCCGATGAGCAGGAACGGTGTCTCCAGGACTTGCTCGAGCGACATCGTGTCGCCGAAGCGGGGGAGGAGCTCGGACGCGGCTGCCTGCCGGTCGACGCTCGGGACGACGGCTTGGACGAGGGCGTGCCATGCGACCCGGTCGGCGCGAGTCCCAGCGGTCCTGCGGGCGAAGGCGACCCTCTCGTCGGCCTCCTCGGCGGTGCAGAGCCGCAGCGTGCCGGGTTCCTGGCCGGGGAGTTGGCGCGCGCCTGCGATGCCGATGATGTCGGCGTGCTCGGCCGCGATGCGCAGCACGCGGTCTCCGGTGCCGCCGACCAGCAGCGGGGGGCCGGACCCGTCGAAGCCCGTGCGCTGGACCGGGCGGAGGGCGGGGAGGTCGAACTCGGCGTTGCGCTCGCGCTGCTGCTCGAAGCCGTCCCGGGCGAACTGCCGCGTGAGTTCGTCGATCGTGGCGCGGAGACGTTCGGTGCGGGTGGCGAAGGGTTCCCAGTCGATGCCGGCCTCGTCGAACTCCCACTTCATGTGCCCGGCGCCGAGCCCGACCTCGAGGCGGCCGCCGGTGAGGACGTCGGTGGTGGCGATCTCGCGCGCCAGCAGGACCGGGTTCCAGAACGGAACGTTGAGCACCAGGGTGCCGACGTGGAGCCGTTCGGTGGCGTTCGCGGCGGCCACCAGCACGGGGAAGGGGGAGGGGACTCCGAGGTGGTCCGCGGCGAAGACGGTGTCGTAGCCGAGCCGTTCAGCGCGACGACAGGTCCCGGTGAAGTCGGGGAGCGAGCGGATCCCGAAGATGTTGGTGGAGAACCGGAAGTCAGCCATGTCCGGATGGTGCCCGGCCGGGTGCCGCGCGGCGGCCGGATCGAGCGAAGTCCACCGAACTGGCGAGTTGTTTTCCTCCGTGACTTCAGTGCCGAGTGAAATCAGTCGAAGAGCACCTGGGTCGCGGAAGACCGCACGGAAGGCGAGGAAGGGAGCGGCGGCGCGCCGCTGGGTCCTGGGAGGTCGTGCTGCGACCGTGAGCGGCGCGCCGGGTCGGTGCTCAGTCGTAGCCGCGGATGACGTGGCTCTCGTCGTCTTCGGTCTCGACCGACTCCCGACGGGACTGGGCCGGGAGGTCCAGGTCCACGTCCGGGTCGAAGGAGTCCTGCGGGGCTGCTCGATGATCTGAGAGCGTCATGGCGGGGCTCCTCTCGGCAATGGATTTCACCCGGCCGATCGTGCGCCGGAGGTCCACTGATCGCATGTGCGACGCGCCACACCCGGTTGGGAAATCCCCCGGTCGAGCCGCCTTCTTCTCCTTCTTAACTTCTATCACTTCAGTGTCAGCTGAATTCAATACTGCGTCCAGTGGGCCCATTTCCCACCGGCAAAACTGCTCGGAAGGAGGCGTCAAGCCGATGGGCTGAGCCGGCGTCCTGCGGGGATGCCGAGGAACTCGCCGGCCTCGACCACGGTCTGCCCTGCCAGGCACACCCAGGGCACGCCGGTGGGCGGGCGCAAGGGGTCGCGGTAGTCGCCTACGTCCAGGACGGTGGCCGGGTCGAAGGCGACCAGGTCGGCGATGCGGCCCGGGGTGATCACCCCGCGGTCGGGGATGCGGAAGATCTCGGCGGGCAGGGAGGTCATCCGGCGGACCGCCTCCGGCAGGTCCAGGACGCCGCGTCCGCGGACGTAGCGGCCGAGGAACCGGGGGAAGGTGCTGGTCAGGCGCGGGTGCGGGGTGCCGCCGTTACCGGGTGGGAGGCCGTCGGAGCCGATGGCGGTGCGGGGATCGCGCAACGCGTGCTCGAGGTCGTCCTCGTGCATCGAGAAGTGGATCATCGCCACCCGCAGCTCCTCGGTGACGAGGAGGTCGATGAGCACCTGCACCGGGTCGGTGTCCGATGCGGTGGCGATCTCGGTGAGCGTGCGGCCTTCGTGGCGGTGGCTGGTGGTGGTGGCGATGAGGATGCGGTCGAAGCGGGTGGAGCCGGTGAGCGCGTCGGTGAGTTCGGCGTGCACTCCGGGAGCGGTGAGCTTCTCCAGGGTGTGGCGGGCGTTGCCGCTGAGGTAGTGGGCGGGCAGCAGGGCGGTCAGCGTCGTCGAGGAGGCGGTGTAGGGGTAGACGTCCTGGTGGACGACCTGCCCGGTGCTGCGCGCGTGCTGGATGCGCTCGAGGGCTGAGGGCATGGCGCCCCAATTGCTGGGGCCGGTGCTCTTGAGGTGGGACAGGTGGGTGCGCCCGGCGGCGCGGCCGATGTGCAGGGCTTCGTCGATGGCGTCGAGGAGGTGGTCGCCTTCGTCGCGCATGTGCGTGGCGTAGAGGCCGTCGCCGCCGAGGACCTCGGCCAGTGCGGTGAGTTCGGTGGTGGTGGCGAACGTGGCGGGTGGGTAGATGAGTCCGCTGGAGAGTCCGAAAGCGCCTGCGCCCATGGCTTCTTCGAGCAGGGCGCGCATCTGCCGGAGTGCGTCGGTGTCCGGTGCCGCTTGGGTCATGCCGGTGGCCGCCACGCGGAGGGTGCCGTGGCCGACGAGGGGGCAGTGGTTGGTGACGTGGCCCGCGGCGTCGGTGGCGGCGAAAAGTTCGGTGAAGCCGGTCCAGGTGGCGTGCAGGGGCGGGAAGAGGCGGTGGAGGAGTTCGCGGTGCTCGTTGTCGTGGGTGGTGGTGCGCGGTGCGAGGCTGAAGCCGCAGTTGCCGACGACTTCGGTGGTGACGCCTTGCAGGACCTTGGTGGTGTCGTGCTCGGTGAGCAGGGGTGCGTTGTCGGCGTGGGAGTGGGAGTCGATGAAGCCGGGGGCGAGCACGAGTCCGGTGAGGTCGCGGTGCGGGTGGTGGCGGGGCAGGGTGCCGGGTGGTGCGACGGCGGTGATGCGGTCGTGGTCGAGCAGGACGTCGGCGTGGTGCAGGGCTGCGCCCGTGCCGTCGGCGAGGTGGGCGCCGGTGAGCAGTTCGGTCATGCGTGGGCCTTCCGGGACGCCGGCGGGTGGTTGTGGTGTGGTGGGTGGAGTCGATGTTGGCGGAGAGGGGTGCGGGCGTGCACGGTGAGTTCAAGGTCCCGGGCGGGAAGTTGGTGGCCGCCGACGTGGAGGTGGCCGAGGGCAGGCTCTCGCAGGTGCGGGTGAGCGGTGACTTCTTCCTGGAGCCGGACGAGGCGTTGGAGGCGATCAACTCCTCGTTGGTGGGGGCTGCGGTGTCGGCGGAGGCGGAGGAGTTGGCGCGTCGGATCCGGGGTGGGTTGCCGGATCAGGCGCGGTTGGTGGGGTTTTCGCCGGAGGCGGTGGCCACGGCGGTGCGTCGGGCGTTGACGCGGGCCACGGGGTGGTCGGATCACGCGTGGGAGTTGGTGCGTGAGGGGCCGCGGTCGCCGTTGATGCACATGGCGTTGGACGAGGTGCTGGCCGAGGAGGTCGGTGCGGGGCGTCGTGGTCCGACGTTGCGGTTCTGGGAGTGGGAGTCGCCTGCGGTGGTGTTGGGCGGGTTCCAGTCGGTGCGCAACGAGGTGGACCTGGAGGCTGCGCGCCGGCACGGGGTGGAGGTGGTGCGGCGGATCACCGGTGGTGGGGCGATGTTCGTGGAGCCGGGTTGCACGGTGACGTATTCGCTGTACGCGCCGCCGTCGTTGGTGGCGGGGATGTCGATCGCGGAGTCGTACCCGTTCTTGGACGACTGGGTGCTGGGTGTGTTGCGGGACCTGGGTCTGGAGGTGTGGTACCAGCCGTTGAACGACATCGCCTCGGAGGGCGGGAAGATCGGCGGTGCGGCGCAGAAGCGGATGGGCTCGGGTGCGGTGTTGCACCACGTGACGATGTCGTACTCGGTCGATGGCGCGAAGTTGGCCGAGGTGTTGCGCGTGGGCCGGGAGAAGTTGTCGGACAAGGGGGTGGGGAGCGCGGCGAAGCGGGTGGACCCGTTGGCGCGGCAGACCGGTCTGGCGCGCGAAGTGGTGGTCGACCGGTTGGTGGGGGGTTTCCGGTCGCGGTTCGGGCTCACGGCGGGGCCGGTGAGCGCGGCGGAGGTGGCTCGGGCCGAGGAGTTGGTGGCCTCGAAGTTCGCCGCGGAGTCGTGGTTGTGGCGGGTGCCGTGATCAGGTGATGACGTTGGGCAGGCCGGGGGTGCTGCGTTTGCGGCGGAGCCAGACCTTGCGGGTGCCGTCGGAGTAGAGCAGGACGCGGGAGAGTTCCCAGCCGGAGTACTCGGCGTGGATGCTGAGTTGGGTCGCCGCGCTGATCCGGGTGGTGCCGGGTGGCAGGCGCAGCGGCTGGTATTCCCAATCGGTGTCGGTGTTTCCTTCGCTCGTGCTCACATTCTCACCACCTGGTATCCGGCGCCGTTTGCGGAGGCGATGTAGAGGGTGTGGGTGTCGGGGTCGAGGGTGAGGGAGTCGGGTTGGCTGATGGTGGGGATGCGGTGGCGTTCTTGGGGTTCGCCGCCTGCGATGTCGTAGCCGACGAGTTCGTTGGTGGCGGTGAGGGTGGTCCAGGCGGTGTCGGTGCCGGGGTCGTAGGCGAGGCCGTAGGGGGCGCCGGGGACCGGGTAGCGCTGCTTGAGGATGAGCGGGTCGGTGCTGAAAGCGAGGAGTGCTTGGCCGCGGGTGTCGATGGTGAGGATGCGGCCGTAGCGGTCTTGGACGGCGCTGGTGGCGCCTTGTCCTGCGCGCAGGCCTGCCCCTTTGCCGCCGTTGGTGGGGTCGACGGGGGTGATGGCTGTGGTGAGGCGGTCGAGGACGTGGAGGCGGCCGCCTTGGACGAGCAGGCGTGCGGGGCCTTGGAACTTCTCAGTGGTGGTGGTTGGCCGGCCGTCGGTGAGGATGGTGACGGTGGCGGTGTCGCGCAGGGCGACGGCGGTGCGGTGCGGGTCGAGGTCGAGGGCGTCGACCGGGGCGCCCGGCACGGGGGTGGGGTGTGCGGTGGCGGTGCGCAGGTCGACGCGGGTGATCTGGTGGGCGTCGGGCAGCGCGGCGAGGACCTGTCCGCCTTTGGCGCGGAGGTTGCCGGGTGGTGCGGGCAGGTCGAGGGTGCGGCGGTGGCCGGTGGCGGTGTCGATGAGGTGCAGCTGGGGGCCGGCGGCGAGCACGAGGGTGCGGGTGTCGCGGTCGTAGGCGGTGTGCTGGACGGGTGGTGCGGGGTGCACGGTGCCTGCGGGAGGGGTGGTCGCCGGGGGTGCGGTGGCGGGGGTGGCGGCTCTCAGGGTGTCGGTGACTTGGAGGGGGTCGGTGTTGTCGTCTGCGCCGCACCCGGCGAGCAGGGTGAGGGTGAGGCAGGTGGTGATCAGACGACGCAACGAGGTCCTCCTCGGTGTTGCTGCCCTGCGGTGCCGCTGCTTCCGCTGGGTGGTTGCTGCTTCCTCCAGCATGGCCGATCGGTGCCGGTGCGCCCCTGGTGGGGTGGGGACCTTTCAGCGTGGCATGTCGGTGGTGTGGCGGGAAGCGTGCCGAGGGGTGTTATTGGGCTTCGGGGTAGCCGTGCTGGGGTGCGCTGATGTCGTCGAGGGCGGCGCGGATGGCTGGGGGGAGGGTGAGGTCTTCGGTGGTGAGCGCGGTCTTGAGCTGGGCGGTGGTGCGGGCGCCGAGGACGGGGGCGGTGATGCCGGGGCGGTCGCGGGTCCAGGCGAGTGCGACGTGGCCGGGTGTGGTGGCGAGGCCTTCGGCTGCGGTGAGCAGGGCTTGGACGATGCGGGCGGCGCGTTCGGTGCGGTGGTGGTCGACGTAGCCGGCGAGGTGGGTGGTGGCGCCGCGGGAGTCGGGTGGGGTGGCGTTGCGGTACTTGCCGGTGAGCACGCCGCGTCCGAGGGGTGCCCAGGCGAGGATCCCGAGGCCGTGGTGTGCGGCGGCGGGGACGACTTCGCGTTCGGCGCCGCGTTCGAGCAGGGAGTACTCGACTTGGGTGGAGATCAGGGGGGTGCGGGTGGGGTGGTGGTGTTGGTGTGCGGCGGCGGTGGCGGTTTGCCAGCCGGTGTAGTTGGCGATGCCGGTGTAGCGGACGCGGCCGGTGGTGACGGCGGTGTCGAGGGCGGCGAGGGTTTCGTCGAGGGGGACGCCGGGGTCCCAGGCTTGGAGTTGCCAGAGGTCGATGTGGTCGGTGCCGAGGCGGCGCAGTGATTCGTCGAGGGCGTTGAGCAGTGCTCCGCGGGAGGCACCGCCGCCGAAGGGGCCGGGTTTGCGGCGTGCGGCGGCTTTGGTGGCGAGGATGATCTCGTCGCGGGGGAGGTGGTGGGTGAGCAGGGTGCCGAGGAGTTGTTCGGCGTGGCCGTCTTGGTAGACGTCGGCGGTGTCGATGAGGGTGCCGCCTGCGTCGTGGAAGGTGGTCAGCTGGTCGGCTGCTTCGTCGGCGTCGACGTCGAGTCCCCAGGTCATGGTGCCGAGTGCGAGCCGGGAGACGCGCAGGCCGCTGTTGCCGAGTTGTCGCTGTTCCACGGTGGTGGAGGGTAGGCGGTGTGGTGGGTGTGGCGGGTGATGTGGCCTCGGCGGGTCCGCTGTGGGGTGGTGTGGATCACACTGGTGGTGGTGCGTCGCCCGTGTGGTTGCGTTGCGTGATCGAAGAGTGTCTGACCTGCCCTGATGGGGTGATCAAGGGCGGGGGAGGTCGGCACGGGGTGATGCTGGAAGATCTGGGCACCGGGTCGGCGGTTGCAGGGCGGCCCGGGTCGTCCCTTGTCGATGTGTGGAGTGGGTTTCGTGTCGTGGTTGCAGGCCATGGTGCTGGCCGTGGTCCAGGGGCTCACCGAGTTCCTGCCGATTTCCTCGTCCGGGCACCTGTCGATCGTGTCGAAGCTGTTCTTCGGCGAGGACGCGGGTGCGTCGTTCACCGCGGTGACGCAGATCGGCACCGAACTGGCGGTGGTGATCTACTTCATCGGTGACATCGTCCGGCTGGTCGGGGTGTGGTTCCGCGGACTGGTCAACGCCGAGGTGCGTGCCACCCAGGACTACAAGCTGGCCTGGTACGTGATCGTGGGCAGCCTGCCGATCGGTGTCCTGGGATTCTTCTTCCAGGACTACATCCGCTCGTCGCTGCGCAGCCTGTGGATCACTGGTGCGACGCTGGTGATCTTCGGTGTGCTGATGGGGTTGGCCGAGCGGTACGGCAAGCAGCTGCGGGAGCAGAGCCGGCTGCGCCTCAGCGACGGTGTGCTGATGGGTTTCGCCCAGGCGATGGCGCTGATCCCGGGTGTGTCCCGCTCCGGCGGGACGATCACCGCAGGTCTGGCGCTGGGTCTGCAGCGGGCCACGGCGGTGCGGTTCTCGTTCCTGCTGGCGATCCCGGCGGTGTTCGCCGCAGGGATCTCGGAGGTCTCGCACGTGTTCGAGCCCAGCCCGTACGGGCTGCAGCCCACGGGAGCGCAGATGATCGTGGCTACCGTGGTGGCCGGCGTCATCGGCTACGCGGTGATCGCGTGGCTGCTGCGGTTCGTGCAGAAGCACAGCGTGTACCTGTTCGTCTGGTACCGGATCGTGCTGGGCGGGGCGGTGTTCGCGTTGCTGGGCTCCGGTGTGATCCAGCCGTGAGGTCCTGACGCGCAGTGGACGGAGAAGACGGGGCGGCCCCATCGGGGCCGCCCCGTTTCGCGTTCGCAGCGGCCCTGCGGGCGGTGGGGTGGTCGGGGAGGCCTACCCTCGGCGGACGTGGCGACTCTCATCCTCCTCCGGCACGCGCGTTCGGCGGCCAACGGTTCCGGGGTTCTGGCCGGGCGCACGCCCGGTGTCGGTCTGGACGAAACGGGCCGCGCCCAGGCCGCGGGCCTGCAGGCGCGGTTGAAGGACGTGCCGCTGAGCCGGGTGGTGGTCTCCCCGCTGCAGCGCTGCCGGGAAACGGTGTCGGAACTGGCGGTGGCGCGCGGGATCGAGCCGGTGGTCGAGCAGCGCTTCTCCGAGGTCGACTACGGCGACTGGACCGGCCAGAAGATCAAGGACCTGACCGGCCAGGAGCTGTGGAAGGTCGTGCAGCAGCACCCTTCGGCGGCGGTGTTCCCCAGCGGTGAGGGGTTGGCGCAGGTGCAGTCGCGCGCGGTGGCCGCGGTGCGCGAGCACGACCGCCTGCTCGGCTCGAACGAGGTGTGGTTGGTGTGCAGCCACGGTGATGTGATCAAGTCGGTGCTGGCCGATGCGCTGGGGCTGCACTTGGATTCCTTCCAGCGCATCGTGGTCGACCCGTGCTCGGTGAGCGTGGTGCGCTACACCGAGACCCGCCCCTTCGTGCTCAAGGTCAACGACACCGGTGGCGACGTGTCCGGTCTGCTGCCCCCGGCCGAGTCGGAGTCCTCGGACGCCGTGGTCGGCGGCAGCACCGGCGGCACGGACAACGGCGACGCCGAAAGCACGCCTTAGAACTCGCCCGAACGAAGCGAAAACCGCCCGTTCTGGGTGGGACTCAACCGCGGCACCGCCGCAAGACCCGAGGACCAGGCGGCCCGCGGCGGCAGCCGCGTCCTCAGGTGCGGGATTCACCTCGCACCGCCGCCGGTACACGGCGTCGTGGCGCGTACGCCGCGACGCCGTGTACCGGACATGCATCAGGAGCGGCGCACGGAGTCCACGGAGCCGCTCAGGTCCTGCCACCCGCACCGCCCAGCACAACGACCTCAACGAAGATTCCGAGACCTAATCCTGGACTTCGACGAGGTGGCAGGGGTGCTGCGGTCGCAGCCTGCGCCGGTGGCCGCTGGTGAAGGTCACCTTCACCAGCTCGTCCGCCTCGATGTCCTCCACGATGCCCACGGGGCCGATCGGGCCGTAGAGCCGCACGGGCATGCCCGGGCGCAGTCGGGCTGCCGGCAGGCGGCGCAGGTTGGTGGCGCGGGAGGCCGGTCGCAGCCGCCGCGTCCAGGTCCACCAGGCCAGCACCCCTGCCACGGCCAGCACCAGCGGCAGCCACGTCCACAGCCAGGTCAGGGCCAGTCCGGCGGCCAGTCCGCTCAGCGCCGCCCACACCCCTGAGGAGATCGTCACGGGCCCGATCTGCAGCCAGCCGGTGGTGCGGATGGTGCCGTCGGGCAGGGTGCCGCGCGGGGGCGTGGGTGGGGCTTGGTCGGGGAAGTCGAGGTCTTCGCCGACGTCGCGGCGCTGCGAGTGCGTCGGGGCTTTGGCGAGGGTTTCGTGGCCGTGCAGCGCTTGCTCGCGGACGGGGGTCAGTTCGCCGAGCATGAGGGTGTCGTACTCGGTCTGCGGTGCCTGGCGGTCGGGGGTCACCATTCGCGCCACCTCCAGGTGCCGTCGTCGTAGTCGCACACGTAGCGGTCGCCGTCGTCGCCGCGGCTGACGTCGCCGGGATCGTCGCAGGGCTGGCCCTCGGCGACCTCCGGCTGCGAGGTCGACCGGCCCGTGCTGGTCGGCGCCGGCTCCAGGCTCGAGGTCGTCGGCGGCGGGGGCGGTGCAGGTCTCCGGGTCGTGCGCGGGGTGCTGCGCGTCGTGCTCGGCGCCGAGGTCGTGGACTCGCTGGTGGTGGTCGGTGCGGGCGGGGGCGCCGGCGCAGGGGGAGGTGCCAGCGGGGGCGGTGGTGCTGCCGTGCTGGGCGCGGCCGGTGGAGCGGCGACCGGCTGGGGTGCGGGTGTGGCGGTGTGGGTCGTCTCGGGGGTGGCGGGCAGGTTGGCCGCCACCCCGGATCCGGTGGCCACGATCAGAACTGCGGCGGGCACCAAGCGCACCACCAGGGGGCTTCGCCACCACCGGCGGAGCCAGACGGGGGGTTGGGCGGGCACGTGCGGCGATCTCCTTCGTGCGGGGTCCCGCGCACTTTACGTGATTGTTGCCGAATCCGTCTCGGATCTTCACTGAAAACCATTGGTGGTCACGGGTTCAGCACGAACCACCACGCTCGGTCAGTGTCCACTGTGGTGAGTTCGTGTCGGTGCGGCAAGGCATCATCGGGGGTGTGGTGATCGAACTGCGCGACCGGGATGAGATCGAGGCGCTGGAGGCGGCCGGGTCGGTGGCGGCCGCGGTCCTGCGCGCGGTGGGCGAGCACGCCGTGACCGGGGTGTCGCTGGCCGAGCTCGACGAGGTCGCACGCGAGGTCGCCGACCGGGCCGGAGCTCGCCCACTCGGCGACCAGGTGATCAGCACCTCGCTCAACGACGAGATCACCGGCGGCCCACCGGATTCCCGGGTGCCCGAGGACGGGGACCTGCTCAGCGTGGCCGTCACGCTCCACCTGGAGGGCTGGTGCACCCGCGCGGCCACCAGCCTGGTCCTGGGCACCGCACGCCCCCAGGACCAGGCCCTGATCGATGCCACCCGCCAGGCCCTGGCCGATGGCATCGCCGCCGCCCAGCCCGGAGCGCGGCTGGGTGCTGTGTGCCGCGCGATCGGCCTGGTCGGGCGCAGCGCCGGATACGGCATCCCTCCACTGGGCGGTCACGGCCTGGGCAGGCAACCTCGGCAGGAACCGGCGGTGCCCAACGACGGCCACCCCGGCCGCGGGATCCCGCTGCGGCCCGGTCTGGTGCTGAGCATCGAGCCGATCTTCACCGCAGGCGGCCGCGACCACCTCGAACGCGACAACCCGATCGTGCGCACCGGCGACGAGAGCCGCGCGGCCCACGTCGGCCACACCCTCGTCATCACCGACCACGGCCCGCGCGTCCTCACCGCCAGCTGAGCCCGCGTCAGACCGTGGCTGCCGCTGCGGTGGGTGGGCGCTCCAAGCCGCGCCACGCGGGGAACAGCAGCGGGCACAACGACATCCCGGTGGCCGCCGCGGCGAACAGGGCGAAGGAGGCGATCAGGCCGATCTGCGCGCTCACCGCCCCGGCCAGCACCGTGCCCAGCGGCATCCCCGCCAGAGCCGCGGTGGAGATCACCGCGTAGGCCCGGGCCCGCATCGCTGGTGGGGTGCGTTCGGCCTTGACCGCACCGAGGATCGGGTTCAGCGGCCCGAAGGCCAGCATGAGCACGCGGCTGAGGGCCACCAACAACCACAGGGGCGGCTGCAGCGCGAAGATCGCCGCGCGCGGGCCCAGCACCAGCAGGTAGCACACCGCCACGGTCGGGCGGCGGGGCCAGCGCAGGCCCAGCAGGGCGAAGCCGACCGAGCCGACGATCAGGGCCGCGGAGGTGGCGGCGAACACCGCGCCCAGCTGCACCGGTGAGCCCAGCACCTGCACCCCGTAGGCGGGCACCAGCACTGTGAACAGGCCGGCGTTGAGGCCGTTGGTCACCGCCACCATGGACATGATCGCCAGCAGGGTGCGGTCGCCGAGCACGAAGCGCCACCCCTCGCGCAGGGCCGCCACCCCTCGCGATCGCGGCCCTGAGCGCCTGGTTGCCGGCAGGCAGGCCTGGGTGATCGCGGCGGCGAGCAGGAAGCTGACCGCGTCGAGCAGCAGTGCCGCCGGTGCGGAGAGCACCGCGATGACCACACCGGCCACCGGGGCGCCCAGCGCGTGCGCGCCCTGCTGAGGTGCGTCGTGGGCGCTGGTGACGCGCTCCACCGCCATCCCGGTGCGGGCGGCGATGTCGGGCACCAGGACGTGGCGTGCGGTGCCGGCCGGTGCGCGCGCCAGGCCCAGCGCTGCTGCCAGGGCGATCAGTGCCGGTTCGGTGAGGGCCTCCAGGTGGTGCAGTGCGGGCACGGTGGTGACCACGGCTGCGGCGGTGAGGTCGAAGGTCACCGCCGCGCGGCGTGCTCCCAGCCGGTCCACCCACCCACCGCCGATCGCCGAGCCCACCAGCAGGCCGGTGGTTTCGGCGGCGACGACCAGGCCGGTGTGCAGGGTGCCGCCGAGGGCCACCAGCGCGAACCAGGGGATGGCCAGCATGGTCATCCCGGTGCCCAGCCCGGAGATGGCGGTGGAGGCGATCAGGCCGGCCAGCTGCCGGTTCACGGGTCGACCCGGCGGCGGGGCAGCAGGTGCCAGTGGTCGATGACCTCGGTGTCGTCGTCGCGGCGCGGCCTGCGGTGGCGCTGCACGAGCTCGGTGATCTGGTGGCCGAGTTCGGCGGCTTCCTCGGCGCTGAGCCACAGGCGCTCGTCGGAGAGCCGGCCACCGATCGCCACTGTAGTGGGTGCTCGCCCATGGTGGCGATGTAGGTGGCGACCTGGTCGTGGTGCGCGGTGTTGGCCGCGTGCAGGTAGGTCGCCAGGGGGCCGGCCAGTTCGGGGTCGCGGGAGAGGGCGGCGGGGTCGAGGGAGGTCAGCTCGTGGGCGGCCGCCCACCACCGTTCGCGGCGGTTGCCGCGTCCGGTGTCCTCGACGACCAGCCCGGCCCGGGCGAGCTGGCGCAGGTGCCAGCTGGTGTTGGCCGAGTTCTCACCGAAGCGACGGGCCAGTGCCGTGGCCGTGGAGGGCCCCTCCATGCGCAGCGCACTGAGCAGCCGTACGCGCAGCGGATGGGCCAGGGCCCGCAGCTTCGCGGCGTCGAGCTCGACGACCTCCGGCTGGGTCCGCTCATCCATGCTCTGACAGCACGATCGCAAAGAACGTTTGCAAAGTGGCTTTGTGGTCCGGGCTGCAGGAGCGGGGTGCTCGCTCCTGCAGCCCGGGGGTCAGTCCACGACCAGCACCACCTTGCCGAGGTTGGTGCGGGACTCGATGGCCTCGTGGGCCCGGTGGGCTTCGGCGAGGGGGATCTCGGCGTGCACCCGGGTGCGCAGCCAGCCGTCGCGGTGCCAGTCCCACAACTCGTCGCGCCAGCACGCCAGCAGCGCCGGCTTGGACGTGGTGGCCATCCGGAACCCGGTCGCCGAGGCCGTCCGCGACATCAGCTCGCCGGCGGGGATCGAGCCGGGTTGCGCGCCGAAGGCCACCAGGCGTCCGCTGCGGGCCAGCGCCCGCACCGACTTGCCCAGCAGCTGCCCGCCCACTCCCTCCAGGGCCACGTCGACCGGCTCGCCCCAGCTGTCCGCGTCGTAGTCCACGACCGTCTCGGCGCCCAGCGCGGTGAGGTAGGCGCGCTTGTCGGCCGCGGTGCTGACCGCGGCGATCACGCGGGCGCCGTGGGCGCGGGCCAGTTGCACCGCCATCGTGCCCACGGCACCGGCCGCGGCGGTGATCAGCACCGTCTCGCCGTGCCCGAGCAGCCCGAGAGCGCAGGCCTGGCGCGCCACGAGGCCGCTGCGCACCAGTGCCACCGCGGTGGTGGCGTCGGCGTGGTCGGGGATGCGGGAGGCCATGTCCTCGCTCAGCAGCGCCAGATCGGCGTAGGCGTGCTCGAAGCACAGTCCGGTGACGCGATCACCGATGCCGAAGCCGCGCACTCCCGGACCCAGGGCTTGCACGACCCCGGCGATCTCGCCGCCCAGCGGTACCGGTTCGGGGGCCTCGCGCACCCGTCGCACCATCGGCAGGGTGACGCCGACGGCTTCGCAGCGCACCAGCAGCTGGCCGGGGCCGGGCACGGGGGTGGGGGCGTCCTCGACGAACAAGACCGCGGGGCCGCCGTGGACGGTGTAGTTGACGCGTCGCATCACGCACTCCTGACCAGATCGATGGGTTCACCAACGATCCGACGGTAGAGCAGGTCTCGTTGGGGAGTCCAACGAATTTAGGTTAGGATGCCGACGTGGCCGACTCCCGCAGCACCCGAGCCCTGCAGCACATCCAGTCCCTGCCCAGCTGGCTGACCGGCCGCGTCGCCGCCCGCGGCCGCGACCTCGTCGCAGCCGCTCTGGCCGCCGAAGGCCTGCGGCTGAGCCAGCACGCCGTGCTGGCCGCCGTGGCCGAACACGGGCCGCTGGCCCAAGCCGACCTCGTGCGCCGCCTGGAGATCGACCCCAAGGACGTCGTCGGCCTGGTCAACGAACTGCAGGGCAAAGGCCTGCTGCAGCGCCGCCCCAACCCCAGCGACCGCCGCAAGAACGCCGTGTCGGCCACCCCCGAAGGACTGGCCACCCTCCAGCGCTGCGCCACCCTGGCCGACCAGGCCAACCAGCAGCTGCTCGCCCCGCTGAGCACCGCCGAACGCGAACTGCTGATCACCCTGCTGCAACGGCTGCAGCGCGACGATCACGACCAGTAGCGGTGCACCTCGGCCGGGCTGAACGCGCCGCGGTCGGTGACCACCGTGCTCACCCACTGCGGGTCGGTGACGTCGAAAGCCGGGTACAGGCCGCTGACCTTCTCGCTAGCGCTGCGGCGCCCCAAGGTGTGCAGGACCTCTCGGCCGTCGCGGAACTCGATGGGCACCTGCGCGCCCTCGCGCGCATGCGGGTCCGGGGCGTGGCACAACGCGTGGAAGGGCACCCCGAAAGCCCGGGCCGCCACCGCCAACTGCAACGTGCCCACCTTGTTGACCACCGACCCGTCCAGCGTGACCCGGTCGCTGGCGGTCACCAGCGCATCCACCCGGCCCTCGCGCATCAACGACGCCGGCATCGCGTCGGTCACCAGCGTCGTGGGCACCCCCATCTCGGCCAGCGACTCCGCGGTCAACCGCGCCCCTTGCAAGTACGGGCGGGTCTCGGTGCAGACGAACTCCGGAGCCTTGCCCTGCTCCAGCAACGCCTCCACCAGTCCCAGCAAGTAGAGATCACCCCAGCAGTGGGTCAGCACCCGCGCACCGTGCCCCAGCAGCGCCGCCCCCGCGCGACCCATCTCCCGGCACCGCCGCCGGTAATCGGCATCCCCGGCACGAGCCCCCTCCAACGCCGCAGCCGCGACGTCCTCGCGCTCGGCGATGGCCTCCAGCACGAACGCCGCGGCCTTGCGCGGCTGGTCGTTGGTCGGACGCGTGGCGATCAACCGGCGCGCCGCCGCGCCCACCCGCTCCCGCGCCACCTGCGGATCGTCACCGTCGGCCTCACGCGCGGCCAGCACCAGCCCCCACAGCACCGCGAAGTAGGGGCCCGAGGACTGGGTGACCATCTCCTCGACCGCCCGCGCGACCTCCTCCACCGTGCGCGCGTGCACCCACCGGTGCTCGAACGGGAACACCCGGCGATCCAGGACGTGCACCCCGTCATCGCCCAAGCGGACGCTGTCGGCAAGAACGGGCGCAAGACGAGAAGACATCGAACCCTCAGAGGCAGGACGGAGGAACACGTGCGCGCCGAAGCCTAACCAGCCGCTCGCGCCCGCCCGGCCGCCACCAACTCGTTTGCTAAGCTCACCACCGCGATGATCGCCGCACCCGGCAGGCTCGATCTCGCCCGAGCAGCACGCAACACCCGCGCCGGCAGGCGCACGCGAAGGACACCGCCGTGACCCCACCCCGCCCCACCGGCACCGGCCCGGTGCTGCGCGCCACCGACGTCGACGTCGTCCGCGACGGCACCCACCTGCTCAGCGACATCCGCCTGCAGGTCCACCCCGGTCAGCACTGGGCACTGCTCGGACCCAACGGCGCAGGCAAGTCCACCCTGCTGCACCTGCTCGGCGCCCAAGGCCACCCCACCCGCGGCAGCGTCGAAGTCCTCGGACACCGCCTCGGCGCGGTCGACATGCGCGCCCTGCGCAGCCTCGTCGGCCACATCAACCCCCGCCACCCGCTGCGAACCCCGCTGAGCGTGCGGCAGGTCGTGCTCACCGGCGCCACCAACACCACCGAACTCGTCCCGCGCCGGCAGCCCACCGACGACGAAGAACACCGCGCCGAAGAACTGATCAGCCTGCTGGGCATGACCGAGCGCGCCCACGCCCGCTGGAACACCCTCTCGCAAGGCGAACGCGGCCGAGCACTCATCGCCCGCGCCCTCATGCCCCAGCCACGGCTGCTGCTGCTCGACGAACCCGCCACCGGCCTGGACCTGGCCGCGCGCGAACAACTGCTGACCAGCCTCGAGGACCTGCGCACCGGCCACCCCGAGCTGGCCACCGTCCTGGTCACCCACCACCTCGAAGAACTCCCGCCCGGCACCACCCACGCCATGCTGCTGCGCGAAGGACGCTGCCTGGCCGCAGGCGCAGTCGCCGAGGTCCTCACCAGCGATCACATCAGCAAGTGCTTCGACCACCCGGTGCACATCACCCGCGACCACGGGCGCTGGCACGCCCGCGCCCGCTAGCGACAACAACGGAGGCGGTGGCCTGGGCACGGGCGCAGGATGCAGGTCTGCGCCCGTGCCGAGACCACCGCCTCCGAGCAGGACGTGCTCAGCGCCGCTTCTTCGGCGGGTCCTTGCGCAGCAGGTCCGGCCCGATGATGCGACGCACCACCCGGCGCATCAAGCTGCGCTTGCGGGCCGGCGGCGTCGCGGCCGGACGCTCCTCGACCGGGGGTTGCGGGCCGGTCACCGCCGCCGGCGGTGCCGCGGCGATCTCCGGGTTCAGCCGCTTGGCGAACTCCGGCTGCTCATCACGGATCGCGGGGATGTAGGGCTGGGTGACCTCGACGTGCTCGGGCACCGGCGGCGGCGCCATCGGCGGCTGCTGCGCCCCCGCACCCGGCGGCACAGACGGCATCGAGGGCATCGAAGCCGGCTCGTCGCTGTAGAAGGCCTGGAAAGCCGTGTCCCCGGCGATGTCCCGGCCCTGGGTCTCAGGTTGCGGGGAGAACGGCGCCTCAGGTCGCGGTGCGAACTGCGTCTCCGGCTGCGGCGAGAACTGGGTCTGCGCACCGGGGTTGAGCGCCTCGGCGAAAGTCGTGCCCTCCGACATCGCGGTGCTCGGGCGCGGCGGACGGGCCTGCGGCGCGGGTTCCTGCACCGGCTGCTGCGGGGACGTGGCGGTCTGGAACTCACCCACCTGCGGGGCACCGTTCGGGGGAGGCATCGAGCCGGGAGCCGGCTGAGCAGGCTCGCTCACCTCGTCCACGGGCAACTCGCCCCTGATGCGCGTCTGCGGCGGTCCCGGATCCGGCTGCTGCTGTTGCGCTTCCGAGGGGACCACGGGCTGGAACCACGGTCGAGCAAGATCGTCTTGAATAGTCATCCGTATCGACTCTGCGTCAGCAAACGGCCAATGTCACCGGATCGGGGACTTCCTTTCCGGCGGGGCAGACCCTACCGGTAACGGACCGGTAAAGCACACCCCCTGTTCGGCAGCACACGATCATTCACCCGCACCGGCACTCCTCACCGGCCATCACCGCCTGCCTGAGCTGCCCGAACTCCGCGGCGAGCGTGCCCGCGCTCCAATGCGCGTTCAAACCACTGGGATTGGGCAACACCCACACCCCGGCCTCACCGATCGTGCGCTCCTGGCGACCGAACGTGGCGCGCTTGGCGCCGAAAGCGGCCCGGTAGGCGGTGATGCCCACCACCGCCACCCACTGCGGTTGGTAGCGCTGCACCTTCTCCGACAGCGCCTGCGCCCCGGCCTGCAGCTCCTCATCGGTGAGCTCCGCGGCCTTCGAGGTGGCCCGGTCCACCAGGTTGGTGATGCCCAGCCCCAGCTCCAGCAACTCCGACTGCTCCTGAGGGGCCAACTGGCGCGGGGTGAAACTGCTGGCGTGCAGCACCGGCCAGAACCGGTTGCCCGGCCGCGCGAAGTGACAACCCGTCGCACCCGACCACAAACCCGGGTTGATCCCGCAGAACAAGACCTTCAAACCCGGCGCCAGCACATCACCGATCGTGGCCCCACTGGCGGCTTCCAGCTCTTGCGCACTCGGCCGGTCACCCGACAACTCGCACCTCCGCAACCCGACCCCGGTCCATCACCGGACCTTAACCACACCGAACGCGGCCGCCGCACCCAGCGCCCCCGCACGCCGGCGGTCGCGGGGCTGATGCGATCATGGCCGCTCGCGCGGTGCGACCCGCGCGAGCGGCCATGGCCCGCATCCGTGCTCAGTCGGTTCCCGACTCCATCGCCGCGCGGTCCAGCGCCTGCGACTCGGACTCCTCGGCACCCACCGACGCGATCGCCTCAGCGCCACCGGCCTGCAACGAGCCCACCAGTTCGGTCTGGGCCTTGCCCACCAGACCCAGCTGCGCATAGCTCTCCAGCTTCGCCCGCGAATCGGCGATGTCGAGGTTGCGCATCGTCAACTGGCCGATCCGGTCGGTCGGGCCGAACGCGGCGTCCTCGGTGCGCTCCATCGACAGCTTGTCCGGGTGGTAGGAGAAGCTCGGGCCCCGCGTGTCGAGGATCGAGTAGTCCTCACCGCGGCGCAGCCGCAGCGTCACCTCACCGGAGACCGCCGAACCGACCCAGCGCTGCAACGACTCCCGCAGCATCAACGCCTGCGGGTCGAACCAGCGGCCCTCGTACATCAACCGGCCCAGCTTGCGGCCCTCGTTGTGGTAGGCCGCCACGGTGTCCTCGTTGTGGATGGCGTTGACCAGCCGCTCGTAGGCGGCGAACAGCAACGCCATGCCCGGCGCCTCGTAGATGCCGCGGCTCTTGGCCTCGATGATGCGGTTCTCGATCTGGTCGCTCATGCCCAGCCCGTGCCGGCCACCGATCGCGTTGGCCTCGTGCACCAGGTCGACCGGCGAGGAGAACTCCTTGCCGTTGATGGCGACCGGACGGCCCTGCGAGAAGGCGATCGTGACGTCCTCGGCCGCGATGGCCACCGACTCGTCCCAGAACCGCACACCCATGATCGGCTCGACGATCTCGATGCCGGTGTCCAAGTGCTCCAGCGACTTGGCCTCGTGCGTGGCACCCCAGATGTTGGCGTCGGTGGAGTAGGCCTTCTCCGCCGAGTCCCGGTAGGGCAGGCCGTGCTCGACCAGCCACTCCGACATCTCCTGACGCCCGCCCAGCTCCTGGACGAACTCCTCGTCCAGCCAGGGCTTGTAGATCCGCAGACGCGGGTTGGCCATCAGCCCGTAGCGGTAGAACCGCTCGATGTCGTTGCCCTTGAACGTCGACCCGTCGCCCCAGATCTGCACGTCATCGGCCAGCATCGCGCGCACCAGCAGCGTCGCGGTCACCGCCCGGCCCAGCGGCGTGGTGTTGAAGTAGGTGCGCCCACCCGAGCGGATGTGGAAGGCACCGCAGGACAGCGCGGTCAGGCCCTCCTCGACCAGCGCCTCGCGGCAGTCGACCATGCGCGCGATCTCGGCGCCGTAGTCCTTGGCCCGGCCCGGGATCGAAGCGATGTCGGACTCGTCGTACTGCCCGATGTCAGCGGTGTAGGCGCACGGCACAGCGCCCTTGTCGCGCATCCAGGCCACGGCGACGGAGGTGTCGAGACCCCCGGAGAAGGCGATGCCGACCCGCTGGCCGACCGGCAGAGACGTCAGAACCTTGGACATGCGGAAAGTTTATGCGACCAGATGTATGGTTATCCACCCGGGTCGCCCATCGGTGTGGCACCTCACCTGCGGCCCTCACGCTCGGTGCGAAGCCACCCTGGCAGTGACCGACGCGCTGGTAGGCGGCGGTGGCCGAGCTCACCGGGTACCCGCAGCCCGCCCACCGCGGCCGCCGGGCACAATCGAGGGCGACGAGGAACCGGACGAGGCGCACCGTACCTGGCCATGCAAAGACGGTGCAGGCGCGTGGGGAGCGCGCGACGTCATGGCTTGGCTCATCCTCATCATCTCCGGCGCCTTCGAAGCCGTGTGGGCGGTCGCCCTGAGCAAGTCCGAAGGCTTCAGCCGCCTCGCGCCGTCCCTGGTGTTCGCCGTCGCGCTGGCCATCAGCATGGGCGGGCTGGCGATCGCCATGCGCACCCTGCCCGCCGGCACCTCCTACGCCGTGTGGGTGGCCATCGGCGCGGTGCTGACCGTCGGCTACTCCATGGCCACCGGCGACGAGGCCCTCTCGCCGGTCAAGATCGCGCTGCTGCTCGGGCTGATCACCTGCGTCGTCGGCCTCAAGCTCGCCCACTGACCGCCGCGACTCCGACCCGCGCAAGGGCAGGTGCGCTCAGGCCGAGTCGAGGGCGTTGCGCAGCCGGGACAGCCAGTCCAAGTGGCTGCGGATCGCGTCGTGGCCGAAGGGGGTCAGGCGGAACCACGTCCGCGGCCGCCTGCCCACCGAACCCTTGCGGACCTCGAGGTAGCCGGCCTCCTCGAGCGTGCGGCTGTGCTTGGAGACCGCCGAGTCGCTCACCCCCAGCATGTCGCGCGCCGTGGCGAACTCGACCCAGTCCGCGCCCTGCAGCAGCGCGCACAGCGCCAGCCGCGGCCCGGTCTCGAAGATCGGGTGCCGGCCCGAGCCCTCCTCGGCGCGGGCGGTCCGGTCGTGCTCGGTCATGGCCGGACCCGGCCCTCTTCGAGGTCCCGGCGCATCGCCGAACGCGTCTTGAGCTGCGTGGCCAGCACCAGCAGCGCCACCACCGGCAACACCAGCAGCGCGAAACCGCGCTGGCCTGCGCCCACCAGCGCGGTGATGCCGAGCAGACCGCCCAGCGTGACCGCGACGCTCGCCAGCCACCACGGCCAGGCGCCGGGGTAGGAGCCGATCCGCTTGGGCAGGGACACCCCCGAGCGCCGACGACGCCCGAAGGAGTAGAACGACGAGGCGATGCCCACCGCCGCGATCACCCACGTCACCGCCGAGGCGCCCGTCGCGTTCAGCCAGGAGATCCAGATCGGGAGCCCGGCCACCAGCACCATGCCGATCCCGAACAGCACCCAGTAGGCGGCCGGGAACTGGCTGTGGGCCGCCAGCTGGCGGCGTGCGTGGGCGACCTGGTCGAGTTCAGGCGTTCCTGACATCAGCGGCTCTCCGATCCCAGTTCGTTTTCCAATTGGAAAGTGTACGCGAATTGGCAAGACCTTGCCAGATGCCAGGCCGCACCCCGGGGTGGTGGTCCCCCGGGGGAGCGTGGATGAACGACGGATCGCTCCGCGTGCACGCGCGAGCTCGCTGCCGCTGCGCGCAGCGCCGATCGGTCGAACCGGGCGCCGCCGGATCCCGGGATGCCGCAGTCCTGCCTTGTGCTCGATCTCGCCGACGAGCTTGGGCTCGGTGCTCTCTCGGCAGCTTGGGACTGCTGCGGTCCGCGCTGGGACGACTGGGTTACCTGCGAGGCAGGACCGCCGATCCTCGCAGCGGCCCGACGACACCGAAGGCACGTCGAGCGCCACCCGGCTCGACGTCCCCGACCCGGGCCGACTGAGTCCCGACCCACGTCATCTACCCACCAACCAGCTCCCGGCGGCATACCAGAGCCCAGGCTCTTTCGACCCACCGAGATTCCCCGCGCTCCTCGACCAAGAGACCGGAGGAATGCGCGGACGCCTCCTGCTCGCCCTCGGCCTATGAACCAGCTGTTGACACGGCTCTTCGGCACCCGAGGACCCAACGCCTGGCTTGTCTGGCGTGCTCAAGTCCGTCCCACCGGGACACCGCAGCCGGTTCGCCGTGCGAAATCCACGTTGCCGGAGGCGCTCTCGTCCCGGCGCTCGCGGTGCCGCTCTTGGACGGTCTTGATCTGCCGTTGCCAGCCGTGCGTCGTCAGGCAGCGGGACAGCGGCACCTGGTCCAGCGTGGGCGACTCGGGCGTCAGGGCGGCTTCTCCGACGGAGTTCTAGAACGCAGGCCAGGGGCCGCCGGTCAGTCTCCTGAGGGGTGTGGGTAAACGCCTGTGGCGACCAGCCGGTCGATGCGGGTGCTGACACGGCGGCACCCCGGAGTTCGGCGACGACCCGTGGTCGAGAGCCGCCGCGGTGGAGGGGCGCGCCGTCGACCCTGAGCGTGTCGAATCCGACGCCCAAGGACCACGTGCGCTCCGCGGGGTGCTCGGTCCACCCCGACCCCCGCCGACCACGCGCCCGCTCTCCGGGGAAGTACCGCGAGATCCTTCGCGGTGGAATGGGCCGAAAGGGACCTATCGCCCGAACGTCACCCCTCTCGGCCGGGCGATCGCTGCGACGGGCCGTGATCCACCGGCTTCCGGGCCCACAGCGGAAAACGTCACTGACGAATCCCTGATCAGCGCCTCAGGCGGTGGGGCAGAACCGCCGCAGGGAAGCGGGCCCGAGTCCCACGGGTCCTCACCCGCGGGGTGTGCCGTACCAACGCCACGTGGTCAGACGCGGGCGCCCGGGTAGTTCCGCGCGGCCGGTCGACCACAGCAGGGTCGTCCACGGGTCGGTGGAGGTGGGGGCGTCGGGGAAGAGCCGGTCGAGGACCTTGGTGCAGACCTCGGCAGGCGGGTTCCAGGTCAGCGGCAAGTCTTCGATGACGTCGTGGGTGTGCACGAGCGTCTCGACGATGCCCATCGCCGCGAACCCTTCGGGATCGGAGGTGCCGTAGACGTGGAAGGAACGCATGCGTGGCCGTGCTGTGCGCACCATCGCCACCAGCAAAGCCGCCGTCGCCTCCACAGTTTCGAGCAGTCCCTCCGGTCCGGAGCCCGGGTCGGCGTGCACTGTGTTCCACGGGCCGCCCTGCGCCGCGGCTGCCACACGAACGGCACGGGCCGCTCCGCGGACGGTTCAGCGGGACCGAGCTGCACGGCGTAGGAGAACAGGTCATCGCTGAGGTGCTCGACGGTCTCCCAACGATCCCACTCCAGCGACCGGGCCTGTGAACGCCACCCCTCCTCCGGCACCTCGCGCAACACCGCGATGGCCAGCTGCACAGCACGAGCAACGTCATCGGCGTTCACTGCTGATCGAGACATCTCCGAACCTTAGCGCCGTTCCCCCTTGAAGGTGCCAGGAACAGCTCCTCCAGTCGCCCATGCCGAGAGCACGGTGCCGTCGCCGCCCAGAACGTCGGGAGGACGAGTACGGGACGGCACCCATGGGCACCCAGCTCCCGAGCTTCGGCGTTCCCCCTTGACCGGAAAATCGAAGAAGGTGACCACGCCGATGATCAGCCGGGAACCACCACGACTCAAACCCAGCGGGTCGCCACGCTGACAATGGCCGAAACAGCAGGCGTGGTCGGGTTCCTCGACTCCGTCCTCCCTCACCCTCAGCGTGAGTGGGCAGGCCGCCCAGCAACATCCGAGAAGCGGCGCAGACGTAGGCGTGCCCCAGGGCCGGCTCCGGCCCAAGCCAGCGGGTGACAACGAGAGAGCGCCTGGGATTGCGTGGTCGTCACGAACTCAGGTTTTCCTGCCCGGCTCATCCACGGCGAACCGCGGCAATTCGGTGCGCGGCCCGCTCAGCAGCGGTAGTGCCGGCCACGGGACTCCGCCACCCCGGCCGAGCTGTGCGCGGCGTTCGAGCCGGAGGAGTCACCTCGTCTCCCCAAGGCTCGAACGAGCAGCGGCGGGGAGCCCCATCTCGCTCCCGCGCCGCGCCAGTGCGTCCGAACTTCGCGCGGAGTTCGGCCCCGGAAGCTCCACGTCGAGGTTCGCGCGAAGTTCGGCAGAGGACCTTCGACGGCATCGCCGCGCACCTGTTCCAGCGGCATCATGCGTGTTCACCGCGACGTCGTGTACTGGCTTGCACCAGGAGCCGCGCAACCACGAAGCCGCTCAAGTCCCGGTCGGGCTCGAAAGCCCGCGTGTGGCGGGGTCACAGCGCCAACTTCTCGCGGGAGGGCCTCACCTCACGCGAGAAGGCCTTCGCTTGAGGGGTGGTGGACGTTTCGCGCGAAACGTCCACCACCCCTCAAGCGAAGGCAGAAAGCGGTGACGAGGGTGGCGCCCGTCTGCGCCGCCTCACGGAAGGTCTCTCAGCGAGAGGAGGGTCCCGGGTCTCCGCGCAGGGTCGGGGTCTGCGCGGAGACCCGGGGTCGCTGCTCGGCGTGCGAGCCCGTCAGGGCCGAGCAGCGTCGGCGAGGTGGCTGCCCTCAGCAAGCCGCCGCCACGCGGCTGTTGGCCTGCACAGCGGTGGCCTGCGGTTCCTCGCCGGCTTCGGACTGGGCGACCGTGTCCTTGGCGACCGCCCGGATGTGGTTGAAGTCGGGATTGCTCGGTTCGATCAGAGGTGGCATGAACTGGACGCTGCCGGCCGGTTCCACCTTGTTCGCCAAACTCGCGAGGTCCTGGAGCATGTCGGCGGGGATGTCGGTGCGGAAGTTGTCCTTCGCCGCCGCGGCCACCTGGTGGTAGTGGTTCAGCACCGTCAGCGGGTCGGCCTGCTCGGCGAGCGTGGAGAGCATGCACCGCTGCCGCTCCATGCGGTCGTAGTCGCTGGCCCCGGTGCGCGAACGGGCGTACCACAACGCCTGAGCGCCGTCGAGGTGCTGCGGCCCGGGCTGGAAGAACGCGCCGGTGTTGCCCATCGGCATGCTGCGCGCGACGTTGACGTCGACGCCGCCCATCGCGTCCACGAGTTCGCGGAAACCTTGCATGTTGACCTGCGCGAAGTAGTGCACCGGCATGCCGAGGACCTCCGAGATCGTTCCCTTGAGCAGGTCCGCGCCGGGGTTCGGGGAACCGGGCATGAGACCGGGGTCGTGGTCCTCGCCTTCGCGGTAGACGCCGTTGAGCAAGCCCGGATAACCCTCGGGGTACTTCGCCCTCGGGGGTCCTTCCGGCATCGGCGCCTTCTGCAGGTTCCGCGGCAGGCTCAGCAGCACGGTCCGGCCGGTGTCCTGGTCCACACTGGCCAGGACCATCGTGTCGGCTCGCGTGCCGACGCGTCCGTCACCCGCGTCGCTGCCGAGCAGCAGCACGTTGAGCCGGTCGACGCCCGGCAGCGGTTTCGCCGATTCCGCGGGGTCGTCGCTGTCGGCGGCGGCGGCCGACGAGCGGCTGCCGCCGCCGTCGGCGAACACGGCGTTGATCAGGTCGTACTGGGAGTAGGCGTAGTGGGCCACGAGCGCAGGCGGAGCGGCAACCGCCACGCACAGGGCGAGCACCGCGATCCGCCCGGTGCGGGCGCGGCGCCGGGAGAGGCACCGCGGCCGCACCGCGTTGTAGGAGGTGATCACGAGGAGGATCCAGATGGGGATGACCACGATCGCGGTCGTGGCGACCAGCAGCAGCACCGCGGGACGCACAGCCGCTCCCACCAGGTGCTCGCGGTCGAGGGTGAGCACGGCGAACGCCACGGACAGCCAGATCAAGCCACTGAAGACGACGAGGACCGTCGCGGTGCGTCGGCGCCCCGCATGCCAGTGAGCCACGCCCGGGGTCAGCACCGACAGCAGGGTCAGCCACAGCGCGCGCCGTCCTGAAGTGTCCGCAGTGGACCGCTCGGACCTCTCGGGGAAAGGCTCGAAATCAGGGGGAGCGGGGTTGATCGTACCTTGCGTCATGTCAGCGAGAGTGATCCGCTCCACTGCACCCCGCAGCGCCACGTCGGGGGTGATCACACTATCTGATGATCTACTGGCGGCGTTTCGACCAGGTGTTGATCAACAGTGTGCAACCACCCGCCCCCAACGCGAGGGTCGTTCACACGCACGAGCTATCAGCTGCGCGACTCGAAAGACCCTCGCAGCAGTCACCGCGGTGCACTCCTCGCGTCTCGCGCGACCGCGGTGGAAGTCGAACCCTCCGAAGTCGGAGGTCGACCACCACGACCCGCTCGCCTTCGACGAGGGAACCTCGGACTGCCTGAGGATCCGCCAAGTCGGCCCGCCGGGGTGGTGCAGGCGTGAGGTGACGGCGTGCCGACGTCCACGGTCAGGCGCCGATGCCCGGCTCGACTCGCGCGCCGGGGAGGCGATTCTGCGCACATCGATCCACCGACCAGCGAGCTCACCGCCGGACCTGGAGCGCGCCTCGACGATCCTGGGCCGCTCGTCAGTGGCACCGACGGGATGTCCTGTTCACCGTGCTGGCGCTCGCTGTGCGCGACTGAGCTGCGCACGACCTACAGCCTGGACGCGCTTGGCTGACCTCGGTGTCCTCGCTGGTCAGGTTTTCCGCTCGCTTCGCCTCCGGACCGTGCTCGCTGCAGTGCGGACCGGCGATCGTGCCCCGAGACACTCGAACCGCCCGTTGATCGACGTCCGCGCGAGCGGGGGATCTCGCTGAGCGAAGCGGCGTTCGCCGTGCAGTGGGTTCACGCCTTGCGACTCGCGGCACGAAGCTCTCCGCCGAGCGCGGCATCGACTACCCCTGCGTCCGCGACGGCGTGCTCATGGCCGGGTGGAACGCCCAACGCGAGGTCCGCTCTGCGGAGCCGCGCATCGGCAGCACGCCACCGACCGCTCGAAACCCGCGTCACACGTCAGACTGCAGGATGCGGCTTCTGGCTGCGCGCCTGGTGCCCCGGCCAGCGCGGGCACGTGGACGTCCACACCCGGCAGGGGCATGCCCTGGTTCGAGGTCACCGCCGACCACGCCGATGCCGAGAGCGCTCGACGAGGACTGGCGTGGTGACACCGTCAACGCGGACCGATCCTCCTGCGCCTTGTGCGCTGCTGGTGTGAGTCGACGTCCGAGTCATCGACACCGGTTCTGGCGTGCCGACGATGGCAAGCAGCACCAGTTCGGCGTCGAACAGTGCTGCCGCCGATGCGGACGGTTCCTCGTGCGCGCTCCCGCTGCCTCGGCGAAGAATGGTGCGCGCGAGCGTGGAGCAGACCTGTGCACGACTGCGGGGGCACGTGCTTCCTCGTGCGGCAAGCCTCCGCACCTGCTGATCAGCGACCCGAGGGTCGCGAGGGTGCCCACCTCGACAGCCGAGCCGGCTTGCCCGGGCAGCTCAAAGCCAACCGCTCCCACTCCCTGGCCGGCGAGCAACCGAGTCGCTGACCGCGGCGGGTCCTCTCCGTCGCCCGGGCGTGTTCTCGTGCCGCGCCGACAGCCGGCGGCGGTCGCGCCCGAGCCCCGGTAGCGCGCAACCGCCGATCCATCGGCTCCCCGCTAGTTCTCGCGGCCTCCGCATCCTTCTGAAACTGATTACGTTACTAACGTTATGAAGTAAACGAAACGGAACTGCGGCCCGGGAAAACGCTGGGAACGACACCGCGCATAATCGCGCTTATGTGCGGTAAGGTGGGAGCGTGGAGATCGAGACGGCGCCGAGCGGTGGGGTAGCGGGACGTCGGGCGCAAACGGAACTGCTGGCCACGGCCACGCGCACCGGTCACAGCCTCAGCGCGCTGATCGCCTCGTGGCTGGGCTCGTTCACCGACTCCTCCGACACCCGCCAGGCCTACGCGCGCGATCTGCGCGAGTACCTGGACTGGTGCACCCGCCGCGACCTCGAGCCCGTGACCGTGCGGCTGCCCGAGGTGCAGATGTACGCCGCCGAACTGGCCGCCACGCCGAACCCGCGCACCGGGCGGCCCCCGGCCGCCAGCACCCGCGCTCGCAAGCTCGCCGCGGTCTCGAGCTTCTACACCTACCTCGTGCGCGCCGGCGCGATCGACGCCAACCCAGCGCGGGATGCCGCCCGGCCCCGCTACGACCGCAGGCACTCACCCACCGCGAGCGTCTCGGCCGAGCAGGCCGGTGCGATGCTGACCGGCGCCGGCCAGTACCAGCACCGCACCCTGGGTCCGCAGGCCGCGGCGCTGGTCATGGCGCTGTTGATCGACCTGGGCGTGCGGGTCTCGGAGCTGTGCAACGCCGACCTGTCCGACCTGGGGCAGCGCGAAGGCACGCGGGTGCTGACCGTGCGGATGAAGGGAGGCAAGGTGCGCATCCGCCCGATTCCGCGCGGGCTGCACGGGGTGCTGGACGCCTACCTGCAGCAGCGCCCCGATGCCGACACCGACGCGCTGGTGATCACCCGGGACGGCCGGCGGGTCAACCGGCACCAGATCTACCGGCTGGTGCAGTCCACGGCAGGCCAGGCCGGGGTGCCGATGCCGCAGCGCATCACCCCGCACTCGATGCGCCACACCTTCAACACCATCGCCCGCCAGCACGGCGCGGCCCTGGAAGACCGCCGCGACGCGCTCGGACACTCCTCAGCGGCGATCACCCAGCTCTACGACCACGTGGCGCTGTCGCTGAGCCGCGACCCGGCGCACCTGGTGGCCGAAGCGACCCGCACACCCCCGGATTCCGATGATCATTCCCCATGATCATTTCAGTCACGGTGACGAAAAAATCTTGGTCGGCCGCCGATGAGTTCGCGGCCCGCGGGTGGTCCACAGAGCATGGCTACTCACACGCAGACACCCACCACCGTCAACAGCATCGGCGTCACCATGTTCACCGTCGCCGACCAGGACGCGGCCAAGCGGTTCTACACCGAGAAGCTCGGGTTCGAAGTCCGCGGCGACACCCCCTTCGGACCCAACGGCGAGTACCGCTGGCTGGAGGTGGCCCCTCCGGGCTCGACCGCACGGCTGGCGCTGAACCCGCCCATGGGCGGGCAACCCGGCGGTGGCGGCATCGGGGTGGAAACCCCCGACGCGCACGCCGAGCACGAGCGGCTGCGCTCCCTCGGTGGTGTCCAGATCGACTCCGAGCCGGAGAGCAGCCCCGGAGCTCCGCTGCTGTTCATGATCAGCGACCCGGACGGCAACCACATCGCCATCGTCGAAGTCTGACCTCGAGCCCACCACCTCGGGGGAAGAGGGTGGTGCGGGGTGGCCTCGCCGAGCGCCGCCCCGCACCACCGGCGAACGGCGCCCCTGTCGCGCCCGCTCGTAGGGCGAGCGGCTCGGAGGAAGCCGTCCGAAGTGCGGGGTCAGCGAGCCCGCCAGCCGCCAGGTGCGTAGCGCCGGGTTCGGCGAAGAACGCTCCCTGAGCGCCAGTCGGCGGAGGCTCCCCAGCCCGGGGCCCTGGCTGAGCCACCTGCCCACCACTCGCCCTGCCGGCCACCGCGGCGCCCGGATCACGAAGGCCGGTCACGACGGTGCACGTCGACGATCGGTCCACGCATCGGCTCACGATGGCGCGCCTCGGACTCACCACTAGATCTCCCACCACGGCGGAGATCCGTCGTAGCCGGATGTCTCCCGTCGTCGCAGAAGAACGGATCGCCCCGGCCCCTCGATCATCCGGGCTTCCGGGGCTGGTGGGGTGGACGCGCGGGTGGCCGAGGGGTGATCTCCGCACGCAACCAGGGATCTGATGACTGCTGGTTTCAGGTAACCGTCCTCGCAGCAGTCGGTGACGTCTTGCCCCGGTGCTCCGCCAGCCCGATCACCGGATGTCAGCGTGTGCCGGAGCTGCGCACGGGCGAGGGGAGGGACCACTGCGGTGATCGGGTGCGTGGTCACCGGGGTTTCGGCTGGTCGGACCTGCTGCAGACGGAGGTCTGCAGTGGTGGGGTTTTGGGGCTGGTGGTGGTCAACACGTGCGGAGGCAGAACCCGCACCCGAGGTGCGGCGACGCAGCACCAGCAAGCTGCTCGTACCGCAGGGTCGCCGCCCGTGACCTCGCGCGACATCGCGCAGAGCGGCCCCCTGCCCGGCGGGAACGGGTTATCGGCGGGTGAGGATCGTGGTGGCGTTGGCGGTGACGATCGCGGCGATGGAGGCCCACTGCGCGGCGTCGAGGTGCTGGTCGAGGATGAGCATGCCGGTGGTGGCGGCCAGGACCGGGTTAAGGCTCATGAAGATCGCGAACAGCGGGGCCGGGACGTGGCGCAGTGCCAGCGCGTCGCACAGGAACGGCACCGCCGAGGACAGCACGCCTGCGGTGATCGCGCAGGCCAGCGCGGGCGCGGTTGGCGGGTGGGTCACGAGCACGGCGATGCCGATCGGGACGAACACCAAGCCGGAGAGTCCGCAGGCGGTGGCGGTTCCCTGGGCACCGGGCAGGCTGCGTCCCAGCGCCCGGTTGAGCAGGATGTAGCAGGCCCAGCACACCGCGGCCAGCAACGCCAAGCCCATGCCGAGGTAGTCGGTGGTGGGTTGCGGGCGCATCAGCACCGCCACGCCTGTTGCGGCCAGCAGCGCGCATCCCAGGTCGGTGCGGCGGCGGGATCCGGCCAGGGCGACCGCCAGCGGGCCGAGGAATTCCAGCGTGACGGCCAGTCCTAGTCCGATGTGGTCGATGGCGCTGTAGAGGGCGAGGTTGATGACCGCGAACACCGCGGCCAGGGCGATCACCAGCCGCCACTGCGCTCGGGTCAGCTCCCGCAGGCGGGGGCGGGTGAGGGCCAGCAGGAGCACGGCGGCCAGCCATTGGCGCACCGCGACGACCCCGGCCGGGGTGATGATGTCGAAGGCCAGCGAGCCGATCGCCGCACCGGACTGGTTGGACAGGGCGCTGCCCGACATCAACGCCACCCCGGCTCCACGTGAGGGTGCGGTCGGGGTGGGGGTGTGCACGGTGGTCATGGCGACGAGCCTGACGCCGCGGAACTGTTGCGCACAATGCATCCGCCACGCCACCGATACGCTCGATGCATGGACGTGGAGTTGCGGCAGCTGAAGTGCCTGGTCGCGATCGTGGAGGCAGGAACCTTCACCGACGCCGCCGCCGAACTCGGACTTTCCCAAGCGCAGGTCTCGCGCACCCTCGCCGGGCTGGAGAACACCCTCGGGGTCCGGCTGCTGCGGCGCACCAGCCGCCAGGTCGCTCCCACCGCCGCAGGCCACCGCGTGCTGGCGCGGGCGCGTCGAGTGCTGGCTGAAGTCGAAGAGCTGGTGCGCGACGCCACCAGCGGCGAGGCGGTGCTGCGGGTCGGCTACGCCTGGTCGGCGCTGGGTCGCCACACCGTGGCCTTCCAACGCAGGTGGGCCCAGGAACACCCGGAGGTGCGGTTGCAGCTGGTGCGCACCGGTTCCGCCACCGCGGGACTGGCCGAAGGCGCCTGCGACGTGGCGGTGGTGCGCTCCGAACCGGACCGCCGTCGCTTCACCAGCGTCGTGGTGGGACTGGAGCGCCGGTACTGCGCGATGGCCACCGACGACCCGTGGGCGCGGCGCCGTTTCGTGCGGTTGAGCGACCTCGCCGAGCGCACCGTGCTGCTCGACCGCCGCGCCGGGTCGACCACCCCGCAGTTGTGGCCGCCGGAGCAGCAACCCCGCTTCGAGCACACCTCCGATGTGGACGACTGGTTGACCGCGGTCTCCAGCGGACGCGTCGTCGGCATCACTTCCGAGGCCACCCTCACCCAGTACCGGCGCAGCGGTGTGGTGTTCCGCCCGGTGCGCGACGCCCCGCCGATCCCGGTGCAGCTGATCTGGTGGCGCGACGAACGCCATCCCCACGCCGGCAAGATCGTCGACCTGCTCACCGAGCTCTACCGGCGGCCGACGCGGTGAGGAGCGGGTCACCGCGGTGGAAGAACGGTGTTTCGTTTCGACAACCCGGGCCAGAACGGGCGCGAGGGAAGCCTAAGATCACCCGTTCGAGCCTGTCCGCGAACGCCATGGAGCGCAGCAGATGACCGAAGGTCCCCGCACCACGCCCTCACCACCGCGCAGCACCAGACCGGTGGGTGCGCTCGACCGCTACTTCGAGATCACCGCGCGCGGCTCGACGCTCTCCCGGGAGGTCCGGGGCGGTGTGGCGACGTTCTTCGCGATGTCCTACATCGTCGTGCTCAACCCGCTGATCGTGGGCACCGCCAAGGATGCGACCGGAACGACGCTGGGTGTGGCGCCGGTGGCCTCGGCGACCGCGCTGGTGGCCGGGGTGATGACGATCCTGATGGGCGTCGTCGGCCGCTACCCCTTCGCCCTGGCCGCCGGTCTCGGCCTCAACGCCTTCCTGGCCTCGGCGGTGGCGACCCAGATGACGTGGGCCGATGCGATGGGCCTGATCGTGCTCGAGGGCCTGATCATCACCATCCTGGTGCTCACCGGGTTGCGCACCGCGGTGTTCAACGCCGTGCCCCCTCAGTTGAAAACCGCCATCAGCGTGGGCATCGGGTTGTTCATCGCGATGATCGGTTTCGTCGACGCCGGGTTCATCCGCCGCGTGCCCGACGAAGCCGGCACGACCACCCCGGTGCAGCTGGGCATCGACGGCAACCTCGCCGGGTGGCCGGTGTTCGTCTTCGCCATCGGCCTGCTGCTGACCGCCGCACTGGTGGCCCGCCGCGTCAAGGGCGCGATCCTGCTGGGCATCATCTCCACCACCGTGCTGGCCATCATCGTCGAAGCGCTCACCCACACCGGCCCGTCCACCGGCGATGACGGCTCGAGCAACCCGCGCGGCTGGAGCCTGGTGGTGCCCGCCCTGCCCGAGAAGGTGCTGGGCGTGCCGGACCTGGGCCTGGTGGGCCAGTTCAACCTCCTCGGCTCGCTGGAGAACGTGGGCATCGTGGCGGTGCTGCTGCTGGTGTTCACCCTGCTGCTGGTCGACTTCTTCGACACCATGGGCACCGTCGTGGGCTTGGGCGCCGAGGCCGATCTGCTCGACCGCAGCGGCAAGCTGTCCGGCATCGGGCGGGTGTTCTTCATCGACTCGCTGGCCGCGGTCAGCGGTGGCGCGGCCTCGACCTCGTCGAACACCACCTACATCGAATCGGCCGCAGGCATCGGCGAAGGCGCGCGCACCGGACTGGCCAGCGTGGTCACCGGCGTGCTGTTCCTGCTGGCGATGTTCTTCACCCCGCTGATCTCCACCGTCCCGTTCGAGGCGGCCAGCCCCGCCCTGGTGGTCATCGGGTTCCTGATGCTCACCCAGATCCGCGGCATCGACTTCAGCGACTACGGCCTGGCGATCCCGGCGTTCTTGACCATCGTGGTCATGCCCTTCAGCTACTCCATCAGCGCCGGCATCGGCGTCGGGTTCATCACCTACGTGTTCATCCGCAGCGTGCAGAAGCGCACCCGGGAGATCCACCCGCTGATGTGGGTGGTCTCGGCGCTGTTCGTGCTGTACTTCTGCGTCGAGCCCCTCAAGGAACTGCTCGGCGTGTGAACCCGCGGTCTCTGAGGCGGCCTTCGCGCCGCCTCAGAGACCTCCGGCCACCCGCAGCACCGCACCGCTGGCATAACTGGCCTGCTCGCCCAGCAGCCAGGCGATGGCCGGGGCGATCTCCTCGGGCTCACCGGCACGTCCGGCCGGCACGCGGGCCGCGGCGGTCTCGACCCGTTCGGGCTTGCCCGCCCCGGCGTGGATGTCGGTGCGCACCAGCCCGGGTGCGACCGCGTTGACCCGGATGCCCTCTGCGGCCAGCTCTTTGGACAACCCCACCGTCAACGCCTCCACGCCGGCCTTGGCCGCGGAGTAGTGCACGTACTCGTGCGGCGATCCCAAGGTGGCGCCGCTGGAGGAGACGTTGACGATCGCCCCGCCCTCCCCGCCGCGGCGGGTGGACATCACCTGCACGGCACGCCGCGCGCACAAGATCGCGCCCAGCAGGTTCACGTCGAGCACGTGGCGGATCGTTTCGGTGGGGGTGTCGGCGAGGTCGGCGATGTGCGCGGTCAGCCCGGCGTTGTTGACCAGCCCTGTCAACCGGCCCAGGTCCGCGGCGGCGGTGAACAGGGCCTCGATGTCGGGTTCGCTGGTGACATCGGCGCGCACCGCCACCGCCCGCACACCGCGTGCTCGAGCCTGCTCTGCCACCTGCTCGGCGGCACGAGGGTCGCTGCGGAAACCCAGGACGAGGTCGTGGCCTTCGCCGGCCAGGTGCAGAGCTGTGGCCGCGCCGATACCGCGCGAGCCGCCGGTGACGATGGTGAGCATGCCTCGATCATGGCAGCAGCCGCATCAGCACGCCGCCGTGCAGGTACATCACCGGGAACGCAGAGGCCACCGCGGCGGTGACCAGCACCGCCTGCAGGATCACCCCGAGCCCGCGCAACTTCCAGACCGCAGCGGCGACCAGCAGCACCACGCCGAACACGCCTTCGCTCCACCAGTACCGCGGCTCGGTGGACTCGGCGACGACCAGCAGCCCGTAGGCGGCCTCACCGATGAGCACCCCGCACAGCGACGAGATGCCCAGGGCTGCGTGGGGTCCCGGCTTGCGCAGCAGCCACTGCGCGCCCACGCCGAGCACGGGCCCGGCCAGTAGGGCCGCTGCCGACCAGAACACCACCATGCCGGTGGAGGAGGGGTAGCCGTGGAGCCACGCGGTGAGCACGTAGCCGGCGAGCATGCAGGCCAGCGACGCGAACCCGCACACCGCACCGGCCGGTGCTGAGGGGGCGGTGAGGGCCAGCAGGAACGCCAGCAGGCACCAGGAGCCGCTGGAGTTGGCCAGCGACGCCACCTGTTCGGGCAGCACGCCCTGGGCCACGGAGGTGGCCGCACCGGCGGCCAGGCCCGCCGCCACGGCCAGCACGACGGGCCCGGTGGCACCACGGCGTCGGTGGGCACCGGTGAGGACGGCATCACCGACGAGCTCGGTCATGCCGTGCAGTTTCCCATCCGGCGGCTGGTTCGCGAGGCCGTTCCGGGGTTCGAGGGACACCGGAACGGAGAACAGCGCTGAGCAGCAGCATCGCTGGTAGGGCCGACGGTGCGGTCGTTCCTGGCCGAGGTGTGTCAATTCGAACACCCGGCGCGCCTACGCCACCGCGGTGCGCGGCCTAGTCGCTGAACTCGGCGCCGACGCGACGGTCGCGGTGCAAGCCCGGGATCCGGCCGCCCGGAGGCGGTGAGAGATCCCAGACTTCCGCCTGTCTGTGCTCACACCGGCTCTGGGACTGAACGAGACCAGACCAGTACGGGCGGAAGGACCATGACGATCGAACCGTGCCCGGCACAGCCGCGTGGCCAGCAGCCACGCTCATCACGACCACGTCTTCGGCTCGAACCGTTGCGCGTGGCGCACGCGGCAGAGCCGTACCGGTCTTCAACGAGCTCCGCCTGCACAAGTGGACCGGCGGGAGACCGTGCACGCTCAAGGAGCTTGAAGCCAAGTACCTGAGGCAATCAGCTGGAAGTTCTCCTGATGGCGAGCAAGGCTGGCTGAACTGGGGCCTGCGGCGCCTGTCGGACGAACGTGTCGTCGGCACCGTCCAGACAACCCTCTCCCCGCTGGGAACACCGGGGTTCAGCGCCGAACTCGCCTGGGTGGTCGGAAGTGATCACCAGGGCAACGGGTACGCACGTGAAGCCGCGACGGCCATGGTGAAGTGGCTGCGCACGCACGACGTCGTTGAAGTGACGGCGCACGTCCATCCCCAGCACGAAGCATCCAACACCATGGCGCGGGCACTCGGAATGACCACGACGAACGTGGTAGCGGACGGCGAGGTTCTTCGGAGAGGCTCGGGTTCTTGGTTCGAGGCTGCGTGTGACGGAGAGGACGAGCGAGCGGCGACCAACTTCTGAGGCAGATCCGTCTGATCCCGGCGCGCATCAGGGCACCCGGGGACACCAGAACGCACGGTCAGACGTCTACTTCCTCCTCGTCCTCGGCGCTTGACGGGTTCCTCAGCGGCCGCAAGCCGCAGGCGACTTCCGGTGTGAGGAAGGAGGAGCGATCGAGCATGTTGATGTGGTGCCGTACGAACGGCGACAAGCGGGCGACGTTCTCGTCCCCGACCTCGTATCCGGCGGCGCGGAGTTCGGTGATGGCGGCGTCGAGGTGGTGGGTGTTGCACAGCACCGTGGCCTGGGGCCCTCGCCGGTCGAGGGTCTAGCGGGAGTGCGTGCCGGTGTCGACCGCGTCGAGGTAGGCGCGGAGGGTCTGGCGGGAGTGGGTGAGTGCGTCGATGCGTTCGTCGAGTCCACGCAGGCGCGTGCGCAGGGTGGCCAGCAACTCCGGGCAGGGGTGCAGGTCAGGGGTCGCGCCGGAGGCGCAGGGCAGCAGGAGCTTGATCTCGGCTGTGGAGAGCCCGGCGGCGAGCAGTTTCCTGATCTGGACCACCGTGAGCACTGCGTCGTCGCTGTAGTCGCGGTATCCGTTGGCGCCGCGCGTGGGCTCGAGCAGTCCCTGGGCCTCGTAGTAGCGCAGGAGGTGCGCTGCGACTCCGGTTCGTCGGCTCAGGTCCCCGATGCGCACCGCTGGTCCTCCTCTTGACCTTCACACCGGTCTCAACGTGGAAGATCCTGCCATGACCACCACAGCACTGGAGCCATCACGGCCCGGCCGCCTCGACGTCACCCGCTCCGCCGAGCAGATCTCAGGCCTCTCCGGCGCGCACGGAGTCTGCTGCCACGTCAACGGTGATCCGAGTGGCGTGGCGGGAGGTGTCCGGGCGTGCGCGTAGATCTCGTCCTGCCCAGTGAATCGGCCACCGACGACCCCAGGGCCCTGGCCGAGCTCGCCGTGGCAGCCGAGCACCACGGCTTCGGCGCGCTGTGGCTGCCTGATCACCTGCTGCCGCCGCACGGCTACAACACCACCTACGGCGGCGTGCACGAACCGCTCGTGACGCTGGCCTTCCTGGCCGCCCACACCGAGCGACTGCTGCTGGGCACCTCGGTGCTGATCGCACCGCTGCGCGAGCCCGTCCTGCTGGCCAAGCAGACCGCCACGCTGCACGCCTTGGCCCCCGGACGAGTCCTGCTGGGAGTCGGAACCGGCTGGGAGCGCTCCGAGTTCGACGCGGTCGGCGCCGACTACGCCGCCCGCGGGCGCCGCACCGATGAGGTCCTCGAGGCGGTGCGCGAGCTGCACCGCACCGGACGCGGGCCGGGTGGTGGCACGTTCGCGCCCACGCCCTCTCCGCCTGTGCCGCTCGTCGTCGGCGGCACCTCAGCCTCGGCTCTGCGCCGCGCCGCTCGGTTCGGCGACGCCTGGCAGGCGGTCGGCCGCACACCTGAGCAGTTCAGCGACGACCGGAAGCACTTGCGCAGCCTGACCTCTTGGGAGGTGTCCGCAGGCGCACGGATCACCTGGAGGGCAGACCAGACCCTCGCCGACCTGGTGGCCGAGATCGACCGGTGGTCCCGGGTCGAACCCGCACACCTCGCCGTGTGGACAGGCGACCTCGAGGGTGCGCGCACTCGGATCGCCGCTCTCGGCGAAGCGCTGGCCCTCGGCTGACACAGGAAGGAGTCGCAGTGTGGACCGGTTCCTCCGAGGCGGGCTCAACTCGGTGCCGCAGGCGGGTCCCGGGCACGTCGAGCAGACCGCGGGCCGACTCGGCACAGGTCCGGGGCGGCGCCATCTGCCGGGTGAGCCCTGGACCCGCCCTCTGCCTGTCGCGCTCGGTCCGATGCGGTTGTCAGGCTCGGGTCGGCCGGCGAGACCTCCACTGCGGGAGCAGGCGCAGGTTCGCGGATCGCGGCGCTCAGCGGGCCTGAGGTTCCCAGTGCTGCGGGCGGTCCAAGCCTGGGGGCAGGCGGGTGCGTGCGTCTCCGCGGGCAGCGGAGACCTGCGGCTGGGTGAGGTAGAGCGCCTCGGTGAGGTCTGCTGCGCGCAGGTCGGTGTCACGCAGGTCCGCGCCCAGCAGGTCGGCTCGGCGCAGGTCGGCGCGGCGGGCATCAGCGCCGATGAGCAGCGCACCGCGCAGGTGGGCGGCTCGCAGGTCCTTCCCGCGCAACCGGCGGCCCACCAGGTCCGCGCCGCGGTGGTTCGGGCCGGGCGGATCGCCGCGCACCAGGCGGCTGGCCTGTTCCAGCAAGTCGCCGGTGCGGGCGCGTTCGGCGTTGAGGTCGACTGCGGTGAGCTGGTCGGCGTCGAGGTCGGTCAGGTGCACGACCTCGTCGTGACGCGTGCGCAGGTCCGGGTGCAGCGGCGTGGTGTCGGTGCGGTCGAGTGCGTCGGTGAGGTACCACAGCAGTTCGTGCAGCCCGCGCATGATCGGTAGCGCCGCGAACATCGATGCCCGGGTCTCGGGAGCGTGCCGCCAGGACAGGCCGCCGAAGGTGTGCTGGGACAGGTGCTGGCCGGCGCCGAAGCAGTCGAACACGGTGCACCCGGCGAAACCGTTCTCGCGCAGGCGGTCGTGGATGCCGCAGGAGAAGTCGGCGAGCAGGTTCTGGCACGGCTGACCGGCGGGCTTGTCGACCGCGAAGTCCGCGGAGGCTGAGAAGGGCAACGCCACGCAGCACAACCCGAAGCACTGCGCGCACTGGGCGCGCAGATCCCGCCTGGCATCCACCACGGTCCCAGTGTCGCCCACCTCCGGTGATCACCGGTGTTGGGGGCGTTGCTTGGTACCGTCACTGATCGTGAGTGAGCAGCCGGAGCGGGCCGAGGACAAAGCCGAGGGGATCTGCCGGTTCCCGGGGTGCGAGCGGGCGGTGGAGCGCCCCAGCGGGCCGGGTCGTCCGCCGGAGTACTGCGATCTGCCCGAGCACACCCGCTGGCGGGCGTGGAAGCAGCGCCAGCGCCTGCAGGCCGTGGCCGACACGACCCCGGCCGCGGCCACCGCGGAGGGTTCGAGCGAGTTCGACGGGGCGCGGCTGCGTGCCGAGGAGCTGCTGCGCCAGTACCGGCTGTTGTCCGAGCAGCTGGGCCGCAACCTGCGCGCCGGGTTGGAGGAGCTGGCCACCCTGACCGATCCGTCGGCTGCCGAGGCGCAGATCCAGGCCGCCCAGGCCGAGGCCGCGCACCGCATCGCCCAGGCCGAGCAGGCGTTGGCCACCGCTCAGCAGGAGCGGCGCGAGGCCGAGCAGGCCCGTCGAGCCGCGGAGGAGGCTGCCGAGGACGCCATCGCTCAGGCCGAGTCGTCCACGGAGGAGGCCGAGCGGGCTCGTGCGCAAGCGGAGCAGGCCCACGCCGAGTCCGAGCAAGCGCGCAGTCAGGCCGCTGCTGACGTGGAGGCGGCCCGCAACGAAGCCGAGGTCGCCACGGCCGCCGCCCGCCGGGAGGCCGAGGAGCGGGTGACCCGGGCGCGGGAGGACGCCGAAGAGCGCATCGCTGCCGCGCACCGCGACGTGGAGCGGGCGCGTGCCGAGGCCGCGGCGCAGGCGCAAGCCGCCGAGCAGCAGGCGCGTCGCGAGGTCACCGAGGCCGATTCCCGCCGTGCGGAGGCCACCGAACGCGCCGCGCGCGCCGAGGCGGCTGCCGAGACCGCCCGGGATCAGCTGGAGGAGCTGCGGGCGGCTGCGCAGGACGCGCGGGCCGAGATCGAGCGCCAGCGCCACGAACTCGCCCAGTTGCGCGAGCAGCAGGCCACCGAGCTCGAGCGGGTGCGGGAGGAGGCTGCTGAGCGGCTGCGGGCCGAGCGCGACACCCACGCCCAGCGGTGGGAGGCCGTGCAGGACGCCCGGGATCAGGCGCGTGCACGGGCGGAGCGGGCCGAGTCCCAGCTCGACGAGGTCAGCGGCGAGCTGCGTGCCCTGCGCTCGACCCCCGCACCTTCCGCGTCTTCCGCGTCTTCCGCAGAGGAGCAGTAGGCGCCGGTTCACGGAGAGGGGAGTCCACCGCCCTCAGGACGCGCGCCGCGTAGGACGCCGTCGAACTTCGCGCGATTTTCGAGGGGGACTTCAGGCTTCGACGTTCGCGCGAAGTCCGACGAAGCCGACGCAGCTGTCCCGGCGGCTTGTTCCTGAGCGCTTCGTGGCGGACGCGGGTTGCGAGGTCCTGGTGCGTTGCCTGCGTCAGGCGTGGAGGTGAGGTCGAGCAGCCGAGGGGGACTAGGCGGTCGGTCGGGTGAGCCGCCAGACGACCTCGAGGCCGCGTTTGCCGGCTGTGTGGGCGAAACGCGGCGGGTGCTGGGTGTCGATGCAGGTGAAGCCGAGGCGTTCGGGGATGCGGCGGCTGGCGGTGTTGGCCGCGTCGTGCCAGATCTCCACGCGGTGGATGCCCGGCAGGGCGAAGGCCTGCTCGGTCAACGCGCGTGCGGCGGTGGTGACCAGTCCGCGGCCGGTGTGGGCCGGGTGCAGCCAGTAGCCGATCTCCAGGCCGCCGTCGCCGATGCGGTGCTCCAGCGAGATCGCGCCGGCGATGCTCGGCCCGGTGGTGATCAGGTAGGTGTAGCTGAGGCCGGTGTGCCAGCTGGTGGTGGCCTCGTCGATGAAGGTCACCGCGGAATCGGTAGTGTAGTCACCTGCGGCCCACGGCATCCACGGGCGCAGGTGCTCCAGCGACTCGGTGACCGCCTGGTGCAGCGCGCCGGCGTCGGCCGCCACCGGGCGGCGCAGCAGCGCCCCGGGCAGTTCGATGCGTTCGGCGGGACGGTCTATGCGCTGATGCTGCTGGCCGGGCACCCGCGTTCGCAAGCAGTTTTCGCGGTGGAACGAGCGTGGGGTGGGTGCGATCCCGCGGATCGCACCCACCCCACGTGGTCGCGGCTCGGGCTCAGACCAGGCCGAGCTTGCGGACGGTGTCGCGCTCCTCGACCAGCTCGTTGACCGAAGCGTCGATGCGCGAGCGGGAGAACTCGTCGATGTCCAGGCCCTGGACGATCTCGAACTTGCCGTCGCGGGCGGTGACCGGGAACGACGAGATCAGGCCCTCCGGCACGCCGTAGGAGCCGTCGGAGACCACACCGGCCGAGGTCCAGTCACCTTCGGGGGTGCCGTTGACCCAGGTGTGGACGTGGTCGATGGCGGCGTTGGCGGCCGAGGCGGCCGAGGAGGCGCCGCGGGCCTCGATGATGGCCGCGCCGCGCTTGGCCACGGTGGGGATGAACTCGTCGGCCAGCCAGGACTGCTCGACCTGCTCGGCGGCGATCTTGCCGCCGACCTCGGTGTGGAACAGGTCGGGGTACTGGGTGGCGGAGTGGTTGCCCCAGATCGTCATCTTCTTGATGTCGGTGACCGACACGCCCAGCTTCTGCGCCAGCTGGGTCAGGGCCCGGTTGTGGTCCAGGCGGGTCATGGCGGTGAAGCGGTCGGCCGGCACGTCCGGGGCGTGGGCCTGGGCGATCAGGGCGTTGGTGTTGGCCGGGTTGCCGACCACCAGCACCCGCACGTCGTCGGCGGCGCCGGCGTTGATGGCCTCGCCCTGGGGCTTGAAGATGCCGCCGTTGGCCTCGAGCAGGTCACCGCGCTCCATGCCCTTGGCGCGGGGGCGGGCACCGACCAGCAGCGCGACGTTGGTGCCGTCGAAGGCGGTGCGCGCGTCGTCGGTGATGTCGATGCTCTGCAGCAGCGGGAAGGCGCAGTCGTCGAGCTCCATCGCGGTGCCCTCGGCAGCCTTGACCGCCTGCGGGATCTCCAGCAGCCGCAGCTTGATCGGGGTTTCGGCGTCGATGAGCTGGCCGGAGGCGATCCGGAACAGCAACGCGTAGCCGATCTGACCGGCCGCACCGGTGACGGTCACGGTGACGGGAGCTTTGGTCATGAGGTCTCGTTCTCCTGCTCGACGGGTGGTTTGCTCTGCCGGGGATGCTATCCCCAGTCCGGCCACGCTGTCGGAGACCCGTCATGGATCACAGTGGACACGGTGCGGGACCGATTCAGCCGGGCAGGTGAGGCGAGACCCGCACCACAGCACCACACCTGCGGTGCTGGGTGGATGACGCCACCACACCGGGATTGGCCTGGGTTCCGCCTCGACTGCGCTCTAGCGTCACCTGGGGACGGGCGGGGCGAGCAGGGGAGGCGCGGTGGTGGCTGGGTCGGCGATCGGCGGGATCGCGGTGGTGGCGTTGGGCCTGGTCCTCACACCGGGGCCGAACATGCTCTACCTGGTGTCGCGGACCCTGACGCAGGGCTGCCGGGCGGGTGTGGTGTCGCTGCTGGGCGTGGCGGTGGGCTTCGGCGCCTACGCCGTGGCCACCGCGGCCGGTCTTTCGGCGCTGTTCGCGCTGGTCCCGGCTCTGCACACCGTTCTGCAGCTGGCCGGGGCCGGATACCTGCTGTGGCTGGCCTGGCAGGCGCTGCGCCCGGGCGCGGTGTCGGTGTTCGCCCTGCGGCCGGTACCGCCGGTGGGTGCGGGCAGGTTGCTCACGATGGGGCTGGTGACCAACCTGCTCAACCCCAAGATCGCGGTGCTTCTCCGTGTCGTTGCTGCCGCAGTGCATCGACCCGGCGCGCGGCTCGGTGGCTGTGCAGGGGCTGGTGCTGGCCGCGGTGCAGATCGTGGTGGCGCTGTCGGTCAACGCCCTGATCGTGCTCACCGCGGGCGCGGTGTCGCGGTTGCTGGCGGGACGCGCGGTGTGGATGCGGGTGCAACGGTGGCTGCTGGGCACCGTCCTCTGCGCCTGCTGACCGACCGGGCCCGCCCGGTCTGAGGGGCTCCAGGGGCGTGCGGCGGTAGCCGCTGCTCCAGGTGTGGGACTCGGCTGGCACCGCCGCCGGTTCTGAGGGGTGTCGTGGCGAGTTCGCCACGACACCGCGGACCGGACATGCATCAGGAGTGGCGCACGGAGCCACGCAGCCGATCAGAACCGGCCACCCGCCCCGCCACGCAGCACAAGTCCTCCCCCGAAACTCAGGTCATGCGTTTGCCGCCGCCTGCGTAGAGGGTTTGTCCCGTGAGCCAGCGGGCTTGGTGGGAGGCCAGGAACACGGCGATGTCGGCGATGTCCTCGGGGTGCCCGACGCGCCGCAGGGGGCTGAACTCGGCGAAGCGGGTGGTGTTGTCGCGGCTGATCCAGCCGGTCTGCACCGGGCCGGGGGCGATGATGTTGACGGTGATGCCGGCGGACCCGAACTCCGCGGCCGCCGAACGCGACAGCGACTCCAGGGCGTTCTTGGTGGCCCAGTAGGAGATCTCCCCGGGTGCGCCGTCGGCGGCGTCGGTGGAGAGGGTGATGATGCGGCCCCACTCGTCGCGGCGTTGCTGGTGGCGCCGGTGGTGCTGGGCCATGAGCAACGCCGGGGCGCGGGTGTTGACCGCGTGGTGGGCGTCGAGGCTCGCCGCGCTGACGGGGCGCGCGCCGCGGGCGCGGGTGAAGGTGTCGGGGTCGTTGTGGGCGGCGTTGTTGACCAGGATCTGCACCGGCCCCAGCCGGGCCTCGGCCTCGTCGTAGATGCGCTCCGGTGAGGCCGGGTCGGCCAGGTCGGCGGTGATCGCGTGCGCGGTGTGACCGTCGGCGCGCAGCGAGGGGGTGAGGTGGTCGACCGCACCGGGCGGGTTGACCAGCAGCAGCCGCACCTGCTGGCGGGCCAGGGCGCGGGCGATGGCGGCACCGATGCCCAGGGCGTTGTCGGTTCCGGTGATGACGGCGACGCGGTCGCGCAGTCGCGGGTCGATCATGCCTTCGATCATGGCCCACCCACCGCGGTCCCGCGCAGGGCGGGTGCTCCAGCACGAGCACCTCAGCCCGGGCAGCCGAGAGCGGCGCGGCGGCGGCCGGCGCCTCTGGTGGTGAGGGTGCGGTGAGAAGACCTCGCTCGAGCCGGTGTCCCGGCCGTGTCGGGCGAAAAAGTGCTTGCCCTGGGCGAATGCGGGGGTGTAGAGGTCGTTGAATGCTGCACGAGAGCGGGACCGGTGAGGTCGTGTCGCTGACCGGCGGGGCCACGACGGTGCGTTACGTGCCGCTGACCGAGGCCCCGCGCCTGGCGCGGCTGATCGACACCGACGGGCCCGATGTGCTGGGACTGCTGCGCGCGCGGCTTTCCGGCTGGAACGTGGTCACCGACCTCGAGCTCGGGCAGCGGCTGGTGGCCGCCGGGGCGCAGTTGCGCCGCCACGCCCACACCATGCACCGCGACCTGCAGGCCGATCCGGTGCCACCGGAGTGGGCGCAGCTCGCGCCGGCACCTCCGTGGGAGATCACCGCCTGCGACCGGCCTGCTGCGGCGTTGTTGCCGGCGTGGCGGGAGGCCTACCCACCGGGGCATCCCGACCACGTCACCGCCGACGACCACACGCTGGGCACCGAGCTGCTGCAGCCGCTGCTGTCGGGCCGGGTGCTGGGCCCGCTGCTGGAGTGCAGCGCGCTGGTCGTCGACGGCGCGGACCGCGTCGTGGCCGGGTTGGTGGTCAACGACCGCGGCGGCACGGGTTGGATCAGCGACGTCTACCGCCGTCCGGCACCGGCCTACGCCGGGTTGGGTGGCCTGTTGTTGCGCCGCGCGCTGGCGCGGTTGGATGAGCAGTACGCGCGGGTGGGGCTGGCGGTGACCGTCGGCAACCCGGCGCAGCGGCTCTACCGGCGGTTGGGTTTCGAGGTCACCGACACGACCATGACCTTCGCGGTGCCCTGACTTCCTCGCCGCGCACCGGTTATGGTGGGGGTGTGATCCGCACGCGCAGTTCTGCTTGGTGGCGCTCCAGCTAGGAGCGGCCACCCACTGCGGCACATCCCAGTTCACCCGAGGGCCGTTCGACCGACGGCCCTCTTCTCGTGCGCGTCGCTCGTGCTCGTGCGGGCTGCCCCGGTCGGCGGCGCCTGGCACGAGAGGAAGCACGCCATGACCAGCACCGTCGAGATCTCTCCCGCGGCGCGGCGCAGCGCCGAGCTGGAAGCCGAGATCACCGCGGACCCCTCCCGGTTCCGGGTTCTCACCGGTGATCGGCCGACCGGGCCGCTGCACCTGGGCCACTACTTCGGCACGCTGCACAACCGGGTGCGCCTGCAGCGCCAGGGTGTGGAGCTGGGGCTGGTGATCGCCGACTACCAAGTGCTCACCGACCGCGACGTGGCCGAGGACCTCGAGGGGCACGTGATCACGCTGATCGCGGACTACCTGGCGGCCGGTGTCGACCCGGACGAGGCGATGATCTTCACCCACAGCGCGGTGACGGCGCTCAACCAGCTGCTGCTGCCGTTCTTGAGCCTGGTGACGGTCCCGGAGTTGCAGCGCAATCCCACGGTCAAGGACGAGATCGCTCATTCCCGCCAGTCGGGTGTGTCGGGGCTGATGTTCACCTATCCCGCCCACCAGGCCGCCGACATCCTGTTCTGCCGGGCCAACCTGGTGCCGGTGGGGTCGGATCAGCTGCCGCACCTGGAGCTGACCCGCACGATCGCGCGGCGGTTCAACGACCGCTACGGGCCGGTGTTCCCCGAGCCCGAAGCGCTGTTGTCGGCCGCGCCGCTGCTGCTGGGCACCGACGGGGCGAAGATGAGCAAGAGCCGGGGCAACGCGATCATGCTGGGGTCCTCTTCGCAGGAGACCGCGCGGTTGATCCGGGGCGCGAAGACCGACGCCCAGCGCCACATCACCTACGAGCCCGGCACGCGTCCGGAGGTTTCCAGCCTGGTGCTGCTGGGGGCGTTGTGCAGCGGACGGGACCCGGTGGAGCTGGCCGGGTCCATCGGCTCCGGTGGGGCGGCGGTGCTCAAGGCGGAGGTGACCGAGGCGGTCAACGCCTGCTTCGCGCCGCTGCGGGCGCGGCGGGCCGAGCTGCTGGCCGATCCGGGGTACCTGCACCAGGTGCTGCGGGAGGGCAACGCGCGTGCGGAGGAGCGCGCCGAGGCGACCCTGGCGCGGGTGCGCGAGGCGATGGGCACGGTCTACGGGGCGTCCAGGTAGGACAGTGCCAGCCCGGACAGGCGCAGGCCCTCGGCGGTGGTGTCGAGCAGGCCGAGTTCGCGCAGTCGCCACAGGTCGGTCTTGGTGCGCGAGACGGGGCGCTGCTGGGCGGCGGCGACTTCGGCCGGCGACATACCCGGGTGGGTGCGCAGCAGTTCGAGCAGCCGGCGGGTCCACGGCCCGCGCGGGGTGCCCAGGTCCAGGCGGGCCAGCTGGGCTTGCAGCTCGCGCCGGCGGGCCTGCTCGAGCGGTGCCGGTTGCGGTGCGGGTGTGCCGGGGTGGCCGAGGTGGGTCAGTTCCAGCCGGTAGGTCGCGCCGCGGTGGCGGGAGAGGGACGCGCGCAGGCCCGCGGCGGAGCTGAACCCGGCGCGGGCGGCGTCGTCGTCGGTGAGCTCGGCGGGGTCGACCTCGGTGAGGCTGGTGATCTCGATGAGTCCGGCGCGGGTGGGCACGCGGGCGCCGGGGCGGGCTTGCGGGCTGGGCCAGCGGAAGTAGGTGTGGGTGATCTGCCCGGCGGCCACGCCGCGCGCGATCCTCTCGCTCAACACGCCAACCACGCTAGTGCCCGGTCTGCACGCCCCCGGCGGGGTGCGCGTTGATCACGAAACGAGTTCATCAACTACCGCAGGTGCACCGCATGGGGTGACAATCAGCGCATGCTGCAGGTTTGCCTGAACGGCGCCCGGTCACCGCGCGAGCACTTCCACCTTCCGGTGCGTCCGGAGGAACTGGCCAAGGCGGCCGCCGATGCGGTGGCCGCGGGGGCCACCGACGTGCACCTGCACCCCAAGTCCGCTGATGGCACCGACACCCTCGACCCGCACGCGGTGGCCGCCGCGTTGCGGGCGGTGCGCGCCGCCGCGCCGGGGGTGAGCGTGGGAGTGACCACGGGTGCGTGGACCGCGCCCGACACCGCCTCGCGGGTGCGGGCGATCAAGGCCTGGACCCTGCTGCCCGACCACGCTTCGGTGAACTGGCACGAGCCGGGTGCCGATGAGGTGGCCGCGGCGCTGCTGGAGCGCGGCGTCGGCGTGGAAGCGGGGATCTTCTCGGGCACCGACGGTGATCACCACTTCAAGCTCTCCCCGCACCGCGGGCGGGTGCTGCGGGTGCTGGCCGAGGTCACCGACGTCACCGCTTCGGGTGCGGCGGCCACCGCGGAGGCGTTGTTGGGGCGGCTGCACCCGGCCTCGGCGCCGATCCTGCTGCACGGGGAGGGCGCGGGTGCCTGGCCGGTGCTGCGGGTGGCAGCGCGGCGGGGTTTCTCCACGCGCATCGGCCTGGAGGACACCTTGGTGCTGCCCGACGGTCAGATCGCCACCGACAACGCTGAGCTGGTGGCTGCGGCGGAGGCGATCCTGGCGGTGGAGTCGCGCTGAACTCGACACAACATTGCCCACTGGCTATATTCCTGGTGTGGAAACCGCGTTCGAGGTGCTGGCCGAGCCGCGCCGCCGCGAGATCCTCGACCTGCTGCGCACCGGCGAGCGCGTGGTGGGCGAGCTGGTCGAGCAGCTGCCGCTGAGCCAGCCCACCGTCTCCAAGCACCTCAAGGTGCTGCGCCAGGCCGGGCTGGTGGAGGTCCGTCAGGACGCCCAGCGCCGCTGGTACCGGCTGCGCCCGGAACCGCTGGCCGAGATCGATTCGTGGCTGCGGCCCTACCGGCAGATGTGGGAGCAGCGCCTCGACGCCCTGCAGCAGCACCTCGATTCCAGGGATGAGCCATGGAACCCGAACTGTCGATGATCAACGGTCACCCGGTGCTGCGCCTGCACCGCGTGCTGACACACCCGCCGGCCGCGGTGTGGAAGGCGATCACCACACCCGACGAGCTCTCGGCCTGGTTCCCGGCGCGCGTGGAGTTCGACGCGCCCACCCCGGGCGCCCCGATGCGCTTCCACTTCGAAGGGGCCGAGCAACCCGAGACCGGGGAGGTCCTGGAGGCCGACGAGCCCAAGGTCTTCGCCTTCCGCTGGAACACCGACGTCATCCGCTGCGAACTGCTGGCCCACGAGCAGGGTTGCCTGCTGGTGTTCAGCCACACACTCTCCGGCCCCGACAGCGACCGCCCCTCGGCGGCCCGCCACGGCGCCGGCTGGCTGATCTGCCTCGACGCTCTCGAGGCCGGGCTTTCCGGCACCACCAGCGAGTTCGACATGGCGCTGTGGTTCTCCCGCGCCGAAGAGCTCATCGAGACCTTCGGCCTCGGCGAGGGCGAGGTCATCGACGAGGACCGGGGGTGGACGATCCGCTTCGAACGCGACCTGGTGCAGCCCCCGCAGCAGGTGTGGGAGCTGCTCACCGGGGGCGAGGAGCCCGCCGTCGGCGGCGAGCCGCCCCTGCCGGCCACCCACGGCTACGGCGAGGCCGGCACGGTCACCGCTGCCGAGGCACCGCGCACGCTGGCCTACGGGTGGACCGGCGGCGAGGTGCGCTTCGCGATGCGCGAGCAGCACCCGATCGGCACCCGCCTGGTGCTCACCCACACCACCACCGACCCCGACGAGCGCGCCGTGCTGCTGGCGGCCTGGCACACCCACTTGGAGCTGGTGTTCGCCGCCTTGCACGGCGAGATCCGCTGCCCGTGGCCCGCTGAGCGCACCGAGCGGTTGCGCGCGCACTACAGCGCCCGGCTGGGCTGAGACGGACCCGTCTGGCCGGGAGCGATCGGCCACATAGGATGGTCATCGTCCGACATCGCGCCGCAGCGCCATCAGGAGAGCGAATGATCTTCATCACCGCGAAGTTCCGGGTCAAGCCGGAGTACGCCGACCAGTGGCCGCAGATCTCCGCCGGGTTCACCAACGCCACCCGCAACGAGCCGGGCTGCCTGTGGTTCGACTGGTCGCGCAGCCTGGAGGACCCCAACGAGTACGTGCTGGTGGAAGCCTTCCGCGACGGGGAAGCCGGTGCGGCCCACGTCAACAGCGAGCACTTCAAGCACGCCCAGCAGACCCTGCCGCAGCACCTGGCCGAGACCCCGAAGGTCATCAACACCTCGCTGGAGCAGGACGACTGGTCTCTGCTCGGCGAGATGGCCGTCGAATGATCCCCGGCTGAGCCCCAGCAGGAAAGGCCCCGGGTTGGCCCCGGGGCCCTTTCGCGCACTTGACATGCAGCCGTTCGGCTGCCTGCAGTGTCATGCAGCCGAACGGCTGCATGACACTGCTATTGATCGAGGAGGGCGGGGGTGGACGAGGTCTTCCGCGCCTTGGCCGACCCGAGCCGGCGTCGCCTGCTCGACAGCCTGCAGCGCACCAACGGCCAGACGCTGCGCGACCTGTGCGGCGAACTGGACATGGCCCGCCAATCGGTGAGCAAGCACCTCGCGGTCCTGGAAGCCGCCGGGCTGATCACCACCACCCGCCGCGGCAGGGAGAAGCTCCACCACCTCAACTCCGCGCCGATCGCCGCGATCACCGACCGCTGGATCAGCCGCTACCACCAGCGCCACGCCCACGCGCTGCACGAACTCGCCACCACGCTGGAAAACCCGATGTCCGACACCGACTTCGTCTACCAGACCCACATCCGCACCACGCCCGAGCAGCTGTGGCAGGCCCTCACCGACCCGGAGTTCACCCGCCGCTACTGGGGCGTGAGCCTGCACAGCGACTGGAATCCCGGCTCACCGGTCACCTGGCAGGAGAAGGAGACGACCATCAGCGACCCGGAGCAGGTCGTGGTCGAGTCCGACCCGCCGCGCCGCCTGGCCGACACCTGGCACACCTTCACCCCCGACTGGGCCGAGGGCGTCGGCATCGAGGAGGACCTGCGGGCCCGGCTGGCTGCCGAACCCCGCACCACCGTCACCTTCGACCTCGAACCCACCGATGCCGGTACGGTCGTGCTCACCGTGACCCACACCGGTTTCACCCCCGGCTCCACGGTGCGCTCGATGATCAGCCAGGGCTGGCCGGAGCTGCTCTCCAGCCTCAAAACGCTGCTGGAAACCGGCCAACCGCTGTAGGCCTCATCCGGCCAGGGCGAGCCACAACGAGGTGGCGGCCAGGGCGAGGAAGCACGCCGGTGCCGGCGCGGTGCTCCAGGTGCCCGCCCGCGCGTGCACCACCACCGCACCGGCGAAGAAGACCAGCAGCCCCGCCGCGGCCGCCACCCACAACCAGGTCAGGCCCGCCAGTCCGGCCAGCAGTCCCAGCGCCGCAGCGCCTTTGAGGCCACCCAGCACCGGCACCCACCGCAGCGGCACGCCGTTGGCCTCGGCGTTGGCCAGCACGAAGCGCGAGCCGGCCAGGTCCATCCCTGCGCTGAGCGCGTTGAGCGCCGCGGTCACCACCACGACCACGTGTGCTGCGAACATCATGGCTACTCTCATCGCCTTCACCTGCTCGACGCACACGCGGGTTCGGATGTGACAGCCGGGACGGGCAGGGGAGGGCTTCAGTCCGCGGTGGGGGCCCAGCCGGGCGGGCCGAAGAGGTAGCCGAGCTTGTCGCGCCAGCGGGTGGCCTCGCGGACGTTGCGCAGGATGCGGCCGAACTCGCCGTACTGCAGCGTGATCACGTTGTAGGTCTCCACGGGGTGGGTGAGCCCGTAGGTGGGGCGGTGCAGTTCGGGCTGGAAGGTGCCGAACACGCGGTCCCAGATGATGAGGATCCCGGCGTAGTTCTTGTCGAGGTATTCGGGGTCGGAGCCGTGGTGCACGCGGTGGTGCGAGGGGGTGTTGAACACGAACTCGACAGGCCGCGGGAGCTTGTCGATGGTCTCGGTGTGCACGAAGAACTGGTAGATCAGGTTGAAGGAGAAGGCGACGTAGAGCGCCCAGGGCGCGAAGCCCAGGAAAGGCAGCGGCAGCCAGAAGAAGAACTCGAACCAGGGGTTCCACTTCTGCCGCAAGGCGGTGCCGAAGTTCATGTACTCGCTGGAGTGGTGCGCCTGGTGGGCGGCCCAGCCGATGTTGACCCGGTGCACGAACCGGTGGTTGAGGTAGTAGGCCAGGTCCAGGCCCAGCATGAGCACGACCCAGAACCACCAGGTGCCGGTCGGCAGCTGCCAGGGGGCCAGGTGGGTGTAGATGGCGTTGTAGATGAAGAACGTGCCCACCTTGAACACGGTCAGGAACAACAGCGAGCCCAGTCCCATGGTCAGGCTCGTGCGGGCGTCCTTGAAGGCGTAGCCGGTGGTGTTGTCGTCGTGGTCGAGCCACTTCAGCGCGGCCAGCTCCACCGCGATGCTCAGCACGAAGAACGGCACCGCGTAGGTCACGGGGTTCTTCATCGGGTCCAGCAGTTCCGTCATGGGAGTCCTCCCGCCGCCGAATTGACCGTCGGGTAAGTTACCAGCGGGTCAATCGAAGCGGTAGACTCCAGCAGTGGCCAAAGCAGGAACCAAGGGCGTCGCCCGCGCACACCGCGAACGCCAGATCCTCGACATCGCCGGACGCGCCTTCGCCGAACACGGCTACGCCGGCACCTCACTGGCCGGCATCGCCGCCGACGCAGGCATCTCCAAACCCCTCATCTACAACTACTTCGGCTCCAAAGAAGGCCTGTACTCGGCGTGCCTGACCCACGCCGGCGAGACCGTCGCCGGCGTCATCGAACGCACCGACCAGCTCGGCTACGTCGGCCCCGAACAAGCTGTCCTCAGCCTCGACCGCATCTTCACCACCCTGCACGGCCAGACCTGGATGTGGCGGCTGCTGCACGACCCCACCCGGCCCGCCACCCCGGAGATCGCCGACACGCACGTCCACTACCAGCAGCGCATGCACACCGTCGGCGCCCAAGGCGTGGCCGACATGCTCCGCAAGGCCGACAACCACGACCCGCTGGACGCCTCAGCGCTGACCGCAGCGTGGGTCAACGTCTTCGACGCCCTGGTCACCTGGTGGACCGAGCACCCCGGCGAAACCCCGCAAGCCATGACCGAGCGCGCCGCACGGCTGTTCACCGTCGTCTTCGGCCCGCTCGACCTCGACGCGCTGCCCCTGACCACCCGGTGAGGCCGCTCAGGCCCGCACCCGGGAGGCCAGCTGCAACTCCCGCGCCAACCCGACGACCTGCTCACCGGAGAGCACCACCGTCACCGTCCGGCCGCTGACCAACGTGAAGGTCAGGCCGTCCTCGGCCACCTCCACCGAGCCGGCGACCCGCTCGTGCACCACCGAGCCCGCGGGGCTTGCGCTCTCGCCGTCGAACAACGGCAGGTTCGCCGCCATCTCCACCACGCACCACGCCGCGGTCCAGAACGACTCCCGGTCCCGGAAATCGGTGCGGCTGCAGGTCAACTCCCGCCCCAAACCGGCAGAGCCCACCCGCGCCTTGACCCGGCCCAGGCCCGCAGCCGACTCCCAGATCGCGAACACCGTGACGTTGTTGGCCAACCGCTTGCGGTAGGTCTCCCGCCCGTGCGAGCGGGCCAACTCCCAGCCCTCCACCATCTCGGGCCAAGCGTCGTCCACCACGACCACTCCTCTCGAACCGGTGCACTCACCGCTCCGACGCACCACGCCCCGAACCCGTTCCACACCCCTGACCCCACGCCCGCACCAGGTAGGCCGGGCGCCACCAGTGATCGACCACCCGAACAGCGCGCACCTCACGAAAACCCGCCTGCACGCACAACTGCCGCCACCGCGAGATCGCCAGCTCGTGGTTGACCGGCGGGGTGGTGGAGAACCGGCCCAGCACCACCGGCAGGATGAAGCCCAGCCCCACCAGGTCGCGCTCCTGCCCGTACTCCCGCAACCCCCGCTCGAGACGCGCCGCGCAGTCGTGGAACCAATACGGGTCCCACACATCGGCCACCGGCGGCACGTCGAACTCCACCAGCACGAAACGCCGCGCGTGCCCGCAGACCCAGCCCAGGACCTCGCGCTTGTCGTCGTCGGTCAACGACTGCAGCGCGAACCTGGACTGCACCACCTCTCACTGCTGCCGGTGGGTGCGCACGAACTCCTGCGCCGAGACCTGCCAGGCCCGGTGGTCGACCCCGAGCTCGGCCAGTCCCGCTTCCGCCTCGGACAGCAGCGCCGCACTGGGCTCCACCACACCCACCCGCGGCCGGTGCTCGGCCAACGCCGGCACCAGCGCCAGCCCATCACCCACCCCGAGGTCGAGCACCGAGGCAGGCCGATCCCGCCGGTAGACCTCCCGCAAGGCCTGTGAAACCGCCTCGTACAAGCCGACGTTCCCGCCACCGCGGATGAACGCTCGGAAGGCCGCAGGGGAGTCGTAGACATCCCGAGCGTCCTCGCGGTCGGTCAACGCCACCAGCAACCGCGCGAACTCACCCCCACCCGACCGGTGCGCCCGCACCGCAGCGCGGTGCGCGGTGAGCAGATCACCGCTGCTCCACGCCCACACCGCCACGTACAGCGCCGACTCCGCATCCACCACCGGCACCTCACCCGGCCGCGCCCCCGACACCCGAGCCCGAGCCGCCCGCTCCAGCGACACCGCACACCCCTCCTCGGCCCCACCCTGATCCCCGCTGCGGGCAACGACAGGGCAGCGGGCTGGCGAACCTACCGGGCCGCACCAGGGTTCGCCTCGAAACCGCCACCCGCGCACCCCGCCAGACTCACCGCATGCGACGAACCTGGCTCACCGCACTGGCACTCGGAACCGGCTTGGCGATGTTCGCCACCACCGCGACCGCCGCGCCCACGACACCGACCCTCGAACTGCCCCAACCCACCGGTCCGCTGCCCATCGGACACCGGCAGCAGCACCTGGTCGACCACGACCGACCAGACCCGTGGGCACCCGAGCAACCACGCGAACTCATGATCACCCTCTGGTACCCCACAGCACAGCCCACCGGAGAACCCGCCCAGTACCTCACCCCGGCCGAATCACGCGAAGTCCTCGCCCACCTGGAAGGCGTGCCCGAGGTCCCCGACGACATCCTCAGCACCGTCGGCACCCACGCCCACACCGGCGCGCCACTCCTGGCGCCCCGGCTGCCGCTCGTGGTGCTCTCGCCCGGCTTCTCCCACCCCCGCGCCGCACTGACCGGTCTCGGCGAAGACCTCGCCAGCCGCGGCTACGCCGTGGCCCTGCTCAGCCACAACCACGAGTCCTTCGCCACCGAGTTCCCCGACGGCCACCTCACCCCGTGCCTGGCCTGCGACCCCTTCGACGGGCAGAAGGTGGTGCGCGGCCGCGTCGCCGACATCAGGTTCCTGCTCGACGAACTGCCCCCGCACCACACCGCTGCAGCCCGAGCGCATCGCCGTGGTCGGCCACTCGATCGGCGGCGCCAGCGCCGCGCACACCCTGCTCGCCGACCCGCGCACGCACGCCGGGATCAACCTCGACGGCACCTCCTTCCCCGCGCTCGACCGCGACCTCGACACACCCTTCCTGCTCGTCGGCGCACCCCCGCACCAGCCCGGTGGCACCGACGAGTCCTGGGACGCACCTGGTCCCACCTCACCGACTGGCGGCGCTGGCTGACCATCTCGGGCACCAGCCACTCCTCGTTCACCGACTTCTCGATCCTCTCCGAGCAGTTCGGCGTCGGACTGCCCGACGAACCCCTCGACGGGCACCGCACCGCCACGATCAGCCGCGAGTACGTGGCCGCCTTCCTCGACGAGCACCGGCGCGGCATCCCGCAACCCCTGCTGCGCGGCCCTTCGGCCCACCACCCCGAAGTCGGCTTCGAAGACCCCGCCGGGAGCTGAACACCGCGCCCCGAGGCTCCTCGTGGTAGGACGGGGCCGAAGCCGTCCCGCCACGAGGAGCAGCGCATGTCCACGATCGCCATCATCGGCGGCACCGGGTTCACCGGCAGCAACATCGTCCGCCACGCCACCAGCCGAGGGCACCAGGTCACCTCGCTGAGCCGCTCGCACCCCCGCGAACCGCTCGAAGGCGTGCAGTACCTGACCGGATCGGTCGAGGACCGCGCTTCCGAACTCACCCGCGGCAGCGACGTGCTCATCGCCGCCCTGGCCCCCCGCGGGGACATGGCCGGGCAGCTCGTGCGCATCTACGGCCACCTCGCCGAACACGCCCGCACCGCAGGAGCCCGCTTCCTCGTCATCGGCGGGTTCAGCTCACTGCGACCCGACGTCGACCAGCCCCGCTTCGTCGAAGACCCGGAGCTGCCCGCCTCCTTCGCCGACGAAGCCCGCGAGATGGAGCAGGTCCGCCAGCTCCTGGTCGGCACACCCGGCGACCTCGACTGGCTGTTCGTCAGCCCCGCGGCCGGCTACGGCAGCTGGGCCGAGGGCGCCCACAACGCCCACGGCACCTACCGGCTCGGTGGGGAAGTGGCGCTCACCGACGAGCACGGGGAGTCGCACATCTCCGGTCCCGACTTCGCCCTGGCCATCGTCGACGAGATCGACACCCCCGTGCACCACCGAGCACACCTGTCGGTGGCCTACTGACCGACCCGGGCGCGCTGGGAGAGCACCGCCCAGGCCACCAACCCCACCACGGCACCCCAGGCGGCGTTGGTCACCAGCACCACCACGACACCGACACCGGCCGGCGCGGCCAAGGGTCCCATCAGCTCACCGTGCAGCACGGGGGACAGCACCGCGCTGAGCAGCACCGCCAGCGCCCCGTACACCACACCCGCGCAGGTCAAGGTCAACACCGGCCGGGGCTCACGCCGCCACACCACCACGGCGAGCCAGACGAGCGAGATCGCCGCCGTCGCCGCCAACGGCGACCACGGCCTGCCCAGCACGTCCAACGCACCGGTCATGCTCAACACCGGACGCACCAGGGCCAACCCACCGAGCGACGCGATCAACGGCCACGACAGCCGCACATCTTGCGAGGTCATGGCCCCAACCTAAGAAACCACCGCACGCCCGCGACTCCGGGAAGGACCCGACACCACCCCCGAGGACACCCCGAAGAACACCTCGCCACACGAACTGGAACATGTTCTACTCATGGGCATGGTGAACACCCCGGACGACGAATGCGACGTGCTCGTCATCGGATCCGGCGGCGGCGCACTCACCGGCGCCTACACCGCCGCCCGCGAAGGACTCTCGGTCATCGTGGCCGAAGCCTCCGACCACTTCGGCGGCACCACCGCCTACTCCGGCGGCGGCATGTGGTTCCCCTGCAACGCCGCCCTGCAACGCGCAGGCGACACCGACACCCTCGAAGACGCCCGCACCTACTTCCGCGCCGTCGTCGGCGACCGCACACCCACCGAACTCCAAGACGCCTTCCTCGAAGGCGGCGCACCCCTGATCGACTACCTCGAAGCCGACCCCGCCTTCAAGTTCATGGCCTTCCCCTGGCCCGACTACTTCGGCTCAGCACCCGCAGCCAGCACCACCGGCCGCCACATCATGGCCAAACCCGTGAAAGCCGAGAAGCTCGGAGCGCTGCGCGAAGCCCTGCGCCCACCACTGGGAACCGAACGCGCCGGCGAACCCCTCCCGGACGGCCTGTTCGGCGGACAAGCCCTCCTCGCACGCCTGCTGCTCGCCCTGTCCGAACAACCCCACACCGACCTGCGCCGCAACGCCGTCTGCGACGAGCTCCTGCACACCCACGGCACCGTCACCGGCGCCGTGATCACCCACCACGGCACCCGCCGCCACGTCCACGCCCGACGCGGCGTGCTCATCGCCGCCGGCGGCTTCGAGCGCAACGAGCAGATGCGCACCGAGCACAGCGTGCCCGGCTCCACCCGCGACGCCATGGGACCACCCAGCAACCAGGGCCTCGCCACCCTCGCCGGCATCGCCGCCGGAGCCGACACCGACCTCATGTCCGAAGCCTGGTGGTCACCCGGCATCACCCACCCCGACGGCACTTCCACCTTCTCCCTGTGGTTCACCGGCGGCATCTTCGTCGACGACCACGGCCGGCGCTTCGTCAACGAATCCGCCGCCTACGACCGCATCGGCCGAGAAGTCCTCGCACGCCTCGCCGACGGCCGGATGAGCCTGCCCTTCTGGATGATCTACGACGACAGGGCAGGGGAGCGGCCACCCGTGCAGTCCACCAGCGTCCCGCTCGGCGACACCCACGACTACGTCGCCGCAGGCCTGTGGCACACCGCCGACACCCTCGACGAACTGGCCACCACGATCGGCGTCCCCGCTGACGAGCTCACGCGAACCGTCGCCCGCTTCAACACCTTCGCGACGAACGGAACCGACGAGGACTTCGGCCGCGGGGACGAGCCCTTCGACCGCGCGTTCACCGGCGGCGCCTCACCCCTGGTCCCCATCGAGAAAGGCCCCTTCCACGCCGCAGCCTTCGGCGTCTCGGACCTGGGCACCAAGGGAGGCCTGCGCACCGACGCCCACGCCCGCGTGCTCGACACCCACGGGGAGGTCATCCCCGGCCTCTACGCCGCGGGCAACTCGATGGCAGCGGTGTCGGGAACCACCTACCCCGGCGGCGGGAACCCGATCGGCGCCTGCATGGTCTTCAGCCACCTCGCCGCCCTCGACATGGCCCACAGGGCTGGAGAGGAGTGACCGTTGGTCGGCGGTCACCTCCAGTGACCAAAGGCTCGAATCGGGCCTCGCCCGCTCACCGCAATGCACCAAGCAATCAGCGCATTACCGTTCAGTTGCCTATCCAACATCACACGGCGTAGCTAACCTCGCGCTTACTGGTCCACCAGTGGATACCGGAAGCGAGGGTGCCATGTTCCACTTCAAGATCGAGGCCGCCCACGAAGGCGTCATGCACAAGGGGAAGCAGTCGTCGTGGGACAGCCGGTTCACGACCGCGTGCGGCAAGTCGCTCCCCAAGGGCACGTACAAGGAGAGCCGCGCCTGGTGGCTCACTGACGCGAACTGCGCCGACTGCCTCAGCACACGCTGATCGGAAGCTCACGCGCTGAGCGCACCTGGACTCGGGGCTGCCACTGCACCGGAGTGGAGGCCCCGGCTCCCGAGACACACCTCCCGCGACTGCGAAGCTCGCTTCGAAACCGGCTGTCCGTCCTCCTGGTCACGCATGCGCGACGTGTCCGTGCACGAGTCCAGCACACGGGCAAGCCCGTGCTCGGCTCCGTCGCCGAGAGACGTGGGGCGGGTCCTCATCCCACCGACCGTTCACCGCGTCGCAGGTGCCGCACGCCGCATTCGTGGAGCCGCCTGCCCTGTTGATCACCCTGCGTGTCTAGCTTGGTCGATCGCGTACCCCATTCGCGATCGACCGGCAGGCAGCACACCGGCGGGGTAGGAGGGACGAGATCATGCCCGAGATCATCCCCGACGAGTGCACGCACCAGGGCACGGTCTCCTTCTGGGACGGCCGCGCGACGACGCTGTGCGGCAAGACGCTCAAGTCCGGCTCGTACAAGCGCCCGTGGTTCAACGGCGGCGCCGACTGCGAGGACTGCAGAAAAGCCAAGACCGAGGGCACGAAGCTCTGACGACCCCAGCACCACCGGCAGGCGTGCGGGCTCGCCGAAGAAGATCACCGCGGATCGAAGGCCCGACCACGTTGGGTTCGCACTGCAGGCACGGCCTAACACGACCACGTGCGGCGGCAGGAGGAGTCCTCGTCGCCATCGCCGTCACCCGGAACAGGGGCGTAGTAGTTCTGCTGCGGCGTCGAGGCCGGCTGTTCGCACGGCCCCGTCGCAGTCGACACGACCGAGCGGATGCGCTCCTCGTAGGCGGCGTTGGCGTCGCTGTCCGAGGAGGACTCGGCGTGGCCGGCCACCGCCTGAACCCAGCCGAGATCGCTGGCACTGCCGGTCCGAGCCACGTCGACGTAGGCCAACTCGCGACCGTGCTGATCAGTGGTGACCTCCGGCTCGCGGAACAGCCAGACCTCCTTGCCGACGGCGCGCCGGCTCGCGTTCTCGGTGGCCTCGTCGAACCCGCACTCACCCTGCTCGGGGGTGTCGACGCCAAGCAGCCGGACTCGGCGGCCATCGGACAGCTCCAGGGTGTCGCCGTCCACGGCACGCGAGACAGCCACCCGCTCGCCGCCGGGAACGCAGCTCACACCGTCGTAGACCGTGGCCGCGCTGTACGAACAGACCTTGGCGGCGGCCACCGGCGCTGGGGGGTGGGCACCGCCGGAACCGGCGGCATGGGGTGACGAGATCGGCGGTGTGGGAGGCGCGGAATCATCGCCTCCGCCGACGCAGCTGCCGGAAGCCGCAACGATGAGAACCCCCACGATCAGGACACCGCAGGCGGCACCAACGGTTCGCTGCCGCGGAGACCTGGAGCCGACCCGCACGTGTTCCCCCAGTCTCGAGTCGTCCTTGACGCCGAGAATAAGCGCAGGTCAGCTGTCCACTAGGGGCTTTGGACCCGCCCTCGGGCACTCAACAAGACCAGGGGACGTCGCTGGTGCAGCTCGGCCCGTAGACCGCGCTTCGAACGGAGAGGCGGACGTTGGGCACCCGGCTGTCACCGCTGGTGCGGCCTCACCGAGGTGCTCTCCAGTGGTGCGCTGGCCGAGTTCTCGTGTGGCGGGAGATCCCAGGCGAGGGGAGTGGGGGCTCGCCCGACCGCGGGGCTCCGCACCAAGCGGCCGAAGCCGCCCGCCGCGGAAGCGTGGTTCGCGCAACGAGCCAGAGCCCACCAGTTTCCACCGATCTTGAAGGACCATGCTGCCGGGGCGAAGTCGACTCGTGCACCGGCAGCGACGAACTGCGTCCCACGCAACGAAGGGGCGCGAACGGCTTTGATCACCATGATCGTCGTGCTGACCGCCAGCGTGCTGCTGCGCGGTCATCCTGCACGGCCACGAACGACACGCGCTGACCGGCTCTCTGCTGGAGGTCCGCGCAACTGCGGGCCCGCCGCCCTTGGAGTGGGAAGCCCATTGGCGGCCCGGTCGAGCAAGAGCGGAGCACCACCCGGGGAAGCGCCTCCCGAGGCCCGCGAACATCCCACTTAACATAATGTGCATTATCGGCTTTACGCCATCGTGCGCGGTCGAGCCGAGAGTGGTTGCCGCGGGAGGTTTTCGGCCTCGACGGGCCGCTGCGAGGAGACGTCCCGTGCGACTTGGCTTGTGACGCTGCACGGATGCGACGTGCGGCAGTCGTGGCCGGGCCAGGCGGTGGCCGGGTCCTGTGCAGCCTGGTGAAGGATCCCGCCGACTTCCGTGGAGCGGCTCGCGCTTCGGAGGCGCCGGGACCTCACGTCTTCACTCCGCGAGCTCAGCCGCAGACCTGAGGCGGCTGCATGGCCTTGTCATCCCCCTGCAAGCCCAAGCCCCTCACGACCCCTATTTGCGTCACTGTGACGTAATGGGGTTGGTCTGACTGGACCTCGAAACGGTGCGCCGTGCAGGGCATTCCGGGGCCGGTTGATCAACTCGAGCCGGCACTGTGCTCGAAGGCTGGCTAAGTCCGGCAGCGTCTGGACGTGCGCGCGATGTACGACGCAGCGGTTGCACTGCGCTCACAACGCCGGTCGACAAGCAGGTGGCCGCGCGGTCGGCAGGGCCACGATCCCCCAGGAGCCGGCCGCTCGCCACCGCCCCGCCATCACTCCGATTGATGGATAACGTAGATTATCCACGTACTATCATGATCCAACTCCGAGAAGTGGTGCGGGATGAAGCTTTTCCACGCGCTCTCGGTTGCAGCACCCCGTTCCCGCCCTCCGCACACCTGCCCCCACTGCCCTCCTGCCAAGCCCTCAGTTGCACCCCTCCTCTCCCCCTCGCTGAGGTGCAGGACCCGGGGCTGGTCGCAGCGGCTCGAACTGCCGTTCCCCCATGTCGTTTCAGAGGCGCACGAGCATCTTGCCCGTGTTCTTGCCGGTGAACAGGCCCAGCAGAGCTTCGGGTGCCTGGTGGAGTCCGTCGTAGACGGTTTCGCGGTGCTTGAGGGCGCCGGAGGCGACCATGGGTGCGACCTCGGCGATGAACTCGGGGACCAGAGCACGCTGTTCGCTGCTGGTGATCTGAAAGCCGTGGATGCTGATGCACCTGAGGGAGGCTTCCACCAGGTTCCGCGGGCCCGTGGGCGGCTCGCCGGTGTCGTAGGTGGAGATCTGGCCGCACAGGGCGATGCGGCCGCGGTAGTTCATCGCGCCGAGGGCCGCTTCGAGGTGTTCTCCGCCGACGTTGTCGAAGAAGAGGTCGATGCCCTCCGGGGCGGCTTCGGCGAGTTGCTCGCTGACCGGGCCCTCGCGGTAGTTGATGGCGGCGTCGAAGCCGAGTTCGTCGGTGAGCCAGCGCGCCTTGTCGGGATCTCCCGTGCTGCCGATGACGCGTCCGGCGCCCAGGTGCCGTGCGAGTTGGCCGGCGGTGGATCCGACGGCTCCGGCAGCGCCGGAGAGGAAGACGGTTTCGCCGGGGGGGACGCCGGTCTCGCGGGCCAGGCCGAGGTAGGCGGTGAAACCCGTGGTGCCGAGGACTCCGAGGTAGGCCTGCGGGGGCACTGCGTGGGCGTCGACCTTCGTGGCGTGGTGTGCGTCCAGGACGGCGTGGGTGCGCCATCCTTTGCGGTGCAGGACCACGTCGCCCTTCTCCTGGTCGTCGGTGCGGGAGTCGATGACTGCCCCGATCGCGCCGCGGTGGAGGGGCTCGCCGACCTGGAAGCCCGGCAGGTTCGCCACGCCCCTGTTCATCTGAGCGCGCATGCAGGGGTCCACCGACATCCAGAGGTTGCGGACGAGGATCTGCCCGTCCTGGGGTTCGGGTGTGGTGGTTTCGACGACGTCGAAGTGTTCGAGTGCGGCGGTGTCCTGCGGGTGGGCCGCGAGGCGGACTTCTCTCATCTCCTCACCGTGACCGGGTGTCCTTTCCCGGTGCTTACCCCGCTTCCCTGCTGGTGCGCCGGTCAGGGTCGCCAGCGCTGGGCGTAGCCGGGGCGGTCGGCGTAGGGCAGCGCGAGCAGGGCGAGGGTGGGGCACCCTCGTTGGTCTTCGGGCGGGTAGCTGGTTCCCAGGGTGTCGCAGGGGCCTTCTCCGGTGCCGCAGCGCCGGTGCTGGGTGAGCAGGCGGGTTTTGAGCTCGCACTCGCGGAAGCCGCGCAGTGGGCCGACCAGGCAGCGGTGGGTGGCGGTGCCGGTTTCTTGGTCGTGCCTGGCCTGGCTGTGCAGTTCGAGGTCGATGTCGATCTGGCGGCGCAGGAACGTCACGAAGCGGTCCATCGTGAGCTCTCCCCCGGGTGTGCTTCAGGTGATCTCGGTCCACTGCAGTGACGTGGCGGGCGCCGGGTGATGACGGTGTTGCCGCCGGATCATCGGTTGGTGACTTCTTGGCGAACTGGTGGCGGCTTGTCGCCAGGAATTCCCGTGAGCGTGATCGGCTTTGTAGCGTGTCGATCTCCGAGGGCCCATGCCCTGTTTCGTGATCGGTGACCGGATTCGGGAGTGGGAAGTTATGGCGCAACGGCAAGTGCGAGTGGCTCGACGTGTGGTTCTGGCCGGTGGACTGGCGGTCTCGGCGGTGGGGTTCACCGGGTTGCCCGCGGGTGCTGCGGCGGGGCGGTCGCACGCGGCGCCGTCGATCGCTTCGACGTCGGACTGGAACGCGCGGGACGCGTCGGGGGAGATCGAGGTGCTCGACTCCAAGCCGACCAAGATCATCGTGCACCACACGGCGACGCCCGACAGCGATGACACGTCGCAGTCGCACGCGTTCGAGTTGGCTAGGCAGATCCAGAACTACCACATGGATTCCAACGGCTGGTCCGACACGGGCCAGAACTTCACCAACTCGCGCGGCGGGCACCTGATGGAGGGCCGGCACAAGAGCCTCTCGGCGCTCAAGGGCGGTTCGCAGCACGTCAAGGGTGCGCACGCGGGTGAGCAGAACTCGGTGGCGCTGGGCATCGAGAACGAGGGCACCTACACCGAGGCGTCGGTTCCGGGGTCGTTGTGGGACTCGTTGGTGGAGCTGTGCTCGTACATGGTCTCGCAGTACGGGATCAGCCCGAGTGCGATCTACGGGCACCGGGATTACATGTCGACCGAGTGCCCGGGTGATGTGCTCTACGGCAAGCTGCCGGACCTGCGCGAGTCGGTGGCCAAGGTGATGGGTCTGCCGGTGGTGCAGCCGTTGACGTGGCCGTTGCTGCGTCCGGGCGTGCAGGGCCCGGAGGTGACGGCGCTGCAGATGCTGCTGGGTGCGCGGGGCGCTTCGGTGCCGGTCGACGGGGTGTTCGGTGAGTCCACGCAGCGGGCGGCCTCGGGCGTGTCGGTGGAGCAGGCCGCGTCGGGGGCTTCGTGCTTCGCGTCGCGGGTGGATCCGTCGGGGTTGTTCGGTGGTGTGGCCTGGGAGGGCGTGACGCCGGAGCTGGGTGCGGGTGCCGGTGGGGAGGCGGTGCGCGCGGCGCAGGTGTTGTTGACCTCGCGGGGGCACTACGTGCCGGTGGACGGTGTGTTCGGTGATCGGGTGGTCGCGGCGGTGCGTGATTTCCAGGCGGTGCGGGGTCTGGCGGTGTCGGGTCGGGTGGATCGGGCGAGTTGGCAGCGTCTGCTGTCGTGAGCGGCTTTGCCGGGCTGGTGCGAGCCCCCGGGGGTCCCCCCGGGGGGTCTTCTCACGCTTGGGTGATGCGCAGGGTGCGGATCTCGAAGGGGCGGAGTTTCAGGGGGGTGTCGGGTGGTTGGGGGTCGTGGGTGGGTCGTTCGAGCAGGTCGGTGCGGGTGATGGTGCCCGCGGGGAAGCTGGTGGTGAGGTAGGTGCGGGCTTGGGCTCCGCGGGCTTCGTAGAGGCGGACGATGACGTCGCCGCTGCGGTCGTCGGCGAGTTTGACGGCTTCGACGATGACGTGGGGGTTGTCGAGGCTGATCAGGGGCGTGACGGGGTTGCTGCCGTGGTGGGTTCGGGTGGGCAGGTTGATGCGGTAGCCCTGGCGGGCGGCTTCGGTGATGTCGGCGCCGACGCAGAGGGAGTAGCGCAGGGTGTGGTGGCCGTGGTCGGTGTCGGGGTCGGGGAAGCGGGGTGCGCGCAGCAGGGACAGGCGGATGGTCGTGGTGGTGCCTTGGTCGCCTCGGGTGTGGCGGGTGACGTCGTGGCCGTAGGTGGAGTCGTTGACCAGGGCGTGTCCGTAGCCGGGTTCGCTGACGTGGATGTAGCGGTGGGCGCAGATCTCGAAGCGGGCGGCGTCCCAGGAGGTGTTGGTGTGGGTGGGGCGCGTGACGTGGCCGAACTGGGTTTCGGAGGATGAGCGGTCGGCGTGGACGTCGAGGGGGAAGCTGGCTTTGAGGAGTTTCTCGGATTCGTGCCAGTCGATGTCGGTGGTGATGTCGACGCGCTTCTCCCCTGCCGGTACGGACAGGGTTTGGGTGATGGTGGAGTCGCCGTGGCTGCGGCGGATGACGACGGTGTGCTCGTCGATGTCGAGGGAGTCGAGTTCGACGAGGTCGTGGGTGTTGTGGCGGTAGAAGCCGTCGATGTCCCAGGCGTCCCAGTGGTTGGGGTGGTCGGGGTGGATCTGCAGGAGGTTGGCGGGGGCGGCGAGTGCTTCGCGGTCGGCGGTGTGGTCGTGGACGGCGTGCAGGAGTCCTTGGGCGTCGATGGTGGCGCGGATGAGGCCGTTGTCGAGGGTGGTGGTGCCGCCGGGGTGGCGTTGGGGTGTGGCGGGTGGGTCGGTGGTGGCGGTTCCGGCGCCGAGGGCGGGGATGCCCTCATGGGTGTGGGGTGCGGCGTTGAAGGTGATGGGGACTTCGCCGGGTCCGGTCAGGGTTTTCTGGGCGCGTTCGATGAGGGTGGTGAGGCGGGTGGCCAGGGCGGCGTAGGCGGCTTCGGCTTCGCGGTGGACCCAGGCGATGGAGGATCCGGGCAGGATGTCGTGGAACTGGTGGAGCAGGACTTGTTTCCAGATCTCGTCGAGTTCGTCGTAGGGGTAGTCGGCTCCGGTGTGCAGGGCGGCGGTGGTGGCCCAGAGTTCGGCTTCGCGCAGGAGGTGTTCGCTGCGTCGGTTGCCTTGTTTGGTGCGGGCTTGGGAGGTGTAGGTGCCTCGGTGGAGTTCGAGGTAGAGCTCGCCTGAGTAGACGGCGGGCTGGGTGTGGTCGTCTTGGGCGGCGGTGAAGAACTCGGCTGGGGTGTGCAGGTGGACGCGGGGTGAGCCCTCGAGGTCGTGGGTGCGATGGGCGCGTTCGAGCATCTCCCGGGTGGGTCCTCCCCCGCCGTCGCCGTGGCCGAAGGGCAGCAGGGAGTGGCGTGCGTAGCCGTGTTCGCTGAAGTTGTTCTGGGCTCGGGCGAGTTCGGCGCCGGTGATCTCGGCGTTGTAGGTGTCGGCGGGTGGGAAGTGGGTGAAGATGCGGGTCCCGTCGATGCCTTCCCAGTGGAAGGTGTGGTGGGGGAAGCGGTTGGTCTGGTTCCAGGACAGCTTCTGGGTGAGGAACCAGGTGGAGCCGGACTGCTGGATGAGCTGTGGGAGTGCGGCGCTGTAGCCGAAGGAGTCGGGTAGCCAGACTTCGCGGGTTTCGATGCCGAACTCGTCGAGGTAGAAGCGTTTGCCGTGGATGAACTGGCGGGCCAGGGCTTCGCCGCCGGGCATGTTGGTGTCGGATTCGACCCACATGCCGCCGACGGGGACGATGCCGCCGCGGTGGATGTGGTGGCGGACGCGTTCGTAGATCTGGGGGTGGTGGGTCTTCATCCAGGCGAGTTGTTGGGCCTGGGACATGGCGAAGTGGAAGTCGTGCTCGTCGAGCAGCGTGGTGACGTTGGCCAGCGTGCGGGCGATCTTGCGGATGGTTTCGCGGATGGGCCACAGCCAGGCGGAGTCGATGTGGGCGTGGCCGACGGCGGAGATGTGGTGGGCGCTGGGGTGGGCTGGGGTTTTCAGGGCCGGGGCGAGTTGCTGGCGGGCTTGGGCGGCGGTTCCGGGGATGTCGTGCAGGTCGAGGGTGTCGAGCATGCGTTCGAGGGCCCGGAGGATCTCGTGGCGGCGGGGTGAGTTCTCGGGCAGCTCGCGCATGAGCTGGTCGAGGACTTCGGCGTCGTGGTGCAGCGCGGTGGTGTCGGTGTGGCGCAGGGCGATGTCTGCTTGGCGGAGCCGGTAGAGGGGTGGTCCGTCGGGTGTGGGGGCGTCGCCGAGGTGGGTGGGTTGGAAGCCGTGGGGGCCGAGGATGTCGGGGTTGGCGGCGGCTTCGACGTAGATCGTGTGGGTGCCGGGGGTGGCCGGCAGGGTCACGTAGGTGTTGAGGGGGTTGATGGCCTTGAGCGGGGTGCCTTCGGGGGTGTAGCAGAGGCCTTCGCACTGGAAGCCGGGGCGTTCGTCGACGGAGCCGAGGTTGATGAGCGCTTCGACGGTGTGGCCGGCCCAGGATTCGGGGATGGTGGCGGTGAAGCGGAACCAGGCGGTGCCCCAGGTTGGCCCCCAGGGTTGGCCGACGTGGCTGGGTTCGTAGGTGGCGGCTAGTGCGTCGGTGACGGGCACGGGTTCGCCGGGGGTGTGCCAGACGGCGACGTCCATGGGCAGGGTCTGGGGGTGCTGGGCGGGTTTGATGCGCTGGTGCAGGACGCGGTCGAGTCGTTGTTCGACGATGCGGCGGTCGTCGTGCATGGTGCGGCTCCGGGTGCTTCGGTGCTGTGGTGTGGTGTGTGATCATGCTGGCTCGGCCCGGCGGCGCGCCAGGGGTGGATCTTGGTGGTGTGCGGTTGCCGGGGGTGGGGTGAGGCCGCATGCTCGCGATGTTGGCTCGTCATCGCGTTGTGGAGGCGGTTCGTCATGGGGACCTGCGAGGTCTGCGGTAACGACTACTGGATGAGTTTCGAGGTGCGCACCGTGGGCGGCGGGGTGCACACGTTCGATTCGTTCGAGTGCGCGGCCCAGCGTTTGGCGCCTCAGTGCGAGCACTGCGGGTGCCGGATCCTGGGGCACGGTGTGGAGGCCAGCGGGCGGTTCTTCTGCTGTGCTCACTGTGCGCGTCAGTCGGACGTGGCGGTGGCCGGTGAGTTGCGGGACACCGTGGGGGCGCACCCGGGCTGATCGTCACGAGGCGTGGCCCCGGGGGTCGCTGGGAGGGGTGTGACCGTCCGCTCATTGTTGTGACCATTCTGTTATGTCACGCTTGAAACACGCGGACGACCTGCGACGACATGCCGGGTGACGGGTACGTACTCGACCGGAGAAACGGGTGTCCGCGTATCCGGGTGTTGACAACGAGCGGGAACACCGTCAACTCCACATGAAGTCCCTTGAGAGCAGTATGGAGGACGCCCTATGGCAAGCATGGTTCGCTGGTTGGGCGGTTTCACGCGGGAACTCGAACGTGCCCGCGCGCAAATGCGCCACCCCCGCTCGCAGACCCACATGACGCGCCACCCGCGCGGCTGAGGGGCTGAGCGCACAACCGAACACGTGACTTCTCGTCTGCCGTGATCCCTCGGGGTCACGGCAGACATTTTCGCTCAGCGGGTGGGTGCGAGGATCGGTGTGGGACGAGTTCGGGGGGTTGTGCTGGTGATGTCGCGGGATGCGGTGGTGGCCCGGTTGCGGGCGGCGGGGTGCGTGTTCGCCGAGGACGAGGCCGAGCTGCTGACCGCCGAGGCCGGTGAGGACTGCGAGCGGTTGGGCGAGTTGCTGGCGGCGCGCGAGTCGGGGTTGCCGCTGGAGCAGGTGGTGGGTTGGGCGTGCTTCCGCGGGCTGCGGATCGCGGTGCTGCCAGGGGTTTTCGTGCCCCGCCGGCGCACCGAGCACCTCGTGGAGCTCGCGGTGGAGCACGTCGGTGCCGGTGATGTGGTGGTGGACGTCTGCTGCGGGACGGCGGCGGTGGCCGCCGCGGTGCGCGCCGAACGTCCGGAGGCGCGGGTGTGGGCGCTCGACGTCGACGAGCGCGCCACCCGGTGCGCGCAGCTGAACCTGCCCGGTGCTCAGGTGGGCACGGGTGATCTGTTCACTCCCCTGCCCGACCGGTGGGCCGGGCGGGTCCGGGTGGTCACCGCCAACGCTCCCTACGTGCCCAGCGACGCGGTGGCGCTGATGCCGCCGGAGGCCCGCGATCACGAACCGCGCACCGCTCTGGACGGAGGCCTCGACGGGCTGGCTGTGCAAGCCCGGGTGATCACCGAGGCACCGCACTGGCTCGCGGCCGGGGGTGTGCTGCTGGTGGAGACCTCGCAGGAGCAGGCCGAGCGGACCGCAGAGTTGATGAGCGCGGCCGGTCTCGTGCCTCGGATCTCGCGGCGGGAGGACCTGGATGCCACGGTCGTCTCCGGCCGCAAGCGCTGATCGCGCGGCGTTCGGCAGAGTCCGTGTTGCAGCGCTGGTGGTCGATCAGCAGTGGGTTCGCCGGCGGAGGGCCTCGTGTTCGACGAGCGCGGAAACCGGCGGCGTGCTGATCGCCTTCTGCAGCGTCCCGTTCTCGCCGGAGCGGCAGGCCGCGGCGACGGATCCGCGGCGAGATCGCCGCTGCTCCCGCCACCGCGGCCTGCCGCTCCGGCGTGCTGGCCTCAGCCGAGGGTGTTGCGGTGCTTGGCGGCGAGGTTGAGGTATTGCTCGACGGAGAGCTTGAGGGCGGCTTGTTCGTCGTCGCTGAGTTCGCGGCGGACCTTGCCGGGGGTGCCGGCGACCAGGGAGCCGGGTGGGACCTCGGTGCCTTCGAGGACCACGGCGCCGGCGGCCACGAGTGATCCGGCGCCGATGCGGGCGCCGTTGAGCACGACGGAGCCCATGCCGATGAGGCTGCCGGATTCGACGGTGCAGCCGTGCAGGACGGCGCGGTGGCCGACGGTGACCTCGGGGTGGATGTGGGCGGGGAAGCCGGGGTCGGCGTGGATGACGGTGCCGTCCTGGACGTTGGTGGAGGCTCCGATGGTGATGTCCTCCTGGTCGCCGCGCAGCACGGCGCCGTACCAGATGCTGGCCTGTGCGGCGATGTCGACGCGGCCGATGAGGCTGGTGCCGGGGGCGATGAAGGCCTCGGGGTGGATCTGGGGGGTGATGTCGTCGACGGTCACGGTCAGCGGGTCGTTCAACGGTGTTCCTTTCCGGTGGTGCGCTGCTGGGCGAGCCAGGTGAGCGCGACGTCGGTGTGTCCGTCCACTTTGTCCTCGATGCCGTCGAGGAAGCTGCGGTCGCCGTGGGTGGCGAGTTCGTCGAGGACGGCGTGGGGGTCGCCGGTGTCGATGATCTCCAGCAGGTGGGCGTGGCGGGCCACGTCGCCGTCGAGGCTCTCGTGGTCTTCGCGGGCGCGCCGGTTGAGCGCCATCGACAGCATCATCTGCAGTTGCAGGGAGCGGTAGGCCTCTTCGAGGCGGGCCAGGCCGGACAGGCCGACCACGGAGACGTGGAACTCGAAGGAGCGTTCCAGGTAGGCGGGGCGGTCGCCGGTCTGGGCGGCGGTGGCCATGGCGTTGAGGGCTTGCTGGCAGCGCTGGCGCCGGGCGGGGTCGGTGACCGGCACGCCCAGGCGGATGGCCATGCGTTCGAACTCGGCGCGCAGGGTGCAGATCTCGTAGATGTCGTGCAGCGTCAGCGGGGTGACGATCACGCCCTTGCGGGGGACTTGGCGCACGAGGCCTTCGTTCTCCAGCAGGCGCAGGGCTTCGCGCAGGGGTGGGCGGGAGATGCCGAGCTGGCCGGTGAGCCGGTTTTCCACGATGCGTTGTCCGCACAGCAGGTCGCCGCCGACGATCATGCGGCGCAGGGTCGTGGCGGCGAGTTCGACGAGGCTGGGTGGCTCGACGATGTGCGGGGCGCTGCTGGTGTTGTCCAGGGATCCGGTCACGTTTCTCCTTCGGTGCTCGGCGCGATCCTATTGCCTCGGCCGGAGCAACCTGGTGCGTCGAGCTTGTCAGCCATGATCTGACTGCTGTAGACAAAAGTCAGGTGATGCCGATCACGGTAGTCGCGGCAGCGCCCGGTGGAGTGGGAGGCGTGGATTGAGTACCCGATCAGAGTCAGCCCCGCTGGCTGGTGTGCGTGTGGTCGAGATCGGCGCGTTCATGGCAGCGCCGTACGCGGCGATGCAGCTGGCCGACCTGGGCGCTGACGTGGTGAAGGTGGAAAACCCCGCCGGCGGTGACCCGGTGCGCCAGACCGGCCCGTTCCTGGAGGGCCACTCCTCCCCCTTCGTGCGACTCAACCGCAACAAGCGTTCGGTGGCGCTGGACCTCAAGACCGAGCGCGGCAAGCAGCTGCTCGGCGACCTGCTGGCCTCTGCTGATGTGCTCATCGAGAACCTGCGCCCAGGTGCGCTGCGCTCGCTGGGGTTCGCACCCGAGGTGGTGCGCGAGCGCTACCCGCGACTGGTCTACGTCGCGGTGTCGGGCTGGGGCCAGGACGGTCCGCTGGCCACCCAGCCGGGCCTGGACATCATGGCCCAGGCGCGTGCCGGGCTGATGAGCATCACCGGCGAGCCCGGTGGCGCCCCGGTCAAGGTCGGCGTGCCGGTGTGCGACCTGGTGTGCGGGTTGTACGCGGCGATGAGCGCGATGGCCGGGTTGCAGGCGCGGCAGCGCACCGGGAGTGGGCAGTTCGCCGACGTGTCGTTGTTCGAAGCCGGCGCGTCGCTGGCGGTGTGGGAGGCAGGAACCTACTTCGCCACCGGCGAAAGCGGCCGCAAGCACGGTTCGGCGCATCAGAACAGCGCTCCGTACCAGGCGGTGCGCAGCAAGGACGGGTGGGTGACCGTCGGTGCCACCACCACCAAGACCTGGCCTGCGTTCTGCCGGGCTCTGGGGTTGGAGGAGCTGCTCGACGACGAGCGCTACGGCTCCTCCTACGACCGCTACCACCACCGCGACGAGCTGATCGCCGCGATCGAGCGCACCACGAGTGGCTGGGGCACCGAGGCGGTCGTGGAGGCGCTGGTGGCCGCGGGGGTGCCGTGCGCGCCGATCGCCGAGACCGGTGAGGTCTTCACCGACGAGCACCTCACCGAACGCGACTTCTTCTGGGACGCCCCGCACCCGCAGTTGGGCCCGGTGCGTCAGATCGGCTCGCCGATGCGGCTGTCGGACACCCCGCCGCAGCGGGTGGCCGCGGGGCCGGTGCTGGGCGCGCACACCGGTGAGGTGCTGGCCGAGCTGGGGCTGGCCGAGGACGAGATCGCAGGGCTGGTGCGCGAAGGAGTCGTCGCCGAGCCCTGAGCAGTGGCGCGACCGGTGAGCTCGAGGAGGAGCGATGCGCGCGTTGTCGGTGATCACGGCCCTGCTGGTGGCCTCCGGGGTGCTGGCCGGGTGTTCTGACGCGCCGGCCTCGCAGGACGCCGCCGGGGCGCGCGCGCCGGCCGGGCCGGTGACGATGGTCGTGCCCTTCGCCGCAGGCGGCGGCAGTGACATCGCCGGGCGCGCGGTGGCCGACGGGCTGGTGTCGGTGACCCCGGGACTGTCGGTCAACGTCGACAACCGCGAAGGCGGCCAAGGCGCGGTCGGCTACTCCTACCTGCTGGGCAAGGCCGGTTCGCCGAACTACCTGCTGGCCACCGAAACCTCGCTGTTGTCGCTGCCGGCTTCGGTGGAGGTGGCCTTCTCGCACCGCTCGTTCACCCCGGTCGTCAAGCTCGGCGATGACTACACGCTGCTGGTGGCCCGCCCCGACTCCCCCATCACCAGCTGCGCTGATGCGGTCGCGCAAGCGCGCACGCGGCGTGTGCTGGCGGCGATCTCGGGAGCGATGGGCCCGGACGCGGTGGTGTTCTCCCAGATCCGCGCCACCACCGGAGCCGACCTGGACACCGTGCCCTACGAAGGCGGCGGCGAGTCGATGGCCGCGGTGCTGGGCGGTCAGGTCGAGCTGGCCTCGCTCAACCCCAGCGAAGTCATCGGTCAGCTGCGCGCCGGGGAGCTCAAGGCGCTGTGCGTGTTCGCCGAGCAGCGCTACACCTACCCCGAACTCGCCGACATCCCCACCTCCCTGGAGCAGGGGGTGGACGTGGCCTTCGCGCAGTTCCGCGGGGTGATCGCACCGGGCGGGCTGCACCCGCAGGCCGAGCAGTACTGGGTCGAGGCGGCGCGGCGCTTCGTCGACTCCCCGGCCTACCGCGACTACGTGGCCTCGGAGTTCCTGCAGGCCCGGCCCGCGTTCGGGCCCGAGTTCGGGGCCTACCTGGCCCACGCGCAAGGCGAGGTGGAGCAGGTGGTGAGCAGATGAGCACCGATCGCGCGCAGGTGTGGTTGATGGCCGGCCTGGTGCTGCTGGGCGCGGGTTTCGCGGTCTCGGCCCCGGTGTACGGGGTCTTCGGTGAGCAGGGCCGCATCGGGCCGGGTTTCGTGCCGCTGACCACCGGGGGCCTGCTGGCGGTGCTGGCGGCGGTGCTGCTGCACCAGCAGCTGCGCACACGCCTACCAGAGCCCTCGGACGAGCCGCGGGCGGGGGGCGAGTCGCAGGCGGGGGTGGATGACTTCGGGCGCACTCCGCAGCAGCGCGCGTGGATCCTGCGGCGGGTGTTCGTGCTGCTGCCGGTGACCGTGGCGGCGGTGCCGGTGGTGGGTCTGGTGTGCGCGTTCGGGGCGCTGGTGCTGGTGATCTCCACCTGGCTGGAAGGGCGCAGCCTGTTGCCGGCGGTCGGGTTCTCGGTGGCCGCGGCCGGGGTGGTGCAGGTGATCTTCGCGGTGGTGCTGGCGGTGCCGTTGCCGACCGGGATCTTCGGGTTCTAGCGGGAAGGGGGTGGTCGTGGTGTGGGAGAACCTGCTGCTGGGTGCGTCGACGGCGTTGACGCCGACGAACCTGCTGTGGTGCTTGGCCGGGGTCGTGCTGGGCACGGTGATCGGGCTGCTGCCGGGGATGGGGTCGGCCACCGGTGTGGCGATCCTGATCCCGTTGACGCTGACCGTGGAGCCGGTCACGGCGTTGATCATGCTGGCCGGCATCTACTACGGCGCCCAGTACGGCGGCACGATCACCTCGGTGCTGCTGTCCACCCCGGGTGAGGCCGCCAGCGTGGTGACCACCTTGGACGGCTACCAGATGGCCCGCCAAGGGCGTGCCGGTGCGGCGCTGGCGATCGCGGCGATCGGGTCGTTCGTGGCCGCGATCATCTCGCTGGTGCTGCTTGCGGCGCTGGCACCGCCGATCGCGCAGGTGGCGCTGCGCTTCGGGCCCCCGGAGAACCTGGCGGTGATGGTGCTGGCGCTGGTGAGCATGGTGGTGCTGTCCACCGGCTCGACGTTGCGTGCCGCGGCGATGGCTTGCGTGGGGGTGCTCATCGCCTGCGTGGGCATCGACGCCGGCACCGGGCAGGCCCGCTACACCTTCGGCAGCATCAACCTGCTCTCCGGCATCCCCTACGTGGAGGTCGTGATCGGGCTCTTCGCCGTCGGGGAGGTCTTGCACCAGATCCGCGTGGGCGGGGCCCGGCCGATCCGCGCCGGCTTCCGGGACCTGGTCATCCGCCGCGCTGATGTGCGGGAGTCGGCGGGGGCGATCGGGCGCGGCAGCCTCATCGGCTTCGCCCTGGGCACCCTGCCCGGTGCCGGGTCGACGTTGGCGTCGTTCCTGGCCTACGGGCTGGAAAAACGCGTTTCGGGCCACAAGGCGCGTTTTGGGCACGGCGCCATCCAGGGTGTGGCGGCACCGGAGAGCGCCAACAACGCCGCCGCCAACGCCAACTTCATCCCCACCCTGACACTCGGGATCCCCGGCGGGGCGACCACCGCGGTGCTGCTGGGGGCGCTGACGGTCTACGGGATCCAGCCCGGGCCGCTGCTGTTCACCGAGCAACCCGACCTGGTGTGGGGTCTGCTGGTGTCGTTCTTCATCGGCAACGTCATCCTGCTGGTGCTCAACCTCCCCCTGGCGCCGGTGTTCGCCCAGCTGCTGCGCGTGCCCTACGGCTACCTCTACCCGCTGATCCTGCTGACCAGCTTCACCGGCGCCTTCGCCATCGACAACAACTTCTTCTCCGTGCTCCTCGTGCTGATCTTCGGGTTCGTCGGCTACGGGATGAAACGCCTCGAGCTGCCCATGGCGCCGCTGGTGGTCGGGGTGGTCATCGGCGGAATGCTGGAGAAGGCGCTGGTGCAGTCCTCAGCGATCTTCGACGGTGACATGCGGCTGCTGGCGGCCCAGCCGATCGCCGTGGTCCTCCTGCTGCTGGCCGCGGCCATGCTCGCCACCCCACTGCTGGCCCGCCGCCGCGCGGGCAGGAAGGAACACGCCGATGTCCGATGAACTGCTGGTGAGCGCCGAGGGCCCGGTGCTGCACGTGACGTTCAACCGGCCCGCGCAGCGCAACGCCATGAGCTGGGCGATGTACGACGGGATGGTGGCTGCGCTCGAGCGCGCCGAATCCGACCCGGAGATCAGGGTGGTGGTGTTGCGCGGTGCCGGGCAGGAAGCCTTCGTCGCCGGCACCGACATCGCCCAGTTCGCCGATTTCACCAGCGGCGAGGACGGCGTGGTCTACGAGCAGCGCATGGAAGAGGTCTTCGGGCGCCTGGAGGCGGCCACCGTGCCCACGGTCGCGGCGATCTCCGGCTACTGCGTCGGGGCCGGGATCGCGCTGGCCGCGGCCTGCGACCTGCGGATCTCGACCACCACCGGGCGCTTCGGGGTGCCGGTGGCGCGCACGTTGGGCAACTGCTTGGCGATGAACACCTACTCCATGCTGGTGTTCCACCTCGGCCCGTCCCGCGCCAAGGACATGTTGCTGCGCGCGCGGATGTTCACCGCCACCGAAGCCCACGACGCCGGGTTCCTCACCGAGCTGTGCGAACCCGACGAACTGGACTCCACCGTGGAGTCGGTGACCGATCGCCTGGTCACCCACGCGCCGCTGACGATGTGGGCGGCCAAGGAGGCGGTGCGGCGGTTGCGGCTGGCCACCATGCCCGACGGCGACGACCTCGTGCGCACGGTGTTCGGCAGCCAGGACTTCCGCAACGGCGTGCGGGCCTTCCTCGACAAGACCCCCCACACCTGGACCGGCCGCTGACCCTCGACCTCCGCCACCACCGAGGCACGCCGGCGCACGGCGTCCCGGGTCACTCGTGCGGGTGGTGGCTGACATTTCGCGCGAAGTGTTCACCACCACCCGCACGGGTGAGGTGCGGTGGTGTCGGGTTGGTTCCTTGACCTGCGGCGAGTGGCTGCCGCTGGTTCCTGGGGAGGGTTTTCTAGGTCCCGCTTTCGGGGTCGAGTTCGGTGAGGGTGTCGGTCAGCTGGAGCCAGCGGGTGGGGTTGATCTCGCGCAGGAACGCCGCGTCGTGGCCGGCCACGACCAGCGCCCCGGGAAAGCCGCGCAGCGCGGCCGCCAGCTGCTTGCTGGAGTCCAGGTCGAGGTTGTTGGTGGGTTCGTCGAGCATCAGCAGCTGCGGTGCCGGCTCGGCCAGCAACACCACCGCCAGGCTGGCGCGCAGCACCTCCCCGCCCGAGAGCGTGCCGGCGGGTTGTTCAGCGCGTGCACCGGTGAACAGCAGCCGGGCCAGCTGCGCGCGCACCTGGTTGTCGCTCAGTCCCGGTGCGGCGGCGGCGAGGTTGTCGGCCACGCTCAACGCCGGGTCGAGGAGGTCCAGGCGTTGGGGCAGCAGCCGGGCCGGGACCGACACCTGCGCGCTGCCCCGCTCGGGATCGAGGTGGCCGGCCAGCAGTCGCAGCAGCGTGGTCTTGCCGGTGCCGTTGGCGCCCACCAGGGCGATGCGCTCGGGGCCGCTGATGTCGAGGTCCACGCTCGCGCCGGTGTGCGGCAGCACCGCCTGCCGCAGCTGCGCGACGCCGCGTCCGCCGGGCACCCGGGTGGCCGGCACGTCCACGCGCAGCTGTTGCTCGCTGCGCACGGCGTCTTCGGCGTTCTGCCGCGCTTGGCGGGCGGCGTCCAGGCGCTGCTGCTGGACACCGGTGAGCTTGCCGGCGGAGTGCTGGGCGGCGCGTTTGCGGGCACCGGCGAGGATCTTGGGCAGGCTCTCGGCGGCTTTGGCGCCTTGGCGGGCGCGGCGCGCCACCTTCGTCTGGGTTTCGACCCATTCCCGTTCTTGGCGCCGTTCCTGGGCCTCGGCGGTGCGCAAGGCTTGCTGCGCGGCGGCCTGCTGGGTGGCCACGGCCTGCTCGTAGCTGCTGTAGCCGCCGCCGTGCAGGGTGATCTGCCCGTCGCGCAGCTCGGCGACGCGGTCGACGTCCTCGAGCAGTTCGCGGTCGTGGGAGACGACGAGGGACACCCCGTGACGCCATGCGGCCAGGGCGTGGCGCAGCCGTTGGCGGGCGTGGCGGTCGAGGTTGTTGGTGGGTTCGTCCAGCAGCAGCACTTCGGGACGTGCCAGCAGCAGCGCGGCCAGGTGCAGCAGCACCGCCTGCCCACCGGAGAGCTCACCGACGCGGCGGTGCAGGTCGAGGTGTTCGAGGCCGAGGTCGGCCAGCAGGGCGTGGGCGCGTTGTTCGACGTCCCAGTCGGTTCCGATGGTGTCGAGGTGGGCTTGGGTAACCTCACCGGCTTCCACGGCGTGCAGCGCCCGCAGCTTCGCGGTGATGCCCAGGGCCTCGTCGACGCGCACGTTGACGCGGGAGGTGAGGGTTTGCGGCAGGTGGGCCGGTGCGGCGGGCAGGCTGAGGTGGCCGCCGGTGGGGACGAGGTGTCCGGTCATCAGCTGCAGCAGTGTGGTCTTGCCGCTGCCGTTGCCGCCGATGAGGCCGGTGACACCGGCCGGGAACGCGGCGGTGAGGCCGCTGAACACGGTGGTGCCGTCGGGCCAGGTGAAGTGCAGGTCGGTGCAGGACAGCGTGTGCGGTGCGGGCATGGTGTTCTCGCCTTCGCCAAGGATCCGGCAGGGGGACGCGAAAAAAAGGGGGCGAGCACCACGCGGTGGAAGGGTGTCCTGCCCGCGCACGCGTGTCGGCGGGGCTAGCGGTCACCGAGGTCGCATCCACGCACCGCACCAGGCCCACCACTGCCCTTCATCGGGGTGGTGGGGTGGGGTGATCGCGCGGTGGTCGCGAACCTCAGATGAGCAACGGGCACCTCTGCGGCCGACAGCAGGACAAGGCCGGATGTTACCGGGACCGCGGCCGCCGGCGCGCGGGAATTTTCAGCACCACCCGGCCAGGGTGGTCACGGTCTTCCAGTTGCGGCAGGTCACCGGGGTGCCCAGGTGGCGTTGCAGGTGCGCGGTGGTCAGCTTCGAGCGGCCCACCCCGTGCGGGTAGTGCAGGAACACCTCGCCCGCGCCGGCGACCGCGGACTCCTCGCCGGGGATCGGCATGGCCTGGACCTGGTCGGTGGTGACCGGGGTGAGGGGGAAGGCGACCTGCAGCGTGGTGTGCGCTGCACCCGGCACCGCCAGCGGGTGACCGGCCTCGGCGAGCTGGACGAAGTGGTGGCCGGTGCGGACCATGACCTCGGTGTCCAGCCCGTTGGCGGCGAGGGCGTCGCGCAGTCGCCGGGCCACCGGGGCGGGTTCGGTGAGCTCACTGGTGAACACGGCGTTGCCGCTGGCCAGGTGGGTGCGCGCGTGCCCCCAGCCTTGGGCGGTGATCAGTTCCCGCAGCCGGGCCATCGACACCCGGGCGTGCGGTCCGAGGTTGACCGCGCGCAGCAACGCGACGTAGGTGGGCACGCCGGGGATCCTGCCACCGGGCACCGTCGTTCACAGGTGGGCGCGGGTGAGGGCTTCCTCGACGTCGGAGGCCTGGTCGAACAGCGCGGACAGACCGGTCAGTTCCAGCAGGCGGCGCACCTGCCCGGTACCGGGCACCACGAGCAGTCGCGCTTCGCGTCGTCCGGCGGCGTTGTAGGCCAGCATGAGCAGGTCCAGGGCGGCGCTGTTGGCGTAGCCGACGTCGGTGAGGTCCAGGATCGTGGTGTGCAGGTGCGCGGCGGTCAGGCGTTGGCGGATGATCTCGGTGATGCGGGGGAGGGTGGCGGTGTCGATCTCACCGCCGATGCGCACCACGACGACGCCGGGTTCGGGCCACTGCACGCGCACCGTCAACGCTTGTCCGGCCCGGCGGGGTCCGGCTGGAGTGTCTGTGGGTGTGCGGGGGGCGATGATGCCGCCGCCTGGGGCGGTGTCGCTGGGCGTGGAGCTGGTGGGCATGGACCTGGAGACGATCACGCTACCCCCCTCGTGGTAGGCGTATCGACGGTGCCGTGAAAACCCGCCCGCGGACTGGAAGTTCCGTCGTGCGCCTGTGAGCAGGCGCGACGGGGAGCGTGCGGTGACGGCCCGTTCGAGGAATCCACTCACCACCGTAGGAGTCCCCGGCATCCCACAACAAGCAGCAACACTTTCGTGTGAACCCGGGTGGGGTGGGTGTCGAACCGGGAGCGGTGGTGTGCCGACCGCGCTGTCGTCGGTTCACCCGTGGCGGGACCCCCGGGCGGATGAGACCCCCGAACGGTGGGCGCCGGTCTCGTCGACGTGCTCGTCCCCCGCTGGATCCCGCGCTGATCCCCGCCGACACTCCTACTGCAGACCCGACGTTGCCGTGCCAGACCGGCCCGAGCGACCGACTGGGTGTGCGCGGCGACCACCACCTCCCGATCGCCCCTGGAGAAGTCCAGGTCACGGTGCAGCTCACCACATCTGCGGTGGCGTCGGGCGTGCTCGCCCGCCGCTGGTGCCCGGGGTCATCCGAAGGCGCTGGACCTCTGGGCGGGCAGCGGGGAGTTCTCGCCGCCGCCGGCGGCGTGGCGGCCTCCGGCGACCGGGCGCCACACCTGCCCCACCGACAGCTGCAGCTGGTCGCCGATCGCCTCGACGGTGATCTCGTCGCCTGCCGTGGCCTTGCCGGCGAGCACGAGCTGGGCCAGGCGGTTGTCCAGCTCCCGTGAGATCACCCGACGCAGCGGTCGCGCGCCGAACTGGGGTTGGTGGCCGCGTTCGACCAGCCAGTCCAGCCCGGCGTCGGTCACCGACAGCCGCATGCCTTTGTCTTCGAGCTGGGTGCGGGTGCGTTCCAGCAGCAGCCGGCCGATGGTGCGCAGGTGTTCGAGGCCCAGTGGCCGGAACAGGACCACGTCGTCGATGCGGTTGATGAACTCCGGCCGGAAGAAGGCCCGCAGCTCCTCGAGCACGACCAGCGCGGCATCACCGGTCTCGGCGCCGGCGTCGAGGATGCGGTCGGCGCCGAGGTTGGAGGTCATGATGATCACGACGTTGCGGAAGTCGACCAGCCGGCCTTGCGCGTCGGTCAGGCGTCCGGCGTCGAGGACCTGCAGCAGGGTGTTGAACACGTCGGGGTGGGCTTTTTCGACTTCGTCGAGCAGCACCACCGAGTAGGGCTGGCGGCGCACCCGGTCGGTGAGCTGGCCGGCTTCGCCGTAACCGACGTAGCCGGGTGGGGCGCCGATGAGCCGGGAGATGGTGTGCTTCTCCTGGTATTCGCCCATGTCCAGGCGCAGCAGCCGGCCGGCGTCGCCGAACAGCGCGTGGGCCAGGGCGCGTGCCAGTTCGGTCTTGCCGACGCCGGTGGGGCCGAGGAACAGGAAGCTGCCGATGGGTCGTTCCGGGTCGGCCAGGCCCACTCGGGCTCGCCGCACGGCTTCGGCGACCGCGGCCACCGCGGCGTCCTGGCCCACGACCTTGGCGCGCAGTTGTTCCTCGAGCTCCAGCAGCCGGGTGGCGTCCTCGGCGCTGAGGTCGGCCACGGGGATGCCGGTGCGGCCGGCGACGACGTCGGCGACGTCGTCGGGCATCACCGTGGGTTCGAACACCGCGTTGGCGCGGACTTGGCCGCCGCGGCGCAGCCGCACCCGGCTGCAGGCCTGGTCGAGCAGGTCGACGGCTTTGTCGGGCAGGAACCGGTCGGTGATGTAGCGCTGGGAGAGCTCGGCGGCGGCCTGCAGCGCGCCGGTGTCGATGCGCACGCGGTGGTGGCGCTGGTAGCGCTCCTGCAGGCCGCGCAGCACGGTCACGGTGTCCTCGACGCTGGGTTCCTCGACGGTGATGGGGGCGAAGCGCCGCTCCAGGGCGGGGTCCTTCTCGATGTGCTTGCGGTACTCCTCGACCGTGGTGGCGCCCAACAGCCGCACGTCGCCGCGGGCGAGGGCGGGTTTGAGCATGGTGCCGGCGTCCATGGAGCCCTCGCCGGCCCCGGCGCCGACGATGCTGTGCAGCTCGTCGATGAACACCAGCACGCTGTCGCGGTGCGTGCGGATCTCGGTGAGCACGTCGCGGAAGCGGGACTCGAACTCGCCGCGGTACTTGGCTCCGGCGATCATCCCGGCCAAGTCCAGCGAGACCACGCGCAGGTCGGCCAGCGACCACGGGACCTCACCGGCCACGATGCGCCGCGCCAGGCCTTCCACGATGGCGGTTTTGCCAACTCCGGGGTCGCCGATGAACACCGGGTTGTTCTTCGAGCGGCGCCCCAGCACTTCGATGGCCTGCTCGATCTCCTCGTCGCGGCCCACCACCGGGTCCAGCTTGCCGGCCCGGGCCAGTTCGGTGAGGTCCATGCCGAACTCGTCGAGCCGGGGTGTCAGGCTCAGCACCCCGCGCCCGTCGCCGCCTTCGCCGAGCTCGATGGCTCGCGCCAGCGCCCGCCCGGCCACCGAGTCGGCGTCAGCGGCCAGCCCGAGCACCACGTGCCGGGCGCCGACGACATCAGCCCCCTCGGAGAGGGCTTGCCGGTAGGCGCCCAGCAGGGCGCGCCGGGCTGCGGGTGAGAGCACCGGCTGGCCTTGCAGCAGGGGTTCTTGCACGGCGATGACCGCTGAGCGCACCGCTTCGGCCAGCTCCCCCACCCGCACCCCGGAGGAGGTCAGCAGTTCAGCGGTGGCGTGCACGCGGGTGACCGCCCACAGCAGGTGGGTGCTGTCCAGTTCCCGCGAGCCCCACTCCACTGTGGCCCGAACGGCTTTGGAGACGACTTCGTGGGCTTGCTCGTCGAGCAGGGTCGACAACGCCGAGGACTGGGTGGCGGCATCACCCGAGCCGGCCAGCACGTCGTGGAACAGCGAGTCGAAGGCGCTGGAAGAGTCTTCGGCACCGCCGCGATCCAACCGGGCCACCTCCACACGCGCCACGCCGACAAGCACCGGCCGAACACGGCACGGCCGGTGGTCTCCCGGGCTTCGAGCGGACCAGCCTCGGCCCCCTGCCGCGCCGGTGGCTCGACCGGTGCGCCCCGCAGCGCTCCGGGATGCCTCCGGACGCTTCCGTGCCGTCCGCGAAAACCCCTGCGCACGGCCTGATCTGGCACCCCGGGACCGGGCTGGGCCGCGCGTGATCATTGTGGCACGACGGCCGGTCCCGCCCGGCCCGGGGTTGCGGTGTGCTCAGCTGGCTTGCTGTTGTGCCTGCTCTATGGCGTCGGCCAGCCGGGAGAGTTCCTTGCCGATGTGCGACAGGCGTTCGGACATGACGCTGGCGTGCCCGGACAGCGGGCCGACGTGACCGGCTGCGCGCAACCACTCGGTGACCCCGGACAGGCCACCGGACATGCCCTCCACGGTCAGCGAGAAGCCACGCATGACCTTCTCGATCTCCTCGACCGAGTGGGCCACGCCCGGGTCGCGCAGGCGCTCGCCCAGCGCCACGGTCGCCTCGCCGACCTGCCGGGCAACCTCCGAGGAGTAGCCCGACTCGCCTCCGGCGTCCTCACCGCGCCTGCCCGAGCGGCGCGAAGGCGGCCCGTGCTTGCCCGCCTGGGTCGACGAGTCATCGGAATGTCCAGCGGCAGTCATAGCGAACCAATCAACCGAATCCAGTACCAACTCCACCCCGACCGCCACGCACCGCACCGATCCGGCCCGGGTTGTCCGGATCGCGGGCTTGTCGCAGCACAGGAGTAGGTGCGGAGAGGTTAGCGCGTCCCACGCGATCGTGGTGAGGCCGATGCGCAAGCTCGGCACCGGGCGGGCGCGCAGCGGCGGTGATCACCGGAGGCGCGAGCGGACACCACCTGCGCAGATCACCTTCCGCCACGATCACCGCGCCCGGGGTGATCAGCTCTGGTCGGGCTCGCCGAGCTCTTCGAGCAGCGTGTTGATCTCCTCGTCGGTGGTGGCGGCGAAGTTGCGGTACCACTGCCCGACCGCGGCGAAGCCCACCGGCTGCAGCACGCACACCACCGCATCGGCCTCCGAGCGCAGCGCCCGCACCGACTCCGGTGAGCCCACCGGCACGGCCAGCACCAGGCGGCGCGGTCCTGCTCCGGCGAGCATCCGCAGCGCGGCGCGGGCGGTGGCGCCGGTGGCCAGCCCGTCGTCGACCAGCACCGCATCGCGGCCGGGAAGCTGCACCGGGTGGCCGTGGTAGAGCTCCTCGCGGCGGGCGGCTTCGGCGCGTTCCCGCTCGCAGGCCTGCGCGAGGTCCTCGGTGCTGAGCCCGAAGGAGCGCACCAGGTCGTGGTCGTAGCTGGGCGGCCCGTGGGCGGTGACCGCGCCCAGGGCCAGTTCGGGCTGGCCGGGGGCGCCGATCTTGCGGGCCACGCACACCCGCAGCGGCGCGCCCAGGGCGCGGGCGACTTCGGCGGCCACCGGCACTCCTCCGCGGGCCAGCCCGAACACCACCGGGTCCGACAGCTCCAGGCCGCGCAGGTGCCCGGCCAGCACCTGACCGGCGTGGGTCCGATCGGTGTAGCCGGTCGAGCGGGGTAACCGGGATCGCATCTGAGGCATCAGCGGCCTCCCACCACATCGGGGGCAGTCCGAGGGTGCCCTGCCGGGCGGCGCGGGCAAACGCCTGCTCAGGTGCGGGTGTCGCCGATGCGCAGCACGCGCAGCCGGTTGAGCGCCGCGGCGACCTCCAGCGGCCGGGGCACGGCGAAATCGCCCACGAACTTCTCGTCCACCGCGTGCACGCCGCGTTCGGCGATGTCGGCACCGAGGACCTCCAGCGCTTCGCGCAGGGTGCGGCGCCCGTCGAGCAGCCCGCGGCGCGCCATGCCGACCAGGGCGAGCCCGATACCGGTGACTTGGGAGGAGTCGACGATCTGCTCCACGCCGCGCAGCTCGATGGTCGACTCGCCCAGGCTCAGCGCGTCGGTGCCGCGGGCGCGGATCTTGGGGCGATCGGTGCCGATGCAGGCCGGGTCGACCACCCGGTGGCGCATCGGCGGGTAGCCCTCGGCTTCGGTGTGCCGCCCGGTGGGGCGGGCTTCGGCGAGTTCGCGGGCCTGGGCGGTGACGTCGCGGGCCCGGTAGGCGTCCATCATCAGCACGTGGTCGGCGACGTCCATGTAGTCGCCCGAGCCGCCCATGACCAGCACGGTGGAGACCCCGTGGGTGGTGTGCAGGGGCCGGATGAGGTCGACGAAGGGCGTCAGGGGTTCGGCGTCCTTGGCCACCAGGGCTTGCATGCGGGCGTCGCGGATCATCAGGTTGGTCGCGGCGGTGTCCTCGTCGACCAGCAGCACCCCGGCCCCGGCTTCAACCGCTTCGGTGATCGAGGCCGCCTGCGAGGTCGAGCCGGAGGCGTTGTCGGTGGAGAAGTCGCGGGTGTCGGCGCCGGTGGGCAGGTGGGAGACGAACGGGCTGACGTCCACCCGGTGCACGCGCCGGCCGTCCTCGGCGCGCACCTTGACCGCATCGGTGCGGGCCACGACCAGTTCGCGGCCGTCGCCGGGCACGTGGTCGTAGACGCCGTGCTCCAGGGCGCGCAGCAGGGTGGACTTGCCGTGGAAGCCGCCGCCGACGATCAGCGTGATGCCTTCGGGCACGCCCATGCCGGTGATCTCGCCGCGGTTGGGCAGCTTGATGCGCACCCGCATCGACTCTGGTGAGGAGAACGGCACCGCCTCGCGCAGGGGACGTTCGTCGATGCCGCTGCGGCGCGGCAGGATCGCCCCGTCGGCGACGAAGGCGACCAGCCCGCGTTCAGGCAGGGCGGCGCGCAGGGCGTCGGTGTCCTCGAGGGAGTCGACGAACTCGCGGGCGGCCCGCTGGTCGGCCACGGCCCAGCGCAGGGCGGCGTCGACGACCTCGGGCAGTTCCTCGCACAGGGTGTGCGCGGCGCCGTGGCCGTCGATGCTGCGACCGCGGGCGGGCAGGTCGATGCCCATCCGCACTTGCACCGCGCCATCGGGGCGGATCTGGCAGGAGCTGCGGTCGAGGACCTGCTGGCCGCCGGCGTCGACGCGCAGCCGGCTTCCGGACAGCTCGCGGTGCAGGGCGCGCACGAGGTAGCCGGCCAGGGCGCGGGAACGCACCGTGCTGCTGTGCAGGTCGGGGGGCAGGTCGGCCACTTCAGGGTCGACGGTGACCTGCACGCGGCTGGCCGGGGCGTAGGGGTCGGGTTGGACGCGCTGGACCTGCAGGGTGAACTCGTCGAAGCGCCAGGCGCCGGTCAGCGACTTGTAGCGGCCGTAGCCGGAGCCGTGCATGCCGCGCAGTTCCTGCCGCAGCCGTGCGGCGTCGCCGCGTTCGGCGGCGGGGTCGCGGGGCTGGGGGGTGCCGCTGGTGCGGGGGCCGCTGCGCCGGGGACCGCCCCGGCCGCTGTGTCGCTGTGCCATGCCCACAGGGCTACCCCAGCCGGGGCGGAATCTCCACTCCACGATGACACAGGCCACAGTGGACACACAGTGGACGACGGAAGTGCTGCCGCGGAACGGGTCAAATGCGAAACACTCGCGCGTCGATAACCGGCGGGCCCGCACAGCCCGGGTTACCCTCGGTCCGCGCGCGCAAGATCAGCTTCCCGAAAATCTTTCACCCCGTCCTGTCCGGCTCTCGCACCGCCCGCCCACCACCGGGTTGCGCGGTGTCCAGTGAGGAGGCCTGCCATGTTCAACCTGCCCGGTCGCGTTCGGCGCCGCGCGGCAGCGGCACGCCGCAGCGGCACGGTGGTGGCGCTGGCCGTCGTGGCTGCGCTGGCCAGCGCCGCGTCGCCCGCGCACGCCGCCGCGCCCCGCTTGGACCCGCACGATCCCCACGGGGCGTGGATGGGCTACAGCGCCGAACGCACCGGGCAGCGCTCAGGCGTCCCGCTGCCGAAGGGTTCGGTGGCCGGCATGGACGTCAGCGGCCACCAGCCGCGGGTCGACTGGGCCCGGGCCCACGCCGACGGCGCGCGCTTCGCCTACGTCAAGGCCACCGAAGGCACCGGGTTCCGCTCCTCGAGCTTCGACGGGCAGTACCGCGGTTCGGCGGGGGCGGGCATGGTGCGCGGGGCCTACCACTTCGCCTTGCCCGACCGCTCCCCCGGCGCCGAGCAGGCGCACTTCTTCGTCGACAACGGCGGCGGCTGGGCGCCCGGGTCGGGCACGCTGCCCGGGGTGCTCGACATCGAGCACAACCCCTACGGCGAGACCTGCTACGGACTGGACCCGGCGGGGATGTCGCGCTGGATCGCTGACTTCTCCGGCACCTACCACGCCCGCACCGGTCGTCCCCCGGTCATCTACACCACGACCTCGTGGTGGAACCGCTGCACCGGCGGCAACCCCGACTTCGCGCCGAACAACCCGCTGTGGATCGCCCGCTACGCGCCGCAGATCGGGGCGTTGCCCGCGGGCTGGGGGTTCCACTCGTTCTGGCAGCACAACGACAACGGCCCGTTCCCAGGTGGTCAGGACGTGTTCAACGGCAACATGGACCAGCTGCACCGCTTCGCCGGCTGACCCCCGCGAACGCGAGAAGGAAAGGGGGCACCCCACCTGGGGTGCCCCCTTCTCTTCCTCGTGGCCTCAGGGGCCCAGCAGCTCGGGAGGGATCGGCTGGTCCTGGCGGATCGCGTCGAACATCTGGGCGGCCTCCTCCTTGTCCCAGACGATGACCGAGGCTCCGTCGCCGTCCTTGCCGAAGCGCCCGAACGGCGCCTGGGTGGTCACGCCCTGACCGCTGCTGACATCACCCATGGCCATCGCCAGCGACATCAGGTGCCAGATGTGGTCGGAGTCGTTGACCAGGAACGTCTTGCTAGCCCCGGAAGCCAGCGGGAACAGCCGGAACGGGTTGATCAGCGTCGCCGGGCTGGTGCCCTTGTCCACCAGCGCACCCAGCAGCTTGCGCTGGTTCTGGGCGCGTTCGAGGTCGCCGCCGTCCAGCGAGTAGCGGGCACGCACGAACCCGAGGGCCTGCGGTCCGTCGAGCTCCTGGCAGCCCGCGGGCAGGTGGACGTTGGCCTTCTCGTCGTCCATGGGCTTGTCCAGGCACATGTCGACCCCGCCCACGGCGTCGACGAGGTCGGCGAACCCGCCGAAGCCGATCTCGGCGTAGTGGTCGATGTGCACCCCGGTGTTCTGCTCCACGGTCTGGGCCAGCAGCTGCGGGCCGCCGAAGGCGAACGCCGAGTTCAGCTTGGTCTTGCCGTGCCCGGGGATGGCCACGTAGGAGTCGCGCGGCAGGCTGATCAGCGCCGGTTGTCCGCCGCCGGCGGGGATGTGCACCAGCATCATCGAGTCGGTGCGGCGCCCACCGGCATCACCGGCGGAGAGCTCTTCGCGCTGGGCGTCGTCGAGCCCTTCGCGGGAGTCCGAGCCCACCAGCAGCCAGTTGGTGCCCGCCGAGTCACCGGCCTGGCCTGCGAAGTCCAGGGCGGCGGTGCGCTGCAGCATGCTGTCGAAGTAGAACACCAGCCCGGCCAGCAGTGCCGCGACCACCAGCAGCGCGATGCCGATGCGCTTGCCCCAGCGGGGGCGGCGTCGCCGCGGCGGCGGCGGTGGGTGGCCGCGCTCGCCCGGCGGGCGTCCCGGTGGGGGTGGTGGCGGCGGCGCGGGGCGTCGCCCCTGCGGGGGTTGGGCGCCCCGGTAGTAGTCGTACCGCTGGCCGCCGTGTTGCTGCCTTCGCCTCGGCGGTCCGCCCGCCGACCAGTCGCTCATGCTCACACCTGCGTCGGTTGGTGACGGCGCGTCCCGCACGCGCCGCTGTGTGGCGTGCAGCATTGCAGAAGCACGTCGCGCAGGTGGCCGCCGCTATCGAACAGTAATCCGCGAAGGCGGATTTGTGCTGGTGGTGGGCGCGAGCGAGATCTCACACCCACCACCAGGGCGCGCGCTCTAGCTTGCCACGGCCGAGCGCACCGCGGTGGCCCACAGTTCGATCGCGGCGTCGACCTGCTCGGTGGTGACGATCAGCGGCGGGATCATGCGCACCACGTTGCCCGCCGGCCCGCAGGTCAGCAGCAGCAGCCCGGCCTCGGCCGCGGCCGCGTGGGCCCGGGCGGCGGTGGCCGCGTCCGGGGTGCCCTCCGGGGTGGTGAACTCGTTGCCCAGCATCAGGCCCAGGCCGCGCACGTCGCCGATGACGGGGTGGTCGGCGGCGACCTTGCGCAGCCCTTCGGCCAGCCGCGCGCCCTGCTCTGCGGCGTTGGCCACCAGGCCCTCCTGCTCGACCACGTCGAGGGTGGCCAAGGCCGCGGCGGCGGCCACGGCGTTGCCGCCGTAGGTGCCGCCTTGCGATCCCGGCCAGGCCTTGCTCATCAGCTCCTCGCTCGCGGCGATGGCCGAGAGGGGGAAGCCGCTGGCCAGGCCCTTGGCGGTGATGAGGACGTCGGGGCGGATGCCGGCGTGGTCGTGGCCCCAGAACCTGCCGGTGCGCCCCACGCCGGTCTGCACCTCGTCAACGATGAGCAGGAAGCCGTGGGCATCGGCGCGTTCGCGCAGCCCGGCCAGGAACTGCGGGGGCGCGGGGATGTAGCCGCCTTCGCCGAGCACGGGCTCGACGATGATCGCGGCGGTGTCGCGCGGCGAGGACTGGGTTAGCAGCAGCTGGTCGAACTCCGCCAGTGCCCGCTGCACGGCTTGCTCGGTGGAGCACTGCCAGCGGTAGGGCTCGGGGAAGGGCGTGAAGACGACCCCGCCCATCATCGGCCCGATCCCGGCGCGCACCTTCACCCCGGAGGTGGTCAGAGCGGCCGCGCCCATGGTGCGGCCGTGGAAACCACCCTCCAGGGCGATGATGTTGGGCCGTCCGGTTGCGTGTCGCGCCAACCGCACGGACGCTTCGACCGCTTCACTACCAGAGTTGACGTAGAAGACGCGGTCGAGCCCGGAGGGCAGCACGTCGCCGAGACGTTCGGTCAGCTGCAGCAACGGCTTGTGCATGACCGTCGTGTACTGGCCGTGGATGAGCGTGCCCACCTGCCGCTGGGCGGCCTCGACCACGCGGGGGTGGCAGTGCCCGGTGCTGGTGACGCCGATGCCGGCGGTGAAGTCCAGGTAGCGCCGGTCGTCTTCGTCGTAGAGGTAGACCCCTTCGCCGCGAGCGGCCAGCACCGGGGTCGCCTGCTTGAGCGCCGGGGAGAGCTCCGTCATGATCGACTCCAAGCGTGCGGAATGTAGGATTGTTGACAATCTAGGCAGTCATGCAACCATCAGCAGCGCCCGGTGTCCACCACCGAAGCGGTCTAGGTTGGTATTCAGCAGAACCGACGACACCCAGGAGGGTTCGCGCAGCGATGACCACCACCCCAACGCACCCCCGCGAGGCGACCGTCGTCGAGGCCGCCCCCAAACAACTGCTCATCGCGGGCAAGTGGCGCGACGCCACCGGCGAACGCACCTTCGCCGTCGAAGACCCCGCCACCGGCACCACCCTGTGCCAGGTCGCCGACGCCACCCCCGACGACGCCCGGGCCGCGCTGGCCGCCGCCCACGACGCCCAAACCGACTGGGCCACCCACCCGCCGCGCGAACGCGGCGAGGTCTTGCGCCGCGCCTACGAGATCATCGTCGAACGCCGCGAAGACCTCGCGCTGCTGATGACCCTGGAGATGGGCAAACCCCTGCCCGAGGCACGCGGCGAAGTCACCTACGCCGCGGAGTTCTTCCGCTGGTTCGCCGAAGAAGCCGTGCGCATCAGCGGCGACTACGCCGTGCCGCCCAACGGCTCCGGACGCTTCCTGATCACCCGCCAGCCCGTGGGCCCGGCACTGCTGATCACCCCGTGGAACTTCCCCATGGCGATGGGCACCCGCAAGATCGGCCCCGCCATCGCCGCCGGCTGCACCTCGGTGATCAAACCCGCCCACCAGACACCGCTGTCGATGCTGGCGCTGGCCGACATCCTGCGCGAAGCCGGCCTGCCCGACGGGGTGGTCAACGTCGTCACCGCCGCCGATGCCGGTGCGGTGATGGAACCGATGATCCGCGACCCGCGCGCCCGCAAGCTGTCGTTCACCGGCTCCACCGCCGTGGGCCGCAAGCTCATCGAACAATCCGCCGAGCAGGTCCTCAAGGTCTCCCTCGAACTCGGCGGCAACGCCCCGTTCCTGGTCTTCGACGATGCCGACCTCGACGCGGCGGTCGACGGCGCCATGCAGGCCAAGATGCGCAACATCGGCGAAGCCTGCACCGCCGCCAACCGCTTCTACGTCCACGCCGACATCGCCCAGGCCTTCGCCGACAAGCTCGCCGACCGCATGTCCTCGCTGACCATCGGCCGCGGCGTCTCCGACGAGATCCAGGTCGGTCCGCTCATCGACGGCAAGCAGCTGGGCAAGGTCACCGACCTGGTCTCCGACGCGGTCGCCCAAGGCGCGCAGGTCGTCACCGGCGGCGACCGCCACGGCAGCGACGGCTACTTCTACACCCCCACCGTGCTCACCGGCGTGCCCGAGCAGGCGCGCATGACCGCCGAGGAGATCTTCGGGCCGGTCGCCCCGATCACCACCTTCACCGACGAACGCGAAGCCATCGCCAAGGCCAACAACACCGAGTACGGCCTGGTCAGCTACCTGTTCACGCAGAACCTCCAGCGCGGACTGCGCGTCAGCGAAGCCCTCGAGACCGGCATGGTCGGGCTCAACCAGGGCATCGTGTCCAACCCGGCCGCCCCCTTCGGCGGGGTCAAGGCCTCCGGGCTGGGCCGCGAAGGCGGCAAGCTGGGCATCGACGAGTTCCTGGAGACCAAGTACGTCTCCATCGGCGGCGTCTGAGCCACCCACCGCACGAGCAGCGGGGTGCCGGTCCTCGACCGGCACCCCGCTGCTTCTTTCTTCACCCACCCAGGGGCGCTACTGGGCCATCGAGCCGTTGAGCCGCTCCATCGCGTCGTTCATGTGCGCCTCCAGCCGCGAGAGCAACAACGCCTCATCCCCGGCCTCGATCGCATCGACCAGCCCCTTGTGCTCATCGACCAGGGCCTGCACGTCGGCGTGGTACTTGTCCTGCAACGCCGTCAAGCACATCCGCTTCTCCACCAGCAACGTCTGCGCCATGCGCTGCAACCGCGCGCTACCGGAGACGCGCACCAGCGTCTCGTGGAACTCCTGATCGGCATCAGCCAGCTCGATGCCATCACCCTTGCCGGCCGCGGCCACCATCCGCGACTGCGCCGCGGTCAACTCCGCCACCGCCTCCACCCGGTGGTGACGCACGATCTGCTCGCAGGCAGCCCGCTCCACCGCCAACCGCGCCAAGTAGATGTCGGCGACGTCCTCGGTGTCCAGATCCATCACGAACAACCCGCGGTGCGGCTCACTGCGCAACAACCCCTCGGCCACCAGCCGCTGCATCGCCTCCCGCAACGGCCCCCGGCTGACCCCCAGCCGGGCCGCCAACTCCGCCTCCCCCAGCTGTGAGCCCGGAGGAAGCGACCCGTACATGATCGCCGCGCGCAACTGATCGGCCACGATCGCTGCAGTCGACTTCCGCTGCACCGGCTCCAACTCACCGGGCTGCTGGTCCTGCTCCTCGGTCCCGAGCACTGCGCTCACCATCTCCTCGTCCTGGCGGTCACCCCGAGGTGACCGGCCCGTTCTGGTCCGCGAACAGCGTTCCCAACCCCGCACGCGGCCGGTCGGCACCGGCCAGCCGCAGCGCCTCCCAGGCGCTGACCTGGTTGGCGGTGAGCACCGGTTTGCCCACCCGCTGTTCGAGCTCCTCCAACCACGCGGCGGTGTGCAGGGCCGTGTCGGGCATCAGCACCGCCTCGGCCCGCTCGTCGTCGTTGGCCGCGGCGAACTCCAGCACCGCCTCCCGACCGAGCGTGCCGACCTCGGCGGCGGTGACGATGCCCCGGCTGGACAACCGCACCACCTCCAGGTCATACCCCTGCAGGAACTCCACGAAGCGCTCAGCCACATCGGCCGGGTAGGTCGCGGCCACCGCGACCCGCCGCAACCCCAGCCGCGCCGCGGCGTGCACGAACGCGAACGAGGTGCTCGAGGTGGGCACGCCGGTCACCGCCTGCAGCTTCTCGACCTGCTCGCGCGCCCCGGCCTGGCCGAACACGAAACTGCCGGAGGTGCACGCCCAGATCACCGAGTCCACCGCGCCCAGCGCGCGAGCGCCCTCGGCCAGCACCTGCTCCGAGCCCACGTCCAGCAGCGCGTCCACCCGGTGGGCGTCCTCGCGCATCAACGTGTGCACCAGCGGCAGGCGCACGTCCTCGCCGAGCAGGTTCTCCAGGACCGGGTAGTCGTCTTCGGCGCTGTGGCCGGGATACAGAATTCCTGCGGTGTGCGGCACCGGGGAGCTCCATCCTGTGCTTGTCACGTCCAGCGGCCACGACCCTGGGCAACCCCACCACCGTGGGTGTCGGATTGTCGACAATGTTACCGCAGGGTGCACGGCGACCAGAACGTCCGTGATGTCATCTTTACGTCAGCGGGCGCACGCAGCCGGCACGTCCACCGCCTGCATCAACCGCTGCTCGGCACCCACCGCCGACAGGCCCATCTCGCGCAACGCAGCCCAGATGGTCACCTGGTTGGCCGTGAGCACCGGCTTGCCCAACTCCTGCTCCAGCGGGCCGATCAAGTCGTAGGTGGGCAGGTTCGTGCACGAGATGAACATCGCCTCGGCCTCCGGGCGATCAGCCGCGCGCACGATCTCCACCACATCGGCGTAGCAGGTCTTCCAGATCTGGCCCTCCAGCCCCAGACCGACGCTGGAGACCACCGCGATGCCGTGCTCGCCCAGGTACGACACCAACCGGTCGGTGATGCTCACGACGTAGGGCGTCGCGATCGCCACGCTGCCCACCCCGAGCACCTCCAGCGCCGACACCAGCGCCCCCGAGGTCGTCACCGCCGCCGGCGCACCGGCCTCGCGCATGACCTCCACCAGCCGCCGCTGCCCACCGGCACCGTCGACGAAACTGCCCGAGGTGCACGCGTAAGCCACCACCTCCGGCTCGGGCACCAGCAGGTCACGGGTCGCCGCGTGCACGGAGGCCTCGTCGGAGACCCGGTTGGCCTGCTCCACGCTGACCGGCACCGGCACGAACGCCGTGCGCGTCAGGTACAGCGAGACCTCAGCCGGAGCCCACCGCCACAGCTCACGATCCAGCGCCAGGTCGAACGGGGCGATCACCCCGATCCCGCGCTGCGGCCGGGGCCCGGGCACCGCGCCGAGGAAGTCTTCAGGTGCCATCGGCGGCCTCGCCTAACGCTCGATGCGGTCGTAGCGCAGCGTTTCGCCCACGCTGCCGGAACGCCACACGTCGTTGCAGGCCTCGGCCATCTCGGCCAAGCCCTCCACGATCGTGGCGTAGACGTTGCCGGGAACCCAGCCCACGTCGCCGTTGAGCAGCAGGTTGTTGCGGCCGTAGAAGATCGCCAGGTCGATCACCCCCGGCAGGTCCTCAATCCCCTTGTCCTGCTTGAAATCCCGGTCCAACATCCCGCCCGGGAAGGAGAAGTACACGACATCACCCGGAATGGGAGTGACCGTCGGGTTCTCCTGGCCCGGCTCGTCCACGGCGAACCGCGGCACCATCGTGTAGACCTCGTTGCGGGCGTACTTGGCGTGGTGCACCGGCCCGACCTGCGGCAGCGCGTTCCACACCGCCTCGCAGGTGCGGGGAGCGTCCTTCTCCAGCAGCTCCGCCACGCACGACACACCGCGCTTCTCCAGCGTGATCGACAGGTACCTGGGCATCGTGATCCATTCCTCGCAGTGGTGTTGGGTGATCTCCCCGCTGACCGGCCCTGCCCGTCGCTCGTGGATTGTTGACAATCCTACGAACGCTTCTTAGCGTGTCAATGCTTCCACCGAGGGTCGTTTTCTCGCCCAGGACTGGGGAAACACACTTGTTACCGGCGTGGGAGACCTACGCCCGCACCACCTCCGGCCCTAAGGTCATCCACATGATCCACTCCCGCCCCACCGTCGTCGTCCTCCACGACGGCGACGCACCCGACGAGATGGCCCGCATCGCCGACCACGCCGACCTGCGCTACGCGACCGGCGAGCAACTCCCCCAAGCCCTGCCCGGCGCCGACGCGCTGTTCGTGTGGGCCTTCCGCTCCCAAGCCATCGCCGACGCCTGGCCGCACGCCGACAAGCTCCGCTGGATCCACGCCGCCAGCGCCGGAGTGGACCGCCTGCTGTTCCCCGAACTGCGCGACTCCGACGTCGCCCTGACCAACTCCCGCGGCGTGTTCGACCAACCCATCGCCGAATACGTCCTCGGAACCGTGCTCACCTTCGCCAAGGACATGCACACCACCCTGCGGCTGCAAGACGCCAAGCAGTGGAAGCACCGCGTCACCGAACGCCTCACCGGCAGGACCGCCCTCGTCGTGGGAACCGGACCCATCGGCCGCGCCATCGCCCGCCAGCTCACCGCCGCCGGACTCGACGTCGCCGGCGCCGGCCGCACCGCCCGCACCGGCGATCCCGACTTCGGCGACATCCACGCCTCCGACGACCTCGCCCGCATCGCAGGCGACTACGACTACCTCGTCGTCGCCGCACCCCTGACCCCCCAAACCCACGGACTCATCAACACCGACGTCCTCACCGCGATGCGCCCCACCGCACGCCTGATCAACGTCGGCCGCGGCGAACACGTCGACCAACCCGCCCTCGTCGAAGCCCTGCGACAGCACCAGATCGCCGGCGCCGCCCTCGACGTCTTCGACACCGAACCCCTGCCCACCGACTCACCCCTCTGGGAGATGCCCCACGTCCTCATCTCCCCCCACATGTCCGGCGACACCGTCGGCTGGACCGACGAACTCGTCGCGCTGTTCCTGAGAAACCTGCGCGCCTTCACCGGAGGAACCGACCTGCACAACCTCGTCGACAAGCACCGCGGCTACCCCAGCAGCTGACCCGCAGTTCGCCACACCACGGAGACGCCATGGCCACCACCGAGCCCGCCGAGCTGCCCGCCACCGAACTGCTGGCCGCCTACGCCGCCGGAACCCTCTCCCCGGTCGAGGCGACCCAAGCCGTCCTGAAACGCATCGACGACCACGACACAACCCTCAACGCCTACTGCCTGCTCGACCCCGACGCCGCCCTGCACGCCGCCCGCGCCTCGGAAGACCGTTGGCACCGCGGCCAACCCGCCGGCCGCCTCGACGGCGTGCCCACCTCCATCAAGGACCTCTTCCTCACCCGCGGCTGGCCCACCCTGCGCGGCTCCCGCACCACCGACCCCGACCAGCCCTGGTCCGAAGACGCCCCCGCCGTCGCCCACCTGCGCGCCGAAAACGCCGTGCTGGTAGGAAAAACCACCACACCCGAACTCGCCTGGAAGGGCGTCACCGACAGCCCCCGCCACGGCACCACCCGAAACCCGCACAACCCCACCCGCACCGCAGGCGGCTCCTCCGGCGGCGCCGCCGCAGCCGTGGCCGCCGGCATGGGCCCACTGGCCCTGGGCTCCGACGGCGGCGGATCCGTGCGCATCCCCGCCTCCTTCTGCGGCATCGCCACCATCAAACCCACCTACGGCCGCATCCCCCTCTACCCGGCCAGCCCCTTCGGCACCCTCTCCCACGCCGGGCCGATGGCCACCACCGTCACCGACACCGCCCTCATGCTCGACGTGCTCGCCCGCCCCGACGTGCGCGACTGGTCAGTGCTGGCACCACCACCCGACTCCTTCCTCGACCACCTCGGCGGCGGCGTCGCCGGCATGCGCATCGCCGTCAGCAGCGACCTCGGGTTCGGCACCCCCGTCGACCCCCAGGTCAGCCGCGCCCTCGAGCACGCCGCCCGCACCTTCGCCGACCTCGGCGCCCACGTCGAACACGCCGACCCCGGCATCACCGACCCCGTCGACGACTTCCACGTCCTGTGGGCCGCCGGCGCCGCCAAAGCCACCGAACACCTCACCGACGACCAACGCGCACTCCTCGACCCCGGCCTCGCCGAGATCTGCCGCCAAGGCCTCACCTACTCCGCCCAGGACTACCTCGAAGCCACCAACACCCGCATGAAGCTCGGCCAACGCACCGGCGCCTTCCACCAGACCTACGACCTGCTGCTGACGCCCACCGTCCCCATCGCCGCCTTCGAAGCCGGCCGCGAATCACCCACCGACGGCCACCGCTGGACCAGCTGGACCCCGTTCACCTACCCCTTCAACATGACCCAGCAACCCGCCGCCAGCATCCCCTGCGGCCACACCGACGACGGCCTTCCCATCGGCCTGCAGATCATCGCCCCCCGCCACGCCGACGCCACCATCCTCCGCGCCGCCCACGCCTACGAACAAGCACACCCCTGGCCCCGCGCCACCACACCCCGCTGACCTACTCCCACGCCGACATCACGTGCTTGACGCGGGTGTAATCGGCCAACCCGTCATCACCGAAATCCCGCGCCGACGCCGAATGCTTGAACCCCGAATGCGGCATCTCGGCCACCAGGCAATCGTGGGTGTTGATCCACACCGTCCCCGCCTGCAACCGCCGCGACATCCGCATCGCCCGACCGTGATCACGCGTCCACACGCTCGCGGTCAACCCGTAGCGCACACCGTTGGCCAACGCCACCGCCTCGTCCTCACCCCCGAAGGACTGCACCGACACCAACGGACCCAAGACCTCGTGCTGCACCAACTCGTCGTCCTGCAGCGCACCGTCGACTACCGTGGCCTCCAAGAAGAACCCACGCTCACCCCGCCGCCGACCCCCCGCCACGACCCGCGCGTGCGACGGCAACCGCTCCAACCGCTCCAGCACCAGCTCCAACTGCCCCAAGCTGTTGAGCGGACCGAACGCCGCATCCGCGTCCTGCGGCGGCCCCGGCCGCAACCGACCGGCCCACTCCACCAACCGGCCCACCAACTCCTCGTGCACCTCCGCAGCCACCAGCACCCGGCTGGCCGCCGTGCAACTCTGCCCCGCGTTCCCGAACGCCGCCGCCGCGATCCCCTCAGCCGCACGCTCCAGATCCGCATCCGCGAACACCACCGCCGGCGCCTTGCCCCCCAACTGCAAGTGCGCCCGCTTCAAGTCCGCAGCCGCCGACCCCGCCACCTCCATCCCCGACCGCACCGTCCCGGTGATCGAGAACATCCCCGGCACGCCGTGAGCCACCATCGCCCGACCGCTGTCGCGATCACCGCACACCACGTTGAGCACACCCGGTGGCACGAACTCCCCCGCCAACTCACCCACCAGCACCGCGCTGATCGGCGTCGTCTCCGCCGGCTTCAACACCACCGTGTTGCCCGCCGCCAACGCCGGAGCGATCTTCGCCGCCGCCTGCAACAACGGATGCGTCCACGACGTCACCGCCGCGCACACCCCGATCGGCTCACGCCGCGCGAACGAGGTGTGCCCCGGCAGGTACTCACCACCCGCCGTGGCCCCCTCCGCCCGCGCCGCACCGGCGTAGAAGCGCAGCAGGTCCACCGCCATCGGCAACTCCCTGCCACGCACCACCTCGAACGGCTTGCCCGTGCACCGGCACTCCGCCCGCACCAGCTCCTCAACACGCTCGGCCACCGCATCGGCCAGCCCCAGCAACGCCTCCTGCCGCTCCCGCGGCGTGGTCTGCGACCACAACTCGAAGGCCGCGGCCGCCACCGGCATCACCGCATCGACATCGCTCCACCGCGTCAGCGGCGCCGTTCCGAACTCCTCACCGGTGCTGGGATCCACCAGCGGCAACGTCCCACCCGCCACCGTGGACACCGACTTGCCGCCCACCAGGTTGCGCAGTTCCCACACCGTCACAGCACGACCTCCGAGCCCGGGCCGGCCGCCGTTGGCCCGCCACCGAACCCGAGGCTAACCCCGCGCGCTCACCACAGGGCGCGGTCCCGCAGCCACCACTGCGCAGCCGTGCCGACCACCACCAGCGCCACGACCGGCGCGAACGCCCACCGGTACGCCACCACCGGATCCATCCCCGACACCAGCTCCAGCACCGCACCGACCAGCAACTGGATCAGCACCGCCGCGCTGAAACCACCCATGTTCACCACACCCGTGGCAGTGCCCGAGCGGTGCTCGGCGTTGGCCAACCGCGCACCGTCGAAGGCCAGCATCGCCGCACCCCCGGCCACACCGACCGTGGCCAAGGCCACCGCCAGCACCGGCAGCGGCAGCACACCCGGCCACCCGACCAGGACCGCCCACACGACCACGACGACCACGGACAACCCGAAGGTGTAGCGCTCACGGCGACGCGCACGCCCCGAAACGTACTGCCCGGCGAACCACGAACCCGCGATGAACCCGAGCACGCTGACCAGCAGCAGCGACCCGATCTCCGACTGACCGTGCCCCTGCGCCGAGCTCAGCCACGGGCCACCCCACAGCGTGGTGACCGCAACGAACTGCGCCATCAGCACGAAGTGCGTCCAGAAGGAGTGCTTCGTCCCCCGCTGGGCGACCACCACCCGCAGGCTCTGGCGCACCCGCTCGCTCACCGGCTCGGCCTGCTCCTGCCGCGCGGCGGGAGTCCGGTCGCGGATGACCAGCGCGGCCGCCAGGCAGAGCGCGGCCGTCAGCGCCCCAGCGCCGAGGAAGGTCGGCACCCAGCCCAGCGAGTGCAGCGACAGGCTCAGCGGCAGCGTCGCGATGACCTGACCCAGACCACCGGCCAGACCGGTCAGCGCGGCGACCTTGCCGTAGCGCTGCGGCGGAAACCAGTGCGCGGCAAGCCGCAGCACGTTGGTGAACATGAACGCGTCACCGAACCCGATGAGCATGCGCCCGGTGAGGCCGCCGACGATCGACCCGCTCAACGCGAACACCGCCGAACCCAGCGCGAGGGCGACCATGCCGCCGGTGATGACCTTGCGCGGGCCGAGCCGATCGGCCAGCAGTCCCGCCGGGATCTGCAGCACCAGGTAGACGCCGAGCTGCAGCGCTGAGAACAGGGCCAGCACGCCCGGACCTGCGTCGAAGCGCTCCACGGCACCCGGAGCGGCCACGCCCAGCCCGGCGCGGTGGAACAGCGCCGCGCAGTAGCACAGCGCCCCCACTCCCCAGACCAGCCAGGCCGTGCGGCCGGCGCTCCGTTGCCGCTGACCGGAGTGCTCCGGTGGCGCGGCTTCGACTGCTGTGGACACGTGCGCCCCCTCCCCGTGATGGAAGAACTTGTATCTATCTTAGATACAAGAGGGGTGGAAGTACGATGCTCACGTGTCGAGCGCAACAGCACCCGAAACGCCGGCAGCCGACCGCGCGTACCACCACGTCAAGACCGGACTCCTCGATGGCAGCTTCCCCGACGGGGAACTGCTCAGCGAAGGAGAAGTGGCCGGCGCCCTGCAGATGTCGCGCACTCCCGTCCGCGAGGCGTTCCTGCGGCTGCAGTCGGAGGGCTTCCTCAAGCTCTACCCCAAGCGCGGCGCCCTCGTCGTACCGGTCAGCGCGGACGAGGCCCGCGCCGTGATCGAAGCCCGCCTGGCCCTGGAGAGCTTCGCCATCGACAAGCTCGCCATCGACGGCACCGAGGCGATGGCCGCCGTCGGACGGGAACTGGCCGCGCACCCCGCCTGCGACGGCGCCGACCTCACCGACGCCGAGATGCACGTCGCCGACCGCGGCTTCCACGCCACGCTGGTCAGCGCCGCGGGCAACCCGGTGGTCACCGACCTCTACAACACGCTGCGCGACAAGCAGATGCGCATCACCTCCACCGCCCGCACCCACTCGGCCCGCGAACGCATCACCCGCCAGCACTCCCAGCTCGCCGAGACCCTCTCCGACGGCGACGCCGAGCAGGCCAAGAAGCAGCTGCGCGAACACCTGCTGGGCACCGTCCACGCCCTCGGCATCGCCGGAGGCTCCTACCTGAACCCCACCGTCGCCTGAAGCGGTCTTCGACTGTCACGGTCGCGGGGGAGTGCGATGCGGAGCATCGATTTCAGCTGACACTGAAGAGATAGAGGTACTAAAACACTGGAAAGTGTTCTCCAGAGGGCGAGATCATCAGAGGACCTCCACCATATCGACCATGAACGACTTCGACGACCGGTCGGCCGTGGTGATCGCCGACCCCAGCGGCACGATCCAGCACTTCAACGCCGACGCCGAGCTGTTGTTCGGCCACCCCGCCGGCGAGGCCGTCGGCGCCTCGCTCGACCTGATCGTGCCCCCGGACTTCCAGCAGGCGCACTGGGCCGGCTACTACCGCGCCATGGACGCGGCCCACGCCGACCTCGACGGCACACCCCTGCACCTGCCGGTGACCTGCCGCGACGGCCAGATCCGGGTCTTCCCCGGCGTGTTCAGCGTGCTGCGCGACCCCTACGGCCACGCCCTGGGCGCGGTGGCCACGTACGCCCCCGCACGCGACGACGCGGAGCCGTTCACCCCCGTGGCCACCGAACCGGCCCCTGCGCAACGAGTGGGCCCCGGCGCCGGATGACGGACATCGCGACCCAGCGGAGCTGATCACCGCCTACCGGAGCCGCCGGACCACCCGGCACCGCCACCGGGACACGTCCCTCCCCCAAGGCTGAAGCCTCCCACGGGGAGGGACACCACCACCCCCAACGGACGACCGACGGACCCGAGGAACACCCGTTCCCACAGCTCAGAGCGCCGCTCCGGGTGGCGACGATTCCCACTTCTCGCGAAGTTCGACCCTCGAAGTCCCGGGTCGAACTTCGCGAGAAGTTCGAAGGCAGGCGGCCTCCGGGTGCCTCGGGTCAGCCGTGGGAGGGGCGTAGTCGTGGCCGGAGGCCTTGCGGCGGGCGGTGTTCGCGCCGTTGCGGCAGACCGGGACACGTCGCTCGTGGGTGGGCCGTGTCGCCCTTGCGAGGGCGAGGGGCCGGACATCTCACGGGATGTCCGGCCCCTCGCCTGCTCACGTCGTGTTCGTGCTAGCCACCCGCACCGCCGTCCAGGGCGGTCCGGGAGGTCCGATCAGAGCTGTTCGGGCGGCTGGGAGACGTTGGCCGGCGGGACCTCCTTGCGAGCCACCGCCTCCGCGGCGCGCACCGCCTCGGCCACCTCCGGGTTGGTGGAGGTGTCGAACCAGGACTGCACCGACTCCTCCACGGCCTCGGCCGGCGGGGCGTCGGGGGTCTCCTCCGGCGGCTCGTAGCGGAAGACGCCGTCCTCGCCCTGTTCGCCGAGCATGCGGGCGAAGCCCTCCAGGGACTTGCCGAAGTCGCTGGGAACGACCCACACCTTGTTGGCGTCGCCTTGGGCCATCTGCGGCAGCGTCTGCAGGTACTGGTAGGCCAGCAGCTCCGGGGTGGGCTTGGAGCGCTTGACCGCCGCGAAGACCTTCTCGATCGCCTTGGCCTGGCCCTGCGACTGCAGGTACTGGCTGGCCCGCTCACCCTGCGCCCGCAGGATGCTGGACTGCCGGTCGGCCTCAGCGGCCAGGATCGCCGCCTGCTTCTCACCTTCGGCCGCCAAGATGGCCGACTGCTTCTGACCCTCAGCGGTCTTGATCGCCGATTCCCGGGTGCCCTCGGCGTTGAGGATCATCGCGCGCTTCTCCCGGTCGGCGCGCATCTGCTTCTCCATCGAGTCCTTGATCGACGGCGGCGGGTCGATCGCCTTGAGCTCGACGCGGGCGACCCGGATGCCCCACCGGCCGGTCTCGGTGTCGAGCACCCCGCGCAGCTGGGTGTTGATCGCGTCCCGGGAGGTCAGCGTCTCCTCCAGGCTCATCGCGCCGACCACGTTGCGCAGCGTCGTGGTGGTCAGCTGCTCCACCGCCACGATGTAGTCGGAGATCTCGTAGACCGCGGCCCGCGCGTCGGTGACCTGGAAGTAGACCACCGTGTCGATCGAGACGGTCAAGTTGTCCTGGGTGATCACCGGCTGCGGCGGGAACGACACGACCTGCTCGCGCAGGTCGATGCGCGCCCGCACCCGGTCGAAGAACGGCACCAGCAGGTTCAGCCCCGGTTGCGCGACGGTGCGGAAGCGGCCCAGCCGCTCGATCACCGCCGACTGCGCTTGCGGCACCACCATCACGGCCTTGACCACGACGATGAGCACCAGCAGCACCACGACCACCAGCACGATCAGTTCGGCCATCCCCACGAAGCCTCATCTCCTCACGGCTCGGCCCACACCACGGCGGTGGCGCCCGCGATCTCCATGACGGTGACCGTGCGGCCGGCCTCGATAACCTGGGGCTCGTCCAGCGCCCGTGCCGACCACAACTGGCCGTCGATGCGGACCCGACCACCTTGCGCATCCACTGTGGACTCCACCACGGCGTGCTTGCCGACCAGGGCGTCCACGTTGGTCTTGAGCTCCCGCTGCACGTCCATCCGCTTCTTGAGCGCCGGCCGGGCCAGCAGCACCAGACCCAGGGCCAGCACCGCGAACACCGCCACGTCCACGCCCAACGGCATGCCCAGCGCCGAACTACCGGCAGCCCCCAGAGCCGCGGCACCGATCATGACCAGCACGAAGTCCCCGGAGAGGGCCTCAGCGCCGACCAGCAGCACCCCGGCGATCAGCCACAGCAGCGCAGGAGTCATAGATCCATCGTGGCACGCGGGCCCGTCAACGCACTCGCCTATGCCCGCGTGTGATCAAGGTGTGATCCGCGCTCATCCGTCAGCGGTGACGAAGTCGATCAACCGCTCCACCGCGCCCAGCAGCGGGGTCTCGACGTCGCGGAACTCGGAAACCGCGGACAACACCCGGCGCCATCCCGCGGCCGGCTCGCCCCAGCCCAGGCGCGAGCACACGCCGCGCTTCCAGTCCTCGCCGCGCGGGACCTGCGGCCATTCCCGGATGCCGAGCGCGGCGGGCTTCACGGCCTGCCAGATGTCGACGTAGGGGTGGCCGGTGATCATGACGTGCTCGTCGGTGATGCCCTCGACGAGCCGGGACTCCTTGCTGCCCGCGACCAGGTGGTCCACCAGCACCCCCACCCGGCGGCCCGGCCCGGGACCGAACTCGGCCAGCAGGCCCGGCAGCTCGTCCACGCCGTGCAGCGGTTCGACGACCACGCCCTCCACCCGCAGGTCGTGTCCCCAGATGCGCTCGACCAGCTCGGCGTCGTGCACGCCCTCGACCCAGATGCGGCTGCCCCGCGCGGTGCGGGCCCGCAGGCCCTCCACCTTCACCGAGCCCGAGGCCGAGCGCGCCGGGCTCGCGGGGGCCGCCTCGCGCACCTCGACGAGCGTGGCGGGCTTGCCCTCGAACAAGAACGCCGCCGGGCGCATCGGGAACAGGCGCTGCTTGCCGTGCCGGTCCTCCAGCACCACGTTGCCCTTCTCCACCCGCAGCACCGCGCCGCAGAACCCGCTGGCCGCGTCCTCGACCACCAGACCTGGTTCCGCGGGGACCTCCGGCACCTTCTTGCGCCGCGAACCCGAGAGGACGTCCCGTCCGTACTCAACCGACCGCACGAGCGAACACGGTAATCCGATCGTGTCGCTGAGTGGCGGCGCCACGCCGGGCGGGAAATCACTTCCGGAGGCCCCTCATGGTTGGCGTCACACCGGCCCTCCCCCGGGACGCAGCAAGGGTTTTCGATCCGTACCCTCTAGCGACGTGCCATGCCCAAGCGCCACATTGGTTGTCTGGTCCTCCGCCTGGCTGCACGGAGCGGCGGCCTCGGACGACGTGCTCGATGCCCTGCAGACCTGGGGTGAGGTGCAGGAGTTCCGCGCTGCCGACGACGAGCTCGCGGCACGGCTCGACCTGCCCGGCCCCGAGGAAACACCGGCCGGTCCCGCCCTGCTGCTGGCCGCGCTGCGCAAGGCCGGTGCCTCCACCGGCGAACTGGCGCTGCCCGTGCCCGGCGACGCGCGCGGACTGGGCGGTGCCAGCCCGTTCTCCAAGCTCGCGATGCGCGTCCGCGAAGCCGCCGTGCTGCCCGAAGCCGGCCTCGGCCTGGTCCCCGAGCGCATCGCCGAGGGCATCCGGCGCTGGACGGTGTTCGAAACCGGCGAGCTCCCGCCCGCCGAGCACCTGCCCATCGGCGAGGCCGAGCACGGCATGGCCTCGGCCATGCGCGAAGCCGCCACTGCCCTGATCGACCTCGGCGTGGCCAAGCAGCGTCCCGGCGTGCGCGAGGAGATCGCCGAGTTCATCGCCGCCAAGCCCGCACCGGACTGGCCCGAGGACATCCCCCAGCGGACCTTGCGCATCCTGCAGCGCGCCACCGAGGTCGAAGCCATCCTGTGGGTGGCCACCGACGACTCCCCCGGCGGCGCCCTCTCGGCCTCGGCCATCCGCGCCCGGACCGACGCGCTGCGCCCGTTGTTCGACGCCGTGCGCGCCGCCCGCCGCGCCTCGGTCGCCGAGATGGTCCGCGTCCTGGCCGACCAGGCCACCCGCTCCTGACCCACGCACGACGACAGCGGGGCGCCCTCCCGGTGAGGAGGACGCCCCGCTGTCGTCGTGCGTCGGGTGCGATTCAGCAGCAGCCGCCGGGAGCGCACAGCGCCCCGTTGGTCGTCGAGCCCGCCGCCCGCAGCTGCGAGAGCTTGCACATCGGCGCGTCATCGGTGTGCTCGGCGATGAGCTCCACGATCATCTTCGCGAACCGCGGGTCGGTGCCCGCCGTGGCGGCCCGGGCGAAGCCCATCCCCCGCTCCCGGGCGGTCTCCTCGGCCTCGTTGTCCAGGTCCCAGACCACCTCCAGGTGGTCGGAGACGAACCCGATCGGACTGACCACCACCGAACCCACGCCCTTGGCGTGCAGGTCCTCGAGGTGGTCGCAGATGTCGGGCTCCAACCACGGCACCTGCGGCGGCCCCGACCGCGACTGCCACACCACGTCGTAGGTCTGCACCCCCGCCTCCTCGGCCACCAGCCGAGCCGCCTCGGCGACCTGCCGCGAGTACCACCGCGGACGCCCGTCGGCCCCCGGCCGCTCGTCGGCGCTCAACGGGATGGAGTGCGCGGTGAACACCAGCCGCGCCTGGTCGGCCCGCTCCCCCAGCTCGGCGTAGGCCGCGCGCACGGCATCGGCGTTGGCCGCGACGAACAACGGGTGGTCGAAGAACTGCCGCAGCTTCACCAGGTCCGGCGCCCTGCCCCCGACCGACTCGCGGGCACGCGCGATGTCCTCGTGGTACTGCTTGCAGCCCGAGTAGCCACCCCACGCCGAGGTGGCGAACACCAGCGCCCGCCGCACGCCGTCATCGGCCATCTGCGCGACGGTGTCCTCCACCATGGGGTGCCAGTTCCGGTTGCCGAAGTACACCGGCAGCTCCCGGCCCTGAGCGTCCAGTTCGGACCGCAACGCGGCCATGACGTCCTTGTTCAACCGGTTGATCGGCGAGACACCGCCGAAGTGCAGGTAGTGCTGGGCCACCTCGTCGAGGCGCTCCGGCGGCACTCCCCTGCCCCGGGTCACGTTCTCCAGGAACGGCCGCACTTCCTCCGGACCCTCCGGCCCGCCGAACGACAAGAACAGCAACGCGTCAAAGCTCACCGGCACATCATCGCGCCGCCCGGCCACCGGCGCGCAACCGGGGCACACCCGATGTGAACCACGAGATGCCCACAGCAACGGGGTGCGGTGTTCCTCCAGGAACACCGCACCCCGCTCGTGGTAGCAGCTCAGATGCCGAGGGCATGCACCCCGCCGTCGACCATGATCATCGAACCGGTGGTGGCGGGCAGCCAGTCCGACAGCACCGCGCAGATCGACTTGGCCACCGGGGTCGGGTCGTTGACGTCCCAGCCCAGCGGAGCCCGGTCGCCCCAGCCCGCTTCCAGCTCTGAGAAGCCCGGGATCGACTTGGCCGCCATCGTGCGCACCGGGCCGGCCGACACCAGGTTCACCCGCACGCCCTTGGGCCCCAGCTCCCGCGCCAGGTACCGCGACGTCGACTCCAACGCCGCCTTGGCCACGCCCATCCAGTTGTAGGCCGGCCACGCCACGCGCGCGTCGAAGTCCATGCCCACGATCGACGAGCCCTCGCTCAGCAGCGGCAGCGTCGCGGCGCTCAACGACTTCAACGAGTACGCCGAGACCTCCAAGCCCTGGGAGACGTCCTCCCACGGCGCGTCCAGGAACGGCTCGCCCAAGCACGACGGCGGCGCGTAGCCGATCGAGTGCAGCACCCCGTCCAGGCCGCCGGCGTGCTGGCGCACCCGCTCCGGCAGGGTCTCCAGGTGCTCGGTGTTGGTGACGTCCAGCTCGAGCACCGGAGCCGGCTTGGGCAGCCGGTTGGCGATCCGCTCCACCAGGCTCAACCGGCCGAAACCGGTCAGCACCACCTCGGCGCCCTGCTCCTGGGCCACCCGCGCGGCGTGGAACGCGATCGACGCGTCGGTGATCACGCCGGTGATCAAGATTCGCTTGCCTTCGAGCAATCCGCTCACGAGAAAGTCCTTCCGAGTATTCACCTGCCGCCGGTGCCCCGCACCCGCCGCAGCCGGCACCCGCGAAAGCGCCGGAAGCCGATCGAGGTCGTCAGTGCCCCATGCCGAGGCCGCCGTCCACCGGGATGACCGCACCGGTCACGTACCCGGCCTCGTCCGAAGCCAGCCAGCGCACCGCACCCGCGACCTCCTCCGGGTCGGCCATCCGCGCCAGCGGCACCTGGCCGAGGATCTGCTGCTTGCGCTCGTCCGGCAGCTCCTCGGTCATGTCGGTCTTGACGTAGCCCGGCGCCACGACGTTCGCGGTGATGCTGCGCGAACCCAGCTCCCGCGCGATCGACCGCGCCATGCCGACCAGACCGGCCTTGCTCGCCGCGTAGTTGACCTGGCCGGGGCCACCGGAGAGGCCCACCACCGAGGAGATGAAGATGATCCGCCCGAAGCGGTTGCGCAGCATGCTGCTCGCGGCCCGCTTGGCCACCCGGTAGGAGCCGGCCAGGTTCGCGTCGATCACGCGCCCGAACTGCTCCTCGCTCATCCGCAGCAGCAACGAGTCGTCGGTGATGCCCGCGTTGGCCACCAGCACCTCGACCCGCCCGTGGGCGTCCTCCACCTCGTCGAAGGCCGCCGCGACCTGGTCCGGGTCGGTGACGTCGCACTGCACGCCCATCAGGCCCTCGGGAGCGCCCGATCCGCGGTGCGTGACCGCGACCTTGTCCCCGGCCGCCTCGAACGCCCTCGCGATGGCCAGGCCGATGCCGCGGTTACCGCCGGTCACCAGTACGGACCGTGCCACTGTGGATCTCCCATCGAACGCGCCAAGATTCGTTTCAGACGCGACATTATCCGCTCAGCGAGCGCCACCGCTCATCGACACCGCACATAAAAAGGCCCCCGATCTGGTGGCGTGCCTACACACGCGACAACCCCGTGCACGACAGACGGCCACCAGGACCAGTACGGTGGCGCACCACGCTCGCGGTGATCACCACGAGCGTGGTGCACAAGACACGAACGCGGGGGAATGCGCGGTCCCGTCGCCGGCGTTGCCCGAGTACTGCCCCACCACGGGAAGAGGAATTCCAATGGCCACGGTCGAACTGACCAAGGACAACTTCGACGAGGTCGTCGGCGACGACAAGTTCGTCATCATCGACTTCTGGGCTTCCTGGTGCGGCCCGTGCAAGCAATTCGCCCCAGTCTTCGAGAAGGGTTCGGAGACCCACGACGACATCGTCTTCGCCAAGGTCGACACCGAGGACCAGCCCGAGCTCGCCGCCGCCTTCGACGTCCAGTCGATCCCGACGCTGGCGATCATCCGCGACAAGGTCCTGGTCTTCCAGCAGCCCGGCGCCCTGCCCGAGAACGTCTTCGAGGACCTCGTGGGCCAGGCCCGCGAACTCGACATGGAGCAGATCAAGAAGGACGCGGAACAGCAGCAGTGATCCGCCGGTGCCGGGTCCCGGAACGGGCCCGGCACCACCTCAGAACCCCGCCTCGGCCGATTCGCCGGCCGCGGCGTGCAGCACTCCTGGTAGCGCGCTGATCTCCTCGACCAGCGACGCCACTCGAACTTTGCCGCGCAACCGCAGCGCCACCACCGCAGTGCGCTGCTCCTCGTCAGAGTCCTCTCGCTCCACCTGCAGGTCCAGCAGCGCCCACCCGCGGCTGGTGCACATCGTCAGCACGCTGCGCAGGACCCCGTAGCCGTCCAGGTAGCCCACCCGCACGACCTGCGGCTCCCGCAGCGCCGGACGCCCCACCCGCAGCAGGTACGGGAACCCGATCGCCACCAGGAAGTGCACGGCGGTCGTCGCCGCGGCCAGCACCACCAGTCCCCCGCCGCAGGCCATCCCCACCGCCGCGACCAGCCACACCGAGGCCGCCGTGGTCAGGCCGCGCACAGCATCGCGGCGCACGAAGATCAGGCCGCCGCCGATGAAGCCGATGCCGGAGACGATCTGGGCCGCCACGCGCGACGGGTCCAGCGACACCCGCTCCCACGGCAGCAGGTCGCCGAAGGCGTACTTGGACACCAGCATGAACAGCGCCGCGCCCACGCCGACCAGCGCGTGCGTGCGCAGTCCCGCGCTCTTGGCCCGGATCTCCCGCTCGAGCCCGATGAGGCTGGAGAACAGCAGCGCCGTGCCCAGCTCCACCAGCAGCGGTAACTCATCCAGCCCAGACACCACCGCATCATCAGGCATCCCACGAACCTAGCACCGCCACCGGCGGCGTGCGGCTACAGCGAGCGCGGCCTGCGAGCCAGGTGGACCACCGCGGGGGGCAGGTTGCGCCACACCGCGCGGCTCACCACGACCTCCTCGAACTTCGCCTCCAGGTCGGCGTGCAGCCTGCGCGCCGGCGGCGCCCACCGGGTCCAGGTGTAGGCGAACTGCGTCATCGCCGCGTCCGGAGCCAACACCCCGGCCAACAGCTCCACCAGGCTCACCCCGCCGACCGGGGCGTGAGCGGCCCACGGCAACCCGCTGACCACCACGTCGACCTCGCCCAGACCGCGCTCGGCCAGCAGTTCCGGCACCCGCCGGGCGCTGTCGCACACCGACTCCACGCCCGGGAACCGGCGTCCGAGCTCCGCGGCCCAGCCGGCGTTGAGCTCCACGGCCAGGTGCTTGCCCCGCCCGCCCAGGCGTTCCTGGACGACTTCGGTGAAGGCGCCCGTGCCCGGGCCCAGCTCCAGCACGAGCGGATCACCGGTCAGCGGGATCGGGGCCACCATCTGCTCGGCCAGCGCCCGCGAACTCGGGCCCACGGCGGCCGTCGTGGTCGGCGACTTGACGAACTCCCACGCGAAACGCGCTGCCGTGTTCACAGCGACGAAGCTCCCGTCGTCGGTCAGGGCAGTCTGCGACCGGCGAACAACGAGATCCCGGCCGCGATGATCGCGCAGAGCGTACCCAGCACGAGCCACGGCTTGCTGGCGTCTGTGTGCTTGGTCTCGTAGCCGATCTGCTCACCGAGCGTCTCGTAGACCTCGCGCAGCTGCTCGGCGCTGGCGGCCTTGTGGAACTCCCCGCCCGACAGGCGGGCGATCTCCTGCATCGCCTCGTCGTCGACCTCGACCCACTCCTGCTCGCCCTCGATCTCGATCGAGCCGTGCTTGGTGCCGAAGGAGATGGTCGAGATCGGGATGTTGGCCTTCTTCGCCTCACCGGCCTTGGTGTAGGCGCCGCGTGGCGCGTCCATCTCCCGCGGGATCGTCTGACCGCCGTCGGCCATGAGCACGATCCGCGCCGGCGGAGCACCCGCCGGACCGCCGACCATCTTCCCGAACGAGTCGATCGCCTGCATCGACGCGTTGATGCCGTCCCCGGTGGCGGTGGCCTCGGCCAGCTTGAGGGTGTCGATGGCCTGCTTGACGCTCGAGCGGTCTGTGGTCGGCATGACCAGCACCGTCGCCGTCCCGGCGAAGGAGACCAGCCCGAGGTTGATGCCCGGGGTCAGCTTGTCGGCGAACTCCTTGGCCGCGACCTTGGCCGCCTCCAACCGGTTCGGCTCCACGTCGGTGGCCTTCATCGACAGCGACACGTCGATCGTGAGCATCACGGTCGCCCGGTTGCGCGGGATCCGCTGCTCGGCGGTCGGGCCCGCCAGCGCCACGGTCAGGAAGATCAACGCCACACCCAGCAGCGCCGGTGGGACGTGCTTCCACCACCCCTGCGAGCCGGTGGCGACCCGGTCCAGCACCGCCAGGTTCGAGAACTTCAACGCGTCCCGCTGCCTGCGGCGCATCGCCCAGACGTAGCCGACCACCAGCCCGGCGACCACGAACAGCAGCAGGAACCACCACGGCGCGGTGAACCCGGTCAGACTCAACATCACCCCGCTCCTCCGCCGGACCAGCCGCGCTTGCGCGCCATCACGAACCGCACCACGTCGGCGATCCAGTCGGAATCTGTTCGCAACACCAAGTGAGCGCACCCGGCCCGCCGCAGCACTGCGGCGACGTCCTCCCGGTGCGCGGCCGCCGCAGCGGCGAACTCCTTGCGCAGCACCGGAGTCGTGTGCACCTCGCGCCGCTTGCCCGACTCCGGGTCGGACAGCAGCACGGTGCCCACGTCGGGCAGCTCCACGTCGCGCGGGTCGATCACCTCGATGGCCAGCAGCGAGTGCCGGGCACCGAGACCGCGCAGCGCCCGCTGCCAGTCGGTCGGGCCGAGGAAGTCGGAGATCACCACGGCCAGCCCGCGCCGACGCGGCGGACGCCGCAACGACTCCAGCAGCGAGGCCAGGTCGCCGCGCGTGCCTTCCGGGGCGCGCGGGGTTTCGGCGACCTTCTTCAGCAGCGCCCGCGCGTGGGCCGCGCCGCCGCGAGCGGGCAACCGGTGCTGCCCGGTGCCGTTGTCCACCACGGCACCGATGCGGTTGCCGCCGCCGCTGGTCAGGAACATGACCGCGGCCAGCGCGGCGACCGCCAGCTCGCGCTTGTCGCAGGCCGCCGTGCCGAAGTCGAGGCTGGCCGAGAGGTCCACGCCCACCCACGTCTCCAGCTCGCGGTCGGCGATGGTCTGCCGGATGTGCGGCTCGGCCGTGCGGGCGGTGACCGCCCAGTCCATCCGCCGCACGTCGTCCCCGGGCTGGTAGCTGCGCGCTTCGCCCGGCTCGCTGCCCGGTCCGGGCACCAGGCCGAGGTGGTTGCCCTGCAGCAGCCCGTCGAGCCTGCCCCGCACGCTCAGTTCCAGGGCGCGCAGCGCGACCTCCATGCGCCCGGTGTCCAGCGCCGGCGGCGCCCAGGCCGGGCGGTCGCCGCCGGAGTGCCCGGGTACCGCCACGTCTGCCCCTCCCCTCACTGGTGCGGTGGCATCGGCGGGTGGCCGTAACCGTGCTGGCCGGTCGGGCCGACCGGGGCGGGCTGTTGCGCTCCGCCTTGCGGGCGCGCGGAGACCTGCGGCAGCGGCACGGTCTGCAGCACCCGGCTGACGATGTGCTCGACGGGGATCCCGTCGGCGAGCGCGTCGTAGGACAGCACCAGGCGGTGCCGCAGCACGTCGGGCACCACGTCCACCACGTCCTGCGGCAGCACGTAGTCGCGGCCGCGCACCAGCGCGAGGGCGCGGGCGGCGGCGATGACCCCGAGGCTGGCGCGGGGCGAGGCTCCGTAGGAGACCCAGCCGGCGATGTCGGAGAGCCCGTGGTCGTTGGGCATGCGGGTGGCCACCACCAGGCGCACCACGTAGTCGACGAGCGCGTGGTGCACGAAGACCCCGGCGGCGACGCCCTGCAGCCGGATCAGCTCCTCGGGGTCGAGCACGCCGTGGGGTTCGGGCGGGGTGACGCCCATCCGGTAGATGATCTCGCGCTCCTCCTCCGCGGTCGGGTACTCGACCGGGAGCTTGAACAGGAAGCGGTCGCGCTGCGCCTCCGGGAGCGGGTAGACACCTTCGTTCTCGATGGGGTTCTGGGTGGCCAGCACCAGGAACGGCGCGGGCATCGGGAAGCTCTCGCCGCCGATGGACACGTGCCGCTCGGCCATGACCTCCAGCAGCGCCGACTGCACCTTGGCGGGCGCGCGGTTGATCTCGTCGGCGAGCACGAAGTTGGCCAGCACCGGGCCGAGCTCGACGTCGAAGCGCTCGCTGCCCTGCCGGTAGATGCGGGTGCCGAGGATGTCGGCGGGCACCAGGTCGGGGGTGAACTGCAGGCGGGAGAACGAACCGCCGACGACGCGGGCGAAGGTCTCCACCGCGAGGGTCTTGGCGACGCCGGGCACGCCTTCGAGCAGGATGTGCCCCTTGGCCAGCAGACCGGTCAGCATCCGCTCGACCAGGCGGTCTTGCCCGACGATGACGCGCTTGACCTCGAAGACGGTGCGTTCGAGCAGCTGCGCGTCGCGCGCCGGGGTGCTCGACGGCCCCGCCTGACCTGCTGGACGCGCCGCAGCGGCTCCGCTCTCACCGTTGCCGGCCTCGGTCACTTCTCCCAGCCTCCTCGTCGATGCGGCCGTTGCGGGCCGATCAAGATCCTGGCACGCCCCTCACCCCTGGTGCACGAGGGGGCGCATCGAACCCCCACCCAACCTCATGGCCGGTATGACCGCTGTGAAGCGAAGGCCCTCCTCCGTCCGAGCCGGGCTCTCGCGGCCACGTGGAGCGTTGATTTCAGTCGACACTGAAACGATAGACGTTGTTGAGCCTGGGAGTCGTGCCGCTCCCCCACCCGAGAGCGCCGCGGCGCCTCAGGGGCTTCGGGTCCGGGCTCGGCTGAGGTCCGCCGGGGTGTCCACGTCGGACACCTCAGCTGTGGTGGCCGGGACGTGGTGCGGCTCCAACGGCGCGAAGAGGTCCCGCACCGGGCGGTTCTCGACCGCCTCGGGCATCGCCCTCCGCAGCGCCGCCAGGCGCCAGACGCCGACCAGCCACTGCGCGCGGTCGCCGGGCTCCGCCAGCACCGCTCCCCTGGCCCGCGGGTCGCTCGACAGGACTTCGCGAAGCCGGTCGAGCGTGCCGGCGGTCAGGTGCGGGTGGTCGGCGGCGAGGACCGCCACCACGCCGTCATCGCCCTCGACCAGGCGGAGCCCCGCCTCCACGGCTGCGAGCGGCCCTCCCCCAGCCGGGTCCTCGGTGGTCCAGCGCACCGCCGAGGTGGTGGGTCGCTGCGGGCCGACGACCACCACGGGATCGGCGTCGGGCACGGCGTCGAGCGTGCGGTCCAGCAGGGTGCGGCCTTGCACCGGCAGCATCACCTTGTCCACGCCACCGAGCCGACGCGCTCGACCGCCGGCCAGCACCACCGCCGCGAAATCCGCCACGCACCCATGCTCCCAGGCCGTGCGGCTCGCGCCCCCGCCAGGCGGTCAGAGCACGCGCACCGCGTACGGGGCGATGCCGCTGTAGCGGACCGAGGTGACGCGGACGCGGGAACCGGAGTACGGGGCCTCGACCATCTTCCCGCCGCCCAGGTACAGGGCGACGTGGTGGATCCGCCCGCCGTCGTTCCAGAAGAGCATGTCGCCGCGGCGCATCTGCGACAGCGGGACGCGCTTGCCGGACTGCGCCTGGTAGCCGCTGTAGTGGTCCAGCGAGACACCCCCGGCGGCGAAGGCGTAGATCATCAGCCCGGAGCAGTCGAAGCCGATCTTGGCGTAGTCGCCGTAGGAGTCGGCCACTCCCCCGTCGCGGATGCCGCGCGTCGGGCCGCGCGAGTTGCCGCCGCCCCAGGCGTAGGGCATGCCCAGCTGCGACAGCGCCCGCGAGATGACGGCCTCGACGTCCCCGGACGACGAGGCGGAGGACTGGCCGCTGCCGCCGCTGTGGTTCTGGGACGGCTTCGCGGCAGCCGCCGCCGCGGCCTGCTCCTCGCGGGCCTTGTCCTGCACCCACTCCTGGTAGTCCTCGCGCTGGGTCTGCAGCCCGGAAACGCGGGAGCGCGCGGCGTCCAGCTCGGCCTGCACGGCGTCGCGATCGGCTTGCAGGCTCTGGGCCTGGACCGCTTGCTGCGCCCGGGCCTGGACCGCCGCCTGTTGGGCCGCTTCGGCGGTCGCGCGGGCCTCGTCGGCGGCACGGCGCCTGGCTTCGGCCTCCTGCAGGGCCGCGCGGGTCAGCGAGTCCTTGTTGACCTTCTCGATGCGGGCCCGTTCGAGGTCGTCGAGGACGTCGAGCTGGGAGTCGCTGAGGGCGTCGAGCAGGGAGGCGCGCTCGAGCACCTCCTGCGGGTTGCGGGCTCCGACGTAGGCGGTGATGGACCCGAGCCTGCTGCCCTGGCGGTAGCTGCTGGCGGCGAACTGGTCGAGCCGGCTGCGCTGCGCCTCGATCTGCTGGGCCGCGGCACGGGCTTCGGCGGCTGCGGCGTCGGCGGCGAGACGGGCCCGGCCGTAGGCGGTTTCGGCGCGCTGGAGGTCGACGCGAGCCTTGTTCGCGTCCTCCATCTTCACCTCGACCTGCGACTGCAGGCCGACCAGGCGCGACTCGGCATCGGCGAGGCGGTTGGCGAGTTCGCCGGCTCGACCGGCAGTGCGCTCCGCGTCGGCCTCACCCGACTGGATCTCGGCGTCGCTGGGGTTGGGCGGAGGCGGCGGGACCGCCACGCCGGTTCCGGTGGAGGCCAGACCCACTGCGCTCAGCAGCGCCAGCGCACCGATCCTGCGCCCGACTCGACTAGTGGACAACGCCCGTCACCTCCAGCGGATGCACCCGTTCGGAGTCGGTCTTTAATCCGAACGGAGTCATGATCAGCCGGAGTGTGACATCACCGTCCCGGACGCACCACGCGAATCGGACGTATCGTTTGCAACATCAACCACACGTGTCACATGTGATCCCAGGTGCTGGGATCTCCCCACGTCCGCAGCCGTTCACCCAGCTCGACCACCGGGGCGCGGGCCAGGTCGGGCAGCACCTCGTCCAGGGGGCCGCGCAGGACCGCGTCGGCGATCTCGTCGTAGGGCGTGGGCTCGGCGTTGCAGATGACCAGCTTCGCGCCGGCCTTCGCCGCCAGCTCCACGAACGCCGCCGCGGGGTGGACCGTCAGCGAGGTGCCCGCCGCCAGGAACAGGTCGCAGTCCAGCGACGCGCGCCGGGCCTCGCGCAGCACGTCGGGGTCCAGCGCCTGGCCGAAGTACACCGTCGCGGACTTGAGGATCCCGCCGCACGCCCGGCAATCCGGGTCCTGCTCGCCCTCGGCGACGCGCCGCAAGGCGTCGGTCATGGCGCCGGTGCCACCGCAGTGCACGCACACCGTGCGGCGCATCGTGCCGTGCAGCTCCAGCACGCGGTCGCGCGCGAGGCCCGCCCGCTGGTGCAGCTCGTCGATGTTCTGGGTCAGCACCGCACCCAGCCGGCCCGCGGCGTCGAGGTCGACGAAGGCCTGGTGCGCGGCGTTGGGTTCGGCGTGCCACGCGGGGTTCTCGGCGCGGGCGCGCCAGGCGTGCACGCGGACGTCCTCGTCGGCGAGGTAGCTGTCGATGTCGCTGAGCCGGGCCGCGCGCGGATCGCGGGTCCAGACCCCGTTGGGGCCCCGGAAGTCGGGGATGCCGGAGGCGGTGGAGACGCCCGCTCCGGTCAGCGCGGTGATGCGCCGGGCGGCGCCGAACAGGTGGCGGGCGCGCTGCCGGTCGGCGCTGTCGTCGGGACCCGAACCTCGTTGCGTCACACCTCCACGGTGCCACGGAACCGGTGGTCGGCGGCACACCGGGGCCCGCGTGTGCCGCTGGTCACGGCGGTCCTGACCGGCCGCGCGCCGATCATGTGAAGCCCGTTTTGCTTCGCGGTAACTCGAGGCGAGCACGAGGGAAACAGGGGGTTCCTACCTTCGGGGCAACCCGTGGGAAGGAGCCGCGTTGAGCACGAGCGCACCGGCCGCGAGAGGCCGCTGGATCGAGGGGTGGGACCCCGAGGACGAAGCCCTGTGGGAGTCGACCGGCAAGCACGTCGCGCGCCGGAACCTGATCTTCTCGATCCTCTCCGAGCACATCGGTTTCTCCGTGTGGAGCATCTGGTCGGTCCTGGTGCTGTTCACAGGTCCGGACATCGGACTGCCCTTCACCGCCTCCGAGAAGTTCCTGCTGGTGGTCGTTCCGAACCTGGTCGGCGCGGTGCTGCGGCTGCCCTACGCCGCGGCGGTGACCCGCTTCGGCGGGCGCAACTGGACGATCTTCAGCGCTGTGGTGCTGCTGGTGCCCACCGGCCTGGCGTTCCACTTCGTGCAGCAGCCGGGCACACCGCTGTGGGTGTTCCTGCTCATCGGTGCCACGGCGGGTCTCGGCGGCGGCAACTTCGCCTCCTCGATGACCAACATCACGATCTTCTTCCCGCAGCGGCTGCAGGGCTGGGCGCTGGGGCTCAACGCCGGTGGCGGCAACATCGGCGTGGCCACCATCCAGGTGGTGGGCCTGCTGGTGATCGCCTTCGCCGGCGGCACACACCCGTCCTACGTGGCGGCGATCTACCTGCCGCTGGTCGCCGTCTCCGCGGTGTGCGCGGCGCTGTTCATGGACAACGTCGACGCCATCAAGGCCAAGCCGGGCGCGTTGCTGGAGGCCTGCGGCAGCAAGCACACCTGGTGGATCTCGCTGCTCTACGTCGGCACCTTCGGCTCGTTCATCGGCTACAGCTTCGCCTTCGGGCTGGTGCTGCAGACCGAGTTCGACTTCACCCCGCTGCAGGCGGCGAGCTGGACCTTCCTCGGCCCGCTGGTGGGATCGCTGTCCCGGCCGCTGGGCGGCTGGCTGGCCGACCGGGCCGGCGGAGCGCGGGTGACGCTGTGGAACTTCGCCCTGATGGCCGCAGGGGTCGCGGTGCTGCTGGTGGCCTCCGCGCAGGGCTCGTTCGGGCTGTACGTGACGGCGTTCATCGCGCTGTTCCTGCTGACCGGCTTGGGCAACGGCTCGACCTACAAGATGATCCCCGCGGTCCACGCCGAGGAGGCCGAGGTGGAGGTCACCTCCGGTGGTGAGGCGATCGCGGCCTTCGCCAAGGCGCGGCGCCTGTCCGGCGCGGTCATCGGCATCTCCGGCGCGATCGGCGCGCTGGGCGGCGTGGGCATCAACCTGGCGTTCCGCTCCTCCTACGGCGGCGCGGCCGCCAGCGGTGACGCGGCCCTGGTGGTGTTCCTCGCCTACTACCTGGTGTGCGTGCTGGTGACCTACTCGGTGTACCTGCGGGGACCGCTCAAGCCGAGCCCGGCTCCGGCTGCGCCGCTGGAGGAGCGGACCGCGGAGGCCGGCCGTGCCTGATCCGCGGACCGTGGCCACCCACTGCCCCTACTGCGCCCTGCAGTGCGGCACCCGGCTCACGCGCGAGCGGGACGGGGTGTCGGTGCGACCCGCGGACTTCCCGGTCAACCAGGGCGGGCTGTGCCAGAAGGGCTGGACCGCACCGTCCTTGTTGGGCGTTCCGGACCGGCTGCGCCACCCGCAGCTGCGCCGCGACGGCGAGCTCGTCCCGGTCTCCTGGGACACCGCGCTCGACACCGTCGCCACCGGCCTCGACCGCCTCCGCGCCGAACGCGGGCCGGACGCGATCGGGGTGTTCGGGGGCGGTGGGCTGACCAACGAGAAGGCCTACCTGCTGGGCAAGTTCGCGCGGCTGGCGTTGCGGACGAGCCAGATCGACTACAACGGGCGTTTCTGCATGTCCTCGGCGGCCGCGGCGGGCACCGCCGCGTTCGGGCTGGACCGGGGTCTGCCGTTCCCGGTGACCGACCTCGCGGGTGCCGATGTGGTGCTGCTGGCGGGGGCGAACCCGGCGGAGACGATGCCGCCGCTGATGCAGCACCTGCGTTCGGCGCAGCTGGTCGTCATCGACCCGCGCGGAACGGCCACCGCCGAGCAGGCGGCGCTGCACCTGCGACCGCTGCCGGGCACCGACCTGGCGCTGGCGTTGGGGTTGCTGCACATCGCGGTGGTCGACGGCCACACCGACGCCGGCTACGTCCGCGAACGCACCGAGGGCTTCGAGGCCGCGTGGCAGCGAGCGATGTCCTGGTGGCCGGAGCGGGTCGAGCGGGTCACCGGTGTCGCGGTCGCCGAGCAGCGCCAGGCGGTGCGGATGCTCGCCGAGGCCACCAGCGCCTACGTGCTCACGGGCCGGGGCGCCGAGCAGCACAGCAAGGGCGTCGACACCGTCTCCGGGTTCATCAACCTCGCACTGGCACTGGGGCTTCCGGGCCGGCCGGGTCGCGGCTACGGCTGCTTGACCGGGCAGGGCAACGGCCAAGGCGGCCGGGAGCACGGGCAGAAGGCCGACCAGCTGCCCGGCTACCGGACGATCACCGACCAGACCGCCCGCGAGCACGTCGCCGAGGTCTGGGGCGTGCTGCCGGAGGTGCTGCCCGGCCCGGGCCGCTCGGCCTACGAGCTGCTCGACGCGCTGGGCACCGAGGACGGCCCCGGCGCTTTGCTGGTGTTCGGCTCCAACCCGGCGGTCTCGGCCCCGCACGCCGAGCACGTCGTGCGGCGGTTGCGGTCCCTGGACCTGCTGGTGGTGGCCGACTTCGTGCCGTCGGAGACCACCGAGCTGGCCGACGTGGTGCTGCCGGTGACCCAGTGGGCCGAGGAGGAGGGCACCATGACCAACCTCGAGGGCCGCGTCCTGCGGCGCCGCCGGTTGCAGGCGCCTCCGGGAGACGCGCGCAGCGACTTGGAGGTGCTGCACGGCATCGCCACGCGGCTGGGCGAGCCGGGTGAGCGCTACCCCACCCGGCCGCGCGAGGTCTTCGAGGAGCTGCGCCGGGCCTCGGCCGGTGGCAGGGCCGACTACTCGGGCATCAGCTACGAGCGCTTGGACGCCGGCGAGGCGCTGCATTGGCCGTGCCCGAACGGTCACCACCCCGGCACCCCGCGGCTGTTCCTGGACGGTTTCGCCCACCCCGACGGCCGCGCGCGGTTCGCGCCGGTCGAGCACCGCGAGGCCGGTGACGTGCCGGACGAGGTGTTCCCGCTGACCGCCACCACCGGGCGGGTGCTGGCCCAGTACCAGTCCGGGGCGCAGACCCGCCGGGTCGCGGAGCTCAACGAGGCCAGTCCCGGGGCGTTCGTGGAGGTCCACCCCGACACCGCCGCCCGCGCCGGTCTCACCGACGGGGCGCCGGCGCGGATCACCTCGGCGCGCGGCAGCACGATCGCCGAGGTCCGGCTCGTGCCGACCATGCGCACCGACACGGTCTTCCTGCCGTTCCACTTCCCGGGCGAGGGGCGGGCGAACCTGCTCACCGGGGACGCGCTGGACCCGCGCAGCCGGATGCCGGAGTTCAAGGTCAGCGCGGTGCGCATCGAGCCCCACCGGACGGCGGTGGCGTCATGAGCACCGCCCTCCCCCTCAACCGCCTCGCGGGGCGCGTGGTCGTGGTGGGAGCCGGCCCGGCCGCGCACCGGTTCGTCGAGCGGCTGCGCACCCGAGGCCACGACGGGCCGATCACCGTGCTCGGAGCCGAGGCGCACCCGGCCTACAACCGGGTCCTGCTGGGTTCGGTGCTCGACGGGTCGCTGCCGCCGTCCGCGGTGTCGTTGCCGGCCCTGGACGCCGAGGTGCACCAGGGGTGCGCGGTGACCGGCATCGACCGCGCCCGGCGCGCGGTGCGCACCGAGGACGGCCGCGAGTTCGGTTACGACGTGCTCGTGCTGGCCACCGGTGCGCGGCCGCTGGTCCCCGAGGTCGTGGGTCTGGACTCCGAGCGGTTCACCGCGCTGCGCACGCTCGCCGACTGCGCCCGCGTCACCGCCGCCACCGGTCCGGTGGCGGTGCTCGGCGGCGGGCTGCTCGGTGTGGAGGTGGCGCGCGCGTTGTTGGCGCGCGGGCACCGGGTGGTGCTGGTGCACCGCGAGGAGCACCTCGTGGAGCGCCAGGTCGACGAGGTCGGCGGCCGGATGCTGGCCGAGCGGTTGACCGAGCTCGGCGTGGACGTCCGGCTCGGGGTGAAGGCCACCTCCTACCGCCCGGGGACGCTGCGGCTCGGTGACGGTGCGGAGGTGCCCGCCGAACTCGTGGTGGCCTGCACCGGTGTGTGGCCGGAGGTGACCGTGGCGCAGCGCGCCGGGGTGTCGGTCAACCGCGGTGTCGTCGTCGACGACCGGCTGCGCACCAGCGACCCGCACGTCCACGCCATCGGTGACTGCGCCGAACACCGGGGCGCCACACCGGGTTCGGCGGCCTCGGCGTGGGAGCAGGCCGACGCGCTGGCCGCGCAGCTGACCGGCAGCGGCGCGGACTACCCGGGCACCCGCGTGGTGGCGCGGCTGCGGGCGCGGGAGGTCGACCTGGTGTCGATCGGTTCGGTGCGGGACTCGTTCGCCGGTGACGCCGAGATCGTCACGCTCTCGGACCCGGCGCGGTCCCGCTACGCCAAGCTCGCGCTGCACGCCGGGCGGATCAGCGGCGCGGTGCTGCTGGGGTTCCCGGCCGCGATCGCCACCGTCAGCCAGCTGCACGACCGCGACCTGCCGATGCCCGCCGACCGGCTGTCGGTGCTGCTGGGCACCCCGGCGGCGGTGCCGGGCGCGCCGGTGGAGCCGCCGGAGGACGCGGTGCTGTGCCGCTGCAACACCGTCACCCGGAAGTCCCTGATCCACGCCTGGCACGGCGGCGCCCGCTCGGTCGCCGAACTGGCCAGGGCAACGCGGGCCACCACCGGCTGCGGTGGCTGCGCCGACGACGTCGGCCGGTTGTGCAGTGCGTTGGCGGACCGCATCGAACCAGAGAAGGAGGGCGCGGCATGACCCGCACGCTCGTCGTCGTCGGCCACGGGATGGTCGGCCACCGGCTCGTCGAGGTACTGCGCGAACGCGATGAGTTCGGTACCTGGCGGATCGTCGTCCTCGGTGAAGAACCGCGCGCGGCCTACGACCGGGTGGGGTTGTCGTCCTACTTGGACGGCAAGACCGCCGAGGACCTCGGCCTGACCGGTCAGGACCTCCTCGACGACCCGGTGGTCGAGCTGCGGCTGGGCGCGGCGGTGACCGGTGTGGACACCGCCGCCCGCACGGTGGCGCTGGCCGGCGGCGAGTCGCTGAGCTACGACGCGCTGGTGCTGGCCACGGGCTCGAAGCCGTTCGTGCCGCCGGTGCCCGGTCGCCAGCTGCCCGGCACCTTCGTCTACCGCACCATCGAGGACCTCGACGCGATCCGCGAGGCCGCCACCGAAGGGCGGCAGGGCGTGGTCATCGGCGGTGGTCTGCTGGGCTTGGAAGCGGCGAACGCGCTGCGGCTGCTGGGCATGCGCCCGCACGTGGTGGAGATGGCGCCGCGGCTGATGCCGCTGCAGGTCGACGAGGGCGGCGGCGCGGTGCTGCGCGGCCTGGTCGAGCAGCTGGGGCTGACCGTCCACACCGGAGCGGCGACCCGGTCGGTCGACGGCGAGGAGCACGTCACGGGCGTGACGCTGGCCGACGACACCGTCATCGACACCGACCTGGTCGTGTTCTCCGCCGGGGTGCGCCCGCGCGACGAGCTCGCCGAGGTGGCCGGTCTGGCGCGCGGTGAGCGGGGCGGTTTCCTGGTCGACGAGGCGTGCCGCACCGGTGTGGCGGGCGTGTGGGCCATCGGCGAGTGCGCGGCGGTCGAGGGTCGCTGCTACGGGCTGGTGGCGCCCGGTTACGCCATGGCCGAGGGGGTCGCCGAGCAGCTGCTGGAGCAGGGCGAGGGCACCTTCCCCGGTGCCGACCTGTCGACGAAGCTCAAGCTGCTCGGCGTCGACGTGGCCAGCTTCGGTGACGCCCACGCCACGACAGAGGGCGCGCTGGAGGTCGTCTACGCCAACAACGCGGCGGGCACCTACGCCAAGCTCGTGCTCTCCGACGACGCGCGGGTGCTGCTGGGCGGGGTCCTGGTCGGCGATGCGAGCGCCTACGGCGTGCTGCGGCCACTGGTCGACCGCGAGCTGCCCGCTCCGCCGGAGCAGTTGCTGCTGCCCGCCGGGTCCGGTGTGGACTCGGCCGCGCTGCCCGACGACGCGGTGGTGTGCTCGTGCAACAACGTCTCCAAGGGACAGATCACCGATGCGATCGCCGAGCACGGCCTCGACGCCGTCGCGGGCGTGAAGTCCTGCACCAAGGCCGGCACCAGCTGCGGTTCGTGCGTGCCGATGATCACGACGCTGCTGGGCGAGTGCGGGGTGGAGACCTCCCAGGCGCTGTGCGAGCACTTCACCCAGTCGCGTGCCGAGCTGTTCGAGATCGTGCAGGCCACCGGTGTCGGCTCGTTCTCGGAGCTGATCGCCAAGCACGGGACCGGCCGCGGCTGCGACCTCTGCAAACCGGCGGTGGCCTCGATCCTCGCGAGCCTCGGCAACGGCCACATCCTCGAGGGAGAGCAGGCGGCGTTGCAGGACACCAACGACCGGTTCCTGGCCAACCTGCAGCGCAACGGCACGTACTCGGTGGTGCCCCGGGTTCCCGGCGGAGAGATCACGCCGGAGAAGCTCATCGTGCTCGGCGAGGTGGCCAAGGAGTTCGGGCTCTACACCAAGATCACCGGCGGGCAGCGCATCGACCTCTTCGGCGCGCGCGTTGAACAGCTCCCGCAGGTCTGGAAGAAACTGGTGGAGGCCGGCTTCGAGTCCGGGCACGCCTACGGCAAGGCGCTGCGCACGGTCAAGTCCTGCGTGGGCAACGACTGGTGCCGCTACGGGGTGCAGGACTCGGTGAGCATGGCCATCCGGCTGGAGCTGCGCTACCGGGGCCTGCGCTCGCCGCACAAGCTCAAGTCGGCGGTGTCGGGGTGCGCCCGCGAGTGCGCCGAGGCGCGCGGCAAGGACTTCGGCGTGATCGCCACCGACAAGGGCTGGAACCTCTACGTCGGCGGCAACGGCGGGTTCACCCCGCGGCACGCCGAACTGCTGGCCGCCGACCTCGACGACGAGCAGCTGGTCAAGCTCATCGACCGGTTCCTGATGTTCTACGTGCGCACCGCCGACCGCTTGCAGCGCACCTCGGCGTGGGTGGAGTCGCTCGACGGCGGTCTGGAGCACCTCAAGGAGGTGCTGGTGGAGGACTCGCTGGGCATCGCCGAGGAGCTCGAGGCCGCGATGCAGCGCCACGTCGACCACTACTCCGACGAGTGGGCAGGGGTGCTGGCCGACCCGGCCAAGCTGTCGCGGTTCGTCTCCTTCGTCAACGCCCCCGACGCGCCCGACCCGACGATCCGCTTCATCGAGGAGCGCGGCCAGATCCGGCCGGGACCGGTCTCGCTGCCGATGCCGGTGCCGGCGTCCCAGACCCAGGAGGTGCACTGATGAGTTGGCGACCGATCTGCGACCTCGCCCTGCTCCAGCCCGAGTGCGGTGTTCCGGCGCTCGTGGACGGGCACCCGGTGGCGGTCTTCCGCACCCACGACGACGAGCTGTTCGCGGTGGGCAACGTCGACCCGCTCTGCGGGGCCGGGGTGATCAGCCGCGGCATCGTCGGCGACCGGGGCGGGGAGCCGACCGTGGCCTCCCCGATGCTCAAGCAGGTGTTCTCGCTGCGCACCGGTGAGTGCCTGGACGTCCCCGACGCGCGGCTGCCGGTGTTCCCGGTGCGGCGGCGCGGTTCGTCGGTGGAGGTCGCGCTCCCTTGAGCGAGGAACTGACCGGCTACACCGTCGCCGTGACGGCGGCCAGGCGGGCCGAAGAGCTGGGCTCGCTGCTCGAACGCCGCGGCGCCCGGGTCCTGCACGGCCCGGCGCTGCGGATCCTGCCGCTCGCCGACGACACCGAGCTGCGCCGGGCGACCGAGCAGTGCCTCGCGCAGCCGCCCGATGCGGTGGTCGCCACCACCGGCATCGGCTTCCGGGGGTGGGTCGAGGCGGCCGACGGCTGGGGTGCGGGTGCCGAGCTGCTCGAGGCCTTGGGCCAGGCTCGGTTGCTGGCCCGAGGGCCGAAGGCGCGCGGCGCGGTGCGTGCGGCGGGTCTGCCCGACGCGTGGTCGCCGGGATCGGAGTCGTCCGCGGAACTGCTCGAGCACCTGCTCGGCGAGCCCCTGGAGGGGATGCGGATCGCCGTGCAGCTGCACGGTCAGCCGCTGCCGGACTTCGTCGAGGCGTTGCGGTGCGCGGGGGCGGAGGTCATCGAAGTCCCGGTGTACCGGTGGACGGCTCCGGCCGACATCACCGCGCTGGAGAACCTGCTGTCAGCGGTGTGCGCGCAGCAGGTGGACGCGGTGACCTTCACCAGCGCCCCAGCGGCGGCGAGCCTGCTGTCGCTGGCCGCCGAGCGCGGCTGGCGGGAGGAGTTGCTGGCGGCGTTGCGCGGTCCGGTGCTGGCGGCCTGCGTGGGGCCGGTGACGCACGCGCCGCTGGCCGACCAGGGCGTGCCTGCGGTGGTGCCGGAGCGGTACCGCCTCGGTGCGCTGGTGCGGTCGCTGTGCGAGGCGCTGCCGAGGCGGTCGCCGACGTTGCCGGTGGCCGGACGCAGCCTCCAGGTGCGCGGGCACGCGGCCATCGTGGACGGTGCGGTGAAACAGCTCTCCCCGCAAGGAAGAACTTTGTTGCGGGCACTGGCCGAGCGGCCAGGCAGAGTGGTGTCGAGGCGGGCCCTGGCCGAGGCGCTGCACTGCGCCGGGGGTGCCGCCGACGAGCACGCCGTCGAGCAGGCGGTGGCGCGGCTGCGGTCGTCGCTGGGCGCGCCGCAGCTGGTGCAGACCGTGATCAAGCGCGGATACCGACTTCCGCTGGAACCGATGGAGGACTCCCCGCGATGCGCCGTTCCCGTGCTGTGAACCCGCCGTTGCTGCTGGTCGCCCACGGAACCCGCGATCCTGCGGGACCGCGGGTGGTCGAACAGCTGGCCGGGGCCGCCGGCGCGCGGCTCGGCGTGCCGGTGCGCGTGGGCTACGTCGACGTCATCGGGCCGACCGCGGCTGAGGTCGTGGAGTCGGTGCCGGGACCGGTGGTGGCGCTGCCGGCGTTCCTGGCCGCCGGCTACCACGTGCGCACAGACCTGCCCGAACAGGTGGCCTCCACCGGACGCGGGGACGTGACGTTCACCGAGCCGCTCGGCCCGGATCCGCGGATCACCGAGGCGCTGCTGGACCGGTTGTGCGAAGCCGGGTGGCGTCGCGGTGACCGGGTGCTGTTCGCGGCGGCGGGATCCTCCGACCGCAGCGCGCTGGCCGACGTGGCGGCAGCGGCCCGCCAGCTGGGCCGGCGTTGCGGGCAGTGGCTCTCCCCCAGCTACATCACCACCGCGAGCCCGGCCACCGAAGACGTCTGCGCACCGGGCGACTTCCTCGCGCCGTACCTGTTGGCGCCGGGCCTGTTCCACCGCAGGCTGGGCGAGCTGCCGGCGGCCGGTGTCGCCGAACCGCTGGGGGCGCACCCCGCCGTGGTCGACGTGGTCGTGCAGCGGTACCGGTGCGCGGTGCGCGACGGCGTCTCCGCCGCCTGATCTTCGCGCGCTGATCGACCTCCACGGCGGACCGGGGAGCGTTCGCCTGTCGTCAATGCTCCGATCGTCGTATTCTGGACAGGTTCTCGCTTCCGCCACTTGGAGGTCGTCGCCATGGCCAGCACCACCACGGGGTCCGCGCAGCGAAGCCAGCGGCGGTCCGCGTCGAAGCAGAGCCGTTCGACCTCGGCGTCGACCACGACGAGCAGGGCCTCCACGCAATCCCGTTCGACGTCCGGGCGGTCCACGACCAGGCGGTCGACCTCGTCGGGGTCGACTTCCCAGCAGCCCTCGGGCGCGTCGATCCCCGTGCCGTACGTGACGGCGCAGTGGCACACCACCCAGGTCCCGCTCCCGCAGATCCCCGGACGCGACGAGGTCGCCTCGACGGTCTCCGCGGTCCGCGGGGCACTCCCCTCCCGCGAGCAGCTGCTGTTCTACAGCGGGCTGACCGCCGCGGCGGCGTTGAGCGTGATCGAGTGGCCGGTCGCGGCCGCCATCGGCATCGGCACGGCCGTGGTGCAGCGCACGGCCTCCCGGGGCAACGGCCAGGCCTGAGCGCGAAGGGGTGTCGATGCTGCGCTGGCTGCTGTCGCAGGCCGCCGACGTCGCCGCACCGGTGTTGCAGGCAGCCCGCGCGGTCACCTCCTCCCCCGGAGGCCGCCGGGTCTGGCGCGGACGCGAGCGCAGCCACCTCGAGATGCGCGGCGCGCACCTGCCCGGCCACACCGACGCGGCGCAGGAGGCGCAGCGGCGCCTGCGCGAGCTGCCGGGCATCACGCACGCGGAGCTCAACGGCGCGCTGGGCCGCGTGGTGATCCGCCACGCCCCCGACCTGACCGACCTCACCGAACCCGCGCGTGTCCTCAGCGACGTCGAGGCCGAGTTCGGACTCGGTGACGAGGACGTGGCACCGCACGGCGAGCGGCATCCGGCCAACTCCGAGGCGCTGCTGCGCGATGCCGGCGCCCTCGCGGTCAGCGTGGTGGGGTTCGGCTACGCCGGGCTGAGTGCGTTGCTGCCCGCGCGCGTGGTCTCACCGCTCGTGCCGGCCGCGACGTCGCTGGTGGACACGGTGCCGTGGCTGCACCGCAGCGCGCAGCGGGTCCTCGGGCAGGGGCCGTTGGAGCTGGTGCTGGCGCTGGGCGGCGCGGCCGGTCCGGGCCTGACCGGCTCGCCGCTGGGTGCGCTGACCGACCTGTGCGGGCGCTTCGGCACCGCGCGGGAGGCGATCGCCCGCCACCAGGCCTGGCAGCACTGGGAAGGGGTGCTGCCGCACGCCTGCGACGCCGTGCCGCAGGGACCGCGTCCGTGCCCCGTGCCCGACGGCCCCGTGGAGCGGGTCGCCAACGTCTCCGGCGGAGCCGCCCTGGGCGGCGCGGTGACCGCGTTCGCCCTGTCCCGCGCGCCGCAGCGCGCGGTGGCCGCGCTGCTGGCCGCGGTGCCCAAACCCGCCGCGGGCGGGCGGGAAGCGTTCGCCTCCACGTTGAGCACCTCGCTGGCGGCGCGCGGCGCGCTGGTGGTCGAACCGGACGCGCTGCGGCTGCTGGACCGGCTCGACACCGTCGTCTTCGACGCCCCCGCACTGCTGTCCGGGCGCCGCGTGGTGGACTCGGTGATCCCGCTGGAGGACGACGCGGAGTCCGCGGAGCTGTTCGCCCGCGCCAGCGAGCTGGTCGACCCGACCGGTCCGGCCGGGTCGAGCAGCAGCGGCGCCTGGTCGGTCACCCCCTGGAACTCCTCCCGCAGGTTGCCTGCCGCAGCGCGCGGCGCCGCCGAGGCCGGGACGCAGTGCGGCGCGACCATCCTCGAACTCGTCCGCAGTGGACGGACGGTGGCGTTGGTGGTGGTGGTCGACGAGCTCGACCCGCTCGCCGAAGCCCTGGTCGACACCGCGCGCGAGGTCGCCACCACCGTGCTCGTCGCGGGCGCCGGGTTGGACCGCAGGCTCGCGCTGGACGGATCGGTGCCCGGCGGAGCCGAGCTGGCCGGTTCGGTGCGCGCGTTGCAGGAGGACGGCGCGGTCGCGGCGGTCGTCTCGCACCACCACGACCGCGGTCTCGCCGCTGCGGACCTGGGCATCGGTCTGTCCACATCGGATCCGTCGTGCTGGGCCGCTGACCTCCTCTGCCCGAGCGCCGCGGTGCTCGACGGGCTGCTGGCCGCGGCCGCCGACGCCCGAGCGGCGAGCCGGTGCGCCGCGGGGCTCTCGGTGGCCGGTGCGGTGCTGGGTTCGCTGCTCGCCGCGTTCGGCACGGCCTCCGGCGCTCCGTCGCGGGCGTCGATGCCGGTGCACGCCGCCACCCTCGCCGCCTTCGCCACCGGCACCTGGCTCGCCTCCCGCTTCACCCGCAGACCCCCACCGCTGCCCCGGGAACGCACGCCGTGGCACGCGATGCCCGCCAACGCCGTGCTGTCCACCCTGGACAGCTCCGAGCGCGGGCTCGACGAGTCCTTGGCGGCGCAACGGCGCCGTCCCCGCGACGACGGGCACGCACCGGTGGGCGTGCTCGCGGCCTCGGTCGAGGCGCTGATCACGCCGATCACGCCGGTGCTCGGCGCCGGGGCGGTGATCTCCGCGGGCCTGGGGTCGGTGGTCGACGCGGTGCTGATCTGCGGTGTGCTGCTGGCCAGCGCCCTTGTCGACGGTTTCCAGCGCGCGGCCACCGAACGCGAGCTGGGCAAGCTGCTGGCCACCGGGCGCACGCCCGCGCGGCGGCGGGGCCAAGCGGGCACCGAGGTCGTCTCCGCCGACGAGCTGGTGCCGGGCGACGTCGTCGAGCTGCGCGCCGGAGACGGCGTCCCCGCGGACTGCCGGCTGCTGTCGGTGGATTCCCTCGAGGTGGACGAATCCGGGCTCACCGGCGAATCCCACCTGGTCACCAAGACCGCCGCTCCCACGACGGCGGCGACCGTCGCCGACCGCACCTGCATGCTCTACCAGGGCACGGTCATCGCCAGCGGCAGCGCCGTGGCGGTGGCGGTCGCGGTCGGGTCGCACACCGAGCTGGGCCGCACCGCCGCGCAGGTCCCCGGCACCGACGACGACACCGGCGTGGAGGCGCGGCTGGCCGACCTGACCAAGAAGGTGCTGCCGATCTCCGTCGGCGCCGGTGCGCTGCTGTTCACCTCCGACGTGCTGCGCGGCGTGCCGCTGGGCCGCACCGTGGCGCGCTCGGTCGGGTTGGCGGTGGCCGCGGTGCCGGAGGGCCTGCCGTTCGTGGCGACGCTGGCCGAGCTCGCGGCCGCGCGCCGGATGTCCCGGCGCGGCGTGCTGGTGCGCAGTCCCGCCACCATCGAGGCGCTGGGCCGGGTCGACGCGCTGTGCTTCGACAAGACCGGCACGCTCACCCAGGGCCGGATCGCGCTGAGCGAGGTCTCCGACGGCCGCGGCTCGCGCCGGGTGCACGATCTGCAAAGCCTGCACCGGGAGGTCGTGGCCGCCGCCCTGCGGGCCACTCCGCGCGAGCAGGACGACCGGCCGCTGCCGCACCCGACCGACCGCGCGGTGCTCGAAGGAGCCGCCGCGATCGGGCTGAACCCCGACGGCGCGGTGCTCGACGAGCTGCCCTTCGAACCCTCGCGGGGGTTCCACGCGGTGCGCACCGACGGGCTGCTGTCGGTCAAGGGTGCGCCCGAGGTCGTGCTGGGCCGGTGCGCGCGCTGGAAGCGCAACGGCTCCTCGCGGGCCTTCGACGCCGAAGCGCGCGCCGAGGTCGAGTCGGAGGTCGAGCGGCTGGCGCTGCACGGGCTGAGGCTGCTCGCCGTCGCCGAGAAGCGGGTGGGCCGCGGCGCCGGGCTCGACGAGTCCGATGTGGACGAGCTGGAGTTCGTCGGGTTGCTGGGCCTGTCCGACCCGGTGCACGAGACAGCTGCGGCCGCCGTGGCGCAGCTGGAGCGGTCCGGTGTGGACGTCATCATGATCACCGGTGACCACCCCAGCACCGCCGAGGCCATCGCCGCCGACCTGGGGATGCTCGGCGGCAAGCGGGTGCTCACCGGCGCCGAGCTCGACGAGCTCGATGACGCCCAGCTGGCCGGCGAGGTCCCCAAGATCTCCGTCTACGCCCGGGTCTCCCCCGCGCAGAAGGCGCGCATCGTGCGCTGCCTGCGGGACGCCGGGCGGGTGGTGGCGATGACCGGCGACGGCGCCAACGACGTGCCCGCGATCAACCTGGCGCACGTGGGCATCGCCTTCGGCTCCCGCGCCACCACCGCGGCGCGCGACGCCGCCGACCTGGTGGTCGCCGACGACCGCATCGAAACGCTCACCGACGGCATCGTCGAAGGCCGCGGCATGTGGACCTCGGTGCGGGAGGCGCTGGCCGTGCTGCTCGGCGGCAACCTCGGCGAGATCGGCTACGCGCTGGGCACCGGGCTGATCAGCCCGTCCGCGGCGCTCAACGCCCGGCAGCTGCTGGTGGTCAACATGCTCACCGACGTGCTGCCCACCATCGCCATCGCGGTGCGTCCACCGGCCGACCGCACCCCGGAGGCGCTGCTCGCCGAGGGCCCGGAAGCCTCGCTGGGCGGCGCGCTGGCCCGCGCGGTCGGTGAACGGGCGGTGGCCACCGGGGCGGCGGCCGGGCTTGCCTGGGTGCTCACCCGCCCGCTGGCCACCGCCGCCCAGGCGCGCACCGCCGGACTGGTCGCGCTGGTGTCGGCCCAGCTGGCGCAGACGGTCACCTCGCGCGGGCGCACGCCACTGGTGGTGCTCGCGGCGGTCGGCTCGCTGCTGGTGCTGGCCGCGCTGGTGCAGCTGCCCGGGGTCAGCCAGTTCTTCGGCTCCAGCCCGCTGCTGCCGCACCAGTGGGCCATCGCGCTGGGCGTCTCGGTGGCGGTCGCCGTGGCGGTGCGGGTGTGGCAGGCGTGGCCCCTGGGGCGATCGGTTCCCGGTCGACCTGCGGAATTGGACCCCGGTTCACCCGCAGGCAACCTGGGCACCGCGCCGGGCTAACCCGTGGCCCGGACAGTCGGAGGCGTCGTTGCACCGAGGAGAGGAACGAGGGCGCTACCGATGCCTGCTCTGCTGAACACCATCATCACCGGCGTGGCCATCGCGCTGATCGAGAAGCTGGTCGTGCACGTGGTCAAGTCGGCGTTCCGCACGGCCTGACCGGCTGCCCCCGCGACACCGCCGAACGGCCCACCACCCCTGCCGCTGCTCCCGGTGCGGGCAACATCGACACCGGCGGGGTTGCCGACGCGGGAACCCGGTGTTGGCGAACCGGAAACACTCGGCTTTTTTGACGAAAACAGCAGAAGCGTTCGAAGGTCAGGTCACCCTTTGTTGAGCGGCTTTATAGGACGCGCGTACTGTTAGCGGTGAAGAGCGCGAGTCCCCGCGCACGCTCAGCTGACGTGCGCGAGACTTGCGATCGTTCCCGAACTTGCGCCCGTCGCGAGATGGAGTTGAACGTGACTGCACCTGCGAGCAAGGACAGCTTCGGCGCCCGCGGAACGCTGAACGTCGGTGACGCCTCTTACGAGGTGTTCCGGCTCAGCGCCGTCGACGGAGCCCAGCGGCTGCCCTACAGCCTCAAGATCCTCCTGGAGAACCTGCTGCGCACCGAAGACGGTGCCAACATCACCGCCGACCACGTGCGCGCGCTGGCCGGCTGGGACTCCAAGGCCGAGCCCGCCACCGAGATCCAGTTCACCCCTGCGCGGGTGATCATGCAGGACTTCACCGGTGTGCCCTGCGTCGTCGACCTCGCCACCATGCGTGAGGCCGTCGCCGAACTCGGCGGCGAGACCTCCAAGGTCAACCCGCTGGCCCCGGCCGAGCTGGTCATCGACCACTCGGTGATCATCGACGTGTTCGGCAAGCCCGACGCCTTCGAGCGCAACGTCGAGTTCGAGTACGGCCGCAACAAGGAGCGCTACCAGTTCCTGCGCTGGGGCCAGGGCGCCTTCGACGAGTTCAAGGTCGTCCCCCCGGGCACCGGCATCGTCCACCAGGTCAACATCGAGCACCTGGCCCGCACCGTGATGTCCCGCAACGGCCAGGCCTACCCGGACACCTGCGTGGGCACCGACTCGCACACCACCATGGTCAACGGCCTGGGCGTGCTGGGCTGGGGCGTCGGCGGCATCGAAGCCGAGGCCGCGATGCTCGGCCAGCCGGTGTCGATGCTCATCCCGAAGGTCGTCGGCTTCAAGCTCACCGGTGAGATCCCGCCCGGAGCCACCGCCACCGACGTGGTGCTCACGATCACCGAGATGCTGCGCAAGCACGGCGTCGTCGGCAAGTTCGTCGAGTTCTACGGCTCCGGTGTGGCCTCCGTGCCGCTGGCCAACCGCGCCACCATCGGCAACATGAGCCCGGAGTTCGGCTCCACGGCGGCGATCTTCCCGATCGACGACGAGACCGTGCGCTACCTCAAGCTCACCGGCCGCTCGGCCGAGCAGGTCGCCCTCGTCGAGGCCTACGCCAAGGAGCAGGGCCTGTGGCACGACCCGGGCCACGAGCCGGAGTACTCCGAGTACCTCGAGCTCGACCTGTCCACCGTCGTCCCCTCGATCGCCGGCCCCAAGCGCCCGCAGGACCGCATCGAGGTCTCGAAGGCCAAGAAGGCGTTCCGCACCGCGCTGACCGACTACGCGACGGTCGAGAACGCCGACGACAGCGCGCTCGACGAGGCCGGCATGGAGTCCTTCCCGGCCAGTGACGCTCCCGCGGTGACCCACAGCGAGGCCCCGCCGCAAGTCATCTCGGCCGCCAACGGCTCCGAGGGCCGGATCTCCAAGCCGGTCAAGGTCTCCTCCGACGAGCTGGGCGAGTTCGAGCTCGACCACGGTGCCGTGGTGATCGCTTCGATCACCTCCTGCACCAACACCTCGAACCCGTCGGTGATGCTGGGTGCGGCGCTGCTGGCCCGCAACGCCGTCGACAAGGGACTCACCCGCAAGCCGTGGGTGAAGACCTCGATGGCCCCCGGCTCGCAAGTCGTCACCGACTACTACGACAAGGCCGGTCTGTGGCCGTACCTGGAGAAGCTGGGCTTCCACCTGGTCGGTTACGGCTGCACCACCTGCATCGGCAACTCCGGCCCGCTGCCGGAGGAGATCTCCGAGGCCGTGCAGCAGAACGACCTCACCGTCACCTCGGTGCTGTCGGGCAACCGGAACTTCGAGGGCCGGATCAACCCCGACGTCAAGATGAACTACCTGGCCTCGCCGCCGCTGGTCATCGCCTACGCCCTCGCGGGCTCGATGGACTTCGACTTCGAGAACGACCCGCTGGGCACCGACACCGAGGGCAACCCGGTCTACCTGCGCGACATCTGGCCGTCGCCGCAGGAGGTCCAGCAGACCATCGACTCGGCGATCACCAACGAGATGTTCACCTCCTCCTACGAGGACGTGTTCAAGGGTGACGAGCGCTGGCGCTCCCTGCCCACCCCGGAGGGCGAGACCTTCGAGTGGGACCCGCAGAGCACCTACGTGCGCAAGCCCCCGTACTTCGAGGGCATGAACATGGAGCCGGCCCAGGTCACCGACATCTCCGGTGCCCGCGTGCTGGCGCTGCTGGGCGACTCGGTCACCACCGACCACATCTCCCCGGCCGGTGCCATCAAGCCGGACTCCCCCGCGGGCAAGTACCTGTCGGAGCACGGCATCGACCGCAAGGACTTCAACTCCTACGGTTCCCGCCGAGGGAACCACGAGGTGATGATCCGCGGCACCTTCGCCAACATCCGGCTGCGCAACCTGCTGCTCGACGACGTGCAGGGCGGTTACACCCGCGACTTCACCCAGGACGGCGGGCCGCAGGCGTTCATCTACGACGCCGCGCAGAACTACGCCGCCCAGGACATCCCGCTGGTCGTGCTGGGCGGCAAGGAGTACGGCTCCGGGTCCTCCCGCGACTGGGCGGCCAAGGGCACCCGCCTGCTGGGCGTGCGCGCCGTCATCGCCGAGTCCTTCGAGCGCATCCACCGCTCGAACCTCATCGGCATGGGCGTCATCCCGCTGCAGTTCCCGGAGGGCTCCTCGGCTAAGTCGCGGGGCCTGGACGGCACCGAGACCTACGACCTCTCCGGCATCACCACGCTCAACCAGGGTGAGACCCCGGAGACCGTGAAGGTCACCGCCACCAAGGCCGACGGCTCGAAGGTGGAGTTCGACGCCACGGTCCGCATCGACACCCCTGGTGAGGCGGACTACTACCGCAACGGCGGCATCCTGCAGTACGTCCTGCGCAAGATGATCCGCTCCTGATCCCCTGCCTGCACCCGGGCAGGATCTTCAAGAACGGGCCCGGTGGGAGTCACAAGCTCCCGCCGGGCCCGTTCTTCCTCTCGTGCAAGGCTCCGTTGTCCTCCTGACCAGCGGTGCCAGCACCTGAGCGGCTCCGCGCACCGCTCCTCGCGCACTGCTCCCGGCGTCCCCGGCGTGCGGCGGTGGCGGGTGATCAGCTGGGTTGTTGCACAACTCTCACGCTGCTGGAGCGCGAAGCCTGGGCCGACCTCCGGATGAGTGGCGGGTCCCCCGCGTGTGGTGGTCGATCCGTGATGCGCAGCGCCGCACGGGCGTGGTCGCTCCCGCCGCCTTCTCCGGCAGCTCAGTTCGGCCGAGGCCCTCGCGACGATGTCCCCAAGGGGGTACTCCCCCTTGGCGCGATGAGTCGGGAGACGTCGAACTCGAGCGCTCGTCCGTCGAGCGTCGAGCTTCCCCGGTGGTTCAGAGGAGGTGGGGGCGCCTGCAGACGTAGGTCCGGGCCGGGGGGACGTTGCGCCAGACCGTGCGGGTGGTGACGACCTCGTCGAAGCACACGTCGAGACGGCGGCGGAACTGGCGGGCGCCGGACATGCCCAGCGCGTGCAGGTAGGCGAAGGTCGTGAACGCCCCGCCCGGGGCCAGCACTGAACCGACCTGCTGCAGGATGTCGTGCTGGAGCCTGGCCGGGAAGATCGACCACGGCAAGCCGCTGACCACCGCGTCGACCCGGTCGATGCCCGCGTCCGACAGCAGCGACCCCAGCTGCGACGCATCACCCTGCACGACCTCCAGCCACGGCAGCTCGCGGTTGAGGTGCTCGACCATGCCCGAGTCGAGCTCGATGGCCACGTGCCGGCCACCAGCCGGCAGCCTGTTGGCGATGCCGGAGCTCAAGGCACCCGTGCCGGGGCCGAGCTCGACGACCACCGGAGAACCGGTCCGCGGCACGACCGAGGCGATCTCCCGAGCGAGGTGGGGCGAGCTGGGGGCCACCGCACCGACCTGACCCGGTTTGCTCACCGCGCGCTGCAGGAAGGTCCGGTAGTGCTGCAGCACCGAGCCACCGCCGCGCCCGTTCCCTGGTGCCTCCGCAGACTGCGTCGGCGAGCTCTTCGGGTTGCTGGACGTGTGTGGTGAGGTCACGGATGCCCTTCCCGATCGGTGTGGCCGGTCGTTGGTGCGCACAGCCTATCGGGCGATCTGCGACCGGGCGCACACCAGTACCGCACACCACGGGGGGTGACGGAGGTCTGCGAATTCGAGATCAGGATTCCCGCAATTCGCCGGGAGCTGCTCGACCGGCTGCGAGAATGAGAGAAAAATTGCTTCGAAACCCTGTAACGAAGTGCGTTCCAAGAACGATTGGAAGGCTTCACGGGCTTGATCCCGTCGTGGGAGCAAGCCCGTGCGCGCGCTAACGTCAGGCGATCTGCCCGGTGGGCTCCACGACCTGCTCCGGCCTCTCGTCGGAACGCCGGACCCAGCTGGTCAGCGCCCCAGCTGCAGCCAGGAGCACTACTGCCTCGGCCGTCAGGGCCACCCACACCGTTGCCACTTCTTGCCTCCTCTCCACATGTCCGCCCCACCTTCCGAACGCGCGCACGCACACACACCCGCCTGGGCAGGTCGATCGGAAGAAGGTTTGGGTGATAACCCGGTACGTACCAATCCTAGGGCCACGTTTCGCGAGTTCCCAAACAGGACGCTTGTTATTTGCACGACACCCGGTCGGCGCATCATCATGGGATCTCGCCATCTCACTCTACCGAGGGAACGTCGCTGGTCGCGGAACCACAGCTCCCCGTTGGGCAAATCGGAGGCTGATCATCCCCTTGATGGAGCACCCGCCGTGCGACAATCCGCCCCAAGCACACGAGGGCTGAAACGAGGATCATGACCACCACCGACACGACGCCGCGCCTGCGCGCAGACGCTCGCCGAAACCGGGACCGGATCATCACCGCCGCTCAGGCCGTGTTCACCGAACGGGGCACCGAGGTGCCGATGGAGGAGGTCGCCCGCTCCGCCGGAGTCGGGGTCGGCACCCTCTACCGCCGTTTCCCCGACCGCGACTCGCTGATCCGCGCCGTTGCCCAGGACGCGTTCACCACGGTGCTGGAAGACACCCGCGCGACCATCGAGCAGGAGCCCGACGCGTGGCGCGCGTTGAGCCAGATCATGCACCGCGGCATGGCGCTGCGCACCGTGGTCCGCTTGACCGTCCTGTCCTCGCGGGCCCGGGCGATCATCAACTCCGACCCCAACACCGACGCGGTGCACAACGAGTTCTTCGGGATGGTCGACGCCCTGGTCAAGCGCGCCCAGGCCGACGGCACGTTGCGCAACGACGTCAGCACCGGCGACATCGCCGTGTTGAGCTCGCTGGCGCTGCAGGGCGTGCAGGCGCTTCCCGAGCAGCTGCGCAGCCTCGCCCCGGCGCGCTACATCGCGGTGCTGCTCGACGGCCTGCGCGCGGACAACCCGCGGCCGCTGCCCGGCAGGCCGATCTCCGCCGAGGAGGTCGTGGTCCGCACCCCCGAGGTGGAGGTCTGAGCCCGGTCAGGACAGCGGCGGCACCGCCGCTGCTTCCGAGGTGGGGGCTCAGCCTGCACCGCCGGAGGTTCTGAGCAGCTTCGCGGTGAGTCCACCGGATGCCGTGCGCCCGCAGCGGTGCACGGACTCCGCGGAGCCGCTCAGGTCCCCTCCGCACCGCCGGAGCGGAGCGGTCCCCGACCGCTACCGGTTCACGCGGGCCACGCTCGCCCGCAGCACGTGGTAGCCGATGAGCGTCACCAGCGTGCCGAGGGCGATGCCGCTGAACTCGAACGACGGGGTGATCTGGAGGGAGACCCCGCCGATGCCGGCGACCAGACCGGCCGCCAGTGGCAGCAGGTTGACGGGGTCGGCGAAGTCGACCCGGCTCTCCACCCAGATCTTGGCGCCCAGCAGACCGATCATGCCGTAGAGCACGACCGTGATGCCGCCGAGCACGCCGCCCGGGGTCGCGGCGATGACCGCGCCGAACTTCGGGCACAGGCCGAAGGCGATCGCCACCACCGCGGCCACCCAGTAGGCGGCGGTGGAGTACACGCGGGTGGCGGCCATGACGCCGATGTTCTCCGCGTAGGTGGTGGTCGGCGGGCCGCCCACCGCGCTGGACAGGGCGCTGGCGAGGCCGTCGGCGAAGATCGCGCGGCCCAGGCTCCCGTCGAGCTTGCTGCCGGTCATCTGCTCGACCGCCTTGACGTGCCCGGTGTTCTCGGCGATCAGCGCGATCACCGCGGGCAGCACCACCACGATCGCGGCCAGGTCGAACGACGGGCCGTGCAGCTGCGGCAGTCCGAACCACGGAGCGTCGGCGACGCCGCCGAGGTCCAGCCGCGGGTGGGTGCTGACGTTGCCGTCCGCGTCGGGCGCGGTGATCGGCCCGAAGGCCAGGTCGAACACCCACGACAGCGCGTACCCTGCGGCCAGCCCGAGGAACACCGCGATGCGGCCCCAGAAACCGCGCAGCAGCACGCTGGCGGTCAGCACGACGACCATGGTGATCAACGCGATCCACTGGTCCTGCGGCCAGTAGGTCTCGGCGACCACCGGTGCGAGGTTGAAGCCGATCAGCATCACCACGGCACCGGAGACCGCGGGCGGCAGCACCCGGTGCACCGCGCCGGCTCCGACGAAGTGCACGACCAGGCCGACCGCGCCGAGCACCAGGGCGCAGACCAAGACCGCCCCGGTCACCGTGGAGCTGTCGCCGCCCCCGGCGCGGATGACGGTCACCGCGCCCACGAACGACGCGCTGGAGCCGAGGTAGCTGGGGATCTTGCCCTGCACGATGAGCAGGAACAGGATGGTCGCCACGCCCGAGACCATGATCGCCAGGTTCGGGTCCAGTCCCATCAGGACCGGGAAGACGAAGGTGGCGCCGAACATCGCCACCACGTGCTGGGCGCCGAGCCCGATGGTGCGGCCCCAGGAGAGGCGTTCGTCCGGGGCCACGGCCTCACCGGGCCGCGGGGTTCCGCCGTCCCCGTGCAACGTCCACCCGATGCCGAGCCGGGCACCCACTCCCCGCCGCATGGCACACCTCCCTGTTCCGCCCGCAGCGCGGGACCGCCGGATCGAGGCGGAACTCTACGGACCACCTCCCCTGTGATCGGCACCGCAGCCCGCGCTCGATCAGCGAAGCGCAGGGATGACCGTCTCGCCGTAGGCCTGCAGCGTGTCGTCGATGGCGTCGTGCATCGCGTAGACGGCGAACTGGTCGACGCCGATGTCGCGGAGTTCGGCGAGCCGCTCCACGTGCGCGGCAGCGGGGCCGAGCAGGCAGAACCGCTCCACGATCTCGTCGGGCACGAACTCGGTGCTGGCGTTGCCCGCGCGCCCGTGGTGCGAGTAGTCGTAGCCCTCGCGGCCTTTGACGTAGTCGGTGAGCGCGGACGGGACCACACCGCCGGAGTCGCCGTAGCGGGCGACGAGGTCGGCGACGTGGTTGCCGACCATGCCGCCGAACCAGCGGCACTGCTCGCGGGCGTGCGCGAGGTCGGTGCCGACGTAAGCGGGTGCGGCCACGCACACGGTGACCTCCGCGGGATCGCGTCCGGCGTTGCGCGCGGCGTCGCGGACGTGCTCGACCATCCACCGGGTCAGGTACGGGTCGGCCAGCTGCAGGATGAACCCGTCGGCCTGCCGCCCTGCCAGCTCCAGCGCCTTGGGCCCGTAGGCGCCCATCCAGATCGGCAGCCGGCCGTCGCGGACCCACGGCAACCGGACGGGAGTGCCGCGCACATCGGCCTCGCGCCCTTCGGCGAGCGCCTTGACCACCGCCATGGCCTCGCCGAGCCGGGCCAGCGTCGCCGGTGTGCCGCCGGTGACGCGCACGGCCGAGTCGCCGCGTCCGATGCCGCAGACGGTGCGCGGCCCGTACATGTCGTTGAGGGTGGCGAACAGCGACGCGGTCACCGTCCAGTCCCGCGTGCTGGGGTTGGTCACCATCGGACCGACGCGCAGGTTCCGGGTGGCGTCCAGAACGCGGCTGTAGATGACGAACGGTTCCTGCCACAGCACGCAGGAGTCGAACGTCCACCCGTGGGTGAAGCCCAGCTCCTCCGCGCGCCGCATCCGCTCCACGAGCAACGAGGCGGGCGGGTCGGTCTGCAGCACCACTCCGAAGTCCATCTCCGCTCCTCAGCTCAGGTAGCCGCAGGGCTCGCGGCGCAGGAACCGCCCCCGGCCCGGGCGTCCGCGGTAGTCACCGTCGTGCACGACCACCTCGCCGCGGGAGAGCACGGTGCGGACCCTGCCGGTGATGCGCCTGCCCTCGTAGGCGTTGTAGTCCACGTTCATGTGGTGCGTCTCGGCCGACAGCACCTGCTCGGCAGCGGGGTCGTAGAGCACGACGTCGGCGTCGGCACCGGGTGCGAGGGTGCCCTTGCGCGGGTGAAGGCCGAACATCCGCGCCGGGGTGGTGCTGGCCATCTCCACCCAGCGGCGACGGCTGATGCGCCCGGCGACCACGGCGTCGTGCAGCAGGTCCAGCCGGTTCTCCACTCCCGGGATGCCGTTGGGGATCTTGGAGAAGTCGTCGCGCCCGAGCTCCTTCTGCCCGGTGAAGCAGAACGGGCAGTGGTCGGTGGAGACCACCGACAGGTCGTCGGTGCGCAGCGCCCGCCACAGCGAGGCCTGGTGCTCGGCCGGGCGCAGCGGTGTGGAGCAGACGTACTTCGCGCCTTCGAAACCGGGCCCGGCGAGCTCGTCGACGGTCAGGAAGAGGTACTGCGGGCAGGTCTCGCCGAAGACGTTGAAGCCGTCGCTGCGGGCTCGGGTGATCTCGGCGACGGCCTCGGTGGCCGACACGTGCACGACGTACAGCGGTGATCCGGCCACTTTGGACAGCTGGATCGCGCGGTGGGTCGCTTCGGCCTCCAGCAGCGGGTGGCGGACGCGGCCGTGGTTCTCCGGACCGGTGAGCCCGGCGTCGAGCGCCTGGCGGACCAGGACGTCGATGGCGATGCCGTTCTCGGCGTGCATCATGATCAGCGCGCCGTTGTCGCCGGCCTGCTGCATGGCCCGCAGGACCTGCCCGTCGTCGCTGTAGAAGACGCCCGGGTAGGCCATGAACATCTTGAAGCTGGTGATGCCCTCCCCCACCAGGGCGTCCATCTCCTTGAGCACACCGTCGCCGACGTCGGAGAGGATGCCGTGGAAGGCGTAGTCGATGGCGCACTGGTCGTCGGCCTTGGCGTGCCAGGCCTCGACGCCTTCGCGCAGCGAGCGGCCGACGGGTTGGATGGCGAAGTCGATGATCGTGGTGGTGCCGCCCCAGGCGGCGGCGCGGGTGCCGGTCTCGAAGGTGTCGGCGGCGAAGGTGCCGCCGAAGGGCATCTCCATGTGGGTGTGCGCGTCGACGCCGCCCGGGATCACGTAGAGCCCGGTGGCGTCGAGGACGGTGTCGGCGTTCCACTCCTGGGCGAGCGCCGGGGTGGCGATGGCGGCGATCGTGCCGTCTTCGACGAGGACGTCGGCCTCGGTCTCCTCGGTCGCGGTGATCACCAGCCCACCGCGGATGGCGGTCCTGCTCATCGCGGACTCCTTCAGGGCCGGGTCAGCGGGTCGTAGGCGTCGGGCCGGCGGTCGCGGTAGAAGGCCCACTTGCGGCGGACCTCGTCGACGAGGTCCAGGTCGAGGTCGCGCACCAGCAGCTCTTCCTCGGTGTCGCTGGCGGGTTCGCCGACGAACTGGCCGTAGGGGTCGACGAAGTAGCTGGTGCCGTAGAAGTCGTTGTCGCCGTACTCCTCGACGCCGACGCGGTTGATGGCGGCGATGAAGTACTCGTTGGCCACGGCGGCGGCCGGCTGCTCGAGCTTCCACAGGTAGGACGACAGGCCTCTGCTGGTGGCCGAGGGGTTGTAGACGATCTGCGCTCCAGCCAGCCCGAGCGCGCGCCAGCCCTCCGGGAAGTGCCGGTCGTAGCAGATGTAGACGCCCACCCGGCCGGCTGCGGTGTCGAAGACCGGCCAGCCGAGGTTGCCCGGACGGAAGTAGTACTTCTCCCAGAAGCCCGGCAGGTGCGGCAGGTGGTGCTTGCGGTACTTGCCGAGGTAGGAGCCGTCGGCGTCGATGACCGCCGCGGTGTTGTAGTGGAAACCCGGGCCGTCGACCTCGAAGACGGGCACGACGACGACCATCGACAGCTCGCGCGCGAGCGCGCACATGCGCTGCACGGTCGGGCCGTCCGGGACCGCTTCGGCCCAGCGGTGGTGCTCGTCGTCCTGGACCTGGCAGAAGTAGGGCGCGTTGAAGACCTCTTGGAACCCGATGATCCGCGCACCTCGCGCGGCGGCGGCTCGGGCGTGCTGCTCGTGCGCGTCGACCGTGCTCGCGGTGTCACCGGTCCACTTGGCCTGCACGAGAGCAGCGCGGACGACGTTGGCCATCAGCGGGCCACCTCCTCGCTCGGGACCTCCCGCCGGACTTCGGGCGGGGTGTCACCGAACGTAGGCCCGCCGTCGTGCACCCGCAATCACCGATCAGGCACTCCCGGTGACGGTTCGGCCGTGCGCGAGGGCGCTGCGAGGGAGGACGCGGTCCAGGGCCGCGGGGGAATTCGCTCGACCGGCTCACGCGCCGGTGTGTCGGGCTACTCCCACCAGGGGCGGTAGCCGACGCCGTGCTTGTTGGCGCGGTCGAGGTCTCGCCGCATGGTGCGGGTGTCGCGGGCCACGCCGGGCGGGAAGCCGTGCTTGATGGCGCGGTGCTCGCCGGTTTCGCCCATGTAGCACAGCGAGTAGAAGAGGCCGACCAGCACGCCGAGCGCCAGCGCGCTCAGCCGGATCCACATCGGACCGGGCACCAGGAGGACCACGACGCAGAACGGGGCGAGCTGGGTCAGGGCGCGGGCGAGGTGCCTCCACACCCACGTGCGGCAGGTGACGTCGTGGAGCACCCACTCGGCGCACCGGTCCGGCAGCTTGCCGCCGAAGGCGTACCACACCCACTGCGCCGGGTTGGGGCGTGACGTCGGCGCGGGCGGGGTGGTCGCCATGGGTCCAGGCTAGTCCTCGTCGAAGTGCTGCGCGGCCGTCCGTTCGGCGGCCGCTGCGCATCGTACGACGCGTTGCTGAACGACATGACGCGGCCACGGAGAGCGATGTGCGTCACATTCGGGTGGTTTTGCGCCACCCTGACGGGGGTAACGCGTCCCTCGAGTAACGGGGCTTCGCGAGAGCTCGATATCGCAGGCAGACAGGGGAGGAAACGTGTTCGTCGTCGTCGTGGCAATGCTGTTGGTTCTGGTTCTGGGGTTCGTGATGTTCACCGACGCGCTGGACGGCACCGGGTCCATGAGCACCCGGCGGGGGCTCAAGGAGATCGTGGCTCAGGTCAAGCGCAGCGTCCGCTTGGGCGGATGAGCGAGCACCGGCCCGCCGTCAGGCGGGCCGGTGCCGTCGCAGGGGGTTGTCAGAGCAGTCCGCGGTGGGTCAGGTTCGTGATGAGGGAGCGCACGCCGAAGTCCCACCGCGGGCACTGCTCGCTGCGGTTGACCCGGTTGGCGAGGGTGCCCAGCTTCGCGGTGGAGATCCGCACCACGTCACCGACCTCGTGGGTGAAGCCCTTGCCGGGCGCACCGCGGTCCTCGGTGGGGGCGAAGAGGGTTCCGGTGTAGAGGACCAGCCCGTCCGGGTACTGGTGGTGCGCGCCCAGCGCGGCGGCGGCCAGCTCTTCCGGGTCGCGGCTGATCTCGCGCATCGAGCTGAGCCCGTCGAGGACGAAGCCGTCCCGCCCGCGCACCTCCAGCCGCACGTCGAGCTGCCGGACGTCGTCGAGGCCGAACCCGTCGTCGAACAGGCGCAGGAAGGGCCCCAGCGATGCCGAGGCGTTGTTGTCCTTGGCCTTGGGCAGCAGCAGCGCGCTGCGGCCCTCGACGTCGCGCAGGTTGACGTCGTTGCCCAGGGTGGCGCCCACGATGGTGCCGTCGCTGCGGATCGCCAGGGCCACTTCGGGCTCGGGGTTGTTCCAGTCCGAGCCCTCGGCGATGCCGATCTGCGCGCCCGCGCCGACCGCGGACAGCAGCGGTGCCTTGGTGAAGATCTCCGGGTCGGGCCCGAGCCCGACCTCCAGGTACTGCGACCAGAGGCCGTCGCGCACCAGCACGTCCTTGACCGCGCGCGCCTCGGCCGAGCCGGGCCGCACCGCCGCGAGGGTGCCGCCGATGGCGGATTCGACCTGCTCGCGGATCTCGGCCGAGCGGGTCACGTCGCCGGCGGCGCGCTCCTCGATGACGCGCTCGAGCATGCTCTGCACGAAGGTGACTCCGGCCGCCTTGAGGACCTGCAGGTCGGCCGGTGCCAGCAGCTTCGGACCCGGTTTGTCGCGCAGGGTTTCGGCCAGCACGTCGAGCAACGACCAGCTCTTGCGGGGCGCGGCCGTGCGGGCGAGCGCCACGGGATCGCGGTGCTCGAGCAGGTCGGTCAGGGTCGGTGCGGTGTCGGTGAGGTCGATCAGCTCGTCGCCGCGCACGGCGACCACGGCAGGCCCGCCCTCGTCCGGGTCGTGCAGTCGACCGACCAGCACGGCCACGTCGTGATCGGTGGGCAGCAGGTCACGGGCATCGTCGAGCAGATTCACTTCTCACCTCTCGTTCGGCTCGCCGGGAACATAGCGCTCCGAACACCGCGCTCCACCCCCTTCTCGAGCGGGTGGTCCCGCCGCGGGCGGAGATCCGACCCGCTCCCCGACGGTGCTGGCGAGATCGCGCGGCGGTGACGTAGGGTTCGACCTGCCTTCCTTCACTCATTCGGGTGATGGATCTTGGTCGGAATGGATCATTCAGCAGTGGGGTGAGTTGTAGTGGGCAGGTCGTCGTTGGCGCGGACCGCACGAGGGCGCCACCGGCGTGGCATCGCGTGGCGGTACACCGCACCGGTGCTCGGTTACACCACCGCGGCGGTGCTGGCCGTCATCGCCGTCACCAGCGCGCACTACTCGCAGACGCGCGCCGAGCAGGCCGCGACGCCGGACCCGGCCAACGCGGCGCGTGCGCAGGCCTCCGCGCCGACCCGGCAGTACTTGCCGCAGCTGCAGCCGGGCGGCACCGGGACCGCTCCGCCGGTCGTGCCGATCGCCCCGCCCGCACCGACTTCCTCGGCCCAGGCCTCACCGCCTCCGGCCGTGACCACCTCCACGGAGCGCGCGGCCCCGGAGACCACGGCGAAGCGCCGCTCGCCGACGTCGACCTCGGCCTCGCGGACGAGCACCCCGTCGGCCACCAGCACCCCGGAGCCGACCAGCGAGCCGACGCGGACCTCCCAGCCGGCTCCGCCGCCGGAGACCTCCCAGCCGACGCAGACCTCCCAGCCGACGCAGACCTCGGAGCCGACGCAGACCTCGGAACCCTCCCAGCCGTCCGAGCCCGGCGAGACCCCGGAGCCCACCCAGCCCTCCGAGCCGAAGCCGGGCCTGCTCCCGCTGGTCGGTGGTGTGGTCGAGGGCCTCACCGATCCGCTGCTGGGGCGCTGACGCCGCTCGCGGGACCCGCGCACCGGTGGGATCGTTGATCCCAGGAGGTGCCGGCCCATGGACACGGTCGCGATCACCGGTGGCACCGGCCACGTGGGACGCCACTTGGTGCGCTCGCTCAAACCGACGCACCGCACGCGGGTGCTCACCCGCCACCCGGGCACGGACGCCGAAGTCCAGTGGGTGGCGGGCGATCTGGCGACCGGCGAGGGCGTGGAAGAGCTCGTCACCGGCGCTCGCACCGTGGTGCACGCGGCGACGTGGTCACCGATGGCGCAGCGCGGTCTGCCGCATCCGGCGGACTTCTGGCGCAGCCCACCGGACGTCGACGTCGACGGCACCTCGCGGCTGCTCGAGGCCTCCGCGGCCGCGGGCGTCGAGCACTTCACCTACGTGTCGATCGTCGGCGTGGACCGCCCCGCGCTGCCCTACCTGCGGCTCAAGCACACCGCGGAGGAGCTGGTCAGCGTCGCCGAAGTGCCGTGGTCGATCGTGCGCGCCACCCAGTTCCACTGGTTGCTGGACCGGATGTTCGGACGGGCCGCCCGGCTTCCGGTGCTGCCCTTGCCGGCATCGCTGCCGACGCAACCGGTCGACGAGGCAGACTTCGCCGCCTACCTCGCGACCTGCGTGACCGAAGGACCGGCCGGACGGCGCCCGGACTTCGGTGGCCCCGAGGTGCTCACGCTGGGCGAGGCGGTGCAGACCTGGCAGGAGGTGCGCGGCGGCCGTGCGCGCGTGATCACCGTTCCCGCGCCGAAGCGCTTGCGGCGCATCGCCTCCGACTGGACTTGCCCGCACGACCGGCACGGGCGGCGGACCTGGGCGGAGTGGCTGCGCGACCACCCCGCCCAGTGAGCTGATCAGGCGATCTTGACCAGCATCTTCCCGGTGTTGTCGCCGCGCATCAGCCCGAGGAACGCGTCGGGGGCGTTGCGCAGCCCCTCCACGACGGTCTCCCGGTAGCTGATCTTGCCCTCGGACAGCCAGCCGCCGACCTCCTTGAAGAACTGGTCCTTGAGGTGGGCGTGGTCCATGACGATGAAGCCGCGCACCTTCAGGCGCTTCTGCACGATCATCATCATGTTGCGCGGGCCGGGCTCCGGCTTCTCGTTGTTGTACTGCGAGATCATGCCGCACTCGGCGGCGCGGCCGTAGTCGTTGAAGCAGAAGATCGCGGCTTCGAGGTGCTCACCGCCGACGTTGTCGAAGTAGACGTCGATGCCCTCGGGCGCGGCGTGCGCGAGCTGCTCGCGGACCGGACCGTCGTGGTAGTTGAAGGCGGCGTCGAAGCCGACCTCGTCGAGCAGGTACTTGACCTTCTCCGCCGAGCCCGCGCTGCCGATGACCTTCTTGGCCCCGCGCAGCTTGGCGATCTGGCCCGCCAGCGAACCCACGGCACCCGCAGCACCGGAGACGAACACGACGTCGCCCTCCTTCTGCTCGGCGACGTCGACGAGGCCCGCGTAGGCGGTCATGCCAGGCATGCCGAGCACGGAGAGGTAGGCGCTGGGCGGCGCGATGTTCGGGTCGACCTTGGTCGCGTGCTCGGCCGGGACCACGGCGTAGTCGCGCCAGCCCAGCTGGTGCAGCACCAGGTCACCGGACTGGAAGCCCTCGGCGTTGCTGCTGACGACCTCACCTACGGCGCCGCCGTCGAGCGCCTTGCCGACCTCGAACGGGGGCACGTAGGACTTGCCCTCGTTCATCCGGCCGCGCATGTAGGGGTCGACGCTCATGACCAGGTTGCGCACCAGCAGCTGCCCCTCGCCCGGCTGCGGAGCCTCCACCTCGACGAACTCGAAGTTGTCCATCGTCGGCAGCCCCTGCGGCCGGGACGCGAGGCGGATCTCCAGACCCTTGCTCATGAACTGATCCTTTCATCGGAACATTTTCCTTCTCCGGACTCTACGTCGCCGTCCGCGGGCCGACCACGAGGCCTTGATCATGGCCGGTCACGGGTGCGGCCCCGAGCGCGCAGCGCGGCGTTGGGCAGGGCGGGCGCGGGCAACGGCGGGGCGTGGTGGCCGTGCACGACGCCGAAGCGCCCCGGCTCGTCGAGCGCCCGGCGATTCCGCTCCCACTCCGCGCGGGCTTCGGCGACCTCCTCGTGGCTGCGTCCCACGAAGTTCCACCACATGACGATCTGCTCCTCGAACGGCACTCCGCCGAGCAACATCGCCCTGCCCCGCCCGGCGGCGGTGATCGTCACCGCGTCACGACCGCTGCCCACGTAGAGCATGTCGCCGGTGCTCACCTCGTGCCCGTCGACGGTGATGTCCCACAGCGCCAGCACGGCGTGCTCGAAGTGGGCCTCGACCGGGATCACCATCGTCGTGCCCGGGTGCACGCTGAGCTCGGCGCCCACCAACGCTGAGTAGGTAGTCGCGGGCGAGGTGCCGCCGAGCAGCGAGCCCACCAGCACCGTCGCCGTGCCCTCCGGAGTGCTGATCACCGGCAGGTCGGCGTGGTGCTCGAAGTGCGGGGCGACACCGCGTTCCTCGCCCGGCAGCGCGATCCACAGCTGCACGCCGTGCAGGACTGCGGAGTGGTCGGCCGGGGACTCCTCGGAGTGCGCGATGCCGCGGCCCGCGGTCATCAGGCTCAGCCGGCCCGGTTCGACGAGCTGCGTGCTGCCGACGCTGTCGCAGTGCAGCACCTGCCCGTCGAGCAGCCAGCTCACGGTCTGCAGGCCGGTGTGCGGGTGCGGCGGGACCTGCATGCCGGGCTGCCCGGTGATGTCGGCCGGCCCGTAGAAGTCGGCGAAGCACCAGGCTCCGACCATGCGGCGGTGACGGTTGGGCAGGGTGCGGCCGACCAGCATGGCCCGAGGACCGCCCAGCGGGACCTCGCGCGGCCGCAGCAGCTCCGGTCCGGGCGCGGCGGTGGCCACGCCTCCGCAGCGCAGTTCGTCCGGTCGGCTCTCGACGTTGCTCACGCACCCCAGCCTCCTCCGCGGGCGGCCGGGACGCACACCACCCCGCCGGACGTCCCCGGACCCGCCCGTCGTGATCGGACACCTCGGCCTGCCCGCGCGTTAGGCTCGTCGGGTCGTCTACCGACGGGAGCACGTCGTGAGCACCGAGCCCGTGATCGAGGACAACCCCGCTGCGAACCGGTTCGAGGTCCGCGTGGGCGGTGAGCTCGCCGGATTCGCCGAGTACAAGCTGCGGGACGGCCAGATCTCCTTGCTGCACACCGAGGTTGGCGAGCAGTTCAGCGGCCAGGGCGTCGCCGGCGCGCTGGTGCGCGGCGCGCTCGACGAGGCCCGCCGACGCGAGCTGGCGGTCCTGCCCTTCTGCCCGTTCGTGCGCGGCTGGATCGCCAAGCACCCCGACCACGTCGACCTGGTGCCCGCCGACCGCCGCCCCGAGTTCGAACTCTGAAGCCGAACCCCGTGCGCACGGCCGCCTCGCGAGGCGGATCCTCCGACAGGAACTACGCTGGTGCCGTCCACCGTCGCATGATCAGGAGTCCCTCTCGTGTCCGACACCCCCCCACGTCGCAGGCTCGGACGCCACGGTCCGGAGGTCAGCGCCCTCGGTTACGGCGCGATGGGCCTGTCCGGCGTCTACGGCACCGCTGACGACGCCGAATCGGCGCGGCTGCTCGACCAGTTGCTCGACCTCGGGGTGAACTTCCTCGACACCGCCGACGTCTACGGCGACGGGCACAACGAGAGGCTCATCAGCGGCCTGCTGGCCCAGCGGCGCGACGAGGTCGTCCTGGCCACCAAGTTCGGCGCGAACAAGGAGACCGGCGGCGGCAAGCCGGACTACGTGCGGCAGGCCGTGGACGCGAGCCTGTCGCGGTTGGGCACCGACCACATCGACCTCTACTACCTGCACCGGCTGGACAAGACCACGCCGATCGAGGAAACCGTCGGCGCGATGGCCGAGCTCGTCGAGACCGGCAAGATCAAGCACATCGGCTTGTCGGAGATCAGCGCCGCCACGCTGCGCCGCGCGCACCAGGTGCACCCGATCACGGCGGTGCAGCAGGAGTACTCGCTGTTCACCCGCGATCCCGAGTCCGAACTGCTGCCGGCGACCCGGGAGCTGGGCGTGAGCCTGGTGGCCTACTCCCCGCTGGGTCGCGGGGTGCTCACGTTCACCAGCGTCTCCGACGTGGAGAACCTCGAGGCTCGCGCGAAGCGGTACCCGCGCTTCGAGGAGGAGAGCCTGCAGCGCAACATCGAGCTGACCCGGCCGCTGCGCGAGCGCGCCGAGGAGCTCGGCCTGACCCCGGCGCAGCTGGCGCTGGCGTGGTTGCTGGCCCAGGGCGAGGACGTCCTGCCGATCCCGGGAAGCCGCCGCCTCGACCGCGTCGAGGCCAACATCCAGGCCGCCACGACCACCCTGAGCCCGGACCTGGTCGCCGAGCTCTCCGACCGGTTCCCGCCCGGTGCCGCCGCGGGCGAGCGGTACCACCCCGACGGCATGTCCAGGTTGGACCGCTGACCGCCGGTGCCGGGACCGGCCGCTGTTCGGCGCCTGCGCGACCTCACCCCTGCGCACGGCGTGGGCGCCGAGCAGCGGCTCCTCCGCGGGAACCGCTGCTGCGGCGCCGCACCGGGACGCGCTCGGCGTGAAGCCCCCAGAGCCGACGACGCGACTCCTCACGCCGCTTTGCGCCCCCGCACCGACACCATCGTCGGCCCGCGCACGACGAGCTCGCACGAGGGGTCGTCGAAGGTGGCGATGACCTCGTCGACCTGAGCCTGCTCCACCAGGCCGGCCTCGATCATCCGGTCCCGCAGTTCTTGGAAGTTCTTCTGCCAGCTGGGGATGTCGGGCATCCGCCGCGGGAAGGCGACCGCTTCGGCGTCCACGTCGGTGAGTCCCGATTCGCGCAGCATGCGCGGCAACCGGTCCCCCAGGTGCGGGTCCGCGCCGAGCAGTTCCACCAGGGCCGCGGGTGCGGCGGCGACCGTGCTCCAGGTGCTGTCCGGCGGGTCCGACATCGGCAGCGTGCCGAAGTCGCACTCCTCCACGAGCAGTGTGCCGCCGGGCTTGAGCGCCGCGACGAGCTTGTCGAGCACGGCTCGCTGGTCTCGCTGGTGAACCAGCACCAGCCGCAGGGTGATCAGGTCGAACACGGATTCGCCGAACGGGTCGACGCTCACGTCGTGCCGGAGGACTTCGAGGTTGGCCGCCTTGAGCCGCTGCAACCAGGTCGTCTCCAGGTCTGTGGCCACGACCTGGCCGCTGTCGCCGACCCTGCCGGAGAGCCACTGCACCACGGTTCCCGATCCGGCCCCGACGTCCAGGCAGTCCCAGCCCTCGGTGACGCCGCACTCCGCCAGCCTGCGGAAGGTCAACCGGTCCCACACCTGCGCCTGGGCGCGCAGACGTTCGTGCTCGACTCCTCGGCGGTGTTGAACATGTAGTGCTGTGCCGTCATGCCGTCCAGGCTCCCGAGAAGAGCTGACTCGCGGCATCCGTAAACGCACGGATTCTTCGGCGGCTCAGTCAGCGCGGTGGGACGCAATCGAACCGCCGCGCGAGGACCCATGCCATGAGCTCGTTCCTGCCGCCCAGGGCGGGCTTGGTCTTGAGGCTCTCGACGTGGGATTCGACGGTGCGCCGGGAGAGGACGAGGGCGGCGGCGATCTGCTCGTTGGTCTTGCCGTCGCCGACCAGTTCGGCGACCTCGCGCTCCCGCGGCGACAGCGGGCGGTCACCGGCGGTGGGCTGCTGCAGTGCTTCGGCGATCAACTGCTCGGTCGTCATCGCGGTGCCTTGGCGCATCAGCCGGTCCGCGCTCCGCCTCCCGAGCTGCTGCCGCGCGCGTTCGAGGCAGGACTCGGTGAAGGGCATCGTCGTCAGGGGCATGGTGCAGCCTCGCTCGCTCACGGCGCGGGCTGCGCCCGCGAGCCGCAGCGACGCGCGGAACCGCCCCTCGTTGCAGGCCAATCCGCTGGCGGACCACAACCAGTCGGAGTCGTCGACGAGCTCGCCGGCCTCACCGATGTCGGCCAGCAGGACACGCAGGTGCGCGCGGTGCGTCGCCGTGTCCCCGGTGTTGGCCGCGGCGAAGGCGATCCCGATCCGGGCGGTCGCCTCCAGCGCGGTGCTGCGCTGGACCCGGTTGGCCGCCAAAGCTTCTCGGGAGGCCCGGTCGCAGTCGGCCCACTGGGCCGTGGTGGCCTTGGCCAGCGCCAGCACCGTCCACGCCCACCCCCGGCCCACGTCGTCCAGCTCGGCGTGCAGCTTCACGCTGCGCTCGCTGAGCTCCAGGGCCCGCTCACCGTTGCCGGCCGAGCACTCCACGAGCGCGAGGTTGCGCAGTCCGGTGGCGATCCGCAGGCGGTCGCCGAGAGAGCGCGCGAGGGAGAGGCCGTCACCGAAGTACCTCCGCGCGCCGTCGTTGTCCCCTTGCCGCCAGGCGAGCCGGCCGAGGCGGGCGGAGGCTTCGCCCCGGGTCCGCTCGTCGCCCGCTCCGCTGTCGAGCAGTCCGCTCAGCCACGCGCGCCCGTCGTTGACCAGCCCGTGCAGTTCGCAGAAGTAGGCCAGCGCGGTCGCCAGCCGCAGGGCCAGGTCGCGGTCGTGCTCGCGCGCCCAGGCCAACGCCGCCAGCAGGTTGTCCTCCTCGCGGCACATCGTGAGCAGGTGACGGCTGCGGTCCTCGCGGCGGAGCCCGACGTCGCACCGCTGCGCCAGTCCTGCGTAGTGCTCGGCGTGGCCAGCGCGGGTCCGCTGCTGCTGGTCGGCCCGCCGGGCCAGGGCGGCGAGGCCGTACTCGCGGACGGGTTCGAGCATGCGGTAGCGCATCGCGGGGCCCGACCGGGTCGGCCAGCACCAGCGAGTGGTCCACCAGCGCGGTCAGGTCCGCGAGCAGCGCCTCGGACCCGACCACGGCTTCGGCGGCCTCGAGGTCGAACCCACCGGCGAAGACCGACAGCAGCTCGAACAGCTCCTGCTGGGCGGGGCTGAGCAGCCTGTGGCTCCACGCCACGGTCGCCTCCATCGTGCGCTGCCGCTCGTCGGCGACCGTCCCGTCGGTGCTGGTCAGCATCGGCAGGATGGTGTCGAGGCGGTGCAGGACCTGGGTCGGGGTGAGCACCCGGTTCCAGGCGGCCACGAGTTCGATGGCCAGCGGAAGGCTGTCCAGCCGGCGGCAGATCCGCCGCGCCTCGCGGTGTTCGACCGCGCCCGGCTCGAAGCCCGGGCTCACGAGCCGGGCGCGGTCGGTGAACAACGCGAGCGCGGACTCCTCGTCCAGGGGCGGCACCCGGAAGGTGCGTTCCCCGGTGATGCCCAGCGCGATCCTGCTGGTGGCCAGGACCCGCAGTCCCGGGCAGCCGAGCAGCAGCTGGTGCACCAACGCGGCGACGGCGGGGGCGAGGTGTTCGCAGTTGTCGAAGACGAGCACCGCGTCGGTGTCCGCGAACGCCTCGACGAGAGCCTCGGTCTCCGTCGACCCGGTCTTCTGGGCGACGTGCAGCGCGGAGGCCGCCGCGCCCGGGACGGTGTCGGGGTCGGTGATCGGTGCCAGGGGCACGAACCACCCGTCGCCGACGATCTCGCCGGCGAGGCGGGTCTTCCCCGCTCCCGGCGCACCCACCAGCGTGACCAGGCGTGATTCCCGGAGCAAGCCGGTGACCTGCTCGACTTCCGCGGTGCGCCCGAAGAACCGGGTCAGTGGCACCGGCACACGTCCCCGCTCGATCGCGACCACCCCCAGAGTCGCTCCCACCCTCGCGCCGGGAAAGCCGGAGGTCAACCGACCGTCGCGCCGAAGAGGACCCCGAGCAGGTAGGTGACCGCGGCGGCTCCGAGTCCGATGGCGAGCTGGCGGACGGCCCTGGGCAGCGGGGCGGCGCCGGACAGGACGCCGACGGTGGCTCCGGTGAGCATCAGCGCGATGCCGACCAGGACGACCGCGAGCACGACGGCCAGGACGCCGGTGAGGCCGGCGGCGAAGGGCAGGACGGGGACGAGGGCGCCGGAGGCGAAGAACACGAAGCTCGACAACGCCGCTCGCATGGCCGTGCCGACCACCTCGTGGCCGTCGGTGGTCTCGCTCGACCTGTCCTGCCCACCGTGGGCGTCCTCCGCGGTGGGCTCCGCCCCTTCGTGCCGGGCGGGCAGGTTGAGCTGGATCTTGCTCAGCAGGGCGTCGGCGCGGCGGTGGGCTTCCTCCTCGTCCATGCCTCGGGCGCGGTAGACCAGGGCCAGTTCGTTGGCGTCGAAGTCGAGGTCGGCGACCACGGCTCGGGCCCGGGGGTCCGGGCGCGCGGCGGAGAGCAGCTCGCGCTGGGAGCGCACGGAGATGTACTCGCCGGCGCCCATGGACAGCGCCCCGGCCAGCAGTCCTGCCAGTCCGGTGAGCAGGACGACGTCGGAGGGGACGTTCCCGCCGATCACGCCCAGCACCAGGGCCAGGTTGCTGACCAGGCCGTCGTTGGCGCCGAAGACCGCTGCGCGGAACGAGCCCGACACGCGGGCCCGGCCGCGGGCTGCCAGGGCGCGGACGACCTCCTCGTGGATGCGTTCGTCGGCGGCCATCGAGGCGGGGACGTCCTGGTCGTAGCGGTACGGCGAGCGGCTCTCTGCCCGCTGGGCCAGGGCCAGGACGAACACCGAGCCGAAGCGGCGGGCGAGGGCGACGAGGATGCGCATCCGGAACTGGCCGCGCCGGTGCGGTCCGATCTCGTCGCCGAGCAGGCCCTCCCAGAAGCGGGCGTGGCGCTCCTCGGCTTCGGCCAGCCCCAGCAGGATCTCGCGCTCCTCACCGCTGCGGCGGGCGGCCAGGCTCCGGTAGACGCGGGCTTCCTCGCGCTCGTCGGCGAGCCGGCGCCGCCAGCGGCGGATCGACCGGCTGTCGGTGATCTTGTCCTGCACGCGTGCAGCTTCCCAGCGCCCCAGCGCCACCACCAGTCGACGCGGGCGGTTCCTCGGCGGTCTTCCCCCGGCCGGCGGCACCCGCGGGGCCGGAGTGACACGCGTGACCCCGTCGCGTGACGGACGAGGCGGGTGTGGGAGGTAGGGTTCCTGCGGCACGCCGGGCGGACCGACGGAGGCTGATCGCATGAACCGCAAAGCCGTGACCGTGATCGTCGTTGTCGTGGTGCTGGTCTGCGGATCGTTGCTGGTGCGCGACCCCGTGTCGGCCGCCGAAGCCGTGCGCAACGCCGTCACCACCATCGTGGAGGCGCTGACCACCGTGGTGAGCTCGCTGACGACCTTCTTCCAGGCGCTGTTCCACGGCAAGTAGCACACGGTTTCGGCTGCTCACCGGCACAGGGCGGAGTAATCTGGGTCGGCAATGTCGTGAATTCCGGCGATGCCTGGAGTCGACATGAGCAAGCTGACGCAGCCGACGAAGCCGGAGAGCAGGTTGTCCCGGTCGGTCGCCGAAGGCGCCGACGAGCTGGACAAGCGCTTCCGGGCGGCTCCGGGGATGAGACGGCAGCTGAACAAGGTCTTCCCCACCAACTGGAGCTTCCTGCTGGGCGAGATCGCTCTCTACAGCTTCATCATCCTGCTGATCACCGGGACCTACCTCGCGTACTTCTTCGACCCGTCGATGGCCGAGGTGACCTACAACGGGGCCTTCACCAACCTGCGCGGTGTCGAGATGTCCCGGGCGTTCGAGAGCACCCTCGACATCTCCTTCGAAGTCCGCGGCGGGATGTTCGCGCGGCAACTGCACCACTGGTCCGCGTTGATCTTCATGTGCGGGCTCACCGCGCACATGTTCCGCATCTTCTTCACCGGCGCGTTCCGCCGCCCGCGCGAGACGAACTGGCTCATCGGCGTCTCGCTGTTCGTGCTCGGCATGTTCGAGGGCTTCGTCGGCTACTCGCTGCCCGACGACCTGCTCTCCGGAACCGGGTTGCGGATCGCCTCCGGCATCGTGCTGTCCATCCCGATCATCGGCACCTGGCTGCAGTGGTTGCTGTTCGGCGCCGAGTTCCCCGGCACCGTGATCATCCCGCGGTTCTACCTGTTCCACGTGTTCGTGCTGCCGGGCCTCATCCTGGCGCTGGTGGCGGCCCACCTGGCGATCGTCTGGTACCAGAAGCACACCCAGTTCCCGGGGCCCAAGCGGACCGAGCAGAACGTGGTCGGCGTGCGGATCATGCCGGTGTTCGCGGTGAAGTCCACCGGTTTCTTCCTCATCGTCACCGGGGTGCTGGCGATCATGAGCGGGATCTTCCAGATCAACGCGATCTGGAACTTCGGCCCCTACCTGGCGGCGCAGGTCTCGGCGGCCTCCCAGCCCGACTGGTACATGATGTGGACCGACGGGATGGGCCGGTTGTGGCCGCCGTGGGAGCTCTACCTGGGACCGTTCACCGTGCCCGCGCCGTTCTTCCCGCTGATCCTCGGCATGGGCCTGGTGTTCACCATCGCCGCCATGTACCCGATGCTGGAGCGCAAGCTCAGCGGCGACGACGCCCACCACAACCTGCTGCAGCGACCCCGAGACTGCCCGGTGCGCACCTCGCTGGGCGCGATGGCGATCACCTTCTTCGTCATCGTGCTGATCTCCGGGATGAACGACATCGTCGCCTTCGTGTTCGGGTTGTCGCTGGACATGATGACCTGGGCCGGTCGCGTCGGGGTGCTGGTGCTGCCGCCGCTCGCCTACTACGTCACCTACCGGCTCTGCCTGGGCCTGCAGCGCGGCGACCGCGAGGTGCTCGACCACGGTGTCGAGACCGGCGTGGTCAAGCGGCTGCCGCACGGCGAGTTCATCGAGGTCCACCAGCCGCTGGGCCCGGTCGACGAGCACGGCCACCCGGTGCCGCTGGACTACCAGGGCGCGCCGGTGCCGAAGAAGATGAACCAGCTCGGTGCCGCCGGACGCTCGGTCCCGGGCAGCCTGCTGCGTCCCGACCCGCCGGAGGAGACCCGCGAGCTGGACGCCGCGCTCGAGCGCGAGGAGCACGAGCAGACCGAGGTGGGCTCCGGTCGACCGCGCCCGCCCGAGGACTGAGGCCGGCCCCGCGCAGGCCGGTCGGGCGCATAGGGTTGCCGCCGTGTCCAACCGGGAACTCGTCGTGCTCGGCACGGCCAGCCAGGCGCCGACCCGAACCCGCAACCACAACGGCTACCTGCTGCGCTGGGACGGGCTGGGGCTGCTGTTCGACCCGGGCGAGGGCACCCAGCGGCAGATGACCTTCGCCGGGGTCAGCGCCAACGACGTCGACCACCTGTGCCTCACGCACTTCCACGGCGACCACTGCCTGGGCGTGCCCGGCGTGCTCCACCGGATGACGACCGACCGGGTGCGGGGCGCGGTGCACGCGCACTACCCGGCCTCGGGGGCGACGTTCTTCCACCACCTGCGCTACGCCTCGGCCTACGACGACTCGGTGCGGCTGGAGGAGCACCCGATCACCCGCGACGGCGTGATCGCGCACGAGGCGGCCGGGACGCTGCGAGCGGTGCGGCTGGAGCACCGGATCGACACCTTCGGCTACCGGCTGGAGGAACCCGACGGCCACCGCATGCTGCCGGAGGAGCTGGCCCGGACGGGCGTGCGCGGACCGGACATCGGCCGGTTGCAGCGCGAGGGGTCGGTCGTGGTCGGCGACCGGACGGTGGAGCTGGCGCAGGTCAGCCGGCCGCGGCCCGGTCAGCGCTTCGCCTTCGTGATGGACACCCGGCTCTGCGACGGGGTGTTCGAGCTCGCCGACGGCGCGGACATGCTGGTCATCGAATCGACCTTCCTGGACCAGGACGCGACGCTCGCCGAGCGCTACCGGCACCTCACCGCCGCCCAGGCCGGTCGGGTCGCGGCCGCGTGCGGAGTCCGCTGCCTGGTGCTCACCCACTTCTCGCAGCGCTACGCCGATCCGCGGCGCTTCCAGGAGGAGGCCGCGGCGGCGTTCGACGGGCAGGTCGTGGTGGCCGCCGACCTCGACCGCGTCCCGGTGCCGCCGCGCCGGTGAAACACGAACGCGCCGCCGGTGATCCATGCCGTGAGCACCCGTGCGCCGTACCGTGTGCCCGTGAGCGATTGCCACCGGATGTGAGGAGCAGGACCGGATGACCAGCGCCGATGTGCTTGTCGATGCGTTCAGCCGGGTTCAGGGAGTGGTGCACGAGGCGGTCGCCGGCCTCGACGAGGAGCAGCTGGCGCACCGCATCGACCCCGAGACCAACTCGATCGCCTGGTTGGTGTGGCACCTCGCGCGGGTCCAGGACGACCACATCGCCGACGTCGCCGAGACCGAGCAGGTGTGGCTGGTGCAGAACTGGGCCGCGCGCTTCGCGCTGCCGCTCGACGAGGAGGACACCGGCTTCGGCCACGACCCCGAGCAGGTGGAGTCGGTGCGCGCCTCCGGCGAGCTGCTGACCGGCTACTACGACGCAGTGCACGAGCAGACGCTGCGGTTCGTCACCGGCCTCAGCGACGCCGACCTGGACGAGGTCATCGACACCAGCTGGTCGCCGCCGGTCACCCTCGGCGTGCGTCTGGTGAGCGTGATCGCCGACGACCTGCAGCACGCCGGGCAGGCCGCCCTGCTCAAGGGGTTCCTGACCCGCACCAGCTGACGCTGGCGGCCCGGACCGCTGGTGCAGGACAATCGCGGCATGAGCGAACGCAAGCCTCCTGGGGTCACGTTCGAGTCGTGGGTGGAACGCCAGATCCGCACCGCGCAGGAACGGGGCGAGTTCGACGACCTGCCCGGTGCGGGGAAACCGCTGCCCGGCGCCGGTGCGCCGCTGGACGAGCAGTGGTGGATCAAGGAGCAGATCCGCCGCGAAGGCATCTCCGGTGACGCGCTGCTGCCCACCTCGCTGCGGCTGCGCCGCGAGGTCGAGCGGCTGCCGGTGACCGTGTCCGAGCTGAGCACCGAGCAGGCGGTGCGCGACGCCGCCGCCGAGCTCAACCGCCGCATCGTGGACCACCTGCGGTTCCCGGAGGGCCCGCGGGTGGCGGTGGCGCCGGTGGACGTGGACGCCCTCGTCGAGCAGTGGCGGGCGCAGCGGGCCACTCCCCCGCCGTTGGCCCCGGCGCCGGCGGCGCACCGCCCCCGGACTCGCCGGCGCGGCTGGTTCAGCCGCTGGTTCCGCCGCTGAACTGCGCTTTCCCACTGTGCGGGCGGTCTTTGACCGGCGCGTCCCGTGCTGCTTCGATCTGGTGGCATGGCATCGGGACCGCTGCTGGTGCAGCGTGCGCACATCGACCTGCTGTGGGTCGCTTCCGCTGCGTGTCCGCGCGGTTGAGCTCCTCTGCTCCCGCCCGTTCACCACTCGCAGCGATGGAGGAACGTGCCATGACGCTGGAACCCGCAGCAGCGGACTTCGTCCCCGAAGACGCCGGTCTCGTCGAAGTCACCGCCCGGTTCGTGGTCAACCGCGAAGACCTGGCCCTGCTGGAACGCGTGCTGACCCGCAACGCCGAGCTGCGCGAGACCATCCCCGCGCAGTCCACGATGGACGGTGCGCCGATGACGCCGCACCTGCGAATCCTGGTGGCCGCCAGGCAGATCGTCAGTCCGGACGGGACTCACGTGCGCCTCACGCGGCTGGAGTTCGACCTCCTCCTGTTCCTGGCCCGCAATCCCGGCCGGGTGCACCACCGCAACACGCTGCTGGCAGCGGTCTGGGACTTCTCCAGCGAACCCCGCACCCGCACGGTGGACGTGCACGTGCGGCGGATCCGCAACAAGCTGGGCCCCGAGCTGGACCTGATCACGACGGTCCGGGGGGTGGGGTATCGGTTGGACCAACCAGACCGCCTCCACATCATCAAGGATTAGCGCTTTGTCGAGGGAACCGGTTTGCTCAGCGGTGCGGGTGGCAGGGCTTGAGCGGCTTCGTGGTCTCCGTGCGCCGCTCCTCGAGCTTTCGAACACGCGTCGTCACGGCGTACTCGCCACGAAACCGCTCAGAACCTGCGGCGGTGCAAGGTGAGTCCCACACCTGGAGAAGCGGCTGCCGCCGGGCCGCCTGGGGCGGCGGGCACGTGGGGCCCGCAGCTGGAACAGGGGGCTTTCGCCGCGGTTCTGAAGTGGACCTGGCCGTTTTCCGGAGCGGCCGGTAGGGGGCGGCTGGGTGCGGGCTCTGGGTGGCTCTGGGTCCGGGTCGTTGACCGCGTGCGGTGTTCGCGCAATCCTGGTGAAGTTTCGTCGGCGAGCCGAACCCGGGTGGCGACATGAGCGTGGTGATCGGCGTGCTGGTGCACGTGCGGCACCAGGACGTCTTCCGCCAGGGCGCGAGCACCACCACCGGCGCCACCCTGCGCTGGGCCGTCCACCGTGAACCGGAGGAAGCCGGTGACCGGCTGCGGGAGCTGGTGGCCGCGCCCGGTGTGGACGGTCTGCTGCTCGGTCCGCGCGCCCACGAGGCCCTGCACGACCAGCTCCCGGCCGAGCTGGCGGTGGCCGTGGTGCGCCCGGGAGCGCTCGAGCTGGCGCTGGCGGTCGCGCGGATGCGCGCCGACCACCCCGAACACCGCCGGGCCAGCATCGACACCTTCGACCAGCACGTGCTCCAGGAGGTCGCCACCACGCTCGGGGTGCGCCACTCCGCCCTGCCGCACCCGCCGGGACAACCGGTGGAGGAGGTCATCGCCCACCACCGGCAGGCCTTGCACCACGGTGGCGTCGTCATCACCCCGCTCCGGGAAGTGGCCGAAGCACTGCGCGCGGAGGCGCCGGTGGTCGAGGTCGAGCTGCTCGCGGCGTCGGTGCGCAGCGCGCTGCAGGACCTCGCGCTGCGGGCGCGCACCGCTCGGGCCGAGGAACACCGCTTCGCCGTGGGCGTCTTCCAGGTCCGGGACGGTGCGGACGTGGAAGGAGCGCGGGACGGGTTGCGCGAAGTCCTGCTCCAGGACCCGCAGCTGGCCGGCGCCTGGGTGGAGGACCGCGGCACGCGCGGAGTCCTGGTCTTCGCGCACCAGGCGCTGCTGCAGCGCGCCACGGCCGACTGGCAGGTGGTGCCGGCGCTGCACAAGGCCGGGGGCAGCATGGACGTGCGGATCGCCGCCGGGTTCGGCTTGGGGGCGTCGGTGCGGGCGGGCATTGCGCTCGCCGATCGCGCGGCGGTGCGGGCCGAGGCCGAGCCGTACTCGTGCGGGTTCGTCATCCAGGACAGCGGCGTGATCATCGGCCCGATCGGGGGCAACGGCCGCCGTGCCGAGTTCTCCTACCGCGACCACGGCGCGGAGGTCGAACGGCTGGCCCACGAGGTGGGGTTGAGCCCGGCGACGTTGTCCCGGTTGGAATCGGTGGAGCGCGAGCTGCACGGCCGCGCGGTCACGCCCAGCGAGCTGGCGACGCTGCTGGGCATCACCGATCCCAGCGGCAGGCGGTTGATCCGCAAGCTCAGCACCGCCGAGCTGGTCACCGCCGAGGGCAGCGCGCAGCCCACCCGCCGCGGCCGCCCCACCCGCCTCTACCGCCTACGCCTCGGCAACGCCCTCAGCCCCCCAGACCCCACCTGCGACTGAGGAGCTCCACCATGCGGCGGAGCCACCCGTCAGGTGCGGACTCGACCGGCACCGCCACTCGAGGCGGCCCGCGACGGCAACCGTTTCGTCAGGTGTGGGAGTCAGCCGGCACCGCCGCCGTTCGTAGCGGCTTCGTGGCGAGTACGCCGTGACGACACGGATCGAATGCTCGAGGAGCGGCGCACGGAGTCCACGAAGCCGCTCAGGTCCTGCCACCCGCACCGCTGAGCACAGCAACCGCTCTTACCCGCTCCCCCTGCAAGGGAGTTGACAAGCTTGTGCAAGGTTGGTCAAGATCTGCTCTGCCCGGTGCTCCGCCGGGCTGTGAGAGAGCGGAGGGGCGATGGCGCCGACCTTGACCGACGTGGCGAAACGAGCCGACGTCGCCCTGTCCACCGCCTCGCGCGCGTTCAGCGACCCGCAGCGGCTCGGTCCGCAAACGTTGCGCAAGGTCCTCTCCGCCGCCCAAGAGCTGGGCTACCACGCCGCCGCCAAGGGCGGTGACGACCAGGTCGCCGGGTCCACGGTGGCGATGGTCGTCCCGGACATCGCCAACCCCGTCTACGGCACGCTCGTCAAAGCCGCCCAGGGCGAGGGGCGCCGGCGCAGGCAGACCCTCGTGCTGCACGACACCGACCGCGACCCGGACCGGGAGCGCGAAGCCATCTCCCACCTGCGCAGCCAGGTCGCGGCGATCGTGCTGTGCTCGTCGCGGCTGCCCGCCGACGAGCTCGTCGAGCTGTGCGGGTCGACGCCGTCGGTGCTGATCAACCAGGAGCACGACGAGGTCGACTGCGTGCTCGCCGACGCGGGTGACGGTCTGCGGCAAGCCGTCGACTACCTCGCCGCGCTCGGCCACGCGCGCATCGCGTTCGTCTCCGGCTCCACCCACTCCTGGTCCAGCCCTCGCCGCGTGCAGCTGGTCGAGGAGATCACCGCTGCGGCCGGCATCGAACTGGACGTGCTGGCCTGGCAAGCCGAGACGGTCGCCGCCGGAACCGCGGTCGCCGCCAGCGTCCTGGCCACCGGCGCCTCCGCCGTGATCACGCACAACGACCTGGTGGCCCTCGGGGTGATCAAGGGCGCCCGTGCCCTCGGCGTCGAGGTCCCCGACGGGCTCAGCGTCATCGGCATCGACGACGTGGCCCTCACCGAGGTCTCCCGCCCTTCGCTGACCAGCATCTCCATCCCGTGGTCGAAGGCAGGGGCGCTCAGCGTGGAACTGCTCGGTCCGATCCTGGGCGGGCACCGCCCGCCGCCGCGCAAGCACCTGCTGCCCGCGCAGCTGGTCGTGCGCGACTCCACCGCACCTGCTTCCCGCTGACCCGTCCACCGATTGGTTCACCATGCAACGACTCACCGCGTCCACCACGCCGGCCTCGGCGCTGCAGCACCACCGCGCGCTGGGCGCGCCCGGCATCGTCCACCTCGGACTGGGCAACTTCCACCGCGCGCACCAGGCCGTGCACACCGCACGCGCGCTGGAGCACGCCGACGGGCCGTGGGCGATCATCGGCGTGGCCCACTCCTCGGCCACCGTCGCCGAGGTGATGCGTGAACAGGACCTGCGCTACGGAGTCGTGGAGATCTCGCCCGAGCGCACCGAGGTGGTCGTGCCTGCCGTGCACAGCGACGTGCTCGTGGCCGCGCAGCAACCGCAGGCCGTGCTGGACGCGCTGGCGGCCCAGGAGACGCGGATCGTGACGTTGACGATCACGGAGAAGGGCTACACCTACTCACCGCGCACCAAGAACCTGGACCTCGACAACCCCGACGTGCGCACCGATCTGGCCGGAGGTCTCCCGCGCACCACGATCGGCCGGTTGGCCCGCGCGCTGCAGCGCCGCACCGCCACGCACGCCGCTCCGGTGACGATCCTCAGCTGCGACAACCTCACCGGCAACGGTGACCTCACCGGACGCCTGGTGCGCGAGTTCGCCGCAGCGCTGCCGGCCGCAGAGCGCGAGGACCTGCTGTCCTACCTGGACACCTCGGTGAGCTTCCCGAACGGGATGGTGGACCGGATCGTGCCCGCCACCACCGACACCTACCGCGCGGCCGTGGCCGACCGGCTCGGGCTGCGCGACGAGGTTCCCGTGCCTGCCGAGCCGTTCAGCATGTGGGTCCTGGAAGACCGCTTCGCCGCCGGGCGGCCGGCGTGGGAGCACGGCGGGGTGACCTTCACCGACGACGTCGAGCCCTACGAGCTGATGAAGCTGCGACTGCTCAACGGCACGCACTCGCTGATCGCCTACCTGGGTGCACTGGACGGCTGCGACCTCATCGCGGAGGCCACCGCCCGGCCGCACATCGCCGAGGCCGCGCGGCAGCTGATGCGCAGCGACTACCTGCCGACGCTGACGATGCCCGCCGACGTCGACTTCCACGACTACTCCGCGCAGCTGTTCACGCGGTGGAGCAACACCTCGCTGGGCCACCGGACCCGACAGGTCGGGTCCGACGGGTCGAACAAGCTCGCCCAGCGCGTGCCGGAACCTGCGGCGATGCACCTCCAGTCCGGCCGGATGCCGCACCACCTCGCGCTGTGCGTGGCCGCCTACCTGCGCGCCACGACGGCGCCCGGGACCACGCCGCACACCGCTGCGCTGGTCGACCCGGCCGCCGAAGCGCTGCGCGCGAAGCACGCCGAGTCCACCGGCACCGCCGATTTCGTCTCCGCCGCCCTGCGCGGTGGCTTGCTGGGCGACGAGCTCGCCGAGCACCAGCAGTTCCAGGAACGGGTGGCCGAGCTCGTCGACGTGCTCACCGCCCACGGGGTCGCCGCGGCTTCCCAGGAAGCCTTGCAAGCCCAGAGATAACAGCAGCACGACCAGATTGCGTGGACCCGATGACCGAACAAAGAAGTTCCACTGCGGACACCGCGACAGAGGCCCCACCGGACCGCAAGGCCGTGCGGAGGGCGGCCTGGGCCGGCCTGATCGGCACGACGCTGGAGCAGTACGACTTCGTCATCTACGGCACCGCCTCGGCGCTGATCTTCAGCAAGCTGTTCTTCCCGAACATCTCGCCGGTCGCCGGCATCCTGGCCTCGTTCAGCGCCTACGCGGTGGGTTTTGCCGCGCGACCGCTGGGTGGGCTGATCTTCTCCCGCTTCGGTGACCGGCTGGGCCGCAAGTGGGTCCTGGTGGCCACGCTGCTGCTGATGGGCGGTTCCACCCTGGCCATCGGTCTGCTGCCGACGTACTCGCAGGTGGGCTTGCTGGCCCCGGTGCTGCTGGTGGCGTGCCGGTTCTTCCAGGGCATGGGCGCCGGCGCGGAACAAGCAGGCGGCGCGACCCTGCTCACCGAAACAGCCGGGAGGGGCAAGCGCGGCACGCTGGCCTCGCTGGTGATGACCGGTGCGGCGCTGGGCACCGCGCTGGGCGCTGTGGCGTGGATCCTCGCGCAGTCGCTGCCTGAGGACGCGCTGATGAGCTGGGGCTGGCGGCTGGTGTTCGGCAGCAGCCTGCTGGTGACGATCGCCGCGCTGATCATCCGGCGCAAGCTCAACGAGAGCCCGGTGTTCCAGGAGCTCAAGGAGCAGGTCGGCGAGACCAAGGCGCCGGTCGCCGAAACCTTCCGCAAGGGCCGCAAGCCGCTGCTGCTGGCCTTCTTCCTCAACGTGGGCTCCAACGCCCAGTCCTACACCTACCAGGTGTTCATGGCGTCCTACCTGGTCTCGTCGGTGGGAGTCGACAAGGCGTTCGTGCCGAAGGTGCTGCTGCTGGGCGCGATCTGCGGTGGCATCGCGGCGTTCGGCTTCGGCGCGCTGTCCGATGTGGTCGGTCGCAAGAGCGTCTACTCCACCATCATGGGCGCGCTGGTGCTGTTGCCGGTGCCGACCTTCATCGCGCTCAACACGGGCTCGCCGATCGCGATCACGGTGGCGATCGTCATCGGCTTCGTGCTGGCCTGCCACGGGTCGGTCGGCGTGCAGATGAGCTACTTCCCTGAGCTGTTCGGCAACCGCTACCGCTACGCGGGCGTGGCGTTGAGCCGGGAGTTCTCCGCGGTCGTGGGCGGCGGTGTGGCACCGCTGATCTGCGCCGGGCTGATGGCCGCCTTCGGTGGCTCGTGGGTCCCGGTGGCGGTCTACATGATGGTGGTCATGGCGATCAGCTTCGGCGCCTCGCTGATCGCTCCGGAGACCAAGGACCGCGACCTCAACGTCCCCCAGGACGCGGCCTGACGGTCGACCCGGGAGCGGGCACCGGCAACCTCGCCGGTGCCCGCTTCGTCGTTCAGTCCTCCTCGAGGACGAACTTGAGGTAGCGGGCCGCCGAGCGCTGCACGACCTCGTGCGCCCCGGTCGGGATCACCGTGTCCCACCACGCACCGTAGAGGGAGTCGAACTCCCAGCCGTCGAGGATCTCGGCCGCCCGGCGCACCACCGAGGGCCGTTCCGGGATGAGGTTCGGGTAGCTGTACATGAACCCGACGTGGGTGCGGTCCGGGATCACCTGCACGATGTCGCCGCTGAACAGCGAGCCCGCGCCGGAAGCGTGGTGCAGGACGGTGCCGCCCGCGAAGTGCACGCCCAGGTTGATCAGCGTCAACCCGGGCGCGATCTCGTACGTGGTACCACGCCAGTGGTGGATCGCCGGGTCCGGTCGCCCGACCCACGGGCTGTCGGACTCGTGCAGGTGGATGGGCACGGCGAAGGCGCGGGCCCATTCGACCATCGTCGTGTAGTAGTGCGGGTGGCTGATCGCGATGCCGATCAGCCCGCCCAGGTCGTTGATCGTGGAGATGATCTCGTCGTCGAGGTAGGCGGTGCAGTCCCAGAGCACGTTGCCGGCCTCGGTGCGCACCAGCAGAGCGCGCTGGCCGATGGCGAACTTCGGTTCGCAGCCGATGCCCAGCACGCCCCCTTCCTCGCGCAGAACGGCCTCGTGCTCGGCGCGCAGGGTGTCCAGGTCGGTCCACTGCTGGCCCTCGCGGGGAACCCACTGGCGTTCGTCCTCGCAGATCGGGCAGACGTCGCGGGTCTCCGCGTACTGCATCCCGCACGTCGCGCAGATCGGCCACCCCATCGTTCCTCCCTGGTGTCGGCGACCGGTCCACGTTACCGCTGGTCACCGTCGGGGAGCAGGTGGATGATGCGGGTATGTGCCGAAGCATCAAGACGCTGCGCCCGCCCTACTCCGAGCAGGTCACCGACGCCGACATCCACGCGGCCGCCCTGCAGTACGTCCGCAAGGTCTCGGGCTTCCGCGCTCCGGCGTCCCACAACGCCGAGAGCTTCGAACAGGCGGTGGACGAGGTCGAGCGGGCCACCGCCACGCTGCTGAGCAGCCTCCAGGTCAGGGGCCGCTGACGCCGGCCCCTCAGCTCGGGTGGCAGTGGCCGTTCGACGAGGGCGGGACGTCCAGCGTGGGGTTGCGGTCGAAGAAGCCCTGCGGGGTGAGCGTGAACCCGGCCCGGTCCACGGGCATGACCGGCCAGTCCTCCGGGCGCGGGAAGTGCGTGAGCCCGAAGGTGTGCCAGACGACGATGTCCTGGCCGTCGACGTCGCGATCGGCCCGGGTCCAGGACGGCAGTCCGGCCCCACCGGGGTGCTGGTTGACGAGGTCGCCCGCCGGGTAGCGCTGTTCGGGGTGGTACGGGGTGACCCACAGGTGCTTCGTGGCGAAGGTGCCCCGGGCGTGCACCGAGGCCGCATCGTCGGCGAGCATCACCGGTTGGCCTTCGGGGCGCAGGACGTAGGCCACGTTGTCGCCGTAGCGGTTCCGGCTCTCCGTGTTGACGATGTGCCAGGTCCGGGCCTTGGCGTTGTCGGCCAGGCGGGCCGCCTCGGCTTCGGTCCGCAACCGGGTCCGCTTGGCGCGGAAGGCGTTCCCGTGCGGGTTGCCGTCGCTGACCGGCACGCGTTCGGCCTCGACCTCCTCCACGGCGTTGTGCCGGCCGTCGACCGCGACGTCCAGGCGGGCGCAGAACAGGTGCTGGTGGAACGGCGCGCCCAGGCCCGGAGCGACCTGCGAGGCGTGCTTGTGCCCCTCCTCGGGGTAGGCGCTGGTGAAGGTGATGCCAGTGGCCTTGCACTCCAGCTGGATCGTGCCGTCGAGGGAGAAGTACCAGTAGAAGCCGTAGTCGTAGTTGCCGACCGTGGTGAAGAACGAGATCACCAGCCTGCGCTGCCGTCGCGTCTCCCTCGACCCGGTGAACACGTCGGTGTGCTTCCACAACACCCCGTAGTCCTCTTCGTGCATGCAGATGCCGTTGCGGATCGTGCGGGGACGGCCGAAGTCGTCGGCGACCACGGTGTCGAAGTAGTGGATCTCGCCGAGGCAGTCGCAGCCCAGCTCCAGCGAGTTGGTGTAGCGGGCGAACATGTACTCGCCGCAGTCGAAGTAGTTCTGCCAGAACCGCACCGGGGACGGGTCGGCGTAGGGCACCACCATCTCGGCGATCGACGCGCGGTGCAGCACCGGGCGCTCGTGGAAGGACACCTGGTGCAGCGTGAGGCCTTCGCGCTCGTTGAAGCCGATCCTCAGGTCCCAGTTCTCCCAGCGCACCCGGTGGCCGTCAACGGTGAAGCTCGGGCCCTCGGGCTGGGTGATCTCGATGGGCTTCAGGCTGGTGCGGGGCGGACCGGTGACCTCGGGGTCGTCGAAGTTGCCGGGCTCCTGCGGCACCGGGAACTCCCGGTGGTCGACGACGCGCAGGACCTCGCGACGGGTCAGGTCGATGTGGGCGCACAGCCCGTCGACCGGGTGTGCCCAGGGGTGGTCGGCGTCGTGGAACTGCTGGAAGCCCAGCGAGCGGATGATGCGCCTGCCCCGCTCGCCCGGCTCGTCGTACACCCCGGCCGACAGCGGCGCGGCCCGCACGGTGGCCGGGTCGATGCCGCGCCTGCGCAGCGCACCGGTCCAGCGCTCGTCGGCGTTGACGATCTGCTCGACAAGTTCGAACTCGGTGTCGATGATCGGTGGCTGGCCGTCGACGGCGGGGTCGAGCCGGCGCATGGAGTCCACAGTGGAGCGCGTGGCGGACACGACGGTGTCGTGCGAGACGCCGGTGGCCAGGTCCAGCAGCACCGCCCGGAACCTGCGGTCGACAGCTTGGCCCGGCTCGTGGGCCAGCACCGAGTCCTTGTCCGGTTCTTCCAGCGCCACGAAGGTGAACCGGACGTGCTCGCCGAGCAACCCCGCCTGCTCGAGCGCCGCGCGCACCGCGTTCACCTCCTCGGCGGTCATCGGGTCCAGCGGGTGCGCGGTCGTGGTCGCGGGCCTCTCGGTGATGGTCATGCGTTCCCTCCCCCAGGACGGCCGCCCGCGGGCGGTGAGATCCACCCCAGCATGGCGCTGAGGCCTCGGTCTGGCGAGGCCGGTCGCCCGAAGAGAGGCCTCGCAAGCCGGTCTCGCCCGAGGACGTGCGGGGTGCGAGGCTGATCCCGCACGAGCGCGGGAGGGAGCGATCATGTCGGGTCTGCTGGCCGGGTTGGACGAGCGCATCACGGGGGTCCGCGAGCTCTGCGAGGACCTGCACCGCCACCCCGAGCTGTCGTTCCAGGAGGTGCGCACCGCCGGGGTGCTGGCGCAGCGGCTGCGGGCGGCCGGCTACGAGGTGACCACCGGTGTCGGCGGAACCGGCGTGGTCGGGGTGCTGCGCAACGGCCCGGGGCCCGGGGTGCTGCTGCGCGCGGACATGGACGCGCTGCCGATCCAGGAGGTCGAGGCCGTCCCCTACCGCAGCACCGCGACAGGGGTGGCCGCCGACGGCACCGAGCAGCCGGTGATGCACGCGTGCGGCCACGACACGCACATGGCGGCGTTGATCGGCGCCGCCGAACAGCTCGCCGCCCACCGGGATTCCTGGTCCGGCACCCTGCTGGCGGTGTGCCAGCCGGCCGAGGAGGGCGGCGGGGGCGCGCAGGCGATGATCGACGACGGTTTCCTGGAGCGCTTCCCGGCTTTCGACGTGGCGCTGGGCCAGCACATCGCCTCCGCACCCAGCCGGCACCTGTACGTGCGTCCCGGGGTGTTCATGGCCGCCGCCGACAGCCTGCGGGTCACCGTGCACGGCCGGGGTGGGCACGGCGCGCAACCGCAGGCCACCGTCGATCCGATCGTGATCGCCTCCTCCACCGTGCTGCGGTTGCAGACCGTCGTGGCCCGGGAGATCTCACCGGACGACGTCGCGGTGGTGACGGTGGCCGCGGTGCACGCGGGCGGCAAGGAGAACGTCATCCCCACCACCGCCGAGCTCACGCTCAACGTGCGCACCTTCGACCCTGACGTGCGCGAGCGCGTGCTCGACTGCATCCGGCGCATCGTGCGGCACGAGGCCGCCGCAGCCGGGGCACCGCGCGAGCCCGACATCGAGCCCATCAACGGGTTCCCGTTGCTGGTCAACGACTCCGAGGCCGCCCTGCGCATCGCGGACGCCTTCACCGAGCAGTTCGGCGCCGAGTTCGTGCACGAACCCCCGGCGAAGGCGGGCAGCGAGGACTTCGGCGTGTTCGGTGCCGCGGCCGAGGTGCCGTCGGTCTTCTGGAACTTCGGCGGTTTCGACCCGGCGCTCTACCCGGACCCGGCGAAGCCGAACTCGGCGGTGGCGGCGGGGAAGGCGCCGGGCAACCACTCCCCCGAGTTCGTGCCCACCGGCCTGGAGCCGACCCTGCTGCGCGCCTCGGCGGCGCTGGTCACGGCTGCCGCGTTGTGGTTGCGCTGACGCCGGAGTTGTCGAACAGCGCCAGCCCGGCGGCCGTGTTGGAGGCCGGGACGTGGTAGACGTCGTGCACCCGCGTGATCTGCTCGGAGAGCGCGCCGCGCATGATCAGCCACATGACCAGCTCGAAACCCTCGGAGCCCGCCTGGGCGACGTAGTCGGCGCGGGACAGACCGGCCAGGTGCTCCGGGTCGGTTTCGATCTTGTCCAGGAACATCCGGTCGAACTCGGGGTTGATGAACCCCGCGCGGGATCCGGCCAGCTGGTGCGACATCCCGCCGGTGCCGAAGATCGCGACCGTGGTGTCGCCGGGGTCCTCGCGCAGGGCGCGTCCGATGGCCTTGCCGAGGGCGTAGCAGCGGGCGGCGGTGGGCTGCGGGTGCTGGATGACGTTGACCAGCAGCGGGATCACCGCGCACGGCCAGGCGTCGCCGGGTTCGGGGCAGTACACCGACAGCGGGACGGTGCATCCGTGGTCGACCTCGAGGTGCTGCAGCACGGTCATGTCGAAACCGTCGTCGACGAGGCGCTCCAGCAGGTGCAGCGAGAGGTCGGGGGCACCGAGCAGGTCGGGCACCGGGCGTGGGCCGAAACCCTCGTCGGCGACCGGGTAGCGCTCGGCGGTGCCGAGGGCGAAGGTCGGCACCACGTCGACGTCCAGGGCGTTGGCGTGGTCGTTGTAGACCACCAGCGCCACGTCCGGGATGTGCTCGGCCATCCACTCGCGCGCCGGGCGGTAGCCGTCGAACAGCGGTTTCCAGTACGGGTCCTGGGTCTTGCCGCCGTCCATGGCGGCGCCGATCGACGGGACGTGGGACGTCGCCAGTCCCCAGATCACTTCAGCCATCGGTCCTCCCGCCTGCGCGCATCATCGCCACGAACTCGTCCTCGGTCATGCCGGTGAAGGCGGCGCCGAGGTGTTGCATCGACCTGCCGTCGACCATCGCGAGCTTGAAGACGTGGAAGATGCTGCCGCCTTCGTCGCACAGCGCGCGCCAGTCACGGACCAGCACGGCGGTGCGCTGCGAGTCGGTGAGCCCGAACTCGTCGCAGTAGGCCGCTTCGTCGTCGAGGAAGCGCTGCCGGGCCGCCGGGTCGCGGAAGGTCATGAGCATCTTGTTGAGCCGGTAGCCGCGGCGTCCGGCACGTCCGTCGAAGACGTAGGTCGCGGGGACGTCGTCGCCGGTCATGTCTGCGCCTCCTGGGGGTGGGTGGCGAGGACCTCGACGATGACGTCGAGCCACGGCGCCATCGGCAGCGACATGAGCGCCTCGTGCAGCTGCGCCGGGTCGTCGGCCTCGTAGAGGCCGACGGTGGCGTTGCGGCCGGGCACCCGCCAGAGCCGCTTGAGCACCCCGGCTTCCCGCAGCTCCACGGCCCGAGCGCGTTCGGCGCTCTTCAGCGCAGCCCGCTCCTCCTCCGGCGTGTCGGGCGGCAACCGGTTCTCCGACCGGACCAAGAACTCCACGTCACTCCTCCTCGGTGTTCGTAGAGGGGTTGCTGTGCCCAGCGGGTACCAGCAGCCCGGGGGCGGTGGCGCCGCCTGGGACCCCGTCGAACTTCGCGAGAGCTTCGAGGGGGAACTTCGGGCCTCGAACTCCGCGAGAAGTTCGACGGGGAGCTCCCGGTGTCGAACTTCGCGACGAGTTCGACGCGGAACTTCGGGCCTCGAACTCCGCGAGAACTTCGGCGGGGCGCTCCGGTACGAGCTTCGCGCGAATTCTGAGGTGGCCGCGGGGTGCGCGGGCCTGGTTCGGCAGCACCGTTCCTCCCCACGAGGAACTAGGTCCGGACGATGTCGAGCAGGGTGTCGGCCAGTTCGCTCGGGGCGGTGACCATGGCTTCGTGGCCGGTCTTGAGCTCGTGCACCGGCCAGCCCCGGGCGTGCGCGCGGGCGGCGTGGGCGCGGAAGACCCGCATCCAGTCGACGCACTCGACGAACACCGCGGGCACCTCGGCCCCGGCTCCGGTGAGCCGCAGCGGGTCGGTGTAGGTCTTCCACGGGTGCGGGGTGAGCTTCGGGGTGAGCCAGTCGACGTCCTCGGTCTTGCTGACTCCCAGCACTGCCAGGGAACGCGGCGGCACCATCCAGCCGAACCCGTCGGTGAGGGCCGATTCGGCCCAGTGGTGGCGGACCTGCTCCGGCAGCAGGTCGCAGGCGGCTTCGCCGTCGGCGCCGACGAACGCGTCGAGGTAGACCCGGCGGGACAGCGCTTCCGGGCGCCGGTCGGCGACGGCGGTGACCAGCTGGCCCGCGTAGCTGTGGCCGACCAGGACGACGTCGCGCAGCCCGAGCACGTCGATGTGGCGCACGACGTCCTCGGTGTGGGTGTCGAGGCCGACCTGCGGGGAGATCAGGTGGGACCGCTCGGAGAGGCCGGTCAGCGTCGGCGCGTGCACCTCGTGGCCGGCCTCGCGCAGCAGCGGGGCGACCCGGTCCCAGCACCAACCGCCGTGCCAGGCCCCGTGCACCAGCACGAAGGTCTCGTCCATGCCCGTGGATCTCCCTGTCCGGTCGGGAACGTCGTCCTGGCGACGAACCTACGAACCCGCCCCCCGCCGGAGATCCGACGGCTGTCGCCACACCCACCGCCGTTGCGGCGGCCCCGGCTACGTCATCCGTCGCTTCCGCCGCCGCGGTCAGGTGGGCGGGGCGACGAGGCCTTCCCGGATGGCGAGCAGGGCCGCTTGGGTCCGCGACGACAGTTGGAGCTTGCCGAGCAGGTTGGAGACGTGGGTGCGGGCGGTGCGTTCGCTGATGACGAGGTGCTCGGCGATCTCGCGGTTGCACAGCCCTTGCGCCACCAGGACGAGGATTTCGCGCTCGCGGGTGGTCAGCGAGCTCAACCCGGTCCGAGGTGCGGCCATCCGGCGGGCGAGCTGGCGGGCCACGGCCGAGTCGAGGTGGACCTCGCCGGTGGCGGCGGCGCGGATGGCGGTGGCCACCTCGTCGGGGTCGGCGTCCTTGAGGACGTAGCCAGCGGCACCGGCGGCCAGGGCGGCGTGCACCCGCTCGGCCTCGCCGAAGCTGGTCAGCACCACCACCTTGACCTCGGGGTGGTCGCGGACGACGACCCGGGTCGCTTCGATGCCGTCCATCTTGGGCAGTTGCAGGTCCATCAGGACCACGTCCGGCATGCGGGCGCCGGTGACGCGCCACTGCTGCAGCCGTTCCACGGCGTCCTGCCCGTCGACGGCCTCGCCGAGCAACTTCAGCGCAGGCTCGGAGTCGAGGTAAGCGCGCAGGCCCCGGCGCACGATCGCGTGGTCGTCGACCACGAGCACTCCCACCACGTCGGTCGCCCTCATCTGGAGCACTCCTTCCTCCGCGTTCAGCGGCTCGCGGTGACGGGCAGGGCGACCTCGACGGCCCACCCCCCACCGGGTTCGGCGCCGGCGACGAGTCCGCCGCGCCAGCGCTCGGCGCGTTCCCGCATCGACACCAGGCCGAGGTTGGACCCGCCGGAGGGCGTGGTCGCGCCGACGCCGTCGTCGGTGATGCGCACGGTCACCTCGTGGTCGTCGCGGCCGCTGCGGGCGAAGGCGATCTCGACGTGGGTGGCGCGGGCGTGCTTGACGACGTTGTGCAGAGCTTCCTGGACGATCCGGTAGAGGTCCTCCTCCACGTCGACACCGAGGTCCAGCTCCAGCTCCTCGGGTGCGCGCACGTCGACGACCAGGCCGTGGCGGGCTTCGACCCCGGCGGCGTAGGTCCGCACGGCGTCGACCAGGCCCCGGTCGGCGAGGTCGAGCGGGTGCAGCTCGAACACCAGCCCGCGCAGGTCGGCCAGCGCGTTGCGCGCGAGGCCCACCATCTCCTCGACGCCGTCGCGCACGTCGGCACGACCTTCGCCGTTGCGGTCCAGCAGCGTGCGCAGCGCCCTGGCCTGCATGCCCATCGAGAACAATTGCTGCACCACGGAATCGTGCAGGTCGCGGGCGAGCTTGCGGCGTTCCTCCATCTGCGCGCGGGAGCGGGTCTGGTCCAGCAGCGACGCGGTTTCCACGGCCACGGCCGCGTGGTCGGCGATGGCCGACAGGAACGCCAGCGAGCTGGGGCCCGGGTCGTCACCGGGCACGTAGTAGGCGTTGAGGACGCCGAGCACCCGGCCCCGCACCTTCAGCGGCATGGACACGAAGCTGTCCCAGTCCGGCTCGCTCATGATCTCCTTGAGCGGGGACCAGTGCGGGTCGGCCATGATCGCCGGTTTGCGGTGCGGCACCACGACGGGCCGCTGCTGGCGGAGGGCGTCGGTGAAGCGGACGTCGGCGCCCAGCCTGCGGCATTCGCTGAGCCGCTCGGTGAACCCGGTGGTGTCGCCGAAGCCGGCCATGCCCAGCACCCGCAGCTCGTCGTGCGGGTTGTCGATGGTCATGATCTGCACGGCGGCGATGTTCGAGGTCTTCCAGACCTCCCGGGCCATCGCGTCGAGCGTGGCGCTGAGCGCACCGGAGTCGGCGACGCTGGCGGCGGCGCTGGTGATCGCCGAGAGCCGTTCCCGCTCGCGCAGGGTTTCGGTGATGTCGGTGAACCACACGGCGCACCGGCCGTCGGGCATCGCCGAGACCCGGTACTCCAGGTGTTGCCGGCGCCCGTCGCCACCGCGCCACTCGGTCGACCTGCGGACGTCCGAGAGGGGCTGGCGGCGACCGGCTTCGAACGGCGAGACCCGTCCGCGCAACGCGTGCTCGTCGAGTCCGAGGATGCGCTGGCCGGAGGCGTTGACCTGGCCGAACCGGCCGTCCTCGGCGAGCACGGCCAGCCCGTCGGCGGAGACGTCGACCAGCGCGCGCAGCACCGGGTCGGCGGTGCCGCCCGCCGAGGTCGCGCACTCCCGTGGTCGCATCCAGCCTCCTCGCCGCCCCCTGCATCTAAGGCGCATCGAACAGGCGGGATCAACCACGCGTCCAGGCGGCGGAAAGCTGGTTCACTCCGCCGCCGCGGGTTTCGGCGCGGTGACCGCGGTGCGGGTGCGCAGGCCGAGGACGGTGACGAGGGTGACCGCGCACAGCGCCGTCAGGTAGAGCGCGAGCGGGTTCGAGGACCGCGTCGCGGCGTACAGGGAGGTGGCGACGATGGGGGTCAGCGCGCCGCCGATCATGCCGCCCACCTGGTAGGCGATGGAGATGCCGCTGTAGCGGAAGCGCGTGTCGAAGAGCTCGGTGAACAGACCGCCTTGGGCGCCGGACATGATGCCCTGCACGATGGCGGCGACGAAGAACCCGAGCCCGGCGGCCGCCCAGTTCCCGGTGTTGACCAGCGCGAACATCGGGAAGGGCCAGATGACCGCGGTCAACGCGCCCAGCACGTAGACCTTCTTCGCGCCGTAGCGGTCCGCCGCCAGGGCCGCGACCACGATCGCCGCGATCCACACCAGCGTCGACAGCAGGATCAGCGTGAGCAGGGTGGGGCGCGAGAAACCGGCGACCTTCGTGCCGTAGGTGAGCATGTAGACGATCACCATGTAGCCGGTGGCGGGCGGGGCGATCGAGGCCAAGCAGGCCAGCACGAGGTTGCGCGGTTCGGAGCGGACGAGTTCGCCGAAGGGCATCGTGCTCACGCCTTGCCGTTGCTTGACCTCGGCGAAGTCGTGGGTGTCCTGCAGCCGGGCGCGCACCAGGGTGCCGACCACCACCAGCACGATGCTGAGCAGGAACGGCACGCGCCAGCCCCAGGAGGTGAAGCTGCTGTCGGGCAGGCCGGACACGGCGAGGAAGGCGAGGTTCGAGGTGAGCACGCCGATCGGGACGCCGAACTGGGCGAAGCTGCCGTAGAACGCTCGCTGGCGGGGTTGGGCGTGCTCGGTGGCGATGAGCACCGCTCCACCCCACTCGCCGCCGACCGCCAGGCCTTGCAACAGCCGCAGGCCCACGAGCAGCAGCGGTGCGCCGAGCCCGATGGCGGCGTAGGTGGGCAGCAGTCCGATGCAGAACGTGGCGCCACCGGTGATGACGAGGGTCACGACGAGCATGGACTTGCGGCCGATCCGATCGCCGAAGTGCCCGAACAGCGCCCCGCCGAGCGGTCGCGCGATGAAACCCATGGCGAAGGTGCCGAACGCGGCGATGGTGCCAGCGGCGGGTGAGAACTGCGGGTAGAACAGCGTGCCGAAGACCAGCGCGGCCGCGGTGCCGAAGATGTAGTAGTCGTACCACTCGATGGAGGTGCCGACGAGGCTGGCGGTGAGGATCGTCCGCTTCGACGGACCGGGTCTCGTGTCGGGTGCTGCCACGGCTGCGGACTCCTTCGGACGGAGGGACCGATGCCGTCCGGCGCGAACGGCGGCGGGCTGCCACCGCCATCCAAGTGGGTGCGGCCCCACCGTGCGCGAGTCCGGCGTCGCCTCCGGCCCGCGCCTGCTGTCGCAGCGCGAACGGGACGAATGTCGCTTGTGCGGGCAGACCGCCCGTTGCGGACCTCCCGGGCGGTGCGGTGGAGCACGATCGCCGGCGGTCGACGTCCGAGCCGCTACCGTCGGTGCGGACACGACGGGGCAGCGGAGGTGGCACCGGATGGAGCAGTCGGAGCGGACCGTGGTCGGTGTGCTGGGCTTGGGCGAGGCGGGTGGCGCCTTTAGCACCGACCTGGCTGCGGCGGGCGCGGTCGTGCGCGGTTACGACCCGGCGGTGACAGCGGGGCCGGAGCTCGTCGCGGCGAGCAGCGAGGCCGACGCCGCCGACGGCGCCGACCTGGTGCTCAGCGTGAACCGCTCGGCCACCGCCGTGGCGGCGATGGAGGCCGGGATCGGCGCGCTGCCAGAGGGTTCGGTGTGGGCCGACCTCAACACGGCGTCACCGGCGACGAAGCGGCGGCTGGCAGAGATCGCCGAGCAGCACGGCGCTGCCTTCGCCGACGTGGCGATCATGGCTCCGGTCCCCGGACCGCGGTTGCGCGTGCCGATGCTGGTCAGCGGCACGGGCGCCGAGCGCGCGGCGGAGCTGCTGCGGCGCTTCGGAGCGAACGTCGAGGTGCTCGACGGGCCGGCGGGCCTGGCGGCAACGCGGAAGCTGCTGCGCAGCGTGTACTTCAAGGGCATGGCGGCCTCGATCGTGGAGGCGTTGGAAGCAGCGAGGGCAGCAGGCTTCGAGGACCTGCTGCGCGAGAACATCATCGCCGACTTCACCGCTGCCGGGCAGTCCACTGTGGAGCGGATCATCTCGGGCACCCACCAGCACTCGCGGCGCCGCACCGACGAGATGGCCGCAGCCGCCGAGATGCTCACCGACCTCGGCGTCTCCCCCGCCATCGCCACGGCCAGCAGAGACCTCCACGCCCGCCTCACCGAAGAACAGGCCTGAGTGGGAGGACCACGACGGAAGCAGCTGGTCAGGCCTGGGTGTAGTGCTTCGGGAGGTGGTGCACGGGACACGGGGGTGGATGATCTTGGAATGAGTGAGCCCCTCCGGGTCGGTGTGGACCACCACATCACACGCCGAACACGCAGGAGGTTCCTCGTGTGTCACCGTAATGCCCCGTTGACCGAGACCGCCGCCGCAAGCCGCCTGGGTCTGGCGGTGGTGCCGGTCGTGTTCTGCACCGGGAGATGCGGCTGCCGCCGCTCACTTGACGCTGCGCAACCACGCTGTGCGAGGTGCGCGAGGTTTCACCCCACTGAAGCGTTGCGGCGAGGCAGAGCCCGGCGTGGTAGTTGCGGGCGGTCTCATCACCCGCTCCGGCCACCGGTTGAAGATCTTGTAGATCGTGTTGACAACCGCACCCTGCTCGACGAACGGGCCCACGACCACCCCTACGACTCCGAAACCCAACGCCGTGCCGCCCTGCCCCACCCGTCCTCCACGACACACCGGGCCAGGCGCAGCCTGCCAGCCGCTTCTTCACATGCGGGACCCCCTTGCACCGCGGCAGGCCCTGAGCGGTTTCGTGGCGAGTACGCCGAGACGCCGTGCACGACAACTGTTCAAGGAGCGGCGCGCGGAGACCGCGGAGCCGCTCAGGACCTGCCACCCGCACCGCCACGCAGAGCGACCGCCTAAGCCAATGGAAGACCAAAGCGGAGTCGGGCGCGCAGGTCCCACAGGGCCAGGTTGTACGGAAACCGTCGCAGCGGGCGGGGGACGTACTTCAGCGCCCCGGCGATGGTCGCGATGATCCGGTCGAAGCGGGCCTGGTCGGCTTCCGTCCAGGGCAGCCGCATCTGATCGCGGAACTCCGGTGGCAGGAACCCGGTGGTCATGAAGACGTTGAGCGGTCCGAACGCGGTGCTCAGGGGTGCCGGCAGGAACTTCAGCGCGGCCACGTCGTGCAGGAAGTCGCGGACGGTGTCGTCGACGCGGACCTTCTCGAGCTGCTCGTCCCAGTAGCGGTCGAACTCGGCGCGGGTCGGCGGCCACATGTCCTCCCGCACCTGCAGCGTGGTGCCCAGGGCGGCGGAGGAGCGGTAGACCTCGTCGAGCTCGTCGGGGTCAGCGAGGTCGCCGAAGAGCCGGTAGATGTCCTCGACGCCCTTGTACAGGCACGCGGCCACCCACAGCTGCAGCTCGGGGTCGAAAGCGTTGTAGCGCACCGGGCTCTGCTCCGTGGAGCGGACCTGCGCGTGCTGCTTGTTGACCGCGCGCCGGAAGGCCTTGCGCTCCTCGTCGTTGCCGAGCATCGCGACGGCGAGGTAGGTGATCGTGGTGCGGGTGCGCTTGACCGGGCGCTTGAAGAGGTTGCCGCTGTCGACGCGGCTCTCCACCACTCCGTACCCCACTCCGGGGTGGCTGAGCTGCATGATCACGTTGGCCGCCCCGGCCAGCACGCCGACGCCGAGCACCGAGTCGTCGACCTGGGTGCGCTCTGCCGCACGTCCCTGCATGGGCACGACCTCCTGGCTCCGCGCCGACGCGCTGATCTGACAACAGTTGTTTTCAAATACATGAGACGAGCAGCCGCGAGAGATGTCAAGATGTCCCGGTGGCCACCACTCCCCTGCGCGTCTACGGCGGCGTGACCGGTTCCGACCGCCAGGCCGGACGCCGCGCCGTGTTCATCGAGGCCGGACTGGAGCTGCTCGGCGCCCCCGAGGGCGAGCCGAACCTGACCGTGCGCGGTGTGTGCCGCCAGGCCGGGCTGGCCAACCGCTACTTCTACGAGAACTTCCGCGACCGCGACGAGCTGGCCACGGCCGTCTACGACCACGTGGTCGACGAGATCGCCACCACGGCCCTCGACGCGGTGGTCGCGGTCGAGGACCCCGAGCTGAAGGTCAGGACCGGACTGGCCACGATCGTGCGGCTCATCGCCGAGGACCCCCGCCGGGGACGACTGCTGTTCTCCCCGTTCCTGGCCGGGACGCCGCTGGCGCACCGGCGGACCGAGTCGACGCGGCTGTTCACCCAACTGCTCGGCACCCAGGCCCGGCAGGTCTACCGCGTGCAGGTCGGGGTGCGGCTGGAGTTGCTGTCGAGCTTCCTGGTGGGCGGTCTCGCACAAACGCTCACCTCGTGGCTCGACGGTGACCTGCAGGCCTCGGAGAGCGAGGTCGTCGAGTGGTGCAGCGAGATCTTCCTCGCCACCTCCGGGTTCCCGCAGTAACGCCGCACTTCACCAGGACGGGAGCGAACCGTGACGTTGACCGACCGGATCACCAGGGCCGTCGCCAAGCCGCGCACCGACGACGAGTTCGACGCCCACGCCGAGTTCGCCGAGGTGCTGGACGGGATCGGGATGAGTCCGTCCGACACCGGCGGGCAGGTGCGGTTCCTGGGCGCTGATCCGGTCGCGCCGAGCACCCTGCGGCTGGGCGGAGCGGCGGCGATCACCCTGGCGGCGAAGTCGGCGGCGATCGCGCGGCTGTGGCGGTTGCGCGGCGGCGAGGGCCAGGACATCGAGGCCGACCTGCGGTCGGCACCGCACCGGCTGTGCCCCTTCTACGACCGCAAGTGGGAGCTGCTCAACGGCTATCCCGGTGCCGGGCAGTCCAACCAGGCGTTGGGCTTCCGCTTCTACCCCACCGCCGACGAGCGCTGGATGATGCCGCTCAACCCCTACCCGAAGATCAGGGCCGGGGCGCAGCGGCTGCTCGGCGTGCCCGAGGACTCGGAGGCGGTGGCAGCGGCCATCGCCGGGTGGGACGCTCGAGAGCTCGAGGAGGCCGGCGCGGAAGCCGGTGTGGTGATGCCGATGCTGCGCACGGCCGAGGAGATCCTCGATGAACCGCAGTACCGCGACCACTTCGCGACGATGCCGCTGGTGGAGGTCGAGCGCATCGGCGACGCCGAGCCACAACCCCTGCCGGAGGGCGCCGAACAACCGCTGTCGGGGGTGCGGGCGCTGGGCATGGGGCACGTCATCGCCGGCGCCGGAGCCGGACGCGCGCTGGCGTTGCACGGCGCCGACGTGCTCAACCTCTGGCGGCCGGGCGAGTTCGAGCACGAGGGCGCCTACATCAGCGCCAACGTGGGCGTGCGCTCGGCGACGGTGGACCCGCGCGCACACCGGCAGCAGGTCACCCGGCTGCTGGCGGGCGCGGACGTCTTCTACGCCAACCGGCGTCCCGGCCACCTCGCCGAGATCGGCCTGTCCCCCGCCGAGGCTGCCGAGCTGCGCCCCGGCATCGTGCACGCGACGACGACCCTCAACGGGGAGCACGGGCCGTGGGCCGACCGGGTCGGGTTCGACCAGACCGCAGGCAGTCTCGTCGGCATGATGCACCTCGAGGGCGACGGCACCCGGCCGCGTCTGTCGCCGATCCTGGTGGTCAACGACTACGTCGTGTCGTGGTTGCTCACCGCCGGGATCGTCGCCGCACTGACCCGCCGGGCCACCGAGGGCGGCAGCTGGCGGGTGCACGTCTCGCTGACCCGGGCGGCGCTGTGGATCCTCAGCCTCGGCGTGTTCGACCAGGCCTACGCCACCGAGGTGGCGGGACGCGGCGAGCAGCACGGCTACCTCGACCCCGAGACGTTCACCGCCGACACCCCGCTCGGCCACTACCTGGGCGTCACCGACCAGGTCCGGATGACCGCCACCCCGGGCCGCTACCGCCACGTCCTGTCCCCCAGAGGCGCCGACCGTCTCGAATGGCTCTGAGCCGCGCGTCTTCCCAGCCAGCTAGCCGTACTCCATCGCACCATCAGGTCGCGGTGGCCCCGGTGCAGCGGCGCGCCGTGGTGCCCACGTCGGACGCAACGCGCGGTCGGACCCGGAGCACCCACCACCCCACGCACCCTCACAGGCGCGGCAGAGCCCCTCTTCCAGGCCCCCGCCTCGCGTACCGTCGCGTCGCATCGCGTTCGAACTCCGGGCGAACTTCGAGCCCGAAGTTCCCGGAACTTCGCGCGAAGGTCGAACGGGGACTCAACGGGCACCGAGGTACCTCACCCTGACCGGGCGAGGGGTGACATGTCGCGCGACATGTCACCCCTCGCCCGATCGGTGGCTCAGGTGGCCGTGTTCGGCGCGCATCACGGGCGGCGCACGGGGTCCGCGGCGCCGCGGTGTTCTTCTCGGTCTCCCCGGAGCCGCCGTGCTCTCCTTTCTCGGGACTCCGCGGAGCTGCTGCCCTTCCCCTTCCGGGGTTCTTGCCACCGACGCCGTGAGGCGCCGCGACCTAGGTGATGACGCTGGGCAGGTAGGTGGCCGTCTCGGGGACGGCGATCATGACCAGGATCAGCGCGAACTCGATCGCGAGGTAGGGCGCGATGCCCTTGAACACCGCGCCCAGGTCGAGTTCGGGGACGACCGATTTCATCGTGTAGAGGTTCAGGCCGACCGGCGGGGTGATCACCGCCATCTCGAGGTTGACCACCAGCAGCACCCCGAACCACAGCGGGTCGAAGCCGAGCTCCTCGATGGCGGGTACCAGGATCGGGGTCACCACCAGCATCAGCGAGGCCGCGTCGACCAGGCATCCGAGCAGGACCAGCACCAGCATGATGCCGACCAGCACGACGTAGGGGTGCACGTCCAGGCCGACCACGAAGTCGGTGAGGTTCTCCGGAACCCGCGCCACGACGAGCATCTGGGTGAACACGAACGCCGAGCCGACGATGGCCAGCATCGCCGCGGAGACGGTCGCGGTGGAGGCGAAGATGAGCTTGAGGTTGGCCCACCCCAACTTCCGGTACACCAGCCCGGTCATCGCCACGGCCAGCAGCGCACCGATCGCGGCGGCTTCGGTGGGCGTGGCGAACCCGGTGTAGATCGAGCCGAGCACCAGCGCGATGAGCACCAACGCCGGGGTGATCTTGCCGATGGCGGCCCAGCGCTCCCGCCAGCTGAAGCGCTCGCCGTCGCGAGGCGCGCTCGCGGGGTTGAGCTTCGCGCGCACCACGACGTAGCCGATCATCAGCCCGGCGAGCAGCAGGCCGGGCACGATCCCACCGGCGAACAGCGAAGCGACGCTCTCACCGGTGACCGAGGCGTAGAGGATGAACATCAGGCTCGGCGGGATGAGCATCGCCAGCGCGCCGGAGGCCGCGACGGAACCGGCGGCGAAACCCGGTTTGTAGCCGCGCGAGAGCATCTCGGGCACGGCCATCCGCCCGATCAGCGCCACCGAGGAGATGCTCACGCCGGACATCGCGCCGAACAGCGTCGAGGAGGCGATGGCCGAGGCGCCCAGCCCGCCGGGCACGCGGGTGAACCAGCGGTGCGCGGCGGCGAACAGGTCGCGCCCGAGGCCGGTGACGGCGAGCGCTTCACCGAGCAGGATGTAGAGCGGTGCGGCGACCAGCGCGTACTCCTGCAGCTGCGCGCCCATCGCCAGCGGCACCAGTTTGAGGCCGCCGAAGCCGGACAGGCACAGCAGACCGCTGATGCCCGAGACCGCCAGGGCGATGAAGATCGGCGTGCGCACCACGATGAGCACCAGCAGCAGCACCACCGCCAGCACCACGATGAGGCCGTGGGAGAGGATCACGCGTGGGCTCCGTCCTGTGCGTCGTCCGCGCCCGCGGCGGTCGCGGCGAGTTCGGGTTCGGCGTGCGGCGGGAACAGCACGGCCACCAGCAGCAGGAACGTCCCGGACACGGCGAGGAGCAGGTCCGGTATCCACAGTGGAACGCTGAAGGTGCCGGAGCCGGTGAGCCCGTGGCCGTAGGACAGCGCGGTGGCTTGGAAACCGGTGACGGCCAGCACGAGTCCGAGCAGCGCGGCGGCGGTGGCGGTGATCCCGTCGGCAGCCCGTCTCAGCCGTGGCGGCAGCGAGCGGTGCACGAGGTCCATCGAGATGTGGTGGCCGGTGGCGTAGAGGTGCGGCACGGCGAGCACGGTCATGGCCAGCACGGCGCTGGTGTTGAGCGGGTAGGCCCAGTCGGTGGGCGCGCGGAAGGCGTAGCGGGCGATGACGTCGTAGCTGATGGACAGCATCATCAGCCCGGTGGTGATCATCGCCAGCAGCGCCAGGGACTTGGTGCCGATCAGCACGATGCGGCGGAGGTGGTTGAGCATCGTCGCTCCTCAGGCGTCGCGGATCAGCTCGAGCGCGCGTTGCGCGGCGGCGGGGTCGCCCAGCAGCGCGCGCCAGCGTTCGTGCACGGCGGAGACCGCGTTGCGGAACGGCCGCAGCCCGGCCTCGTCGAGCTCGACCAGCTCGACGCCCGCCTCGCGCACCGCGGGCAGGTAGTCGTGCTCGTGGACGTCGACGAGGTTGGCGGTGCCGTCGCGGAAGAGCACCCGGCCGGCTTCGTCGAGGGCCTGCTGCTGGTGCGGCGGCAGCGAGTCGTACCAGTCGGCGCGGCAGTAGGCGTCCACCGTGTACGCACCGAAGTGGGCGGCGGTGCCGTAGCGCAGGATCTCCTGCAGGTCGCGGGAGACGACCGTGCCGAGGTAGCTCATCATCCCGTCGATCGTGCCGCGTTCGAGCGCCTGGTAGAGCTCGGCGGAACCGAGGAAGACCGGTGCGCCGCCGAGGGCTTTGACCGTCTCGCCCTCGATCTCACCCGCCACGCGCAGGCGCAGCCCGCGCACGTCCTCCGGGCTGCGGATCGGCTTGTCGATGGTCCAGAGGTACTCGAAACCGGTGGCCATGCCGCCGAGCATCCGCATGTTCTGCCCGGTCAAGCGCTGGTTGATCAGCCGTGAGACATCGCTGCCCGGATCGCAGGCGCGCAGGTAGCGGCCGAAGTCCTCGGTGGTGAACGGCAGTTCCAGCGATCCCAGGATCGGGAAGCTGGAGGAGACGTAGGAGCTCGTCTGCACGACGACATCGGCGATGCCGTGCAGCATGCCGGGCACCAGCTCCTCGGCACCGAGCAGTTGTCCGGAGGGGAACACGTCGAAGTCGAAACCGCCGAGTTCGCGGGCCTCCCCGAGGAACATCTCGACGCCCGGGTACAGGTCGTCGTAGGAGGTGGTCAGGTAGGTGGCGGCCACCGGCCGGCGCGCTCCGGGCGCGCAACCCGTGACGCCGGCGAGGACGCCCAGTCCGGCCGCGGCGAGCACGCTCCGCCGCGACACCGGGTTCATCGCGCGCCTCCCGGAGGCCGCGGGGACAGCACTTCGGGAACCGCGTCGTTCACCGGCGAACTCCTCTCACGCACGAGCCGCCGGAGGTTCGCACCACGAACGGAGGATGACCAACAAGATCTTCCCGCTCAGCGGAAGCTCACCGCGGGGGTGTCGCGAAGCGCGTGACGAGGTCCTGCCAACCGGCTTCGAGGCGGTCGAGCGGGAAGCCGCGCTGCTCGACGAGGTGGTGCACCAGCGCGGTGTCGATGGAGGCCAGCAGCGTCTCGGCGGCGAGCTCGACGTCCGCGGCGGCGTCGGTCCGGCGCAGCAGGATCGCCAGGTGGCTGCGGCGCAGTGCGCGCGCGGGCACCAGGCACCGGCGTTCGGCCGGCGGCTGGGCGGCGAGGTAGAGCTCCACGTTGTCCCGCTCGTGCCGCATCACCGCAGGCCCGAAGGCGCGCAGCCGCTCGACGGCGGGCGCACCGGGCCCGAGCGGCGGCGGACCTTCGAGGAAGGCCTGCTGCAGCTGCTCCTCCACGTGGTCGAGCAGGGCCAGCAGCAGACCGTTGCGGTCGCCGAACCGGCGGAACACGGTGCCCTTGCCGACCTCGGCCTCGGCCGCGACGGCGTCCATGGTCAGGCTCGCGGCACCGCAGTCGGCCACCAGGCGCGCGGCGGCGTCGAGGAGCTTGGCGCGGTTGCGGACGGCGTCGGCGCGTGGCCTGCGCCCCTCCGCGGCGGCGGTGATGTCGAGCTCCACGGGCCCGGACAGGGTCTCGGCGGTCGGTCCGAACCGCGGCATGCCACCACTCATGCGCACAGCGTAACGCCTCGCACAAGGAACTGGACCACAGTCCGCTTCGGTGGTAGAAAGCAATCGGACCACGGTCCGCTTGCCTTCCCACCTTACTCCTCACCTGGAGAGATACCCATGACCGCCAAGGTCCTCGCGCTCGTCGGCAGCCTCCGCGCCGGTTCGCACAACCGCCAGCTCGCCGAGGCGGCCCGCTCGCACGCCCCCAGCGACGTCGAGATCGAGATCTTCGACGGTCTCGGCGACCTGCCCTTCTACAACGAGGACGTCGACACCGAGGCCGAGGTGCCCACCGCCGCCACCCGGCTGCGCGAGGCCGCCGGAGCCGCGGACGCGTTCCTGCTGTTCGCGCCCGAGTACAACGGCACCATCCCGGCCGTGCTCAAGAACGCCATCGACTGGCTCTCCCGCCCGTTCGGTGCGGGCGCCCTGTCCGGCAAGCCCACCGCGGTGGTCGGCACCGCCTTCGGCCAGTACGGCGGGGTGTGGGCGCAGGACGAGACCCGCAAGTCCGCCGGCATCGCCGGCGCCGCGATCGTCGACGAGGTCAAGCTCAGCATCCCCGGCTCGATGACCCGCTTCGCCGAGACCCACCCGGCCGACGACCCGGAGGTCGTCGAACAGCTGACCACGGCCCTGGACAAGCTCAAGGCCAACCTCCCCGCGTGATCCGTCCGGCGGCGGTGTGGAGGAGAGGGCCATACCGCCGCCGGTGTTCACAGGGTTAACGTTGCCTCCGTGGCTGGTGGAACGAACTGGGCGGGGAACCTCACCTACCGGGCGCAGCGCACGCACCGCCCGAGCAGCGTCGACGAGGTGCGGCGGCTGGTCGCCGGGTCGGAGCGGATCAAGGTGCTGGGCTCGCGGCACTGCTTCAACGACATCGCCGACACCAGCGCCGACCACCTCCGCCTCGACGGCCTGCCCGACGACGTCGAGATCGACGGTGACATCGCCTGGGTGCCCGGCGGCATGCGCTACGGCGAACTGGCGCCCAAGCTCGCGGCCTCCGGGCACGCGCTGCACAACATGGCGTCCCTGCCGCACATCAGCGTCGTCGGGGCCACCGCCACCGGCACGCACGGCTCCGGCGTGCGCAACCCCTCGCTGAGCGCCGCGGTGGCCGGACTCGACATCGTGCGCGGAGACGGCGAGTTCGTGCGGTTGCGGCCGGACGACCCGGACTTCGCCGGAGCCGTGGTGCACCTCGGGACACTGGGCGTCGTGACCCGCATCGGGCTGCGGGTGCAGCCCTCCTTCGACGTCGCTACGACCGTGCACCTGGGGCCGAGCTGGGACGTCCTGCTCAGCGAGTTCGAGAAGATCACCGCCGCGGCCTACAGCGTCAGCGTGTTCACCGACTTCGACGAGCTGGTGCAGGTGTGGGTGAAGTCCCGCGTCGGCGAGGACGTGCCCGCCGAGTTCACCGGTGCCCGCCCGGCCGAGGTCCCCACGCACATGCTGCGCGACACCGGCATCGAGAACCTCACCGAGCAGTTGGGCCTCGCCGGGGCGTGGTACGAGCGGTTGCCGCACTTCAAGGCCGGCTTCACCCCCAGCAACGGCGACGAGCTGCAGAGCGAGTACTTCGTGCCCGCCGAGCACGGCGCGGCCGCGCTGGCGGCGCTGCGCCCGCTGGCCGACAAGATGGCCCCGCTGCTGCGGGTCAGCGAGGTGCGCACGATCGCGGCCGACGACCTGTGGCTGAGCCCCGCGCACGGTTCGGACTCGGTGGCCTTCCACTTCACCTGGCAGCCCGCCCAAGCCTCGGTCGAGGCGCTGCTGCCCGACATCGAGGCCGCGCTGGAACCCTTCGGCGGCCGGCCGCACTGGGGCAAGCTGTTCACCACCGAACCGGCCGACCTCGACCTGCTCTACCCCAAGCTCGCCGACTTCCGCTCGCTGGCGCGGCGTTTCGACCCCGCGGGCAAGTTCGCCAACGAGTTCCTGGCCCGCACGATCGGGTTGTGATGGCCGAGCGGCGTGGACGGCCGACCGGTCCGACCGGGCCCGTGGTGCGCCGCGCGCTGCAACTGCTCGACGCGTTCTCGCCGGAGCGCAGCGCGATGACGCTCAGCGAGCTGGCCCGCCACACGGGACTGCCGACCTCCACCGCCTACCGGATGCTCGGCGACCTGGTCGACTGGGGCGCGCTCGAGCGCGGCGAAGACGGCGCTTACCGGGTGGGACTGCGGCTGTGGGAACTGGGTTCGCTGGCACCCCGCGGCCTCGGGCTGCGCGAGCTGGCGATGCCGACGCTCGAGGACCTCTCGGCCGTGACCAGGGAGAACGTGCAGCTGGCGGTCCGCGAGGGCACCGAGGTCGTGTTCGTGGAACGCATCGCCGGCAGCGGAGCCGTCCCGGTGCGCACGCGCGTGGGCGGCCGGTTCGCCTTGACCGCCACCGGGGTCGGCCTGGTGCTGCTGGCGCACGCGCCCGCCGAGGTGCAGAACGAGGTGCTCGACGGGGAGATCCCGCGCTTCACCGACATGACCATCACCGATCCGGCGGCGCTGCGCCGGATGCTGGCCGAGGTGCGCACCTGCGGTTTCGCGGTCAGCGACCGCCAGGTCACCTGCGATGCGCTGTCGGTGGCGGCGCCGGTGTTCGACCAGCGGGACGAGGTCGTCGCCGCGGTCTCGCTGGTGGTGCGGCACGGGACCGCGACCGCGCTCTCGCTGAGCCCGCTGGTGCGCGCGGCGGCCCGCGCGATTTCGCGTGCGCTGGCCTGATCCACACCGCACCACCTTTACTGTCAAGATCAACAGCAATACCGTGTGGGGACCGGCGTCATCGCGACGGAGCTGACGGGAGCCCCACCATCGACACCACCTGCCCGACCCGCGACACCGTCGCGCCCCGCGTCGAGTGGACGCCCGGCGGGATGCGGGCCACCTGCTGCTGCGGCGCCGCGCGCGACTTCACCGAGGCGTCACCGATGTGGGACTGGCTCGCCTCCCACCCGCATTCGGACGATCAGGGCAGGATGGAGTCCACGTAGCCGCCGTCGACGCGCACCGCACCACCGGTCGTCGCGGAGGCCAGCGGGGAGCTGAGGTACACGACCATGTTGGCGATCTCCTCCGGCTCGATGAGCCGCTGCAGCAGCGACTGCGGCCGGTGCTCGCGCATGAACCGCCGCTGCGCCTCGTCCCACGGCACCGACGGGTCGACCAGCACGTAGACGAACCCCTCGACCCCGGCGGTGTGGGTCGGGCCCGCGATCACCGAGTTGACCGTCACGCCCGTGCCGGCGGCTTCCTTGGCGAACCCGCGGGAAGCGGCGAGCAGGGCGGTCTTCGACACGCCGTAGTGGATCATCTCGGCGGGGATCACCACGGCCGAGTCGCTGGCGATGTACTGGATGCGACCCCACCCGCGCTCGACCATGCCCGGCAGGTAGGAGCGCGTCAGCCGCACCGCGGCGAGCACGTTGACCTCGAAGTAGCGGCGCCAGTCGTCGTCGGTGATCTCCAGGGCGGGCTGGGCCCCGAAGATGCCGAGGTTGTTGATCAGCACGTCGACCTGCGGCAACGCCTCGAGCAGGCCGGCGGCCCCGGCCTCGGTGGTGACGTCGGCGGCCGCGGCGACGGCCTCGGCACCGGGCACGTCGTGCTGGATCCGCCGCACCGCCTCGTCGACCCGTTCGGGTGTGCGGCCGTTGATCGCCACCCGCGCTCCGGCCCGGGCCAGCCCCTGGGCGATGGCGTACCCGATGCCCTGGGTGGACCCGGTGATCAGCGCGGTGCGTCCGGAAAGATCAAGCTGCATGCCGCGAGGATAGGCCGCCACCCACCACCCTGCCGCGCAGCTCTCGCCCTCCGCGCAGCGGAGCGTGCAGCAGCACCTGAGCGGACTGGACCCGCGCACCACCTCTCGCACGTCGACGCACCGTCACGGCGTACGCCCCCAACCCGCTGAAGGACGTGCGACCAGCGCGAGCTGCACCCACGTTCAAACTTCGCGAGAACTTCGACGGGGAGCTTCGAGCCTCGAACTTCGCCAGAACGCCGACAGGGACTCCAGGCCTCGAATCTCGCGAGAACTTCAGCGAGGGGCTCCGGGCCTCGAACTTCGCCAGAACGCCGAGGGCTCCCCGTGCGGTGCGGGCGACCTGGAACAGTCCGCGGCGCGGCGTGCTCGAGCGTTTCCCGGTCCACAGCGGACCGGCCCGACCTGCGAGGACCTGGCGGTGCACCCGCACCGAGCGCCGGGCGGGCGTGCCGGGCGTCCGGAGCAGCGGGACTCCGGGCCCGAGATGCCGAACTAGGCGGAGACCCTTGAGCCGTGCCCCGGGCAGGGGAGCACTTCGGGCCGGACGGGCTCGGTTCGGTGTTGCGGGCGGCCGAGGCCGGATCGCCGTCGCGCGGTGCGACGTCGGTCCGACTTCCGGCCGCCGAGCTTCAGCCCTTCCAGTCGACGAGTTGGACGATGACGCCGTTGGGGTCGCGGACCTGGAAGGCCCGTTCGCCCCACTCCTCCACCGTCAGCGGCATGGTGATCGGCACGCCTTCACCGCGCAGCCGGGAGAGTTCGCCTTCCAGGTCCTCGACCTCGAAGGCGAGGAGGAGCCCGGCGGCGTGCACCTCGCGCTGGTCGTCGGGCAGCGTCGCCAGACCGCGCCGGAGGAACACCACGTGGAGCCCGGCATCGGACCGGGTCAGCGAGGCGAACCCGTCGGCGGCCATGGCCTCCTCGAAACCGAAGTGCTCCACCAGGAACCTGCTGGACGCCGGCACGTCCTCGACGTTGAGCGACACGGCAGTAGCCTTGATCCTCATCGTTCCCCTTCTCCCCAAGACCGTACGACGTACACTGTACAGAGTACGGAGGTGGTTGTGTGGTGGAGCGCAGCAGCGCCGGAGATCCGGGACGCACGCTGGAACTGCTGTGGCGGCACGAGTTGGGTGAGCGCGCGCCACAGCGCGGTCCGCGCAAGGCGCTGAGCATCGACCAGGTCGTCGACGCCGCGATCGCGCTGGCCGACGCCGAGGGCCTGGAGGCGGTGACGATGCGGCGGGTCGCCGAGCGCCTCGGCGTCTCGACGATGTCGATGTACACCTACGTACCGGGCAAGGCCGAGCTGCTGGACCTCATGCTCGACGGCATCTACCAGCGAATGCCGCGCGAACCCCTCGACGACCTGCCGTGGCGGGAGCGGGTCACCGCGGTCGCTGCGCAGAACCGCGAGCTCTACCGGCACCACCCGTGGGCGCTGAAGGTCTCGACAAGCCGCCCACCGCTGGGACCGGGCCTGATCGCCAAGTACGAGCACGAGCTCGGCGCGCTGCTGGGCCTGGGACTGGACGACGTGAGCGTCGACCAGTCGCTGACCTTGGTGCTGGACTTCGTGCAGGCCGCGGCCCGGTCCGAAGCCGAGGCGAAGGCCGCCCAGCGCGAGAGCGCCACCACCGACGAGCAGTGGTGGCGCGCCCACGAACCCGTGCTGGCCGAGGTGTTCGACCCCGAGGAACACCCCAACGCCGCGCGCATCGGCGCGGCCGCCGGCGCCGAGTACCAGGGCGCCTACAGCCCCGGCCACGCCTACGAGTTCGGACTACGACGAATCCTCGACGGCCTGGCCGCGCTCATCGAGGGGTGAAGATGATCCGCGTGGCGGTGCGGCTGGCAGCGACCCCGGATGACAAAGGCACGGCGGCCCGCGATCCCGCACCCCTCCCACGTGGCACACGCCGAGGCAGGCGTGTGTCACGTGGGCGGGGGCGGACATCCCGCGCGACATGTCCGCCCCGGCCGAACGGGTGAGGTGCGGCGGTAGCCGGCTGAGTCCCCCACCTGCGACGAGAGATGCCGGTGCCGATCTGGACGGTGGTGCTCGGCGGGGCCCTAGAGGTCCTGGTCCAGTTCTCCGGTGATGTCGAGGGGGATCAGCGGGGCTGGGCCTGCCGTGTCGTCGGGGGCTGCGGGGGCGTAGGCGAAGTTCTTGGCGCGGGCGCCGCCGTCGACGACGAAGTCGCAGCCGGTGATCAAGCGCGCGTAGTCCGAGCACAACCACGCCACCGCGTGGCCGATGTCGGTGGGCGTGCCGGTCGTGCCCATCGGCACCAGCGGCGTCCGCTCCCCCGCCCAGCGCGAGGGCCTGCGCCAGGGTTCGTCGCCGGTCTCGCCGCCGATGGCGTGGGCGCGCGGGCGGTCCAGCACTCCCCCGGGCCCGCGTTCGGCGATCAGCGCCGGGTTGTCCGGGGTGGGCGCGGTCGGGGTGAAGCTGTTGACGCGGATGCCGTAGGGCGCGAGGTCCATGGCGGCTGCGCGCACGAAGTTGTTCACCCCGCCCTTGTGGAAGGCGTAGGCGATGACGCCCGCGGTGCCGGACCAGCCGTTGGAGGAGGAGATCGCGACGATGGACCCGCGGATGCCTTCGGCGGCCATGTGACGGCCGACGTGCTTGGTGTTGAGGAAGTTGCCGAGAGCGGCGACCTCGACGGCACGGCGGAAGAAGTCGGGGCTCTCGTCGAGGACGCCCTTGCCGCCGAGTAGAGCGGCGTTGTTGACGAGGATGTCGACGTGCCCGAACCGCTCGACGACGGTGCGGACGTAGCCGGTGATCTGCTCCTCGTCGGTGACGTCGCCGGGGATGGCGATCGCGGTGCCGCCGTTGCGCTCGACGCGTTCCACGCACGCCTCGGCCGCCGCGGGGTCGAGGTCGTTGCAGGCGACCGTGGCGCCGTAGCGGGCCAGCGCCAGGGCGATGCCGCTGCCGATGTTGGGCCCGGCGCCGGTGACGATGGCGACCTTCCCCCCGAGTGAGATCTCCACGTGCGCTCCATTCCAGTGCCTCAGTGCTTCGCGGCAGGAGCAGCGGCGGCGCCGCCGTCCCTCAGTCCTCGCCGGGGTAGACCAGGGTGATGGCGTCCTCCGGTACGCCGAGGGCCTTGTGCAGCACGCCCCGCATGAGCGGTTTGGGCACCAGGCAGTCCTCGCAGGCCGAGGGACCCGCGGTGATGCGCACCCGCACCTGCCCTCCGGTGTCGGTGACGGCCAGGTCGTAGTCGTCGGCGGCCAAGGTGCTGCGCAGCTCGGCCAGGGCGGACTCGTCCATGCTCACGCCACTCCCCCGTCCTGTGCCGGGATGTGAAGGGCCCACTGCCCGGAGCGCCGCAGACCCCGGCGATCGGCGCGGGCGGCCGAGGACGTGCCGGTGGGCTCCTCGCGAGTCGGGACCGCCGGCCCCGGTAGCGGCCCAGGGGGCCGGCGGCGCTCCGAACGTTACGGACGGCGGGATTCCGCGCGCGACGGGCTTTTCGCGTCGCGGAACGCCGGTCACAGCGGGAAGTGGCTGGCCGCGAGGTGCCCCGGTGCGTGTTCGCGCAGCACCGGCTGCTCCCGCTCGCACCGGGCCTGCGCCCGCGAACAGCGGGTGCGGAACCGGCATCCCGTGGGCGGGTCGAGCGGCGACGGCGGTTCGCCGCTCAGCGGCGCCGGACGTCGTTGCGCGCGGCCGGATCCGGGCGTCGGGTCCGGGATGGAGGCGAGCAGCGCGCTCGTGTAGGGGTGGCGCGGTCGGCGGTAGAGGGACGCGGCCGGGCCGATCTCGGTGAGCTGCCCGAGGTGCATCACCGCGACCCGGTCGCTGACCTGCTTCACCAGGGCGAGGTCGTGGGAGATGAACAGGTAGGACAGGCCGAGCTCGCGGCGCAGCTGCTCGAAGAGGTTCAACACCTGGGCTTGCACCAGCACGTCCAGCGAGGACACCGCCTCGTCGCAGATCACCAGGGCGGGGTTGAGCGCGATGGCGCGGGCGATGGCCACTCGTTGGCACTGCCCGCCGGAGAGCTCCCCGGGGCGCCGGCGCCCGTGGGTGGCGGGGTCGAGCCCGACGAGGTCGAGGAGCTCCCCGACCCGCTCGCGGCGTGCTTCGGCGCCCCGCACCCCGTAGCCGAGCAGGGGTTCTTCGACGAGCTCGGTGACGCGCCAGCGCGGGTTCAGCGAGCCGAACGGGTCTTGGAAGACCACCTGCATCTCACGGCGGGCGCGCACCAGCTCCCGCCTGCGCAGCGTCATCAGGTCGGTGCCCTGGAAGACCACCTGCCCGGGACTTCGGCCGCGGCGACTGCAGCACCGACCTGGCCAGGGTGGACTTCCCGGATCCGGTTTCGCCCACCACGCCGAGGGTTTCGCCGGGGTGCAGGTCGAACGACACCCCGGACACGGCGTGCACGGTGCCGCCCTTGAGCCCGCCCGCGCCGCGTGCGGTGAACTGCTGCACGACGTCGCGAACGCGCAGCAGCGGTTCGCCGGTGCGGGCCGGTTCGGTCGCCTGCCGGTCTTCGACCGCGGTCATGGCGTCGCCTCCTCGTCGGTGGCCGGGTGCCAGCAGGCCCACCAGTGCCCGGGTTCGTGCTCGACGAACGGCGGCGCCTCGCCGCAGCGCTCGGTCGCCGAGGCGCAGCGCGGCCGGAACGGGCAGCCCTCCGGAAGCGAGGCGAGGTCGGGCGGTTGACCGGGGATGACCGGCAGCAGGGTGTGGGCTGGGCGCTCGAGCGTGGGGATCGCGCCGAGCAGGGCCCGCGTGTAGGGCATCCGGACGTGCTCGAAGAGTTCGGTGGTGGCGGCCTGTTCGACCGCGCGCCCGGCGTACATGACGATGACGTCCTGGGCGTAGGAAGCGGCCAGCCCGAGGTCGTGGCTGATGAGGATGACCGCCATGCCGAGGCGTTCCTGCAGGTCCAGCAGCAGTTCCATGATCTGGGCCTGGGTGGTGACGTCCAGCGAGGTGGTGGCTTCGTCGGCGATGAGCAGCCGGGGTCGGGCGCCCAGCGCGATGGCGATCATGACGCGTTGCCGCATGCCGCCGGAGAGCTGGTGCGGGTACTCGTGGAACCGCCGTTCCGGCGCCGCCAGCCGCACCAGGCGCAGCAGTTCCACGGCGCGTTCCCGCGCCTGGACGCGGTCGAGGTCGGTGTGGGCCCGGACGGCTTCGGTGATCTGGTCTCCGACGCGCATGGTGGGGTTGAGCGACCGGGCGGGGTCCTGGAAGACCATGGCGATGTCGGCGCCGCGGTGCCGCCGCACCTCCTTCTCGGGCATGCCGACCAGTTCCAGCCCGTCGAGCCGCGCTGACCCGGTCACTTCGGCGGTGGGTGGCAGCAGGCCCATGAGGGAGCGGACGCTGACGCTCTTGCCGGAGCCGGATTCGCCGACGATGGCCAGCATCCGGCCCGGGTGCAGCCGGTAGGACAGGCCGTTGACGGCGTGGACGTGCCTTCCGCGGCGGTGGAAGCGCACGCGCAGGTCGGCCACCTCCAGCAGCGGAGCGCTGCCGGAGCGCTCCACTGTGGACTGGCTGGTTCGGGTGGCGCGATCGATGCTCATTCGCCGCTCCAGCGGGATCGCAGGGACTCACCGAGCAGGTTGAACGCCAGCACGGTCACGAACAGCGCCAGGCACGGCCACACCACCAGCACCGGCGTCGCCGACAGGCTCTGCTGGCCTTGAGCGATCATGTTCCCCCAGCTCGGAGCGGGCGGCTGGATGCCGAGACCGAGGAAGCTCAGAGCGCCTTCGATGACGATGGTCAGGCCCATGCCCAGCATCGCGAAGGTCATCAGCTGCGGGGCGATGTTGGGCGCCACGTGCCGCAGCAGGACCCTCCACCCTGGCGTGCCGCAGAGTTCGGCGGCGGCCATGAACGGTTGCTCCCGCAGCCGCAGCGTGGCGGCCCGGGAGATGCGCGCGAAGGCGGGGACGCTGAAGAACGCCAGCGCCAGAATCGTGTTGGTCTGGCTCGCACCGAGGCTCTGGGCGACGGCGAGGACGAGCACCAGCGACGGGAACGCGATGAGCACGTCCAGGACCCGCATGATGACGGTGTCGCCGATGCCGCCCAGGTAGCCCGACACGGCACCGAGGGTGCCGCCGGCCAGCAGGCCGAGGACGTTGACGGCCACCGCCACGGTCAGCGACGCACGCCCACCGTGCAGGACGCGGGCGAGGATGTCGTTGCCGTTGGGGTCGGCGCCCAGCAGGTGTCCGGGCGTGAACGAAGGCAGGTAGGACTCCAGGACGTTGCCGCCGGTCGGCGGCGGGACCGGGAGCACGAGCGGGCCCAGGAAGCAGGCGACGACCACCAGCACGGCCGTGGCGGCGGGCAGGACGATCGGCAGGGTCCGGGTCCAGACCGGTCCGGGTGCGCGCACTGCCGGGGCGGTGTCAGCGACTGCCATAGCGGATCCTCGGGTCGAGCACGGCGTAGAGCAGGTCGGCCAGCAGGTTCGCGGCGACGGTGACCACGGCGAACAGCACGACGCAGGCCTGCACGACCACGTGGTCGCGGGTGTTGATGGCCTGCAGCAGCAGCTGGCCGAGTCCGGGCAGGGCGAAGATCTGCTCGATGATGACGGTGGCGCCGATCAGGGTGCCGAGGTTGAGGCCGACGACGGTGATCAGCCCGAACGCGGAGTTGCGGAAGGCGTGTCGCAGCAGCACCCGCCAGGGCCCGATCCCCTTGGCCCGGGCGGTGGTGATGTAGTCCTCGCCCTGCAGCTGATCGACCAGGTCACCGCGCAGGAACCGGGTGTACGTGCAGAACAGGCCAGCTCGCCCCAGGTGGTCTCGACGACGAAGTCGTGGGCGGTGGCGGCGTCGGCGAAGGTGCGCGTGGCGCCGAAGACCTCGGCCATCTCGCGCTTGAACGCCACCGGGTCCACCACGACCACGTTCTTCGCCCCGGCCATCCGGGCGCCCTGCACGGCGTTGCTGCCCACTCCCCCGGCCCCGTAGATCACCACGGTGTCCCCGGCGCGGACCCCGGCGGCGTGCACCGCCGATCCCCAGCCGGTGGGCACCCCGCAGCTGACCAGGGCGGCGACGTCGAAGGGGATGTCGTCGTCGATCTTGATGCAGGAGAACTCGGAGATCACCGCGCTCTCGGCGAAGGTCCCCAGCACGCACAGCCCGCCCAGGTCCTCGCCGTCGAGGTGGAAGCGGAAGGTGCCGTCGGGGAACATGCCGGTCGAGGCGTTCTTGCCGGCGTCGCAGAGGTTCTGGCGTCCGGTCGAGCAGTAGCGGCAGGAGCCGCAGGCCGGGATGAACGAGCACACGACGTGGTCACCGACGGCCACCCGGGTCACGCCCTCGCCGACAGCGTCGACGACACCGGCGCCTTCGTGGCCGCCGACCACGGGGAAGCGCATGGCCGCGTCACCCTTCTGGATGTGGTCGTCGGAGTGGCACAGGCCCGCGGCGTGGAACCGGACCCGCACCTCGTTGGCCTTCGGCTCGTCGAGCTCGACGTCGGTGCTCTCCCACGGACTGCCCGGCTTGCGGCAGATGGCGGCACGCGTGGTCATGCTCATGTGGACCCCGTTCCTGGAGAATCGGCACGACGCCTCCGCGCGGGGGCTTCACCCGGCTGCGAGGCGGATCACGCTCACCCGCGACGACCCTCACGATGCCCCGCGGCCCCGGCGACGGGCGAGACCGCTTCCGCGACGCGGAACAACCACCGCCCCAACCGACTTCGGTCACCGGGAAGCCGCTGGCACGAGGCAGCGCTTCGCGCAGCGGAGGGCACCCCGCGCTTCGAGCGTCACGCAACGAGGGCGACCCGGCATGCGCTTCGAACGTCACGCCGGGCCAGCCGGCCGGCAACGGCGGGCTGACCCCCGCTGCAGGGTCCGGTCAAGACCCGAGAGGGTGGTCCCGGCACCAGTGGCAGGACGCCCAAGCACTGCCGCGACGGACTTGGATCGACCAGGCACCCCGACCGCCCCGGTTCGAACTTCTCGCGAGGTTCGACCCGAGCTCGAGCACTCGCACCTCGCGAGAACGGCGACCCCGATCTCGAGCCCTCGAAGTTCGCGCGCACTTCGACCTCCGGGGTCCGGGGGTCGAAGTGCGCGCGACGTGTGGACGTTGCCGCGGGCCGCAGGTGGCGCTCGGCGACGTCGCAGGCTGGACCGACCTGGTGGGGGTGTGGGGGACACGGCAGAGCCGGTGTGGTGTCGGCGCCGGTGTGGGCGTCGGTCCGCCGCCGTGGCGTGCGGAGCCGTGGTGTCGGTCCGCGCCGCCGTGGAGCGGGGGTGCCGACGTCGTCCGGGACCGGTCAGATCGTGACGGTGCCGTTGACGCAGGTGACCGTGCTGCCGCCGACCCAGACCGCGCCGGTGTCGTCGGTGCTGACCCGGACGTTGCCGGCACGGCCGAGGGCCGTCCCCTGCCGGGTCGTGTAGGGCGCGGTGGTCCGACCCGAGCTGAGCAGCCACTGCGCGAGGGAGGCGTTGAGGCTGCCGGTCACCGGGTCCTCCACGCACCCGCCTCCGCCCAGGGGCGCGAAGGCCCGCACCTCGAACCTCGCCGGGCCGCCCTCCGGGTGCGGGCCCGCGACCCCGATCTTCAAGTCGTCCCGGAAGGACGGTTCCAGGGCCAGCACGGCGTCGGCGTCCGCCAGCAGCAACGCGATCCACCCGGGGCCGTTGTCGGCCCACTGCGCGTCCACGATCTCGCCCGAGTCGAGGCCCACGGCAGCGGCGACGCGCTCCAGCACCTCCGGTTCCACCGGGCCGGAGCGCACCAGCTCGGGGGCCGCGAACGCCAGGCCACCGGCGTCGCGGCGGACCTCCACCAGCCCGACCCCGCACTCCTGGACCACCGACTCGCGCTCGCCGTGCACCGACTGCCACGCGTGGCAGGTTCCCAGCGTCGGGTGACCGGCGAAGGGCAACTCCTCGGACGGCGTGAAGATCCGCACCCGGTAGTCGGCGTCCGCGCGGGTGGGCGGCAGCACGAACGTGGTCTCCGACAGGTTCGTCCACGCGGCGAACCGCTGCATCGCCTCGTCGGACACGCCTTCGGCGTCGAGCACCACGGCCACCGGGTTGCCGTAGTAAGGGGTGCCGGTGAACACGTCGACCTGCTGGAACCTCCGCATGCCGATGACCTTAACCGGACGCCGGCCGCTCGTTCGCGTGAGCCTCGCAACGTCGCGGAATAGCGCCCTCCGGGTGCGGGTTGTGATCGGCATGCGTGTTTTGGGCTTCACCGAATTCGGCGGACCGGAAGTGCTGGGGATCCACGACGTGCCGGAGCGGCACGCGGGTCCCGGCGAGGTCCGGGTCCGCGTGCGCGCGGCGGCGGTCAACCCGACCGACACCGCCGGTCGCGCCGGCTGGTTCCGCGAGCGGTACCGGGAACTCGAACCTCCCTACGTTCCCGGCATGGACGCCGCGGGGGTCATCGACGAGATCGGCGAGGGCACCGAGACCGACCTGCAGGTCGGTGACGACGTGATGGCCATCGTCATCCCGGAGGGGTCGCACGGCGCCTACTCGGAGAGCCTCGTCCTGCCCGCCGCGTCGGTCGCCCGCGCGCCCAAGGGCACCGACCACGCGACCGCCTCGACACTGCCGATGAACGGCCTCACCGCTCGCCTGGCACTCGACCTCCTGGCGCTGCCGCCCGGCAGCCTGCTCGCCGTCACCGGTGCCGCGGGCACGCTCGGCGGGTACGTCGTCCAGCTCGCGAAGGCCGAAGGCCTGCGCGTGATCGCCGACGCCAAGGACTCCGACCGCGAGCTGGTGGCCGAGCTGGGTGCCGACGAGATCGTCGAACGCGGTGAGGACGTCGCCACCCGCATCCGCGAGGTCGCTCCGGACGGCGTGGACGCCGTGGTGGACGCAGCCGTGCTCAACGACAAGGTGGAGCCCGCGGTCCGCGACGGTGGCGCCATCGCCACGGTGCGCTTCTTCACCGCCGACGCCGAGCGCGGCATCCAGTACCACCCGGTCCTGGTCCGCGACTACTGGCTGGAGCGCGAGAAGCTCGACCGCCTCCGGGAGCAGGCCGAGGACGGCACGCTGACGCTGCGCGTCGCGGACGTCTACCCGGCCGAACGCGGCGAGGAAGCGCAGCGCCGCCTCGAAGCCGGCGGCACCAGGGGTCGCCTGGTCCTCGAGTTCTAGGAGGAGTCGCTCCGCTCCGCCGTGCTGGTCGCAGGGACGTGCGGCGGGGACGTCGAGCTCCCGGCGTCGAACCTCGCGCGAACCCCGACGCCGGGGGCTCGAGGTCGCAATTCGCGCGACGTTCGATCTCACCTGCGCACTGCGCAGCTGGACAGTGGCTCCGCCGCACTCTCGAACAGCTAGGTCAGGCGCGGAGGCCGGGTCAGCACTCGGTCCGGGTCAGCACCGGGCCTCCGCCAGTTCCTCCCACAGCTCTTCGGGGACGGGTGCGTGGAACAACGCTGCGTTGCGCCGGACCTCCTCCGGCGTGCGGGCGCCGAGCACCACCGACGCCACAGCGGGGTGCCGCGCTGCGAAGGCGATCGCCGCCTGCGGGAGCGTGGTCCCGTGCCGGCAGCAGATCCGGACCATCCGCTCAGCCCTGGCCACCAGCTGCGGTGGCGCCGGCCGGTAGTCGTAGACGGCGTGGCGCCCGGGCTCGTCGGTGGCCAGCAAGCCGCCGTTGAACACGCCCGCCGCCAGCACCGACACACCGCGCTGCGCGCACTCGTCCAGCAGCGGCTCGCCCGAGGGGTCCAGCAGCGTGTACCGGCCGGCGAGCATCACCGCGTCGACGTCCGTGCAGGTCACGAACCTCCGCAGCATCGGCCACTGGTTCATCCCGACGCCGATCGCACCGATCACTCCTCGCGCGCGGAGGTCGTGCAGCGCCGGGTAGGCCTCGTCCACCGCCTGCTGCCAGTGCTCGTCCGGGTCGTGCAGCAGGACCAGGTCCACGTGGTCGAGCCCGAGCCTGGCCAGGCTGGACTCGAGCGAGCGGTGGACGCCGTCCGCGGAGAAGTCCCACCGGCGCACGGCATCGGCCGGCACCGCGAAGCCCCCGGTCACGTCCTGGGCGCCGTCCGAGTTCGGGACGCGTTCGAGGAGCCGGCCGACCTTCGTCGACACCGCGAACTCGTGCCGGGGCCGTGCCGGCAGGGCCGCGCCGAGCCGCCGTTCGGCGAGGCCCAGACCGTAGTGCGGTGCCGTGTCGAAGTAGCGGATCCCCGCGTCCCAGGCCGCCGCGACGGTCGCCGAGGCCGTCTCCTCGGAGACCTCGCGGTAGAGGTTGCCGATCACCGCGCCGCCGAAGCCCAGAGCGCTCACCCGCACCCCGGACCGGCCCAGCGACCTCACTTCCGCAACCGCAAGCCCTGCATGCCACCGTCCACCGCCAGCGACGTCCCGGTGGTCGACCCGGACGACGGGCCGGCGAGGTGGGCCACCGCTGCCGCGACCTCCTCGGCCGAGACCAAGCGGCCCGACGGTTGCCGGGCGGCCAGTGCGGCCAGCTCCGCCTCCGGGTCCTGGGCGACCGCCAGCAGGCGCCGAACCCAGGGCGTGTCGGCCGTTCCGGGGTTGACGCAGTTGACCCGGATCCCCTCGCTCAGGTGGTCGGCCGCCATCGCCTGCGTCAGCGACAGCACCGCGCCCTTGCTGGCGCTGTAGGCCGCGCGGTCCGGCAGGCCCGCGGTGGCCGCGATCGAGCAGGTGTTGACGATCGCCGCCGACGACGACCTGCGCAGGTGCGGCAGCGCTGCACGGGTCGTGCGCACGATGCCCAGCACGTTGACGTCGAGCACGTGGCGCCACTCGTCGTAGCTGTTGGTCTCCACGGTGCCTTGCGCGCCGATCCCGGCGTTGTTGACCAGCACGTCCACGCCACCGTGCCGCTCGGCGGCTTCCGAGACGGCCGCGCCCACCGAGTCCTCGTCGGTCACATCGCACTTGAGCCCCAGCACCCCGGCCGGGACCGACCCCGGATCCAGGTCCAGGGCCGCCACCTTCGCCCCGCGGCCGGTCAGCGTGCGCGCCACCGCCAAGCCGATGCCCGAACCGCCACCGGTCACCACCGCCGACAGCCCGTTGAACTCACCTGCGCCCACCGGTCCACCCTTCGCTCGCCGAACTCCTCCTGGAGCTCTAGCAGCTCGGACGCGCCACCACCAAGGCCTCGTCTGCCGGTTGCTCCGGTTCGCAGCGCGAGGCGATGACCTCGCCTTCGACGACGGTGACAGCACGACGTTGCTCGAACCACGGGAAGTCGGACGGGCTTCCCGGTGCTGGCGACTCGCAGTGGCTCATGCGCCTTCCCGGTGATCCTTCGTCGATCAGGGCGGGCCGGAGCTTACCGCGCCCTCGCGCCGCTCTCCCTCCAGCACACCTCCGGTTTCACCGCTGTCTGCGCGAAACGACGTCCGTCCAGGCTTTTTCCACGACGTGCTGCTCGAGGCGGAGGCGGCTCGTGCGCATGCGGTCCACCGCAGGCAAACTCGCCGCATGATCCCGACGTCAGCGGTCCCGCGCCGCGGGTTGAACCTCGCTGCGACCGGAGGAGCACCGCTGCTGCTCAGCGCGAAGCCGCGGTACCCCCATCTCGGAGTCGCGTCGTGAAGCGGCCGACCATCATCGACATCGCCCGCGCGGTGGGCGTGTCGAAAGCGGCGGTGTCCTACGCCCTGAACGGCCGGGGCGGTGTTTCGCAGGAGACGCGGGAGCGGATCCTCGAGGTGGCGACCCAGCTGGGATGGCGCGCGAGCAGCGCGGCGCGCGCGTTGTCCAGCGACCGGGCGGCGACCGTGGGCGTGGTGCTGGCCCGCTCGCCCGAGGTGCTGCGGACCGAACCCTTCTTCATGCAGTTCGTGGCGGGCCTGGAGCAGACCCTCTCCGCGCACGGGTTCTCGTTGCAGCTGGCGCTCGCGTCGGACCCGGTCACCGAGTTGGAGACCTACCGGCGCTGGTGGGCCGAGCGGCGCGTGGACGGCGTGCTGCTGACCGACCTGCGGGTGGACGACCCCCGGCCGGCGTTGCTGCGCGAGTTGCGGGTCCCGGCCGTCTTCTTCGGCACCGAGCGGCCGATGGCCGGCATCCCGGTGCTGTGGGTGGACGAGCACGACATCGCCGACAGCGCGGTGGCGCTCCTGGCAGGCCTGGGGCACCGCCGGATCGGGCACGTCCAGGGTCCGGCGCAGCTGCGCCACACCGCCCGGCGCGAGCGGGAGGTGGGGCGCGCGGCGGCGGAGACCCCTGGCGTCGGACTGGTCCGCGACCAGGGCGACTACACCGAGGACGGCGGGGTGGCCGCCACGGCGCGCCTGCTGGACGCCGCCGATCCGCCGACGCCGATCATCTTCGACAACGACGTGATGGCGGTGGCGTCGGTGGCCCGCGCCGAGGAGCTCGGCGTGCGGGTGCCCGCGGACCTGTCCGTGCTGGCCTGGGACGACTCGATGCTGTGCCGGGTGGTGCGACCGGCGATCACCGCGTTCTCGCACGACGTGGGCGCGGCGGCCGCGCGGGCCGGGGTGATGCTGCTGGAGCTGATCGAGACGGGTGTGGCCGATGACGCCCGGCTGCAGCAGCGGGAGCTGATCCGGCGCGAGAGCACCGGCGCCGCACCGGGGTTCGGCTGACCGGAGCAGCCGTCGACACCCGCGGTAACGAATGGATCACGCCGATGTGCCCGACTCTTCTGATTAACCGGTTAAGTCCTTAGCTTGAGCGGCGGGCCCAATGACGGGTCCGACGAGGCCGAGGAGTCGTTTCGTGATCAAACGCTCACTCGCAGCGGTGTCGCTGGTCGCGACGCTGCTCACCGGGACGCTGACGGGCTGCGCGGGCTCGGCCGAAGACCCGAACACGATCACCTACTGGGCCAGCAACCAGGGCGAGAGCGCTGAGCAGGACATGGAGGTCCTGCGCGATGAGCTGGCCCAGTTCACCGCCCAGACGGGCATCGAGGTCAACGTCGAGGTCATCGGCTGGTCCGACCTGCTGAACCGGATCCTGGGCGCGGCGACCTCCGGGGTCGGCCCGGACGTGGTGAACCTGGGCAACACCTGGGCCGCGTCGCTGCAGGCCACCGGCGCGTTCGTGCCGTTCGACGACGCCCTGATGCAGCGCTTCGGCGGCCGCGAGCGGTTCCTGCAGAGCAGCATGAGCTCGACGGGCATGGCGGGCCAGGTCCCGACGTCGCTGCCCCTGTACGGGTTGAGCTACGGGCTGTTCTACAACAAGAAGCTCTTCGCCGAAGCGGGTCTGGCCCCGCCGCGCACCTGGGACGAGTTCCTCGCCGCGGCTGAACGGCTGACCGAACCGGCGCGCAACCGCTGGGGCCTCACCGTCGCCGGCGCCAGCTACACCGAGAACTCGCACTTCGCCTTCATGTTCGCGCGCTGGGAGGGCGTCGACCTGATCACCGAGCACGGGCCCGAGTTCGACTCGCCCGGCGCGGTGGCCGCCGTCCAGCGCTACCTGGACCTGATGGCCACGCAGGAGGTGGTCAGCCCCGGCGATGCCGAGGAGGGCGACACCTCCAGCGCCGCCGAGGACTTCACGGACGGCAACGCGGCGATGCTCATCGCCCAGAACAGCGTCATCCCGACGTTGGAGGACAACGGGATGTCCAGCGACGCCTACGGGGTGGTGCGGTTGCCCGCCCCGGACCCGTTGCCGCCGGGCGGAACTCCGGCGTTGAGCCACGTGGCGGGCTCGAACATCGCGGTGTTCGCCGACAGCCCGAAGCGGGAACAGGCGTTGAAGCTGGTGGAGTTCCTGACCAGCAAGGACGTCCAGGCGTCGTTGAACGACGAGTACGGGACGCTGCCGGTGGTCACCGACGCCTACCAGGACCCGGCGTTCCAGAACGAGGAGGACCGGGTCTTCTCGGACGTGCTGGCCCACTACTCCGAGCCGGCACCGATGATCCCGACCGAGGCGCACTTCGAGACGACGGTGGGCTCGGCGATGCGGGACCTGTTCGCCGAGATCGCCACGGGTCGCCGAGTCACCACCGAGGACGTGCGGGCGGCGTTGGCCGACGCCGAGCAGAAGATGCGAGGTACCGGCGGATGACCAGCACTGCTGCCCCCTCCCCCACCCCGACCGCGGCACCACCCGAACCGCCTGCCCGCCGCCGGTGGGTGCCGAGCAGGAAGGTGCTGCCCTACCTGCTGGTCGCGCCGGCGTTGTGCTTCGAGCTGCTGGTGCACCTGCTGCCGATGCTCGGCGGCCTGTACATGAGCGTGCTGGAGCTGACCCAGTTCTACCTGCGGGACTGGCTGCACGCTCCCTTCGCAGGACTGGCCAACTTCCGCTTCGCGCTGGACTTCGACAGCGCCGTCGGCGTGACGCTGCTGCGCTCCTTCGCGATCACCGCGGGCTTCTCGGTGCTGACCGTGGCGCTGTCGTGGCTGCTGGGCGTGTTCGCGGCGACGCTGCTGCAGCGGTCGTTCCGCGGGCGCGCGGTGCTGCGGACGTTGTTCCTGGTGCCCTACGCGCTGCCGGTCTACACCGCGGCGATGATCTGGAAGTTCCTGCTCGACCAGGACGACGGCATGGTCAACTCGACGCTGGGCGGGTTGGGCATCACCGACGGCGAGACGTTCTGGCTGCTCGGCGACAACGCGTTCCTGGCGACCGTGGTGACCGCGACGTGGCGGCTGTGGCCCTTCGCGTTCCTGGTGCTCATGGCCGGGATGCAGTCGATCCCGCACGACGTCTACGAGTCCGCGACGGTGGACGGCGCCGGGCTGTGGCAGCAGTTCCGCTCCATCACGCTGCCGATGCTGCGCCCGGTCAACCAGGTCCTCGTGCTGGTGCTGTTCCTGTGGACGTTCAACGACTTCAACGTGCCCTACATCTTGTTCGACAAGTCGGTGCCCAACGCGGCGAACCTGCTGTCGATCCACATCTACAACAACTCGTTCATCACCTGGAACTTCGGCCTGGGGTCGGCGATGTCGACCTTGCTGCTGCTGTTCTTGCTGGTCGTCACGGCCGGGTACCTGGCCTTGACATCGCGGAGGATGAAGGATGCCTGAGCCGAGGTGGTTCCGCGTCCTGCGGGTCGTGGGCCTGGTGCTGCTGACGCTGTTCACAGTGGTGCCGCTGTACGTCATGGTGACCTCGGCGCTCAAGCCGCTGGGCGACGTGCGCGACGAGTTCCGGTGGTGGCCGGAGAACCTGACCCTCCAGCCGTTCGTGGACATGTGGTCGACGATCGACCTGGCGGACTACTTCATCAACAGCGCGGTGGTGGCGCTGGGCGCGGCGCTGGTGTCGCTGACGCTGGCGGTCCTGGCCGCGTACGCGGTGAGCCGCTACCGTTTCCGCGGTCGCAACGGGTTCCGGATCGTGGTGCTGTCCACGCAGATGTTCCCCGGGATCCTGTTCCTGCTGCCGCTGTATCTGATCTACGCGACGATCGGCCGCTACACCGGCATCGAGCTGTACGGCAGCCAGCTCGGGCTGATCGTCACCTACCTGACGTTCTCGCTGCCGTTCGCGATCTGGATGATGGTCGGCTACTTCGACACGATCCCGCGCGACTTGGACGAGGCGGCGCTGATCGACGGGGCGACTCCGGTGGGTGCGTTGTGGCGGGTGGTGCTGCCCGCTGCGCGGCCGGGGATCGCCGCGGTGGGCATCTACGCGTTCATGACGGCCTGGGGCGAGACGCTCTTCGCCTCGATCATGACGGATTCGGATTCGCGGACGCTGGCGGTCGGCCTGCGGGAGTACTCCACCGAGACCTCGGTGTACTGGAACGAGGTGATGGCGGCCTCGCTGGTCGTCAGCATCCCGGTGGTGGCCGGTTTCCTCGCGCTGCAGCGCTACCTGGCGCAAGGTTTGACCGCGGGCGCCGTGAAGTGATCGGCCCGTGAACGTGCCGTGCAGGTCCCATCGCAGCGGAAGGGTGTTTCATGCGACGCAATACCGCCAAGGTGACGGTGGCCGGAGAGCCCCAGGTGTGGTTGGGGGCGAACTTCTGGTCCCGCACCGGTGGTCCGCTGATGTGGCGGAACTACTCACCCGAGGTGGTGCGCGAGGAGCTGCGGGTGCTGCACGCGCACGGGTTGCGGCAGACCCGCTCGTTCTTCTACTGGCCTGACTTCATGCCCGCCCCGGACACGGTGGACGAGGACAAGGTCGCGCTCTACCGGGACTTCCTGGACGCGCACAGCGAGGTGGGGATGACCTCGATCCCCACCTTCATCGTCGGTCACATGTCCGGTGACAACTGGGACCCGGTGTGGCGCGACGGCCGGGACCTCTACGCCGACGTCTGGCTGGTCTCGCAGCAGGCGTGGTTCGTGCAGCAGATGACCGAGCGCTTCGCCGAGCACCCGGCGGTGGCGGGCTGGCTGATCAGCAACGAGATGCCCATCTACGGCCGGCTGCGGCACGAGCCGAAGGCGCCGACGGAGCAGGTCAGCGCGTGGGCCCGGTTGATGGTGCAGGCGGTGCGAGCCGGTGGCGGCACGCAGCCGGTGTCGCTGGGCGACGGTGCGTGGGGCATCGAGGTCACCGGCGTGGACAACGGGTTCTCGGTGCGCGAGACGGGCGCGGTGGTGGACTTCGTGGGCCCGCACGTGTACCGGATCGACAACGACCCGGTGCGCCAGCACCTGATCGCGGCGTTCCTCTGCGAGTTGTCGGCGGTGGCGGGCAAGCCGGTGGTGCTGGAGGAGTTCGGCCTGTCCAGCGACCAGGTCTCACCGGAGAACGCCGCTCACTACTACCGGCAGACGCTGCACAACTCGCTGCTGGCGGGCTCGACGGGCTGGGTGGCGTGGAACAACACCGACTACGACGACCTGATCGCCCAGGGCCCGTACTCGCACCACCCGTTCGAGATGCACTTCGGGATCACCGACCACACGGGTGCCCCGAAACCGCCGCTGCACGAGCTGGCGGCGTTCGCCGAGGTGCTGGAGCGGGTGGACTTCGCCCGCTGCGAGCGCAGCGAGGCCCGGGCGGCTCTGCTGGTGACCGAGTACCTGGAACGGGGCTACCCGTTCACGCAGGACGACGACCGCTCGCTGATCTTCGACACGCTGCACCAGGCGTACGTGGCGGCGCGGGAGGCGGACCTGCCGGTGGGCGTGGTCCGTGAGCGCGACGGCGTCGACGCCGACTGCGACCTGTACCTGCTGCCGTGCGTGAAGCAGGTACAGGGACCGACCTGGCAGCGGCTGCGGGAGCGGGTCGCCGAGGGCGCCGTGCTGTACCTGTCGTACACGGCGGGCGAGGTGGACCACCACCGGCAGCCGTGGATCCCCTACCTCGACGAGACGTTCGGCGTGCGCAAGCGGATCACCTACGGCATCGTCGACGAGGTCGTCGACGAGGAGGTGGTGTTCACCTTCACCCAGTCCTTCGGCGGCATCGACGAGGGCGAGACGCTGCGGTTCCGGGTGGCGGGCAACGAGCACAGCCGGTCGTTCCTGCCGGTCACGCCGGACGGGGCGGAGGTCGTGGCCACCGACGCCCACGGCAACCCGGCGCTGCTGCGCCACGCCACGGGCTCGGGCGAAGCGGTGCTGTGCACCTACCCGGTCGAGCTGTTCGCGGCGCGGAGCACGCGGGTCAACCCCGACGACGGGCACCGGCTGTACTCGGCGCTGGGCGAGGTGGCCGGGGTGGCGCGGGAGGTCGTGGTGGACGACCCGCGGGTGTTCGCCGACGTGCTGGTACACCAGGACGGGCGCCGGTTCGCGTGGCTGGTCAGCCAGCACGCCGAGGAGACGACGGTGGTGCCGCGCACGGCGGCGTCGCTGCGGAACCTGTCCGGTGAGGAGCTGGAGGAGGTGTCGCTGGCGCCCTTCGGCGTCGAGGTCGTCGAGCTGAAGTCCTGACCACGGGTGGTCCTCGGGCTCTCGGGGGACCGAGGACCACCCGCCTCCTTCCCCGTCTTGCGTGCGTGCGCGATCTCCGGCGCAGAGGCGGGGGTTCCGGCCGGGACTTCCCGCGGTCGGCGAGCGACCACGCCCTCGCGTGGAACACCTCGGCGGGGAGCCAGCTGTTCGAGGATGCGTCGGCGGCCCTGCCCCACTCCCCGACGCCCACAGCGGCGTCGACGTTCTCGCGAAGTTCGACGCTGGAAGTCCCCTTCCGAATTTCGCGAGAACTTCGAACGCCGGGACTCAGCAGGGGCATCGCCGCAGGTTCCGAGCGGTTTCCTGTCGGGTGTGCCGGGACGCCGTGCACCGACATGTCTCGAGGAACGGCGCGCGGAGCCGCTGAGCCGCTCAAGTTCCGCCACCTGCACCGCCGCGCGGAGCGATCCCCTGCCGAGGGCCGAGGTCGTACTCGTCGCGCCTGCCGCACATGCCGTACCCGTCGCGGCGGGCGGGTACGGCGATCGCCACCCGTGCCTGGTCGAGGTGGTGGGCATCGCCTTCGGCGAGGGCGCGGAGTTGGTCCCCGGTGCGTTCGGCCGCGCGCAAGGCTCCTCGGCGCCAGTGCGGCACCCACTCGGCGATCTTGGGTGCGACGAGCCGCGCTGCCGCGCGGTGGAACGCGCGCAGCGGGCCGTTGTCACCGTCGAGCAGCGCTTCCCGCAGTGGGAGGTAGCCGGTGACGGCGAGGTCGCGTCGCCGCCGCGCCGCGCGTTCGGCCTCGGGCCCGTCCGGCTCGGGCAGGGCCGCGGCCTCGGCGTAGGCGTCGGGGTCGGCGAGGACCTCCGGTGGGAAGGTGAAGACCGCGTCGCCGGCTTCGGGCAGGCCGCTGTTCTGCATGAGGACGGTGACGCGCAGGCCGGAGCGCTCGACCATGCGGTGCACGACGCCGGGCTCGAACCAGGCGATCACCCCCGGTTCGAGGGGTGTCTCGCGGTAGCCGGAGGCGGTGAGGGTGTGCACGGCGCCGGTGCCGCCGGTGACGACGTAGGCCTCGGAGCAGGCGAGGTGGAGGTGCGGGCTGCCGCCGCACACCTCGTCGGCGGCCGGCCAGTCGTAGGCGCGCAACTGGGAGAGGCCGATGGCCCCGGGCAGCGGAGGCTGGTCGTTCACGCGTCCTCCCACGGGTTCTCGGCGACGACGGCCTCCAGGTGCTGGCGGGTCCTGGCACCGTCGAACACCAGCACCCGGTACGCCAGTCGGAGCACGTCGCCATCGGCGAGGTCGAGCGGCCGGTGGAAGGCCAGCGACGGGTTGACCGCGGGGAACGGACGGCTGCGCACGAACCAGCGCCGGTCGGTGACGGGGTTGTCGGGGTGGTCGAGGAACAGCAGCGTGGAGCTGTGGTCGGTGCCGTCGTGGAGGCCGGTGAACGCCAGCCAGGGCGCGCCGGTCCCCATCATGGCCTCCGCGGAGTCGCCGCCGGGTGAGGTGATCTCTCCCCCGGTGAACGAGCGCGGACCGCGCCAGAACAGCCCGCAGTACCCGGCGAGTTCGCGGCCGAAGACGGTGGGGCTGCCGAACTCCAGCGGCCGGCCCGCCACGTTGGTCAGCGCGAGGCGCAGCTCCAGCTGCCACGCCCCGGCGTCGCCGGCGACGATCTCGACCCGCGCGCTGCGGGTTTCGTCGATCCAGCGCTGACCGTCGGCGGTGATCCAGTCGAGGTCCTCGACGAACCCGGGGCGCGGGGCGTCGTGGACCTCGCGGAAGTCGCGGTGCCGCAGGGATCCGACGTTGGGCAGGTCGACGTAGCCGGTGCCCGGGGCGCCGTGGGTGTAGGTGCCGCCACCCCAGAAGTTCTGGCCGGACAGGTGGGAGGCCGTCATGGCCAGTCCCTTGTGCCAGCGGTGGTCGTGCGGGCGGTGGCCGGTGACGCCCCCGCCGTGCAGCGCCCGCAGCGGGTGGAAGTGGGGTGCTGGGCACTCCCGCGCCGGGGCGTCGTCGCGGTAGGTGTAGCGGAGGAGTTCGACCTCACCGGCGCGCACGCTCAGCGCGCTGTCCACCTCGTGCACGACGGTGGTGGCTTCGGTGAGCCGAGCCCTGCCAGGGGCGGTTCCGGTCATGCGGTGGCACCCCTTCCGCTCCCGGTGGGCGCCCAGCCGGGGGTGCCGCCGTGCAGGTGGTGGTAGAAGGGGTCGTCGGGGGTGAGCTGCTCGCGCCGCACGGTCGTGCCGGTGAACGCCGAGCGGTAGAGCCCGGTGATCAGTTCGAGGGTCTGGCGCGCGGTCTCACCGCTGGCGGGTGGCCGCGTCCCGGCGTCCACCGCCTCCAGCAGGAGGTCGAGCTGGGCGGCGTGGGAGCTGCGGACCTGCCCCGGCGGGGTGCTCCAGCTGCGGATGCGGGCGGGGTCGCTGACGTGCGGGGCCGCGGTGTAACGCCAGTCGGCGTTGCCGTAGCCGTAGAGGTGGGTGAGCTCGAGGGTGGCGTCGGTGCAGTCGATGCGCAGGTAGCTCTCCTCGCGCGGGGACAGCACGCTGTTGACGATGGAGGCCAGGGCGCCGCCGGCGAAGCGCACGATGGCCATCGAGACGTCTTCGGTGTCGACGTCGCGGTCGAGTCGTGCGGCCATGGCCTGGATCTCCGCCCAGTCGCCCAGCAGTGCCAGCAGCAGGTCCATCTGGTGGATGCCGTGTCCCATGGTGGGCCCGCCGCCTTCGGTGTGCCAGCGACCGCGCCACGGCACCTCGTAGTAGCTGTGGTCGCGGTACCAGGTGGTGCGGCAGTCGGCGACGAGCGGACGTCCGAGGTGCCCCTCGGCGAGCAGCTGGGCGGCGTGGCGCCCGGCGGACCCGAACCGGTGCTGGCAGACCACCGAAGCGTAGGGGCCACCGTCGCGTTCGGCCTCGGTGATCCGGTCGTGCTCGGCCAGCGACAGGCACGCGGGCTTCTCCACCAGCACCCACGCACCGGCGCGCAGCGCTTGCACGACGGGTTCGACGTGCGCGAACGGCGGGGTGCACACGTGCACGAGGTCGGGCTGCTCTGCGGCGAGCATCTCGGGGACGCTGCGGTAGCCGCGCTCGACGCGGTGCGCGGCCTGGAACGCCGCGAGCCGGTCGGGGTCGACGTCGACGGCGGCGACGACCTCGACGCGCGGCTGCGCGCGCAGCGCCGGGAGGTGCCTGTGCTGGGCGATGGCACCGGTGCCGATCACGGCGGCGCGCAGTGTTGCTGAGCGTGTCATCCGCGGCCTCCCCGCTGGGGTGCGTGCTGCGGATTGTGCCGGGTGCGGCGCGGACAGGACGGTCATGACCGTCCTGCGGAAGACCTCCCGGTGTTCGTCACCACGGGTGCCGGTCGGTGGCCTGCCCCTGACCACCGACCGGCGTCCTCACTTGCCCGCGCCCGCGGTCAGTCCCGCGATCATGAACCGGCGGCCCAGCACGTAGAGCACCAGCACCGGGATCGCGGAGAGCACGACGCCGGCCATGATGGCCGGGACGTTGACGGTGTACTGGCCTTGGAACTGCCAGAGCATGACCGGCAGCATGGCGGTTTCCTCGCGCTGGGTGAGGATGAGCGGGAACAGCAGCCCGTTCCACACCTGCAGGGCCTGGTAGATGCCCACGGCCAGCAGGGCGGGCTTGGACAGCGGCAGCACCAGGTTGACCAGGACCCGGAGCTGCCCGGCCCCGTCGAGGCACATCGACTCGTAGAGCTCTTCGGGGATGTCCCGCAGGAAGTTGCTGAGGATCAGCACTGAGAGCGGCATCGCGAAGGCGATGGCGGGCAGGACGACGGCCAGCAGGCTGTCGTAGAGACCGGCTTCGACGATCATCACGTAGACCGGGATGATCGTGGCTTGCAGCGGGATCGCCAAGCCCGCCAAGAACATCCGGAACAGCCACTGGTGCCTGCGGCGCTTGCCGCGGACCACGACGTAGGCGGCGGGCAGCGCGGTGGCGAGCACGACGGCGACGGTCAGCCCGGTGGTGAGCAGGCTGTTGGACAAGAACTTCAGGAAACCGTCCGAGAAGACCAGCCCGTAGTTGTCGAGGGTGGGTGAACCGGGCAGCGACAGCGGGTTCTCGGTGGTGGTGTCCTCCTGCGCGCGCAGGCTGGTGACCAGCACGTAGTACAGCGGGATGGCCACGACCAGCGCCCACAGCAGGGCGGCGGCGTGGGGCAGCAGGCCTCTCGTTCGCAGCATCACGCGCCCTCCTGCTCGCTGCGCATCCGGGCGAAGCCGGAGTACTTGGTCAGGCCCAGCGACAGGGCGGTCCCGAGGGCCACCAGGAACAGCGCGATCGCGCTGGCGTAGCCGAGCTGGTACTGCTGGAAGCCGGTGACGTACATGTTCACCGGCAGGATCCGCGTGGCGTCCCCCGGTCCGCCTTCGCTGAGCACGTAGAACAGGTCGAAGTAGGTCAGCGAGCCGACCAGCATCAGCGTGCTCGAGGTGACGACGGTGTTGCGCAGCTGCGGCAGGGTGATCCGGAAGAACCGCTGCGCGGGCCCGGCACCGTCGAGTTCGGCGGCCTCGTACAGCTGGGCGGGGATCTGCCGGACGCCGGCTTGGTAGAGCAGCGTGTGGAACGGGATGAACTGCCAGGACACCACGAAGATGAGGGTGTGCAAGGCGAGGTTGCCATCTCCGAGGAGGTTGAGGCCGGGCAGGCCCAGTGCGGGCAGCACGCCGAACTCGGGGTCGACGAGGTTGCGCCAGAGGATGCCGATGCCGGTCGAGGACAGCACCAGCGGCAGGAAGAACAAGGCTGCGAGCACGGCCCGGTGCTTCTGCGTCCCGGCGACGTAGACGCCGAGCAGGAGGCTGAGGGGGGTTTGCACCGCCCAGCAGAGGACCATGACCTGCAGCGACACCCACACCGAGTGCCACATGCCGGAGTCGGTGGCCAGTTCGGTCCAGTTCTGCAGCGCGGTGAACCGCGGTGCGCTGATGCCGTTCCAGTCCATCGTGGACAGCACGACGACCACGATGATGGGCACGACGACGAACGCCGCGAAGAACACGAGCGCGGGTGCGGCGAACCAGGTGGAGGGCTCGGTCCAGTGCCGCGCGGAGCGGCGCGGTGGCTCGGTGGTGGTGGGTGGGGCCGGTCGCAGCTCGGTGGCGGTCATCGCGAGGACTCCTCCATCAGCTGGGAGAACTCTTCCGGGCTGATCTGGTCGAGGAACAGCTTCTGCAGGTTGATCAGCACGTTCTGGGCGGGTCCGGGCGGCAGCGCCTGGTCCCAGGACTGCTGGAAGTGCGGTGCGTTCTTGGCCAGCTCGTAGACGAAGGTCATGTAGTCGGCGTCCTCGGAAGCGCGCAGTTCGTCCTCCATACCGGTCACCGGTGGCACGTCACCGCGCTCGAGGGTGCCCCGGGTGTAGTCGGGGCTGGAGAGCTCCTGGCGCAGGAAGTCCACGGCGGCCTGCTGGTCGGGCCCGGCGGTGGCGGACATGAAGGTGGTGGGGTTGCCGACGAGGTTGTCGGCGTGGCCCTTCCCGCCTTCGACGGCCGGGAAGCGCGCCCACCCGAGGTGACCTTCGCGGACCCACTGCTCGTCGTCGCCGAGCAGGTCCGAGTAGCCGGAGCCGAGGTGGACCATCATGGCGGCGCGTCCGCTGGCGAGCAGGGTGCGCTGCTGCCCGAGTTCGGCGCTGGTGGAGGCGAAGGCGTCGCCGAACGCTCCGGTGCGCACGAGCTCCTGCAGCATGGTGTTCGCCTTGATGATGTCGGGGTTGAGCCACGCGCCGGGTTCGCCGTCGAGCACGGCCTGGAAGGCTTCCGGACCGGCGACGCGGTCCACGACAGCCTCTTCCCACATCAGGTAGGTCCACGCATCGGCGCCGCCGAGGGCGATCGGCAGGTAGCCGGCCTGCTGGAGGCGGGGGACCTGGTGAAGCAGCTCGTTCCAGGTGCGCGGTGGCTGCAACCCGGTCGCGGCGTAGACGTCCTTGTTGAAGTACAGCAGGACGGGCTGGATGCCGCCGATGGGGATGCCGTAGGTGCCGCCGTCGATGTCGACGGGACTCATCACGCTGGGCAGGAAGTTCGCGCGCCACTCGGGGTGTTCGCGCATGGTGGGCGCGAGGTCGGCCGCCTTGCCCGCGTCGATGAACGCCTGCAGCGCTCCCCCACCCCAGCCGAAGAAGGTGTCGGGCGGGGTGCCCGATCCCATGGAGACCCAGAGCTTGTTCTTGTACGGATCGTTCTGGAAGAACTGGGTCTGCACGCGACGACCGGTCCGCTGCTGGAACTTCTCGCCTTCGACCGGCATCAGCTCTTCCTCGCCGCCACCGCTGATCGCCCAGCTGGTGAGCACGTCGGCGCTGCCCTGGCTCGGCGGCAGCAGCACGGCACAGCCGGTCGAGGTCAGGGCCAGTGCCACCGCGGCACCCATCGCGCACAGACGTCGCAGTCCACGCATCGTCGCTCCCGTCGCACCGTTGCGGACCTCTCCGGCGCCGCAGCGGTGTGCACGCGGTCACACCCGGCTGCCGGACGGCGAGACAGTACCGCAGCGGTCACACGACCGGCAAGACCATGTTTCAGGAAGTTTCACGCACCACGCTCGTGCGGGTTTCTTCGGTTGAAGCAGGACTTTCAGCGAAGGATGTGGCAACCTGTCGATCGTTGCAGACCGGCTGCCCGCCCCGGTGGCCCGAAAACTTTCGGACGGGGCCGCCGGACCACCACCACGACGGGAGTCACGAGCACATGCCGCAGTCGCACCCGACCGAGGACCGCCAGCCCTACCGCGATCCCGCGCTCCCGGTCGAGGAGCGGGTCGCCGACCTGGTGTACCGCATGACGCTGGAGGAGAAGCTCAACCAGCTCGTCGGGATGTGGATCTACGTCTCCGGAGCGGAGGAGCGCGTCGCCCCGCACCAGGAGGACTTCGCCGCGGACACCCCGCCGTGGGACGAGATGATCAAGAACGGCCTGGGCCAGCTCACCCGCGTGTTCGGCAGCGCCCCCCTCCCGCCCGCCGAAGGCGCCGCGGCGTTGACCCGGCTGCAGCGCGAGATCACCTCCGCCGGCCGCTTCGGGATCCCCGCCGTGGCGCACGAGGAGTGCCTGGCCGGGTTCACCGCCTGGGGCGCCACTGCCTACCCCGTGCCGCTGTCCTGGGGCGCCTCGTTCGACCCGGAGCTCGTCGGCGAGATGGCCGCCACCATCGGCGCCGACATGCGCTCGGTGGGCGTGCACCAAGGTTTGGCCCCGGTGCTCGACGTGGTGCGCGACCTGCGGTGGGGCCGGGTCGAGGAGACCATCGGCGAGGACCCGTACCTGATCGGCAGCATCGGAGCGGCGTACGTCGCGGGCCTGCAGTCCAGCGGGATCCTCGCCACCCTCAAGCACTTCGCCGGCTACTCGGCCTCCCGCGCGGGGCGCAACCTCGCGCCGGTGAGCATGGGGCCCCGCGAGTTCGCCGACGTCGTGCTGCCGCCGTTCGAGATGGCGCTGCGCCTGGGCGGCGCCCGGTCGGTGATGCACTCCTACACCGACGTCGACGGCATGCCCTCGGCCGCCGACGAGGCCCTGCTGACCGACCTGCTGCGCGACGAGCTCGGCTTCACCGGCACCGTGGTCGCGGACTACTTCGGGGTGTCCTTCCTGCACAAGCTGCACGGTGTCGCCGACGGGCCGGGGTCGGCCGGTGCGACGGCGCTGCGCGCCGGGGTGGACGTGGAACTGCCCAACGCCCGCTGCTACGTCGAGCCGCTGGCGCGGCTGGTGCGCTCCGGTGAGGTCGACGAGGCCCTGGTGGACCGCGCGCTGACGCGGGTGCTGAACCAGAAGGTCGAGCTGGGCCTGCTCGACCCGGACTGGTCACCGGAGGTGGCGCAGCCGCGCGAGCTCGACTCGACGCGCAACCGCGACCTGGCGAGGCGGCTGGCCGAGGAGTCGGTCGTGCTGGTGGCCAACGACGGGACGCTGCCGGTCCGGGAACCGGGCCGGGTGGCCGTGGTGGGTCCGCTCGCCGACGACCCGTTCGCGCTGCTGGGCTGCTACTCCTTCCCGGCACACATCGGGGTGTCCTACCCGGACTGGCCGCACGGCATCGAGCTGCCGACCTTCCTCGACGAGATCGCCCGGGTCGCCGAGCACGTCGAGCACGTCCGGGGCTGCGACCTCCCCGAGGGCGGTGCGGATCTCGCCGCGGCGCAGGAGGCCGCGGCGGGCGCGGACCTGTGCGTGGCGGTGGTGGGCGACCGGGCGGGGCTGTTCGGCCGCGGCACCTCGGGCGAGGGCTGCGACGCCGCCGACCTGCGGCTCCCCGGTGAGCAGGAAGCGCTGGTGGAAGCGCTGGTGGAGGCCGGAACGCCGGTGGTGCTGGTGGTCTCCAGCGGCCGCCCGTACGCGCTGGGGAAGCTGGTGGACCGGGTTGCGGCGGTGGTGCAGGTGTTCTTCCCGGGCGAGGCCGGAGCGGCGGCGCTGACCGGAGTGCTCACCGGCGAGGTGAACCCCTCGGGCCGCCTGCCGGTGTCGATCCCGGCCACGCCCGGCGGCAACCCGGGCACCTACCTGACCGCGCCCCTCGGGGCGGCCAGCGAGGTCAGCTCGCTCGACCCGACGGCGCTGTTCCCGTTCGGCCACGGCCTGTCCTACACGAGCTTCGCCTACTCGGACCTGGAGATCAGCGCAGCGGAGGTGCCCACCGACGGCGAGGTGGAGATCGCGTGCACGGTCACCAACACCGGTGATCGCGACGGTGACGAGGTCGTGCAGCTGTACCTGCGGGACCCGGTCGCGCAGGTGAGCCGCCCGGTGCGCCAGCTGGCCGGTTTCGGCCGGGTCGCGGTCCCCGCCGGGGCCAGCAGGAGGGTGTCGTTCCGGCTGCACGCCGACCGCACCGCCTACGCGGGGGCCCGCGGCAGGCGCGTCGTCGACCCCGGTGCGATCGAGGTGCACGTCGGCGGGGACAGCGCGAACCCGCGGCTGTCCGGGCGGTTTGAGCTGGTCGGCGCGGTGCGCGAGGTCGGAGCGGATCGGGTGCTCGACACCCCGGTGTCGGTGTCGTGAGCAGGCCCGAGGCGGCTCCGAAACTTTCAGGTACGGTGACGTCGGTCAAGCGAGGAGGCACGGTGGCAGAGGCGAAGAAGGACCGCGTCACGATCAGCGACATCGCGCGGGAGGCCGGTGTCTCGGTCCCGACCGTGTCGAAGGTGCTCAACGGACGCCCCGAAGTCGCCGCCCACACCCGCGAGCGGGTCGAGAAGCTCATCACCCGGTACAACTACTCGCGCCGCGCCAGCCACGGCAGCGGCCGCGCCGGCCTGATCGACCTGGTCTTCCACACCCTCGACAACGAGTGGGCGCTGGAGATCGTGCGCGGCGTCGAGAGCATCACCCACGACGCCGGCGTGGGCATGGTGGTCTCGGCGGTGCACGACGGGCGCAAGACCGAACGCGCGTGGCTGGACAACCTCACCTCGCGGCGGTCGGACGGGATCATCCTGGCGGTCACCGAGCTCGGTCCGCGTCACGCCGAGCAGCTGCACGGCCTCGGCGTGCCGGTGATCATCATCGACTCGCTGGGTCATCCCGACCGGCGCGTGGCCTCGGTGGGCGCCACGAACTGGAGCGGGGCGCGCGCGGCCGTCGAGCACCTCGTCGAGCTGGGGCACGGCCGGATCGGGTTCATCGGCGGCCCGCCGCAGTTGCAGTGCTCGGTGGCCCGCCTGGACGGCTACCGCTCGGCGCTGATGGCGGCCGGGATCGCGGTGGAGGACCAGCTCATCGCCGACGGCGACTTCACCCACGACCGGGGTGAGGCGGCCGCGGAGGAGCTGCTCGCGCTGCCCGAGCCGCCGTCGGCGATCTTCGCCGCCAACGACCAGCAGGCCTTGGGCGCCTACCGCGCCGTCGAGCAGCGCGGGCTGCGCATCCCGGACGACATCAGCGTCGTCGGCTTCGACAACCTGCCGATGTCGCAGTGGGTCTCCCCCGCTCTGACCACGGTCGACCAGCCGGTCGCGACGATGGCCGCCGAGGCCGCTCGCATGGTGTTGCGCCACGCCGAGACCGGCCGGTTCGAGACCAACCGGGTGGAGCTGGCCACCGACCTGGTCGTGCGCGCCAGCACGGGGCCCGGCCCGCTGGCCTGACGCGCCGCGCGCAGGCGGGGCAGATCACAACGCGGGCGGGAAATACCGCGGACCGCTGGTGCGTTGCCACGGGAAACCAGGTCGAAAGTCCCTGGTCCTCGGTGCTCGTGGAAAGGCTGATCCTGCCGTGACTGTGGCTCTCTCCGTTCTCGACCTGGCGCACATCGGCGAAGGGGAGACCGCGGCGGACAGCTTCGCCGCCAGCGTCGACATGGCCGTGCGCGCGGAACGCTGGGGCTACCACCGGATCTGGTACGCCGAGCACCACAACATGCCCACCATCGCCTCGTCGGCCACCAGCGTGCTCATCGGCCACGTCGCCGCGCGGACCAGCACGATCCGGTTGGGCGCGGGCGGCATCATGCTGCCCAACCACGCACCGCTGACGATCGCCGAGCAGTTCGGCACCCTGGAGACCCTCTTCCCGGGCCGCATCGACCTGGGCCTGGGGCGCGCGCCCGGCAGCGACCAGCGCACGATGCGCGCGCTCCGCCGCGACCCCACGGCGGCGGACTCCTTCCCGCAGGACGTGCTGGAGCTGCAGGGCTACCTGACCGGGCAGTCCCGCATCTCGGGCGTCAACGCCACCCCGGGGTACGGCACCAACGTGCCGCTCTACATCTTGGGCTCCTCGATGTTCGGCGCCCAGCTGGCGGCCCTGCTGGGGTTGCCGTACGCGTTCGCCTCGCACTTCGCGCCGGACGCGCTGGAGGCGGCGACCTCGCACTACCGGCGCGAGTTCCAGCCCTCGGCGCAGCTGTCGGAGCCCCACGTGATCGCCGGGGTGAACGTGATCGCCGCCGACACCACCGAGCACGCCCAGCAGCAGCTGCTGGAGGCCAAGCGCTACCGCGCGAGCCGGATGCTCGCCCAAGGCCGCACCCTCAGCACCGAGGAGATCGACGCGCTGCTGGCCTCCCCCGCCGGCCGGCAGGTCGAGGCGATGACCCGCTACACCGCGGCGGGCACCCCGGACGAGGTGGACGACTACCTCGAGAAGTTCGTCAAGCAGGCCCAGGCCGACGAGCTCATGGTCGTCTCCTCCGCGGTCGACCGCACCGCCTGGCTCCGCTCGCTCGAGCTGCTGGCCGACGTCCGCGGCCTCCGCGCCTGACGCCGCCGCCCGAGGACCGCCCCGCGATCACGCCAGGTTCGCCTCCAGCTGGTCGGCGAGCCTGTTCATGATCCCCGCGTAGCTCGAGAAGCTCATCGGAGCGACCGCTTCCCACGCGGCGAAGCGCCCGGCGGCGGCTGCGGGCGTGGCGGCGAAGACGGGGTTCTGCTTCATCTGCTGCGGGGGCATCGAGGCCGACCGGGCGTCCCACAGGTAGACGTCGGCGGGGTAGGCGCCGGCCTTCTCCCACGACAGGCGCTCGAAGTAGCCACCGCCAGCCTGGTCGGGGTTGCGCGGCGTGGTGATCGGCAGCCCGAGCTCTTCGACGTAGTAGGCCAGGTCCGGGTTGCGGGCGGGCACGACGACGAAGAACTCCTGCTCGGTGCCGCCGACCGCCAGGATCGACTTGCCCTCCGCCTTCATCCGCGTCCCGATGTCGCGCAGCCGTCCGGCGGCGGCGTGGAACGCCTGCTCGTCGGCCTCGACCGCCGGCGAGTCCACGTCGGCGCCCAGGGCCCGGGCCAGTTCCCGGTACTTGCCGATCGCCTCCGGCAGCGCGATCCCGGACTGCTGCACTCCGAGGGTCGGCACGATCTCCACGACCTTCTGCTCCTGGTCCTCCACCAGGTGCCACAGGCCGGGGTATTCCGCGTACTTGCCGCTGACCAGCAGGTCGGGGTGCAGCGAGGCGAGCCGTTCCAGGTTGACCTCGCCGTAGCCCGCGCCAGTGACATCGACGACCTGCCGGGGGTCGAGGCCGCCCGCCTCGGGTTCCACGGACCCGTCGTCGCGCACGAGCGGGCCGAAGGTGCCGGCGATCTCGACCCCGAAGTCCTGCAGCGCGGCTCCGGCCGAGACCTGGGCGACGACCTGCTGCGGGCGTTCGGGGCGGCTCACCGTGATGCCGCGGTCGTCGGTGTAGGTCCAGCCGCCGCCGGTCTGCTCGGGCTGTGATGATCCGCACGCCGACAGCGTGCCCAGGGCGAGGAGCGGGACCGCGGCCAGTACGGCGGCCCGGATCGAGTGACGCAAGGTCGACCTCCCAGATTCATAAGGCTAGGCTAACCTAGCAGCATCGAGGGAGGTTGTGGATGACCATGGCGCGCAGCAGGCGGACCGCCGCGGAGAGGCCGGCCTACCGCCTGTTCCCGGTCGAGGTGGCTCACGTGCGACGGCTCGGACCGAGCTTCGTGCGGATCACCTTCAGCGGCGCGTGCCTGTCGGAGTTCGGGTTCGGCGGGCACGACCAGCGGATCAAGGTCGTGCTGCCCAAACCGGGTCGCTCGCTCGCGGACTTCCCCGACGGCGAGGACTGGTACGCCCGCTGGCTGGACCTGCCCGAGGACGTCCGCCCCGACCTGCGGACCTACACCGTGCGCCACTACCGGCCCGAGACCTGCGAGGTCGACGTCGACTTCGTGCTGCACGGGCTCGACGACGGCCACGCCGGGCCCGCCTCCACCTTCGCCGCAGGCGCCCGCCCCGGCGAAGTCATCGGCCTGCTCGCACCGGACCGGCCCGGTTCAGGACGGATGTGGGGCTGCGAGTGGGCCCCGCCCGCTTCCGCGGACCGGTTGGTGCTGGCCGGTGACGAGACGGCCGTGCCCGCGTTGGCGGCCATCGTCGAGTCCCTGCCCGCCGACGCGCGCGGCGTGGTGTGCGTGGAGGTGCCGGAGGAGGGCGACCGGCAGCGGTGGTCGGTCCCGGCTGGCGTGGAGGTCCGCTGGTACGGCCGCGCGGGTGCCCCGCACGGCAAGCTGCTCTGCGAAGCCGTGACCGAGGCGCTGCGGGAGCTGTGCCCGGCCGGCGGCACCGGAGTCCGGGTCGAGCTGGAGGACGTCGACGTCGACACCGGTCTGCTCTGGGAGGTGCCGGAGTCCTCGTCCGGGTCGATCTACGGGTTCCTGGCCGGCGAGGCGGCGGTGATCAAGCGGCTGCGGCGGCTCCTGGTCGACGAGCACGGCGTCCCGAAGCAGGCAGTGGCGTTCATGGGCTATTGGCGCGAAGGTCGGAGCTGACCCCGGTGTCGTGGTGCGGCGCTAATGTCATCGGCACCGGGTCGGGCCACCTCACACCGAAGGGGCAGCGCCATGCCAGTCACCTCGACCGCGCCCGCCGACGACTTCGTCGCGCAGGCCGACTCCTACCGCCGTGAACTGCTCGCGCACTGCTACCGGATGCTCGGCTCGTTGCAGGACGCCGAGGACCTGGTGCAGGAGACCTACCTCAAGGCCTGGCGGTCCTACGACCGCTTCGAAGGCCGCAGTTCGCTGCGCACCTGGCTGTACAAGATCGCGACCACGACCTGCCTGACCGCGCTGGAGAACCGCAAGCGACGCCCGCTGCCCAGCGGCCTGGGCGCCCCGGCCGACGAGGTGCCGCACGAGAAGGTCGTGGAGTCGAACGAGGTGCCGTGGCTGCAGCCGATCCCGGACGGGATGATCACGGGTTCGGCGACCGACCCGGCCTCGATCGTCGGGATGCGGGAGAGCACCCGGCTGGCGTTCATCGCCGCCTTGCAGCACCTGCCCGCGCGCCAGCGCGCGGTGCTGATCTTGCGCGACGTGCTCAGGTGGCGTGCCGCGGAGGTCGCCGAAGCGCTGCGGATCTCGACCGCCGCGGTCAACAGCGTGCTGCAGCGCGCCCGCGCCCAGCTGGCCGACGTGGCGCCTTCGGAGGACGACCGGCCGCTGCCGCTGACCGCCGAGCAGGAACGGCTGCTGGAGCGCTACGTCGCGGCGTTCGAGGCCAAGGACGTGCCGACGATCGTGGAGCTGTTCACCGCCGAGGCCGTGTGGGAGATGCCGCCGTTCGAGCTGTGGGTCAAGGGCGGCGAGCGGATCGGGCAGCTCAACGCCCGGCAGTGCCCGGCGGGGCCGGACGGGCTGCGGCTGCGCAGGACCCGCGCCAACGGGCAGCTCGCCTTCGGCGTCTACCTCCGCGGCGACGACGTGTTCCGCCCTTTCCAGCTGCACGTCCTCGAACTCGGTGAGAGCCGGGTGGAGCACGTGGTGTCGTTCTTCGACGTCGACTTCGCCAAGTTCGGGCTACCAGCGTCCGTGACGGGTTGATCTGTCAAGATCGACGATCTCCCCTAGAGTGGGGCCTGGAGACGTCTGGGGTCTGGTGGCCCCCACGGCCTTCAAAGCCGATGGCGCCGGGCAACTCGGCGCGGCGGGTTCGATTCCCGTCCGTCTCCGCCACAGCTTCCGCCGCCGACCGCGAGGACGAGCACCGATGGGCGACTACCGGCTCACCCAGTACGCGCACGGCGGTGGGTGCGCGTGCAAGATCCCGCCGGGTGAGCTGGAGGGCGTGCTCGGCGGGTTGCTCCCGCACGTCCCCGAGCCGAACGCGAAGCTGCTGGTCGGCCTGGAAACCGGGGACGACGCGGCGGTCGTGTGGTCTCCCGGCGGCCCCGGGATCGTGGCGACGACCGACTTCTTCACGCCCGTCGTCGACGACCCGGTCGACTGGGGGCGGATCGCCGCGGCCAACGCGCTGTCCGATGTGTACGCGATGGGCGGAACTCCGCTGCTGGGAGTGAACCTGCTCGGGTGGCCGCGGGACGTGCTGCCGTTCGAGCTGGCCGGTGAGGTGCTGCGCGGCGGCGCCGAGGTGGCCGCCGTGGCCGGGTGCCACCTGGGTGGCGGGCACAGCGTCGACGACCCGGAACCCAAGTACGGGCTGGCGGTGACCGGCACCGTCGACCCCGACCGGATGCTGCGCAACGACACGGCGGAGCCGGGCTTGCCGCTGTCGTTGTCCAAGCCGCTGGGCATCGGGGTGCTCAACACCCGCCACAAGCAAACCGGTGAGCGGTTCGAGCAAGCGGTGTCGACGATGACGGAGCTCAACCGGGACGCCTCGCGCGCGGCGGTGCTCGCGGGCGCGGTGTGCGCCACCGACGTGACCGGTTTCGGCCTGCTGGGCCACCTGTTCAAGATGATGCGCGCCTCCGGGACGACCGCCGAGCTGGAGGTCTCGGCCGTGCCGGTGCTGGAGGACGCGCGGGAAGCGGTGCGCGACGGCTTCGTCAGCGGCGGCACGCGCCGCAACCTCGACTGGGTGCGCCCGCACCTCGATCCAGGTGGTGCGAGCGCGGACGAGCTGTTCTTGCTGGCCGACGCCCAGACCTCCGGAGGCCTGCTGGTGGTCGGCGAGGTCCCGGGCGCCCCGGTGATCGGCCGCGTGCTGCCCGGCCGGGACGACGACGTCCGGATCGTGCTTCGCTGAGCCGATCGTGAGCTCGGTTGACTGTGGTGCGCGCCGGTCCTAGCTCCGGTTACCGGCTGCGATGGCTCACCCGTGACCACATTTGCCTGCTCCGGGTCATCGCCGCGCCGGTTCCCGCCGCTCCCCCGCCCCGCGACCGCGCGCGCCGCAATCCTGCACCGGTGGCGCGGGTGGACCGAGCCGCCCGATGGCCTACCCGAGCTGATCCGGACCGCCCGCTCCCGGTCCCGTCCCCGCGGGGCAGCTGCTCGCCCTCGGCGACGCCTGGCAGGTCGCTGCGCCAGCAGGAGATGTTGAGGACCGCGATGGGGTCCCGAGACCGCCGACCACGTCGAGGTCGTGCGGCCGTGTGGAACTCCTGTGGGAGGCCGACGCGGAGATCCACGACGTGGCCTTCGACCCGGACACGTTGCACCACATCGACGTCCACGGCCGGTGGTTCCCGGCGTGAAGGGCCCACCGATCACCACTACGAGCTGAGTCCCACACGGCTGCCGCCGCGAGCCGCTCGGAGCCAGCGGCGGTACCGACGCGGTCGGGCCCCACGTCGAACTTCGCGCGAGGTGTGACCTCCGAAGTCCCTGTCGCACTTCGCGCGAAGTTCAAGTCGGAAGTCCCCCCTCGAACTTCGCGCGAAGTGCGATGCTCCCCGCGCCCGCGGGGGTCGGGCCCGGGGCATGGGGCGCGAGGAGCTGGTGCGGCAGCGCTGGTGGGCCGATCAGCTCCGGTACAGGGTTCTCAGCCGCGGCCGATGAAGGGCATGGTGGTGGCGGTGATGGTCATGAACTGGACGTTGGCCGAGAGCGGGAGTCCGGCCATGTAGGTGATGGCGTCGGCGACGTGCTGCGGGTCGAAGGTGGGTTCGGGGCGGACGGAACCGTCGGCCTGGGTGGCGCCGGTGGCGATGCCGGAGGTCATGTCCGTCGCGGCGTTGCCGATGTCGATCTGCCCGCAGGCGATGTCGTGCGTCCGCCCGTCCAGCGAGATCGACTTGGTCAGCCCGGTGATCGCGTGCTTGGTGGCGGTGTAGGCGACGCTGCGCGGCCGGGGCGCGTGCGCCGAGATGGACCCGTTGTTGATGATCCGCCCGCCGCGCGGGTCCTGGTCCTTCATGATCCGGAAGGCGTGGTGGGCGCACAGGAACGATCCGGTGAGGTTGGCTTGCACCACGTCGTCCCAGTCGGCGGGGGACAGTTCGCCGACGTCGCCGGCGGGGCCGAAGGTGCCGGCGTTGTTGACCAGCAGGTCGAGCCTGCCCCACTCCTGCTGGACGGTCGAGAACAGCGACTCCACGGACTCCGGATCACCGACGTCGGTCGGGATCGCGCGAGCCGCGGTGGTGTCTCCGGCGACCTCGGCGAGGGGTTCGGGACGGCGCCCGGCCAGCGCCACCCGGTAGTCCTCGGCCAGCAGTGCGCGGGCGATCACCCGACCCAACCCCGTACCGGCACCTGTCACCACCGCGACTCGCTCGTTGCTCATGGCCACATTGATACCTGATGGCGCGGCTCAGAAGCCCCAGCCACCTCCGTAGCCCCATCGCCAGTCCCACATGGTGACCACCTCCTCGCCGGCACTCGCGATCCACGGCTCGAGACCCCGTCGCCGGGCCGGCCACCGCGTGCTCGCGCCGGTCCGGTGTGGTCGGTGAGGTTCCGGACCGCACCGGCGGATCCCGCCGTCGCGGACGCTACTCGAGGGGGTGCGGCGTCCGTGGCGGTTTCGGTGCTTCGAGCGCAGGAGCGACCTGCCCCCGGCTCGGTTGGTGCTCTCCGACACCGACCTCGATCGAAGTGCGAATTCTTCTCGGATCCGTAGCCTCATCTGCGGGAAGGAGTTCGCCCGCACCATGCGCACTTGCTTACGCACGCTCTCGGCCGCGCTGCTCGCTCTCGCCATCGCGGGCACCACCGGCTGCGAGCCACCACCGGAGCCACCGCCCCAGGGAGGCGGCGTGGCCCCCGCTCAGCAGGGCGGCGGAGCGGCTCCTGATGGTCCGCCGGTGGTCGCGGTCAAGATCGACAACGCGCCCGAGGGCAGGCCGCCGGTCGGTGTCGAGGCCGCCGACCTCGTCTACGTCGAGCCCGTCGAGGGCGGGCTGAGCCGGATCCTGGCGATCTTCTCCACCCACAAGCCCGACGTGGTCGGCCCGGTGCGCAGCGCCCGCGAGACGGATGCCGAGATCCTCCCGCAGTACGGTCGGCCGACCCTGGCCTACTCCGGCGCGGCACCCGAGGTGCTGCCCACGATCGCCGCGGCGCCGTTGACCGACGCCTCCGACAAGAACGTTCCGGGCGCGTACTCGCGCGATGAGGCCCGCCCGTCACCGCACAACCTCTTCGTCAACACCAACCGGCTGCCTCCCGGCCAACCCTGGCCCGGTGACAGCCGTCCGCTCATCGGGGAGGCCTTGCCCGGTGGCGCTCCCACCGAGCGCTACGAGGTGCGCTACCCCGCGGCCTCCGTCGGCTTCTTCTTCAACCACGAGGACCGGCGCTGGATGGTCTCGATGGACGGCGAACCCTACGCTGCCGTCCACAGCGGACGCCTGGGCGTGGCCACGGTGATCATCCAGGAGGTCCGCACGCACGAGTCGGTGGTGCGCGACGCCGCAGGCAACGCGTCACCGGTGGCCGAGACGATCGGCAGCGGACCGGCGCGGGTGCTGCGCGACGGCACGAGCGTGGAGGGCACGTGGAACCGCCCCTCCCCCGAGGCACCGACCACCTACGCCGACCGAGCGGGCAGCCCGATCCCGGTGGCGGCCGGCCAGGTCTGGATCGTCCTCGACCCGAAGTAGCACCCGCCAACCCCGGAGCAGGACGAACGGCTCCGCCACATCCCCGCAACAGCTCCACGAGCTGCCCAGCAATGTGGCGAAGCCGCTGTCTGCAGCTCCACGCGCTGCTCGGAGGTGTGGCGGAGCCGCTGTCTTCACGTCCCCACGTCACACGGGTCCGCTCACGTGGTCGGCGAACCTCGACGCTCGACGCCCGGAGTCCTCCGTCGAAGTTCGCGCGAAATCCGACGGAGGACTTAGCCGGCGCCGTCACGCAGCGGTGTCGTTGCGCCACCTTTGGGACCTGCCGTGACCGTCAGAACTGGTCGATGAGGAGGGCGATGGAGAAGTAGCCGTAGAAGACCACCGCGACGCACATCATGACCAGGCGCCAGCCGCCCAGCCGGATGGAGCGCGGCAGGAACTTGCGGTTGGTGAAGATCAGCAGCATCGAGTACAGGAACATCACCACGCCACCGGCCGACGAGGAGATGAGGATCAGCGCGAGCGGCTGGTCGGTCCCGGACAGCAGGATGGCCGAGCCCGCGATGATCATCACCCAGATCACCGCGAAGTAGATGCGGCTCTCGGTGACCTTCGTGCTGCCGTGGAAGAAGGTGACCTTGACGGTGTCGGCGGTCAACCGGCTGACCCAGTCCATGATCCCGAGCTGGGTGGAGAACAGCGCGATCGCCCCGGCCGTCCAGAAGGCGGTCTTGAACCAGGATCCGAAGTTCTGGCCGAAGATCTCGCCTTGGGCCTTGATGAAGTCGAAGTCGTCGTCCGGCAGCGGGACGCCGAAGACCGTGGCGTAGGCCAGCACGGACATGATCACCAGGGTGCCGCAGCCGAGCAGGAAGAACGTGCCGAACTGCTCGACGTTGGCGACCTTCCACCAGCCCTTCCAGCGGCGCCGGTTCTCCTCGCTGTCGAGGAACATGTGCCCGGTCCCGGCCGCGGCGGCTTCCTGGCCGGTGAACGGGGAGGTCACCCGCGGCATGTACTGCCCCATGCCCATCTGCTTGTCCCGCGCCCAGTTGCTCTGCACCAGGTTGTTGCCGCCACCGGCACCGGCGAAGGCGATCGCGCCCAGCAACGCGGCGACCCCGCCGACCTCCTCCATCGGCGGCAGCTGGCCCACCTTGGCGAAGCTGGCTCCGAAGGCCGCCCAGTCCGACAGGCCGGTGCCCACGAACAGCGCCACCACGAGGAACACCGCGATGCCGCCCACGAGCACCATCTCGACCCGCTCGACCGTCCGGTAGACCACTTTGGACAGGGTGAGGGCGGCGCCGATGGCCACCATGGCCACGATCGCGATGGGAACCGGCGCCCCGGCCCCGGCCACGTAGGTCACGATGGTGGCCGCACCGGTCGCCCAGCCCGGCCACAGGTTCGGGATGATCGCGATGACGGTGATGAGCACGCCCAGCGGCGGCCAGACCCGGGTGAACCCGGTGACCGCGGTTTCGCCGGTGGCCAGCGTGTACCGCTCGATCTCCATGTTGAGGATGTACTGCATGAAGAAGCCGACCACGGCCGCCCACATCAGGACCAGGCCGACCTGGCTGGTGATGTAGGGCCACAGCACGAACTCACCGGAACCGATCGCGGTGGCGGTGAGGATGATGCTGGCGCCGAAAATCTGCCGGAACGTGCGCGGCTCGGGCAGATCGCGGTACTTGGCCGCGGGGAGGAACTTGCTGGGCAGTTCGTGGGCCACGGCCCCTGCCTCCGGTACCTCTCGATCCTGGATGGCCACGTTGCCTCCTGGCGGGAGCGGATAGGGCCGATCAGGTGTAGCAACCCGAACCGTTCATGTGAACCAGCTCACAGATCTGGATCCATCCCGAATGTCCGAAATGAGATCTGTGCGCTGCGAAAACACCCTTTCGAACGCGAGCGCCGGCGGGCTGGGCTCAGGTAAAGTGATCTTTTCTGACACCGTGGCGAAGGGACCCGCAGCGATGCCCAAGTTCTCCTGGCACACCGACCCCGTTCCGGCGGGTCTGGCGGTGCGGCAGGTGTACGGGTTCCTGTTCGTCCCCGACGGGCGGTTGCTGATCCGCCTCGACGGCAGCAAGCACACGCTGCCCGGCGGCCGGCCGGAACCCGGCGAGGTCACCTACTCCGAGATCCTGCGCCGCGAGGCCATGGAGGAGGTCACCGTCGACATCGGCGAGCCGTACTACCTCGGCTACCAGTGCGTCGACGACGGCATCTCCCCCTACGCGCAGGTCCGGATGGCCGCGCTGATCTCGCGCTCGCACCCGCCCGCGCCGGATCCCGACAGCGGTCGCACCTACCGGCGCCTGCTGGTGCACCCCAGCAAGGCCGGCGACCTGCTCGCCTGGGGCGAGACCGGCTACCTGCAGGCCACCGCCGCGGCCGAGGCCGCCGTCGCGGTCCTGGGCCTGTCGGCCGACGACCTCCCACCCTCGGGCGAGCTGTAGGCCTGCTGCGACCCCGCTCCGCCGTGCAGGAAGCGGCCTGAGCGACGGCCCGCTCCGCGCGGCGTCGCGGCGTGCTCGCCACGAGCCACGGGGAAGTTGCGCCGGTCGGGCTCGCACCCGAACGACCGGTTCGCCCCCTCCCGAACCCTCGAAGCGCCTTCAACCAGGCGAAACCCCTCTTGACCGCGCACCCGCGGGTCCCTTATCGTTCGCATACAGCACACTTGTTCACTATGCGCACAACGAGAGGTGGTCGGGGTGGCACGCATCCTGAGCCTTCGCGAAGCCGTCGCGGAGCTGGTCCACGACGGTGACACGGTCGCGCTGGAGGGGTTCACGCATCTCATCCCCGTCGCCGCCGGTCACGAGATCATCCGGCAACGCCGGAAGGACCTGACGCTGGTCCGGATGACGCCGGACATCGTCTACGACCAGATGATCGGCGCGGGATGCGCGCGCAAGCTCATCTTCTCGTGGGGCGGCAACCCCGGTGTGGGCTCGCTGCACCGCTTCCGCGACGCCATCCAGAACTCCTGGCCGGTCCCGCTGGAGATCGAGGAGCACAGCCACGCGGGAATGGCCAACCGCTACGCCGCCGGCGCCTCCGGGCTGCCGTTCGCGGTGCTGCGCGGCTACACCGGTACCGACCTGCCCGGCCAGACCGAGACGATCAAGCCGATCGAGTGCCCCTTCACCGGTGAGCGCCTCACGGCCGTCCCGGCGGTGAACCCGGACGTGGGCATCATCCACGCGCAGCGCGCCGACAAGGCGGGCAACGTGCAGATGTGGGGCATCACCGGCGTGCAGAAGGAGGCGGTGCTGGCCTCGTCCCGGTCGCTGGTGACCGTCGAGGAGGTCGTCGACGAGCTCACGCCGGTGCCCGGTGGAGTCGTGCTGCCGCAGTGGGCGGTCACCGCCGTCGCCGAGGTCCCGGGCGGCGCCCACCCGTCCTACGCCCAGGGCTACTACGAACGCGACAACAGCTACTACCAGGACTGGGACCCGATCGGCCGCGACCGCGAGCGCTTCGAGCAGTGGCTGGCCGCTGAGGTCGACGGTGCCGAGAGGAGCGCGCGATGAGCCTGGAGTTCACCTCCGACGAGATGATGACCGTCGGTGCCGCACGATCGCTGGAGGACGGCGCCAAGTGCTTCGTGGGCATCGGCCTGCCGAGCACGGCGGCCAACCTGGCGCGGCGCACGCACGCGCCGAACCTGGTGCTCATCTACGAATCGGGCACCCTCGGCGCCAAGCCGGACCGGCTGCCGCTGTCCATCGGGGACGGCGTGCTGGCCGACACCGCTGATTCGGTGATCAGCGTGCCGGAGATCTTCAACTACTGGTTGCAACCCGGGCGCATCGACATCGGCTTCCTCGGCGGCGCGCAGGTCGACAAGTTCGGCAACATCAACACCACGGTCATCGGTGGCGACTACCGCAACCCGAAGGTCCGCCTGCCCGGTGCGGGTGGGGCGCCGGAGATCGCGGCCTCGTGCCGCGAGGTGCTGATCGTGATGCGGATGAGCCCGCGCAGCTTCGTCGACACGGTCGACTTCACGACGTCGCTCGGGTACGGCACCGGCCAGGGCCACCGCGAGGAGCTGGGCCTGCGCGGCAAGGGCCCGGTCAAGGTGATCACCGACCTCGGTGTGCTGCGCCCGGACCCCGACACCTGCGAGCTCACCCTCACCGAGCTCAGCCCCGGCTCGACCGTCGAGCAGGCGCGGGAAGCCGCCGGGTGGGAGCTCAAGGTCACCGACGAGCTCACCACGCAGGATCCGCCCAGTGAGAAGGAGCTGGAAGTCCTGCGGGCGCTGAAGGCTACGGTCTGACCCGGACGCCGGTTCCGCCCACTCGCGCGGGCACCGCGGGTCCCCGAGCGGCTCTCCGGTCGCAGCGCCCCAGGAGAGCCACTTCCGGCGCCACCCGCACCGCCCGCACCACGACCGCAGAGCTTGGAAGCACCGAGGGAGCCTTCTGATGACTGTTCATGAGACTCGGTCGGGTCTCATCCTGCCGAAGTACGCGTCCGACGACGCGTCGCACCCGCCGCTGGACTCCGGGGAGTACCGGTCCTCGGCGCTGCGGCACCCGAAGCAGCCGTTGCAGTACCTGCCGCAGCACCTGACCGAGGTCACCGGTCCCCTGCTGGGCCAGGACCGGTGCGGGGAGCTGGACCACGACCTCACCGTCCAGCACGACGGTGAGCCGCTGGGCGAGCGGATCATCGTCAGCGGCAAAGTGCTCGACTCCTCCGGCAAGCCCGTGCCGAACACGCTGGTGGAGATCTGGCAGGCGAACTCGGCAGGCCGCTACCTGCACCAGGGCGACCGCCACCCGGCCCCGCTGGACCCGAACTTCTCCGGCACCGGCCGGTGCATGACCGACTCCGAGGGCAACTACCGGTTCATCACCATCAAGCCCGGCGCCTACCCCTGGCGCAACCACGACAACGCGTGGCGGCCGGCGCACATCCACTTCTCGCTGTTCGGGCAGGCCTTCACCCAGCGCCTGATCACGCAGATGTACTTCCCGGGCGACCCGCTGTTCTACCAGGACCCGATCTTCAACTCGGTGCGCGACGAGAAGGCGCGCGAGCGGATGGTCTCGCGGTTCGACCTGGACTCGACGGTTCCCGAGTGGGCGTTGAGCTACAAGTGGGACATCGTGCTGCGCGGGCCCGAGGCCACGGTGTTCGAGGACGAGGAAGAGGAGGAGGACGACTGATGCGCGCTCCCGCCACCACCCCGTCGCAGACGGTCGGCCCGTTCTACGCGCTGCCGCAGGGCATCCTGTGGGACGACGGGCCGGACGTGGTGCCCGACGACCGCGAGGGCGCGTTCGTGCTGCACGGCGTTCTCCGCGACGGCAACGGCGACCCGGTGCCGGACGGCGTGATCGAGATCTGGCAGGCCGACGAGCAGGGCCGCTTCGACCACCCCGACGACCCGCGCCCGGAGGCCTCCGGCTGGCAGGGCTTCGGCCGGTGCGGCACCGACGGCGAGGGCCGGTTCTGGTTCCGCACGGTCAAACCCGGCCCGCTGCCCACTCCGGACGGTGAGACCGAAGCACCGCACATCGACGTGACCGTGCTGGCGCGCGGCATGCTCAACCGCGTGGTGACCCGGGTGTACTTCCCCGACGAGGCCGCCAACTCCACCGACCCGGTGCTGGCCACCGTGCCGGCCGAGCGCCGCGACACGCTCCTGGGAGTCTCCGACGAGCGCGGGCTGCGGTTCGACATCCGCCTGCAGGGCGATGGCGAGACGGTGTTCTTCGCGGTCTGATGGGATCGCAGGTCCACGCAGGAGAGAGGGAGCCCGGCTTGTTCGGTCCGATGTTCAGCACTCCGGACGCCACCGCGCGCACGAGCGACGGGGCGTGGCTGCAGGCGATGCTGGACTTCGAGTCCGCGCTGGCCGCCGCTCAGGCCGAGGCCGGGATCGTGCCGGTCTCGGCCGCCGAGGCCATCGCCGCGCACTGCCGCGCGGAGCTGTTCGACACCGCGTCGATCGGTGAGCGCGCGGTGTCCTCGGCGACCCCGGTGATCGCGCTGGTGCGGGACCTCACGGCGCTGGTGGGAGAGGACGCCCGGGCGCACGTGCACCGGGGAGCGACCAGCCAGGACGTCGTGGACACCGCTGCGATGCTGGTGGTTCGCGACGTGCTGGAGCTCGTCGTGACCGACCTGCGGGCGGCAGCGCAGGAGTGCGCTCGGCTGGCCGAGGAGCACCGCGGCACCGTGCTGATCGCCCGGTCGTTGCTGCAGCAGGCGCTGCCCACCACGTTCGGGCTGCGCTGCGCGGGATGGCTGACCGCGCTGGACGAGTCGATCGAAGGGCTGACCCGGTTCTCACCCGCGGTCCAGTTCGGCGGCGCGGCGGGAACCCTGGCGTCGCTGGGGACCGGCGGTCCGGAGGTGCTGGCGGGTGTGGCCGAACGGCTCGGGCTGGCCGAACCGGTGCTGCCGTGGCACACCGACCGCACCCGCATCGCCGAGCTGGCCGGAGCGCTGGGTACCGCGTCCGGTGTGCTGGGCAAGATCGCGCTGGACGTGGAGCTGCACGCCCAGACCGAGGTCGGCGAGCTCACCGAAGGTGCACCCGGCGGCTCCTCAGCCATGCCGCACAAGCAGAACCCGGCCACGTCGGTGCTGATCACGGCCGCCACCCAGCGCGTCCCGGGGCTGGTGGCGACACTGCTGGCGGCGATGCCGCAGGCCTACGAGCGGGCGGCCGGGGCGTGGCAGTCCGAGTGGGAACCGCTGACCGAACTGCTGCGGCTCACCGCCGCCGCGGCCCGCCGGACGCGGGAACTGCTGGAGGGCTTGCGGGTCCACCCCGATCGCATGGCCGCCAACCTCGACCTCACCCGCGGTCTGGTGCTCGCCGAGAACGCCGCCGGACGCCTGATGACCGCCCTGGGCCGCACCGAGGCCCAGGATCTCGTCACCGAGCTGTGCCGGCGCACCGTGGAACGCGGCAGCACCTTGCGGGACGAACTGCTCGCCGAGCCGAGGGTGCGCGAGGTGCTGTCCGAACAGGACGTCCTCGACGCCACGTCGGCGAGCGACTACCTGGGCGCCGCCGGTGGTTTCATCGACCGCGCCCTGGCCACGCACACCGGATTGGAGAAGCGGTGAACGTCTACCACGAACTGACCGGTCCCGAGGGGGCTCCGGTCGTGGTGCTGTCCAACTCGCTGGGCACCGACCTGCGCCTGTGGGACGAGCAGGTCCCCGCGCTGGCCGAGCGGTTCCGCGTGCTGCGCTACGACCAGCGCGGCCACGGACGCAGCGAGGCCAAGCCCGGCCCGTACGCGATGCCGGAGCTGGGTGGTGACGTGCTGGAGCTGCTGGACCGCCTGGGCGTTGACAAGGCGCACTTCGCCGGGGTCTCGCTGGGCGGCATGACCGGCATGTGGCTGGCGGAGAACGCGCCCGAGCGCGTCGAGCGGCTGGCGTTGATCTGCACCTCCGCCGACCTGGGCAACACCGCGTGGCTGGAGCGCGCCGAGACGGTGCGGGCCCACGGCATGGACGCGATGGTCGAGCCGTCGTTGCCGCGGTGGTTCACCCCGGCCGCGGCCGCACGCCCCGAGGTCCGGGAGAAGTTCGGGGACATGATCCGCAAGGCCGACCCCGAGGGGTACGCGGGCTGCTGCGAGGCGATCGCCGGCATGGACGTCCTCGACGGCCTGCCCACGATCGCGGCGCCGACGCTGGTGATCGCCGGCGCCGAGGACCCCGCCACTCCCCCGTCGCACGCCGAGCGGATCGCGGCCGGTGTCCCCGGCGCGCGGGTCGAGGTGCTCTCGCCTGCCGCGCACCTGGCCAACGCCGAGCAGGCGGACGAGGTCAACCGCCTGCTGCTGGAGCACTTCGGAGGGGCGGCATGAGCGAGCAGAGCCGCTACGACGCGGGCATGCAGGTGCGGCGCGCGGTGCTCGGCGACGCCCACGTGGACCGCGCCAACGCCCGCAAGACCGACTTCACCGAGGACTTCCAGGACTTCATCACGCGCTACGCGTGGGGTGAGGTGTGGACCGGCGACGGCGCGGACCGTCCGACGCGCAGCATGCTGACGCTGGCGATCCTGGCGGCCACCGGCTGCGAGGACGAGTTCGCGATGCACGTGCGCGCCGCCCGCCGCAACGGCCTGGAGCCGGAGCGGATCAAGGAGGTCCTCATGCACGTGGCGATCTACGCCGGTGTGCCCCGCGCGAACACCGCGTTCGGAATCGCCAATACGATCCTGGCCGAGGAGCAAGCGGAGTAGCTTCCCACCGGGGCCGCGCCGACGAGGGGATCACCGATGGAGTCCGAGTCCGACACCAGCAGCGGGTACGTGCAGTCGCTGGCCCGCGGGCTGATGGTGATCCGCGCGTTCAACGAGGCCAACCCGGAGATGACGCTGTCGGAGGTCGCGCGCGCGACGGACCTGTCGCGCGCGGCGACCCGCCGGTTCCTGCACACCCTGGTCGGGCTGGGCTACGTGTGGACCGACGGCCGGGTGTTCGCGCTGACCCCGCGGGTGCTGGAGCTGGGCTTCGCTTACCTGTCGAGCGTGTCGCTGCCGGAGATCGCCCAGCCCCACCTCGAGCACCTGGTCTCGGAGGTGCACGAGTCGGCGTCGGTGTCGGTGCTGGACGGCACCGACATCGTCTACGTCGCCCGCGTTCCCACCTCGCGGATCATGACGGTGTCGATCAACATCGGCACCCGCTTCCCCGCCTACGCCACCTCGATGGGCCGGGTGCTGCTGGCCGACCTGCCCGAGGACAAGCTGCACGCCCACCTGGACGAGGTCGACCTGACGCCGCTGGGCCCGCACACCATCACCACCCGCGCCGAACTGGTCGAGGAACTGGCACGGATCCGGGAGCAGGGCTACGCGCTGGTGGACCAGGAGTTGGAAGCCGGGCTGCGCTCGATCGCCGCCCCGGTGCGGGACCGCTACGGACGTGTCGTCGCAGCCGCGAACATCTCCTCGCACGCCAGCCGCACCACTCCGGAGATCGCCCGCACCGAGCTGCTCCCCCCGCTGCTGGAGACCACCCGCCGCATCGCAGCCGACCTCGCGGTCTCCCCCCAATCTCGAGCCGTCGTCCGCTGACCCTTGCGCGGGCGAGCGACACCTGCGCGAAATGGTCTTCGTCGCCCTCACGACATTGCGCGCGAAGTGTCGGTCACTGCGCGAAGGACGGGCGTTCTAGCCGGGTTCAGAGGTCGTCGGCCCAGCCGTGGCGGTAGAAGGTCCGGATGTGGCGCTCGGTGAGTTCCTCGGCGGCCTCCGCGTCGCCGTCGCGCAGGGCCTGGTAGATCGCGCGGTGGTCGCGGCGAAGCTCCTCGGCGATGGGGTCCCAGTCGTCACCGAGGTCGTCGAAGGCAGCCAGCAGGGGCCGGCGCATCGACTCGCGGATGGCGATGGTCATGTCCGCGACGAGCCGGTTCCCGCCGGCCTCGGCGATGCGGACGTGGAACTCGGTGTCGAGGTCGTTGAAGCGCGCCCGGTCGCAGTCCGGGGCGTCCATCTCGTCCAGCAGCTCGCCGAGCCTGCGCAGGTCGTCGGGCCGGGCGCGGGAGGCGGCGTGCCGGGCGCTCTCGCGTTCCAGCATGATCCGGGCGCGCACCACGTCGGCCACCGGGAAGTTCGCCAGCGCCACGTGCAGCCGCAGCAGACGGGTCAGCGCCTGGCTGGGCAGCGCGGCAACGGTGGTGCCCGAGTCGGGTCCGGTGCCCACGCCCATCCGCAGCACGCCTTGGGCCTCCAAGGCGCGGAACGCCTCCCGGACCGCGGCGCGGCTGACGCCGAGCATCTTGGCGAGGTCGCGTTCGGCGGGCAGCCGGTCACCCACCTTGAGCGCCCCGGACACGATCTGCTCCTCGACGCGGTCGATGACCAGCTCGTAGGTGCGGGTGCGCGCGACCGGGCGCCAGTCGGCGTCGCCCGCGTCCACGTCGGATCCAAAACCGGTCACTCGGGTCCCCTTTACACGCGCCGTCAGCGATCTCTAGGGTAAGTCTTCGCTGTGGTCAGACCATACAATGGTCCGCATGTCCGGTGTCGTGGCGCACGGTGAGCGAGGATGCTCGCGAAGACCGGACGGAGAGGAAACCGGTGATGCGCGCATGAGGGTGGCACTGTTCGCGACCTGCCTCGGCGACACGCTCTTCCCCGCCGCACCGAAGGCGACGGTGCAGATCTTGGAGCGGCTGGGGTGTTCGGTGGACTTCCCCACCGCCCAGACCTGCTGTGGCCAGGTACACACCAACACCGGCTACCGCAAGCAGGCCACGTCGTCGGTGCGGACGTTCGTCGACGCCTTCGCCGACTACGACGCCGTGGTGGCCCCCTCCGGCTCGTGCGTGGCATCCGTGCGGCACCAGCACGCGCTGGTCGCCGACGGCGACCGCCGGCTCACCCGCGCCGTCGAGCACACCGCGCCGAAGGTCCACGAGCTCGCCGAGTTCCTGGTCGACGTGCTCGGCGTGACCGACGTCGGCGCCTACTTCCCGCACCGGGTCACCTACCACCCCACCTGCCACTCGGCGCGACTGCTGCGGGTCGGCGACCGGCCGCTGCGGCTGCTGCGCGCGGTGCGGGCGCTGGACCTCGCCGAACTGCCCGCCGCCGAGCAGTGCTGCGGGTTCGGCGGCACGTTCGCGCTGAAGAACCCCGACGTGTCGGTGGCGATGGGCGCGGACAAGGCCCGGCACGTCCGCGAGACGGGCGCGGAAGTCCTGTGCGCGGGCGACTCCTCGTGCCTGATGCACATCGGCGGGCTGCTGTCGCGGCAGCGCTCCGGGATCCGCGTGCTGCACCTGGCCGAGATCCTGGCCTCGACCGAAGGAGGAGACCAGCTGTGAGCGCCACTCCCCTGGGCATGCCCTCGTTCCCGACCGCGGCCAAGCGCGAGCTGGCGAACTCGCAGCTGCGGCACAACCTGGCCGGCGCCACGGCCACCATCCGCCGCAAGCGCGCCGGTGTCGTCGGCGAGCTCGACGACTGGGCGGAGCTGCGGGAGGCCGGCGCGGCGATCAAGGCGCACACGCTGTCCAACCTGGACACTTACCTCGAGCGGTTCGAAGCCGCGGTCACCGAGGCCGGCGGCACGGTGCACTGGGCGCGCGACGCCGAGGAGGCCAACCGGATCGTGACCGACCTGGTCCGGGCGACCGGCGAACGGGAGGTCGTCAAGGTCAAGTCGATGGCCACGCAGGAGATCGAGCTCAACGAGGCCTTGGCCGAGGCCGGGATCGACGCGTGGGAAACGGACCTGGCGGAGTTGATCGTCCAGCTGGGACACGACGCGCCGAGCCACATCCTGGTGCCCGCGATCCACCGCAACCGGGCCGAGATCCGGGAGATCTTCCGCCGCGAGATGGGCAAGGTCGGGGCCCCGGCGCCCGAGGACCTCACCGACGACCCCGCACGGCTGGCCGAGGCCGCGCGCCGGCACCTGCGGGAGAAGTTCCTGCGCGCGAAGGTCGCGATCTCGGGTGCGAACTTTGCGGTCTCCGACTCCGGGACGCTGGTGGTCGTGGAGTCCGAGGGCAACGGCCGGATGTGCCTGACGCTGCCGGAAACGCTGATCAGCGTGGTGGGCATCGAGAAGGTCGTGCCGAGCTGGCAGGACCTGGAGGTCTTCCTGCAGCTGCTGCCGCGTTCGAGCACCGGCGAGCGGATGAACCCCTACACCTCGACGTGGACCGGCGTCTCGCCCGGTGACGGTCCGCAGGACTTCCACGTGGTGCTGCTGGACAACGGTCGGACCGGCGCCCTGGCCGACGAGGTCGGGCGGCAGGCGCTGCGCTGCATCCGCTGCTCGGCTTGCCTGAACGTGTGCCCGGTCTACGAGCGCACCGGAGGTCACGCCTACGGCTCGGTCTACCCGGGACCGATCGGCGCGGTGCTCAACCCGCAACTGCGCGGCACGGAGTCCGAGGTGGACAAGTCGCTGCCGTACGCGTCGTCGTTGTGCGGCGCGTGCTACGACGTCTGCCCGGTGGCGATCGACATCCCGGACCTGCTGGTGCACCTGCGAACCCGGGTCGTCGAGGAGCACTCGGGCGTCCGCGACAAGCCGTTGGACGCCTTGATGGGCCTGGCGTCGTGGGTGTTCGGCGACGCCAAGCGGTTGGCCGTGGCGCAGAAGGTCGCGTCGTGGAGCAGGAAGCTCATCGGCCGTCACGGCACGATCGGCCGGTTGCCCGCTCCGCTGTCGCGCTGGACCGACGCGCGGGACGCGCCCGCGCCGGCGGAGGAGTCGTTCCGCTCCTGGTGGGAGCGCACCCGAGGAGGTCAGTCATGAGTTCGGCTCGCGAGGCCGTGCTGGGCCGGGTGCGGGAGGCGTTGCGCGGGACCGAGCGGACCCCGCTGTCGGCGGTCCCGCGCGACTACCGCAGGACGCGTCCGGCGGCGGACCTGGTGGCGTTGTTCTGCGAGACGGTGTCCGACTACCAGGCCACCGTGGACCGCGTGGCGGCCGCTGCCGTGGTGACCAGGCTCGCCGAGGTCGCCCGCTCGGCCGGCGCCCGCAGGCTGCTCATCCCGGAGGGGGCACCACAGGCGTGGTCGCCGGAGTTGGCCGAGGAGTTCGAGCTGGTCGGCCCGGCGGCGGACACGGCGGCGTTGGAGCAGGTCGACGCGGTGATCACCACGGCTGCGGTGGGCATCGCCTCGACCGGCACGATCGTGCTCGACCACGGCCCCGGCCAGGGTCGCCGCGCGGCGACCCTGGTGCCGGACCTGCACCTCTGCGTGGTGGCCGAGGACCAGGTCGCCGACGACGTGCCCGCCGCTCTGTCGCGCTTGGACCCCGCCAGGCCGACGACGTTCATCAGCGGGCCCTCGGCCACCAGCGACATCGAGCTCAACCGCGTCGAGGGCGTGCACGGACCCCGGACCCTCCACGTCCTGGTCACCCCGGCCACCTGATCCGCCCGGCACGCTCGGGACGGGTACATTCGCGCCGAGGCGACCCGCGCCGGCGTGTCCGCTGCCGCGAGCCGTGTGCTGCGCGTGCCCGGGGTGGTGGGATGGCGGGGTCGGGTGGAGCGTCCGTCACGAGGAGGATCTCGGTGCTGGAGGAGTACCTGCGGGGCTGGCGTCCGCGTCCGGTGGTCGAGCACGACGCGATGGCACCGGAGCAGTCGCGAGCGCTGGCCAACGTGCTGGAGACCGCGGCACCGGTGGACGAGCTGCCGCCGCTGTGGCACTGGGTGCACTTCCTGTCCTGGCCGCCGCACTCCGACCTCGGCCCGGACGGGCACCCGCTCGACGGCGACTTCCTGCCTCCGGTGCCGGACCGGCGCCGGATGTTCGCCGGCGGGCGGTTGACCATCCAGGAGCCGCTGCGGCTGGGCACCCCAGCCGAGCGGACCACCGAGCTGGGCGACGTGCAGGTCAAGCAGGGCCGCACGGGCGAGATGGCGTTCGTGACCGAGCGCCGCGAGTTCCACCAGGACGGCAGGCTGCGGATCTCCGAGGAGGTCGACTACGTCTACCGCAGCGGCGAGAACGAGGCGAAGAACCCGAACCGCTTGCGCCCCACGGACTTCCCGAAGTCCCAGGCCGACTGGCAGTGGGGCTTCACCGCCGACCCGGTGCGGTTGTTCCGGTTCAGCGCCCTGACGGCCAACTCCCACCGCATCCACTACGACGAGACCTACTGCCGGGAGGTCGAGGCCTACCCGGGCCTGGTGGTGCACGGTCCGCTGCTGGTGCTGCTGATGACCGAGCTCGCCCGCGAGAACGGCCAGATCACCGACGTGTCCTACCGGCTGCGCCGCCCGGTGTTCTCCGGGGACCCGGTGCTGGTGTGCGGTGGCCCCGACGGGGCGATGTCGGTGCGCTCGGACCAGGTGCACGCCGAGGCGTCGATGCGGTTCGCCGAGCACCGGTAGCATCGGCGCGACCACGTCATCGCAGGTCGGAACACCTCCGACCACAGGAGGAACCGGATGGACTGGGTGCCGACGACCGCGCACTGGGGCGCGTACCAGGCCGCGAGCGACGGCAACGGCGGTGTCCGGGTGCGCCCGCGCGCCGACGACCCGGCGCCGTCGCCTCTGCTCGGCAACGTCCCCGAGATCGCCCGGCACAGCACGCGGGTGCAGCGCCCGGCCGTCCGGCGCGGCTGGTTGAGCGGTGGCCCCGGCCCGTCGTCGCGGCGCGGGAAGGACGAGTTCGTCGAGGTCGACTGGGACACCGCGTTTACCCTGGTGGCCGCGCAGCTGGACAGGGTGCGGCACGAGTCGGGCAACGAGGCGATCTACGGCGGCTCCTACGGCTGGGGCAGCGCGGGCCGGTTCCACCACGCGCAGAGCCAGTTGCACCGGTTCCTCAACACCATCGGCGGCTACACCGCTTCCCGGAACAACTACAGCTTCGGCACCTCGCAGGTGCTGCTGCCGCACGTGGTGGGCAGCTCCGCGGCCGTCCTCGGCTACGCCGACAGCTGGGCGACCGTGCGCGAGCACACCGACCTGATCGTGGCCTTCGGCGGTCTGCCGACCAAGAACTTGTCGATCTCGCCGGGTGGCGTCACCCGGCACACCAGCGCTGCGGCGGCGGCCGACCCCGGGATGGCCGTGGCCTCGATCAGCCCGCTGGCCGACGACGTCCCCGCCGGGGGCCGCTGGTATTCGATCGAGCCGGGCACGGACGTGGCGATGCAGCTGGCCCTGGCGCACACGCTGCTCACCGAGGACCTGCACGACGCCGACTTCCTCGAGCGCTGCTGCACCGGTTTCGACGTGTTCGCCGACTACCTGCTCGGCGCATCCGACGGCGTGCCCAAGACGCCCGAGTGGGCGGCCGGCATCTGCGGTGTCGAGGCTTCCGAGATCCGCGAGCTGGCCCGCAGGATGGCGGCCGGGCGCACGCTGGTGACGGTGACCTGGTCGCTGCAGCGCACCCGGGGCGGCGAGCAACCGGTGTGGGCCGGGATCGCGCTGGCGGCGATGCTCGGGCAGATCGGGTTGCCCGGAGGGGGTTTCGGCCACGGTTACGGTTCGATGGCCGACGTCGGCGACGTAGGCCCGGTGCTGTGGCTGCCGACGCTGCCGCAGGGCAGCAACCCGGTGCGCGCGTTCATCCCGGTCGCGCGGGTCGCCGACATGCTGCTCAACCCTGGCGCCGAGTTCGACTACGACGGGCAGCGGCTGACCTACCCCGACATCCGGCTGGTCCACTGGGCCGGCGGCAACCCCTTCCACCACCACCAGGACCTCAACCGGCTGCGGCGGGCCTTCGCCCGGCCGGAGACCGTGGTGGTGCACGAGACGCACTGGACGGCCACCGCCCGGCACGCCGACGTCGTGCTGCCCGCCACGACGTCCCTGGAGCGCGAGGACCTCGGTGCCGGGCGCCGCGACACCCACCTCACGGCGATGCACCGGGTGCTGGACCCGGTCGGGGAAGCCCGTGACGACTTCAGCATCCTGGCCGGGCTGGCCGAGCGGCTCGGGGTGCGGCAGCGCTTCACCCAGGGGCGCAGCGCCCGCGGGTGGGTGGAGCACCTCTACGACCGGTGGCGGGAGCAGCTGCTCACCCAAGGCCACGACGTGCCCGACTTCGACACCTTCTGGGCGGCCGGCGAGCTGCGGCTCCCGGAGGTGCCCGAGGACCCACCCCTGAAGCGGTTCCGCCGCGACCCCGAGCGGGAGCGGCTGCACACCCCCAGCGGGCGCATCGAGCTGTTCTCGGCGGAGGTCGACTCCTTCGGCTACGACGACTGCCCCGGTCACCCCGCGTGGTTGCCGCAGGAACGCCGCGGCCCGCTGCACCTCATCGCCAACCAGCCGCCGACCCGGTTGCACGGGCAGGGCGACGTGGGAGCGCTCAGCCGGGAGTCCAAGGTCGCCGGACGCGAGCCGATCACGCTGCACCCGGACGACGCCGCCGCGCGCGGGATCACCGAGGGCGCCGTGGTGCGGGTGTTCAACGAGCGAGGCGCGTGCCTGGCCGGAGCTCGTCTCAGCAACCGGGTGCGGCCCGGCGTGGTGGTGCTGCCCACCGGGGCGTGGTTCGACCCGCAACCCGACCCGGAACGTCCCGGCCAGGACCTGTGCGTGCACGGCAACCCGAACGCGCTCACCGAGGACGTGGGCGCCTCACGCCTGTCGCAGGGCTGCGCGGGTCAGCGCAGCCACGTCGACGTGGAGCTGTTCCCCGGGCCGCTGCCCGAGGTGCAGGTGCACGCTCCCCCGCCGCTGCACCCGGCGTGATCACGGGTCATCCCAGCAGCGCCGTGACGGTGACCAGGACCGGCACCGACAGGATCGTGGAGAGCAGGATCGACTCCCGGGCGAGGCGGACGCCGACGTCGTAGCGAGAGGCGTAGACGAAGAGGTTCTGCGCGGCGGGCAGGGCCGAGATGACCACCGCTGCGAACAGCGGAGCACCTTCCATGCCGAACAACCCGGCGCCGATGGCCCAGGCGATGACCGGGTGCGCGAAGGACTTCAGCCCGACCGAGACCAGCACCGGCCACCGTTCGGTGCCGCCCGCGGGCAGTTGCGAGCCGCGCAGCGAGATGCCGAAGGCCAGCAGCACCGTCGGCACGGACAGGTGCCCGAGCAGGGTCAGCGGTTCGGCGACCGGGCCCGGGATGCGCCAGCCGAGCAGCGACAGCGCGACGCCGATCAGCGAGCAGATGACGATCGGGTTCTTCAACGGCGCCAGCACGCGCGACCACGCCGACACCTTCTCACCGGCCTGCGCCACGTCGATCACGGTGAGCCCGCCCGGGGTCATCACGAGCAGCTGGAACAGCATCACCGGCGCCACCAGGCTCGCGTCGCCGAGGACGTAGACGGCGACGGGGATGCCCAGGTTGCCGGCGTTGACGTAGCTCGAGCACAGCGCGCCGATGGTGGTGCGCCGGATGTTCCACCGCCGCCACAGCGCCACCAGCACGAACAGCGCGGCCGCGGCGAACGTGCTCAGCGCGGTGACCAGCAGCGGCGTGGAGAACAGCACGCGCACGTCGGACTCGGAGAGCATCTGCAGCAGCAGAGCGGGGGTGCCGATGTAGAAGGAGGTCTTCGTCAGCACGTCGCGACCGGCGTCGCCGAGGACTTCGGTGCGGCCCAGGAGGTACCCGACCAGAACGATGGCGCCGATGACGCCGAAGCCCTGGATCACACCCGACACGACGCCTCCACCCCTGGCGCGCGCCGTCCACTGTGGAGGCACGCGCGAGCTGTTGCGGTTTCCCCACGCGGTTTTCGGCGCACGTTCGCGGCGGCATCGCCGGGCGCCTACCGTTAGCGATCCTAATCGATCACGGCACCCGCGGGCGCGCTCGAATGGCGACTCTCACACCGCGGGGAGGTCAGCTCTCGTCGCCGGTGACCGCCGGTTCCACCGGGCGCAGGTCGGTGCGGCCCTCGGAGGTGGGAACGCGGCCGGGCAGCTTCACCGCCTCGGTCAGCGGTCCCGGACTCCAGTCGCCCCAGTGCGTCTCGCGGTGCACCCGCATCGCCGCTCCGGCATCGGCGGTGTCGGAGTCGTAGGGGTCGACCACGTAGATCGCGCCCCAGTCGCGGTTCGGCGATCCCTGCAGGTGGGCGGGCAGCTTCCGGACGCTGGCACCGACGTTGAGCCAGCCGAACGGCCCCCCGCCGGCCGGCGCCGACCAGCTCTGGCCCATGTCGCGCATGATGCCGCCACCGGCGACCCGGAAGCGCGGCATCTCGAACACGCCGTCGCGGATCTTCGCCGGTTCCAGGCACGGGTGGACCAGCGCGGCCGGCCACTCCACGAAGGTGGGTTGGCTGCCGATCAGGTCGGTCATGGTGGTCAGCACCGGCACGCGCGGCGCGCTGAAGGCCAGCCAGCCCTCGGGGTCGGCGCGGTGGTCGGCGGCCACGATCCGGACCTTGGTCGCACCGCGCGGCTCGAAGCGCTGGTCCTGCCACGTGCCGCTGTTGAGCGAGAGGTCGCGGTGCCCGGTGACCTCGAACCCGCCCGGCACGTCACGACCCCACTCCACACGCATCGAGTTGGTGTTGGTGGACGAGCCCGCGAACTGCACCACCACGGGCGCGGTGCCCTCGGTGACCTGCGGCGGCAGGTCGTACCAGGGGGTGCGGACCTCGCCGGTGCCCGAAGCGTCGGTGTCGAACGTCCCCCAGACCGGGGCGTCGTCGCCGCCGTAGCCGAACGGCGGGGTGAACTGCGGGTCGGGCGGGAAGCCGAAGCGGTGGAAGCCCTCCAGCTCGTCCTGCAGGTAGTCCGGCGGCTGCGCGCTGTTGCTGGGCACCCGAGGCTGGTTCGGCGACGGGGCGAGCACGCCTCGCCGCGGGTCGGGCTCGACGTTGATGTAGTCCGACAGCCCGCAGCTGCGCCCGGCGATCTGCTTCACGTTGTCCGGGCCGAGGCTGTAGCTGCCGCGCTGCTTCTCGATGCCGACGGTGAACAACCCGACCTCGGCGACCAAGCACAACGCGCAGGTGATGGTCAGCGGCGCGGCACCCAACCGCAGCACCCGCTTGCGTGCGGTCGGGGTGATCACGGGTGGCTCGTCGTGGCGGACGTGCTCGACGAAGGCGACGACCAGGGCGAGGAACCCGAGAGCCAGGAACGCGCTGCTGGCGTGGCGCCCGTCGAGGCTGGGCGCCTTGTCGAACCACGGCACGCCCCAGCCGGAGACGTACCACCACGAGTTGGTGCCGGTGACCGACAGCGCGCACACGACCATCAGGCCGGCGAAGAACCCGGCCCGGTTGCGGCGCGAGCGCAGCACGGCGGCACTGGTGGCCAGCGCGGTGAGCGCGGCCAGCACGGCGCCGATCGCGGCGAACACGCCGAAGTGGTGGGTGTGCTTGGTCGGTGTGGCTGCCAGCACCACGAAGCTCAGCACGGCCAGCCCGAGCATCCGGCGGCTCGGACCCAGGGCGGCACCGCGGATCTTGCCGCGCCGCAGGAACACCACGCCGCTGGCGGCGATGCACAGCAACAGCAGCAGCACCGGGAAGCGCCTGGTCAGGGAGCCGTCAGGCCACTTGTCGAAGAGCTTCTCGTAGCGGCCCAGCTCCTCGTACCAGGAGTCGTTGGGGCCCATCTCGGTCTTGAGGTCGATGGAGTCCATGACCGACTGCCACGTCTGGTCGAAGAACACCCCGACCAGGATGACCAGGCCGGCGGCTCCGATCGGGGCCAGCACCGGCAGCGCACCGTTCGCGCGGATGCGCTGGGACAGCAACCGCAGCAGCGGCTTGGCGCCGACGAGGAACGGCAGCACGGCGACCATGCCGTGCGGGTTCGCGCCCAGGCCCAGCGCGGCGGCCAACAGCCCCAGCGCCGCCGGGGTCAGCCGCTCGGTGGCCACCGCTCGTTCCACGGCGCACACCGCGAGCAGGAAGAACACCACGACGACGGGCTCGGGCCGCAGGCCGTTGTTGTAGGGCAGCCAGAACGCCAGGAAGACCGCGGCGGCGGCCCAACCGGCAGCACTGCTGCGGCGCACCTGCTGGCCGAGCCGCGGCAGCACGCCGCGGCTGAGCAGCAACCAGCTGATGACGCCGAGGAACAGCGCGGGCAGCCGCACCCACGGGGTCGCGGCGGAGACCTGCACCCACACCGCGTAGAACTCGTAGAACCAGCCGAAGGGCGACTCGGGGTTGCCGAACCACCGGAAGTAGTTGGTGACGTAACCGGCGTCCGGAGCGGCGCGCAGCATCGTCAGGATGTAGCCGTCGTCCGCGGTCATCGCGCCGATGAGCCACCACAGCGCCAGCGCGGTGAACACGACGAGGTCGCGCACGCCCAGCCGCCACCAGCCCGACGGGAGCCACCGCACGGGGGCGCGGACCTCCAGCTTGCGCAGCGCGACCATCGAGCCGAGGAAGCAGAGGACGGCCAGCACCATGGCCGCGGTCTTCAGCGCGGTCGGGGTGGTGGCGAAGCGGGTGTCGACGCGGGCTTGCACCTCCAGCCCCCGCACCTCGTCGAGCCCCTCGTCGAGCTGCGAGTAGATGCCGGTGACCTGCGGCCGCTGGTCGCCGCCGACGGCGCCGAGCGGGACCCCCGCGATGTCGGCGCGGGTCTCGGCCGCGTCGGACTTGATGGTGATCGCGCAGTCGCCCGCGGGCAGCGTGGCCTCGCCGAGCTGGTGGCCGCGGGCGAACAGGGTGACCTGACCGCGCTCGACCTGGAGGTTCATCCCGGTCAGGGACCCGTAGGTGCCCGAGGGCGCGTTGGTCGCCAGCAGCTCGGCCGGGCCGTTGGTGCGCGTGTCGAGGCTGCGGGCCGACGCGCAGGGCACGGTGGCGTTGAGCCAGAGGGGCGCGTGGCTGACCAGCGGCGCGGAAACCGACCGGGTTCCCTGGGCGGTCGGCCACGTGAGCGTGGTGACGTCGTGGTTGACCGGCAGCAGCGGCACCGCCACGGCCAGCACCGCCGAGAGCAGACCGAGCACCGCGGCCACGGCGCCCGCCCGTCGCCGCACCGGGTCCCGACGCGTGATCCGCGTCGAACGCTGACTCACGCGCTCGCCACCTAACCTCTCAGGAATGCTCCTCGAAGCTTAAACGGTGACGGTGGACTCGCGGTGGCTGGCAGCACGACTCGCGGGGACGAGCCGTTCGGGACGCGAGCGACCGGCCCTGCAGGCGCTCGATCACGCCGCGAGGGCCGGTTCCAGCTCTCCGGTCACCGGGTTGCGCCGGGCATCGAACAAGTACCCGACCCAGAAGCCGATGACTCCGGCACCAACGACCGCCAATGTTCCGACAGCACGCACCATGGGAGATTTCCTCTTCTCAGCGGCGCCCGATCCCCTGGACCCGGCTGCTTGCCTCACTCATCGCGGGAAATGATGAATCCGCCGGGTGGCAGCGCCGTTGCAAGAACGATAACCGGCTGTGAAATGACCGACCACGCCACCCCCCGGAAAGGCGTGCTCACAGTGCGTCATGGCGTCCGGCGCCAACGGAGTAGCCGAAGCCCGTTGGGGCACAGCCGCGCACGACCACCATGAGCTGCTCGCACGCACGAGATCGCGCTGCGGGTCTCCTTCGTTACCCGGTGGAACCACTCCCGGGAATGCGGACACGTCAATTCCGCATTCGGAAGTCACCCGCTCGGGCAACTGAGTGCGAGCGCCTTTCGGAATTCACGCTCGGGAACTCACCGCATCGCCCGCGAGAAGATCACGAAGAACGCTCTCGAGAAGGACGGGAGCGTCGCCGGGCCTCCACCCGCTGCCCGGACTCCTGCAAGCCGGAGCACGCCTCCCAGTGGCCGCAGATCTCCGCCGGGTTCACCCACGGCGCGTTCGGTGGCGACGCGAGGGCGACGCCAGGCGTTCGCCGGTGCCCGCGCGGCGCCGAACGTGCTGCGGTGCTGCGAACACCACCCGATCGAACGAGGGCGGAAGTCAGATGTTGATCGCCGCGAGGCCGCGCTCGTCCCGGGTGACCTCCGGCCACGGCTTGCGCGCCTCCGCGAGGAGGCGGCCGGTGATCTCGGTGATCTCCTCAGCCGCCTCGGCCATCGCCGCGACGTCCTCGGCGTGCTCGGCCGGGTCCAGGCCGGCGCGGCGCAGCAGCGGGGTGACGTCGCGCAGGGTCCGCGCCAGCCAGCCCAGCGGGTCGGCGGAGAGTTCGGCGTCGAAAACGCGCTGGCCGGGCTCACCGTCGGACATCTCCGGGTGCCAGTGCATCCGGTCGGCCGCGTGCGGCTCGGATTCGAGCAGGTCGAAGCGGCTGATACCGCGGCTGAGCCACGTCGCGCGGGACGCGTAGATCGAACCCGCTTCGGCGGACTCGGACAGACCGCGCAGTTCGAGGCGGACACCGCGCTCGCGCGCGCCCGGTTCGCCGGCCCGGGCGGGATCGAGGAAGTCGACGCCTTCGACGGTCACGGCGAGCTTGCGAAAGCAGTAGATCCGGTACACCCCTCGCACACAAGCACAAGGCCACCCACCACGACAAGGCGGACATCGGCGTTCCGCAGCGGTCGGCTCCCGCTCGGGAGGTGGGCCCGCCGCGCCCGTGCGCTCACCGCCGGCTCCTAGGCTGGTCCGGGTGAGCACACCCGAGGAGTTCCGCGAGCCGATCCCCGGCGACACCGCCGACCTGGGCAGCCGCCCGCCGTTGCACGACGCCTGCGCGCCGCTGCGCGAGCTCGTCGGGGTGTGGCGCGGCGAGGGCGAGGTGGACTACCCGACCATCGACGGGCCGTTCCGCTTCGGCCAGCAGGTGACGGTCTCCCACGACGGCCGGCCGTTCCTGCGCCACCAGGCGCGGGCCTGGCTGCTCGACGCCAAAGGCGCGGTGCTGCGCCCGGCGGCCTGGGAAACGGGCTTCTGGCGTCCGGGCACCGAGGGCCGGGTCGAACTGCTGCTGACCCACGCCACGGGACTGGTGGACCTGTTCCACGGTTCGGCGCAACCCGGTCGCTGGGAACTGGAGACCGACGCGGTGCTGGGTACCCCCACCGCCAAGCAGGTGGAGGCCGCCCGCCGCACCTACGCGCTGAGCGAGGACCTCCTCGACTACGCCGAGAGCCGGGCGATGGTCGGCCAACCGATGACCCCGCACGTCTCCGCCCGCCTCCGGCGCGTCCCGTCCGGCGGCCGCCAGGACACCCCCTGATCGCGTGCTGGTGGACCTCCGGGCGTGGTGCCCTGAGCGGCCCGCGCTCCGACCTGGCGGGACACCCCCAGTTCGACCGCCGACGTGGAGGAGCAGCTGGGGTTGAGAGGACGTCTCGTGTCCGCGGCGTGGGTCGCGGACCCGCTGCGGCGCAACGACTCCGACTGGTCATCGGTGACGGTCAGGAGTCCGTCGCTGTGCGCGGGGGCTGCCGGCGGTGGCTGCGGCGTGGGGTCGCATCGCAGCACGCGTGAGCGATCGGCGGTCTGGTCCACACCGGGAATGGCTCCAGGTGGCGGACCTCGGTGTACGTGCTGGTCACTGCCCGCCGGTGCGGGCCGGCGCGTCGCGGGGTCGCCTGGAACGCGAAGAACCCCGCACTGGTGATCAGTGCGGGGTTCCCCGTCGGCGGGCCGTGTGACCGGCTCTTCGAAGTGGAACGACCTACCTCAGCGGGCAGGTCGTTCCGGTGTTGTGTGAGACGCCGTGTTCAGATGACGCGGACGTCGGCCGCCTGCGGGCCCTTCGGGCCCTGGCTGACCTCGTAGCTCACCTTCTGGTCCTCATCGAGGCTGCGGAAACCGCGGGCGTCGATGGCCGAGTAGTGGACGAAGACGTCCGGGCCACCGTCGTCCGGGGCGATGAAGCCGAAGCCCTTTTCCGAGTTGAACCACTTCACGGTTCCCTGTGCCATGCTTGCTCTCTCCTTCTGGGAGCCGGTACTACATCAGCCCGTCACACTGCGTGACGACCTGGGTCGCGGATCGAACGGCGACTTGTCCAGCTACAACCAGAAAGCAGCACGCTCGCATCACCATCCTGCGAGTGTGCGCGAACACGACCCCAGAAAAATACGACCACCACGAACACTACACGGTCCCTCGTGGACACGTCTGCAACTGTCGCCCTGGTTCGTGGTGACCGGCGTCACATTTCTCCGCGGCCTGCTGAAGATCAGGACGAGCTGGTTCCACAAGCCGGTGGATCTTGTCCACACCTCGACTCCCGGTGAGACGGATTCACGGTCCGGAGCAGAGCGCACACGGTCCACAACCTGCCCGGGGACCGGGCTTCCACGTCCGGCCAGTCCCGAAACCACTCCGGCGGGCACCACGGAACCGACGGGGGGAGCCGGCCAAGGCGGGCGACCTCTCCCCTGGTTCGCGAGACCGCTACCGACCTCGACCACCGAGCCCCGGCGCGCCTGACGATCACGACGCCGACGCCTCGACCACCTCGGCGAGCTGGAGGACCACCACGGCCGAGGGCCGAGACCTACCGGTCCCTGCGGGCTCCGCGGCGGCGCGCGCCGATCACTGGAAGCGGGACGGATCCCCTGCTCCGACGCGGACGACCTCGGGTTCGTCGGTGGAGAAGTCGATGACGGTGGTCGGTTCCACGCCGCAGTCGCCGGAGTCGATGACCGCGTCGAGGACGTGGTCGAGCTCGTCCTTGATCTGCCAGCCCTGCGTCATCGGCTCCTCCTCGCCGGGCAGCAGCAGGGTGCTCGACAGGATCGGTTCCCCCAACTCCCGCAGCAGCGCCTGGGCGACGTTGTGGGCGGGGATGCGCACGCCGACGGTCTTCTTCTTGGGGTGCAGCAGCCGGCGCGGGACCTCCTTGGTGGCGGGGAGGATGAAGGTGTAGCTGCCCGGCGTGGAGGCCTTGATCGCGCGGAACACCGCGTTGTTGATGATCACGAAGTGGCCGAGCTGCGCGAAGCTCTCGCAGACCAGCGTGAAGTGGTGCCGGTCGTCGAGGTGGCGGATCGAACGGATCCGGTCCATGCCCTCCTTGTTGCCCAGCTGCGCGCCGAGGGCGAAGCACGAGTCCGTGGGGTAGGCGATCAGTCCGCCGTCCCGGAGGATCTCCACCACCTGGCCGATCGAGCGCGGCTGCGGGTTGTCCGGATGCACGTCGAAGTACTTCGCCATGCGGTCAGCATAGGAGTCCCATCACGGTTGCGTAGCGCATGCGAACCGGGCGAGTCGGACTATGGACATCACCGGTTCGCCCCCGCATCCTGTTGCCCCTGGGACGTGACCTCGGTCGCTCCCGACATGAGAAAACGGGCCGAAAGGGCGAAGCATGAGCCGGGCGACGCGGCCTGAGCGCGAACGACTTCCCGACGAGACCACCACCGAAGCCGGTGACATCGTTGCGGCGCACGACGAGGAGAAGCCGGCGCGCCGGCTCTCCCGCGGGCCGGACGTGCTGGTGTACCTGGTGGCCCTCGCGGTCGCGCTGCTGGTGCTGCGGCAGGTCTTCTTCCCGCTGACCAAGGGCAACCAGTTCTACCTGGTCATCTTCCTGGGATGCACGCTGCCGCTGGTGTTCCTGTGCTACCGCCCCGGCGGCAGGCGTGGATCCGGTGGGCGCGACGATCCCGCCTGGTACGACTGGGTGCTCTCGGCGTTGACGCTGCTGGTGGGCTTCTACCCGGTGCTGCCGTTCGCCTCGGGCGGTTTCGACGCGTTCCTCGACCGGCAGGGAAGCCTGTCCACCCTGGACATCGTGGCCGGGGCGTTGCTGTTGTTGCTGGTGCTGGAGGCGACCCGGCGCACCACCGGCTGGATCCTCCCGGTGATCTGCCTGGCCTTCGTCGCTTTCGCCTACTACGGCGGTTTCCTGCCCCAGAACTGGGGAATCTCGCACGCCGGAGTGGACTTCAGCCAGATCATCAACGCGCTCTACAACGACGCCAGCGGGTTCTACGGCACTCCCCTGGACGTCGCGGCCAGCTACATCGTGCTGTTCACGCTCTACGGAGCAGTTCTGTCGGCCTCCGGTGCCGGACAGTTCTTCGTGGACTTCTCCTTCGCCGCGTTCAAGCGCTCGCGCACCGCGCCGGGGCGCACCGCGGTGCTGTCGGGTTTCCTGCTGGGCACGGTCTCCGGTTCCGGCACGGCGACGGCGGTGAGCCTGGGTTCCATCACCTGGCCGATCCTGCGGCGCGCGGGGTATCCGCAGGAGAACGCCGGTGGCCTGCTGGCGGCCTCGGGCATCGGGGCGATCCTGTCGCCGCCGACGTTGGGCGCGGCGGCGTTCATCATCGCCGAGTACCTGCAGACCTCGTACCTGACGGTGCTGATCTGGGCGTGCGTGCCGACGCTGCTGTACTACCTGGGCATCGTGTTCTCGGTGGAGGCCGACGCACGGCGCTTCGGCGCCAAGGCGGTGGACCTCGAGCACGGCAGCGCCTGGAAGTTGTTGCTGCGGGGCGGTTATCACTTCCTCTCGCTGGCGATCATCGTGGTGTTCCTGGCGATGAACATCCCGCCGTTCGCCGCCGTCGTCTACGCCACGGGCGTGGCGGCGCTGTTCTCGCTGGTCTCCAGCCTCGTGCGGTCCACCGACGGACCGGGCCAGGCGGTGCTGGGCTGGGCGCGCAGCATGGTGGACGCGCTGTCGATCGGTGTGCGCGGGGCTCTCCCGGTCATCGCGGTGTGCGCGGCGGCGGGGATCATCACCTCGACGATCACCAAGACCGGGTTGGGCCAGGAGCTGGCCGACGCGCTGGTGCAGGCCGCCAGCGCGATCTCGCAGGACCCGACCGCGGTCCTGGTGCTCACGGTGGTGTTCTCGGCGCTGGCCGTCGGCGTGCTCGGCTTGGCGGTGCCGGTGACCGCGTCGTTCATCATCGCCTGGGTGGTCATCGGACCAGCGCTGGGCGAGCTCGGTGTGGCCGACGCCGAGCGGGCGATGTTCATCTTCTACTACGCGGTTCTCTCCGAGGTCACCCCGCCGACGGCGCTGGCGGCGGTGGCAGCTGCGGCCATCACCGGCGGCCGGGTGATCAGCACGATGATGCAGGCCTGGAAGTACACGCTCCCGGCGTTCCTGGTGCCGATCGCGTTCGTGCTGACCGACAACGGTGCCGCCCTGCTGCTGCAGACCGACGCGCTGACGGTGGTGTGGGTCCTGGCGGCCTCGGTCATCGCGGTGGGTGCGTTGAGCGTGGTCACCGGTGGTTGGTTCTTCGGCCCGGTGTCGACGCCGGTGCGGGTGCTGTTCGCACCCGGCGCGCTGTGCCTGCTCTACCTCGAGCCCCCGGTGGTGGCCGTGGGGCTCGGCTTCTGCGTGCTGGGCGTGGCCGCCCAGCTGATGTTCCGCCGCAAGGCACAGTTCAAGGAGGAACTCACTGATGCGGATTAAGGCATTGCTGGCGACCGCGGCCGCCGCGGCGCTGGTGCTCACCGGCTGCGGCGGCAAGCAGGTGCAGGAGGTGCCTGCCGAGCAGGCCGCGTCCTGCGAGGCCGGTGACGGGCGGTTGACCATCGCCACGGGCAACACCGGTGGTGTCTACTACGTGCTCGGCGGCGGTTTGGCGCAGGTGGTCAGCCAGAACACCGGGTTGCGCGCCACGGCGGCCGAAACGGGTGCCTCGGTGCAGAACATCCAACAGCTGGTCGCCGGGGACTACGACATCGCCTTCACCCTGGCCGACACGGCTGCCGACGCGGTGGCCGGCAAGGAGGCCTTCGACGGTGAGAAGCAGTCGATCCAGGCGCTGAGCCGCATCTACCCGAACTCCACGCACGTGGTGGTCAAGGCCGATTCGGGCATCAACAGCATCGCGGACATGCGTGGCAAGCGGATCTCGACGGGCTCGCCGAAGTCGGGCACCGAGGTCATCGCGAACCGGTTGCTGCAGTCGGCGGGGCTGGACCCCAACACCGACATCCAGGCTCAGCGGCTGGCGCTGGGCAAGTCGGTGGACGGGATGAAGTCGGGCACGATCGACGGCCTGTTCTGGTCGGGAGGTCTGCCGACCCCGCAGATCACGGACCTGACCACGACGCTGGGCGGTGCGGTGAAGTTCATCGACATCACCCCGCAGCTGCCGGAGCTGAACAAGATCAGCTCCGTCTACGAGCAGGGCACGATCCCGGCGGCGACCTACGGTCTGCCGGCTGACGTGCCGACGGTGCAGGTGCCGAACCTGCTGGTGGTGCGGGACGACTTCCCGGCCAACAACGCGTGCGCGGTGACGAAGCTGCTCTTCGACAAGAAGGCCGACCTGGAGGCCGTGCACCCCTCGGCCAAGCAGATCAACCGCGACGAGGCGACCAAGACCGACCCGGTGCCGCTGCACCCGGGCGCCCAGCAGGCCCTCACCGGCTGACCGCGTGGTGGGGAGTTCCGACTGGAACTCCCCACCACGCGGCGCTCCCGGGCTGTGTCGGCAGTGCTCAACCGTTGGTGATCGGGAGGTCTCAGCTCGACCCTCCCGATCCCCGGCGGGCGCCACCGAGCCGGGGCCGCTCGTCCAGCTGGACCCGGAGGTTCAGCCGCAGGGGTGAGCATGTCCGCCAGGGCCTGCTTCTCGGCGGCGGTGACGCTCAGGTCGTCACTGCTCTTCACGGTGGTCCAGTCGGTGGAGTAGCTGCACCACTGGGCTTGGGAGGCGGGCTTCCAGCTCGACGGGTCCTGGTCGCTCTCGCTGCGGTTGGAGCGGGAGTCCACCGCCACCAGCTGCGGCAGGCTCACGTCGTTGGCGAACTGCTGGCGCTTCGCATCGTCCCACGCGTGCGCGCCGCTGCGCCAGGCGTTGGCCAGCGGGACCGCGAGGTCGACGTCGACGTCCTCGGCACTGCTGATCCGCTCGCCGGTGTAGACGCTGGTCCACGACCCGGCGGTGACCTCGCACGCGTCGTTGGACCTGATGCCCGCGCCGTCGCGGGCCAGCACGGCTTCGCGCGTGCTGCAGTTCTTCCCGGCGGACAGCTGCGGGGTCCAGTGCTTGAACCTCTCCCCCGAGCATCCGGTCATCGACCCCGCCGGTGCGACCTCGAGCTGCGCGAGCTGGTCGTCGGCCGGGCCGGTGTCGGCGCTGACTTCCGAGTCGAGCAACCCTGCGTCCTCGAGCAGACCCGACTCGAACACGAGCCCCACCCCGCCGAGCAAGATCACGGCGAGACCGCCATCCACACCGGTTGCCTGGTGACCGACACCCGACTTCCCCTCCTCGACACCGCGTTCGGCCGATTCGACCACGGCGATCACGGCGTCGGGCGGGTGGTGTGGGCCGACTGACGATCACCCGCCACGACCGAGGTTCGCCGCGGCACGTAGCGGGGCGTGTAGCGCACCAGCAGCCCGGCACCGAGGAACCCGAGCACGCCCATGCCGGCCCCGGCGAGCCCTACACCGGCCAGGGCGGTGAGGCCGGAGGTGATCAGCGGACCGACCGCCTGCCCGAAGTCGCCCGTGAAGCGCCAGGCGCCGAGGAACGGTGCGGGGCCGGGGTGCGGCGCGAGGTCGGCGCCGAGGGTCATCAGGATGCCGCTGCTGGTGCCGTTGGCGAGGCCGAGCAGCAACGCCACGGCGGCGAAGGTGGGCACGTCGGTGACGACGAACAGCAGCGCGTGTCCGACGCCCAGCCCGGTCATCGACGGCACCGCCGCCCACAACCGCCCCCACCGGTCCATGATCTGCCCGGATGTGTAGGACAGCGCGAAGTCGACGCCGCCGGCGATGCCGATGACCAGCGCGGTGGTCGAGGCGGGCAGTCCGGCGGCCACGGCGACCAGCGGCAGCACGACGTTGCGGGATGCCCGCAGCCCGCCGAGCAGTGCTGCGCAGGAACCCATCCGCAGCAGCACTCCTCGGTGCCGGCTCATCGTGGACAGCAGTCCGTGGTGGGCTTCGCGGTGGGCGGGTTCGTCGGCGCCGCTGAGGTCGCGGGTGCACATCAGCAGCACCAGCGTGGCCACCGCGAAACCGACGTGGACGAGGAACACCGACTTCTCCTCGGGGCTGAGCACCAGCACCAGCGAGGAGACGAACGGTCCGATGAAGTAGCCGGCGCGGAACAGCCCGCCGAGGACGCTCAGCGCCCGGGCGCGGTAGCGCAGCGGGACGCTGGTGGTGATGAACGCGTGCCTGGCCAGGGCGAAGACGGCGGTGGCCACGCCGACGAGGAACACGCACGCACCGAGCACCCACGGGTTGGTCGAGGCGTAGCAGCCGAGCAGCCCGGCGATCGAGACCAGCGAGGCGGCGATCATCGCGGTGCGTTCGCCGAGCCGGTGCACGAGCGCGCCGCTGGGCAGGTCGCCGATGAGCTCACCGACCATGATCATGGCCGCGATGAGGCCGAGCGCGCCGAGGCCGGCGCCCTGGTGGGCGGCGATGAGCGGGATCATCGGCAGGATCGCGCCCTCGCCGGTGGCGAAGAGCAGGGTGGGGCCGAAGGCCGCGAGGGCAACGGTCCTGAGCTCGAACGGCCGCTCCTGTTCGGTCACTCTCCGTTGACTCCTCATCGCGACATCGGCTCGACCACTGGTTGCCGGACCAGCCTGGCACGCCGGACACCGGCGCCGGAACCGGCTCCGGCGGCGAAACCCCCTCGCGCTGGGTGAAGTTGGTGACGCCCGGTCCACTTAGCGAGCGTACGATCATCATCTTGACCACCCTGATTCCGCGCCGCAGGATGAGTGGATCCAGCACCCCTCAACGGCGAGGTGACGATGTCCGCTCTGCCCGGCAGCGGCATGACGATCAGCGACCAGCTCGCGCGCCATGCCCGCAAGGTTCCCGACGAGATCGCGCTGCGGCATGGAGAGGTCTCCCGCAGCTACGCCGAGTTCGACGAGCGCGTCACGCGCCTGGCCAACGCCCTCCGCGAGCGCGGCCTGGGCGTGGGCGACCGGTTCGCGGTCGCGACCCTGAACCACCTGGAAACCATCGAGGCCTTCGTGGCCGGTGCGCGGATCGGCGCGATCTGCGTGCCGGTGAACTTCCGGCTGGTCGCCGACGAGATCGCCTACCACTTCAACGACAGCGGGTCGAGCGCGGTGATCACCGACTCGTACCTGGCCGATGCGGTGGCCAAAGCCCGAGAGCAGGCTCCGGGCACCAAGTTCGCGCTGGTCATCGGCGGTGGCGACGCGGGAGCGGACTCGGTGGAGTTCGAGCAGGCGCTGGCGGCGGCCTCACCCGAGCACGACGAGGTCGACGTCGACCTCTCCTCCCCCGCCTTCATCATGTACACCTCGGGCACGACCGGTCGCCCGAAGGGCGCGGTGCTGACCCACCACAACCTGCTGATGCACACCTTCAGCCTGCTGGTGCACAACGGCGTCTCCGAGGACGACCGGGTGTACCTGGTGGGAGTGCCGTTGTTCCACATCGCCGGGGTCTCGGGGATGATGGGCCCGCTGCTGCGCGGTGGCCGGATCGTGCTGTCCTCGTCGGGCCAGTTCGACCCGCGCGAGACGGTGGCGATGCTGGCGCGGGAACGCATCTCGGGCTGCTTCTTCGTGCCCGCCCAGTGGCAGGCGATCTGCTCGCTGCCCGACATCGGCGACTACGACCTCTCGGCGCTTCGGCGGATCAGCTGGGGCGCGGCGCCGGCGTCGACGAGCCTGCTGCGCCAGATCATGGACACCTTCCCGCAGGCCGAGCTGAGCACCGTCTTCGGACAGACCGAGTGCAGCCCGGTGACCACGGCGCTGCGAGCCGAGGACGCGCTGCGCAAGATCGGCTCGGTGGGCACGCCGATGATCAACGTCGAGGTGCGCATCGTCGACGACGAGATGAACGACGTCCCGCAGGGCGAGGTCGGCGAGATCGTCTACCGGGGCCCGACGGTGATGCGGGAGTACTGGAACAAGCCGGAGGAAACAGCGGAGGCCTTCCGCGGCGGGTGGTTCCACTCGGGCGACCTGGTCCGCCAGGACGCCGACGGCTACATCTACGTGGTCGACCGCAAGAAGGACATGATCATCTCCGGTGGCGAGAACATCTACTGCGCCGAGGTCGAGGAGGCGCTGTCCGGGCACCCCAAGGTCGGCGAGGTGGCGCTCATCGGCGTCCCGGACGAGCGCTGGGGCGAGACGCCGCTGGCCGTCATCGCACCGCGCGACCCCGCGGACCCGCCGACCGAGGAGGAGATCGAGACCTGGTGCCGCGCACGGCTGGCGAGCTACAAGCGCCCTCGGCAGGTCCGCCTGGTCGAACAGCTCCCCCGCAACCCCAGCGGCAAGGTCCTCAAGACGACCTTGCGCAAGGAGTTCCGCGACTAGGAACTGCTCTGCTCAGCTGCGCCGGTGGCAGACCCCGAGCGGCTCGCGCCGCGCCTGGTGCGTCCGAAGACGCGGCCACAGGTGTCATCTGAGCGGGGGTGGCGGACTCCTCGCGCGACATGTCCGCCCTCTCGCACGGGTGTTGCCGCGGCTCAGGGCCTGCGGCGGCGCGAGCTGAGACCTGGACCGACAACGTCCACACCTGAACACGGCGGCCCCGCCCGCTTGTCCGCGCAGGTCGCTGGATCGCGGCTGCGCTGCAGCGGTCCTCGACCCCCTTCCTAGGAGGAAGCACCCACGTGAGCGAGAAGCCCAATCCTTTCGACCTGACCGGGCACGTCGCGCTGGTCACCGGCGGCAACTCCGGGATCGGCCTGGCGATGGCCGACGCGCTGGCCGCGGCCGGTGCGTCGGTGTGCATCTGGGGCACCAACGGCGAGCGCAACGAGACCGCGGCACGTGAGCTGGACGAGCACGGCGGGAAGGTCCTCGCGGTGCGCTGCGACGTCGGTGATGAGCAGCAGGTCGAGGACGCGATGGCGCAGACGGTCGAGCACTTCGGGCGGCTGGACTCCTGCTTCGCCAACGCCGGGATCGGCGGGGTGGGGAGCCGTTTCGTCGAGACCGACCTCAGCGAGTTCCGGCGGGTCACCCGGGTCGACCTGGACGGCGCGTTCCTGACCTTGCGGGCGGCGGCGCGCCAGATGCTGGCCCAGGGCGAGGGCGGCAGCCTCGTGGGCACGTCGAGCCTGGCGGCCCGGCAGGGCCAGCCGCGCGGGCAGGCCTACGCGGCGAGCAAGGGCGCGCTGGTGTCGATGATCAAGTCCATCGCGATCGAGCTGGCGCGCCACGGCATCCGCGCCAACGCGGTGCTGCCGGGCTGGGTCAGCACACCGCTGGCGGATCCGATGCTGGACTCGGAAGCGTTCCACCGCAAAGTGCTGCCGCGGGTGCCGGCCGGCCGTTGGGGCGAGCCCGACGACTTCGGTTCGCTGGCGGTCTACTTGGCCAGCCCGGCGAGCTCGTACCACACGGCGGACGCCATCACGGTCGACGGCGGATACGTGAACTTCTGATCCGCTCAGGTCCCCGGCGGGAGGTCCTGAGCGGCGCCGCGTGTCCGCTCTTCGAGCATGTCGACACGCGGCGTCACGACGTCCTGGCCGCGAAGCTGCTCGGAACGGAACCTGCAGCGGTGCCAGCTGAGTCCCCGCACCTGGAGGAAGAGCGGCTCTGCGCCGCTCCCGACGCGACCACCTCGATCGTCGCAGGCCTACCCCGATGCTCCGTCGAGATCGGGGGCTCCTGCTCGGCTCCATATGCAACTCGTTGCATTGCAACATGATGCATAGTAGCGTCCGGACCCCCGGAGCGGTTCGAGTTGAGAAGGGCAGTGAGCAACGTGCTGCGAACCAGGTTCACCGAGGAGTTCGGCGTCGAGCACCCCATCGTGCAAGGCGGCATGCAGTGGGTCGGGCGGGCCGAGCTGGTGGCCGCCGTGGCCAACGCCGGGGCGCTGGGCATGATCACCGCGCTGACCCAGCCCACTCCCGAGGACCTGGTCAAGGAGATCGCGCGCTGCCGCGAGCTCACCGACAAGCCCTTCGGCGTGAACCTGACGATCCTGCCGACGATCACTCCCCCGCCCTATGCCGAGTACCGGCAGGCGATCATCGAGTCCGGCATCACCATCGTGGAGACCGCCGGTTCCAACCCGGCCGAGCAGGTCGCCGCGTTCCAGCCCGCCGGGGTCAAGGTCCTGCACAAGTGCACCAGCGTCCGGCACGCCCTCAAGGCGCAGCAGCTGGGCGTCAACGGGGTCAGCATCGACGGCTTCGAATGCGCCGGGCACCCCGGCGAGGACGACATCCCCGGCCTGGTGCTCATCCCCCGCGCCGCCGACGAGCTGAACATCCCGATCATCGCCTCCGGCGGGTTCGCCGACGCCCGCGGCCTGGTCGCCGCCCTGGCGCTCGGCGCGGACGGGGTGAACATGGGCACCCGGTTCATGTGCACCCAGGAGTCGCCGATCCACGACGAGGTCAAGAAGCGCATCACCGAGGCCGGCGAGCGCGACACCGAGCTGATCTTCCGGCCGCTGCGCAACACCGCGCGGGTGGCCAGCAACTCCGTCAGCCGCGAAGTCGTGACCAAGCTCGACGACGGGGCCGGTTTCGACGACGTCCGCGAGCTGGTGGCCGGGGCGCGCGGCCGTCAGGTCTACGAGCAGGGTGACACCGAGCTGGGCATCTGGAGCGTCGGTATGGTCCAGGGGTTGATCAACGACGTCCCGAGCGTGGCCGAGCTGGTCGACCGCATCGTCACCGAGGCCGGCGAGCTCGTCCGCGACCGCCTCGGGAAGCTCGTCGCGGGCTGAGAGGAAGACCGGTCTTGTCCCTGGAGTACGCGATCCTGGTGTCGCTGCGGGAGCGCGCGGGCTCGGGCTACGAGCTGGCGCGGCGGTTCGACAAGTCGATCGGGTACTTCTGGGCGGCCAGCCACCAGCAGATCTACCGCAGCCTCAAGCGCATGGTCGAGCTCGGCTGGATCGACTGCGACCAGGTGGCCCAGCAGAAGCGCCCGGACAAGAAGGTCTACCGGGTCAGCTCGGACGGCGCGGAGGAGTTGCAGCGCTGGATCTCCGAACCCGCCGCGACCCGCAACGACCTCACCGTCAAGCTGCGCGGCGCGTCGTTCGGCGACGCCGCGCAGGTGCGGGCCGAGTTCGCCCGCCAACGCGACCTGCACCTGCAACGGCTCTCGTTGTACCGCGAGATCGAGCGGCGCGACTTCCCCGACCCGGCGAAGCTGTCCGGTCAAGCGCTGCACCAGCACCTGGTGCTGCGCGGCGGGATCCGCTCGGAGCAGGCGCTGCTGGAGTGGTGCGAGGAGACGATCCGAGCACTCGACGACGACCTAGGTGGAACACCATGAACGCCGCAGACCGTTTCCGCTCAGCGATCGAGGCCGGTGACTTCGACGCCGCCGTGGCCGAGTTCACCGACGACATCCGCTTCTTCAGCCCGGTGAAGTTCACGCCGTTCGAGGGCATCGACACCGTTCGCGCGCTGTTCCAGGTGCTGCAGCGGACGTTCGAGGACTTCCGCTACGTCGGTGACTTCCCCGGCCGCGGCCAGACCCCGGACGGGGACGACGCCGAAGCGCACGTCCTGCACTTCCGCACCGTCGTGTCCGGCAAGCAGGTCGAAGGGATCGACCTGATCCACGTGAACGACGGTGATCGGATCAGCACCTTCACGGTGATGATCCGGCCCATGTCGTCCCTCCAGGCCGTCAGCGAAGCCATCTACGCAGGCCTGGTGGCCGACGGAGTCCTCTCCGGCTGAGGCCCGGCCACGCACTGCTCAGCAGCGCGCCGGCAAGACCCACGACGACGCCTGCTGCTGAGGCCGTTCGCAGTTCTCGCGAAGTTCGAGGCGGAAGCTCCACCGTCGAACTTCGCGAGAACTGCGAACACCGTCCCGCGGCGCAGTGGCCTGGAGGAGCGTGACACACCGTCTCGAACTTGGCTTCCGGGGGCGTTCACGGTTCCAGGCGGCACGCGGCGGCAGCCGCTTCTCCAGGCGTGGGACTCAGCCGGCACCGCCGCGGGTTCTGAGGTGGTCCTCCTGCGAGGACGGCCGACGTGGTGTGTGCGGCATGCAGGAGTCGGCCCGCCCGGAGCAGGAGCACTGCCTCAGGTTCCGCCACCGGCACCGTCACGCAAGTCGCCGCGACTGGGACGTGTCACCAGATCTCTTCGACCCATTCCGGGTGGTCGATGAACGGGTTCCTGTTGTGCTGGACGTCGGTGAAGATGACCTCGTTGCGGCGCTGCTCGAAAGCGTCCGGCGGGTCCTGCTCGTGCCACTGCTTGAGCACTGAGAGCTTGCCGATGTGCGGGGCGCTGCCGTTGCCGACCTGGTCGTTGACCTCGAGGTCGGCGAAGCCGTCGGTGCCCTCGTAGCGCACCGACATGTAGAAGATCATGCGGGCGACGTCGCCCTTGACTTCGTCGCGCGGCTCCCAGGAGTCGTCGTCGGTGAAGTTGCCGGGGGCTTCCTCGGACTCGGTGCCGCCCAGGTCGAAGTCCTTGTTGCCGCGGTCGGCGTTGACCGACACGTCGGTGGGGCGCAGGTGGTGCACGTCGGTGCCCGGGCCGGGGACGGTGTCGAAGTCGCCGTGGGACTTGGCCCAGACGTGCTCGCGGTTCCACTGGTCGGCGTCGCCGCCGTTGGTGTCCTTGGCCTGCGAACGTCCGGTGTAGAGCAGGACGACGTTGGCGGGGTCGTTCGGGTCCTCGTCGGTGACCTTGAGGGCGTCCCAGACGCCGTCGTAGTCCAGGGTCGTGACGCCGTTGCTGATGATGCCGTGCAGCGCAGCCTCCAGCTCGGGGCCGGTCTTGCCGAGGGCGTCCTGGTAGTAGTCCTCGGCGGTGGGGTGCGCGGGCGAGGCCATCGCGACCGCGGCGGTCGGCGCGGCCACCAGGACCGCGCCGCATAACAGCGTGACGGGCTTCCAGCGGGTGATCTTCATGGCTCCCTCTCCCCGTGGTTGGGACGGGGGCAGCCTGACACACGATCGATCGCCGCGGGATGGGCCGGAAGCGGTGACGGGCGTGGCGAGAAACCGTCACCCGCGCACTCGAAACCCGCTGCGAGCTGCGAGGACTCAGCCGGTGGCCGGTCGAGGCCGGGGCCACCAAATGGAAACAACGGGAATCAGAAGTGCCAGCAGCAGGCCCGCCACGCCGAAGCCCAACGCCGCGCCCTGGTGGTAGAGACCGGTGAACACCGCCGGGGCCGCCGACATCCCGAGGAACCGCCAGGCGGTGACCACCGAGATGGCCCCACCCCCGCCGGTTCCGCCGAGCACCGTGGAGTGCACGGCGACCAAGATCAGCTGTCCGCACACCCCGGCCGCGGCCCAGGCGAGCACGACCACGGGCAGCCGGTCGAGGGTTCCCACCGCGGCGACGGCGATCGCGTTCACCAGCACCCCGGTGATCAGCGTGGTGCGCACGCCGAAGCGGTCGACGGCGCTACCGGTCAGACGGGCGGCGAGCGCGCCGGCGATGCCGTAGGCGGTCAGCGCCAGCCCGCGCGCACCGGGGCTGAGCGCGAAGGCGTCGTCGAGGCGGAAGGCGACCAGGAAGGGCAGCCCGGCCGAGCACATCCAGGCGATCGCGGCGACGGCGCCGCTGAGCAGCACCACGGGCGTCCAGGCGTCGCGCAGTGCCGGAGGGCGCCGCTGCGCGGCGGTGTCGGGCGGGAGCGGGCTGACCGCCAGCGCAGCGGCGACGACGGCGACGCCGAGGAAGGCGAGCTGCCACGCGGTTTCCGCGGCCAGCCCGCCGACCAGGGGCGCGGTGGTCTGGCCGATGGCCTGCATCGCCCCGTAAGCACCCATCGCGCGACCCAGCCGCTGCCGCGGGGCGCCCGCGGCGATCTTGGCCAGCAGCAGCGGTGTGGTGAAGGCGTTGGCGACGCCTTGCAGTGCTCGGGTGAGTTGGAACAGCCAGAACCACGGGGCAAGGGCTCCCAGCAGGGCGACGACGGCGTAGCCGATGTAGGCGGCGCGGATCGTGCGGGTGCTGCCCCACCGCTCACCGAGGTTGCCGGAAACGAGCATGACCAGCGCGAACGGCAGCAGGTAGGTGGTGGTGGAGGTCGCGGCCAGGCCCGGGGTGACCTGGTAGTCCGCCGCCAGTTCGGGCAGCATCGCCGCCACGATCCCGGCGCCGAAGGGCCCGAGCAGCCCTCCGACGTACAACGCGATCCGGGGGTTCATCGCGCCCCCTCCCCGCACCACTCGTGAGCAGGGCGAACGGTATCACCGCGGCGAGCGCCCGAGGTGGCAGCACCTCCACCCGGTCAAACCGTGATGATCGTGACCTCGGGCAGGCAGCGGAACGGGGCGAGCTCCTTCTCGCCGGCGTTGGTGTCGGTGACGAGGGTCCAGCGGGCCGGCAGCGGCGCCCAGGCGTTGAAGGGCATCGCGCCGAGCTTGCTGCTGTCGGCGAGGATGTAGACCTCGCGCGACTGGGCGATCATCTGCTCCTTCAGCCGGGTCTGCAGCAGGCTGGCCTCGCAGATGCCGTGCCGGGAGTCCAGTCCGTCGGCGCCGAGGAACGCCTTGTCCGCGGTGAGCCGCGACAAGGTCAGTTCCGCCAGCGGGCCGACGAAGCCCTGGCTGATGTGCCGCAGCTCGCCGGCCAGCGACACGACCTGCACCGGGTCGGCGTCGACCAGCTCGGTCAGCGCCATCACGCTGTTGGTGATCACCGTCAGCCCGCCGCGGTCGCGCAGGTGGTGGGCCAGCTTCCCGGTCGTGGTGCCCGCGTCCAAGATGACCGTGTCACCGGCGGAGACCTGCCCGGCGGCCCATTCGGCGATGCGGTCCTTCTCCGCCGAGGCCAGCGCGGTGCGCTGGCCCAGGGAGGGCTCAGCGCTGGTCGCGGGCATCGCCCCGCCGTAGGTGCGGGCGAGCTTGCCCTGGTCGGTCAGCAGTTGCAGGTCTCGCCGGATCGTCGAGGGCGTGACCGCCAGCGACGCCGCGAGCTCCTCGACCTGGACCGCGCCCTGCTCGGTCACCAACCGCTCTATCAACGCCCGGCGCTGCCCCGCCGAGAGGCGTTCTTCGACTTCCGCGCTCACGCCGTGATCCTCCCAGAACCGGATCAAGGCCGTCCGGCCAGTGCCGCGGCCTGGCGCAGCGCTTCCAGCATGCTGCCCGCCTCGGCCCGGCCGGTGCCGGCGATGTCGAAAGCCGTGCCGTGGTCCACCGAGGTCCGGATGACCGGCAACCCCACGGTGATGTTGACCCCGGCCTCCAAGCCGAGGACCTTCACGGGCCCGTGCCCCTGGTCGTGGTACATCGCCACCACGAGGTCGAAATCGCCTCGCCCGGCGCGGAAGAACACCGTGTCGGCCGGCAGCGGACCGCGCGCGTCGATGCCGTCGGCGCGGCAGGCGGCCAAGGCCGGCTCGATCTTGGCCTCCTCTTCGCCGTAGCCGAACAGGCCGTTCTCGCCCGCGTGCGGGTTGATGCCGCACACCGCGATGCGCGGGGCCTCGATCCCGGCGTCGACCAGGGTCGTGTGACCGCGGCGCACCGTCCGCTCCACCAGCCCGGGCTCGATCCGCTCGATCGCGTCGAGCAGTCCGATGTGGGTGGTCACGTGGATGACCCGCACCGAGCCGGTGGACAGCATCATCGACACCTCCGGCACACCGCACAGCTCGGCGAGCAGTTCGGTGTGCCCGGGGTAGCGGTGACCGGCGGCGTGCAGCGCCGCCTTGTTCAGCGGCGCGGTGCAGATCGCCTGCACCTGCCCTGCCATCGCCAGCTCCGCGGCCTCGGCCACGTACCGGTAGGCCGCTTCACCAGCCACTTCGGACAGTTCGCCGAAGGGCAGGTCCGGTGGGACGCCACCGACGTCGATGACCTCCAGCACGCCCGGATCACCGCTCGCCTCGGCGGGCGAGGCGATGGGTTTGACGCGCAGGTCGAGGCCGCATATCTCGACGGCCCGGGTCAGCCGGGCGGCGTCGCCGATCACCACCGGGCGGGCGAGCCCCCGCAGTGCGGGCTCGGCGAGCGCGCGCACGACCACCTCCGGGCCGACGCCGGCGGCGTCGCCCATCGTGACGGCGATGGCAGGTGAGGTCACGCGACAGCCCTTCCGCAGCGCACCGCGGACACCGCCCGGTGCAGGGTGTCCGGCGCACCGAACGCACCGGCCTTGGTGATGACGTAACCGGGTTCCTTCTCGATGGTGCGGCCCAGCACCACGCCGGGTTCCAGTTCGTTGAGCAGTCGCAGGCCGCTCACGCCCCGCCTGCCCAGCACGGCTCGGGCGGTTTCACCGCCGGTGAGCACCAGCAGTCCTGCCTTCTCGGCGGCGGGGGCGCACACCTCGGCCAACGCGTCGGTGAGCTCGCGGGAGAACCCGGCCTCGACCGGCCCTTCCACGGTGACCAGCACGTCCCCTGCGCACAACGCGTCGTGGATCTGCTCGGCGGTGCGCGCCAACGAGGTCGGTTCGGCCTCGACGAGGGTGCGCGCGGCCAGGCGCCGGGTGTGCCCGAAGCGTTCGGAGAGGTAGTCGGCCTGCTGGCGGGAAGCGCAGTTGGCGCTGCCGACCACGGCCAGCACCGGCCCGTCCACCGGCGGCGGAGGTTCGATGTCGTAGCCGGGGCGCAGCAGTTCGGCCAGCGCGTCGGCCAGTCCGGCCGCGCCGACCCAGTGCGGCTGGCTGGCGGCCGCCGAGCCGGCGGTGACCACCGCGCGCAGGTCGCTCTCCGACACCGCGTCGCAGATCACCACGTCGGCTTCGGTGAGCAGCTGCGCGACCCGCTCGCGCAGCTGCGCGGGCCTGCCGCGCACCGAGGCCAGCGCGACGTGGCGGACCTTCAGACCCTCCAGGGCGGAGGCGATGTCCTTCGGCGCCTCGCCGGGTTCGGCCTTCCACAAACCGGTGTGGTGCAGCGGAATTCCGTTGATGTGCACGACTCCACCGAGGACGGTGCGGCCGGTGGCCGGCGAGGCCGGGCACAGCAGCACCCCCGCCCCGTCGGCGTGCTCGACGATCGCTCCGACCTCGGAGGCGACGTTGCCGCGCAGCGTGGAGTCGATCTTCTTGAAAACGACGCGGCCTTGCGCGTGCCCGTCCAGTGCTTCGTGCACGCGCTTGGCGGCGAGATCGGGTTCGATGTGCCTGCTGTCGGTGTCGGCCACGAACACCTCGGCGTCGCCGGTGTCGTCCAACGCCAGCAGAGTGCGCATTTCGCGCAGTGCGAAGGGGACTCCGGAATCACCGGCACCGCTGAGGTCATCGGCCACGACCAGGACTCGCGATCCCATGATCACCTGCTCTTCTGCTCGCCGAAACACCCAACGAGCACCCCCCGTCGGGTTGGTCTAACCATAGAGATCGCTGCGCGAATCGCGCAATAGTCCCTTTCAGCTAGTGCACACCGCGCAACGAGCTGCGCGCGGTCCCGGCGAGCGCAGACCTCACTCGGCTTCGCTGGTCATCCCGGCGGGGAGGTGTTCGGAGAGCAGGTCGAACAGCCGGTCGGCGTCCACCGGTTTGGTCAGGTAATCGGTGGCGCCCGCGGCGAGGCTCAGCTCGCGGTCACCCTTCATGGCCTTGGCCGTGACGGCGATGATCGTCAGGTCCCGGTAGCGGGGCATCTCGCGGATCAAGCGGATGGCCTCGTTGCCGTCCATCTGCGGCATCATCACGTCCATCAGCACGATCACGATGTCCGTGTGCTTGCGCAGCTCCTTGAGCGCGGACAGCGCGTTGTCGGCCTGCACGACCTGCAGGCCGTGCTGCTCCAGCAGCACCCGCATGGCTTGCACGCTGCGCTCGTCGTCGTCGACGACCAGCACTTTCTCGTTGTTGAACTGCAGCGAGCCACGTTGTGCGGGCTGGCCCGAGCGGTGCAGGTGCGGCTGGGTGTCGCGGTTCATCAGCTCGGTGGAGCGCAGCGGCGGGTCGATGCCTTCGGCGGAGACGTCCAGGCTCGTCTCGGCCTCGGTGGGCGTGCGCGGTCGCGGCGGCGCTTCCACGGCGGCGGCCGGCGGGGGCTCCTCGTACCCGTGCGCGGGCGGTGCAGGTTCCTCGTAGCCGCGCACCGGCGGTGCGGGTTCCTCGTCGACCTCGGCGCTCGCCGGTTCCTCCAGGGCCTGGACGGTGTCGGGCTCGGGTCCCTCCTGCGTCGCCTCCGCCGACGGTTCCGGCGCCTCCGGCACCTCCACGGACGGCCCGGTCTCCTGCCGCGCTCCGTCGGTCTCGGGGGATTCGGAGCCGCCCGCCCCCTCGGCGACCTGCTCGACCGGCAGGTAGAGGCTGAAGGTGCTGCCCTGGCCGGGTTCGCTGCGCACCTGCAGTTCGCCGCCCAGCAGCGTGGTCAGCTCCCGGCTGATCGACAGGCCCAGCCCGGTTCCGCCGTACTTGCGCACCGTGGTGCCGTCGACCTGCTGGAAGGCCTCGAAGATCAGCGACAGCTTGTCCGCCGGGATGCCGATGCCGGTGTCGCGGACGGAGAACACCACGCGCTGGCGGGCTCGACGCAGCGCGCCGGAGTTGACCTCGGTGGGCTGCGCGGGGCGGATCCGCAGTTCGACGTTGCCGCGGTCGGTGAACTTGACCGCGTTGGACAGCAGGTTGCGCACGATCTGCTCGAGCCTGCTGCGGTCGGTGTGCACGCTCGGCGGCAACGACGGCGCCACGACGACCTTGAACTCGAGGCCCTTCTCGGCCGCCACCGGCCGGTACATCGCCTCGAGGCTGCGGGCCAGCTCGCCGATCTCGACGTCCTCGGGCAACAGGTGCATCTGTCCTGCCTCCACTTTGGACAGGTCGAGCACGTCGTTGATCAGCTGCAGCAGGTCCGAGCCCGCTTGGTGCACGGTGCGGGCCAGGTCCACCTGCTGCGGGGTGAGGTTGCCGTCCATGTTGTCGGCCAGCAGCTTGGCCAGGATCAGCACGCTGTTGAGCGGTGTGCGCAGCTCGTGGGACATGTTGGCCAGGAACTCGGACTTGTAGGCCGAGGCCTCGGCGAGCTGGCGGGCGCGCTCCTCGAGCTCCTGCCGCGCCTGCTCGATCTCGATGTTCTTGAGCTCGATGTCCTTGTTCCGGCTGGCCAGCAGCGCCGCCTTCTCCTCCAGCTCGGTGTTGGAGCGCTGGAGCTCGTCCTGCTGCTGCTGCAGCTGCTCGGAGCGCGCTTGCAGCTCGCTGGCCAGGTGCTGGGACTCGCCCAGCAGCGCCTCGGTGCGGGTGTTGACCACGATGGTGTTGACCTCGACGCCGATGGACTCCTTGAGCCGGTCCAGCAGGTCCAGGTGCACCGAGGTGAACCGGTGGATCCCGGCGAGTTCGATGACGCCCAGCACCTCGCCTTCGAACAGCACCGGCACGATCGCGACGTTGATCGGGGCGGTCTCGCCCAGACCGGAGCTGATCCGGATGTAGTCCGGGGGCGCGTCCTCGACCAGGATCGTCTTGCGGTCCACGGCCACCTGCCCCACCAGCGACTCACCGAAGTCGAACCGCAGCGGACGCCCCTCCCGCGCGGGCGGGCGGCCGTAGCCGGCGACGTGCTCCAGGTACCGGTGGCCGTCCTCGTCGGCGCGGGTCAGGAAGAACGCCCCGTGGTGGGCCGAGACCAGCGGTGCGAGCTCGGACATGATCAGCTGCGCGAGGGCGTCGAGGTCGTGCTGCCCCTGCATCAACGCGGAGATCCGGGCCAGGTTGGTCTTGAGCCAGTCCTGCTCCCGGTTGGCCCGGGTGGTCTCCTTCAAGTTGCTGATCATCGCGTTGATGTTGTCCTTGAGCTCGGCGACCTCCCCCGAGGCGTCCACGGTGATCTGCCTGGTCAGGTCGCCCTCGGTGACGGCGGTGGCGACCTGGGCGATGGCCCGGACCTGGGTGGTGAGGTTGCCGGCGAGGTTGTTGACGCTCTCGGTGAGCCGCCGCCAGGTGCCCGAGACGTCGGCGACCTCGGCCTGCCCGCCCAGCTTGCCCTCGGTGCCGACCTCGCGGGCCACCCGCGTGACCTCCGCGGCGAACGCCGAGAGCTGGTCGACCATCGTGTTGATCGTGGTCTTGAGCTCGAGGATCTCGCCGCGGGCGTTGACGTCGATCTTCTTCGACAGGTCGCCCTGGGCGACGGCCGTGGTCACCTGGGCGATGCTGCGCACCTGGTTGGTCAGGTTGTCGGCCATGATGTTGACGTTGTCGGTGAGGTCCTTCCAGATCCCCGCCACGCCGTACACCCGCGCCTGGCCGCCGAGCTTGCCCTCGGTGCCGACTTCCCGGGCCACCCGCGTGACCTCCGCGGCGAACGCCGAGAGCTGGTCGACCATCGTGTTGATGGTGTTCTTCAGCTGCAGGATCTCGCCCTGGGCGTCGACGTCGATCTTCTGCGTCAGGTCGCCCGCGGCCACGGCCTTGGCGACCTCGGCGATGTCGCGGACCTGGCTGGTGAGGTTGGCGGCCATGAAGTTCACCGAGTCCGCCGCCAACGCCCACCCGCCCTCGACCGGGCCGTCGAGCGAGACCGGGGCGACGGGCAGCTGGCCGCGCGCCACCGACTCCCCCACCCGCTGCAGTTCGCCGGCCAGGCGCTGGTTGCGCTCGGCCACCTCGTTGTAGATCGCGGCGGCCTCCCCCGCCGGCCCGTCCCCGGTCACCACGAGACGGCGCCGGAAGTTGCCGTCGCGCAACTCCCGGAGAGCCGGCAGCAGCCTGGCCAGGACTTGCTCGGCGTCATCCCGGTCCGGCGGTAGTGACATGAACGGCCTCCCCGCTCAGCGCTTGTTGCGGGAATCGCGGTCCAGCCGCAGCTCGGTGGCCAGCACCGCCGCCTCGCTGCGATGCCGCATCGCGAGCTTCGCCAGCATCTGCGACACGTAGTTCTTGATGGTCTTCTCCGCGAGCACCATCCGGTCGGCGATCTCGCGGTTGGTCATGCCTTCGCCGATCAGCTCCAGCACCTGCCGCTCGCGGGCGGTGAGCTCGCGGAGCGGATCGGCCTTCTCCTGCTCCTTGCGCAGCCAGTTCAGCATCGCCTCGGTGCGCTGCGGGCTCAAGAGCGACTTGCCCGCACCGACCGTGCGCAGCGCGCTCACCAGCTCTTCGCTGACGACACCCTTGAGGACGAACCCGCTGGCGCCGGCCATGATCGCGTCCATCAACGCCTCGTGGTCGTCGAACGAGGTCAGCATCAGGCAGCGGAGCTCCGGCAGCTGCGAGCGCAACTCCCGGCACAGCTCCACGCCGTTGCCGTCAGGCAACCGCACGTCCAGCACGGCCACCTGCGGGTTCTTCCTCGGGACCCAGGCCAGCGCTTCGGCCACGCTGCCCGCTTCCCCGACCAGTTCCAGGTCGCTCTCGGCATCGACCAGCGCGGCGATGCCGCGCCTGATCACGTCGTGGTCGTCGACCACGAACACCCGTGTTGTCATCTCACTTCCCGGCGCAGATGGTCTCCACGAAGTGCGCCAGTTGGTCGTCGTTGAGGTGCTGGGCCAAGTCGGCTTCGCTGATCATGCCCACCAGTCGGTGGTCGGCGATGACCGGCACCCGCCGGATCTTGTGCTGCTCCATCATGTTCAACACCTGGTCGACGTCCGACTGCGCGTCGATCCAGTGTGGCGTGCCTTGCGCCATTTCGCCTGCTTTGACCTGTGACAGGTCGCGTCCGTCCGCGCAACACCGCACGACGATGTCGCGATCGGTGAGGATCCCGTGCAGCCGGTCGTCCTTGCCGCAGATCGGCAGCGACCCGACGTCGAGATCGCGCATCATCTGCGCTGCCTTCTGGAGTGATTCGTCCTCCCCGACGCATTGAGCACCGGGATGCATGATGTCGCGCGCTGTGGTCATGATCGGACCTTCCTCGCGAACTTCCGGGACGCCCCGGCACTACCCGGGGCTGTCGAGGCCGAAACCCTCGCGAGCTGCGGCTGTCCTCCCGTTGCCCTGCAGCGATGCGGAGCTCCCAGGCCTGGCTCAGTACTCCCGCATCAGCCGGTCGAACGCCTTGTTGGCGGCCGCCCACTCGTGCGTGACCACCTCGGCGGGCACGTCCGGGCGCGGTTCGGCGTCCACCGTCACCACGAAGCCGCGCTCGGCCCTCCGGCGTCGCATCTGCACCAGCCGTCCACCGGCCGACTTGCCGATCCGCTCGCCCTGGTCGTTGGACTCGGTCTGCCCCGGCTGCAGGGTCGCTGCGCTGAATTCCGCCATGCTTCCATTGCACCCCAGCGGGTCAACTCCGGCACGTGCGAACGCCCCACCCGCTCGCCAGAGCGGATGGGGCGTCACCTGCGTTGTCCCCGAGGGGCCGCGACTAAGCGACGCTGGTGCGGAACCGGCGCAGCCGGAGGCTGTTGCCGACGACGAACAGCGAGCTGAACGCCATCGCGGCGCCGGCGATCATCGGGTTGAGCAACCCGGCCGCCGCCAGCGGCAGTGCCGCCACGTTGTAGGCCAGCGCCCAAAACATGTTGCCGCGGATGGTGGTCAGCGTCCGCCGGGACAAGCGGATCGCGTCGACCGCGGCGCGCAGGTCACCGCGCACCAAGGTCAGATCGCCCGCCTCGATGGCGATGTCAGTGCCGGTGCCCATCGACAGACCGAGGTCGGCCTGCGCCAGCGCTGCGGCGTCGTTGACGCCGTCACCGACCATCGCCACCACCTTGCCGTCGCGCTGCAGGCGCTTCACCGCCTCGACCTTCTCGGCGGGCAGCACCTCGGCGATGACCTCGTCGATGCCGACCTGCGCGGCGACGGCGTCGGCCACCGCCGCGTTGTCGCCGGTGAGCAGCACCGGCGTCAGACCGAGCGCGCGCAGCTGCGAGATCGCCTGCTGTGAGCCGGGTTTCACCGCATCCGCCACGACCAGCACCGCCCGCACGGCACCGTCCCAAGCCAGCACGACGGCGGTCCCGCCTTCGGCCTCGGCCGCCGCCTTGGCCTCGGAGAGCGGACCGTCGAGGTGCAGGTCCCACTGCTGGAGCAGAGCCGCGCGGCCGGCCAGCACCGCGCGCCCCTCGACGACGCCCTGCACGCCGAGCCCTTCCAGGTTCGCGAAGTCGACGACCTCCGGGAGTTCGCCGACCTCCTGCCGCGCGCCCGCGGTGATGGCACGGGCGATGGGGTGCTCGGAGGCGTTCTCCACGGCTCCGGCCACGCGGAGCGCCCCGGCGCGCTCGGTGCCCTCGGCGGTGCGCACGTCGAGCAGCTGCATCCGGCCCGTGGTGACCGTGCCGGTCTTGTCCAGCACGACGGTGTCGACGCTGCGGGTCGACTCCAGGGCCTGCGGTCCCTTGATGAGCACGCCCAGCTGCGCGCCACGTCCGGTGCCCACCAGCAGCGCGGTCGGCGTGGCCAGCCCCATCGCGCACGGGCAGGCGATGATCAGCACTGCCACGGCCGCGGTGAACGCCGCGGTCACCGGCTCTCCGGCCAGCAGCCAGCCCAGCAGGGTCAGCAGCGCCAGACCGATGACGATCGGCACGAACACCGCCGAGATCCGGTCGGCCAGCCGCTGCACCTGCGCCTTGCCGGTCTGGGCCTCCTCCACCATCCGCGCCATCTGCGCCAGCTGGGTGTCGGAGCCGACCTGCGTGGCGCGCACGACCAGCCGCCCGCCGACGTTGACCGTGGCGCCCACGACGGGATCGCCGGGACCGACCTCAACCGGCACGGACTCGCCGGTGAGCATCGAGGCGTCCACGGCCGAGCCACCGTCCTCGACGACGCCGTCGGTGGCGATCTTCTCGCCGGGGCGCACGACGAACCGGTCCCCGACCGCCAGCTGCGAGGTCGGCACCCGGACTTCCGCACCGCCGCGCAGCACCGCGACGTCCTTGGCCCCGAGCTCGAGCAGAGCGCGCAGCGCGGCCCCGGCACGGCGCTTGGCACGGGCCTCGAAGTAGCGCCCTGCCAGCACGAAGGTGGTCACCGCGGCAGCGACCTCCAGGTAGATCGAGCCGGTCGCGTCGCCGCGTTCGATGGTGAGCGTGAACGGGTGGGTCATGCCGGGCATGCCGGCGGTGCCGAACAGCAGCGCGTACAGCGACCAGAGGAAGGCAGCCAGGGTGCCCATCGACACCAGCGTGTCCATGGTCGCTGCGCCGTGGCGCAGGTTCAGCCACGCCGCGCGGTGCAGCGGCCAGCCGCCCCAGGCCACCACGGGAGCGGCGAGCACCAGCGAGATCCACTGCCAGTAGGTGAACTGCGTGACCGGCACCATCGCCAGCACCACGACCGGCACCGACAGGGCCAGCGAGCCCAGCAGCCGCTGCCGCAGCGCATCGGCGGGCTCGGCCTCCTCGGGCTCGGCGCTGGGCAGCGTCGCGCCGTAACCGGCGGCCTCGACCACCTCGACCAGGCGCTGCGGGTCGAGCGTGTCCGGCGCGGTGACCTGGGCTTTCTCCGTGGCGTAGTTGACGCTGGCCGAGACGCCCTCGACCTTGTTGAGCTTGCGCTCGACGCGGTGGGCGCACGAGGCGCAGGTCATGCCGGTGATCGCCAGCTCGACGGTCCGGCCAGCGGAGCGCTCGACGGTGGTCATGCCGGTTCCTCCCGCGGCCTCAGGAGGCCAGCTCGTAGCCGGCCTCTTCGACGGCCGCGCGCACCGCGGACTCCTCCGCGCTGCCGACGACGGTGACCGCGCCGCTGGGCAGGTCGACCTTCACGTCGGTCACGCCGTCGAGCGCACCGACCTCCTCGGTCACCGACGCCACGCAGTGCTGGCAGGTCATCCCGTTCACCTGGTAGGTCGTCTCGCCCATGTGGCCATCCCTCTCGCGGTTCAGTCCCGAAGCCGGAGCTCCACCCTCCGGCACCACGAAACTATACCCCTAGGGGGTACCCGTGCAAGCACGACACACCCATCAGCGCCCTACCCCTGCGGGGTAGGGCGACCAGCACTGGCGCCGGGAGCCTCGCCCCCAGCGCCACTGGGGCTCAGCCGGTGACGACCTCGCCGCCTTCGACCCGCACCGGGATCGGGGTCAGCGGGCGGTCGGCCGGCCCCTTCTTCACCGAACCCGACAGCGCGTCGAAGACCGAGCCGTGGCACGGGCACTTCAGCTCCGCCCCCTCGGGCTTGACCGGGCACCCCTGGTGCGTGCACGCGCCGTCGAACGCCACGGCGGTGGATTCAGCAGGCCTGGCCACTATGGCCTGCCTGCCGTCCGGGGTCCGCACCGGGATCGCCCCGCCCACCGGCACCGCGGCCAACGAGGTCATCGGCTGACCCGGGGACGGGGGCGTGGGCTGCTGCACAGGCGGTTCCGGCGCCTCGGCACCGCAGGCGGACAGGGCCGCGGCACCGGCGACGGCGCCGCCGGCGGCGAGCACGGAACGACGGGAGCGCATCTCATCAGTCATGCGGTCGAACACGCAGCAGCGGCCGGTTCGGTTCAACCCGCTCCACCGTTGAACCAGATCGACCCGATCCGCGTGTTCTCCGGCGTACGACGCACACCGGCGGCGGTAGGAGCGCGGCGATGGTCGAAGGGACACTGCGAGCACTGGTGGCGCTGAGCCTGCTCGGCTCGGCATGGGTGCACTGGGTGGTGTGGCTGGACTGGGCCCGGGACACACCCGTCGTCGGTCCGGCGTTCCTGGTCAACGTCGTCGCCGGCGTCGCCATCGCGATCGCGGTGGCCCTGTGGCGCTCGCCGCTGCCCGCGCTCGCCGCCATCGCCTTCGGCCTGGCGACCCTCGCCGCCTACGCGATGTCGCTGACCGTCGGGTTCTTCGGCGTCCAGGAGCAGTTCGCCACCAGCGAGGAGGTCTGGGGCGTGATCACCGAGATCGGCTGCGTCGTGTTCGGCACCGCGCTGCTGCTCACCAGGCACCGCAGCCGGGCGGTGCCGTGACCGACGAGATCGAGGCGCGGCTGATGCGCGTCCTGCACGACCAGCACGCCCCGGCGCTGCGGTCCTACGCCCTGGAGCTGACCGGCGGCGACCGGGCCCGCGCCGAGGACGTCGTGCAGGAGACGATGCTGCGCGCCTGGCGCCACCCCAAGGTCCTCGACCAGTCCGCGCGCTCCGCCCGGTCCTGGCTGCTCACGGTCGCGCGGCGCATCGCCATCGACGAGTGGCGTTCCGGCACCTCCCGCGCGGAGGTCATGACCGACGCCCCGCCGGAGCGGGTCGACGAGGACGGCACCGACCGCGCCGTGCAGAGCTGGCTGGTCGCCGACGCGCTGGCCGAGCTCAGCGCCCGGCACCGCGAAGTCCTGGCGCTGTGCTACTACCAGGGGCTGTCGGTCGCCGACGCCGCCGCACGCCTCGGCGTGCCGGAGGGGACGGTCAAGTCGCGGACGCACTACGCGCTGCGCGCCCTCCGCCTGGCACTGGAGGAGAGGGGGGTCACGCGGTGAACCGGCAACCGGACCCGTACGCGCACTTCGACGCCGCCTACGTCCTCGGGGCGCTGTCCCGGGAGGACCGCACCGCCTACGAGCAGCACCTCACCGACTGCGATTCCTGCGCCGCCGCGGTCGCCCAGCTCGCCGGGCTGCCCGGACTGCTCGCCCACGCCGACCCCGCGCAGCTGGACGCCGACCCGGACCCGCACGACCAGATTCCGCAGCTGGTCGCCGAGGTGCGTCGACGCAGGAGGCGCCATCTCGCCGGGGCGGTCGCCGCCTGCGTGGTGGCCCTGGCCGCCTGCGCCGCGCTGGTGCTGTCCACCCGGCTCACCGACTCCGGACCAGGTACCGAGATGACCGCGCTGGGCGCCTACCCGGTCGCCGCCAGCGTCCACCTCAGCGACGTGCCCACCGGCACCCGGGTTGACGTGGACTGCGAGTACGCCGGCCGCAAGGGCGGCGACTACGTGCTGGTGGTGGTGCGCCGGGACGGCACCAGGGACGTGCTGGCGCGGTGGTTCGCGATGCCCGACGACACCGCGGTGCTCAAGGTGACCACTCCGGTGCACCGCGACGACATCCGCTCGCTGGAGCTGCGCACGCCCAACGGCCCAGCACTGCTGACGCTGCCGGTCACGCGGTGACGCGGTGGTCCTCGACCAGCCCCTTGGCACGCGTGAGCAGCTCCTCCGGCAGGGCGCTCGGCGTGAGGCCGGAACGGGCGTCGTAGGCGGCGACCAGCGCCTCCTCGAAGCCCTCCAGCGACCGGCCCGGCGCCTCCTCGGCGATCGACCCGACCGAGTCCTCGTCGAAGGGCAGCTCCAACGCGCGGTAGACCTCGGTGAGCACCGGGCGCAGCACCGCGGCGTCGTCGAGGATCGCGACCGCGCTGAACAGCCACGCGCCCCGCACCATCCGCTGCGCGGTGCCGACGAGCTTCACCCGGCCCCGCGCGTTGACGCTGTGCGCTCCGGGGCAGTACTCCCCTGGCACGGCCCCGACCAGGGCGGCGACCCCGTGGGCGGCGAGCACGTCGGACCACAGCTCCGCGTAGCCGACGAACCGCTCCTCCAACCCCGCCAACCGGCCCGGATCGGGCCCGGCGTGGTCGACGACCAGCGAGTTCTCGGTGTAGGCCACGGCCCGCCCGCCCGGCGCCCGCAGGACCGGGGTGAAGCCGGCGTCCCGCGCCACCGCGACGGCCTCCGGGAAGCCGGGCAGCAGGCTGTCCCTCCGGCCGAACGCCACCACCCGGGCCTCCGGGCGGTAGACCCGCAGCACCGGCCCGCTCTCGCCCGCACTGATCCGCCGCAACATCGCGTGCGCGGTGGCGACCTCCCACGCTTGATCTCCGCCCACGCCCAACGCCCCGCGCAACAACTCCACGACGGCAGTCTACGCAGCGCGAACGTCCCGCCCGGCGGTCAGTCGTCCAGCAGCGGAGCGCCCTCGAACACGGCCAGTTCCTCGCGGTAGAACTCCAGGCCGACCCCGTTGGGGTCGCGGATGTAGAGGCTGTCCTCGACTCCCCGGTCCGGGCCGAGGTACTCCACCCCCGCCTCGTCGAGGCGCTTGCGGGCGGCCGCGAAGTTCTCGGCGTCCGTGGACAGCGCGATGTGCTGAACGGCTCCGATGGTCTCCTGGAACGGCGGGTGGTCGTGGCCGGGGAAGTCGAAGAACCCCAGCAGGTTCCGGTTGCCGACGTCGAAGAAGAAGTGGCTGGAGCCCGCGTAGTCGCGGTTCTCCACCAGCTCGACCAGCGGGAACCCCAGCAGCTCCTGGTAGAAGCGGATGGTCTCCTCGACGTCCCGGCAGATCAGCGCGACGTGGTGGAAGCCCTTGACCGTGGGGTCCGGACGCTGCGCGCTCGGCTCGAGGTACCGCTCGCGGAGCTCGGCGCGGCGAGCCCGCACGGCTTCGAGCTCTGCTCCTCGCGGCTGCGGCATGGCCGACTCCTTCCCTCCACCACGGATCCTAGGCCATCCCGCCGTTCGACGATCAGTCGAAAGTCGGCGACCGGCCCGCGACAGCGATGTGCCCCGCGCCCTGGCGTGGCACGCTGACACGATGAACGACGGTCGGCTCGCGACCTACCGGAAGAAGCGCGACTTCGAGCGCACCGCCGAGCCGCGCGGCGGCAGCGCCACCGGCACCGGCGACCGGTTCGTCGTGCAACGCCACCGCGCCCGCCGCAGGCACTACGACCTCCGCCTGGAGTTCGACGGCGCGCTGCTGAGCTGGGCGGTGCCCAAGGGCCCGACGCTCGACCCGTCGGTGCGCCGGATGGCCGTCCAGGTCGAGGACCACCCGCTGGAGTACGCCGACTTCGAAGGCACCATCCCGGCCGGCGAGTACGGCGGCGGGGACGTGATCGTGTGGGACCGCGGCACCTGGACGCCCGGCGAGGACGACCCGGCCGCCGCGCTGGAGGCCGGCACCCTGCACTTCGAGCTGCACGGCGAGAAGCTCCGCGGGCACTTCGTGCTGGTGCGGCGCGGGGAGGAGCAGTGGCTGCTGCTGCACAAGCGCGACGAGCACGCCGAGGACGGCTGGGATCCCGAGCAGCACCCGAAGTCGGTCAAGAGCGGCCGCACCAACGAGGAGGTCGCCGCCGATCCCGAGGCGGAGTGGCGCAGCGACCTGCCCGCCGACCGCGCGGAGGTCCGGCTGCGCCCGAGCTGGGAACCTCCGACCGACGAGGAACTCGCCGAGCTCGAACGGCTCGGGAACAAGGGCACCTGGCACCTGCAGGGCCGGAAGATCTCGCTCACCAACCTGGACAAGGTCCTCTTCCCCGGCCGCGGCGGCGAAGAACCGATCACCAAGCGGGAGCTCGTCGCCTACCACGCGCGGATCGCGCCGGTGATGCTGCCGTACCTGGCCGGGCGGGCGTTGAACAGCCACCGCTTCCCCAACGGCGTGGAGTCCTCCGGCTTCTGGCACAAGGAGGCGCCGAGCCACGCGCCCGACTGGCTGAGCACCTGGGAGTACCCCGGCGCCGACCCCGACGACGTGCAGCGCTACATCGTCCCGGACACCCCCGCCGCCCTGGCCTGGCTGGCCAACTACGCGGCGCTCGAGCTGCACCCGTGGACCTCCCCGATCGACGACGTGGAGCACCCCAGCTGGGCCTTGTTCGACATCGACCCGGGCGAGAAGACCACCTTCGACGACGTGCTGACGCTGGCGCGGCTGCACCGGGCCGCGATGGAGCACATGGGCGTGGTGGCGAAACCGAAGGTCACCGGGCAGCGCGGCGTCCAGATCTGGGTGCCGGTCGAACCGCGCTACACCTACGCCGAGACCCGGTCGTGGGTGGAGAAGGTCTCCCGCGCCGTCGGCAACACGGTCCCGGAACTGATCAGCTGGGCGTGGTCGAAGTCCGAGCGGAAGGGCTTGGCACGGCTCGACTACACGCAGAACGTCCTCAACAAGACCCTCGTCGCCCCCTACAGCGCCCGCCCCCGCCCTGGCGCCCCGGTGTCGGTCCCGCTCGAATGGGACGAGCTCGACGACCCGGACCTCACCCCGGACCGCTGGACGATCCGCACGGTCCTGGACCGCGTCGCCACCACCGGCGACCCCTTCGCCGAGCTCCTCCACCACCGCCAGCCCCTCCCCAGCATCTGACCGCGGTCCGGAGCGGATGAGCGCTGAAGCCGCTGTCGGCCCCGGCCGGACAGCGTCGCCGGCTCCGCCCTGTGTTTCACGCGAGGTTCGGAGTGTGTCCCCGCCCCTTTGCGCGAACCGCGCAGCCTGCGCGAAGTCGTGCCCGCAGCTCCGGCACTCCACCTGAGCACCCTTGCCCGTCCCACCGCAGACCGGGCAATCACGGGTCTTCGGCTTGGTGACCAGCCACAGGATCCCGAGGATGACATCGACGGCCACCCACAGGGCGATAGGACGCCGACCCCGGGGGCCGTACCGACGTTCGACGCCGGATCGGTGGATCGGGCCGAGTGGCGGTTCCTCCGATGACCCAGACGAGCAACAGCGCGTTGATGGCGAGGATGACCCACGTGAAGACGCGGAAGGGCGGGAGTTGCATCGCGTACTCCGTCCAGGACGGAGCCCACCGCACGGCTGCGACCCCAGAACCCGTGCACAGGTGGCACGTCACCGCAGCAGGTCGGCGTGGGCAGAGTAACTCAGAGTCGTTCGACGAACGCCCTTCCCGGTAGAGGCGACGTGCCCGACCAACGACCTCAGTGGACAGTTCCGCACGCGCGGCACACACCGAAGTGGACACCGACGCTCGACCCCAGCAGAACCAGCCGAAGCACGACGAGCGAGAACGCGCACCCAGCAGCCCTCCGGAGCCGACCCCCTCCCCCCGGCCCGAGCTGATCGACACCCGAAGAGCATCAATTTCACTCGACACTGAAGCAATCATCAGCATCAACAACTCGACCCAGACTCTGCTGCCGGGCAACTACCGCGAAACAAGCGACCAACCAACGAGGATCGCGGCGACAGCCGCCTCCCCAGGCCCAGCACTCAACTCGCACCGCCGCAAGACCCAGGCGGCCCGCGGCAGCCGCCGCTTCTCCAAGCGTGGGACTCAACCCGCACCACCACGAAGAGCAAGCGGCTCGCGGGAGCCTCTGCTGCTCCACATGCGGACTCAAACTCGCACCACCACAGGAGCCAGACGGCCCCGGCGGCAGCCGCTTCTCCAGATGCGGGACCCAACCCGCACCACCGCAAGAGCCAGACGGCCTCGACAGCAGCCGCTTCACCAGATGCGGGACCCAACCCGCACCACCGCAAGAGCCAGACGGCCTCGACAGCAGCCGCTTCACCAGATGCGGGACCCAACCCGCACCACCGCAAGATCCAGACGGCCCCGGCGGCAGCCGCTTCAGACGCGGGACCCAACCCGCACCACCGCAGGTTCTGAGGGGCTTCGTGGCGAGTACGCCGGGACGCCGCAGCAATGCTCACGGAGCGGCGCACGGATCCACGGAGCCGCTCAGGTCCTGCCACCCGCACCGCCCAGCAGAGCAACCACGAACACCTAGGGCTCTGGGTAGCGGGTGGTGAGCAGGCCTTGGCACCAGCTTGCGTTCGCTTCGATGCTGTAGCGGGTGGTGCGGGCGATCCGCAGGCGGGCCGGGAGGTCCTCCGGGGTGAGCGGTTCGCCGGTGTCGTCCAGCAGGAGGGGTGCTGCACCGTCGTGGCGGAACCCCAGGCGGCGGCGGTGCCGGCGCAGGGCCGCCGTGTCCGGCACGTCGTCGAGCGTGAGGGCCGTCAGTTCCCCGTGGGTCCGGCCGGTCTTCAGCAGTGCGGCCGCCAGGCGTTCCTGCTCGGCCGCGTGGGCCTTGCGCAGGAACACCGCGCGGAGGTCGTCGAGCTCACCGGCGGACAACCCGGGGAACGCCGCGTCGAAACCCTCCCCCGCCGCGACGCCGGCGTTGATCTCCTCGGACGCGAAGTGGTCGAGGAGCCGGACGACGACGCTGCCGACCCCGCGCAGCGCGGTGAGCGCGTCGTGGGCGTCGGAGACCATCAGGTAGGCGAAGTTCGGCGCGCAGAAGTAGGTCGGCAACCTCAGGTCGACCTCCACCCGGTCGGCGTCGACCTCGCAGCGGGCCACGAACCCCAGCTCGGTGATCGGCCGGTCCAGCTCCGGATCGACCACCTGGCCCAGGGCCCGCTCCACCGCGTTGACGTCCACAGTGGAGGGCGCGGTCATCGGGCCACCGCCTCCCGCGCGGCCGGGATCTGCACCGGCACCTCGATGTCGTAGAGGTGCGCGAGGTTCAGGCCCAGCACCTTGCGCTTGATCTCGGGGGTCAGCACGCCGTACTCGTCCTGCATGTCCTCCGGGATCTGGAAGTCCACGAACTTCTCGATCAGCCACTTCGGAGTCCAGATCGCGTAGTCGCTGGCGAAGGTCAGCCGGTTCTCGTCCAGCCAGTACAGCAGCTCGCCGATGATCCGGGCGAAGTAGCGCGGGCGGGAGTGGATGAACGGCATCGCCACCGCCAGACCGCCGTAGACGTTGGGTTCCTGGGTGGCGATCCAGCAGAAGTCCTCCAGTCGCGGCAGGCCGCAGTGCTCGACGATGAAGTTCAGGTCCGGGAACGCGGTGGCCGCGTCGTCGACGTCGGCGACGTCGAAGGCGTCCCGGTTGAGCGGGTAGATCGTGGGGCCTTTGTGCACGTGGATGTTGCGGATCCCCAGCTCCTGGCACTTCTCCAGGTACCGGTAGGACCACGGGTCGGACAGCTTCCAGCCCTTGGAGTCGCCCTTCCACTCGGCGGTGTAGAGCTTGACGCCGCGCAGGTTCCAGCGCTCCGCCGCACGCTCCAGCGCGACCAGGCCCTCCTCCTCGTCCCGCGGGTCCCAGCTGCCGTTGACGATGAAGCGGTCCGGGTACTTCTCGGCGAGCGCCCCGTCCCGCTCGGTCGTGTTGAAGCCGTTGACGAAGAAGTCCGTCAGGTACGTGGGCTGGAAGATGGCCTTGTCGACGTAGCCGACCTCGAACAGGTCGTGCAGGACGTCCTCCTCGCCCTGCGACTGGAAGTGCTCCAGCGTCCACTTGGCCTCGTCCGGGCTGAGGTTCGAGTGGTAGTCGTAGAAGCAGTTGAGGAAACCGGTGCCGTACCGGTTGGCCTGGTTGGCGGGCGTGCCGTCCCAGAAGTGGATGTGACCGTCCACGATGAAGTACTGCTCGTCGCCGTTGACGTACATGACGGGCTTCCTTTCCTAGGGCACGAGGATCGCCCGGCCGCCTGGGATGCGGCCCGCGTCGAGGTCGGCGAGCGCGTCGAGCGCCTCGTCCAGCGAGTACCTGCGGGTGCGCAGCGAGACCTTGCCCTGCGCGGTGAGCGCCATCAGCTCGACCAGGTCGGTGTAGGAGCCGACGAGGTTGCCGATCACGTTGATCTCGCGGGAAATCACGTCGATGGTCGGGATGTCGACGTGCCCGCCGTAACCGATGACGAAGTACGAGCCCGCGTCCCTGGTCATCGCCACGCCCTCTGACTCGGTGCCGCCTTCACCGACGAAGTCGAGCACGACGTGCGCGCCCCGGCCACCGGTGATGTCCAGTGCGCTGTCCACTTGGGACCTGTCGGCGAGCACGGTGTGGTGCGCGCCGAGTTCCGCGGCGAGGTCCAGCGCCCGCTGCGAGCGGTCGATGACGGTGATCTCGGCGGGCGTCATGGCCAGCAACGACTGCAGCCCGATGTGGCCGAGCCCGCCGGCGCCGATGAGCACCACGTGCGTCCCGGCGGGCAGCAGCGGGACGGCCTTGCGCACCGCGTGGTAGGCGGTCAGCCCGGCGTCGGCGAGTGCGGCGACGTCGGCCGGCTCCAGGCCCTCGTCCAAGCGCACCACGGAACGGGCGTTGGTGAGCATCAGCTCGGCCATGCCGCCGTCGGTGTTGATGCCGGGGAAGGTGGAGTTCTCGCAGTGCACGTCGTCGCCCGAGCGGCAGGCCAGGCAGAGCCCGCAGGTCACCAGCGGGTGCAGGATGACGCGGTCACCGGGTGCGGTGCCGGAGACCGCGGGACCGACCTCACGCACCGTTCCGGCGTTCTCGTGGCCGATGACGTAGGGCAGCTGCACGCCGCTCTTGTCCTGCCACTGGCCTTCGACGATGTGCAGGTCGGTGCGGCACACCCCGGCCGCGTCGATCTCGACCAGCACGTCCAGGGGGCCGGTGACCACCGGGTCCGGGACCTCTTCGAGGACCGGCTTCTGCTCGTACTCGTGCACTCGCACCGCTCGCACCGCCGACCACCTCCGGCTCGACCAGGACGGGTCCGTCCCCCAGGTTGCGCCGAAGCGGCCATGACCGCCCGTTGGGAGACTGGTCCGGTCCCGTGCCGAGGGCGTCGTCGCTCACCGGGAGGCACCTCGCACCCGACCGACGGGAGTGCGGCGCACGAGGTTCAGGCGTCGACCCAGCCGTGGCGCACGGCGATCTGGGTGAGCTTCTGGCGGACCTGCAGGATCTGCTCGGCGGTCATGCTGGGCGCGGAGGTCAGCAGCGCTTCGGTGACGGTCTCGTGGAACTCCTTGGCCGAGAGGACGCCGAAGAGCTCCTCACCCGGGGGCTGCTCGTCCGCGGTCGCGGACTGCCGGAGCATCTGGACGCGGGAGGCCTTGGGGCCGCGGTCGCTGTCCTCCAGGTCGAACTCGACCACCACACCCGGGGCGACCAGCCGCTTGTCGAAGGTCAGGTCGTTGACGTGGATGAAGACGTCCTCACCACCGACGTCCGGCGCCACGAAGCCGTACCCGCGCACCTCGTCGAACCTGATGACCTTGCCGGTGACCATCCACCGCACCCCGCCTTCACCCCGTACCCGCGGCCGCAAGCCAAGCACTGTACCTCGGGCCCCGGCGACCGGGCCAACGACTCCGGCGGAGAACCGGTGGTCAGCGCCGTGGCATCGGGATGTCGGCGTTGGGCTGGCTGCGCTCCATGGGGCCGTGCTCGATGAAGTCCGCGGCGAACTTGATCCCCGCCTGGTAGGCCTCCACCCGGGCGCGGCCGATCTCGGCCTCGATGGTCTCCGGGTGCAGCTCCTCCGCCAGCGAGCGGATCTCCGCAAGCCGGTCGCGGGTCTCCTCATCCATCCTGTTGCCACCCTTCCGCATGAACACTGCGCTCAAATCCTCACGGTTGTTCGCGTTCTTCGCACGATCGGGCAAGGCTAGACCTGCGTACTCGCCAAACCCGATCAGGTGAACACAACGATGATCGTTAGCCCGGACACCACGCGGGGTCACCGCCGTCGATCTGCGGTTACGATCCGCCGGACGGCAGGCGGACAGGTGCGTGGAGGCGGCATGAGCGACGGCCGACTGGGGCTGGAAGTCGAGCAGAACGTGGCCCGGATCACGATCGACAACCCGGGCAAGCGCAACGCGATGAACGCGGCGATGTGGCGCCGGCTGCCGGAGCTGCTCGCCGAGATCAGCGCCGACCCGCTGGTGCGGGTCGTGGTGCTCACCGGGGCGGGCGACGCGTTCTGCGCGGGGGCCGACATCACCGAGCTGCACGAGATCGAAGGCCCGCGCGGCAGCGCGACCGAGCCCGCCGAGCGAGCCCTCCTGAACTGCCCGCTGCCGACGATCGCGCTGATCAACGGTCTGTGCATCGGTGGCGGTTGCCAGCTCGCCGCGGCCTGCGACCTGCGGATCGCCGCCGAGTCGGCGGTCTTCGGCATTACCCCCGCCAAGCTCGGCGTGGTCTACCCGTCGTCGAGCATCGAGCGGTTGACCGAACTGGTCGGCCCGTCGGCGGCGAAGCTGCTGCTGTTCTCCGCCGACTTCTTCAACGCCGGACGCGCGCTCGGGATGCGGCTTGTCGACGAGGTCGTCTCCGACCCGGCCGTCCGGGTGGCCGAGCTCGCCGGGACCATCGCCGGGCGTTCGCAGTTGAGCGTGCGAGCGGCCAAGGAGCTCGTGGACCTGGCCGCGCTCGGCGAGCCGCTGACCGACCGCGCCGCGCACTGGCACCAGGTGGCGGAGGAGACCGGGGAGACCGGAGAAGGCGTCAGCGCCTTCCTCGACCGCCGCCCTGCTGAGTTTCCCTACTCCTAGCCTTCACGTGCTTTGCTCACGGCGCCGGTGGCATAACCTGAGCGGCTCCGTGGACTCCGTGCGCCGCTCCTGATGTGTGCCACCACACGGCGTCACGGCGTCCTCCCCACGAAACCGCTCAGAACCTGCGGCGGTGCGAGCTGAGTCCCACGCCTGCAGACGGTGCTCATCCGTGGTGTCCAGCGTGGACGCTCTGAGGGCTGTTGGTCAGCGGGCGTCCAGGGCTTGGCGGCTGCTTCTGATGATCTTGGTGAGGGCTGTGTGGAGCTCTTCGAGGTCGACCAGGCCAACGCCGAGCGTCTCGACGATCTGGTAGGGGACCTTCTCGGCTTGCGCGCGCAGCGACTCGCCTTCGGCGGTCAGCGCTACCTCCAGGCGGCGCTCGTCGGTGCGGCTGCGGGTGCGCAGCACGTAGCCCACCGACTCCAGCCGTTTCAGCAGCGGGGACAGCGTGGCGGCGTCGGCGTGCAGGGCCTCGCAGAGGTCGGTCACCGAACGGGGCGCGCGCTCCCACAGCGCGAGCATCACCAGGTACTGCGGGTGCGTGAGGTTCATCGGTGCGAGCAACGGCCGGTACAGCGAGATGACGTTCCGGGAGGCCACCGAGAGCGCGAAGCACACCTGGCGGTCGAGGGCGAGCGGGTCCTCGCCCAGGTCAGGGGTCTGCACGGGGTCAGCTTACCCACACTCCACGACACGCTAACAGTTCGTGTGCTAATCGTTGGGTGTGAACCAACGCCCTGACTCCCGCCCGAAGCGACCAGACCCGCTGCGGTGGACCTGGTACGCCTTCGGCGGCCGCCTCCCCGACCGCTACGGCGAGTGGGTGCTGCACGACGTCACCTGCCGGACGTGGGTGCTGCGGCACGCCGCCCGCAGCCTCGTCCAGATCTCCCCGGGCCTGCTGTTCCTGCTGCTCCCGGGGCCGCTGTGGATCCGCGCGATGGCGGTGCTCGGTGGCGTCATCCTCGCGCTGTGGTACTCGCTGTCGTACATGGAGCACACCTGCGAGTACCGGCTGCACAAGCACGGCTACCCCATCGGCGCCGGCCGCGCGACCCGCGAAGCCGCGCACGCCGAGGAGCGGGCCAAGAAGGCCTCGCGCTACGAGGAGATCTACCGCAACCACGGCTGACCCGTCCGGAGTCTGGCAACCCGGCTTGCCGTGGTGGCAAGCTGGGGTGGTGGACGACGACTTCGAGCAGGCGCTGGAGGCCGTGGGGCCCCGGTTGCGCGCCCTGCGGCGGCAACGCGAGACGACGTTGGCGGACCTGTCGAACTCCACCGGCATCTCGGTGAGCACCCTGTCGCGGCTGGAATCCGGTTCGCGCAAACCGACTCTCGAGCTGCTGTTGCCGCTGGCCAAGGCGCACGGCGTCACCCTCGACGAACTCGTCGACGCCCCGCCCACCGGCGATCCCCGGGTGTACCTGAAGCCGATCAAGCGCGGCGGCATGACGATGCTGCCGCTGACCCGGCGCGCGGGCGGCATCCAGGCCTACAAGCTGATCATCCCCGCGTCGGCGCGTCGTGCCGAGCCCGATCCGCAGACGCACGAGGGCTACGAGTGGCTCTACGTCCTCAACGGGCGCTTGCGGATGATCCTCGGCGAGCACGACGTAGTGCTCTCCCCCGGCGAGGCCGCGGAGTTCGACACCCGCGTCCCGCACTGGTTCGGCCCCGCCGACGACGAGACCGTCGAATTCCTCAGCCTGTTCGGCAAGCAGGGCGAACGCGCCCACCTGCGCGCCCGCCCCAAGGACCGGCCCGACCGCTGAACCCCGTGATCTCCCGGCCCGGCGCTAGGCCGTCCCGGGCCGGCTGGAAGCGACCGGACCACCGGGAGGACATGACGTGGACGTGGTGAGCAGACGCGGCCTGCTGGCCGCTTCGGGAATCATCGCGGCGGCGAACCTGCTGCCCGGGGTGGCGTTTCTCGGCGCAGGCCGGTGGTGAGCGGACGAGCACGGCGACAGGCACGCTGCCGCCGGGTGTCGACGACTGGTCCTCCCCGCCGGTCGAGGTGCCGGAGGGCTTCGCGGAACTGGAGGTGATCTACTCCTACGACAAACCTGCAGTACCGCCTGGCACTCGCGGGAACGCGTGCGACATCGGCATCTTCGGCCCGCATGGCCACGAGCTGGGCGACGCGCGGGGGTTCCGCGGCTGGTCCGGCGGCGCCCGCGACCGGTTCGCCCTCAGCGCCTCGGCCGCCACACCCGGCTACCTGCCGGGGCCGATCACGCCGGGGACCTGGCACGTCGTCCTAGGCCCCTACACCGTGGCGCCGCAGGGCATGCGGTACCGCGTGGACGTCACGCTGCGGTTCGGCCCACCGGGCGCGCCGCACGAACCCCGCCCGGCGCCGGAGACCGCACCCGCGCGCGATCGGGGACGCGCCTGGTACCGCGGCGACAACCACCTGCACACCGTGCACTCCGACGGCCGCCGAACACCGGCTGAGCTCGTCGACGCCGCCCGCGCGGCCCGGCTGGACTTCATCACCTCCACCGAGCACAACACCCCGTCGGCCTCGCTGCAGTGGGGCGAGCACGCGACCGACGACCTGCTGATCCTCAACGGCGAGGAGGTCACCACCCGCTCCGGGCACTGGCCGGCGATCGGCCTGCCGGCGGGGACGTGGATCGACTGGCGCTACCGCAGCACCGAGCCCGGCAGCGTCCGGCGGTTCGTCGACCAGGTCCACGAGGCGGGCGGTCTCGTCGTCGCCGCGCACCCGTTCGCCGGCTGCTTCGGCTGCACCTTCGAGTTCGACCTCCGGCTCGCCGACCTCGTCGAGGTCTGGAACGGGCCGTGGACCGCCGAGGAGGAAGCAGCCCTGCACCAGTGGGACGGCCTGCTGCGCACCGGGCACTGGATCCCGCTGATCGGTGGCTCCGACGCGCACAACCCCAGCGACCCCGTCGGCAGGCCGCAGACGGTGGTCCTCGCCGACGCGCTCCGCCGGGACGCGCTGCTGGACGGCTTGCAGCGGGGACGTTCCTGGCTCGCCGAGTCGGCCGAGGTCCAGCTCGCGTTCTCCGCCTCCGCCGGTGGCCGCCGCGCCGGGATCGGCGAGACGCTGGCGGTGGCCACCGGTGAACCGGTGGACTTCGAGGTCTCGGTCGACGGCGTCCCGGGCACGGAGGTGCGGATCCTCGACCAGCTCGTCGTCGAGCACACCGCAGCCGGTTCGACCCGGTGGCGGACCTACCGCCGCTACACCCGCTGGGCGCGGGTGGAGGTGCGGCGCGGCGACACCGTGGTCGCGATGACCAACCCGGTCTTCCTCGGCGAGTTAGGTTAGGACGCGACGCCCTGCACCGGGACGCATCAGGGGCGACGCACGGAGTCCACGGAGCCGGCCAGGTCCTGCCACCGGCACCGCTGAGCGGAGCGATCTCCACACAGGACTGAGGGCTCCGGGCGTGACGCGGGTAGATCGAGGAGGTTGTTCATGGGTGACGCAACGCGGGTGGCCGTGGTCACCGGAGCCAGCAGCGGCATCGGCGCGGCGAGCGCGAAGGCCTTGGCCGCAGCCGGTTTCGACGTGGTCGTCGGCGCACGCCGGCTGGACCGGTTGCAGGAGGTCGCCGACGCGTGCGGTGGCCGGCCGCTCCAGCTCGACGTCACCGACCAGGCCTCGGTCGACGCGTTCACCGCTGCCGTCGAGCGCTGCGACCTGCTGGTGAACAACGCCGGCGGCGCGGTCGGCGCGGAGACCATCCTGGAGGCCAGGGACGAGGACTGGCAGTGGATGTACGAGACCAACGTGATGGGCACCCTGCGGGTGACCCGCGCGTTGCTGCCGAAGCTGCTGGAGTCCGGTGATGGTCAGGTCATCAACATCGGCTCGGTCGCGGGACGCGAGCCCTACGCCACCGGTGGCGGGTACAACGCCGCCAAGCACGCGGTCGCGGCGTTCTCCCGGGTGCTGCGGCTGGAGATGTTCGGGCAGCCGATCCGGGTGTGCGAGATCGACCCCGGACTGGTGCAGACCGACTTCAGCCTGGTCCGCTTCCGCGGTGACCAGGAGAAGGCCGATGCCGTCTACGAGGGCACGACTCCGCTGACCGCCGAGGACGTGGCCGAGACGGTGTCCTGGGTGGCCACCCGTCCGCCGCACGTCAACGTCGACCAGGTCCTGATGCTGGCGCGCGACCAGACCTCGGCGCGCGTGATCAACCGGGGGCAGTGAGCACGCTCGGGTTGCTGGGTGCAGCTCAGCCCCCGAAGCGCTGCGACCACGCCATGACGTCGGCCGGGCTGGCGTTGCCGCCGCAGACGACGAGACCGAGCTTGACGCCGGAGCGTTCGGCGATGATCCGCCGCGCCGCGGGCAGCAGGCAGCCCGCGGCGGGTTCGGCCCACAGCTTCGCGTGCTGCGCCAGCTGCAGAACTCCGCGCACCGCTTCGGGATCGGGCACCACCAGCACGTCATCGACGAGCTCGCGCACGTGCCGGTAGGTCAGCTCGGAGACGGCGGGGGCGCTCAGCGTCGACACGACCGACGACAGCTCGACCGGCACCGGTCCCCCGGCCGCCAGCGCCGCCGACATGGCTTCGGCGCCTTCGGTCTCCGCGCCCCAGATGCGCACGTCCGGCCGTGCGGCGCGCAACGCCGTGGCCACACCCGAGATCAGGCCGCCGCCACCGATGCTCACCAGCACGTCGGTGAGCTCACCGGCGTCCTCGGCGAACTCCAGCCCGACCGTGCCCTGGGCGGCGACCACGACCGGGTCGTCGAAGGGGTGGACCAGGGTGCTGCCCTCGGCGCGCAGCTCCTCGGTGAGCGCGAACGCGCCGGCCATGTCGTCGGTGAGGCACACCCTCGCCCCGGCCGACTCGGCGATCCGCACCGCCCGCTCCGGCGCGGACCGGGGCATCACCACGGTCGCCTTGACGTGCAGGGCACCGGCCATGACGGCCAGGGCGATCCCGTGGTTGCCGCCGCTGACCGCGACGACCCCGGCGGCCCGTTCGGCCTCGTCCAACGACAGCAGCTTGGCGACGGCGCCGCGGGCCTTGAACGACCCGGTGCGCTGCAGCAGTTCCAGCTTCGCCGTCACCGGCACGCCCAGCAGCTCGGAGAGCCCCGGACTGGGCACCGTCGGCGTCCGCACCACGTGCCCGGAGAGGGCGCTCGCAGCCGCCTCGACGTCGCTGATCCCGATCACCACACGCCTCCCCAGGAACTCTTCCTCCGCACAGTAGTAGCTGTTCGAGGACCTGGCGGAGCCGCCCGTTCTCGACGAGGAACTCCCGCCACCCCCACGGCCCCCTGGCCGAGCGGCTCCTCAACGCCCTCTACGCCGGGCGGAAGCAGGGGACGACTTCGTGCTCCGGCTCTTCCCCGGAAGGCTCGAAGACGACCTCGACGCGCAGGTCCGTCAGGTCGGTGTCCGGGTCGACGTCCTCGAGGCGGGTCCACCACCACGGCCCCTCGTCGAGCTCGACGATCCCGACCACGAGGCGGAACGAGCCGCCGTCGGGCCGCGTGTGGTGCACGGCGCTCCAGGACACGACCTTGCCGGCACCGGAGGCCGGGACGTGCTCGACGTCGTCGTCGGCGGCGATGGGCGTGTGCGGGCTCAGGTGCTCGCCGGTGTCGCGGCGGCGGGGCAGCAGGAACCGGCCAGCGCGAGTTCCGTCGAAGAAAGCGGCGCTGGCGTGGTCGCGCACGACCGGGACGAGGGCCATGGAGGTCTCCTTCAGGCGGACAGCACCAGGGTGCTGTGGTGGGAGAAGATGCCGCCGTTGCCCGAGACCAGCACGAGCTCGTGGTCGGGCACCTGCCGTTCACCGGCGTGGCCCCGGGCCTGGATGATCGCCTCGGACAGCGGGGTCATGCCCCACATGTAGTAGGAGGACAGCTGCCCGCCGCCGGTGTTGAGCGGCAGCGATCCGCCGGGGCCGAGCACGCCCGGGGTGGCGGCGAACTCGCCGCCCTCCCCCTTGGCGCAGAACCCGTAGTCCTCCAGCGTCAGCAGCACGGTGAAGGTGTAGCAGTCGTAGAGCTCGGCGATGTCGATGTCGGCCAGCGACACCCCGGCCATCCGCAGCGCCGCCGGACCGGCCTGCGCCGCACCGCTGACCAGGCCCAAGTCGTCGTCCCGGCGCAGCGACCCGCCGGGATGCGCCTGCGCCCAGCCCAGCACCGACACCGGCGGCTGGGCCAGCGAGGCGGCGCGGTCGCCGCGGGTGACGACGACCGCGACACCGCCGTTGGACACCATGCAGCAGTCCAGCAGGTGGAAGGGTTCGGCCACCATCCGCGACGCCTGGTGGTCGGCGACGTCGATGGGCTCGCGGAACCGCGCCAGCGGGTTCATCGACGCCCACTCGCGCTGCGCGACGGCGATCTGGCCGAGCTGCTCGCTGGTGGTGCCGTAGGCCTGCATGTGGCGGCGTGCCGCCAGCGCGTAGAAGGCGTTGGGACCGGTGAAGCCGCTGGTGGCGATGAGGCCGCTCCAGCCCTTCGGCGCGTAGCGTTCGGCACCGTAGACGGCGCCGCTGGACTTCCCCTCGCGCAGCGGGGCGTCGGCGAACACGCAGACCACGGTGTCGGCCATGCCCGCTTCGACCGCCATCGCCGCGTGCTGCACCATCGCCCCAGCGGTGGAGCCGAAGGACTGCATCTGGGTGAGCAGCCGCAGGTCCTCCAGGCCCAGGTCGTCCTGCAGGCTCAGGTCCACACCACCGGACAGCCCCGCCGACACCAGCAGGCCGTCGACCTCGCCGAGCCGCAGTCCGGCGTCGGCCACGGCTCGGCGGACGGCCTCGGCGGCGAACTGCTGCGCGGTGCGGCCGTAGACCTTGCCCATCTCGGTCATGCCGAGACCGGCGATCGCGGCCCGCCGGTGCGCCGGCAGGTCACTGCGACTGCTCATCTGCCATCCTTCCGGACGATCACGGTCCGAAAGTAGGTCAGCGCATCCGGTTTGTAAATGGATCAGGAGAAGTACCGGCGGGGGTTGTCCACCAGCATGGTCGTGATCTGCTGCTCGGTGACGCCGGCTTCACGCAGCGCGGGCAGCACCGCGTCGTGGATGTGCGTGAAGTGCCAGTCGGGCAGCACCTGCTCGACGGTCCCCTGCGGGAACCAGTCGTTGTGGCAGGAGGCGTCGTGGGCCAACACCATCCGGTCGGCCAGGCCCTGTCCGGCCAGTGCGGCGATGGTGACCACCCGCTCGTCGGTGGCCAGCAGGGCGTCCAGCCCGAAGCGGTCCATGCCGATGTAGGAGCCGTTGTCGACGAGCTCGCGCAGGTAGTCGGTGTCGGTCGTGTCGCCGCTGTGTCCGATGACGACCGCACCGAGGTCGACCCCGTTGCGCCGCAACACCTCCTGGGCGACCAGCCCGGTGCGGTGCCCTGGGCTGGTGTGCACGGTGATCGGCACGCCGGTCCGGTTGTGGGCCTCCGCGACCGCGTTGAGCACCCGTTCCACTCCCGGGGTGAGCTCTTCCTCGATCGCGCACTTGAGGAACGCGGCCTTGATGCCGGTTCCGGCGATGCCCTCGGTGATGTCCTTGACGAACATGTCCACCATCAGCTCATCGCCACCGAGCAGCGTGCCGGGACCGTGCAGGCGGAAGAAGAACGGCACCGAGTCGTAGGTGTAGAGGCCGGTGGCGGCGATGATGTTGAGGTCGACCTCGGCGTTGACGCGCGCGACGCGCTCGACGTCGCGGCCGAGTCCGATCACGGTGGGGTCCACGATGGTGTCGACACCGCGTTCGGCCAGTTCGCGCAGGCGGCGGACCGCGTCGGCGACCCGTTCCTCCTCGTCCCAGAACTCCGGGTAGTTGCGGCGGATCTCCTCGTTGAGCACGAAGACGTGCTCGTGCATCAGCACCGTGCCCAGCTGGTCAGCCGGTACCTGCCCGCGAACGGTGTCGACCATGTTCGTCCTCCTCGACGATCTAGCGTGCACGGCACCATAAGCGCCCGGTCGCCTTGCGCGAACCCGCGCGGCGCAGGCATGTTGGTGCGATGACCGTGGTCAACTCGCGGGGGCCCGCGACGTTCCGCGATGCGGAGTTCCCCGCCGACCCGTATCCCGGAGCCCGTCCCGACCACTCCTTCCTGCACCAGGACGAACAGGGCTGGCGCTTGACGCCCGACACCACGTCCCCGTCGGGCTGGCGGGTCGGATCGGCGTGCCTGGACGAGCACCTGACCGGCGTCGGCGCGGAACCGGTGTCGGCGCGGTGGCCGGTGCTGGCCTACGGTTCGAACGCCTGCCCGAGCAAGATCACCTGGTTGCGCGAGCAGCTCGGGCTCACCGGACCGGTCGTGACGCTCACCGCCACCTGCACGGGGTTGTCGGCGGTGTGGGCCTCCGGCGTGCGCGCCCGCGACGGTCAGCGCCCCGCTGTCCTCGTCTCCTCACCCGGTGTGGTCGAACGGCACGCGGTGTGGTTGGCCACGGCCGAGCAGCGCCGCGTGCTCGACGAGTGCGAGGGCCGCGGGGAGCGCTACCGGTTGGTGCGGTTGCACGGCGACGAACGCGTGGAGCTGGAGAACGGTCGCGCCGCGCCGGTGCTGGCCTACGCGGCCCTGGGCGAAATCCGCCGCCCGCTGCTGGTGGACGGACGTTTCGTGCCCTGCAGCGCTCTCGGTCAGCACGGTGCCCGCGAGCTCACCGGCGTCCCCGCCGACTCCGACGGGCTGGAGTGCACCGAGATCACCGGTGAGCCCGGGCCGCCGCCGGCGTGAACGCTCGGTACGTTGGCCCCGGGGAGGGTTCACGCATGCTGCCGACCGCCGAACTGCACCTGCACATCGAGGGAACGCTCGAACCGGAGATGCTGGTCGAGCTGGCAGCCCGCAACGGCGTGGCGCTGGCGACCAGCGACCTCGACGAGCTCCGGGCGAAGTACGACTTCAGCGACCTGCAGTCGTTCCTGGACCTGTACTACGCGAACCTGCCGGTGCTGCGCACCGACCAGGACTTCTACGACCTGACCAGCGCTTACCTCGCCCGCGCCGAACGCGCCGGGGTGCGGCGGGCGGAGATCTTCTTCGACCCGCAGGTGCACCTCGGCAACGGTGTGCCGCTGGGCGCGGTGTTCGAGGGCATCACCGGGGCGTTCCAGAACTCACCGGTGTCCACCGACCTCATCCTGTGCTTCCTGCGCGACCTGGGACCTGGTGCGGCGGCCGAGACGCTGCGGAAGGCGCTGCCCTTCCGGGAGCGCTTCATCGGGGTGGGACTGGACTCCGCCGAGGTCGGACATCCACCGGCCCCGTTCGCCGAGGTCTACCAGCAGGCGGCGGCCGAGGGCCTGCACCGGGTGGCGCACGCCGGTGAAGAGGGCGGACCGGAGTACGTGCGCGACGCTCTGGACGTGCTCGGCGCCGAGCGCATCGACCACGGCATCCGGGCCGTGGAGGACCCCGAGCTCGTGGCGCGGTTGCGCGACGAGCAGGTCCCGCTCACGGTGTGCCCGCTGTCCAACGTGGCGTTGCGCGTGGTGGACCGGCTGGCCGACCACGTCCTGCCCGCGATGCTCCGCGAGGGTCTGCTGGTGTGCGTCAACAGCGATGACCCGGCCTACTTCGGCGGCTACGTCGACGACAACTTCGCGGCCTTGCGGGGCGATCTCGGGATGACCGACGAGCAGCTCGCGCTCCTGGCGCGCAACTCCTTCGACGCGTGCTTCGCGCCTGACGAGGAGAAGGCGGCGTGGAAGGCCGAAGTCCCCGGCTGACACCGTCCCCAGTGGACGGGTTTGGAGCACCTCCCTCCACGGGTACCTCCCGACCGGGTACCCTTGAAGGAGGTTCAACGATGGCTGACGAACTGAGCGGCCGCAAGGTCGCGATCCTGGCGACCGACGGCGTGGAGCAGGTCGAGCTGACCGGCCCCCGCGACGCGATCGAACAGGCGGGCGGCCAGGTCGAGGTGGTGTCGCTGCACTCCGGCGAGATCCAGGCGATGAACGGCGACATCGACAAGGGCGACCGCTTCCCCGTTGACCGGGAGGTCACGCAGGTCTCGGTGCGCGACTACGACGGCCTGGTGCTGCCCGGCGGCACCATCAACCCCGACCAGCTGCGCAGCAACGGCACCGCCGTGGCGTTCGTGCGTGATTTCGTCACCGCCGGCAAACCGGTGGGCGCGATCTGCCACGGCCCGTGGACACTGGTCGAGGCCGACGTGGTGAAGGGACGGCAGTTGACGTCCTACCCGAGCATCCGCACCGACATCCGCAACGCGGGCGGCGAAGTCACCGATCAGGAGGTCGTCGTCGACGACAATCTGGTGACCAGCCGGAACCCGAAGGACCTGCCCGCGTTCCAGGACGCGGTGATCAAGGCGGTCGCGTCGAGCTGAGTCAGGAGCGCTTGCGGGCCGCAAGACGTTCGACGAGCCCGAGCCTGAAGCGCTCGGACTCGATCACCTCGAAGCCGGCCCCGGCGAGGTGCCTGGATGGGCGGCGGCGGAAGTGCTCGCCGCCCATCGGCACCGTCACCAGCTCCGCCACCCGCTGCAGCAGGCGGACCGGCCACGCGGTGCTGACGACGTGGTCGGCGAGCAGCAGCAGACCACCGGGCCGCAGCACGCGGTGCATCTCGGCGATCGCCCGCTCGTGGTCGGGGATCGCGCACAGCGAGAAGGTGCACACCACGGTGTCGAACGTGCCGTCGGCGAACGGCAGCTCCCGCGCGTCGGCCTCCCGGAGGTCGGCTTCGATGCCGAGCTCGGCGCGACGCCGCTGCGCGAGCGCGAGCATGCCGGGGCTCCACTCGACGGCGCTCAAGTGCGTGCCCTCCGGGTAGAGCGGCAGGTTGAGCCCGGTCCCCACGGCGACCTCGAGCACCTCGCCGGTGGCGCGGGTGCACACCCACTGCCGGCTGTCCCCGGCCAGGTAGCGGTCGAAGCGTGCCATGACGCCGTCGTAGGAGGACGCCGACTTGTCCCAGTACCGCCGCAGCTTCTCCGAGCGCTCCACAGCGCGACGCTACCGCACGAGCGGGCAGCGCACGGCCTGGTTCAGCGCCGCGGGAGGCGGCCGCGACCGGGCACCAGGTGCTGCCGCTGCCGGCGGTCATCACCGGCGCGGGCGGGGAACGCCCCGGTCTGCGCGGCTACCGGCGGCATGTTCGCCCCGGTGCTCACCGGGCGCATCCCGGTCCCCGTGCTCGTCACCGGCGGCAGCTGGGTCCCCGTGTCGGCGAGGGGGCGCATCTGCGTGCCGGTGTCAGTGAGGGGGCGCATCTGCGTGCCGGTGTCGGTCACCGGGCGCATCTGGGTGCCGGTGCTGCGGGTGATGTTGCGGATGCTGGAGGACACCATCACCAGGAAGGCCAGCACGCCCGCCTCGTCGTAACCGGGCATGCCCGGTGCAGGAGGGTTGAACTCGGCGTTGAGCACGTCGTTGGGCGTGAGGTCGTCCATGCCCCGGAGGGTCGCCTGGACCCGGTCCATGAACGCGTCGACCTCGGCCTTGTCCAGCGCCGTGCTCTGCGAGGTGGCCGGCTGCAACCCGCGGAACTGCTCCGCCTGCACCACCTCGGGCGCAGGCTGCGGGTGGGCGGTCTGCGCAGGCTGGCGCGGAGGGCGCTTCGGCAGCGGCGTGCTCGCGGTCTCCTCCGGCTTCGCGTGGACCTCGTCCGGCACGCGCGGGACCTCCTCGGCCTGGCGCGACTTGCGCTCCTGCTCGGCGAGCACCTCGCGCTTCATCAGCGTCAGCGCGACCTTGTCCAGGAACTCGTCCACCTGGACCTTCTTGTAGGCCCGGCCGCCACGCCTGCGCGGGCTGAACTTCGTCGTCAGCACGTCGCGGGCGGTCACCAGCGGCTTGCCGCGCAGCGTCGCTTCGACCCGCCCGAGGAAGTGGTCCACCTCGGCCTCGTCGTACCCGCGCTCCTTGCGCCAGGCCCTGCCGAAGACGACATTGCGCACATCATCAGGGGTCAGCATGTTCTTCCGGCCTCCACAGGGCGTCCGCACCATTCCTCTCGGACGCATACCCGGCCTTCCGCCGAGCCCCCGACCGCCCGTTCGCGCGACCCAGCTTGCACGGAGGAGGACGTGAGATCAAGGCCCGAGCCGGCCCATTCACGCTGGGCCGTGCAGCCCTCACGCCGCGTGCCCGTCACCCCGTCCGCCTCATCACCCCCGGAAAAGGCGCGAACTCGCACACTCGTCCACAGTGGACAAAAGAGGACGCACCCCGGTGAGTCGCAGGACCCACCGGGGTGCGTGCCGGACCTTCAGGAGCGGAGGTGGAGCGACCTCCGCACGGTTTCCGGAGCCGCGGTCATCGTCGCCGCCGCGATGAGAGCTCCCGCCGCGACGAGCAGCGCCACGCTCCACGACGCACCGCCCGACCAGAGGAGGAGGCTCGTCGCCAGCAGCGGGGTGAAGCCGCCCAGCAGGACGCTGCCCATCTGGTAGCCGATCGACAGCCCGCTGTAGCGCAGCTGCGGTTCGAACAGCTCCACGTAGAAGGCCGCGATCGGGGCGAACACCGCCGCGTGCGGGATCGCCAGGGCGATCACCAGGGCCAGCGCGATGAGCGCCGGTGACCGGGTGTCGACCAACCAGAAGAACGGCCACGCGTAGAGGGCCATGAACACAGCGCCGCCGATGAACACGGGTTTGCGCCCGATGCGGTCCGACAGCGCGCCCCACACCGGCAGGGCGACGATGTTGACGGCCGCGGCCAGCATCACGCCGGTCAGCCCGGCCTGCTTCGGCAGCTCCAGGTACTGCGTGATGTAGGTCAGGATGAAGACGGTGAACACGTAGTAGTTCCCGCCTTCGGCGAAGCGGACGCCCACGGCGACGAGGAGTTCCCGCGGGTGGGTGCGCAACACCTCCACCAGCGGCCGCTTGGCGGGCCGGTCCTCCTTCGCCGCGACGAAGGAATCGGGCTCGCTGATGCGGAAGCGGATGTAGAGCCCGACCAGCGCCAGCACGACGCTGAGCAGGAACGGGATCCGCCACCCCCACGCGTCGAGCTGCTGCTCCGGCAGCATCGAGACGATGCTGAACGCACCGGTTCCCAGCAGCAGACCGGCGGAGACGCCTGTTTGCGGCCAGGCGCCGTAGCGGCCTCTCCTGTCGTCCGGCGCGTGTTCGACCGCCATCAGGACCGCGCCGCCCCACTCGCCGCCGACGGCGAAGCCCTGCACCAGCCGCAGCAGCACCAGCAGCGCGGGCGCCGCGATGCCGATCTGCTGGTAGGTGGGCAGCAGTCCGATCAGCGTCGTGGCGGCACCCATCAGCGTCAGCGTCATCACCAGCGTGGCCTTGCGGCCGAGCCGGTCACCGTAGTGCCCGGCGACGAACCCGCCCAGCGGGCGGGCGATGAAGCCCGCGGCGAAGGTGCCGAAAGCAGCCAGCGTCCCCGCCGCCGGGGAGAGGTCGGTGAAGAACAGCCGGTTGAAGATCAGCGCCGCAGCGGTGCCGTAGATGGTGAAGTCGTACCACTCGATGACGCTGCCGATGGTGCTGGAGGTCAGCGTCCGCGACGCGGACGCGCTCGGGGCACGCGTCATTGCGTTGACCGACATGTGCGGGTGTGCCTTTCGGTGTCGCGATCAGGGGCGGGCGAGAGCGTCGGGGACCCAGGGGAGCTCGGCGTCGCCGTGCTTGGCCGCGCGGACGTCCCCGGAGCGGGCGTGGCCTTCGAAGAGCTCGACGCGGGCGGCCCGGCCGCAGATCTCACCGAGCTGAGCGCTGGAAGCCGGGTCGGTGACCTCCTGGTAGGTCACGGTCTTGAGGTACTTGCCGACCCACAGACCGCCGGTGTAGCGGGCGGCGCCGCGGGTGGGCAGCACGTGGTTGGTGCCGATCACCTTGTCGCCGTAGGAGACGCAGGTCCCCTCCCCCAGGAACAGCGCGCCGTAGTTGCGCATCTTGTCCAGGGCCTCGCGCGGCTGCTCGGTGAGGATCTGCACGTGCTCGCTGGCGTAGGTGTCGGCGAGCCGGTAGGCCTCGTCGAGGTCGGCCACGACGTGCACCTCGCCGTGGTCGCGCCAGGCGGGTTCGGCGTTGTCGCGGGTGGGCATGCCCGGCAGCAACGCCTCGACGTGCTCGATGACCGCACGCCCGAGGGCTTCGGAGGTGGTGATCAGCACGGCCGGCGAGTCGGGACCGTGCTCGGCCTGGCTGAGCAGGTCGACGGCGACCACGAACGGGTCGGCGGACTCGTCGGCGACGACCAGGACTTCGGTGGGTCCGGCGAACAGGTCGATGCCGATCTCGCCGTAGAGCTGCCGCTTGGCCTCGGCGACGAAGGCGTTGCCGGGCCCGGCGAGCATGTCGACCGGCTCGATCGTCTCGGTCCCCAGCGCCATGCTCACCACCGCCTGGACCCCGCCCAGCAGGTAGATCTCGTCGGCGCCCGCGAGGTGCATGGCCGCGACCGTGGCGTCCGGGACTTCGCCGCGGATCGGCGGGGTGCAGGCGATCACGCGCGGCACACCGGCGGCCTTGGCGGTCAGGATCGTCATGTGCGCCGAGGCCAGCAGCGGGTAGCGCCCGCCCGGCACGTAGGCACCGGCAGCCGAGACCGGGATGTGCTTCTGGCCGAGGTGGACGCCCGGCAGCGTCTCGACCTCGATCTCGCGCATGGATTCCAGCTGCTTCTCGGCGAAACCGCGGACCTGCTGCTGGACGAACTCGATGTCGGCGATGACCTGCTCGGGCACCCGCGCCATGACCTCGTCGATCTGGGACTCGGTGAGGCGGAACGACTCCGGCTCCCACCGGTCGAACCTGGCCGAGTGCTCCCGGACGGCTGCGTCACCGCGCTCCCGGATGTCGGCGATGATCGCGGCGACCTTCTCCTGCACGTCGGGCAGCGAGGTCGTGGTGGCTGCCGAGCTCTGCGCGGCCCGCTTCAGCGCGTACGTCATGGAACCCTCCCGGATGTTTACGTACACATGCACCCTAGGGCGCGCGGATGTTTACGTAAACCCCGTAAGATGGCCTTCCTCGATGCAGTGACGAAGGAGGTGCCCGGTGGTCACCAGCCGGGACGTGGCACGGCTGGCCGGCGTGTCCCAGATGACGGTGTCCCGCGTCCTCCAGGACAGCGGCAAGGTCGCCCCGCAGACCCGGGCACGCGTGCTGGCCGCGATGCGCGAGGCCGGCTACCGGCCGCACGCCGCCGCGCGCACGATGCGCACCCGCCGCACCTCCACGGTCGGTGTCGTCGTCGCCGACATCACCAACCCCTTCTACCCGCAGCTGCTCGAAGCCGTCACCGAGGCTCTCGACGCCGCGGACCAGCGCATGGTGCTGTGGAACGGGCCGGACGGCTCCGGTGCGCTCGAATCGCTCGACGAGGGCACCGTCGACGGCTTGATCTTCACGACCGTCACCGAGGCGACCCCGCAGCTCACCGACGCCGTCGAACGCGCGGACCCGATCGTGCTGCTGCACCGCGGTCTCGACGAGCTCGACTGCGACCAGGTCACCACCGACAACGCCGCGGGCGGTCGCGCGGTGGCCGAGTACCTGGTCACCGCGGGCCACACCCGCATCGGGTTCGTGAGCGGCCCGGAACTGCCCAGCACCGCACGTCACCGGGAGCAGGGCTTCCGCGAGCGCCTCGCCGAGCTCGGGCACCCGCTGGCCGACGAGCTGACCTCGCCCGGGGGCTTCGCCCACGACGTCGCGCGCTCGGCGATGCGCCGCCTGCTCGAGCTCGAGAGCCCGCCGACGGCGGTGTTCTGCGCCAACGACCTCACCGCCCTGGGCGCGGTGGACGGCGCGGTCTCGCTGGGACGGCGCGTGCCGGAGGACGTGTGGGTGGTGGGCTACGACGACATCGCGCTCACCGCCTGGGACTCCTACGACGTCACCACCGTCCGCCAGCCCATCGCGGAGATGGCGCGCGCCTCGGTGCGGCTGCTGCTGGAGCGCATCGGCGACCGGGGCCTGCCCCCGCGCAAGGAGTGCTTCTCCAGTGAACTCGTGGTGCGTGGGTCGACCGCGCGCACCGCACGTCCGGCGGTCTAGCCGGGCCTCTGCCAGACTCGGACGGCGTTGTGCGGCCAGAACGTCGAGGGGCTGGCGATGACTTCCTTTCCGACGGCGTTGGGCTTGTCCGCCGAGCAGACCGAACACGTGATCCGCTGCGCCGGGCTCGCGCCCTCGCTGCACAACCGGCAGCCGTGGCGGTTCCGGCTCGCCGATCACGTCATCGAGGTGCACGCCGACCCGCAGCGCCGGCTGCCCGCCACCGACCCCGACGACCGCGAGCTCCGCTTGGCCTGCGGCGCGGCCCTGCTGAACCTGCGGCTCGCGCTGGAGCACGTCGGGGTGCGCCCGATCGTGGACCCGCCGTCGCAGATGGGCGCACCGACCGTGCTCGCCGAGGTGCGCAGCGGCGGCAAGACCACCCAGCCCCCGGGCGAACGTGCGCTCTACGAGGCGATTCCGCGCCGCCGCAACAACCGCCGCCCGTACGAGGAGCGGCAGGTGCCGAGCGCGGACCGGCACGCGCTGGGCAGCGCCGCGCAGTGGGAGCAGGGGTGGTTGCACCTGCTGACCCGCGGCGAACTGGACCAGTTCTCCGAGCTGGTGCACCGGGCGCACCGCCTCCAGCTCGCCGACGAGCGCTTCCGGGTCGAGCTGGAGCGCTGGACCGGTCGTCCTCGCGAGGTCCACGAAGGAGTGCCGGCCGCCGCGGCCGGACCGCAGCCGGAGCCGCAGGACCTGTGGGTGGTGCGGGACTTCTCGGGCGGCACAGCACCGCAACGGGTGGCGGGCAAGGACTTCGAGCGCGAACCGCTGCTGGCGGTGCTGTGCTCGTACCACGACAGCCGCGCGGACGACGTGCGCGCGGGCCAAGCCCTGCAACGGGTGCTGCTGACCGCCTGCTCCCGCGGCCTGCAGTCCTCCTTGCTCTCCCAAGTCCCGGAAGTCCCCCAGACCCGCGAGGACCTGCGCCGCATGCTCGGCGGATCGCTGCAACCGCAAGCAGTGCTGCGCTTCGGCTACGGCTCCCCCACCCCGCGAACACCGCGCAGAGAACCAGCAGACCTGCTGTTGCAGTAGGGCATGGCACCGTCGTGCTCGAGGCGGCTCGCGGCGGCAGCCGCTTCGTCAGGTGCGGGACTCAGCTCGCACCGCCGACGCTTCTGAGCGGCGTCGTGGCGAGTACACCGCGAGCCGCCTGCACAGACATGCTCCAGGAGCGGCGCACGGAGCCGCTCAGGTCCTGCCACCCGAACCGCCCAGCAGAGCAACTCCGCCACACATCTGAAGCACGAGGAGGTGCGCGTGGCGAAGTTGATCCACTCCGCGATCGGTTCGCTCGACGGCTCTCTCAACGACGCCGACGGTCGCTACGACTGGGCGGTTCCCAGCGACGAGGTGTTCGCGTTCATCACCGACCGCGAACGCGACGCAGGCACCTACCTGTGCGGCAGGCGGACGCACGAGGAGATGTCGCTTGGGAGACAGGCGATTTCACGGCCGAAGGACCGTTGGTGGAGGAGTTCGCGCACCTGTGGCGGCGAGCCGAGAAGGTCGTGTTCTCCCGGACCTCGGCCGGGGTTTCCACCGCCCGGACGCGGCTGGTGCGCGACTTCGACCCCGACGTGGTGCGCGGCCTCAAGGACTCCTGCGCGGCCGACCTGCTGGTGGGTCGTGGTGCTGGCCGGTCAGGCGCTGGAGGCGGGACTGGTCGACGAGGTGCAGGTCTACACCGCCCCGGTGCGGGTGGGCGGCGGCACCCGGATCTTCCCGCCGGAGGTCCGGGTGCCGCTGAACCTCGTCGAGCACAGGCGTTGTGACAACGGCATGACGTTCCACCGCTACGCCTGCGCGGGACACGGCCAGCCGTGAGCCTCCCGGGAGTGGTGGGAGGACCGGGAGACCCACGGCTGGTTGCTCAGTAGCGGTAGTGCTCGGGCTTGTAGGGGCCGTCGACGTCGACGCCGATGTACTCGGCCTGGGCCTTGGTCAGCTTGGTCAGCTTCACACCC
>NZ_RSAA01000019.1 GCF_003931915.1 Saccharopolyspora rhizosphaerae | reverse complement strand
CCGGGGAAGTTGCTGGTGACGATGTCGCGCAGCACCCCGCGGGGGATCACGGTGTAGGCCTCGGTGACCACGGCACGGTCGGTGAGCAGATCGGCCTGCGGCGGCAACCCACCGGCAGGCGCGAAGTACGACGGCGAGTTCAAGCTAGCTCCTCCTCGACGGGCTCTCACGACACCTGCGAACGCCCGTGACCTGCACTATCCATGTATACGAGGAAAAAGCATAAGCACCCGGCCCCCTCTCCGCCAAGGTCCGGGGCGGGCGGACGAGATCACATCGGGCGAGTTCGGGTGCGGGTGTTGACGGAGTGCGGGACACCGCTTACGGTCTTCCCAACTCGGACGTATACTTTCGCATCGCGGAATTAATCTGCTTCGCACTGCCGCGGAGCGGGAATGGGGAGGCGGCTTGTGACTGCCACGAACGACCAGTCCGGTGTGGACATCCCGCCCGCCTCCAGTGCGCGGCTCTACAGCTACGACCTCGCCCCCACGAAGAAGGACGGCCGGCGGTGGGGCGCCTACAACGTCTTCACGCTGTGGGCCAACGACGTGCACAGCCTCGGCAACTACGCCTTCGCGATCGGGCTCTTCGCGCTGGGCCTGAACGTGTGGGGAATCCTGGCCGCGTTCGTGCTGGCCTCGGCGCTGCTGTTCCTGCTGCTGACGATGTCCGGGTACATGGGTCACAAGGCGGGCGTGCCGTTCCCGGTGATGAGCCGCATCGCCTTCGGCACCAAGGGCGCGCAGATCCCGGCCGCGGTGCGCGGGGTGGTGGCGATCGCCTGGTTCGGCATCCAGACCTACCTCGCCTCCTCGGTGCTCGACGCGCTGCTGGTGGCGATCTTCCCCGGCTTGGCCTCGCTGGAAGAGCAGTCCCTGCTGGGGTTGTCGCTGCTCGGCTGGATCACCTTCCTCGCCCTGTGGGTCGTGCAGGTCCTCATCGTCAGCTACGGCATGCACGTCATCCGCAAGTACATGGCGGTGGCCGCGCCGACCACGTTGATCACCATGCTCGGCCTGGCGGTCTGGATGTTCGCCCGCGCGGACTTCTCGCTCTCGACCTCCACCGCGCAGCCGCTCACCGGTGGCGCGATGTGGTTGCAGGTCCTGGAGGGCGCCGCGCTGTGGGTGGTCATCTACGGGACCTTCGTGCTCAACTTCTGCGACTTCACCCGCTCCGCCAAGAGCCGCCGGTCGATCGTGCTGGGCAACCTGGTCGGGATCCCGGTGAACATGCTGTTCTTCGCCGGCATCGTGGTGGTCCTCAGCGGAGCGCAGTTCCGGATCAACGGCCGGGTGATCACCAGCCCGACGGACATCGTCCAGACGATCCCCAACACCTACCTGCTGGCGCTGGCCTCGCTCGCGCTGATCGTGCTCACCATCGCGGTGAACCTGCTGGCCAACTTCGTCGCGCCGATCTACGTGCTGGTCAACCTCTTCCCGAAGCAGTTGAACTTCCGCCGCGCCGGCCTGGTGAGCGCGGTGATCGGGTTGGTGATCCTGCCGTGGAACCTCTACGACAGCCCGGTCGTGGTGAACTACTTCCTCGGTGGCCTCGGCGCCCTGCTCGGCCCGCTGTTCGGCGTGATCATGGCCGACTACTGGCTCATCCGGAAGACCCGCGTCAACGTTCCCGAGCTCTACACCGAGAACGCGGAGGGCGAGTACCACTACACCCGCGGGTACAACCCCAAGGCGGTCGGAGCGTTCGTCCCGGCGGCGGCGATCGCGGTGGTGCTGGCGCTGGTGCCGGCCTTCGGCTCGGTGGCCGGTTTCTCCTGGTTCATCGGCGCGATCCTCGGTGCGCTCATCTACGCGGTGATCGCCGACCGCAAGCCCGAGGCCCGGGACGTGGACGGAGAGGCCATCGCCGTCGCGGCAGAATGACCTGCCGCACCACAGCAACCACGGAAGAAGTCGAACTCCATGCGCATCCTCGTCGTGAACGTCAACACGACCACGTCCATCACCGAGGCCATCGGTGAGCAGGCCGCGTCGGTCGCGGCTCCGGGAACCGAGATCGTCCCGCTGACACCGTCTTTCGGTGCCGAATCGGTCGAGGGCAACTACGAGAGCTACCTCGCGGCGATCGCCGTGATGGAGACCGTGCGGGCCTACGAGGAGCCGTTCGACGCCATCATCCAGGCCGGGTACGGCGAGCACGGCAGGGAAGGGCTGCAGGAGCTCTTCGACGTGCCGGTCGTGGACATCACCGAGGCCGCCGCGAGCACCGCGCAGTTCGTCGGGCGCACCTACTCGGTCGTGACCAGCCTCGACCGCACCGTCCCGCTGATCGAGGACCGGCTGCGCGCAGCGGGGTTGAGCGACCGCTGCGCGTCGGTGCGGGCGAGCGGCCTGGCCGTGCTGGACCTCGAGCGCGACCCGCAGGCCGCCGTGGAGGCGATCGCCGAGCAGGCAGAACGCGCCGTGCGCGACGACCGCGCGGAGGTCATCTGCCTGGGCTGCGGCGGCATGTCCGGCCTCGCGGAGCGGGTGGTCGCGCGCACCGGCGTCCCGGTGCTCGACGGCGTGACCGCAGCGGTCGCCACCGCCGAATCCCTGGTCCGCCTCGGTCTCACGACCTCGAAGGTGCGCACCTACGCGCCCCCGCGGCCGAAGAAGATGCTGAACTGGCCACCGGCGTGAGGGAGCAGTTCGGTTTGGTTCCGCGTGGCAGGAACACCCGGTAGGGGAGAGCGCAACGGCTCCGCGGACTTCGAGCATCTCTGATCGAGCAGGTCACCACGCGGCGTCGCGGCGTGCGGGCTGAGTCCCTCACCTGACGCAGCGGCTGCCGCCGTGAGCCGCCTGGAACTGCGTGCGGTGCCGGGTTGAGTCCCACGCCGGGAATGCCGCAGGCCCCCACAGCTGTCGGGTGCACGGCGGGAGCCGGGCCCTTCCTGGGCCCGGCTCCCGCCGTGCACGTCGCTCAGACCTCGCCGCGCACGAGCAGCTTCCCCTGCGGCGCTGCGCTCTCCGCGTCGTCACCGGCGATCTGCGTGCCGCGCAGCCAGGTTCCGCGCACCACCCCGGCCAGCGGCCGGCCGTGGTAGGCCGACACGGGGTTGCGGTGCTGGAGCTCGGCGACGTCGACGACGAAGGCGTCGTCGGGCGCGAAGACGCACAGGTCCGCGTCGTTGCCCACGGCGATCGAGCCCTTGCTGCGCAGCCCGGCCACTTCGGCGGGTTTGCGCGCCATCCAGGTCACGACGTCGGAGAGCGAGTAGCCGCGCTGGCGCGCTTGCGTCCAGATCGCTGACAACCCGAGCTGCAGGCTCGACACCCCGCCCCAGGCGACGCCGAAGTCGCCGGTGTCGAACTGCTTGAGCTCCGGTGTGCAGGGGGAGTGGTCGCTGACGACGCAGTCGATGGTGCCCTCGGCCAGCGCCTTCCACAGCAGTTCGCGGTTGGCGGCCTCGCGGATCGGCGGGCAGCACTTGAACTGGGTGGCGCCGTCGGGGATCTCCTCGGCGGTGAAGCTGAGGTAGTGCGGGCAGGTCTCCACCGTCACCTGGACCCCGTCCTCTCGGGCCGAGGCGATCAGCGGCAGCGCGTCCGAGGACGCCAGGTGCAGGATGTGCACGCGAGCCCCTGTGCGGCGGGCCAGCTCGATGACCTGCGCGATCGCGACGTTCTCGGCGCCCTTGGGGCGGGAGGCCAGGAAGTCGCCGTAGTGCTCGCCGTGCGGGGTCGGAGCCTGCTCGATGGCCTCGGAGTCCTCCGCGTGCACGATCATCATCGCGTCGAAGCCGGCGAGCTCCCGCAGCGCGCTCTCGAGCTCGGTCGAGTCCAGCGGCGGGAACTCGTCCACGCCGGAGTGCAGCAGGAAGCACTTGAAACCGAACACCCCGGCCTGGTGCAGGCCCCGCAGTTCGTCGAGCTTGCCGGGGATCGCACCTCCCCAGAACCCGACGTCGACGAAGGCCTTCTCGCGAGCCGTCTTGCGCTTGACCTCGAGCGCGTCGACGTCGACGGTCGGCGGCAGGCTGTTGAGCGGCATGTCGACGATCGTGGTGACGCCGCCCGCCGCCGCTGCCCGGGTGGCGGTGTCGAAACCTTCCCACTCGGTGCGGCCGGGGTCGTTGACGTGCACGTGGGTGTCGACCAGACCCGGCAACAACACCTCGTCCGCCGCCAGCTCCACGACCCGGCCGGCCGGGAGCTCGGAGTCGAGCGGTTCGACCGCGGCGATCCTGCCGTCGCGGACGCCGACGCTGCCGGACGTCTCGCCGTTCGGCCCGATGAGCCGCTGCGCGCGGAAGACGACGTCGAATGCTTGAACCACGCGGGTACCTCCCTCGAAACCGCGACCACGAGGGATCGGATTCCGTGATGCGAAAGTATATCGGAACGTATACGTAAACTACGGCCGGTGTGTTCGCTGGTCAAGAGAGGTGGCGTAGCTCAGAGCACCATGCGTTCGAGGACCATCTCGCGGCTCGCGCGCACGTGCCCGCGGGCGATCTCCGCGGCCCGGTCGGCGTCCCCAGCGGCTATGGCGGCGTAGAGCTCCTCGTGCTCGGCGCACACCCGCTCCGGCTCCAGGTTCAGCCGGAACAGGGCGGCGAGCCTGCCGTGCAGCGGTTCGAGCATCGAGGCCAGCAGCTCGTTGCGGGACACGGCGACGAGCTTCTCGTGGAACTCCGTGTTGGCCTCGGACATCGCGTCGGTGTCGGAGGAGTCCAGCGCCTCGCGGGCGCGCGCGGCCAGCTCGCCCAGCTGCTCGACGTCGGCCGAGTCGCTGCGCTCGGCGGCGAGCTTGGCGGCCAGCGCCTCCAAGGCCTCGCGCACGTCGAAGAGCTCCTCGAGCTGCTGGCGGTCGAGGCTGCGCACGAAAACGCCGCGCCGGCGCGGCCGGACCTCGACCATCCCGGCGCTCTGCAGCATCCGGATCGCCTCCCGCACCGGCACGCGGGACACGCCGAACTCGATGGCCAGCTCCTGCTCGAAGATCCGGTCGCCGGGACGCAGGCGCCCATCGCTGATCCGCGCCTGCAGCTCGTCGTGCACCTGGTCGCGCAGCGGAACGCGGGGGTCCCCTTCGGGCACTTCGGTCACAGCAACGGGCTCCTCTTCGCCGACGTCCTCCTCATCGAGTGTGCACGACGCCCACCCCGCAGCGGCAGTCGAGGCCGAGGACCCGCACCGCGAACCCGGTGCGAAAGCCCAAGGGGGTCGCCGCGCAGGCCACGGGGGACGTTCCGAATGGGGCTCCGTCCTGCGAGTCGGGTCCGCGAGTCTTGACCCGGCGCCCGCCGTCGGGACCCGGCGCCCGCAACCTCCGCGGTGCGAAGTCCTGGCTCGCCCCCGGGCACGGCAGCCGCGACAGCCCCTCACGCCGGGTCGGCACCCTCCGTGGCTCGCCCTGAAACCTGCCCCCCTTCGAACGTCGCGCGCACGTGGAGTCGGAACGTGGGGTGGCGAACTTCGCACGAAGATCGAGGGCGAGCCCTGGCTGTCGAACTTCGCGTGAAGTTCGAGGCTGAGGCGTGGGCGTCGAACTTTCGCGCGAAGTTCGAGGGGGAAGTAGGGGGCAGGTCAGGTGTCGCCGCGGAGGGTGAGGTCGAAGCTGTAGCGGGAGGCCCGGTAGACGTGGGAGCCGTACTCGACGATGGTGCCGGTGTGGTCGTGGGTGATGCGCTGCATGGTCAGCAGCGCGGCGCCGGCGGGCTCGTCGAGGAGCTCGGCCTCCTCTTGCCCGGCGGTGCGGGCGCCGATGGTCTGCTGGGCCGCGTGCAGGTGGATGCCTGCCGCGCGCAGCAACTGGTAGAGGCCGCGCTCGCTCAGTTCCTCGTCGGTCGGGCGGATCAGCGAGGCCGGCAGGTAGTTGCGCAGCTGCGCGATCGGCTCCCCGCGCGCGTAGCGGACCCGTTCCAGGTGCACGACCTCGTCCTCTTCGGACAGTCCCAGCGCACGCGCCGCCTCGGTGGGCGGGTGGCAGAGCTCGTTGGTCAGCACCCGCGTCGTGGGCTGCTGGTCGATGCCGCTGAGGTCGTCGTAGAGGCTGGTCAGCTCCAGCGAGCGCTTGACCCGGTTGAACACCACCTGGGTGCCCGCGCCGCGCTTGCGCACCACGAGTCCTTTGTTGACCAGCGAGCCGATGGCCTGCCGGATGGTGGGGCGGGACAGTCCGAGGTTGGCCGCGAGTTCGATCTCGTTGTCGAGCCGTGCGCCGACGGGCAGCGCTCCCGAGGCGATCGCCTCCTCGATCTGGCTGGCCACCTGGAAGTACAGCGGGACGGGGCTGTGGTGGTCGACCGAGATCTGGCGGGTTGCATCCCAACGGGGGTCCTGGGAGCGATGTCGCATGGCGGTCACCTGGTCACGATAGCAAGTGCACACGACGTAAATAAGTCCGTATGTGCTGACAAAGTCTTGACAGCGGTGGAGCGCGCACGTAGACAAGGGGAGTCCGTGCTCCGGCCGCCCTGAGCGGCCGCGTTCCCAGGAGGCCATCTGCGATGAGCGATCCGTTCGACGTGATCACGATGGGTCGAATCGGAGTCGACATCTACCCGCTGCAGACCGGAGTCCCGCTGCCGCAGGTGGAGTCGTTCGGCAAGTACCTCGGCGGCACCGCCACGAACGTGGCCGTCGCCTCCGCCCGCCTGGGTCACCGCAGCGCGGTCATCAGCCGCACCGGTGCCGATCCGTTCGGCGAGTACGTCCACCAGGCGCTGCGCGGCTTCGACGTCGACGACCGGTGGGTGACCTCGGTCGAGCAGTACCCGACCCCGGTCACCTTCTGCGAGCTGTTCCCCCCGGACGAATTCCCGCTGTACTTCTACCGCGAGCCGAAGGCCCCTGACCTCGAGATCTACGAGGACGAGCTGGACCTGCGGTCCATCGCGGTCGCCCGCATCTTCTGGATGACCGGGACCGGCCTGGCCGAGGAGCCGAGCCGCTCGGCCACGCTCACGGCCCTGCGCCACCGCGCCAAGCGCGGCACCACGGTCTTCGACCTGGACTGGCGGCCGATGTTCTGGCCGGACCAGGCCGAGGCGCGACGCTGGTACGACGAGGCGCTCGCCCACGTCACGGTCGCGGTCGGCAACCTCGACGAGGTCGAGACCGCCGTCGGCACCCGCGATCCCGAGGAGGCCGCCGAAGCGCTGCTGGGGCGCGGGGTCGAGCTGGCGGTGGTCAAGCAGGGGCCGAACGGGGTCCTCGCGCGCACGCGCGACGAGCGGACCGTGGCGCCGCCGGTGCCGGTCGACGTCGTCAACGGCCTCGGCGCCGGCGACGCCTTCGGCGGCGCGCTCTGCCACGGCCTGCTGCACGGATGGCCGCTGGAGCGGACCATGCGCTTCGCCAACGCGGCGGGAGCACTGGTCGCCGGCCGTCTCGCGTGCTCCTCGGCCATGCCCTACGAGCACGAGGTCGAGGAGACGCTGTCCCAGAACTCGGCGCTGAGCGCATGACCACGGCGGAGAGGGAGACCTGGGTGTCCCCGTTGACCATGACCGAACTGTTCGAGGCCCGCGCGACGCGTCCCGAGGCCATCGCCGAGGCGGCCGCGCGGCGCACCCGCCGACCGCTGCTGGGCGACTCCGGCCGGATGATGATCGTCGCCGCCGACCACCCGGCGCGCGGTGCGCTGGCCGCGGGCGGCAACCCGGTGGCGATGGCCAACCGCGCCGACCTGCTCGAGCGGCTGTGCACCGCGCTGCGGCGGCCGGGCGTCGACGGGGTGCTGGGCACCGCCGACGTCCTCGAGGACCTGCTGCTGCTCGGTGCGCTGGAGGACAAGGTCGTCATCGGCTCGATGAACCGGGGCGGCCTGGCCGGCTCGGCCTTCGAGCTCGACGACCGGTTCACCGGCCACCGGGCCGAGGACCTGCACCGGATGCGCTTCGACGCCGGCAAGCTGCTGCTGCGTCTGGACCTCGACGACCCCGGATCGCTCACCACGATGGAGGGCGCTGCCAACGCCGTGAACGAACTCGCCGAGTGCGGGCTGATCGCGATGGTCGAACCCTTCCTGTCGCGGCGGGTGGACGGCAAGGTGCGCAACGACCTCTCGGCCGAGGCGGTGGCGCGTTCCATCGCGATCGCCTCCGGCCTGGGCGGGACCTCGGCCTACACGTGGCTGAAGGTGCCGGTGGTCGACGAGCTCGACGAGATCGGTCGCGCGCTGGAGACCACCACGCTGCCGACGGTGCTGCTGGGGGGCGAGGTGCCCGACGACCCGGCGGCCACCCAGGAGCGGTGGTACAAGGCGCTGCAACTGCCCAACGTGCGCGGGCTGGTCGTGGGCCGCAGCCTGCTCTACCCGCACGACGACGACGTCGCGGGCGCGGTCGACGCCGCGGTCGCGTTGCTGTAGGAGGAGGAGAAGTGGTGAGCAACAAGGGGTTCCACCTCACCGACGGGGAATCAGCGCGCGAGGGCTACCGCACCTACGTCGACCCGGCCACGGCCGGGTGGGGCTACTCCTCGCTGCGGGTGCTGGAGCTGGCGGCCGGTGAGTCGCGCAGCTTCGACACCGGCGACAGCGAGTGGATCGTGCTGCCGCTCAACGGTTCTTGCTCGGTCGCCTGCGACGGCGAGACCTTCGACCTGCACGGCCGCACGAGCGTGTTCGACGGCGTCACGGATTTCGCCTACGCGCCCAGGGACGCTTCGGTGCGGGTGACCAGCACCGCCGGCGGGCGGTTCGCGCTGACCGGCGCGCGCTGCGAGAACCGGCTGCCCGTGCGCTACGTGCCCGCCTCGGGCGTGCCGGTGGAGCTGCGCGGCGCGGGCCAGGCCAGCAGGCAGGTCAACAACTTCGGCGCGGCGCACGTCTTCGCCGCCGACAAGCTCATCGCGGTCGAGGTGCTGACCCCGGCGGGCAACTGGTCCTCCTTCCCGCCGCACAAGCACGACGAGGACCGCGACGGCGAGACGCGGCTGGAGGAGGTCTACTACTTCGAGATCGCCGACTCGCACGGCACGCCCGGGGTCGGCTACCAGCGGGTCTACCCGTCGGGTCCGGACAGCGCGACCGACGTGCTCGCCGAGGTGCGCAGCGGCGACGTGGTGCTCATCCCGGACGGCTGGCACGGCCCGTCGATGGCGGTTCCCGGCTACGACATGTACTACCTCAACGTGATGGCCGGGCCCTCGCCGGAGCGCGCGTGGCTGATCTGCGACGACCCCGCGCACGCGTGGGTCCGCGGCACCTGGGCCGACCAACCGGTCGACGCCCGGCTCCCGTTCTACCAGGCTCCGTCCGAAGTGGAGGCACGATGACGACGCGGAGGCTGACCGTCGCGCAGGCGCTGGTGCGGTTCCTGGCCAACCAGCACACCGAGCGCGACGGGGAGCGGCAGCGGCTGGTCGAGGGCTGCTGGGGCATCTTCGGTCACGGCAACGTGGCCGGCATCGGGCAGGCGCTGCTGGAGTCCGGGGACGACATGCCCTACCTGCAGGGCCGCAACGAGCAGTCGATGGTGCACGCCGCGGTGGGCTTCGCCCGCCAGCGCAACCGGATGTCGACCTACGCCGTGACCAGCTCCATCGGCCCGGGCGCGACGAACCTGGTCACCGGCGCCGCGCTGGCCACCATCAACCACCTCCCGGTGCTGCTGCTGCCCGGTGACATCTTCGCCACCCGGCCCGCCGACCCGGTGCTGCAGCAGCTGGAGGTCCCGCACGCCCGCGACGTGTCGGTCAACGACTGCCTGCGCCCGGTCTCGCGCTACTTCGACCGCATCTGGCGGCCCGAGGCGCTGATGCCCTCCGCGCTGGAGGCGATGCGGGTGCTCACCGACCCGGTCGAGACCGGCGCGGTGACCCTGGCGCTGCCGCAGGACGTGCAAGCCGAGGCCTTCGACTGGCCCGAGGAGTTCTTCGCCGAGCGGGTGTGGCGGGTGCACCGCCCGGTCGCCGACCCGGAGTCGATCTCCGACGCCGTCGAGGCGATCCGGGGTGCCCGCACGCCGCTGATCATCGCGGGCGGCGGGGTGCACCACAGCGGAGCCGAGCGGGAACTCGCCGAACTCGCCGAGCGCACCGGGATCCCGGTCGCCGAGACGCAGGCCGGGCGCGGCTCGCTGCGCCACGACCACCCGTGCGCGATGGGTTCGATCGGCCACACCGGCACCGCGGTCTCCGACGAGCTCGCCCGGGACGCCGACCTGGTCATCGGTGTCGGCACGCGCTACTCGGACTTCACCACGGCCTCGCGGACCCTGTTCGCGAACCCGGACGTGCGGTTCCTCAACGTCAACATCGCCTCGATCGACGCGCACAAGCAGGCTGCGACCGCGGTCATCGGTGACGCGCGCACCACGCTCCGGCAGCTCTCGCAGGCGCTGCCCGGCCACCGCGTCGCCGAGGAGCACGTCGAGCGGGCCAGGGCCGGGGCGCGCCGCTGGGCCGAGGTCGTCGACTCGGTCACCCGCGGCGACGGCGCCCAGCGCCCGGGCCAGGCCGAGGTGATCGGCGCGCTCGAGGAGGTGCTCGGCGAGCGGGACGTCGTGATCAACGCGGCGGGCTCGATGCCGGAGGACCTCAACAAGCTCTGGCGCGCTGAGGACCCGCAGCAGTACCACGTGGAGTACGGCTTCTCCTGCATGGGCTACGAGATTCCGGCCGCGATCGGAGCCCGCCTGGCCGACCCCTCGCGCGAGGTGTTCGCGCTGGTCGGCGACGGCACCTACCTGATGATGCCGACCGAGCTGGTCACCGCCGTGCAGGAGGGCATCAACATCACCGTGGTGCTGGTGCAGAACCACGGCTACGCCTCCATCGGCGGCCTGTCGGAGAAGGTCGGCGGCGAGCGCTTCGGCACCGCCTACCGGTACCGCACCGACGAGGGCACCTTCACCGGCGACCCGTTGCCGGTGGACCTCGCGGCCAACGCCGAGAGCCTGGGCATGCGGGTGCTGCGCGCGGAGACCGGCGACGAGCTGCGCCGAGCCCTCCGCGAAGCCCGCGAGGACCCGCGCCCCACCGCCGTGCACGTCGAGACCGACCCGACCAAGGCGCAACTGCCGCCCGAAGCGTGGTGGGACGTCCCGGTCGCCGAGGTCGCGACCCGCGAACCGACCCGTGAGGCCCGCAAGCGCTACGAGGACCAGGTGGCGACGCGCCGCCACCACCTGTGAGAGGAAAGCAGTGAAGACCATCCAGCACTTCATCGACGGCAAGCAGGCCGACGGCACCTCCGGCCGCCACGGCACGGTCACCAACCCGGCCACCGGCGACGCGACCGGGCAGGTCCCGCTGGCCTCGGTGTCCGAAGTGGACACCGCGGTGTCCGCCGCGTCCAAGGCGTTCGAGTCGTGGGGAACCGCCTCCCTGTCCCAGCGCACCCAGGTGATGTTCCGCTACCGGGAGCTCGTCCACGCCCACCGCGAGGAGATCGCGCGGCTGATCACCGCCGAGCACGGCAAGGTGCACTCCGACGCGCTCGGCGAGGTCGCCCGCGGCCTGGAGATCGTGGAGCTGGCCTGCGGCATCCCGCAGCACCTCAAGGGCGAGACCTCCACCCAGGTCTCCACCCGCGTGGACGTGGAATCGATCCGCCAGCCGGTCGGCGTCGTCGCGGGCATCACCCCGTTCAACTTCCCGGCCATGGTGCCGATGTGGATGTTCCCGGTGGCCCTGGCCTGCGGCAACACCTTCGTGCTCAAGCCCAGCGAGAAGGACCCCTCGGCCACGCTGCGGCTGGTGGAGCTCGCCCACGAGGCGGGCGTGCCGGACGGCGTCCTCAACGTCGTCCACGGCGACAAGACCGCCGTGGACCGGCTGCTGGAGCACCCGGACGTCGACGCGGTCAGCTTCGTCGGCTCCACCCCGATCGCCAAGCACGTCCACGACACCGCCAGCGCCCACGGCAAGCGGGTGCAGGCGCTGGGCGGCGCGAAGAACCACATGCTCGTGCTGCCCGACGCCAACCTCGACCAGGCCGCTGACGCCGCGGTGTCCGCTGCCTACGGCAGCGCCGGCGAGCGCTGCATGGCGGTCTCGGTCGTGGTGGCCGTCGACCCGATCGGCGACGAGCTCGTCGCCAAGATCGCCGAACGCGCCCGGGCGCTGACCATCGGACCCGGCGACGACCCGGCCTCCGAGATGGGGCCGCTGATCACCGCCGAGCACCGCGACAAGGTCGCCTCCTACGTGCCGCGCGCCCGCGCGCAGGGCGCCGAGGTCGTGGTGGACGGCACCGAGCTGGCCGTCGAAGGCCACGAGTCCGGGTTCTTCACCGGCGTCAGCCTCGTCGACGAGGTCACCCCGGACATGGACGTCTACGCCGACGAGATCTTCGGCCCGGTCCTGGCCGTCGTGCGCGCGGAGGACTACCAGGAAGCGCTGGCGCTCATCAACAACTCCCGGTGGGGCAACGGCACCGCCATCTTCACCCGCGACGGGGGAGCGGCCCGGCGCTTCCAGCTGGAGGTGCAGGCCGGGATGGTCGGTGTCAACGTGCCGATCCCGGTGCCGGTGGGCTACCACTCCTTCGGCGGCTGGAAGGACTCGCTGTTCGGCGACCACCACATCTACGGCAACGACGGCGTGCACTTCTACACCCGTGGCAAGGTCATCACCACCCGGTGGCCCGATCCCAGCGACGGAGGGATCGACCTCGGCTTCCCGAGCAACAGCTGATCGTCTGTTACCCGGCTCGACCTGCTTGGCGGTGCGGGCGGCGGAACCTCAGACGTCCTCCGGCTCCGGGATCCGCGACTGGTGCATGACCGCACGGCGTCGCGGCTGTCCTCACCAGAGGACGTCTGAGAGCCCGCAGCGGTGCAAGCTGCGAAGGCGGTCCTCACGGCTCGCGGCTTCGCCGCTTGCGGGAGGGCTGGAAGGCGTCGAAGTCGGTTAGCAGCTTCTCATGGGCCCCGCATGGCACCGCCGCAGGTTCGAGGCGGCCTGCGGCGGAGCCGCTCTCCCAGGTGTGGGTCTCACCCAAGCACGACCACAGGATCCAGGCGACCCGCGGTGGCAGCCGCTTCGTCAGGTGTGGGACTCACCTCGCACCGCCGCAGGTCCTGAGGTGCTTCGTGGCGAGTACGCCCCGACGCCGTGCACCGGCGCACATGGCGCACGGAGACCACGGAGCCGCTCAGGTGCTCCCACCCGCACCGCTGCGCAGAGCGCTTCTGGGAGGAATCACCTCGGGGGTGCTGTGCTGCCTCTGGAGACGAGTTTCGGGTCCAGGACGACTTGTCGTGGGGTGCGGGTGGGGTCTTCGAGGCGCTCGACGGCGAGGTGCACCGCGTGCTTGGCCATCTGCTCGGCGTCCTGGCGGATCGTGGTGAGCGCGACCGGGGCCAGGTGCGAGACGTGGCTGTCGTCGTAGCCGACGATGGAGATCCCCTCGGGCACGTCCACGCCTGCGAGGACGAACGCCCGCAGCACCCCGAGCGCGCAGCGGTCGTTGCTGGCCAGCACGGCCGTCGGCAGCTCCGCCTCGTCGAGCAGCAGGCGGGCGGAGTCCTGCCCGGCCTGCTCGGTGTGCGCGGCCGGGAGGACCCGTGCCCGCTCGCCGAGACCGCGGGCGTCCATCGCCTTGCGGTAGGCCGTGCGCCGCTCGGCCGATCCGGGTTCGTCACCGCCGTCGACGTGCACGATGGCGCGGTGCCCGAGGTCGACGAGGTGGTCCACCGCTTGCCGGACACCCGCGTCGTCGGCCGTGCGGACGTTGTCGACGTGCGCGGCGTCCTCGCGCGCGTTGATCGCGGTGACCACGGCTCGGCTGCCCAGTGCGTCGAGCTGGTCCGCCGCCGCACGCGGCCCGAGCAGGACCAGCGCCTCGCAGCGGTGGCTGAGCAGCGCCTCGACCGCTTTGGCCTCGTCGCGCGAGGGCGCGGTGGCCGACAGCAGGACCTCGTAACCGAGCCGTTCGGCTTCCGGGTAGATCGCCTCGACGAGGTCGGCCTGGAAGGGCTGGTGCACGGTGAGCATCACGCCGAGCGTGCGGCTGTGGTGGCTGGCCAGCATCCGGGCCGCCGTGTCCGGGCGGTAGCCGAGGCGGTCGGCGGCCTGCAGCACGCGCTGCCTGGTCTCCTCGCCCGCGCCCGGCTTGTTGCGGAACACCAGCGAGACCAGCGCGCGGGAAACTCCTGCCGCGCGGGCGACGTCGGCCATGGTCGGCCTGCGGCCGCCCGCGCCACCAGGGCGTGCGGGTTCGTCGATCACGTCACTGATCCTGCCCCATCGGAAAGTTCGGCCAGTTTGGCAGAACGTCTTGACATATTCGTGTGAGCGCCAACATAGTGTTCGAGACTAGAGCGCGCTAGTCGGCGCTCGCCAGGGTTGACTCCCGCCGATTCCCGGTTTCGCAACGCACCGGCGGCCACACCGAACCGAGGAGGGTTCGATGACAGCGACGTCTGAGACCGCCCCGCCCACCGTCGCGGGCAACCTGTGCCTGGGCTCCGCCCCGGACTCCTGGGGGGTGTGGTTCCCCGAGGACGAGCACCAGGTCCCCTGCATCCGCTTCCTCGACGAGCTCGTCGAGGCCGGCTACAGCTGGTTGGAGCTCGGTCCGCCCGGTTACCTGCCCCTGGACCCGCAGCGGCTGGCCGACGAGGTCGGCTCGCGCGGCCTGCAGGTCTCCGGCGGCACCACCTTCGGCGCGCTGCACCGCCCGGAGAAGTGGGACGAGATGCTCGCCTCGGTGAGCAAGGTCGCCGAGCTGACCGCGGCCGTGGGTGCGCACCACCTGGTGTTCATCCCGGACATGTACCGCGACGAGAAGACCGGCGAGTTCAGCGAACCTCCGGAGCTGACCGCCGACCAGTGGCGCGGGTTCGGCAAGGCCGCCGACGAGCTCGGCAAGATCCTGCTGGAGGAGCACGACGTCCGGCTGTGCCTGCACCCGCACGCCGACAGCCACGTCCAGACCCAGCCCGAGATCGAGCGGTTCCTCGACTCCAGCGACTCCCGCTACGCCAACCTCTGCCTGGACACCGGGCACGTGGCCTACGGCGGCGGCGACAACCTCGACCTGATCCGGCGCTACTCCGAGCGCATCGGCTACGTGCACATCAAGCAGATGGACCCGGAGGTGCTCGCCCAGGTCACCGCTGAGAACCTGTCGTTCGGCGAAGCCGTCAAGCGCGGCGTGTGCGTCGAACCCCCGGCCGGTGTGCCCAACCCGGCGGAGGTCGTGCGCGAGTTGTCCACGTTGGACGCAGAGCTCTTCGTGGTCGTCGAGCAGGACCTCTACCCGTGCGAACCCGAGGTGCCGATGCCCATCGCGGTGCGCACCCGGGAGTACCTCCGCGAGTGCGGCCTGAGCGGGACCCGTCGCCCGCAGAACCGGTGACCACCACACCCCTGGGGATCCGCAGCGCGCCCGGTGAGGCGCACCACGAAGGAGTCCGTTCGTATGTCCGAAGTGCACAGTGACGTGCCTGCCCCCGCCGCTGAACCGAGAACCGGCCCCCAGTCCCGCAGGCTGAAGGTCATCACCGTGGTGGCGACCTTCGGCGGTCTGCTGTTCGGCTACGACACCGGTGTCATCAACGGCGCCCTGCCCTACATGCAGTCCGACCTCGGGCTGACCCCGATCACCGAAGGCCTGGTGACCAGCTCGCTGCTGTTCGGCGCCGCGATCGGCGCCTTCACCGCGGGCAGGCTCGCCGACCAGAGGGGCCGGCGGCGCGTCATCCTGTGGCTCGCCTCGATCTTCCTCCTCGGTGCTCTGGCCTGCACCTTCGCGCCGAGCGCCACGTTCATGGTCATCGCCCGCTTCGTGCTCGGCCTGGCCGTCGGCGGTGCCTCGGTGACCGTGCCGACCTACCTCGCCGAGGTCTCGCCTGCGGAACGACGGGGGCGGCTGGTCACGCAGAACGAGCTGATGATCGTCAGCGGTCAGCTCGCGGCGTTCACCTTCAACGCCGCGATCGCCGGGGCGCTCGGCGAGGCCGCGCACGTCTGGCGCTACATGCTGGTGATCGCCACGCTGCCCGCCGTGGTGCTGTGGCTCGGGATGCTGGTGATGCCGGAGAGCCCGCGCTGGCTCGCCTCCCGCGGACGGATGGGCGAGGCGCTGGAGGTGCTGCGGCAGGTGCGCACCGCCCAGCGCGCCGAGAGCGAGCTCGCCGAGGTGGAGCGGCTGGCCGAGCAGGACGCGCAGCAGCGCGCCGGGGGCTGGGCCGACCTGAAGGTGCCGTGGATCCGGCGGCTGATGGTGGTCGGCATCGGCATCGCGGTCGTCCAGCAGGTCAGCGGCGTGAACACGATCATGTACTACGGCACGCAGATCTTGGAGACCTCGGGCTTCTCGGCGAACGGTGCCATCGTGGCCAACATCGCCAACGGCGTCATCTCGGTGCTGGCCACCTTCGTGGGCATCTACCTGCTCGGCAAGGTCAACCGCAGGCCGATGCTGCTGGTCGGCACGGCCGGAACGGCGACCTCCCTGCTGCTGGTCGCACTGGTGTCGATGACGGTGCCCGAAAGCCTGCTGCGCGGCGTGCTCGTGCTGGCGCTGACGGTGACCTTCCTGGCGTTCCAGCAAGGCGCTACCTCTCCGGTCACCTGGCTGATGCTCTCGGAGATCTTCCCGTTGCGGATGCGGGGTTTCGCCTTCGGCCTGGCCAGCCTCACGCTGTGGGTGGCGAACTTCGCGGTGGGCCTGACCTTCCCGATCCTGGAGGACGCGCTGGGCATCGCGACCACGTTCCTGGTGTTCGTCGCGGTCGGTGTGCTGGCGTGCGCCTTCGTGGCGAAGTTCGTGCCGGAGACCCGCGGGAAGTCCTTGGAGAACCTGGAAACCGAGTTGCACGCCCGCTACTCCTGAACCCCCTGAGGACTCCCCATGAAGATCGCCATCGATCCGCACATGTTCCGCGGCCTCCCGATCCGGGAAGCGGTGCGCACAGTCGCCGACATCGGGTACGAGCACATCGAGCTCTCACCGCGCGACGACTTCATGCCCTTCTTCGTGCACCCGCGCGCGGACGACGAGCGGGTCGCCGAGCTCAGGTCGGCGCTCCGCGAGACCGGTGTGGAGCTGGCCAGCGTGCTGCCGCTCTACCGCTGGGCGGGACCGGACGAGGCCGAGCGGCAGGCGGCGGTGCGCTACTGGAAGCGCATGATCGAAGTGACCGCCGAGCTCGGCTGCACCCAGATGAACTCCGAGTTCAACGGCCGCCCAGAACGTCCCTCCGAGAGCGAGGCGGCGTTCTGGCGGTCGTTGGAGGAGCTGCTGCCGGTGTTCGAACGCGAGGGCATCGCGTTGAACCTGGAGGCCCACCCCGATGACTTCTGCGAGGTCAACGCCCCCGCGGTCGACCTGGTGCGGGCCATCAACAAGCCCTGGGTGAACTACCTGTACTGCGCACCGCACACCTTCCACCTCTCCGGGGAGGACGCCGGTGCGGACATCCGCTCGATGTTGCACTACGCCGGCGACAAGCTGGCGCACGTGCACATCGCCGACACGTTCAACCACAAGGCGTCGTCCGGGTTGCGCTACATCCTCAACCCGCCGGGGACGCCGGCGCGCATCCACCAGCACCTCGACATCGGCCAGGGAGAGGTCGACTGGGACGCGTTCTTCTCCACCTTGCGCGAGAGGGACTTCGACGGCATCGCCACCGCGTGCGTGTTCGCGTGGGAGGACCGCGCCGTGGAGTCGTCGACGTACATGCTCGACCGGATCACCCGCGAGCTCAAGCGCTGACCGTCATCACAGGAAGGGAAACCCCTTTGCAGGAACAGCAACTCCGCGTCGGTCTCATCGGCGCGGGCCGGATGGGTGCCGATCACGCGCTGCGGATCCGCGAACGCATCAGCGGGGCGCGGCTCGCCGTGGTCGCCGATCCCGACCTCGACCGCGCGCAGCAGGTCGCGGGCAGCTGCGGCGCCCGCGGCACGGCCGAGGCCCACGAGGTGATCGACGATTCCACTGTGGACGCCGTGGTGATCGCCTCGCCCGGCTCCGTGCACGAGCCGCTGCTGCTCGCCGCCATCGAGCGCGGTCTGCCGGTGCTGTGCGAGAAGCCGCTGACGCCGGACGCCAAGTCCTCGCTGCGCGTGGTGGAAGCCGAGGAAGCCCGCGGGAAGCACCTGGTGCAGGTCGGCTTCATGCGTCGCTTCGACGCCGAGTTCGCCGAGCTCAAGCGCCTGCTCGACGTGGGCGACCTGGGCGCACCGCTGATGCTGCACTGCGTGCACCGCAACGCCTCGACACCGCCGGGCTTCACCAGCGAGATGATGATCTACGACTCGGTGGTGCACGAGTTCGACACCGCGCGCTGGTTGCTCGGCAGCGAGATCGAGGCGGTCACCGTCCGGGCGCCGAGGTCGAGCTCCGGCTCCCCGGAGGGGCTGCTGGACCCGCAGCTGGTGACCTTCGAGACGAGCTCGGGCGCACTGGTCGACGTCGAGATCTTCGTCAACTGCGGCTTCGGCTACCAAGTCCGCTGCGAGGCCGTCGGTGAGCGGGGCACCGCGCTCGTCGGCGCTGACGGCGGACCGCTGGTGCACCGCTCCGGCGGCTGGGGCGGCACGATCAGCGACGACTTCCGGGACCGCTTCGGCGACGCCTTCGACCGCGAGTTCCAGCGCTGGGCTGACGCGGCCCACCAGGGCCGCACCGACCCGAACGCGGCCTCGACCTGGGACGGCTACGCCGCGGCCGCCGCCTGCGAAGCCGGCGTGCAGGCCCAGAGCACCGGGACCAGGGCCGAGGTCGACCTCCGCGAGCGCCCCGACTTCTACGCGCTCTGATCCCACCGCGACCGGCGGTCAGCTCCCGGCGCCGACGTGCGCTGCGTGGCCCACGACCACGCAGCGCACGTCGGCGCCATGCCATCGCGGTGGACCGTGGTCGGGTGCGCCGGACGGCGCGTCCGCTACGAGCTGGCCGGCGCACGCCTGGCTCACACACTCGACGCCCACGACGCCTCGGCCGGCACCGGGCAGAAGGCCGCCGAACCCACTGCCCCCACGTACCCGCAGACCCCTTCCCCACGTCGCGCGCAGTTCGACGGCGGGCTCCCGAAGTTCGAGCCGGGGATGCGACTCGCACCGAGCGCACCCGCACGGACCCCGCAGCAGCCCGGCCTCGGCCGTGAGGCCACGGTGCCACCCTTGCGAGGGAGGGGGTGACATCTCGCGCGACATGTCACCCGCCCCCTGCTCGGGTGACCCTCGTGGCCGGGTGTGGGCACGTCAGGAGGGTGCGCGGGGGTCGCGCGGGTGCTGTGCTGTCGCGCTTCCGGGGGCCTCTGAGCGCGGCGCGAGGCGGAGCGCGCGTTCGGCGGCTGGTTTCAGCGCTTCGGGTGCTGGGCGGTGAGGAAAGCGTCGAGGGTGGCCGTGCGGTGGTTCCGGGCCGCGAGCTCGACCTCGATGGGCGCCGCGCCGGTCTCGATGAGGTGGATCAGGTGGTCGTGCTCGGCCACCGACTGCACGGCGCGGCCGGGCACGAAGCTGAAGGTGGAGTCGCGGAGCATGCGCAGCCGGCTCCAGCCCCGGCGGACCAGGTCCGTCATGTGCTCGTTGGGGCAGCGCAGGAACAGCACCGAGTGGAACTCCTCGTTGAGCTCGGTGAACCGGCGCGGGTCGAAGTGCTCCAGGGTTTCGCGCATGCGGTCGTTGATCGCGCGCGCCTTGGCGAGGTCCTCGGCGGTGAGCAGGGGAGCGGAGAAGCCGGTGGCCGCGCCCTCGACCACCGCGAGGGTCTGCATGGTGGTGACGTACTCGCCCTCGTCGACCAGCGCGACCTGCGCGCCGACGTTCTTCTCGTAGGTCACCAGACCTTCGGCCTCCAGCCGGCGGATGGCCTCGCGGACCGGGACGGTGCTCACGCCGAGCTCGGCGGCGAGCTGGCTGAGCACCAACCGGTAACCGGGCGTGAACCGGTGCGAGACGATCCGGTCGCGCAGCCACTCGTACGCCAGCTGCGATTTGCTGGTGGCGTTGTTCTCCGCTGCTGCGTCGGTGGTCATCGCTCCTCGTTTCGCCGGCGTGGCAGTCCCTCTCGCCCGAGGGGCGGTCCTCCGGACGCTGCCGCGTTCTGCATTGTAATCAGATATGTCATCGTATACGATCCTCGGGCATGACGACCGATGCCGTTCGTTCTCCGGCCGAAGGCCTCGCGCACCACCCGCTCGTCGGGCGGCCGGGCAAGGTCCTCGCGCTGCACCTGAACTACCCGTCGCGGATCGCCCAGCGCGGACGGGCGCCGTCGAAGCCGTCGTACTTCCTGAAGCCGGTGACCTCGCTGGCGGCGACCGACGGGACGGTCGAACGTCCGGCCGGTACCGAGCTGCTGGCCTTCGAGGGCGAGATCGCGCTGGTCATCGGCAAGTCCGCGCGCCGGATCTCGCCGGAGGACGGCTGGTCGCACGTCGCCGCGATCACCGCGGCCAACGACCTCGGCGTCTACGACCTGCGGGCCGCCGACAAGGGCGCCAACCTGCGCTCCAAGGGCGGTGACGGCTACACGCCGCTGGGGCCGGCGAGCATCCCGGCCGACGCGGTCGACCCGGCTTCGCTACGGGTCCGCACCTGGGTCAACGGCGAGCAGGTCCAGGACGACTCCGCCGGCACCGTGGTGTTCCCGTTCGGCGAGCTGATCGCCGACCTCTCCCAGCTGATCACCCTCGAACCCGGTGACGTCGTCCTCACCGGCACGCCCGCGGGGTCGTCCGTGGTGCAGCCCGGCGACGTCGTCGAGGTCGAGGTGGACGTGCCCGGCACCGAGCACAGCACCGGACGGCTGCGCACCACCGTGGTCGAGGGCGTCGAGCCGTTGCCGCAGTTCAGCGCGCAACCGTCGGTCGACGACCACCAGCGGGCCGAGGCCTGGGGCAGCCGGGAGGCGGCCGGGCTGGAGCCGCCGTTCGCGCTCGCCGAGGACCACATCGCCAAGCTGCGCCGGGTCGCCGTCGCGACGTTGTCGGCGCAGCTGCGCAAGCACGGCTACAACCAGCTGTCCATCGACGGCGTGCGCACCGACAAGCCCGGCAGCAAGCTCGTCGGCCGCGCCCGCACGCTGCGCTTCGTGCCCGCCCGCGAGGACCTCTTCCGCAGCCACGGCGGCGGGTACAACGCCCAGAAGCGCACCTTCGACTCGCTCGAGCCCGGCGAGGTGCTCGTGGTCGAGGCGCGCGGGGAGCGGGGAAGTGGCACCGTCGGCGACATCCTGGCGTTGCGAGCGCAGGTGCTGGGTGCGGCGGGCATCGTCACCGACGGCGGCGTGCGCGACCACAGCGCGGTGAAGGAGCTCGACATCCCCACCTTCTCCGGCGGGCCGCACCCCGCGGTGCTCGGGCGCAGGCACGTGCCGTGGGACAGCGACATCACCGTGGCCTGCGGCGGGGCGACCGTGCAACCCGGTGACGTCATCGTCGGCGACGACGACGGCGTGCTGGTCATCCCGCCCGCGCTGCTTGACGAGGTGCTCGACGCCGCGCTCGAGCAGGAGGCCGAGGAGGAGTGGATCGCCGCCCGCGTCGCCGAGGGCGCGGCGGTGGACGGGCTGTACCCGCTGAGCGGCGAGTGGCGCCGCCGCTACGAGGCCGAGCGCGAGCGAGGAGGAGCCGGGTGACCGAGCCGCGGCCACGAGCCTTCAACCCGGGCGTGACCACAGACGATCGCGGAGAGGCGGTACAGCGATGAGCAACCGACCGGGCGCCTGGCGCTCCCGTCCCCAGGAACTGACCGGCTCGATCGCCCCGGTGATCACGCCGTTCACCGCCGAGGGCGAGGTCGACCACGCCTCGCTGGGCAACCTCGTGGAGTGGCAGCTCAAGCAGGGCTCCGACGGGATCTCCATCGGTGGGTCCACCGGCGAGCCCAGCGCGCAGACCATCGACGAGCGCGCGGACGCGATCCGCACGGTCCTCAAGACCGTCGACGGCCGCGCACCCGTCGTCCCGGGCACCGGTTCGGCCAAGCTGGACGAGACGATCGAGCTCACCGGCGCCGCGTTCGACGCGGGCGTCGACGCGGCGCTGATCATCACGCCCTACTACGCGCGGCCGACCCAGGAAGCGCTCTACACCTGGTACAAGACGGTGGCCCAGGAGTACCCGGACCTGCCGATCATCGCCTACAACGTGCCGAGCCGGACGGCGGTGGAGATCGCGCCGGAGACGGTGGCGCGGCTGCACCGGGACGTGCCGAACTTCGTGGGGATCAAGGAGACGACGAAGGACTTCGAGCACTTCTCCCGGGTGATCAAGGCGGCCGGCCGCGACCTGCTGGTGTGGTCGGGCATCGAGCTGCTGTGCCTGCCGCTGCTGGCGCTGGGCGGGACCGGGTTCATCAGCGCCACGGCCAACATCGCGCCCGCAGCGACGAAGAAGATGTACGACGCCTTCCAGGCAGGGCGGGTGGACGAGGCGCTGGACATCCACTACGGCGTCCACCCGCTGGTCGACCTGATCTTCGTGGAGACCAACCCGGCCCCGGTCAAGTGGGTGCTGGCCCAGCGCGGTCTCATCGCCTCCGAGCACGTCAGGCCGCCGTTGATCACGCCGACCGACGCCGGCAAGGAGAAGATCCGCGCGCTGCTGGCCGAAGGCGCGGACCACCTGTCGCCGGTCGAGGACACCGACACCACCGCCGGAGGGAACTGATCATGCAACACGTGCCGGCTGATCTGCCCAAGCGGATCCAGCACTTCATCGACGGCGAGTTCGTCGACAGCCTCGACGGCGACACCTTCGAGGTCCTCGACCCGGTGTCGAACACGGCTTACCTGGAGGCGTCCTCGGGCAAGCGTGCCGACGTCGACCGCGCGGTGACGGCTGCTCGCAAGGCTTTCGACGACGGCCCGTGGCCGGGCATGTTGCCGCGCGAGCGGGCCCGGGTGCTCAACAAGATCGCCGACATCGTCGAGACCCGCAACGAGCGCTTGGCGGAGCTGGAGACCTTCGACACCGGCTTGCCGATCACCCAGGCGTTGGGGCAGGCCAAGCGCGCGGCGGAGAACTTCCGCTTCTTCGCGGACCTGGTCGTGGCGCAGGCCGACGACACCTACAAGGTCCCGGGCAAGCAGGTCAACTACGTCAACCGCAAGCCCAAGGGCGTGGCGGGGTTGATCACGCCGTGGAACACCCCGTTCATGCTGGAGAGCTGGAAGCTCGCCCCCGCGCTGGCCTCGGGGTGCACCGTGGTGCTGAAACCCGCTGAGTTCACGCCGCTTTCGGCCGGCTTGTGGCCGGAGATCTTCCGCGAGGCCGGAGTCCCGGACGGGGTGTTCAACATCGTCAACGGGTTCGGCGAGGAGGCCGGGGACGCGCTGGTCAAGCACGAGGACGTGCAGCTGATCTCGTTCACCGGCGAATCGGCCACCGGCCAGCAGATCTTCGCCAACGCGGCGCCGACGCTCAAGGCGCTGTCGATGGAGCTCGGTGGCAAGAGCCCGGCCGTCGTGTTCGCCGACGCCGACCTCGACGCGGCGATCGACTCCACGGTCTTCGGCGTGTTCTCGCTCAACGGCGAGCGCTGCACCGCGGGCAGCCGCGTCCTGGTGGAGCGCGGCATCTACGACGAGTTCGTGCGCCGGTACGTCGAACGCGCCAACAACGTCAGGGTCGGTGATCCGCACGACCCGGCCACCGAGGTCGGCGCGCTGGTGCACCCGGAGCACCACGAGAAGGTCACCCGCTACATCGAGCTCGGCAAGACCGAGGCCACGCTGGCCGCGGGCGGCGAGCGGCCCGAGGGGCTGGAGTCCGGGAACTACGTGCAGCCGACGGTGTTCATCGACGTCCCGCCGACCGCGCGGATCTTCCAGGAGGAGATCTTCGGGCCGGTCGTGGCCATCACTCCGTTCGACAGCGACGAAGAAGCCGTCCGGCTGGCCAACGACACCAAGTACGGGCTCGCGGCCTACGTCTGGACTTCGAACCTGGAGCGGGCCCACAACGTCGGGCAGCGCATCGACGCCGGGATGGTCTGGCTGAACTCGCACAACGTCCGCGACCTGCGCACCCCCTTCGGCGGCGTCAAGGCCTCCGGCCTGGGCCACGAGGGCGGCTACCGGTCGCTGGACTTCTACTCCGACCAGCAGGCGATGCACATCTCGCTGGCCCCCGTCCACACCCCGAAGTTCGGCGCCTGACGCCGGAGGTGAAGGAGCTTCAACGATGAACGCCGATCTCACCCCTCCCGACATCGTCCGCTGCGCCTACCTCGACCTGGTGGTCACCGACCTGGCCAGGGCCCGCGAGTTCTACGTCGACGTGCTCGGCCTGGTGGTCACCGAGGAGGACGACGAGGTCATCCACCTCCGCACGCTCGAGGAGTTCATCCACCACAACCTGGTGCTGCGCAAGGGCCCGGTGGCCGCCGCGGCGGCGTTCTCCTACCGGGTGCGCACCCCTGAGGACGTGAACCGGGCCGAGCAGTGGTTCGCCGCCCGCGGCTGCCGCACCGAACGGCGCAGGAACGGGTTCACGAAGGGCGTCGGGGACTCGGTGCGGGTGACCGATCCGCTGGGCTTCCCGTACGAGTTCTTCCACGAGGTGGAGCACGTCGAGCGGCTCGCGTGGCGCTACGACCTCCACACGCCGGGCGCGCTGGTGCGGCTGGACCACTTCAACCAGGTCACCCCGGACGTGCCGGAGGGACGGAAGTACCTGGAGGACTTGGGGTTCCGGGTCACCGAGGACATCCAGGACGCCGAGGGCACCACCTACGCGGCCTGGTTGCGGCGCAAGGACACCGTGCACGACACCGCCCTGACCGGCGGCGACGGACCTCGGCTGCACCACATCGCCTTCGCCACCCACGAGAAGCACAACGTCCTGTCGATCTGCGACAAGCTCGGCGCGCTGCGGATGTCGGACGTCATCGAGCGCGGGCCCGGCAGGCACGGGGTGTCCAACGCCTTCTACCTCTACATCCGCGACCCCGACGGGCACCGGGTGGAGATCTACACCCAGGACTACTACACCGGCGACCCGGACAACCCCGTCGTGACCTGGGACGTCCACGACAACCAGCGTCGCGACTGGTGGGGCAACCCCGTCGTTCCGTCCTGGTACACCGAGGCCTCCCCGGTCTTGGACCTCGACGGCAACCCGCAGCCGCTCGTCGAGCGCACCGATTCCAGCGAGATGGCCGTCACCGTCGGCGCCGACGGGTTCTCCTACACGCGCCAGGGGGACGAGGAGAAGGGTTTCAAGCTCGGGACATCGCTATGAGCGCAGGAGCGGACGGTCCTCGCCGGAACCGGTGATCCGCAGCCGGTCCGGGCGAGAACTGCCCACGGCAGAGCTCACGACGAAGTGAGGAGAGATCGTTGCAGTTCCACCACCACGGCTACGTCTCCGGCGATCCCCGCGTGCAACCCGCCGCGGGCGTGGGCCTCGACCGCCCCCAGGAATTGCCGGACGAGGTCGACGTCCTCATCGTGGGCAGCGGACCGGCCGGCATGATCGCCGCTGCTCAGCTGGCGCAGTTCCCGCACCTCACCACCCGACTGGTCGAGCGCAGGCCCGGCCGGCTCGAAGTCGGCCAGGCCGACGGCATCCAGGCCCGCAGCGTCGAGACCTTCCAGGCGTTCGGGTTCGCCGGGCGGATCACCGAAGAGGCCTACCGGATCACCGAGATGGCGTTCTGGAAGCCCGACCCGGACCAGCCCGGCAACATCGTGCGCGCCGCCGTGGCGCCCGACGACCCGACCGGGATCAGCGAGTTCCCGCACCTGATCGTCAACCAGGCCCGGGTGCTCGACTACTTCGCCGAAGCCGCCCGCAACGCACCCGGCCGTCTCGAACCCGACTACGGCTGGGAGTTCCTCGACCTCGACGTCGGCACCGACGAGGTGGCCGTGCGGCTGCGCCGCTCCGCCGGGGTCGACGAGGGCCTCGAGCGGACGGTGCGGGCCCGCTACGTCATCGGGTGCGACGGCGCGCGCAGCAGGGTCAGGGAGTCGATCGGGCGAGAACTGGTCGGCGACCGGGCCAACCACGCCTGGGGCGTGATGGACGTGCTGGCCGAGACCGACTTCCCCGACATCCGCACCAAGTGCGCGATCCAGTCCCACGACGGCGGGAGCATCCTGCTCATCCCGCGCGAGGGCAACTACCTGTTCCGGATGTACGTCGACCTGGGCGAGATCTCCGACGAGGACCACGGCAAGGTGCGCGAGACCACCCAGGCCGAGGTGGAGGCGCGCGCCAACCGCATCCTGCACCCCTACACGCTGACCGTGAAGCACGTGGCCTGGCGCAGCGTCTACGAGGTCGGGCACCGGTTGACCGACAAGTTCGACGACGTGCCGGCCGAGCTGGTGGGTGTGCGGCACCCGCGGGTGTTCATCACCGGCGACGCCTGCCACACCCACAGCGCCAAGGCCGGTCAGGGCATGAACGTGTCCATGCAGGACGGGTGGAACATCGCCTGGAAGGTCGGGCACGTCCTCGACGGTCGCGCCGCTCTGTCGCTGCTGGACACCTACTCCGCCGAGCGGCACGTCATCGCCCAGGACCTCATCGACTTCGACCGGCGCTGGTCGAAGCTCATGGCGGCCAAGCCGGAAAAGCTCTCCGACCCGACCGAGCTGGAGGACTTCTACGTCAAGACCGCCGAGTTCCCGGCCGGGCTGATGACCCGGTACGAGCCGTCGATGATCACCGCCGGAGCCGAGCACCAGGACCTCGCGGCCGGGTTCCCCATCGGCAAGCGCTTCAAGTCCCACCCGGTTTCCCGCGTCTGCGACGGCAACCCGGTGCACCTCGGTCACCACCACCGCGCCGACGGCCGGTGGCGCATCTACGTCTTCGCCGACCGGCCGGCCCCGGGGGAACCGTCCGCGGCCACCGACTTCGCGGAGTGGATCACCAGTTCTCCGGACTCACCGGTGGTCGCCCACACCCCGCAGGACCGGGACGTCGACGCCTGCTTCGACGTCAAGGTCGTCTACCAGCAGCCCCACGCGGAGGTCGAGCTCGGCCGGGTGCCGCGCGCGTACCTGCCGAAGGTCGGCCCCTACCAGCTCGTCGACTACGAGAAGGTCTACGCGGCGGACCCGGCGGACGACGTCTTCGAAGCCTGCGAGATCAGCCGGGACGGCGCCGTCGTGGTGGTCCGCCCGGACCACTACGTCTCCCACGTCCTGCCGATCAACGCCCACGCAGACCTCACGGCCTTCTTCAACGGCATCGCCACTCCCAAGCACCACCCAGCAACCACAGCCCCCCAACCCTGACCCGCCCGGCGCCGCCCTCACCCCGGACCCGCCGCACCTCCCGCTCTCGCTCGGCCTCCGCAGTCGGCCCACCGTCCATCCGCTCCGCCCCACGGCTCGGCACCGTCTCGGCCAGGGAGGAGCAGGGCGGCAGGGACGCAGCGGCCGGAAACAGCGACGGCGCCGGATGCAACGCCCGCCGGATGCAACGCCCGCCGGAATCGAGCGACGGCCGCGATGGAGCAACGGCCGGGTTGGAGCGCCGGCCGCGATGGAACGCCAGCGGGATCGAGCGGCGGCCGGCACCGATCCGAACTTCGCGCGAGTTCGACCCGTGCCCGCAGGGCCCAAATTTCGCGCGAAGTTCGACCCGGGCTCGTGGGGTCCGAATTTCGCGCGAAGTTCGAATCGACCCCTGGGTGGCCAGCACCAACACGCCGATCGCGTTAGGTGCCCTGCATGTCGGTCCGGAGTGGTCATCACTTCGCGTGACATCCGGCTCGTGCAGAGGGGGTCGGATTTCGCGCGAAGTTCGACGGTCGGGGGAGTGCGCGGGCGTGGTGGGCGGGGGACTTCCGGTGGCGGGATCGAGGGGCCACGATGATCGGAGTGCGGACGCCTCGACGAGGAGAGCTCGATGCCTGACGTAGGAATCATCGGAGCCGGGACCGCGGGCCTGCACCTCGCGCTGCTGCTGCAGCAGGCCGGGGTCAGCACCCGCGTGTACACCCACCAGACCGCCGACCAGGTGGCGTCGGGACGACCGCAGAACAGCGTCTCCCACCACGCGCCCACCATCGCCCGCGAAGACGCGATGGGCGTGAACTTCTGGCCGGTCGAGGAGTACGGCTACCGGGTCCACTACCACCACCTCAACGTCCCGGACGGTCCGCCGGTCTTCCGCGGTGACTTCCTGCGGCCCTCCCGCGTCCTGGACTACCGCATCTACCTGCCGCGTCTGATGGCCGAGTACGAGGAACGCGGCGGGACCGTCGAGCAGCGCGCGGTCGAGCCCGCCGACTTCGAGCAGCTCGGCCGCCACCACGACCTCATCGTGGTGGCGGCCGGGTCGCGGTCCTTCGCCGAGTACTTCGGCGAACGCCCCGACGTCTCGCCCTACGCCGAGCCGCAGCGCTACCTCGCGGTCGGCTTCTGGGACGGGGTCGCGCAGACCGGACCACGCGCGGTGACGATGAGCATCTCTCCCGGCCACGGCGAACTGCTGGACCTGCCGATCACCACCTTCGACGGGTGGGCCAGCGCGCTGCTGTTCGAGAACGTGCCGGGCGGCGACCTGGAAGTCCTGATGAAGCAGCGGCAGTCCGACGATCCCGAGGCCTACCGCCGGCTCACGCTGGACAAGCTCGAGCAGCACCACCCGACGGTCCGCGAGCGCGTCGACGACTCCCGCTTCCAGCTGATGCGGCCGGGCGACATCCTCCAAGGTGCCGTGCGCCCGGTCGTGCGCGAGGACTACCGGGTGCTGCCCGACGGGACCGTGGTGCTGTCGCTGGGCGACGCGCATTCCACTGTGGACCCCGTGACCGGGCAGGGCGCCAATGCGGCCTCTTACGAAGCGCAGGTCGTCGCCGACACGATCCTCGAGGACGGCTCGGTCGACGAGCGCTTCGCGCAGAAGGTCGCGCTGCGCCGCCGCGAACGCGTCGACGGGCTCAGCACCTGGGTCAACACCATGATCGCCACTCCGACACCGCCGCACCTGCAGAAGCTGTTGGGCGCGATGTCGCAACTGCGCACGCTCTGCGACGAGTTCACCGAGAACTTCAGCCACCCGCACCGCAACGGCGACATGGTCGCCACCCCGGAACGCGTGGACGCCGCGATCGCCCGGCACACCCCGGACGACACCGGGCCGTCCGAGGCGAAGGGGCCGTGATCCCCCGCCGGGACGTGAGGTGCCGAGTGCCCCGGCGAGGCGACGGGAACGGGACGCCCTGCTGACATCCGCGAACGGCGCCAACGGTCCCGACGCGCTTGCGTCCCGACACCCAGACGCCCGTTCCCGACACGCCTGACCGAGCGCCTGCTCCCAACACGTGCGAGTGCCGGTCTCCCGACACGCCCGAGCGCCAGCTCCACAACACGCCCGAGCACCCGGGTCGACCCCTCGTGTCGGAGGGCGGAAAAGGCCCGGGAAGCTGCTCAAATCTCGCGAGAATTTCGAATCACCCCGTGCGTGACCTGCACCTACACGCCGAGCGCTTTGGATTCCCTGGCGTGTCGGAGCGAGACGCGTTCTTTTTTCGCGGATGTGGACTGGAGGTCGGTGGACTCGAGTTTCGCGAGAAGTTCGAGTGGTCGGCCGTGTTGGGTGGTGGGCCCTCACGAAGGAAGAACGCGGTGATCGCTGTGGCGATCACCGCGTTCTTCCTCCTGCTGCTAGGTGTCAGCGGACTTCGAGTTCGGCGACACCTGTGTGGTCGGGCCCTTCGGGGCCGGTGAGCTCGACCCGCACGTAGCGGGCGAGGTGACCCCGCGGGACCCGGCCCTGGACCTCGGTGAACGTCTTGCCGTCAACCGAGGTCAGGAGGCGGTGCGAGGTCGGGGCGAGGTCGGTCCAGCGCGGCGTGATCTCGGCGACCGGGCGCACCGCGCCGAGGTCGACCGTCGTCGAGCCCTGCGGCCCGTTGACCAGCCACGGCGTGGCCGGGTTGCCGTCGACGGCCGCTTCCGCGTAGCGACCGGGCTCCTCGCTGGTGGCCTCCGCGGACTTGCAGCGGGCCAGGTTGTCGGTCGGAGCGAGGTCGGGCCGGCGCGTCTTCAGCGACAGCGGCTGCTGCTCGCTGACCACCTGGTCGCCCTGCGGGCTCTGGACCGTGAACGGCTCGCCGTCGCGCAGCACCACCGTGGTCTGGTCGCCACCGATGCGGACGTCGAACGTGCGGCCCTGCCACTTCAGCCCGGTCAGCTCGATGCCCTTGCCCAGCTGCGGCGGCAGCACCGGGTCCAGCACGACCTTGTCGCCGCGCCAGCGCATGCCGGTGAGCCCGTGGGTGAACACCTGGGTGTAACCGCCGGCACCGGTGAGGAAGTTGAACGTCGGCGCCCCCGCACCCTCACCAGCGGTCTTGCCGCGCGCCTCGGAGAACTGCGCGAACGGGTCCTTCTCGAACGGCCGGATCGACCGGTTCAAGTAGGTGTTGGTCACGCAGCCCGGTTCACCGATCGCGGCCGCGTCGATGGCGTGGGCCGAGTCGGTCATCGCCGGGCCCTCCGGGTCGGTGCGCGGCGCGTAGTAGTCGAGCGTGTTCTTGGCGGCCTCCCGCGACATCGGCCACTCCAGCGGGTACTGCAGCAGCACCGCGTCGGCCTGCTTGATCTTCTGACCCGCGTAGCCGTCGTACTGGCGGAACAGCTGCTTCTCCTGGTCGAAGGGCATCCGCAGCTTGTCGGCGATGGCGGTCCACTCCGGGGGAGCAGGTTCGCCGAGGATCCGGGCCGCTTCGGTGGCGTCGCGCAGCGCCTTGGCGGCACCCGCGTTGGTGAACACCGCGTCGTTGACGCCGTTGCTGTACTCGTCCGGGCCCGCCACGTTGTGGATCGAGGCGGTGCCGTCGGGGTTGTGCGTCACGCGCCCGGCCCAGAACTCGGCGACTCCGCGCAGCACGGGCCAGCCGTGCTCGCGCAGCCACTTCTGGTCCCCGGTGGCCAGGTAGTACTGCCAGGTGGACAGCGCGACGTCGCTCTGCAGGTGGTTCTGCGTCAAGCAGTGCGGCGGGTCCCAGCTGTGGCAGTCCTTCTGCAGGTCACCGCTGTCAGCGCTGGTCCACGGGTAGAACGCGCCCTTCTGGCCGATCTGCTGCGCGTTGTCGCGCGCGGCCGGCAGCGTCTTCTCGCGGTAGGCCACCACCGACTTGGCGATGTCCGGGTGCTGCAGCAGCAGGCTCGGGTACATCCACAGCTCGGTGTCCCAGAAGTTCAGCCCGGCGTAGTTGTCACTGCTCAGTCCGGCCGGCGCGACGCTGGTGTCCTGGCCCTCGCGGATGCTCGACAGGATCGCGTACTTGCTGGAGCGCAAGGACTTCTGCAGGTCCGGGCGGTCCGGCACGCGGATGTCGCTGTTCCACAGCTTCTGCCAGGCGGAGGAGTGGGCTTCGAACAGCGCGTCCCAGCCGCGGTCGGCGGCGTCCTGCGAGGCCTTGACGGCCGTGGACTGGTGGTCCGGCGTGGTCACCGTCGTGTCGACGCCGACGAACTTGCCGAACTCGTAGGTCTTGCCCTGCTGGGCGTCGAAGCGGACCTTCTGCTCGGCGTTGAGCCCGTCCACGTGCTGCTCGGGCTTGGCGCTGATCTCGTCCGGCGGGACCAGCGTCGACGCCACGGTTCCCCGCGCGCCCACGCCTTCGGTCTCGAAACCGACGCGTGCGGTCTGGCCCTCGACGCCGCCCTCGGTGGGGTGCATCCGGCGGGCGCCCGCGCCCTCGACACCACCGACCACCTCGGCCTGCCCGGACCAGCGGGGCGTCACCCGGGCGCGCACCGCACCGACGTGCGGGTTGGTCCGGTCGGCGACGACGTCGTAGGCGATGTCGGTGGCCTTGCCGTCGGGCGTCGTCCAGGTCAGCTTCGTCGACAGCACGCCGCAGTGGACGTTCAGCGACTGCCGGAAGTTCGAGATCTGCTCCGGCGGGGTCTGCGGCGTGAACACGTGCTCGCCGGCGCGGACGGTCAGCGACGACCAGGTGGGGATGGCCGCGATGGCGTGCCGCGGCTTGTCGGTCTGAGCGCTCGGGCCCTCACCGTACAGGCCGGTGACGAAAGCGCCGTCGTAGCGCGGAGTTTCGAGCGGGAATCCGGTCTTCTCGCCGGTGGCCACGTATCCGGCACCCGTCGGGGGCACTCGTTGCGACAGGTAACCGTTGCCGACGAAGGCGTGCGCGGTGTAGGCGGGGTCGAACTTGTCGGTCGACATCTCCCAGGACTCACCGGTCGCGCACCGCTGCGGCTCCGGGCCGGTGGGGGCGGCAGTTGTGCTCGTCACGACAGCCGCAGCAGCGGAGACGACCGTCAACGCGACGATCGCGACTCCACTTGAACGATGCAGTTTCACCCGAGCTCAACTCCCTTGTTCGATTCGGATGGCGACCGCGAATCCTCGTGCGAAGGGGAGTCCCCGTCAAGCCGACGTGGGCTCGATCATGTTGACCGCGCAAACGGACGATGAGCAGCCATGTCACCGCGCCGGGCCCGGTCTGCACCGCTCTGAGCTGCCTCTTGTGCCCGGCGGCATCGGCCCGGTGAGCCCCGCGGCGAGCCGTTCGAGCGTCCCGGGGAGCGCCGACGCGCCGTCCCGAACCGCATTGACGGGTGGGTGACGGGAGGTTACCGTGCGCCGGACATCAGAGGTCTGATGTCTTGTAGCGGAGGGGGCGCGGGATGTCGTTGTCGGACGAGCTCGCCGAGACGCTGTTCGGCTCGATCATCGACGGCACCTACCCGCCCGGGACCGCGCTACCCCCGGAAGCCGAGCTCGCCGAGCTGCACGCGGTGAGCAGGTTGACCGTGCGGGAGGCTGTCCGGGAGCTGCGGGTGCCCAACATCGTGCGCATCCAGCGGGGTCGCGGCACCTACGTCAACCCGCCCGCGCAGTGGACCGCGTTGGACCCGGTGATCCGCGCCGCCGCGGCGACCCCGCGTTCGAGCGCGGCGATCTCGGAGAACCTCGTCGACGCCCGCCGGTTGATCGAGGTCGGAGCCGTCGAGCTCGCGGCGGCCAAGCGCACCGAGCAGGACCTGGAGCAGCTGCGCGAGCTGCTGCGGGACATGCGCGAGGCCGTCGAGACCGCCGACGTGGAGCGGTTCGTGGAGGCCGACATCGCCTTCCACGACACCGTCATGCGCGCCAGCGGGAACGTGTTCCTCCCGTTGATGTTCGAGCCCTTCGGTCGGCTGCTGGTGGAAGGGCGCAGGGAGACCTCGGCGGTGCCGGAGATCCGCGAGAACGCCCTCGCCCACCACGCGGAAGTGCTGCGGGCGCTGGAGACCGGTGACCCCGCCGTCGCCCGCAAGGCGATGGAGGACCACATGTCCCAGACCGCCGAAGACCTGCGCACCCACGTGCTCGACAGCTGACCACGGCCGGAGGAACCAGCCCGATGACCCAGAACCCGATCCCGGTCGAGGACCTGCTCGCCGACCTGCCCGCCGTCCGCCCGGTCGACCCCGCCGAGGTCGCGGCGCGAAGGGAGGGTGGTGGGTGCCTGGTCGTGCTCGACGACGACCCGACCGGCACGCAGACCGTTGCCGACGTGCCGGTGCTGACCACGTGGGGCGTCGACGACCTGCGCTGGGCGCTGACCCCGGGCGGCACCTGCTTCGTGCTCACCAACACCCGCAGCCTCTCAGCCGCCGACGCCGACGCCCGCAACCGCGAAGTGCTCGACGCGCTGGCGCGCGCCGCCGACGCGGAGCAGGTCGACTTCGTGGTGGCCAGCCGCAGCGATTCCACCCTGCGCGGGCACTTCCCCCGCGAAACCGACGTGATCGCACGGGAACTGGCCGAACGCGGTCGTCCGGTCGACGGCGTCGTGATCGTGCCCGCCTTCCCGAGCGCGGGGCGCTTCACCATCGATGCGGTGCACTGGGCCCGCACACCCGAGGGCGTGCTGCCCGCCGGGCGCACCGAGTTCGCCCGGGACGCCACCTTCGGCTACCGCAGCTCGGACCTGCGGGAGTGGGTCGAGGAGAAGTCCGGCGGCGCGGTCGCGGCCGAGGACGTGCTCGCGGTGACGCTGACCGACCTGCGCGTCGGAGGCCCGGAGCGGGTCGCCGAGCTGCTCAGCGACGTGCGCGGTGGTCGCGCGGTCGTGGTGGACGCGGCCTGCGACGACGATCTGCGGGTGCTCGCACTCGCGCTGCTGGAGGTGGAGTCGCGGGGCACGCGCCTGCTCTACCGGGTCGGCCCGGCGTTCGTGCGCTCGCGCGCCGGTCAGGCCGGAGCGCCACCGCTGAGCCGCAACGCGCTGCGGGCGATGGGTGCCGCGGACGGGCACGGTCTGATCGCCGTCGGCTCCCACGTCGGCCTGACGACCAGCCAGCTCGACGGGCTGCGGGAGCTCGGCGGCGTCACCGAACTGGAACTGGACGTCACGAAGCTGCTCGACGCGTGCACGAGGGACGACCACGTCGCCGAGGTCGCCGACGCCGCGGCTCGGTCCCTGGAGGGGGCCGACGTGGTCGTCCGCACCAGCCGCACGCTGGTCACCGGCGACGCCCCGGACGCCAGCCTGGCCATCGCGCGCGCGGTCTCCGCGGGCCTGGTCGACACCGTGCGCGCGGCGGTCGAGGCGCGTCGGCCGGCGTTCGTGGTCGCCAAGGGCGGGATCACCTCCAGCGACATCGCCACGGACGGTCTGGACGTGCGTCGCGCGGTGGTGCGCGGAACGATGCTTCCCGGGATCATCTCGCTCTGGCAGGCGGTTTCGGGCGAGTTCGCCGGTCTTCCCTACGTCGTCTTCCCCGGCAACGTCGGGGACCGGAGCGCGCTGGCGGACGTCGTGGCGGCGCTGAGGACCACCTGCTGAGAACGAGGGAGAAGCATGTCCAACACCCCGCACGTCGCGGTCGTCGGCCTGGGTGCCATGGGTCTGCCCATGGCCACGCGACTCGTGCCGGACTTCCCGGTGACGGTCTTCGACATCGACGCCGACCGCAGGGCGCAGGTGGTCGGCAGCGGCGCCGCCGGAGCGACGACACCGGCCCGTGCCGCGGAGAACGCCGAACTCGTGCTCGTCGCCGTCCGCGACCAGCAGCAGGTGGACGCCGCGCTGTTCGGTGATGACGGCGTGGCCACCGCGCTGCGCCCCGGCACGGTCGTGATCTTGACCAGCACGGTCGGTCCCGATGCCGCACGCGCCACGGCGAGCCGGCTGGCCGAGGTCGGCGGGAGGCTCGTCGACGCCCCGGTCAGCGGCGGGCCGGCCCGCGCGGGTGCGGGAGACCTGCTCATCGTCGTCAGCGGCGCGGAGGACGACCTGAACAACGCCCGCCCGGTCCTCGACGCGCTCGCGTCGACCCTCACCGAGATCGGCAGCGCTCCCGGCGACGCGCAGGGGCTCAAGGCGATCAACCAGCTGCTCGCCGGGGTGCACATCGCCGCCGCCGCCGAAGCGGTCGCGATGGCGCGCTCGCTCGGGCTGGACCCGAGCACCGTCATCGACGCGCTCAGCAAGGGCGCGGCGGGCTCGTTCATGCTCGCCGACCGGGGGCCGCGGATGGTCGAGGCCTACGGCGACGGCGCGGAAGTGCGCTCCAGGCTGGACATCTTCGTCAAGGACATGGGCATCGTCACCGACATCGCCCAGCAGGCCCACGTTCCGACGCCGCTGGCCGCGGCCGCCCAGCAGCTCTACCTCATGGGCGAGCGCGCGGGACTGGCCGCCGCCGACGACTCCAGCGTCGTCACGCTGCTGTCGCCGGAGGAGTAGTTCCGCTCAGCGCTGGAGTCGCGCTCGGGTCAGTCGCCGGGCCTGGGCGAACGGGTCGGGGGTGACGTCGAGCAGCAGCGCGCTCAACGTCCCCTCGTAGATCACGAGGAGATCTGACGCGACTTCGGCCGGCTCCGGGTGGCCTGTCTCCGCGGCGAGGTCGGTGAGCCGGCGCAGCAGGTGCCGCTTGTGCTCGGCGACCACGGCGAGCGCGGGGTGGTCGCGGTCGGCGAGCTCCACCGAGGCGGCCACGTGCGCGCACCCGCGACGCCGCCCCGAGCCGTTCCACCAGCGCTCGAGGGCGTCGAACAGGGCCAGCAGCGGTTCCTCAGCAGCGGCGATGGCTGTCTCCCACTCGGCTCGCCACTGCTCGTCGCGCTCGGCGAGGTAGGCGGCGACCAGGTCGTCCTTGCTGCCGAAGTGCTTGTAGCAGGTCGCGAGCGCCACCCCGGCGCGCGCGACGATCGCGTCGATGCCGGTGGCGTTGATGCCGCGCGCGTAGAACAGCTCGTCCGCCGCCGCGAGCAGGCGCTGCCGCGCTGGAGTTGCTGGTCTCAGCGTCACGCGGCTAGTGTAACGGTCGTTCTACCTAGAACGACCGTTCTGCCGCTGGAGGAGCCGTGCCGAAGCTCGAAGCCGTCGCGTTCGACGTCGTGGAAACCCTGATGTCGCTGGAGGAGGTCCCCGGCCGCCTGGCCGAGCGTGGACTCCCCGCGGAGCTGTTCGACCCGTGGTTCGCGCGGGCGGTGCGGGACGGGGTGGCGCTCGCCGCCGCGGGCGGTTACCGCGAGTTCGACGAGATCGCCGCTGCCGCGTTGCGCGACGTCACCGCTGCGGAGGTCGACCAGGCGACGGTCGACCACGTGCTCGCCGGGTGGGACCGCTTCCCGGCGCACGACGACGTGCGCCCCGCGCTGGAGGAGCTGCGCGCCGCGGGTGTGCGCGTGGTCGGGCTGACCACCGGCTCGGCGGAGACGATCAGCGGGTTCTTCGCCCACAACGGCCTGTCCGAGCACGTCGAAGCGGTCTTGTCCTGCGCCGACGTGGGCATCTGGAAGCCCGCTCCGGGCGCCTACCGCTACGCCGTGGACCGGCTCGGGCTCGAGGCGAGCCAGGTCGCGCTCGTCGCCGCCCACGCGTGGGACTGCCACGGAGCCGCGCGAGCGGGCCTGCGGACCGGCTGGGTCAGCCGCCTCGAAGGGCGCTACAACCCGACCTTCGACCCCGCCGACGTCACCGCCGACGACCTGCCGACGGTCGTCCGTGAGCTGCTCGCGTGAGCGCTCGCCGCTTCCTCAGCCTGGTACCGGGCAACGCACCGGCGGTGGCGCGTCGCGCCGAGTGGGGTTGCGGTGAAACGAGTCTGGTCCGAGCTCGTCCAGCTGGTAGCCGCGCGGGTAGCTGCGCGGGCGGGGTGTGACCGGTTTCGAGTCGGCACGCGGCGGTCCGAGGCGGAGGAGCCCGCCCCGTGCCTTCAGCGCCAGGCGCACCGCGCGGCGGGCGACTTCGGGCGGGCGGGGGAGTTCCAGGGCCTCGAGCAGGTGCGGGTCCATCAGCAGCCGCGTGGCGTCGCTGACCGGCGCTGATAGCGGGCGCGGGAACCAGGAGCCGAACAGGCGCATGGTCGAGTCCGCGACGCGCCGGCTGCCCTCGTCGAAGGCGAACCGCTCGCGCTCGTAGTCGTCGAGCAGGCGCTCGAAACCCTCGTAGGTTTCCGGCATCCCCTCGATGCGCATGCCCTCGCCCATCCGGCGCCACACCGCCGTCAACGCGCGGATCTCCCGGGGGTGCAGCTCGCGCCAGCCGAACTCGTTGATCCAGCGCACCGGCATGACCACGAAGGTCGCGAGCGTGTAGAGGTAGTCCTCGTTGCTGATCCGGTAGCGCCAGTGGAGCTGGTTGAGGTGGTCCAGCGCCCGCTCCCGGGAGCGCTCCGACCCGGGGATGAGGATCTCGTAGAGCACCAGGACGGTGTCGTCGTACCGCTTCTGCGTGCAGCGGGTGAACTCGCCGGTGCGGTCAAGCAGCCGTCCGATCGTCGGGACCGCGTAGGTGCGGAACAGCGCGAGCTCGAGCGAGCGGGTGAAGTCCCAGGGGAACTCGTACTGGGAGAGCAGTCGGTAGACCTCGTCGCAGTCCTTCTCGGGGTCCATCGCGAGGATCGTCTTCAGGCGGTCGAAACGCCGCATCTCCAGCTACCTCCCCAACTGCGGTCGACGGCTCGAACGTAATGGCTTGTTGTGCACGGGTCAACAGTCCGTAATAGCTTGCGAGAGCGGGAATCGAGTGAACGACCGGGTGGCACCGGCGTGACTTGTTGACAGACTGACAACAGTGTCGCCACACTCCGCGAGAACCGTTTCGCGCGCACAGTCCGTGGAGGGCACACGCCATGCCAAGAGTCCTGACCGATGAGCAGAGCGACCTGGTCGACGCCGTCGGCGAGTTCTGCCGCCGCGAGTGCGGCACCAAGGAGCAGCGGGACAAGCTCACCGCCAACGGCGCCGAGCCGCACAACCAGGAGCTCTACGCGAAGATGGCCGAGCTCGGCTGGCTCGGCATCTACCTGCCCGAGGAGTACGGCGGGGCGGGGCAGGGCATGACCGAGCTGTGCCTGTTCCTGGAGGAGACAGCCTACGGCCGGGTGCCGATGAGCGGCTTCGCGACCACGATCATCTCCGCCGCCGGCTACGAGAAGTTCGCTTCGGAGGAGCAGAAGCGCGCGGTGCTCGAAGGCGTCGCCCGCGGACGGGTCGAGGCCATCTCGATGTCCGAGCCGGGGGCCGGCTCCGACCTGGGCGCGCTGACCTGCCGGGCGGAGAAGGTCGACGGCGGCTGGGTGATCAACGGGCAGAAGACCTGGTGCTCCAACGCCCACATCGCCGACCACGTCCTGCTGATCGCGCGCACCTCCCAGGAGGACTCCAAGCACCGCGGGCTGACCCAGTTCACGGTGCCCACCGACGTCGACGGGCTGCAGATCAGCGGCATCGAGACGATGGGCGGCCGCGAGGTCAACGACCTGTACTTCACCGACTGCTTCCTGCCCGACTCCGCGGTGGTCGGCACGGTCGGCGAGGCGTGGACGCAGCTGATGGCCGGGCTGAACCTGGAGCGGATGATCCTGGGCGCCAACATGGTCGGCGTCGCACGCCGCGCCTTCGACGACACCGTGGAGTACGTCAAGCAGCGCGAGCAGTTCGGCAAGCCGATCGGGTCGTTCCAGGCGCTCAAGCACCGCATCGCCGACATGGCCACCGAGATCGAGTGCGCGCAGCTGCTGCTCTACAGCGTCGCCGCGGCCATCGACCGCGAGCCAGGCAAGGTCTTCGCCCGCGAGGCGTCGATGGTCAAGCTCAAGAGCACCGAGCTCGCCAAGCACGTGTCCCTGGAGGGCATGCAGATGCTCGGCGGCTACGGCTACGCCACCGAGTACGGCATGGAGTCGATGCTGCGCTCCACCGTGGTCTCCACGGTCTACGGCGGCACCAGCGAGATCCAGCGCGACATCATCGGCAAGACCTACGGTCTCTGACTCCGGGTGGGGGGAGGTTCCAGCGGGAACCTCCCCCCACCCGGCCTCCAGGCGCGGTGCTACCCGGCAACGTCGCGCAGGACGCGTGGAAGCCCGCCTCCAGCACGGGTTCCACGTGCGACTCCTCTTCCGCGCCGAGGAAGCGGGACCAACCAACCGGAAACACCGCTCCCCGGTGAGGATCTCGACCGCCGCGAGGCGCTTCCACCCCGGAGAGGCGCCAGTGGGACCCCCGGCCTGGGAATCCTCGCGTCAGAGGAGTTCGATCCCGTCGATGAGCCAGCGGTCGTCCTGGCGGACCAGGGTCATCCGCATCCGGTTCCGGTCGAGGCGCGGTTGCGGGGTGTTCTTGTTGGTGACCTCCTGGTCGACGAACAGCGCGATGACCGCGCGGTCCTGATCGGCCTCGACCGCGGCCGAGGTGAGGACCGTGCCCTGCGAGAGGGCCTCGTTCTGCCGGATCAGCTCCGTGAGGCTCGCGCTGACCTGCTTGTACTGCTGGGCGAACTGGCCGTGCGCGTGGGCCGTGACCGCCGCGAAGTGGGCGTCCAGGTGGCGGTGGTCGTAGGTCGACAGGTCCGTCGCGTAGCGCGTGGCGGCCTCCAGCGCGGACGCGCGGGCCGACTCGTCCGCGACGTGCTCGCGCAGCCGCAGGCCGGTGGAGGTCAACGCGCCCAGCAGCACCACGGCGACCACCGCGACGACGAGGACCCGGGGACGCCGCAGGGACGTCGCGCCGCGCCGCAGCAGTCCCGGGCTGTCGGGTCCGGCGCCGGTGGTGGACTCGGTGTCGGTCATCATCGGACTCCTTGCAACGGGATCGAGTACCAGGAACGGGAGCCGAGCACGTCGCGCTGCCCGCCGGAGCTGCCGAGGCTGAAGCCGGCGCCGGTGTCACCGGTGGCGGTGTCGTAGGTGCCCATCGGGCGTGGTGCGTTGGCCGCGCCCCGCTGGCCCCTCCGCTGCTCGTCGCCGGGGCAGTGCTGGTCCAGCGAGGGCTCGCGGGCTTCGGTGTCGGTCGGCGAGCGCCGCTCGACGGCCGTGACGCACGCCGGGCCCTGGCTGAGGACCAGGTCGAAGTCGGCGGTGTCGCCGTGCACGATGCGCCCCAGGCCGCCGAACGTGCCGGGGAGCGTCACCAGGGCGTGCTGCATCGCGGGTCCGCGGACGCTGACGATCTGGCCGGTGGTGACGAGGTTGCCGAGCAGCGCGGCCACCGACGGCTCGTTGTCGGCCATCAGCCGCGCGACCTGCCGCGTGGTCTCGGGTGCGGTGGCCAGCAGTGATCTGACCTGCGGTTCGTCGGCGCGCGCCTGGTCGGTCAGCGACCGCAGGTTCGCCGCGAGCACGCGCAGCCGGTCGCCCTGCTCGCCGTTCGGACCGACGAAGGTCCGCCCGTTGTCCAGCGCTCGCCGCAGCTGCGGCACGCTCTCGCGGCTCGTGCGCAGCAGTTCGGCGCTGTTGTCCAGGATCCGGGTCAGCTCGGTGTTGGCGATGAACACGCACACGAAGCAGATCACCACGGCCTCGTTCACCGCGTTGGCCACACCACCGGGTCCGCCCTTGGCGGTCAGCCCTTTGAAGCACGCCACCAGCGCGGTGAGCACGGCGAACGCCGCGGCTTTGACCAGCGCCATCACGAAGTCGGGCACCCGCGAGTACTGCACCAGCGTCTGCAGGAACATCCCCGGCGAGGCGCCCAGGACCAGGACCTGGAAGAGGTAGGTGGTGCCGATGCCGACCAGCATCACGATGCAGGCCAGCAGCACCGTGGATACCACGGCCGCGATCACCCGGGGCACCACCAGACCAGCCGCTCGACCGCGTGCACGCCCATCACCTCGAGCGCGTCGATCTCCTCGCGGATGGTGCGCGCCCCCAGGTCGGCGCACATCGCCGAGCCGCCGATGCCGGCGATCATCAGCGCGCAGACCAGGGGAGCGGCCTGGCCGACCACCACGAAGGCCACCACGGCTCCGCCGTAGCCCTCCGCGCCGATCTGGCTGGCCAGCGACCCGACGTTGAGCGCGACCACCACGCCCAGCGGGATGGTCACCAGCAGCGCGGGCAGCGTGGTCACCGCGGCCAGGAAGTGCACCTGGTGCAAGCACTCCCGCCAGGCCAGCCGCGCCCGGGCCAGCACGCGAGTGGTCGCCGCGAGCGTCCGGGCACCGAAGTCCAGCAGCAGTCCGGCTTGCAGCAGGGCGTCGACGACGGGACCGGGGGATCGGCTCATCCGCTGCTCCCTCGATCCGCCCGCAGCCGGTCGGGGAAGGCAGTGGCGGGGAGCCGGTGCCGGGTCAGTCGTCGCGCACGGCGGGGAAGACGGTGTTCACCAGGTGCAGCGCAGTGCGGGTGAGCATCACGTGCAGGTCGCTGCGGCTGAGGCTGCCGCGCACCAGCCACTCGCGGGAGGCGGCCTTGAGCATCGCGCTGTGCGCGCGGACCATGCCCCGCAGCTTCTCCCGGCCGACCGTCACGTCGCTCATCATCGCCGCTTCCAGGACCCGGTCGGTGGCGATCTCGTCGGCTTCCAGCATGATCCGCTCGACCTCGTCGTCGCCGATGGATTCCGACCCGATCGCCGACAACCACATGTCCCGGTTGCGCTCCACGACGTCGAGCCAGCGGTCCACGCAGATCGACAGCCGTTCCTCGACCGTCGTCGGGGGCAGCCGCTCGGAGACCGAGGGCGGGATGACCAGCATCTGCCGCACGACCTCCAAGTAGAGTTCGCGCTTGCTGCCGAAGTAGTGGTTGATCAACGCCCTCGCCACACCGGCTTCCGCCGCGATGTCCGATGTGGACACGGTGGAGAAGCTGCCCTCGCCGAACAGCCTGCGGGCGACCGCCAGGATCTCGGCGCGCCGCGCGTCGGGCTCCATCCGTCGCCGCTGGACCGGGCGCTGGGCGTTCATGCCGACTCCTCATCTGTGGCCGTCTTGACGTCAACAAGATACCGCACCCGTCATGTTGACACGGCCAGCAGTGCTGGTAGCGCTCGGTGCGGGCGGTGTTGGCGGAGTGCCAATACCTCACGCGTACATCCCCTCGATGATGGCCGCGTAGCGCTCGGCGACGACCTTGCGCCGCAGACTCAGCTTCGGTGTCAGCTCTCCGGACTCGGCGGTCCACGGGCCGGCCAGCACCCGGAAGGTCTTGACCTGCTCCACCCGGGCCAGATGCCCGTTGGCCTGCGCCACGGACTCCTCGAGGGCGGCGTGGACCTCCGGGTGCGCGGCGAGCTCGTCGAGGTCGGTGGTGTCGATGCCGTGCGACTTGGCCCACGCCGGTGCGGCTTCCTCGTCGAGCACCAGCAGGGCGGTCACGTACCGGCGTTCGTCGCCGATCGCGACCGCCTGGCCCACCAGCGGGTGCGCCCGCAACAACGACTCGATCTTGGTCGGTGCGATGTTCTTGCCGCCCGCGGTGATGATGATCTCCTTTTTCCGGTCGGTGATCCGCACGATCCCGCGGTCGTCGACCGTGCCGATGTCACCGGTGGGCAGCCATCCGTCGGCGTCGGTGGCCGGGCTGATCGTGCCGTCCTCCTGCAGGTACCCGGCGAAGACCACCGGACCGCGCGTCACCAGCTCCCCGTCCTCGGCGACGCGGACCTCCACCCCCGGCCCCGGCTGCCCGACCGAGCCGAGCGCGAACACCTCGGGGGTGCTCACCGTTGCGGCGCCGGTCGTCTCGCTCAGGCCCCACACCTCGTAGACCGGAAGTCCCAAGCTGGCGAGGAATTCCAGCACCGCGGTCGGGATGGGGGCGGCCCCGCTGAACGCGCGCCGGCAGTCGTCGAGCCCGACGGCCCAGCGGATCGGGCGCAGCGCCACGTCGTCGACCTGCTGGTACCGGCGGGCCAGGTCGGCCGGCACGTCCTCACCGGCCGAGCGCAGCCGGAACACCTCCAACGCGACCTCGCGCGCCTTCTCGATGGACTCGGCCTGCTCGGTGGGCAGCGTGGTGAGCTTGGCCTGCAGTCCGGTGGCGAGCTTCTCCCACACCCGGGGAACGCCGAAGAAGCCGTTCGGGCGCACCGCGGCCAGCGTCGGCAGCAGCTGCGCCTGGTCCTCGCAGAGGGTGACGTGACCGGCGTTGCAGGTGGGCATGTAGATGCCCAGCACGCGCTCGGCGATGTGGGCCAGCGGCAGGTAGGCCACCGAGCGCGGGTGCTCGGGGACGCTGACCAGGTGGTCCTGCATCAGCGACTCGTGGATGACGTTGCGGTGGGTGAGCACCACGCCTTTGGGGTCGCCCGTGGTGCCCGAGGTGTAGACGACGGTGAGCGGTGAGTCCGGTTCGGCCTGGTCCACGAGCTTCTCGAAACCCGCGTCCACGTGGTCGGTTTCGCCGCGCAAGTCGGAGTAGGCGACGAAGCTCGGGTCCGGCCGCACGTCCGGTTCCACCGTCACCACGGCCCGCAGGTGGGGCAGTTCGCCGAGCACCGGGCGCCACTTCTGCAGCTGCTGCTCGCCTTCCAGGACCAGGACGGTGGCCTTGCTGTGCTGGGCGACGAAGCGGATCTGCTCGGTGCTCAGCGTGTCGTAGGTGGTGCAGGGCAGCGCGCCGATGTGGATCGCGGCCAGGTCGGCGACCCAGTGCTCCGGCCGCCTGGACATCGCGATGAGCATCCGGTCGCCCCGCTTCAGGCCCAGCGCGCTGAGGCCGGTGGTCAACGCGGCGACCTCGGTGCGCAGCCGGGACCAGGTCCACGTGGTGGCGTTCGCGCCGATCCCGCTGGTGAGGGCGGGGTGGTCGGGGAACTCCTGCGCGTTGCGGCGCAGCAGTCCGGGGATGGTCAGTCCCTCGACGGCCTGGCGTACCTGCTCGGCTGTGGTCACGGCCTGTTCCCTCCGTTGCGAACCATGGCGCACCTACTGCGTCGAAACACGCTGAACGGCTGTTGCCCGTATGTCAACAGACGTCGCCCGATTGTTCGCGAAGTCAGCGGAGACGACCGAACAGCGGTGTATACATCAAAATGCCCCGAAGAACATCTGTTGACAAGAAGTCAACAAGAGGCAAGATCTTGTCTGGGGTCAGGACAGCGCTCGGTTGCGACAGGGAGGCGCCATGACACCGGCGGAGGAGTTCGGAGACGTCATCGTCGGCGCTGGCTTGATGGCCGGCGCGGCGAACGTCATCATGCAACTGGGGCGCCCGGGCGTCGGTCACGGCGTCCTGGAGAGCACAGTGGACAGCGGAAACCTGCTCAAGCGCCCCTACAAGCGCAGCCGCACGACCTTCACCTACCTCTCGGTGGCGACGCTGGGCACCGACGAGGAGAAGCGCGCCTACCGGCGAGCGGTGAACCGGTCGCACGCCCAGGTCCGCTCCGGAGAGTCGAGCCCGGTGAAGTACAACGCTTTCGACCCGGAGCTGCAGCTGTGGGTGGCGGCGTGCTTGTACAAGGGCTACGAGGACTCGTTCGTGGCGATGTCGGGCCGTCCCCTCCCGGCCGACCGGCGCGAGGCCATCTACGCCGCCTCCGCGCCGCTCGGCACGACCTTGCAGGTCACACCCGAGATGTGGCCCTCGACCCGAGCGGAGTTCGACGAGTACTGGGAGAAGAACCTCGCCGAGGTCCGCATCGACGAACCCGTGCGCAGGCACCTGCTCGACATCGCCGAACTGCGCTTCCTGCCCGCAGCCCTGCGCGTGCCCTTCGCCCCGCTCAACAAGTTCATCACCACCGGTTTCCTGCCCCTGACCTTCCGGGAGCAGATGGGGCTGTCCTGGACCTACCGGGACCAGCGCCGCTTCGACCGGCTCACCCGGGCCGTCGGCGCGGTGGCGCTGCGCCTCCCGCCGCCGCTCCGGCGCTTCCCCTTCAACTACTTCCTCTGGGACCTGCGCCGCCGGATGCGCACCGGTGCGCGGTTGGTTTGACGATTTTCGTGACGGGATCCGGCACGCCACCCGAGCCCTGAGTACCGTGGTGAATTCCCGCTCCGAGCGGAAGCTGGCGGTCGGAACCACCACATGGGCCGTCTGTTTTGCAGGATTCCAGCGTTGACCCGATCTGTTCTGCTGGTTAGCGTCCTGCGCCATGACAGCGGGGCCGGGCGTGGACGCCGTGGACGAGGTGGACCGCCGCATCATCGCGGCGCTCCAGCTCAACGGGCGCGCGCCGTGGAGCGTGGTCTCCCGCTGGGCGGAGGTCAGCGAAACCACCGTGCAACGGCGCTTCACCGCGCTGCACGAGCGCGGGCTGGTGCACGTCGTCGGAGTCATCGACCTGGACCGGACCGCCGCGGGATCGTCGATGCTGGTGCGGATCCAGGCGACCCCGGGCAGGGGCTGGGAGCTCGCCGAGCAGCTGGCGGCCCGCCCGGAAGCGCGGTTCCTCGCGGTGGTCACCGGCACCGCCGACCTCATCGTCGACTTCGTCGCGCACGACAACGACGAGCTGCTGCGGCTGCTGTTCACCGACCTGCCCGGCGCCGAGCTGATCACCGGCACCGAGAGCGTGGCGGTGATCCGCACCTTCGCCTCCGCGCCGGGCTGGGACACCGGGCTGCTCCCGCCCGAAGCCGCGGCCGAGCTGCGGCCCTCGCACGCGCCGCCCTACGACCGGCCCGACTGGGGCGCGCCGCCGAAGGCGCCGGGTGAGCTCGAAACCGCCGTGGCCGAAGAGCTCGCGGTCGACGGCAGGCTGCCGGTGAGCGCGATCGCCCGCAAGCTCGGCGTCAGCGAGTCCAGCGTCGCCCGCGCGGTGGACCGCATGGTCTCGCGCGGCGGCCTGCAGTTCCGCACCCTCGTCGAGCCGGCACTGCTCGGTTACGGCGTCGAGTTCATGCTGTGGCTGTCCATCCACCCCGGCCACCTCGACGAAGCCGGTCGCCGCCTGGCCGCGCACCCCGGGACCAAGTTCCTGGCCGCCGCGACCGGCCGGTTCAACCTCGTCGGCCAGATGGTGCTGCCCGCCAAGGCCGACCTCTTCGGCCACACCACCGAGGTCATCGGCACGCTGCCCGGGCTCACCGCCTCGGACGTCACCTTGCACCTGGCCACGCTCAAGCGCGCGTGGACCCGGGTGGACCGCTTCAGCTGGAACCGCACGGAGGGCACATGACGGCAGCCGAACCCCCGCAGCCGTGGCAGTGGCCGGAGGCGACCTGGCGCGAGCACGTCGAGTCGGTCCGCGCCGGCCGGCGTCTCGTGCCCTCGCGGTGGCCGGGCGGCGCACGAGCCGCGGTCGCGATCTCCTTCGACCCGGACCACGAGACGATCCCGCTGCGCGACGGTGAGACCAGCCCCGGGCGGCTCGCGCAGGGCGAGTACGGCGCGCGCGTCGGGGCCGGCCGGGTGCTCGACCTGCTCGCCGAGCACCACGTTCCCGCGACGTTCTTCATGCCCGCCGTCTCCGCCCTGCTGCACCCCGAGGAGGCGAAGGAGTACGCGAGCGAGCCGCACGAGATCGGCGTGCACGGATGGATCCACGAGCGGAACACGCTGCTCGCCGAGCAGGACGAGCGCACCCTGATCTCCTGGGCGCGCGACACCCTCGCCGAGATCACCGGGTCCGTGCCGACCGGGATCCGCACGCCCTCCTGGGACTTCTCGGACTCCACGTTGGACACGATCCGGCAGCTGGGCTTCGACTACGACTCCTCGCTGATGGCCGACGACGAGCCCTACGAGATCGTCGCCGAGGGCACGCCCACCGGTCTGGTGGAGATCCCCGTCGACTGGATCCGCGACGACGCCCCGTACTTCACCATGGACCGCTACGGCTCGGTGCGGCCCTACACGCGGCCGCGCGACGTGCTGGAGATCTGGATCGACGAGTTCGACGCCGCCTACCGCGACGGCGGGGTCTTCCAGCTGACCCTGCACCCGCACGTCATCGGCCACCGCTCGCGGCTGGTCGTCCTCCGGGAACTGCTCGCCCACATCCGGGCGCACCGCGACGTGTGGTTCGCCACCCACGCCGACCTCGCCGTCGCCGCGCGCGCCGAGGCGACCCGGCTCGACACCGCAGGAGCGTCCTCATGACCACGCACGTGGCGATCAGCAGCGGGAAGCTGACCCCGAAGCAGCGCAAGGCGATCGTGGCGGGCACGATCGGCAACACCGTCGAGTGGGTGGACTGGGCGCTCTACTCGATCTTCGCCAAGATCATCTCGCAGGAGTTCTTCCCGCCGGGCGATGACACCGCGGCACTGCTGTCCACGCTGGCGGTCTTCGCCGTGGGCTTCGTGATGCGCCCGATCGGCGCCGCCGTGCTCGGCGGCTACGCCGACCGCCACGGGCGCAAGAAGGGGCTCACGCTGACCGTCGGGCTCATGGCCGGTGCGTCGTTCGCCATCGCGCTGACCCCGACCTACGGGATGATCGGTCTCCTGGCACCCGTGTTGCTGCTGGTGGCGCGGCTGGTGCAAGGCTTCTCCGCTGGCGGCGAGTTCGGATCCTCCTCGGCCTTCCTCGTCGAATCCGCCGCCGCGGGCAGGCGGGCGTTCGCCGGGTCGTGGCAGCAGGTCTCGGTCGGCGGAGGCGTGCTGATCGCCTCGTTGCTCGGCACGATCACCACTTCGGCGCTCTCCGACGCCGCCCTGCACTCGTGGGGCTGGCGACTCGCGTTCGTCCTCGGCGGCCTGCTCGGCCTCGTGGGCCTGTGGCTGCGGGTGTCGGTGGAGGACACCGAGTCGTTCACCCACGCCCGGGTCGGCGGCCAGACCAAGACCAACCCGCTCCGGGCGATGCTCGTCGAGCACCCCGGCGCCGCGCTGCGCGTCGCGGGCATCACCATCGCCGGCACGCTGACCTACTACATCTGGGTCAACTACCTGCCCACCTACGCCAACCTGACCACCGGCATCCCGCTGTCGCAGGCGCTGCTGTCGCAAACGCTGTGCCTGGTCGTGTTCGTGATCGCGCTGCCGTTCGTCGGGATCCTCTCCGACCGCGTGGGCCGCAAGACGACGCTGGGCGTCTTCGCGGGCGGGTTCGTGCTGCTGGCGTGGCCCCTGCTGAACCTGCTCAGCGGCAACTTCTGGAGCCTGTTCCTGGTGCAGCTGACCGGGATGGTGCTGGTCCTCGGCTACTCCGCGAACTGCGCGGTGATCATGGCCGAGCAGTTCCCGCCCGAGGTGCGCGCGACCGGCATCGCCCTGCCCTACGCGCTGGCCGTGGCCCTCTTCGGCGGCACCGCGCCCTACATCACGACCTGGCTCAACGACATCGGGCACAGCGACCTGCTGTGGCTCTACGTCTCCGGATCGGCGCTGATCTCGCTGGCCGTGTACCTGACGATGCCCGAGACCAAGGACGAGGAGTTCGCGTGAGCCGGCACGTGCTGGTGACCGGCGCGGCCAGCGGCCTCGGCCGCGCCATCGCCGCGGAGTTCGCCGACAACGAGGAGGTCGCCCTCACGCTCGTCGACGTCGACGGCGCGAAACTGGCCGAGACGCCCGTCGAGGGCGAGCGGGTCGTCGCCGACCTGACTTCCGCGGCGGCGTGCACCTCGGTCGTGCAACAGGCGGGTCCGCTGGACGTGCTGGTCAACGCCGCCGGGATCTACCCCTCGGTGGACATGGCCGACGTCGACGCCGAGATCTGGGACCGGGTCTTCGACCTCAACGTGCGCGCCCCCGCGCTGACCACCGCCGCCTTCGCGCGCCAGGGCCGGTCCGGCGCGATCATCAACATCTCCTCCGGAGCCGCCCTGCGCGCACGCCCCGGCGGCGGGCCCTACGCGAGCTCCAAGGCGGCCCTGGAGATGGCGACCCGCGCAGCGGCGCTGGAACTCGGCGAACGAGGCATCCGCGTCAACGCGGTCAGCCCGGGCTTCGTGGCGGTGGACAGCGACTGCAACCCGGTCGCCGACGACTACGCCGCAGCGGTGTCGGTCAACCCGCTCGGCAGACCCGGCGCGCCGGCCGACATCGCGCGCGCCGTGCGCTGGCTGGCCAGCGAGAACGCCTCCTGGATCACCGGCGAAGTCCTCCGCGTCGACGGCGGTTCCAGCGCCGGCGCGTTTCACCTGCCACGGCTGTGGCCCAACGCTGTCCGGGAAGGACGGGGAGCATGAGTTCGTACGCCGTCGTCGGTGGGGGAGCGATCGGTGGCACCCTCGCCCACCACCTGGCACGCGCCGGGCACGCGGTCACCGTGATCGACGCCGACGTCGACCACGTGGCCGGGATCAACCGCCACGGCCTGGTCCTCGACCGGGCCGGTGACCGCACGGCGCTGCCGGTGACGGCCGCGGCCCCGGAGGACGTCACCGGTCCGCTCGACCGCGTGCTGCTGGCCGTCAAGGCCCAGGCCACCGAGTCGGCCGCGCGCTGGCTCGCGCCGCGGCTGTCCGCCGACGGCTGGGTGGTGTCGGTGCAGAACGGCTTCAACGAACCGGTGCTGGCCGACCACCTCGGGTGGGAACGCACCGTCGCCGCGTTCGTCAACATCTTCGCCGACCGCACCGAACCCGGCGTCATCGCCGACGGCGGCCCCGGCGCGCTGGTGATCGGGGAACCCGGTGGACGGCCGGTCTCCGAGCGGGTGCGCACGCTCGTCGCCGACCTGCAGGCGTGGGGCCCGGCGCAGACCAGCGACAACGTCGAGGGATTCCTGTGGGCCAAGGCGGGGTTCGGGGCGATGCTCGCCGCGACCGCGCTCGCCGACGAGGCGATGGCCGACCTCATCGACCGGCACCGTCCGGCGATGCACGCGGTGGCCCAGGAGGTCTTCGACGTCGCGCACGCGCTCGGCGTCCGGCTGGAAGCCTTCGACGCCTTCCAGCCCGACGCGTTCGCGCGGGACGCCGACCAGCTGGAGCGCTCCCGCGCGGTCGAGGAACTCACCACCTGGCTGCGGACGCAGCCGAAGAACCGCAGCGGGATCTGGCGCGACCTGGCCGTCCGCCGCCGCGAGGTCGAGGTGACCACGCACTACGCCACCGTCCTCACCGAAGCCGAACGCCACGGCATCGCCACGCCGGTGCTCAGGGCGGTGATGACGGGGCTGCGCGAGCTCGAAGCCGACCCCGCCTCGATGTCCGAGACGCGGCTCGACGAGCTCGACCGCATCGCCGGGAGCCTGGTGTGAGCGCCCGCGCCGCCCACGAGTGGCTGTCCCGGCACCGCGAGGAGATGGTCGCCGACCTCGCGGAGTACGTGAACCACGAGAGCTCCAGCGACGACCTCGCCGCGCTCGACGAGTGCCTGCGGTGGGTGTGCGGCTGGCTCGACGCCCGCCTCGGGGAACCCGCCGAGCACACCAGGCTCGAGCGCGAGGACGCCGGGAACGTCGTGATCCGGCGGTACCCGGGCAGCGGCGCGGAACCGCTGTTGCTGTTGGCGCACTACGACACCGTCTGGTCGACCGGCACGCTGGCCGGATGGCCCTTCCAGGTCGACGGGGACCGCATGAGCGGCCCCGGCGTGTTCGACATGAAAGCCGGTCTGGTGCAAGCGGTCTGGGCGCTGCGTGCCCTGGACGCCCTGGGGGTGGCCCGGCCGCCGATCACGTTGCTGCTCAACGGTGATGAGGAGACCGGAAGCCTCGGCTCCTCGGACGCCATCGTCACCGAGGCGCAGAAGTGCCGCGCAGCGCTCGTCTTCGAGGCCAGCGCGGACGGTGCCGTGAAGACGGCGCGCAAGGGCGTCGGGCTGTTCACGGTGACGATCACCGGCGAAGAAGCGCACGCGGGCCTCGACCCCACAGCAGGTGCGAGCGCCGTGGTGGAACTGGCCCACCAGGTGCTGCGCTGCCAGGCGCTCACCGACCTCGACGCCGGGACCTCGGTGAACGTCGGCGTCGTCAGCGGGGGCACGCGCGCCAACGTCACGGCCGGCAGCGCGGTCGCGGACCTCGACGTCCGGGTCGCCACCAGCGCCGAAGCCGAGCGCATCGACGCGGCCCTGCACGACCTCCGGCCGGTCAACCCCGACACGCAGATCACCGTCACCGGAGACTGGAACCGGCCGGTCTTCGAGCGCACGCCGTGCGTCGCGGAACTGTACGAACTGGCACGCGAGTGCGCCCTCCCGCTCGACCTCGACCTGCGCGAGACCGCCGTGGGCGGCGCCAGCGATGGCAACTTCGTTCAGGCGGCCGGGATCCCCGTCCTCGACGGACTCGGCGCGGTCGGTGCAGGCGCCCACGCGCGCAGCGAACACGCCACCACCACCGGGATGCTCGAACGCTCCGCCCTCACCGCCGCCGTTCTCGCCCGCTTCGCCTGACCGGCGCGCGTGGTTCGGCGCGCGACGGGGTGGTGGCTACCTCCTCCGGCGGTTCGCTCCCACCCCCTCGTGCTGCGCTGCAGTCAACGCTCCTCCCCAACTCGCGATTCGCGGAGACGTCGTCGAGGACGGGTCGTCCGGATTCCAGAGGGGGAGTCCCCATGGGAACTCCCCCTCGCGTACCGTTTTGTGCCCGTCGGCCGTCGCGGTGTCCCGGGTGGGTGCAGGCCTCACCGGACTTCCCCAGCAGAAGCGGGACCTCCACGCCGGATGATGTGCGGAAGGCTGGTGAGCACAGCTCCTCGTGCTGGACGTTCGACGGGCGCGGGTCGCTCCGGTCGAGCGCATGCCGTGTCGGCTCGGACTGGGGGCGTGTGCACCGCCGAGGAGCTGCGGTCGCGCGATTCGACTCGTGCGGACTCCACTCCAGGGGTCGTACGACTTTGGTCTTACGGGATGCCCTCAGGGTTCCCGCTGCGCATCTCCGGGATGAGACCTGAGGTTCCGCGGCTGCGGCGGACCTAGGTTCGACTGTGGAAATGATCACCCGGCCTGGGGGTTCGGGGAGGTCCGCCTACTGGAGGGAGTTCCATGCGCGCCAAGGCAGCCGAGTACCGGGGTGGGCTCGCCGCGTTGTCGGTGAACGCGTCGCTGGACGAGGTGCTGGACGAGGCCGAGCGGCACGACGCCGCGGCGACCACGGCCGTCGAGCGAGCGGGGGCGCAACTCGCGATCGCCGAGGCGTGCCGGCGGCTGGGCCGGGTCGAGCGTGCGGAGCGGGCGTGGCGGGCCAGCTACCGCACCGCCCGAGAGGCGACCGACCCCACCGCGATGGCGTGGGCGTTGTGGAGCGGTGGGACCCTGGCCCGGCAACGCGGCAGGTACCCCCTCGCGCACCGCCTGCTCAGCCGCGCAGCGGCGACCGCGGAGCTCGGCACCGACCGCGTGGCGCGCGGCTACGCCCTCGCCGGGCTCGCCGAAACCGGCCGCGTGCAGGGCGATTTCACCGGGACCCTGCGGCTCCACGAGCAGCTGCTCGCCGAGGCGCGTGCCGACGGGCAACCTCGGCACGTCGTCTGGGCCCTGGAGGGGATCGCGCAGATCCACCGGCACAACGGCGACCACGACACCGCGCTGGCGATGTTCACCGAGGCCTGCCGGATCGCCACCGAGGGTGATGACCAGCGCGGCCGGGCCTGGGCGCTGCGCGGCATCGCCGACCTCACCTCGCTCCGCGGCGACGTCGAGCGGGCCCTGGAGCTGCTCAGCGACGCCGAGGAGACCTGCCGCGAGATGCGCCTGGAAGCCGCGCTGGCCTACAACCACAAGATGCGCGGCAACGTCCTCTACCGCGCGGGCCGCTACGCCGAAGCCGAGCAGGTCTACCGGGCCACGGTCGACGAGTTCGCCCACATCTCCGAACCCCGAGGTGAGGCCCTGGCCCGGCTCGGGCTCGTCAAGAGCCGAGCCCGCGGCGGCGCCGCCCCGGCCAAGGTTGACGAGGAGCTCGGCGTGCTGCACAGGCGATTCACCGAAAGCGGCCTCCACCACGCAGCCGACATGGCGGGGAAAGCCCGCCACGAGCTCCTCACCTGACTCACCGCGCATCCCACGCCCGCCCCAGCCCAGGCCGGGCACGATCCCCAGCACCCCACAACCGGAGCACGACTCACCACGGGAGCTCCACGCCCGACGGGACTCGGATCACGCCGACAATCGGGTCCCTGATCACCGAAGTGATCCGGCTGCGGGGGAGCTGGAGTCCTGAACTGGCGGATGTCCCTGGTGGTCGGGTCCCTGATCTGCGGGGTTCCGGGTCGCGGGGGGGTGCTTGGGGTCCTGGGTTGGCAGATCACCCCGGTGATCGGATTTCCCGATCAGTGCGGGGAGAGCTGGGGCTCTGGGGGTCGCGGATCCCCCGACGAGCCGGGCTCTGATCACCGAGGTGATCCGGGGGAGCTGGGGTCTGGGGGCTGATCACCTCGGTAACCCCGTTTCTCATCAGAAAGGCAATGCAGGTGCGGGTGGTGGCGTGTGTCGGATCCGTACGGGTTGACCACGGTGTCGAGCCGGGGCGAGTCGTGGTGGCCCGCCGGCGTGTCGGGAATGTCCGGGTGGGGGTGTTGCGTTCCGGTGGGTAGTGGCTTGAGGCGGGGAGGTCGTGATGGCTGGGGTTCCGGAGCCGTCCGGCGCGATGGATGCCTACTCGCGCACCGTCAGTTCGGTGGCCGCTGCGCTGACACCGAGCGTGGCGAGCCTGCGCACCCGCGGGGAGTGGGGTGAGGCGAAGGGTTCGGCGGTGGTGTTCGACGACGACGGCTACCTGTTGACCAACGCGCACGTGCTCGGCGGTGCCCGCGACGGGACCGCCGACTTCGCCGACGGCACCAGCGGTGAGCTGTCCGTGGTCGGTTCCGATCCGCTGTCCGACCTGGCGGTGGTGCGCGTGTCCGGCCAGGTGCCGAGGCCGGTGGAACTGGGCGACAGCGACGCGCTGGTCGTCGGTCAGCTCGTGGTCGCCGTGGGCAACCCGCTCGGCTTGGCCGGGTCGGTGACCGCGGGGGTCATCAGCGGTCTCGGGCGGTCGATGCCGGCGGGTGGCGGGCGTGCCACGCGCATGATCGAGGACGTCATCCAGACCGACGCCGCGCTCAACCCCGGCAACTCCGGCGGAGCGCTCGCCGACGCGCACGGGGTCGTCGTCGGCATCAACACCGCCGTGGCCGGCATCGGTGTGGGACTGGCGATCCCGATCAACTCGACCACGCGGCGGATCATCCGCTCGCTGCTGCTCTCCGGTCGGGTGCGCCGCGCCTACCTCGGCCTGGTCACCACGCCCGCGCCGCTCCCGGAGGACTTGGTGGCACGGTTGGACCAGCGCACCGGACTGCGGGTGGTCGACGTCGTGCGCCGCAGCCCTGCCGACCGCGCTGGCCTGCACCGCGGGGACCTCGTGCTGACCGCTGCGGGCCAGCCGGTGCGCAACGCCCAGGGCCTGCAACGGCTGATGTTCGCCGAAGCCATCGGCAAGCCGCTGCAGATCACGGTCACCCGCAACGGCGCCATGGTCGACGTCATCGCCGAACCGACGGAGCTCGAAGACGCTGCGGCCTGATGTGGTCTCGCAGCCCAGGGCCGAGATCGTCGGCGTCGTGCAGGTGTTCGGGCTGCGGTGGTGCGTGCCGCACTGAAGAGGCGAGGCCGGTCCGCCTCGGCGAGGCCCGGTAGCTTGGGGAAGATGGAGAGCGTCGTCCCGGAAGAGCACCGCGCCGACGTCCAGCTGCTGTGGGATTACCACGACCTGCGCCATGAGCTGCGGCGATGTGATGTCGGGGTGGGCCTGGGCAGCCACGACCTCGGCGTCGCCGACCACGTCGTCGAGCTCTACGGCGACGGCTGGTTCCCGCTGATCGTGTTCACCGGCGCCAACGCGCCGACCACCACCGAGCGCTTCCCGCGAGGCGAAGCCGTGCACTACCGCGAGCACGCGCTGGAGCGCGGTGTCCCGGACGAGGCGATCCTGGTCGAGCCGAACGCGACGAACACCTCCGAGAACATCGAGTACACCCGCGACGTCCTGGCGAGCCGGGACATCAAGTCCCTGCTGCTGGTGTCGAAGCCGTACCAGCAACGCCGCGCCTTCGCCACGGCGCGCAAGGTCTGGCCGGAGGCCGAGGTCATCTGCAGCTCCCAGCGCCTCCCGTTGGACGACTACGTCCGCGCGATCGGCGACGCCCACCGCGTCATCGACATGCTCGTCGGTGACACCCAGCGGATCACGGTCTACGCCGAGCGCGGCTTCGCGAACCCCCAGCCGGTTCCGGACGAGGTCGTGGCGGCCTACCAGCGCCTCCTCTCCGCCGGGTACACCCGCCGGCTCGTGCGGGACTGATCCGTTCCGCCGTCAGCAGAACCGGGCGCCCGCGCTCGCGCGGGGTGCCAGGATGAGCGCATGGCGGAGGTTGTCGACTTCCAGCAGGAGCGCGGGCCGGAGCCGCTGTGGCGCGAGGAGCTCGGCCGCACCCTGCGCGCGATCAGGGAGGACCGCGGGGACCGGCTCGTCGACGTCGCCGAACGCGCCGGCGTGTCGCCGCAGTACCTCTCGGAGGTCGAACGAGGTCGCAAGGAGCCGTCGAGCGAGATGATCGCCGCGATCACCGGCGCCCTCGAGGTCGAGCTGTCCGACCTGCTCATCAGCATCGCCGGCGACGTCCGGCGCAGCGGACCCCTCACGCGCTCCGCAGGTTCGGCCACGCTGTTCGCAGGACCCACGACGCCTTCGGCCGGGCCCCTCACGCTGTCGGCGGGTCCCGTCCTCCTGGCCGCCTAGCACCGACCCGCGGACCGTCCGGCGACCTCGCCGGTCCCGCGTGGTCCTGCCGGTCTCTCGTGGTCCTGCCGGTCTCTCGTGGTCTCGTCGGTCTCTCGTGGTCTCGTCGGTCCCGCGTGGTCTCGTCGGTCCCGCGTGATCTCGCCGGCCCCGGTTGATCCCGGCCCTAGCGAGCCAAACTGCTCCTTGGTGCCAGGGTGCCCTGGCAGGCCAGGCTGTACCGCCACGAGTCCCGCCTGCCTCGCCCTACCCGAGGAGCTGGCGGGGAGTGCGGTGGCGCGCTGTTCCGCGCCCCAACGCCGCGCGCGCAGGCGCGCTCTTCACCTCTCGCGCGACATCCGACGTGGACTTCGGGCTTCGAACTTCGCGCGAAGTTCGAGGCCAGGGCCGCGGGTGGAACTTCGCGCGAAGTTCGACACCCCCTACCCGACCACGGCCGAAGGACGCACGCCGCACCGTACGTTTCCGCTGATCAGGGCGAGGCGCAGAGAACTCCGCGACCCGTTGGAGAGCGCCGGAGGGTGAACTTCGCGCGAAGTTCGAACGGGATTCGACACGCGCCGCCGCAGGTGTGTGTGGTGAGTGCGCTGCAACGAGGTGAGACCGCGTAGCGACATGTCGCGAGGAGCGGTGTGCGGAGTCCACGGAGCCGGCCTAGGTCCCTGCTGCTGGCACCGCCACGAAGAGCGCTTCCGATGCGGAGGCTCAACTGCGCTGGTCGAGGACCTGGTCGGCTAGTCCGTAGTCGACCGCGCCTGGTGCGTTGAAGACCCTGTCGCGGTCGGTGTCGTGCCGCAACGTGGTCACGTCCTGGCCGGTGTGCTGGGAGAGGATCTCCTCCAGCTGGGTGCGGACCCGCACGACCTCGTCCGCCTGCAAGATCAGGTCCGGGATCGTGCCCCGGCCCTGCGCGGCCGGCTGGTGCAGCACGACCCGCGTGTGCGGCAGCACGTTGCGGCGACCTGGCGCCCCTGCCGCGAGCAGCACCGCGCTGGCCGCGACGGCTTGGCCCACGCAGGTCGTGGCGACCGGGGCCTTGACGTAGCGGATGGTGTCGTAGAGCGCCAGCATGGCCGACGGGTCCCCTCCCTCGGAGTTGATGTAGAGGTTGATCGGCTGGTCCGGGTCGTCGGCCTCCAGGTGCAGCAGTTGGGCGATCAGCGCGTTGGCGACGCCCGAGTCGATCGGGGTGCCGAGGTAGACGATGCGCTCGGCGAGCAGGTGCGAGTAGACGTCCATGATCCGCTCGCCGTTGCTGCTGCGGGTGATGACGTTGGGGATCGTGTAGCTGCTCATGCCCGGACCCCCGTTCCCGCGTTGAGGCCCGCTGGGGTGCGCGAGGGCATCACCTGGCCGAGGTCGTCCACGACGTGGTCGACGAACCCGTACTCGCGGGCCTGTTCGCTGCTGAACCACCGGTCGTGCAGCGAGTCGGCGAAGACCCGCTCGACCGGCTGCCCGGTGTCCTCGGCGATCAAGCCGAGCACGGTGTCCCGCGTGTAGCGCAGGTCGTCGGCCTGCACCTCCACCTCGACGGCCGAGCCGCTGATGCCCGAGGAACCCTGGTGCATCAAGATCCGCGCGTGTGGCAGCGCGAAGCGCTTGCCGGGAGTGCCCGCTGACAGCAGGAACTGGCCCGCGCTGCACGCGAGCCCCAGCGCGAGCGTGGACACGTCGCAGGGCACCAGCCGCATCACGTCGCGGAGCGCCAGCATCGACGGCACCGAACCGCCGGGGGAGTGGATCCACAGCGCGATGTCCTTGCCCGGGTACGCGTGGGCGAGCGACAGCATCTGCGTGACCAGCACGGTCCCGTTGTCGTCGTCCAGCAGACCGTCGAGCACCAGGACCCGCTGGCTGAAGAACTTCTCGCGAAGCCGGTGGTCGAACATCGGCTGCTTCTCGTCAGTGGCCATGCGACAACCATGTCGCCGAATCCCGGTCCGTGGGGTCCCATGCTGCCGGCAGCGGATCTGCTCTCAGCAGCGCCGGCCGATACCCACGTCGTCCCACCGAGGCGAGGGTCTTACGTCGGACTGTTGAGCTGCGTCCGCCCACGACCGTGTCGGAAGGAGGAGCGGCTCACCGGTTCTGGGACCGCGCACCGGGCCGGGCGAGCACGTTCCCTGCGAATGGGCGTGCTCGTGCTGGGCGGTGGTGCATGGCGTCCGGCCACCGCGCCACGCGCGAAGCTGTGGAGGGCTCCCAGTCGCGCGCGTGGCGAAGCCCGTGGAACCGCCTCAGGAGTGCTCCCCACTTCTGAACAGCGGCGCGAGAGTCGGACGGCCGCAACTGATCCCGCTGCGCGTTGAGCGTGCGCCGACCACACGGGTCGGCAGCTCCGGCTCAGGTGGATGCCGGGTTCCCGATCATCCCGGTTCGGGGCTCGGGTTACCGGCGTCGTTGCCGGGTTGTCTCCACAGCTTGGAAAGCCGCGGAAGCGCTCGTCGGGAGCTACTCACGATCTGCGGGAACGGCGCCCGCCGGCGGAGGGAGCTCGCCGGTCGACGAAGCGGTCCGGGCCAGTCGCACCTCGGCCGCGATACCGGCCTGGCGGTCTCAGGGCAGCGACATCGTGCCGGCCTGGCGGGTCATGGAGGTGAGACGTGGTACGGGCCGCTGAAGCGGTGCACGTACGTCACGCGGCGCGGGGGCCGCGACGCCGTGCAGGCGCTGTCACTGGCACCGCCGGGCACAGCGGATCTCTCACCAGGTCCTAGCCCGGGAGCAACGACGTGCGGCCGTGGCGTTCGAAGGACCGCTCCCAGTGCTCCCGGTCCTCGGGGGTGAGGAGGCGGTAGTCGATCTCCCTGCCGGTGCGGAAGTACACCGCGTCCTCGGTGCGCCAGGCCGCGCGGCGGAGGGCGGCCTTGGCCGTCTTGCCGCTGGCCGTGGTGGGCATCTCGGCGGTGATCCGGACGAAGCGGGGCAGCCACTTGGTGCCCAGGTCGCGCTGGGCGGTCAGGAACCGCGCGAAACCCTCGGGGTCGAAGTCGGCGCGCAGTTGGAGGGCGGCCATCACCTGGTCGCCGGTGCGCGGGTCGGGGACCGGGTAGACCGCGGCCGCCTCGACCGGGTCCCAGCGGTCGAGGATGCGCTCCAGCGAGGCCGCGGCGAAGTTCTCGCCGTCGACCCGGAGCCAGTCGGCGGTGCGGCCGGCGAAGTAGAAGAAGCCGTCGGTGTCGCGGTAGGCGAGGTCGCCGGTCCAGAAGTCCTCGCCCCGAACGCGTTCCGCCCACGCCCCGGGGTTGTTGTAGTAGCCCTCGAACGCGTGGGCCTGGCCGAGGGCGACGATCTGACCGACGGCTTCCTCGGCGTTGAGGAGGCGGCCGTGCTCGTCGAACTCCGCCGGAGGGCACTCGCTGCCGGTGTCCTCGCGCAGCACGCGGACGTCCACACCGCCGAGGGGCAGTCCCAGGGAATCCGGTGGGCTCTCCGCTGTCCGGTTGATCCGCAGGACGCCTTCGCTCATCCCGTAGCCCTCGGACACCCGGCAGCCGAACCGCTCGGCGAACCGCTCCGCGTCCGCTTGCGACGCCTCGGTCCCAACGGCGAGGCGGAGAGTGCTGCGGTGATCGGCCGGGCCTTCAGGCTGCGCCAGCACGTAGGACAGCGTCCGGCCCACGTAGTTCACGAACGTCGCGCCGTAGCGGTGGACGTCGCGGGCGAAACCCGAGGCCGAGAACGTGCGGGCCAGGCACACCGTCGACCCGACGTGCATCGCGGGCGCGAGGTTCATCATCACCGAGTTGCCGTGGAACAGCGGCATGCACAGGTACGACACCGAATCGCGGGTGAGTTCGGTGCGTTCGGCCAGCGATGCGGCGAGCGAGCCCAGACGCCCCTGCGAGCAGATCACCGCCTTCGGGGCACCGGTCGAGCCGGAGCTGAACAGCAGCAACAACGTCCGCTCGGTTTCCGGCAGCCGTGCGGGAAGCTCCTCGTCGGGCAGGTCGAGCTCGTCGGCATCGACGTTGAGCACCGCCGCGCCGTGGTCGAGGCCGTCGAGGAGCCCTGCCCACCGGTCCTCGGTGACCACCAGGTCGCAGTCGGTGTGCCGGATGTCGCGCGCGAGACCCTCGCCGCGCCGCGTCGGGTTCACACCCACCAGCACCGCGCCCTCCAGCGCGGCGGCCACGAGCCAGAACACGTAGTCCGGGACGTTCTCCAGCAGCACACCCACGTGCCGCACACCGCGCCGGCGCAGCAGTCCCGCTCGCCGCGCCCCTTCGGCGACCACCTCCGCCCAGGTCCACGCCCGGTCGCCGAAGCGCAAGCCCACCCGCTCGTCGCGAGCGCGCGCGTGCACGACCTCGGCGAAGGTCCTCATGACTCGGCCAGGTCCCGGCCGCGGGTCTCGGAGATCAACAGCACCGAGACGGTCGACACGGCGACGGCGCCCACGATGATGCAGCTCAGGGGCAGGCTGGACCCGCCCGAGCCGGCCACCAGCGTTGCCGCGATCATCGGGGTGAAGCCCGCGCCGAGAAGACTCGCCATCTGGTAGCCCAACGACACACCGGTGTAGCGGACGCGGGTGCCGAACATCTCCGAGAGCATCGGTGCCAGCGGCGCGTACATCAAGTTCTGGAAGACCTGCGCGATCACCAGCGCGGTGATCATCGACGGCACCGTGCGCAGGTCGAGCAGCGCGTACATCGGGAACGCGAACAGCACGGCGCCCGTGGCGCCGATCAGCAGCACCCGCCGCCGCCCGATGCGGTCCGACAACGCCGAGAAGATCGGGATGCCGATCAAGCCGGTGAGGCTGATCAGCAGGTGCGCCCGCATGATGTCCGGCAGCTCGTAGCCGAGCCCCTTGGCGTAGGCGACGCTGTGCGAGCCGATCAGCGCCGTCATCGCGAACGGCCCGATCCCGGCCGCGCACGCCAGCACCACCGCGCGCGGCCGCTGCAGCACCCGCAGCAGCGGCACCTGCTCCCGCTCGCCGGACCTCTCCAGCGCCTGCCGGAACAGGGGACTCTCCACCACGCTCAACCGCACGTAAAGCCCGACGACGAGCAGCACCGCGCTGGCCAGGAACGGGATCCGCCAGCCCCACGAGACGAAGTCCTCGCGCGGCAGCAGCGTCACGAGCGCCACCGCCCCGTTCGACAGCAACGACCCGAGCGGCGACCCGGCCTGCATGATCCCGGCCCAGCTGCCGCGTCGGCGTGGGTCGGCGTGCTCGATGACCATCAGCGCCGCACCGCCGTACTCGCCACCGACGGCGATGCCCTGCACGCAGCGCAGCAGCACCAGCAGCACCGGCGCGGTCAGGCCGATCGAGGAGTAGGTGGGCAGCACGCCGATGAGCACGCTGGCCACGCCCATCAGCACCATGCTCGTGATCAGCGCGGACTTGCGGCCGAGCCGGTCGCCGAAGTGCCCGAACAGCAAGCCGCCGAGCGGCCGCGCCACGTAGCCGGCGGCCAGCGTCCCGAACGCGGCGATGGTCGACACCGCGGGGTTCGAGCCGGGGAAGTACAGCGTGCCGAACACCAGCGCGGCCATGGTCGAGTACAGCAGGAAGTCGTAGTACTCGATGACGGTGCCCAGCAGCCCGGACAAGGCCACCTTGCGCACCTGACGCCGGTCCACCGCCGCCGCAGCGGGAGCCGCCTCGGGTACCGCCACCGACACCACCGCCTCGTGTGAACCAAGCGCTTGCTAGGCAAGCTACGGCGCGGGCCACCCCTGGTCAAGAACGGGCATCCGGACCGCGAGGGAGCAGTACCGGCTCCGCGGGTGGGTTCCTGCCACTGCGGCACCGGCCGCGTGCTGCCGCTGCGGCCGCCCTCCGCGTCGGTTGTCAGTGGAAGGCGACCCAGTCTGCTACCTGCGGTTTCCCGGGCGCGGACCGCTTCGGAGCCGTGGTCCGCAGCGGGATCGATGACAACTGCGCGCTCCCAGCACTCGACCTGGCGCGTCCTCCCGACTAAACAGTCATTCGACCCATCGACAGAACAACGAGGTTCAGCCATGTCGGACTCACCGCCGCGCGCCGCGCGCACCCGTGACGAGAAGCGGCTGCTCGCCAGCACGCTCGTCGGGACGACCATCGAGTGGTACGACTTCTTCATCTACGCGCAGGCCGCGAGCCTGGTGTTCGCCCCGCACTTCTTCGCGCCTCTGAGCCAGGACGCACCCGGCGTGGCCAGCCTGTTGTCGCTGGCCACGATCGGGATCAGCTTCCTGTTCCGGCCGCTGGGGGCCGTGATCGCCGGGCGGTTCGGCGACCGGCTCGGGCGCAAGGCGATGCTGGTCATGACGCTGATCATGATGGGTTCGGCCACGGCGCTCATCGGCTTGCTGCCGACCTACGCCCAGATCGGCGTCGCCGCACCGCTCCTGCTGATCGTGCTGCGCATCGTGCAGGGCTTCTCCGCCGGTGGCGAGTGGGGTGGCGCGGCGCTGATGGCCGTCGAACACGCTCCGCTCGGCCGGCGCGGCTACTTCGGGTCCTACCCGCAGACCGGTGTGCCGCTCGGGTTGATCCTGGCCACCGGTGTGCTGTGGGCGATCAGCTCGTCGACGACCGAGGAGCAGTTCAACGCGTGGGGATGGCGGATCCCGTTCCTGCTGTCGGTGGTGCTCATCGTCTTCGGCTACCTGGTGCGCCGCCTGGTCGAGGAGAGCCCCGTCTTCCAGGAGCTGCTCGAGCGCCGCGCGTACTCCTCGGCACCGCTGACCGAGCTGTTCCGCACCAACAGCCGCAACGTCGTGCTCGCCGCACTGATCTTCATCGCCAACAACGCCGCCGGTTACCTGGTGATCGCCTACTTCCTCAGCTACGGCAAGACCCTCGGCTTGTCGCGGCCGACCGTGCTGGCGGCGACGATCGTGGGCGCCGTCGGCTGGCTGGTGTTCACCGTCTACTCGGGTGGCCTGTCCGACCGGATCGGGCGAGTGCGCACGTTCCAGATCGGCTACGCGGCCGTGTTCGCCTGGATGATGCCGATGTTCTTCATGATGGAAACCGGCAGCGGTGTGCTGTTCGCGGTGGCCATCATCGTGCTGTCGTTCGGCATCGGCTTGTCCTACGGTCCGATGTCGGCGCTGTACGCCGAGATGTTCTCGGCCAGGGTGCGCTACTCCGGCGTCTCGATCGGGTACGCCTTCGGCGCCATCCTCGGCGGGGCGTTCGCGCCGACCATCGCCACAGCCCTCACCCAGGCCACCGGCAGCGCCTTCTCGGTCGGGGCGTACGTGATGGTGCTCAGCACCATCTCCTTCCTCGCCGTCACAGCGGTCCGCGAACCCCGGGACACGGACCTCAACGCCTGAACCCACCCGCCCCGGCGTGCCACCACGACACGCCGGGGCGTCGGACCTCGCCCGACTTTCGAGGCAGCGTCCGGGAACGGGCCGCGCGAAGTTCTCAGCGCCTTCCGGTCTGATCAGCGATCACGCGCTCGGCGCGGCGTGCGTCCTTCGGTTCGGGTCGTGTGGGGTGGGTTCGAACTTCGCGCGGATGTCGACTCCCAGCTCGCGCGAACGGGCCGTGCGAGGTTCATCGCGCCTCGCTGTCTGATCAGCGGCAACGCTCGGTGCAGCGTGCGTCGTTCGGTTGGGGCCGGGTGAGGTGGAGTCGCACGTCGCGCGAGGTGTGGCTCCCCGGCGCTATCGCGGACGGGTCGTGCGGGATCGAGACCCCTCGCCTTGATCAGCGGCAAACGCTAGGTACCGCCACGTTCGGTGCGGCGTGCGTCGTGCGGCGGTCGAGATCGGGTGGGGTGGTGTCGGAACTTCGCGCGAGGTTCGAACGCCCCGACGAGGCCAAGGTCGTCGTTCGGGGGTGCGTGGGTCCATCGGTCCTGGTCCGCCAGGGGCGAGGTCGAGTCGGGTGGGATTCTGGGACAGGGGCCGAGGCTGCCGGGCGAGTGAAGCGCCTCGCTCGGTTGAAGCGCTCGCACCGCTCGGCTGAGATGTCCTGTCCGGCCGGCCGGGGCTCCCGTGCGACCTGAGGCGTCCCACCTGGGGCCGGGCTCCCGCGCGGGTTGGGCTGTCCCGCGCGGGCCGTGCCCGTCTCGGTCAGCGGGGGAGGTTGTCGCCCTTGTGGTTGATCGCGTTGCGGGCGATCTCCAGCGGGGCCCAGCCCTTGCCCGTGGTGTACGGGCCGCCGTTGTCCCCGTGGTGCCAGTACCGGAGGCAGAAGTCTCCGTCGCGGACCAACCGGATGGCCTGGTGGTCGATCTCCTCGGGGCTCGTGCAGTCGGGATCGCCGTTGTTGTTGAGGTCCTCGTCGAAACCGTACTTCTGGTGCGCCCAGTAGCCCTTGTCGATCGCGCGGTCGTAGTCCACCGTGGTGTCCTCTTCGGACCCGACGAGGCTCCAGTCGATGCCCTTCGCCCACGGGTCGTCGAAACCGCGGTCGGCGGCACCCTTCTTCGACTCGTGCAGCTTGCTGGTGAAACCGGAACCGCCGTCCTGCTCCCGCGTCATCTGCCACCACTGGTAGGAGCACTCGGACTGGTCGGAGCAGGGGTCCTTGGTGATGCCGCCCTGCGGGGTGCCGAGCGTGACCACGTCGTCGACCTCGACGCTCGGTGGGAAACCGGCCCAGCCTTCGCGGGTTCCGAGCACCGCGACGCGGGTGACCAGGCCGCCCATCGAGTGGGCCACGATGTCGACCGACTGGCCCTTGCTCGTGTACTCGGAGTGGATGTGGTTCGCGAACTCCTTCGCGATGTCCTGGATCGGTGTGTCGGTGGTGTTGTTCCCGCGGCCGGCGACGTACTCGGTGCACTCGGTGTCACCTTCGTAGTATCCGATCGTCCGCGTGGAACGCCCGTCGAACTCCGCGCGCGCCGCACCCCACAGATCGCTGCAGTTCGCGTCGGAGCCTGCGTTGTAGCCGTGGACCAGCAGCACCGGTTTCGAATCCGCGGCGGCCGGCTCGGCCAAGGCCGCAACGGGCGCGCACAGGCCGAGGCCTGCCGCGAGGACCAGTGCGGGCAGTCGTCGCCCAGGTTGGCGTGTCATCGAACATCCCCCAGGTTTGATGTCCAGACCACGCTAAGGCGACCCCGATCACCAGGCAATCGAATTGCGCCGCTCGGGCGGCAGGTTGCTCTTCCCGAGCGACACCACGCCGTCCCGGTGACGAGAGCGGCAGCACCGGGTTGATGCGAGCCCGGCGCCGCTGCGCGACGAGCTCGATCAGCGGCTGAGCCACTCGTCGTAGAACTCGGGGAGCTCGGAGGCCCGCCCGCGGAACTTCGGATCGCGCTTCTCGGTGAAGGCCGCGACGCCTTCCGCGTCGTCCCCGGTGCTGGTGTAGAACATCGCCGGCGAGTCGATCCGGTGAGCGTCGCGCGGGTGCTCGAGGGCGCTGTTGCGGCGCATCATCTGCCGCGTGAGGGCCGTCGCGACCGGCGACTTCCCCTTGGTCCAGGCGTCGGTGAGCTTCAGCGCCGAGTCCAGCAGGTCGTCCGGTGCGTGGACCGCGTCGGCGAGGTCGGCCTCCGCGGTGGCCGAGGCGTCGAGGACATCAGCCCGGTAGACGAGGTCGAGCGCTTTGGACATGCCGACGATCCGGAGCAGGAACCAGGTCGAGCCAGCCTCGGGGACGATGCCGAGCCGGCCGAAGGCCAGGCCGAACCGGGCCCGGGTCGACAGCAACCGGGCGTCCATGGCCAGCGTCATCGTCGCACCGATGCCCACGGCGGCACCGTTGATCGCCGCGATGACGGGCTTGCGGCAGTCGTGGACAGCCAGCGTGACCCGGCCGCCGGTGTCGCGGATCCGGCGCAGCTCAGGGGCGGAGAGGTCCTGCACGTCGGCGAGCGTCGCGGACTGTACTCGTCGAGCCCGAAGACGTTGCCCTCACTGCTGAGGTCCCTCCCCGCGCAGAACGCGCGGCCCGCTCCGGTCACGACCACCGCGCGAACCGAGTCGTCCTCGTTGACCTGGACGAACGTCTCCTCCAGCTCGTCGGCCATGGTGGGCTGAAGGCGTTGAGCTGGTCGGGGCGGTGGAGCGTGACGACGAGTACGCCGTCGATGACGTCGTGGCGGAGGGTGCTCGGTTCCCACGCTCGTCTTCTCGTGGTGCGCAAGCTGGGCGTCAACGATGTTGGCACAGCCGCGCGGCGGATCGAGGAGACGCCGATCACCTGGCGCGAGAGGAGCGGGCGGGGCGGGAGGAACGCGACGACCGCGCGGGTGGAGGCTCTTCCTCTTCCTCTTCCTCTTCCTCTTCCTCTTCCTCTTCCTCGTCTTCGTCCTCCTCGTCGTAGTCGTCCTCTTCGTCGTCGTAGTCATCGTCTTCGTCTTCGTCTTCTTCGTACTCGTCCTCCTCGTCCTCTTCGTGGTAGCCCTCGTCGTCGTCCCGCCGTTCGTCTCCGCGCTCGTCCTCCCCGCGTCCTTCCTCCTTCCCTCGTTGCTCCTCTTCGAGCGCGTCCTCGTGGCTCTTGACGACCTCGCTGTCGCGGATCTCGCCCCGCCAGCCCTCGACCTCTTCCTGCTCGAGGATCGTGCGGGTCATCATGTGCCGCTTGATGTGCTTGAAGTCGGACCGCACCCGGCGTCCCTGCGCGCGCCACAGGTTCGCGGTCTTCTCGAAGAACCCCTTCGGGTAGTACTCGAGGACCAGCAGGACGCGGGTCATCGTGGGAGCGAGCTCGTGGAAGGTCACGGCTCCGTCGACGTAACCCTTCGCCCCGGTCGACTTCCACACGATCCGCTCGTCCGGGACCTGCTCGGTGATGGTCGACTCCCAGTCGCGGTGCGAGAGGAAGATCTGGGCCCGCCAGTTGAGCTTCTCGTCGGATTCCTGTTCGACCTTCTCGACCTTCCTGGTGAAGGAGGGGAAGTCCTCGAACGTCGTCCACTGGTTGTAGGCGACGCTGAGCGGAAGACCGACGTCGAACTCCTCGATGATGTTGACCACCTTCACGCCGCCGCCGCCTCCTCCTCCTGATCCACCGCCGCCCCCCAGGGCGTTCTTGACCTTGTCCTTCACCAGAGACGTCCCGGCGCTGAGCGCGGACTTCATCGGTGACTTGCCTTCGGCGAGGCTCTTGGCGCCGGTCAGCGCCGCGGTCAGCCCGCTGCCGCCGTTGTCGGCGACGTCGGTGAGCCGGTCGGCGAGGCCGGTGATCTTGCCCGTCATCGACCCGACCGCGCGGGCGACGATCGCTTCGAGGAGTTCCTGCCCCGCGTCCTTGAGCTGGTCGAGCGGCAGTTCCTCGCGCAGGGGCTGGTCGCGGTCGCCGTCAGCCATCGTTCCCACCCGACCTGCCGGAGCTGGTCTTCTTCCGCGATGAGGACGCTGCGCTCCGCGCGGTGGAGGCCGCGCGCGGGGCCGAGGGTTTGCGGGGCGCACGCGTGCGCTCGCCCTTCTCCTCGGAGGAGGACCCCGTCTCCTCGGACGACCCCTGCTCCTCGGAAGACGACTCCTGCTCCTCGGAAGACGACTCCTGCTCCTGCTCTTGCTGGGAGGACTCGTCCTGGGAACCCAGTTCCGGGGTGCGGATCTGCGCCGCCCGCTTGGAGATGTCGTCACCGAGCGATTCGATCTTGCTGCTGGCGGCGGAGATGGCCGCCGACTTGGCCGCGTCGACCAGACGCTTGCCCAGTGCTCCGGACGGCGAGACCTTCCCGAGCAGGTCCTTGGGATCTCCCATGCGCCGTCCGAGCACATATCCGCCGACCACGAGCGCCAGCCTCTTCCGGCGGCTGCGACCGAGGGCGTAACCGATCACCACCGCGGTCGCGATCTGAGGTCCCTGTTTCATCCCGACCTCCTGTCGATGGGCTCCACTCACGCAGCGTGAGCTGGACGACCGCGAACCGGCAGGGCCGAATTCCTCTACTCGACGTCCGCGCCGCCACGGACTCTGGGGTATTGACCTGGAGGGGGAGCGCATGGCGGAGCAGCAGGACGGCGAGCTGGTGGAATCCGGTCTCGAGGGAGAACGGGTGTCTTCCGGGGACGGTCGACCCGACCGGCGCCAGGACCCGGACGTCTACCTGGACATACCGGTCGTCAAGGTCGACGAGATCAGCCTCGAGGTGGAGAACCTGCGTGCCCGGGTGTCCCTGCAAGCGGAGGTCCTCGACCTGCTCAAGCTCAACGTCGGTGTCGACGCCGAGCTGGGCCGCGTCGCGCTCCAGATCAAGGGCGTGGAGGCACAGGCCCACCTGCAGGTCCGCCTCGACAACGTCGCGAGCGTGCTCGACCGGGTCCTGACGACCATCGATCGCAACCCGCAGATCCTGGAGAACCTGACCAAGAGCTTGGGCCGGGCCGTGGAGGACGTCGGCGAGGGCGCGGGCTCGGCGGTCAAGGACGTCGGCGAGGGCGCGGGCAGCGCGGTGGAGGACGTCGGTGAGGGCGCTCGGTCGGCCGTGAAGGACGTCGGTTCAGGTGCCGGCAGAGCGGTGGAGAGCGTCGGTGAGGGCGCTGGTTCGGCGGTGGAGGACGTCGGCGAGGGCGCGGGCTCGGCGGTCAAGGACGTCGGCGAGGGCGCGGGCAGTGCCGTGGAGAACGTCGGTGAAGGCGCCGGTTCGGCGGTGGAAGACGTCGGCTCGGGCGCCGGCAGTGCCGCGGAGAGCGTCGGCGAGGGCGCGGGTTCGGCGGTGGAAGACGTCGGCTCCGGCGCCGGCAGCGCTGCCGAGAACGTCGGTGAAGGCGCCGGCAGTGCCGCGAAGGGCGCCGGAAGCGCGACGAAGAGCGTCGGTGAAGGTGCCGGCAAGGCGGTGGAGGGCGCCGGGGAGAGTGCCGGCAAGGCGGTGGAGGGCGCCGGGGAGAGTGCCGGCAAGGCGGTGGAGGGCGCCGGGGAGAGTGCCGGCAAGGCGGTGGAGGACGCCGGGGAGAGTGCCGGCAAGGCGGTGGAGGACGCCGGGAGCTCGGCGAAGAGCGTCGGTGGGGGAGCCGGCGAGGCAGCTGGAGAGGTGGGATCCAGCGCCGGGAACGCCGTCGAAGACGTGGGCGACACCGCGGAGCAGGCCGGCAAGACCGCGAGCGACACCGTCAGCGGCGAGAGCGGTGACGACGAGGGCGGTGACGACCAGGGCGAGCGGGAACGTCCGCGGAAGCGACGCCCCGCCGACCCCGAGCGCAGGAAGAGGCGCGCGAGCCGGGAGCCCTCCTCCCGCCCGGTCCGGAAGGACAGGCGGCGATGACAGGCGGAGACCGCGAGAACCCGGACGTGGAGTTCACCAGCAGGGTGCGCGCCGACGAGATCACCTTCTTCGAGGCGCCCGAGACGCGCGTCGAGTTCCCCGGGGACACCGACGACCGGTCCACCTCCGGGAGTGAGCGCACCAACCTCCCCAAGCCCGTCCGGGAGACCGAGACCTACGAGGACATCCAGGTCGACTACCGCATCGAGGCCTACCTCCGCACGGAGGTCGACCTCCCGCTCGGCACCGAGGACGACCCCGGCACCGACACCGAGCCCGACCGTGCCACCGGGGGCGACGACACCTGCTGATCCCTTCCCGGCACAGGCGCCCGCCCGGAGCCACGAACGCGACGAACGCATCACCCCCTGGAAGACCCACCGAAGCCCAACCCACGCTCCCTTCCACCCCCTTCAGCTCCGCCCCGGAACACTGCGCTGATCCGGTCTGCTCAACCCCGGTGTCCCGCGTCCCGATCAGGTGGGCTCCCCCGGGCGAGGAAGAGCGGGCTGAGGCGGGTGCTGGTGGCGGATCGCCGCGGTTCCCCGGACCCCGTGCCACGGCGGGTCCGCAGCCGTGGACCAGGAGGCGTGGTGGGCGTCGTGGCGGTGCTGGCCGTGCGTGCGGAGTTGTGGACGGTGGGGAGCCGGGCCTCCCGGCGGTGCGACGGGTGGGGTGGCGTGATCGAATCGGTCCGGTCGCACCTGGTCTGAGCTGGAGGAGGGGATCGTGGACGCGCCGTTCATCGGGATCGGGGAACCGGGGTCGTTCGGGTGGAGGGTCTTCCACGAACGCCACCCGGTGATGATCGAGCGGCTGTGCGCGGCGCACCCGTTCGGACCCGACGTGCGCGAGGCGCTCACGGCACTGCTGGAGGAGTCGACGCGCGGAGTCGTCGAGCCGCTGGACGACGACGCCCCGGACCACGACGTGTGGGCGGCGTGGACCGAGGGACAGCTCGGGCGGCCGTGGGCGGAGATGTCGTTCCTGTGGGCGGAGAGCTACTTCTTCCGGAAGTTGCTGGGCGCGACCGGGTACTTCGCCCCGGGACCGTGGCGGGGCGTCGACCCCTTCGCGCCGATGAAGCGGGCCGAGCTGGGCAGCGACGGCACTGCCGAGACGCTGGCTGCCCTGGATTCGCTTCCGCAGCTCGCCGACGCCGACCGGGACACCGCCGTCGTGCAGGCCGCGGTGTGGGGCAACCAGGCCGACCTGGCGTTCCAGCTGTCCACCGATGCCAGCGGCACCACGTCAGGCCTGGTCAGCGGCTCGGCCGAGGAGTTCTGGTCGCTGTTCGGCCAGGCCGGGCAGGTCCACCTCGTCGCCGACAACGCCGCGGGTGAGTTGTCCGCCGACCTGGTGCTCATCGACCGGCTCCTCACCACCGGTCGTGCCGAGGCGGTGGTCCTGCACGTCAAGCCGAACCCGTACTACGTCTCCGACGCCATTCCGAACGACGTGATCGAGGTCCTGCACCAGCTCGTCGGGTCGGCCGGGGAAGCGAGCGCGATCGGGCACCGCGTCCAGGACGCCTTGCGCGACGGCCGGATCGCCGTGCGCGCGCACCCCTTCTTCTGCGCGCCGAGGGAGTTCAGCGACATGCCGGACGACCTGCGCGCCGAGTTCTCCTCCGCAGCGGTCACGATCTTCAAGGGTGACCTCAACTACCGGCGACTCGTCGGCGACCGCCACTGGGAGCCGACCAGGCCGTTCGCCGACGCCGTGTCGCACTTCCCGAGTCCGCTGGCCGCGCTGCGGGTGCTCAAGTCCGAAGCCGTCGTGGGCCTGTCCGCCGACACCGTATCGTCGCTGGACGAGGGTGGCGAGGCCTGGCGCACCCAGGGCTCGCACGCCCTTGTCCAGACCAGGTCCTGAGGCCGATCGTCCGAGGTTGACCGCTGCGCGGTGCCGGGGCGAGCCGTTCGCCGCCGGCACACTCCTCGCGCACGAGACCCGGTCCCGGAGGGGTCACCAACCTCCGAGGCCGTGTCAGCCGCAGAGGTGGGCGGCTTGGCGGAGGGCTTCGACCATGCTGTCGGCGCTGGCCTTGCCGGTGCCGGCGATGTCGAAGGCCGTGCCGTGGTCGACCGAGGTGCGGATGACGGGCAGGCCGACGGTGATGTTGACGCCCGTCTCGATGCCGAGGACCTTCACCGGACCGTGGCCCTGGTCGTGGTACATCGCGACGATCAGGTCGTACTCGCCGCGCGTGGCCAGGAAGAACGCGGTGTCGGCGGGCAGTGGCCCCTGGGCGTCGATGCCGTCGGCGCGCAGGACCTCCAGGGCCGGGACGATCTTCTCGTCCTCCTCGCCGTGGCCGAACAGACCGTTCTCCCCGGCGTGCGGGTTGATGCCGCAGACGCCGATGCGCGGGGACTGCACCCCGGAGTCGCGCAGCGTCCGGTCACCCCGGCGCACGGTGCGCTCGACGAGGCCGGGCTCGATCTTGGCGACGGCGTCGACCAGCCCGATGTGGGTGGTCACGTGGATGACCTTCATCGTCGGCGCGGCCAGCATCATCGACACCTCCTCGGTGCCGGTGAGGTGCGCGAGCAGTTCGGTGTGACCGGGGAAGACGTGCCCCGCGGCGTGCAGCGCCTCCTTGTTCAGCGGCGCGGTGCAGATGGCCTGGGCAGCGCCGGAGGTCGCCAGCTCGCTGGCCACCCGGACGTACTGGTAGGCGGCATCACCGGCGACCGGGGACACCGTCCCCCACGGCAGGTCGGCGGGCAGCAGTCCGAGGTCGATCACGTTGATCCGCCCCTCGGCGGTGACCGCGTCGTCGACGGAGTCGACGGCCACCACGTCGGCGTGCACGTCGAGCACGTCGGCGGCCTTCCGCAGTCGAGCCGCGTCGCCGATGACCACGGGGCGGCAGCGGCGGGTGGTGGCTTCGTCGAGGAGCGCCCCGACGATGACTTCCGGGCCGACTCCGGCGCCGTCGCCCATCGTCACGGCGATCACGGGGGTGGTGGAGGGACTGTTCACGGCGTCAACCTCTCGATCTGCGCGTTTCGCGCACCTCTACGTGGGGACAAGCTACAGAAAGTGCGCATTGCGCGCAATCAGATCTGCGCGAAGTGCGCAATTGGAGGAGGGGCCTTCAGGTGACCGCCGGTGGTGGGTCGGACTGGGCGACCACGGACCGGGAGTGCCGAGCTGCAGGCACGGGCCGAGCGAGCCACGTCCGAGGAGGACGCCCACCCTCGGCGCCACGCGGCACCACGCGGCGCCACGTGGGGCGACGCCTCGGCTCGACACCGACGTCTCGCGCGTCGGTGAACCCCTTCGCCGCCGGGCTCGGCCGATTCCCGCCTTGTCCGGGACTCGGTGCGGTTCGAGGTCACGAGCCTGCCGTCGACGCGATCCCGATCCCGGCGCCCTTGATCGACGCCACCGGGGTGAACGAGTCCGCGTGATCCTCGGCACAGGTGGTTCCGGTCCGAGGTGGTGCTGGTCCTCGCCCGGGAGGGCGTGAGCTGCTGCTGCGGGCTCCGAAGAGGACGGTGGTGCGCCGTGGAAAACGGCGTTTATCAACCCATAGGCGCGAGTTCTTTGACTTCGCTCCGTGTGCGGCCAAGGCTGGCGCAGCCAGGACCGGGCGGCGCGTCGGCGCGTGGAGCGAGGACAGGTGAACGGCCACAACATGAGTGGGATGCAGGACCCGAGCGACGACCTGGAGGTCACTCCGCCGAAGACGTGGGCCACCGGGGCGCCCGCCGTCGCGCACGCGTTGAGCTACTCGCTCGGCCAGACCTCGCCGCGGCGGACAGCGCTGACGCTGCTCAACCTCAACCAGGACAAGGGCATCGACTGCCCGGGTTGCGCGTGGCCGGACGCGGAACCGGAGCACCGGCCGATGAACGAGTACTGCGAGAACGGCGCCAAGCACGTCAACGACGAGGCGACCTCGAAGCGCATCACGCGGGAGTTCTTCGAGCGGTACTCGGTGTCCGAACTGGACCAGAAGTCCGACCACTGGCTCAACCAGCAGGGCCGCCTGACCGAACCCGTGGTCAAGCGCCCCGACTCCGACTTCTACGAGCCGATCAGCTGGGACGATGCCTTCGACCTGCTCGCCGAGCACCTGCGGGAACTCGACTCGCCGAACGAGGCGCTGTTCTACACCTCCGGCCGGCTCAGCAACGAGGCCGCGTTCCTGCTGCAGCTGTTCGCGCGCGCTTTCGGCACCAACAACCTGCCCGACTGCAGCAACATGTGCCACGAGTCCAGCGGATCGGCCATGCAGCAGACGCTGGGCACCGGCAAGGGCAGCGTCAGCCTCGACGACCTGCACCAGTCCGACCTGGTCTTCGTCATCGGCCAGAACCCGGGCACCAACCACCCGCGGATGCTCACCGCGCTGGAGCGGACGAAGCGCAACGGCGGCCAGGTGGTGGCCGTCAACCCGCTGCCCGAGGCCGGGTTAATGCGGTTCAAGAACCCGCAGAAGCTGCGCGGCGTCCTCGGTCGCGGGACCGAGATCGCCGACCAGTTCCTGCAGATCCGTCCTGGCGGTGACCTCGCGCTGTTCAAGGCGCTGAACCTGCTGCTGCTCGAAGCTGAGGACGCCGCCCCCGGCACCGTCCTCGACCACGAGTTCATCCGCACCCGCACGACCGGGTTCGAGGAGTTCGCCCGGCAGGCCCGCGAGTTGTCCTGGGACCAGGTGCAGGCCGCGACCGGGCTGACGCGCGCCGAGGTCGAGCAGGTCCGCGACCGGGTTCTGTCCAGCGGCAGCGTCATCGCCTGCTGGGCGATGGGGCTGACCCAGCACAAGCACGGGGTCGCCACCATCCGCGAGGTCATCAACTTCCTGATGTTGCGCGGCAACATCGGCAAGCCGGGTGCCGGCGTGTGCCCGGTGCGCGGGCACAGCAACGTGCAGGGCGACCGCACGATGGGGATCTGGGAACGGGTGCCGCAGTCCTTCTTGGACGCGCTGGAGCGCGAGTTCGGTTTCACGCCGCCGAGCGAGCACGGCTGGGACTCGGTGGACTCGATCCGCGCCATGCTGGACGGTCGTGCGCGGTTCTTCCTCGGCGTGGCGGGCAACTTCGTGCGCGCGACCCCGGACAGCGAGGTCACCGAGAAGGCGATGCGGCAGTGCCGGATGACCGCGCACATCTCGACCAAGCTCAACCGGTCGCACACCGTCTGCGGTGAAACCGCGCTGATCCTCCCCACCCTGGGGCGCAGCGACCGGGACGTGCAGGGCGGTGTGGAGCAGTTCGTCACCGTCGAGGACTCGATGAGCATGGTGCACGCCTCCTACGGCCGCCTCGAACCGGCCTCGGAGTCGTTGCTCAGCGAGGTCGCGATCCTCTCCCGCCTGGCTCGCCGGGTGCTGGGGAACGAGCCCGACATCCCGTGGGAGGAGTTCGAGGCGGACTACGACTCGATCCGCGACCGGATCTCGCGCGTGGTTCCGGACTTCGAGGACTTCATCCAGCGTGTGGCCGATCCCGCCGGGTTCCGGCTGCCCAACCCCGTCAACAGCGGCGAGTTCCGCACTCCGAGCGGCAAGGCGTTGTTCAGCGCCAACGAGTTCGAGTGGTTGGAAGCGCCCGAGGGCTACCTCGTGCTGCAGTCGTTGCGGTCCCACGACCAGTGGAACACCATCCCGTACGCGATGGACGACCGCTACCGCGGCATCCACAACGCCCGCCGTGTGGTGCTGGTCAACCCCGACGACGTCGACGCGCTCGGGCTCACCGACCGCGCGCTGGTGGACATCGTCAGCGTCTGGCACGACGGAGTGGAGCGCCGCGCCCCGGGTTTCCGGGTCGTGTCCTACCCCGCGGCGCGGGGTTCGGCGGCCGCCTACTACCCGGAGACCAACGTGCTGGTCCCGCTGGACAGCGTCGCCGACGTCAGCGGTACGCCGACGTCCAAGGGCGTGATCGTGCGCCTGGAACCGGTGTCCGAACAGGACTGACGCAGCACCGCCCGCCACGCTTCGCGTCGCGCACGACGTGCCGGGCGGGACGCCCTCCCCCCGACGGAGGACGTCCCGCGCGAGGAACACCGCTCCTGCTTGCAGGAACGCCCTCGCGCGAGGGGACGGTCAGCCGGCCCTGGACCGCCTCCTCGCGCGAGCGTGTGCTGCTCGGTCACATCCGGGTGGCGCCGTCCTTGATGGCTTCGCGGATCCGGAAGTAGGTGCCGCAGCGGCAGATGTTGCGGATCTCCTCGATGTCGGCGTCGGTGATCTCGCGCCCCTTGGCCTGCGCCTGCTTGACCTTGGCGACCGCGGCCATGATCTGACCTGGCTGGCAGTAGCCGCACTGGACGACGTCGTTGTCGAGCCAGGCCTCCTGCATCGGGTGCAGCTCCTCGCCGACGGTGCCCGCCAGACCTTCGATGGTGGTGATCTCGTCGGTCTCTCCGACGTCCTTGACCTGCACGGAGCACGGGTTGAACGCCTTGCCGTTGATGTGGCAGGTGCAGGCCTTGCAGACGTTGATCCCGCAGCCGTACTTCGGGCCGGTCACGCCGAGCAGGTCGCGGATGACCCACAGCAGCCGGACGTCGTCCTCGACGTCCACGGTGATCTGCTCGCCGTTGAGCTTGAAGGTGTGCTCAGGCATCCTCGCTCCTCTGAAGAACTGTTCCGTCGTTGCTGTGCTGAGCGGTGCGGGCAGCGGCGCCGTGGGAGCCGCGTCGGCTCTCCGCACCGGGGACAGCGGCTGTGCCGCTTGCGCGGCCGGGTCCTAGTAGGCGTAGTCCAGGCCGTTGGTCGGCGACGGCGGCAGCGGCGGGACGTGCGGGTACGGCTCGAAGGCGAGCGGGTCGTCGTGGTTGATGGGGAAGCGCGTCGGGGTCCTGCCGGTCGCCGCGCGGTAGGCGCAGGCCGTGGCCGCGAAGGCGGGCGCGACGCCCATCTCCCCACCACCGGAGGGCATTTCGCTCTCCTCGGCCGGCAGGATCACCGGCGTGAACTCGAACGGCAGGTTCCACTGGCGGCAGTAGAAGAAGTTGTCCCAGCTGGCTTCGGCGATCTTGCCCTGGTCGAGGTGCACGCTGGCGGTGAGGGCCTGGGCGAAGCCGTCGATGAACCCGCCCTGCATCATCGCCTCGAGCCCGAGCGGGTTGACCACGACGTGCCCGGGGATCGCCACCAGCACACCCCGCGTCACCCGCGGACCCGTGACCCCGTCGCGGACCGGGCGGTTGACCGTCTCCGGCCGGCAGTCGATCTCGACGAAGCAGGCCATCGTGTTCTTGTACTCGTGGTGCAGCGCGATGCCGTGCCCGATCCCGTCCGGCGTGGGCTGGCCCCAGCCTCCCACTTCCGCGGCCTTGTCCAGCACCTTGAGCAGCTGCTCGTTCTTGACGTACTTGCGCCGGAAGTTGTACGGGTCCATGCCCATCGTCTCGGCGAGCTCGTCGACGAACAACTCCCGCGCGGTCGCCACGTCCGGTGAGTACACGTTGCGCGTGCTGCCGGTGTTGAACCCGCCGCGCTTCTGGTTGTTCGAGGGGGACTGGTGCGTCTCGGTCAGCAGCGTCTTGGTGACGCCGAAGTTGTACAGCGACGGCGTGGTGAGCGTGAAGATGACCTCGGAGACCGAGTACCCGGCCAGCGGCAGCCGCGTCGCCGTCGAGGACAGCGCCTCGCCGAAGCCGTGGCTGAAGTCGGTGCGCACGCTCGCGTGGTGCTGCTCGATGCTGACCACGTCGTCGTGGAACGACGCGCGGATCGTGCCGACCGACATCGGGTGCACGCGGCCTTGCCGGCAGTCGTCGGCGCGGTGCCACATCAGCTTGACCGGCTTGCCGAGCTTCTTGGAGATCTCGGCGGCCTCGGACGCGGCGTCGTGGAACAGGCACCGGCCGAACGACCCGCCACCGGGGACGACGTGGATGGTGACCTGCGATTGCGGCAGGCCCAGTTCGGAGGCGATGGCGGCCTGGGCGACGATCGGGACCTTGACGGTGGACCAGATCTCGGCCCGGTCCGACCGGACGTCGGCGATCGCCGAGTTGACGCCGAGCGCGCTGCCGTTGACGAAGGCGAAGGTGTACTGCCGTTCCAGCGTCTTCGTCGCCGGGGTCGGCGGGATCACCGGCGGCGGCGTGGCGGCCTTGAGCTTCTCCTCGACCGTCGCGTCCGACTCGTCGTCCACCGGGCCCGGGCCCCACGAGACGTCGAGCGCGTTGACCGCGTCGATGCACTGGCCGAAGGTCTCCCCGCGCACCGCGACACCGCTGCTGATCGGCACGACGTCGGTGATGCCGGGCATGGTGCGCACCTGGTCGAGGTTGTTGACCCCGCGCACGGTGCCGTTGATCGTCGGTGGCCGGCAGACCATCGTCGGCTTGGCGTCGGGCACGTCCAGGTCGGTGGTGAACTTCTTGCGGCCGGTCACGGCCTCGAGCGCGTCGATGCGCCGGGTCGGCTTGCCCACGACCGTGAACTCGGACTCCGGCTTGAGGTCCACCTCGACCTTCGTGGTCGTGTCGGTGGCGGCCTTGTGCACGAGGTCGCCGTACGGGATGGCGTTGCCCGCGGCCGAGGTGATGGTGCCCGCCTTGGCGGTGAGCAGGTCGACCTGCTCACCGAGCACGTGACCGGCGGCCTCCAGCAGCCGGCCCTTGGCGATCGCCGCCGCGGTGCGCACCGGCCAGTACAGCGCGCTGATCGAGGCCGAACCGCCGGTGAGCTGGTTGAACACCAGCTCCGGGCGGGCGTCGGCGAGGGTCACGTGCACCTTCTCCAGCGGCAGGTCGAGCTCCTCGGCGATGAGCATGGCGATCGCCGTGGTCAAGCCCTGGCCGACCTCCGTGCGGTTGAGCGCGAACGAGGCCGAACCGTCCTCGTGGAGCTCGATGGCGATGAGGTTCGCCGTGGGCCGCGCGGCGTAGACGAGGCCGTCGGTGAGGTCGACGTGGTCGGCGACCTGCGGCGTCGGAGGGATGCCCGCCCCGGTTTCACCGGCAGCGGCCGCCTCCGGGCCGAGCAGGGACCCACCGCCGAGTTCGGCGGCGGCGACCAGGGTGGGTGCTGCCAGCAGGTAACCGAGGAATCGGCGTCTGGTGGGCGCGGTGGCGCCGGTCTCCGGCGGGTTTTCCGTGCGACGAGAGCGCATGGGCTCAACCTTTCGACGGCGGGTCAGTTCGGGAGGGGTCTCGCCGGTGTGGATCGGTTGGCGAGACATGTTGCAGGACCGCATTCCGCTTCCAATACCCCCGAGATGGGGTGTCCGGGCCGGGGTGAACCGCGCGGAGGAGGACGAACCGGATCTCCGGTGGTCATCGGGACGCCCTCCGCGCAGCGATCACGAAGGGTGATCGAGAATCACCCGAACAGCCGCCCCCGAACAGGGGTGATCGGGAATGTCGCGCACGCGGAGGATCGGTTCAGCGGCCGAATGGCGGGTATAGTGCTGCAACTCGATGCCACGTGCGCGTGGCTGGTGTCTTCGACGTGGACCGGAGCGCGTCGATCAGCCAATGGAGGACGGACACTATGGCCGGCAGCGGAGGCGGCGACGGAGCCGCGAAGCGGAGACCCGACGGCCGGGCAGGTGGCGGAAGCCGCCTGCGCCCGGACGACCGCGACGCGCTGCGCGCCGAACTGCGCTCGGTGTCCACGGACCTGGACTTCCCGGTCGCCTTCGGCGGGGAGGTCGACAGCGGCAGCGTCCGGCTCACCGAGTGCTTCGGCACGCAGACCACCCGCATCCACAACCTGGAAGTGCACGAGGGCAAAGGACTCGGCGGACAGGTGCTGGCCGTCGGCAGGCCGGTCGGGGTGGCGGACTACGGCGCCGCGCGGCACATCACCCACGACTACGACGGCCCGGTGAAGGCGGAGCGGCTGTCGGCGGTGCTCGCCGTTCCGGTTCGCGTGCGCGGCACGTGCCGGGCCGTGCTCTACGGCGCGATCCGCCAGCGCGTGGCGGTCGGCGACCGCGCGCGGGATGCGCTGTTCACGGCCGGACGGCGGCTCGCGAACGAACTGGCCGTGCGGGACGAGGTCGACAGGCGGATGGCGATGGCGGAGACCATCGCGGCCACCCGCCGGCCGGAGGTCGCCGACGTCGCCAACTTGGAAGAGCTGAGGTCGGTGCACTCCGAGCTGTGCGCGATCGCGGGTACGGTGGAGGACTCCGCGCTGCAGTCCCGGATGTACGACGTCGCCCAACGGCTCGCCGACTTGCGAGCGGGGGAGACCGAACCGCCGCCGCAGGTCCGGTTGTCGCGCCGCGAGATCGACGTGCTCGCCCAGGTCGCGCTCGGTTGCACCAACGCCGAGGTGGCTGAAAGGCTCTCCCTCGCACCGGAAACCGTCAAGGCCTACCTGCGCGCCGCCATGCGCAGGCTCGGTGCGCACACCCGGCACGAAGCGGTCGTGCGGGCGCGGTCGGCATGGCTGCTGCCGTGACCCGGACGAGTTCTACCCCAATCCGGGGGTGACGAGGGGCGCCCGCAGGTCCCTACTGTGTGCGGTCACGAAGCACACGCCACTTGTCGGGAGGACTCCGTGCCTGCGGTCGAGATCTCTTACACGTCCGGTACCTCTGACGTGCCGCTGCTGGGCGACACGATCGGGGAGAACCTGCAGCGCGCGGCCGAGCAGCACCCGGACCGAGACGCGCTCGTGGAGGTCACCACCGGCCGCCGCTGGACCTACCGCGAGTTCCTCGCCGAAGTGGACACCGCAGCGCTCGGCCTGTTGGAGGCCGGGATCGTCCAGGGCGACCGGGTGGGGATCTGGGCGCCGAACCGTGCTGAGTGGACCGTGGTGCAGTACGCGACGGCGCGGATCGGGGCGGTCCTGGTCAACATCAACCCGGCGTACCGGGCGCACGAGTTGGAGTACGTGCTCAACCAGGCCGGCGTGCGGATGCTGGTGTCGGCGAAGGCGTTCAAGACCTCCGACTACGTGACCATGATCGAGCAGGTGCGGCCGCGGTGCGTTGGGCTGGAGCAGGTCGTGCTGTTCGACGACCCGACGTGGGACCGGTTGTTGGAGCAAGGGGGGTCGGCGGATCCGCAGCGGTTGCGGGACGTGCAGGCGACGCTGTCGGCGGATGATGCGATCAACATCCAGTACACGTCGGGGACGACGGGTTTTCCCAAGGGTGCGACGTTGTCGCACCACAACATCCTCAAC
>NZ_RSAA01000018.1 GCF_003931915.1 Saccharopolyspora rhizosphaerae | reverse complement strand
GGAGGACGAGGAGATGGCCTACCGGGACGTCGAGGGGCAGCCCTGCCCGGACGGCCCGCGCGAGGAAACCGCCTTTCAGCAGTACCCCGGCCTCTACGAGGAGCTGGAGGAAGGCCTCCACGACCCGTTGCCGTACGCCGGGGGCGACCGCACCAAGCCGTGCGGCGCGTGGGAGACGACCGAGCTTGAGGCGGCGCGGCAGCTGGCCGCTGAGTGCCCGCCACTGATCCGAGGGGAGATCTGATCATGGCCTACCGCGCACGGGCGCACATGCCCTGGACCCGCAAGATCGGCCCGCTGAAGCTCAACGGGAACAAGCACCGCCTCACCTCCTGGGGATTCGAGCTCGGCCCGATCACCTGGAACAACCGCTCCGGCTGGACGATCGACACCCCCGGCCGCGGCTACGTGAAGCTCAGCAAGAAGAACCGCCGGAAGTGAACGAGGACCAGGCAGCTCGTACCTGCCTGGTCCTCACCCCGGACCCTACCGAGGAGGTCCCAGACCCATGCACATCGAGAAGAAGCGCAGCATGTAGGGCGTTCTCCGTGGTCTTGTCGGTGATCACGGGCACCCTGTCGTCGTCACCTGCCGAGGTACCGAAGGGCGGACAGGCCGAGTTGCCGAGCTGCCCCGGGCCCGTCCACGCCCGCATTGTCTGCCCACGCCGATAGCGTGCTGATCATGGCGTCCAACGTGTGGGTTCTGTACGCGGCGAAGTCGTACGGGGAGACCTTCATCCGGGGAAGCGAGATCACCGAGGTCCGGGTGAGCACGGGAAGCTCGTACTCCTACGGCAAGGAGATCGAGACCTCGACCGTGCGTGCCAGCTATCCCGGAGCCGAGTTCGGCTCGGTTGACCTGTGGAAGTTCCGCAGCCGGGAAGCCGCCGATGAGGCCGTCCAGGCGTTGCTGGCTGCGCTGGCCGCCGATCCCTGCGGCGTGGTGATCCAGGACAACAACGGCAAGGTCGGTGTGCGCCCGCTCCCGAAGGCCGCCGAGTAGCCGCCACACGCGCCCCAAATGCCCGGTTCTGCACCGCGCATAATCCCGGTTATGTGCGGTTGCTGGTCCCGAAACCAGCCGCGCGGAAGGCCAGCGCCAGGCCTCCCCGTTCGTGCCGTTCCCGCGCTGACTGGCGGTGTTGCTACCTCCCGGGCACGGCGGGGCGGGCAAGCTGGAGCGATGACCTCAGCATCCTGCAGCGCGCGCACGCGCTCGGGCCGCTCCTGCATGATCGGCACCGAGGACGACTCCGGGTTGTGCCACATCCACAACCCCGACCGGCACTGCGGCGCGGTGCCGGCGGGCGGGAGTACCTGCACGATGCAGGCGGGCAGCACCGGGTTCTGCTGGAAGCATGAGCCCCCGCGACCCCGTGCGGTCGGTGCCCCCGACCTGCACGGCAGCTATGGCCAACCTGGTCAACCGGTCGGGCCGTTGAACCCCGCCCCGGTCGCGGGCGTCGGCGACCCGCTCGGCGCGGCGAAGGCTGTGCGCACGGCGACCCGGAACCTGGTGCTCGGCGCCGGTCGCGTGGTCGAGGTGGACACGACCACGGGCGCGGCGATCCTGTGCGTGCTGTCCGAAGCGGTGCGCGATCTTGGCGCCCTGGGTTGGCAGGCCACCGGCGACGACGCGATCCGCCGCGCGGCCGCCGATCTGGCCAGCCAAATCGAAGCCCACACCGACCGCCGCACTTCGTAGGTCCGCCGACGACCTCATGTCCTGATCGACAAGCTCCGGCGATGGTGAACCAGCTCGGGGTAATGGTGAATCGCTGGTGAGCGATGGTGAGTCCGTGGTGAATCACCACGGATGCTTTCCGCGGCAACCTGGAGGCAAGTACGGGACAACCGGCAGGCAACAGGCGGCGGCGTGACCAGGGCCAATGACTTCAATGACACTTTGGCACCAATGTTCCGCGCGCCGACGACAAGTGGCTCGCCACTTGTGTATGGTTCACCAACAGCACACCGGAGACGTGCAACAGGACATCGGAAACGTGCAACAGGACACCGGAGTTTGGTGACTGTACATGGTGCAGGTTCTCCGGTGGCCGACACAAAAAAGGCGGGCCCCGACCCGAAGGTCGAGGCCCAGACCTCAGAAGAAGTTGATCGGCAGTTGGCCCATCAGGTTGGCGCCAGAGACCAGCAGCGCGATCACCCTTCCAAGGCGCCCGACCCACTTACGTGGTCGGGCCCTTCCCTTTTGTCCTCCGGCCTTTTCGGTCGGATTCTTGTCCTCCGGCTTGGCCGGAGGGGTGGCCTGGCGGATCACGAAGACCCTGATGTTGAACAAGCCACCACCACCTCCTCTCGGTGTCGAGTGACTCCAACGTGACGTCGTATCCGGATTACGACGCCGCGAAAGAGCCCAGGAGGCGTGCTGATCACTCTGGCATAGCCCTCCGACCGGTTCGCACATCATGGCGACCCGGTGTGTCGGCGGAATGCCCGACGATCATTGCGGGAGTCTAACTGGCACGCGCCGCAGAAGTTGGCAAAGGACGCCCTCGGCGGCGAAATGCAGACCGAAAAGCCGAGTTGTTCGCATGACTAACGAGGTCGCCGGTCGCTAGGCCTAGCGACCTGACCTGCTAGGCCTAGCGAGTCCGCTAGCGGGTGAAACAGGGTCTGAGCTGCGCGCTAGCGCCTAACTGACCATCGACAACACACGCTGAAGGGGTCCTCAGCCATCGCCGAGGACCCCTTCAGCTGCTCCTAGGTCTAGAACCCGGCCCCGCTAGGTCTAGAGGGGCCGCTAGAGGCCTGCGGGAGCTCTGACCAGCGGTCTAGCGCCTAGAAGTCTTCAGTGACCGGGTAGGCGAAGGAGTCGGCGTCGACCATCCACGCACGGACCGGCCGCCCTTCGGCCGTGGTGGTGCCTGCTGCGGCCGGCACCACCGCCATCGGGCGGTGGCAGATGTCGATGCCGGTAAACCCGGGCAGGTCCTCAGCGCGCACCAGGCCGCGGTGCTCCTCGCTGACCACCAGCGGTCGCCCCTCGGCGTCCCACCGCTCGATGTCTCGGGACGGCAGCCCTTCCTCGAAGAAGGCCTCGTATCCGGTGGCGCTCCAGCTCAGCGACGCGGGGACGGCCTTCGCGACTTCGGGCTTGTTCACGTGATCCATGCCGGTGATCGTCTCGTGCCGGACCGACGACCAGGCTGGTTTTCGACCGCGGAACACCCGTCCAGAGCGGAGCAAGATGTGCAAAAACATAAGGTTTTCGCTCTGGCACGCCGGGGCGGCGTGCCGGACTCGGATCCGGCCGAGGGCGGCCGGATCACGCTTGGAGGAACAGGGGCGTTCCTCGCCGGAGTCGGTTGGGAGGAGACCACGATGTGCAAAATCCACAACTTTTTGCAGGTGCGCGGGGGCCGCGCCGCCACTATCTGAGCTCGGCGGGAGCTCGGTCCGGGCGAACGCGCCGCACCCGGCTGCGGTGGCGCTGCCGCCCGTGCTCCGTGGCGGTATCGGCCTCGATCTCGACCACGGTGTCCGGCCGCACTGGCTGGTAGGTGACCTCCGGTCCGCCGGGCAGTCCGGTCGCGACACCGGGGAGCCGGACCGGCTCGGGCTGATCAGGGTCGAGGCTGAGCCGTTCGGCGAGCTCGGTGCGCAGCTCGCGACTCAGCGGCAGCGACAGCCCGACGACTCGCCACCCAGTGCGCCCCGGACCACCGAGCACGAGCGAGTTCTCCTCGGTCACCCCCAAGACCACGACCTCGCGGGTATGGGTCTGACGGATCTTGAGCCAGCCGCTGCGCTGCCCGGGCAGATAGCGACTAGTCACCGGCTTGGCCACCACTCCCTCCACGCCGGCCGCACCCCACGCCGGGCTCATCCACTCCCGCGCGGCGCGTGGGTCGGTGGTCTGCTCGATGAGCTGCACGTGCGGCCGCGACCGGGCCAGCACGCGTTCGAGCACCGTCCGGCGCGCGGAGTAGGACTGGCCGCGCAGGTCCCGCTCGCCGAGGGAGAGGCAGTCGAAGGCCACCAGCACGGCGGTAATGCCGCCGCGTCCACGCCGTCTCGGCCCTGCCTGCAGCGCCGAGAACACCAGCCGCCCGGCTCGCAGGGCGACCAGCTCGCCATCGAGGACGACGTCGCCGAGCGCCGCGAGATCGGCGAGGACCTCCGGGAACCGGCTGGTCATGGCAGTAGAGCCCTGCCTGGACTGCAGCAGCCCGCGGCCGCCGAGCGCGCAGCACCGGTAGCCGTCGAGCTTGGGCTCGTAGGCCCAGCCGGCGGCCACGGGCAACTCGCGAGCCCGGGTGGCCACGGCGAGCGCAACGGGCGGGTACAGCACCCGCCCACGGTGGCCCGATCTGGGGCTGGCCGCCCGGTGTACGCAGGGTTCTTACAGACTTCCGGAGTCTGTAAGTCTATGAGTGACAGACTCACGGAGTTCGTCCTCGGTGTTGCCGTGGAGCTGGTCTGCGTGGGCGAGCAGGAGGTCGACCGCGACGCGGATGAGCGTGTTGTCGGTGATGCGCTCGGTGTGATCGGTGCGATCACGCGAGCGACGCCGAGTCAACTGGGCCAGCGCGTCAGCCTGATCGGCTCGCACACGGGCTTCCTTGCGCACCAGAGTCCGGTACTTCGGGACTCCGGAACTCGCAGACTCTGTGACTTCCGGAGTCTGTGATTGTGCAGGTGCGGGCTCTGCGACGTGGTTGCCGACCTTGATCTGCTCGGGTTCGGGCTTCAAGGGAGAGCGGCCGACCGGCGAGCTTTTCCCGGGGCGCTGACGCTGGGGACGCGGGTTCACACGCCCACCTCCTTGATCAAGCGGGCGGCCAGCTCTTGGTAGACGTTGGCCATCTCGCGGCCGGGCGAGGTGCCGTAGACCCGCAGTGGGGAAGCCGAATCGGCGGCGTCCTTGATCACGGCCCGCTCGGTGATGTGTGGCTCCCACACCTGATCTTGACCGAAGGTCTCGCCAAATCCCTCGATCTGGAAAGCGTGTGCGCCCACGTTGGCCCGCACCCGGCTGATGACATAGCCGAGCATGGCCAGGCCGGGACTGCCCAGCTCGGCGGCGTGCGCGGTGATGAAGTCACGGAAGCGCACCGCGCCCTCGACCGAGTCGTATTCGGGCTCGACCACCGCCAGCGCGCGGTCGGCCGCCGCGAGCGAGAGCTGGGTGAGGTGGCCCAGCGAGGGCGGACAGTCGATCAGCGTGGCCGCGTAGTCGTCATCGGCGCCGGACAGGGCGCGGCGCAAGCGGCCGGCCGCACCGATGACCGCGGCCTCGCTGATGCGGTTCTCCAGGTCGAAGCGTGCCGGGATGACGTGGACCCGCTCGTTGTAGGGCTCCGGCCAGCCCGAGGTGATGATGGCGTCCGCTGCGACGCCCTCCTCACCGGACTTGACCACCTCCGAGGTGGTCAGCTCCGGGTCGCCGTAGCCGATACCCAGACGCCGTGAGGCGTTGGCCTGCGGGTCCAGGTCCACTACGAGCACTCGGTGCTCGGCTTCGGCCAGGGCGGCGGCGAGGTTGACCGTCGCGGCGGTCTTTCCGGAGCCGCCCTTGTGGTTGCCGATCGCGATGCGCGGCATGTTCTTCCTCCAGAGTTTCGGACTCTGTAAGTCACAGACTCCGGAAGTCTGTCAGGAAACCAGGACTGTGACCAGCACCGATCCCGCAGCAGCGTGTCTGTCGGGGGACTCGCAGAGTTCGGTAGTGACAGACTCCGGAAGTCTGGCGGCTCCCGGGTCCGGCCTGTCCGGTCACGTCCGACCGGTGGTCCGGCATCGGCGGCACGCGGTCCGGACAAGGGCTCAGCTGGAGGCCTACGGGCGGTCGGCCGCGTCAACAGACCTTGCAATGGTTCTTTGCCCTCCAGCGCTTCAGTGCGAACTGAAATCAACCCTCCGGACGCTCAACTCGCTCGCTCGCGAGCACCCAGAAATGATCACGGAGGGTCGAGCCCTGGCCCGCGGATTTAGTTTCACTCGATACTGAAACGATGGATCCGAGAAAGCGCTCACGGCTCCAAGGTCGTCATCCAAGCTCTGAGACGGCCTGAGACGGCCTGAGATCGTCACGATGTGGATCTGTCCGCCTGGACGCCCCAGCCGCCTCACAGGCCATCTCAGCGCGTCCTATGCGGCCTTCCGGAGAGCTTCCCGAATGGCCTTTTGCGCTTGAGTGCGTGTCATCGTCGACGCCGCGGTTTCCTCGCGCCCGTTCAGGTGGTCACCTGCAGAAAAGGAGTCCGTAGTCTTCACCTCGGGAGCCTCAGCCTCAGCTTCCTCCGGGGTGAACCCCGGCGGAGCCGGGGTTTGCCCCGGCGCCAACCGAGCGTCAGCGAGGGCGGCAGCCCCTTCGTCTTCTTCGTGTTCTTGGTTCTTCTTTTTAATGGAACCCGCGTTACCGGACTCCGGAAATGCGGGTTCCGGTGCGACCTGCGAAAACACCTCATCGGTGCTGGACTCACCGGAACCCGCATTTGCAGGTTCCGGTGAGTCGGCGAGATCGGCCGGCGCTGACTCGGCCTTGCTCGCCCGGGACTTCTTCGCGCCTCCGCCGCGCCGCTTCGCGTGCTCACTGAGCAGGCCCTCACGGTCGATACGCAGCGCGCCTCGGTGGCAGTAGACCTCGGCGGAGAGGATCTTCACCCGGCGCATCTCGTACACCTCACGGCCGTTGTCATCGGTCTCGCCGGTGCCGATCGGCGTAAGCACGTACCGGCCGGGCCGGTACTGCTGCACGATCCTTTCGAAGGTCTCGGCGGTCATGGGCACGCGCGAGACAAACTGGCGTGTAGCTCGCCTGCCGGACCGCCCGGTGTCGCCCGCCGGTCGCTCGTAGCCGAACTCAACACGGCACAGGTAGCCATCGTTGATCAGCACGTTGTAGGCGGCGGAGATGGTGCGCTCGCCCTGGGTCCCGGCTTGCTTGACCAGCTTGGTCAACGTCTGTCCGTAGCTCTCGGAGTGCCGGATGAAGTTCGTCAGCACCGCGAGGGAGAGCAGGTTCTTGCTGGTGAGGGCATCGACGGTGTCGTTGGGTACCGCGGCGTGCTGTAGCTCGTGCGGAGTGACGTCGGTGACGTGGTCCACGTGTTGTTCCTCTCCAACACGCGCCCGGTCAATAGCGTCCGAACGAATCGTGTCGTACGCTTCGACCAGCGCACATGACTTTTCTTGGCGGATGGGTCTCTGCGCTTTAACTCGCAGCCCTCGCCGGTGGCAGCCGGCGGGGGCTGAGTTATGTCTAGGGGGCAGTCTTACGCACTGCGAGCGTCCTCGGGGGCCGCTTCGCGGGCGTGTCGGACTGCAACGCAGGAGCGGCAGATGTCGCCGTCCTGGTAGCGCTTGAGTCCGTCGGGGCGTGGGTCCCGCGGATCAAAGGGGCGGTTGCACACCTGGCATCGCTCGTCGGGGTCGACCGCGTCAGGCAGACGAACGGTGAGCGTTCCGACCAAGTCCGAGTCGATCACGCCGATGTAGCCGCCGTTTTGGTCGCTCTCGAACCCCAGCGCTTCGGCCCAGGCGGCCCGGATCTGCTCTGCTTCATGCGAGCGAGAAACGGTGACGTAGCCGGTCACTGCGTCGCGGTCGAGGTGCCAGCACAGCGGCGTCAGCCGCCGCTTCAGGGCGGTATCGATCAGTTCGCGCGTGAGCGGATCGATCTGGTCTTCCTTCAGCATTAGCTCACCGTAATAGTCGAGGGGATCAATTCCGCAGGTCGGCGCTCTAAGTCACCGCTGGATCTGGTACTCATAGCCGACTTCGACATCAGCGCGCAGACACCACTCTCCGTAGACCAGCAGACCTGCGTCGTCGGACCAGGCGTGTGCGCCGGCGAGTAGCGACGATCCAACCTCGACCTCCATCAAACGCGCTTCGCGTTCGTCAGCGGATCGCCCTCGCACGGCATCGCGCCCGTGGTTGACGGTTCGCCCGGTTGCCTTCTCGATCGCCGCCAGAAGCTCGCCGCCGGTGCGCTCCCCCATGCTGAGCAGCGCAGGAACCTGGATCGCGAACGTTGCGGGATACCAGTCGACATGGAGTGCCTGAACCACGCCGTCGAGGCCGCGGATTACGTACTCGCGCCGAACCACCTGGTCACCCTCTTCGAGGTCGTAAATCCCGCTGATGTACGACGGCGGAACAATGAGCTCTGCCGCCGTGACCTGCTGATTTTCGGTCTCGGCGTTGGTCGTTCCGGTCCTGATCGCGCGTCGCAGCCGGTCCTGGGCAGAAGAAGATCCGCCAAGGTCCTCCGCGACGAACGACCCACGCTGGGAAGTCCGAATTTGCCCTGCGGCGCGCAGCCATGCGAGCGCAGCGCGGGCGGTCGGTTCGGAAACCCCGTGCTCTTCGGCGATAGCTCGTGTGGCCGGAAGACGGTCGCCGGGCTTGAGCTTCCCGTCCCTGATCAGAGCCCTGAAGTGCTCTGCCAGCTGCTCCTTCTTTCCCATGCGTTACACGATCCCATCCTTGCGTTACGCATGCAAGCTTAGGTGGTGTTGCGCACTGAAAGTGCATGTGCCAGTCTGTGCGTAACGCACCGAGTGCGGCGGTCGAGAAAAAGAACGGCCCGGACGGGAGCCATCACCTCCCAATCCGGGCCTACGGGACCAGCCAACCGAGAGGAGACCAGTCCCGATGAACACCATTGTTGCAGGTCAGGAGCACCAGGGCTTTTACGAGGGCTTGGCGTCGGAGCTTCCCGACGTGGAGCCGGACGTGGCGGACCTCGCCGCGATCGAGGGGGGTCTGTTCGAGCTGGTTCAGGACCGGCTGCTGGAGCTGAACGTGCAGCTGGCTGAGCTCGGGCACGTCGACGAGCTTCAGGTGCGGCGGTTCCGCCGGCGGGTGCGGGCCGAGCTGCGTCCGGTCGAGGAGATCGGCGGTGTGGCGGCATGAGCGCGGGATGCGAGCTGTCGATCGCGGACATCGTGTGGCTGGAGAGCGTGGGCGTGGACGGTGTGACCGTCGCCGCCTCGCGGGGCCCGGAGCGGTCGGAGTGGGCGCCGGAGCGGATCTTGCAGGCCGCTGCCGATGGCGCGATGCAGGTCTACGGGCTGGATGAGCTGGAGGAGGTCGTGCGGACCTGGATCGACGGCCGTCCGGTGACCCAGCGGGAGCAGGAGCACATCACCGATCTGGTGGCCTCCGATCACCTGGTGCTGGTCGGCAACCGAGTAGCGCTGACCGCCCAGGGCCGGGCGACGTTGGAGACCTGGTCGAAGTACCGGCCGTGCCACCGCCGCGAGGGTGGTGAGCGGTCGTGATGGAACTGCTGCTGTCGCTGCTGGGCTGGCTGGTGCGGGCGATGTTCACCGCGGTGCTGCCCTTTGCCTTGGTGCTGGGTCTGGCCGTGCTGGACGGGCTGGTGCGTACCGCGGTGCTGCTGGTGGTGGCGCCGCTGGTGGTGGCCGCCTACGTCGTGATCCAGGTGGCCGATTCCGCCGGGCACCACGTGCCCGCTCCCCGTCTTCCTCGCCTGGTGGAGGTGCCGGCATGACGACCTACCGATCGGTGAACGGACGCCTTTTCATCACCCCCTCGACTCCGCTGGAGGCGCAGGTGCCCGAGGACTACATGCCGGCCAACTGGCGGGTGGACACCCTGCCGGTGGCTGCTGTGAACGACCAGACCGAGGTCGCCGAGCCCGCCGTCGAGCGGAAGGCCGTTGAGGCGATCAACCAGGACGAACCCGCCCCGGAGGCGGCCGAGGCCAACGCCCCGTTGCGTCCGAAGTGGGCGCAGCAGCGCCGCGAGCGGCTCGACGCCGGGGAAACCCGCGCGGTGCGCCGGTTGCGGCAGGGCAGCGCCGAGGCCGAGCGGGTCTCCGAGATCGCCGACCCGAAGGTCATCCGCAAGCAGAGCGCGGTAGACAAGGCCGCCGAGCTCGAAGACCTCGCCGAGGACCCGCGCGCCGAGGCCTACTCCAACCGCCGGGCCCGGTTCTGGCTGCTGCTGATGGCCGCGACCGGCATCGCGCTGGGCGTGGGGATCTCGGCCTCGACCGCGCAGCAGACCATCGCCACGTTCATGGGCTGGCAGCCGGGCACGCTGGCCTTTCTCGCCGCCTACGGCGCCGACCCGGCGCTTGGGCTGGTGCTGTTCGCGACACTGGGCGCCCGCATCCTGGCCAGCGCTCGCGGGGTGGCTATCCCGGAGCGCGCCCGTGAGGCGCTCAACCGGATCGAGTTGCTGCTGTTCGTGCTGATCGCGGTGCTCAACGCGGGCCCGAGCCTGGGCGCGCTGATCGCTGATGCGATCGGGCGGCGGTTCGGTGAGCTGGGCCCGGACGTGATGGTGCTGGTGATCCACACGCTGGGGCCGGTGCTGGTGGCTACCGGGGTGTTCGGTGTGCCGTTCATGGCCTTGATCCTCGGCGAGATCACCGCCGCCACTAACGCCAAGCGCCGCCAGGTGGCCGCCCCGGCCGCGACCGTGGGCGCCCCGTTGTCGCTGGTTGAACGCCGGTCGAGCGTGCCGACCAAGTGGCACAGCGACTTCGACCGGGCCGTCGAGCTGATCAACGCCGGCACCGTGCCGGTCGATCCCTCGGGCAGCGAGATCCTGCGCCACCTCGGCGGCGATGCCAGCAAGAAGCCCTACCTGCGTCAGGCGCTGGCCGGGTACCGGCCGCTGCGGGAGGTGAGCGCGGCATGAACGCCCCCCAGGAGCACGGCAAAGCCCTCGAAGCGGTCGAATCCCGCGTTGCTGGCCGCAAGCACCAGGTCAAACGCGGTGTGAGTCGAGGACCGAAGGCGATCGCTAAGGGCGCCTGGCGCTGCGAGGGCCAGTGGCAATGCGCCAACCAGATGGACCTCTGGGAATGCGCCGATGAGGTCGAGCTGGACGAGCGCCGCAAGCGCGGCGAGGACGACGAGGACTGAGAACACCCAGGAGAGGACACGAACCCGGTGTCGTGTCCTCGATGGGCGAGTCAGTCGACCAGGACAACCAGGTGAGGCCGGGCGCCCAGTGCGCCAACACAACCGCCCGGCCTCCGACCCCGGAAGGGATCACCGCTGATGATGTCGCAGTCGCAGGACAACAACGAGATGGGCGATGTGGTGCAGGGCCCGTGGGCAACGTCCGAGCCCGCCCGGGGTCAGGTCATTGACGCCGAGATCGTCGAGGACAGCACGGCGGTGACGCCGAGGACGCAGGCGCCGCGGCCGGCCGCGCCGATGGTGCGCTCGTACCGTCCGCTGACCGTCCAGCAGGCCGGCGGCCGCTACGCCTACGGCCGGTCGCTGGTCGCGGCCGGCACCAAGCGGATCCCCTCGGCGATGGCCGATGCGGTGCTCAACCGGGTAAAGCTGGCGCACCTGCGCGAGGGAAACCACCACCGGGGCGACATCCTGCCTGCTCAGCGCAACGTCTACGAGACCGAGCTGCGGGAGCGCCGCGAGCGTCGCCGCAAGATCACCAAGGCGTTCTTCGTGCGCAAGGCCCACGTCACCAAGCACGGCCGCCGCGGCACGTCGGTAAAGGAGGCCGTGCGGCCTCGCTGGGAGACCGTCGTTCCGATCGGCGCTGAGGTGGCCAACGTCGCCTACCCGAACACCCCGGTGCTGTCGCCGCTGGTTGATGGCGCCAACGGGGCCGTTGGTGGGTTCTTCGACGCTTTGCTGGGCAACGTCAGCACGGCCGTGACCGAGTTCGCCTCCGGCACGCCCGGCGCGCTGACCCTCGCCGGGGGCCTGGCCGGGCTGGTCGCCTGGCAGGCCACCCGCGAGCACCAGGACCGGCAGTCCAAGCTCGTCGAGCTGATGAGCGCGGACGGCAACGCCGACCTCATGCCCGACGTTCCGGCCGACCACCTCACCGCCGCGTTCCGCGCCGCGAACATCATCAAGTCCGGGACGGCGAACGCCACAGGCCAGCACGTGGAGCTGATCGGCGCGGGGATCGTGCCAGGCGACGGTTGCTGGACCGCGACGCTGCGCCTGCCCAAGGGGGTGACCAGCGGAAAGGCCCGCGCCCGGCACGCTGAGTTGGCCGGTGCGCTGGACTCGGACACTCACCGGGTGCTTCTGCTGGATGGCGACACCGACCGTGAGCTGACGCTGCGGGTCTATGAGCGGCTGCCGCTGTCCGGCGACGGCGCGGAATACCCGCTGGCCACGGCTGCGACCTTCGACATCTTCGACGGTGTCCCGTTCGGCCGGGACCTGTTCGACCGGGAGGTTCGTGTCGACCTCACCAGCTCGCACGGTTTCGGCGCTGGCCGCACCCGCAACGGCAAGACCTTCTCGGAGCGGGTGAAGATCGCCGCTGCGGTGCTGGACCCGCACGTCACGATCTCGCTGGCGGACTTCAAGCCGGGCGGCGACTGGTCGGCGGTGCAGCGGGTCGCGCGGCACTTCATCGAGGCTGATGACGACCGTTTCGACGAGGCGCTGGTAGCTACCCGCGACATGCTGCTCGATGCGCAGGGCGAGATCTCGCGCCGCGCCGGATTGCTGCGCGGGCCGGAAGGCCAGCGGCACGGTGCGGCTGGTCAGATCAACCACTCGATGGCCCGTGACCTGCAGCTTTCCTGCGGCCCGTGGGTGATCGTGATCGATGAGGTGCAGCGCGCGACCGGCGACCCGCAGGCCGGGGACCGTGACAAAGACTCGATCTACCTGGAAATCCTCAACCTGATCGACGACATCTCGCGTCGCGGCGCGGCGGTGGGTGTGCTGCTGTCGCTGGCCACGCAGAAGCCGGACGGCAACATCCTCAAGGGCTCCACCTGGGATCAGCTGGGAAACCGCTTCTGCCTGCACGTTTCGAAGACCAAGATCTCCGACGTCGTCCTCGGCGACGGTGCTGCGGACGGTGGCGCGGACGCGTCCACGCTGATCGACCGCAAGCAGCGCGGCGCGGGCTACCTGGCGGGCGCGACGACCCATGACGACCGCTACGTCCTCGCCAAGTCCTACAACGTGTCGAAGGCGCTCTTCGCGGAGCTATGCGAGCGGGGGCGGCGGGCTCGGATCGAGCTGGGCACCCTGCCGAAGGCCGCGTCCGACGAAGCCGACCAGCAGCCTGGTCCGGTCCTGCAGGTCGTCGACGGCGAGCAGGACGGCACCGAGATGCCGGAGATCAGCGACACGACTCGTCAGGTGCTGGCCGCGGCTGCCGAGGTCTACGCCGGCGACGACGCCGAGTGGATCACCGCCAACGCCCTCTACGTCGAGGTCGTCGAGGGTGAGCTGGGCCTGACCGCGGACCAGGCGACGCGAACTGAGGTCGGCCGGCAGCTGACCGCTGCGGGCGTCGAGCGCACCCGTAAGGACCTCGGCGACGGCAAGGTCACCGTGTTCCGCCGCTCGGACCTGGTGAAGATCGGGGGTGGCCTCACCGCTGCTGCCTGATCACTGACTCGCTCTCCCGAGCGCCCCCGCGTCTGCCTCCTCGCACGGCGGAGCTCGCGTTCTGAGCGCGCTGTGAGGGGTGTGCCGCGGGGCCTGTCCAGGGTGTGTCCGGGGGTGTGTCCGGACAGGCCACAGACACACCCCCGGACACACCTCTGATTCGCCTTCTGCGCTGCCACGATGACCGGTTCGGACTTAGCGACCCCTCCCCCTCTGGGGATTCTGTGGCCAGCTGAGGGGCGTTGAAGGAGGGCGGGGCCTCCCCCGCGCTCAACCGTCCAAATTTTTGGACAGTTCACCCGTTTGGATCTGTCCAAAAATTTGGACAGTCAGGCAAGGTAGAACCCATCAGCACGACAGAGAGGAACACCAACCAGTGACCCGAGTTGACCAGCCCGACGACGGCAGCGACTTCGCTCAGATCGTCGCCAGCTGCGGGGCCTACCAGCGGGCCGTCCGCGACGGCCGCCCCATCGATGGGGCCGGGGCGCTGTGGCGCATCGAGACCACCACCCGACGACTGCTCGACCAGACCCTCCTGGAGGCGTCCGAGTCGGTGAGCCTGCGGGAGATGACCAAGGCGCTCGGCCTCATCGACTCCGGTCCGGGCGGTCCCACCCGGACCAACATCGCCTACCGGATCAACCGCGCTCGCAAGCGCACCGAAGGCCAGGAGGAGGACGGGGAGCACTCCGCCACCTGATCCGCCAGGTGCCCGACCCCCGCGAACCCGAATCGCGGGGTGAGGGGACCGACCGGACCAGCCGGCGGCCCGAGGAGATCGACCAGCCCGAAGGAGAGAACCCCTGATGGCCTACACCCACCACGGCCGCAACGTCGCCCCATGGTTCGGAAGCGACTACTTCCAGGCTCTCTGCGGCCAGAGGTTCGAGCCCCTGGAGATCCTGCTCTTCGCCACCGTCACCTGCCCGGCCTGCAAGAGGGCCTGGAAGGCCGGGCAGCGTCCCTGAGCTACTGACCAGCACCAACGACAGGAAGGACAGATTCATGGGTGACAGCAACGCGGGCGGCCTGCTGGCCGCAGCAGTGATCGGCGTCGTCGTCATCGGCGCAGCGCAGGGCCAGAGCACCGACCAGCAGGCCGGCAGCAACGACACCCCCGTCGTCGAGGCCACCAGCCCCAGCGGCGGCGGTGACGTCATCCTCGGCACCCACTCGGGCGGAAACCGCGGAGATCTCACCCACTACGCGTACTGCGGCCCTGCGGGCACCGACCCCGTGGACGCCGAATACCAGGTCGTCCTCCGGGAGGAGGACGAGGAGATGGCCTACCGGGACGTCGAGGGGCAGCCCTGCCCGGACGGCCCGCGCGAGGAAACCGCCTTTCAGCAGTACCCCGGCCTC
>NZ_RSAA01000017.1 GCF_003931915.1 Saccharopolyspora rhizosphaerae | reverse complement strand
TGCACTCGACAGGGTGTGGGAGAGTAAGACACCGCCGACACATACCTTGGTGGGGCGGGGCAGAAGGTGAGAACCTTCTGCCCCGCCCCTTTTTTCATGCCCCTTTTCCAGCCACGAGCTCGACCTTTCGAGCCGCTGGATCGACACATGCTCGGTTCCGCGCAAATCTGCCTGTCGCACTTTTCGTGGTGTCGGATGGTGTCGTCTTCCGATCAGCGGCCTCGTGGCGCGCCAGGCCTGCGCTCGTTCTCGGACGCGGCTGTACCGGGCGCTTTGTGTAGCGACCCGGATTCCCCGCTTTCGGTGTGGATTAGTTCGCAGGTGATGGGCGTTGAGGTCGCCCTCGACGACCGCTTGCCCAGCTCCGGTACGGGTGGTCACGCCGTCTTGCCATCCCGTCACGATCGCTCCCCGTCCCTCGGGACTGGCGAACCCTTCGCCTCACCTGTGCGATCATTTCGCTTCGTGCGCTCTCTCATGCGTCTCACCAGACCTCGGTGGACGCCTTCGCGGTGGGTCAGGACCAGTTCGTTGACCCCGGTTTCGGGGCGAACGTCGGGTCTGGCCTGTGCGGGATTAGCTCGGGGGATGTGCGTCTGCTGTGTGCGTTGAGCGATCGAAGTGGTGGCCCGTAGGCTCGTGCCATGAGCGGTGTTCGAATCCTGGTGGTGCAGCCGTCGCGCATCGATCCTCCTGGTGCCCTGGGCGATTGGCTGACCGACGCGGGTGCCGAACTCGACGTCGTCCTGCCGGCGGAGCGAGCGCTGCCGAGCGTGGAGGACTACGACGGCCTGGTGGTGCTCGGCGGCGAGATGGGCGCCTACGACGACGTCGACTTCCCATGGCTCGCCGACGTGCGGACGATGCTCAGCGGTGCGGTGGCCAAACGCATGCCGGTGCTGGCGATCTGCCTCGGTGCGCAGCTGCTCGCCGCGGCGACCGGTGGGCAGGTCCGGCCGAGCCGGAGCGGTCCTGAAGTTGGCACGCTGCTGGTGGCCAAGCGCGATGTCGCCGCCGAGGATCCGTTGCTCGGCCCGCTCCCGCTGACGCCGGACGTCGTGCAGTTCCACCGTGACGAGTTCACGCTGCCGCCCTCGGCGCAGCTGCTGGCCTCCTCACCGAAGTGCGACAACCAGGCGTTCCGGTTGGGCGACTGCGCCTACGGCCTGCAGTTCCACATCGAGACCACACCCGAGGTGGTCCTCGAGTGGGCCCGGACGTCGCCGGAGATGGCGGCCACCGCGCGACCGGGGCAGCTCGACCCGGAACACCTCGAGGAGTTCCACGCCGATCTCGCCGAGACCTGGCAACCCGTGGCGGAGCGGTTCGTGCGCATCGTCGCCACGCCTCCGGAGGAGCGGAAGGCGAGCAGGTTCCTCCCGCTGGCGTGACCTCGTGCAGGTGGCCTCACGCGGAGGTGCGCAGCGGGCTACGGTTCGGTCATGGCCAACAGCAAGTCCACCCGGTCCGGTTCGGTGCCGTCGACGGCCCGGTTCGGGTTCAGCGACACCGACCGCGCCGAGGAGCAGCTGACGAGGTTGGGCTGGTGGTCGGACCGCGGTCCCGGTGGTGCCGAGCCGCTGCTGGCCGCGTTGTCGCGCACGCCTGACCCCGATCTGGCCTTGCACTCGTTGGACCGGCTGCAGGAAGCAGAACCGGGGCAGTGGCGGCGGCTCGCCGACGCGCTGACGAAGGACGTCGGGTTGCGCGGCAGGCTGTTCAGCGTCCTCGGGGAATCCACGGCGCTCGCAGACCACCTGGTCGCGCACCCCGGCGACTGGACCCGCCTGACGTCCGAGGCGACGCCACCGGAAACCATCGACGAGTGGAGCGCGGCACTGCTGGAGGCCGTCGGCGCAGAAGGCGACGGCGAGCCGGGAACCGAGGGCGGACCTGTCGCGCAGGTGCAGGGGCACGAGGCCGTGCGAGCGCTCCGCTCCACCTACCGGGCGCTGCTTCTCGACGTCGCCGCGCGCGACCTGGGCGCCATCGCCGAGCCGAGCCTGCCGGCGGTGCCGTACGACGAGATCGCGGAGATGCTCTCCGACATGGCCGTCGCGGCGCTCCGGGCGGCGTTGGCAGTGGCCGTGGCTGAGCTGCGCAACGGCGGGATCGACGAGGTGCCGCGGTTGTCGGTCATCGCCATGGGCAAGTGCGGTGGCCGGGAGCTGAACTACGTCAGCGACGTCGACGTGGTGTTCGTGGCCGACAGCGAAGCCGACATCGCCGCCGGAACCCGGTTGGCGAGCACGATGATGCGGGTCGTCGGACCGGCCTTCTTCGAGATCGACGCCAACCTGCGCCCGGAGGGCAAGGCGGGTGCGCTGGTCCGCACGCTCGACGGGCACCTCAACTACTACCGGCGCTGGGCCCGGACGTGGGAGTTCCAGGCGTTGCTGAAGGCACGTCCGGTGGCCGGTGACGCCGAGCTGGGCGTGCGGTACCTCAACGCGGTGCGGCCGATGGTGTGGACGGCGGCCGAGCGCGAGAACTTCGTGGCGGACGTGCGCTCGATGCGGCGCAGGGTCGAGGAGCACGTGCCGTCGGACCTGGCGGAGCGCGAGCTGAAACTGGGTCGTGGTGGGCTGCGCGACGTGGAGTTCGCGGTGCAGCTGCTGCAGATGGTGCACGGGCGCAGCGACGAATCGCTGCGGTCGTCGTCCACCCTGGAAGCGTTGCGTGCGCTCGGCGACGGCGGTTACGTGGCACGGGCGGACGCCGCCGACCTGATCGACTCGTACCGGTTCCTGCGGACGGTTGAGCACCGGCTGCAGCTGCGCCAGCTGCGACGGACCCACCTGATGCCGGAGTTCGACGACTCCGAAGCCCTGGGCGTGCTCGGGCGGGCCGTCGGCTTGCGCTCCAGCGGGCGGAACTCGGTGGCGCAGGCGCTGGTGGCCGAGTTCCGCAGGCACGCCAAGCGGGTTCGGCGGTTGCACGAGAAGTTGTTCTACCGGCCGCTGCTGGAAGCGGTCGCGAACGTGCCGACGGAGGCGATGCGGCTGACGACGTCGGCCGCCGCCGAACGGCTCGCCGCGCTGGGCTACACCTCGCCGCAGGGAGCGCTGCGGCACATCGGGGCGCTGACCTCAGGAGTCTCGCGCCGGGCAAGCATCCAGGGCGCGCTGCTGCCGGTGCTGCTGGACCTGCTGGGCAACACCCCGGACCCCGACGGGGGCCTGCTGGCCTACCGCAAGGTGTCCGAAGCGCTGGCCGAAACCCCCTGGTACCTGCGGTTGTTGCGCGACGAGGGAGTGGTGGCCGAGCGGCTCGCGCAACTGCTGGGCACGTCGAAGCTGGTGCCGGAGCTGCTGATCCGCGCTCCCGAGGTGCTGCGGCTGCTGGCCGACACACCCGCGCTGGCGGAACGCGGGTCGCAGGAAGCGGCGATCTCGTTGCGCAGCACGGTCGGCCGCTACACCGATCCGCAGCGCGCGGCCGCGGCCGCGCGGTCGCTGCGGCGCCACGAGCTGCTCCGCATAGCCTGCGCCGACCTGCTGGGCCTGGTGGAGCTCGACACGGTGTGCCACGGGCTGTCGAACATCTGGGTCGCGGTGCTGGAGTCGGCCCTGGACGTGTGCGTGCGGGACATCGCCTCGCGCTGGGAGGGCGAGGTCCCGGCTCGGCTCGCGGTGATCGGGATGGGGCGGCTCGGCGGCGCTGAGCTCGGCTACGGCTCGGACGCCGACGTGATGTTCGTCTGCGAACCCGTCGGCGACGCCGAGGAGTCGACGGCGCTGAAGTTCGCGAAGACCGTGGTCGAGCAGGTCCGCCGGTTGTTGGGCGCACCGAGCCAGGACCCGCCGTTGGAGGTCGACATCGACCTCCGCCCGGAGGGCAAGCAGGGACCGCTGGTGCGGACGCTGGACTCCTACCTCTCCTACTACCGGCGCTGGGGTGAGCCCTGGGAGTTCCAGGCGTTGCTGCGGGCCCGGGCGGTGGCCGGTGACGCGGACCTGGGGGAGCGGTTCTGCCGCGTCATCGACCCGATCCGCTACCCGGAGGGCGGTCTCGACGAGGCCAAGACGCGCGAGATACGCCGGATCAAGGCCCGCGTCGACGCCGAACGACTGCCGCGCGGTGCCGATCCGGCGACCCACACCAAGCTCGGTCGCGGCGGCCTGGCGGACGTGGAGTGGACGCTGCAGCTGCTGCAGCTGCAGCACGCCCACGAAGTCCCGGCTCTGCGCACGACGTCGACGCTGGACGGCCTGCGCGCCGCGGCCGACGCCGGGCTGCTCAGCGAGTCGGACGTCCAGCACCTGATCGACGCGTGGACGCTGGCGACCCGGTTCCGCAACGCGGTGATGCTGGTGCGCGGCAAGCCGGGCGACCAGCTGCCCAAGAACGCGCAGGAGCGCGTCGCGGTGGCCGCCGCCCTCGGACATCCGGCCGACGTCGACACCGGCGAGGTCGTCGACGACTACCTGCGCGTGACCCGGCACGCCAGGAACGTCGTCGAGCAGGTCTTCTACGAGGACTGACCCCGACCTGGGGCCGTGGAACTGGGCCGGTCGAGTGGTTCAGACCTCGATCAGGGCGGGTGGGTGTGGAAACCCGCCGGTCGGCGGTCCCCCGGGCCTCGAACGGGTCCCTAGCCTGATCACGGCACCGCGGTCGGGATGGGGGACGGGATGTCCGAGGACTTCGAGCTGCTCGTCGACCGGCAGGCGCTCTGCGGGACCAGCCCGCTGTGGATGTCCGCCCAGAACTGCGTGTACTGGGTCGATCTTCTGCGCCGCGAACTGCACACCTACTACCGCGGCACCGGTGTCGACGAAGTCCGCGTGCTCCCCGGCAAGGTCACCGCGCTGGGCACCACGCGGCAGGGACAGCTCATCGCCGCGGCCGACGGCGGTTTCTCGCGGGTGCACCTCGGCCGCTCCGGTCTGGAACCGGTCGTGCAGGTGCGCAACGGCGACCGGATGAGCGCCGGAGGCTGCGACCCGGCCGGCCGTTTCGTGGCCTGCACCCTCACCCACTCCTCCGACCTGCGCGCCAGCGGCTGCTACGTCCTGGAGGGCCACCGCGCCCGCCTGCTCTTCGACGGGCTGACCGCGCCCGGTGGGGTGGCGTGGAGCCCGGACGGCAGCCGGATGTACGTGGTGGACCTGCGCACCATCTGGACCTACGACTACGACGCCCAGCGCGCCCGCGCCTACGCCGGGCGCAAGTGGGTCGTCTGCGCGGAGACCGAAGGCAACCCGGAAGGCATCGCGGTGGACTCCGACGGTTGCGTGTGGGCCGCGATGCACTGGTCCGGGCGGATCCACCGCTACTCCCCGAGCGGGGACCTGGAGACGGTCCTGTGGGCACCCACCCGTCGCGTCACCGGCCTGGCCTTCGGCGGTTCGCGGCTGGAGGAGCTGTACGTGACCTCGGCGTGCTTCGGCTACGACGAACCCGCCCTCACCGCGGACCCCTACGCGGGTGCGCTCCTGCGCTTCCGGCCCGGCGCGACCGGAACGCCGCTGACCCCGTGGCAAGGGATGTGACCACCGGCTCCGGTCCGGGTTTGCCTCTCCGTGGCGGGTCGGGTCCGGAAGGCACACCACAGCGGCTCCCGGGACTCCGTGCGCCAGACCCGGTGCACGGAGTCGCGGCGTCCTCGCCACCGAAGCCTGCGGCGGGAGTCCCGCGCCGGGAACAGCGGCTATCGCCGCAGTCGTGGGAACAGCGGTTCATAGCACTGGTGGGCATGAACGACAACGGCCCGCCGGCGAACCGGCGGGCCGTTGTGGCTGGTCATCGACTCACACGTCGAAGTACAGCGCGAACTCGTGCGGGTGCGGGCGGAGGCGGATCGGGTCGATCTCCTCCTCGCGCTTCAACCGGATCCAGGTCTCGACCAGGTCCGGGGTGAACACGCCACCCTCGAGCAGGAAGTCGTGGTCGGCTTCCAGGTTGTCGATCGCCTCGGCCAGCGAGGTCGGGACGGTCGGCACGTTCTTGGCCTCTTCCGGCGGGAGCTCGTAGAGGTCCTTGTCGATCGGCTCAGCCGGCTCGATCTTGTTCTTGATGCCGTCGAGACCGGCCATCATCATCGCGGCGAACGCCAGGTACGGGTTGCCGGACGGGTCCGGGCAGCGGAACTCGACGCGCTTGGCCTTCGGGTTCGAGCCGGTGATCGGGATGCGCATGCAGGCGGAGCGGTTCCGCTGCGAGTACACCAGGTTCACCGGGGCCTCGTAGCCGGGGACCAGGCGGTGGTAGGAGTTCACCGACGGGTTGGTGAAGGCCAGCAGCTTCGGCGCGTGGTGCAGGATGCCGCCGATGTAGTAGCGCGCGGTGTCCGACAGACCGGCGTAACCGGCCTCGTCGTAGAACAGCGGGCTGCCGTCCTTCCACAGCGACTGGTGCGTGTGCATGCCCGAACCGTTGTCCTCGAACAGCGGCTTCGGCATGAACGTCACGGTCTTGCCGTTGTCCCAGGCGGTGTTCTTGATGATGTACTTGAACAGCTGCAAGTCGTCCGCCGCGTGCAGCAGCGTGTTGAACTTGTAGTTGATCTCCGCCTGGCCGCCGGTGCCGACCTCGTGGTGCGCGCGCTCGATGGTGAAGCCCGAGTCCTGCAGCTGCCGCACCATCTTGTCGCGCAGGTCCGCGAAGTGGTCGTACGGGGAGACGGGGAAGTAGCCGCCCTTCATCCGGGTCTTGTAGCCCCGGTTGCCGCCCTCCTCGTCGCGGCCGGTGTTCCACCAACCCTCGACGGAGTCGACCTCGGCGAAGGTCTTGTTCGGGGCCTCCCCGAACTTCACCTCGTCGAAGATGTAGAACTCGGCCTCGGCACCGAAGAACGCGGTGTCCGCCACGCCCGACTCGGCCAGGTACTGCTCGGCCTTGCGCGCGATGTTGCGCGGGTCGCGGCTGTAGGGCTCCAGCGTGAACGGGTCGTGCACGAAGAAGTTGAGGATCAGCGTCTTCTCTTCGCGGAACGGGTCCACTCGCGCGGTGTAGGGGTCCGGCAGCAGCAGCATGTCGGACTCGTGGATCGACTGGAAGCCGCGCACGGAGGAGCCGTCGAAGGCAAGGCCGTTGGTGAAGGCGTCCTCGTCGAACGCGCCGGCGGGCACAGTGAAGTGCTGCATGATGCCCGGCAGGTCGCAGAACCGGACATCGACGAATTTGACGTCCTCATCGGCGATGAAGCGGAGGACCTCGTCTGGATTCTTGAACAAGCTCGGTGGCTCCTTCATGCAGTCGTACAGCTCACCGGTGCCACGTCGTTCAGTCGCCGCCGGCTCGGATCTCACGGTATGTCAGCGGTGTTGCCCCGGCGTCTCCTGAATGTTTCGCGGGCGTTAACTGCCACCCGAACGGGTGGTCCCGGTTACACCCCGCGGCCGAAGTTGATGCTCTGGGCGGGGTGCCGAGAGCGGTGCGTACCCTGGATGACGTGCGAAATGTCCTCGGCTCTTGGCTGGACGGCCCGCGAAGCGCAGTGAACCACGCGCGTGAGCAGGCCAACGATGACAGGCCCGCCTACCGCGGGGAGAAGATCGGGCTCCCCGAGTCCGGGGCCGGCTCGGCCGCGCCGCTCGGCAAGCGGCTGCTGGCCTTCGTGGTGGACCTCGTGCTCGCCGCGATGATCACCGCAGCCTTCACCGCACCGGCCTACCCGGGTGACTGGAGCCTGCTGACCTGGCTGGTCATCACGGTCGTGCCGGTGTCGTTCTTCGGCGCGACGCCCGGTATGGCGCTGTGCAAGATCTGGGTCGCGCGGATGGACTCCACCGGCATGGTCGGTCCGCTGCGCGCTGTCCTGCGCGCCCTGCTGACCGTGCTCGTCGTCCCCGCGGTGATCTGGGACTTCAACGGCCGCTCCTGGCACGACCGGCTCACCGGCACCCTCGTCCTGCGGCGCTGAGCGGCGGAACTGCAACGGGCCCGGGGATGAGGTCCTCGGGCCCGTTCCGTCGTGAGTCGTTCGGCGTCACTTGGCGCGGCGCATCGCGCGCGACACGTTGCGCATCTTGGCGCCCTGCGGCACCGGCCCCTTGGGCATGGCGTTGCCGCGGCTGGCGAGCGCGGACAACCGGCTCTCGATGTTGTCGATCTGCGCGGGTCCGATGTTGCGCGGCAGTTTCATGATCCGCTGCTGCAGCTTCGACAGTGGGATCTGGTCCCCCTCGTTGCCCACCATGATCTCGTAGATCGGCGTGTCACCGACCAGGCGCGCCACGCGCTTCTTCTCCTGGGCGAGCAGGTTCTTCACCCGGCCCGGAGTGCCCTCGCCGACCAGCACGATGCCCGGGCGACCGATGACCCGGTGCACCGCGTCGAGCTGCTGGGTGCCGGCCACAGCCTGGGAGACCACCCAGCGTCCGCGCAGGTTGTCCAACGCCCAACCGGCGGCCCCGGGCTGCCCTTCCGCCTTGCGGAACACCGTCGCCTGGACCCGGCGACCGAAGATGATCACGGCGGCGAGCAGGCCGAAGGCGAGACCCACCGGCAAGAACACCCAGTGCAGGCCCCAGATCATGCCCAGCAGGAAGACCACGACGGTCACACCGACGAACGCCCCGAGCATCAGCGGCAGGAGGAGCTTGTCCTCCCGGCGCTGCATCTTGAACGCCTCGAAGATCTGCTTGACGCGGCCCACGGAAGCCTGACGTCGCTGTTTGGCCGCCTCTTTCTTGGCGGCCTTGTCCTGCTTGGCCATGCCCCTCAGGATACGGCTCTGGTCTGTGGGGTTGTAGGCGCGTCCTCGGTGGCGTGATCGAGATGTGTCCCGGTGGCCGGTGGGTTGAGGTCCGCTGGTGGAGCTCTGCGCTCGTGCTGCGTAGCGGTGCGGGTAGCGGAACCTGACACGCCTTCTGGCTCCGGATCGGCGACCCGAGCACGCCGATGCGCGGCGCTGCGGCCGTCCTCCCAGACGACGTGTCAGAACCCGCGGCGTGCCGGTTGATCAGGTGCGGTGGTGCGGGACCGGCTTCGCCGGTCGCCTGCCCAGGGGGCTGGTGCGCAGGAAGGAGGGGCGCTCCCGCCGGGAGCGCCCCTCCTTGTCCACTGCTGTTCCGTCAGCTGCGGTTGAGGAGGGTGCTGGCCTCTTGGGCTGCTGTGCCGGCTTCGGCGAGGTGGGCCATGTTGTCCGGGAGCGGCATGCCGCGGTGGACCGTGGCCTTGGCGAACAGGCGGCCGGCGCGGTAGCTGGAGCGGACCAGCGGTCCGGCCATGACGCCCGGGAAGCCGATCTCCTCCGCGGCCTGGGTGTGCTCGACGAACTCCTCCGGCTTGACCCAGCGGTCCACCGGATGGTGCCGCGGGCTGGGGCGCAGGTACTGGGTGATCGTGATGATGTCGCAGCCGGCGTCGCGCAGGTCCTGCAGCGCCGGGCGCACCTCGTCGGGCGTCTCGCCCATCCCCAGGATCAGGTTCGACTTGGTGACCAGGCCCGCGTCGCGCGCCAGGGTGATCACCTCGAGCGACCGCTCGTAGCGGAAGCCGGGGCGGATCCGGCGGAACACGCTGGGCACCGTCTCCAGGTTGTGCGCCAGCACCTCCGGCCGGGAGCTGAAGACCTCGTCGAGCTGCTCGCGGTCGGCGTTGAAGTCCGGGATCAGCAGCTCCACACCGGTGCCCGGGTTGAGCTTGTGGATCTGGCGGACCGTCTCGGCGTAGAGCCACGCCCCGCCGTCGTCCAGGTCATCGCGGGCCACACCGGTGACCGTGGAGTACCGCAGGCCCATGGCCTGCACCGACTCGGCGACCTTGCGCGGTTCGGAGGTGTCCAGCGGGGCCGGCTTGCCGGTGTCGATCTGGCAGAAGTCGCAGCGCCGGGTGCACTGGTCACCACCGATGAGGAAGGTGGCCTCGCGGTCTTCCCAGCACTCGAAGATGTTCGGGCAGCCCGCCTCCTCGCAGACGGTGTGCAACCCCTCGCGCTTGACGAGTCCCTTGAGCTCCTTGTACTCGGGACCCATCCGCGCGCGGGTCTTGATCCACGACGGCTTCTTCTCGATCGGAGTCTGGCTGTTGCGGGCCTCCAACCGCAGCAGCTTGCGACCCTCAGGCGCCACAGTCACGGGCCCAGGCTACGCCCTCCACCCCCGGTCGTGGTCAAGGGCGTGGCGGCTGATCAGCGGACATTCGCGCAGGTCGTGATGGCTGTCACCTTCGGGCTGCCGGCTGTGCGGAATGCTGATCGGGCCGGACGCGAACCGGGCATACTGCACAGCCGTGTCGAAGAGCTGGTCTGTGCGCCTCGGGGTCTCACCGTGGACGCGGGTGGTCCGGACGCGGCCGGTGCTGGACCGGTGGCCGCGGCTGAGCGAAGGGCCGGTCTCGATCGCGTTGCGCGGCCTGTGGCTCCCGGTGGCGGTGATCGCGCTGGTGGCCTGCGTCGCGGAGCTGCTCGTGATCGCCGTGGTGCTGCCGTGCGCGCTGGTCGCACGGGCGTCGGGTCTGCGGTGGCGGGTCGAGGTGCGCGGCCGCGGGGAGCTGGTCGCGGTGGTGCGGGTGGCCGGACTGGGCGCCGCGCGGCGGCTCCGGCGTGCACTGCGCGAGCACCTCGACCGCGAGGCCTCGCGGTCGGAGCTGCAGGCGCTGCTGCGCGGTTCCGACGTGACCCGGGTGGAGGTCGGCGACTCCCGGTGGCGGTGGCGCGTGCGGGCGCTGAGCCCCTACGGGCGGCGCAGGTGGTTCCTGTGGCGACGGAAGACGTCGTTCGAGGACGCCCTCGACTCCCTGCCGGACGGCGGCGGCGATGATCCGATCTCGTTCCTCATCGCGGTGCCGTTCCTGCTGTGGGCCGGGTTGTTGCTGCTCCTGGCGCTGCTGGAGGCCGCGGTGCAGCTAGCCCTGTCGCCGGTGGTCCTGCTGCTGCGGCTGGTCCACCTGCTGCCGTGGCCGGTGGAGCTGGTGAGCAGCGGTGTGCCGCACCTGCGCGCTCGGGTGCGGGGCGTGGCTCCGTCGATCCGGGAGCGTCGCGCGCTCACCGCGGACCACGCCCTGCAGTGGAGCAAGCCGGCACTACCGGAGCTGTGACCGCGGGACGAGAAGCGCCCCGCGGAGTGATCAGAAGCTCGGGATGAGCTTGCGGAGCCGGCTGGGTCGGGCCTGCTGCTCCGGATCGGGAGTGGCCCGCAGGAGCTGGAGGAACGCGCGGCCGACGCGAGCGATGTCGTGCGGCGGCTCGTGCTCCTCGGCGAGGCCTGCGGCGACCGCGAGCACCCGGTGCTCGCGCGCGGTGGGCTCGTCCAGCGCGGGGTGGTCGGCGTGGACGTCGAGCGCGGCGCGCAAGCCGGAGTTCTCCTTCGCGGCGTTCCGCCACGCGCGGGTGACCGCTTCGACGCGGTCGCCGTGCGGAGCGCTCTCGGTGTCGGTCAGCGCGACGTCGACCCGCCCGGTCAGCTGCTGCATCCACTTGTGGTGCAGCGCGGCGAGCAGCTCGTCGACGTCGCGGAACGGTCCTGGAACGGTTGCGAAAGCCGCGGCGAGGTCGCGGCGAGCGTTGTCGAGGACCTCGGCCAACGCTTGTTGCCGCTGGTAGAAGTCGTTCCAACTCATGGCGCTCCTCCAGGTTTCGGGGATACCCCAGGTGCGGGACATACTGTCGGTATGTCCCGCACCCACGGTAGCACGGCGTCGTACCGTCGGTATGTCATAAGGTTGTGAACATGCCTACAGCCCGTCCCCGACGCGTCGAGTACTCCGAAGCAACCCGGCAGGCGTTGGTGGATTCGGCTGTGGACCTCTTCACCGAGCACGGGTACTCGCAGACGTCGCTGGACGAGATCGCCAAGCGGGCGCGGGTCACCAAAGGGGCGCTGTACCACCACTTCGGCGGCAAGCAGGCGCTCTTCGAGGCCGCGTTCAGCGCTGTGGAGGCGGGGGTCGTCGCGCGCCTGTCGGAGGTCGTGTCGGACTCCGAAGACCCGTGGGAGGCCACCCGTTCCGGGCTGCGGGCTTTCCTCGAGGTCTGCCTGGAGCCCTCATACCAGCGCGTCGTCGTGCAGGACGGGCCCGCCGTGATGGGCTGGAACCGCTGGCGCGAGGCGGAGGAGGCCTACACCTTCGGGGTGCTGCGCGCGGTCGTCGCCAACCTGGTGTCCTCCGGCGAGATCGGTGATGACCTGCCCGTGGACGCCCTCGCGCGGATCATGTTCGGTGCCCTGTCGGCCGGGGCGACCGCGATCGCCGGTTCCTCCTCGCCGATGCAGGAGCGCGCCGACATCGCGGTGTGCGTCGAGCGGGTGCTCAACGGCCTCCGCCTGTCCTGACCGCCTCGGCGGGGGAGGGCCTCGTGCCGGACGCACGTGCCCGGTGCGCGGCCTCGCGGCGAGCAGTGGCTGCGCCGCATCCGTGCACAGCTTCTACCCTCGGGGGTCGTGACAGCGAACTTCACGTTGCGGATCTTCACCGAGCCCCAGCAGGGCGCGAGCTACGACGACTTGCTGCGCGTCGCCAAGCGCGCCGAGGACACCGGCTACGACGCGTTCTTCCGCTCCGACCACTACCTGAAGATGGGGTCGGTGTCGGGTGAGCCCGGCCCGACGGACGCCTGGGTGACGCTCGGCGGCCTCGCCCGCGAGACCAGCCGCCTCCGGCTGGGAACCCTGATGACGGCGGGCACGTTCCGGCTGCCCGGACCGTTGGCCATCGCCGTCGCGCAGGTCGACCAGATGTCCGGCGGTCGCGTCGAGTTCGGACTGGGCAGCGGTTGGTACGAGGAGGAGCACACCGCCTACGGCATCCCGTTCCCGGCGCTGGGGGAGCGGTTCGACCGCTACGCCGAGCAGCTGGAGATCATCACCGGTCTGTGGGAGACCCCGGAGGGACGGACGTTCTCCTTCGACGGGAAGCACTACCAGCTCACCGACTCCCCGGCGTTGCCCAAGCCTGCCCAGCGCCCGCGCCCGCCGGTGCTGATCGGGGGCGGGGGCAAGAAGCGCACGCCGGCGCTGGCCGCGCGGTTCGCGGACGAGTTCAACGTGCCGTTCGCCGACGTCCACACCGCGGCCGCGCAGTTCGAGCGCGTCGACGCGGCTTGCGAGGAGATCGGCCGCGACAGCGGTGAGATCGTCCGGTCGGCCGCTCTGGTGCTGTGCGTGGGTGAGGACGAGGCCCAGCTCGCCCGCCGTGCGGAAGCGATCGGCCGAGAGGTCGACGAGCTGCGCGCCAACGGTCTGGCCGGAACCCCGGACGAGGTCGTCGACACGATCGGGACCTGGCGGCAGCGCACCGGCATCAGCCGGCTGTACCTGCAAGTTCTCGACCTCACCGACCTCGACCACCTCGACCTCGTCGCCGAGCGGGTCGCCCCGCAGCTGTGAGACCTCCTGCGCGGTGCGCGGTTCCGCCAGGGGCCGCGCACCACACCGGGGGCGCGGGGGTTCCCCGCCTGATGCCGCGAACATAGGGTTCCCGCCGGTGCTCGAGCCTCGGGCTCGAGCGCGCGGTGCAGGTGGTGTCAGCGGTGCAACCGGCGGGGCGGGTCGTCCCGCGGGTGCGGTGGGAGGTCGTGGTGTCGCACGTGGACGCGGGGTCGTTGCAGCGGGAGCTCGGCGCAGCGCTGCCCGGCAAGGTGCGGACCGACCGGACCGCCCTGGCGGCCTACGCCTCCGACGCCTCGATCTACCGGCGGGTGCCGCTCGCGGTCGTCGAGCCCGAGACCGAGGCCGACGTCGCCCTCGTCGTGCGGGCGGCGGCCGACGCCGAAACCCCGGTGACCGCGCGAGGCGGCGGGACGTCGGTGGCGGGCAACGCCATCGGATCCGGTGTGGTGCTGGACTTCTCGCGGCGGATGGACCGCATCCTGGAGATCGACCCGCAGGCCCGGACCGCGCGGGTGCAGCCGGGCGTCGTGCTCGACGACCTGCGAGCCGCCGCCGCGGTGCACGGGCTGACCTTCGCGCCTGATCCCTCCACCCACTCGCGCTGCACGATCGGCGGCATGATCGGCAACAACGCCTGCGGCGCGCACTCGGTCGTGTGGGGCACCACCGCTGACAACGTCGTGGCACTGCGGGTGATCCGCGCGGACGGCTCCGCGATGAGCGCCACCGCGACCGGCAGCGACGACCCGGAGCTGGACGCGCGGTTGCGGGAACTGGTGTCGAGCAACCTCGCGGTGCTGCGCACCGAGCTCGGTCGGTTCAGCCGCCAGGTCTCCGGGTACGGGCTCCAGCACCTGCTGCCGGAACGCGGGTTCGACCTGGCCAAGGCCCTGGTCGGCAGCGAGAGCACCTGCGGGGTCCTCACCGAGGCCACCGTCCGCCTCGTTCCCGTCCCGGCTGCGCGAGCGCTCGCGGTGATCGGCTTCCCGGACGTCTACCGGGCGGCCGCAGTCGCACCCGAACTGGCGGCAGCCGGAGCGCTGACCGTCGAGGGCATGGGTGCAGACCTGCTCGCGGCGCTGCGCTCCCGGCCCGGCCGGGAGGACGCCGACGAGGAACTGCCCCACGGTCACGCGTGGCTGTACTGCGAGGCCGGGGGCGAGACCCAGGAGGAAGCGGAGCGGCGTGCGCACGAGCTGGGGCGGCTGGCGGTCTCGCGGATCGACGGGGCGGACTCACTGGTGGTGACCGACCCCGACCGGACCCGGGAGCTGTGGCGGATCCGGGAAGGTGGCGCGGGCATCGTCACGCGCCTGGCCGACGGCGGTGAAGCGTGGCCCGGGTGGGAGGATTCCGCCGTCCCGCCCGCGAACCTGGCCGCCTACCTGCGAGACCTCTACGCGCTGCTGGACTCCCACGGTCTGCGGGGGGTGCCGTTCGGGCACTTCGGCGAGGGCTGCCTGCACCTGAGGGTGGACTTCCAGCTGGGCACCGAGTCCGGGCTGGACGCGTACCGCTCGTTCATCACCGAAGCCGCCCGGCTGGTCGCTTCCCACGGCGGTTCGGTGTCGGGCGAGCACGGCGACGGGCGGGCGCGCTCAGAACTGCTGCGGCACATGTACTCCCGCGAGGCACGTGCCTGCTTCGACGAGTTCAAGCAGGTCTTCGACCCGCGCGGGGTGCTCAACCCCGAGGTGCTGGTGGATCCGGCGCCGCTCGACGTCGGGGTGCGTCCGGGCCCGGGGCACCGGTCGCTGGAGGTCACCCCGGTGCACGCGCTGAGCCGGGACCGGGGGTCGTTCTCCGCGGCCGTGAACCGGTGCGTCGGCGTCGGCGCCTGCCGCAAGCTCGACACCGGCAGCATGTGCCCGTCGTTCAAGGTGACCCGCGACGAGGTGCACTCGACCCGCGGGCGGGCGCGGGTGCTGGCCGAGATGCTGCGCGGTGAGTCCGTCGTGGACGGTTGGCGCTCGTCGGAGGCCTTGGAGGCGCTCGACCTGTGCCTGTCGTGCAAGGCCTGCGCCACCGACTGCCCGGTCAACGTCGACATGGCCACCTACAAGGCCGAGTTCCTGCACCACCACTACAGCGGCCGGCGGCGGCCGAGGGCGCACTGGTCGATGGGCTGGCTGCCGGTGTGGACCCGGTTGGTGTCGGCGGTTCCCGGCCTTGCTGCGCTGGTGAACCTGCTGCTGGCCATGCGGCCGGTGTTGGCGGTGGTCAAACGACTGGGCGGGATCGAGCCGCGGCGGGACGTCCCCCGCTTCGCGTCCCCGTCGCTGGCCCGTCGGCTGCGGCGCCGTGACGCCCGCGGGGGCGAGACGGTGGTGCTGTGGCCGGACACCTTCACCAACTACCTGAGCCCCGAGGTCGGCGAAGCGGCGGTGGAAGTCCTGGAAGCGCTGGGGTACCGCGTGGTGCTCCCGGACGGGGGCGTCTGCTGCGGTCTGACCTGGCACTCGACCGGTCAGCTCGGCACGGCCCGGGAGGTCCTGGCCCGCTCGCTGGCGTCGCTCGCGCCGCACCTGAACGCCGGCCGCGTCGTGATCGGGCTCGAGCCGTCCTGCACGGTCCAGCTGCGCGAGGAGGCGATCGAGCTGCTGCCCGGGGACTCGCGGGCCGAACGGCTCGCCGCGCAGACCAGCACGTTCGCGGAGTTCGTCGCCGCCCACGGCGGGCCGTTGCCGTTCGAGCGGCTCGACGTCGAGGCGATCGCCCAGGTCCACTGCCACCAGGAGGCCAAGGGCAGCTGGGAGCCCGACCGGTCGCTGCTGGCGCGGCTCGGCGTGGACCCGGACGTCATCTCGGCCGGGTGTTGCGGTCTCGCGGGCAACTTCGGCTTCGAACCGGGCCACTGGGAGGTCTCCCAGGCCTGCGCCGAACGCGAGCTCTACCCGAAGGTCCGCCAGGCGGGCGAGGAGGCGCTGGTCCTCGCCGACGGCTTCTCCTGCCGCACCCAGATCGCCCAAGGCACCTCTCGCCGAGCCGTCCACCTCGCCGAAGTCCTCCGCGCGGCCCTGCCCACCAGGCGGCCGTAGCGCGGACCACGATCGCGCCGCTCCAGGCGCAGGACTCAGCGCGCTCGTCACCCGTTGAGGGGGTGGGCAGACATCTCGCGCGACATGTCTCACCACCCCCTCAACGGGTGACTCGCGGCGATGCGCCGGCTTGGCGCGTCAGCGGAGCTGGTCGGCGATGTCCGAGGCGGCGGTGAGCAGCAGCAGGGCGGGGATGGCGGCCTGCGGGCGCAGGCGGTAGGAGCCGCGCTTGTCCTGCTCGACGAGGTTCGCCGAGGTGAGGGCCTTGAGGTGGTGGTAGAGGCGGCCCGTCGAGCCGAGCTCGGCGGCCTCGTGCAGAGCGGCCGCCGGTTGCGGACCCCGGGTCGCCAGCAGCCGCACGATGGCCGCGCGGGCCGGGTGGCCGAGCGCGGCCAGGACGTCGGTGCGCGGACCGTCGGGCAGGTCGAGCACCCGGGCGGGGTCGACCTGGATGCTCCAGTCCAGCTCGACGGGCTCGGTCAGGTGGCCCTCGTAGCGCAGGTGGCCACCGCTCGGCTCGGCGGGCTCCGCATCCGCGGAGCGCCCGGCTTCCAGAGCGGCCACGCGGGCTTCGAGGGCTTCGACGCGCTGTTGCAAGTCCACGCGACGAGCTTGCCTCAGCGACCCAGCGCCGCCGCCAGCCGGTCCCGCCAGCGCGCGTCCTCGATCGCCAGCAGCAGCGGAAGTCCGGGGTCACCGGTGCTCAGCTGCTCGGCGTTGATGTCGCCGTGCGCCAGCAGTGCGCCCCAGCCCAGCGTCCGGTCCTCCCGCCGCACCGAGATCCCGCTGGTCAGCACACCGGGAAGGCTGCCGCCCTTGAGTCCGATGCCGAGCACACCCGGTGGCAGGGAACCGGCCAGCGGACGCTCCAGGTGTTCCCGCGCGAGACCGCCTCCGGTGCTGAGCGCGCGGTGCACCGCGGCCAACTGCTCGGCGGATCCGGCCGAGGTTGCCGACGCCCACACCACCTGCGCCGGGTAGCCGGGCACACCGGCTTCCAGCCGCCGCACCGCCTCCGCGCGCAGCGCCGGATCGTCGCGGTACCGCTGTTCGAGGGCGAAACCCCAGGCCCGCCGCGCGTCGACGGGAAGTCCTGCAGGAGGCGCGGTTTCGGGCAGTGCCAGGAACAGGTGCTCGGCGGAGAACGACCGCACGTCGGCGTCCGGCCAGCCGCGCACGGTCGCGGCCCGGGCCACGGCGTCGGCACCCAGCCGGTCGCGCAGCAGGTCCGGCACGGCGCTGTCGCTGAACAAGATCATCACCGCTGCGAGGTCGTCGAGCGCCACCCGGTGCTGGGGATCCGCCGCGTGCAGGCCGTTCTCGTCGAGCGGCACGCCGAGGTGGCGCAAGCTCGCGGGGTGAGCGCCCCCGTCGGTGGGCACGTAGTAGCGCTCCCAGTCACCGACCCGCACCTGCTCGCGGGGGTCGAGCCGGCCTGCCGCGACCGCGTCGGCGTAGGCGGCGAGGTGCAGCACCTTCACCGCGGAGGCCAGCGGTCGTGCGAGGTCCGCGCGGTGGTGCAGCCGGCCGCCGCGACCGTCGTCGAGCACCACGCTCAGCTGGTCGCGGTGAGCGGCGATCCAGGACAGCCACCCCTCGGGAGTGGTCAGGTCCGGTGGGGCCGCGTGTGCGGGGCGGGTCAGCAGCAGGGGAGCCGTGGCTCCGGCGGCGGCGAGCAGGCTTCGACGGGACAGCGACATGCCACTCCTCCAGTTCTCCGTTGTTCCGGAATACTAGAGGAGTGGAGTCAGGTGTGTCAGCGCAAGCTCGGGTCCAGTGCCAGCGTGACGCCCGCAGCGGCGGGGCGGCTGCGCGGGATGTTGCGCTCGGTGAGTCCCAGGCGGCCGTCCAACGCGTCCTGCACGGCCTGCTCGACCAGCGGGTACGCCTCGCCCACCGGCACGTCGCGGCCCAGTTCGGCCGACAGCGACGTGGTCCCGGCATCGGCGATGCCGCACGGGACGATCCGCTCGAACTCGCGGAGGTCGGCGTTGCAGTTGAGCTCGAGCCCGTGCATCGTCACGCCGCGCTGCACGCGGATGCCGATGGCGGCGATCTTGCGCTCCGGGCGCCCGTCGACCGCGGGCAACCACACGCCGCTGCGGCCCTCGACCCGGCCGGCGTCCAAGCCGAACCGGTCGCAGACGTGGATCAACGCCTGCTCGAGGCGGCGCACGTAGTCCACGACGTCGATCGGGTCGGTCAGCTGCACGATCGGGTAGCCGACGATCTGACCGGGGCCGTGCCACGTGATCTTGCCGCCCCGGTCGACGTCGATGACCGGCGTGCCGTCGGTGGGACGGTCCTCCGGCTGGGTCCGCTTGCCCGCCGTGTAGACCGAGGGGTGCTCCAGCAGCAGGAGGGTGTCCGGGTTCTCGCCTTCCACGCGACCGCAGGCCAGCTCGCGCTGCAGGTCCCAGGCGTCCAGGTAATCGATGGTTCCCAGGTGGCGCACGGCCATCGGTTCGGCCGAGGTGCGACACGAAGTGTTGGCACGACTCACGGCGTCAGGCTACGCCTCGCGCACCGCCTTCCAGCCGAAGGTCGGCTACTTCCCGGTAGCCGCGGCCAGGGCCGCACCGAGCGTCGGGTGCTGGAAGCTGAACCCGTGGGCCTCCAGCACGGTCGGCATCGCGCGCTGGCCGGTCAGCGCCGTGTCGGCCAGCTCGCCCATGATCAGGCGCAGCGCGAAACCCGGCACGATCCACGGAGCCGGGCGACCCAGGGCCTCGCCGAGCGCGCGGGTGAACTCGGCGTTGGTGACCGGGGCCGGGCCGGTGAGGTTCACCGGACCTGAGATGTCGGGGGTCTCCACCGCGAAGCGGAGCGCGGCCACCTCGTCCTCCAGCGAGATCCACGGCATGTACTGCTTCCCGGCGCCCAGCCGCCCGCCCAGCCCGAACGTGAACAGCGGCTCGAGCTTGCCGAGCAGACCTCCCGACGGGGCGATCACCAGGCCGCTGCGCAGCAGCACGACCCGTGCTCCGGCCGCGACGGCCGGAGCGGTCGCGGCCTCCCAACGCCGGCACAACCCGGCCAGGAAATCCGCACCGGGAGGCGAGGTCTCGGTGACCGGGTGAGATCCGGTGTCGCCGTAGTAGCCGACCGCCGAGGCGTTGGCCAGCACCGGAACGCCGGACTCGGCCACCGCCTTCGCGATCACCTCGGTGGCCCGCACGCGGGCCTGGAGCAGGTGCCGCTTGCGCTCGGGGGTCCAGCGCTGGTCGCCGATGCCCGGACCGCTGAGGTTGATCACCGCGTCGGCGCCCTCCAGGGCGTCGGCGTCCAGCTCGCCGGTGCCGGGGTCCCAGCCGCGTTCGTCCGCGGCGGCGGGCAGGCGCCGGACCAGCCGCACCACGTCGTGCCCGGCCCGCCGGAGCCCGGCCACCAGCGACGTACCGATCAACCCCGACGAACCGGCGACAACCACGCGCATGCCCGGCATCGTGCCGCACCGGCAGGTCGGGTGCGAGCCCTCCGGAGACGAGAAGAGCGACCGCCCACCGGAACCGGTGAGCGGCCGCTCCTCGCCTCAGTCCTGCGACCTCGGCTCAGAGGCCGAGGTCGGCCTCGAAGGCCCCCTCTTCCAGGCGCTGCTTGAGCGTGCTCAGGAAGCGGGCGGCGTCGGCGCCGTCGACCAGGCGGTGGTCGTAGGACAGCGCCAGGTAGACCATCGAGCGGATGGCGATCGTGTCGCCGCCGTTCTCGTCGGCTACCACGACCGGCCGCTTGACGACCGTGCCGGTGCCGAGCATGCCCACCTGCGGCGGGTTCAGGATCGGCGTGTCGAACAGCGCACCCCGGCTACCGGTGTTGGTGATGGTGAAGGTGCCACCGGAGAGCTCGTCGGGCTTGATCTTGTTGTTGCGGGTGCGCGCCGCCAGGTCCGCGATCTTGCGGGCCAGGCCACCGAGGTTGAGGTCGCCCGCGTCGTGGATGACGGGGGAGACCAGACCGCGCTCGGTGTCCACCGCGACGGAGAGGTGCTCGGCACCGTGGTAGGTGATCGAGCTGTTCTCCTCGTCGATCGAGGCGTTCAGCTTCGGGTGCAACTTCAGCGCCTCGGCCGCGGCCTTGGCGAAGAACGGCAGGAACGAGAGCTTGACGCCCTCGGCCGCCTCGAAGTTGCTCTTGGCGCGCTCGCGCAGCCGCGCGATGCGGGTGACGTCGACCTCGATGACCGTGGTCAGCTGGGCCGCCGTCTGCAGCGACTCGACCATGCGGCGGGCCAGCAGCTGCCGCAGCCGCGACATCTTCTGCGTGGTGCCGCGCAGCGCCTTGGCCTCCTCCGACGGCTCGACCGCGGGGGCCGAGCCCGAGGCGGCCGCAGCCGGGGCGGCCGGTGCGGACGGAGCCGCCGGGGCCGCCGGGGCCGTCTGGGCCGGGGCCTGCTTGGCGTCGATCGCGGCCTGCACGTCCTGCTTGCGGATCCGGCCGCCGACACCGCTGCCCTTGATGTCGGTCAGGTCGATGCCGTGCTCGTTGGCCAGCTTGCGCACCAGCGGGGTCACGTAGGGAGCGCCACCGCCGTTGGCCGGGGCCTCCTCCTGAGCCGGAGCGGGCTGCGCCGGTGCCGCCGGAGCCGAGGCCGGAGCCGAGGCGGCCGGGGCGGGCGCGGGCTCCGAGGGCTGCTGGGGCTCGGGAGCCGGTTCGGGCTCCGGGGCCGGCTCGGGCTCCGCGGCGGCCGGGGCGGAGGCGGCTGGAGCCGAGGCACCCTCGGCGCCGATCACGGCGAGCTTCGCGCCGACCTCGACGGTGTCGTCCTCACCGGCGACGATCTCCAGCAGCGTGCCCGCCGCCGGGGAGGGGATCTCGGTGTCGACCTTGTCGGTGGAGACCTCCAGCAGCGGCTCGTCGACCTCGACCGAGTCGCCGATCTGCTTGAGCCAACGGGTGATCGTGCCTTCCGCGACGCTCTCGCCCAGCGCGGGCATGGTCACGTCGGTGCCCTGCGCGCCTCCGGCGGGAGCGGACGCGGGCTCGGCCGCCGGGGCGGGAGCCGACTCGGCGGCCGGAGCCGGTTCCGGCTCGGCCGGAGCGGACTCCTCGGCGGGCGCGGACTCGGCCGCCGGAGCGGAACCGGTGGACTGAGCCGCGGGCGCCTCACCGGCGTCGCCGATGACTGCGAGCTCACCACCGACCTCAACGGTGTCGTCCTCCTGCGCGACGATGCGCTGCAGCACACCGGCGGCCGGGGACGGGATCTCGGTGTCGACCTTGTCGGTGGAGACCTCGAGCAGGGGTTCGTCGACCTCGACGGTGTCGCCCTCCTGCTTGAGCCACCGGGTGATCGTGCCTTCGGCGACGCTCTCGCCGAGCGCCGGCATCTGAACGGAGAAGGCCATCTGTTGCTGACTCCTCGTGGGTGTGGCGGGGTGCGGCTGTCTGTCGCTGGGTGCGGCTGCCTCAGCCGTGCACGTGCAGCGGCTTGCCGGCCAGGGCGAGGTGGGCCTCGCCCAGGGCTTCGGTCTGGGTCGGGTGGGCGTGGACCAGCGGAGCGACGTCCTCCGGCAGCGCCTCCCAGTTGTAGATCAGCTGCGCCTCGCCGATGAGCTCACCGACGCGGTCGCCGACCATGTGCAGGCCGACGACCGGGCCGTCGGTCGCGCGGACCAGCTTGACCGCGCCCTGCGTCTTGAGGATCTGGCTCTTGCCGTTGCCCGCCAGGTCGTAGGTGAAGGTCTCCACCGAGCCGTGCTGCTCCTTGGCTGCGGCTTCGGTCAGACCCACCGAGGCGACCTCGGGGTGGGAGTAGGTCACGCGCGGGATGCCGGCCTCGTCGATCGGCTGCGGGTTCCGGCCTGCGATCTCCTCGGCGATGAAGATGCCCTGCTGGAAGCCGCGGTGGGCCAGCTGCAGGCCCGGCACGATGTCGCCGACGGCGAAGACGCCCGGCACGTTGGTGCGCAGCCGCTCGTCGGTGCGGACGAAGCCGCGCTCCATCGTGACGCCGACCTCTTCGAAGCCGTGACCGGCGGTGTTCGGGCCGCGGCCGACGGCCACCAGCAGCAGGTCGGCGTCGTAGGTCTCGCCGTTCTCGAGGCTGACCGACACGCCGTTGTCGTTCTGGGTGGCGCCGGTGAACTTCACGCCGGTCTTGAACTTGATGCCGCGCTTGCGGAAGGCGCGCTCCAGGCGCTTGGAGGCGAACTCGTCCTCGTTCGGCACCAGGTGCGGCAGCGCTTCCACGACGGTGACCTCGACACCGAAGGAGGCCCAGACGCTGGCGAACTCCACGCCGATCACACCGCCGCCGAGCACGACCACCTTGTTCGGGACGTGGTCCAGGTTGAGCGCCTGCTCGCTGGCGATCACGCGGCCGCCCAGCTCCAGGCCGGGCAGCGTCTTGGAGTACGAACCGGTGGCCAGCACCACGTTCTTGCCGGTGTAGCGGGTGCCGTCGACCTCGACGGTGTTGGCGTCGACCAACGTGCCCGCGCCTTCGACCAGGTTCACCTTGTGGGCCTTGGCCAAGCCCTGCAGACCCTTGTACAGGCCCGAGACGATGTTGTCCTTGTACTTGTTGACACCGTCGATGTCGATGCCTTCGAGGGCCGCACGCACCCCGAACTGGTCGGCGTCTCGGGTGGAATCGGCGACCTCGGCCGCGTGCAGCAGGGCCTTGGTCGGAATGCAACCTCGGTGCAGGCAGGTCCCACCGAGCTTGTCCTTTTCAATGAGGACGACGGACAGGCCGAGCTCGGCCGCGCGGAAAGCGCAGGCGTAGCCGCCCGAACCGCCGCCGAGAATGACCAGATCGGCGGACGTGTCGGTCACTTCGCACTCCTCGACAGGGCGTCATTGACTTGCAGGCGGTTGCGTGACCTGTGGTGGTCATGCACACCACAGGCCATCTTGTCACCACCCGACCGGCCGATGCGCGGTGGGCCGGGTGATCTGTGCTGCATTCGACGCCGCGATCACACCGTTGCCGCGCATTCTCAGCCTCTTTTCACACTCAGCACGTGTTCACGGTGGCAAAATCGAACCCGACCAGCCTGGAACGGCATCGGGGAGGGCAGTGCGGTGGGAATTTTCGACCGGTTCCGCGGCCGCCGTTCCGGTACCGGGAGGCGCGCCACTTCCGCGGACACCGATCACCTCCGGGACTGGGCTGCGCAGCGCCGCGGCGTCGAGGGCTACCTGGAACCCCGCACCCTGGTCACCGAGACCACGCTGCTGCTCATCGCGCACGACGGGGAGTGGACGCGGCGCCGCGTGGCGTCCCCGGCGGCGGCCGGTCGCTTCACGAGCCGGCTCGGTGTTCCGCTCTACGAGGTCGCGAAAGTCGGATATCCGCAGCGGATGCGCGATTACCAGGCCCGGCAGCGCATTCTTCGCCGACGTGCGCAGCAGGCCGCCGACGAACGGCCGTGAGCGCGCGATCACGCAATCACGGATGCGTCGAGCTCACGGCCGCGTCGGCTGCTGAATCGATCCGCCGCCGATCAGTTCGCCACGCGGGTCGACGGCGTGCACCGGACCGGGAAGGTCACGGACTTGGCGATGTAGCAGAGCTCGTGCGCCCGCTCGTGCAGCGCCTCGGCGACGTCGAGTGACGCGCGGTCGCAGACGGTGACCTCGGGTGCCAGCTCGACGGCCTCGAACTGGCCGGTGCCGTCGGCGTTCTCGGCGAGGATGCCGCGAGCCCGGTCGTGGTAGCCGGTGACGACCACGCCGGAGTCGGCCGCCAGGTGCAGGAACCACAGCATGTGGCACTGCGACAGTGAGGCGACCAGCAGTTCTTCGGGGTTGTAGCGGTCCGCGTCCCCCAGGAAGACGGGGTCGGCGGAGGCGTCGATGGAGTCCTTGCCGACGGCGCGCACTTCGTGGGTGCGCTCGTAGCTGCGGTAGGAAGTGGTGCCCTCGCCGGTGTTACCGGTCCACACCACGTCGACCTGGTATCCGTGCCTGGTCGCGGTCAGCGTGGCCGGTTGTGGTTCGGTCATGCACCCATCGTGACATCGGTGTCCCCCGCAGTGGTGACCTTTTCGTGACCCGGGTCACAAAAAACCGGGCTGGGGCGCCCGTGGGAGCCCCAGCCCGGCAACGCAGGGTGTCAGCCGTTCTCGGCGATGTCGGCCAGCACCGCGGCGAGGGTGCGGACCGGCACACCGGTGCCGCCCTTCGGGGTGTAGCCCCACGGCGAGTTGGTGTTGTAGGCGGGACCGGCGATGTCGATGTGCGCCCACTGCACGTCGTCGGCCACGAACTCCCGCAGGAAGATGCCGGCGGCGAGCATGCCGCCCCAGCGGTGGTTGGTCACGTTGGCCAGATCGGCGAGCTTGGAGTCCAGGTCGGCGCGCAGCTCCTCGGGCAGCGGCATCGGCCAGCCGCCCTCACCCGCGGCCTGCGACAACCGGGCCACGCGGTCGCGGAAGGAATCCTCGCCCATCACGCCCGGGGTGCGGTTGCCCAGCGCCACGACCTGCGCGCCGGTCAGCGTCGAGGTCTCGACCAGGTAGTCCGGCTCGTCCTCGCAGGCCCGCACCATCGCGTCGACCAGCACCAACCGGCCCTCGGCGTCGGTGTTGAGCACCTCGACGGTCTTGCCGCCGTACATCTTCAGCACGTCGCCGGGGCGGTAGGCGGTGCCGGAGGGCATGTTCTCGGCCATCGGCACCGTCGCGGTGATGTCCAGCGGGTAGTTCAGCTTCGCCGCCAGCACCATCGTGGCGATCACCGAAGCGGCCCCGGACATGTCCGAGGTCATGTTCTCCATGTTCGCGCCCGGCTTGAGCGAGATGCCGCCGGTGTCGAAGGTGATCCCCTTGCCGACCAGCGCGACCTTCTTCGCCGCCTTCGGGCCCTTGTGCCGGATGCGCACCAGGCGCGGCGGGCGGGACGAGCCCGAGCCGACGCCGAGGATGCCGCCGAAGCCCTGCTTGCGCAGCGCGGACTCGTCGAGGACCTCGACCTCCAGGCCGGCGGACTTGGCCAGCTCGGTGGCGCGCTCGGCGAAGGAGGCCGGGAACAGGTCGTTCGGCGCGGTGTTGATCAGATCGCGGGCGGTGTTGACGGCCTCGCCGATCGCGCTGCCGCCCTTGAGGGCGTGGGTGGCGGTGTCGGCCTTGGCGTCGGAGACGACGAAGTCCACCGCCCCCACCGGCCCGTCACCCTCGTTCGACTTGTACTCGGTGAAGCCGTAGGCGCCCATCACGGTGCCCTGCACGGCGGCGGACAGCTCGTGGGTCGACAGGGTGGTGGCGGCGTGCTCTACGCCGGAGAGCGCGCGGGCGGCGGCACCGGAAGCGCGGCGCACGGCCTCCGCGGTCGGGCCGTCGGCACCCGGCTTGCCCAGGCCCACGGCGACCAGCACGGTCGCGGCCAGCCCGTTGGCGGGCAGCTTGACGACCTCGTCGGCCTTGCCCTTCGCACCCAGCGACGTCAGCACCTTCACGAGATCGCCGTCGAAGGCGGTGGCGACCGGTTCGGCGCCGGGCGCGAGCTCCAGGCCATCGGCTCCGGCGAAGGTGCCGATCACGAGCGCGTCCACGCTCAGCTTGGCCACCGCGGTGTCGGTGAGGGCGAGTTTCGGGGTCGTCACGTGGTCATCCTCCGGATCAGTGCTGTGGTTCTCCCAGAGCCTTCCCGCACTCTAGAACGCCGCGTCCTCCGGCGATCGGCGTGTTCACCGTGGGCGTGGCGCCGCGGCGGTGGTCCCTCACCCGTGATGTGAGGGCCGCCGCCGTGACCAGCGGCACCGGTGTTCAGGACGGCTCGGGGTGGCGGGCGTGTGGCCTGCCTCCGACCCGGAGTGCCCCAGCGGCGGAGCCCTCACACGCCTCCGGCGTGTCCTCGCGCCGGGTGATCGACTGATGTGATCACCTCGGCCGGTGACGGTGCAGCGCACCCCTGTCAGGACGGCTGACGGGCGCTCGGTGACCGGCGTCGCGCTCGCGAGTCAGCCGACAGGAGGCTGATGTCCCCGCACTCGTCTGCAAGGGTGGGCCGGTGACCCGACAGGTTGAATCGGACGATCGGTTGACGACCGGCCGCGACGCGCTGCCGCTCGCGCTCAGCGGCATGGTCGGTGTCGGCGTGCTGCTGGGCCCGGCGCCCGCAGCGGCGGCGGCAGGGGCCTGGGCGCCGCTGGGGCTGCTGGTGGCGCTGCTGGCGGCGGTGTGCGCGGCCTCGACGACGGCCTACCAGGGCAGCGCCTACCGCGGTCCGGGATCGGCCTACACGTGCGTGCGCGAGCGGATGGGACTGCTTCCCGCCCGCGTCGGCGCCTCCGCGCACCTGGCGGCCCAGGTCGCCGCGGTGGCCGCGATCGCGCGCGTGATCGGCGAGTTCTTCCTGCCCTCGGCCAGTGCCCTCGTGGCGGGGGCGGTGATCGTCCTGGTGGTGCTCGCGACGACCACCGGTCTGCGGATCCGCGGGGCCGCAGCATGGCTGTGGGTCGCGCTGGTGCTGGCGGTGATCGCCCTGGTGGTGGCGATCTGCTTCGCGATCGCGCCGGTCGGCAGCACGTTGGCGCACCTCGATCCCGCGGACTCGGCGGACAGCCCGGTCGGGATCATCGGTGCGGGTGGTGTGCTCTTCCTCGCGTTCACCGGGTTCGAGCGGCTCGCCGCCCCTGCCGACGACACCGACCGCGCGCCCTGGGCGTCGGTCCAGCGCGGCGTCCGGACGGCGCTGGTCGTGGTGGTGCTGCTCGTCGGGCTGGTGATCGCGGCCCTCGTTCACCAGTTGGGGTGGGAACGCCTGGCGCTCTCGCCGATGCCGATCCGCGACGTGCTCACCGCCGCCGCTGCGGCGGACCTGGTCCCGCTGGTGTGCGTGGGCGCGGCTGTCGCGCTGCTCCCGGTGCTGCTCGGGGCGCTGGAAACCGCCCGCTCCACCGGGCTCGCGCTGGTGCGCGACGGTGAACTGCCGCGAGTGCTGGGCCGCACCGGCCCGTTCGGGACCCCGTACTTGCTGGACCTGATCACCGGGGTCACCGCGGTGGTCGTCTCGCAACTGGTCGACCCGATCGCGTTGCTGTCCTTCGCGGCCTGCGCGCTGCTGCTGCACTACGCTTTCGCCAACGCAGGCGCCCGTTTGCTGCTCTCCGATGGGCCCACTTGGCCGATGCGGGGTGCGTGCCTTGGGATGGGCTTGTCGGTCGTGCTGGCGATGAGCATGCCGATTTCTGCGATGCTGACGACGCTCGGTGTGGTTGTTGTCGGTCCGTTGCTGGCGGGAGTCGTTTCACGCCGGTGGAAATGAGGCGGTCATGCCCAACGCGATGGTGGACGCTGTGACCAGTGGTGCTCGGCAGCACCAGTGGGCGCCGGGCGACGAGGCGCTCTACAGCTTCTGGCGCCTGGACGGTTCGCTCGGCACCGTGCACCCGGCCCGCGTCGTCGCCGACGACGGCGAAGAACTGCTGTGCTGGGTGCTTCCGGACACCCCGATCCGGATCACCACCTCCCCGGACGGGCGAAGTCCGCGGGAAATGCCGCTCGCCGAGCGGTTCTCGGGTCCGCGGATCCCCGCGCGCTCGACGTGGCGCGGCACCTCGACGCTGCGGCTGGTCCACGAGCACCGCTGGTCGTCCGTGTGGTGGTTCTTCGAGCCGTCGGGCGAGTTCCGGAACTGGTACGTCAACCTCGAGATCCCGCTCGGACGGGACGAGCACGGCGTGCGCCGGGTCGACGGCGTGCTGGACGTCGAGGTCATGCCCGACGGCAGTTGGGCCTGGAAGGACGAGGACGAGCTCGACGACGCGCTCGCCGCAGGGCGTTTCAGCCCGGCCGAGCTGACGGAGCTGCGCGCCGAAGGCGAGGAGATGATCGCGCTGGCCAAGGACGGCGCGTTCCCGTTCGACGGGACCTACTGCGACGCCAGCCCGGACCCGGCCTGGCCTGTTCCCGACCTCCCGCCGCAGCTGCTGCGGTGATGCCGGGCGGCGCCGTCCGGTGAGGACCCGGAACCCGGGGAGCGCTCACGTACCCCGCCGGCACCGCCGCGCGGGGTGAGGTCGGTCCGCGTCAGCTGATCGACACGAACAGCAGCAGGGTGATCAGCGCGACCAGCGCGGTCTGGCCGACCACGCTGCCGGTGGTCAGCTGCTGCGGGAACCACCCCTGGTGCTTGTTGTGCCACCTGAAGGCCCACCCCGCGGCACCGATCGCCGCGAGGACGACCCCGAAGACGCCGATCCACGCGTAACCGAGGGTCAGCAGCATGCCCGCGCCGAAGGGCATCAGCGCGGCCAGCACACCTGCGCGGACGTCCTGCTGGACCGAGGTGGGCTGCGGCGCGGGGGTGTTGTCGGCCTGCGTCATGCGCCCATCATATGCCGCGGGCGGCCGGGGCATGAGCAGAATCATCCCTTCCGCTCAGCACGGGTCCTTTAGTTGGATGACCAACTGACGCCAAGCCGGTTTTCACTGCTCGAACGCACGCGATACCGTACGCGCATGAACGGAGAACTGTCTTTCACCCGGAACCCCCACCCGCAACCGGCCTCAGCGGAGCGCCGCGCGGAGGTACTGGCGAATCCCGGGTTCGGCAAGTTCTTCACCGACCACATGGTGACCATCAAGTGGTCCGAGGAGCAGGGCTGGCACGACGCCCGCCTGGAGGCGTACCACTCGCTGGAGTTCGACCCGGCGACGTCGGTCCTGCACTACGCTCAGGCGATCTTCGAGGGCTTGAAGGCCTACCGGCAGCCCGACGGCTCGGTCGCGGCCTTCCGCCCGGACGCCAACGCTCGCCGCTTCCGCAGCTCCGCGAGGCGGATCGCGATGGCGGAGCTGCCCGAGGAGGTGTTCCTCGATTCGCTGCGCGAACTGGTCGCGGTCGACCGCGAGTGGGTCCCCAGCACCGGTGAGAGCTCGCTGTACCTGCGGCCCTTCATGGTCTCCACCGAGGTCGGCCTGGGCGTGAACCACCCGTCCGGGACCTACCTGTACTCGCTGATCGCCTCGCCGGCCGGCTCCTACTTCGCTGGTGGCGTCAAGCCGGTGACGGTGTGGCTGAGCCACGAGTACGTGCGCGCCGCCCCCGGTGGCACCGGCGCCGCCAAGTTCGCCGGCAACTACGCCGCGTCGTTCCTGGCGCAGAAGCAGGCCGTCGAGCAGGGCTGCGACCAGGTCGTGTGGCTCGACGCCTGCGACCGGCACACGGTCGAGGAGATGGGCGGGATGAACCTGTTCTTCGTGTTCGGCTCTGGCGCCGACGCGAAGCTGGTCACCCCCGCGCTGAGCGGCAGCTTGCTGCCCGGCGTGACCCGGTCCTCGCTGCTGGAGCTGGGCAAGGAGCTCGGCATGCAGGTCGAGGAGCGCAAGATCACCGTCGAAGAGTGGGAGAAGGCCGCCACCACCGGCGAGCTCACCGAGGTCTTCGCCTGCGGCACGGCCGCGGTGATCACCCCGGTTGGCCACGTCAAGCACCGCGACGGCGAGTTCGGCATCGCCGACGGTCAGCCTGGTGAGGTGACCATGAAGCTCCGGGAGCGCCTCACCGGCATCCAGTACGGCACTGTCGAGGACACCCACGGCTGGATGACCAAGCTCGCCTGATCAGGCTCAGGTGACGCGCCCCCTGCGATCGTCGATCGCAGGGGGCGCTCTCACGTGCGGGGAACGCTGCGCGTCACACCGGGCCGCCGCCGAGGGGCGCACCCACCAGGACGATCGTGGTGGCCAGTTCCGAAGCCGCACCGAGGACGTCCCCGGTGATCCCGCCGAAGCGCCGGCGGACGTGGCGGGTGAACAGCACCAGCACGCCCGCGGCGACGACGACCGAGACCGCGGCCGCAGGGCTGATCAGCACGGCAGCGGCCGAGGCCACGAGCCACCAGGCGACCACCAGCCACAGCGGTTGGCTGCCCGCCACGAGCGCGCCCATGCCTTCCGGTCGCGCGGGCGGAAGACCCGCTCGGCAGCACAGCACGAAGGCGGCCCGACCCGTCGTGCAGGCGAGGAGCAGCACCCACGGGGTGTGCGCGAGCGTGCCGATGCCGACCGCCTGCGCTCCGATCACCAGGATCAGCGCGACCACCGCGAACGGTCCCGCACCTCCGTCGCGCATCACCTGCAGCGCGCGTTCCGGCGGTCCGTAGCAGCCGAGCCCGTCGACGGTGTCGGCCAGCCCGTCCACGTGCATCCCCCGGGTGACCAGCACCCACAGCGCCACGACCAGGATCCCGGCCAGCAGCGGGGGAGCGCCCACCGCGCTGAGCCCCCACAGCACCAGCGCTCCGAAACCCCCGACGAGCGCGCCCACGACCGGGGCGAACGAGATGGCCCTCCGGCACGCGCGGTCGTCGACCTGGCCCGCGGGGACCGGCAGCACCGTCAGCCAGGACAGCGCGAGCCGCAGCCCGTCGATCACGCCCCGGCCTCGCCGGCGACGCCGGCTTCGTCGAAGGTGGCCATCTCGGCGAGCACCTTCACCGCGGCGGTGAGCACCGGCAGCGCGGTCAGCGCGCCGGACCCCTCACCGAGACGCAGTCCCAGGTCCAGCACCGGCTCCAGATCGAGGTGCTGCAGCACCAGGGGACCACCCGGTTCGGCCGGCCGGTGCCCGGCCAGCCACCACTGCCGCGCTCCGGGCGCGAGCTCCTCGGCGACCAGCGCGGCCGCGCCGACCACGACCCCGTCCAGCAGCACGGGTGTCTTGCGCACTGAAGCCTGGGCGAGGAAGCCGGCGAGCGCGGCGATGTCGGCGCCCGTGACCGTGCGCAGCAGTGCGACCGGATCGTCGTGGACCTTGCGGGCGCGACGCAGCGCGTCGCGGATCGCCGCGGTCTTGCGCATCCACGCCTGGTCGTCGATGCCGGTGCCGCGGCCGACGACGGCGACCGGCTCGGTGCCGGTGAGCAGCGAGATCAGCACCGCGGCGGGCGTGGTGTTGCCGATGCCCATGTCCCCGGCGATGAGCAGGTCGGCGCCCGAGTCGACCTCCTCGTCGGCGACGGTCCGCCCGGCCCGGATGGCGGCTCGGACCTCCTCGTCGGTCAGCGCGTCCTCGCGGTCGATCACCCCGGAGCCTCGGCGCACCTTGTGCGCGCTGACCACCGGCGGGGTGTCGACGGTGACCGACATGTCCACCACCCGCACGGTCGCCCCGGCGTGCGCGGCCAGCACGTTGACGGCGGCGCCACCGGAGAGGAAGTTGCCGACCATCTGCCCGGTGACCTCGGGCGGGTAGGCGGACACGCCGTGCTGCGCGATGCCGTGATCACCGGCGAAGACGACGACCCGCGGGCGTGCGGGCGGGCGCGGCGGGCACGCGCCCTGCCGCCCGGCGAACCACACGCCCAGCTCCTCCAGCCGACCCAGCGAACCGGCCGGCTTGGTCAGCTGAGCCTGCCGCGCCACGGCGTGCCGCGAGGCCTGCTCGTCGGGCGCCGGGACCGGCGGGAACTCGATCCGGCCGGGGTCGTTCTGTTCGGTGGACAAGCGAAACCTCCGTGTTGAAAACCGCAGCTCAGCAAGGCCCTCCGGTGCTCACCGGATCCGCAGTGGACATCCGGCGACCAGCAGCAGCACCTCGTCGCACACCGCCGCCAGCCGGGCGTTGAGCGAGCCGAGCTCGTCCCGGAACAGCCTTCCAGACCGGGTCTCGGGCACGACGCCGAGGCCGACCTCGGCCGACACCAGGACCACGTGCCCGGACCCCTCGGACACGGCGGTGACCAGCGCGTCGCAGTGCTCCGCGACGACGGCCAGCGCGGCGCGGTCGCGCTCCCACGCCCCCGCGTCGTCGAGGACACCGGTCAGCCAGGTGGCCAGATCATCCACCAGAACGTGATCACCGTCGCCGGCCTCGGCGAGAACCCGCCGCGGCGAGGCGGGATCGGGCGCCTCCACGGTCCGCCACGCCGCCGGCCGTCGCGCCACGTGCGCGGCGATCCGCTCGTTCCACTCGGCGTCGGAGGGATCCCGCCGCGCGGTGGCCACGTAGGTCACCGGCGCGTCCTCCGGCACCAGGCCCTCGGCGTGCGCCGACTTCCCGGACCTCGCCCCGCCCAGCACCAACGACCGCACACGACCTCCTCGATCAACGACCGACGAGACGGTACCCGCACACCCCGCTCCGGAGGGGCGAGCCGTGTGCGGTGTCATGCGCGCTGAGTCCGATCTTCGCCGAGCACGGGTGGGGCGGACCGAGGTTGGCCATGATGGGGGCGCTGGGACGAGGGGCCCGCGGGTCTGGACGAGGGGAGAGCGCGTGGTCAGCGGAGAGCTGCTGGAGAGGACCGCGGCCGAGTGCCGCCGGCTGATCGCCGACCGCTTCCCCGGCGGAGGGCCCGCCGGAGCGGCAGCGATGCTGCTCGACGACGGGACCGTCCTCACCGGGACCGGTCCCGACCCGATCAACCCGAGCACGAACCTGTGCCACGAGGTCGAGCCCTACTGCGCGGCGCACCGGCTCGACCGCGCGATCGTGGCGTCGATCTGCCTGCACCGGGCCGAGGACGGGTCGCACCTGGTGCTGAGCCCGTGCGGGATCTGCCGGGAACGCCTCGCCGACCACGGCCCGGACGTGCTCGTGGCCGTCCCCGGCCCCTCAGACCCGACCGAGGTCCAGTGGCTGACCTTGCGCGAAGCGCTGCCGCGCCACTGGGCGGCGGGGGCGTTCCCGGAGGACGTCCCGCAGTGGGCCTGAAGCGTCAGTGCTTCGCGGTGTAGGGGGTCGGGGCGGGCAGGTGCGCCCGCTCGCGGATCTTCGTGGCGTGGCGGTCGATCGAGGCGAGGGCGGCGGCCACGTCCTCGGCGGTGACCTCGAAGGGCATCGAGTGGATGGTCTCGCCCTCGGCGGCTGCCGCGGTGGCGACCGCGCGCACCGACTCGGCGTCGTCCGGCTTGATGCCGACCTCGACGAGCGTCGTGGGCAGTCCGACCTCGGTGGTGAACTCGACGAACTCGCGCAGCTCGGCGGGCGGCGCGCCCTCCAGGACGAGCTGGGCGACCGAGCCCAGGTTGACCTTCTGCCCGTGCGCGAGGCCGTGCGTGGCGGCGACCGAGGTCAGACCGTTGTGGATGGCGTGCGCGGCGGCGAGCCCGCCCGACTCGAAGCCCAGCCCGGACAGCAGCGTGTTCGCTTCGATGACCTTCTCCACGGCGGGGGTGACCTGGTGGTCGCGGACGGCGTCGATGGCCGGCAGCGCGTTCTCCCACAGCACGTCCCAGCTCAGCTTCGCCAGTGCGGTGCCGGTGAGGGTGGGCAGCCCACCGGCCATGGTCGTGGAGCCCGACCGGGAGGTGGCGCGCGCCTCGAGCCAGGTGGCGAGCGCGTCGCCGACACCCGCGACCAGGAACTCGGCGGGCGCGTTGGCGACCACCTGCGAGTCGACCAGGACCAGGTCGGGGTTGCGCGGGAAGAACCGGTACGCCTCGAACTCGCCCTCCTCGGTGTAGATCACCGACAGGGCGCTGCACGGAGCGTCGGTCGAGGCGACCGTGGGCGCGTTGGCCCACCGGACCCCGGCGAGGTGCCCGGCCGCCTTCACGGCGTCGATGGTGCTGCCGCCGCCGATCGCGACGAGCACGTCGGCTCCTGCCGAGGTGACCTCGCCGACGAGCCGGTCCACCTCCTTGGCGCTCGGGACCCCGCCGAAGGCACGGCGGTCCACGGGTAGCTCCGCCTCGGTCAGCGAGGCCTCGACGTCGTCGCCGACGAAGCCCCACACCACGTCGTCGGCGACCAGCACCGGCTTCGAGCCGATCTGGCTGAGGTGGTGGCCGAGCTGGTGGATCGCGCCTTTGCCCTGGACGTAGCGCTCGGGGCTGATCATCGTCCGGATCGACTGGGCCATGGTGCCCCTCCTCGGTTGCCGTGGTGCTTGACCGACCGAGCCTAGGAGCGGTGGACCCGGCAACGCAGTGCGAGCGGGTGGCCGCGACGACGAGCGCCCCGCTCACGACGTGGGCGGGGCGCGTCCAGGAGCAGCCGGATCAGCCGATCTTGGCGATGTCCTTGGGGGTGTAGCGGGGGCGCGGTACCCGCAGCTTGCGGATCTGCATGGCGCGGGTGAAGGCGTACCAGCCCAGCGAGAACGGGCGGTCCTGGTGGTCCGGGAACTTGGCGCGGACCCGCTTGTTGACGTAGCGGCCCAGCAGCGTTCCCTCGACGACCATCATGATCAGCAGGGCCAGGCAGAACAGCGTCGCGTACTGCTGGATGAGCAGGTTCTGCGCCAGCGTGGTGGCGAAGACGATCAGCACCAGCGGCATGAACAGGCCCATCAGGTGCCTGCGGGTGTCCACCAGGTCGCGGACGTGGGCGCGCACCGGGCCCTTGTCGCGGGGCATCAGGTAGCGGTCGTCACCCTGCATCATGCGCTCGCGGCGCTCCTGGGTGGCCTTGCGGCGCTCCTCCTTGTTGCCCCGGGCCCGCTTGACGGCCTCGCGCTGCGTCATCGGCGGAGGCGGCACCGGACCGCGGCGCCTGCCCTCGGCCTCACGCCGCTTGGGCGTGGGCTTGCCCTTCTTGGGGGTGTGATGTTGCGCGCGCTCCTCCGCGGTCTGCTCGACGCCGTCCTCGGCGTCCGTGCTCGCGGTCTGCTCTGCGCTGCTGCGGCGAAGGAACCTCACACCTCCAGGTTATTCGACGTGCTCGGCGGGCTTGCAGGAGACCGCCCGGTTCGTCCTGGGACTGCGACGTCACACCTGATCCGCGCGGTGTTGTGCCACCATGGGGAGAGGAGACCGAACCGTCCCCGGGTTCGCCCGCGGGAACACCCCGGATCCGGCCGTGGTTGACAGTCACGCCGGAATCGGAGAGCGAGACCACGAGGGAGTGTCCATGACCGCCCCGAACACGACTGAGACCGAGGCGCCTGCCCACGGTGTCACGCTGACCGACTCTGCTGCCCAGAAGGCCAAGGCCCTGCTGGAACAGGAGGGTCGTGACGACATGCACCTGCGCATCGCCGTCCAGCCGGGTGGCTGCGCGGGCCTGCGCTACCAGCTCTTCTTCGACGAGCGCACCCTCGACGGTGACGCGAGGCGGGACTTCGAGGGCCTCGGCGTGGTCGTCGACCGGATGAGCGCTCCGTACCTGGAGGGCGCGGTCATCGACTTCGTCGACTCCATCGAGAAGCAGGGCTTCACGATCGACAACCCCAACGCAGGCGGTTCGTGCGCCTGCGGTGACTCGTTCCACTGATCACGAGCACACCGTTTCGGAAAGAGGCCGGCACCCGCTCGGGTGCCGGCCTCGTCGCTGTTCAGGCGGGGTGACGACTCACGCTGTGCTGACGACGCGGACGACCTCGTCGTCGAGCACGACCTCATCGCCGTCGACGAGCTGGCGGCCGCGTCGGGTCTCCACCGCGCCGTTGACCTGGACCAGGCCCTCCTCCAGCACGTCCTTGGCTTCGGCACCGTGCTCGACCAGTCCGGACAGCTTCAGCAGCTGGCCCAGCCGGATCATCTCGTCGGAGATCTCCACTTCGCGCATGCCGACATTCTCCGCCGCCACCGGTCGCGGAGTGGGGCCGGTGCGGCCCGGGAGCGCTACCCTCGACACTCTCGTCACCCCGCGTAGTGGAACGGAGGCTCGCTGTGTCCGTGGCAGTGACCGGCAGCATCGCCAGCGACCACCTGATGCACTTCCCCGGCAGGTTCACCGAGCAGCTCGTCGGTGACAGCCTGCAGCAGATCTCGTTGAGCTTCCTCGTCGACGACCTGGTCGTGCGCCGCGGAGGCGCCGCGGCCAACATCGCCTTCGCGCTGGGCCTGCTCGGCAGGCGCCCGGTGCTGGTGGGGGCCGTCGGGGCGGACTTCGCCGACTACCGGTCGTGGCTGGAGCGCAACGGGGTCGACTGCGGCGGCGTCCACGTCTCCGAGTACGCGCACACGGCGCGGTTCGTGTGCACCACCGATCAGGCCTTCAACCAGATCGCCTCCTTCTACGCCGGCGCGATGGCGGAGGCGCGCAACATCGAACTCGCGCCGGTCGTCGCTGAGCACGCCGTCGACCTGGTGCTGATCAGCCCGAACGACCCGAAGGCCATGCTGCGCCACGCCGACGAGTGCCGGCAGCGCGGCTACCGCTTCGCCAGCGACCCGTCGCAGCAGCTCGCGCGGCTGAGCGGCGATGAGATCCGGCGGATGGTCGAGGGCGCCGACTACCTGTTCACCAACCAGTACGAGTGGGGTCTGCTGCGGCAGAAGACCGGCTGGAGCGAGGACGACGTGCGCGCCCAGGTCGGCGTCCGCGTGACCACCCTCGGTGCGGACGGCGCCGAGATCGTCGGCCGCGACGGGCAGCGGCTGGAGGTCCCCGCCGTCCCCGAGGTGGCCCGTGCCGACCCGACGGGCGTGGGGGACGGCTTCCGAGCCGGGTTCCTGGCCGCTGTCGAGAGCGGCCTGTCGCTGGAGCGGGCCGCGCAGCTCGGCTCGCTGATCGCGGTGCACGTGCTCGAGGTGACCGGCACCCAGGAGTGGACGCTCGACCACGGCCGCGCCCGCACGCGCTTCGCCGCCACCTACGGGGAGGACGCCGCGGCCGAGGTGGCCGCCGTGCTGCCGCTCTGAGAGCCGGGCTCGGTCGGCTGATCGCGCCCGGTCGTTCCCACTGCGGTGCAAAGTTTTGCGAGGTGTTATTGCTGGTAAATCCCTGGGTCCGTTGGCGTATTGACTTTACCTTCGCAAGAAAATGTGATCGTAGGCGTTCGCTCGTCGCAGGTTGTGCGAAGGAGGAAGGTCATGCGATTACCGGCAATGGCGCTGGCCGCGGTCGTGGTCGGCGCTGCCGCGGTGCCCGCCGCGTGGGGCCAGGAACGCGCTCCGGCACCGGCCACCGCACCGGTGGCCGGCCCGATCATCCAGATGTTCCAGTGGCCGTGGGACTCGATCGCCAGCGAGTGCACCGACTTCCTCGGGCCGAAGGGGTTCGGCGCCGTCCAGGTCTCGCCGCCGCAGGAGCACATCGTGCTGCCCGAGGCCGGTCACCCCTGGTACCAGGACTACCAGCCGATCAGCTACCAGCTCGAAACCCGCCGCGGGAACCGCGAGCAGTTCGCGAACATGGTCAAGACCTGCAACGACGCCGGCGTGCAGGTCTACGTCGACGCCGTGGTCAACCACATGGCCGGCTCGGACGGCGACCACCCGGGCAGCGCCGGCTCGGAGTTCACCAAGTACGACTACCCCGGCACCTACTCGGACGCGGACTTCCACGACTGCCGCCGCGACATCGCCCACTACGAGGACAAGTGGGAGGTCCGGAACTGCGAGCTCGTCGGGCTCGCCGACCTCAAGACCGAGAGCGACTGGGTCCGCCAGTCCGAGATCAACTACCTCAACGACCTGATCAGCCTGGGCGTGTCCGGGTTCCGGGTCGACGGCGTCAAGCACATGCCGCCGGAGGACGTCGGCGCGATCTTCGGCGGGCTCGACGAGGTGCCCGGGACCGGGCAGAAGCCGTACGTGTTCCAGGAGGTCATCGCCGACTCCACCACGACCGCGGGGGAGTACACCGGCAACGGTGACGTCACCGAGTTCGCCTACCAGGGCAAGGTCAGCGACGCGTTCAAGAACGGCTCGCTCGCGCAGCTGGCGAACCTCGGGGACTCGATGACGCTGCCGGGTGGCCAGGCCGTGGTGTTCGTCGACAACCACGACACCCAGCGAAGCTCACCGACGCTGACCTACAAGGACGGCACGGCCTACGACCTGGCCGTGGCCTTCGAACTGGCCCACCCCTACGGCACGCCGCAGCTGATCTCGAGCTTCGCCTTCGACGACACCGAAGCGGGCCCGCCGGCCGAGGCCGACGGCACGACGAAACCCGCCTCCTGCGACGACCCGGCGTGGGTGTGCGAGCAACGGCACCCGATCATCGCGGGCATGGCCGGGTTCCACGGCGCGGTCGCCGGCACCGGGCTCACCGACTGGTGGGACAACGGCGGCGGGCAGATCGCGTTCGGCCGGCAGGACAAGGGTTTCGCGGTGATCAACCGCGAAGGCGGCGAGCTCTCGCGGACTTTCCAGACGTCGTTGCCCGCGGGCAGCTACTGCGACGTCATGTCCGGCGAGGTCGTGAACGGCTCGTGCACCGGACAGACCGTCGAGGTCGCTGACGACGGCACGTTCACCGCAACCGTGGCCCCGAACTCGGGTCTCGCGCTGCACGCCGGAGCTGCGCTCGGCTGATCGCTGCCCGGCGCGTGGTCTGTTCGGACGCATTCGCCGAACTCCTGCGCGCCGGGCACATCCGGGTTGATCTCACGTTCGTTGAGCGGTTGATCCCACATGTGCGGAGAAGGGCGATTCGGATGCGACGCAGGACCTGGGCTCTCGGCGCGGCAGCGCTCGTCGCGCTCACGGCGCTCCCGGCCTCGGCGGTGGCCGACGAGCGCCGCGACGTGATGTTCGTCGGCAACAACTGGGAGGGCACCGTCGACCTGGTCGACGCCGTCGACTTCGACAAGCACCAGCGCATCGACGTGGTTCCCGACCTCGAGCAGCGGAAGCGCGAGATTACCCCCGACCAGCACGCGGCGATGCTGGTCATCCGCGAGACCGCCGGCGAAGGCCACGACCAGCTCGTCGACGACATCGCGGTCTCGCCGGACGGCACGACCATGTACGTCTCGCGGCCCAGTCTCGGGGACGTCGCCGCCTACGAGATCGCCACCGGCGAGCAGATCTGGCGCACTCCGGTCGAGGGCTACCGCTCCGACCACATGGCGCTCTCGCCCGACGGCGCCGAACTGGCGGTCTCGGCCACCACCGCCAACGTCGTGCAGCTGCTCAACCCCGCCGACGGCAGCGTCACCGGCAGCTTCCCGACCGGTGACTTCCCGCACGAGAACCGGTACTCCGCCGACGGGAGCACGCTGTACAACGCCACCATCGGGCGCGTCGTCATGCCCGACGACCCGGCGCTGGACGCGCTCAAGGGCAAGCGGCAGCTGACCATCGTGGACACCGCCACCAAGCAGGTCCGCGACACCATCGACTTCGGCGTCGGCATCCGGCCGTTCATCGTGACCCCGGACGGTCGGACGATGTACGCGCAGCTGTCGTTCCACAACGGCTTCGTCGAGTACAGCCTCGACGAGAAGCGCGTCACCCGCACCGTGCACCTGCCGCTGTCCGAGGACGCGCAGAAGATGAAGCGCGAGGACTACCCGCTGGACTCCGCGCACCACGGCCTCAGCGCCAACGCCGACGGCACCAAGCTGTGCGACGCGGGCACGATCTCGGACTACGCGGCCATCGTGTCGGTCCCGTCGCTGACCACCGACGCCATCGTGCCGGTCGGCAAGAAGCCCTACTGGGCCGCCACCAGCCCGGACGGCCAGCGCTGCTTCCTGTCCAACAGCGACAGCGACGACATCTCGGTGATCGACTTCAACGGCACGGAGGAGACCGCCCGGATCCCGGTGGGCGACCACCCCCAGCGGGTCCGCGGCTACTCCGTCCCCACCTCAGTCCTCCACTAGGGAGCTGCGCGGAAAGGCTCTGAGCGCCGGTGGCAGGTAGCAGGACCTCGCCGGCTCCGCGGACGCCATGCGCCGCTCCGAAACCCAGCGCGATGCTCCGCGTGTCGGGCCGACGGACATCCCGCGCGCGATGTCATTGCGTGGGCGAACGACATGTCGGGCGAAGTGTCGGCACCCACGGCGTGGAGACATGCCGGGGTGTGAGGCGGGTTGGCTGCGAGTGGGGGGTGGCGGTGATGTCGCGCGAGGTGTCTTCGGGTGGGAGCGGGGTCAGCGGGTGGCTACGGCGATCATGCGGCGGTGCTGGCGGGTGAGGGGTTCGCCGTCCTCGCCGTGGAAGGTGACGTCGGTGAAACCCGCGTCGTGCAGCCAGTCCCGGAGCTCCGGGGCGGTGAAGAGCCGGATCGCGTAGGGGATGCGGCGCACCCGGCCCGCCCGGACGATGAGGCGTTCGGCGTGGGAGCGCATGGTCAGCGGGTCCAGGCGGTGGTGGTCGATCAGCAGGTCGTCGCCGACCTCGTGCACCGCGTGCTCCCGGAAGCGGGGGAGCAGCTCGACCAGGTTGATCAGCTCCAGCGCGAACCGGCCGCCCGGCCGCAGCGCTTGGCGCACCTCGGTCAGCACCCGGCGGTTGCCCGCGTCGGAGAAGTAGCCGAACGCCGTGAACCAGTTCAGCACGCCGTCGAAGCGGTTCGGCCAGGGCAGCTCCCGCATGTCGCCCTCGACGTAGTCGACGTGCACGTCGCGCTCGGCGGCGTCCGCGCGGGCGTGCTGCAGGAACGGGGTGGAGCTGTCCAGGCCGGTGACCACGCACCCCCGCTCGGCCAGGCGGTTGGCGATCCGGCCGTGCCCGCACGCCACGTCCAGGACCTCGCTGCCCGGTGCGAGCCCGAGCAACCGCCACACCAGCTCCGCGTCTTCCCGATCGCGCTCCTCGGTCAGCGCGCTGTCGTAGAAGTGCAGGTAGTCCTCGTCGAACAACCCCTCGGCGTCGAACTCCGGTTCCTCGTCCACGGCTCGGCCGTCCACCGGCACACCCCCAGGTCTCGCAGGAGTGCCCTCGACCATGCCGGACGACCTCGCCCGACGCCACCGTTCTCCGGCCGCCGGCTCAGGACTCCGGGTCGAGCAGGGCTTCCGCCACGGCGGTGATGTCCTCCGGGCGCACGCGGCAGCAACCGCCCACGAGCAGGGCACCGGCCTCGCGCCAGCGACGGGCTTGGCGGGGGGACAGGCGGGGGTCGCCGGTCCACGCGTGGTGCTCGGAATCCCAGCCCTCGCCGCTGTTCGGGTAGGCGACCAGCGGCTTCTCCGTTGCCGCGCGGGCGGTTTCGAGCGCGGGCAGGACGTCGTCGGGGTCCGAGCAGTTGATCCCGACCGCAGTGATCGCCTCCGACTCGGCCAGGGCGAACGCTTCGGAGAGCGGCTGCCCGGCCCGGGTGCGGTCGCCCTCGACCGTGAACGACAGCCAGGCGGGAATGCCCAGGCCGGAGAGCGCCTCGACCAGCACCTCCGCCTCCACGAGGTCGGGGATGGTCTCCAGCGCGAGGATGTCCGGCCCCGCCTCGGCGAGCGTTTCCAACCGGGGCACGTGGAACTCGCGCAGCTGCTGCAGGGTCAGCCCGTAGTCACCGCGGTACTCCGAGCCGTCGGCGAGGGTCGCGCCGTACGGGCCGACGGAGGCGGCGACCCACCGGTGCTCGCCCGGCTCGACCTCGCCGGCCAGCCGAGCCAGCTCGACGCTGCGGTGCATCAACCGCGCCGCACCGGCCCGGTCCAGACCGCGCTCGGCGAAGCCCTCGAAGGACGCCTGGTAGCTGGCGGTGGTGGCGATGTCGGCGCCCGCCCGGTAGAAGGCGGCGTGGGCCGCGACGATCTCCTCCGGGGCGTCGGCCAGCAAGCGCGCCGACCACAGGGCGTCGGCGAGCTCGTGGCCCATCGCTTCCAGCTCCGTGGCCAACCCCCCGTCGAGCACCAACGGTCGGTCGAGCCTGAGTTCCTGCATGCCGTCCAGCGTAGTGGTGTTCCCGTGCCTCGACCCCTTCGAAAGCCGGTGCGGCAAGATCGGGTCGTCAGCCCTTCACGCTGCCCGCGGCCAGCCCCGAGACCAGGAAGCGCTGCACGGCGTAGAACACGACGACGGCGGGGACTGCCACCAGCACCGACGCTGCTGCGAGGTGCCCCCACTCGGCCCGGTTCTGCTGGACGAACACCTGCAGGCCGACCGCGAGCGTCTTCGACTCGTCGGCGGCCGACAGGAACGCCGAGGCGAACGCGACCTCGCTCCAGGCCACGATGAACGAGTAGAACCCGGTCACCGCGAGTCCGGGCCTGGCAAGCGGCAGCACCAGCCGCCAGAACACGCCGAACGGGGAGAGCCCGTCGACCCGCCCCGCCTCGTCGATGTCGGCCGGGATCCCGTCGAAGTAGCCCTTGAGCATGAACGTGCAGAACGGGATCGCGGTGCTGCAGTAGACCAGCACCAACCCCGGCGCGCTGCCCTGCAGGCCCAGCGTGAGCAGGATGTTGTAGAGCGGCACGATGAGCACGGCGAACGGGAACATCTGCACGACCAGGAACGACAGCAGCAGCCAGTGCCTGCCGGGGAAGCGGAACCGGCTCAGCGCGTAGGCGGTGGTCGCCGCCGACAGCACCCCGAGCACCGTGGTCAGGGCCGCGATGAGCACGGAGTTGCCGAACCACGCCAGGAAGGACCCCTTCGCCCCGGTGAGCACGTCGACGTAGTTGTCCAGGCTCGAGTCGTTGAACAGCGACGGCGTCGCCTCGACCGCCTTCGCGTCCGGCTTGAACGACACGACCACGACCCAGAACACCGGGAACACCGCGATCAGCGAGGCCACGACCAGCGCGGCGTGCAGCGCGGTGCTGGCCAGGGTGGACCGTCGTCCCCGGCCGCGCGGGCGGGCGGCGGCCGAGGACGCGCGCAGGGACGCTGCGTCGATGCTCATCACAGCACCTCTCCCTGCCGCGCCATCGCGCGGCGGTAGATCGCGGCGAAGACCAGCAGCACCGACAGGATCAGCACGCCGTAGGTGGAGGCGATCGCGTAGTCCCGGGTGGCGCCGGAGAAGAACCGCTCGAAGGCGTAGGTCACGAGGATCCGGGTGTGGGGGTTGTTCCCGGTGATCAGGTAGATGACCGGGAACATGTTGAAGGTCCAGATCACGCCGAGCAGCACCACGCTGCTCGACACCGGCCGCAGGCCGGGCAGCGTGACGTGGACGAACCGCTGCCAGGGCGTGGCGCCGTCCACCTCCGCGGCCTCGTAGAGGTCCGACGGGATGGCCTGCAGTCCGCCGAGCAGGGCGACCATCATGAACGGCACGCCCAGCCACACGTTGACCACGATCACCGACACCAGCGCGAGGTCGGACTGCCCGAGCCACACCTGGCCGGGCAGTCCCACCGCCTCGAGCACCCAGTTCACCAGGCCGTAGTCGGCGTTGAGCAGGTACCGCCAGGCGAAGGCGCTGATGAACACCGGCACCGCCCACGGCAGGATCAGCAGCACCCGGTACAGCCCGCGCCCGCGCATCCTGCGGTTGAGCAGCACCGCCAGGCCCAGCCCGATGCCGTAGTGGCAGGCCACGCACGCGAAGGTCCAGATCACGGTGCGCCCCAGCGTCGCCCAGAACGAGCCGTACGCCGCCGAGCCGGACAGCACGTTGAGGTAGTTGTCCCAGCCGGTGAAGGAGTACCGCGCCTCCCGGTCCAGGACCGGGTTGGCGATGTTGGTGTCGTTGATGTCGGTGAACCCGAAGTGCACGCCCTGCAGCAGCGGCAGCACGACCAGCACGGCGAGGACCACCAGCACCGGCAGCACCATCGCGTAGGCGAACCAGTACCGGGCGAGGGAGTTCCGCATGATCAGCGCTTCGCGTAGTCGGTGAGGATCGTGGACTGGTAGGTCTGCGCCAGCTCGTCGAGCGCGACCTGGGCCGGCTTGCGGCCGGAGAGCACGTCGCCGTAGGCGGTCTGCAGCGGCTCCAGCAGCTCGCTGTTCTGCGGGATCCAGGCGCGGGCGTGGGTGGTCGCGGCCAGCGGACGGAACGCGGTGACGATCGGGTTGGCCGCCACGGCCGGGTCGTCGTAGGCGGACTTGCGGGAGGGCAGAAGGCCCAGCTCCGCGGCGACCTCGGCCTGGTTCGCGCTGCTGCTCATGCATGCCACGAACTTCGTCGAGGCTTCCGTGGCGTCGCTGCCCTGCCGGATCACGTAGTCGTGCCCGCCGACGGGGGAAGGGGTGGCCGAGCCGGGCACGGGTGCGATGCCGAGGTTGGCGGGGTCGGCGAACTCGGGTGAGGCGGTGTACTCCGAGACCGCCCAGGGCCCGTCGATGACCATCGCGGTCTCGCCGGTGGTGAAGGCGGTCTTCATGCTCGTGTAGGAGTTGGGCTGGTCCAGCGAGGTGCGAGCGGCCCCGGCGTCGAGCAGGTCCTTGGCCACCTGCACGCCGCGCACGGTCTCGGGCGAGTTGACGGTGATCAACCGCGCGCTGGTGTTCACCAGGTCCCCGCCGTGGGTGTAGATGAACGGCAACGCGTAGTACTCGTCGTTGTTGAGGAACAGCGCGTTCTCCCCGCCGAGCTTCGGCGCGATCGCCTTGAGCTCGTCCCAGGTCTGCGGCGGTGCCACACCGGCAGTCTCGAGCTCGCGCTTGTTGTAGAACAGCGCCAGCGCGTCGGTGACCTGCGGGACCGCGTAGGTCCTGCCCTCGAACTTGGTCGACTGCACCGCGTTCGGCAGGAAGTCGGCGGTGTCGGTGCCGAGCGGGGTGTCGGAGAGGTCCTGGATGAGCCCGGCCTGCGCGAGTTGCGAGACCCAGCCGACGTCGGCGCGCAGCACGTCCGGGCCCTGCCCGCCCTGAGCTGCGGTCTTGTAGTTGTTCAAGGCCTGGTCGAAGGACACCGACTCCACCCGCACCTGGTACCCACCGGTGCGTCCGCACTCCTGCGCGATCTCGCTGAACACCGCGCTCTCCGCGGATCCGCTGGTGTCCCAGTACACGACCTGGTTCGCGTCACCGGTCGATCCGCCGCACGCGGCGAGGGTGAGCGCGCTGACCACGCCGAGGGCAGCGGTGACCGTGGCCTTGGGTCTCATGCCGGACCTCCAGTGTGCAAATCCTTGCGAATCTTTGGCGTCGAATTGCACCTCTGGATGTGATCTACGTCAAGTAGTGTGACCAGAAGTGGACAACACCGCGATGAACGGGAACAGAGGTCCGTTGCAAAGATTTGCTGCGACGTGCAGGATCGTTCCGGAAGCACGGGCAGTGGAGGGAGTCCAGCGTTGGCGGGTCTGGCCGAGATCGCGGAAGCGGCCGGGGTGAGCGTGTCCACGGTGAGCCGCGTGCTCAACCGCAAGTCCGGCATCGCTGAGGAGACCCGGCAACGAGTGCTCGACGTGGTCAACCAGCTCCCGCACACCGCCCGGGGCGTCGGTGCGCTCCGGCGCACCGGCGTGATCGGCCTGCTGGTGCCCGAGCTGTCGAACCCGGTGTTCCCGGCCTTCGCCGAGGCGCTGGAAAGCCGTGCCTCGCAAGCGGGTTACGCCTCGCTGCTGTGCAACACGCGGGCGGCGATGAGCGAGCGCGAGTACGTCCAGATGCTGCAGGCGCGCGGTGTCGAAGGGATGATCTTCGTCTCGCCGGAGATCGCCAACCCGGACAACGACGAGCGCCGGAGCCGCGGCTACTACGAGAAGCTCAGCCGCGACGGCGTACGGATGGTCTTCGTCAACGGCGGTGCTCCCAGCCTCGACGTCCCCGACATCACCGTTGACGAGCACCTGGCCGGGCACATCGCCGCCCGGCACCTGCTGGAGCTGGGGCACCGGCGGATCGGCTTCGTCAGCGGCCCTTCGCGGGCGCTGCCGTCCCGGCTCAAGCGCGCCGGCTGGGCCGCCGCCCTGGAGGAAGCGGACGTCGAACCGGGAGCGGACCTCGTGGCGCACGGCTCGTTCTCCGCCGCGGGAGGGGCCGAGGCGATGGCTCGGCTGCTCGACGGTCCGCAGCCCACGGCGGTGCTGTGCTCGTCGGACGTGATGGCGCTGGGTGCGATGGGCGAGGCCAAGCGCCGCGGGCTGAGCACCCCGGAGGACGTTTCCGTGGTCGGGTTCGACGACATCCCGATGGCGGCCTACTGCCAGCCGTCGCTGACGACGTTGGCCCAGCCCATCCGCGACATGGCCGCCGCGGCGGTCGACGAGCTGCTCCGGCAGCTCGACCCGGACGGTGCCGAGCACGGGTCGACCAGCTTCAGCCGCATGTTCCGCCCGAACCTCGTCGTCCGGGAGTCCACCCGGGAGCGGTGAGTCCCGTGGCCGGGCGGTGCGGACCGCCCATTCCTGAGGGGAGCAGCATGTCTTGGTGGCGTGAGGCCGTGGTGTACCAGATCTACGTGCGCAGCTTCGCCGACTCGGACGGCGACGGGGTCGGTGACCTCGCCGGTGCGCGCGAGCGGCTGCCGCACCTCGTCGACCTCGGCGTGGACGCGATCTGGTTGACCCCCTTCTACCCCTCGCCGATGGCCGACGGCGGTTACGACGTCGCCGACCCCTGCGGTGTGGACCCGCTCTTCGGCGACCTGGAGGACTTCGACGCGCTGCTGGCCGAAGCTCACGACGCCGGACTGAAGGTGCTGGTCGACGTGGTGCCCAACCACACCTCCGACCGGCACCCGTGGTTCGCCGAGGCGGTCGCCGCCGGGCCGGGATCGGCCGAGCGCGGCCGCTACCTGGTGCGCGACGGACGCGGCGACGAGCCGCCGAACGACTGGGAATCCGTCTTCGGCGGTCCGGCGTGGACCCGGCTGCCCGACGGGCAGTGGTACCTGCACCTGTTCGCGCCCGAGCAGCCCGACCTGAACTGGCGGAACCCGCAGGTGCGCGCGGACTTCCGCAAGGTCCTGAAGTTCTGGCTGGACCGCGGGGTCGACGGCTTCCGCATCGACGTCGCGCACGGCATGATCAAGCACCCCGACCTGCCCGACACCGGCCTGACCGAGCAGATCTCCTTGCTGGGCCATGGTGAACTGCCGTACTTCGACCAGGACGAGGTGCACGAGATCTACCGCGACTGGCGGGTGCTGCTCGACTCCTACTCCGGCGGGCGGATCGGTGTCGCCGAGGCGTGGGCGTCGACGCAGGAGCGGCTGGCCCGCTACGTCCGACCCGAAGAGCTGCACCAGGCGTTCAACTTCGCGCTGCTGGAAGCTCCCTGGTCGGCGGCCGAGTTCCGCGAGGTCGTCACCGACTCGCTGGCCACCACCGGCCAGGTCGGTGCGACCACGACGTGGGTGCTGGGCAACCACGACGTCCGCCGCCCGGTCACCCGCTACGGCGGCGGGGAGCTCGGCCTGGCGCGGGCCCGCGCGGCGGCGCTGTTCAGCTTCGCGCTGCCCGGCTCGGTGTACGTCTACCAGGGCGAGGAGCTGGGGCTGCGCGAGGTGCTGGAGCTGCCCGACGAGCTCCGCCAAGACCCGATCTGGAGCCGCTCCGGCGGTGCCGACCTCGGACGCGACGGTTCCCGGGTGCCGATGCCGTGGTCCGGTGAGCAGCCGCCGTTCGGCTTCGGACCGGGCGGGAGCTGGCTGCCCGCTCCCGCGGAGTGGTCGGCGTCCACGGTGGAGGCCCAGCGCGGGGACCCCGGCTCGGTGCTGCGGCTCTACCGCGAGGCGCTGGCCCGACGCCGCGCGCTGCCCGCGCTGGGCGACGGCGACCTGACCTGGCTGGACGCCCCGGAGGGCGTGCTGGCCTTCGCCCGCGAGCCGGGCTTCACCTGCGCCACCAACTTCGGCGACACCCCGGTGAGCCTCGACCTGCCCGGCGACCTGCTGATCCGCAGCGACAGCGCGGAGGAGTGGCGGGGCACGCTGCCGCCGAACACCGCGGTGTGGTTGAAAACTGGCAAAAGTTGACCTTCGTGTGGGTCTATTTCCGCCCAACTGGACGTGATCACATGTGAATCACCAACAACAACTCGGAGGTGGTTCGCATGAAGCGATTAGGGACGACCACGGCAGCAGTGGCACTGGCTGCGCTCGCCGTGGTCGGATTCCAGGCGCCGGCCTCGGCCGCGCCGAACTTCCAGGTGCCCTTCAAGTGCGGCGTGAAGGTCACGGCCGCCACCTTCAGCGGGCACAGCCCGGCCAACGCGGTCGACTTCCAGCGCGACGGCATCACCGGCATGGCCGTCCTCGCCTCGTCAGGCGGCACCGTGACCAGGTCGGAGAACGAGGGTGACACCAGCTACGGCCGGTGGATCGAGATCGACCACGGCAACGGCTGGCGCACCCGCTACGCCCACCTCTCGAAGCAGTCCGTCTCGGTCGGCGACGAGGTCTCGCTCGGCAAGAAGATCGGCGAGGCGGGTTCCAGCGGCGGGGTGACGGGCCCCCACCTGCACTACGAGCAGATCCTCGACGGCGCCGACCGCGAGGTCGTGCTCAACGGCAAGGCCGTCCCCTACTTCGACCACACGTCCTTCACCAGCAAGAACAACTGCTGACGGGACCGCGTCCGCACCCGCTGGGGCGGGGCGCCGCGACCCCTGGGGCGGAAGCGCGGAAGGCCTGCTCCTCGAGGTGGGGAGCAGGCCTTCCGCGTGCGTTCGAGCCTCAGAGGCGCACGGGGTAGTGCGGCTCCGGGACCTCGGGCGCGAGGCGGCCTTCGATGAAGATGGCGTGCCAGAGCATGAAGACCAGCAGCGCCCACAGGCGCCGGCTGTGGTCGAGGACGCCGGAGCGGTGCTCCTCCAGCAGCTGCAGGATCGCGCGGCGGTCCAGCAGGTGGTCGGTCTGCGACTGCTGGATGATGTTGCGCGCCCAGTCGTGCATCTCGTCCTTGAGCCAGTGCCGGATCGGCACCGGGAAGCCGAGCTTGCGGCGGTTGAGCACGTGCGCCGGGACGACCTGGTACAGCGCCTGGCGCAGCGCGTACTTGGTGGTCTCCGGGGTGATCTTCTGCTCGAGCGGCACCGTGCTGGCCACCCGGAAGACCTCCGGGTCCAAGAACGGCACCCGCAGTTCCAGCGAGTTGGCCATGGTCATCTTGTCGGCCTTGACCAGGATGTCGCCGCGCAGCCACGTGAACAGGTCCACGTGCTGCATCCGCGTCACCGGGTCCCAGTCCTTCGACAGGCTGTAGGGGGCGCCGGTGATGTCCTTGTGCGACACACCCGGGTCGAAGGCGCGCATGATGCCGCGCAGCTGGTCGTCGCGGAAGATGCGCGCGTTGCCGTAGTAGCGCTCCTCCAGCTCCAGCGAGCCGCGGCGCAGCAGGTCCTTGCCCCGCACGCCCTCCGGGATGCGGCTGGAGACCTTGCCCATCGCCTTGCGCAACGCGCCCGGCACCTTCTCGAACGGCGCCAGCGACAGCGGCTCGCGGTAGATCGTGTAGCCGCCGAAGAGCTCGTCGGCGCCTTCGCCGGAGAGCACGACCTTGACGTGCTGGCGGGCCTCGCGGGCGATGAACCACAGCGGGACCAGCGCAGGGTCGGCCACCGGGTCGTCGAGGTACCAGGTGATCAGCGGCAGCGCCTCCATCATCTCCTCGGCGGAGACGGTGCGGACGACGTGCTTGACCCCGATCGCCGCGGCCGACTCGGCCGCCACGTCCACCTCCGAGTAGCCCTGGCGCTCGAAGCCGGTCGTGAAGGTGATCAGGTTCGGGTTGTGCTCCTTGGCCAGCGCCGCGATCGCGGTGGAGTCGATGCCGCCGGACAGGAACGAGCCGACCGTGACGTCCGCGCGCATGTGCTTGGCGACCGAGTCGCGCATCACATCGACGATCTCGTCCTGCAGCCGCTTGACGTCGGCCTCGGTGTTGGCCGGGCGGGGCCGGAAGTTCGGCTGGAAGTACCGCTCGGTGACCAGCTGCCCGCCGGGGGAGATGGTGAACGAGGTGCCCGACTCGATCCGGCGGATCTGCCGGTGCAGCGACTCGGGCTCCGGCACGTACTGCAGCACGAAGTAGTGCTGCATCGCCTTGTGGTCGATCTCCTCGCTGATCTTCAGCGTGTTGGCCAGGCTGAGCAGGCTCTTCTTCTCGCTGGCGAAGGCCGTGCCGCCGGGGCCGGAGGCGTAGAACAGCGGCTTGATGCCGAACGGGTCGCGGGCGCCGTAGACGACCTTGCGCTCGTCGTCCCAGATCATGAAGGCGAACATGCCGCGCAGCCGGCCGACCGAGTGCGGCCCCATGTAGTGGTAGGCGGCGACGATCACCTCGGTGTCGCCGTCGGTGGCGAAGCGCGCGCCGTACTGCTCGATGAGCTCCGCGCGCAGCTCCAGGTAGTTGTAGATCTCACCGTTGAAGGTGATCGTGTAGCGCTGCGGGTTCTCCGGCGGACCCCAGGTCAGCGGCTGGTGGGAGTGCTCGAGGTCGATGATGGAGAGCCGGTTGAAGCCGAGGACGACCTCACCGCCCTGCCACGTGTCGCTCTCGTCCGGGCCCCGGTGGCGTTGACACGGCAGCGCGTTGGCCACGGCGTTCACGCTGTAACCGGCAAGTTCTTCGGTGGGACAGATGAGTCCAAGCAGGCCGCACACGCGTCTCGTGCACCTCTCCGAGTCGGGGGGAAAAGGCTCGCTCCAGTATGCAGAACCCTGGCACGCGCGCTGCACGCGCGTGCGGCCGTGGTCGTTGCGCTCGGCAGCGCCGGTGGGCACCCGTCGGCTCCGCCGGACTCCCGCCAGCCACGCCCGCGGGAGGCTCGGGACGTGCTCGCGCGGGCCGCTGCCGTGCGGGCTGTTCAGGTGGTCACCGGAACGAGGGAGCCGCTCGGCCGCGCCGGGACGAGGCCCGGGGGGAGCGATCAACGCCCCCGGAGCAGTATCGCGGCTACACCTGGGCTAGGCTCTGCCCAGGATTCCGGCGGCGGATCCGCGGTCGCCTGCGGGTGAGCGGGGATCGACACGAGCCGCTTCGGTGAGTTTTGCACGAGGAGGCGTCGCGCAGTGGGCCTGAAGGAGGGGACCCGAGTGCCACGGCTGGTCAAGGTCGCTGGTCTGATCGGCCTGGTTGGTGTCGCGGCCACTGGCTGCACGACCGACGAGGTCCTGCGGTTCGGATGGCCAGAGGGTGTCACCCCGCAGGCCGAGGCGATGCGGAACCTGTGGACCTGGTCGGTCATCGCAGCACTCGCGGTCGGTGTGTTGGTGTGGGGGCTGATCTTCTGGTCGGTCGCTTTCCACCGCAAGAAGAAGAACGACGAGGAGCTGCCGCGGCAGTTCCAGTACAACCTGCCGCTGGAGCTCATCTACACGGCGATCCCGTTCGTGCTGGTGGTCGTGCTCTTCTACTTCACGGCGGTCACCCAGAACACGGTCATGGCCAAGCCGGCCAAGCCGGACCAGACCGTGAACGTGGTCTCGTTCCAGTGGAACTGGGAGTTCAACTACCCGGGTCACAAGACGCCGGACGGGCAGCCGGTGCGCACCGTCGGCAGCAGCAGCGAGATCCCGCTGCTGGTCGTGCCGGTCGGCGAGCGCGTCGAGTACCACATCCGCTCCACCGACGTGATCCACTCCTTCTTCGTCCCGGAGTGGCACTTCAAGCGGGACACCTTCCCGTACCCGGAGAAGAACAACCAGGACAACGTCTTCCAGAACACCATCGAGCGTGAAGGTTCGTTCGTGGGTCGGTGCGCCGAGCTGTGCGGCACCTACCACGCGATGATGAACTTCGAGGTCCGCGCGCTGTCGCCGGACAAGTTCGACCGGTACATGCAGCTGCGAACCCAGGTGAACCCGCAGACGGGTCAGACCTACACGGCCGCAGAGGCGCTCGGCGCGATGAACTGCGGTGAGCTGTGCACGCCGCACGCCGTGACCGGTGTTCCGTTCAACACCGATCGCACCGGTGGTGCGCCTTCCGGCATCGGGACGAACAGCTAGGGGTGCCCTCGACAGGGCGTACGGCGTGAGAGCGAGGACTCCATGAAGGTCGAAGCGAAGATCTTCAACATCATCACCGTTTTCTTCTTCCTGTCCGCGGTCGTGTACGGGCTCTGGGCCAAGGAGCCGGTGGGCACCGTGGCGCTGATCCTGGTCGGCGGCCTGTCCCTGATCATCGGCAGCTACCTGTCCTTCGTGGCTCGCCGGATCGAGGACCGTCCCGAGGACAACCCGGACGCGGAGATCAGCGACGGTGCCGGCGAGCTCGGCTTCTTCAGCCCGGGCAGCTACTGGCCGGTCGGCCTGGCCGCCGGTGCGGCCTTCGCGGGCGTCGCCCTGGCGTTCTTCCACGTCTGGATGATCGTGCTCGCGGTCGGCTTCCTGCTGATCATGGTCGCCGGGCTGGTGTTCGAGTACCACACCGGTCCGAGCAGCCACTGACGCAGAACCCCGGAGGGCCCCTCGGTTGCGACCGAGGGGCCCTCCGCGCGTTCAGCGCACCTTCTGGCCGAGCACGGCGCCGAGGATGGCGACGATGCCCGCCAGCTCCGCGAGCGTGACCCGCTGACCGAAGGCGAGCACGTCGACCGCCAGCGCGACGGCCGGGTACAGCAACGAGACCCCCGCCACGGTGCCGACCGGGCTTGCCGACGCTGCTGCAGATCAGCGCGTAGGAGAACGCGGTGCACCGCGCCCAGCAGCACCGCCACAGCCAGGCGTGAAGGACGACACCGCACCGCTGGGTCACCACCCGCCGGCTGGACCGGGCCCAGCGGTTGCTGGAGGACACGGACCTCAGGGCGGAGGACGTCGCCGCGGGGTGCGGGTACGGCTCGGCGGCCTCGCTGCGCCACCAGTTCCTCCGCGTCCGCGGAGTCCCGCCCGTCGCGTACCGGCGAACGTTCACCGGCCGCGCCGCCCGGCCCGCGCTGCGCGATTAGGATCTCGATCGACGAACCACCACGCAGCAGGAGGACCCCTCGTGATCACCGCGATCGTGCTGATCCAGACCGCCGCCGACCGCCTCGCCGAGGCGGCACAGGAGATCGCCGACCTCGACGGTGTCGACGAGGTCTACTCCTGCGCGGGGGACGTCGACCTGATCGCGATGCTGCGCGTCGCCAAGCACGAAGACCTGGCTGACATCGTCCCCGGCAAGATCAACAAGGTGTCCGGCGTCGTCGACACCGACACCCACATCGCCTTCCGCTCGTACTCGCGCAGGGACACCGAAGCGGCCTTCGCCATCGGCCTCGAGGAGGAGTGAGCTCCGCTCGCCGCGTGCGCCTGACGAGGGCGTCAGGACCGCCGGGTCAGCGGAGTTCGGCGCAGAGGGCGGTCCAGCGGTCCAGGAGGGCGGCAGCGGCGCCGGAGTCGATGGCCTGGGCGACCCGCTCCACGCCCGCCTGCACCTGGCTCCGCAGGTCCGCTCCGGGGCCGTCGTAGGCGACGCAGGCGCCGGCGGCGTTGAGCAGGACCGCGTCGCGGACCGGGCCCCGGGCGCCGGCCAGCAGGTCTCGCACGACCTTCGCGTTGTCCTTGGCGTCGCCGCCCTGGAGGTCCTCCGGGCGGCTGCGGGGGATGCCGAGGTCCTCGGGGTCGAGCACGTCCTCGCGGACCGTGCCGTCGTGGACCACCCAGACCGTGCTGGCGGCCGTGGTGGTGATCTCGTCCATGCCGTCGTCGCCGCGCACCACCAGCGCGGAGTTGTCGCGGGCGGCGAAGACCTCGGCGATCACGGGAGCCATCCGGCGGTCCGCGCACCCGATCAGGCCCGCAGCGGGCTTGGCGGGGTTGGTGAGCGGGCCGAGCACGTTGAACGCGGTCGGGATGCCGATCTCGCGGCGCGGCGCGCCGGCGTGCTTGAACGCGGGGTGGAACACCGGCGCGAAGCAGAAACCGATGCCGACCTCCTCCACGCAGCGCGCCACGCCCGCCGGCTGCAGGTCGATCACCACGCCGAGCTCTTCGAGGACGTCGGCGGTGCCACACTTCGACGAGGCCGCGCGGTTGCCGTGCTTGACCACGGTCACCCCGGCCGCCGCCAGGACGATCGAGGCCATCGTGGAGATGTTGACGCTCCCGCTGCGGTCACCGCCGGTGCCGACGATGTCCACCGCGCGCTGGGTGATCTCCAGCGTGCGGGCGTGCCCGAGCATCGCGTCGGCCATGCCGCGCACTTCGGCGGGCGTCTCGCCCTTCGCGCGCAGGGCGACCACCAACCCGGCCACCTGGGCCGGGGTCGCCTCGCCGGACATGATCAGGTCCATGGCCCAGGCGGTGTCCTCCGCGGACAGGTCCGTTCCCGCGACCAGGCTGCTCAGCAGCCCTGCCCAACTTCCCGCCATGGTTCCCACGATCTACTCCGTCGGTTCTGCTGTCTGGAGAACCTATCGTGCCGCGCCGGCCGCGGTCGGATCCGCCGGGTATGGCGCGGATCGCAACGCCGCGAGCGGAACCGGTCAAGACGGGGTCGAGGAGTCCGGTCCGCTCCGGCGCGAGGTGGTCCGCTCCTCCAGGAGCGGCGCGGGGTCAGGCCGGGACGGCCTTGCCCTGCGTGCGCAGGACCTCGGCGACCGTCTCCGCGGACGCCAGCGGGTCGAGCGGGTGGACCAGGACCGCGTCGGCCTGGGACCACGTCGCCAGCCACCGGTCGTCCTTGCGGCGCACCGCCACGATCACCGGGGGGCACTGCGCGATCTCGTTCTTGAGCTGCCGGGAGACGCCCATGCCGCCGGTCGGCTGGGCCTCGCCGTCCAGGATCATCAGGTCGACCTTGCCCGCGTCGACCTCGCTGATGACGTCGGCGACGGTGCTCGCCTCGGTGTAGCGCAGCCGGTCCAGGTCGGGGGCGGGACGCCGCCCCACGGCGGTGATGATCGCCTCCCTGACCTCGGCGCGGTGGCTGAACACGAGAACGTTCGTTGTTGCGGTGCTCATCACTGGCTCCTCGGCGAGCTTGCGGGACACCCGCACCCGGTCTGCGCAGCACGGGGCTTCACTGATCCGAATGCTAGCCGTCCGAGCGGGTGTGACAGTAGCCACCCGACACGATCCGATCATCCCGGTCCGCGTTGCAGCGCGTCCCAGCCGAAGGTCTCGCCACCGTGCCGCTGGGCCAGTCCGGCCATCCGGGAGGTCTCCTGTGAGCAATGCAACGCGTCCAGCTGCTGCACACGGAGCGCGACCAACGGGGTCAAACCCGACACGCTGAGTTCATCCGCGCGGCCTCCGGGCCGCAGGATCCAGTCGTCCTGGGCCAGCACGGCCGCCGCGGTGTCGACCACGTCACCGGGAAGTGCCAGGTGGTGGCGCAGCACGGCGGGGTCGTCGGGGTTCCAGTCGGTAGCCCTGGCCAGCGCCGCCGACGCGGCCTCGGTGTCGTCGTAGGACCACACCACCACGCGCAGGTCGGGGTCGTCGATGCTGATCACGGGCTTGCGGGGGCTGCTGCGGCCGAGCCCCAGGGTCGCGAGCAGCGACCGGAAAGATCTCACGGTGGGTCACCTCCAGATCGCGATCCGATCACCCCGCGGGCGTAGGGGAGGACCCGAGGGCGCGAGCGGAAAAGCTGCAAGACATAATGCGTCGCGTGACAACGGCAGCGCCCTCAATCAGTCAACGCGTGCACTCGCTGAACCGGCCCAACATGGTCAGCGTCGGCACCATCGTTTGGTTGGCCAGCGAGCTGATGTTCTTCGCTGGGCTCTTCGCCATGTTCTTCACGGTGAAGGCGCAGAACGAGGGCGAGTGGCCACCACCGCCCACTCACCTGAACCTCCCGTACGCCCTCCCGTTCACGATCATCCTGGTGGCGTCGTCGTTCACCTGCCAGTGGGGCGTGTTCGCGGCGGAGCGGGGTGACGTCTTCGGTCTCCGCCGGTGGTACGTGATCACGCTGATCATGGGCACGATCTTCGTGCTCGGGCAGGCCGGTGAGTACTTCCAGTTGATCACCGAGCACGCGACCACGATCGCCTCGTCGGCCTACGGAACGGTCTTCTACATGACGACCGGCTTCCACGGGCTGCACGTGATCGGCGGGTTGGTCGCGTTCGTCTTCCTGATCATCCGGACGAAGCTCAGCAAGTTCACGCCAGCCCAAGCCATCGCAGCGATCGTCGTGTCGTACTACTGGCACTTCGTGGACATCGTGTGGATCGGCCTCTTCGCCGTGATCTACCTAGTCCCGTGATCGCTCCTCCAGCGAGGACCTCGGTCGCCTGGCACGAACGAGGCCGAAACGAACACCCCGAACCGGACAGCAAGGGTTGCCGCACTCATGACCACCACTAAGAAACGGAACCGCGCGGGCTCGAAGCTCAAGCGGCGGATCTCCGGTGTACTGGCGCTGGGCATTGCGTTGGTGGGTGCCGGTGCGTTGTACACCGTCGTGACACCCGAGCCGCAGACCGCGCACGCCGCAGCGGACCCGGCGCTGGTGAGGCAGGGCGAGCAGCTCTACAACAACGCCTGCATCAGCTGCCACGGGTCCAACCTGCAGGGCGTGCAGGACCGCGGCCCCAGCCTGACGGGCGTCGGCGAAGCCGCCGTGCACTTCCAGGTCTCCACCGGCCGCATGCCGATGGTCCGCCAGGAAGCGCAGGCGACGCGCAAGCCGCCGAAGTTCAGCCCGGAGGAGATCGACGCGCTGGGCGCGTACGTCCAGACCTACGGCGGTGGCCCGGAGGCGACGAAGCAGGCCGGCAAGGCTCTGCAGGGCGGCGATCCCTCCCGCGGTGGAGAGCTCTACCGCCTGAACTGCTCGTCGTGCCACAACTTCACCGGCCGCGGCATCGCGATGTCGTCCGGCAAGTTCGCGCCGAACCTCGACCAGGCGACCGAGCAGGACATCTACCACGCCATGCTCACCGGCCCGCAGAACATGCCCAAGTTCTCGGACCGGCAGCTGACGCCTGAAGAGAAGAAAGACATCATCGCCTACGTCAAGTCCGTGACCAACGGCAACAACAACCCGGGCGGCAACTCCCTCGGCGGCTACGGCCCCGGGCCGGAGACCGTGGTCGCCTGGGTCGTCGGACTCGGCGCGCTGATCGGCCTCACCCTGTGGATCGGAGCCAGGGCATGAGTGAGCAAGAGAAGAAGGAATACACCGAGGCCGAGTTGGCCGAGATGAGCCGCGACGAGAAGATGCGGCTCGGGCTGGCCCTCGACGACGTCGAACTCGCCGAGTACCGGGACAACTGGCCGGTCAAGGGGACCCGTGCCGAGCGCCGGGCGGAGCGGAACGTCGCCGCCTGGTTCGCGCTGGCCGGCCTGTCCGCGCTGGCGTTCATCGCGGTGTTCATCTTCTGGCCGTGGGGCTACCAGCCCCCGACCGACCCCACCGCGCACTTCATCTACTCGCTGTACAACCCGCTGATCGGTTTCTTCCTCGGCCTGTCCATCCTGGCCGTGGGCATCGGCGTCGTGCAGTACCAGAAGAAGTTCATCCCGCACGAGGTCGCGATCCAGCAGCGCCACGACGGCCACGGTTCCAGCGAGGTCGACCGGCAGACGACCGCCGCGCTCCTGGCCGACGCGGGCAACCGCAGCGGGATCGCCCGCCGCAAGATGATCACCCGCACCGCGGGCTTCGGCGTGGGCGCCTTCGGCCTCGGCGCCGGCGTGTTCGCGCTCGGCGGCATGGTGCGCAACCCCTGGGCCGAGGAGGGCCAGGAGTCGCTGCTGCACACCGGCTGGATGCCGGAGCACCCGGGCGAGAAGGTCTACCTGCGCCGCGACACGGGCAACCCGCACGACGTCTCGCTGGTGCGGCCCGAGGACATCGAGGCCGGCGGCTTCGAGACCGTCTTCCCGTTCCGCGAGGCCTGGCGGCACGACGAGGAAGAACTGATCACCTCGATGCGCAAGGGCGACGCGCCGGTCATGCTGATCCGGCTGCGCCCCGGCAGCAAGCCGATCAAGCGCAAGGGGCAGGAAGACTTCAACTACGGCGACTACTACGCCTACTCGAAGATCTGCACCCACCTGGGCTGCCCGACCTCGCTGTTCGAGCAGCAGACCGGCCGGCTGCTCTGCCCGTGCCACCAGTCGCAGTTCGACGTGGTCAACACCTACGCCAAGCCGGTGTTCGGCCCGGCCACGCGTGCTCTGCCCCAGCTGCCGATCACGGTGGACGAGGACGGCTACTTCGTGGCGAAAAGCGACTTCATCGAGCCGGTCGGACCGGCGTACTGGGAGCGTGAGTCATGAGTTCGATCACCACGCCCACGAAGGGAGAGAGCAAGCTGTACGGCAAAGTCGCCCACGCGGCCGACGAGCTGGACACGCGCTACCGGCTCGCTCCCGGCATGCGGCGGCAGCTGAACAAGGTCTTCCCGACGCACTGGTCGTTCCTGCTCGGCGAGATCGCGCTCTACACGTTCATCCTGCTGCTGATCACGGGCACCTACCTGGCGTTCTTCTTCGACCCCTCCATGCAGGAGGTCGAGTACCAGGGCGTCTACACCAACCTGCGCGGCGTGGAGATGTCGCGGGCGTTCGAGAGCACGCTGGACATCTCCTTCGAGGTCCGCGGCGGTCTGTTCGCCCGCCAGCTGCACCACTGGGCGGCGCTGCTGTTCATGGCGTCGATGGTGGCGCACATGCTCCGCATCTTCTTCACCGGTGCGTTCCGGCGCCCGCGTGAGACGAACTGGATGATCGGCGTGACGCTGTTCATCCTGGGCATGTTCGAGGGCTTCACCGGCTACTCGCTGCCGGACGACCTGCTGTCGGGCACCGGTGTCCGGATCGCCTCCGGCATCGCCATGTCGATCCCGGTGCTGGGCACCTGGGTGCACTGGATCCTGTTCGGCGCCGAGTTCCCCGGCACCGACCTGATCCCGCGGTTCTACCTGTTCCACGTCTTCCTGCTGCCCGGCCTGATCCTGGGTCTGGTCGCGGCGCACCTGGCGCTGGTCTGGTACCAGAAGCACACCCAGTTCCCGGGCGTGAAGCGCACCGAACGCAACGTGGTCGGCGTGCGGATCATGCCGGTGTTCGCGGTCAAGGCCGGCGCGTTCTTCGCGATGGTCGTCGGCGTCACCGCCATCATGGCCGGCGTCTTCCAGATCAACCCGATCTGGAACCTGGGCCCGTACATCGCCTCGCAGATCTCGGCCGCGTCGCAGCCCGACTGGTACATGATCTGGACGGACGGTTCGTCGCGTCTGTGGCCGGCCTGGGAGGTCTACCTGGGACCGTTCACGATCCCGGCGGTGTTCTTCCCGACCGTGCTGTTCATGGGCATGATCTTCACCACGGCGATCATGTACCCGGCCATCGAGCGCAAGCTCAGCGGCGACGACGCGCACCACAACCTGCTGCAGCGTCCGCGCGACAACCCGGTACGCACGTCGCTGGGTGCCATGGCGCTGACGTTCTTCATGGTCTTGATGATCTCGGGTGTCAACGACATCCTCGCGTTCGCGTTCAACATCTCGCTGAACGCGATGACCTGGGGCGGCCGCATCGGCCTGCTGGTGCTGCCGCCGATCGCCTACTGGCTCACCTACCGGATGTGCCTGGGTCTCCAGCACAGCGACCGGGAGGTCCTCGAGCACGGCGTCGAGACCGGCATCATCAAGCGTCTGCCGCACGGTGAGTTCATCGAGGTCCACCAGCCGCTCGGCCCGGTGGACGACCACGGTCACCCTGTGCCGCTGCCCTACCAGGGCACGTCGGTGCCGAAGAAGATGAACCAGCTCGGTGCCGCCGGCCACCCGGTCGAGGGCAGCCTGCTGCGGCCCGACCCGGTCGACGAGACCGCTGCGCTGGAGCAGGCCCGTCACGACGACGCGGTCCGCGAAGCCGAGGAGCGGGAGCAGCTGACCGCCGGCAAGCCTTCGCAGCCGACGGAGTAAGCACTGCCGAGCGAACGGCCCGGTACCCCGAGCGGGTGCCGGGCCGTTCTGCGTCTCGGCGCGGGCTGTCGACGGTCGGTAGCGTCCTGGGCATGGCTACGCTGCAGGACCCGAAGGTGCGCGAGTTCCTCTCCCAAGGCACCCGCACCGGGCTGGTCGGGTACACCTCCTCCGACGGGCGTCCGCTCGTGGCGCCGGTGTGGTTCGTCGTCGACGACGACGTGCTGGTGTTCAACACCGGCAAGGCCTCCGCCAAGGGCAGGTCGATCCTCCGCGACCCGAGGCTGACGCTCTGCGTCGACCTGCCCGAGCCCCCGTTCGGCTTCGTCCAGGTGCAGGGCACGGCGGAGATCTCCGAAGACCCGCAGGACCTCCTCGACACGGCCACGCGGATCGCAGCGCGCTACGTGGGCCCGGACGAGGCCGAGGAGTTCGGCCGCCGCAACGGCGTCCCCGGCGAGGTCGTCGTCCGCCTCCGCCCCACCAAGATCAACGCAGCCTTCGACATGATCGTCTGACCGACCCGTCCAGTTCGGATCGTCCGATCGTCGGCTCGGGCGCGCCGCGGTTCCCGGAGATGACCCACCACCTAGGGCGGACGAGTCGGGAGAGCACAGCCCCGGTCGGTCGCGGCCGGGCACTCGCGTCGACGCTGCGTCCGCAGCCGCCGACCCGGCGCCGGAGCACCTCCGCCGACGGACGGGAGGGCCGGTACACCGCGGTTCCCGGCACCGATCACCGCGGTATCCGGGTGCGCGGGTGCGTCAGTCGAGGGCGGCGTAGGGGGTTCGGCCTCTGGTGGCCTTGTCGAGCCAGGCTCGCCAGGAGCCGGCGGCGCCGGCGGGCTCGCCCCAGGGGGAGTGGGTGCGGACGAGGCGGGTGCCTCCGGTGGTGAGCCAGCGGTAGACGACCCGGACCTCGTCGGCGGTGGCGCCGCGCAGCGGGCCCGGGCCGTCGACGACCGTTTCCGCCGCGGCCTGCAGCACGTCCACCACCGGCATCGGTGGAACGCCGCGTCGGGCGACGCCGGCGGACGCGAGGCGGCCGTGGCGGATGACGGAGAGGTGCCAGCCGCGGCGCCCGTCGGGCCGGGCCGCGACGAGTTCGGGGACGGCGGCGAGCGCGGACAGCCGCTGGCCCCGGTCCAAGGAGCGGACGAGGCCGGCGAGCTGGTCGCGGTGGGCCGCGGCGTCCTCGAAGCGCTCGGTGTCGGACAGCCGCTGGAGCTCGAGGTGCAGCCGCTCCAGCAGGTCGCCGCTGCGGCCGCGGATCACGTCCCGGATCGCGATCACCTCGGGTGCGTACTCCTCGGCGCTCTGCAACCCGGCGCACGGCGCTCCGCACCGGCCGAGCTCGTGCAGCGCGCACGGGCGGAGGGGCTTGCGCGGGGAGATCCGCTCGGTGCAGCGCCGCACGAAGGTGGCCGACTGCAGCGCCTCGACGGCCGCGCTCGCCGCGTGGCGGGACCCGAACGGCCCGAGCGCGTCCTCGCGGGGCGTGCGCACGATCGACAGCCTCGGGAACGCCTCGTCGGTGAGCACCACCCACCACGCGCGCTGCGGGAACTTGGAGCGGCGGTTGTAGCGCGGCTGGTGCGCCGCGAGCAACCGCAGCTCCCGCACCTCGGCCTCCAGCGGGTGCGCGCACTCCACGTGGTCCACCCGCTCGGAGATGCCGACCATCTCCTTGATCCGCGACCGGCGCTCGCCCGCCGTGAAGTACTGCCGCACCCGCCGTCTCAGGTCGGAGGCGGTGCCGACGTAGAGGACCTCGTCGCGTGGGCCGCGGAAGAGGTAGACGCCGGGGGAGTTGGGCAGCGCGTCGGCGAGGTTGCGCTTGCGCTTCTGCTGCGGGGTGACGTCGGGCAGGTGACCGAGCAGGTCTTCCAGGGTGCGCACGCCGAGCGGGCCCAGGCGCTCCAGCAGCGAGTGCAGCACGTCGACGGTCGCGCGGGCGTCGTCCAGGGCCCGGTGCACGGGTTGGGTGCGCGCGCCCAGGACGCGGGCGAGCGTGCCGAGCTTGTGGTTGGGCGTCTCGTCGCGGGTCAGGACGCGGCGGGCGAGCCGGACGGTGTCAACGACCTGCGGCTTCGGCCACCTCAGCCCGAGCCGTTCGCAGCCGGCGCGGAGGAACCCGATGTCGAACGGCGCGTTGTGCGCGACCACCACCGCGCCCTGGCAGAACTCCAGGAACGCGGGCAGCACGCTGTCCCAGAGCGGTGCGTCGTGCACCATCGCCTCGGTGATGCCGGTGATCGACACCACCGACGGCGGGATGCCGCGCTCCGGGTTCACCAACGTCGCGAACTCTCCGAAGACCTCGCCGCCGCGGACCTTCACCGCACCGATCTCGGTGACGGCGTCACCCTCCCGGTCGCCACCGGTGGTCTCCAGGTCGACCACGACGAACGTGGCCTCGTGCAACGGGATTTCGTCGTTGACGGCGATCTCGTCGAAGCTCAGCTGGCGGTGCGCGGACATCATCCGCACGTTACGTCCCGCTACCGACAACGCGGCGCGTGCGTGTGTTCCGGGCGGTGGCGATTAGCCTGTGGGGATGGCGACACCGAACTCGGGGACGGACGGCCCCACCCCGGACGAGTCCGCTGTGGACGGTGCGCAGCAGACTCCCGGTGCTGCGCCTGTCGACACCGAGGACCTACCGCCTCCGCTGCGCGCCCGGCTGGCCGACCTGGCCGCGGGGGCGCTGGACGCGATGCGCACGAGCGACGTTCCCGCGGCGCTGCGCCCGGTGGTGCGGTTCGCACCGGCCAAGCGCGCCAAGCTCGGCCAGCCCGCGCTGCTCGGAGCGCTGCGCGACTCCTCGGTGTTCCGCACGGCGGTGCTGGACTGGTGCCGCAAGCACCGCCCGGAGGCGTTGTCCTTGCAGGACCCGGACCCGGTCGTCGTCGGGGCCGCCGCGGTGCTGCAGGGGTCTCCGACCGCTCCGCACTACGTCGAGCTGATCGGTTTCCGCACCGAGCAGGGGCAGCTGCGGGCCGAACGCGACTCGGCGACGGCGAAGGCCGAGCGGCTGTCCGCCGAGGTCGAGCGCCTCAAGGCCGAGTTGGCCGAGGCCCGGGCAGCGGCGGACCAGGCCGCGGGCAACGAGGAAGCCGAGCGGTTGCGGAAGCGCCTGCGGGAGCAGGGGATGCGGCTGCGCGAGGCCAAGGACGCGGCCGAGGCCGCGCAGGACGAGCTGGCGCGGATGCAGCAGGAGCGGGAGTCGGCGATCACCGAGGTCGCCGCCGAGCGCGACCGCGAACGCGCCCGCGCGCAGGAGGAGCGGCAGCGGGCCGAGCGCGCCGCCGCCGAGGTCCAGGTGGCGCGGGAGAGCGCCCGCGAGGCGCGGCAGGGGGACGAGGTCCGCCTGGCGCTGCTGCTGGAGACCTTGGAAGGCGCGGTCGGTGGGTTGCGCCGCGAGCTGGGTGCCACGGGTTCCGGGCCGCGGCCCGCCGACGTGGTGCGCCGGGTCCGCGAGCAGACCGCGATCGCCGGCGAAGTCGCGGACCTCGCCGCGCTGGACCGGCTGCTGGCGCTGCCCGCGGTGCACCTCCTCGTCGACGGCTACAACGTCACCAAGACCGGCTACCCGGAGCTGCCGCTGGCCGACCAGCGGGACCGGCTCGCCCACCAGCTCGCCGCGCTGGCCGCGCGCACCGGAGCCGAGGTCACGCTCGTCTTCGACGGCGCGGACGTGCTGGCGGTGCCCACCTCCCGGCCTCGGGGCGTGCGGGTGCTGTTCAGCGAGTCCGGGGTGCAGGCCGACGACGTGATCCGCGACCTCGTGGCCGCTGAGCCGGAGGGCCGGCAGGTCGTGGTGGCCACGTCCGATCGCGCGGTGGTGAGCTCGGTGCAGCGGCGCGGCGCCTACGCGGTGTCCTCGGCGATGTTGCTCGCGCGGCTGAACAGGGTCTGACCGCTCGTCGCTCCAGCGGTGCCGCCTGGCGACTTCCCGACACGTGGCGGAGGTCATGCGGGATCACCCCGCACGCTCCGCAACCCGAAGGTGGGCGTGTTGTCGTCACTTGTCCAGGTGATGGCCTCGCACGATCGGTCACCGTGAGCAAGTGACTCTCCTCCGTTAGGGGAATTCAGTCGCGCTCAGTAGAAAACGGGACCCGCTTATAGACGTTCCGCCTCACCTTTCGTAACCTACTCGAGGCCTCGTGCCGATCAGTTGCCCAGACCGGGCGACACGCGAGGCGCCGCTGATTCGGTTTTGTCGGGGAACCGGGCCGCGTGCGAGCGGGTTTCCGCGCGCGGTCAGGCGGTTGGACGCAGAAGGAGCTGTGCGCGACGTGGCGTCGCACGGAATCAAGCGATCATTGCGAGGCGCCCTGGCCGCAACCGCGGTCGCTGCGGTCGTTGGCATGACCTCCGGCGGTGCGGCTCTCGCGGACCCGCCTCTCCCGAACAACGCCTCGGACGCGGCCAAGCAGGTCCGCGAGCTCCAGCACGAAGCTGAGAAGCTCACCGAGGAGATGAAGAAGGCCGAGGACGACCACGAGGCCAAGAAGGCCGAACTGGCTCGTTCCGAGGCGCAGGCCGTCCAGGCCGAGCAGGTCGCCAACCAGGCCCGCGGCGAGGAAGAGAAGTTCCGCGGCCAGGTCGACCAGCTCACCCACGCCTCCTACCAGGGCGCGAGGCTGAACAAGCTCTCCGCGCTGCTGGTCAGCGAGAACCCCGATGACTTCCTGGACCGCGCCTCGGCGCTGGACGCGCTGGCCAAGGACAACAACGACGCGGTCAAGGCGCTGGCCGCGGCCACGCACCAGGCCGAGGAGGCCGAGCGGACCGCCAAGGACGCGCGCAACCGCGCCGCCCAGGCCGAGCAGGACGCCGCCCGGCTGTCCCAGGACCTGAAGGCCAAGAACAAGGCCATGAAGGACCAGATCGAGAAGGTCGAGGAGCGCTACGCCGAGCTCAGCGGCACCGACCGCGACTCGCTGATCTCGGACGGCGACACCGGCGTCGGCTCGATCGCCGGTGCGGGTGCTGCGGTCAAGGCCGTCAACGCCGCGCTGAGCAAGCAGGGCTCGCCCTACGTCTGGGGTGCCAAGGGCCCGAGCAGCTTCGACTGCTCCGGCCTCATGCAGTGGGCCTACAAGCAGGCCGGCGTGAGCATCGGGGGTTCCACCAAGACCCAGGTCAGCGAGGGCAAGTCGGTGTCGGCCAGCCAGCTCAAGCCGGGCGACCTGATCTTCTACTACAGCCCGGTCAGCCACGTGTCGATGTACATCGGCAACGGCAAGGCCGTGCACGCCCCGACCTCAGGTGACGTGGTTAAGGTGACCGACTACAAGAAGATCGGTGACGTCACCTCGATGCGCCGCATCGCGGGCTGACCCGCCGTCGTGCTCCGGGGCCGGTGCTCTCACGAGTGCCGGCCCCGGAGTGCGTCCGGCCCCGGGCTGCGTCGACCGGACCGGTGATCGGACTTACGATGCGAGCCGTGTCTTCGACCGGGAAAGCACGCGGTTGGTGGGTGCTCGCCGCGGCGGCTGCGGTGCTGGGCGGGTTCGGGCTGGTGGGCCTGCCTTCTCCGGCTCCGGTCGAACCGCCGCCCGCGCCGGCACCGGCCGAGCACGCCGGACTGGCGGCACGGCTGCCAGCCCCTGAGGCGGCCGTGGGCGAGCTGCTGGCGCGGCGGGCGGAAGCCGTCCGCGACGACGACGAGGCGGCGTTCGCGGCCACTGTGGACCCGCAGGCGCCCCTCGAGTTCCAGCAGCGGCAGCTGCAGCTGTTCCGCAACCTCCGGACCGTGCCGCTGACCCAGTTCGCGCTCCGCCTCGACGGAGCTCCGCTGCCGCACGCACCGGTTCCCGCCGCCGACGAGGTGCTGGCCTCCCGCGTGGTGCTGCGGTACGCCATGGCGGGTGCCGACTCGGTCCCGACCCAGCGCCCGCTGGGGTACCAGTTCGTCCGACGTGGAGCGTCCTGGTACCTCGCCGAGGACACCGGCGTCGTGCCCGACGCCTGGCGCGGCCCGTGGCACTTCGGGCCCTGCGAGGTGCGGCGCACCGACCGCGGGATCGTCGTCGGCCACGACACCACCGCGGTGGAACAGGCTGCGGCCCAGCTGGACTCGGCGGTCGCCGACGTGACCGAGGTGTGGGGGAGCGGCTGGGCGAAGCGCGTGGGGGTGCTGGTGCCCGCCACGCCGGAGGAGATGCGGGCGCTGGTCGGGCCGGAGTTCGCGGTCAACGGGATCGCCGGGGTGGCGATCGCGGACCTGGTGGACACCCGGACCCGGCGGGTGGAGGGAGCCCGCGTCGTGCTGAGCCCGCGCTCCGCCGATCAGCTCTCGGACGTCGCGCTGGGCGTGGTGCTGCGGCACGAGATCACCCACGTCGCGGCCCGCGCCGTCACCGCGGACGGCGCTCCGATGTGGATGCTGGAGGGCTTCCCGGACTACGTCGGCTACCGCAAGAGCGGGCTCGAACCCCGGGACATCGCGCCGGACCTGGCCCGCTCGGTCCGCGAGGTGGGTCCGCCGCTGCGGCTGCCCACCAACACCGAGTTCCACCAGGCCGGACGCCGTCTCGACCTCGCCTACCAGCAGTCCTGGTCGGTGGTGCACTACCTGGCGCAGCGGATCGGGGAAGAGCGCCTCACCGAGCTCTACCGCCGCATCGCCGCGTCGACCACCCCGGACCAGGCTGAAACCGCCCTGCACGAGGCGACCGGCCTCACCTCGCCGCAGTTGCTGCAGGCCTGGGGCCAGGCACTCCCGCACACGCTCGGCTGACCGCCTGCGGAGGACCGTTCCAAACAGGCGGTGCCGGTACCAGGAACTCCCGCAAACCGAGAGCCCAGCAGCTCGGCGGACCTCAGCACGCCGCTCCGCGAGCCGTGTCGAACGCGCGTCCCGGCGCGCTCTCCCCGAACCCGCTCACGACCTGCGGCGTTGCCACCCGGGTCCCCACGTCGGCTTCGCGCGAAGTTCGACGGGGATCTTCAGGGGTCGAAGTTCTCGCGAGGTTCGAGGGGGCTTCGGGGGCGAAGTTCTCGCGAGGTTCGACAGGCCCTGCGTGGTGCCGGGAGCTGGCTCCGCCGCCGCTTCGGGAGCGTCCTGGAGACGACGACGGCGGTGCTCCGACCCCGGTTCGGGTCGTCGCACCGCCGTGCTCCGGGCTCGCTGGAGCTGCTCCTGCGGCCTGCTGTCGGCACCGCCCGGGCGAGTCGGGTCGCCCGGGCGGTACCGGGGATCAGGAGTAGATCGCCTCGATGTCGGCCGCGTGGTTCTCCGCGACCTTGTTGCGCTTGAGCTTCATGCTCGGCGTGAGCTCGCCGGAGGCCTCGGTGAAGTCCTCGGTGAGGATGCGGAACTGCTTGATCGCCTCCGCGCGCGAGACCGCCTTGTTGGCCTCGTCGACGGCACCCTGCACCTCGGCCCGCAGGTCCGGGTCCTTGACCAGCTCGGACATCGGCGTGTCGGCGGGCCGGCCGTGGTTGGACAGCCAGGACGGCACGAACTCCGGGTCCAGCGTGATGAGCACGCCGATGAAGGGCTTCTGGTCGCCGACCACCATGCACTGGCTGATCAGCGGGTGGGCGCGCAGCGCGTCCTCGAGCACGGCCGGGGCGACGTTCTTGCCGCCGGCCGTGACGATGATCTCCTTCTTGCGGCCGGTGATCCGCAGGTAGCCCTCGTCGTCGAGCGAGCCCAGGTCACCGGTGTGGAACCAGCCGTCCTCGATGGACTCCTTGGTGGCGGTCGGGTTGTTCCAGTACTCCTTGAACACCACGTCGCCCTTGATGAGCACCTCGCCGTCCTCGGCGATGCGGACCGTGGTGCCCGCCAGCGGCCGGCCGACGGTGCCGACCTTGAAGCCGTCCTCGACGTTGACCGCCGCGGCCGCGGTGGTCTCGGTCAGGCCGTAGCCCTCCAGCACCGGCACGCCGACACCGCGGAAGAAGTGGGCCAGCCGCTCGCCCAGCGGGGCACCGCCGGAGACCGCCGCGATGCAGCGGCCACCGAGGGCGGCGCGCAGCTTGCCGTAGACGAGCTTGTTGAACACCGCGTGCTTGACCTTGAGGCCCAGCCCGGCGCCGCCGGCGTCCATCGCCTTGGAGTACTGGACGGCCGTCTCCTCGGCGGCGTCGAAGATCTTGCCCTTGCCGTCGCCGTGCGCCTTCTGCTTCGCGGTGTTGTAGACCTTCTCGAACACGCGCGGGACCGCCAGCACGAAGGTCGGGCGGAACGAGCCGAGGTCGTTGACCAGGTCCTTGACGTCGGGCGTGTGGCCGAGGGTGACCTTGCCGTAGACGCACATGACCGTGATCGCGCGCGCCAGCACGTGCGCCATCGGCAGGAACATCAGCAGCGAGTTGCCCGGCTGGGCCAGCTGCGGGAACGCGTCGATGTCGGCCCGCACCTCGGCGAGCACGTTGCGGTGGGTCAGCACGCAGCCCTTGGGGCGGCCGGTGGTCCCGGAGGTGTAGATGAGCGTCGCGGGGTTCTCGGCGTTGACCGCCTTGCGGCGCTCGTGCACCTGCTGGTCGGACACCTCGGCGCCCAGGGCGGTGAGCTCGTCGACCGCGCCTGCTGCGCCGCCGCTGGTCGGACCCTCGATCTGCCACACGTGGCGGACCTCGGAGAGCCGGTCGATCACCTTGTCGACCTCGGCGCGGTGGGCGTCGGTCTCCACGAAGATCGCCGTTGCCCCGGAGTCGGTGAGGATCCACTCGGCCTGGTCGGCCGAGGAGGTCTCGTAGATCGGGACGGTGACACAACCGACCGTCCAGATCGCGAAGTCCAGCAGCGTCCACTCGTAGCGGGTGCGAGACATCAGCCCCACCCGGTCGCCGGGCTCCAACCCGGCTGCGACCAGGCCCTTGGCCACGGCCAGGACCTGCGCGGCGAAATCGGCGGCCGTGACGTCGACCCAGGTGCCGTCCACCCGGCGCCGGAAGCTCACGGTGCTCCCGAACCGCTCCGCGTTGGCCCACACCATGTCGGTGAGGTTCTCGTCCTCTGCCACTGTCGTAGTGGCGGGTGCGCTGAACTCTCGCACGTCGAAACCTCCGGAAAACAAGCCTGTCTAGTGGGCTCAACCTAACGTTGATGGTTACTGGGCGGTAGCCCCCGTTATCTCAGGCCACACCAGCGGTCACAGCCTAGACCTCACCGATTCGGAGGAACGCCGACCGGTCACCGCGGGCTGATCGTGGGCGGGAACAGGTGCGCAACGGGCCGTGCGATCCGGTGCCCCGGCCGATTAGGTTCGAGGGTGGTCGTCGTCGAGGAGGAACCTGGGTATGCGGTGCGAGCGGCCGCGTCGAGGCGGTGGCTCCGCTCCCGCAGCCCTCGCTCACCGCGCCGCTGAGCAGCACGAGCATGAGCAGAGAGAGGTTGGAAGTTGCGCGTTCACGTCGTGTCCGACGTCCACGGCAACGTCGAAGCGCTCAAGCGCGCCGGTGATGGTGCGGACGCGCTGGTCGTGCTGGGCGACTTGATCGACTTCGTCGACTACCACGACCACGGCAACGGGATCCTCGGCCGCGTCTTCGGCGCCGAGAAGGTCGCGAAGTTCGCCGAACTGCGGAGGAGCCGCCGCGGGCCGGAGTTCGGCGCCTACATCCGTTCGCTGTGGGAGAGCCTGTCCGATCCGGCCGCGACGGTCGACGACGCCGTCCGCGAGCAGTACTCGGAGCTGTTCGGCGCGATGACCGCGCCGACCTACGCGATCGCCGGCAACGTCGACGCCCCGCACCTGTGGCCGGAGTTCGCCGGTGAGGGCATCCACCACCTCGACGGCGAGACGATCGACCTCGACGGTCTGACGTTCGGCTTCGTCGGCGGGGTCCGGCTCCCGGACGGGGTCGCGCTGCGCCGGCACTCGGCCTGGGTGCCCTACCTGCGCGTCGCCGAGGAGTACGACGCGGCGATCGCCGCGCTGCCGCAGGTGGACGTGCTCTGCACGCACCAGCCGCCCGCCGTCCCGGAGCTCACCTACGACGTGGTGGCGCGCAACGAGGAAGCCGGCGCGGCCAGCGTCCTCGAGCGCATCAACGCTGATCAGCCCCGCTGGTCGCTGTTCGGCCACGTGCACCAGCCGCTCTCGCGGCGGGTCCGCATCGGGCGCACCGAGTGCGTCAACGTCGGGCACTTCAAGCGGACCGAGCAGCCCTACGTCCTGCGCTGGTGATACCGCACGGGAAGGTGATGTTCGCGGACTTCCCCGAAACCGGGCTCCTCGTTGACCGCGCACCGGCCTCCACCCGGTAGCCTGCGCGCATGGTCGATCAGTCCACCCAGTCCATCGAGATCGAAGCCCCCGCTGAGCGGATCATGGCGGTCATCGCGGATTTCCCCGCGTACCCGGAGTGGGCGGAAGCGGTCAAGGAGACCGAGGTGCTCTCCCAGGACTCCGCGGGCAACGCCGAGCGGGTCCGGTTCGTGCTGGACGCAGGCGTGGTCAAGGACACCTACACCAACGTCTACACCTGGGCCGAGGACGGCCTTTCGGTGAGCTGGGAGCTGACCGAGGGGCAGGTGCAGAAGGCCCAGCACGGCAGCTACACCCTCAAGCCGCTCGGTGAAGGCCGGACCGAGGTGACCTACAGCCTCGCGGTGTCGCTGGCGATCCCCATGATCGGCATGTTCCGCCGCAAGGCCGAGAAGATGATCATGGACACGGCGCTCAAGGAGCTCAAGCGCCGCGTGGAAGCGGAATAGAGCGCACTTGCGCATCGTGCTGTTCACCGGGAAGGGCGGGGTCGGCAAGACGACCCTGGCCGCGGCCACCGCCGCCCGCGTCGCGGGCGACGGCGGCAAGGTGCTGGCCGTGTCGACCGACCCGGCCCACTCGCTGGCCGACGCGCTCGGCACCGACCTGGGCGCGCAACCCCGCGAGGTGCGCGTCGCCGAGACCGGCGCCGCCCTGCACGCCGCCGAGGTGCAGACCCGGGGACTGGTGGACGGGGCGTGGTGCGAACTCCGCGAGCACCTGCGAACCCTGTTGCGCGGCGCGGGTGTCGGCGAGGTCGACGCCGAGGAGCTCACCGTCCTGCCCGGCGTCGAGGACCTGCTGGCGCTGACCGAGGTGCACCGGCTCGCCGCGAGCGGGATGTGGGACACCGTCATCGTCGACTGCGGCCCCACGGCCGAGACGCTGCGGTTGCTGGCCCTGCCGGAATCCCTGGCCGGGTACCTGGAGCGGCTCTTCCCCGCCCACCGCAGGGCCGTGCGCGGACTGCTCGCCGGGGTCGCCGGCAGCGACCAGGTCGAGCGCTGGGACGCCGTGGCCGACGGGCTGAGCCGGCTCGCCGAGCAGCTGGCCGCGCTCAAGGACATGCTCACCGATCCGGACACCAGCGTCCGGCTGGTGCTCACCCCGGAATCCGTCGTCGCCGCCGAGACCCGCCGGACGCTGACCGCGCTGGCGCTGCAGCGGATCCGGGTCGACGGGCTGGTCGCCAACCGCCTGGTGCCGCACCCGGGTTCGGCCCGCGGTGACGCGGCGGGCTGGTTGCGGACCCGCCGCAAGGAGCAGGAAGCCGTCCTCGACACGCTGCGCGCGGCCACCGACCTGCCGCTGCGCACCGTCGAGCACCGGGCTTCCGAACCCGTGGGGACCGAACAGCTGCAGGACTTGGGCGCCGAGCTCTACGGCGACGGTGACCCGCTCGCCAACGACGCCTCCGCACCCGAGATGCGGGTCGGTGGCGGCGGCACCTCGCTGGACTCGGAGTACACGTTGCGCGTCGGGTTGCCGCTGCACCCGGCCGCCGAGCTGGACCTGGCCCGCATCGGTCCAGAGCTGGCGATTACCGTCGATGGACGACGACGGCTCGTGGCCCTTCCCGCTGTGCTGCAGCGGTGCGTGGTGACCTCGGCGGTCGCCGGAGAAGACGGGCTGACGGTGCGGTTCCGTCCCGACCCCGATCTGTGGATGCGGTGAGGCTGGATGCGCGAGCACGATCGACTGCTCGAGGAGTTGCGGCTGCTGCTGGACGCGCTGGCCGGCAGGGCCGAGGAGTACCTGCGCGGCTGCGAGCGGGAACCGCGGCAGGGCGAGACCGGCTGCGGCTGGTGCCCGCTGTGCGCGGCGGTGGCGCTGGCGCGCGGGCAGCGTCCCGAGCTCAGCGACCAGCTCCTGGGCATCGTCCAGGTGCTGCGCCAAGCGCTGGTCGACCACGCCGAGCACGCCACGGCCGAGCAGCCGGAGGAACCCGAGCCGGAGGAGCCGAAGGTGCAGCGCATCCAGGTCCAGCGGGTCGCGGGACCCGTGCTGGCGGAAAGCGACGCGGTGTGCTGACCATCGGCGTGGACGTGGGCGGCACCAGTGCGCGCGCGGCCGTGGTGGACGAGCACGGCCAGATCCTGCAAACGCACCGGGTGCCCACCCCGAAGACGGGCGCCGAGCTCAACGCGGCGATCGCCGACACCGTCCGGGCGCTCACCGACCGCTACCCGGTCGATGGCGTCGGTCTCGCGGTGGCGGGCTTCGTCAGCGAGGACCTGCGGATGGTGCGGTTCGCCCCGCACCTGCCGTGGCGGCACGTCGCCGTCGCCGACGAGCTCTCCCACCGCCTGGGGTTACCGGTGGTGCTCGAGCACGACGCGAACGCGGCGGCCGTGGCCGAGCAGCGCTTCGGCGCGGCCGTCGGTGCCCGGGTGGCGGCCCTGGTGGCCATCGGCACCGGCATCGGCGGTGCGCTGGTGATCAACGGTGACGTCTTCCGCGGTGCGTTCGGCGTGGCCCCGGAGCTCGGCCACCTGCGGCTGGTGCCGGACGGGCGGGAGTGCCCGTGCGGCAAGCGCGGCTGCTGGGAGCGCTACTGCAGCGGGACCGCCCTGGCCGCGACCGCGGCCGAACTCGGCTGGTCCGGGCCGCCCCCGACCGGCTTCGAGGTGGCCCGTGCGGCCGAGGCCGGCGACGAGCTCGCGTTGCGCGCGGTGGACGACCTGGCGCGCTGGCTGGGGGAGGGGTTGGCGCTGGTCGCGGACGTCTACGACCCGGAGGTCGTGGTCATCTCGGGTGGCGTCTCCGACTCGGCGCACCTGTTCCTCGACAAGGCCCGCGGCCACTACGCCGCCGCCGTCACCGGTGCCGGGCACCGACCGCTGGCACGCGTCCGCGTCGCCCACCACGGCGACCCCGCGGCGATGATCGGCGCAGCAGCCATAGCGCGCCAGCACGTCCTCACCGGCCCCCGGGTCAGCTGACTCCTGTCGCTCGTCAAGCGGCGGCAGCCGCCGCTTCAGGTGGGACTCAGCTTGCACCGCCGCAGGTTCTGAGCGGCTTCGTGGCGAGTACGCCGCGACGCCGTGCACCTGGCGTACATCAGGAGTGGCGCACGGAGCCACGCCCCGGTTCTGCTACCCGCACCGCCACGCACAGCAGGTCTTCCAGCAGGAGGCTCAGACCTGGGCGCCGTCGTCGTCCGGGTCTTCCGGCGGCGTGCGGCGCAGGCGGAAGAGCAGCACGCCGATCCCGGCGCTGATCAGCACCAGGCCCAGCGGGAGCTTCACGGTCGCCGCGATGCCTGCCAGGCCGGGGACGAGCAGCACCAGCACGCCGAGCACGATGACGCCGACGCCCAGGAACGTCGCCGGGCGCGGCACCGGCAGCGGCGGTGGTTCGGGCGGGACGAAGTGCTCTTCCTCCTCCTCGGCCGGTGTCCAGTCGCGGGGGCCCTGCTCGGCGGGCGGCTCGACCGCCGGCTGCGGGGCGGTGGACTCCGCGGGGCGCGGCTCCTGGTCGTCCTCCGACGAGGTCTTCGCGGGCTCGTCCTCGCCCGGCCACCTGCCGAACTTGGTGTCGCGTTCCAGGTCGGCGACGATCTCCGCGAAGGCGGCGTCGATGTCCTCCGGCCCGTCGGGCGAGTTGTGTCCGCGGCTCATACGGCTTCTCCGACACGCTCGCGGTGGACGCGGTGCGCGAATTCGACGCTGTCGCTGAAGATCCGCGGCGCGTCGTGGTCGAGGGTCGCCACGTGGTAGCTGTCGTCGAGCACCACTTCGGTGACGTCCTCGCTGCTCACCTCGTTGAGCACGATCGTGGAGTTCTCCGGCTCGACGATGTGGTCGACCGCCGAGTGCAGCAGGAGCAGCGGCTGGTGCACGGTGGCCAGGTCGGCCCGCACCACGCGCCAGAGCTGCTGCAGGCTCGCCATGCCCCGCAGCGGCAGCCGCGAGTAGGCCAGCTCCACGACCTCCGGCTTGGCGATGTCACCGGCGATCGCCGCCAGGGACGGCACCACCCGGCTGAGCACCGGGAGCAGCTTCGCCTCCTTGCGCAACGTCATGACCGAGGGGTTGACCAGCACGATCCCTGCGATGTCGGGATGCTGCTCGGCCAACCGCAGCGCCAGGGTGCCGCCCATCGACAGGCCGAACACGAACACCGAGCGGCACCGGCCGCGCAGCTCGTCGAGGGCTTCCTCGACGGTGCGGTACCAGTCGTGCCAGGTCGTGCGGTTGAGGTCTTGCCACCGCGTGCCGTGGCCGGGCAGCAACGGGCACCGCACGGTGTGGCCGGCCTCGGCCAGGTGTTCGGCCCATCCCCGCATGCTCTGCGGTGTGCTGGTGAAGCCGTGGCACAGCAGCACGCCGATGTCCTCGGACCCCTCGTGCGCGAACGGCTCTGCGCCGACGAGCACGGACCCTGTTCCTCCCACCCGCGAACCTCCCTCAGGCTCAACACCACGGCACGGCGAGCCGGTCCCAATCGTCGCACGCGAGCCCGTCGATTGGGACCGTCTGGCCGCTACTCGCGTCGAGCGGAACAGCGGGGGGTCGAACGCGGACCAGGTGTGACGTGATCGGATTCCGGACGGTGCGCATTGTGCGCAAAGTGCGCGCTCCGTAGGCTGAAAAACAACATTTCACGCGTGAGGAGGCGGCGGCGCCGTGATGTACTGGGTGATGAAACACCTTTTGCTCGGTCCCCTCATGAAGATGTTCTGCCGCCCGCGCGTCGACGGCGTCGAACACGTTCCGCGCGAGGGCGGCGCGATCCTGGTCAGCAACCACATGGCGGTCGCCGACTCGTTCTTCATGCCGCTGATGATGCCGCGCAGGGTCACCTTCCTGGCCAAGCGCGAGTACTTCACCGGTAAGGGGCTCCGCGGCAAGTTCAAGAAGGCCTTCTTCTCCGGCGTCGGGCAGGTGCCCATCGACCGCTCCAGCGGTGCGGCCGCGCAGGCGGCCCTCGACACCGGTGTGCGGTTGCTCAGCGAGGGCAAGTTGCTGGGCGTCTACCCGGAGGGAACCCGTTCGCCGGACGGCCGGTTGTACAAGGGCAAGACCGGTGTGGCGCGAATGGCGTTGGAGTCCGGCAAGCCGGTCATCCCGATCGCCATGTTCGGCACCGACAAGGTCAACCCGATCGGCTCCAAGATGTGGTGGCCGCACAAGGTCGTCGTCAAGGTCGGTGAGCCGCTGGACTTCTCCCGCTACGAGGGCATGGCCGGTGACCGCTTCGTGGAGCGCTCGATCACCGACGAGATCATGTACGCGCTGATGGAGCTCTCCGGCCAGGAGTACGTCTACGCCGCCACCGTCAAGGACCAGCTGGCTGCGGAGGGCAACGACCTGGGCGGGTGGAGCACCAGCTCGGCGTCGCGACTGCCGGAGTCCAAGGCCGGCTGACGGCCCGGGCCCACGACCACGAAGAACGCCGCATACGCTTCCCGGGTGCGGTACTTCTACGACTGCGAGTTCATCGAGGACGGGCGGACCATCGATCTGGTGTCGATCGGTGTGGTCGACGAGACGGGTCGCGAGTTCTACGCGGTGTCCACCGAGTTCGACGCGGCCCGGGCGGGTGCCTGGGTGCGCCAGCACGTCCTCCCGCAGCTGCCGCCTCCGGCCGAGCAGGTCTGGAAGTCCCGTGCGCGCATCCGCGAGGACCTCTACAAGTTCCTCACCTCGCGCGGCGAGAACGTCGAGCTGTGGGCCTGGTACGCCGCCTACGACCACGTGGCGCTGGCCCAGCTGTGGGGCCCGATGCCGACCCTTCCCTCCCGGATCCCCAAGTTCACCCGCGACCTGCGGCAGCGCTGGGAGGACGTCGGCAAGCCGAAGCTGCCCGCGGCGCCGGACAACGCCCACGACGCCCTCGCCGACGCCAAGCACAACCTCGAACGCTGGAAGGTCATCGAGGAGATCCGCAAGAAGCGCGGCTACCCGCTGTAGGTGACGTAGCCGGGGGTCCCGGCTGCTGCGCAGGTGATGACCGGTGCGCGCCGCGGCCGGTGATCTCGACCGGTGGGTATACGCGCCAGAGCCTTGCTGCACCGATCCAGCCCGTGCCACGCTGTTCCTGGGAGAGACGTGGATCACTCGAGGGTTGGATGGAGGCGGCAACAGCGATGCCCGCTGGAATGCGTGTCGGAGTTCTCACCGGTGGCGGCGACTGCCCTGGGCTCAACGCGGTGCTCCGCGCCGTGACCCGCAAGGGGATCTCGGTCTACGGGCACGAGATCGTGGGTTTCCGCAACGGCTGGCTCGGTCCGATCGAAGGTCTGACCACCCCGCTGACGCTGGACAAGGTGGAGGACGTCCTGAACCGGGGCGGCACGATCCTCGGTTCCTCGCGCACGAACCCCTACTCCGTGGACGGCGGCGTGGAGCGGCTCAAGAGCACGATCGCCGAGCACCGGATCGACGCGCTGGTCGCGATCGGCGGCGAGGACACCCTCGGCGTGGCCGAGAAGCTCACCGCCGAGGGAGTGCCGGTGGTGGGCGTGCCGAAGACGATCGACAACGACCTCGACGCCACCGACTACACGTTCGGCTTCGACACCGCCGTGCACATCGCCACCGAGGCGATCGACCGGCTGCGCACCACGGCCGAGTCGCACCACCGCGCGCTGGTCGTGGAGGTGATGGGCCGGCACGCGGGCTGGATCGCGCTGCACTCGGGCCTGGCCGGCGGTGCGAACGTGATCCTGGTGCCCGAGCAGGAGTTCAGCGTCGACCGCGTCGTGGACTGGGTCGAGCAGCGCTTCGAGCGCCAGTACGCGCCGATCATCGTCGTCGCGGAGGGCGCGATCCCGGAGGGCGGCGAGGAGTTGCTGGCCGCGGGCGAGAAGGACGCCTTCGGGCACGTCCGGCTCGGCGGTGTCGGCACCTGGCTGGCGGACGAGATCGCGCACCGCACCGGCAAGGAGTCCCGCGCGGTCGTGCTCGGCCACGTCCAGCGCGGCGGCACGCCGACGGCCTACGACCGGGTGCTCGCCACCCGCTTCGGCCTGCACGCCATCGACTCCATCTCCGACGGTGACTTCGGCAAGATGGTCGCGCTGCGCGGCACCGACATCGTCCGCGTCCCGCTGCGCGAGGCCACGGCGGCGCTCAAGACGGTGCCCAAGGAACGCTTGGCCGAGGCCGAGGTCCTCTTCGGCTGATCCCTTCGGAACGCGGGGGCCTTCGTGAGAAGGCCCCCGCTTCTTCGCGGCAGCCAGTGCGGCGCGCCAGGCCTCGGTGACCTCGGTGAGCTCCCTCCAGGACGCGAAGCCCTCGAGATCCGTGGTGCAGAGGCGCGCGTCCTGAGCGCGTGCGCCCCGTCGGGGCTACCAGGAGTTCCCCTCGTGCGGGCCGGTGGCTGCCTCCTCGATCTGGCCGCCGCAGCTCGCCGCAACTGGCATCGTCCTTGGGAAGTGTGACCTCTCGGCGAGCGCCGACAAGCGCCTGAGCGATCGACTCTCGCCCTCTCGTCCTCGGCGATCAGCACGCCGACGTGGATCTCGACCACGGTCGCGCGCTGATGGCCAACTCGCCAGGGGCTCGCGTCGAGGATCGCCTTCACCTCTCGCTCCGCGGGTCGCGGAGCTCCTGGTCGACGAGGTCGTGGTCAGCCAACCAGTCGCGGTCCGGAGCTGTCAGCGGTCTCGTCGAAGGTCGGCCAGCGTCGACGCCGATCGGCACGAGGCGCGTGGGGGCGGCCGGCAACCGTGGTGGTGATCTCCGCGCCGGAATCGACCCGGCGCACGGGACCAGCCGTGTGCTGTCGCAGGTCGCGCAGCCCGACGGTGGTGCGGTCCGATGTCCCGCCTCGGTGGCAGCGCAGGCGCAGCAGAGGCGCTGTTCCAGCATGTGGACGAGGGTTCTCGTCCGGTTAAGCTCTTCCTCCGCGGTTTTGAACGGTGCGCAGCGTCGCGGGCCGGAACATCCCACCAACGTGAAGGAGCCCGCGTGTCCACGCACACGGCCGCCGAGCGCCCACCGGTGCTCATCCGCTCGGCGCAGGACGTCACCGACCTGGTCAACTCGGGTGCGGCGCGCGGCAGCCACGCGAAGATGATCGTGCTGCTGGCGCTGGGCGGGATTTTCCTCGACGCCTACGACCTGACCTCGCTGGCCTACGGCATCACCGACATCAAGCAGCAGTTCGGCCTGACCTCGGTCGGTGCGGGCGCGGTGACCGCCTCGATCAGCGTGGGCGCGATCCTCGGTGCCTGGTTCGGCGGGGTGCTGGTGGACCGCCTCGGCCGCTACCGCGTGTTCATGGCCGACATGCTGTTCTTCGTGGTCTCCGCGCTCGGCTGCGCGCTGGCCCCGAACGCGGAAGTGCTGATCTTCTTCCGGTTCCTGATGGGCTTCGGCGTCGGCATGGACATCCCGGTCGCGATGGCCTTCCTCGCCGAGTTCTCCCGGCTGCGCGGCAAGGGCAGCAAGGGATCGCGGACCGCGTCCTGGTCGACGGCCTGGTACGTGGCCACCAGCGGGTGCTACGCGGTGATCATGGCGCTGTACTTCCTGCTGCCGGAGGCGCACCACGGTCTGCTGTGGCGGTTCACGGTCGGCTTCGGCGCGGTGCCGGCGCTGGTGATCCTGCTGGTGCGCAACAAGTACATGAACGAGTCCCCGTCCTGGGCGGCCGACAACGGGGACCTGCAGCGAGCGGCGGAGATCCTCACCCGTTCCTACGGCGTCAACGCCACCGTCGCCGAGGACGCGCAGGTCCCGGCGAAACCGCAGCGCAAGGGGCTCCCGGAGGTCAAGCGGCTGTTCGAGCGCCGCTACCGCGCCCGCACCTTCCAGGCCCTGACGATCGGCCTGGCGCAGACCTTCGGCTACAACGCCGTCGCCTACGGGCTGCCGGTGATCATCGCGAGCATCCTGGCGCAGGGCGCGCTGAACACGATCAGCGCGTCGCTGGTGCTCAACCTCGTCTTCGCGGTAACCGGTGGGGTGCTGGGGATCCGGTTGGCCCACCGCGCGGGTGCGTGGAAGCTGACCTTCATCGGTTTCGCCGTTCAGCTGGCCTCGCTGGTGGTGCTCGCGCTGATCGGCAAGCCCGACGGCACGGCCTACGTGCTGTTCGCCATCGCCGCCCTCGGCGCGTTCATGTTCGCCCAGGCCTCCGGACCGGGCGCGCACTTCATGAGCTTCGCGTCGCTGAGCTACCCGACGTCGATGCGCGGCACGGGGCTCGGCTTCAACCAGGGAACGCTGCGCGTCGGCTCGACGCTGGCCCTGTTCTTCTTCCCGGTCCTGAGCACGGCACTGGGCAGCGGCGTCTTCTGGGTGATCGCTCTCGCGCCGGTCATGGGTCTGGTCGCGCTGCTCGCCAAGCGCTGGGAACCGGTCGGCTACGACGCCGACGCCCGCGAAGCCGACGCGGTCCGCGAAACCGTCTGACGACGACGGAGCTCGCCGAGGTCCACGTGGTCCAACCGGTCCGGATGATCGCGGACACCTCCGGCCGGGATTGACGGGACGGAGACGGCGGAACAAGATCGGCCCACCAACGGTCTTGCGGAACACCGGAGTTGCCATGTCGCGGCGCGGCCAGATCACCATGTCAGAGGACGAGATCGTCGAGTTCATCGACGAGCGCAGGGTCGTGGTCCTGGCCAGTGTGAAGTCCGACGGCCGCCCGCACCTGGTGCCCATGTGGTTCGTCCCGAACGGCACCACCATCGAGGTCTGGTCCTACGGGCGATCGCAGAAGACGGTGAACCTGCGTCGCGATCCGCGCGCCACGCTGCTGCTGGAGACCGGCACGGATTACGGCGAACTCCGCGGTGTCTCCCTGGAGTGCGGCGTCGAGGTCTTCGACGAGCCGGAGGAAGTCGAACGCCTCGGCCTGGCGATCGCGGTCCGCTACGGCCAGCTCACCGAAGCCGAGGCCAAGGACGACGGTGTCCGCGAAGTCATGCGCGGCCGAGCCGCCAAGCGGGTGGGCTTCCGCTTCACCCCCACCCGGACCCTCAGCTGGGACCACAGGAAGCTCGGTGGCACCTACTGACCTCCGGGGCAGCGGACTCGTGGTGGCGACGTGGACGACGACCCGCGCCAATCCACGAGCTGACCCACGACTCGCCGCGGGTCTTCGGTACCGATGGAGCGCAGCTCGACCAGTGGGTCGCGGCCGGCGAGGCACCCGCCGACTGGCACGAGCGGCAGGAGGGGTTGCGCTCCTTCCTGGCCAACGCGCCGGTGCGCACCGCGTTGCCGCGCGAGCGTGCGGGGTCGACGGCCGTGCTGGCCGACCGCGAAGCCGAGTCGTGACCGCGACGTCCCCGTTCGAACTTCCGGAAGGCGGCGTGATCTCCCTCGACAGGGCGGCGACGAGCTAGCCAGTGGTCGATGCGCCTGAGCGCTCGGCCGGTGGCTGGCCGTCAGCGGCACGGTCAATCCCCGGCACTCGCCACGTCACTGGGATCACCGGGCCGAGTTGATCACCTCTCCTGAACAAGTTCGATCACACTGTCGGGGGTTGCACCCCCGGTCCGTCGTTCGCGCCCGGCGCAGGTGCGTTCCCCTCGTGCGTCCGATTTCTCGCGAAGTTCGAGGGCCGAAGTTCCGCGTCGAACCTCGCGAGAACGTGGAACGTGGGGATTCAGCCCCGCAGGTGCTTCAGCGGTGCGGTGGCGAGTGCGCCGTGACGTCCCGTGGGAGCGGCGCCCGGAGCTGCGAGCCGCTCAGATCCGCCAACAGCGCTGCTGAGCGGAAGCAGTCGAGGGAGGAGGTCGAAGCAGTGGTGCAGACGAGCTGGACGGTGATTCGACTGGTGCGCGGCGTCGTGATCGCTGATCGCCCCGAGCGTGGTGTGCATCACCACGTCGACCAGGCGCGCTGTGCCGGGCGGTGAGGGCGCTCGGGAGCTGCACGCGGTCCGCGACAGGTCAGGGGCACCGGTCGGTCCGGGAGGTGGTGCGCGCGGAGCGTCCGGTTTTCGGCGGGCCGGTGGCTTTCGCGGGGTGGGTGGGGTGGTGCAGATCTGAATCGACGCCGACCGGTGAGGTCGTCACCACACCAGCGGTGTGAGACTGCGCTCCCGGCGGAAAAGGAGTGGCACCGAGCGCCTATTCTTGAGCGCGTGAACTGGACCGTCGACGTCCCCGTAGATGACCTGCCCGAGTTGCCTCCGCTGCCGACGGAGATGCGCGCGCGTCTCGACGACGCCCTGGCGCGGCCCGCGGCTCAGCAGCCCACGTGGCCGGACCAGGAGGTCCGCAACGTGCGCAAGGTGCTGGAGAGCGTTCCGCCGGTGACCGTGCCCTCCGAGGTGGACCAGCTGCGTCACCACCTCGCCTCGGTCGCGCGCGGCGAGGCGTTCCTGCTGCAGGGGGGTGACTGCGCGGAGACGTTCGCGGACAACACCGAGCCGCACATCCGCGGCAACATCCGGACCCTGCTGCAGATGGCCGTCGTGCTCACCTACGGCGCGAGCATGCCGGTGGTCAAGGTCGGGCGCATCGCCGGCCAGTACGCCAAGCCGCGCTCGAGCGACACCGACGCCCTCGGCTTGCCGTCCTACCGCGGCGACATGGTCAACTCCCTGGTCGCCACCGAGGAGGCCCGGCGGCACGACCCGTCGCGGCTGATCCGCGCCTACGCTAACGCCAGCGCCGCGATGAACCTCTCCCGCGCGCTGACCAGCGCCGGGATGGCCGCGCTGACCAAGGTGCACGACTGGAACAAGGACTTCGTGCTCAACTCCCCGGCCGGGGAGCGCTACGAGTCCGTCGCCGCCGAGATCGACCGCGGCCTGCGCTTCATGCACGCTTGCGGCGTCGACGACACGAGCCTGCACTCGGTGGAGTTCTTCGCCAGCCACGAGGCCCTGGTGCTCGACTACGAGCGCGCCATGCTGCGGCTGGACACCAGCGGTGACCAGCCCCGGCTCTACGACCTGTCCGGGCACTTCCTGTGGGTCGGTGACCGCACCCGCCAGCTCGACGGGGCGCACATCGCCTTCGCCGAGCAGATCTCGAACCCGATCGGCCTCAAGATCGGCCCGACGACCACGCCCGAGCAGGCCGTGGAGTACGTCGAGCGGCTGGACCCGAACAACGAGCCGGGCCGCCTCACGCTGATCAGCCGGATGGGCAACGGCAAGGTGCGCGACGTGCTGCCGGCCGTCGTGGAGAAGGTCACCGCCTCCGGGCACCAGGTGATCTGGCAGTGCGACCCCATGCACGGCAACACCCACGAGGCCACCACCGGGTACAAGACCCGCCACTTCGACCGAGTCGTCGACGAGGTGCAGGGCTTCTTCGAGGTGCACAACCGGCTCGGCACCCACCCGGGCGGCATCCACATCGAGCTGACCGGTGAGGACGTCACCGAGTGCCTGGGCGGCGCCCAGGAGATCTCCGACACCGACCTCTCCGGCCGCTACGAGACCGCCTGCGACCCGCGCCTGAACACCCAGCAGTCGCTGGAGCTGGCGTTCCTGGTCGCCGAGATGCTGCGCGGCTGAGGACTTCTCGTCCGACACGAGAACGGGCCCGGGAGAGCGCTCCCGGGCCCGTTCTCGTGCTCAGCGGCTGATCAGCCGTTCTTCGCGGAGATCGCGTGTGAAGTCCCGGATCGGGCCGCTCAACCCCAGCGGGTCGAACCGCACCAGCGAGATCCCGCCCAGCACGGCGGCGCCGATGCCCACCGCGACGAACGGCCAGTTGTACATGGCCTGCTCGCCGTCGGGGTAGTAGGCCAGCACCAGCGCGATCGACGCTCCGACCACGTAGGACAGCGCGCGCGGAGTCCACGCGAACGCCGAGCCGAGCGCGAGCCCCCAGGTCAGGTACCAGGGCAGCACCACGGGGGAGAGCAGCGCGCCGCAGCACAGCACGATCGCCGCGCGCCGCACGGCCTCGGTGCCGCCGTCACGGGCCTGCCACCAGTGCCAGGCGAGCAGGGCGACCAGCAGCATCGACCCGAGCGTGCGGGTGGTGCCCACGATCGGCCAGATGTTGCGCTCGCCGAACAGCGACAGCAGGGTGTGCGCGGCTTGCCCCACCGCCGTGGGGGCCGACAGGTAGTTCACGATCATGCCCGGGGCCGACAGCGCTGACAGCCAGCCGAAGCCGACCTTCGCCAGCGCGGTGCAGGAGCCGAAGACCACCGCGAAGACGCCGAGCGCGGGCACCAGCGCGTGCACGAACCGGCGCAGCAGCGGGCCCTCGAGCTGCGCCGCCCACATCCACACCAGGAACGGCAGCGCGAGACCGGCGGTCGCCTTCACCGCCATCGCCGCGGACACCAGCGCGAGGCCCAGCACGGTGCGGCCCCGCAAGACGGCCAGCGTCCCGGTCGCGAGCAGCCCGATCATGAGCATGTCGTTGTGCGGGCCGCCGACCAGGTGCACCACGGTCATCGGGCTCGCCGCGACCAGCCACAGCGCGACCGGCAGCCGCCCACCCAGGTGCTCGACGAGGCCGGGTAGCGCGCAGATCAGCAGCACCAGGCCGCCGAGCAGCACCAACCGCATCACGATGACGCTGGCGATCACGTCGTGCCCGGCCAGCAGGATCACGCCCTTGGCCACGCCGATGAACAGCGGCCCGTAGGGCGCGGGCGTGGTCTGCCAGGTGGGGTGGACGTTCTCCGGGATGGGGCCGGTCAGCACCGCCGGGCCCACGCCGTAGGGGTCGAGGCCGTTCAGCGCGAGCAGGCCTTGCCCGAGGTAGCTGTAGACGTCGCGGGTGAACAGCGGCGGCGCGAGGAGGATCGGTGCCAGCCACGCGGCCGTCGCCCACAGCACACCGCGCGCGGAGACGAGTTCGGCGATCACGCCGCGGCCCAGCCGCACCCACGCCCAGACCAGCAGCGCGAACCCGACGTAGAGCACGGTGACGGCGACGTCGTGGCCGTGGCCGTAGCGCAGCACCGACAGCGGTCCGCCGCCGAGGACCGGGTCGTGGATCAAGGTGCCGCCGGCACCGATCGAGCCGGTCAGCAGCAGGAGGGAACCGATCGCGCCCAGCGCGATGGTGCGCAGCGGCAGCGGACGTCCGGGGTGACGTCCGCCGAGGGTGAACACGTCGGCTGTCGGGGTGGGGGTCCGCTGGGACCGTTCAGGTGCCGACTCCACGGGAGCAATCGGGGCCATTGTGCTCCCAATAGTTCCACAAACCCCGGCTCCTCCGGCCCTGACCAGGCGAGATCACGGGCCGTAGGGTCGACCGCAGGTGATCTTCTCGACCCGGGTCGGCGCAGGTAGATCCACATGCCGGATGAACGTTACAACTCGGACGCGAGATCAGGATCACACGGTCAGGTGGAGATCTTCCGCCGGAGAGCTGACACCCGACCCGGGGATCGCCAGGCCCCGAGCACGTGCGGCGGGCCGCTGTTCCCGGCGTGGGACTCAGCTGCCACCGCCGTGCGGAACGGTTCCGGGTGCTGCCCTAGAACGCCGTGACGTGGAGGGCGGACCCGGGCTCCACCCGGCTGCCCGGCAGCGGGTACTGGCCGAGGATCACCATGTCCTGGCGTTGGAACAGCGCCTGCACGTTCAGCTGCAACCCGAGCTGGGCCACCTGCTGCTGCGCCTCGGTGACCTTCATGCCGTTGAGGCTGGGCACCGGGACCGCGTTGGACACGACCACGCCGATGCGCGGCCTGCCGACGAGCTTGACCTCGGTGCCGGTCGTCGGGTTGGTGCTGACCACCTTGCCGGCGTCGACATCGCCGTCGAACTGCTGGCCCGCGTCGTAGGGCTCGAACCCGGCGTTGCTGAGCGTGGTGAAGGCGTCGTCGCGGCTCATCCCGCGCACGTCCGGGACCTGCACCGGCGGTGGGCCCTTGCTGACGATCAGCGTCACCGCGGAGTTGAGGTCCACCCGGGTGCCCGGCGCGGGGTCGACGCTGATCACGCGCCCCTCCGGCACCGTGCGGTGGTACTGCCTCGAGGAGGAGTTCTGCTGGGGCTGCAGCTTGGCGTTGCGGAGCAGGTTCTCCGCCTCGGCGACCGTCATGCCCGAGGAGATCTCCGGGACCGCCGGCTTGCCGAGCGAGACCACGAGGTCCACCGAGCCACCGCTGCGCACCTGCGAACCCTCGCCCGGGTTCGAGCTGAGCACGATCCCTTCCGGGACGTCGTTGTCGTTCTCCTTGGTCACGTTCGCGGACAGCCCGGCGCTCTCCAGCGATTGGACGGCCTGCTGCTCGGAGGTGCCGACGAGCTTGGGCACGGCGACGTAGTTGCCGAAGCCGAGCCAGAACGCCGCGCCGCCCACCAGCGCCGCCAGCACCAGCACGACGACCGCCCACAGAGCACCGTTGCGGCGGCCCTTGCGACGCGGCTCCATGCCCGCACCAGGCGGCGGGGCGTCGAGCTCGTCGGTGGCCGGGCGGGCCAGCGCGCGGGTGTGGTGCCGCGGCTGCTGCGCCATCGGCGCGGGCTCCACCCGCGTCGGCTGCGCGCGCACGGTCGGGAACTGCTCGGTCGGCGGGTCGGCCACCGGCGGCATCACAGCGGTGTGGGCCTCCGAGGCGGGCACCGGCACGGCGACCGGGGCGATCCCGAGGTCGCTGCGCACCTGCTCGAGCTCGGCCAGGAACGCCTCGGCGTCGGCGGGCCGCTGCGCCGGTTCGCGCCGGGTGGCGCGCACCACCAGCGCGTCGAGCTCGGGCGGGACCTCGGGGGAGGTCTGCGCTGGGGGCGGGACGTCGTCGTTGACGTGCTGGTAGGCCACCGACATGGCCGTGTCGCCGACGAACGGCGGACGGCCGGTCAGCATCTCGTAGAGCACCACGCCCGCGGCGTAGACGTCGGTGCGCGCGTCGGCCGCGCCCGTGGTGACCTGCTCGGGGGAGAGGTAGGCCACGGTGCCGAGGATGACGCTGCCGCTGGTCGTGCCGGCCTCCGCGGCCGCGCGGACCAGGCCGAAGTCGGCGACCTTGACCGACCCGTCGTTGCCGATGAGCACGTTCTCCGGCTTGACGTCCCGGTGCACCATGCCGGCGCGGTGCGCGGCGGCCAGCGCGGACAGCACCGGCTGCATCACGCTCAGCGCCATCGCCAGCGGGAGCTTGCCACCGCGGTCGATGATGAGGTCCCGCAGCGTGCAGCCCTCGACCAGCTCCATGACGAGGAACACGTGGTCGCCGTCGGCCTCGCGGTCCACACCCTGGTCGTAGACGGCGACGACGTCGTTGTGGTGCAGCTTCGCGGCAGCCCGGGCCTCGCGCTCGAAGCGCTCGACGAAGGAGCGGTCACCGGAGTAGCGGGCGTCCATCACCTTGAGCGCCACCGGGCGCTCGAGGCGGGTGTCCAAGCCCCGGTAGACGGTGGACATGCCCCCGCGGGCGATGACCGAGTCGACCCGGTAGCGACGTTCGAGAAGGGCTCCGACGAGGCTGTTGCCTTGTCCTTGCCGTGTCTCAGGTGTCATCGCTCGCCTATTTCCCCGGGTTCCTTGCCACCACCGATTGTGGCAGGTATGCGCGACGGTACCGCTGCTCGGTCGGGCGGTGGTGTTGATCAACGAATTTACCCGTGCGGTGCACGGCACACCGGGGTGCGATGTGGCAAGGTGTTCGACGTGGTTGCGATCCCTGCTGCCCCGGACGTGCTGGCTCCCGATGTGGAGGTCGTTCCGCTGACCGCCGTGGCTGAGAAGCTCGGCCGGTCCGTCACCCGGGTGCACCAACTCATCCGTGATGGTCAACTGCTCGCTCTGCGCCGGAACAAGGAACTGGGTGTGCCGGCAGCGTTCTTCGTCAACGACGAGATCGTGAAGGGCTTGCCCGGCACGATCACCCTGCTCCGGGACGCCGGCTACCACGAGGACGAGATCCTTCGCTGGTTGTTCACCCCGGACGACACGCTCCCGGGCGCTCCGATAGACGCCCTGCGCGGCGACCGCGGCCGAGAGGTCAAGCGCCGCGCCCAAGCGATGGGCTTCTGAACGACCGTCCCAGGTGGAGCGCGACCGCGCGCTCCACCTGGGACGAGCGTGCTCATCCTGGCTGGGCGTTGTCCTTCATCGCACCCCAGCCGTGCCACCGGTCGACCTCGATCCAGGCGCTGACCCGCGGGCGTTCCCGGTCCGGGTACTTGCTGCCGAGGTAGTGGTGGGCGAGCCGGTCGATGTCGACGAGGCCTTCGTCGTCCTTGAACTCGGTCACCCGCCCCACGAGGGTCACGTGGGTGTACCAGTCGTCGGAGGCGAGCACGCTCAGCGAGACCCGCGGGTCGCGGCGGACGTGCTTCAGGCGAACCCGGCCAGCGTCCATGTTGATCAGGACCCGGCCGTCGTCCTCCCACAGGTACCAGGTGGGCGTCGAGACCGGTGACCCGTCGGAACGCAGCGTTGAGATCACGGACGGGTTGGCGCGGCGCAGCAGCTCGACGGCGTCGGGCGGCAGCGGCGGCTTGGACATGGGATCTCCTCGATCACTGGGTGCCATTGCGGGGCAGCGGTGATCAGCCCCGCCCAGCATCATCGCCACAGCGCGCCTCCGGCGCCATCCGGGCGCGCCCGCCCGGTCACGCCGAGCGGGTGCCGCCCAGGACGCGCTGCGCGGCGAGCTTCCCGGAGATCAGCACCGGCGGGACGCCGACGCCCGGCGTGGTGCCCGAGCCGGCGAGCACGGCGTTGCTCACGCCGCGGACCAGGTTCTTCGGCCGGAACGGTCCCGTCTGGGAGAAGGTGTGGGCGGCCGAGAACGGTGTCCCCGCGGCGTGCCCCTGCGCCGCCCAGTCCAGCGGTGTGACCAGCTCGGACGTCTCGATCGCGGAGCCGAAACCGGTGAACCCCCGGTCCTCGAGAACGCCCAGCAGCTCGTCGCGGTAGCGCGGACCGACGCGGGCCCAGTCGAGCGGCCCGGTCTCCAGGTTCGGGCAGGGCGCCAGCACGTAGTGCAGCTCGCGGCCGTCCGGGGCGAGCGACGGGTCGCTCGCGGTCGGCCGGGTGATCAGCAGCGACGGGTCCGTCATGGGCTTGCCGTCGCGGATGATCTCGGTGAAGGTGCCGTGCCACGCCGAGCCGAAGGAGATCGTGTGGTGCGCGGGACCCCAGTTGCGCGTGGTGCCCGCGTGCAGCACCACCGCCGAGGGGGACCAGCGCAGGCGCCGTCGTGGGCGCGTGCCCAGCAGCCGGTGCACCACGGGCAGGTCGGGGGTCAGCACCACGGCGTCGGCCGGGAGCCGCTCCTCGGCGGTGAGCACCGCGCTGATCCGGTCGCCGCTGCGTTCCAGGCCGGTCACCTCGGTGCCGTAGCGGAACTCCACGCCCGCTTCGGCCGCCGCTCGGGCCATCGCGGTGGGGACCGCGTGCATGCCGCCGCGTGGGAACCACACGCCACCGACCGTGTCCATGTAGGAGATCACCGAGTACAGCGCCAGCGCGCGGCGCGGGTCGAGTCCCGCGTAGAGCGCTTGGAAGGAGAACACCCGCTGCAAGCGCTCGTCGCGCAGGAACCGCCCGATCGCCGGTCCGAGCCTGCCGAAACCGCCCAGCGCCACCAGCTTGGCGAGCTCGGGCGAGACCAGGTCGAGCGGGGAGTCGAAGTTGGCGTCGATGAAGCGGTGCATCTCGGTCGCGTGCACCTGGGTGAGCCAGCGCCGCAACCGCCGGTACCCCTCGGCCTCGCGGGCACCGGCCAGCCGCCGCACCTCCTGCTCCATCGCCTCGGCGTCGGTGTGCACGTCGAGCACCGAGCCGTCGGCGAAGCGCGCCTGGTAGGCCGGGTGCAGCGGGAGGAGGTCGAGGCGTTCGCGCACCGACGTGCCGACGGCGTGCAGCGCTTCGTCGAGCAGCTCGGGCATGGTCAGCACGGTGGGGCCGGTGTCGATCCGGTACCCGTCGAGCTCGGTCCGCCCGGCCCGCCCGCCGGGCACCTCGGCGCGCTCCAGGACGGTGACCCGGCGTCCGGCACCGGCCAGGTGCAGCGCCGCGGACAGCCCCGCGAGCCCTGCACCGACGATCACCACGTGGTGGGCGTGACCGGTGACCGAACGCATCGGCTCAGCAGCTGCGGTCGGTGACCGCGATGGCCAGCTCGGCCAGCCGCGACGCCGCGGGTTCGTCGAGCCCGGCGGTGTGCAGGGCGAGCATCGCCGATCCGGTCAGCTCGGTGATCCGCTTCTCCACGGCGGTGACCGCGCCCAGCTCGGTGAGCACCTCGCGGGCCGCCTCGACCCGCTCCTCGGTGAGCTGCGGGTCGCCCAGCACCTCGTGCAGCAGGTCCAGGCCCGCCTGGTCCTGCTGCGCGCGGGCGACGGCGACGGCTTCGGCGACCAGCACGGTGCGCTTGCCCTCGCGCAGGTCGTCACCGGCGGGCTTGCCGGTGACCGCCGGGTCGCCGAACACGCCGAGCAGGTCGTCGCGCAGCTGGAAGGCCACCCCGATGTCGGAGCCGAAGCGGCGCAGCGCCGCCAGCGCCTCCGGGCCGGCTCCGGCGATCTCCGCCCCGACCTCCAGCGGCCGCTGCACGGTGTAGGAGGCGGCCTTGAGCTGGCAGATCTTCAGCGCGGCCTCAGGCGACTCGTCGACGGCGACCTGCCCCATCACGTCCAGGTACTGCCCGGAGAGCACCTCGGTGCGCATCGCGCGCCACGGCCGCAGCGCGCGCAGCATCGCCTCGGCCGGGATGCCGGAGCTGTGCAGCATGTCGTCGGCCCAGGCCAGCGCCAGGTCGCCCAGCAGCACGGCGGCGGCCATGCCGAACTGGGTGTCGTCACCGGTGTAGTCGGAGTCGCGGTGCTGCTGCTGGAAGCGCCGGTGGATGGTCGGCTTGCCGCGCCGGGTGTCGGACTCGTCGATGAGGTCGTCGTGCACCAGCGCGCAGGTCTGGATCAGCTCCAGGGCGCTGGCCGCCTGCAGCATCGCGGCCGCTTCGGGACCGTCGGCAGCGCCGCCGCTGGCGCGCCAGCCCCACCAGGCGAAGGTCGGGCGGATCCGCTTGCCGCCACCGAGCACGAAGTCGTTGAGCTGGGCCACCGCGGCCCCGACGGCGGGATCGAGGTCGGCCGCCTCGTCGCGCCGGGACTGCAGGTAGGCCGCCAGCGTCCGCTGGACGTGGCCGGGGAGATCGGCTTCGAAGTCGGCGTTGCCGCCGGGGGCCCGCATGGTGGCCGAGTACATGGGAGGCACACCTCCATCCTGCGCGATGCGTTCCGGTGACTTCGGACGGGGCCACGGCATCGCTCCCCGTAGCTGGGAAGACTCCGGAGGGTGACCGCCTCGGATCGGGGTTCGGGGGAGGGCTGTGATCGTCGTGGTCCTTCCTGGAGCCCGGGGTCAGAGGCGCGCTCCCGGACGGGTCCGGAGGTGGTTGCGCAGAGCCAGGGTGCCGACCCACACCGCCGCGGCGGCCGCGCCCGCACCCACCAGCAGCGCCCACCCGATCCACTCCAGACCCGAGCCGTCGGAGAACTGGAAGGTCGCCGACGGCTCCGTGACCTCGCCGGGCTGCAGCACCCAGGTGACGGTGCCGGCGCTCTCCTCACCGTTGGTGGTGGTGATCTCGCCGGGGGCGCTGATCTTCAGCTCGATGCCGGAGTCGGTGTCCGCCAGCGGTGTCAGGTCGGCCGACCCCTCGAAGACCACCAGCGAGCCGGTCCGGTACAACCGCATCGAGAAGCGCGAGTCCGCAGGGCTCATCGCGGACGCGAGCCGCTCGACCTCCTGCAAGGAGAGGTCGGAGAACGACAGGTTCGCGCCCACCCGCTTGCCCTGCGCGTAAGGCCGCACCTGCACGCGGTCGGCGAACTCGGGAGGCGGCCGCAGCTCGAACGGCACCTGGCCGTCCGGGGTTTCGGTGGCCACCAGCACCTCGCCGGACACGGTGTCCTCACCGGAAATGGTCATCGCGGCCCTGACGTGCAGACAACCGCTGAGCAGTGCGCAGAGCACGATGACCAGCAGCAGCCGCAGCGCTCGACTCGATCCGTTCCCCTCCACCCGAAGGATGTTGCCACCGAAGCGGGAGGTTCGCCGTCCGTGCGATCGCCCGGCGTTGGCCGCTTCACGTCGGACCGCGTCGGTGCTTCCCGGCGCGCGCTAGCGTTGGCGGCATGGGAGTTGACCACAACGGCGTACACGCGATCAGCGACCGGTTCGTCGACGAGCTGGCGGCGCTCGATCCTGTTGCGAGCACCTACCTGGGCCTGCCCGGTGGGGACGAGGAACTGACCGACTACTCGCCGGACGGGCACCGGGCGCGCGCCGACCTCGCCGCCAGGAGCCTGGCCGCGATGCGCGAGGCGGAACCCACCGACGACTCCGAGCGGGTCGCCCAGGCGGTGTTCACCGAGCGCGTCGGGCTCGACCTCGAACTGCACGAGATCGGCGCGGACATGTCCTCGCTCAACGTGATCGCCAGCCCGCCGCAGGAGTTGCGCCAGGTCTTCGACCTCATGCCGACCGGTTCGGCCGAGGACTGGCGGACCATCGCCCGACGGCTCTCGGCGATGCCGCAGGCGGTGCTGGGGCTGCGCGCCGGGCTGACCGAAGCGGCGGCCAACGGTGATGTCGCGGCGGCGCGGCAGGTCCGCAAGGTCGCTGAGCAGTGCGACACGTGGTCCGGGCGCAGCGGTGGCGAGTCGTTCTTCGCCGAGATGGTGGGGCGCGCCGAGAGCGTCGACGACTCGTTGCGCGGGGAGCTGGAGACTGCCGCGGAGTCGGCCGCCGAGGCTTACGCCGGGCTGGCCGACTTCCTGCGCGGCGAGCTGCTGCCCAAGGCCCCGGAGAAGGACGCGGTCGGCGAGGAGCGCTACCGGCTCTGGTCGCGCTTCTTCACCGGCGCGAAGCTGGACCTCCGCGAGGCCTACGAGTGGGGCTGGCAGGAGTTCTCCGCCATCGAGGCGGAGATGAAGGAGGTCGCGAACCGGATCAAGCCGGGCGCGACGCTGGCCGAGGCCGCTGCCGCGCTCGACGCCGACGAGCGCTACCGGGTGCACGGCCAGCGGGAGTTCGAGCGGTGGATGCAGCGGCTGTCCGACCAGGCGCTGGCGGACCTGCGCGGGACGCACTTCGAGATCCCCGATCGGCTGATGCAGCTGGAGTGCAAGATCGCCCCGCCCGGCGGCGGAGTCGGCGCTTACTACACCGGTCCCACCGACGACTTCTCCCGTCCGGGCCGGATGTGGTGGTCGGTCCCCGCTGACCGGCAGGACTTCCCGACCTGGCGCGAAGTGTCCACTGTGTACCACGAGGGTGTTCCGGGGCACCACCTGCAGATCGCGACCTCGGTGCACGAAGCCGAGCGGCTCAACAAGTTCCAGCGGCTGGTCTGCTTCGTCTCCGGGCACGGTGAGGGCTGGGCGCTCTACGCGGAACGGCTGATGCGCGAGCTCGGCTACCTCTCCGACGACGGCGACCTGCTCGGCATGCTCAACGACCAGCTGTTCCGCGCCGCGCGCGTGGTCGTCGACATCGGCATGCACCTGGAGCTGGAGATCCCGGCCGGCACCGGGTTCCACGAGGGGGAGAGGTGGACGCCGGAGCTCGGGCTGGAGTTCATGCTCAGCCGGACCATCACCGATCCGGCGCAGGTCCGCGACGAGATCGACCGCTACCTGGGCTGGCCTGGCCAGGCCCCGTCCTACAAGCTCGGCGAACGCCTCTGGCGCGCCGCGCGGGACGAGGCCCAGCAGCGCCACGGCGCGGACTTCGACGTCAAGGCCTTCCACACCGACGCCCTCAAGATGGGCGCCATGGGCCTGGACACCCTCCGCCAGCAGCTCGCGCACCTCTGAGGGTGTTCTGGCTAGCTCTGCTGGGCGGTGCGGGAGCAGAACCTGAGCGGGTCGTGGTCTCCGTGCGCCGCTCCTCGAGCACGTCGACCACGGGGGCGTCTTGGCGTGGTCGCCACGAAGCCGCTCAGGACCTGCGGCGGTGCTAGGTGAGTCCCGCACCTGGAGGAGCGGCTGCCGTCGCGAGCCCGCTGTGTCCTCCGGCGGTGCTGGATTCCGCTCCTGGACCTCCGCACCGCTCCAGGTGTGGCGTGGTGGGGGAGGTTCCCGCCGGGAACGTCCTCCACCACGAGCAGGTTCCTCCTGGAGCTCCCGTGGCTGTCAGAGGGGGAGGGGGCGGCCGAGGACCGCGAAGGGCCTGGGGTCCCCGGTGAAGTTGTAGTTCCGCAGGACGTCCTGGAAACCGACGCGCTGGTAGAGCTTCCAGGCGCGGGTCGGACCCTCCGGAGTGGACAGCAGGACCTTGCTGCCGGGCGCTCCGTCGAGCAGCCTGCGCAGGATCTCCTCGCCGAGCCCGGCGCCTTGCGCGCTGGGGTGCACGTGGAGCTCGGTGAGCTCGAAGTAGTCCTCCAGCCAGGCGTCGGCGTCGCCGCCGGTCTCCTGCAGACCGCGGCGGACCTGCTCGTGCCACCACTGGCCCGGGGCGCCCAAGTAGCCGTAACCGATGCCGGTGAGCTCGTCGTCGTCGTTGAAGGCGCCGATGCAGCGCCAACCCGCGCGCAGCATGTGGGCGGACCACATCGGGGCCCGCTGCTGGGCGGTCACGGGCGGGTAGCCCATCGCGGTGACGTAGATCCGCAGGGCTTCGGGAAGTCTCGCCCGCAACTGGTCGGTGGTCAGTTCGACAACTCGGTCGCAGCTGGGGGATGGCGCAGCGGTCACGGCCGAACACTAACTCCTCTCGCCTCTGAGGTCTTTCTCCGCGCCCGGACACGGCGGTCCGATCCGGTGACGTGATCGTCTCCGCAGCACATGACTCGAACAGGTGAGCTACAGCGCATCGCTTGAGTCGATCTCCACCCGGCGCTAATCTGAACTCGTTCGAACGGTAGTTCGATGAACTCCTGTTCGAACTCCGGCCCGGTGGTGTGGTGGGGGAAGCACCCCACCACCGGGCCCCACAGCCGAAGGGAGAGAGCCGATGTCGCGTCCCACCGACCTGTCGATCCCGTCACCGCGGTACTCCGCCGAGAACGAGGGGCCCACACCGGAGGCCGACACCCCCGCCGGTGCGCTGTCGCTGCTGCTGCACGCGCGCACCTGCCTGCACGAGGCCGAGATCGCGGGACGACCGGGCGAGCGGTTCGTCGCCGCTCACCTGGCGGCGCTGCGGGCCGCCTCGGCGGTCGTCGTGGCGCGTGCGGTGCACCGCGTGGACAAGCGCCCGGCCAGCGTCTGGCAGCTGCTGACCGCGGCCGCACCAGAACTGCGCGAGTGGGCGGCCTACTTCGCCGCGCACTCCAACCGGCGCGCCGCGGCCGAGGCCGGGGTTCCGAGCACGAGCGACGTGCACGCCGACGAACTGCTGGAGAACAGCCGCGAGTTCCTCGGCATCGTGGGCCGGAACCTGCTGGGAGCGACGCGTGAACGGAACTGACGTGGAACTGCAACACGCGCGCATGCTCGACCACCTCGGGATCGAGGCGCAGCTGCTGACCGCCGCGACGCACGACGTGCACGCCGACGCGCCGGTGTTCAGCGCGTCCGGTCGCACCGTCGGTCAAACCGTCCGGCACCTCGGGGACCTGTGCGAAGACGTGCTGTGCTGGCTCGGATCCGCGGAGGCGCGGCGCCGTGGTGACCTCTCCGGCGAGCCCGAGCTCCGCGAACTGACCAACCGGTTCGCTCTGCGGATGGCCGACCTGCTCGCCGAGTTCACCTTCCGACCACCGGAGGACCCGTGCCCGACCTGGTGGCCCGAGCAGCACACCGTGGGGTTCTGGGTGCGGCGGATGCTGCACGCGACCACCGTGCACCGCGCGGACGTGCAGACGGCGGCAGGCATCGAGCACACGCCGATCGACCCCGTGGTGGCCACCGACGGCATCGACGAGGTCCTGCGGGTCTACTTCGGCTACCGGCTGCACTCGCTGCAGATCACCGCGACCCGGCCGTGCTCGGTGGGCGTGCACGTTCCCGGGCGGAACTGGCTGGTCACCGCCGACCCGGCCGGATCGGCGGTGACCAGCTCGGGGGACGTGGCCGGCACGACACCGGACGCGGTCGTCGGTGGCGACCCCAGCGCCGTCTACCTGTGGATGTGGGGTCGGCTGCCCAACCGCGCCGTCGAGACCGGCGGTGATCCGGACGCCATCGCGCAGCTGTGGGGGCTCCTGCAACTCGCCACCCGGTGAGCAGTGGTCGGCGGAAATTCGGTTGCCCGGCCGCGGCGGCGGGCACATCGTGGGCGGGTGCTGATCCGCCGTGAAACCCCCGCCGACCTCCCTCCGATCCGCCAGGTGCACGCGGCGGCGTTCGCCGACGCCGAGAACCCGCAGAGCCGCCCGGTCGAGGTCGGGCTCGTCGACGCCCTGCGCGACGGTGACGCGTGGCTGCCCGCCCTGTCGCTGGTCGCCGAACGGTCTGGTGAGGTCGTCGGGCACGTGGTGTGCACTCGAGCGCACGTCGGCGACGTCCCGGTGCTCGCGCTCGGACCGGTCGGCGTGCCACCGGACCTCCAGCGGGCGGGCATCGGATCGGCCCTGATGCACGCCGTGCTCGGTGCGGCCGACGCCCTCGACGAACCGCTCGTCGCTCTGCTCGGTCATCGCGAGTACTACCCGCGCTTCGGCTTCGAACCCGCCGCGGACCGCGGCATCACCCCGCCGGTGCCCGAGTGGGCCTCGCACTTCCAGGTCCGGCCGCTGAGCGGCTACGACCCGGCGGTGCGCGGTGAGTTCGCCTACGCCGCTCCGTTCATGGAGCTGTGAGCGCGCTCAAGCCCGCAGCCGGAGTCCTTTCGGCGTGGCTCGGAACCCCGCTTCGGTGAGGACTTCGGCCAGCCGCGAGCCCCAGGCGCCCTCCCCGTCGGCGCGTTCCACCGCGAGCTGGTCGAGCCAGCCATCGCGCACCACGCGGGCCAAGCCCGCCGCCGCGGTGCGCAGCGCCGACTCGTCCTCGGTGAACGACAGCAGCGACTTGCCGCCGCGTTCGACGTAGAAGACGGCCTCGCCTCCCACCAGCACCACCAGAGCGCCTGCCTTGCGCCCCGGCCGGTGCCGCGTGTCGCCTCGCGGCGCGGGCCAGTCGAGCGCACCGCCGTAGGGCTGCGCGGGATCGGCCGCGGCCAGCACCACGGCCTCGTCGTCCGCGTGGTCGTCACCGGACAGGGCGCGCAACCGGTCGATCGCGCCGGGGACGGCGAACTGCGCGGCGCCGAGGCCCTCGATCACGTAACCACGGCGGCAGCGCCCGGACTCCTCCATCGCCCGGAGCACCTTGTACACCGCCGAGAACCCGCCGGTCACCCGCTCCACGTCGAGGGCACCCCTCGTCAGCACCCCGTGCCGTTCCAGGAACGCCTCGGCACGCGCGTGCGCTCGGCGGGTGGGTGCCTCGGCGGGCTGCGGTGCCAGCGACCAGCGTCCTGACACCGTCGGCGGACCGCCGCGCGGCGGCATCGACGGGCGTCCCGCCCGCAGCCGCGCGTAGCGGCCCCGCGGGGCGTTGCGGCGCGGCTTGTGCGCTGCGCCCTTGCCGGAGACCAGCGCCCGCAACGGAGCCAGGGTGTCGTTGGTGACCGCTCCGGCCCACACCAGGTCCCACAGCGCGCTCGTGAGCGCGTCATCGGCGGGTGCGGACTCGTCCTGTTCGAGCAGCAGCGCGCCGGCCCGGTCGGCCAGCTGCCGGAAGAACAACGCGCCACCTTCCAGAGCGGACAGCGCGGCGCGGTGCAGCGGTGAATCCGGTGGTCCCTCGTCGACGTCGGGCAGCAGCAGGTCCGCGACGTCGGTGGGGGCCAAGGCGATCCACCCGTCACCGCCGGCCAGCGACCCCGCCCCGACCCAGCTCACCTCACCCGTCGCCGTCAGCTCGTCCAGCAGCGCGGGGGAGTAGCCGGGCAAGCGCGCGGGCAGCACCAGCGACTCGAGCGCGCTGGCCGGGACCGGCACTCCGGCCAACTGCTCCACGACCGAGTAGACGTCGTCGATGGTCGGCGCGCTGCGCACCCGTGCGCCGATGCCGTGCCACGCCGGCAGGAAGCGGCCCAGCGCTGCCGGTTCCACCGGTTCGACCTCGGCGCGCAGCCGAGCCAGCGAGGCCCGTCGCAACCGCCGCAGGACCTCGGCGTCGCAGTACTCCAGCGCGCCACCGCCCCCGGCCTCGAGCGGACGCAGCTCGCCGCGCACCAGCCGGCCGGAACCGCTGAGCCGGTCCAGCACGCCGTGCACCACCGCCACTCCCAACCCGAACCGGTGCGCGGCGGCATCGGCGGTGAACGGTCCGCGGCAGCGCGCGTAGCGGATCAGCAGGTCCGCCAGCGGGTCGGCGACCGGTTCGGTGAACGCCTCCGGCACCCCCACCGGCAGCGCGACGCCCAACGCGTCGCGGACCTTGCCGGCGTCCTCGATCGGGATCCAGCGCTGCTCACCGGCGATGCGCACCTGCAGCACCCGGCGCTGCTCGGCCAGCTCGGTCAGCCACTCCGGCTGCACACCGCGCTTCTCGGCCTCCTCCGTGGTGAGGTCGCCGAGGAAGTTCAGCAGGTCGGCCGCGCCCTCGGCGTCGCGCGCGTGGCGGTTGGGGTCCAGCCGTTGCAGCTGCTGTTCGATCTCGGCCAACGACTCCGGGTCCAGCAGCTCGCGCAGCGCTTCCGAGCCGAGCAGCTCGGCCAGCAGCGTGGAGTCCAGGCTCAGCGCCGCCGACCGGCGTTCGGCCAGCGGAGCGTCGGTCTCGTAGAGGAACATCCCGATGTAGCCGAACAGCAGGCTGCGCGCGAACGGCGAGGGCGTCGGCGTCTCCACCTCCACCACCCGCACGGTGCGGGACGCGACCTGCTGCATCAGCTCGGTCAGCCCCGGGACGTCGTAGACGTCCTGCAGGCACTCCCGCATCGCCTCCAGCACGATCGGGAACTGCTCGTACTTCGACGCCACCTCCAGCAGCTGCGCCGAGCGCTGCCGCTGCTGCCACAGCGGCGTCCGGCGCCGCGGATCGCGGCGCGGCAGCAGCAGCGCCCGTGCCGCGCACTCCCGGAACCGGGCGGCGAACAGCGCCGACCCGCCGACCTCGTCGGTGACCAGCTGCTGCACCTCGGCGGGAGGCAGCAGCACGTCCTCGGCGGTGGGCAGCACCTCGCTGCCGGAGTCGTCGAGGGCGTCGGCGAGCCGGAGCACGATGCCGTCGTCGGAGGAGGCGATCTGCGGTTCGATCCCGCGCCGCTCCCGGATCCGCGCCCCGATCGCCAGCGCCCACGGCCCGTTGACCTGCGCGCCGAACGGGGAGTGCACCACCATCCGCCAGTCGCCGAGCTCGTCCCGGAAGCGTTCCACCACGATCGTCCGGTCGTCGGGCACGTGGCGCGTGGAGCGCCGCTGCTCGTCCAGGTAGGACAGCAGGTTGTCGCTGGCCCACTCGTCGAGACCGGCGGTGGTGATGCGATCGCGGGCCTTGTCGCTGTCGGCGCTGATCAGCTCGCGGACAAAGGCGCCGAGCGCCCGGCCGAGCTCCAGCGGGCGGCCGGGCTGGTCGCCCTTCCAGAACGGCATCCGCCCCGGCTGTCCCGGCGCGGGGGTGACGACGACCCGGTCGTGGGTGATGTCCTCCACCCGCCACGCGCTGGTGCCCAGCAGGAACGTGTCGCCGACGCGCGACTCGTAGACCATCTCCTCGTCGAGCTCGCCGACCCGGACGCCACCGCGACCGGCCTCCTCGTCGCCGGGTGTGGTCACCGTGAACAGCCCGCGGTCCGGGATGGTGCCGCCGGAGGTCACGGCGAGGCGCTGCGCTCCCGGCCGTGCCCGCAGCTCGTCGTTGACCCGGTCCCAGACGATCCGCGCCCGCAGCTCGCCGAACTCCTCGCTGGGGTAGCGCCCGGCGAGCATGTCCAGCACCGCGTGCAGCGCCGAATCCGGCAGTCCCGCGTAGGGCGCCGAGCGGCGGAGCAGTGCGGCCAGGTCCTCCACCGACCAGTCGTCCATGGCGGTCATCGACACGACCTGCTGGGCCAGCACGTCCAGCGGGTTGCGCGGGTAGGAGATCGACTCGATCAACCCCCCGGCCATCCGCTCCGACACGACCGCGCAGCCGACCAGATCACCCCGGAACTTCGGGAACACCACGCCCCGCGACACCGCGCCGACCTGGTGGCCGCCGCGGCCGATGCGCTGCAGCCCGGACGCCACCGTCGGTGGTGTTTCGACCTGGATGACCAGGTCGACCGCGCCCATGTCGATGCCCAGCTCCAACGAGGACGTCGCCACCACGCACGGCAGCTGCCCGGACTTGAGCTCCTCCTCGACGACGGCGCGCTGCTCCTTCGACATGGAGCCGTGGTGCGCTTTGGCCACCACCGGCGGAGCGCCCGAACCGATGCCCGAACCCCCGACCGCCTCGGCCGGGAACTTCGTCATCTCCTCTTCCTGCTGCTCGGTGGCCAGCTCGTTGATGCCCGCGGTGAGCCGCTCGGCCAGCCGTCGGGAGTTGCTGAACACGATGGTCGAGCGGTGCTGCCGGATCAGCTCCAGGATCCGCTCCTGCACCGACGGCCAGATCGAGGTGCGCTGCTCAGCGGGCTGATCGCCGGGTTCAGCGCTGGAGGAGCCGAGCTCTGCCATGTCCGGGACCGGGACCTCGACCCGTACTTCGACCTCCTTGGGGTGGGCGGGCTGGACGGTGCGCACCGGTCTGCCACCGGCCAGGAAGGTCCGCACCTCCTCGACCGGGCGGACGGTGGCCGACAGCCCGACCCGCTGCGCCGGCCGCGCCAGCAGCGCGTCGAGCCGCTCCAGCGACAGCGCCAGGTGCGCTCCGCGCTTGGTCCCCGCGACCGCGTGAACCTCGTCGATGATCACCGTCTCGACCCCGGTCAGCGATTCGCGCGCCGCGGAGGTCAGCAGCAGGAACAGCGACTCCGGTGTGGTGACCAGCACGTCCGGCGGCTTGCGCGCGAAGGAGCGCCGCTGGTCGGCGGGGGTGTCACCGGTGCGGATGCCGACCTGGACGTCCGGTGGGTCGCCGCCGAGGCGCTGGGTGGCCTGCCGGATCCCGGCCAGCGGCGCCCGCAGGTTGCGCTCGACGTCGACGGCCAAGGCCTTCATCGGGGACACGTAGAGCACGCGGCAGCGCTTCTTGGGATCGGCGGGCAGGTCCTCGACCGCGAGCCGGTCCAGCGCGGAGAGGAACGCGGCGAGCGTCTTGCCGGACCCGGTCGGCGCCACGACCAGGGCGTGCTCGCCCGCGGCGATGGCCTCCCAGGCGCCGCGCTGCGCCTCGGTGGGCGCGTCGAAGGCGCCGCGGAACCAGTCGCGGGTCGCCGGGGAGAACCCGTCCAGCACGTCGCTCATGACTCCATGCTGGACCACAACACCGACGAACGGCCCGGTCAAGCCTGGGGCGGTCCGTGGTCGCCCTGCCCAGCGGTGCCGGAAGCAGAGCCCCGGGCTGCGCGGGCGTTCGTGCGCACGCGGCGTCACGGCGTGCTCGCCGCGAAGCCGCTCAGAGCTGCGCGGTGCGAGCTGAGCCCTGCACCGGCTTCTAGCGCCTGTTCTGCCAGAGGAAGCGGATGGCCAGGACGATCACGGTCAGCAGGGTCGCGGCGATCACCAGCTGGCCCAGGGGCGTGGACATGCCGGTCGGGTCGGCCTGCAGGAGGAGCACGACACCAGCGTACGGGCCGCACGTAGGCTGGTCGACGATGCGCCACACCGCTTTCCGCCACCGCATGGCCGAGGAGTTCGGCCGGGTCCGGGCCGAGATGCTCGCCCAGGACCACGTGTTCTCGGCCTTGGGCGGTCGCACCGTCGACGAGGCCCTGGAGGACGGGTTCACGACGAAGGAGGTCTGGGCGGCGGTGTGCGAGGCCTTCGAGATCCCGCACGAACGTCGCTAGGCCCTGCCGGCAAGCTCGCCGCTCGACACGGCTTTCCGGTGGTGCAGCCCTCCGTCCGTGGCGCGGACGCACCGCCGAGGCGGGTCGTGATCAGGGTTGGGCCTTCTTGCTCTCCTCGAAGTCGGCCCACGGGTTCTGCGCGCTGATCTGCTGCTCCTCGGTCGGGTGCAGCTCGCGGTAGTGCTCGTAGGCGCGTCGGCGTTCCTGCTGCATGTGGTGCAGCCGATCGGCGGTGACCCGGCGCTGCTGCTGCGGGGTCGGGTGGCCCTCCGCGACGGCCATCTCGTCGGTGCACATCCGCTCGATCTCCGCGATCCGCTGCTCGTCGGCGGCCACGTCGCTGTCGTCCTCGTGCGCCGGCGGCTTGTGGTGGCGGTAGCGCACGTAGGGGTTGTCCTCGGGCAGCCCGCCGCTGACCCGGCCGTAGAAGCCGAAGAACATCAGCACCAGGCCGGCGACGAGGCTGAACACCACGTTGCGCAGTTCGAAGGCGAACAGGTTCCACGACGTGTTGAGCAGGCCCAGGTTGATCAGCCCGGACAGGAAGAACAGCACGCCGACCGCGGCGGTCGTGGTGGAGGCGACCGCGCCGCCCCAGGCCGCGGCGCCGACCAGCAGCGCGCCGACCACGATCGACACCACGGCGAGCAGTCCGTTGCTGGACAGCCCGAGCACGTCGATCCCCTCGGTGGTGAACAGCGGCACCCGGTTGGCCAGCCCCAGCACGCCGAAGACCACCAGGCACGCCCCGAAGGCGGCTGCGGCCACCCGGTAGAAGTGGGTCAGGGGGTGTTCGGGTGGAAGGTAGCGATCCATGCGCATGGCGGCACCTCCTGGAGAACACGAGGTAACTCGAGTGTCCCTCTGCGCTCGACTGATCGCACTGTCACACGACCGAGTGACGTGACCGGCGTGTCGGGCATGTGCTCGAACATCCGTTCGCCTAGTATGGGGGCCACGGGATCGGGAGCGCCCGCAAACCCCGCGAACCGGATTGTCGGTCCCAGCCCGTAGCGTCAGAAGCGACGTGAACGACTCGCCCCACGCAGAGAGTCGCCCGAAGACCCGACTCGAAGACTTCACCGAGGTGGACCCTGATGGCAGCAGCGACACCGGACAAGGGCAAGGCGCTGGAGCTGGCGCTCGCCCAGATCGACAAGCAGTTCGGCAAGGGATCGGTCATGCGGCTCGGCGACGACTCGCGGCCGCCGGTCGAGGTCATCCCCACCGGTTCCATCTCGTTGGACGTCGCGCTCGGCATCGGCGGCCTGCCGCGCGGTCGGATCGTGGAGGTCTACGGCCCGGAGAGCAGCGGTAAGACCTCGGTCGCCCTGCACGCCGTGGCCAACGCCCAGAAGCTCGGCGGCACGGCGGCCTTCGTCGACGCCGAGCACGCGCTGGACCCGGAGTACGCCAAGGCGATCGGTGTGGACACCGACTCGCTGCTGGTGTCCCAGCCCGACACCGGTGAGCAGGCGCTGGAGATCGCGGACATGCTGATCCGCTCCGGCGCGCTGGACGTCATCGTCATCGACTCGGTGGCCGCGCTGGTGCCGCGCGCCGAGATCGAGGGCGAGATGGGTGACAGCCACGTGGGTCTGCAGGCCCGCCTGATGAGCCAGGCGCTGCGCAAGCTCACCTCCGCGCTGTACAACGCCAAGACCACCGCGATCTTCATCAACCAGCTCCGCGAGAAGGTCGGCGTCATGTTCGGCTCCCCGGAGACCACCACCGGTGGTAAGGCGCTGAAGTTCTACTCCTCGGTGCGCTTGGACGTGCGCCGGATCGAGACGCTCAAGGACGGTTCCGACGCGGTCGGCAACCGGACCCGCGTGAAGATCGTCAAGAACAAGGTCGCGCCACCGTTCAAGCAGGCCGAGTTCGACATCATCTACGGCGTCGGCATCAGCCGCGAGGGCTCGCTGATCGACATGGGTGTCGAGCAGGGCATCATCCGCAAGTCCGGTGCCTGGTACACCTACGAGGGCGACCAGCTGGGCCAGGGCAAGGAGAACGCCCGCAAGTTCATGCGGGACAACCCGGACGTCGCCAACGAGATCGAGAAGCGGATCAAGGAGAAGCTCGGCATCGGCGCCACCCTCGACGCCGAGGGTGACGACAAGGCCGCCGAGCCGGCCCCGGTCGAGTTCTGATCGGCGCCTGGGACGGATGGACGACGAGGCGGAGCGCCGGGGGAGCGGTCGTCGCACCCCCGGCGCCGGCCCCGAGGGCGGCGAGGCGGGGGAGAAGAAGTCGCGGCGCAAGCCGGACGACCCGGCGGCGCAGGCCCGCGACGTGGTGTACCGGCTCCTGGCCAGTCGCGCGCGCAGCCGGCTGGAGCTGCGGCAAGCCTTGCTGCGCAAGGACATCGACGAGGACGTCGCCGACGGCGTGCTGCAGAAGTTCGTCGACGCCGGCTTGGTCGACGACGCCGCGTTCGCCGAGGAGTGGGTGAACCAACGCCAGCGGTCGCAAGGCCTGGGTCGCAAGGCGCTCGGCTTCGAACTGCGGCGCAAGGGCATCGAGGAGCACCTGGTGGAATCCGCTCTGTCCAACGTGGACAGCGATGCGGAGGCTGAGCGCGCCCGCGAACTGGTGCAGCGCAAGCTGCGCAGCATGGGATCGGTCGAGCACACCGCGAAGGTGCGCCGCCTGGTCGGCATGCTCGCTCGCAAGGGTTATTCCGAAGGCCTCGCCTACCGCATCGTCAAGGAAGAGATCGAGAACGCCGGGGATTCCGCTGACGGCCTCGACTTCTTCTGAGGTCTGAGCCGGGGCGAACCGGTTTCCGGAGTTCAGCCGCTACGTCCCACCGAGACGTGCATCGCGATCGTCTGCACCTCGTCCCCACGCCCTGATCACCTGGAAGTGCCAGCGGGGTCGGGACATGAGCCGCGGCGAACAACGTCGCTTCCTCTGCGCCCGACCGACAGCTCCTGGCTCAACCACGCACGAACCTGTGCGCTGCTTCACCCGCGAGGGTGCCGATCGGCGGCGGTGACGACTGACGTCGTGACGATCACTCCCACGCACAACGTCAGGAGCGCCGAGGGCCCGTCGGCGCGGGTGCCCCGTCCCGGACGAGCAGCTGCCGCCGGGCGGAAGCGTGCGTGGCGACGCGGTTCCGGAATCCTGGTGGCTTCGAGGTCGGCGTGCGCCCGACCTGCGCACCGCGCACCGCGAACCTTCCGGGCCGTTTTTCAGACGCAGGTACCAGAACGTCGGGGGCGCGTCGTAAGGTTCCCGGTCATGACCAAGTCGAGCCCCCGGCACATCGTGTGGGATTGGAACGGAACGCTCCTCGACGACAACCACGCGGTGGTGTCGGCCGTGAACACCGTCTGCACCTCGTTCGACCGCGAACACATCGACATCGACGAGTGGCGCGCGATCTACAGCCGCCCGCTGCGCACGTGCTACGAACGACTCCTGCGGTGCGAGATCACCGAGGACGACTGGGCCCGGGTCGACAAGCTCTACCACGTCGCGTACCGGGACCTCCTGGACACGTGCGGCATGACCGAGGGTGTTCCGCACGTCCTGCAGGACTGGGCCGCGACCGGCCGCAGCCAGTCGCTGCTGTCGATGTGGTTCCACGACGAGCTCGTCGAGCTGGTCACCGCCCGCGGTCTGCACGAGCTGTTCGACCGGATGGACGGCCTGCGCTCCGCGGTGGGCGGGGGTTCGAAGGAGGAGCACCTGCGTGCCCACCTGGCGGCCCAGGAGCTCGACCCGGCTGAGGTGGTGCTGATCGGCGACGTCCTCGACGACGCCCACGCCGCCGAACGAGCGGGTGCGCGCTGCGTGCTGGTCACCACCGGGGTCATGGACCGGGCCAAGCTCGAGGGGTCCGGCTACCCGGTCGTCGACTCCCTTCCCGAAGCGATGGGCATGCTCGCGGGCTGACGAGCCGGGTGCGCCCGCCGGCCGGGCGGGCGCACCCCGGGAACATCAGCGCAGCGCTGCCGCCTCGGTGGCCAGCTGCTCGACCTTCGCCCAGTCGCCCGCGGCCAGCAGGTCCTTCGGCGCGAGCCAGGACCCGCCGACGCAGCCGACGTTGGGCAGCGCCAGGTAGTCCGGTGCGGTCGCCGGGCTGATCCCGCCGGTCGGGCAGAACCGCAGGTGCGGCAACGGCCCGGCGATGCCCTTGAGGAACGGCACACCACCGCTGGGCTCGGCGGGGAAGAACTTCATCGCGCTCGCCCCGCGTTCGGCCAGCCGCATCGCCTCGGACACGGTCCCCGCTCCCGCCAGGTACGGCACGCCCGAGGCGTCCAGGTCGTCCAGCAGCCGGTCGGTGGTGCCGGGCGTGACCAGGTAGCGAGCACCGGCGTCAGCGGCCTGCTTGGCCTGGCCGACCTCGGTGATCGTGCCCGCGCCGGCGACCACCTCGGGCACCTCGGTCGCGATGCGCTCGATCGACGGGAGCCCGGCCGGGGTGCGCAGGGTGACCTCGATGGTCCGGAGCCCGCCGCGCAGCAGCGCTTCGGCCAGCGGGACGGCGTGCTCGACGTCGTCGAGGGCCACGACCGGCACCACGGGGGCCAGGTCGAACACGTCGGCTGCGGTGTTCATCTTCGATTCCAATCGCTTCTGGGCGGTGGTTCCGCCGCTGGTCATGCTCGCACCTGCTGGCTCGGCCGGAGCGCTTGCCCGAACACGCTCGCGCCCTGGTCGGCGCGACCGACGGACTGCCGGAACGCGGCGAACAGCTCTCGTCCGGTGCCGAACGGTGCCGGGTCGGCGCCACCGGCGGGCCGGCGCGCGGCGAGCTCGTCGTCGGGGACGAGGGCTTCCAGCGTCCCGCGGTCGGCGTCGAGGCGGAGCACGTCGCCGTCCTGGATCCGCGAGAGCGGCCCGCCCGCAGTGGCTTCCGGCGTCAGCTGGATGGCGGCCGGGATCTTGCCGGAGGCCCCGGACATCCGGCCGTCGGTGACCAGCACGACCTGGTGTCCGCGGTCCATCAGCACACCCAGCGCCGGGGTGAGTCCGTGCAGCTCGGGCATGCCGTTGGCCTGCGGGCCCTGGTTGCGGATGACGACCACGACGTCGTGGTCGATCTCGCCCGCGGCGAAGGCGGTGGTGAAGTCGTGCTGGTCGTCGAAGACCCGGGCGGGTGCGGTCACGGAGCGGTGCTCCGCGGCCACCGCCGACACCTTGATCACCGCGCGCCCGAGGTTGCCCTCCACGACCCGGAGCCCGCCTTCCGGCGCGAACGGGTCGTCGACGCCGCGCAGGACCTCGGTGTCCAGGCTCCGGGCGGGCGCGTCCCGCCACACCAGTTCGCCGTCCTCGAGGAACGGCTGCCGGCGGTAGCGGTCCAGCCCCGGTCCGGCGACGGTCTGGACGTCGGCGTGCAGCAGACCCGCGTCGAGCAACTCGCCGACCAGCGTCTGCACCCCGCCGGCCGCGGCGAAGTGGTTGATGTCGGCCGAGCCGTTCGGGTAGACCTTCGCCAGCGACGGCACCACCGCCGACAGTTCGGAGAAGTCGTCCCAGGTCAGCTCGATGCCGGCGGCCGCAGCGACGGCCGGCAGGTGCAGCGTGTGGTTCGTCGAGCCGCCGGTGGCCAGCAGCGCGACCACGCCGTTGACGATCGCCTTCTCGTCGAGCAGCTCCCCGATCGAGGTGCGGTTCTCGTCCTGGCCGAGGCGCACGACCTGCCGCCCGGCCTCCTCGGTCAGCGCCTTGCGCAGCGGCGTCCCCGGCGGCACGAAGCTCGAGCCGGGCAGGTGCAGGCCCATGACCTCCACGACCAGCTGGTTGGAGTTGGCGGTGCCGTAGAAGGTGCAGGTCCCGGGGGAGTGGTAGGAGGCGGACTCGGCTTCCAGCAGGTCTTCGCGGGTGGCCTTGCCCTCAGCGAAGAGCTGCCGGATCCGGCTCTTCTCCCGGTTCGGCAGGCCCGAGGGCATCGGCCCGGCGGGCACCAGCACGGTCGGCAGGTGGCCGAACGAGAGCGCGCCGATCAGCAGACCGGGCACGATCTTGTCGCACACCCCGAGCAGCAGCGCCCCGTCGAACATCTCGTGCGACAGCGCCACACCGGTGGCCATCGCGATCACGTCCCGGGAGAACAGCGACAGCTCCATACCGGTGCGGCCCTGCGTGATCCCGTCGCACATGGCCGGCACCCCGCCGGCGAACTGCGCCACACCACCGGCTTCGCGCACCGAGTCCTTCAGCCACGCCGGGAACTCGGCGTAGGGCTGGTGCGCGGAGAGCATGTCGTTGTAGGCGGACACGATCGCCACCCCGGGCTTGCTCACGCCGCGGACCGCGAGCCGGTCGGAGCCGCTGCAGGCGGCGAAACCGTGCGCGAGGTTGCTGCAGGGCAGGTCGGCCCGGACCGGGCCTTCCGCCGCGGCGGCGTGGATGCGTTCGAGGTAGGCGGAGCGGGTCTGCGCGCTGCGTTCCGCGATGCGGCGGGTGACCTGCTCGACGACGGCGTGCACTGGCGCCATGGATCGCCTCCGGAGTTGTGCTGGACAAACGGGCGACGACGTTGGCGCCACATGGCGCCGGTCACACTAGCGGCAGAGGTGCGGGTTTCACAATCGATCCAGCTGACGGGAAGTGGCTTTTCTCGGACCTGAACGAGGAGGCGGCCGAGCCGCTTCCGCTTCAGTCGGGGGGTCAGCGAGCACCGCCGCAAGTTCTGAGCGGCTTCGCCGTGACGCCACTCGCTCGGCGGCGTGCACCACGAACGGCGCACGGAGTCCACGGAGCCGCTGTGCTTCCGGACCGGCACCGGCACGCGAAGCAGAGGTCCGCTCATGCGCGATCATGGTCGGAGTGGACCCGATGGTGGAGGAGTGATCGTGCGGAAACGCCTGCTCGCCGTGGCGGTGCTGGCCGTCGTCCTGACCGGGTGCGGGCAGTCGGAGCCCGCCGCACCACCGCCCCCGCCCGCTCCGGAGGAGGTCCCGGCGCCGCCGCCGGACCCGTCGGCGGGCGGTGACGTGGAGCTGAGCAGTTCGCCGACGCTGGGCGCGATCAAGCAGCGCAGGAAGCTCATCGTGGGCGTGCGCGCCGACCAGCCGACGTTCGTCACCCGCGACCCCGGAGGCGAGTACCGCGGGTTCGACGCCGACATCGCTCGTGAGCTGGCCAAGCGCATCGGCCTCGACCCCACCACCCAGGTGCAGTTCCGCCGGTTGCCTCCGACCCTGGTGCGCGATGCGATCGGCACGGGCAGCGTCGACCTCATGCTCGGCGGCACGGCGGACGTCCCGCAGTTCACCGCGATGCCGTACGCGGTCACCGACGCCGAGCGGAACCTCGTCATCAAGGCCGACGACCCCCAGCTCGCCGAGGAGCTCCGCGCCATGCTCGACGCCGCGGTCGCCGACGGCTCCTGGCAACGGGTCCACGACCAGAACCTGGCTCCGCAGGGAATCTCGGCCCATCCGTGACGAACGGGGTGCCTCCGCGCAGGAGGCACCCCGTTCCCGGTGGTCGACCTCAGTCGCCGGCCGTGGCGCTCTGGTCGGCTTCGACCGTGCCGAGCTTGCCCTTGCGGCCCTGGCTGAGGCGGCGTTCGGTGTAGACGGCCAGCCGGCTCAGCCCGTAGTTGATGAGGATGAAGATCGCCCCCACCACGATGTAGGTCTGGATCGGGTTGTTCAGGTTCTGGATGATCACCTGGGCCTCACGGACCACGTCGACGTAGGCGACGATGAAGCCCAGCGAGGTGTCCTTGACGATCACCACGAGCTGGCTGATCAGCGCGGGGAGCATCGCCCGGAACGCCTGCGGCAGCAGCACCGAGCGCAGCACCTGGCCCCGGCGCAGGCCGATCGCGTAGGCGGCCTCGCTCTGGCCCTGGGGCAGCGCCAGGACCCCGGCGCGCACGATCTCGGCGATGATCACCGAGTTGTACGCGGTCAGGCCGATCACCAGGAACCACATCGGTGAGAGGTCCAGACCGAACGAGGGCAGCACCCGGAACGCGAAGAACACCATGATCACGACCGGGACGCCGCGCAGCAGCTCGACCACGCCGACCACCAGCCACCGGTACCAGGGCGCGCTGACGATCCGGGTGATCGCCATCGCGGTGCCGAGCACCATCGAGAACACCATCGCCAGCACAGCGGCGGTGAGGGTGCCGAGCAGGCCGGTGCCCATCAGCCCCCACAGCGCGGTGAAGGTGCCGTTGGTCGGGTCCAGCAGGGGACCCCACTTCTCGGCGGTCAGCTGGCCCTGCACGCCCAGCGTGTAGAGCACCCAGCCGACGACCGCGAGGAGCAGCAGGCCGACGACGGCGCTGGCGACCAGCGAGCGGCGCTTGGCCTGCGGGCCCGGGGTCTCGTAGAGGACCGCGTTGGTCATCGCGCGATCGCCACCTTCCGCTCCACGTAGCTCAGCAGCAGGCCGGCCGGGATGGTGATCACCAGGTATCCCAGCACCACGCCGATGAGCACCGGCAGGGCCGACAGACCGCGCGCCGAGGTCAGGGTGTCGCCGACCGCGAACAGGTCCCCGCCGACGCCGAAGGCGCCCACCAGGGCCGAGTTCTTGATCATCGCGATGATCACGTTGCCCAGCGGCGGGACGACCGTGCGCACCGCCTGCGGCAGCACGACCAGCGACAGCGACTGGCCGAAGGTCAGGCCCACCGCACGCGCGGCCTCGGCCTGACCGGCCGGCACGGCGTTGATGCCGCTCCGGATCGCCTCGCAGACGAACGCCGAGGTGTACAACGCGAGGCCGATCGTGCCGAACCAGAAGTAGGAGCCGTTGATGCCGAGCTCCGGCAGCCCGAACGCCATGAAGAACAGCACCACCGTCAGCGGGCAGTTGCGCAGCACGTTGACCCAGCTGGTCCCGGTAGCGCGCAGCGGGGGCAGCGGGGAGACGCGGAAGCCGGCCGCGACGGTGCCGATGGCCAGCGCCAGCAGACCCGCCAGCAGGCAGATCTCCAAGGTGCGCACGAGGCCGCTCAGGTACAGCGGCAGGTTGTCGATGATGACTTGCACAGGTTCCACTCCGGCGAAGAGATGAGGGTGCCGACCGGACCGGACGACACCCTCATTCCGCGATCAGGTCAGCTGCAGGGTTCGGGCTGCGGGAGGGTCGGCGTCTGCTTGGCGACCTTGCCCGCGGTGGCCTGCCAGGCCTTCTCGTACGTGCCGTCCTGAGCGGCCTGCGCGAGCGTCTGGTTGATGAACTCGCAGAACTTCGTGTCGCCCTTCTTGATGCCGATGCCGTAGGGCTCCTCGGTGAAGGGCTTCTCCAAGATCTTGAACTGGCCGCCGCTCTGCTCGACCAGACCCATCAGGATCACGTTGTCGGTGGTCACCGCCTGGACCTGGCCGGTGCGCAGCGCGTCGGCGCACTTGGAGTAGACGTCGAAGAGCACCAGGTTCTGCTCGTCGACGTACTCCTTGATCTTCTCCGCCGGGGTCGAACCCGTCACCGAGCAGACCTTCGCGCCGGTGGGCCGCAGCGTCTCCGGACCGGTGATCCGCGTGTCGTCGGACTTGACCATGATGTCCTGACCGGCGGTGTAGTAGGGCCCGGCGAAGCTGATCCGCTGCTTGCGGGAGTCGTTGATGGTGTACGTCGCCACCACCATGTCGACGCGGCCCTGCTCGATGATCTCCTCGCGGGTCTTGCTCGGCGCTTCCACCCACTCGATCTTGTCCGGGGCGATGCCCATCTTCGCCGCGATCGTCTTGGCGATCTCGACGTCGAAGCCCTGCGGCTTGCCGTCGAGCCCGTTGAGGCCGAACAGCGGCTGGTCGATCTTCGTGCCGATCCGGACGGTGCCCGCCTGCTTCAGGTTGGCCATGGTGGTGCCGGGCTCGAACTGCGCGTTCTGGTCGACCGGGATCTCCGGGGCGCCGCCGCCGGCCAACTGGTTCTCGCCGCCCCCGCCGCAGGCGGACAACGCCAGGGCCAACGACGCGGTCAGCACCGTGACCAGACGAAACCTCTTGCCTCGCATCTGCTCCAACGCCTCTCTGTGCAGTGGGTGGTGAACTCAGTGGGTGAGGATCTTGCCGAGGAAGTCCTTGGCCCGGTCGCTCTTCGGTTCGCGGAAGAACACCTCGGGCGCGGCGTCCTCGACGACCTCGCCATCGGACATGAACAGCACCCGGTGCGCGGCGCGGCGGGCGAACCCCATCTCGTGGGTGACGACGACCATGGTCATGCCCTCGCTCGCGAGGCCGGTCATCACGTCGAGCACCTCGTTGACCATCTCCGGGTCCAGCGCGGAGGTCGGCTCGTCGAAGAGCATGACCTTCGGCTTCATCGCCAGGGCGCGGGCGATCGCCGCCCGCTGCTGCTGGCCGCCGGAGAGCTGGGCCGGGTACTTCTCGGCCTGGTCGGCGATCCCGACCCGCTCCAGCAGCTTCGTGGCCTCGCGCTGCGCTTCCTCCCGGCTCTGCCTGCGGACCTTGATCGGGCCCAGCGTGACGTTCTCCAGGATCGTCTTGTGCGCGAAGAGGTTGAACTGCTGGAAGACCATCCCGACGTCGGCGCGCAGTTCGGCCAGGGCACGTCCTTCGGCGGGCAGCGGCACACCGTCGATCTCGATCGTGCCGGAGTTGATCGGCTCCAGCCGGTTGATGGCCCGGCACAGCGTCGACTTGCCGGAGCCGGACGGCCCCAGGACCACGACGACCTGGCCCTTCGGCACTTCGAGGTCGATCGACCGCAGCACGTGCAGTGAGCCGAAGAACTTGTCGACCGCGGACATCCGGATCATCGGGACATCCGTGCGGGCTGCGGTCATCCAGTGCTCCCGAATGCGTCGTTTGTGGAATTCTCAGCCGAAAGTTAAGCCTGCCGACTCCCCGGAGTCCAGAGGTTGGGATCGATGCGTTGTTGCAACTCCGTTACGCAGCGGAGTGACCGTCGTCCACTTGTCGCCGCCCGGCGGCTCAGCTCGACAACCTGGTTTCCACTTCGTGGTTGACAGGGCCGGTGCTGTACCGCTCCATCATCGTCCTGGGCGGGTGATTCGGCGATCTGACCAGGCGCTACCGTGGAACGGTGAGCACGAAGACGTACGAGATCCGCACCTTCGGCTGCCAGATGAACGTGCACGATTCCGAGCGGCTCGCGGGCATGCTGGAGGACGCCGGCTACGTGCGGGCCCAGTCCGGCGGGGAGATGCCCGCCGACGTGGTCGTGTTCAACACCTGCGCAGTGCGCGAGAACGCCGACAACCGGCTCTACGGAACGCTCGGCCACATGCGTCCGCAGAAGGACGTCAACCCAGACATGCAGATCGCCGTCGGTGGCTGCCTGGCGCAGAAGGACCGCGACACGATCGTCAAGAAGGCGCCCTGGGTCGACGTCGTCTTCGGCACCCACAACCTCGGCTCGCTGCCCGCGCTGCTGGAACGCGCGCGCCACAACCAGGAGGCCGAGGTCGAGATCCTGGAGTCGCTGGACGTCTTCCCGTCCACGCTCCCGGCCCGCCGCGACTCCGCCTACTCCGGCTGGGTCTCGGTGTCGGTGGGCTGCAACAACACCTGCACCTTCTGCATCGTGCCCGCGTTGCGCGGCAAGGAGAAGGACCGCCGTCCCGGCGAGATCCTCGCCGAGGTCGAGGCGCTGGTCTCCGAAGGCGTCCTCGAGGTGACCCTGCTCGGCCAGAACGTGAACGCCTACGGCGTGGAGTTCGGCGACCGGTTCGCCTTCGGCAAGCTGCTGCGCTCCTGCGGTGAGGTCGAAGGCCTGGAGCGGGTCCGCTTCACCTCCCCGCACCCGCGCGACTTCACGGACGACGTCATCGAGGCGATGGCGGAGACGCCGAACGTCTGCCCGCAGCTGCACATGCCGCTGCAGTCCGGCTCGGACCGGATCCTCAAGGCCATGCGCCGCTCCTACCGCAGCGAGCGCTTCCTCGACATCGTCGGCAAGGTCCGCGCGGCGATGCCCGAGGCCGCCATCACCACCGACATCATCGTCGGCTTCCCGGGCGAGACCGAGGAGGACTTCGAGGCCACGATGGAGGTCGTGCGCCGCGCCCGGTTCTCCAGCGCCTTCACCTTCCAGTACTCCAAGCGGCCCGGCACGCCCGCTGCGGACATGCCCGACCAGCTGCCCAAGGAGGTCGTCCAGCAGCGCTACGACCGGCTGGTCGCGCTGCAGAACGAGATCTCCTGGGAGGAGAACAAGAAGGTCGTCGGCCGAGAGGTCGAACTCCTCGTCGCCGAGGGGGAGGGGCGCAAGGACGCCGAGACCCACCGCCTCTCCGGCCGCGCCCGCGACGGACGCCTGGTGCACTTCACGCCGACCGGTGCGCTCGACGGCGAGCTCCGCCCGGGTGACCTCGTGACCACCACGATCACCCGCGCCGCTCCGCACCACCTGGTCGCCGACACCGACATCACCGGCCACCGCCGCACCCGGGCGGGCGACCACTGGGAGGAAGGCGTGCGGCCCAAGACATCAGGGGTCAGCCTCGGGCTGCCCTCCATCGGCGCCCCGGCCCCGCAGCCGGCGGCGCAGCAAGGATGTGCGTGTTGAGCGAGGAACAGGACGTCACGACCCGCGGCGAGGCCCGACGACGCTTCGACCCGGGCGCGAAGGCCCTGGTCATCGCCACGGTGATGCTGGCGCTCGTGGTGAGTGCGCTGCTGCCGTGGTCCGGTGGCAGCCCCGGCTGGGAAGTGCTGACCGGTCAGTCCGACCCGGCGCTCAAGGTCGGCCTGCTGCCGCGGCTGTTCGCGATCAACTCCACCATCGTCGGCCTCGGCTTCGGCGCCCTGGCGCTGATCAGCCGCCGCTGGGGAGCGGCCTTCCTCGCCGGTGTGGCGGGGATGGTGGTCTCCTTCGAGGGCATGATCGCCATCTGGTCGCGCCAGACCAGCGGCACCGCGGGACCGGGCCTCGGGCTTGTCCTCGCGGTGGTTTGCATGGTCGTGCTGGCGGTGCAGTGGATGCGCATCGTCTGGTCCCGCGACTGACGCGCGCCTCGGACGCTGTTCCCACGCTCCGGACGAGCTCGGCGCCCGGCTCGCTGAGCGAACCGGGCGCCGAGACGTCGCCGGTCAGCGGTTCGCGATCGCCTGCTCGGCGGCGTGCAGCCACTCGCGCCACTGCGCGGCCTGCTCTTCGGCCTGCTTCGCCCGGCGCTCGTCGCCCGCGGCGCGCGCCTTCTCGGCCTGCGCCTCGAACTGCTGGACGCGGTCGCGGAACTGGTCGACCCGCGCCTGGGCCTCCGGGTCGGTGCGGCGCCACTGCGCGTCGACGGCGTCGCGGACCTTGTCGGCCACCGCTCGCAACCGGCCTTCCAGCTCGCGCATCCGCTCACGCGGCACCTTGCCGATCTCGTCCCAGCGCTCCTGGACCCGCTGCAGCTGCGCCTGCGCGGCCTTGAGGTCCGCGGACGGGTCGATGTGCTCGGCCTCGACCAGCAGCTCTTCCTTGAGCTTGGCGTTCGCGGCGAACTCGGCGTCGCGCTCGGAGAACGCCTCCGACCGGCGGCTGAAGAACCGGTCCTGCGCGGCGCGGAAGCGCTGCCACAGGGCCTCGTCGCTGTCCTTCGGCGCGCGACCCGCGGCCTTCCACTCCGCCATCAGCTGCTTGTAGCGGTTCGCCGTCGGTCCCCAGTCGCTGGACTCGGTGAGCGACTCGGCCTCCTCGACCAGCTCCTGCTTGCGAGCCTTGGAGGCGGCGCGCTGCCGGTCCAGCTCGGCGAAGTGCGAGCCCCGCCGGCGGCTGAAGGCGTCGCGGGCCTTGGAGAACCGCCGCCACAGCTGCTCGTCGGTCTTGCGGTCGACGCCGCGGACCTTCTTCCACTCCTCGAGGATCTGCCGCAGCCGGTCGCCCGCCGACTTCCAGTGGGTCGACTCGTGCGCGATCTGCTCGGCCTCGGCGACCAGCGCCTCCTTGCGGGCGATCGCTTCAGCGCGGGCGCGCTCCTTCTCGTGCTTGGCGCCCTCGACGGCCTGCTCGGCGCGGGCCACCAGGTGCTCGATGCGGGCGCCGAGCGCGGTCAGGTCGCCGATCACCGCGGCTTCGGGCAGCGCTTCCTGCAGGTGCTTGGCGCTGCTGAGCGTGTGCTTCGGCTCCCCGGCGTGGGTGCTCAGCCGGGTCTCCAGCAGCTCGACCTCGGTGACCATGTCGTCGAACTTGCGCGCGTAGAGGGCGAGGCCTTCGGCCGCATCACCGGCTTGCCAGGAACCGATGGCCCGCTCACCGTCGGCGGTGGTCACGTACACCGTGCCGTCGGCGTCCACCCGTCCCCACTTGGCCGGGTCCGCGGAAGCTTTCGGTACTGCGGGCGCGACCGCGGGTGACCCGGTGTTGCTGCTGGTCGAGTCCGCGACCGCCTTGCTGGCGACCGACTCGGGGGTCGTGTCCTGGTGCGTCATGGCCGGCTTCCTCCTTGCGTGCCCGCTCCGATGCCCGTGTCCGGCACGGGCGCCCCGCATCGGCGGGGCCCAGCAAGCGTCAGCCCGAACCGTCGGATGGTCCGGCCTCCGCTGGCGCATTCAAACAGGTCAACAGCCGATCCGGTACTCCACGTCCGGATCGGTGCTCTGCTGAGATCCCAGGGCCGCATGACCTGCACGGCTTCATTGTCATCGGTCACCCACCTGGCGGCAGCGAGCAGGGTGCCGATGCCCGCCATCGGCCCGTTCCGCCGCGGAGTGCGGCCACCTGCTCCAGCCAACTCGCCCGTGACCTCATACCGTGCACGGGTGTGATCACCCGTGTCGCCGTCGTCCCGTACCCGCCGCTGCTGGTTCCCGCCCTGACCGTGAGGGCCGACGCCGAGACCGAGCGGCTGCGGGGCGCCTGTTCGCGCGCCGTGTCCAGTCTGGCGGATTCGAGCGCCGAATGGGTGGTCGTTGGCGTAGATCAATCTGGACCGACCCGATTCAGCCCCGACACCGCGGGCACCTTCGCCGGCTTCGGCCGCGACGTGCGGGTCTCGCTCGGCGGAGCGCAGGACCCGGACCCGCACCTCCCGCTGCCGGTGCTGATCGCGGGCCTGCTGCGCGAGCAGGCGGGTGCTCGGACCGCCGAGGTGCGCCTGCTCGCCCCCGGCACACCTGTCGACGAGTGCGCTGACGTGGGCTCCGAACTCGCCGGAAGGGACGCCGCGCTGCTCGTCCTGGCCGAGGGCAGCAACCGCGCCGACGAACGGTCGTCGCGGGCGCCCGACCCGCGCGCCCGACCGCTGGACGACCGGCTCGCCCGGGCGCTCGCCGAGGTCGACACCGACGCCCTGCGAGCGCTGGACCCCGAGCTGTGCGCGGAGCTCGGCGTTCCCCGCGCGGCCTTGCAAGTGCTACCCGGCGTGGTTGAGGAAGGCACCTGGAGGGGTGAGCTGCTCCACTCGGCGACCCCGTTCGGCGTCACCTACCACGTCGCCACCTGGACCAGGGAGGACTGACCCACCCGGTCTCCTCTTAAGGTGCAGGTGTGTCCGCACCTCCCCACCCCGTCGCCGTCGTCGGGCCGACCGCGACGGGCAAGTCCGACCTGGCCTTGGACCTCGCCGACCGGCTCGACGGCGAGGTGATCAACGCCGACGCCATGCAGCTCTACCGCGGGATGGACATCGGCACCGCCAAGCTGCCCGTGGAGGAGCGTCGCGGCATCCCGCACCACCAGCTCGACGTCCTCGACGTCACCGAGACCGCGTCGGTCGCGGCGTACCAGTGCGCGGCCAGGGCTGCGGTGGAGGACGTCCTCGCGCGCGGACGCACCCCGATCCTGGTCGGTGGCTCCGGCCTCTACGTGCAGGCCGTCGTCGACGACCTGTCGTTCCCCGGGACCGACCCGCAGGTGCGGCAGAAGTACGAGGACGAGCTGGCCCGGCTCGGGCCCGTCGCGCTGCACCGCAGGCTCGCCGAGCTCGACCCCGCCGCCGCGTCGGCCATCCTCACCAGCAACGGGCGACGCATCGTGCGAGCGCTGGAGGTCATCGAGATCACCGGCGAGCCGTTCTCCGCCAACCTGCCCACCCCGGGGCCACCCCGCTACGGGACCGTCCTGGCGGGCTTGGACCGCCCCGCCGAGGACCTCGACGACCGCGTCGACGAGCGCGTCACCCGCATGTTCGACGCGGGTCTGGCCGAGGAGGTGCGCAGGCTCGAGGAGCAGGGGCTCCGGCACGGGCGCACCGCCAGCCGCGCGCTCGGCTACCAGCAGGTGCTCGCCGAGTTCGACGGATCGGGCGACATGACCGCCGCGGCCGCCGAGACCGCCCGCTTGACCCGCCGCTTCGTCCGCAAGCAGCGCTCGTGGTTCCGCCGCGACGAGCGCATCCACTGGTTCGACGCCGCCGATCCCGCGCTCACCGACGAGGTCCTCGCCCTGGTGACTCCGTAGACTGGCCCTGTGCACGCCTTCGGAGGACCCGAGTACACCAAGGGCCACGGGACCCAGAACGACTTCGTCATCCTGCCCGACCCGGACGGTGAGCTGGAGCTCACCGACGAGCGGGTGCGCGCGTTGTGCGACCGGCAGCGCGGTCTGGGCGCTGACGGCGTGCTGCGCGTGGTCCGCGCGGGCAACCTGCCCGACGCGCCGGCTGACGTCCCCTCCGACGTCTGGTTCATGGACTACCGCAACGCCGACGGTTCGATCGCTGAGATGTGCGGCAACGGCGTGCGCGTCTTCGCCCGCTACCTGGTCGACTCCGGCCTCGCGCAGCCCGGTGACCTGCCGGTCGGGACCCGTGCCGGCGTCCGTCCGGTGCGCACCCACGACGACGGGCGGGTGACCGTCGAGATGGGCCAGGCCAAGATCTTCGGCGAATCGGCCACCACCGTGGCCGGCGCCCGCGTTGCCGGCGTCGCGGTCGACGTCGGCAACCCCCACCTGGCCTGCGTCGGCGACCACGACCTCGACGCGCTGGACCTCAGCACGGCTCCGCCGCACGACGAGAACCTGTTCCCCGACGGCGTGAACGTCGAGTTCGTCCGGCCGCTCACGGCCGGCGAGGTGCGGATGCGCGTGCACGAACGCGGAGTGGGCGAGACGCGCTCCTGCGGCACCGGCACGGTCGCCGCCACCGCCGCCGCCCTGCACGCGGCCGGGCAGACCACGGGCAGCCGGATCGTGCACATCCCCGGCGGCACCGTCGAGGTCGAGATCACCGCCAGCGGCTCGACCCTGACCGGGCCCGCCGTGCTGGTCGGCGGTGGACGGCTCAGCGCCGAGTGGTGGCAGAACCCGTGACGACCCCTTCGTCGTGCCCGCTCTCGCAGGTCACAGCCCTGCGAACGGGCTCTGACGAGCGTTGCGCGTGAAAATGGGTCGCGCAGCGTGGGACACTACCCCTGAGATGAGAGATTCCTTGACCGCATCCCCAGAGCTCGACCAGGACTCGGCGTCGGAGCAGGACATGACCGACGCCGACCACTTCGAACCGATCCTCGCCGGGGACGAACCGTCCACCGGCGAGATGGAGCTGGAGGATCGCGCTTCGCTCCGACGGATCTCCGGTCTGTCCACCGAGCTCGAGGACATCACCGAGGTCGAATACCGGCGGCTGCGCCTGGAGCGCGTCGTGCTGGTGGGTGTGTGGACCGAAGGCGACGCCGAGCACGCCGACGCGTCGCTGGCCGAACTCGCCCGCCTCGCCGAGACCGCGGGCTCGGAGGTGCTCGAAGGCATCATCCAGCGCCGCGACCGGCCCGACCCGGGCACCTACGTCGGCTCCGGCAAGGTCCGCGAGCTGCGCGACCTGGTCGCCGCCAACGGTGCCGACACCGTGATCTGCGATGGGGAGCTCTCACCCGGCCAGCTGCGGCAGCTGGAGGAGAAGCTCAAGGTCAAGGTCGTCGACCGGACCGCGCTGATCCTCGACATCTTCGCCCAGCACGCCCGCTCCAAGGAGGGCAAGGCGCAGGTCGAGCTCGCGCAGCTGCAGTACTACCTGCCCCGCCTGCGTGGTTGGGGTGAGGCGATGTCCCGTCAGGCCGGTGGCCGGGCGGGCGCCAACGGCGGCGTGGGAACCCGTGGTCCTGGTGAGACCAAGCTGGAGACCGACCGCCGGAGCGTGCACAAGCGCATCAGCAAGCTGCGCAAGGAACTGGCCGCGATGAAGACGGTCCGCGGCACCAAGCGCAGCCGGCGCGCCTCCAACGAGGTTCCCGGCGTGGCCATCGCCGGCTACACCAACGCGGGCAAGTCCAGCCTGCTCAACGCCCTGACCGGGGCCGGGGTGCTGGTCGAGGACGCGCTGTTCGCCACCCTGGACCCGACCACCCGCAAGGCGGCCACCCCGGACGGCAGGGCGCACACGCTCACCGACACCGTGGGGTTCGTCCGCCACCTGCCGCACCAGCTGGTCGAGGCGTTCCGCTCCACCCTGGAGGAGGTCGCCAACGCGGACCTGCTGGTCCACGTCGTCGACGGGTCGGAAGCCTCGCCGCACGAGCAGGTCGCCGCGGTCCGCGAGGTGCTCAGCGAGATCTCCGAGGAGCACGGGTCGGAGATGCCGCCGGAACTGCTCGTGGTCAACAAGGTCGACTCGATCGACGAGACCCGGATGGCCGAACTGCGCCGCCTGCTGCCGGAGGCCGTGTTCGTCTCCGCGCACAGCGGCAAGGGCATCGAGGGCTTGCGCGAGATCATCGCCGAGCGGCTGCCTCGTCCTGAGGTGTTCGTCGACGCCCTGATCCCCTACACCCGGGGCGATCTCGTGGCGCGGTTGCACAACGACGGTGAAGTCGTCGTGGAGGAGCACACGCCGGAAGGCACGCGCGTGCAGGCCAAGGTCCGCCCGGACCTGGCCTCGGTGCTCGAGCCGTTCGCGGCCAACGGTGCGGTCTGACCGAGCCCGCGGCCTGACCGGGGCCGCACTGCTCACCGCCTGCGTGGTCCTCACGGGCACGCCCGCGCACGGGCAGCCGGCACCGGTCGAGCTGTGCACGGTTGAGGACTCGGAGCTCTCCGAGCTCTCCGGCCTGGCTTCCGACGGCACCCGCTGGTACGCGGTCGGCGACGGAGGTTCGTCGGTGCAGGTGTTCGTGCTCGACCCGGCGACGTGCGCGGTGCGTGGGCAACGCACCGCGGACAACGACCCCTACGACGTCGAGGACCTGGCCCTGGCGCCCGACGGCGCGCTGTGGCTGGCGGACACCGGCGACAACCGGCACAACCGGAAGGACGTCGCGCTGCACGTGCTGCCCGAAGGGAGTGGCGCCCAGCTGTACCGGATGTCGTACCCGGACAGCCCGCACGACGCGGAGGCACTGCTGCTGGACCGGAACGGCGTGCCCCACATCGTCACCAAGGAGCCGCTGGGCTGGGCCGGGGTCTACCGTCCGTCGCAGCCGCTGGACCCGCACGCCACCGTCCCGATGGAACGAGTCGGCTCCGTCTCCTTGCGCGCGACGAAGACCCCCGGCGGGCCGTTGCAGGGCTCGACGGGCTCGGTGCTGGTGACGGGTGGCTCGGTGAGCCAGGACGGCACGCTGGTGGCGCTGCGCACCTACACCGAGGCCTACGTCTACCGCTCGCCGGACGGTGACGTCCTCGAAGCGCTCAAGGGCGAACCGGTGCGCATCCCGCTCCCGGACGAGGAGCAGGGGGAGGCCATCGCGTGGGAGCCCGGCGGCAGCTTGCTGTCGGGATCCGAGGGCAACGAGCCGATCCGCCGCGTTTCCGGCGCAGATGGGAACGCGGCGGACGAACCGGTTACGCCCTCGGTGCCCCCGGGTGGCGATGCCGACCAGGCCCAACCCGCGACCGAGGAGGACGGCATGTCCACCGGCCGCGCACTGCTGCTGGCCGGGGTCGTCGCCGCCCTGGTGGTCTACCTGGTCGGCTGGCGTCGCAGGAGGTCCTGACCGCCTCGTTCAGAGGCGTCGGAGCACCGCGACGACCTTGCCCAAGATCTGGGCGTCGTCGCCCAGGATCGGCTCGTAGGCCGAGTTGTGCGGCATCAGCCAAACGTGCTCGTCGGTCCGCTTGAAGGTCTTGACCGTGGCCTCGCCGTCGATCATCGCCGCGACGACCTCGCCGTTGTCGGCGTCCGGCTGCTGGCGCACGGCGACCCAGTCCCCGTCGGTGATCGCCAGGTCGACCATCGAGTCACCGACGACCTTGAGCAGGAACAGCGTTCCGTCGCCGACGATCTCCTTCGGCAACGGGAAGACGTCCTCGATGGCCTCCTCGGCGAGGATCGGCCCACCGGCGGCGATGCGCCCGACGACCGGCACGTAGGCCGGCTTGGCCTGCGTCTCCTCCTCGCTCTCGCCGCCGACGAGCACGCCGACCGTGCGAGGCCGGTGCGGGTCGCGCCGCAGGAAGCCCTTCCGCTCGAGCACGCGCAGCTGGTAGGCCACCGACGACGTGGAGGTCAGGCCCACCGCGTCACCGATCTCGCGGACGCTCGGCGGGTAGCCGTGCTCGCTCATCCACTCCCTGATGGCCTCCAGCACCTTGAGCTGCCGGTCGCTGAGCTCCTCGGCCGCGGTGGCCTGTTCCGGCACGGTGTCCACCTCGGCAGGGGAGTCCTTGATGTCCGGTACGCGGCCCCCGATCGAGCCGGTCGCATTAGTCGCCACCGCTGCCTCCTGAATCCGTGTGAACTGCGGTGCTGGTCTGGTTGAGCGGTGCGCCGCCTCGGATCGGCCGCCGGTCCGCCGCTCGCTTTCCACAGTAGACGCGAGGAAGACAGAGATCAAACACCTGTTCGAGTTAATTTCAGGGCCCGGGTCTCGCGTCGAAGGCCACTCTTGGTACACAATCGCACGGAGGTTCGATCGAACAACCTTTCGATCATCGTTCCGCGCGGGAGGCGACATGACCACGTTCATCGACACAGTAAGGCGGGTCCGCCCGGTGGAGCGGGCTGCGCTGCCCGTCCGGCCGGAAGTCGAACCGATCGTGTCGCCGCTCCGCGGGCCCGAGGGGCGTCGCCCGCATGGGCGGGTGATCGGGACTGCTCAGCGGAACCGGGGGTCCGGGGTCAGGTCGTGCCCTCGGCCGGCCTCCGGTGGGTTCGGCGAGTGGGTGGTGCTCGGCGGTGTCGCCGCCTCGACCTTCCTCGTGGTGGTGCTGGTCGGTCTGTTCGGGGCGGGCGACGCGCCGGTGACCGGAGGTACCACCGTTGTGCAGGTGCACACGGGGGACACTCTCTGGGGCATCGCGACGCGGACGGCGCCCGGCGAGGACCCCCGCGCGGTGGTCGAGCGCATCGTCGAGCTCAACGGTCTGGGCGCTCCTGTTGCCGAAGCGGGCCGTCACCTGGTGGTGCCGGTCAGTAGCTGACCGAGCCACTAGATGTTGTGGTTCTCCGGGTTTTCGCAGCTGGCGCGCGGGCCGGGTCATCCGCCCGGGCGACATGGGTGTGTCGGTTTGCAACGCCGTCCGGCACGGGTTTAAAGTCGACCACAACATCTAGTAGTTACGTCCATGTGGTTAGTCCACAGGTTGGGCTTCGGCCCCCTCTGGGTACCCCGTGGGCACCGTGGTCGTGGACTGGTGGGAGTCGGTCGGCGGCCACCCAGGGGGAAGGGGGTGCATGGCCGGTGCGGTGCCCGTTCTGCCGCGGCGATGACTCCAGGGTCGTGGACTCGCGCGAAGTCGAGGACGGCCAAGCGATCCGTCGCCGGCGCTCGTGCTCGGCCTGCGGTCGCCGGTTCACGACGATCGAGGAACTGGTGTTGTCGGTCGTGAAGCGGTCGGGCGTCACCGAACCCTTCAGCCGGGAGAAGGTGGTGACCGGCGTGCGCCGCGCGTGCCAGGGCCGTCCGGTCGAAGAGGACGCGCTGCAGCAGCTGGCGCACCAGGTCGAGGAGGCGATCCGGTCGTCCGGCGTCGCGGAGCTGCCGAGCCACGAGGTCGGACTGGCGATCCTCGGCCCGCTGCGCGAGCTGGACGAAGTCGCCTACCTGCGCTTCGCGAGCGTCTACCGCGCCTACTCCTCGGTGGAGGACTTCGAGAAGGAAATAGCCGACCTCCGGGCCGCGAGGGACCTGCAGGACGACGAACGACGAGACGTGGAGAGCGGCGGTTGAGCAAGCCGCGACGGCGCGCGTCCCGCAGAGGGGGCGGAAGCGCGAAACGCCAGCAGGCGTCCCGGGCGGGGACGCCGAAGAGCACAGAGCCACGACCGAACCGGACGGGGAGCCCGGACGGGGCCGACGAAACGCGACGATCGACTGAGCGAGCGATGAAGAAGGAAAAGGGGCAGGTCATGACAGAGACCGTCGGTAGCCCGGCCGGCGCAGCGGGGGAACCGGAAGCAGGTGCCCGTGAGGGCATCCGGGTCGAGCGCGTCTACACCACCGAGGGGGTGCACCCTTACGACGAGGTCAAGTGGGAGCGCCGCGACGTGGTGATGACCAACTGGCGGGACGGTTCGGTCAACTTCGAGCAGCGCGGGGTCGAGTTCCCCGACTTCTGGTCGTTGAACGCGGTCAACATCGTCACCAGCAAGTACTTCCGCGGTGCGGTCGGGACCGAGGAGCGCGAGAGCAGCCTGCGGCAGCTGATCGACCGGGTCGTGAAGACCTACGTCGCCTCCGGTGTCGAGAACGGCTACTTCGCGACGGACACCGACGCGGAGGTCTTCGAGCACGAGCTGACCTACATGCTCTTGCACCAGGTCTTCAGCTTCAACTCGCCGGTCTGGTTCAACGTGGGGACCAGCTCGCGCCAGCAGGTCTCGGCCTGCTTCATCCTGTCGGTCGACGACACGATGGAGTCGATCCTCGACTGGTACAAGGAAGAGGGCCTGATCTTCAAGGGCGGCTCCGGGGCCGGGCTCAACCTGTCCCGCATCCGCTCCTCCAAGGAGCTGCTGTCCTCGGGCGGCACCGCGTCCGGGCCGGTCTCCTTCATGCGCGGCGCCGACGCCTCCGCGGGCACCATCAAGTCCGGTGGTGCGACCCGCAGGGCGGCCAAGATGGTCGTGCTCGACGTCGACCACCCCGACGTCGAGGAGTTCATCGAGACCAAGGCGCGCGAGGAGCACAAGATCCGCGCGCTGCGCGACGCCGGGTTCGACATGGACCTCGGTGGCGCGGACGCCAACTCGGTGCAATACCAGAACGCCAACAACTCGGTCCGCGTCTCGGACGAGTTCATGCGCGCGGTCGAGAGCGACGGCGACTTCGGCCTGCGCTCCCGCACCGACGGCGACGTGATCGAGTCGGTGCGGGGCCGCGACCTCTTCCGCAAGGTCGCCAAGGCCGCGTGGGAGTGCGCCGACCCGGGGATCCAGTACGACGACACGATCAACGACTGGCACACCTCGCCGGAGACGGGTCGCATCACCGCGTCCAACCCGTGCTCGGAGTACATGCACCTGGACAACTCCAGCTGCAACCTGGCCTCGCTGAACTTGATGAAGTTCCTCCGCGACGACCTCACCTTCGACGCGGAGCTGTTCGAGAAGACGGTCGAGTTCGTCATCACCGCGATGGACATCTCGATCTGCTTCGCGGACTTCCCGACCGAGGCGATCGGGGACACGACCCGCAAGTTCCGCCAGCTCGGCATCGGCTACGCCAACCTCGGCGCGCTGCTGATGGCGACCGGGCACGCCTACGACTCGGACGGCGGTCGTGCGCTGGCGGCGGCGATCACCTCGCTGATGACCGGCACCGCCTACAAGCGTTCGGCCGAGCTGGCCGGCGTCGTCGGCCCGTACGAGGGCTACGCCCGCAACGCCGAGGGCCACCAGCGGGTCATGCGCAAGCACGCTGCGGCCAACGACCTGGTGCGCACCTACCACCACAACGACAAGACGGTGCACAGCCTGGCCACCAAGGTCTGGCAGCGGGGCCTGGAGATCGGCAGCCGCAACGGCTGGCGCAACGCCCAGGCGTCGGTGCTGGCGCCCACCGGGACCATCGGCCTGATGATGGACTGCGACACCACCGGTGTTGAGCCCGACCTGGCGCTGGTCAAGTTCAAGAAGCTGGTCGGCGGCGGCTCGATGCAGATCGTCAACCAGACCGTCCCGCGCGCCCTGCAGGCGCTGGGCTACCAGGAAGAGCAGATCGAGGCGATCGTCGAGTACATCGCCGAGCACGGTCACGTCATCGGTGCGCCCGGTCTGCGCCAGGAGCACTACGACGTCTTCGACTGCGCGATGGGCGAGCGCTCGATCGCACCGATGGGGCACGTCCGGATGATGGCCGCGGTGCAGCCGTTCATCTCGGGCGCCATCTCGAAGACGGTCAACATGCCGGAGTCGGCCAGCGTCGAGGACGTCGAGGAGCTGTACTTCGAGGGCTGGCGGCTGGGCCTGAAGGCGCTGGCCATCTACCGCGACAACTGCAAGGTGGGCCAACCGCTGTCGGCCGGCAAGGGCGGCAAGGGCGAGTCGGAGAAGGCGGTCGAGAAGCAGATCGAGTACCGCCCGGTCCGCAAGCGCCTGCCGAAGAAGCGCCCGAGCCAGACGGTCTCGTTCACCGTCGGCGGTGCCGAGGGTTACCTGCACGCCGGTTCTTACCCGGACGACGGGCTGGGCGAGATCTTCGTCAAGCTCGGCAAGCAGGGTTCGACCCTGGCCGGTGTGATGGACGCCTTCTCGATGTCGATCTCGGTGGGTCTGCAGTACGGCATCCCGCTCGAGTTCTACGTCTCGAAGTTCCAGAACCTGCGCTTCGAGCCGGCCGGCATGACCGACGACCCGGACATCCGGATGGCCAGCAGCGTCCTGGACTACCTGTTCCGCCGCCTGGCGCTGGACTACCTGCCCTACGAGAAGCGCGCCCAGCTGGGCATCTTCACCGTTGAGGAGCGGGAGTCCCAGGTCAACGGAACGGAACCGGCGTCGAACTCGGACAACGTCGACCTGGACACCATGCGGTCCACGGTGGACTACGCCAAGGCCGAGGAGAAGTCCGAGTCCCAGGAGGAGGTCCGCGCGGGTAGTTCCACCGAACTGCTCGAGCTGCAGTTGGGCAAGGCCGCCGACGCGCCGCTGTGCATGACCTGCGGCACGAAGATGCGCCCGTCGGGCTCCTGCTACCTCTGCGAGGGATGCGGCTCCACCTCGGGCTGCAGCTGAGCCTGAGCGCTGGATGACCTGAGTCCGGGGTGGGTGTGTCACCGACACGCCCACCCCGGACTTCTTTCGTGGCACGGGCTTCGCATTTCCCCAGCGCGCGGGCTCACGTTCAGGCGACGCAGGCGACCTCGCCGCCCGGAGCGCGCGATTCGCGGGTCGCGGGTTCGGCACGATCTCCCCACCGAAACACGCGGAGGTGGAGATGCGGGCACGGAGCTTGCTGACGAACGCGGTGCTCTTCGCCGCTCCCGGAGTGCACGTCGTGACCGTGACGGGGTTCCCGGACCGGTCGGTGACCGCTCTGGCGGCTGTGAACCACAGCGGGGAACTGGAGTGGGACGAGCCGGAGGTCGAGCACTACCTCGACCAGCTGCTGCGCGAGGGGACGGCGATCTCGCTCGTCCTGCACGTGCTCAGCGATGAGGTCGCCTTCACCGATGCCCAGGGCGGCGAGGTGCTGGTCAAGCACGTCTACGGCTGGTTCATCGAGGACGGGGAGATCAGGCCCGTCACCGCGGCCGAAGCGTTCGACATCGGGTGCGTGGACCCGGACACGGGTGAGCCGGTCCCGCCCCAGCCCGGGGTGCGCTACGAGAACGCCTGGCCGCTCGTCCTCGAAGGCGAAGGTTCTTGGTGAGCGTGGCGCCCACAGCAGAAGGCCGGTGCGGTCCGACGGACCACGCCGGCCTTCTGCGCGTTCAGGTCAGGACTGCTTCTCGGCCAGCAGCTTTTCCGTGGCGACCAGGCGCACGCAGACGGCCAAGCCCGCGGTGGCGGCCTCGACGTCGGCGAGCTCCGGGAAGGTCGGAGCGATGCGGATCACCGAGTCGGCCGGGTCCTCGCCGTAGGGGTGGGTCGAGCCGGCCGGGGTGAGCGCGATGCCCGCTTCCTTGGCCTTGGCGACGACGTCCTTGGCGCAGCCCTCGGGCACCTCCAGGCTGATGAAGTAGCCCCCGGCCGGGTTGGACCACTTGGCCAGCCCGGTGCCACCCAGCTCGGCGCTGAGGATCTTGTCCACCGCTTCGAACTTGGGGCGGATCAGCGCGGCGTGCTTGCGCATGTGCTCGCGCAGACCGGCGGGGTCGCGCAGGAACCGGGCGTGGGCCCGCTGGTTGACCTTGTTCGGTCCGATGCTGCGCTTGGAGGTCGAGGTTAGCCACCACTCGATGTTCGTGGGCGAGGAGCCGAGGAACGCCACTCCGGCACCCGCGAACGTGATCTTCGAGGTGGAACCGAACACGAACGCGCGGTCCGGGTTGCCGTGCTCGGCGCACAGCGCCAGCAGGTCGGCGATCTCGGCCTCGTCGTCGGTGAGGTGGTGCACCGCGTAGGCGTTGTCCCAGAAGATCCGGAAGTCTGGGGCGGCGGTGCGCATCGCGGCCAGCCGCCGCACGGTCTCGTCGGAGTAGACGGTGCCGTCCGGGTTGCTGTACTTCGGCACGCACCAGATGCCCTTGATCCGGGAGTCCTCGGCGACCAGCTGCTCGACGACGTCCATGTCGGGACCGTCGGGCGTCATCGGCACGGTGATCATCGTGATGCCGAGGTGCTCGGAGAGCGCGAAGTGGCGGTCGTAGCCGGGAACCGGGCACAGGAACGCGATCTCGGGCTCGGCGACCCACCGCTGCGAACCGCCGGGAACGCCGTTGAGCAGTGCGAACACGAGCGCGTCGTGCATCAGTTCCAAGCTGGAGTTTCCGGCTGCGAGCAGCTGCTCGACGGGCACCTGCAGCGCGTCGCTGAAGATCTCGCGCAGTTCCACCAGCCCGTTGAGGCCGCCGTAGTTGCGCAGATCGGCGCCGTTCGCGTCGGTGCCGCTGGCGAGGTCGAGGAGCTCGTGGGAGAGGTCGAGCTGCTTCGGCGAGGGCTTCCCCCGGGTGATGTCCAGTTTCAGGCCCCGTGCCTTGAGGTCTGCGAACTCCTGGCGGGCGCGGTCGCGCTGGGCGGTCAGCTCTTCGATGGTTGAAGCTGGATCGGGCACCGGTTGAATCCTTCGCCGTATCGGGTAACGAGCAGGAAACAGCCTAGCCGTTGTGCCCGCCTGCGTGCTCACGACCTGCGGCCGGGGCGACCACTCGGCTGCCCGGGTATGACGTGGGTCACCCGTCTCCGCAGGTCATGGCGTCACGTCCGAGCCGGCTGCTTCGTCTGCTCGGTGACCGCGTCGAGGGAGGGTCGGGACGTGGGGAAGTCGATCTTGGTGACCGGCGGGACCGGAACGCTCGGCAGCGCGCTCGTGCCGCGGCTGCGGGCGGCCGATGACACCGTCGCGGTGCTCAGCCGCCGGCCAGGGGACGGCCGGGTCGTCGGTGATCTGCGCACCAGGCGGGGTGTGGCGGACGCCGTGGCGGGTGTGGAGGTGATCGTGCACTGCGCCACGACCGGCAGCGGCCAGGACGTGACCGCCACCCGGAACCTGGTCGAGCTGGCCCGCAGGGTGGGACGACCGCACCTGGTCTACATCTCCATCGTCGGGATCGACCGGATCCCGTTGGCCTACTACCGCACGAAGCTCGAAGCCGAGCGGCTGGTGATCGGTTCCGGGTTGCCGTGGACGATCCTGCGCACGACGCAGTTCCACGACCTCATCGCCAAGATCACCTCGGTGCAGCGGCGCTCACCGGTGGTCGCGGCGCTCTCCGGCGTGCGCTTCCAGCCGATCTCGGTGCAGGACGTGGCCGAGCGGCTGGCGGAGCTGGCCGCGGCGGAACACGCGGGTCGAGTTCCTGACATGGGAGGGCCGCAGGTGCGCGGTCACGAGGACCTGACCCGGGCCTACCTGCGCGCGGCGGACCTGCGTCGCGCGGTGGTGCGGCTGCGTCCGCCGGGAGCGCTCTTCCGAGCGCTCCGGTCCGGCGCCAACCTCGTGCCGGACCGGGCCGTCGGCCGCGGGACGTTCGAGGACTTCCTCAGCGGCGCGTGAGCAGGTGCGCCGCGGTCGCGGTCACCGCGGTCGCGGTGAACACCGACGGCCAGGCACCGATCTTCTTGGCGAGCGGGTGCGAGCCGGCCAGCGCGGCCCCGTAAGTCGCACCCAGCGCGAGCGCCGGGCCGACCCCGGCGCGGCGACGGCAGACCTCCACCGCGCCCAGACCGGCGCCCGCCGCGACGACTCCGCCCCAGTGCCGGTGCTGCGAGGCTCGGGCCACCGCGAAACCACCGATCAACCCGGCCGACGTCAGCAGGCTGGACGGGATCGACATGCGAACTCCTCACTGGTTCCGGTTCGGTCGCCTCGACCTTACTGCCGCTCGGGTGTTCTTGGCGGGAAACCGCCACTCCGGTGATTGACTTACCGTGCTGCGCTGAGAAAGGTGCTGATGTCGTCCTCCATTCCAGCATCCGGGAGCCTGCATGCGGCGCGTCCGAACGGGTTTGCTCGCAGTGATCTTCACCCTTCCCCTGCTCGGGTCCACGGCGGCGGCCCCACCGCCGCAGGGACCCGTGTTCGCCGACGGGGAGGCGCAACCGGTGTTCGACCCCGCCGGAGCGGTGCGGCAGGACCTGTTCGTCACCGCGCCAGTCGACAGCGACCACGACGGTCAGCGCGACCGCGTGCACGTCCAGGTCGTCCGGCCGGCCGAGACCGACCGGGGTCTCCGCGTTCCGGTGGTCTACCAGGCCAGCCCGTACTTCTCCGGCGGCAACGAGGTGGCCAACCACAACGTGGACACCGAGCTGCACGTGCCGGAGCAGCGGTCGGGTCCGCGGACGACGCGCAGCACGACCGGCGACGAGCGGATCGCGGTGGCCGCCGAGATCGACTGGGCCTACGAGCAGTACCTGCTGGCCAGGGGGTACGCCGTGGTCTACGCCGAGTCTCTGGGCACCGGCGGGTCCACGGGTTGCCCGACCACGGGCGCCGAGAACGAGACCGTCGGCGCCAAGTCGGTCGTCGACTGGCTCAACGGGCGCGCTGCCGGCCACGACGCCGGCGGTGCCCCGGTGGCAGCGGACTGGTCGACCGGGAAGGTCGGCATGATGGGGGTTTCCTACAACGGGACGCTGCCCAACGCGGTCGCCTCGACGGGGGTCGAAGGCCTCGAGGCGATCGTTCCGATCGGCGCGATCTCGAACTGGTACGACTACTACCGCACCGACGGAGCGGTCGTCGCCCCCGGCGGTTACCAGGGCGAGGACGCCGATCTGCTGGCCGAGTACGTCCACACCCGCGCCGACCGGGAGCCCTGCCGCCCCGTCATCGACGGGCTCACCGCGGAGCAGGACCGCATCACCGGCGACTACAGCCGGTTCTGGCACGAGCGCAACTACCTCCCCGACGCGAAGCGGGTACGCGCCGCGGTGCTGGCCGTGCACGGGCTCAACGACTGGAACGTCAAGACCCGGCAGGCCGCCCAGTGGTACCGGGCGCTGCGCGACCACGACGTCCCGCACAAGATCTGGTGGCACCAGTCTGGGCACACCGACCCGATCAAGCTGCGTGAGCAGGAGTGGCTGCGGACGCTGAACCGCTGGTTCACCCGCTACCTCCACGGCGTGCCCAACGGCGTCGAAGGGGAACCCCGGGCGACGGTGCAACGCGAGGACGGGAGCTGGGTCGAGGAACCGGAGTGGCCGGCGCCGGAGGTCACCGAGACCGTGCTGCACCCGACGGCGGGCGGACCGCAGCGCGGCGGTTTGAGCGTCGAGCGTCCCGCTCAGCGGGCCGTGGAGGGGCTCACCGATGACGCGCGCGTGCTGGCCGAGGACCTGGCGGCAGCGCCCAGCTCACCGCACCGCCTCGCCTACTTCACCGACCCGCTCAGCGAGCAGGTCCGGGTCAGCGGGGAGGTGCGCGCGAAGCTGGGGCTGACCTTCGACCGGCCGGCGGCCAACGTCACGGCGTTGCTCGTGGACCAGGCGCCGGACGGCTCGGTCTCGGTGGTCACCCGCGGCTGGGCCGACCCGCAGAACCGCGAGGCGCTGGACCGGACCACGCCGGTCGAACCCGGTCGCCACTACGCGATCGGGGTGCGGATGCAGCCCGACGACCACGTGTTCGCGCCGGGACACCGGCTCGGCGTCGTCGTGCTCTCCAGCGACCACGACTTCACGCTGCGGCCCGCTCCCGGGGCGGGACTGCGGTTGGACCTGGCGCGCACGAGCGTCTCGTTGCCGACCGTCGGACGGATCTCCTGACTCCACGGCACGGGAGCCGTGAGTGCGACGCACGGTGATGCCCGATGGGGTGGCGAGGTTGACCCGGTCGATCGTCACCGGCGGGAGTGGTTCCACGCGTTTCGACGCACATTCGTCCACAGCGGACGAAGTTGTCCAGAGATCCGTGGATCCGCTTCCGCCAGGCGGGTTTCCGCGACCATCGTGGGTGCATGCGAACGCGACTGAACACCCAGATCTCCTTGAGCGAGCCCGGTGACGTGCTGGCCGCCCTGCCGCACATGCTGGGGTTCCACCCGGCCGACTCCTTCGTGCTGCTCACGCTCCACGACCTGGACGACACACCGAGGTTCGGCTCGAGCATGCGCGTGGACCTGCCGTGCCCCTCGCAGGCGTGCTTCTTCGCCGAGATGCTGCTCGGTGGTCCGCTGAGCAAGCAACGGGCCGAGGGCGTGATCATGGTCGTGGTCGGGGAGCCCGACTGCGCCGGCTGCCCGCCCAACTGCGGCGGCGAGTGCCACGAGACCGACCGGGACGACTCGGAGGGTGCACCGCCGCTGCTCGACCTCGTCGACGTGGTCCGGAAGTCGTTGCTGCAAGCCGGGATCGTGACGGCCCACGCGTTGCACGTCCCGCAGATCGCGGTCGGTGAGCCGTGGCGGTGCTACTACGACGAAGGGTGCCGGGGCGTGGTCGCGGACCCGAAGGAATCCCCGATGGGCGCGTTGATGGCCGCCGAGGGATCGGTCACCTTCGGTAGCAAGGACGAACTGCGCGAACTAGTCGCGCCCGAATCCGAGGCGGTGATCAACCGCTGGGCCGCCAAGCTCGACGCCATGAGCGAAGAAGCCGTGGACTCCCACGACCCGCTGCACCTCACCAGGGACCTGCGCACGGTCTTCGCCGCCGTCCGGCGCCTCGCCGCGGGTTCGGCCCTGACCGAGGACGACCTGGTCGGCGTGCTGCGGGCGGTGTCGGACACCCGCGTTCGGGACATCGTGATGGGCACCGCGCTGAGCGAACTGGCCCGCCCGGCCGAGGAGCTGTGGTTGTCGCTCGTCCGGAAGGCACCGGAGCCCGAGCTCGTGGAAGTCGTGGCGCTGCTGGCCTTCTCGGCCTACGTGCGCGGCGAGGGTGCGCTCGCGAGCGTCGCCCTCGAGCGCGTCGAGCACATCAAGCCCCCGCACACGCTCAGCGCCCTGCTGCGGCAGGCCATGGACACCGGGCTCCCGCCCGCGGAGCTGGCCGTCATCGCCCGGCATTCGACCGACGACGTCCAGCTCCTGCTCGGCGAGGACGGGGCCTGATGGTGCTCGCGAAGCGGCGATCAGGCCGTGTGGCGGGCCCGGGTGAACTCCCACGCGTCACCGACGATCACGCCGAGGTCGGCGCGCTGGGGCTGCCACCCGAGCTCGTCCCGCGCGCGCCGGCTGGAGGCCACCAGCGTCGCCGGGTCACCCGCGCGGCGAGGCGCGACCTTCGCCGGGATGGGGTGTCCGGTGACCTCGCGGCAGGTGTCGATGACCTGCTTGACCGAGAAACCCGTGCCGTTGCCCAGGTTGTAGATCCGGTGCTGACCGCCCGTGGCGTTCTGCAGCGCCAGCAGGTGCGCGTCGGCGAGGTCGGTGACGTGGATGTAGTCCCGGACGCACGTGCCGTCCTCGGTCGGCCAGTCGTCGCCGAAGATCTGCACCTGCTCGCGCTGACCGAGCGCGACTTGGAGCACGATCGGGATCAGGTGGGTCTCGACGGTGTGCCGCTCGCCGAAGGCGCCGTGCGCGCCAGCGACGTTGAAGTACCGCAGGCTCACCGCGCCGATGCCGTGCGCGGTCGCGTAGGAGGTGATCGCGTGGTCGATCGCGAGCTTGGTCGCACCGTAGGTGTTGGTCGGCCGCGTCGGCAGGTCTTCGGTGATGGGGGAGACCTCCGGCTCGCCGTAGGTCGCCGCCGTCGAGGAGAACACCAGGCGCGGCGTGCCGTGCTCGCGCATCGCGTCCAGCAGGCGCAGTGTGGTCACGACGTTGCCCTGCCAGTACTTCTGCGGGTCTTCCATCGACTCGCCGACCAGCGACTTGGCCGCGAAGTGCAGCACGCCGTCGAACCGCTCCGCGAGCAGCTCACCGGCGGCCGAGGCGATGTCGGCCTCGACGAACGTGCAGCCGTCCGGGACAGCGTCGGCGTGCCCGGTGGACAGGTCGTCGACCACGACGACCTCGTGGCCTGCTTCCACGAGGCGTGCTGCGCACACGCTTCCGACGTATCCGGCACCGCCTGTGACCAGGAGCTTCAACTGCGTACTGCCTTCCGTGGGAGGTCTAGTCGACTGCGCGGGGAGCGGAGGCCGACGACCCGAGCGTCACAGGTCCCGTCCCGCACCGGCGGAGGGTATCGCGATGAAGACGCGCGGTTCGGTCAGGCTCCGCTGCGCGAACGCGTCCCGGACGGCGGACTCGACCCGCTCGCGGTCCGCGGTGGGGATCAACGCGATCGCCGAGCCGCCGAAGCCGCCCCCGACCATCCGTGCACCCAGCGCTCCAGCCTGCACCGCTGCCTCCACCGCGACGTCGAGCTCCAGGCAGGAGACGCGGTAGTCGTCGCGGAGGCTGGTGTGGGAGGCGTTGAGCAGCGGGCCGATCCCGGCGTAGTCGCCGGAGCGCAGCAGCTCCACGGTGGACAGGACCCGCTCGTTCTCGGTGACCACGTGCTCGACCAACGGACCGAGCTCGTCCGGCAGCTTCTCGAGCGCCGTCGGCAGCTGCGCTTGCGAGATGTCCCGGAGCGCCTTCACCTCGAGCAGCTCAGCCGCCCGCTCGCAGCCCTTCCGGCGTTCGCCGTAACCGGATTCGCTGTGCGAGTGCTGGGCGCGGGTGTCGATGACCAGCAGTTCGAGGCCCGCGCTGCGCGGGTCGAACGGGACTTGCTCGGCATCACCGGAGCGGACGTCGAAGAACAGCACGTGCGACTCGACGCAGCGCAGCGACGCGGTCTGGTCGAGCAGCCCGGTGGGGGCACCCACGTAGTCGTTCTCCGAGCGCTGCACCAGCCGCGCGATCTCCGCCAGGCTCGGCGCGCCCGGCTCGCCCGGCGCCCGGCCCTGCTGGTCGAGCATCGCCAGCGCGAGAGCGCACTGCAGAGCGTGCGAGGAGGACAGGCCCGCGCCGTTGGGGACGTCGCCGACGATCACCAGGTCCAGTCCGGGGACCGGGTGGCCGGCTTCACCCAGCGCCCACGCGACGCCTGCCGGGAAGGCCGACCAGCCGGTGGGGGAGCCAGGTCGCAGGTCGTCGACGACGACCTGCTCGGCTCGGTGGAGCTCGCCGTCGTCACCGTGCGTCGCGGCCACGAGCGCGCGATCCTCGCGCGGTCCGACGGCCACCGCCACGCGGTGCGGGATCGCCATCGGGAGCACGAAACCGTCGTTGTAGTCGGTGTGCTCACCGATCAGGTTGACCCGGCCGGGGGCGGACCACACCGCGCTGGGCGCGTGCCCGTGCTCAGCTGCGAAGAGCTCCGCGGCGCGGCGAGGGAGGGTCATTTCGCGGTCACCATGACCGCGTGCGCGATGCTGGACGTCAACTTGGCGTTGCCGTTCGGGCCACGCACCTCGATGGGTTTGTTCGCGCCGACCACGGACATGATCTCGACCTCGTTGCCCGGCACCACGCCGACCTCCTTGAGGTCGGTCATCAGGTCCGGGTCCAGCTGCACGTGCTCGGCGATGCGGCGGATGACCGCGCGACCACCGCCGTTGCGGGCGATCTCGTCGACACGCTGGAGTTCGCCCTCGGCGACCGCGTCGACGTGGTCGACACCGAGGTCGTCGAGGCCGGGGATGGGGTTGCCGTAGGGGGACGTGGTGGGACCGCCGAGGAGCTTGACGAGCTTGCGCTCGACCGCTTCGCTCATCACGTGTTCCCAGCGGCACGCTTCGTTGTGCACGTGCTCCCACTCGAGGCCGATCACGTCGACGAGGAGCCGTTCGGCGAGGCGGTGCTTGCGCATCACGCTGATCGCCCGGGCGCGGCCGGCCTTGGTCAGCTCGAGGTGGCGGTCCTCGGCTACCGTGAGCAGACCGTCGCGCTCCATGCGAGCCACCGTCTGGCTCACGGTGGGTCCGCTCTGCTCCAGGCGCTCGGCGATGCGCGCGCGGAGCGGCACCACGCCCTCTTCCTCGAGGTCGTAAATGGTGCGAAGGTACATCTCAGTGGTATCGATGAGATCGTTCACGTCGGCTCCCCATTCAAGTCCCAACCACGATGCTAGTCGTTGCCAGCGACAACGGTCAGTGGCTGGGGAGTTGACAGACCAGGATTGTCGACCGACCTCGTCGCGGGCTTCGAAAGGCCGTCATGCATCCCTTGATCAGTACCGATGATCTCATGGCCGCACTGCGTGCGGACCCGCACCCGACAGTGCTCGACGTGCGCTGGTCCTTGCTCGGCCCGCCGGGCCGTGGAGACTACCTCGAGGGGCACGTGCCCGGAGCGGTTTTCGTCGACCTGGACGCGGAGCTGGCGTCGGAACCGGGACCCGGCGGGCGGCACCCGCTCCCCGATCCGGCGGCGCTGCAGGAGGTGCTGCGCCGCGCCGGGGTGGACGCCGACCGGCCGGTGGTCGTCTACGACGCCGACAACGGTTCGGCGGCGGCCCGCGCGTGGTGGTTGCTGCGCTGGGCAGGCCACCGTTCGGTCGCCGTCCTCGACGGCGGTTACGCGGCGTGGACCGCTGAGGGCAAGCCGACCAGCACGGAGGTCCCCGGTTCGGGTGACGGGGGCTTCCGGGTGCGGGCCGGTGCGATGCCGGTGATCGACGCGGACCAGGCCGCGACGCTGGCGCGTGAGGGCGTGCTGCTCGACGCCCGGGCCCCGGAGCGCTACCGGGGCGAGGTGGAACCGGTCGACCCGCGCGCCGGGCACGTGCCGGGAGCCCGCAACGCGCCGTTCAGCGAACACGTCGGCGAGTCCGGCCGGTGGCGCTCGCCGACGGAGTTGGCCGAACGCTTCGCGTCGCTGGGCGTGACCAGCTGCGAGGCGGTCGGGGCCTACTGCGGCTCGGGCGTGACGGCCTGCTCGGTGCTCCTGGCACTGGAGCACGCGGGCCTCACCGACGCCCGGAACCCCGCTGCGCTCTACGCCGGTTCGTGGTCGCACTGGTCCGCCGACCCGGCGCGACCCGCGGCGACCGGCTCCGAACCGGGCTGACAGTCCTGGATCTCGATCCGATCCGGCGGCTCGCGAGGCGAGACCCTGTGGTGGGAGGCTTCCTGCGGGTAGCGTCCCGCTCATGGGTTCTCAGTTGGCCGTGGTCTGGGATGAGTCGGTGCTCCAGTACGACCTGGGCGGGCACCACCCGCTGCATCCCATCCGCCTGGACCTGACCATGCGGTTGGCCGACTCGCTCGGCCTGCTCGACGGTGTGGAGATGCTCAAGCCCGAGCCGGCCGCCGAGGAGGACCTGCTGCGGGTCCACACCGCCGAGTACATGGCCGCCGTGCGCGCGGCCCCCTACAGCGGCTGGGACGTCGGGCACGGGCTGGGCACCGACGACAACCCGATCTTCGACCGGATGCACGAGGCCTCTGCCCTGGTCGCCGGTGCGTCGGTCAAAGCGGCCGAGCAGATCGTCACCGGCCAGGCCGACCGGGCGGTCAACATCGCCGGGGGCCTGCACCACGCGATGGCCGACCACGCGGCCGGGTTCTGCGTCTACAACGACTGCTCGGTGGCCATCTCCTGGATGCTGCAGCAGGGCGTCGAACGCATCGCCTACCTCGACGTCGACGTCCACCACGGCGACGGCGTGCAGAAGGCCTTCTACGACGACCCCCGGGTCATGACGATCTCCCTGCACCAGCACCCGGTGACGCTGTGGCCGGGCACGGGGTTCCCCACCGAGGTCGGCGGGGGCAGCGCCGACGGCACGGCGGTCAACATCCCGCTGCCGCCGGGCACCGGCGACGCGGACTGGCGGCGCGCCTTCCACGCGGTGGTGCCCTCCGTGCTGGAGCAGTTCCGGCCGCAGGTGCTGGTCACCCAGTGCGGCGCCGACGCGCACCGCGACGACCCCCTGGCCGACCTGTCGTTGACCGTCGACGGGCAGCGCGCCACCTACCAGAACCTGCGGGAGCTGGCCGAGAACTACGCGGGCGGCAAGTGGTTGGCGCTGGGAGGCGGGGGCTACTCGCTGTTCCGCGTCGTGCCGAGGGCCTGGACCCACCTGCTGGCCACGCTGCTGAACCAGGACATCGCGCCGGAGACGACGATCCCCGAGGATTGGATCGCGTACGCCGTCCGGCGCTCGCAGAACGTGCCGATGCCGACGTCGATGTCGGACGGGGCGGACCCGTCCTTCGAACCGTGGACCGGGGTGACCGCTTCGGCGGTCGACACCGCGATCCGCGACGCCCGGCACGCGGTGTTCCCGCTGCTCGGGCTCGACCCGGCTGACAGTCGCGACTGAGGAGTGTCCGAAGTGGACGATGAGCTGGGAGAGGAGGCCGGCCCGCCGCAGGAGTACCCCCGGCAGTGGGAAGCCGACGTGGTGCTCTCCGACGGCGGGACCGTGCACATCAGGCCGATCGTCCCGGCCGACAAGGACAAGCTGATCGCCTTCCACGGGCGGCTCAGCGACCGGACCAGGTACTACCGGTACTTCGGCCCGTACCCGCGGATGCCCGAGCGCGACGTGCAGCGGTTCAGCCAGGTCGACTACGTCAACCGGGTCGCGTTCGTGGCGCTGCTCGGCGACGACATCGTCGCGGTCGGCCGCTTCGACCGGCTCGGCGAGCAGAAGTCCGCCGAGGTCGCGTTCGTGGTCGAGGACGCCCACCAGGGACGCGGTTTGGGCTCGATCCTGCTGGAGCACCTCGCCGCGGCAGCGCGGGAGCGCGGGCTTCGGCGCTTCGTGGCCGAGGTGCTGGCCGAGAACTCCACGATGGTGCGGGTCTTCCGCGACGCCGGCTACCAGGTCAGCCGCGCGATGGAAGAAGGCGTGGTGCACCTGGAGTTCGACATCGACCCGACCGAGGAGTCGGTGGCCGTGGCCAGGGCCCGGGAGCAAGCCGCCGAAGCCCGCAGCGTGCACAACCTGCTGCGCCCGCGGTCGGTGGCGGTCATCGGCGCGTCCACCGACCACAGCAAGATCGGCCACGCGGTGCTGACCAACCTGCTCACCGCCGACTTCACCGGCCCGGTCTACCCGGTCAACCCCGAGCACCGCTCGGTGCGCGGCGTGCGCGCCTACCCCTCGGTGCTCGACATCCCCGACGAGGTCGACCTCGCGGTGGTGGCGATCCCGGCCGCCGGCGTCAACGAGGTCCTCGACGACTGCCTCGCCAAGGGCGTGAAAACGCTGGTCATCGTCTCCTCCGGGTTCAGCGAGAGCGGCCCGGAGGGGCGCGAGGTCGAACGCGAGATGGTGCGGGCCGCACGCGTGCACGGCATGCGGGTGGTGGGGCCCAACGCGCTCGGCGTGGTCAACCCGGACCCGGAGTTCCGGCTCAACGCCAGCCTCGCGCCGCAGCTGCCCGGGCGTGGCCGCACCGGCTTCTTCTGCCAGTCCGGTGCGCTGGGCGTGGCGATCTTGGAGACCGCCACCGAGCGCGGGCTCGGGCTCTCGACGTTCGTCTCCGCCGGCAACCGCGCCGACCTGTCCGGCAACGACCTGCTGCAGTACTGGCAGACCGACTCGGCCACCGACGTGGTGCTGCTGTACCTGGAGTCGTTCGGCAACCCGCGCAAGTTCGCCCGGCTGGCCCGGCGGCTGGCGCGCAGCAAGCCGGTCGTGGTGGTCAAGTCGGGCCGCAACTCGGTGCGCGCGGGCCTGGCGGCGACCACGGTGGAGATCGACGAGACGAGCGTGCAGGCGCTGTTCGAGCAGTCGGGCGTCATCCGCGTGGAGTCGGTGGCGCAGATGTTCGACACCGCTCTGCTGCTGGCCCACCAGCCGTTGCCGCAGGGCGACCGGGTGTCGATCGTGGGCAACTCCTCGGCGCTGGGCATGATCGCGGCCGACGTCGCCCAGGCGCAGGGCTTGCAGCTGGCGCACGCCCCGGTCGACGTCGGGGCCGGGGCAGGTCCCGACGAGTTCGCCGCCGCGGTCCGCGACGCCGCGCTGCGCAGCGACGTCGACGCGCTGATCACGGTCTTCGCCCCGCCGGTGGCGGTTCCTGGCACGGCCTACGCGCGCGCTCTGCGCGAGGCGCTGCAGGAGGCCGACGCGGCCCAGTCGAAGCCGGTGGTGACGACCTTCCTGGCGGCCGAGGGTGTGCCGGACGAGCTGAAGGTGCTCGGCCCGGACGGGACGACCGGCAAGGGGTCGGTGCCCTCGTACCCGAGTCCGGAGCGCTCGGTGCTCGCGCTGGCCCGCGTGACGCGGTACGCGCAGTGGCGAGCCGCGCCGAAGGGGCACTTCGTGCGCCCGGACGTGGACGGCGAGCAGGCGCGTTCGCTGGTCGAGCAGTGGCTGGCCGAGGGCGTCACCGAGCTCGGCGACGAGCGGACCGTGAGCTTGCTGCGCTGCTACGGCGTGGACGTGGTGCCCTTCCGCAAGGTCGACGACGTCGAGGCGGCGGTCGGCGCTGCCGAGGAACTGGGCTACCCGGTGGTGCTGAAGTCCACGAGCGGGAAGCTGCGGCACCGCAACGACCTGGTCGGGGTCCGGCTGGACCTGGGCAGCCCGGAGGCGGTGCGCACCGCCTACGACGACGTCCGCCAGGTGTCCGGGATCGACGAGGTCTACGTGCAGCGGATGGCCGGACGCGGGACCTCGTGCGTGATCGACCTCATCGACGACCCGTCGTTCGGCACGCTGGTCTCGTTCGGCCTCTCCGGGGTGGCCAGCGAGCTGCTGGGCGACAAGGCCTACCGCGCGCTGCCGCTGACCGACGTGGACGTGGCCTCGCTGGTGCGCGCGCCCCGGGCGGCGCCGCTGCTGGTCGGGTACCGCGGTGTGGAACCGGCGAACCTCAAGGCGCTGGAGGACCTGGTGCTGCGGGTGGCGACCTTGGCCGAAGACCTGCCCGAGGTGCGGCACCTGGCGTTGCAGCCGGTCCTGGCCTCCTCGACGGGCGCGGTGATCACCGGAGCACGGGTGTCGCTGGGCGAGTCCCCGGTCGCCTTGGACGCCGGCCCGCGCAGGTTGCGCTGAGGGGAGCGGGGGACCGTTCCGGCCACGCTCCGCCGCGGTGCGAGGCCTGAGCCGGGTGAACCGCCGCACTGCCCGGGCCAGGGGAGCTGATCGGAACTTACCGGTTCCGTTAATCTGTGCGCGTGGATGAGGTCACGACCCGGAAAGTCGACGCACCGGCCCCCGTGCTCGGCGTGGTCCCCGCGGGCCAGTACCGCATCAAGGTGCGGGCGGTGCAGCAGGACGACCCGAGCGCGCCAGTCGCCGTGCTGGCACCCGCCATGGGAGTCCCCGCCGGCTACTACCGGCCGTTCGTGGCCGAGCTGCACCGGCTCGGCATGACGGTGGTGTCGTTCGACGTGCGGGGACAGGGCGAGAACAAGCCCCGGGCTCGACGCGGCGTGCACTTCGGCTACCAGGACTTCGTCCACGACCTCGACGCGGTGCTCGACCTCGTCGAATCGGTCCTGCCCCAGGCTCCCCGGTTCGTCCTGGGTCACAGCCTCGGCGGGCAGATCGCGCTGCTCCACACCGCCGCCAACCCCGGCCGGATCCAGGGCGCTGCGCTGATCGCCACCGGCTCGGTCTGGTACCGGGGCTACCCCGGGCTGGCCAAGTACTACTACTCGCTGCTGGGCACCCAGACGATCGCGCTGGCCTCGCGGGTGCTGGGCCACTGGCCCGGCTACGTCTTCGGCGGGCGGCAGGCGACCGGTCTGATGCGCGACTGGGCGCGGCAGGCGCGCACCGGGCGCTGGCGGCTGACCGGCTCCGACCTCGACTACGACGCCGCCCTGGCCGAGGTGACCACCCCGCTGCTCACGGTGACCGTGGACAACGACGAGCTGGCGCCGACGACGGCGATGGAAGACCTGGTCAAGCACTCGACGCGGGCCCAGCGCACCTCCCGGCACTACACGTCCGACGACGCGGGCGGGCCGGTGGACCACTTCAGGTGGACGCGGCACTCCGCCGGGATGGCGTCGTGGATCCAGGAGTGGGTGGACCGGGTGCTCGGGCGCTGACCCGGCGGAGACGTGGTCGGTCCCGGGCGAATTGTGGGAAAGCTGTGCAACGAACCACTTCGGCCGGGACGCAACCGGTGGTACCCGCGCGTCCGTCTTCAGGGCATGAGACGCCTACGAACCGCAGTGGGCGCGGGGAGTCTGCTACTGGTGCTGGCAGCCTGCGCCCAACAGCCGACCAACGACGTGGGGTTCGGTGGTCAACCGCCGGTGCCACCCGGACCTGTTCAGCCGAAACCTGAACCGGAACGGACACCGGTGGCACCGGAGGCCATCGACCTCTCGGCACTTCCGCAAGGATATCCCAAGAAGATCTGGACCCAGGACAACGGTACCGCGGTCGTGGCCACCGGTCAGGAAGGCGGCTGCAGCAAGGTTCACGCCGAAGTGGCGGAGCAGACCCCGGACCACGTCAAGATCCTCCTGGTGGAGGAGACCCCGGAGCCACCGGGCATCTGCACGATGGACTTGCGCTACCCGCCGGTGGCGGTGAGCCTCAGCGAACCGCTCGACGGGCGGAAGGTCGTCCTCGAGCAGAGGGACGTGAAGGTTCCGCGCTGATCGGACTGCGGTGCGGCGGAAACCTGCCGCCGTCGCACGGGAAGGACCGGGTACCACCGCCGGAGGTGGGGCTCCACGGTGCCGCCTGGTCCTGCAGTCCGACGCGGGCCCTCACAGCGGGATGACCGCGGCCGAGCGGCCGCACCCGCGCACCGCGCGCGGGTGCGGCCGTGACCGGTCACCGGCTCAGCGGCCGAACGAGATCTGCAGGGTGGGCTGCATCGACTCGGCGAAGAAGTCGTTGCCCTTGTCGTCGACGACGACGAAGGCGGGGAAGTCCTCCACCTCGATGCGCCAGACCGCTTCCATGCCCAGCTCGGGGTACTCCAGCACCTCGACCTTGCGGATGCAGTCCTGCGCGAGCCGCGCGGCCGGTCCGCCGATCGAACCGAGGTAGAACCCGCCGTGGTTCTGGCAGGACTCGACGACCTTCTTCGACCGGTTGCCCTTGGCCAGCATGACCATCGAGCCACCCGCGGACTGGAACTGCTCCACGTAGGAGTCCATCCGGCCGGCGGTGGTCGGGCCGAACGAACCCGAGGCGTAGCCCTCCGGGGTCTTGGCCGGACCGGCGTAGTAGACCGGGTGGTCCCGCATGTAGTCGGGCATCGGCTCGCCCGCCTCGAGGCGCTCGGCGATCTTGGCGTGCGCGATGTCGCGCGCCACCACCAGCGGTCCGGTCAGCGACACGCGCGTCTTGACCGGCAGCTTCGACAGCTCGGAGCGGATCTCGCTCATCGGCCGGTTGAGGTCGATCTTGACGACCTCGTCGGAGAGCTGCTCGTCGGAGACCTCCGGCAGGTACTTGGCCGGGTCGCGCTCCAGCTGCTCCAAGAACACGCCCTCCGGGGTGATCTTGGCCTTGGCCTGCCGGTCCGCCGAGCAGGAGACCGCGACGCCGACCGGCAGCGAGGCGCCGTGCCGGGGCAGGCGGATGACGCGCACGTCGTGGCAGAAGTACTTGCCGCCGAACTGCGCGCCGATGCCGAACTGCCGGGTCATCTCCAGCACCTGCTGCTCCATCTCGACGTCGCGCAGCGCGTGCCCGGAGGGCGAGCCCTCGCGCGGCAGCTCGTCGAGGTAGCGGGCGGAGGCGAGCTTGGCGACCTTGAGGTTGTACTCGGCGGACATGCCGCCGACGACGATCGCCAGGTGGTACGGCGGGCACGCCGCGGTGCCCAGGGATCGCAGCTTCTCTTCCAAGAACCGGGCCAGGCGCGTCGGGTTCAGCAGCGCCTTGGTCTCCTGGTAGAGGAAGGTCTTGTTGGCGCTGCCGCCGCCCTTGGCCATGAACAGCAGCTCGTAGACCGGGTCGGTGCCCGGCTTGTTGTACAGCTCGATCTGGGCGGGCAGGTTGCTGCCGGTGTTGCGCTCCTCCCAGAAGTTCAGCGGCGCCATCTGCGAGTACCGCAGGTTGAGGTCCTGGTAGGCGTTGAACACGCCGCGGGCCAGCGATTCCTCGTCCTGGCCGCCGGTGAGCACCGTCTCACTGCGCTTGCCGATGACGATGGCCGTGCCGGTGTCCTGGCACATCGGCAGCACCCCGCCCGCCGAGACGCACGCGTTGCGCAGCAGGTCGGTGGCCACGAAGCGGTCGTTCCCGCTGGCCTCGGGGTCTTCCACGATCGACTTCAGCTGGGCGAGGTGCGAGGGACGCAGCAGGTGCTGGATGTCCTTGATCGCCTCGGCTGCCAGCGAGGTCAGCGTGGCGGGTTCGATCTCCAGGAAGCGGCGCCCAGCGGCCTCGACGACCTTGATGCCTTCGTCGGTCACCAAGCGGTACTCGGTGTCGTCGGGGCCGAGGGGGAGCACCTCGGTGAAGTCGAAATTCGTGGTGGTCACGTCGCGGCTCCTTTGCGCGCGTTCGGGTTACGCGTCGCTTCATGTAACCGCGCAGCGGATCACGGCGTCCACACGGGTCTGCAATGTGTGACGGAGACCTGACCCGCGACCTGACCCGCGTGCCGGACCAGGTCTGGTCGAAACGGCTCCGGCCTGGGAGTCTCGATGCCGTCCGCTCCACACCGACACGGAGGCCCCATGGCGACCTCGGATGCGCTCGGCGAACTGGTCAACCTGCGCGACCTCGGCGGTCAGCCCACCGGTGACGGCGTGCTGACCAGGGCAGGTGTGGTCTACCGCAGCGATGCGCCGTTCCCCGGCGACCGCGATCCCCAAGGCCTGCCCGACTGGCCGCCGCGCGTCGTGATCGACCTGCGCGAGGCGGCCGAGACGAAGGACGCGCACCCGCTGGACCCCGTCGCGCAGGTGCACCGCATCCGGCTCCTGGAAGGGCTGGAGAAACCCGACACCGACGACGACGCGCTGCACGAGCTCACCGTGCTCTACCAGGGAATGCTGGAGGGCGCGCCGAAGAAGCTCGTCGAGGTCTTCCGGCTCGTCCTGGAAGCCGACGGCCCGGTGCTGGTGCACTGCGCTGCTGGCAAGGACCGCACCGGTGTGGTGTCGGCGATGCTGCTCAGCGCCGCAGGCGTGCGCCCGGACGCGATCGTCGCCGACTACGTGCGCACGGACAAGAACATGCTCCACGTGCTGCGGCGGCTCAACGAGCTGCCCGAGCTGCCGCCGGGCGTGGACGAGGAGATGGTCGCCGAGCTCATGGCCACGCCGACGCAAGCCATCGAGCGGGTGCTGGAGATCTTCGACGCCCACGAGGACGCCGCCGCGGGCTGGCTGCGCAGCCACGGCGTCACCGACGACGAGCTCACCCGCTGGCAGGGGAAGTTCCTGGACACCTGAGCCGGCCACGCCGACAAGGCGAGGAGGTGAGGAGGTCGGACCCGTCCCGCTCGACGAGTCCGGCCTCCTCCAGCAGGCGGTGGAGGACCCCACCGCTGAAGTTGTGCGGAAGCAGATCTTCGCTCCCGCGGGCGCTCGGGTCAACGAGCCGATCGGGTGTCACGTGAGGCGGGTTCTGCGCGGACCTGGCATTCCTCACACGTCACACCAGTCCCGGCTGCGCCCCGCCTCGCGTGGAGGAGGGGCGCAGCCGGTTCAGCTGGCGTAGGCGCGGAGCCGGTCGGCGCGGTCGCCCTGGCGGAGCTTGGACATGACCTCGCGCTCGATCTGGCGGACGCGCTCGCGGGACAGTCCGAAGGCCTTGCCGATCTGGTCCAGGGTGCGCGGCTGGCCGTCTTCCAGGCCGTAGCGCATCCGGATGACCGCCTGCTCGCGCTCCTCCAGCGTCGACAGCACCCGGCGCAGGTCGTCCTGCAGGAAGCCGGAGATCACCGCGTTCTCCGCGTCAGCGGACTCGGCGTCCTCGATGAAGTCGCCCAGCGGGGCGTCCTCCTCGGCACCCACCGGCATGTCCAGGCTCACCGGGTCACGCGAGTGGTCCATCAGGTCGAGGATCTTCTCGACCGGGATGCCGGCCTCCTCGGAGAGCTCCTCGTCGGTGGCCTCGCGCCCCAGCTTCTGGTGCAGGTCGCGCTTGATGCGGGCCAGCTTGTTGACCTGCTCGACGAGGTGGACGGGGAGCCGGATGGTGCGGCTCTGGTCGGCCATGCCTCGGGTGATGGCCTGCCGGATCCACCAGGTCGCGTAGGTCGAGAACTTGAAGCCCTTGGTGTAGTCGAACTTCTCCACCGCGCGGATCAGGCCCAGGTTGCCCTCCTGGATCAGGTCCAGCAGCGGCATACCGCGGCCCGTGTAGCGCTTGGCGAGGCTGACGACCAGACGGAGGTTGGCCTCCATCAGGTGGTTCTTCGCGCGCCGACCATCCCGCACCACGGCATTGAGGTCCGAACGCCGCTCGGGGGAGAGGTTCTTGCTGGTCTCCAGCAAGTGCTTGGCGAAAACTCCGGCCTCGATCCGCTTGGCGAGGTCGACCTCTTCCTGCGCGGTGAGCAGCGCGGTGCGCCCGATGCCGTTGAGGTAGACGCGCACCAGGTCAGCCGATGGACCCTGGGTGTCGAGTTCTTCGGCGACGGCGACGTCAGGCTTGGTGGTCTGCGGGACGGTCATGAGCTCCCTCCCTGGCGGGCTGGCTAGCAGGGCGCATGTCACACCTGCGCATCGGTGCGCGGTGCAGAAGACGCGTACGCTCGGGATTACCGGGGCTTCCGCGTCGACGTTCTCCTCCGGATGTCGAGGGGTCGCCCGTGGGTGGTCGGGCACCGCCGTCGGCATGGCCGTCGAAGCATCGTTACCTGGAAAACGACGGGCGCGGCGAATTCGTTCCCGATGTTCTCGAATCGAAGACGTCGCGGCCGTCACATCCGTTGCGCCCTGAGCCTGAGGATTTCCTGAGAGCTCCCGTTACATTTACACGTCAACCAATAGTGTGAATGGCCCGTCGTTCACGCTTTCGACCGCCATCATCGCGCCGAACACCCCGGTCGACACTCGCGCGCCCCGCTCGCGGAGGGTCGCCACGACCTCTTCCACCAGCGGTTCGGCCTGCTCGGGGCGGGCCGCCTCGGTCCACGAGGGACGCCGTCCCTTCGTGGTCGATCCGTAGAGGGTGAACTGGCTGACCACCAGCAGCGGTGCCCCGGCAGTGGCGCAGGACTCCTCGTCCCGCAGCGCGCGAATCTCATGCAGTTTGCGCGCCATTCTCGCGACTTCTTCACGACCGTCGGAATGGGTCACACCCAATAGCACCAACAGCCCCGGTTCATCGATCTTGCCGACGACTTCGCCCTCGACGCTCACCGAGGCGCGAGTGACCCGCGTGACGATTGCTCTCATCGATCGGCACCTCGCCATTCGGCCGGGACGACCATTCCGTGCCGGATGAGTTCGCGCACCACCGGAATCGCGGCGGAGGTCAACTCCTCCACTTCCTCGCCGTAGCCCAGCGCGAGCAGTTCGAGCAGCTCCTCCAGCGGCAGCGCACCGCGGAAGCCCGCCAGCAGCCGGACCCCGAGCTCGTCGATCTCGTGCTGCCAGCCCGGCCCGTCAGTGCGGTGCAGGCGGTGCACGAGTGGTTCCCAGCCCTCGTCCCCGGGCTGGGAGACCTGCTCCAGCACGGTGCTGTCGGCGGTCACAAGCCGAGCGGACATCAGGTCCTCGTCCGACTCGTGGGCGCGCAGCCAGTCGACCCGGCGCAGCCAGGCGTCGGACTCCGGGCCCAGGGGGTCGTCGAAGGCGTGACGCAGGTCCTCGCAGACCACCTCGGAGGGCCCGTCGGTGCGCCGGAGGGTGACGAAGCCGAAGCCGATGCCGATCACGTCGTTCTCCGCGAACCAGTCCAGCCACTCGGCGGCCTTGCGCATGCCCTGCTCGGAGCGCAGGTCGTAACCGGCGTCGCGCAGCCAGGTGCCCACGTAGAGGTCCGGGTCGGCGACGTCGCGCTGCACGAACCAGGCGTCCACCCCGGCGCCCGGAGGCAGCCAGGAGGTGACGCGGTCCTCCCAGTCCTCGCCTTCGCGGTGCACCCACGAGGCCAGCAGCTGCCCGGTGCCGCCCTCGTTGAGGAACGCCGGCAGCTGGCGCACCACCAGCGCGCTCGCGTCGTCCCCGGCCAGGCCGGAGTCGCGGTAGGTGAAGTCGGTGCGCGGAGGCCCCACCACGAACGGCGGGTTGCAGACCACCAGGTCGAACTTGCGGCCCCGGACCGGGTCGAACCACTCGCCCTCGGCGAGCTCGGCCTCGACGCCGTTGAGCCGGAAGGTCGCCTCGGCCAGCGCGAGGGAGCGCTTCGAGACGTCGGTGACGGTGGTGCTCTGCGCGTGCGTGCTCGCGTGCAGCGCCTGCACACCGCACCCGGTGCCGAGGTCGAGCACCGAGCCGACCGGCCGCCGGGTGGTCGCCCGCACCAGGCTCAGGGATGCGTGCCCGACGCCGAGCACGTGGTCGGGGTCGACGGGACGACCGCCGCGCAGGTCGGAGTCCAGGTCCGACACGACCCACCAGGAGTGCTCGCCCTCGCCGTGGGGGCGGATGTCCAGGCCCGCGCGCAGCAGGTCGCCGTCGGCGGCCAGGATGCCGGCGGCCAGCGCCTCGTCGGTGCTCAGCGAGCCCAGCGCGGCCTGCACGTCGGCCCGCTTCTCGGGCCTGCCCAGCAGGAAAAGCCGGACCAGGGTGCCCAGTGGCCCGGCGCCCTCGGTGGCGCGCAGCGCGGGTACCGGCTCGCCGCGGCCGAGCGCGGCGTGCGCGGAGTGGCCGAGCAGGTTCAGGACGCCGTCGGCGTCGTAGGAGGAGGCGCGGAAGGCGTCGCGCAGTCGGTCGATGCGGTCAGGGGACAGGTCTGGAATCACGCCCTGAATCCTCACACGCCCAGTGAACGCCGCATCCGCTCACTCGTCGGTGCGGCTCGGTGCGCGTGGTGTTGCTCGACCTGCGGAGTTCTCGGCCACCTCGGCCTCGACCACTCCGTCCTTCCGTCCTGTCCTGTGCACGGCGAGCCGAGTCGGCGCGGGTTGGTCGCGGTCACGCCTCCTGCGCACGCGCGGAGAACACAGCACGGAACTGCGGCGAAGCGCGGGTGGGCGACGCCCTTCGGGGCGAAGTGGACGGCCGCGCGTGCCAGGATGGGTGCATGTCGAAGACGCTCCACCTCACCGGCGACGCCGACGCCGACAAGCTGCTCTCCGAGGACTCGTTCGCCCTGCTCACCGGGATGTTGCTCGACCAGCAGGTGGCGATGGAACTGGCCTTCGCCGGTCCGCAGAAGATCGCCGGCAGGATGGGCGGGTTCGACGTCACCAAGATCGCCGAGTGCGACCCGGAGGAGTTCGTCGAGCTCTGCGTCCAGAAGCCCGCGATCCACCGCTACGGCGGCTCGATGGCCAAGCGGGTCCAGGCCCTCGCCCAGCACGTCGTCGAGCACTACGACGGCCGGACCGAGCGGATCTGGACCGACGGGGACCCGGACGGCAAGGAGGTCCTCAAGCGGCTCAAGGCGCTGCCCGGCTACGGCGACCAGAAGGCCCGCATCTTCCTCGCCCTGCTCGGCAAGCAGCGCGGTGTCCAGCCGGAGGGCTGGCGCGAATCGGCAGGAGCCTACGGCGAGGAAGGCGCCCGGAGGTCCATCGCCGACGTCGTCGACGAGCAGAGCCTGCACGAGGTCCGCTCGTTCAAGAAGGCCCAGAAGGCCGCCGCCAAGGCCGGGAAGTAGCGCGGACCGGCTCGGGAGCGAACGCGACCGGCCGTCCCCGCTGGGCGAGGACGGCCGGAGGACGTGCGAGGTCAGGCTGCCGCTGCGGCGCCCGGCTTCTGGTACTTGTCGACGTACTCCTGGTCGGAGAGCTCGGCGATCGCGTACATGATCTCGTCGGTGATCGAGCGCAGCACGGGCAGCGAGGCGTCCATGCCCGCGTAGCGGGAGAAGTCCAGCGGATCGCCGAAGTGGACGGTGACCGGGGCGGGTCGGGGGATCTTTGTGCCACGCGGCTGGAGCTTGTCGGTCCCGGTCAGCGCCACCGGGACGACCGGGGCGCCGGTGCTCAAGGTGAGGCGGGCGACGCCGGTGCGTCCCCGGTACAGGCGCCCGTCGGGAGAGCGCGTGCCCTCCGGGTGGATGCCGAACGCGCCGCCGTCGCGCAGCACCTGCTCGGCCGCGCCGATCGCCTCCATGGCGGCCCGGCCGCGCCCCCGCTCGACCGGGATGGCGCCCAGCGAGGAGAACAGCCACTTGGTGAGCCCGCCCTTGAGGCCGCTGCCCTGGAAGTACTCGGCCTTGGCCAGGAACGCCACCGGCCGCGGCACCACCAGCGGGACGATGAAGCTGTCCAGCACGGCGAGGTGGTTCGGCGCGAGGATCACCGGGCCCGCCGTGGGCACCTTCTCCGCACCGATGACCTCCGGTCGGTAGACGGATCGCGCCACTGCGCCCAAGACCCGTTTGCTCACCGTGTACAGCATTCTTCAGCCTCTCCCGCGCCGTCGTCGTCACTCCCCTCCCGAATCTAACCCCACCACGTTTCAAGGGCGGGTCGTGCGGGTCAACCGGGAGAGGGCAATCGGGCCGCCCCGGGGGTGTCGAGCAGCTCGCGCGGGTGGGAGCATGGAATCGGAGGTGGCGTCGTGAACACACCACATCGTGACGACTCCCCGGTGCTGATCACCGAGGCCCAGCCGTCGATGGACGATCAGCAGGCGATGCGTCGCCGCAGGTACGCGCTCATGATGGCCAGCCGCATCCCGTGCCTCGTCGGGGCGGTGGTCGTGTTCCAGGTGTGGCAGCTCTGGTGGCTGTCGCTGATCATCCTGGCGATCTCCATCCCGTTGCCGTGGATGGCCGTGCTGATCGCGAACGACCGACCCGCGCGCAAGACCGAGCACGTCAGCCGGTTCCGCCGCTCGCACCGCAGCATCGAATCCCCAGGCCACCAAGTCATCGAAGGCGCCTGACCACCGCTTTCGCGCGCGCCCGCCGCGGCGGCAGCACAGCCGCTGCGGACAGACGCGTGCGGCGTGCGGCATCATTGGGGCATGAGCACGATGACGCTGCCGGAAACCGACACCCGGAACGAGACCGCTGATCAGACCAGCGATGATCGTCCTGAGGTCTTCCACTACGTGCAGAAGGACAAGATCGCCGAGAGCGCGGTCATGGGCACCTACGTGGTGGCCCTGTGCGGCGAGGTCTTCCCGGTGACCAAGTCCGCCAAGCCGGGCTCGCCGGTCTGCCCGGACTGCAAGGAGGTCTTCGAGAACCTCCCCCCGGGCGGCGACGAGTGAGACGGGTGTCCCCCGAACCGCCGCGGGTCAGCCGCGCGGTTCGGGTTGACCGGCCTGTTTGAACGGCACGGGCTCACCGTTGGTGTGCGGCCTGGGACTCGGTCCCGGAGGTTCCGGCTCGTGCTCCGGTGCGGCCGCGTTGTCCTCGCGCCAGGCCCGGTAGCCGTCCTCGGTGTGCATCCGCTGCGCCAGCCGCCGCATCTCCAGGCGGCGCCAGCGGCGGCGCTCCCGGCGGGTCATCTTCGCCGGCCACATCTCCTGGATCGCGTTGTTGAACTCGGCGCCCATGATGATCGCGAAGCCGATGAAGAACGCGAACAGCAGGAACGCGATCGGGGTCGCCAGCGCGCCGTAGGTGTAGCCGGTGCTGGTGATCCAGGTGATGTAGACCCGCAGCCCGTAGCTGGACACCAGGAACAGCACCATCGCCAGCAGCGCGCCCGGCACGCCCCGGTGCCAGGGCAGCTTGCGCGGCAGCGCCACGCTGTAGAGCGTCGCGAGCGCGATCACCAGCCCGGCGGCCGTCGCCGGGTAGTAGACGACGTGGATCAGCCAGGTCACGTCGTCCTGCAGGGACTGCGGGAAGACCGTCGGCAACCACTCCGGCCCGAGCGCGATCACCGGCAGCCCGACGATCGCCAGCACCAGGCCCACCAAGTACAGCAGCAGCGCCACGATCCGCTGCCACACGCTGTTGCGCACCAGGTACTGGTCGTAGGCCTGGGTGATCGAGTCGACCAGCGACGCCAGCGCCGAGGAACCGGCCCACAGCGACAGCAGGAAGCCCATCGAGGCGATTTCGCTGCGGCCCTTGGTCAGGATGTCGCCGACCGTGGGGCCGATGATCTGGTCCACGACACCGCTGGTGAACACCGTCCGGCAGAACGCCAGGATCTTGTCGTGCACCGCGTCGACGATCTCCGGGCCGAACCAGTCACCGAGGTAGCCCAGGCTGCCCAGCAGGCCCAGCAGCAGCGGCGGCAACGACATCGTCTGCCAGAACGCGGCGGCCGCCGATTCCGAGAAGATGTTGTCCCACCACGCCTTGTCCAGGGTGCGCGCGATCAAGCGCAGGGGACCGCGGCGCACCGGGACCTCGTCCCTCGCTGCGGTCGCGCTGCGCCCCCGACTGTCTGGCGAAGCTGGTGAACCCATCTCGCCTACAAGGATGCTGCATGCTTCCGGCGCGCAGGCGTCGAGGTGTTGAAACGGGAGTGTCGGAACCATCTCGATCGGCCGAACCGGTCTCGGTCGGAGCGCGGAGGTAAGCTGCACGGCGGCCCGCGACGAGTTGATCGGTGCTGGTTGATCCAGTTCCGGTCGCTCCTGGGAAGCGTGGCGGTAGGGGCCGATGAACCCGCACCACCCGGTCTGGGGAAACGAGGAAGGGAGCGGCGAGCCAGCGTGTCCGAAGCGCAACTCGACTATTCCGTCCGATCTGTTCTGAGCGACCCCTCGCAGGCACCGTCCCGGCCACTCCGAGCCTGGCAGCGCCGAGCTCTGACCAAGTACCTGGCCAACCAGCCGAAGGACTTCCTGGCGGTCGCGACGCCGGGCGCGGGCAAGACGACCTTCGGCCTGCGGGTGGCGGCCGAGCTGCTGGCCGACCGGACCGTCGAGCAGGTCACCGTCGTCGCCCCGACCGAACACCTCAAGCACCAGTGGGCGCTGGCCGCGGGCGGTGCCGGCATCCCGCTGGACTCCCACTTCCGCAACGCCGACGGCATCACCTCCAGCGACTACCGCGGGGTGGTGCTCACCTACGCGCAGGTCGCGGCCCACCCGAACCTGCACCGGGTGCGCACCGAACGCCGCAAGACCTTGGTGATCCTGGACGAGGTGCACCACGCCGGTGACGCGAAGTCGTGGGGGGACGCGATCCGCGAGGCCTTCACCCCGGCCGTGCGGCGGTTGTCGCTGACCGGTACGCCGTTCCGCAGCGATGACTCGCCGATCCCGTTCATCAACTACGAACCTGACGCCGACGGGTCGATGCGCAGCCGCGCCGACCACTCCTACGGCTACTCCGACGCGCTCGCCGACGGCGTCGTGCGGCCGGTGCTGTTCCTGGCCTACTCGGGCGAGGCGCGCTGGCGCACCAACGCAGGCGACGAGTTCAGCGCGCGGCTCGGCGAGCCGCTGACCGCCGAGCAGACCGCCCGCGCGTGGCGGACCGCCCTGGACCCGGCGGGGGAGTGGATCCCGACCGTCCTCAAGGCCGCTGACACGCGGCTGGAGCAGCTGCGCCAGGGCGGCGTCCCGGACGCCGGCGGCCTGGTGATCGCCTCCGACCACCCGTCGGCCAAGGCCTACGCCAAGGCGCTGCACCAGATCACCGGGTCGGAGCCGGTCGTGGTGCTCTCCGACGACCCGCAGGCCTCCTCGCGGATCGGCGACTTCGCCGAGTCCGACGACAAGTGGATGGTCGCGGTCAGGATGGTCTCGGAGGGCGTCGACGTGCCGCGCCTGGCCGTCGGCGTCTACGCCACGAGCGCTTCCACCCCGCTGTTCTTCGCCCAGGCCATCGGCCGTTTCGTGCGGTCGCGGAGACCGGGGGAGACGGCCAGCATCTTCCTGCCCAGCGTCCCGGTGCTGCTGGAGCTGGCCAGCCAGCTGGAGGCCCAGCGCGACCACGTGCTGGGTAAGCCGCACCGGGAGAAGGACGGGTGGGACGACGAGCTCGTCGCGGCCGCCAACACCCAGCGCGACGAACCGGGCGAGGAGGAGAAGGCGTTCACCTCGCTCGGCGCCGAAGCCGAGCTGGACCAGGTGATCTACGACGGCTCGTCGTTCGGCACCGCCGCGTTCAGCACCACCGAGGAGGAGCAGGACTACATCGGCCTGCCGGGCCTGCTCGAACCGGACCAGGTGAAGGCGCTGCTGCGGCAGCGGCAGTCGCAGCAGCTGGAGGACGTCGGCAAGCGCGAGGCCGAGGCGAAGGCGGCCAAGGCCGCCGAGCAGGCCCAGCAGCAAGCGCGTCCGCAGAGCGTGCAGGAGCGGCTGCAGAAGCTGCGCAAGGAGCTCAACACGCTCGTCTCGCTGCACCACCACCGCACCCGCAAACCGCACGGCAAGATCTACAACGAACTGCAGAAGGTCTGCGGAGGCCCGCCCACGGCGATGGCCACGGTCGAGCAGCTCGAGGAGCGGATCGCCACCCTGCGTTCGTGGTGAACGCCTGATGCGCGGGCCGTTGCCCGGCTAACCTGTCACCCGCCAGAGTGACGATCTTGGAGCGGGGCTGTGACCGGCGACGCGTGGAACATCGGGCTCAACATCATCGCCAGCGTGATCACCGGCTCGGTGGTCTGGGCGTCCGGTCGTGTGCTGCGACTCCGGAGGTTGCGGCGCAAGCAGGCCTTCTTCGGCCCGAGCAGCGGGGGCGAGTGCCTGCTCGTCGTGCCGCGGATGGTGTCTGCCGACAACGAGCGCAGCGTCCACCGCAACGACGCCGCCGCGATGCTCGACCTCGCGTCGATCCTGGGCGAGTGCGGGGCGAAGCCGGAAGTGATCTTCCACGACCAGGTCTACCAGGGGCTGGCCGACAAGCCCGAGTTCTGCATCGGCGGTCCGGTGGCCAACCGGCGGACCGAAGCGCACCTGAGGTCGGTGCTGCCCGGCGTGCGCATCGGCGGACCGGAGGAGCGCACGGCGATCAGCGTCGGCGGGGAGAGCTACCCCTCGCACACCCGCCGCGTCGAGCACGCCCTGCTGGCCAAGATCGTCCGGAACAGGCGGGACAAACCCGCTTTCGCCATCTGCGGTCAGACCTCGATCGCCAACCGCGCCGCTGCACGCTACCTCGACTCGGAGTACCGGGCGCTCAGGAAGGCGCACGGTGTCCGTGGGCGATTCTGCGTGCTGCTGCGCGTGATCGAGTCCGAGAGCTACGGACCCAGCGTCGTCGAACTGGTCCGGGACGTCACCGACGAAGCCTTCTCCCCGGCACCCGCCGAGGCCCCGGAGGCCGCCTCCGCGTAGTGGGCCTCGTGCACCACCGCGGACCAGGGCCTGAGGGCGATGATCTCGCCGCCGTTCGGTCTTCTAGGGTCGCGGCATGGGATTCGACGTGGAGAAGGTCCGGGCGCAGTACCCGGCGTTGGGGGACGGGCGCGCTTGGCTGGACGGCGCGGCCGGCACGCAGGTGCCGGAGACCGTGATCGAGGCGATCAGCGACGCCTACCGCGCGGGGCTGTCGAACGTGGGCGGGCCGTACGCATCGAGCCGCCGGTCGTCCGGGATCGTCGCCGAGGCCCGCGCGGCGGTGGCCGACCTGGTGGGCGCCCCCGATCCGGCGTGCGTGGCGTTCGGACCCAGCATGACCGCCCTGACCTACCGGTTCGCCGGTGTTCTGGCCCACGGCTGGAACCCGGGTGACGAGATCGTCGTGACGAACCTGGACCACGACGCCAACATGCGGCCCTGGGTGCAGCTCGCGCAGCGGGCCGGCGCGACCGTGCGCACCGCCGAGATCGACCCGGCCACCGGGGACCTGCCGGTCGAGAGCGTCGTCGGGCTGATCGGTGACCGCACCAAGCTGGTCGCCGTCACCGCTGCGTCCAACCTGCTGGGCGTCATGCCGGACCTGAAGCCCATCACCGACCGGGCCCGCGAGGTCGGGGCCCTGTCCTACGTCGACGGCGTCCAGCACTGCCCGCACGCGCACGTGCGGGTCGGGGAGCTCGGCGCGGACTTCTACGCCACCAGCGCCTACAAGTGGGCCGGGCCGCACCTCGCCGCCGTGGTCGCCGCGGACCCGTGGAGCCTGGAGAACCTCCACCCGGACAAGCTCAAGCCTTCACCGGACACCGCCCCGGAGCGCTTCGAGCTGGGCACCAACCCGTTCGCCGCGATGGTCGGCGCCGTCGCCGCCGTCGACCACCTCGCCGGGCTGGACACCGACGCCACCGGCAGCCGCGCCGACCGGCTCGCCGTCTCCCGCAAGGCCGTCATCGCGCACGAGGAGCAGCTGGCGAACCGCCTCTTCGACGGACTGGCCGCGCTGGCCGGCGTGCGCCGCCACGGCGCCCCGCAGAGCCCCACCACGCCCACGGCCTTCTTCACCGTCCCCGGCAAGGCCCCCGCGGAGGTCTCAGCGGCGCTGTCGGAGCGTGGCCTCAACGTCTCGGCCGGGCACTCCTACGCCTGGGAGCTCGTCCACGCGCTGGGCGTCGGTCCCGAGGGCGGCGTGCGCGCGAGCCTGTCGCACTACTCGACCGCCGAGGAGGTCGACCGCCTGCTGACCGCGCTGGACGAGATCAGCGGCTGACACGCACCGGGCCCCCGCAGCGGTTGCTGCGGGGGCCCGGTGACCTAGCTGATCAGGCTGTCACTGCTCGTCCTTCTGCAGGTCAGCCTCCACGTCGCGGAGCCCGGCCTCGTAAGCGCGGGCGTGGTGCCCGCAGAACAGAAGCTCGCCACCGGACGGCAGTACGGCGCGAAGCTTGGCAGCGGCCCCGCAGCGGTCGCAGCGGTCGGCGGCGGTCAGCTCGGGGCGGGTGAGCGTTCCCGGCATCAGTATCTCCCTCCGTCCCGGCGTCGGTTTCCACCCGACGCCCTCGATCCGGCTACGACCACCGGTGTCCTACTGGCTGCAGGGTCGGTGCTCGTTGGTCCTACTCTTCCAAACTTTTGGGGCGGAGTCAGTGTTCCCGCGCGGGCGAGCGACGCCCGTCACCATGAAGTACCCGGTTGCAGCAGCGATGTGCGCGGAGAGTGATCAACATCGGTGCTGGCCCGCTGACCTGGAACGATGCGAAGATCGGTGGATCTAGCTGGGCAAATGGAAAAGCGCGTCAAGGGTTGGACCAGTGCCGTGGATCACAATTGTGACGATCTGTGAGCGTTCGCATTCTTCTGGAAGCGAACAGCGAATTCTCAATCCTCGGACGTGAAACCGGTCAGAACGCACTTTCCGAACAGGCGATCCGGCCGAAGTGGACGCACGAGAAGGGCCGCCGATCTCGCGGATCGGCGGCCCTCCTCGGAATTCTCCGGTCAGTCCAGGTAGTCCCGCAGGACCTGGGACCGCGACGGGTGGCGAAGCTTCGACATCGTCTTGGACTCGATCTGCCGGATCCGCTCCCGGGTCACCCCGTAGACCTGGCCGATCTCGTCCAGCGTGCGCGGCTGGCCGTCGGTGAGGCCGAAGCGCAGCCGGACCACGCCCGCCTCGCGCTCGGACAGCGTCGCCAGCACCGACTGCAGCTGGTCCTGCAGCAGCGTGAACGACACCGCGTCGACCGCGACGACCGCCTCGGAGTCCTCGATGAAGTCACCGAGCTGGCTGTCGCCCTCGTCGCCGATGGTCTGGTCGAGCGAAATGGGCTCCCGGGCGTACTGCTGGATCTCCAGCACCTTCTCCGGGGTGATGTCCATTTCCTTGGCGAGCTCTTCCGGCGTGGGCTCGCGACCGAGGTCCTGCAGCAGCTCGCGCTGGATGCGGCCGAGCTTGTTGATGACCTCGACCATGTGCACCGGGATGCGGATGGTCCGCGCCTGGTCCGCCATCGCACGCGTGATGGCCTGCCGGATCCACCAGGTCGCGTAGGTCGAGAACTTGTAGCCCTTGGTGTAGTCGAACTTCTCGACCGCGCGGATCAGACCGAGGTTGCCCTCCTGGATCAGGTCCAGGAACGCCATGCCGCGGCCCGTGTAGCGCTTGGCGAGGCTGACGACCAGGCGGAGGTTGGCCTCGAGGAGGTGGTTCTTGGCGCGCTCGCCGTCACGCACGATCCAGCGCAGGTCGCGCCGCATCTGCGTGGTCAGCTGCTCGCCGGACTCCTCGATCTGGCGCAGGCGCTCGGCGCCGTAGAGGCCGGCCTCGATGCGCTTGGCCAGCTCGACCTCTTCCTCGGCGTTGAGCAGAGCGACCTTGCCGATCTGCTTGAGGTAGGCGCGCACCGAGTCCGCGGACGCGGTCAGCTCGGCGTCCTTGCGCGCCTGCCGGAGCGCCTCGGACTCCTCCTCGTCCCAGACGAAGTCACCGGACTCCTTGGAGTCCTCGTCCGGAACCGGCTCCTCGGGGATCTCCACCTCGACGTCGGCGAGATCGCCGACCTCGGGGGAGGTCAGGTCGGTCTCGATCGGTTCGTCGATCTCCATGCCCTCGCCGTTGGCCTTGGCGGAAGCCGACTTGGTCGTCTTCTTCGCCGTGGTCTTGGCGGCGCCCTTCTTGGCCGCGGGCTTGCGGGTCGTCGACTTAGCACCCGTGGAGCTCTTGGCGGTGCTCTTGCGCGCGGCAGGCTTCGTCTGCTCGACGTCAGACGAAGCAGCCGCCTCCGAAGCTGGGGTGGCCTGGGACTGGCCCGACTCGGCTTGGGCGCCGCCGGCGGTTGCGGCGGTGCTGGAGCGTCGGGTTGCGGTTTCTGCGGCTGCCACGTACGCCCTTTCGCGACGGTCGATCAGGGCTGGCCGGAGGGCGCGAAACCTCGGCCGCCAAAGGTCGGGGAACAGCCCACCGGATTCGGCGTCCTGGCTGGGGAACGATCACCTCGGAACACCGGGGTGGGCGGTTGCTACCGCACCGGTTCCCTCCGTCGGTGCCAGTTCGCACCAGCGGGCAGGTGCACCGGCGTCACCAGCCAAAAGAACTTCGAACCAAGTGGGTCGCGTTCCATTGTAACTGCGATGCGGGGGTGTGGTTCCGCTGCAAGGCGGAGTCCGCGGCTCCCCGGGTGTGCTAGGCACGGTTCCACGGGCTCGTGGTGAGCAGCGCCGGGCACCCCGTCGGAGCACCCGTCCGCGTCCCGTCGAAGCGGGGCCGGCACGCGGTCGCCCCTGTGCCGGGCAGCGCTCCGATCAGCACTTCTCGCTGCTCGCGGCGGCCATCGCGGCGCCGACGATGCCGGCGTCGTTGCGCAGGGCCGCGGCCACCACGGGAGTGCGGGTCTCCAGCAGCGGGATCCACTTGTGACCCTTACGGCTGACACCGCCTCCGGCGATGATCAGGTCCGGCCAGATGAACTTCTCCAAGGACTGGATGTAGCGGGTGACCCGCGGTGCCCACTCCTCGTAGGAGAGCTCGAGGTCGTCCTTGATCGACGCGGCCGCCTGCGACTCGGCGTCGTGGCCGTCGACCTCGATGTGGCCGAACTCGGTGCTGGGGACGAGCTTGCCGTCGATGAACATCGCGCTGCCGATCCCGGTGCCGAAGGTCAGCACCACGACCTGCCCCTGGTGCCCGACGCCTGCGCCCACCTTCATCTCCGCGACACCGGCCGCGTCGGCGTCGTTGAGCACGACGATCTCCTCGCGGTCCCGTCCAAGCCGCTCGGCGAACAACGACTGGGCATCGGTACCGATCCAGCCCTTGTCGATGTTGGCGGCCGTCAGCGCGATGCCGTCCTTGATGACGCAGGGGAGCGTGACACCGACCGGGCCGTCCCAGGCGAACTTCTCGACGATCTCGGCCACGGAATCGGCAATCGCGTCCGGGGTCGAGGGTTGCGGCGTCGGGATGCGCATGCGCTCCTCGGCCAGCACTCCGGCATCGATGTCGACCGGCGATCCCTTGATGCCGGATCCGCCGATATCCACGCCGAACCCGCGGGCTGTCGCCATGGCTGATCCTTCCTATTCGATTCAGACCAAGGTGTGGAGACCTTAACGGGGTTGTGTTGCGATGTCTGCGTGGGATTGGCAGAAGAAGTGGACGCAACCGCCTTGTCCGAGGTCGCGGCGGGGGTCGCGCGGGAAGCCGCCGACCTCGCGCGCACCGTGCGTGATGAGGCGGTGACCGACGGTGTCGACACCAAGAGCACCGAGACCGACGTGGTCACGACAGGCGATCGGGCCGTCGAGCGCCTGGTGCGCGAGCGGCTCGCCGAACTCCGCCCCGGGGAACCCGTGCTCGGTGAGGAAGAAGGCGGCGGGGGCGCGCTGGAGGGTCTGCGCTGGGTCGTCGACCCCATCGACGGGACGGTGAACTACCTCTACGGCTTCCCGTCCTACGCGGTCTCGCTGGCCGCGCAGCTCGACGGGCGCTCCGTCGCCGGCGCCGTCGTCGAACCCGTCTCCGGCCGGGTGTGGAGTGCCGCGGTCGGGCACGGCGCGTTCCTCAACGGCCGTCCGCTCCGCGTCTCCAGCTCCGACCGGCTCGACCTGGCCCTGGTGGGCACCGGTTTCTCCTACGGGGTCGATCGGCGGACCGCCCAGGCGCGGGTGGTCGGTGACCTGCTCGGCCAGGTGCGCGACATCCGCCGCACCGGCGCTGCCTCGCTCGACCTGTGCGCGGTGGCCGCGGGCTGGCTGGACGCGACCTACGAGGTCGGCCTCAACCGCTGGGACTGGGCGGCGGGAGCGCTGATCGCGCAAGAAGCGGGCGCGCGGCTCCGGCTGCCGGAGAAGGGCTCCGCGGACGGGCTCGGCGACGAGATGCTGGTGTGCGCCACCCCGGGAATCGCGGACGGTCTCCTCGACGCGCTGCGCGCCGCGGGCGCGGGCGAGGTCTGAGGCGAACGTGGCGGGAACCCGCCGGGTTCCCGCCACGACATCGATGAGGAGCCGTTGCGCTCTCTCCGACGAATCGTTATCAGCAGTGCACGTCGCGGGCCTTGCTGAGCAGCTCCTCGCTGATCCGCGGCGGCGTCACCTCTTGCTGCGCGCCCTCCTGCTCGTCGCGCTGCGGCACCCAGTTCTGCAGCTGCTGCATGATCTGCTTGGCCTCCTGGGTGGTCTTGATGTCGTCGAAGTCCGCGCCCAGCGCCAGGTCCACGCCGGCGTCCTCGCGCTCGTCGCGCACCAGCTGCGCGCACGGCACGATCAGGCTCAACGTGCGGGCGGCGCTCATCCCGGCCGCGCCGAAGCGGATCTGGCCGTGGCACTGCAGGTCGTAGTTGACGTAGACGGCGTCGTTGTCCGCGCCCGCCTTGGTGAAGCCCAGGCTGGCCAGCTCGTCGCCGACCATGCTCGCCTGCCTGCTCTCGCCGTTGCCGTTGAGCACCCGTACCTGCACGTCCTGCGGCGGGACCGGCGTGGTGGAGTTCAGCGCCTCGCGGTGCAGCATCGTGCCCAGCGGGACCTGCGCGGGCTGGCCGCTGACCTCGGGCGGAGCGGTCGGCGCTCCGGGCGGGTTGCAGGTGGTCGCGGCGTTGATGTCCTCCACGGAGCCGAACACGCGGGTCCACAGCAGGCCCGACAGCACGACCAGCGCCACCAGCACCACCAGCGCGGGAAGTGGTCGACGCCGGCGGTATCCGACTCGCCGCCCCCACTTTGCACCTACGGCTGCCACGTCCGCCCCTCCCTGGATGCCTCAGGCCCGCGTGCTCCCGTCCGCACCGGATCAGACTAGGGGCTGAACCGGGGGTGCGCGGTGCCGGTAGCCGCGACCGTGTCTTGATCTCCCCGTGATCAACGCGAAGCCGATTCGCCCGGGAAACCGCGAGCGCATGGGATCACGCAGCGGTCGCCGAGGCAACCGGGACGAGCCGCCCGGCAGAGCCGGTCGATCACACCGATCTTGATCTACGATGCCCGCCGAATGCGCGCAATGCCACACCTACGGGTGACCTGGTGCGTGTTCGCAGAAGTTATGAGCTACCCTCTCGGCGCCTCACGGAGTGCCGGGTTGAGGCGAGTCGCTCTTTCACGGGGGAACTAGACGCGTTGCAGGGCGAGACCGCGATCACTGTCCCATCGGGCACAAATCCGGGTCCTGGAACGTTTACCAGCGGCACACCATTGCAGTCTCCACAAACGCAGGGGTGAATCACGATGGCGACCGACTACGACGCTCCTCGCCGCGAGTCCGAGGACTTGGCAGAGGACTCGTTGGAGGAGCTGAAGGCGCGACGCAACGATGCGCAATCCGGCGTCGTCGACGAGGACGAAGGGGCGATCGCGGAGAACTTCGAACTGCCGGGCGCGGACCTGTCCGGTGAGGAGATGACCGTCAAGGTGCTCCCGAAGCAGGCTGACGAGTTCACCTGCTCGAGCTGCTTCCTCGTTCATCACCGCAGCCGGCTGGCCGAGACCAGGAACGGCCAGTTCATCTGCCGTGATTGCGCCGCCTGAGGCGCACGTCGACGACGTACGCAAGCGGGGAGTAGCTGGGCACACGCGGGGCGTGTGCCCAGTGTTCTTCCCGGGGCAGGTGCCGAACGGCCCCGGGCGCACGTCCTCACCCGGCGTGAGCACCGGGCTAGGGCTTCCGCAGCAGGACGGCCTTGAGCTGCTCCGGCTTGCGCGTGCTGACGACCCAGTACGGGGTGGGGTCGTCCGGATCGTCGAGCCAGACGCGGACCGAGGTGCGCACCCAGGAGCGGTGCACCAGGAACGCCGCCGGGTCCAGGTCCGGACCGAGGGCCCGGCGCTGCTCGGCCGGCGAGACGACCTCGACCTCGTCGATGAACCTCAGCGGCAGGTGGGCGTCGCCGACCCACAGCTCGCCGTCGACGACCTCGATCTTGAGCCTGCCCAGCCAGAGCGGGATCGCGATGGCCAGCGGGACCAGCACCACGTACGGCAGCCAGGCCCGCACACCCGGGTAGCCCATGTGCACCTGAGCGGCCATCAGGACCGCGGCGATCAGCGGCAACGGCCAGGTCCACCACGACGCGTACAGCCGCTCGCGGAACACCGCCTGCCCTTTCGGAGTCGCCTGACCGGGCGTGTCCCCGGTCGTGCTGGCTGCTTCTGCGCTTTCCGACACGCATCCAGGGTAGTCTCGCCGCCCGTGTCCAACGTGCAGGTCCTGCTGAGCCGAGTCGACCCCGACGTGCCGCTTCCCGAATACGCCAAACCCGGGGATGCCGGCGCCGATCTGGTAACCACCAGGGATGTGGTTCTCGAGCCGGGTGAACGCGCCCTCGTGAGCACCGGAGTCGCCGTGGCGCTGCCGGAGGGGTACGCGGGATTCGTCCACCCCCGTTCCGGCCTGGCCGCCAAGACCGGCCTCAGCGTGGTCAACACCCCCGGCACCATCGACTCCGGGTACCGCGGTGAGATCAAGGTGTGCCTGATCAACCATGATCGTGTGCAGCCGGTGTCGCTGCGACGAGGTGACCGGATCGCCCAGCTCGTCGTGCAGAAGGTCGAGCACGCCGTGTTCACCGAGGTGGACGAGCTGCCCGAGTCGTTGCGCGGGTCCGGCGGCCACGGCTCCACAGGTGGTCATGAAGTGCTGACGGCGTCGGGATCGACCGAGGCCGGTCACAGGACGGAGGTCTGAGGGGATGTTCAGAAGGGGCCGGGGGAAGTCCAAGCGCGACGCGCCCTTCACCGAGGAGCAGCACGCGGAGGAGCAGCTGCAGGTTCCCGCGCGCGGGCCCTACGACGAGAGCGAGGCGCCCGAGTCCGAGGTGGAACGCCTCGACCTCGGGTCGGTGCGGGTTCCCGTGCCCGAGGGTGGCCAGCTGCAGGTCGAGGTCGACCCGGCCGGTCCGGTCCGCGCGGTGCACCTGGTGACCCCGGTCGGACGGCTGACCGTGAGCGCCTTCGCGGCGCCGCGCAGCGGCGGGCTGTGGGACGAGGTCCGCGACGAGCTGGCGGAACAGCTCCGCAAGGACGGCGCCCGCGTGCACACCGAGCAGGGCGACTGGGGCGTGGAGCTCGTCGCCGACTCGCCGAAGGCCGCGCTGCGGTTCGTCGGGGTCGACGGTCCGCGATGGTTGCTGCGCGGGGTCTCGGCCGGTCCGGCCGAATCGGCCAAGGAGTGCGCGCGACTGCTCTACGGCGTCCTGGACGACACCGTGGTGGTCCGCGGGTCCGACCCGATGCCGGTGCGCACGCCGCTGCCCATCGAGCTCCCCGAGGCGATCCAGCGGCACATCCAGCAGGCCCAGCAGGAAACCCCGAACGGTCAGGTCTGAGCCGCTCCTGGACGAGGCGTGGCAGGCCCTTCGCGGCACTGCCACCCCGTCCTGCTCGGGTGCCTTCGCGAAGGGTTCGTCCCTGATCCCTCCGGGCATGGGTTCGGGCCTGCCGTGCGGTTACGCTGGGAGGTGCACGGGCTGCGTAGTCGAGCCCCGAGGCGCACAGGAGCGCTAGATGAGCAAGACCGGAGGCGGCTACTGGAAACGCCTCGTTCGGAGCCTGACCAGCGATGTCGCCGAGCTGGACGCCGAGGACCTCTCCGACCGGTCGCAAGCGAGCGGAGCGCAGCGGGCCAGTGAGTGCCAGTGCGGGCAGGAAGCCGTGGTGCTCGGCCGGGTGCGCAGCGTCGAGCTCTGCCCCAAGACTTCCGCGCCGACCCTCGAAGCCGAGCTCTACGACGGCACCGAAGGGGTGACTCTCGTGTGGCTCGGCCGCAGGCGCATCGCGGGGATCGAACCGGGACGTATCGTCAAGGCCCGTGGCCGGATCGCAGTTCGGGACGGTCGCAAGGTGCTGTACAACCCCTACTACGAGTTGCAGAACACAGCATGAGCGAACACGACGCATCGGCAGCGGGGTTCAACGCCCAGCGTGCCGACGACGACCGGCGGCCCGCGGGCAAGACCGGTGTTTCCGAGCAGACCCTGCTGGAGCAGATGGGCGGTGTCAGCGGGCTCGCGTACTCCGCTGTGCCGATCGTCGTGTTCGTGGTGGTCAGCTCGTTCACCTCGATGATGCCGGCGATCTGGGCCTCCATCGGGGTCGCCGTGGCCATCGCGGTCTTCCGCATGGTCCGCAAGGAACCGCTGCAACCGGCGATCTCCGGCGTGCTGGGCGTGGCGGTGTGCTCCTTCATCGCCTACCGCTCCGGCGAGACCAAGGGCTTCTTCCTCCTCGGCATCTGGACCAGCCTGATCTACGGTGGCGCGTTCCTGGCGTCGGTGGCGGCCCGCTGGCCGCTGGTCGGCGTCGCCTGGTCGGCGCTCAACGGGCTGGGCATGGGCTGGCGCAAGCAGCGCCGCGCCATGCGCGCCTACGACATCGCCACGCTGTCCTGGGCCGCGGTGTTCGCCGCGAAGTACGTGGTGCAGCAGTGGCTCTACGACAACGACCAGACCGGCTGGCTGGCCTTCGCGCGCATCGCGATGGGCTACCCGCTGACCGCCATCGCACTGGTCGTGACCGTCTGGGCGATCCGCAGGGCGAAGAAGGTCGCCGAGGAATCAGCCGCAGTCGCCAGCGGCTGAAGCCCGTTCGTGCCCCGCTCCGCGTTGCGGAAGCCGCTTCCTCCCCGTGCGTGCGGGAGCCGTCACGGCCGCAGGTTCGAGCGGCCTCGTAGCGAGCCCGCCGCGGCGCCGCGCCCGGGCGCACGTCAGGACGCGACGCACGGAGTCCGCAACCGCCGGACATGTCCGGAACCGGGACACCTTTCGAACCTCGCACGAAGTTCGAACCTCCGCGCCCGGGCGTGTGTTAGCTGGTCAGAGGCCCTGGAGTGGACGCCTCCCCAGCACCGTGCTCCTCTTGCTCCGGGGCTTCCCGGCCTGGAGGGGCTGCGGTGTGTCGCCACGCGGTCTTGTCCTGTTGCCCTGGCGTCACGGTGGGCACCACGCAGGCGTCGCTGGCGCGACTGGTCAGTGCGCCTGGTCGTGGATGACCGCGCTGATCTCGTCCTCGACGTTGCTGGTGGCGACGAACAGCATCTCGTCGCCGGCCTCGAGCGGGTCGTCGGCCTGCGGCACGATGACCCGGCCGCCGCGCAGGATGCTCACCAGCGCCGCGTCGGCGGGCAGCTTGAGGTCGCGAACCCGACGGCCGGCCAGCGGGGTGGCCTCCGGCAACGTCACCTCGACGAGGTTGGCCTGCCCCTGCCGCAGCGTCATCAGCCGGACGAGGTCGCCGACGTTGACGGCTTCCTCGACCATCGCGGCCAGCATCCGCGGCGTGGAGACGGCCACGTCCACACCCCAGGCGTCGGTGAACAGCCACTCGTTGCGCGGATCGTTGACCCGGGCGACGACCCGGCGCACCGCGAACTCCGTCTTGGACAGCAGGGAGACGACGAGGTTGACCTTGTCGTCCCCGGTGGCAGCGATGACCACGTCGCAGGACTGCAGGCCCGCTTCCTCCAGCGAGGCCAGCTCGCAGGCGTCGGCGAGCATCCACTCGGCGCCCGGGATCAGCCTCGGGTGGTAGTTGGCGGTGCTGCGCTCGATGAGCAGCACCTCGTGCTCGCCCTCGAGCAGTTCCCGGGCGATGGACTGGCCGACGGCGCCGGCTCCGGCGATCGCGATCCGCATCACTCGCTCTCCTCGGGTGTGCGACGGGCCGCTGCGGTGACGTCGGTGACGGTGCCGGACAGCGCTGCCACGTAGACGGTGTCGTCGGCCTGGATCACGGTCTTGCGGTCGGGCAGCACGCCGCTGCCGAAGCGCATGATGAACGCCACCCGGGCGCCGGTCGCCGACTCCACGTCGGCGACCTGGTGCCCGACCCAGCCCTCGTGCAGCGGCAGTTGGAGCACCGCGACCGTGCCGGAGGGTTCCCGCCACGCGGTGGCCACGCCCTCGGGCAGCAGCATCCGCAGGAAGCGGTCCGTGGTCCACGGCACGGTGGCCACCGTCGGGATGCCGAGCCGCTGGTAGACCTCGGCCCGCTTGGGGTCGTAGATGCGCGCCACGACGTGCGCCACGCCGAAGGTCTCCCGCGCCACCCGGGCCGAGACGATGTTGGAGTTGTCCCCGTTGGACACCGCGGCGAAGGCGCTGGCCTGCTCGATCCCCGCTTCTTCGAGGATGTCGCGGTCGAAGCCGTTGCCGGTGACCTGCTGGCCGCGGAAGTCCTTGCCCAGGCGGTGGAACGCCTGGGGGTCCTTGTCCACCACGGCCACGGTGTGATCGAGCCGTTGCAGGGCAGCGGCCAGGGAAGCCCCGACCCGGCCGCAACCCATGATCACCACGTGCACGACCCTGTCTCCTCGCTGCGCGGTTGTGCTCTTCCGGGCGACGTCGTCCGGTCGCCGCTGACCGTACCCGGACGGGTGCGATCAGGGGACCGCGGCGACCGCCCGGCTCTGGGCTGGTGCACCGTACCGGGTGACAGGTGGCGGGGATGACCACGCCACCCCTGGTGTGACCTGAGCGCGATTCGGAAGCCCGCGTGCGCGGGTGCCGTGCCCCCACGGCTTACGCTCGCACCGTGTCCAAGCTCGCAACGGCGGCGAAGCGGTTGATCGTCGGTCGGCCGTTCCGCAGCGACCGCCTCTCGCACACGCTGCTGCCCAAGCGGATCGCGCTGCCGGTGTTCTCCTCCGACGCGATCTCCAGCGTGGCCTACGCGCCCGAGGAGATCCTCCTCGTCCTGTCGGCCGCGGGGATCTCGGCGTACACGGTGAGCCCGTGGATCGGTCTCGTGGTCGCGCTGGTGATGACCACCGTGGTCGCGTCCTACCGGCAGAACGTGCGCGCCTACCCCTCGGGAGGCGGTGATTACGAGGTCACCTCCGCCAACCACGGTCCCCGCTGGGGACTGGTGGTGGCCAGCGCCCTGCTGGTCGACTACATCCTCACGGTCGCGGTCTCCATCTCCTCGGCGGCGGCCAACATCGGGTCGGTGATCCCGTTCGTCGCCCAGCACAAGGTGCTCTTCGCCGTCGGCGCGATCGTGCTGCTCACCGCGTTGAACCTGCGGGGCATCCGCGAGTCCGGGACGTTGTTCGCCATCCCCACCTACGCGTTCGTCATCGGCGTGCTCGGGATGATGGTGTGGGGCTTCTACCAGTCCGCGGTCCTGGGCACCGACCTGCGGGCCGAGAGCGCCGGGTTCCAGCTGGTCGAGGAGGAGGGCCAGATCGCCGGGGTGGCCTTCGTGTTCCTGGTCTTGCGGGCGTTCTCCTCCGGTAGCGCCGCGTTGACCGGTGTCGAAGCCATCAGCAACGGCGTGCCCGCCTTCCGCAAGCCCAAGGCCCGCAACGCCGCGACCACGCTGGCGTTCATGGGCGTGTTCTCGGTGCTGATGTTCCTCGGCCTGCTCTTCCTCGCGAGCACCACCGGTGCGGTCGTGGCGGAGGACCCGGCGCACCAGCTCATCGGCGCTCCGCCCGACTACCAGCAGAAGACGCTGGTCGCCCAGCTCGCGGGTGCGGTGTTCGTGGGCTTCCCGCCGGGCGTGTGGTACTTGGTGTTCTTCACCGGCCTGATCCTGGTGCTGGCCGCCAACACCGCCTTCAACGGTTTCCCGGTGCTGGGCTCGGTCCTGGCGCAGGACCGCTTCCTGCCGCGCCAGCTGCACACCCGCGGCGACCGGCTGGCCTACTCCAACGGCATCCTCTTCCTGGCCTTCGCCGCGATCGTGCTCGTGTTCGCCTTCGACGCCGAGGTGACGCGGCTGATTCAGCTCTACATCGTGGGCGTGTTCGTCTCGTTCGTGCTCAGCCAGAGCGGCATGATCCGGCATTGGAACCGGCTGCTGCGCTCGGAGACCGACCCGACTGAGCGGCGCAGGATGCGCCGGGCGCAGTCGATCAACGCCTTCGGGCTCGTGATGACCGCCAGCGTGCTGGTCATCGTGCTGATCACCAAGTTCACCCACGGCGCCTGGATCGCCATCGCCGTGATGGCCGCGATGTACGTGCTGATGACGGCGATCCGCAAGCACTACGACCGGGTCGCCGCCGAGTTGCGGGAAGACGAGAGCGACACGGTCCTGCCCTCCCGCAACCACGCGCTGGTGCTGGTCTCCAAGCTGCACCTGCCGACGATGCGGGCCATCGCCTACGCGCGGGCGACCCGCCCGGACGAGCTGGAGGGCGTCACCGTCAACGTCGACGAGGAGGACACCCGCGCGTTGACGGCCGAGTGGGAGCGGCTGAACCTGCCGCTGCCGCTCAAGGTCTTGGAATCGCCGTACCGGGAGATCACCCGGCCGGTGCTGGAGTACGTGAAGCGGATCCGCCGGGACAGCCCGCGCGACGTGGTGACGGTGTTCATCCCGGAGTACGTCGTGGGCCACTGGTGGGAGCAGCTGCTGCACAACCAGAGCGCGCTGCGGCTCAAGAGCAGGCTGTTGTTCCAACCGGGTGTGATGGTCACCAGCGTGCCGTGGCAGCTGGCGTCGTCGGAACGGGTGCGAGCGCAGCGGATCACCTCGATGCCCGGCGCGACGCGTCGAGGACTCGGGGGCAACGGGAAGGTGAGTGGTGACCGGAAAACCGGACTGGACCGGTAGGCGCCTGGAGGTCGAGGTCGGCCCGGTGGCCCACGGCGGCCACTGCGTGGCGCGGTACGAGGGACGCGTGGTGTTCGTCCGCCACGCGCTGCCGGGAGAAGTGGTGATCGCCGAGGTCACCGAGGACAAGGGCGGCGGTTTCTGCCGCGCTGACGCCGTCGAGGTGCGGCAGGCCGCGCCGGGCCGGGTCACCCCGCCGTGCCCGCTGGCCGACATCGCGCTGGGCACCGACCGCTGCGGTGGGTGCGACTTCCAGCACGTCGACGGCGAGACGCAGCGGGAGCTCAAGTCCGCGGTGGTCACCGAGCAGCTGCAGCGCATCGCGGGTCTGGACTGGCCGGTTCAGGTTCGCGAGCTGCCCGGCGGCCTGCTGCGCTGGCGCACCCGCGCGCGGCTGGCCGTCGACCGCAAGGGCAACGCGGGTTTCCGGCCCAGCCGGAGCCACCGGGTCATCCCGGTGGCCGACTGCCCGATCACCGTCGAGGGCGCCGTCCCGGAAGTCGCCGACCGCCGGTGGCGACCGGGTGCGGAGCTGACGGTGACCGCTGACGGAGAGGGCGAACTGCACGTCACCGCGCTCGACAAGAAGCCGCAGCGACGTGGGCACCAGCAGGCGGTGGCGCGGCAGGTGGCGGGCAGCGGCGTGGCGCACGAGACGGTGCGCGGCCTCCCGTTCGAGGTGTCCGCGCAGGGCTTCTGGCAGGTGCACCGAGCCGCCCCGGAGACGTTCACCGAGGTCGTCGCCCGGCTGGCGGCGGTCCCGTCGCGTGGCGTGGCGTGGGACCTCTACGGCGGTGTGGGCCTGTTCGCCGCCGACCTCGCCGAACAGGTGGGCCCGACGGGTTCGGTGCTGCTGGTGGAGTCGTCCCGGCGTGCGGTGGAGGACGCGGTGGCCAACCTCCGCGACCTGCCGCAGGTGGGCTTCCGAGCCGGAACCGTGGAGCGCGTCCTGGCCGACGAGGACGTGCCGGCCCCTGACGTGGTCGTCCTCGACCCGCCGCGCAAGGGCGCGGGCCGCGAGGTGGTCGAGGCGATCACCGCACGTGAGCCGTCCCGCGTCGTGCACGTCGCCTGCGATCCGGCGGCCCTGGCTCGCGACGTCTCGCTGTTCGCCGAGAACGGTTACCGCCTGGTCGAGCTGGAGGCCTACGACGCCTTCCCCATGACCCACCACGTCGAGTGCATCGCCCTGCTGGAGCGGGAGGGCTGAGCAGCTTCCCCGTTCTCACCCTCGGCCGAAGCGCCCGCGTTCCATCCGCGCGGACGGGTTTCGGCTTCTCGGGCCGAGCCCAGCGGTGCGGCGTGGTCGTGGGACTCAACGCGCACTGCCGGTTTCGCTACCGGCTGGCCGAGCAACAGCTCACAGACCTCTAAGGTGACCACCGGCTTGAGGAGGTGGCCGGGTGTTCGGTGAGGTACCAGGACGGGTCGACCCGCGAGCGGCCGACGCGGTCGGACGTCGGTGGGCGCGGGCGAAGGCCCTGCTGTCGGTGACGTGGCTGTGCTGCGCGGCCGAGCTCGTGGTGTCGGCGTGCGCGCTGGTCTGGACGGTCGTCGCGGGACCCGACCTGCCGCTGCTCGGCAGCCCCAAGCGGGGTGATCTGGTCGGTCTCGCGTTCGTCGCGCTGCTCGTCGCGCTGCCGATGCCGCTGGCGTCCTCGATGGGCCGCCGTGCGGCGGACGGGATCGACTGGCGGCTCAAGCCGGACGGGTGGTTCCTGTACGGGAGCGTCGTCGGCGCGGCTCAGGCGTTCGGCCTGGCGCTGTCGCTCACCTACAGCGCGCTCCCGCTGTGGGCACGCACCGCCGTCGGGGTCATCGGCTTCGCGGTACCGGCCGGGGCGGCCTTCCTGGCCCGCCGGGCGCTCCTGGCGGAGCCGCTGCGGGAGATCGGCGGCAGCGAGTTCGTGCTGGTCAAGGGGATCCGGTCGCCGCAGGGCGGGGGCGAGGACTCGGTGAAGATCACCGGTGACGCGCTGCGGCTGTCGGTGCGCACAGCCGCCGGGCGACCGGCGCAGCAGGCGTCCACGAAGGACATCGCGCTCGCCGAGATCACCGCGATCGGCGTGCGCCCCAGCAAGCCGGAGGACGGTTCCTGGGCGGTGCTCGCCGACGGACGCGGGTCTTCCCCGCCGCAGGGCGACGTCGTCGAGATCCGCACCGCCACCGACACCCAGCTGCTCCCGGCCGATCCGGAACTCGCCGAGCTCATCCGCGCTCGCGCGGCGCTGCACGGCAGACGACCGGCCGGGATCGAGGAGCAGCGATGACGCACATCCCCGAAGTCCTCCCGGCACCGCCGGAGGCGGGCACCGAGGTTTCCCCCGTCTCCGGCCGGCCGAGCTCTGCACCGGAGTCCGTGCCGAGCCGCCGGGTGCAGGCCTTCGGGATCGGTGCCGTGGCCCTCGTGCTGGTCCCGCTGGCCCTCGTGCTCTGGGCCCTGCGCGGGCTCGACCTCGGCGCGGTGATCGGCGGTGTGGTCGGTGTCGCGGTCGCCACGACCGGGTGGCTGGCCGACGCGCGCACACCCCGGCGCTGGAGCGGCTGGGCGCTGCTCGCCGCGCTGGCCGGGGCCTACGTCAACCTCGCGCTGGCACCGGTCGTGCTGGTCGCGCTCGTCGCCGTGATCGCGTGCCCGCTGCTGGCGCGGGTGGCCCACCGGCGGTTCACCGCCCCGGGTTTCGACCTGGCGGAGATCGACGTCGAGGTCGGCTTCGAGATCTACCGGCACCAACCCGCGCGGCTGCGGATCGAACGCGACCGGGCCGTGCTGGCTCTTGGGCGCATGGCCGGGGGCGGACACGTCCACCAGGCGATCCCGCTGGCCGAGGTGCGGTTCGCCCAGCTCGGCGAGATCGTCGGCGGTGGCTCCTGGCCGCTGCCGGGCGCGCCGGCGATCCGGCTCTCGGAAGGTCCCGCGGTGCGAGTCGTGGCCGGACAGCAGCAGTGGATCGTCAACGTCGAAGACCCGCGCCTGGTCGCGGCGATCCTCCGCAGGAGGCAGACCGCCGCCTGGTCGCAGCGGACCGGCCCGCAGGACCTGGACTCCTGGCACGCGCTGCGGAAGTGGGCCACGGCCCAGACGACGACCTTCCGCAACGGGAAGAAGTCGCAGTCCTACCGGGTCCTGCGGCCGGTCGTCGGCTTCGGCTTCGGCGTGCTCGGCCTGATGCTGCTCACGATGCAGATCGCCGGGACCACCACCACGGGCACCTGGCCCGCCGGTGCGGCGATGCTGCTCGTCGGTGGGTTCTTCGTGGTCAGCTGGCTGCGGCAGCGCACCAGGCTGCACCACGCAGAACTGCAGTCGCTCCCGCCGAACAGCCCACCCTGGGGCGACCTGCGCCCCGAGGTAGCCCCCGCCCCGTGCTGGCGTCCCTGGTCCTGAGGAAGTTCGCGGGCGACTTCGTTCGCCGCTCGACACGCGGGGTCCCCGCGTGCTCGCCACGGAGCCGCGCAGAACCTGCGGTGGTGCGAGCTGGGTCTCCTGCCTGGAGCACGCCCGCACTTCCCACCGAGACCGCCTCGCTCCGCGGTGCCACGGGCACGGTCTGAGCCGTTCCCCGAACGGCACCGCTGAGCACGAGCGGTCCCTGAACGGGCCTCAGTTCGGGCCTTCTGGCAGGTCCAGCTTCTCCGGCTGCTCCTGCTTCGGGGCGTCGACTTCGCCGTAGGCGTTGCTGTTGACGTTGTTCGGTCCGCCCTCGACGTGGGCGTGCTGGCCGACCGTCGCGGAGTTGACGTCGTTGCGGTAGGGACTGTCCACATCGGCCCCCGCGACGGCGCCCTCGTCGGTCTCGAAGCGCCAACCCTGGGTGTTGGAGCCGGAAACCCACTCACCGCCGTCGCCGGTGGCGCCGCGGCCGTTGCCCTCCCAGGTGGCGTTCAGCCCTTCGTGCCTGCTCTGCATCCCGCCGGACGCCCCGCCGATGCCGCCGGAGATGGCGCCCGAGGTGATGTCGTTGATCCCCGGCGCCTGGCCGTGCAACCCCTGGTTGAGGGTGTTGCCGAGCACGCCCGAGATCGAACCGCGAGCCGCGCCGTAGGCGGCGGCCTCGGTGAAGTTCTTCGTGGCGTTGCCCGTCAGGTCCTTGCCGATCTGCTGGCCGATGCCGGGAGCGACGCCGTCGACCAGACCACCGGCCAGGCCCGCTGCGACACCGGACACGGCTGCGTTGCCGGTGTTGGACCAGTCCCAGCTCTTCCGGTCGCCCTTGGCGAACTGCAGGCCCTGGATCGCGCCGTCCACGCCGACGTTGATCGCCACGTTGAGCAGGACCTGCTGGCCGATCTTCTGCAGCAGCTGCTGGAAGAACGTCCGCACCGTCAGCTGCGTGGCGGCCTGGGCGACCGGGATGCCCGCCGTGCTCGCGCCGAAGGTCGCCACGGCCGAGGCGATCATCGCCGCGATCTGAGCAGCCAGGATGATCAGCGCGGCGATGATGCTCAGCTTGGTGTACTCGATCTCCAGCGCAGCGTTGTCGGCGCCTTCGCCGAGCGCCTCGCAGAGCTTCTTCAGCTCCGGCAGGTGGCCGGCGTCGCCGTTGCAGAAGTCCTGCATGAACTTCTCGAAGGCGTCGTGCGTGTCGCCCCTCATCGTGTCCAGCGCCGACTGGACCGCGGCCTCGGTCTCGCTGATCACGCCGTCGACGTCCACGCCGCACTGGTTCCACGCCTCAGCGACCCTGCGCAGCGCCGTCTCATCGCCCTCGGGCCAGTTCGCGCCGACCACGATCGGGAAGAGCCAGGTGACCTCGCCCGGAACCTCGATGCCCACGTCGTCCCCCTCAGCCCAGGCCCTTGATGCCGTCCGCGTTCGCCTTGTCGACGTCGTCCCAGGTCCGGGCGGTGGCGTCCAGCTCGCCGCGGACCTGGTGCAGCGCCTGGGCGAGGCCCTCCAAGGCACCGGTGCCCTGCTGCGAACCGGGTTCGTAGTTCTTGGCGAACTCCTGGCCCGCCTCGTCGCCGCCCCAGCACTGGCCCTCGGCTTGCAGGACGCCGTTCAGCTTGGTCAGCGCCGACTCCAACTTGTCCGACGCGGCGTCGAACTTCGGCGAGACGCCGAGCAGCGCCTCGGGGTTGACCTCGAATCCCATCACCAACGGTCCTTCCGGAAACGGGACCGGGGTTCGAAGTCGTCCCAGTCCTCCTCTTCTGGCGGGTGGGACGTCGCCGGTGGGGTGTTCGGTTCCGGCACCTCCGGAGCCGAGGGGATCAGCCGGGCCAAGGAGGGTGCGTCGGGGAACAGGTCGGGCAGGTCGGGCACGTCCTCCTGCAGCGGTGCGACGGCCGCGTCCGCCTTCGCCCGGGCGTGCCGGGCGGCGGCCTGGGCGGCCTCGGTGAAGCTCGCGGCCAGCTTCTCCGGCGTGGTCGACCGCAGTGCCGGGGACGTCAGCGAGGTCCCGGTGACCACGCCCGCAGCGTTGACCCGCACGGTGACCGCACCGTCGGACGAAGTCGCCTCGCCGGTCGCGGACAGCGCGTTGTCCTGCGCCTCCTGCAGCTGGGCGGTCTGCCGCTGCAGCCCTTCGAGCAGGGAACTCACCTGTTCGCGCATCGCGGCGTTGCGCGCTTCGAGCTCCGCTTCACGGCCGTCCGGACCAGTCATCGCGCCTCCTCGGGGATCAGGGGGAAGGTAGCAACACCGCCTTGCGGGTGGTACCGCTCACGCGGGCGCCGAAGACCGGGGTGGGAACGGGGTCCGGCGCATCGCTGCAGGTGTTCGACCACACCCTCTGGCCGCGTGGCCCCTCCGTAGACTGGGGCGCACTATGCAGACGGAGCCAGGTTGCCGGCCAGGCCCCGGGATTGTGAATTTGTGACCGACCGGCACGACAAGCGAGGTGGAACACGGTGACGCTGCTGGGGTCCGTGCGCAGTCCCGCCGACGTCAAGCGCCTGACGCACGCCGAACTGGCGGAGCTGGCCGACGAGGTCAGGCAGTTCCTGATCCAGAAGGTCTCGCGGACCGGTGGACACCTGGGACCGAACCTGGGAGCGGTGGAGCTGACCCTCGCCCTGCACCGGGTCTTCGACTCGCCGAACGACGCGCTGCTGTTCGACACCGGGCACCAGGCGTACGTGCACAAGATCGTGACGGGGCGCCAGGACGGCTTCGACCAGTTGCGCAAGCGGGACGGCCTGTCCGGTTACCCGTCGCGCGCCGAGAGCGAGCACGACTACGTCGAGAACAGCCACGCCTCGACCGCGCTGTCCTACGCCGACGGGCTCGCCCGCTCCTTTCAGGTCACCGGTGACCAGCGGCACGCGGTGGCGGTCGTCGGCGACGGTGCGCTCACGGGCGGCATGTGCTGGGAGGCGTTGAACAACATCGCGGCGGACCCGGACCGCCCGGTGGTCATCGTCGTCAACGACAACGGCCGCTCCTACGCGCCGACCATCGGCGGGCTCGCCGAGCACTTGGCGGCGCTGCGGCTCAACCCGACCTACGAGAAGGCGCTGGAGTCCGGCAAGCGCACGCTGCGCAAGATGCCGGTCGTGGGCCGTTCGCTCTACACCGGCCTGCACGCCGCCAAGAGCGGCATAAAGGACGCGATCAGCCCGCAGGTGATGTTCTCCGACCTCGGCCTGAAGTACCTGGGCCCGGTGGACGGCCACGACATGCGGGCGATGGAGCACGCCCTGCAGATGGCCAAGTCGTTCGGCGGACCGGTGATCGTGCACGCCGTCACCCGCAAGGGCAACGGCTTCGCCCCGGCCGAGAACGACGAGGCCGAGCAGATGCACCAGGTCAAGGTCATCGACCCGGAGACCGGCCTGCCGAAGAAGCCCGCGCCCAAGAGCTGGACCGACGTCTACGCCGACGAGCTGGTCAACATCGGCGCCGAGCGCTCCGACGTCGTGGCGATCACCGCCGCGATGCTCGGGCCGACCGGGCTGAAGAAGTTCGCCGAGGCTTACCCGGAGCGCTGCTTCGACGTGGGCATCGCCGAGCAGCACGGCATGACCTCCGCCGCCGGCCTGGCCATGGGCGGCCTGCACCCGGTGTTCGCGGTCTACTCGACGTTCCTCAACCGGGCCTTCGACCAGCTGCTGATGGACGTCGCCCTGCACAAGCAGGCGGTCACGGTGACGCTGGACCGCTCGGGCATCACCGGTGACGACGGCGCCAGCCACAACGGCATGTGGGACCTGTCGATCCTCGGCCTGGTCCCCGGCATCCGGGTGGCCGCACCGCGCGACGCGGTGACCCTGCGCGAGGAGCTGCGGGAGGCCGTCGCCGTTGACGACGGGCCGACCGTGCTGCGCTTCTCCAAGGGCTCGGTCATCGAGGAGGTCCCCGCGGTGGAGCGGGTCGGCGGTGTGGACGTGCTGCGCTCCGACGAGCGCAAGGACGTGCTGCTGGTGGCCGTCGGCGCGTTCGGCAAGCTCGCCGCGGCGGCTGCCGAGCGGCTGAGCGCGCTGGGCGTCGGCGTGACCGTGGTCGACCCGCGCTGGGTCGTCCCGGTGCCCTCGGAGGTCGTGTCGATGGCGGCCGACCACCGGCTGGTGGTCTCGCTGGAGGACTGCGGACGGCACGGTGGGTTCGGCTCGTCGCTGGCCGCTGCCCTGCGCGACGCGGAGCTGGACGTGCCGCTGCGCGACCTGGCCGTGCCGAACAACTTCCTCGAGCACTCCTCCCGCGAGGAGGTCCTGGCGGACTTGGGCCTCACCGAGACCGACATCGCGGCCAAGATCAACGACTGGTTCTTGGCCCGCCGCGGCGCTCAGCTCCACGTCGCCACCGAAGCCGAAGTCGCCAACAGCTGATCCAGCGGGACGAGCTCAGCGGGGACCAAAGGTGGTCCCCGCTGAGCGCTGTCCAGGGCAGGGTCCCGGCGGAGCGGGGAACCCGAAGCCGCGAACCCGCTCTTCCAGGCCCCCGGCCCGACCTCGCGCACGTGCCGTCCAACTTCGCGCGAATGTCGAGGGCCGAAGGTCCCCGTCGAACTTCGCGCGAAGTTCGAACGAGGGGACACAGCGAGATCGCCACCACCGGGCCGTCCTCGGTGCACGGAACGGCGGCAGGGTTCCCCACGCTCGTGGCGAGCACCTCGTGAGGCGGTGTGGTGGCGGAGGCCCGGGGAGTCGGGCCCTGCGGCGGGGGAGCCGCGCAGGTTCTGCTCCCGCACCGTCACGCACAGGGGTTGCTGAGTCCGGTCCCGCTCCTGCTGGAATTCCGGCCGCACGGCCTTGACCTCGCCTGGTGAGAGCGCTCGCTGTGGCAGGGTGGAATCCGTGCGAATCCTGGTCGTGGAGGACGAGAAGCCGCTCGCCGAGGCGGTGGCGAGAGGACTGCGGCGGGACGGCATGGCCGTCGACGTCGCCTACGACGGCGAGAGCGGGCAGGAGAAGGCCGCGATCACGCGCTACGACGTCGTCGTGCTCGACCGTGACCTGCCGGGCATGTCCGGTGACGACCTGTGCCGCGACCTCGTCGGGTCCGGGGGTCTGACCAGGGTCCTCATGCTGACCGCCTCGGGCACCGTCGCCGACCGCGTCGCCGGCCTGTCCCTCGGCGCCGACGACTACCTCGCCAAGCCGTTCGCGTTCCCCGAGCTGATCGCGCGGGTGCGCGCCCTGGGCCGCCGGGCGACGCCCGCCCCGCCGCCGCTGCTGACCGCCCAGGACCTGGAGCTGGACCCGGCCCGCCGCACCGTCACCCGGTTCGGCGAGGAGGTCGAGCTGACCCGCAAGGAGCTGGGCGTGCTGGAGGTGCTGCTGTCGGCAGGCGGCGCGGTCGTCAGCTCCGAGGAACTGCTGGAGCGGGTTTGGGACGAGAACGCCGACCCGTTCACGACCACCGTGCGGGTCACCATGATGACCTTGCGCAAGAAGCTGGGGGAGCCGGGCGTCATCGAGACCGTCGTGGGGTCCGGTTACCGGGTGCCCTCGGCGGCCCGCGCCGAGCACGCCAGGGACTGACCGTGGGTGCGCTCACCCGGCGCGGCCCGGGGCTGCGGGTCCGGCTCACGCTGCTGGCCACCTCGTTGGTCGCCCTGGTCAGCGCGGTGCTGCTGTGGCTGGGCTGGGTGCTGGTCGGCAACGTCGTCGCCGCGGTTCCCCGGCTGCCCGCGGGCACGCCGGTGCGGGTCGGCGGGGTGGACGTGCCTGCCGAACTGCTCGGCGCGGCGCTGCGCGAGTCGGCGCAGCACCAGGTGCTGGTCATCGGCGGGTTCGCGTTCGTGGCCGTGGTGACCGCCGCGGCTCTGCTGGCCTGGCTGGTCACCGGCCGGGTGCTGCGCCCGCTGCAGGAGGTCACCGAGACCGCGCAGCGGTTGTCGGCGGAGTCGCTGGACGAGCGGATCGCGCTGAGCGGCCCCCGGGACGAGGTGGCCCGGCTCGCCGACACCTTCGACGCGATGCTGGACCGGCTGCAAGCCGCCTTCGACGCCCAACGCCGCTTCGTCGCCAACGCCAGCCACGAGCTGCGCACCCCGCTGTCCGTGGTGCGCACGGAGCTGGAGGTGACGCTGTCGGACCCCGACGCCGACGAGGCCGAGCTGCGCCGGATGGCCGGTGTCGTGCGCGAAGCCACCGCGCGCGCCGAACGCCTGGTGGAAGCGCTGCTGCTGCTGGCCCGCACCGAGGGCGTGGAGCTGGCGGTCCGGGAACCGGTGGACCTCACCGAGGTCGTCACCCGCGCGCTCCGGGCGGTCGAACCCGAAGCGCGCGAGCGGGGGCTGCGCGTGCGGCGCTGCACCGAGCCGGCCTTCGCCGTAGGGGACGCGGCCCTGCTGGAACGCGTCGCGGGGAACCTGCTGGAGAACGCGGTGCGGCACAACCTCGACGGGGGCTGGCTGGAGGTCAGCACTGGTGGCGACCCGCGGTGGACGACCCTGCGGGTGGCCTCCTCCGGCCCGACGATCCCCGCCGAGTCGGTGGACACCCTCTTCGAGCCGTTCCGGCGAGCAGGGGTCGAGCGCACCGCGCGGAACGGCACCGGGTTGGGACTGTCGATCGTCCAGGCCGCCACCACGGCCCACCGCGGCACGATCCACGCGACCGCCCTCCCCGCAGGCGGTCTCGCCATCACGGTGCGGCTCCCCGCCGCGCCGTGAGCCCACACGACCTGGGACTGCTTCGTACGACAGCTCGTCGCACGAAAGAAGTTCCAGTGCGCCAGCTGAGCGGTCCAGGCTCCTGCCCGGGGTGAAGAACGGCGAAGAGGTCGGCATCGACCGAGCGCGTTCGCGCTCAGCCCGACTCGCTGGTGTCCGGCCCCGCCCCGGCCAGGCCGGTTCCCCGACCGCGGGAGCGGCGGACGCCGGTGCTGATGCGCGAACTCAAGGACGCTCCTGGTGTTCTGCTCGAACGCGGCCTGGCCGTCGTGGAGCGGATCGGCGCACGCCACTGCCGCCGCGGACCACGCGGCGGCCAGGACCCGGAAGCGGTCGGCCGTGGCAACACGAAGCCGGGGGCCGGAGCAGTGCGCTCCGGCCCCCGGTCTCGACTTCGCGCGTCAGGCGGGCAGGGAAGCCACGCCCGGGGCGAGGAAGCGCTTGCCGTTGACCCGCTCGGACACGCCCGCGCGGTCCAGGTACGGCGTGATGCCGCCCAGCCAGAACGGCCAGCCGGCGCCGAGCAGCATGCACAGGTCGATGTCCTGCGCTTCGGCGACGACGCCCTCGTCCAGCATGAGCCGGATCTCCTCGGCCAGCGCGTTGAGCGCGCGGTCGCGGACCTGCTCGCTGGTGGAGGGGCTGCCGCCCTGCTTCCACAGCTCGGCGACCTCGGGGTCGACGACGACGTTGCCGGACTCGTCGAACGTCCACACCGCGGTCTTGCCGGCGTCGACGAAACGCTGCAGGTTCTCGCTGATGCCGAAGCGGTCCGGGAAGGCCGCGTGCATGGTGCCGTTGACGTGCTGGGCGACGGCCGGGCCGACCAGCTGCAGCAGCACCATCGGGCTCATCGGCAGGCCCAGCTTCTCCAGGGCGTTGTCGGCCACCTCGAAAGGCGTGCCCTCGTCGACGGCGGCGATGATCTCGCCCATGAAGCGGGTCAGCAGCCGGTTGACCACGAACGCCGGAGCGTCCTTGACCAGCACGGACGACTTCTTCAGCTTCTTGCCGACTGCGAAGGCGGTGGCCAGCGCGCCGTCGTCGGTCTTCTCGCCGCGCACGATCTCCAGCAGCGGCAGGACCGCGACCGGGTTGAAGAAGTGGAAACCGACGACCCGCTCCGGGTTGTTCAGCTTCGAGGCCATCTCGGTGATCGACAGTGACGAGGTGTTGGTCGCCAGGATCGCCTCGGGGGAGACGTGCTGCTCCAGCTCGGCGAAGACCTCCTGCTTGACCGACATCTCCTCGAAGACGGCCTCGATGACGAAGTCGGCGTCGGCGAACGCCTTCTTGTCCAGCTCACCGCTCACCAGGGCCTTGAGCCGGTTGGTGGCGTCCGGCGACAGGCGGCCCTTGCCGGCGAGCTTGTCGATCTCGCCGTGGATGTAGGCCACGCCCTTGTCGATGCGCTCCTGGTCGATGTCGGTGATGACCACCGGCACCTCCAGGCGGCGCACGAACAGCAGCGCCAGCTGACCGGCCATCAGACCGGCACCGACCACACCCACCTTGTTGACCGGGCGGGCCAGGTTCTTGTCCGGTGCCCCGGCGGGCTTCTTGGCGCGCTTCTGGGCCAGGTCGAACGAGTACAGCCCGGCGCGCAGCTCGTCGGACATCAGCGCGTTGGTGAGCGCCTCGGTCTCGGCGGCGTAACCGGCGTCGAGGTCGTTGTCACGGGCCAGGTCGATCAGCTCGACCGTCTTGGTCACCGCGGGCGACGCGCCGTGCGTCTTGGACTCGACGATCTGCTTCGCACGCGCGACCGCGTCGTCCCAACCCTTGCCGCGGTCGATCTCCTGGCGCTCGACTGTCTTGTCACCGTTGACCACGCGCACCAGCCAGCGCAGCGACTCCTCGAGGAAGTCCGGAGCCTCCAGCAGCTCGTCGAAGATGCCCAGCTGCAGGCCCTTCTTCGGGTTGAGCATCTTGTTCTGGCTCAGCGCGTTCTCGATGATCACCGTCACGGCCGCGTCCGGGCCGATCAGGTTCGGCAGCAGCTGGGTGCCGCCCCAGCCCGGGAACAGGCCCAGGTAGCACTCCGGGAAGGCGATCGCGCCGGCGTTGGCGGCCACGGTCCGGTAGTGGCAGGACAGCGCCAGCTCGAGGCCACCGCCGAGGGCGGCACCGTTGACGAAGGCGAACGTGGGGATCGTCGACTCGGTGAGCCGGCGGAACACGTCGTGGCCGGTCTGGGCGATGGCGCGGGCGGTCTCGCGCTCGGAGACCTGGCCGACGCCGGAGAGGTCCGCGCCGACGGCGAACACGAACGGCTTGCCGGTGACCGCGATCGCCGCCGGCTCGGCCGCGAAGGCCTCGTCCAGCGCGGCGTTGAGGCTGGTCAGGCCGCCGGGGCCGAACGTCGACGGCTTGGTGTGGTCGTGGCCGTTGTCGATGGTGATCAGCGCGACCTTGCCGGTCAGGCCGGGAACGTTGACGAGGCGGGTGAACGCCTTGGTCACGACCTCGTCGGGGAACAGCGCCGCGAAGTCAGTCACTGCCCGCCTCCTGCGTTGTAGTTCGGGTTCTCCCAGATGACCGTTCCGCCCATGCCGATGCCGATGCACATGGTGGTGATGCCGTAGCGGACCTCGGGGTGCTGTTCGAAGTGGCGGGAGAGCTGCGTCATCAGCCGCACGCCGGAGGAGGCCAGCGGGTGACCGCAGGCGATCGCGCCGCCCCACGGGTTGACCCGCGGGTCGTCGTCGGCGATGCCGAAGTGCTCCAGGAAGGCCAGCACCTGCACGGCGAAGGCCTCGTTGATCTCGAACAGGCCGATGTCGTCGATGCTCAGACCGGCGCGCTGCAGCGCCTTCTCGGTGGACGGCACCGGACCCACGCCCATGACCTCGGGCTCGACGCCGGCGAAGGCGTAACCCACCATCCGCATGCCGACCGGCAGGCCCAGCTCGGCCGCGGTCTCGGCGTCGGCCAGCAGGGCACCGGTGGCGCCGTCGTTGAGACCGGCGGCGTTCCCCGGGGTGACCCGGCCGTGCGGGCGGAACGGGGTCTTGAGACCGGCCAGGTCCTCGACCGTGGTGCCCGGGCGCGGCGGCTCGTCGGTGGTGGCCAGGCCCCAGCCCTCGTCGGAGCGGGTGGAGACCGGGACCAGGTCCGGAGCGATCTTGCCCGTGCGGTGCGCCTCGTCGTAGCGCTGCTGGCTCAGTGCCGCGTACGCGTCGGTGCGCTCCTTGGTCAGCGACGGGTAACGGTCGTGCAGGTTCTCCGCGGTGGAGCCCATGACCAGCGCGGACGGGTCGACGAGCTTGTCGGACACGAAGCGCGGGTTGGGGTCGACGCCCTCGCCCATCGGGTGGTTGCCCATGTGCTCGACACCGCCGGCGATGACGACGTCGTAGGCGCCGAAGGCGATGCCGCTGGACACGGTGGTCACGGCGGTCATGGCACCGGCGCACATGCGGTCGATGGCGAAACCGGGCACGGACTTGGGCAGCCCGGCCAGCAGCGCCGCGGTGCGGCCGATGGTCAGGCCCTGGTCACCGATCTGGGTCGTCGCGGCGATCGCGACCTCGTCGATGCGCTCCGCCGGGAGTTCCGGGTGGCGGCGCAGCAGTTCCCGGATGACCTTGACGACCATGTCGTCCGCGCGCGTCTGGGCGTACTGGCCCTTCGAGCCGGCCTTGCCGAACGGCGTGCGTACGCCGTCGACGAAGACCACGTCCCGAACCGCTGGGCGGCTGCGGCTGTCGGCGGGTGCCGACGCAGGTGCGGCCACGGCGTGCTCCTCACTGGCTTGGTGGATGGTGCTCGGCCGGGACTCCGCGCGAGGCGTGCCTTACCGGCCGGTAACCGCACTCTAGCGCTTATTACCCACCGGTAACCACGTGGTCGCCACTGTCGGCTGTCTCACATGCTGACCAGCCCGAACCCGGCGCGGCCGATCCTTCCCGAACCGGCTCGGCCGCGCGCGACGAGCGGACCGGCCCGTCCGGCAGGGTCGGCTGGGAAGTGGTGCCGGAAGCGTCCTGCGCTCAGGACTCCTCGTCCGGAGTCGTCGCCAGCGCCTTGGCGAAGGCCTCCGCGGTGAGGTCGATCTGCCACTCGCGGGCGCCCTTGGAACGCAGCAGCTCGGCGACCGCCGGGACGCCGAGGTCTTCCGGAGGGGTCCAGCAGCTTCGCCGGACCAGGTCCGGCAGAAGCAGGTTCTCCACCGGCAGCGAGTGCTCCTCGGCGATCTGGTTCAGCGCCGCGCGCGCAGCGCTGAGCCGTGCCGCGGCCGCGGGGTCCCGGTCGGCCCACCGGTTGGTCGGCGGCGGCCCGTCGTGGGGCGTCGAGGCGGCCGGGAGCTCGTCGTTGCCCAGCCGGCGCGCGGCCCGCAGCGCCTGCAACCACATCGAGGCGCGACGCCGCTGCTGGCGCCCGCCGAAGACCGGCATGGCCACCAGGTCGCCCTCGGACTTGGGGTTGGTCTGCGCGGCCAGCACGATGGAGGAGTCCGGCAGCACGCGGCCCGGCGCGATGTCGCGCTCCCGGGCGAAGTCGTCCCGGGCCTGCCACAGCGCCCGCACCGCGGCCAGTTGCCGCGGGCTGCGCACCTTGTGGATCCCGGAGGTCCGGCGCCACGGTTCGGCGCGCGGGGGAGCGGGTTCGGCGGTGCGAACCGCCTCGAACTCCTCGAAGGCCCACTCCAGCTTGCCCTGCTGCTGGAGCTCGGCGTGCATCTCGTCGCGCAGCGCGACCAGCAGCTCGACGTCCAGCGCTGCGTAGACCAGCCAGTCCTCGGGCAACGGGCGCCTCGACCAGTCGGCGGCGCTGTGGCCCTTCTCCAGCCGGTAGCCGAGCAGGCGCTCCACCAGAGCGCCCAGCGACACCCGGTCGAACCCGGCCAGCCTGCCGGCCAGCTCGGTGTCGAACAGCCTCGCGGGACGCAGGTCGAGCTCGGCCAGGCACGGGAGGTCCTGGGAGGCGGCGTGCAGCACCCATTCGGTCTCGGTCAGTGCCGGGACCAACGGGTCCAGCGCGCCGCGGAGAGCGATCGGGTCCACCAGCACGGTGCCCGACCCCTCGCGACGCAGCTGCACCAGGTAGGCGCGCTGCGAGTAGCGGTAACCCGAGGCGCGCTCGGTGTCCACCGCGACCGGCCCGGTGCCCGCGGCCAGCGCTTCCGCGGCCGCTTCCAGCGCGGCCGGGGTGTCCACCACGGGCGGCACACCGTCAACGGGTTCGGTCAACAACACCGGCTCCGGGCGGCCGGGTCCGACGGTCTCGGGGCTTGCAGCTTCCACGGCCAACAGACCTTACGTGCTTCGGCCCGTGTCGTGTGGCTGGTCTGCCCGAGGTCGTCGAATCCGGCCGCTCCGGTAGCAGGTGCGCTCAGCGATCCGTCACCGGATCACACCGGCACGCATGGCCAGTGCGACCATCTGCGCACGGTCGCCTGTGCCCAGCTTGCGCCCGATCCGCGACAGGTGGGACTTCACCGTGAGCGCGGACAGGTTCAGGGCCTCGCCGATCTCCTTGTTGGAGCGGCCGTCGGCCACCAACTGGAGTACTTCGACCTCACGCCCGGACAGCTCGCGAGGTGTGTTGTCCGTTCCCGGCACGCGGGTTCCGGCGGCGAGCACCGGAGCCACGCTGGGGTCGGCGTACACACCGCCGTCGAGCACGCGGCGCACACCGTCGGTGACCACCATGGGAGAGGCCGACTTCAGCAGGTACGCCTGGGCGCCTGCTTGGAAGGCGGCTCGGACCGCATAGGGGTCATCGGACGAAGCGAGCACCACGATCCGCGGCCAGCCCTGGCTGCGGAGTTCGGTGACCAGCTCGATGCCGGTCCCGTCCGGTAGCCCGAGATCGAGGATCGCGAGGTCGCACGGACCGGTTGCCAGAGCGCGAGCCCTGGCTTCGGCCATGGATGCGGCCTCGTGCACCGTGCCGGCTCCCATCTGCAGCAACCGAGCGGCGATCGCCTCTCGGAGCAGCGGATGGTCGTCCACCACGAGCACCGTGAACAGCTCTTCCCGCGGGTGCGGGACCATGTTGGCCGGCAAAGCGCCGGCAGGCGTGGTTCGAGCGGCCTGACCTAAGCCGACGGCAGCCACGTCACTACCTCCCTGGAGTCGGTCGTGCCCCCCGACCGGCACCGGGACTCTCGACCAATCAGCCGCGCCACTGATCGACCGAAAGTGGTGTCGTCGGGGTGAGCGTAACCGCCCAGGCGGGTCAGCGGGACGATCAATCGGGTATCTATCCCGATCGAGTTGTGACGACACCATACTTTTGTCGCACTTTCGGGTGACTCAGAGCTACTGCCGTAACGGCGGAGCGTGGCCAAGCGACATATTTCGAATGCGCATGGTGAAAACTTTGCACGAACAACCACCTCGAGGACGTTGAACGATCTTCGCGAATGAAAATCGGACATCGGCGTGTCGCACTTGGGCGTGTCGCCTTCGGGGGGTCGTGCGAGGGGGTGAGCCCCGAACGCTACGCGCTGCGGCGACCGGCCGCAGCCGATGATCGGGGGACCCCGATCAGTCCTGCCGCGCTGCCCCGTTCGGGCGCCTGCCGAGCAGTGCAACCCCTTCCGGCGGAAGACCGGCGGCGCTGGCCATGAGTTCGTGGAGCGCGTCGGCGTGCGGGCGCACGTCGATGTCGTCGCCGCCGAACACCGAGGGTGTTGGCGTCCAGGACCCGCGCAGCTCCAGGTCGTGGCTGCGGGACGGTCCTGCGATGTCGCCGAACCTCGCCGAGGAGGTGAGGGTGACCGTGCCGCCCAGGGCCGTGTGCAGCGCTCCCGCGTTCTCCAGCGCATCGGTCAGCCACGACCAGCCGACGGCGGGCAGCAGCGGGTCGTCCGCGACCTCGGGGTCGAGCTCGGCCCGCAGGTAGACGACCAGCCGCAGCACGCCGTCCCAGGCCTCTTGCCCCTCCGGGTCGTGCAGCAGCACGAAACGCGCGGTGGCGAGCTCGCCGGCCGGTCCGTTCGCCTCCGCGGCCAGCGCGTGAGCCCACGGGGCCAGGCGCTTGGGGGCCCCGACCTCGCTGAGCTCGATCTCGGCACGCGGCTGAGGCGACGTCAACGCGGCAACCGCCTGCCGGAAAACTTCGGGCGCCGCCGACATCTCCGTCACGCCGACGACTCTAGGCGCCGCCCGCCGGGCGTGGGTGGAGGCACGCCGTCGAGGGGCGGCCGCTTCACGTGGGAGCGCGAGCGCCGTGCGAAGATTGTCGGCGCAAGCCCGGCCGTCCGTCGCGGCAGATCCGTTCCGAGTCCGCCCGCCAGACCGCTCCGGGATCCGACGATTCGACGTACGGACACCGACCTCGATGACGAACTCCGCACCGGTCTCCACCCGCCGGGACCTCGCCGACGCCCCTCTGCTCGTGGCCGCTCGCGGCGGAAAGCCCCGGCACACGCCGGTCTGGTTCATGCGGCAGGCCGGGCGGTCGCTGCCTGAGTACCGCCAGGTCCGCGAAGGCATCCCGATGTTGCAGGCGTGCCTGACCCCGGACCTGGTCAGCGAGATCACCCTGCAGCCGGTGCGCAGGCACGGCGTGGACGCCGCGATCCTGTTCAGCGACATCGTGCTGCCGCTCTACGCGGCCGGGGTCGGGCTCGACATCGTGCCCGGGACCGGCCCGGTGGTGACCAAGCCGATCAGCGGCCGCGACGACGTCGCCGCGCTGCCCGCGCTGGAGGCCGAGCAGGTCAAGCCGGTCGCCGACGCGGTGGGGCTGCTGGTCCAGGAGCTCGGCCAGACGCCGCTGATCGGCTTCGCCGGTGCTCCGTTCACGCTGGCCTCCTACCTCGTCGAGGGCGGGCCGAGCCGCAACCACGAGCGCACCAAGGCCTTGATGCACTCCGACCCGCAGACCTGGCACTCGCTGCTGGAGAAGCTCGCCGACACCACGCTGGAGTTCCTGCGGGTGCAGGTGGGCGCCGGGGTCGACGCGATCCAGCTGTTCGACTCCTGGGCGGGAGCGCTGTCGCTGCGCGACTACCGGGAGTTCGTGCTGCCGCACAGCCGCCGGATCTTCGAGGGCGTCTCCGAGATCTCCGACGTCCCGAAGATCCACTTCGGCGTCGGGACCGGTGAGCTGCTCGGCGCGATGCGCAACGCCGGGCCGGACGTGGTCGGCGTCGACTGGCGCGTTCCCCTGGACACCGCCGTCGCCCGCATCGCCGCCGCCGAGCCCACCGCGAGGAAACCGGTCGTGCAGGGCAACCTCGACCCCGCGGTGCTGTTCGCCGGGTGGGACGCCGTCGAGCGCGAGGTGCACCGCATCCTCGCCGAGGGCCGCGACGCCGGCGGGCACATCTTCAACCTCGGTCACGGCGTGCTGCCGACCACCGACCCGGAGGTGCTGACCCGGGTCGTCGAGCTGGTGCACACCGCGACCGCCCAGCGCTGATGGCGGCTCGGGTCGCGGTCGTCGGCGGCGGTGTCTCCGGGCTGACCGCCGCGCACCGGCTCCGCCGCGAGCTGGGTGCCGACGCCGAGATCGTGCTGGTGGAGCAGACGTCCCGGCTGGGCGGCAAGCTGCGCACCGTCGAACTCGCGGGTCGGCCGTTCGACCTGGGTGCCGAGGCGTTCCTGGCGCGACGGCCGGAAGTGCTGGGCCTGGCCGAGGAACTGGGTGTGCGGGGCGAGGTCGTGCACCCGGCCGGTGCCACCGCCACCATCCGGGCCGGAGGACGCACCCAGCGCCTGCCGGCCGGCACCGTGATGGGCGTTCCCGCGGAAGCGGACTCGGTCGCCGCGGTGCTCTCCGAGGCCGGGACCGCCGCCGTGCGCGCCGAAGCCGAGCTGCCGCCGGTCGAACTGGCGGGCGCCGACGTGTCCGTCGGTGGCCTGCTGCGTGAGCGCGTCGGCGACGAGGTCGTCGACCGCCTGGTGGAACCGCTGCTCGGCGGCGTCTACGCGGGCGATGCCAACCGGCTCGGCCTGCGCGCGACGATCCCGGCGCTGGCCAAGGCGCTCGACGACGGTGCAGGCTGGATCACCGCAGCGGCCCGCGCGGCGCTTCCGGAGCCGAAAACCGGCCCGCCGCAACCTGTTTTCGGCGCCTTCCGAGGCGGGTACCGGCAACTGCTCGACCGGCTGCTCATCGCTGCCAACGCCGAGGTCCGGTTGGGCCTGCCGGTCCGCGCGTTGGCACGCACTTCCGAGGGCTGGCGGCTGGAGATCGGCTCGGCACCGGCCCCTGACCACCTCGACGTCGACGCCGTCGTGCTCGCGGTTCCGGCGCCGGCCGCCCGGAAGTTGTTGCAGGGGCTGGTTCCTCCGGCCGCCGCGAAGCTGGCCGAGGTGGAGCTGGCGTCGATGGTCGTGGTCGGACTCGCGCTGCGGCCCGGCACCGACCTGCCCGAGCACGGCGGAGCTCCCGCCTCCGGCACGCTGATCGCGCGCGGCGAGCGGCACTCCGACGGAACTCCTTTCACGGCCAAGGCTTTCACCTACTCCAGCGCCAAGTGGGCGCACCAGCGGGGATGCGGGGGAGAAGTGCTGGTGCGCGGGTCGGTCGGTCGCTTCGGCGAGACCGAGGACCTGCGCTTGGACGACGAGGAACTGCTGCGCCGGGTGCGCGCGGACTTCGCAGAGTTGACCGGCATCACCGCCGAACCCGTCGACTCCACCGTGGTGCGCTGGGGAGGCGGCCTGCCGCAGTACGGCGTCGGGCACCTGGACCTGGTCGCCGACGTCGAACGCGCCGTGGCCGGCGTGCCGGGGTTGGCGATCGCCGGTGCGGCGCTGCAAGGCGTCGGCGTTCCCGCTTGCGTGGCCACCGGCGAAGCGGCCGCGACCAGCATCACGCGGGACCTGCTGCCTACCGGCCCGCGAGAGGTGGGACCATGAGGGCATGGCGCGGCTGAACTACGACGAGTTGAACGACACCATCCGCTACACCATGTGGTCGGTCTTCCGGGTCGAGCAGGGAACCCTGCCCGAGGACCGGACCAAGGCCGCGCAGGTGACCCAGGAGTACCTGGACTCGCTGGCCGAGTCCGGTGTCGTGGTCCGCGGTGTCTACGACGTCTCCGGTCTGCGCGCCGACGCGGACTTCATGATCTGGTGGCACGCGGAGGACGTCGAAGCCGTCCAGGCCGCCTACACCGGCTTCCGCCGCGAGACCCCGCTCGGCCAGGCCTCCGCGCCGGTCTGGAGCAACGTGGCGCTGCACCGCCCGGCGGAGTTCAACAAGAGCCACATCCCGGCGTTCATGGCTGGCGAGGACCCGAAGAAGTACCTCTGCGTGTACCCCTTCGTGCGGTCCTACGAGTGGTACCTGCTGCCTGACGACGAGCGCCGCAAGATGCTCGCCGACCACGGCAAGGAAGCCCGCGACTACCCGGACGTGCGCGCCAACACCGTCGCGTCCTTCGCGCTGGGCGACTACGAGTGGATGCTGGCCTTCGAGGCCGACGAGCTGCACCGCATCGTCGACCTGATGCGCCACCTGCGCGGCACGGAGGCCCGCCTCCACGTGCGCGAGGAGGTCCCGTTCTACACCGGCCACCGCGTCGACGTCGGCGACTTGGTCGCCCGGCTCCCCTGAGCCGTGGGAGCACGACGGCCCGGCACTCGTGGCGAGTGCCGGGCCGTTCTGCCTTGGATCAGCTCTCGACGAGGCGCACTGCGATGGAGTTGATGCAGTAGCGCTGGTCGGTGGGGGTGGGGAAGCCCTCGCCCTCGAACACGTGGCCGAGGTGGCTGTGGCAGGAGGCGCACAGGACCTCGGTGCGGACCATGCCCATGCCGCGGTCCTCGCGCAGGATCACGGCGTCGGAGTCGCTCGGGTCGTAGAACGACGGCCACCCGCAGTGCGACTCGAACTTGGTCTCGCTGCGGAACAGCTCGGCTCCGCAGGCCCGGCACTCGTAGACGCCGGTGGTCTTGGTGTCGACGTACTCGCCCGACCACGCCGGTTCGGTGGCCGCCTGGCGCAGCACCGCGTACTCGTTCGGGGTGAGCTGCTCCTGCCACTCCTGCTCGCTCTTGGTGACCTTGGGAGTGCCTGCAACCGGATCCATGCTTCCACGCTAATCCGGATGAAGATCAATCGCTAAACCGGCCGCCCCGTCACACGGCCCCCGCTCGCCCTCCCGTCCCACGGGCTGCCCCGCGCCTCCTGGCACGGGGGCTGCGCCTGGTCCCCGGTCACGCGGGCTGTGCCTGCCCGCCCCGTCCCGCGGGCTGTGCCTTGCTACGCGCCACACGGGCCGCGCCCGGCCTCCTGGCACGGGCTGCGCCTAGTCCCCGGTGCCTGCCCTCCTGCGACACGGGCTGTGCCCGCCCTACTGCCACACCGTCTGCGCCTTGCCTCCCGACACCCGGGCCACGCTTGCCTCCCGACACCCGGGCCGCGGCTTGCCTCCCGAGATCCGGGCCGCGGCTGCCTCCCGACACCCGGGCCGCGGCTTGCCTCCCGAGATCCGGGCCGCGGCTGCCTCCCGGCACCCGGAGCGCCCGCCCCCGCGACACACGGGCTGCGCCTGCCCTCTCGACATGCGCGCACCACCCCACCAACACGCGCAACCGTCTGGGAAAGCCGGGTGCATCTTCCCTGGTCACGGGGTTGGTTGTCGAACTTCGCGCGAAGTTCGACCCTGCCGCGTCGGGGGCGAAGTTCGCGCGAAGTTCGAGGTGCGAAGGCGCCTCCCGTCCCACCGGTGGGGGCTGGTGCTCGAGTTCGGGGGACTTCCGAGGTGGCGTAGGCGCTCGCTGCAGGTGTGCCGGTGTGGGACTCGAGTCGCACCGCCGCAGGTTCTGGGCGGATTCTTGGTGAGTGCGCCGTGACCTCGTGCGAAGTGCTCCAGGAGTGCTCAAGAGCCCTCAGGTGGTGCTACCGGCACCGCAACGCGAAGCGGCCACGCCTCTAGCCGAAGAAGGTGCTGAGCATGTAGAGCACTGCGTTCCAGACCGTGAACAGCACGCCGAAGAGGATCAGCACCACGACCGACACCGCCACCAGCCTGCGGTGGCCGCCGGTGCGGTTGGCGCTCTGGGCGAACTCGTCCACCCCGCGCAGCATGCCTTCGACGGTCGCCTCGGAGTGCGGGCGGTCCATCCGCGCGCGGTGCTCGGCGAACGCCCTGACCTCGGGGTCCTCGTGGTCCAGGTCCTCAAGGTCGCCGAAGCGAGCCGGCTCGTCCGGTTCACGGCGCTGCATCGGCCCACCGTATCCCGTCGCGGTGGTGAGCGGAATCAGCGCGTTCACCGGATGGAGTCGCGCGAAAAAACCTGGTTGCGGCTCCTCGTGGAATAGGCTCGGAAGATCACCCAGGACCTCAGGAGGGCGGCGATGAGCGAGTCAGCCGGAGTCGAGGGCGGTCGGTTCCTGCCGGAGCTGCAGATCTCCCCGCCGGAGCGGCACCGCCGCTGGACCGTGCTGCTGCGGCTCCTGCTGCTCGTCCCGCACTTCATCGTGCTGTGGGCGCTGGGCATCGCGGCAGCCGTGGTGGCGATCATCGGGTGGTTCGCCGCGCTCGTGCAGGGCCGGCTGCCCGAGTGGATCTCCGCGTTCCTGGTGCTCTACGTCGCGTACCACACCCGGGTGGGAGCGTCCGCGTGGTTGCTGGTCGACCGCTACCCGCCGTTCGTGGTCGGCGATCCGCAGTTCCCCGTCGACGTCGACATCCGTCCGGGTGCGCTCAACCGCTGGGCCGTGCTGTTCCGGCTCGTCCTGGTGATCCCCGCGGCGATCGTGACCACCGTGGTCTCCTACGGCTTCGCCGTCCTGGCATTCTTCCTGTGGTTGATCATCCTGGTCCTGGGGCGCAACCCGCGCCCGATCTTCGACGCCTCGGCGGCCTCGCTGCGCTATTCGATGCGCACCAACGCCTACTTCTACATGCTGACCGGCGCCTATCCGAAGGGCCTCTTCGGCGACACCCGCGAGGGTGGTGAACCGGCGAAGGTGGCGGCCGGCACCAGTCCGCTGGTGATGTCCCAAGGCGGCCGGGTCGTGCTGATCGTGTTCATCGTGCTCGGCGCGCTGGCGGTCATCGGCAACACCGCTGCGTCGTCGATGCAGCAGCCCTACCCCTACCAGCACCAGTTCGACTACGCCGGTTGATCGACCTGCGACCGGCGCCGATCACCGATCGCAGCGGAACCGGGCCCCTGCGGGTGATGACGGTTCGCTCTAGCAGCGGTGTTCCACCCGCTGGAGCGACGAGGAACATCAAGAGGTACCGGTACCCACACCGATCGGAGGTCGGAGATGGTGGTCCGCACCGAAGCACCGCACCAGGGCGGTTGCAGCTGCTGCTCGAGCTGCAGCGGTCCCTCTTGTGGCTGCTGCTCCAGCTGCGGCTGAAGCGGCGGTGGCTTGCCCGGGGTGTTGCGGGATCACTCCGGGCAGGCCATGCCTTCCGTCGGTGGCACCCCTCGGACCAGGAACCGGCTGACGGCGTCGGTGATGCACGTCGAGCGCGCGATCGCTCCGTGCCCGGCGCCCTGCCAGCGCATCGGCACCCCCGTCGGCAGCTCGTCGGCCAGGTGATCGGTGCCCAGGGCCAGCGCCTTCGGGTCGTGAGCCGTGGTGATCACCGGGATCGGCGGTAGGTCCGCACGGCGCGGTGTCGGCAGCGGTTGTTGCGGCACCGGCCAGGAACCGCACCACACCACGCGCTGCACGGCGACCCCGCCGAACAGCGGGAAGCGGTGCACCCAGTCCTGCGCGAGTTCGCTGCTGCGCTGCGGCGGAACGCGCAACGTCGTGTCGTTGCAGCTGGTGATGAGGTCGCCGTCGAGCCACGGCGGGTTCACGCCCTGCGGTGCGACCTGCGGCGCGGTGAGCGCGGCGAGGCGGGCACCGTCACCCCGGGAGCCCGCGGCGAGCGCCTCCGCCAGCGCCGGCCAGCTGTTGCGGTCGGACAGGCCCTGCAGCACCGCTTGCGTCACCCGACCGGCGGGCACCGTCGTGCCCTGGGCCGGAAGCGGAGCCGTGCGAGTGCGTTCCACCAGGTCGCTCACGGCCTGGCGGGGGTTCGGGCCGAGCGGGCAGGCCCGCCGGAGGCAATCGGCGGCGAAGACGTCGAAGACCTGCTCGGCAGCCTGCGCCTGCTGTTCGGACTGCCCCATCGAATCGCGCGTCGGGTCCGGCGCGCCGTCGATCACGAACCGGCCCACCGCGCCGGGGTAGCGCTCGGCGTAGGTCGTCAGCAGTCGCCCGGCCTCGCCGCGACCGATCGCGTGCAGCCTCGGCACTCCCAGTTCCAGGCGGAGTTCTTCCAGGTCCGAGGCGGTGCGCCAGGTGTCGTAGGCCTGCAGCCGCTCGTCCAGCTTGAGCAGGCACTCCTGGCTGCCCGCCAGCACCGCCTCCAGCAGCTCGTCGAGCTCCTCCCGCTGGGTGGCGCGCGGGTCGAAGCCCACGATCTGCTCGCGCTGCTGCGGTGGCACGCAGTCGGCCGGTTCCGACTCGCCGGTGCCGCGACGGTCCATGCCGACGATGTCGAAGGTGCCGCGGATCTCCGGCGGCAGCTGGGTCGCCAGCCGTGCGGCGAAGGTCGTGCCGGGCTCACCGCCGATGTCACCGACCACGACCAGCGGCACCCGGCCGGACCCGGTGCGGATCAGCGAGTTGCGGGCGGTGCCCTGCTCCGGGGCCTCCGGCGCGTCGAGCGTGGACAGCAGGCGCGAGCAGGAGAACGTCATCCCGGGCGGCAGCGCCCCCAGCTCGGCGCGCGTCTGCTCGGTGCAGTCCTGCCAGTTCAGCGAGTCCGTCGGTGCGGAGCCCAGCGGCGGCACCGGCTGCGGCTTCGGAGCTTGCGGTGCAGGCGCGACCTGCTGCTCGCTGTCGTGGTAGGCGACCGCGGGACGCTGCGACGGACCGACCGAACATCCGGCGACCACCAGCAGCAACGGCAGCAGCGCAGCTCCGGCCCGGTGGATGGTGCGACGCACGAGAACTCCTAGTCGACCGGCGAACGTGCTCCTCAGCTTCCCATGATCGAGGTGAGGACTCCGTGAGGGGACGCCACGGTCACCCTCGGTCGTGTCGGCCCGATCCGGGACCGCTTCGCGCGACGGCTGCTGGACCACCGGCTCGTTCGCTGGGATAGCGTGCCGGTGGTTGTCGTTCGGGTGCGAGGGAGCGTCGTGCAGGTCGCCTGGGGGCCGGGGGAAGAACGTCGGTTCAGCGCGAGTCGGTTGTCGTCCGCTGCGCTGGGGGCGGTGCCGCCGCCGATGTTGGTGCTGGTCGGCGTGATCAGCGTGCAGGTGGGCGCGGCGTTCGCCAAGCAGTTGTTCAGCACAGCCGGGGCGTCCGGGGTGGTGACCTTGCGGCTGGTCTTCGCCGCCGTGGTCCTGCTGGTCCTGTTCCGCCCGGCGCTGCGGTGGGATTGGTCCACGCTCCGGGTGATCGCCGGTTACGGCCTGGTGCTGGCGGGCATGAACATGTGCATCTACCAGTCCTTCGAGCGGATTCCGCTGGGAGCGGCGGTGACCATCGAGTTCCTCGGACCGCTCACGGTGGCGCTGTTCGGCTCGCACCGCAAGCTCGACGTCGTGTGGGCCGTGCTCGCCGGGACCGGGGTGTTCCTGCTGTCCCGCGTCGAAGGCGGCCTCGACTGGATCGGGGTCGCGTACGCGCTGGCCGCGGGCGCGTGCTGGGCCGGGTACATCATCCTGGGCGCCAAGGTCGGCAGCCGTACCACCGGGACCTCGGGACTGGCGCTGGCGATGGCCTTCGGTGCGCTGGTGGCGATCCCGATCGGCGCGGTCGACTCCGGTCCGGCGCTGCTGAGCCCGACGGTGCTGGCCATCGGCCTGGTGGTGGCGCTGATGTCCTCGGTGGTGCCCTACACCCTCGAGCTCGAGGCGCTGCGCAGGATGCCGGCGCGCGTCTTCGGCATCCTGATGAGCACCGAGCCCGCCGTCGCCGCCCTCGCGGGCCTGGTCGTCCTCGGTGAGCTCCTCACCGGCTGGCAGTGGCTGGCCATCTGCTGCGTCGTCATCGCCTCCGTCGGTTCGGTCGCCACCACCCGCACGACCCCGGAAACCAGCGACCCACCTGCCAACTAGGAGCCCTCCGGGACTGCTCAGCCGGTGCCAGCAGCAGGAAGCCCGGGAGGTCGCCGCTCTCAGCGGTACCCGTGGACTCCGTGCCCTGCTGCCAGCAGCTGCGTGCGCGTGTCTGGGGACGTGCCGCGCACGGCGTCCCGTCATGCAGGGCATGAACCCGCTGGAAATCGGCGGCAGTCCTGGCTGGGTCCCCCCTCGAATGCGCGCGACATTCGACGGGAACTTCCGCCGTCTTGAAGGGGGATTTCAGGGTCGAACTTCGCGCGAAGTTCGAACGGGCCTGCTCGGCGTCGGGGGCCAGGACAGCGGCTTCGCCGGGTTCCGATGGCGAGGAGCTTCTCGGGTTCGCGTGCTAGGCGCCGGGGATGGGGTGGGGCTGGACCGCTCTGAGGAGGGTGAGCAGCGTGCGGTTGAGCGGGACCGGGATGCCGTGGCGGTCCGCCGCGCGGACCAGGACACCGGTGATGTGCTCGTGCTCCAGCGGGAGTCCGGCGATCCGGTCGTAGAGCATCGACGTGCCGTTGGTCGGCGGCATCAGCGCCGTGTAGTCGGCGAGGACCTTGTCCGCGTCCTCCTGGGTGAGCGCCGAGCCCTCGGCCTGCGCGACGGCGATCGTCTCGGCGAGCACGCCCGCGCACAACTCCTGGACGTCGGGCTGGGCGAGCACGTCCAGGCGGCGCAGGGTCAGCGCCGTGATCGGGTTCGGTGCCACGTTGGTGAGCATCTTGCGCCAAGCCGCGGTGTGGAAGTCGTCGGTCGCGCGCAGCCTGACCCCGGATCCCTCCAGCAGCGACACGAAGCGGGAACCGAGCTCCCCGCCCTCGACCTGCATGGTGGTGGGGGAGCGGCGCACGACCTGGCCCGGGCTGGTGCGTTCGGCACCGACGTAGATCAGCGCCGGGAGCACCGGGCCCTCGGACCACAGCTCGGCCACCGACCCCCGGTGCTCCACGCCGTTCTGGACGACCACGAGCGGCGTGCCGTCGTCGAGCTTGTGCAGCCACGGTGCCGTGCTCGGCACGTCGTGGACCTTCGTGGTCAGCACGACCCAGTCGAACCCGCCGACGGCGCCGGGCTCGGTCACCACCGACACCGGGACCTCCGACGTCCCCTCGGGCGTGTCCAGCACCAGCCGCTCGAACGGGGTGCGCACGCACATCGTCACCTCGTGGCCGGCGGCGTGCGCCGCCTCGGCGATCACACCGCCGATGCCACCCGAACCGATCACCGCAATCCGTTGTGCCACCACGGACGCGGAGATTACCCGTTCGAACGATCCTTCCGGTGCACAGCGCCGACGAGCACGGAATCGAGGTCGTAGCGCACCGGTTCCTCCAGCTGGGCGTAGTCGCAGGACTCCGGGTCCCGGTCGGGACGCCAGCGCACGAACTGGGTGGTGTGCCGGAAGCGGGCCGGGTGCCCGCCTTCGGTGTGGTCGTAGGAGACCTCCACGACCCGCTCCGGCCGCAGCGGCACGATCGGCTGCTCGTTGGTGTTCCAGCGGTTCACCGAGCCCGGCAGTCGCCGTTCGGTCTCCTGCTCGCCGATCCACGGGTGGTCGCCGTCGGTGATGAGCTCGGCGAGCTCGTCGGCCAGCTCGCGCCGCTTGGCTGCGGGGAACGCGCCGACGACTCCGACGTGGTGCAGCACCCCGTGCTCGTCGTGCAGGCCCAACTGCAACGACCCGACGGCGGTGCCGGGTTCGGTGTTGGCGTGCCAGCGCAGCCCCGCGACCACGCAGTCGGCGGTGCGCGAGTGCTTCACCTTGAACATGGTCCGCTTGTTCGGGACGTACTTGCCGTCGAGCGGCTTGGCGATGATCCCGTCCAGCCCGGCGCCCTCGAACAACCGGAACCACTCCTCGGCCAGCTCCGGGTCCTCGGTGGCCGGCGTGGTGCGCAGCCCCGACGTGTCCAGGCCCAGCCCGGTCAGCAGCTCGCGGCGCTCCGACAGCGGCGCGTCGGTGAGGTCGCGGTCGTCGAGCGCGAGCAGGTCGAAAGCGATGAACGTGGCCGGGGTCCGCTCGGCCAGCGTGTTGACCCGGCTGGCGGCGGGGTGGATGCGTTCGCTGAGCTGGTTCCAGTCGAGCCGGTCGCCGTCCTCGTCGTGGCGGATCACCACGAGCTCCCCGTCGAGCACCGCCGGCCGGTCGAGCTGCTGGGCGAAGGTCGTCCGCACTTCAGGGAAGTAGCGCTCCAGGCCGCGTCCGGTCCGGGACTGCAGCACGGCGGGCTCGCCGGGATCGACGAACGCCAGGCAGCGGAAGCCGTCCCACTTGGGCTCGAACAGCAAGCCGTCCCGGTGCGGAACACCGTCGATCGGGCTGGCCAGCATCGGTTTCACCGGCGGTTGCAGCGGCAGCACGACGGCCTCCTCAGTCCTGGTGCGGGCATTGTCCTGCGGGGTGGTGCGGGTGGCAGGACGTCATCCTCGCGGGTGGTGGCGGACATCCCGCGCGACATGCCCGCCACCACCCGCTCAGGCGACGCAGCCGCACGCGGCGCCTTTCGGTTCCACACCTGGGCCGCGGCCTGCGGAGACCGTCAGCGGACGCGTTGCTTCGGGGCGCGGTCCAGCCGGAGGCGGATCGCCGTCGGCAAGGTCTCCCGCCCCAGTGCGCGGCGAGCGCGGGAGAGGACCTTCTCGTCCAGCTCTTCCCACACGTGCCGGACGTTGGTCCCCTCCTTCAGCGACAGGGTCAGGCGCAGCGACGGGGACCGCTCGCTGCCCGCCATCCGCACCCGGGCCCGCTGGACGCCCGAGACCTGCTCGGCGTCGGTGCGCACGGCGTTGGCCAGCGCAGCCGAGGTGACGTGCAGATCGCCGGTGTCGGAGTGCTCCAAGCGCACGTCCGGGCGCTCCTCGGGGCGCAGCGCGCGCACCAGCCACCACAGGCCCAGCACGAACAGCAGCGCACCGAGGACCAGGCCGACGCCCGCGGCGAGCTGCGCGTTGTCCCGCAACCACTGCACGAGCAGCGGATCGGCCACCGGGCGTCGCGCCCGGAACACGCCCAGCACGCCGGAGCCGACCACCAGCACCGCGGCTCCCACCAACAGCGACAGCGCGCCCAGCAGGACCACGACGCCGCGCTCGAACCCCGCGGCGCGGCCGATCGGCGTGCTGCTCGGCTTGATCTCGGTCATCGGCGCTCCTCCGGCGGCTCGACCGACACCAGCACCTTCGGCGCCCTCGGCAGCGGCAGGTCACCGACGGCGCGCTCCGCGGTGGAGGTCAGCCGCTGGCGCAGATCACCGCTCTCCCGGAAGCGGGCCGCCGCCTTCACTCGCACCCGCTTGGCGCCCGCGGTGACGGTCGCGCCCGCGACCCCGTCCTGGTCGCGGACCTGGTGGCCGACCAGCCGAGCCAGGGAACGGCGGTCGGTGGTCACGGTGACCTCCGGTGCCGGGTCGTGCAGCCGCAGATCCCGGTGACCTGCGGTGATCGCGACGACCAGGAGCACCGCGCCGAGCACGACCAGTGCGATGGCGACGGCCCGGACCGTGGGGGAGGTCCACGTGAACCCGCTGAGCGCATCGCGGAGCGCGGCCGGGCCGAAGATCAGGCCCGGCGATCTCGGCCGGACCAGCGCCCAGGCCGCTTCGACGGCCAGCAAGGTTCCGGCGGCGGCCACCACGAGGCCGGCCAGGGCGGTGATCAGTCGTGCGAACAGGCGCATGGCTCACTCCACCCTCGGCGGCTCGGCCGGCGGGACCAAGGCGGACACGGTCACGTCGATGCTGCGCACCCGGCACCCCGCGATGCGCTGCAGCTCCGCGCTCACGCGCTCGCGCATGGAGGCGACGGTGTCGCGCACCGGGTCCGGGTAGCGCACCGCGACGGTGAGCCGGACCCGCAGTGCGTCGTCCGGACCGCTGACCTCGGCGGAGGCGGCGTGCTTGCGGCCGCTGCGCGCGCTGCCCGGGTCGACGTCGGCGGCGTGCGCAGCGATCTTGCGCAGCACCGCGGGCTGGACCTCCAGGCTCCCGCGCTGCTCGGCCTCCACGCTGAAGACGGGGTCCTCGGGCTTGGTCGCGACTGCGGTCATCGGCGGTCCTTGGCACGGCCGAGCAGGTCGCCGATCTCCAGCTCACCGTCGAGGATCCGGCCGACCACCAGGCCCACCACGCCGATCAGCAGCGCGATCAGGAACCCGCTGAAACCTCCGATCGCCGCGGCGGTGCCGAGGATCAGTCCGGAGATCAGTCCGGTCTGCGTCGCATTCATCTCCGAGCCTCCTGCAAGAGTGGTGAGCGGGTCATCGAACGCGGGGTGGCGCGTGGCGGCGCCGCCACCGGCACCGGACGCGGTGCAGCACGCCGCGCACTCCCCGCGGCCTGACCTCGACCACGACCGGCGCGTCGAAGCGGGAACCGTCTCCAGACCGCGCGCGCAACCGGGCGAGCCCGGCGGCGAAGGCCTCCGGGTCTCCTCCCACGTCCGGGTGGTTCGCCCGGACGAACGCGCGGATCTCGGCGCGCGTCGCCGGGTCCTGCTGCACGTCCGCCATTCTGCGCCTCCCGCCCGTCATCCGGTCGTCGACGGATCTTCGGCGGTCTCCACGTCGCAGACGTGGACGTCCACGGGGGTTCCGCCCCACCGCTGGGCCAGCGCGTCGCGCAGGTCCGCGACGGTCTCCGGCAGCGGCCGGTCGAGCCGCAGCACCACGCCGACCTCCACCGTCCCGTCCTCGCGCAGCCGCACGCCGGTGAGGCGGCGGCCGGGGTAGTAGGAGGCGATCTCGCCGAACGCGCCGCCGTGCAGCCGCGCCACCGACGGGTGCGCCAGCACCTGGTCGGCGAGCTCCTCGGCGGACGGCTGCTCCGGCAACGGGGTCTCCTCGGCGGATCGTGGTGCGGACGACGTCATTCCACGCGCGAGGGCGCGGGCTGCGTCGTCTCCTCCTCGTCGTCGCTGGGCAGGTGGATGTCGTTGACCACGATGTTGACCTCGATGACGTCGAGCCCGGTCATCCGCTCCACCGCGTTGATCACGTTGCGCCGCACGGCCCGCGAGAGGTCCACGATGGACGCGCCGTACTCGACGACGACGTCCAGGTCGATCGCCGCCTGCTTCTCACCGACCTCGACCTGCACGCCTGACGTGGAGGACGTGCCGGTGCCGCCCGGGATCCGGTCCCGCAGGGCGCCGAAAGCGCGGGACACGCCACCGCCCATCGCGTGGACCCCGGACACCTCGCGCGCGGCGATGCCGGCGATCTTCTGCACGACCGAGGCGGCGATGGTCGTCTTGCCCTGTGACGTCTCGTCGGGCGTGCGTGCTGGGGAACCGCTCCCGCGCGTCTCCGGGATGCGGCCCTCCGCGCTCGGAGCCTCCGACTGGGTGCCCTGACCGGACGACGTGCCGCTGTTCTGGGCCATGGAAATGCAGCTCCTTCCCGGTGACGCCGGATCGGTGGGTGTGGCGCGCGTGCACGGCCGCACCTGGTTCGAGGGTGTCCCAGGTGCGGTTGCGGCACCATTCGGTGCGCGGTGGGGCGTCACCTCCGCCCCACCTGTCACCCGTGCATTCTTCCGTAGCGCAAGAACAGCATCGAATCCGCGTGCAACACCGAGTCGAGCCGCATCCGGCGGAGCTGTTCCGCACCGGCGCCGGTGGCGATGCGGCCGGCACCACCGCTGGCCAGGACGGGTGAGAGGGTCAGGCAGAGCTCGTCGACGAGGTCCGCGTCGACCAGGCTGCCGAACAGCCGAGGGCCGCCCTCGCAGCCGATCCGGCGCAGCCCGCGGTCGTCCAGCGCGTCGAGCGCGGCGGCCAGGTCCACCCGATCGGTGCCCGCCACGACGACGTCCGCACCCGCGTCGGCGAGCGCGGCCCGGCGCTCGGCGGGAGCCGAGGCGCAGGTGATGAGGATCGGCGGGACGAGCGTGTCGGTCAGCAGCGGCGAGTCCAGCGGCAGCGAGGCTCGCGCGGACACCAGCGCGATCGGCGGCACCTCGGACAAACCCAGGCGGCGGCGCCGTTCGGCGCGCACCTCGGTGCGCTTGACGCCGCGGTAGCCCTCGGCCACCGCGGTGCCCAGTCCGACCAGCACCACGTCGGAGAGGTCGCGGATCAGCCCCAGCACCTTCTGGTCCACCGGGTGCGACAGCGCCCGGGAACTGCCTCCGGAGGTGACCGCGCCGTCCAGGCTGGACACGAAGTTGACCCGCACCCACGGGCGTTGCAGCTCCTCGGGGAAGGCGTAGTGGGCTTCGAGTTCGTCGCCCACGTCTCGCGCGCCGTCCACCGGCCAGAGTTCATCGACCACGTGCTCATCCCACCACGGGTGAGCAGGAGCACGTGGCGGTAGGGCGTGGTGAGGCGATGTCCGGTTATAGAGTCGGGCGCATGAATTTCGCCCGTCTGGTCGACCGCCGTCCCGAGATCACCCCGGACGAGCTGGTCCAGGCGATGACGCCGCCGCCCCGCTTCGAGGAGGCGCGCTTCGACACCTACATCCCCAACCCCGAGGAGCCCAGCCAGGCCGAGGCGGTGCGGGACTGCTCGGCGTTCGCCGAGCGCATCAACGCCTCCACGAGCGGTGGTGGCGGCTGGCTGCGCGGGATGTTCGGCGGCAAGAAGAAGGACCTCGGGGACAAGCGCGGGCTCTACCTCGACGGCGGGTTCGGCGTCGGCAAGACCCACCTGCTGGCCTCGCTGTGGCACGCGACCGAGGGCACCAAGTCCTACGGCACCTTCGTCGAGATCACCAACCTGGTGGGCGCGCTCGGCTTCGCCGAGACCGTGCAGCGGCTCTCGCAGCACCGGTTGCTGGCCATCGACGAGTTCGAGCTGGACGACCCGGGTGACACGATGCTGGTCACCCAGCTGATCGCCAAGCTCACCGACGCGGGCGTGCACGTGGCCGCCACGTCCAACACGCTGCCGGACAAGCTGGGCGAGGGCCGGTTCGCAGCGGCGGACTTCCTGCGCGAGATCCACGCGATGTCCGCCCGGTTCAGCGTGGTGCGGGTCGACGGCCCGGACTACCGGCACCGGGGGCTTCCCGAGGCGCCGCCGCCGATGGCCGAGGAGGAGCTCGCCCGGCTCGCCGAGGCCACCGACGGCTCGACGCTGGACGACTTCGACGAGCTCTGCGGGTTCCTCGCCCGGTTGCACGCCTCGAAGTACGGCCGCCTGGTCGACGGGGTCAGCGCGGTGCACCTCTCCGGCGTGCACGCGGCCCCGGACCAGGACGTGGCCCTGCGCCTGGTGGCGCTGGCCGACCGCCTCTACGACCGGGCGATCCCGGTCCGGGTCTCGGGGGCACCGCTGTCCGGCCTGTTCACCGAGGAGATGCTGCAGGGCGGCTACCGCAAGAAGTACCTGCGCGCGATCAGCCGCCTCACCGCGCTCTCCCGCGACCTCACCAAGTCCTGAGGCTCAGCTCGGCTTCGGTGGGGGAGGCTCCGGCGGAACCTCCCCCTCACGTCACCGGGCGAGGACGCCGGCGATGGCGTCGATGCCGGTGTCGAGGTCCTCGCGGCTGACCACCAGCGGTGGGGCGATGCGCAGCGTGCTGGCCTGGGTCTCCTTGCAGAGGACGCCCTGGGCCATCAGCGCTTCGCTGGCCGCGCGACCGGTCGGCCCGCCCGGGGCGATCTCGACACCCGCCCACAGGCCGCGTCCGCGCACTTCGGCGACGCCGTGGCCGATCAGCTCGCCGAGCCGTCGGTGCAGGTGAGCCCCCAGCTCGCGGGAGCGCTCCTGGAACTCGCCGGTGCGCAGCAGCCGGATCACCGCACGGCCCACGGCCGCCGCCAGCGGGTTGCCGCCGAAGGTCGAGCCGTGCTGGCCGGGCTGCAGCACGCCGATGACGTCGTCGCGGCCCACCACGGCCGAGACCGGCAGGATGCCGCCGCCCAGCGCCTTGCCCAAGGTGTAGAGGTCCGCGCGGACGCCGTCGTGCGCGCTGGCCAGCAGCTCGCCGGTGCGGGCGAGACCCGACTGGATCTCGTCGCAGATCAGCAGCGCGCCGTGCTCGTCGCAGACCCGTCGCAGCCGCGGCAGGTAGTCGGCGGGCGGCACGACGACCCCGGCCTCGCCCTGGATGGGCTCGACGAGCACCGCCGCGGTCCGCTCGCTGATCGCCGCCTCGACCGAGGTGGCGTCGCCGTAGTCGGTGAGGGTGAAGCCCGGGGTGTAGGGGCCGAACTCGTCGTGGGCCTCCGGATCGGTGGAGAACGAGACGATGGTCGTGGTGCGGCCGTGGAAGTTCGACCCGGCCACGATGATCTCCGCCTGGTTCTCGGGCACGCCCTTGACCTGGTAGGCCCACTTGCGGGCGATCTTGATCGCCGACTCGACGGCCTCCGCCCCGGAGTTCATCGGCAGCACCCGGTCGGTGCCGGTGAGCTCGGCGAGCTCCTGGCAGAACGGCCCGAGCTGGTCGTGGTGGAACGCGCGGCTGGTCAGGGTCAGCTTGTTCAGCTGCTCGGTGGCGGCGGCGACCAGCTCCGGGTGCCGGTGGCCGAAGTTCAGCGCCGAGTAGCCGGCCAGGAAGTCCAGGTAGCGACGACCGTCCACATCGGTCATCCAGGCGCCTTCGGCTTCGGCGATCACGACCGGGAGCGGGTGGTAGTTGTGCGCGCTGTAGCGGTCGTCGAGCGCCAGGAACTCGGTGGCGCGGTACCGGGTGTCGACGTGCGTGTGGGCGGTAGCCATGAGCACAAGGTTATGTCGACGATGCCGTGGATTTCAGTCGCCGAACCTTGCTTTCCGCGTCACTTCGTTGCGTTGATCCGGGTGAATCCGGCGGTTCGTTGCGCCGGTCGCCGACGTCACAGCATTCGCGAGTCGTAGCGGCCGCGCGCGTACTGCTCCAGCGCGCTGCGCAGGCGACGGGACTCCTGGCGGCGCGAGATCCACCCGCCGGTCGCGCCGACGGGGTAGATGCGGGCGCCGCCGTGGTAGCTGCGGACCCGGTGCCAGAGCGCGGAGCGCGGGACGGTGCCGTCGGCCATCCAGACGACCAGGGACGTCGACTTGCCCCTGCCCGCGACGCCGACCCGGGACACCTGGTGCCACGGGAGCTCGCGGGTGAAGCCGAACCGGTGCACGGCGATCCCGTCCGCGTTGACCTTCAGGCGCAGGCTCGGGGCCACCACCCGGCAGAACGACCAGACGGCTCCGATCAGCAGCAGCAGCGCCCCGAGCCGGAACACACCGCGGCCTTCCGTCACGGTGCCTTGGAAGAGCCGGAAGCCCATCTCCTGCGCGAGGTAGCCCGCCCCGGCCAGCAGCAGCGCGAACACCACGGTCCACATCGCCGCGGACACGCGCCCGCGCGTGCGGAACTCGGGTCCTGGCCCGTCCGTGCGCACGCGGTCCGGCCGTTGTTCCTGGGATTGCGTCGGACGCTTGTGCGGAGGTGAAGGGACGATCTTGTCCCGGATCGGCTGCGGAGCCGAAGCCGAAGCCGAAGCCGAAACCGGATTCGGCTTCGGTGTTGGAGCGGGAGCCGGTGCGGGTGCGGACGAGGCCGCCGCAGCCGCCACCGGTGGTGCCTGCGTGTAGGCCTGGGTGCCGCCCTTCTTCGGCGCCTGCGGGGACGCGGGCACCGGTTGCGGCGGGGCAGTGTCGGGGACCTGGGCGGTGCGCTGCAGCTCGGTCGCGTGCTGGGCGATCACCGCCGTGATCGTCTGCGGCAGCCAGCCGCTGCCCTGCGGGCTCGTCTCACCGATCCGGTCCAGCATCTGCGACGGGGTCGGCCTGGCCGCCGGGTCCTTGTCCAGGCACTCGGCCAGCAGGTCACGCAACCCGTCGGGCACCTGGCTCAGGTCGGGGTCGGAGTGGGCGACCTTGTACAGCATCGACGCGGTGCTCTCCTCGCCGAACGGTCCGCAGCCGGTCGCGGCGAAGACCAGCACCGCGCCGAGCGAGAACACGTCGCTGGGCGGTCCCACCTCGTCGCCGAGGGTCTGCTCCGGGGAGAAGAAGCCGGGGGTGCCCAGGAAGATGCCGGTCGCGGTGAGCGACTGGCCGGTCATCGCGCGGGAGATGCCGAAGTCGATGACGCGCGGCCCGTCCGGACCGAGCAGCACGTTGGCCGGTTTGAGGTCGCGGTGGACCAGCTCGGCGTTGTGGATGGCCACCAGCGCTTCGGCGAGCCCTGCGCCCAGGCTGCGCACGGTGGCTTCCGGCAGCGCGCCGTGGTCGGCGACCGCCTGGTGCAGCGTCGGCCCCGGCACGTACTCGGTGGCCAGCCAGGGTTGCTCGGCGTCTGGGTCGGCGTTGACCACCGCGGCGGTCCAGAACCCGCCGACGGCTCGCGCGGCGTCGGCCTCGCGGCGGAACCGCTCGCGGAACTCCGGGTCCTCGGCGAGGTCGGCCCGGATCACCTTGACCGCCACGACTCGTCCGCCGCGGGAGCGGCCGAGGTAGACCCCACCCATCGCTCCGCGGCCCAGTCGAGCCAGCAGCCGGTAGTCGCCGACCGTGGTCGGATCGCTGGCCAGCAACGGCTGCACGGCGTGTTCGCCCCCTAGATCGTCGAACGTCGCATGTGGGCTGTCCCCGGAGAAGAGCTTACGTACCCCTTGCTGTGGTGTCCGGAAGTCGTACCGGTCGGGGTGGTCCGTTCGCTTCGGTAATCGGTTACTTGGCTTCGTTCCAGATCTTTCACCACGAGCAGTGCTGTGGGTATGATCCGGCGCACCGTGACGTGGAACACGCCCGAGGATCGAGGGAGGCACGCCGTGACAGCCAGCGGACAACGCCCGGCAGTGGCGCTGCGCGGCATCGGCAAGCGGTTCCCCGGGGTGGTGGCCGTCGACGACGTGGCCTTGGAGGTCCTACCCGGCGAGGTGCACGTCTTCGCTGGTGAGAACGGCGCCGGCAAGTCGACGCTGATGAAGGTGATCGCTCAGGTCGAGCAACCCAGCAGCGGGCACGTCGAATTGGACGGAGTGCCGGTCACCTTCCAGGGGCCCGGCGCAGCGCGGCGGCTCGGTGTGTCCATGGTGCACCAGGAGTTCGCGCTCGCCCCCGACCTGTCGGTGGCCGAGAACCTGTTCATCGGGGACGAACCCGGTCGTGGGGGTTGGATCTCGCGCAGCGCCGAGCGCCGGGCCTCGCGTGAGCTGCTCGCCCGCGTCGGCCTCGACGTCGACCCCACGCGGCGGGTGGCACTGCTGTCCACAGCGGAGCAGCAGCGTGTCGAAATCGCCAAAGCCCTGGCGGTGGAGGCGAAAGTGCTCATCCTCGACGAACCGACGGCGAGCCTCACCGAACGCGAGGCCCAGGAGCTGTTCGGCATCGTCCGCGAACTCACCGGTCAGGGGATCGCTGTCCTCTACATCTCGCACCGGCTCGACGAGATCTTCGAGATCGGCGACCGCGTGACCGTGATGCGCGACGGGGCGCTGGTGGAGACCAGTCCTGTGTCGGAGCTGGACGAAGCCCGCCTGGTCCAGCTGATGGTCGGGCGTGAGGTCTCGAACCTCTACCCGCGCACCCACCAGGCACCCGGCGAGGTGCGGCTCGAGGTCGAGGGTCTCACCCGTGGCGACGAGGTCCGCGACGTGTCCTTCGAGGTCCGCGCCGGGGAGATCGTCGGCCTCGCCGGGCTGGTCGGCGCGGGGCGGACCGAGCTGGCGCGGGCGATCTTCGGCGCCGAACCGCCCGAGCGCGGGAGGATCACGAAGGACGGTCGCGAGCTGCGCGTCCGCGGTCCGGCCGACGCCATCGCCGCCGGGATCGGTTACCTCACCGAGAGCCGCAAGACCGACGGGCTGGCGATGCAGCTCGGCGTCGACAAGAACATCACCATGGCCAAGCTGCCGATGCTGCGCTACGGACTGATCGACCTGCAGTCCGAACGGCGCATCGCCGAGCGGCAGCGCGATTCGCTGCGCATCCGCGTCCCGAGGGTGGGGCGCCAGGCGCGGACGCTGTCCGGTGGCAACCAGCAGAAGGTCGTGCTGGCGCGCTGGTTGGAGACCGGGGCCGACGTGCTGTTCTTCGACGAACCGGGCCGCGGCATGGACGTCGGTGCCAAGTCGGAGATGTTCCAGCAGATGGATTCCCTTGCCCAGCAGGGGAAAGCGGTCGTGCTGATCTCCAGCTACCTGCCGGAGCTGCTGAACATGTGCGACCGGATCCTGGTGATGCGCGGCGGTCGGATCACCGGTGAGGTGCAGCGCACCGAGTTCTCCGAAGAACGCGTGGTCGCATTCGCGACCGGAGCGAAGGGCAACCATGACTGAGCAGACCAAGACACCGTCCACTGCGGACGGTGGACTGCTGGGCGGCCTGAGCGACCGGCTTTCCGGCGCGGTCTCCCAGGTGGCCGCGGCCGGCGCACTGATCGTCGTGTTCATCGTGCTGTCGATCATCGCGCCGTCGTTCCTGACCGCCGACAACCTGTTCAACCTCGGGTCGCAGACCTCGGTGAACGCGGTGATGGCGGTCGGCGTGACGCTGGTGATCATCACCGGCGGCATCGACCTGTCGGTGGGGTCGGTGGCCGCGTTGTCCGGGGTGATCGGCGTGATGCTGATGGCCGAGCACGGGTTCAACCCGCTGCTGGGCATCGTCGGCGGGCTCGCCGTCGGTGCGGTGGCCGGGCTGGTCAACGGGTTGCTGGTGTCGGTGGTCGGGTTGCCGCCGTTCATCGCCACCCTCGGCATGCTCAGCGTGGGGCGCGGCCTGGTGCTGATCGCCACCGGGGCGGTCGCGGTCTTCGGCGCACCGGACTCGTTCCGGCTGCTCGGGCAGGGCGTCGTCGGGATCGTGCCGATCCCGGTGCTGCTGATCGTGGTGGTCGCGGTGCTCGGGTACGTGGTGCTCACCCGCACCCGGCTCGGCCGCTACGCGTACGTGATGGGTTCGAACATGGAAGCCGCGCGGCTCTCCGGTGTTCCGGTCAAGCGCTACATCACTTCGGTGTACGTGCTCTCCGGTGCGCTGGCCGGGCTCGGCGGCATGATCGCGGCGTCGCGGATCAACTCCGGCCAGCCGAACTTCGGCGAAGGCTTGGAGCTCGACGTGATCGCGGCGGTCGTCATCGGCGGCGCCAGCCTCTTCGGCGGGCGCGGGACCGTGCTCGGCTCGCTGATCGGGGCCTTCCTGGTCGCGGTCATCCGCAACGGCGCGGTGCAGCTCAACATCGGCACCTTCTACCAGAACGTGCTGATCGGCGTGATCATCTGGCTGGCCGTCTGGTGGGACTACTACCAGCGCCGCAAGCTCGGCGGCGACGTCGGGTAGCCACTTCCGCGATGAGCAAGGGAGCTCTGCGATGAAGAAGGTACTGACCGCAACGTGCGCGTTGCTGGTGCTGGCGGCCACGGGCTGCAGCGTCGGCGTGCGCGAGCAGACCGGAGGCGGCCAGCAGGACGGTGGCCCGATCAAGATCGCGGTGGTGCCCAAGGCGATCGGCTTCGACTTCTGGGAGAAGGTCCGGGTCGGCGCCGAGTGCGCCGGGTCCAAGCACCAGGACGTCGAGCTGCAGTGGGACGGCGTCAGCGCGGAGAGCGACGTCAGCGGCCAGCAGAGCCTGCTGCAGGACATGCTCGCCCAGGGCAACGTCAAGGGCCTGGTGTACGCGGCCACCGACGCCAAGGCACTGGCCGACGTCACCAAGACCGCGCAGGGCCAGGGCACCACGGTGGTCAACATGGACTCGGGCACCACGCCGCAACCACCGGACGTGCCGGTGTTCGCCACCAACAACGTCGCCGCCGCCGAGCAGGGCACCGACGAGCTGGCCACGCAGCTGGGCGGTCAGGGCAAGGTGGCCTTCATCGAGTTCCAGGCCGGCACCAGCACGAACGAAACCCGCGGCCAGGGCTTCAAGAACGGTCTCGCGAAGCACCCGGGTCTGCAGCTGGTGGCGCAGCAGTCCAGCGACAGCGATTACAACAAGGCGCTGCAGGTCACCCAGGACATCCTGACCGCCAACCCGGACCTCAACGGCATCTACGCGGCCAACGAGCCCAGCGTGCTCGGCGCCGCCGAGGCGGTCCGGCAGTCCGGCAAGGCCGGTCAGGTCAAGATCATCGGCTGGGACACCTCGGAGGGGCAGATCCAAGCCCTGCGCGATGGCGTGATCACCGGTCTCATCGCCCAGAACCCGTTCAAGATGGGCTATGCGGCGGTGAACGCCGCGGTCACCAAGATCCGCGGGAGCGGCGAGCAGAACGCCAGCACCGACACCGGGGCCACCTTGATCACCAAGGAGAACCTGGATTCCCCGGAGGTCCAGAAGCTCCTCAACCCCAGTTGCGAAAACCCACCGGAGTGACGCAGAACGTCCAGTGGTGAGGGAGCGGCACCGGCTTCGGCCGGTGCCGCTGTTGTCGTTCCCGGTGCTCTCCGCGCCTGATCCAGCTGCGGGTCCACCCCGGCTGTGCTGTCGTGGGTTGGCGGCATTTCGCGAGTCCGGCTCGCGTGCCGATCTGCCAGTTCATGGCATCGGGGGGCTCATGTTCGACTGGCATCGGGATCCGACGTGTCCGTTCCGCCGTCGTGCGACGAGAGTGGCAGGTGTGGCGTTGAGCGTGGCGCTCTGCGGCTGCGCACCCTCGGCGGTGGCGACCCTGCACGAGCAGCCGAGGGCTGCCGTGCAACCGAGCGCTCCTGCGCAGCTCGCCCGGCACACCGGGGCACCGGCGCACGCCGTCGAGGCGGTCGACGAGCGAGCTGCCGAACTCGACGGCGAGTTCGGCGTGGCCGTGATCGACCGCGTGACGGGGGAGTTCGCGAGGGGGGCGAATGCGGAGTTACCGATGTACTCAGCCTCCTTGGTCAAGATCATCGCCGCAGTCGAGCTCGTCGAACGCGGCCCGCTCACCCCGCAAGACCGTTCACTCCTCCAGCGCGCGCTCGGCCCGAGCGACGACGAGGCCATGAACGCGCTCTGGGACCGCCACGGCGGCGAATCCCTCATCACCGGCGCGGTGGCCCGGATGCACCTCCAGCAGACCCGGCCACCGGACGAGACGGGCCGGTGGGGACAAACGACCACCTCGGCGCGAGACCTCGCCGCCGTGTTCGACCACCTGCTCTCCCAGGTCTCCGTCGCCGACCGCGAGTTCCTCCTCTCCGCGTTGCACGCGGCCCCGGAGGAAGGTGCCGACGGCGTTGACCAGGACTTCGGACTCATGGCGGTGGACGCGCACGCGGTCAAGTCCGGCTGGATGTGCTGCCAGAAGGGCAAGGTGTGGCTGCACAGCGCCGGGGTCGTCGACCCCGAGCACCGGCGCTACGTCGTCGCGCTGCTCAGCGCGCAACCCAGTTCGGCCGGGTACGGGGGTGCCGGCGAGGAGCTCACCGAAGCAGCCCGGACCGCGCTCACGCCGCTGCGCTGACCTCCCGTCGCGTGGCCAGGCCGACGGCCAGCAGCAACGCCACCAAGACCCCCTGCACCAGCACCGCCACCGAGACGCCGGTGGTGGGCGCCAGCAGCGCCGTCGCCAGGACGAGGAGCGCGCCCACCACGGAGATCGCCGTCGAGGTCGTGCCCGCGCCGGCGAAACCGGCGTGCAGCAACCCGACCAGGACCAGGAACAGCGCCAGCGGTGCGGCCACGGTCAGCGCCGCGGCTGCCTCGCCGATGTGCGCCTCGTGGGCGCTGGCGTCGATGGCGACCTCCAGCCCGGCTCCCACCGCCGCCACCGAGGCGAACACGAAGATGTGGCTGTACCCCCACGTCAGGGCGGACTTGAGGTTGTCGCGCAGGCGGTCGACGGGGGATTGCTTGAAGTAGGTCCACCACATCGCGAAGATCATCAGCAACCCGCCGGTGCTGATCTCCAGCAGATCGGCCGACCAGCCGCCGTCAGCGACGTCCTCCTGCACCGCCGCCGTGACCGCCAGCACCACTTCGCCCAGCACGATGATCGTGAAGAGGCCGTAGCGCTCGGCGATGTGGTGCGGGTGCCACGTCGTCGACGAGTACCGCTCGGCGATGGCCGGGACCGCGAGCTCGGCGGCGACCAGGACGGCAAAACCGATCTCGCCGAAGGGGTGCGGCAACAGCAACCGCAGCAACCAGCCGACCTGCACCACGGCGATGCCGCCGGCGTAGCGCAGTGCACAGCCGCGCCCCTCCGGGTGCTCGGCGGCGGCCCGCAGCCACTGCGCGATCATGGCGACCCGCATCACCACGTAGCCGATCGTGACGATCGTGAAGTCGTAGTCGTGGAACGTCGCCGGGACGCCGGCGGCCAGCACCAGCACGCCGCCCATCTGCAACAACGTCAGCACACGGTAGGGCACGTCGTCGGTGTCGTAGGCCGAGGCGAACCAGGTGAAGTTCATCCACGCCCACCAGATGGCGAAGAACACCATCATGTAACCCACCGCGGTGGAAGCGAAGTGCCCTTCGGAGAGCCCGTGGTGCAGCTGCACCGCGGCTTGACCGACCGCGGCTACGAAGCACAGGTCGAACAGCAACTCCAGCGGAGTCGCCGCTCGGTGGGCCTCCTCCGGGTCGCGCGCGACCATCCGGCCACGCAGCGGCGGCATCTGACTGCTCATGGTGGTGGATTGTCGCAGTCGTGCACAGCTGTGGCGTGCGAGCCGGTCGGTGCAGGTAGGGGTGACACGTTGTCCACTGCGCATGACCGGAGCGCATGCGCTCGTGCACGCACCGTGCTGTAACCTCGTCACCGCAAGGGGGTCAGGGTCGGCTGTCGGGGGACGACCGGAGGAGCCGGGCGCGTGGTTCGCGCCCGGCTCCCCGTGTGTGTGCCCGCGCACTGTTGATCGGTGCCGTTCGACTGTCTTTGGCATGATCCGACGCGGCAGTGCGGCCGGAAGCGGAAGGAACGGTGTGGTGACCAAGATCGAACGCCTGGGAGTCGTCGGTGGCGGGCAGATGGGCGGGGGTATCGCCGAGGTCGGCGCCCGCGCGGGTCTGGACGTGATCGTCCGCGAGATCGATGACGACGCCGCTCGGGCGGCTCGCTCCCGGTTGTGGAAGTCGCTGAACCGCGCGGTCCAGAAGGGCAAGATGACCGAGGCGGAGCGCGACGAGACCCAGGAGCGCCTGCACTTCACCACCACGCTGTCCGACTTCGCCGACCGCCAGCTGGTGATCGAGGCGATCGCCGAGGACGAGGGCCTCAAGCTCGACGTCTTCAAGCAGCTCGACGAGCTGCTCACCGATCCGGAGGCCATCCTGGCCTCGAACACCTCGTCCATCCCGATCGCCAAGCTCGCCGGCGCCACCAAGCGCCCCGAGAAGGTCATCGGCGTGCACTTCTTCAACCCGGTCCCGGTGCTGAACCTGGTGGAGCTGGTCCCGTCCCTGCTCACCGCCGAGGACACGGTCGAGCGCGCCCGGAACTTCGCCACCGAGCAGCTGGGCAAGCAGACCATCCGCGCGGAGGACCGCTCCGGGTTCATCGTCAACGCGCTGCTGGTGCCGTACCTGCTCTCGGCCATCCGCATGTTCGAGGCCGGCCACGCCAGCGCCGAGGACATCGACAACGGCATGGTGCAGGGCTGCGCCCACCCGATGGGTCCGCTGCGGCTCTCCGACATGGTCGGGCTGGACACGCTCAAGGCCATCGCCGACTCGATGTACGAGGAGTACGCCGAGCCGACGTACGCCGCTCCGCCGCTGCTCAAGCGCATGGTCGACGCGGGCCTGAAGGGAAAGAAGAGCGGCAAGGGCTTCTACGACTACGAGTGAACGAGCCGGCCGGGCCGACGGTGATCACCCGGTCGGCCCGGCCCACTCGTCCTCGCCGATGGTGCCGCGCAGCGCGTCGACCGCGTGGTCGCGGTGCTCGGCGAGCAGGCGGACCAGGTCGGCGGCGCGTCGGTCCTGCGCCGCGGAGATGATCGCCTCGTGCTCGCGGCGGACGCGCGTCCGGTTGGTGCCGGAGTTGTAGTAGACCGCGCGGTAGGCGTCGGTGGCGTCCCAGAGCGTGCGCACCACGCGCAGCAAGCGCGGCATCCCGGCGGGCTCCAGCAGCGCGAAGTGGAAGCGGCGGTTGGCCGCGATCATCGCCACCAGGTCGCCGTCCTCCGCCGCCACCTCCACGTCCTGCCCGGCGTCGGTGATGCGCGCCAGGTCGGCGTCGGTGAGCCGGTCCGCCGCCACCGTCGCCGCCTCGGACTCCAGCAGCTCGCGCATCCGGTACACCTCGAGCAGGTCGGCCAGCGACAGCTCGGCCACCGAGTAACCCCGGTGCGGCTGGTAGACGACCTGCCCCTCGGCCTCGAGGGTCTTCAACGCCTCGCGCAGCGGGACGCGGCTGACGCCCATCCCCGCCGCGATGGAGTCCTGCCGGATCGGCTGGCCCGGTTGCAGCTCGCCCGACACGATCGACCTGCGCAGCTCGTCGAGCACGTACTCCTGGGTGGTGGGCGGTCTGCGCATCACGGGTCTCCCACGTCGGCTGCGGACACGCGGGCGCCGAGAACGGCTTGACCGCGCCTCGATCAACTGTATATTGGATCCAAATTTCCGGACGCGCAAGCGACCTGCTGCGCGCCCTCGGAAAGGGTGTGGTCATGGAATCGCTGCCGTTGGACGGCGTGGTCGTCGCGGACTTCAGCCGGGTGCTGGCCGGGCCGTACGCGACGATGCTGCTGGCCGACCTCGGAGCCACCGTGATCAAGGTGGAGCGGCCGGGCAAGGGCGACGACACGCGTTCCTGGGGTCCGCCCTGGACCGAGAACAGCTCCGCCTACTTCGAGTCCGTCAACCGCGGGAAGCGCAGCATCGCCCTCGACCTGTCCGACGCGCAGGACCGGGAATCCGCGCTCGAGCTGGTGCGGCGGGCCGACGTGCTGGTGGAGAACTTCAAGGTGGGCTCGCTCGCGCAGTACGGCCTGGACGCCGAGTCCGCGCTCGAGCTCAACCCGCGGCTCGTGTACACCTCGATCTCCGGTTTTGGCTCCAAGCAGGGCGCCGACCTGCCCGGGTACGACTTCGTGGTGCAGGCGCTGGGCGGTCTGATGAGCATCACCGGTGAACCCGACCGGCCACCGGTGAAGGTCGGCGTCGCCGTGGTCGACGTGCTCACCGGCAAGGACGCGGCGCTGGGCATCATGGCCGCGCTGCGGCACCGCGACAGGACGGGTCAGGGACAGCACGTCGAGGTCAACCTGATGTCGAGCCTGCTGGGGTCGCTGGCCAACCAGACGTCGAGCCTGCTGACGACCGGGGTCGCGCCGCAGCGGATGGGCAACCAGCACCCGAGCATCGCCCCCTACGAGACCTTGCGCTGCGAGGACGCCTTCCTGGCCGTGGCCATCGGCAACGACGCGCAGTTCCGCAAGCTCTGCGATGCGCTGGGGCTGGTCGCGATGCCCGACGACCCCGACTTCGCCACCAACGCCCAGCGCGTCGCCCACCGCGAGGAGATGGTGCGGCAGTTGGAGAACGTGCTCGGTGCACGTCCGGCCGCCGACTGGCAGCAGCGGTTGCAGGGCATCGGGATCGCCTGCGGGCAGGTCAACGACCTCTCCCGGGCCGTCCACTACGCCGAGTCGCTGGGCCTGCGCCCGGTGGTCGACCCGGGTGGCGGTGCGGCGATGCAGGTGCGGATGCCCATCGACTTCTCCGGGCACGGCAGCGCCGAGGTGACCCCACCGCCGCTGCTGGGCCAGCACGAGGAAGAGGTCCTCGCCTGGTTGCGGGACCCCGAACAACAGCTTCCCCCGATCTCGTCCAGGAGGGACCTCTCATGAGCGCCGCCGGAAACCGTCCGAAGTTCAACCCCCACGACCCGCTGGGCATCGACGCCGAGTTCACCCCGGAGCAGCTGGCGATCCGCGACAGCGTCCGCGCGCTGTGCCGCGACCACGTCGAGCCGCACGTCGCCGAGTGGTACGAGAACGGGGAGTTCCCGCAGGCGCGCGAGCTGGCCCGCGAACTGGGCAAGCTCGGCGTGCTCGGCATGCACCTGGAGGGCTACGGCTGCGCCGGTCTGTCCGCTGTGGACTACGGGATCGCGTGCGAGGAGCTGGAGGCCTGCGATTCCGGGTTGCGTTCGCTGGTGTCGGTGCAGGGTTCGCTGGCCATGTTCGCGATCTGGCGCTGGGGTTCGGAGGAGCACAAGCAGCGCTGGCTGCCGCAGATGGCGGCCGGTGAAGCGATCGGCTGCTTCGGCCTGACCGAGCCCGACCACGGCTCCGACCCGTCGTCGATGCGCACCTCCGCCCGCCGCGACGGCTCCGACTGGGTTCTCAACGGACGCAAGATGTGGATCACCAACGGCAGCATCGCCTCGGTCGCGGTGGTCTGGGCGCAGACCGACGAGGGCGTGCGCGGCTTCGTGGTGCCCACCGACACCCCGGGCTTCTCGGCGCCGGAGATCAAGCGCAAGCTCTCGCTGCGCGCCTCGGTGACCGCGGAACTGGTGCTCGACGACGTCCGGCTGCCGGCCGACGCCGTGCTTCCCGAGGTCACCGGTTTGCGCGGTCCGCTGTCCTGCCTCAACGAGGCCCGCTACGGCATCGTGTGGGGCTCGGTCGGCGCGGGGCGCAGCTGCCTGGAGGCGGCGCTGGACTACGCGACCAGCCGCGAGCAGTTCGGCCGCCCGATCGCGGGTTTCCAGCTCACGCAGTCCAAGCTCGCCGACATGGCGGTGCGGGTGCAGAACGGCCGGCTGCTGGCCCTCCACCTGGGCCGCCGCAAGGACGCCGGTGAGCTGAGCCCCCAGCAGGTCAGCTTCGGCAAGCTGGACAACGTCCGCGGTGCGCTGGAGGTCGCGCGCACCGCGCGGACCATCCTGGGCGCCAACGGGATCTCGCTGGAGTACCCGGTGATCCGGCACATGACCAACCTGGAGTCGGTGCTGACCTACGAGGGCACCAGCGAGATGCACGCGCTGACCATCGGCCAGGCGCTCACCGGGATCCCCGCCTTCCGCGGATGACGGGTACGTCACCTTAGCCTTGCTAAGGACTGTCCGGAGTCAGAGGCTGTCAGGACCTGTGACGAGGGGGTCTTGATGTCAGCCGTGGCGGTCGGGCAGCGCAGCGTCGGGATACCGCGGGTGCTCTCGTCGGTGGCCGCGGTGGTGACCGTCGGCGTGTTCCCGGTGTTCCTGGTCGGTGGGCTGGGCGTGCAGCTGCAGCAGGACCTGCGCTTCGGCGCGGCGCTGCTCGGCGTGGGCGCGGCCGGGTTCTTCGGCGTGGCGTCGGTGTCCTCGCGCGGCATGGGTTGGGTCGTCGAGCGCATCGGTGCCCGGCTCGGCATGCGCATCGGCGCCCTCGGCAGCTCGCTGTGCCTGTTCGGCCTGTCGGCCGCGCCGAACGCGGTGTGGCTGCTGGGCCTGCTCTGGCTGGCCGGGCTGCCCAACTCGCTGGCGCAACCGGCGTCGAACCTGCTGATCGCGCAGGGCATCCCCGCTCATCACCGGGGCATGGGCTTTGGCGTGAAGCAGTCGTCGATCCCCGTCGCCACGTTGCTGGCGGGTGTGGCGGTGCCGGGCATCGCGCTCACCATCGGCTGGCGCTGGGTGTTCCTCATCGGTGGCGTGATCGGATTGCTCGCGGCGACGGCGGTGCCGCAGCTGCCGCAGGCCGAACGGTCCCGGGCCGCCCGCACGGGGCACGGCGGCACCGGTGGGAACTTCACCGCGTTGCTGCTCATCGCGATCGCCGGCGGTCTCGGTTCGGCGGCGGCCAACGCGCTCGGCGCGTTCGTCACGACCACCGCCGTCGAGGTCGGCTTCAGCCCCTGGGCGGCCGGGCTGGTGCTCTCGCTGGGGTCGGCCGCGGGCCTGACGATCCGGCTGCTGGCCGGGGTGGCCGCCGACCGGAGGGACCCCGACCTGATCCGCGTCATCACGGTCATGCTGCTGGTCGGGTCGCTCGGGTTCGGCCTGATGGCGGTGGACTCGCAGCCGGCTTTCCTCATCGGCGTCGCCGTCGGCTTCGGCGCGGGCTGGGCGTGGCCGGGCCTGCTGAACTTCGCGGTCGCCAAGATCGCCCCGGACCGGGTGGCCAGCGCGACCTCGTTCACCCAGACCGGCATCTACTTCGGCGGCAGCCTCGGCCCGCTGCTGTTCGGGCTCCTCGCCGAGCACGCCGGGCTGGCCGGTGCCTGGCTCGCCGCCGGGCTCTGCGCCATCACCGCCGCTGTCCTGCTGCTCTTCGTCCGCCGCTGAAGCGGCCTGACGTGCGGGCCATGCCGCCGTGCAGCAAGCGGTACGGGGGCGGGGTCGGGGTACCCGGGTCGGGCCGCCAGTCGGCCAGGTGGGTCGGAGCGGGCGGGACCTGGGTGAAGTCGCCGAAGAACGCGTCGATGCGCTCGGTGCTGCGCAGGTGCAGCGGGTCCGCGGTCTCGGCGTAGAAGTCGGCGAGGGTGCGCGCCCGCGGCAGGTCGTGGGTGTCGGTGACGTGCGAGATGAGCAGGTGGCTCCCCGGCACGAGCCGCTCCCGGTAGTGCGCGACCAGGCCCTCGGGGTCGTCGGAGTCCGGGATGAAGTGCAGCACCGACGACATCAGCAGCGCGACCGGCTCGTCCACCGCCAGCAAGGCGCGAACCTCAGGCGACTCGAACACCGACTGCGGATCGCGGATGTCGGCGTGGGTGATGGCCGCGTTGAGCTCGGCGGCGAGCAGCGGCTTGCTGTGCCCGACGGTCAAGGGCTCGTTGTCCACGTAGACCACCCGGAAGTGGCGCGTGCGCTTGCGGGCGACCTCGTGCACGTGACCGATGGTGGGAATCCCCGAGCCGAGGTCGAGGAACTGCCGGACCCCGTGGGCGAGCAGGTACTCCACCGAGCGCCGCAAGAACGCGCGGCTCTCCCGGTAGGTCCCGGCGATGCCGGGCAGGGCCTTCTCGATGCGTTCCACCAGCGCGCGCTCCACCCCGAAGTTGTGGCTCCCGCCGAGGAACGCGTCCTGGAGCCGGGCGGCGGCAGGACGATCGATGTCCATCTCGCGGACCGGCGTGCTGCGCGTGTCGACCACGCTCTCACCTCTCCCCTCGCCCTGGAAATCGTACAGTAATCGGGATGTCACCTAGCGTGTTCGCATCGATCGGGGAGGCTGATCAACGCGCCCTTGTGGTGGTCGGACGCGCATATGACGATGAGCGTGCGGCAGTTCGAGTCAACTCAGACGACGCGGTCCCGGGAGGCAGATGTGTCCGATGTGCAGGCAGTGGTTTCGACCGGCAAAGGGCGTCCGGTCGAGGTCGTGACGATCAAGGTCCCGGACCCGGGGCCGGGCGAAGCGGTCGTGCGTGTCCAGGCCTGCGGGGTCTGCCACACCGATCTGCACTACCGGGAGGGCGGCATCAGCGACGACTACCCGTTCCTGCTCGGGCACGAGGCGGCCGGTGTCGTCGAGCAGGTCGGTGAGGGCGTCACCGACGTCGCCCCGGGCGACTTCGTGGTGCTCAACTGGCGGGCGGTCTGCGGCGTTTGCCGCGCCTGCAAGCGCGGTCGCCCGCAGTACTGCTTCGACACCCACAACGCCGCGCAGCCGATGACGCTGGCCGACGGCACCCCGCTGGAACCGGCGCTGGGGATCGGCGCGTTCGCCGAGAAGACGCTGGTCCACGCCGGGCAGTGCACGAAGGTCGACCCCTCCGCGCGGGCGGCGGTGGCCGGCCTGCTGGGCTGCGGGGTGATGGCCGGCATCGGCTCGGCGGTCAACACCGGTGGTGTCGGGCCGGGTGACACCGTCGCCGTCATCGGGTGCGGTGGCGTCGGCGACGGCGCGGTGGCCGGTGCGGCGATGGCCGGAGCGCGGCGCATCATCGCCGTGGACACCGACCCGAAGAAGCTGAGCTGGGCGCAGGACTTCGGTGCCACGCACACGGTCAACGCCGCGGAGCAGGACAGCGTCGAGGCGATCCGCGAGCTCACCGGTGGTTTCGGCGCGGACGTGGTGATCGACGCGGTCGGCCGCGTGGAGACCTTCAAGCAGGCCTTCTACGCCCGCGACCTGGCGGGCACCGTGGTCCTGGTCGGTGTGCCGACACCCGACATGACGCTCGACCTGCCGCTGCTGGACGTCTTCGGCCGCGGTGGTGCGATCAAGTCCTCCTGGTACGGCGACTGCCTGCCGGAGCGCGACTTCCCGATGCTCGTCGAGCTCTACCAGCAGGGCAGGCTGCCGCTGGAGAAGTTCGTGACCGAGGAGATCGCGCTCGACCAGGTGGAGAACGCCTTCGAGAAGATGCACCACGGCGAGGTCCTGCGCTCCGTGGTGACCTTCTGAACCTCGAACCCGAACCCGGTGGTGAACATGACCCTGCGAATCGACCACGCGGTGACGTCCGGAACGTTCTCGCTGGACGGTCAGACCTTCGACGTCGACAACAACGTCTGGGTCGTCGGTGACGACTCCGAGTGCGTGGTGCTCGACGCCCCGCACGACGTGACGGCGATCCGGCAGCTGATCGGCGACCGGACGGTGCGCGCCGTTCTGTGCACGCACGCCCACGACGACCACGTGCGCAAGGCGCCCGAGCTGGCCGACGCCGTCGGCGCCCCGATCCACCTGCACCCCGACGACGTGGTGCTGTGGAACATGACCCACCCCGACCGGGCGCCGGACCGGCAGCTGTCGGACGGCGAGGTGGTCGAGGTCGGCGGCGGGGAGCTGCGCGTGATGCACACACCGGGGCACGCGCCCGGCGCGGTGTGCTTCTACGCGCCCGCCCTGGGTGTGGTGTTCACCGGCGACACGTTGTTCGCCGGTGGGCCCGGGGCGACCGGCCGGTCCTATTCGGACTTCGGCGTGATCACGGATTCCATCCGGGACAAGCTGTTGCCCCTCCCACCGGAGACCGAGGTCCGGCCGGGGCACGGGGAGTCGACCACCATCGGCGACGTCCGGCCGCAGTTCGACGAGTGGGTGGCACGCGGCCACTGATCAGTCGCCGGTGCGAAGCTGGGGCGGCCCTCGCTCCCACTTTCGACTGATGAGCCGTCGCCGGACGGCGGGCAGGATCGTGAGCCCGCCGTCCGGCGTGCCGGTGTGGCGGGAGCGGCGTGCTGCGGAGGCCGGAACCCCCGACTCCGGTGTCCGCGGCACGCGTTGCCGGCGGAGCCGTGCTCGGTCCCGCGAGCCCGTTGCAGACAGGCAGGTGCGATGGTCGATCAGGTCGTCGGCGGGCTCGCGTTCTCCCGCTCCCGGTCGGGGCTCTGGAAGTGGGTGCTGATCCACCGGGTCACGCTCTTCGACGTCGCGTTCGTGCTGGCCGCCTCGGTGCTCTACGTCTTCGACGCGGCGCTGGCCGAGCACCCGCCGTCGATCCCGTGGTGGGTGCCGATGGCCATCGGCGGCCCGGCCGGTCTGCTGCTGACGCTGCGCCGCAGGCTGCCCTGGACGGTGCTGTTCGTGCTCGTCGCGACGACCGTCGGGCTGACGGCCCTCCACCTGAGCATCGGTGCGCTGAACCTGGTCATCCAGGTCGCCGTGTACTCGGTGTGCGTGCGCAGCACTCCGCCGATGATGGTGGCCGCCGCCGGGCTGGCGATGTGCTACCCGGTGGCGGACGCGGTCGCCTACGGGATGGGCCCGCTGATGGGTGCCCTGCGCGTCGTCGGCGCGGTGGTGAACCTGGTGATCGTGGTCGGCCTGGCCTACGCGGTGCAGATCGGGCGCCGGCGGGCCGAACAGCTCGAGCGCACCTTGACGATGCTGGACGACGCGCGCGACCAGCTCGCGGCCGACGCGGCGTCGATCGAACGCGCCCGCATCGCGCGGGAGTTCCACGACATCGTCTCGCACAACCTGTCGGTGGTGGCGCTGCGCGCGGGCGTGGCTCGGGCGGTGATCGACCGCGACCCCGACCACGCCCGGCAGACCTTGCAGGAGTTGGAGAGCAGTTCGCGCGGTGCGCTGGGGGAGATGCGCGACATGCTCACCGCGCTGCGCGAACGCGACGCGACCGGCAAGGAGACCATCGACTGGCAACCCACGCCGACGCTGGACGGGCTGGACGACCTGGTCGACTCGGTGCGCGGCGGGCACGTGAGCTGGAAGCTGGACCGACGCGGCCAGGTCCGCGAGCTCGGGCCGGGCGTGGAGATGACGGCCTACCGCATCGTCCAGGAGGCGATGACCAACGTCCTCAAGCACGCGGGAGCCGGACGTGCTCGGGTGCTGGTGGAGTACGGGGCGACGACTCTGCGCATCGAGGTGACCAACGAGCTCAGCGCTCTGGACGAGCAGGTGCAGCGGCCTGGGTCCCAACCGTCGGGTCACGGGTTGATCGGGCTGCGGGAACGCGTTGCGCTGCTGGGCGGAACCTTGACAGCACATCCGGTCATGAACGGATTTCGCCTGGAGGCCGTGTTACCGTGCCCGGAAAATCCGGACCTGGCCTGAGCCGTGGATGTCAGGCCGCCAGGACCTAGGAGGCTTCGGTGGGAAGTGCGGAGACGACCGTCCTGGTTGCCGATGACCAAGCGATGATCCGTGCCGGACTGGTCGCGCTGCTGTCCAACGAACCGGGTCTGCGGGTCCTCGCCGAAGCGTCGGACGGCGACTCGGCGGTCGCGGCGGTGCGCCGCAGGCGCCCGGACGTGGTGCTGCTCGACGTGCGGATGCCGGGCAAGGACGGCATCGCCGCGGCGCAGGAGATCCTCGCCGAGACCGGTGGTGCGACGGCCGTGATCATGCTGACCGTGCACGACCTCGACGAGTACGTCTACGGCGCGCTGCGCGCCGGGGCCAGCGGCTTCCTGCTCAAGGACGCCAGCCCCGAGGAGCTGGTCAAGGCCGTGCACACGGTCGCCGCCGGGGAGGCGCTGCTGGCGCCCCGGGTGACCAAGCGGCTGCTGCAGCGCTTCGCCGCGCTGGGCGTGCGGGACGCGCGCAGCGAGCTGTCGGTGCTCACCGAGCGCGAGCTGGACGTGCTGCTGGAAGTCGCGCGCGGCGGCTCCAACGCCGAGATCGCGCGCAACCTCGGCCTGGCCGAGCTGACCGTGAAGTCCCACCTGTACCACGTGATGCAGAAGCTGCAGATCTCCTCGCGCACGCAGCTGGTGATCCTCGCCTACGAGACCGGACTGGTCTGCCCGGGGCAGGACAACGCACGCTCGCCGACCCAGGTGTCGGCGTAGCGGTCACCGCGGGTGGCGACCCTCGCTCGAGCGGGCGGCCGCGGAGTGTCTAATGGGGACATGCACGGCTCGGGACAGCAGGAACTGAAGGTCGGACTCGTCGGCTACGGCTCGGGCGGGTCGATCTTCCACGCACCGCTGATCACCGCTCACCCGCGGTTGCGGTTCGACGCGGTGGTCACGGCCAACCCCGAGCGGCAGGCGCAGGTGCGCGCCGACCTGCCGGGCACCGAGCCGGTGGACGACCTGGACGCGCTGTTCGCGCGCCGCCCTGACCTGGTGGTCATCACCACGCCCAACCGCACGCACGCCGAACTGGCGAAGGCCGCGCTCGACGCGGGCTTGCCGGTGGTGGTGGACAAGCCGTTCACGCCGACCGCCGAGGAAGGCCGCGCGCTCATCGAGCACGCCCGCGAGCGGGGCCTGCTGCTGACGGTGTTCCAGAACCGGCGTTGGGACAGCGACATCCGCACCGTCCGCGCCGTGCTGGAGAGCGGCGAGCTCGGGCGGGTGCACCGCTTCGAGTCCCGCTTCGACCGCTGGTCGCCCCAGCCCAAGCCGACCTGGCGCGACTCCGGCGGCGCCGAGGACGTGGCCGGCCTGCTCTACGACCTGGGCAGCCACCTCATCGACCAGGCGTTGCAGCTGTTCGGCCCGGTCACCTCGGTCTACGCCGAGATCGACCGCCGCAGGCCGGGCGTGCGCGCCGACGACGACTCGTTCGTCTCGCTGACCCACGCCGGCGGCGTCCGCTCGCACCTGTGGATGAGCAAGCTCGCGGCGGTGCCCGGTCCGCGCCTGCGGGTCCTCGGGGACCAGGGCACGTTCACCAAGCACGGGACCGATCCTCAGGAGGCCGACCTCCGCGCCGGCAAGCGCCCGGTCGACGACGCGTGGGGCCGCGAGCCCGAGGAGATCTGGGGCGAACTCGGCGATGGCGAGACCACCCGCACGGTCCCCAGCGAACGGGGTGACTACCTGGCCTTCTACGACGGGGTCGTCGAGGCGCTCACCGGCCACGCCCCGGCCCCGGTGGACCCCGCCGACGCGGTGACCGCCCTCGAGATCATCGCCGCAGCCCAGCGCTCAGCGGACAGCAGCACGGTCGAGCGTCTCCCTTGAGAGGTCGAAGGTTCTTCTGCTCAGCGGTGCGGGTGGCAGAACCTGAGCGGCTCCGTGGCTCCGGTGCGCCACTCCTACGTTCAACACGGCGTCGGGACGTACTCGCCACGAAGCCGCTCAGAACCCGCGGCGATGCCGGTTGGATCTCACACCTGAGGACGGCGGCTCCGCCGCAAGCCTCACAGACCTCAGCGCCTCGTCGTGAACCCTTGCCGCGGCATGCCGATCACACTGCGTGAAGTCGTGCCGGCCGCGTAGCCACGGGCACCTGGGGCGGTGCCAGCCGAGTTCCACCTGGAACAGCGGCTCTCCTCCCGCCGATCACGCCGCAGGCCTTGGCCCGCGTCCCAACTTGCGCGTTGGTGGCGGGCGACCACGCTGAGTGGTGTGAATCGACTTCGGGGAGTCGGGGATGAGCAGTGAAGCGCAGGTCACCGAGCCGGGGTGGACGATGACGCCGGCGGTGAGCGAACACCTGGACCCGGGGGAACTCGACCGGTTGCACCTGTGGTGGCGCGCGGCCAACTTCCTGTCGGCGGGCCAGATCTACTTGATGGACAACCCGCTGCTGCGGGAGCCGCTGCGGCCGGAGCACATCAAACCGCGCCTGCTGGGGCACTGGGGGACCACCCCCGGTCTGAACTTCGTCTACGCGCACCTCAACCGCGCGATCCGGCTGCGCGACCTGGCGATGATGTACGTGATCGGCCCTGGCCACGGGGGCCCCGGGTTGGTCGCGGCGGCGTGGCTGGAGGGCACCTACAGCGAGATCTACCCTGACGTCGCGCAGGACACCGAGGGCCTGAAGCGGCTGGTCACGCAGTTCTCCTTCCCCGGTGGCATCCCCAGCCACGTCGCGCCGGAGACACCGGGCTCGATCCACGAGGGCGGGGAGCTGGGCTACTCGCTGTCCCACGCCTTCGGGGCGGTGTTCGACAACCCGGACCTGATCGTGCCGTGCATCATCGGCGACGGCGAGGCGGAGACCGGGCCGTTGGCGACCAGCTGGCACAGCAACAAGTTCCTCAACCCGGCCACCGACGGTGCGGTGCTGCCGATCCTGCACCTCAACGGGTACAAGATCGCCAACCCCGCGGTGCTGGCGCGCATCCCCGACGAAGAGCTGCTCAACATGCTGCGCGGTTTCGGCTACGAGCCCTACCTGGTCGCCGGCGACGAACCCGCGCCGATGCACCACCTCTTCGCCGCGACCTTGGACCGCTGCCTCGACGAGATCGCGGCCATCCAGCGGCGGGCCCGGCGCGAGCAGAGCGCGCAGCGGCCGCGGTGGCCGATGATCGTGCTGCGCACCCCGAAGGGCTGGACCGGACCCGACACCGTCGACGGCAAGCACGTCGCCGGGACCTGGCGGGCGCACCAGGTGCCGATCAAGGACCCGTGGCACAACCCGGAACACCTGTGGCTGCTGGAATCTTGGATGCGCAGCTACGAACCCGGAGAGCTGTTCGAGGCCTCGGGAGCGCCGGTGCGCTCGATCCGCGCCAACAACCCGGCCGGCAACCGGCGGATGAGCGCCAGCCCGCACGCCAACGGCGGGCACCTGCTGCGCGCCTTGCGGCTCCCGGACTTCCGGGACTACGCCCTGGAGGTCGAGCACCCCGGCGCGACGACGGGGGAGGCGACGCGGGAGCTCGGCCGGTTCTTGCGCGATGTGCTGCGGTTGAGCGAGAACGAGCGCAACTTCCGGATCTTCGCGCCGGACGAGAACAACTCCAACCGGCTGGGTGCGGTGCTGGAGGCGACCTCGCGCGCCTGGACGGCCGAGATCCTCCCCGGTGACGACTCGTTGGCCGGTGACGGCCGGGTGATGGAGGTGCTCTCCGAGCACACCTGCCAGGGCTGGCTGGAGGGGTACCTGCTCACCGGCAGGCACGGTTTTTACTCCTGCTACGAGGCTTTCGCGCACATCGTGGACTCGATGGTCAACCAGCACGCCAAGTGGCTGAAGGTGGCCGGGCAGCTGGCGTGGCGGCAACCGATCGCCTCGATGAACTACCTGCTGACCTCGCACGTGTGGCGGCAGGACCACAACGGTTTCTCCCACCAGGACCCGGGGTTCATCGACCACGTGGTGAACAAGAAGGCCGAAGTGGTGCGGGTGTACCTGCCGCCGGACGCCAACACGCTGCTGTCGGTGGTCGACCACTGCTTGCGCAGCCGCGACTACATCAACGTCGTCGTGGCCGGCAAGCAACCCGCGCCGCAGTACCTCGACATGGAATCGGCGGTGGTGCACTGCACCAAGGGGATCGGCATCTGGGACTGGGCTTCGAGCGACGGCGACGGTGATCCGGACGTGGTGATGGGGTGCGCCGGTGACGTGCCCACGATGGAGACGCTGGCGGCAGTGGACCTGCTGCTGCGGGAGTTCCCCGACCTGCGGGTCCGCGTGGTCAACGTGGTCGACCTGATGCGGTTGCAGGACGAGCGCGAGCACCCGCACGGGTTGTCCGACGCCGAGTTCGACAGCCTCTTCACCCGCGACCGCCCGGTGATCTTCAACTACCACGGCTACCCGTGGCTGATCCACCGCCTGACCTACCGCCGCCACAACCACGAGAACATGCACGTGCGCGGCTACAAGGAGGAGGGCACCACGACCACCCCGTTCGACATGTGCGTGCTCAACCAGATCGACCGGTTCAACCTCGCCATCGACGTCATCGACCGCGTGCCCCGGCTCGGTCCCCGCGCCGCCTACGCGCGGGAAGCCTTGAAGACCAAGTTGATCGAGCACCGGCACTACGTCTCCACGCACGGCGAGGACATGCCGGAGATCCGGGAGTGGGTGTGGCCCGGCCGGTGAGGGTGCTGACGGTCAACACCGGTTCCAGCAGCCTCAAGCTCGGGCTCCTCGACGGCGACGACCTCGTCGACGAGCGGCACGAGGAGCGGTGGGACGGCGAGCCGGCGCCGATCGCGGACTTCCTCGACCGGCACGGCGCCGAGGTCGTCGGGCACCGGGTGGTGCACGGCGGCGACCGCATCATCGAGGCCACGGTCGTCGACGACTCGGTGCAGGCGTACTTGGAGTCGCTGACCGAACTCGCCCCGCTGCACCAGCCGCGCGCGATCGAGGGGATCCGCGTGGCCCGACACCTCGCACCCGAGGTGCCTTCGGTGGTCTGCGTGGACACCGCCTTCCACGCCCGGTTGCCCCCCGCGGCGGCCACCTACCCGCTGCCGCGCGAGTGGAACGAGCGGTATTCCTTGCGGCGCTACGGTTTTCACGGTCTCTCGCACGCCTACGCGGTCCGGCGCGGAGCGGAGCTGGTCGGGATGCCCGCGGGGCGTGGGAAGGTGCTCAGCTGCCACCTGGGGGCCGGGGCCTCGATGGCGGCGGTGCTCGACGGACGCTGCGTGGACACCACGATGGGCTTCACGCCGGAGGAAGGGCTCGTGATGAACACCCGCAGCGGCAGCGTCGACCCCGGCCTCCTCGGCTGGCTCATCAACACCAGAGGCCTTGCCCCGCAGGAGGTCTTCGAGGTCTTGGCGAAGCGCTCCGGGATCGCCGGACTGGCCGGCGGGTCCGGCGACCTGCGCGACGTGCTCGACGCCAGGGAGAACGGCGATCACGACGCCGCAACGGCTTTCGACGTCTACCGGCACAGCCTGGTGCGGCACGCCGGGGCGATGCTGGCGGTGCTCGGTGGCGTGGACCTGCTGGTGTTCACCGGCGGGGTCGGCGAGCACCAGCCGACGGTGCGTGCCGCGGTCGGCCGGGCCCTGGTGTTCGCCGGGGCCGCCATCGATCCCGCGCGCAACATCCACGCGGGTGAGGGGGAGATCAGTGCCGCCGGGGCTGCCGCGCGCAGCGTCGTGGTGCGAGCGCGGGAAGACCTGGAGGTCGCGCGGGAAGCACGCGTCGCGGTCGCACTGCGTTCCTGAGATCGCCGTTGTTCACCCGTCCGTGTTGATTTCTAGTCCGAACGGCGCCGTCCCGCCCGTGCGGAGGAGTCCCGGCCTTGTCGCGTTTGCGCTGGATGGGCAGTCCGGCACAGTTGACGTGGCGCAACATTCGGAAACCGTGCGGTGACGAGTTCGCGTTGACACGGACACAAGGGAGTCCTACCGTCACTGCCCAACCGCATCACCCTAATGGGCGATGCTCTAGGGGAGGTTTGGGCCATGGCCAGGACCGAAATGTCCCGACGACAACTGCTCCGCGCCGGTGGAGCCGCGGCACTCGCCCTGCCTGCCGCAGGCCTCCTCGCCGGGTGCAGCTTCACCGAACCCGGCACCGGCCAGCCGACCGGCTCCCCGGTGGACCGCCTCAAGCAGCAGGGGTACGCGCGGATCGCGATCGCCAACGAACCGCCTTACACGCAGATCAACCCGGACGGCAGCGTCACCGGGGCCGAACCCGACGTCGTCGCCGCCGTGCTCAAGCGCATGGGCGTCCCCCGGATCGAAGGCGTCGTCACCCCCTACGAATCGATGATCCCCGGGCTCAACGCGGGCCGGTGGGACATCATCGCCGCCGGGCTGTTCATGAAGCAGTCCCGGTGCAGCCAGGTCCGCTACTCCGAGCCGCAGATCGTCTCCACGGAGTCGTTCGCCGTGCCGGTGGGCAACCCGAAGAACTTGACCACGGTCGGGGCGGTCAAGGCCGACCCGGCGCTGAAGATCGCGGTGTTGCCAGGCGGTTTCGAGGACGGTGCCCTCAAGACGGCCGGTGTTCCGGCCGCGCAGGTCGTCAACGTCCCCGACGGTCGCAGCGGGATCGAGGCGGTCCTGGCCGGCCGGGCTGACGCGTTCTTCCTGCCGACCCTGTCGCTCAACGCGCTCAAGACCGAGGGCATCGAGATCACCGGTGCCATCACCGACGTGCAGCAGACCGGGTCCGGCGCCGGGTTCCGGCAGGCGGACGCCGACCTGGTCGCCGCCTACGACGAACAGCTCAAGGCACTCAAGGCCACCCCGGAGTTCGACCAGATCCTCGCGAAGTGGGGCTTCTCCGGGGAGGCGGCGCGGTCGGTCACCCGCGAGCAGCTCTGCTCCGTCGCGGGCTAGACGCCCATGTCGGAGATCCTCCCGTACTTCCCGCTGCTCGGCGAGGGCCTGCTGATCACCATCGCGCTCACCCTCGCCGGCACGCTGCTGGCGGTGGTCGTGGCCTTCGTCGCCGGCATCGCCCGGATGTCGCGCCGCCGCTGGGTGCGCTGGCCGGCCTCGGTGTTCATCGAGGTCTTCCGGGGGACGTCGATGCTGGTGCAGCTGTTCTGGTTGTTCTTCGCCCTGCCGTTCTTCGGCGTCCAGCTCGTCCCCTACGCCGCGGCGATCCTCGCCCTCGGGCTCAACGAGGGCGCCTACGGCGCGGAGATCGTGCGCGGTGCCATCACGGCGTTGCCGCGGGGTCAGCGGGAAGGAGCCATCGCGCTGAGCCTGAGCCCGTACCAGCGGATGCGGTTCGTCATCCTGCCCCAGGCGGTTCCGGCGATGATCCCGCCGTTCGGCAACGTCATGGTCGACCTGCTCAAGAACACCTCGCTGGTGTCGCTGGTGACCGTGGCCGACCTGACCTTCACCGCGCAGATGGTCCGCAACACCACCGGCGCCACCGCGGCGGTGTTCGGCACCATCCTGGTCCTCTACTTCGTGGTCGCCTACGTCCTCTCGCTCGGCTCGTCCTGGGTGGAGCGGAAGGTGGACCCGACCCGTCCTGCGCAGGCGCGGAGCTTCTGGCAACGGGTGCTGCCGGATCGGTGGGTGACGTCGTGATCTGGGACTGGTCGTTCGCCGCGCAGATCCTGCCGTTCCTGCTGCAGGGCCTGTGGGTCACCGTGCGGATCACGCTCATCGGCATGGCGATCGCGCTGGTCGTGGGGCTGTTCGTGGCGGTGGTGCGCTACTCCGGTGTTCCGGTGATCAGCAAGCTGTTCACCTTCTACGTGCTGTTCGTGCGCGGCACCCCGCTGCTGGTGCAGGCCTACTTCGCGTTCTTCGTGCTGCCGAGCGTCGGCGTGCAGTTCTCGCCGTTGATCACCGGCATCGTCGTCATCGGCCTCAACTACAGCGCCTACACCGCCGAGGTCTACCGGGCGGGGATCCAGAGCGTCGCGGTGGGGCAGTGGGAGGCGTGCACCGCGCTGAGCCTGTCGACCTGGCAGCGCTGGCGTTTCGTGGTGCTGCCGCAGGCGATCCGCGACGTCATCCCCGCGCTGGGCAACTACCTCGTGCAGATGTTCAAGGACTCCGCGATCCTGCACGCCATCACGGTCTTCGAACTGCTCGGCCACGCGACGGCCGTCGGGTCCAGCAGCTACCGCTACTTGGAACCGATGACCATCGCCGCCCTGCTGTTCCTGGCGGTCAGCCTGCCCGCCGCGTGGCTGGTCACAAGATTGGAGCTGCGTCTTGCCCACCCCAGATGAGGCGATGATCTCCTTCGCAGGCGTGGGGAAGTCCTTCGGGGACAACCACGTGCTGCGCGACCTCGACGTGACCGTGGCGCCGGGGGAGAAGGTGTCGATCATCGGGCCGAGCGGTTCCGGCAAGACCACCATCCTGCGGCTGCTGATGACCTTGGAGAGCCCGGACACCGGGCTGGTCGAGGTCGACGGCGAGCCGCTGTGGGACTGCCGCGAGGGTGCCCGGACGGATCTGAAGAAGCAAGCCGAGGTGCGGCGCAAGATCGGCATGGTCTTCCAGCACTTCAACCTGTTCCCCCACATGACCGTGCTGGACAACGTCACCCTCTCACCGGTGCGGGTGCTGGGCATGGGCCGCGAGGAGGCTGGGCAGCGCGCCGTCGACCTGCTGCAGCTGGTCGGCCTGGAGAAGCACATGTCGCACAAGCCGGGCCAGCTCTCCGGCGGTCAGCAGCAGCGCGTCGCGATCGCCCGCGCGCTGGCGATGCGCCCGAAGGTGATGCTCTTCGACGAGGTCACCTCCGCGCTCGACCCGGAGCTCATCGGCGAGGTCCTCGCGGTCATCCGCGACCTCGCGCACACCACGGCCATGACGATGCTGCTGGTCACCCACGAGATGCGCTTCGCGGAGGAGATCTCCGACCGGGTGCTGATGTTCGACTCCGGGTCGGTGATCGAGTCCGGGCCACCGGCCCAGATCCTCCAGCACCCCCAGCACGAGCGGACCCGGCGCTTCCTCAAGGCCGTCCTCGAGCGCAAGTGACCGCCGCTCAGGCGGTCAGCTCGGCGAGCAGGCGGTAGGAGCGGAGACGCTCGTCCTGGTCGTGGCCCGTCGTGGTCACCAGGAGTTCGTCGGCCGCCGTCGTGGCGAGGAGGTCTTCGAGGGCCGGCGCCACGTCGTCCGGGGTGCCGTAGGTGTGGCCGCGCACAGCTCGGGTGAAGTGGGTGCGCTCGCGGTCGGTCATCTCGCGGGCGAGGACGCGGTCCGGATCCTCCAGCGGCGGGAACTCGCCTCGGGTGCGCGACCACACCCCGGCCCACGCCTCCGGGACGAGCAGGCGGCGGGCGTCCTCCGTGGTGTCGGCGACCGCGACGGAGCGCGCGAGCACCACGTACGGCTCTTCGGCGCGACGGGAGGGGCGGAAGTTCTGCCGGTAGTCGTCGATCGTGCGCAGCACCTGCTGCTCGCCCAGCGGTGAGGCGATGACCAGCGGCAGACCGAGCTCGGCTGCGCTGGTGGCGTTGCGGGTGGCCAGCACGAACACCGGCAGGTCGAGCCCTTCGGCCGGGACCGCGTGCACGCCCCCGATGCCGCCGTCGAGGTAGGCCAGCAGGTCGGCCAGCTGCTCGGTGAAGCGGCTCGCGTCCTCGGCGGCGAGCGCCTTGCGGATGGCGCCGGTGAAACCCAGCGACCGGCCCAGGCCCACGTCGACGCGGTCGCCGAACAGGGAGGCCAGCACGCCGAACTGCTCGGCGACCACCAACGGCTGGTGGTTGGGCAGCATGACCCCGCCGGAGCCCACCCGGATGCGGCTGGTCGCCGCGGCGACGGCCGAGGCGAGGACGGTGGGGGCGGCTCCGGCGACACCGGGCACGCCGTGGTGCTCGGCGACCCAGAACCGGTGGTAGCCGAGGCGCTCGACCTCCTGCGCGAAGCGCACCGTCTCCCGCAGCGCGTCCTGGGCGTTGCCGCCGACGCGGAGGTGCGAGCGGTCGAGCACGGACAGACGAGGACTCACGTCAACTGCAACGCCTGCCGGAACCAGAGATTCCGGCAGGCGCGCACGAGCTTCACCGGGCCTTGGGAAGCAAGATCCACAGCGCGATGTAGACCACGAACTGCGGGCCCGGCAGGATGCAGGAGAGCACGAAGGCAAGCCGCACCAAGAACACCGGCAGACCGAACCGGTGGGCGAGGCCGGCGCAGACTCCGGCGATCATCTTTCCGTTGCGAGGACGCTCCAATGCCGTCATGTCCCCAGCCTGCCCGCGTGCCGACGATCTCGCCAACGCGCGCCTCGCGCGAGCACCGGCTCGATGGCAGGTTGGGGGAGTGGACCTGCGGGAAGTGTCGCGCGATTTGCTCACCGGTGATCCGGTGGGGTTCGTCACCGCACGCGACGAGGCCGCCGCGCGCGCCAAGGAATCCGGTGACGCCGAACTGGCCCGGCACATCAAGAAGCTGCGCAAACCCACCACCGCCGCCTGGGCGGTCAACCTGCTGGCCGACCGCGAGCACGACGAGTTGCGCGCCCTGCTCGACCTCGGGGAGCGGCTGCGCAGCGCTCAGCGCGAACTGCGCGGTGACGAGCTCCGCGAGCTCGCCGCCGAACGCACCAGACTGCTCGACCGGCTCACCGGCCTGGCGGTCGACCTCGCCGCCGAGCGCGGGCAGAAGATCGCTGAGAGCGGCCGCGAGCAGATCACGCAGACCCTCACCGCGGCCCTCTCCGACCCCGAGGCCGCTCGCCAGGTCGAGGAGGCGACGCTGACCAAGCCGCTGGAGTACAGCGGCTTCGGCCTCGACGACCTCGCCGTCGCGGCGGTCCGCAGGCAAGCCGGCAACGGGGCCGGGAAGTCCCGCTCGAAGACCGGCGGGTCCGGTGCGAAGACCAGGAGGTCCCGCTCGAAGCGGCGCGAGGAGGACGGGGACACCGGCGAGGCCGAGCTCGTCGAACTGCGCGACCACCTCAGCCGGGCCTCGAACCGGCTCGACGAGACCGCAGAAGACCTCCGCAAGGCCGAACGGGCGGAGCAGGAGGCCCAGGAGCGCTGCGAACGACTGCGGGAGGAGCTCGCCGAGGCCGAGTCCGAGCTCAAGGAGCGCCGCCGCGAGACCAAGACCGCCCGCCACGAGCACGAGCGCGCGAGCAAGGCCAGGGACCAGGCCACCAAAGCCCTCGACGAGCGTTCGTGAGGTCTTCGCGGAGGGAGTGCGGCGCGTGGCGAAGCGGGTAGCGGAGACCCGGACGGGAAGCTCCGCGGCTCCGCCTCCTGCGGACACGCGGCGTCACGGCGGTGATCGGCACGAATCCGTTCCGAAGGTCCTAGCTCTGATCGAGGTTGTCGATCTCGATCGGTGCGATCCCCTCGTCTTCGGGGAGGTCGAAGCCGAACACGCGGGAGTAGAAGTAGAGCTCGGCGTCCAGCGCGCGGCGGATGTTCTCGGTGCGGCGGAAACCGTGCTGCTCGTCCGGGAAGAGCAGGTAGGCGACGGGAACTCCGCGCTCGCGCACGGCTTCGACGATCAGCTCGGACTGGTTCGGCGGCACGACGACGTCTTCACCGCCCTGCAGCACGACCAAGGGCGTGCGGAGCTGGTCGACGTGCGTGATGGGCGAGCGTTGCACGAAGGTTTCACGGTCCTGCGGGTACTGCCCGATGAGCCGGTGCAGGTACTGCGACTCGAACTTGTGGGTCTCCTGCACGAGGGCCTCCAGGTCGGCCACGCCGAAGTGGTCGGCGCCGGCGGAGAAAGGCGTGTCCGGCCGTGCCAGCGCCGCCAGCGTGGTGAACCCGCCGGCTGAACCACCGCGGATCGCCATGCGGTCCGGGTCGACGCGCCCGGCTTCGGCCAAGGCTCGTGCGGCAGCCGTGCAGTCGGCGACGTCGACGACACCCCACGCGCCGTGGAGCTGTTCGCGGTAGGCGCGACCGTAGCCGGTCGAACCGCCGTAGTTGACGTCGACGACGCCGACACCACGGCTCGTCCAGTACTGCACGCCGACGTTGAGGACCGGCTGCGCCATCGACGTCGGTCCACCGTGGATCGTCACCAGCAGCGGTGGCAGTTCCCCTTCCGGAGCGGTGTGCGTTCCCGTCGGCGGGTAGTAGAGCGCGTGTCCGGTGCGCGGAGCTCCTCCGGCGTCCACCGACGGGAACGCGAAGCTCTCCGGGCGCGCGAACAACTCCCGGTCGAGGCCGAGATCGCGCGGGGCCCGCGCCGTCTGCGCGGTGGCTTCCGGCGAGGGAACCACCCGGTGCACGCCGAACTCCTCCGCTGGACTGCCCGCGATGAACACGACCGTGCCCGAAGCGTCCGGTCGGACGGACCGGAACACCGAGAACGGCAGGTCCAGCTCGGTGATCTCGCCGGTCGTCTCGCGCACCGCCAAGCGGTCGAACCCGTCACGGACGGCGGCGAACACGATCCGGCCGTCCGGGAGGACGGCGTACCGGGACCCGCCCAGCTGCCAGCCCGGCACGCCGATCTCGGCGTCGACCTCGACGAGGGCCTCCACCGCGGCGCCGGGCCGCCACCGGTAGAGGTTCCACCACCCGGTGCGGTCGGAGAGGAAGGTCAGCGAGCCGTCCGGGTGCCACTGCGGTTCGGAGACCGACTCGCCCGGGCCGCCCGCGACGACCTCCTCGGCCCCGGTGGCCAGGTCACGCACCCGCAGCACCGTGTCGTCCCACGGCATCGAGGGGTGCTCCCAGCTGATCCAGGCGAGCCGGGAATCGTCGGTCGACAGGCGAGGGGCGGCGACGAAGTCGTGGCCGCTGACCAGCACCTCGGGCGTGGAGGCCGCGTAGGCGTCGAGCCGAACGACCTCGTTGCGGACCTCGCGGGCCGGGCACCCGGCGGAGGGGTGGTGCTCGCGGACGGCGACCACGAACCTGCCGCTGTGCGCGACGTCGCCGTCGGCGTAGCGGTCACCGCGCGGCACCTCCGGCTCCGGGGTGAGGGCGACGGCCTCGCCGTCGCGCCGCTGCAGGCGCACGCGCTGGTCGGCCCAGTCGACGTACCAGACGCTCTCCGGGTCGCCGGGGTGCAGCCACCACGCCCCGCCGCCGTACTCGTGGACCGCGGTGCGGGCGTTGGCCTCGGCGGGCAGAAGCTCGCAGCGGACCCCGTCCGAGGTCAGGCGTACCAGCTGGGTCCGGCCACCCTCGTCCGGCCGGCTCTCCGACCACACGATGCCGCTGCCACCCGGCGCGTCGTAGGCGGCGACGGACCCGAACCCCGTCGCCGCTCTCGTCACGAGTTCCGAGGTCACCGGTGTGGGCCACGACCCGTACCCCAGCGATGCCTTCGACATGGTCCTCCTCCGCGGGCTGCCCTCGGCGCCCGGAACGACGATCTGAACCGTGGTGGATCTCCGGCCCTCGGCCGACAGGTCCGGCCTGCAGGCCGGACCTGCAGCTCAGAACCCTGGTCTACGTGACGAACACCGACCTGTCGAGCCGCACCCTCCCGATCCCGGAGGTCTGCGGTAGGAGCGTCGGTGCGTGGAGCCGCAGGGAACCGAACGTTGTCCGGTATGTCGTGAACGTCCACAAAAAGCCTTGCCGGCTCGGGGAATTCGGTGGAAAACGGTGACTCGAACGTGTCCTGGGGTCGTGTTCGGGTGCTTAGTGTCGCGCCACAACTTCGTCGTGGAGGTGGAGCGTGGGAGCGCCAGCGGGCATCCGGCGGATGCGGGTCGTGCTGATGGTGATGCTGCTGCTGATCGGCATCGTCAACTACGTCGACCGCAGCACGCTGGCCATCGCCAACCACAGCGTGCAGCAGGACTTCGGCATCGGTCCGGCCGAGATGGGCTTGCTGCTGTCGGTGTTCTCCTGGGCGTACGCGTTCGCCCAGCTGCCCGCCGGGGGACTGCTCGACCGGTTCGGGGCGCGGCGGGTGCTCGGTGGAGGGCTGCTGCTGTGGTCGGTGGCGCAGGCGTTCTGCGGCCTGGCGGCGAACTTCAAGCAGATGCTGCTCGGCAGGGTCGTCCTCGGGCTCGGTGAAGCGCCGGCGTTCCCCGGAGGGGCGAAGGTGGTCTCCCAGTGGTGGCCGCGCGCATCGCGCGGGTTTCCCGTCGGGTTGTTCAACGCCGCCTCCACCATCGCGCCCGCGATCGCGCCACCGCTGCTGACCTGGCTGATGCTGGCCTACGGGTGGCGGACCATGTTCGTCGTGGCCGGTGCGGTCGGCATCGTGCTCGCGCTGGTCTGGTTCGGCGTCCACCGCGACCGGGCGCCGTCGACCGACGAGGAGCGGCCGGTGCCGGTGTCGGTCCGGGAGTGGGCGGGCCTGCTGCGGCACCGCACGACCTGGGGCATGGTGCTGGGCTTCACCGGCGTCATCTACTCCATCTACCTCTACCTGACGTGGTTGCCGGCCTACCTCGAGAGCGAGCGCGGGCTCAGCGTCGCCGACACCGGGATCGCGCTGATCGTTCCGTACCTGGCCGGAACGCTGGGCATGCTCGCCGGTGGTGGCTTCGGAGATCTCCTGGTGCGGCGAGGAGTTCCGACCATGCTGGCGCGGAAGATCCCGATCTGCACGGGACTGCTCGTCGGCGGGCTGTGCACGATCCCCGTGGCGCTCACCCCCAGCACCACGCTGGCGCTGGTGTGCATCTCGCTGGCGCAGTTCTTCATGAACTCCGCGAGCGCCGGAGCCTGGTCGCTGGCGGCCACAGCGGGTAGCGAGCGGATCACCGCGTCGCTGGGCAGCCTGCAGAACTTCGGCGGCTACTTCGGCGGCGCCTTCGCGCCGCTGATCACCGGCATCCTCGTCGAGGAGACCGGTTCTTTCGTGGTGGCGCTGCTGGCGGCCAGCGGCATCGCGATCCTCGCCGCGCTCAGCTACGCCTTCCTGGTCGCGAAGCCCGTGGGCACCCCCGACCTCCACGAGGTCGCGGAAAGAACGACGTAAGCGACGAAAAGATTACTTTTCGGCCCGAGTGCTGTTCGGGCGCTTACGTTGGCCCCTCTTCGTACGACAAGCACAACCACGAGCAAGGGTGCCGACGATGGCAGATCGCAACGAGGCGAGCTCGGTGAGCCCGGCGAAGGCGTTCCCCGACAAGTACATCCCGCAACCGCAGGTGCGCGACCTGCCGGAACCGCCGCGCAACCAGTGGCGGCTGATCGGACCTGGCATCGTCGCCGCCGGTGTCGGCCTGGCCAGCGGTGAGTTCATCCTCTTCCCCTACATCACCTCGCAGGTCGGGCTGACCTTCGTGTGGGCGGCGCTGCTGGGCTTGATCACGCAGTACTTCCTGAACATGGAGATCGAGCGCTACACCCTGGCCACCGGTGAGACCGCGGTGACCGGCTTCAGCCGGCTGTGGAAGCACTGGGGCCTGGTGTTCGCGATCATGGCCTACTTCGCCAACCTCTGGCCCGCGTGGGCGACGAGTTCGGCGACGCTGATCACCTACGCGGTCGGCGGCGACAAGTCCGTCGTGGCCGTGGGGATCTTGGTGCTGGTGGCGCTGATCCTCACCCTGGCGCCGGCCGTGTACACCGCGCTGGAGCGCGCGGAGATGCTCAAGGTCGCCGCGGTCGTGCTGCTCATCGCGATCGGCTGCCTGTTCGTCATCGGCGCCGAGACCTGGCAGGCACTGCCGACCGTGGTCACCGAACCCGGGTTCCCGGCTGCCGAGCTCGGTTTCGCCGTGCTGATGGGCGCGCTCGCCTTCGCCGGTGCCGGTGGCGGCCAGAACCTCGTGCAGAGCAACTGGATCCGCGACAAGGGCTTCGGGATGGGGCACTACGTCCCGAAGATCGTCTCCCCGCTGACCGGTCAGGCCGAGGCGCGCGGACAGGCCGGCTTCATCTTCCCGGCCACCGACGAGAACCTGGACCGCTGGAAGGCCTGGTGGCGCTTCGCCAACAAGGAGCAGCTGATGACCTTCGTGGCCATCACGTTCCTGTCCATCATGTTCATGTCGTTGCTGGCCTACGGCACCGTCTTCGGTCACCCGGGCCTGGAGAACGACGTGTCGTTCCTGCGTGTCGAGGGCGAGAAGATGTCGGCCACGGCCGGCGGCTGGTTCGGCTACTTCTTCTGGGTCGTGGGCGCGTTCTCGTTGTTCGCGGCGGCGTTGGGCATCGTCGACTACACCAGCCGCCTGGCCGCCGACGTGCTCAAGACGAGCTACTTCCCGGACGCCTCGGAGAGCAAGATCTACGCGGTCCTGGTGTGGGGCCTGTGCATCATCGGCACCGTGGTGATCGTCGCGGGCATGGGGCAGCCGCTGCTGCTGGCCACCATCGCCGCCTGCACCGGCGGGCTCATGATGTTCATCTACTCCGGCCTGCTCATCGCCATCAACCGCAAGATGCTGCCCGCCCAGATCCGCATCTCCGGCGTTCGCCTCGGCGCGCTGATCTGGTCGATCATCCTGTTCGGCGTGCTGGCGGTGCTCACCGTCCACCAGCAGATCGACAAGCTCCTCGGCGGATGATCTCGTCAACCGCCCGGTAGCGGGACCTGAGCGGCTTCGTGGACCTCGTGCGCCGAGCCTGTTCCATCTCAGGCGTCGCGGCGCCACGGAGCCGCTCGGGACGGTGAGGGTGAGCCCCGTGTCCGGGAGCGTCTGAAGCGGAAGCCTCCGGTCGCTCGGACCGGAGGCTCCGCCGTGCGGGGATCGAATGCTCCACGTGCCAGCGCGGAGCGCCCGCCGGCACGTCCAGGATACCGCGCCCACCTGTGGTGGCGCCTGTCTGCGCGCCCGGGGCGCGGGGCGAGCCGTGTCCAGCCCCGGCCACGGCTGTGACGTGGCGCAGGAGTCCCCACGACGCCCGACGGCACGACACCGCGACCGCTCCGAGGAGCCCCCTGCGGGCCTCGGGAGCGCGGTCGCGGCGGGTCGTGCGCGGTGAGGTCACATCGTGGCGGCGCCGGACTTGATGGCTTCGCGGATGCGGAAGTACGTGCCGCAGCGGCAGATGTTGCGGAGCGAGTCGAGGTCGGCCTCGGTGATCTGGCGTCCCTCCTCCGAGGCGCGGCGCACCAGGGCCACCGCGGCCATGATCTGGCCCGGCTGGCAGTAGCCGCACTGCGCCACGTCCTGCTCCAGCCACGCCTCCTGCATCGGGTGCAGCTCGGAGTCGACCGTGGCGGGCAGGCCCTCGATCGTGGTGACCTCGTCCTCGGCGGAGAGGTCGCCGACCGGGACCGAGCAGGGGTTGAACGCCTTGCCGTTGATGTGGCTGGTGCAGGCCTTGCAGACGTTGATCCCGCAGCCGTACTTCGGCCCGGTCACGCCCAGCAGGTCGCGCAGCACCCACAGCACCCGCACGTCGTCGGCGACGTCGACGGTGACCTGCTCGCCGTTGAGTCGAAAGGTGTGCTCAGGCACGGGGATTCCTCCAGGTCGTCACTGCGCGTGGCGCAGGCCGTCGGTGGGCGACTGCGGGATCGGCGGGACGTTCGGCTTCGGCTCGAACGACAGCGTCCCGTGGTTGATCGGGAAGCTCGTCGGCATCGACCCGGTCGCGCGGGCGTAGGCGCAGGCCACCGCCGCCTGGGCCGAGGCGACTCCGAGCTCGCCGGCGCCACCGGGCTTGCCGGTCGTCGGCGGCATGATGATGATCTCCAGCTCCGGCGGCGAGTTCCACTGCCGGGTGTAGAAGTAGTTGTCCCAGCTGGCTTCCAGGAAGTGCCCGTCGGTCAGGTGCAGGCTGGAGGTCAGCGCGTTGGCGATGCCGTCGTTGATGCCGCCCATGACCTGGGCCTCCAAGCCGCGCGGGTTGACCGCGAGACCGATGTCCACCGCGCACACCGCCTTGGTGACCCGTGGTCCGGCCACGCCGTCGCGGATCGGCCGGTTCACCGTCTCCGGCGTGCAGTCGACCTCCACCAGCGTCGCGATCGTCGACCGGTACTCGGAGTGCACCGCGATGCCCTGCGCGGTCCCGGCCGGCATCGACCGGCCCCACCGGCCGGCCTCGGCGACCTGGTCCAGCACGGCGGTGAGCCGCTCCTCCTGCAGGAACCGCTGGCGGAACCGGTAGGGGTCCTCGCCCATCTTCGCCGCCAGCTGGTCGACGATCAGCTCGCGCGCGGTGGTGACGTCGGGGGAGTAGATGTTGCGCATGCTGCCGGTGTTGAAACCCTTGTCGGTCTCGTTGAGCAGCTGCGTGGTCGCCCCGAACCCGTAGGGCATGTTCTGGGTGAACGTGAAGATGGTCTGCGAGAACGACGCGTCCATGACCGGCAGCTTCGCCGCGCTGGCGGTGATGATCTCGCCGAAGCCGTGGCTGAAGTCGGTGAAGACGCTGGTGTGCCGCTGCTCGTAGCTGAGCACGTTGTCACCGGAGACGCCCACCCGCACCCGTGAGGTCGCCATCGGGTGGGTGCGGCCCTGGCGCGAGTCGTCGGCGCGGTGCCACATGAGCTTGACCGGCTTGCCGAGCTTGCGGGAGATCTCCGCGGCCTCCACCGCGCCGTCGTTGAACAGCTTGCGCCCGAACGACCCGCCGCCCTCGGTGACGTGCACCTTCACCGCGTCGAGCGGGATGCCGTACTCGGCGGAGATGGTCTCCTTGGTGACGATCGGGTTCTTCTGCGCCGACCAGATCTCGGCCCGGTCGCGCCGCACGTCCGCGATCGCGCAGTTGGTCTCCAGCGCGCTGTTGCTGCGGAAGTGGAAGGTGAAGTCACCCTCCACACTGGACTCGCCCTTCGGCGCCACCAGCGGGGCCTCGGCCGCCCGCAGCTCGGCGAGGACGGACTGGTCGGACTTGCCCTCGGCGGTGCCGGGCTTCCAGTCGACGTCCAAGGCCCGCACCGCGTCGATGCACTGGCCGAAGGTCTGGGCGCGCACGGCGACCCCGGTGGAGATCGCCACGACGTCGGTGACCCCGGGCATGGTGGCGACCTCGTCGAGGTTGCGCACCGAGCCGACCTTCCCGTTGATCGTCGGCGGCCGGCACACCATCGTCGGCAGCGCGCCCGGGATCGTGAGGTCCATCGCGAACTTCTTGGTGCCGGTCACCGCGGCGAGCGCGTCCACGCGGTTGTGCGGCTTGCCGATGACGCTGAAGTCCTCGGCGGGCTTGAGCTGCACCGGGACCTCTTCGGTGCGCACGCTCGCGGCCTTCTTCGCGAGATCGCCGATGCCGATGGTGTTGCCCAGCAGGTCGGTGACGACACCCTGCTTGAGCCGCAGGCTCGACACGGACTGCTCCAGCTCGATCGCGGCTGCCTGCAGCAGCCTCCCGCGCGCCACGGCGGCGGCGACCCGGATCGGCGTGTAGGTCGACAGCGTGGTGCCGGAACCGCCGGTGATCTGGTTGAACACCAGCTCGGGCCGGGCGTCGGCGAGCGAGACGTGGACGTGCTCGACCGGCACGTCCATCTCCTCGGCGATGAGCATCGCGGTCGAGGTGGTGATGCCTTGGCCCACCTCGGCGCGCGGCAGCTCGAAGGAGACGGTGCCGTCGGTGTTGACCGTGACGGTGATGAGGTTGGCCGTGGGAGCTGCCGAGTACTCCAGCATGTCGCTGAGGTCGGTGATCTCGGCGATGGCGGGGGACGGAGCCGGCGGCAGGCCTTGTGCTTCGGCGGTGGGCGCGCGCAGGTTCAGGTCGGCGGCGGCCACCAGCGTCGGCGCGGCCAGCACGTAACCGAGGAAGCCCCGGCGGCCGACGGTGCGGGGCTCGGCGGGTGGAGAACCGGCGGGCTGCGACGAATGCGGTGAAGATCGGTCCGCGGTCGTCATCTCGCTCCCCTCACGCCGGGCGCACGCGCGGCGCCTGCGGCCTGGAACAGTGGTCTTGACCTGGGAAGACGATGATCCAGGTCGATCGGGCAGCGGAACTGTAACGTTGAACGTTGTACCGGTCAACGGATCAGCGCTGCAGCAAGATCACGATCACGTCAAAGTGCGGAAGTGCTTGGTCCGCCGTCCGTTTCACGGTCGTCGGGCTCGGTCAGGCCGGGCGGGACACGGGCCGTTCGGAGACGAGGTGGAGGAGGCGGTCCGCTGCTTCGGCGTCGGTGACGAGGGTGTTGACGATGCCGGACCGCAGGACCGCGTCTATGGCACGCGCTTTTGGCGTCGTGTAGCCGACCGCGATCACCTCGGGGACCGCGCGGAGCTGCTCGTGCGGGATGGCCAGCACGTGGTGGGAGAGACCGGTGGACACCGCGTTGCCGTCGGCGTCGAAGAGCCGGGCGGCGATCTCGGCGGTGACGCCGAGCTCGCGGATCGACTCGCGTTCGGCAGGGCTGAGCGCGTCGTAGACGGTGGACTCGTTGTCCTGCCACGCCCCGATGCTCACCACCGCCTTGGTCAGGTGCCGGAACTGCTCGAAGGTCTCCGCGATGCCCGGCTGGGCGCGCAGGATCTCGGTGGTGCGGCGGTCGGGGAGCACCAGCGGCCCGTAGATGGGGTAGGACTCGCCGCCGCTGACCGCGGCCACCCGGCCGACCGTCTCCACCGAGCGGTCCCGCATGTCCATGCCCGCCTGGACGCCGCACAGCTGCACCACCGGGCACTTCGGGAGGCTGCGGATCGCCTCGGCCATGGCGTTGACCGAGCGCGCCCACGACAGGCCGATGACGTCTCCTCCCACCGTGATCTCGGAGAGGAGCTGCGCGGCCAAGGCGCCCATCCGGCGGCGCAGCTCCGCCCGATCGGTTCTCGACTGCGCTCGGTTGAGCACCAGCGCGCGGCGCAGCCCGTAGGCCGTCCGGAGCTGTTCGGATCGCTCCACGTCGACCGGGAAGGGCAACTCGAAGGAGATCTTCACCAGCCCGTCCTCCTGCGCGGAGGACAGGACGCGGGCGGCCTTGAAGCGGCTGATGCCGAACTCCTCGGCGATCTCCAGCTTCGAACGCCCGGCCACGAAGAACCGGTGTGCGATGGCGGCCGCCGTCATGGTGTCGATCAGTCCGCTCCGCGGTCGAGTGGTGCTCATATGAGCACTCTAGCGTGAAAGCGGCGTGAAAGCTTGACGCAGTGACCTGTGGACCTCTTCAATGCCTTTCAGATTCAGGGCCGAGTACAGCGCAGTTCGCTCAGATGAGCGCTCTGGAGGCGGAGGTGTCATGCGCGCCGCGATCATCGACGAGCCCGGTTCCACCCGGGTGGGCGACGTACCGGATCCGGTACCGAGGGAGCGCCAGCTGGTGGTGAAGGTCGGTGCCACGGGGATCTGCGGCACTGACGTGCACATCGCGGACGGGCACTTCCCGCCCACGCCTTACCCGATCGTGCCGGGGCATGAGTTCGCCGGTGAGGTCGTCGAGGTCGGGCCGGAGGTGCCGGGCGAGTGGCGGGTCGGCGACCGGGTCGCGGTGGACCCGTCGCTGTTCTGCGGCTACTGCACGCCCTGCCGCAACGGCCACGGCAACCTGTGCGCGAACTGGGGAGCCACCGGCGACACCGTCGACGGCGCGTTCGCCGAGTACGTCGCGGTGCCGTCGGCGAACTGCTACCGGATGCCCGACGAGATGACGTGGCAGCAGGGCGCGCTGGTCGAGCCCGTCTCCTGCGCGGTGCACGGCGTGCGCCAGATCGGCGTCGAAGCCGGCGAGCGGTTCCTGGTCATCGGCGCGGGAACGATGGGCCTGCTCGTGCAGCAGCTGCTGCAGCGCGCGGGCGCGCAGGTCACCGTGGCCGACCGCAACGGCGCGCGGCTCCCGCGCGCGGAGCGGCTGGGTGCGGTCGCCGCCGTCGAGGACGCCGGCGAGCTCGAGGCGAACTTCGACGCCGCCGTGGACTGCACCGGTGCCGCCCCGGCCATCGAGACCGCCTTCGACAAGGTGCGCCGCGGCGGGCGGCTGCTGGTGTTCGGCGTCGCCCCCGCCGACGCGCGGATTTCCCTGTCCCCCTTCCGCATCTACAACGACGAGATCAAGATCGTCGGTTCGATGGCGGTGCTGCACAGCTTCGGCCCGGCGCTGGACCTCATGGCGATGGGTGCGATCAACAGCGACGAGCTGCTCACCGACGCGCTGCCGCTGGAGGAGTTCGGCAAGGCGCTCGAGCTGATGCGCAGCGGTGCCGGTCTCAAGGTCCAGGTGCTGCCCGGAGGTGCGGATGCCTGAGTGGCTGCGGCGCAGCCGGGTGCGGCTCGCGCTGCTCGCGGTGGTCGGCCTGCTGCTGACCAGTTGCGCAGGAGCCGGTGCCCTCGGCTCCGGTGGCCGAACCCTGGTGATCGCGATCGTGTCCAACCCGCAGATGGAGGACGCGGTCGCGCTCAAGAGCGAGTTCGAGCGGGACAACCCCGGCATCAACCTGAAGTTCGTGCAGCTGCCGGAGAACCAGGCACGTGCGAAGATCACCGCGTCGACCTCCACCCAGGGCGGCGAGTTCGACGTGGTGATGATCAGCAACTACGAGACCCCGCAGTGGGCGGCCAACGGGTGGCTGGAGAACCTGCAGCCCTACATCGACCGCACCCCCGGCTACGACCCGGACGACTTCATCCCCAGCATCCGGGATTCGCTGTCGCACCAGGGATCGATGTACGCGGTGCCGTTCTACGGCGAGTCGTCGTTCCTGACCTACCGCGAGGACCTCTTCGAGCAGGCAGGCCTCACCATGCCGGAACACCCGACGTGGCAGCAGATCGCCGACTTCGCCGCCAAGCTCGACAACCCCGCGGCCGGCGTCGCGGGGATCTGCTTGCGCGGCAAGCCCGGTTGGGGCGAGAGCCTGGCGCCGTTCTCCACGGTCGCCAACACCTTCGGCGCCCGCTACTTCGACGAGGACTGGAACGCCCAGATCACCTCACCGGAGTTCAAGCGGGCGGCGGAGTTCTACGTCAACCTGGTCCGCGAGCACGGGGAGGTCGGCGCTTCCAGCGCCGGGTTCTCCGAGTGCGGCACGCACTACGCGCAGGGCCAGGCCGCGATGTGGTACGACGCGACCGTCATGGCCGGCACCAACGAGGACCCCGCCGAGAGCAAGGTCGTCGGCAAGAACGGCTACGTGTCCGCACCGGTCGAGCGCACCCCCGAAGCCGGGTGGCTCTACACCTGGTCGCTGGCGATGCCCAAGGTCGCCAAGGACAAGGACGCCGCCTGGCGGTTCATGAGCTGGATGACCTCCAAGCAGTTCGTCAAGCAGGTCGGCGGCGCCTTCGGCTGGAACCGGGTTCCGCCGGGCGTGCGCAAGTCGACCTACGAGATCCCCGAGTACCAGCAGGCCGCTGCCGCCTACGCCAAGCCGACCTTGGACGGGATCGACAAGGCGCAGCAGGCCAACACGATGGCGCACCCGGTGCCGTACCCGGGCATCCAGTTCGTCGGCATCCCCGAGTTCCAGGACCTGGGGACCCGGATCAGCCAGCAGTTGTCGGCGGCCATCGCCGGGCGGATCACCGTCGACGAGGCCCTGGAGCAGTCCCAGGAGTACGCCGAGACCGTCGGTGAGGCCTACCGGGAGACGCGATGAGCCAAACGGTCGTCGAAGAAGGAGAAGTTCGGGCGCCGGTGGTGCCGAAGAAGGAACCGGCGGCCTCGAGCGCCTGGCTGCGCCGCGCGCCCTTGTTGCCGGCACTGCTGTTCACTGTGCTGGTGACGCAGGTCCCGTTCTTGATGACGGTGTTCTACTCGTTCCAGTCCTGGAACCTGGTGCGACCGGGATCGCGGCACTTCGTGGGCCTGCGCAACTACGTCGACGTGTTCGCCGACAGCCAGTTCCGCGGCGCGCTGGTCAACACCGTGGTGCTGACGGTGGTGTGCGTGTTCGCCTCGATGCTGCTCGGCCTGGGGCTGGCCGTCCTGCTGGACCGGAAGTTCGTGGGACGCGGCGTGGTTCGCACCTTGCTGATCACACCGTTCCTGATCCTGCCCGCTGCGGGCGCGCTGCTGTGGAAGACGACGATGTTCGACCCGACCTACGGGCTGTTGAACTTCGTCCTCGGCGGCGACACCGACTGGCTGGCGGAGTACCCGCTGGCGTCGGTGATGACGCAGATCACCTGGCAGTGGACGCCGTTCATGATGCTGCTGATCCTGGCCGGCCTGCAGGGCCAGTCCAAGGAAGTGCTGGAGGCCGCGGCGGTCGACGGCGCCGGCCGGTGGCGCACGTTCGTGTCCATCACGCTGCCCCAGCTGTCGCGGTACCTGCAGCTGGCCGGTCTGCTGGGGGCGATCTACATCGTCAACAGCTTCGACGCGATCTTCCTGATGACGCAGGGCGGTCCCGGTACCGCGAGCACCAACCTTCCCTACTACATCTACCAGCGCGCGTTCGAGGGCTTCGACATCGGCCAGTCCTCGGCGATGGGCGTCGTCGTGGTCATCCTGACCCTGATCGTGGCGAACTTCGCGCTGCGCTTGATGTTCCGGACCTTCGGATTGAGCGAGGTGCGCTGATGCCCACCGCGAACCCGAGCGGCCGGTGGGCGCTGACCGCGTTCACCTGGATCGTGGCGATCTTGTTCGTCTTCCCGTTGCTGTGGATGGTGCTGACCTCCTTCAAGGAGGAGTCCGACGCCTACACCGACCCGCCGAAGCTGCTGTTCACACCGACGCTGAGCCAGTTCGCCGGCATCCTGGAGCGCGGTTTCGTGCCGTACCTGGGGAACTCGGCGTTCGTGACGGTGGTGTCGACGCTGCTGGTGCTGCTGCTGGCGATCCCGGCCGCTTACGCGCTGTCCATCGCGGCGGTGCCCGGTACCCAGGGCGTGCTCGGGTTCTTCCTGTCCACGAAGATGCTCCCGATCGTGGCGGCGATCATCCCGCTCTACGTCATCTCGCAGAACATCGGTCTGCTGGACCACGTCTGGGCGCTGGTCATCCTCTACACCGCGATGAACCTGCCGTTGGCGGTGTGGATGATGCGCTCGTTCTTCCTGGAAGTTCCCCGGGAGATGGTCGAGGCCGCCCGCGTCGACGGCGCGCCGCTGCCGGTGCTGCTGTTCCGGGTTGTGCTGCCGGTCGTGGCACCCGGCATCGCGGCAACCGCGCTGATCTGCGTGATCTTCTCCTGGACCGAGTTCTTCTACGCGGTCAACCTCACCGCCGCCCAGGCCGGCACGGTGCCGGTGTTCCTGGTCGGCTTCATCACCAGCGAGGGCCTGTACTGGGCGCAGTTGTCAGCAGCGGCGCTGCTGGCCTCACTGCCGGTGATGGTCATCGGCTGGGTCGCGCAGAACCACCTGGTGCGCGGTCTGTCGATGGGTGCGGTGAAGTAGTGCCGGAGTGGCCAGGCCGCCGGAAACGCACTTTCGCGCGATCCGACGGTCTGGCAGGAAAATCTCCCCCGAAGATGGGAGACATGGCTCACATCGTGTGCCACCAGTGGTGAATCAAGGACGTTGGACCTAGCGCTTGCGGCCCTCCGTTCGGCATGCTGTCCGTAACCGCTCAGTCACGGGTTGGTGCTTTTCGGAGGTTTGACGCTTGTTGGCCAGGGAGACGACCATGGAACAGACCAGGATCGGCACGTCCGCGTGGAACGCAGGCGACCAACACGCCCGCCGGGCGTCCGTTCCTCATGAGGTTCCAGCGCCCCGTGCCGCCGACGAGCTCAGCGGCAAGCCTCGCCTGGTGATCAACCGCGGGAACGCGGTCGGCAGCGGTTTCGTGCTGCAGGGCGAGCGCACCACGATCGGCCGCGACTCCTCGAGCGACATCGTGATCGACGACTTCACGGTGTCCAAGCACCACGCCGAGGTCCGGCGTCGCGGTGACGACCACGTCCTCGTCGACGGCGGTTCGCTCAACGGCACCTACCTCAACAGGCTGCCCGTCGACACCGCGGTCCTGCACGACGGCGACGAGATCTGGGTGGGCAAGGCCCGCTTCACCTACCGCACGGGTCTGTGAGCCCCGGTGCGTGGCGCGGGCCGACCGGGGGTTTTCGAAGCGCCCCCGGTCGGCCCGCGCCGGCACGTCACCCTCGATCAGGCCTGCCCGTTCTCGTGCAGGTCCGCGGGTCGCAACGCCAAGGTGGCACCGAGGCCGATGAGGCCGGTGAGCACGAGGTAGCCGCACGCCAGCCAGGGCGAGCCAGCGCCGGCGGCGATGAGCGCGGTGATGACCAGCGGCGTCAGACCTGAGGCGTAGATGCCGGAGAACTGGTAGACGAACGACATCCCGGTGTAGCGCGAGCGGACCGGTGCGAGTTGGGCGTAGAGGGTTCCCTGCGGCGCGTACAGCAGCGCGTGCACCACGCCCAGCACGAGCACGATGATCAGTCCGGACAGCAGCACGTCCCGCGTCTGGAAGGCCAGGAACGCGGGGTAGACCGCGAGCGCGAACAACCCCGCGCCGAACGCGTAGGCGCGCCGCGGCGTGATGCGGTCGGTGAGCCGGCCGAACACCGGCAGCAGCACGGCGAGGGTCACCGACGCGAACATCACCGAGACCAGCACGCCGTTGCGCGGCAGGTGCAGCGACGAGGTCGCGTAGGACAGGAAGAACACCGCCCAGGTGTTGAACGCGGCGCCCTCCGCCCACCGGGACAGCAGCCCCAGCAGGGTGTTGCGGCGCGTGGTGCGGTCGCGGAACAGCTCCACCAGCGGAGCCTTCGCGGCGCCCTGGGTTGTCCGCATCCGCTCGAACGCCGGTGTTTCGGCGACGCGCAACCGGATCACCAGGCCGATGAGCACCAGCACGATGCTCACGCCGAACGCGATCCGCCAGCCGTAGCCGAGGAACTGCTCGTCGTCGAGGACGTTGCCCAGCAAGGCGAAGAGCCCGGTGCCGAGGCCGAGGCCGAGCGCGAGGCCGACCTGGGGCCAGGCGCCGTACCAGGCGCGCTTGCCGGGTGGTGCGTACTCGACGGCCATCAGCACCGCACCGGCCCACTCGCCGCCGATCGCCAGGCCCTGCACCACGCGCAGCAGCACCAGCAGCAGGGGTGCCAGCAGCCCTACCTGCTCGTAGGTGGGCAGCGCACCCATCGCCGCGGTGGACAGGCCCATCAGCAGCATCGTGCTGACCAGCGTGCGCTTGCGTCCGATCCGGTCGCCGACGTGGCCGAACAGCACCCCGCCCAGCGGGCGTGCGACGAAGCCGACGAAGAACGTCGCGAACGCCAGCATCGTCGAGACCGTCGGGTCGTCGGTGGGGAAGAACAGCTCGTCGAACACCAGGCTCGCCGCGGTGCTGTACAGGAAGAAGTCGTACCACTCGACGGTCGTGCCCATCAGGCTCGACACGATCACGGTGCGGACGTCCTTGCGCGAGACGTCGCGCACATCGGGAGCAGGCTTCAGGCCCGCGGTCATCGCTGCCTCCCAGGGCCCGGCGTCCAGCCGGTTGAGAACGTGTGTCGGGAACGGGTCAGGAACCCGAACACGCCGCGGACGCCACCCGGAGCAGGTCCACGTGGTGGCGCGTCGTCAGCAGTGCGGAAGGCAGCACGCCTGGAAGCGTGCGAGGCTGGCGGGCCCGAGGTCAAGTGGTGTCGAGATCGTCCACTTCCTGGGACGCGCTGCCCGCCCGTTGACTTCACGCCGATCTCGGACCAACGATGAACCCGTGGAACTCCTGACCCGCCGCCGCCACGTGGACTTCTTGCGCGTGGCCGCGCAGGCCTGTCGCAGCTGACCCTCCTCGCGCACATCCCGATCGGCAGTCCACATCGGACTTCAGGAGAAGCAGATGTCTTTGACGTTCCACTGGTTCCTGCCCACCTACGGCGACAGCCGCTACCTCGTCGGCGGCGGCCACGGCACTCCCACGCACACCGCCGGTGGCGCCCGACCGGCCACGCTGGCCTACCTGGGGCAGATCGCGCGCAGCGCCGAGCAACTCGGCTTCGAAGGCGCGCTGACGCCGACCGGCGCGTGGTGCGAGGACGCCTGGCTGTCGACCGCGATGCTCGCCGAGGTCACCGAGCGGCTGAAGTTCTTGGTCGCCTTCCGGCCGGGTCTGCTCTCGCCGACGCTCGGCGCGCAGATGGCCGCCACCTTCCAGCGGCACTCCGGGAAGCGACTGCTGCTCAACGTCGTCACCGGCGGTGAGAGCCACGAGCAGCGCGCCTACGGCGACTTCCTGGACAAGGAGGCCCGCTACGCGCGGTGCGACGAGTTCTTGGAGGTCGTGCGCGGGCTCTGGCGCGGCGAGCGGGTCGACTTCAGCGGCGAGCACGTGCGCGTCGAAGGAGCCGAGCTCACCCGGGTGCCCGACCCGGTGCCCGCCGTGTACTTCGGCGGGTCCTCGCCGGCCGCCGGCGATGTCGCCGCCAAGCACGCCGACGTCTACCTGACCTGGGGTGAGCCGCCGTCGAAGGTGGCCGAGAAGATCAGCTGGATCCGCGAGCTGGCGGCCGCGCAGGGGCGCACCCTGCGCTTCGGCATCCGGCTGCACGTGATCAGCCGCGACACCAGCCAGCAGGCCTGGGCGGAGGCGCAGCGGCTGCTCGACGCCCTGGACCCGTCGGTCATCGAGCAGGTGCAGGCGGGCTTGGGCCGCAGCGAGTCCGAGGGGCAGAAGCGGATGCTGGAACTGCACCGGGGCTCGACCTCCGACCTCGAGATCTACCCGAACCTGTGGGCCGGTGTCGGCCTGGTGCGCGGCGGTGCGGGCACGGCGCTGGTGGGCAGCCACACCGAGGTCGCCGAGCGCATCGAGGAGTACCACGCGCTGGGCATCGACGAGTTCGTGCTGTCGGGGCACCCGCACCTGGAGGAGGCGTACTGGTTCGGCGAGGGAGTCCTGCCGATCCTGGAGCGCAAGGGTCTTTGGCGGCACCCGGCCCGGGAGGCGGACGAGTCCGCCGCGGCGAGCATCCCCTTCGCGGGAGCGCCCTCGCCCGCATCCTGAGCCGAGCGAGGAGGTCGGTCACGCCCGTCGAGCGCGTCACCCGGGGGAGGCTCGACCACGTCGTGCCGGAGGACGTCACCGTGCAGCGGAGCGTGCTGCACGGTGACGTCGCGGCCGTGTCCGGCTGGCTCAGCGGCGCAGCGACTTGATGACCAGCTGGCCGATGACGAGGTAGACCAGGGCGGCCAGGCCGTAGTTCAGGACCACGCCCAGCAGCGCGTCGTCCGGGGTGAACACATCACCCAGGCCCAGGACCAGCGTCTTGGCCAGCACGTAGACGACCGAGACGAACTCGTTGCCCTGGTTGGCGTCGAAGACGACGAACAGCACGTGCAGCAGGAAGATCGTGAGCACCACGCCGAGGACGACGCGAACGATGTTCGCCACGCGGTCGGAGTTCTCCTCGCGGCGGCGGCGTTCCTCGTAGTGCTCGTCGTACGGCGGCTGCGGGGGATAGCCGCGGCCCTGCGGCGGGTAGGGCCCGCCTTGCTGGGGCGGGTACGGGCCGTGGCCTTGGGGCGGCGGGTAATTCATGGTGCGCGATTGTGGTTGTCGAAGAGCGTTCAGAACAACCCCGCGGCGAATGCAGAAGTGCTGCGAGGATCGCCACGATCGACGGTCGAAAGTGGAAGGATTCCTACAACCCGTGGCTGCCCAGGAATTTCGGAGTCGTTGTTCCGAGAAGTGGTTTCAGCGCCAGTGTGGAACGTTGTTCCCGCGTGATCCCGCCGTGGCCGCATCGTTGCCGAAAGCTGTGGGGTTGGTCCTATTCCGAAGGCACGATCGTCTGCCATGCTCGCCCGCCGCGCTAGGTCGGGGAGCGCGAAAAACCGTGCCTGACAATCGACTTCTTCGGATGGCAGATGAATTACGCTCAGCAACAGATGCTACACGCGCAGCCACCTCACCATCGACCGAAACGCCGCAGCCCCGGCAAGAAGATCCTCGCCGTGCTCCTGGTCCTGGTGCTGGCGCTGGTCGGTTTCCTGATCTACGTGGACTTCTCGCTCAAGCGGGAGGACGCGCTGCCGGCCTCCGGTGAGCGTCCCGCCGACGGCCCCGGAACCAACTGGCTGCTGGTGGGTTCCGACAGCCGCGAGGGTCTGGACCCCGAGCGCCAGGCCGAGCTCGGGACCGGTGACACCGCCGGGCGGCGGACCGACACCGTGATGCTCGTGCACATCCCGGAGAGCGGCGGCAAGCCCACGATGGTCAGCCTGCCGCGCGACTCCTACGTCACGGTTCCCGGGCACGGCAAGGACAAGCTGAACTCGGCCTTCGCCTACGGCGGCCCGCAGCTGCTGGCCCAGACCGTGGAGGCCTCCACTGGCGTGCGCGTGGACCACTACGCCGAGATCGGTCTTGGCGGCTTCGCCGACATGACCGACGCCATCGGCGGCGTGGACATCTGCGTGGAGGAGCCGATCCAGGACCCGAAGGCCAACCTCGACCTGCAGGCGGGCTGCCAGGAGCTCACCGGCCCGCAGGCGCTGGGCTACGTGCGCACCCGCGCCTCCGCTCGCGGTGACCTGGACCGGGTCGAGCGGCAGCGCGAGTTCCTCGCCGCGCTGACCGAGAAGGCCGCCTCGCCGGCCGTCTTCCTCAACCCGCTGCGACTGTTCCCGCTGATCCTGGACACCTCGGGCGCGTTCATCGTCGACACCCACGACCACGTCTGGCACCTCGCCGGCCTGGCGTTCGCGATGAACGGGATCGCCTCCGGTCAGGGTGTGACCACCACGGTCCCGATGTCCGGCTTCGGCGAGACCAGCGACGGCGCGTCGGTCGTGAAGTGGGACAGCGACAAGGCCGAGACGCTGTTCGGTGCTCTCGCCAACGACACCGAGGTCCCGGCAGAAGTCATCGTCACCGGAAAGTGAGTCAGGCGCTCCGGCGCCCAAGAGGAATGAATTCTTCCTCTTGGGCGCCGGAGCTCTTCTTCGCGGACGAAATTCCTTCAGGCGTCGGCGGCGCAGCGGAAACCGAGGTTGCCGCTCGAACTGTCCGGTGTGTTCGACGTTCTCGCCGCGACCCGGTAGCGGTTGCAGTAGGAGTCGTGGCACAAGTAGGAACCGCCGCGCATCGCGCGGTTGTCGGAGTTCTCGGAGAACCGGTCCGCGCACCATTCCCACACGTTCCCGGAAACGTTGTGCAATCCGAAACCGTTGGGCTCGAAGGAATTCACCGGTGCCGTGCCCACGTGGCCGTCCTCGGCGGTGTTGCGCACCGGGAACTGCCCCTGCCAGATGTTGCAGCGGTGCTCGCCGCCCGGGGTGAGCTCGTCGCCCCACGGGTAGCGGGCTTGGTCGAGGCCGCCGCGCGCCGCGTGCTCCCACTCGGCCTCGGTCGGCAGCCGCTTGCCCGCCCACTTGCAGTAGGCGGCCGCGTCGTGCCAGGACACGTGCACCACCGGGTGGTCCCAGCGGCCCTCCACGTCGCTGCCGGGCCCTTCCGGGTGACGCCAGGAGGCGCCGCTGACGCCGCACCACCACGGGGTCTGCTCCGGGCGCGGTGACTCCTTGCGCAGGTGTCCCGGCAGGAACTTGGCGAAGACGTAGGTCCAACCGAACCGCTCGGCCTCGGTGACGTAGCCGGTGTCGTCGACGAAGTCCGCGAAGCGCGCGTTGGACACCGCGCACGGGTCGATGGCGAAGGAGGACACGCGGACCTCGCGGATCGGCCCTTCGGCGTCGTCGGGGAACCCGTCGGGGTCCTCGGTCCCCATCCGGAACACGCCGCCGGGCAGCACGACCATGCCGTCCAGGTCACCGCTGCCCCGGGTGACCTGCTGCTCCGGGCCGGACGCCGGACCGGAACGCGACGGAGGGCAACAGCCCGCCACTCAGCACACCTCCCGAACTCGTCTTGCGCTGCGCGACGACGTTACCCGCGCGCGACCGGCGCGGACCGCCCTGGACGGCGCCGGGTGTGACGACGGCAACGCGCGGGAACCGGGACCCACCCGGCACCGACATCTGCACCAGGAGCACCACGCGCGGACGGAGACGAGATGAGCACGGGCGAGACCACCACCGGCGAGCAGCGCAGGACCACGAGCAGTGGGGCGGCGCTGCGCCCGCTGGTCCTGCGCCTGCACTTCTACGCAGGACTGCTCATCGCTCCGTTCCTGGTCGTCGCGGCCACCACCGGACTGCTGTACGTGTTCACCCCGCAGCTCGAGCAGCTGGTGCACAGCCGCGAGCTGCACGTGCCGGCGAGCCCGCGGACCGTGTCGGTGCACGACCAGCTGGAGGTGGCCCAGGCGGCGCTGCCCGGCGCGTCGCTGATGTCGATCCGCACGGCACCTACGCCGACCGACACCACGCAGGTCATCTTCGCGGCCCCCGACCTCGAGGAGAGCTTCCGCCGCACGGTCTTCGTCGACCCGCACACCGCCGAGGTCCGGGGCGTCCTGGAGACCTACGGCGACAGCCAGGCCCTGCCGGTGCGCGCCTGGGTCGACAACCTGCACCGGGGCCTGCACCTCGGCGAGCCCGGCAGGCTCTACAGCGAACTGGCCGCCAGCTGGTTGTGGGTGGTGGCGCTGGGCGGACTGCTGCTGTGGTTCCGGCGCCGCCGCGCTTCCCGCACGGGCCTCGTGCTCCCGGACACCGGTGCGCGCGGCCGGAAGCGGCTGCTGTCCTGGCACGGCGTGCTCGGCACCTGGACCGCGGTGGGACTGCTGTTCCTGTCGGCGACCGGGCTGACCTGGTCGGTCCACGCCGGCGCGAACGTGACGGCGGTGCGCGAGGCGTTCTCGTGGGAGACGCCGACGGTGTCGGCCACCTCGGCGCACCAGGGCCACCACGGGCACGGCGGGCACGCCGCGCACACCGGGACCGACGTCGGTCCGGACCGGGTGCTGCGCGTGGCGGAGGCGCAGGGTGTGACCGGGCCGGTCGAGCTCAGCCCACCGACCTCCGGCGGCGCCTACGTGGTGCAGCAGGTGCAGCGGCACTGGCCGACCCAGCAGGACGCGGTGGCTGTGGACGCCACGACCGGTCAGGTGGTCGAGACGGTGCGGTTCGCCGACTGGCCGCTCATGGCCAAGCTCGCGCGCTGGGGCGTCGACGCCCACATGGGACTGCTGTTCGGCCTGGTGAACCAACTCGTGCTGGCGGCACTGGTGGTGGCGCTGCTGACGGTGATCGTCCTCGGCTACCGGATGTGGTGGCACCGCCGCCCGGCAGGGACCTTCGGCGCTCCGAGCGCCCGCGGGGCCTGGCGCCAGGTGCCGCTGCGCGTGCTGCTGCCGCTGGGCGCGGTGACGCTGCTCGTGGCGATCTTCCTGCCGCTGCTCGGGATCTCGCTGCTGGGCTTCCTCGTGCTCGACACGGCGCTGGGCCGGTGGCGGGCCGCTCGCGGCTGAACGTGACGTCGGTCATCCGCTTCGCCAACACCGCTGGTGCGCACGGTTCCTCGATCATCCCGGCAAAATCAGTTTGACGATCGCGGATGATGGGAGAGGTCTGGTGCGTTGAGGGATGCGTCCGCGCGCTCGCACGAGATCGTGACGGACGTCGTCGTCCGGATCGGGCGCCGAGGTGGACCGGAGCTCTGGGGGGATGAGCATGCTCGCGAAGGGGAGGGTCCACGTGACTCCCCGGCGCAGGAACTGCTGACAGCCCGCGCCCGCACGACCGTCGCGCACACCGAACCCGGGAGGACCGGTTCGCGGTCGCGCGCGGCCTCCACCACGCCACCCGTCAGCGACGAGGCGACCCCGGGCGGCATCCCGGCCGGGAGGAACAGCGGCCACCACCTGGCCCCACACGAACGAGGTGCATGACGACCCATGACCGAGACGGCCGCGATCGCGGAACCTGAGCGGGTGACCACACCGCCGAGGGCCAGCGTGCTGCTCAGCGTGCTGGTCGCCTCGGCGTTCGTGATGATCCTCAACGAGACGATCCTGAGCGTCGCGCTGCGCGACCTCACCGTCGACCTCCACGTCTCCACCACGACCGTGCAGTGGCTGACCAGCGGGTTCCTGCTGACCATGGCGGTGATCATCCCGATCACCGGGTTCCTGCGGGAGCGCTTCACCCCACGTCAGGTGTTCCTCGCCGCGATGGCGATGTTCAGCCTCGGCACGCTGATCAGCGGGCTGGCACCCGGGTTCGCGGTGCTCCTGCTCGGCCGCGTGGTGCAGGCGGCGGGCACCGCGGTGATGCTGCCGCTGCTGATGACCTCGGCGATGCGCCTGGTCCCGGCTGACAAGCGCGGCGCCACGATGGGCACCATCACGATCGTCATCGCGGTCGCCCCCGCGGTGGGCCCGACCATCGGCGGTGCGGTGCTGTCCTCGCTGGGCTGGCGCTGGATGTTCTTCATCGTGCTGCCGCTGGCGCTGATCGCGCTGGGCATCGGTGCGGTGTGGATGCGGCTGGAAGGCGAAACCCGCGCGGTGCCGCTGGACCTGCTGTCGGTGCTGCTGTCCGCGCTCGGCTTCGGCGGGCTGCTCTACGGCCTGTCGGCCATCGGTGAGGCCGGTGGTGGGCACACCGTTCCGCCGTGGGTGCCGCTGGTCGTGGGTGCCGTGGCGCTGGCCGTGTTCGTGGCCCGGCAGCTGCGGTTGCAGCGCGACGACAAGGCGCTGCTCGACCTGCGCCCGTTCACCCACCGCTCGTTCGTGGTCGCCCTCGTGCTGGCCGCGCTGCTGTTCATGTGCCTGCTGGGCGCGGCCGCGATCCTGCTGCCGCTCTACCTGCAGACGGTGCTGCGGACGAGCACGTTCGTCAGCGGCCTCGCGGTGCTGCCCGGTGGTCTGCTGATGGGTCTGATGGGCCGGCCGGTCGGGCGGTTGTTCGACCGCATCGGCCCGCGCCCGCTGGTGATCCCGGGTGCGGCGGCGATGGCGGTGTCGCTGTGGTTGTTCGCCACGCTGAGCCCGGATTCCTCGCTCGGCGCGGTGATCGGCTTCCACCTGCTGCTCATGCTGGGGCTGAGTCTGATGATGACGCCGCTGATGACCTCGTCGCTGGGCGCGCTGCCGGACCACCTCTACTCCCACGGCAGCGCGATCCTGGGCACGTTGCAGCAGGTCGCGGGCGCCTTCGGCACGGCGGTGTTCGTGACGGTGTCGTCGCTGACCTCGACCAACCCGGCCGGCATCCCGGACGCCGCGGGTCTGCGCACGGCGTTCGTCGTGGCCGGCGTGATCGGTCTGCTCGCCTTCGGCACGGCCCTGTTCATCCGCAAGACCGACGGGCACGGCGCCCCGGCGGCGGTGCACTGACGGAAACTGCTCCCGGGGGGCGGACTGAGCAGAGCAGTCCGACCTCCCGGGAGCGTTCTCAGACCGGTGCGGTGGCGCCGGGGAGGCGCTGCTCGTAACGCAGGATTCGGGCGAGCCGGGCCAGACCGCCGAAGAACGCGCGCTGGAGCCAGGCTGGGGTCCTGGCGAGGTAACCGTCCTGGGCCTCCCAGAGCAGCGCCAGCGCGAGCGGGTTGCGCGGCAGCCCGGAACGGGTGGTCGCTCCGGCGGTGTCCAGGGCGTGCCAGAGCTCGAACATGCGCCGGTGCCGCAGCGGCGGGCGGACCTCGTGGTCGAGGACGACGTCGGCGGTCAGGGTGCGGAACTCGTGGACCTGACGCGCTCCGGCCGAGGCGGACTCGCCGGGCCCGAGGGTGAGTTCCCGTCCGTCGATGCGGAACCACAGCCGTCCCCGCCGGGCGGTCCACCGCTCGGTCAGCAGCGGGTGCCAGTGCGGGCCCGCCTGCCGCGCGGGTCGTGGCAGCCGGTGCTCGATGCGCAGGAACGGGCCTTGCTCGTCGCTGCCTTCGTCGACGAACGTGACCCGGCGACCATCGCGGAAGACCAGCGTGTCCGGCATCGCACCCACCCCCGTGTGAAGGCTGCCTTCGTAATTAGCAAGGTAGCCTTCTTTCCATGTCGGCGGAAGGCCAGACCCTGCTCAGGTTGCTCGTGCAGAGCGCCACCGCGTTCGAGCGGCGGCTCAACGACGGCCTGCGCGCCGAGCTCGGCGACGAGCTGCGTCCGGCGCACTACGCCGTGTTCCGCTACCTCGACCCTGCGGGATCGCGGGTGTCCGAGCTGGCCGAAGCCGCCGGGATGACCCAGCAGGCGATGGGTGAGCTGGTGACGCACCTGGAGCGGTGCGGCTACGTCGAGCGCCGACCCGACCCGGCCGACGGGCGCGCCCGGCAGGTCGTGGCCACGCCGGCCGGGCGGGCGGCGCTGCGGGTCGCGGCCGACCGCATCCGCGCGATCGAGCAGGCCCTCGGCGACCACCTCGGCGCCGACGAGCTCTGCCAGCTGCGGAAGCTGCTGGTGCGCCTCGACGAAGGGCTGCGGGAGAGCTGATCCGCCCCGAGAGGTCTCGCGGCGGACCAGCACGCGCTCACGTGCGGGAGCGCAGCAGCTTGGTGAACGCCTTGCCGTCCTTGGTGGGCCTGTGCAGGCGTCCGGCCGCGGCGTCGTCGAGGAGGGCGTCGACCGTCTCCGACGCGCACGACCGGTTGGCGCCGATGCCGCCCGCCGCTCCGCGCTTGGCCCACCCGACCACGTAGGTGCCCGGCTGCACCCGGCCACCGGTGTTCGGGATGGTCCCGGTCTTCTCGTCGAAGGGCAGTTGCGGTACCTGCACCCCGCGGCTGCCCACCGACCACAGAACCAGGCCGGTCTCCACGTCGCGGGTGGCCGTGCCGTCGCCGACCCGGATCGCCCGCACCTGGGTCGTGCCGAGGACCTCCGACGGGGCGGAGGTGAACCGCAGCACCAGGCGGCGGTCGCCCGCCGGCGCCCAGTCCCAGTCGACGTCCTCGACCGGGAGCCCGCGCAGCAGCGCGGCGGGACCGTCCTCGGCCCCCGCGATCGCCTCGCCCGCACCACCGTGGCCGTCGACCACGATCCGTCCGGCCAGCCGGTGCTGGATCCCGACCCACTCCGAGGGCGTGAACGCCGCGTGCTCGGGTCCCCGTCGAGCGAGCAGCACGACCTCGCGCACCCGGCTCGTGCGCAGCGCGGCGAGCGCGTGCTCGGCGATCGGGGTGCCGACCAGCTCGTCGGGATCGCTCAGCAGCAGTCGGGCCGCGTCCAGCGCGACGTTGCCGTTGCCCACGACCACGACGCGCTCCGCCGACAGGTCCACGGCGTCGGCGGCGACGTCCGGGTGCCCGTTGCACCAGCCGACGAACTCGCGCGCGGCGAGCGTGCCGGGCAGGTCCTCACCGGGCAGGCCGGGCGTGCGGTGACCGGGTGCGCCCACGGCGTAGACCACCGCGTTGTGGTGCTCGGTCAGCTCGGCGTGGCTGACGTGGCGGCCGACCTCGACGCCCAGGTGCATGCGCACCCTCGGGTGCTTGAAGCTGGTCGCGAAGGTGCGCCCGATCTGCTTGGTGCTGGGGTGGTCCGGCGCCACGCCGTAGTTGATCAGACCGCCCGGAGTGGTCATCCGGTCGATCAGTGTGATCTCGGCGTCGGTCGAGCGCAGCAGCGACTGCACCGCGTACCCGGCTGCCGGCCCCGTCCCCACGACCGCCACGCTCGGCGCAGCGGCGTGGGACGGCAGCGACCGCGGGAAGTGCGGTTCGCCCCAAGGGTGTTCGGCCGGGACGTCGGTGAACCGCTCCCGGTTGATCTCGGCGTGCACGGACAGCTCACCGGTGAGCTTGTCGACCGGGAACACCGCGTCGACCGGGCACGCATCGGCGCAGGCGCCGCAGCCGATGCAGGCGCGCGGGTCGATGTAGAGCCGGTCGGTGGTGCCGAAGTCGGGCTCGTCCGGCGTGGGGTGGATGCAGTTGACCGGGCACACCGACACGCACGATGCGTCGGCACAACAGGATTGCGTGATCGCGTAGGTCATCGCCGCCGGCTCAGATCATGTGCACGCGCTTGTAGAGCGCGGTGGAGGTGCGGGTGAGCAGACCGGCTTCGTCGAGGAACTCCACGAGACCGGCGCTGGCGTTGCGCATCAACGACTTCCGGTGCTCGTTCGCCTCGACCGCCGCCAGCGCGCGCTTGGGGTCGATCCCGACCGCGGTGTAGACCTTCGGGCTGACCAGGGCGTTGACGATGACGTAGGCGGCGATGCTGATGATCGCGGCGCTGGTGTGGCGCTTGACCCGCCCGATGCTGCGCATGTGCTCCTTGATCTCCTCCCGGGCGAACTTCATGTGCCGGGACTCCTCGACCACGTGGATCTTGGAGCTGGTGCGCACGATGTCGAGGACGTTCTCGCCGCGCATCCAGTCGCGCTGCATCACGTCGAGCACTTCCTCGGCGACGAGTCCGGCGCCGTAGGCGACCTCGCCGGAAGCCATGCTCTTGAGCCCCCGCGCGAGCTCGATGACGAACCTGCTGGGGAAGTAGGCGGGGACTTCGAGCTTCTGGCAGATGCGGGCGAACATGAGCGAGTGCCGGCACTCGTCGGCGACCTCGGTCAGCGCGAACTGGAACTCGGAGTTCGCGGGGTTCTTGACGTACTGGTCCCGGAGGATCATCTGCTGCAGGATCATCTCGAACCAGATGCCGGTGCTCATGATCGAGCAGACCTCGTGCCTGGTCAGCGTGATTCGCTGCTGTTCGGTGAGCTCGTTCCACAGCGGCGTGCCGTAGAGCGTGCTCCACTCCGGGTTGAGCCCGTACTGGTCCGGTGGCACCGGAGCGTCCCAGTCGATTTCCGTGCTCGGGTCGTAGGAGAGCGTCTGGGAGGACGCCAGCAATCGGCTGGAGAAGTCCTGCTCGGCGCCCTTGCCGGCAACATCGACGGCGGTCATGTGCGCACCTCCGCAGTTCAGTCGTACTCGAAGTAACAGGTACAGACTGTACCCCATAAAACGGCTCTTGCGGAGACCTTCGTCGACCCGACCGGGGTCCGGCGGAACGCTGCAGGTGGGGAGCACACCCGGCACCACCGCAGGTTCGGGCGGCTACGTCCCCCAGACGGGCGTGGGCTGACATGTCGCGCGACATGTCAGCCCACCCCCGCCAGGGTGATCTTCGGGTGAGTGCGCGCCAGGTTCTAGACTTCGTGGGTGACCGCATCAACGACAGGGCAGGTGGACGGGCGCAGCGCCCGGTGGGCCGGGTACCGGGAGAAGCGCCGGGAAGAACTCGTCGATGCGGCCCTGCGAGCCATCGCCGAGCACGGTCCCGACGTGTCGGTGGAGCAGATGGCCGAGGAGGCCGGCGTGGCCCGGCCCCGGCTGTACAAGTACTTCACCGACACGGCCGACCTGGGTGCGGCGATCGCCGCGCGCGCCGCCGAGATGGTCACCGACGAGCTCGCGCCGATGTTCAACCCGCACGGCACGCCGAACGAGATGATCCGCGCCGCGATCGGAGCGCACACCAACTGGCTGGCCGAGCACGGCAACCTCTACCGCTACCTGAGCAGGAACTCGGCGACCGGTCAGGCCGGGCAGAACGTGATCACCGACGTCAAGACGGTCATCGCCCGCCAGGTCACCGGGTTGTTCCAGCACTTCCTGGACCAGTTCGGCGTCCAGGTCCCGATCGTGCAGCCGCTCGCGTTCGGCATCGTCGGGCTCGTCGAGTCCGGCGCCAGTAGCTGGATGGAGGAGCCCGACGGGATCACCCTCGAGGAGCTCACCGACTGGCTCTGCGACTGGACCTGGCACCTGCTCGACCAGTCGTTGCAGGTGTACGGGATCGAGTTGGACCCGGACGTACCGCTGGTGGAAGCGGATCCGGCCGACTGACTCAGACCATGTGCACGCGCCGGTAGAGCCGGACCGACGCCGGGGTGAGCAGCCCGGCCTCGTCGAGGAACGCCATGAGGTTCCCGCACGCGTTGCGCATCAACGACTTCCGGTGCTCGTTCGCCCGAGCCGCGGCGAGGCCGGTGCGGGGCCGGATGCCCACGCTCCGGTAGACCTGCGGGCTGACGAGGCTGAAGACGATGCCGCAGGAGATCAGGGCGATCAGGTACGCGCTGGCGTGGCGTCGGACGGTGTTCGCCCCCCGGACGTGCTCCTCGACCTCCTCGCGGGCGAACTTCATGTGCCGGGACTCCTCCAGCACGTGGATCTTGGAGCTGGTGCGCACGATGTCGAGGACGTCCTCGCCGCGCATCCAGTCGCGCTGCATCACGTCGAGGACCTCTTCGGCGACGAGGGTGCCGCCGTAGGCGATCTCACCACCCGCGGTGCTCTTGAGCAGGCGCGCCGCCTCCACGATCGCCTGGGGAGGGGAGTAGGCGGGAACGTCGAGCTTCTGGCAGATGCGGGCGAACATGAGCGAGTGCCGGCACTCGTCGGCGATCTCGGTGAGCGCGAACTGGAACTCGGACGTCGCGGGGTCCTCGGCGTACTGGTCGCGCAGGATCATCTGCTGCAGGACCATCTCGAACCAGATGCCGGTGTTCATGATCGAACCGACTTCGTGCCGGGTGAGCGTGATCCGCTGCTGCTCGGTGAGCTCGTCCCACAGCGGCGTGCCGTAGAGCGTGCTCCACTCCGGGTTCAACCCGTACTGGTCGGGCCGCAGCGGCGCGTCCCAGTCGATCTCGGTCATCGGGTCGTAGGACAGCACCTGCGACGATCCCAGCAGTCGGGAGAAGTCCTGCTCGACGTCCCGGACGGCCATGTCCACACCTCCGCGCACGACGCTGTGACTGGAAGTAACAGGAACACGACCGTACCCCACACTGCCCCGTTCCTGAACTCCTCAGGCGGGGCGAGTGGATCAAGCGTTCTGGCGAGCCTGGGCCTTCTCGGCCTTGCGCAGCTGGGCGCGTTCTTCCGCGCGGCGAGCCTCGACGCGCGTGGCGCGTTCCTGCTGGAGCCACTCGGGGTTCTCGTCGCGCAGGGCGTTGATCTGCTCGGTGGTCAGCGGATCGCCGTAGCCGTTGCGGTTGAGGCCGCTGATCGAGATGCCCAGCTTCGCCGCGACCACGGGACGCGGGTGCGGGCCGTTGCGGCGCAGGTCGCGCAACCACTCCGGCGGGTCGGTCTGCAGCGCGTTGAGCTCATCGCGCGAGACGACGCCCTCCTGGAACTCTGCGGGGGTGGCTTCCAGCAGCACACCCAGCTTCTTGGCCGCGGTGGCGGGCTTCATCGTCTGGACGGTTTTGCGCGACGTCATCCGGCCAGCGTAACGGGCGACTCCGGCCGGTAGTCTGGCCAGGTGACAGAGTCGGCCCCCTCCTTCGACCTCGGCTACGTCCCCGGAGTCACGCCCGACAAGTGGGCGCGCAAGTGGCGCGAGCGCGAACCGGAGGTCTCGCTCAACCTCGTCCAGACCTCGGCCGCCGACGCCGTCGACCTGGTCCGAGGACGCGAGGCCCACGCAGCGTTGCTGCGGCTGCCGATCGACCGCACCGGATTGCACGCGATCCCGCTCTACACCGAGCAGACCGTGGTCGTCGTGCCCAAGGACCACCTGTTCGCGGCCGCCGACGAGGTCACGCCCGAAGACCTGGCCGAGGACGTGGTGCTGCACCCGCTCGACGACGCCCTCGACTGGGAGCGGCCGCCCGGACTTCCGGCGATCGAGCGGCCGGCCACCACCGCCGACGCCATCGTGCTGGTCGCCGCGGGTGTCGGACTGCTGGTCGTGCCGCAGTCGTTGGCCCGGCTGCACCACCGCAAGGACCTCACCTACCGGCCGATCCGCGACGTGCCTGAATCCTCCGTCGCTCTGACGTGGATCGAAGGTGAGACCACCGATCTGGTGGAGCAGTTCATCGGGATCGTGCGCGGCCGCACGGTCAACAGCACGCGCGGCAAGCAGCAGTCCGAGCCCGCCCGCAAGACCAAGAAGGCCCCGAGCAAGCCCTCCTCCAGCAAGAAGGCCCAGCCGCGCAAGCCCACGCCGAGCCGGGGCCCGGCCGGGGCGAGGGGGCGCAAGCCGCGCCGCCGGTGACCCGGTGGGGTGGCGGGTGCGGAATGCGCCTCGGACCTGTGGTGTTGTCGTGATCACAGCACGGTTCGTGATGGAGGTACGACGATGCCCTTGACCGGCGAGTACGCGCCGAGCCCGACCGGTTTCGTGCGCGAGCAGGTCGAGAAGTACGAGAGTTCCGGCGGTGCCGAGGGCGCGACGATGCACGGTTGTCCCGTGGTCGTGCTCACCACGAAGGGCGCCCAGTCGGGCAAGATCCGCAAGACGCCGGTGATGCGCGTCGAGCACGACGGGCGCTACGTCGTGGTCGCTTCGCTGGGCGGCGCACCGCAGAACCCCTTCTGGTACCACAACATCCGTGCGCACCCGACCGTGGAGCTGCAGGACGGGCCGGTGCGGCGGGACTACACCGCGCGCGAGCTGGAGGGCGACGAACGCGAGCTGTGGTGGAACCGCGCGGTGGCCGCGTTCCCGAACTACGCCGTGTACCAGACCAAGACCGACCGGTTGATCCCCGTCGTCCTCCTGGAACCCGTCGACATCTGAGCCGAGCTCCCGCGAAGGCAACCCACCGTCGCTGCCCGACCGACGGTGCCGCACGGTGAAGGCCCACGCGGCGTGGCCAGGGCAGTCGCCCGCTCCGTTCGGCCACGCGGGGGCGTCCCCTGCGAACTTCGCGTTCTGGGGTCAAGGGGCGGGTGCAGCACCTCGGGGTGATCGTGGTGGAGGTGTTGCGTTGTGGCTGGCGCGCGGGTGGCGGGGAGGGCGTCCCTCGGCGGTGCGCGCGAGAGCCGCGGTCTGCTGCCCGTCCCGGGCGGGAGGCTCGGCGCGGCCACATCCGTGTGCCGCGGTGCGCTTCCGGTCATCAGGTGGGCGGCGAGGTCCTCACCGCCGTGTCGTCTCGTGCGACTCCGGTTCTGCACGGCGTCCGGCGACACCAGGCGTCCACCGGAACACCGTGCGGCCGAGGGCCGGTGCGGCACTCGGGATCGGAAACCGCGTCCAGGGCTGCCCACGAGCCGTGAGGTGAGCCTGCAGGACGACCTGTGTCCGGCAGGGCTCAGCGGCCCCGGCGCCCACCGGAGCCTTCAGCCGCCTCCCGCCGGAGCCGGGTGCGGCCGGAGTCGGTCACCCGTTGTGCCCGGGTCGAGGGCTTCCACGGAGCCCGGTGCGGCGCTTCCGGAGGCGCTCCCAGGCAGGTGCAGATGTGATGTCGGTTACCTCGGAACAATTCGTGACCGTTCGACCACAGACCGGACCTGTACCGGTGCCACGCTGTGTGAATTGAGAGCTCGCGCAGCGCATCGCAATTGTTGCGTCCGGTGCCCACCTGTTCACGCACAGTTTTTCAGAAAGGAAGTCGATCGCGTTCGCGCAGGCATTGTGCCTGGTCGTGACGTTGTGGGGCGATCACGTGACGAAGGGTGACATGGTGGCGCAGGCCTCAATGGATTGCTCCGTTCGGCCCATTAAAGGAGGGTTTCTTGGCGTAAGGATATGAAGTTGTGATGATCCCGCCTCGAAAGGGAGACCTACATGCCCCGGCTCGCAGTTGCGGTTGCCCCGATCGGATTGGCCGCAGCCCTGGGCCTCGGTGCACTGGCAAGCGCCGAATCAGCGACCGAGCAGCACAGCGTGAACACCGCTACGCAGCCGGTCGGTGTGCAAAGCCCCGCCCCCGCCCCCGTCCTGTCCCCGGCGGCCCCCGAAGCCCCCGTCGCCTTGGCCGCCCCGAAGGCCGAGGACCAGAAGCCCGCGGAGATCAAGCCGCAGGCCGTCACCAAGCAGCTGCCCGTCAGCTACGAGGCCCAGAAGACCGGTTACTGGTGCGGGCCCGCGGCGACGCGCATCGCCATGTCCAGCAAGACCGGCGACCTGCCGTCGCAGTCCGAGATGGCCAAGACCCTCGGCACCACGACCAACGGCACCGACCACGTCGGTCAGGTCGCTGACGGCCTGAACAAGCTGGTTGGCAACACCGGGGCTCACTACGAGGCCAAGGACCTCAGCAGCCGTGAGATCTCCCCGGAGATGAAGAAGGAACTGTGGGACGACACCGTCCGCAACATCGACAGCGGTAAGGCGATGGTCGCCAACATCGTCGCCAAGCCCGGCAACCAGCCGCCCGGGTACCCGTCGAGCAAGACGATCTACCACTACGTCGCGGTCACCGGCTACGACGCGGAGAAGAAGAACGTCAAGATCTCCGACCCGGCGAACTTCTCCGGCAACAAGGAGTACTGGCTGAGCCTCGACAAGCTCACCTCGCTGACGCAGCCCCGCGGCTACGTCGCCTGATCACCTCCGGGTGAGTTGACCACTGCGGCGGTCCCCTTCGACCAGGGGGCCGCCGCAGTCGTCTTGGCACGGCAACCTCGTCGCGCTGTGCGGCGTCTGAGTGATGTCTCGATCACTCGGAGGGGGAGCACCGTGCGGAGGAGAACCGGGATCACCGCCGCGCTCGTCGCGGCGACGGCGTTGCTGGGAGGCGTTGCGGACGCCCAGGGCACGTGGACGGCTGAGCCGTTCCCGCAGCGCCCGGACGTCCCGTCGACGATCGCCACCGCGTCCAGCGGTAGCGGCGAGACCTGGGCCTTCGGCGGGTTCAGCCAGGCCGGGGGCACGTCGAACGCCCAGGCCTACCGGCGCGGTGACGACGGGAAGTGGGCCGAGGTGCTGGTCCCCGCGGTCGGGACGGTGGTGTCCTCGGCGGTCGTCGGGCCGGACGAGGTGTGGGCGATCGGCTGGGGCTGCAAGAACACCGCGGGAACCCTGCTGCGCTGGGACGGCGCCGCCTGGGTCGAGGTCCCGGTGGCGGTGCCGGGTGCCACTCGGGTGCGTCCCGACGACGTGCTCGCGACCGGCGGTGAGCCGTGGGTGGTCGGCAAGGGCTACGAAGACGGTGACGAGCCGCGGCAGCAGACCTTCGTCCGGCGCTGGGACGGCGCGACGTTGCAGGACGTCCCGGTGCCTGGACCGGCCCACGAGGCCACCTTCACCGCGCTCGGTGGCAACCCGGACGACCTGTGGCTGGTGGGCACGAGGGACGGCGCCGCGGTGTCGATGCACTGGGACGGCACGGCGTGGACCGAGGTGCCGGTGCCCGAGGTCGAGGTGCCCGGAGGTGCTCAGCTCGCGGTGAACGACGTGGCCACTGCCGCCCCGGACGACGTCTGGCTCGCGGGTGGTGTGCGCGACGACGACCAGACGCAGGCCAGGCCGGTGTTGCTGCACTGGGACGGCTCGGCGTGGACCGAGGCCCCCGCCGCGAACTCACCGGGTGAGCCGGGGGAGTTCGTCCACGCCGGAGGAGCGGTGTGGAACATCGCCGACGAGGGCGTGCTGCGCTACGACGGCACTCGGTGGCAGACCGTGGCCGGCCCGGCTGAGGGACCGTTGGCGACCGGAGCGGAGACCTCGGACGGCCGGCTCCTCGTCCTCGGCTCCACCGGCGAGCTGCCGAGGACGGCACCGTTCGCCGCGGTCCGCACCGGCTGACGAGAACTGGGCGCGGCACCTGGTGAACGAGTGCCGTGCCCAGGCAGCGGGAGCGTCAGAGGGTGAAGGACGCGAGGGTGTGGTCACCGACGGTGGCGTTGCGGTCGACCCCGGCCGGGATGCCCGGGACCTGACCCGCGTCGCTGTGCTGGTGCAGGGCGAGCCGCGGGTGGCTCCAGCCCGGGTTGCCCGGGTCGCCGTTGTACCGGGCGATCCACAGCAGCACGTCGTCACCGGCCCACAGGTTCGGGTCGATGATGTTCTGGAACCAGTTCAGGCTCGCGTACACCAGCACGCCCCGGACACCGGTCGCGGCCCGCAGCCGCTGGACGAACTCGGTGATGAACCCGTTGGGATCCGGGATCTCGGAGTCCTCCATGTCGAGCATCGGCCACATGTTGCCGGGCTCCTTGAGCCCGTGCTGGCCCATCCACCACGCGAAGTGGCCCACCTGCGGGTCGATGGCGCCGGGCCGGGCGAAGTGGTAGCCGCCGGTGACGATGCCCGCGCCGCGCGCTCCGGCCGTGTGCCCTCCGGCCGCGTCGTCGACCCAGGACTGGCCTTCGGTGAGCTTGATGCTCGCGAAGGTGATGTTGTTGCCGCGCACGGCCCCCCAGTCGTCGACGGCGTTGTGGTGGCTGATGTCGATTCCGTAGTCCATGCGGTCCCCCATCGTGGAGTGCTCGGGTCGCGCACCGCTCGCGGGAGCACGTCGGCGAGAGGTGCCGTCGGCGTCCAGCGGCCGGACGCGGCTGCACTGGTGATCAACCCGTGTGGGGACACGGTCTCAAGAAAGGTTCGCTCTGTGGGGTGAACGACGTGAATTCGCACGTTCGGAGCACCCGGACGGCGCAACGCGGGTTGGTGCTCCCGGCCCCGCTCGGTCCGATGTGGACTCGACCGGTTGTTGCGCGCAGAAGACGAATCCCGGACGCGGTACCTCCGTTGGTCGGTACCGGGCGCGGCGGATGTTCGGAGTTCGAAAAGGACCGGTTGAACGCCTTGTTCGCGGTTTCCGCCTCGGCGAGCCTGCTTCTGCCCGAAACGAGCAACAAGAGGAGATCACCATGAGCAACATCGTCGAGCAGCGCACCGAGGCCCGCTCCGGCTCGCACGCCAAGCGCCTCGCCTTCGGCGTCCTCGCGGTCCCGGCGCTGATGATCGGCCTGGCTCTGCCGGCCAACGCCGCCGAACTCACGCCGATCGCGGAAGCGGTGGACGCCACCGTCGCCGACACCCTCTCCAGCGTGGGCGCAGCGCTGGACGCGCTCGGCCTCGCGGCCTGACCTCGCCGAACGCAGGGCGGGGACCCCGTACCCGGGGTCCCCGCCCTGCCCCGTGCGATCTGCGCGAACGCGTGGACGCCCGCTGTTGCGTCTGAAACGATCGGCACGTCACCCGGTGGGAGGAGCACGATGGCCGAAGGCGTCCAGGACCTGCGCACGGACGTGGCGCACGGCGCGCGGATCTACGACTACATCTTGGGCGGCAAGGACAACTACGCCGTCGACCGCGCCGCCGCGGAGGCGTCCCAGCAGGTCTGGCCCGCGCTTCCGGTGCACATGCGCGCCAACCGCGAGTTCATGCACCGGGCCGGCCGCTTCCTGGCCACCGAGCGCGGCGTCGACCAGTTCCTGGACATCGGTACCGGCATCCCGACCAGCCCGAACCTGCACGAGGTGGTCCAGGAGGTGGAGCCGGAGGCCCGCGTCGTCTACACCGACAACGACCCCATCGTGCTCGCCCACGCCCGCGCGCTGATGTCGCGCACCGGTCAGGGCAGGACCGCCTACGTCGAGGCCGACCTGCGCGACCCCGACACGATCTTGAGCTCGCGCGAGTTCCGGGAGACCTTGGACCCGGACCGGCCGATCGCGCTGATGCTGATCGCCGTGGTGCACTTCATCGAGGACGACGACGAAGCCCTGGACGTCGTCCGGCGCATCGTCGAGGTCCTGCCCTCGGGCAGTTACGTGGCCGCCACGATCGCCACCGACGACTACGCCCCGGAACTGCTGGCCGAAGTCCGCCGCGCGTACCACGAGCACGGCGAGACGTTGAAGTTCCGCGACCACGACCAGGCGCTGCGCTTCTTCGACGGGCTGGAGGTCCTCGAACCCGGCGTCGTCCAGGTGCACAAGTGGCGCCCCGACGACCCCGCGTCCCTCGACGTCCCCGAGGCCGACATCGCGATGTACGCGGGGATCGCCCGCAAGCCCTGACGTGCGGACCTGATCGGCCTCGGCCGGTCAGGCCCGGGCCGGGCGGTTGCCGAGCTGCTGGGTCGGCGGTTCGGCCGGAGCGGGGCCCTGGTTCGGGGTCGGTTGTCGGGATCCGTTGGTCTGCGGGCCGACCGCCGGCGTGAGCTGCGTCTGCTGGTTCGGGTCGGCCTGCGGTGCGGGCGCGGCCGTCGCCTGGTTGAGCTGGGTCTGCTGGCCGTTGGCCTGCTGCCCGGCCGCGGGCTGGGGAGCGGAGAGGTTGGAGCTCACGATGCGCTGCAGGTTGCGGTGCGCGTTGTTGAGCTCGTGCCGCATGCCGTGGATCTGCTTGGTCAGCGTGTCGCCCTCGCCGAGCGTGTTGGTCTCCACAGCCCGCAGCAGCACGCCGATGTGACCGTGCAGCCGCTGGTGCACCTCGGCGAACGTGGTGACCTGCTGCTGCATCTCCAGCGGAGGCTGGGTGCGCGCGATCGCCTTGATCATGGTGTCCTGCCAGCGCTGACCGGCCTGGCGGTAGTGGCGGTCGGCGGCCTGGCGGTAGTGCGGGGCGACCTGCGTGTCGAGCGAGACGCGGATCAGCTCGTGGCAGCTGTTGACCAGTTCGCGCGCGGCCGTGGTCAGCGCGTAGGCCCACTCCCACTGCTCGGCCTGCGTGCTGGCGTGGCGCTCCTGCCGGGCGTCGTCGAGTTGGCTGCGGGTGAGCTTCACCTGCTCCCACGCGCGTTCGGCCTGCTCGGTGGCGGTCGAGGCCGCTTGCCCCGTCTGCTCCGCGTTGGCCTCGACCGCGCTCGCCAACCGGCGCACGGCCTCAGCGCGCTGCGCGGTCTCCTCGGCGGCCTTCCGCGCCGACCACAGCAGCCAGCCGGCGACTCCGGCCGCGACGAGTGCCAGGACTGCCGGGATCCACGCGGCCAGTGCCTCCATCCCCATGTGTCCGACGATGACACATCAGGGCTCGGACCGATCGACCGCCTGCGCAAAAAGTTCGCAATAACACGAACAGTAGCCGTGGTGTGACGCACCGGAATCACGAGCGGGAGGCGAACTTCCCGATCAGCTCGGGCGAAATCCGCTCCTCCTCGCGCTCTTTCGACTCCGCGTCGCCTAGTGTGCACGCCAGGTCAGCACGGACCGAACGAGGAGGGCCATGTACGCGAGGTATGTCGCGATCGGGGACAGCCAGACGGAAGGCGTCGGCGACGGTGATGACCACAGCGGTCTGCGCGGCTGGGCCGATCGTCTCGCCGCACGGCTGGCCGCGCTGAACCCGGACTTCCGCTACGCCAACCTCGCGGTCCGCGGGAAGCTGATCGACCAGGTGCACGCCGAACAGCTCCAGCCTGCCCTGGAGCTCGAACCTGACCTCGTCACCGTGGTCGCCGGCCTCAACGACATGCTCCGCAGCGAGTGCGACGGAGAGGCGATCGCCGCCCGCCTGGAGCAGATGATCTCCGCCCTGACCGAAGCCGGGGCGCGGGTCGTCACGGTGACCTACCCGGACATCGGCCAGGTCGCCCCGATGGCGCGTCGCTGGCAACCGCGGATCACCGAGTTCAACACCCGGGTGCGCGAGATCGCGGCGAAGCACGGCACCGCGCTCGTCGAGGTCGACCTCCACCCGGTCTGCGCCGACCGCAGGATCTGGAGCACCGACCGGCTGCACCTCAACTCGGATGGTCACGCGCTGCTCGCCGCCGCCACCGCCAGCGCGCTGGAACTGCCGGACAGCGACACGTCGTGGAGCGAGCCCTTGCCCACCCGTCCTGAGCCGGGCTTCCTCCGATCGGCCTGGGAGGAGGTCCGCTGGGCCGCGGTGTTCCTGGTGCCGTGGGTGTGGCGCAGGCTCACCGGCCGCTCCTCGGGTGACGGCCGCACCGCCAAACGCCCGCAGCTCGCGCCACTCTCACAACCCACGACGAGCCGCTGATACGTCGCACCGGACCGCTCCGCCCCGCGGTGCGGGAAGCAGGACCTGATCGGCTCCGCGGACTCCCTGCGCCGTCCTGCCGCATGCCCCCACGGCGTACTCGCGGGGATGTCACCTGAGCGGGGGGTGGACATTTCGCGCGAGGTGGTCGCCACCCCTCGCAAGGGTGGCGCCCTGTTGCGTCCACAGTGGTCACGCCGCTGAGGGCCTTCGCGGCGCGGACGCTGTCGCTCGGTCGGGGGGGGTGCCCGACGTCGGTCGCGCCGTGGACCGGGGTAGCCCTGCTCGGCCGCTCGGTGGTGGCACCCCCGGAGGCGGAGATCGCGGGGTTCCGCTGGGTGCTCGTCCGGCTCGACGGGGGCGGGGGCCGACCGGTCGCGCCGTCCGGAGAGGCAGGCGTCACCTCGACTTCGGCTCCTGCCGGGGTGTTCGCGAGGGCAGGATCGGACGCAGGAACGACTGGAGCAGGAGTGTGGATGTCCGAGAAGGTGTCCGTCGAGCTGGCCTACGGCCGGTCGGGCTTGACCGTGGAGCTGCCGTCCGAGCGCACGACCGTGGTGGCGCCGGCCCACCCGCAGGCCGCGCCCGACGCGGAGGTGGCGCTGCGCAAGGCGCTCGCCGAGCCGGTCGCCGGCCCGCCGCTGCGCGAGCGGGTGCGGCCGGGTCAGCGGATCGCGGTGTCGCTCTGCGACCTCACGCGCCCGCAGCCGCGCGAGGCGATGGTCCGGGCGCTGCTGGCGGAGCTGGAAGGCATCGCGACGCGCGACGACTTCACGCTGCTGGTGGCCACCGGCACGCACCGCGGCAACACCGACGACGAGTTGCGGGCGATGCTCGGTGACGAGCTGGTCGAGACGATGCGCGTCATCAACCACGACTGCCGCGACCCCGAGGCGCTGCGACCGATGGGCACCTTCGGCGACGGCGTGCCGGTGTGGCTCAACCGGCACTGGGTGGACGCCGACGTCCGGATCACCACCGGGTTCGTCGAACCCCACTTCTTCGCGGGGTTCAGCGGCGGCCCGAAGCTGGTCGCACCGGGCTTGGCGGGGTTGGACACCGTGCTCACGCTGCACGACGCGGCGCGCATCGCCAGCCCGCAGGCGACCTGGGCGGTGTGCGAGGGCAACCCGGTGCACGACGACGTCCGCGCCATCGCCGAGGGAACCGGCGTGGACTTCGCCTTCGACGTGGTGCTCAACCGCGAGCAGCGGATCGTCGAGGCCTTCGGCGGTGATCTGCTGCCCATGCACGCCACCGCGCGCGAAGTCGTCCGCGAGCTGTCGATGCAGCCGGTCCCGCAGCGCTACGACGTCGTCGTCACCACCAACTCCGGGTTCCCGCTGGACCAGAACGTCTACCAGGCGGTCAAGGGCATGACCGCCGCGGCGACGGTGGTCGAACCCGGCGGGCTCATCATCTGCGCGGCCGAGTGCAGCGACGGCTTCCCCGACCACGGGTCGTTCCGCGAGGTCCTGGCCTCCGAGCCGACGCCGGAAGCCCTGCTGCGGACCATCTCGGCCAGGACCGAGACCGTCCCCGACCAGTGGCAGGTCCAGATCCTCGCCCGCGTGCTGGCCACCGCCCGCGTCGGCGTGCACACCACCAACCTCACCGACGAGCAGCTGCGCACGGCCCACCTCTACCGGGTCGACGACATCGCCGCGGCCGTCGAGGAAGAGCTCGCGGCCCGAGGTCCGGAAGCCCGGGTGTGCGTCCTCCCGGAGGGCCCGCAGACCATCCCGTACGTCGCGGGCGACGAGTCCTGAACCGCCTCCGCGGTCACGGAGGCGAGGAGCGGCCACCTCGGGTCGCCGATCCTCGCCCGCGTCAGGTTCGCGCATCGAAAGGTCGCGACGCGGCTCCAGCCGATCCACGCCACCCCCCTCGGGAGTCCACTGTGGATCGTAGGTGGGGTGCCGGGCGGTGCTGAGCTTGTCGGGGTGCGCACGTCCTGGATCGAGCTCCCACCGTTCGGGCCTCGCCGACAGAGGGCCGCTCGCCGAGCAGCCGTCGCCGGATCGCCATCGACGCCGCAGGATGCCGCCCTCAAGGCGTGCTCCGACAGACCCGCGGTGACGAGGCCCTCGCGCTGAGGACCTCGCAGCCGCACCGGTCGTGCGGTGGTTGTCGAGCAGCTGGGGGCTGGGATCGTGGAGGTCGGTCGTCGTAGCAGGGAACCGGCCCGGCGGCAGGCGGACGTCGGCGACCTGCGTTGCGACGTCCGTCGGGGTTGACGAGGGGAGCGGGGATGGCCGAGCAGGGCAGGATCGGCACGCGGGACGCGTTCGACGCGGCTGCGGCGGACTTCGCGGCGCTCGGTCGTCACCTCTGGGAGCCCCTCAGCGCCGACGCGGTCGCAGTCGCGGACCCGCAGCCGGGGGAGCGGGTGTGGGACGCGTGCTGCGGCACCGGGGCGTCGGCCATCCCGACGGCTCGTCGCGTCGGAACCGACGGACTCGTCGACGCCGTCGACGTCTCGGGTCCGATGATCCGGGGACTGCGCGACCGGGCGGCCGACCTGCCCCCACTGCACGCGCACGAAGCCGACGTCACGACGTGGGAAGGCGGCGACTACGACCTCGTCCAGTCGGTCCTCGGCATCTTCTTCCTCCCGGACATGGAGGCCGGGACCCGACACCTCCTCCGTGCGGTGCGGCCGTGCGGCCGGGTCGCCCTCACCGTGTGGCGTCGCGGTGCGATGGACCCGGCAGGCGGTCAGCTCGCCCTCGCGGTTGCCGAGGTGACCGAGGCAGAACCGCCGGGTGAGCGCCCGGCCCGTCCGATCGATCGCATCAACCAGCCCGACACCTTCGCGGCCTGGCTACGAGGTCTGGGTCTGTCCGAAGTGGACGTTCTGGTCCGGTCGCGTTCGCTGTCGATGACACCCGAGGTGGCATGGCTGCTGGTCACGGGCTCCGGCTACCGCGGCGCTCTGGCCGAGCTGACCCAGGAGCAGGTCGCCCGGGTCCGCGACCGTTACCTCGCGCGCCTTCACGAGGTCGGCCTGACCGAACTCGACGTCACGACGCTCATCGGCACCGGACGGGTTCGCTGATCATCCGAACGCAGCAGTTCTGCGCGGGCCCGGGTCGGCTGGGTCGGGCGGTCACCTCCGACCCAGCCGGCTCCCCCTTGGTGTGCTGCCGTGCGTTCGGCGGGCCCCAGGCAGGGCGCGATCCAGGGTGGGGGGATCGGTCGGCTCGGGTCATTGGCCGTTCGCGCCGGGAGGGTGGCCGTTCGCGACAGATCGCTCAGCGGCATCGCGGTAAGCGCCGGGCGGGGCTCCGTAGCGGTCCCGGAACCTCCGGCTGAAGTGGGACTCGTCGCGGAACCCCCACCGGAACGCGATGGCGGCAACCGGTTTCCCGCGCTGGGACGGGTCGAGCAGGTCTCGTCGGCACCGGTCCAGGCGTCGGTCCCGGATGTGGTCGACCACGGAGGTCCCCTCGCGCTGGAACAGCCGCTGCAGCGTGCGGGGAGCGACGTTGTGCGCCTCCGCGACGGTGCGGGTGGTGAGCGAGGGATCGGCGAGGTGCTCCTCGATGAACCTGCGCACGCTCCAGAGCAGGGCGTTCTCCCGGGTCTCCGGCGTCACCGCGGAGAGTGATTCGAGCTGGTGGGCCAGGCCGAAGCTGAGCAGGTCGGCGATCACGGAGGTGAGGTGGACGACGAGGTCGGTGTTGCCCGCCAGGTGCTGCCGGTCGAGCTCGGCCATCGCGGACGCGGCCAGCGAGTTCATCGGGTTCCGGCACGACAGCCGCGCTTGGGTGATCCGGTCCCGGGGGCCGCGCAGGTCGAGCATCGGTCTCGGCAGCATCAGGTTGACCACGCGCGCGATCCCGTCGCTCGCCTGACCGGGTACGGGGTGGCCGACGGCGGCGTCGAAGGGCTCGTGCGGGTCGAAGACGACGACCTCCCCCGGGCCGATCTGAGCTCGCTCGTCGCCCTCGGTGATCTGGTTCGTCCCCTCCAGGTGCATCTGCACCTGGCAGAGGTCGGGGTCTGCCTCGCGGATCAACCTCGGCGTGCGCTCGATGTGGGTCGGGTACGCGCTCATCCGCGCCACTGAGCCGCACGGCAGGTCAGTGCGGATCACTTCGCCCCAGTGGTTCACCTTCGACCGCTCCTGGTGGAGGTTCAGCGGAACCACCGTGTCACGGACGATCTGCCGGAGGTACTCGTGCCGGTCCCGCGGGTCCGGCACCGTGTCGGTTCGCAAGGTCACGGTCATCTGTCGATCACTTCCGACTGGCGACGACGCTCGAAGGTCAGATCCTCCCACGGGGGAGAAGCGCCGTGTCCGCCCTGTCCGGGGAACCTCCGCACGGGGGAACCTCGCCGGACTGATCGCTCTCGGACGGTGCCGTTCGGCCGTTCCGGGTGTTAACTTAGCGATCGATAAGGACAGCGGAGTTCTTGGTCGGGGAGGGCGTGTGAGCACAGTGGACAGTGACACCGTTCTGGTGGAGCGGCGCGGAGCCGTGTTGTCGGTGACGCTGAACCGGCCGCATCGCAAGAACGCCATCGACGTCCCGACCTGGGGTTCTCTGCAGGAGGCCCTGCGCGAGGCCGAGCTCGACGAGGGCGTGCGCGCCGTCGTGCTCACCGGGGCCGGGGGCGACTTCTGCGCCGGCGCCGACCTCGCCGCCGGGCGCGACGGGCACCCCCTGGCCCGGATGCACCGGGTCAACGACGTCGCGCTGGCCCTGCACGAGCTGTCCAAGCCGGTGATCGCCAAGGTGCGCGGCGTGGCGGTGGGAGCGGGCTGGAACCTGGCGCTGGGTTGTGACCTCGTGGTGGCGAGCCCGGAGGCGCGGTTCTCGCAGATCTTCGCCAAGCGCGGTCTGTCGCTGGACTTCGGCGGCTCCTGGCTGCTGCCGCGCGTGGTCGGGTTGCAGCAGGCCAAGCGGCTCGCGCTGCTCGGCGAGATCATCGGCGCCCAGGAGGCCCGCGATCTCGGCCTGGTGACCTGGGTCAAGGAGGACGGGGAACTCGACGGCTTCGTCGACGACCTCGCCGACCGCCTCGCGGCGGGCGCCCCGGTGGCGATCTCGCAGAGCAAGGCGATGCTCAACGCCGCAGGTCAGCAGTCCTTCCGCGAGGCGCTGGAGACCGAGGCGCGCAGCCAGAGCGTGAACTTCGCGACCGCCGACGCGCCCGCGGCGTTCCGAGCCTTCGTGAACAAGACCGAGCCGGAGTTCACCGGCGAGTGGTTGCTCGACTGACGTCCCCTTGTGTCGCTGTGGACGTGTGCTTAAGGTCACTGAACGGGCGCTAAGGAGGCTGCATGGACTTCTCACTGCCCAGCGAGCTCGTCGCACTGCTCGGGAAGCTCGACGAGTTCATCGAGAACGAGATCGTCCCGCTGCAGCAGCAGGACGACAACGAGCGGTTCTTCGACCACCGGCGCGAGTTCGCGCGCACCGACTTCGAGGCCGGTGGCACGCCGCGCCCCGAGTGGGAAGCGCTGCTGCGCGAGATGGCCCGCCGCGCCGACGCAGCCGGATGGCTGCGCTACGGTTTGCCCGAGGAAGTCGGTGGCGGAGGCGGCGGCAACTTCGAGATGGCCGTCATCCGCGAGCACCTCGCCGCCAAAGGCCTTGGGCTGCACAACGACCTGCAGAACGAAGCCTCCGTCGTCGGCAACTTCCCCGTCGTGCACATGATGCTGGAGTTCGGGACCGAGGCGCAGCGGCAGGAGCTCCTGCAGCCGATGCTCACCGGTGACGCCCGGCTCGGGTTCGGCCTCACCGAACCCGACCACGGCAGCGACGCGACCTGGCTGGAGACCACCGCCGTCCGCGACGGTGGCGACTGGATCATCAACGGCGGCAAGCGGTTCAACTCGGGCATGCACTCCGCCACGCACGACGTCGTGTTCGCCCGCACCTCCGGGGAGCCGGGTGACGCGCGGGGGATCACCGCGTTCATCGTGCCGACCGACGCACCGGGCTTCTCGGTGGACTTCCACTGGTGGACCTTCAACATGCCCACCGACCACGCCGAGGTGACGCTGCGCGACGTGCGGGTGCCCTCCTCGGCGATGTTCGGTGACGAGGGCGTGGGCCTGGAGCTGGCGCAGTGCTTCGTGCACGAGAACCGCATCCGGCAGGCCGCTTCCGGTGTCGGTGCTGCGCAGTTCTGCATCGACCGCAGCGTCGAGCACGCCCGTGAGCGCGTCACGTTCGGCCAGCCGCTGGCGCGCAGGCAGGCGATCCAGTGGCCCCTGGTGGAGCTGCAGAGCGAGGCCGAGATGGTGCGCGGCCTGGTCCGCAAGACCGCGTGGGAGATGGACCGGCGGCCGAACTTCGAGATCAGCGACAAGGTCTCGATGTGCAACTACCGGGCGAACCGCCTGGTGTGTGACGCGGCCGACCGGGCGATCCAGGTGCACGGCGGGCTCGGCTACACCCGGCACACGCCCTTCGAGCACATCTACCGGCACCACCGCCGCTACCGGATCACCGAGGGCGCCGAAGAGGTGCAGATGCGCAAGGTCGCGGCCTACCTGTTCGGTTTCGCAGGCCCGGGGAAGCGGCCATGAGCGAGCTCGGCGATCGTCTGGCGCAGCGGCTGGGTGAACTCCGCGGGCGCCCGGTGCAGGTGACGCGGCTGGAGCAGGCGAGCGGTGGCGCGAGCCGCGAGACGTGGTTCATCGAGCTCGTCACCTCCGAACGGCTGGTGCTGCGCCGCGACCCGCCCGGCCTGGCCCGGCCGGAGGGCATGGCGCGGGAGGCGGTGGTGCTCGACGCCGCCGCCGAAGCCGGGGTCCCGGTGCCGCGGGTGGTCGACCACAGCATCGACGAGTCCGTGTTGGGCTCACCCTACGTGCTGACCGAGCACGTCGACGGCGAGACCATACCGCGACGCCTGCTGCGCGACGACCGCTACGCCGCCGCGCGCAGCGGGCTCGCCCGCGAACTGGGCCGAGCCGCTGCCCGCGTCCACCGGATCGCGCCGCCGGAAGGCGTGCCCGAGTCCGATCCGCTCGAGCAGCTCGTCGCCGACTACGACGCGCTGGGCGATCCGATCCCGGCCGTGGAGATCGCCTTCCGCTGGTTGCGGGAGAACCAGCCGTCCGAGTCAGGTCGAACGCTGGTGCACGGCGACTTCCGCAACGGCAACCTGATCGTCGACCCGAGCGGGTTGCGAGCGGTGCTCGACTGGGAGCTCGTGCACGTCGGTGACCCGATGGAGGACCTGGGCTGGCTGTGCACCAACGCGTGGCGCTTCGGATCACCGCTGCCCGTCGGTGGTTTCGGCGAGCTCGACGACCTCTTCGACGGTTACGCCGAGATCGCGGGCGTGCGCCCGGACCCGGAGGTGGTGCGCTGGTGGGAGGTCTTCGGCACCACCAAGTGGGGCGTGATCTGCCGGGCCCAAGCCGAGCAGCACCTCAGCGGCGCGCACCCGTCGGTCGAGCTCGCCGCGATCGGCCGCCGGGTCTGCGAACAGGAGCAGGACCTGCTCCTCGCCCTCGGGATCCCCGAGCCGGAACCTCCCAAGCAGGTGGAGAGTCCCGCCTCGGACCTGCACGGTCGTCCGACGGCGGCCGAGCTCATCGCGGCGGCGCGGGACTTCCTGCGCGACGAGGTGCTGGCCGGTGCTGAGGGCCGGATGCGGTTCCAGTCGCTGGTGGCCGCGAACGTGTTGTCCACTGTGGAGCGTGAGTTGCGGCTCGGTGCCGAGCAGGAGCGACGGCACCGCGCACGGCTCGAGGAACTCGGCTTCGCCGATCGTGCCGCCCTGGCAGCGGCGCTGCGGGTCGGTGAGGCGGACCCGTGGAAGCAGGACGTGGCCGCGCTGCTGTGGTCGGAGGTGTCGGACCGGCTCGCGGTCGCCAACCCGAAGCACACCGAGGCGAGGACCAGGGGAGGCAACGGTGCCTGACGAGCTGCGCGAACGCCTGTTGGAAGAACTCATCGGACCCGGTGGCGAGTTCGAGATGACCGATGCCGTCGTGCGCGGCATCCCCATGCGCGTCTACGCGAAACCGCTCCAGACGTTGCGCGACGCGGCGCTGCTCAGCGCTTTCCACGGTGACAAGGACTTCCTCGTCTACGAGGACTACCGCTGCACCTTCAGCGAGCACCAGCGGTTGGTCGCCGGCCTGGCCCGGGCGCTGCGCGAGGAGTACGGCTTGACCGGCGGCGATCGCGTGGCCATCGCGATGCGCAACTTCCCGGAGTGGGCGCCGATCTTCTGGGCCGTCCAGGTGGCCGGGCTCGTCGCCGTCCCGCTCAACGCCTGGTGGAGCGAGGACGAACTGCGCTACGGCATGAGGGACAGCGGCGCGAAGCTGGTCTTCGCCGACCCCGAACGCGCCGCCCTCCTCGGCCGCGAGGTGCCGGTCGTCGAGGTGCGCGGCGGAGAGTCCGGGCCCGGGGTGCGGGCGTGGTCGGACCTGGTCGCGAGCATCCCGGCCGACGTGCACCCGCCCGAGGTCACCATCGACCCGGACGACGACGCCACGATCCTCTACACCTCGGGCACCACCGGACGCCCCAAAGGCGCGGTCGGCACGCACCGCAACCACGTCACCAACCTGCTCAACACGGTGGTCAACCGCAAGGTCGGCATGGCCCTCGAGAACGGTGGCGTCTTCCCGGAACCCGGTCCGGACGACCCGCAGCCGGGCGCGCTGCTGACCTTCCCGATGTTCCACATCGCCGGCATCACCATGCTGTGCTTCACCACCCTCGCGGGCGCGAAGCTCGCCACGATGTACCGCTGGGACCGTGAGCAGGCCGAGGAGCTCATCCGCGACCACCAGCTCAGCAGCGCCGCCGGGGTGCCCACGGTGATGCGCGACCTGGTCGAGAACAGCGAGGCCGTGCACGGGTTGGACGGCGTCACGATGGGCGGCGCGCCGATCCCTCCGGACCTGGTGCAGCGCATCGGCGGGCTCGGCAGCAGCGCCTCGAGCGGCTACGGCTTGACCGAGACGACCTCCACGGTCGTCGGCAACTCGGGCGAGGACTACCAGGAGCACTCCGACAGCGTCGGCCGGCTCATGCCGGGTGCGGAGATCCGCACCGTCGACCCGGCTACCGGCGACGACCTCGGGGACGGGGAGATCGGCGAGCTGTGGTTCCGCGGCCCCAACGTGGTGCGCGGGTACTGGAACATGCCGGAGGCCACCGCGGACGCCTTCACCGACGGCTGGTTCCACACCGGCGACCTCGGCTACACCCGGGACGGCTGGGTCTACGTCGTGGACCGGCTCAAGGACGTCGTGATCCGGGGTGGCGAGAACGTCTACTGCGCGGAGGTCGAAGCGGCCCTGCACGAGCACCCCGCGATCGCCGACGTCGCCGTGATCGGGCTGCCGCACCGCACCCTCGGCGAGGAGGTCTGCGCGGTGGTGAACCTGAAGACGAACGCGGACGTGGAAGAACTGCGCGCGCACGTCCGGAAGCGCTTGGCGGGGTTCAAGGTTCCGGCGCACGTGGTGGTGCGCGAGGACCCGCTGCCGCGCACCGCGACCGGCAAGGTCCTCAAGCGCCGCCTGCGCGAGCAGATCGTGCAGCAGGGGTGAGCGTGGTGGCACTGCCAGGCATCGAACGGGAAGCGGTCACCCGCTGGCTCGCCGAGCGCGGCGTGCCGGCACCGGTGGAGTTCTCGCTGGTCTCGGGCGGCAGGTCGAACCTGACCTACCGGGTCACCGGCGCCGATGGGGAGGTGCGTGCGCTGCGCCGGCCACCCACCGGGGGAGTGCTCAGCACCGCGCACGACATGAGCCGCGAGTGGCGGTTCATCTCCGCGCTGCACGGCACCGACGTCCCAGTGCCCACCCCGCTCGCGTACTGCGAGGACACCGAGGTCACCGGCGCGACGTTCTACGTGATGGACTTCGTCGACGGCACCGTGCTCGCCGACCGCGACTCCACCGCCGGGTTCTCGCTCGACGCGCGGGCGCGGGCGGGCACGGCGACCGTGGAGTGCATGTCCGCGTTGCACAACCTCGACCCCGACGCCGTCGGGCTCGGTGACGTGGCCCGCCGCGACGGCTACCTCCAGCGACAGCTGCGGCGCTGGCAGAAGCAAGTCCACGCCTCCGGAGCACCTGACCTGGCGCTGCTGGACGAGGTGCACGACGCGCTGGCCGCCAACGTCCCCGAGCAGACCACCGGCATCGTGCACGGCGACTTCCGGCCCGGGAACCTCTCCTACGGCGCCGACGGGGAGGTCCTCGCCGTCTTCGACTGGGAACTGGCCACGCTGGGCGAACCCCTGGCCGACCTCGGCTGGCTCATCGCCACCTGGGAAGAACCCGGCGACGACTACGCACCGGTCACACCAGGCCCCACGGCCGAACCGGGGTTCCCGAGCCGTGACGACCTCATCGCCCGCTACGCCGAGCTCACCGGCCGCGACCTGTCGGACCTGCCGTTCTACGTGGCGTTCCAGCGTTGGCGCTCCTGCTGCATCACCGCAGGCGTCCGCGCGCGCTACGAAGCGGGGCACATGGGCGACGACGGCTACGACGTCGGAGAACGAGCCGACGCCGAACAGCGCCAAGCCGAACTGGCCTGGCGAGCGGTGAAGGACCTCCGTTTGCGCTAGGACTCAGTCGAGGGCGTCGCGGATCTCGCGCGGGAGGTGCTGCAGCAGAGCGGGTTCCAGCGTCATCGCGCGGAACGCCAAGGCCACGGTGGTGTCGTGCTCGGGCCGGTGCACGACCTCCACCGGGTCGCCGGCCTCGACGTCCCCCGGCTCGATCACGCGCAGGTACGCACCTGGCTTCGCCGCCCGCAGGAACTGCTTGATCCACCCGTCACGCCCTGTCCAGCCCTGGAAGGTCGCGCACGGGATCCGCGGACCGGACACCTCCAGGACGACGTCCTGACCGATGCGCCACCGCTCGCCGATGAGCGCCCCGTTCACGTCGAGACCGCTGGTGGTGAGGTTCTCGCCGAAAAAGCCGTGCGGGAGCGGTGTTCCGAGTTCGGACTGCCACTCGTCGAGGTCTTCGCGGGCGTAGGCGTAGACGGCTTGGTCGGTGCCTCCGTGGTGCGCGACGTCGTAGACGCGGTCTCCCGCGAGGCCCACTGCACCAGTGCCCTTGGGCCCGGGCGCGCGGACGGACACCGGCCCGACCACCGGCCGTTTGTCGATACCGGTGGTGCTGACCTTCTTCCAGCGGTTCGGCCGAGGCCGACCGACGTTGACCGACAACACCTCCACCCGTCGACCGTATGCCCCGAACCACGCCCGACGCGACCGAATTCTCAGCTCGGGAGACCACGCGACAGGCGCCGGGCGAAGAAGCGGCTCGCGGAGTCGGCTTCAGAAGCCGGGACACCGGTGTGCCCGCCCATGTTGGCGTGCAACGTCCTCTCCCGGGAACCGAAGGCGTCGAAGAGGTTGAGCGCCTGCTGCCGGTCGTTGCCCTCGTCGTCCCACTGCAGCAGCACCAGCAGCGGGATGAAACACCTGCCTGGCTTCCTCGAAGGTGGCGCGCGGCACGCAACTCCCGGCGAACAGCTGTGCGGCAGCGATCCGGGGCTCGACCACCGCCAGCCGGACACCGATGGCGATGGGCCCGCCCGAACACCCGACCGGGCCATCGACCTCGGGCAGCGCGAGCAGCAAGTCGATGGTCGCCCGCCACTCCGGCACCGCTCGTTCCACCAGCGGTGGAACGAGCCGTTCGACGATCTCGTCAACCTGTCGACCCGCCTCCACAGCCTGCCGCAGGTCGGCCCGCGCCCGGTCGGCTTCTGCGGAACGCGGGCGGTCGCCGCTGCCAGGCAGCTCGAGGGTCGCTGCGGTGAACCCCGCCGCCACGGCGTGCCGCGCCCGACCGAGCAGCCGCGGGTACATCCGGTCCAGCCCACCGGGGTGACCGACCAGGATCAACGGGCCGGACGCCGATTCGGGAGTCCACAGGAGGCCGGGAACAGCGCCGAGGGAGAACCCGCGCTCGACGACCCCGTCGTCGAAGCGTGTTCCAGGGTGAACTGCATGGTCGTTCCTTCCGGAAGTGCGCTCCACGGCGCTCCCGGACGACCTACCGCCCGACCGCGACCTCGACGAGGAGCGCCCACGTCACCACGTTCACGGGGACACCTCCTCAACGGCCTCGTGGAACGTAGCAACACGATCGCAAGAGGTCCACCGAACTTCCTCCGCAGGGGAGGCACCGAGCGCGAGTTCGGGGGTTACCCCTGATGCCGCAGGGCTGCGGCTGTGGTGCGGTTTCACCATGGGCAACCTCGTGACGCGCGTGTTCGACAAGGCGTTCGGTCGTCCGCAGGGGTGGATGGGCTGGGCCGGTGGGTCGGTCATGGCGCTCCTCAACGTCGAACAGGAGCGTTGGGCCGTGGACCGAGCCGCGCTCCAGCCGGGCGAACGGGTGCTGGTCGTTGGCCACGGTCCTGGAGTGGGACTGCGGCTGTGCGCCGACGCGGTCGGTCCAACCGGTCACGTGCTCGGCGTCGATCCCTCTGCGACGATGCGCGAGATGGCCGCCTCGCGGTGCAGGGTGCAGGTCGAGGCCGGTGTCGTGGAGGTGCGCGACGGGTCCGCGGAGCGGACCGGGAGAGCCGACGCGTCGTGCGACGCCGCGATCTCGGTCAACAACGTGATGCTGTGGAACCGCGGAGCGGGGTTCGCTGAGCTCTTCCGCGTCCTGCGCCCGAACGGCCGCCTGGTGCTCACGGTCCACCGGCACGTCCTCGACGTCCCGCCGCGCACCCTGCGGAGCGACGCCGAAGCGGCCGGTTTCAGCAACGTCGGGCTCACCGCCCGGCCGCGACGGCTCGGCAGCCCGGCCATCGAACTCGTCGCCACCCGTCCGGCGAGCTGACTTCGGAGGCTCAGACCGTGGCTGGTTCGTCGGTCGGGGCCGCCTTCGCCGGCTGGTCCCTGCGGTGGTCCGCAGGCATCAGCACGGCCAGGACGACCAAGCCTGCTGCGATGACCGCCAGCAGGGCGAAGACGATGTGCAGGGCCGACATCAGGCCTGGTCCCGCCGGTGTTCCGTCGGCGGCAGCGGTGGTGCGGGCGTTGATGACCGCTCCGCAGATCGCCACGCCCACGGCCGACCCCAGGGAGCGGGCGAACATGTTGACGCCGGTGACCGCGCCGCGCTCGCTGAAGGTGGTCGAGGACTGCGAGGCGATCAGCGTCGGGACCGCGGTCAGGCCCATGCCCACCCCGATCACGAACGTGAAGGCACCGACCACGAACACCGACGACTGCTCGTCAAGCAGCAGCGTGAGAGCGGTGCCCGCCAGAACGAACGACGCACCGATCATCGACGTGTAGCGGAAGCCCAGCGCGAGGTAGACCCGTCCGGCGTTGGTCGCCGCCAGCGGCCATCCGACCGTCATCGCGGCCAGGGCGAAACCGGCGATCAGCGGGCCGAAGCCCAGCACGCCTTGCCCGTAGATCGGTACGTAAGTCGACAGACCCAGCACGATGACGCCGACCAGCAGTGCGACGGCCGTGGGCACGCCGATCACGCGGCGGCGCAGCAGCCGCAGGTTCAAGATCGGGTGCGAGGAGCGCAGCGCGTGGACCGCGAAGGCTGCGAGCAGCAGCACCGCCACCGCGAAGATCACCACCGAGGTCACCGACGTCCACGCCCAGCTGGTGCCGCCTTCGAGCAGGCCGAGCAGCATGGAGGTGCTGCCGCCGGTCAGCAGTGCGGCGCCCAGGTAGTCGATCGGTTCGCGGTCGCCTTCGCGCGCGGACTCGTGGTACTTGAGCAGCAGCATCGCTGCGGCGGCGAAGCACAGCGGCAGGTTGATCCAGAAGATCCAGCGCCAGCTGACGAACTCGCTGAACACACCACCGAGCGTGGGGCCGACGACCGACGAGATCGCCCACACCGAGGCCAGGTAGCCCTGCGTCTTCGCGCGCTCCTCCAACGTGTAGATGTCGGCGGCGATCGTCAGCGACACCGGCATCACCGCACCCGCGCCCAAGCCCTGGAGCACGCGACCGACGATCATCGCGGGCATCGACCACGCGGCGCCGCACAGCACGGACCCGATCAAGAAGAACCCGACACCGGCGAGCATCAGCCGCTTGCGGCCCAGCACGTCGGCGAGCCTGCCGAACAGCGGAGTGCTCACCGCCTGCGCCAGCAGGTAGGCCGAGAACAACCACGGGACCTGGGCGAAGCTGCCGAGATCGCGGGCGATCGTGGACGAGGCGGTGGCGATGATGGTCGCGTCCAACGCCACCAGGGCCGTGGACAACATCAGCGCGAGCAAGATCGGGCCGCGCTCGGAGCGCAGACCGACACCGGAAGACGAAGCGGGCACGACCCCTACAAGACACCGCGAGCCGCAAATATTCCTGATCCGCGCGTTCGCACGTTGCCCGATTTCCGCAGAAGTCCTTGCGGCACGGTGAAGGCGAGGCAGGAGGCGGTCCTCGCGGCGCCGTCAAGCCGTGGAGCATCGCGAGGTTGGGTGATTCATCCGGTTCGAGAGTCTCTCGGCTCCTACGGCGAACTCGGACGTCCGCGCCGGGCAGGATGCTCGTCGGCACCGTGGCGCGAGCACAGGCGGTCGGGGTGCGGCGGGTGTCGAGGCTCAGGTGAAGTCGTGCTCCTGTTCGAGGTCGCGAGAAGCCCAGCCGCGCGGAGGGCCAGGCGGGCGGCTCGGCCGGTGGTCGCGATCGTCCACGACTTCTCCGGCCGGGCGCAGAACGGGCGCACCGTCGAGGCGCTGTGCCAGGCGGGAGCTGCCCCGCGCGTCCGACGACCACCACGTCGAGGACGGGTTCCGCTCGCCGGAACGGTCGTCACGATCGTTCTCGTGAACACCCGTTTGCCGCTCGACTGGCTCCGTGCGGACTCCTAGCGTCACTGCGTGACGATGGCCGCTGCCCCGTGATGTCCACAGTGGAACAGACGGGGGGTGGTGCCGGGACGGGCAGAGGAGCCTTCCGTGGTCGAGTCGAAGCCGATCAGCACCACGTCCGACGACGCTCCCGCCGCGCCGCCGCCGACCTCGTTCTTGGGCTACCTGATGTCCTTCGGGCCCGGGATCGTGATCGCGCTCAGCTGGGTCGGCACCGGCGACCTCGTCGACAACTCCGTCGCCGGCGGCAACTACGGGTACGCGCTGCTGTGGGTGCTGCCGCTGTCGCTGGTCTTCCGCTTCCTGTTCGTCAACAGCCTCGCGAAGTACCCGCTCTACAACGTGCAGCGGGACTCCAGCATCGTGCGCGGTTTCGCCCGCACGCACCCGGTGTTCGGGTGGCTGATGCTGATCTCCTTCGTGCTCTACACGCACCTGCTGCTGGCGTTCAGCCTCAGCGGTGTCGGAGTCGCGCTGCACGGGTTGTTCGGTGGCCTGCCGACCTTCTGGTGGTCGGTGATCGGGGCGGTCTCGGTGTTCGCGGTGACCTTCCGCGGTGCCTACCGCGTCCTGGAGGGCACCTTCAAGGTCGTGCTCGCGGTGATGGTGGCGGCGTTCGTCGTGGGTGTCGTCATGGTGGGCGTCAACTGGCCCGAGCTGGTGCGCGGGTTCGCCTTCGAGCTGCCGCCGCAGAGCGGGCTGTTCGACTCCTCGCTGGTGGCGTCGAGCCTGGTCCTGGCCACGCTCGGTTCCATGGCGAACCTCTTCTACCCGCAGTTCTTGCGCGAGAAGGGCTGGGTGACCCCGGCCTACCGCCGCGTGCAGCAGTACGACCTGCTCTTCGGTTCGGTGGTGGTGCTCTTCCTCGGTGTGTGCGTGTGGGCGCTCGGGGCGGAGGTGCTCAGCACGGGGGAGGGGGTCGACGAGGCCTCCGACATCGCCGGAGCGCTGGGCACCGCGATCGGCCCGATCGGCAGCCACCTGTTCTACCTCGGCTTGCTGGGCGCGGCGTGGACCACGGTCGCCGGATCGCTGTTCGCGCTGAGCAAGATGAGCGTCGAAGCGCTGCACACCGTGCGCCCCGGCCGCCGCGAGCGGGTCGGCGACGACCCGCGCCGGGACGTCTTCTACAAGGTGGTGGTCGTCTGGGGCCTGGCCGCGATCGTCTGGTCCTCGCCCGCCGCACCGGGGTTCGTCGTGCTCGTGGTGATCTCCCACGTGCTGACCTCACCGTTCCTGCTGATCATCGTCGTCGGTCTGATCGCGATGCTGAACAAGCGCCGGATCATGGGCGACAACGTCAACACGTGGAAGGAGAACCTGGCGCTGGTCGTCGTGGCGCTGCTGGTCAGCGCAGCGGCCGTGCAGGGGTTCGCCGAAGTCCTCGGGTTCTGACCTGGAGGCCGGCCGGTTCCCTCCACTGTGGAGGTGCCCGTGCGTCGGCCCGATGTCGTGCTCCTGCGCCGCTCCGCGCCCGGCGCTAGCCTGCGGTGGTGCTCGTGCAGCGGTTGCAGGCGCTGGCCCTGGTGGTCGGGCCGGTCATCTTCGCGGCGTCACCGTTCTTCTGGGTCGATGGCCACTACGGCGTCACAGGTGGCGTGTTGATCGCAGTCTCCACCGTGCCTTGGGTTTTCGGGCTGATCGGGGAGTACGAACGGTTGCGCGAACACGCACCGGTCGCGGCGGGCCTGTGGTTGTTGCTGCTGCTGGCCGGGATGCTCGGAACCGTCGCGTTCGGCCTGCAGGGCTTCTTCGAGGGTGCGTTCGGCCTGCACGACCGGGTCGGGTTGGCGCGCTTCGACGACTACCCACCGCTGAGCCTGCTCGTGCTGTGGTTGCCCGGACCTGCCTTCCCCGCGGCCATGTTCGTGTACGGCGCACTGCTGCTGTGGACCCGCGCGGCGCCGCCGTGGGACACCGCGTTGATCTGCCTGGCAGCGGTCGCTTTTCCGCTCGGTCGGGTGCTGCGCTGGGAATGGGTCGCCTACGTCGTCGACGTGCTGGTCATCGTCGCCTTCACCCACCTCGCTCGGCGAGCCTGGCAGCGCACGAGAGAGCCGGCCGGAAGACCGAATGGCACGTGACCGCCCGTGGAGTTCCAATGGTGTCACGGCGTTCGCCTAGTGATCGAGGTGTCCGATGGACCTGCAGTTCCTGCGTCCACTGTTCGAGTGCCAGGGCGATGTCGAGTCCGTCCACCTCGACACCGGCCGCGGTGCCGTTGACGCGGACAAGCAGATCGAGCTCCGCTGGAGGTCCGCCCGGCGCACGCTCGCCAAGCAGGGCGCTCCCACCGGGTCCTTGGCGGCTCTGGACGAGGTGGTGGGAGGAGCCCGGGACGTGCCCGGGCCGCAGGGCGAAGCCCTGTTCAGCTCGGACGGGCAGGTCCTCGGCGTGCACACCATGGCGGAACCGCCGCGCAGCGACAGCGCCCTGCACCTGCCGGTGGCCGACCCGCTCCAGCTGGCCCTCGACCGGGACCACCAGCTCGCGCACGTCGTGGTCGCGGTCGACCGCGAAGGAGCCGACGTCGACGCCTACCCGGCCGCGGCCACGGCACCGTCGTTCCAGCGCACCTTCAACGGTTCCACGCTGCACATCACGCGGGTGCGGGCAGGCGCGGTTTCGCACGCCGCCTACCACCGGCGTTCAGTCAACCTCTGGTCGGAGAACACCGAGCAGGTCGCCGAGGACGTCCGACAGGCGGCCGAGGAGGTCGATGCCGCGGTCATCCTGATCGCCGGCGACCCGAAAGCCATCGGACTGCTCCGCCAGCACCTCGCGACAGCTCCTCCGTCCGGACGCATCGTCTACGTCGAGGGCGGCCGCACCGACCAGTCGGCCGTCGACGGGCTGCGGGCGAGCGTGGACGAAGCGATGCACGAGGCGATGGTCGAGAGCCACCGAGAGGTGCTCGACACGCTCGAAGCGGAACTCGCCGGTGGGCAGGCCCTGCGGGGCATGAACCCGGTGATGGAAGCGCTCTCGGAGGGCCGGGTCGACACGCTGTTGCTGGCGGCCGACCGAACGGGCGATCCGAACCTCGTGGCTTCGCGACGCGACCCCGTGCCGGTGGTCAGCGATGCGACCGCGCTCGGCGACGACGCCACGGCCTTCACCGCGCCCGCGAGCGCCCTGCTGCTGCGGTCGGCGGTGCACAGCAACGCGCAGTTCACCGAGATCCTGCCCGACGTCAGCGTCGAGGACGGCGTTGCGGCGATCGTGCGCTACTGAGCCCGGGCGCACCCGGTTCCGCGGGCGTACCGGCGGTGGAGGGCCGGCCGGTGAAGGAGGTCAGGCCGGGGGATCGCGCTCGTCGGACTCGACGAGCGCGGCGAGTCGGGCCTCGGCGCGCCTCCGGCGCTCGATCAGGTCATCGGCCCGCAGGTCCTGGGACAGCGATACGCACATCAGCACCATGACCAGGGCGAACGGCACCGAGGCGAGGAACGTCACGTTCTGGATCCCCTCGAGGGCGTCGTCACCACCGGAGAGCAGCATGATCGCTGCGACGGAGCCGGTGGCCACGCCCCAGAACACGATCATCCACTTGCTCGGCGAGATGGTGCCGTGCTGGGAGAACTTCCCCATGACCAGCGACGCCGAATCCGCTCCGGTGATGAAGAAGATCGCCACCAGGACGATGACGAGCGCCGTGATCACCGCCGGGATCGGGAGGGCGTTGATGACGGCGAAGATCTGCGTCTCCTCGCCTCCGGCAGCCGTCACGTCGGTGCCGTGGCGCTGCAGGTCGATCGCGGTGCCGCCGAAGACCGCGAACCACACCACGCTGACCGCGCTGGGCACCAGCAGAACCCCACCGACGAACTGGCGGATCGTGCGTCCCCGGCTGATGCGGGCGAGGAAGGTCCCCACGAACGGGGCCCAGGAGATCCACCACGCCCAGTAGAAGATCGTCCAAGCTGACAGCCACTCGTCCACCGCATCGTCCCCGGTGGCCCCGGCGCGCCCCGCCATCTCGGCGAAGTCGGCCACGTAGTTGCCGATCGCCGTGGGGATCAGGCTCAGCACGAACACCGTCGGTCCGGTGATCAGGACGAACAGCAGCAGCGACGCGGCGAGCGCCACGTTGATCCCCGACAGCCACTGGATTCCCCGGGCGACACCGGACACCGCCGAAGCGACGAAGCAGATCGTCAGGACACCGATGATCAGCACCAGCGTCGCACCGCCCGCGGCCCCGATCCACCCTGCGCTGCGCATGCCGCTGTTGATCTGCAGGGTGCCGATGCCCAGCGATGCCGCGGATCCGAACAGCGTCGCCCACAGCGCGAGGACGTCGATCGCCTTGCCGATCGGTTTGGTGGCCGGGCGCGAACCCAGCAGCGGGGTGAACGCGGCGCTGATCGTCTGCTTCCGCCCGCGGCGGAAGGCGCCGTAGCCGATGGCGAGCCCGACCACGGAGTAGATCGCCCACGGGTGCAGCGCCCAGTGGAACAGCGTCGTCGCGAGCGAGGCGCGCACCGCGGCCTCGCCCGTCGGTGCGAACGAGTCCGGCGGAGGCTGCGCGTAGTGCGCCAGCGGCTCGGCGACGCCGAAGAACATCAGGCCGATCCCCATGCCGGCGATGAACATCATCGCGATCCACGACGGCGTGCGGAACTCCGGCTGCTCTCCGTCGCGGCCGAGCGGGATCGCCCCGTAGCGGCTCAACGCCAGCCACCCGACGAACACCACGAACCCCGTGGTGACCAGGGCGAAGACCCATCCGATGTCCTTCACCGCCCAGCGCAGCGCGGCGTCGGCGAACGCCCCCAGCGACCCGGGTGACGACACACCCCACCCGAGGAAGATCAGGACGAGCAGCGCCGCGACGCCGAAGACGACCCGGTCGGTCGGTGCTCGGGTCGGCTCGTCCGGTGCCGGTCGTTCCACGTGCCCACCCCAAGATCAGTTGATCGTCACCGGCCGCGCATGCGGAACGCGAGCACCGTGGTCGTCGCGAGGACGACCACGCCGATCGATTCCACGACCACGGAGGTCGGTGCGAGCGTGTAGTCCAGGCTCGACCGCAGCCCGAAGAGCCCGGTGGGGGTCAGCGCGATCAGCAGTGCCAGGAGCGTCCCGAGGACGAGGAGCAGGCTCAACGCGCTCACCAGCAGCAGTTTCTCGCGGGTGACGACCAGGGCGACCGCCAGCACGAGGGAGGCGACCGCGTTCACCACGAACGACGCGCCGAGCAGGCCGCCGGTGCCGGTGAGCACGAGGAACAGGTGGATCTCGCCCATGCCGAGCAGGAGCAGCGCACCGACCACCCGCAGCACCAGCAGCGGCCGCCTGCGGCCGGCCCCAGCGGAGGCTGCACCCCCAGCACGACGCTCAGCTGGCATCTCCACGGCCTCGTCCTCCGCCCCGCCACCCGGGGGCCTCCACGACACGTACGCGCCCACCCAGTCCACCACACCTCCGCGGGTGCCGCTGAACCGCAGGAAAGATCCACTGTGGACGCGTTCCTCGAGCTCCGGACGGAGGGGTGGGCCGCTGGCGGGCAGTGGGGCTCACGCCGACGAGATCGGCTCACGCGCACTTGGCTCGTGGGCCCACGGTCCCGGACGGTGACCTCCCGGAGGTCCGGCTCCCCGTCCGTTGCGGGGGTGAGCGCCGTCTCCGCACGACCGCTGTCCTAGGAGGACAGACGGCGACACCGATCGCGTCCGGATCAGAGCGCGGTCAGAGGCGGTCGAGGAGTTCCCGCTTCTTCTGCTCGAACTCACCCTGGGTGAGGATGCCGTCGGCGTGCAGCTTCCCCAGCTCGCGGATGGTCGCGAGGATCTCCTCGCGCGACATCTCCGGCCGCGGCGTGGTTGACGGCAGCGCGGGACGGCTCGCCGCGCTGCGCAGCCCGAGGGGGGCCTCGGGTTGCGCTTGCTGGATCGCCGCCTGCACGGCCGCGGCGAAGGGCAGCGAGACGGCCGTGGTGCCGAAGCCGAATCCGAACAGCAGGGTGCGGACGTTGTCCACGGGCGGTGCGTCGCTCCGCTCGCCGTGCGGCACCAGCAGGAGGTGGCCGGAGGTCAGGCCTGGCTTGACCCACTCCACGCCGGCGAGCTCGGTCAGTTCGTGGCGCCGCTTCGGCGAGCGGTGCTTGACCCGAGAAGCGTCCGGGTGCCACTGGAACTCGACCGCGGAGCCGTCGAAGGACGCCTCTCCGTCGTAGCCCTTGAGCCGCCGAGGTGATTGGTCGACCTCGACCAGGAACCGAGGGGCGGGTGAATCGGAATCCGGGTTCAGGTCGCAGTGGTCGTTGATGTGATCGGCGTAGTACGTCGCCAATTCCTGCTGCTCCGGTTCGAGCTCGATCAGGTGCGGCTCGGATTCGTCCGAGAGCTGTCCGGCGGCGACGTCGGTCAGCGGGTCCGCCCCGGGACGCAGGTGCAGCATCACCTGCGGATTGCCGTCACCACCGGACGCCGTGGCGCGGGAAACAGCTTGGTACGGGATGGTTCGGTGCTTGATCTTCCGCAGCAGGCGGGGTTGGCCGAGACCGCTGGAGTAGTTGATCTCGATCCGGTCCTGTTCGAAAACCCACGTGGCGTTCGTCCCCGCCAACTCCAACCCCAGTCCCATGCTGGGCAACCTACCAGCGTGCGAAATCACCCGGCAAAATTTCCGAGCACTTTTCAGGGTTTTGGAGGTTGCGCACACGAAGTTCCTGTGCTGGCAGTTGTTTCCCGGTTTCGCCCGGAGCGGTGTGATGACCACGAGGGCCGTTCACGAGCGGAATTCGCGACAACCGCGCCGAATCTGCACCTCGTGATCGACCACGCGCGAGAAGACGTGTTCTTCCGGGCGAACGGTGCCGAGCGTTCCTCGGCAGGCAGGGCCAGCGGTGGCCGTCGACGCGGGTTCCGGCTGGGCGGATCCGGCCGGAACCCGCGGCCGTCAGGCGTTGTCGACCGTCACAGCAGGTGGAAGGTGCTGTAGTGGTCGGGGGAGAAGTAGACCTCGTTGGTGGTCGTGTCCAGGACCAGGCGGTAGGCCTGGCGCTGGGCGCCGCACTCGCGCGGGGTCACGTCGAACTCGAGGTAGTCGTGGCCTTCGGGGAGCTGGCCCTCGTAGTTGTTGTAGGTGCCGCCGGCGAAGTTGCACTGCCCGTCCGGCCAGTCCACCCAGCCGCGCTCCGACGGGTAGTTCAGCGACGCCCAGATCTCGTTCGAGCTGCGCGCTTCGTCGCAGCCCTTGACCTCGCAGACCTGCTCGACCGCCGGTGCGGCGGGCTGTGCGAGCGCGACGCTGCCCCCGCTGAGCAGGCCGAACACGGCGAAGGCGGCGACGAGCAGCTTGACCACTGGGTTCATGCGATGGAGCTTCACGTGTCCTCCCGGAAGTAGTCGGCGCCTCTGGAATCTAGAGGCGTCTCAGCTTTTCCGGGGCCGATCTGCGACAACTGGACACGCGGATCACCGGGACGTGAACGTTCGGCGACGCGTCAGCTCGTGCCCGGGCCCTGCTCCGTCACCGCTTCGACCTGGGTGTGCATGAGCGCCAGCGTTTGGTCGAGCGTGAGGCCCGAGTTCACGGCGTGGTCGAGGTAGGTCAAGATCCGCTGCGCGTCCTCGTTGAGGACCGCGTTGGTGGCGTCGGCGGTGGCCGCGTCGAGGGTGCCCAGGCCCGCTCGGTGGTGCGCGCCGCGGATCGCCCGCCGCAGGACGGCCGTCTCCTCCGCGGTGGGACGCCGGCGCTCCTCGGTGAGCCGGGCGAGGACGCGGCGCACGGTCGGGTCGTGCCGGACCGTCGCGGCGCGCGCGGCGTAACCGGCCACCAGCTGCGAGTCGCGGCGGGCGTCCGGAGCGTTCTGACCTGCGTTGACGTGGGCGGGCGGCAGCTCGCTGCCCAGAGCGTCCAGCGCCCGCTGCAGCCGGGCGTCGCGAGCGCGTGCCCGCGCGACCGGATCCGGACGGCCCTCGTTCGCGCGCTCTCGCGCCCGCTTGCGGGCCTCCTGACCGGCTGCGGTCAGCTTCCTGGGCCGGGAGACGAGCCCGTCGTTGATCTGCTGCTGACGCTTGAGCCGCAGGTGCATGTCCAGCGACTGGCCGGCCCGGGGCGGCGCCAGGCGGGCGTTGCGCTCGAAGTCGTCGTCCTCGTCGCGGAACCACGCGCGCAGCCGCCGGACCAGGAAGTCCTCCGGCGACTCCTGGTCACCCCGGCGGGGCTGGTAGCCCTCCCGGCCCTCCGGCAGGTTGTCGAGTGCGACCTTGATCGCGTCGACGCACCAGCCGGCGTCGAACCAGCGGGTGAGGACCGCGATGGCCTCCGAGGTCACCGGGTGACCGGGGAACAGGTCGAGGAAGAGCTTCCGGGTGGCGAGCTCGGCCTGCTCCCTGTCGGACGGCACGACTCGGCCGGGCCACGTCTGCGGGGTGAAGGCCATCGACTCCTCCAGAGGTGCTCACGGCTCCGCTCAGTGTGCAGCGGACCACGGTCACCCCGTCGCAGGGGCTCCCGATTGGTGGGTCTCGACTATTTTCGCGGTCCACCACGCGGCGGTAACTACATATCCATACTTCCCGGTAACAGGCAGGGTGAGCTTGGGCGTGGGAGCGGTGTGCTCCTGTCGAGAACTGTGGGAGGTCTGGTTCGGTGTTCCGTCGCGTGGCGATCGTCAACCGCGGGGAAGCCGCGATGCGGCTGGTTCATGCTGTGCGGGAGGTGGAGGCGGAGTCCGGTGAGCGCATCGAGACCGTCGCCTTCCACACCGACGTCGACCGCGCGGCGGCCTTCGTGCGGGAAGCGGACCTCGCCTACGACCTCGGACCGGCGCGCGACCGGCCCTACCTCGACATGGGGGTCCTGGAGCGCGCGCTGACCGACACCGGGGCCGACGCGGCGTGGGTCGGCTGGGGGTTCGTCGCCGAGGACCCGGCGTTCGCCGAGCTCTGCCAGCGGCTGGGCGTCACCTTCATCGGCCCGAGCGCGACGGCGATGCGCAAGCTCGGGGACAAGATCGGCGCGAAGCTGATCGCCGAGGAGGTCGGCGTCCCGGTGGCGCCGTGGAGCCGGGGTGCGGTCGCCGACCTGGATGCGGCGATCAGCAGCGCGAAGGAGATCGGTTACCCGCTGATGCTCAAGGCCACCGCGGGTGGCGGCGGGCGCGGCATCCGCGTGATCCACGACGAGCAGGAGCTCGTCGACGCCTACGAGCGCACCCGGCTGGAGGCCGAACGGGCCTTCGGCAGCGGTGCGGTCTTCCTGGAACGACTGGTCACCGGCGCGCGGCACGTCGAGGTCCAGGTCATCGCCGACGGGCAGGGCACGGCGTGGGCCCTGGGGGTCCGGGACTGCTCGGTGCAGCGGCGCAACCAGAAGGTCATCGAGGAGTCCGCTTCCCCGGTGCTCAGCGCCGACCAGACGCGCGAGCTCAAGAAGTCGGCCGAGCGGCTCGCGCTGGCCGTGGACTACCGCGGTGCCGGCACCGTCGAGTTCCTGTACCACCCGGGTGAGCAGTTGTTCGCCTTCCTCGAGGTCAACACCCGGCTGCAGGTCGAGCACCCGATCACCGAGGCCACCACCGGCGTCGACCTGGTGAAGTCCCAGCTGCAGGTGGCGGCGGGCGACAAGCTGGAGGGCGAGCCGCCGGCTGAGTCCGGCCACGCGATCGAGGCCCGGCTCAACGCCGAGGACCCGGATCGCGACTTCGCCCCCGCACCGGGCAAGATCGTCCGGCTCGACTTCCCCGCCGGGCCCGGCATCCGCGTCGACACCGGCGTCAGCGAGGGCGACACCATCCCCGCCGACTTCGACTCGATGATCGCCAAGATCATCGCCGTCGGCCGCGACCGCGACGAAGCGCTGGGCAGGTTGCGCCGCGCGATGGCGCAGACCACGGTGCTCGTCGCCGGCGGCGCGACCAACAAGAGCTTCGTGCTCGACCTGCTCGACCGGCCCGAGGTCGTCGACGGGTCCGCCGACACGGGCTGGATCGACCGCGTGCGCGCCGAAGGCGACCTCCAGGCGCACCAGCACTCCGCGATCGCCCTGGCCGCCGCCGGCATCGAGGCCTACGAGGACGCCGAGCTCGTCGAGCGGCAGCAGTTCCTGTCCACCGCCCACGGCGGTCGGCCGCAGGCGCGGCACGAGAGCGGGCAGCCGCTGGAGTTCAAGCTGCGCGGCTCGAGCTACCGCGTGCAGGTCGCGCGCGTCGGGCACCAGCGCTTCCGCATCGGCATCAGCGCCGCGAACGGAGGGCCGGTGCACCCCGCTGACGTGGAGGTCGAACGCTTCGACGAGCACGCCGGTCAGATCACCGTCAACGGACGGCGGTTCCGCCTGGTCACCGACACCCACGGTCCCGTGTGCCTGGCCGAGGTCGACGGTGTGGCCCACCGGGTCAGCCGCGACGAAGGAGGCGTGCTGCGCTCGCCGGCCCCGGCCCTGGTGGTCGCGACGCCGCTGGAGGTCGGCGCCGAGGTCGAGGAAGGCGCTCCGGTCCTCGTGCTGGAGAGCATGAAGATGGAGACCGTGCTGCGCGCCCCGTTCCGCGCCAAGCTCAAGGAATGCCTGGTGCGCACCGGCAGCCAGGTCGAGACGGGTGCTCCGCTGCTGCGGCTGGAACCGCGGGGCGACCAGGGTGAGACCGCTGCCGCGCAGGAGGGCTCGGAGGTCGCCGACCTCGCGCTGCCGTCCGGACCCGCTGACCTGGGTGCCGCCGAGCGCGCGGCCCGCAGCCGGCAGGACCTGCGCAGCATGCTGCTGGGCTTCGACGTGGACCCGCAGGACGAGCGCCGCGTCCTCAACGACTACCTCGACGCCCGCAAGCAGCTCGTCGCGGCCGGTCAGCGACCGGTGGCCGAGGAGATCGAACTGCTCGAGGTCTTCGCCGACCTCTCCGAGCTCAGCCGCAACCGGCCGGTCGGGGAGGAGACGGCGGCCGACTCGCGGGTGCACAGCCCGCGCGAGTACTTCCACACCTACCTGCAAAGCCTCGACGTCGAGCGCGCCGGGCTGTCCGAGACCTTCCAGCGGCGGCTGGTGCGGGCCTTGGCCCACTACGGGGTCCACGAGCTGGACCGCACGCCCGAGCTGGAGGAAGCCGTCTTCCGGATCTTCCTCGCCCAGCAGCGCGCCGCCTCCGACGAGGCGGCCGTGTCGACCCTGCTGCGCCAGTGGCTGGCCGAGGCACCTCCCTCGGGTGCGGACCGCCAGGCCGCGGGACTCGCCCTGGAGCACCTGGTCGCGGCCACCCAGGTCCGGTTCCCGGCGCTGTCCGACCTCGCCCGCACCGTGGCGTTCCGCTGGTTCGCCCAGCCGATGCTGCGCCGCCGTCGCGCCGAGGTCTACGCGGACGTGCGCAAGCACCTGCGGTACCTGGACGAGAACCCGGACGCACCCGACCGCGTCGAGCGGATCTCCGCGATGGTCGCCAGCGCCGAACCGCTGGTCCGGCTGGTCGGCCAGCGCATCGCCCGCGAGGACACCGATCCGGCGCCGCTGCTGGAGGTCCTGGCGCGCCGCTACTACGGCAACCGCGAACTCGACGACGTCCGCACCGTCGAGGCTGCGAGGTGCACGTTCGTCGCCGCCGAGCACCGCGGCGCGGGCTCCCGCGTGGTGAGCACCGCGGTGGACTTCGCCGCGCTGCCTGAGGCCGTGCGCGCGATCGGGGAACTGGCCGCGGACGGTGACCTGGTCGCCGACGTCTACCTCGTGTGGGACGGCCAGCCCGACGACACCGCCTCGATGGCCACCCGCCTCGGCGAGGTCCTGGCCACGCAGCAGCTGCCGAGCCAGGTCAACCGGATCACCACCACCGTGGCCGGTCCCAGCGGCGCGGTCATGCACCACCACTTCACGTTCCGCCCCTCGGCGGAGGGCTTCGTCGAGGACCGGCTGATCCGCGGGCTGCACCCGCTGATCGCCGAGCGGATGCAGCTGGAGCGGTTCCGCGAGTTCGACCTCACCCGCCTGCCCTCGGCCGACGAGGAGGTCTACCTGTTCCGGTGCGTGGCGCCGAACAACCCCGCCGACGAGCGGCTGGTGGCGCTCGCGCAGGTGCGGGACCTCACGCCGCTGCGCGAGGAGGACGGCAGGGTCGTCGCGCTGCCCGCGGCCGAAGGTGTGCTCACCGCGTGCCTCGACGCGATCCGCAAGGCGCAGACGAAGAAGCCCAAGCCCCACGAGCGCTCCGGCACCAACCGGATCGTCATCTACGTCTGGCCGCCGAACGAGCTGCCCTTGGACGAGCTCGACGAGGTCGTGCAGCGCGTGCTGCCCACGACCGCGGGTGCCGGGCTGGAGGAAGTGCTGTTCCTGGTGCGGCAGCGCGACCCGAAGACCGGTGAGCTCGCCGAGCACGCCGTCCGGATCGGCTCGGACGTCGGTGCGGCGACGCGGATCTCGGTGGAGGAGCCCTCGACCGAGCCGGTCCAGCCGCTGGACAGCTACCGGCAGAAGGTGCTCAAGGCCGCCAAGCGCGGAACCGCCTACCCGTACGAGCTGACCGACATGCTCGCCGGTGCCCGCGGTTCGTTCGTCGAGCACGACCTCGACGAGTCCGGTGCCCTGGTGCCCGTCGACCGCCCGAAGGGCCAGAACTCGGCCGCGCTCGTGGCGGGCGTGGTCAGCACACCCACCCCGTTGCACCCGGAGGGCGTGGAGCGCGTCGTGCTGCTGGGCGATCCGACCAAGGCGCTCGGCGCGCTGTCGGAACCGGAGTGCGCGCGGGTGATCGCGGCGCTGGACCTGGCCGAGCGGATGCAGGTCCCGCTGGAGTGGTTCGCGCTGTCGGCCGGTGCCCGCATCTCCATGTCGTCGGGCACCGAGAACATGGACTGGGTCGCGGCGGCCCTCAAGAGGATCGTGCAGTTCACCCAGGACGGCGGCGAGATCAACGTGGTGGTCGCGGGCATCAACGTCGGCGCCCAGCCGTACTGGAACGCCGAGGCCACGATGCTCATGCACACCAAGGGGATCCTGGTGATGACGCCGGATTCGGCGATGGTGCTCACGGGCAAGCAGTCGCTGGACTTCTCCGGCGGCGTCTCGGCCGAGGACAACTTCGGGATCGGCGGGTACGACCGGGTGATGGGCCCGAACGGGCAAGCCCAGTACTGGGCGCCGAACCTGGCCGCGGCGACCGAGGTGCTCATGGCGCACTACGAGCACGCCTACATCGCCCCGGGCGAGTCCGCGCCGCGGCAGGCGCCCTCCACCGACCCCCGCGACCGCGACATCTCCGACTACCCGCACCGCCTCGCCGGCAGCGACTTCCGCACGGTCGGGGAGATCTTCTCGCCGACGGCCAACCCGGACCGCAAGAAGTCCTTCGACATCCGCACCGTGCTGCGTGCGGTGGCCGATCAGGACCACGACGTCCTGGAACGCTGGGCGGGCATGGCCGACGCCGACACCGCGGTCGTGCAGGACGCGCACCTCGGCGGCCGGCCGGTGTGCCTGGTGGGCATCGAGTCGCAGCCGGTGGCGCGTCGCGGCTTCCCGCCCACCGACGGGCCCGACTCCTACACGTCGGGCACGCTGTTCCCGCGTTCCTCGAAGAAGGTGGCCCGCGCGATCAACGCGGCCAGCGGGAACCGGCCGCTGGTGGTGCTGGCGAACCTGTCCGGGTTCGACGGGTCACCGGAGTCGATGCGCAAGCTGCAGCTGGAGTACGGCGCGGAGATCGGCCGGGCGATCGTCAACTTCGACGGACCGATCGTGTTCTGCGTGATCTCCCGCTACCACGGTGGCGCGTTCGTGGTGTTCTCCAAGGCGCTCAACCCGAACATGACGGTGCTGGCCGTGGAGGGCTCCTACGCCTCGGTGATCGGTGGTGCCCCGGCGGCCGCGGTGGTCTTCGCGGGCGAGGTCAACGAGCGCACGGCCCACGACCCGCGGGTCCGCGAGCTCGACGAGCTCGTGTCCGCGGCCGACGGTCCGGAACGCGCGGCGCAGAGCCTCAAGCTCGCCGACGTCCGAGCCGAGGTGCGGGCCGAGAAGCTCAGCGAGGTGGCCTCGGAGTTCGACCGCGTGCACAGCATCCAGCGCGCGGTCGAGGTCGGCTCCGTCGACGCCATCGTCCGCGCCGCTGAGCTGCGCCCCCGCATCATCGACGCCATCGAAACCCGTCTGGGCTGAGCGGCGAGTGGTGGCGGAGTCCCTCCGGAACTCCGCCACCACTACCGCGCTCGTGGCTCAGCGTCCGGTGAAGCGCGCCGGTCGGCGTTCCCGGAACGACGCCGCCACGCCCTCCGCGTGGTCTTCGGAGGCGAAGCATTCCTGCATGGCGGCTCGCGTGTCCGAGAGGTGTTGCGCTGCAGAACGTGGCGTCCCGTCGTAGACGAGCTGCTGATCGGGCGAGCTGAGAAGGGCGAGGCGGCGGCGATGCGTCCGGCGAGCTCGGTCGCGGTTCCCTCGGGCTCGTCGGGCTCGACGAGCCCGGAGACGTATCCGATCCGGAAGGCCTCTTCGGCGTCCAGAGGTTCACCGGTGAACAGCAACCTCAACGCTGCGGGGAGACCAATCTGCTTGGGCAGCAACCACGAACCGGCGCCGGTGTCCGGAACCAAGCCGCGCTGCCCGAAGTTCCCGGCGAAACGAGCGCGGGTGGAGGCGATCCGCACATCGGCCTGGCAGGTGAACTCCGCACTCATGCCGACCGCGGGTCCGTCGACGGCGGCGATGACCGGCTTGGCGCAGCCCACCAGCAGCATGTCCGACTCCGACGGCACACCGCCCCGATCCGCGGCGTCCCGCCCGTCGAGGTCAGCGAGGTCGATGCCGGCGCAGAAGCTGCCGCCACGGCCGGTGATGACGAGGACGCGGACGTCCGGGGCCGCACTCGCCCGCTGCACGCCCTCGCGGAAGTCGGCGAGCATGCGGTCATCGCCCCGCGCTTGTCCGGGCGGTTGATGGTCAGCGCTGGGCGACTCGGTACTCGATCTCGGCCATCGTGGGCGGAACCTCCTCGCGCAGCTCATCGTCCGACGTAGTGCGGTTCCCGCTTCTCCAGGAACGAGCGGACGCCCTCGCGGTGGTCCTCGGTGGCGAACAGGTCGCCGAGCGCCGTGCTCACCCAGGTGCCGAGGTCGTGCCAGTCCGGGTCCAACGCCCGGCGCAGGCCGCGCTTGAGCGCCGCCACCGCCAGCGGCGGGTTGGCGGCGATCGCCTGGGCCCGCTCCACCGCCGTGGACAGCAGCGCGTCGTCGGGGACCACCCGCCCGACCAGCCCGATCCGCTCGGCACGCTCGGCGTCGATCACCTCGCCGGTCAGCAGCAGCTCAGCGGCACGTTCCCGGCCGACCAGCTGGGCCAACCGCGCGATGCCGGCGACGTCGCTGCACAGCCCGCGCTTGACGAACAGCTCCCCGAACCGGGCGCTGGTCGCGGCGATGCGCAGATCGGCCACCAGCGCCAACTCCATCCCCCACCCCACCGCGGGACCGTTGACGGCGGCGATCACCGGGACGTCGGTGTGCAGCAGGGCGTCGGCGGCCGGGGTGAGCCGCGGTTCGGGTCGGGGAGGGGTGTCGCCGCTGCCCATGAGCTCGCGGACGTCGTCACCGGAGCAGAACGAGCGGCCGGCTCCGGTGACCACCAGCACCCGCGCCGAGGTGGTGCGCACCAGCTCGGTGAGCTCGTCGTAGGTGCGGCGGCGCAACGCGTTGTGCACCTCGGGACGGTCGAGCGTGACGATCCCGACGTGACCGTCGACCTCGTACCGGACGTCGCTCACGCCGAGTGCTCCAGGTCGAGGCCAGGGGAGTCCCATTCCAGCTCGTAGAGGACGCCCCGCCCGGAGGAGGTGACGTAGGCGGTGCGGGAGTCCGCGCCGACGAAGCAGATGTTGGTGACGAACGGGTCGTGGTCGGGCACCCGGACCTGCCGCAGCAGGGTGCCGTCGGGCGCGATCACGCTCACCGCGCCGGTGACCAGGGTCGCCACGCACACGTTGCCGTCACCGTCGACGGCCAGCGAGTCCAGCAACTGGTGCCCCGCGAACCCGTGCAGCAGAGCGCGTTCCCCGAGCCGCCCGGGGCCCTCGACGTCCCAGCACCACACCCGGCCGGGCCCGGTCTCGGCGACGTAGACCTTCGTCCCGTCCGGGGAGAGACCCACGCCGTTGGGCTGCACCAGCGGGTGCGCGACCTCCACGATCGACGAGCCGTCCGGCTTCGCGTAGTAGAGCGCCCCGGTGTCGTTGTCGCGCTCGCGGGACTTGCCCAGGTCGGTGAACCAGAAGCCACCGTGCGCGTCGAAGACCAGGTCGTTCGGTCCGCGCAGCGGCCGGCCGTCGCACTCGGTGTAGAGGTCGGTGACCTCACCGTCGAGCGTCACCCGCTGGATGCGCCCGCCGATGTAGTCCGCCGGCTGGTGGCCCGGAGCGGTGATCCCGTCGCGGTCGTGCCACTCGAAACCGCCGTTGTTGCACACGTACACGGCCCCGTCAGGCCCGATGGCCGCACCGTTCGGGCCACCACCGAGCTCGGCGACCACGCTCACCTCGCCGTCGGGGGAGACCCGGGACAAGGTCCCGCGCCGGATCTCCACCAGCAGCACTCCACCGTCGCGCAGTGCGACGGGACCTTCCGGGAAGTCGAGCCCCGTGGCGATGACGCGCATCCGGGAACCGATCGCAGGATCGATGGCCATGTCCCACCCTTCGTCGCCTTTGACGAACGATCGCTAACCACTCGAACGTAAGCGGGTGGGCACCGGGGGTCAACGATCGCCGGTCGTTCAGCGCATCGAACCGCGCTGGACGAAGTTGTGGTGCCAGGACAGCGCCTCGTCGAGTAGGTGCGGCGTGTGCAGGCCGAACGCCGACTGCTGAGCGCGCTGGAAGTAGTCGCGCAGCGCGGGCTTGTAGTCGGGGTGGGCGCAGCGCTCGATGACGAGCTCCGCCCGCTTCTTCGGCGACAGCCCGCGCAGGTCGGCCAGGCCCTGCTCGGTGACGATGACGTCGACGTCGTGCTCGGTGTGGTCGACGTGCGAGACCATCGGCACGATCGACGACACGTCACCGCCCTTGGCCTGCGACGGGGTGACGAAGATCGACACGTAGGCGTTGCGGGCGAAGTCCCCGGAACCGCCGATGCCGTTCTGGATCTTGCTGCCCATCAGGTGGGTGGAGTTGATGTTGCCGAAGATGTCGGCTTCGACGATGCCGTTCATCGCCAGGCAGCCGAGCCGGCGCACCACCTCGGGGTGGTTGCTGATCTCCTGCGGCCGCAGCATGATCTTGTCGCGGTAATCGGCGGTGTTCCGGTTGAAGCGCTCCACCGCGGTCGGGCTCAGCGAGAAGGCCGTCGCGGAGGCCATCTGCAGCTTGCCGGAGTCGATGAGCTGCAGCATGCCGTCCTGGATGACCTCGGTGTAGGCGGTCAGCCCGTCGAAGGGACCCTCACCCAGCCCGGCGAGCACGGCGTTGGCCACGTTGCCCACACCGGACTGCAGCGGCAGCAGCTCCCTCGGCAAACGCCCGCTGCGCACCTCCAGCTCGAAGAAGTCGAGGACGTGCCCGGCGATCTGCTCCGACGTCGCGTCCGGCGGGGTGAAAGACGCGTTCCGGTCGGGAGATTCAGTCTCCACGACAGCGATCACCTTGTCCGGCGGGCAGTCCAGGTAGGGCTCACCGATCCTGTCGGACGGGTGGGTGATCGGGATGGGCTTGCGGTGCGGCGGCAGCGCGGTCCCGTAGTAGACGTCGTGCATGCCCTCGAGGCCCTCGCTCTGCCACGAGTTGACCTCCAGGATCACCCGGTCGGCCTGCTCCAGCCACGTCTTGTTGTTGCCCACCGAGGAGGACGGGATCAGGCGACCGTCCTCGGTGATGCCGCTGACCTCGACGACGGCCACGTCCAGGTCGCCGTAGATGCCCTGCCACACGCGCTGCGCCACGTGGGAGAGGTGGATGTCGGTGTAGTCCAGGCGACCCTCGTTGATCTTCTGCCGGCTCACGGGGTCCGACTGGTACGGCAGCCGCAGGTCGATGCCCTCGACCTCGGCCAGCGCCCCGTCGAGCTCCGGCGCGGTCGACGCCCCGGTCCACAAGCCGACCTTCATGGGATCGCCCTGCTCGTGGGACTTGGCGACGCGCTTCGCCAGGGCCTCCGGGACCTCCTTCGGATACCCGGCGCCGGTGAACCCGCTCATGCCCACGTTGTCGCCCGGTCGGATCAGCTCCGCGGCTTCGTCGGCCTCGACGACCTTCGCGGCGAACTGCTGATTCCGAATCCTGCCGGACATACACGACCTCCACTCACCGTTGAGACGCGCCACGCCGTTGACGCCGGCGTTTCGTGTGACGCGGATCCTAAGCACGGAGTTCGCCCGAACTTAACTGTGACGCGGCGCACGAACGCGTTTGCGCGAAGCGCTGGCCGGTTAGTCCCGTCCCTTCCCGCATGGGCCGTGAGCAGGCAAGACAGTGCTCCGGAATCCGATGCGCGGTGGGCCGCTCTGATCATGTTGCCGGGATCGCAGTTGTTCGCTGGGCGACACCAGCGATCGCCCAGCGAACTTCTCGGCTTCTGCTCACGCCGGCCGCTACCCAGATCATCGACGCACACCACCCGAACCCGGCCGTGGTCGTCGACCTGCACGGGCACCTCGTCGCCGCCAACGCCGCGGTCGACCTGCTCGCGGCAGCTGTCGGACCCGCCACTGCTGGCTCCACCCGTCAACGTCCTGCGCCTCAGCTCGCACCCCGCGGACATGGCTTCCCGCATCCGCAACTGCCCGAGTGGCGAGCACACCTCCTCGACCGGCTGCACCCAGCCCGCAGGCCAGCGCGGGCGCCATCGCGCCGGGGCCACCGCCACCCGGCCCTGCGCGGCCTCCACGGAGAGCTCAGCGCCTACCCGGGAGACACCGACGAGCCACAACCGACCACCGACGAACCCCGGTATCGTCGTTCCCCGCACCACCGCCACGGCGACCAGGACCTGTCGCTGATCAGCACGACGACGGTCTTCGGCGCTCCCAAGGACGTCACCCTCGCCGGCCTGGCGATCGAAACCTTCTTCCCCGCAGACGAGAGGACGGCGGAGTTGCTCCGGGCCCTGTCGTGACCGCCGGCCCACATGGCCACCAAGCGGGCAGTTGAGAAGCCGCCCGCGTCGTCAGCGTGCTTGCAGCTCCAGGGAGGCCCTTCGCCTCCAACCTCGGAGGCGTCTGGGCCGACGGAGGCGAAGACCGTTCCGGCGAAACGCGGTCAGCCGTTCGGGACGATGACGGCTCGGCCGTTGATCGTGCCGTCGTGGAGGCGTTCGTAGGCCAGTGGTGCTTCGTCGAGGGAGTAGGTCTCGGTGTGGACCGAGAGGACCCCAGCGCGTGCGAGTTCCAGCACCTCGTGGAGCTCGCCGCGACTGCCCCAGTAGGGCGCGCTGACGGAGGCCTCGAAGGGGAGGAATCCGAAGCCGACGGGCAGGCTACCGCCGCCGATGCCGACGATGCTGATGTCGGCTTCGACCGAGGCGACGGCGCCGGCCATCTCCACCGTCGGTTGCGAGCCGACGAAGTCGAAGACCGCCTGCGCGCCACGGTCACCTGTCATCTCGCGGACCTTCGCGGCGGCCTGCTCGTCTGACCGCACCGTTTCGTGCGCACCGACGGTCCGGGCGAGGGCGAGCTTGTCCTCGTTGACGTCCACGGCGATGACGCGGGCGGTGGTCAGCGCCCGCAGGACCTGGACGCCGATGTGCCCCAGCCCGCCGACTCCGATGACCACCGCGGTCGCACCGGGGACCAGCTTGGGCAGCGAGGGCTTGATCGCGTGGTAGGGGGTCAGGCCCGCGTCGGTCAACGGCACTGCGGTGACCGGGTCCAGCCCGTTCAGCGGGACGAGGTGGCGTGGGTCGTCGACGAGCAGGTACTCGGCCATTGAACCGGGGGCGCCGAGCCCGGGAGGTTGGATGCCCAGCTCAGCGGCCCGAAGGCAGTAGTTCTCCTTGCCGGCGGCGCAGTTGAGGCACCTGCCGCACCCCCACGGCCCGTAGACGGCGACAGCGTCACCCTCGGCCACGCCGGTGACGCCCGCGCCCAGCGCGGCGACCGTGCCCACACCCTCGTGCCCCAGCGTGAGCGGCAGAGCGAACGGGAAGTCGTCGGCGGGCCAGCTCATCACGGAGATGTCGGAGTGGCACGCTCCGGCCGCAGTGACCTCCAGCAGCACCTGACCAGGCCCGGGCTCGGGATCGGGGACGGTCACGACCTCCGGCGCGGAGCCGACCTCGCGGTACTGCAACGCCTTCATGCCTCGCTCCTCCGTTGGCGCGGGTACTTCGCGCATCGTATGCGAGCGGGTTCGCGCACGCGGTTCACCGCAACCAACACGTGGCGACCCGCCGCGCTGAGCAACCGATTTCACCGGATTCGCGGTCGTCGATGTCCGTGAGTCACGAGCACGCTGGGATCGTGACCGCGATCGAGCGTCGTTCGGACCCAACATCGTTGTTGCTCAAGCACATGTCGGAGCGCGAGTGCGCACGGTTCCGCAATCGGAACCTCCGCCAGCCGGGTGCCCGGCGCCGTGTCCACGCGGTCGAGCTTCGCAACTGGATCGGTGGGCTGAAACTCCCTAGCCCAGCCTGCCACCAACCGTTGGACGCACTCGCATTGGCCGGAAGATCCGAAGCCGTGACCGCGCTGGTTGACTGTGCGAAGTGCCTTTCGCGCAATCCCGACCCGTTCGCGCCCTTGACGGTGGTGGACGGCGGGCAACTCGCCCTGAAGCTGGAGACCGGCGACTCCGCTGAGTGAGTTGAGGGTGGGACCTTCGGGTGGTTCTCCTGCATCAACGGGACGTCGTGGCTTCCTCTTGAGAACGATCGGAACGCCACCGGACCTGTGGGAGGGAGCTTCGTGCCGGGAAATCCCGATCAACCGCGAGACAGCAAGGGTCGTTGGACGAAGAAGGCGGGCGGGACAGTCGGCGCGATCATCGCCGGGCTGGTGGTGGCGTCGAGTGGTGGTGCCACCACCGCCTCCGTGGGCACCTCATTGGAGACCTCCGTCGCCCAGCGCGCAACCCAAGCCAAGACGACGAAGACCAGCAAGAACACCGCGCGGAAGGGAGATGTGCGCGGAGCGCTGAACCGGATGGGACTCCGAAAGCTTCGCCACGAGGTGAGTCGCGACCTCCCGTGCGTCGCGCAGTCCTACGGCGAGGTGCAGCAGTACTTCCTGCGCCATCCGTGCAAGAGGCTGCAGCAGCGGCTCTTCCCCGTCGCTGACGCCGAGGGCAACGTCATCGCTGTTTCACTGATGTGGGTGCGCATGCCGTCGTGGTCCAGCGCGTCGGGGTTGAAGAAGGTGGAGGACGAGTACGGGACCGGCGACGTGATCCCCTTTGGTACGCAGCTGTTGGGCTTCGGCGGTGTCCGGTTCACCGCGAAGCACTACGACTCCCAGCAACGGGGTGCCATGCTCACGATCGCCGAGGCGGAACCGGTACGCGGTAACCCGTCGAACGCGTTCCTCGACTCGGTGGCCTCGGTCGTCGTGGAACTCCCACCGCCATGAGGTCGTTCAGGTCATCTCTCAGGAGCTGGTAACGCGGGACAACACCTCGCGCTCGCGCAACGCCTGCGCCGCAGGGGGTTCGGTGTCCGAGTGCTCCAACCGGGGGAAAATGATCGAACCCGTCCTGGTGGTCGTCGGTCTCCGCTACGGTCACTGCTGTTTCGCGGTTCCGCCGCGCGAACGCCCAGTGCTGGACGCGGTGCCGGTTGCCTCGAGCCCGTCGGTCCAGGCACGTCCGGTGCCCGCGCTGCGGCTGCCGTCCGGGGTGGGGGAGGTGGTCGGCATGTCAGCAGGTCGCTGGCCCATGCCCGCCGTGGTGGAGCTGGGTGACCTGGGGCCGTTGTCGGGAACCGTCGCCGAGCAGAGAGCGGGTGTTCACCGCATCCTGCACCATCCCGGGTGGCTGGCGAAGCTGGACGAGCAGCCCGCGGGGCAGGACGAAGCCGTCCGCGTGGACGAGCTCGTGGCGCTGCCCACCGCTCTCGCCGAGGACGATGCGACGGTGCTGCGGACCTGCACGGCGTGGCCTGCTGCTCGCATCACGACGTCTGACGGCAGTGCGCACGGGTGCGTGATCCCAGCAGTTCCCGAGGGTTCCCGCCAGATCGGTGAGCAGCACGTCGACCGGCAGAGCAGGTCGGACCGGCTGCGTGCGTGCCGGAACCTGGTGGCGGTGGCGGACGTGCTGGAGCGCCACGACCTGGTCCACCCGGACTGGTCCTGGAACACCGTGCTGTGGCGCCCGGACGTCTCCGTCTTCGTCACCGACGTCGACCGGTGCGGCCGGGGAGCGGTCCCGAACACCCCCTTCCCGGACTGGGACGACCCGCTCACCCCACCTGCTCAGGAGGCCGACGCCTGCACCGCCCGGTTCCGCGTCGCCTTGCTCGTCACGCGCTGGCTGACCGGGCAGAGCGAAGGGGCTGCTGCGGTTGGCGCACTGGCCGACTCCGACGGTCTCGGCAACCGCGGCCTGCGGGAGGTCCTGCTCGACGTCCTGCTCAGCACGCGGCGCGAACAGCGGCCTTCGACGGCCGAGCTCGAAGCGGTGCTGGCTGGTGAGCTCTACGTGCGTGACGGCGCGTTCCCCGGGCGCCTGCCCCTTCCGGCCAGGCCGGTTCGCGAGCCGTCGGCCTCCGTCGAATACCTGGACTGAGGGGGAAGCGGTGGATCAGATGAAGTGCCACTCCTGCGGCGTCACCAACGAGGACGACTTCGTCCTGTGCTGGAAGTGCGGACGGCCACGGGCTGCGGAAGGGGCCGCCGGTGGAGGCTTGACGCGCCTGGGCGAGCCTGCGGCACGTGTCGTGCCGGGCACCGGCTTCAACCGCGACGCCACCCGGTACCTCTGCGCCGCGCTCCAGATGAACGCGGGTCTCAACGAGCTGGCGCACAAGCACCTCCTGCGGGAGGAGTACCGGTCGATCACCTCCTCGCCGGGCATCGACCTCGTCACGGTCCTCAAGTGGGGCGTGGCGGCACGCAGCAGGCAGTTGACCCGGGACGTGCTGCTCGTGGTCCTGCTGCTGATCGGTCTCGGGCTGCTCAGCAGTCCGGAACCCGAGTGGGTGCTGCTCCCGCTCTTCGCCGGGTGGGCGGTCATGTTCGTAGAAACCCTGTCCACCTACTACGGCGTTCTCGCCAGGCACTTCCGCCGTTCCTGTTTCAACCCGGCGAACGCCCCGGCACCCACCAGCGAAGCGACCAGGAAGCGGTTGGAGGCCGTCTCGGTCCACGACCGCGGGAACGTCACGGTCTTCGCCAACTACGGTCCCTTCGCCGGGCACGGCACCCCGTTCGGCAACTGGTCGTTCACCCTGAACGTGGCCAAGGCGGCCGAAGGCGAGGAGGCCATCGACTTCACCACCGCCGAGCTGCGCGACTTCGTCGCGGACGCGGTGCGCGGCATCGGCCTGCCGGGCGTCATGGTCGAGGACCGGGTCTTCGTCAGCGGCCAGGACCTGTTGCACGGCCTCGAAGCTCCCGTGAAGCAGGCGATCCTGCCGGACGAACTGGCCGCCCCCGCCTCCCGCGTCGACGAACCACTGATCGCGCAGTTGCGCGAGGACCCCCAGAGCCGAGCACGTCCGTACCTGGTCGTCCGCGTGGGCGGGTGGAGCGGGGAACTCGTGGTCACGATGTTCCTCCGCTTCGCGCTGATGCCCCGCAAGGACCAGCTCTACGTCGAGGCGAACTACTCCTTGCTGCGACCGCTCCAGGAGCGCTACCAGCACGTGGACCGGCTGTTGGGCAACCCGACACCCCGCCAGTTCGTGAGGTTGGCCGGGTCGAGCCTGGCCAGGTTCGTCCCCACCACGTTCGGCGCGGTCCAGCGCATCTGGGGAGTCGTGATCGCACCCGTCGTGGCGGAGTTCACGCACCGGCGCGAGAAGCGGGAGATCACGCACGAACGCAGCTTCAACTACGGAGCCGTCATCAACCTGCGCGAGAGGGCCTCGGACTTCCGGTACCACCGGTACTTCCAGAGCTTGGACAAGGAGATGTACTCCAAGCTCGCCGAAAGGCGCGTGGTGGACGCGCTCGAGGAGTTCCTGGAGGCGCACAACATCGACACGAGCGATCTGCGGGAACGCCAGACGACGATCCTGAACAGCGGGATCTACGTGTCCGGGCAGGGCAGCTTCAAGGCCGGCAGCGTTGCCGTCGGCAGGAACCCGATCTCTCACGCGTTCGCCCGGGCAGGGAGCACGTTCGCCCGGGCCGGGGCGGCAGTGCAGAACAGCAGGGGGAAGTGACCCATGAACAACTACGGGATCAACGTCAGCGGATCGGGCCAGTTCAACGCCGACGCCGTGGCGGTCGGCCCAGGAGCGCGAGCCGTCTCCCACGGGAACGCGCAGCAAGTGCGAGAGCTCCAGAGACAGGTCGAACAGCTGCTGGGGGAACTGCGGGCAGCCCGAGCCGACGGGCGGCTCGAAGACGACGAGGTGGTGCGCGACGCCGAAGCGCTCGCCGACGCCGCGGACGGCGAGAACCCGGACCAGGGCAGGATTTCCCGGCTGCTGAGCGGGATCTCGTCGTCGGTGGGGCAGGTGGGGGAGCTGGCCACCGCGGTGACCAACGTGCAAGGAGCCGTGAGCTCCTTGTTCGGCTGAGCGGGACGAGGGCGCATCGGCATGGCACGAGCGGAAGAAGGCGAGCTCGTCGGCGGGCGGTACCGGCTCCTCCGGGGTGCCGGGCAGCGGTGGCGAGCCCGCGACGAGATCAACGGCGAGCAGGTGAGCCTGGAACGGGTTCGCGTGCGCTCAGCGCAGGACGCGAGTGATCGGGTCGCGCGGTTCGAGCAGGACCGGGGCGAGCACGCCCAGCACCGGACCGTCGCGCTCCGGAAGGCTCCGAACCTGGTCTTCGCCGACCACCTGCTCGCCGACGAGGACGTCGTCTGGTCGGTGAGCAGGCTCGTCGAAGGACGCACCCTCGCCGAGGACATCGCGACCTACGGACCTGCCGCGGCCACGACCGTGGAGCCGATCGCGCGAGACCTCCTCCGGGCGTTGTCGGCTGCGCACAGCGAGGGCATCACGCACGGCTCCCTCTCGCCCGCGGCGGTGCGGCTGACGGGCACCGGCGAAGCGCTGCTCACCGGGTTCGACGTGCCCGTCGACGACTCCTCGTACCACCCGCCCGAAGGCCGCGACCCGAGCCCGGCCGGTGACGTGCACGCGCTGGGATCGACGCTGCTCCACGCGCTCGAGGGACGGTCACCGGGGCACTCCGGAACGCCTGCGCACGGCGGCGAACTGGGTCAGCTGATCGCGCGCATGCGCGCAGCGGACCCCGCCCAGCGACCCAGCGCGGACGAAGCGTGGGGGCTCGTGGAGGCTCCCGCGGACCGGGTGGTGGCACCCCGGCCCGAGTCCGAGGTTCCCGCCGACCAGGCGCCGTACCGGTTGTTCCCGGTGGTCGGGGTGGTCGTGGCGATCGGACTCCTCCTCCTGGTCACCGTTGGCCTCATCCAGCTGGAGGATTCGGGCACGTCGTCGTACGACTCGGACGGCGTGTCCACATCGGACAGCACGTCCTCCGACGAGTCCTCGGAGGATGGTGACGAGTCGTACTACTGGGACAGCGACGAGTCTGACTACTGGGACGAGAGCGGCACGACGACGACCACCACGTCGGACTCCACGGAAGAAGCTTTCGACGACGTGCAGGAGGGGAGCTGCCTCCCGATCTACCAGTCGGGTGACGGTGAGTGGAACACGTCGGTCCCACCGGATCCGGTTCCGTGCGACCACGACACGGCTGGTGTCTTCCTGGTCATCAGCACCACGCTCGACAGCACGGACTGCCGGAGCGAGTCCGAGGACCACGTGCCGTGGAGCTACACGGGCGATTCCGGCGACACCACGACGCTGTGCCTCGACCGCGTGTGGGTGCCGCGGTACTGCGTGCTCGCCGAGCTCACCGGGGACGACGGCGTACGCATCGGAACCAGCACCGCGGTCGACTGCGACGAGACCGAGCTTCCCAGCGACTACAACACGGTCCTCGTCGTCGACAGCGTGAAGACCGACCCGACCGCGCCGTGCGCGAGGAGCTCGTCCGACACCGCTCGCTACTACTCCCTCACCGCCGACGAGGGCTCGTCCCTCGTGTGCTTCACCTTCCCGAGCTGAACACAGCGTGATGGCGAGGTCGTTCGACGGGCGTGGGTGAACGCCTTCACCCGCGAAGGCCGGCGATCTGCGCGCAGAGCTCGAGGAAGTGGTCGAGCGCGGGAGTCGTGTCAGGGTGGTAGGCCAAGGCGAGGTCCACGGTGGGGCGCGGTGCCGCGAGGTGCTTGAGCCGCACACCTCGGGTGCGCAGCGACCGCGCCCGAGGCCCCGGCACGGGCGCGATACCCGCGCCGCCGGCGACCGCGCGGAGGAGCTGCTCGTCGTCGGGCTCCTCGCGCACGACGCGCGGGCTCGAACCCGGCCAGAGCTGGTGGACGATCCGGTCGTACATGCCCGGTGCGTTCTCCCGCGGCCACAGGACGACCGGCTCGCCCTCGATCTGGTCGCGTCGAACCGTGCGCACCGGCCCCAGCGCGTGCCCCGAGGGCACGGCCAGCAGGAGTTCCTCGGTGGTCAGCGGCACGCAGCGCAGGTCGTGCAGCTCCAGCGGCGTGCGGACGAACGCGGCGTCCAGCGAGCCGGTGCGCAGCTCGTGGAGGTTGCGGGCGGTCCAGCCGGTGGTGAGCGCGAGGTCGACGTCGGGGTGGTGCCTGCGGAAGCGGTCGACGAGTTCGGCCGCCACGCCCCCGGGCGCCGAGCGCGTGTAGGCCACGCGCAGCCGGCCGGCCTGGCCGGTGGCGGCGTTGCGGATGGCTCGTTCGGCGCGGTCGATCCGGTCCAGCACCTGCTGGGCTTCGGTGACGGCGACCTCGCCGACCGCGGTCAGCGTCACACCGGTCGGCCTGCGCTCGACGAGCTCCGCGCCGAGCTCGCGTTCGAGCAGCCGGATCTGCTGGCTGAGCGCGGGCTGGGCGATGTGCAGCGACGCCGCTGCGCGGGTGAAGCTGCGGTGCTCGGCCAGGCGAACCAGGTAGCGCAGCCGACGGACCTCCATCCAGCTACTATAAGCGCACCTTATGGGTGCATACCAATCGGATCTTGGACAACCGCCTGGTGGGGACGTGGACTGGTGCCGTTCGTGTCGTCGTGGGAGGGCGGAGCAAAGGTGGAGGAGTTCGACGTCGTGGTGGTCGGTGCCGGCATCGTGGGGATGACCTGCGCCGTCGAGCTGCGCCACCGTGGTGCGCGGGTGTGCGTGGTCACCGCCGACGAACCCGCGAGGACGACGTCGTGGCTGGCGGCCGCGGTCTGGTACCCGGTCGGCATCGGTGGCAGCGAGCGCGCGTTCGCCTACGCCCAGGAGAGCTTCGACGTCTTCGCCGACCAGGCGTCGCAGGGCGTGCCCGGGGTGCGCATGATCGACACCCGCATGCTGCACCGGAACCCGCTGCCGGCAGACCCGTGGTGGTCGACGGCGGTGCCCGGGTTCGCGACCGAAGGCGCGGAGCACCCCTTCACCGGCACGTGGCGCTTCTCCGTGCCGCTGGTGGAGGTCCCGGTGTACCTGCCCTGGCTGCACGCGCAGGCGCTCGACCTCGGCGTCGAGGTGCGGACCAGGAGCGTGGAGTCGCTGGCGGAGCTCGCCGACCGCGCGAGGACCGTGGTCAACGCCACCGGGCTGGCCGCGCGCACGCTGTGCGGCGACACGACCGTGCAGCCCGTCCGCGGGCAGGTCATCCGAGCGTCGAACCCGGGGCTCTCGACGTCCGTGCGGGACGAACAGCACCCGGGCGGGCACACCTACGTCCACCCCCGGCACCGCGACGTGATCATCGGCGGCACCTTCGAACCCGGGACGACCGACACCACACCGGACCCCGCCACGGCGCAGCGGCTGTGGGCGCGTGCGACCGAACTCGTCCCCGAACTGCACCGGGCCCGCGTCCTGGAACACCACGCCGGCCTGCGCCCCCACCGCGACGACGGACCCCGCGTCGAACGGGACCACGACCTGGTCCCCGGCCGCGCGGTCGTGCACAACTACGGCCACGGTGGAGCCGGCATCACCTTGTCCTGGGGAAGCGCCCGCGACACGGCTGATCTCGTCGAGCACGCGCTGGAGGCAGCTGCCGTGTGAACGCCGTGGACGGTCCACAGCGTTCGTCCGAAGAGGACTGCTCGTCAGCGGGGTGTGGCCACCAGGCGCCAGCGCAGCTCGCCGCCGAGGTCGATCTCCTCGGACCACTCGGCACCAGCATCCCCGCGCAGGAGAGTTCCGCTCCACCACCGGGCGCTGGTCGAGGCCACGACGCGGTCGTGCTCGTTGAGCAGCACGGCGTGCGGTGCCCGTGAGCTCGACTCGATCAACAGGCGCTCGACGCACTCGACGGCGACGTCGGCGCCCAGCACGTCGACGAAACCGTCGTCGTGGATCACCGGAACGGCCAGGGTGATGGTGTGCTCGTTGGTCCCGGCGAAGTCGACGAACGGGCCGACGACCGCCGGGCGCATCGTCCGCCGGGGCAGTGCGAACCAGTCGTTGCTGACGTAGTCGTAGAAGTGGCTGTGCTCCGGGTCGAGGTGGTGCCGGACGAAGCGGGCCGGCTCGTCGTCCTCGCTGCGCCACCACTCCATCCAGCGCGGTGCGTCGCTGAGGTGGCCGTCGTCGAGCGCGAGGCCCACGCCCTGGACGAAGCCGCGGTTCTGCTCGAGCACCCGCAGCAGCGGCGGTTGCACCTGCACCACGTCGGCTCGGCGCAGCGGACGCTGTGCCTGCGCGAGCAGGCGGACGATCTCGGCCTGGGCTGAACCGAGGTCATCGAGCGCGCGGTCGACCCGTGCTCGGATGCGTTCCGCGCACCGGCGCAGCCTCGCGAGATCTCCGTCGTTCACGATCCTTCACCTCTGCTTGCGCGATGTCGCCATCATGGTTCACCGCGCGCCGCCAGGTCCAGGTGCAGGTCCATCAGGTGCTGCACCCGGCCTTCCACGTCGCGCATCACCACAGCACGCGCGGTGTCCCCGTCGGCACCGTCGATGGCCGTGATGGCGGCGTTGTGCGCGGATTCGGTCATGGGGTGGTGCTCGGCCTCACCGCCGACCATCCAGAACAGCGACGCCAGCTCGTCGTGCAGCTGGACGATGGCTTGCGTGAGGCGGGCGGAGTGCGCGATCACACCGATCTCGATGTGGAATCGGCTGTCCGCCCGGCGCCGCTCATCCGCAGTGGACGCGGAGCGGAAGTGCTCGGCCAGCCGCCGCAGCCGGTCCACGTCGTCGCTGACGGCCCGCTGCGCGGCCAGGTGGGCGGCCCCGCCCACCACGGCGGCGCAAGCATCCCCGAGGTCGCGGATCGAGTCGGCGCTGCGCTGGCGGAGCTGCTCGAGCACCTCCGCGGGCGGCAGCTTGGAGGCGTTGCGCACGAAGCTGCCGCCGCCGCGCCCGCGGCGGGTCTCGATGGCGCCGCGCTGGCGCAGGGTTTCCAGTGCTTGACGGAGGGTGCCGGTGGAAACACCCAGCTCGCCCGCGAGTTCGGATTCCGGTGGCAGCCGATCGCCGTGGCTCAGCAGTCCGACCGCGATCGCGGTTTCCAGCTGCCGCGCCACGTTCTGGGGGAGCCCCGGACCTTCGGTGGCGTCCAACCGCAGGTACGCAGCAAAACTCGACACCGCTGTGCTTCCTCTGCTCACCAACTGATCCGGCGGGTTCGGCGTGCGGGAAGACCGTTCGGACGCCCCGCACGCCGTGGCACCGGAGGAGCATACCTACCGAGCGGCCGGGCTCGAACACTCTTGTCATTTAAAATTGAGTTTTGTATGTTTTCTGCGCCGCTGTCCACCCGGAGGCGCCGCAGGCAGAGTTCACCGCTGCACTTGCCCGCTGGTCCGCGTCTTCGACGAGTCCTCAGGGAGCAGCTCGATGACGATGGAGCTCCGCTCGACCGGTGCGCTGGGCCACGCCCGCGCCGCCGGGTGCGGAGCGCTCGCAGAACGACCCGGCCGCCGGCGCGCTCAGCCCGCCCGCGAATCGGCCGACCACTTCCGAACGACGCACGTCACGGTCAACGGGTCCTGATCGGTCCGCGCACCACTCAGCGCTGACTCCGCGCGCCGCGCTTGTCCGAGCACGCGCCCCCGAACGCGGGAGGCGCGCGCCGACGACTGATCGGAACCTGTTGCGCAGCTAGATCGGAGCATCCTCTTGACCGAGCCCTCGCTGTCCGCACCCATCAGCTACGACCGAGTCTGGACCAACTGGGCCGGGAACCACACCGCCACCGCGGCGATGTACGTCCAGCCCCGCGACGAGTCCGAAGTCGTCGACGCCGTCCGCTACGCGATCCGGCAGGGCATGAACGTGCGGGTCGCCGGAACGGGGCACTCGTTCACGCCTGTCGTGCCCACCGGTGGGCTCATGCTCGACCTGACCCAGCTCAGCGGGGTCACGGCGACCGATCCGCAGCGCCTGCGGGCCAGCGCGCTGGCGGGCACCACGGTCGGCCAGCTCGGCGAGCCGCTGTGGGACGCCGGGTTGTCGCTGTCCAACCAGGGCGACATCGACAAGCAGGTCATCGCCGGTGCGCTCTCGACGGCCACGCACGGCTCCGGCATCGAGCTGCCGAACATGTCCGCGGCGATGCGCCGGGTGCGACTGGTCAACGGGCACGGCGAGGTCGTCGAGGTCGACGAGAACCAGATGCGGGAGCTGCGCGCTGCGCAGGTCGCGATCGGCTCGCTCGGCGTGATGCTCGAGGTCGAGCTGGCGGTGTCGCCCTCCTACTACATCAAGGAGGAGATCAGTTACCGGCCGTGGCAGGAGATCGAGGACAACTGGGACGACCTGATCGCCCACCACCGGCACTTCTCGTTCTTCTGGTGCCCCGCTGACCACTCCGTGGACCTCTACCAGCTCCCGGCGCCGCCCGACCAGCCGATGAGCAACCACTGCTACGTCAAGATCTACGACGAGGTCGAGGTCACCGAGCCCGAGGGCCTGGTCTCCGACGACGTGGGCAACCGGACCGACCGCGCCTACCGCGTCTACCCCGGCGGCTACGACGAGCCCTTCCACGAGATGGAGTACATGGTTCCGGCCGAGCACGGCCTGGAAGCGCTCAACACGATCCGCCGTCTCATGCTCGACGAGTTCCCCGACCAGCTCTACCCGATCGAGGTGCGCTGGACCGCGGCCGACGACGCCTACCTCTCGCCGAACTACCAGCGCGCCACCATGGTGATCTCGGTGTCGGGCGCGCCCGGGACGGACTACTGGCCGTTCCTGCGCGCCGTGGACCAGCGGCTGCAGCAGTACCACGCGCGTCCGCACTGGGGGAAGATCCACTTCATGACGCGGGACCGCTTGGGTGAACTGTTCCCCGAGTACGACACGTTCCGGTCCGTGCGGCGGGAGTTCGACCCGAACGGCACGTTCCTCAACGACCACCTGCGCCCGCTCCTGGGCTGAGTCGTCCACCACCGAGAGGAGGAGGGCGCGTGGAGTCCTTCGGGAACCTGATCATCTACGTGATGATGGTGTTCGTCGTGATCGGCGCCGTGGCGTCGATCCGCGACAGCGAGAGCGGGCTCGGCCAGGAGTTCAAGGAAGGCCTGCACTCGATCGGCGCCATCTTCATCCCCGTCGCCGGGATCATGGCCGCCATCCCGTACTTGTCGGCGCTGGTCGAGAAGGTCGCCGGACCGCTGTTCGGAGCGATCGGAGCGGACCCGGCGATCGCTGCGACGAGCTTGATCGCCGTGGACATGGGCGGTTACCAGCTGGCGAACGAAACCGCGGGCAGCACCGGCGGCTGGATCATGGCCACTGTGGTCGGTTACATGGCCGGAGCCACCATCATCTTCACCATCCCCGTCGGTCTGGCCATGTTGGACCGTCGCGACCACCGCTACATGGCGCTGGGCGTGTTGTCCGGCGTGCTGGCGATCCCGGTCGGCGTGCTGGTCACCACGGGGATCCTGCTGGCCACCGGGACGACCGTGCGCGGTGAGGTGTCCGCCGACAGCGCGTCGAACGCACCGCTGTCCGGTTTGGACTTCGGAACCATGATGTTCAACGTCGCGCCGCTGGTGGTCTTCGTGGTGCTGCTCGCGGCGGCCCTGTGGTTCGTGCCGACGATCATGATCCGCCTGTTCATGGGGTTCGGGCGGGTCCTGGACGCAGCGCTGAAGGTCGTGCTGGCCTTGAGCATCGTCGAGCACTTCACCGGTGTGTTCTCCACCGTGCTCGGCGGGTGGGGCTTCGACCCGATCATCGCCGACGCCGAGGACCAGTACCGCGCGTTGGAGGTCGCCGGCAACATCGGGATCATGCTCGCCGGGGCGTTCCCCATGGTCTACGTGTTGCGCAAGGGACTCGTGCGTCCCCTGGGCGCGCTCGGGCGCCGGGTGGGCATGAGCTCGGAGGGCACGGCCGGCCTGCTGGCCGCCGCGGCCAACGTGCTGGCCCTTTTCCGGCTCGTCCGCCACATGCCGCCGAAGGACAAGGTGCTGTGCATCGCCTTCGCGGTCTGCTCGGCGTTCCTCGTGGGCGACCACCTGGCGTTCACGGCGAACTTCCAGCCGAACCTCATCCTGCCCCTGGTCCTGGGCAAGCTGGCCGGCGGCCTGGTCGCCATCGCACTGGCGGCGCTCATCGCCCTGCCCGCTGTGCGAGCGATCGCGGCAGAGGAGTCGGAGAAGGACACCGATCCCGACGCCGCACCGGCGACCGCGTGAGCGGTCCCGGTCGCTGAACGGGTCACTGCAGCAGAAGGCCCCTCCGGTTTCCCGGAGGGGCCTTCTCGTGCGGCGGTCAGGATTCGGAGCGCTCGTAGGGGAGCAGCTCGCCCGCGGTCACCTCGAACGGAAGGTGGTTGCCGTCGGGCGGCAGTGGGCAGGTGGCGAAGTCGGTGAAGGCGCAGGGGAGGTTGAGCGCGCGGTTGAAGTCGAGGGTGACGGTGCCGTCGGCGGCCGGTTCGTCGGTGAGCACCGAGCGGTTCGCCGGGTAGGTCGTCACGCCGCTGGTGGCGTCGGTGAACAGGATGTTCAGGCCCTTGCCGGTCTTCCCGTTGAACGCGGTCAGCGCGTGCTCGACGCCGTCCCGTTCGAAGCGCACCACCCCCGGGGCCTGGTACACGTGGGTCAAGCCGGGCGTGACAGCGCCGACCGTCGTCGGGCGCGGCTCGGGGAAGGGCTCGAACGTGCCCGTGACGACCCAGATCGGGTCGGGTTCGTAGGTCGGCACACCCCGGAACTCGCACAGCACAGGCGCTTTCGGCGAGTGCACCCGGATCAGGTAGCCGGATCGGCGTGCCACCTCGACTTCCACGTCACCGGCGGACACCCGGGTACCGGCTCCGCTGTTGACCAGCTCGAAGCGCTGAACCCCGGTGATCGGTTCGCCCTCGTACGACAGCTCGGCACCTCGAGGGTCGACGTAGGCGGCCTCCTCGTCCTGCCACCACACGCCCGGAGCTCCCGGGTAGGTCGCGGGAACGTCGCTCAGCCATTCCAGGGACACGATGGCCAGCCAGCCGTACGGATCGGCGAGCTCCCGCTCCCGGTTCGCGTGCCACTCCTGCCACTGCTCGATGAACGTGCTCACGGGGCCCTCCACGAGGTCGCATCCGGCCGATGCCTCCGACGATACGGAGCCCACCCCCACCCCGCGAAGCCGTCCACACCGTGGAACTGCAGTTCCGGGGTGGCCGGGCGTCGAGACCTGCGGCCGGTTGCGGCCGTCGCCCCGGCTGCTCCCCCGGCTGCCGGGTACTCGCCCGCCATCCGCTGACCTGCCGCGGTGTGACCGCCCAGACGCTGCGGTTGCCCCGCGCTGATCGAGGATCTTCGATGGGGTGCTGAGCAAGAACCAGTCGCAGGAGGCCCGCATGTTCCACCCCCGCCGAGCCGTTGTGGCGCTGGCACTGCTCCTCGCGGCGGCGCCGACGCACGCGCTCGCGGAGCCGGTCCCCGCTCCGCCACCTGCGCCGGAACGGCCGAGCGCGGACAAGAGCATCGCCTTCTACGTGGGCAAGAACCGCACCGACAGCGGCTCGACCTTGCTCGGCGGCTTCGGGCACGAACCCTCGGGGCACTGGCTGGAGATCGTGCCGCGGCAGCAGCACCCGCCGGGCGCGACGATCACCGTCGGCGCCACCGAAGAAGCCGACCTGCCCGGCAAGCTCACCCAGATCCCCCAGGCGCCGGAGACCGCGAAGTACATCACCTCGAACTACTCCGAGTTCGCCGGATTCCCGGCCCCGCTCACCAACGGTGGGTTGAACGAGCACGGCGTCGCCGCGCGTGACGTGTGGTCGGACTCCCGTCCGGAGCTGGTCGCGATGACGCCGCCTGGACAGACCGGGCCGAGCTACAGCGACCTGTCCCGGATCGCGATGGAGCGGGCGCACACCGCGCGCGAAGCCGTGGAGATCCTCGGCGACCTCATCAACCGGTACGGCTACACCACCTACGGCGGCAACTCGCACCTGTTCGCCGACGCGAACGAAGGCTGGGTTTTCGTGGAGTTCGCGGGCGGCCAAGGCTTGTGGGCCGCGGAACGGCTCGGTCCGGACGACGTGCGGGTGTCCTACCCCGGGTACATCGGCGACGTCCCGACCGAACCCGGGAATCCGGACTTCCTCGGTTCACCGAACCTCGTGGACTTCGCGGTCCAGCAGGGCTGGTGGAACCCGGCGAGCGGGAAGCCGTTCAACCTCCAGGAGGTCTACGGCACCCCGTTCCCCGGTCACCCGGGCAAGTCCCTGCCGACCGACAAGGCCCCGTGGCGCCACCCGCCGACGCTGGAAGCCGAGCTGAGCAGGCTCGGCAAGGTCTCGCTGGTCGACATGCAGCGCATGGTGCGCGACCCGCGTTGGTCTGACGACCGTTCTGGCTACGGGCACGTCGCCGAACTCCGCTCAGACCTGCCGCACCCCGAGCTGGCGACGTTGTGGGTGGCGAACACGGCGGCGGTGACCGCCCCGTACATCCCGTGGCACATCGGAGCGACGGACGTGCCGCCGGAGTACGGGCAGCACCGCTACTTGACCGCGGGCGCGTCGGCGAACTACCTGAACCCGGAGTACGCCGCGCAGGAGGCGACCCGGTCGGCGACCTACCTGTCGAAGCGGCTCATGTACTACACCTGCGACCGCCCGGAGGTCTTCCTCGACCGCGTCACCAAGGCCTACGAGGGGTTCGAGGCGCAGATGCTCGCCGAGATCGGCGATGTGCAGCGGCGCGCGGCCGACAGCTACCGCGCCGGGAACGCCCCGGAAGCGCGCGCGACGCTGACCGACTGGAGCAACCGGTGGGCCATGAACGGGGTCGAACTCACCGAGCACCTGGTCGAGCAGGTCGAGGCTGAGACCAAGGAGCGGTTCGGCGTCCGCCCTCCGCACGTGGCCCCACCGCCCGGGGTCACCGCACGTCCCGGCAGCCTCAGCATGTCGCTGCCGGAGGACGCCGTCAGCGCACGGGACCGGATGCACTGCGACACGGGCAACGGCTGGGCCGACGGGAACACCGTCGACCGGAAAGGCCAGGTCGGCGACCCCGCGAACGTGCCCGACTACCGCGCGGCGCAGGAACCGCGGGACGGCTTCCCCTGGGCCGTGGTGGTGGGGGCGCTCGCCGGCCTGGTGATCGGCGCAGCTGGGATGTTCTTCCTCCGACGCAAGGGCTGAGGCCGCAACCTCACTGGCGCTGGACGGTCCCGAGCCGTCAGTCGTGGCGGGAACCCAGACAGCACAGCGCCCCTCGAGGAACCCGAGGGGCGCTGAGCTCGAGCCGAAAGCGGGGCTAGGACCGCACGACGTTCCCCGCGCCGGGATGGGCGGCGAGGGAGTGCTTCTCCTCCGCGACCGGCTTGAGCGCCAGCAGAAGCCCCAGCGCACAGGCACCGGCCATGACGAACACGGCGCCGGGTGCGGGCATGAGCCCGACCAGCGGACCGGCCACCAGGGGTCCGGCGGATTGGCCGATGAGCAGGTAGCTGTTGGCGGTGCTGACGAAGCCGCTCTTGTGATCAGCGGGTGCATGCCTGCTGAAGTGCAGGAACAACGACTGGGCCAGCGCCGCGAAGCAGAAGCCCTGCACCAACCGCAGCGGGATCATCGCGAACGGATCCAGCGGTAAGGCGACGACGGCGATGGAGACCGCGCACCCGGCCGCGCTGAGGGCGAACGTGCGCAGCGGTCGTCCGGTGAGGTCGTTGTGCTTGCCCCACCAGAAGGAGCCGAGCAGGGTCGCGCCCCACATCACCGAGTGCAGCACGCCGACCCACACGCTCGCGCCGCCGTCCTCGGTGACGACTCCTTCGACGTGTTCGGCGTAGACCGGGATCAGGCCGTAGACGCCGAAGTAGGCCGCGATCGCGGCCGCTGCCAGGGCGGCGGCCCCGGGAACGCCTCGCACCGAAGGACGACGCCGACGCTGTGACGTGCTCTCGGCACTCCTGGCCGCGCTTCGCCCAGGCTCGCTCAAACCCACCGCGCAGGTCACCGCGAGCACTGCCGCGGCTCCCGCGATGACCAGCATGAGGTGCTGCAGGCCGCCGGAGCCGACGAACAGGCCACCGGCGATGGGGCCGGCCAAGGCTCCCGCCGCTGTGGCGCTGAACGACTTGCCGAGGGACCTGCCGCGCTTCTCGTCGGAACCGGTGGAGCCGGCGAAGGCGGCTGCGGCTTCGACGACGCCGCCGAGGGTGCCTTGCAGCAGGCGTCCGGCGACGAGGAGCAGGGGAGTGGTGGCGGTAGCCATGACGACCATGGCCACCGCGAGTCCGAGCAGTGCGCGGACGACCATCCACTTGCGGCCGATGCGGTCGCCGAGGCGTCCCCACAACGGTGTGGCGACGGTGAGGGCCAGTGCCGGGGCCGCGATGGCCACCCCGGCCCAGGTCTGCGTCTCGGCGAGGCCGGTGGTGCCGATCTGCTCCAGGTAGAAGGGCATGATCGGCACCAGCATCATCAGCCCGGCGGTGTTGACGAACTGCCCCGCCCACAGCAGAGCGAGGTTGCGGCCGTGACCGCCCTCCCGCTCCCCGGGCCGCAGGGGCTGGGTGGCTCGCGTGCTCAGTGCGCGGGTCATGGCGTCACCGCCTCAGGTTCTTGCCACGGGTCCGGCAGGCTGGCGGCCCACTCGTCGTCGTAGACGAGGTCGAGGTAGCGCTCACCGCGGTCGGGCAGCACCGTGACGATCCGAGCGGGCCCACCCAGCCGGGAGATGAGGTGTTCCACTCCGGCGATCACGGCACCGGAGGACCCGCCCGCGAAGACCTTCTCGGTGGTCAGCAGCCGTCGGCACCCCGCGGTCGACTCCGCGTCGGCGATGTGCAGGACGTCGTCGATCTCGCCCGGGTCGTAGATCTCGGGCACGCGGCTGGCTCCGAAGCCGGGGATCTGCCGCGGTCCGGCTGGTGCGCCGAAGATGACCGAGCCGACGGCGTCGACGGCGATCACCTCGAGCTCGGGGTTGTCCTGACGCAGTCGTCGGGCGATGCCCTGGATGGAGCCGGTCGTGGACACCGCTGCCACCAGGTAGTCGATCGGTCCGTCGACGGAGTCGAGGATCTCCTCGCCGGCCGTTTCGTGGTAGGCCTGCCAGTTCAGCTCGTTGGCGTACTGGTTGATCTGGACCGCGTTCGGGATCGACCGCACGAGCTCCTGCGCCCGACGCACGCGCGCATGCAGGTAGCCGCCCGCTTCGTCGGACTCGCTCACCACCTCGACGTCAGCGCCGAACAGTTCCAGCAGACGCAGGTTGGTCGGCGAGGTCTTCGGGTCGACCACGGCGGTGAAGGACAACCCGTGCAGTCCCGCGGCCATCGCCAGCGCGATGCCGAGGTTGCCGGACGTGCTCTCCACCAGGCGCATCCCGGGACGGAGAGTTCCGTCGGCCAAGCCTTGTTCGACGATGAACCGCGCGGGACGGTCCTTCATGCTGCCGCCTGGGTTGAGCATCTCCAGTTTGGCGAGGACTTCCACGTCGGGTTCGGGGAAACACCGGCTGAGTCGCACCATCGGGGTCGAGCCGACACAGCCGATCACCGAATCGTGGATCACTGCGAACCTCCAGGTTTCGGGGCGCACGTCGGTGCGCCTCCGCGATGAGAAGTGCGGGGGAGCGTGAACCGGTGCGCGGACGCTGACGCGGTCGCCGGAGGTCGGCGACGGGGGAACGGCGTCACCGTCGCGCAGAAGGCACCGCCCGTGCGACGCGCGGTGGTTGCAGGAACGCACGAGGTTCGCTCTCAGCTGCGGTCGGCCGGACGAGTGCCTGGGGCGGGGATCAGGTTCGCGCGACGCACGCGAAGTGGAGGAACGCTGTTCCGGTTGGTCTCCACGGTGGCTGGGACAGCCAGTGCCGCAGCCGTGACGCCCAGGCGGCTTGCCTGGGCAGCAGCGCCACCGTCGTCGCGGTGAGGACCAACGCGAGCAGGAGGTGGTCCAGGTCGTCTGAACTGTTCAGCGTTCTCGTGAGCACGGCTGCGCTGAAGTCCGGCCCGGCGTCGCAGTGCGGCGCCCCGTCCTCGAATCCGTGGTCGTGGCTCGACGCGGACGCCTCATCCGTGAACGATGCCGAGGACTGGGCCTCACCAGCGTGCGAGTGCTCGGGTGCTGCGCCGTGGTGTGAGGTGGTGGAATGCGACGCGGACATCGACTCCGCGTGTCCCGGCAGCCCGTGCGCAGGCAGGAGCGCGAAGGGCACGAGGAGGAAGCCCAGCACGAGCAGGGGAAGCACGAGCAGCTTCCCCACGCCGTGTTGCCGGGTCATCGACTTCCTCACGGGCCCCACACTAGAGACGCGAGGAAAACCTGGCGAAGGGGTATGCGCCCTCTCACACGACCGATTCATCTTGCGCTGATCTCGAATTCGTTGGTGTGACAGGCTCGTTGGACGGGGAAACCAAGTCCTAGCTGTGGGCAGGCGAGTCGTGGCTGGGTGCAGCGGAGCGGCAGCTCAGACCGGCCGCGTGGAGGAATCACCGGAAGTGCCGTGAAAAATCGGGCGTGAGGTGGGGACTCACGGTTCGGCATCGCGCGTGCGCGTAGGCGTCGACAACGCGATCGAGTGCAGCGGTCACGAAGAACTGCACGTGGTCTCAAGCCGCACCTGAGTGGTCTGAGCGCTGGCAGGGCTCGTGGTAAGGGTCCGAAGTGCACTGTCAGGACGCCTCGCAGTGGACGAAGTCCTCCAGCGAGACCGAGACCTCCTGCCGGGTCTCGCTGTGACGGGTGCAGTAGGTGGTGGGGTACCAGCCGGGTCCCTGCCAGGCGGCGGGCTGCTTGTACTCGTGGCAGCCGTCCTCGGTGGCGCCGGTGCGCAGCCCGTCGAGCCAGGCGAGGCTGATCATCGGTTCGTAGTAGGTCACCTCGCGGTTCCAGGTGCCGTAGATCCAGGTGTGCCGGAAGGGCTGGCCGTTGAACTCCGGTGCCGTCGGGTCGACCAGGTGGTTGCCCATCGCGGGCTCGATCGCATCAGCGTCGGTGTGGTCGGCGGGCACGTAACGGGGCTCGGGCAGGCGCTTTCCCAGCTCGTAGTCGTCGCAGTGCACCAGCTGCGGGCACGGGCCGGGGCGGATCGCCAGTCGCTCGGCGTTGTCGTTGAGGTAGAAGTGCACGTCGTAGTGCGGCTTGTCGTACACCCCGAGCGGGATGTGACCGTGCGGGTTCCAGTTGTTGAGGATGTAGGTGAACGGGAACTCCCGCTGCTGCCGCGCGTGTTCTCCGAGTTCGAGCACCTCCCCGTAGCCACCGGAGCACTCCTCCACCGGATCGCTGCTGCCGTCGCCGTTCTTGTCGAAGCACAGCGTGCCGTCGGTGGGTGGGTTCTGCGGCAGCCCGCTGAAGCTCGCGTCCGACATCCGCACGCCGATCGACACCGGTCGTGAGCCGAGGAACTGGGTGTAGGCGGTGATCGTGCCGTCGCCGAGCGGCGCGGACTCGCCGTACTCGGCGCACGGGCCGCGGTAGGACGGCGTGGTGGCGACCAGGCGGTCGACCGCGGACCCGGGCAGCAGCAGCGACTGCTCGCGATCGGACACCGCGCACACCCATTCGAGCTTCTCGGCCGCGGCGGGCCGCGTGGTGGTGACTCCGCCCGCCGCGATCACGAGCGCCCCGGCGAACGCCATCACGAACCGGATCTTCATGGGCCCTCCGACGTGGTCTTGGTCGATCGCGCCAGAGTCCCGCCCGTCGCTGTCCCGCCGCTTACATCCGGCTCGTGACCGCCGGTCCGGACGCCGCTGCGGAACGTGCCCTTCAGCCTGCCGCCGCTCCGCTTCTCGCGCGTCCCGTTACTCTCCGACACACCAGGGTTCGAGCCACCCGTCGTGATCTGCTAAATCCAGGTACCCGGACACGTAGAAACCGCGAGGCGTGATCACGCTGTGTTCTGAAGTGTGGTCCCGTGACCCCCGAACACACGAACGAACCCCGAAACCCCGACAACCACCTTCCTGGTAGGGCAGCACCGGCGGCGCGGCGCTCCCGGCGGAGGGGTGCCGCGCACCTGACCGCCCTCCGCGAAGGGTTCCCCACCCCGGGGAGGCGCGCGGTGCAGGCTGCGGCAGCAGTCGCTGCGGTCGGTGCCTTCGGCCTGGTGACCGGCTGCGGCAGCGACCAGCAGGCCGAGGTGCGAGACGCCGCGGTGGCAGCCCCGGTGCACGCGCCACCGGCCCCGCACCAGTCCTCCGCTCCGGTCGCACCTGAGGCGCCCGCCCCCGCACCTCAGCAGCAACCGGCGCCCGCTCCGCACGAGACGCAGGCCGAGCCCGAAGCCCCGGTGGGCCCGCCTGTCGAGGGCATCGACGTGTCCAACCACAACGGCAAGATCGACTGGGGCAAGGTGGCGGCCGACGGCAAGAAGTTCACCTTCGTGCTGGCGACCGACGGCACCGGTTTCACGAACCCGCGCTACAACGAGCAGTACCACGGCGCCAAGGACGCCGGCCTGATCGCCGGCGCCTACCACTTCGCGAGGCCGAGCTCGTCCTCAGCCGAGGAGCAGGCCGAGCGGTTCTTGGCCACGGCTGACTACCAGGCTGACGGCAAGACCCTCCCTCCGGTGCTGGACCTGGAAGTCGCCCCGAAGGCCGGCGGTTGCTACGGGATGAGCGTCGAACAGATGCAGCAGTGGACCACGACCTTCAACACGAAGGTCAAGGAACGCACCGGCAAGGACGCGATCATCTACGCCAACCCGTCGTTCTGGAAGGAGTGCATGGGCGGTACCGACGCCTTCGACGACCACGCGCTGTGGCTGGCGTCCTACGGCGTCGAGAGCCCCTCCGTTCCCGGCGGTTTCGGTGACTGGGACTTCTGGCAGTACACCAGCAAGGGCGAGGTCCCCGGAATCAGCACCAACACGGACCTCAACCAGTACAAGGAAGGCCTCGCTCGTCTCGAGCGCTTGGTGCGCTGACAACAGCGAACGCTGAAGGGCGGCCGGGATCATCCCGGCCGCCCTTCCTCATGCGTGGCCCGAACGCGAGTGTGCGGGGTACCGGAGGAGTCCACCGGAAGTCGCTGTGCGACACGGACTCGCGTGGTCGTCCCCGGGAGAAGCGTTCTCCCTCAAGCCAGGCTGATCGAGATCAGGTCGAAGCAAGCAACCGCTTCATGGTGTCGATCTCGGTCTGCTGGGTGTCGATGATCTGCTGGGCCATCTGCTTGGCCTCGGGGAACTGCCCGGCGCTGAGCGCGGTCCGCGCCATCTCGATCGCCCCTTCGTGGTGCTCGATCATCATCGTCAGGAACGCCCGGTCGAACTCCGGCCCGGAGGACCGCCCGAGCCGGTGCATCTCCGCAGGCGACATCATCCCGCCGCCATGGCCGCCGTGCTCCACCCCGGAGTGCTCCCCGACGCCCCAGCTCTGCAACCACCCGGTCAACTTCTCGATCTCCGGGCCCTGCGCCGCCTGGATCTGCTCGGCCAGCGCCTTGACCTCCGGAGACTCCGCGCGGTCGGGTGCCATGCGCGACATCTCGATGGCCTGCTGGTGGTGCGGGACCATGCCCCGTGCGAAGGTGACGTCGGCCTGGTTGTGCGGCGCCTGCCCGGTTTCCTGCTGCTGGTCGGCGCTGGGCGGGGTCCCGTGCCCTTGCACGTGGTTCATGTCGTCACCGCCGGAACATCCGGCGGCCACGGCCGCTGCCATGGTGACGACCGCCGCAGCGGTCGCCACACGCGTGCGCTTCATCATGAAGAACTCTCCACGTCTCATCGATGGGTGCTGGAGGAGCAAAAACGCTGAGGAACGCCTTTGATCAGCACCGCATCACGCACAGCACGGCGAGACGTCGAGCGGTAGGAGCCGGAGGACGCCCGCGAACACCCGGCGGAGCGAGGCTGCGCACACGACCGGCGACGACAGCCCCCCACCTGCGTCGGAAGGCCAGGACCACCGACGCGGCGAACCCGATCACGACCGCCAAGCACAGGTGCAACACCTCGTGTCCGGACGGGAACGGGACACCGCTGTGCTCGCCGGGGTGGTGGCACTCGCAGCTCTCGTCAGACGCGGCCGTGATCGGCGCCGCGCTCACAGCGGAGGTGTGCGCTTCTGGGTTCGTGGAGGCGTGCGGACCCGGGGTGTGGTGCATGAGCACCACACCCAGAGCGAGGGCGATCAACAGGCCCCACCGGACGATCCGGGACCGCACGAGCACGCACCTGACGATACCCGGGGCGGGTATCCTGGATCAGGGCAAGGGGTGACTTCTGCAGGGAGAGCCGGGCGGAGGAAGCACCGGCTACAGTGGCCGTCGACGAACGTCGACGCTTCGACCGAGCGCTGGGTGCGAGCAGTGGTGATGTCCCCGATCAGGAAGGCCGACATGGCCCGCTCGGCCTCCTTGCGACTCGCACTCCTCGGCATCGGACTCGCAGTCGCACTCGCCGTAGGAGCGTGGTCAGGACCCGACGCGCCACTGCTGGACGTGCAGACCTGGCACGAGGCGAGCAGTGGGTGGACACCACTGCTCTTCGTGCTGGCTTTCGGGGCAGCCGCGCTCGTGTTCGCGCCGAGGCCGGCGCTGTCGACCATCGCCGGAATCGTGTTCACGATGCCGGTAGCAGTGCCCGTAGTGGTGGCGGGCACCGTGTTAGGTGCGGGCCTGGCGTTCGGCATCGCACGCCTGCTCGGCCGCGAAGCCCTCGCGCCCCTGCTCCGCAATGGCCGGTTGCACGCTCTGGACTCCGCGTTCGCGCGGCGAGGGTTCACGGCCACCGTGATCTGCCGACTGCTCCCGATCGTCCCCTACGGCGTCGTCAACTACGGCGCCGGCGTGACCCGGGTCCGCCCGCTGCCGTTCCTCGCCGGAACGGCGGTCGGGACGCTGCCCGCGAACCTCGCCTACATCACCGCAGGCAACGCCCTGGCCGCCGGCGCAGGCTGGATGCCCACGCTCTGCTCCGGACTCGCCGCGGCAGCCCTGCTCGGGATCGGATGGCTGGCGCGACGACTCGCGCGCACGCGACCAGCACCCGGTGCCGCTGACGTGGTGAGCATTCCGGCCGCAACCCCGCCACAGTAACCGCGACCCGCAGCACGACGCGGTGTGGTTGATGTGCTCTACACACGAAGCAGTTCCCAGTTGTCGGCTGATCCATGCGGATCGTGAACCACTATGAGGCGCCCACCGATCGTGATGGTGGGCGTAGCGAACAGCTCGTCGCTGTGACCTTCGAAACGGTTTTGCAACTTCGGTACCAGATCCGCTAACTCGGCGGGCCTAAGCTGCTCGTTGAGCACGCCCGGAAAAACCGCTCTGACCCCGCATTGACTAGATCGGAAGGAGCCCAGCCGCCCCGTAATTCTCGTTGAGCGAACTCGACCGGGGCTGGTTCGAACTCTGCCGAATCGAAGAGTTCGGCTTCAAGTCTCACCGGACCCCATCCGCGATCGCCGACGTGTACGCGGATTCTCGATCGTCGGTGATGAGCTGCTGATGGACCTGAGTGATGGCCATACCCTCGTCGTTCTATGAAGACGTGTGCGGATCACCAGGTTACCGCGAAGATCGTTTCCGATGGGACAGATTTCCAGACGTCAGCGTGGCTGATGACCAGTAAGAACTTGCCGAAAGGCACGGAACACGCTGGCGAAGCCGCCCCAAGCTAAGCCCGACGTCGTCCGCTGATCCATGACATCGTGCTGAGGACTCGCCACGAGGCGGATTTCGGGAGGAGTGGCGTAGGGCGTGGAGGTGGGTGATGCCGAGGCGGTCGGCCATGTCCTTGTAGCCCGCATCCGTGGAAGCAATGCCGGTGCGATCGGCCACCACTGGTAGCCCTGCTGCCTTCCGAGCAGAGCCAAGCCGAGCTTCGCGAAGCTCGGCTTATCGCACATCTGGGCTCTCGTGCAGACCCAAGCGACTCCCGACAAGGGCACTGCCATCCCGATCCCCCAGGGCCAGGTCCAGGCTCCCCACGACCGCGGACGGGTCCTGAGCGCAGCCCACCTGCGAACTCGACGACTTCGTCGCCTCAGCAGGAACTTGACACTGGAACACCGGCAGAGGTGATCGTCCTGCGTACCCACTCGCGTACCGCCGAGAGACCCAGTGGGTGGGGGAGCTTGGTCCGGCACTGCGGACCCGGCTGAGGTACGGGCCCACCGTTCGATCAAACGCAGCTCGACGGTTGGTCGCGGGCATGGTGGACCAGGACGACTAAGCCGCCCTAAGAAAATGAGCCCGACTCCACCACGGAGAGCAGCGAACAGCCTCGCCCTTGACTCTTGAGCGGCGGCCCCTCCCCGTTTCGAGCGCCCGCGCTGTCGCTGGCATCCGTGCCTATGGCCGTGACTCGCCGGGCTCGCTCGGGGCCACTTGGTGGGCCGCGGAGCGTTGTCCCCGGCGGGCGAACGCGGCGGAGGCGACCATCAAGATCAAGCCGGACAGCACGAAGGTCGATCCGACCACACTGGGCGCGGTGAGGCCGAGTCCGGCGTGCAACGCCAAGCCACCGGCCCACGCGCCCAGGCTGTTGGCCACGTTGAAGGCAGCTTGCACGGCTGCAGAAGCCAGCGCGGCAGCCTCGTGGGCGAGTTCCATGACACGGGTCTGCATCGCTGGCGCGACAGCGAAGCCAGCTACGGCTACTCCGATGAGCGTGAGGAGCACCGCAGGCTTGCTCGTGGCAGTCACCGAGATCAACGCCAGGCACAGCGACAGCATTGCGAGGAACCCGATGATCGCGGGCACCAGCGCTTTGTCCGCCACCGCACCACCCAAGTGGGTCCCCACCGTCATCCCGATGCCGATCAGCACCAGCAGTACTGGCAGTGTCCCGGGGTCGAACCGGGAAGCCGTGGTCAGCAATGGCGCGACGTAGCTGTAGCAGGCGAAGACCCCTGCGAAGCCGAACACCACCACGGTCAGCATGAGCAGGACCTGCGGTCTGCGGAGCATCGCGAACTCTCGTCGAACACCCCCCGCCATGCCGCGTGGTTGGTGCGGTATCCAGCACAGCACTGCGACCAAGGCCATCGCCCCGAGGGCCGCCACAGCGAGGAAAGTCCACTTCCAACCCAGCCGGGCGGCGATGAGGACACCTGCGGGTACACCGAGCACGTTGGCGGCGGCCAGGCCGCCCAACATGCGGGCGACGGCGCTCGCTCGCTTGCCGTGACTGGCGAGGTGCGCCGCTACCATCGCACCGGCCCCGAAGAAGGCCCCGTGCGGTAATCCCGTGACGAACCGCGCTACTACCGCCGAGGAGAAGCTCGGCGCGGCTGCGGTCAGCACGTTCCCGATGAGGAACAGGACCAGCAATGCGACCAGGAGCATCTTGCGTGGCCACCGGGAGGTGATGACCGTCAACGAGGGAGCACCGACCACCACGCCGACGGCGTAAGCGGCGATGAAGTGGCCACCGTCCGCGATCGAAACACCGAAGTCCGTCGAGAGGATGGGCAAGATGCCCAGGGGAACGAACTCCGTGGTTCCGATGGCGAAGGCTGCCAGTGCCAGGGCCCACACTCCAAGCGGCATGGCCTCACCTCCTTCTCAGGACGTGAACACGTGCTGAATTCGGAAACCAATGGGTGTCGCGCTCTCGGTTAGCAGTGCGAGCAGCATGCTCCAGCCCGGACCACCGTCCACTCGAGCAACGGGGAGCTCGCGGCGTTGACTGGCGAACGTGCCACCAAGCCCGTGGCCGCCCGGCGTCATGTTCGACCATGGTGAGGAAATCGCGGCGCTCACGCCTCGACCTACGACCACGAAAAGCCGGGTGCCCGCTCGACCCGCGGCAGCAAGTGCGCGGAGGGGTACGGAGCTCACCGCTGTCGGGCTCGTACTGCTCTCAGCACAGCAGTACGAGATGGGGCACGAATCGGGCTGTGCTCGTGGTGCCGTCGTGTGCACACGGGATTCTGCGACGACAGTTCAGCACAGCGGGGTCAATTCCGGCCGCCGATTCGCCAGGGCGGGTTGACGCGCCAGGCCCTGTCGCAGCGAACCCTTGCCACATGGGTGTTGACTCGAGAGTTGACTCGCACGAGGAGGCAGGCCCTCACGCGGGGCAGTACGACCACGAGGCGGGGTTCGTACCCATCGCAGACCACGGACTGATCGGTGACTTGCGCACCGCTGCCCTCGTCGGCCTCGATGGTGCCATCGATTGGTTCTGCTGTCCGCAGTTCGACTCGCCGAGCGTCTTCGGCTCCATCGTGGGTGCGGAGCGCGGCGGTATGTGGAAGATCGCTCCGGAGTCACACGTCGACAGCAGGCAGCAGTTCTACGTCCCCGACACGAATGTGCTGATCACAAGATTCCTCACCGATGACGGTGTGGTCGAGGTCCACGACTTCATGCCGATCGTGGTGGCCTACGACTCGGACCACCGGCAGCGTCTGGTGCGCAAGGTGGTGTCCGTGCGTGGCCGGATGCGGATGCGCATGGATGTCGAACCTCGGTTCGATTATGGGCGGGCGCAGCACAAGACGGTGAGCGCCCAGAACCGAGTCCGCTTCCGCGGTGCGGGTGAGAACTTGGTGCTGGATGCGAGCGTTGACCTGACGACCGATGAGCGTGGGGACGCGCACGCCGAGTTCGAGATGGACGACCGTCGCACCGAGGTTTTTGTGCTCGAGGTGCTGGGCGAGGACGTGGAACCGGAGCCGCATGGCACCGAGCAGGAGGTCGACGAGCTCTTGCTGCGCACCGTCGAGTTCTGGCGGAAGTGGCTGAGCAACTCGGTTTACCGCGGGCGGTGGCGGGAGATGGTGAATCGATCGGCGCTCGTGCTGAAGCTCCTCACTCATGAACCGAGTGGATCGATGATCGCGGCACCAACGACCTCGTTGCCGGAACGGTTCGGGGGAGCGCGGAACTGGGACTACCGCTACGTGTGGATCCGGGACGCGGCCTTCTCGCTGTCGGCTCTGCTGCGCCTGGGGTTCACCGAGGAGGCCGAATCGTTCATGAGGTGGCTGACTTGCCGGTTTGTCGAGGTCAGTGACGGTGAGGAAGAGGAAGATCCGCTGCACGTGATGTACGACGTCAATTGCCGCAGAGATCTGACGGAGGTGCTGCTCGACCACTGGGCCGGGCATCGCGGTGCACGGCCGGTGCGCATCGGAAACGACGCCGTCGATCAGCTCCAGCTCGACATCTACGGCGAGGTCATCGACTCGATCTACTTCTTCAACAAGCACGGTCGTCCTATCACGCACGACAGCTGGCTTGACCTGATCGACATGGTCTCCTGGTTGCAGGACAACTGGAACCGCCCGGATTCCGGCATCTGGGAATCGCGCGCGGTCCCTCGCCGGCACACCTTCTCCCGGCTCATGTGCTGGGTAGCGCTCGAACGGGTGGTGCAGATCGCTCGCGAGCGCGGTCTCCCCGGAAACCTGGAGAAGTGGATGAGAACCCGGGACGACATCTACTGGCAGATCATGCGAGAGGGATGGAGCGAAAAGCGAAAGGCATTCGTGCAGCACTACGACGACGACGTGCTCGACGCGTCGTTGTTGCTGATGCCGATGATGGGGTTCATCTCGCCTACCGATCCTCGGTTCGTGTCCACCCTGGACGCGATCACGGAGACCTTGGTCACGGACAGCCTCGTGTTCCGCTACGACTACGAGGGATCTCCCGACGGGATGGACGAAGCAGAAGGCACCTTCTCAATCTGTTCTTTCTGGTACATCGAGGCGCTCACCCGCGCGGGGCGACTCGAGGACGCGCGCCTGGTGTTGGAGAAGATGTTCACCTACGCCAACCACCTGGGGCTCTACGCGGAGCAGATCGGGCTCACCGGCGAACAGCTGGGCAACTTCCCGCAGGCTTTCACGCACTTGTCGTTGATCACCGCCGCCACGAACCTCGATCGTGCCCTCGGTTGATGCCGCGTTCGGTGTTTCGCCCTTCTGCAGGCACGACCTCGTGAGCCAGCCATCACCGATGGTCGCCCCACGGTGTCGGGAGCCCGACAAGCCGTAGTTCCGCCGGCTGGCTGAACAGTGGAGTGTGCATTCGCAATCCGCCCACGCCGGGCGCCCGAGGCCCGGGACCGCCGCCATGGTGGCCGCGTCCCCCTGGGCGGTCAACAGCTCACCCTCCACGGGAGGGCAACTCACCGGGCGCGGCAGACGTGTCGCCGGGTGTCGCGCAGCCTCGCGGTCTCGCCATCGCGACCGGCGGCATGCCCTGATCAGGGAAATCCAGTGCGTAAGTTCGGCCCCGTGGGTGCAAGCGGGGCAACGAGGGGTGCTGACACGGTGGGAGCAACGCCGTCCAGCAACCGGAGATCACTGCGGAGGTTGTTGCCGGCGGCTGGCTCGGCGGGCGAAGTGCAGGATGCGCAGCGGGAAGAGGCCGAACAGCGGGGCGTTCGCCGTATCGCTCCCGTACTCCCGGTCGAAAGCTGCCGCGTATCGGCGAGCGTGCTCGGCGCTCGGGTACTGCTTCGAGCCGTCAGCGCCGCACCCGCGCTCGCAGGCCCACCGCATCATCGCGCCGTCGCTGCGGAAGCGGAAGCGGTGGCCGAGAACACGACAACGAAGCATCGCCTGCAGGTTATCCGCGATGGGGGTTTTAGCCAGTCGACCGTCAGGAGGTTCGCTGTGACCACCCAAGAGTTGCGCACCATCCGAACGCAGATACCGGCCCGGTTGGACCGACTGCCGTGGTCCCGCTTCCACTGGAAGATCATCATCGGTCTCGGCACCGTGTGGATCCTGGACGGGCTCGAGGTGACGATCGTGGGCTCGGTCGCGTCCCGCCTGACAGAGCCCGGCAGCGGCGTCTCGTTGAACGCGGCCCAGATCGGTATCGCCGCCGCGATCTACGTCGCCGGCGCTTGCACCGGGGCGCTGTTGTTCGGTCAGCTCACCGACCGCTTCGGGCGCAAGAAGCTTTTCCTGCTCACCCTCGCGCTCTACATCGTGGCCACGGTGCTCACGGCTTTCACATTCGTGCCGTGGTACTTCTTCCTCATGCGATTCCTCACAGGAATGGGAATCGGCGGGGAGTACGCAGCGATCAATTCGGCAATCGACGAGCTCATCCCGGCGCGCAACCGCGGTCAGGTCGACATCGCCATCAACGGAAGTTACTGGCTCGGCGCGGCGTTCGGGGCGCTCGTCACGGTCGTCCTGCTGTCTAACCTGGTGCCGATAACCCTGGGGTGGCGGCTCGCGTTCGGCCTCGGTGGGGTGATCGGCCTCGCGATCCTGCTCGTGCGCCGCAACGTGCCGGAAAGTCCCCGGTGGTTGTTCATCCACGGTCGGGAGCAGGAGGCCGAACGAATCGTCGACGAGATCGAGTCCGAGGTGCAGGCCGAGATGGCGCGGCCATTGCCGAGACCAGGCGCGACGATCGCCGTGCGCCAGCGAAAAGCGATCCCGTTCCGGGAGATCGCGCAAACGGCGATCGAGCACTACCCGAGACGTGCCACACTTGGCTTGGCGCTGTTCGTCGGCCAGGCGTTCTTGTACAATGCGGTCACCTTCGATCTCGGGACCCTGCTCGGCGCCTTCTTCGACGTGAGCTCGAAAATGGCGCCGTACTTCGTCGCCGCGTTCGCCTTCGGCAACTTCCTCGGGCCGCTGCTGCTGGGACGGTTGTTCGACACCGTCGGCCGGATACCGATGATCTCCGGCACGTACTTCGTGTCGTCGGCGCTCACCTTCGTCACCGGAGTGCTCTTGTTGACTGGCTCGCTGACGCTCTGGACGTTCATGCTGCTCATCCTGCTGACGTTCTTCGTGGCCTCCGCGGGCGCGAGCTCGGCCTACCTGACCGTGAGCGAGGTCTTCCCGATGGAGACCCGAGCACTGGCGATCGCGCTGTTCTACGCGATCGGCACCGCCGTCGGCGGCATCACCGGACCTGCCCTTTTCGGCCAGCTCGTGGAGAGCGGACAGGCCAACCTGCTGGCAACGGGATTCTTCATCGGAGCAGGTGTCATGCTCCTCGGGAGTGTCGCCGAAATGCTGCTCGGAGTGCGTGCGGAGCGGCAGTCCCTGGAGCACATCGCCCGACCGCTGACCGCCGAAGAAGTGGAAGTCGATCCGGATCAGCACGCCGCACTCGTCGAAACCGAGCGCAGTGCCGAGTTGTCGGCAGCGGACCGGCAACGGCTGCACGAACGCGATGAGCGGGTCCGGCAGCGCACGACCCGGGTCCAGGAGCGCGAGCGCGCGGGGCGGCGACGGTTCCGACCCGGTCCGGGATCGGGGTTCTACTCGCCGGGCATGGTCGGCACCGCCACGACTGGTAGCCGCTGGTCGGCGATTTCGGACGAGGTGCTGGACGCGGAGATCGACGACGTGGCCCGGGTGCTCCGGGACGGTGGATCGGCAGATCGGCGCGAACTCGAAAAGCGCCTCGAGGGAAGGTCCTGGGGTCCCGGGCGTTTCCGCAGGGCGCTGAAGGAAGCCGTCGAGGAAGGTCGTGCGAAGCGCCTGTCCTCGCGCCGGTACGGGCCCCAAGAGCCGAGCGAGGGCGCGGATGAGCGAGGCACCTCTGCCGATCGGTGAGGACGTACGAGTCGGGAGCCACTATGACCACCGGCCGGCGTTACACGTGGGCGCGCATGTTCGGAGCGGGGTTGGTGCTGTGGTTGCTCACGGTAGCCGTGACCTTCCTGACCGCCAACCCGACCCTGGTTCCCACCTTGGTGCTGCTCGGCAGCTTCCTGGTTCCGGCTTCCTTCATCGCCTGGGCTTTCGAGCACCGCCTCACCGCGGAGATCACCGCGACCCTCTTGTTGAAGATCTTCGTGCTGGGCGGGGTACTCGGGGTGCTCGCAGCGTCGCTGCTCGAGAGCTACCTGCTGCGTCCGTCGGTTGGGTTGTTCGCGAGCGTCGGTCTCATCGAGGAAGCGGTCAAACTCCTCGCCCTGGCGGCTTTGACCCGCGAACTGCGGGTCAAAGCTCCGCGTGACGGCATGCTCCTCGGCGCTTGTGTCGGTTTCGGTTTCTCCGCCTTCGAATCAGCGGGCTACGCCATGATGGCCGCGCTGACCGAACAGGGCCTCTCCCTCGTCGACCTGGTGGCCACGGAGCTCCTGCGCGGCCTCGTCGCACCCTTCGGGCACGGTCTGTGGACGGCGATCCTCGGCGGTGTGCTGTTCTCCCGAAGCGGCCGCGAGAGCTTCTTGCTGACCGTTCCGCTCGTGCTTTCGTACCTCGGCGTGTCGCTGCTTCACGCGCTGTGGGACTCTGCGCACAGCGTCGCAGTTCTGATCACGGTGGTCCTCTCGTCGCCGAACGGGTGGAGTCCCGAGACCGCCCCGGGGTGGATCAGCGACCCCACACCGGGGCAGGTGTGGCTCCTCACCGCGATCACGTGGGTTTGGCTCGCCGTGGTAGCCGCGATCGGTGTTGCCTGGTTGTCGGCGGTGATCGTGCACTACTGGCGGTCTCGTGGAACGCCGAAGAGTGGTTACCCCATCTCAACTCGCGGCCGGTGGTGGCCGCAGCGGTGGTCGGGTGAACCGGGGTGACACGACCAGAGCCGGAACGTCCGCGGGTGGTGACTGCGGCGACGGCAGCGCCGGAGCTTCCTCGGCAGCTGGGCTTCCGGTGTGGCGGCTTTCCGGCTGCTACCGCGCGCCGCGCGCCGCGCGTGCTCACGTGCGACGGTTCGTAGCACCTGGCGACTCGCAGAGCTGGTCAGGACCGGTCCCAGTTCTAGGGCGTGAGTTGAAACGGTGGCAGCACGGACGGTGGGGAGGTGATCTCGGATGACAGGCATGCCATCGGAGGAATCGACCTCAGAGGACGGACGTCACGAAGCAGTGGGCGACGAGTTCGCGCGCCACGCCCGCAGCGCCTGGGGAACGACGCTGGTACGAGCACTCTCGACGGCCGAGTACGCGCTGCTGGTCCTGATCTCCTCGGTTCTGCTCGTCCTCGCTGCCGGCATCCTGGTCGCCGCGGTCATCTCCGTCGTCGAAAGCCAGGGCTCCTGGCAGGAGCAGTTCATCAGCCTGATCGAGGAACTGCTGCTGGTCCTGATCGTGCTGGAGATCTACATCACCGTCATGCACCACCTGAGAGGCGGACGCTTGCGGCTCGAGCCGTTCATCATCGTAGCGGTCATCGCTGTAGTCCGGCACATCCTCTCGATCGTCATCCGGCTCACCTTCCCGGGTGCCCCGCCGGTGAGCCACGACCAGCTCGTCGAGCTGTCGATCAACTCCGGCGCGGTGGTTGTGCTCGTTGCGGCGCTGGCGTTGGCCCGCTGGTCGTCAAGACGTCCACCCGACAGGTGATCACGACTGGGCCCGCACAAACGGCGGTTGTTGAGCCTGAGGTGCGGGTCGGAGGACCTTGATCGCTGCCCCGAGCCCGCCCGTCCAGGTCAGTGCGGTTCCGAGGAGGAACCTGCTGCGATGGTTCAGGGCAAGACCTCGGCCACTTCCTTTGGAAGGCCGTCCTTGATGTCCGTCCACTCGCCCTCGGTGATGTGCGGCCGCAGAGCTCGGAGCGTCGTCTGCACCAAGTCTTCGACCTCGCCCTCCACCTCGTAGGGCAGTTGGGCGGCGACGCGCTCGAGGAACTCCTCCCGGTGGAGCTTGACCGGTACGTGACTGGGATTCCAAGCCTCGTAGTAGATGCCGCGGATCAGCATCGGCAACTGGGCCGAGAGATCGGCGCACTCTTCGACGGTGAGGCGATCCCGCAGCGCGTGCAGGACCGAGCGCAGCGCCGCGTACGAACGGGAGCGCTGCTTCTTGGTCCAGCCGTAGTGCTCTTCGACATCTCGGAGCACGCGGTTGGTCTTCTCCAACGTGCTGTCGAACGAAGCGAACCCTGTTGTTGACATGTCTGGCACCTCTCGAACGCGTTTCCGGCTGCTTGACGAGAACGGCTTTCTGCGGCGGGCACCGCGCGAGAGAGCTCGGCGGAGTCCGGCGCAATGTCCGACACTTCTGGAATGGTCCCGGGCCGTGCCCCGTCTGGCTTCACCTTGCCCGGACGAACGGGTTCGGCATGGCTGCGTACGGCAGGCTGAATGAGCCGCTCGCGCGGGTCTGCTGGCGCTGGTGGTGTGGACGAACGCGGGCGAGAGCTGATGCGCGCGACCAGATTGCCGTGATCTGACGAAGGAGGTTCTCGCTCAATCATTCGGCTGGGCCGTCCACCTGGGTTCGGTGAACGCGCCGAGCAGGAATCGATCGCGCGTGCCGCCGGTGCGGAGTGGGCCCGCACGAGTCCAGCTGACATCCGCGATGAAGGGGGTGCTGTCCACGACGTCGTCCGGCAGTATGAGCTCTATGCCGATCCGTGGGGCGGTTTCCTTTGACGCGCGTCTTGGTTTCAACCGCGCTTCACCACGCTCAGGCCCTGCCCCGACGTTCAACTTCCGAACATCCACGTCGACAGTTCGAAGCGCCGGTGCACGGCCGGTGAGCCCATGGAAACTCCCACGATCACGCGGGTTCGCACTACTACGCCTCCCGAACGGGTTGGGCCCATGGCTGCCCAGCGCCTGTGCTGGTGCTTGGACGGGTCGATTCCGCGGGATGAACCCGCGGGCGGATTTGGCCTTCACAGGCGGAGGCGACCAACCGCGCACGAGGTGCAGGCTGGCATGCAGTCGGTACGGACGCGTGTCGGTCTCCCAACAGTGGTGCTCCGACTGCCGTGGACGACGGTTGAAGCTGCCCGCGAACCGGCAGCAGTAGAACGCTTCGAGCAAGGAGACCCGTGATGACGTTGATGCGTTTCGACCCGCTCCGGGAGTGGGACCGGTTCACCGAACAGGCCTTCCGCGGTACGCGCGCAATGCAGATGATGCCGATGGAAGCGTACCGCCGCGGCGACGAGTTCCACGTGGCATTGGATCTTCCGGGGGTGAACCCCGACGACATCGACGTGACCGCTGAGCGGAATGTGATCAACATCCGCGCTACACGACGTCCTGCCCACTCCGAGGACGACGAGGTGCTCGTGGACGAGCGGCCACATGGCGAGTTCTCCAGGCAACTCTTCCTGGGTGACAACCTCGACCCGAGCAACCTCACGGCCAACTGCGAATCGGGCGTGTTGACGCTGCGGATCCCCGTCGCAGAATCGAGCAAGCCGCGCAAGATCCAGGTGGGCGCGGAGGTGCCGAACCAGCAATCCGTGGAAGCCCAGCAGTCACAGCGCGAGAAAGCGCGGGCCTAGACGTCGTTCGCCGCTTGACGGGCAGTCTTCCTGTGACAGGACGAAGTCTCCGAGGTCGACGCGCTGGAGGTGTGGTGTCGTTCTCGTCGGCGTGGAGACTCGCGCTGGAGTGAGGGCCAAGCTGGGCGAGCGCGAACACCACGCTTCCGGCGCGCCGCCAGGTGTTCTCGACCGCCCCGGGGTGGCGAGCCCGGATCCCGGCCGCGGTCAGGCGGGCTGGTCGTCCTCCGCGGCGATGGGGCCGCAGTCTCAGAGTGACGACTCCGATGACGTGGCCGGTGACGACTCCGAGCGGACATGAGGAATGCGATGACGACATCCTGGGAATCTTCCGAACCGAACGCATCTGATACCGAACAGGTCGAGGCCGAGCGCGACGAGCCCGACCCTGAACGGACGCAACCCGAACGCACCGCGCAGGAGGAGCCGGCGGAGCCGAGCCGGGAGGAGTTGTGGGATCGCCTGAGGCGTGCACTTGCTGATATCGAGAACCTGCGCAAGCGCTACGCCCGTGAGCTGGAGCGAACCCGGGCGCAAGAAAGGGCCAAGGTTGCCGCGGAGTGGTTGCCGGTGATCGACAACTTGGAGCTGGCGCTCGAGCACGCTGAGTCGGACCCGCGGTCGGTGCTGGAGGGGGTGCGCACCATCCACGACCAGGCAATCGACGTGGCGACGCGGCTTGGGTACCCGCGCCAGGACGAGACCGGGGTCCCGTTCGACCCGAACCGCCACGAGGTTGTCAACGTGGTCGAGGCACCGGACACGGAACCGGGCACGGTTGTGCAGGTGCTGCGACCGGGTTACGGGGTTGCGGAGAACCAGCTCCGCCCGGTCTCGGTGGTCGTGAGCAGGCCTGCGGAGTGATTCGCACGTGACGTGCGACTTCTACGAGGCACTCGGGGTTTCCCGAAACGCCAGCGCCGAGGAGAGCCAGCAGGCGTAACCGGCAGTTGGCGCGCCAGTACCAACCCGAGTCAGCTCTGATCCGGCAGCTGAAGACCGCTCGACGAGATCAAGCGGCCTACAACGGTTCTCGCCGACCCCGAGACCCGCAGGCGCTACGACCGGGTCGGCCCGGACTTCTCTCCATCCCGGAAGGCTACGAGAAGTGGAGCGAAACCGGAGGAGGAAGCAGCGATTACCGATGACTTCGTGTGGGCAGCCCTTCCGGTGTGCGGGTAGCGGGCCGATGACGGTTTCGGTGGCGTCGATTTTGAGAACCTGTTCGGCAGCCTGATCGGGGCTTGTGGCGCCGCGGGCACGATTCGAGGAGCCGACCACGAGGCTGAACTGGAGCTGTCGGTGGAGGAGGCTTACCTGGCGGCAAGCGCAACCTCGCCCGGTCGGTGGCGGTCAACGTATCGTCGAGGTGACCATCCCCCACGGAGTGGGCGACGGTCAGCGCATTCGGATGGTCGGTGAAGGAGGCTGGGGGTCCGCAACGCATCCGCGGGTGATCTGTGCTTGGCGGTTCGCATCGCACCGCACGACCGCTACCGGGTGTCCGGACGTGACCTCTTACGTGCACCTGCCCGTTTCGCCTTAGGCGGCGGTGATGGGGGCGACGTTCCCGCTTACCACTCCCGTTGGGGAGACGAAGGTCCACGTGCCGGCTGGGACGGTCGAGCGGTCGGCTACTTCGCCTGCGCAGGGAAGGCGTCCAACCCGCGGGTCCCCGGGCGACTCTGCGTCGAGGTCCAGATCGTGGTAGCGACGGGACTGACCGACCGCGACGCGAACTGTTCAACCAACTCGCCGCGGAGAGGGATTTCGACCCGCGGAAATGATGGAAGGTTATCCGCGCAGCGCCCGCACCCACGCATCATCAGGACTCCTGAGGACATCCCGAGCAGGGGGTTCGAGCTGGTCACGGGCTCGACTGCTGCGCCGCTCCGTCCCTGTACGCGGAAGGAAGCCAAGATCGACCAGTGGTGCGCGGTTCGGCCCGCGATCGCGGATACTCTGCGGGTGGACCGGGACGCGGACCTTCTCAAGCCGTCGTTCACAGCAGCAGGTCGAAGATGTGGAAAACGCGTTCCCATTCCAAGGTTCCAGGATTCTTGTCGTCCGGCTCGATCACTTTGAACGTCCGTGCGAGCGCCACGCTCATGCCGCCCGCCACCCAGGGCAGCATCTGCTTCGTCTCCTCACTGAGCTCCACCTCCAGCGGCGGCTGCGCGAGGATGTGTTCGAGGATCGGTTCAACCTTGATTTCTTCCTCCAGCTCGTCGAAGGCGTGAATGCTCTCCTGAAGCCCCTTGGTGATGGGCAGGTCGGACACCTGCATCACGTCGCGCGCGTTGGCCATCGCGGAACTCCGTCCCAGCAAGCACAGGTCGTACAGCTTCTGGTTGACGAAGTCGTTGTAACGCTTGAGATCGTTCTTGTCGACGTGAAGTCCGGCAGCGGCGCGGAAGAACCGCTGGAACTTGGTCACTCCCATCACGGGCATGTCGATCCCCCCTCACGGTGTGGTGGGCTCGGCGACTCGATGCCCACCGACTTCGTCACCGTGGCAGGACTTGCCGTGTTGCACACGGGCCCAGCAGGACGAAACGCGCCGCGACGGGAGGGCCTCTGCGGACGAGCCCGTCGCTCGTGACGCGCCCTAGAAGAACACCACGCTGAACCGACGCAACCCAGTCACGGAGCGATGGCGCTCGACCCGCTGGCGACGTCGAACACGGGCCTCCAGACACCCACGGCCATCGCCGCCGTGTTCGAGGGCGGTCCGACTCGACAACAAGCGGGGAGGTTGGCAGGAGGGCCGGTGGCCATGCATCTCCGTACGCATCCGTCGGTGGCCTTCAGTCGGCTCGGACCAGCCGCGTAGACCGGTCGTGGGAATGACGGTGTAGACGTGCAACGCATCGCAGACGTGGTCGAATGCTGAGGACCGGGTCAGCCGGGGAACACCATCGGTGGGAGCAGGCGGCCTTCGCTTGTCGCGGGAAATCGTCGATCTCGCCCGAGGTGCTTGCACCTCAGCGGGGCCGGCGCAACCTTCCAAACGGCATCAGACGTGGTGCGGCTTCAGCTGTGCAAGGCGGTCATCGTGGACCTGGCGATTTCGAGCTCTTCCCGCGGACGCACGACGAGCACGGGTACGGCCGCGGAAGGCGGGCTGACGGTGCCGTCGTCGTCGCGGTTGCCGCTCAAGCCTCCGGAGATGCCGATCACACCCAGTCCAGAGCACACCGCTTCGCGCAGCTCGGGCTGGTCCCAACCGATCTCACCGGTGAAGATCACAGCATCCACCCGGTCCAGGCTGGTCGCCTCCGCTGCGAGTTCCCGCCGGACGCCGTGGGCGAACACGTTCATCGCCAACTCAGCCCTGGAGTCGCCACTCTCAGCCGCTTTCACCAGCTCACGGGTATCCGAGGACAGTCCCTCGGAGAGCCCGAGCAAGCCAGACCTCTGGGAGAGCGCCTCGGTGATGTCGTCGATGCTGAGTCCGGCTTCGCGCTGCAGCCACAGGAGCGAACCGGGGTCGACGCTTCCCGAACGTGTGGTCATCGGAACGCCCTCAAGAGGAGTGAAACCCATCGACGTCTGCACGCTTCGCCCGTTGCGCACCGCGCACACCGAGCAGCCCCCACCCAGGTGTGTCAACAGGAGTTGCAGGTCTTCCTGCCGCCGACCGAGCAGCTGGCCAGCGCGCCGCAGTGACCGGGAATACGAGTGCCCGTGGAAACCGTAGCGTCGAACACCGTAGCGGCGTCGCCAATCCACGGGCACCGCGTACGTTCTCGCGACCTCGGGAAGATCGGCGTGGAAGCCTGTGTCAGGGCACAGCACGTGGGGAAGCCGGGGATACCGCGCGCGCAAGGTCGTGATGAGATCGAGCACCGGTGGGATGTGCAACGGCGCAAGCGATTCGAATGCTCGAGCTGCGTCGAGCGTGGAATCGTCGACAGTGGCAGGAGAAAGGAACCTGTTGCCGCCATGCACGAGACGGTAACCGACTCCTGCGATGTGGTGGTCTTGAACGCGTTCCAGAAGTCCTTCGAATTGGAGGCGAGCTTTCTCGCTCTTCGCAGGTTCCTCCACTGCGGATGAATCGAGCACCTCTTCTGCTTGAGCATCCACGAGATGCACCTGCAAGCTGGAGGACCCTGGATTCACGGTGAGCACCAAAGCCATCCCATCACACCCCTCTCAGGTCAGGGCCGGCACCGCTGTCGCCGTTGCACATCAGGTGCTTCTCGCGGGATCCGCGATGCATCAGCGTCTGCCTGGCTCCTTCGCTTGGTCTCCCCCCTTCAGGAGTCAAGTCGTGGGTTCGCCGACCCCCGAAACCGCGCGGCTACCACGCTGACAACAGCCGAGTCCGCTCGCGACCTCCCGGCGGGTTCAACCCGGCCGGCTCCGTTCGGCCCGGCAGCGCGAAGTGCTCGGACCTCGTGAAGTTAAGGGCAACAGGCGATCGCAAGATGCTTCCCATGCAGGTCACCGTGCAGAGTGGGTGTGCCGAAGGGAGCATGGCACCGGGTGCGATGAAAGCGGGAGGCTGCGGATGGAGGTGCCCGGCGTAACCCCTGAAAGGGGCCCGACGCGGGAAATCCGCGCCTTCCTGCGGACCGAGTCGGGCGGGACCGTGGTGCTGCTCGCCGCGATGCTCATCGCGCTGGTCTGGGCCAACTCGCCGTTCGGAAATACCTACGAAGCCTTGTGGCAAACCACGTTAGCACTGCGTCTGGGTGGTTTCGAGTTCGACCTGAACCTCCGGCATTGGGTGAACGATGGCTTGATGGCGATGTTCTTCTTCGTGATCGGGATGGAGGTGTCGCGGGAGTTCAGCATCGGCGAGATGCGCGACAAGCGCCGAGCACTACCGCCGGCCCTGGCAGCCGTGGGCGGATTGATCTTCCCCATTGGTTTGTACCTGGTTTTCAACCCGGCCAACCCCACGGCAGTGGGTTGGGGTATTCCGATGGCTACGGATACCGCGTTCGTCCTCGGGGTTCTCGTCGTGGTCGGACCTCGGTGCCCGGATCCGCTGCGGGTGTTCCTTCTGACGTTGTCGGTGGTCGACGATGTCGGTGCGATCGCGGTCATCGCGTTGGCGTACACGCGGCACATCGACTGGACAGCGGCTGGCATCGCTCTCTGCCTGTTAATCGTTCTACTTCTGCTGCGGCGCGTCGGTGAGTGGCGTTCGCCCGTCTACGTCTTGCTGGGCTTGGCGACGTGGGGCGCTGCGGCGGAGTCCGGCATACACCCAACCGTCATCGGTCTCACCCTCGGGGTTCTCGTCCAGGTGTACGAGCCCCACGAGTCACATGTCCTCCGCATGGGTGAGCTCACGCAGATGTTCCTGCGGGAACCGACCCCGGAACGCGGCAGAGAAGCGGTGTTGGGGGTGAGGGCGGCGGTGCCGCCGAACGAGCGGTTGCAGCTCTTGCTGCACCCGTGGACCAGCTACCTGATCGTTCCACTGTTCGCACTGGCGAACGCAGGGGTCCCGATCAACGCCGAAACGCTCTCCCGTGCGGTCTTCTCGCCGGTGACGCACGGTGTTGTCCTGGGCCTCGTGGTCGGGAAGTTCGTCGGGGTCTGCACCGGGACCTGGGTGGCACTGCGTTCCGGGTTCGGTGCGCTGCCGGGAAACCTGGTGTGGGGGCAATTGGCTGGTGGCGCGGCCTTGGCGGGCATCGGCTTCACCGTGTCCCTGTTCATCACCGAGCTGGCGTTCGAGCGACAGGTTTGGAGCGGGGATGCCAAGATCGGGATTCTGGTCGGATCGCTGATCGCTGCGACGCTAGGGCGGCTGATCTTCGCGTTCGCCTGGAACAAGGGCGCGGCGTGTGAGCCGCCGCTGGCAGAGGGTGGAGCTGAGGAGGAAGACCGACCCGCGGTGCTCACGGAACCGGTTACCGGGCGCGATCACTTCATCGGCCCTGGGGCGGCCCGAGTGACCGTAGTGGAGTACGGCGACTACGAGTGCGTGAACTGCGGTCGGCTGCACCTGATCGTCCAGCGTCTCCAGGAGCGGTTCGGAGATGATTTCCGGTTCGTCTTTCGGCACTTCCCCCTTGACGAGGTCCACCCGCGCGCAGTTGCCGCGGCACTGGCCAGCGAGGCCGCCGACGAGTACGCGCGGTTCTGGGAGATGCACGAAGAGCTGTTCGCGCACCAACGCGAGTTGGACGATCGCAGCCTCGCTCGTCACGCGGAGCGGGTCGGCGTACCAGGTGATGCTGTGGTGGGCGCGCGCTCGCGCGTGCATCTTCCGCGGGTGGCGGCGGACATCGCCTCCGGTCGAGCGAGCGGTGTGAGGGGCACGCCGACCTTGTTCATCAACGGCAAGCGGTATTCCGGCCCGCTTGCCGAGGCGTCGTTGGCTGCGAGGGTCGAAGACCTTCTGGGCTGAAACTGTCGATCGAGTGGCGAGCCGAGCGTGCCGCATCGGGTGAGGCGATCTCATGCGGAACACCGCCTATCGGCTCGGCACCCGAGGACACCGGTGGAGGTGACAACCGCAGGACGGCCAACCAAGGAGTTCGGTGAGGACGGAGTCCCGAGTTCTCGGGTTGCCGGTCGCGCGGATGAGGTTCGGGGTCGATGTCCGGTCGGCAGCGCTAGGAGCTGTTTAGGAACGTGGGGCCCGGTGGTTGAACATAGTGAGGTCTCCGGTAGATGGATCAGCGACGAAGAAGATCAACATCTATCCG
>NZ_RSAA01000016.1 GCF_003931915.1 Saccharopolyspora rhizosphaerae | reverse complement strand
TGCACTCGACAGGGTGTGGGAGAGTAAGACACCGCCGACACATACCTTGGTGGGGCGGGGCAGAAGGTGAGAACCTTCTGCCCCGCCCCTTTTTCATGCCCCTTTTCCAGCCACGAGCTCGACCGTCCGGATGTCGTGACGACTTCCTACCCTGCGCACCCGGTCGCGTTCTGTGCATCGCTTCAGTCTCCGGTGCAACACCGTTCTTCGTGGTGGGGGCTGCAGTTCCTGCCTCTGAGCGCGGGCCTGTTTCGTCCAGCTGTCTGCACGCTTCCCGCTGGGCCCGTGTGCAGGCCTTCCGTTCCCGTTCGCGCTGGTCGTGCTGTTTCCTGGACCCCGTCGACCGCTTACCGTCGAGGACAGATCGCGGGGGAGGCCGGTGCTCAGCGGTCGGCGCGGGTGGTCGAGAGGTGCGCTTGGTGAAGCCACCACAGTTCGCCCTTGGGGTGCGCGGGCAGGCTCGGCGACTCGTCGTCGGCGCCGTACCCGAGGAGGGGGCGTGAGAACAACGGCCGAACCTGCGATCAGCCCATCACCGCTGCGACGGCCTCGGGCAGGCCTTCCGTCAGACCCGTGTTCGGCGTCAGGCTAGGGCGCGGCGGCGGATCTCGAAGCAGAGGACGGCTGCGGCGCTGGCGACGTTGAGCGACTCGACGCCGCCGGCCATGGGGATCGCGATCGGTTGGGCGATGCGCTCCTCGACCTCCGTGGACAGGCCGGCCGTTTCGCTGCCGAGGACGAAGACCGCGCGATCGCCGAACTCGGTCTCGTAGAGGCTGTGCTGGGCGTCGGCGTCGAGGGCGTAGAGCGGGTACCCGGCCTCGGTGAGCAGTTCCGCGGCTTCGGCGGCGGTGCGGGTCCGCAGGACCGGGGAGTGGAACGCCACGCCTGCTGAGGCCTTGATGACCAGCGGGTCGAGACCGGCCACTCCGCGGTGCGGAACGACGATGCCGTCGATCCCCGAGGCGGTCGCGGTCCGCAGGATCATGCCGACGTTCGCGGGGGTGGTGAGGCCGTCCAGCAGGAGGATGCTGCGAGGGGCGGTCGCGGGGTCGGCGAGGGCGTCAACGAGCGGACGCATCTTGCGGGCCACGACGTCGGCCACCACGCCCTGGTCGTGACGGCCGTTCCCGGCGAGGACCTTCACCCGGTGCGCGCTGGCGCGCTGCACCTTCACCGCGCGGTCGGCGGCGGCTTCCTCGATCTCCGCGATGGCTCCACCGCGGAGCCCTTCGGCGACGATCACCTTGTCGACCCGCAGGTCGTAGTCGGCCAACGCCTCCAACACGGGCTTGCGCCCGTAGACGGTGACGAATCGGTCCTTCGGGGAAACTTCGCTGGTCACACCATCAAGTGTCACATGTCCGCGTTCAGGCCTGGCGGGTGAACCCCTCGACGCGGGGGCGATGTGTGCCAGGATTTCGGCATGCCCGATCGTCTTTCCGCCGTCGACGCCTCCTTCCTCTACTTGGAGGACTACACGACGCCGATGCACGTCGGTGGTGTTGCGGTGTTCCGGCGGCCGCGAAGCGATTTCGACTACGAGCACCTGCTGTCGATGATCGACCGGCGGTTGGGTCTCGTGCCCCGCTACCGCCAGCGGGTGATGGAGGTCCCGGGCAGCCTCGCCCGTCCGGTGTGGGTGGACGACCAGGACTTCGACCTCACCTACCACGTGCGCCGGTCGGCGCTGCCGAAACCGGGCAACGACGACCAGCTGCACGACCTGGTGGCGCGGCTGATGTCCCGCAAGCTCGACCACACGCGCCCGCTGTGGGAGCTGTACCTGGTCGAGGGGTTGTCGAAGAACCGGGTCGCGATCATCACGAAGACCCACCAGGCGGTGATCGACGGGATCGGCGCGATCGACATCGGCCAGGTGATCTTCGACCTGCAGCGCAACCGCGTGGTCGAGGACCCGGACGCGCTGTGGATGCCGCGCCCGGCGCCGACCGTGACGCAGCTGCTGCTGGAGGCGGCGACGGACGCGGTGCAGCGCCCGGGTGAGGTCGTGGAGAACGCGCGGGCCGCGATGGTCGACGCGTCCGCCACGGTGCAGAAGGTGACGCGCGCGCTCGGGGGCGTCGCGTCGGCGGTCCGCGCCGCGCTGGTGCCGGCGCCGAGCGGTCCGCTGAACGCGCCGACGTCGTCGCAGCGCCGCTTCGCCGTGGCCAAGGCGAAGCTCGACGACCTCCGCGCGGTGCGGCGGGCGCACGGGAGCACGGTGAACGACGTCGTCCTGGCCGTGGTGGCCGGGGCGCTGCGCAACTGGTTGCTCTCGCGCGGCGAGGTGGTGACCCCGTCGACGACGCTGCGCGCGATGGTGCCGGTCTCGGTCCGCTCCGACGACGCCGAGGCCGACGCGGCCTACCAGGACACCGCGAGCCTGCCCGTCGGTGCGGTCGGCAACAAGGTGTCGGCCTACCTGGTGGACCTGCCCGTGGGCGAGGGCAATCCGACGATGCGGTTGCACCAGGTCAGCCATGCCATGCGGGCCCACGCCGAGTCGGGCCAGTCGGTGGCGGCCGATGCTCTGGTGAAGGTCGGCGGGTTCGCCCCGCCGACGTTGCACGCGCTGGGCGCCCGGGTGGCCAACGAGTTCTCCGACCGGCTGTTCAACGTGCTGGTCACGAACGTCCCGGGGCCGCAGGTGCCGCTCTACGCGGCGGGGGCGAGGATGATGGAGATGTTCCCGGTGGTTCCGCTGGCCAAGAACCAGTCGCTGTCGGTGGGCGTGACCTCGTACAACGGCGCGGTGTACTTCGGGTTGAACGCGGATCGGGACGCGATGCCCGACGTCGGCGTGCTTGCGGCGATGATCGGTGAAGCAGTAGACGAGATGATCGGGACGGTCGACGCATGAGGATTTACCTGCCCGCCACGCTGCCGACGTTGCAGCAACTGGTGGCCGACAAGCAGTTCCAGCCGCTCGGCGGGACGGCTTTCGCGTTGACTCCGGCGCTTCGCGAGTCCTACGCCAGCGGCGACACCGAAGAGCTGGAGTACGCGGCGATGCGGGAGGCCGCTCGCGCGTCGCTGCGGCTGCTCGCCGCCGACGAGGACGGCAAGGTCGAGGCGCGGCGGGTGGTGATCTCCGCCGACGTCGACGACGTGACGCTGCGTCCGGACCTGGACCACGCGGTGGTGAAGGTGTCGGGCCCGGTGGTCTGGAAGCAGCTCGCGGCGGTGCACGTGGACACCGGCGAGGCGGAGGACGCGGTGCGCGCGGCCGCCGAGGTCATCGACGCTGCGGACCTCGGCGACCCGGACGCGGAGTTCACCCTGGGCGAGGCCGAGGACCACGAACTCGCTTGGTACGCACCGCAGGAAGTCCCGTTCCTGCTCGAGCTGATGTGAGGCGTCAGCGCGGCGGCTGCGCCATGGGCGGCAGGTCTTCGAAGACGCCGACCTCGTGCTCCGGGGGCAGCGCGATGTCCACCGGCGCGCCCCAGTCGCGGTAGGTCGAGGTCAGCGAGACTTCGCCGGCCTGGGCGACCTCCGTGGTGGCCGCGAACTTCGCGGGCAGTCCCTGCTCGTCGAGCCAGAGCTCGTAGCCGAGTTCGCGCTGCCCGTTGGCGGCCGCGCGCTGGAAGCGCTTCCGCTGCTCTTCGTCCGGGGCGATCTCGGCGGCCTTGTCGGTGAGGATCCGCAGCTCGTAGCGGGTGGTGGGTCGTCCGTCGACGGTGTCCGGTGCGGAGCTCTGGATCCGGGTCGCCTGCTCGACACCGCTGAAGGTGGCGCGCGGGTCGACGGATTCGTGCAGCTGGTCCAGGGCCGGGCTGAGCAGCTTCGACCCGAAGTCCGCGCCGTCGTCGGAGATCCGCAGCCACGGCTTGTTCGCGTCCGGCCGGGCCAGCGGGGTGTTGAGGTAGCCGACGTCGTCCACGATGGACACCGCGAGCCGCTCGGTCCGGGTGTTGCGGGTCTTGCCGTCGAGCACCAGGTCGGCCTGCGGTCCCCGGTAGCGGACGGCACCGTCCGCGGTGAGCTGCCCGACCACGCCGAGGCTTCCGGTCATGGTGGTGTGCGCGGTGCCGGTCCGGTTGATCTTGGCGAGGGTGTCGGTGAGCATCGGCTCGGCCGCAGGGCGCGGGTCGGGGCGGGCGGCGGGCTTGGTCGCCGCCGCGGGGGGCTGCGGCTCGCTGGTGCAGGCGCCGAGTGTGGCGGTCAGGGCCAGACCGGCGGACAGCAGCGCAGTCCTGGTGCGGGCTCGGGGCATCGGGCGCGCTCCTCGGGCGGGTGGTGGACGGGCTCGAGTTTCGCTGGCCAACGCTAGCAACGAAGTGCCGTCATCACCGGGGACGCGATTCCCCGTTAGTGGGACGCGGTCGATCACACGAGGCGCGGTCGATCAGGTTTCGTCGCGCCCCGCCCGGGAGCGCAGCAGTCGGCGGAGCGAGGCGAGCTGATCGGGGTTGCCGCCTTCTTCCGCCGCGTAGGTGTCGAGGTAGCAGTCGGGATCGTCGTCGCCGCCGAGGTGCCCGCAGTTCGGCGGGCACTCCTCCGCCGCTTCGGCGAACTCCTCGAACGGGGCGATGACGTCGTCGGCGGTGACGTGGGCGAGCCCGAACGAGCGGATGCCGGGCGTGTCGACGACCCACCCTCCGCCGGGCAGGGGGAGCGCGACGGCTGAGGTGGAGGTGTGCCGTCCCTTGCCGACGCCGCTGACTTCGGCGGTGGCGCGTTCGGCTTCCGGGACGAGCCGGTTGACCAGCGTGGACTTGCCGACACCGGAGTGCCCGACGAGCGCCGACACCCGGTTGGCGAGCAGCTCCCTCAGTTCCTCGGGTTCGGCGTCGAGGCGGGTGATGGTGATCGGCATGTCCAGCGACGAGTAGTTCTCGATCCACTCGCCCGGCTCGGCCAGGTCGGCCTTGGTCAGGCACAGGACCGGGGAGAGCCCGCCCGCGTAGGCGGCGACCAGGCAGCGGTCGATGAAACCGGGCCGCGGCGGCGGGTCGGCGAGCGCGGTGACGATGACCAGCTGCTCGGCGTTGGCGACGACCACCCGTTCGTAGGGGTCGGTGTCGTCGGCGGTGCGCCGCAGCACGCTCCTGCGATCGGTGACGCGGACGATGCGCGCGAGCGTGTCGGGTTTGCCGGAGATGTCGCCAACCACGCCCACCAGGTCGCCGACGACGACGGGCGTTCGGCCGAGTTCGCGGGCCCGCATGGCGGTGACGATCCGCTTCGGGTCGCCGTCGAGCGCCACGGTCCAGCGGCCGCGGTCGACGGCGATGACCATGGCCTCGGCGGCGTCGGCGTGCTTGGGGCGCTGCTTGCTGCGCGGCCTGCTGCCCCGTCCGGGACGCACCCGCACGTCGGATTCGTCGAGGTTGCGCCAGCCGCGCTTGCTCATCAGCGGGCTCCCGGGATCACGCGGTCTCCTCCAGCATCGCGGTCCACATCCCGGGGAAGTCCGGGATGGTCTTGCTGGTGGTGGCGATGTCCTCGACGACCACCCCGGGGACCTCCAGCCCGAGGATCGCGCCGGCGGTGGCCATCCGGTGGTCGGCGTAGGAGTGCCATGCGCCGCCGGTCAGCGGGACGGCGTCGATGACCAGGCCGTCCTCGGTCTGCTGCACCTGACCGCCGAGCCCGTTCAGCTCGGCCTCCAGGGCGGCGAGCCGGTCGGTCTCGTGCCCGCGCAGGTGCGCGATGCCGCGCAGCCGCGAGCGTCCGGAGGCGAGCGCGGCGAGGGCGGCGACGGTGGGGGTGAGTTCCCCGACGGCCCGCAGGTCGATCTCGACGGGCTCCAGCTGGTCGGGGCCTGTGACGGTCAGGCCGTCGGAGTCGAGGCGGACGTCGGCGCCCATGCGGGCGAGGATCTCGCGGATCGCGTCGCCCGGCTGGGTCGTCCGGGACGGCCACCCGGGCACGGTGACGCTGCCACCGGTGACGGCGGCGGCCGCCAGGAACGGGGTCGCGTTGGAGAGGTCGGGCTCGATGTCGGAGTCGAGGGCTCGGATCGGGCCGGGTTCCACGCGCCACTGGTGGCGGCGCGAGGTGTCGACGGTGACCCCGGCGTCGCGCAGCATCTCGACGGTCATCTCGATGTGCGGCTGCGACGGCACGGGCGGGCCGGAGTGCCGGACGGTGACGCCCTGCTCGAACCGCGGGGCGGACAGCAGCAGCCCGGAGACGAACTGCGAGGAGGCCGAGGCGTCGATGGTGACCACGCCGCCGGGCAGAGCGCCGGTGCCGTGGACCTCGAACGGCAGCGAGCTGCCGGTGATGTCGGCGCCGAGTGCGCGCAGCGCGTCGAGCACGGTGCCGAGCGGGCGCTTGCGGGCCTGCGGGTCGCCGTCGAAGGAGATGCGGCCGACGGCCAGCGCGGCCACCGGGGGCACGAAGCGCATCACGGTCCCGGCCAGCCCGCAGTCGACCTCGGCCGGTCCGCGCAGGTCAGCCGGGATGACCCGCCAGGAGCCGTCCGGCCCGTCGGTGATCGTGGCGCCCAGCGAGCGCAGGGCGGAGGCCATCAGCTCGGTGTCCCTGCTGCGCAGCGGTGCGCGCAGCTCGGAGGGGCCGTCGGCGAGCGCGGCGAGCACCAGCGCCCGGTTGGTGATCGACTTCGAACCGGGCAGCGGGACGGTCGCGCGCACGGCGCCGGTGGCGACGGGAGCAGGCCAGAGCTGGGTCATGGGTCAATGATCCCGCATTCCACCCGGGTGTTTCAGCGCCGGGGCGCTCAGGACGCTCGCCTGGGACGAACAGGACTGCCAGGATGAAGTGGACGGACCCCTCGCCCTCGGGAGGTAGGACACCGGATGTGCGGTAGGTACGCCTCCAGCAAGGACCCCGGCAAGCTCGCCGCCGAGTTCGCGGCCCTGGACGCCACCGGTGGTGCGGCGCCGGGTCCGGACTTCAACGTGGCCCCGACCAAGCGGGTGCTGACCGTGGTGCAGCGACACCCGAAGGACGAGGCCGGTGAGGCCGACCTGGAGAGCACCGAGCGGTCGATCCGGGTCATGCGCTGGGGCCTGGTGCCGTTCTGGGCGAAGGACAAGTCGATCGGCAGCCGGATGATCAACGCCAAGTCGGAGACGGTCACCAGCAAGCCCGCGTTCCGCAGCTCGATCAAGCGGTACCGCTGCCTGGTGCCCGCCGACGGTTGGTACGAGTGGAAGCGCGACGGCGGCAGGAAGCAGCCGTTCTTCATGACGCCGCCGGACGGTTCGAGCGTGGCGTTCGCCGGGATCTACTCGACGTGGCGGGAGGAAGGTTCGGCCGAGCCGCTGGTGACCTGCTCGGTGTTGACGACGTCCGCGGTCGGGCAGCTCACCGAGGTGCACGAGCGGATGCCGATGGTGCTGCCGCAGGGGGCGTGGGCGCACTGGCTGGATCCGGACGAGCCCGACGTGTCGGACCTGCTGCGGCCGCCACCCCTGGAGGTCGCGGACTCGCTGGAGGTCAGGCCGGTCTCCACGGCGGTCAACAACGTCCGCAACAACGGGGTGGAGCTGCTCGAACGCGTGTCGCTCGACGCGCCTGGGCAGGCGGTAGGTTTGGACGCGGAGAAGTAGCGGAGCCGAGGTGGGAGCGGGATGTGTGGTCGGTACGCCGTGCGGCAGGACCCGGCGGCGTTGGCCCAGGAGTTCGCGGCTGCTGATCGCACCGGGGGTGCGACGGGCGCGGACTTCAACATCACGCCGACCAAGACGGTGCCGATCGTCGTGCAGCGCGGTGCTGAGCGCAGCGTCCGGCCGGTCCGCTGGGGGTTGGTGCCGACCTGGGCGGAGGAAGCCGACGGCGGTCCGCCGATGATCAACGCGCGGGCGGAGACGATCACCACCAAGCCGGCCTTCTCGGAGTCCGCGCGACGCCGTCGCTGCTTGATGCCCGCGACCGGTTGGTACGAGTGGAAGCCCGGTGATGCGCGGCGGCAGCCCCACCTGTGCCGGCGCCGGGACGGCCGGAGCCTGGCGATGGCGGCGGTGTTCTCGGCGTGGTGGGATCCGAAGTCCATCCGTCAGCCGCTGGTGACCTGCGCGGTCGTGACCACGGCGGCGGCGGGTGAGCTCGCCGAGGTCCACCACCGGATGCCGCTGGTGCTGCCCGAGGACCGCTGGGCGGACTGGCTGGACCCGAGGCGGAGCGAAATCGACGAGTTGCTGCGCCCCGAGCCGAGCGTGCTCGGCGAGCTGGCGCTCCACACGGTGTCGACCGAGGTGAACAGCATGCGCAACAACCGTCCCGACCTGCTCGAACCTGCCGACCCGGTCCCCGCGCCGGCCGAACAAGCGGTGTTGTTCGAGTCATGACCCGCATCGAGGTCGACACCCCGCACGGCCCGGCCCGGGCCGAGCTGCACTGCGCTGAGGAAGGTCGTGCCGCGCTGCTGCTCGGGCACGGCGCCGGTGGCGGCTTCAACGCGCCCGACCTCGTGGCGGCCACCCGCGCCGCCACCGACGCCGGGGTGCACGTGGCGCTGGTCGAGCAGCCCTACCGGGTGGCGGGCAGGAAGGCCCCCGCACCCGCGAAGCAGCTGGACACGGCCTGGTTGGCGGTGGCCGAGGACCTGGGCGAGCGCTGGTTCGACGACCTCCCGCTGATCTTCGGCGGGCGGTCCTCCGGGGCGCGCGTGGCGTGCCGGACCGCCGACGCGGGGGACGCGCTGGCGGTGCTGTGCCTGGCGTTCCCGCTGCACCCGCCGGGCAAGCCGGAGAAGTCGCGGGCGGCCGAGATCGACGCCGTGAAGAACCCGGTGCTGGTGGTGCAGGGCGAGCGCGACGCGTTCGGGCGTCCCGAGCCAGCCCACAACCGCGAGGTGGTGCTGGTCGCCGGGGACCACTCGCTCAAGGCCGACGTGGACGCGGTGCACCGGGCCACCTCGGAGTGGCTCGGCCGGGTGCTGCGGCTCATCGACTGAGGTCGCTCACCCGGGTGGCTTCTGCGGGCGCGCTCACCTCTTCCGCCCGGTGAACCCGCAGGTCCGAGACGTGTTCGTGAAACCTGATCATCATGTGAAATCCGCTGTGTTGCCCTCGCGCGTCCGCAGCGCGCAGGATGTGGCGGCGTCGGCCCCCCGAGCGATCTTGAGGCCGGGCAGGAGGTCCCCCGATCCTGCCCGGTGCGGGGTGCGGCTGTTGCGCGGCAGCGGCACCGAGCACCGGGAGGAGCGGTCCTGCACGGGATCGCTCCTCCCGGGCTTCCGCTCAACTCGCGATGTCGGCGAAGGTCGCCCCGAGGAGGTCGGCGAGGTCCTGCGGGGCCAGTTCGATCTCCAGACCGCGCCGGCCTGCGCTGCAGTAGATGGTGTCGAAGTCCTGGGCGGTGCGGTCGATGACGACCGGGAGGCGCTTCTTCTGCCCCAGCGGTGAGATGCCGCCCGCGACGTAGCCGGTGGCGCGCTCCGCCGCCGCGATCTCGGCCATCTTCGCCTTCTTGCCGCCCGCGGCCGCGGCCAGGGCTTTCAGGTCGAGCTGGCCGGTGACCGGGACCACGCCCACGGTCAGGCTGCCGTCGACGTCCGCTACCAGCGTCTTGAACACCCGATCGGGTGGTTGTCCCAGCGCTTCGGCGGCCTCGAGCCCGAACGACTCCGCTCGCGGATCGTGGTCGTAGGCGTGCACGCGGTGCGTGACGCCCTTCTTGCTCAACAGCGCCGTCGCTGGAGTTCCCTTGCCTGCCACGCACGTCACCTTAAGGCGGCGGAATAGCCGCCCCGGCAGGAGTGTTGCACCCAGCGTGACGATGGATGCGACGAACACCTGCGTGCTGGACCGTCCGCCGCGCGCCGAGCAGCCGTTGCCGGGGAGTAATGGCAGGACAGCGCGGGTACCCTCGAAGTCGGACCATGCGAAGGACTGCATGGGTTCGTCGTCTGCCGCCACGTCATCTGGGCGGCGTGAAAGGAGCCTGGTGCCTAGCACCCCACAGGACTCGAACACCGCGGAAACAGCCGCGCACGTCGAACAGGACGAGCGCGTGGAGGAAACGGAAGAGCAGCGGGCCGCCCGCTTCGAGCGGGACGCCATGCCGCTGCTGGACCAGCTCTACGGTGCAGCGCTGCGGATGACCCGCAACGCGCAGGACGCCGAGGACCTGGTCCAGGAGACGTACCTCAAGGCCTTCTCCGCGTTCGCGTCCTTCACGCAGGGCACGAACCTGAAGGCGTGGCTGTACCGGATCCTCACCAACACCTACATCAACGGCTACCGCAAGCGGCAGCGCCAGCCGCAGCAGCAGCCGACCGATGAGATCGCCGACTGGCAGCTCGCGCAGGCCGAGAACCACACTTCGACCGGGTTGCGCTCGGCCGAGGTCGAGGCGCTCGACCGCCTGCCGGACACCGACGTGAAGGCCGCGCTGCAGCTGCTGGCCGAGGAGTTCCGCATGGTCGTGTACCTCGCGGACGTCGAAGGGTTCGCCTACAAGGAGATCGCCGAGATCATGGGCACTCCTATCGGCACCGTCATGTCGAGGCTGCACCGCGGTCGCAGGCAGCTGCGTGAGATGCTCACCGACGTCGCCCGTGATCGTGGCTTCTTGCGGGAGACCCAGCAGGAGGTGAGCACTTCATGACCAACTGCGACGAGCCCGATGAGGCCTCATGCCAGGACGCGCTCGCCGAGGTGTGGCTGTTCCTGGACAACGAGTGCGACCCGGAACGCCGGGAAGCCGTCCAGCGCCACCTCGACGGTTGTGGCACCTGCCTGGAGCACTTCGGCATCGAGGAGCACCTGAAGGCGTTGCTGCAGCGCAAGTGCAGCGGTGAACACGCGCCGACCGAGCTCAGGGACCGGCTGCGCTCCTCCATCCGCGAAGCAGTCCTGAGCAAGGCGGAGATCACCGTCGAGCACGGTCCGGAAGGGACGTCGGTCGAGGTCCGGACGAAGAAGTGAACCCTGCTCGACACACCTGACAAGCTTCCACGGCACCGCACCACCCAGGTGGTGCGGTGCCGCTGCGTTGCGGGGACCTGCGAGAGCCGCGTGCCCCAGGTGTGGAACTCAACCGGCACAGCCGCAGGGTCGAGGCGGTGAGCGGCGCAGCCGCCTCTCCAGGTGAGGGACTCAACCGGCACTTCTGAGCGGCTTGGCCACCCATCAGGAGCAGCGCACGGAGTCCACGGAGCCGCTCAGGTCCTGCTACCCGCACCGCTGAACGCGCAAGCTTTGAAAGAAGGTCAAGGCTTCTCGCGGCGGGCGACCCATGCTGCAGCCTGCGTCCGCCGCTCCATCCCCAGCTTCGCCAGCACCGAGGTCACGTAGTTCTTGACCGTCTTCTCCGCGAGGAACATCTGCTCGGCGATCTGGCGGTTGGTCAGGCCCTCGCCGATCAGCTCGAGCACCTTGCGCTCCCGCTCGGTCAGCGCGGCCAGTTCGTCCGGTTCGGGGCTGCTGGACTGCCGCAGGTGCTCGAGCACGCGTCCGGTGGTGACCGGGTCGAGCAGCGAACGGCCTGCGGCGACCTCGCGGACGGCGTTGACCAGGTCCTGGCCGCGGACCTGCTTGAGCAGGTAGCCCGAGGCGCCGGCGTTGATCGCGCCGACGAGGGCTTGTTCGTCGTCGAAGGCGGTCAGCACCAGGCAGTGCGGGGCGTCGGGGAGTTCCCGCAGCTTGCGGGTCAGCTCGAGGCCGTCGCCGTCGGGCAGCCGCATGTCCACGACCGCGACGTCCGGTCCGGTGGCCTGAGCGCGCGCCAGCGCCTCGCCGACACCGCCGGCCTCGGCGACCACCTCGACGTCGGACTCGGTGTCGAGCAGGTCCCGGAGCCCGCGCCGGACGACCTCGTGATCATCGACCAACAGCACCCTGACCGCCACACCACCACGCTAATGGGCGTGCGGGGCGGTGCGCGCAGCAGTGTCGGCTTTTGCTCCCGGGCGACCGGCGCGAGCGTCGATCACTTCCGGGCCTTCTTGGCCTTCTTCGCCTTCTTCCTGGCCTTGCGGGACCCCTTGTCGGCGGTCTTGCGCGCCAGGTAGCCGACGCTGGGCTTGCCGCCGGTGTCGACCGACGCGAGCAGGACCCCGCCGATCAGGCCGACGTTCTTCAGGAAGTGGATCTGCTGCTCGGTGCGCTGCTGCGGGTCCTCGTGCTCCCAGAAGCGGTGCGCGGCCAGCGTGGTGGGCACCATGCTGGCGGCGAGCAGCAGTGAGGCCAGCCGCGGGAACTTGCCCAGGGCCAGCATGGCGCCCGCACCGATCTTCACGCCGGCGTCGATGCGCACCAGCGTCTCGGGATCGGTCGGCACCTGCGCGGGCAGCGCGTCGGTGACCGGCTTCGTCTTCTCCAGCAGCGGCGTGGCGGCCTTGGCGTGGTTCGAGACGTCCTTGAGGGCGCCGATCCCGCCCCAGATGAAGATCGAAGCGAGCATCGGACGCGCCAGGCGGCGAATCAGCATCGGGGGAACCTCCTCGTAGGTCGTCCGAGCTCGACGGTACTGACTCGATCCCCGCCGCGCCTGACAACGATCCTCAGCGCAGGTCGACCTGGGCGAAGACCTCGTCCCAGGCGGCGGCGACCTGGCGGGCGCACAGCTCCGGCGCGGCGCCGCCGATGCCGGTGCCCAGTCCGGGCATGGCGATGGAGCGCACCACGCGGTGCACCGGAGCGCCGTTGTCGAGGACCGCGCTGGCCCAGAGGCGCAGGACCGCACGGGCGGCGAGGTAGGGGTGCACGGTGTCGGCGGGCAGCGCCTCGCCCGGTTCGCGCATGGTCGGCGCGCTGATCAGCCAGATCGGGCTGGGCACGCCGGTGGGGACCAGCAGCGCTTCGCCCACCGGCAGTTCACCGCCGTGGTAGGCGAGCACTGCGCTGCGCACCTGCTCCTCGACCTTCGGGAAGGCGCGCGCGTACACCGCGTCGATGCCGCCGCGCATCCAGCCGTAGGAGTTGGCCGGGCTGACGACGGCGTCCACCTGCACGTCGAGCACCGATCCCTGGTGGGCGGAAATGCCGGGCCTGCTCTCCGCGATCTCCTGCCAGGCCGCGGCCAGCGGCTCGTCCAGCGCGCAGAGGACGAGCTGCAGCTCCGGCTCCGCTCCTTCAGCCGATGAGCGCCCCGAATCTGCGTCCACGCCCCACAGCATCGCAGGAATGCGCCGCGTAGTGGCATTGGGTAGGTCACACCGGCGACGACGTGCCCCTTTGGCCGGGGGCCGACCGGCGGTGACGATCACGGAGCGTGGAAACCGGCCGGTAGCGGGTGGAAAGCGTTCACGTGGCCCGGGGAGATCGGGTTTGCGCGGCCCGTAATCTGGGCGGGTGCCAGAAATCGCCTACCTCGGCCCGCCGGGAACCTTCACCGAGCAAGCGACCCGGCTCTTGACCGCGGACTTCAACGCCGACCTCGTGCCCTGCGAGACCGTGCCGGTCGCGCTGGCCGCCGTGCGCTCGGGGGACGTGCTGGCCGCGGGGGTGCCGGTGGAGAACTCCGTGGAGGGGTCGGTCCCGGCGACCCTCGACGCGCTGACCGCCGACGATCCGCTGGTCGCGGTCAAGGAGGCCGTGATCCCGGTGCAGTTCGACGTGCTGGCCGAGCCGGGGACGGCGCTGGACCAGGTCGAGACGATCGCCAGCCACCCGCACGCGCTGGCGCAGGTGCGAGGCTGGTTGACCGAGAACCTGCCGAAGGCCGACGTGCGCGCGGTCAGCTCGACCGCTGCGGCCGCCGCAGCCGTGGCCGCGGGCGAGTTCGACGCGGCGATCTCGGCGCCGGTGGCCGGTGAGCACTACCCGTCGCTGTCGCGGCTGGCGACCGGCATCGCCGACGTCCGCGACGCGGTCACCCGGTTCCTGCTGGTCCGCAGGCCGGGCCCGCTGCCGGAGCCGACCGGCGCGGACCGGACGTCGATCTGCGCGGTGATCAGCCACGAGGTGGGCACGCTCGCGGACATGCTGGCCGAGCTGTCGCTGCGCGGCATCAACCTGAGCCGCATCGAGTCGCGACCGGTCAAGGACAGCTTCGGGCACTACCGCTTCTTCCTGGACTTCGACGGTCACGTGGCCGATGCGCGCATCGGGGAGGCGCTGGCCGCGCTGCAGCGGCGCTGCGACTCGGTGCGGTTCCTCGGCTCGTACCCGAAGGCGGACCGGTCGCCCGCGCAAGTGCGGCCGGGGGCCTCGGAGCAGGCGTTCCGCAAGTCGGCGGAGTGGTTGGCCGCGGTGCGCTCGGGGAGGTTGGCGTGACGGAGTTCGAACTGCCCGCCGCCGCCGGTGTCCGGCTGGTGCTGGCGCGGCACGGGCAGACGCCGGCGAACGTCGCCAGGCTGCTCGACACGCTTCCCCCCGGGCCGGGGTTGACCGAGCTCGGGGAGCAGCAGGCCGACGAGCTGGCGGACCGGCTCGCCGAGCGGGAGGACAAGATCGTCGCGGTGCACGCCAGCCGCGCGCGGCGTGCGCAGCAGACGGCCGAACCGGTCGGGCGGCGGCTCGGGTTGCCGGTGCAGGTGGTCGACGGCACGCACGAGGTGTTCGTCGGTGAGCTGGAGGGCTTGGGCGGCCCGGCGCTGGCGGTCTTCGACGAGGTCTACGCGCGCTGGCACGGCGGCGAGCTCGACGTGCCGATGCCGGGCGGGGAGTCGGGCCGGGAGGCGGTCACCCGGTTCCTCGCCGGGGCCCGCACCGCCCTGGACGGCGTGTCGGCGGGCGCGGTGGTGATGGTCAGCCACGGCGCGATGTTGCGGCTGGTCGCCGGGGCGCTGGTGGACGAGGTCACCGGCGCGGAGGCCGACGCGTTGCACCTGCCCAACACGGGCCTGATCGTGATCGAGTCGGACCCCGCCACGCGGACCGGCTGGCGATGCCTGACCTGGGACGGCTTGCTCTAGCGACCCGAGCTCGCGGCACAGCCCCTCTGCGGTTGCTGATCACCTGTCCCCCTCACCCGGAGGGGCGGCCGGTTCAGCGCCGTCCGGGAGGTGGCGGAGGTGGTGCGCCGGCGCCCGGTTCGGTGCGGGTGTCGAGTGCGACGTGCAGCGCGGCGGTGTAGCCGGTCGTCACAGCGCCGGTGACGGTGGCCAGCTGCACACCGGCTCCGTCGTCGCCGAAGACCACGTACCCGTCGAGGCTGACCTCGGCGAGGTGGGCGACCGAGGTCTCGTAGCCGGGCTGGGCGTAGACGGTGTCGCAGACCTCCTCCGGCAGCGCCACCTGCGAGGTGGCGATCGTCTTCGACGCGTCGGTGATGTCGGCCTGGCCGGGGTGGACCTCGAAGTGGACGTGCGGCCAGCGGCCCTCGTAACAGGCCGGGAAGACGCTGGTGAAGCGCACCGCGCCCTGCGCGTCGGCGATCTGGACGCCGCGCAGGTAGTTCTCGCCCTCGATGCCCTCGGAGTACATCGAGTAGCGGCCCTCGCGGTCGCAGTGCCACACGTAGACCGCGGCTCCGCTCAGCGGCGCACCGCCGTGGGCCAGGTCGGTGAGGGTCAGCTCCAAGGTGAGAGGGACGCCCTCGGCGACGCCGCTCGGACCGCCGAAGCTGGTGCGGATGTCCTGCCGGACGATGCCGCTGCGCTCGAGCACGTCCGGGCCGTTGGAGCCGTCAGCCGGGTAGGGACCCGCGGTCTCCTCCGGGATCTCTCCGGGGCTGGTGGTGCCGCCCGCGCCGGCCGGCGGGCCGCAGGCGGCCAGTCCGGCCGCTGCCGCGCCGAGGCCGAGCGCCTGCAGCACCCGGCGTCGTCCCCGCAGCGTGCCCAGGTCGAACCCCAGGCCTTGGTCCACGACGTCGTCGTCGGGTCTGGCCAGCGGTCGTCCCTGGTAGGTGGATCTCGACGGTGTCCGGTCGCGTCGCACAGGACCTCCCCCAGCGTTGTTCGGCGACGTCGACGCTAGAGGGGCTGGCTGGGGGAACCCCGTGATCGAGCTGGGAGGCAGCTGGGAAGTCGGCGGGTGTCGGGGTCGCGTTCTACGGTGATGCGCATGACCGGGAGCGATGCGCCGATCGGCGCGGTGGCCTTTGCGGCGCTGGACTTCTTCGTCGACGCCGTGGAGCTGGTGCCCGCCGAGCGCTGGGACGCGCCGTCCAACCTCGACGAGTGGACCGTGCGGGAGCTGGTCGGGCACGTCACCGGGAGCGCCACGAAACTCGCCGTGCTGCTGGAGGGCGGCGAGGCCTGGTTGGCGCCGTCCGAGCCCACCGACTGGATCCGCGACGACCCGGCTGCCGAGCTGCGCGAGATCCGGGGCCGCATCGGGCGCGCGCTGCCGCACGCCGACCTGGAGTCACCGCGGCCCTCGCCGGGCGGCGAACTGCCGCTGCACCGGGCGCTGCAGTTCCCGGTCGCCGACCTCGCCCTCCACGCCTGGGACCTGCACCGCAGCTGCGGACGCACGGTCGAGCTGCCCGAAGACCTGCTGAAGTTCTGCCACTCCCTCATCGACTCCGCACCCGAGGAGAAGATGCGCAGGCCAGGCGGCTTCGCCCCACCCACAACCCCACCCGAGGGCGCAAGCGAAACCCAACGCCTCATGGCCCACCTAGGCCGAGAAGTCGGCTGAACCCGGCCGAGCGAACCAACCTGAACACGGAAGGCTTTTCCGCGGCGAAGCCGCTGTTCCAGGTGTGGGGACTCACCTCGCACCGCTCAGGTCCTACCACCGGCACCGCCCAGCAAGGCGATCCACCAGGAGAGGCTCAGCCCCAGCCGAGCTCGTGGAGCTTCTCGTCGTCGATCCCGAAGTGGTGGGCGATCTCGTGCACGACGGTGATCGCCACCTCCTCGACGACCTCCTCCTCGTCCTCGCACATCGTCAGCAGCGGTTCCCGGAAGATCGTGATCGTGTCCGGCAGCACGCCGTTGTAGGTGTGGTCCCGCTCGGTGAGCGCGATGCCCTCGTAGAGCCCGAGGAGTTCGGCGTCCTCGGGGTGGGAGTCCTCGACCAGCACGACCACGTTGTTCATCGCCTTCGCGAACTCGGGCGGCAACCGGTCGAGGGCGTCGCTGACGAGCTCCTCGAAGCGGGCGCGGGTCATCTCCACCGGCATCAGCGCGGCTCCGTCGCGGGCGCCCCCGGTTCGGTCGGCTGCGGCGGCCGGCCGGCCGGAGCCCTGCCGACCTGGACCTGACCCTTCACGCTGCCGGTCACCGGCGCCAGGCCGCTGCCGTCGGGCAGCTGCGCGCTGAGCTTGCAGTTGACCTGTCGGGACCCCGCCGCCCAGCTCTCCTCGGACAGGGTGTCCCAGTAGACGATCAGACCCTTGTCCTTGGCGACCTCCGGCCCGCCGGCGTAGGCCGCGGTCAGCTCCTCGCACTTGGTGGCCAGGAAGCCGTCCTGGTCGTTCTCGGTGGGGTAGTTGTCCGGGAACTGCTCTGCGAGGTTGACCACGGCGGAGAGCTCCACGGCGTGCGGCCGCGAGCAGTCCACCGGGTCCCAGACCCGCGTGCCGCTGATGCCCAGGCAGCGGCCGGCCGGGTAGACGTTCGACTGGTCCATCTCCGCCGCCTTGCCCTTGATCGGGAACAGCTTCCCGGACGGTCCCGGCTGCTGGAGCCCGCAGTGCAGGGTGCGGTCGCCGTCGGCCCAGCCCTCCTGGCTCGGGGTGAAGGCGCCGACGGTGAAGCGCCCTTCCTCGTCGAGCCGGCCGCCCAGGAACTGGTTGGACACCTCGATGCAGCGCTGCTGCTTGATCTCCTGCCACTGCGCGGTGCTCGGGAAGGGGGCGTTCCGCGGGAACTCACGCAGGTCGTAGGGTCCCGTCACCTCGAACAGGTGCGGTTCCTCGCAGGTCACCTTGCGGATGTCGGCCGCGTCCGGTTCGGTCCAGTTCAGGCACTCGCCGGCCTTGGTCTCGAAGACGACCTTCGGCGCCGGCGCCTCGCCCACCCCGGCCGAACCGCCGACCTTGCTGGACTCCATCGGCCAGTTCAGCAGGATGCTGACCGTGAGGATCAGCAGGGCGCCGATCGCGGCCGCGACCATCACCAACGTGGCGTTGGGCGGCTTCCGGCGGCTTCTTCCGGGGGTGCGTTCGGGCGGGACCATCGAACACATGATGCCTGGCGCGCGCGTGCGCTGCCGCAGTCCGCGCCGGAAACGGAGAGGAAAGGAACGGATTCGTTGCCGTCGGCGTCCCTTCTTTGAGTACTGTTGCGTCTGGGAGTTGGGCGATGACGGAGAATGGCAAGCCAGTGTCTGACAACGAGAGACAGCAGGGGGACTCCTCCCCGGAAGAACCGACCCAGCAGGTGCCTGCGGACGCGCAGGGGCGCATCCGCTACCAGGACCCGGAGAGCACCGCGCCGCGCGAGCCCACCCTCGCCGAGCAGAAGGCCCGGCAGATGGCTGAGCAGCGCCGCGCCGAGGCCGAGCGGGCCGAGCAGGCCGCGGCCGCTGCGAAGACGGCCAAGCGCCGCAAGGCGCTGATCGGCGGCGGGGCGACCGTCGGTGTCGTCGCGCTGGTGGCGGCGATGTACACGGCGTCCGAGGTCAGCGCCGAGGCCAACGCGGCGCAGCAGTACTGCGCGCAGGACCAGAACGGCCAGGCGGTCGCCGCGGATCCGCAGAACTGCGACGAGAACTACGTGCGCAGCCAGGGTGGCTACGTCGACCACCACTCGGGCTTCGTGTTCATGCCGCTGTTCCTCGGTGGCCCGCCGGTCCCGTCGTACCGCTACGCCTACACCCCGGCGGGTTCGCCCGCCCCGCGTGTCGGTTCGACCGTGCCGGGGTCGTCGTTCAACAAGCCTTCAGGCACCACGATCAAGGACACCAAGGGCTCGACCATCCAGCGCGGTGGGTTCGGGATCTCCAGCAAGTCCGGCGGCAGCGGGAGCTGAGCGGGTGAAGCGCAAGACCGAGGATCGGCGCCCGGACTGGCAGCAGAAGGTCGAGGAGCTCGGCCTCGTCTTCGGGACACCGGCGCGCGCTGCCGACGGCAGCAAGCGGCCCTACTGGGACGAGGGCGTGCACTACGAGTTCGACCTGGACGAGGTCCTCTCGCTGGAGGCCGACGTCGAACTGCTGCACTCGATGTGCCTGGACGCCGTCGACCACGTGATCACCACCGAGCGCTACAAGGACTTCGGCATCCCGGAGTGGGTGTGGCCGCACATCGCCGAGTCGTGGCGTCGTCGCGACCCGCACCTCTACGGCCGCTTCGACCTGCGCTACGACGGGACGGGTCCGGCGAAGCTGCTGGAGTACAACGCCGACACGCCGACCTCGCTGCTGGAGGCGGCGGTCGTGCAGTGGCACTGGCTGACCGAGGTCCACGAGGGCGACGACCAGTGGAACTCCATCCACGAGAAGCTCGTCGAGCGCTGGGCCGAGGTCAAGCTGCAGCTGGCCACGAACGAGGTGCACTTCACCTGGTCCGGTCAGGAGCACACCGGTGAGGACAACCTCACCGCTGCCTACCTGCAGGAGACCGCCGCCGAGGCCGGTCTGAACACCGTCGGGCTGGCCATCGAGGAGATCGGCTGGGACAGCTTGCTGGAGCGGTTCGTCGACCTCGAAGAGGCGCCGATGAACACCGTCACCAAGATCTACCCGTGGGAGTGGATGGTCGACGACGAGTTCGGCAAGCACGCGGTGAACACGCTGCCAGCGACCCAGTGGATCGAGCCGCTGTGGAAGATGCTGCTGTCCAACAAGGCGCTGCTGGCGATCCTGTGGGAGATGCACCCCGGCCACCCCAACCTGCTGCCCACCTACCTCGACCAGCCCGGGCTGCTGACGGAGTACGTGCGCAAGCCGCGACTGGGTCGGGAGGGCAACAACATCACCATCGCCGCGCCCGGCTGGGAGACCGAGACCGGCGGCTTCTACGGCGAAGAGGGCTTCGTCTACCAGGCCTTCGACCCGCTGCCCGAGTTCGACGGGATGCGTCCCGCGCTGGGCGCGTGGATCGTCGGGGACGAGTCGGCGGGCCTGGGCATCCGGGAGACCGCCGGGTTGATCACCGACGACGGCGCGGCGTTCGTGCCGCACCGGATCCCGCAGTGATCGGTCCCTCCGCTCGGCGGTGCCAGGCGCTCCCGGGCGGAGGTTTCCTGCGGAAACGGCGTCGGAGGTGGTGTGGGCACCCTGGGCATGTCGCGGTCCGGTGAGGCGGCTACGCTGACCAGCTGTGATCGACCTGAAGACGCTACGCGAGGATCCGGAAGCGGTGCGCGCGTCGCAGCGCGCACGTGGTGAGGACGAGTCCCTGGTGGACGCGCTGCTGTCCGCCGACGAGCGTCGCAGGTCCGCGGTCTCCCGTGCGGACGACCTGCGCGCGGAGCAGAAGCAGCTCGGCAAGCAGGTCGGCAAGGCCCAGGGCGAGGAGCGCGAGGCGCTGCTGGCCCGGGCCAAGGAACTGGCCGCGCAGGTCAAGGAGGCCGAGACCGCGCAGTCGGACGCCGACGCCGAGCTGCTGCGGCTGCAGAAGGCCGTCTCCAACGTCGTCGAACCCGACGTGCCGCCGGGCGGTGAGGACGACTTCGCGGTGCTCAAGCACGTGGGCGTCCCCCCGGAGTTCGACTTCGAGGTCAAGGACCACCTGGAGCTGGGCAACGCGCTCGGTGCGTTCGACATGGAGCGCGGCGCGAAGGTCTCCGGCGCTCGCTTCTACTTCCTCACCGGTGTGGGCGCGCAGCTGGAGCTGGCGCTGCTGAACATGGCCGCCGCGCAGGCCACCGCCGCCGGGTTCACCCTGGTCGTGCCGCCGGTGCTGGTGCGCCCGGAGATCATGGACGGCACCGGTTTCCTCGGAGCGCACTCCAGCGAGGTGTACCGGCTCGAGGAGGACGACTACTACCTGGTCGGCACCTCCGAGGTCCCGCTCGCGGGCTACCACTCCGGGGAGATCCTGGACTTCGGTGACGGGCCGGCGCGCTACGCGGGCTGGTCGACGTGCTTCCGCCGCGAGGCCGGCTCCTACGGCAAGGACACCCGCGGCATCATCCGCGTGCACCAGTTCAACAAGCTGGAGATGTTCGTCTACTGCCGGGAAGAGGACTCCCGGGACGAGCACCAGCGGCTGCTGGCGTGGGAGGAGGAGATGCTCGCCAAGATCGAGGTGCCCTACCGGGTGATCGACACCGCGGCCGGTGACCTCGGCTCCAGCGCGGCCCGCAAGTTCGACTGCGAGGCCTGGGTGCCCAGCCAGCAGACCTACCGCGAGCTGACGTCGACCTCGAACTGCACCACGTTCCAGGCCCGGCGGCTCAACACCCGCTACCGGGACGCGGACGGCAAGACCCGCTTCGCGGCGACCCTCAACGGCACGCTGGCGACGACCCGGTGGATCGTGGCGATCCTGGAGAACCACCAGCAGTCCGACGGTTCGGTCCGGGTCCCGGAAGCGATGCGCCCGTTCCTCGGCGGCCGCGAGGTCCTCGAACCGAAGTGACGTGACGTTCCGGCCGGAACATCGCTCAGTCGTAGCGGAAGACCCCAGCTCAGCTGGGGTCTTCCGTCGTTCAGGGGCCTGGTCAGCGGACGGCGGGAGCGACGCCGCGTTGGAGCGTGCTGCGGACCAGGGCGGCGGCGAGCCTGGCGAGGTCGTGGCCCTCGACGAGACCGGCGAGCTCGTCCGGATCGGTCGGCAGGCCGAGCTTCTTCGCGCCGCTGAGTGCTTTGGAGTCGAAGGAGGGGCGCAGTTCGGGCCACACCAGTTGGGCTTCGCGGCAGAAGATGTCGGCGCCGACCGGGCCCAGCCGCGGCAGTTCCACCAGCAGCGTGCGGACCTCCTCCGGGTCGCCGTCGGCCTTGGCGCGCAACCTGCGCAGGTCACCGTGGTACCGGTCGATCAGCAGCTCGGCGCCCTGGCCGAGGGCGGTCGCGGTGCTCTCGTCGTAGCGCCGGTAGCCCGCGCCGCCGAGGGCGTCGACCCGCTGCTGCCAGGTCGCGTCGAACATCTTCTGCGGGCTGTTCCACGGCGCCAGCTCCCGCGCGGCGTGCACTGCGATGTCGGCCTTGATGCGCGTGGACAGCAGCACCGAGAGCACGACTAGCCGGTACAGCGGTGAGGGCTTGTCGGCCAGCTTGATCCCGGCCTCGGAGGCGTAGCTGGTGCCCGCCTCGTCCAGCAGTGTCCGCACCTTGTCCTGCACCGGCATCGTCACCACCTCCTGCCGACGACGGATACCCACGTCGCGGAGGCAGCACACGTGCCGCGGAAGTCCTACAGCTCGGGGAGGACCTCGGTGGCGATCTCCTCGACCGTGGACTCCTTGCCCGCGTAGGGGCTGTCGGTGCGAGGCCAGTGGGTGATGACGTCGGTGAAGCCGAGTTCGTCGGCGCGGCCGACCACGTCGCGGAAGTGCTCCACACTGGACATCGAGAACGTCGGTGCCGCGTCGAGCTGCAGGTACCGGTCGACGGTCCTCGGATCGCGGCCCTGCTGGTGGCAGATGTCGGTGAAGCGCAGCGACAGTTCGGCGACCTCGCGCCACCAGGCCTCCTCGTCCTCGCCACCGCGGCCGGTGGTCACCCAGCCCTGGCCGTGCTGGGCGGCCAGTTCCATCGAGCGGGTGCCGTTGGCGGCCACCACGAACGGGATTCGCGGCAGCTGCACGCAGCCGGGCGCGCGGCGTGCCTGCACGGCCGAGTAGTAGGTGCCTTCGTGGTCGGTGACGTCGAAGCGCAGGACGTGGTCGAGCAACTCGACGAACTCGACGAAGCGGTCGGAGCGCTCCGGCGGCGACAGCTCCGGCTGTCCCAGGACCTCCGCGTCGAAACCGGTGCCACCCGCGCCGATGCCGAGGGTGATGCGGCCGTCGGCGATGTCGTCCAGCGCGGTCAGCTCGCGGGCGAAGTGCACCGGGTGGCGGAAGTTGGGGGAGGCGACCAGCGTGCCGAGCCGGATCGTCGAGGTGACGGTGGCCGCGGCGGTCAGCGTGGGCACGGCGTCGTACCAGGCCTTGTCCACAAGGGAGTGCCAACCGAGGTGGTCGTAGGTCCAGGCGTGGGCGAAGCCGTACTCCTCGGCCATCCGCCAGAGCGGCTCGGCGGCCCACCACCGGTGTTCGGGCAAGATCACGATCCCAACGCGCACGGGTAGACGGTACTGGTACGGCATCGCGCGTTTCGACCCGATCAGGTGACGAACGTCCCTTCGTGTTGTCACCAGCGACGATGTCCGGATGCTCGGCGCGGCGGGCATGATGGTCGGGTGCGTGAACCTGGCCTGGTGGCATCCGACGTGGACGGAACCCTGCTCGACCCGATGGAGCGGGTTTCCGCTCGCACGGCGGCCACGGCCAGCCGCATCGTTTCCGCCGGAACACCGTTCGTGCTGGTCACGGGGCGTCCGCCGCGGTGGTTGCCGCGGGTGGTCGAGGCCCTCGGGGTGGCCGGGATCGCGGTGTGCGCGAACGGGGCGGTCACCTACGACACGGCCGCCGACCGGGTGCTGCACAGCCACGACATCGACCCGGTGGAGCTGCACGACGTGGTGCGGGAGTTGCGCCACGAGCTGCACGGCTGCGCGTTCGCGGTCGAGCGCACCACGCGCAGCGCCCGCGAGGACCTGCGCGAGCAGTTCGTCGCCGAGGCGGACTTCCACCGCGGGTGGAGGAACACCGACATCCGCGTCGCCGCCACCGACGAGCTCACGGGCAAGCCGGCGATGAAGCTGCTGGTGATGCACCCCGGCCTGAACAGCGCGGAGCTGGCGGCGGCCACCTCGGACATCATCGGTGACCGGCTGCGTGCGACGTACTCGACGGACTCCGGGCTGGTCGAGCTCTCCGCGCCGGGGATCGACAAGGCCGCCGGCCTGGCAGCCGTGGCCGCCGAGCTCGGCATCGCCCGGTCCGAGGTGATCGCCTTCGGCGACATGCCCAACGACGTGCCGATGCTCAGCTGGGCCGGTCACGGCGTGGCCATGCGCAACGCCCACCCCGACGCCCTGGCGGCCGCGGACGAGGTCACCACCAGCAACGCCGAGGACGGCGTGGCCCAGGTCCTCGAGCGTTGGTGGTGAGGGCGGGTCACTGCGGTGCGGCGTTCTCGGACGCCTGGACGCTGACGGCCCGCTCCCGGATGGCTCCGAGCTGGTCGTAGCCACGCGCACCCGGGCACGCGGTGTGGGCGACGTCGCGGTGGGCGAAGATCGTCGGCACCGCGACCTCGGTGCCCGAGGGGTGCTTCGAGCCCGCGGGGGCGCGGGAGACCAGGCGCGTGGTGCCGTCGGCGGGAACGCCCGCGGTGCCCAGCTTCCAGCCGGCCACCTCGCCCACCGAGCGCACCGTCTCGGGTGACGGGGGGACGTCGACGTGGTTGCCCATCATCGAGATGCCGAAGGTGTGGTCGTTGAAGCCGCGCACGTGACCGCCGATCACGTTCCCCTCCAAGCCGCCGGAGCGGCCTTCGAAGACGGTGCCGCACTTGTCGACCAGGGCGTGGTAACCGATGTCGCCCCAGCCCCGCGCCACCGCGTGGTACTCGTAGATGCCGCGCACGAGCTCCGCCGAGCGGTCGCAGGTGTAGTCGTTGGTGCCCGCGGTGTGGTGCACGACCGCGGCCTCGGTGGTGGTCGGCTCGACCGGCCAGGTCATCTTCGACTCGTCGGCGCCCCACTGAGCGCGGGTGACGACCGGCGGTGCACCCGCCTGCGAGGCGTTGACCTGCGGTGGAGCCATCTGCGGCGCCGGGTCGATGCCGATGAACTGCACCCGGTCGGTGACGTCGGCGCCCAGGCCGGTCGCGCGGACCTGCGCCTGGGCGCTGCCGCCGGTCCACAGCGGTTCGCTGCCGCCGTCCTCGGCTTCCAGCGGGGTCCACGGGCCCCAGTCCTCGGCGGTGCGCACCCGCACCTCGATGCGGTCCGGCGCCGGGCCTTCCCAGGTGAGCCCGAGCAGGTCGAAGGGCTCGGCGGTGCGCACCTCGCGCGCCGCGGACCGGTCGTCGCGGGCGGCGTCGCGCAGCGGGACGCGGGTGCTCCGCGTGCCGGGGTCGGGGGAGCCCGGTGCTGCGAGACCGCACGTGCCGGAGAGCGGGAGGAAGGCCAGGGTCAGCAGCGCTGCGGTGACCAGCTTCGGGGGCGTGAACCGGGGACGCATGGGCGGCACCTCGCTTCGGCTGGAGTGCGTGCGCTGTTCTCGGCACGCGCTTCACGGCGAGGGCGAGTATGGATCCGGGACCGATCAGTCGCCTTTCGGGAACCCTCGATCGCTTGAATCCACGGAGTGGAATCAGCGTCCCGGGATCAGGGAGCCAGTGGTCAATTCCGCGGAATTGATCGGACGCCGGGCGAATCGCCCCCAAGCGATCGCCGCGCACGCCAGGAAACCGATCCCGATCAACGTGTAGGCGTTGCCCACGATCTGTTGGGAAATGGTCCAGTCGAGTTCTCGATCTCCGGTGTTGGGCAAGTACCACTGCGGCCCGGCGAGCACGGTGATTGCCGAGATCACCACCGCGATCGTCATCCCGTGCCACCGGTTGCGCAGCGACATCAGGAACACCAGCGCCAGCGCGGGAGCCGCCCACACCCAGTGGTGCGACCAGGAGATCGGGGAGACCAGCAGGATCCACACCGCGTTGAGCACCAGCGCCAGCGGCACGTCGCGGACGCTGAGCGCGTAGCGGATGCCCAGCACGGTCAGCACCAGCAGCACCAGCGCTCCGGCGACCCACAGCGAGTCCAGCGCCACCCCGGTCAGCTCCTGCTTGGCCAGCAGGCTGCGCAGCGTCAGGTTCCCCGCGTACACGGTCCCGAAGGAGTCGCCGGTGGACAGCATCTTGTCCAGCCACCAGTCCGCGGAGTCGCGCGGCGCGGCCAGGAACCCGACGAACACCGTGGTGGAGAAGGTGAGGCCGGTGATCGACATCGCCCGGTAGTCCCTGCGCAGCAAGAAGAACAGCAGGAAGCCCAGCGGGGTCAGCTTGATCGCGGCGGCGATGCCGACCAGCAGCCCGCGCGGCCACCGGGTCCGCGGCAGCAGGCAGTCGGCCGCGACCAAGGCCATCAGCACGAGGTTGATCTGGCCGTAGTTGATGGTCTCGCGCGCGGGTTCGACGAGCGTCAGCCACGGCATCAGCAGCGCGGTGGCCACCGCGACCTGGCCGGAGCGGGCCGCGAGGTAGCGCGAGGAGCGCGCCAGCGAGTAAGCGGTCACCAGGATCGCCAGGTGCGAGCAGAGCGCGACCACGACGACGGCGGCCGTCTCGGACATCCAGGTCAGCGGGATGAACAGCAGCGCGGCGAACGGCGGGTAGATGAACGGCAGCGTCGCGGAATCCGGCGATTCCGGGGTGAGGTCGTCCCCGTACACCTGGTAACCGTTGAGCCACGCACGCGCACCAAGCCGGTAAATCTCGGTGTCCATGTAGCCGCGGGTGTCGATCCAGTGCACGAACCAGACCGCCAGCAACTCGATCACGATCGCCGCCACCAGCAAGTGACGCCCGTCACGGGCGCGCGTCGACACCACAGCTCACCACCCAGCGTTGTGCGCCCATCCCGATCCTTGGACCAGGCGAAACGGTTTCACCGGCGCGTCCGTCGGGCGCGATCGTAGCGGCTCCACAACTCACCGGGAGGGTCGCCCAACGGGTAATAACAGCCACCATTAGTCGCCGCCGGTGTCACCACGCTCACCACTGGCGGGTGATGAAATCCCTGGACAACGCGGAACGGGCGGTGTTCGGCAGTGATATCGACACGCTTCGTGGTCACGTGCAGCCAATAACGTCAACGCGGTTTCGGGGCGGCGTCGCGCTACAGCTACCCTCGACGACTGTGAGCTTCGCAGGCTATGACCTGATCGTTGTTGGTTCCGGATTCTTCGGCCTCACGATCGCAGAGCGCGCCGCCACCCAGCTGGACAAGCGGGTGCTGGTGCTGGACCGACGTGACCACATCGGGGGCAACGCCTACTCGGAGGCGGAGCCCGAAACCGGTATCGAGGTGCACCGCTACGGTGCGCACCTTTTCCACACGTCGAACAAACGCGTGTGGGATTACGTAAACCAGTTCACCGAATTCACCAACTACCAGCACCGGGTGTTCACCAAGCACCAGGGGCAGATTTACTCGTTCCCGATGAACTTGGGGCTGCTGTCCCAGTTCTTCGGTCGCGCCTTCACCCCGGACGAGGCGAAGGCGCTGGTCGCCGAGCAGGCGTCCGAGATCAACACCGAGGACGCCCAGAACCTCGAGGAGAAGGCGATCTCGCTCATCGGCCGCCCGCTGTACGAGGCCTTCGTGCGCGGTTACACGGCCAAGCAGTGGCAGACCGATCCCAAGGAGCTGCCCGCGGCGATCATCAACCGCTTGCCGGTCCGGTACAACCTGAACAACCGGTACTTCAACGACACCTACGAGGGTCTGCCGGTCGAGGGGTACACCGCGTGGCTGAAGCGGATGGCCGACCACCCGAACATCGAGGTGCAGCTGTCCACGGACTTCTTCGAGGTCCGCGGTGAGGTGCCCGCCGGCGTCCCGGTCGTCTACACCGGTCCGCTGGACCAGTACTTCGACTACTCCGAGGGCGAGCTGGGCTGGCGCACGCTGGACTTCGAGACCGAGGTCGTCAGCACCGGGGACTTCCAGGGCACGTCGGTGATGAACTACGCCGACGAGGAGATCCCCTACACCCGGATCCACGAGTTCCGGCACTTCCACCCCGAGCGGGACTACTACCCCTCGGACAAGACGGTGGTCGTGCGGGAGTACTCGCGGTCCGCGGAGAGCGGGGACGAGCCGTACTACCCGATCAACACCACGGAGGACCGGCGCAAGCTGGAGGCCTACCGCGACCTGGCCAAGAAGGAGGCCAAGGAGCGCAAGGTCATCTTCGGCGGTCGTCTCGGCACCTACAAGTACCTGGACATGCACATGGCCATCGGGTCGGCCCTGAGCATGTTCGACAACAAGATCGCTCCATACTTCACCGAGGGCCGTTCGCTGGACGGCTCGCTGGAGGACTGACGTGACCGACCGGACCCCCCGAGAGCCCAACGCCGCTGGTGAGAGCAAGTTCAGCGACGTCACTTCGGTGCGCGCCGGGACCTCGGACGTGGCGCCCGAACAGGTGTTGCAGCGGATCGTGTTCCCGCGTGGCGAGGATCCGCTGGACGTGCGTCCGCTCTACATCGACGAGCCGGAGGCGCTGGCCAGCACCGCCACCGTGGTGTCCCGCCGCCACCTGCGCCTCCCCGCGCACAGCAAGATCTCGCTCGCGTCCTACTTCAACGCCTTCCCGGCCAGTTACTGGAAGCGTTGGACCAAGATCGAAGAGGTCGTGCTGCGGCTGCAGGTGAAGGGGTCCGGTCGGCTCGACGTCTACCGCTCGAAGGCCAACGGTGACAGCGTTCACCTCCAGGGCTCCCCGGTCTCCAGCGACGACTGGACCGCTTTGGAGTTCAAGGTCTCGCTGCAGCCCTTCGAGGACGGCGGCTGGATCTGGTTCGACCTGTTCACCAACGACGTCGAGCTGGAGGTCAGCGAAGGCGCCTGGACCACCGACCAGCCGATGCCCCAGCAGCAGGTCGTGGTCGGCACTACCACCATCCGGCCCTCGGAGTGCATCGAGGCGCTCAAGACCTTGGGCGAGGACCCGCAGGTCATGGCGGTGGTGGAGCGGGTCATCGTGGCCGACCAGGGCCCGCAGAAGGTCCACGAGGTCGAGGGCTTCGACGAGGCCGCCAAGGCCATCGGCGACAAGCTGCACGTCATCGAGCAGGACAACCTCGGCGGGTCCGGCGGCTTCGGCCGGGTCATGTACGAGGGCATCCACAACTCCGACGCCGCCCAGGTGATGGTCATCGACGACGACATCGCCCTGGAACCGGACGGCGTACTGCGGGCCAACGCCTTCGCCCGCGCCGCCACCCAGCCGGTCATCGTCGGTGGGCAGATGCTCAACCTGCAGGCGCGCTCCCGGCTGCACACCATGGGCGAGGTCGTCGACCTCGGCCAGGGGATCTGGCGCGCGGCCCCGGGAGCGGTCACCGACCACGACTTCGCCAAGAAGCCGTTGCGCAAGACCAAGAAGCTGCACCCGCGTATCCACTCCACCTACAACGGGTGGTGGATGTGCCTGTTCCCGCGCGAGATCATCGAGCGCACCGGGCTGCCGCTGCCGCTGTTCATCAAGCACGACGACTCGGAGTACTCGCTGCGCGCCGGGGCCCAGGGCTACCCGACCGTGACGCTCCCGGGTGCGGCGATCTGGCACATGCCGTGGACAGACAAGAACGACGCCACGGACTGGACCGCCTACTTCCACACTCGCAACCGGCTCATCCTGGCCGCGCTGCACAGCCCGGACGAGGTCAAGAACAACATCGTCAAGCAGGGACTCAAGCTCACGCTGCGGCACCTGTTGTCGATGGAGTACTCCACGGTCGCCGTGCAGCAGAAGGCGATCGAGGACTTCCTCAAGGGCCCGTCGGGCCTGTTCGACAGCCTGCGCACGGCGTTGCCCGCCGTCCGCGAGCTGCGCAAGGACTACGACGACGCCAAGACGCTGCCCTCGGCGCGGGAGTTCCCGCCGCCGAGCGCGGACCCGATCATGGCCGAAGGGCTGCTCAACCCGCCGGTGAACCCGGCGGTGATCGCGGCCCGCGCCTCCAAGGCGCTGCTGCACAACCTCAAGGAACCCGCGAACGACGCGTCGGACCGGCCGCAGCTCAACGTGCCGGCAGCCGCGGCCCGCTGGTTCCTACTGGGCAACCTGGACAGCGCCACGGTGTCCAACGCCGACGGCAGCGGGGTGGCGTTCCGGCGCCGCGACCCGGAGACCTTCCGCCGGCTGGGCCTGCAGGCGCTGGCCAACTACAAGCGGCTCGGCCAGGAGTGGGGTCGGCTGCGCGAGGAGTACCGGGCGGCGCTGCCGGAGCTGACCAGCGCGGAGTCCTGGAAGCAAGTCTTTGATTCGAAATGACGCCGACTTTCCCGGAGACGAAGTGGCAGAGCTGACTACGCTGATCGCCCCCGAGGACGTGACCGACCTCAAGAAGGACGAGGAGGTCACGGCCGAGACCATCGCTCTGCGCAAGGTGCAGGGCGCGCTGGCCAAGCCCGCGGTCGTCAAGACGGCGAACGCGATGTCGTTGTTCGGCGAACACGCCGCGGGTTGGCTGGCCATCGGCGCGGTCGGCGCGCTGGCCGACCGCAAGCGTCGCGGCCAGTGGGTGACCGCGGCAGCCGGGGTCGCCGTCGCGCACGCGGCGTCGGTCGCGGTCAAGCGGGTGGTCCGCCGCCCGCGCCCGAAAGACCCCGAGATCGAGGTGCTGGTCGGTACGCCGAGCCAGCTGAGCTTCCCGTCCTCGCACGCGACGTCCACGACGGCCGCCGCGGTGCTCTACGGCGGGTTGACCGGCAAGAAGCTGACCCCGGCACTGGTGCCGCCCATGATGGTCAGCCGTCTTGTCCTGGGGGTTCATTACCCGAGCGATGTGGTCGCCGGTTCGGTGCTCGGCGGTGCCGTGGCACTGGTCACCCGGCGGTTCATGAGACGGCGGAGGAACCGTGGCTGACAACAAGCAAGCTTCGGCCGAGGTAGCCGAGGCCACCGAAGCCTCCGAGGGAGCCGGGTCGGCTGCCTCGAAGCAGGCCGAGGTGGAGGCCGACTCGGAAGGCACCATCGGTGCCGAGTTCGGCGACGAGGTGCTGGAGGCCGAGCCGGCCGAGGCCGGCGACGAGAAGGACAAGTCCTCGGACGCCTACCACGCGAAGGTGACCGCCAAGGCGGGGACCACGGCCGGTCTGGTGACCGGTCTGGTCAAGGAACTGCGCCCGAAGCAGTGGGTCAAGAACGTCCTGGTCCTGGCCGTGCCGTTCGCGGCAGGCGAAATCCTGGACCCGGCTGTCCTGCTCGACGCGGTGATCGCGTTCGTGGTGTTCTCGATGGCCGCTTCGGGCATCTACTTCGTCAACGACGCGATCGATGTCGAGGCGGACCGGCAGCACCCGACCAAGCGCAACCGGCCGATCGCCGCCGGGCTGATCCCGGTGCCGATCGCCTACGCGGTGTGCGCGCTGCTGCTGGGTGGCTCGCTGGTGATCTCGGGCCTGACGAGCATGCAGCTGCTCGCGGTCATGGCGCTGTACATCGCGGTGCAACTGGGCTACTGCTTCGGCCTCAAGCACCAGCCGGTCATCGACCTGTGCATCGTGGCCTCCGGGTTCCTGCTGCGCGCCATCGCCGGTGGTGCCGCGGCGAACCTGGTGATCACCCAGTGGTTCTACCTGATCGTGGCGTTCGGCTCGCTGTTCATGGTGGCGGGCAAGCGCTACGCCGAGGTGAAGCTGGCCGCCGAGACCGGCGCGAAGATCCGCAAGTCGCTGAAGGCGTACTCGCCCTCGTACCTGCGGTTCGTGTGGGCGATCGCGGCCGCGATCACGATCATGACCTACGCGCTGTGGGCCTACGACATCCGCGAGTTCGAGATGTCGCGCTGGGGCCTGATCTCCATCGTGCCGATGGTGATCGCGATCCTGCGGTACGCGGTGGACATCGACAAGGGTGTCGCCGGTGAGCCGGAGGAAGTGGTCCTCAAGGACAAGGTCCTCATGGTGCTCGGCCTGGTCCTGGCAGGCTGCCTGTTCCTGGCGTTCTACCTCTGAGTGACGCTCCGTCGAAGCCCCCGGTCTCCAGTGGCCGGGGGCTTCGTCGTTGTGCACGGTTCGTTCATCGACGATCACCGGTGCGTTCACCTGGCCCGGTGAGAGTGGTGTCGTTGCCGAACCGATGGAGGACCGAACCCCATGGACAAGTCCGTTGCGAAGCTCTCCCGCCGCCACGTGCTGCTGGGCGGTGCCGCCGGTGCCGCGGCGCTGACCGTCGCGCCGTCCGTGCTGTCGCTGCCGGGTGCCGGTGCCGGTGCCGCCCGGCGCGGTGAGGTGTTCACCCTGGGCGTGGCCTCGGGTGATCCGTTGCCGGACGGTTTCGTGCTGTGGACGCGGCTGGCCCCGGATCCGCTGGCCGAGGACGGCATGGGCGGCATGCCGGGCAAGACCGTCACGGTGCAGTGGGAAGTGGCCGAGGACGAGAACTTCACCCGGGTGGTGCGCCGGGGCGAAGCACCCGCCGCGCCCGAGATGGGCCACAGCGTGCACGTCGAGCTGGAGGGGCTGCGCCCGGGCCGGGACTACTTCTACCGGTTCCGCGCCGAGGGCTCGGTCTCGCCGGCCGGGCGCACGCGGACGGCCCCGCTGCCCGGCACCACGGGCGAGCTGTCGATGGCGTTCGCCTCCTGCGCCCAGTACGAGCACGGGTACTTCACCGCCTACCGGCACCTCGGCGACGAGCGGCCGGACCTGGTCCTGCACCTGGGCGACTACCAGTACGAGTACGCGGCCGGTGACTACGAGGCCCCGAGCGGCAACGTCCGCGACCACGCAGGTCCGGAGACCGAGACGCTGGCGAACTACCGGCAGCGGCATGCCCAGTACAAGACCGACGCCGACCTGCAGCACGCGCACGCCGCGGCGCCGTGGGTCGTGGTCTGGGACGACCACGAGGTCGACAACAACTGGGCCGATGAGGTCCACGAGAAGCCGGAGAAGCCGCAACCGAACTTCCTGGAACGCCGCAAGGCCGCGTTCCAGGCCTACTACGAGAACATGCCGCTGCGTCGCGCCCAGGTCCCGCAGGGCATCGACATGCGGCTGTTCCGGCGGCTCGAGTGGGGTTCGCTGGCGACGTTCCACGTGCTCGACACCCGCCAGTACCGCGACGACCAGGTCGGCGGCGACGAGTTCCCGACGCAGGACCCCGCGAACCGGGACCCGAAGCGCAGCCTGACCGGGGCCGAGCAGGAGCGCTGGCTGCTTCAGGGCCTGCGCTCGTCGCGCGCCCGCTGGGACCTGCTGGGCCAGCAGGTCATGTTCGCCGAGATCGACTACCTCGGTGGTGAGGACGAGGGTTACAACCCGGACGCGTGGGACGGCTACGTCGGTTCGCGGCGGCGGGTCCTCGAGGGCTTCGAGCAGGCGGGCACGCGCAACCCGGTCGTGCTGACCGGCGACGTGCACTCGCACTGGGCGAACGAGGTCCACGACGGGGAGCGCGTGGTGGCCACCGAGCTCACCACCACCTCGATCAGCAGCGGCGGCGACGGATCGGCCGAGCTCACCGAGGAGGAGAAGGGTTACCTGACCGAGAACCCCCACGTCCGGCTCTACCGCAACCAGCGCGGCTACGTCTCCACCACGATCACCGCGGACGAGATGACGGTGACCTACAAGGTCCTGCCCCACGTCTCCAAGCCCGGCGCCGAGGTCGAAGACCTCGCCACCTTCACCATCCAAGACGGCACCCCCGGCCTCACCCCATCCTGACCTCCCCAAGCACCCCGCGGGACCACCCTTCGCCCGAGCAACGACATGTCGCGCGAAATGTGCTTCGCCAGCCGAACGACATGTCGCGCGAGATGTCGTTCACCCCGCGCACGGCCCGCACGCCGAGGACGACGCTCCCAATCCCCAGGCTCCGCCGGCTGGCTTCCCGTTCGTGGGCTCTGCCGGCTGGCTTCCCGTTCGCGGGCTCCGCCGGCTGGCTTCCCGTTCGCGGGCTTGGCCGACCGGTTTCGTGTTCGCGTGGGTGTTCACATTTCGCGCGACGTTCGGACCAGGGGGCGCGGGTGACACGCGTGGGCCCGGAAGTTCAGGCGGGTCAGCACCGGGCAGCGGCGGGGGCCTTCGAAGTTCGCGCGAAGTCCGAAACAGCCTGCGGTAAGCCTGCGGTGCCCCGGGAGCCGCGAGCCCGGGAGTGGTGAAGGCCCCCGGGCCGGGTCGTGGGGGTCACCGGAGGCCGAGGGTTTCTGTCACTTCGTGGGCCATCGCGATGGCGTAGGACTGGCCGCGGTCCTGGGGGTAGATCTGCGACATCGTCGCCAGCGTGACGTGGGGCAGGTGCGTCGTGTGCGGCGGGATGAGGGAGCGGTAGGTCGGCGTCACGATGGGCTGGGCGAAGCCGGCCTTGGAGAAGTGCCAGTTGCGGATCCAGGACTCGTCGAAGTCCGGGTTGAGGCGCTTCAGCCACGGGACGTAGGCGCTCAGCAGCTCGGCCGGGTCGGTGGTGAAGCGCCAGTCGTCGCGAGGCACGTAGTTGCCGACGTAGACGACGTGGTTCCCGCCGTACTCCTGCCGGTCGACCATGTTCGTGTGCTCCACGACCGCCAGGAACGGGAACTCGGGGTCGTTGATGTTGAGCCAGTAGTACGGGATGACGCTGCGGTCGACCTCGAGGATGAAGCAGGTCGCGCCCAGGTACTGGTTGCGCCAGAGCACGTCGTCGGACTCGATGTCGGCGGCCTTGGCGAAGGCGGGCTGCGGGACCGTGACGATGAGGTGGTCGAACTCGTAGCTGCTGCCGTCCGACGTCCCCACCTGCACCACCGCGGAGGGCTGGGTGATGGAGGCGACCGGCTTGCTGAACTCGATCTTCCCGCCGCGCTCGGTCACCGCCTCGCTCAGCGCCCGGTAGACCTGGTCGAAACCGCCGTGCACGTAGCCGAGTTCGAACGTGCGGCAGTGGATCCTCGCCCACAGCCACGCCATCGAGATCTCCTCGGCGTGTTCGCCGAACTTGCCCTTCAGCAGCGGCTCCCAGATCGTCGAGGTCACCTTCGGCCCGGCCCAGCGGCGCATCCAGTCCAGCGCGCGCACCTCGTTGAACCGGCTGCCGTCGCGGATCACCTTCAAGGCCGCGGCCGAAGCACCGAAGCGCAACCGGTCGAGCATCGAGAACTCCGGGAACTTCAGCATCTCCACCGGGGTGCCGAAGTCGTGCAGCTCGCCGTCCAGGTACACGCCGGTGGTGGGCTTGTGGAAGCGGAGCTTGTCGCTGAGCCCGAGCTCGCCGATGAGCTCGATCATCGCCGTGTCGCTGGCGAAGCTGTGGTGGTAGAAGCGCTCCAGCGGGGTGCCGCCGACCTCGATCGAGGCCGCGAGCCCGCCGAGCTCGGCGGAGGCCTCCAGCACCGTGACGTCGTGCCCGGCGCGCACGGCGTCGAAGGCCGCGGTCAGCCCGGTCGCGCCGGCCCCGACGATCCCCAGTTTCATCCGAAACTCCACCTCTTGTTGATCGTGTACTGGAACAGCAGGACCAGCGGCAGGCTGGCGAGCTTGACCAGGTTCGCGTCGATGCCCAGCCAGGTCGAGAACACCGCCAGGAGCAGGAACGTCAGCCCGATCCCGGCGATGCCCACCGCGTAGAAGCGCAGGAACCGCACCACGATCCGGTCGGTCTTGCGGAAGTTGAACAGCGAGTTGAGCACGAAGTTGTTGGTGATCCCGGCCGTGGTGCTGATCGCGTTGGCGAGCTGGTGGTGCAGGCCGAACACGTTGAACAGCAGCAGGAACAGCAGGTAGTCGAGCAGCACTCCGCTGCCGCCGATCAACGCGTAGAGCAGCAGTTCCCGGCTGACCAGCCGGGAGCGCGGCTCAAGCTTCGTCATGCCGGATCACATCCCGGACGGTGTAGAGGGGGCGTTGCTGCACTTCGTGGTAGATGCGGCCGATGTAGCTGCCGATGACCCCCAGCGACAGCATCTGCAGCCCACCCAGGAACAGCATCACGACCATCAACATCGTCCACCCCGAGACGGTGATCTCGGGGAAGAACAACCGGAGCGTTATCGAGTAGATGATGCCCACCATCGCCAGCGCGAGGCTCACGAACCCCATGCGGGTGATCAACTTCAGCGGCGCGGTGGAGAAGCCGGTGACGCCGTCGGCGGCCAGTCGCAGCATCTTGCGCATCGGGTACTTCGTCTCGCCGGCGACCCGCTCGTCCCGGTCGAAGAGGAGTTCCTGCTGCTCGAAACCCATCGAGGCGACCATGCCGCGGATGAACCGGCTGCGTTCCCGGAACGTGCGCAGCTCCTCGGCCGCGCGCCGGTTGAGCAGCCGGAAGTCGCCGGTGTCGACGGGGATGTCGACGTCGGCGCAGCTGCGCAGCAGCCGGTAGTAGGCGTGCGCGGTGAACCGCTTGAACGGGGTGTCGCGTCGCGTCCGGCGGCGTGCCTGCACGATCTCGGCGCCCGCCAGCCAGGCGTCGATCATCTGCAGGCTGACCTTCGGCGGGTCCTGCAGGTCGGTGTCCATCACGATCACCGCGTCACCGGTGGCGTGGTCCAGTCCCGCGGTGATGGCGATCTGGTGGCCGAAGTTGCGCGCGAAGTCCACCACCCGCACCCGGGAGTCGTTCTTGGCGATGTCCTGCAGGATGCGCAGCGATCCGTCGGCGGACCCGTCGTTGACGTAGAGGAACTCGTAGGAGAACTCGGGCCGTTGGGCGACCGTGGAGGTCAGCTCGGAGTGGAAGTGCTTGATGCCCTCGGCTTCGTTGTAGACCGGCAGCACGTAGGAGATCAGCTGCTTGGCCTCGGCGTCTTCGGAGCGTGGTTGTTGCTGCGGTACCGGTAGTCCGACCTCGTGGCGAATCGCGTCGGCCATGGTCACTCCCCTCGCCAACCCCACCGTGTCGCTTCAACGCGCTGCACGTCGAAACGGTTGCCCGGGTAGGGGTATTGCACCTCGAACAGGTGTCCCCACTCGGAGTATTCGGGTGTCTTCTCGTAACCGTTGAGCCTCGTCGGGATCTCCTCTTGGACACCGACGTCGCGGACCCCCGCGAAGGCACCACCGATCCCGCGTTCGAAGGCGGCCGTGCCGCCGAACCCCATGGAGTTGGGTGGCGTGATCAGGTACGCGGGCGGTTCGACGAGACCGTCCTCGACCTTCGGCAGGTCCCGCATGCACGGCATGTTCCAGGTCATCGACCAGTCGACGTAGGTCGGCGCCCTGTCGCGCATGTACTCGGTCAGCGGGATGACCTCGCGCAACCGCGGGCCGCTGACCGCCACCCACCCGGCCGGGTCGGTGGTGGTGTCGGCCGCGGTGATGCGGACCCGCTCGGCACCAGGCGGGACCTGCGCGGGGGAGAGGTGGAAGTCGCGGAACCCGGGGTGGTCCTGCGGCCGGTCCTCGATGACGTGGTCGGTGGGGTAGTTCTCGCGCTCGTCGGAGTCCATCCAGGTGTCGTCCAGGACGACCTCGCGGGTGCCCTCCGGTCCGGAGAACTCCAGCGCGACCCGGTTGCCGTCGCCGCTGCGCCCGGCCACGGCGAACGCCAGCTCCTGGTCGGGGGCGAGCTCGGGAAGCGGGAACCAGCCGGTGGCGAGCGTGCCGGTGTTGATCTGGCCGCCCGTCAGGCTGCCCCAGACGGGCACGTCGGCGGGCGGGGTGGAGTCCGGCGCCCACCCGCTGCCTTCGGTGAAACCGGCCATCTGCGCGCCGTCACCACCTGGCAGTGCTCGGAGGTCGGGGGTGACGACGATCTGGTCGGCGATGCCGCAGCTGCCGCCGCGCGCGGCCGCGATGCCCTGCGCGCCGATCGAGTAGGCGTCGTCGCCCTGCCGGATCGGCGCTACCACGAAGGAGCCGAGCACGATCGTCACCGCTACCCCCATCGCCGTGACGCAGACCAGCGCGGGCGTGCGGATGAGCGCGCGCCGCACCCGGTCGTCATGTCGCCGGACCAGCGCGGATCCGGCCATCAGCAGCCCGGCGATGAGAAGCCAGCACAGCGGGTTGTGCAGTGGCCGCACCGGGCCCTCGCCCCAGGGCACCCCGTACTGGGAGTGCAGGAACCAGTTGTTCTTGCCGGAGAAGACGAGTGCTGCTGCGCCCCCGGCGAGCGCGGTGGCCACCACTCCGGCCACCAGGACCACGCGGTCCCGGCTCGCGGTGGCCGCGGCGATGCCGATCACCACCGCACCCGCGGTCAGCGTAGCGGCTCCGACGCCGGCGAGCGCGCCGAAGTAGTGGCTCCACTTCGACGGCGTCAAGGTCATCAGAGCCATGCTGAGCAGCAACGACGCCGCCGGTACGTGCGCCATCCGCAGGCCCGCCTCGCGGCGGGTGCGCAGCAGGACGACGAGGCTGAAGGCGGCGACGACGAGCGTGAGCAGCACGGCGGCGCGCCGGGCCACATCGCCCTGCAAGTCGAAGCCCAGCAGGTACTGCCAGCGCATGACCTCCAGGAACCAGGAGACGTTGGGCCCGTAGTAGCCGTGCAGGTCGGTGGCCTTGGCGGCGCCGAACAAGGACTGGTCGGCGAACATCGCGACCACGCCGACCGAGGCGATCCCGGCCAGCACCGCGACCACCCCCACCCCTGCCAGCCGCCACAGGCGCGGGGCGAGGACCAGCAGCGGAGCGATCGTGGTGATGCCCATCGGGTTGACCGCGATCGACAGGCCCGCGGCCAGCGCGGCCACGCCCAGCCACACCCGGCGCTCGGTGCGCGCCGCCTGCAGCGCCGCCGCGAGCACGGCGGTCAGGCCCAGGGCCTCGAACGCCTCCGGCCGCACACCCATGCCGAAGGGCAGCCACCAGCCCAGGAACGCCAGCGCGGCCAGCACGCGCACCGGCGGTCGCAGGTGCTGGCCGGGAACGGCGGCGCCGAGCACGCCCCGGCTGAGGACCAGCCAGGTCAGCACGGCGGCGATGATGCTGGGGATGCGCATGGCCAGCGGGTTCTGGTTCCACTCGGCCACCGGCACCAGCAGCTGCTGGACCAGCGTGAACGGGGCTTCGGAGGCGTTCTCCCAGCGGTAGTAGTTGCCGATGTCGCCGGTGCGCAGCGCGTTCTGCACGGTCACCGAGGCGAACGAGTCGTCCGGGCTGTTCGGGCCCAGCAGCCACCACCCGGCCAGCACGGCAACCAGCAGCAGGTCGACCCCGTAGCCGAGGAACCGGTGCAGCGGCCGCCGCACCGGCCGCTCGACGTCCCTGCGCCGCTTGCGGTCCAGCGCGGCCAGGACCGCGAAACCCGCTGCCACCAGCACCAGCTGCAGCGTGATGAGCAGGAGCTTCCCCTGCGTGGGGGACGTTTCGAACCAGTTGGCGGTGACCACCTCGACCTGGGTGCCCGCGGCTTCGGCGGGGGCGAGGTCGGTGGTGAACGCGACGATGTCGCGCATCCCCTCCTGCACGGAGCCGGTCCGGTCGCCGATGCGGGCGGTCGCGCCGGACGGGCCGCCGTCGATGGCCACGTCGCAGGCCTGGTCGATCGGCGCGCGCAGCGCCTCCCGGCCCGCGACGAGCGCGATCACGTGGTCCTGGGCGGTGGTGACCGCGAAGCCCTCGGTGGGTTGGCCCGGCGGTCGGGAGGACACCAGCGTCGTCGACTCACCCCGCTCCTGGCCTGCGCGGACCACCTCGCAGGGGACCCGGACGTGCACCTGGTCCGGGTGGTAGGGCACCACGAACGCGACGGTGCTCTCCGGCGGCTGACCGGCCATCGGCCAGGTGACCGTGACCCGCTCACCGACCACCGGCGCGAACGGCACGGCCAGCGCGGCGAGCACCGCGAGGACGCCGACGAGCAAGCCGAGGGCGTGGACGACGCGACGGCGAGGGGCGCGTGCGGCGGGCATCGGCCGATGGGGCTCCGCGGTCAGCTCGATCCCGTCCAGCAACGTTCCCCCAGTCAGCGACGTCTAGCGGATCGCCAGGAAATCGGTCTCCGGAGCGCCAGTTTCAGGCATCCCGTCGTGCCTCGCACACACGATCACTCCTGCTCGAAGGGGTACGAGCCGTCGCCTCCGGTGCCGCTGACGCGTTCGCGCTGGCGAGTCGTGGTGTAGGCGTCACGTTCGCGGTCGTAGCGGACCACGAGCAGGTGGCCCCAGGTGTAACCCGGAGCGCCGCGCATCCGGGTGGGCAGCTCCATCCGCTGGGAGAGCATCGGCATCCCGGCGAACACGCCGCCGAGGTTCGGGTCGGTGGCCATCGAGCCTTCGCCACCCGGGGGCGTGACGAGCATCCGGGGGCTCGCCGCGACACCGTGGCCGACCTGTGGGTAGTCGTTGCGGCAGGGGAACACGAAGGTCATCGGCCAGTCGATCAGCACCGGCCCCTGCGCGTCGAGGGCCTGGCGCAGCCCGACCACGTCGCGCACGACCGGCCCGCTGACGGACAGCCAGCCCTGCCGGTCGGTGCTGCGGTCCTCGGCCAGCACGCGGACCCGGTCGGCCCCTGCCGGGACGTCCCGGGGTTCGAGCGTGAGGTTCCGCCAGCTGGTGAAGTCGCGCCAGTCCTCGTCCCGGCCGTGCCGCGGGTCGTCGTAGGGCAGGTCCGCGGGCGGTGCGTCGCGGAGTTCCGCGCGCCCGAGCACGCGCCTGCCCGCGGCGAACTCCACGACCAGCTCGTTGCCCTGCTCGGGGCGGCCGGCCACCCACCACGACAGCAGCTGCCGGGCGTCCACCCGGGGCAGCACGAACCACGGGGTGATCAGCGTGCCGGTGTTCTGCGGACCACCGTCCTGGCTGGTCCAGGCGTGGTCACTGGCCGAACGGGCGACCGGTTCGTCGGCGCGGGGGTCGTCCGGGTCCTCGGTTTCGGGCAGCTGCAGCGGCTCGCCGGGGTTCTCGAGGCGCAGGTCGGGTTCCTGCGGTGGAGCTCCGCCGGCGGTGAAGCCCTCCAGCTCTCCGGTGTCGTCGGGATCGATCGGCTGGAGGGTCTCGGCGATCGGCATCGCCTGCACCTCGTCCTCCAGGCCGCAGGTGGAGGCCTCGTGGCTGAGCCGGTTCATCCGCGCCACGGAGAAGCGGTCGCCCATCGTCTCCGGCGCCGCCAGGAACGAGCCCAGCAGCACCAGCGCCATCGCCAGCGCGGACCCGGTGAGCACCGACGTCGGCGCGATCGTCCACATCAGACCGCCGAGCGGTCGGGAACGCAGCCGCGTGCGGACGAGCAGGCCGACGAGCACCACCAGGCCCGCCACCAGGCCGACGAGCAGCCAGAAACCCGGGCTGTCCAGCGGCAGGTCCGGCCGGACGGGGGTGTCCGACCACGGCATCGCCAGGTCCGACTGCCACGGCCAGGCGTTCGGTCCCATGAACGCCAACCCGGCCGCCACCGAGGCCGCCACAGTGCCGAACACGCCCAGCAGCCGGGCTTCTCGCTCCGCACCGGCGAGCTCGCCGACCCGGAGCAGCAGCACCGCGGTCACCGCCACCAGCGCCGGTCCGAGGCCGATCAGCGCACCGAAGTGGTGCGTCCACTTCGACGGGGTCAGCCACAGCGCCGCCAGCACCGCGACCACCGACCCCAGCAGCACCGGCAGGTCGGGGAGGTTGATCGCCCGGTGCAGCCGCCGGATCGCGCAGGCTGCGCTGATCAGCACCGCGGTGACCACCAGGAACACCACCAGGCGCTTGCCGGCGGAACCCCACGCGCCGGTGCTGAGCAGCTTCTCGTAGCGGTCGATCTCCTGGTACCAGCCCAAGCTCGGCCCGAACTCGTCGTGCACCCGGGTCGCGCCGCGCACCCCGTTCCAGGACGAGTCGGCGAACATCGCCACCAGCCCCACCGAGCCCAGGCTGGCCAGCAGTGCGACGCGGGTCGGCACGAGCGCCCAGCGCGGCAGCGGACCGGCCCGCCCCAGCAGCGAGCAGATGCGCGGCGCGAACACCAGGACCACCAGCACCGCGCTCACCCCGGTCGGGGTGATCGACACCGTCAGCGCGCAGGTCAGCGCCGCCACGCCCAGCCAGCCGAACGGGGAGCTGCTGCGGGAGGCCCGCAGCAGCGCGGCGACCAGGACCGACGTGCCCAGCGCCAGGAACGGCTCGGGGCGGATCCCGAGGCCGTAGGGCAGCCAGCAGGCCAGGAAGAACACGGCCGTCAGCAGGTGCAGGGGCAACCGCCTGCTGTCGCGGCAGATCGGCGCGACGACGCCGCGGCTGACCACCAGCCAGGTCAGCAGACCGGCGGCGGCGCTGGGCATCCGCAGCCAGAGCGGCTCCAGACCGTCGGCAGACCACCAGCGCATGAAGTGCTGCACCAGCGTGAACGGCGCCTCGGAGGCGTTGAACCAGCGGTAGTAGTTGCCGATGTCGCCGGTTTCGGCGTAGTTGCGGACGGTCATCATCGCGAAGCCGTCGTCGTCGGTGAGCGGTCCGACGAACAGCCACGTCCAGATCACCGCCGCCACACCGGCGTCGACCGGCCACAGCAGCGGGCGGAGGCGGAGACCGCGCAGCACCGGCGGGGTGTGGGCGAACAGCAGCAACAACGAGCAGACCGCGAGCACCAGCGCCGCTTCGACCAACCCGCGCTTGGTCTCGGTCGGTGCGGTGTCGCTCCACGAGTAGGGGCGCGCGGTGACCGAGAACCCGCGCAGCTGCTCAGGTTCCAGCGCCGTGGCGAAGGTGAACACCTCCGGCGCGGGCACACCCGGCAGCACGATCGGAGCGCGTCCGGAGGGTTCGACCACCGAGCTCCGGTCGTCGCCGCGCACCACCAGGCCGCAGGACCCCTCGGGCAGCGGCACTTCCCGCTCACCCAGCAGCAACCGAGGTTCTCCGTCCTGGGTGGACAGCACCAGCCCTTCGCGGTCGCTGCCCGGCGGTGAGGTGCTCAGCACCGTGGTCGGTTCCGAGCGCTGCAGCGCGGCGCGCATCGTGGCGCACGGCACGGTCGCGCGGAACTCGGCGGGCCGGTAGGGCGTGAGGAAGGCCGTCGTGGTGGGGTTCTCGTCCGTCGCCGCCGGCCAGGTCACCTCGGTGCGGTCGGTCAGCACCGGGGCCAGTGGGAGCGCGAGCGCGCAGCACAGGCCCGCCACGCCCAGGCACAGCGCGAGGACGTGCGCCAGCCACCTGCCCAGGCGCGATCGCCGGGGTCCTTCCTCGAGGTGCGGTTCAGCGGGCGCTTCGACCGGTGCGGTGCTCGTCAGGTGCTTCACCCTGTGCTCTCCCGGGGACCGGTGGGGGAACTGCGTTGAGCTTCTTGCAGTTTCACGACCGGCGCCGCCCGGGAGGTTGCCCGGCACGCCGGATGAGGACGAGAAGAGACGTCAGTGGGACCTGCGCGCGATCGCCATGAGATGCGGGCTCGCGCCCAGCAGTTCCGGAGCCGATTCGACCCGGCGGATCGCCCGGAGCACCGCTTCCCGGTGCTCCGCGTCGCGCAACCTGCGGGTGTCGGTGGCCCAGGCCGCGGCGCTCTCGACCGCCACCAGCTCGATCGTGCGAAAACCGGCGTCGGCGACCTCGTCGCGCAGGTCGGAGGGCCGGTGGAAGTAGGTGGAGGTGAACCAGCGCGGGTGCTCGCGAGGGTTCGTGTTCCGGTGCAGGCCGTCCCGCAGCACGCCCTCCACGAGCCCCTCGAAGCGCGGGTCGGCGAGGTCGCCCTTCGCCACGCCGTCGAAGGTCGAGGCGTAGCGGGACACCGCCGCTGCCAGCAGCACACCACCGGGTTTGAGCACCCGGTGCGCTTCGCGCAAGGCGCGCAACCGGTCGGCGCGTTCCAGCAGGTGGTAGAGCGGGCCGAGCAGCAGGACCGCATCGGCCGTGCCGTCGTCGAAGGTCAGGTCCCGCGCGTCGCCGGCGGTGCAGCTCGCCAGCGGTGCGGCGGGCTGGGCGGCGGAGGCCTCGGCAGCGGCCGTCACGTGCGGTTCCCACGCGTCGACCAGGTGCACCTCGTAGCCGTCGCGGGCCAGCGGCAGGGCGTAGGCGCCTTCCGCACCACCGATGTCGAAGACGGTGCCCGGAGCCGGCGGCAGGTGTCGTCCCAGCAGCTCCGCGGTGCGCAGCGCTTCCAGGTACCCCCAGGTGCTGAGGCGATCCCGTTCCGGACCGAGCCGGTAGTACTCGGCGATGGCCGTCTCGAAGTCGTCCACGGAAGATCAGACTACTGGCGGTGTCCAGCCGCCCACACGCAGTTCCGGGTGGCCGGTCCCGCTGCGCCGAACGGGCGAAAACCGCGCCTGCACGGCCGGTTCCGCCGGGAGAGGAGAAACCCGCGGAACGCCCGGCACGTCTCACGGACGTTCCGTGGGTCCCCCGGAACCGAGGGCAGGCGGAGGACCCACGGACGCGGATGCCTGGGGAACCCCACTTCTCCGGGCATCCGCGCTTCCTGATGCGCCTCGCGCTTCCGGAAGCTCGGCGGGCGTCTCACGACTCCCGCACACTGACAGATCGCTGCGCAGGGGTGAAACGTTGCCTCTCGCGCGAAGAAATCTACCCGAGGACCGCGGAGGTGGTCCCCGAACGACGAACGGGGCCGGCGGGATCGACCCGCCGGCCCCGCTTCGACCACTCGATCAGAACGGCAGCTTCTTGAAGATGAAGCGGGGGACGTGCTTGAGCACGAACATGACCCAGCGCATCTGGTTCGGCGCGTAGACCTCTTCCTTGCCCTTGCGGACGCCGTCGATGATCGCCGCGGCGACCTGCTCCGGGGTCTGCGACATCGGCGGCGGCTTCATGCCCGCGGTCAGCTTCGTGTGCACGAAGTTCGGCCGGATCACGGTGACCTTCACACCGTGCTCCTCCAGCGCGTAGGTGAGACCGGTGTAGAAGATGTCCAGGCCGCCCTTGGACGAGCCGTAGACGAAGTTCGAACGGCGAGCGCGCTCACCGGCCGGGGAGGCCATCACCGCGATGCTGCCGTGGCCCTGCTTCTTGAGCTTGTTGGCCAGCAGCACGCCCAGGCCCACCGGGGCGACGTAGTTGATGTCGGCGATGGCGCGGGCGGCCTCGAAGTCCGTCCAGCCCTTCTCGTTGTCGCCCTGGATGCCGAAGGCGATCAGGGTGACGTCGATGTCGCCGTCGGCGAAGGCCTTGTCGATGACCTCGGAGTGCGTCTCCGGCTTGCGGGCGTCGAAGTGCAGGACCGACACCGTGCTGCCGGTCTGGCGCAGCTCCTCGGCTGCGGCGTTGAGCCGCTCCGACTCCTCGGGACGGTCGGCCAGCACGATGCGCAGCGGGCGGTTCTTGGCGTACTGCTTCGCGGTCGTCAGCGCGATGTCCGAGGTGCCACCCAGCACCAGCAGCGATTGGGGGTTGCCAACAGCGTCGATCACAGCTCAAGCCTCCGGCTCATGTCTGAGGCGAATTTGCCTTCGGGGTCAATGTTCTGGCGGATCTTCTTGAACTCGTCCACCCGCGGGTACATCCTGTGGAAGGTCTCGGCCGTGGTCCGGGAGTCCTTCGCGGTGTAGAGCCGGCCGCCGAGGTCGAGGACCTCCTCGTCCAGCTCCGTGCAGAAGCGTCCGAGGCCGTCCACGATCGGGAAGTCCAGGCACACCAGCCAGCCCGGGTGCGGGTAGGACAGCGGCGCCCGGTTGCCCTCGCCCATCTTCTTGATGACGTTGAGGAACGAGACGTGGCCGGAGTGGGCGATCTTGCGGATGATCCGCTTGAGGTCCTCGTCCTTGCCGTAGGGCAGCGAGAACTGGTACTGGGCGAAGCCCTGCGAACCGTAGGCCCGGCTCCACTCGCCGATCAGGTCCAGCGGGTGGTAGAAGGCGGTCAGGTTCTGGATCAGGTTGCGGCCGCGCTTCGGCGTCTTCCAGTAGTAGAGCTCACCGATGGTGCCGAAGGTCAGCTTGTTGGCGAGCCGCGGCGGGAAGACGTCCGGCAGCGTCAGCAGCTGCGGCGCGTCGAACTTCAGCGGGTCGGCGCGCAGCTTCGGCGGCAGCTGGTCGAGCGTGGCCAGCGAGCCGCGGCCGAAGGCGCCGCGTCCCAGCTTCGACCCTGTGGACATCGAGTCGAACCAAGCCGACGAGTAGGTGTACTTGTCGTCGGAGCCGTCGTTGAACAGCGCGATCGTCTCGTCGAGGTTCGCGGTCCGGTCGGCGTCGGCGATGAAGTACGCGGTCTCGGTCCGGGTCATCCGGATCGAGGCGCGCAGGATGATGCCGGTCAGGCCGATGCCGGCCACCGTCGCCCAGAACAGGTCGGCGTCGGGGCCGTTCGGCGTGATCGTGCGGATCTCGCCGTCGGCCGTCAGCAGGTCCATCGCCACCACGTGGTTGCCGAAGCTGCCGGCGCTGTGGTGGTTCTTGCCGTGGATGTCGTTGGCGATCGCGCCACCCACCGTGACCTGCCGGGTTCCCGGCAGGACCGGGACCCACAGGCCGTAGGGCAGCGCGGCCTTCATCAGCTCTTCCAGGCTCACGCCCGCGTCGACGTCGACGATGGCGGTGTCCGGGTTGATGTCGTGGACGCGGTTGAGCGCGGTCATGTCGATGACCACGCCACCGGCGTTCTGGGCGACGTCGCCGTAGCTGCGGCCCAGGCCGCGGGCGATGACGCCACGCTCGTCGGCGGTGCGCACCGCCTCGGCGATGGCGTCGACGTCGGTCGTGCTGAGCACGCGCGCCCGGGACGGCGCGGTCCGTGCCCAACCGGTCAGCGTGCGGTACTCCATTGCTGCGGTCACAGGCCCAGCCTTCGCGAGAGGTCGAGTTTGATCTTCTGCACGTTCGCGACGTGCTCGAACGTGGTGATGACGTCCGGGAGGCCGCCGGTTGAGTCCGTGGTGCCGGCGGTCGTCCAGAACAGCTCCGAGGTCTCACTCCCGGGCTCGTGGGTGCGGACCTCGCCGTCCGCGGTGAGCAGGTCCGGCGACCGGGGGTGATCGCCGATGCCTCCCTGCCTGTGGCGGTTCAGGACGCGGCCGAGGTCCGCCCTGGTCGACGCCTCGCGCGCCGGGCACCTCAGCGGCCGTAGCTCGTCCTCTACCGGTTCCACCCAGCCGAGTCTATCCGCGCATCGGGTTGTGCTAGCGCCGGGTACGAGCGGTCCCCGGTGGATCGCGAAGGGTCATCGCTACACTCGCAGGGGACGTGTGCGCCGCGGTCCGGGTGTCCTGGGCGCGGACGGTCCTGGGCGTCTGGTCCTGCCGTCGTTTCGTGAAGGTGAACCTGTGACAGTGGCCGATACCGCAACCGAACCCAAGAAGCTGGGCGTGTTCGCGCAGCTCACGCGCTTCATCGTGATCGGCGGTGGGTGCGCGGTCATCGACTTCGGGACGTACTCGCTGCTGCTGGGCGTGCTCGGCTGGCCGGTGTGGGTGTCGAAGTCGATCTCGTTCATCCTGGGTACCACGGCCTCGTACGTGATCAACCGGAAGTTCACCTTCCAGGGTGCGGGCCAGGGCAACACCACCGCGAAGGCCGGCGCGTTCGCCGTGCTCTACACCACGACGTTCTTCGTGAACATGGGTTCCAACCAGGTGCTGTGCGTGTGGTTCAACGCGCAGGATCCCTGGCAGTTCACGCTGTTCTGGGTCATCGCCCAGGGGCTCGGCACGATGATCAACTTCATCATGCTCAAGCTCCTCATCTTCCGCGACTGACCCCCTCGAGCTCGCACGAAGGCGCCCGGCCACAGGCCGGGCGCCTTCGTCGTCACGAGGACTCCCAACGGCACTGCTGCCCAGGGCTGAGCAACCCCACCCGCGCGAGCAAGCCGGGACCGCGCGCGAGCCCCCGATCCCACCGAGCTGGGACCTTCAGCCCTCCCTGGAGGAGACACTTCGGGCCAGCCTGAAGGACGCCTCGCACGCCACGTGCCTCCTGGCGCTTCGAGTCCGGGCGTCAGCGCGCCCTCGCGGGGTTCCGTGCCTGGTCAGCGCGGCTAGTTCGAAATTCGCGAGAACTTCGAGGGCCGTCCTCGCGGGTCACACTTCGCGCGAACTTCGAACTCGGCACGAACGAGCCGGGCGCACGCGACCAAGGGGAGCGAGGAGGACACACCCGGACAGGAACAGCGGAGCACCAGGCCCGCCTCCGGCCCCTGAGCAGTCCCCTACGGCGCTCGAGCGAGCCTCATACCGCGCTGACTGGGACCACTCCAGTCAGCCCTTCCGCGGTCACCTCCTCGTTGGCCACCACGGTCCCCAGGCCCGGCGCCCCGTCTTCGCTGAAGGACGTCCTGACCGAGTTCCGGCACTCGGGTGGCGTCCTCGGCGTTGAGGTCGGCCACTGGGCGTGGAGCGTGCGCTCGTCCCTTGCTTCGAGGCCTGGCGGGCAGCGCGCCCTCGCGTGGTCCGTGCCTGGTCAGCGCGGCTAGTTCGAAAAACACGAGAAGTTCGAGGGGCGTCCTCGGCAGTCGAACGTCGCGCGAAACATGACCGCGGCTGCGGCGGCGGGTCGGGAGGTGCGCTCCGTCGGTGTCCGGGGAGCGCTGAGGTGGTGGGTCGGAGACTCCGGGGTGGTGTGCGAGAGCCCGGGCGGTCCGCTCTGGACTGCCCGGGCTCTCGGCTGACTCCTCGTGGTCCCGCTCCTCAAAGCCTTCCCTCGTGGCCCCGCACGTCAGGTAGGGAACCGGCTCCTCAGGGCGCTTCCTGGGTCCGGGCTCCTGGGGGCCTCCTACTGGTCCGACTCCTCGGGGGCTTCGAAGCCCTTGACGTCGTTGCGGTCGTCGGAGCTCGGGACGTCGCCCGGGAGCTGCAGCGGCTTCGGCAGCGGGCCGGGGGTCCAGTTGCCCCAGTGCGTCTCCGCGTGGACGTCCATGGCCGTCTGAGCGGGCACCGCGTCGGCGTCGTACGGGTCGACCGCGTACAGCGAACCCCAGTCCCGGTGGATGTTGTTCTTCATGTACGTCGGCAGCTCGCGCATGCTCGTCGCCACGTTGAGCCAGCCGAACGGGCCACCGGCGTCCGGCGAGGACCAGCCCTGGCCGATGTCGCGGACCTCGGCGCCCGCGGCGACCCGGAACTTCGGGATCTCGGCGACGCCGTGGTGCACGCCCGGCAGCTGCAGGCACGGGTGCACCAGCGCGGCCGTCCACTCCACGAACGTGGGCTGGTCGCCGACGAAGTCGGTCATGTTCACCAGCTGCGGCGCGCGGGGAGCGCTGACCGCGACCCACCCGTTCGGGCCGAGGGCGTTGTCGACCGCCACCACGCGCATCTTCGTGGCGCCCTCGGACTTGCCGCCGACCGTGTAGCGGAAGTCGCGCCAGCCCGGGCCGCCCTCCGGCTGCACCACGTACTTGCGCTCGGTGACGAGGAAGCCGTTCGGGGTGTCGTGCCCGAACTCCAGCGCCACCGAGTTCGCACCCAGCTCCGCGCCGGCCAGCGACAGCACCACCGGCACCTCGCCGTTGGCCGCGCGCTCCGGCAGGTCGTACCACTGGGTGCGCAACTCGCCGGTGCCCACGGCGGCGGAGTCGTAACTGCCCCACACGGGCGCGTTGTCGTCACCGAACTGGTGCGGCGGCTTCCAGTTCGGCTCCTGCGGGTCGCTGCCGTCACCCGGCGGCAGACCGGGCTGGTTGAAGCCGGCCAGCTTCGCCTGCATGTACTGGTCGGCGTCCTCCTTGTCCTCCAGCCGCTTGGGTGGGATGCCGATGTGCTCGTCCTCCGACGGGGCCGCCTTCGACGGCTGGTCCCCGGAGACGCGCAGCATCCCGGACTGCGGGTTGGTCTCGACGTAGATGTAGTCCGACAGACCGCAGCTGGTGCCCACGATCTGCTTGATGTTGTCGGCGCCGAGGCTGTAGCTGCCCCACTGCTTCTGGATCACCTTGCCGAAGTTCGCCAGCTCGAACAGCACCAGCAGCGCGCACAGGATCGACAGCGGCGCGGTGCCCATCCGCAGCGCGCGGCTGCCCTGCTCCTCGCGGTTGAAGCGCTCGTCCACGACCTCCGGGTTGTGCTCGTCGATCCGCAGGTGCTCGACGAACGCGTAGACCAGCGCGATGAACGCGATGACCAGCAGCACTGTGCTCACGTGCCGCGACATGATCTGCGGCGGCATGTTGAACCAGGGCACACCCCAGCCGGAGACGTACCACCAGGCGTTCGGGCCGGTGGCGGCGAAGGCGAGGATGACCATCAGGCCGGCGAAGAACGCCGCCCGGTTGCGCCTGGAGCGCAGCACGGTGCTGCTGGTGGCCAGCGCGGTCAGCGCGGCCAGCGCACCGCCGGTGGCGGCGAAGATGCCGAAGTGGTGCGACCACTTGGTGGGGGTCAGCACCAGCACGCCGAAGGACATCGCGGCGATCGCCAGCAGCCGCCGGCTCGGGCCCAGCGCTGCGCCGCGGATGCGGCCGCGGCGCAGCAGGACGACCGCGCAGGTCGCCAGGCACAGGATGACCAGCAGCACCGGGAAGCGCCGGGTCATCGAGCCGTCTGCGGTGGGGCTGAACAGCAGGTTGTAGCGGCTCAGCTCCTCGTACCAGCTCTGGCTGGGGCCGATGTCGGTGCGCAGCTCGGTGGCGTCCATGACGGACTGCCAGGTCTGGTCGGCGAAGACCAGCGTCAAGATCACCAAGCCGGACGAGGCGATCGGCGCCAGCACCGGCAGCCAGCCGAACTGCTGGGCCCGCTTCTGGACCAGCCGGAACAGCGGCTTGAGGGCGGCCACGAACGGCAGCACGGACACCATGCCGTGCGGGTTCGCGCCCACCGACAGGGCGGCGACCACGAGCCCCAGCGCGGCCGGCATCAGGCGGCCGGTGGCCACGGCGCGCTCGACGGCGCACAGAGCCATCAGCGAGAACAGCACCACGACCGGTTCGGGGCGCAGGCCGTTGTTGTAGGGCAGCCAGAAGGCGAGGAACACGGCGGCGGCGGCCCAGCCCGCGGCGTGCGAGCGCCGAACCTGCTGGCCCAGCCGCGGCAGGACCTCGCGGGAGATCAGCAGCCAGCTGACGATGCCCATCAGCAGCGCGGGCAGCCGCACCCACGGCGTGGCCGTGGAGACCTGCACCCACACCGAGTACAGCTCGTAGAACCAGCCGAACGGGGCCTCCGGGACACCGAACCAGCGGTAGTAGTTGCTGATGTAGCCGAAGCTCTCGCGCGCTCGCGCGATGTTGAGGATGTAGCCGTCGTCCGAGGTCATCGCGCCGATGACCCACCACACCAGCAGCGAGCCGATGACCGCGACGTCCCGGAAGGTCGGCTTCCACCAGCCGATCGCCAGCCACTTCGGGGGCCGTCGTCCCGCCCGCACGTCGAGGCGGCGCAGGCAGATCACCGAGCCGATGAAGGCCAGCACGGCCAACGCGATCGCGGCCAGCTTCAGCGGCGTGGCCTGGCTCTCGTAGCGGGTGTCCACCCGCGCCTCGAACGACAGGCCGGAGACGTCGTCGAGGGTGTCGTCGATGCTCGAGTAGATGCCGGTCAGCTGCGGGCGCTGGTCACCGCGCAGGTTGGCGATCGACTGGTCTCCGACGCTGGCGGTGCTGCCGAAGCCGTCGGAGTGCATCGAGATCGAGCAGTCGCCCGCGGGCACCGGGGCCGTGCCGACCTGCTGGCCCTTCGTCAGCAGCGTCAGCTGACCGCCGTCGACCTGCAGCGTCAGACCGGTCAGCTTGCCGTAGTCCGACGAGGGCGGGTTGGTGCTCAGCAGCTCGGCGGGGCCCTGGGTGCGCGCGTCGAGGCTGCGCGCCGAGGCGCACGGGATCTGCGCGTCGAGCCACAACGGCGAGTAGCCGACCAGCGGAGCCGACACCGACTTGGTGCCCTCCGACGTCGGCCACTTCAGGGTCGTGACGTCGTAGGTGACGGGGAGGAACGGCACCGCCAGCGCGAGGACCGAGCCCAGCAGGCCGAGAACGGAGGCGAAGAGCTTCAGCCGCTTGGCCGACGGTTGAGCACGATCGGTCCCGTTGTCTGCCGAAGGGTCGTCCGTTCGGCGGCTGTCTTCCTGGCCACTGAGCACGAAAGGAGAATAGTAGTTGCTGGTCCGGGCACTTTCGCGGCATTCCGCGGGTGTGCGAATCGACACCAGGGGTAACGCCATGAGCTGCGAACTCAGCGCGGTCTCAGGCGGCTCTCAGCGCCCCGTGATCTTCCCGTTATCGGTTCCGCGTGAAGCCCGCGTGAAGACGAAAGCGGCCGCCGGGGATTCCGGCGGCCGCTCTGCGACTTCGGTCATCGGCGGAAGAACCGCTCCTTGCGTCCCTGGACCACGAGGCGCAGCCACTCGCGGAACGCCTTCGGGTCCTTGCGCTGCACCACGAAGTACAGCCCGAACCGGAGGACCTCCAGCGCGCCGATCTTGCGCATGCCCGGCTGGGACAGCAGGTAACCGCGGTTGCGGTAGGTGTAGTAGCGCTTGTTGTCGTCCGACGGGTCCTGGGCGTGCATGCGCCCGCCCAGCATCGGCTTGAACTCCGCCGACCCGTCCGGGTGCAGGAAGGTCGTGCGGAACGTCGTGCCGAACGGCAGCCCGGAACGCACCAACCGGCGGTGGATCTCCACCTCGTCGCCCCGGAAGAACAGCCGGTAGTCCGGCACGCCCACGACGTCGAGCGTGCTGGCGCGGAACAGTGCGCCGTTGAACAGCGAGGCGATGCCGGGCAGGAAGTCGTCCGGCAGCTCGCTGACCTGGCGCTTCCAGGTCAGGCCCCGGCGCAGCGGGAACGCCAGCGTGTCCGGCGAGTCGATGTTGACCACCACCGGCGACACGGCCGCCAGACGCCGCTTCTCGGCGACCTCCAGCAGCGTGGACAGCGCGTGCTCGTCGACCGGGCGTCCGTCGTCGTCACCCAGCCACACCCACTCCGCACCGAGCGACAGCGCGGTGAGCATGCCCAGCGCGAACCCACCGGCGCCGCCGAGGTTGCGCTGCGAGGCGATGTAGGTCGAGGGCACCGGGCAGTCGTCGACCACGTCGGAGGCCGGCTGGTCGGGGCCGTTGTCGACCACGACCAGGTGGTCCGGCAGGCGCGTCTGGCTCGCGATGACCTTCAGGGACTCGGCCAGCAGCTCGCGGCGGTGCCTCGTGACGATGACCGCGACTACGGATCCGGCGGGCAGCTGCTGTGCGGAGTCAGTGCTCATGCGCCTTCTTTGCTCCCGATCGTGGCCCGCGACTCACCGATGCGGGCCAGGGTTTCCTCACTCAGGTTGTTGAAGGGGTCGTACCCCTTGTAGTGCGTCAAGACCTCGCGCAGCGAGCCCTCTTCGCGGATGCCGCCCTTGTCCATCCAGATCGCGGTGCTGCACAGCTCGACGAGGAACTCGTCGGAGTGCGAGGCGAAGACGAGCATGCCGGACCGCTTGACGAGGTCGTTGAGGCGGTCCCGCGCCTTCTCCAGGAACTCCGCGTCGACCGCGCCGATGCCCTCGTCCAGGATCAGGATCTCGGGGTCGATCGAGGTCACCACGCCCAGCGCGAGCCGGACCCGCATGCCGGTGGAGTAGGTGCGCAGCGGCATCGCCAGGTAATCACCCAGTTCGGTGAACTCGGCGATGTCGTCGATCCGCTTCTCCATCTCCCTGCGGGACATGCCCAGGAAGAGGCCGCGGATGATGATGTTCTCGTAGCCGGAGATCTCCGGGTCCATGCCGACGCCGAGGTCGAACACCGGGGCGACCTTGCCGACCACGCGGGCGCTGCCGCGGGTGGGCTCGTAGATCCCCGACAGCAACCGCAGCAGCGTCGACTTGCCCGCGCCGTTGTGGCCGACCAGCGCCACCCGGTCACCCTCGCGCAGCGACATGTTGATGTCGTGCAGCGCTTCGATGACGGGCACCCGGCTGTCGGTGCCGATCTTGCCCCCGGCCCGGCCGAGCACGGCCTTCTTCAGCGAGCGGGACTTCGCGTCGAAGATCGGGAAGTCGACCGCCGCGTTCCACACGTCGATGCTGACCATGGTTATTCGGCCTCACTCAGACCCAGTAGGAGACACGGGCACGGTAGTTGCGCAGCACGATCAGCGCCAAGATCCAGCCCACGACGGTGATCGCGCCGCACACCAGCCAGTGGTGCCAGGCGATCGGGCTGCCGAGCATGGGCTGCCGGATGATCTCCAGGAAGTGCATGAACGGGTTGATCTCGGCGAGCTTGGCGCGCTCAGCGATCGCCGGGTTCGGGTTCGACTTGAACTGGTCGTAGTTCCACACGATCGGCGTCATGAAGAACATGAGCTGCACGATGCTCTGCGTCACCGGCGGGATGTCGCGGAACCGGGTCGAGATGGTGCCGACCACGAGGATCACCCAGGCCCCGTTGATCGCGATGAGCGCGAACGCGGGGATCGCCAGCAGCACCGTCAAGCTCAGCGGGTGCGGGAAGACGAACAGCAGCACGAAGTAGACGACGAGGTTGTGCGCGAAGAACAGCACCTGCCGCCACAGCAGTCGCAGCACGTGGATGCTGACGGGCGCCGGCAGCTGCTTGATCAGGCCCTCGTTGGAGATGAAGACCTCGGAGCCGTCGTTGACGCAGTTGCCGATGAAGCCCCACACGATGAAGCCCACGGCGAGGTACGGCAGGTGCTCCGCCAGCGGCTGCCCGAACAGCTGGGAGTACAGCAGGCCGAGCGCGGTGACCGTGACGGCCATGCTGATGGTGATCCACAGCGGGCCGATGACGGAGCGCCGGTAGCGCTGCTTGATGTCCTGCCAGCCCAGATGAGCCCACAGCTGTCGCTGGCCGAGGGCGTCATTGATGTCCTTGAACGCTTTTCGCCAGGACCGCGGCGAGGTCTCTGAAGGCGCCGGAGGTCGGTCTAGCGTGCTCGTAGCATGCACGAGCGAAAGAGTACCGACCTTGCCCGTGCACTTTCGGGCTGGGCATCACTCGTCGGGGTAGCGTCCTCTTGACGTCGGGCGCTACCGACCGTTATCGCGTGGGTGGTCAGAGGTATTGCCCGTGGCCCTTGGTCGGGCCGACGTCCGATTCGCCGACCCCGGCGGGCAGTCCCCGGCGCATGTGCTCCAGCTGGGCGCGGGCCGCCATCTGCTGGGCGAACAGCGCGGTCTGCAGACCGTGGAACAGGCCCTCCAGCCAGCCGACCAGTTGCGCCTGGGCGATCCGCAGTTCGGCGTCCGACGGCGTGCTGTCCTGCGTGAACGGCAGCGAGAGGCGCTCCAGCTCCTCGATGAGCTCCGGTGCCAAGCCCTGCTCCAGCTCCCGGATCGAGGACTGGTGGATCTCCTTGAGCCGCGTGCGGCTCGCGTCGTCCAAGGGCGCCTGCCGGACCTCCTCGAGCAACTGCTTGATCATGGTGCCGATCCGCATCACCTTGGCCGGCTGCTCCACCTGGCTGTTGATGTTCTCGCCGTGCTCCTGGCCCTCCTCGTCCGTACCGGACGCGGCGGACCCCACGGGGTTGCCGTCCTCGCCCACCACGAACACCTGCGGCCGCTGTTGCTCGTTCATGCCTGCCATGTTCCCAGTCTGCCGTGTCCTGCGGGGCGGGTCGCGCCGACTCGGCAGCTGCGCCCGGGTCGATCACGTGCGACCACCCTGAGACGGAATCGTGACCCGCGCTTGCGTAGTGTTCCAGCATGGCGTTCGACGTCGCGGCGGTTCGCGGACTCTTCCCCGCGCTCGGCGACGGGTGGGTGCACCTGGACGCCCCGGCTGGCATGCAGGTTCCCGAACAGGTGGCCACGGCGGCGTCGACCGCGCTGCGGGCCCCCGTGTCCGGTCCTGGCGGGAACTTCCCCGCCTCGCAGCGCGCCGAGGCGATCGTGGAGGCCGCTCGTCGTGCGATCGCGGATCTCGTGGGGACCAAGCCCACCGGAGTGGTGCTGGGGCCGAACTCGGCCGTGCTCCTCGGGCGGTTGGCCGACGCCCTCGGCGACGGCTGGATGATCGGCGACGACGTCGTCGTCTCCCGGCTGGACTCACCGGCCAACGTCGACCCGTGGCAGCGCGCCGCCCAGCGCTCCGGCTCGACCGTGCGCTGGGCGGAGATCGACATCGAGACCTGTGAGCTGCCGACCTGGCAGTACAGCGAGCTGGTCACCCCGCGCACGAAGGTCGTGGCGACCACCGCCGCCTCCGGCGCGGTCGGCACCCGGCCGGACATCCGCCCGGCGGCGGAGGCCGCCGACGAGCACGGCGCGCTGCTGGTCGTCGACGCGTCCGCGGCGGCCCCGTTCCTCCCGCTGGACATCACCGCGCTCGGCGCCGACGTGGTGGCGGTGAACGCCTCCGCCTGGGGCGGTCCGCCGGTGGGGGCGCTGGCGTTCCGCGACCCGGCGATGCTCGACCACCTGCCGTCGGTGTCGCTGGACCACAGCGCCCGCGGTCCGGAACGCCTGGAGATGGGACCGCACGCGTTGCCGCTGCTGGCGGGTCTGGTCGCGTCGGTGGACTACCTCGCCGACCTCGACGACGCGGCCATCGGGCCGCGCCGCGAGCGGCTGCTGACCTCGCTGCGCGCGGTGAAGTCCTACCAGGCCGGACTGCTGACCACCCTCACCAACGGTTTGCGGAAGCTGCCCGAGGTGGTGCTCATCGGTGACGCGATGCGCCGGATCCCGTCGATCGCCTTCACGGTCAACGGGGTCAAGGCCGAGGACGCGGTCGCGCACCTCGCCGACCAGGGCATCTGCGCCTTCGCCGACCCGGGCACCCACGGCGTGTTCGCAGCGCTGGGTGCGGCCGAGGTCGGCGGAGCCGTCCGCGTCGGCCTCGCGCACTACACGAACACCCGGGAAGTCGACCAGCTCCTCCAGGCGGTCGCCGGCCTCGCCTGACCGCCCGGTCCTCGGTTCGCGGAACCCTTCCCGGGTCCGCCCGGTCAGCACGAGGAGGCGATTTCGCGCGGAACGGCTGGGGATCCGCGCGAAACCGCCGGAGGTCACCGCACCAGCAGGAGCTTGCCCCGGACGTCGCCGGCTTCGAGGGTGGCGTGGGCGCGGGAGGCCTCGGCCATCGGGATGGTCGCGTGCACCGGCATCCTCACCTCACCCGCCTCGACCAGCGGCCAGAGGTGTTCGCGCACGTCGGCGACGATGCGGCTCTTGCCGTTCGGGCCGTCGACCGGCCGTCCGCGCAGACCGAGCGTCGAGATCCGAAGCCGCTTCATCAGCATCTTGCCCAGGTTCAGCTCGGCCTTGGCGCCGCCCTGCATGCCGATCACCGCGAGGTGGCCGTCGGGCGCGAGCGCCGACAGGTTCCGGTCCAGGTAGGACGCGCCCATGTTGTCCAGGATGACGTTCGCACCGCCGAGACCCTTGAGGACCTCGACGAAGTCCTCGTCGCGGTAGGAGATCACCGGGTCGGCGCCGAGCTCGGCGCACAGCGCCCGGCTGTCGGCCGACCCCGCGGTCGTCGCCACCCGCGCGCCCAACGCCTTGGCGACCTGGATCGCGCAGGTGCCGATGCCGCCCGCGCCGCCGTGCACCAGGAACAGGTGCCCCTCGCGAAGTCCGGCCTCCATCACCACGTTCGACCAGACGGTGCACGCGACCTCGGGAATCCCGGCCGCTTCCACCAAGTCCACACCTTCGGGTTTGGGAAGCACTTGCGCGGCCGGGACCGCCACCCGTTCCGCGTACCCGCCGCCCGCGAGCAGCGCGCACACCTCGTCACCGACGTTCCACCCGGTCACGCCCTCACCGATCTCGACGATCCTCCCGGAACACTCCAGTCCGGGGATGTCGCTTGCGCCCTGGGGCGGCGGGTAGTTGCCTTGGCGCTGGGCGAGGTCGGCGCGGTTGACCGCGCTGGCAACGACGTCGATGACCACCTCACCCGCTCCGGGCTTGGGGTCCGGGTGCTCGGTCCACACCAGGACGTCGGGGTCGCCGGGCTCGCTGATTGAGATTCCGTACATGCCCGTGACGGTAGTCAGCCGCGAGCGGCGCGAAAACTGAGAACGCGGTTCGGATCGGGAAAAACGGGAAACATTCCCGCTTCTGAACTCCGTCCGGGTTCGGTTGACTGGATCAGGACATTCACCCATTCCACTCAAAACGGGGAGCATGATGAGTTCGCGAACCATCACACCCAGACGCGCGGCGGCCGCGCTGACGGCTACCTGCGCGGCGGCCCTCGTGGCCATCGCCCCTGCCTCCGCGGCGCCGGCCGACCTCGGCGACCGGATCACCGGCGATGCGGTGAACCGGCACCTCATCGCGCTGCAGCGGATCGCCGACGTCAACGGGGGCAACCGCGCGTCCGGGCTGCCGGGCTACGAGGCGAGCGTGGACCACGTCGCGGGCAAGTTGCGCAACGCGGGCTTCGACGTGACGACACCGGAGTTCACCTACGACGCCTACTACCTGGACTCCTTCAGCCTCGCGGTCGGCGGTCAGCCCACCGAGGGCGACGCCCTGGAGTACTCCCCGGCCACCCCGCAGGGCGGGATCACCGCGCCGCTGTCGATCGCCGCGGTCGACGACACCCCGGGGTGCGAGGCCGCTGACTTCCCGGCGGAGGTCGCGGGCACGGTCGTGCTGATCCAGCGCGGTTCCTGCACGTTCGCGCAGAAGCAGCAGGTCGCCGCCGATGCGGGCGCGGTCGGCACGATCATCTACAACAACGTCGACGGCCCGCTCAACGGCACGCTCGGCGACCCGGCGGACGCGCGCATCCCCAGCGCCGGCGTGACCAAGCAGGTCGGCGAGGGCCTGGCCGGGCAGGCGGGCGCCGAGGTGAACCTCGACATCCAGTCGCGGCTGGAGTCCGTCACCACGCGCAACGTCGTGGCCCAGACCCGCACCGGGCGGCCCGACAACGTCGTGATGGCCGGTGCGCACCTGGACGGCGTTCCGGAGGGCCCGGGGATCAACGACAACGGCAGCGGCAGCGCCGGTCTGCTGGAGGCCGCGCTGCGCATGGGCGGCAGCCCGCAGACCGAGAACGCCGTGCGCTTCGCCTGGTGGGGCGCTGAGGAGTCCGGCCTGGTCGGGTCCACGAAGTACGTGCAGAGCCTGACCTTCGAGCAGCAGCTCGACATCGCGCTGTACCTGAACTTCGACATGATCGGTTCGCCGAACGCCGCCTACTTCGCCTACGACGGCGACGACTCCGACGGCGTTGGAGCGGGCCCCGGCCCGCAGGGCTCGGCGCAGATCGAGCAGGACCTCGTGGCCGCGATGGCCGCGCAGGGCGTGGAGCTGGAGGGCACGGACTTCGACGGCCGGTCCGACTACGGCGAGTTCATCGCCAACGGCATCCCGTCCGGTGGTCTGTTCACCGGCGCGGAAGGCGTCAAGACCGAGGAGCAGGCCGCGAAGTGGGGTGGCACGGCGGGCATCTCCTACGACCCGAACTACCACCAGGCGGGCGACGACCTGCGCAACATCGACCGGGTGGCGCTCGAGCGCAACGCCAAGGCGCTCGCCAACGTCGTCGAGGCGTACGCGGAGAGCACCGAGGGCGTCAACGGCGCGCAGACCCGTGACGAGCGGGCGAGCCTGCGCCAGGCGCAGCTGTCCACCTTCGCCGCGCACTCCGGCGGCCGGGCGGTCCCGCACGGTCACAACGCGAGCTGACCTGCAGCTGGAGCGGGGTGCGGAGGCCTCTCCGCACCCCGCTCCGTCGTGCGCGTCAGGAGATGGTCACCTCCGACGGGAGCTGCAGCGTGCCGCTGAGCGTCGCGCTGGTCCCGCCGTCGCACAGGAAGCCGCTCTCGCTGATCGGGAACGACTCGCCGGAGTTGGCGGTGAGCTGGTGCGTGCCGTTGTCCCAGCCGTTGCCCCGGACCGTGACGTTGTCCACCTCCACGGTGCAGACGCCGCTGATGTTCACGGTCGCGCTGGCCTGGCTGATGTCGACGCTGCTGGTGCTGGTCGCCGTGGACAGCCACTGACCGGTGGCGGTGACCGTGGTCGTCGCGGAGGGGGCCAGCGTGTTGGTGCAGTCGGTGAAGGTGGGAGCCGCGGGCGCGCCCGCGGAGTTGACGGTGCCGGCGACGGCCGGGTCACCACCGGTCGGGGCCAGCACGTTGCCGCTGACGGTGCTGCACCGGACTTCGAGGCCCGTGTTCGACCTCATGACCAGCTGCGTTCCGCTCGCCAGGGTGATCGGTTCGACGGTGTTCTGCGGATTCCACTGGACGGCCTGCGCGGTGGCCGCCTGGGCCGCCGCAGCGCCGCCGAGGGAGAACGCGGCGATCAGCGCCACGCCTGCCGCCTTCCGTCCTGCTGTGCGCATCGTGACCTCCTGTCGTCGGGGCACGCCTCGTCGCTCGCACGACGCGCGGAGGCGCGTCGCGGAGTGGAACGCAGAAGTGGTGAATTCGAGGCGGTGCCCGGGGGAAATAGAAACACGAGTGTTTACAAACCGCAACGAAAACTGCGCGCTAGGAATCTCGCTCCCCGCGCCGGTGTGCGGAGAGGAACGGGGCGAAATGGGTGAGGCGATGCGCCAAACGAGCGTGGTCGACGGTTCCTCCGCGTAGTTCTTCGCGCACGAGTTGGCGCACGGCCCCGACCACGAATTCGACCTTCGTCTCGTACCCGGGTTCGCCGCAGGAGAGGACCAGGTCGAGGATCGAGCTGGTCAGCCGGCTCCTGGCGGCTCGGCTGTAGGCCATCAGGCGTGGATGTTCCGCCTCGCCGCAGTCGCCGAAGTACAACCGGGCCGCCGCCGGGTTCTCGGACAACCAGGTGATCAGGGCACCCACCGCAGTGCGGTATCGATCCAGGCAGTTCTCGTTCTCCGAACACGCCTTCCGGCAGGCGACGTGCCACGCCTCCACGGCTTCCGTGAACGGGTTCGGTGAATTCGGGATCAGGTGGTCGTCGTGGCTCCCCGAAATGTGCACGCGGGCACGGTAGCGGCCCGGTAACCTCGTGATGAAGATCTTCTCCAGGGAAACGCCGACCACGAGCGAGGTGTGGGGCAGGTGGGCGCCACGGCTCCCCGCGCACCGCGGAAGTTGCCGCCCGGGCGGCACGGGATCCCGGCGGACCAGGTCGCCGAGGACCAGCGCGGGCGCATCCTCGCCGCGGTCGTGACCGCCGTCGGCGAACGCGGTTACGGCGGCGCCACCGTCGAGGACTTCACCAGCCGTGCCGCGGTGTCCCGCAAGACCTTCTACCAGCACTTCGCCAACAAGCAGGCCGCGTTCCTGGCCGCTTACGACGAGACCGCCGACCGCGTCGTCAGCGCCCTCCGCAACGCCTACTCGGCCCACGCCGACTACGTCGCCAGCGCCCGCGACGCGCTGGAGTGCACGCTGCGCGAACTCGCCGCCGACCCCGACGCCGCCGTGCTGGGCGTCGTCGAGGTCTTCGCCGCCGGGCCGGAAGCGCTGCGCCGCCGGGGCGAGATCATCCGCACGCTCACCGAGCTGATCACCGAGCACACGCGGGACCTGCCGCAGGCGGCACCCGGAGCGAGCTTCACCGCCGAGACCATCGTCGGGGCGGTGCTCGAAGTCCTCCACAACCGCGTCCAGCGGGGCGAGGCCCGACAGCTGCCCGACCTCCTGCCGGACTTGCTCTACTGCGTCATCGCCCCGTTCCTCGGCCACGAGCGGGCGACCGAGGAGCGGGCGAAGGTGCTGCGCGACCCGGCGGGATGACTCAGCGACGCCAGAAGAAGTGGTGCTCGACGCCGCTCGGCGCCGTGATGCGCTCCAGGTGGTAGCGGTCGGTGAGGTCCTCGGGGCTGTTCCAGAGGCGGAGACCGTCACCGAGCTCGATCGGGACGACCGCGACGTGCATCTCGTCGACGAGGTCGGCCTCGATGAACTCCCGCAGTGTGGTGACGCCACCGCCGATGCGCACGTCCCGGCCCTCGGCCGCGGCCTTGGCCTTCTCGACGGCGTCCTGCGGGCTGAGGTCGACGAAGTGGAACGTGGTGTCGGAGAGGGTGAAGGACGGCCGTTCGTGGTGGGTGAGGACGAAGACCGGGGTGTGGAAGGGCGGCTGGTCACCCCACCAGCCCTGCCACTCGTGGTCCTGCCACGGGCCCCGCTGCGGGCCGAACTTGTTGCGCCCCATGATCTCGGCGCCGATGTTGTGGCTGAAGTCGCGCGTGATGCGGTCCTCGACGCCCCGGGTGCCGCCCGCGTCGACCCGGTTCGGCCAGCTGGCCGTCGCCCCGGCCCAGGAGAACAGCTGCCCGGGGTCGACCGCGTGCCCGAAGGGCTGCTCGAAGCTCTGGGCACGACCCGCTCCGATGCCTTCGCGCGAGACGCTGATGCAGTGAACTCGAACCCGCTGCTCCATGGTGTGCTCACCTCGCCACTGGCCGTCCGGTGACCACCAAGCTACTGAGCTGCCAGGTCCAGGTCTTCTCCGATCTTGCGCAGTCGGCGGGCGCGCTGCGGCCGGGCAGGGGCGCGCACACGTCCCACGACACGTCCCCAGCCGCGACTGGAGAACAGGTCGCGCGACATGTGCGCGCCACCCGGCTCGAGGTCAGGCTCCGATGGCCTCGGAGTTCGCGCGTTCGCCCGCCAGCAGGGCCACCCGGTAGTGCGCCAGCGACTTGTTGAGGCGGTCGCGGGCCAGCTTCGCCTGTTCGTCGTCCACCCCGATGCCGAGGTGCGCGCACACAGCGGCGCCGGTGGGCTTCGGCCGTGCTGTCACGTCCTGTGTCTCATCCACGAACCCCATGCTCGCAGCCCTCGGCCGAGACCGTTCCCCGAGCCCCCGTCGAGCGCTTCGGGCCCCGGTGGACTGCGCGTTCACGACGACACCACGACACCCATCGCTTGGAGGAACCGCAGCGCCAGCGGCTTGGCCGGGACGACCTGCTGGGCCTCGAAGCGCGCCACGTCGGACTCGGACACCTGGGCCGACGCGGCGAGCTCGGCGTGGTTCCAGCCCAGCTCCTGGCGAGTGAGGAGCACCAGCCGGACCAGGTCCTCGGTGTCGTGGGGGTGTTCTTGCTCGGTTCCACTCACGCGGCGACCTTAACCATGCAAGGTCACCGCCCCGTCACCCTGATGTCAGGCTCACAGATCGAGTGCCGGTGCGATCTCGCGCAGCGCGGGCAGCGGGTCGTCGGAAAGCCCGTCACCGAGGACCTGGACGACCACGTGGTCCGCACCCGCGTCGAGGTGGCGGCGCACGTGCGCGGCGATCGCCTCCGCGTCGCCGATCGCCACCAGGTACTCGGCCAGCTTGTCGGACCCGCCGACGACCAGGTCGGACTCGTCGAAGCCTTGGCGCAACCAGGAGTTCCGGTAGTTCGGCAGTTGCGAGTACATGTGCAGGTGCTGGTGCGCTCGCCGCAGCCCGAGCTCCCGGTCGGTGGTCAGCGCGACGGCCTGCTCGCTGACGATCCACTTGTCGGGTCCGAGCAGCTCACGCGTGGTCGCGGTCTGCTCCGGGGTGATCAGGTACGGGTGCGCGCCGTCCGCGGCGGTGCCGGAGAGCTCGATCATCTTGGGGCCGAGGGCCGCCAGCAGGCGGGTCGGGCGCGGTGCCCCGGGTTCGACCTTCTCGGACAGCTCGTCCATCCGCCGCAGGTAGTCGCGCATGGTCGTCAGCGGCTTGGCGTAGGTGCCGGCGTTGCCCTCGACGAGGGGAGCGTGGCTGACGCCGAGTCCGAGCACGAACCGGCCGGGGTGCAGCGCGCTGAGCGTGCGGCCACCGGCCTCGGCGGCCTTGGCGTCGCGGGCGTGGATGTTGGCGATGCCGGTGCCGACCACGAGCCGCTCGGTCGCTCCCAGCAGCGCCGCGGCCTGCGTCAACGACTCCTTGCCGAACGCCTCGCCGTAGAACAGCGAGCCGTAGCCGAGCTCCTCCAGCTCGGCTGCTCGAGCGCGGACGTCCTGGATGCGCCACGCGTCGCTGGTCCACCACACACCGGTGCGGGACTGGAAATCGATCTGTGCCATGGTCCGACGCTATACCTGTGACCACGCCGGAACACTCCGTGATGACACGCGCGTGGACGGCCGTGCGAGGCACGATCCGGCGGCATGGGAGATCACGCGCAGCTCCGGCGAGCCGAGCCGTCCGACTACGACCGCATCATCGACGTCGTCGACGACTGGTGGGGCCGTCCGGTCCGCTCCGTCCTGCCGCGGTTGTTCCTCGACCACTTCCACCGGACCAGCTTCGTCGCCGAGGACCGCGGTGAGCTGACCGGATTCCTGATCGGGTTCCTCTCCGGCTCCGACGACGAGTCCGCCTACGTCCACTTCGCCGGGGTCGCTCCGCGAGCGCGAGGGGGAGGGCTCGCCCGGCGGCTCTACGAGCACTTCTTCGACCTCGTCGGCGGTGCGGGGCGGGTGCGGGTGCGGGCGATCACCACTCCGCACAACCACGGGTCGATCGCCTTCCACCGAGCCCTGGGGTTCGCGGTGCGCGGCCCGATCCCCGACCACAACGGCCCGGGTGCTGATCGAGTCCTGTTCAGCCGCGAGGTGCGTGCCACATGATCACCGGAACCGGCACCGCGCGCGGTGCGCAGGCGTCACACTGGAGGCATGTTCAAGAAGCTCCTGGCCGCGGTGGGTGTTGGCGGCGCTGAGGTCGAGACCGAACTGCGCACCCCGGGCGTGCAGCCGGGCGGTTCGGTCGAGGGGGTCGTCCGGCTGCGCGGGGGCGAGGTCGCGCAGCAGTTGGACGGGGTGTCCGTCGAGTTCGTGACCCGCGTGGAGCACGAGGTCAACGACGACGAGGTCAAGTCCAAGCGCGCCTTCGGCCGGCAGCGGGTGGGCGAGGCCGTCGCGCTGCAGCCGGGCCAGGTGGTGGAGCTGCCGTTCCAGGTGGTCGCTCCGCTGGAAACCCCGATCACCTTCTACGGCGGTCGCCACCTGCCGGGCGGCGAGGTCGCGGTCCGCACGCGGCTGGAGATCAGCGGGGCGGTCGACGCCACCGACACCGACCCGATCGGCATCGGAGCTCTCCCGGCCCAGCACGTCTTGCTGCACGCGGTGGAGCACCTCGGCTTCCGCCTGCACCGGGTCGACTGCGAAGCGGGCCACCTGCGCGGAACCCGCCAGACGCTGCCCTTCTACCAGGAGGTCGAGTTCCACGGTTCGCCCCACTACCCGCGCCTGAAGCAGCTGGAGGTCACCTTCATCGCCGGCCCTGACGGTCTCGACGTGGTCCTCGAAGGCGACAAGAAGGCCGGTCTGATCACCAGCGGCCGGGACCTCAGCCACCGCCTCAGCGTCGACCACCAGACGGTCTCGCAGGTCGACTGGGCCGCGGAACTCCACAACCACCTCTCCCGCATGAGCAGCGGCTGGTTCTGAAGCGGGGTCGCATCCTTCGTTCCACAGTGGACGGCGCGGGGCTCCGCGGCGTTTCTCGGGAGGTTGCGAAGGTGCTTTCACCTGGACCTTCCCTCCGCCGGCGGGACAGCAGGCACTGCTGAGGAGTCGTCCACCGGGAGGTCGCGGGTGTGGCGGAGGGGAGAGGTGAGCAGCCACGCCGAGGAGAGCAGGACGCCGAGGGCGGCGATCCACAGGGTGGTGCGCATGCCCAGGTGAGTGCCGATCACACCGCCCAGCAGCGCGCCGAACGGCGCGGTGGCCCGGAGCATGAAGCGCATGGTGGCGTTCATCCGGCCCATCAGGTGGTCCGGGCACAGCGCTTGGCGGAAGCTGGCCTCGACGATGTTCACCGTGATGAGGCAGAACCCGCTGATCACGCCGCCGATCGCGAACCACGCGAGGCGTGGGCCAGGCCCGGTCAGGGGGACCAGCAGCATCCCGGCACCGAGGCCGACGATCGCCACCAGCATCAGCCGGGCCTGACCAACGCGGCGTGCGATCGCACCGGTGCTCAGTGCCGCGGCGACCGCCCCCAGCGGACCGATGCTGCTGAGCACCCCCACTTCTCCAGGCGACAAGCCGACCTCGAGCGCCAGGAACGCGATGACGATCGCGATGCTCGCGGCCTGGAAGAACACGACGCTGGCCCCGCTGCAGGCGATGGCCCGCAGAACGGGGTGCCCGAAGACGAACTGCAGTCCTTCGCGGATCTCGGTGGTCAACCGGCGGTCGGTGGGACGTTCGCGGGGCGGCTCGTCGCTCCGGATCGCGCGCAACCAGCCGGCCGACCACAGGAAGCTCACCGCGTCGACGACGATCGCCAGCGGAGCGCTCAGCCACTGGACCAGCAACCCGCCCGCAGCAGGGCCGGACACTTCAGCGACCGACGTGTTCGCCTGCAGCTTCGAGTTCCCCTCGACCAGGTGGGACCGGTCCACGAGCCGAGGCAGGTAGGACTGGTGCGCGACGTCGAAGAAGACGGTCAACACCCCGACCACGGCGACGACCGCGTAGAGCTGCCACAGCGCAAGCCGGCCCGACCAGGCCGCGACGGGCAGCGAGATCAAGGCGAGTGCTCGGCCCAGGTCGGCCACCACCAGCACAGGGCGGTTGCGCCACCCGTCGCACCACGCACCCACCGGCAGCCCCAGCACCAGGAAGGCCGCCGTCTCCAGCACCGCGAGCAGCGAGACCTGGAACGGGGAAGCGCCCAGCTCGGTGATGGCCAGCAGCGGAAGCGCCACGAAGCTGATCCGCGAACCGATCTGGCTGAGCCCGTCAGCCACCCAGAACCGCCGGAAATCAGCACCCATGCCCCTCGAACCGACCACCGGTCCCGTCCCTCCTCCTGCGCAACGAGCCCGGTGAGGCTAAGTGCCGGGCCGCTGCGCGGGGCAAGACTGTGAGGAAGTCGCCACCACGGCGCCGCCGCGTCGACGTCATCGATGGACCGTCACCGCGACCGAGACTTGCGCTCGACCTGACTCGAAGTTCGAGACTGCGGCACGTGGACGAACTGGGGAGCCGCGCACGGCGGAGATCGAGGCGATCGAGCGCGTGGTCGCCGCCATCGAGCACACGCAGCAGAACGCACGGCCCGACGAGTTCGTCGCCTCTACCGCGACGACGCCATCTGGACGACGGCCCACGGCAAGCGCCTCGTCGGCCGCCACGAGATCTCGGCTGCACACACCAGGTTCTCCCCGGCGCGATGGCGGGTCTGGAGGTGACCTACGACGCCGAGCAGGTGCTGTTCCTCCGCCCCGACGTAGCGGCCGTCAAGGTGCGGCAGCGCTACCTCACCCCCGACGGCGACCCCGCCGGCACCGAGAGCGAAGGCAGCCCGCTCTACGTCATGGCCGAGGAAGACGGCCACTGGCGCCTGGCCGCCGGTGAGAACACGCTGGTCCGCCCGTCCTGACGCTTCGGAACAGCCAGCTGATCAAGGCCTTCCCGTCGGGTTCAGCTCACCGCCCCGAGGAAGGTGCCCGCCTCGAAGCGCGTGAGATCAAGCAGTACGTCGAGGAGCTGCGGGGGCGTGTTGACCACTTCCCGCGGAGACGGCGGTGCGTCGCGGTCTCCGGCCACACACAGACGGGAGCGGGCAGTGTCCCGGACATCCGGGCAGTGCTGGTCGCTGTCCTCGACAGTGCGGAAGAACGGCTGCAGAAGCAACGAGGCCCGGTGGGGGATGTCCCCGCCGGGCCGTGTTCGGGCTGTTCAGAGCGGAAGCGGCGGGATTCGAACCCGCGGTGCCTCTCGGCACGCTCGCTTTCAAGGCGAGTGCATTCGGCCGCTCTGCCACGCTTCCACGCCGCAGCGTAGCCAACTCCGGATGCTGGGCCTACAGGCGGTCCGGGGTCAATCGAGGCTGCGGAGGTGGTCGGTGAGACGGCTGAAGACCGCGGCGAGGGTCTTCTGCTCGTCGGGGTCGAGGAGGTCGATCATGTGCTCGCGGACGCCCCTGACGTGGGCCGGGGCGGCTTCGCGGAGCTTGGCCATGCCGTCGTCGGTGAGGACCGCGAGGACGCCTCGGCCGTCTTCCGGGCATTCCTGCCTGCGGACCAGGCCCGCTTTCTCCAGCCTGCGGATCTGGTGCGACATGCGGCTCTTGGAGTGGGCGATGCCGTTGGCGAGCTCGCTCATCCGCAGCTGCCCGTCGGGAGCTTCCGACAGCGAGACCAGGATCTCGTAGTCGGCGATCGACAGGCCGTGCGTGACCTGCAGTTCTCTGCCGAGGCGGTGTTCCAGCAACGCGCTGCCCACGATGTAGGCGCGCCACGCGGTCATCTCCGTCTCGCCCAGCCACGGGGTGTCGGTCGCCTCGGTCACCCGGTCAGGTTACCCAGGCCGGGGTCGATCGCGGGCTGTGGCGGGAACCTCGGTGCGAAATTGGATTGCCTGGGCTCCGGTTGCCGCGACTAACATCGAACATCGAGCCAGGGGGTCGATGTGTCGGTCGCGGTCGAGGTGTCAGAGCTGGTCAAGCGCTACCCGAAGAGCCAGTCCCACGCGGTCGACGGGCTGTCCTTCCAGGTGCGCGCAGGCGAGGTCTTCGGGCTGCTCGGCCCGAACGGGGCCGGCAAGACGACCACCGTCGGGATCCTCACCACCCGGGTCCAGCCGACCAGCGGACGGGCCGTGGTCGCCGGGGTCGACGTGGCCGCCGACCCCGTCGCCGCGCGCCGCAAGGTCGCCGTCGTGCCGCAGCGGGTGAACCTGGACCGCTCGTTGAACTCGCGGCAGAACCTGATCTGGCACGCCACCTACCACGGCGTTCCGCGCGCCGAACGGCACCGGCTGGCCGACGAGCTGCTCGACCGGATGGGTCTGGCGGACAAGGCCAAGGCCCGCGTCGACGACCTCTCCGGCGGTCAAGCGCAACGGTTGATGATCGCCCGCGCGCTGATCCACAAGCCCGAAGTGCTGTTCCTCGACGAACCCTCCACCGGCCTGGACCCGCAGGCGCGGCTGTTCGTCCACGACCGCATCAACGACCTGCGCGACGAGGGCGTCACCGTGGTGCTGACCACGCACGACATGGACGAGGCCGAGAAGCTCTCGGACCGCGTCGGCGTCGTCGACCACGGCCGGCTGCTCACGCTCGACACCCCGGAAGCGCTGATCCGCTCGCTGCCGGGCAGCGGGACGCTCGACGCCACGGTGCTGGCGGACGGCTACGAACCCGACAAGATCACCGATCTGCTCGGCGAGGTCGCCGGTGTCGAGCAGGTTGAGCGCATCAGTCCGGACGACGCCGCTGAGCTGCGGCTGCGGCTCTACGTCGGGTCGGAACCCGCCGCGCTGCTCGGGCCGATCGCGCACACCCTGCACGAGCGGCGGATTCCGGTCAGCGACCTGTCGCTCGGCTCGGCGACGCTGGAAGACGTCTTCATCGACCTGACCGGCCGGGAGTTGCGATGAGTTCGGTCCGCGCGTTCCTCGCCGTCCTCGGGCGGGACGTCTTCGTCACCGGCCGCGAGCTGCCCAGCTTCCTGGCGCAGGTGCTGGTGCAGCCGGTGGCGCTGCTGTTCATCTTCGGCAAGGTGCTCGGCGAGCTCGGCTACACCCAGCCCGACTACGCGCAGGTGCTGCTGCCCGGCATGATCGCGCTCAACGCGTTCCTGGTGTCGTTGCAGAACACCTCGTTCCCCCTGGTCCTGGACTTCTCGTACTCGCGGGAGATCGAAGACCGGCTGCTGGCGCCGCTCCCGATCAGCTGGGTGGCGGTGGAGAAGATGCTCTTCGGCGCACTGCGCGGGCTGTTCGCCGCGGTGCTGATGGTGCCGCTGGGCGTGTGGATGCTCGGCCGGATCGACTGGGACCTGAGCGGTCTGCCGTTCGCGCTGCTGTGCATGGTGCTGGGGTCGGCCTCGGGTGCCGCGGTCGGCCTGACGGTGGGTGCCGCGGTGCCGCCGCGGCGGATCAACATCATGTTCGCGGTGATCCTGGCGCCGCTGATGTTCACCGGTGCGACCCAGTTCCCGTGGGCGCAGCTGGAGCACCTGCGCTGGTTCCAGGTGCTGTGCGCGATCAACCCGCTGACCTACGTCAGCGAGGGCATGCGCGGGGCGCTGCTGCCGGGGATTCCGCACATGGCGCCGTGGGTGTGCGTGCTGGCGCTGCTGTTCGCCTCGGCGTTGTTCGGGGCCTTGGGGATCCACTTCTTCCTGCGTCGCGCGCTCGACTGAGGAATGTCGCTCAGCCGAGGGAAAAGAACAACACGATCAGGTGATCTGATCTCGGTAACGACCCTCGCCCGACCCCGAAGTCAAGCCGTTTCTGCTGGTCAGGGTCGGTTTTTGGGTTGATCGACCGGCGCGGGTCGGTTCGGTGGCGCTTGAACACCCGGATAGCTTCCGGCTGGCATTTGATCTCTCGGATCAGCTGCCTCCTCCAGGCGCCCAGTGCCTCGGAGGACCTCAGAGCCAACGGGCCAGGAGCCGATCATGAGCCTACGTCGCACAGCCGGTGGCCCCGCACGCGTGCGGGCTTGCACGGCGGCCGCGCTGGGCTTGGCGTGCCTCGTGCTGCCCGGGTGCGCGGCGACCCCCGCCGCGCCACCCGAGCGGCCGCCGTACGCCATGGCGAAGGCCGACCTGGGAATGCAGGCCGATGCCACCACGTTCACCGAGTTCCCCAGCGCCCCTGCGGATCCCGCTCCCCACGGGAGTGCCGACGGGGTGGTGCTGCGGGTGCTCTCGGACGTGGCGGTGCACCAGTCGCCAGGCGGGCCGGTGTTCGCGAAGCTGCCCGCCAAGCAGCTCGACAACCCCACGTGGGTGCCGGTCATCGCCGAGCGCGGTCAGTGGGCGCAGGTCCTGCTGCCCTCGCGGCCCAACGGGAGCACCGGCTGGGTGCTGCTGGACGAGCAGACCCAGCGCGCTCGCACGCCCTACGAGGTCGACGTCGAGATCGACGCGCGGCGGCTCACGGTGCGCCGCGACGGCGGTGTGATCGGCGAGTGGGTGGTCGGAGTCGGGGCGTCGGATTCGCCGACGCCGCGCGGGCGGACCTACATCATGGCGGCGATCGAGGAGACGGTGACCAAGTTCAGCCCGATCATCCTGCCGCTGGGAACCCACTCCAACACCTTCAGCACGTACGGAGGCGGGCCGGGCACGGTCGCGCTGCACGGCTGGCCGGACCCTTCGGTCTTCGGCCAGGCCAGCAGCGACGGGTGCGTCCGTGTCCCCGACGACGCGCTGCGCCTGCTGGCAACGCTGCCACTGGGCACGCTCGTCCACCTGCGGTGACCCAGCTGCCGGTGGAGTCCCCCGAGAAACCAAGGAAGAGGAAGCGATCTATGCGCAAGACGGCTTACATGGCGGGCGCGCTGGCCGTGGGCACCGCGAGCATGGTGATCGGCGGCACGCAGGCGTTCGCCGACAGCAGCGACAACGACGGCATCAACATCGGCAACGACAACAACGCGAGCGTGCTGCCGATCCAGCTGTGCGGCAACAACATCGCGATCCTCGGTGCGGTCGTGCCGGTCGCCTCGCCGCAGAACGTGGTGTGCGCGGCGAACGCCCCGATCGTGGAGGGGCCGGGCGAGGAGCCGCCGGCGTCCGAGGAGGAGCCGCCTGCGGAGGAGCAGCCGCCCACCGAGGAGAAGCCGGCTGAGGAGCCGCCTGCCTCCCAGGAGGAGAAGCTGCCCGAGGCCCCGACTCCCGTCGCGGTGCAGGGTCACCACGCGGTGACGGGCTGACCGACACCTGGTCGGGTGGGCCGGCCACCTGAACGGGTGGACCCCATGATGCTTCTGTAGCGAAGGGACCGGCCCCCCACTACATTCCGGTGCTGCGTAGATGGCTACGCGTGCAGATGTGGTCGTTTCGGCTCAAGCGACCACGATCGCAGCGGTGGTGGCTGGCGAAGTACTCCCCCTCTCTTCGCCGGTCACCACCGTTGCTCGTGCTCGTCAGCCGAAGGACTTGGCCGCGGCCAGGAACGCGTCGTTCTCGTCCGGCTGACCGATCGTCACGCGGGCGCCCTCACCGGCGAAAGCCCGCACCACGACCCGGTTCTCCAAGCAGTGCTCGTTGAACGCCGCGGTGCGCTCACCCAGCGGCAACCACACGAAGTTGGCCTGCGTCTCGGGGACCTCGTACCCCATCGCGATCAGCTCGCGGTGCACCCGCGTCCGCTCGGCCACCACGTCCGAGCAGCGGCGGCGGAGCTCGTCCTGGGCCTGCAACGAGGCGATCGCGGCGGTTTGGGCGAGGGCGTTGACGCTGAACGGGATGCTCACCTTGCGCAGCGCCTCGACGACCCGCACCGGGCCGATCGCGTAGCCCGCGCGAAGACCGGCCAAGCCGTAGGCCTTCGAGAAGGTCCGCATCGACACGACGTTGTCGCGCACGCGGGTGATTTCCACGCCGTCCGGGGCCTCCGGGTCGTCGACGAACTCGAAGTAGGCCTCGTCGAGCACCACCAGCACGTCACCCGGAACGCGGTCCAGGAAGGCGTTCAGCTCCGCCCGGCGCACGAGGGTCCCGGTGGGGTTGTTCGGCGTGCACACGAACACCAGCCGGGTCGCCGGGGTGATCGCCGCCAGCATCGCTGCCAGGTCCAACGCGTGCTCGCCGGTCAGCGGCACCTTCACCTGCTGGGCACCGACGACCTGCGTGATGATCGGGTAGGCCTCGAACGACCGCCACGGGAAGACGACCTCGTCCTCGGCGGTGCAGGTCGCCTGCACCAGCTGCTCGCACAGCGCGACCGAGCCGCAGCCAACCGCGACCTGCTCGGGCGCGACGTCGTAGTGCGTGGCGAGCGCTTCGGTCAGCGCGGTCACGCCCATGTCGGGGTAGCGGTGCACCTCGGTCGCGGCCTCGTTGATCGCCGCCACCGCGCTGGGCAGCGGGCCCTCGGAGACCTCGTTGCTGGCCAGCTTGATCGACCCGGGCACGGTTCGACCCGCCACGTAGGGCGGCAACTGCTCCAGGTCGGCACGGGTGCGCACGCTCATCGGCATCTCCTACCTCGATCCGTCACCCAGGACGTTAACCCGACCTCACCTGCGTCCACACCACCGCTGTCCGCTTCCCGCCTCGGCACGGCACCTCGCCCTCCGGCACGGCCCGTCCGGTGGCCTTCGCCACGCCGCGTTGCCGTCGGTGCGGCTCTGGGCGCCCAACCGTTGGTCCGTATGGATGACGGTGTTGCCCGCTGTTCACTTGGCTGTGATTACCTGCCCGACATGATCCCAACCCGTACCGAGACGATCGCGCTCACCGACGGCACGGGGCTGCGGCTGACGGTCGCCGAGCCCGACAACGTGGTCCGCGGGGGCCTCGTCTTCCTGCACGAGGCGCGCGGAATCACGGAGCGGGTGCGCACGCTCTGCAGCCTGCTGGCCGAGGAGGGGTGGCTGACCGTCGCCCCGCACCTCTACCACCGCGAGGGCACCGACGAGCTCGGCGACGACCAGTGCGAGCACGAGCAGGTGCGCAAGCTCTCCGGCGACTCGATCCTCGCCGACACCGACGCCGCCTTCCTCTGGCTCACCGACCAGGGTGTTCCGACGGACTGCCAGGGCGTCCTGGGCTTCGACATCGGCGGCTCGGCCGCTCTCGTGGTCGCCTCCAGCCGCTCGCTCGGTGCGGCGCTCAGCGTCGGCGGCACCGGCATCCTCGAACCGCTCTCGGCCGCGCTCCCGCCGCTGGTGGACGTCGCGGGCGAGCTGGCGTGCCCGTGGCTGGGCATCTACGGCGACGACGTGGCGGCCGGCGAGGTCGACAAGCTCCGCGAGGTCACCGACAAGGCCGAGGTCGCCACCGACGTCATCCGCTACCCGGGTGCCGGCCACCGCTTCGACCTCGACTCCGAAGCCGCCGCCGAGGCCTGGCGCCGCGCGCGGAACTGGTTCGACCTGCACCTTCGCTGAGGACCCGGCCCTGGGTGACGTTCGCCCTGGCAGGAAAGGCCTCCGGTGGGTTAGGAAGTAGCTCATGACGACCGCACCGGAGCTGTTGTGGGAACCGAGTCCGGACCGAGCAGCCGCCAGCCGGATGGCCGCTTTCCGCAGGTGGCTGCGTGATGAGCGCGGGCTTGACCTGCCGGACTACCGCGCCCTGTGGGAGTGGTCGGTGGCCGACCTGCCGGGCTTCTGGTCGGCGATCGCCGAGTTCTTCGACGTCACCTTCCACGGCCGCCCCGAGCAGGTGCTCCCGGAGGAGGTCATGCCGGGTGCCCGCTGGTTCCCCGGTGCGACGCTGAACTACGCCGAGCACGCGCTCCGCGAGGGCGAGGGCAAGACCGACGAGGACCTGGCGGTGGTCTTCGTGCGCGAGGACGGCCGCAGCGAGGAGATCACCTACGGCGAGCTGCGCAACCGCGTCGCGGCCGCCCGCTTCGCCCTCGCCGAACTGGGCGTCGGTGCGGGTGACCGGGTCGCCGCCCTGGCTCCGAACTGCCCGGAGGCGCTGGTGGCGTTCCTGGCCGCCGCGAGCCTGGGCGCCACGTGGTCGTCGTGCTCCCCGGACTTCGGCGCACGCGCGGTCGCCGACCGGTTCGTGCAGATCGAACCGAAGGTCCTCATCGCGGTCGACGGCTACTGCTACGGCGGGCGCCGGTTCGACGTCCGCGAGACCGTCGACCAGCTGCGCGCGGAGATGCCGGGACTGGCCGCCACGGTCCTGATCGACTACCTCGGCGAGGAGCACGGCTTGCCGGGCGCGCTGGAGTGGTCGGAGCTGCTTGCCCACCACCGCGGCGCACCGCTGGAGTTCACCCCGGTGCCGTTCGACCACCCGCTGTGGATCTTGTACTCGTCCGGCACGACGGGTCTGCCGAAGGGGATCGTGCACGGGCACGGCGGCATGGTCCTGGAGCACCTGAAGGCCATCGGCCTGCACTGCGACCTGGGCCCCGGTGACCGGTTCTTCTGGTTCACCACCACCGGCTGGATGATGTGGAACTTCCTGATCGGTGGCTTGCTGACCGGCACCACCCTGGTGCTGTTCGACGGCAGCCCGGGCTACCCGTCGCTGTCGACGTTGTGGGAGCTGGCCGCCCGGTACCGGGTGAACTTCTTCGGCACGTCCGCCCCGTTCATCCAGAGCTGCCTCAAGCGGGAACTGCGTCCGAAGGACGACTTCGACCTCTCGGCGTTGCGCGCTGTGGGCTCCACTGGAGCGCCGCTGACCACCGACGGCTTCCGGTGGGTGGCCGACGCGGTCGGCGAGGACGTGCAGATCGCCAGCGTGTCCGGTGGCACGGACCTGTGCACGGCGTTCGTGGGCGCGAGCCCGGACGTGCCGGTGTGGCTGGGGGAGATCTCCTGCCCGATGCTGGGCGCGGCAGCGGCCTCCTACGACGAGTACGGCAAGGAGCTGCACGAGGAGGTCGGCGAGCTGGTGCTGACCAAACCGATGCCCACGATGCCGGTGTTCTTCTGGAACGACCCCGACGGAACGCGGCTGCGGGAGGCCTACTTCGACACCTACCCGGGGATCTGGCGGCACGGTGACTGGGTCCGGATGACCGACCGCGGCTCGCTGGTGATCTACGGCCGGAGTGATTCCACTCTCAACCGCGGCGGGATCCGGATGGGCACCGCCGAGTTCTACCGCGTCGTGGAGGGCTTCGAGCAGATCGTCGACTCGCTGGTGATCGACACCTCCGGGGTGGGCGAGACCGACGGCGAACTCCTGTGCTTCCTGGTCCTGGCCGAGGGCGTGGAGCTGGACGACGTGGTCGGCGACCTGAAGGCGGCGCTGCGGACCGAGCTCTCGCCGCGGCACGTGCCGAACCGCTTCATCGTCGTCGACGAGGTGCCGCGCACCCTGAACGGCAAGAAGCTGGAGGTTCCGGTGAAGAAGATCCTCGCCGGCACCCCGCCCGAGCGGGCCGTCAGCCGCGACGCGCTGCAGAACCCGTCGTCCCTCGATCCGTTCGTGCAGCTCAGCCACACCGCGGAGGAGTGAGCGGACGTTGAGGGGACCCCCCTGTTGGAGGCCGCTGAAGGGGTGTGTAAAGTTTTCTCCGGTGGCCGCGAAGGACGCCGGGAGGCTTCGCCTAGTCTGGTCTATGGCGCCGCACTGCTAATGCGGTTGGGGGTTACGCCCCCTCCCGGGTTCAAATCCCGGAGCCTCCGCGAGGGACCTGCCCCAGGGTAGGGCCCGACAATTGAACAAGCGCCCGTAGCTCAACGGATAGAGCATCTGACTACGGATCAGAAGGTTTGGGGTTCGAATCCCTACGGGCGCGCGTCTGGTCGAGACAGCAGAAACCCCCGGGAAACTGGGGGTTTCTTGCTTTTCAGGGATCGGGCAGGTTTTTGCGGACCCGCCGGTGCGGGAGTGATGCTCGACACGGTCCGCGCTGCGGTCGGTCCTCCTCGATTGCCGCCCGAGAGGACACCCACGAATTCGACGCCTGTGGCGAGACAGAGGCCACACCCCGGCTGTGGCCGGTCCTGTCCGTGCCGGGACCGCTCTCGTCGCGGCGAGCGCACCCCATGCGGATCCGCCTACGTGCGGGCGAAGGCGCGCACCGGGATCGAGGGCAACCCGGTGAACGGCAGCGGTACCGCGGAGAAGGAGAACCCCGCGGACGGCACGCTCCCCAGGTTCGTGGCGTTCTCGACGATGAGCACGTCGTGGTCGAGCAGCTCCGTGTGGACCGGCCGGCCGCCTCCGACGGTGTCGTCGACGTTCACCGAGTCGATGCCCACCAGGACGGCGCCCGAGGACGCCAACCGGCGGGCGGCTTCCGGGGTGAGGTGGGGATGCTCGTGGCTCCCGTACCGCTCGGTGCCCCAGTGGGCGTCCCACCCGGTGCGGATCAGCACCGCGCACCCCTCCGCCCGTGCGGGCACGGCATCAGCCGGCACTTCGGTGAGGCCCTGAGCGTCGACGAGGAGACCCGGCAGGTCCACGCACCGACCGAGGTCGAGGCTTCCGATGTCGCCGCCTGAGGGGAACCGGTGGGCGGGCGCGTCCAAGTACGTCCCGGTGCTGGTGACCAGCTCGACACGGGCGATGCGGAACTCCGTGCCCGGCGCGTAGTGGGACCGCGAAGCCTCGAAGCCCACGTGGTCGCTGACCACGGGGCCGGGCAAGCCCGGGTACGTCACCATGCCCGGCACGATCGGGTGCGTCAGGTCGATCAAGCCCACACCGCGATGCTAGGCCGACCCACCGGAGGCTGAGCCTGCCGTCTTCGCTGGGGGCGCGAGGCTGAGGCCGAAGGTCACGGATTGCCCCGGGCGGGCGGTGTCTACGTCGGGGTGCGCGTGGCGATCAGGCGGCGTTCTGCGCCTCGGGAAGATGCGGAGGCGCCGAGCTCGGGGCCTTCTCGGTGGGTTCCTCGGTGACCCAGCCGGCCACGTCGCCGAGCGTCATGCGCGGTCTCCACAGGAGGTCTGCGGTGAGCTCGGAGGAGTCCAGGTCGGCGTCGGTCGTGGTGTGCAGCCGCTCGCGCCACTGCCAGTGCTCCGGGGCGCGCATCGCCTCGACGTCTCCGTCGAGGTGCTCGAGGACGGTCGACCACCAGTAGCCGATGTGCCAGCTGATCCACGCGCTCGTGACCGCCGGAACCGGGTCGGGCTCGGTTTCGGCGAGGTCGGCGGCCCAGTTGCCGTCCGCATCGGGCCGGACGGTCCAGTGGTGCGGTGCGGGCGCCCCACCACTGCTCGTCGAGCCCGTCGGCGTGGTGCTCGAACAAGGCCCACGTCATGTCGAGCTGGCGCAGCAGCAGTTCCACCCTCGCTACTGGTCACCGCCGGATGTTCCCACCGAGGCCGGGAGCAGCGCGATCGAATGACCGCTCTCGACCGAGGCCTGGGGGCGGACGGGAGGCGTCGTCCAGGGAGCGGGTGTGAGAACCCCTGTCAGGGAGGGGTTCTCACGCCGACCGGTCAGCCGTCGTCTTCGCCGCCTTCTTGCTCGCCGTCCTGCTGCTGGTCCTCTTGCTGCTGGTCGCCGTCCTGCTGCTCCTGCTGGTCCTCCTGCTGCGGGCCCTGGGCGAAGTCGCAACCGGCGGTCGCGCCGAGCGCGAGGACGGCACCGGCGACGGCCGTGACGATGCGGAGTTTCGAGTTGCGCATATCTGGACGATACGGGCGAGCCCGGCGATCCGTCAGGTCCCCGCACCGACGCCGTCTGACCTGCCTGCCCCCCGAGAGCACCCGAACAGGGGCGATCACGTGTCGTGGTGATCGGTTCCGCCTGCATGCCGGGTCCGCCAGGCCCGGGTCGACGTCCACCGGCCGGTCGGGCTAGGAACGGCGATGTGCCCGGCACGGGGCGGCCTGCTCCGGGGGTGCACGGGGCTGCGGGGGATCCTGAGCGCGAGGAGTGCTGCGGCGAGGCAGAGGGCGCCTGTGGTGGGCCAGAGGAGGGAGTAGGTGCCGGTGAGGTCGCGGGTGAGGCCGCCGAGGTAGGCCAGGGACCCGGCGCCGAGCTGGTGGGCGAGGCTGATCCAGCCGAAGGCGATCGGTCCGTCGGCGCCGTGGAGCCGGCGGCACAGGGCGATCGTCGGCGGGACGGTCGCCACGTCGAGGAGGCCGAAGACCACCACGAAGGCGAGCACGCCTGGTCGCACACGCGGCCCGAACAGGCCGGGCAGCAGCGCGAGCGAGACACCGCGCAGCGCGTAGTAGCAGGTCAGCAGCAGTCTCGGGTCGAAGCGGTCGGTGAGCCAGCCCGAACCGACGGTGCCGAACACGTTGACCACGCCGACGACCGCCAGCAGCGAGGACGCGACCCCGGTGGGCATGCCGTGCTCCTGCGCGGCCGGGGTGAAGTGGGTCCACATGATGCCGTTGGTGGAGGCGCCGCAGATCGCGAAAGTGCCTGCGAGCAGCCAGAACCACCCGCTGCGCAGGGGTAGTGCGCGCACGGCACCGCCGACCGGGGCCGGAGCGGGCGGCGGTTCCGGGTGCGCAGCGCCGTAGGGGAGCACGCCGACGTCGGCGGGACGGTCCCGCAGCACGGCCCACGCGAGCGGGGCGACCAGCAGCGCGGCGGCGACGAGCGCGCCGGTGGCCGCGCGCCAGTCGACGTCCACCAGCAGCGAGAAGACCGGCAGCAGCGCGAACTGGCCGAACACGGTCGCAGCGGTGAGCACGCCCGCGACCAGGCCGCGTCGGGCGGCGAACCAGCGGTCGGCCACCAGCGCGGCGAAGGTCGTCGCCAGTGCGCCGCAGCCGGTCCCGACCAGCAGGCCCCAACCGAGGACGAACTCCAGGGCGCTGCCATCAGCGTGGTCAGCCCTGCGCCGGTGGCGATCAGCAGCAGGGCGGTGAGGACCGTCCGGCGCATGCCGAAGCGGTCCACCGCGGCAGCCCCGAACGGCGCGGTCACGCCGTAGAGCACGAGGTTCAGCGAGGCCGCCGCGCTGATCGTGCCGTGCGGCCAACCGAACTCGTGGTGCAGCGGAGTCACCAGCAGTCCCGCGGTCGTGGCGCAGGCGCCGGCGGCGATGATCACCAGGGCCGCCACCGCGGCGACCCACCAGGTTCGATGAACGGGCACGGGTCGACCTTGCGTCACCGTGTTTCGCGCGACGAGTGACCCGATGGCCAACCTGTGCAAGGATCGGGCCATGACGGCTCGGGTGGCAGTGCTGGTGCGCGACGGCGTGATGCCGATGGAGCTCGGCCTGGTGCACCAGCTGTTCGGCAGCGCCCGGTCCACGTCCGGCGAGCGCCTCTACGAGGTCGTGACCTGCGCAGTCGTGCCGGGGGTGATCCGCACCGACGCGGACTTCCCGATCCACGTCGAGCACGGGCCGGAAGCGCTCGACGAGGCGGGCACCGTGGTCCTGCCCGCCAGTCACGAGCCGGACGAGACCGAGACCGAGGGACGTCTGCCGGCCGGCCTGGCCGCCGCGCTCGCCCGGATCCCGGACGGCGCCCGCATCGCGTCGATCTGCACGGGTTCCTTCGTGCTGGCCGCCGCCGGGCTGCTCAACGGCAAGGAAGTGACCACGCACTGGAAGTCCTGCGACCACTTCCGGCGCCTGTTCCCCCAGGTCAGGTTGGTGCTGGACGTGCTCTACACCGACGACGGCGACGTGCTGACCTCGGCGGGTGAAGCCTCGGGCATCGATCTGTGCCTGCACCTGATCCGCCGCGACCACGGTGCGGCGGTGGCCAACGAGGTCGCGCGCACCACGGTCGTGCCGCCCCACCGGGAGGGCGGGCAAGCGCAGTACATCCGCCGGCCGGTCCCGGAACCGCAGGTGTCGACGACCTCCGGGGCGCGCGCGTGGGCGCTGGAGAACCTCGACCGGCCGCTCACGCTGCGGGAACTCGCCGCGTGCGACTCGCTCAGCGTGCGCACGTTCACGAGGAGGTTCCGCGACGAGGTCGGTCTTTCGCCGCTGCAATGGCTCACCCGGCAGCGCGTGGAGCGGGCGCGGCAGTTGTTGGAGGAAACGGACCTACCGGTCGAAAGAATTGCGAGCGATTCCGGATTCGGAACGGCGGCGTCTCTGCGCCAGCACCTGCAGTGCGAATTGGGCGTCTCTCCCAGTGCGTACCGCGCGACGTTCCGCGGTGCGCCCGGTCCCGACGCGTAGGTGAGGCCCCGCCGGGTGTGGCCGGCGGGGCCTCAGCACGGGATGGGTCAGCCCAGGATGCCCGCGTTGATGATGGAAGTCTCGGTCTCCGTCACGGTGGTGTCGACGTCCCACCAGTTGCACGCGAAGTGGTGGCAGGAGCCGCCACCCCGCGGCGTCATCGTCTCTCCGGCGGATGCCATCCCGGCACCGGCGACGGCGAGGGGCAGGATGAAAGCGCCGACGACGATGGGGCGAATCAGCGAACGCATAAGTGCCTTCCTTCCAATTCTGCTTACCCGGTGAGATTTCTGGATCAGGCTGACCCGAAATCGGGCAAACCAATGTGTACCGTCCTCTGCGCCATGCCGCAGATCTTCCGCAGGGGGCTTCACCGGAAAGTGTTCGCCCGTCCGAAGCCGCGCTTTCCGCAACGCATTCCGGCGCCATCCGCGGGTTTTTCCCGCGCTGTCACCTGGTGTGTCGACGGGGGGTCCGAAAGGGTGGTTTGCGGCTGGAGTGCCGCTGGAAGGGTTGTGCGCGGTTCGTACCAGGTGTGGACGTGTCCCCGGACGGTGGCGTTCAGGTTCGGGCGACCTCGGCGGCCACCCCGCCGGTGATCCGCAGGAGCTCGTCGAAGCTCGTCGGGAACATCGCGTGCTTGCTGCCCGCGCCCGCCCAGACCGTGGGATGCGCGGCCAGCGCCCGGTCCACCACGGTCCGGATCGGCCGCGGGTGGCCCACCGGCCCGACCCCGCCGACCGGCTGCCCGGTGGCCTCCTCGACGAACTCCGGGCTGGCCCGCCGGATCTTGCGGACTCCCAGCGCGCGTTCCAGCCCTCGGGTGTCCACCCGGTGCGCGCCGCTGGCGATCACCAGCAGCGGGTCTCCGTCGGCGGTGAACACCAGGCTGTTGGCGATCGCGCCGACCTCGCAGCTCAGCTCCGCGGCGGCGGCCGCCGCCGTGGGCACTTCGCTGACGAACTCGACGACCTCGCCCTGGGCGCCGAGGTCGCGCAACCGCTCGGTGAACGCCTCCGTCGTGCTGGTCATGTGCGCAGGCTATTGACCGACGTGGCGCGGTCGTCAGCGGGGCCTGCAGCAGCACCTCGATCGGAGCGTCGAAGAGGTGGTCGATCGTCCGGTGACCGGTCGCCGTGCGCGTACGGGGAGGCCACTCGTCCGGGTTAGGCGTGCGCCCGGAAGGGGTGTTGCGACGAGCAGGAACCCGCGATCGGGCTTAGCTTCGCCGGGAGCAGCGGCGAAGGCTTTCACACGAGCCGGGGAAGGAGCACCATGGGCTTCGGAGACTTCAAGGACAAGCTGCAGGGCCTCAGCGAAGAGCACGGCGACAAGGTCGAGCAGGGCATGGACAAGGCCGGCGACAAGGCCAAGGAGAAGTACGGCCACGACGAGCAGGTCGACCAGGCCGTGGAGAAGGGCAAGGACTACGTCGGAGGAGACGAGGAGCAGCCCCCGCCGCCGCCCGGCCAGTAGACAACTCAAGACCACAGCGCTCCGGCCGAGGCTGGCGGCGGGACCAGGCGGAAGTCGTCCCGACCAGTGGTCGCAGCGCACCATAGGAGAGGTCGCCCCCACGCACAGGGCGACCTCTTCTTCTGCCCGCGACCGCCCTCCGCGTCAGCCGACGGGGACTTCGGTCGTCGCGTGGTCCTCCGCGATCGCGGTGACCCGGCCGCCGAGCTCGCCGAGGTCGCGGAGGCGGGCGAGGGCTTCGGGGCGGAGGCGGACCGACGCGGTCGTGGTGCCTTCCCCGCCGGCGAGGGCGTCGAGCCGCCTCCGGGCTTCGTAGCCCGCGTCCAATGTGGACTTCAGTCCGCCGGTGGAGGCGAGGGAGCCGCGCGCGGCGCCCAAGCGGCCCAAGGCGTCGTCGACCGCGTCGAGCAGGGCGGGCTTGTTGCCCTCGGTCATGGCGCGCACCAACTCGGGATCGCTTCCCGCGACCCGGGTTCCGTCCCGGAACGAGCCCGCCGCCAGCGACAGCGCGAGCGGACCGCCGTCGGCGCCGACCGCGGCGAGGATCGCGGCGAACAGGTGCGGCAGGTGCGAGACCCGGGCCACCGTGTCGTCGTGCGCCGCCGCGCCGGTCGGCACCACGTGGGCGCCGCAGTCCAGCGCCAGCTCGGCCGCTTCGCGCCAGGCCTCGATCGTCGTGGCCTCCTCGATCGTCACCGCCCAGGCCGCGCCGCGGAACAGATCGGCCGACGCGGCTGCGAAACCCGACGCCGAAGTTCCCGCCATCGGGTGACCTCCGGCGTAGCGAACGCGCGGGGTGAGCTTGCGGACCTCGAAGTCGACCGGGTCCTTCACGCTGACGACGTCGGTCAGCCAGGCTCCCGGGTGGACGTCGGCGATCCGGCGCAGCACCTCGCGGACCGCCGGCAGCGGTACCGCGATCACCACCAACGCGTCCTCCTGCTTGGCCCGTCGCAAGGCGGCGTCGGTTTCGAGCGCCTCGAAGCCCGCCTCGCGCGCTGCGGTGGCGTCCGCTTCCGAAGCGGTGGCGCCCCACGCGGGGCGCCCGGCCGCGGAGGCGGCGCGCAGCACGGATCCACCGATGAGTCCCAACCCGATCACGCACACGGCACGCATCCGTCCATCCTGCCCGACGAAGCCGTTCCGCACGCACCCGGTTGAGCGCAATCCGTCCCCTGATGGTTACGACAACCGCAATAGTGCTTTCGGGTGGCCTTCGTACGCTTTACGGTGTCTTCATGACGGTGCAGGAGCCGGTCGCAGGCTTCGCCGTCGCCGTGGTGCGCGAAGACGGGCGGTGGCGGTGCAGCGCGATGGACAACTCGGTGCTGACCGGCCTGGACGCCTCGATCACGGCGTTGCGCGAGCTGCGTTCCACCGGCGCGGTGTTCGGAATGTGCAATGTGGACGACGAGTTCTTCGTCCTGATCAGGCCTGTCCCGGGTGGGGTGGACCTGCTGCTGTCCGACGCCGCCGCGGCGCTCGACTACGACATCGCGGCCGACGTGCTCGACCTGCTCCGCATCGACCCTCCCGATGAGGACGACGAGGAGGTCTGGCCGGAGGGCAACCTCGCCATCCTCTCCGACTTGGGGCTCCCGGAGGGAGAACTGCTCGTCATCATCGAGGAGGTCGACCTCTACCCGGACGAGCAGCTGGAGATGATCGCCCAGCGCTGCGGGTTCGGTGACGACTTCTCGAAGCTGTTGGAGAAGATGTACCGGTGAACACCACCGAGGCCCGCGCCGGCGACGTCGAGCTGGTGCGGGCCGCGTTGCGGGTGGCCGCCGACGCACCGTCCACAGGGGATGTGCCCATCGGAGCCGTCGTCGCCGATGCCGAGGGCCGGGTTCTCGCCGAAGCCTGCAACCGGCGCGAAGCGCACGGCGACCCGACCGCGCACGCCGAGGTGCTCGCCCTGCGCGCGGCGGCCCGGGCGCACGGCGACGGGTGGCGCCTGGAGGGCTGCACGCTCGCGGTCACGGTCGAACCGTGCACGATGTGCGCCGGAGCGCTGGTGCTCGCCCGCGTGGCGCGGGTCGTCTTCGGCGTCTGGGAACCACGCACCGGAGCCGTCGGCTCCCTGTGGGACGTCGTCCGCGACAACCGCCTCAACCACCGCCCGGAGGTCGTCGGCGGTGTCCTGGCCGCGGAGTCCGCGGCCCTGCTGGAGTCCTTCTTCGCCACCCAGCGCCCGGGGTGTGGCTGACGTCTCTCTAGTGGGCGATCCGGGGGTGGTTGCCGCAGCGGGTCCCGCTCGCGGGCGGGCCGCCCGGTGCGTTCTCCGAATGACCTGGGAAGACGCGGGCGGTCGTGCGGACCGGGGTCCCGGCGCGGACCCCCTTGTGGGGATCGAGCAGGCGGCCGGTAGCCTTGTCGGCGGTAGCGTGTCCGAGCGGCCTAAGGAGCGCGCCTCGAAAGCGCGTGAGGTTAACAGCCTCCGTGGGTTCGAATCCCACCGCTACCGCTCGCAAGAGCCGGTCCCCGTGGTCACGGGGACCGGCTCTTCTGCTTCCGATCTCAGTTCGGCGTCACCAGTCCTGGGCAGGCGGGGGCGGGGCAGTCGACCACACGCTCCCGACCCGGTCCGCGAGCACCCCGGAGCGACGGCGTTCTGCCTGATCAACCGCCTGCGCCGGAGCCGGAGGAGACGGCGTGGGCGGGCTTCCGCCACTAGGCTGGGCCCCGTTCTTCCCAGGTCACGCGATGGGAACGCTCGGAAGCGAGGAACGGGAAGCTCTTGACTCCACGCACGTGGCTTTGCAGTTTGAACCCCATGGAGGAGCAGACCGCCGGAGACATGAGCGAGCGCATCGAGCTGTCGCTGCCGCTGCCGGAAGCTCCGGCGGTGCTGACCGACGCGGACGGACGCATCGTCGGCCTGACCGAGCAGGCCGCGGAGCTGTTCGACCAGCACGCATCGGCCCTGGTGGGCCGGACGTTCGCCGAGTTGGCGGTGCGGCAGGGGCCTGCGCTGAGCTTGCGCGGACCCGGTGCTGCCACCGTGCGCTACCTGAGCTGGCCGCACGAGGACGACCCGACGTTCCGCGTGACAGCGCTGATCGACGTCTCCGGCGAGGTGTTCAGCACCTCGCACCCGCTTCCGGTCGAGCTGGCGGGCCTCGCGCGGGTCGAAGCCTCCTCGCTCCAGGACGTGCAGCGCGTCGCCCGCATCGGCACCTGGGAGTGGGACCCGACCACTGACCTGGTCACGCTGTCGGCGGTCTCGCACGAACTGCTCGGGGTCCCCGCAGGTCGCGTGCTCGCGCTGGAGGACTACCTCGAGGCGGTGCTCCCGGAGGACCGGGAGGTCGTGCGGACGTCGCTGGCCCCGCTGGTCGAGCAGCACGACCCCGTTCCGGTGGAGTACCAGTTCCGGATCGTGCGCCTGGACGGCGGGCTGCGCACCATCGCCGCCCAGGCGAGCGCGCGCTCGCGGGACCAGGGGGTGACGGTCGTCGGCACCATCCAGGACATCGGTGACCCGACGGTGCTCCGCACCCGCCCCGGCTACGACGAGGTCACCGGCCTGCCGGACGAGGAAGCGGCGGTCGAGGTGCTCGGCCGGCTGCTGTCCAGCCCCGACCACGGCCGCGTCGCGGTCCTCACCTGCGCCCCCGACCAGCTCGAACGCGTCGACCACTCGCTCGGCTTCCGCGCGGGCAACGAGCTCCGCGCCACCCTCGCCCGCCGCCTGTGGGAGGGCATGCCCGAGGGCTGCACCGTGGCGCGCGGACCCAACGGGATGAGCTTCACCGTGCTGTGCCCGGACGTCGCGGGCGTCGGGGGACTGGAGGCCCTGACCGCCACGGTGACCGGGCTGCTGCGCACGACGACGGTCGTCGCTGGCCACCTGGTCCACCTGTCGGCCTCCACCGGGATCGCCCAGGTCCAGAACGGCGCCTCCAGCAGCGAAGACCTGATGCGTCACGCCGCGGTGGCCGTGTCCGAGGCGCGGCGCCGGGGTCAGGGCAAGGTCGTGCTGGCCGATCGCGACCTGATCACCGAGGCGAACGAGCAGCTCTCGATGGAGGAGCAGCTCCGGGAGGGGTTGCGCCACGACGAGCTGGTCCTGCACTACCAGCCGATCGTCACCGCCGACGGGGAGCTCCGCCGCGCGGAGGCCCTGGTGCGGTGGCAGCACCCCCACCTCGGCCTGCTCGGCCCCGGCTACTTCTTGCCCACCGCCCGCCGCGCCGGGATGCTCCCCGACCTCGACCGGTGGGTCCTGCGCACCGCGATGCGGGAGGCCGCGAGGTGGCCGCTCCTGCACGGCCGCGCGTTGCCGGTCAGCATCAACCTCGCCGGACTCGTCCCCGGCGACGACAGCTTCGTGGAGGTCGTCGAGGAGGCGGTGGCCGAGTCCGGGATCGAGTGGGACCGGGTGGTGCTGGAGCTCGTGGAGACCGACCTGGTCGACCTGCGTCCGCACCACCGAGCGGCGATGGAGGTGCTCGTCGAGCGCGGTGCCCGGTTCGCCATCGACGACTTCGGCACCGGCTACTCCTCGCTCGCACGGCTGCGGGACCTGCCCGCTCAGATCATCAAGCTCGACCGGCGGTTCGTCAGCAACATCGCGGTGGACGCGGCCGACTGCGCCGTGGCGCAGGCCGTGACGACCATGGCGCACGCGATGGGGCGGGCGTGCACGGCCGAGGGCGTCGAGACGCAGGAGCAGCTCGGTGTCCTCGACGCCCTGGGCGTCGACCACCACCAGGGCTTCCTGTTCTCGCCCGCGGTGCCGGAGCCGGAGTTCCGCGAGGTCCTCGCGGCCGAAGGCGGGTACCGGCCGGTGCAGGCCTGAAGGCCTCCACCCGGCCGGCCCCGCGCAGCGACTCGCCCCAGCGCGCTCAGGGGGTGATGTTCTGGTTGAGGTGGAAGGTGTTGTCCGGGTCGTAGTGGCGCTTGATCGAGCGCAGCCGCTCGTAGTTCTGCCGGTAGTTGGCCTTGACGCGCCCCTGGTCGTCGGAGGCCATGAAGTTGATGTAGCCGCCCTCGGCGGAGTGCGGGGCCGTCGCGGCGTAGTAGTCCCGGACCCACGCGATGTTCGCCTCGTTGTCCGCCGGGTCCGGCCACATGCCCGCGATCACCGTCGCGAAGTTGGCGTCCCGGTAGGCGAAGGCCGTCTCGTCCGGGCCGACCCGGTGGCAGGCGCCGTCGATCGGGTAGATGTGCACCGTCGAGTTGACCACCGGCACCCGCGGTCCGTGCTGTAGGTGGGCCTCGATCATCTCGTCGGTGAGCTCGGTGACGAAGTTCGCCTTCCAGTAGTGCTGCAGACCGGGTGGCACCAGGGCGTCGAAGGCCGCGTTGAGCGCCGGGTACGGCATCGGGCCGACGTGCTCGCCGACCACGGGCGCCAGGTCGCGCAGTCCCGCGACCGCCGCGGGACCGTCCTCCAGCGGGCCGGCCCAGCAGGTCACCACCGCGATGTGCGGAACGCCGTGCCGCTCCTCCGGGATGAACGGCAGCGGCGGGGCGATCTGGAACGCCGGGAACGCGCCGAGCTGCTCGGGCGCGTCGGCGATCAGCTCGCGGAAGCCGCGCAGCACCTCACCTGCGTGCTCCAGGTCGAAGAAGATCGGGCCGCCGTAGATCTCGCGCACCGGGCTGAGCCGGTACTCGAACGACGTCACCGCACCGAAGTTGCCGCCTCCACCGCGCAGCGCCCACAGCAGGTCGGGGTTGTGGTGCTCATCGGCCACCACGATCTCGCCGGAGGCGAGCACGACGTCGGCCGAGATGAGGTTGTCGCAGGACAGCCCGAGCCCGCGGGCGAGGTAGCCGATGCCGCCGCCGAGGGTCAGCCCGCCGATGCCGGTGGTCGAGATGATGCCGCCGGTGGTGGCCAGCCCGTAGGCGTGCGCGGCTGCGTTGAAGTCGCCCCAGGTCGCGCCGCCCTCGGCGCGCGCGGTGCTGCGCTCCGCGTCGACGCGGACGCCCCTCATCGCGGACAGGTCGGCCACCACGCCGCCCTCGCAGGTGCCGAAACCCGGCACGCTGTGACCGCCGCCGCGCACCGCCACGTCCAGCGAGGCGCCCCGCGCGAAGTCGACCACCGCCGCCACGTCGCCGGCGTTCGCGCAGCGCACCACGGCCTGCGGGTGCAGGTCGATCATCGCGTTGTGCACCCGCCGGGCTTCGTCGTAACCGGGGTCGGCGGGAGTGATCACCGGACCTCGCACGTGTTCCCGCAGTTGTTCGATCGTCGTCCCGACGTGTTCGATGGTCGTCCCCACGACAGCCGCCTCCGCTCCGCTTCCCGCGTGTTCCTGGAACGCACGGTGCGACCGCAGCAGCCCGCTGCACAGGGGCGTTCGGCCTGGGACGACGAAAAGAGCCCCGGACCTCGTGGTCCGGGGCTCTCCCGCGAGCGGAGGATACGGGATTCGAACCCGTGAGGGCTGTTAACCCAACACGATTTCCAATCGTGCGCCTTAGGCCGCTCGGCCAATCCTCCGTGCGGAAGCCTAGCAGGGCGGTGCAGCGCTTCAGGTGGGGGGTTTGACCAGCGGCGACCGCGGGTGGTGCTCCCCGTGGGCCCCGGTTCTCCGAGCCCGCGGGGCGTCTGGGTACACTGTCCCGTGGACCTCGTGCGGCGTCCATCCTGTGAACTCCCCCAGGGCCGGAAGGCAGCAAGGGTAAGCGGGCTCTGGCGGGTGCACGGGGTCCCCTTACTTTCCAGGGACGCTCACCCTGGTCCGAGTTGTCAGTCCGACCGCGTAGGGTTCCGACCGTGGCGCTCGCCCTCTACCGCAAGTACCGTCCGGCGACCTTCGCTGAGGTCGCCGGGCAGGAACACGTCACCGAACCCTTGCGGACCGCGTTGGCCGCCGGGCGGATCAACCACGCTTACCTGTTCTCCGGACCTCGCGGCTGCGGCAAGACCTCCAGCGCGCGCATCCTGGCCCGCTCGCTGAACTGCGCCCAGGGGCCGACTCCGGACCCGTGCGGTGAGTGCGACTCCTGCGTGGCGCTGGCCCCCGAAGGCGGCGGCAGCGTCGACGTCGTCGAGCTCGACGCGGCCAGCCACGGTGGTGTGGACGACACCCGCGAGCTGCGCGACCGGGCGTTCTTCGCCCCGGCCCAGTCGCGGTACCGGATCTTCGTCATCGACGAGGCCCACATGGTCACCACGCAGGGCTTCAACGCCCTGCTCAAGATCGTGGAGGAGCCGCCGGAACACCTGATCTTCGTCTTCGCCACCACCGAGCCGGACAAGGTGCTCACCACCATCCGGTCCCGGACGCACCACTACCCGTTCCGGCTGATGCCGCCGGGCGTGATGCGCGAGCTGGTGGAGCGGATCTGCGCCGAGGAGTCGGTGAAGGTTGAGCCGGCCGTGTTCCCGCTGGTCATCCGGGCCGGTGGCGGTTCCGCGCGCGACACGCTGAGCGTGCTCGACCAGCTGCTGGCCGGAGCCGGCGAGGAGGGGGTCACCTACGAGCGGGCCGTCGCGCTGCTCGGCGTCACCGACGTCGCCCTGATCGACGACGTGGTCGACGCGCTCGCTGCGGGCGACGCCGCTTCCGTCTACGGCACGGTCGAGCGGGTGGTGGAGGCCGGGCACGACCCGCGCCGCTTCGCCTCGGACCTGCTGGACCGGTTGCGCGACCTGGTGCTGCTGAGCTCGGTGCCGGACGCGGGGGATCGCGGACTCGTGGAGACCACGGGCGACGAGCTGACCCGCATGCAGCAGCAGGCCGAGCAGCTGGGCCCGGCGACGCTGTCGCGGTTCGCCGAGATCGTCCACACCGGACTGTCCGAGATGCGCGGGGCGACGGCACCCCGCCTGCTGCTCGAACTGCTCTGCGCGCGGATGATGTTGCCGACCGTCTCCGACTCGGAAACCGCTCTGCTGCAACGGCTCGAGCGCGTCGAACGCCGGATGACCATCGCGCCCGCCGAGGGGTCGGCCGCGGAAAGCGGTGCGCCCGAAGCTGTTCCGGCCGATCAGGACAAGCCCAAGCGGGTCTACCAGCGGCCGCACGAGCGGGCCGCCGCCGAGCCCGCGCCGCAACCCGAGGAACCGGCCGCCGCGCCGAAGCCGGCGGAAACCCCTGCGCCGCAGGAGAAGGCGGCTCCGGCCGCGCCGCGGCCCGCGGCCGCACCGCAGCGCCCGCCGGAGCCCGAACCGGCGCAGCCGCAGCCCGCGCAACCCGCCCCCGCGGCGCAGCCCGAGCCCGCGCAGCCCGACGCATCGGCGCCGAGCGGCTTCGACGCCGCAGCCGTGCGCCGGGTGTGGACCGACGTGCTGCAGGGCGTCGCCAAGCGCAACCGGCCCACGCAGGCGCTGCTGCTCAACGCCACCGTGCAGGACCTCAACGACGGCGTCCTGGTGCTGTCGATGCCGACGTCTGGGCTGGTCAAGCAGCTCGCGCAGCAGCGGCGGCTGGACTTCGTCCGGGAGGCGCTGCGCGAGGTCGTCGGCGGTGAGTGGGACATCCAGTGCGTCGAGGCCGGGGCCGCGCCACCGGCCCGGCCGGCCGCGCCGAAGCAGCCCCCGCAACCGCCGCAGCGCCGGGAGGCTCCGGCGCAGCCGCAGCAGTCCCAGCAGCCGCCCGCCTCGGAGAAGCCCGCGCCGGAGAAGCCCGCACCGCCCGCGAAGCCGCAGAACGGCGGCGGCTCGACCAACGGCGCCCAGCAGCGCGGTCCGGGTGGCCCCCGCGGTGGTTCGGTGCCGCGTCCGCCGGAGCCCGACGACATCCCGCCCCCACCGGAACCGCCGGACGAGGAGCCACCGCCGCCGGACGACATCCCGCCGACCCCGGAGCCGCAGCGCGGGCCGGCCACGCCGGAGCCCGACGACGAGGACCCGGAGTCGATGCTCGCGGAGTCCTCGCCGATGGAGGACGGGGTGCGAGGCGGTCCCGATCCGGAGGCCAAGGCCGTCGAGCTCTTCGAACGGGAGCTGGGCGCTCGCCGCATCGAGGGCTGAGTCAGCCCAGGTGCCGGGACAGGAAGGCCAGCGCCTTCGGGTAGGCGTCGAGCCGGTTCGCCCGCTTCGCCAGACCGTGCCCCTCGTCCGGGTAGACGTGGAACTCGTACGCAACGCCGTTGGCGCGCACCGCCTCCACGATCTGCTCGGCCTCGGTCAGCGGCACGCGAGGGTCGTTCGCGCCGTGCAGCACGAACAGCGGTGCGGCGATGGCGGAAGCGCGGTTGAGCGGTGACGCTTCGCGCAAGAAGTCGGCGTCGGCGATGAGGCTGCCGTACTCGCGCTCCCGGTGCGCGCGCCGGTAGGGCGCGGTGTTCTCCAGGAACGTGACCAGCGAGGAGATCCCGACGACGTCCACTCCCGCCGCCCACAGCTCGGGCTGGAACGCCAGGCCCGCCAGCACCATGTAGCCGCCGTAGGAGCCGCCCCACAGCGCCGCGCGGGACGGGTCCAAGCCCACCGACGGCAACCACCGGTGCAGGTCGGCCAGGTCCTGGACGGATTCGAGCCGGTTGCGCGCGTCGTCGGCGGAGTACCAGCGCTTGCCGTAGCCGGTGGAGCCGCGGACGTTGGGCACCAGCACGGTGTGCCCGCGCGAGACCATGGCCTGGACGAGCGGGTGGAACGAGCGCACGGACTGGCTCTCGGGCCCGCCGTGGATGAGCAGGACCGCCGAGCCGTCCGGTGCGGCGGGCGCGTAGCGGAAGCACGGGATCTGCTCGCCGTCGCGCGCGGGAACCCGGTGCACGGTCGGCTCGACCAGCGTCTCCTCGGCCAGCTGCGCGGCGGAGGACGTCAGCGGCGTGCAGGTGCCGGTGGCGGTGTCGACCAGCAGCACGTCGCCGGGCGTGCTGGGGGAGCTGAACGACAGCGCGGCGAACCGCGAGTCCGGTGACCAGACGGGCTCGGGCAGCGGGTAGCCGCACCAGCCTCCGCTCGGCAGGGCGATGTCCACCACGTGCTCGCCGGTCGCGGCTTCGTGCAGCGCGGCCCGGTGGGCGCCGTCGACGGCGGTGAGCACCAGCAGGGTGCGCCCGTTCGGCGACAACCGGCCGCTGAGGTCGTGCTCGTCGGAGGTCACCAGCCAGTGGTGCCCGCCGGTGCGCGGGTCGAGCCGCGCGACGCCGGTGCGGTCGCGGCCGGCGTCGGTGGTGACGACCAGCCCTCCGGGCTGCCAGCCGGGGTGCAGGTGGCGCGCGGCGAGGTCGCGGTCGGTGAGCTCGCGCAGCTGGTCGGCGCCGGTCTCCGGCATCGTGTCGGCGACGAGCACCTGGTCCGAGAGGGGCTTGGTGGCGGGCACGGTGATCGCCGCGAACCGCGAGTCGGGGGAGATCGCGACCTCGGCGACCATCCCGCCGCCGTCGTGCACGACGTGCTCCTCGCCGGTGGTGACGCTGCGGATCACCACGTCGAAGTCGACGCCGTTGCGGCGGTTGGTGGCGTAGACGATGCGGCCGGGCAGCACGTCGAGAAGCCGGTGCACGTGCTCGGAGTCGCGGACCAGCGGCTCCAGTTCGGACAGCGGCGCGGGCCGGCTGCGCCGGTCGTCGAGCCGCAGCAGCGAGAGCTGGCCGCGCTCGTCGCCGTCGCTGTCGTGCTGCACCACCACGGCCCGCTCGCCGGGCAGGTAGCGACCGACCACGGCACCGGCCAGCGCGGTGAGCTCGGTGCACCCGCCCTCGGCGAGTTCGACCAGTTGCACGGACCCGGACTCGTCGCAGCCCGCGAGCACCCGCCCGTCGTCGGCCACGTCGAACACCCGCCAGGTGGTCAGCTCCAGCAGCCGCGAGATCTCCAGCGTCACGTGACCACCCTTGCACGTCGGGTGACCACGACCAAGGTGTCGAGTCGACCGCGCGTTCGCCCGGAGAGGACGCCGCGACCCCACCACCAGGAGTGGAGCCGGGAGGCCGCGCGGGTTCCACCGTCCGCGCCGACGGGCGAGGTGAGTTCAGACCTGGGAGCCCGCAACCTCTACGCTGGACTTGTGCCCCTCGTCGGGGGTGCAAGCCCTGCCTAGGAGGAGTCAACGGTGCAGCCAGGTGGCCAGCCGAACATGCAGCAGATCATGGAACAGGCGCAGAAGATGCAGGAGCAGCTGATGTCTGCGCAGCAGGAGCTCGCCGAGGCGGAGGTCACCGGGAGCGCGAGCGGCGGGCTGGTGACCGCGACGGTCACCGGCGCCGGAGAGCTCAAGGGACTGGTGATCGACCCGAAGGCGGCTGATCCGGAGGACACCGAGACGCTGGCGGACCTCGTCGTCGCCGCCGTCCGCGATGCCAACCGCGCCGCGCAGGAACTGCAGGCGCAGAAGATGGGCCCGCTGACGAGCGGCCTGGGCGGTGGCGGCCTGGGCGGTGGCGGCCTGGGCGACCTCGGCCTGCCGGGCATGTGATCCGGAGCGAGTCGACGTGTACGAGGGTCCGGTACAGGATTTGATCGATGAGCTGGGACGGCTTCCCGGCATCGGTCCGAAGAGCGCCCAACGCATCGCCTTCCACCTGCTGGCCGCGGAGCCGGCGGACGTGACCCGGCTGCAGGAGGTCCTGCAGCAGGTCAAGGAAGGCGTGGTGTTCTGCGAGATCTGCGGCAACGTCTCCGAGGAGACGACCTGCCGCATCTGCCGGGACGCCCGGCGCGACAAGACGCTGGTGTGCGTGGTGGAGGAGCCCAAGGACGTGCTCGCGGTGGAGCGCACCCGCGAGTTCAAGGGCCGCTACCACGTGCTCGGCGGTGCGCTCGATCCGCTGTCGGGCGTCGGTCCGGACCAGCTCCGGGTCCGGGAGCTGCTGGCGCGGATCGGGACGGACGAGATCACCGAGGTGATCATCGCGACGGACCCGAACACCGAGGGCGAGGCTACCGCGACGTACCTGGTGCGCATGTTGCGCGACTTCCCCGGGCTGAACGTCACGCGACTCGCTTCCGGGCTTCCGATGGGTGGCGACCTGGAGTTCGCCGACGAATTGACGCTCGGACGGGCGCTGTCCGGACGTCGTTCGATGTAGTAGGCGAGCGCCAACAATTCAACACCTGGAACGGCGGCGCCTTTCCTCCCGGACGATCGGGAGGTCTGGCGCCGTCTTCACCTCCCGAGGAAACATTTCGCCAAACGCTTGACTCGGTGGATTCCTTCCCCTATTCGGCGCGCGAAAGAGCAGCGCAACTCGCAGTTCTGGAGAGGCAAGCCTCCGATTCCGGTATGAGGACCGCCTAAGTAGCGGGATCGTAATCTTGAATGTTCCACTCCCCTCCTTTCGAGGGTTACTCTCACGGAACTCTGCTGCCTACGGACACAAACGGGTGGGTTTATCCAATGAGTAGAGCTCCATCGTCGTGGCGAAGCGGAACCCGCACGCTGCGTCGGATCGTCACCGTCGGAATCGCCTTCGCCACTGCTGCGTCCCTGGCGGGCTGCGCGCAATCCGAGCGCGGGGCCGGCGGCGGAGAAGGAGGCACCCTCACCTTCGGTGCGGCCGGCGCTCCGGACCTGTTCGACCCCTTCTACGCCTCCGACGGGGAGACCTTCCGCGTCACCCGCCAGATGATGGAGGGCCTGGTCAACTTCAAGCCGGGCTCGGTCGACGTCGAACCGTCCCTGGCGGAGAGCTGGGAGCACACCCCGGACGGCAAGACGTGGACGTTCAGGCTGCGCAGCGGCGTGAAGTTCCACGACGGCACGGACTTCAACTCCGACGCGGTCTGCAAGAACTTCCAGCGCTGGTACAACCAGACCGGGGCCGGGCAGAACAACGCGCTGTCCTACTACTGGATCGAGAACTTCGGCGGCTTCGCCGACGGCAAGGCGCCCTCGCTGTTCCAGAGCTGCGAGAACCCGGACCCGAACACGGCCGTCGTGCACTTGACCCGCGCGACCTCGAAGTTCCCGGACCTGCTGGGTCTCCCGTCGTTCAGCATGCAGTCGCCGACGGCGATGGAGAAGTACAAGGCCAACGACGTCCAGGCGCAGGGGGACAGCTTCGTCTACCCCGAGTACGCCAAGTCCCACCCGACCAGCACAGGGCCGTTCAAGTTCGACTCCTACGACCAGTCCAACGGCACCATCAAGCTGGTTCGCAACGACGAGTACTGGGGTGAGAAGGCCAAGCTCAAGGAGCTGATCTTCCGGATCATCCCGGACGAGACGGTCCGCAAGCAGGAGCTGGAGTCGGGCGCGATCGACGGCTACGACCTCCCCAACGCCGCCGACCTCAAGGCGCTGCGCGAGGCCGGCAACAACGTCCAGGTGCGCGACCCGTTCAACATCATGTACCTGGGCATCACCCAGAAGAACAACCCGGCGCTGCAGAACCTCAAGGTCCGGCAGGCGCTCGCCCACGCGGTCGACCGGGAGACGCTGGTCAAGGCCAACATGCCGGAAGGTGCGTCGGTGGCCACCCAGTTCTACCCGAGCAACGTCGACGGCTACGCCCCCGACGTGCAGAAGTTCCAGCACGACCCGGCCAAGGCCCGGCAGCTGCTGGCCGAGGCGGGCGCGTCGAACCTGACGGTGAACTTCTACTGGCCGACCGAGGTCACCCGGCCCTACATGCCGGACCCGCAGGGCATCTACAACGCCCTCGCCGAGGACCTGCGCGAGGTCGGCATCACCGTCAACCCGGTGAGCAAGCCGTGGAACGGCGGCTACATCGACGACGTCGACAACGCCAAGGCCGACCTGTTCCTGCTTGGCTGGACCGGTGACTACAACACGCCGGACAACTTCATCGGCACCTTCTTCGGCACCCCGACCAACCGCTTCCACACCGCGAGCTCGCCGTGGGGCGCGGACCTGGCGGCGCAGCTGCAAGCGGCTGACTCGGAGCCGGACGAGGCCCAGCGCTCCGCGATGTACCAGGACATCAACCGCAAGCTGATGTCCGAGTACCTGCCCGCGGTCCCGCTGTCGCACTCGCCGCCGGCGATCGTGACCAGCCCGCGCGTCCAGGGCTTGGTGCCCTCTCCGCTGACCGCCGAAGAGTTCGCTTCGGTGAGCGTCTCGGAGCAGTGATCCGAGGCGTGCCGCGCGGGGCCGGTGCGAGCCGGTCCCGCGCGGGCGCGTGGGTTCGCTGAGTTGAACACGGGGGTTTTCACGTGCTCCGCTTCACCATCCGGCGACTGGGGCAGCTGGTCCTGGTCGTCTTCGTGCTGTCGATGCTGCTGTTCGGCTGGCTGCGCATGCTGCCGGGCGGACCGGTCTCGGCTCTGCTGGGCGACCGCGCCACACCGGCCGCGCGGGCGCAGCTCGAGGAAGCCCTCGGGCTGGACCAGCCGATCTTCGTGCAGTACTTCAGGTTCCTCGGCCGGGCCGTCAGCGGCGACTTCGGCACGTCGACGGGGGTGCAGCGCGGTGATTCCGCGCTGGAGGTGTTCCTCACCCGCTTCCCGGCGACGCTGGAGCTGTCCGTCCTCGCGCTGATCCTGGCCGTGGCCGTGGGCATCCCGCTGGGCTACCTGGCCGCGCGCCGGCGCGGTGGCTGGCTGGACAACCTGAGCATCACCTGGTCGCTGGTCGGCGTCGCCGTGCCGGTGTTCTTCCTGGCGTTCCTGCTCAAGTTCGTCTTCGCCATCCAGCTCGGCGTCCTCCCCGCCTCCGGGCGGCAGGACTCGGTGATCAACGCCACCCGCGTCACCGGCTTCTACATCCTCGACGGGTTGCTGACCCGCGAGTGGGACGCCTCGTGGAACGCGTTCGTGCACCTGATCCTGCCCGCCATCGCGCTGTCCACCATCCCGTTCGCGGTGATCTTCCGGATCACCCGGGCCGCGGTGCTCGACGTGGTGGACGAGGACTACGTGCGCACGGCGCGAGCCAAGGGCTTGGGGCAGATGGTGATCCGGCGCCGGCACATCCTGCACAACGCGATGCTGCCGGTGGTCACCACCATCGGCCTGCAGACGGGTGCGCTGCTGGCCGGGGCGGTGCTGACCGAGCGGGTGTTCAACATCGCGGGCATCGGGCAAGCCGTGGCCCTCGGCTTCGAGCGCAAGGACTTCCCGGTGCTGCAGGTGGTCATCCTGGCCTCGGCGATGGTCTACGTGCTGGTCAACCTGGTCGTCGACCTCTCGTACGCGTTGATCGACCCACGACTGCGGACACGGTGAGCGACGATGGTTCTCAACACGCAGCGCAAGGACAAGCTCGACGCGCTGGCGGACACGGCGTCGGACGCGGGGGTGAGCCTCACCGCCTCCGCCTGGCGGCGGCTGCGCCGCAACCCGGTCTTCGTCGTCGGTGCGGTGGTGATCGTCGCGTTCGTGCTGCTGGCCCTGCTGGCGCCGCTGCTCGCGCCGCACGACCCCGCGCAACGCCTGCTGGAGTCCCAGGTCTCCCGCGCGGACAACACGATCCCGCCCGCGCAGCCCGGGTTCCCGCTCGGCGGTGACCAGTACGGCCGGGACCTGCTGTCCCGGCTGCTGCTCGGCTCGCAGCAGACGTTGCTGGTGGCGGTGCTGGCCACCGTCATCGGGCTCGGTGGGGGACTGGTCCTGGGCGTGCTCGCCGGTGCCTTCGGCGGCTGGGTGGACGCCCTGGTCATGCGCATCGCCGACGTGATGCTGTCGGTGCCGTCGCTGTTGCTGGCGGTGTCGATCGGCGCGCTGTTCGCCGAGCAGACCCAGTTCACCGTGATCCTGGCGGTGGCGATCGTGCAGGTCCCGATCTTCGGGCGACTGCTGCGCGGCACGATGCTGGCGCAACGCGCCAGCGACCACGTGCTGGCGGCCAGGGCGCTCGGGGTGAAGGAGAGCGCCATCGTGTTCCGGCACATGCTGCCGAACGCGCTGGGCCCGGTGATCGTGCAGGCGACGCTGGTGCTGGCGGTCGCCATCATCGACGCGGCAGCGCTGTCCTTCCTGGGCCTGGGTGCGGCCGACGACTCGGTGCCGGAATGGGGCCAGATGCTCGGCGGCGCGCAGAACATCATCGACTCGCACCCGCAGCTGGCGTTCTGGCCCGCCGGGTGCATCATCCTGGTCGCCTTCGGTTTCACGCTGGTCGGCGAGTCGCTGCGCGACGCGCTGGACCCCAAGCGGCGCCGGTGAGGGGAGAAGGCAATGGCTTTGCTGGAAGTGCGCGACCTCTCCGTGGTCTTCGCCCGCAAGGGCGAGCCGCCGGTGACCGCGGTGGACGGGATCTCCTTCGACGTCGAGCCGGGCAAGACCGTCGGCCTGGTCGGTGAGTCCGGCTGCGGCAAGTCGGTGACCTCGCTGGCGATCATGGGTTTGCTGCCGCCGCGCGGCGCGGAGGTGTCCGGAGCGGTCCGCTTCGACGGCACCGATCTGCTGCAGCTGCCCAAGAAGGAGCTGGACGCCCGGCGCGGCAAGGACCTGAGCATGGTCTTCCAAGACCCGCTGACCTCGCTGAACCCGGTGGTGCCGATCGGCCTCCAGGTCGCCGAAGTGGTCGAGCGGCACCGCGGGTTGCCGCGCAAGGAGGCGATGGGCGAAGCCCACGAACTGCTGCGCAAGGTCGGCATCCCGGACCCGCAGCGGCGGTTGAAGGAGTACCCGCACCAGCTCTCCGGCGGCATGCGGCAGCGCGCGCTGATCGCGATGGCGCTGGCGTGCAAGCCGCGGCTGCTCATCGCCGACGAGCCGACGACCGCGCTGGACGTGACCATCCAGGCGCAGATCCTCAAGCTGCTGTCGGACCTGGTCGCCGAGACCGACACGGCGCTGATCATGATCACGCACGACCTCGGCGTGGTGGCGGGCCTGTGCGACGAGGTGAACGTGCTCTACGCGGGTCGGGTGGTGGAGCGCGCGGCCCGGCACGAGCTGTTCGCCCGCCCCAAGCACCCCTACACCGCGGGTCTGCTGGCCTCGATCCCGCGGCTCGACTCATCCCGCGGGCAACGGCTCGCGCCGATCCGGGGCTCGGTGGCCGACAACATCCCGTGGGACGCCGGGTGCGCGTTCTGCCCGCGCTGCCCCCAGGCGCTCGACGTGTGCGAGCGGGAGACGCCCGAGGTGAGCATCGACGTCGGCGCGCGGTTGCTGCGCTGCCACAACCCGGTCCGCGAACCGATCTCGAACAGCATGGAGGCGTCATGAGCGACAAGTGCGCACGCGGTGCTCATGAGAGCCGGCCGGGCGCCGGTGACCCGCAAGACGCCAGCGGCGTCATGAGCGGCGACAGCGGTGCTCCGGAGGGACGACCCCAAGACGGCAGCGGGGACGTGCTCGTCGAACTCGACGACGTGAAGGTGCACTTCCCCATCAAGAAGGGCGTCGTGCTCGACCGGACCGTCGGCCACGTCTTCGCCGTCGACGGGGTGTCGCTGAGCATCGAGCGCGGTGAGACCTACGGCCTCGTCGGCGAATCCGGGTGCGGCAAGTCGACCCTGGGCCGGGCGGTGCTGCGGCTGGAGAAGCCGACCAGCGGCCAGGTGGTCTTCGACGGCACCGACCTGTCCGGGATGAAGGGCGAGAAGCTGCGCACCATGCGGCGGCGCATGCAGATGGTCTTCCAGGACCCGCTGTCCTCGCTCGACCCGCGCCAATCGGTGGAATCGCTGCTGGTGGAGGGCATGCGCGCGCACGGCCTGGCCGGCGACAAGGCGGCGACCGACCAGCGGCTTCGGGAGCTCATCGACGCGGTGGGCCTGCCGCCGAGCGCCCTGCGCAAGTACCCGCACGAGTTCTCCGGTGGTCAGCGCCAGCGCATCGGCATCGCCCGCGCGCTGTCGGTCGGGCCCGACCTGGTGGTGGCCGACGAACCCGTCTCGGCGCTGGACGTCTCGGTGCAGGCGCAGGTCCTCAACCTGCTGGAGGACCTGCAGGAGGAGTTCGGCCTGACCTACCTGGTCATCGCGCACGACCTCGCCGTGGTGCGGCACATCGCCGACCGGGTCGGGGTGATGTACCTGGGCGGCATCGTCGAGGAGTCCGCATCGGACGACCTGTACGCGGAGCCGCTGCACCCGTACTCCAAGGCGCTGCTGTCCGCGGTCCCGGTGCCGGACCCGCAGGTCGAGGACGACCGCGAGCAGATCCTGCTCACCGGCGACCTGCCCTCGCCCGCGGATCCGCCGCGAGGCTGCCGCTTCCACACCCGCTGCCCGTGGCGGCAGGAGGAGCGCTGCGACACCGAACGCCCGGCCCTCCGGGAGCTCGCACCGGGTCACCGCGTGGCCTGCCACTACGCCGAAGAGATCCGCGACGGTCTGCTGCACCCCCGCGCGGCGTCTCCGGAGGCGGCCGTCCCCACTGGCTGAGCACGTTTCCCGCGCACCTCGTTCCCCCAGCGTTGACGTCCACATAGGATGCCCCGCTGGGGAAGGAGGTCTCGTGTTGAGGTACAGCAGTGCGCTCCGGTGCTCGGCCTGCGAGCAGCGGGCGATCTTGGAGCGCGCCGTCGCCGCGAAGCTGGTCGCCGAATCGCACCACGCGCTGGTGCTCTACGAGTGCCCGGTGGGAAACGGTGTGCACGTGCGGAACCCGAAGTTCGAGAAGAACTCGACCTAGTCCTCCCGCGATCGCGGCGGAGCCGCTGTTCCGGGTGGGGGACTCGACCTGCGCCGCCGTAGGCTCTGCGCCCCGCACCGCTGAGCGGCGCTGCGGCCCCGGTCACACCGGGGCCGGTTCCAGGGCGGCCCGGCGGCGGTTGATCCGGGCGCTGCCGAGCAGGACTCCGCCGACGACCACTGCTCCTGCGGCGAGCTCGAACGGGTGGGGTCGTTCGCCGAGGAGGAGCCATGCGGTGCTGAAGCCGACCACCGGGACCAGCAGCGAGAACGGGGCGACCGTGCTGGCGGGGTAGCGGCCGAGCAGCGTCGTCCACAGACCCGATCCGATGACCGTGGCCAGCAGCGAGGTGTAGGCCAGGCCCGTGAGCGCGGCGATCCCGGTCGGCGAGTCCAGGACCGTGGTGAGCGCGTGCCACCCGGTCGACGGGCCCTCGACCAGCGTCGACGCGGTGAACATCGGCAGCGGCGGGACGATCGCGATCCACAGCGTCAGGTGCAGCGGGTTCGGCGCCTCGGCCTTGCGGCTGCACAGGTTGCCCAGCGCCCACGAGAACGCGCCGCACACCGTGATCAGCAGCGGCAGCAGCGTCGCGGTCTGCGCGCGGTGCCAGCCGATGGCCACCATGCCCAGCACGGCGGCGGAGATGCCGAGCAGCTGCACCGGCGTGAGCTTCTCCCGCAGCAGCAGCGCGCCCAGGACCACGGTGAACGGCGCCGAGGCCTGCTGCACCAGCGAGGCGAGACCCGTCGGCATGCCGATCTCCATCGCGACGAACAGGAACGCGAACTGCAAGGTCCCGAAGAACAGGCCGTAGCCGATCAGCCAACGCCACTTCACCTGCGGGCGCGGCACGAAGAGCAGGACGGGCAGCAGGACCGCGAACCGGAGCCCGGCGAAGAAGAACGGCGGGAAGTGCCCCAGCCCCTGGTCCAACGCGATGAAGTTGCCGCCCCAGAGCACTGCGACGACCACCGCCAGCAGGCGATCTCGTGTGGTCATACCGATCAGCCTGCGGGGCTCCTCTGTGAAGCACAAGCGAGATTATCTGCAAGTACTGTGTAGTCTTCCTCTATGGACGTTCGCAGGCTGAGACTCCTGCGCGAGCTGGCCGACCGCGGCACGGTCACCGCGGTCGCCCACGCCCTGGCCTACACGCCGTCGTCGGTGTCACAGCAGATCCGCGCGCTGCAGGCCGAGGTCGGCGTGCAGCTCACCGAACCCGCGGGCCGCGGTCTGCGGCTCACCGACGCGGGCTGGGCGCTGGCCACCCGCGCCGACGAGGTGCTGGCCGCGCTCGACCGGGCCGAGGCGGAGCTGGACACCTACCGCTCGACACCGCGCGGGGTGGTGCGCGTGGCGCTGTTCCCGTCGGGAGCGTTCCTGCTGCTCCCGGGCCTGCTGCGGCGCATCGCCGAGCACCCGGCGGTCCGGCTGGAGGCCCGCGACGTCGACATGGTGCCGTCCGAGGTGCCCAAGCTGACCGCCGACTTCGACCTCGTCGTCACGCACCGGGACGACCACGCCCCACCGCACGACGGTGACCGCGTGGCGGTCGTCCCGCTGCTGCGCGAGCCGCTGGACGTCGCGATGCCGCTGGGGCACCCGCTGGCCGGGCGCGACCGCGTCGAGCTCACCGAACTGGTCGGCGAGCCGTGGCTGAGCGTGGACATCGGGTTCCCGGTCGACGACGTGCTGCGCTCGCTGGCGGTCCGCACCGGCGTGCGGCCGTCGGTCGTGCAGCGCATCAACGACTTCCGGGTCACCGAAGCGCTCGTCGCGGCAGGGCACGGCATCGCGCTGCTGCCGCGCTACACGGTCGGCAGCACCCAGCTGGTGATGCGGCCGCTGGCCGGTGTCCGAGCGGGCCGCAACATCGAGGTCGTCTCCCGCAAGGGCGCCACCGAACGCCCAGCCGTCCAGGTCGCCCTGGACGCGCTCACCGCCGAAGCCCGGGAGCGCACCGACGCGGCCGGATGACGGCCGCCCGTCACCGGCGGGTGCCTGCCCACCGGCAGATCGCCGCCAGCTCCTCGGCGTGCTCGGCCAGCGTGTCGTCCACGACGCCCACGACCGGGATGTGCCCCTCGCGCTCCACGTCGGGCGGCCGGGGGAGGTAGCCCTTCTCGTGCACGCCCGTGCTGCCCGGTCCCGGAGTTCCCTCGGCGAGGTGGCCGGTGGTGCGGGCGTAGCGGGAGAGCACCCGGGGCTTGCGCAGGTCGCGGTCGGTGCCGAACCACTGCTGGCTCAGCGGGAACAGCGCGCTGAGCGCGTCCCACCAGCCCTCGGCGGCGAGCACCAGGCCGGGATGGCGCCGGTGCAGCTCCTCGACCAGCAGCCGGTAGCCCTCGAAGACGTCGTGGCGCGGGTCGTTGAAGTAGTAGCCCAGCGTGTCGAGGAACGCCGCGTCGACGCCGAACTCCTCCACCAGCGCGGAGATCGACTCCGCCAGGTGTGCCCGGAACCCCGGCTCGCCCGGGTTGAGGAACACCTGATCGCCTTCGCCGGCGCGGTCGGCGTCCCAGTCGGGGCGGTTGAGCAGCTCCACGTAGCGGTCGGTGTCGTTGCGCATCACCGCCCGCTCCCAGTCCGCGTACTGCACGACGTTGGCGCCGTGCCCGCCGAACATCGGCATCAGCCGGAAGCCCAGCTCGTGCGCGGTGCCGACGAGCTCGGCGAAACCCCGGTCACCGCCGAGGTCGGCGCCAGGCCGGTACCGCGGGTAGGCGTAGTAGTAGCGGCCCTCCCAACCGGGCAGGTAGGCGAGCACCCGCTGCGGGTCGACGTGCTGCGCGACGAACCGGAGGGCCTCGCTCATCTGCGAGAACGTGTTGAACACGTAGCCGGTCCAGTGCTGCCCGTGCAGCGTCACGACGAGCGCGGTGTCGCGCAACCAGCCGGGCACGTCCGGCCGGGACTCCCACGGCTGCAGCCCGTGCGCTTCCTCCACGAACCGCAGGTGGTCGTCCAGGTCCTGGTCGGCGTCGGCGTGGAGGCGGAGCCGGACCTCGGGGACCTGGCAGGTCGTCGCGCGCGCGGAGGCGGCGGGGACGTGCAGCAGCTCCACGACGGGCTCGGCGGAGTGAGCGGGCCTGCTGACGTGTAGGACGTGCTTGCGCACCAGCGGGTCGCGGACGCTGAGCGTCGAGCAGTCCGCTTCCTCGCCGACGGCCACCCACGGCGTCGCCCAGTCCGGGCTCGGGTGCTCCAGCTGGAAGCGCTCGTGGTGGCTGTGCGAGCGGCCGGTGTTCGGCGCCCACCACCCAGCGGTCAGCTGCTGCTCGGGCAGACCGCGCAGCAGCAGCTTGACGGCTTTGACCGGCGCGGTGTGCTGCGCGGTGATCGACCAGGTCAGCACGCCGTCCCGGTGCACCACCTCGACCTCCACCTCGCCGGCGTCGACCGTGCGCTGCTGCCCGAGCGCGGCGTAGCCGGTGCGCAGGTGCACGCGGTCGCCCTCCACGAGCGGGTCGGCCGGGCGGAGGCCGTAGCCGTTGGTGGTGGTGAAGACCTGCACCGACCAGCGGACCGGCGCTCCGGGAACGGGGAAGCAGGGGTCGCGGGGGTCGAAGCTGAGGTCCGTGTCGATGAGGCTCATCGCGGCACCGCCGTGCAGCCCTTCGCCTCGTCGACCAGGTTCGCGAGGCCTTCGGCTTCCTCGGCCGTGAAGATCAGGGTGTCGCCGGGCGGGAGCACGATGCCGACGCGATCACCCATGACGAGCACGGTCACGTTCCCGCTGCCGCTCGCCGTGGCGCACGCGATGCGCCACCGCAGCTGCTCGTGCGGATCCTCCGTCGGCCACATAGCCACATCACTGAACAGTGCGGGCTGGGGAACATCAAGTTCCATCGACCGTTCGAGTGATCAGGTCGGATGGGCGGAAGATTCGGATGGGCGGAAGATGAGGAGGAGCGGCTCGGGTGCCCCGACGTGTCCCCCGTCTTGTTCCGAGGCCGCTCCTCCTCATCCGGTTTTCCCCAGGGGTGACGCCGCCTCCCCCTGACATCCCCTCGACGTCACTCCATGGTGCCGTCCCCGGACTTCGGGCAACACCGACTTTGGTCGAGCGATTTCGCCGATCCAGCGCTGGTGAAGCGCTTGCGGACTGCGCCGTGCGGCGCAACGCACCCCTAGCCCGTTCGCGTGGTCGTACCGCTGTGGTCGGTAGCGGGGGAGGGAGAGGTCCGCCACCCCGCGCTCGGTACCCGCGGGGTTTGGGTCCGTACCCTTGCGGGAGCCGAACGCGCTGCCCCCGACCAGAACGGAAGTCCATGATCGAGTGGCTGAACACGATCCCGTCCGGCGTGATCTACCTCGTGGTGGCGGGGATCATCGGGCTGGAGAGCGTCGGGATTCCGCTGCCCGGTGAGATCCTGCTGGTCAGCGCGGGTGTCGCGGCCTCGCAGGGCGTGGTCAACCCGGTCCTGCTGGGCAGCTTCGCCGCGCTCGGGGCGATCGTCGGCGACTCGATCGGCTACGCCGTCGGCAAGCGCTACGGCCGCAAGCTGCTGACCTGGCTGGGCGCCAAGCTGCCGAAGCACTTCGGTCCCAAGCCGCTGGCCCAGGCGGAGGGGCTGTTCGAGCGCTGGGGCGCGTGGACGGTCTTCGGCGGCCGCTTCGTGGCGCTGCTGCGCATCCTCGCCGGGCCACTGGCAGGCAGCCTCGGCATGCCCTACCGCAAGTTCCTGCTGGCCAACGCGACCGGCGGCATCGCCTGGGCGGGCCTGGTGACGGCCCTGTCGTACGCGTTCGGCCTGGTCGCGGGCCAGTGGTTCCACCGCTTCTCGTGGATCGGCCTGGTCATCGCGGTCGTCTTCGCCTGGTGGAGCACCCGCGTCATCCAGAAGCGCGTCGAACGAGCCGAAGCCGAAGAGGAACCGGAACCGGCCAAGTCCGCCTGACCCACCGGGCTCCGACGCCGGACCTCACGGCTGTGCCCGGCGCGCGCTGATCGTGGCTCCCGCCCGAGACGCCCTCAGACGACCCAGGGGCGTCCCCGCGCGAGAGGGAGGCCCCTCCCGCCCGACACGCGGCCCTGCCACCAACCCGGGTGTGCTGGTGCTGGTCAGAGGGGTGGTGCGGTGGGCAGCCGTGGCCGTGCACCTCGGGTGGTGACGGTCCGGGCCCGCTTGGTGGCCCCGAAGCGATCCGGGACAGCGCGGCAACCTGACGCAGGTCTGTGCGCCAGCGTGAGACCTCGGATCCCACGACTCCTGCGGCCGCGACGGCAGGCCTGGAAGCACCCCGGTGATGGGAGAGCCCGAACACCCCGTCAAAGCGGAACCCCCGCCCCACCGGGAGCTGCGGCTCAGGGCGGGAGCGGGGGCTCAGCGCTGCTTCGACCTGGGTCCACCGCGGTGACCGGAGGTCGGTCGCCGCGGTGATCCCGAGGACGGTCAGCGGGAGGCGCGGTTGGCGGCGGAGACGACCGCGTTCAGCATGGCCGCGATCGTGGAGGTGTCGATGCCGACGCCCCAGAAGACGTCGTCGCCCACGGCGCACTCCAGGTAGGCGGCCGCCCGGGCGTCGTCGCCCGCGGTGAGCGCGTGCTGATGGTAGTCCAGGACGCGGATGTCGTAGCCGACCGTGCTCAGCGCGTCGACGAACGCCGACACCGGGCCGTTGCCGCGGCCGCTGATCTCGCGCTCCTCGCCGTCCACGACCACGGTGGCGGTGATCGTCTCGTCGCCGGCCTCACCGGTGGAGCCGTGGCGGACCAGGTGCAGCGGCGCGTCGGCCTCCAGGTACTCGGCGGAGAACGCCGTCCACATGGCGGCCGGGCTGACCTCGCCGCCCTCGTCGTCGGTGTGGGCCTGCACCGCCTTGGAGAACTCGATCTGCAGCTTGCGCGGCAGCTCCAGCTGGTGCTCGGTCTTCATCACGTACGCGACGCCGCCCTTGCCGGACTGGGAGTTGACCCGGATGACGGCCTCGTAGCTGCGGCCCACGTCCTTCGGGTCGATCGGCAGGTACGGGACCTCCCACGGGTGCTCGTCCACGGGCGTGCCGGCCTTGTCGGCCTCGGCGCGCAGCGCGTCCAGGCCCTTGTTGATGGCGTCCTGGTGGCTGCCGGAGAAGGCGGTGTAGACGAGCTCGCCGCCCCACGGGTGCCGCTCGGCGACCGGCAGCTGGTTGCAGTGCTCGACGGTGCGCTTGACGTAGTCGATGTCGGAGAAGTCGATCTGCGGGTCGATGCCCTGGCTGAACAGGTTCATCCCCAGCGCGACCAGGTCGACGTTGCCGGTGCGCTCGCCGTTGCCGAACAGGCAGCCCTCGATGCGGTCGGCCCCCGCCTGGTAGCCCAGCTCAGCCGCGGCGATGCCGGTGCCCCGGTCGTTGTGCGGGTGCAGCGACAAGATCACCGAGTCGCGGCGGGCCAGGTTGCGGTCCATCCACTCGATGGAGTCCGCGTAGACGTTCGGGGTGGCCATCTCGACGGTCGCGGGCAGGTTCAGGATGACCGGCCGCTCCGGAGTGGGCTGCCAGATCTCGGTGACCGCGTCGCAGACCTCGAGGGCGTAGGACAGCTCGGTGCCGGTGTAGGACTCCGGCGAGTACTGGAAGCGGAAGTCGGTGTCCGGGTACTTGCCGGCCATCTCCAGGGCCAGTTCCGCGCCCATCTTCGCGATCTTCTTGATGCCCTCGCGCTCCTCGCGGAACACCACGCGGCGCTGCAGGATCGACGTCGAGTTGTAGATGTGCACGACGGCCTTCGGCGCGCCCTCCAGGGCTTGGAAGGTGCGCTCGATCAGCTCCGGGCGGCACTGGGTCAGCACCTGGATGCGCACGTCGTCCGGGATGGCGCCGTCCTCGATGATCTCGCGGACGAAGTCGTAATCGGTCTGGCTGGCCGCCGGGAAACCGACCTCGATCTCCTTGTAGCCCATTTGCACCAGCAGGTCGAACATGCGGCGCTTGCGGGCGGGCGACATCGGGTCGATCAGCGCCTGGTTGCCGTCACGCAGGTCGACCGCGCACCACAGCGGGGCACGGGTGATCCGCTTGTCCGGCCAGGTGCGGTCCGGCAGGGAGACGTCCTCGACCAGTTCGTGGAACGGCTTGTAGCGGTGGGCGGGCATCGAGCTGCCCTGCTGCGGGTTCCACGACGGCTGCCCAGCGGGGGCGGGGTGGGATGGCTTGCGCACTCGGCCGGCGAACGGGGCCTGCGTGTCGGGGGTGTTGCTCATCAGAGAGGTTCTCCTGGTCGCTTACCGGTTCCTGGGCTTGGTGGAGACCGGCGCGTTCGTACCCCGCGACGAGGGGCCGGTCTAGGAGACCCCGTCGCGGCGGCGAAGCAGGAGAACGCGAGCCACGGACCTAGGCTAACCGCAACCTGGGCCGGAAGTGCAAGCTCCTGTTTCAGATCGTGGGAGATGCCAGGGGTGTGGCCGAAGAACAACCCTGTGGAACACGAGCGTTTTCGTGCCACACTGTGATCGTGACCGAGGATGTTCGTGCCGGAGCCCACGAGGGCGGCCTGCGACGCGCTGACCTGCGACGCGGGTGGGGACGGTTCGTCGACGTGCTGATCCAGCTGGTGCGCTGGTTCGGCCTGGTGTGCGCTGCGCTGCTGGCGATCCATGTGATCCTCACCATCGGCAGCGCGAACCCGGACAACGGCATCACCCAGTTCGTGACGTCCGTGGCCGATCCGCTCGCCCTGGGCTTCCAGGACCTCTTCACCCCGGAGGACCCGCAGCTGGCGGTCTTGCTCAACTACGGGATCGCCGCGATCTTCTGGCTGTTCATCACCTCGATCGCCACCAAGATCCTCGCCGCGGTGCGCTGAGCCCCGCCGGGCCGGCGAAGCCGGTCAGCGGTGGTCCGCAGCCCGCTCGGCGGAACCGTGGATCTCGTGCAGGGTCGCGTGCAGGCGCTCGGCCGCGTGCCAGACGTCGACGTGGGAGAGCCAGGCCGGGGCGAAGTTGAAGCGCACCAGGTCGGGTTCGGCGTACTCGACGAGCACGCTGCGGTCCGACAGCAGGTCGGCGATCCGCTGAGCGTGGTCGTGCCGGATGCAGACCTGCGCCCGCCGCTGCGCGTCGGGCGTGCGCACCTCGACCGCGACCTCCGGGCAGAACTCGTCGATGCGCTCCAGGAACAGCTCGACCAACCCGGTCGTCTTCGCCGCGAGCGCGCTCGCCGGGACGCCGTCGAGGATGGCCAGCACGTCGCGCAGCTCGGTCGCCGCGAGGGTGGCGGCGGGTCCGGCGAAGCCCTCCGCCAGCGGGTGCCGCAGGACACCGGTCGGCGAGTGCTCCAGGTGCCGTTCGGCCACGAAGCCGAAGGACGGCGCGGTCGGGCTCCCGCCCAGGTACTTGTGCCCGCAGCCGATCGCGAAGTCCGCGTTCCACCCGCGCAGGTCCACGTCCAGAGCCCCGGCCGAGTGGCTGAGGTCCCACAGGGTCAGCGCGCCACCGCGGTGGATCTCGGAGGTGATCGCACTCGCGTCGCGCACCACGCCGGACCGCAGGTCCACGTGCGACAGGGCGACCACGGCGACCTCGTCCACCGGCAGCGCGGCCAGACCCTCGACCCCGTCGATCAGCTGCAACCGGCCGCCGAGGTGGTCGGCGGCGGACTGGGCGAGGCAGCGGTCGGTGGCGAAGCAGTCGCGTCCGACGGCCAGCACCGGCCGTCCGGGGCGCAGCTTCGCGGCGGCGACCAGCGCCTTGAACAGGTTGATGGAGGTCGATTCGGCCACGGTGAGCTCGCCTGCGCTCGCTCCGACCAGCGGAGCCAGCGCGCCGGCCGCGAGCCGCGCTTCGCGCCGCCACTCCGACTCGCCGGAGGCGCGACCGCTGCGCGGTTCCCAGCGGTGCTGGACGAACCGGCGCAACCGCGCGGGGGAGGTGCGGGGCATCGGGCCACCGCTGTGGCCGTCCATGCGGATGACTCCGGGGACGAGGTCGTAGCGCAGGCGCAACCCAGCGAGCACGTCGGCGTCATCGAGCGCTTCCGCGGTCGTCTTGGTGCTCGTCCACACGAGTGAAGTCATACCGCATGATCGAACCGCATGTAACTGCCGTGGAGATCAATTGCCGTAGATCGGTTCCGATCTTCACGCGGAGGAACCATTGTCCTGGTGCTTTCAGCGTCGGTGCGCACCTGATCGCGATTTCCCGGAATTCCCAGTCGCTCAACCGGCTCGCACCGCGCACTGCCGGCAGGTCTTCGCCGAGTTCGCCAGTGCCGAGTGCGCGGCGGCGGTGCCCGCGGCGATGAGCAGCAGCAGCGCCCAGTTCTCCGCCGGTGGCAGCGCGGTGGTGAGGAGGACCAGGGTGGTGAGCGGCATCGCGATGCTGGCGGCGGTGCCGGTCCAGGCCATGACGAGCGGAAGTGTGCCGGGCACCGACAGCCGACGGGTGATCACCAGCGCAGCGCAGCCCACGGCCGTGGCGGCGCCCGCGAGCGCGGTCAGCAACGGCACGTCCGGCGAGGCCGGGAGGCCCTGCTCGCCCCCGAGCGTCCACGCCACGCGCCAGCACCCGAGCAGCACCGGGACGGTGGCCAGCAGCACCAGCGCGGTGCGCCGGGTCTGCGCGACGGTGAGCTCCCACTGGCAGCTGGGCGCCACCTCCGCGGGCGTGCCGAACTCGCGCACCGCGTGGCGCGCGGCCTCCTCGGGCGGCTGCCCGGCGTCGGTGCGCGCGGCGACCGTGTCGGTCAGGCCGTCGCGGATCTCGCGGATCATGCGGGCCTTGGCCCGCGGGGGCCCGCGCAGCTCGGTGGCGAGTTCGTCGACGTAGTCCTCGATGGAGTTCACGCGCTGCTCCCGTCGACCGCTGCGCCCCGGGCGGTGGCGCTGCGGTGCGTGCTCGCCCGGCCGTCCACCGCGCCGGGTCCGGGCGCGGCGAGACGCGGAAGGTCCAGCTGCGCTCGCACCGACTCCGCCGTCATGCGGCCCATCCTATGGCCTGTACCAGGCGAAATGGGTGTTCTCGCTACGGGGCGTGGACCACACCGGGGGCGCGGGTCAGAAGAGCGGGGTGCCCCAGGAGTCGGTGAAGACGAGATCGGTGAGGGGCTTGCGGACCCGGGGACGGAGCTCCTTCTCGACCAGGCGGTCCGGCATGCCGTCGAGGTTGCCGAGGTCGCCGACGGCGATGGCGACCAAGGGCTCGAAGTCGTCCGGGATCGAGAACTCCACGCGCGCGGCCTCGCGGTCGAAGCCCGCCATCTGGTGCGCGTGCAGGCCCTCCGCGACCGCCTGCAGGACCAGGTTCTGGGTGGCCAGCCCGAGCCCGTACTCGCCGTAGGGCATCGGCTCGCCGTCCTCGTTGAGCGACTGCGCGACGCCGATCGCCAGCGCCGCGGCGTCTCCGGCCCATCCCTTGTTGCCCCGGGACAGCGTGCCGTGGATGCGGTCGAAGGTCGGCTCCCCGCGGCGGGCGGCGATGTACCGGGCGGGCTGGGTGTTGCCCCAGGAGGGAGCCCACCGGGCCGCTTCGAACAGCGCGGTGAACTGCTCGTCCCCGATGGTCGCCGACGGGTCCAGCGCACGCGGGCTCCAACGCTGGGCGAGCAAGGGGTGGAGCGGGACGGACGAGTCCGCCGTCTTGTCCAGTTCGGTCACCGAAACCTCCCGAGCGTGCTCAGATGGCGTATTCCCAGGCAGTCAGCGAGTAGGCACCCAGCCAAGAGCCGAAGAACACGAGCAGCACCGCCGACGTCACCGCTGTGGCCGGCCGCCGTTTGCTCAAGCCGATCGCGACCGGGATGAGCAGCGGGAACGCCGGCAACATCAACCGCACCTTCGAGTACATCAGCCCGTCCGAGCCGAGGTCCAGCAGCAGCACCGCCGCGGCGAACAGCACCAGCGGCCACGGCAGCCGGTGCCAGACGCACAGCGCCAGCAGCACCAGCGCGGCCAGCACGACCCACACCGTGAAGGTCTCGAAGACCGACTTCTCCTCGGACAGCGCCTCGAGCACGAACTGCGCGGTCGTCGCGCCGCCGTCGAAGGCCGACGACCAGCCGCGCGCCTGCAGCTCGAAGTAGCCGCCCGGCTTGCCGGTCTGCACGCCCACCCAGCCGATGTAGACGAGCATGCCCAGCGGTGCCAGCAGCACCGCGAGCCACGGCCGCCAGGAGTCCCGGCGCTGCACGATCGCGATCACCGCGGCCAGCCCGACCACCCCGATCAGGGCGGCGGCGGTCGGCCGGATCAGGCCCGCGGCGGTGCAGCAGAGCCCGGCCAGCGGCCAGTTGCGCTCGACGACGCCGATCAGCGCCCAGATCGACAGCGCGCAGAACAGCGCCTCCGAGTACGCCATCGACAGCACCACCGACATGGGCGCTGCGGCGAAGAGCACCACCAGGAGCAACCCGACCCGACGGCTCCCTCCGAGCCGCTCGCCCAGCCGCGCGAGGCCGTAGGCGGCGACCACGCCGCAGACCAGGCTCGCGGTGATCGCCGCGCCGAGGGTCGTCACGCCCGGGATGAGCGCGATGGCCATGATGAGCAGCGGATATCCCGGGAAGAACGCCAGCGGGGTCTCGGGGTACCGGTTCCCGAAGCCGTCCACCATGCTCGGGTTCACGCCGTCGTAACCGTGGGCGGCGATCTCGGTGTACCACTGCCCGTCCCAGGCGTTGAGGTTGTCGAGGAGCGACTCGTCGTGGACCGCTGAGAGCCACGCGAGGACCAGCAGTCCCACCAGCCGGATTGCGAGGTAGACCACAGCCGGGGTCAGCGCGATGATCGTCCGCCGTTGCCGCGGTGTACCCAGCCGTGCGCTGCCGTTCGATCGTGGGGCTTGCTGTTTCCGCTGCGTAGCTGCAGTGTTTCCGGTCTCCCCCAGGGGTGGTTCCAGCGCGCCCTGCGTGGTGGACAACCCGACGCTCCGCTCTTGTCGACAATCGCGCCCAACAGGGTAGACGTGAGCTTCGTGATTGGGGTTCACCCCCAGTGGTCGGTAGGCTAGTCCGGCAGCGGAGCGACCTGGTCGAAGGCCGTTTCGGCCGTGATCGGCCGACGCTGCCTCCTTCCGGTCGCGGGGCGGAGGGCGCATCCCGATCCGGGTGTGCCGCTGCTCTTCGTCCACCCGGTGTCAGCGCGGGGAGAACCCGCGCCCGGGACGACCGCAGCGGCCGAGGAGGTTTGTTTCACGTGGCGCTCGTCGTCCAGAAGTACGGCGGTTCCTCACTCGAGAGTGCTGATCGCATCAAGCGGGTCGCCGAACGCATCGTCGAGACCCGCAAAGCGGGCAACGACGTCGTCGTCGTGTGCTCCGCGATGGGTGACACCACTGACGAGCTGCTCGACCTCGCCAAACAGGTCAACCCGGGCCCGCCGGAGCGGGAACTCGACATGCTGCTGACCGCGGGGGAGCGGATCTCCAACGCGCTGGTCGCGATGGCCGTCGAGTCGCTCGGCGTGGAAGCCCAGTCGTTCTCCGGCTCGCAGGCCGGCATGATCACCACGTCCGCGCACCAGAACGCGCGGATCGTCGACGTCACCCCGGGCCGCATCCAGGAGGCGCTGTCCGAGGGCCAGGTCGCCCTGGTCGCCGGCTTCCAGGGTGTTTCGCAGGACACCAAGGACATCACCACGCTCGGCCGTGGCGGCTCGGACACCACCGCCGTCGCGGTGGCCGCCGCCATGAACGCCGACGTGTGCGAGATCTACACCGACGTGGACGGGGTCTACACCGCCGATCCGCGCATCGTGTCCGACGCGAAGCACCTCGACCACATCACCTACGAGGAGATGCTGGAGATGGCGGCCACCGGCGCCAAGGTGCTGCACCTGCGCGCGGTGGAGTACGCCCGTCGCTACGGCGTGCCGCTGCACGTCCGCTCGTCTTACTCGCCCAAGCCCGGCACGACAGTGTCCGGTTCAGTGGAGGACCTTTCCGTGGAACAGGCGATGATCACCGGCGTGTCGCACGACCGGTCGGAAGCCAAGGTCACCGTGCGCGGTGTGCCGGACAACCCGGGCGTCGCGGGCCGCATCTTCCGCGTGGTCGCCGACGCCGAGATCGACATCGACATGGTGCTGCAGAACGTCTCCGGCATCGCGTCCGGCAAGACCGACATCACCTTCACGGTGGCGCGCAGCAACGGTGCGGTGGCCGTGGCCGAGCTCGAGAAGATCGCCGGTGAGGTGGGCTTCGAGGAGGTCGTCTACGACGACCAGGTCGGCAAGGTCTCGCTGGTCGGCGCGGGCATGCGCTCGCACCCCGGCGTGACGGCGACCTTCTGCGAGGCGCTGTCCAACGCCGGCGTCAACATCGACATCATCAACACCTCGGAGATCCGCATCTCGGTGCTGATCCAGGACACCCAGCTCGACACGGCCGTGAGCGCGCTGCACGAGGCCTTCCAGCTGGGCGGCGACGAGGAAGCGGTCGTGTACGCGGGGAGTGGTCGCTGATGAGTTCCGCGCAGGCCCCCACCCTGGCCATCGTCGGCGCCACCGGCGCCGTCGGCACGGTCATGATCGACATCATCAACAACCGCGACTCCGTGCCGTGGGGTGAGATCCGGTTGATCGCCTCGCCGCGGTCGGCCGGCAAGAAGATCACCGTGCGCGGCCAGGAGAACACCGTGGTCGCCCTGGCGCCGGAGGCCTTCGACGGCGTGGACATCGCGCTGTTCGACGTGCCGGACGAGGTCTCCGCGGAGTGGGCCCCGGTGGCCGCCTCGCGCGGTGCCGTCGCGGTCGACAACTCCGGTGCCTTCCGGATGGACCCCGAGGTGCCGCTGGTGGTGCCCGAGGTCAACCCGGAGAAGGTGCACGAGCGCCCCAAGGGCATCATCGCCAACCCGAACTGCACCACGCTGTCGATGATGGCGTCGCTGGGCGCGCTGCACCGCGAGTTCGGGCTGCGGGAACTGGTCGTGTCCTCCTACCAGGCCGCTTCCGGTGCCGGCCAGGAAGGCGTCGACCGGCTCTACGCGGAGCTGGAGGCGGTGGCCGGCAAGCAGGTCGGCGTCCACGGCGGTGACGTCGCCGACGCGCTGGCCGCGGCGGGCCTGTCCGCTGAGACCCCGTTCAAGGCGCCGCTGGCGCTCAACGTCGTCCCGTGGGCGGGTTCGCGCAAGGACGACGGCTGGACCTCCGAGGAGCTCAAGGTCCGCAACGAGTCCCGGAAGATCCTGGGCATCCCGGAGCTGAAGGTCTCGGCGACCTGCGTCCGCGTTCCGGTGCTGACCACCCACTCGCTGGCGGTGCACGCCACGTTCGAGCGCGAGGTGTCGGTCGAGCAGGCGCACAAGGTCTTCTCCGACCAGCCGACGATCGTGCTGCAGGACGACCACGACAACGGCGTGTTCCCGACCCCGGCGGCCGTCGTCGGCGGTGACCCGACCTACGTCGGTCGCGTCCGCCAGGCGCTGGACTTCCCGAACACGCTGGACTTCTTCGTGTGCGGCGACAACCTCCGCAAGGGCGCGGCCCTCAACACCTACGAGATCGCCGAGACGCTCGCGACGTGATCTGAGCAGGCGGTCGTGGGCGCCCACTCCCTCCCGGGGAGTGGGCGCCTTCGCGTTCGCGGGGTGATCCTGAGCACCACGCCTGGGCTGAGCGGGCGCCATCCGGCCGGATAGGTTCAGGGCATGAGCTCCATCCCGGTCGTGCTGGGTGTCGATCTGGGCACCACCGCTACCAAGGTCGTCGCCGCAGGCACCGATGCTCGGGTCCTGCACACCACCGAGCGCGGGTACCCGCTGCGCACCGACGAAGCGGGGGAGGCCACCCAGGACGCGGCCGAGGTGCTGCGGGCCGCGGTCGAGGCGCTGACCGAGTGCGCGTCGTGGGCGCGCGAGCAGGGCCACGAGGTCGCCGGGTTGTCGTTCAGCAGCGCGATGCACACCCTCGTGGGGCTCGACTCCCGGGGCGAGCCGGCGACGCGGGCGTTCAACTGGGCCGACACCCGGGCCTCCGAGGTCGCCGCGCGCCTGCGCTCGGAACCTGCCACGTCGTCCGCGCTGCACCGCGCGACCGGAACCCCCGTGCACACCCAGTCGGTCATGGTGAAGCTGGCCTGGCTGACCTCCGGTGGTGCCGAGATCGGCGAGGTCGACCGCTGGTGCGCGCTCAAGGACTACGTGGTGTCCGCCTTCACCGGCGAGTTCGTCACCGAGCACTCGTTGAGCTCCGGCAGCGGGTTGCAGGACATGCACACGCTGACGTGGCACGAGCCCGCGCTCCAGGTCGCCGGCATCAACGCCGCGCAGCTGCCCGAGCTGCGCGAGCCCACCGCCTCGCTCCCGCTCGGCTCGCAGGTCGCCACGGCCGCCGGGCTCCCGGCAGGCCTGCCGGTCGTGCTCGGCGGCGGTGACGGCCCGCTGGCGAACCTCGGCGTGGGTGCGGTGGCCCCCGGTGTCGCGGCGCTGTCGCTGGGCACCAGCGGTGCGCTGCGGGTGACCCGCGACAAGCCCGGTGTGGACGAGCGGTGCCGCACCTTCAGCTACGCGCTGGCCGACGGCCTGTGGGTGATCGGCGGTGCGGTCAGCAACGGCGGTGTCGTCGGGCAGTGGGCCGCCGAGGCGTTCGGCGTGGACGTGGCGGAGCTCCTCGACGAGGCCGCCGCCGTCCCGCCGGGCGCGGACGGGCTGATGGCCCTGCCGTACCTGCTGGGCGAGCGCGCTCCGTGGTGGGAACCGGGCCTGACCGGCGCCTTCCTCGGGCTGCGGCGCTCGCACGGGCGCGCGGAGATGACTCGCGCGGTGATCGAGGGCGTCGCGCAGCAGCTCGCGCTGGTCCGCGACGCGGTCGCCGACACCGGTGCCGAGGTCCACGCGGTCCGCGCCACCGGAGGCGGGTTCCGCAGCCGGCTCTGGGCCGAGACCATCGCCTCGGCCTTGGACATGGACCTCGACCTCGCCGAGGGCAGCGGCGGTTCAGGTCTCGGCGCGGTCCTGCTGGCCTGGCGCGCGCTCGGCGAGATCGACTCGCTCGCGCACGCCGCGGAACTGGTCACGGTCGACGCCCAGGTCGCCCCGGACCCCGCCGCCGCGGAGGTGCTTGCCCACCGGCGCCCCCTCATCGACCGCCTCCACCAGACCCTCCGAGACTTCTCCCTCTGAGCCACACCACAACCCTGGTGCCTGGCTGATAGGCAGCCTTCCCCTGCACCGCCCCGCCGCTCAGGCGGCGGGGCGACACCCGTCGCGCCGGGTGTCGCCAAGCTCTCGGACGATCCAGCCCGAGGGGCACCCCACGCGAGAGGGAGTCCCCTCCCGCCCCGACCCGCGGTACCCGCCACCAAGGCCGGGTGTGCTGGTGCTGGTCAGAGGGGTGGTGCGGTGGGCTAACGGCAGGTCGCGCGCAATGTCGTCAGCGGCGGGCGTGCACCTCGGGTGGTGACGGTTCGGGCCCCCGCGGGAGCGAGGTCAGCCTCGGGAGTGGCGGCCTGAGGGGGTGGGGTCGACGTAGTGGGCCGGCTCGTCGGGGTCCGGTTTGGCGTGGCTGCCCGTGGACGGGTTCACGCTGGAGCGGCTCGAGGCTTCGTCCGGGTCCGGGGCACGGCGCCGTCCGCCCGTGCTGGTGCCGACCTCGCGCAGGGCGCGGCGGCCGGTCGGGTGGTCGTGCTGCTGCAAGAACTGCGTGGCCGGCGTTCTCCCGGGGTTGTCCGTGCTGCGCGACGACGTGGACCACTCGCCCTGGTGAGCGCGTTCGGCTTCGGCGGCACGCCTGGCCTGCTCGGCCTCCGCCGCCTGGCGGGCTTGCTCGGCCTGCCTGGCCTGCTCCGCCTCCGCCGCCTGGCGAGTGGGTTCGGCTTCCGCGGCCTGGCGGGCCTGCTCCGCCTCGGCTGCACGGCGGGCTTGCTCGGCCTGCCTGGCCCGCTCCGCCTCCGCCGCCTGGCGGGCTTGCTCGGCCTGGCGGGCCTGCTCCGCCTCCGCCGCCTGGCGGGCTTGCTCGGCCTGGCGGGCCTGCTCCGCCTCCGCCGCACGCCGGGCCTGCTCGGCCTGGGCCTGCGCCTGCGCCTGTTGCTGCGCGAGCACCTGAGCTTGCTGCTGGGCCTGGGATGGGGCCTGCTGCTGGGCCCGGTGGCCCGGTTGGGGCTGGGGCGGACCCGGGTTCTGGACCTGGTGCAAGATCACCCGTTCCGCGCTGCGCAGGACGGTGCGGACGGCCTCGCGGTGTGAACGGTCGAGCAGCGGGTTGACCGCCTGCTCGCGCCAGCGCGACAGGGTCGCGGTGGCCGCGTCGGCGAGGTCGGTGGGCGTGGCCGTCTCCTCGAGGCCGAGCCGGGCGTGCGCGGACTGCCCTGAGGTGCCGAGCAGCCGCTTCGCCTCGGCCTGCAGCGGGCGGGCGAACCGGACCTGCCCCGAGTCCAGCGCCGACAGGGTGCGCAGCTCGTTCCACTCGTGGGCGTTGGTGAGCACCCGCTCGAACTCGCCGAGCAGCTGCTGCACCCCGGGACGCGGGTTGGCACGCAGGACCATGTCCACCGCGAGCAGGGCCGACCGGGCGCGCAGCGCGTCCTGGCGCTCGACGAACTGCGAGTGCAGCGTCTCCTGCAAGGTGTTGAGGCCGCTCGTCTCCAGCAGCTCCTGCTGCAGCTGCTGGGCCGAGCTGGCGCCGCCGCGCAGCAGCTCCAGCGAGCGCGAGATGCCGTGGTGTCCGAAGCGTTCCAGCAGCCGCTGCCGGATCTCCGAGGGCACCGCCTCCAGCCCGGCCTTGATGAACCGCTCGGCCGAGAGCAGCAGCGTGTCCCGGTCGGTGTCGGAGAGCCGCGACAGGTAGGCGAGGATCTTGAAGTCGTCCTCGGTCATCGTCGAGGCGGCTTGTCCGAGCAGCCCCACCACCGGGATGAAGTGCTGGGCGAAGGAGCTCAAGGTCGGGTCGGTGCGGTAGCGCTCGGCGATCCGCTCGGCCGACGCCAGCGCCTCGGCGCCGCCGTCACCGGTCTCGTCGGCCCGGGAGAACGCGACGATGGTGTTGATCGGCACGCAGCGCGCCGTCTGCAGCTCGTTGACCGACTGCAGGAACTGCAGGTCGGTCTGCCGCGGGTAGCGCGTCAGGTACAGCACGGCGTCGGACTCGGACAGGATCTGGGCGAGCGCGGAACGCCCGGTCTCCTGCACGGCGGCGGAGGCCACGCCGGGCGTCTCGATTAGCGTGATCGCCTGCAGGCCCGGTGTCGGGGATTCGATGACCAGCCGGGAGACCTCGTCCGGCCGCCAGTGCTGCAAGTCCCGGATGGTCGCGGAGTCCAACGTGGACACCGGCACGTTCTGCACCGCGCCGTGCGGCGTGTGCACCAGGATCTTCGGCTCGGGCCCGTACTGGTAGAACGTCGTGACCTGCGTGCGCTCCTCGGCGTCCGTCGGCGCGAGGTCGCTGCCGATCAGCGCGTTGATCAGCGTGGACTTGCCCGACTTCACGCGCCCGCTCACCGCGATCCGCAGCGGCTGGTCGAGGCGTTCCAGCCGGTCCCGCAGCCACGTCGAGGTGCGCGGGTCGTCGCGGTAGAACGTCAGGGTCCGCAGCAGCAGGCCCTTGGCCCGCTCCAGGAGGGCTTCGGTGCTCATGCGGCGGTGATCCGGTTCTGCGTGAGCTGGGTGACCCGGCGGCGCAGCACGGTGATCTCCTCGAGCTTCTGCTTGATCTCCCGTGCCCGCTGGTCGCGGTCGACGGCGCTGCGCTCGGCGGAACGCTTGATCGCCTGGATGGACTGGCTGATCTCCATCTGGGCGTCCTCGGTGATCCGGGTGAAGTGCTTGTGCAGCGCCTTGTGGATCGCGCGGATGGTGTCCTTCGAGTCCTTGTTGACCTGGAAGATCACCTGCTCGATGTGCCGCTGCACGTTGCTCTTGGCTTCGGTCTGGCGGCGGCGCAACCGCATGTCCTTCTCTTCCTTGAGGCTCTTGGTGCCCAGCAGCACGCCCGCCGAGATCGACACGACGTTCATCAGCGGCAACCCGGCCATCGTGGTGATCAGGCCGAACATGAGCACACCGCCGTAGGAGCCACGCAGACCGGTCAGGACCTGGTCGAAGTTCTTGTAGTCGGCGCCGGTCGGCAGCTTCGGCCCGGGCACGTCCTCGAGCGGTTCCGGCGGCAGCACCGGGTTCAGCTCGGGCGGGCGGCTCATCTGCTGCGGGGGCATCTGCTCGGCGACCATCTCGGCGAGCCGCTGCTGGCGCTGCTCCAGCCAGCCGAAGGTCTCGGTGATCGCGTCGGTGAGCCGGGCCTGCAGCCACCGGGTGAAGTCGTCCCAGATGGTCAGCGGGTCGGCGACCTCGAAGATCTCGTTGACCTCGTGCAACACCGCCCAGGTGCGCTCGCGGAAGTCGTACTCGATGTCGGTGAACAGCTCGGAGATGCCGTCGTTGAGCGTCTTCTGCCAGTGCTGCGAGATGCGCCGCAGGTCTTCCGCCCGGCGCTGGGCGGTCTCCAGCTCGACGAGCGTTTCCGCGGCGGTGCGCGGGTTCTGCGCGGCGAGCTCGGCGCGCAGCGAGTCGTTGATCTGGGTCAGCGCCTCGGAGACGTTGTGCGCCACCAGCCTCCGGGTGAACTGCTCGTGCTGCCCGGCGAGCTCGGTCTGCAGGAACTCCAGCAGCTGCGGGAAGCCGGACTCGGCGTTGAGGTTGGTGTTGCGCGACTGCATGGCGCGCATCCGGATGTCGGCCGAGACCGGGAACAGCTTCGCCGAGATGCCCGCGTTGCTCAGGTGCTTGCGGTTGACCTCGAGGACCTTCCGCCAGTGCGGGGTCCGGTCGATCTTGGGCATCACCAGGGCGATGTTCGGGCACAGCGCGGTGGCCTGCTTGAGGAACGCGAGCTCGTTGGTGGTCAGCTCCTGGGTGGAGTCCGACACCATGAGCAGCGCGTCGGCTTCGGCGACCACGGACAGCGTCGTGCTGGTGAGGAAGGACGAGACGCTGCCCACACCGGGGGTGTCCATGAGCGCCAGGCCGTTCTGCAGCACCGCTCGAGGGATGCCGATCTCACCGCGCGTGACCGGACGGCCGTTCGCGGCGGCGCGCTCCATGTGCTCGCGAACCTGGTCGATGGGCACCGGCGTGCGGTCCAGGGCGACCGGACCGGGGGTGGGCTCCTGCTCGATCAACTGCGCGGTCGGCTCGTCGGAGTAGCGCACGAGCGTCGGCACGGTCGTGGTGACGTCGTCGCCGGAGGGGCAGACGGGGGCGTTGACGATGGCGTTGACCAGGGCAGATTTGCCCTGCTTGGACTCGCCGACCACCAGCACCAGCTGAGTCGGGTCGAGGACCCGGCTCCTGATCTGGCGCAAGCGGCCGTGCAGATCGGCGCGCTGCTGCTCGGCGCACTCGGCAGTAGCGCGATCGATCAGTTCCACCAACGCCGTCTCGATCACGGCGGCCATTGTGTCGTGCCGCGGCGGTTAGAGAAACCCAATCGGTTGAACTCACATCGTTACCGCGTACTCGCAGTGTTGTTAAAGTAACGCGAATTTTCCGGATGATGAAAAATGCCGGGATCCGCTCAGGGAGCGGGTCCCGGCATCTTCAGGGCTCAGTCGCGGAGAGCGATCAGAGCAGACCGTCCAGCGGCAGCGCGTCCGTGGCGGTGTTGGTCAGGTCCTCGAGCGGCTCGCCGACGACCGGGCCCGCGACCGGCAGGTCGCTCGGGGCCGGCAGGTGCGAGACCACGTCGCCGACCGGAGCCAGCGGGGCGTCGACCGGCAGGGCCGAGGTGACGTCCTCGACCGGCAGCGCGTCGGTCGGCGCGGCGGAGGCCAGGTCGTCGACCGGCAGCGCCGAGGTGACGTCGCCACCCGCGACCGTGTCGGTCACGGAGCTGGCCAGGTCGCCGGCGACCGGGACGTTGGAGACCGCGTCGGTCACCGTGCCGGCGACGCCGCCGATGGCGTCGGTGCCGACCGGGACGTTGTTGAGCAGGTCGCCGCCCGCGGCACCGCCGGCCACGTCGCCCACGACCGGGACGTTGCCGACCGCACCGGTGGCGGTGTCGGCGACCTCGCCCACGACCGGGACGTTCGAGACGGCGCCGGTCACGTCGCCCGAGGCCACGTCGCCCAGCGCGTCGCCCACGACCGGGACGTTCGAGCCGGCGTCGCCCAGCGTGCCGGCGATGCCGGTCACGTCGCCCGAGGTCACGTCGTTGGCGACGTCACCCACGACCGGGACGGAGCCGATGGTGCCGGTGGCGGTGGAGACCACGTCGCCCACGACCGGGGCGCCGGCCACGATGCCCAGCGGGTCACCGCTGGCGGCGGCACCGGTGGCGGCACCGGCCACGTCGCCCACGACCGGGACGTCGCTGACGACGCCGGTGGCGGTCTCGGCCACGTCGCCCACGACCGGCAGGTCGCCCGCAACGCTGGTGGCCTTCTCGGTCACGTCACCGGCGATGCCGGTCACGTCGCCGGAGGCCACGTTGCCGACCACGTCGCCGACGACCGGGGCCTCGGAGACGGTGCTGGTCAGGTCACCGGCAACACCGGTCACGTCACCGGAGGTGACGTTGCCGACCACGTCGCCGACGACCGGGGCGTCGCCCACGACCTGGGTCACGTTGGAGGCCACGTCGCCCACGACCGGGGCGTTGTTGACCACGTCGGTGACGTTGCCGGAGGTCACGTCGCCCACCACGCTGGTGGCGTCGCCGAAGACGTCCAGCGAGCCGTCGAAGACGTGGGTGGCGGTGCTGGTGACCGAGCCGACCGTGGAGGACAGGTCCAGGCTGTCGCCACCGATGTTCAGGCTGTTGCCCGACAGGATCTCGTTGCCCGACGCGATGTCGTGCACGTTGACCACGTTGTGCGAGTCGACGTCGTTGTGCTCGATGTCGACGTTGTTGTTCGCGGGGGCCGGGGCCGGCATCTGGGCGTCGACGTCGCCGCCCTTGCCGAAGTCGTCAGAGGGGGTCTGCAGCATGCTGAGTTCTTCCTGCTCGTGTGGATGTGCGGGATGCAGTTCACTGATCGCGACGTGCTGGTTGCTCGCGGCGAACTTCTCGACGCTGCTGGAGAGCGAGCGATCGTACGCGTTGACCACCTCGACCGGCGCGTAGTCGAGGACCAGCGACGTTGCTTGCAGAACGTCTGTCGCGCTCATTTCCCCGAGTCCGACCTGATCCAGCGTGGCTTGCGGATCAGCGTCGAAGGCCGACCGTGCGGCCGGGTCGCTGACGAGGCGCGTGAGGAACTCGTGCAGCGTCGGTTCCGCGGGCAGGCCGGAGTTGGAGTGCGTCCCGGGGTCGGAGATGGGGGACTCGGCCTGACCGGAGGGGTGCTGAGGGTTCGCCATCGTCGGACCTCCCGATGCTCAGCGTTACTCGGCTAGGTGGACCGAGTGAGGTCGTGCCGTCCCTCACTCCTGTGATCATCACCGTAGGGAAGCACCGCCCCCTAGCCATCGGGTACGACTCCTAGTTATCAAGACCTCTATTAGGGGGTCTGTTGGGTAGCTCGTTGGGGGGTGTGGAGGGGGCTCCTGAACCAGTCGGTAACCGAATGCCGCTAGATTGTGTGCACCCGTGCCGCGCACGTGACCCCCGATCGGGGACCCTGGTGCGCGGCCGAGTCGGTGACACGAAGGGATTGCATGCCTTACGTCCTGGGCGTTCACCTGGGCGCGACGGTGACGACCGCCGCCACGGCCAGGCGCAACGGTGGCCGCTGGGCGGCCACGGTCCCGGTGCCCTTGGCGGCCGGCGGCCCGGTCGTGCCGACCGTGCTCTGCAAGGTCCAGGACGGGTCCTTCGTGGCCGGGGAGGCCGCCGCCCGCCAGGAGGTCGACCACCACGAGTGGGTCGCGCGGGGGTTCACCAGCAGGCTCGGGGACGACCTGCCGCTCGTGGTCGGCAGCGAGTTCGTCCCGGCCCAGCGGTTGGTCGCCGCGATGGTCGAGTGGGTCTCCGACGCCGTGGCGCAGCGGCAGGGGTACCCGCCCGAGCACATCGCCATCGCGCACAGCGCCGCCTGGGGCCCGCACCGCGTGCACCTCGTGCAGCAGGCGCTGGGCCAGCTCGGGATCACCGACGTCACGATGGTCCCCGAACCGGTCGCCGTCGCCCTGGACTACGCCAGCAAGCAGCGGGTCGAGGAGCAGCACCCGCTCGTGGTCGCCAACGTCGGCGGCAGCGGCTTCGACGCGACGGTGCTGCGACGCCGGCACCGGTCCTTCGAGGTGGTCGGCTCGCCGCTCAACACCGACCACCCCTCGGGCCAGGACCTCGACGACGAGGTGTTCGGGCTGGTCCGCGAGCAGTTCTCGACCCAGCTCGCCGCGCTCGACGCCACCGACCGCGACCACAGGGCTGCGCTGGCGGCGCTGCGCGCCGAGTGCGTGCGGGCCAAGGAGGCGCTGTCGCACCAGGCCGGCGTCTCGCTGTGGGTGGACCTGCCCGGGGTGCGCACCGAGTTCGGCCTCTCCCGCGGGCGCTACGAGCAGCTGGCCCGCCCGCACCTGGAACGCGTGCCGGAACTGATCTCGCAGGCGGTGCAGTCGGCGTCGCTGCGCCAGGACGACGTCGAGACGATCGTGCTGGCGGGCGGTACCGCGCGGACCCCGCTGCTCAAGCAGCTGGTCGCCGAGCGGCTGCAGACGCCGCCGCTGGTCGACGTGGCACCGGAGCTGACCGCCGCGAGCGGTGCGGCGCTGGCCGCCCAGCAGGTGCTGTCCACCGACACCGACCGGGGTTCGATCGCTGAGACCAGCGTGCTGATGCGGGTCGAGGGCTTCGACGCGGTCGACGACGTGGATGACGAACCCAAACCCGTCGAACGCCCGCCCATCGAGGTCGAGCCGCTGCCGATCGAGCCCCCCGACGAGACGCGGCTCAAGCGCATGAAGATCATCAAGCTGGTGGCCGCGGTGGTGCTGATCGCCCTGGGCATCGTGATCACCTTCATGACAAAGGACCACTCGATCACCGGCGTGGTGGATCTGCTCAAGTAGCTCCGGTACCGCGATTTCGTTAACGGAACGGCATACCGCGCAACGCGCTCCGGCCCCGCCACCGTCAGCCAACTGATCAAGACCGCTGGACCCGGTGACCGGACGACAAGGAAGGCAGGCGTGAATCACTCGACGACATCCCGCGCCGCCCTGGTCCCGGACGGGCACGCGAGCGGGTTGCGGTCGGCTGTCGAGTCCTCCCCGGGCTCGCCGATCGTGGCCGGCATCCAGGGCGCGGGCGGGTTCGGCAAGACCGCCCTGCTCGAATCGATCGGCGCCACCTACCGCGAGGCGGGTGTGCCGGTGCTGGGCGCACGGGAGCTCGACCGGGCCGACGAGGGCGCGGTGCTGGTCGACGACGCGCACCGGCTCGACGACGAGCTGCTGCGGCCGCTCTGCGAGCTCGCCCGTCGTCCCGGCGTCCGCCTGCTGGTCGCGTACCGGCCGGGTCCGCGCAGCGAGGCGCTGGGCGAGCTGATCGGCGAGCTCGGTGCGCCGGTGCTGCTGGGTGCCCTCGGGTTGGAGGAGATCGCCGAGCGTTCCGGCTGCAACGCGCTGGACTGGGTCGGCTGGGTGCAGACCCAGACCGGCGGTGTCCCGCGCTACGTCTCCCGGTTGCTGGCCGAAGCCGAACCGGGCCGGGCCGAACTGCCTGCCCGCGCGCTCGACCACTTCCAGCACGACCTCGACCAGCTCGGCGAGACCGGGTGGAAGTGCGCGACGGCGATGGCCATCGGTGCCACCCCGCACCCCGACCTGCTGGCCGCCGTGGTCGGCACCGACGGCGAGTCGATCGCGCCGGTGCTGACCGCGATGCGCTCGGGTGCGATGCTCGGCGCCGAGGACGCGCTGCTGCCGATCGTGCGCGCGGCGGTGCTCAGGCTGACCTCCTGGGAGCGGCGGCTGCGGATCACCCGGAAGCTGGTGGAACTGCAGCTCTCCCGCGGCGGCCCGGTGCTGCCGCTGGTCGCTCCGCTGCTGGAGGCGCCGATGGCGCTGCTGCCGGAGGCGACCCTGGCCAAGGCCTTCGAGCGCGCCGGCGACGAAGCCGTCCAGGTCGCACCGCACCTGGCGGGAAGGCTGCTCTCGGCGGCGGTCTCGGCCGGGGTCCCGGCCAGTTCGGTGGTGGCGCGGCAGGCGCGGGCGGCCGCGGTCTCCGGTGATCTCGACGAGGCCCTGCGGCTGGCCGACCGCGTGATCGTCGACGAGAACGCCCCGGACCGGGAGCTGGGCGTCCAGGTCGCTGCGGGCGTCCTCGCGCACCGCGGGTTGCTGGAGCGCTCGGCGGAACTGTGCCGCTGGTCGGCGGCGAAGTTGCGCTGGCCCGGTGACCGGGCGTTCGCGTCGGTCGGGCTGATCGGTTCCGGACGGCTGGCCGAGGCCGAGGAACTGCTGCAGACCGGGGACGACGCCGGTCCGCCGACCTCGATGACCGGTGCCGCCACCCAGATGGCCGTGGGGGTGCGCGAGTCCGTCGTCGGCTCCGCGACCACGGCGTTGTCCACCTTGGTGCGTGCGGCGTCGTTGTCGGAGCCGTTGGGGCGCGGTGTGCTCGTGCCCGAGACCCCTGCCGCCGCGGCCGCGCTGGTCGCGCTGCACTGCGGGGAGCTCGACGTCGCGCAGTCCACGTTGGACCGCGCGGTGGAGACCGGGGCGGGTGGTGCGCTGCTGCACAACCGCCACCGCCTGCTGTCCGCGTGGCTCCCGCTGGTCAAGGGGGACACGGTCACCGCGCGGGCGAAGCTCCCCGACGCGGCCGAGCTGGCAGCGCGCGACCGGTTGATGGCCACCGCGATCGAGGCCGGCATCGCCAGCCGGGACAACGACATGACCGCGCTGGCCAACGCCCGCGCGCAGGCCAGGCAGGTCGCCGCCGAGCACTCGGTGGACCTGTTCTCGCTGCTGCCGCTGGGTGAGCTGGTGGTGGCCGCGGCCCGGCTGCGCGACCAGGAGTGGATCGCCCCGTACCTCGACGAGGCGGACGCGCTGCTCGAACGCCTCGGCAACCCACCGCTGTGGACGTCGATGCTGCTGTGGAAGCGGTTGCAGGCGGCCATCGTCCTGGAAGAGGTCGAGGGCGCACGTCGCTGCGCGGAGCGCTTCGACGCGCTGGCGCACCACAACGCCCTCGCCGGTGCCATGGCCGAAGCCGCGCGGGTGTGGTTGCAGGTGCTCGGCGGTGAGGTCGACCAGGAGGAGGTCGAGCGGATCGCGCGCGGCCTGCACGGGGCCGGTCTGGCTTGGGACGGCGCCCGCCTCGCGGGCCAAGCCGCCCTCCGCACGCACGACCGCCGCGCCATGCTCTCGCTGCTCGAGTGCGCCCGCGCGCTGCAGGGCAAACCCCCGCGGCCGCGCGCGGTCAACGCGACCGGCCCGGAGTCGGAGCTGCTCTCCGAGCGGGAGAAGGAGGTCGCGGAACTGGTGCTGGCGGGTCTGACCTACAAGCAGGTCGGCAAACGCCTGTTCATCTCGGCGAAGACGGTCGAGCACCACATCAGCCGGATCAAGCAGCGCCTCGGCTCGGGCAGCCGCGAGGAACTGCTCACCCGCCTCCGCGAGCTCCTCGGCAACCAGGACTGAGCCGGCCGCGGGGCGGTTCCGGTGTGGACCGGAACCGCCCCGACCGGTCAGCCCTTGTGCAGTTCGAGGGCCGCGCGGACGGTGCCGACGATCTCGAAGAGGGCTTCCTCGAAGCGGTGGCCGACCGGGCGGATGTTGGCGAAGCCGTGGATGAGGTCCGGGAACCGGCGCGCCACGACCGGCACACCCGCGTCCGACAGCGCCTTGGCGTAGGCCTCGCCCTCGTCCCGCAGCGGGTCGAACCCGCAGGTCACGACGTAGGCCGTGGGCAGGTCGGAGTGGTCGTCGGCGAGCAGGACCGACAGGCGCGGGTCGGCGAGGGTGGACTCCTGCGGCGAGTACTGCTCCATGAACCAGGTCATGTCGTGGTCGGTGAGCAGGAAGCCGTTGCCGAACAGCTCCCGTGAGCGCCTGCGCCTCGTGGCGTCCACGGCCGGGTACAGCAGCAGCTGGAACACCGGCTTCTGCTCGCCCGCGCGGGTCGTCCGCAGCGCCACCGCGGCGGCGAGGTTGCCCCCCGCCGAGTCACCGCCGACGGCGATCGCGTCGCTGGAGGAGCCCAGGTCGGCGGCGTTGTCCACCGCGTAGTGGTAGGCGGCCAGCGCGTCGTCCAGAGCAGCCGGGAACGGGTACTCCGGCGCCAGCCGGTAGTCCACCGACAGCACCCGGATGCCGGCGTGCTTGGCGAGGAACCGGCACAGGTCGTCGTGGCTGTCGAGGTCGCCGATCACCCAACCGCCACCGTGGTAGAAGACCAGCAGCGGACCCGTCTCGGTGACCTCCCGCGGCCGGTAGAGCCGCGCGGGCAGGTCGCCGTCGTCGGTCGGGATGCTCCGCTCGGCGACGACCACACCGGGCACCGGCGATCCGGCGGTGATCTTCGTCGCCCTGGCCATGCCGGCGCGGGCCTTCGCCGCCGTCTCGGCGGACAGCCCGGTCTGGCCGGTCAGCTTCTGCAGCTTGAGGAGCAGCTGCGCGTCCAGCGCGAGCTCCTGGTCGTCGATCCGGATCGGCGGGCCCGCGATGAGCCTGCGCAGGGGCTGTGGAAGGGCGAAAACGGCGCGCATCGCCGCGCCTTCCAGTGTGGGCTGCAGCGCTTCGATGACGTTCGGCATGAGCGTGACCTTCCCGGGAAGGTGGTGGTTGTGCGTTATGTTACCCGCAAGTAGCCAAGTGTTCCGCGAACAAGCTCGCCGACCTTGACCTCCAGCGGGCTCGAGGTCCTAGCGTGACCCGCACGAGCACAACGGGGGCGACAGGTCCCAGGTTCGGGTGAAAGGATCGGCACATGACGGTGACCGTGGTGGGGATCGGTGGATCGGTCCGCGCCGACTCGCAGTCCGAGCGCGTGCTGCACGCCGCGCTGGAGGGCGCGAGGGAGGCGGGGGCGAAGGTCCGGGCGATCACCGGTGCCGACCTGGAACTGCCGTTCTACGACCCGCACGTGACCGAGCGGTCGTCCCGCGCCACTGAGCTGGTCGAGGCGCTGCGCAGTGCCGACGGGGTGCTGATCGCCTCGCCGGGTTACCACGGCACGGTGTCCGGCCTGGTCAAGAACGCCCTCGACTACGTCGAAGACCTGCGGGGCGACACCCGCCCCTACCTCGACGGCCGCGCCGTCGGCTGCATCGGCATCGCCTACGGCTGGCAGGCCACCGTCACGACGCTGCAGGCCCTGCGCTCGGTCGTGCACGCGCTGCGCGGGTGGCCCACCCCGCTGGGTGGTGCCGTGAACTCGGCCGAGACCCGGTTCGCCGCGGACGGCGCGTGTGACGACGAGAAGGTCGCCGCCACCTTGAGCACCATCGGTCGGCAGGTCGTGGAGTTCGCCGAACGCCAGGTGTGAGAACCGGCGTGCGCGGGTAACCCGAGGAAAGCACCCTGAAGCGGTCTGCACGTCCTCGAGGAGGTTCTGCGTACCCATGGCCCACAAGAACGACTCCAAGGCCGATGCGAAGAAGAACGCGGTGAAGAAGGGCGCTTCTCCGATCACGAGCCCGCTCAGCGACTCCGACCGCGACGTCACCGGCAGGGTCCTGCAGGACACCCTGCTCGACCTGATCGACCTGCACCTGGTCGCCAAGCAGGCGCACTGGAACGTCGTGGGCAAGTTCTTCCGCGACGTGCACCTGCAGCTCGACGAGTTGGTCTCGGCCGCACGAGGCTTCGCCGACGACGTCGCGGAGCGCGCGGTGACCATCGGGGTCTCCCCGGACGGCCGCGCCGCGACCGTGGCGAAGGGTTCCGGCGTGCCGGAGTTCCCGGCCGACTGGAGCACCGACCGCGAAGTGATCGAGGCGATCGTGGAAGCGCTCGGCGAAGTCGTCACGCGGCTGCGCAAGCGCATCGACGAAACCGACAAGACCGACCTGATCACCCAGGACCTGCTGATCTCGGTCGCCAGCGAGCTGGAGAAGTCGCACTGGATGTGGCAGGCCCAGCTCGCATGACGAGGGGCGGGGAAGCGTCCCCGGACCTTCCCCACCCCTCGCGCACCGCGGGAGTCCGCCGGACTCCCGCGGTTCAGCGTGCGCGCTCGTACTGGACGGGCCAGAGGCTGTCCGCCCGCAGCCGGTCGGCCGCGTGCAGCGGCCAGTGCGGGTCGCGCAGCAGTTCGCGACCGAGCAGCACGGCGTCGGCCGAACCCGAGGCGATGATCTCCTCGGCCTGCTCCGGGGCGGTGATCAAGCCGACCGAGGCCGTCGGGACCTCGGCGTCCAGCCTGATCTGCCGGGCGAACGGCACCTGGTAGCCGGGCCGGACCGGGATCTGCGCGTCGGGGATCGCACCACCGGTCGAAGCGTCGACCAGGTCCACGCCCCGCTCGGCCAGCAGGCGCGCCAGCCGCACCGAGTCGTCGCCGGTCCAGCCGCCCTCGGCCCAGTCGGTCGCCGACAGCCGGGCGAACAGCGGCTTGCCCTCCGGCCACACCGCGCGCACCGCGTCGGCGATCTCCAGCAGCACCCGCACCCGGTTCTCGAAGGTGCCGCCGTAGGCGTCGGTGCGGTCGTTGACCAGCGGCGAGTAGAACTGGTGCGCCAGGTAGCCGTGCGCGAAGTGCAGCTCGACGACGTCGAAGTCGGCCTCGTCGGCGCGGCGGGCCGCGGCGGCGAAGTGCTCGGGCAGCTCGGCGACCTCCTCCGCGGTCAGCGCGCGGGGAGCGGCCAGGTCACCGAAGGCCTTGTCGGTCGAGCTGACGGACTGCCAGCCACCCTCCGACTCCCCGACGGTGGTGCTGCCCTCCCACGGTCGGCTCGCCGAGGCCTTGCGCCCGGCGTGCGCGAGCTGGATGCCGGTGGCGGCACCCCGGGCGTGCAGGAAGTCGGTGATGCGTCGCCACGCCGCGACCTGCTCGTCGTTGTAGATGCCGGTGTCGTGCGGGGTGATGCGGCCTTCCGGCACGACTCCGGAGGCCTCGGCGATGACCAGACCTGCGCCGCCGATGGCGAACTGGCCCAGGTGGACCAGGTGCCAGTCGTCAGGCACGCCGTCGGTCGCCGAGTACTGGCACATGGGCGAGACCCAGACGCGGTTGCGGACGGTCAGATCACGCAGCTTGATCGGTTCGAACAGATGGCTCACGAACAGCATGACGATCGTGCGGAACGAGATATTCCGCGCTGGTCGAGGGCTTTTCTCACAGCCGGGCCAGGAAGTCCTCGAAGGCCTCGTCGACGCGGTCGGCATCACCGGTGGCCAGCAGGTCCAGCACCAGGCCGCGCAGCGCCGCGAGCGTGAGCGTCGCCTCGGCCTCCGCGCCACCGAGCGCGGCGCGCAGCCGGGGGAGCCACTCGCGCACGCTGGCCTCGCCGAAGCCCTCCCACGCGCCGCCGCGCAGTGAGCGGGCGTAGCTCTCGAAGAAGAACCGGACGACGTCGTGGTGCGCGGGATCGCGCAGCCACCGCCACAGCGCCCGGAGCGCTGCGATCCGGTCCGGTTGTTTGGCGAGGGCCTCGGACAGCAGCTCCAGCTGGACGTCGCGGGCATGCCGGTGCACCTCGCGGACCAGCCCTTCCTTGGAACCGAAGAAGTACAGCAGCATCCGCGGGCTCGACCCGACCGCCGCGGCCAGCGGGCGCAGGGAGACCTCCGACAGGCCGTGGTCGGCCGAGTAGGCGAGCAGCTTGGCCAGCAGTTCCTCACGTCGTCCGGACTCGGCCACGGGTTGTCCTCCCGGCTACGCTGGTGGGTGAAACGATTGTTTCACCCTAGTGGGAGCCACGTCATGACCGAGACCGCCGAGATCACCCTCCGCACCGGCCCACGTCCGGGAGACCTGGGCAAGGTGCTGACCATGCACGGCGAGCTCTACGCCCGCGAGCACGGCTTCGACGAGGACTTCGAGGCGCACGTGGCGCGCGGTCTCGCCGACTTCGCCGCAGCGCTGGCCGCCGGCGACGACCCGGGCCGGCTCTGGGCGGCGGAGCGGGACGGGCACGTCGTCGGCACGGTCGCGCTGACCGACGAAGGCGGTGGGCTGGCGCAGTTGCGCTGGTTCCTGGTGGACCCGTCGGCCCGGGGCACCGGGCTGGGACGTCGTCTCCTCGACGCCCTGCTCGAGCACGCCCGGGAACGCGGGTACCGCCAGGTCAAGCTCTGGACGGTCGACCGCCTGGAGGCCGCGGCCCACCTCTACCGCGCGGTCGGCTTCCGCTGCACCGAACGACACCCGGTCCGGCAGTGGGGCCACGACCTCGACGAACTGCGCTACGACCTGCACCTGGTCTGACGCCGGGTGCCCCCGGGTCACCGGCTCCCGAGGAACGCGACGACCCGAGGGCGCGGGGTTCAGCCCAGGCCGACCGCCCGGCGGGCGAAGTGGATCTCGGTCGCGACCTGCCGCAGCGTCTCCGCGACGACCAGCGAGCCGTGCCCGGCGTCGTAGCGGTAGAACTCGAACGGGATGTCCCGCTCGCCCAGCCGGTCGAGGTAGTTGAGGATCTGCTGGATCGGGCAGCGCGGGTCGTTGTCGCCGGCCAGCACCAGGACCGGCGCGCGCACCTGGTCCACGTAGGTGATCGGCGAGGCCTCCTCGTAGACGTCCGGGATCTCCTCCGGGGACCCGCCGAACAGCGCGCGGTCGTAGGCGCGCAGCGGCTCCATCTCGTCGGCGAAGGCCGAGACGTAGTCGGCCACCGGCACGCCGGCGACCCCGCCCGCCCAGCGCTCCGACTGCGTGCCCAGCGCCAGCAGCGTCAGGTAGCCGCCCCAGGAAGCACCGGCGACGACGCTCAGGTCCGGCCTGGTCAACCCGGTCTCGATCGCCCAGTCGTGCACGAGCGCGACGTCTTCGAGCTCGGTCGTCCCCGGCCTGCCCTCGATGGCGTCCCGCCACGCCGAACCGTACCCGGTGGAGCCCCGGTAGTTGATCTCCACGACGGCGAACCCGGCGTCCAGCCAGGCCGCGCGGTAGGCGGAGAACCGGTCCTCGTCGGCCGCGTGCGGCCCGCCGTGCAGGCTGAACACCGTCGGCAGCGGGCCGTCGGCCGCGCCCTCCGGGCGTGCGACCAGGGCGTGCACGCTCTCGTTCGGGCCGTGGGGGTTGTCGACGAAGACATCGCTCACCGACTGCGAACCCGGCGGCCGCTCACCGGGAGGGGTCAGCAGGACCTGGTCGTCACCGGTGGCGGACACGGTGCGGACCAGCGACGGCGTCGCCGCCGAGGACCACACGTACTCCACCGCGCGGTCCGGTCGCACCGAGGCACCCGCGACCGTGCCCGGCGAGGTGGCGAGCTCGGTGAGCTCACCGGAGTCGAGGTCGTAGCGGTGCATCGTGGTGCGCGCGTGCTGGGTGTGCGCGATCAGCAGCGCCTTGCCGTCCGGGTACCAGTCCGCCGAGACCTCACCGGGCAGGTCCAGCTGCAGCTCGGTCTCGGTGTCGGCGACGACGTCCCAGATCAGCAGCTCCTCCTTGCCGCGGCGCTCGTGCAGCACCAGCAGCCGCGGGTCGCCGGTGACCGGGGCGAACGCCAGTGCGTCCAACCCCTTGCCCGGGCCGTCCCACTTCTCGGCGACCGCGGAGCCGTCGGTGCGCAGCACCCGCAGCGCCGGGTGGCGGGAGTCGCCGTGCTCGGAGTGGGAGATGACCAGCATGGTCTCGTCCCAGGACATCGCCGAGAGCCCGCCGTCCTGCTCGTGCTGGTAGAGAACCTCGGGCTCACCGCCGTCGCGCACCACCCACACGGTGACGCCGTCGTCGGTGGACATGCCCAGGCCCACCACCGAGCTGCCGAGCTCGAGACCGGCGGGGTAGCCGGGGTGGGTGCCGGGTACAGCGGGTGCGGCGGTGCCCTTCTCGAACGGCTCGACGATCCAGCTGCCGAACTCGTCGCCGTCGGTGTCGTCGAACCACCAGATCTTGTCGCCGTCGACCGACAACGTGCCGTGGAACGTCCCCTGTGGACGGTCGGTGACCTGCCGGTGCTCGTCGGATTTGCGGTCCCAGGCGTAGATCTCCCACGTGCCGCTGGAGTTCGACACGTACAGGCTGCGCTGCGGCGCGTCGCGGGCCCAGTCGGGCAACGACACCCGCGGGGCGGTGAACCGCGTGCGCCACCGGGCCTCGCGCTCGTCGTCCTCGAACAGTGCAGTGGGGATCTTCGCCTCGGGATAGGTGCTCACGCCCCCGATACTGCCCGATCGGCTGGACGGGTGCGCGCACCTGGTCTCAGCGGCTCTTGCGGGCCCGGTACGCGGCGACGGCGTTGCGGTTGGCGCAGGCCGTGGTGCAGAAGCGCCGGGACCGGTTGCGGGTGAGGTCGAGGACCACGCCCTGGCAGCTCTCGTCCGCGCACACCGACAGCCGCGACATCTCGTCGAGGCGGACCACGTCGACCACCGCCATCGCCGTCTCCACGACCACCCGGCGAGCCAGCGGCGCGTCGGCGTCGATGGCGTGCAGGTGCCAGTCCTCGTCGCCGTGCCGCACCAGCTGGGGCAACGCTCCGGCTTCGGCCAGCATGTCGTTGACCAGCTCGGCAGCGTGGTCGCGGTCGGTGGTCAGCAGGTCGCGCAACACCGGGCGCAGCGCGCGCAGCTCCTCGAGCTCGACCTCGTCGCGGTCGCGCCGCCCGGTGTAGCGGTGCTCGGCGTACCAGGCGTCGACGGCCTGGACGGTGGTGAGCGCGTCCGGCTCCCCAGCGCTGTTGACCAGGGCGACGGCCGCCTGCAGCCCAGCTTCCGTGTCATGGCCAAAAATCATGTTGACATATTACACCCTCGGTCATAGCGTCATTTGCCATGACGCAGTTAGCGAATGACAGGGCTGGTGTCCGCGCCGCTCCTCACCTCGGTGGCGGGCTGCTGCTCGCGCTGCTCTCGGCGGGCACGTTCGGCATGTCGGGGGCGTTGGCGCGGGGCCTGCTCGAATCCGGGTGGAGTCCGGGAGCGGTGGTGCTGGCCCGGCTCAGCGTGGGGGCGCTGGCGCTGGCGCCGTTCGCGCTGATCGCGCTGCGCGGCCGGTGGCGGCTGCTGCGCGCGCAGACCCGCCCGGTGCTGATCTACGGCGGACTCGGGATGGCGGGCACGCAGTTCTGCTACTTCTCCGCGGTGAGCACGATGGACGTGGCTCCCGCGCTGCTCATCGAGTTCACCGCGCCGGTCGCGATCGTCGGCTGGCTGTGGCTGCGGCGGGGGCAGCGCCCCACCGCGCTGACGCTGCTGGGCGCGGCGTCGGCGATCGCGGGCCTGGTGTTCGCGCTGGACCTGGCTTCGGGCGCGGGCGTCGCGTGGGCGGGCGCGGCCTGGGCGTTCGCGGCGATGATCGGCAACGCCGCGTACTTCCTGATCTCGGGGGAGACCGAGGGCGTCCTCCCGCCGATCACCCTGGCCGGCGTCGGTCTCGCGCTGTCGGCGGGGATCCTCGCGCTGCTCGGTGCGATCGGGATCCTGCCCATGCACGCGTCATCCGCCCCGGCGGCCTACGCGATCGGCGGCACCCCGTGGTGGGCACCGGTGGTGGCGCTCGGCGTGCTCTCCGCAGCCGTCGCCTACGCGACGGGCACCGCCGCGACCCGCCGCCTGGGCTCCCGCCTGGCGTCCTTCGTCGCCCTCACCGAGGTGCTGGCCAGCGCGCTGTTCGCCTGGGCCCTGCTCGACCAGCGGCCCGGTGTCGCGGTCGTCCTCGGTGGAGTGCTGATCATCGGCGGCGTCGTCCTGGTCCGGCTGGGCGACCGCAGCGCCTGAGCTCAGGAGTTGCGGCGCGCGATCGCCGTCGACAGCGCGGTGGCGAACGCGCACCACGCCACGTACGGCGCCAGAGCGGCCCCGGCGCGCCGGTCGGCTCGCGCGGTCCGCGCGAGCAGGTCCACCGAGCTGGCCGTCAGGGCCGCGGCCTCCACGGCCGCCCACCCGGGGCGCTGAGCCCGCCAGAAGACCCAGGTCCACCCGGCGTTGAGCACGAGGTTGCGGGCCAGAGCCGGCACGTAGCCGGACCGCTCGGGAAGCCGGGACAGCGCGGCGGCCGACGAGAGGGCGATGTCGGTGTACAACGTGCTCCACACCGGCCCGAACACCTGGGGCGGCGGCTGCCACGAAGGCTTGCGCAACCGCCGGAACCAGGTGCTCTCGGAGTCCACCCCGGCTGCGCCGACCACCGCCGTCGCAGCGACCGCGATTCCCGTTCCGACCAACACCCTCCACCGCATGCCTCGATTGTCGACCATGAACCGCCGCACCGCTGTGCAAGCGGACCGGCTGACGTCCTCAGTGCGCGGTGCCGGTGTTCCGGAGGTGCTGCGTGAGGAGCTCGGCGCACCGACCCGGTGAGGTCAGCCACGGCGCGTGCCCGCCCCGGACTTCCTGGACGACCGCGGACGGGAAGCGCTCCAGCGCGGACCGGGCGCGGTCGAGCCGCATGACGGGGTCGTCCTCGCCCCACAGGAAGAGGCACGGCGCTCGGACGGACTCGACGTCCGCGCTGCTGAGGACGCTCCCCGGACGGGGCTTCCGCAGCCCGTCGAGCTCGCGCAACCACGTGGTCAGGGTGCGCACGTTCCCGGGCCGGCGTGAGCTGAGCCGGGCGACCTCCACGAGTTCCCGAGGCGCGTTCGCCGCGTCCGCGCGCCCCAAGATCTGGCTGATCAGGACGCGGAAGAGCCGGACTGGTGCCGGGACGCGCTGGACCAGCGGCCCGATCCCGCGCGCCATCAGGAGGCTGAGCAGGGGCGGGACCGCGACCCCGGGGAGCGCGGGCGCGGGAACGCCCATCGCGGTGAAGGAGCGGACGCGCTCCGGACAGGCTGCGGCGAACCACAGGCCCAGCGTGCCGCCCAACGAGTTCCCCACGAGGTGGGCGGAGCTGAGCGAGAGCTCGTCGAGCAGCTCGGACACCAGGAGGTGGCCGTGCCGTCGAGCGGGACGCGGCTCGATGCGGCTGGGGCCGGCCAGCCCGTGTCCGGGGAGTTCGACGAGGTGCACCTGCACGCCCGAGAGCTCTGCGGCCAGTGGAAGCCAGCTCGTGGCGGGAAGACCGGCCGCGTGCAGGAACACCACGGGCTCACCAGATCCCCAACGCCAGACCCGCAGCTCTTCCCCGCTCGTGGGCAACGCGCGGACGGAGTCCGTCGCCGACAGCCGGTACCGGGAGAAGAGCGCGGCTTCTGCGGACCTGACCGCCTCGTCCAGTCCTCGCACGTGGTCACCCCGCTGCTGCCGTCACCGCGCGTCCTCTGCGTGCAGACAGGGAGCAACGGTAAGCCCGCACCCTCGGCATGATCCACATCGCGAGACGCGGGTCATACGAGCAGGAACCGGGGCTGGATCGGGACGTCGGGTGCCGGCATCACGCGACCTGGGGACGTGGCTTGGTCATGTGGACCGCGCCCGCGATGTGCCCCGGTGGGAGCGGGTCGGGCAGTTCCGCGAGCCGGTAGCCGGCTCGTTCGTAGGTGGCGATGTTGCGGGTGCTCTTGGCGCCCGTGAAGAGGACGAACTGACCGATGTCCGGCGGCGCCACGCGTTCGACGCAGTCGAGCAACCATGACCCGATGCCCTGCCCCGCGAGGTCGGGGGCGACCATCAGCCGACCGACCTGCCAGGTGCTCCCCTCTCGTCGACCTCGCACCGCACCGACGAAGCGGCCCGCCCGGCGAACGACGAGCGTCGTCCACGACGTCGCCCACTCCAGCACCTGGGCGGGGCTCTCGTGCAGAGCGGGGACGTCGAGGCTCTCGTTGATCAGCGCTTCCGGCACCCAGCAGCACCGCTGGAGCACGACGAGCTCCGCGAGGTCGTCCTCGGTGAACGCGCTGAGCACGAGGTCGGGAAGTGGCGGGTCGGGGAGTGCGGCGTCGTCGATCATGACCTCAGAGGCTACTGCGCCTGCGGCGTGCCGGAGATGAGCTGGGAGTCGGCTCTGGCTGAGAGCACCTGCACCGGGACGGACCTTGCTGTGTGCGCCGCGTGCCTGCCGCCGCAATCGTCGCGCACGACCCGGCTTGGCCGACCCGAGCCGAGACCCTGCTCCGCCAGCCGCGCTCGGTGTTCGCCCCGCTCGACGGTGCTGAGGAGTTCACCTACGAGCACATCGGCTCCACGGCAGTGCCGGGTCTCGCGGCGAAGCCGATCGTCGACCTGCAGGTGCGGATGCCTTCGCTGCCGAGCCTGGACGCACTCCCCGATGTCCTCGCGCTCACTTTCGTCCACTCCCCGTGGTCGCGCTGCTCGGCGGTGCTGGTGGCGGAACCTCAGCGGCCCTCCGGGTCCGGGCGCCACTCCTGATGTGTGCCGGTCAACGGCGTCGCGGCGTCCTCCCCCGATGAACCGCTGAGAACTCCGGCGGTGCCGGTTGCTGGCGTGGTGAACCGAGAAAGCACTGTGGTGCTCGTCTTGAAGGTTTGGTGGTTCCGCTGCGGACGGTGCCGGTGGCGGAACCTCAGCGGCCCTCGGGGTCCGGGCGCCGCTCCTGACCGGTACACGGCGTCGCGGCGTCCAGCCACGGTTCGAGACCGGGTCTACCCGGACATCCCGAGGCCGGGCGACCGTGCGGAGCCCGAGCTCTCCGAGAAGCGGCTCTTCCGCGCTCCCCCCGACGAGGCCATCCTCCACATGCGACGCACCGACTCGCCTTTCGCCCAGTTCGTCGTCGATTTCCGCGGACACCACCCGGAGCAGGCCCGGCGCTACGAGCAGATCAAGCGCACCCTCGCCGAGCGGCACGCAGAAGCGCCGGACCACGACGACTACACCCGTGCCAAGTCGGACTTCCTCGACGAGATCCAGCCCCACCTCCGCCCCTGGGCCCGAAGCCGGACACCTGGCCCCCACGAGCCGAAGGCCCGGGTCCAGCCGCTCGCGGGCCGCCGTCCCAGCGGGCCTTCCGCGTTGATCGAGGTCACAATGGCCTCATGGGCGTCGATCACCCTGAGCCGAGCAGCGCAGAACGAGCAGCCGTGGACGAGCCGTCGCCGGAACACCAACGTCCGGACGGCGTCGACGACTCGACGGTGGCTGCGGTCGGCAAGGTCACCGAGGCGTTGGAAACCATCGAGCGTGCCCGCGGCCACCTGTACGAGTTCCACCAGCTCATCGGTTCCGGCGACGCAGCGCTCAGCGAAGGCGTGGCTGCGCTGCGGGAGTGCGGTCAGGGCGAGCTGGCCGACACGATCGAGCGCGAAGTCGTCGGCCGCAACGTCATCCGCGGACGGTGGACGTTCCAGATCGTCGAGGACTTCGACGACGGCTACTGGAGCTGCTTCCGCGAACACGAGCGACGAGCGCGGGAGCTGCTCGAGGGCCGGCGGCACGTGTTCGAAGCGGAGATGAAGGAGCGGGAGCGGAGCACCGACCAGCGCGGCCTGCCTCTCCGGGGACACGAGGCAACGCCGGACTGACGTCTCCTGCGCGGGTACACCGATCAGCGGCGCCGCAGCTCGAAGAGGAAACACCCGAACTCGACCGCGCGGACGTGCACGAGCGCCACAGCCGGGTCCAGGAACAGGTCCGAGGCGGTCCGCTCGGACTTCCCGGTCTTCCCGTCCAGCAGGCAGCCGCCCACGATCCGGCCCTCGGCGGAGTAGGCGCGCAGGACCCGGCGCGAGCCGCGGAGCGGTTCCGGCCAACCGGGACCGTCCGGACCGCCGCAGTCCTCCGCGTGGACGAAGACGGGACCGACCTCGTCGTCAGCTCCGGGCGTCACTCCGTGCTCCACCGCCCACCGCCGCAACGGCGCGCAGCTCACCAGCGCCACGCGTTCGCCCGGCTCTGCCCGCCGCAGGCAGCAGCGCAACGGCGGGCCCCCGGTCGTCTCGACGTGCGACTCGACCGCGCGACCCGCGTCGTCGACCTCCCGCAGCTCCTCCACCACCGTTCGGCCGATCTCCAGCACTCGGAAGTTCACAACTCGATCGTCGCCGGTGCGGGCGCTCTGGTCCGCCGAATTCGGCCATCACCGTGGAAGGACGATCGGGCGATCGCCGACGGGAGCGCGGTGGCGGCCGCGCTCGGTCAGGGTCGGCCGCCGGTGCTGCGCAGCAGGAGTGCCCGCAGGTCCGGTGGTGTGAGCGCCGGTGCGAAGAGCCAGCCTTGGTACGCCTCCACGCCCAGGTAGCGCAGTTCGCGGAACTGCTCCGAGGTCTCCACGCCCTCCGCGATGCAGCGGCGTCCCGTGGAACGGCTCATGTCCAGGATCGCGCGTGCGACGGCTCGCTTCGAGGGATCGGTGCCGATCTCGCACACGAACGTCCGGTCGATCTTGACCAGGCTGATCGGGAGGGTGGTGAAGCCGATCAGCGACGAGTAGCCGACGCCGAAGTCGTCGAGGGCGAAGCGGACGCCCCGCTCGGTCAGGGCGCGCATCGCGGCCTGGGTGTGCGGAGCCAGATCGGTGTGGGTGGTTTCGACGAGTTCGAGCACGACGCGCTCCGGTTGGATCCCGCTGTCGTCGATGATCTCGGTGACCTCGTCTGCGAAGTGCGGGTGGTCGGGGCGCAGGGCAGCGAGGTTGACCGTGACGGAGACCGGTCCGCGGCCGTGGTCCGGCCAGGTGACGGCCTCGCGCAGCGCGGTCCGGAGCACCCAGCGGTCGAGGTCGTGCAGCAGGTTGCCCTCCTCGGCGGTGGGGAGGAACTCTCCCGGGGGCAGCTCGCGGCCGAGGTGGTTCCAGCGGACGAGCGCTTCGGCGAACTGGACGGTGCCGGAGCCGTCGACGATCGGTTGGTAGCGCAACGACAGCCCGTCGTTGCCGAGCGCCTTCCGCAGCTGGGCTTCGCGGTGGAGGTGCGTGTTCGCGTCGTGCACCAAGGAGGCGTCGGCCAGGCGGACCTGGCCGGGACCTCCTCGCTTGGCTTCGAAGAGGGCGGCGTCCGCGAAGCGCAGGAGATCGTCGCCGCTGGTGCCGGGCGGAGCGCTGTCGCTCGCGGCGGCCCCGATCGACGCGGTGAAGCGGACCTCGAGCCCGCACTGGACGTGGACGGTGCTGTTCAGCAGGTGCGACACCTGAGCGGTCAGCGCTTCCACGCCACCGACCGTCGCCACGTCGGGGCAGACGACCAGGCACTTGTCGCCCGAGAGCCGGGCGACGGTGCAGCCCGCGGGGACGCTGCTCTGCAGCCGCCGGGTCAAGGTCACGATCAGTTCGTCGCCGGCTTCGTGCCCCAACGCGTGGTTGACCCGGGAGAACCGGTTGAGGTCGCAGCAGAGGACGGCGACGATCCCGGAGCCCGCTTCCTCGAGCAGCTCGGTGAGCAGGTCACGGGCCGCGGTGCCGTCCGGCAGTCCGGTCAGCTGGTCGCGGCCGCTCGCCCTGGCGGGCGAGGACCGCGGCCCGCGTCCCGTCTCGTACGGGGTGCTCGAGTCGTTTCCGTCGAGGAGCACGCCCGTGGCCGTGGTGACGTGGGCGCTCGTACCGGACACGGTGACCTCCTCCCCTCGTCGCGCACCGGTCAGTGCGCGGCCGTGCAGAACCGCCGTGACCTGGGTCGGACGATTCCCCCGTGTGGGGTCGGGGCACTAGAACGAACGTGCTCGGTGTCTAGGACGGTCTTGCTCGATCCCCGCGCGGAGGCAGGACTTCGTACCCGGTGGCCGCCGGGTGCGAAGTCCTGGAGATCGACACTGACAACAGGACTTCCGGCCGTCTAGCCTGGTCCTTTGGTCCTCGTGGAGTACGACATGCCGAAGCTGATCACTCCGGATGAAGTTCCGAACTGGGTTCCGGGCCGGCTGACGGTCCGCAACCCGGAGGAGGGGTGGTCGGGCCTTTCCGTGCGCGGCTACCGGTACAGCGGCTCCGACGTCGAAGTCCCGGCGGTGCGGGACTTCGTGGTCGTGGCCTACCGCGAAGGGCACACCGACATGCGTCGTCGGGTCGACGGGCGCTGGTCCAGCGCAGACGTCGGGCCGGGGGACGTCTCGCTGCTGACCCGGGCCGCCGACTCGCGGTGGGTGTGGCACGACGACCTCGACGTGCTGCTCGTGTTCCTCACCGAGCAGGAAGTCGTGGAAACCTGCCAGCAGATGTACGACCGCGACCTCTACGACGTCGAGGTCCGGGACGTGTTGAAGGCGACCGACCCGGCCATCCACCAGACGGCGCTGCTCGCGGCCCACGAAGCGGCTTCCGGAGCCGCCGGCAGCCAGCTGATGATCGACTCGCTGTCGTGCCAGCTCGCGGTGCAGCTCCTCCGCGGTTACGCGGACATCCAGTTCCGGGACGCCGGAACGGGCGACCGCCTCACCTTCCAGCAACTGCGCCTCGTGCGCGAGTACATCCGGGAGCACCTGCACGAAGACCTGTCCTTGCAGGACCTCGCCGGGGTGCTGGCGCTGAGCAAGTTCCACTTCGCCCGCCGCTTCCGCAACGCCACCGGAACGGTCCCCGCCCAGCGCAGGATGCGCGGCGCCTGACCCGTCTTTCGGGAGCTTCCGGCGCGTCCGTCGGGATCGGGAGCAGACCCGCAGGACGCGGACCCGTACGGCGCGGTCAGCGGATCGTCGATGAGCCTCCGGGGCCCTTCCAGCGCAGTCACCCGCCCCTCCGGCGCGCTCATCACGAAGCCGCTGGAGACCCCGCCGCGCTGCGGGGAGGAGCCCTCCCCTTCGAACTTCTCGCGAAGTTCGACGTGGAACGTCGGGCGTCGAACTTCGCGCGACGTTCGACGGCTTCCCGCTCGAGGCTCGGCCTCGGAACAACGGCTCCGCCGCGTCCTCGGTCAGCTTCCGGGCCGTAGCCGAAGCACTCGACGTGAAGAGCCCGCCCAGAGCAGGCCCGGTCGGTGCCCCTCGGACCGCAGCGCACCACGTGGGGACCCCTCGACCACGAGCGCCCTTCTTGACCAGCGGTGGGTGGCGCTCCGGTGCATCATGCGGTCACCGCAGCAGCTCACCGGGAGGGCGTCATGGCGAAGAGCAGTGCTGAGCATCGAGCCGCGGCCGAGGAGTGGTTGGAGAAGGCCGCAGCGGCTGACGGCAACCCCGAGGCGGTGCAGCAGAACCTCCAGCGCGCCCAGGTGCACGCGATGCTCGCGCTCACGCAGGCGCTGCAGGACCGCGGCACGTTCCCGCCCGGCAGCATCGAATGACAGCACCCGACCTGCTCATCCCTGTCGGCCGGATCCGCTCACCGCGCAGCGACGCCGAACTCCAGCGCCGTCCGCCCGTCCGCGACCGGAACGGCATGCGGAAGGGCCTGGCCGGAACTCCTCGCGGAGTCCTGACCAGGCCCTTCTCTCGGTCCGTGAGCACGGCCCTCGCCGATCACCCCTGGCCGGCGGGCACCGGCTCCTGCTCGCCGGCGGTGCGCGTGTGCCGCGCCTGGTCCAGGAAGAACAGCATGATCACCGCGAAGCAGACCGCACCGACGAGGAACGAGACCTGCAACGACCCGGTCACGTCGGACACGACGCCCTGCACCGCAGGGATCACCGCACCACCCACGATGGCCATCACGAGGATCGCGCCGCCGGTCTCCTGGTAGCGCTTGTCCTCGATGGTGTCCAGGGTGCGCCCGAAGATCGTCGGCCAGCACGGCCCCATCAGCAGGTTCGCCGCGATCACGCCCCAGATCGCCCACTGCGCCGGGCCCACCGCGGCCGCGGCCAGCACCACGGCACCGATCGCGCCGTAGGCGATCAGCACGTGCGCGGGGGAGAACCGGCTCATCAGGAAGTTCGCCGGGAACTTGCCGATGAAGAACGCGATGAAGCCGAAGATCATGTAGTTCGCGCCGGTGAACTCGTTCATGCCCGGGTGCGTCTCCAGCGCCAGCCGGATGGTGAACGACCACACCGCCGTCTGCAGGCCCACGTACATGAACTGGGCGCCGATGCCCTTGAGGAAGCGCGCGTTGGTCGACAGGTACTTCAGCGTCTCGCCGACAGTGGCCTGCGCCTTCTTCGACAGGACCTCGGCCTTGGGCCGGCAGCGCGGGTACTGGGTGATCGCGAACAACACCAGCAGCACCACGAGCACGACCAGGATGTACTTGTACGGCAGCAGCGTCTGGCCGAGCAGCCGCTCCACCAGGGCCTGCCGCTCAGCGCCCTCCACCTGCTGGATCTGCTGCTCCAGCGAGGCTTCGTCGTCGAAGACGAGGTACTTGCCGAGGATGATCCCGGCGAGGTTGCCCAGCGGGGTGAACGTCTGGCTGATGTTGAGCCGCAGCGTCGAAGTGCGTCGAGGCCCGAGCATCGAGCTGTAGGTGTTCGCCGAGGTCTCCAGGAAGCTCAGCCCCACCGCGATGGCGAAGATGGCCACCAGGAACACGCTGTAGGTGGCCATGTGCGAGGCCGGGAAGAACAGCCAGCACCCGACGATGTAGAGCACCAGCCCGACCATCACCGCGGCCTTGTACGAGGTCCGCTTGATGAACCGCGAGGCCAGGATCGCGATCAGGAAGTACCCGCCGTAGAAAGCGCTCTGCACGAACGCCGCCGCAGCGTCGCTGAGCTCGAACACCTGCTTGAACTGCGGGATCAGGATGTCGTTCAGCCCGGCCGCGGCGCCCCACATCGGGAACAGCAGCGACAGCAGGATGAACTGGAAGTAGGGCGTGCGGTCGAGGTAGCCGTCGTCGAGCGGGCTCCCTCCGGCCGCGCTGCCGTCCAACTCGCGCGCCCTGCTCTTGATCAGCATTCCGGTTCCTTTCGTGCCAGAGCGCCGGGATTCAAACCCGCAGCGCTGCCGGGGCGCAACCATCTTGATCGATCCCATCAGCAACGTTTGTTGTGGTGTGCGCGACACGGCGCGGCAGGGGGCTCCGGACTGGAACGGGTGCAACACCCCGGGTGCTCCGTCGCCCGCAGCTCGTGGCCTCAGTCACTGACTCGGGTTGCTCGTGCTGGAGCTGGAGACGCCGGTCCGAGGACGTTCGAGCGCGCGCGACCGCACGGGGGAGGCGAGGCTGGACGAGAAGCGCCCTGGACGCCAGGCACCTGAGCATGGGAAAGGGCCTGGTCGGAACTCCTCGCGGAGTCCTGACCAGGCCCTTTGCCTTGTCGGGGTGGCGGGATTTGAACCCACGACCTCTTCGACCCGAACGAAGCGCGCTCCCAAGCTGCGCCACACCCCGATCTCCAGCTCTGAGGCATCTCGGGTGCTCGCCTCAGTGCTGGAGATAGCTTAGCGGATGCCTTCGCCCGCTCCCCAAGGGGCCCTGCTTTCTGCGTTCGTGCTGGTGACGAGGGCCCTGTCGGACTTCGGCAGCAGAGTCAGCAGCGTGGCCTCCGGCGGGCAGGCGAAACGGACCGGGGCGTAGGGCGAGGTGCCGAGGCCGGCCGAGACGTGCAGGTGCATCTGCTCACCCCACGTCGAGGCGCCGCGGGCGCGGGTGCGGTCCAGTTCGCAGTTGGTCGTCAGGGCGCCGTAGCCCGGGACGCGCAGCTGGCCTCCGTGCGTGTGCCCGGCCATGACCAGGTCGTAGCCGTCCTCGGCGAAGCAGTCCAGCACGCGCGGTTCCGGCGAGTGCGTGATGCCGAGCTTGAGGTGGGCGTCCGACGGCGGCTGACCGGCGATCTCCTCGTAGCGGTCCAGGTGCAGGTGCGGGTCGTCCAAGCCGGCGACGTGGATCTTCGTGCCGCTGATCTCGATGTCGTGCTTGCGGTGCGTGGCGTCGAGCCAACCGTGCTCGGTCATCGCCGCGCGCAGGTCCCGCCACGGCAGCGGTTCGCCGTGGATGCGCTTGGTCTTCGACGACGGCAGCAGGTAGCGGGCCGGGTTCTTCGGCTTCGGCCCGTAGTAGTCGTTGCTGCCGAAGATGAACACGCCGGGTTTGGGCAGCAGCGGGCCCATCGCGCGCAACGCCGCCGGGACCGCCTGCGGGTGCGCCAGGTTGTCGCCGGTGTTGACCACGAAGTCGGGGTCGAGGTCGGCGAGCTCGGAGACCCAGCGCTGCTTGGACCGCTGGTTCGGCGTCATGTGCAGGTCGGAGATGTGCAGCACCCGAAGCGGGGGTGTGCCCTCGGCCAGCACCGGGACCGTCGCTTGCCGCAGCGTCCAGTGCCGTCGTTCGATGGCCGCCGAGTACGTGAGCGTCGCGGCGCCGACCGCGCCCGCGCTGAGCAGAATCCGCCCGAACTTGTTCACCTTCACAAGCCTACGTCTCGCTCGGGGTCGGTGGGCGGGTGCCCGCGCGGCCCCCGCGATAATCACCACATGGCCGAGCTCAAGGAAAAGCTGCGGGCGGACCTCTCCGCCGCGATGAAGCAACGCGACACCGCCGTCACCGGAGTCCTGCGCATGGCGCTGGCGGCCGTCGGCAAGGAGGAGGTGTCCGGCAAGCAGCAGCGGGAGCTCTCCGACGAGGAGGTGCTCAAGGTGCTGGGCAAGGAGGCCAAGAAGCGCGACGAGGCCGCCGAGGCGTTCCGCGCCGCGGGCCGCGACGAGCAGGCCGACTCCGAGGCCGCCGAAGCGGAAGTCCTGCGCCGCTACCTGCCCCAGCAGCTCTCCGACGATGAGCTCTCCGCGCTGGTCGCCGAGGCCATCGCCGAGGTCGAGGCCGAGTTGGGGGAGCGCCCGGGCATGAAGCAGATGGGCCAGGTGATGAAGGTCGCCAACGCCAAGGCCGCAGGCCGCGCCGAGGGCGGCAAGGTCGCCGGCCTGGTCAAGTCCCAGCTCCAGGGCTGACCGCCACCGAACTCCGGCGTGTCAGGGTCCCGACACGCCGAGCGGCGGACACTTCGCGCGCAATGTCGTTCGTCCCCCTCACGAGCGCACGAAGGGCGTTTCGCGCGAGATGTCTTCACGCCCAGCAGGGCCCAGCGTCGGGAGGCGGCGGCCATCACGAGGCCTGCTCAGTTCCGCGGCGGCAGCCGCGGTCCCAGGTGGGGACTCAGCCGGCACCGCTGCAGGTTCTGAGCGGCTTCGTGGCGAGTACGCCGCGACGCCGTGTACTGGCTTGCACCAGGAGTGGCGCGCGGAGCCACGGAGCCGCTCAGGTTCTGCCACCCGCACCGCTGCGCAGAGCAACCGGAAGCAGAAGATCAACCTTCCCGGCGCCAGTAGGCGAGGGCGTAGAGGTGGCGCCGGTCCAGGCTCAGCTCGTGCTGGCAGTGCTCGCGCAGGTGGTGGACCGCGTCGGCCTCCGCGCCGATCCAGACGTAGGGGTCTGGGCTGAGGTCGGCCTCGCGCACGGCGTTGAGCAGGAGGTCGCTCTGGCCTGCCGGGACGCCGTCGCGGTGCAGCCAGTGCCAGGTGACCTCGGCCGCCGACTCGACGGTCTGCTGCTCGGCCTCGTCCGCGACCTCGGCGAACACGGTCACCCGGGCCTCGCGCGGCAGCTCCTCGAGGATCGCCGCGATCGCCGGCAGGGCGGTCTCGTCGCCGACCAGCACCAGCGGGTCGGCCGCGGCCGGTGGCTGGTAGGCGGGGCTCGGTCCGACCGTGACGACCTGGTCCCCGGGCTGGGCCTCCGAGGCCCACTTGCTGCCGGGCCCGTCGTGGTCGTGGATCACGAAGTCGATCGCCAGCTCGTGCCGCTCGGTGTCGAACCAGCGGACCGTGTAGGTCCGCTGGCGCGGCTGCTCGTCGCGGGGGAGGGCGAAGACCTCCTCGCGGGTGCGGCCCAGCGGCATCGGCTTGCCCGGTTGCGGCAGGCAGAGCTTGATCCGCTGGTCGCTGCCGTTGCTGACGAAGTCGGCGAACTCGTCACCGCCGAGCACGGTCCGCACCACGCGCGGAGTGATCCGCTCGGTCGACCGCACCTCCACCAGGCGGTAGCGGGACCGGGCGCGTCGGGTGCTCGCCTGCGCTCTCGTCACGCTGGCGAGTCTAGGAAGAACCAGACCCGCCCGGTCACCGGCCCGGCGTTTCTTCTGGTGGGGCCGGCTCCTCCTCAGGCGACTCCTCCGGTGGGGGCTCCTCCTCCGGTGGAGGCTCTTCCTCCGCCGGAGGCTCGGGCCGCTCTGGTGACGGCTCGGCGGCCGGCGGGGGGCCCTGCGGCCGCGGTCGCTGCGTGGACGGCGTCGGGACGTACCCCGTGCTCACCGACAGCGTCACCACCTCGCCGGGCAGGGCGAAGCCGCGCGGGGTCTGGCTGGTGACGGTCCCCCGCTTGCGCTGGCTGTTCACCGAGCGCTCGGTGACCTTGTAACCGGCCTGCTCCAGGGTCTCCTTGGCCTTCTGGCTGGTCTGCCCGACGACGTTGGGCACCTGGAACTCCTCGCCGCCGTTCTCGTACCGGTCGGTCGTCGGCGGGAGCGGTTCGACCGGCAGGCCCTCGTGGATGACCTTCATCGCGTCGAACCAGGTGCGCGCGGGCACTTTGCCGCCGTAGATGTTGCCGCCGTTGGCCCCGCACAACCGGGGCGGGTCGGTGTCGCAGATGCCCTGCGGCGAGGTGCCGTCGCTGAAGGTCAGCACGGAACCCGCGTACTGCGGGGTGGCGCCGAGGAAGCCTGCCGACTGGTGGGCTTCGGTGGTGCCGGTCTTGGCCGCCACCGGACGGGTCCAGCTCGCGCCGCTGGCTGCGGCCGCCGCGGTGCCGCCGCCGCTCACGTCCCTGCTCATGCCGACCGCCAGCGCGTTCGCCAGCTCCTCGTCCACGGCTTGCTCGCAGGGCTCCTCGGTGATCGTCACCGGGTTGCCGTTGCGGTCTTGGATCTGCTCGATCGGCGTCGGCGGGCACCAGGTGCCACCGCTCATGATCGTCGCGCCGACGTTGCTGAGCTCCAGCGGGCTGGTCGGCGCGAAGCCGAGCGTGAAGGCGCCGATGTTCTTCTGCTTGACGTCCTCGGCCTGCGACGGGCCACCGGAGCCGTTGGGCGTGACGGGGTTGCCGGCGGAGGTGTTGTGCAGCAGCGTCTGCCGCATCCCCAGCCGGACCGCCATGTCCACGGTGGTGTCCAGCCCGACGCGCTCCTGCAACGCCACGAAGGCGGTGTTGGGGGAGGTCGCCAAGGCCATCTGCAGGGTGCGCGGTCCCGACGCCACGCCTTCGGCGTTGCCGACCGTGTAGGGCCGGCTGCCGTTCTTGTAGACCTGCGAGGTGTAGGAGGGGGGCGAGTCGATCGTGTTCTGGATGCCCATGCCCTTCTCCAGGGCCGCCGCGGCGGTGAACACCTTGTAGATCGACCCGGCGCCGAACTTCGCCACCCCGCTGGGCAGCGCGTAGGCCGTCTGGCCCTTCGAGGCGTCGATGCCGAAGTCGCGGTTGGCCACCAGCGCGCGCACCCGGTGCTTGTCCTCGCCGGGTTCGACGACGCTCATCACGTTGGCGATGCCCTTGGTCGTCTTCGGCACGCCGTGCTCGGCGGCTTCCTTGGCGGCGTCGGTGGCCTTCTTGTCCATCGAGGTGCGGATCGTGTAGCCGCCGGTCTTGAGCTGCTCCTCGGTGAACCCGGCGCGTTCCAGGTAGTCGATGACGTAGCGGCAGAAGAAGCCGTCGGAGGGTCCGGCGCCGACGCAGCCGTTGGGGATGTTCTGCAGCGGCGAAACCAGGCCGAGATCGGAGTTGCGCGCCTCTTCGGCGGCCTCCGGGGTGATCCGGCGCTGGTCCTCCATGGCCTTGATGACCAGGTTGCGCCGCTCGAGCGCCTCGTCGGGGTTGCTCTCCGGGTTCAGCGCGCTCGGGCTGTTGACCATGCCCGCGAGCAGGGCCGCCTGCGCAATCGTCAGCTTGTCCGGCGTGGTGCCGAAGTAGGTGCGCGCGGCGGCCGCGATGCCGTGGGCCTGGTTGCCGTAGGGCACGACGTTGAGGTAGCGGGCGAGGATCTGCTCCTTGCTGAGCTGCTTCTCGATCTGCAGCGCGATGCGGATCTCCCGCAGCTTGCGGCCCGGGGTCTGCTCGATGGCCTTCGCCTGCTTGACCGGGTCGTCGGCGGCGACGACGTGCACGAGGTAGTTCTTCACGTACTGCTGGGTCAGCGTGGAACCGCCCTGGGCGATCTCACCGGACATCTGGTTGGTCGCGGCGGCGCGCATGGTGCCCGCCCAGTCCACGCCCTGGTGGTCGAAGAAGCGCCGGTCCTCGATGGCCACGATCGCGGCCTTCATGGTGTCGGCGATCTGGTCCGGAGCTGCTGGGGTCCGGTCCTGGTTGAACAGGTAGGCGATTGGCCTCCCGTCCTTGTCTGTGATCGTCGTCACAAGCGGCGGTTCCTTGGTCATCATGTCCGCCGAAATGCTGTTGACGGCGTCTCCAGCACGGTTGGAGACCACTCCGAGTGATCCCGCCGTCGGGAAGAGCAACCCCGCCACCAACACGCCAGCCAGCACACACAGACCGAAAAGCTTCAGCAAGCTGTCTCGGGCACGCACTCAGCCAGAGTAAATCGCACATGCGTCGTGACGGAGTGTCACGTCCTAAGTCCGCCCGATGTAGTGAGTCTCGAAGATAACGGGACGACAACCGTCGGTTGGTTGTGGAACCGCTGGGCTCTACAGTCCGTCTACGTCCAGCGACAGCACTGTTGCGGTTCGGGCTCCCGACATCCGAACCGTGGCATCCGGTGCCGGGGGGCTCCGGACGAAACACAGTCGCCGACGATCCAGTGAGGAGCTGGGGGAACTCTATGTTCGAGCAGGGGGACTGGCGGGTTAACGCCGCATGTCGAGACCAGAACCCGGATCAATTGTTCGTCCGCGGGGCTGAGCAGCGCAAAGCACGAATGGTTTGTTTTGGCTGCCCAGTGCGGACGGAGTGCCTCAGCGAGGCGCTCGACAACAAGATCGAATTCGGTGTGTGGGGTGGAATGACCGAGCGGGAACGGCGAGCACTGCTTCGTCGTCGTCCGGATGTTCGGAACTGGCGCGATTTGCTCGAGGCAGCGCGTCAGGATTACTCCGGGATCACCGAGTTCCAGGTGAGCTGATCCCCGAAGAAAAAGCAGGCCGGGCGTTGACCGTGAAAAACGGGAATGCCCGGCCTGCTCTTTTCCGTCATTCCCCGGCGAGCCGCATGCCGATCTCCCGCAGACCGGCCAGGTCGTGCACGTCCGAGGGAAGGGCAGGAACGCCGACGAGCGCGACTTCCGGGTGGGCCCTGGTGAACCGCGCGAGCACGCGCTTCTCCCGCTCGGCGATCTCCACCCGGTCCGCGTGCACGCGCAGCACCGCCGCGGCCAGCGGAGCGGAACCGCCTGACTCGATCTCCTCGGCCACGGCCGTGGCCCGCGTGCCCGGCAGATCGGCGACCACCGGGTGCGTCCGGTTGGCGATCAGGCCGACCAGCGGCATCGAATCCCCGGCCAGCCGCTCCACGAAGTAGGACGCCTCCCGCAGCGCGTCCGGCTCCGGGGTGGCCACCACCAGGAAGGCGGTGCCCGGCGAGCGCAGCAGCCGGTAGGTCTGCTCGGCGCGCTGCCGGAAGCCGCCGAAGGTCGAGTCGAAGGCCTGCACGAAGTTGGCCGCGTCGTTGAGCAGCTGTCCGCCGATGATCGTCGACACCGCCTTGGCGAACACGCCGAACGAGGCGCCGACGATCTTGCGCAGTCCGCGCCCGCCCGCACGCGCGGGGGAGGACAGCATCTTGATCAGCCGCCCGTCCAGCACGGTCGACAGCCGCTGCGGCGCGTCCAGGAAGTCGAGCGCGGAGCGGCTGGGCGGGGTGTCGACGACGATCAGGTCCCACTCGCCGGAAGCGGCGAGCTGACCGAGCTTCTCCATCGCCATGTACTCCTGCGTTCCGGAGAACGAGGTCGAGATGGTCTGGTAGAAGGGGTTGTTCAGGATCTGCTCGGCGCGCTCGGGGCCTGCGTGCATCTGCACCATGTCGTCGAAGGTGCGGCGCATGTCGAGCATCATCGCGTTCAGGTCGCCCGCGGGTTCGAAGCCCTCCAGCGACACCTGCTTGGGCGTGTTGCCGAGTTCCCGCAGGCCCAGGGCTTGGGCGAGGCGCCGGGCGGGATCGATGGTGAGCACGACGGTCTTGCGGCCGCGTTCGGCGGCCCGCAGCGCCAGCGCAGCGGCGGTCGTGGTCTTGCCGACGCCACCGGACCCGCAGCAGACGAGCACGTGGGTCTCGGGGTCGTCCAGCAGCGCGTCGACGTCGACCTGCGAGGGCCGCGGCTGTTCGCTCATCGGGGGCTCCGGATGCCGTGTTCGGTGAAGATCTCGGCCAGCTCGTAGAGCTCGGCGACGTCGATGCCGGCCGTGAGGTCGGGCAGCGGGACGATGGGCAGGTCGGTGCCGGCGAGCCGCTCGCGCGCGGACTCCTCGGCCCGGTGCCGGATGGCGTGCTCGATGGTCTCGTGCACGAGCCCGTCGAGGGTGGTCTCGTCGACCTTCAGCCCGGCGGATTCGAGCCCGGTGCGTACCCGGTCGGCGTCGACGCGCCCGTCCGCGGCGCCGGGCACCGTGCGCGCGGGCAGCCTGCTCGGCCGCACGCGGTTGAGCACCACGGCTCCGGGGCGCAGGTCGGCGGCGTCGAGCTCTTCGACGGCTTCGAGCGTTTCCCGGACCGGCAGGTCTTCGAGCAGCGTCACGAGGTGGACGACGGTGTCGGCGGAGTGCACCAGGCGCACGACTCCGTCGCTGTGCTCGCGGATCGGCCCGACCTTGGCGAGGTCGGCCATGGCCCGGGTGACGTCGAGGAACTTCACGACCCGCCCGGTCGGCGGCGCGTCGACGACGACGGCGTCGTAGACGTAGCGGCCGCGGTCGTCGGTCCGCCCGACGCACTCCTTGATCTTGCCGGTGAACAGCACGTCCCGGAGGCCTGGCGCGAGCGTGGTGGCGAACTCGATGGCGCCCATCTTGCGCAGGGTCCGGCCGGCGAAGCCGAGGTTGTAGAACATCGACAGGTACTCCAGCAGCGCCGGCTCGGCGTCGATGGCCAGCGCCCGCAGTTCGCCCCCGCCGGGCGCGGCGGCGATCCACTCCTCGGAGTAGGGCAGCGGTGCGCTGTCGAAGAGCTGGGCGATCCCCTGCCTGCCTTCGACCTCGATGAGCAGCACCTTCTTGCCCCCGGTCGCCAGGGCCAGCGCGAGCGCGGCGGCGACCGTCGTCTTCCCGGTGCCGCCCTTGCCGCTGACCACGTGCAACCGCGCCTGGTTGAGCTCCCCGTCCCATGAGGTCACGCGATCAGCCTAAGTCCCCGTTTCCGGAAATGTCTGCGCACGTGTGATCGCAGTCCTCCCGTCGGGCCACCGGGGGAACCTCGTCGCGGGGAGGGGGCGGACACCACCCGCCACCCGGGACGACCACCACCTCAGCAATTACGCTCACCCCCATGCAGAAGTGGGAGTACGCCACCGTGCCGTTGTTGAGCCACGCGACCAAGCAGATCCTCGACCAGTGGGGCGAGGACGGCTGGGAGCTCGTCACCGTGCTGCCCGGTCCGACCGGTGAGCAGATGGTGGCCTACATGAAGCGGCCGAAGGAGGCCTGACATGGGTCGGTGGACGGACCGCCTGGCGGAGCTGGGCATTCCGCTGCCCGAGGTGGTCAAGCCCGTCGCGTCCTACGTGCCCGCGGTGCGCACCGGCTCGCTGGTGTTCACGGCCGGCCAGGTCCCGATGGTGGCGGGTGAGCCCGCAGGCCTGGGCAAGGTCGGCGCCGAGGTGAGCGCCGAGGAAGCCCAGCAGTACGCCCGGATCTGCGCGCTCAACGCGCTGGCCGCGGTGGACTCGCTGGTGGGCCTGGACTCGATCGTCCGGGTGGTGAAGGTCGTCGGCTTCGTCGCTTCGGCCGAGGGCTTCACGGGTCAGCCCGGGGTCGTCAACGGAGCTTCAGAGCTCCTCGGCGAGGTCTTCGGCGAGGCCGGGCAGCACGCCCGCTCGGCGGTGGGTGTCGCGGAGCTCCCGCTCGGCGTGCCGGTCGAGGTGGAGCTGGTCGTCGAGGTCGAGTGAACCCGGCACTGCGGACCTGCAGCGCGGCGTCACCCCACGCGGGGTGACGCCGCGCTCTGTTCTGTGCGCGCAGCGTGGTCAGCGGTCAAGCATCCGTGATTTTTTCCGGCGGTGGGGCTCCGAAGGTCAACTACGACCAGTACGCTTCGATCATCCTTGGTCTTCGTTCGCCTGATCCGGCGTAACTCGGATGGGGGATGTTGATTCCAACGCGTTGCGCTTGGTCGTTCAGGGGCGTGAACGGCTCGATCAGCAGCACGAAAGTTCACCTGGAAGGGTGCAGCTGCGTCGGGGGAGCGGGCGAGCTGGAACCGGACCCGGAGTACTAGGCATGGAGGGGCGCCGTGGCAGTGCGTGAGAACGATCTGCTGTGCCACGAACTGTTGCTTCGGCTGGCCGGCAGGTTGCCCGACCGGCACCTGTGGCGGTACCGCGACTGGCTGGCCGGGGACGCGGCCGACGTGGTCGCCAGGCTGCTGCCGGGCACGCTGGTCCGCGAGCGCATCCCGCTCGACGACGACGAGCACCGGCTGCTCTCGGACGCGCTGCTGCCGCTGGGCGCCGACCCGGCCGTGGTCGGCGCGGTGCTGCCCGCCGTCGTGGACACCACACCGCACTACTCGTTCACCACCGAACCCCCGGCCGAGAACATCGGTGACTCGGCGGTGCTGGTGCTCGGCGCCACGCTGCGCGGGCGTCCCGGCGTGCGCGAGGTGCGCAACAGCTGGCGGCGCCGCGATTCCGGCGGCGCCAAGCTCGTCGTCCTGGTCTCCGCCTCGGACGACCACGTCGAGCTGACCGGGGAGATCCAACGGGTGCTGCGCGCGCTCGGCGACTCCGCGCCGTGCGTCGAGGTCGTGCCCAAGGACGTGGAACCCACCCCGTACCACCGGATGGCGATCGAGGAGTCGGCGCTGGTGTGCGCGGGAGCCGAAGAATTCGCCGGTCGCCGCGGTTGAGCGGTCGGTAGCTGAAGGAGGCATTCGTGGTGGACGTTGCAGAGGCCGCCGGACCGGTCGACCGGCTGCACAGCCTCTTGCTGGCCATGACCGGACGCGTCGATGACGACGGCATCGACGGCGCCCGCGAGCTGCTCGGGATGGGGCAGCCCGACGCCGGGGCCGAGTTCCTCGCCGGGTGCCTGCTGGCCGGGCGGATCGAGGTGACCGCAGCCGAGCAGTACCACCTGCGCCGGGTGCTCGAGGAGTCCCGCGGCAACCACCAGCTCGCCGACCGGCTCACCGTGGTGGAGTCCCTGCTGCCCGACGGCCACAGGTTCAGCGCCCCCGGCTCCGACGACACCGACCTGGAGATCTCGCTCAAGCAGGTCAGCAGTCGGCTCGCGGGCGTGCGCGGCCTGTGGATCACGCACCGCACCACTCCCGCGGGCAACAACTACGGCGCGGTGCCGCAGGGCGTGCTGCTGGCGGAGGTCGGCCCCGACGGGTCGGGCCCGGCCGTCGCCTTCCAGCTGATCTCGGCGCTGCGCCGAGCAGGCTTGCGCTACGCCGTCGACGTCTTCGCCACAGGCGCTGACCTGCCCGAATACCACCGCGATGCGCTGTCGACGGCCCGGCGGGTGCGGCTCGAGATGCCGTCCGCGGAGAGGACGGCTCCCCCTGCAGCGCCACGCGCGGAGAGGGCGGCTCCCCCTGTAGAGCCACCCGCCGAGAGGGCCGCTCCCCCTGTAGCGCCACGCGCGGAGCACGTCGTCGAGCACAGACAGCCGGAAGAACCCCCGGCGCCTCCGCCCGCGCCACCGGCGCCGGTGGACGAGTCCCGGCCGGAGGGGGTGTCGCACGCTGTGGCCGAGCCGCAGCACGAGTTTCCCGGTGAACCACCCGAGGATCCGGAACCCGAGACAGCGGCCGAGCAGACGGGTGTGATGATGCGCGTTCCCGCCGCGGTCGACGCCAAGCTGACCGACCGGGAGCGCAACCTGCTGCGCAAGCTGCACGAGGAGCTCGCCCACCGCGAGCAGGACGGGCCGGCCAAGCGCCAGCCGACCGAGGACGGCAGGAGCTCCACGATGCCCGGCGGTACCGGAGGGTTCCCGCCGATCGCCGCGAGCCAGCAGCAGGCCTACTCGCCGCAGCAGCGTTGATCCTGCGGACGGTGTTCCGGGGACGATCGCCGACATAGGGTGGCGGGCATGGATCGCTCGTTGCCAACGGGATTCGTGCCCGAGGACCGTCCGGACAAGCCGGTTCGCCCGAAGCACGCGGCCACCGTGGTGCTGCTGCGCGACGGCTCCTCGGGGCCGGAGGTGTTCCTGCAGCGCCGGGTGAAGGGCATGGCGTTCGCCGGTGGGATGACGGTGTTCCCCGGAGGGGGCGTCGACCAGCGCGACGCGGACGCCTCGGTCGCCTGGAGCGGGCCGGGCCCGGAGTGGTGGGCGCAGCGCTTCGGCTGCACCACCGAGGTGGCCCGCGCGCTGGTGTGCGCAGCGGTCCGCGAGACCTTCGAGGAGTCGGGCGTGCTGCTGGCCGGACCCGACTCCACCACGGTCGTCGAGGACACCACCGGCTACTCGGCAGCCCGCCAGGACCTGGTGAGCAGGGACGTCTCGCTCGCGGGCTTCCTCGCCCAGGAGGGGCTGGTGCTGCGCGCCGACCTGCTGCGCCCGTGGGCGAACTGGGTGACCCCGGAGCAGGAACCGCGCCGCTACGACACGAGGTTCTTCCTGGCGGCGATGCCCGCAGGCCAGCGCGCCGACGCCGTCACCACCGAAGCCGCCGAGGCCTACTGGGCCACACCGCAGCAGGCGCTGGCCGACTTCCGCGAGGGCCGGTGCCACCTGCTGCCGCCCACCGAGGTCACGCTCAGCGAGATGGCCGAGTTCGACGCCCTCCCCGCGGCCCTGGCGGCCGAGCGGACGCTCACCAAGATCATGCCGAAGCTGATCGAGCGGGACGGCCGCTGGCACGCCGTGCTGCCGGGCGAGCCCGGCTTCGAGGAGGCCTGATGCAGCACCCCGCCTACGGCGAGCTCCGCCCGGTCACCTCCTACGCCTCGGTGCTGCTGGCCGAGAACCCGAACCCGATGACGCTCGACGGCACCAACACGTGGGTGCTGCGCGATCCCGGCTCCCGCGGCTGCGTGGTGATCGACCCCGGCCCCGGCGATGCCGAGCACCTGCGCAGGGTCGCCGGCCACGGGCCGGTCTCGCTGGTGCTCCTCACCCACCACCACGAGGACCACACCGGCGGCGTCGCCGAGTTCGTGCAGCGCACCGGGTCCCCGGTCCGCGCGCTGGACCCGGCGCTGTGCCGCGATGCCGAGCCGATCGTCGACGGCGAGCGGATCACCGCGGCGGGCCTGGAGCTGCAGGTCATGACCACCGCGGGCCACACGGCCGACTCCGTGTGCTTCGTCGTCGAGCACGACGAACCGGCGGTGTTCACCGGCGACAGCATCCTCGGCCGAGGCACCACGGTCGTCGCGCACCCGGACGGCCACCTCGGCTCCTACCTCGAGTCGCTGCGCAAGATCGCGTCCCTTCCCCCGGGCGTGCGCGCCTTGCCGGGTCACGGGCCGGAGCTCCCCGACGCCCGCGCCGTCGCCGAGCACTACCTGGACCACCGCGAGCAGCGCCTCGCCCAGGTCCGCCAAGCCGTTGGAGACCTGGGGCGCGGAGTCACCCCGCGCCAGGTCGTCGAGCTCGTCTACGCCGACGTCGACCGCTCGGTCTGGCCGGCAGCCGAGCTCACGGTCCGGGCCCAGCTCACCTACCTCGAGGAGCAGGGCGAGGTCTGACCTCAGCCCTGGCCTCGCGGGTCGTGGGCGAGGCGCTTGGGCATCAGCACCTGGTGCAGGGTCGGGGAGCGCGGTGTCGTGATGACCGTCGAGCGGCGGACGCCGGAGCGGAGGCGGAGGCGCACCTCCTCGGTGCCGAAGGGCTTGAGCGCGTCGGCGAGGTAGCGCGGCTGGTAGGCGGTGGTGATCCGGTCTCCGCTGGTATCGGCCTTGAGCGTCTCCTCGGCGTCGCCCACGCCCGGGTCGGTCGAGGGACCCGGACTTCGCCGCCGCCGACCTCGAGGCGGACCGCGTTCTGCCCGGCGAACGGACTGGTGTGGCGGACGGCGTCGGCCAGCTCGTCCGCGCGGAGCCGTGCTTCGCCGTCGAAGTCCTCGGCGAGGTGGCGGGCCTCGCTGGGGAACGGCACGTCCAGCACAGCACTGCTGACCTCGGACGATTCCCAGCTCGCACCGAACCGATCGCCGTCGGCGTGCAGCGCGACCCCCGGCCCGCGGGCCTGCCGCGCGATCTCGGCCCACAGCGCGGCCGGCACGAGGGCGGTCCACTCGTCGACCTCGCCCCGCCAGGGCAGGCGGGCCACGGCCATGCGGAACCGGTCGGTGCCCACCAGCACCAGCTCGCCGGCGTCCGCGCGCAGGTGCACGCCGGTGAACACCACGAGGGCGTCGTCGCGCGAGGCCGCCGCGGCGGTGGCCGCCGCGACCGGCAGCAGCGACGTGTCCAGGACGCCGACCCGCCCTGGCACCGGCCGGACGCCCGGGTGGGCGTGCCGGTCGAGCAGCGGGAGGGCGAAGCGCGTCCGGTCCGTGCGGACGGCGAGCTTCTGACCCTCCACGACGAGCCTCGCCTCCGGGCCGCCGAGGTGGCGCAGCGCCTCGGCCAGCGGCCGAGCGGGCACCAGCACCGCTCCGCCGGTGTGCGTGCGCGCCGGGCAGGACAGCCGGACGGCGCGCTCCCGATCGATCCCGGCGAGCTCGACCCGGTCCGGCTCGGCGGTCAGCACCACTCCGCTGAGCAGCGGGTCCAGTTTCCGCCCTGGCAGCAGCGTGACCAGGTCAGCGGCAGCCGTCGCGAGCTGCTGGACCGGAGCCGTCACGTCGAGTTCCACGCGGGGAACCTAGCGACGGCCCCCGACATCACGTCCCGGCCAGCGACAGGTCGGTCCGCTGCGGCAGGAGGGTGTTCCGGCGGAGGTGGAGGACACCGGCCAGGGCGGCCCCTGCGGCGCCTGCGGCGAGGAAGGCGGTGGGCGGGCCGCCCAGCTCGACGAGCTGGCCACTGACCGACTGGCCGATCGCCGCGCCCGTGGTCACCGCGGTGACCACCCAGCCGAAGGCCTCGGCGGCCGTGCCGGGCGGGGCGGCGAACTCGACCGCGACCGAGTGGGTCGTGGATTGCGGGGTGATCAGGCACCCGGCGAGCAGCAGCATCAGGGCCAACCCGAGCAGCGTCGAGGGCAGCGCGAGCAGGGCGACCAGGCCGGCGAACCCGAGCAGCAGGGCGGGCAGCCGGAGGTGCATCGGACGGGGCCACGGGTGCACGCCGTAGACGATGCCGACCGCGACCGAGCTGACCGACGCAAGGCTCATCAGCAGGCCGCCCATCGTGGGCTGGCCGGCCTCCACCGCGGCGGCCGGGACCGCGACCTCGATGAAGCCGATCACCACGCCGAAGCCCATCGACGCGAGCGCCACCGTGCGCATCCCCGGCGCGGCGATGGCACCCAGCAGGGCGCCCTGCCCCTGCGGCTCGGGCCGCTGGGTGCGGGCCGCGCGGGTGGCGGCGAAGCCGACGCTGCCCAGCACCATGCACACCGAGCCCACCACGACGCCGGTACCCGCCCACGGCATCGCCACCAGCAGGCCCGCCAGGCCGGGGCCGAGGATGAAGAAGACCTCCAGGCTGATCGCCTCGTAGGAGAACGCCGCTTCGCGCACCCGCCCCGGCGGCAGCAGGTGCCCCCACAGCGCACGCGAGGCCGAACCGATGTTCGGCTGCAGCAGGCCCATCGCGAACGCACCCGCCACCACCAGCGGCGTAGCCGCGCCGGTCTCGATCGCCACCAGCGTCGCCGCGACCGCGAGGCCGAAGAGCGCGGACATCACGTGCAGCGGAGCGGACGGCCCCCGGCGGTCGATGATCCTGCCCTGCGCGACCGATCCCATCGCCACCCCGATCAGCTCGGCGGCGGACACGGCACCGGCGATCGCGAACGACGAGGTCTCCCGCTGCACGTACAGCAGCAGCGCCATGCCGATCATCGCGATGGGCAGCCGGCCGAGCAGCGAGGTGACGACCGGGGCGAGTGCGCCGGAGGTGGTCAGAGCGGTGCGGTAGTCGTTCAGCGACGTGGATGGGGACACGCGGACCAGTATGCCGATTGTGGTACGCCGGTACCAACCTTTTTCGCCTGCTAGGAAGGTGATGAGTGAGGTTGCTTACTCAGAACGGGTGATGTGTGCAACCGTGCCCCCGGGAGACACGTCTTGGTTGGTGAAAGGGGGTTGCTGGAGGGCACGGCCTTCCAGCATCTTCGGAGTAGGACAAGTTCAATTCCGCACAGCCGCCTCCGGTGCCAAGGAATTCGGGGCCGAAGCACCGGGGGATCGGGGGAGCGTGGTTAGTCGTCGGGGGACGAACCACGCACATGTGAAGGGACTGGAGCGCCACGTCGGGGGTGGCGCCCGGTCCCTTCACATCTGTCAGGCGCGGGTGACCGGTGGGCAGGCGCGGCTCAGCAGCCTCCGCCGTCACCGCCGCCCCCGCCGTCACCGCCGCCCCCGCCGTCACCGGAGCCGCCACTGCGGTCGTGGCCCTGGGACGTGCCGACGAAGGCGCCGCGCGAGCTCTTCCGCCGCCGCCGGTCGTCGATGCGGTTCGAACTGCCCATCGCCGCGCGCACGCCGATCACGAAGAACAGGGCCAGGGCGATCGCCACCACGGCGACCACGAAGTGCGAAGCCATCCGAGAACCCCTTTCGTCTGCGTCCTGACGTGTGACGCAGACGACTCGGTCTCGGTTGCGGGGTTCGACCGGGGAGCTGTTCCCGGCTTCCGCAGAACTGGCGTGAACGCGAAGAGACGCGCGCCGGCTGAAGAACCCGGGAGTCGAGCCCGGACTCTTCGGCCGGCGCGCGTCAGCTCCGCTGCGCGTGCGCCGCCGCTTCAGCGAGCGCGGCGGGCCAAGCGCTCCGGATCCAGGATCAGGACGCTCTTGCCTTCGAGACGCAGCCAGCCGCGGTGCGCGAAGTCCGCGAGCGCCTTGTTCACGGTCTCCCGCGAGGCGCCGACGTACTGCGCGATCTCCTCCTGCGTCAGGTCGTGGGTGACCCGGAGCAGACCCGCTTCCTGGCTGCCGAAGCGCTGCGCCAGCTGCAGCAGCGCCTTGGCGACGCGTCCCGGAACGTCGGTGAAGATCAGGTCCGCGAGCATGCCGTTGGTGCGGCGCAGGCGGCGGGCCACCACGCGCAGCAGCTGCTCGGCGATCTCCGGACGCGTGGCGATCCACTGCCGCAGAGCGCCGCGGTCCATGCTCAACGCGCGCACCTCGGTGACCGTGGTCGCGGTCGAAGTCCGCGGCCCGGGGTCGAAGATGGACAGCTCGCCGAACATGTCCGACGGGCCCATGATCGCCAGCAGGTTCTCCCTGCCGTCCGGGGATTTGCGTCCGAGCTTCACCTTGCCGGACTGAATGATGTAGAGCCGGTCGCCCGGCTCGCCCTCGGCGAAGATCACGTGTCCGCGCGGGAACTCGATCGGTTCCAGCGACTGTGCCAGTGCCTCCGCCGCGGCCGGCTCAACGCCTTGGAAGATGCCGGCCCGGGCCAGGGTCTCGTCCACCTCGTCCCTCCATGTTGAGACGCGGCGGCTGTCTGTGGTGCCGGACCCGCGTCAGCGCGTCTGGCGGTGTGCCGCCGATCACTACCAGCGATTCTAAGACTGGTCGCGCGAACGGCGAGTACGTAGCCTACCGGCGCGTCCCACCCTGCGTAGCTGGAACAACTCCAGCGCACGTCCAATGCCTTGCCGGAATAGCGCCCGGACCTCGTCGGGTCGGGCGTTCTCCAGCAACTCCTCCACCTCGTTCTCCTGCACCGCCACGTGCCGCAGGCGGGCTTCCACACGCTCCATGAAGAGCGTGAAGAACATGATCACGAGCGGTACTACGATGACGAACCAGGCAGCCATCATGGTGTGAATCCTCGCTCATACCTTCGACGCCGGTTCAACCGGGGGTCGATTCGCGGGGTCGGTGACGGTGCCACCACCGTCCGTGTCAGAGCTCCTCCGTAGTCTGGTGGGGTGCCGGAGCCTGCTCGAAACACCCGTGCCAAGTCCGCTGGAACCCCTCCCGACCAGCGTGCCGCTCGATCTCGGAAGGGCGAGGAGACCCGCTTGGGGCTCGTCCGGCGAGCGAGGCGGATGCTGCGCGCCTTGGCCGAAGCCTATCCGGACGCGCACTGCGAGCTGGACTTCAACACGCCGCTGGAGCTCGCCGTGGCGACCATCCTGTCCGCCCAGTGCACGGACAAGCGGGTCAACGAGGTCACTCCCGCGCTGTTCCGCCGCTACCCGACGGCCGCCGACTACGCCGGGGCCGACCGGACCGAGCTGGAGGAGGTGATCCGCTCCACCGGCTTCTACCGGAACAAGACGTCCTCGCTGATGGGGCTGGGTGCCGCGCTGGTCGAGAACCACGGGGGCGAGGTGCCGGCCAACCTCGAGGACCTCGTGAAGCTCCCGGGCATCGGGCGCAAGACCGCCAACGTGATCCTCGGCAACGCCTTCGGCGTCCCGGGGATCACCGTGGACACCCACTTCGGACGGTTGGTGCGCAGGTGGGGCTGGACCGATCTGGAGGACGCGGTCAAGGTCGAGCACGCCGTCGGCGAGCTGATCCCCCGCAAGGAGTGGACGATGCTCTCCCACCGGGTGATCTTCCACGGCCGCCGGGTCTGCCACTCCCGCAAGCCGGCCTGCGGCGCCTGCCTGCTGGCCAAGGACTGCCCCTCCTACGGCATCGGTCCGACCGACCACCTGGAGGCGGCGAAGCTGGTCCGCGGCCCGGAGACACCCCGGCTGCTGGAGCTCGCCGGCATCGTCGAGGAGGTCCCGGAGAAGACGGTGGCGACGCAGGCGGCCAAGGAGCCCGTGGCGTGAACCTGCGTGCCTTCCGGTCCGAGATCCAGTGGACCGTCGTGGTCGTGGTCCTCGCCGTGCTCGCGGCGATCGCGCTGTGGCCGCGCGACCAGGAGCAGCTGCAGCCCGTCCCGTCCGCCGCGCCGCCTCCCACCGAGGAGGTCGACCCGCAGCTGCGTGCCGCCGCCGCGCTGCAGGCCTGCGCGTCCGGCCCCGGCGGGCCTGCTGAGCTGTCCGGCACGACGGTGCGCTGCCTGGCCGACGGCCGGCCCACCGACCTGGCGGGAGCCGCCTCCGGCGGACCGGTCCTGGTGAACCTCTGGGCCACCTGGTGCGTGCCGTGCCGCACCGAGCTGCCCGCGTTGCAGGCCTACAGCGCCGAGCCCGGAGCCGCCCGCGTGCTGGGCGTGCAGGTCGACAGCGGCCCGGCGGAAGGTCTTGACCTGTTGCGCGCGCTCGGCGTTCACTTCCCCAACGTGCACGACGGCGACAACCGTGCTCGCGCCGCGCTGCGCGCGCCCGCGGTGTTGCCGGTCAGCTACGTGGTGACCGCGGCCGGCGAGGTGCGGCGCATCGATCCACCGGTCGCGTTCGAGTCTCCGAGCGAGGTTCGAGCCGCCGTCGAACGGACCTTGGGGGACCAGTGAGCGACAACGGACCGCTGGTCGATCCCGACGAGCTGCCGGACTGGATGCGGACGCTGGTCAAGCGCACGGCCGACCTGGACCCGGGCCACTTCGGCTGGCCGAAGGGCTCGCCACCCCGCTCCGCGCGTCCTGCCGCCGTGCTGATCCTGCTCGGCGAGGACGAGCACGGCCCGGACGTGCTGCTGCTGCGCCGCGCCGAGGGCCTGGACAAGCACCCCGGGCAGGTCGCCTTCCCGGGCGGCTCGCTCGACGACGAGGACCGCGGCCCGGTGGACGCCGCGCTGCGTGAGGCGGTCGAGGAGGTGGGGGTGCAACCCGAGGGCATCCGCCCGGTCGCGACCCTGCCCGAGCTGCACGTCCCGCACAGCGGGTTCCGGGTGACCCCGGTGCTCGCGCACTGGCGTGAGCCCTCGCCGGTCGCGCCGGTGGACCCGGGCGAGACGGCGGCCGTGGCCCGCGTGCCGATCTCCTGGCTGAGCGATCCCGAGAACCGGATGAGGGTGCGCCTGACCAGCGGTTTTGCCGGGCCGGCCTTCCTGGTTCCGGGGATGCTCGTGTGGGGTTTCACCGGCGGTCTGCTGGCCGGCCTCCTGGAGCTGGCGGGCTGGGCGCGCCACTGGGACCGCTCCGACGTGCGAGGGCTCGACGAGGCGTGGCGGGCGGCCGAGGAAGCCGACGACGTCGGCTTCGGGCGGTCCTGAAAGGTGGCGAACACCTCGTCGGTAGCCCGGCTTGGCCGTTCTGTTAACTGACCGTGAGACGGTGGTGCGACTGATCGTCCGTCGCGAGGGGTGAGTGGGTGAACTGGGTCGACCTGCTGGTGGTGCTGCTGGCACTGCTCGCCGCCGTCTCCGGGGCTCGGAGCGGTCTGGTCACCGCGCTGCTGTCCTTCGTGGGCGTGTTCGTCGGTGCCGTGGTGGGCCTGAAGCTCGCCCCCGTCGTGCTGGCCGACGTGCAGAGCCCGGTCGCCCGGTTGGCCTTCGGCGTCGGCATCGTCGTCCTGCTCGTCGCCTTCGGTGAAACCTTCGGGATGTGGGCGGGCCGCGAACTGCGGGACCGCATCACCTCACCGCGCATCGCCGGGGTCGACAACGCGCTGGGTTCGGTGCTGCAGTTCCTCGCGGTGCTGGTGGTGGCCTGGCTCGTCGCCCTGCCGTTCACCTCGGCCTCCGCGCTGCCCGGCCTGGCGGCGGCGGTGAGCCGCTCGCAGGTCCTCGGCGCGGTCAACTCGGTGATGCCCGCGCAGGCCAGGGCACTGCCCAACGACTTGCGCGAGATGCTCGGGATGTCGGGTTTCCCGGAAGCCCTGGAGCCGTTCTCCGAGACCCCGGTCGCCGAGATCGCGCCGCCCGACCCGGCGCTGGCCGGCAGCGAGGTGGTGCGCAAGGCGCAGACCAGCGTGGTCAAGATCCGCGGCCGCGCGACCTCGTGCGCCCGGGCGCTGGAGGGCACCGGGTTCGTCATCGCCCCGCAGCGGGTCATGACCAACGCGCACGTGGTGGCGGGGACCGACCGGGTGGCCATCGAGATCGGTCGCGGTGAGTTCGACGCCGAGGTCGTGATGTACAAGCCGGACGTCGACCTGGCGATCCTGGAGGTGCCGGACCTCGACGCCGAGGCGATGTCGTTCGCCGCGGACGCGGCGGAACCGGGCGACGGCACGATCGCACTCGGCTTCCCGCTCGACGGCCCCTACACGGCAGCGCCCGGCCGGATCCGCGAACGCATCCGGCTGCGCGGTCCCGACATCTACGACAGCTCCACCGTGGTCCGCGACGTCTACACCGTTCGCGGCCGGGTGCAGAGCGGCAACTCCGGCGGCCCGCTGGTCGACCCGAACGGCCAGGTCGTGGGCGTGGTCTTCGGCGCTGCGGTGGACGACCCGGAGACCGGCTTCGCGCTCACCGCGGACGAGGTCGCCGACGAGGTGCAGGCGGCACCGGGTCTCACCACCCGCGTCCCCACCGGCAGCTGCACGGGCTGACCGAGGCGAGCGCTCCACCGAGGACGGCCCGCGGTCCTCTCAGGCAGGTCCTCGCGGCACGCCCCCGAACGCGCGAAGACCGCGGCGGACCTGGTGTCCGCCGCGGTCTTCACGCGTGAGCGCCCGTTCCGGTCAGCCGGTGGTGGCTTCCTCCGTGTGACGACGCTTGGTGATGTTCTTGGTCTCCTTGAGGGTCTCCACGGTCCGCTTCGGAGCGTGGAGCTTGCGGACCTTCAGGAAGCCCAGCAAGGCGAAGAGGCCGGCGACGAGCAGCATCGCCAGGAAGACGATGCCGAAGGCGGCCCAGCGCCACAGGCCGACCGCGTCCAGTGCCTCGGCCGCGGTGAAGAAGAGGAAGAACAGGCTGAAGACCAGCACGCAGAGCGCGAGGATGAAGTAGACGCTGCCGCGGACCGCCTTCTTGACCTCGCCGGCGATCTCGGACTTGGCGAGCTCCACTTCGGAGCGGACCAGAGTGGACAGGTGCGTCGTGGCGTCTTTGACCAACGCGCCGATGGACTGCCCGTCAGGAGAAGTGCCCTCCTCGGACAACGGGATGGAGTTCACCGCACTCCACTCCGCACCGTCACGGCTGGCGTTGGTGCTCTTCTGGGCGCTGTTCACGGCCACCATCGTGCCACGGGAGATCAGACTCCCGCCCATCGACTCGCGATGCGTTACCCGTGAGTGACATTCCCAGGCGTCTCACCAGCGGGTCCACCGTTGCCGTTGCCGTTGCCGTTGCCGTTGCCGTTCACCGCGCGCCCGCGCCGCAGCAGCGCTGCGGCGGCCAGCAGCGAGGCAGCCGCGGAGGCGAGCAGCACGGCTGCCTTGGCGCGCTCCGCCGCGGCGCCTTCCAGGGCGAGCTCGGTGATGAGCAGGCTGACGGTGAAGCCGACGCCACCGAGCATCGCCAGCGCGCCCATGTCCAGCCAGGACACCGAGGTCGGCTTGTTGCCGATGCGCAGCTTCACCGCGATGAACGAGGTCGCGAAGATGCCGACGAACTTGCCGACCACCAGGCCGACCATCACGCCGATGGCCACCCGGTCGGAGAACACGGAGCTCAGCGCCTCGCCGTCGATCGGGACACCGGCTGCGAAGAACGCGAACACCGGCACCACCAGGCCCGCCGACCAGGGCTGCAGCCGGTGCTCGAGCCGCATCGCCGGGGAGGCCTCCTCGTCGGGGTCGGTGCGCACGCGGGTGAGCAGGCCCAGCGCGACGCCGGCGATGGTGGCGTGGATGCCGCAGCTGTGCACCGCGATCCAGGTCGCGACCGCCAGCGGGATGTAGATCCACGGCGAGCGGATGCGCTTGTGCTGCAGGAACCAGTACAGCGCGCACAACGCGACGGCGGCCAGCAGCCACACCAGGTCGAGGCCCGAGGTGAACACGACGGCGATCACGATGATGCCGCCGAGGTCGTCGACCACGGCGAGGCTGAGCAGGAAGACCCGTGCCGCGGTCGGCATCCAGGAACCGGTCAGCGCGAGCACGCCGAGCGCGAAGGCGATGTCGGTGGCCACCGGGATCGCCCACGCGGTCTCGTGGCCGGGTGCGCCGACGCTGAGCCCGAATGCCAGCGCGGCGGGCACGACCATGCCGCCGACGGCGGCGATGACCGGCAACAGCGCGCTGCGGATGTTGGACAGCTCGCCGATCACCAGCTCGCGCTTGAGCTCCAGCCCGGCGACGAAGAAGAAGATCGCGAGCAGGCCGTCCTTGGCCCACTCCCCGATGCTGAGGTCGAGGTGCAGCTGGTGCGGTCCGACCTGGAAGTCGCGGACAGCGGTGTAGAAGTCGCTCGCGGGGGAGTTGGCCAGCAACAGCGCGATGGCCGCGGCGGCCAGCAGCACCATGCCGCCGACGGTCTCGGTGCGCAGGTAGGCGCCGAAGTCGAAGGTGCGGGCGCGGTTGCGGTCGGTCAAGACGGCTCCGTTCGTGGGCAGCACGATTCCACCGCCGACCAGACTTCCCGGCACACCTGGCGGGAACCCTAACACCCGTTCGGACGATCACTTGCCCGCGCAACCTCTCGCGGACGCCGTTCGTGCAGCGCAGCGAGGTCTGGAAAAAAATCGGAGGGCGCCCCGCACCGGGGCGCCCTCCTGACAGATCGGCTGAACGGTCAGTCGTCGTCGGACGACTTCAGGCCCTTGGAGATGAGGTCCATGACCGAGGAGTCGGCGAGGGTGCTGACGTCGCCGACTTCGCGGTTTTCGGCGACGTCGCGCAGGAGCCGTCGCATGATCTTGCCGGAGCGGGTCTTGGGCAGTTCGGGCACGACCATGATCTGGCGGGGTTTGGCGATGGGGCCGATTTCCTTGGCGACGT
>NZ_RSAA01000015.1 GCF_003931915.1 Saccharopolyspora rhizosphaerae | reverse complement strand
CAAAACAGTCCGCTGTTGAGTTCTCAAAGAACACACCCACACCATCACCACACCCCACTTCAGGGATGCCGGATCCGGGGAGTCATTTCCTCGGCGATTCCCGCTCTCGCGGTGTTCCCCACTTTAGACCATCCTGATTTCCTCGGTCAAACCGGGGGGCCTCAGTCCTGCCCGTCACCATTCCGAGACCTTCTAACCAGTCCCGTTCCCGGCGACACCAAGCGAAAACAACCACTCGATCGGTATTCACATTGTCAAAAAGGTCTTACCCGATTTTTCGCGGGCCGGAACACGCTAACACCCGGAGGGTTGAGCGAGGTTCTCGGGGCCCCGTCAGGCCCGGCCCGGTTTTTCCCGGTCCGTGCCGCGCTGACATGGAATACTTTACGCACCCCGAAATGACGGGTGAACACCACCCCCCTCTTCAGGGTGAAGTCCCTGGTCATCCCCCATTCGGCGGCGTGATCGAGCACGAATGGCCGGTGCTCGACGCGCCGGACGACTGTCCACCTTCGGGTGGTCCTCGCTTTGAGCGGCCAGTGCCCCTTGATTTCGCAGGTAGCCTGCCGACGACTTGTCAGGAACGGGGGTAGCAGTGGACTCGACTCCGATATACACCGAGCTGCGCAACACTCTGGTCGACCCGGAGGACTGCAATTGGGGCCCGAGCGCGCCGCCGGAGTTCGCAGCCTCGCTCGCAGAAGGAGTGAGCGCGACGACCTCGCGGGAATCGCGCTCGCCCAGCACCCGTCCCCGCGCGCGGAGACATCGCGCAGCGGACTGACCACCTCACCTGAACCGCACCGGACCCCGCGCACTGCTCCGGTGCGGTTTTTCGTCCCTACCCGCTGAGCACGCTCCGCCGCGCGCGCTGCTGCACCGGGTCGGGCACGGGCGCGGCCTCCAGCAAGCGCCGCGTGTAGTCGTGGCGCGGTGAGCCGAGCACCTGCGCCTTCTCCCCCTGCTCCACGACCTCACCGCGGTGCATCACCGCCACCCGGTGCGCGAGCTGGTTGACTACGGCCAGGTCGTGGCTGATGAACAGGCACGAGAAGTTCAGCTCGGCCTGCAGCTCCCGGAACAGCTCCAGCACGGCGTCCTGCACCGAGACGTCCAGCGCGCTGGTCGGCTCGTCGGCGATGAGCATGCGCGGGGACAGCGCCAAGGCGCGAGCGATGCTCACCCGCTGCCGCTGCCCGCCGGAGAGCTCGTGCGGGTAGCGCTGCCGACGCGCGGTTCCCAGCTCGACCGCGTCCAGCAGGTGGTCGACCCGCTCGTCGAGCGCCTTCCCCTCGGCCACGCGGTGCAGCCGCAGGGGTTCGGCGATGCTCTCGGCGATGGTCATGCGCGGGTCCAGCGACGAGCCCGGGTCCTGGAAGACGAAGCCGATGTCCCGGCGGATCGGCCGCAGCGCGCGTGCGGACAACCTGCCGATGTCCTGCCCGTCGAGGAGCACCCGGCCGGCGGTGGGTGTGACGAGGCGGGCGACGCACCTGCCGACGGTGGACTTGCCCGACCCGGACTCCCCGACGAGCGCGACCACCTCCCCGCGCCCCACTTCCAGCGTCACCCCGTCGACCGCCCGGTGGGATCCGTAGGTGACGACGAGGTCCTCCACCCGCAGCAGCGGCTCTGCGGGCGCGCCGGGTTCCGCGGACCCGACCTCCAAGCGCGGGACGGCGGCGAGCAGCGAACGCGTGTAGTCCTCGCGCGGGGCCTGGAACAGCTCGCGCACCTCGGCCTGCTCGACGACCTCGCCCCGGTGCACCACGACGACCCGGTCGGCCATGTCGGCGACCACGCCCATGTCGTGGGTGATCAGCAGGATCGTCATGCCGAGTCGGTCGCGGAGGTCGCGGAGCACGGCGAGGATCTCCGCCTGCACGGTCACGTCGAGCGCGGTCGTCGGCTCGTCGGCGATGAGCACTTCCGGCTCGCAGGCCAGCGCCATCGCGATCATCACCCGCTGCCGCTGCCCGCCGGAGAGCTGGTGCGGGTACTGGCGGACGCGGTGTTCGGGTTCGGGAATGCCGACCAGGCCGAGCAGTTCCACAGCTCGGGCGCGGGCGGAGCGGCGCGTCGTGTCGGTGTGCAGCCGGATGGCCTCGACGAGCTGCCAGCCAACGGTGAACACCGGGTTCAGCGAGGTCATCGGTTCCTGGAAGATCATCGCGACGTCCTTGCCGCGCACCGCCCGCAGGTCGCGCCCCACCAGCTCGACGCCGTCCAGCGCGATGCTGCCGCGGACCCGCGCGGTCGGGGGCAGCAGGCCGAGCGCGGCCATCGCGGTGACGCTCTTGCCGGAACCGGATTCGCCCACGACGGCGAGGACTTCGCCGGCTTCGACGCCGAAGCTGACGCCGCGCACGGCCTCGACCTCGCCGTCCTCGCCGTGGAACGAGACCTCCAGGTCGGTGAAGGACAGCAGCTCGCTCATCGGTGCCCCTTCGGGTCGAGCGCGTCGCGCAGACCGTCGCCGAGCAGGTTGAACGCCAGCGTCGCGAGCACGATCGTCAAGCCTGGCCAGAACACCAGCCACGGTGCCTGCGCGAAGTAGGTCTGCGCGGAGGACAGCATCACGCCCAGCGAAGGCGCGGGCGGTTGCACGCCGAGCCCGAGGAAGGACAGCAGCGATTCGCCGATGATGGCCTGCGGGATGTTGACGGTGATCTGCACCAGCAGCGCGTTCACCGCGTTCGGCAGGATGTGGCGGACCATGACGGTCGCGCCGGAGGCGCCCGCGGCGACGGCGGCCTCGACGTAGCTCTCCCCGACCAGCCGCAGGGTCTCGCCGCGCACCACCCTGATCAGGTTCGGCGCGAGCGACAGGCTGATCGCGATCGCCGCGTTGACCAGGGACGCCCCGAGCACCGCGGAGAGCCCGACGGCCAGCACCAGGAACGGGAAGGCGAGCAGCACGTCGGTGATCCGGGAGACCACGGCGTCCAGCCACCCGCGGTAGTAGCCGGCGATCATGCCCAGCGGCACGGCGACCAGCAGCGCGAGCAGCACCGCGAGGACCCCGACGATCATCGAGGCGCGGACGCCGTGGAGGACCCGGGAGAGCTGGTCGCGGCCGAGTTCGTCGGTGCCCAGCCACGCCCCGGGCCCGGGTTGGGCCAGCACGTGGTCGAAGTCCACCGCGGCCGGGTCGGCCGGGGCGAGCACCGGGACGGCGATCGCCACCAGCACCAGCACGGCCGACAGCACGAGGCCCAGCACCCCGGTCCGGTGCCTCAGCAGCCGGCGGGCGACCCGGTGGGAGCGGGTTCCCGGCAGGGCGACGACGGCGGTCATGCGGCACCTCCGTGCACGCGGATCCGGGGGTCGACGACCGAGTACAGGAGGTCGACGCAGAGGTTGACGCCGATGTAGCCGACGGCGGCGACGAGCACGGCGGCTTGGATGACCGGGTAGTCGCGGGTGAACACCGAATCCACCATGAGCTTGCCGAACCCCGGCAGCACGAAGACCTGCTCGGTGACCACCGCACCGGAGATCAGCTGGCCGAGCTGCACGCCGAGGATGGTGAGCACGGTGATCAGGCTGGTGCGCAGCCCGTGCACGCCGACGACCCGCCACTCCCCGGCGCCCTTGGCGCGGGCGGTGCGCACGTGGTCGGAGCGCAGCGAGTCCACCATGGACGACCGCATCTGCCGCATCAGCACGGCGGCCAGCCCGCTGCCCAGGACGAAGGCCGGCATGATGAGCCGTTGCAGGTTCTGCCACGGGCTTTCGGTGAACGGGATGAAGCCCGAGGAGGGCAGCACGCCGAGCGCCACGGCGAACACCAGCACGCACATCAGGCCGAGCCAGAAGTTCGGGACGGACAGACCGAACAGCGCGATCCCGTTGCTGATCCAGTCGGGCGCTCCGCCGCGGCGCACGGCGGCGACGACGCCGGTCGTGAGGCCGAGCAGGGCGGCGAAGGCGAGGCTGAGGACGGCGAGTTCGAGGGTGACCGGGAGCCGCTGCAGGATCATCTCGCCGATCGGCAGCCCGGTCTGCGCGGACTCCCCGAAGTCGCCGGTCAGCGCGCGTCCGAGCCAGGTCAGGTACTGCACGGGAAGGGGTTGGTCGAGGCCGTTCTCACGGCGGACGTCGGCGATGGCGGCGTCGTCGGCCTCGGGCCCGGCGATGGCCACCGCCGCGTCACCGGGCAGCGCGCGCAGCCCGGCGAACACGACCAGCGACACCAGCACGAGGGTCACCAGCGATTGCAGGAGGCGGTTGAGGACGTACGAGCGGGGCACGATCAGCTCCCCTCGACGAATCCGGCGTGCTGCATCCGGACAAGTCCGTCGGGATGGACGGTCACACCGGCCATCCGGTCGGTGTGGGCGGTGTAGTACTGCTGGCGGTAGAGGTAGATGAGGCCGTTGGCGGCTTGCAGGTCGGCGACGACGCGCTCGTAGAGGGCGCTGCGCACCGCCGGGTCCTGCTCGGCGGCAGCGCGTTCGATCAGCGCGTCGGTCTCGGGTGTGGAGTAGCCGCTGTAGTTGTGCGAGCCGTCGGCGGTGTGGAAGCTGGCGATGTTGCCGTCCGGGTCGGAGCGACCGGACCAACCACCGGCGTAGAGCTGGAAGTTGCCGGACCGCGAGTCCGACAGCGCGGTGGTCAGCTCGGAGGGGCGCAGCACCACCTCGAAACCGGCTTGCGCCGCCATGGCTTGGATCACCTGCCCGGCCTGCATCGTGGAGGTGTCGTTGGCCAGCGTCATCTCCACCCGGATCGGCGTCCGCACCCCGGCTTCGGCGAGCAGCCGGCGGGCGCGGTCGAGGTCGTAGGGCGGGCAGGCCTGCGTCTTCGGCGTCGCGAACTCGCTGATGTCGGGGATCGGTCCGCACGCGGGTTGGTAGAGGCCGTTGAAGGTGATCTCGTTGAGCGTTTCGCGGTCGATGGCGAGCGCGAGGGCTTCGCGCACCCGGGGGTCGTTGGCCAGCGGCCCTGGTACGTGACCGGTTTCGCCGCCGACGTTGCGGATGTTGACGTTGATGCCCCAGTACTGCAGCGACGGGGTGTTCAGCAGCACGAGTCCGGGCTCGCGGGAGATGAGCGGCACCTGCGGGGCCGGGACCTCCCACATGACGTCGTACTCACCGGAGCGCAGGTTGGCGGTGCGCACGTTGTCGTCGCCGACGAAGCGGTACACCAGCCGGTCGAGCTTGGTCTGGTCGCGCCCGTAGTAGAAGTCGCTGCGCCGCAGCACGATCCGGTCCTGGGCGACGCGCTCCCCGAAGGTGTAGGGGCCGACGCAGACGGGGTTGTCCGCGAAGTCCTCGCCGAGGCGGTCGAGCGCGGCCGGGGACAGGACCATCCCGGCGCGGTCGGCGAGCATGCCGGCGAGCGGCGCGTAGGGGCGGGAGAGCCGGACGCGGACGGTCAGCGGGTCGACGACGTCGACGCCCGCGACGGCGGAGAGCTCGGTGCGGCGGGCGGAACCGTCGAGCGTCCGGTGGCGGTCGAGGCTGCGCTTGACGGCTTCGGCGTCGAACGGCGTTCCGTCGTTGAAGCGCACACCGGGCTTGAGCGGGATGGTCAGCTGCAGGCCGTCCGGCGAGACCGCGGGCAGTGCGGTCGCCAGCTGCGGCACCACGCGCACCGCGTCGTCCAGGTCGTAGAGCTTCTCGCACATGTTGATGAAGACCTGGCGCGAGGTGAGCGTGGACGCGGTGGTCGGGTCGAGCTCGTCGGGTTCTGAATCGAGCACGACGGTGGCTTCGCCACCACGCACGGTGGGCGCCTGCACCGAGGCGCGCACCTCGGCGGCGGTCTGGTGCACGTCCACCAGCGGCGCGCAGGCGGTCGTCGTCGAGGCGGTGGCCAGCAGCAGCGCTAGCGCGACCCGCCTCCTGCCGGGGTCGGTGGACTGCGTCCTCACGGGCGCCTCCGGACGTCGGGGGGAACGTCAGAGCCGTGCTTCCCGACGAGGTGGCGTGCCCGGAGGCGGGACGTCCTCGCCGGCGATGGGGTGAGGAGTCAACCAACCCGGTCGGACGGATCGCGAGGACTTAACGGGTGAAGACGGGGCCTCAGTCCACGGCGGAGGAGAACAGCGGCAGCGAGACGGCCGGACCCTCTGCGGGAGCTTCGTTCTGGGACTGCTCGGCGTCGTCGGAGGTGAGGAGCTCAACTTCGGCCGGGGTTTCGGCACCCTCGGCTTCGACACCACCGGCTTCGGCAGCGGCGGCCTCGTCGGCCTCGGGCTTCTTCAGCGCTTCCCTCGTGCGCTGGGCCGCACCGCGGATCTGCTCGGTGAGCTGCTTGTTCGCCTTGCGGGTCTGCTCCTCGTCGCGCTCCTGCCGCTTGGATCCGCGCGGAGCAGCCGGTTCAGGCGAGCGAGCGGCCTTGATGTAGCGGTCGAGCACGGAGCGGAGCGCTTCGGCGTTGCCGTCGTTCAGGTCGATTTCGTAGCTCACGCCGTCCAACGCGAAGGTGACGGTGTGCTTGGCTGGCGACCCGTCGATGTCATCGACGAGATCGACCTGAATCCGCTCGGCCATGATCACCTGTCTCGGGAACGCGCCCCGTCTCGATCCGCGACTTCCAGGTAAGACTACTGCTAGTCCTGACCACGTTGTAGCACGACATTCACCAGTTGTCTCGCACTCGACTGTAGAGCACCCGGTCCGATCGGCCGAAAACCGCTCGGGGTTCCGGACACACGCGCCGGTCGGCGGCTGTTGTCGACTCACGGACGGTAACCAGGCACGGGCGGTTCGAGCCCGCAGCAATGGACGCGAGTGCCGGAATTCGATACCGGGTGGAACATTCTTCCGGCGATCGTTTATTGTTCGCTCGCTCTTCGTCGCGCGGACATGTGCGCGCGCTGAGACTGGATTCGAGCCGGAATCGAGGTTTAACCGTGGCGCAGAAAGTCACCGTGCAGCTGGTCGACGATGTCGACGGCTCGCAAGCCGACAGCACCGTCGAGTTCGCCCTGGACGGGGTGAACTACCAGATCGACCTGTCCGCCGACAACGCCGCGAAACTGCGGGACGCACTGGCTTCTTACGTGGCCAACGCCCGTAAGACCGGTGGCCGCAAGCGGTCTGGCACCAAGGCGGGCAAGTCGTCCAGCGCGCCGACCCAGGCCGACCGGGAACGGAACCAGGCCATTCGGGAATGGGCCCGGGAACAGGGCATGCAGGTTTCCGACCGGGGCCGCATTCCGGCTGAAGTCGTCGAGGCTTACGACAACGCTCGGTGAACGGCCGGGCACGGGCGGCCGGATTTGCGCTCCGGACATTTCCGGCCGCCCGTGATAGCCGGCGCCATTTCCGGTGATGGCCGCTGGACGCCGTGGTCGCGCACCGGTGAATGGCGATCAGCGGCTATTGTCGGGCCACGAAGTCGGCGATTTCATCCCGCGTGGGCATCGCGCTGCTGGCGCCATTGCGCTGCACGGACAGTGCCGACCCGGCCGCCGCCTCCCGCAACGCGTTCGGGACCTCGCCGCCCTCGCCGAGCGCGGTGGTGAGCACGCCGACGAACGTGTCGCCCGCCGCCGTGGTGTCCACCGCCGGCACGGAGAACGCCGGCACGTCGTGGCGGACGCCGTCTCGGTTGCCGTACGTGCACCCGCGGGCACCGAGCGTGATGACGACCTCGGGCACCAGCTCCAGCAGCGCCGCCAGGGCGCGTTCGGGGTCGTCGTGTCCGGTCAGCACGGCCGCCTCGTGCTCGTTGGGCACCAGCAGGTCCACGTCGCGCAGCAGCTCCTCGGGGAGCGGCACCGCCGGCGCGGGGGTGAGCACGACCCGCACGCCGTGCCGCTTGCCCGCCGCCGCGGCGGCGGCCACGCCCGGCTGCGGGACCTCCAGCTGCAGCAGCAGGCTGTCGGAACCGGCGATGAGCTCCTCGTCGCCGTCGGCGAGCGCGTCGACGGTGCCGTTGGCCGCCGGGACCACGATGATCGAGTTGTCGCCCGCGTCGTCGACGACGATGTGCGCGGTTCCGCTGCGCCCGGGCACCGTTCGCAGACCCTGGACGTCCACAGTGGAGTCCTGCATGACGCGGCGGATCTCCGCGCCGAACTCGTCGGCGCCGACCGCGCCGATCATGCGCACGTCCGCACCGGCCTTGGCCGCGGCGATCGCCTGGTTGGCGCCCTTGCCGCCCGGGACCGTGCGGAACTCGCGGCCGGTGACCGTCTCGCCCCGCTTGGGCGCGACCGGCACGTAGGCCACCAGGTCCATGTTGCAACTGCCGAAGACCACCACGTTCGTCGTCACCGGATCATCATCGCCGACCCCGACACCCAGCGCGCTGGCCGGGTCACCAGCAGGGCGACGTCGTACCATGCCGACCAGCAGTCGAGGAGAGGGCGATTCGCGGTGGACTACGCGGTGACGGCGGAACTGGCACCCCCTGCCGAGGTGGTGGAGCTCGACCCGCTGCAGCAGGAGGGGGTCGCCGCCGTGCTGGACCGACACCTGGCGATGGTCGAGGGGGTCAGCGGTCCCGGCGAGTCCGAGATCGACGTCCTCGACTACCGCATCACCGTGCACCAGGGCGGCGTGAGCGTGCTGCTGGCCCTGGACGCGCCCTCGCTCCAGGCCGCCGAGGAAGGCGCCGCCTCGGTGCTCGACGAGCTCATCGTGGAGACCGAGCTGCTGCTCGGCTGGACGGTGGCCGAGTCCGCCGTGCGCCTCACCGAGGACGAGTTCAACGAGCGGCTGGCCGCCGCCGACGAGGTCGACGCCGACGGCGAGCTGCAGGCCGCCATCGAGGAGGCCCTGGAGACCTCCGCCGAGCCCGCGATGGACGCCGAGCACTGGAAGCGTCGGCTCGACGACCTCGCACCGCGGCTGCAGGCCTTCGGGCCCAGCGCCTTCGGCATCGAGGGCGAAGGTGCCACGCTCGCGGCGGGCGCGCTGGTGCACTCGGTCCGGGTGGTGACCGACGAGATCTTCTACGACGAGCTCGCGCTGGCGGTCAACAACGCGACCGTGGCGGACGCCGTCGGGCTGCTGGTGCTCGAAGAGCTCCCGCCCTGCTACGACCACCGCTACGACGCGTTCTTCGCCAGGTCGTTCGTGCTGGCCTCGGCGGCGGTGGCGGCACGGCTCACCGAGCCCGCGTGGACGCCGCCGCGCAGCGTCGCCGAGGCGCTGGCGCTGCGGCTGATCATCAACGAAGCGCGGGTGGTCCTGGAAGCCGCCGAGCTCATGAGCTGGGACGACAGCGAACCGGTGTTCGACGCCTTCGCCGCGCGGGCGTTCGGCGACGTGGAGCACGACGAGCTCTACGAGGTGGACGTCCCGCTGGCCGGCGAGGCCGAGGCGGAGGTCGTCGAGAAGGCGGCCAAGGTGGAGGCCGAGCTGCACAACCGGGGGCTGGCCTTCGACCAGTGGTTCCTGCCCACCGACGGCGGCTCGTACCACCCCTACCTCGACTCGCCGTGAGGGAGCGGCTCGGCTGACCGGCGGTGGGCGACCGCGCGGGCCGCCCACCGCCTCCGGCTCAGGACTGGTTCCGCACCGAGTACGGGGGGACCGTGGCGCCGATGAGGGACGCGTCGTCGATCGTCCTGGGCTCGTACGCGCAGTTGGGCAGCGCCTCGAGCATCAGGTTGATCGGGTCGTCGATCGGCTCCTCCCGGCCGAACAGGAACGCCCACTCGTGCTCGTCGGAGCCGAAGTAGGCGACCGTCTCGAAGGCCGTCTGGAACCGGTTGTAGGCGCGGATCAGCGTCTCGTTGCGCCACACGGTCGGGCAGCCGCCCTGGAAGGCGACCACGCCCCCGGCCGAGAGCACCGACTGGCAGCGCTGGATGAACTCCAGGCCGTAGAGCCGGTTGTGCTGGCCGTCGGCGTCGTCGGCGCGCTCGTCCGGCAGGTCGACCACGACGATGTCGTAGCCCTCCGGCGGGGCCTGGTCCAGGAAGCTCCACCCGTCGGCGAAGTGGATCGTGACCGGGCCTTCCCCCTTCTCGGCCGCGGCCAGCTCCTCCGGCGTGTAGCCGTAGGGCAGGAGCTCGGCGCACTTGCGCACGCACAGCTCGTCGATGTCGACGTGGTCGACCCGGGTCGCTCCGGCGGCCACCGCCATCTGGCTGGCCACGCCCTCGCTCGACCCGATGATCAGCACCCGGTCCACCTGCCCGGCCAGCAGGAACGCCGGGACCATCATGGCCTCGTGGTAGACCAGCTGCGAGAACTCGGTGCTCTGCCGGTCATCGTCGCAGAACAGCGAGATCCCCTGCCCGGTCTGCGCGATCACCACGTGCTGGTACGGGGTGTCGCCCTCCCACAGCACGTCGTCGACCCGCCACAGGCGCTCCATGTCGGCGCCCAACGGCTCCTTGATCCACCGGTGCCCGTCGAGTTCGATCAACGGTGTTCCTCCTGAATGTCCCCAATGGTGTGTGCCCAGCATCCCGCCGGTTCCCGTAGCGGGCCCGCCGACACGCGAAAAGTAGACCGTGCCCACCCGTGCCCCACCGCAGGCACCCGGATGGCCCGCACCGCCGCGAGTTCTGAGCGGCTTCGTGGCGAGGGTGCCGCACGCCGTGAGCGCGGCAGCGGCGCTCGGTGTCCACGGAGCCGCTCAGGTCTGCCACCCGCGCGGTCGCGCAGCTCGAGCCGGAACCGCCGGTGCGGATCAGCAGACCAGTTCGGCGTAGTCGTGGCCGCGTCGGATGGTCTGCACGTTCTGCGAGGTCGGCTTGAGCGCCTCGGCGAGCAGCTGCACCGCGAGCTCGGGCTTCGCGGTGTGCCCGCAGGTGAACACGTCGATGAAGATCGAACCGTCCTCCGGGTAGGTGTGCAGCGAAGCGTGGGACTCCGACAGCAGCGCCAACACCGTGACGCCCTGCGGGTCGAACCGCTTGGCGATCATCTGGCACACCGTGGCGTCCGACTCGCTCAAGGCGTTGTGCAGGACATCCCGCAGGTACTGCTCGTCGTCCAGCAGTTCCGGTTCAACGCCCTCGAGCTCTGCCAGGACGTGCCTGCCGGTGAACAGACCGACCTGTGCTCCGGTGTCAACGGACATCTATCGACCTCCCATCATTTCGCAGAATTGCCGTGTCTCGCCTTCGCTCCGTGGAGCGCGTCCACAGCGGTCGGACGTGCTCCCGCAGCAGGTCACGGGCGCTGATCGCCGTCGACGCAATAAGTGGGCAGCGGGGTGAACCCGTTGAAACCCACGGATGAATAGCTCGCGGTGTACGCGCCCGCCGACAGCAGGTCCACCCAGTCACCGCCGCGCAGCGTGCGCGGCAGCTCGTAGTGCGTCCGCTGGTAGAGCACGTCATCACCGTCGCAGGTCGGCCCGGCCAGCACGACGGGACCTCCCTCGTCACCGTCGCGCGAGGTGCGCAGCCGGTAGGCGATGGCCTCGCCCTCGGTCTCGGCGAGTCCGTTGTAGCGCCCGATGTCGAGGTACACCCAGCGCCGCTGCCCGTCGCAGGAATCCGTCACCAGCACGACTTCGCTGCGCAGCACGCCGGCGTCGCCGACCAGGAACCGGCCGGGCTCGATGAGCAGCTCCGGCCGCTGCGGGCCGAAGGCGTGCTCCAGCGCCGCTTCGATGGCCGTCACGTAGTCGGCCAGCGGCGGCGCCGAACCCGCGTACCCGGCGGGCAGTCCCCCGCCCAGGTTGACCAGCCTCGGTCGCACACCGCGGGCGGCGCAGTCGGCGAACACCCGCGCGGCCGCGTCGATGCCGTGCCGGTAGGCGGCCGGATCCAGCTGCTGCGATCCGATGTGGAACGACACGCCGCAGGCGTCCAGTCCCAGCTCGTCGGCGCGGACCAGCAGGTCCGCGGCTTGTTCCGGGGTGCAACCGAACTTGCGGCCGAACGGCGTCCGGGAGCCGGTGTTGTCGACCAGGACGCGGCAGAACACCTGCGATCCGGGTGCGACCTCGGCGATGTTGGTGAGGTCCGCGGCGCTGTCGGTGGCGAACAACCGCACGCCCTGCTCGTGGGCCCGGGCGATGTCGCGCCGCTTCTTGATGGTGTTGCCGTAGGAGATCGACTCCGGTGTGGCGCCCTTGGCCAGGACCAAGTCGATCTCGCCGGGGCTGGCGACGTCGAACGAGGCGCCCTCGGCGATGAGCTCACCGACGACTTCGGGAGTGGGATTGGCCTTGACCGCGTAGCAGATGCGGGCGTCCGGCAGCGCGGTGCGCAGGTGCCGGTAGCGGTCTCGGACCTGAGCCAGATCCATGACCAGGCAAGGAGTTCCGGGGTTCTGCTGATCCAGGAACCGTCGGATCGGATCCGGATTCCCCCTGACCCGCCCGGGTTCCTGCGCGGTGCCGCTCGGGCGGTCCGTCACGCCGGTGGTGGCGGACAGATCGGTCAATCCCGTTACCTCCGTCTCGGGGCGGTGGGTGGCTCTCGCCGCGCCTTCGCGGCCCTTCACCGGGCGCTCGGCGACCGCAACTGCGACCAAGCACGGTACCGCCATCAACGTCAGATTTCGAACCGTGCACGACTTTGTGAGGACACGCACTGACCTGGACCTCAATCGTTCTTCCGGGCACCTGGGGAACGCGGTGCCGGGGCGGCGGTGTTCCCAGCGGGTTCAGGCGTCCGCGTCGAGCCGGAGCGCGAGGTAGAAGTCCACCCGCGCCCCGAAGTCCGACAGGTCGCGTCCGGTGATCTCCTCGACCCGCTGGATGCGGTAGCGCAGCGTGTTGACGTGCACGTGCAGCAGCTGGGCGCAGCGGGACCAGGACCCGTTGTGGTCGAGGAAGACGCGCAGCGTGCGCAGCAGTGCGGAACCGTGCGTGGCGTCGTAGGCGACGAGGTCGGCCAGCAGCCGCTCCCGGTAGCTGCGGCGCAGCTCGTCGGAGACGGAGGCCAGCAGCACCTCGTGCGAGGCCAGTTCGGCCGCGGTGGCGACCTCGGCGCGGCCGCGGCGCTGCTCGGCGAGCCTGCGCGCGTAGGCGGCCTCGTCGAGGGCTCCGCGCAGCGCTGTGGCGGCGCTGGTGTCGCTGAGGCCCATCACCAGGCGCCTCTGCCCCAGCCCTGCCGCGGCCTCGGCCACGACCCTCCTCAGCCGCTCCTCGAGGCTCGCGAGGTGGTCGGGGTCGTCCACGAACAGCGCCGCGGCACCGTCCCCGAGCGGAGCGGTGACCGAAGCCATGCCGGTGGCCGCGGCGATCTCGCGGAGCAGCGTGGTGGAGGTGGCGGGGTCGCCGACGCTCATCGTCACCGCCCGCAGCGGTTCGTCGGCGGGCAACCCCGCGGTTTCCAGTCGGGCGGCGACCTCGGTCGGTGAGGAGCTGCCTTCCAGCAGCCTGCGCAGCGCGGCTTCGACGGAGCGCCCGGCGATGCGACGGGCCTCGTCGACGCGGGCGCGCACCAGCGCGACGACGGTGCCCAGGTCGGTGGCGACGGCTTCGCGGTGCTCGTCCCACTCCACCAGGTCGCCGCTGACCAGCGCGAACCACCGGGCCGCCAGGGGCTCGGCGTCGGACTCCACCGGCCACAGCACGTGCGGTTCGCCGACGCGCCACGTGCGCGGCAGGTGGCCTCGGGCGAACTCGGCGAGCGCACCGCTGCGGACCTGCTCGGGGAGCTCGGCCGTGCCCCCGACGACCCAGCCGGCGGCCGAGAGGACCCAGCAGTCGGTGCCGAGGTCGTCGGCCGCCATCCGCAGCACCCGGTCGAGGTCGGCTCCGGCGGCGACCGCCGAGATCAGCTCGCGGCGCGGGGCGTCACGCCACTGGATGCGCTCGGCGAGGGCGTTGAAGCTGACCGAGACGGGGACCTCGAACGCGGGCAGCCCGTGCGCGCGGCAGGCGGCGACCAGGTCGGGCGGGGCGTGGCCGAGCCGCGCCGTGCCGGCGGCCAGCCCGGCGACCCCGGCGTCGACGAGGGCCTGCACGAACTCCTCGGAGTCCTCCGGGCAGGAATGCCAGACCAGGCCGCTGAGCACCAGCTCACCGCCGGTGAGGTAGCGCCGGGGGTCGATGAGGTCGGTGATGTAGACGCCGCGCACCGGCCGCTCCAGCGCACCGGCGTCGTTGAGCAGCACCAGGCCGAGCTCGTCGTCGGCGAGCAGATCCCGAAGGCGCACTCCCGCCCTTCCGTCGGCCTCGTCCCCGTCCGAGCGATCTTCGGCTCGGCGTCCGCGCCACCTCCGATCGAGCCGCGGTGGCGCGCAGGACAGGTGGGTTCACCTCGTTCGTAGGAACATACAACCGCACCCGCCCGACGGCGAACCTTTTTCGGGGATTCGCCCGCTAGCCAGGGCCTGCTCGCCGATTGTGTACTGGGCCACATCAGCGCACCGGCCGGTCGACAAGGAGTACGACGTGGAATTCCTCCGCCCCGCCACGTGGCGGGAAGCGCTCGAAGCCAAGGCCGCGCACCCGGACGCCACACCGATCGCGGGCGGCACCGACGTGATGGTCGAGCTGAACTTCGACCGGCACCGGCCCGAGGCCCTGCTCGACCTCACCACCGTCCCCGAGCTCGCCGAGTGGGCGCCGGACGGCGACGAGCTGCGCATCGGCGCGGGCGTCCCCTACGCACGGCTCATCGAGGAGCTCGGCGAGCGCCTGCCCGGCCTGGCGATGGCCAGCCGCACGGTCGGTTCGCCGCAGATCCGCAACCGCGGCACCGTCGGCGGCAACCTCGGTTCGGCCTCGCCCGCCGGGGACGCGCACCCGCCGCTGCTGGCGAGCGGGGCGAGCGTCGAGGTCGAGTCGGTGCGCGGGTCGCGGGTGGTCCCGGTCGACGAGTTCTTCACCGGCCCGAAGCGCAGCGTGCTGGAGCCCGACGAGCTGATCGCCGCGATCCGCGTCGCGCCGGCCGCGGGACCGCAGCAGTTCTCCAAGGTCGGGACCCGCAACGCGATGGTCATCGCGGTGTGCACCTTCGCCGTCTCGCTGGACCCGGACACCCGGACCGTCGGCACCGGCATCGGCTCAGCGGCGCCCACGCCGATCAGGGCGCGCGACGCCGAGGCCTTCGCCCGCGCCGGGCTCGACTGGGACGGGCCGCTGGAGGAGTCCGCGGCCCGGCGGTTCGGCGACCTGGTCGCGCAGGCGGCGTCACCGATCGACGACGTGCGCGGCACCGCGCACTACCGCGAGCACGCGCTGGGCGTGCTGGCCCGCCGGACCCTGAGCTGGGCCTGGCACGAGCTTCGTTCCGGGAGGCAGGAATGCGCCTGAAGTTCACCGTCAACGGGCGCCGGCAGGAGGCCGACGACGTCTGGGAGGGCGAGTCCCTGCTGTACGTGCTGCGCGAGCGGCTGGGCCTGCCCGGTTCCAAGAACGCCTGCGAGCAAGGCGAATGCGGTTCGTGCACGGTCTACCTCGACGGCGTGCCCGCGTGCGCGTGCCTCGTCGCGGCCGGTCAGGCCCAGGGGCACGAGGTGCGCACCGTGGAAGGACTGGCCGACGAAGGGCTGGACCCGGTCCAGCAGGCGTTCGTGGAGACCGGTGCGGTGCAGTGCGGGTTCTGCACGCCGGGCCTGCTGGTGCAGACCCACGACCTGCTGGAGCGCACGCCGGCGCCCTCGGACGCCGAGATCCGCGAATCGCTGGCCGGGAACCTGTGCCGCTGCACGGGGTACGAGAAGATCATGGACGCCGTCCGACTCGCCGCTCAGCGGAGGAACGATGGCTGAGCGGATCGTCGTCGAGGGCGGCCCGGTGGTGGCGGTCGACGACCTCGGGACCGAGTTCCCCGAGGGCCACGTGGTCGTGGAGGGCGACCGGATCGTCGCGGTCGGTGCGGGATCCGCTCCGCCGCAGGACGTCCCGGTGCGGCGGATCGACGCGAGCGGCTGCCTGGTCACGCCCGGGCTGGTCAACACCCACCACCACCTCTACCAGTGGGCGACGCGCGGCTACGCGGCCGACTCGACGCTGTTCGAGTGGCTGACCGAGCTGTACCCGGTGTGGGCGCGGATGGACGCCGAGATCGTCCACGCCGCGGCCTCGGCGGGACTGGTGCAGCTGGCCCGCTCGGGCTGCACCACGGCCGCCGACCACCACTACGTGTTCCCGCGCGAAGGCGGTGACGTGTTCGGCGCGGTGGTGGCGGCCGCCGAGCGGACCGGGCTGCGGCTGCACGCCGTGCGCGGCTCGATGGACCGCGGGCAGTCCGAGGGCGGCCTGCCGCCGGACCCCGTCGTCGAGGACCGCGACGCCGCCCTGGCCGGGACGCAGCAGGCCATCGACGCCTTCCACGACCCGGCACCGGGCGCTCGCGTCCGGGTGGCGGTGGGCCCGTGCTCGCCGTTCACGGTGAGCACCGAGTTGATGCGCGAGGCCGCGGAACTGGCCCGTCGCAACGGGGTTCGGCTGCACACCCACCTCGCCGAGACCACCACCGAGGAGGAGCAGTGCCGGGCCGAGCACGGCCGCACGCCGGTGGAGTACGCCGAGGAGCTGGGCTGGCTGGGGCCGGACGTGTGGTTCGCGCACGCCGTGCACCTCGCGCCCACCGCGGTCCGCAGGCTCGCCGAGACCGGAACCGGGGCCGCGCACTGCCCGAGCTCCAACGGCCGTCTCGGTGCCGGGGTCGCACCGGTGCGCGGCCTGCTGGGCGCCGGAGCCCCCGTCGGTCTGGGGGTCGACGGGGTCGCCTCGAACGAGTCCGGCGGGCTCGGCGAGGAGGTGCGGCAGGCGCTGCTCCTGGCCCGCGCCACTGGAGGGCCGCGCGCGCTGTCGGTGCGCGAAGCCCTGTGGCTGGCCACCCGGGGTGGGGCCCGCTGCCTCGGGCGCGAGGACGAGATCGGCTCGCTGGAGCCGGGCAAGCTCGCCGACATCGCCGTGTGGCGCCTCGGCGGGCTCGACCACACCGGGATCGAAGACCCGGTCGCAGCCCTGGTGCTGGGCCGGTTGCCGCAGGTGGAAGCGCTGTTGTGCGGCGGGGAGGACGTCCTCGCCCAGGACGACGTCGTCGAAGAGGTCGTCGAAGAGCTGGACCGGGCGAGCGCCCGGCTGCGTCTGGTGGAGGTGTCGTGACCATGACCGACCGACCGAGTGCCCAGGCGCCCACGCGGACGCCGCAGCGGCTCGACGACGCCATCGACGGCGGCATCGGCGAATCCCCGGTGCGCCCCGACGGTGCGCTGAAGGTGCGCGGCGAGTTCGCCTACGCCTCGGACCTGTGGGCCGAGGACATGCTGTGGGGCGCGACGCTGCGCAGCCCCCACCCGCACGCGCGGATCCGCTCCCTCGACGTCGGTGCCGCGATGGCGATGGCCGGCGTGCACACCGTGCTGACCGCCGAGGACGTGCCCGGTGACAACCTCTTCGGGCTCAAGGAGGTCGACCAGCCGGTGCTGGCCTCCGACGTGGTGCGCTACGTCGGCGAGGCGGTGGCGCTGGTTGCCGCCGACCACCCGGAGACCGCGCGGCGGGCGCTGGAGCGCATCGTCGTCGACTACGAGGTGCTGCCGCCGGTGCTCGACGCCGAGCAGGCCGCGCACGACGAGGACCTGCCGAAGCTGCACCCGGGCGGCAACGTGGTGCGCCACCAGCGGATCGTCAAGGGCGATCCGGACGCCACCGCCGAGGTCGTGGTCTCCGGCGTCTACACCGTCGGCATGCAGGACCAGGCGTTCCTGGGCCCGGAGTCCGGGTTGGCGATCCCCGCCGAGGACGGGGGCGTCGACCTCTACCTCGCGACCCAGGACCTGCACTCGGACCTCAAGCAGACCGCTCGCGCGCTGGGCCTGCCACCGGAGAAGGTGCGGATGACGATGTCCGGCGTCGGCGGCGCCTTCGGCGGCCGGGAGGACCTGTCGATCCAGGTGCACGTCTGCATGCTCGCGCTGCACGTGGGCAAGCCGGTGAAGATGGTCTACAGCCGCGAGGAGTCCTTCCACGGCCACGTGCACCGGCACCCGGCGAAGATGTACTACGAGCACGGCGCGACCCGGGACGGGAAGCTGGTCTACGTCAAGGCGACCCAGTACTTCGACGGTGGCGCGTACGCGTCGAAGACCCCTGTCGTGGTGGGCAACGGGACCACGCTGGGCGTCGGGCCGTACGTGGTGCCCCACGTGCGCATCGACGGCTGGGGGCTCTACACGAACAACCCGCCGTGCGGCGCGATGCGCGGGTTGGGCGCGGTGCAGCCGACTTTCGCCTACGAGTCCCAGATGGACAAGCTCGCGGCCGCGCTCGGTGCGGACCCCGTCGAGTTGCGCATCCGCAACGCGATCTCCCAGGGCGAGACGATCCCCACCGGCCAGGTGGTGGACTCCCCCGCGCCGGTCGCCGAGCTGCTGGAGCGGGTGCGCGCGCTGCCGATGCCCGGCGAGCGCGACACCACCGACATCCGGGAACTGCCCGGTGGCGCCTCCAACACCACGCACGGCGAAGACGTGGTCCGCGGCGTCGGCTACGGGGTGACGATCAAGAACATCTGCTACTCCGAAGGCGCCGACGACTTCTCCACCGCCCGCGTCCGGTTGCAGCTCCTCGGCGGCGAACCGGCCGCCATGGTGCACACCGCCGCGGCCGAGGTCGGGCAGGGCCTGGTGACCGTGCAGCAGCAGATCGCGCGCACCGAGCTGGGCGTGGAGCGGGTGACGATCCACCCCAACGACACCTCCGTCGGGCCGGCGGGCTCCAGTTCCGCCTCGCGGCAGACCTACGTCACCGGGGGCGCGGTGCGGGCCGCCTGCCAGGCCGTGCGGGAGGCGCTGTTCGACCGGGTCACCGAGCGCTACGGCACGACGGTGGGGCTGTCGTTGCAGGGCGGCAAGGTCGTCTCCACCGACGGCGTGGTCGTCGACCTGGCCGAGCTGCTGGGCGACGACGTCATCGAGGAGACGCGGGAGTTCCACCACCGCCAGACCTTCCCGATGGACGCCGACGGGCGCAGCGAGGTGGTGCAGGTGCAGCACGCCTTCTCCGCGCACCGCGCGGTCGTCGACGTCGACACCGAGCTGGGCCTGGTCAAGGTCGTGCAGCTGGCCTGCGCGCAGGACGTCGGCAAGGCCATCAACCCGGACGCCGTGATCGGCCAGATCCAGGGCGGTTCCGCGCAGGGCCTCGGTCTGGCGGTGATGGAGGAGGTCCAGGTCAGGGACGGGAAGATCCGCAACCCCTCGTTCACCGACTACCTCATCCCGACGATCTTGGACATGCCGCCGATGGAGATCGACGTCATCGAGCGCGGTGACGACCACGCGCCCTACGGGGTCCGCGGCGTCGGCGAGCCGCCCACCATCTCGACCACGCCGGCCGTCGTCGCGGCGATCCGCGCCGCCACCGGCAAGGACCTCGTGCACACCCCGGTCGCTCCTGAGCACATCATCTGAGCACCGCTGAAAACCTTGGAGTGAACCGATGTTCGTGGACACCGACACCGAGCAGGAGCGGGCCTGGATGACCCGGGCGATCGAACTGGCCACCGCCAACGTGGCCGACGGCGGCGGCCCGTTCGGCGCCGTGATCGTCCGCGACGGCGCAGTCGTCGCCACCGGCACCAACCGCGTCACCGTCGACCTGGACCCGACCGCGCACGCCGAAGTCGTCGCGATCCGCCGGGCCTGCCGCGAGCTGGGCGTGTTCTCGCTGGCCGGCTGCGTGCTGGTGACCTCGTGCGAACCGTGCCCGATGTGCCTGGCCTCGGCGATGTGGGCGCGGGTGGACCGGGTCCTGTACGCCGCCGACCGCGATGACGCGGCCGCGGCGGGCTTCGACGACCGCGCCTTCTACGACGCGATGACCGACCCCACCCGGAGCCCGACCGCGGTCGCGCGCATCGACGTCGCGGACCGGAACGCGGCCTTCGACGCCTGGCGGGACAAGGCCGACCGCGTCGAGTACTGAGGACCTCCACGGTCCTGCGCCTGGCGGCGCGTGCCTGAGCGACGCGCGCGCCGCTGCTGAGGCGTGCCCACCGCGGCGGCGCGTCGCTCGACAACCACCTGCGAAGCGGACGATCCCGCGCAACCCACGGCGATGACCGGGTCGCCACCTGCACCGGGCCGCACATCCCGCGGCCCGCACCGCACAACGCCCCGCCACCTGGCTTTCGGCGAGATCTCGCCGGGCTCCACCACGCCCGGACACCGACGTCCCGGGGGCGCCCACCGGCATGGGAGGACGCGATGACCCAGCAGCTGACCACCAGACCCGACAGCGGTCTGGACCGCGTGTTCCGGATCTCCGCACGCGGTTCCACGCTCGCCCGCGAGTTGCGCGGCGGCCTGACCACCTTCGTCGCGATGGCCTACATCGTGATGCTCAACCCGCTGATCCTCGGTTCGGGGACCGACGCCACCGGCGCGAAGCTCTCCCCCGAGCAGCTCACCACCGCCACCGCCGCCACGGCCGGTGTGATGACGATCGTGATGGGTCTGGTCGGCAACGCTCCGCTCGCGCTGGCCACCGGGCTCGGCGTGAACGCGGTCGTCGCCTTCACCATCGCCCCCACCATGACCTGGGCCGAGGCCTTCGGGCTCGTGGTGCTCGAAGGCCTCGTGATCGTGGCGCTGGCCGTCAGCGGCCTGCGTGAGAAGATCATCAACGCCATCCCCGAGCCGCTCAAGGTCGCGCTCACCGTCGGCATCGGCCTCTACATCGCGCTGATCGGGCTGGTCAGCGCCGGGTTCGTGACGCGCGTGCCGGACTCGGCGGAGACGACCGTGCCGGTGCAGATGGGCACCGACGGGCACCTGGCCGGGATCCCGATCGTGGTGTTCTGCGTGACGCTGCTGGTGATGATGGGCCTGATGGCCCGCCGCACGCCCGGCGCACTCCTGCTCGGCATCGCGACCGGGACCGCGCTGGCACTGCTGGCGAACGCGGCCCTGGACGTCGCTGCCGGTCAGTGGGGGACGGTGGTCCCCGAGATGCCCGCGCAGCTGGTCGGCACGCCCGACTTCGGGCTCTTCGGCCAGGTCGACCTGCTCGGGGGCTTCGCGGCCGCGGGCGGGGTGGCCGCGACGGTGTTCCTGTTCACCCTGGTGCTGTCCGGCTTCTTCGACGCGATGGGCACGATCACCAGCGTCTCCTCGCAGGCCGGGCTCGCCGAGAACGGCAAGGTGCAGGGCATGGGCCGGATCCTGGCCGTCGACGGGGTGGCCGCCGCCGCGGGCGGGTTCACCGGGGCCGCGCCGAACACGGTCTTCCTGGAGTCGGCCGCGGGGGTCGCTGAGGGCGCGCGCACCGGTCTGGCCAGCGTGGTCACCGGCCTGCTGTTCTGCCTGACGCTGCTGATCACGCCGCTGGCGTCGGTGGTGCCCGCGCAGGCCGCCGCACCGGCGCTGGTGATCGTCGGCGGGCTGATGATGTCGCAGGTCCGCTTCATCCCCTGGGACGACCCGGAGTTCGTGATCCCGGCGTTCCTGACGCTGGCGGTCATCCCCTTCACCTACATGATCACCAACGGGATCGGAGCCGGCCTGATCGCCTTCGCCGTGATCAAGCTGGCGCGTGGCAAGGTGCGGGAGATCGGCTGGCTCGTCGGGTCGCTGGCGGTCGTCTTCGCGGTCTACTTCCTCGTCTCCGGGCTCACCGGGGTCTGATCCGACGGCCCGGGGACGTCACGCGGAGTCCCCGGGCCAGTACGGTCGGAACCGTGAAGACCCCAGCAGGAGTGGTCCTCGCCGCGGGTGCGGGCCGCCGTTTCGGCAAGCCGAAGGCCCTCGTCGAGCACCGAGGGCGGCTGCTCGTCGACCGCGCGGCGGAGGTCCTCGCCGATGCCGGGTGCGATCCGGTCGTGGTCGTCCTCGGCGCCGCCGCCGACGAGGTCCGCCAGCGCGCAGAACTGCGGGGCGTGACCACGGTGGTCAACCCGGACTGGCCGACCGGCATGGGGTCCTCCCTGCGCACCGCGCTGGACGCCCTGCGCGGTTCCGAGGCCCCGGCCGCGCTCGTGCTCCCGGTCGACATGCCGGGCATCGGCCCGGAAGCCGTCCGCCGCGTCGCCGAGCTGACGGCCCCGGACGTCCTCGCGGCCGCTGCGCACGGGGGCCGCCGCAGTCACCCCGTGTTGCTGGGCAGGGAGCACTGGAGCGGTGCAGCCGCCTCGGCGACGGGTGACGCAGGCGCACGCGAGTACTTGAAGCAACGCACCGTAACGATGGTGTCCTGTGACGACGTATCGGACGGCTTCGATGTTGACCGTCCCGAGGACCTGGACAGGCTCGGCACGTAGAGTGCCAGGGCGACCGAGAGGTGCTGCTGAGAGCCGGTGCGCCTAGCATTGTCTTCCGGTCAAGAGCTCGAACGCCCGAGCGAAGTGGGAGAGCGGAGGCATTCATGGCTGGCGGGCACATCACCGCGAACTACGTACCCCAGGGCGAGGACTGGCAGATCACCGTCACGGACGGTGACGACCAGAAGACCGCGCGTGCGCCCGGCCTGATCGCCGCCCGGGACCAGGCCGAGCAGCTCATCGAGCAGCTCTCGTCCGGCAAGTCCGGCCGCGTGGTGATCCACCTGCTCGACGGCGACGGTTTCGCCTTCACCACCGCCTACCTGCAGGCCCGGCACGGCCTGTCGGACGAAGCGACCCAGCACGCAGCGCGCGCTGCCGCGGCCCACGCCCCGGCTGCGCAGTAGACCCGGCCGCGAGGGGTCCACTGCTCGGTGACTCTTCGCGACCCACCGCTCACGTGCACAGTGGAGGAACCCTCCGGGACCTTAGGATGTCGGGCGTGAACGCGCCGACCAGTCGTGCACCCCAGGAGGAAGCAGCGGTGGCCAGCCTCGAACCGAGCAGGCCGCCCGCCGGCCGGGGACGCCCGCGGGACGCCTCCCGCGATGCTGCGCTGCGCCAGGCCGCCATGGAGGTGCTCGCCCAGGTCGGGTACCGGGCCCTGACCATGGACGCGGTCGCCGCCCAGGCGCGCGCGGGCAAGGCCACGATCTACCGGCGCTGGGACTCCAAGCTCGACCTGGTCATCGACACCTGCAACGAACTGGTCCAGCGCCGGATCCCCGAACCCGACCTCGGCTCCGTCGCCGAGGACCTCGGCGAGTTCCTGCGCGCGTTCGCCACGCTGCTGACCGGGCCGGTCGGCAAGGCCGCGCAGGCGCTGGTCGGCGAGCTCCCGCACGAGCCGGAGCTGGCGGTGAAGTTCCGCGAGTCCTTCCTGCTGCCCCAGCGCGACGTGCTGCGGCGCATCATGGAGCGCGGCGTGCGGCGCGGCGAGATCAGTCCCGACGCCCCGATCGACACGGTCGGCGAGCTGGCCGGCGCGGGCCTGATCTACCGGCTGATGCTCGCCGACGAACCGCTGGACACCGGTTTCGTCGACCGCCTGCTCAACGAGGCGCTGCTGCCGCTGCTCAAGCGCTGATCGTCCGTTCCACGCGTTAGGGTGACATCACCCCAGGTGATCGGAGGTCGGTTCGTGTCCCAGGTCCTCGAGCTCAACCGCTGGCCGGTGAAGTCGCTGCGCGGCGAGCAGGTCGCCGCCGCCCGCTTCGACGAGCGCGGCATGGCGGGCGACCGCGCCTACGCACTGCTCGACGAGCGGCCGAACCGCGCCGGCAACGTCCTCACCGTCCGGCAGAACCAAGCCCTGCTGGCCTGGTCGGCGACCTACGGCGACGTCGTCGACCCCGCTGCGGCCCCGACCCTGAAAGGCCCTGGTGACCAGCGCTTCTCCTGGGAGGACCCGGAGCTGGTGGACGCCCTGGAGCGGTCGCTGGAGATCCCGGTGCGCTTGAACGCCGCCGACGGTCAGCAGGACCGGGGTCCGACGGTGCTGGTGACCTTCGAGTCCTCGCGACGAGGCCTCTGCGAGGAGCTGGACGCCGAGGTCGACCTCCGCCGCTTTCGCACGAACCTGCACCTCGACGCGGACCTGCCGCCGTTCGCCGAGCAGGACTGGGAACCGGGCGCGACGATCACCGCGGGCGAGGTGGAGCTGACCGTGACCGGCGAGCACGCCGGCCCGTGCATCCGCTGCGCGGTGCCGAGCTGGGACGCGGAAGGACGCGAGCGCTGGCGGGAACTGCAGGCGCACCTGATCGAACGCCACGAGAACAAGTTCGGCGTGATCATGCGGGTGGCTCGACCGGGCACGGTCAGCGCGGGCGACGCGGTCGAGGCGGGTTGAGCCGGTCCCGGTGTTCTGGGGTCAGGTCCGAGACCCCAGAACAGCCGGCACCTCACTTGAACAGCTTGCGCACGACCACCGCGGTGACCAGTACGCCGACTCCGATCAGCGCGTAGCGCACCTTGGGGTCGTCCAGCTTCTCCTTGACGCTGGCCTTGCCGGCGTCGACGAACCGCTGCGGGTTCGCCTGAGCGCTCAGCCTGTCCAGCGTGTCGGCCAGCGCGTCACGCGCCTGCTCGATGTCACGCTCGATGGCATCTTGATCACGGGCCACGTGTCCTCCTCACGTTCACCTGGCTGCCAACACCGTAGTTCACGGTGGATCAAACGCCGCACCAGCCGCGCCCATGTCCCCTGCTCGGGTCCTCACCCACCCCGGAGAACATGATCGACACACGCGCTACGCTGTGCTCACCGAGGGGCCGTAGCCCAATTGGCAGAGGCACTAGGTTTAGGTCCTAGACAGTGAGGGTTCGAGTCCCTCCGGCCCCACTGCCTTCGGGGTGAGGTGGGTTCGCGGGACGCGCGAGCCACCTCGTGCCCGCCCTCGTTCCCAGCCTGCGTCTCCCACCGGTGCTCCGCAGGACGTCCGCGGTCTTCGCGTTCGGCGCGCAGGTTGGCCGGACTACCGCACCAGAGCGGTCAGCAGGACGGCTGCGTCGTCGAGCGCTTCCACGGCGTGCCGCGCGGGAGGGATGACGACGTGGTCGCCCGCCGCTGCGTCGCAGGTCTCGGTGGCGGTGCGCAGCCGGATCCGGCCGCGCAGGACGTGCAGCGTGGCCTCCCCCGGGTTCTCGTGCTCGGCCAGTTCCTGACCGGCGAGCAGCGCCAGAACGGCCTGGCGCAGGCGCGCGCCCTGTCCACCGTGGAGGGTGCGGGCCGCGCGTCCGCTGGACGCCTGCCTGGCGGCGGCGAGCTGTTCGTCGGCCACCGCGGTCAGTGACACGGGTTCCACGGGCGTGACCTCCTGCGGAAGGGCACCGGGCGGTGCCGGTTCAAGCGGAGAGCAGCCAGGTGCCGGTGAGCACGAGAGCTGCGACCTTGGCGACCTCCAGGGCGATGTAGGCGTGGTGCGCGCGTGAGCGCGGGGCGTCCCGGCCCGCCAGGACGGCGTCGGAGCGCCGGGACAGGCGCGGGCGGACCGCGACCAGCTGCACCAGCAGCGTCCCGACGGCGACCAGCACAGATGTGATGATGCGCCCCGTCGGGGGAAACAGCACGAGCGCCACGAGGGCGACCACGGCGAAGAGGACCTCGGCGGCGTTGAGCGCGCGGAAGACGAGGCGCCCGATGCCCAGCCCGATCTGCGGCGTCACGTTCGGCGCGCGGAACTTGAGCGGGGCTTCGAGGAACGAGATGGCCAGGACCATGCCCAGCCACACCAGGCTGACCGCCACGAGCACCGCGGTCGGAGCGTCCACGTCACCTCCCGCACCGGACTGGTGGGCAGGGCACCGAGGGACCCCTCCACGGCTGCCCTGCTGCGCACGTCACGTGGGATGATCGCACGTGGTTGCACGTGAGAGGAACTTCGTGACGGGAGAGTGCTGCGCCATGGCCGACCAGGAGCGCGAGTGGGACCTGCGGTCGCTGGCCGAGCCCGAGAAGCGCCCGACGGTCCTCGCCGGATACGCCGACCTGCCAGTAGGGGGTTCGCTGGTCGTGGTCGACGACCGCGATCCCCAGGGCGTGCGCGCGGCGTTGGAGGAGGAACACCCGGGCAGCCACGACTGGGAGCACCTCTCGCGCGGCCCCGAGGCCTGGCGCGTGCGCATCACCAAGCTGACCACCACACCGCTCCCCCGGGTGCTCGTCAACACCGACGACGTCGCGGACGGCGCCGCCGGTTCGGACACCACCGGCCCCGTGTGGAAGCTCCCGGTCCGCGACCGCGACCTGGACTCCAACGTCATCGCCCTGCCACCCGGCGGCACCATCGACGCCCACACCGGCCCGGACGTCGACGTTCTCGTCCACGTGCTGTCCGGCTCAGGCCGGCTCGGCACCGAGCGCGGCGAGGTCGACCTGCGTCGAGGAGCGCTGCTCTGGCTGCCTCGCCGCTCCCGGCGCCAGTTCACCGCGGGCGACGAAGGCCTGCGCTACCTCACGGTCCACCAGCGCCGGCAGGCCTTGCAGCTGCACGCCCCTCCCGCGCCCTGAGGCGGTTCGGAGAACGGCTGGCCCGCCCGGCTCGCGGCTCAGCTGGTCAGGCCGGCTTCGATCCGGTGCTGTTCGACGAGTTCGGCGTAGTCCTCGGGATCGGCCTCGCCGAGAGCGACCGCGTGCTCGGGACCGACCGCGTCGAGGACGCGTTCGAGCAGGCCTTCGGCCCGTCGAGCCGTGGTCAGCACCCCGACGACCAACACCGCTCCCCCCGGGGTGCCCGGCTCGTCAGCGACGCCGGTGCTCCACGGGATCTCGCATGGACCCCGGTGCGATTCGTCCGGGCACAGCAGGCGCGCGACCACCTCCTGCGCCGCAACGGCGTCGTCCACGCTCCCGAAACCGCGCACCCGGACCTCGTGCACGCGGCCTTCTTCCTCGGACATCCGTCCCCCCACGAGTTCGTGCTCCGATCGCACCACCCAACGTCCCACCGACACGAACCGCACACCTCCGGGAACCCCCCGAGGACACCCTGCCCCCCACCCCCGCACCGACCGATCACGCACCCGGAGACCTGAACCCCCACACGCCCGGTCGCGAGCGGGGGTGACGACATGTCGCGCGACATGTCGTCACCCCGCCGTGTCGGCAGTCGGTGCCCGCGGTGCTGGTGTCGGTGCGCCCCTGGGGTGCGGGGGTCGCGAGGCTTAGGCTCGCGGTGCAACCAGTTGCTCACACCGAGGAGGGCCGATGGCCACCGATCAGCGGGTCTGCATCGTGACCGGGGCGAACTCGGGCACCGGGTACGTCACGGCGCTCGAGCTCGCCCGCAGCGGAGCGACCGTCGTCATGCTGTGCCGCAACGAGTACAAGGGCACCGCCGCGCGCGAGAAGATCGTCGCCGAGACGGGCAACCAGCAGGTCGAGCTGATCGTCGCCGACCTGGCGGAGATGGCCGAGGTCCGCCGCGCCGCCCGCGAGTTCGCCGAGCGGCACGCGAAGCTCGACGTGCTCGTCAACAACGCCGGAGGTGTCACCCAGACCCGCCGCGAGTCCTCCGAGGGGCTGGAGGCGATGTTCGCGGGCAACTACCTCGGGCACTTCCTGCTGACCGACCTGCTCCTCGAGCAGCTGAAGAACGCCGGTCACGCGCGGGTGGTCAACGTCAGCTCCATGGCGCACAAGGGCGCCAAGCTCGACTTCGACGACCTCCAAGGTCGGAGCAGCTGGAACGCGATGCGCGGCTACGCGCAGTCCAAGCTCGCGCAGATCCTGTTCACCTACGAGCTCGCCGAGCGTCTGCGCGGCACCGGCATCACCGTCAACGCGATGCATCCCGGCGCCGTCGCCTCCGGCTTCAAGAACGGAACCAGCGGCCTGGTGAAGGCACTGGTCGGAGGTTTCTACGCGGTCTTCGGCATTTCCCCGGAGAAGGGCGCCGACACGATCCTCCACCTGGCGAACGCACCGGAGGTCGCCGAGGTCACGGGTCGGTACTTCATCAAGCGCCGCCCGGTCGCCACCAGCAAGGCCTCCTACGACACCGAAGCCCGCGAGCGCCTGTGGGCGGTGTCGGAGGAACTAGTCGCCTCCGTCGACGAACCCCGCCGCTGAGCCGCGGAACTTCCCGAGATCCGAACTGCGCCACGAGGACCGGCGTTCGCGGTATACCGTTGTTCCGGCTGTCCTCTTCCGACTGCGGGTGTGGTGATCTGTGAGCGTCAAGGTTGTGCTGCTCGACGACGAGGACCTCGTGCGGTCCGGGATCCGGATGATCCTGGAGTCCGATCCCGAGATCGCCGTGGTGGCCGAGGCCGCCAACGGGGTGGGGATCGTGGACCTCGTGGCGAAGTTCTCGCCGGACGTCGTGCTCACCGACATCCAGATGCCCGAGGTCGGCGGCCTCGAGGTGACCGAGCGGCTCGCCGCGCTGCCCGACCCGCCTGCCGTCGGCGTGCTGACCACCTTCGACGTGGACGAGTACGTGCACGCGGCGTTGCAGCACGGTGCGGCCGGCTTCCTGCTCAAGGACACCCGGCCGCACGAGCTCGTCGCCGCCGTGCACACCCTCGCCGGCGGCGAGGCGATGCTGTCACCGCGGATCACCCGCAAGCTGCTGGCGACCTTCTCCACCGGCGGCGGCGCCGCCCAGTCCGCACGATCCAAAGTGGACAAGCTAACGGCGCGGGAGCGCGAGGTGGCCGTCGCGGTGGCGCAGGGTTCGAGCAACGCCGAGATCGCCGCCGACCTCTACATGAGCCAGTCCACCGTGAAGGTCCACATCGGACGGATCATGCACAAGCTCGACGCCGTCAACCGCACCCAAGTCGCCATCATCACCCACGACGCCGGCCTGGCCTGAGAGTCGATCGGACGTGCCGCTCCGCTCAGCGGTGCTTGAGGTGTGGAACTCAGCCCGCACCGCGCCAGGCGCTGAGCAGCTTCGTGACGAGCACGCCGCGCGGCAGACGTGCTCAGTGGGCGAACGCAGCCGCTGCGCTCTTCCGTCCCGGGGTTGCTGCCACCCGCACCGCTGAGCGGAGCACTCCCCACGACGCCTCAGCAGGCCGCGCGGCGCCGGTAGGCGTCGCTCCGCCCGATCAGGAACCACGCCAGCACGCCCAAGAACGGAGCGGAGAAGGCGATGACGACCCACACCAGCTTCATGCCGAGCGACAAGGGCGAGCCGAGGACGCTGACCACGGCGCAGACGAACAGCACCAGCCAGCCGATCAGCACCAGCGCGGCCACACCCAGGCCGCCTGCGAACAGGAGCTGATCCGGGTGGTGAACGAAGTCCATGTTGTTTCCTCTCACCGTGTTCCGTCGTCGTTGATCAACCACGCTAGGCGTCCACGACCGCCGCGACGTCCCTCGACCCGCTCGTCCGAACTTGGCCGAAAGTCGTAGGCGTCTCGGCCGGTCGGCGAAGGTGGCGGGTGATCGCCGCAGCTAGAGTCGGCCGGGTGCGCGACCTCTTCGACCGTGAGCGCCTGCTGTCCTGGTGGGACGGCAAGGTGCACCAGCTGCTGATCGACATCGGCGTCGCGCTGCTCTTCAGCGGGATTCCCGACAGCCTCCAGGCACCGCTGTGGGAGCACGTCCTGCACGTCGCGATCCTGTTCGCGCTGCTCGTGCGCAGGCGGTTCCCGATGGTGACGGCGTTGGCCGCGATCGCCGCGATGGTGCTCGCCTTCCACCTGACACCGTCCTGGGTCGCGCTGTACACCTACGCGCGCCGCCACGGCGCCGCGTTCTCGACGTGGGTCGTGGGTGTGGCGCTCATCGGGACCGCCGTGGTGGTGAACCTGCTCCACTACCCCGACGACGAGCTGTTCCCGACCCTGCTGAGCATCGGCGTGAACGCCGCGCTCCACACCGTGCCGGGGATGCTGGGGTTGTGGTTGCACCAGCGGCAGGAGCTGATGACCGCCACGAGCGAACGCATCGACCGCGCCGAGCGGGAACGCGCGCTGCTCACCGAACGGGCCGTCACCGAGGAACGGCGGCGGATCGCGCGCGAACTGCACGACGTGATCGCCCACCGGGCCAGCGTCATGTCCCTGCAGGCCGGCGCGCTGACGGTGCACGCGAAGGACGAGGGCACGGCCGACACCGCGGAGGTCATCCGGGACAACAGCGCGAAGGCGCTCACCGAGCTGCGCGGCATGCTGCGCGTGCTGCGGGAGAGCCCGTCCGACCTGCCTGAAGCACCGAGCTTGGACGACATCGCCGAGCTGGTGCGCGATGCCGGGCCCGACGTGCGTCTGAGCACGCCTGACGAGCTGCCCGAGACCTCCGGGAGCACCGGTCGCGCGGCCTACCGGGTCGTGCAGGAGGCGCTGACGAACGCGGCGCAGCACGCCCCGGGTGCACCGGTGTCCGTCGTCGTCGAGGTCGATGACGACCTCGCCCTCACCGTCACCAACGGTCCCAGCGAGCAGACGGGGATTCCCGGCCCCGGGTACGGGTTGCTCGGGATGCGTGAGCGCGTCGCGCTCGCCGGTGGCTCCCTCGAGGTCGGACCGACCACCGACGGGGGCTTCCGGGTGGCAGCGGTGCTGCCGCGGTGACCGAAAGTCGTACCAGCTCGTAGCTGGAAGTCAGACGTCCTGAGCCCCTCCGACCCGCGATCGTCGTTGTCATGCGATCCGACTTCGAGGAGCAGGGTTGATCACCATCCAAGGACTCACCAAGCGCTACGGCGACGAGCTCGCCGTCCACGACCTCACCTGCACGATCCGGCCGGGCGTGGTCACCGGCTTCCTCGGCCCGAACGGGGCGGGCAAGTCGACCACGATGCGGCTCATGCTCGGCCTCGACAGCGGCGAAGGGGAAGTCCTGTTCCACGGGCGCCCCTACCGCGCACTGCCGAACCCGGCGCGCGCGGTGGGCGCGCTGCTCGACGCGCGGGCCGCGCACCCGGGCCGCTCGGCGCTCCAGCACCTGCGGATGATCGCCGCGGGCGCCGGGATCTCCGGACAGCGGGTCCGGGAGGTGCTGGCCGCCGTCGGGCTCGACGAGGCCCGGCACCGCCGCATCGGCGGTTTCAGCCTGGGCATGCAGCAGCGGCTGGGCATCGCCGCAGCCCTGCTGGGCGATCCGGAGCACGTGGTCCTGGACGAACCGACCAACGGGCTCGACCCCGAGGGCGTGCGCTGGATCCGCTCGCTGCTGCGCAACCTCGCCGACGAGGGGCGGACCGTGTTCGTCTCCTCGCACCTGCTGTCCGAGATCGCGCAGTTCGCCGACGACCTCGTGGTCATCGGCGAAGGCCGGTTGATCGCCGCGGAACCGGTGCGCCAGTTCATCACCGCGAACACCCGCACCCGGGTCGTGGTGCGGACGCCGGAAGCGGACAAGATCCGGACGTTCCTGCGCGGCACAGGTTTCCAGGTGCAGCCGGAGGACGTCGACGCCCTGGTCGTGGACTCCGGCGACGTCGACGCGGTCAGCGCCGCAGTCCGCCGGGCCGGCCTGCCGGTCCGGGAGCTGCACACCCGCCGCAGCAGCCTCGAGGACGCCTTCTTCAACGCCACCGCCAACGCCACCAGCTACCGGGGAGGAGCAGCATGACGACCACGGAGATGACCAGCGGGAGCGGTGTGCGGCGCGCTCTGGCGTACGAGTGGAGCGCGTTCAAGACCGCACGGTCCAACTGGGTGCTGGTGGGAGCCGCGCTCGTCGTGCAGCTGCTGCTCACCGTCGTCGCACACCACTCCGGCGAACACGGCGACATCACCTTCGACAAGGTGCTCTCCGTCGGGTGGCTGTTCGCGGCCCTCGTCGCGGCGCTGGGCGTCAACTCCTTCGGGACCGAGTACCGGTACCGCACGATCTCCACGACCGTGCTCGTCGCGGGCTCGCGGCTGCGCGTGTTGCTGGCCAAGGCGGTGGTGGTCACCGCCGCCGCTGCCGTGACCGAAGTGGTGGTGGTGTCGGCGTCCTGGGTGGTGCTGGCCACGGCGCTCGGTGCGGCACCGACGGTGTCGACCTCGTTGGCGATGGGCACCGGAGTCGTCGTCTACGCGGTGCTGCTGACGCTGATCGGGCTCGCGCTGGGAGTGCTGCTGCACGGATCGGTGCTGCCGATCGCGATGCTGGTGGTGTGGCCGCAGGTCGAGATGTTCTTGATCAACCAGCTGGACCTGCCGCAGTGGCTGCACGTCGTGCTGCAACCGTGCTACTCGGCCCGCCAGTTGATCAGCGAGTCTCCTGACTGGCCGGGGGTGTTGCCGATGCTGGGCCTGTCAGCGGTGCTGCTCGGTGCTGCGGGCATCGTCCTGTCCCGCCGCGACGTGTGAGTACGGTGACGGACGTGCCGGTCGATCGGGAGCGCTCGTGGTTGTCGTGGTGGGACGGATCGCTGCGGTCGTTGTTGTTCGACCTCGCCGTCGCAGCGGCCCCGGTGGCCGGTGAGCTCTACTCGCACGGCGGCCGCCTCAGCGACACCTCACCGCTGGCGATCGGCACGCTGATCATCGGGTTCCTGGCACTGGTGGTGCGGCGGCGGTTCCCCTTCGCCGTCGCCGTGGTGGTGGCCGCGGGGTCGGTGCCCGCCGATGCCGTGATCGGCATGCCGCAGGTCGGGCTGTTCACCGCGGCCAGCCGGTGCGGACCACGAGGGGTGACGTGGATCGCCACCGCGGTCCACCTGCTGGCTCTCGTGCCGAAGATGTGGGTGTGGGACTCCTTCCCGCTGGGCGCGGTGGCGAGCCTCGTGGTGGGCACCGTGGGCGTGCCGCTGCTGATCGGGCTGTGGGTGTTCGGGCGGCGACGCGTGCTCGCCGACTACCGGGAGCACGCCGAGCAGGTCGAGCGCGAGCGAGAGCTGCTGGCCGAGCGGGCCGTGGAGGCGCAGCGGCGCGAGATCGCCCGCGAGATGCACGACGTCGTCGCGCACCGCATCGGCCTGGTGTCCCGGCACGCCGACGTCCTGGCGGCCGACGCCACCGACGAACGCAGCGCCGAGCTCGCCGAGGTCCTCCGCTCCACCAGCGCGACCGCGATGTCCGAGCTGCACGAGATGCTGCGCGCGCTGCGCGACGAGGCCGATCCGGAACCGGCGTCGTCGAGCACGACCGGCATCGCAGAGCTCGTCACCGGGGCCGTTCGGTCGGGGGCGAACGTGCAGCTCGACATGCCGGATCCCGCCCCGCAGGTCCCGCCGGAGGTGGGCCGCGCGGCCTACCGGGTCGTGCAGGAGGCGCTCACCAACGCCGCCAAGCACGCCCCGCACGCGGCGGTGCAGGTCGCCGTGCGGCGCGACGACGAGGAGCTCACGGTGTCGGTGCTCAACCGCCGCAGTCCCCGCGGCCACGCCGTCGCACTGCCCACCTCCGGGTTCGGCCTGGTCGGCATGCGCGAGCGCGTCGCCCTCACCGGCGGCACGCTCCACACCGGCCGCACAACCGAAGGCGGCTACCAAGTCCGAGCCGTCCTCCCCCTCGACGCTGTCTAAGACGTGACCCGCTCAGCGGTCCGAGCGCACGAGCCGACCCGCTCAGCGAACTCCGGAGCACCGCACCCGAAGCACCCCCACTCCGCATCCCCACGGCCGCACTCGCCCCAACCCCGCTCAGACCTGCGTCGGCTGCGGCCTCGACGGAGTCCCCCGCTCGAAGTTCTCGCGACGTTCGACCCCCGAACTCCCGGGTCAGAATTCGCGCGAAGTTCGACGGCTCGCACGGCGAGCTCTGACCCACTGCGTGAGCTCGGCGCGCAGCACACCTGACGTACACCCAGTTCGCATCGACACGGCTGCACTCGCCCCGCCCCCGCTCAGCCAGGACCGGCGGCGGCCGCGGACCCGAAGACCCCCGTTCGAAGTTCTCGCGAGGTTCGAGGCCTGAAGTTCCGAGTCGAAGTTCTCGCGAAGTTCGAACGCTCGGGCGGTACGGGAGGGGCTGACCAGCGGATTCGCGGCACACCTCCCACGGGTCCTGGGTGGGGAGGTCGCCTCGTCCGGGTGACCCGAAGCCGCTGATCCAGGCGCTCGACCGATGAGTTCTCGCGTGCTCGGGGGTCTGCACAGCACACGGAACGAGGAAGGGCGCAGACATGTCGGACCTGGTTGTGGACTTCATCACCTCGCTCGACGGGTACGCCTCAGCGGAGGGGTGGCCGGGTTTCTGGGGTGTGGAAGGACCGGAGTACCTCGACTTCATCGGCAGCGGTGAGGAGAACGAGCACCTCGCGCTCATGGGCGCGCGGACGTACCGGCTGATGTCGGGCTTCGCCGCCGAGGCCTCCGACGAGGCCGGGTTGGCCGAACTGACGGCGATGCGCAAGGTCGTCTTCTCCTCGACCCTGAGCGCACCGCTCAGCTGGGCGAACAGCGAGCTCGTGACGGGCGATGCGGTGTCGGCGGTTCGGGAGCTCAAGCAGCGCGAGACCCGGCCGCTGCGCACCATCGGCAGCCTCAGCCTGAGCCGTTCGCTCATCGAAGCCGGCGTGGTGGACCGCTTCCGGCTCGTCATCTTCCCGGTCATCACCGGGAAGACCGGCCAGGAACGCATCTTCGACGGCTACCCCGACCTCAAGCTCGACCTGGTCCGGAGCCGCACCTTCGACGGCCAGCTGCAACTCCTCGAGTACATCCCCACCGTCCTCGACGCCCCACCGAACTCCTGACCCTCGCAGCAGGAGCGGAGGCACACCTGGTCAGCCGAGGGCGGGTGCGCCCGCCGATGCGGACGCCGCTGTCCTCCACGGTTTCCGCGCGCGGTCGGGGACCTCGACCGCGACGGGCGGCTCGGGGTGACCGCGACCAGGGAAGCGGTCGCCGGGCAGCCAGGTCAGCGGGTCAGCGGGTCAGCGTCGTGGAAGCCGCACATCCGCGGCGGTCGGCGAATTCGAGGGAGGACCGGCGCGCGATGAGCCGTCGCACCAGGTCGAGCCATCGGCACGCCGATACCCCGCACGCTCACGAGGCGGAACGCGCACGACGCTGTCAAGCCACGACTGGACCAGCCGACCCACAGTTGCCGGATCAGATCCTGGACGTCCAACATCCAGGTTGTCCGGATGAGCGAGGGCGTCGAGTGGGCGGTGCACAGCTGCCCCAACCTCGCCTGGCTCGGCGAGGAGCGCGCTGTGCCCGCGGCGAAGCTGGCGGCGTTCTACGAACTCCCACCCGCTTACCTGAACAAGCAGCTCCAAGCTTTGGCCCGCGCCGGGGTCGTAACCCCGACCTCCGGGTCGCGCGGCGGTTTCCGCCTCGCGCGTCCACCCGAGAAGATCACGCTGATGGACGTCGTCGCCGCGATCGAGGGCGAGGAGGAAGCGTTCCGCTGCACCGAGATCCGGCACCGCGGCGGTTCTGACAGCGGCGAGCGCGGCGGTCCGCCGTGCGCGATCCACACCTCCATGCGCAAGGCCGAACTCGCCTGGCGGCGCGAGCTGGCGTCCCAGAGCATCGCCGACATCGCGTCCACTGTGGAGGAGCACTCCCCCGACGCGTCCGAGCGGGTTCGCCGTTGGTTCGGCGACACCCGGGCCTGACGACACACCTGCCCCCAGGGGCTCACGCAGCCCGCAATCCTGGACATCACACATCCGAGAAGAGGAGAGAGCCATGCGAGGACGGATCGACGACTTCGCCACGAAGGCGGGCGACGGCTACAAGGGGATGCGCGCGGTGGAGGGCTACCTCGCGAACAGCGACATCCCGGAACCCTTGCAACACCTGGTCAAGCTGCGGGTGAGCCAGGTCAACGGCTGCGCCTTCTGCGTCGACATGCACGGCAAGCACGCCAAGCAAGCGGGTGAGACCGACGAGCGGTTGTTCGGCGTCGCAGCCTGGCGCGAGTCACCGCACTTCACCAGCGCCGAACGCGCGGCCCTGGACCTGGCGGAGGCGAGCACGCGGCTGGCCGACAACCCGCACGGCGTTCCCGACGAGGTGTACGAGGCAGCACGCGCCGAGTTCGACGAGCAGACGCTCACGGCACTGGTGATGCTCATCGCCACCACCAACGCCTGGAACCGCATCAGCGTGATCAACCGCACCGTCCCCGGCAGCCACACGCCGCGATGAGGAGCGCCGGGCGGCCTCCGGCGAGGCCGCCCGGCGTGGAACCTCAGTCCACGAGCAGGTCCTCGATGGTGATCGGGATGTGGCGGACCCTGATCCCCGTGGCGTTGTGGACGGCGTTGGCGACCGCGGCGGCCACGCCGACGGTGCCGATCTCGCCGAGCCCCTTGGCTCCCACCGAGTTGTGCAGCGTGTCCGGGTACTTCACGAACTCGACGTCGACCTCGGGGATGTCGGCGTTGACCGGAAGCAGGTAGCTGGCGAAGTCGCCGTTGGCGAGACGACCGCTCCCCTCGACCTCCACAGCCTCGTGCAGCGCCGCCGACACGCCCCAGATCATGCCGCCCTGCAGCTGGCTGGTGGCCAGCTGCTCGTTGATGATCCGGCCGCAGTCGAACACACCGAGCATCCGGGAAACCCGGACTTCGCGCGTCAACCGGTGCACCGCGACCTCGACGAACTGGGCGCCGAACGAGCTGAAGGAGTGCTTGGTCAGCTCCTCGCCCGGCGCCGAGCTCCCGCTCACCGACACCGACTCCTCACCGAGCGCCCGCAGCAGCTCTCCGACGGTGATCGACTCACCGCGGGCGAACAGCTCGCCGTGCGCGTAGGTGACGTCCTCGCCCTCGAACGGCGCGCCCGGCCTGGAGGCCAGAGCGGTGAGCTCGTCGACGGCCGCGGTCGCCGCGAGCTGGATCGCGGTGCCGACGCTGGCGGTCGCCGTCGAACCTCCCGACAGACCGCCCGGCGGCAGCGCCGAATCGCCGAGTTGCGGCCTGATCCGCTCCTCGGGCAGGTCCAACGACTCCGCACCGATCTGCCTCATCACGGTGAGCAGGCCGGTTCCCGGGTCGGCGCCGCTGGTGGAGACCACGGCGGTGCCGTCGACCCGCAGCTCGATGCCGACCGTGGCCGGGAACCGCAGCGCCGGGAACATGGCCACGGCCACGCCCATGCCGACCTGCCAGTCGCCCTCGGTGCGGCCCTGCGGACTCCGGTTCGCCCAGCCGAAGCGCTGCGCGCCGAGGGTGAAGCACTCGTCGAGGTGCTTGCTGGACCACTGCAGGTCCTTGCCGGGCGGGGCCGTCGAGTTGTTGCGCCTGCGCAGCTCGATCGGGTCCATTCCGAGCTCGACCGCCAGCTCGTCGATCGCGCTCTCCAGCGCGAACGACCCCGGGGCCTCACCGGGAGCGCGCATGAACGTCGTCGGCGGGACGTTCAACGGCACGATCCGCTGGGACACCGCGAGGTTCGGCGTGGCGTACCACTCCAGCGAGGTGCCGTGCGAGGTCGGCTCGACGAACGAGCGGGCGGCGTCGGTGGTGCACCACGAATCGTGCCGCACCGCGATCAGCCGACCGTCGCGGTCGGCGCCCAGCGCCACCGCCTGCCGGGTGGCGGCGCGGCCCGCGGTGGCGGTGAACACCTGCTCGCGCGTCAGCGTGGCCTTGACCGGACGGCCCAGCGCGCGGCTGGCCGCGGCCGCCAGGAACGCGGGCGTCGAGGTCTTGCCCTTGCCGCCGAAAGCGCCGCCCACGTACGGGTTGACGACGTGCACCTGCGCGACGTCGACGCCGAGGGCGGTGGCCACGTCCGCGGCGACCATGTGCGAACCCTGGTTCGGCGTGTGCAGCGTGAGCTCGCCGCCCTCCCACACCGCGACCGCGGAGTGCGGCTCCATCGCGGCGTGGTTCTGCGTCGCGGTCGAGTAGGTGTGCTCGACGACGACCGGGCTCGACCCGAACGCTTCGGCGATGGAGGTCACCCCGGAGTCCTCGTCGAGGATCTCCAGGTCTTCGCGGTCAGGTGTCGTCTCGGCTTCGGCCAGCCCCTCCTCGAACGAGGTCTTGGCCGGCCTGACCTGGTAGGAAGTCCTCACCAGGGCTGCCGCGTCGCGCGCCTGCTCGAAGGTCTTGGCGACGACGAAACCGATCGGCTGGCCGTAGTAGGTGACCTCGCGGTCCTGCAGCGGCACCCAGGTCTCGCCCAGCATGGAGCTCGGCGTGGTCAGTTCCAGCGTGTCGAACGGCGTGTAGACGCCGAGCACACCGGGCGCGCTCTTGGCCGCGGTGACGTCCATGCTCTCGATCTCGCCGTGCGCGATCGTGCTGAGCACGAGGTAGCCGTAGACCATGCCGGGGACGTTGTTGTCGGCGCCGTACTTGGCCTGGCCGGTGACTTTCAGCGGGCCGTCCAGCCGAGCGGTCACAGCTGCATCCCTCCGGTGGTGTCGAGCAGGGCGCGGACGATCGTCCGCTTCAGCAGGGAGACCTTGAAGGCGTTGCCGGACAACGGCTTCGCACCTTCGGGCGCGAGCGCGGCGGCGGCTTCGAAGGTCTCCTCGGTGGCGGGCTTGCCGCGCAGCACGTCCTCGACGACGCCGAGCCGCCACGGGACGGTCGCCACGCCACCCGCCGCGACGCGGGCGTCGGCGACCACCCCGTCGCGGACGTCGAGCGCCACCGCGGCCGAGGTCAGCGCGAACTCGTAGGACTGGCGGTCGCGGACCTTGACGTAGGTCGAGTTGCTCGCCCAGTCCAACCGCGGCACGACGACCTCGCTGATCAGCTCACCCTCGCGCAGGTCGTGCTCGGCCTCCGGGGTCTGACCCGGCTGCAGGTAGAACTCGGCGAGCGCGACGCTGCGCTCCCCGTCCGCGCTGACCAACCGGACCTCGGCGTCCAGGGCGACCAGCGCGACCGCGAGGTCGCTGGCGTGGGTGGCCACGCAGGCGTCGCTGGTGCCGAGGATCGCGTGCATCCGGTTGGCGCCCTCGACCGCAGGGCACCCGCTGCCCGGGTCCCGCCGGTTGCAGGGCACGTCGACGTCGCGGAAGTACCCGCAACGCGTGCGCTGCAGGAGGTTCCCACCGATGCTGGCCATGTTCCGCAGCTGCTGCGACGCGCTCTGCGACAGCGCGCGCGAGATCACCGGGTAGACGCCGGGGTGGGCGGCCACCTCGCTCATGCGCTCCAGCGCACCGATGCGCAGCCCGTCGGAGGTGTCGATGCCGCGCAGCGGCAGGCCGTTGATGTTCTGCACCCGCTGCGGGGTGAGCACGTCGAGCTTCATCAGGTCGACGAGCGTGGTGCCGCCGGCCAGGAACGTGCCGGTGCCGTCGAGCGCTTCGTCGATCGTGGTGGGTGCGGTCAGTTCGAAGGAGCGCATCAGCCCACCTGCCTCGCCTGGTGCACTGCCGCCACGATGTTCGGGTAGGCCGAGCAGCGGCAGAGGTTGCCGGACATGAACTCGCGGACGTCCTCGACGTCCTGCTCGACCGCCGCGACGGCCGACATGACCTGGCCGGACGTGCAGAAACCGCACTGCAGCGCGTCCTGGTCGAGGAACGCCCGCTGCACCGGGTGCAGCGACTCGCCGTCGGCGAGCCCTTCGACGGTCGTCACCGGCTCGTGGACGGTGGCCGCCAGCGTGAGGCAGGACAGGACGGGCCGACCGCCGACGTGCACCGTGCACGCACCGCACTGGCCCCGGTCGCAGCCCTTCTTGGGGCCGGTGATGCCGAGCTTCTCGCGGAGCGCGTCGAGCAGCGTCACGCCAGGATCGACGCTGAGGTCTTCCGTCCTGCCGTTGATTTCCAGTGAGAGGTCCACAGAATCTCTTCCCCACCCGTCCGCGGGCAGCGGAGGGCGGCATGCTCGTCGTGGTGGGAGCTAGACTCGAACCTGTGTGCGGATACTCATCCGCTTCAGGTGGAACCGAAGCTACCGGATTTTTATCCGCTCCGCAACGAGTGTTCTCACCCTCATGCCGTCCAGGTGCGGGGACCGGTGCACTACATTCCGGGGGACGACCAGGTGCCGACCGGGGAGGGACGATGACGACGGGCTCGGTGAACCCCCGCCGCGCGGACACCCGGCGCAACCACGAGGCGATCCTCAACGCAGCGGCCCAGTCGCTGGCGTGCGCCGAACGCGTCTCGTTCAACCACATCGCCAAGCAGGCCGGTGTCGGCGTGGGCACGGTGTACCGGCACTTCCCCACCCCGGAGTCGTTGATCATCGCGGTTTACCGGCGCGAACTGGAGCACCTCGGTGACGTCGTCCCGGAACTGCTGGAGCGGCACGACCCCGAACAGGCGTTCCGCGCCTGGGTCACCGACCACCTCGCGCACTACATGATGACCAAGCGCGGCCTGGCCAAAGCGCTCAGCGCCGCGTCCTCGTCGCAGGCCGAACTCCCGGTCAACGCGCACGAAACCCTGGTCGAGGCGCTGAGCTCGCTGCTGCGCGCCAACGCCGAGACGGGCAACGTCCGCTCCGACCTCAAGCCGGAGACCGTCCTGCGCGGGCTCGGCGGCCTGCTCTACCTCGACCCCAAGAGCGACTGGCGTGCGGAGACCAGCGACCTCCTCGACCTCCTCTGGCGAGGCATGCGCCCCTAGCTACGGCCTCACGACGCAGTCGTGCCGAACCCTCATCAGGCTTGAGGTGACGCCACCTGGCCCCCGTCCGTCGAACTTCGCGCGAGGTTCGACCCCCACAGCCCCGCGCAAAGTGCGCGCGAAGTTCGAACGCAGCTCACGGGAGCTCGGGGCAGCCCACGCGCCTTGGACCTCCGTGGTCGCGGCCCGGAAGACGTGGCCCCGTGACCGTTGGCCCGATCACCTGCGCGGCGTGCGGACTCCTCGGCATCCCGGGATCCGCGAAGGACTGGCTGGAGCGCCACAACGCGGCAGGCCACGCGTGCTCGTCACCCGTGGCTGGAGTGTTCACAGCTCGCCAGGACCGTCACCCGACATTCGTTCGGTCACCCGCATCCCCTTCGTCTCCGCGCCGACCTACCGCACTCCCGCAGCGCCCACACCACCCGACGAGCGAGCCGACCAGGATCAACGCAGCGAACTCCCCCGCAGGCGCCATGATCACACACACGAGGGAGGGGTGGACATCTCGCGCGACATGTCCACCCTTCGCAGCTGGAGTGCTTTTCGCGCGAGATGTGCGGTTTGTTCGCTCGATCGAGGTCGTCAACCCGAAATTCCGTTGCCGCGGAGGCGTTCGAGGGGGAGGCTGCTCTGGTGGATTTCGCGGAGGTACCGATCGGCGAACCCGGGTGCGGGCCTTACGGCGTCGCTGCCGGAGTGGACGGCGAGGTGTGGTGCACCGAGGTGCACCACGGTCGGGTCGGGCGGCTCGGTCCCGACGGCGAGTACCGGGGTTCCCAGGTGGGGCCGGTGGATTCGCGGCCGACGGTGATCGTCGCCGGCCCTGACGAGGCGATGTGGTTCAGCCTCTACCAGGGCAACCGGATCGGCCGCATCGGCTTCGACGGGTCGGTGCGCGGGTTCGGCGTGCCGGACGCCAACCCGTACGGACTCGCGGTCGGGCCGGACTCCGCGTTGTGGTTCACCGCGATGAACACCGACCGGATCGGGCGCATCACCACCGACGGAACGATCAGCGAGTTCTCGCTCGACGTACCGGGCGGCTTCCCGTCGATGATCACCAGCGGCCCGGACGGCGCGCTGTGGTTCACGCTCAACCAAGCCAACGCGATCGGCCGGATCACCCTCCAGGGTGCGGTGCGCACCTTCCCGGTCCCCACGCCCGACGCCGCACCGGTCGGGATCGCCGCCCACGGTGACGCCCTCTGGTTCGTCGAGATCGGCGCAGGTCAGATAGGCCGCATCACTCCGGAGGGGGACATCACCGAACACCCGCTCCCGGACCGGGGAGCGCGACCGCACGCGATCACCGGCGCCCCCGACGGCTCCTGCTACTTCACCGAGTGGGCCGCCGGCCGCGTCGGACGCATCACCCCGGACGGCGACATCGACGCGCACGCCCTGCCCCACCCGAACTCCGAACCCCACGGCCTCACGGTCACCCCGGACGGAGTCCTCTGGGCCGCGCTCGAAACCGGCTCCCTGGCCTGGGCGAAGATCTGACAACCGACCACAGTGGACGTCAGTCGAGCCACTCCAGGGCCGCGGTGGTGAGAGCTTTGACCCCAGTGGTGAGGGTGGGTTCGACCTCGGGAGCGAAGTGCGGCGAGTGGTTGGCCGGGATCCGCTCGGCGACCGCGTCCTCGGCCACGGCCTCCTGGAAGCGCACGGCGTCGGTCCCGCCGAAGAACCAGTAGCAGGTGGGGACGCCCGCCGCGGTGCCAAACAGGCCGACGTCCTCGCTGGCCATGGCGGGCGGGAGGTCGACCACCGACTTCTCCCCCAGCGCAGCGCGCAGCGCACCTGCGGTGCGGGCGGTGGCGTCCGGGTCGTTGAGCAGCAGCGGGAACCGGGTGAGCTGCTCGAACTCGGGTTCCCGGTCCGCACCCGAGGCCACGGCCTCGGCGCGGACGATGCGGCGGACGGCGGCGAGGACGCGCTCGCGGACGCGCTCGTCGAAGGACCGGACGTTGACCAGCAGTTCCGCCTGCTCGGGGATGATGTTCTCCTTCGATCCCGCCCGGATCGAGCCGACCGTGACCACCGCCGTGTCGTCACCGGCGACCTCGCGGGAGACGACGGTCTGGAGCCGCAGCACCGTCGCGGAGGCCATCACGACCGGGTCCACGGTGTTCTGCGGCTGCGAACCGTGCCCGCCGCGCCCGAACATGGTGATCTTCAGGCCGTCGGCGGCGGACATGCTCGGCCCGGTCATCATGCCCACGGCACCGCTCCGGAACGGGAAGACGTGCTGGCCCAGGCAGACGTCCGGGCGCGGGAAGCGCTCCAGCAGGCCGTCGTCGAGCATCGCCTGCGCCCCGGCGCCGATCTCCTCGGCGGGCTGGAACACCGCCAGCACCGTCCCCGACCACCGCGACCGCGCGTCGACCAGCAGGTCCAGAGCTCCGAGCAGGCAGGTGACGTGCATGTCGTGGCCGCAGGCGTGCATCACCGGCACGTCCGAGCCGTCCGACGAGGTGGCCCGCTCGCGGCTGGCGTAGTCGAGCCCGGTCTGCTCCAGCACGGGCAGCGCGTCGAAGTCCGCGCGCAGCAGCACCGTCGGCCCGGCCCCGTTGCGCAGCACACCCACGACGCCGGTGCCGCCGACGCCGGTCGTCACCTCGAACCCCAGGTCACCGAGCCGCCGCGCGACCTCGGCAGCCGTCCGGTGCTCCTGGAAGGACAGCTCCGGGTGCGCGTGGAGGTCCTTGTACAGCGCGGTCAGATCACCGCGGATCTCGTCCAGCCGCCCGAAAACGTCGTCCACTCCGGCCCTCCGATGGTTGCTCACCCGCATGATCCCGGGCCGAACGGCTGACCGGAAGACCGGACCAGCCGGCCCTCGGGACATGATCTTCGCGCACCGGTACGCCTGGAACCCGCAGGAGCGGGTTTCCAGGCGATTCTGCCGTCGCACCGGTCGACGCCGCGCGAGGAACGGGTCAGCGGTGGGAGGGGAACTCGACGACCTGCTGGTAGGTCGGGCGGTTCTGCCAGCTGATCTTGTCCTGGCTGATGCCGCCGATCTCGTTCTGCACGATCGCGTCCGCGCACCACTGGTCGCCCGGCTCGCAGTCCTCGTCGCCCGGGTAGATCTCCTCTGACGGCACCTCCGCGGCTTGCGCGAGGGTGTCGAGCAGCACCTGGCGGCACGCGCCCAGGTCACCACCACCGCAGAGCGGAGGGCCGAAGCCGCCCGGGACCTGCTCGCCGAGCACGGCGCGGAGGTCCTTGGAGACCTGGCCGAACCAGCCGAACTGGAACGCCGAGCCCTGGTGGCCCTGGCCGACGTGCAGGCCGGGTTCGCCGTTCTGCCAACCCGACGGCGACTCGTTGACCTGCATCATCGCCGTCATCGCCTGGTAGGCGGGGGCGCCGACGGCCGGTTCGAACTGGCCGCGCACCAGCAGCGGCCACCACGCGTCGAACAGCTCGATCGCGCCGGCGTGGGCGTACTCGTGGCTGCCCGGGGAGGTCTCGACCCGCTTGCCGCCGTCGGCCAGCCACGCGCGCAGCGCGTCGACCAGCGGTTTCGTCCGCTCGTCGGGCTCGCCGACAACGCGCAGCAGGTCCGGCAGGACGCGTTCGGCGCGCAGGTCGGTGATGCCGGCGTCGGCCATCGCCTGCACCAGCTCGACGCGGCTGAACTCGTCACCCGCGGCGATCTGCTCGCGGACCCGGCGGTCGAGCAGGTCGCCGCGCTGCACGGCGTTCTTCTCCGCCCGGTCGCCCGCGGTCCCCGGAGCCTGCTTGTTGTTCCAGCTGATGTAGTAGTCCTGGTTGATCGAGTTCGGGTGCTCGGCGAAGGTCTGGTAGGTCGCCGTGTTGTCCTCGGGGTTCCAACCCGGCCAGTCGTTGGCGGGGTCGGAGGTGATGGGCATGCTCGGGTCGACGTGGGGTCGGCGCACCACGTTCGCGCCCGAGTTGAAGTAGGCGGTGTCGCGGGAATCGGCGTAGAACCAGTTGAAGGTGTAGTTGATGTCGTGGGCCGCGCGCTGGAAGTCCTCCGCCGACTTGACCGCCCCGGGGTCGTTGAACTTCTGGAACCCGATGATCGAGTCGACCTCGTGCAGGAACGTCGATCGAGCGGTGGTGTAGGCGACCGGCTTCCCGTCCACTGTGGCCCGGTGGGTCACCGGCCCGTAGCGGGTGCGGAACGACACCAGCCGGTAGGAGCCCTCGGGGGTGTCGTCGCCGAGGTTGGGCTCCCACGCGTTCGTGCGCTCGACGGTCTGCATCGGCAGGCATTCGCCGCGGAACCGGTAGTGGTCCGAGTCCTTGGTGACCGGGCCTCCGTCCGGCGAGCAGAGCTCGACGGCGTAGGTGTCGATCATGTCCTGCGAGGCGGTGGTGGCGCTCCACGAGTAGTCCTGGCCGCGGCCCAGCAACGTGTAGAAGCTCAAGCCGGCGAACGAGGCGCCCTTCGAGGAGATCCCCGGCCCCTGCAGTTCCTGCAAGGTGAGCAGCTGCGGTGAGAAGTAGCCGGTCTGCGGGCCGAACACCGCCACCGGGTGGCCGCTCTCGGTGTGCTCACCGGAGACGACCAGCGCGTTGGACATGCCGCGGCGCTCGGCCATGTCCGCGGGCAGCACCCCGTCGTCGAACATGCCGCGCAGCGGGTCCTGCGGGTCCACCACCGGGCGGGATTCCTGCTCGTCGGGCTGGTTGGCCGAGCCCGTCGGGTCGAAGACGAGCTGCTGGTCCTCCACCGACCCCGGGTCCGGCACGGCCTCGCCGCTCGGGTTCTGCGGCGTGGTGCCGTAGGGGAAGGAGCGTCCATCGTGGACGGTGCTGATGGCCTCCGGGTCGTTCTCGGCGCGGAAGGAGGCCCAGACCTGCTCCCCGCGCTCGGGGCCGAAGTGCTCGTGCAGCGCCATGCGGGCGACGGCGTTCTGCACCTCTCCTCCGCCGCCACCGCCGAACTGGGCACCGACCAGCGAGGCCAGCACGACGAGGTCGGTGAGCTTGAACGGCTCGATGCGGCCTTCGTTGGTGACCGGGTCGACGTGACCGGTGGCGACGTACTCACCCGGGAAGTACCGGCCCTGGTGCGCCTGCTGGACGTAGGTGTTGATGCCGTCGAGGTAGGACTGCGCGTCCTGCAGCGCGATCCGGCCGCGCTCACCCTGCGCGGCCACCCGGTCGATCTGGTCCTGCAGCTCCTCCTCGGTGTAGGGCGAGACGGAGAAGAAGCTCTGCTCCAGCTCCCGGTTGGCGGGCGCGCCACCGGCGAACGGGGTCACCTCACCGCGACCGGCGTGCCGGAGCGCGTCCATCAGGAACAGCTTGTCCTCGGCGGTCGTGTAACCGGCGCCGAAGGTGGTGCCGGAACGCGTGTCGCCGTAGACGTGCGGGACACCAGCGGTCTTGTCGCGGATGACGGTCACGTCGGCGCGCGGCCGGTAGGTCCGCTCCACGTCGTCGGGCTCCACGCCGAAGGAGTGGTCGTTGAAGAACTCCTGGATGGTCCCGGTGGTGAGTTCCCGGTACCCGCCGGCCAACGCGTCGTACTTGCCGAGCTGGTCGTCGGAGTGCTTCGGTCGGGTGCCCAGCAGCATGTGCGAGACCAGCTCGGCGAAGGTGGCGTTGCCGTTCTGCCCCGGCGGGAGGATGTCGTGGCACTGCTGCCGGCAGTGGTCCTCCGGCGGCGACACGTCCTGGGCTCCGGCGCCCGGTGCGATCAACAGGGATCCCGCGATGACCGCCACCGTGGTGACGACCAGTGAACGTCGCGCCATGCCAGCCCTTTCCGATGCGGATCTCCTCCGGCACCGGCACGCTAGCCATCCCGACGATGAATAGAAAGCTTTTCACGTTTAGGTTGGTACGAACGGCTCAGCCTCAGGCCGACTTCAGGGCGCTGCGCTGACGACCGAGACCGTCGATCTCCAACTCCACCACGTCACCCGGGGCCAGGTACGGGAACCGGCCGGACATCGCCACGCCTTCCGGGGTACCGGTGATGACCAGGTCGCCGGGCTCCAGGGTCAGGTACTGCGAGAGGTGGCGGACGACCTCGCCCACGCTGAAGATCATGTCCGCGGTGCTGGAGTCCTGCCGCGGTTCGCCGTTGACCCAGCTGCGCAGCCGCAACGCCTGCGGGTCGGAGACCTCGTCGGCGGGCACGAACCAGGGTCCGACCGGAGCGAACGTCGGCGCGCACTTGCCCTTCGACCACTGGCCGCCGGACTGGTCCTTCTGGAACGCGCGCTCGGAAACGTCGTCGGCCAGCACGTAACCGGCCACGTGCGCCAGGGCTTGCTCGGCGCTGTCGAGGTAGCTCGCGCGCTGCCCGATGACCACGCCGAGCTCGACCTCCCAGTCGACCTGCTCGGCACCGCGCGGGACCAGCACGTCGTCGTGGGGACCGATGACCGTGTTGGGGTGCTTGAAGAACAGGATCGGGACTTCCGGTGGCGCGGAGCCGGATTCGGCCGCGTGGGCCGCGTAGTTCTGCCCGATGCACAGCACCGCCATCGGCCGCGCGATCGGCGCGCCCACCCGCATCCCGGTGCCGTCGGCCGGGTCGTCGACCGCGGGGAGCGCACCCGCGGCGAGCGCCGCGCGGGTGCGCGCGACCCCGTCACCGGAGAGGAACGCGCCGTCGACGTCGCCGGTCAGCGGGCTCAGGTCGAACAACCGCCCCTGGTCGTCGAGCACGTGCGGGCGCTCCTCGGAGAACGACCCCAGCCTCAGAAACCTCATCACCGACTCCGCTTCGCCCATTTGAAGACAGTTCAAGCGAGCGAAATCCGATCAGCGCGGACGGGTGGCGTCAAGACCCGCGCAGCTTGCGGGTGACCACGCCCAACGCGTCGGTGAGCGCGCGCAGCTGATCACGGTCGAGGACGTCGATGAGGTGCTCGCGGACCAGCTCGACGTGCCCTGGTGCCACCTGCTCGAGCTTGCGGCGACCGTCCTCGGTCAAGCGGGCGATCACGCCCCGGTCGTCGGTGTCGCAGGTCCGCCGGCTCACGAGACCGGCCTTCTCCAGCTGCGTGACCTGGTAGGTCAAGCCGCTCTTGGAGGTCACCACGAGCTCGGCGAGCTCGGACATGCGGACTTCGCCCCCTGGCGCGGCCGAGAGCCGGACCAGGATCTCGTACTGCGGGTGGGACAACCCCGCCTGCTCTTTGAGCTGCTGCTCGACGCGGCGGTTCACCAGGTTGCCCGCCTCGACGAAGGCGTTCCAGGCGGCCATCTCCTCGGCATCGAGCCAGCGCGGTTCGGTCACCCCTCCATCCTAGCTTGTTCAAATTCGAACTTTGAGCTACGGTTGGTTCAAATTCGAACTAGGAGGTTGCGATGACCTCGCGCATGCCCGCCCTGTACCTCAGCCACGGCGCCCCACCGCTGGCCGACGACGAACTCTGGCCCGGTGAGCTCGCCGCCTGGTCCGCCGACCTGCCCCGGCCCACGGCGATCCTGATCATCTCCGCGCACTGGGAGGAAGCACCCCTCGCGATCGGAGCGACCAGCACGGTTCCGCTGGTCTACGACTTCTGGGGCTTCCCCGACCGGTACTACGAGGTGCGCTACGCGGCTCCGGGCGCTCCGGCCCTGGCCACGCGGGTGCGCGCGCTGCTCGGAAACACCGAGACCCCGGTGGTCGACGTGCCGGAACGAGGCCTCGACCACGGCGCCTACGTGCCTCTCAAGGAGATGTACCCCGACGCCGACATCCCGGTGCTGCAGATCTCGATGCCCACGCTGGAGCCCGGGGCGCTGATGCGCCTCGGCCGATCCCTGCAGCCGCTGCGCGACGAAGGCGTGCTCATCGTGGGCAGCGGGTTCTTCACCCACAACCTCGCCGCCCTGCGGTCTTCCACCACGCCGAGCTGGTCGGTGGAGTTCGACGACTGGGGAGGCCGGGCGTTGTCCTCCGGCGACGTCGACGCCCTGCTCGACTTCGAGCACAAAGCCCCCGCCGGCCGACTGGCCCACCCGAGGACCGAGCACTTCGCGCCGCTGTTCGTCACCCTCGGCGCCGCCGGCGATGACCTGGACGCCCAGACCGTCCCGGTCGAAGGCTTCTGGTGGGGTCTCGCGAAGCGCTCCATCCAGTTCGGCTGACCAGCGAGAACCTCTTGCGGGGACGCTGCGGAGCCGCCGTACCAGGCCCCGGTGCGGCGAGGTCCTGTCGAACTTCTCGCGAAGTTCGAGGGCCGAAGATCCCCGTCGCATCGCGCGAAGTTCGACGGGGACTCAGCCTGCCCTCAAGGCTTGGCCGGCTACCGGAGGGCTCAGCCCAGCACCTGAGGAACTCAGCCCGGCACCCTTGGCGCTCGGCCCGGCACCGCGGAGCTCAGCCCAGCAGTGGGGCCGCCGCGGGTCCTTGAGCGGCTTTGCGGCCGTCGTCGGTTGACGACGGCACGCGGAGCTCCGAGGTCGCCGTGCCACATCAGACCGGCGCACGAAGCCGCTCGTGGTCTGCTGGCCGTCCTCGCCGTTCTCGGGGAGCTTCAGTGGCGGAGTTGGTGGTGGACGGCTTGGGCCGCTTCGGTGAGGGGGACTCGGGTCTCCTCGGTCCAGCGGGGGCCGCAGCGGGGCGTGGGGGCGGACACGGACATGCCTGCGATGACCTCGCCCGCGTGGTCCCTGATCGGCACCGCCACGCAGCGGCAGCCGATGATGTACTCCTCGTCGTCGGTCGCGCAGCCGTCGTGCCGGACCTGGTCGAGCTCGACGAGCAGGTCCGGCAGCTCGGTGATCGTGTGGTCGGTGAAGCGTTCGAGCTCCGCGTCCGCGTAGCGGGCGGCGACCTCGTCGTTGCTCAGGCCCGCCAGCAGCACCTTGCCGAGCGCGACGGAGTGGGCGGGCAGGCGCATCCCCACCGCCGAGACGAGCTTCATCGGCTGGGGCGATTCGGCGATGGCGATGTAGACGTTCTCGATGCCGTCGAGGCGCGACAGCTGCACGGTCTCCCCGGTCTCCTGCGCGAGCCGTTCCATCAGCGGCAGCGCGAGGCCGACGATGTCGCGGTGCCCGGTGTAGCCCTGCCCGACCGTCCAGGCCTTGAGGCCGAGCCCGTAGGTGCGGGTGGTCGGGTCGAACTCGGCGAAGCCGCGGTGCACGAGGGTGCCGAGCAGGCCGTGCACGCTGGACAACGGCAGGCGCAGCGTCTCGGCGATGTCGCTGAGCCGGTGCCGCCCCCGGGACAGCAGCTCCAGGATGATCAACGCCCGGTCTGCCGACTTCACCAGGTTGTGCCCGTGCGAGCTGGCCGCGTCCTCAGCCGTCACCCCTCGAATCCTCCTGCTCCTCGTCGTCCCTCCCCGCCCCGGACGGAACCTACCGAACAGTACAGCGAGCACGCGGTGACCGCGCGGGCCACCAGAGGAGGCGGGATCGGAGCAGCAGGAGACGGCGAAAGGCCGTGGACGGCGGGCGTCCACGGCCTTTCCTCCTCAGCGGAGCGGGCCCGGCCGAGGCCAGCGGGATGACAACCCCGGCCGGTCGCTCGTCAGGAGTTGATCTGCTCGGTGATCACGTCGTTGTAGGCGCCGACGCGGGCGTAGACGCCCGGGAAGCCGGCCTGCGCGCAGCCCTGGCCCCAGGACACGACGCCGATCAGACGACCGCCGGCGACCATCGGACCGCCCGAGTCGCCCTGGCAGGAGTCGACACCGCCTTCCGGCAGACCGGCGCAGACCATCGACTCGTTGCTGTACTCCGGGTACGCCTGCGAGCAGGTCTCGTCGGAGCTCACCGGCACGGCCGCCTTCTGCAGGTGGTCGGACTGCTGGCCGCCCTCCGAGGTGTTGCCCCAGCCGAGGATGGTGGCCTCGGTGTCGGGGGCGTAGCTCGGGTCGTCGGCGGTGGCGAGCTCGATGGGCGCTTCCTGCACCGGGGCGCCGAGGGTCAGCACGGAGACGTCGAAGCCCTTGGTGGCGTCGGTGTACTCCGGGTGGATCCAGACGTCCGTGACGTCGGAGACCGTGCCCTCGCTGGAGCTCATGGTGGTGCGGCCGCTGACCACCTTGATGTCGGCGGCCTGCTGGCCGTCGGTGCAGTGCGCGGCGGTGAGGACCTTGTTCTCGGCCACCAGCGAGCCGCCGCAGAACTGCTGACCGTCCGGAGTGGTCAGCGCGACGGTGAACGGGTGGTCCGCGATGTTGGCGTCCTGCCCGCCGACGATGAACGGGTTGACGTCGGCCGGAGCCGCCTGGGCCACGGAAGCCGAGGTCAGCGCTGCAACGGCGACAACGGCACCACCGGCGAACCGGGCGAGGCGACGTGGGGCATCGACCATCGTGAGATCTCCTTGTCCGAAGGACTTGCCACGCGAACTCCAGCCGAAGGCCTGCCTTCCCCCAACCGGCTCCCCGCAGCAACTTGATCGAACAGTAACCGGACGGAGAACAACCGCGAAAGGGAAGGATTTTGCCGCTTTTCCCCATTGAGCCGCAGGTCACGAGGGGTCGAGGAGGCTGAGGAAATCAACCGTCCGGCGACAATTGCTCACCCGGGAACACCACGCCTGAAGCCGATTCGAGATCGGCGGAAGCGAAAGCCGGTCCTCTGAGGAGTGCGCACCGGAGAGCGTTCCGACGAGCCGAGTCCGGCGGACGTGCGGGAGGACGTGCGGGGAGAGAAAGGTGCCCTCGGCGCACCCCGATTGCGCCGAGGGCACCCTCGTTGCGGCCGGACCCCTCCGACCGGTGCGCCATCGATCCCCGAACCGACGGCGCTGACGCGTTCCCGGCCCCGACAACCGCGCGGAACGCGTCACTTATGGTGTACCGATCTTGGGTGGAATATTCCAGAGCCAATCGGCGGACCTCACTCGATTGATCGTTGAACCTGATGGAGGAGTCCACCCGGTCGGCCTAGTGCTCTGGTGGATCGCTCGCCCTGCCTGGCGGTGCTGGTAGCCGGGATCTCCGGAAGTGAAGAGCGCAGCGGCTCCGTGAACGCCGTGCGCCGCTCCTCGAGCATCCGTGCACGCGGCGTTCGGCGTGCTCGCCCACGAAGCCGCTCAGAACCCGCGGCAGCGCCCGCTGAACCCCCACACCTGGAGCACGCCTGGCGTGCCGTCAGCGGGGTACCAGGCCCGCGTCGTAAGCGAGCAGGCCTGCTTGCAGGCGGTTCTCGCACTCGAGCTTGACCAGCATCCGCGAGACGTAGGACTTCACGGTCGCTTCCGAGAGGTGCAGGCGGGCGGCGATCTGCGCGTTGGACATCCCGCGGCCGAGGCAGGTGAGCACGTCGACCTCCCGCTCGGTGAGCTCGCGGGTCAGCCGGACCGCCCGCTCGCGCGCGGGCTGCTCGCCGCCGGTGGCCGCCAGCAACCGGCGCTTGGCCTCCTCGGAGAGCACGGTGTGCCCGTCGGCGGCGACCCGCACCAGGCCGATGAGCTCGTGCGGGGGCGTGGACTTCACGAGGAACCCGACCGCACCGGCGCGCAGGGCGCGCAGCACGTACTTGTCGGCGTCGAAGGTCGTCAGCGCGACCACGGCCGGGGCGTCGGGCATGCCGCAGATCCGCTCGGTGGCGGTGAGGCCGTCCACGCCCGGCATCCGCAAGTCCATGAGCACGACGTCGGGCCGGTGCCGGACCACCGATTCGACGGCGGCAGCACCGTCCTGGGCGTCGTCGACGACGTCGATGTCGGGCGCGGAGCCCAGGATGGTGCGCAGGTGGGCGCAGACCATCGGTTCGTCGTCGACGACGAGAACCCGGATCGTCTCAGGCATCGGCGCTCTCCTCGGTGGGCACGTACCCGGGAAGCATGGCCTCGACCTCGAACCCGCCGCCGTCGGTCGGCCCGGCGCGGAAGGTGCCGCCGACGAGCTCGACGCGCTGCTGCAGCCCGAGCAGTCCGACTCCCCCACCGCTGCCGGAGAGTTCGGACGAGGGCCCCGACCCTGCTGTGTTGCGGACGCCGACGCGCACGCGGTCGTCGCTGTGCAGCACGCGAACGTGCACCTCGGCTCCGGGCGCGTGCTTGTGCGCGTTGGTCAAGCCTTCCTGCACCACGCGGTAGGCGGTCCTGCCGACCGCCGGGGTGACCTGGCCCGGGTCTCCGTCCATGGTGAACTCCACGCGCATGCCCACCGCTTCGGACTGGGCGATGAGCTCGCGGAAGTCGGGCACGTCGCTCGGCGGGCCCGCACCGGGTCCCTGCTGCTCCTCGTCGCGGCGGCGCAGCACGCCGACGAGGTCGCGCAGCTCGGCGAGCGCTTCGCCGCCGCTGGCGCGCAGCTCCTCGGCCGCCCGGTGCACCGCCGGGTCGTCGCTGATCACGCCGAGCGCCCCCGCCTGCAGCACCATCAGGTTGACCCGGTGGGTGACGACGTCGTGCATCTCCGCGGCCAGCCGGGCGCGCTCCTCGGCGCGCGCCTGCTCGGCCAGCAGTTCGCGCTCGCGCTCGGCGCGCTCGGCGCGCTCCCGCAGCGCCTCGACCAGCCGGGTGCGCGCACCTGCGTAGAGGCCGAGCACCGCCGGGAAGATCGTCCACGCCGCACCCGTCACCACCGCGTCACCGCTCGGTTCGGCCCACACGCGCAGGCTCACGACCGTCACGACGGCGATCAGCGCCCACACGAGGGAGCGCCGACCTCGGTCGTACACCAACGCGGCGTAGATCACCCACGGCGTGATGCCGGGCACCCACGGGTCGGTGGAGACGTTGATCCGCATCAGCGGTCCGGGCCCGAAGGTGATCAGCAGCGCCTGCGCGACGGAGAGCAGCGCGATCGCCCACAGCAGCACCACCGGGTACCGGCGGCGCGCGAGCAGCGCGACACCCAGCACGGCGTCGACGACGTCGCTGAACCACAGACCGCCGATCCAGTCGTAGGTGCCGGGCGGCACGTCCGTCGGGTAGAACTGCGAGAGCACGCGCGCGAACACGTGCAACCCGATCACCAGGCAGATGTCGAAGGCTGCCTCTCGCGGGGTGTTCCAGAGCAGCCGCCAGAGCGGTCGTGTCACCCGGTCCACGTTAGGTCCCGCTCCCCCAGGCCGCGTAGCGGAACCCCACGTCATGACATCGAGGTCTAGACGAAAGTTGCACCGCGCTCCGCCGGGCGCAACCTTCGTCCACCGCGTTCGCGACCTCTCGCCGTGCCGATCAAGCCCCGGCTGCGTGTTGACTGGTCCCGCAACCGATTCCTGGGGGAAGCCATGATCATCGACCCACCGAGGGCGCGCACCGCGCAACCCGTCGGGCCGCAGCACGCCCTCGCCAGGTGGCCCGTGCTGGCCGTGGCCGGAGTCCTGACCGCGGTGCACGCGATCGCGGGGCTGTTCGGGGACTACTGGATCGACGAGGTCTACATGCTCGCGGCCGGCCGGTTCCACCCGGACTGGGGCTACGCGGACCAACCACCCTTGGCGCCGCTCATCGCGGCGGCGATGGACCTCATCGCCCCGGACTCGATGTTCGTGCTGCGCCTCCCGGCCGCACTGGCCACCGGCGGCGCGGTCGTGCTGATCGCCCTGCTGGCCCGCGAACTGGGGGCAGACCGGCGGGCGCAGACCCTCGCGGCCTTCGCCGCGGCGACCGGGCTGTGGAGCAACCTGGTCGGGCACTGGGTGGCGCCCTACACCTTCGAACCGCTGCTGTGGACCGCGCTGCTGCTGCCGCTGGTGCGGTGGCTGCGGCAGCACTCGCAGGGTGTCGCCGACGACCGGTTGCTGCTGGTGTTCGGCGTGCTGCTGGGCGTCAACCTGCAGTTCAAGTTCCAGGTCGTGGCTCTCTGCGCGGCGCTGCTGGTCAGCGTCCTGGTGGTGGGCCCGCGAGCGGTGCTGACCCGGCCGAAGCTGTGGGCCGGTACCGGGATCGCGCTGCTGATCGCCGCGCCGACCCTGATCTGGCAGGCGGCCCACGGGTGGCCGCAGCTGGCGATGTCCGCGGTCGTGGCCGAGGAGTCGCCGATGCTCTCGGGTGGTCGCGCCGGGACAGCCGTGCAGCTGGTGCTCCACGCGGGTGTCCTCGGCGCCGCGCTCGTGCTGTCCGGGCTGTGGATGCTGCTGACCCGGTCCTGGTTGCGGCCGTACCGGATGCTCGGCCTCGCCATGGTGCTGCTGTGGGTCTTCTTCGTCGTCACCGCCGGACGTCCGTACTACCTGCTCGGCATGTACGGCGTGCCCATCGCGGCGGCGGTGGTCGGGCTGCAGCGGCGCAGGCTGGCCAGGCCGTCCCGCTGGGGGTGGGCGGCCTGGCCGGTCCACGCGGTGACGCTCGGACTGGCCGGGGTGCTCGCGTTCTCCGGTGCGGCGATCAACCAGGAGTTCTCGGCCGCGTTCACCAAGCTCGACGACGACCGGGTCAGCGACCGCATCGCCCGGGACGTCTCCGCCGCGTACCTCTCGCTCCCCGCCGAGCAGCGCTCCCGCACAGCGGTGGTCGGCGGCAGCTACATCTCGGCGGCGATGCTCGACGTCGGCAGCAGGCACCACCCGCTGCCCGAGGTGTTCAGCCCGCACCGCGGGTACGGCTACTTCGGACGGCCGTCCGACGACGTCGACACGATCGTCTACTACGGCAACGACGTCGAGGAGCTGCGACCGCACTTCACCGACATCCGGCCCGCGATCCCCGGTGAGGCGCTCAAGGGCTGGATCGCGACCGGCAAGACCCGGCCGTGGTCGGAGATCTGGCCGCAGCTGAAATCCCTGTAGAGGCACACGCACGACCCGGCGGTCCGACACAATCGTCGTCGATCGCTCACGAGAGGGGCATGAGATGTCCGATGCAGTGCGGCTCCGCCCGCCGCGCAACCGGGTGGAGAAGCGGGCGATCGGCTGGTGGACCGCCCAGGCGTCCTCGCTGGTGCTGCCGCCGGTGGTCGTGCTGGTGGCGCTGGGGGTCCTGATCCCGCCGGCCCGCTTCTGGCTGCTGCTCCCGGCGGCCGTGATCGCCGTGCTGGGGGCGGTCTACCTCGTGGTGATGCCGCAGTGGCGCTACCGGGTGCACCGCTGGGAGATCACCGACGACGCCGTCTACACGGCAGCGGGCTGGCTGCGGCAGGAGTGGCGGATCGCGCCGATGTCGCGGATCCAGACCGTCGACACCGTGCGCGGCCCGCTCCAGCAGCTGTTCGACCTCTCCAGCGTCACCGTCACCACCGCCTCGGCGGCCGGTCCACTGAGCATCGACGGGATGGACCGCGAGCAGGCGGCGGAGATCGTCGAGCAGCTCACCGCGACCACCCAAGCGACACCGGGAGATGCGACGTGAACGTCCTCGACGGGCAGTGGCAGCGCCTGGACCCGCGCTCGATCCCGGCGGCCGGAGTCGTCGTGGCGGCACCGGCGCTGGCCACGGTGCTCATCATGACCCTGGCCGGGGCCGGGGTGACGGCCGTGCTCATCACGGTGCTGATCGGTCTGGGTTCCGGCGTGCTCGTCGCCGGGGGCGCCACCTACCAGTGGGTGTTCTACCGGTACCGGGTCACCGAGGAGCGCTTCGAGCAGCGGCTCGGCGGGCTGGTCCGCAACCACCGGTCGATCCCGCGCGAACGCATCCGCACCGTGGACCTGACCGCGGCACCGCACGAGCGGCTGTTCGGGATCTCCACGGTGAAGATCAGCACCGGGGCCCAGGGCGACGAGGCCGCCATCAAGCTCCAGTCGATCAGCCGCGCGGACGCCGAAACCCTCCGGCACGCCATCCTCCTCGGCGGCCGGTCCACTGTGGAGGAGGAGGGTCGCTCTGACGACGGCGTGCTCAGCCGGCTCAAGCCGCAGTGGCTCGGGTACTCGGCGCTGACCGTGTCGCTGATGCTGGTGGTGTGGGGCGCGATCGGCTCGGCCTTCGGCTCCCTCGACGAGCTGCTGCGCAAGTGGGGTGTCTTCGAAGCTCTCGGCAGTGCCGTCGTCGCGATGGGCGTCGTGGCGTTCGTGCTGGTCGTGGTCGGCATCGCGCTGGTCGCCGGGATCGTCGGGGCGTTCCTGCTCTCGCTGGAGATGTGGTGGGGCTACCAGCTCACCCGCGAACCGGGCACGCTGCGGGTCAAGCGCGGTTTGCTGACCACCCGCTCGCTGTCGCTGGAGGAACGCCGGTTGCGCGGCATCGAGCTGTGCGAGCCGCTGCCGCTGCGGCTGGCAGGCGGGGCCCGGCTCGGCGCCGTGGCCACCGGACTGCAGGCGCAGAAGCAGGACAAGAAGCAGCCGGAGAGCAAGACCTTGCTGCCACCCGCTCCTCGCGGGGAGGCCAGGCGGGTCGCGGCCGCCGTGCTGCGCGAGCAGCCCTTCGACGTGCCGCTCCTGCCGCACCCGCGGGCGGCGCTGCGGCGCCGGATCGGCTGGGCGCTGTGGAGCGCGCTGGGAGTCGCCGCCGCGGTGTCGACCCCCGCGGTGCTCGGCTGGTTCCCGGTGGGCTTCGCGATGAGCTTGGCGGTGCTGGCGCTGCTGGCCGGACTGGGTTTCGCGGTCGACGCCTACCGCGGTCTCGGCCACGCGCTCGACGAGCGGTACCTTTTGGCGCGCAACGGAAGCGCGATGCGGCACACGGTCGCGCTGCAGCGCGAGAACATCATCGGCTGGCGGATCTCCCGCACGTTGTTCCAGCGTCGCGCCGACCTCGTCACCGTGGGCGCGACCACCGCGGCGGGCTCGAGCCTCTACCGGATCTACGACGTCCCCACCGGCGAGGGCCTGGCGCTGGCCGACGAAGCGGTGCCCGGCCTGCTCGCACCGTTCCTGGAGCGGGACGTCGAACCCGAGCGCGCGGGCGCTCGCGGGGAGCGCCCCCCGCACTGATGCTGCGCTCCCCTGGTGGCGTCATCCCTGGTCGAAACGACCCTGCTTGAGGTCGCCGACGAAGTCCCTCCACAGCTGCGAGGCGACCTCGAGCCGCCCCGCCCCCCGGTTCTTGGTGTCGCGCACACCCACGTGATCGGACCCGAAACCGACCTCGACGCACTGACCCTGCCCCTGCGAGCGGGAACTGGTGCGCCAGCCGGATATCTCCGCCATCTACAACTCCCCTATGCGCTGCTGGATGAAATCGACCGAACCCTCCGGGTCTACCGCATGCGCTCGCAGGTGGTCCATCATCCTGGCGTAGTTCGTCAGCTCGTTCTCGCGCTCCAAGTACAAACCCCCGACGTGGGTCTCCAGGTACACCACGTCCGGATCGATGTGGTTGGAGTAGCGCAGGATCACGAACGGACCGGCCTGCGCCGGATGCGCCCCGGCGTCCAGCGGCATCACCTGCAGCGTGACGTTCGGCAGTTCCCCCAGCTTGAGCATGTGCTCCAGCTGCCTGCGCAGCACGCCGTCACCGCCCACGCGGCGCCGCAGCGCCGCTTCGCCGACCACCGCCCACAGCTCGAGCGGGTCGTCGCCGGTGACCCGCTCCTGGCGCTGGATGCGCAGGTCCACGCGCCGCCCGATCTCCGCGTCGTTCGCGCGGATCAGCGTCGATCTGGTGATGGCGTAGGCGTATTCGCGCGTCTGCAGCAATCCGGGGATCGCCTCGGACTCGTAGGTGTGGATGCTCGAAGCCTCCGCCTCGAGCCCGACGTAGGTCTCGTACCACTCGGGCAGCACGTCGCTGTAGGAGTGCCACCAGCCGCGCTTGCGGGCGTCGCGAGCCAGGTTGATCAACTGCTCCCGCTCGGCGCTCTCCACCCCGTAGAAGTCCAGCAACGCCGACACGTCACCGACCGAGGGTGACCTCTTCGCGGTCTCGAACCGACCGATCTTCGCCTGCGTGCAACCGAGGTGGCTGGCCGCCTGCTGCTGGGTGACCTCCGACCTGGCGCGCAGCCGGCGCAGTTCGGCGGCCAGCCTCCGGCGACGCACCGTGGGACTGACTGTCATGCCCCCATCCTGCCCGCCCCGCCACGGCCAGTCACATCCCGATCACCCTTACGACATCTTCCCCAGGCGCCGCCGCCGCGAGATCCTGGTGCGGGCGACCGCGCAGGAGGGCCGGATCGCCGCGCTCTGGGGGTGGCATGTACCTGCTCATGACGCTGTCCGTGCTGGTGTGGGCGGTCCTGTTCGGCGTCGGCCTGCTCCTGTGGTGGCGTGCCGGCAACCTGACGCCCCGCCGCACCCGCGACTGATCCGGGCCGGCCCCGTCCCCTTCCCGCGCGGGTTCCGAACCACTTCCGGGAGTTCCGCCACACGTGTGATCAGGGCCGCCCGTCCGCTTCTCGCGCGGGTCCGAACTTCCAGGAATTCCGCCACGCGTGGGATCAGGGCCGCGGCACGTTCCGCAGGTTGCTGCGCGCGAGCTGCAGCATCTTGCCGACACCACCGGACAGGACCGTGCGGCTCACCGCCAGCGCGAAGCCCTTGACCTGCTCACCGGTGATGTGCGGCGGCAGGGACAGCGCGTTCGGGTCGGTCACCACGTCCACCAACGCCGGGCCGGGGCGTGACAGGGCATCGGCGAGCGCGTCGCGGACCTCGCCCGGCTTCTCGACCCGCACCGAGTTGATGCCCGCAGCACGCGCGATCGCGGCGAAGTCGATGCCGTCGTGGTCGGTGCCGAAGTCCGGTATCCCGTCCACCAGCATCTCCAGCTTCACCATGCCCAGGGAGGAGTTGTTGAACACCACGGTCTTCACCGGGAGCCGGTGGGTGCGCAGGCTCAGCAGGTCACCGAGCAGCATCGCCAGGCCCCCGTCGCCGGACATCGAGATGACCTGGCGTCCTGGCTCGGCCAGCTGCGCGCCGATGGCCTGTGGCAGCGCGTTGGCCATCGAACCGTGCACGAACGACCCGAGAACCCGCCGCCGCCCGTTGGGCGTGATGTAGCGGGCGGACCACACGTTGCACATCCCGGTGTCCACAGTGAACACCGCGTCGTCGGCGGCGAGGTCGTCGAGCACGTCGGCGACGTACTCGGGGTGGATCGGGACCTGCGACTCGACGTTGCGGGTGTAGGCGTCGACGACCTTCTCCAGCTGAGCGGCGTGGTCGCGCAGCATCCGGTCCAGGTAGGAGCGGTCGGTCTTGGTGTGGACTTCCGGCAGCACCGCGCGGATCGTCTCGGCGACGTCGCCGTGCACCGCCAGGTCCAGCACCGTGCGGCGGCCCAGGTGCGCCGGCTCGATGTCGACCTGCACCGTGTTGGCCTGCGGCAGGAAGTTGTCGTACGGGAAGTCGGTGCCCAGCAGCACCACCAGGTCGGCCCTGTGCATCGCCTCGTAGCAGGCGCCGTAACCCAGCAACCCGCTCATGCCGACGTCGAAAGGGTTGTCGTACTGGATCCACTCCTTGCCGCGCAGCGCGTGCCCGACCGGTGCCTTGATCTTCTCGGCGAGCTCCATGACGTCGGCGTGCGCACCCCGGCAACCCGCGCCGCAGAACAACATCGGGCGTTCCGCGCGGTTGATCTTCTCGGCGAGCGCGGCGACCTGGTCCGCCGAGGGCAGCATCGTCGGCGGCACCCAGTCGACCACGCCCCGCCCGGTCGGCTTCGCCGGCGACTCCTCCGCCACGTCACCGGGCATCACGAGCACCGACACCCCGCGGCGGCCGACGGCCGTCTGGATCGCGCTGCGCAGCAGCCGCGGCATCTGCTCGGGCTGGGACAGCAGCTCGCAGAAGTGGCTGCACTCGTTGAACAGCTCCTCCGGGTGGGTCTCCTGGAAGAAGCCGGTGCCGATCTGCGCCGAGGGGATGTGCGAGGCCAGCGCCAGCACCGGGGCGCCGCTGCGGTGCGCGTCGTAGAGGCCGTTGATCAGGTGCAGGTTGCCAGGCCCGCAGCTGCCCGCGCACACCGCGAGCCTGCCGGTGATCTGCGCCTCCGCACCCGCGGCGAACGCGGCCGCCTCCTCGTGGCGGGTGTGCACCCACTCGATCCCCTCGGTGCGGCGGACGGCGTCGACGACCGGGTTGAGGCTGTCGCCCACGATGCCGTAGATCCGCTTCACGCCCGCCTGCACGAGGACTTCGATGAACTGTTCGGCGACGGTCGGCATGGTGGTCCTCCGTGCGGTGATCGGTGGGTCACCTGACGTCTACGCCCGGCCACGGACCCCCGCAACCCGGTAGCCCGTTCGTGCGACACCGGTAACGATCCACTCGACCCCGGCGATCACCACCACGTCCGCCGCGGAGGCGGTTTTCCCGTTCCGAGAAAGGAATTTCGACGGTGTCCGTCCGCGTCTACACCAGGTGCGCGATTGCCGTGACCACGTCGGCGTTGGCCGGGCTGCTCGTGGGCGCTCTCCTCGTCACGCACGACCAGCCGGCGCGACCGGCCATCGAGCAGGTGTCGCAGCTCACCCCCGCAGCGGGTGGTGCGGCGCTGCCCGAACAACCCGTCCGGCCCATCGGCTAGCGTCGCGAGCATGACCGAACAGAACCGACTTTCCGAGGGCGACGCGGCGCCCGACTTCTCGCTCCCGGACGCCGACGGCGGCACGGTCTCGCTGAGCGACTACCGCGGCCGCTCGGTGGTGGTCTACTTCTACCCCGCCGCGAGCACCCCCGGGTGCACGAAGGAGGCCTGCGACTTCCGCGACAGCCTGGCCGAGCTCAACGACGCCGGGTTCGACGTGCTGGGCATCTCCCCGGACAAGCCGGCCAAGCTCGCGCGCTTCCGCGACGCGGAGGGGCTGACGTTCCCGCTCCTGTCCGACGAGGACCGCTCGGTGATGACCGCCTGGGGCGCCTTCGGCGAGAAGAAGAACTACGGCAAGGTCGTCCAGGGCGTCATCCGCTCGACGTTCGTCGTCGACCCCGAGGGCAAGATCGCCAAGGCTCTCCACAACGTCAAGGCGACCGGTCACGTCGACCGGCTCCGCAAGGAGATCGGCGTCTGAGGTGCGCGATGCGCGCGGGATGTCCTAGTGCCCTCCCGCGCGGCATCACCACCCGGCCCAGGAGGGCCACCGCGCGGCGTGCGGTTCTCGGCTCAGTCGAGAGCCATGTAGATGGCCACGCCGGCGGCGATGGCGACGACGAGGTACCGCAGCAGGCTCGACGGGAGGCGCTGGGCGAGCTTCCCGCCCGCGAAGCCACCGATGACCGTGGTGGGCACCAGCATCGCGACCGCGATCCAGTCCACCGGGGCGATGAGGGCGTAGACCACGAGCGTGGCCGCGCTGCCGATCATGCCCAGCCAGCTCTTCAAGGCGTTGAGCCTGCGCATGCTGTCGGTCGCCGCGAGCACCAGGATCGCGATGAGGATCACGCTGCGGGCTCCGCCGAAGTACCCGCCGTAGATCGAGGCGAGGAAGATCCCCACCGTCAGCAGCACGGTGCGGTCGGGCGCTCCCTGCTCAGGCGAGCCGAGCCACTTGCGGATGGTGTTCTGGAAGGCCATCAGCACCGCCGACAGCCCGACCAGGGCCGGGACCACGGCGTCGAAGACCTCGCCGGGCAGCAGCATGAGCAGCACGCACCCGAGCGCCGAGCCCGTCAGCGCCGCGATCGAGGTCGTCCACACCCTGCGGCGGTTGCCCGCCAGGTCCGCGCGCTGGCTGACCGCCGCGCCGACGAAACCGGGTCCCTGCGCCACTGAGTTGGTCACGTTGGCGACCAGCGGTGACATCCCGGTCGCCAGCAGCGCCGGGAACACCAGCAGGGAACCACCACCGGCCACCGCGTTCACCGCGCCGGAGAGGAATCCGACGACGACGAGCAGGGCCAGTTCGAACCAATCGGTGAACACGAACCGAAGTTAGCCGCCGATCTCCGCCCAGCCCCCACCGGGGCGAGCGGAGTCACACCAAGTCGTGCGGTGAACGCCGCTGCCCTCAGGTGCGGGCCTCAACTCCCAGCGCCGCAGGTGCTGAACGGTTCCTAGGCGAACGGGGGGCACGGAGTCCACGGAGCCGCTCACGCTCCGCCACCCGCACCGCGACGGAACTCCTACGGAGCCAGCTCGCGGAGGGACGGGAGGAGCAGGCGCAGCGCCCGGCCGCGGTGCGAGTCGGCGTCCTTCTCCTCCGGGGAGAGCTCCGCGCTGGTGCGCGTCTCCCCCTCCGGCACGAAGATCGGGTCGTAACCGAAGCCGTTGGCGCCCCGGGGCTCGCGGATGATCGTGCCGCGCCACTCGCCGCGCACCACGGTCTCGGTGCCGTCGGGCCGCACGAGCGCGGCGGCCGAGACGAAGGCGCCGCCCCGGCGCTCGTCGGGCACGTCGGCCAGCTGGCCCAGCACCAGGTCCAGGTTCGCCTGGTCGTCGCCGTGCGCACCGGCCCAGCGGGCCGAGAGCACGCCGGGCATGCCGTTGAGCGCGTCGACCTCCAGGCCGGAGTCGTCGGCGACGGACGGCAGACCGGTGGCGCGGGCCGCGTCGGCGGCCTTGGCGACGGCGTTGGCCTCGAAGGTCGTCCCGGTCTCGGGAGCCTCCGGGAACCCCGGCACGTCGGCCAGGCCCACGACCTCCACGCCCGTGACGCCCTCGGCGTCGAGGATGCGGCGCAGCTCGGCCAGCTTCTTCTGGTTGCGGGTGGCCAGCAGCAACCGGCTCACGCAGCGCCTCCGGGCAGTTCACCGGGGTAGGGCTCGGCGAGCGCGGCCTCCTGCAGGCGAGCGAGCTCGCCGCAGCCGGCCAGCGCGAAGTCGAGCATCTTGTCCATCGTGGACCGCGTGTAGGTGGCGCCCTCGCCTGTGCCCTGCACCTCGACCAGGGTGCCGTGGTCGGTGGCGACCACGTTCATGTCGACCTCGGCGCGGGAGTCCTCCTCGTAGGGCAGGTCCAGCCGCACCCGGCCGTCGACGACGCCGACGCTGACCGCCTGGATCGCGCACGACAGCGGCTTCGGGTCGGAGAGCCGACCGGCAGCGCCCAGCCACGTCACCGCGTCGGCCAGCGCCACGTAGGCACCGGTGATCGCGGCGGTGCGGGTGCCGCCGTCGGCCTGGATGACGTCGCAGTCCAGGGTGATGGTGTTCTCGCCCAGCGCCGCCATGTCGATGCAGGCGCGCAGGGAACGGCCGACCAGCCGGGAGATCTCGTGGGTGCGGCCGCCGATGCGGCCCTTCACCGACTCGCGGGCGCTTCGGGTGTTGGTCGCCGAGGGGAGCATCGCGTACTCGGAGGTCACCCAGCCCAGGCCGGAACCGGTCCGCCAGCGCGGGACGCCCTCCTGCACGCTCGCCGCGCACAACACCCGGGTACGGCCGAACTCGACCAGCACCGAACCCGCGGGCCAGTCCTGGTACCCGCGCGTGATCTTCACCTCGCGCAGCTGATCGTCACTACGCCCATCCGCTCTAGCCACGACCCAACCCTAAGCCCAGGCCTCGGAACCCGACGAAGCCCCCAGGCCCCGGGGTGCCTCAGACCTCGTAGGTGGCGCCCGGCCGGACCAGCTCAGTGGCACCGTCGAAGGTCGCCTTCGCCTCGGCCTCGATGGCCTCGTGGTCGGTCCACGGGACGAGGTGGGTGAGCAGCAGGCGTTCGGCCGCAGCGGTCTTGGCGACCTCGGCGGCCTGGCGGCCCGAGAGGTGGATGTTCGTCGGGGCGTCCTCGTGGTGTTCCCAGGACGCCTCGGCCAGCAGCACGTGGGCACCGGCGGCGAGCTCGGTGAGCCGGCCGCAGGGCCCGGTGTCGCCCGTGTAGGCGAGCACCCTGCCTTCGGCCTCGACCCGAAAACCCCAGGTCGGGCACAGGTGCGCGACCTCGACGGCGCGAACGGTGAACGGCCCGACGGTCACCGGCTCGGTGCCCAGTGCGCGGAAGTCGAACACGTCGGACAGGTCGGTCTCGGGCCGTTCGGCGGCGGTCGGCGCGTACAGCGCGGCGAGCCGCTCGGGGGCGTCGTCAGGGGCGTGGACCAGCAGCCGCCGCGCCCGCGGGTCGTAGGGCGGACTGGGGCGGTAGCGGCGGTGGACGGTGAGCGCGCCGAAGTCCGCGCAGTGGTCCGGGTGCAGGTGGCTGAAGAACAGCGCGTCGAGGTCGAACGGGTCGAGGACGCGTTGCATCGCCCCCAGCGTGCCGTTGCCCAGGTCCAGCGCGATGCGGGTGGAACCGGACTCGAGCAGGTACCCGGAGGCGGGCGAGTCGGGCCCCGGGATGCTCCCGGAGCAGCCGAGGACCGTCAGCTTCATGCGACTGAGCCTGACATGCGCAAGGGCATCACGGCATCGGCCGAGGGGGCCGGTCCGAGGAAGCGGCGGGCCAACCGCGCGAAGCGCTCCGGTTCGCCGGTGACGCGGAACTCGTGCGCGGGGACGTTGCCGGGCTCGGCGAGCCGGTCGTGCTCGGTGAGCACCCGGACGACGTCCTTGGCGGTCTCCTCGGCGCTGGACACCAGGGTCACGTGCTCGCCCATCGCGAGCTGCAGCACCCCGGTCAGCAGCGGGTAGTGGGTGCAGCCGAGCACGAGGGTGTCGACACCGGCCTGCTGAAGCGGGTCGAGGTAGTTCTGCGCCAGACCGAGCACCTGGCGGCCGCTGGTGATGCCGCGCTCCACGAACTCGGCGAACCGCGGGCAGGCCGCGGTGGTCAGCTCGATGTCCGGAGCGGCGGTGAAGGCGTCGTCGTAGGCGCGGGACCGGATCGTGGCGTCGGTGCCGATGACGCCCACGCGCCGGTTCCGGGTGGTGGCCACGGCGCGTCGGGTGGCCGGCAGCACGACCTCCACGACGGGGAGGGAGTAGCGCTCGCGGGCATCGCGCAAGCAGGCCGAAGAGGCGGTGTTGCAGGCGATGACCAGCATCTTCACACCTTCGTCGACCATCGCGTCGGTGATCGCCAGGGTACGGGAGCGGATTTCCGCCAACGGCATCGGCCCGTACGGGGCGTTGGCGGTGTCACCGACGTAGTGGACGGTCTCGCCGGGCAGCTGGTCCATGATCGCGCGGCTCACGGTCAGCCCGCCGACACCCGAATCGAAGATCCCGATCGGAGCGTTGGTCACCGGGCCAGTGTGCCAGGCTCGGCCCGCGACACCTTCCGCCGAGTGCTGCGCGCCACCAGCCAGGTGGCGACCACCCCACCGATCGCGCCGAAGAGGTGGCCCTCCCAAGAGATGCCGGGTTGTCCGGGCACCACGCCCCAGAGCATCCCGCCCCAGTAGAAGAACAGCACCACGGCCAGCAGGACCTGGGCGACGCTGCGCTGGGCGAACCCGCGCAGCAGCAGGAACACCATCCAGCCGAAGATGACGCCGGAGGCCCCGACGTGGAACCCGGGCGCGCCGATCAGCCAGGTCCCGGCTCCGGCGACGACCCACACCACGGCGGTGACGCCGACGAACTGCCGGAGCCCGCCGGCGAGCAGCAGCCAGCCGAGCACGAACAGCGGCAGCGAGTTGCTGATCAGGTGCGGCCAGCCGAAGTGCAGCAGCGGCGCCCAGAGGATGCCGTCGAGCCCGTCGACGGTGCGCGGCTGGATGCCGTTGGCGTCGAGGTCCATCGCCGGGGTGGGCGCCGGAGTGGCCACGTCGTAGAACTCGATCGCGAACAGCACCACGACGCAGAGGAGCATGCCGAGCGCCGCCCTCAACGGGTTCGCGGGCAGCACTCGCGGGCGAGGACGTTCCAACGGACGTGTCACACCACCGAGCCTAGCTGGCGGCACGGGGTGCGGGATCGGGGAACGACCCTGATTCCGGGTGCGCATCGCCCCGGTGTCGAGCAGGTTGCGGATCAGCGAGGTTTCCGCCATCTGGCCCTGTGCGGTGATCCTCGCGGTAAGGTCCCGGCCCGTTGGGTCGTGTGGTGGGAAGGTGGAGCATGCACCCTCAGGTCGACATCGCAGTTGCGGCTACGGCACGTTCCGGACAGGCGCCCACCTGGGACTTCGGCACTGAGACCCTGCTGTGGACGGATCCGCTCGCGGGCGGTGTGCACCGCTTCCGGCCGGGCGGCACCAACGCGACGATGACGCTCCAGCAGCGGCCCGGCGGCGCGAAGCCCCGCACCCGGGGCGGCCTGGTGCTCCACCTGGAGGAGGGCGTGGCGCTGTTCGACGCCCACGGTGAGCAGCGCACCTGGCTCGTCTACTGGGCCCGCGAGGGGATGACCGCGGCCGCCACGATGGTCGACCGCCGGGGCCGGATGTGGGCCACGACGATGCGCGAGGACGAGTCCGGCGACGGCTGGCTGGTCAGGGTTGGAGCGGACGGTTCAGCGGGCGTGGTCATCAAGGACCTCGAAGCCGGTCTCGGCTTGGCGACCAGCCCGGACGACGCGTGCTTCTACGTCGCCGACGCCGGCACCCACCGCATCGAGGTCCTCGACTTCGACGTGGAGGCGGGACTGCTGAGCAACCGGCGGACCCTCTGCGAGGTGGGCGGTCAGCCCTCGGGGCTCGCCGTGGACACCGAGGGCACGCTGTGGACGGCGGTCCGCGACAAGGGCGAGCTGCACCGCTACGCGCCGAGCGGAGAGCTCACCGGCACGATCCCGCTCCCGGCCCAACGCCCGACCAACCTCTGCTTCGGCGGCCAGGACCTCCGGGACCTCTACATCACCACGGCCCGCGACGGCCTCCCGTCGCCGACCGACCAGGACGGCAGCGTGCTCACCTTCCGCGCCCCGGCCGAAGGCCTCAGGACCTACGCCTTCACGGGTTGACCCCGGCCCCGAGCGCTGGTCGAGGCGGTTCCGCCACCTCTGGCGCCCGAACTGCCCGCAGCGAGCACCACACCCACTGCGGGCGACCCGAACCAGGTGCCCTGACACCGAGGTCGTCCGACGTCCAACCCGGGCTGCGGCGGGTCCACACCACACCACCACCCACAACGGCGTGTTTCGCCGTCGCGGCCGCGAGCAGAGGACCCGCGGGTGCGGACGCGAAGAACCCCGCCTCCTGAGCGGAGGCGGGGTTCTCCCGAGTACCGATCAGGCCCAGAGCTGGCCTTCGAGGCGTTGGGCGGCCTCGTCGAGGGAACCGCTGTAGGCGCCGGTGGAGAGGTACTTCCAGCCAGCGTCGGCGACCACGAACGCGATGTCCGCGGATTCCCCCGCGGCAGCGGCCTTCTCGCCGATCGTGAGGGCCGCGTGCAGGACGCCGCCGGTCGAGATCCCGGCGAAGATGCCTTCGCTCTCCAGCAGCTGGCGGGTCCGGCGCAGCGCGTCGTAGGACCCGACGGAGAACCGCCGCGTCAGCACGTCGGGGTCGTAGAGCTCCGGCACGAAGCCCTCGTCGAGGTTGCGCAGGCCGTAGACGAGCTCGCCGTAGCGGGGCTCGGCCGCCACGATCTGCACCCCGGGCTTCTTCTCGTGCAGGTACCGGCCCACACCCACGAGGGTGCCGGTGGTGCCCAGCCCGGCCACGAAGTGCGTGATCGTGGGCAGGTCGCGCAGGATCTCCGGCCCGGTGCCGTGCTGGTGCGCCTCGGCGTTGGCCGGGTTGCCGTACTGGTAGAGCATGACCCAGTCGGGGTTCTGCTCGGCGAGCTCCTTGGCCATCGCGACGGCCTGGTTCGACCCGCCGGCCGCGGGCGAGGAGATGATCCGCGCCCCGTAGGCCTGCAGCAGCTGGCGACGCTCCTCGGAGGTGTTCTCCGGCATGACGCACACCAGGCCGTAGCCCTTGAGCTTGGCGGCCATGGCCAGTGAGATGCCGGTGTTGCCCGAGGTGGGCTCCAGGATGGTGCAGCCGGCGAAGAGCCGGCCTTCCTTCTCGGCGGCCTCGATCATGTTCAACGCCGCCCGGTCCTTGATGGAGCCGGTCGGGTTGCGGTCCTCCAGCTTCGCCCACAGCCGCACGTCGGGCGCGGGCGACAGGCGCGGCAGCCCGACGAGCGGGGTCTCACCCAGCGCGTCGAGCAGCGAGTCGAAACGTGCCACGGGTTCCTCCCGCGTCAGCGCATGCCGCCGGCGACGGCCGGCAGGATGGTGACGTTGTCGCCGTCGGAGACCTCGGCTTCCAGCCCACCCGCGAAGCGGACGTCCTCGTCGTTGACGTAGACGTTGACGAACCGGTGCAGGTTGCCCTCCTTGACCAGCCGGTCCTTGAGGCCGTTGTAGTTGGCGTCGAGGTCGTCGATCACCGCGGCGAGGTTGTCGCCCTTGGCCTCCACGGACTTCTGACCACCGGTGTGGGTCCGCAGGATGGTGGGGATGGAAACGTTGACTGCCATGGGGAATCCTCCTGTCCACAAAGGACTACTTGGGGAACGCGAACAACGGTGTGCGGTCGAGCCGCGGATCAGTCGCGGTCAGGAACCTCGTCGCTACCGGTGTGGGCGAACATGTACGACTCCACGACCTCCACCGGCTCCTCGGTGACCTCGCCATCGAGGATGCGGTAGGAACGCAGCTCATGGGTCTGCGGGTCCCGCGTGGACACGAGCACGTAGTGCGCGTTGGGCTCCGAGGCGTAGGAGACGTCCGTGCGCGACGGGTAAGCCTCGGTCGAGGTGTGCGAGTGGTAGATGACCACCGGTTCTTCGTCGGCGGCGTCCATGGCCCGCCACACCTGCAACTGCTCGGCGGAGTCGAACCGGTAGAAGGTGGGCGAACGCTCGGCGTTGATCATCTCGATCAAGCGTTCCGGACGGTCGGACCCTTCCGGTCCGGCAATCACGCCGCACGCCTCGTCCGGGTGGTCCCGTCGGGCATGCGCGACCATCGCGTCCACGAGGTCGCGTCGGATCACCAGCACAGCAACCATCCTAGTAGGTGGGGCACCGGCCTCCCATCATGTGGAAGTCCTGCTCTCACCGGTGCGGCTTCGTCGTTACGGAGAACGACGCTCCACGATGATTCATTCCTGCGCGGAGGGGTAGAGGCGCGTGTAGCACGTCACCTCTCCGACCGGCTCCGCCGCGAGCACGCCGCGCACGACAGCCCGTTCGACGACCTCCGCCGCAGCGGCGCTGACCTGGTCCAACCGGCTCGACCAGCCCGGCTCGCCCGGCTCCGGCAGAGCCGCTCCGGTGCCCGTGGCCAGCGCGAACATGGTGTCGCCGTCGACCAGCTGGTGGGCGGGCCGGACGGCGCGGGCCAGCGCGTCGTGGGCGGCCACGGCCAGGCGCCGGCACTCGGCCTTGCTGAGCCGCAGGTCGGTGCCCACCACGCCGAGCGTGGTGTTGAGCGGCCGGTCCACCGCTCCGTGACGCCCAGGTCTCCCCGCGTAACGCGGACGTGCGGCTTCCACCTCCTCAGAGGTGGGTGCGCGGAGCCCGGGCGTGGGAGTCCAGGGCAGCCCGGTGTCGGGGTCGACGGGCGACCCGGCCGCGTTGACCACGACCAGCGCGCCGAGGGTGGTGCCGTCGGCCAGCACGGCGCTGGCGGTGCCGACACCGCCCTTGACCGGTCCGACCACCGCTCCGGTCCCGGCCCCCACGTTGCCCTGCCGGACCTCGGTGCTGGTGGCGTTCTCGCAGGCCCGGTAGCCGAAGTCGGCGTCGGGGCGGTTGCCCCAGTCGTTCATCGGCACGTCGAAGATGACCGCCGCGGGCACCACCGGCACGACCTCGCCGGGCCCACCCACCGGGACCCCGTGGCCGCGCTCACCCAACCAGCGCACCGCCCCGTCGGCGGCGGCCAGCCCGTAGGCGCTGCCGCCCGCCAGCACCACGCCGTTGACCGCCTGCACGAGGTGGTCGGGTTCGAGCACGTCGGTCTCCCGAGTGCCCGGCCCGCCGCCGCGCACGTCGACCGCTCCGGCGGCACCACCGGGGGCGAGCACGGCGGTCGCACCGGTCGCCCAGTGCTCGTCGAGCCGCTGGTCGTGGCCCACGAGCAGGCCCTCCACGTCGACCAGCGCGTCCAGGTCACCCGGCTGCAACGGCATCGCGCACCTCCTGCCGATCACGTTAGCCGCATGTAAAGGCGGACCGCCGGGTGTTGTCCACGCCACCCGGCCTGTTCATCGTCTTCTCCACTGGCACGACCTGGAGGCGTGAATGACGATCGCAGACCGCGATGTGGCGGTTCGCTCCGAACGCCGAGTGATCGGCAACGTGGTGCGAGGATCCATCGGGAACCTCATCGAGTGGTACGACTGGTACGCCTACACGGCGTTCAGCGTCTACTTCGCCGCGACCTTCTTCCCGAAGGGCGACTCGACGGCACAGCTGCTCAACACCGCCGCCGTGTTCGCCGTCGGCTTCCTGATGCGCCCGCTGGGCGGCTGGATGCTCGGCCGCTACGCCGACCGCTTCGGCAGGCGCGCCGCGCTGACCCTGTCGGTGACGCTGATGGCGTTCGGGTCCCTGGTCATCGCCCTGACCCCGGGCTACGACTCGATCGGCCTGGCCGCGCCCGCGCTGCTGGTGGCCGCACGGCTGCTGCAGGGCATCTCCGTCGGTGGCGAGTACTCGACCTCGGCCACCTACCTGTCGGAGGTCGCCTCCGAGGGCAAGCGCGGCTTCTACTCCAGCTTCCAGTACGTGACGCTGGTGTCCGGCCAGCTGGTCGCGCTGGGCGTGCAGATCGTCCTGCAGCAGGTCCTCACCAGCGACCAGATGGACGCCTGGGGCTGGCGGGTCCCGTTCGTCATCGGTGCGGTCGGCGCGCTCATCGTGATGTGGCTGCGCCGCGGCATGGACGAGAGCGAGAGCTACGAGTCCACCTCGAAGTCCGGTGCCGAGCAGGGCACGATCAAGGCGCTGCTGCAGTACCCGAAGGAATGCCTGCTGGTGGTCGGCCTGACCCTCGGCGGCACGGTGGCGTTCTACACGTACACCACCTACCTGCAGAAGTACATGGTCAACACCGGCGGCATCGACAAGCCCACGGCCGCCTGGATCAACTTCGCGGCGCTGCTGGTCTTCGGCGTCCTGCAGCCGCTCGCCGGAGCGCTGTCCGACCGGATCGGCCGCCGCAAGCTGCTGATGTTCTTCGGCGTCTCCGGCACCCTGCTCACCGTCCCGCTGATGACGGTGCTGGGCGGCACGCAGAACCCGATCGCCGCGTTCCTGCTGATGCTCGGCGGCCTGGTGATCGTCACCGGCTACACCTCGATCAACGCGATCGTGAAGGCCGAGCTGTTCCCGACGAACATCCGCGCCCTGGGCGTCGGCCTGCCCTACGCGCTGACCGTGGCGATCTTCGGCGGTACGTCCGAATACGTCGCGCTGTGGCTGAAGAAGGCCGGGATGGAGCAGGTGTTCTTCTACTACGTCTCCGGCTGCGTGCTGGTCTCGCTGCTGGTCTACCTGCGGATGCGGGAGACGTCGAAGGATTCCCGGATGGGAGGTTGATGGACGGCACCGGCCATACTCTCGGTCCGGAGGTGTGGCCGGTGCGGGTTCTGCTCGTCGAGGACGACGACGGCGTCGCGGAGGCGCTCGTCGACGTCCTCGACGCCCACGGGCACCGGACGACGCGCGTCAGCCGCGGCGCGGACGCCCTGCTGCGGCACCGGGAGCACGACCTGGTGCTGCTCGACCTCGGCCTGCCGGACACCGACGGCCTGGAGGTCCTGCGCAAGCTGCGGCGCATCGGCCCGATCCCGGTCGTGGTGCTCACCGCGCGCGGCGAGGAACGCGCGGTCGTGCGCGGGCTGCGCTCCGGCGCCGACGACTACCTGGTCAAACCCGTTCGGATGGCCGAGCTGATGGCCCGCATCGAGGCCGTCGTGCGGCGCGGGCGCCACCCCTCCCCCGGCTCCGAGCAGGTCGAGGTCGGGGACGTGCGGATCGACCTGCGGACCCGCCGGGTGCAGGTCGCCGAGCGCGAGGTGGAGCTCACGCCGAAGGAGTTCGACGTGCTGGCGGTCCTCGCCGCCGAGAGCGGCACGGCGGTGAGCAGGCAGCGGCTGATGGACGAGGTGTGGGGTGACGCCTACCTGGCGGTGTCGCGGTCGCTGGACGTGCACATCGCGCAGCTGCGCGCCAAGCTCGGCCGCCCGGACCTGCTGGTGACCATCCGAGGCTTCGGCTACCGGCTGGGCGGCGATGCGTAAGCGGCTGCTGCTGGTCCTGCTGACGTTCTCGGTGCTGGCCGTGGCCGGGTTCGCCGCTCCCCTGCTGCGCGCCACCGCCGCCGAGCGCACCCAGCAGCTGGTGCTGGCCCGCAACGCCGACCTGGACCACTTCGCGGGCCTGGCCGACCACGCCTTCAGCACCGGCGACGCGACCGTGCTGCGCGCCGAAGCCGGCCGGTACACCGACCTCTACGGCGAACCCCTCGTCGTGGTCGACGCGACCCGCTCGCCGGTGGTGGAGACCGGCGGGGTGCGCGCCGCCGACCTCGCCGGAGCGATCGACCAGGCCCTGCGCAACGAGCTCGCCGGATCCGTGCCGTGGCTGCGGCCGTGGTCCCAGGAGGAGCTGGTGCGCTACCGGCCGGTCGGCGATGGCACCCGGGTGACCGGCGCCGTGGTCCTGCAGGCCTCGGTCCGGCGGGCCACCGCCGACATCGCCGCGCACTGGGCGCTGATCGGTGCGGGCGCGCTGACCGCGCTGGTGGTGTGCGGGTTGGTGGCGCTGGTGCTGGCGCGCTGGGTGTTGCGGCCGCTGGCCGACCTGGGCGCCGGGGTGCGCGCGATCAGCGCCGGCTCGCGGCGCTCCCGGGTTCCGGTCGACGCCGGTCCCCCCGAGCTGCGCGAGCTCGCCGCGTCGTTCAACCGCATGTCGGAGGCGGTGGCCGAAGCCGACGAGCGGCAGCGGCGGCTGGTCGCCGACGCCTCGCACCAGCTGCGCAACCCGATGGCCGCGCTGCGGTTGCGGGTCGACGCGCTGGAGCGGCGCATCACCCCCGACGGCGAGCGCACCTACCGCTCCACCGTCGGCGAGGTCGACCGGCTGGAGGCGCTGCTGGACCGGCTCCTGGCGCTGGCGACCGCCGACCGGGCCGCGTCTCCCGGCGAACCGGGAGACGTGGCGGCGGTGGTCGCCGACCGGGTGCGGGCGTGGCGTCCGGCGGCCGAGGACGCCGGGATCTCGTTGTCCGCGCCCGAGATCGCTCCGGCCCGCGTCGCCCTGTCCACTGAGGAACTCGCGCAGGTCCTGGACGTGCTGCTGGACAACGCGGTGAAGTACGCGCCCGGCGCGTCGGTCGAGATCGGCTGGGACGAGCGCACCTTGAGCGTGGCCGACACCGGCCCGGGGTTGTCGGAGGAGGAGATCTCGTTGGCGGCGCAGCGCTTCTGGCGGGCCGATCACCACCGGGGCAGCCGGGGCAGCGGTCTCGGCCTGGCCATCGTCGGGCAGCTGCTCGCCGCGCACGGCGGTGCACTGCGCATCACCCGCACCGAACCGCACGGCCTGACCGCTCACCTCGACCTGCCGGAGGCGCGCTGATGCGGCGCCGGGCGTTCCTCGGGCTGGGGTTGCTGACCGCGTGCGGGAAGACCGAGCCGGTGCGCGAGCTGCGCATCGCCGCCGGTGAACCAGGCGGTTTCTACACGGCGTTCGGCGCGCTGCTGGGGGCGGAGATCGCCGCCGCCGAGCCGGGGGTGCACCCGGTGGTGCTGCCCAGCCAGGGCAGCGTGGACAACCTGGAGATGTTGCGCGACGGCCGCGCCGACCTGGGCATGGTGCTGGCCGATGCCGCCCACGCGGCGCTGGCCGGTGAGCTGCGGCCGATGGCGGGACTGCAAGCGGTCGGCCGCGTGTACGAGAACTACACCCAGCTCGTGGTGCCCGCCGACTCGCCCGCCCGGTCCGTGGACGACCTGCGCTCGGTGGCGATCGGTGCGCCGAAGTCCGGCACCGCGCTGATGGGCGCGCGCCTGTTCGCCGGTCGCCCGGGGCTGCGCACTGAGATGCTCCCGCTGGCCGAGGCCGTCACCGCGCTGGAGCAGGGCCGCATCGAGGCGTTCCTGTGGTCGGGCGGACTTCCGACGCCGGTGCTGAAGGTCCTCGACGACCGCATCGGGATCCGCCTGCTGCCGGTGAACGCGGCGAGCGCGCGCTGTACCCCGGTCTGCGACCAGCTCCCGGTGCCTCCGGGGGCCTACCGGCACACCGGCGGCATCCCGACCATCGGCGTGCCCAACCTGCTCGCCTGCTCCCCACAGCTTCCCGACGAGCTCGCCTCGGCGGTGGTCCGGGTGCTGGTGCGGCGCGCGCCGTTCCTGGTGCCGCGGGAGACCGTCGGCACCCAGTTCTTGGACGTGCGCACCCTGATCGGCACCGGCGACGTCCCCCTGCACCCCGGTGCCGCGGCCACCTACCGCGACCTGCACGGCTGACCGGCCTGGTCAGCCGAGCACCGCCCCCACGAGGGAGTCCTGGACCCAGGTGAGCCACTGGTAAACGCCGAGGTGCTCGCGGCGGAGGTCGTCCTCCGGGAGCTCGTCGGGCATGTCGTCCTCGACGTCCAGCGCCGTGCCCAGCGCCAGGCGCACGTCGTTGAGGGCCGTCAGCCAGTTGTCGGCCTGCTCGCTGGTGAGCTTGACCTTGCCGCCCATCGGCGGGCAGGTCTCCAGGACCAGCTGGGCCGCGGCGGTCTTGGCCTCCAGCAACTCCGGTTCGTGCAGGGACCGCATCGCGCCGGCGGCGTCGGTCTCCTCCTCGTCGGTGTCGCCGGTGACCGGGTCGCGCCGGTAGAAGTCCGGCAGCAGCCGCGCGACCACCCGGTCCTCCGGAGGGGTGGTCGGGCCGGTGCGGATCCCGGTCAGCTGCGCGAGCTCATCCTCGGGCGCTTCGTCCGCGCGGGCGGTGAGCATGTCCTTGATCTGCCCGACCAGGCCGCGGATGACGGCCGCCTCCTGCTGGGAGAGCTCGGCCTGCACGTGACCGTTCTTGCGGGTCCAGCCGTCCACTCACGAATCCTTCTGCATCGTCGCCCACAAGCCGGCGGCGTGCAGCTTCGCCACATCGCCCTCGACCTTCTCCTTCGAGCCCGAGGAAACCACCGCCTTGCCCTTGTGGTGCACGTCCAGCATCAACTTCGTCGCGTGATCCCGGGAATAGCCGAAGATCTTCTGGAGCACGTAGGTCACGTAGGACATCAGGTTGACCGGGTCGTTCCAGACCACGGTCACCCACGGCGTGTCCGCGGTGCCCTCGGCGTCCTGCTCGAGTTGCGCGCGCTCGATTTCAGCGGGCGAGGTCATGCCCCCATGGTCGCACGACCCCATAACAGGTGTGCCCACCGCACGAGCAATTCCGAACAACGCTCGGGAACACCGGAGGTTCCGGCGCACGGGCGTGGTCGTGGCGCGCCAGGGAGGACGCTGGTTCCCCCACAGGCACCACGTAATCTCTGCCCATGAGCTCTAGCACAGCGCTGCTGACCGACCACTACGAGCTGACGATGTTGGCCAGCGCACTGCGTGACGGAACAGCACACCGCGAGTGCGCGTTCGAGGTGTTCACGCGGCGGCTGCCGCACGGCCGCCGCTACGGCGTCACCGGTGGCATCGGCCGCGTGCTGGACGCGGTGGAGAACTTCCGGTTCGGCGAAGCCGAGCTCGCCCAGCTCGCCGAGCACCAGGTCGTGGACGACAGGACCCTGGAGTGGTTGCGCGACTACCGCTTCAGCGGGCAGATCGACGGCTACCCGGAAGGGGAGCTGTTCTTCCCCGGCTCGCCGTTGCTGACCGTGCGCGCCACCTTCGCCGAGGCGATCCTGCTCGAGACCGTGGTGCTGTCGATCCTCAACCACGACAGCGCCATCGCCGCCGCGGCCGCCCGCATGGTCTCGGCCGCCAACGGCCGCCGGATCATAGAGATGGGTTCGCGCCGCACCCACGAGGAGTCGGCCGTCGCCGCCGCCCGCATCGCCTACCTGGCCGGGTTCACCGCCACCTCGAACCTGGAAGCCGGGCGCCGCTACGGCATCCCCACCACCGGCACCGCCGCGCACGCCTTCACCCTGCTGCACGACTCGGAGGCCTCGGCGTTCGAGTCGCAGATCGCCGCGCTGGGCACCGGGACCACGCTGCTGGTCGACACCTACGACATCACCCGGGGCATCGACCTCGCCGTGCAGGCCGCGGGGGCCGGGCTGGGCGCGGTGCGCATCGACTCCGGTGACGTCGGCGTGCTGGCCCGCCAGGCCCGCGAACAGCTCGACAGGCTGGGCGCCACCGGCACCCGCGTGGTCGTCTCCGGCGACCTCGACGAGTACGCCATCGCCTCGCTGCGCGCCGAACCCGTCGACGGCTACGGCGTCGGGACGTCGCTGGTCACCGGTTCAGGCGCGCCCACGGCGGAGATGGTCTACAAGCTGGTGGAGGTCGAGGGCCGGCCGGTCGCCAAGCGCAGCTCGCACAAGGAGTCGCGCGGGGGCCGCAAGGCCGCGGTCCGCCGGTGCAAGGAGACCGGCACCGCCGTGGAGGAGGTCGTCCACGCGGTCGGCGCCGAGCCCGACCTCGGCCCGAACGACCGGCCGCTGCAGATCCCGCTGATCCGGGACGGCAAGCGGGTCGACGACCTGCCGACGCTGGAGCAGGACCGCGAACGGCTGCGCCGGGCGCTGGTGACCCTTCCGTGGGAAGGCTTGAAGCTCTCGCAGGGAGAACCGGCGATCCCCACGGTCTTCCTGGGAACCTGAACCTGCGGAAGAATCGGGCCGAACCCTCTGGTGGAGGTGAGGCGTGATGAGCAAGGCGCTGATCATCGTCGACGTGCAGAACGACTTCTGCGAGGGCGGGGCGCTCGCCGTTCCCGGGGCCAACGGGGTCGTCACGGCGATCTCGGAGTACCTGGCCGACTCCACCTACGACCACGTCGTGGCCACCCGCGATTACCACATCGATCCGGGCGCCCACTTCAGCGACGAACCGGACTTCGTGCGCTCCTGGCCGAGGCACTGCGTGGCGGGCACGGCGGGTGCGGGGTTCCACCCGGACCTGGACATCACGCCGATCATGGCGGTGTTCTCCGCGGGCCAGTACAACGACGGCTACTCGAGCTTCGAGGGCGTGGACCGCGCAGGCGTCGACCTCGGGAGCTGGCTGCGGGATCGGAACGTGCGCGCGGTCGACCTCGTGGGCATCGCCACCGACCACTGCGTGCGCGCCACCGCCCTCGACGCCGCGAAGGCCGGGCTGGAGACCACGGTCCGCCTCCCGCTCACCGCCGGCGTGTCGCGCACGACCGTCGACCAGGCCCTCGACGAGCTCAACGCAGCGGGGGTCACCCTCCTCGGTGAACCCGTCGTGCTCTCCTGACCACCGCGCGGCAGGGTTCCCGGCCCCGGGTGGGGGACCTGCCGCGCGAGCCCGGCGCGCCCGGCGGCGGGAGGCGGAGGTGTCGGAGGCGAGCGGTAGATTCGCCGCGTGCCCACCTCTGTCCCGCGATGGTCCGACCCGGTCGCGTTCGACACCGATGACGACGACGACCTCCCGCCGGAGATCGCCGCTGACCTGGAGCGCGCCGCCTGGGGCGCCGAGCAGGCGCCGGCGTTGGGCAGAGCGCGGAAGGACATCCCCGACCTCGCCACGCTGATGGAGGTGGCCGTGGCGGCGGTCGGCGGGGTGCCGCGCGAGGGCCAGGCCCGGATGGCCGAGGCCGTGGAGCACACCATCACCACCGGCGAGCACCTCGCCGTGCAGGCCGGGACGGGCACCGGCAAATCGCTGGCGTACCTGGTCCCGGCGATCCGGCACGCCGTCGCCGACGGCACGACCGTGGTCGTCTCCACCGCGACGATCGCGCTGCAGCGCCAGCTGGTGGACCGGGACCTGCCGCGGCTGTCCGACGCGCTCGCCGGAACCCTGGGTCGCAAGCCGACTTTCGCGATCCTCAAAGGACGCCGCAACTACCTCTGCCTGAACCGGGTCCAGGGCAACGCACCGTCCGAACCGGACGAGGACGCGCTGTTCGACGCCTTCGCCGCCTCCGCGCTGGAACGCCAGGTGCAGCGGGTGCAGGAGTGGGCCACCGAGACCGAGACCGGCGACCGCGACGAACTGGTACCGGGCGTGACCGACCAGGCGTGGCGGCAGCTGTCGGTCACGGCGAAGGAGTGCCTGGGCGTGCACCGCTGCCCGGTGGGCACCGACTGCTTCGCCGAGCGCGCCCGCGCCACGGCCGGACGCGCCGACATCGTGGTCACCAACCACGCCCTGCTGGCCATCGACGCCCTCGACGACCGGCCGGTGCTGCCCGAGCACGACGTGGTGCTGGTCGACGAGGCCCACGACCTCGTCGACCGGGTCACCTCGGCCGCCACCGGCGAACTCACCGCGGGCTCGGTCAAGCTGGCCGCGCGGCGCTGCGGCCGGGCGGTCGACGAGGAGACCGCCGACCGCCTCGACGAAGCCGCCGAAGGCCTGGAACTGGTCCTCGAGGACGCCGCCCCGGGCCGGCTCGAAGAGCTGCCCGAAGCGCTCGGCGGCGCGTTGACGGTGGTCCGCGACGCGGCCTGGGCCTGCATCTCGGCGCTGGGCCCGGAGCGCAAGGAGGACGTCGAGGGCAGCACGGCCCGCAAGCTCGCCCACGCGCTCACCGAGGACGTCCACGACACAGCGGTCCGGCTGCTGGAGGCCTTCGACGACGCCAAGCAGCACGACGTCGTGTGGGTGGCCGCCGAGCCGAACCGCCCGAAGGCGGTGCGGGTGGCACCGATCGGCGTCGGCGGCCTGCTGCGCGACCGGCTGTTCGGCCAGCGCACGACGGTGCTGACCTCGGCCACGCTGTCGCTGGGCGGCTCGTTCGACACGCTGGCCCACCAGTGGGGCCTGCCGCCGCAGCAGCAGGTCGAGCAGGTCCAGGGGATGGCCACCGCGAAGGGGGCGCCGTCCGACGGCGGGACGCTCAAGTGGACCGGGCTCGACGTCGGTTCGCCGTTCGAGCACCAGCGCAGCGGCATCCTCTACGTCGCCCGCCACCTGCCCCCGCCCGGCCGCGACGGTCTGCCGCCGAAGGTCCTGGACGAGATCACCGAGCTGGTCCAGGCCGCGGGCGGTCGCACGCTGGGGCTGTTCTCGTCCCGCCGGGCCGCCGAGCAGGCCGGTGAGGAGCTGCGCAAGCGGCTGTCCACCCCGGTGCTGTGCCAGGGCGACGACACCACGGCGCTGCTGGTCAAGCGCTTCGCCGAGGACCCGGCGACCTCGCTGTTCGGGACCCTGTCGTTGTGGCAGGGCGTGGACGTGCCGGGCGACTCGCTGCAGCTGGTGATCATGGACCGGATCCCGTTCCCGCGCCCCGACGACCCGCTGGCCTCGGCCCGGCAGCAGCGGATCTCCGAGAGCGGCGGCAACGGGTTCCTCACCGTCGCCGGCACGCACGCCGCGCTGCTGCTCGCGCAGGGTGCGGGACGGCTGCTGCGGTCGCAGAACGACCGGGGCGTGATCGCGGTGCTGGACCCGAGGCTCGCCACCGCCCGCTACGGCGGTTTCCTGCGGGCGTCGCTGCCTCCGTTCTGGACCACGCAGGACCCCGACGTGGTCCGGGGCGCGCTGAAGCGCCTCACCGCCGGCTGAGGTTGTGCTGCCCACATCCGCTCACACCGCGCTGGCCTGCGCAGGTAAGTTCATCCGGTCCCGACCTCGAACGTGGGAGTGCCGCCGTGTCCGAACGCCCGTCCTCGCCGGCCGCGCACCTGGCGCGCACCGTGGTGTTCGCCGCCTTCATCGCCGTGCTGGGGATCTTCCCCGGCTTCTACCTCGCCGGGGCGGCCGTCCCGGTCGTGCTGCAGAACGCAGGTCCGCTGCTGGCGGGCAGCATCCTCGGAGCCCGGCGCGGCACCGCCTCGGTGCTGCTGTTCGTGGCGCTGACGGCGATCGGCCTGCCGCTGCTGTCCGGCGGGCGCGGCGGCATCGCCCCGTTCCTCGGGCCCAGCGGCGGTTTCCTGCTGGGCTGGATCCTGTCCGCGCTGGTGGTGGGCTTGATCGTGCAGCGCTCGGCCAAGCCGGGCATCGGCGTGCTGCTGACCGCCACCGCCGCCGGTGTCGCCGCCGACTACCTGGTCGGCATCCCGTTCTGGGGCGTGATGATCGGCGACCTGCCGTCCGCGGCGGTGCAGTCCCTGGTGTTCCTGCCGGGCGACGCGGTGAAGCTGGTGGCGGTCTCGCTGATCGCCGTGGCCGTGCACCGCGCGGTCCCGCACACGCTGACCGGCGCCACGAGGCAACCCGCCGAGAGCTGACGTGCTGCCGATCCTCGGACGCGAACCCACCTCCGGCGTCGGTGAGCTGACCTGCCCGGAGCTGGCGGCGGCCGCGCGCCGGGTGGCCCGGCGGCTGCCCGCAGGGGCGCGGGTCGCAATCTCGGGGACCGACGAAACGGCTCGACTGGTCCACTTCCTCGGTGCTGACCTGGCCGGATGCGCTTCGCTGCTGGTCGACCCGTCCTGGCCGGACGTCGAGGTGGTGCTGGAGGACGCCCGCCCCGACGTGCTCCTCGACGTCGACGCACCCCCGGGCGAGGACCTGGGCACCGAGGTCCCGGTGGGCGACGAGTCGACGTGGTTTTCCCTGCCCACGACCTCGGGCAGCACCGGCCGGCCGACGGTGCTGGTGCGCTCGCGGGGCTCGTGGCTGCGCAGCTTCGCGGCGCTCGGCGTGCCGCTGGACGCCCGCGACCGGGTGCTCATCCCGGGGCCGCTGAGCTCGTCGCTGTTCCTGTTCGGCGCGCTGCACGCCCTGCACACCGGCGCGGACGTGGTGCTCCTCGGCCGCTGGTCGGCGCAGCGGGCCGCCGAGGCGGCGCGCGAGGCGACCGCGGTCCACATGGTCCCCGCCCAGCTGTCGGCCCTGCTGGCCGTGCTGGAGCACGACCCGCTGCTGCGCGCCGACTGCGCGCTGCGGCTGGTGGTCTGCGGCGGCGCGAAGGTCGACCCGGTGCTGCGCGAGCGCCTGGCCGCGGTGCTGCCGGACTGCCGGCTGGTCGAGTACTACGGTTCGGCCGAGCACTCGCTCATCGCCGTCCGCCACGACGCACGTCTGCTGCCGGTGGTCGACGTCGAGGTCACCGACGGCCGCCTGCTGGTCCGCTCCGACCTCACCTGCGACGGCCGACTGCAACGCGGTGAGTTCGTCCCGGGTGCACCCGAGGAGACCGGCGACCGGGCGGTCCAGCACCCCGACGGGTCCCTGGAGGTGCTGGGCCGGGAGGGTGCGGTGATCGACACCGGCGCCCGGCTGGTCGCGGCGGAGACCGTCGAATCGGTGCTGCGCGAGGTCGACGGCGTGCTGGACGTGGTCGTCGCCGCCACCCCGCACCCCCGCTTCGGTTCCCTGGTCACCGCAGTCGTCGAGGGCGACGCGCCGCTGCCGGAGCTGCGCGCCCGGGCGCGCGAGCGTCTGCACCCGGCCGAACGCCCGCACCGCTGGCTCGTCGTCGACGTGCTGCCCCGCACCTCCTCCGGCAAATCAGCCCGCGCGGTGATCGCCGACCGGCTGAGCAGCGGAGACCCGCTGTGACGCCGGTGGTCATCGCAGCCCGCCGCACGCCCATCGGCGAGGCCGGCGGAGTCCTCCGCGCCGTCGACGCCGACCGGCTCGCCGCTCCCGTGCTGCGCGCCGTCCTGGACGATGCCGGCGTCGAGGAGGTCGACGAGGTGCTGCTGGGCAACGTCCTCGGCCCGGGCGGCAACCCGGCCCGGGTGGCCGCGCTGCGCGCCGGACTCGGCGAGACGACCCCGGGAATGACCCTCGACCGGCAGTGCGCCAGCGGGCTGTCGGCGATCACCACGGCCGCTTCGATGGTCACCGACCGCGAGTTCTTCCTGGCCGGAGGCGTGGAGAGCCCGTCGACCGCGCCGTGGCGCGCGTGGCGTCCGCGCACCGCGGCCGAGCCGCCGCGCTTCTACCAGCGCGCCCCGTTCGCTCCTCCGGAGATCGGTGACCCGGAGATGGGCCCGGCCGCAGACCTGGTCGCCGCGGAAGCCGGCATCGGCCGGGAACGCCAGGACGCCTTCGCCGCCCGCAGCCACGCCCGCGCCGTCGCCGCCCACGAGGCGGGCCGCTTCGACGCCGAACTGGTGCCGATAGGCTCGGCGACCAGGGACGAACGCCCGCGCCGAGGTTTCACGCCGGAGCGCCTGGCCCGGTTCCGCCCGGCCTTCTCCGCCGGCGGCACCGCGACCGCGGCGAACTCCTGCGGCATCAGCGACGGTGCCGCTGCCGTGCTCATCACCAGCGAGGAGCGGCGCGCGGAACTGGGCGTGCCCGGACTGCGGCTCGTCGGCGCGCGGACCTCGGGCGTGGATCCGAACCGGCTCGGGCTGGGCGCGGTCCCGGCGATGCGCGCGCTGTGCGCGCAGCACGCGCCGGAGGTCGTGGAGTTCAACGAGGCGTTCGCCGGGCAGACCCTGGCGTGCCTGGACGCGGCCGGTCTCGACGAGGAGCTCGCCGAGCCGGACGGCGGGGCGATCGCCCTCGGGCACCCGTGGGGCGCGTCGGGAGCGGTGCTGGTGGTGCGGCTGTTCAGCCGGATGGTCCGGCAGGACGGGCCGCTCCTCGGCATGGCGGCGCTGTCCTCCGGCGGCGGGCTCGGCGTGGCGACGATGTGGGAGCGAGTGGGTTGATCGAGTTCGAAGGCGTCGGGCACAGCTACGACGAACGCACCGTGCTGGACGGCGTGGACCTGCGGCTCCCCGAGCAGCGGGTGGCGTTCGTCGGGGCCAACGGCTCCGGCAAGTCGACGCTGGCCCGCATGGTCAACGGCCTGGTGCGGCCGAGCCGGGGCCGTGTGCTGGTCGACGGGCTCGACGTGGCTCGCGAAGGCCGCGAGGTCCGGCGTCGTGTCGGTTTCGTCTTCACCCACCCCGACAGCCAGATCGTCATGCCCACCGCCGGCGAGGACGTGGCGTTCTCGCTGCGCAAGCAGGGCCTGTCGAAGGCCGAGCGGCAGCGCCGCGCGGCCGAGGTGCTGGCCCAGCACGGCCTGGAGGGCTACGCCGAGCACCCCGCGCACCAGCTCTCGGGCGGGCAGAAGCAGCTGCTCGCGCTGTGCTCGATGCTGGTGCTGGAGCCGGACGTCCTCGTCTGCGACGAGCCCACGACCCTGCTGGACCTGCGCAACAAGCGGCACTTCGCCGAGGTGCTGTCCGGCCTGCAGCAGCAGGTCGTGCTGGTCACCCACGACCTCGACCTGCTCAGCGGGTTCGACCGCGTCATCGTCCTCGACCAGGGCCGCGTCGTCGCCGACGACGTCCCGGAGGCCGCGGTCGGCTTCTACCGGGAGCTGGTCGGGTGAACCCGCTGGGACTCCACGAGCCGGGAACCAGCCCGCTGCACCGCCTCGGCGCGGGCTGGAAGCTGCTGGCGCTGCTCGCCTTCGCGATCGTCACCTTCGTGCTCAGCGCTCCGGCCGCGCTGGCGGCGTGCGTGCTCGCGGCGGTCGCGGGCTACGCGCTCGCCCGGATCCCGTTCCGCCGCGTGTGGCAGATCGCCCGGCTGCTGGTGCCCCTGGTGGCGGTCGTGTTCGCGCTGCAGTGGTGGATGCTCGACCTGCCGCGTGCCGAGACGATCAGCCTCCGGCTGCTGGCGACGCTGGCCGCCGCGAACCTGTTCACCCTGGTCACCAGGGTCGACGACCTCGTCACCTCGGTGGAGCGGGCCGCGACCCCGCTCGCCCGGTTCGGCCTGCGCCCGGAGCGGATCGGCCTGCTGGTGGGTCTCACCATCCAGGCCATCGCAGCGCTCTCCACGATCGCCGGCCAGGTTCGGGAGGCGCAGCGGGCGAGGGGCGCCGACCGCTCCCTCCCGGCCTTCGCGATCCCCTTCCTCGTCCGCACCCTCCGCCACGCCGACGACCTCGGCGACGCCCTAGCAGCCCGAGGCCTCGGCGACGACTAACCCTCCGCAGCGCTTCACCCTGCCCAAAGCGGTCCCGCTTCCCGGAACCCCCACACCCCACCAAGGTGGTCCCGCTCACGATCTCGCGCGACGTTCGAACGGAGCAGACTCGGCGCGAGGCGGTCGTGGCTCGCTGAGCCTCTGACCCGCCAGGGCACAGCCAGAGCTCAGACGTGTCTGGTCTGGTCAGAGCGTTGGTTCTCCGGGGCTTGTCGCCCCTTTTTCCCATGCGGGATCTGACGGGGTGCGTTCCGTCTCGTCGCGACGAGGTGGCGTCTCGGCCCGACGCGCACGAGCGCTTCGTGACCTTCCGCGTGTGGGACCTGGTCAGAGGGTTGCTGTTCCCACTTCGCGCGATATTCGAGTGCCGAAGTTCCCCCTCGAATTTCGCACGAGAGTCGAACGGAGAAGGTGCACCCCGCCCCGCGAGGGGGACGTGGTTGCCTCGGCCCTGACACGCGAAGGTCCTTCCTGACCTCCGGTGCTGGGCCTGACCAGGCGCTGGTGCACGGAGGGCTCGCCACGCTTCGCCTGCGAGACCCGACACGAGGCACGCCTCGCCGCGGCGAGGTCGTGGTCTCGGCCCGACGCACGCGGGCGCTTCGTGATCTCCCGCGTGTTGAGCCGGGCCAGAGGGCTGCTGTTCGAACTTCGCGCGAAGTTCGACCACCGAAGTTCCGTTCCCCCTCGAACCTCGCGCGAAGTCTCGAAGGGGGGACTCGGCTCGCGGGGGCCGCGGGAGCTAGGAGGGGGGCGACGGAGCCGGTCAGCTCTTGGTAGTCGGGAGCCGGTCAGCTCTTGGTAGTCGGGAGCCGGTCAGCTCTGAAGCCCGCGCCGGGAAGAGGCGCAGCAGGGGATCTGCTCTGCTGATCACCCCGTGGGCCACTGGGCTAGCACTGTGACCGTGCCCGGGTCCACCTCGGTGAAGCCGGCGTCGCGGACGACGGCGACGCGGTCCTTGCGCCAAGCCGTCTCCGGGTCGGTGCCGGGGTGGAGGTCGCTCCAGGTCTCGGCCGATGCCTGGCGGACCGCGCAGCGGTAGCCCTCGGCCGCCCAGCGTTCCAGCTCCTCGCCCGAGCCGTCGCCGTGCAGCTGGGCCGCGAGGAGCATCGAGGCGTGCCCGACCTGAGCCGCGGCTTTGCCCGCGCTCATGGGGACGTCGGGGTGGAGCCACAGGACGGGGACGCCGTCGGCGGCCGGGCCGGGCGAGTCGGGTTCGAGGTCGCTGCCGGAGATCTGCAGGCGGCTGAGCTCCTTGGGCATGTCGGCGACCCGCATCGGCAGCAGCGCGCGGACCTCGGCGCCGTCGACCTCCACGGTGATGCCGGGCAGCGACTGGACCGCTTCCCAGTGCGCGCCGCGGGCGCGGCGGGTGACCTTGCGGATGCGGCCGGAGATCCAGCCGTGCATCGCCTCGTGCCACTCGCCGCCGGGAGCGCAGCGCTCGTCGAGGCAGACCGCGAGCGCTGCGGCGGCCGCCGCCTCCAACAGCGCCGTGCGGGCCGGTGGTTCGCGGCGCTCGATGCGCAGCACCACCGGCATCAGCACGACGTCGTCAGGGTCCTCGTCCGAGGTGTCGGCCGTGGCCTCGCTGACCAGCGAGAGCCACTGGGCGTAGCGGGAGACGAGCGGGTCGAGCACGTTGAGGGGCAACACGTCCTGCTCAACTCCCGCCACGCCAGAGGTGTTCCGCGCTCACTGCTCGAGTGGCACCCGCCGCAGCACACCGTCCTCGGCGTCGGCCGCCTCGATCTCGGCGCGCGTCACGCCGAGCACGAACAGCACGGTGTCCAGGAACGGGTAGGACAGCGCGGTGTCGGCGACCTCGCGCAGCGCGGGCTTGGCGTTGAACGCCACGCCCAGTCCCGCGGCGGTGAGCATGTCGATGTCGTTGGCGCCATCGCCGACGGCCACGCACTGGGCCGACGGGACGCCGAAGGACTCGGCGAAGCGCCGGAGCGCCTTGGCCTTGCCCGGCCGGTCGACGATCTCGCCGATGACGCGGCCGGTCAACTTGCCGTCGACGATCTCCAGCTCGTTGGCGGCGCTGAAGTCCAGCCCCAGCTCGTCCACGAGGTGGTCGATGATCTGCGTGAAACCACCGGAGACGACACCGGTGTGGAAGCCCAGCCTGCGCAGCGTGCGGATGGTGGTGCGCGCGCCCGGCGTGAGCTCCAGCTCCCCGGCGACCTCGTCGAGGACGGTGGCGGGCAGGCCTTCGAGGACCGCGACCCGCTGGCGCAGCGACTCGGCGAAGTCCAGTTCGCCGCGCATCGCGCGCTCGGTGACCTCGCGGACCTGGTCCTCGCAGCCCGCGCGGCGGGCCAGCATCTCGATGACCTCGCCCTGGATCAGCGTCGAGTCGACGTCGAAGACCACCAGCCGCTTGGCACGGCGGGACAGACCCGTGCGCTCCACGGCCAGGTCGACACCGGTGCTGGCGCCCAAGGCCGCCATCGCTTCGGTCAGCTGCTCGTCGTCCACCGCGCTCGGCGCCGTGACCTGCAGCTCCAGGCCCGTGACCGGGTAGTCGGCCACGCGGCGGATCGAGTCGATGTTGATGTCGATCTCCGCCAGCGCCCGGGAGACGTCGCTGAACGCGCGAGCGGTCACCGGCTGGCCCAGCACCACCACTGCGTGCGTGGACCCGAGCTTGGCGGCGTCACCGTCCTCGGCGCCGATCTCGACGTCGACGGTCATGCCGACCGTGGCCATCGCCTGTTCGACGGCCTCCTGCAGCTTCTCGGGATCGATCTCGGTGGACACCAGCACGCCCAGCACGAGGCGGCCGCGGATCACCACCTGTTCGACGTCGACGATGTCGACGCCGTGGCGGGTCAGCGCGGCGAAGAGCACCGACGTGACGCCGGGTTTGTCCTTGCCGGTCACGGTGATCAGCACGGTGGTCGCATGCGAGCTCACGACTGCGGTGGTTCCTCTCTAGACGAGAAAGGTGGGCTCAGGAGGCGTGCGGAGCGGGCGCGGCTGAGCCGCCGGCCCGGTCCCCGCTGCGCGGAGGCCACGACGTCCGCCATGTCCTCACCTCCTGTGAACGCAACGAGCCCCGGCAGGCACCAGGCCCGCCGGGGCTCGCCGTCGAGCTAGCCCTACCCTGGCACAACCGTGCCGTTCGGGGCTATCGACGAGGTCACTTGTCGGTGGTGTCGTCCCGAGCCGACTCCTCCTTGGTCTTGGGCGGCTGCAGGGTGGCGACGCCACCTTCGCCTTCGCCGCCCTCGTGCTTGTGCGCCAAGGTCTTGCCGGTCAGCGACAGGTGCGCCTCGAGCCGCATCCGCTCGGAGATGTGCGGGTAGTGCAGCTCGAACGCCGGCCGCTCGGAGCGGATCCGCGGCAGTTCGGTGAAGTTGTGCCGCGGCGGCGGGCAGGAGGTCGCCCACTCCAGCGAGTTGCCGTAGCCCCACGGGTCGTCGACCTCGGCGACCTCGCCGTACCGGTAGCTCTTGAACACGTTGTAGATGAACGGGAGCATCGAGGCGCCGAGGATGAACGCGCCGACCGTGGAAACGGTGTTCAGCGCGGTGAACCCGTCGGACTCCAGGTAGTCGGCGTACCGGCGCGGCATGCCCTCGTTGCCCAGCCAGTGCTGCACCAGGAACGTGCCGTGGAAGCCGATGAAGGTCAGCCAGAAGTGCAGCTTGCCCAGCCGCTCGTCCATCATCCGGCCCGTCATCTTCGGGAACCAGAAGTAGATGCCGGCGAAGGTGGCGAACACGATCGTGCCGTAGAGGACGTAGTGGAAGTGCGCGACCACGAAGTAGGTGTCGGACACGTGGAAGTCGACCGGCGGCATGGCCAGCAGGACGCCGGTGAGACCACCGAAGAGGAAGGTGACCAGGAAGCCGACGCTGAAGATCATCGGCGACTCGAAGGTCAGCTGCCCCTTCCACATCGTGCCGATCCAGTTGAAGAACTTCACACCGGTCGGAACGGCGATCAGGAACGTGGTGAACGCGAAGAAGGGAAGCAGCACGGCGCCGGTGGCGTACATGTGGTGCGCCCACACGACGACGGACAGCGCGGCGATGCCGATGGTCGCGTAGACCAGGCCGGAGTAGCCGAACAGCGGCTTGCGGCTGAAGACCGGGAAGATCTCCGAGACGATGCCGAAGAACGGCAGCGCGACGATGTAGACCTCGGGGTGGCCGAAGAACCAGAACAGGTGCTGCCACAGGATGACGCCGCCGTTGGCCGGGTCGAAGACGTGGGCACCCAGGTGCCGGTCGGCCATCAGGCCGAGCAGCGCGGCGGTCAGGATCGGGAACGCCATCAGGATCAGCACGCTGGTGATCATGATGTTCCAGGTGAAGATCGGCAGGCGGAACATCGTCATGCCCGGCGCGCGCAGGCAGATCACGGTGGTCAGCATGTTGACCGCACCGAGGATCGTGCCCAGACCGGAAACGGCCAGACCGGCGATCCACAGGTCCGCGCCGTGGCCCGGCGAGTGCAGGGCGTCCGACAGCGGGGTGTAGGCGAACCAGCCGAAGTCGGCGGCACCGCCCGGCAGCAGGAAGCCGCTGACGACCATGAGGCCGCCGAAGGCGTAGAGCCAGTACCCGAAGGCGTTCAACCGCGGGAACGCGACGTCGGGCGAGCCGATCTGCAGCGGAAGGATGTAGTTCGCGAAGCCGAACAGGATCGGGGTCGCGTAGAGCAGCAGCATGATCGTGCCGTGCATCGTGAACAGCTGGTTGTACTGCTCCTGCGACAGGAACTGAAGTCCCGGAACGGCCAGCTCACCGCGGATCAGCATTGCCATCAGACCGCCGATCAAGAAGAACGCGATCGAGCTGACCAGGTAGAGGATGCCGATTTGCTTGTGGTCCGTGGTGCGGAACATCCGCGCCAGGAACGACCCCTTGACCGTTTTGCGCACCGGATAGGGGCGCGTGGCGATCGGCTGTGGCGCGACGGCCGTCACGGTGCCTCCTGCACTCCCTTGAAGCCTTCTCGGACCCGGACGGATCCGCCCCGACCCGGGTGGGCCGGGGACAGCTTGCGACGCCCCCGCAGGAACCCTGCACGACGAGCCGGTCGCAATGCCGCCGACAGCGGATACTAGTCCTGGCCTCCGGCCGTAGTTCGGCCGGGCCGTAGTCACCCTATTCATCCGGGCCTGCGCAGTCACGCCCGGTGAGATCCATCGAACACAGCGCAGCCGGGAAGACGTCGGCCGCACTGCGCACGAGGCGGGCAGATAACCTACGTGGCAACAGGTCCGGCAGCCCACCTTGCGTTCGCACCGGGCAGCCCTGGGACGACGTCCACCAGATCCTGGAGGGGAAGCACGTGCGGAAGAGCACGATCATCGGCGCTGTGCTGGTCGGCGGTATCGCACTCGCGGGCTGCACACCGGCCGAGTACGACAGCGACCAGCCGCCGGCCCCGGGCACCCCGCCCGCGGACGCGCCGAAGATGGCCGGTCAGGCCTCGTCCGGCGAGCACGGCGCGAGCGGCCCGGCCGCTCAGCTGCTGAGCAACCGCCAGCAGGTGCTGTCGCTGGCCCAGCTCGCCACCACCAAGGCCACCAGCCCGCAGGCCAAGGAGGTCGCCTCGGAGCTCCAGCAGTCGGCGACCGAGCAGATCTCGGAGCTGCAGCAGCACGCCGGTGGCGGCGCCGCGCAGTCCGAGCCCGCCGACGCCTCGCTGTCGGCCCTGAGCGGCCCGGCCTTCGACGCCCAGTGGAAGCAGAAGGTGCTGGCCCTGGTCGACGAGGCCGCCAACCTGGCCCGCTCGGCCCAGAGCGATGCCCAGCTCAAGGAGCTCGCCGGCGAGATCGCCAACGAGCAGCAGGAGATCACCGCGAAGCTCAACTCGACCTCCTGATCTCGGCTTCCTGGGCCGAGCCGTTGGCGAGGTGGTCCCCACCGCGCGGCTGCGCTCACAGCTAGGTCCACTCGCGCAGAAGGCACCCGCGACTCCGGTCGTGGGTGCCTTCTTCTTGGTCTTCCCGGGACAACCTACCGGGAGTAGGCTACTGCGGAGTAGATAGCGGGTTGACTCGAGGGAGAGCAGATGCCGAACGTGTCCGGCAAGGTCGTCCTGATCACGGGCGCCGCCAGGGGGATCGGCGCCGAGACCGCACGCGAGCTGGCCCGACGCGGCGCCAAGCTCGCCCTGGTGGGCCTGGAGCCCGAGGAGCTGGCCAAGGTCACCGCCGAGCTCGGCGAGGGTCACTTCTGGGCCGAGGCGGACGTCACCGCCCCCGACTCGCTGCAGACGGCCGTGGACGCGGCGGTCGAGAAGTTCGGCCGGATCGACGCCGCGATCGCCAACGCCGGCATCGCCCCGCTGGGCAGCGTCCGCGAGAGCGACCCGCGCGGCTTCCTCAAGACCATCGACGTCAACGTCAACGGCGTGTTCCACACCGCCCGCGCCGTGCTGCCGCAGCTGGCCGAGACGAAGGGCTACCTGCTGGTGGTGTCCTCGCTGTCGGCGTTCGCGCCGATCGGCGGGATGGCCGCCTACACCGCGAGCAAGGCCGCCTCCGAGGCGTTGGCCTCCGCGCTGCGGATGGAGGTGCTGCACCTCGGCGTGTCGGTGGGGTCGGCGCACCCGTCGTGGATCGACACCGACCTGGTGCGTGAGGTCGCCGGCGACCTCACCACCTTCACCGAGATGCGCAAGCGCCTGCCGTGGCCGATGCGCGCCATCACCACGCCGGACGCGTGCGCCCGGGCGTTCGCCGACGCCGTCGAGCGGCGCAAGCGCCGCGTCTACGTCCCGCGCGGGGTCATGCTGATGCACTGGCTACGCAACCTGCCGGGCTCGGCACTGGTGGAGCACTTCATGCGCCCGCAGCTGATCAAGCTCATCCCCCAGCTCGAGCAGGAGGTCCGATCCCTCGGCCGCTCCATGAGCGAACGCAACCAGAAGCTCAACTCCTGAGTTCGACGGACACCTCGCTCAGCAGCGCGGGCAGCCGGACCTGCGTCACCGCCGCGGATCCGCGCGCCACGCCTGATGCCTGGCCGATGCACCGGCGTTGGCGGCCCGACACTCTCGCGTCCCAGCGCCCTCGACGGCTGCCGCTGGAGGTCTTCAGCGGCACCACGTCGTCTGAGTCGAGCCCCTCCCCCGTCGAACTTCGCGCGAAGTTCGACGGCACCTCCCGCGGCGCGGGGCCTGGGCAGCGGTCCCGCGACATTCCCTCGCAGCCCCTGGAGGTTCGCCCTGGGTGTCCGGCCGACAGCGGTGTCTCCGGTGGAGTCCAGGTCGGCCCGCTCATCGACGCCGTGCAGATGGCCGAGGCGCGGCGGTGTTCGCGTGCCGGGGGAGGAGGGCCGGTGGTCGGGAGCGCACGGGAAGGACCCGACCACCGGGGCTTCAGCCGGAGCGCTGCTGGCCGACGAGAGGTGGCCGCTGCGCCGCCTGCTGGCACGGAACGCTGGGCACCTGGTGGAGCACCTCCTGCCCGGCGAGGGCCGGGCGCTTGGTGAGCACCGGCTCCTGCGGCAGCGACGGGCGGCGGCGCGGCAAGCTGCGGCGGCTCTGGGCCGCCGCCTGGTAGCACTGGCGCTCGTGCTCGATGCGGGCGATGAGCAGCCACACCGTCGGATCGCCCTCGCCGCTGGTGCGGTGCTGCGGGCGGCCGGCGGGACTGATCCAGTACGGGAGCCGCACCAGCATTCCGCCGAGGGTCGCGCCGACGGTGTTGCAGACGATGTCGTCGGTGGAGCAGACCCGGCCGCTGATCGCCACGAACTGGATGGCTTCTACGCAGGCCGAGCACGCCAGGCCGCCGAGCGCGATCTTCGCGACGTTGTCGAACCACAGGAGCCGTTGCGGCACCAGCACGCTCAGGGGCAGCAGCAGCACGAGGTTCCCGGCGAGCTGGAGCCACGGGTACGAGTCGCCCGGGGCGGCGGCCAGCGCCTGCGAGACGTCGTTGCCGAAGTCAGGCCGGAACGGCTCCAGCGTCGGCACTTGCGGCGTGAAGACCAGGTAGCCCACGACGAGGACCGAGTAGGCCAGCGCTCCGTCGATCAGCGGTTCACGCATCACGAACGGCTCCGTGGAACAACCGCGGAGCACTCCTGATCCGAATCCGACAGCGACCGCGATCAGGAGCAGTGTCGTCACTACCGGAACGAATCCGTCGAAAGCCACGAGAATCTGCTGCACGTCCGCCGCACTTCCTCTGGCAGTCAGCGCCAGTGAGTCAAGGCGCGCGATGAATCCGCACGGATTCCCCGCGCACCTGGAAACCGTTGGGAATTGTCATTTCCAGCGGTCGGCGTTGACCGAGGTCTCCTGTGGTCTGCTTCGGCCGGTGGCGGCCGGACGCCGCCTCGGGGTTTCGCGACGTCCGGCCGCCGGACCCCCGTCGCCAGCGGGGCGACGGGGCGGGGTTTCGCAAGGTGGGAGGCCATTCGGCGGAGCGTGGGGCCCTCGTCGGGGTACGGGTCCCCACCACCGTCCGGCCGACCACGACGCGGTCCCCGCGACTGGTCTGGTGGTGTCCACCTGAATCGACTCCGTTCACCGTGGAACGTACCGGCGACCCCGGCCCCACGACAGCAATGGCAAGAAGACGCCATGCTTGTCGAGGCGCTCCACGATGGGCCAGGAATACGGGAGATGACCGTTGTGATCTGCGATTCCACTCCCGCCCGAGCGCGAGAGGTCGAACCGTGTTGAATAATTCACACAATTCCCAGCGCGCGGAAATCGTTTAATTGTGCGTAACCCCACATGAAGGATGCGTTTTTGAACGGGAACAACGGGGAATCACGTCGTGAACCGCGTGCGCGCGAGAACTCGTGCCCAGGCGCGAAGACCGGTCGCGCAGCGGGCCTCCCGACGCACGACGGCCCACCGGTGCGCAACCGGTGGGCCGTCGCGGGGTCGCTCGGTTCAGTCCTGTTTCTTCCGGAACAGGCGCAGGATCGGGTCGTAGCGGCGGTCGGCCACCCGCTCCTTGAGCGGGATGAGCGCGTTGTCGGTGATGTGGATGTTCTCCGGGCAGACCTCGGAGCAGCACTTGGTGATGTTGCACATCCCGAGGCCGTGGTCACCCCTGGACTGCTCCGGGCGTCCCTCTGCCTCGTCCAGCGGGTGCATATCCAGCTCGGCGACGCGCATCAGCAGGCGGGGCCCGGAGAACGCCTGCTTGTTCTCCTCGTGGTCGCGGATGACGTGGCAGGTGTTCTGGCACAGGAAGCACTCGATGCACTTGCGGAACTCCTGCGAGCGCTGCACGTCGACCTGCTGCATCCGGTACTCGCCCGGTTCGAGGCCGGCGGGTGGCGTGAACGCCGGCACCTCGCGGGCCTTGGCGTAGTTGTACGAGACGTCGGTGACCAGGTCCTTGACCATCGGGAACGTTCGCATCGGGGTGACCGTGATGGTCTCGTCCTCGGTGAAGGTGGACATCCGGGTCATGCACATCAGCCGCGGCCGCCCGTTGACCTCGGCCGAGCAGGAACCGCACTTGCCCGCCTTGCAGTTCCAGCGGACCGCCATGTCGGGGGCCTGGGTGGCCTGCAGGCGGTGGATGATGTCGAGGACGACCTCGCCTTCGTTGACCTCCACGGTGTAGTCCCGCAGCTCGCCTTCCTCCGCGCCGCGCCACACCCGGAAGTGCGCCTGGTACCCCATCACAGCTCCTTCGCCAGAACGTCCGCGAGTTCTTCCTCGGTGTAGTACTTGCGCAGCTCCTCCTGCTTGAACAGCTCCAGCAGGTCGGGGCGCATCGGCACCTGCGGCTGCTCGGTGACCTCGATCCCGTCACCGGACTGTTGGCACACCAGCAGCTTCCGGCGCCACTGGGCGTCCATCGCCGGGTGGTCGTCGCGGGTGTGCCCACCGCGGCTCTCGGTGCGCAGCAGGGCGGCGCGGGCGACGCACTCGCTGACCAGCAGCATGTTGCGCAGGTCGATCGCCAGGTGCCAGCCGGGGTTGAACTGCCGGTTCCCCTCGACCTCGAGGTGTTCGGCCCGCGCGACGAGCTCGCGCAACCGGTCCAGGGCTTGGCGCATCTCCTCGCCGCGCCGGATGATGCCGACCAGGTCGTTCATCGCCTGCTGCAGTTCGGAGTGCAGCGCGTAGGGGTTCTCGCTCTTGCCCTCCACCGGGTTGAACGGGTCGGCGGCCCGCTGCGCGGCCGCGTCCACATCGGACTGCGTGATCGACGGCCGGCCGGGCAGGCCTCGCACGTAGTCGGCCGCGCCCGTTCCCGCGCGGCGGCCGAAGACGAGCAGGTCCGACAGCGAGTTCCCGCCGAGCCGGTTCGAGCCGTGCATGCCGCCCGCGACCTCGCCCGCGGCGAAGAGCCCGGGCACCCGCGACGCCGCCGTGTCCGGGTCGACCTCGACGCCACCCATCACGTAGTGGCAGGTCGGTCCGACCTCCATGGACTCGGCGGTGATGTCCACATCGGCCAGTTCCTTGAACTGGTGGTGCATCGACGGCAGCCGCTTGACGATGGTCTCGGCGGGCAACCGCGTTGCCACGTCGAGGAAGACGCCGCCGTGCGGGGAACCGCGGCCCTCCTTGACCTCGTTGTTGATGGCGCGGGCGACCTCGTCGCGCGGCAGGAGTTCCGGCGGCCTGCGGTTGTCCTCCGGGTTGTCGTACCAGCGGTCGGCTTCGGCCTCGTTGTCGGCGTAGTTGTCCTTGAACACCTCGGGGATGTAGTCGAACATGAAGCGGCTGCCTTCGGAGTTGCGCAGCACGCCTCCGTCACCGCGCACCGATTCGGTGACCAGGATCCCCTTCACGCTGGGCGGCCACACCATGCCGGTCGGGTGGAACTGGACGAACTCCATGTTGATCAGCGACGCCCCGGCGCGCAGCGCCAGCGCGTGCCCGTCGCCGGTGTACTCCCAGGAGTTCGAGGTGACCTTGAAGGACTTGCCGATGCCGCCGGTGGCGAGGATGACGGCGGGCGCGTCGAAGAGCACGAACCGCCCGGACTCGCGCCAGTAGCCGAAGGCACCGGACACCGCGGAACCGTCCTTGAGCAGCTCGGTGACCGTGCACTCCTGGAAGACCTTGAGCCGCGCCTCGTAGTCGCCGAACTCGGCGTGGTCCTCCTGCTGCAGCGAGACGACCTTCTGCTGCAGCGTGCGGATGAGCTCCAGGCCGGTGCGGTCGCCGACGTGCGCGAGCCTCGGGTACTCGTGGCCGCCGAAGTTGCGCTGGCTGATCCGGCCGTCCGGGGTTCGGTCGAACAGCGCCCCGTACGTTTCCAGCTCCCACACCCGCTGCGGCGCCTCGCGGGCGTGCAGCTCGGCCATCCGCCAGTTGTTGAGGAACTTCCCGCCGCGCATGGTGTCGCGGAAGTGCACCTGCCAGTTGTCGCGGGAGTTGACGTTGCCCATCGAGGCGGCGATGCCGCCCTCGGCCATGACGGTGTGCGCCTTGCCGAACAACGACTTGCACACCACCGCGGTGCGCAAGCCCGCCTGCCTGGTCTCGATCGCCGCGCGCAGACCCGCGCCACCGGCGCCGATCACGACTACGTCGTACTCGTGCCGTTCGATCTCCACATTCCATCCTTCGAGGTTCGTCGGGAAGCGGCCGAGCCGCTGTCTCTACCGTCGACCGCCCTCGCCGCTGTGCACCGCCGACCACGCTCCGGCGCGGGGCCGGCTCCGGCGCGGTGGACCGGTGTTGACGAGGTGGTCCCGCAGCCGGGGGCGCGTCAGGGTCCCCACCTGCACCGCAACGCGGATCACCCCGGACCATCAGTTGAACAACCTGGGATCGGCGATGGCGCCGCTGGCCACCAACATCACGTACAGGTCGACCAGCGCGACCGAGACCAGCGAGCTCCAGGCCAGCAGCATGTGCCTGCCGTTGAGCCAGCTGATCTTCGTCCACAGCCAGTAGCGCACCGGGTGGCGGGAGAAGTGGGTGAGCCGGCCGCCGATGAGGTGGCGGCAGGAGTGGCAGGACAGCGTGTACGCCCACAGCAGGGACACGTTGACCACCATCAGCAGCGTGCCCAACCCGATCCCGACCCCACCGTCGGTGCCCTTGAAGGCGATCACGGTGTCGTAGGTCAGCACCGCCGCGACCAGCATGGCCACGTAGAAGAAGTAGCGGTGCGCGTTCTGCAGGATCAGCGGGAACCGCGTCTCGCCGGTGTAGCGGCTGTGCGGCTCGCTCACCGCGCAGGCCGGCGGCGACGCCCAGAACGACCGGTAGTAGGCCTTGCGGTAGTAGTAGCAGGTCAGCCGGAACCCGAGCACGAACGGCAGCACGAAGATCGGCGGCGGTACCAGCCAGCCGAGGTCCGGGAAGGGCTGCCCGAAGTGGCTCGCGCCCGGCACGCAGGCCGCCGACAGGCAGGGCGAGAAGAACGGCGCCAGGTAGTTGTGCTCCGGGACCCAGTACCACGCGTTCATGAACGTGCGGATCAAGCCGTAGACCACGAAGGCCATCAGGCCGAGGAAGGTCGCCAACGGCGGGAGCCACCAGCGGTCGTCGCGCAAGGTGCGCGCACCGATGCGGGGGCGGCCGGTGGCGGCGCTAGCGGGTGCGGACATGCGTTGACCTCGTTGTCGTGAGTCGTCCGACGTGCTCACCATGAGGCCGATCATTGTGGATCAGGTCACAGGCCGCCAGGTAGTCCCCCATCCGGTGCAACCTCGGAGGCCGCGCGGTGCTCCGGCGCGGCCTCACGGGTGGAACGGGCGGCTCGTCAGCGCCGCGGGTGGCCCCCGAGCCCCTCGTCGTCGGCGTCCTGCCACAGCGACGGGTCGTAGGGCGTGTCCGGCACGATCACCACGTCGGTGTTGATCTCCTCGCTGTGGCGGGGCGCCGGCAGAACGGTGGAGAGTTCAGCGGTGTCGATGTCGAGCCGCTCGATGTCGTTGTGGATCCGGCGGACCACGGCCGCGTCGCCGTAGCGCTGCCGCAACGCCCCGGCACGGGCCTTCAGCTGCGTCAGGACCCGCTGGAACTCGGCCAGTTCGGTCGTCGTCGAGGCCATCGGCGAACACCTCTCACGCCTAGGTGGGGAAGCTCAGCCTCGACTCTGCCCGCCACGGCGGAATGTGACAAGTGCCACATAGAACGATCACCCGCTCGTCCCCCGAAAGGGCGCTAGGACGCCTCGGTGGCGAGCCGCGAGCCCGGCTGGTCGCGTTCGGCGCAGGGCGGGCCGGAGATGGCCCGGCCGATGCGCTGACCGCCCCAGGCCAGCGCGAGCACGTAGGCCAGTGAGCCGGCCACGACCACCGACGAAGCCGCCGGCCACAGCCAGCTCGGAACGCCGGGAGCGGTTTCACGCCGCAGCAGCTGGTACTCCGGCATCGCCTCGCGGGTGAACTGGGAGGGCGTGGCGACACCGGGCTTGCCGCGTGCCGGGTCGGGGGGGAAGTGCACCGGGGTCGCGAGAATCGCGCGTCCGGAGTGCAACCTGATGATCGTCTTCCACGGACCGTGCGCCGGCACCGGTTCGTTGGTGCGGTAGACACCGGGAGCGACCTCGGTGAGCCGGTCGACGTGCAGCGCACCGCCTTGCCAGCCGGTGATGGTCAACCAGGTGGGGTGCTGAGCGATCGGTGCGGGCTCGATGCGCACCTCGGCCTGCGAGGTCAGCTCGTCGATCGCGACGGTCGCGCGGACGTCGCCCGGCGCGGCGCCGACCAGCCCGTTGACGACCGCGGCCGCGATGCCGGTCAGGGCCACCGCGAACACCCCACGGCGCACCCTCGCGGGCGGCAGCTCCCCGCGCAGCGCTCGCACCAGCAACGCGCCGAGCAGACCGCCGCAGACGCCGCCGAGCAGCGACATCAGCACGCCTTCGGGCAGCATGTCCGGCGACCAGGGCAACCGGTAGGCGGCCGCGGTCCACACGTACTCGCTGGTGTAGCCGATGGTGCCGATCAGCAGACCGGAGAACACCCCCAGCACGAGTGGTCGTCGCGCCAACGCCACCGCGGCGATCTCCACGCACAGCGCCTCGACCACGTACAGCGGCACCGCCTGCGCGGGCCCGGCGAGCACCGGGCCGACCAGCAGCGCGATGCCGCCGCGGGTCAGCAGGAACAGCGCCACGGCGAGCAGCGCTCCGCCGCGGCCGACCCACAGCCGGGCGGCCACCAGCGCGCAGCCCGCGGCCACGGCGATCAGCAGCGGCTGGAAGACCATCCGGAACTGCGGGACGCCGAAGTCCCACTCGGCCTGGAACAGCGACAACCCGACCAGCAGCGCCCCGCACAGCAGGCCGCGCCGGACGTAGAGCGCGCGCATGGTCTCGGCGCGCCCGGTGCGCACGAACCGGCCTTCGCGCTCCAGCAGGGCCATCGCCACCAGCGACAACGAGACGCCGCCGATGATGATCAGCCGCGCGGGTCCCCACAACGTGACGTCCTGGCCGAAGAGCCGCTGCCACACGGCGTCGAGCGGGAAGCCCAGCAGCGAGAAGAACCCCGCGAGCCCGAGCAGCAGTCCGCTGGTGGGCGCTTGCCAGCACCCGGAGAGGCGCAGGGCCGCGCGGCCGGGGTGCTCGCCCACCGGCAGCACCATCGCCAGCGTTCCGGCGACGCAGAGCCCGAAGAGTCCGAACAGGATCGGGTAGTGCGCGGAGTTGGCCAGCGGGCCGGCGCCGCGTCCCTGGGTGATGCGCAGCGCGATGTCCCAGTAGAGGCCCACCAGCGTCACCAGCTGCGAGAGCAGCGCGAGCCGCAGCGGCAGCGCCGACCAGCCGGGCAGTCCTCGTAACAGCCAGGAGTGCTCGGAACGCTCGGCGAGCGCGGCCAGCACCCTGATCTTCCCCGTCCGGTGGCCGTAGCCGAGCGCGCACAGCACGACGGCCAGCAGACCGGCACTGCCGGAGGCGATGAGGATCTGTCCCAGATCCGCGCCCGCCGGGGAGGTTCCCGGCGCCTGCTGGAGGAACGAGGTCATACCAAGATCGAACACCACACCCTTGGAGGTTGTCAGGCCGTACTGTGACATCCAACGTTGTCACAGTGCTGGTTCACTCGAACGGCCCACACGCGGGTCGCTCTCCTCGTCCCGCGAAATCCACGACACGCTGATTCTTCGCGCGTCAAGTCTTGTGGCTCACAGTCCGGAGCACAAGACTCCTGTGTGGTTCCCGAACTTCTGATCCTGTTGACTGCGAGGCAGCTTTGAGCATTCTCGGCACCCGGGTCCAACGTGTCGAAGACCCACGCCTTCTCACAGTCGGCGGCACCTACGTGGACGACCTGCGTGAACCCGCCCTGCAGGGCGCACTGCACGTCCTGTTCGTCCGCAGTCCGCTGGCCCACGCCACCATCACCGAAGTGGACGTCGACGAGGCCAAGGCGGCTCCCGGCGTGCACGGCGTGTTCACCGCCGACGACGTCGACCTGCCGCCCTACGCCTCGGGCGGCAGCCTCTCCGGCCCGACACCACCCGGGCTGGACCGGCCGCACCTCGCCAAGGGCGTGGTCCGCTACGTCGGCGAACCGGTCGTGGCCGTCGTCGCCGAAACCCTGGGCCAAGCCGAGGACGCGGCGGAGGTGGTCTCCATCGACTACGACCCGCTGGACCCGGTGATCGACCTCGACGAGGCGCTGGCCGGCGAGAAGCTGGTGTTCCCGGAAGCAGGCACCAACGTCATCGGCACCGCCGGGGAACTCGACGACTCGCTCTTCGACGAGTGCGAGGTCGTGGTCAGCAAGCAGGTCGTCAACCAGCGCGTCGCCGCGGCCTCCCTGGAAGGCCGCTCGGCCGCCTGCGCCTGGGAGGGCGAGAAGGTCACGCTCTGGCTGTCCAACCAGAACGCGCAGTCCTGCCGCGACGAGCTGATGGCCAACCTCGGCCTGCCGCAGGAGAAGCTGCGGGTGATCACGCCCGACGTCGGCGGTGGTTTCGGCGCGAAGATCGGCTCCGAGCAGGAGGCCGCGCTGCTGTCGCTGGTCTCGAGGAAGATCGGCAAGCCGGTCAAGTGGGTCGAGACCCGCAGCGAGAACCTCGTGGCGATGACCCACGGCCGCGCGCAGCGGCACGTGGTCACCATCGGCGGCCGGCGCGACGGGACGGTCCAGGCCTACCGGCTGGAGATCGTGCAGGACGTCGGCGCCTACCCGCGGATGGGCGCGTTCCTGCCGGTGTTCACGCAGATGATGGCCAGCGGCGTCTACGACATCCCGAAGGTGGAGTCGCGGGCGCAGACCGTGGTCACCAACACCACGCCGATCGGCGCGTACCGGGGCGCGGGACGCCCGGAGGCCACCGCCGCGATCGAGCGGGCGATCGACCTCTTCGCCGCCGAGATCGGCGCAGACCCGGCCGACGTGCGGCGCACCAACCTGGTCAAGCCCGACCAGTTCCCGTACCAGACGCCAGGCGGGATGCTCTACGACAGCGGCGAGTACATCAAGGGGCTCGACTCCGTGCTGGAGGCCGCCGACTACGCCTCGCTGCGCGAGGAGCAGGCCAAGCGCCGGGCCGAGGGGGCCACCAAGCAGCTGGGCATCGGCCTGGCCAGCTACGTGGAGATCACCGCGCCGAACAACACCGAGGGCGAGACCGGGCACGTCGAGATCCGCCCGGACGGCAGCGCCCTGGTCCTCACCGGCAGCTCCGCGCACGGCCAGGGCCACTGGACGTCGTTCGCGATGCTGGTGTCCGAGCAGCTGGGCATCGACCTGGACAAGATCGAGGTGGTGCACGGCGACACCGACCTGATCCCCAAGGGCGTCGGCACCATGGGCTCCCGCTCGCTGCAGCTCGGCGGGACCGCGGTGCACCGCGCGGCGGTCGACGTCAAGGAGAAGGCCCGCAAGCTGGCCGCCGAGGTGATCGAGAGCGACGAAGCCGACATCGAGCTCACCGACGGCACGTGGCAGGTGCGCGGCGCCCCCAACGTCGCCGTCTCGTGGGCCGAACTGGCGCAGAAGGCCGACGAAGGCCTGGCCGCCGACGTGCACTTCGTGGAGGACCGCCCGACCTTCCCGTTCGGCAGCCACCTCGCGGTGGTCGAGGTCGACGTGGAGACCGGCAAGGTCGACTACCTGCGGCACGTCACGGTCGACGACGCCGGTGTGATCGTGAACCCGGTCCTCACCGAGGGCCAGCGGCACGGCGGCATCGCGCAGGGCGCGGCGCAGGCGTTGCTGGAGGAGGTCTCCTACGACGCCGACGGCAACCCGCAGAACGCCAGCTTCGCCGACTACGCGATCGTCACCGCCGCCGAGCTGCCCAGCTTCGAGCTGCTGACGATGGAAACGCCCACCACCCTGAACCCGTTGGGTGTCAAGGGCATCGGCGAGGCCGGGACCATCGGGGCGACTCCCGCGGTGCACAACGCCGTGATCGACGCCCTGTCCCACCTCGGCGTCCGGCACATCGACATGCCGACCACCCCCGAAAAGGTGTGGAACGCCATCAACCAGGCGTAGAACAACCGCTGATCGTCCAGGTGCCGAGCACCTGAGAAGCCTGAGGAGTTCCTTCGTGCAAGTTTCGATCAACGTCAACGGCGAGCAGCGGACCCACGAGGTGGAGGACCGCGCCCTGCTCGTCCAGTACCTGCGCGACGGCTGCGAGCTGACCGGCACCAACATCGGCTGCGACACGACGTCGTGCGGTGCGTGCACGGTCCTGCTCGACGGTGAGTCGGTGAAGTCCTGCACCGTCCTGGCCGCCCAGGCCGAGGGCCACGAGGTCACCACGATCGAGGGCCTGTCGGACGGCGAGCAGCTGCACCCGATGCAGCGCGCGTTCCAGAAGAACCACGGCCTGCAGTGCGGTTACTGCACGCCGGGCATGGTGATGGCCTCGGTGTCGCTGGTGGAGGAGAACCCGAACCCGAGCGAGGCCGACGTGCGGTCCGGGCTGGAGGGCAACCTCTGCCGCTGCACCGGTTACCACAACATCGTCCAAGCCGTGCTCGACGCGGCCCAGGAGAAGCAGGGGGCCGCGGAATGATCCCTGCGACGTTCACCTACAAGCGAGCCACGACCGTCGACGAGGCGCTGAACCTGCTCTCCGAGCACGGTGACGACGCGAAACTGCTGGCGGGCGGCCACTCCCTGCTGCCGCTGATGAAGCTGCGGCTGGCGGTGCCGGAGGTCGTCATCGACGTCGGTGGGCTGCGCGACCTGTCCTACATCCGCGAGGAGGGTTCGCAGATCCGCATCGGTGCCCTGACGCGGCACCACGACGTCGAGCACTCGGAGCTGCTGCAGCGGGAGGTCCCGCTGCTGGCCCACGCCGCGGGCACCATCGGTGACCCGCAGGTCCGCCACCGCGGCACCATCGGCGGTTCCCTGGTCCACGGCGACCCGGCGTCGGACCTGCCGGCGGTGGCGCTGGCGCTGGACGCTGTTCTGGTGGCCCAGGGCCCGTCGGGTACCCGGGAGATCGCGATCACGGAGTTCTTCACCGACTTCTTCGAGACCTCGCTCGGCGAGGACGAGCTGCTGGTGGAGATCCGCGTCGAGAAGAACCCGAAGCAGGGCTGGGACTTCCAGAAGTTCACCAAGCGCGCCATCGACTGGGCGGTCGTCGGCGTGGCGGTCGCGGGTGACCGCGTCGCCCTGGTCAACATGGGCCCCACCCCGATGCGCGCCGCCGGCGTCGAGGAAGCCCTCGCCGCCGGCGCCAACCCCGCCGAAGCAGCGCAGCGCGCGGCTGAGAACACCTCTCCCCCGGACCAGCCCACGGCCAGCGCGGACTACCGCCGCCACCTGGCCCAGGTGCTCGTCCGCCGGGCTCTCGAGGCCTCCGCCGCACGCAGCAGCTGAGCACCAGGTTCGAAGGGCACCTCCGGCACCAGCCGGAGGTGCCCTTCTGCTCGTTCAGCCGCTTCCGGCGGGGACGTGGCCGTGGGTCTGCGGATCCGGCGCTCGCGGGGCGAACTCCGCGCGGATCTTCGCCGCGAGGTCGCCGTGCCCGCGCACCTCGAGCGTGGAGGCGGTGCTGTCGGACAGCAACGCCCGTTCGTCCTCGTCGTCGGGCTGCAAGCCCCGGACAAGTGCGAGGAGGTGCTCCTCGGGACCGCGCTCCAGCTCGGGAACCCGGTCGTCGTGCGCGGCGGCCGTGAGCGTGCGCAGGTTCGGGATCTTCGCGACCGCGTCGTCGACCTGGCTCTCGTCGCGGGCCAGCCACCACACCAGGGCGCTGCCCGTGCTCTTGAGCACGTCCTCACCGAGGGAGAGCGTTTCGCGCGCTCGTGGTCGCGCTCGTGCTCGCAGACCTCCTCCTCCTTGCGGACATCGGCGAGCCGCCGCAACCTGTCGGCGTGGGGCTCCGGCAGCCGCAACCCCACGTCGGCCGCCCACACCTCCACGTGCCCTGTCGGATCCGTGCGCACCACGCCCAGGTACGAGGTGAGCTTCGTCCGGGCGATCTCGACCTCCTCCGGTGGCACGGGTGCGGCCAGCTGGCGCGCCTGCTCCACGACCACGTCGATCGCCAGGCCGCCCGGGTCCGCGTGCGGGATGCCGGGCTCGGGCGACGTCCGGCGCCACCACGCGGTGCACGAGAAGTCGTACCGGTAGTCGGGTTTCGCGCTCGACAGGGACGCGTGCGCGATCGCGCACCGGCTCGGTGCCGGAGGTTCGACCACTGCGACGGGAGTGGGAACCGGCTGGGGCGTGGCGAGTCGTCGCCGGTGCAGCCCTTCGCTGATCGGCCCGGCCAGCAACCAGCTCGAGGGCGGTCCCCACGGCCAGGGGCACCCACACCGCCGCAGGCCACCCGAGCACCAGACCGAGGACCACCCACAGGACCCGCCGATCACCGACACAGCTCCGACCGCGCTGCGCTGTTCCCCGCTCATGCCGTCACGACCTCTCCGCGCACGCACGTGCCGCCTCACCCGCCCGGGACAGCGCCGCCGGACGGCTCCCGGGAACGGGCTTCCGCAGCGCTCACGAGGACTTCCGCACCGGGTCAGCGTCGTGGCGCGCGAGTGTTCCGCGGGCCACCGCTCGGGAGAGCAGACCCGCCCACCGGACGTTCACGCCCTCTCACCCGAACGGTGTTGGCACTCCGAGGTGTTCCGAGAGGAGGTGCGGTGCCCGGCAACCAGGTCTCGATCGGGTTAGCGTGGGGCGGTGGCGGGTCAGGTTCGAGTGGGCACCTCGGGGTGGGTTTACGGGCCGTGGCACGGGCCGTTCTACCCGGAGGGGTTGCGGCGCGGGCAGGAGTTGGCGCACCTGGCCGAGCGGATGAACAGCGTGGAGATCAACGGCTCGTTCTACTCGTTGCAGCGGCCGGAGAACTACCGGAAGTGGGCCGAGCAGACCCCCGACGAGTTCGTGTTCTCGGTGAAGGGCAGCCGCTACATCACGCACATGAAGCGGCTGCGCGACGCCGAGGTCCCGCTGGCGAACTTCCTGGCATCCGGTGTGCTGGCGCTGGGCGACAAGCTCGGCCCGATGTTGTGGCAGCTGCCGCCGACCTTGCAGTGCGAACCGGACCGGCTCGTGGAGTTCTTCTCGCTGCTGCCGCGCAGCAGCGGGCAGGCTGCGGAACTGGCCGCGCGGCACGACGAACGGCTGGACGGGCGCGCGTTGACCGAGACCGACGCGGACCGGCCGATCCGCCACGCCCTGGAGGTCCGGCACCCGAGCTTCGCCACACCCGAGGCCGTGGACTTGCTGCGGGAGCACGACATCGGTCTCGTCGTCGCCGACGCCGCCGGGAGCTGGCCGTACCTGGAGGACGTCACCAGCGACTTCGTCTACCTGCGCTTCCACGGGGCCGAGGAGCTCTACGCCAGCGGCTACGGCGAGGAGGCCCTCCGCGGCTGGGCCGAGCTGATCCAGGCGTGGCGCCGCGGCGGTGCGCCCACCACCGACCACACCGTCGCCGAGCCGGCCCCCAAGACCAGGGGGCGCGACATCTACGCCTACTTCGACAACGACATCAAGGCCCACGCGCCGCACGACGCCATGACCCTCCGACGCCTGCTGCGACCGGTCACCCGGCGTCGGTGACCCAGTGGACGACCGTGGCGTCGTCGTGGAACTTGGCCCTGCGCGGCGGGGTCGCGGTGGTTTCAGCGTTCCGGACCTCGGCGAGCAGCGCGCTCGGACCTCGGTCGTCGAGGAGGTCGAGCAGGCCCGCCCAGTCGGCGAAGCCGAAGTGGTCGACGTAGCGGGACGCTCCGTCGGTGAGCAACGCAGCCCTGCGGAACGGGGCCGTGGTGCCGGTCACGGCGTGCTGCGCCGCTTCGGGATCGGTCGACGCGACCCAGAAGCCGTCCGGGGAGTTGCGAAGTCCGGCGACCGCATCGCGGGTGTAGCTCGGGAGGCGGTCGATGCGGTCGTCGACGATCGGGCGGACCTCACCGTCGACGTCGAGCACCAACGGGCTGTCGGCGAGCACCAGGTACTCGGCCTGCTCGCGCAGCCGCAGCAGCGTGGCCGTCGAGGACGGGCTGTTCGGGTTGTTCAGGTCGCAGGTGTCGGCGTGCGCCGCGCGGGCCCGGTCGATCGACTCGGCGAGGACGTCGGCGAGCGGGGCGTCGCTGGTGGTGAGCAGGTCCGCCAGTGCTCCGCCGAGCTGCCGCACGAGCCAGACGACGTCGTGGGCGCACCCGCTGTCGACCCCCGAGGGAGCGGTGGCACCGTCGAGGACGAACGCCCAGTTCGGGCCGATCGCGAAGTGGTCCTCGTTGCGGCGGCCCGGGGTCGCGATGGTCGCCGCGGTCGCGGGCATCCGCTACGCCTCCTCAACTGCTCCGTCTGGTGGCCACCATAAGCGTTCCGGCCCCGGCCGGCTGATCCGCGTGCCATCCTCGACAGGTGGTTGACCTGCAGGGACTGATCGCGTTCTGCGCGATGTCGTTGGTGCTGTCGGCCGTTCCCGGGCCCAGCGTGCTCTTCGTCGTCAGCCGGGCTCTCGCGCACGGCCGCCGTGCCGCGCTGGCTTCGGCTCTGGGCAACGCGCTGGGCGGGTACGTGCTGGTCATCGCGGTGGCCTTCGGGCTGGGCACTGTGGTGGCGCAGTCCGCGCTGGTGTTCACCGCGGTCAAGCTGGCCGGTGCCGCCTACCTGGTCCTGCTGGGCGTGCAGGCCCTGCGTGCCCCGCGGCCTGAGAGGGGTGACGTGTCGCCGGTTCCCGGGCAGCGCCGGGTCTGGGAAGGCGTGCTGGTCGGGGTCAGCAACCCGAAGAGCATCGTGTTCCTCATGGCGGTGCTGCCGCAGTTCGTCGACCGCGAGGCGGGCGGCGTCATCGCGCAGATGCTCGTGCTGGGCCTCGCGGGTGCGTTGCTGCAGCTGGCCTCCGACGGCACCTGGGGCCTCACCGCGTCCGCCGCGCGCAGCTGGTTCGGCCGCTCACCGCGGCGGATCACGCAGCTGAACCGCACCGGCGGCGCCGCGATGGTCGGCCTGGGTGTCACGGTCGCCATCGCCGGACGCCCCGACTGACCGGCACGCTCAGTGGTCGTCCTCGCGGAAGAACACCTCTTCGAGGTGGTCGGCGGTTTCGGCGACGAAGTTCAGCGGGTCGACGAACTCGTTGATGTCGAGGTTCAGCAGCGGGACCGCGTGCCGGAGCACCAGGTGCTCACCGATGAGCACCGCCCCGCACACCACCGAGGTCTGCCCCAGCTCCGCGAGGACTTCGTGCAGGTCGACCTGATCGGCGCGGCCGATCACCGAGACCACCTGGACCCAGTCCTCGCTGTCGTCGAGGCGTTCGCGGGCCACGATGACGATCTGGCTGCGGTCGTCCTCGTACTCGACGAGGATGCGGATCTCCTCGTCGCTGAACTCGATGATCCGGTACTCCGGCTCTTCCTCGAGGTCGTCGTCATCGTCCTCCGGCGCCGGCAGGTACTCGGACCGGATGAACGTGCTCAGGTCTTCCCAGGTCGCCACGTGCCCTCTCCCCGCTCGGCGCGCATGTCGCGGCGAAGTGTAGGTGATCAGCAGCCGCACGCGGGCCGTTTCCGCCCGGCCTCCTGCGTGTACGCCTCCGCTCTCGCCGGAAGACCCCCGCGACGCCCCCCGGTCCGCCGGCCCGGAACCAGATCCACTGTGGAGTGCTCGAAAGTTTCGGCGACACAAGGGTTCACGGCCGAACGGACCACAGACCCGCACTGCGAAAGGCTGATTGACCGGTGGCGCGCCGCTCCCGTAGCGTGCCGAACGATGTTCGACAGTTCGAACACCCGCAGCGACGAACGGGATGGGAACCATGGTGCTGGCAGCGGGCGACCTCAGGTTGTCGATGAACTGGCTGGACACGCTGATCCTGGTCATCTACTTCGCCGTGGTCCTCGGCATCGCCCTGGCCGCCCGGCGCAGCGTCAGCAACAGCCTTGACTTCTTCCTGGCGGGGCGAGCACTTCCCGCGTGGGTCACCGGGCTCGCGTTCGTCTCGGCGAACCTCGGTGCCACCGAGATCCTGGGCATGGCGGCCAACGGCGCCCAGTACGGCGCCTACACCGTGCACTGGTACTGGATCGGCGCGATCCCGGCCATGGTCTTCCTCGGCCTGGTGATGATGCCCTTCTACTACAACTCGAAGGTGCGCAGCGTCCCGGAGTTCCTGCTGCTGCGGTTCAGCCGCTCGTCGCACCTGCTCAGCGCCGTGATCTTCGCGGTCGCCTCGGTGCTGATCGCCGGGGTGAACCTCTACGCGCTGGCGATCGTGCTGCGTGCGCTGCTGGGCTGGCCGCTGCCGATCTCGATCCTGCTGGCCGGTGTCTTCGTCCTCGCCTACATCGTCATCGGCGGGCTGTCCTCGGCGATCTACAACGAGGTCCTGCAGTTCTTCGTCATCGTCGCCGCGCTGGTCCCGCTGACCGCGCTCGGCCTCGCCCGCGTCGGCGGGGTCTCCGGGCTCGTCGAGAAGGTGACCGCGCAGCAGGGCGACATGTTCCTGTCCACCTGGGCCGGGACCGGGTTCGGCGAGACCAACCCGCTGGGCACCAACTGGCTGACCATCACCCTCGGGCTCGGTTTCGCGATCTCCTTCGGCTACTGGACGACGAACTTCGCCGAGGTGCAGCGGTCGCTGTCGGCCAAGAACCTCTCCGCAGCGCGGCGGACTCCGCTGATCGCGGCGTTCCCGAAGATCTTCATCCCGCTGATCGTGGTGCTGCCGGGCATCATCGCGCTCGTCGTCGAGCCGACGATCGGCAAGACCGGGGGCTACGACTACAACGACGCGATCCCCATCCTGATGCGCGACCTGCTGCCCAACGGCGTGCTCGGGCTCGCGGTCACCGGCCTGATGGCCTCGTTCATGGCGGGGATGGCGGCCAACGTCTCCAGCTTCAACACGGTGTTCACCACCGACATCTGGCGCGCCTACATCAAGCCGCACATGCCCGACGCGCACTACCTGCGGGTCGGCCGGGCCATCACCGCGATCGGCGTGGTCATCGGCATGGGCACCGCGTTCCTGGCGGCCTCGTTCAGCAACATCATGAACTACATGCAGACGTTGTTCGCGTTCTTCAACGTCCCGCTGTTCGCCACGTTCATCCTGGCGCTGTTCTGGAAGCGGATGACCGCCAAGGCCGGTTTCTGGGGCCTGCTGCTGGGCACGGCCGCACCGATCGCCTTCTACTTCGCCTACCAGGCCGGGATCGTCGAGATGGGCTCGGACCAGGGCGCGAACATGACCGCATCGATGATCGCGTTCGCGGTGGACCTGCTGGTCAGCGTGCCGATCGCGCTGGCCACCACGCCGAAGCCGGACGCCGAGCTCGAAGGCCTGGTCTACACCCGCGCCGCCGCACGCGACGAAGGCGTGGCGGCCGCCGGGGACGACGCCTGGTACCGCAAGCCGGCCGTGCTCGGCTGGGGCGCGCTGGTGCTGTCCGCAGCCTGCTACGTCCCGTTCACCCTCTAGGAACGGGGGCGCAGGGCTCAGCTCGCACCGCGAGCAGGCGCTGCCACCCGCACCGCGGAGCAAAGCGATCCCTCACCAAGAACTAGGAGCTCGCGATGGCTGAAAACCCGCACCAGGACACCGAAATCGCGCACCACGCGGCTGAGATCGCCGACCTGGAGCGGCAGTCCGGCACGGCGTCGCGGTTGTTCGACGTCCGCACGGTGATCGGCGCGCTGTTCCTCGTCTACGGCGTGCTCATCGGCGGCGCGGGGCTCTTCCCCGACGCCGCCGAGCTCGAGAAGGCGCAGGGCGTCAACATCAACCTCTGGACGGGGCTGTCGATGCTGGTCGTCGGCGGGCTCTTCCTGCTGTGGCTGCGGTTGCGACCGCTGCGCGCACCGCAGCTGGAGTGATTCCCGGATTGGTGCTTTCGGTTGATCTCGCGTTTCGGGCCAGTGGATCTCCGGGTAGTGCCTCGGGTGAGGAGAGGAGACGCCCGATGGCATCGTTGATGACGTTCGTGCTCGCCGGAACACTCCTGGTCGCGGTGGACGGACATCTGCTGCGGCGCAGCGGAACCGCCTACCTGCGTGAACTGGGTGACAACGCGGGTCCGCTGAACCAGCTGGTCACCGTGGTGTTCCACCTGGCAGCCCTCGGGTTGGTCGCGCTCATCGCGATCCTGCCGATGGACCTGGGTGGCGAACCCAAGACCGTGGTCGGTCGGCTCGGCGTGCTCCTGCTGGCGTTGGCCGCGGCGCACGCGGTGACGATCTGGAGCTTCGGCAAGATCCGCACGCGCCACGAGTCCGAAGTGCTCACCGCCGAGGTCGCGCGCCGCACCAGCTGATCCTCAGCCGGGGTCGCCGTACTCGCCGAACCAGTGCGCGAGGCGGCCCTTGCGGCTGACGGCGCGCAGCCGGTTCTCGGTGGCCTGCCGCTGGGCGACGGTGGTGACGATGAACAACTCGTCACCCGCCTCGATGGTCGTCTCCGGGCTGGGCACGAAGGTGCTGCGGTCGCGGATGATCAGCGTCACCACGCCGGGCTCGGGAAGCCGGAGTTCGCGGACCGAGACCGCGTGCATCGCCGAGCCCGGTGGCACCGCCATCGACAGCAGTTCCGCGTCGAGCACGTCCAGGGGAGCCGCTTCGACCTGGACCTCCCGGGTGGACTCGCGCGGGATGATCCGCAGCCACCTCGCCAGCGGCCGCAGGCTCGGACCCTGCACGATCGTGAACACCATGACCAGCACGAACACGACCTCGAGCAGCCGCTCGCTGCCCGGAACGCCCTGCGTGACGGGGAAGGTGGCGAGCACGATCGGCACCGCCCCGCGCAGGCCCGCCCAGGACAGGAAGGCCTGCTGCCGCACCGGGAGCCGGAACGGCAGCAGGCACAGCACGACCGACACCGGCCGCGCGAACAGCAGCAGCACCAGACCGACGATCGAGGCGGGCAGGACCTCCTCGACCAGCCCGGACGGCGTGACGAGCAGCCCGAGCAGCACGAACAACCCGATCTGCGCGAGCCAGCCAAGACCTTCGGCGAACGACCGGGTCGCCGACCGGTGCGGCAGCCCGCTGTTGGCCAGGACCAACCCGGCGACGTAGGCGCCGAGAAAACCGCTGGCACGCACGGTCCCGGATGCCGCGAAGGCCACGAACCCGAGCCCGAACGCCGCCAGCGGGTAGAGCCCGGAGGCAGGCAGGGCGATGCGCGGCAACGTCACCGAACCCACCCACCCGACGCCCATGCCGATCAGCGCGCCGACCGCCAACTGGTAGACGAGTTCCAGGAGCTGGTGCCCCGGGTCGAAGACCAGCGGTGTCGCGCTGAAGAGCATCACCAGGATCACCGACGGAGCGTCGTTGAACCCCGACTCGGCCTCGAGCAGCCCGGCCACGCTTCGCGGCAGCGGGAGCACGCGCAGGACCGAGAAGACCGCGGCCGAGTCGGTGGAGGACACGATCGCCCCCAGCAACAGCGCCAGCTGCCAGTTCATGCCCAGCAGGAAGTGCGCTCCGGTCGCGGTGACCACCACGCTGATGGCGACGCCGAGCGTGGCCAGCACTCCGGCCGGCGCGACGAGCTTGCGCACGTCCGACCACTCCGTGGTCAGGCCACCTTCGACGAGGATGATCCCGAGGGCGGCCGTGCCCAGGTTGCGGGCCAGCTCGGCATCGCCGAACTGCACCCCGATGCCTTCCTCGCCGAGCAGAACGCCGAGCGCGAGGAAGAGCAGCAGGCTGGGCAGTCCCGCTCCGTGCGCGACGCGGGTGCCCGCCACACCCGCCAGCAGCACCAACCCGCCAGCGAGCAGCGCCAGGTAGAGCTGCTCAAGCGACATGTGACCCCCGCTACAGAACCGGCCAGTGATACTAACCGCTCGCTTCACGCGCGCGAACCAGCGACGGGCGGTCCGGCGGAGCCGGGGACCCCAAACCATCCGCGGGGCGGAAAAGCAAGCAAGCCGTGATCGAGGTCTCTGGCGCGGCGGTGCCGGGACGCGTTATTTTACTCGTCAGTAGGTAATGCCCGGCCGTTGCCGGCCGATTGGAGACGCACCGTGTCAAACGCCCAACGCGGACAGGCAGGCGGCGCCCGGAAGCGCGACGCCATGGGCCTCGGCCTCGCTGCCCTGACCAAGATCGCCAGCGCGCCGATCATCGACAAGTTCGGCCTGCGCAAGCAGTTCGAGAACCTGGTGCAGAACGGCACCCGGACCGGCTTCCGGGCCGCCGGCGCTGCCACCAGGTCCTTCAAGAAGATCCAGGGCCACAACAAGCCCGCCCGGCTCACCCCGGCCCCGGCCAAGGACCTCTTCGACCTGGAACCCGACGAAGAGCAGTCGCTCATCGCCGAGACGGTCCGCGAGTTCGCCGCCGAGCAGCTGCGCCCGGCCGCCGTCGACGCCGACGCGCAGCTCAGCCCGCCGGAGGGCCTGCTGGAGCGCTCCGCCGAGCTGGGTTTGAGCGTCGTGGGCATCCCCGAATCCCTCGGCGGTATCGGCACCGAACGCTCCGCGGTGACGAACGTGCTGGTCACCGAGGCCCTCGCGCACGGCGACATGGGCCTGGCCGTCGCCGTGCTCGCGCCGTCGGCGGTGTCGACCGCGCTGACGCTGTGGGGCGACGAAGACCAGCAGGCCACCTACCTGCCCGCCTTCACCGGTGAGAACGTGCCCGCCGCGGCCGTGGCGCTGCAGGAGCGCACCGCGCTCGCCGATCCGTTCAAGCCGGCCACCACGGCCACCCGCACGCCGCAGGGCTACCAGCTCACCGGCGTGAAGTCGCTGGTCCCGCGGGCCGCTCAAGCCGAGCTGTTCCTCGTCTCGGCGAACCTCGACGGCAGCGCCGCGCTGTTCCTGGTCGAATCCTCCAGCTCCGGGCTGTCCGTCGAGTCCGAGCCCGCCATGGGCCTGCGCTCGGCCGCGACCGGCAAGGTGCACCTGGACCAGGTCAACGTTCCGAAGACCGCGCTGCTCGGCGGCGCCGACCAGGCCGTGTTCACCGACCTGGTGCGGCTGTCCCGGTTGGCCTGGTCCGCGCTCGCGGCCGGCACCGCCAAGGCCGTGCTCGACTACGTGATCCCCTACGTCAACGAGCGCACCGCCTTCGGCGAACCGATCAGCCACCGCCAGGCCGTGGCCTTCAGCGTCGCCGACATCGGCATCGAACTGGAGAGCATCCGCCTGACCACGCTGCGCGCTGCGGCCCGCGCCGAGCAGGGCAAGCCGTACGCCCGCGAGGTCGCGCTGGCCCGGAAGCTGGCCACCGACAAGGGGATGGCCATCGGCAGCGCCGGTGTGCAGCTGCTCGGCGGCCACGGCTACACCAAGGAGCACCCCGTGGAGCGCTGGTACCGAGACCTGCGCGCCATCGGCGTGATGGAAGGCGCGGTCCTCGTCTGAGGGCTTCCGAGACGCGAAGGACTTGAACCATGATCAACCTTGAGGTCCCGAAGAAGGCGACCGCGCTGGTCAACCAGGCCTACCAGGCCGCTTCCGAGGTCTTCCGCCCGATCTCGCGCAAGTACGACCGGGCGGAGCACGAGTACCCGAAGGAGCTCGACACCCTCGCGGCGCTGCTTGACGGGCTCAACTCGTCCGGCGAGGGCGGCGCGGGCGCGGCCGGCGTGCGCAAGAGCGGTGACGACAGCCAGAAGGGCAACCGCAACGGCGCCAACCTCAACCTGGTGCTGGGCACCATGGAGATGTGCTGGGGCGACGTGGCGATGCTGCTGGCCATGCCGCGCCAGGGTCTGGGCAACGCGGCGATCGCCTCGGTCGCCAACGAGGAGCAGGCCAAGCGCTTCGCCAACGTGTGGGCCGCGATGGCCATCACCGAGCCTCACACCGGCTCGGACTCCGCCAACATCGGCACCACCGCGGAGCTCGACGGCGACGAGTACGTCCTCAACGGCGAGAAGATCTTCGTCACCTCCGGCGCCCGCGCCGACACCGTCGTCGTGTGGGCCACGTTGGACAAGTCGCTCGGCCGCGCTGCGATCAAGTCCTTCGTGGTGGAGAAGACCCGACCGGGCATCAAGGTCGAGCGGCTGGAGCACAAGCTCGGCATCAAGGCCTCCGACACCGCCGTCATCCGGCTCGACAACTGCCGGGTGCCGAAGGAGAACCTGCTCGGCTCGCCGGAGATCGACACCAAGTCGGGCTTCGCCGGGGTCATGCAGACCTTCGACAACACCCGTCCGCTGGTCGCCGCGATGGCCATCGGCGTCGCGCGCGCCGCCCTCGAGGAGACCGCGAAGGTCCTCGCCGAGGCGGGCGTGACGGTCGACTACGACCGGCCGGCCAACTCCCAGCACGCCGCTGCCGCCGCGTACCTGCAGCTGGAAGCCGACTACGAGGCCGCGTACCTGCTGACGTTGCAGGCCGCGTGGATGGCCGACAACCGCAAGCCGAACTCGTTGCAGGCGTCGATGGCCAAGGCCAAGGCCGGCCGCTCGGTCGTCGACATCACCCTGCGCTGCGTCGAGCTCTGCGGCACCGTCGGCTACACCGAGGAATCGCTGCTGGAGAAGTGGGCCCGCGACTCGAAGATCCTCGACATCTTCGAAGGCACCCAGCAGATCCAGCAGCTCATCGTCGCTCGTCGCCTGCTCGGGAAGTCCAGCGCTGAGCTCAAGTGACCCTCCCCCTCGACCGGCCCTGAACCGTCCTCGGTGGACGGTCCAGGGCTGGTTCCGCCCGGGACCGGGCGGCGCCCCGCCCCATCCACAGGGGAGGGACCGAGTGGACCTGACGCCTCGGGAACGAGCGCAGTTCCCACGGGGCTGCGCCACCCGTCGACGTGCGGAGGTGAGCACTGGTCGGGTGGTGGGACGTGCACAGCGCCCTTTCGGACGCGCCGTTTCAGGCTTGGGCGCAGTCTCCGAGGGTGTTGCCGATGAGGCTGTAGAGGGTTTCGGCGAGCTGCGTGAGGCCCGGTTCCTCGGCCGGGTAGTGGCCGCAGTTCTCCAGCACCACCAGCGTTGTGGGCGCTTTGACCCGGTCCAGGAAGCGGGTGCTGAGCTCCGGTGGCGTCCAGTCGTCGGCTGCGGGATGGGTGAGGACCACCGGCGTGTCCGTGAAGTTCTCGGGTGGGGTGTGCTCGAAGCGCGCGAAGCTCGTGAGCAGTCCGAGCGGGGTCGCCGCACCACCGCCCTTCGGATCGGCGGCGCACAACGCCGACAGCTCGGGGTTCCGACTCATCTTGTGCTCGTCGGCCAACCAGCGCATCGGCACCCGCACGCTTCCCGCGATCCGCTCCAGCAGAGCCAGCGCCGGGAGCGGGACCGAGCCGACGGCGCCGCGGGCGGCGTGTCGCCGGGCGACCGGATCGCTCGGGTCGAGCAGGCAGGTCGCCACCACCGCCGAAGCCAGGCCGGTGCGGGCGGCGACCTCGTAGGCCAGCATCCCGCCCATGCTCGCGCCGACGAGCACCAGCGGCCGGTTGTCGCGCCGGCTCTCGACGAGGACGAGCTCGCACAGCAGCTCCACCCAGTCGCCGTAGCGGATGCGCCCCGGGCGCGGGACGACGCTGCTGCCGTAGGGCGGGAGGTCGGGCATCAGCACCTCAGCCATGCCGGCGATCGGCGCGCACACCGGCCACAGCGCTGCCGAGTACCCGGCGGCTCCGTGGACGACCAACGCCCGCGCGGACGCCTCCGGCGCCGCGGCGCGCGCGATGTGCACACGACCGCCCCGCCAGTTCCACCACGTCGACGTCGGTGCCACTTCGGAGGCCCGCCGCCGGTAGGAAGCCGGGAGGAAGCGGGCATAGCTCTCGCTGTCCACGTCACCAGGGTGAGCGCGCAACCCCGCGCCCACAACTCCCCACCCGCACACGAGATCCGCACCTGCGCCACTGCCAGGCTGATCAACCCGCAACTGCGGTCAGCGGCGTGCAGTTCCCCATCGCCTGCGGTGCGCGAACTCCTTTCAGAACCCGCCCGCTCCCAACAAACCCCACTCCCCGACGCACACGCCCACACCCCGCAGGAACGTGAACACGATCGCGACCACACCACCCCCCTTCGACATTCGCGCGAACCTCGAGGGCCACGGCCCGAGGTCGACATTCGCGCGAAGTTCGAAGAACCCGTGGCGGAGCCGACGCCCACGAGTCACCCCTGACGAGTCCGCCGCCACGGCCCGAGCGGGTGCACTGACGCACCACCGCAAGCCGACGCAGCACACCCAGCCCACACCCCCGGTGCTCCAGCCAGAGCCCGGGAAGCCGAGCGTTCCGCGTTCCTTGCCTGGTCATTGAGGCTTCCTGCAACGTTCCCGGGCCTCACCACCCACAGGCCGACGAATACCCCACGAACCATGGACGTCACCTGAGCCACCGCGCCGAGTCCCGCACTCGCGGGCCCGTGCGCGAGCGGGCCGTCTCCGAACTTCGCGCGAATTCCGAGGGCCACAGTCCAGGGTCGAACTTCGCGCGAACTTCGAGCGGGCCTGGTGGCGAGGGGCGACACGCGAGTCATCCTCGACCGAGGCCGCCGCTGTCACCGCCCGGGTGGTGACAGGGCCTCGGCACCGGCCGTGCGGTCTCCGCCGGCACCCGGTGTTGGTCAACCTGCGCTCGGCCGGTGAGATCAGGGCACCTGCGCAACCGACGCTTGTGAGGGAGCTTGCTCTGCAACCGCGTTCGCGAGCAGTTCTCAGAACTCCGGTGGAGCGTGGCGGTCTCGGGCTCGGAAGAGCACCGCGTGCTCGACGCCCAGGAGCTTGCCGTTGGCGGCGAGGATCTTCGGGATGAAGTCCGCCGGGGCGGGGTGGTCCGGGAGGGCGGCGAGGTAGGCGGCGTGGGCTTCGAGGGAGGCCACGCCCGTCTGCACCGGCCTGCCGGAGACGTCGACGCCGTGGGTGGCGTCCAGGTCCCCGGCCATCCCGGGCATCAGGAACCACCGAGGGGAGCAGGTTTCCAGCCCTTCGTCCTCGATCTGCTCGGGGAAGATCCACCGGTTTCCCGCGTCGTTCAGGGCGTCGATGGTCGCCACCCCGGCGACGCGGTGGTCGGACTGGTTGAAGCCCATCGGGGTCTCGATGTCGTAGGGCATGCCGAGCACGGCGTCGGGCTTGAACCGGCGGATCTCGCGGCAGATGTCGCGACGCAGGTCCAGGCCTTCGACGAGCACGCCGTCGGGGTGCTGCAGCACCGTGAGGTGCTCGACGCCGACGAGTGCGCACGCGGCCTGCTGCTCGGCGAGGCGGAGTCGCGCGGTCTCGTCCGGAGGGTTCGGCATCCCGGCCTCACCGCGCGTGAGCAGCAGGTATCCCACGTCGATCCCGCGGTCCGCCCAACGGGCGACGGCGGCGGACGTGCCGTACTCCATGTCGTCCGGGTGGGCGACGACGCAGAGCACGCGCTGGAAGGTGTCGTCGGGCAGAGCGGGCAACAACATGCGCAAGCCCCCTAGGTCGGCCGTCCCCCGATTCTGCGCTCGTGCAAGCCGAGGCGCTCGGAGTTCCCTGCGGCGACCCCGGCACGGCACACCGGCGCGCACGCCACTGGCTTCCGCTCGCCCGCGACGCCTCCACTCGCATCATCGAAGTGGAGCACGCCCGGCGAGCCGGCGGACATCGCCCGCGGCGCGGCAACTAGGCGACCTCTGGCGTTGCCGCGACACCACGATCCGAGGCGGGGCCGCGGGCAGGGGGCCCGCGGCCCGTCCCGTCACGGCTGTTCGGGCAGGGTGTTGCAGTTGTTGATCGCCGCGGCTCCGTTGAACCGGTCGGTGAGCCACGAGATGGCCTTGCCCTGGTCGGTCAGCAGCGGGACCAGGTGGTTGGTCAGCAGTCCCTTGCCCAGGTCGGGGATCTGGACGGCCTCGTAGGTCACCTCACCGCCTGCGGCACACCAGTCGACGGCGAGCTGGCGGGCCTGCTCGTGCGGCACGATGTCGTCCTGCACGCCGGTGGCGACGCGGACGGAGGTGGCGGGCCTGGTCGTGCCGAGCAGCTGGTCGTCGAGGACCTCGCGCACCGCCGGTTCGGCTTCGACGACCTCACCCAGGCTCTGACCCGTGGTGGTGGTCCAGTTCTTGCTGCTGCCGAAGGCGTGGTCGAGGATGCCGTCACCGATGCACGCGGTGGACACGTCCTCCAGCGCCTCCCGGCCTTCGTCGTTGAGGTACTCCTCGGCGACCGGCCGCAGGTCTGGGTGGGCCTGGAGGAACCCGTTGAGCGCCCAGCCGAGCGCCCCGACCAGGGCGCTGCCGTCGATGCCGTCGATGACCTCGGTGAGGTTCGCAGGCGGGGCTCCGACGTAGGCGCCGGCCAACGGGACGTCCGGTGCGTACTCGGGCTGCAGCTCGGCCGCGGAGGCGGTGGCGCCGCCGCCCTGGCTGTATCCGTAGAGGCCGACGCGCGAGTCGGGAGTGATCGACGCGTCGGGCAGCGCGCGGGCCGCTCGCACCGCGTCGAGCAGCGCGTGACCACCGTCGATCCGGTTCACGTAGGTGTGCAGCCGGTCGGTGGTGCCCAGCCCGACGTAGTCGGTGACGACCACGGCCGCGCCTTCGGCCAGCAGCCGGTAGATGCCGATGTCTTCGTACCCGACCGACACCGAGTCCCCGTTGAGCGAGATCGGACGCTCCAGGCCCATCGACGCCGAGCACGAGTCGCCTTGGCCCATGGTTCCGGGCGCCACGGCCACCAGCGGACGCGGACCAGCGCCGCGCCACTCGGCAGCCGGTTCGATGTAAGCACCGGTCACGGCCGCGGGTTGACCGGTGGAGTCGGTGGTCTTGTACATCAGCCGGGTCGCCGTGCCCGGCAACCGCTGCCCGCCGATGCTCGGCAGGCTCAGCGCGAGCGGCAGCGGCTCGGTGCGCACCAGCGCGCCGTCGGCAGCGGGGAGATCGGCGGGCGGGTCGTAGAAGCCGGCGCTGACCAGCGGCGGCGTGTTCGGTGGGGTGTTGGGTTCCTCGGCGGCTGCGGGCGCGGCGTGCGCGCACGCGAAGACCAGTGACAACGCGGTGGTGGTGATCAGGCTTCGCGCTGCGGAAGGCGGGCGGAGGACGGTTCGGCGCATGCGGGTCGCTCCCTGCGTCATTGGATGGTGCGAACTGAACTGCGCGAGTCGATCGGGTCAGCGGCAGGTCACCGCGACCCGGATGGAGGGCGGAGTCCGCCCCGGCACGACGTTTCCCGCCGACGCGCGGTTCGTGGCCGCGCTCGCCGGCTGGACTGCTATCTACTCCGGAGTAGCTTATGCAGCATGTCACTCAGTGACAAGACGTCGTTCGACGACGGTTCGCCGCGCGCCTATGCTCCTCCACCCGGGCGGCACAGGAGGACGAGTGGACCAGGACGCGACACCGGCGGCGGCCAAGCCGTCGCTGACCGACCGGCGCAAGGCCGCCCTGCGACTGGAGATCGCCCGCGCGACCGTCGACCTGTTCGCCTCGCAGGGTGTCGCCGCCACCAAGGGCGAACAGATCGCGCGCGCCGTGGGCATCTCGACGCGCACCCTGTGGCGGCACTTCCCGTCCAAGCAGAGCTGCGTCCGCCCGCTGCTCGCCGAAAGCCTCGACGCCGCCACGGAACAACTGCGCCACTGCCCGCCGGACACCGGGCTCCTGACGTTCCTCATCGACACCTGCGAACGCGGCACGCTTCCCGAAGCCGACCCGGCCGTGCTCGACCTGATCCGGATGACCGGGACCGACCCGGCACTGCGCGCGGTGTGGCTGCAGGCGCACGACGAGGCGTTGCCGGTGTTGCGCGAGCTCCTCGCCGAACGCGCCGGGGCGAGCCCCGACGACCTGCGCATCAAGGTCCACGCGGCGACGATCAACGGCGCCCTGCGCGCCGCCGCCGAGGAGTTCGCCCAGCGCAGCGCCACCGAACCCGACATGGGTCCGGCCGACCTGGCCGCCATCCTGCGCTCCGCCCTGCGCACCGCAGCCGAAGGCCTGCCGTACTAAGAGCTGTCGAGGAACCGCTCCGCTCGGCGCTGCCGACTGCTCCGGAAGGAGCAGACACAACAGCTCCGCGCGATCGGTGCGCCGCTCCTGACGTGTGCCACTCACACGGGTCCCGGGGGTACTCACCACGTACCGCTGGAGGACTGCGGTGGTGCCGGCTGAGCCCCCTGGTCGAACTTCGCGCGAAGTTCGACGGGGCGTGCACGGCGCGGGGCTCTGACCAGCACTCTTCAGCACGTTCCCGAACGGTGCTCAGGTGACGGAGGCGACCTGGGCCTGCGCGGCTTCGGCAAGCCGCTGGGGTGCGGCGGGGAAGACCGCCCGCGGCGTTCCCGCGGCGGCCCACACGACGTGGAAGCGCAGCAGGTCCTCGTCGACGACGGTGGTCAGCGGCTCCAGGTGTCCCAGTGGCGGAACTCCGCCGACGGCGAACCCCGTTCGCTCCTTCACCCACGACGCGGGAGCCTGCTCCACGGTCCCGCCGACGACCTCGGCGAGCTTGGACTCGTCGACCCGGTCCGAGCCGGAGGCGAGCACCTAGACCGGGCGGTCGGCTGGAACCTGCCGGAAGACGAGCGATTTCGTGATCTGGGCGAGCTCGCAGCCGATCGCCGAAGCAGCGTCCCGAGCACTGCGCGTGCTGTCGGGGAGCTCTCGGACGTCGGTCTCGATGCCGTGCTCGGCCAGCGCGGCGGCGACGGTGCGGGCGCTTCGGCTCAACTCGGTCATGCGCCCAATCTTCTCAGCGGAAAGCCGCGCTGTTCACGGGGAAGTCGAAGTACCCGTTCGGGTAGGGCTCTTGCCGGAGGCTGAAGTGCCACCACTCGCCCGGGTAGTTCCGCAGGCCCACCGCGGAGAGCCCGTCGCGCAGCACGTCGCGATGGGCGCGGACGTCGCCGGGCACCTGCGGATCGTCGGTGTGCGCGAGGGCGTCGAAGCAGTCGAAACCGGTGCCCATGTCGACGCTGTTGTCCGAGAACCGCTTCCCGGCCGGCTCGGTGCAGGGCACCAGCGGTTCGCCCGGCACGTAGGCGCGCTGCGGCGGAGCCGGCAGCCGCACCAAGGTGAGGTCGACCGAGCTGCCCCGGCTGTGCCCGGAGTTCTCCGCGATGTAGCCGGCGGAGTACAGCTGGGACTTGTCGAAGTCCGGGTAGAACTCCGCCTTCATCCGCTGGTCGTCGAGGTCCTGCGCCCACTCGACGAAGCGGTCGTCGGCCTGCTGCGGCCGGTAGCAGTCGTAGACCTTGAGCGTGTAGCCCTGGCGGAGGAACCGCTGCTGCGCCTCGTGCAGCGCCTCGGCCAGCGGCCGTGTCAGCACGCACATCGGTTCGTCGTAGCCGGGGACCGGGTCTCCGGTGAAGTTGTGCGGCGTCGCGTACCGCACCTCCTCGAGGATCGAGGAATCGACGTCCCGCAACCGCACGAAACCTTCCGGAGCCTTCTTCACCTCGGACGTGGGTGCGGGCGGCGGAGCGGGACTCGGCGCAGGCACGCTCGGCGGTGGTGCGGGCGGCTGGGCAGGCGGCGGGGGCGCGGGCGGTGCGGCCGTCCCGCACCCCGCCGCCACCAGCACCAGCACGGCGCAGATCACTCCGCGGACCGCGCCGGTCATGACCGCCTCGGCTGTGCGGGGCGGTCGGTTCGCGCGAGGTCAGCCACGCGCGGTGCCACCCGGGGCATCGCCCTCGGGTTCCTGAGGAACCGCTTGCACGACGTCGTCCTTGTTGGCGAACTGAGTGGCGGGCAGCGACCGGAGTGCGGCGAGGGTCTCGGCATCGGCTCCGCGGTCGGTGGCGAAGTCGATGATCTGGTCGCGGTCAGCGGGGAAGTCAAGCCCCTGCAGCGCCTTGTCCACCCTCAACTCATCGCGCTTGGTCATAACACTCCACTCCTCATCGCTGACAATGCTCGCCAGGGATCTACCCGCTTTTCCCTCGCGCTACGCCTCCCCCGACCAGGCCTCACCGGAGTCGGCGACGGGGACGGCATCCGTGGAGGTCAACGCGTCGGAGCGGAGGACGGTCGAGGGCCTTGGAAGACCTCATCAGGCACCGAGCACCACGCTCCACGCACAGCCCGAAAGCGCGTTCGAGCAGGTCGTGTCCCACGGCGAGCCGCGAGGACGAGTTCGCGTTTGACTTCGAGTCAACTCGAACTCCTAGCCTCGTTCCCAGCACGGATGACTGGAGGCGATGATGAAGAAGATCCGACCCGATCTCTGGGAAACCGAAGTCGAGCACCCCGCCCCTGGCTTGAGCACGCGCGCCTACCTCTGGACACCTCCCGGCGGGAACGTGCTGTTCTACAACACCACGCTGGAGTCGGAGCTCGACGAGATCGCCGCGCTCGGCGGCGTCGAGCGCCACTACCTCAGTCACCGGGACGAGATCGCCCCGTCGCTGCGCACCATCAAGCAGCGGTTCGGCTCGACGCTGCACGCCACCGCCGTCGAGGCTCGGGTCGTCGCCGAGACCTGCGAGGTGGACGGCACCTTCGACCGGCGCGGGACCGAACCGCCCGGTTTCGAGGTGATCCCCACTCCCGGCCACACGCCGGGCAGCGCTTGCTTCCTGGCTCCGGGCACGGACGGCAAGACCTACCTGTTCACCGGGGACACCATCGTCCGCGGCGAGGACGGCACGTGGTTCGCCGGTCACATCCCAGGCCACAGCGACCGCGACGCGCTGGCCACCACCCTCGCGACCCTGGCTGAGCTCAACCCGGACGTCGTGATCTCCAGCGCCTTCGTCGGCGACTCCGGAGTGACCGAACTCGACCGCCCCTGGTCCGCCTGCGTCGAAGAAGCCCTCCACGCCCTGACCCACCCGGCGCAGGCGTGACTCCGACGCGGGCAAGCGACTAGTCGATGTCCGTGATCGCGAGCAGCGTGGCGACCACGCCCACCACGTGTGGGGCGGCACTTCCCTGCTCGTCCGGCGGAAGTTCGGGCCCGAACGCTGAACAGAGTTCGTGCTGGGCTCATCGGGCTGAACCCCGGTCTACTGGTACTCATCCCGGTCGGGCAGGTCCTGGCGACCGAGCCGAACAGCGCTCGCTGCTGTGTGGCTGACAGGGCTCAGACAATGCTCCCCGTCCTGCGAAGACGTCCCGGCGTCGACCAGAGCACCTCCGGTCGTCAGCGGTAGTCGGGGTTGTCGAACCCTCGGTGACAACCGGCGTCCCATTCGGAGCGCTGGTTGCCGTAAGCAGGCACACCGCCGGCTCGGTCGAGCATCGCGGCGAGGTGCATCAGGTTGTAGGTCATGAACGTCGTGTTGCGGTTGGTGAAGTCGTTCTCGGGTCCGCCGGAGCCTTCGTCGAGGTAGCTCGGTCCCGGGCCTACCGTGCCGATCCAACCGGCGTCAGCCTGCGGTGGGACCGTGTAGCCGAGGTGTTGCAGGCTGTAGAGCACGTTCATGGCGCAGTGCTTGACGCCGTCCTCGTTGCCGGTGATCAGACACCCGCCGACGCGGCCGTAGTAGGCGTACTGGCCTTCGTCGTTGAGCAGGTGCGAACAGCCGTAGAGGCGTTCGATGACCCGCTTGAGCACCGAACTGTTGTCACCGAGCCAGATCGGGCCTGCCAGCACGAGGATGTTGGCCGCGAGGATGCGGTCGAACAGCTGCGGCCACTCGTCGCGGTCCCCACCGTGCTCGGTCATGTCCGGCCACACGCCTGTGGCGATCTCGTGATCGATCGCCCGGATCTGATCGACCTCCACGCCGCGTGCACGCATGATCGCGGCGCTGCGGTCGATGAGCCCTCCGGTGTGGCTGCGTTCCGGTCCGCGCTTGAGCGTGCAGTTGACGTACACGGCGCGCAGACCGTCGAACCGCGGCGGCTCGAGCACGCCGGTCATGAGTTGCTCCGACGACCGCGCCGACCGTGCTCGGAGACGACATGGGCTTCAGCCTGACCGGCGGTTCGCATCGAGGCCTCCTGCACCGTCGCTCGACTCACAAGCCCGAAGGGGCGTCGACTTCATCCACGGCGATTCTTCAACCTGACCTGCACAACCGCAGACCAGCGCACCGCTGTGGGGGTCCCCTGGGCGGATGCAGCGTCCGCATCGGATCGTCCCGCGTTGTCGTTCGCGCCGAAGTGGTGTGACGCGGCACTGGGGTTCCTCCGCTACGTGGCCTCGGCCGCGTCTCCGCGGGGATCTCCCGGTGCCGGCTTGCGCAGCAAGGCGAGCGCGGCCGTCGGGAACAGGAGTACCGACAGGAGACCCGCGCAGATCAACGCCGCCTCCGTCTCCGGAGCCATCAGGCCGAGCGCGACACCGATCTGCGTTGCGGCGACCAAGAACGGCAGCGACGTCGCCTGCAGCAGCCCGGCCGCGACGGAGGAGCGTGTGCCGAGCGAGCGCTGGTAGAGCAGTGCGGGAAGCCCGCGCACGAGGAGCAGCGCGACGAGGAACAGCGGCACTCGCAGCCACGCTGACGGAGTCGCGATCAACCCCCCGAGGTCGAGCTGCACTCCGCTGGCGACGAAGAACACCGGGATCAGGAAGCCGTACCCGATCGCCTCCAGCTTCGTCCGGAAGTGCGGATGGGTGACCGAATCACGATCGACGAAGCTCACGACCGCGCCGGCCAGGAACGCGCCCAGGATGCTTTCGAGACCGAATCCCTCGGCGAGCACGACGAAAGCCACCAGCAGCACGACCGCCGCACGCACCCGAATCTCCGCGGTGGTGTCCTGCAACCGCAGGAGAAGATCCCCCATGCGCATCGAGCGCCCTGCGAGCGTCACCGCGATCCCGGTGACGACCACGAAGGCGACGAAGACGAGCAGCGAGACGAGTCGGCCTCCGACGGTGCCGCCCGAGACGGAGAAGAGCAGCGACAGCAGGACCACCGCGGCGAAGTCGGCCACCGACGACGCTGTGATCGTCGTTTGTCCCATCGCGTGTTCTGCACGCCCGGCGTCCTTGAGGACGGGGACGACCAGACCGAGCGACGTCGCGGACAACGCCACCGCGATCAGCATCGGGTCACGCACCCAGCCCGCCGCGCCGAAGGAGGAACCCGCCGCCACACCGATCGCCAAGCTCACCACGTAGCCGATCGAGGCCACCCGCAGCAGCGATCCGCGCAGGCGGTGGAGGTCGACCTCCAGCCCCGCGAGGAACAGGAGGAACGCCAGCCCCAGCAGTGACACGACCTGCACCGCCTGGTCCATGGTCACCAGACCGAGCACTGATGGCCCCACGACGACCCCAGCCACGATCTCCAGGACCACAGACGGAGTGCGCAATCGCGGTGCCAGCCCGAGCAACAAGGGCGCCAGCAAGGCGATGACCGTCAGCACCAGGAGGTTCCCGAAGTCCGGCATCGCCACCCCCGCTCAACCGCCGGCCCACCTCGACCAGGTGCAGCCAGCCAGGCCCGTGACCCTCACCGCGGCTACCGCTCGGCACCTGGCGTGGCGGCGGGCCACCAGCCGGGTGCACGTGGCTGGACTTGTCGTTGTCGAAGACCAGTTCGCAGGGAGCGCACCGCCTGACCGCGGCAGTGACGTCGACGGCGAGGACCCCAGCACGGTGCCGTTCGGGGACCACGTCGTTCCCGCCCCGACTTGAGGCATCGTAGAACGCCAAGCCGCGACCGACACCGCGTCCACCTCGGCCGGTGACCCGGAAGGTGCCCTGCACGTGGGGGATTGCGGAAGGCCGAAGCCCTGGAAGCGTTGCGGCCGGTTCGACCTGACCACACCGCACCTGAACCGCTAGACGATTCGTCAAGCCACCACTTCTGCTACCTCCACCTCCTGGAAGACAACCACCGCACTCACAATCCGAGGTCCTTCCGGGACGCCGCGGCCAGTCGCCGGAGGAGGTCGTCCGGAATGGGCTTGCGTGCCGAGAAGGTGACGCCGGTCTTGCTCGCCTTGAGCCCGGCGTCGGCGATGTCGTCAGCGAGCGCCGTGATGGCACCTTTCGACAGGTAGAGACCGCATTGTCGACTGAACGCGCCGTAACCGGCGACGATGGACCCGCCCACCTGGAAGCCGGGCATGTTGTACTTCACGACTTCCTCCGCGTCCGGAAGGGCAGCGGATAGCTGCGCGCGCACCTGTTCCAGAAGTGGTCGGAGGTCCACGGGAGCCTCTGCGATGTACGCGTCGTGATCCGACATCGTGCACGTCCCCTCTCGACTGCCAGGCCCACCGGTAGTGCGCAGAGTGTGCCTCAGACCGCTGCTCAGCCCAAAGCAGAGCCGCAGGCGGGGACGATCGTCGTGGGACAGGCAGAGAGACAGGCAAACACGAACCAGGGCCGATGCTCGGAAGCATCGGCCCTGGTCACTGGGGTGGAGCTGAGGGGATTCGAACCCCTGACCCCTTGACTGCCAGTCAAGTGCGCTACCAGCTGCGCCACAGCCCCTTGTTCTGTTCTCCGAGGTGTTCGGTTCGTTCTTCCGTCCCGCTCATCTCGTGTGCCACTAGATTACAACAGCCGTTCGGGGGCGTTCCCAGGGGGGTCCCCTCACCGCACCGAGTGGGCGGGCATGGCTGTTGACCTGCGGTGATGGTGCCGCAGCCCGGGGCCCACGGTACCCGTCCTCACGGAGTCGTCGAGACCCCGTGAGGACGGTCACTGCGATCAGCCTGCTGCCGTCGTCCCGTGGGGCTTCGGCAGGCCCCTGGTGTTGGCGGCCTTGACGAACTCCGCTCTCGGGTCGTGGAGCTCGCCGAGCGCGACCACCTGGCGGCGGAACGGGAGTTCCAGGAGCCAGTCTCCGAGGATGCGGGCCTTGCGGGAGACCGTCGGCATCTTCATCAGGTGGTACGCGCGGTGCAGCAGCCACGCGGGCAGGCCCTTGAGCTTGATCCCGTAGACCTCCGCAGCGCCCCGGAACAGACCGAGGCCCGCAACCGATCCGGCGTGCTTGTGCCGGTACTCCTTCAGCGGCTCACCGCGCAGCTGGGCGACGATGTTGTCCGCCAGCAGCTTCGCCTGGCGCACGGCGTGCTGCGCCGACGGGCTCGTCAACGCTTCCGGGTCGTCGCTGGTGAGGTCCCGCACCGCGGCGCAGTCACCCGCCGAGAAGACGTTGTCGGTGCCCTTGACCTGCAGTTGAGTCGTGCAGTCCACTCGTCCCTTGTCGTCGCGGGGCAGGTCGCTCTCCTCCAGCATCGGGTGCGGCTTGACGCCGGCGGTCCACACGAGCGTGTCCGTGTCGAACTCGTCGCCGTCGGAGAGCACCGCGTGTCCGTCCACAACGGACTTCGCGGTGGTGTTGAGCTTGACCTCGATGCCGAGGTCTTCCAGCACGCGCTTGGTGTACTCGCCCATCGGCGGGCTGACCTCGGGCATGATGCGACCCATCGCCTCCACCAGCACCCAGCGCATGTCGTGCTCGGAGAGCTGCGGGTAGCTGCGGATCGCGTAGCGGGCCATGCTCTGCAGCTCGGCCAAGGCTTCGATCCCGGCGTAACCGCCACCGATGAACAGGAACGTGAGCAGCCTGCGGCGCAGCCGTTCGTCCTCCGTGCTGGCCGCGATGTCCAACCTGGACAGGACGTGGTTGCGCAGGTAGATCGCTTCGCCGATGGTCTTGAAGCCCACGCCCTGCTCGGCCAGACCGGGGATCGGCAGCGCGCGGGAGATCGAGCCCGGCACGGGGACCAGGATGTCGTACTCGAGCTGCTCGACCTTGCCGTCGCCCAGCGTCGCCGTCAGGCACTGGTTGGCGTGGTCGATCTTGCTGACCTGCGCCGTCAGCACCTCGCAGCGGCGCAGCGCCTCGCGCAGCGGCACCACCACGTGGCGCGGTTCCAGCGAGCCGGCGGCGGCCTCCGGCAGGAACGGTTGGTAGGTCATGTGCGGCTGGGTGTCGATGACGGTCACCCTCGCCTCACTCGGGTCGAGCTTCTTCTGCAAGCGCAACGCCAAGGTGAGACCGACGTGTCCGCCTCCGATGATCACCACGCGTGGTCTAGGCATCTTGCGGCTCCCCTCGGGCACCTTCGCGCGTGCGACGGGGATCGACCTGGCGCTCCGGATGGCGGCGCAGGTACTCCTGCTCGAGCTCGAACGTGCGCGCGGTGTGCTCCCGCAGCGCGTCCGGTGAGCCGTGGAGGAACGTCTCGTGGCGCGTCTCGTGCAGGTGGCGGAGTTCCTGCAACAGCACGTCCTCGGTCAACTCGTGCCCCGGAATACCGGTGGTGTTCATGTCGTCCTCCCGCATCGGACAGGGGCAACCGCAACGCCTGCGGCGTCCCCTCACGAGTACCCGCGGGGCGAGGATCAACACCTCAGGCGGCGGCGCGCAGCGGCTCCGTCTCGGTCTCCGGACGCGGCCGGGTCTCCCGAGCGCCGACCCACGCGAGCAGGCCGAGGGCCGCCGTGGCGCCGGTGACCAGGAACGCCGCCTGGTAGGAGACGGTGTCGGCGAGCGCGCCCGCGATCAGCGGACCGAGGATCGCGCCGAGGTCGGCGGCCTGCTGGAACGTCGCCAGCACGGTGCCGCCGCGCCGGTTGCCGCCGATGATGTCGGCGACGGCCGCGTTCTGCGCCGGGTTGAGCACACCCGCCCCCATGCCGGCGACCAGCGACGCCGCCAGGAAGAACGGAACCGAGGTGGTGAAGCCCAGCGACGCGGTCGCCGCTCCCATGACGACCAGGCCGATCAGCACCATCGGCTTGCGGCCGTGCCGGTCGGCCATCCGCCCGGACAGCATCAGCGCTCCGGCGTTGCCGGCGGCGAACACCGACAGCGCGATGCCGGACATCGACTGCGGGGCCTTGAGCGCCTCGACCACGAACAGCGGGACCAGGGCGATGCGGACGCCGAAGACCGCCCAGCCGGTGCCGAAGTTGGACAGCAGCGAGGCGAGGTAGGCGCGCGTGCGGAGAGCTTCGGTCAGCGGCATCGCCGGGGTCGCGTCATCGCCGAGCGGCGCCGCGAGGGTCGACGTGCGCAGCAGGAGCCAGCCGAGGAACGCGGCCAGGAACAGCGCGATGCCGTAGGTGACGAAGGGCAGCCGCAGCGAGTAGCCGACCATCAGTCCGCCGACGATCGGTCCGGAGATGTTGCCGAGCAGGAAGCTCGTCGCCCACAGCCCCGAGGCGCGTCCGCGCAAGTGGGGCGGCGACAAGCGGATCAGCAGACCCACGCCGGAGACGGTGAACATCGTCGACCCGATGCCACCGAGCGCGCGGAAGACCAGCAGCTGCCAGTAGGAGTCGGCGAAGGCGCAGGCCGTGCTGCTGATGCCGACGATGGTGATGCCGATGACGTAGATCGTGCGCTCGCCCGCCAACGAGACGAGGCGTCCGCTGAGCGGGGCGAAGATCAGCCGCATCATCGCGAAGGCGCTCACGATGAACCCGGCCGCGGTCACGCCGACGTCGAAACTCGTGGCGAACGCAGGTAACGCGGGGGCGACGATCCCCATGCCGACGGCGACGATGAAGCTGCCGACGACGAGGATCCAGATCTCGCGGGGAAGGTCGGTGACTCCTGGGCTCGTGGTGGTCTTCTCCGACGCTGAGCCGCTGGTCACAGCTTCCTCCCCAGGTTCTCGACAGTCTGAGCCACGATCTCCAACGCCGTCCGGTGCCCGGGAAATTCCGGCGCCGGGGCTTTCGTGGTCCGAACCTCACCTGACCGGCCCAGTCCGCGTACTGGGACACGCGTGGGCGCGACCCGGCGCAGGAGGGTTCAGAGGAGGTCGTCGATCCGGCGGGCGTAGGCGGTGACGCCGTAGGCGACCTCGAAGCCGATGTCCTCGGCGAAGCGCTGGGCCGTGCCGCCTTCCTCGGCGTGGCCCGCGACCAGGAGCGCGCCCATGCGGCGCAGTTCCTCGGAGACGTCGGTGACCAGGTCGTGGCCGTAGCCGCGACGCCGGCGACCGGGGCGGACCACGACTTGCTCGAGCAGGCCGACACCGCGTTCGACGAAGCCCTGCGCGAAGCCCGTGATGCGGTCGAGCCCGGGGTCGTCGACGACGAGCACGACGCTGCGGTTGTCGTCGATGCGGTGGCCGAGGTGGCGCGCCAAGCGCTGCTCACCTTCCTCGGACAGCCCCATCTCGTCGGCGTAGAGATCGACGATGCCCGGCAGGTCGCGGTCCTCGGCGGGACGGGTCTCGCTGCGGCTGAAGCCCCGGGAGCGGTGCAGCATCACGACCTGCTCCTCGACGGCGCGCCAGGCCGCGTCGTCGGCGATGCCCTCGATCTCCCCGACCGTGGTCGGCGAGGCGTAAACCACGGCTTCCGCGCGTCCGGCCTCGGCGAACACGGTCTCCAGCTCGAGCAGCGTGGTGGCGACCTGGGCTCCGGTGCCCCACAGCGCGCACGCGTGGTTGGCCACCGGCAGCGGGTTGTCCGGGTTGAGCACCACGGTCGCGGCACCCACCTGGGTGCGCGTGCCGTAGCGGACCACGGCCGAGGCCAGACGCGCGGTCTCGACCAGCCCGGCCAGGTCGCGCGCTTGCCTGGGGTCGAGCAGGGCCTCGTCGTCCGGATCGTGCAGCGGGTCCACACCTCCATTGTCCCCGAGCCAGGCCGGGGCCGGACGCCCTGCCGGATGTCGGCCGGTCGGGGCACGATTGGTCCGTGACGACGCCCGAACAGCTCGCCGAAGAGCTCCTCGCCCTGGACCTGGACGCCGACCCGATCGGTGCCTCGCTCTACGGCCTGCCGGGCCGCGACCACCTGCTGCCGGACATCTCCGCAGCCGCCGAGTTCGCCCACCGCGAGCACGCCGAGGACATCAGGGTGCGGGCGATGGCCCTCGACACCACGCACGCGGGCCTCGAAGACCGCTTGACCCTCGCGATCGTGGTGCAGCACGCGCAGTCCACGGTCAACCGGCTCGACGCCCGGTCCCCCGAGCACACCGTGATCGGCAACCTGTTCGCGCCGGTCGCGGGCCTGCTGTTCCACCTCGGGCAGGTGCCGGTCAGCGGGCAGCAGCAGTCCGAGGACTACCTGCGGCGCATCGCCCGCATCCCCGACTTCACCGCGGCCGCCGCGCAGCGCCACCGCGAGGGCGTCCGGGCGGGCCGGGTGCCGGTGCGCCCGCTGCTGGACGACGCGATCGCGCACCTCGACGACCACCTGGCGCACCCCGAGCAGGACCCGCTGCTCACCCAGCAGCTCCCCGACGACCTCGACCACAAGCGGCGACGCCTGATCCACGAGGTGGTGCACCCGGCGCTGGCCGAGTACCGGGAAGTGCTGGCGCGCGAGATCGCGCCGCACGCGCGCGACGCCGACCGGCCGGGCCTGTGCTGGATCCCGGAGGGCCACGAGATGTACCAGCGGCTCATCCACGCCCACACCACCACCGACCACACCCCGCGCGAGCTGCACGAGATCGGCCGGGCGCAGCTGGCGTCGCTGCGCGCGGAGATCTCCGAGCTCGGCCGGCGCCTGTGGGACGAACCGGACCCGGAGGCGGTGCTGCGGCGGATGCAGACCGACCGGTCGCTGTGCTGGAACGACGGTGAGGAGATGCTCGCCGCCGCGCGCGAGGCCGTCGCCAAGGCCACCGACGCCGCGCCGCACTGGTTCGGGCGGCTGCCGCAGCAGCCGTGCGAGGTGCGCCCGGTGCCGGGCACCCCGTCGGAGAGCACGCCGATCGGCTTCTACATGTCGCCCGCGCTGGACGGCTCGCGGCCGGGCGTGTACTTCGCGAACACCCTCCGGGCCGAGCAGCGCCCGCGGTTCGCCTCCGAGGTGATCGCCTTCCACGAGGTGGTGCCCGGCCACCACCTGCAGATCAGCCTCGCCCAGGAGCTCACCGACCTGCCGCTGCTGCGCAGGCTCGCCGGGTTCAACGCCTACACCGAGGGCTGGGGGCTCTACACCGAGCGGCTGGCCGACGAGATGGGCCTGTACTCCGACGACCTGATGCGGCTGGGCATGGTTGTGCAGGACCTGCTGCGCGCCGCTCGGTTGGTCGTGGACACCGGACTGCACGAGTTCGGCTGGAGCAGGCAGCGCGCGCTGGAGACGATGACCTCCAGCACCACGCTGTCGGAGCTGGAGGCGACCTCCGAGGTCGACCGCTACATCGTCTACCCGGGCCAGGCGCTGTCGTACTTGGTGGGGCGCCTGGAGATCCAGCGGATCCGGGAGGCCGCGCAGCGGCGGCTGGGCACGGAGTTCGACATCACGAAGTTCCACGACACGGTCCTCGGTCACGGCGCGCTGCCGATCTCCACGTTGGAGTTCCTGGTCGAAGACCAGCCGCCTGCGACATCCAGGTGACGCGATCGCCACACGCTCGAAATCGCCACGAACCGCACTACTGTCGATGACTGAGCGTGTTCACCGCTTGCGCGTGACCCGGCTTGTGCAGGAGCTGGACAGGAGGCGCCGTGACCGGGACCTTTCACCACCGTCAGGAATGGCTCCGGCGCGAAGCGGAGGTGCAGCTGCGGGACCGGTTGCTGCCGTCGTGGCAGAAGCGCGTCCTGCACCGCTTCGCCGCCGAGCGCGACAACGGCTTGTTCCCGCTGCTCAACCAGTTCGCGCCGCACACGCCCCGGAAACGCCCCGATCTCGTGCTGGTCGGCCGGATGGGTGTGCTCGTGGTGCTGCTGCGGGAAACCGAACCGGACTGGGAGGACTCCCGGGCGGCGTTCGTGTGGACCGCGGAGTTGCTGGCCGGGGCGTCGATCGGCTCGGGGCTGCTCAGCGAGTCGGTGCTGCGTTCCGTGGTGGTGCACCCGGTCGAGCACACCGGCCGGAAGGGCCGCAGCGCCGACCACCTGGCGATCACCGGGGACGAGATCGACCGGTTGCTCAAGCACGGCGAGCGGATCCTGACCTCCGACGAGGCGCTGTCGCTGGCCAAGCACCTGGACAGCCGGACGTTCGACCTCGTGCCGATCATGTGGAACTCCGAGCCGGTCCCGAGGCAGCGCGGCAGCGTGCCCGAGGTGCTGCAGGAACCGGTCCCCCCGGCCGCGCGGCGGCCGTTCCGGGACTGGCGGTACTTCCTGGACGACGCGCAGCTCGGGGCGGTGCGGCGCAGCTACTCGGGTCCGGCGCAGATCAGCGGTCCGGCGGGCACCGGCAAGACGACCCTGGCGCTGCACCGGCTGGCCTACCTGGCGCGGCGCGGCGCGGGGAAGCTGCTCTACACGGCTCCGCTGCCGTGGATCCCGGAGCGCGTGGCCTGGCGCTTCGAAGAGATGGCACCGGAGCTGTCGGGGCAGGTCGAGTTCCGCTCGCTGCACGCGTGGGCCCGGGACTTCCTGGTCGGCCGCGGCCGTTCAGCGGACGTCGACGAGCAGGAGGTCCGGCGGGCCTTCGACGCGGTGTGGACCCGCGACGACGTGCTGCACCGGCTCCGCAACTCGCGCGAGTACTGGAAGGACGAGGTCGACCGGGTGATCAAGGGCCGCGGGATCTCGTCGTTCGACGCCTACCGGACCTTGTCGCGCAAGGGGCGCGGCGGTCAGCTGCCGCGGGACTTCCGCCCGCACGCCTGGCGCTTCTACTGCGACTACGAGCGAGAGCTGTCCGAGCGCGGCGTCCTCGACGACAACGACGTCCTCAAGCGCGCGCTGGTGGAGCTCGAGCGGCGACCGCTGCCTCGGCAGTACGCGGGTGTGGTGGTGGACGAAGCGCAGGAGTTGACGGTGATCGGCCTGCGGCTGGCGCACGCGATCAGCGGCGACGGGCCGGACCAGCTGCTGCTGGTCGGCGACGGGCAGCAGCAGGTCCTGACGGGTGGCTGGCGGTTGTCGGAAGCGGGGATCTCGTTGCGCGGGCGGGGCGAGGTGCTGCGGCACGACTACCGCAACCGCGACGCGGTGCTGCAGCGCGCCGGCCAGGTGGTGGCGATCAACCGCTTCGACGAGGAGCCCGCGCTGCCGTTGAGCGCGGCCCTGCCGGTCCGGGTAGGCGGCCAGGTCGTCGAGTGGCACGGCGAGGACCAGGAGAGCGCGCTGCTGAGCGCCCTGCTGGCGCGGGAGGCCGACTCGTCGGCGGCGGTCATCACCGAGACCGACGCGGCCGCCGAGCACTGGCTGGGCGTGCTGCGCCGATCCGGGGTCGCCGCTCGCCCGTTGTCCGGCTGGGACGGACGCGGCACCGGTGATGTGCTCGTCGGAACCTCGTCGCACGCCAAGGGGTCCGAGTTCCGATCGGTGTTCCTGCCTGCCGAACCCGCCGACGGGTCCCGCGCGGACCACGAGACCCACCAGCGCCGCCGGCTCGCAGCCATGACCCGGGCGCGGGACCTCCTCTGGCTCGCCCACCTCCACTGATCGCCCCTCCCCCGATACCGCGACCGGGGCCGACCTCCGGGTTCACCCGGATCCGGCCGCTGCGACGGCCTCGCATCGTGGGCGCATGGCGAGTTCTCAGCGGTGGCGGCAAGGCCTGGTGTGGTTGCACGTCGTGACGTCCGTGGGGTGGATGGCGCAGGCTCTGGTGCTGTTCACCCTGCTGTCGGTGAGCTACCGCAGCGCGGAGGCGGAGGTCCGGGTCTCCGCCACGACGATGGCCCACGTGGTGGACACGACGCTGCTGGCGCCGGCGGCCAACGCGGCGGCGTTCACCGGGTTCGTGCTGGCCGCTGCGACACCGTGGGGGTTCTTCCGCAACTGGTGGGTGCTGGTGAAGTTCGGGATCACCGTCGTGCAGCTCTACGCCGGGATCTTCATCCTGTCCAAGTCGCTGCAGGCGTCCGTGGTCTCCGCCGAGGCCGGTCACCCGACTCCTCCGGGCCTGCAGCTCGTGGGAACGGGTTTGATGGCGTCGGCCATCGCGTTCCAGGCGTGGTTGTCGGTGGCCAAGCCGTGGCGGCGGACCCCGTGGGCGTCGACTCGGAAGATCCCCGCCGCGTCCACCCGGGTCTTCGCCGCGGCCGTGTTCGCCCCTCTCGCGGACATCGCGCTGGGGCTGGTGCTCGGCGTTCCGGCGCCGTTGTTCGAACTGATCGTGCTGGCGGTGGTGCTCGGTCTTCGGCCTCGGCGGATCGCGGCTCAGCCCCGAACGGCGGCCGTGGCGAGCCGGTCTTCCGAGGCGCGGTCCGCCGTCCCAGAACGGCCGTGATCAGGCCCGATCAGGGCCGTTCTCCGGGATTCGGAACTCGGGTTGGTCGAGCAGGCGCAGCCACGTGCCGTCGGGCTGGCGCCGGACGACCTGGGCGCGGGCACCCGTGCCGTCAGCGGGCGGGGTCGAGGTGAGGGCGATGTCGTCGCTGATCAGCGTCGGCAGCGGCGGTTCGGGTTCGAAGTGCGGGCGCTGGGTGAGGACTTCCTCCCACAGGGCCCGGATGGCGTCGCGTCCCACGGTCGTCTTCCCCGGCGGGTACGCCAGGACCGCGTCGGGTTCGTAGAGCTCGGCCACACCTTCGGCGTCCCCCGCGTTGCTGCGCTCGACGAAGAGCCTCGTCAGGTCCTCAGGTGTGCGTGCCTTCTCCCGCATCTCTCCTCCTCCGTCCGGTGCGTGCACGTCCACCGTGCGCCCACCCGCGTCAGAAGTCCAACAGGTAGTTCTGATGGGAGCTATCATCAGAAGTTGTGGACTTGCGGCAGCTGGAGTACTTCGTGGCCGTGGCCGAGGAGCGGAACTTCACCCGGGCCGCGCAGCGCGTGCACATCAGCCAGTCCGGCGTGAGCGCGCAGGTCAAGCGGCTGGAGGAGGAGCTCGGCGCGGAGCTCTTCGACCGGTCGGCGCGCACCGCCGAGCTGACGGCAGCGGGCAGAGCAGCGCTGGAGCACGCGCGTGCCGCGCTGGCCGCGGCCGGAGCCGTGGGCCAGGCGGTCGGCGAGATCACCGGCCTGCTGCGCGGGAACCTCGAGGTCGGGATGGTCATCGGCTGCGCGGTCACACCGCTGTTCGACGCTCTGGCCGAGTTCCACCGCGCCCACCCCGGGGTGGAGCTGTCGCTGCGCGAGGACAACTCCGACCGGCTGGTGGACGACGTCCGCCACGGAGCCCTGGACCTGGCGCTGATCGGCACCGAGGCCGCACCCGAGGGGCTGGAGAGCTTCACGATCATCAGCGAACCGCTGGTCGCCGCTGTTCCCGCGGGACACGAGCTCTCCGGCGAGGTGTCGCTGCACGAGCTGGCCGCTCACCCGGTCGTCTGCATGCCGGCGGGCACCGGTCTGCGGGCGGTGTTCGACCGGGCCTGCGCGCGACGCGGTGTGGAACCGGTGATCGCGTTGCAGGCCAGCGCGGCGGCCGCGATCGCCGACCTGGCGCGGCGCGGGCTCGGCGTGGCGATCCTCAGCGAGTCGATGGCGGCCGAGTTCCCCGACCTCACCGCGCTGCCGATCACCGGTGTCACCGACCCGGCGCTGCTCGCGATCACCTGGCGTCCCGGAGCCACCGTGGCGGCACGCGAACTGGTCCGCTCCTGCCGCGAGGCCTTCCGTACTTCCTCGGACCACGCGTCCAGGAAAGAACCCACCGCACGGTGACCACCGGCCACCTCGGGGAACCGGGTCCGGAGGTGTGGATCCCGTCGCCTGTTCGAGACAACCACACCTGCACGCCACCGGTCGGCGCCGCCCCCGGAACGTGCTGCGCCGAGCCGACTTCCGGTCACGAGCACCCACGCAGGACCCGCTCGTGTGGCGTCCACCCGCCAGGGTGACGCAGGCGGCCGCGAGACAGCACCTCGTCCCCGGTCAGTGGTCGCTGAGGGCGGCTCCTGAGGCGAGGGTGGCGAGGCGCTCGGCGTCGTCGTAGTAGCGGTCGTCGGCGGCGAGGTAGCCGTGCAGCAGCCGGCACACCACCCCGACCAGGTCGTCCATCCCCGCCTTGGCGGCGGTCTCCGCCACGCACATGAGGTTGGGGCGTTCGATCTCCAGCCAGCGCACGGCGGCCGCCTCGCTCGTCAGCCTCGGCATCGCCACCGGTCGCGGCAGGCCGCCCGCCTCGGGTTGGCGGCTCGGCTGCAGGAGGCGCATCGCCTGATCAGCGGTGTGCAGGTAGAAGCCCAGCAGGCGGTCCACGACCGCGGGCTGGTTGCGCTCCTGCTCGGCGAGTTCCGCGGCGTAGTCGCCGAGCAGCGCGTGCATCTCGTAGCGGCTGTGCCCCACCTCGGTGATCAGGTGCGCGCGGACCAGGACGTCCAGCAGCCGCTGCGTCGTCTGCACGTCGTCGGCGCCGAGCAGCGCGGTGAGCGCGTAGGTGCCGACGCGGTGACCGGCGTGCCTGCAGGTGAAGCCGCAGAGCCGGAACAACCTCGCCGCGTCGTCGGACAGGTTCCGGTAGGACCAGGAGAACACCGCGCGCACCGAGGTGTGCTCGTCCCCGGTCTCGAGCGCGTCCAAGCTGCGGTGCTCGTCGGTCAGCTCCTCCAGCAGCTCACCTACGTCCCGGGTCTTGCTCTGGTGGAGGCGTTCGGCGGCGACGCGCAGCGCCAGCGGCAAGCGGGCGCACCGCTCGATCAGCGGCCGCGACGTCTCGGCGCTCACCCCCTGGTCGCCGAGCCGGTCCGTGAGCAGCGCGTGCGCCTCGGCGGCGTCCATGCGGTCGAGCACCAGCCGGCACGCACCGTCGCGGGCGCTCAGCCCGGGCAGCGAGTCCCGGCTGGTGACGACCACGAAGCTCGTGGGCGTGCCGGGCAGCAACGGCCGGACCTGGTCCGCCGCGGCGGCGTTGTCCAGCACGATCAGCAGTCGCCGCTGGTCGACCACGGTGCGGAAGCGAGCGGCGCGCTCGGTGGCGTCGGCCGGGATCGCATCACCGGGGACACCCAAGGCGCGCAGGAACCCGGCGAGCACATCGGTGGTGGTCAACGGCTCGTCAGGACCGTACCCGCGCAGGTCGACGTAGAGCTGGCCGTCCGGAAAACGATTGCGCGCTTCGTGAGCCCAGTGCGTGACCAGCGCGGACTTGCCCACCCCGGCGGTCCCGGCGACGACCGCGAGGGGCACGTCGGTCTTCTCGCTGAGCCGGTCGAGTTCGGCCAGCGCGGCCTCGCGGCCGACGAATCCCGGGACGTCGTGCGGGAGTTGCGCCGGGCGCGTGGCGAGACGGGCGGTCGGTGACTCGAACTCGATGTGCTCGCCGGAGAGGATGCGCCGCTCCAGCGCCCGCAGCGCCGGACCGGGCTCGAGCCCGAGCTCGTCGACCACGGTGCGACGCGCGCGGCGGTAGACGGCCAGCGCGTCGGCCTGCCTGCCCGCCCGGTACAGCGCCGTCATGAGGAGGGCGTGCAGGCGCTCCCGCAGCGGGTTCTCGCGCACCAGCTCGGACAGATCGGCGATGATGAAGGAGTGCCGGCCGCAGTCGAGCTCGGCCGCGTGCAACTGCTCCAGCGCGACCAGGCGGCGCTCCTCGACGCGCTGCGCCTCGCCCACGAGCTCCGCGAGATCGAGGTCCTGGAACGGGGATCCGCGCCACAACCGCAGGGCTTGGCGCAGCACCTCGACGCGGCGCTGCGGGTCGAGGTTGCGCTCGGCGAGGTCGAGCAGCGTCTCGAAGCGCTCCACGTCGAGCTCGTCCGGGCCGACCTGCAACGAGTAGGACCCGGCGTCGGAGACCAGGCGTTCCGGTTCTCCGAGGGTTCTTCGCAACCGGTGCACGAGCAGGTGCAGCTTGCTGCCGCGCCGCTCCGGTTCACCGCCCCACAGCGCGGTGGACAGCCATCCGGCCGACACGGGTGTGTTGGCGTGCGCGAGGAGCAGGGCGAGCAGCCGTTGCCGCAGCAGTCCGGGAACCGGCACCTCCGCGGTCCCGTGCCGCACCCGAACAGGCCCCAGCACGTCGAACCGCACCGGTTTCGCACCCCCAGGAAGATGGTCGAGGACGCACCGAGTGTCCTCGGGTCGCGGGTGCGCACGCAAGGAACACGGCGGGATTTCCGCGAGTCGGCAAGGCAATTCCGCGGCGGACTATTCCAAAAGCGTTCATTCCACGGTCAAACCGCTTCACGTTGGGGCAGTCCCGCCACTCGGGACAGCGCCGCGAAGCCCTCGTCGGAGCCCGGCCAGTGCTGGTGCACGGCGTCCGGGCCGGCCCGGCGCACGACGGAACGCAGCACGGCCACGACGACGATCGCGTCGTCGGCGTAGCCCAAGATCGGGACGAAGTCCGGGACGAGGTCGAACGGCAGGGCGAGGTAGGCCATCAGCGCGCCGAGCCGGATGCGGACCCCGCGCGGCATCCCGGGGTCGGCGGCCAGCCTGCGCACCAGGCGCAGGGTGTCCGGCAGCAGCCGCAGCGCCTCGGTGAGCGCGCCCTTGCCGGGGCACATCACCAGCAGGGCCACCACGAGCGCCAGCCACACGAGCAGCAAACCCGCGGCGACGCCCAGCAAGGTGGTCACAATCGTCATGCTTCAAGTGTAACCGTCGTTAGACTCCGCAGGTAGCACCCGGTGTTCGAACGCACCGAAACCGCTCAGCTGTTCGCCTCGGCCGCGTACACGCGCGCCGCGAAACCGTCGAGCGAGCGGGCGCAGCGCTCCACCGCCGCCACGGCTTCCTCCCCGCGCGGTGCGCCCAGCGCGTCGCGGGCGCGGATCTTGTCCAGCCAGCGGCGGAGCTTGGCGAGGTCCTCCTCGTTCTCCTCGAGCTCCGCGTAGGTGAACTTGCTCGCCTCCGTCTCCTTGTCGATCTCGGCCACGAAGTCCTCGCAGCGCGACAGCACCTCGTCGTACTCGGAGTCGCGCGCGGCGTTGAAGGCGGCGACGACCTCGTCCTGCCCGGCCAGCGCCTCGGCGCGCAGCAGTTGGCCGCTGCCGCCCATGGTCTCGACCTCGGCCCGCAGCTTGCGCAGCGCGCGCTCGGCCTCCGCCGACTCGGGCAGCACGGCCACGGAGTTGGCCAGGTAAACAGCTCCGGCGGCCTTGAGCCGGCGCCACACCGTCGCCCGCAACCGCGACGGCTCCCCCGGCACCCGGTACACCAGCATCAACCACGCCACAGCAGTCACTCCCCGAGTCTCCCGCACCTCGTCGCGCCACCGGCCGCGTGGCGCGCGACGCCGTCCCACGAGGATCGCGCGACCTTCCTGGCCTGCGGAATCAAGTTGAGCGAGCCCGCTGAGATCGATAGTCTGTGATGAGAGTCACGGTGTGGTGCGTGCGCGATGGGCGGGTGGCAACCGGTGACGATCAGCGCAGCTCCCGTCGTTCGGGCCTGGGAGGAGTTCGCCGCCGGTCGCGATGTCGTCCGCGGTGTGCGGCCGGAGATCCTCGCCTCCTGGGCCCGGTGCCGGGACCAGTACGACGTCGACCCCGGGCTGCGCACCGCGCCCGGGGCGCCCGAGCACGTCGAGCAGAGCCTGGAGCACGAGGTCATCCTCACCGAGCTCGGCGGGCTCGCGGCACTGGCCGGCCAGGAAGTGGAGCGCTGCGGCGGGCTCGTCGCGGTCGCCGACGGCGGCGGCCGCGTCCTCGCCTCGCACGGTGACCCGGAAGCTCAGCGACGAGCCGCGGAGAGCAACCTCGCGCCCCGCTCGGCGTGGGCCGAGGAGACCACCGGCACCAACGGCGTGGGCACAGCGCTGGAGACCGCGGGGCCGGTGACGGTCACCGGGGCGGAGCACTGGTGCGAGGGCTTCCACGGCTGGGCCTGCGCGGGCATCGCGGTGCGCGATGCGGTCACCGGCAGCCCGATCGGCACCCTCGACGTGTCACGCTGGGGTGAACCGCTGTCCGACCACGTGACCGGGTGGTTGGAACGCGCGGTCAGCGGCGTCGAAGCGGAGCTGCACGAGCGCGCGGCGGCGGACGGCGAGCGGTTGGTCGCCGAGTTCGCCGAGCACCGGTCGCGGACCCGCCACCCGCTGCTGGGCCTGGACCTCGGCGCCCGCGTGGTGGTCAGCACCGAGAGCGCCGCCGACCTGCTGGGCCTCCCCCGCAGCACACCTGCGGTGAAACCCCGCGATCGCCGCGCCCCCGACATCCCCTCGTTGTCCACAGTGGTCCAGTGGGCGATCGGACGCGCCCGGGACGCGCCGGCCTGGACAGGGTCCGCGCTGCTCGAGCCGACCCCCGGCGCGGACCCCACCCCGGTCACCCTCCGCCCCCTGCGCGCCGACGACCGGCTGGTCGGTTTCACCTGCGAGTTCGGTACCGAGGACGGCGAGCCGCACACGCCCCGCGGTGGCCGCCGCCCGTTCCCCGCACCGGACCGGGTCATCGGCGTGCGCAACGACCGTCTGGTCGTGCTGATGCCGGGCGAGATCCGCTACGCCGAGGCCGACCGCAACACGGTGTGGCTGAGCACCGACCGCGGACGGATCCAGGCGGCCATGCGCGGCTTGGACCACGTCGACCGAGCGCTGGCGCCGTACGGGTTCTGCCGGGTCCACCGGCGGTTCCTGGTCAACATGCGCCGGGTCGCCGAGCTCGAGCGCGGCGGCAAGGGCGAGCTGCTGCTCATCACCGACCCGCGCGCACCCGAGTTCATCCCGGTGGCGCGCAGGCACGTGGCGCAGGTGCGGCGGTTGCTCGGTGTGTGACCGCCCGTTCCCCGCGCTTCCCCGTTCGTTGCGGATGGCCTTCCGTCCGTTGCAGCACCGCTTGCCACCGGGTCGCGGCGCCGCCATCGTGATCCGACGAGCTGATTCGAGTCCCCTGCCCGCACGAGGTTTCGAGGCCACATGGAATCGGTGCTCATCTTCGCCGCCGGAGCGGCGCTGCTCATCTACAGCGCTGAGAAGTTGGTCGGGTACCTGGTGGGAATGGCCGCAGGACTGCGCATCTCGGTGTTCCTGCTGGCCATCATCTTCACCGGTATCGAGTTCGACGACATCTTCCTGGGCGTGGCCCTCAACGTCGAGGAGCTCGACGAGGTCGCACTCGGCATCGTGTTCGGCACCGCCTTGTCGCTACCGGGTGTCGTGCTGGCCCTGGCAGCGCTGCTGACCCCGACGAAGGTCAACATCCCACGCGACTACCTGGTGCTGTTCGCCTGCGCCCCGCTGATCATGATCGCGTTCGTGGCGTTCGTGCCGATGGGGGTGTTCACCGGGATCCTGCTGCTGGCCCTGTTCGCGGCCTTCCTCGGGTACGTCGTGGTCCGTGAATCCCGCAGCGACCAACCGGTGTTCCGCGACGCGGAGCTCTACGAGGCGTTCGCGACGCCCCGCGAGGGCGGCGGCACGGCGGTCGCCGAACTGCCCCCGGACCTGCCGAAAGAACCGGGCTTCGCCGACCGGATGCCGTTCGCCTCGGCGCGCAGGCACCAGGGCTGGGCCGGTGCCGGGCTCGCGGTGCTCGCGCTGGCGGGCTTGATCGCCGGCGCGTGGGCGACGGGCATGGGCACCGAAGGGGTCCTGGAGGAGTTCGGGCTGGAAGGCACCCTGTTCGGTGCCACCATCGCGACCCTGGTGCTGACCATCGAGGACATCTTCCTCACCGTCGAACCCACCCGGCGCGGCGCTCCCGAGGTCGGCGTCGGCAACGTCATCGGCAGCGTCGTGTTCTCGGTGACCGGCAAGCTCGGCATCATCCTGCTGGCCGGCGGCCTGCTGGTGGACGAGAGCGTGATCAGCTGGCACCTGCCCGCGCTGATCCTGCTCACCGGGCTGGCGGCGTACTTCCTGTCCACCGGACGGCTGCGCCGCTGGCACGGCGTCGTGCTTCTCGTCGGCTACGTCCTGTACTGGACGGTGAGCTACGGGGTGTTCGGCATCGTCCCGGTCGAAGTGGACTGAGGCGGAAACCCCACTCCACCCGGTGAAAACCCGGTCGCGCCCCTCGGCGCGACAACCTCGGGCGAGCTCGGGACGTCTCCTGTGTACTGGGGACGTCCCGACTTCACTGGGGAGTGATCATGCGACGTGCACTGGGGATCGCAGGGGCGCTGGCAGCGGCGCTGACCGTCGGAGGCACGGGGCTCGCGACCGCCGAACGAGCACCCGTCCCGATCGGGCCGGACTGCTACACGACGTTGTGCCTGGGCCAGACCGAGGAGGAAGCGCTGGCGACCGGCCTGGTCGTCGACCACACGCCCGGTGAGCCGACCGAGGGCTGCAACGTCCTGGACTTCCGCCCCGAGGAGGGCCAGGGCAACCCGGGCAACGGCGTCTTCGTCCACCCCGAGCACGGTGTGGTGGAGATCCAGGGGACCGACGCCATGCAGACGCCCGAGGGTGCGGGCTTCGGCCAGACGCTCGACCAGGTCAGGGAGATCTACCCGGACCTGTACCAGTACCCGCCGGTGGACTACACCTGGGCCCACGACATCGCGGAGCGGCCCGGCCAGCGCTACATCTTCGCGTTCAAGGACGACGGGTACCTCGCCGACTTCGGACTGGAGGACGTCGCGGGCATGGACGCCTGCTGACCCCGGCTTCCACGAGGTCTTCGCACTGCAGCAACATCATGGGCGGATTCCGGTGGGCAGGCGTCAGAAGCGCTGCTGGCCTCCCAGCGACGTCCGCACGCTGGGGGGCACTCGCAGTCGAGACGGCGCAGCTACGGCGACGTGCTGCGCCTGCTCGACGTCGCGCGCACGACGAGGCTGACCCTCGACGAGGCCGCGGGCGCGGGCCACCCGCTCGCGGTGCTGCTCGACGCCCCTCCGGACGGCGAGCCCGGCGGGACGTGTCCGGGCGCTTGCGGGAGGTCGTGGTGGTTTCCATCCTGCCGACGCCGGTGAGTGCCTCGAGGAGAAACTGCTGGTGACCGTGCTGCATCTCCGCGGCACCGCCGAAGAGGCCAGCCCACGGGAGACCGCGCCCACGCCGCCGTTCCCGAACCCGCCGAAGTCACCTGCGGAACGGGCCCGGCATCCGGCTCCACCGCGACGGGTCCACCGGGGTCCGGGTCCCTGCGCACGCCGCTATCCGCCGGGCCAGCGGCACCGACCGTTCCCGCGCGCGGCAGGAGCGGTGGGCTCAAGGGCGCCGGGCGACCGCGAACACCGACTGCCCGAACGGGACCCCGAACCTGGTCTCGATCCGGCGCTCGATCGGCACGCACACCGCGTCGTAGGCGCTCTGCGCCAGGCCTCGCCTCGGCCACCTGCCCAGCAGGCGGCGGGCCACGTACCAGCCGAGCAGGCCGGGTCCGTCGAGGTAGCGGCAGTGCGTGACCTGCAGCCCCGCCTTGGTGAGCGCCCGCGCCAGGCTGGCGGTGCGGTAGCGGCGGTGGTGCCCCACCGCCCGGCCGAACTCGCTCATCGCGAACTCGAACGCGGGCACGACCAGCACGACCGACCCGCCGTGGCGCAGCACGTTGGCGAACGACCGCAGGGCGCCCACGTCGTCCTCGATGTGCTCGAGCACGTTGACGGCCACCACCGTGGAGTAGTCCGCGGTCCCGGCGATCGGCACCACGAGCTCGCGCACGGTCACCCGCGCGTCGCGGGCGAAGCGCTCCCGCAGCGCATCCACTCGTCGCCGGTCGGCCTCGCTGGCGGTGATGCGCACACCCATGTCCGCCCACTCGGCGGCGTGATGCCCTGCGCCGGAGCCGATTTCGAGGACGTCCTCGCCGAAGTGCGGGCGGGCCAGCGAGCACAACCACTTCCGGTGGTTCACCGCCGAGGTGAGGTCTTCCCACGCGTCGCACTGCGGCGTGGTGTCGTCGCTGATCTGCACCATGGTGCGGCCCTTCGGAGCACAGTCGTACCTGGGAATCGTTGCGGACGTGCCGTCGTGGACGGTGGAGTCCAGGCGTCGTCGTGGTGCGTGCGCCACGTCGTGATGCGCACGCCGCCGGCTCGAGCCGAGCCAGCGGCGCGGTTCGGCCGTCGAGGAGGTGGGAGTCCTCGTGGTTCTGGGAGAAATCCCCGGTCGGACTCACCGTGGACCGATGTCCGGAACGGTAACGCAGCGCTGCCACGAGCTCGACCCGAAGTGGGTCAAGCGCGAAACGCCAACCCGTGTGGGGGTTTCCGCTCATCCCATCGGATCAGAACGTGAAGCGCGCTCGCCCCTGGCGGGATGCGGTTCGGGGCCCAGGCGCTGTCGACCCGGGCCCCGCGAGGAGGGACCTCAGAGCGCTCGCCAGTCGAGCACCCGGTCCGCGAGGTGCGTGATCGTCGCCAGGAGACCCAGGCGGGCCGCGCGGAGCTCGGGATCGTCCGCCATGACCATCACCTCGTCGAAGAACGTGTTGATCGGCGCCACCAGCGGCCCGGCGATCGTGATGAACTCGGCGAGAGTGGTCGTGGCCGACAACTGCTCGGACACCTCGACCACCACGGCGTGCAAGTCGCGTTCGGCCCGCTCGGTGAGCTTCTCGGCGTCGTAGGTGGGCGCGGTGCCCTCCGGGACGATGCGGCGAGCGCGCTGGACCACCGCGACCAGGGCGGCGAAGTCCTCGTCGTCGACCCGCTTCTCCAGCTCGGCGAGCGTCAGGTCGGCGGTGGCCGGGGCGTCGGAGAGCGGCAGGACCGCCTGGACGAGCCGGTGCTCGTGGTCGGCGTCGAGCAGCTGCTGCTCGTAGCGGCGGACGATGAAGTCGTGCGCCTCGGCCACGGCCTCGTCGCTGAGCGTCGTGCCCTGCGCGGCAACCTCCGCGCGAGCGGCTTCCAGCCCCGCCCGCAGCGTGATCGCGCCGGCCGCCGGGGTGGCGCGCAAGATCGTCACCACTCCGCCGGCGGCGCGGCGGAGCCCGAAGGGGTCCGAGCTGCCGGTCGGGTTGGCCCCGACCGCGAACAGGCTCGCGAGCAGGTCGAACCGGTCGGCGAGCGCGAGCACCGCGCCCGGGTTGGTCACCGGGAGCGCGTCACCGGCCCCGCGTGGTTGTTCCACCTCCGCCAGTGCCGTTGCCACGGCGGGGGTTTCGCCGGCGCGCAGCGCGTACTCGCGGGCCATCGTGCCCGCCAGCCCGGAGAACTCGACGACCACCTGCGAGGCCAGGTCGAACTTCGCCAGCTCACCGGCCCGGGCGACCGTGGCCCGGTCCGCGTCGGACAGGCCGGCGGTGCCGCCGAGGACGGCCGCGACCCGGGCGATGCGCTCGGCGCGGTCGGCCATCGACCCGAGGCGTTCTTCGAAGGTCAGCTTGTGCAGTCCTCCGCGCAGTTCCTCGGGCTTGCGCTGCAGGTCCGCGCGCCAGAAGAACGCGGCGTCCTCGTAGCGGGCGCGCAGCACCGACTCGTTGCCCTCGCGGACCAGGTCGGTGTCGCAGTCGCCGTTGGCCACCGCGATGAAGTGCGGCAGCAGCCCGTCCTCGCCGCGCACCGACAGGTAGCGCTGGTGCTTGCGCATCACGGTCGTGAGCACCTGTTCGGGCAGCTCCAGGTAGCGCCCGGCGAAGCCGCCGAGGATCGGGGTGGGGCTCTCGACGAGGTTGGTGACCTCGTCGATCAACGCGGCTTCGCCGGCGGTGTCGACGGTGCCGCCGACGCTCGCGGCGAGCTCGCTGGCGGTGCTGACGATGGCCCGGCGGCGCTCCGCCGCGGAGGCGACGATGCCGTGCCTGGCCAGGAACTTCAGGTAGCCGTCGGCGGAGGGCACCACCACCTCGGGCTCGGGTGCCGTCCGGTGCACGCGGGTCGTGGTGCCGCTGAGCAGCGAGGACACCGCGACCGGAAGCGGGGTGTCGCCGAGCAGCGCGAGCAACCAGCGGATCGGACGGCTGAAGGACAGCTTCGGGTCGCGCCAGCGCATGTTCTTGTCGGCCCGCAGCTCACCGACCAGTTCGGCGAGGAGCTCGGAGAGCACCGCGGGCGCCGTGCGGCCCTGCTCGGTGCGCACGACGGCGACGTGCTCGACCCCGTCGACCTCCACGCGGCTGAGCTCCTCGGGCGCGACGCCGTGCTTGCCCGCGAACCCCTGGGCGGCCTTGGTGGGCGTGCCGTCCTCACCGAAGGCGGCTGAGGTGCGCGGACCGCGGACGGTGCGCTCGGCGTCCGGCTCGGCCGGGGCGACGTCGGCGACCTGCACGATGATCCGGCGCGGTGTGGCGTGCGCGGTGATCTCGCCGTGCGCCAGCCGGGTTCCGGCGAGCTTGGGCTCCAGCGAGTCCCGCACCGCACCGGTCATCGTGGACACGTCGGCGTGCGGGAGCTCTTCCAACCCGATCTCGAACAGCAGCGTCGCCGGCTCGCTCACCCTCGGCAGCTCGGTGACGGTCGCGGGCGGGCTCGCCTCGACGACGCCCAGCGGGTGGCCGAGCTCCTCGCGGCGCTCGGCCCACAGCTGGGCGACGCGCCGGGTCAGGCTGCGCATTTGCCCGAACGCCTTGGCGCGCTCGGTGGTGCTGATCGCCCCGCGCGCGTCGAGCACGTTGAACGTGTGGCTGCACTTGAGCACGTGCACGTAGGCGGGCGACGGAAGCCGCAGGTCCAGCAGCCGCTCGGCTTCGGCGGCGCTGGTGTCGAACATCCTCTGCGTGGCCTCGATGTCGGCGTCGTCGAGGTAGTAGCGGCTCATCTCGTACTCGGACTGGCCGAAGATCTCGCCGTAGGAGACGCCGTCGGCGTACTGGATGTCCTTGAAGTGCCCCACGCCCTGCAGCGCCATGATGATGCGCTCGATGCCGTAGGTGATCTCGACCGACACCGGGTCGAGCACCTGGCCACCGGCCTGCTGGAAGTAGGTGAACTGCGTGATCTCCAGCCCGTCGAGCCACACCTCCCAGCCCAGGCCCCAGGCGCCCAGCGCCGGCGAGGCCCAGTTGTCCTCGACGAAGCGGATGTCGTGCGCGGCGGTGTCGACGCCGAGCGCTTCGAGGCTGCCCAGGTAGAGCTCCTGCGGGTCACCCGGGTCTGGCTTGAGGATGACCTGGAACTGGGTGTGGGTCTGCAGCCTGTTCGGGTTCTCGCCGTAGCGCGCGTCGTCGGGGCGAACGCTGGGTTCGACGTAGCCGACGTGCCAGGGCTCGGGCCCGAGCACCCGCAGCATGGTGGCGGGGTTGGCGGTGCCCGCACCGACCTCGGTGTTGAACGGCTGCGTGATCATGCAACCTCGTCCGGTCCAGTAGCGTTGCAGCGCCAGCAGCGCGTCCTGCATCGTCGGTGTGCTGGTCTGGGTCACCGGTACCGAACCCCTCATCGCGCGTGATCGAGTGGTCGCTCTGTGTCGAACACGCGCATTCTGCCACTCCAACCCTGGGTCAGCGCCTCACGCCACCAGGCCGAACGACCGGGTGAGGGGCCGTGGCTCAGGGCTCCAAGGTCACCTCGGACCCGGGGATGGTCAGCGTGCCTCCGCTGAGGTCGGTGTTGTGGACGACGACGTCGCGGAACGTGAGGTCGGGCAGCTTCAGGAAGCCGAGGTCGAGGTCGGGCATCGCCAGCGAGTCGGCCGACAACGTCGTGCGCGCCAGCGGGTGGCCGACGACCGCGAGCGTGCCGGTGAGCTCCTGCGTGTGGAGCTCCACCGGCCCGCGGGTCACCGTGGAGGTGCTGCCCGGCCGCCCCGCGGCCCGGATGATCCGGCCGTTGCCCAGCTCCCCGCGCTGCACGAGGTCGGTGATGTCCAAGCGGTCCACCGTGAAGTGCAGCGTCCGCACGGTGCTCCCGCCCACCTGCCGCTCGACCACGCCCCGGTAGCGCGAGCCGTGGAGCTCGAGGGTGCTGGCTGTGAGCGTCCACGCCCTCCCCGGCCCTGGCCGGGTGCTGGAGCTCGACGCGGGCGGAGCCGGTTTCGGCAGGAGCCCCGGATCCGCTGGCAGCAGGCTCGGAGCCGTCTCGGTGCTGGGCGCGGGGTCCGCCGGGGCCGGCTCCGGGGCCAGCTCCGGGGCCGGCTCCGAGCTCGGAGCCGGGGGCTGCGCCGGCGCCGGCGCAGGGGCCGGAGCGGGCTCGGAGGGACGCGGTGAGGTCAGCCCCCCGAGCACGCCTCCGAGCAGACCACCGTCGTCGGATTCCTGAGCCGAGCTCGCGGGCGCGGTCACCAGCCCCAGCGCCAGCACCGGACCGAGGACCACCGCGAGCGGGCGGAGCCTCGGGAACCTCACGCACGCCCCCCTGCGATCCCGGCCCGGTTGTCGACCAGCGTGGTGGTGTCCTCGGTGGACTCCTCGGCGGCGCTGGACTCGCGGGCCTTCGGCGTCCACGCGATGCCCAGCGCCGCACCCACGATCCCGAGCAGCGTTCCGAGCAGGAACGAGCCGAGGTTGGCGGTCACGATCGCCGCCACCGACAGCAGCAGCGCGATGATCCCGGCGGGCAACCGGAACTCCTGGCGGGTCCAGAACGAGAGTCCGCAGCACAGCAGCACGACGCCGATGACCACCGCGGACACCCCGGTGAAGGTGTTCAGCGACACGACGATGTCCCCGAACTTCAGCGAGGCGTAGGGCGGGAACAGGATGAGCAGCCCCGCCGCCAGGGTGAACAACCCGGCCCAGAAGGGGCGGCTGCGACGCCACCGGCGGAACCTCTGCGCCGTCGCGTTCTTCGCCATCATGCGATCACCCACCGATCAGAAGCACTCGTCGCGGCCGGCGGCGGCCTCGATCTTGACCTGGTTGAGCTTGAGCGTCGACGCCGTGGTGGACCAGGCGGTTTGGCGCAGACCGGTGATCTGCGTGCTGTCGGCCTGGATGCCGAAGTTGCCCTCCCCACCGGTGACGCCGTTGGGTCCCTTGTCGAAGGTCCCGGCGTCGCGGCCGATCTCGACGTTGTTCAGCGTGAGGTCACCGGTGACCTCCTCGATGCCGAGCACCAGGTTGTCCGCTGTCATGCCACCGGGTGCGCTGATCTTGACCGTGATGTCGCCGACCGCCGGCAGGTCCGGCACCACGATGGACTGGCAGAAGTTGCTCAACTCGGCCTTCCGGAAACCGTTGACCAGCACCGGGTGCGCCTGGTCCGCGCTGCGGTCGACCGACCCGTACTGCACGACGCCCTGGGCGTCGAGCTTGTCGGCGGAGGCCTTGTAGTTCGTCCCGGCAACCGCGAAGGAGGCGGCGAGCGCCCCCTGCGACAGCCCGGTGAACATCAACCCCACGCCGAAGGTCCCGACCAGCAGCACCAGCACGAACACCTGCCAGCGAGTCCGACCCGTCGTCTGCTGCCCCACATCGACTCCCCTCACTCGGAGTGTCCGTAGCGTGATGAGCGCTACCCCGAATGGGCGTCAACGTAGGCCACACGTCACAGAGATCGCTGTGATGCAGGTCATGTTCAGACCATTTTCGCCGTCGAGCGCGGCCCCAGCGACCCTTGCGCCTCACGGACAACACACGACACCGCGGCCAGGGGTGAACCCCGGCCGCGGTGTCGTCGTGAGGACCGCCTGCAACCTCAGGCGGTGGCTCGCTTGTCCGGGACGACCAAGGCGTACATCACCAGGATCGCCAGGACGATCGAGACGAGTTCCCAGATCGGGAAGGCCGCGAGGAACGTCAGGTGCCCGATCGCCGACAGACCGGCGATCGCGATCCCGGCGATCCGCGCCCACCGCTGCCCGGACAGGCAGCCCGCCCCGGCAACGACCTGCACGACCCCGAAGGCCAGCCAGATCCAGCCCCAGGCGCCGAAGTTGAGCACCAGCAGCTCACCGCCACCGACCACGAAGTACTCGGGGCGGAGCAGCGACGTGAACCCAGCGATGATGTTGAAAGCACCGACCAGGATCAACATCCACCCGCCGAAGGCCAGCCAGCCCGATTCAGCGGCGGTGACCGGGGCCCGGGACACCGCCCACTCGCGCCCCTGCTCCGGTGCCCGCTGCTCAGCCGTCGGCTGCTCGGACTGCTGCTGCCCGGTGCGCTGTTCAGGCGCCGGCTGTTGAGGCATCCGCTCGGTGCGCTGGTCGCCCGCAGCGTGCCGTCCCGTGTCCGGACTGGACATTTCGACCGCCCCCCTCCCGTCGAGGTCTTCTCCCCAGCATCCCGCTCTTGACTCGAAAATGCACCCTGACCAGGACTTTCGTCCTATCGATCAAGCTCTCGGGCAGGGCCCGGGGAAGTCTCCGCGGCATGCCGTGAGGCGCGCAGTCCGCTGGCGCCGAAATCCGCTGAGGACGAACCGACGCAGGGCGGACGGAGCGCCAGCACCGAAGTGGACAGGCACCCACGAACCGCTGCCGCAAGCCATCCCCAGGCCCGCACCGGGCCAACCGCCGTCGTGGCCCACCGCGCTGGTCGGCAGAGAGCCACGCGGAAGCCGTCGTAGCCGGGCTCCTGGAAACCCTTGGCCAGGAACCAGCCGAACCTCGGTAGTCCGGCCCCATCCCGGCCACCGCGGGCCACTGGGAGACGTGCGGAGCCCGGAGAACGGGGTGTTCCGCGCTCATGCGTGTCAGGTGCATGCGATCGGTAGGCCTGCTTCGGCGGCGGCGTGGAAGGGGTCGTCGACATGGACGACGGTGCGGCCGGCGGACTCCAGCAGGGAGGCGGCCGCCGTGGCGCGGTAGCCGCTGGCGCAGTGCACCCACACCGCGCCCTCCGGGACCTCACCGATCCGGCGCTCGAGCTCGGGGAGCGGGATGTGCACGGCCCCGGTGATGTGCGACGCGGCGAACTCGTTCTTGGTGCGCACGTCCAGCACGACCTCCGGTGCGGGTCTGCCGCCGGACTCCCCCGCCAGCGCTCGGGCGAGGTCCGCGAACGACGCCCTCGGGATCTGGCGCAGCTGGGACGGGGCGGCTGCGAGCTGCTCGGGAGTGCCCACGGCCGCCCCGGCGAACTCGTCGATGCCGATGCGGGCGAGCTCCCGCTGGGCCTCGGCGACCTGCTCGCGGGATTCGCCGACCAGCGTCAGCGGAGCACCCCAGTCGATCATCCACCCCAGCCAGGTCACCATCGGTCCGTCCAGGCCGAGGCTGACCGTGCCGACCAGGTGCGAGCGGACGTAGGCCTTGCGCGAGCGCAGGTCGACCACCCACTCCCCGTCCTCCAGCCGCCGTCGCAGCTCCTCGCGGTCGGCGCGGGCGGGCTCCCGCAGATCGATCGGCCCGGGGCCGGCGGCGTTCTGCACGCCCATGTGCACGTAGTAGGCCGGGTAGGTGTCCAGACCCGCCAGCGTCTGCTGGACGAAGTCGTCTTCGGCCAGCAGCAGAGCGGGGTTGGCCGCCTTCTGCTCGCGCAGGGTCGAGGAGTCCCCGGAGGCCTGGGTGGCCGAGCAGAAGCTGCCGAAGCCGTGGGTCGGCCAGATCTGCGCGCCGTCGGGCACGAGAGACGCGAGCTTGTGCGCCGAGGCGTGCTGGTGGCGCGCCAGCTCCTCGCGGTGCTCCTCGCCCAGTAGGTCGGTGCGCCCGGTGGTGCCGAACAGCAGCGATCCGCCGGTGAACACACCGACCGGCCCCTCGGCGCCCTCCAGGACGTAGGACATGTGGTGGAAGGTGTGACCGGGTGTGGCGATCGCGCGCACCCGCATCCGCGGTGAGACTTCGAGGAGGTCGCCGTCGGACAGCGGACGACGCTGGAACCGGACGTCGTCGGCCGCAGCGACCCCGTACTCGGCGCCGGTCAGCCGGGCCAGTTCCAGACCGCCGGAGACGTAGTCGTTGTGCAGGTGCGTCTCGACCACCAGCGTGATCCGCACGCCCCACCGACCAGCCGCGGCGATCACCCGGTCGACGTCGCGCTGGGGGTCGACGACCACGGCGACCTCACCGTCGGTGGCCAGGTAGCTCCGGTCACCCAGTGAAGACGTCTCGATCACCTCGACGGCCAGTCCGCCTGCCACGGCGCCGACTTCGTCCTTCTCGTGCGCGGGCGCTCCGAGGTCCGCCTCCAAGGTCCGATCACCCACGACTGCTCTCCCTCGTACCGGCCGTGGTGCCCCGGCGCACCGCCCGCTGCGAACGAGGCGGCTCGAGCGAGCGCCGAGGACGAAGCTCTACCCGTGCCAACGCGCGCGACGGCCGGGGACATCCCTCCTCGAGCAAGAGTCCCGCAGCTCATCGCGCGGAACGAGCAGTGGGCGAGGAACGGCGGCAACACGCACGGGCCGGAACGTGCACCGGGGCAACACCAGCCGCCAGGCCCACCGGAGTCACGACGAGCACCACCCGCCAACGACCGCTCGACGGCCACACCGACCACGCCGATCCGAGCGCGAACGGGTCATCACCCCGCGATCGACGGTCGCGAGGGGCGAGCCCAGGCGACGTCGTCGACCGCGAGCCACTGCGCGCCGGCGACGGCCGCGGGCGTCAATCCTGCGAACTCCTTCACCTCGTGGTGCAGGTGCGCCTGGTCGACGTAGCCGCTTCCCGCCGCCACCGATGCCGGACTCTCCCCGGCGACCAACCGGTGCACCGCGTGGTCGAACCGGACCAGCTGCGCGGCGCGTTTCGGTCCGAGCCCGATCTGCCTGCTGAACCGCGCCCACAGCCGCTTCCGGCTCCACCCGATCTCGTCCGCGAGCCGCTCGATCCGCACCTGTCCACGCCGCTCCACCAACCGCCGCCACGCGAAGGCGACTTCCGGGTCGACCGAGCGACCGGCCTCGTACCGTTCCGCCAGCGCGGCCTCCACCAGCGCGAACCGGTCGTCCCAGGAAGCGAGGTCGCGCAGCTGGTCCGGCAGGTGTGACGGCCAGACGTCCCCGAGGGCGAGGACCGAGCCGCTCAACGTCGTCCCCAGCACGGCGTGCGCGACGTCAGGCGCGAGCCGGACCTGCAAGCACTCGATGTCCTGCCCGCTCCCGCGCACCCCGCGCGGCGCGAGACCGGCGACGACGCCGCCCCGTTCCCGGACTCCGCGCGCGTCGTCGATGAGCAGTGCGTCGCCGAGGTCGACGAACAGCGTGACCGCGGGGTGCGGCACCACCGGGAGGTCGACGACGTCGGTCGTCTCACCGGCGAACCCGGCCATGCGCGTTCCCGGCAGCCGGGGCCGCCGGGACGGCACGGCGATCTCCCACACCGCTGCCCCGTCGCGAGCCCATTCGGCCGGTCGCACACCGCCATCGTACGAACTCCTGGCAGCGCGACATTCCTCCAAGACCGGGCAGTCCGGCCGCGGCAGGCTCGAGGCACACCCGGAGAGGAGATCCGCCGTGATCGATCCGTTCAGCTCTGCCGTCGAACTCGCCACGGCCATCCGCGAGAGGGAGGTGAGCCCGGTCGAGGTAGCCGAGTGCTACCTCGACCGGATCGCCAAGCTCGACCCCAAGCTCAACGCGTTCTGCTTCCGCGCCGACGACGACGTCCGCGCCGCCGCGGCCGACGCGGCCGACGCCGTGGTGCGGTCCGCGCCCGAGGAACTACCGTCGTTCCACGGAGTCCCGATACCGGTGAAGGACCTCGTCGACGTCGCCGGCTGGCCGACCACCTACGGCTCGCTCGCGACCCACCGCGCGCCGAGGACCGCGTCGGACCCGGTCGTGCAGCGCCTCACCGGCGCAGGCTTCATCCCGCTCGGCAAGACCACGACGTCGGAGTTCGGCGCGGTGTCGTTCACCGAGAGCGAGGCCCAGGGCATCTCGCGCAACCCGTGGGACCCGAGCCGCACGCCGGGTGGTTCGTCGGGCGGCGCAGCGATCGCCGTCGCGGCCGGGATGGCTCCGATCGCCCACGCCGAAGACGGCGGCGGGTCGATCCGCGTCCCGGCGGCGTGCACCGGTCTCGTCGGGTTGAAGCCGACCCGCGGACTGGTCACGAACGCGTGCGTCGAGGTCGAAGGGTTCGGCACCGGCGGGGTCGTGAGCCGAACGCTGGCCGACACCGCCGCCGCGCTGGACGTCCTCGCGCGCCACGACCCCGGCGCCTGGTGGTCCCCGCCGACGCCGACGCGGTCCCTCACCGACGCGTTGACCACCGCGCCGCCGACCGGCCTGCGGATCGGCGTGCTCACCACCTCGCTGATCGACGGCATCTCCGTGGAGCCGGCCTGCCTGACCGCCGTCGACACGACCTTGCGCACCCTGGAACGAGCCGGCCACGAGATCGTCGACGACCAGCTCCCGCTGCCGACGGCTGAGGAGCTCCTCCCGACGTTCATGAAGATCTGGAACGTCGCCGGCGCCGGCATCCCGCTCGCCGACCCGGACCGCGTCGAACCGCACAACCGCGCGCAGCGCGACGCCGCGGGGACGGTCGACTCCTGGGCGTACGCCGAGAGCGTGCACACGGCGCAGCAGCTGTCACGACGCGTCGTCGAAGCGTTCACCAGCAGCGTCGACCTGCTGGTCACCCCGACCACGGCGTGCCTCCCGCCGCAGGTCGGCGCGTGGCGCGAGAGCGGCGATCCGGTGGCGGCCAGCTACCCGATGGCGGTCTTCACGTCGCTGTTCAACGTGACGGGCCAGCCGGCGATCTCGGTCCCGGTGCGCCACGACGACGCGAGCGGACTCCCGGTCGGGGTTCAGCTGGTGGCCGCACCGTGGCGGGAGGACCTGGTCCTGCAGGTCGCCCGCACCCTGGAGCAGACGCATCCGTGGGCCCAGCGCCGACCGGCGATGTGAGGGCGGGAACGACAGCGGGACCGCGCCCGTGTGGACGCGGTCCCGCTGGTCGATCGTGCTCGGTAACCCTGCTCACCCACGAGCGGGACTCCGAGGTCGGTGGAGGTGCCGGGAATCGAACCCGGGTCCTCCGTCGCTTCACCAAGGCTTCTCCGTGCGCAGTTCGCTATGCCTCTACTCGGCTCCACCGGTCACGCGAACAAGCCGGTGTGACGAGCCCAGCCGCTGTTGGATGTCCCACGAGGTCCCGCGGCCGAACCTCGTGGTGGAGCCTCCTAGCTGATGCCGGATCCCGGGACGGAGGCGTTCCCGGTCCGACAGAGTCGCTCCTCGCTCAGGCAGCGAGGGCGAACTCGCGCTGACTCTTGTCGGCGCTTATTTGGTGACGGCGACGCTTCACGGTGGTCTCCCGCCTGCACCGGCACGCTTCCCAAGGATCAACGTACGGAGTCGAAACCGTTCACCCCCATGTCTTCACTCCACTGCACCCGGCTTTCGAACCGGTGTCCACCAGGATAACGCGTCGCACCCCGACGATCATTCCCGCGTCCCTCACAGGTCCAGGCCCAGCAGCTTCGCCGGTGTGTCGTGCAGCACCGCGCGCAGGAACGGCTTGCCCAACCGCGGGTCGCGGCCCGCCCAGTCGGCGATGACCGCCAGCTGGTCGGCGTACTGGTACGGGATGTTGGGGTAGTCGGTGCCCAGCACGATCCGGTCGGGGTGCGCGGCGACCCGGGCCGCCCAGTCCTTGGGCAGCGGTGCGAACCGCTCGCTGAAGGCCGTCCCGACCATGGTCGTGTCCAGGTGGACCTGCGGATAGCGTTCCACCAAGGCCAGCGCTGCGAGGTAGTCGGGCATCCCGGCGTGCGCCAGCACCGCCGTCAGCCCCGGGTGCCTGCGCAGCACGCCTTCGAAGACGTCCAGTCCGGTGTAGCGCCCGGGTGTCGGACCGTGCCCGCAGTGCACGACGACCGGGACGCCCGTCTCGGCGAGCAGGCCCCAGGCGTGGTCGAGCAGCGGGTCCCGCGGGTCGAAGCCACCCACCTGGACGTGCATCTTCACGCAGCGGGCACCCTCGCCGAGCGCGCGGGCGAGGTAGTCGCCGACGCCCGGCTCCGGGTAGATCGTCGCGGTGGGCACCGCGTCCTGGGTGCGCTCGGCGAAGTCGCGCACCCAGCCGTTGAGCCACTCGGCCATCCCCGCCTTGTGGGCGTAGACCAGCGGCGCGTAGGCGCGCACGCCGAAGTCGCTCAGCAGCCGGACGCGGGTGGGCTCGTCGTGCCGGTAGTTGATGTCCCACCGCATGCCGTAGTGCTCGGTGGCGTTGTCGAAGTAGGCCCACACCTTGTCGAGCACGTTCTGCGGCAGGAAGTGGGTGTGGAGGTCGATCAGACCCGGTAAGCCCAGGTCGCGGAGCCAGTCGGAGATCCGGTCGTCGTCACGCGGTGCCGTCAAGTCAGCGCCGGCCCTTCCGCGCGCGACCGATCTCGCGCTGTATCTCGCGTTCCACGTCCCGCTTGGCGATGTCCCGACGCTTGTCGTGCGCCTTCTTGCCACGCGCCAGGGCGAGCTCGACCTTGGCCTTGCCGTCGCTGAAGTACAGCGACAACGGCACCAGGCTCAGCCCGCTCTCCTTGATCTTCCCGACCAGCCGCTCGATCTCGTGCCGGTGCAGCAGCAGCTTGCGGGACCGCCGCGGCTCGTGGTTCGTCCACGTCCCCTCGGTGTACTCGGGGATGTGCACGTTGCGCAGCCAGACCTCGCCGTCGTCCACGGTGGCGAAACCGTCGACCAGCTGGGCCTTGCCCTGCCGCAAGCTCTTGACCTCGGTCCCGGTCAGCGCGATGCCGGCCTCGTAGGTGTCGAGCACCGACCAGTCATGCCGCGCCTTGCGGTTCTGCGAGATGACCTTGCGGCCGCGTTCCTTCACCATGCGAACAACTCTAGTCCTCGTGTCACCTGATGTGGCCCGACGCGGCGGGCCCCTCGTGAGGGGCCCGCCGAGCGCCAGGTCATAGCCGCACGTACAGGCGGAGCGTGACGTAACCGGTGATCGAGGAGATCGCTGCCGCGACCAGCAGCAAGATCGGCGAGATCAGTGCGATGTCGCCCCACTCGACGGCCGGGATGATGCCGGTGCCCAGCACCGGCCCCATGACGCTGTCGATGAACGCCGCCTTCGCGACGAGCAGGCCGAGGATCGCCAACACCGCACCGATCAGACCGGAGACCATCGCCTCCAGGAGGAACGGCAGCTGCGTGTACCACCGGGTCGCACCCACCAGGCGCATGATGCCGGTCTCGGTGCGCCGCGTGAACGCCGAGAGCTGGATGGTGTTGGAGATCAGCAGCAACGCGGCCAGCGCCTGCACCAGCGCGATCGAGAAGGTCGCGTTCCGGACGCCGTTGAGGATGTCGAACAGCCGGTCCAGGTACTCGGCCTGGTCCACGACGCTGTCCACCCCCGGCTTGCTGGCGAACTCAGCCTGGATCTGCGGGAACCGCGCGTCGTCGCTGAGCTTCACGCGCAGCGAGGCGGGCATCGCCTCGGCGCGGGCGACGTCCTTGAGCTCCGGCTGCGACTCGAAGACCTTGTTGAAGCTGGCGAACGCCTGCTCACGGTTCTCGTACTTGACCGACTCCACGCCCTCGGCGCTCTTCAGCGAGGACATGACCGAGGCGCAGGGCTGCTGGCTGCAGTCGGTGTCGTTCGCGCTGACGTCGTCGGTCATGAACACCACGACCTCGACGCGGTCCTGGTAGGTGTCCTGCATCTTGTCGATGAGCCGGACCACCAGCAGACCGCCACCGAGCAGACCCACCGAGATGGCGGTCGTCAGGATCATCGCGATGGTCATCGTCACGTTGCGCCGAAGGCCGTTGACGACCTCGCTGAATACGAAGCTCGCACGCATCTTGGGTCAGCTTTCCTGCCGTTCGGGGGTGTGTGTCCTCGGGTGCACGGGTCGGGCGACCGGGTCGCGCCGGATCAGCGACCGACGCCGTACACGCCACGGGCGTCGTCGCGGATGACCCGGCCGAGGCTGAGCTCCACGACGCGACGGCGCATCGAGTCGACGATGCCGTGGTCGTGCGTGGCCATCACGACGGTGGTGCCGGTGCGGTTGATCCGCTCCAGCAGCAGCATGATGTCCTGGCTCGTGTCGGGGTCCAGGTTTCCCGTCGGCTCATCGCACAGCAGCACCAACGGCCGGTTGACGAAGGCGCGGGCGATGGCGACGCGCTGCTGCTCACCACCGGAGAGCTCGTTGGGCATGCGGTCGGCCTTGCCGTCGAGGCCCACCAGCTGCAGCACCTGGGGCACCACCCGCTGGATGTCGCCGCGGGGCTTGCCGATGACCTCCAACGCGAACGCGACGTTCTCCGCCACGGTCTTGTTGTTCAGCAGCCGGAAGTCCTGGAAGACGCAGCCGATGCGCTGGCGCAGCCGGGGCACCCGGCGGCGGGGCAGCTTCGCCACGTTCCAGTCCGCGACGAAGACCCGGCCGCGGCTGGGCACATCCTCGCGCAGCAGGAGGCGCATGAACGTCGACTTACCGGAGCCCGACGGCCCGATGAGGAACACGAACTCGCCCTTGTCGATGCCCACAGAGACATCGTCGAGAGCGGGCCGGGTCGACGTCTTGTACGTCTTGGACACGTGCTCAAGGCGGATCACGGCGGGGAGTTTACCCCCGCCCGACCGGGCGACCGGCACTCACCCACAGAGGTGGTTGAACCAGCTCTGACCTGGGGTTTCAATCACCCCGCAGGGGGTCGATCAGGCCACGCTCTGCTGCTGGCGACGCCAGCGGATGCCGGCCTCGAGGAAACCGTCGATGTCGCCGTCGAGCACCGCATCCGGGTTGCCCACCTCGTGCTCGGTCCGCAGGTCCTTGACCATCTGGTACGGGTGCAGCACGTAGGAGCGCATCTGGTTGCCCCAGCTCGAACCGGACTCCTTCAGGGCGTCCAGCTCGGCGCGCTCCTCCTCCTTCTTGCGGGCCAGCAGCTTGGACTGCAGGACTCGCATCGCAGCGGCCTTGTTCTGCAGCTGCGACTTCTCGTTCTGGCAGGAGACCACCACACCAGTCGGGATGTGCGTGATGCGCACCGCCGAGTCGGTGGTGTTCACGCTCTGCCCGCCCGGACCGGAGGAGCGGAAGACGTCGACCCGGATGTCCTTCTCCGGGATCTCGACGTGGTCGGTCTCCTCCACGACCGGCAGCACCTCGACACCGGCGAAGGAGGTCTGGCGGCGGCCCTGGTTGTCGAACGGCGAGATGCGCACCAGGCGGTGCGTGCCCTGCTCGACCGAGAGGGTCCCGTAGGCGTAGGGCGCGTTGACCCGGAAGGTCGCCGACTTCAAGCCCGCCTCTTCGGCGTAGGAGGTGTCGTAGACCTCGGTCGGGTAGTCGTGGCGCTCGGCCCAGCGCAGGTACATGCGCATCAGCATCTCGGCGAAGTCGGCGGCGTCGACGCCACCGGCCTCGGCGCGGATGGTGACGACCGCTTCGCGCGAGTCGTACTCGCCGGAGAGCAGGGTCCGCACCTCGAGGTGCTCGAGGTCCTTGACCAGGCGCTGACGCTCCTCCTCGGCCTCGGCGAGTCCGGAGTCGTCGCCCTCGTCCTCGCTGAGCTCGTAGAGGACCTCGAGGTCCTCGACGCGCTGGCGCAGCTCGGTGACGCGGCGCAGGTCGGCCTGGCGGTGCACGAGGCGGCTGTTGACGCGCTGGGCCTTCTCGACGTCGTCCCAGAGGTCGGGCTTGGCCGCCTCCTCCTCCAGCTCGCCGATCTCCGCGCGGAGGGCGTCGAGGTCCATCACGCTCTCAATGCCTTCGAGCGTGTTGGAGAGTTCCTTGAGGGAGGCTGCGACGTCGGGATTCACAGTGCTCAGGGTACTTCACGGGTGACCGGCCGCCCACGAGGACGGCGGGTGGGCGGTGCACTGGGCTTCCGCCCTCGGCTGAACGCGAGGAACGGCTGCGCCGGCAGAGCGGCGCAGCCGTTCCTCGCGAGCGACCGGGACTACTCCGGGATCGCGTCCAGGAGCTTGATGATCGCCCGGTTGTAGGCGACGGTGAAGTCGGCGGCGGCCTTCTCGTAGGGGTCGCCGGCCGTCTTGGCCGCGTTGCGGGCCTCGTCCAGCTTGACCGCGGTCTGCCCGCGGGCGGACTCGACCAGCGCGGCGCGCTGGCGCGGGGTGAGGGTGCCGGAGTAGACCAGCTTCAAGATCAGCGGGCTCCGGACGTTGTCCGGCCCGGGCGCGGTGTTCAGCCACGCCTTGAAGGCCTTCTTGCCGGCGGCCGTGATCGCGTACTGCTGGCTGGAGCGCGGCCCCTGCTTGCCGAGCCGCAGCAGGCCTTCGTCGGTCAGCGCGGGCAGCTCCCGGTAGACCTGGCTGCGGGTGACGCTGAAGAACCCGGCGAAGCGCTCGGTGGCCGCAGCGACCAGCTGGCCACCGGTCTTCGGCCCTTCGTGCAGTAGTCCCAACAGGGCAGCGGATGTCGCATTCAGCTCGCTCACGACACCAACGGTGCCACGTCCTGCCTGCGCTGTCCACAGTGGTCGGCACTTCTGTCCACAGTGGTTGCACTTGACTGGTCCAAGTGGACGAACGATTGCGCCATCAGCCCCAGGCCGGGATCACAGCCCTCCCGAGGCCGAGGGCCGCGGCGTTCCCAGTTCCCACCCGAATGCAGCCGTGAACAGTGCACGGATTGCAACCACGCCGTTCATGATTCGCCTGGATGGGGGTTCTTGGGCGCGCAATGAGGTGCTATCACGTTCTGAAACTGCACAACTACAGCTGGTTACCCCAGGCTGCTGTTGGCCGTCGGGCCACCGGCGGACGCACGGGATGGCAAGCAGGAGGTTCGGGCGTGCATCGCAGTTGGTTGCGTACCAAGGTCAACGAGAGCAAGGAGAAGGTGGCTCAGCGGGTCGCCGAACGAGCCAAGTCCATGGTCCCGGTGCAGCGCGGAACCGAGACGGATTCCTGCATGGTCTGCGGTCGGACCATGCGCCAGACCGGCGTGGTCCGCGGCGAGGGCAGGGTCTGCTCCCCCGCCTGCGCTCGCACGTGGGCCGAGGGCCTGAAGGACTGACCCCCTCGGGAGAAGAAAAGTGCCTCCGGAAGACCGGAGGCACTCTCTCTAGTAGCGGGGACAGGATTTGAACCTGCGACCTCTGGGTTATGAGCCCAGCGAGCTACCGAACTGCTCCACCCCGCGCCGTCAGCCGTTCCCGGCTGCTTCGTTCTGTTGTGAGGAGAACTTTACACGGCGCGGTGAACGCCCGAACAACCGGGGTCGTTCTTCGCGGAAAGCCCAGTTCACGAGGGACCCGGGATCACAGACCCCGCTTCCAGCAGACCTCCTCCTGCAGGCGTCGGCTGCGCCAGCCTTCCGCAGTGCGGAGGAAGGAGTGGTGGTAGATGCCGCCGAACTCGACGAGCAGGTCGGGCTGCCCGTCACCCCGGGGCAGCACCATCGGGTTGTGGAAGTACGCGGCCACCTCGGCCCGGTCAGGGCCGTCGTGGTCGATGGCGATCTGGTGCAGCGAGTGCATCCGCCTGGGGAAGATCGGCAGGTTCTCGGCCAGCCACGGCTTGATGGTGTCGAAGTCGCCCTCGATGCCGCCCGAGGCCGTGTAGTCGATGCGGGCGTCCGGGGTGAACACGGTGTCGAGCACGTCCCACTCACCGGAGTCGATCGCGCGCGTGTAGCGGATGAGGGCGTCTTCGATGTTGAAGCGGTCCTGGATCTGCTGCGTCATCCCCGCATCGTCACAGATGCAGCAGAGGCGCCTTCCGGACTTCTCCGGAAGGCGCCTCTGCGCAGTAGCGGGGACAGGATTTGAACCTGCGACCTCTGGGTTATGAGCCCAGCGAGCTACCGAACTGCTCCACCCCGCGCCGCCAGCCGTTCCCGGCTGCTTCGTTCTGTTGTGACACCTACTTTACGGACCGGTTCCCGGCCGTTCAAACCGGGGGTGGTGGAAGTGGCCCAGAGCACCCCCGACCTCGGTCGGAAGCGTCGGCGGGGCGGGAACCGCGCCGGTCCCCACCCCGCCGACTTCCACACGGTCGGCTCAGCCGCCGGTGCCCTGGGCCTGCTCGAACTTCTTGATCGCGTCGTCGAGCTGCTGGTAGGCCTGGCCCATCTCGGCGAAGTTGCCGGACTGCTGCGCCTGCCGCACCCGTTCGAGCGCGTTGCGGATGTCGGTGACGGCTTGGCCGGTCGGCGGTGAACCCGGCGACGGCTGCTGCGGCTGCTCGGGCTGCTGCGGCGGCTCCGGCTGGCCCGGCTGGGTGCCCTGCCCCGCCCCGGACCCGAAGACCTGGTCGAGCGCGCCCTGGAGGGTCTCCGAGAAGCCGACCTTGCCGCCGAACGACACCAGCACGCGGGCCAGCTGCGGGTACGACTCCTGCTCGTTGCGCTGGATGTAGATCGGCTCGACGTAGAGCAGACCACCCGCCACAGGCAGCGTGAGCAGGTTGCCGAACATCGCCGTGACGTTCGGGTTGTTGAACAGCGTCCGGTTCTCGGTGACCTCGGGGGTCGACTCCATCTGGTTCTGGACCTGGTTCGGACCCGGGGTCAGCGTGTTGGTCGGCAACCGCAGCACGGTCATCTGGCCGTAGTTCTTCGGGTCCGACGACACCGACACCCACGCCGAGAGGTTCTGCCGCCGCAACGCGGTCAGGGCGCTGGTCAGCTGGAAGTTCGGCTGCTCCTGCCCCTCGACCTGGGCGACCACGTAGTAGGGCGGCTGCTGGCCCTCGCTGCCGCTCACCGTGCCGCCCGACGTCGGGTCGTTCGGCACCTCCCAGAAGGTCTGGGTCGAGAAGAAGTCACCCGGGTTGTCGACGTGGTACGAGGTGAGCAGCTTGCGCTGCACCTTGAACATGTCCTCCGGGTACCGGAAGTGGTCGCGCAGCTGGGGCGAGATGGCGCTGGCGGGCTTGATCACGCCCGGGAACACGCCCTCCCACGTCTTGAGCACCGGGTCGTTCTCGTCGGTGGCGTACAGGTCGACCGTGCCGTCGTAGGCGTCGACGGTGGCCTTGACCGAGTTGCGGATGTAGTTGATCTGCTGGTTGGGCTGGCGCTCGACACCGGTGAGGGTGTCGTTGGTGGCCTCGCCCAGCTCGGTCTTCTCCGAGTACGGGTAGTTGTCCAGCGTGGTGTAGCCGTCGACGATCCACTTGACCCGGCCGTCGACCACCGCCGGGTACGGGTCGCCGTCGAGCTTGAGCCACGGCGCGACCTTCTGGACGCGGTCGCGCGGGTTGCGCTCGTAGATGAGCTTCGAGTTCTCCCCGATCACGCCGCTGAACAGGAAGTTGCGCTCCCCGTAGTAGGCGGCGAAGGCCAACCGCTGGAACGGGTTGGAGATCGGCACACCACCGCGACCGTCGTAGGTGAACTGCTGCGTGTCGGTGTCGTACTCGCGCGGGGCCTCGCCCGGGTTGCCCCCGACGATCGCGTAGTCCTCGGGCCCGAGCAGCTCGCCGTAGTAGACGCGCGGCTGCTCGACCGGGATGCGGCCCTGGCCCTTGTTCGCGACGTCGCTGATCTGGAAGACCGGGTAGCCGCCCTGGGTGGCGCCCTCGTTGAAGGTCGAGTCGACCCGGTCGGCCGGCGCGGCGACGAAGCCGTTGCCGTGGGTGTAGACGGTGTGCCGGTTGATCCAGTTCTGCTGGTTGACGGCCAGACCGTCGATGTTGATCTCGCGCAGCGCGACCAGGTAGTCCTGCAGCTCGCCGTTGGCATCCCGGTAGCGGTCGACGTCCAGCTTCTCCGGGAAGCCGTAGAAGTTGTACTGCTGGGTGAGCTGGGTGAAGGTCGGCGCCAGGATGTTCGGGTCCAGCAGCCGGATGTTCGGGATCGTGCCCTTGTCGTCGGCGACCTCGCTGGGCTGCAGCTGGGTCCGGCCCGGGTAGTCGACGAACTTGACCTTGTCGTCACCGATGCCGAAGGCGGCCTTGGTGGCAGCGAGGTTGCGCTCGATCGACAGGGCCTCGCGCTGGTTGGCGTTCGGCCGGACCGAGAACTGCTCCAGCAGGGCCGGCCACACGGCACCGACCACCACGCTGGACAGCAGCAGCAGGACTGTCGCCAGCGCCGGGATCTGCAGGTTCTTCAGGAAGATCACCGAGAAGAACGCCAGCGCGCAGAACACCGCGATGCACATCAGGATCAGCTTCGCCGGCATCACGGCGTTGAGGTCGGTGTAGCTGGCACCGGTGAACAGGTTGTTGCGCTGGGACAGCAGCAAGTCGTACCGGTCGAGGAAGTAGTCGACGGCCTTGAGCAGCACGAACACGCCGGCGAGCACGCCCAGCTGGACGCGGGCGGGCACCGACAGCTGGCCGCTGCGACCGGTGAGCCGGATGCCGCCGAAGATGTAGTGGGTGACCAGCGCGCCGATGAACGACACGGTCACCGCGATGAAGGCCCAGGACAGCAGCAACCGCCAGAACGGCAGCTGGAAGACGTAGAAGCTGATGTCCTTGCCGAACTCGGGATCGGTCTGGCCGAACGGCACGCTGTGCAGGTACAGCTGCAGCGTCTGCCAGTCGGCCTGCGCGGCCAGCCCGCCGATCACCGCCACCGCGAGCGGGACGCCGAGGCCGAACAGCCGCGAGCGCTCGGTGATGACGGTGCGGTAGCGGGTCAGCGGGTCGTCCGGGCCGCTGACCGGCACGAACACCGGCCGGTTGCGGTAGGCGAGCCACAGGTTGAGCAACAGCACGCCGCCGAGGAAGACGGCGGCCACGACGCCGAGGCCGAGCCGTGAGACGAGCTGGGTGGTGAAGACCTGGCGGTAGCCGACCTCGCCGAACCACAGCCAGTTGACGTAGGCGCCCAGCAGGCGTGATCCGAGGATCAACGCGAGCAGGACGATCCCGCCCAGGATCAGCAGGACTCTGCTTCGCCGGGATAGTTTCGGCATTCCTACCGGGGGCCGCATGGCCACAGCGCACGCTCCTGGGGACGATCAGCTGAACCTGGCAATCGCGCTCGCGAGAACGATTCCCTCGTGATGTTCAACTCTACGACCCGGGTGTGAAGTTCCTGGAAGGGCCCGCGCGAAGGGTATTTTTCGGACACAGATCAATATCGATCGGGTCATCCCGGCGTGCCCGCTCGACACGAGGCCGGTTCTGCGACGATGACGGCATGCCTTCCGCTGAGGACTTGGGGTTCGCCCTGCCCGCCGCGACCCGTGAGGTCGAGGAGTTCGTCGCCTCCGCCGGCTGGGACCAGCCGACGCAGATCTTCGCCCTGGTGTCGACCGAGACGATGCTCGCCGCCGCACCCCACCTGGCCGACCAGCTCGACCCGGTGGCCTCTCCCCTGACGCCGCTGGCCCAGGAGTCGCTGCCCGCCGAGGACCTCGGCGAGGCGCTGGCCCGCATCGAGTGGCCCGAGCAGGTCGTCGGCTGCGCGCTCGTCCAGGAGATCGTGGTGCTGCCGCCGGAAGCCGAGGCCGCGCTGCCCGAGGACGAGGAAGGCGCCCGCAAGATCGCCGCCGAACACCCGGACCGCCGGGAAGCCCGGCTGGTGGCCGCGGTGCTGCGCGACGGCGCCGCCCAGTCCTGCGTGATGCGCCTCCGGGGCGAGGACGACGAGGTCCTCAGCGACCCCTCCCTCGCACCGAACCTGATCAAGGCCCTCCAGGCGACCTTCGCCTGACGCTGTGATCGTCCGTGGTCGTCGTGCGCGGCGGTGCAGGTAGCGGGGCCTGCCACGCCACCTCGCCGACGACGTGTCAGAACCCGGCGCGACAGCGCTTGCCAGGGATTCGTCGCGGAGCTCCGCCACCGACACCGCCACGCCGGACGACCACCTCAGCAGGCTGCAGGGGCTTGGTTGTTGCGGAGGGCGTCCAGCGCCTTGGTGGCGTCGACGAGGTTGGCGACGCGGGCGAGCTGCAGGCCCTCGGGCGCCTGGGACTTGGCTTCGGCGCAGTTCTCCGCCGGGACGAGGAACGTCGTGGCGCCGGCCTCCTTGGCCTTGACCATCTTGAACGGGATGCCACCGATCGGGCCGACCTTGCCGGCCGGGTCGATCTCGCCGGTGCCCGCGACGAACTTGCCGCCGTTGAGCTCGCCCGGCGTCAGCTTGTCGATGATCGCCAGCGTGAACATCAGGCCGGCCGAGGGGCCGCCGACGTCGGCGAGGCTGATCTTGATCTCGAACGGCACGTCAGGCCGCTCGGTCGCGCCGACGCCCAGGAAGCCCTGCGACTGGTCGCCCCCCGGCTCGGTGTTGCTGCCGAGCTGCACGTTGGCGACCTGTTCGGGCTGGTCAGCACGTTGGAAGCGGATCTCCACCCGATCGCCGGACTTGGTGCCGCCCAGCGCGGCCTTCAGCGAGGCGGCGTCGGTGACCGGCTTGCCGTTGGCGGAGAGCAGGCGGTCGCCCGGCTCCAGCGTCCCGTCGGCCGGGCTGCCCTTGACGATCTGGCCGACCAGCACCTTGTGGGGGTACCCGAGGAAGCGCAGCGCCGCGGTCTCGGCGGTGGTCTGCGAGTCGTTGAACGCCTCGGTGTTCTCCTGCTCGATCTGCTGCTCGCTCTTGTTCGGCGGGAAGTAGACGTCGCGCGGCGCCAGGGCGTAGCGACCGGAGACCCACAAGCCCAGCGCACCGAACAGCGAGAGCTGGTCGGTGACCGATACTGTGGTCATGTTGAGGTGACCGGCGGTCGGGTAGGTCTCGTGCCCCTCGACGCTGATCACCGGGTGGTCGCCATCCATGCCGAGCGTGTCGTAGGTCGGCCCGGGGCCGAGGGCCACGAACGGCACCCGCGCGAACGCGCCGAGCAGACCGAAGGCGACGACCAGCACGACACTCGTCAACAGGGTCCAAGTACGGCGGTTCACGAGGCGACAGCGTACGTGTTCGCTGTTGGCGATGTGCCCGGTGCTCGCACCTGACTAGCGCAACGACTTCTTCAAAGGGGCGGCCGAGGCCGCGTACGGTGGAACTATGACCAACATGCCGTTCGGGTTCAGCTCGCAGGACCCCGACGACCCTGACAAGGGCGACTCGTCGCAAGGCCGCTCTGAGGGCGGGTCCGGTGGCAACCCTGGGGACAACCCCTTCGGTTTCGCCGGCATGCCCGGACCGGGCGGCAACTTCGACATCGGGCAGCTCGGGCAGATGTTGACCCAGCTCGGCCAGGCGCTGAGCCACTCCGGCGGTGGCGGCCAGTCCGGACCGGTCAACTACGAGCTCGCCAAGCAGCTCGCTGTGCAGCAGCTGCACAGCAACCAGCGGACCGAGCGTCCCAGCCAGGAGCAGGTCAAGGAGATCGAGGACGCGGTCCGGCTCGCCGAGCTGTGGCTCGACGCCAGCACCTCGCTGCCCGCCGGGGTGCGCACGGTGCAGACCTGGTCCTCCGTGGACTGGGTCGAGAAGACCATGCCGGTGTGGCAGCGGCTGTGCGACCCGATCGCGCAACGCATGTCCTCCGCGTGGCTCGAGGCGCTCCCGGAGGAGGCCAAGCAGGCCGCCGGTCCGCTGCTCAACATGCTCGGCCAGATGGGCGGCATGACCTTCGGTTCGCAGCTGGGCAGTGGGCTCGCGCAGCTCGGCGGCGAGGTGCTCACCTCCACCGAGGTCGGGCTGCCGCTGGGGCCGACCGGGACCGCGGCACTCCTGCCTGCCAACATCGACCGCTTCGTCGAGGGCCTAGACCGCCCGAGCAGCGAGGCCACCCTGTTCCTGGCCGCCCGCGAGGCCGCGCACCACCGGTTGTTCGGACACGTGCCGTGGCTGGCGCAGCGACTGCTCGACACCGTCGAGGAGTACGCGCGCGGCATCCACATCGACACCTCCGCGCTGGAGGACCTGGCCAGCAAGGTCGATCCGACCAACCCGGAGTCGATGCAGGAGATGATGAGCTCGGGCATGCTCGAGCCGAAGACCACCCCGGAGCAGCAGGCCGCGCTGAACCGGCTCGAAACCCTGTTGGCGCTGGTCGAGGGCTGGGTCGACGTGGTCGTGGCGGACGCCCTGGGCGAGCGGTTGCCGAGCGCCGGCGCGCTGGGCGAGCTGATCCGCAGGCGCCGCGCGAGCGGCGGTCCTGCCGAGCAGACCTTCGCGACGCTGATCGGCCTGGAACTGCGCCCGCGCCGGATGCGCGACGCGGCGAACCTCTGGCGGCTGATGGCCGAGCGCCACGGCACCGAGGCCCGCGACCAGGTCTGGGACCACCCAGACCTGCTCCCGGACAGCGCTGACCTGGACGAACCGCTGGACTTCGCCGACCGCTGGCACGCCGGATCGGACCTCGACGACCCGATCGCGGCCATCCGCCGCGCGGAGGAGGCCGAGAAGTCGGAGGACAGTTCCGACTCCGAGGACGACTCGGACTCCGACGACTCCGGCGGCGACGCCAAGTCCTGATCTCCCCGCACCGCCCGCCCGTCGCGTTCCGCGTGGGCGGGCGGTCGCGTGTCCGGGGTCGGTCGCACCGACCCGGCTTGATCACGGCCGGTCCGACGCTCCGCTCAGATCACGAGGCCTCGGTGTCTTCGGTCTCGTCGTCGGTGAGGCCGATCTCCAGCTGGGCGGCCGCCACCAAGCCCTCCAGGTAGCCGATGGCGCGCTCGGTCTTCGGGTACCGCTCGACCCACTTCCAGAAGTCGGGGCCGTGGCCCGGTACCAGCAGGTGCGCCAGCTCGTGGACGAGCACGTAGTCGAGCACCCAACCGGGTACATCTCGCAGCCGCCGGCTCACCCGAATGGTCCCCTCGCCAGGCGTGCACGAGGCCCAGCGCGTGCGCATCGGCGGCACCCACCTGACGCCCCTTGGTTCCGCCCTTCCGTCCAGGTGCTTGGCGGACAGCTCACGGCAGCGCTGCACCAGCGCCTCGTCCGAGTTGCGGGCGGGGGATCGACGACGGGTCTCGCTGCGCTGCAGACGGCTCAACATGTCCGCCACCCAGCGCTTTTCCTCCGCTCGACTCATCCGAGCCGGGAGCAGCACCACGATCTTGTCGCCGTCGCGGTAGGCGCTCACCGTCTGCCGGCGGCGCTTGCTGCGGCGGACCTCGACCTGCGGTTCAGCCACGGGAGTGGACCCTAGCGACTGGTCCCGACAAACGGATCCCCCTGTGAGTTGCACCTCAACTCGCGGACGGAGTCAACGGCCGAATCATTACTCCAAAGAGTCGAACATGCCATGCTCGTGATGCATGCATCTCAATTACTCCACCTGTACGGTTCCCCCAGCCGCCCCCCAGGAGGGCGCCGGAGATCCAGCTACGGGTTGGGTCGATTACCAGAAGGAGGGGAGCCGTGGCCGAGACGTACAACGGCTACTGCGTGAAGTGCCGGGAGAAGCGCGACTTTTCCGGTGAGGTCTCGGAGACCAACGGACGCCGGATGGCCAAGGGCACCTGCCCCGTGTGCGGGACCAAGATGACCCGCATCCTCGGCAAGGCGTGACCGGGCACGGGTGGGCCGCCAGCGGCCCACCCCGCGCTTGATCCTCGAGGTTTCCCGTGAAGCGGTGAATCCGCTCCGCCCGCTCCACTGTTCCCGTCGGCCCAACGCATTCGGCCGCGGGTGCGAACCACGCTCACCCAGAATGCCGATCACGACCCAACGTGCGCTGTTGAACGACTAGCATGTTGTTGGGTTTCTCGTTTTCCGAATCGTGGCCTCGTGACTTTCGGACATCGAGAGGGTTTTCCTACCTGCGCGCACCTAGGAGAATTCGTGGCCGACATTCCCCGCCAAGCGGCACAACGCACCGCCAAGCTCGCCAGCCTTCCCCTGGGCGTCGCCGGCCGGGTCGCCGCAGGGTGGGGACGCCGTCTGACCGGCCAGAACGCCGACGAGATCAACGCCGACGTGGCCGCCAAGACCGCTGAGCAGCTGTTCGCGGTGCTGGGGCAGCTCAAGGGCGGGGCGATGAAGTTCGGGCAGGCGCTGAGCGTGTTCGAAGCCGCCGTGCCCGACGCGATGGCCGGGCCCTACCGCGAGGCGCTGACCAAGTTGCAGTCGGCGGCCCCGCCGATGCCGACCTCCAGCGTGCACCGGGTCCTGACCGAGCAGCTGGGCTCCTCGTGGCGCAAGCGCTTCTCCTCGTTCGACGACGAACCCGCAGCCTCGGCCAGCATCGGCCAGGTGCACCGGGCGGTGTGGCACGACGGCCGCGAGGTCGCGGTCAAGGTCCAGTACCCGGGTGCGGACGAAGCGCTGCGCTCCGACCTGCGGCAGCTCATGCGCTTCTCCCGGCTGTTCCAGTCGCTCGCTCCGGGCGCCGAGGTCAAGCCGCTGCTGGAGGAGCTGCAGGAGCGGATGGTCGAGGAGCTCGACTACCGCATCGAGGCCGACAACCAGCGCATGTTCGCCAAGGTCTTCGCCGGTGACGAGCGCGTCGTGGTGCCCGCGGTGGTCGCGAGCGCGCCGAAGGTCGTGGTCACCGAGTGGATCTCGGGCACCCCGTTCTCGAAGATCATCGCCGAGGGGACGCAGGCCGAGCGCGACCTGGCAGGCCGGCTGCTCGCCGAGTTCCACTTCTCCACCCCGGCGAAGGTCGGGCTGCTGCACGCCGACCCGCACCCGGGCAACTTCATGCTGCTGCCCGACGGTCGGCTGTGCGTGATCGACTTCGGCGCGGTCTCGCGACTGCCCGGTGGCCTGCCGCCGACCTTCGGCAAGATGATCCGGCTCGCGCTGGAGGACCGGTCGATCGAGCTGCTGGAGCTGCTGCGCTCGGAGCGCTTCGTCCAGCCCGACCAGGAGCTGCACGCCGAGGACGTGCTGGCCTACCTGGCGCCGTTCGTCGACCCGGCGCGCACCGAGACGTTCCACTTCACCCGCAGCTGGCTGCAGCGGCAGGCCGAGCGGGTCGCCGACCTGCGCGGACCCGACTTCCGCACCGGCCGGTTGCTCAACCTGCCGCCGGACTACCTGCTGATCCACCGGGTCACTCTCGGCGCCACCGGCATCCTCTGCCAGCTCGACGCCGAAGTCGCCACACGCGACATCATCGAGCAGTGGCAACCAGGTTTCGCCGAAGCCGAAGCCTGATCGGAAGAGGAGTTGGACTGCTCTGCTGAGCGGCGCCGGTGGCCGCTGTTCCAGGGGTAGGACTCAGCCCGGTCCGCCGCAGCGTTCGAGGGGCTTCGTGGCGAATACACCGCGACGCCGCGTGCAAGGCGTGCTGGCGCACGGAGCCACTCGAGTCCTGCCACCCGCACCGCCACGCAGACCGACTTCTCGAACAGGTCTACGCGGGCCTGGTGCCTACGTGGATCGTGCTGGCGCTGAGGTAGGAGAGGTCGTCGCGGTGGGCGGCGTAGTGGTCGCTGTCCGGGTCGAGGAGTTGGTCGAGCGCGGAGACGTCCTCGGCGGGAACACGTTCCTCAGCGTCGCGGCGGAGCATCGCCAAGTGCCGGAGCGCGGCGGCCCGGCCGGACTCGTCCATCGGGGCGGGCCGGTCGACGAGGTAGCTGAACGAGGTCGTGTCGACGAGACCGGCTTGGGCCATGGCCTTCGGCCAGCCCACGGGCAGCCGGACCGAGCCCTCCATCTCGGCCCGCATCTGCTGGAACCACTGCTCACGGGCGTTGAGCAGCCGTGCCTCGAGGCCGGGTTCGGCGAGGCCCACGTCGGCGGGCAGCACCCGCGTCTGCAGCCCGAACTCGACGATCGCCAGTCGACCGCCCGGCTTCACCAGGCTTGCGAGCCTGCGCAGGCCGGCGAGCTGGTCGGGCAGGTGGTGCACGACGAACGCCGCGTAGACCAGGTCCGCCTGTGGCGACGCACCGGCCTGCTCGATCTCCTCGGCGAGGGTGTCGGCGGCGGCGTCGGCGCGGACCGTGTGGACCGCGACACCGTCGGCGGCGTCGGAGGCCCTCTCCCCCGCGGCCGTCAACAGCTGCTCGGCCGTGTCGACGATGGTGAGCTGCGCGCCAGCACCGTTGCCTGCCAGCGATTCCACGAAGATCGCCGCGGTGCCGCCTGCTCCGGCGCCGATCTCGATCACCGAGCGGTCGCCGGGGAGCAGCAGCCGCCGCACCACCTCGGCGATCTCCGGTGCGAGGAAGTCGTCGGCCGCGCGCAGCCGCTCCAGGTGCGCGTCCCAGTCGATGTTGTCGTGCGAATGTGCGCCCACGAGCCGGACCTTAGACCGGGCCCGGCGGAGGCCGCATGCCGGTGTGCCGTTTCCGGCCGGAGTGCGTCGGCCGTCGCCCAACGCGACGGCCGACGCGGCATCCGCGAGCGCGCGATCACGGAGTTCAGCGCTGCTCAGCGGCTTCGGCCTTCTTCGTGGCGTAGCGGGCGATGGCCCGCCACCCGCGACCCGCCGAGATCGAGCGAGCTTCACGTTGTCGCTCGGCTTCGGCGCGTCTCTCCTTCTCGTGTATTCGGATCATCTCTTCCGTCGGGTACATCCCCATCTCCGCGTGGTTCGGGTGGATCAGGCTGGTGGCGTAGGTGCCGGTCATGCTGCTCGCTCCTGCTTGCGGGGCCCGGTCTCCTCCGGACGTGGGTGCTTGCGCGGACGACCGCGCCTGCGCTTGCGCGCGACCACTTCGCCGCGTTCGAAGATCTCGCCGCCCCAGACCCCCCAGGGTTCGCAGCGGTCCAGCGCGCCGGCCAGGCACTCGGTCTTGATCGGGCAGTCACTGCACAGCACCTTGGCCTGCTCCAGGTCGGACGGGTTCTCGGCGAACCACAGGTCCGGGTCTCTGCGGCAGGGCAAGCGGCGTTGCAGCGATGATCCCGAGGATCGCTCGGGCTCGGACTGCGAGTCCACGGCCGACGCGGGTATCGGCACACTCGCGGTGAACATACGACTTCCTCCAGTAGTCGATGGCAGGCGACTTGTGGTGGTGGACAGGTGTGGTGGTGGATGTGGATCGACCAGGAGCACAAAAAAGCCGCGGACCCGTCGTGCGTGGGTCCGCGGCCTATGAGAAGCCTGGAGCTCTCCTAGATCAGCGGATCCAGGAGCAGCCAACGGACCGACTTGCGCGGGTGCTGCAGGGTCGCCGGGAACACGCGGAAACCACGCGGCTTTTCGACGCGGCGGTCGCCAGTGAGGGCGGCGGTGCGCACAGAGGTGCCCTGGTGCAGCGAAACGACCCCGGCCATGAAGGAGCGCGGGGCGTCGGCGATGATCTCGAAGATCTTCACTGCCCTCACCTCCTTCTCGGTCTCGGTCGGCGAAGCGAACCACTCGGCTCGCGCGTGTCTACGAGGTTATGGGTAGCGGGGTGCAACCCGCAACAGATTTTTGACCTGCGGTTTCGCTAATTCACCCGGTTGATCAACGCGAGCACGTCCGGGCCGAACTTCTGGATCTTGCTCGCGCCGATGCCGGAGATCCCCACCAGGGCCGACTCGTCGGACGGGCGCTGCTCAGCGATGGCGGTCAGCGTCGCGTCGGTGAACACCACGTAGGCGGGGACCTTCAGCTGCCGGGCGCGTTCGCTGCGCCAGGCCTTGAGCTGTTCGAGCAGGTTCTCGTCGACGTCCGACGGGCAGCTCGAGCAGCGGCCGAGCTTGATGTCCATCGTGTTCACCAGCGCCGACGAGCACACGCGGCACCGGGGCGTGGTCGTCGCGGCCTGCCGCGCGGGCGGCTGCGGCTGCCTTGCCTTGGTCGGCAACGCGGCCGGGTGGCCGTCGGGCACCAGGTTGTAGACGAAGCGGCTGCGACGGCGGAACCTCCGGCCACCGGCGCGGGCCAGCGCCCAGGACAGGTGCAGGTGCTCGCGAGCGCGGGTGACCCCGACGTAGAGCAGCCGCCGCTCCTCCTCGATCGCCGCGTCGGTGTCGGCGTGCTGGATCGGCAGGGTGCCCTCGACCAGACCGGCGAGGAACACCGCGTCCCACTCCAGGCCCTTGGCGGCGTGCAGCGAGGCGAGCGTGACGCCCTCGACGGTCGGCGGGTGCTGGGCTTCGGCGCGCGCGTCGAGCTCGGCGACGTAGCGCCGCAGGTCCGCCTGGGGAACGGTGCCGACCAACTCCTCGGCGAGCTCGACCAGCGCGATGAGCGATTCCCAGCGCTCGCGGGCCGAACCACCGGCGGGCGGCTCGTCGGTCAGGCCGACCTCGCCGAGCAGTTCACGCACGGTCCCGGGCAGGTCCTCGGCAGCGGTGTCGCGAGCGACCGCGGTGCGCAACGTTGCCATGGCCTGCCGGATCTCCGCCCGCGCGAAGAACCGCTCGCCGCCGCGCACCTGGTACGGGATCTCGGCGTCGGAGAGCGCCTTCTCGTACACCTCGGACTGGGCGTTGACCCGGAAGAGGATCGCGATCTCCGACAGCGGCACGCCGCGCTTGGCCAGTTGCGCGATCTTGCGCGCGATGGCCTCGGCCTCGTCGGTCTCGTCGTCGTACTCGGCGAAGTCGGGGCGCGGGCCGTCCGGGCGCTGGCCGACGAGCTTCAGGCGGGTCCCGGCGGGCCGTTCCCGCGCGGCGCCGATGACCTGGTTGGCCAGGCCCACGACCTGCGGTGTCGAGCGGTAGTCGCGCTCGAGGCGGACCACGGTCGCATCGGAGTACTTGCGCGGGAAGTTGATCAACCACTTCGGGGAGGCACCCGCGAAGGAGTAGATGGTCTGGTTGGCGTCGCCGACGACGGTCAGGTCGTCGCGGTTGCCGACCCAGGCGTCGAGCACGCGCGCCTGCAACGGGTTGACGTCCTGGTACTCGTCGACGACGAACGACCGGTACTGGCTGCGGAACTCCTCGGCGACGTCCGCGCGGTCCTCCAGGATCGCCGCGATGTGCAGCAGCAGGTCGTCGAAGTCGAGCAGCTGCGCGCCGTTCTTGAGCTTCTCGTAGCCGGCGAAGGCCTTGGCGATCAGCTCGGGCAGGATCGGCGTCTCGCGGCCGGCCTGCTGCGCGGCGGCCGGGTACTGCTCGGGGCTGATCAAGGAGGACTTGGCCCACTCGATCTCACCGGCCAGGTCGCGGACGTCCTCCCGCTCGGTCGACAGGCCCAACCGGTTCGCGGCCTGCACGACCAGGCGGAACTTGTTGTCGGTGAGCTGCCACATCTGCGTGTCGTGGACCCGGGGCCAGAAGTAGCGGAGCTGCCGGAAGGCCGCGGCGTGGAAGGTCTGGGCCTGCACCCCCGCAGCTCCGAGACCCCGCAACCGGGTGCGCATCTCGCCCGCGGCGCGCGCGGTGAAGGTCACGGCCAGGACCTGCCGAGGCGTCACCAGTCCTCGCTGGACGAGGTGGGCGATGCGGTGGGTGATGGTCCGTGTCTTCCCCGTTCCCGCACCGGCCAGGACGCAGACGGGTCCGCGGGGTGCGGTGACGGCCTGCCGCTGCTCCGGATCCAAACCTTCCAGGAGATGCGGTTGATCGGCCATGCCAGCATCCTCGCAGACCCCCTCCCGCGATCAGGCGATACCCACCGCCGTGTGTCGCCCAGCTCGCGCCCCCGCTCCCCCCAGCACGGACGCACCCCACTCGGGCTCTCCCCTCGAACTTCGCGCGAATTTCGAGGGGGACCTGCCGGCCTCGAAGTTCGCGAGGAATTGCGTTCTCCCGTGGGGCGCACTTCGGGCGAACTGAGCTCACCACGCTGAGAAGCACGCTCTCACCAGGGACAACGGCACGAGCTCGGTGAGGCCAGATGCGTTCGAGGGTTACGTGTGCGCGTGTCGCGTTCAGTCGTGACTGAAACCGTTGGCGCGGAAGGGGTCTGGGGCTTTGACGTTCCGGCGCGCTGAGGCAGCCCCCGAGGGAGGGGGCTGCCTCAGGAAGTCACGCCTGGGCCAGGCGCGGGACCAGGGACGCCTCGAGCGCTCAGGCCTGGCGGACTGATCGAGCGCGTCCGGGCGTCGATCAGCGCCTGCTGATCAAGCATGGCCTGAACAACCCGCTACAGCCTGGCGCTGACCGCTCAGGGCTGGGTGGTGGCCCAGCCCTTGATCATGCGGTGGGCGATGGAGACGCTCGGTGGAAGCCGGAGGCCGTCGACCGGTTCCCCGCCCGCTTCAAGGGCGGCGAGGATCGTGTCGCGGTGGACCCACCGCGCTTCCTCGATCTCCCCGTCGGCGGGGACCAGGGGGGCGTCGCGATCGGCGGTGGCGGCGAAGCCCAGCATCAGCGAGCGCGGGAACGGCCACGGCTGACTGCCGAGGTAGCGGATTCCGGTGCACTGCACACCGACCTCCTCCTCGACTTCGCGGGCCACGCAGGCTTCCAGGGACTCGCCGACCTCGACGAACCCGGCCAACACCGAGAAGCGGTGCTTCGGCCAGACCGGCTGGCGAGCCAGCAGGACGTGGTCCGCACCATCGTTGACCAGGCAGATCACTGCCGGGTCGGTCCGCGGGTACTCCTCGCGCTCGCAGCCGGAGCAGCGGCGCGCCCAGCCGACGCGGACGCGGGTGGTCGCCGCGCCGCAGACCGCGCAGTAGCGCGCGTTGTCGTGCCACCCGAGCAGTCCGACGGCCGTGGTGAGCAAGCCCGCGTCGGTGTCGTTGAGCAGCGCACCACCGGAACGCAGGTCGCGCCAGCCCTCCTGCGCGCCGTCGTGTTCGGTGCGCAGCGCCCAGTAGCTGACGTCGTCCTCGACACCGAGCAGCACCGCGTTGGGCGAGGGCCGGTCGCCGAAGTCGACCGCCGGCTGCATCACGAGCCGGGAATCGTCATCGATCTGGCCGCGGCCCTTGGCGTCGACCAGCAGGACCCTGCCGGACCGCCACAGCTTCGCACCACCGTCGAGAGATTCCCGCAGCTCCTCACGCCGGTCCACAGTGGACCGCGAAAGCAGCGGCGGGCTGTCGAGCTGGAAGCCCGAACCGGCGAACGTTTCGCAGGTCATTCGTGCGCTCCATCCGGTAACCGGGTCATGGCAGCTCCACGCCGCCGAGCAGGCGCAGCTGATCCGCCAGCTTGTCGGCGTCACCGACGACGACCCCGGTGAACGAGGTGGGGGCGAAGACCTTCGCGGCCTCGGCGACCTGCTCGACGGACACGTCGCGCAGCCGCTCCGGGTGGGCGGTCAGCCAGTCCTGGTCCAGACCGGCGGCGGCCAGGGCCGACAGCGTCGACGCCAGGCCCGCCTGCGAGGCCGTCGAGGTCAGCAGGCCGCCGATGGCGTACTGCCGCGCCGACTCGACCTCAGTCTCCGACGGCGGGACCAGGGCCAGGCGGGCGAGTTCGTAGCGCGTCTCCAGCAGCGCGGCCGCGGTGACCTCGCTAGCGGTGTCGGCGTCGACCAGCAGCGTGCCGTTGCCCTTGGTGAACTCGAACGACGAGTGCGCGCCGTAGGTGTATCCCTTGTCCTCGCGGATGTTCTCCACCAGGCGCGAGGAGAAGTAGCCGCCGAAGATGAGGTTGGCGATCTGCAGGGCCGGGTAGCGCTCGTCGGTGCGCGCCAGCGCCTGCGCGGAGAACCGCAGCTGCGACTGGACGGCACCGGGCCGGTGCACCAGGCGCACGTCGCCGCCGGAGACCGGCGGGAGGGCCGGCAGCTCGCGCGCCGACTCCGCCGAGGTCCACCCGGCCAGGGCGCGTTCGACCTCGCCGACCACGGCGTCTGGGTCGATGTCGCCGACCAGCACCAGCACGGATCCGCGGGGCAGGACGTGCGAGCGGTGCAGAGCGCGGACCTTCTCGGCCGTCACCTGGGCGACGTCGTCGGCCTGCGGCACCTCGCGGACGTAGGGGTGGTCGCCGTAGCGGTGCCGCTGCAGCTCCTCGCGGGCGATCACCCGCGGCTGGGAGCGGGCCACGCTGATCCGCTCGACCAAGCGCGCCCGTTCGGCGTTGATCTCGTCGTCGGCGTAGGTGGCACCGGTCAGCGCGTCGGCGAGGACGTCGAGCAACGTGTCCAAGCCGCTGGCGAGCGCGTCACCGGCGATGCTCAGCCGCTCCGGGTCGACGACGGCGTGCAGGTCGCCGCCGACTGCCGCGAGATCGGTGTCCATCTTGACCCGGTCGCGGCGTTCGGTGCCGGTGAGCAGCGTTTCGGCCAGCACCTCGGCCGTCGCCGGGTGCATCGGGTCGTCGTTGGCGAACGGGATGCGCAGGCGCATCTCCGCCATCGGCACCCGGCCGTGGCGGACGGCGATGACGCGCAGTCCGTTGCCCAGCACGGTGTCGACGCCGGCCGGCGCGATGCCGGTGCGGGGCTCGCCCAGCGGCGGAAGGGGCCGCGGGCCGAGCTCGGTGCGGCCGATCTCCTCGGCGCTGCGGTGCGTTGCGCGGGTCATGCCGCACCTCCGTTCTCGTCACCAGCGGGTTCGATCTCCAGCACGGCGCGTGCGTCGGAGCGCAGCTCCTTGGCGGCCGCGGCGACGTCCTGGGCGCGGACCCTGCCGATGCGCTCGGGCAGTTCGGAGATCAGTTCGGCGCGGCCGTGCAGCAGCTCGGCGCTGCCGAGGTCGAGCGTCCGCGAGATCACCCGGTCGTGCTCCCGGTAGAGGCTGGCGGCCCACCGGGCGGTGACGCGGTGCAGTTCTTCTTCGGTGGGGCCTTCGGTGGCGAGCTTGTCCAGCTCCTCGTCGATCGCCCCGATCACGCGCTCCACCCCGACGTCGGGGGTGTGGATGGCGGTGAAGGTGAAGGTGTCGGGGTCGCGCGCGTCGAGCGGCGCCCCCATCAGGCCGGTGCCGGCGCTGACGTCGACGACCAATGCCTCGGAGTGGACCAGCCGCTGCTGCAACCGAGAAGCGTCACCGTCGGACAGGATCGCTGAGAGCACGACGTTGGCCAGGTAGGCGTCGAGCTCGCCGACCGGGTCGGGCAGCCGGTAACCGAGGGCGACGGCCGGCAGCGGCGCGTGCGGGTCGGTCTGCTTGCCGCGCACCTCGCTGGTGGGGAACGGCTCGCCGAAGGACGGGCGCTCCGGGACGCCGCGGGCGGGGACGTCGCCGAACTGCTTCTCGATCAGCCTGATCGTCTGGTCGACGTCGAGGTCGCCGGCGACGGTGAGCACGGCGTTGCCGGGCGAGTAGAAGGTGTCGAAGAAGGCCGCGCAGTCCTCGACGGTGGCCTGTTCGAGGTCGGTGAAGTCGCCGTAGCCGTTGTGCGCGTTGGCGAAGGTCGAGTACAGCACCGGCGGCAGCAGGATCCAGGGAAAACCGCCGTAGGGGCGGTTGAGGACGTTGAGCCGGATCTCCTCCTTGACCACGTCCACCTGGTTGGCCAGGTTCTCCTCGGTGATCTTCGGAGCGCGCATCCGGTCGGCTTCCAGGAACAGCGCGCGCTCCAGGGCCGCCGAGGGCAGCACCTGGTAGTAGTCGGTGTAGTCCTGGTGCGTCGAACCGTTGAACGTGCCGCCGGAGCCTTGCACGTGGCGGAAGTGCGCGAGTTTCTCAAGACTTTCGCTGCCCTGGAACATCAAGTGCTCGAACAGGTGCGCGAAACCGGTGCGCCCTTGCGGTTCGGAGCGGAAGCCGACGTCGTAGTGCACGCTGACACCGACCACAGGAGCCTGGCCCGATGACGCTTGGCCCGCTGCCGAGTCCGGTGCCAGCACCACGCGCAGCCCATTGGGCAAGGTGACGCGATGCAGCTGGGGTTCGACCATGCCATGCAGCCTACGTGCGCGCTGTCAAACCGCGAGTGCCCCCTTCACCATCGTTCGGCGTGTCGCAACATCGGCCCCAGCTGTCCAGGCGGCAACCGGAGCAACCCGCGATCGGCCGTTGACCTGCTCCGATGCGGCATACCGACCAGCCGGAACGCCGTCAGCCCCGGCGCACCTGGTTGATCAACGAATTGATCTCGTTCCCGATCAAGCGAGCGTCCGCGGGCAGCAGCGCGTAGAGCGGTTCGCCGGTGCTGCCGCGTTCCACGCGTTCGAGGTAACGGCCGTCGGGTTCGACGTTGTCGAACCACGACATGACCGGCGTCCGGCGGCGCCGGCCGTGCTGGTCGCGCATGTTCGCGGCGATCTGCCCGAGGCGCACGTGCGGCGCCTTGCCGATCTTCTCGTAGAGCTCGACCTGCTGGTCACCGCTGCTGCCGCGCGTCCGGCTGGCGGACTCCATCATGCTCGACGGGTCGTAGTCCTCGGCCTGCTCGCCCTGCAGCGAGCTGTGCGGGACGCGGATCGGACCGCGCGTGCCGGGCTTGGCGGGCGGCAGCGTGGCGAGCACGACGCCGGGCAGCGGCACGTTCTGGTGCACCTCGACGGTCAGCAGGCCGCCGCGCTGGGGGTCTTCGCTGGGCGCCTGCACGCCGAGCACGATCCGGTTGCCCTCGGTGAACACCGCCACCGCCCGCCAGCAGTGGTCGCTGCCGGGCTCGGGGAACCACATCGAATCGACCCAGAGGTAGGGCGTGGCGAGGGTCCTGAGCGCGTCCACGAGCGGCGGCACGACCTCGTCGTTGACGACGACGCCGCCGGCCTCCATGTTCGGCAGTTCGGCCTTGCCGAGGGCGGAGAACTCGTCGGCGGTGCGGCCGAACGACCGGGTGCTGATCGGCAGCGTGAGGCCGTCGATCTTCAGGTACTTGAGCACGATGTCCAGGTGCACCGGCGGCAGCTGCCACCGCCCCAACACACTCACTTGAGCTTTCTCCCACTCGTGGAAGCGCGAAGAACACCCGCGCGGGTGGGTGGGGGCAGTTCCGGTTGGAACTGCCCCCACCACAGATCAGTTGACGATGCCGCTCACTCGCCGAGGACGGGCGGGGCGGTCTTGGGCATGTCGTTCATCCACACGTCGTCCTGCTCCTCGAGCCAGGAAGGACGCTCGTGCTCATCGTCGTCAGTGCCTTGCCCGCCGCGGCCCGCTCCGGCGCCCATGCCGCCCATGGCACCGCGCCCGGCCGCACCCCGGCCACCGGCACCTGCGGCTCCAGCTCCGGCTCCAGCTCCGCTGAGACCGCCGGCACCGGCTCGGCCGCCCGCACCCATGCCGGCACCGCGAGCGCCTGCCCCGGCACCTCCGGCGCCACCTGCCCGGCCACCGGCGGCACCGCCCGCACCGGCACCCGCACCGATCCCGGCCGCGAGCCCGACGTTCGGTCCCCCGCCGCCGGGCGGGTTGGCGTTCGGCAAGCCACCGCCGGGCGCACCAGGACCGCCGCCGGGCGGGTTCGCCCAGGCAGCGCCGGTTCCAGCCGGGCTGGTCCCACCTCCCGGGTAACCGCCACCGGTGCCCCCGGGCGCACCGGAGCCGCCGTAGCCGCCACCGGCACCGGACCCCGTCCCGGACCCACCCGGGACGTTGTTGCCATTGCCCATGCCGTTGCCCCAGTCAGTGCCGTTCGGCGGCGGAACCGGCGGAGGCTCCTTCGTCGACCCGTCCGGCGCGGTGTACTGCGGCATCTTCGCGTCGACCTGGGTGAGCGTGGGGCTGTAAACCCGGCCCATCGTCTCCTGAGCAGCTTTCTCGGCCTGTTCCTGCTCTTCCATCTGGGAGAGGGCGTTGATGCCGCCCCCGGAGAGGCCGAAAGGAATCGACGCCGCGGCGGCCTCACCCCAACTGAAGCCCTCGGGCTCCGGAACCATCTTCTTCGACTGGCCAGCAGCGTCCCCAGCCGCCTGGAGGTTGTTGCCGGTCATCTCGAAGGCGTCGGCACTGGCCTTCATCCAGTCAGAGGCGGGTTTTCCCACCTGCGAAGCAGCTTCCGCGGCCTCGCCCTGCCACCCGCCTTGGACGATGTTGGCGAGGTCGGTGTGGTAGTTCTCACCGCGCTCCCGGAGAGCCTTGGCGAGCTTGATCCACGCATCAGCAGACCCGCCGACCGAATCCGGCTTGATCGACTCATGGTTGGTCTTGTAGATGTCGGCGTGGCTGAAGCCGCCCCAGTTGACGCACTGGCTGATACCTGGCGAGTCGTAGCTACCGACCTGAAGACCGGAGTTCTCACGGGCGAGCTGGTTCTGCTGTTGCTGAGCGATTCGCTGTGCTTCAGCGACTTTCTCCTTGCGCTCCTCCTCCGCAGCGCTCTCCATGCCGAGCATGGGCGAAACTGCGTTGTCAAGCGTGTCGAATAGCCCCATCACTCCCCCTGATCATTCGGGCAATCGAGAAGCAGTTTGGTTGGCGACCTTCTCCGCTTCACCGCATGCGTCGACCGAGTCCCGCATGAGGCCATCAACGCCGTACACGGCGACACCGCCACCAGCATTCACGAGGACGGTGCACCCGCCCTGTCCAGTCGCACCCGTTTCGACGGCAACTGCGCCACTACGCCCTGCGATGCTCTTCTTCGTGTAGCTGTCCCAGTTGCCACTCGTCTCGTAGGACTCAACGGTCTGGTCGGCATTCTTGAGGAGCGTGAGGATCTTCTCTTCGCCCTGCCACTGGCAACCCGGCTCTTGCTCGACCACACCACCGTCTTCGGACTGGGTGGAGAGACCGAGCGAAGTCAGTTCTTCCGGGGCGAAGAACGTGCAGGGGTCGAAGCTGGTGATCGCCTTGGCCTGCGGGGGTGGCGCCGGGTTACCGGTCGACTCCCCCGACTCGTTGCCCGAACACGCAGACACGCCGAGCAAAGCCATGCCGGCTGCCGTTGCGATCAGTGTTCGAGAAACCGTGTTCACTGCATACCTCGCCTAAGGTCGTCTGCGTTCTGCTCGTCGGTGGTGCGGTAATCCTTGGCAGCTTCGCGGAACGCATCCGCTTGCTTCTTCAATTCGTCCTGGAGGTCACGGACGAGCTTCAACGCACCTGCCTGCGGGTCCGATGCCTTGTCCTGGAACCGCTGTGCGAGCTGCTGTCCGTCCGGGTAATCCCCCAAGCCGTGGACGCGCGTGATCTGTCGGGCGTCACGGAAGACTCGAGCAAGTTCTCGAATTTCCTCTTCGCAGCGCTTGGCAGCCTTTTCCGCCGCCTCCGGGTCCAAAGCGAGCTTGCCTGCACTGACCTGTGAGTTGATCCACTGCGTCTGGCCGCTGACGGCCTTCAGCCCCTCTTTCGCGGCGGCGAACCCGCCCTCGGCGCTAGTCATCCCAGATCCTCCGGACCCTGTGATCCCCCATGAACCGTGGTTACTCTAGCTGGACGTGCCCGCGCGCGTAACGGTTCCGATGAATCTGGACAAACTTGACGTGGGACGCACCCCATCCCAGGTCAGCGCTAGGGGCACCTACCCGACACCGGGAAGCGACCACCCTTGAGCCCTCCGACGAAAGCTCTCCACTGGAAGGCGTCGACCCGCACATGGCCGCCCTCCGGGTTCTTCGAGTCGCCGACCGCGATCCGGTCGGTCGCTCGAGCGGCATCGACGCAGTTGGTCGACGAACCGCTCCTGCTGCTCTTCCGGCAGGCCAGCTCACCCATCGATCAGCCCCTCTGCCAGCGCGTCGATCAGCTCGACCGACTCTTCCTCTCCAAGCGCCCGCTCCCCCAGCGCTTCGCCGGACTCAACATACTGTCGGGTCACCTCGCCGTCAGCAACGAAGATCCCATCCTTCCTGTTCTCCAGGTAGACGCAGGTCTCCAGGGCCGCGAACTCGTAAATGGCGAACGTCCCGTCCAACCCGGGGTGCGCCGGGCCGGGCCGCTCGATGCCGCCTGAGATCCCCCGGCGTGGGTGTGAAGTGCGGATTGCCTTGCTCCCCTGCTCAGAGGCACATCCGGATCGACCGAGTGCTCATCACGATTCGCTGCCTCTCGAACGGCATGCGCGCGAGGAGGTTCCGCGCAGTGGCGTGACCGACCAGCTGGCGGTCCCGGAGACTGCTGTCGGCACGGTCAGCTGAGCCTGATGCGAATTCTCAGAAGCGGGTACGTGCGGGCGTTCGTGGGGTTAAGGTGCGTGGTCGTTCGTGGTCGTTCGTGGACGTTCGTGGACGTTCGTGGACGTTCGTGGACGTTCGTGGACGTGCGTGGAAGTCGGTGGCATGAAGGCGTTGTGGCTGGACGGAGCGGGTGCGACCTGCCGTTCCCGGTGGACGGAGCTGGGGGGATGACCCGGCCTCCGTTACCTCCGCGTCCGCCGTGGGAGCAGCCCGGGCAGCCTCCCCAGTGGCAGGCCGGGCCCCCCGGTCCGCAGCCCGGACCACCACCGCAGGCTGGCCAGGTGTGGCAGCCGCACCCGAGCCAGCCGTCGTGGCAAGCCGGTGCGGGACCGCAGCAGCCTCCGTGGCACGCAGGACCTCACCAGCCGGGCCGGGCCGGGCCCTCGTGGGCGCCTCCCGGGCCCGCGTTCGGGCAGGAGCCGCCGAAGCGGAACAACACCGGTCTCGTCGTCGGGATCGTGCTGGCGGCGGTGACCGTGTTCGGGATCGGAACGGTCGGGGCCGTGGCCGCCTCGGTGTCGGCGGACAAGGCCGACGAGCAGTCCGCGCCCGCCGCGCCCAGCTACGCGCCCGTCGCGACCAGCACCAGCGAGACCAGCTCGGAGACCACGACTTCCGAGCAGACCACCACTTCCTCCGAGGACGAGGTCTCGACCGGCCGGCCGATTCTCAAGCTCGGCGACAACCCCATCAACATCGAGGGCAACGGGGCGGTCACCACGCCGTGCTCGCTACCCGAGTTCGCCACCGACCTGGCCTCGCAGGACGCCTTCTACCAAGCCGCGCTCCCCTGCCTCGTGCAGGCGTGGGAACCGGCGCTGGAGGAGGCGGACCTGCCCACCGACACCCCGCACGTCGTCACCACCGGCAGCGACGTCACCACGCCCTGCGGCCTGCGGACCTGGGACCAGACCGCGCTGTACTGCCCGCAGGACAACACGATCTACATGACCGCGCGCTACTACTCGGAGGTCGAAGGCCGGACCGAGGCCGGGGTGTTCCTCGGGCAGTTCGCGCACGAGTTCGGCCATGCGCTGCAACGGCTTTCGGGCATCAACGCCGCGTACGGGCAGGCGTCCGCCGAAGCCGGCGGCGACGCCGGGCTCGAGCTCACCCGGCGCTCGGAGCTGCAGGCCACCTGCTTCGAGGGGATGACCCTCGCCGCGCTGCAGAACGGCGGGGTCAGCAACGAGATCATCTTCCCGGCGCTGCGCGACTCCGCCGGACGCGGCGACGAGAACAGCGACGTCGACGACCACGGCAGCATCGAGACCAACTCGACCTGGATCCAGCAGGGCTTCACCAAGAACCGGGTCAGCCAGTGCAACACCTGGCTCTCACCGGCCGCGGACGTGGACTAGGGCGCAGTCGAGGAACGCTGCGGCCGTGCGAGCTGAGTCTACTGCTGAAAGCAGCTGCGCCGCACGGAACAGGCTTCAGCGCCGTCCCAGCAGCAGGCCGAAGCCGCCGCCCGCGACCGCAGCCAGGGTGAGCAGCACGACGTGGGTGCGCCAGGCGAGGGCTTCCAGCTCGGAATCCTGCTCCTTGACCGGCGTGACGCGCAGGTCCCGCGTCGCACGAGCCGGAACCATGACGTCCAGCCGCTGGCCCCGGGTGTGGCCGCAGCCGTCGAAGGTGGCGCGGCGGGTCTCCCCGTCGATCTGCACCTCGACGACGTCCCCGGCCGCGCGCGGGCCGCACGGTCTCGGCTCGACGACCACCGCCGTCGCCTTGCGCTCGGCGACGTCCTCCTGACCGGAGGCCGCCACCAGCGGCCACACCGTCACGCCGGCCACCACAACGCCGAGAACGCCCAAGACGAGCAGGATCGACGCCACCGAGGCCGAACCTCGTGTGCTTCCCACGACACCGATAGTCCCAGAAAGCTTGAAGCGGAAGCGCCCGAGATCCGTTGACCGCGGGTCACGTTGGCGGCGGAGTCACTTTGCGCACGTAGAGCAGCCGGTCGCCGTCCTCTATCGCGTCCGCCTCCGGAGCGTCGACCCGGTAGAGCTGGCCGTCGCGGACCACGCCGAGCACGATGTCGGACAGGTGGCGCGGCGAACCGCCGACCTCCTGGCGCTCCACCTCGCGCTCGGCGATCGCCAGACCCACCTCCGGGCTGAGCAGGTCCTCGAACATCTCCACCACCGACGGCGTCGAGGTGGCCATGCCCAGCAGCCGTCCTGCCGTCTCGCTGGAGACCACCACCGAGTCCGCGCCCGACTGGCGCAGCAGGTGGACGTTCTCCGCTTCCCGGACGGCCGCGACGATCTGCGCCTTCGGCGCCAGCTCCCGGGCCGTCAGCGTCACCAGGACCGCCGTGTCGTCACGGGCCGGGGCGATCACGATCGCGCGGGCGCGCGGCAGCCCCGCCACGCGCAGCACGTCCGAGCGGGTACCGGAACCGTTGACCGTGACCAGGCCCTGCGCCGACGCCGCCTCCAGCGACGTGCGGTCGGTGTCGACCACGACGATGCGACTCGGGTCGGCGCCCTCACCGAGCAGCGCGGTGACCGAGGACCGTCCCTTGGTTCCGTATCCGATGACGACCACGTGGTCGCGCACCTTGGACCTCCAGCGTTGGATCTTGAAAGCCTGCCGCGAGCGCTCGGTGAGCACTTCCAGTGTGGTGCCGACCAGCACGATCAGGAACAGCACGCGGAGCGGGGTGATGACGAGCACGTTGACCAGGCGGGCGCGTTCGGAGACCGGTGTGATGTCGCCGTAGCCTGTCGTCGACAGCGACACCGTCGCGTAGTAGATGACGTCGAGCACGCTGAGCTCGCCGCCCGCCGAGTCCCGGTAGCCGTCGCGGCCGACGTAGACGATGACGACGGTGGCGGCGAGCGCGATCACGGCCCCCACGATCCGGCGGATGATGGAGCGCACGGGGCTGGTCGTCCCGCCCGGCATCCGGATGACGCCGACGAGCGCGTGATCGGGCTGAGCGCTCAGCTCTTCCTCGGCCTCGCTCTTGCCGAACAGCCCGCTCGGACCTCGCTGCATCAGTCGTGCTCCCCGACGTCGTCACCACTCACGGCGTTGAACACTAACCGCTCCGCGCATCCGGAACCCGATGGCCCGGAACCGCAGGAAATCGTTGGTGGAACACCATCCCGGAACCGGGGTGCGGACGTTTACCATGCGACGGTGCAGCAGCTTCAGCACGCGGCCCGCGCCCTCGGATGGGAAGGGCGACTGGTACCGGATGTGGAGGTGCTCGGCACCCGGTTCACCGCGGTGGCCCGCATCCGGCAGGACGTCCACCAGTGGCGTCGACACCACGGGTGGGGACCCGAGCTCAACCCGGCGTGGTTCAAGGCGTGGTCGGAACCCGAACGCCACGACCAGTTGCCGGTGGCGGCCGTCGACCTGATCGGCATCCTCGTGCCCGTGTCCAAACCCTCGCGCGCCCTGCGCGCCTGCGGGATGTTGCTGACCCTCGCTCCGTGCGCGGTCGTCCTGCCTGGTCAGCAGCGCTACGACGCGCTGTCGATGCTGGAGCTGGACTACTACGGCGCCGGTGCCGTCACGACCGGCCCGGGCGGCAGCGGGGAGCTCGTGATCACCCCGGAGAACCGCGCCGCCGAGTTCGGGTCCTCGATGTTCGGGCGCTGGCTGCTCGAGGTCCTCTACTCCCGGCTGCTCGACCACCCCCAGCTCACCGAGAACGCCTGACTCCGGAGCACCCACCGGAACTTCCTCGTGCGGGAGGCCACCTCAGGAGGAGAAAACTCCGGTTGCACGGCGGCGGGTTCGCGGCGGACACCTCCCGTCCGGTTGCGGGACTCAGATCGCTCCGCCGGGCGTTCTGACCCACTTCGTGGCGACACACCCGGACGTTCCGGCACACATCAGGAGCCGCGCCCACACGAGCACGCCCAGGATCAGGTCAAGACGTACTCGTGCCAGTTGAGGGCTTCCGGGTTCCAGCGCATCCCGCGACCCTCCTGGAGGGAGCGCATCGCCTGGACCGTGTGGGGCCAGCGGCGGATGACGTTGGCCAGGGCCACCGGGGTCATCTGGTCGACCGTGCGGCGGTGGTCGCCGGGGCCGAGCATGGCGATGCCGCCTGCGGTGGACAAGATGTCGGTCAGCGGGCGCTGCCCGGACAGGGCCACCTGCTCGACGCTGATGATGGTGTGCGGCTGCAGCTCCGACGGCCAGCTCTGGCGGTCGATGTCGCCGGCGACCGGCGTCTCGCAGCTGCCGCACTCGCACACGAACTCGCTGGCCCAGCCGTGCTGCCGCCAGGACCAGACGACCGCGTTCCCGGCATCGAGGTCGGTCAGCGCGGCGACGTGCGGCCACGCGCCGACGACGGCCTGCAGCTTGGTCTGCTGGGAGTCCCGCCCCGTGGCGCCCGGGCCTTCGAAGGACCAGGTGCCCTCGTCGTCGCGGTGGACCCGCACCAGAGGGGCACGCATGGCGAGCACTTCGGCGTCCACGCGCACTGCGGATCCCGGCGGAGTGGAGAGCTTCCAATCGGTGTTCATCGCGGGCATATTCGATCGCCGCGCACGCCGAACTCAAGCTCCGCCACTCGAACGTGTACTTCTTTCTAAGAATTCCTCGGAACCGCGGTGATGAGCTCGCGCAGTCCGTCACCATCACGCAGGTCCGCGGGCCGCAAGGTGTGGTCGTGGCGCACGTAGTGGAACGCCGCGCGGACCTTCTCCAACGGGGTTCCCGACAACTCCGCCCAGGCCAGCCGGTAGGCGGCGAGCTGCACCGACAGCGACGGGACCTGGTCACCGCTCGGCACGGCGCCGGTCTTCCAGTCCACGACCGTCCACCCGCCGTCCGGGTCGGCGAAGACGGCGTCCATCCGGCCGCGCAGCACGACGCCCTCCACCTGCGTCTCGAAGGGCACCTCCACGCGGTGCGGCGTGCGATCGGCCCACGAGCCCTCCAGGAACGCCTTCTGCAGCTCGGCGAGGTCCTCGTGCAGCGGCGCGGAATCGTCGGCCGCGCCCGGCAGCTCGTCCTCGTCGAGCAGCGCCGAGGAGGTGAACCGGTGCTCCAGCCAGGCGTGGAAAGCCGTTCCGCGCCGGGTCATCGGGTTCGGCGGGTACGGCAGCGGGCGCCGCAGCTTGCGGGCCAGCGCGTCGGTGTCGCCGGCGAGCTCGACGAGCTGGCTCACCGAGAGCTGGTCGGGCAACCGGACGTGCTCACGGCGCTGCGCGGCCTCGGCGCGCTCGGCGAGCAGGACGTCGACGTCCCGCGCCCACCCGTCGGGGTCCTCCTCGGCCTCGGCGGAGTCCGCGGTGGACACCGCGACGCGCACGAGCTCCGCACCTGCGACGACGGCGTCGCGCCGGGGCCCGAGCGGGTCCACCGGCCACTCGGCCGAGCGGACCTCGTCGGCCAGCGGGTTCTCGGCGTCCTCGTCCGGCGCCGGGCACCACTCGTCGATGACGCCGACGCGGTCGTCGTGCGCGACCTGCGCTGTCTCGCTGAGGAACGCCGACGGCCCCTTGGGCTTGTCGCCGTTCTCGCCCCACCAGTGCCCGGACAGCAGCAGCGTGCGCTCCGAGCGGGTCACCGCGACGTAGAACAGGCGACGTTCCTCGGCGAGGCGGCGGGCCTCGAACTCCTCGTCGTGGATGCTCAGCGTCTCGCTGAGCTCCTTGCGGTCGAGACCTCCCAGCCGGTCGACGTCGAGCTTGGGCAGGTCCGGCGCGTCACCCCGCAGCTCGGCGGGCAGCGCGGTGACCGACCGCAGCCACGACGAGGACTTGCGCTTGCCGGGGAAGACGTCCTCCACCAGGTGCGGCACCGCCACGACCTGCCACTCCAGGCCCTTGGCGGCGTGCACGGTGAGGATCTGGACCCGGTCGTCGGCGACCTCGACCTCCCCCGGTTCCAAACCGTCTTCCGCGCGTTCGGCAGCGGCGAAGTAGTCCAGCAGCGACGGCAGCGTCGCCGACGGGCTGGCCGTGGTGAACGAGGTGACGACGTCGGCGAAGGCGTCGAGGTGGATCCGTCCGACACCGCCTGGGCGCGCGAGGCTTTCGATGTCGAGCAGCAGCGTGCGCTCCACGTCGGCGACGAGTTCGGGCAACGGCTGGTCCAGACGCCGCCGCAGCGCGGCGAGTTCGCTGCCGAGCCTGCGGATGCGCTCGTAGCCCTGTTCGGAGTAGCGCTCCGGCCGGCCGGGGTCGTCGAGGGCGTCGGCCAGTCCCGCCTGCTCCGCGTTCTCCCCGGGCAGGGCGGCGTGCACCACGGCGGACGGGTCGTCGGACTCGGGTTCGCCGAAGAACTGCGCGCCGAGCTCCCGCGCCCGCTCCCACAGCGCGGCCAGGTCGGCGGCGCCGATGCGCCAGCGCGAGCCGGTGAGCAGCCGGGCGGCGGCGGTGCCGGCGAGGGGGTCGACGAGCAACCGCAGCACGCTGACCAGGTCGCGCACCTCCGGTTCGTCGAGCAGCCCGCCGAGGCCGACGACCTCCACCGGCAGACCGCGTTCCCGCAGCGCGACGGCCATGTCGGCCATGTCGGCGCGACGCCGCACCAGCACCGCGGCCGTCGGCGGCCGACCAGTCTCGTCGAGCGCGGACTGCCACTGGGCGTGGATCCGGTCGGCCACCCACTCGCGCTCGGCGCGGACGTGCTCGGTCAGCAGCACGCGGATGTCGCCGTCGTCAGCGCCTTCCCGGGCGCGGAGCTCGTCGACCTCCAGACCGACCCTGCGCAGCGGTTCCGACACGGCGTTGGCGATCCGCAGGACCTCCTCGGGGTTGCGGAAGCTGGTCAGCAAGCCGTAGCGGCGCGCGGGGAGGGGGCGGTCGGCCTCCTCGCGCGGGAAGTCGGTGGTGAAGCGCGGAAGGTTCGCCGCGCTCGCCCCGCGCCAGCCGTAGATCGCCTGCGCCGGGTCGCCCACCGAGGTCACGGGCAGCGAGGCGGCCCCACCGCCGAACAGCGAGCGCAGCAGGACGCGCTGGGCGTGACCGGTGTCCTGGTACTCGTCGAGCAGCACCGCGCCGTAGCGGGCGCGCTCGCCCTCCACGACCTCCGGGTGCTCGGCGGCGAGGGTGGCCGCCAGCGACATCTGGTCGGCGAAGTCCATCGCGCCCTCGCGCCGCTTGCGCTGGGCGTACTCCTCCACCAGCGGCAGCAGCGCGACCCGGAGCCGTTGCGCGGCGACGACCTTCACCAGCTCCTGCGGCAGGTTGGCGCGCTGGCCCTTCGCCCGAGGCGCGTTCTCGACGACCTCGCAGAGCGCCTCGGCGTGCACCCGCAGTTGGTCGGGGCTCACCAGGTGCTCGGCCAGCTCCCCGGCCAGCGAGAGCAGGTAGCCGGTGACGGTGGCGGGCACCTTGTCGGTGTCGAGGTCTTCGGTCCAGGTGGACACGACGCGGTGCGCGAGCTGCCAGGCCGCCGTCGTGGTGAGCAGCCGCGCTCCCGGTTCCACCGGCACCCGCAGCCCGTGCTCGCCGACGATGCGGCCGGCGTAGGCGTGGTAGGTGAGCACGGTCGGTTCTTCGGTGAGCACCGCCGAACGCAGCTGCCCGCTCGGGTCGACCTCGTCGAGCAGGCCCGAGCCGGCGAGCCTGCGCAGCCGGGCGCGAACCCGGTCGGCGAGCTGGCGGGCGGCCTTGCGGGTGAACGTCAGGCCCAGCACCCGCTCGGGCGTGACCAGCTGGTTGGCCACCAGCCAGACCACGCGCGCGGCCATCGTCTCGGTCTTGCCCGCGCCGGCACCGGCCACCACCAGCGCCGGTTCGGGTGGCGCGGCGATGACCTCGGCCTGCTCGGGCGTGGGCTGGTGCAAGCCCAGCGCCTGGGCGATGCGCTGCGGGGTGATCACTGCGGGACCTGCCTGCCTGCGGGGTGGACCGGGCAGCTGGTGCGCGCCGGGCAGCGCGGGCAGTCGGCGTTCTCGCTGGCGACGTAACCCGGCCCGAGGCTGGATTCAGCAGCGCTGTGCACCACGTCGAGCCACACCTTGATCTTGTCCTCGTCGAGCGGTTCCTGCGCGCGTTCGGTCGCCGAGCCCTTGCGGTCGGCCTTGGCGACGTAGAGGAGCCGAGCCCCGCCGGGCTCCTCCTCCTCGCCGAAAGCGCCCAGCGCGGCGGCCAGCTGGTAGACCGCCAGCTGCGGGTGCTCCTCGGCATCGCCCTTGCTCACCGGGGCCTTCGCCGTCTTGACGTCGATGACGACCGGACGGCCCTCCGCGTCGCGCTCCAACCGGTCGACCCGGCCGCGCAGCCGCAACCACGGACCGCCCTCGCGTCCCTCCACCGTGACGTCGAGGTCGCGTTCCACGCCGACCTGGGTGAGTTCGGCGCGGGACTGCACCAGCCAGACGACGAAGGCGTTGAGCATGCCCTCGACCCGCTGGCGCTCCTTGCGGGAGAACCACGGCGCTCCGGCGTCGATGGTCTGCCACGCCTCGTCGAGGGCCTGGTGCAGCTGCTCGGTGTCAGCACCGTCGGCGGCGGCCTGCACCAGCGCGTGCACGAGAGTCCCCGTGACAGCGGCGAGTTCGGCGGTGTCCTGGCCGCCGTTGCGCTCGACGAGCCAGCGCAGCGGGCACTTGGCGAGGATGTCCACGGTGGAGGGCGAGACCTTGACCGCGTCCTCACCGGTGACCAGCGGCGCGTCCGAGGAGGGCGCCGGCAGGCCGTACCAGGTGTCGGGGTCGGCACCGGGCACGCCGGCGGCGGCCAGCCGGGCGAGCTGCCGGGCGGCGCGACGTCGGCGTTCCTCCGGCTCCTCGGCGTCGCAGACGACCCGGCGCAGCTCACCGACCAGGTCCGCGAGGGTCAGGCCCCGTTCCGGGCGGGCGATCGGGCGTTCCGCCGAATCCGGGTCGCTCTCCACCCCGTCGAGCTCGTCGAGGAACCGGGAGGGTTGCTCGTCTTCGCCACGCACGGCGCTGACCAGCAAGCTCCTCCGGGCGCGGCTGGCGGCGACCAGCAGCAAACGGCGTTCCTCGGCCAGCAGCGGCGCGGTGGCCGAAACCCGCTCCCCGCTCATCCCGGACAGCACGTCGACCAGGCGCTCCACGCCGAGCAGCGACCCGCGCAACCGCAGGTCCGGCCAGCTGCCCTCCTGCACGCCGGGCACCGCCACGACGTCCCACTCCTGACCGGTGGCGGCGTGAGCGGTGAGGATCTGCACGGCGTTGTCGCGAGGTGCCGTGGGCGCCAACGAGGAACCGGCGATGTGCTGGTCGGTGAGGTAGTCGGCGAAGCCGGCCGCGTCGTTGCCGGGCGAGCGGTCGACGAACTGGGCGGCGGCGTCGAACAGCGCCACGATCGCGTCCAGGTCGCGGTCGGCCTGCGCACCGGTGACGCCGTGCCGTTCGGACTGGGCGAGCCAGCGCTTCTCCAGCCCCGAGGCCTTCCACACCCGCCACAGGGTTTCCTCGACGGTCTGGCCCTTCTCGGCCGATTCCCGCGCGGTGCGCAGCAGGGCGGCCACCTTGCGGGCGGGTTCGGCGGCGGAGTCCTCCAGCGCGGCGAGGCGGTCGCCGTCGTTGAGGACCTCGACCAGCAGCTCACCGCTGGGACGCGTGCCGCCCGACGCCGATTCCAGGCGGAGCAGCCCACGCCGCAACCGGCGCAGCGCCAGCGGGTCGGCGCCGCCGAGCTGCGAGGACAGCAACTGCGCCGCGGCGTCGGGGTCGAGCTCGTGCGGCCGGACCGCGCAGCGCAGCAACGTCAGCAGCGGGCGGACGGCGGCGCGCTGGGACAGCGGCACGTCGTCCACCGGCAGTGCGATCGGGACCCCGGCCGCCAGCAGGGCGCGCCGCAGCACCGGCAGCGAGCGGCCGGTGGAGCGCACCACGACGGCCATCCGCGACCAGGGGATCTCGTCGAGCAGGTGGGCGCGGCGGAGCTGGTCGGCCACCCACGAGGCCTCCTGCGCCTCGGTCGCCAGCAACCGCACCTGCACCGCACCACCGCTGGTCTCGTCCTGATCGGACTCGGCCTCGACGAGGCGGCGCTGCGGTCCGTGGCCCGGGAGCCGGGAAGCCAAGCGCTGCACGGCTTCTCGCACCGCCTTCGACATCCGGTGGTCGACGGTGAGCACGGTGGTGTCGGTGCCGTCGGGGTCGGAGTCGAGCAAGCAGCGCGGGTCGGCGCCGCGGAAGGTGTAGACGGCCTGGTCGGGATCACCGGTGATGATGAACTCGGTGGCGGTCTCGCCGAGCGTGCGGACCAGCTCGTACTGCTGCGGGTCCAGGTGCTGCGCGTCGTCGACCAGCACGTACCGGACCCGGTCCTGCTCGGCCATGAGCAGTCCGGAGTCGGTGGCGAACGCCAACCGCGCGGAGCCGACGAGTTCGGCCGCGTCCAGCGCGGGGGCTTGCGAGCCTCCCGCACCGCGCAGCAGCGTGACCTGCTCGTACTGGCGGCCGAAGCGGCCGGCGGCAACCCACTCGGGTCGGCCGTGCTCGCGGCCGAGCTCGATCAGCCGGTCCGGGTCGACGCCGCGTTCGGCCGCGCGCAGCAACAGGTCCCGCAGTTCCTCGGCGAAACCGGGCACGGTCAGCGCGGGTTGCAGCGACTCCGGCCAGTCACGAGCTCCTTGCTCGACGTCACCTTCGAGGAGCTCGCGGACCAACGCGTCCTGGTCGGGCCCGTTGAGCAGCTGCGGTGGCGGCAGTTCGTCGCGCACGGCCTGGAGGCGCAGCACGGCGAACGCGTAGGAGTGCACGGTGCGCACCAGCGGTTCCGGGGCGGTGCGGACGTCTTCGCCGGATCCGGTGAGCAACCGCGTGATCTCGGTGCGCATCCAGGACGCGGCGCGGCGGCTGGAGGTCAGCACGAGGACGTTCTCCGGCGACACGCCCCGGTGCCGGATCCGGTCGGCGGCGATCTCGGCGAGCAGCGTCGACTTGCCGGTTCCCGGACCGCCCAGCACGCGCAGGAACCCGAAGGAGTGCTCCAGCGCCCGGCGACCTGCTGCGTCCCAAGTCGTGGTGCGCCGCGCGGTTTCGGCACGGCGCACGAGCACGGGCGAAGTCGCTGCTGGCACGCCCGAATGGAATCACGCCGAGGTGACGAGATCAGCTCTGGGCACGCCGGGATGTGCCCGAGATATCTGGGATTTCCAACTGTGAATGCTGGGATCGGACTCCGGCGTTTGGTGGTACGGACCAATTTCGCAGTCTGGCAGATTGCTTTCCATCGCAGGCTCCCCCGCCTGTGACCTGCGAATTCGCGCAGCCCCGAATGCGCGACGCACCCCGGAGAAGGAGGAAGCGTGAGCAAGATCCGCACGAGCCTGCTCGCCGGTGCCGCCGTCCTCGGCACGTTGGCCCTCGGCGCGGCTCCCGCGCTCAGCGCCGAAGAGCCCAGCGCGGCCCCGAGCCCGGTCGCCGCCTCGCCCTACCTGTACAACGGCTGGGGCAGCCCGCCCGCGCCCGCCGACGTCATGAACGCGACCGGCATCAAGGACTTCACCCTCGCCTTCATCAACTCGGACGGCGGCTGCAACCCCGCGTGGGACGGCCAGCGCCCGCTCGACGGCCAGGACAAGGCCACCATCGAGGCGATCCGCGGTGCCGGCGGCGACGTGATCCCGTCCATCGGCGGCTACTCCGGCACCAAGCTCGGCGAGGTGTGCGGTGACGCCCAGCAGCTGGCCGCCGCCTACCAGGAGCTGATCGACGCCTACGGGCTCAAGGCCATCGACGTCGACATCGAGGCCACCGAGTTCGAGAACCAGGCCTCCCGCGACAAGGTGGTCGAGGCGCTGAAGATCACCAAGGAGGCCAACCCGGGCCTGCTCACCGTGGTCACCTTCCCGACCACCACCACCGGCCCGAACGAGAACGGCAAGGCGATGATCGCCAAGGCCGCCGAGATCGGCGCGAACATCGACGTCTGGACGCAGATGCCGTTCGACTTCAACGGGTCCGACATGGCCGCGGACACCATCGCCGCCACCGAAGGCCTGAAGGAGGCGCTGAAGGCGGGTCTCGGTTACGACGACGCCGACGCCTACGCGCACGCCGGCATCTCGTCGATGAACGGCACGACCGACGTCGAGGGCGAGCTCGTCGATCAGGCCGCGTTCCAGGAGATGGCCGACTACGCCAAGGAGAACGGACTCGGCCGCTTCACGTTCTGGTCGGTCAACCGCGACCGCCCGTGCAGCGGCGGCGCCCAGGACTCCTGCAGCGGCATCGACCAGCAGGACTGGGACTTCACCAAGATCGTCGCGGGGTTCCAGGGCTGACCCGCGACCACAGGAGAACGGCCCGTCCCCTCGCCGGGGGCGGGCCGTTCTCCGCTTCCGGTCGGACGCCTGGGGTAACTTCCAGCACGTGGACGAGGAGACGTTCGAACGAGTGCGCGCCGTGGTCGCGTCGATCCCGCCAGGACGGGTGCTGTCCTACGGGGACGTCGCCGAGCTCGCCGGGCTGCGCTCACCGCGCCTCGTCGGGCGGATCATGTCCGAGGACACCGCCGACCTGCCCTGGCACCGGGTGCTGCGGTCCAACGGGACCGCCGCCGAGCACCTCCGCCACCGGCAGCTGGAGCTCCTGCGCGCCGAAGGTGTCCTCGCCCAGGACGGCCGGGTGAGCATGCGCCGCTACCGCTGGAGCACGTAGCAGCAGTCCGCAGGCGCGGCGGACCCGCGGTGCGAGGAGGTCAGCGCGCGGAGAGCTCCTGCTCGACCAGCTTGACCAGGGCGGCGGTGCGAGCGCGGTCCGGAAGGACGTGCGGCAGACCGGCCTTCGCGATGGGGGCCGCGGTCACCGGCCCGACGCAGGCGATGAGGACCTCGCGCAACGCCGTGCGCAGCGCCTCGCCGCGGTCGGTGCGATCGGCCCGGGCGAGGAAGTTCGTCGCCGCAGGAGCGCTGGTGAACGGCAACGCGTCCACCTCACCCGCGATGACGGCGTCGATGAGCTGGTCCAGCGGAGCGAGGTCCACCGGGTCGGTCCAGCGGTAGACCGCCACCGGGACGACCTCCGCACCCGCGTCGGTGAGCGCCCGGCGGAACTCGAGCATCGGATCGCCGTGGACCTGCAGCACCACGCGCTTGCCCGCCACTCCCCGTTCGAGCAGGTGGTCCCGGACCTCGGCGGACTCCTCCGACGGCGAGGTCCACTCCTCGCGCAGGCCTGCGCCGCGGACCGCGCCCTTGGCCTTCGCGCCGCGCGCGACCACCCGGGCGCCGGCGAGGTGCTGGACGAGCTCGTCACCAGCGGCCTCGACCCAGCCGCGGAAACCGACCCCGGTGATCGCGACGACGAAGTCCACCGGCGCGGAGAGCACCTCACGGGTGGCGGCCGCGAGCTCACCGTCCTCGGGCAGCGGGACCGTGTGCATGGCGGCGCCGAACAGCACGCGAGCACCCCGGCGGGCCAGCATGTCGCCGATCTCCTCGGCCTTGCGCTCCGCCGTGACACCGACCGTGGAACCGCTCAGAACCTCCTGCACACGCCCATCGTCACACAAGCGGACGCCGCGACGGAGGCTGGAGTGACCAGCCCCGCTCGAGCCAGGAGCTGCTCCGAGGACGTGGCGGCACGTCCTGCCACCGCTGAGCCCACCAGGGGCCTACAGGACTTCCAGCACCATCTGGGAGGCGCGCTCCAGGCCCGTCAGCGTCTTCGTGGAGGAACGCGGGTGCAGCGAGTGCACCGCGAGCCGGAACAGCAAGGCGCGCAACAAGGCCTGCGGCCAGTCGGTGAGGTGGGACCAGCGCTCGACGATCGCCGGGTCCGCGCCGCCCCAGGCCAGCGAGTCGATGACGACGACGGCCGCAGCCCACTCGGCAGGACGCCAGTAGGCGTTGAAGTCGATCACGCCGGGCGAGGCGTCCCCGGCGAAGAGCACGTTGCCGAACAGGTCGCCGTGCACCACCTGCGGTTGCGTCTGCATCGGCCGGCGCGATCCGGCCAGCACGTCGTAGAGCCGGCCGCCCTTCTCCTGCGGGAGCGCGTACTCCTCCTCGCCCCACGCCATCCGGTCGGCCAAGGCGTAGATGTCCTGGCGCAGCTGCAAGAACCGCGGGCGGGAGAGGTACCGACTGGCCGCGTGCAACCGCAGCGACATCGCCACGACCTCGTCGTGGCGGGGTTCCGGACGGCCCGTGACGTCACGGCTGGCCGACCACCCCGACACCACCCAGCGACCGTCGGTCGAGCGGACCGGGCGCGAAACCCGGACGTCGTCCGGTTCGAGCGCGTCGAGGGTCTGCGCGACCCACGCGGCCTCAGCGGTGTTGGCGGCGGGCTTGAGCACGATCTCACCACAACGCCACGCGACCGCGCCCTCCAGTGCCTCGGGCTCCTCGACTCGCGCCCCGAACGCCGCGCACACGTGCGGCGGTGGCGGCTCCGGCGTAGCACTCACGCGCCAGACGCTACCTCGAAGAACGGGGATTCGGCAGCAGGCACTCCGGAGAACGCAAGAGCGGTGCACCGGTCAGGAGGACCGGTGCACCGCTCTCAGTGATCTCGATCAGTAGGTCGGCAGGCTGGTGTCGACCTGGTTGGCCCAGCCCAGAACACCGCCGCCGACGTGCACGGCGTCGGCGAACCCGGCCTTGTGCAGGGCCGCGAGGGCCTCGGCGGAACGGCCACCGGACTTGCAGTGCAGGACGATCTTGCGGTCCTGCGGCAGCTCGGCCAGCGCTTCACCCGAGAGGATGCGGTCCTTCGGGATCAGCTTCGAGCCGTCGATCTTGACGATCTCGTACTCGTGCGGCTCGCGGACGTCGATGAGCTCGAACTTCTCACCGCGCTCGAACATGTCCTTGAGCTCCTGCGGCGTGATCGTGCTGTTCGCCGCGGCCTGCTGCGCGTCGTCGGAGACGACACCGCAGAACGCGTCGTAGTCGATCAGCTCCTTGACCGGCTCGCCGTTCGGGTCCTTGCGGATCTTGACGGTCCAGTAGCTCATCTCCAGCGCGTCGTAGATCATCAGCCGGCCGAGCAGCGTCTCACCGATACCGGTGATCAGCTTGATGGCCTCGTTGACCATGATCGACCCGATGGAGGCGCACAGCACGCCCAGCACGCCGCCCTCGGCGCAGGACGGCACCATGCCGGGCGGCGGCGGCTCGGGGTACAGGTCGCGGTACTGCGGACCGTGCTCGGCCCAGAACACGCTGGCCTGGCCCTCGAACCGGAAGATCGAACCCCACACGTACGGCTTGCCCAGCAGCACGGCGGCGTCGTTGACCAGGTAGCGGGTGGCGAAGTTGTCCGTGCCGTCCAGGATCAGGTCGTAGTCCCGGAAGATGTCCAGGGCGTTGTCCGAGGTCAGGTGCGTCATGTGGAGGTTGACCTTGACGTACGGGTTGACCTCGGCGATCGAGTCCTTCGCCGACTCCGCCTTCGGGCGGCCCAGGTCGGACTGCCCGTGGATGACCTGGCGGTGCAGGTTCGACTCGTCGACCTCGTCGAACTCGATGATGCCGAGCGTGCCGACACCGGCAGCGGCCAGGTACAGAAGCGCCGGGCTACCGAGCCCGCCGGCGCCGACCACCAGGACCTTCGCGTTCTTCAGCCGCTTCTGGCCCTCCATCCCGATGTCCGGGATGATCAGGTGGCGGCTGTAGCGCGCGACCTCTTCCTTGGTCAGCTCCGACGCCGGCTCGACCAGCGGCGGTAGCGACGTTGCGCCGGACATTCCCAGCTCCTCCTCTGGTGGCGGCACCGATCGCTGCACGAGCGGCCGGTGCCTGAAAAGCGTCCACGTGCACCTGGAGAGGTAGCACGGAATCTGCAACGCAAGACTGGCCGATCCGATTCCCCAACCCAAACTGCTCCCAGCATCCGGGACACCCGGACGGGCCGGCTAGAAGCCGGGGGCGACCGGGAAGGGCCAGGCGTTGGGCCGGCAGACGAAGCCGTTGGCGTCGATCGGAGTTCCCTGGTCGGCGACCTGGTTGAGGTCGTGCAGCTCGTTGTTGGCGACGCTGAAGGTCTGCTGCATCATCACCGGCGCGAGCGTTCCCGGGCCCGGGCAACCGACGTGCTTGTTGCCGAAGACGTGGCCGACCTCATGGTTGATCTGGTATCGGCGGTAGTTGCCGATGTCACCCTCGAACGACACCGCGCCGCGCACCCAGCGGGCCGCGTTGAGGTAGACCATGTTGCCCTTGCGGCACGAGCTGTCGTAGGGGAGGCCGTCGGTGTAGTCGCACGCCTCGCGCGCGGTCTGCTGGCTGACCAGGATCACCCGGAAGTCCGGGCGCGGACCGCTCGAGTCCACCCGCTGCAGCGAGATGCCGCCCGCCTGCGGGTTGGTCCAGCTGCGCGGGTCCGACAGCGTGGTCTGCACCAGGTTGCCGAACTCGGCGTTGGGGTCGGGCAGCGGCACGCCGACCTCGACCTCCACGCTGTACTGGTAGAGCCGACCGTTGCCGACGACCGGCGAGTTGCCCGGCAGCACCTGGAAGGTGCGGGCCCCGGTCTCCGGGATCGGCCCGCCCGGGGGCAGGTCGGCGGAGAACATCGTCGCCGGGAAGCTCTGGCTCGGCGGCGCTTCGCGCACCAGCGGCTCGCCCGGGCCCTGCGCCGCGATCGGCTGCTCCACCTCCGGCTCGGTCAACGCGGCGTTGACGTCGTCCGGACGGACGGTCTGCAACACGGCGAGCGCGGTGATGACCACCATCAGCGGGAGCGCGTACATCCGCCAGCCGTAACGGCCCAGCACGCCCCTGCGGCGCTTGGCGCGGTGGCGACCCGCCTCGCCGGACGGCTCCGGCTTCCAGGACGCCGCCAGCGGCTCGTCCGGGGGTGCCTCGCCGCGGCGCCGCGGCCGGCCCGACAGCCCGTGCGACTCCCGCGCGGAACGATCCGCCGAGTGGCGGTCATCCACGGAGTCACGGGAAGGCTGCGGCGTGCGCGTCACGTCCCACAGCGTGCCACAGCCCGAACCGCGCACCCCGCCGCACCGGCCACCAAGCGTGAGCGAGTCGCAGAAGATCACTCTTGTTGCGTAAAACGGGGTTTCACCACGTGTCGGACAGCGCCAGGCCCAGCACCGCGCGCGCCACCACCGCAGGGCGTTCCATCTGCGGCACGTGCCCCGTCCGCGGGATCACGAGCAGGCGACCTCGTGGGAGCAACGTTGTTGTGCGTGGTGCCTTGCGGACCGAAACCACCCGATCGTTCGCACCCCAGATGACCAACGCGGGCGCATCGACGCGAGGCAGCAGGCGCCACAGCGAACGGCCGGGCGAGACCACCCAGGACCGCATCAGCTCGGCCGTGGTCCGCGCCAGCGCGGCCGCCGCCCACGGCAGGTCGGCGCGCTCGGCGAACTCCGCCGCGGCCTCGTCGAGGCGGTGCGGCGGGATGCGGCCCGGCTCGGCGAAGCACAGCCGGATCAGCTGCTCGGCGCGCTGCCGGGGGGTGGTCTGGGCCAGCTTGCGGCGGGTCGGCGTGCCCACGAGCGGCAGCATCGCCAGCGCCAGCCGCGGGTCGGACATCCGGCTCGGGCTCGGCCGCAGGTCGGGCACCGCCGGGGCGATCAGCGTCAGCGTGTTGACCAGGTCCGGGCGGCGGGCGGCGACCTCGATGGCCACCGCGGCTCCGAAGGAGTTGCCGGTCAGGTGCACCGGTCCGGTCCGCAGCTCGGTGAGCAGCCGGATGACCTGGTCGGCGTTCTCCTGGCGGGTGTAGCCGAAGCCCGCGGGCGGCTGCGAGTGGCCGAAGCCGGGCAGGTCCACCGCGACGCTGCGCAGGTGACCGGCGAGCTGGGCCGACAGGTCCGTCCAATTCGTCGACGAGCCGGCGAGTCCGTGCAGGTGGACGGCGGTCTCCGCACCGGCCGGCCCCTCGGTCTCGCGCACGTGCAGCCGCGCCGCGGCGGAGCTGCCGGTGGCGGGCAGGTCGACCTGGCGCCCCTGCGGCGGGCGCAGGTGGGGGTCCAGCTCGGGCAGGCCGTCGACCAGCGGGACCCGGGTCAGGGCCGCTCTGTCGAGCCGGTTGCGCCGGGAGGATCGCTGCGGGTGGACGTCCGTGGCACGCGTCGTCATCGCTCCAGCATGCAGTCCGAAGCGGGCGGATTGCGGTAGGTGCCTCTACTGGCGAGTAGAGTCGGGGAAGTTTGGGGGCTGCATGGCCACCGATCGCGGCGGAAGGAAGAGGCGAGGATGACCGGGACCGCGCAGCCGAGTAAGGGAATCCGGTTGCCCCGCGACGCGCGCCGGGCGCAGCTGCTCGAAGCGGCCCAGCACGTGTTCGTGCACAACGGCTACCACGCGGCGGCGATGGACGACATCGCCGAGCGCGCAGGCGTCAGCAAGCCGGTCCTGTACCAGCACTTCCCCGGGAAGCTCGAGCTGTACCTGGCGCTGCTGGAGACCCACGGCAACGAGCTCGTCCGGCGCGTCCGCACGGCGATCGAGTCGACTTCGGACAACAAGCTGCGGGTGCGTGCCGCGATCGGCGCGTTCTACGAGTTCGTGGCCAGCGAGGACCAGGCGTTCCGGCTCGTGTTCGAGTCCGACCTGCGCGGCGAGCCCGCCGTGGAGAAGGCCGTCGAGAACTCGCTGTCCGGTTGCATCGACGCGATCACCGAGGCGGTCACCGCCGACGCCGGCCTGGACGCCGCCCGCGCCCGCCTGCTGGCGGTCGGCCTCGTCGGCCTGGCCCAGGTCACCGCCCGCGACTGGCTCGACGAGCCGCAGAAGATCCCGCGCGAGGAGGCCGTCAACCTGATGTCCACCCTCGCCTGGAAGGGCCTCGCGGGCTTCCCCCTCCAGAACCCCTGACCACCCCAGTGGCGAACCCGCGCGAGCCCGTCCCGCAGCAGAGCGACCCACGCGACGCCCACCACCCTCCTGACCAGCGCAGACCTCACAGGGCGGTTCACCCTTCGGAGTGAGGGGCCGACATGTCGCGCGACATGTCGGCCCCTCACCCGGGTGGGTGTCAGAGGAGGGTGGCCAGGCGGGTGGTGAGTTCGTGGGTGCGTTCGAGCGGGAGCATGTGGCCCGCGCCCGGGTAGAGGTAGAGGTGGGCGCCGGGGAGGGCCGCCGCGATCGTGTCGGCGTGGTCCCGCGGGGTGAGGCGGTCCGCCAGGCCGGCGAAGACCAGCGTGGGGATGCCGTCGAGCCGGGCCAAGGCCTCGACCCGCTCGTGGGCCGCCAGGGACTCGCGGTAAGAGGCCATGTTCACCGGGTGGCAGCCCGCCAGCCAGGACGCGGTGGCGGCGACGTCGTCGGGCTCCGGGTCCTCGCCGAACAGCAGCCAGCGGACCCCCGGCCGCAGCCAGGCTGACCCGCCGCTGACCCGCTGGCCCTTCGACGCCGCGAGGCAGCGCCGCAACGCCCGCTCCCCCGCGTTGAACGCGGCCGCCGCGCGCGGGGGCAGGCCGAAGCCCGGCGCGGCCAGATCGCCCGAGGAGGTCGCCACGAGCGCGACGCCGCGGACCCGGTCGAAGACCTTCGGGTGCTGCTCGGCCAGCGCCATGATCGTCATGCCGCCCATCGAGTGCCCGGCCAGCACGATCGGCCCCTCCGGCACCCGCGCGGCCAGCAGTTCGGCCAGGTCGTCGGCGCAGCGGCGGATGGTGGCGTCGCCGGGACCGGCCGGACGGCTGTCGCCGTGACCGCGCAGGTCGAAGCGCAGCGTGCGCACGTGGCGCCCGGCCGCGGCGGGCAGTCCGGCCGCGACGCGGTCCCAGGTGTGCTTGCTCAGCGTCCAGCCGTGGACGAAGACCGCGGTGACCGGCGCGTCCTCAGGACCTTCGTCGATCAGCGCCAGTCGAGCGCCATCGCTGGCGGTGAACTCGGCGGCGGGGACCGTCGTCTGCACATCCACTCCCGAAACATTGCGTGTTACCAGCAGTAACAGTAATCTCGGGTAGCGTGAGCTCCCACGCCCGGCATGTCAAGGCCGTCCGCAGCGACGAGCACGGAGGCGACGCCCGCAAGGAACGCTGGCGCGAGCACCGTCGGGCCCGCCGCGCCGAACTCGTCCAAGCGGCCGTGCGCGCCATCGGCGAACACGGCCCCGACGTCGGGATGGACGACATCGCCGCCGAGGCCGGCGTCAGCAAACCCGTGCTCTACCGGCACTTCAGCGACAAGAGCGACCTCTACGTGGCCGTCGGCGAGTGGGGCACGGACCTGCTGATGCAGCGGCTCCGACCGCTGTTCCGGACCAACGGCTCGGCCAACCAGCTGATCCGCAGCCTGCTGGACGCCTACCTCGGGCTGATCGAGGAGTACCCCGACCTCTACCGGTTCGTCGTGCAGCGCAACTTCACCGACCGGCCGGTGGCCAGCGACCCCGTGTCCCACGAGAAGACCGTCATCGCCAACTCGCTGGCCCGGCTGCTCGGCCGCTACCTGCGCGCGCTGGGCCTGGACTCCGGTGGCGTCGAGGTGTGGAGCCACGGCCTGGTCGGGCTCGTGCAGGCGAGCGGCGACTGGTGGCTGGACCGGCAAACCATGAGCCGCGAAGACCTCACCACCTACCTGGCGCAGGTCATCTGGTCAGGCATCGACGGCGTGCTGCGCTCGGCCGGTCTGGTGCTCGACCCCGACGAGGACCTCGAACTGCTCGACCAGGCGTACTGGGAGGCCGTCCCCGACGAAGGCTCGGGCTGAACGCGTCGAGGGGCACCCCGGAACACCGGGATGCCCCTCGACCAGCTCGAACGAGGCTTCAGCTGACCCCGAAGCCCACGCGCGGCACGTCCGCCGGTCCGATCTCGACGTAGGCGATCTTGGTCGACGGAACGATGACGCGCCGTCCCTTGCGGTCGTCCAGCGCCAGCACGCTCGCGTCGCTGCCCAGCGCCTCGGAGACCTGCGACTCGATCTCCTGCTGGGACTGCCCGCTGTCGATGGTCAGCTCGCGCGGACTGTCCACGACGCCGATCTTGACCTCCACGCCGAACCTCCGTAGGGCACTAGAAACGATGTGACGGGGGCAAGGCTATCCCAGCCCCACCAGGGGGCACCGGATCTGCCCATTCGCTCAGAGCGAATCAACCCAGCCCCAACGCGCCCATCCGCTTGGTGTGGTTGCTCTGCAGCCGCCGGAACATCGCACCGATCCCGGTGAGGTCGCCAGAGCCCTTGATGATCAGCTCGGCCAGCGCGTCGCGCTCGGCGACCACGTACTGGGCCTGCGTGATCGCCTCGCCCAGCAGGCGGCGCCCCCACAGGGTCAGCTTGTCGCGCAGCGAGCGGTCCTCGGCGCAGGCCGCCTGGACCTCGCGCTCGGCGAACGCGGAGTGGCCGGTGTCGGCCAGCACCGCCAGCACCAGCTCGCGCGTGTCGGCGTCCAGCCACTCGGCGACCTCGCGGTAGAAGTCCGCGGCCAGCCCGTCACCCACGTAGGCCTTGACCAGCGACTCCAGCCACGAGTGCGGGGCGGTGGAGGAGTTGAACGCCTCGAAGGGCTCGGCGAAGGGCTTCATGGCCTCATCGACCGCGACCCCGCGGGCGGCCAGCGCCTGCTCCAGCATCCGGTAGTGGCCGATCTCGGCCGCCGCCATGCTCGACAGCGCGGCGCGCCCGGTCAGCGTCGGCGCGGTGCGCGCGTCCTCCGCGAGCCGGTCGAAGGCGGACAGTTCGCCGTAGGCCAGCGCCGCGAGCAGATCCACGACGCCTTCTTGGTAACGTTCGTCACTCCCACCCGGCATGGTGGCCCGCTGGTCAGCCTCGTTCATGGCTGCGAGCGTAACCGTCGGCACGCCCGAGTTGTACGCGCCACGTCAGTTTCGCGTTCAGAACAGGTATCCTCGGCGCTGGAGGAGCAATCGGCGTCCAGACGGCGCGGTGGAACACCGTGGGGTCGGCTCCCCGAAACGTCACGATCCGGGCGACGGGCGCCCGAGCGGGACGGCCCCGGACATGTCGGCGCGACGCGGCTCGAGCGAACAGGCTCGACGGCTGTGGCGCGCACGCGACGTCGATGAGACAACGAACCAGCCAGCGGGACATTCGCCGCTGTAGCGACACGAAGGCGCGCACCATTACGTCGGTGACCACGAGCACTCCGAGCAGCCGCGACATCGCGGCGGCCACGTGCCGGTTGGACGTCGCCACGGGATCGGCCCGAACCGGGACGCATGCGCGCAGGTACCGAGAGAGGCGATCACTCTGACGTTCACCAACAGCCAGGCCCCCGGTGGCCTCGAAGATCAGACCGGGGGCGGCACCCCCGACATCAACAACAGCACCACCCCCGAAGCGGCCGAGGAGCGCCTGCTCCCGACGTTCGCCGAGCTCGACGTCCACCCGGACATCGTCAAGGCCCTCACCGAGGCCGGCATCGAGCGGACCTTCGCGATCCAGGAGCTGACGCTCCCGCTGGCCATGCGCGGCGAGGACCTCATCGGTCAGGCCCGCACCGGCACCGGCAAGACCCTCGGCTTCGGCGTCCCGCTGCTGCACCGCGTGGGCGGGGCCGGCGACGGCACCCCGCAGGCCCTGATCGTGGTCCCGACCCGTGAGCTGTGCCTCCAGGTCACCCGCGACCTCACCGACGCCGCCAAGCACCTGGGCGTGCGCACCCTGGCCGTCTACGGCGGGCGCCCCTACGAGGAGCAGATCTCCGCCCTGCGCGAGGGCGTCGACGTGGTCATCGGCACCCCGGGCCGCCTGCTGGACCTCGCCGAGCAGCGCCACCTGGTGCTGGGCAAGGTCTCCACGCTCGTGCTCGACGAGGCCGACGAGATGCTCGACCTGGGCTTCCTGCCCGACATCGAGCGCATCCTGCGGATGGTCCCCGAGCAGCGGCAGACCATGCTGTTCTCGGCCACCATGCCCGGCCCGATCCTGACCCTGGCCCGCACCTTCATGACCCGGCCGACGCACATCCGCGCGGAGCAGGCCGACGAGGGCGCGGTGCACGAGCGCACCCGGCAGTTCATCTACCGGGCGCACTCGATGGACAAGTCCGAGCTGATCGCCAAGGCCCTGCAAGCCGAGGGCCGCGGCCTGGCGATGATCTTCAGCCGCACCAAGCGGCAGGCGCAGAAGCTGGCCGACGAGCTCACCGAGCGCGGATTCGCCGCCGGCGCCGTGCACGGCGACCTGGGCCAGGGCGCCCGGGAGAAGGCGTTGCGCGCGTTCCGCTCCGGCAAGGTCGACATCCTGGTCGCCACCGACGTCGCGGCCCGCGGCATCGACGTGGGCGGCGTGACGCACGTGATCAACCTGCAGTGCCCGGACGACGAGAAGACCTACATCCACCGCATCGGCCGCACCGGCCGCGCGGGTCGCGAGGGTGTGGCGATCACCCTGGTCGACTGGGACGAGGAGCCGCGCTGGAAGCTGATCAGCGACGCGCTCGACCTGGGCAAGCCGGAGCCGGTGGAGACCTACTCCACCTCGGCGCACCTGTTCACCGACCTGGACATCCCGACCGACGTCACGGGGCGCCTGCCGCTGGCCAAGCGCACCCGCGCCGGACTGGACGCCGAGCCGGAGGGTGACTCGGGCGAGGCCAAGCGCCCGCGCCGCAACCGCCGCCGCACCCGCGGGGGCAAGTCGGACGGCGGTGGCGAGGCCACGACCGGTGCCCGGCAGGACTCCGACGCCGAGACCCGCCCGACGCGGCGCCGCAACCGCCGCCGCACCCGTGGTGGTGCCGAGGTGAACGCCGAGGTCGGCGCGCACCAGTCGGAGAACTCCGCGAGCGCCGAGTCCGGTTCGTCCGACGCGGGTGACCGCCCGCGTCGGCGTCGCCGTCGTCGCCGTGGCAGCGCCGAGGGCTCCTCGGAGACCACGGACAACGCCTGATCTGCGGACCTGTGAAATCTCGACCTCCTCAGGAGGTCGAGATTTCTTCGTCTCCGGCGGGGTGCGCGTCCACCGCACCTGAGCAGCACCGGCGGTGGCGCCCGGAGCCGGGACCGCGGAGCGGGCATTAAGCTCGCGGCGGGGTGCTTTCGACGACGTGGGGAGTGGGTTGTGGTCCGGCCTGAGCGGCGCACTCGGGGTGACATCGCCGCGGTCGTGGTGATCGTGGCGGCCGCGCTCCTCGGAGCAGGAGTGCTGTGGCTCGGCAGCGACGCCCGCGCGACGATCTCGGAGACCGCCGCCGAGCCGCTCCCGGAGCAGCCGGTGCCGACGTCGGTCCCGGACGCGCTGCACGAGGCCTGGCGCGCGCCCAGCGCCGCCACCCCGGTGCCGGTGATCGCCGGTCCCGCGGTGGTCACCGGGAACGGCAACGAGGTCCTCGGCCACGACCCGGTCACCGGCCAGGTCGCCTGGCGCTACGCTCGCGACATCCCGCTGTGCACGATCGGGACCGAGTGGGACCGCGCGGTCGCGGTCTTCCGCAAGTCGCACAACTGCAGCGAGGTGACCTCGCTGCGCGGTCCGACCGGTGAGCGCGGTCCGCAACGCAACTCCGACGCCGAGTTCGGCACCCGGCTGCTCGGCGACGGCACCTACCTGACCGCGACCGGCACCCGCTCCTTCGAGTCCTGGCGCTCAGACCTGGTGCGCACGCAGCAGTTCGGCATCCCGCCGCAGCTGAAGAACCCGAAGAACAACATCGAACGGCCGGACTGCACCTACTCCTCGATCGCGGTCGGGCACGGCCGCGCGGGCGTCGTCGAGAACTGCCCCGGCGAGACCGGCCGGATCACCGCGGTGAAGCTGCACCCGGAGGACGACGAGAAGCCGGAGGAGGACTTCAGCGTCTCCCTCGGCAGCCGGGACGCCGCGGTGGTGGCGGTGAGCGAGCACCGCGTCGCGGTGGTGATGCGCGACAGCTCGCAGCTGCTGGTGTTCGACGACCAGGGCGGTGTGGTCGAGAGCCACCCGGTGCGCGTCGGCCCGCTGGCGAGCGACGACAACGTGCGGGTGGAAGCCACCGCGATCGGGCGGCGCGTCTACTGGCACACCGGCGTGGACACGATCGCGCTCGACCCGAAGACCCTCACTCCGCTGTGGACCAGCCCGGACACCCTCGGGGCGGGAACCTCGCTGGCGAACCGGCTGGTGGTCCCGGTGCGGGACGCCATGGCCGTCCTCGACCCGATGACCGGCGCCGTGGAGCGGGTCGTCCCGGTCGACCGCAGCGGCTACACCGGCCCGGTGCGGCTGAACTCCCTCGGCCCGGTGGTCCTGGAGCAGCGCGGCGACACGCTGGTGGCGCTGCGCTGATCAGGCCGGTTCCGACCACGAGCCGGAATCACGAGACGGTGCGCGACCTCCTCAGCCGCGCTGGTCGTCACCACCACCAGAACCACAGCGAGCCGAGCACCACGACCAGCACGCCGGCCACCGCGGCACCGCCCGCGCGGTCGCGGTGCCGGTCGGCGTAGGTCTGCAGCGCGACGGCGACCAGGCCGGCCACCAGCTGCGAGAGCACCGCTGAGACGCCCGGTCCCTGCTGGCCGTGGCTTGTCGCCCAGAACTGGACGCCGATCAGCGCCAGCGCCAGCACCAGCGACCCCATCGCCAGGGCACCGGTGAAGCTGCGCACCGTCGTTCCCGCCGCGCTCACCCGGCGCGGCTGGGCGAGTTCGTGGCGGGCGCGAGAGCGGCGGGCGCGCGGGCCCTCGGGAGGCGTGCCGCGCGGCGGCGGTGGCGGTGGCGGCGTGCGGCGCGCGCCGGCGGTGGGAGGCATGTGCCGCGTGCGGGGCGGCGGGGTCCGTCGTTGCGGGGTCGGTGCGTGCATCGGCCCGTCCTCCGGTCGAAAGCTCATCCGTCCCCCAGCAGCGCCCAGGGTCGCAGATCGGGTGCGGCCTGCTGTCCCTCGGTGCAGTGTGCCCGGAAATCGCACCAGGAGCAGTGCGGTCCGGTCCGGACCGGAAACGCCTTCTCCGCAACGGTGTTCGTCGTCGCCGATTCCCACGCGTCCGTCGCGTCCTGCAGTTCACCCGCGAGTCGTTCGGCACGCTCGCGGAGCTCGTCGAGGGACTCGGGGGTGTGATCCCAGGCCGAGACCGTACCCGTGGGCAGGTGGTGCAGCTCCACCCGGTTGCACGGCCGACGCAGCGCTCTGCGCACCGCGAGCGCGTACAAACCCAATGCCAGCGAGTTCTTCGCATCGTCGACCCGCAAACCGTGCCTGCCGGTCTTGTAGTCGACGACCACCAGCTCGCCGTCGCGGGAGTCGACGCGGTCCACCCGGCCCTCGGCGATGATCTCGCCGACGGGAGCCGACACCCACCGTTCGACCGCCACAGGGGTGAACTCGGCGTCCAGCCCGGCCACGTAGTCGCGGACCCACCGCTGCGCGCGCCGGCGGTAGTCGGCGGCCTGCTCGGAGTCGGCGAAGCCGTCGGACTTCCAGTGCCGGTGCACCAGCACCTCGGCGCGCTGCGGCGTCCGCTTCTCGGGGCGCAGGTCGAAGTAGGCCTTCAGCGCGTTGTGCACGACGGCACCCAGCGTGGCGTTCGCCCACGCCCCACCGCGCTTCGGCGCTGGTCTGTCCAGGTACGCCATCCGGTAGCGGCGCGGGCACCCCGCCCACGTCGACAGGCGGGCGGGCGTGACCCGCACGAGCTTCGCGGGGATGCCTTCCAGGCCGAGCTGCTGCTGCACGGCCACCACACTACGCAGATCGGCCGACGCCCAGCTCAGCTGATGACCTTGCTCCCGGAGCAGCGCGCGACGATCCGCTCCAACGAGTCCGGGGCCGTGGTCTCCTGACCGATCCGGATCGTCTTGTTGGTGCCGTGGTAGTCGCTGCTGCCGGTCGGGATCAGGTCCAGCTCGGCGGCGAGCTCGCGCAGCCGGGCCCTGGTCGGTTCGTCGTGGTCAGGGTGGTCGATCTCGATGCCCGCCAGCCCGTGGTCGGCCAGCTCCGCCACCACCTCGGCGTTGACGACCCGTCCCCGCTTCTGGGCGAACGGGTGCGCCAGCACGGTCGCTCCGCCGGCATCGCTGATCATCTCGATCGCCCGGTGCACAGGCGTGTCGGTGCGCGGCAGGTAGTAGCGGCCACCGCTGCTGAGGTACTGGGCGAAGGCCTCGTCGACGCTGTCGACGGTGCCCGCCGCGACCAGCGCGCGGGCCAGGTGCGGACGTCCGCCCGGCGAGTCCGGCGGAAGGCCGGCCATGATCGCCTCGGGGTCGATCTGGAAGCCGTCGTCGGCCATCCGGCGGGCCATCTGGTGCAACCGCTCGCGGCGTTCGGCGCGCAGCCGCGACTGCTCGCGCACCAGGGCCGGGGATTCCGGGTTGAACAGGTAGGCCAGCAGGTGGACGGTGACCTGCCGACCGTGGCCGTCGGGACTGGAGCAGGACAGCTCCGCACCCGGGACCAGCCGGAACGTCCCGGGACGGCCGAGTTCGCGCACCGCGCGCTCGGCTTCGGCCCACCCGGCGGTCGTGTCGTGGTCGGTGATCGCGATCGCGTCCAGCCCGGCTGCGACCGCGGTCGCCACCAGCTCGGCCGGCGTGTCGGTCCCGTCTGACTCGGTGGAATGCGTGTGCAGGTCGATGAGCACACCTCAGTGTGACCCATGACCCGCCGGGAAGGGCTCCGACACCGGTGATCCCGGACACGCCGGGACCACCGGTGGGAGACCTACAGCTTGGCGGCTTTCCGCTTGCCGACCGCCGCGCGGCGGGCCTTCAGCATGGAGAAGCGGTCCTGCTGCTGACCCTTCTTGTCGCCGAAGACCAGGCCCGAGATAGCGTCCTCCACCTCGGTCGGGTTCGGGACGTACTCAATCCGGTTGAGCGCCTGGATCTGACCCGCCGACTCGACGATCAGCGTGCCGTAACCCATCATCCGGCCCACCAACGACCGGTGGAAGGTCAGGTCCGTGACCTTGGTGACCGGCATCATCGCCACGTTGGTGGTGAAGATGCCGGTCGTGATGAGGAACCTCTTGTCGGTCACCACGATGCGCTCCACGTACCAGTCGAGGACCTGGTAGGTGAAGCGCAGCAGCACGACCAGCCCGGCGTACCAGAGGATGTTCTGGAACAACCAGGAACTGCCCGGGGGCAGCAGGTACGACACCAGGACGAGACCGACGAGCAGACCCGACGCCTCGAACAGGTCCCACACCAGGCTCGCCCAGTGGCGCCGAACCCGGATCACCCGGCGCTCGGAGTCCAGCAGGTACTCGTCGGGATCCCTAGGAGCGAACAACGCACCCGCCTCCCCGCGATTCGCGCTTTATGCCTGGAAGAGGTTCTGCATGAAGGTGATGACGGCTTCTGCAGCACCACGAAGACTGGCCAGGATGCCGTTCACGACATTGCTGGCTTGGTCCGGCGCGGAAAACAAGAAGAACAGGAGGAAAGCAACCACTGCCCAGGTGAGGATTTTCTTCATGTTCACTGTGACGCACCCCGTCCGAAAAAGCCTTGAGTAGCACAGGCGCCTGCTGATCCGTTGTACCGCACTCCGCCCCTTTACGGCAGCTTTGTACCGCACTTGGGTCAGTCGTTCCCGGGCAGGCCCGGACCAACTACCCTCCGTGGCGATGATCGTATCGGAGAATCCCGTGATCCGCTGCGTCGGAGCCCTCATCTTCGACCCGCGAGGTCGGTTGTGCCTGGTCAAAAGGGCTAATGAGCCGGGAAAGGGCACGTGGTCGATCCCCGGGGGCCGAGTGGAGCAGGGCGAGGACGACCATTCGGCGGTACGGCGCGAAGTCTTCGAGGAAACCGGACTGGTCGTCACTGTCGGTGATCTTGTTGGCCGGGTCGAGCGACCCGCACCCCGCGGCACCTTCGAGATCCTCGACTACTCCTGCTGGACCAGTGAATGGGAACTTTCCCCTGGTGACGACGCCGCCGATGCGATGTGGGCGGACGGTGCGACTTTCGCCACACTCGATCGAAATGGACAGCTGTCAGCCGGATTGGCCGAGACCCTCAGGGACTGGGATTGTTCACCCCGCAACGAGTGAGCGGAATACCGGCGGGTTACCCGCCACCGAAGACAACGGTGACGATCGGTGGAACCGGCGCCACCGGAAGCCCATTCCGGGTGCCCGAACAAGTCGAATGGTCCGCTTTCGCGTTCAGCGCTCGCTGCGACGTGTGACGTGAGCACGACGCGGTTGCCACCAGCCCACCCGGACGGAGTATCGTGGCCCGTTGGCTGATGCGGCGCCCACCTGAGCGGTGGCTGACTTCGGGAGGTGAGGGATCGTGAGCAGTAGTACCGACAGCGCGCTTCCGTGCAGTACCAACCGCATCCCCGCCGAAAAGGCCCGCCGCTAGTCCAGCCGAGCGGTTCTTCGGCCCTTCAGGCCAGGGCGGGATGCGAACCAGCAAGCGAGAGCGATCTCCGCCCGGAAGACCGCACGGTGCGCGTCCCCGGACCGCCGTCCGGACGACCGCCGACCGGCCCACCGGTCGCGCGCCGCGCACGTCCCCGGGCCCCGCACACCCTGGAGGCCGTCGTGCCGAACCTGCCTTCGCTCGGCCTGCGCAACCGCACCGGTCGCGCCGCCCAGCCCGTCACCCGCCAGCCGGCGCCGGTGTCCGCCTACGTGGTGGACTGCGGCGTCTACGTCGACGGTCACCGGCTGGAGGGCACCTGGAACCACGCCGCCGCGATCGAGGAGGTCCGCAGCCGCGGTACCGGTTTCGTCTGGATCGGGCTGCACGAGCCGACCGAAGAGCAGATCAACGGCATCGCCGAGACCTTCGGGCTGCACGAGCTCGCGGTCGAGGACGCCGTCCACGCGCACCAGCGACCGAAGCTGGAGCGCTACGACACCACGCTGTTCATGGTGCTCAAGACGGTCCGCTACGCCGACACCGAGCACCGCACGGCCACCAGCGAGATCGTCAACACCGGCGAGCTGATGGTCTTCCTCGGCCGGGACTTCGTGATCACCGTCCGGCACGGCAAGCACGCCGAGCTGAGCGACCTGCGCAGCCGGCTGGAGAACGACCCGGAGCAGCTCGCCCTGGGTCCGTCGGCGGTGCTGCACGGGGTGGCCGACACCGTGGTGGACAACTACCTCGACGTGACCGAGGCGATCCAGGACGACATCGACGAGATCGAGGCCGAGGTCTTCGAGCCCCGCACCAAGATCGACGCCGAGCAGATCTACCTGATGAAGCGCGAGGTCCTGGAGCTGCGGCGCGCGGTCCAGCCGCTGTCCAAGCCGATGCAGCGACTGGCCGAGGGCTACACGCCGATGATCGCCGAGGACGTCCGCTCCTACTTCCGCAACGTCGAGGACCACCTCGCGCGGGTGTCGGAGATGGTCGGCTCCTTCGACGAGCTGCTGACCACCCTGGTGGACGCCACGCTGGCCAAGATCACGCTCCAGCAGAACACCGACATGCGGAAGATCTCGGCCTGGGTCGCGATCATCTCCACGCCGACGATGATCGCCGGGATCTACGGCATGAACTTCGAGCACATGCCCGAGACCAGTTGGAAGTTCGGCTATCCGATGGTGATGGTCGTGATGCTGGTGGCGTGCATCGTGCTGTTCAAGATCTTCCGGAAGAACAAGTGGCTGTAACGATTCCGGTGCAGCCGACGATGTCAACCATGAACGTGAGGAGGTCCGACATGCACGCGCAGAACAACGCGCTCGTCCAGCAGCGGCTCCTCCCCGGCGCCACGGCGAGACCCCATCCCGTGTCCCGCCGGGAGATCGCCGAGAAGTTGTTCCGGCACTCGGCTTGGGTGCAGCGAAAACCCGGCGCGATGTGGGACGTGGTCCCCGCGCTGAGCGCCGCCGCGCGCTGACGGCACATGCCCGGGTAGACCGCGGGCCCACATCGTGAAAACGGATCTGCAGCAACCAGAATCTCGTTCTCACGTTGGGAGGCACCGCCATGGCTCGCCTGCTCTCCAGCAAGCTCACCTTCCTCGTCGCCCTGCTCGCGGGCTGGATCGCGACGGAGTTCGTGCTCATCGCGAACCAGCTGTGAGCGCACCGGGTGGCGGAGTCGCGGCCAGCACTCCGCCACCACCCGCCTGATCGAAGTTCCCGCCGAAACCTCTCCCACCGGAACCGCCGGGTGGGGTTTCCGCGGGAACTTCCCCTCCTGCGCTGTGCGGGGACGTCCCGTCCGGACGTCCCCGCACACGCGTGGGCTACCTGATCGTCTCGCCCGTCCGCGGGTTGAAGAGGTGGATCTTCTCGGTGTCGAACCAGACCGTCAGCGAGGAGTTCTCCCTCGCCTGGCTCTCCACCGACAAGCGGGTCACGACCTGGCCCTCGTCGGTGGGGACCTCGGAGCTACCGCTGTCGGCGGCCAGTTCGTCGAGCTCCGCGCTGCTGGCCTTGCCGCCCTGCAGCGTGAAGTAGACGTACTTGTCCGAGCCCATCTCCTCCACCACGTCCACCTCAGCGGTGAACGTCGCGCCCCTGGTCGCAGCCGCGTCGTCGACCAGGGCGGCGTCCTCGAAGTGCTCTGGGCGGATGCCCAGCACGAGATCGCGCGGAGCGGTCGCGGCCTCCACGGCCGTGCGCAGCCTGTCCGGCAGCGGCACGTCGCCCAGGGGGCTGCGCAGCTTGCCGTCGGCCAGCTCCACCGGCACGAAGTTCATGGCCGGGGAACCGATGAACCCGGCCACGAACAGGTTCGCCGGGTGCTCGTAGAGGTGCTGCGGCGCCCCCACCTGCTGCACCACACCGCCGCGCAGCACCACGACCCGGTCGCCGAGGGTCATCGCCTCGGTCTGGTCGTGGGTGACGTAGACGGTGGTGGTGCCCAGCTGCTTCTGCAGCTTCGACACCGACGTGCGCATCTGCACCCGCAGCTTGGCGTCCAAGTTGGACAGCGGCTCGTCCATCAGGAAGGCCTTCGGGCTGCGCACGATCGCCCGGCCCATCGCCACCCGCTGCCGCTGGCCACCGGAGAGGTTGGCCGGCTTGCGGTCCAGGTGGCCGCTCAGGTCGAGGATCCTCGCCGCCTCGGTGACCTTCTCCTTCACCGTCGCGTCGTCGACCTTGGCCAGCCGCAGCGGGAACGCCATGTTCTCGAACACCGTCATGTGCGGGTAGAGCGCGTAGGACTGGAACACCATCGCGATGTCGCGGTCCTTGGGCGCGCGCTCGTTCATCCGCTCGCCGCCGATGCGCAGCTCGCCGCCGCTGATGTCCTCCAGCCCGGCGATCATGTTGAGCGTGGTGGACTTCCCGCAGCCCGACGGACCGACCAGGATCACGAACTCGCCGTCGGCGATCTCCAGGTCCACCTCGTTGACCGCCAGCGACCCGTCCGGGTAGCGCTTGGTCACCTTGTCCAGCACGATGTCGGCCACTTGCTTACCCCTTCACTGCGCCGGAGGTCAGTCCGGACACGATGCGTCGCTGGAAGAACAGCACGAACAGGATGATCGGGATCGTGATCACCACGGCGGCGGCGGAGATCGTCCCCGTCGGGTCCTCGAACTGCGAGTCACCGGTGAAGAACTGCAGCGCCACCGGAACCGTCCGCGAGTTCGCCGTCGACGTGAGCGAGATGGCGAACAGGAAGTCGTTCCAGCAGAAGATGAAGACCAGGATGGCGGTGGTGAACACCCCCGGTGCGGCCAGCGGAGCGATCACCCGGCGGAAGGCCTGCGCGGGTGTGGCGCCGTCCATCTTGGCCGCCTTCTCCAGCTCCCAGGGGATCTCCCGGAAGAACGCCGACAGCGTGTAGATCGCCAGCGGCAGCGAGAAGGTGGTGTAGGGCAGGATCAGGCCCGGCCAGGTGTCGAACAGCCCGACCTTCCGCTCGATCTCGAACATCGGGGAGACCAACGAGACCTGCGGGAACATCGCGATCAGCAGCGACGCCCCGACCAGTGCCCGCTTGCCGGGGAAGTCGAGCCGGGCGATGGCGTAGGCGGCCATGGTGCCCAGCACGACGGCGATGGCCGTGGCGATCAGCGCGATGCCGATGGAGTTCAGCAGCGCGCGGGTGAACTCGGTGGTGGAGAAGATCGCCGCGTAGTTCTCCCACGTCCACTCGCGCGGGATGAGGTTCCCGTCGGAGAGGGTGTCGGGGGTCTTGAACGACAGCGACACGATCCACACCACCGGGAGCAGCGCGTAAGCCACCACGATCACGTTGAGCGCGGTCCACTTGGCCTTGCGCGCGGCCGTCGGTGTTCCGGCGAGACCAGCCATCAGCCCCTCCCCTCCTCGTCGCTACCCGGGGCGGCGGTGCCGAAGAGCTTCACGAAGATCCACGCGACGAGCGCGACTGCGAGGAAGATCAGCACCGACATCGTCGAACCGATGCCCAGGTTCAGGCCTTTGATCAGGTTGTTGTAGGCGAGCACCGACACCGACGAGGTGTCCTGCGCTCCTCCGGTGAGCACCACGATGTGGTCGAAGACGCGGAAGGCGTCGAGCGTGCGGAACAGCAGCGCGACCAGGATCGCCGGCTTCATCACCGGCAGCATGACCTTGACGAACCGCTGCCAGGGGCCCGCTCCGTCCATCGCCGCCGCCTTGAGCAGGTCGTCGGGCACCAGCGCGAGCCCCGACATCAGCAGCAGCGCCATGAACGGCGTGGTCTTCCAGATCTCGGCCACGATGATGATCGCCAGCGCGCTGCCGTACTCGGTCAGCGGAGCGCCGTCGGGGGTGATGGCGTTGGCGAGGTAGCCGGTGTCGGGTGTCCAGGCGTAGCGCCAGCTGAACGCGGCGACGACGGTGACGATGCCGTACGGGATGAGGCTGACCGTGCGCACCAGGCCCCGGCCGACCAGCGCCCGGTGCATGATCAGCGCCAGGCTCATGCCGAGCACGAACTCGAACAGCACCGACACCGCCGTGACGAGGACGGTCACCCAGAACGCGCTCCACCAGTAGGAGTTGGTGAGCACGGTGGTGTAGTTGTCGAACCAGATGAACTCGCGCTGCTCCGGGTACTTCAGGTCGAAGCGCTGGAACGACAGCCAGACGGCGTAGAGGATCGGCCAGCCGGTGACAGCGATCATCACCAGCGCTGCCGGCGCGGCCAGCAGCAGACCGAGCCGGCGCTCGGCCTTCTTGCCCTCGCTGACCGGCTGCGCGCCCTGCTCGCCGTCCCTGAGAGGTTCTGCGGCGGTGGTGACCATCAGGGCATCACTCCCTTGGACTCCAGGGCGTTCTGCACCTCGCGGCGCATCCGCTCAGCGGTGGTCGGCGGGTCGATCTCGGCGATGGGGCTGAGCATGTTGGACAGCACCGTCGAGACGTTCTGCGCGGCGGGGGTCACCGGCCGCGTCCCCGGGTCCTTGAGGGCCTGCAGGATCGTCTCGTGCATCGGGTACTCGGCCCGCAGCTCGGGATCGCTGTAGAGCGACTCGATGGTGGGCGGCACGCCGTCGTTGATGGCGGAGAACTTCTGGCTCTCCCTGTCCCGCAGGCACTTCGCGGCTTCGAACGACAGCTCCGGCTTGGTGGAGTAGCTGCTGACCGCGTAGTTGGCGCCACCGATGGTGGACTTGCTGGGCACGTCGGGGTCCAGCCCCGGCAGCCGCGCCCAGCCGACCTTCTTCGCCAGCTCCGGCTTCTCCTCCTGCATCGAGGCGTAGACGAACGGCCAGTTGAGCTGGAAGGCCGACTGCCCGGTCTCGAACTCCTGGCGCGCGTCGTCCTCCTCGGCGTTGTTCATGCCGGGACTGGTGACGCCCGCGGTGCCGAGGTCGCGCAGCGCTTCCAGACCGCGCACCGCGCCCTGGTCGACGACGGCCCTCGTGCCGTCGTCGCTGATCACGTGCCCGCCCGCGGACTCCAGCAGCGTGTTGTAGTGCACGTACAGGCCCTCGAACTGCGCACCGGTGAGGGTGATCCAGTGCGGCTTGCCCTCCCGCTCGAGCCGCTGGGCGGTCGAGATCATCTCGCTCCAGGTCCGGGGCGGTTCGGGGACGAGGTCCTTGCGGTACCAGAGCAGCTGCACGTTGGTGTTCTTCGGCGCTGCGTAGAGCTTGCCCTGCCAGGTCGCGGTTTCCAGCGGCCCGGGCAGGGTGTCCCGCTCGACCTCCGCCTTGTCCGCGCCGGTCCACTCGCGCACCCACTTGGCCTCGGCGAATTCACCGGTCCAGGTGACGTCGAGGTAGAGCAGGTCCATGCCGGCGTCGCCTGCGGCGAGCCGGCGCACCATCTGCTCCCGCTGGCCGTCGGCGTCCCGCGGCAGCTTGTGGTAGACGATGTTGTACCGACCCGCGGCCTTGGCGTTGCAGCGGTCGACGTTCTGCTGCAGGTTCTCCTCGGGTGCGCTGTAGAGGTTGATCGTGTTGGCACTTGCGGCTTGGCCGCACGCGGTCAGCGCCGACGCGCAGACCAGGGACGCGCCCAGCAGTGCCGCTGTACGAGTGCGGCGAGCTTCCACCTTCAGGTCCTTCCGGTGCACTGGTCGCGGCTGCGACCGAGCTACCGGGGATGTCGCCGGACGCTCCGTCGCACCACGACCACCGACGTTCCGCCGGTGGCAGGAAAGCTAGAGGCGTTGATCACGGAGGGCAAGCAGTACCGCGGCTTGTTGCCAACCCGTGAAGAAAGGAGGAACGACCGGGGTAATCGCTCACCCGTTAGCCGTGGCTCACTTAGCCGTTTTGGCGGCTGGATCAGGGGTTTCGCTACTCGCAGGTAGGGGGCCTCACTGGTCCGGCGGGCGCATCGCCAGCTTCGCGAGCAGGTCGCGTCCTTGCTCGGCGTGCTTCGGCTGGGCGAGGACGTCGTAACGCCCTGCGACCAGTTGGCTGGCCGAGGAGAAGTCGCGGCGACCCCGCGTCGAGGCGTAGCCGACGGCGGCGAAGACCAGGCCGAACACGATGCCCGCGCCCAGACCGGCGAGCACCGGGGCGATCCAGCTGCCCTGCGGGGTGAACATGCCCATGATCAGGCCGACGAACAGGCCGAACCAGGCACCGGAGGCGGCGCCACCGCCCAGCACGCGGCCCCAGGTCAACCTGCCGGTCACGCGTTCGACCAGCATCAGGTCGACGCCGACGATGGTGACCTCCTGGACCGGGAAGTCGCTGTCGGCCAGGTGGTCGACAGCCCGCTGGGCTTCCTCGTAGGTGCTGTAGGAACCGATCGGCCACCCGGTCGGCGGGGTGGGCAGGTTCGGTGTGCCCGGCGCCGGCCGGCTGGAGCCGGTGAAGGGGTTGGACACCGCTGACACCTCCGTTGAACTGCAGTCCTGGGACAGGACGCCCCTACGACCAGGTTACCTCGCAGCACCACTCGGAGATCATGAACGTCCCCGCACCGATGCGCACCCGATACCCGCCCCACGTGGGTGAGGCGCGAGCCCGAACGGGCCCGTGGAGCAGTGCGGGGACGCGGCGGAGCCGCCGTCATCGAGGCTCGCACCGCCGTCGGCGCTGAGCCGAGTCCGCCGCGACGCCGTGCGCACGCGTCAGGAGTGGCGCGCTGAGCCGCTGTGCTCTCCCTTCCGAGGTCCTGCCACTCGCACCGCTTGGCGGGACGGTTCCTCAGCAGGACCTACCGGACGAGGCGCGCCGGGACTGGGGCGGTGTCACCGGAGGTGCCGGACTTGCGCCTGCTCGGCCGGGGGCGCGGCGGCAGGACGTCGACACAGCTCTGGAGCACGCTGTGGGCGCAGACCAGCGCCAGCCCGGCCAGCGGGAGCCAGGTGCCGACCTCGGGTTCGACGTCGGCGCCCATGCCCAGCGCGGCGATCCCGACCAGCAACGTCAGGGCGACCGCGAGGATGCGCGCCGAGGTCCGGTAGGCGACCGCGGCCGGCCAGGTCAGGACGGTCGCGACGAGCACGACCCCGAGCAGGCCGAGTCGCAACCCCGTGTGGTGCAGCGCGAACGCGGCGGCCAGCAGCGCAGCGGCGATGCCCAGTGCCGGGACCCAGCGGGCGAATCCGGTGCCGAAGCGCCGGGCCAGTCGCCGACCGGCCCAGACGGCGAAGACGACCGCGAGCAGCGCGGCCCCCGGCGTCCAGGCCGTCGTGGACGCCGGGGCGAGCTCTCCGAGCGACCACCACTGCGTGTCCGAGCCGCTGCCGCTGCACATGGCCCCCAACGGGCAGTCCCCCGGGAGGAACCCGGGCACGGACGCGGTTCCGCTCGTGGTCAGGGTGACGGTCGTGGCCGCGGCGAAACCGAGCAGGGCCGTCCGGGCGGGTGCCGCCACCGCGTGGACGACCAGCATCAGCAGCGGCTTGACCAGCGATACCGCCACGCGACCGAGCCACCGCAGCGCACCCGGGCCCTGCGGACGCACCGCGCGTTGTGCCAGCAGGCCGACGCGGGTCGCCATCGACAGCAGGCGGCGCTCGCCCAGGTCCCGGACGCGCTCACGGCCCACGTCGAAGCTCTCCACCGCGCGGGACAGCTCGGTGGGCGGCGCTGGGGCGGGCGGCTCGCCCGGTGACGGATCGGCACCGGGCGGAACCGACTCGACGTGCGGGACCTCGGTCGCCGCGATCGTCCACTGCAGACGCTCGGTCAGCAGAGCGCGGGTCTCCACCAACGTGTGCCGGTCCTCGGGCGCGGCGAACAGCGCGTCGAGCTCAGCGCGGACGTCACCGGCGTGCCGCGCCCACACCTCGGCGAGGAAACCACGCCACTGCTTGGCTTGGGACTCGTCGAGCACGCCGAGCTCGGCCTCGGTCGGACGGCTGACGATGGACTGCAGCGCATCACCCAACGCCTCCGAACCCCCGTGCCGCAGCAGGCGTTCCGGGTCCACGAGCATGCCCACCAGCGTGGCGGCGGCGTCCATCCGCCCCCACATCCAGTCGTTCGCGCGCCACTTCGCCGACAGGAACGCGCCGAAGCTGCCCAGGTCCAGGCCCCGGATCTTGTCCTCGATGCGCAGCGATCCCTCACGGCGCAGCGCGGTGAACGGCAACGGCGTGGACTCGTCGCTGACCACGCGCAACAGGTCGATGCGGGCCGTGGGAGCGCGGGCGGGGTCCAGCGGTGCGGTGAGCACGACGAGTCGCCGCAGCACCTCGGGGCGGTCCTCGGCGTTCTCCAGCAACGTGAAACCGACCTGCTCCGCCGCAACGGGTTCCGACCGCCGGGGCGCGGATCCCGCCAACCGGTCGGCGATGTCGTGCAGCACTGCGCGAGCGCGGGCGACCGCGTCCACCCCGTCGGCCTCGGGTGCCGCATCCGCACCGGAGGATTCCAGGATGGACTGGAGCTCGGCGGCGAACTCGGCGAGCGCCTCCTGGAAACCCTCGCCGTCGGAGACCGCGCGCAGCACCGCGCCGAGCAGCGGTTCGATGGGCGACGGCAGCTTGTGCTGCAAGCGTTCTCGACGGCGCTGCACCCGGCGGATCCAGTCGTCGATCTCAGCGGTCTCCACGATCGGTTCCAGCTGGGCGCCGTGGATCCAGTACCGGTCGGCGTGCCCGGCCAGCACGGTCGCGAAGGTGCGCAGCCGGTACAGCTGCGCCTTGCACGCACCGACCTCCGCGGACCTCTCGACGTCCCACGCCCAGCCGAGGCACTCCGCCACTCCGGCCACCAGTCCCCGCACGTCGTCGAAGAGCTCCGGCCCGGCCTCCCGAGCCACCGCCGACAGCCGTTCCGGCAGCTGCTCGCGGGTCTGCGCCGACCACTCCGCCAGCGCGTCACCGATCACCGCCGGCAACAGGGCACCGTCCTCGCAGCCCGCGGGTTCGGTGAGCAACGCGTGCACCGCCCGGGCGTCCAGTTCCGCCCGCACCACGGCGTTCTCGGCCTCCGCGGCCGCGCTGAGCTCGGCCAGCCGAGCCGGGTGGTCGCGCAGCGGCGCGAACAAGGCCCTGCGGCGCAACGCGTTGCGCGCCACGGTCTCGTTGTGCTCGGCGAGCTCGTCGAGGTCCGACAGCAGCGATTCCTGGGTGAACCGGCCGCGCAGGGCCGCCGCGGTCACCGGCAACGCGCCCCCGGAGGTGCGGCGTTGACCGCGCGAGACGACCGGGTCCGGGTTGAGGTAGAGCAGGAAGCGCTTGGTCGGGCGGTCCGCGGGAGCGTCCGCGATCGCCTCGATCGCGGCGGTGACCGGGATGTTGTCCAGCACGCCGCCGTCGATCACCCGGAACGGCGTTGCACCGGGGCTGGTTTCGGAGAACAGCCCGAGCATGTTCGGCTCACCGGGCGGGGGTTCGCCAGGGCCGGAGTGCACCGCGGCCGGTTCGAAGGCGAACGGGTACGAGGAGCTGACGCGCGCGGCGTGCGCGAGGCGCAGGGCCGTGTCGTCGACCTCGCCGAAGTCCGACAGCGGATCACCGGCCCGGCCCTCGTGGTGGAAGGTCAGCCGCGCGGCACGCCGTTCCAGCGGCATCGGGCCGACGCGGGCGTCGTGGTGCCGCTCCACCACCGCGTCCAGCAGGGTCGCGGTGAGCAGCACGTCCGCGCGGCAGCCCGGCTGCTCCTCGGCGGGCGGGCAGTTCTCGCGGACGACGCGGACGAGTTCAGCGCGGAAGTAGTCGTCGCCCTCGAGCAGCGAGGCGGGCCCGCGCTGCCAGAACTTCGGCACCGGGCGGGACATCGCCTCCAGGTCGGCCAGCTGCACCCACATCCGGCGCATCTCGTCGAACGGCAGGCCGTGGACCAGCGTCGCCGACAGCAACGCGGCGTTGAGCCCACCGGCCGACGCACCGGCCAGCACGTCCACGGCGGCCGACCGGTAGCCGGCGAGCCGCGCCAACGACGCCCAGGGGTGTTCGGATCCGGCGTCGTCGCCGAGGGATTCGCGCAACCTGTTGATCTCGGAGACCGCGCCGCCGATCCACACCGCCATGCTCGCGCCACCGCGCATGGCCAGCGCCAGACGCAGTTCGTCACCGTCGTCCACGATCACGAACGTACCGCCACGACGGGCCGCCGTGGGCCGGCTTCAGCTTTCCGGCGGCGTCCAGCGGTCCGTGCGCTCCATCCCGGCAGCCCGGCCCTTGCCGGCGATGACCAGCGCCATCTTCCGGGAGGCCTCGTCGATCATCTCGTCGCCGAGCATGGCCGCACCGCGCTTGCCACCGGCCGCGGAGGTGTGCCACTCGTAGGCGTCGAGGATGTTCTCGGCGTGGTCGTAGTCCTCCTGGCGCGGCGAGAACAGCTCGTTGACCGCGTCGACCTGCGCCGGGTGCAGCACCCACTTGCCGTCGAAACCGAGCGCGGCGGAACGACCGCCGACCGCGCGCAGCCCGTCGACGTCCTTGATCTGCAGGTACGGGCCGTCGATGGCCTGCACGTCCGCGGCGCGCGCCGCGGTGAGGATGCGGAACAGCGTGTAGTGGTAGGCGTCGCCCACGTCGTAGCCGGGAGGCTGCTGGCCGACCACGAGCGAACGCATGTTGACCGAGGCCATGAAGTCCGCCGGACCGTAGATCAGCGCCTCCACCCGCGGTGCCGCGGCGATCGCGTCGATCTCGACCAGCCCGCGGGCGTCCTCGATCTGCGGCTCGACGCCGATCCGGCCGACCTCCAGGCCCATCGCGCGCTCGACCTGGGTCAGCGTCAGGTCCAGCCAGCGCACGTGGTCCGGGCTGGAGACCTTCGGCAGGATGATCGTGTCCAGCTCGGCACCGGCGCCCTCGACGACGGTCACCACGTCGCGGTAGGTCCACTCGGTGTCGAGCGCGTTGACCCGCACCGACCGGACCTTGCCGTCCCAGCCGCCCTCGTTGAGCGCGCCGACGACCCGGTCCCGCGCTTCGGCCTTGGCCAGCGGTGCGACCGCGTCCTCCAGGTCGAGGAAGAACTGGTCGACGCCGAGCCCGCGGGCCTTGTCGATCATCTTCGCGCTCGACCCGGGCACCGCCAAGCAACTGCGCCGGGCACGACGACCGTCCACGTCTCGACCTCCACATCCGCGACCTCGCAACGACGAGGTCGCGCACCGCTCCACCTGGTCACGCCGGCACCGCTCGGGTGCCGGGCACGCCTGGGTGTCTACCACGCCGGATCGAGGTCGGCGTAGAGGTCGAGGATCGCCGGTGCTGTGACGCGGTGCTCGGCGTACTCGGCCCGGGTGAACCAGCCGAGCTCGGCGATCTCCGCGGAGGCGACCGGCTCGCCGTCGAAGACCCCCGTGTAGCAGGCGAGGTCGACCTCCACCCCGTCACCGCGGCCGACCGCGTCGTTGCGGTAGCGGGCGAAGAAGCGGGGTTCGCGCAGCTCGACGCCAAGTTCCTCGGCGACCTCGCGGTGGAGCGCTTCCGGCTCGCTCTCGCCCGGCTCGATGCTGCCGCCGGGCAGGTAGAAGGCGTGCTGGTCCTCGGACCGGACCAGCAGCAACCGGCGGTCCACGAAGCGCACCAGGCCCACGGCTTTGATCAGGGAGGTCACCCGCTCATGCTTGCGCACGCTGGCCTGGCGGCGAGGGCACACCCCCGTCCGCGAGGCGTTCGCAGGCGCGCACCAGGGTGTCCAGCTCGCCGTCGGCGGCGTTGAGGAAGTAGCGGGCGACACCGTTGCGGTGCGTCGCCGAGGCCATCCGCAGCCGCCCCTCACCTCGTTCGGTGATCACGGCCTGCACCCCGCGCCCGTCGGAGTCGACGCGCACGCGACGCACGAGCCCGAGCCGTTCCAGGCGGTCCACCAGCCGGGTCACCCCGGAGCGCGACAGCAGCACGACATCGGCGAGTTCAGTCATCCGGAGCCGTTGCTCCGGTGCTTCGGCCAGCGCTTCCAGGACGTCGTAAGCGGCCAGGGTGAGCCTCTGCTCGGCGATCAGGTCGCCTTCGAGGCAGCGCGTGACCCGGGCGTGCGCGCGGAGGAAGCTGCGGTACGCCAACAATTCACTTCGCGTCGGTAATCGGTCCAGAGCCGTCTCGGCCACGTGACGGATGTTACTGTCCGCACTCCCTTGACTTCGCAGCGCCCCTGGACCACCACCCCGGGTGACAGCCCTACCGGGGCTGATGGCGTTCCCCCGGTGCTCTACTCGTCCGTAACATGGGGGCTGCCGGATTCGGGTGTGAGACCCTTTTCAGGTTCGGCGGGACACGTCCCGTCCCCACCACGTTCACCAACGCTTGTCGAGGTAACCGTGACCAGTACGCAGTCCGCGCCGACCGAGGAAGCCGTTCGCCAGGCGCTCACCAAGGTCGAGGACCCGGAGATCCGCAAGCCGATCACCGACCTGGGCATGGTCAAGAGCGTGTCCATCGGCGACGGCGGGGCCGTGACGGTCGAGGTCTACCTGACGGTCCAGGGCTGCCCGATGCGCGAGACCATCACGCAGCGGGTCAACGACGCCGTCGCGGCCGTCGACGGGGTCACCTCGGTCCAGGTCGAGCTCGACGTGATGAGCGACGAGCAGCGCACCGAACTGCGCCGCAGCCTGCGCGGCGACGCCGAGGAACCGCGCATCCCCTTCGCCGAGCCCGGCTCGATGACCCGCGTCTACTGCGTGGCTTCGGGCAAGGGCGGTGTCGGCAAGTCCAGCGTGACGGTCAACCTGGCCGCCTCGATGGCCGCCCGCGGCCTGTCCGTCGGCGTGGTCGACGCCGACATCTACGGCCACTCCGTGCCCCGCATGCTGGGCGCCGGCGGGAAGCCCACCCAGGTCGAGAAGATGATCATGCCGCCGCAGTCGCACGGCGTGAAGGTCATCTCGATCGGCATGTTCACCCCGGGCAACACCCCGGTCGTCTGGCGCGGGCCGATGCTGCACCGCGCGCTGCAGCAGTTCCTCGCCGACGTCTTCTGGGGCGACCTGGACGTGCTGCTGCTCGACCTGCCGCCCGGCACCGGCGACGTCGCGCTGTCGACCGCGCAGCTGATCCCGAACGCCGAGATCCTGGTGGTCACCACCCCGCAGCAGGCCGCCGCCGAGGTGGCCGAGCGCGCGGGCGCCATCGCCATGCAGACCCGCCAGCGGCTGGCCGGCGTCGTGGAGAACATGTCCTGGATGGAGATGCCCGACGGCCAGCGCATGGACGTCTTCGGCTCCGGCGGCGGCCAGATCGTGGCCGACTCGCTGACCCGCTCGCTGGGCGCCGAGGTGCCGCTGCTCGGCCAGATCCCGCTGGACCCGAGGCTGCGCGAGTGCGGCGACGCGGGCGAGCCGCTGGTGCTGCAGGAGCCGGACTCCCCGGCGGGCGCGGCCCTCAACGACATCGCCAAGCGCCTCGGCACCCGAGCCCGAGGCCTCGCGGGCAAGCTCCTGTCGGTCTCGCCCGCCTGACGCACGAGGTTCGCCGGTCCTTCCCCTCCCGCGGAGGGGAAGGACCACCTCGGCATCCGAGCGGGCCGACCTCGCACCGCGGGTCGTTCAGCGAGGCGGCGGAGCCGCTGTTCCAGGTGCGGCGTCGCGGCGTGCACGCCGCGACGCGGTGAGTTCATCCAGCGGGAGCAGGGCGGCTCCTGGCTGTTCCCAGGTCAACGCTTGGCCGCTGCTAGCAGGCCTGGTCCGGTCGGGAGCGTCACCGGGACCAGCTCCTCGTCCTCCTGGACGCGCTTGACCATGCTGCGGATGGCCGTGGCCAGGGCACCGCGGTTGTCCTCCTGGCCGCCCAGCTGGACTCCGGCGAAGACGATGACCCCGCCGGGGCGCAGCAGCCGCACGCCCAGCTCCAGGTAGGCGGGGTAGTCGGAGCTGGCGACGCCCACCGAGACGAGGTCGTAGCCGCCTTCGGTGAGCCGGGGCAGCACCTCCACGGCGCAGCCGGTGATCATCCGGGTGCGGGCGGGCGCGACACCCTCCTCGCCGAGCGCGTCCCGGGCCACGCGCTGGTTGGCCGGGTCGGCGTCGATCGAGGTCAGCACGCCGTCGGGAAGCATTCCCCGGAGCAGCCACCGGGCGGTCTCACCGGACCCGGTGCCGATCTCCACGACGGCCTTGGCCCGCAGCGCGGCCGCGAGGAAGCGCAGCACGTGCAGCGACGACGCTCCGACCGGCGAGTCCTGCGGACCCTCACCGGCCGGGCGAGCACGTGTCTGCTCCCCCACCGCAACGCCGCCCGTCGAGTAGCGGGCCACCGACCTCTCGGGAATCACAACGCGGAAGGTTATCGGCGTTCGGCGCTCAGATGATGTCTTCGGACGACATCGTTAGACGGCCGTTTCCATGCGCGACGTCTCGTCACTCCGCGTGACCGCCGTCGCGCGGCCAAGCGGGTGAGAGCAACCTCACCCGAACTCTCAGGTGCATCTCAGGTGGTTTTCATTCCCATATCACCGGGGAACACGACAGTGGACGACAGCACCGACAACCATCGGCGTCTCACCTGCGCACCAGGCGTTGGGAACACAGGCCCCGCTCCGCGCGTTCTGGTAGATGCAAGGCCCACAGGAGGTGGCTTTTCGCCCGATGGCAACACAGCCGATGAGCGTGGCCCCCGGCACCGACCGGTCCCACGAGAACAGCGTTTCGCCGACCACCGTCTCGCCTGGTGCGGAGGAAGCCGCCTGGACACCGCCCAGCTGGGACGAGGTGGTCCGGCAGCACGCCGACCGGGTTTACCGGCTCGCCTACCGCCTGTCCGGCAACCAGCACGACGCCGAGGACCTCACCCAGGAGACCTTCATCCGGGTCTTCCGCTCGCTGGCGTCGTACAAGCCGGGCACGTTCGAGGGGTGGCTGCACCGGATCACGACGAACCTGTTCCTGGACATGGCCCGCCGCAGGTCCCGCCTGCGCATGGAAGGACTGCCGGAGGACACCGACCGGCTGCCCAGTGGCGCTCCCACGCCGGAGCAGGTCTTCCACGACACCCACCTCGATCCCGACCTCCAGGCGGCGCTGGACCAGCTCCCGCCGGAGTTCCGCGCGGCCATCGTGCTCTGCGACGTCGAAGGCCTCTCGTACGAGGAGATCGGTACCACTTTGGGCGTGAAGCTCGGTACCGTGCGCAGCAGGATCCACCGTGGGCGGCAGATGCTGAAGTCGACGCTCGAAGCGCGCCGCGAACAAGCCGGGAGGAATGACGGATGACGGTGCTGCGGGGGTGGGGGCTGTCCGACCAGCACCTCGCGCTGGACGCTCTCGTCGCGTTCGTCGACGGCGAGCTCAGCCCGAGCGCCCACGACCGCGCGGTCGCACACCTGGCCAACTGCCCCGCGTGCGCGGCCGACGCCGCAGCGCAGCGGCAGGCCCGGGCCGCGATCCGCGCGGCTGACACCCCGTCGGTCTCGCCGGAGCTGCTGCAGGCGCTGCAGGCCATCCCCTCCAGCGCCGAGCTCCCCGCGCAGCCCGAGAACCTCGCTCTGACCTCGGACGGACAGCTCGTCACCGTGTCCCGCCCGAACCGGGTGAAGGGCTTCGGCAGCGGACCCGTTCTGGGGTCCTCCACGCCGCTCGGCGGCTCGCAGCAGCCGTTGGGCAGCGCCGCCAGTCCCTACGACGCGCCGCAGGACGACGCCGACCGCCGGGTCGGGCGGCGCACCAAGCAGGGCGCCGGGGTCGTCTTCTCCGGGCTGGTGCTCGGGGCGCTCGCCTTCATGAACCTCCCCGCCACCGATGAGGACGGTCAGCCCCTGCCGGGTGCGCCCATGCCGCTGCCCGGCGGGGCGTTCACCAACGCCGTCATCCCGGCCGCGGGCAACACCGCGCTGCCGTCGTCGACGGCACCCGCCCGCCAGCCCGCCTCTCCGCCGGTCCCCTCGGCTCCGCCGGAGGAATCCGTTCCCCCGGTCGCCTCGGCGAGCCCCTCGGCCGCCACCACGACCGCGCCGCCCACCGGCTGAACCGCTGGCCATTTCGCGCCCACTCCACACGGACTTCACCGCGCTGCGGGCAAAATGGGTCCAGCGGCATCATGCCGGTGAGGCGGGCCACGGGCCCGTGTGATCCACTCGAAGCGACGAGCCCGATCGGACAGCCCGGGGAGCGATGAGCGACCAGCCAGGAACGCCCGCGCAGGGTCCCGGCGCGCGCCGGGACGACCGTTCTGCGGCGGGTCAGCAGGATGCCGAGCCGGTGCACCCCTGGCAGGGCGGCACCATGACCGGCCGCGGTGTCCCCGCCGACCGGTACGCGGCGGCTCCTGCCCAGGCCGAGGAGGGCAACGGGCGCTCCCACGACCGGCTGCGCCCGCGCCCTCTGGAACGCCCCGAGGTCGACCCCGCCCAGCGCCACGCCTTCGCCCGCCCGGACGGCGTCTCCGGCAGCTTCGACCCGCAGCGACACGGACTTCCCCCGCGCGGCATCGAGCAGGCCCCTCCCGCGCCGGACGCGCTGGTGCAGGCGTTCGGCCGCCCACCGCACGGCAGCGACCCGCTGCAACGCGCACCGGGCGAGGAACCGATGACGCCGGAGACCGAGCCCGACCCGGCGCTGTGGAACTCCGGTGACCGCGACCCGTGGCGCAACCCGGCGGCGGGCGCCATCCTCGGCCCGCCCGCAGTCGCCGAGCCGCAGTCCGGCGACGACGGCGACCGGGAACCCGGGCCACTGCTCAGCGCCCGCGAAGTGCTCTTCGGCCGCCGCGTGCACCCGCGCGCGCTGGCCATCCTCGGCGTGCTCGCACTGCTGGTCGGCCTGGCCGGCGGTTTTCTCGGGCGGATCACCGCCGAGGAGGGGAACCCGCTGGTCAACCCGGACGTCACGCTCGCGGAGGTCGACCAGGGGGCGAGCGACCGGCCGCGCGGGTCGGTGTCGCAGGTCGCGCAGCGGGTGGTGCCGGCCGTGGTCTCCATCGAGGTCCGCATCGGCGGGCAGGGCGGCTCCGGATCGGGCGTGGTCATCGACGGCGACGGCTACGTGGTCACCAACAACCACGTCGTCTCGATGGCCGCGGACACCCCGAACGCGCAGGTCTCGACGGTCTTCCACGACGGCACCCGGGCTCCGGCGCGGGTCGTCGGCCGGGACGTCAAGACCGACCTCGCGGTGCTCAAGGTGGAGGTCGCGAACCCGACGGTCGCCCAGCTCGGCGACTCGGACAAGCTCAAGGTCGGCGACGACGTGATCGCCATCGGCTCGCCGCTGGGCCTGGCGGGCACCGTCACCACCGGCATCGTCAGCTCGGTGCACCGACCGGTGCGGCTGGCCGGCGAGGGCACCGACACCAACGCCGTCATCGACGCCATCCAGACCGACGCCGCGATCAACCCGGGCAACTCGGGCGGGGCGCTGGTCGACGGCTCCGGCGCGGTGGTCGGCATCAACAGCGCCATCCGCACGCTCGGCTCGGGCGGTGAGGGCGGCTCGATCGGTCTCGGGTTCGCGATCCCGATCGACGACGTCCGGCGGATCGCCCAAGAACTCATCCGCACCGGGACCGTCCGGCACGCCGACCTCGGCGTCAACGTGAAGTCCGTCAGCGACGGGCTGGCCGACGGTGCCCAGGTGCAGAACGTGCGGGACGCCAGCGCCGCCGCAGGTGGCGGCATGGCCGAGGGCGACGTGATCATCAAGGTCGGCGACCGCAAGGTCGGCAGCGCCGACGAACTCATCGTGGCAGTGGACCGGTACCAGGTCGGCGACCGCGTACCCGTGACCGTGGTCCGGCAGGGCCGTGAGCTGGTGCTCGACGTGACGCTCTCATGACCGGTCACGCCGACGTCAACAGCAGGGCACCGCGGGGACACGGCGTGAAGTTGCGCCGATTCCCCTCTTCGACCGGTATCACCCGGTCGGTACTCTGGGGCTGTTGGCAGCTCGGCGTCGGTCCCCGAGCCGCGAGGATCCCAGAGGAGTCGAGAGGTGTTCGATAGCGTCGGCTGGCCCGAGCTCCTGATTCTCGCCATGGTCGGGCTCTTCGTGCTCGGCCCCGAGCGGTTGCCCCAGGGAGCCGCGTGGCTGGGCAAGACGATCCGGCAGGTCAGGGAGTACGCGACCGGAGCCCGCGAGCAGATCCGCTCCGAGATCGGCCCGGAGTTCGACGAGCTGAAGAAGCCGCTCGACGAGCTCCGCAGCGTCCGCAACTTCAACCCGAAGACGGCCGTGACCAAGCACCTGTGGGACGGCGAGAACCCGTTCGACGAGTTCTCCAAGAACTCCTCCCCGCTGAGCGGACCTCCCACGTCCAGCAACGGCCACAGCCCGGCGGCAGCGCCCAAGCCACCCGAACGCCCCCTCGCCCCGGGCGAGCGCCCCCCGTACGACACAGACGCCACCTGAGCCTCAAGCCTCCTGGACCGGAGAGCAGGTGCGCGGGTCCCCGCGCCTCCACCACCCCCGCCCCCTCACGCGTACCTCGTGCCTCTCGGACGAGAGCGGCGGGTAGAGGCCCGGTGCCGCTGTGACGAGGCAACCCCGAGGCCCGCATTCCGGCGTGCGCCCCTCGTTCGTGCAGCGGCCAAGCGCCAGCCACTGGTGACGAGGCACTCCGAGAAGCCGATCCCCGGCGTCCTGCCCCCTCGAACCAGAACGCGGAGCTCCAGCCCGGCACCGCTGGTGACGAGGTGTTCCGACGGCCCCCACGGCAGCCCGAACAGGGCACACCCGAAGAGCCCGTCCGAAGAGTCCCGCCAGTCCCGGAGAACAGCTCCGGCCAGTCTTGAGAAGACACTCCGGCACCCCGGTGAGAGCCCAGGCGCCCCTGGGCACGACCCAGCTCCCCGACTCACCGCAGCGTGTCGCGTACCAGCACGCCGGGGATACACATCCCTCGTGCAGTTCGACCTCGAACTCCAGGGGTCGAAGTTCACGCGAACTTCGGACTTTCCCTTCGCGGCTCGCCCTTCGGTGCTCGAAGTTCTCGCGAAGTTCGAACTCGTCCTTCGGGGGTCGGCCTTCGGGGGTCGAGCTTCGCGGGAAGGTCGACGCTGTCCGGGGTGACTCGAGGTGGGAGTTCCGCGGGGTCCTTGTGCCTGGTGGCGGCTGGAGCGGGTCAGCTGAGGGGTGGGAGGTGCGGGGTCGGCTGGTGCTGGGGTGCGAGGAGGACTGCGGTGGCGGCGAGGGCGAGCCAGGTCGTGAGCAGGACTGTCATACCGGGCCAGCCCCAGGTGCCGTAGGCGATGCCGCCGAGGACTCCGCCGACGCTGCTGCCGCCGTAGTAGGCGAGCTGGTACAGCGCCGAGGCCTGGCCTCGGGCCTGCTTCGAGGCCCGGGTGCCGACCCATCCGTTGGCGACCGAGTGGGCTCCGAAGAAGCCGCCGGTGAACACGACCAGACCGAGCAGGATCATCGGCACCGAGTCCGGCAGCATCACCAGGAGTCCGGCGACGGTCACAGCGAGGCTGGTCAGCAGCACTCGCACCCGTCCCCACCGGTCCGCCGCGCGCCCGGCGAGGGCGGAGGTGGCGGTGCCCGCGGCGTAGGCGAGGAAAGCGAGCGCGGCCAACGCCGGCGGCACCAGCAGCGGCGGTGCGGTGATGCGGAAGCCCAGCACGTTGTAGACCGTCACGAAGCTGCCCATGCCCAACGCCGCGACCAAGTACGGCGGGTACAGGCCGGGGTCGCGCAGGGCCGCCCCCAGGCCGCCGAGCAGCGGTGCCCAGCGCAGCGGCTGCCGGTGGTGGTGCTGCTCCGGCGGCAGCAGCGCGACGAACGCGACCGTGCACACCGCTGCCAGCAGGGCAACCGCGAGAACACCGCCGCTCCAGCCCCAGAAGTCGCCGACGACGCCGCCGAGCAGGCGGCCGGTCATGCCACCGATGGTGGTGCCCGCGACGTAGAGGCCGACGGTGGTGCCCAGCCGCACCCCACCGGTCTCGTCGGCGAGGTAGGCGGTGGCGACCGCGGCGAGCCCGGCCACGGCCGCACCCTGCACCAGCCGCAACGCCACCATCAGCGCGAACGAGTGCACCCACGGCAGCGCCAAGCCGAGCACTTCGGCCACGACCAGCGTGGTGATCATGGTGCGTCGCCGGCCGACGGCCTCCGACAGCGTGCCCAGGGGGATCGCCGAGACCGCCAGCCCGAGCGTGGCCGCGGACACCAGCAGCGCCGCGGCTCCCGGACTCAGGCCGTACTCGCCCGCCAGTTGCGGCAGCACCGGTTGTGGCGCGTAGAGCAGTGCGAACAGCGCGAGCGCGCCGAGCAGCAGCGCGAACCGGATCCTCCGCAGTCGTCGGGCCGACACCATGCTTCAGACGGTAGGCACCCGCCGATCACCCGCGCCCGCGAGCGTGCCGGTCATCACCGGTGGCGCGCGACTCAGCCCAGCGAAGCGGCCAGTTCGGCGAGGGTGCGCGCGGCGAAACCGGTGCCGCCGACGGTGACCTCGGAGTAGTCCCTGTCCGCCCGCGCCGGTCCCGCGATGTCCAGGTGCGCCCAGCGGACGCCCTCGGCGAACTCGCGGAGGAACAGCGCGGCGGTGACGCCGCCCGGACCGGCCGGGGTTTGCTTGAGGTCGGAGAGCGAGCCCTCGACCGCGTCGGCGTGGTCCTCCAGCAGCGGCATCCGCCACCAGGTTTCGCCCACGCGCCCGCCCGCGTCGGTGATCTGCTCGGCGAGCTCGTCATCGGTGGCGAACAGACCGCCGGTGCGCAGGCCGAGCGCGACCTTCATGGCGCCGGTCAGCGTCGCGACGTCGACCAGGAGGTCGGGCTGCAGCTGCTCGACGGCGTAGGCCATCGCGTCGGCCAGCACCATGCGGCCCTCGGCGTCGGTGTTGCCGACCTCGGTGGTCTTGCCGCCGTAGTGCCGCACCACGTCACCGGGCCGGTAGGCGGTGCCGGAAACGTGGTTCTCGGCGGAGGGCACCAGTCCCGTCACCTTCACCGGCAGACCGAGCCGCGCGATCGTCAGCAGCGCGCCGATGACCGCCGCGCCACCGGACATGTCGGTGCGCATCAGGTGCATGCCGTCGGCGGGCTTGAGCGAGATGCCGCCGGTGTCGAAGGTGATGCCCTTGCCGACCAGGACCAGGTGCGGTCCGGTCGCGTCCTGCGGCCGGTAGTCGAGCTGCAGCAGCCGCGGCGGGCGCGACGAACCGCCGCCGACGGCGAGGATGCCGCCGAAACCGTTGTCGGTCAGCCACTTCTCGTCGCGCACGGTCGCGGTGAGGTTCGCGATCGGGCCGGCGAGTTCGACGGCCACCCCGGTGAACCAGGCCGGGTCCTTGACGTTGGAGGGTGCGTTGGCCAGGTCGCGGGCCAGCGCGGTCGCCGCCGCCAGCTCGCGGGCGCGACGCACGGCTTCGCGCAGCGGCTCGACGTCGGCGCCTTCCGGCGCGACCAGCAGGACCTTGCGCAGCCGCGGCGGCGCGGGCTCGCCGGTCACCTTGAACCGGTAACCGCCGAGCGCGAGCCCGAGGGTCAGCTCGCCGATCAGCTCCTCGCCGGCGTCGTCGGGAAGCCGAACCTGCAGGTAGTCGGCGTCGGAGGCGTCCCCGAGGTCGCCCGGTTCGGACTCGGTGTCGGTGATCCCGGTGAGCCGCTCGCGCACCGCGCGAGCCAGAGCCGCGCCGGCGGCCCGCCACTTCTCCGGTTCGCCAGAGCCGACGCCGACGACCCAACCAGTGCCGCCGGAGCGCAGCGGGAACGCCTTCGCGTCCCCGGCCGACGCCGAGGCGCCGATCGCGCTGAGCACGTCCGGGTCCACAGAGAACGGTTCGGCCGCGGAGGCCAGGTCCGGGCCGGTCTCACCGTCGAAGACCGCCGTCGCGCCCGGCACTCCGTCCCGCCACCGCTGCACCACGTCCACTTCGACCAGAGCGGTCGGGATCACGGGAAGCTCGGGCTCCACCCCTCGGGTGGGCTGGGCGGAACGGAACACGGAGGCACCGGACACGAGAAGACCTTCCTGCACGGACTGGCCGTGCTGACTCGAACTGGGCCGACGAGAGGCCCCGGCACCGCGCTCGGCACCGGGGCCCGACAACGGCGAAGCGTGCTCACCGCTCGTCGACGTGATCTTGAGTTGTCGCTTCGGCCGGGAAGCGCCGTGACCAGGGATGATCGGCCGGCAACGCGTCCCGGGCCGCCTGGCGGCCTCAGCCGGTGGCCGACTCCAGGGCGTCGCCCAGGTTCTTGGCCTCCTCGACCGACATCTCGACGACGAGCCGCCCACCACCCTCAAGCGGAACGCGCATCACGATGCCGCGTCCCTCCTTAGTCACCTCGAGGGGACCGTCACCGGTCCGGGGCTTCATGGCCGCCATAGCGTGCTCCCTCCGTGAAATCTTCCCCCGCTGGTCGCCACAACCAGTTCGGGTCCGTCACCATTCTCCCCCATCCCGAGGCGTGGACGAAACCGAACCGATCAACTCGTGTCGCCCGTGCGCTGGTCGAATATCCCCGCGGGCTGGCAGACTCACCGTTCGTGTGGGGTGTTTCGGCGCCGGTCGGCACATCGCAGGAGATCCGGCGATCACCGTGAGGAGTCGTTTCACTCCGGCGTGTCACCGCAGGTCGCGGCGGAGTCCGCGGCGACCTGCGGTGACACCGTCCACCCGGGACGGCACGCCGGCCGCGCGGTCCACAGTGGAAGTGCTCGCGCGACCCGCCACAACGGACGTCAAGGCAAGGAGCTTGGAGTGACCGACGTACTGCTGACCGAGGACACCGGGGGTGTGCGGCTGCTCACGTTGAACCGCCCCGAGTCGTTCAACTCGCTCAACATCGAGCTCAAGCAGGCGCTGCTGGCGGCCCTGCGCGAAGCTGCGGCGGACGACTCGGTGCGCGCCCTGGTGATCACCGGAGCCGGGAAGGCGTTCTGCGCGGGACAGGACCTCAAGGAGCACATCGAGCTCCTCTCCAGCGGCGACCCGAGCCCGCTGAAGACCGTCGAGGAGCACTACAACCCGATCACGAAGGCGCTGGCCACCATGCCGAAGCCGGTGATCGCCGCCGTCAACGGCACCGCCGCGGGCGCGGGTGCCTCGCTGGCCTACGCCAGCGACCTGCGGATCGCGTCGACCGGCTCGAAGTTCCTGATGGCCTTCGCCAACGTCGGGCTGTCGGCCGATTCCGGCGCGTCCTGGACGTTGCCGCGGCTGATCGGTTACGGCCGCGCGGTGGAGATGCTGCTGCTGGCGGAGCCGGTGCAGGCCGACGAGGCGTTGCGCATCGGCATGGTCAACCGGGTCGTCGACGACGCGCTGGGCGTCGCTCTGGAGCTGGCGACGAAGATGGCCGCGGGGCCGACCTTCGCCTACGCGCGGATCAAGGAGGCCGTCCAGGCGGCTTCGGCGGAAGCCCTCGACGAGGCCCTCGCCGTCGAAGCGGGCGCGCAGAACGAAGCCGGCCTCACCGAGGACCACAAGGAAGCGGTCGCCGCCTTCGTCGAGAAGCGCGACCCCCGCTTCACCGGTCGCTGATCCCGCAGAGCTGCGGGCGGGCGCGGAACCTCGGCGGCACTCGGACCCGGGTGCCGCTGCGGCCGTGCTCGCTGACCGGACGCTGCGGGTCCGCGCTTCCGCCGCTCGACGGGTCAGGCCCGCCAGCAGCCCTCGAGGTGGTCGTCGACCATGCCCGTGGCCTGCATGAGGGCGTAGCAGGTGGTGGGTCCGACGAAGACGAAGCCGCGGCGTTTCAGCTCCTTGGCCATGGCCTGGGACTCGGGCGTCGTGGCGGGGACGTCACCGAGCTCGACCGGGCGCCGGGACGCGGCGCGCGGCGGAGGCGCGAAGGACCAGAGCAGTTCGTCGAGCGGCCGGTCGAGCTCCAGCACCGCGCGGGCGTTGGTGATCGCGGCGTCGACCTTGGCGCGGTTGCGCACGATCGACGCGTCCGCCAGGAGCCGCTGCCGGTCGTCCTCGTCGAAGCGCGCGACGGTCTCGGGGTCGAACCCGGCGAAGGCCTTCCGGAAGGCGGGCCGCTTGCGCAGGATCGTCAGCCACGACAGGCCGGACTGGAACGACTCGAGGGTGATCCGCTCGTAGAGCTCCGGGATGCCGCGCAGCGGGACGCCCCACTCCTGGTCGTGGTACTCGGCGTAGTCGGGCTGGCCGGCGCCCCACGGGCACCGGGCGCGGCCGTCCTCGCCGACGACCACCGCGCCGTCACCCATCCTCGGCACCACCCTGGGCGCGAGCCTTCTCCAGCTCCTGACCGGCGACGTCGAGCTGGCGCTCCAGGACCGCGATCCGGCCGTGCAGCTCGTCGAGCTCGCCGGCCAAGCGGTCCAGCACCCAGTCCACCTCGGTGGCCTTGTAGCCCCGCAGGACCTGCTGGAACCGGACCGCGCGCACGTCGGAGCCCTCGACGTCCGAGGCGGGCAGCCGAGTGGGCGTGGAGCCCGGCGGCAGCGGCGCGAGCTGCTCGCCCCGCCCGAAGACCAGCGAAGCCAGCAGGTACACGACGGCCGCGACCACCAGCACCACGAACAGGTAGATCAGCGCACTAGCCACGGCTCAATCGTGGCACGCCGCACCGACCGGACGACCGCGGACGGCCGATCAGGCCTTGGCGGGGGCGGTGAGCACACCTTCGATGGCGTGGGTGAACTCCCGCCAGGCGCGCCGTTCCGCCTGGAGGGTCTGGGTGCCGGCCTGGGTGAGCTGGTACGTGCGCCGCTGGCGGCCGCCAACGGTGCTCCAGGAGCTCTGCACGAACCCGGCTCGCTCGAGCCTGCGCAGCGCCGGGTAGACCGTGCCCGTGGGCAGGTCCAGGGCGCCACCACTGCGTTCTTGCAAAGCCTCGATGATCGCGTACCCGTGCAACGCCCTGCCGTCGAGCGTGGCGAGGAGCAGGGCGTCCAGGTGGCCGCGGAGCGCATCAGCCTTCACAGGTAGTGACTCTACGGATATTTCCGGGCAGTGTCACCGGCTGCGCACAAGAGGACCAAGGTCCTTTCTGGATCCTGACTCCCATGATGTGAATCACAGCGGCGTGAGTCGGCCGTTCGGGTGGCACGAACCCGAACGGACGCTCCCGATCGGCTGATCCGAGCACACTCGGAGATCGGGAAGCGGAGGCCCCCTCCCCTCCGGCCGGACCAGACCAGGAGCCGATACCCGTGCGTGACAGCCAGACCGACACGACCAGCGGCACCGACCCGCTCACCAGGGACGCGCCGCAACCACGAGCCACCTCCGGGCAGGAGGAGCGGCTGGCCGCCCTCGACCAGATCCGCGTCTACCTGAACTCGCTGGTCGAGGTCCTCGACCAGCACCCCGAGCCGAGCCTGGACCTGGAGGAGTCGAAGTGGCGGCTCGCCGAGCTCGTCGACGAGCTGGCCGTCGAGCAGCCCAGCCCGCCGCGGGTGCAGTCCCGCTGGATCCGGTTCGCCCCGGTGTTGCGCCAGGTCCGCCCGGACGTCCCGATCCCGGCGCTCACGCACCTGGTCCGCACCGCGGTCGGCGCGGCCTGATCAGGCCAGGCCGCGCAGCACCTGGTCCGGCTCCCGGGTCCCGGCGATGCTCGCGACCATGTCGAGCACCCGGCGCGTCTCGCGCACCTGGTGCGCACGGAACACCCGGGCGCCCTGCCACGCCGCCACGGCGGTCGCGGCCAACGTGCCTTCCAACCGCTCGGTGACCTCGGTGCCGAGCGTCTCGCCGACGAAGTCCTTGTTCGACAGCGCCATCAGCACCGGCCAGCCGGTGGCGGCCAGCTCACCGGCGTGGCGCAGCAGCGCCAGCCCGTGCCAGGTGTTCTTGCCGAAGTCGTGCGTCGGGTCGATGAGCACCCCCTCGGCCGGCACGCCCAGCGCCACCACCCGCTCGGCCCGCGCGACCAGCTCCTCGGTCACCTCGGAGACGACGTCGGCGTAGCGGGAGCGGTAGGCGTCGGTGCGCGGCTCCAGCCCGCCGGTGTGCGAGCAGACCACCCCGACTCGGTGCTCGGCGGCGACCTCGGCCAGCCGCGGGTCAGCACCGGCCCAGGTGTCGTTGACCAGGTCGGCACCGGCCGCGCAGACCCGGTCGGCGACCTCGTGCCGCCAGGTGTCGACGCTGATCACCAGGCCCGGGTGCCGTTCGCGCACGGCCGCCACGAACGGCACCACGCGCGCGGCTTCACTCTCGGCGTCGACACGTTCGCCCTGCGCACCGGCTCGCACTCCACCGATGTCGACGATGTCGGCCCCGTCCGCCACGGCCCGGTCGACCGCGGCGAACGCCGCCTCGGCGGTGAAGGTGCGGCCGCGGTCGTAGAAGGAGTCGCGGGTGCGGTTGACGATGGCCATCACCAGCGGCCGGTCCGCGGGCATCTCCTTGTCCCGGAACCGCAGTGGTCGTGCGCTCATGGGACCAGTGCGTCCAACGCCTCGTCGATGTCCGAGGTCACCGTGAGCACGTCCACCGAGTGCTGCGACGCGAACCCGCTCTCCACCAGGCCGCGGAGCCAGTCCAGCAGTCCCTTGAAGTGTTCGTCCGGGTCGAGCAGCACCACCGGCTTGTCGTGCATCCCCAGGTAGCGGGCGGTCCAGATCTCGAAGAGCTCCTCGCACGTGCCGATGCCGCCGGGCAGCGTCAGGAACGCGTTGGCGTGGGCGTCCATCAGGCCCTTGCGCTCGCGCATGGTGTCGACGACCAGCAGCTCGTCGGAGTCGGTGTCACCGACCTCCCGGTCCACCAGCGCGCGCGGGATGACGCCGATGGTGCGACCACCGTCGGCCCGGACCGCGCGGCCGATCTCGCCCATCATCGAGACCTTGCCGCCACCGGAGACCAGCGTCCACCCGCGCTTGCCGATCTTGCTGCCGACCGCTGCGGCCAGCTCCAGGTAGTGCTGCGGCACCGGCCCGGACGCGCAGTAGACGCACACCGACACGTTGCTCAATGGGTCGCCTCCCACGCTTCGTACGCCTCCGCCACGACCGACACCGCGTCGTCGATGTCGTCGGTGACGTGCAGCAGCGCCATGTCCTTCTCGCCGATCTTGCCGCCGGCGAGCATGTTGTCCCGGATCCAGTCGTAGAGGCCTTGCCAGTAGTCCTTGCCGAACAGCACGACCGGGAACTTGGTGACCTTCTTCGTCTGCACCAGGGTCAGGGACTCGAACAGCTCGTCCATGGTCCCGAACCCGCCGGGCAGGCAGATGAACGCCTGCGCGTACTTCATGAACATCGTCTTGCGGACGAAGAAGTACCGGAAGTTGACGCCGAGGTCCACCCACGGGTTCAGACCCTGCTCGAAGGGCAGCTCGATGCCCAGTCCGATCGACAGCCCGCCGGCCTCCGAGGCGCCGCGGTTGACCGCCTCCATCGTGCCGGGCCCACCACCGGTGATGGCCGCGCAGCCGATGCCCGCGAGGGCACGCCCGAGGGCCACGCCGGTGGCGTACTCGGGGTGCTCCCGCGGGGTGCGCGCGGAGCCGAACACGGTGACCGCCCGCGGCACCTCGGCCAGCGCGCCGAAGCCCTCGACGAACTCGGCCTGGATGCGCAGCACCCGCCACGGGTCGGTGTGCACCCAGTCCGAAGGTCCTCTGGAGTCCAGCAACCGCTGGTCGGTGGTGGTCGGCTCGCTCAGCCGCGAACGACGCAGCACCACGGGGCCGCGTTGCTTCTCGTGCGGTCGCTCCGCACCGTTGGGTTCACCCCACTGACCGTCGACTGTCATAGCGACGAGCGTACGCAGTTGCAGATCGCCGTCCGAGCCGCCCCGCCGCTGCGCACGCGGGACGAAAGGCCTGTTCACCTGGGATTCACAGGACGGCCTCGCGGCGTACGATACGAAGAAAAGATCTAGCGGCGCCGGCGACGCGAGCCGGGCGCGACACGCAGGTCTGCTCCACGATCTACGGAGGCGCTCCAGCGCCGTCGGGCCGTGTTCCTCCGCGAGCCCGGGAGCCGGTCATGCTCATCGAACTGCTCATCGCAATCCTCGTGCTCGGTGTCGTCTACGCCGCCTCCAGCGTCAAGATCATCAAGCAGTACGAGCGGGGCGTGGTGTTCCGCTTCGGCAAGTTGCAGGAACTCACCCGCGGCCCGGGCATCACCACGATCATCCCGGTCGTGGACAAGTTGCAGAAGGTCAACCTGCAGATCGTCACGATGCCGGTGCCCGCGCAAGAGGGCATCACCCGCGACAACGTCACGGTCCGGGTGGACGCGGTCGTCTACTTCCGGGTCCAGGACGCGGCACGTGCCGTGGTCAACGTCGAGGACTACCTGTTCGCCGTGGGCCAGGTCGCGCAGACCTCGCTGCGGTCGATCATCGGCAAGAGCGACCTCGACGACCTGCTGTCCAACCGCGAACGGCTCAACCAGGGCCTCGAGCTGATGCTCGACAGCCCGGCGCTGGGCTGGGGCGTGCACATCGACCGGGTGGAGATCAAGGACGTCTCGCTGCCGGAGTCGATGAAGCGCTCCATCGCCCGCCAGGCCGAGGCCGAGCGCGAACGCCGGTCGCGGGTCATCTCCGCCGACGGCGAGTTCCAGGCGTCCCGCAAGCTCTCCGACGCGGCCCGCGTCATGTCCGACACCCCGGCCGCGCTGCAGCTGCGGCTGCTGGAGACCGTCGTGGAGGTCGCGGCCGAGAAGAACTCGACCCTGGTCCTGCCGTTCCCGGTGGAGCTGCTGCAGTTCGTGGACAAGATCCAGGAGAAGACGGGCTCGGAGCAGCCCAGCGAGGAGCCCGAAGAACCCGAGGCGCCGGAACTCACCGAAGCCGAGCGCCACGCCGCCGAACTGCCGGAGGAGTCCACCCCGACCCCGGCACTCCCCAACCAACGCGCCCCGCACACCACGCAGGAGGCCACCGACACGGGAATCCTCGGCACGGCCTGACCTCCCCGGGCGGGCGGCCTCGGTGCTCGGGGTAGCGGATTGCCGGGGGGCGGGTTCGAAGACGGATCAGGCTGCCCGAGTACCGGGGTACTCCCGGATACCGCGGTGTCCAGGTCGGTCCGACCGAAGTCGCGCGGGACACCCGACCACCGCAGAGCTCCACTCCTGGACTGCTGGCCCGAGCACTCGACAACTCCACGCTTCCCCCAGCACCACACCGCAGAGCAGGACGGACAACCGCGGTGATCGGGGCTCGGCTCCAGGGACCTCGCGGTCAGCTGAGGAAGCGTTGGAGGGTTTCGGCGCAGTGGCGGATCTCGGGAGTGCGGACGTGCTCCTGCTGGGTGTGGGCCAGGGTGGGGTCGCCGGGGCCGAAGTTGACCGCGGGCAGGCCGCGGGCGGCGAAGCGGGCGACGTCGGTCCAACCGAGCTTGGCGACCGGCTCGGACTGCGAGGCCTCGACCAGTTCCGCCGCCGCCGGGGACGTCAGCCCGGGCAGGGCACCCGCCGACAGGTCGGTGACGGTGACCTCGTACCCCGCGAAGATCTCCCGCAGCTCCGCTTCGGCCTGCTCGGCCGACTTGTCCGGGGCGAAGCGGTGGTTGACGGTGACCACGCACGAGTCGGGCACGACGTTGCCGGCGACTCCGCCGGAGATCTTCACGGCCTGCAGGCCTTCCCGGTACTGGAGGCCGTCGATCACCGGGTTGCGCGGCGTGTGCTCCACCAGCCGCTGGAGGATCGGCTGCACGGCGTGGATCGCGTTCTCCCCCATCCACGCCCGCGCGGTGTGGGCGCGGGTGCCGGTGGTGCGGACCTCGACGCGGATCGTGCCCTGGCAGCCCGCCTCGATCGCGCCGTTGGACGGCTCGCACACCACCGCCAGATCGCCCTCGAGCCACTCCGGGAGCTCGCGCTCGATGCGCCCCAGCCCGTTGCGCTCGGCCTCGATCTCCTCGCAGTCGTAGAACACGAACGTGAGGTCGTGCCGCGGTTCGCCCAGCGTGGCGGCGAGGTTCAGCATCACCGCGTCGCCGCTCTTCATGTCGGTGGTGCCGCAGCCGTGCAGCAGTTCGTCCTCGCCGGAACCGGTGCGCCGGGACGGGAGGTTGTCGTTGACCGGCACGGTGTCGAGGTGCCCGGCCAGCACGACCCGGGTGCCGCGGCCGAGGTGGGTGCGCGCCAGCACGGCTTCGCCGTTGCGGACCACCTCCAGGTGCGGTGCCTGCGCGCGCAGCGCCTGCTCCACGGCGTCCGCGATGGTCTTCTCCGAGCCGGACACGCTGGGGATGTCCACCAGCGCGGCGGTCAGCTCGACGGGGTCCGAGGTGAGGTCCAACGAAGCGGTCACGCCCGGCAGGCTACCGCGCTGACCTGCAGGACAGGCATCGGCGGGACCGGATCACGACAGCCGCCACCACGGCCGAGATCATCGGACTAGGCTCGTGAACCGGTGGTGGCGGAGGCGACATGGGGTGCGGAGCGGGTCCGCGAGCGTGGCGCGCAGCCGGAGCGCAGGCCGAGCAGGTGCGCCTCCCGGGGGTTCTCCACGCCATCAACAGCTTCCGCGAAACCGGTTGCACGGTCCCGAGCGCGTGCACCCGCCACCACCTGCCTTCCGCGGACGGGATCGGGTCGTGGACGACGACGCCGACACCAGCGGCCGCACCGCCGCTGTGGTTCGCGGCTCTCGCGACGGTCGTGGCGGTGCCGCTGGCCGCGTTCACCGCGTTCGCGGGGGTCTGGAGCGCTGTGGTGCCCCGCCATCCCGGCGGGCACGGCGGCTGCACCCCGGCCGGGGTCGTCACGGGGCTCCGTGCTGGTGCTGCTGGCCGGGCCGGTCTTCCTGCGGTTCCGGGTCCGACGACCGAGGTCGACGGTCACGCGGTGGTCGTGGGCCTGCTCGCCCTGGGCATCGGGCCGGTGGTCGCCTTCGGCCTGATGAGCTTCGCGCTGAACCTGTTCGGCTGAGCATCGGTACTCGCACGGGTGCTCCCGCGGGTGCCGCGTCCGGGTCGCCTCGAGCGGTCCGGCATCATCTCTTGACGTCCGGAACGACGTCCGACTCTGACGGGGGTAGCAGTGTTGGACCCGCGAAGCGCGCTCCAGCAGCGCCCGAGCATCGAGCAGATCAGCGCGCAGTACGCGCAGATGCAGCAGCGCCTCCGGGACCTGCTGGACCACCTGGTCGGCCCGCTGAAGTGGGCGGTGTCCGCACCGGAGAGCAGGGTCGACTGCTCGGAGTTCGCCGGTGCCGACGCCGAGAGCAGGGTGCTGGAGTCGTGGCGGGGTGCCCAGCCGATCACCGACGCCGACTGGCCGGTCGCGGTGTCCATCGTCCGCTCGATCACGGCCGAGTACGGCTTCGGCGAGCCGGAGATCATCATCAACCGCACCCGCGACCACGAGATCACCGGCAACGACGCCTACGGCGCCGTCTACACCTTCGGCACGGCGGGGACCACGATCCTGACGTTGACCACCGGTTGTCACCTCCCGAGCGCCCTCAAGAGCTGACCCCCGTGCAGGCCGGGTGCGGCGTTGCCGATTACCGTTCCAAGGATGAGCGCGAACATCCCCGACCCGCAGACCACGGGCGCCCACGGCGTGGGCCTGGCGACCGTGACCGACGACGGCACGGTGCTCGACACCTGGTTCCCGACCGTCAAGCTCAGCGATTCCGGCGAGTCCGGTACGACGAAGCTGACCGCGGAGCAGGCCGCCGAATCGCTCGGCGAGGCCGGTGTCGCGCTGCTCGGGCGGGATGACGCCCGGGGTGTCGAGGTCATCGCGGTCCGCGTCGACATCGCCAAGCTGTCCGATGCGCCGGCTGACGCGCACGACGTCTACCTGCGGCTCCACCTGCTGTCGCACCGGCTGGTGCGCCCGCACGGGGTGAGCCTGGACGGCCAGTTCGGACTGCTCGCCAACGTCGTGTGGACCAACCACGGCCCGTGCCCGGTGGAGGGCTTCGAGGCGACCCGGCTGCGGCTGCGGGCGCGCGGCCCGGTCACCGTCTACAGCGTCGACAAGTTCCCGCGCATGGTCGACTACGTGGTGCCCTCCGGCGTGCGCATCGGCGACGCCGACCGGGTCCGGCTGGGGGCGCACCTGGCCAGCGGCACCACCGTGATGCACGAGGGCTTCGTGAACTTCAACGCCGGGACGCTGGGCGCGTCCATGGTGGAGGGCCGCATCTCGGCGGGCGTCGTGGTCGGTGACGGCTCCGACGTCGGCGGCGGTGCGTCGATCATGGGCACGCTGTCCGGCGGCGGCAAGGAGGTCATCTCCATCGGTGAGCGCTGCTTGATCGGCGCCAACGGTGGCATCGGCATCTCGCTCGGCGACGACTGCGTGGTCGAGGCGGGCCTGTACGTCACCGCGGGCACCAAGATCACGCTGCCGGACGGCACGATCACCAAGGCATCCGAGGTCTCGGGCAACGACGGCCTGCTGTTCCGCCGCAACTCCACCACCGGCGCGGTCGAGGTCGTCAACCGCACCGGCGGCAAGGTCGAGCTGAACGCGGCGCTGCACGCCAACGACTGACCCCAGCGCACTCGACGGGCCCCTCCCGCTCCCGGCGGGAGGGGCCCTTCGCTGCCTAGACGTGCCTGTGCGCGGCGACGGTGGCGGCCCTGGGCCGTCTTAGCATGGGGGGATGGCTGCATCCCGGCTGCTCGAAGACGTGCTGGCCTCCGAGCCGGTCGAGGTGGACCGCGAGGCCACGATCACGGCGCACGTCCGCGCCGCGCTGGACGCGCGGCTGCGGGCGCTGCTCGCCCACGAGGCCGGTGCGCGCCGCGGTGACGATCCGGAAGACCTCCACCAGATGCGGGTGCCGGTGCGCCGGATGCGGGCGATGCTGCGCTCGGCCCGGCCGTTCCTGGACCGCGAGGAGTCCGAGCCGCTGCGCGCGGAACTCGGTTGGCTGGGGCGGGCCCTCGGCCCGGTCCGCGACCTGGACGTGCTGCGGGAACGGCTCCGCTCGGAGTGCGCCGGCCTTCCCGACGCCGAGCGCAGCGCCGCGGAGCAGCTGATCTCCGGCCTGGACGCCGAGCACCGGAAAGCCAGGGCCGAGATGCTGGCGGCCCTGGACAGCGAGCGGTACCGGAAGCTGCTGGAGCGGTTGGCCTGGGCGACGCGGGAACTGCCCGGCGTGGACTCCGATGTGGACGCCGAGCCGCTGCTCCGCGGGCTCGTGCGGCGTCAGATCGCGAAGCTGCGGAGGGCCGTAGAGCGGCTTCCGGCCGAACCGACCGACGACGAACTGCACTCGCTCCGCATCGACGGCAAGAAGGTCCGCTACACCGCCGAGCTCGCCGAACCGCTGCTGGGTGCGCCGGTGACCCGGCTGATCAAAGCGGCCAAGGGGTTCCAGGACGTCCTCGGCGAGCACCAGGACGCCTGCTTCGCCGCGGAGCGCCTCCGAGCGCTGCTCGACGGCTTCGGACCGCGTCCGGAGGCCGGAACCGCTTTCGCCGCAGGGCGTCTCGTGGAACGCGAGGAAGTCCGCAAGGCGCACCGGCGAGCCCAGTGGCCCGCCGCCTGGGAAACCCTCACCACCGCCGCTAGCGCGGTTTGAGCACCAGCCGAGGAAGTTCCCCTGGAACCGCGGAACCGGCGACGGAGCCGCCGGTTCCGGGTGTGGGACTCAACCCGCCGCAGGTCCTGCTGCCCGCACCGCTGCGCAGCAGGAGTCCTCACCCCAGGCGCTTGGCGGCTTCCGCGACGCGTTCGTCGGTGGCGGTCAACGCGATGCGCACGTGCTCGGCTCCGTCCGGGCCGTAGAACGTGCCCGGCGCGACGAGGACACCTCGCTGCGCGAGCCGCTCCACCGTCGCCCACGCGTCCTCGCCCCGGGTCGACCACAGGTACAGCCCGGCCTGCGAGTGCTCGATGGTGAAGCCGGCGGACTCCAGCGCGGGCCGCAGCACCGCACGGCGAGCGGCGTAGAGCTCGCGCTGCTCGGCGACGTGCTCGTCGTCGCGCAGCGCGGCGGTGACCGCCTCCTGCACGGGGCGCGGCACGATCATGCCGGCGTGCTTGCGCAGCTCCAGCAGCCGCGCGACAAGCACCGGATCACCGGTGACGAACCCGGCGCGGTAGCCGGCCAGGTTCGACGACTTCGACAGCGAGTGCACCGCCAGCAGGCCGTCGCGCGCGGCGCCGACCGAGGGGTGCAGCACCGAGACCGGCTCGGCGTCCCAGCCCAGCGCCAGGTAGCACTCGTCGGAGGCGACCACCGCGCCCATGTCCTGGGCGGCGCGCACCATCCGGCCGAGCTCGTCGGCGGTGAGCACGCGGCCGGTCGGGTTGGACGGCGAGTTCAGCCAGAGCAGCTTGGTCCCGCCGGGCGGCAGCTCACCGGGGGCGAGCCGCACGACCTCGGCGCCGGCGATCTTGGCCCCGACCTCGTAGGTCGGGTACGCCAGGTCCGGGATCGCCACGACGTCGCCGGGGCCCACGCCCAGCAGCGTGGGCAGCCACGCCACGAGCTCCTTGGAACCGATGGTGGGCAGCACGGCGTCCGGTTCGAGACCGGTGATGCCGTACCGCCTGCGCAGCGACTCCACGGCCGCTTCGCGCAGGGCAGGCGTGCCGTGCGTGGCCGGGTAGCCCGGCACCTCCGCCACGGCGGCCAAGGCCTCCCGGAGCTGCGCGGGAACCGGGTCGACCGGGGTGCCCACGGACAGGTCGACGATGCCGTCCGGGTGGGCGTTCGCGGTCGCCTTGTGCGGTGCCAGCGAGTCCCAGGGGAAGTCAGGGAGCCGGGGCCCGGACGCCACCGCGCCCGGGCCGGTCGGGGAGCTCATTCGCCCTGAGGCGGCAGGCTCGTGATGGGCTCGACGTCCTTGTTGACCTTGCCCACCTTCGCGGCGCCACCCGGCGAACCGAGATCGTCGAAGAAGTCCACGTTCGCCTTCGTGTAGGCGGCCCACTCGTCCGGCACGTCGTCTTCGTAGTAGATGGCCTCGACCGGGCAGACCGGCTCGCAGGCACCGCAGTCGACGCACTCATCGGGGTGGATGTAGAGCATCCGCCCGCCCTCGTAGATGCAGTCGACAGGGCACTCCTCGATGCAGGCCTTGTCGAGCACGTCCACGCAGGGCTCGGCGATCACGTAGGTCACGGTTGCACTCCTGCTCGAAGCGTTGTCCAACGCGCGCGCAGGAATCTCCTGGCGCGACTGCTGACAGTATCTCTCGCACCCCCCTGCGCGCGTAACTGGTCCCACGGCTCGGGAGGTGTGACGACTCTACGTCGGTCCGGTTAACGGCGTAAACCGTTCCGCCGCACCCACTCCGCCCCCTTCCGGCCGATGCGCTTCAGGGCGGAACGTTCTCCCAGGTAACCCCCCACGACACCCACCACGGGGACGTTCCCCAGCAGCTGGTGGTGGAGCCGTCCCTGCGGCCTCTTGTCGAGCTCCGAGTCGATCTCCCAGAGCGCACGTGCCATCCGCCACACCGTGCGCACCACGGACTTCAGCGTCGCCTTGCCGTGCTTCCGCGTCGAGGCGTCGAGGTCCTCGGTGAGCTCCTGCGAGCGCGCCTCGTCCTCGACCCGGCCCGCGGCCAGCTCCGGGCTGATCTCGCGCCCGAGCAGCACCGAGGCGATCAGCTGGACCTGCACCGCCCGATCGGTCACCCCGTGCTCCCCGGCGATCGCGCACAGCACCAGGCTCTGCCCGGTGATGCCCAGCGCGTTGCGCAGCGGCAACCGTGAAGTGATCGCGCCGCCGAAGCGCGGCAGGCCCGCGGCGAGCGCGAGGAACCGGCCGACGCGCAGCGTCCACCAGTCGCAGCGCTCGTCGACGCTCATCGCGTCCCAGGTGGAGCTGCCCGGCACCTGCATCGAGTCGAGCTGCCGCAGGAGCTTGTGCAGCGTCCCGTCGCCGAGGGCGTCGATCTCCCGGCCCCGCAACCGGACCGGGTCGGCCTCCCGCAAGGCGGCCAGCACGGGCGTGGCGGCCCGGACGAACGGCCGCAGCACTCCGGCCACCCGCTCGTCGGTCAACACTTCAGCCATGGGTCCTCCCGGGCGCCCATTCTGCCGACCTCGAGGCAGGAGCCCCAGCAGAACTCGTCAGCGGCCCGGTTTGGCGAGGACCATGCCGAGCATCATCGCGCTGGGCAGGGCTCCGCCCCCGATGAGCAGCAGCGTCCGCCAGTCGCTGCCGAGCAGCACGACGTCACCGCCGGGGCCGAAGACGCCGAAGACGAGCACGACCGCGAACCACAGCACCAGCGGGGCGCCGGCGACGCGGCGGCTCCTCGAGATCCGGCCGGCCTCGGCGACCAGCAGCGGGGTCGTCACCGCGGCCACCGCTGCGGAGATCGGGAACTGCACCGAGCCGATGTAGAGCGGCAGGTACAACAGCTCGAGGATCGCCAGCAGCACCGTGTTGAGCAGCAGGAACCCGAACACCGCAGCGTCGGCGCGGCTCACCGGGCCCCCACCGGCTCGGTACCGCACACCCCGAGGCCGCCGAACAGGTCCGTCTCGCACCCGTCCGCGGGCCCCTCGGCCAGCACGTAGTGCTCGGTGGGCTGGATCGGGTGCGCCACGCCGTTGGACAGCGCGTACGCGGCGACGCCGTCGCCGTTGCGCCACTGCTCCACCCAGACCTTGACCTGGGTGCCGTGCGCCCGCAGCGCGCTGATCTTGGCGGGCAGGTGCTCGGCGATGTCGATGACCGTGGTGATCGACTCGTCGGGCACGCTCGCGAGCTCGTGCAGCTCGGGCAGGTGGAAGGGCAGGTCCTCCGAGCGAGCGAGGTCAGCGAGCCCGGCGGCCAGCGAGTCCCGCGAGGGCACCGCGTAGAACAGCCGGTCCACCTCCGGCACGCGCTCGACCGCCGCGCGGGTGATCTCGTGGGCGCGGACGTGGTCGGGGTGGCCGTAGCCGCCGTCTTCCGCGTAGGTCACGACGACCTGCGGTTTCACCTCGTCGAGGACGTCCACCAGGGCTTGGGTCTGCGGCTCGGGCTCGCCGAGGGCGAAGGCGCGCGGGTGCGCGTCGGGTCGAGCGGTGGCCTGACCGGGCTGCTCCCAGAGCATCCCGGAATCGCGCCACCGGCCGACACCGCCCAGGAACCGCTGGTCGGCGACTCGCAGCGCGGCGCAGGCAGAACGGAGTTCACCGACGCGGTAGCCGCCGAGCTGGTCGGCCTGGTCGGCCACCAGCTCCTGCAAGCCCTCCGGGATGACCTCGCCTTCCTCGCCGAGCGTGCAGGTCACCACGGTGACCTGCACCCCGCGAGCGGCGTAGCGGGCAATCGTCCCGCCGGTCCACAAGGTCTCGTCGTCTGGATGCGCGTGTACCAGCAGCAACCGCGGTGGGGCCGTCAGCGTCACCGGTCCAGACTAATCTCCGCCCACCCCCGGACGACCAACGGCCGCCCACCCCCGACCGGACCAACGGAATCCCACGTCGGGTTCACCGCCCCGGGCTGCCCGCGGAGACCACGGCCATCGCGGCAGCACCCCCACGCACGCTCCACCTCCACCAGGCACGGACGACATGGCCGCGGTGCGCCCCGAGGTAGAACCCACCGCCCACTCGTCCGGGTGAGGGGATGACACCTCGCGCGAGACGTCATCCCGGAGGCCTCGAGGGGACCCAGGTTGTCTGCGCTGGTCAGAGGGCCGGCGCGGGCGGAAGAGGCCTGGTGTTAATAGCCGTCGTTCTCAGCCGGTGTTCCGAGCCACTGGGCGGCCGTGGAGAACGGCCCGGCGAAGCCGAAGCCCGGCTGGACGCCTCTGGCCTCCTTGCTCAGCGCCAGGACCTGCGCCTGCTGGTACAGCGGCAGCGCGATCGCGTCCCGCCACAGCACCGACTCGACGTTGGCGGAGGCCTGCTGGAAGGGCAGCCGCCCGCCCAGCGCCGCGTCGATCGTCGGTTGCAGGAGCTGGTCGCAGAACCCGGCCGCGTTGTAGGGCAGCGGCTGCTCGCTGTCCGGGTCAACGCCCGGGCAGCCGTACGACGAGGCCATCGTGGCCGCCGGGTCGCCGCCGGCCGGTCGCGGCGCGACGGCCATGTCGACGGTGCCCGCGGTCCCGGCCTCCGCGGAGTGCGGGTTGGTGGCGAGCATCTCGCGGAAGAGCTGGTCCCCGGTCGGTGTCACCACGGTGGCCTGGATGCCCAGGTCGCGGAGCTGCCGGGCGGCGGCCTCGGCGATGCTGATGTAGCTCTCGTGCTCGAACGGCGCGGCGATCACCAGGTTCAGCGGGCGCCCGTCGCGGAGCCACGTGCCGCCCGCGCGCTGGTACCCGGCCTCGGTCAGCAACCGCTCGACCTGCGACCGGTCCGGCTGCTTCGGCAACGCCCCGGCCGGTTCGGTCGGGGTGTACCCGCGCTCGGAGGGGGCGAGGACCTGCGCGTGCGCCTGCAGCTGGTCACCGGGCGCACCGCCGCCGGTTCCGGCCTCGATCAGCGCGGGCCGGTCCAGGGCGGCCAGCACGGCCTGCCGGACCCTGACGTCGGCGAGGGCCCGGCTGTCCTGCCGCAGCAGCAGCTCCATGGTCGCCGGGCGAGGAACGGTCATCAGCTGCACCTGGTCGCCCAGGCTGCGCAGCGACTGGAGGGTGGTGGCGTCCGGGCTGAACAGGGCCAGGTGGCTGTCGCCGCTGCGCAGCGCCTCGACCTGCCTCGGCTTGTCGAGCGCGCGCAGCACGACCCGGTCGGACTGCGCGGGGGGACCCCAGTACCGGTCGTTGCGCTCCAGGATGATCTCGCCGCGGTCCAGGTCGATCTGCCGGATCGCGAACGGTCCGCCCGACGCCGGGTAGCCGTCGTCGAGGACGGTCGCCCAACCCCGCGGGGCGGCGCGCAGCAGGTGCGCGGGCAGCAGGTTGGTGAACAGCGACTGCCAGCCCGCGAAGGGTTCGCGGAAGGTGACGTCGACGGTCTTGCCGCCCTGCCGGGAGGCGACGTCCTCGATCAGCCGGTAGCCGGCCGGGTCGGCGACACCGGGCTGCGAGCGCAGCTGCTCCCACAGGTAGACGAAGTCCTCGGCGGCGATGGGGGCTCCGTCGGACCAGCTGGCCTGCCGCTTGATCCGGTACCGCACGGTGAACTTCTCCGCGTCCGGGACGACCTCGGCGGACTCCACCAGGTTGGTGTCGAGCTGCGGCGCGCCGTCCGGGCCGGGCCGGAACACCGAGGGCAGCATCAGGCCGGCGAGCGCGGAGCTCGTCGGGGACAGGTCGGCCAGGGTGTGCGGGTTGAAACCGCCCTCGAGCTCGTCAACGCCGGCGACGACTTCGATCGGCATCGGCTGCGACGGTGTGCTCGTGGTGGGCGGGCTGGTCGTCTCGTTCGGCGCCACGAGCTGCGGCGGCGGTGCGTCGGTGCAACTCGCCACCAGGCTGACGATCGCCACCAGCAGGGGAACCGCAACACGTGCGCGGCGTCGACCCTGGGACACGCCGAACCTCCCTCACATCGAGCCGCCGGAGGATCCTCCCCGGGGCGGGCGCCCGCCGCTCGGTGTCACCCGAACGCAGGACGCGCGAGAGCCCCCCATCGTTCCCGAAACGATCCGATCATCGTCATCGGGGTCGACGACCCGTGCCGCCAGGAGGCGGCAAGAACGTCTCCTCCTTACCCCACGCGACCAGCTCGCGCCGCCGGGAGATCGAGCCGTCGAGGGCAGCGGAACGGGACTTCACCCACCGGAGAAGCCGGCCAGGTCCAGGGATTGCTGCGTGGCGAGCACTGCGGCTCCGCGGACTCCGCGCGCTGGGCCGGCGCACGGCGTGCTCACCACGAAGCCGCTCGAAACGGCGGCGGCGCCGGCTGAGCCCCCCCACCGGGGACGAGCCGGCGCCGCCGCCTCCTCGGTCCAGCTGTCAGGCGTTGTCGCGGGCCTTCTGCCGCGAGCGCTCGCGACCGCGGGTGGTGCTGTCGAGGATGATCTTGCGGACGCGGATGGCCTCCGGTCCGATCTCGACGCACTCGTCACCGGAGCAGAACTCCAGCGCCTCCTCCAGCGAGAGGGTGCGCGGCTTGGCCAGCTTCTCGAGCTCATCGGCGGTCGAGGACCGCATGTTGGTGAGCTTCTTCTCCTTGGTGATGTTCACGTCGAGGTCCTCGGCACGCGGGTTCTCGCCCACGACCATGCCCTCGTAGACCTCGTTGCCCGGCTGCACGAAGAACGAACCGCGGTCGGCCAGCTGCAGCAGCGCGTAGTTGGTGGCCGGACCGGAACGGTCGGCGACCAAGGAGCCGCTGTGCCGGGTGCGCAGTTCGCCCACCCACGGGAAGTAGCCCTCGAAGACGTGGTTGGCGATGCCCGTACCGCGGGTCTCGGTGAGGAACTCGGTGCGGAAGCCGATCAGCCCGCGGGCGGGGATCACATACACCAGCTTGATGCGACCGGTGCCGTGCCCGTCCATCGTCTCCATGCGGCCCTTGCGGCTGGCCAGCAGCTGGGTGACGGCGCCGAGGTGCTCCTCGGGGGTGTCGATGGTCAGCCGCTCGAACGGCTCGCACAGCTTGCCGTCGATGGTCTTGGTGACCACCTGCGGCTTGCCGACGGTCAGCTCGAAGCCCTCGCGGCGCATGTTCTCGACCAGGATCGCCAACGCCAGCTCACCTCGGCCCTGCACCTCCCAGGCGTCGGGCTTCTCGGTCGGCAGCACCTTCATGCTGACGTTGCCGATCAGCTCGCTGTCCAGCCGGGCCTTGACCTGCCGGGCGGTGATCTTGGAACCGCCGTTGCGGCCGGTCAGCGGCGAGGTGTTGACACCGATGGTCATCGAGATCGCCGGGTCGTCCACCGTGATCCGCGGCAGCGGCTTCGGGTCGTCCGGGTCGGTGAGGGTGTCGCCGATGGTGATGTCCGGGACGCCGGCGATGGCGACCAGGTCGCCCGCGGAGGCCTGCTCGGCCGGCACGCGGGTGAGGTTCTCGGTGATCAGCAGCTCGGTCAGGCGGACCTTCTCGACGCTGCCGTCCTCGCGGCACCAGCCGACGGTCTGGCCCTTGCGGATCGTGCCGGAGTGGATCCGGCACAAGCCGATGCGGCCGAGGAAGGACGAGGCGTCGAGGTTGGTGACCAGGGCGCTCAGCGGCGAGTCGTAGTCGGCGACCGGCGCGGGCACGTGCTCGAGCAGCACCTCGAACAGCGGGTCGAGGTTCTCCTCGGCGGGCAGCTCGCCCTCCTCCGGCTGCTCCAACGAGGCGCGGCCGGCGCGGGCGGAGGCGTAGACGACCGGCAGGTCGAGGATGGACTCCATGTCCAGGTCGACCTCGCCGTCGAGCTCGCTGGCGAGCTCCAGCAGCAGGTCGTGGGCCTCTTCGACGACCTCGGCGCAGCGGGCGTCGGGGCGGTCGACCTTGTTGACGACCAGGATCACGGGCAGCTTCGCCGCCAGCGCCTTGCGCAGCACGAAGCGGGTCTGCGGCAGCGGCCCCTCGCTGGCGTCGACCAGCAGGGTCACGCCGTCGACCATCGACAGCGCTCGCTCGACCTCGCCGCCGAAGTCGGCGTGGCCGGGGGTGTCGACGACGTTGATGGTGACCGGACCGTCTTCGGTCTCACGGCGGATCGCCGTGTTCTTGGCCAGGATCGTGATGCCCTTCTCACGCTCCAGGTCGTTGGAGTCCATCACGCGGTCGACGAGCTCGGCGCGCTCGGAGAAGGCACCGGACTGGCGCAGCATCGCATCGACCAGGGTGGTCTTGCCGTGGTCGACGTGCGCGACGATGGCTACGTTGCGCAGATCACTGCGCGTGGGGGCGGCGACGCTGGTGGCGGACACGCGGGTACTCCATGGCTCGGCGCGGAAAGGACGCGGCGGTTCGTCGATGTGATGCACCGCTGTGCGATGGCACCGGATGCGGGTCTCCCGCATGGTGCCTGCTGAGTGCCAGGCACCGGCCGCGGCTCCACTGCGCCGCTGCTGCGGAGCTCATTTCGGCGTCACCCCGCGGGTCCGCGGGGGCGCTACGTCGACACGCGGCCGACTCCAGCGTAGTGCAAGCACATCACCGACCGGCGCGCACGTGGGCCGTGCAACATCCACCGGTGCGGGCGAACATCAAGTTCGCCAGACCGGGTTAGGTTCGCCTACCCTCGGCCGCACCCCCGAACCCGTCTGAGGAAGAAGCACCGTGGGCAAAGGCACCATCAAGGTCAAGAAGGAATGTTGCCATTCGCAACCACCGTGCAAGAGCTGCCCCATCGTGGTCCTGAAGACCTTGCTCCGCGAATCCAAGGAGGAAGAGGTCAAGAAGGCGAAGAAGAAAGCCGCGAAGAAGGACGGCAAGAAGAGCGGGAAGAAGGAAGGCAAGAAGGACGGGAAGAAGAGCGGCAAGAAGGCCGAGGAGAAGAGCACGACGTGATCTGACCGCGGCGCCTGCACCGCGGCGGAATCATGCGTTCCGCTATCGCTGCGCGGTCGTGGGCAACGGGTCCGCGTAGGCCGCCAGCTCCGGGATCGTGCGCAGCGCGTGGAACTCGATGACCTCGTAGCGGGCCAGTTTGTGCAGCGCGAACGGGTCGGTCGCCAGGATCGCGTCCAGCCGGCCGCGGGACATCGCCCGAGCGATGATCACCGCCCCGTTGCGGGGGTGCCGGTGCCCGGCGGCGATGAAGTCGCCTGCGTCGTAATGCTGGGAGACCCATTCGTAGTGATCTACGAGGTTGGCGTCGATGTCCGATTCGGGCGCGGTGTAGTTCAACAGCACTACAAACATCCTCTCAATGTAGCTCGCCTGACCAGCCCTTGCTTCCGATCAATTCTGTGGCTCTCTCCGCTCGGAAGAAGATCGTTCTCCGAGAACTGCGGGCGCGGCTCGCCTGCCGAACGTGCTCACCGGTGGTGTCCGCTTCCTCGGAAGTGGGTCACCGGAGCCGGTGAATCCTCCTCCCTCTTCGGTTGCCAGGTACCTAGCTCAGCAGTGCGCGGAGGGAGTGCAGCAGGACCCGGTCGGTCTCGAGCCAGTCGAGGGCGGGCAGCTCCGCTGCGTTCACCCAGCGAACCTCGCGGTGCTCGACCGCTGCGGGCTCCTCGGGACCCGTGAGCTCCCCGGTGTGGACGCGCAGCAGCATCCCGTTGTCCAGCGGCACGTCGGTGCCGAGCCGACCGGTGGGCCTGACCTCCACGCCGAGCTCTTCGCGGCACTCGCGGACCACGGCCTCGTCCTCGTCCTCGCCGGGCTCCACGCGTCCGCCGGGCAGTTCCCACTGGCCTGCGTGCGAGGCGGGGTAGCTGCGCTGCTGGGCGAGCAGCCGTCCGCCGCGCACGATCGCGGTTCCCACCACCACCTCCCGGTCCGCCCAGGCTTCGGCGAGTGCGCGGACGGCGCGGATGCGGGCCGCCTGCACGCCGAGCACCAGGCGACGCCCGAGGGCGACGTCGCCGATCCTGCCCAGCGGCCCGAGCGGACTGGTCCACCGCACGGAGTCGGTGAGCAGGGTGCGCGGCCCGACCTGCGCGAGGACGGTGTCGTGCTGCAACCGGCTCAACGGGCCGGAGACCAGGACCGAGCTCAACCCGTCGACGTCGGCACGCACGACCCGGGTGGTCAGGGTCAACCCGGCGATGCGGAACGCGAGCTCGTCGCCGGGCACCAGCAGCGAATCAGCGCTCGTGAGCCTCCTGGCTCGCACGCCGAGCCCGGCGAGACCGGTCTCCGCCGTGCGGGTGTGCCGCAGCGCGGCCCCCACCGTGGCCAGGGGTGCCTCGATCAGACCAGTGCTCCGCAGGACCGCCACGCCCGGCAATCTTGCCGCACGTCAGGGTGCGGCTGGCCAGCGGACCTCGATGCGCGCACCACCCACCGGTGACTCCGCCGCGTGCACGGTCCCGCCGCGCCTGCGCACCGCCTCGGCCGCCAGCGCGAGGCCGAGCCCGGCACCACCGGTCGCCCGAGCACGGTCGGGCTCGACCCGGTAGAAGCGGTCGAACACGCGCGGCCGGTGCTCCGGCGGGATGCCCGGGCCGTCGTCGTCGACGACCACGCGCACGCCCATCCCCGGCTCGGCCTGCACCGACACCCGCACCAGCGTCCGGGTGTAGCGCAGGGCGTTGCCGATGATGTTCTCCAGCACGGTCGTGACCTCGGCCGGCGCGGCGAGCACGAGCACCGGCTCCGCCGGCACGTCCAGCTCGACGTCGTTGCCGAGGCGTTCGGCGACCTCCCGCACGGCCGCCGCCAGGTCCACCGGCTGGGTGGGCTCGGCTTCCCGCTCGGCGCGGGCGAGCGCGAGCAGGCTCTCCACCAGCGTGGACAACCGCTGCGCTTCGAGGGCGATGTCCTGCAGCGTCTCGTGCGCGATGTCCGGATCGGGGTGCATGACCGCGACCTCGGCCTGAGCGCGGATCGAGGCGACGGGGTTGCGCAGCTCGTGCGCGGCGTCCCCGGTGAACCTGCGCAGCCGCTCGGTGTCGGCGTCGCGGCGGGCGAGCATCGTGTTGAGCTCCTCGGCCAGGGCCCGGATCTCGTCGGCGGCCTCGGGCACCGGCAACCGCTCACCCTCGGGCAGGCCGGCGGCGGCGCTGCGGATCCGGTCCACCGGCCGCAGCGAGCGGTGCACGACGAGCCAGGTCGCGAACCCGACGAGGGCCGCTGCCACCACCGATCCGAAGCTGAGCAGCTTGCCGGTGCGCCCGGCCGTGTCGGCGAAGCCGACCAGGCGTGCTTCAGCGGCCACCAGCAGGTGCCGGCCTGCGGGATCGGTGACCGGGACGCCGCGCCAGCGGTGCAGCTCGGCGGGCGCCACGAAGTCGAGGACCCCGCTGCCCGCGCTGAGCTCGACGATCTGCCACTCGCTCAGGTTCGCGCTGGGCAACCCGTCCACCGGAGCGCCGGTGCCCTCCTCCAGCACCCGCACGTCGGGCCTGCCGACGATCGGCGTGCCCGCGGCGACCTGGTCGGCGGCGCCGCCCGCGATGCGCTTGAGGTCGGCGTCGACGGAGTCGATCAAGAGCCAGCTGACGATGCCGGCTCCGGCGTGGGCGACGACCCCGAGGCCGATCAGCGCGACGGCGGCGGCCACGACGCTGGTGCGGAACTGGATGGTGCGGCGCTGCCACCACCCGCGCATTCCCCTGATCATGCGTCGCAGCAGACCCGGTAGCCCTGCCCGCGCACGGTCTGCACGAGCTCACCGGCACCGACCGCGGACAGCTTGCGCCGCAAGTAGCCGACGTAGACCTCGACGACGTTGCGGGTGACGAACTGCTCCTCGCCCCACACCATGCGCCGCAGGTCGTCCTTGGGAACCACGGATTCCGGGTGGCTGGCCAGCGCGACGAGCAACCCGTACTCGCGCGGTGAGAGCGTCACCGGTTGGCCGTTCCAGTGCACCTCGCGGTTGCTGCGGTCGATCTCCAGCGCCCCCACCCGCAGGCACGCCTGCTGACCGGCGTTGTCCCGCCGCCGCAGCAACGCCCGCACCTGGGCGACGAGCACGAGGAAGGAGAAGGGTTTGACCAGGTAGCCGTCGGCGCCGAGGTCGAGCCCGTCGGCCTGGTCGACCTCGCCGCTCTTGGCCGAGATGAGCAGCACCGGGGTGGTCACGTCCTGCTCGCGCATCCGCTCCAGCACCCGGTAACCGGACATGCCGGGCAGCATGACGTCGAGCAGCACGACGTCGAAGGCGCCGGTCATGGTCAGGCGCAGCGCCTCGGGACCGTCGGCGGCGACGCTGACCTCCATGCCTTCCGCGGTCAACCCGCGGCGCAGCGCAGCGCGCACTCCCGGCTCGTCGTCGACCACCAGCACCCGAGGCAACATGATGACCAGGATGCCGACCTCCACCCTGCTCGGGCACCAGGTCTCAGTCCCTTCTCACAGTGATCGGCGAGATTCTCAGCTCGATCTCAGACTGGACGGTCGATCCGCTCCACCTCGGGCACCATGTGGTCATGACCGAACTGCTCACCGACGCGCAGATCTCCGAGGCCCTGCAGCACCTGCCGACGTGGCGCCACGAGGGCGCCGCGCTCGTCCGGGAGGTCGAGTTCGCGGGATTTCCGCAGGCTGTCCAGGCTGTCACGCGGGTCGCCGAGATCGCGGAGAACGAGAACCACCACCCCGACATCGACATCCGCTACACGACGGTGACGTTCTCCCTGTCCACGCACTTCAAGGGCGGCATCACCGGCAACGACACCTCGATGGCCCAGGAGATCGACGACGTCGTGGAGCAGTTCGACTAGGCCGCACTTCGCTCCGCGGTGCGGGGAGCAGAACCCTCGGGCGGGAAGAACGCAGCGGCTCCGCGATGCTGCACGACCACGGGTGCGGGAACCGCAGACGCGGGTCTCTCGGGCGCCACTTGCTGCTGGTGCACGCCGGTGCAGGGCGTCGGGCGCGGGACAGCGGCTGCGCCGCGGAACTCACTCGGTCTTGCCCTCGACGAGCTCGGCCACCTCGAACGCGCAGCCCCACGAGAGGCCGACACCGCACGCACCGTGGCCGTAGTCGTGGATGAGGCGGGCTCCTCGGTAGTGCTCGACGTCGACGCGCACCGACTCGCGGCCGGGCCGCAGACCGACGGTCTCCTCGAGGACCTCGGCGTCGGCCAGCCGCGGTTCGAGGCGGGCGGCGCGGCGGAGGATGCCCTCGCTGATCTCGCGCCGCGGAGTGCGCCGCCAGTCGTCGGCCAGCGAGATCCCGCCGAGCACGACGCGATCGCCGTGCGGCATCCACGAGGTGAACTCACCGCCGTCGCTGAGCTCGATGAAGTACTCCTCCAGGCCCGGGTTGCGCACCACGACGTGCTGGCCGAAGACCGCGTGCACGCTGGGGTCGCCGACGAGTTCGTGCGCTCCCACGCCGGTGCAGTTGACGATGGTGTCGCACTCGGCGGCGGCGTCGGCCAACGTCTGCACGGGACCCAGCCGGATCTCGCCGCCTGCGGCGAGGAAGCGGTCGAGCAGGTGGTCGAGGTAGCGGGGCATGTCGATCAGCGGCACGGTCCCCCGGTAGCCCCAGACGAACCCGTCGGGCAGCTCCTGCTCGTCACAACGCTGCAGGTCGGGGATCAGCTTGGTCTCCGGAGGCACGACGTCGCCGAGGTCGAACCGCGCGGCCATCCGCCCGGAGGCCAGGTGCACGCCGGAGTTCTCGACACGCGCCAGCGAGGTGAACTCGGCGTGCGACAGCGTGGCCCAGTACAGGACGCGTTCCGGTGGTTTGAGCCGCGCCGGTCCCCACATCGCGCCGGCCACGGCCGAGGTCGTCTCGCGCGGCCGCTCAGCAGTTCGGATCAGCACCTGGCGACCTGCCTCGGCGAGCACAACGCCGCAGGTCAAGCCGTGCACACCCGCACCGATCACGAGCACCGGACTCACCCGTCCGACGCTAGCAGCCCAACGGTCGGGCGGAACTCCGAGAAGTCCCAGGTTCACCCGTCGTCGCGGAGCCGCTGGAGCGGGTCAGACCGACGCCTGCTGCGACCACGCTCGGAGCAGATCAGCCGGGCCGCACGAGGCGTCGAGACCCGTGCACTCGACGCCGCTGCGCGACACGGCCAGGACCGGGAGGGGTTGGTCGGTGAGCGCGGCGCGGTGCCGGTGCAGGGCGGCCAGGTCGTGCTGGTCGAAGGGGGAGTTCTCCAGCCACTTGATCGAGCCGACGAAGCGGAGCTCCTTGGCGATGGGCGCTCGGTCCGCCCCGACGATGTCGATCTCGACGTTGTTGCTGCGGGTCCAGTACCCGCCCACCGCTGGGGCGTGCGGCAGCCCGTTGCCGGGCAGGATCCGGACGAGCGCCTCGCGGACGAGCGGTTCGACGGCTCGACCGCGCCAGCTGGTCCAGTTCTCCCGGATCCGGGCCAGGGTCAGGTCACCACGCCCCCTCTCGACCTCCCCGATGTAGGGCCCGACGAGGTGCAGCCAGAACCGGAGGTAGGGGTCCGCCACCCGGTACCGGCGTTCCCTCGACGGGCGGGTCGACAGGGGCAGGTCCACCGCGACGATCCGCTTGTCGACGAGGACTTCCAGCGACCGCTGCAGGGAGGTGGCCGCGAGCCCTCCGGCTGCTCGGGCGATGTTGCTGAAGGTCCGCTCGCCGCTGCCGATCGCCGACAGCACCTTGCGCGGCTGAGCGCTGGGCGGGAACTCCGCGGCCAGCGACCTCTCCGCCGACACGAGCAGGGGCGAGACGGGATCGTTCAGCGCCTCGCCGAGGAAGTCCCACACACAGGCGCCGCGCGGCCAGTCGGCGCAGATCAGCGGCAGTCCGCCGGTGACCAGCGCGGCGTCGAACGCGTCCGCTGCGTCCAGCCCCAGCATGCTGCCGACTTCGGCGGGGTTCAACGGCCCCAGCACCATCTCCCGGCCGCGTTGGTGGAAGGGACGGCCGTAGTTGTTGAGCGCCTCCATCATCGACAGGTCCGAGCCGATCAAGATCAGCAGCACCGGTTTCGCTTCCAGCGCCCGGTCCCAAGCCCGCTGCAGCACGCCTTCGAACGCGCCGCTGTCGTCCATGAGGTACGGGACCTCGTCGATGACCAGCACACTCGGCCGGTCCGCCGGCAGCGCGGCGGCGAGCACGTCGAACGCGGCGTCCCAGTTCTGCGGCTGCGCGGAGGCCAGCAGGTGCGCCAGCGGGAGGTTCGACACCTGGGCGTCGCGAGCGAGTCGGGCGAGCTCGTCCGCGTTCGGCGCACCCGTGGCCGCGTAGAACAGGAACGGCACTCCGGAACGCTCGGCGAAGCGCTCGACCAGGCGTGACTTGCCCACCCGGCGCCGCCCGCGCAGCATCACGCACCGGCCCGGCCGCTCACCCCCCACGCCGGAGGCGACCCTCTGCAGCTCGCGCTCCAGCGTGGCCAGCTCCTCCCGCCGACCGACGAAGTCCACCAACGCCAAGCCCTCCCACCGGGAACGCAGCAGATACTAACGCCAGCGATACTATCACCGAAGATAGCTTCTTCGAGTCACGAACCGCGCACCTCGCCTCGCCAGCTCCCACCTCGCCAGCTCCCGCCTTCCCGCTCCTCGACCAAGCTCGCCGTCGAAGAGCTTCCGCTCGTGCACACCCCGCCAGGGCTCGAAGTTCGCGCGAAATTCGACCACGGCCTTCAGGGGCCGAACTCCGTGAGAAGTGCGAAGGGGAACGGCAGCAGGTCAAGCACACCTGGAGGAGTGGCCCTCCCCCGCCCCAGCCTCCGAGCCGGAGCTTTCGGTTCAGGATTGTCAACCAACGTTGACACCCGACCGAGACGTCAACTACGGTTGACATCATGACGCAGCAGGACCTGACGGCCACCGCCGCCGGCGACGACCCGGTCACCGGACTGCGCGCGGTGCGCTCGCTCCGCGAGCTGGCGGAGCGGTGGGAGACGCTCCAGGTGGCCCGCGCCCGCGAGCTGGGGATGTCGTGGCAGGAGATCGCCGACGCACTGGGGGTCAGCCGTCAGGCCGTCCACAAGAAGCACGGCAGGAGGAAGTGATGTTCGAGCGGTTCACCCGAGAAGCCAGGGAGTCCGTGATCGTGGCGCAGGAGACTTCCCGGTCACTGCAGTCCCCGCACATCGACACCCGCCACCTGCTCGCCGGGCTGGCGTCCGGAGGCGTGGCCGCACGAGCGCTGCGCTCGTGCGGAGTGGAACCCGCCGAGCTCAACGCGCGCATCCGCGACGACCTCACCCGCCCGGACCTGGACGCGGAAGCCCTCGCAGCGCTGGGGATCGACCTCGACGCGGTGAGCGCTCGCGCGGACGAGATCTTCGGTGCCGGGGCGCTCCGCCGCGCGGGAGGACGCAAGGGCCGAGGCCACGTCCCGTTCACCAAGGACGCCAAGAAGGCACTGGAACTCGCCCTCCGCGAAGCCATCAGGCTCAAGCACCGCGCGATCGACAGCCGCCACGTGCTCCTCGGCCTCCTGCGCGCCGACTGTCCAGGCCGAACCGTCCTGGGCACCACCGGGATCGACCTGGACGACCTGCGAGCAGCCCTCGAGATCCCGGAAGCCAAGTCCGCCTGATCGACGTCGGCTCAGGGGTCAGAGCGGCGCCTTGAGCCCGATCCGGTACCCGTCGGGATCGAGGACGATGGCGAGGCGCTGCCCCCAGGGCATGTCCGTCGGTGTCTTGACGACGGTCGTGTCGAGCGCTTCGACCACCGCGTCGAGGGCCTCCGCCGAATCGAGGTCCAGGTCCACCTGCGGACCACCCGGCGAAGGCCGAGGAGCGGACTCGTCCCACCACGACGCGAACTCCGTCGAGTGCAGCACGACGGTGATGCCGACGTTCGTCGACACCCACGCCTCAGCCGGCCCGTCGCCATGCCGGTTCCGCGCGCGGAAGGCGAGTCCCAGCCGCTCGTAGAACACCCGGCTGCGCTCGAGGTCCGCAACGATGACGTTGACCTGCACCACAGCGGTCATGCCCACCCCTCCTCGGGCCACCCACCCACGACAACAGTTCCCACGGGAACTCCCCTCCGCAACGCCGGCCAGAGCCGCTCGTCATGGGGCAAGACGTCGCGAAACGCAGCCAACCGAACTGATCAATGCCCCACGCACTGTCGTCAGTCCCGTTCTGGTCGCCCGAGGTGACGGATCGCCCTGGAATGGACCTCACGACTTCCGCGGTGCCAAGGTGATCCACCCGAGATCCCCGGTGAATGCCTGATCACCCAGGTGTTCCGGCTCAGAGCCAGTCACAGCCAGGGCTCGGTGTTCTTCGAGATCGGTGTACCGCGGCTTGAGCCCGACACTCGGGTCGGGGCGAGTCGCTTCCGGCCTACGCGGTCCGTTGAAGGTCAGGCCACCTGTCCGGCGAGTGGGTGAGCGCTCGAGTCGTCGAGCAAGCGCCGAGACGTGCGGGTAGGCGATCTCGACGTTGCGATCGACGCCCCTCCGGCACCGCACTGCGCGGGCGGAGGCGATGACCGGCCGGACCCGCCTGCGCGGTCCCGACCGGTCACATGCCGACGGAAGACTCCGCTCGTGCGAACGAGCGGTCAGGCGACGGCGGCGCGCACGATTTCCGCGACTCGGCGTTCGGTCGTGTCGTCGAGCGCGTCGAAGTACCAGGCGCACGGGATGAGCAGGCCGTCGTTGCCGCCGGCGGGTGACAACGACGCCTTCTCGCTGATCCCGAGCGACATCAGCTCGTCGTTCCGGAAGAACACCAGGACCGGCGTGCTCGCGGCCTTCGCGTAGCCGGGCATGCCGTACCAGATCCGCGGCTTGAGGTCCGGAGCTGCCTCGAGGATCACCTCGTGCATCCGCTGCATCGCGGAACGCCGGGGCTCCTCCGTCTTGGCGATCTTGTCGAGGACCTGCTTGAGGTTCTTCTCGTCCTTGGAAGACATGACCATGTCCTTTCGCGAACCGACCCGAGGTCGGCACTGCAGGTTCACGCGCATGAGAAGCGCAGCACCCCACCGGGACATGGCCTGATCGTCTCAGGCCTCTCCGCAGAGATTCAGGCTTTCCGCCTGGAAGTGCACCAACGGCGACAACCGCCGCCGAGAGGAGAGTACCAAGCGCTGGAGGCAGCGGTCACCGTCAAGCGAGGAAGCGACCGCACGCCCCGCTGGTCAGACGTTGAAGCGGAACTCCACGACGTCTCCGTCGGCCATGACGTAGTCCTTGCCCTCCATGCGGACCTTGCCCGCCGACTTCGCCTCGGCCATGGATCCCGCGGCCACGAGGTCGTCGAAGGAGACGACCTCCGCCTTGATGAACCCGCGTTCGAAGTCGGTGTGGATGACGCCGGCGGCCTGCGGGGCGGTCGCGCCCTGCGGGATGGTCCAGGCGCGGGCTTCCTTCGGGCCTGCCGTGAGGTAGGTCTGCAGGCCGAGCGTGTGGAAGCCGGCGCGGGCGAGGGCGTTGAGACCCGGCTCCTCCTGGCCGATCGACTCCAGCAGCTCCCGCTGGGACTCCTCGTCGAGCTCCTGCAGCTCGGCCTCCACCTTCGCGTCCAGGAACACCGCGTCGGCGGGGGCGACCAGCTCGCGCAGCTCCTTCTGCTTGGCCTCGTCGGCCAGCACGCCCTCGTCGGCGTTGAACACGTACAGGAACGGCTTCGTCGTGAGCAGGTTGAGCTCGCGCAGGTCCGGGTCGTCCTTGCCGATGCCCGCGGCGAACAGGGTCTTGCCCTCCTCGAGGATCGTCTGCGCCTTCTTGACGGCCTCGAGCGCGGGACGCTTGTCCTTGTTCGTGCGAGCTTCCTTCTCCATCCGCGGCAGCGCCTTCTCGAGCGTCTGCAGGTCGGCGAGGATCAGCTCGGTGTTGATCGTCTCGATGTCGCTGGACGGGTCGATCCGGCCGTCGACGTGCACCACGTCCGGGTCGTCGAAGACCCGGATGACCTGGCAGATCGCGTCGGCCTCGCGGATGTTGGCGAGGAACTTGTTGCCCAGGCCCTGGCCCTCGGAGGCCCCCTTGACCAAGCCGGCGATGTCGACGAACGACACGGTGGCCGGCACCGTCTTGGCGGAGCTGAACACCTCGGCCAGCTTGTCCAGCCGGGCGTCCGGCAACGGCACCACGCCGACGTTGGGCTCGATCGTGGCGAACGGGTAGTTCGCCGCGAGCGCCTCGTTGCTGGTCAGCGCGTTGAACAGGGTGGACTTGCCGACGTTGGGCAGACCGACGATTCCGAGGGTGAGACTCACGTCTGCGAAGTCTAGGCGTTGCACCCGCAGCTCATCGGGCCCGGTGGTCCTCGCCATGTCCGATTCCCGCTAGTAACCGCTCCCGCGCGCTGGGAACATCGAGGTCGTGCTGGTGGGAACAGAGGATGCGTTCAGAGCCGTGGCCGCGCGCGACGCGCGGTTCGACGGCACCTTCATCCACGCCGTGCGGTCGACCGGCATCTACTGCCGACCGTCCTGCCCGGCACGCACGCCCAAGCGCAGCAACAGCGAGTTCTTCCCGACGGCCGCTGCAGCGCAAGCCGCCGGTTACCGGGCGTGCCGCCGCTGCCTGCCCGACGCCGTGCCCGGATCTCCCGAGTGGGACCTGCGGGCCGACCTGGCCGGGCGGGCGATGCGGTTGATCAGCGACGGGGTCGTGGACCGGTGCGGGGTGCAGGGGCTGGCCGACCAGCTCGGCTACTCGGAACGGCACCTGACCAGGGTGCTCACCGCCGAGCTCGGCGCCGGTCCGCTGGGACTGGCCCGGGCCAACCGGGCGCACTCCGCACGGGTGCTGATCGAGACGACCGACATCCCGTTCAGCGACGTCGCGTTCGCCGCCGGCTTCGCCAGCCTGCGGCAGTTCAACGACACCATGCAGGAGATCTTCGGCCGCACCCCCACCGAGCTGCGCGGGCAGCGGCGCGGTGCACGCGGCGGGCACGGGACGGTGCAGCTGCGGTTGCCGTTCCGGGCACCCTGCGACACGGCCGGCGTGCTGCGGTTCCTGAAGCTGCGGGCGCTGGACGGGATCGAGGAGTGCGGTGACGGGAGCTACTCGCGGTCGCTGCGGCTCCCGCACGGCACCGGGATCGCGACGCTGCGCCCGGCCGACGGGCACGTCTCCTGCACGGTGCGGCTGACCGACCTGCGTGACCTCGGCAGCGCCGTGGCCAGGCTGCGACGGCTGCTGGACCTCGACGCCGATCCAGTCGCGGTCGGTGACGTGCTCGCCTCCGACCCGCTCCTGCGGTCCTCGGTCGCACGCTCACCCGGAGTCCGCGTGCCGGGGGCGGTCGACGGGCTGGAGATCGTGGTGCGGGCGGTGGTCGGCCAGCAGATCTCGGTCGCGTCCGCGCGGGCGACGACCGAGCGGTTGGTCACTGCGCTCGGCGAGGAGCTGCCGCACCCCGAAGGTGGGGTGACCAGGCTTTTCCCCACCGCCGAGGTGCTCGCCGAGCACGCGGTGGCGGCACTGCCGGGACCGCGGCGACGTGCGGAGACCGTGCGGGACCTGGCGGCAGCGGCCGCCGAGGGACGGTTGGCGCTGCACCCCGGGCGTGACGAAGCGGAGCTGCGCGCGGACCTGGAGCGGATCCGTGGCGTGGGCCCGTGGACCTCGAACTACGTCGCGATGCGCGTGCTCGGGGCGCCCGATGTGCTGCTTTCCGGTGATCTCGCGCTGAGGCGGGGTGCGGGACTGCTAGGAATCCCGGAAGAACCCGCCGCTCTGCTAGCGCACTCCAGGCGCTGGAGCCCGTGGCGGTCCTACGCCGGTGTGCTGCTGTGGGAAACCGCGAGCAGCGGGCCACTTGCGCGGCCCGTCGACGTGACGCGGCAGGAATCCTTCGAAGACTTGGAGACATCGTGATCAAGTGGTCCACTGTGGAAACTCCGGCCGGCCCGTTCTGCGCGGTGGTCGACGCCGACGGCGTCGTGCTCGCCTCCGGATGGACGGCCTGGACCGACGACCTGCTGCCGCAGGTGGCGCCGTCGTTGATGTTCGAGGACTTGGTGCAGGTCGACGACCTCGGTCCCGTCACCAAGGCGATCACCGCCTACCACGAGGGTGACCTGGAGGCCATCGACGACGTGCCGGTGCACCAGCACTCCGGCCCGTTCCTGCAGCACGCGTGGAAGGTGCTGCGGACGGTGCCGTCCGGGAAACTGGTCAGCTACTCCGAATTCGCCGGTCTCACCGGCAAACCCAGGGCCGTCCGCGCGGCCGCGTCGGCCTGCTCCCGCAACGCGGTGGCCTTGTTCGTGCCCTGCCACCGCATCGTCCGCAGCGACGGTTCCGCGGGTGAGTTCCGCTGGGGCTCAGACCGCAAGAAGTGGCTCCTGGAACACGAACGCCACAACTCCTGAAGGGTGGAGGGTGGCCCGGGCCGTGTGGGGCGCCTCGGCGTGACCGGCGCGGAGCGCCCCTCCCCTCCCGCCCCCCCGGTTCACATGCCGCGCGAAGTTCGCCCGCGGCCCTCGAACGTCGACATTCGCGCGAACTTCGAACGGCCCCTTCGAGGCCCAGGCGTGAGGCGGGAAAGCACCGCGGGTGGAGGTGCACGGGTGGTCGGTCAGGCCGTCACCTCCCGCTGTCGCTCACCCGGCTGCCGGGTGGATGTCCGCGCAGTCCTGGCCGGAAACCCCCTCCGCGCGACCGACATGCACCGCACTCACGCCCTGTACCCAACACGCCAGAACGATCCGGGGCCTGTCGGGGCGTTGTACCTGGTCAGCGCAGTGCCGCTCGCATGTCGTGCGAGATTCGAACGGGGTCCTCAGACGTCGAAACACGCGCGAACTTCGAAGCTCCTCTTGAGACTCGGGTTGAGGTGGAGAAGCACCGCGGGTGGAAGTGCACTGGTGGTCGGCCTGGTCCTCGTCTCCCGCTGTCGCGGGTGGCCCTCGCCCGGCTGCGGGGTGGGACGTCCGCGCAGTCTCGGCGGGGAATCACCCCGCAACAACGACGCACACTCACACCTGGAGTCCGACACGCCAGGACGATTCGCTACGTGGCGAGTGTTGTACCTGGTCAGCACGGGCCGTTCACACTTCGCGCGCCATGTGAGCGGGGTCCTCAACCGTCGACGTCGCGCGAGAGGTGAGCGGGCCGGTGGGGAGGCGCAACGGGGTCGGTTCTCGTGCATCGCGCGACGTCGGGAACCGCGGAGTCGGTGACGTCACCCGCTGGGTGTCGTCGTTGCTGGGGTCGGGCGCAGTCGCCGTCGACGCCTGCTCGGCCATGTGCTGCTGCTGTGGTGGGCGGGTGCGGGCAGGTCGTCCACCGCGGCCGGGATGCCGTGCCTGGCTGGGCTGCGCCGGGGTTAGGAGGTCGAGACTTCCAGTGTTGACCCTTGGCGGGACTTGCGGACCCGCAGGCGGACGCCGATGCGTTGACGCATCTCCTCGACGTGGGACACCAGGCCGACGACGCGACCCCCCGCTCGCAGGTCGTCGAGGGTGTCCATGACCAGGTCCAGGGTGTCGGCGTCGAGCGTGCCGAAGCCCTCGTCGATGAACAGCGTGTCCAGCAGCGCGCCACCGGTCTCGGCCGCGACGACGTCGGCCAGGCCCAGCGCCAGGGACAACGACGCCAAGAACGACTCGCCGCCCGAGAGCGTCTTGGCCGGGCGGACCTTGCCCGAGTAGTCGTCGAGCACGTCCAGTCCGAGACCGCCGCGCGTGCCGCGCGCCCCTGCGGCGTCGGAGTGCACGAACGAGTAGCGTCCGTCGCTCATCCGCTGCAGGCGTCGGGTGGCCGCGATCGCGACCTCCTCCAGCCGGGCGGCCAGGACGTAGGCGCGCAGCGACATCTTGCGCGCGTTCTGCCCTCGCCCGTTGACCACGTCGGCCAGGGCCTCCAGCTCGGCGTGCGCAGCCATCGCCGGCCCCAGCTCCGCCCAAGCGGCGCGGAGGCGTTCGCCGAGGTCGGCGATCTCGGTGTGCCGCTGCTCCGCGCGGTGGGAGAGCGCGGCGGCGCGTTCGGCGGCTTCGCGTGCCGTGGTCGCCGCTTCCGACGCGCGCTCCAGGCCGACCTCGGTGTCCGGGTCGACGCCGAACAGGTCCGCGCTGGCCAGGGCGTCGCGGGCGCCCGCTGCGCGGCGGTCGACCTCGGCGAGGGCCTCCTCCAGCTCTGCGAGGCGCTCCTCGTCGCGTTCGGCGGCCACGGCTTCGTCGACGCCGGCGAAGCCCGCTGCGGTGGCGGCTTCGGTGAGCGCGGTACGCGCCTCGGTGAGTCGCTGGGCGGCGTCGTCGCGGGCAGTGCGGGCGGCGAGGAGCTGCTCGAACTTCTCCGCGGTGTCGAGCAGGTGCGCGCGGCGGTCGGCGATGCTGTCGAAATCGCCGCGCCCGTCCCGCAACCGGGCCTCGCGCTCGTCGATCGCCTTGCTGAGCGCGGTGTTCTCGGTGCGGGCAGCGGTGATGGCGTTGCGCAACGCGGAGAGCTGCTCACCCAGTTCGTCGGTGGCCGACTCCAGCTCGGCGAGCGCGGTCTCCCGCTGCGGCAGTTCCGCGGCGGTGGCGCTGAGCCGGTCCTGCTCGGAGCGCAGCTGCTCCAGCTCCTCGGCGAGCGCGGCTTCGGTGTGTTGACCGAGCCGTTCGAGCAGGTTGTTGACCTGCTGCTCGGCCCGCTGGGCAGCGGTGGTGGCCCGCTCCCGCGCGGCTTGTGCGCGCTGCTCGGCCGCGTGCGCGGCTTCTTCGTCCTCGGCGCGCACCTGGTCGTCGACGGGTCGTCCCGGCTCGGGGTGCTCCGCCGACCCGCAGACCGGGCAGGGTTCTCCGTCGGTCAGGCGGGCGGCGAGCTCGGCGGCCATGCCGGCCAACCGGCGGGCGCGGAGGTCCTGCAGCCGGTCGCGGGCCTGCTGGTGCTCGTCGACGGCTTGCTGCGCACGCGCTGTGGTGGACTCCAGCTCCCGCCGGGCGCCGGGCACTTCGCGCGCGGCGGTGAGCAGTGCGTCGACCTCGGTGAGGCGGGTGCGCGTGGTCTCCAGGCGCAGTTCGGCGTGCTTGGCCTCCTCGACGCGCCTCCGGGCTTCGGTGATGCGGTCGGGCAGTCCGTCGAGCTGCGCGACGAGTTCGGCCTCGCGGCGCTCGCCTGCGGTGATCTTCTCGGCCAGCTCGCTGAGCGTGCGGCGGTCGGTTTCCTGCTGCTGCGCTTCGGGGATCAGCTGCGCGAGCGCTCCCGCCTGTTCGCGCTCGGCACCGGCGCGGGTGCGCAGCTCCTCCGCGGGCGTCGCGGGGTCGACCTGGCAGCGCGCGGCCCAGGTGACGACTTCGGCCTCGGCGCGGTCGCGGTCCTGCTCCGCGCGTTCGGCGGTGCGGCGGGCGGAGATGACCGGGATCGCGCGGGTCGCGGCGGCGCGTTCGGCTCGCCACGCCTCGTGTTCGGCCTGCTTGGCGTCGATCTCGGCGAGCGTGGCGCGGGCTTGGCGGACCCGGCGGACCTTCTCGGCGAGTTCGCGGCGTTCGGCCAGCACCGTCTCGGCCTGGTCGCGTTCGCGGCGGAGGCGGCTGTGCTCGGCGGCGGTGTTCTCCAGGTCGCGCAACGCCTGCTTCTCGATGTCCTCCAACCAGTTCGGCTCCCCGAGGTCGGAGACCTGCGGCACGCCGGAGACCTGGGAGAGGCGAGCGATGAGCTCGCGGACCTGCTGCGACCGGGCCTCAACCGCGCGCCCGCGTTCCCGGCGGCGGTCGACGAACCACCTCTCGACCTCGCCGAACCGCTCGGTGCCGAACAGCCGCTCCAGCAGCTTCTCCCGCTCGCCGGTGTCGGCGCGCAGGAACCTCGCGAACTCGCCCTGCGGGAGCATGACGACTTGGAAGAACTGGTCGACGCTCATGCCGAGCAACCGCTGCACGGTGCGGCCGACCTCGTCGATGCGGGTCAGCGGCTCGGGCGTGTGCCCTTCCGGAGCTCCGCCGACCCAGGTCAGCGACGCCTTGGCCTGCTGGGTGGTGTAGCCCTCGCCGCGCTTCTTCGGGCGCTGGTACTCGGGGCTGCGCTCCAGCCGCAGCCGTTGGCCCTGGATCGTCAGCTCCAGCACGACCTTGGTGGTCACCTCGTCGTCGGCGGTGTCGCAGCGCAGGCGCTTGGCGTCGTTGCGCGCGCCCGGGACCTGGCCGTAGAGGGCGAAGGCGATGGCGTCGAGCAGCGTGGTCTTGCCCGCGCCGGTGTCACCGTGCAGCAGGAACAGGCCGTCGGCACCGAGCTGGTCGAAGTCCACGACCTGGTGGTCGCAGTACGGGCCGAAGGCCGTGAGTTCCAGGCGGTGCAGCCTCATCCGGCCCCCTCGGCCGCGGTGACCGCGTGCAGCGCCTCGTCGAGCAGCGCGCGTTCGGACTCGTTGGGCTCGGCGCCGCGGCAGTCCTCGACGAAGCGGGCGGCCACGGAGTTGTCGTCCCGGCCTTTGACGATCTCGGCGTAGCGCAGCGGGGCCGTGGCCTTGCCCGATGCTGGCTTCCACTCCAGGTGCACAGCGTGCGGGAAGCGTTCTTGCAGGCGGCGCATGGCTTCCAGCGGGCGGACCTCGTCGGTCAGCGTGGCTGAGACGTAGCAGCCCTCCGCCTCGGTGTGCTCGGGGTTCTGCAGCAGGTCGTCGAGCTCGCCCTCGATGGTGGCCAGCCGCCGGGGGACGGGAAGCTCCTGGCGCCGGACCTCGGCGAGGCCTTCGGCGTCGAGGTCGACCAGCCACACCGATTTGCGCTGCCTCGCCTCGGAGAACGAGTAGGCCAGCGGGCTTCCGGAGTAACGCAGGTGCTCGGCGAGCGTCTGCGGGCCGTGCAGGTGGCCGAGGGCGACGTAGTCGGCGCCGTCGAAGACCGAGCCCGGCACCTGCTCGACGCCGCCGACGGCGATGGTGCGCTCGGACTCGCTGCCCTCACCGCCGGTGACGAAGGCGTGCGCGAGCACGACCGAGCGCGTGCCCGGTGGGCGTTCCGCGAGGTCGGCGCGAACGCGGTTCATCGCCTCGCCGAGAACCGCCGTGTGGCCGCGGCTTTCGATGCTGGCGCTCGCCCCGGGCAGGTCCGCGCTGGCCTGCAGGACGTGCTTGGCTGGGTCGGGTTCGAGGTAGGGGATGCCGTAGAAGGCGACCGGGCCGTGCTCGTCGTCGAGGAGCACCGGCTCGTGCAGCCGGTCGATGCGGGTGCGCAGGTGCAGGCCACCGGCGGCGGCGAAGTCGGCGAACGCGCCGACGCGCGGCGCGGAGTCGTGGTTGCCCGAGGTGATCACCAACTGCGCGCCGGTCTCGCGGATGCGGGAGAGCACGCGCACGCACGTCTGGACCGCCTCGCCGGAGGGCACCGCCCGGTCGTAGAGGTCACCGGCCACCACCACGACGTCGACCTGCTCCTCGGTGACCAGCTCGGCCAGTCCACCGAGCACGGCTTCTTGATCTTCGAGCAGGTCACGGCCGTGGAACGTCCTCCCCACGTGCCAGTCCGAGGTGTGCAGTACCCGCATGGCCCCCAAGCTAGCGGCGCCCCGATCAAGCCGGGTGAACCCCCCAGGACACTTCGGCGTGTCGCAGTCCTTCACCCCGAAGCGTGACACCGGGATCACCACCCGCGATCACGGACCTGCGTGCCGGAGTGATCTTGTCGGGCCGGTCCGGGATGATGGCGGTGTCCGCTCGTCGAGAGGGAGGTCGTGTGGGGACTGGGGTGCTGGTCGCGTTCGTCGTCGTGCTGATCCTGCTGGTCGCGGCGGCACTGATGCTGCTCTGGCGGCTCTACAGCGACAGCGCCCGCCGAGCCGACGACGCGCTGCGCATGGTGGAGGCGGAACGCGCCCGCAGCACCGCGCAGCAAGCCGCGCTGCGGCGCTACGAGGTCGCGTTCGCGTCGATCACCGGTCGCGGTGAGCTGGGCGAGCAGGTGCTGGTGGAGACCGCGCGGTCGCTGGGCCTGCGCGAAGGCATCCACTTCACGCTGCAGACCGACCTCGCCGGTGGCGGCGCCGCGCGACCGGACATGGTGCTCGAAGTCGGCGGCGGCAGGCAGGTCCCGGTCGACTCCAAGGCGAGCCTGGCGGTGTGGGCCGAGGCGATGGAGACCGACGACCCCGAGGAGCGCGCTGAAGCGCTGCGGGTGCACGTGCGCAACATCCGCTCCCGCGCGACCGAGCTGGCGAGCAAGGGCTACCAGCGCTGGGCGGACGCGATCTACGGCTCCATCATGTTCGTCCCCTCCGACGCCGCCGTCATCGCCGCTCTGGACACCGACCCGCAACTGCTGTCCTGGCTGCTGAGCAAGCGTGTGTTCCTCTGCGGCCCCACGGGTTTCGCGGTGCTGGGCTCGGCGGCGATGTTCGCCTCGACCGAGCGCACGCTCGCCGAGGACATCGAGCAGGTCCGCAGCCAGGCGGTCCGCTCGCAGCGTGCGGCCACCAACGCGGTCGAAGCGGTCAACCTCTCCAGCACGCACCTGCAGCGCTTCGTCTCGGCGCGACGCCGGGAACTCGACGCCCTGGAGGCGTTCCGCAACTCCGTCCAACCCCTCGCCGAGACAGCGGGTTCCGGCGAGGTCGCCGAGGTCCGCCGCGAAGACGACGTCTCCCTCAACGGCGCCGACGCCACTCACAACTGACCCGCAGCTCCGAGCTTCCAGCCGGGCGAGCCGCGTGTCCAGCGGGAACTTCGTCAGACGTGGGTGCGGACGAAGATGTCGAGGGTGTCGACGACGAGGGCGGTCTGGGGTCCAACGCCGAAGCCGTGGTCGAGGCCCTGGTAGGGGTGCACCTCGGCGGTGACACCGGAGCTGCGCAGCGTTTCGGCGAAGTCGAGGCTCTGGTCCAGCGGTACGAGCGAGTCGGCGGTCCCCTGCTGGATCAGGAACGGCGGTTCGTCACCGGAGACGTTGCGCACCGGATACCGGCCTGGCCTGCGAAGTCCAGGGCGGCGGTGCGCGCTGGGCGACCACCACCCGCAGGCTCCGGCGCTACTGGCGGCGTCGGCGACGTCGGGGCAGTCGACCGGCAGGCAGCCGAGCAGACCGGCCACGGCCCGACGCACGTAGTCCTGCAGCCGAGGGTGCTCGTGCTGCGCCTCGGCGCTGAGATCGCTCGGCCCGAACCAGTCGACGACCGCCCGAATCCCGGTCAACCCGCCACCCGGCTCGGCAGGATCGCCGGCGACCATCCCGAGCTGCGAGACCAGGTGTCCGCCCGCCGACGCTCCCCAGAGCGCCCGGTCCGGGTCCAGCCCCCAGCGCGCGGAGCGCGCCTGCAACCAGCGCACCGCATCGGCGACGTCGACGACCTGCGCGGGCGACCGCGCGACCCCGCTCAGCCGGTAGTCCACTGTGGCTACCGCGTACCCGCGCTCCCACAGCCGTTGCGCTGCAGGGGCTTCCGGTGCGGACGCGTCGGCGTCGAGGGTGCGCACGCCGGCGTCCCACCCGCCACCGTGCACGTACACCACCAGCGGGGTCGCGACGCCTCGGCGCGGCGGCACGAACAGGTCCAGGCGCAGGGCCCCGGTGTCGCGCTGGGCGTAGACCTGGTGCCGGAACACCTGCTGCGCGCCCAGGTCTCGCACCGGCCCAGCGGGCACGTCGTCAGCCTCGGGCCGGGAGCAGCCGGTCGCCACCAACACGACCAGGACCAACCCGGGCGCGAGAACACGCCGTGCCACGACGACCTCCCACGACCTCGCACCTCATCACTCGAAGGCGTGAGCTCAACAAGATCGCAAGGCCCCTGACCTGAAACCACGAGAACTCCCGCGACCAGGCCTGAGCACCGAAATTCCGACCGCCGCGAGCTCCGAATTCCCGCGCACGAACCTCACGCCGTCACCGCCAAGACAGCCATCCCTGGGCCGTCACCTCCTGCGAGGGACGAGAGTGCACATCGCGGCTCCGCGCGAAGAGGGTGGCAGTCTCCTCCCGCTCACGCGGGTTCATCCACGCGTGGTCGTAGAGTGCGGGGCATGCGGGCTGTGGTGATCACCTCCGGCGGGAGCTTCCGCCTGGAGGATCGGCCGGACCCGGCGGCAGGGCCCGGAGAAGTGGTCGTTCGCGTGCGCGCCGCGGGTCTCAACGCTGCCGATCTCCAGCAGGCGCGTGGTGACTACCCGGCGCCGCCGGGATGGGCCGCCGACGTACCCGGCCTGGAGGTCGCTGGAGAAGTCGAGCGCGTGGGAAGCGCCGTGAGCGGGTTCTCCACCGGAGACCGCGTCATGGCGCTGGTCGGAGGCGGCGGTCACGCGGAGCGGATCACCGTCCCGGCCGATCTCCTGCTCGCAGTGCCCGATGGCCTGTCGTGGCAGGAGGCCGGCGGCTTCCCAGAAGCCTTCAGCACCGCCTGGGACGCCCTGATCACCCAAGCGCAGGTCCACGCAGGCGACCGCGTGCTGATCACCGGTGCCGCAGGCGGCGTGGGAACGGCCATGGTGCAGGTGGCCGCGATTTCCGGAGCGCACACCGTGGCGAGCGTGCGCCGTCCCGAGCTCCACGACGAGGTGACGGCGCTAGCCCCGGACGGCACGCACGTGGACGTCGTCACTCCCGCGGACGAAGCGCGGCACGGGCCCTACGACGTGATCGTGGAACTCGTAGGCGGGCAGGACTGCCTCGACCGGGTCAGCCTGCTGCGCAGCGGCGGCACGGTCCTCGTCGTCGGTGTTCAGGCCGGCGCCACGGTTCCCCTGCGGATGTTCGACCTCATGCTGGTTCGAGGCCATCTGATCGGAACGACCATCCGAGGCCGGCCGCCCGCGGAGAAAGCACTGCTCGCCGACCAGGTTCGCACCGCGGTGCTCCCCTCCTCGCCCACCGCCGCCTGCGGGTCCCCGTGGACGCGTCCTTCGCCCTCGAGCAGCACGCCAGGGGACATGCCCGGCTCGCAGGCCCGGGGAAGTTCGGCAAGGTCGTCTTCACCTGCGGATGACATCGCGCTCCCACGCGAAACCCGCTGCACAGCCCGGAACGCCCGTCCCGGTCCGGATCATCGCGGTGTTCCGGACCGGGACCTGGGAAGGCGGTCAGCGTTGCTGGTCGGCTGCGTGTTGTTCGGCGGCGAGGAAGTGGGCGATGCGGGACGTTGATTCGTAGAGGTCGCGGTAGTGGCCGTAGTAGGCCTCGTAGCGCTCGGTGTTGGCGGGGTTCGGGCGGACCGTGTCCACGATCGGGTTCCAGTTGTCCGGGTCGACCGCCTCACCCGTGCCGATGCCCGCGAGCAGGGCGTTGCCGTAGGCGGCGCCGACCGTCTCCGCGGGGAGCTGCTGTTCCTTGCCGGTGATGTCGGAGACGACCTGCGTCCACAGACCGCCCTGCGTACCACCGCCGACCGCGACCAGGCGGCGTGCGGAACCACCCGCCTGCCCCATCGCCTCGAGGTTGTGCCGGACGCCGAAGGAGATGCCCTCCAGCGCTGCCCGGTACAGCTCGGCGCGACCGTGGTCCAAGGTCAGGCCGGCCAGCACACCCCGGGCCGAGGGGTCGAAGATCGGCGTGCGCTCCCCGGCGAAGTAGGGCAGCAGCAGCAGACCTCGCGACCCGGCCGGGACCGTGGCCGCTTCGGAGACCAGCTGGGCGAAGTCCCCCTCGACGAGCCCGCGCAGCCAGTCGGTGACCGCTCCGGAGGTCGCCATGCCCGCCGCCAGCGTGTACGTGTCCGGGAAGGCTCCGCAGGTAGCCCACAGCGCCGGGTGCGGCGTGACCTCGTCGAGGACCTCGACGAAGAACATCGTGGTCCCGTACATCAGCATCACGTCACCGGGCGCGCGCACGCCGACGCTGGTCGCCTCGGCCCAGGCGTCGACCGTGCCCGCGGTGACCGGAAGTCCTTCCGGCAGACCGGTTTCGGCCGCCGCTTCGGCACCGACGCGCCCGACGACCTCGGTCGGCCACGCCAGCTCCGGCAGCGGTAGGTCGGGGGCCACGCGCGCGGCCCACTCCGCCGACCAGTCCCTGGCCTGCAGGTCGTAGATCGGGTCGCACTGGCTGGCCGAGTGGTGGTCGAGCACGTACCGCCCGGTGAGCCGGTGCACCAGGTAGGAGCTGCACATCAGCAGCATCTCGGAGCGCCGGTAGACCTCGGGTTCGTGCTTGGCCAGCCAGCGGATCTTCGGCCCGACCGCCTGGCTGGACAGCGCCGAACCGCCGCGCCGCAGGACCTCCTCAGCGCCGAGTTCGGCGGTCAGCTCGTCGATCTCCTCGGTCGCCCGGGTGTCGACGCCGTAGAGGATCGCCTGGCGCAACGGTTTTCCGCTGCCGTCGGCGGGCAGCAGCACCGGGCCGATGCCGCTCACGCCCAGCCCGGCGAGCTGGTAGCCCTCGGCGGCGGGCAGCAGCTCCCTGGTCAGCTCCAGGAAGTCGGCCCACCACACCGATTCCGGGTCGTGCTCGACCCAGCCCGGGTGCGGGTGCGCGGTCGTGTGCGGCCGACTGGCCCGCGCGACGATCGTGCCCGAGGTGTCCACCAGCACGCCCTTGGAGCTGGAGGTGCCGATGTCGATGCCGAGCAGGACCGCGCGCGAGTGCTGAGCACTCACGACCCCGACCCCCGGCTCCACTCGTCCACCCGGACGTCCAGCTGCTCGGCCACGGCCCGCAGCGCGGCCCGGTGGTCACCGGGCACGGCGTGGATGTGGTTGGCACCGAACTTCGAGAGGAACACCTCGCCCGGCGCGTCCAGCCGCGCGAACGCGTGCGGCCACTCCGGGGTGGACTGGTCGACCAGCGTCTTGTTCGTCGCCTCGTCGTAGTTCTCGAACTCGCCCAGCATCAGCTGCAGCCGGTAGTCGCCGTTCTCCCTGGTCAACCGGCCGAGGGTCATCTGGCCCGGAGCGGCGATGTGCTGGACCGAGGCTCCGCCGGCCGGGAAGAAGAACACCTCCGGGTAGAAGTTGACCTTCGACAGGTTCTCCGCCGGGTCGTCGCTGCGCGCGGCGTACCAGGTGGCGTGCTGACCGGAGTTGCAGAGGTCCCAGATGTCGCGGTCGGCGTGGTAGTGGCGGACGTCGGCGAACAGCACCGGGGTGCCGGAGATCGCCTTGAACAGCTGCATCGTCAGCGCGCCGTCCATGTCGGCCTCGGTGGCGCAGACGTGCGGCTCCTTGGGGCCGTTCCAGTCGTAGGGGTCGTTGAGGAACGCCTCCGTCACGTCCATCGTCGCGAAGTTCTCGGTGAGCTCGGGCTGCGCCTTGATCCCCGAGAAGTCCAGGTTGCGCTCGTCGATGATGTCCCGGATCGCCAGGTAGGAGCGGATCTGGCGCTCCAGCAGCTCAGGCGTGAGCTTGTCGCCGTCGTAGTGCACCCCGGCCGCGTGCTGCTCGATCCACTCGCGGGCCTTCTTCGCCTCGGCCCCGTCGGCCTGCTCGGCGCGCAGCACGAGCTCGTACTGGTCGATCTCCTCGACGTCGACGCCGAACTTGCGCATCCACTGGTCGGTGTTGGCCACCGCGGTGTTCATGCCCATGGGGCGGCCGCCGAAGCGGCCGAAGGTGGAGCCGTGCAGCGAGCTCACCGCCGCCGAGGCCTGCGCCTGCACGCCGATCTTGGCGACCAGCTCGGCGTCGTCGGGCGCGCCCCAGGCGCGGGTGTGCCGGCGGCCGATCTGGTCCAGCGCGCCACCGGCGGCGAGCATCCCGACCAGGCCCGGCTCGGTCGGGTCGGTGCTGGCCACCAGCACCAGCGGGCTGCGGGTGGCGTCCGCGGCCAGCATCGTGAAGTGCGGGAACGACCAGACCGCGTAGTAGAAGACCGTGACGTCCACATCGGCGGCCGCGACCTCGCGGGCGACCGACACGGCCAGGGAGTTGGTGGCGACGAGGTCGGAGCCCACGACGACCTCGTGCCCGGCCGCCCGCAGCGAGGCGACCAGGGCATCCTGTTTGGACTGGATGAAATCCGCATTGCGGGCGTGCACGTGACCACGCCCGTCCGAGATGCTGACGACCCCGATGCGAGCCACAGTTCCTCCAAGTTCGCTTCACAGGCGGCGTTGACTGCTTGCAGAACCGGCGTGCGCAGGTGCCAGGCCGAATCGCTTCCACAATCTCGCGAATCAACGTGAGCAATCGTTTTCTCGGACGCTATTCTTGCCTGATACGGGCTGTCAAGGCGGGTGGCGCACCGTCACTCGCCCAGCGGTGAGGGAGGAAGCCGTGGCGACCATCAGCGACGTGGCGACCCGCGCGGGAGTGTCCACGGCGACCGTCTCCCGCGCCCTCAACGGCAAGGCGACCGTTGACCCGGAACTGGCGGCGCGCGTGCTCGCCGCCGCCGAGGAGCTCGGCTACCGCCCCAACGGCCCCGCCCGCAACTTGCGCAAGCAGGAGACCGCGGTGCTGGCGCTGATCATCTCCGACGTCGAGAACCCGTTCTTCACCGCGATCGCCCGCGGCGTGGAGGACGTGGCGCACGAGGCCGGCTACTCGCTGGTGCTGTGCAACTCCGACGACACCCCGGAGAAGGAGCGCGAGTACGTCGACGTCGCGCTGCAGGAGCGCGTCGCCGGGGTGCTGCTCTCCCCCACCGGCAACGAGGACACCGCGACGCTGCTGGCCCGGCACAGCACCCCGGTGGTGGCGGTGGACCGGCCGCTCCCGGAGCGCGCGAGCGACGCCGTGCTGGTGGACAACCGGCTGGCGGCCAAGCACGCGACGCTGCACCTGGCCGGGCAGGGCTACGGCCGCATCGGCTGCCTCACCGGCCCCAGCGGGGTGCCCACGGCCGACGACCGCCTCACCGGCTACCGCGACGGGCTGCGCGCGGCGAAGGTCGCCGCCTCGAGCTCGCTGGTGCGGCGTTCCCGGTTCAAGGCCGAGGGTGCGCAGCAAGCCGCGCACGCCCTGCTCACCCAGGACGACCCGCCGGACGCGCTGCTGGTCGGCAACAGCACGATGGCCGTCGGCGTGCTGGAGGCGTTAGCCGCGCTGCACCTCAAGCCCGGCCGCGACGTGGGGCTGGTCGCCTTCGACGACGCCCCCTGGACCACCCTGCTGGACCCGCCGCTGTCGGTGGTGGCCCAGCCCGCCTACGACATCGGCGCCCTGGCAGCCCGGCTCCTGCTGGAGCGCATCACCGGCGAGCGCACCGACACGTCCACCACGACCCTCTCCGCCCACCTGGTCGTCCGGGGCAGCTCCTCCTGCTGACCGCCCACCGCGCAGAAGAGCGGTCCCCGGATCGCGCAGACCCGGAGACCGCTCCCGGGGGAGCTCAGTCCCAGTTAGGCAGGAGGCCTGCCATGCCGCCGCTGGTCGGCGCGGGTTCCGACGGTTCCGGTTCCGCCGGTGCCGACTCGGTCGGTGACTCCTGGCCCGGGTCCTGCGGAGCCGTGGGAGCAGGCTGGGACGGAGGCTGCGTCGGCGCCGGGGATGTCGGCGGCAGGGACGGCGGGACCTCCGGAGGCGGCGGTCCCACCGGCAGGCTGCGACCGGCCGGAGCTCCGTACCAGTAGGCCGTGGAGCTGTAGTCGCCCGGCTCGTCGTTGGCCGGGCCGTGCTCGATGCCCGCGACCAGCCCGTTCCGGAAGGACACCGCGTCACCGACCATCAGCCGGTAGGCACCGGTGCAGTCGAACTCGCAACCGTCCTGGTTCACCTCGTGACCGGGGTTGCCGGCCTGCGGCATGGAGAAGGTGGTGCCGAACCGGAAGTACCAGCCGGACTCGTAGAAGTCCTCGGTGCCAGTGCCGTGCCAGGCCGGTTCCTGCGCCCCGTCGACGTAGAACCGCTCGTCACCCTCCAGGTAGTTGCGCGGGTTGGACTCGGCGCGCGCCGTGGAGTGCGGCAGCACGCTGGACTTGGTCTCGTTGAGCGGGATCAGCCCGCGCATGGTGTGCGAGACCCCGTAGAAGGTGCCCGCTCCCGGGGCGTCCAGGAAGTTCCAGTCCTGGCCCGGAGTCGTCGTGCCGCGCTTGTGGGTGGCGTGGAAGTGGCCGCTGCCCTCGTCGACCCCGCCGGGGCCGGTGACGATCTCGGCGGTGGCGCCCTGGATCGGGACCCCGCTGCCGTTGACGATCTCCACCTCGGCGCTCTCGTTGAACGGCATCGGCCACCAGGAGGTGTACCAGCCGTCCATGCCGGGGTCGACGGAGCTCATCATGGTGCGCACGTCGTGCTCGCCGAGCCCGGTGCCGAAGAACTCCCCGATCGGGGCGTCCACTGTGGTCTTCCCGTCGAAGGTGATGCGCAGCCGCGCGCCTTCCAGCAGCGCGTCCGAGGCCGCCACCTCCTCCCGCGGAGTCGTGTACCGGCCGTGCAGCTTCGAGCGCTCGAAGACCGGGTTGTCGATCTGGTACCCGTGCGCGCCCTCTTCGCCCGGGTGCCCGGGTCCGAGGTCGAGGACGTCGGTGCGCACCCACTCGCCGTTGACCAGGCTCTGCACGTCGTAGCGGAACTCGTTGACGTCCAAGGAGGACGAGACGAAGCGGTTCTCGACGTCGATCGAGGAACGGCCGGCGGTGATCTGCCCGGGGACCTCGATCGCCTCCACGCCCCACAGGCCGGGCGCTGCGGCGCCGCTGCGCCATTCGCCGACGGGCTGGCCGTTGACCGCGACGCTCGCCACCTGGTCGGCGACCTGCGGGTCGAACCGGCGGATCAGGCGGACACCTTCGTTGTTCGGGGCCACCCGCATCCGGAACCGGCTGCCGCCGCCCTGGCCGAAGGCCATGCCGTCGTCGACGACCTGCGGTGCCGCGGCGACCTGGGGCAGTCGCACCCGCAGCTGGTTGATCCGGGCCGGGCCGGACACCTCGGCGACGGTGTGCGCAGCGCCGGGCGCGAGGTCGAAGTCGCTGCGCTCCGCGTCACCGCCGGTGGCGTTCTTCGGGTCGGACACGCCGAAGCCCTGCATCCTGGTGATGACGTCGGTGGCCGGGTCCGCGGGGTCGAAGGTCTGCACGCCTTCCGCGTCGGGGAAGCTCCGGTAGTTCACGTGGTAGAAGTTCGGGTTGTTCTGCACGGTCACGCGCATCGACTCGCGGAACGGCATCGGCACCTTGCTGACGACGCCGCCGGCGGCGTCGTCGGCGTTGCCGACCAGCGGCCACACGAACGGAGCTCCGACCCTGCCGCTGACGACGTCGATGAACGGCGCGTCGAGGACGGTGCGCCCGTCGAGCTCGACGATGATGTTGCCGGTCGCGGTGACGTCGCCGCCCGGTTCCCGGGTGCTCCACAACCCGGAGATCTCACCCGGTCCGGTGTGCTCGGCGATCACGCAACCGCGCTCGGACTCGTGCAGGCACGAGTAGGTGCCCTCGAAACCGTCGTTGTTGCCGCCGGACCGGTCGAAGCTGGAGTGCTGCAACGACTGCTCGGCGCCGCGCAGCCGCGGCATGTCGTCGAAGTTCCGGTAGGACTCCCAGCCGACCTGCCCCTTGCTGGGTGGTGGCGCGGGTTGCTGGGCGTGTGCCCGGACGGTCGCGAACCCGGCGTCGGCCACCACCGCTGCAGCGGCGAGCGAGAAGACACCTAGGTAGGCGGCGAGCCGGCGGGACCGCCGGCGGGCGTCGCTGCGCGACGGTGCGGAGCGTTCTGTCATCGTGCTCGCCCTCCCTGCGGACAGCACTGTCCACAGCAGACAGTTCTGCCTGATTCCGGTTCCGGAGAATCGTGATGCGCTCGTACTAGGTGGTGGTTTCCAACCGATGCGGATCCGGCAAGATCTCAAAGCGCGATCAAGCGCAGCGTAAGAAATGGCCTCCCGGACGGCAACAAGAAGCGGACACGGAATAGTCATCGATGCGCGAATTCACTCAATAAGATGGTCTCCGGTGTGTCGCTGTAACGACAGCCGCCAACCAGGTGTTTCTGCTTGCCGGGCAGTGGAATTCAGCTGGCCGCGCGGCGCGTCGAACCAGTTGTGAAGCATTGTCGCAGCACGAAAAAGCCGCAGCGCTGACCACAGCGCTGCGGCGGGATGGAGTGGGGTCGCGGGCCTTTCGGCGGCATCACCCGGAAAGGCCCGCGTCCGCTTGTCTAACCCTGGTTGAGCCGGTTGTAGACCTCGTTCGCGTTCTCCTTCGTGATCAGCTCCGTTTGCAGGGTTTGCGTCTTGGGCACCTGCTGGCAGTCCACGAGCAGCTTCTTGGCGGCCTCGACGGCTTCCGCACCACCGGTCGGGTAGAGGTTGGTGGCCTGCAACCGGCCTTCCTCCACGGCCTTGATGCCGCCGGACGGGATCGGCAGTCCGTCGATGCCCACGAACTTCAGGTCCTGGCGGTTGGCGGCCTGCGCGGCCAGCCAGGCACCTTCGGCCATCGGGTCGTTCTGCGCGTAGACGGCCTTGATGTCCGGGTGGGCCTTGAGCAGCGCGTCCATCTTCTGCTGGCCCACCGAGCGCTCCCACTCGCCGTCGGCGGTGGCCACGACCTCGATCTTGGAGCCGGCGATGCCCTGCTTGAAACCCTCTTCGCGTTCAGCGGCCGGGGTCGAGCCGGACAGGCCCTTGATCTGCACGATCTTGCCGCCCTCCGGCAGCAGCGTGTTCTTGAAGAACTCGCCCGCCTGCCGACCGATGGCGACGTTGTCCGCGCCGATGTAGGTCGTGTAGGCGTCGCCGTCGACCTTGCGGTCCAGCACCACCACGGGGATGCCCTGGTTGTAGGCCTTGCGCACCACGTCGGTCAGCGGGGCCGCTTCGTTCGGCGAGATCATCAGCAGGTCCACCTGCTTCGTGATGAAGTTCTCGACGTCCGTGACCTGCTTGGAGTTGTCCTTCGCGGCGTCGGAGAACTGCACCTCCTCGAACTGCGGGACCTTCTCCGCTGCCTTGCGGATGTCGTCGTCCATCCGCACCCGGTAGGGCTCGGCGAGGTTCGCCTGGCTCATCCCGATGGTGTACTTGCCGTCCGGTCCCTTGCAGTTCTGCGTCGGGTTCTGAGGCTGGACCTGCCCGGTGTTCTCGCTGGTGGTCCCGCAACCGGCGGCGGCGAACGCGACCGCGGCGCACGTGATCGCGACCAAGGACCCCGTTGTCTTGCGCATCGTGCTCCCTTCGGTAGATCTCCCTCACGCCGTGGGACGCAGGCGCTGCAGCGCCGCCGCCGCGACGATCACCAGTCCTTTGATGAGCAATTGCAGATCGGTGTTGACGCTGTTCAGGCTCAAGATGTTGTTGAGGATGCCCAGCAGCAGGGCGCCGGCGATGGTGCCGATCACCGAGCCGCGGCCACCGGCCAGGCTGGTGCCGCCGACGACCACCGCGGCGATCCCGTCCAGCTCGTAAGCGGTTCCGTCGTTGGGGCTGCCCGCGTTGAGCTGCCCGGCGTGCACGATGCCGGCCAGCGCGGCGCAGAACCCCGCGATGACGAAAGCGATGATCTTGACCCGGTTGACCGGCACACCCGAGAGCCGAGCCGCCTTCTCGTTGCCGCCGATCGCGTACAGGTGCCGGGAGTAGGCGCTGGAGCGCAGGAACAGGATGGCCAGCACGGCCACAGCGGCGAAGATGAGCGCGGGGATCGGCACCACGCCGCCGAAAGTCCGCTCCCCCAGCAGCGAGAACAGCATCGGCGCCTGTCCGGGGCCGTCGCCGTAGGAGATCTGCACGGTCTCCCCGCCGGACCACATGCGCGCCAGCCCGCGCGCGATCTGCAGCCCGGCCAGGGTGACGATGAACGCCTGCACCCCCAGCAACGCCACTGCGGCGCCTTGCAGGAACCCGAAGGCGATCCCGGCCAGCAGCACCACGGCGACCGTGGTCCACACGCCGTACCCGCTGTCGACCATGAGCACGGCCGAGCCGACCGCGGCCAAGCCCAGCACCGAACCGACCGACAGGTCGATCCCGCCGATGAGGATGACGAAGGTCAGCCCGATCGCGATGATCCCGATCTCGGAGACCGCGCGCACGATGTTGAACAGGTTGTCGCTGCTCAGGAACAGGATCTGACCGTCGTTGCGCGGCGAGAAGATCACCGCCGCGATGAACACCGCGACCAGGCCGAAGAAACTCTGGAACTTGAACAGGGTCTCGACGGTGTCGGCCCGCTTGGAGCGCTGCGCGGGCAGGTCCCCGGGCGCGGGCCGCTGCTCCGTCTGGTTGCTCAATTCGCACCTCCCCCGGTGCTCTGCCCGGTGCCGACGGCCGGCCCCGGTCGATTCCCGTTGCGCTCGCCCATCGCGGCCGCCAGGAGTTCCGCCTCCCCGGTTCGGTCGGTGTCGAACTCGGCGACGCTGCGACCGGCGCGCAGCACGACCACCCGGTGGCACACCCCGACCAGCTCGGGGAGTTCCGAGGACGCCAGCAGCACGCCGATGCCACGACCGGCGATCTCAGAGAGCAGTTGGTAGATCTCGGCCTTCGCGCCGATGTCCACACCCCGCGTCGGGTCGTCGAGCAGCAGCAGCTTGGGCTCGGTGAGCAGCATGCGCCCGAAGACGACCTTCTGCTGGTTACCACCGGAAAGGGTGCCCACCGCGTCGGTGATGCGGTCGAGCTTGACCTTGAGCTGCTCGACGCTGCGCTGGGTGGCGGTCACCTCGGACTTGCGGCGCACCAGACCGGCGACGCCGATCCGGTCGAGCACCGAGACCACGGTGTTGGCCAGGACCGAGTGCCCGAGCACCAGACCGGAACTGCGCCGGTCCTCGGGGACGAAGGCGATTCCCGAGCGCAGCGCACGGCGCGGACCCCCAGGCCGCACCGGACGCCCCTCGAGCGTGACCTCACCTTCCCACGTGCCCGGCGAACCTGCGCCGTAGAGCGACTCCAGCAACTCGGTCCGGCCGGCTCCCAGCAACCCGCACAGACCCACGATCTCGCCGCGCCGCACGGTCAGGTCGATGCCGTCGGGCTCGCGCCTGCCGACCCGCGCCCGCTTGGGGTGGACGGTGAAACCCTTGACGTGCAGCAGTTCTTCGCCGACCTCGGTGGTGTGGGAGTGGAACCGGGTCTGCACCGAGCGACCCACCATCGCCTCGGCCGCTTGCTCGGCGGTCATCTCCCGCGCGTCGAACTCGGCGACCTTGCGGCCGTTGCGCAGCACGGTGGCGCGGTCGGCGACCTGGCCGATCTCGTCCATCCGGTGCGAGATGTAGACGACGCCGGTCCCGGCGCGGCGCATCTCGCCGATGACGGCGAACAGCCGCTCGACCTCCGTTGTGGACAGTGCCGAGGTCGGCTCGTCCATGATGAGGACCTTCGCCTCCAGCGACAGCGCGCGGGCGATGGTGACCAGCTGCTGCTCACCGACCCGCAGTTCACCCACCGGGCGGTCCGGGTCGAGGTCGATGCCGGTGCGGCGCAGCAGCTCCCGGGTCCGCTCGGACATCGCCCGCCGGTCCACGACCCCCAGCCTGGTGCGCGGTTCGCGTCCCAGGTGGAGGTTCTCCGCGACGCTCAACGCGGGCACCAGGTCGAGTTCCTGGTGGATCATCGCGATGCCCGCGTGCTGGGCGTCCGCGGGTTTGGAGAACTGGACCGGGTGACCCTCGATCGCGATCTGGCCGCTGTGGTCGGTGACGTCTCCGGAGAGGACCTTCATCAGAGTGCTCTTGCCGGCCCCGTTCTCGCCGAGCAGGGCGTGCACCTCGCCGCCGCGGACCGCGAGGTCGACCGCGTCGCAGGCGAGCACACCGCCGTAACGCTTGGTGATGCCGGTCATCTCGACCAGCGGTGGCGCCGTGTTCATCCCGACCCCCGTCTCGTCGCTCACCCTGACGAGAAAACGATTGCTCGGACGCTAAGGTGGTCCCGCTCCTTGTGTCAAGGCTCACACGCTCTACCGTGCGATACGGCATCCATTTGGCTGCGCGAAGATCACGTGCTGGTCACGCCGCGTTGTGCTCTGCTCATCACCCGACGTGGGATGACGCGTCTGTTCTTCGAGACCGCTCTCGCGCTGAGGTACTGGACCGTTACCGTTGGGGGTTGTGACCGCGATCCGCGAGAGCCAGAGCGCTTCGACTGCCGGTAATGGCGCGCCCGAGTGGGCTGCGCGCTCCGCTTTCAGCACCCGAGGGGTGCCGCTGTGGGGCGCCGTGCTGCTGGCTGCCGTCCCGACCGCGCTCGGCACCCTGCTGGACACCCTGATCTGGGGACAACCCGGGTTCATCTTCAAGACGGCCTTCTTCCTCGGTTCCCTCGCCGCGGTCCTGCTGGTGCAGCGGCGCAGCGTCTTCGGTCCGATGGTGCAGCCGCCGCTCGTCCTCGGCATCGTGATGCCGGTCCTCGTCCTGCTTTCCGGTGCAGGCAGCACCTCGGGCGCGGGACTGGCGGGCAAGGCGTTGTCGGTCGCGCGTCCGCTGATCACCAGCTTCCCGATCATGGCCGGAGCCACCGCGGTTGCGCTCGGCATCGGGCTGCTCCGGATGTTCGTCACGCAGAAGGCCGAGACCGAGGACGACTTCGACCTGGGCGTCGACCCGGACGCCAAGACCAAGAAGGCCCGGCCGGTCGCACCGCCCCGCAAGAGGCCTGCCCGCGACGAAGCCCCGCGCAAGCGCCCCTCCGGCGAGCGCAAGCCGCGCGGAGAGGGGCGCACGTCCCGCGACGGTCGTGGCGACGACCGGCGTGCTGAGGGCAGGCAGCCCCGGGGCACCGGCCCGCGCGAGGCCCAAGGCCGCCCCAAGGGCGACCCCCGGCGTCGCGACGCGCCACCGGGCGGACGCCCCCGCCCCGCCAACGACCCGCGCGCGGGAGGCCCCCGTCCGCCTCGCCAAGGCGGCCCGGGACGGCCTCGTCCGCCGGAACCGCCGCCCGGCCCCGGCGGCCGTCCCCGCCGCCCGGGACCGTGAACGCCCCTTCAGGTCTCGCCTTCTCAGCGGTGCGTGCTGAGTCCCGCAGCTGGAACGACACCTCCTCGCACGACGACGCCGCCCGGCTCCGGATTCCGGAGCCGGGCGGCGTCGTCTGCGGTGGAGTTCCCCGGAGTCAGCGCACCGACTTGGGGTTGTCCTTGTTCTCGTCGAGGTCCTTGCGCAGCTCGCGCGGCAGCGCGAAGGTGACCTTCTCGTTGGCCGTGGTGACCTCTTCGACGTCGCCCCAGCCGCGCTCGGCGAGGTGGTCGAGGACCTGCAGCACCAGCACGTCCGGGACCGACGCACCGCTGGTGACGCCGACCGTTTCGACGCCCTCCAGCCAGGCGTCGTCGATCTGCGACGCGTAGTCGACGAGGTGCGAGGCGGAGGCGCCGGCCTGCAGCGCCACCTCGACCAGGCGCTTGGAGTTCGAGGAGTTCTGCGAGCCGACCACGATCACCAGGTCGCACTGCGGGGCCATCACCTTGACCGCCTGCTGGCGGTTGGAGGTGGCGTAGCAGATGTCGTCGCTGGGCGGGGCCTGCAGCGTCGGGTACTTCTCGCTGAGCTGGTCGACCCGCTCCATGGTCTCGTCGACGCTGAGGGTGGTCTGCGACAGCCAGACGACCTTGCTCGGGTCGCGGACCTGCACCTTGTCGACGTCCTCGGGCTTGTCCACCAGCTGCACGCGCTCGGGCGCCTCACCCGCGGTGCCCTCGACCTCCTCGTGGCCCTCGTGGCCGATCAGCAGGATGTCGTAGTCGTCGCGCGCGAAGCGGTTGACCTCCTTGTGCACCTTCGTCACCAGCGGGCAGGTGGCGTCGATGGTGCGCAGGTTGCGCTCCTCGGCCTCCTTGTGGACGGCCGGGGACACGCCGTGCGCGGAGAACACCACGAGGGCTCCCTCGGGCACCTCGTCGGTCTCGTCCACGAAGATGACGCCGCGCTCGGTCAGGGTGTCCACGACGTGCCGGTTGTGCACGATCTCCTTGCGGACGTAGACCGGCGGGCCGTAGGTCTCCAGGGCCTTCTCGACGGTGATGACAGCTCGGTCGACACCCGCGCAGTACCCACGGGGCTTGGCCAGCAGGACCCGCTTGGTCCGGCCGGCGTCGTCAACGGGGTCGGTTTCGAGGTCGCGGGCCTCGGGCGTGGTCGTCATGCCATCAAGGGTACGGATCCACGACCGCCCGCTCCGCCGCCGGTGGGTGCTCGCTGTCACTCCGTCGAGGGGTGCATCCGCACTCCGCCGGACGCCGGGTTCCGGTCACATTCCGCCCTCGAACTGATGGCCCGGCGACCGGTTGTGCGGCAGGCTGGGCGCATGTCAGGTTTCCCCCTTCCGGTGCGGGTGGCCGCCGGGCTCGCGGCCACCGCCGTCGAACAGGCCCGCAGCCTCCCGACCACGCTCCTGGGCCTGCCCGTGACCGTGGCCAGCCAGACGTTGCAAGCGTCGATGCGCGTCCAGCAGCACATCACCGAACTCGCGATCAAGGGCGATGAGGCGCTCTCGGCGCTGCGCACGCCCGAGGAGCAGCCGTCCTGGGCGACGTTCGACGAGGACGTCGTCCCGGAACCGGCACCCGCACCGGTGGCGGAGCCGAAGCCGGAAGGGACCTCGCTGCTCGCCGAGTACGACGAGATGAGCCTGCCCCAGCTGCGCGGTCGCCTGCGCTCGTTCAGCGAAGCCGACCTCGTCGAGCTGCTCGCGCACGAGGAGCGCACCGCCCAGCGCCCGGAGCACGTCCGGATGCTCACCAACCGCCTCACCCGCCTGCGCGAGCAGTAGGCGCTGACCTCCTCACCAGGCCCGGCACCCGCCCTGCGGGGCGGACCGCTGGGGCCGACGTGCTCCGGCGGCCCCGGTTCCGCCACTTGCAACGCCGAGCAGAATGGGCCCCGGAGCAATCACCGAGGAGGAACGCTGACTTCGCCGACTAGTCCCGAGGAGCCGTGGCCGGTACGGACGGTGGCCCGCAAGATCGCCGAGTGGATCAACCGGCTCGGCCAGATCTGGGTCGAAGGGCAGATCACCCAGATCTCGATGCGGCCCGGCGCGCAGACGGCGTTCCTGACGCTGCGCGACCCCTCCGCCGACGTGTCGCTGACCCTGACCTGCTCGGCCTCGCTGCTGCGGGCGATGGACCCGCCGCTGACCGACGGCAGCCGGGTCGTGGTGCACGGCAAACCGACGTTCTTCGTCGGCCGCGGCACGCTGAGCCTGCGGGTCGACGAGATCAGGGCGGTGGGCATCGGTGAGCTGCTGGCCCGCATCGAACGGCTCCGCCAGCTGCTCAAGACCGAAGGGCTGTTCGACCCGGCGCGCAAGCGGCCGCTGCCGTTCCTGCCGAACCGGGTCGGGCTGATCACCGGTCGCGCCTCGGCCGCCGAGCACGACGTGCTGACCAACGCCCAGCTGCGCTGGCCCGCCGTGCAGTTCGAGATCCGCAACGTCGCCGTGCAGGGCACCAACGCCGTGCCGCAGATCCTGCCCGCGCTGCAGGAGCTCGACCGGCTGCCCGAGGTCGACGTCATCGTGATGGCACGCGGCGGCGGCAGCGTGGAGGACCTGCTGCCGTTCTCCGACGAAGCGCTGTGCCGGGCGGTCGCGGCCTGCCGGACCCCCGTGGTCAGCGCGATCGGGCACGAACCGGACTCGCCGCTGCTCGACCACGTGGCCGACGTGCGCTGCTCCACCCCGACCGGTGCGGGCAAGCGCGTGGTGCCGGACGTGGCCGAGGAGGGCCAGCGCATCCACCAGCTGCGCGACCGGGCGCGGCGTGCGCTGCACGGATGGGTGGACCGGGAGCGCAGGCTGCTCGACCAGCTGCGCAGCCGACCGGTGCTCGCCGACCCGCACGGCCCGCTGCAGCAGCGCTCCGAGCAGGTCGCGATGCTGCGCGAGCGCTCCCGCCGGGCCATGAGCGCGGTGCTCACCGCGGAGGGGCATGCGGTGAACGCCACTCGATCACGCTTGACGACCCTGGGCCCTGCGGCCACGCTGGCTCGTGGATACGCGATCGTGCAGCGCATCGAGGAGACCGACGAGGTCGACGGCGTGCTGCGCTCCGTCGACGACGCGCCCGCGGGCACCCGGCTGCGGGTCCGGCTCGCCGACGGCGCGGTCCACGCCGTCGTACCTGACTGACCAAGGACGTCCACCGTGCACCCGAAGCAGGAGCCCTCGTTCCTCCCCCTCACCGTGGGCGCGGCGCGCACCGCGGAGCGGGCGGGCGAGGTCCGGCGCTGCGCCGAGGCCGCCGACGCCACGGCCGCGGGCACGTGGGCCGCGCTGCTCGGCGGGTGCGACTCGGCGGAGCGCAAGGACCTGCCCGGACGCCTGCGCGCCCTGGTCGACGCGACCTCGGGGTACGTGGGCCCCGCCTGGTGGGAGGCGTCAGCCCACCGACGTAGGGTCGCGGAAGCGCAGTTGCGCATCAACGACGCGGTGCGCGAAGGCGACGGCGCCGAGTTCGCCGAGGCGTTCGTCGGCTACGACCAGGCGATCGCCACCGCGGTGGTGTCCGTGCGAACGAATGTGGAGAGCCCTACCCCGTGACCGAGAACCAGCAGGACGAGCACTTCGACCCGATCGCCGAGCACCCGGAGGTCGCCGAGCTCGGGTACGAAGCGGCCCGCGACCAGCTGGCCGAGGTCGTCAAGCAGCTCGAGGCGGGCGGGTTGTCCCTGGAGGACTCGCTGGCCCTGTGGGAGAAGGGCGAAGCCCTGGCCGCGGTCTGCGAACGCCACCTCGCCGGCGCCCGCGAACGCGTCGAACGCGCCCTCGCCTCCGTCGAAGACGACGGCTGACCTCGGCTCACAGCAACGGTCACGTCTCGCGTTCGACCCGAAGTCCAAGCCTCGAACTTCGCGAGAACTTCGACGACGACGCCGCGGCGCACCACCACGCACGGACCCTCGTGACGAGGTCCCGCCAAGGCCCGTGGGGTAGCGGTGGCCTGTGAGGTCGCGTGCCCTGTGGGGTCACGGTGGTGTGCGAGGACGCGTGGCCTGTGAGTCGCGTGCCCTGTGGGGTCACGGTGGTCAGCGGGGATGTGGAGACTGGCGTGCGGCTCCATCCTGAAGGCTCCGACCAGCAACGTTCGAACTTCGCGCGAAACTCGACCGCGACGTCCGAGCCTCGAACTTCGCGCGAACTCCGAAGACGTCGACGAGGCGCGTGACCACGCGGTGGGTCTCGCGGCGGGGTGCGCCAAGGTTCGTGGAGTCGCGTGGCCTGGGGAAGCACGGTGGTCTGCGGGGACGCGAAGACGTGGGGACTGGCGTGCGGTCTCGCCGCTCCTCGAGGCCCCGACTCGCAACGTTCGAACTTCGCGCGAAGTTCGACCTCGAAGTTCGGGCCTCGAACTTCGCGCGAAGTTCGAGGGGGTCGCCCTGGCGCGTGTCCACGGACGGAGGGCCCGTGCCGGGGTGGCCCGAGGTTCACGTGGTGGCGTCGAGACTTGAGCGTCACGTGGGTCTGGACGGGTCCAGATCCCCCGCCACAGGAGGTCAGCGGACTTCGGGGGCCCTCAGCGCTGCCTCGGCGAGCTGGGCGAACTCCGGTGCTGCGCCGTTGCCGGTGATCAGCAGTCGCACGCCGTCCTTGTCGGTCACCCAGGCCTGCTCGTCGCGGACGCCCTGGTAGCGGACCCACTGGCGGCCTCCGGCCTCGATGGTGCCCAGCGCCTGCGGCGGCACCTCCGTCTCGCCGGTGACCAGCTCCTCCTCGGCGGCGGTCGACTGCGCCAGCCGCAGGTAGTGCCCGCCGCCGGTCAGCCAGCCAACGCGCACCACCTCGGTGTGCGAAGGCAGCGTCGTGCTGTTGCTGGAGTTGGCCCGCCAGTCCGCGGGCAGCTGCGGTTCCACGACCGGGAAGTCGACCCCGGCGGCAGCGCCCTCGAGCTCGGCGCGGACGTCGACGGTCGGCACCGACCCGCTGTCGATGGTCGGGCCGGTCGGGGTGAACGAGCACTGCGTGAACAGACCGGCGACGCCGAACGAGACCAGCACCAGCGGAAGGATGGCGAACAGCATCGCCGACATCGTCCGGGGTGGACGGGACGGAGCCGGTTGCTGGTTGCGGGGTTCAGCCACGACACCCATGCTCTCACCGGGCGCACCGCAGCTCAGCGGGCAGGGCCGGGGGGAGTGGGCTGCCCCACGCGAATGATCCCCCAACCCCGATGATCTGGGAAGATCGCAGGCAATCAGCCTGAGCGCGGGGTGTTTCCCGCCGGTCTCGGGCGGTACCGACGATGCCTCACAACGGGGAGGGCGCGATGACGCAACGACACCCGGAAGCACCCGATCGCAACCTGGCCATGGAACTCGTCCGCGTGACCGAGGCCGCCGCCATGGCGGGCGGCCGCTGGGTCGGCCGCGGGGACAAGAACGCGGGTGACGGAGCCGCGGTGGACGCCATGCGCAAGCTCATCGGCAGCGTGTCGATGCGCGGCGTGGTGGTCATCGGCGAGGGTGAGAAGGACGAAGCCCCGATGCTCTACAACGGCGAGGAGGTCGGCAACGGCGAAGGCCCGGAGGTCGACGTCGCCGTCGACCCCATCGACGGGACGACGCTGCTCAGCAAGGGCATGCCGAACGCGCTGTCGGTGCTCGCCGTGTCCGAGCGCGGCACCATGTTCGACCCCTCTGCGGTGTTCTACATGGAGAAGATGGCGGTCGGCCCGGAGGCCGCGGGCGTCATCGACATCAGCGCCCCGATCGCCGAGAACGTCCGCCGGGTCGCCAAGGCCAAGCAGGTCGACGTCTCCGACGTGACGGTGTGCGTGCTGGACCGCCCGCGGCACGACCAGCTGGTCAAGGAGGTGCGCGAGGCCGGCGCCCGCGTGCAGTTCATCTCCGACGGCGACGTGGCGGGTGCGATCGCGGCGGCCCGGCCGGACAGCGGCGTGGACATGTTGCTGGGCATCGGCGGCACCCCGGAGGGCATCATCGCGGCGTGCGCCCTGAAGTGCCTCGACGGTGAGATCCAGGGCCGGTTGTGGCCGCGCGACGACGAGGAGCGGGAGAAGCTGCGCGAGGCGGGCCACGACCCGGACAAGGTCCTGACCACCTCGGACCTGGTGCGCGGCGACAACATGTTCTTCGTGGCCACCGGCATCACCGACGGCGCGCTGCTGCGCGGCGTGCACTACCGCGCCGACCGGTGCACCACGCAGTCCATCGTGATGCGGTCGAAGTCGGGCACGACGCGCGTCGTCGACGCCTCGCACAAGCTGGCCAAGCTGCGTGAGTACGCCAACGTGGACCTCGGCTCGTCCGGCGAGTAGTCGTCCCGATGGGGAAACCGGGAAAAACCTCCCGCACCCACCTCTGACAGGGCGGTGACCTGCGGCTCGGCCGCGGGTCACCGCCCTCGTCGCGTGCGCTCTACGACCTTCGTGGGTACGCCCGCCCGAACGGCGCGGTTAGCGTCTCCGGCCAGCCGGCCTTCGGAGCCGGGGAACCCCGGAGGATTCGACTCAGATGCGCATTCGTTCGGTTCTCATCTCCGCGGTCGCCGCGGTCAGCGCCGTGGGCGCGATGAGCATGCCCGCCGTTGCGGCCGGTGACGACGTCGACCCGCTGATCGTGGGTGGGCACGACGCGACCGAGACCTACTCGTTCATGGTGTCGCTGCAGCAGCAGGGCAGCCACCTCTGCGGTGGCGCGCTGATCAAGCCGGACTGGGTGGTGACGGCGGCGCACTGCGTGCAGAGCGGCGGTGACTTCACGGTCCGGGTCGGCAGCAACGACAACACCAGCGGCGGCGAGGAAGCCGCCGTGACCGCGACGCAGGTGCACGACAGCGCCGACCTGGCGGTGCTGCAGCTGGACAAGCAGCTCAGCGCTGCGCCGATCTCGATCGCCGCGGAGTCGGGCGCCACCGGCGCCGAGACGCGCATCATCGGCTGGGGCCAGACCTGCCCGGAGAGCGGCTGCGGCGAGGTTCCGACGAACCTGCAGGAGCTCGACACCAGCATCGTCGACGACGCCGACTGCACCGGCATCGACGGCGCGGGCGAGATCTGCACCGACAACCCGGGCGGCACGACCGGCGCCTGCTACGGCGACTCGGGCGGCCCGCAGATCAAGGGCACCCAGGGAAGCTGGGAGCTGATCGGTGCGACGAGCCGCTCCGGCAACGGCGACTCCACCTGCGCCACCGGTCCGTCGATCTACACCGACGTGACCGCCTTCGCCGACTGGATCAGCTCCAACACCGGCAGCTGATCTCTCCCCCGACGCGGCACCCGGCGACCCCCACGTCCCGGGTGCCGCTTCACGTCAGGTTCGTGGAGTGCCCGGGGAACAGGTGGGCGTCGGGGTTGAGCTCCACGGCGATGTTGTTGACCGCCGTCGCGGCCTCCCCGAACCCGGTGGCGATGAGCTTGACCTTGCCGGGGTAGGCGGCGACGTCACCCGCCGCGTAGACCCGGGGCCTGTTGGTCCGCATCGTGGTGTCGACCAGGATGGACCGCTTCTCCAGGGCCAGCCCCCACCCTTCGATCGGGCCGAGGTCAGCGGTGAATCCCAGTGCTGCGACGACGGTTTGCGCGGGAAGCACGCGGCGGTCGCCTTCGACGTCGATCTCGACTTCGCTGAGTCCGCGCTCGTCGCCCCGGATTTCGGACACCTCGGCGGGCACGACCAGCGGAACGCCGAGCTCCTCGACCTTCGAGACCAGGCCGGCGTGGGCGCGGAACCGGGTTCGCCGGTGGACCAGCGTCACGCTGCGGGCCACCGGGTGCAGCGCCAGCGCCCAGTCGAACGCCGAGTCCCCGCCACCGACGACCACGACGTCGTGCCCGTCGTGCGCGGACAGCTCGGGGATGAAGTGCACGAGACCGCGGCCGGCCCACTCGTCGCCGGCCGGCAGCGGTCGCGGGCTGAACTCGCCGATCCCGGCGGTGATCAGCACCGCGCGCGCCCGCACCCGGTCGCCCTCGCCGACGTCGACCAGCAGACCGTCGTCCACATCGGACAGCGACACCGCGGGGCGACCCAGCAGGAAGAGCGGCCCGTACTGCTCGGCCTGTTCGACCAGCGAGGCGACCAGGTCACGGCCGCGGACCGCGGGGAACCCGGCCACGTCGAAGATCATCTTCTCCGGGTACATCGCGGTGACCTGACCACCTGGTTCCGGCAGCGCGTCCACCAGCGCTACCGACATCCCGCGAAAACCCGCGTAGTAGGCGGCGAACAGGCCTGTCGGCCCCGCGCCCACCACCAGCAGATCGAGCTCGTGCTCCATCTCGGCCATCCCGTCGCCGGCACTGTGGTACGGATCTCAGGCTAGTCGGGTCCGGCCCCCTCTGTCCGCTGCGCTCGACCACTCCCCCGATCAGCCCACACCGGCTGCGCGCGCGGCGGTACCTGGTGCTGCACCTCACCCCTAACTTCCGGGTGAAAGGGGATCACGTCGGGGAGGGGAATCTTTGTGAAGAAGTCGTCCGCGGTGCTCAGCGGCATCGCAGCACTCGCGCTGAGCGCCGGTTTCGCACCGGCCGCACAAGCCATCGACAACCCGGGCGCACTGATCACCGGTGGTCACGAGGCCACCGAGTCCTACGAGTGGATGGCGTCGTTGCAGCGGGCCGACTCGCACAGCTGCGGGGCCTCCCTGATCGACGCGCAGTGGGTGCTCACCGCCGCGCACTGCGTGGTGGACACGGCTCCGGCCGACCTCGGGCTGCGCATCGGCAGCCCGACCTGGAACAGCGGCGGCACCGAGGCCGGCGTGTCGGAGGTCGTGGTGCACCCGGACTACGAGACCAAGAGCCCCAACGGCGACATCGCCCTGCTGAAGCTGGACAAGGCGGTACCGCAGACGCCGATCGAGCTCGCCGGATCCTCCGGTGAGGCGGCCACGCCGTCGCGCATCATCGGCTGGGGCGTCACCTGCCCGGTGCGCGGCTGCGGTCAGCCGCCGGAGCAGCTGCAGGAGCTGGACACCAACGTCGCGCCCGACTCGGCGTGCACGCTGAGCTCGATCGACGCGGCCACCGAGATCTGCACCTCGAGCAACGAGCTGCTGGCCAACGCCTGCTTCGGCGACTCCGGCGGCCCGCAGCTGGAGGGCACCCCGGGCGATTGGAAGCTGACCGGCGTGACCAGCCGCCTCGGCAGCCCGGTCCCGGTCTGCGGCACGGCGCCCTCGGTCTACACCGACGCCACCGCCTACGCGGACTGGATTTCCGCCACGATCAGCTGATCCTCGAACGAGGCCCGCTCCCGCACGGCGGGGGCGGGCCTTGTCAGATCAGCCACCTAGATCGTTCCAGAACGGCCTCCACCCCGGGGCGGAGCCGACCGGTGGGGCGCGCCACGCTGACCCGGACCGCTGATCAGCGGGACACTTCGCCCATGGCTGATACCCAATACCGGATCGAACGCGACACGATGGGCGAGGTCCAGGTCCCCGCCGACGCCCTCTACCGGGCGCAGACCCAGCGGGCCGTGGAGAACTTCCCGATCTCCGGCCGCGGCCTGGAGCGCGCGCAGATCCGCGCGCTCGGCCTGCTCAAGGCCGCCACCGCCCGGGTCAACGGACGGTTGGGCGTGCTCGACGCCGAGGTCGCCGAGGCCATCGCCCGCGCCGCCGACGAGGTCGCCGAAGGCGCGCACGACGACCACTTCCCGATCGACGTCTTCCAGACCGGCTCGGGCACGTCGTCGAACATGAACGCCAACGAGGTCATCGCGACCCTCGCCTCGCGAGAGCTCGGCCGTGACGTGCACCCGAACGACCACGTCAACGCCTCGCAATCGTCCAACGACACGTTCCCGACGACGATCCACGTCGCCGCCACCGAGGCCGTGATCACCGACGTCATCCCGGCGCTGGAGCACCTGGCGAACACCGTCGAGGGCCGGGCCGCGGAGTGGACCGAGGTCGTCAAGTCCGGCCGCACGCACCTGATGGACGCCGTTCCGATCACGCTGGCGCAGGAGGCCGGCGCGTGGGCCTCGCAGGTCCGCTACGGCGTCGAGCGGCTGCGCAGCGGGCTGCCGCGGCTGGGTGAGCTGCCCATCGGCGGCACCGCCGTCGGCTCCGGGCTCAACGCGCCCGAGGGCTTCGGCAAGGGCGTCGCCGAGGAGCTGGCGCGGGTCACCGGTCTGCCGCTGACCGAGGCCCGCGACCACTTCGAGGCCCAGTCCGCGCAGGACTCGGTCGTGGAGACCTCCGGTCACCTGCGCACCGTGGCCGTGAGCCTCACCAAGGTCGCCAACGACCTCCGCTGGCTGGGCTCGGGGCCGCGCGCCGGGCTGGCCGAGCTGGCGCTGCCGGACCTGCAGCCGGGCTCGTCGATCATGCCGGGCAAGGTCAACCCGGTGATCCCGGAAGCGACGCTGCAGGTCGTCGCCCAGGTCATCGGCAACGACGCGGCCGTGGCCTTCGCCGGGTCGCAGGGCAACTTCCAGCTCAACGTGATGCTGCCGGTGATCGCCCGCAACGTGCTGGAGTCGGCGCGGCTGCTCTCGGCGGTCTCACGCCAGCTCGCGGACAAGGTCTTCGCCGACGTGCAGGTCAACGTCGAGCAGGCCCGCGCCTACGCCGAGGGGTCGCCGTCGATCGTCACGCCGCTCAACCGCTACATCGGCTACGAGGACGCGGCGGCGATCGCCAAGCAGGCCCTCAAGGAGCGCAAGAGCATCCGCGAGGTCGTCATCGAGCGTGGCCACGTCGACAACGGCAAGCTCACGCTCGAGCAGCTCGACGAGGCCCTCGACGTCCTCCGCATGGCCAACGGCGGCTGACACGCCCTCGTGGTGGAGGCCTCAGCCTCCACCAGCCCGGTGGGCGCGGAAATCCTGGTCAGAGGCGTCTCGTGCCCGCCGGGGCCGGGGAGGGCCCGGCGACGCGTCGCCGGGGTGCCGGTGGTGCGCGCACCATGGAGCCATGGTGCTGCTCTCGGACGTCGTCGCGGTCTCGGCCGAGGTCGCGGCGACGTCGTCGCGCAAGGCCAAGACCACCGCCCTCGCCGGACTGCTCCGGCGGCTGGACCCGCCGGAGGTCGCGACCGCGACCGCGCTGCTGGCCGGTGAGCTCCCCGGCGGGCGGGCCGGGGTCGGCTGGTCCACCTTGTCCTCCCTGCAGGTCGAACCCGCGTCCGAACCGACGCTCGGCATCAGCGACGTGGCCGCCGCGATCGACGAGGTGCGGTCGATCAGCGGCTCCGGTTCCGGGCAGCGCCGGGCCGAATCGCTCACCGGGATCCTGGGTCGGGCCACCGCGGACGAGCAGTGGTTCCTCATCCGGCTCTTCGGCGGCGAGCTCCGGCAAGGCGCGCTCGAAGGTGTGATGGCCGAGGCCATCGCGGCCGCCGCCGAGGTGCGGACCGAGTCCGTGCGTCGCGCGATCATGCTCTCCGGCAGACTTCCGGGGACCGCCGAAGCGGCGTTGAGCGGCGGCGAGCCCGCCCTCGCCGAGTTCCACCTGGAGCTCGGCCGCCCGATCCGGCCGATGCTGGCCTCACCGGCCGCAACGCTCGACGCCGCGCTGGGCGAGCTCAGCGAGTGCAGCGTCGAGTACAAGCTCGACGGGGCGCGCATCCAGGTCCACCGCGACGGCGACGAGGTGCGCGTCTACACCCGCACCCTGCGCGAGATCACCCGCAACGTCGCTGAGCTCGTGGACCTGGTGCGCGGCTTGGACTGCCGCTCGGTGGTGCTCGACGGCGAGACGCTGGCGCTCGACGACGCCGGGCGTCCTCGCCCGTTCCAGGAGACGATGGCCCGCTTCGGCGCCCAGGAAGAGCGCGCCGAGCTGCTGCACCCCTACTTCTTCGACTGCCTGCACCTGGACGGCACCGACCTGCTCGACCTCCCGCTGCGCGACCGGTTGAAGGCGTTGGAGCAGGTGGCGGGCGCCTACCGGATCCCGGGGGTGCTCACCCCCACGCCGGAGGCCGCCTCCGCGCTGTTCGACGACGCGCTGGCCCACGGCCACGAAGGCGTGGTCGTCAAGGACCTCACGTCCCCGTACGCGGCGGGCCGGCGCGGCAAGGCGTGGCGGAAGGTCAAGCCCGAGCACACGCTCGACCTGGTCGTGCTGGCAGCCGAGTGGGGGCACGGACGCCGCAGCGGCTACCTGTCGAACCTGCACCTCGGCGCCCGGGACCCGGACGGCGGACCGCCGATCATGGTGGGCAAGACGTTCAAGGGCCTCACCGACGAGCTGCTGGCCTGGCAGACCGCCGAGTTCCAGCAGCGCGCCACCCGCGAGGAGGGCTACACCGTGCACGTCGTGCCGGAGCTGGTGGTGGAGGTCGAGCTCGACGGGGTGCAGACCAGCACCCGCTACCCCGGCGGCGTCGCGCTGCGCTTCGCCCGGGTGCTGCGCTACCGGCCGGACAAGGACGCCGCCGAGGCCGACACCATCGAGGCGGTGCGCGGCATGCTCCGCGGCGGGTGAGATCCTGGGGGCATGAGCAGCGAGGACTTCGAATCCGTCGGTTCGATCGACATCGGTCCGGGCACCATCGACCCGCGCGACTTCCAGCAGCGCTCGGCCTCGGTGGAGCTCGACCACTACGTCGCCGTGCTCCTGCTGGAGGCCGAGTCGGAGGGACAGCCGCCGCTCTACGAGGAGTCGTTCGTCCTGCTCACGGCCGAGTCCGCGGAGGAGGCCACCGAGAAGGCCAAGGAGTGCGGCAAGCAGCAGGAGACCAGCTACGAGGACGAGAACCACCGGCAGGTCACCTGGCGCCTCAAGCACATCGTCGAGGTCAAGCCGCTCGAAGACGCCACCTTCGACGACGGCACCGAGCTCTTCAGCCGCTTCTTCCGCAACCACGAGGCGTACCGGTCGCTCGACCTGCTCACCGAGGACGAGGTCTGAGCGCGGCCTCAGGTGCGGGACTCAGCCGCCGCAGGTGTCGAGCGGCTTCGTGGCGAGCACGCCGGGACGGCGCGGGGCCCGGAGCCGCTGTGCTCTCCCCTCCCGGTGGTCCTGCCACCCGCCGCCACGCAGAGCGGTGAACTGACCATCACCTCCCTCGGCACGTAGTGTGGTGAGACGTGCAGTTCTTGAACGGGCAGCAGCCCCTCACCGACCTGACCTACGACGACGTCTTCCTGGCGCCTCGGCGCTCCGGAGTCGAGTCGCGATTCGACGTCGACCTGGCGACCAGCGACGGCACCGGCACGACCCTGCCGATCGTCGTCGCGAACATGACCGCCGTCGCCGGCCGCCGGATGGCCGAGACCCTGGCACGACGCGGGGGCCTGGTGGTCCTGCCGCAGGACGTCGCCCCGAACGCCGTCGCCGAGATCGTGTCCTGGGTGAAGTCCCGGCACCCGCTGTGGGACACCCCGCTGGCGTTGCACGCCGACGACGCGGTCGCCGACGCCCTCAACCTGCTGCCCAAGCGCGCGCACGGTGCGCTGGTGGTGGTCGACGACGAGGACAAGCCGCTCGGCGTCGTCGACGAAGCCGCCTGCACCGGCGTGGACCGGTTCGCGCGGATCAGCGAGGTCGCCGACTCCCACCCGGTGGTGCTGCCGCTGGAGACCGACTCGCGCGCGGTCTTCGAGCAGCTGCACAAGCAGGGCCGGGACGTGGCGATCGCGGTCGACGCCACCGGACGGCTCGCCGGGATCATGACCAAGAAGGGCGCCCTGCGCGCCGCCATCTACACCCCCGCCCTCGACGCCGAGGGACGCCTGCGGGTGGCCGCTGCGATCGGCGTGAACGGCGACGTCGCCGCCAAGGCCTCCGCGCTGCTCTCCGCCGGGGTGGACACGCTGGTGGTCGACACCGCGCACGGCCACCAGGAGAAGATGGTGGCCGCGCTCAGGGCCGTCCGCTCCGCCGACCCGTCCGTTCCGGTCGTCGCGGGCAACGTGGTGACCGCTGAGGGTGTGCGCGACCTGGTCGAAGCCGGTGCCGACGTCGTCAAGGTCGGTGTCGGGCCGGGCGCGATGTGCACGACGCGGATGATGACCGGGGTCGGCCGCCCGCAGTTCTCCGCCGTCGCCGAGTGCGCGGCCGAGGCCCGCAGGCTCGGCAAGCACGTGTGGGCCGACGGCGGCGTCCGGCACCCGCGCGACGTGGCTTTGGCGCTGGCCGCCGGGGCCTCTTCGGTGATGGTCGGGTCGTGGTTCGCCGGGACCTACGAGTCCCCCGGCGACCTGCAGCGCGACGAGCACGGCCGCGCCTACAAGGAGTCCTTCGGCATGGCCTCCAAGCGCGCGGTCTCGGCCCGGACCCGCACCGACAGCGCCTACGACCAGGCGCGCAAGGGGCTGTTCGAGGAGGGGATCTCCAGCTCCCGAATGCGGATCGACCCGCAGAACCCGGGCGTGGAGGACCTCCTCGACCAGATCACCTCGGGCGTGCGCTCCGCCTGCACCTACGCGGGCGCCCACACCCTGGAGGAGTTCCACGAGCGCGCCGTGGTCGGCTTCCAGTCAGCCGCCGGCTTCGCCGAAGGTCGCCCACTCCCCTCAGGCTGGTGACGCTCGAACTCCGCGCGAAGTCCCACCCGCGAGGCTCCCCTCGAACATCGCGAGAACCTCGAGGGGAGCCTCCGGCCGCACTTCGCGCGGAGTGGCCTTCCTCCAGTGCCCGACGGCGTCGAGCCTTCTCGCTCCTCGCACGGCGAAGACCGCCCGAGCGCGCTTCTCCCCAGGTCAGCCGGGCGACGTCCGAACTTCGCGCGAGGTTCGACCCCGCGCAGCGCCCCTCGAACTTCCCGCGAAGTTCGAACCACCGAGCCCGCAGTCGAACCTCGCGCAGAAGTACCCCCCGCCCCGAAGGCGTTGGGCTTGCTTCTCTCCTGGTCAGCAGGGTGACGTGCGAACCTCGCGCGAAGTTCGAGGCCGTGGAGTGACCTTCGAACTCCGCGCGAAGCTTGACGGGACGGTTCTTCTTGCCGAAGTTCGCGCGAAGTTCGAGGCGGCGGGGGCTCGGCGCGCTTCGGGCGTGAACCGGGGAGGGCACCTCGGGTGAGGCGCCCTCCCCGGTCATGTCAGAAGGTGTGTTCGCCCTCCAGGAGCTCGGTGACCAGGGCGGCGATCGGGCTCCGCTCCGATCGGGTCAGGGTCACGTGGGCGAACAGCGGGTGGCCCTTGAGCTTCTCGATGACGGCCGCGACGCCGTCGTGGCGGCCCACCCTCAAGTTGTCGCGCTGCGCGACGTCGTGGGTGAGCACCACCCGCGAGTTCGACCCGAGCCGGGAGAGCACCGTCAGCAGGACGTTGCGCTCCAGCGACTGGGCCTCGTCGACGATGACGAAGGAATCGTGCAGCGAGCGGCCGCGGATGTGGGTCAGCGGCAGCACTTCGAGCATGCCGCGATCCATGACCTCCTCGAGCACGTTCTCGCTGGCGTGCGCGCCGAGCGTGTCGAAGACGGCCTGCGCCCAGGGCGCCATCTTCTCGCCCTCGGTGCCCGGCAGGTAGCCGAGCTCCTGCCCGCCGACGGCGTAGACCGGCCGGAACACCACGACCTTGCGGTGCTGCTGGCGTTCCATCACCGACTCAAGGCCGGCGCACAGCGCCAACGCGGACTTGCCGGTACCGGCCCGGCCGCCCAGCGAGATGATCCCGATCTCGGGGTCCATCAGCAGCTCCAGCGCGATCCGCTGCTCCGCGGAACGCCCGTGCAGCCCGAAGACCTCGCGGTCGCCGCGCACCAACCGGACCTGCTTGTCGGCGGTGACCCGGCCGAGCGCGCTCTGCTGGCCGGCCAGCACCCGCACGCCGGTGTTCGGCGGCAGGTCCCTGGCCTCCTCCAGGTCGGCGACGCCGTCCTTGAACAGCGAGTCCACCGACTCGGACCCGACGTCGATGTCGGCCATGCCGCTCCAACCCGACGAGACCACGTCCTGCGCGCGGTACTCCTCGGCGGCCAGGTTCACCGACGCGGCCTTGACCCGCAGCGGCATGTCCTTGGTGACCAGCACGACCTCGCGGCCTTCGGCGGCGAGGTTGAGCGAGCACGCCAGGATGCGCGAGTCGTTGTCGTCCGTGCGGAAGCCTGGCGGGAGCACCGACGGATCGGAGTGGTTCAGCTCCACGTGGACGTTGCCGCCCTCGGAGTTGACCAGCACCGGGTGGTCCAGTCTGCCGTGCTTCAGCCGGAGGTCGTCGAGCACGCGCAGCGCCTCACGGGCGAACCAGCCGAGCTCGGGGTGGTGGCGCTTGGCCTCCAACTCGGAGATGACCACCACCGGGAGCACCACGTCGTGCTCGGCGAACCGGGCCATCGCCCACGGGTCGGACAGCAGGACCGAAGTGTCCAGGACGTAGGTGCGGAACTCCAGGTCACCGCCAGGTGAAGCGGCGGTGTGCGCGGGCTCGTCGTTGCGGACGGCGCTGTGCGCCTGAGGCTGGGAACGTCGTGCGGTCACGGCTACTCCCTCGCGGACGTGCCGACCACGCCCGCTCGTCGGTGGGCCGGGCCTGCCCCCGTCGCGCTCCGGCCGGACCGTCCGGTCCACCGACGCCGCGCGAAGGCCGGGCACCGACCCCCTCCGCGACCACGGTGGACGTGTGAACGTCCCTCCAGCCAACAGCCACGATCAGGGCCTCCCGGACGGGCCGCGTTCGGACGTGCAGGAGAACGGCCCGTCACCGCGAACGCTACCTGCGTGATCGTGCTTCGGCAGACAGCCACTTAGGTGATTCGAACCCCCGGTGCGCTCACCGCGCGCGACTACTATGTTTTCGCAGTTCAGAAGGTTAATAGCGGGTTTCCACCAGGTTCGTCAGCAGGTCAGGAGACGTCCGGAAGCGCGGCCGAGATCGAACGGGAATCAACACTCCCGGTTATCGTTGCTGCTCTTTCCGGGTGAAGTTCAGCCGCAGGCGCCTGTCGCGATCTCCGCGCGGAGATCCGCCGGCAGGAGCGCTTCGTCAAGCAACCGGCGGTAACGATCGGCGCTCGATGTGCCGTTCGACTCCTCCTCCAACCACCGCCGCACGAGCCGGTACCCCTCGACGTAGGTCGTGGTGTAGGCCCGCCAGAGCGGGTCGCGCATGAAGCGCACGAGGTGCCGGGCCTTGCCCTCGGACATCAACAGCCAGCGACCGAGGTGGTCGACGACCTCCTGCTCCGCAGCCCCCTGCTCGTGCAGCATGAGCAGCGCGTCCTGGCGCACCGGCAGCAGCCGGACCAGCACCGCCTCCAGCCGCTCGGCGAGCTCCCCGTCCACCGCGACCCCCAGGTCGGCGAAGACCTCCGCGACCCACGCGCCCCAGCCCGGACCCACCGCGGCGTGCAACCCCAGGTCGGCGAGCCCCTCCGCGAGCACGCACTGCGGTGTGCCGAGCAGGCAGAGGGTGTGCTCCGGCAGGGTGCGCCCGAGACCGGCCGCCTTGTGGCAGTGCTCGGTGTGGTGCCCCGGGTAGGCCTCGTGCGCGATCAGGCGAGGCAGGGTCGAGGCTCGCTGGCCGGCGTCGGCGTTGATCAACACGCGCGACCGGAAACCACCGAGGTACTCGTGGAAACCGCTCCACGGCCGGTCGGCGACGACCGCGTACCGCACCCGCTCCTGGACCGGGAGCCCGAAGCGCTGCCGCACCCGGCGGCGCAGCGCCTCGGACACCGCCTCGGCGCAGCCCGCCAGGCGATCACGCGGCAGCACGTCGCGGCGCCGCACCGCGTCCAGCCGGTCGGCGAGCGAGCCGCTCCCGGGCAGCACCGCGTCGAGCTCGCGGTGCGCCTCGCGGTAGTCGTCGGGATCGCCGACAGCAGGGTCGACCTGGTAGCAGGCCCGGACTTCGGCGAGGAACGACATCTCCCGGCCCGCCAGCCTGAGCCCGGTGGCCTCCAGCGCGATCAGCTGAGCGTCCAGGAACCGTCGGCGCGACTCCGCCATGCCGCAGCCGTCGAGTTCGGCGCGCAGTTCCCGGGCTCGCTGGACGAGCCGCCCCGGCTCCGGCCGCGGCTCGCAGCGCACCCGGAGGCGCAGCCCCGGGTCCCCCGAGTACGAGTCGACGAGCCCGGGAGCGATGCGGTCGAACCGCAGCCCCAACCGGACGTACTCGGACACCCACCGCGCCGAATCCACGCTGGGAACAGTACGCCGCCGCTGGGCGGACGTATGCCCGATTTCGCCGCGTTCTCCGCGCGTGCGCAGTGCTGCGCTTTTTCGGCGTCCGCTCGCGAGCAATTGAGGGGTTGCGACATGACTACACACAATGGTGTTAGTCGAGTATCGGGTTTCACGAACCCTGGTTACGTTTCAAACCAGGTGCTTCACTCGCTTCGGAATTCACACTTCCGGGCAGAAGCACGCACTTGCTCAACTCATCTCACCAAGGAGCAAAGCTGTGCTGAAGAGAGCAGTGATTGTCGCCACCGCCGCCGCTGGCCTGCTCGCGCTGGCCCCGGCCGCCTACGCCGACAGCCAGGACAACGACGGCATCAACCTCCTGAACGACAACAACGTGAGCGTCCTGCCGGTGCAGCTGTGCGGCAACAACGTCGCGGTGGTGGGTGCTGTCGCCCCGATCGGCTCGCCGAGCAAACCCGAGTGCGTCAATGCCCCGATCGTGGACCACCCGACCGCGGACTGAGGGATCCTCATCGCGCGGGGAGGAGCGCCGGGACATCCCGGCGCTCCTTTTCGCACGCAAGCACTTTCCCTTGCTACCTGCGCTAATACGAGAATCGTTCACACAATGGGGTTACGGAATTTGGTCCGTCCGCGTGTCCGCTGTAGTTTGCATGCGGAACACACCAGACTCGGTCGCCCATCCGGGCTTTTTCGCAGAGTCCGCTGGTGTGAACTCCGAATCCCGCGGAATTCCAAAAGGAGAGTGACCCAAGTGCTGAAGAAGGCAGCGATTGTCGCTGGTGCCGCCGCCGGCCTGCTGGCCCTGGCGCCCGTCGCCAACGCCGACAGCTCGGACAACGACGGCGTCAACGTCCTGAACGACAACAACCTCAGCGTCCTGCCAGTGCAGGCCTGCGGTAACAACGTCGCCGTCCTGGGTGCCGTCGTCCCGCTGCTGTCCCCGCAGTCCAGCGAGTGCGTCAACGCCCCGGTCGTGGACCACCCGTCCGCTGACTGAGCGAGCTGAACCCCGCCGAGAAGGCCAGGTCCTCGACGACCTGGCCTTCTCGCGCGCTCGGGGTCAGCGGCCCAGGCGGCGGTGCCGGACCGCGTAGTCGCGCAACGCGCGCAGGAAGTCGACCCGGCGGAACTCGGGCCAGTAAGCCTCGGTGAACCAGAACTCCGAGTGCGCCGACTGCCAGAGCATGAACCCGGACAGCCGTTGCTCGCCCGAGGTGCGGATGAGCAGGTCCGGGTCCGGCTGACCGGACGTGTAGAGGTGCTCGGCGATGTGGTCGACCGTGAGCACCTCGGCGAGCTCCTCGATGGTGGTCCCCGCCTCGGCGTGCTGCTGGAGCAGCTTGCGGACCGCGTCGGCGATCTCACGGCGACCGCCGTAGCCGACGGCGACGTTGACCTGCATCCCGGTCCGGCCCTCCGTCCGCAGCGCACCGGCGGTCAGCCGGGCGGCGGTCTCGGTGGGCAGCACGTCCAACGCGCCCACGATCCGCACCCGCCAGGACTTGCCGGGACTGGTGAGCTCGTCGACGACCCCGGCGATGATCTCCATCAGGGCGTTGAGCTCGTCCTCGCTGCGGTTGAGGTTGTCGGTCGACAGCAGCCACAAGGTGGCCACCTCGACCTGCGCCTCCTCGCACCAGCCGAGCATCTCCGCGATCTTGCGCGCGCCCGCCCGGTGCCCGTGCGCCGCGTCCAGGCCGGCTTCCTTGGCCCATCTGCGGTTGCCGTCCAAGATGACGCCGACGTGCCGGGGGTGCTGCAGCCCGTCGAGCTTCCGGCTGAGCCGTCGCTCGTAGACCGAGTACATGAGTTCTTTCAACCGAACCTTGAGCGCCACGCCAGATGAGAGTACGCGGACTCCGTTGAGCATCGGCGTCGAGCCCGGGCCGCGGAGCGACCCCCTCCGGGTGGTCCACTCACACCGGAGCCTGGCGCGAGCCCGCCACCGCGCATCGCCAGGGCGCACAACAGGAGTGATGCGCCGCATCCCGGAGATGACGGGGCCACCACCAGAGACGCGTTTTTCCAGCCCGTAGGTTGCCCACGCAGGCGATGAGCACCCCCACGCAAGCCATCGCCGCGGCACGCTAGGCCCAGGAACGGCGCCAAGAACGGGAATGGGTCGAAACCCAGTCAGCAGCGCACAGGCACCGGAGGCCTCTGGTGCAACAGACGTCACAGCGCGCGAAACCTACGCTCCCGTAACCTTTGTGGCGTGACCAACGGCCTCTCGTCTCGTGTTCCGAACGCCCCCGTCAAGCCGCGGATGCGCGGGTGGATCCACTTCTGGTCGCTGCTGGCGTTCTTCGCCGCCGGCGCGACGCTGATCTCGCTGGCGGCCTCGACCGTGTCCGCCGAGGCCGCGCTGGGCACCTCGATCTACTCGGTGACCGTGCTCGGGCTGTTCGGGGTGAGCGCGCTCTACCACCGCAAGACCTGGAAGTCGGTCGGCGCGCGCACCTGGATGCGGCGACTCGACCACTCGATGATCTTCCTGTTCATCGCCGGCACCTACACGCCGCTGGCGATGATGGCGATGCAGCCGACCACCGGAGCGGTGGTGCTCGCCGTGGTGTGGGCGGGCGCGATCGGCGGCGTGGTCCTCAAGCTCGCCTGGCCGAACGCGCCCCGCTGGGTCGGCGTCCCGGTCTACATCGCCCTGGGTTGGGTCGCCGTGTTCGTGCTGCCGGACCTGCTGCACAACGCGGGTGTGACCGTGCTGGTGTTGCTGATCGTCGGCGGCGCGCTGTACACGCTCGGCGCGATCTTCTACGCCACCCGCTGGCCGGACCCGTGGCCCAGGACCTTCGGCTACCACGAGTTCTTCCACTCGACGGTGACCGCGGCGGCCATCTGCCACCACGTGGCGATCTGGCTGGCGCTCTACGCCTGAGCGAGGTTCTCGGCCAGCTCGTGCGCGTTGGTGACCGGCCGGTCGCAGACGTAGCCGTGGCAGACGTAGGCCGCGGGGGCACCGTCGACCAGCGGGCGGTCGGCCAGCAGCGGCACGCCGGCCGCGTCCGGCGTCGACCCGACCACGACGGTCCCGCCCGGGGCGTCCCGGTGGGCCACCGCGAGCAGGTCGGCGCGGGAAGTCTCGTCCGGGCCGACGACGGCGATCTGCAGCGGGCCCTGCGCGCGCGCCTCGGCCACCGCGAGCCAGTGGCCCGCGAAGCGCGGGACGCGCTGGGCCAGCAGGCCGACGCGCGAGAGCGCCTGCTCCGCGGCCGCCCGGTACCGGCTGGTGGCCTCCGGGCCGACCAGCGCTGATGCGGTGAGCAGCGCGGCGGTCAGCGCGGCGGCACCGGAGGGGCTGGCGTTGTCGGTGGGGTCTGAGGGCCTGCGCACCAGCTCTTCGGCGTCGGCTGCGGTGTCGTGGAAGGTCCCCGGATGCTCGCTGTCGGCGAACTGCTCGAGCGCGATGTCGAGGAGTTCGCAGGCGGCTGTGAGCCAGCGCGGGTCGGCGGTGGCCTGGTGCAGCGACAGCAGGCCGTCGGCGAAGCACCCGTAGTCCTCCAGCACGCCCGCCGCGGTGCCCGCGACACCGCGGCGGGAGGTCCGCAGCAGCCGACCGTCGGCCCGGTGCTTCGCCAGCAGCAGCTCGGCGGCCCCGGCGGCGGCCTCGACCCAGGACGGCTCGTCCAGGGTGGCGCCGGCTTCCACCAGCGCGGTGATGGCAAGGCCGTTCCACGCGGTGACGACCTTGTCGTCCCGGCCCGGCTGCGGGCGCTGCTCGCGAGCCGCCAGCAGGCGCTCCCGCACGCGGGCCCACCGCTCCGGGTCGTCGGGGTCGTGCGGCAGCTGGAGCGTCGACGCGCCGTCCTCGAAGGTGCCGCCCGGGGTCACGACCAGCAGCGACGCGGCCCAGTCGCCGTCGGCCTCCCCCAGCACCTCGCGCAGCTGTCCGGGCGTCCACACGTAGGTCAGGCCCTCGACGCCTTCGGTGTCGGCGTCGAGCGAGGCGACGAACCCGCCTTCGGGCGTGCGCAGGTCGCGGAGCAGGAAGCCCGCCGTCTCGCGGGCCACCCGCGCGGCGAGGGCGTCGCCGAGCCGGCCCAGGTGCGCGTAGGCGCGCAGCAGCAGCGCGTTGTCGTAGAGCATCTTCTCGAAGTGCGGCACCACCCACGCGGCGTCAACGCTGTAGCGCGCGAACCCGCCGGCCAGCTGGTCGTAGATGCCGCCGCGCGCCATCGCGGTGCAGCAGTCGTGGGCCAGATCCAGCGCCTGCGGGGAGCCGGTGCGCTCGTGGTGGCGCAGCAGGAACTCCAGCACCATCGACGGCGGGAACTTCGGGGCGTCCCCGAAACCGCCGTTCTCGGCGTCGGATTCGGTGCGCAGGCGCCCGACCGCACCGGTGAGCACCTCGTCGTCCAAGAGGGACTCGGGCAGCGGCGCGCGCTGCGCGTTGAGCTGTTCGACGATGCGACCCGCGGCCTTGCGGACCTCCTCACCGCGGCCGTCCCACGCCTGCGCGACCGCCGCCAGCAGCTGCTGGAAGGAGGGCATGCCGGGCATCGGCGAAGAGGGGTAGTAGGTGCCGCAGTGGAAGGGCTCGCCCGCCGGGGTCAGGAAGCACGTCATCGGCCAGCCGCCCTGGCCGGTCATGGCCTGGGTGGCCTCCATGTAGACGGCGTCGATGTCCGGCCGTTCCTCGCGGTCCACCTTGATGTTGACGAAGTGCTCGTTCATCAACCGCGCGGTGTCGTCGTCCTCGAACGACTCGTGCGCCATCACGTGGCACCAGTGGCAGGCCGCGTAGCCGATCGAGAGCAGGACCGGGACGTCGCGGCGGCGGGCCTCCTCGAAGGCTTCCGGGCACCACGGCCACCAGTCGACCGGGTTGTCGGCGTGCTGCAGGAGGTACGGACTCGTCGCGTCCGCAAGCCGGTTCGCCATGTCTCCAGCCTCCCATTCCGATCTTCCGCCCGCACTGGCGAGGGGCGTCGAGCACCGCGGTGACCAGGTCGTGGAGTACCGCGCTGACCCGCTGCCGAAACGAGAACCGTGGTCCGGGCCCGCATCAAGGCCCCGGGGACGCAGACGGGGCCACCTGGTCTCCAGGTGGCCCCGTGCGACTGCGGTCTACTCGGCTTTCGCCGGCGGGGGCTTCGCCGAGCCCCCGTCCTCCGAGTTCTCGGCCTCCTCGGCCGCCTCAGCGCGCTCGGCCTGCTCTGCTTCGGCCCGCTTGACCCGGGCCGGTGCCGCGGCGTTGGCCTTCTCCTCGTCGAAGACGACCGGCAGCTTCTTCAGGTGCTTGGTCATCGAGCGGATGAGGAACACCACGGCGATGCCGAACACGATCAGCAGCACCAGCCCGAGCGGTGAGGACTTGCCGAAGTCCTCGCCCTGCCCACCCGGGTCCTGCGGCGGACCGGGGGCCTGGGCCAGGACCAGTGCGACGGTCTCCTGAGCACTCATGCGCACACCTTCTCCTGGACGCCGTCGAACAGGTCGTCCTCCGGCAACGTCGTGTCGACCAGCGAGCGCACCAGCTCGTAGTCCTCGGTCGGCCACAGCTGGCGCTGGGCCTCGCAGGAGACCGCGAACCAGCGGCTGGTCGGGTCGATCTGGGTCGCGTGGGCGCGCAGCGCGTCGTCCCGCTTCTCGAAGTAGTCACCGCACGGCACGCGGGTGGTCACCCGGTCGTCCGGGTCGGGCCGCTGCTGCTCGTCCCAGCGCTTGAGCCAGTCGGTCCACGGCGACTCCTTGCCCTCGGCCAGCAGCGACTCGTGGAACAGCTGCATGCGCTTCCGGGAGAAGCCGTGCGAGTAGTACAGCTTCAACGGCTGCCACGGCTCCCCGGTGCCCTGGTAGAGGTCGGGGTCACCGGCGGCGTCGAAGGCCGCTACGGAGACCTCGTGGCAGCGGATGTGGTCGGGGTGCGGGTAGCCGCCGTTCTCGTCGTAGGTGATCACCACGTGCGGCCGGAACTCGCGCACGGCCCTGACCAGCTCGCGCGTGGACTCCTCCAGCGGGACCGTCGCGAACACGCCCTCCGGCAGCGGGGGCGGCGGGTCGCCCTCCGGCAGGCCGGAGTCGACGAAGCCGAGCCAGCGGTGCTGCACACCGAGGATCTCGGCGGCCCTGGCCATCTCCTGGCGACGCACCTCCGGCAGGTTCGCCACGATCTCCGGACGCTCCATGGCCGGGTTGAGGATGCTGCCGGCTTCACCCCCCGTGCAGGTGACGACCATCACCTCGTGGCCCTCGGCCGCATAACGCGCGGTGGTCGCGGCCCCCTTGCTGGACTCGTCGTCCGGGTGCGCGTGCACCGTCATCAGCCGCAGCTTGTCCGCCATCGCCCGCTCGATCCTCCCGCTCGTGACTGCATCCGCCCTGTGCACGACTGCTCGCGCCGACGGCCCCGCCGTCGGTCCGCTGAACGCTCCAGGGATACTCAACGTGGATGTCGTGCTCCATTGTTCCCGGTGGTGCCGACGCCCCGGCCGTCACCCCGTGTGGCCCCGGCCGCAGATCCACCAACCGCGTCGAGAGGTCGCCGTGGCGCAGCAGCAGGTCCCGCCGGACCGGTACGGATCGCGCGCCCCCAGCGCGCGCACCCGCCCCGCCCTGCGCTGGGCGCTGCTCGCGGTGGTGCTGCTGGCCCTCGTCGGCGTCTCGGTCCTCGGCTACCGCAACCTGGGCTCCGCTCCGATCCAGGGCGAGCAGGTGGCCTTCGAGGTGATCGACGACCACTCCGTCCGGATCACGGTGGAGGTCCAGCGGGACGATCCGCAGCGACCCGCCGACTGCGTGGTCCGCGGTCGCGCCGAGTCCGGTGAAGAGGTCGGCAGGCGCGAAGTCCTCATCCACCCGGCAGGCGACGTGACGCGGCAGGACACCGTGCTCCGCACCTCCGCCCGAGCGACCATCGGGGAGGTGTACGGCTGCACTTACAACGTGCCTGAATATTTGTCCACTCACACGCGGCCAACCGGGTGAAGCGCCCCGCTGCACGTCGAGGGCGAGGAAAATCCGGTCCCTTTGCGTGCTGATTCGTGCTATCGTCGAGCGCAGCACGGCCCCCGCTGAGGGCCGTGTTTTTCCGTTACTTGGCATTGGCTGAGAAAAGGACGGAATTGCAATTTGGCTCGTGTTGAGAGCGGGCCGCAGTCGACGAGGAGTGGTGACCGTGAGCGAGACCCAGGTGACCTGGCTGACCCAGGATGCTTACGACCGGCTCAAGGGTGAGCTGGACGAGCTCGTGGCCAACCGCCCGGTGATCGCCGCGAAGATCAACGAGGCCCGCGAGGAAGGCGACCTCCGGGAGAACGGCGGGTACCACGCCGCCCGCGAGGAGCAGGGCCAGATGGAGTCTCGCATCCGCCAGCTCCAGGAGCTGCTGCGCACCGCCAAGGTCGGCGACGTGCCCACGGAGTCCGGTGTCGCCAAGCCCGGCTCGGTGCTGACCGTCCGCTACGACGGCGAGGACGAGACCGAGAAGTTCCTGCTCGCCAACCGCGAAGAGGGCGCGCACGGCGACCTCGAGGTCTACTCCCCCAGCTCTCCGCTGGGCAAGGCTCTGCTCGACGCCAAGGAGGGCGAGAGCCGGGAGTACGAGCTGCCCAACGGCGGCCACATGAAGGTCACGCTCGTCAAGGCGGAGCCCTTCAACGGCTGATCTTCCATTCCAGAACTACTTTCGCGCGCAGCGCTGGAGTTGCTGCGCGCTTTGTTGATCTGGCTGCACCTGGCATGTGCGGGTGAAACCGTCGAACGGTTCCACCGCAATTAAGATTCGATTCCGGGCTTGTGCGCTCGGTCGGCGGGCGCTCCGGTTTCCGGGGCGCCCGCTTGGTCTTCACCGGAAAGCCGGCGCAGCAGCGGCCGCACCCGCGGTGGCACCGGGGTGGACAGCGCGATCGACGTCGACGTGCGGCGCACCCCGGGGACGCCGACCACCTCGTCGATGACGCGCTGCAGGTCGTCGTTGGAGCGGGCGACCATGCGCACGAACAGGTCGCCCTGGCCGGTGGTCGCGTGCACCTCGCAGACCTCGTCGATCGCCGCCAGCTGCTCGGACACGGCGGTGCGGTGGCCCTGGGCGATCTCCAGCACTGCGAAGGCGGTCAGCCCGTAGCCCATCGCCGCCAGGTCCAGCTCGGGCGGGAACCCCTTCAGGACACCGCGCTGGACGAGCCGGTCCAGCCGCGCCTGCACGGTGCCCCGGGCGACGCCGAGCCGGCGCGAGCACTCCAGCACGCCCAGCCGCGGCTCGTCGGAGAGCAGCAGCAACAACCGGGCGTCCAGTTCGTCGGGACCGTTGTGCGCAGCCACGTGTGCTCCTTGCTCAGCGGCGGGCGAGGATCGTGTACCCGGCCTCCCGGAGCTGGGCCACGACGTACTCGCGGTGTTCCTGACCTCGGGTCTCCAGCGAGACCTCGACCTCCACCTCGCCGAGGGGCAGCGCGCCGGAGATCCGGGAGTGCTCGATGTCGATGACGTTGGCGTTGACCTCGCCGAGCTTGCCGAGCAGCGCCGCGAGCGAGCCGGGCCGGTCGGGCAGCCGGACGCGCAGCGACAGGTACCGGCCGGCCGACGTCATGCCGTGCTGGATGAGCTGGAGCAGCAGCAGCGGGTCGATGTTGCCGCCGGAGAGCACCGCGACCGTCGGCGGGACAACCTGCTCGGGGTGTTCCAGCAGGGCGGCGACGGCGGCGACCCCGGCGGGCTCGACGACGAGCTTCGCGCGTTCCAGGCACAGCAGCAGGGCTCGGGACAACGACTCCTCGCTGACCGTCAGGACGCCGTCCGCCAGCTCGGAGACGTGCGCGAACGTGACGTCGCCCGGCTCGGCGACGGCGATGCCGTCGGCCATCGTCCAGGTATCGGTGAGCGGCACGGGCTTGCCCGCGGCCAGCGACCCGGGCCAGGCCGCGGCCTCCTCGGCCTGCACCGCCAGCACCTTCACCTCGGGGCGCTGGGCCTTCACCGCTGCGGCCACGCCCGCGACCAGCCCTCCCCCGCCGGTCGGCACCAGGATGGTGCGCACCTCGGGCAGCTGCGCCAGGACCTCCAGACCGACCGTGCCCTGACCGGCGACGATGTCGGGGTGGTCGAAGGGGTGGATGAACTCCGCGCCGGTCCGCTCGGCGTGCTGCTGAGCAGCGGCGAGCGTCTCGGCGAGCACCCCGCCGTGCAGCTTCACCTCGGCGCCGTAGGCCTTGGTCGCGGCCAGCTTCGGCAGCGGGACGCGCTCGGGCATGAAGACGGTAGCCGGGATGCCGAGCAGTTGCGCCGCGAGCGCGACTCCCTGGGCGTGGTTGCCCGCGCTGGCGGCCACCACCCCGGCCGCGCGCTGCTCGGGGTCGAGCCCGAGCAGCCGCACGTAGGCGCCTCTGAGCTTGAAGGAGCCGGTGCGCTGCAGGTTCTCGCACTTGAGGTGCACCTCGCCGCCGGTGTGCTGGCCCAGCACTCGTGAGTGCTCCAGCGGTGTCCGCCGGGCCACCTCAGCGAGCAGGGAGTCCGCTCGGCGGATTCGTTCGAGGTCGACGAGCTGCATGCGGCAATCCTGCCACCGATGATCTACCGGTACTAGCGCGCGACGTTCGGTACGCTCGGTGGACGCGGCAATCACCGAGGGCGATGCGTTCACCGAGATCAGTGCCGGGAGGGACTCATGGCGCAGCCGAGCACCGGCGTGGTTCCCCTGCTCAGCGGCATGCTCGCAGCGGCTGCGCTCTCGGGCGCGGCCGTGCTGGTGGTCCTCGACTCCGGCTGCGACGACCCCGGCAGCTACCACGAGCACGACGGCGTCGTGGAGCTCATCGGCGGGTGCCTGCAGCCCAGCGACCTGCCGGTCGCCCCGCGCGACCCGGCCGACTCCTCCGCACCCGGCGGCGCCGACCCCTCACTGGCCAGGTGAACCGGCGGTAGTGGGCCCGAGGTGGTCCTCCCGCGCAGGCGCGCAGGAGGACCACCTCGAGCACTGAGCTCAGCCGAGCGCGGTCAGCAGGTCCTCGACCAGGTCGTCGGCCTCCTCGATGCCCACCGACAGGCGGACCAGGTCCGCCGGGACCTGCAGCATCGAACCCGCGGTGCTGGCGTGCGTCATCCGGCCCGGGTGCTCGATCAGCGACTCGACGCCGCCGAGGGACTCGGCCAGCGTGAACAACCGCGTGCGGGAGCAGACGTCCAGGGCCGCCTGCTCGCCGTCGGCGTGGATGAACGAGACCATGCCGCCGAAGTGCTTCATCTGCTTGGCCGCGACCTCGTGCCCCGGGTGGTCCGGCAGGCCCGGGTAGAGCACCTTCGCGACCTTCGGGTGGCCGGAGAGGGCCGCGACGACCCGCTCGGCGTTCGCGCTGTGCCGCTCCATGCGCACCGACAGCGTCTTGAGCCCGCGCAGGGTGAGGAACGCGTCGAACGGCCCGGGCACCGCGCCGGCGCCGTTCTGCAGGAACGCCAGCTGCTCGGCCAGCGCGTCGTCGGAGGTGATCGCGGCGCCACCGACCACGTCGGAGTGGCCGCCGAGGTACTTGGTCGTCGAGTGGACCACCGCGGTCGCGCCCAGTTCGAGGGGCTGCTGCAGGTACGGCGACGCGAAGGTGTTGTCGACCACGAGCTTCACGCCCGCGTCCGCGGAGACCTGCGCCAGCGCGGCGATGTCGCCGAGGTTGAGCAGCGGGTTGGTGGGCGTTTCCAGCCAGACCACCTTGGTGTTGTCCTGGATCGCCGCGCGCACCGCGTCGACGTCGGAGACCGGGGCCGGGGTGTAGGAGATGCCCCACCCGGTGAGCACCTTGTCGATCAGCCGGAACGTGCCGCCGTAGGCGTCGTCCGGGATGACCAGGTGGTCGCCCGGGCGCAGCAACGACCGCAGCACGGCGTCGCTGGCCGCCATGCCGGAGGCGTAGGCCCGCGCGTGCCTGCCGTTCTCCAGCTCGGCCAGGCATCGCTCCAGGGCGGTCCGTGTCGGGTTGCCGGTGCGGGAGTACTCGTAGCCCGACCGCATCCCCCCGACGCCGTCCTGCGCGTAGGTCGAGGTCGCGTGGATGGGCACGATCACCGAACCGGTCGTCGGGTCTGCCTCCTGTCCCGCGTGAATCGCGCGGGTGGCGAAGCCATCACTCATGTGGAGCAGCATATTGCTCCAGCGCCCGTCCGCAGATCCGGGCCGGGAGAAGCGAAGTGCCCCCGACCTGGTCAGGTCGGGGGCACTTCGATCAAGCGTCAGCTCACCACTGCGGGGGCTGCGGCGGCTGTCCGGGCTGCTGGCCGCCCTGCTGCGGGTAGCCACCCGGCTGGGGGTAGCCGCCCTGCTGCGGGAAGCCCTGCTGCGGCTGCTGGCCAAACTGCTGCGCCGGCTGCTGGCCGTATCCCTGCTGCCCGAACTGCTGGGGCGGCGGCTGCTGGCCGAAGCCCTGCTGGCCGAACTGCTGCGGCGGCTGCTGGCCGAAGCCGCCCTGCGGCTGGCCGTAGCCACCGATCTGCGCGGTGGCGGCGCCCGATCCGGCGTTCGCCCACTCGCGGACCGCGGGCAGGAACGCCAGCACGGCGAGCGCGAGGCCGAAGAGGATGCCGACGACGCCGCTGGCGCTCGGGTACATGATCATCATGACCAGGTTGGCGATCACGCCCAGCGCGGCCGCGCCACCGATCATCGTCGCGCCCAGCGCGTTGCGCTTGATCAGCATGATGCCGCCGACCAGGTACACCAGGGAGACCAGGACGCTGACGATCGTCAGGGTGTACATCAGGCCCATCGGCGGGACCTCGACGCCGAGCGCCGCCGCCTGCGAGGCCATCGCGGACAGGCTGGCGAGGCCCACGATCCCGACGATGCCGAAGATGACACCGAGCCCACCGAAGACCATGCCCAGGATCGCGCACAGCTTCGCCAGGGCCGGGTTGCCCGGCTCGCTCTGACCGGGGAAGCCACCGGCCTGCGGAGGCGGGAAGCCGCCGTGGGCCTGCGGGGCCGGGAAGCCGCCGCCGGGAGTGCCCGGCTGCTGCGGGGGCTGCGCCGGGAAGCCGCCGGGCTGGCTCTGGGTGCCCGGCTGCTGGTACATCGGCTGCGGGGGCTGCATCGACGGCGGCACCATGGCCGTCGCGTCCGCGCCCCCCTGCTGCTGCCCGGCGTGGCCGGGTTGCTGGTACATCGGCTGCGGCGGCTGCGCCGACGGCGGCACCACCTGCGTGGAGTCACCGCCCTGCTGCGGCTGGCCGGTCGGCTGGACGACCTGCGTCGACTCCGACGGCGGCTGCTGCCCCTGCGACTGGACGGGCCGGACGACCTGCGTCGAGTCACCGCCAGCCTGGTTCTCGTCCTGCGGGTCCATCCGGTTCGAGATCGGGTCCGAACCCTGCTGACCGCCGTCCGGCGGCTGCGGAGAGCTCATCGGGTACTACTCCCTTGCGGCGTCCAAAGTCCTGGGCATACTTCGGCCCCACGCTATCTGATCTGTGCAGAGCGCAGGGGCGATCCGTGTGAAGTCGTCATCGACCGGCGATGAATCCAAGCACATCCTGGCGGGTCACGACCCCGGCGGGTTTGCCGTCGATGAGGACCATCGCCCCGTCCGCGCCGGCCAGCGCCGACATCGCGGAGCTGATCTCCTCACCAGCGCCGATGGTCGGCAGCGGCGGTGACATGTGCTGCTCGACGGTATCGGCCAGGTGCGCCCGGCCCGCGAACAGCGCGTCGAGCAGGTCGCGCTCGTTGACCGCACCGGCGATCTCGGCCGCCATGATCGGCGGCTCGGCCCGCACGACGGGCATCTGCGAGACGCCGAACTCGCGCAGGATCGCCACCGCCTCGGCGACGGTCTCGCTCGGGTGGGTGTGCACGAGCTCCGGGATGGTGCCGTCCTTGCGGCGGAGCACGTCACCGACCCGGCCACCGCCGACGTCGGGCGAGAGGAAGCCGTAGGAGGCCATCCAGGAGTCGTTGAAGATCTTGCCGAGGTAGCCGCGGCCGCCGTCGGGCAGCAGCACCACGATGACGTCGTCCGGGTTGGCGTTCTCGGCGACCTTGAGCGCGGCGGCCACGGCCATGCCGCAGGAGCCGCCGACCAGCAGCGCCTCCTCGTGGGCCAGGCGCCGGGTCATCTCGAAGGACTCGGCGTCGGAGATCGGCACGATCTCGTCGCAGATGCCCTTGTCGTAGGTGGACGGCCAGAAGTCCTCGCCAACGCCCTCGACCAGGTAGGGGCGGCCGTGGCCGCCGGAGTAGACCGAGCCTTCGGGGTCCGCGCCGACGATCTTGACCGCGCCGCCGGAGATGTCCTTGAGGTACCGGCCGGTGCCCGAGATCGTGCCGCCGGTGCCGATGCCGGCGACGAAGTGCGTCACCTTGCCCTCGGTCTGGCGCCAGATCTCCGGGCCCGTGGAGTGCACGTGCGACTCGGGGTTCTCCGGGTTGGCGTACTGGTTGGGCTTCCAGGCACCGTCGATCTCGGTGACCAGCCGGTCGGACACGCTGTAGTAGGAGTCCGGGTGCTCGGGCTCCACGGCGGTCGGGCACACCACGACCTCGGCGCCGTAGGCCTTGAGCACGTCGCGCTTGTCCTCGCCGACCTTGTCCGGGCACACGAACACGCAGCGGTAGCCCTTGCGCTGGGCGACCATCGCCAGGCCCACACCGGTGTTGCCGGAGGTGGGCTCCACGATGGTGCCTCCCGGCCGGAGCTCGCCCGAGGCCTCGGCCGCCTCGATCATGCGCAGCGCGATCCGGTCCTTCACGCTGCCACCGGGGTTGAGGTACTCCACCTTGGCAAGCACCGGGGTCTTTCCGGTGGCAACCGCGTTCAGCCGGACCAGCGGGGTGTTGCCCACCAGGTCGGTGACGTGCTCGACGTAGTCCACGCCTCGTCCTCAATCATCGGGTCGTCCCGCGCGGCGGGTCTCCGGCGCGGGTGTGATGCCGAGCGTAATCGCCTGGTCAGGCGCTAACCCACAGGACCTTCCGGACGACACACGGATCAGGGAAGTTTTTCGCGCTCGGCGGCGTCTTCCCAATGCGGTGCGTAGGCGTTCCACCGGGCGCGCTCCTGGTCGGGATGGGCGAGCATCCAGATCCGCGGGGTGGTTGCGAGGGGAGGAGCCGAGATGATCGTGACGAAGGCTTTGCGGCTCGCACTGCTGGCAGCTGGTACCGCAGGCGGACTCTCCGGCGCGGCCTACGGCCTGCTCAACGGCCAGGCCGGGCACGCGCGTCGGTTGATCGGTCCGCCGATCTCCGATCCGCTGCGCGCCGACGGCGTGCACCTGCCCACCGGGGTCGGTCCGGTGGCGCGCAGCGAGGTGCCCGAGGACGTCGAGCCGCTGGAGCTGGTGGTGCTCGGCGACTCCTCCGCGGCCGGGCTCGGCGCCAGCGTCCCGAGCGAGCTCCCGGGCGTGCGGGTCGCGCGCGGTCTGGCCGAGGAGCTGGAGGGGCCGGTCTCGCTGACCACCCACGCCATCGTGGGCGCCACGTCGCAGGAGCTGGCCGCGCAGGTCGACGCGGCTCTGCGGCGGAAGCCGGAGCTGGTGCTGATCATCATCGGCGCCAACGACGTGACCTCGAAGCTGCCGGTGTCCAAGTGCGCCGAGCTGCTCGGCGTCCAGGTCCGCCGGCTGGTGGAGGCCGACGTGAAGGTCGTGGTGGGCACCTGCCCGGACCTCGGTTCGGTCCGGCCGATCCCGCAGCCGCTGCGCTCGGTGGCCAGCCGCTGGAGCCTCGCGCTGGCGCGCGCGCAGCGGCGCGTCGTGGAGGCCAACGGCGGCTACGCCGTCCCGCTGGCGGACCTGCTCTCGCCGGAGTTCCTGGCGCGACCTGCGGAGTTCTTCTCCCCGGACCGCTTCCACCCCTCGGGCGCGGGCTACGAAGCGGCGGCGGAGATCTTGCTGCCGGTGATGTGCATGGCCATCGGCGCCTGGCAGGGCGGCCCGCTGCCGCCGGCACCGACCCGCTCGGAGACGGCCGAGGCACAACGCCCCACCAGCAGGATCGTCGCGCACCTGAACCGGCGTATGCACCTCCGCCGCCCGGGTCACAGCGCGGACTGAGGTACCGACCGGTCGGTTTGAGGGTTGTCGGTGAGTGGCGTCACCGACAGGATGGGTTCAACGGCTCTAAAGTGACCCGTCAGTAACCGCTCTGCGCTCGCGAACGAAGGAGTTCCCCATGCCCGAAGCCGTGATCGTCTCCGCAGCGCGCTCCCCCATCGGTCGTGCCGGCAAGGGATCGCTGAAGGACATCCGGCCCGACGACCTGACCGCCCAGATCGTCAAGGCCGCGCTGGACAAGGTCCCCGAGCTCGACCCCGCCGACATCGACGACCTGATGCTGGGCTGCGGTCTGCCGGGCGGCGAGCAGGGCTTCAACATGGCGCGCGTGGTCGCCGTGCTGCTCGGCCAGGACCAGCTGCCCGGCACCACCATCACCCGCTACTGCTCGTCGAGCCTGCAGACGACCCGGATGGCGCTGCACGCCATCAAGGCCGGCGAGGGCGACGTGTTCATCAGCGCCGGTGTCGAGACCGTGTCCCGCTTCGCCAAGGGCTCCTCGGACTCGCTGCCCGACACCCACAACCCGCTGTTCGCCGACGCCGAGGCCCGCACCCAGCAGACCGCCGAGCAGGGCGCGGACGGCTGGACCGACCCGCGCGAACTCGACCTCGTCCCGGACGTCTACATCCCGATGGGCCAGACCGCCGAGAACCTGGCGCGGCTCAAGGGCGTCACCCGCGACGAGATGGACGACTTCGGCGTCCGCTCGCAGAACCTCGCCGAGAAGGCCATCGCCAACGGCTTCTGGTCGCGCGAGATCACCCCGGTCACCACCCCGGACGGCACCGTCGTCTCCGCGGACGACGGCCCGCGCGCGGGCGTGACCAAGGAAGGCGTGGCCGGTCTCAAGCCGGTGTTCCGGCCCGACGGCCGCATCACCGCGGCCAACTGCTGCCCGCTCAACGACGGCGCCGCTGCCCTGGTGATCATGAGCGACACCAAGGCGAAGGAGCTCGGCCTGACGCCGCTGGCGCGCGTGGTGTCGACCGGCGTGTCCGGCCTGTCGCCGGAGATCATGGGCCTCGGCCCGGTGGAGGCCTCCAAGCAGGCCCTCAAGCGCGCGGGCATGAGCATCGACGACATCGACCTGGTCGAGATCAACGAGGCCTTCGCCGCGCAGGTCATCCCGTCCTACAAGGACCTGGGCATCCCGCTGGACAAGCTCAACGTCAACGGCGGCGCCATCGCCGTGGGCCACCCGTTCGGCATGACCGGTGCCCGCATCACCACCACGCTCATCAACTCGCTCCAGTTCCACGACAAGCAGTTCGGCCTGGAGACGATGTGCGTCGGCGGCGGCCAGGGCATGGCCATGGTCCTCGAACGGCTCAGCTGACCAACCACTGCGTGAACCGGTGGTCCGGTCCCCTCTCCGGGGACCGGATCACCGCTTCCTCGACCCGGAACTCCGCGATTTCCAGTGACCCGGGTCACCGGGCGAGTTGCGGAATTCGGTTCCCGGGTCGCGGTTTCCCCGGTCTCGGAATACCGGGGTGATCCGGGATGCCAACCGAGGAGGTGGCGGGTTTCGGGTTTCCGAGATGCGCCGATGTGGCGGCTGGAGGGAATTCCCGGGTTGGGCGAGACACCCTCCGAGGATGCCGTCGGCGATTGCGGGAGCGAAACCACGACTCCACGCACCCCTCGTCGCGGCGAAGCGATGTGGGCCCGCAGCACGCGCTCGGGTCCGGCGATCGCCGCTAGGAGACGTGGACCCGAGGCCTTCACGCGGAGGCGCGCTCACGTCGGGCAGGCACGGCCACGAGCGGAGTCACGTCCCCACCGCACGCCTCCGCCCAGGAGCGGCAGAGGCCCCAGCCAGGCCGTTCCGGGGCCGTCCCCGTCCAAGGCAGGAGCGGCCAGACGCCCACGACGTCGCGTGAGACCGGGCTGACATGCGAAAGTGGCCGCCACCCCGGAGGGTGGCGGCCACTTCGAGTCCGGGCTCGGCGCCGGTCGCTGTGGGATCAGTCGCTGCTGGAGAAGTACGACAGCAGGCGGAGGATCTCCAGGTACAGCCAGACCAGCGTGGTCATGAGGCCGAAGGCGATGTACCAGGCGAACTTGGCGTCCACACCGCTGCGGATGGCCTTGTCAGCGGCGTCGAAGTCCAGCAGGAAGCTGAACGCCGCGATGCCGATGCACAGCAGGCTGAAGCCGATGCCCAGCGGGCCCGCCTCGCGCAGGCCCAGGCCACCCGACATGAAGAAGCCGGCGACCAGGTTGACCAGCATCAGCACCGCCGCACCCGCGACCGCGCCGATGATCCACTTGGTCAGCTTCGGGGTGACCCGGATCGCGCCGGTCTTGTAGACGACCAGCATGGCGGCGAAGACGCCGAGGGTGCCCACGATCGCCTGCATGATGATGCCCGGGCTGAACATGGAGGCGAAGGCGTAGCTGATGCCGCCGAGGAACACGCCCTCGAGGGCTGAGTAGGCCACGACCAGGGCCGGTCGGACCTTCTTGGTGAAGACGATCACCAGTGAGATGACCAGTGCGGCCAGCGCGGCCGGCAGGGCCAGACCCACCGCCGGCGGGCCGACCAGGAAGGTCAGCGTGGCGGTGATCACCGCCAGCGTCAGGGTGATGGCGGTCTTGGTGACCACGTCGTCGATCGTCATCGGACGCGCGGTCTGCGGGGGAGCAGCCGGCGCCTGGCCGTAGGGCGACTGCTGGCCCTGGCCGTAGTTGAAGTTCGCGTAGCCACCGGCCATTTCCGGAAGCTTGCGGAACGCGGGGTTGCTCGTTGTGCGCAACTCATCCTCCTGGGCGTTCTTGCGCCGTCACTGAATTCAACGACCGGCGTTCCCGATCGGTTCCCGGGTCGGTAAAGCCGGACTTTACCCGAAGCGGAAGGCCGGTGGACACAAGATCCACCGGCCTTCCACCAAGAGGTGTCTAACGTCGCTTCTTCGCCCTGGAGGCTTGCTTGCCCGGACGGTTCTTCTGCTGGCCCTTCTTGCCACCGGGCTTTCCGCCCGGTTTACCCCCCGGACGCTGGCCGGGAGCGGGCTTGGCCGGCTTGGCCTCGGTGGCCGTGGCCGTGGTGGTCTCACCCTCGGCGGAGGGCTCGCCCTTGTCCTCGCGGACCGGCTTCTGCCCCGGCTTGGGACGAGGCGTGGCCTTCTTCGCCTCGATCTCCTTCTGCCGCTCGCGCTCCTGCTCGGCGTCGATCTTCTTGGTGAGGAAGTGCTGCTGGCCCAGCGTCCAGACGTTGTTCGCCAGCCAGTACAGGAGCACCGCGATCGGCAGGAACCAGCCGGAGACGATCGCACCGATCGGCGCGATGTACATCATGAACTTGGCCATCATCGCCGACTGCGGGTTGGCCATCGAGGCGTCGGTCTGCTTCTTCACCGACAGCCGCATGGTGAAGTACGTGGCCACCGACGCGACGAGCATCAGCGGGATGCCGACGATCATCATCGACGTCCGGTCGGTGCCGAACAGCGCCAGCTCCTGCGCGGGCTGAGTGATCCAGTTCGACAGCTTCGCGCCGAAGATGTCGGCCTGGATGAACGAGTCCACCCCGGTCTTGTCGAAGACGAAGTTGCTCTCCGCGCCCGGGTGGAAGTTCCGCAGCACGTGGAACAGGCTCAGGAAGACCGGGATCTGCAGCAGCGCGGGCAGGCAGCCGCCGAGCGGGTTGACCCCGTGCTCGGACTGCAGCTTCTGCATCTCCTGCGCCATGCGCTGGCGGTCGTTCTTGTACTTCTCGCGCAGCTTCTGGATGTGCGGCGCGAACTTGGCCATCTTGCGACCGGCGCGCATCTGGCTCAGCGCGGGCTTGATCAGCACCGTGCGCAGCGTGAACACCAGGAAGAACACGGCCAGGGCCCAGGCGAAGCCGTTGTCCGGACCGAGCACGGTCCCGAAGACCTTGTGCCAGAACCACAAGATCGCCGATACCGGGTAGAGGATGAAGGAGAAGAAACTTTCCACTCAGCTACTCCTGGTCATGGGCCGCTGGAGGGCGAGCGCCCGACGTCGTGTCCATCCGGCGCAACCCGGGCCGTACGTGCGCGGCTGAACCCGCCTGAACAGCAGGTCCCGCCAGTTCAAGGGTGCCATGCCCTGGTCGCCGAGGGCGCCCGCCCCCTGGCAGTCGCCGCACACCGCTCCGAACACGGACTGTTTGCGCAGGTCACACCGACAGGTGACGTGCGCGATACCGGGCCCGGGTCACACCAGGCCCGGTTCGACGCGGAGTCACCGGCGGAGCGCTCGGGCGATGATCCGGCCGGCGAAAAGGTAGATCAGCGCGGCCAGCCCGTAGTTGAGCACCAGACCGATCGTCGCGTCTCCCGGGGTGAACACGTCACCGAGGCCGAGCACGAAGAACTTCGCGGTGCCGTAGGTGAAGGCGACGAAGTCGTTGCCCTGGTTCGCACCCGTCACCGAGAAGATGATGTGCAGCACGAACACCAGCGCGATCAGCGCGCTGAACACCTGCACCGTGCGACCGATGGCGTCCGCGCTGGGGCCGTGGAACCGGTCCCGGTCGCGCCTGTCGTAGTCGCGGTCGCGGCGGTCGTAGTCGCGGTCGCGGGGGTCGTCGCGGTAGCGGTCGCGCTCCGGCTCCCGGTAGCGGTCGTACCGGTCATCGCGGTAGCCGTACGGGTCGGCGTACGGATCGGCGTACGGGTCGTCCCGGTAGCCGTAGGGATCGGCGTACGGGTCGTCGACGCGGGGTCCGACGCGCGTCTCCGGGTACGGGTTGTTGGCAGGCGGCTGGTAGCCCGGAACTCCACCAGGGGGCTGCTGGGCCGGCTGCTGCGGCTGCGGGTACTGCGGTGGCATCGGCTGCTGCGGCTGACCGCCCACCGGCTGCCCCGGTGGCACCTGCTGCCCCGGGGGGACCTGCTGCGGCGGTCCGGGCGGCGCCTGTCCTGGCGGTACCTGCGGCGGCCTCGGCTGACCGCCCGGCGGTGGTCCCGGCGGCGCCTGTCCTGGCGGTACCTGCGGCGGCCTCGGCTGACCGCCCTGAGGCGGTCCGGGCTGCTGCGGTCCTGACTGCCCCGGCCGTCCGGCCCGGGGGTCTCGCTCGTAGGCCATGAGCGCGCATTGTCGCTGCTCGCCCACCCGGCGCGAAACCCCCACCCCGTAGGCGTCGGCGATGAAGCGCACCACAGCCGAGGACGCCGTGACGTGCGGCGCCGCCCCGGCGGGGGGTCGCGGAGCCCGCGGTCCGGCGGTCCACCGGGTTCGAGAGGTTCACCGAAGGGATGTCCGAACGCGACCGGGCGGAAGGTCACCGAGGTGGGGTTCGGCGGGGAGAGCAGGACGCCCGGAGGCGGGCGGCGCGGGAGGCGCTCGACCCGTTGGCTCGAGCAAGTGCCCCCGGTCGGGTTCGAACCGACACTCTGACGATTTTAAGTCGTCTGCCTCTGCCAATTGGGCTACGGGGGCCAGGGTTCGTACCGGCACGCGCGTGCCGGTACGCCACTAGGACGCGGCGAGATCGCCTAAGGTTCCCGCGCACGTGAAGATTCCACACATCTGCTGCCGTCCGGTCACCAGCTGCCCCATTCGCCCACCGTTGCCGACACCACCAGCTCGTCGAACCGCGAGCACACCCAGTCGTGCACCGCTGCGGAGACCTCCTCGCAGTCCGCGCGCTGCTCGAACCAGCGCCAATCGCTGTTGACGTTGACCTCCAAGAACACCCACGCGCCCGCGACGCGCAGCAGGTCGAACCCGGCGACGTCGAGCTCCCACCGGCGGCACAACCGCAACAGCGGCTCGACGAGCTCCTCGGGCACCTCGACCGGTTCCACCGCGACCGACTCCGGGTCCACCCACAGCTGCGCCGGGTCGAGCTTGTGCACCCGGAACCCGATCGCGCGCTCCCCCACCACGAACACGCGCAGTTCCTCGTCGGCGTCGAGGTGCTGCTGCACCACCACCGGCGCGGGCTCGCGCGCGTCGCGGCCGGTGCGGCGGATGTCCAGCGGCTGCGGGAAGAGCCCGCGCAGCGCACCCGGCTCGGGTTCGAGCATGTGGTGCCCGACGGCTTTGACGATGCACTGCGCGCCACCGGGCCTGCTGCGCCCGGGCATGGTGGTCACGGAGGTGCGCGGGACGCGCAGGCCCACCGACGCGGCGCCTTGCAGCTGCGTCAGCCGGTCGAGTCCTCGGGACCGCCCCGTGTTCACCTGCTCCCAATCGTCGCGCGCGGTCAGCCAGTCGCCGACAGCCTGCCACTGCTCCCGAACGTAGGCCCCGTAGACGGTGGCGGGGTCGACGGGTACGGCGGCCATGTCGAAGTGTCGCCGCCAGATCAGCACCGGGCGCAAGAGCCAGCGGTGGAATTCGATCAGAGGGGTATCCGCGTGGACCGTCAGTGGCACACCCACGCAGCGGTCGGCGTCGATGCGCACCATGCGGACGTCGCGCTCGGCCAGGGCGAGGGAGAGCCCGTTCATCTCCATGTCCGTGGCGCGCGAGAGCACCACCACGCAGGGCACGGGGTCGCCGGGCTCCTCCTCGACGAGCCCCGCCTGGTACATGCGTTCCTGGAAGTCCAGCGGCGTGTCCGGTGCGCGGACGAAGTAGTCCTGCCCCTGGAGCAGCACAGGTGTCGGGCGGAGCTCCGGCTCTGCCCGTTCCCCCAGATCAGCGGGCCGCTTCTCGCCCGCGCTCATGATCAGTCGTCCTTCTTCCAGAACACCTTCGCGGCCTCGGTGTAATCCGCTTCGAAGTCGGCGATGGGGCCGTCCTGCGCGTCCCCACGACGCAAGATCGCGGCCAGCTCTTTCAGCGTCAAGGGATTCACCCTTCCCCCAGGTGACGCATCCTTTCAGGTGAAGATTCACCTCGGTTTTCGATTACCCACTACACATTGTCGATGAAGCCGGGTCCGCTGTCCACCGCTCGGACGAGATCTTTAAAACATGAAGGCCGCGCGTCATCGTCGACGCGCGGCCAGGGGTGTCCATCGGCTCGGGTGGCTCAGCTCGCGGCGGCCCGCTCGAAGGCAGCGCGCGGGTTCTCGATCTGACCCATGGACACGGCTTCCCGCTTGAACAGGAACGCCAGCGTCCAGTCGATGACGATCCGCATCTTGCGGTTGAACGTGGGCATCCGGCTCACGTGGTAGCTGCGGTGCATGAACCAGGCCACGAAGCCCTTGGCCTTGAACCCGTAGACGTCGGCCACGCCCTTGTACAGGCCCAGCCCGGCGACCGAGCCGGCGTAGGCGTGCCGGTAGGCCTTGGTCTGCTTGCCGCGCAGGGTGGCCAGCACGTTCTTGGCGAGCTGGTCGGCCTGGCGAACCGCGTGCTGCGCGGACGGGGCGCAGGTGGCGGCCGGGTCCTCGTCGGTCTTGGACAGGTCCGGCACTGCGGCGACGTCACCGGCGGCCCAGACCTCGGGGAGGCCCTCGACCTGCAGGTGCGCGGAAGCCTTGACGCGTCCCCGCTCGTCGAGCGGCAGGTCGCTGCTCTTGACCACCGGGTTGGCCTTCACGCCCGCGTTCCACACCAGGGTGTCGGTGTCGAACTCGGTGCCGTCGGACAGGACGGCGTGACCGCCCTCGACCGACTTCAGGAAGGTGTTCAAGTAGACCTTGATGCCGCGCTCTTCGAGAGCCTTGACGACGTAGACGCCCATCTTCTCGCTGACCTCGGGCATCACCCGGCCGGCGGCTTCGACGAGAACCCAGGACATGTCGTCCGGCCTCACGTTCCCGTAGTCGCGGCACGCGTAGCGGGCCATGTCCTCCAGCTCGGCCAGCGCCTCGACGCCCGCGAACCCGCCACCGACGAAGGTGAAGGTCAGCAGCCGCTTGCGCAGCTCCTCGTCGTCGGTGTTGGCCGCGGCGTCCATCTTGGCCAGCACGTGGTTGCGCAGGTACGTCGCCTCGCCCACGGTCTTGAGCCCGATGCCTTCCTCGGCCAGGCCGGGGATCGGCAGCAGCCGGGAGACCGAGCCCAGCGCCACGACGAGGACGTCGTAGCCGAGCGTCTCGGTGCCGGACTGCGGGTTCTCGATCGTGACGAGCTTCTCGCTGTGCTTGATCTCGGTGACAGACGCGGTGATCACATGGCACCGCTTCAACACTCGTCGCAGTGGCGCTACCACGTGGCGGGGTTCAACCGAACCCGCGGCCGCTTCCGGCAGGAAGGGCTGGTAGGTCATGTGCGGCTGAGGATCGACGACCGTCACGGAAGCTTCACGGCGACCCAGCTTCTTCTGCAGCTGAAGTGCCGTGTACATGCCGACGTAACCGCCGCCGAGGATGAGAATCCGCGTGGGATCGGATTTACCAGCCATGGCTTCATCGTCGCACCACATACCGTGAGCGCGCTGCAGCTACCCCCCTTAATGTGACGCCAGTCGCGAGTGGCGTCGATCACGATCAACGCGCGGTAGGCGACCATACGCGCTGCGTACGCGCTCTGCATCGAACAAGCGCGGAGGGCGGCGTGGCAGGACATCGCCTCTGACGTCAGGCGGTCCGGCTGCGCCTCACCCTACCGAATCTTCGGCGGGAGAGACCACGGAACGCACCACTTCTCGATCAAGGTGACCGCGGCCAGCGCCCGCATCGGAAAGCGGTGACGTCCCGGGGGACTTCGTCGTTGATCAAGCCTACCGGGCCGCTTCTCGAGCGACGCGCTCCAGGCGCTCGCGGTGCTCCCGCCACCAGGACTCGTCGTGGCTGGCCATGTTGTCGTTGTCGGGACCGCGGCCGACGGACCCGTCGATGAGCTCGCGGAGGATGTCCACGTGCCCGGCGTGCCGACCGGTCTCCTGGATGACGTGCACCAGGATCCGGTGCAGCGTCACCTCGCCGGTGGGCCACCACGGGACCGCACCGCGGGAGTCGAGCTCCAGCGCGTCGATCGTCTCGTCGGCGTGGCCGCGGGCGCGCCGGTAGAGGTCGAGGACCCAGTCGCGGGACTCGTCGGGCCGGGCCCACATGTCGGCGTCGAGCTCGGCGCCCGGGCCGGTCCAGGGCATCGGGATCCCGGACGGACGCCCGAAGACGTCCCCGAAGTACCCCAGTTCCACGGTGGCCAGGTGCTTGACCAAGCCGAGCAGGTTCGTCCCGGTCGGCGTCATCGGCCGACGCAGGTCGTACTCGGACAACCCCTCGACCTTCCAGAGCACGGCGTCCCGGCCCTGGTCCAAGTACAGCTGCAGCACGGCCTTCTCATCAGTCATGAGCCCGAAACTGCCACACGCCACCGACCTTCACCGGCCCTCGCGGCGCCGCAGCAGGAGGATGACGAACCCGAGGACTCCCCGGTACCCGCGCAGCCAGCCGTCGCGGTGGGCGCGCGCCACCTCCAGCACCTCGGCCGCGTCCGGTTCTTCGCGGTGGTCGAGGGCCCAGCTGGTCAGCGCACCGGTCCAGGACCACTCGTAGTCGTCCCACTCGCCCGGCTCGCTGACGTGCCCGTGGACCGGCGCCCACCCCGCGTCCTCGACGACGTCGACGACGTCCGCGAGGCTCATCAGGTCGCCGGGTTCCGCCCCGAGGGCCCGGAGCGCCTCCTCATCGGGCGGGCGTTCCCAGAACCCGTCACCCACCAGCAGCGAACCGCCCGGAGCGAGGTGCTCGCCCGCCGCGCGCAGCGTCGCGCTCAACCCGCCGAACGCGTGCGCCGCCCCGACGCACACGACCAGGTCGAAGCCGCCGCCGGACCGGTGCTCGCGCACATCGGCCTGCACGAACGACACCCGCTCGGCGAGGCCGCGCCGCCGCGCCTCCTCCTCGGCTCGGCGCAACGGGCCTTCGGAGAGGTCGACGCCCACGGCGCGCACCGCCTAGTGCTCCTCGGCAGCGCGCAGCACCCACTCCCCCGCGCCGCACCCGAGGTCGAGGACGGCGGACCCGACCTCGGCCCGTCGCAGCAGCGTGGTCACGGTGGCGTCGCTGACCGGGGCGGCGACGGGGTGCCCGGCGTGCGCCAGCGCGCTCAGCTCACGGTGGTCCACACCGCGATCGTGACGACCTCGTCCTCCGGCCGCACCTGAATTTCCGCCGCCTCACGCCCCGGTGCCGGGGTCGCGCCGGTATGTGGCCGGGGCGGTGCCGACGACCTGGGTGAAGACGCGGGTCAGGTGGGCCTGGTCGCTGAACCCGAGCTCGGCGGCGAGCGCGGACCAGTCGACGGGTTCACCGGAGTGAGCGGCCGCGGTGGCGTCGAGGATGCGGGAGCGCTGGATGACCCACTTCGGGCCGATGCCGACGTGTTCGGAGAACAAGCGCTGCAGACTGCGCAGGCTGCGCCCGGCGTGCTGGGCCAGCTGTTCGGCGCGCACGATGTCGGGGCGCTTCCGCACCTCGTCGACCAGCTCGGTCGCCTCGCGGCCCGCCGGGTCAGGTTCGGGTTCGCAGGCCTGCAGGTAGGCGTCGAGGACCGGGACGATCTCGGCCGTGGCGCTCGTGGCCAGGATCCGTGCGGCCGCCGGTCGGTCGTCGTGCCCGAAGACGTCCTCAGCGGTGCGCACGGTTCCCGAGATCGCCCGGACGCTGCCCTTCAGCAGCGCCCGGAAACCGCCGGGGTGGAAGGCCGCGCCGAGCACGTGGCCGGCTCCGGTCAAGGTCCGGAAGAACGGGCCGCGGGAGACGCCGTGGACGAAGAGCCTGCCGTCCTCCGCGGCGATGTGGACCCGCGGCTGCGGCACCACCTGCTGCCGGTGCTCACCGGAGACGTTCCAGCGGACGAGCCAGTAGTAGTCGACGAACTCGGCCAAGGCGGGGTCGGGCGCGACGCGCTCCACGTCGAACGCCCGCTCCCCCGCCTTCGGGCGCACGACCGCCTCGGGTCGCCCGGCAATCGACATGGGCCCAGCGTAAGCCGTCGCGTTCGTTCAAGACCCGCGCGACGCACGCGACCTACGTTCAGGTGCATGAGCTACCAGCACAAAGCCGCAGCCCGCTTCTCCGTCTCCGCGTGGTCCGAGCACCTCGTCGTCGACATCGACGGCGAAGGCACCCAGGCCGGCGACGCCTACTACCCGAACCGGGGCATCACCCGCGCCGAGGTGCGGTACACCTACTCCGGGGACATCGAGGGCACGAGCACCCTGACGTACTTGATCGCCTACAAGTCCGATGCGGCCCCGGTCCTGTGCTTCGAGCACTTCGAGGGATCGATCGCAGGTCACGAAGGCTCCTGCGTCTTCCAGCACGTCGGCACCCAGGACAAGTCCTCGGTCTCGGCGCACCTCCAGGTCGTGCCCGGCATGGGCACCGGCGACCTCGAGGAGCTCCGCGGTGAAGCCGAGATCGCCATCGCAGGCCACGCCGACAACGGTTACGAGCTCAACCTCGCCTACTCGTTGTCCTGACGCACGGTCTCGACCGTCAGCGCCGGGCGCGGTAGGGCCGGCGGGCCAGGGGGAGCGCGGCTGCCCAGACGCGGCGCCAGACGGGACCGGGCAGGTAGCGGCTGCGCTCTTCCCGGGCCACCCGGGCACGAGGGTGCTCCCTGAAGCCGGCCGAGCCGGACTCGTAGGTGAGCCGGTACTCGAGCGCGACGAGGTGCTTCACGCTCTTGTACCCGTACTGGTCCGGCGAGACCAGGCGCAGCGGCCCACCGTGCTCCGGCCCGAGGGGCACCCCGTTCAACCGCGTGGCGGCGAGCACCTTCTCGGCGAGCACGTCGTCGAGGGACGAGCAGGAGCGGAAGCCGTCCAGTCCGGTAGCCACCAGCCACCTCGCGCGCGGGTGCGGGCGGACCTCCTCGGCGATGCCCGCGGCGAGGTCCCGGAACCGCACCCCCGACCAGCGCAGGTCGAGCGCACTCCACGTCGTCACGCAGTGCAGGTCGCTGCACTGCTCGAGCTCCGGCAACCCACCCAGGAGCTCGGCCAGGTCGAACTGCGCCGGGTACCGCACCGCGCCCTGCACGGTCAGCACCGGACGCTCAGGCACCACGCCGACACGTCCCGCGAACTCCGGCAACCCGAACCGCTCCAGCTCGGCACGACGCTGGCCCGGCGGCAGATCTCGCACCCGCTGAGGATCGCACGCGGAACCACCCGGGAGGCGCGGTTTTCGCGCTCGGCGGTTCAGGCGGTCATCGGTCAGCTCGACACCAGCTCATAACATCGCACTTCACACACCGGATGGGTCACGGCGGCCCACTCCACCGCCTGGGTGGCCGGGCGCGCCTGCTCCACCGCCCTCGGCCAGGTCGCACTCGATCTCGCAGATCAGCTGACTGTTCGGCCGAAGGAAGCTCGGCGCCTGAGCACTCCGAGCAGGAAGGCCTGCAGGGACTGCCCCCGTTCTCGGGCCTCCCGCGCGAGGGCTGCCTCGACGTCCTCCGGCACTTCTCCATGGTCAACACGGCCATGCACGCATGCCGCGGTCACAGCGACTCCGTTGGCCAGTCGAGCGACTCGTACGGCGTCACCCGATCCCCGAGAGCTGCTTGGCGCGGTCGAAGACCTCGCGCAGCATCTCCGGGGTGAGCTTGCCGGTGAAGGTGTTCTGCTGGCTGACGTGGTAGCAGCCGAGCAGGTGGAGCGGGGAGCCCGCGTCGGTGGCGGGGAGTTCCGCGTGGGCGAGGTGGCCGAACTTGGGGCGGGGGCGCGGGACCTCCCAGACCGCGTCGGCGATGACCGGGAGCAGCGCTTGCCAGCCGAAGGCGCCCAGCACCACGACGACCTTCAGCGTGGGGCGGAGCAGGTCGAGCTCGCGGACCAGCCAGGGGCGGCAGGTGTCGCGCTCGGCCGGGGTGGGCTTGTTCGCCGGCGGGGCGCAGTGGACCGGGGCCGTGATGCGCAGGTGGTGCAGGGTCAGGCCGTCGTGCAGCGACACCGACTCGGGCTGGGACGCCAGGCCGACGTCGTAGAGCGCTCGGAAGAGGACGTCGCCGGAGCGGTCTCCGGTGAAGATCCGGCCGGTGCGGTTGCCGCCGTGGGCGGCCGGGGCGAGTCCGACGATCGCGATCTCCGCGTCGGCCGGGCCGTAGCCGGGAACCGGGCGGCCCCAGTACTCCTCGTCGCGGAAGGCGGCGCGCTTGACGCGGGCGACCTCCTCGCGCCAGGCGACCAGCCGAGGGCATGCCGTGCAGCGGCTGACGAGTTCGTCCAGTTCCGCGAGATGGCCTGCTCCCGGGGCCGCGTCGGCGGGATGTCCGGACGGGTTGGTGATCAGCTCCGAGCTCGTGTCCACCCCGCAAAACTGACAGAAAACGCCTCCGGTGGCACGTACTGTGGGCGACATGGCAGAGGAGAAGACCGACGAGGCGACGCAGCAGGACACCAACCCCGCCGAGCCGGTGGACGACCTGGTCAGCACCCACCACGCGATCACCGCGGACGGCACCGAGCTGTCCTACACCGCGACCACGGGACGCGTCGTGCTGCGCGACGAGGTCTACGCCGACGGCAAGTTCGACGGGCACAAGCCCAAGGCCGAGGTGTTCCTGACCTCCTACGTCGTCGACGCCGCCCCCGGCAGCAACCGCCCGGTGACCTTCGCGTTCAACGGTGGGCCGGGCTCGGCGAGCGTGTGGCTGCACCTCGGTCTGCTGGGGCCGCGCCGGGTGCTCTCCGGTGACGCCGGCGACCTCGCGCCCCCGCCCTACGGCCTGGCCGACAACCCCGAGACGCTGCTCAAGCACAGCGACCTGGTGTTCATCGACCCCGTCTCGACCGGGTACTCGCGGGCCGTCGAGGGCGGGAAACCCGACGACTTCCACGGTTTCCAGGGCGACATCGAGTCGATCGCCGAGGTCATCCGGCTGTGGACGACCCGCAACAGCCGGTGGATGTCGCCGAAGTACCTCGCCGGCGAGTCCTACGGGACGCTGCGCGCGGCCGCTCTGGCCGACCACCTCCAGTCGCGGCACGGCTGGTACCCGAACGGGCTGCTGCTGATCTCGTCCGTGCTGGACATGGGCACGATCCGGTTCACCGAGGGCAACGACCTGCCCTACTCGCTCTACCTGCCGACCTACGCCGCCATCGCGCACCACCACGGCAAGCACGGCGACCGCCCGCTGCGCGACGTGCTCGACGAGGCCGAGAAGTTCGCCGCCGAGGACTACCCGTGGGCGCTGGCCCGCGGTGCGCGACTCACCCCCGAGGAACGCGCCGACGTGGTGCGCAAGCTCGCCGAGCTGTCCGGGTTGAGCGAGGACTACGTGGACCGCGTGAACCTGCGCATCGAGCACATCCGGTTCTTCACCGAGCTGCTGCGCGACGAGCGCAAGACCGTCGGCCGGATGGACGGACGGTTCACCGGCTGGGAGCCGGACGCCGCGGTGGAGCGCTTCACCGACGACCCGAGCATCTCCGGTATCCGCGGCGCCTACGCGGCGGCGATCAACCACTACCTGCGCGAGGAGCTCGACTACCGCAGCGACCTGCCCTACGAGACCCTGACCGGCCGGGTGCAGCCCTGGTCGTACAAGGAGTTCGAGGGGGCCGCGGTCTCCGTCGTGGACCGTCTCGGTGCCGCGATGCAGGCCAACCCGCACATGCAGGTGCACGTGGGCTGCGGGTACACCGACGGCGCCACGCCGTACTTCGCCGCCGAGCACGTGCTGGCGCGCCTGCCCGTCCCGGACGAGCTGCGGGAGAACATCGACGTCCGCTACTACCCGGCGGGCCACATGATGTACGTCCACGAACCGTCCCGGCTCCAGCAGTCGGAAGACCTGGCGAACTTCCTCTCCGAAGACTGACGCCCGCGGAGTTCTTCGGGGGTTCCGACGGGTTTCCGGCGCGCCGCGGGCGGTTGCGATTGACACCGACGTGCGGTGGGTGACACTGAGCAGGTGGTCACGACGCTGCACCCGCAGAACTACCAGGACGGCTACCACGTGGGCGACTGCTACCGCAGGGGCAACACCGTCCTGATGGACCTCACCGCCGTCCCGGGTTCCGAGGCGACCCAGCTCGTCGACTTCGCGGCGGGACTGGTCGTCGCCCGGGGCGGGGACATGCGCCGGGTCGCCCCCAGGGTCTTCCTGCTCAGCCACCCCGGCGACACCGACCACCCGGCCAGGGGTGAGCGGGACACGACCGCACGCCCCTCGGACGGGTGATCGCAGCACGAGGACGGGCGCCCCACCGGAGTTCGGCGGGGCGCCCGTCCTCGTGCCGGGTCAGGCGACGACGTGGGGGTGTTCCTCCGCGAAGTGGCAGGCCGCGGGGTGGTTGCCGAGGCGGACCTCCAGTTCCGGGGTCTTCTCGGCGCAGATGTCCTGGGCCTTCCAGCAGCGGGTGCGGAAGCGGCAGCCCGACGGCGGGTTGGCCGGGCTCGGTACGTCGCCGGTGAGGCGGATGACCTCGCGCTTGCCCCGCAGCGTCGGGTCCGGGACCGGAACCGCCGAGAGCAGCGCCTGGGTGTACGGGTGCTGCGGGTGCTCGTAGATGTCGTCCTCGGTGCCGATCTCGGCGATCTTGCCGAGGTACATCACCGCGACCCGGTCCGACAGGTGCCGAACCACACCGAGGTCGTGCGCGATGAACACGTACGACAACCCGAACTCCTGCTGCAGGTCGTCCAGCAGGTTCATCACCTGCGCCTGGATCGACACGTCGAGCGCGGACACCGGCTCGTCGCAGACGATCACCTTGGGCCGCAGCGCCAGCGCGCGGGCGATGCCGATGCGCTGCCGCTGGCCACCGGAGAACTGGTGCGGGTAGCGGTGGATGTGCTCGGGGTTGAGACCCACGACCTCCAGCAGTTCCTGCACCTTGCGGCGTCGCTCCCCCTTCGGCGCCACCTCGGGGTGGATCTCGAAGGGCTCGCCGACGATGTCGCCGACAGTGCGCCGCGGGTTCAGCGAGGTGTACGGGTCCTGCAGCACGATCTGCATGTCCCGCCGCAGCTTGCGCAGTTCCGCACCGCGCATCGTGAAGATGTCGCGCCCCTCGAACGTCGCCGTGCCGCTGGTCGGGCTCTCCAACCGCATGAGCACCTGCGCTAGCGTCGACTTGCCGCAGCCGGATTCGCCCACGACGCCGAGGGTTTCGCCCTTATGCAGGTCGAAGGACACGCCGTCGACCGCCCGCACGTGCCCGACCGTGCGGCGTGGGATCCCCGCGCGCACCGGGAAGTGCTTGACCAGGTCGTGCACCTGGAGGATCGGCTCAGCCACGGCTCATCATCTCCTCCGCGAAGTGGCAGGCGCTGATCCGGCCCAACCCGAGGTTGTGGTCGGTCGGCACCTCCGTGCGGCACTTGTCCTCGGCCCGCGGGCAACGCGGGTGGAAGGGGCATCCCGGCGGCACGGACATCAGGTTCGGCGGCAACCCCCGGATGGTCTCCAGCTCCTGGCCCTTGAGGTCCAGACGCGGGATCGACCGCATCAGACCGTCGGTGTAGGGGTGACCGGGGGTCTTGTACAGCGAGTACGCGTCGGCGGCCTCGACGATCCTGCCCGCGTACATCACCACGATCCGGTCCGCGACCTCGGCGACCACGCCCAGGTCGTGGGTGATCAGGATCAGGCCCATGCCGCGTTCCCGGCGCAGCTCGTCGAGCAGGTCCATGATCTGGGCCTGCACGGTGACGTCCAGCGCCGTGGTCGGCTCGTCGGCGATGAGCAGGTCGGGGTCGAGCGCCAGCGACATCGCGATCATCGCGCGCTGCCGCATGCCGCCGGAGAACTGGTGCGGGAACTCCTTCACGCGCTGCTTGGCGTTGGGGATCTTCACCTGGTCCAGCAGCTCGACGGCCTTGGCCATCGCGTCCTTGCGGGACGTGCCGCGCCGCATCCGCAGCTGCTCGGCGATCTGGAACCCGACCGTGTAGACCGGGTTCAGCGCCGAAAGCGCGTCTTGGAAGATCATCGCCATCGAGTCGCCGCGCAGGTCGCGCCTGCGCTCGTCGGTGGCGGTCAACAGGTCCTCGCCGCGGTAGCGGACAGCACCACCGGTGATCGCCCCGGGCGGGACGTCCAGGATGCCCATCACGGTCTGCGCGGTGACGCTCTTCCCGGAGCCGGATTCGCCCAGCACGGCGAGGGTTTCGCCGGCGTCGACGTGGTAGTTCACGCCGTTGAGGACCTTCGCGACACCGTCCCGGGTGCGGAACTCGACGTGCAGGTCCTCGACCTCCAGCAGGTGTTCCGCCGAGGTCTCGTTCTGGATTGCGGACACAGCGGTTCCTCCTACTTCTGCTTCGGGTCGAGCGCGTCGCGGACGGCATCGCCGAGCATCACGAACGCCAGGACCGTGGCCACCAGGAAACCAGCCGGGAAGAACAGCAGGTGCGGCGCGGCCTGGATGTAGTTGCGCGACTCGGCGATCATCACGCCCCAGGACACGACCGGCTCACGCAGGCCGATGCCCAGGAACGACAGCGTCGCTTCAGCACCGATGAACCCGCCGAGCGCGATGGTCGCGTAGACCATCACCGGGGCCAGGGTGTTCGGCAGCACGTGCCGCATGATGACCCGGGCCGGGCTCGCCCCCAGCGCGCGGGCGGCCTTGACGTAGTCCTGCTGCTTGGCCGCGATCGCCGCCGAGCGCATGATGCGCATCGAGATCGGCCAGGACAGCACCGCGATCGTCGCCACGACCTGGGTGATGACCCGGGCGCCGCTGGGGATCGTGATGTCGGCGTTCATGGTGGTCAGGATGACGATCGCGCCGAGCACGAACGGCAGTCCCATGAAGATCTCGGAGAACCGGGAGATCAGGGTGTCCACCTTGCCGCCGAAGTAGCCAGCGACGATGCCGATCACCCCGCCGAGCAGCACCGTCAGCAGCGTGGCCACCAAGCCGACCAGGATCGACGCGCGGGCGCCGATGATGGTGCGGGCGTAGAGGTCCCGGCCGAGGTTGTCGTAGCCGAACCACGCTTCCGCCGACGGCGTCTGGCGGGCCTTGGTCAGGTCCTGGAAGTTGGGGTCGGTGTGCGTGAACAGCTGCGGGAAGGCGGCGATGATCAGCAGCACCACGATGATCGACGAGGCGATCAGGAACAGCGGCCGGCGACGCAGGTCGCGCCAGGCGTCGCTCCACAGACCGCGGGGCTTCTCGTTCTTGGCCTTGTCGGCTCCGTCGTCCGCTCGCGCCACCTCGGGCGCGGGGGTGGTGGCGAGGCCGGTGGTGCGGTTCGGGTCAGTCATATCGGATCCTCGGGTCGAGCACCGCGTAGAGAACGTCCACCAGCAGGTTCATCAGCAGGTAGACCAGCACCAGGACGGTGACGATCCCGGTCACCGTGGTGCCTTCCTGGGTGGTGATCCCCTTGTAGACCAGGCCGCCGATGCCGCGGATGTTGAACACGCCTTCGGTGACGATCGCGCCACCCATCAGCGACCCCAGGTCGGTGCCCAGGAAGGTGACCACCGGGATCAGGGAGTTGCGCAGCATGTGCACCCCGACGACCCGGTGGGGCTTGAGGCCCTTGGCGACGGCGGTGCGCACGAAGTCGGCGTGCTTGTTCTCCATCATGCTGGTGCGCGTCAGCCTGGAGACGTAGGCCATGGACAAGGATCCGAGGACGAACCCGGGAACGATGAGTTCGCCGATCGTGGGATCGGAGGAGACCGTGGTCCTGATCAGCCCCAGCTCGGAGCCGAGCACCACCTGCAGCACGAAACCGGTGACGAACACCGGCAGCGCGATCAGGAACAGCGTCGACACCAGCACCAGGTTGTCCAGGAAGCCGCGCCCGCGCAGGCCTGTCAGCACACCGGCGAGCAGACCGATGACCGCTTCGATGACCAGGGCGACGAGGGCGAGCCGGACGGTGATGGGGTAGGCCTGCTCGAGCAGCGAGGAGATCGCGGTTCCGGAGTAGGTCTCTCCGAAATCACCCGACAGCAGCTTCCCCAGGTACTTCAGGTACTGGAGGATCAGAGGATCGTCCAGGTTGTACTTCTCGTGCATCTCCGCGATGTAGGCGGGAGGACAACCCCGGTCCCCGCACTTCCCCGCGAACGGATCGCCGGGAATCGCCCACACGAGCAGGTAGATGATGAACGTCGTCCCGATGAAGACCGGGATCAGTTGCAGCAGCCGCCGCAACACGTAGCGACCCATCCGGGCCTCCTCCATCAACAGCAGAGCAGGGCCCGGCCCACCGGGTTGCGGTGGGCCGGGCGAGCTCTCGGTCCTACGGGTTCAGGCGCACCGTGCTCAGGTCGAGCTCGCGGTAGGCCTTGACCTCACCTTCGGCGACCCGCTCGGAGAAGCCGTACTGCACCGGCTGGGTCCACAGCGGGATGGCCGGCAGGTCCTCTCCGAGCATCTTCTCCGCGTCGGCGTAGGCGGCAGTGGCGGCCTCGATGGTCGGAGCCGCGTTCGCCTTGTCCAGCGCGGCGTCGAACGCCGGGTTGGAGTACTTGTAGTCGTTCGACGAGGCGTCCGTGCGGTACAGCTGCGTCAGGAACGTCTCGATGTTCGGGTAGTCGGCCTTCCACCCGGTGCGGAACAGGCCGTCGAACTGGAACGAGTTGGCCTTCTGGCGGAACTCGCCGAAGGTCGGCACCGGCACGAACTGGGTCGGGATGCCCAGGTTCTGCTGGATGCTCGCGGCCACGGCCTGCACCCACTCGTTGTGGCCGCCGTCGGCGTTGGTCTCCAGCGTCAGGGTGCCGGGGAAGCCACCGGCCTGGGCCAGGTACTGCTTGGCCTTCTCCGGGTTGAACTCGCAGGCCTCACCGCACTGGGCCGGGCGGTAACCGTCGGCCGCGGGTGTGGCGAAACCGTCCGCCGGGTCCCGACCGCCCGAGAAGACCTGCTGGGCGATGGTCTTGCGGTCGATCGACATCGAGATCGCCTTGCGGACCAGCGGGTTCTTGAACTTCTCGTCGTAGATCGGGATGCCCAGGTTCTGGGTGAGCAGGCCCGGCTTCTGCTTCGCGCGCTCGCCGAGGTCCTGCTTCCACTTGTCGCCGACCAGGGCGGAGACCGGAACGGCACGCAGGAAGTCCAGGTTGCCCGAGACCAGGTCCTGGTAGGCGGTGTCGAGGTTGTCGTAGACCTTGAACTTCGCACCCTTGATCGTCGGCTTGTCGGTGCCCGCGTACTTGTCGTAGGCGGCCAGGTTCAGCTCGACGTTCGGGGTGCGGTCCTCGAACTTGAAGGGACCGTTGCCGATCGGGTGTTCCTCGAACGCCTTGGGGTCGGCGAAGAAGGAGTCGGGCAGCGGCATGTAAGCGGAGTAGCCGAGCACGACCGGGAAGATCGTGAACGGGGCCTTCAACTTCACCGTGAACGTGGTGTCGTCGACGACCTTGAGACCGGACATCTCCTTGGCCGCCGGCGGCGGGGCCTGCGCGGGGCCGTCCTCGCCGTCCGGGTCCTCGGACTGCACCTGGTCGTAGCCTTCGATCTGCTCGAAGAAGCTCGCGCCCTGGAAACCGTTGGGGCCGTAAGCCGAGTAGTTCCACGCGTCGACGAAGTTCTTCGCCTTCACCGGCGTGCCGTCGTGGAAGGTCCAGCCCGGCTTGAGCTTGATCGTGAAGTTCTGGTTGTCGGTGGTCTCGATCGACTCCGCCACCGCGTTCTCGACCTTGAGGTCACTGGCGCGGTAGTTCACCAGGCCCGTGAACATCGCGTTCACGATGAACCCACCGTTCTCCTCGGTGGTGTTGGCCGGGACCAGAGGGTTCTCGGGCTCGCCCCAGTCGAGGGTGACGACGCCGTCCTCTCCCGAGCCGCTGCCGCCGCCACCGCAGCCGGTGGCGAGCACCGCCACCGCCAGCGGGGCCGCGACCAGTGCGGCCAAACGTCCCTTTCGCATGTAGGTCCTCCCGCTTCCACGCGTGCCCCAGGTTCGATTTCCGGGGTCATCACGCACGACGGATCGTCACCGTCGCGTCAGACGTGCGTAAACATAAGTGAGAACCGGGCGGCGACAATGCAGTGTCACAAAGCCGTCACTTTCTGAATCGATTCTCCGTTCCCGTTCTTTGCAATCGGAACGGGAGGACCAGTACTTGAGAACTAGCTGATGGACAGGGCGATGCCGTCCAAGATGTCGTGTTCGCTCGCGATCATCGACGTGATGCCGCTGCGCTCCGAAAACTCTTCGGCCAGAACCTTGACCACCAGCGCACCGCCCCCGATGACGTCCACGCGACCCGGGTGCATCGAGCCGATCTGCGAACGCTCCTCGTGGGACGAGGAAAGGAGCTGTTCGGCGATTCGTTCGACTCGGTTCTGGGAAATGTGGGAAAGGTGAATGGCCTGCGGATCGTATTCCGGCAAATCCTGTGCAACAGCGGAGAGGGTCGTGACGGTTCCGGCGACTCCGACCCAGGTCCTGGCCCCGCTGACGTCCACCCGGGCGAAGGCCTCGTCGAGGACCTGTCGGGCCACCTTCTCGGCTTCCAGGACCTCTTCGTCGGTGGGCGGGTCGTTGCGCAGGCACCGCTCGGTCAACCGCACGCAACCGATGTCGGCGGAGTGGGCGGCGGTGATGTCGGCGTTCGCGCCGTCCCAGTTGCCCACCACGACCTCGGTGGATCCGCCGCCGACGTCGGTCACCACGAACGGGCCGTCCCACGGGTCGAGGTCGCCCACGGCGCCGACGAACGACAGCCGCGCCTCCTCGTCACCGCTGATCACCTCGGCGTCGACACCGAGCGTGTCGCGCACCATCGAGAAGAAGTCCTCGCGGTTCTCCGCGTCGCGGGTCGCCGAGGTCGCCACCATCCGGACGCGCTCGACCCCCTTGCGCGCAGCCATCGCGGCGTAGTCGACCAGCGCTTCGCGCGTGCGCTCGATCGCCTCCGGCGCGAGCCGGCCGGTGGCGTCGACTCCCTGGCCGAGCCGGACGATGCGCATCGTGCGGTAGATGTCGCGCAGGTCCTTGCGCCCGTCGTCGTGCACCGTGACGTCCGCGACCAGCAGGCGAATCGAGTTCGTCCCGCAGTCGATCGCCGCAACCCGTGCCATCGCACCCTCCTCGACCAGCAGCGCACCGGCGTTTCCGGCGGCCACCCCAACGCTAACGGTCGCGGATCGGCCCCGTTCGAACGCCGGGCCGCGCACGTGACGTGCGCGGCCCGGTGCCGGGGTCCGGCGTGGGCTACTGCTGAGGCGTGTAGCCCTCAGGAACGGTGCAGGGCTCGCCGATGCCGTCGCGGTCGGAGTCGGCGACCACCGTGGTCCCCGCCGTCAACGACCTGACCACCTCCGGCGGCTGCAGCTCCGCGACCACACCCGGCACCAGGGCGAACGCGCCCTGGTCGAGCAGGTTCCTGTCGCACGCGGACTCCTGCCTCGACGGCATCGCGGGCATCAACGGCATGCTCGACTGCTGCTGCGGCACAGGACCGGTCGACGAGGAGGACCCGGCCGGCGTCTCGGTCGGCGTCGGGGTCTCGGTCGGCGTCGGGGTCTCGGTCGGGGTCTCGGTCGGGGTCTCGGTCGGGGTCTCGGTCGGCAGCTCCGACGACGGCTGGCTCCCGGCCGACGGCCGGTGCTCGGTCGGCACCGGGTCCTCGGACGACGACGGCTCCATCGGCGAACCGGACGCGGTCGACGGCGGTGCGTCGGTCGACGGCGGAGGCGTCGGGGTCCCTGACGTACCCGGCGAGCCGCCACCTGCGTGTCCGCCCACCGCCTCGTCCGGCGACCCGGGCGGCGTGGGCTCGACCGGCGAGACCAGCGACTGGTGGTCCTGCGGCTGAGCCTGCGGCGACTGCAGCTGGTCCCGCGGCGGCTGGTGCTGCGGTTGCTGGTCCTGGTCCTGCGGCAGCAGTCCCGAGTCGTGCGGCGTCTGGCCCTGCGGTGAGGGGAGCTGCGGTTGCTGGTCCTGGTCCTGCGGCAGCAGTCCCGAGTCGTGCGGCGTCTGGCCCTGCGGTGAGGGGAGCTGCGGTTGCTGGTCCTGGTCCTGCGGTGGAAGCGGCAGCGAAGTCGGCGTCGGAACCAGCCCCAGCCCCGTCTCGGTCTGGGTCTCGGACTCGTCGGCCGCCTCGGGCTCGGGCCGAGGGGGCGCGGGCTGGGCGGCGGAGGCCTCCGGCTCGGGCTCCGTCGGGGCGAGCGCCAGCGGCCGCGGGTCCTCCACCGGCGGGACCGGCTCGATCTCCGGAATCGTCAGCGGCTCGGGTTCGGGCAGCGCCACGACGTCGGGTTCGGCGGGCAGGCGGTCCCCGGCCAGCACGTCGCGGCTCTCCGGCGCCAGCTCGGCCGGCGTCGGGGTGACACCCCGGCGGTAGGCGTCCGCCCAGACCAGCACCGTGCGGACGTAGCTCTCAGAGTGGTTGTAGCGGAACACCGCTGCCGCGAGGGCACGCGGATCGTTGAGGTCGGCACCGCCCTCGCAGAGGTAGTTCCCGGCGGCGGCCGCCGAGTCGGGCAGGTTGTGCGGGCTCTCGACACCGTCCTCGTTGCCGTCGGTCGCGAACTTCCGCCAAGTCGCGGGGATGAACTGCATCGGCCCGACCGCCCGGTCCCACACCGGGTCGCCGTCGAACCGGCCGGCGTCGGTGTCCCGGATCGCCGCGATGCCCGGTCCGCCCGAGAGCCGCGGGCCGAGGATCGCGTGCACGGTCGTGCCGTTGACGTCGAGGTCGCCGTTGCGCGCGTGGCCGGACTCGATGCGACCGATCGACGCCAGCACCGACCAGTGCAACCCGCACGCGGAGGTCTGCTCCACCGAGCGGGCGGCCTTCACGTACGCGGCCAGCACCGGTTCGGGGATGCCCAGCTCACCGGGCGGAAGCTCCACGCGCGGAGCGGGTGGCGGCACCTGGGCCAGCTGCGCGGGATCGGCGAGCTCGTCGAGCAGCCGGGGGTTGAGCACCGGCGCCTGCGGCAGGGTCCCGCTCGCGCCCAGCTGCCGCAGGTCCGGAGCGTGCTGACCGGTCCCGGTCGGCAACGCCGAGGCGCTCACCAGCGCCGCCGGCAGCGCCAGCACCGGAGCCATCGCGGTGGCCGCCAGCCATCTCCGCCCGCGATAGCGCTCCGCCGCGCGCGTCCGCCTGTTCCGCCGGAACCTGTAGTCGCGGTTCGCCACCCGTCAGACCCCCAGAACCGAGTTCGCGCCGTCCGCCGAAGCCGAATCCCTGGATACACCACCTCCGAACGACTCGCCGACCGGCGAACCGCCATGTTCACCCGACCGAGCCGCACGAACCCGCACGAACGACAGCCCGACGAATCCACCCGGAAACCGGTCGAGGCATTCATCTGGAGGGGCGGTCGAGCTTAGGCTCCTGACCATGACGCTCACCGACGAGCTGCGCGTGTTCAGCACTCACCAGGTCTCCAACCAGTCCTCGCCGCTGTCGGGCTTCGACCCACTCGCCTGCGACCCCGCGCTGGGCTCGGCGCTGACCCGCTACGCGGTCGGCGACCTCACCGCGCTCGCCCTGGAAGCCGGGTCGGCCGAAGCGCGCGAGCACGGCAGGCTCGCCGACGAGAACCCTCCCCAGCTGCGCACCCACGACCGCTACGGGAACCGCATCGACGAGGTCGAGTACCACCCGTCCTGGCACTGGCTGATGGAGCGGGCGATCGGCCACGGCTTGCACGCCGCGCCGTGGGCCCAGGGGCCCGGAGCCCACCTGCGCCGGGCAGCAGGCTTCTACCTGTGGTCGCAGGCGGAGGCCGGGCACGGCTGCCCGATCTCGATGACCTACTCCGCGGTGCCCGCGCTGCGCTGGTCCCCCGAGCTCGCCGCCGAGTTCGAGCCGAAGCTGACCGCGAGCGGCTACGAGTTCGGCCTGCGCGCACCGCAGGAGAAGTCGGCGCTGCTGGCGGGCATGTCGATGACCGAGAAGCAGGGCGGTTCCGACGTCCGCGCCAACACCACCACCGCCGAGCCGCTGGCCGACGGCACCTACCGGCTCATCGGGCACAAGTGGTTCACCTCGGCGCCGATGGACGACCTGTTCCTGACGCTGGCGCAGACCCAGAACGGGGTGAGCTGCTTCCTGGTGCCGCGAGTGCTGCCGGACGGCACCCGCAACGAGATCCGGCTGCAGCGGCTCAAGGACAAGCTGGGCAACAAGTCCAACGCCTCCTCCGAGATCGAGTACACCGGCGCCATCGGGCACCTCATCGGCGAGGAGGGCCGCGGCGTCCGCTGCATCATCGAGATGGTGTCGATGACCAGGCTCGACTGCGTGCTGGGCGCGGCTGCCAACGTCCGCATCGCGCTGTCCGAAGCCGCCCACCACGTGCAGCAGCGCAGCGCGTTCGGCGCGCGGCTGGCCGACCAGCCCCTGATGCAGCAGGTCGTCGCCGACCTGGCGCTGGAGTCGGAAGCGGCCACGACGCTGGCGATGCGGCTCGCCGCGGCCGTGGAGCAGGAGGAGCACGACCTGCTGCGGCTGGCGCTGCCGGCGACGAAGTTCTTCGTCTGCAAGCGCGCGCCCTACGTGGTGGCCGAGGCGCTGGAGTGCCTGGGCGGCAACGGTTACGTCGAGGAGTCCGGCATGCCGCGCCTCTACCGAGAGGCACCGCTGATGTCGATCTGGGAGGGCTCCGGCAACGTCACCGCCCTCGACCTGCTGCGCGCCCTGGCCAAGCAGCCGACGAGCCGGGAGGCGATCCTCGCCGAGCTCGACGCCGCGGCCGGCGAGAACGCGACCTACGACCACGCCGTGCACCGCGTGCGGGCGGAACTCGCCGATCCTCGGCCGGAGCGGGCACGTGCCCTGGCCGAGTCGCTGGCGCTGACGCTGCAGGCGTCGCTGCTCCAGCGCTACGCCCCGCCGTCGGTGTCGGACGCGTTCATCGCGACGCGCCTGGGCGAGCCCGGACGCACGTTCGGTTCCACGCCCATCGCCAACCCCAAGGCGCTCTTCGACCGCATCGCACCAGGTCAGTGAGGATGCTGGGTATCCCTCGCCCCGGGCGACCCAGGGGCGAGGGCCACCCGGCCGGACCTCAGCGGTTGATCAAGTAGCGGTGCTCGGGCCAGCGTTCGGCGATGAGCTCGAGGGCCTCGTCACCGAACGGGTTCACGCCCGGTCCCTTCGCGAGGGCGTGGGCGATGTGGACGTGCAGGCACTTGACGCGATCGGGCATGCCCCCGGCGCTGACGTCCGTGCCCAGCGACTCCAGCGCGTTCCGCTCGGCGAGGTAGGCCTCGTGGGCGCGCCGGTAGGCCGCGGCGAGCTCGGCATCGGTCGCGAGGCGGTCCTGCATCTCCTTCATCAGGCCCTCGGCCTCGAACGTCGAGGCGTGCGCCGTGAGATCGGGGGCCGTCAGGTAGTACAGCGTCGGGAACGGGGTGCCGTCCTCCAACCGCGGCCAGGTCTGCACGACCGTGGGCTCACCGGAGGCGTCACGTGCGGCGATCGCGTGCAGCCCTCGGGGCGGCCGTCCGAGCTGACGCCGGACGCACTCCCGGTCCGCCGCGCTGATCTGCGACGTTTCCACCGTCACGAATCCTTCCCCATCACCGAGTTCCAGATCTCCTCGTACCAGGGCACGCCGTCGTCACCGGGTGCCAGCGGAGGCGGCGCCGCCGGGGCCTGCGGCACCTGCACGATGTACGGCGTCTCGCCCGGCCGGACGTAGCCGAGCCGCGCCCGCGCCTCCGCCTCGACCTGCGCCGGATCGGAGAGCTCCTGCTTGCGCTGCTCGAGCTGGCGGACCTGGACCTCCAGCTCGGCCTGCTGCGCTTGCTGCGCAGCGAGCTCGTCGCGCTGGCTGAGGTAGGTGCGCAGCGGCACCGCCACGCTCAGCGCCATCACGCACACCAGCAGGGCCAGCACCGCCGCGCGGCGCGTCGAGGAGAGCTTGAACGCGCCGCCGGTGCTGGACTTCTGCCGGTTCGCCGGGCGTCGCTTCGCCACGCCCGGCGAACCGGTGGCCTTGCGCTGGGCCGGGGTCCGGCGGGCGCGCACCGGTCGGCGCGACGGCGGAACCTTCCGCTCGCCGCGTCCTCGCGGTTCGGACGCGCGCCCGGCCGGCACGGCTCAGCTCTCCGCGTTGAACCGCGGGAACGCCAGGTCACCCGCGTAGCGGGCGGCGTCGCCGAGGCCCTCTTCGATGCGCAGCAGCTGGTTGTACTTGGCAACCCGCTCGCTGCGCGCCGGAGCACCCGTCTTGATCTGGCCGCAGCCGGTGGCCACCGCCAGGTCGGCGATCGTGGTGTCCTCGGTCTCGCCGGAGCGGTGGCTCATCATGCTCTTGTAGCCGCAGGAGGTGGCCAGGCTGACCGCGTCCAGGGTCTCCGAGAGCGTGCCGATCTGGTTGACCTTGACCAGCAGCGCGTTGGCGACACCCTTGTTGATGCCGTCCTCCAGGCGCTCCGGGTTGGTGACGAACAGGTCGTCGCCCACCAGCTGGACCTTGTCGCCGACCTGCTTGGTCAGCTTGGCCCAGCCGTCCCAGTCGTCCTCGCTCAGCGGGTCCTCGATGGACACCAGCGGGTAGGCGTTGACGAGCTCCTGGTAGTACTCCGCCATCTGGTCGGCGGTGCGCTTGGACCCCTCGAAGTTGTAGGTGCCCTCGCTGAAGAACTCGGTGGCGGCCACGTCCAGGGCGAGCACGATGTCGCGGCCCAGCTTGTAACCGGCCTTGTCGATCGCGGTCGCGATCAGGTCCAGCGCCTCGCGGTTGTTGGGCAGGTCGGGGGCGAAACCGCCCTCGTCGCCCAGGCCGGTGGGCAGGCCCTTCGACTTCAGCACCGACTTCAGCGCGTGGTAGGTCTCCGCGCCCCAGCGCAGCGCGTCGGCGAAGGTGTCCGCACCGATCGGCGCGATCATGAACTCCTGGACGTCCACACCGGTGTCGGCGTGGGCACCACCGTTGAGGATGTTCATCATCGGCACCGGCAGCACGTGCGCGTTCGGGCCACCGATGTAGCGGAACAGCTCCAGCTCGGAAGCCTCGGCGGCGGCCTTGGCCACCGCCAGCGAGACGCCCAGGATCGCGTTGGCGCCCAGCCGGGACTTGGCCGGGGTGCCGTCGAGGTCCACCAGCTTCTGGTCGACCACGCGCTGCTCGGTGGCGTCCAGGCCGGTCAGCTCAGGGCCGATCTCGTCCAGCACGGCCGAGACGGCGTTCTCCACACCCTTGCCGCCGTAGCGGCCGGCGTCACCGTCGCGCAACTCGACGGCCTCGTGTTCGCCGGTCGAGGCGCCCGAGGGGACTGCCGCGCGGCTGAGCGTGCCGTCCTCCAATGCCACTTCGACCTCGACGGTGGGATTACCGCGCGAATCGAGGATCTCGCGGGCGCCGACCTGTTCGATGATCGCCACGTGTGCTCCTAACCAGCTTGGATCCATAGGACGGGAACAACCGCCACGACGTTCCCGCACGCCGCGAACCGGCCGTCCGCCCCGACAACCGCCTACGAGCCTAACCGGGCCCGTGCAGCGCTCGCCGCAGACTCGCGATGCCGTGATCTGCGCCGCTCGAACTGCACACCTGCTGTTCGCCCGCCGTTGACCTCCCCGGAGGTCACGGCACTTCCGACCTGGGGCGGACGGCGCCGCTGGGACCTCCTGGCACCTCCGCAAGTCCATCCGGTCGGACGTCTCGGAACAGCCGATCGCGGATTAACGTTGTCCGCGCCATGACGACAGAAGGCACCGTCGAAGCGTTCCGGCGAGCGGAGGAACTGCTCGCGCAACGCCGCCCGCTGGAAGCCCTCCGAGTCCTCGAACCCGTGGTCGACGTCGCCCAGGACAAGCCCTCCGTGCAGCTGCTGCTGGGGCGGGCGTACTTCTTCACGGCCCAGCTGAACCGCGCCGAACGGGCCTTCCGCCGCGTGCTGGAGTTCGACCCGTCCGACCACTACGCGCGCCTGGTGCTGGGACGCACCCTGCAACGCCAGGGCCGCCTCACCGAAGCCCGAGCTCAGATCCGCCTCGCCGCCACGATGAACCCGGACCCGGCGTACCAGGAAGCGCTGGGCGAGATCAACGCCCACATCGCCATCCGCTCCTCCTGACCCAGCAGCCCGGCGCCCGCCCACGGCCGCCTGGCCTGCCCGCGACGGCCTTCCGCCCCGGCGCTCCGCTCACGGCAGGCCCGCCCGCGACCGCCACTCCGCCGTGGCGGCGACGTCAGCCCTTCGACCTCGGGTTCCGGAATTCCGATCACCCAGGTGGTCCGTCCTGATCGCCGAGGTCCCTCCGTCTGGCCCGCCGCTGACGTGCACGCCGCGACTCACCGCCCGCGCCTTGATCGCGCAAGTTCGCGCAGCTCACCCCCAGCAGCGCTCCCAGTCCCCACCACGGCGCACTCCGCCTCCCAGCACTCCCATCCCCCCGTGCCAGCAGCGTCGACCCCGGTTCGCCCCGGTAGGTCCGATCACCGCGTTGGTCGGCGCACCGCCACCGGGCGAGCGCGCAGGGTGCCGGTCAGCGGCGGGGATTGCCTGCTGCGGCGTAGGTCTCGGCGAGGCCGTAGACCTTCTGGGCGTACTCGACGGAGTTGTTGTAGGACATGACGCCCTGCCACCAGCCCGAGCCGGTGGACATGTCACGACCGTTCGCGCACAGGTAGCGGGCGGCGGCGATGGCGGCGTCGTCGAGGTTCTGCGGGTCGCCGCGACCGTCGCCGCTGCCGTCCGTGGCCCACCTGCGCCAGGTCGACGGGATGAACTGCATCGGCCCGACCGCGCGGTCGTGCTCGACGTCGCCGTCCAGCGTTCCGCCGTCGCTGTCCGGGATCAACCGCACGTTGGGGCCGCCGTCGAGCTTGATGCCGATGATCGGCACCGAGGGCCGGGCGTCCTCGCGCAGCTGCCGGTGGCCGAAGCGGCCGTGGTTGGACTCGATGCGCCCGATGCCGGCCAGCGTGGTCCAGGAGACCCGGCAGCTCGGCTGGTGCTGGCGCATCACCAAGTCGGCGTTGACGTAGGAGACGACGGCGCGCGCCGGCAGGTCGACGACCGCGGAGACCTGGTTCGCCCACTCGCGCACCGGGTCCACCCCCGGCTGCGGCTGCGGCTGGACCTCCACCTGCGGGACTTCCACCGGCGGCGCGGCCGAGCCGGGCTCGACCTGCGCGGGCTTGGGGTCCTCGGGGCGCGGTGGCGCGGCCACTGGTGCCTTCGGCGGCGTTCCGAGGAGGTTGACCAGGGCGACGCCGACGACCATCGACGCCAGCAGGGAGACGGCCAGCGCGAGACGTCCGAGGGCCGCGAGCACCGTTGGCGAGGTCCTGATCACCCGCACAGGCTACTTGCAGGTAGCCCCGTGCTCCAGCACTTCAAGGCACCGACCACGGTGCGAGATCAGCCTTCGGCGGGCAGTGACCGGCTCGACCTGCCGTAGTGGTCGGCGTAGTCGAGGACCTCCTGGCCGTAGCTGCGGGACTGGTTGTAGTCCAGCAGCGCCGTCCAGAACCGGTCCCCGTCGCGCATGTCCTGGCCGACCGCGCACAGGTAGCGGGCCGCGGTCAGCGCTGCGTCGTCGAGGTCCTGCGGATCGGCGACACCATCACCGTCGGCGTCGGACTGGTACTCGCGCCACGTGGTCGGGATGAACTGGAGCGGCCCGACCGCCCGGTCCCACACCGGATCCCCGTCGAGCGCACCGCCGTCGGTGTCGTGGATCTGCTTGACGCCGGCGCTGCCGTCCAGCGGCAGACCGATGATCCGCGGGTGGGGTCGGGCGGTCTCGTCGAGCCGGGAACCGCCGTGCCTGCCGTGGCTGGACTCGACCGCACCGATGCCCGCCAGCACCGTCCAGCTCACCCCGCACCCAGCGGCGTCGGTGCCCACCGCCAGCTGCGCGTAGCCGTAGGCCTGCAGCGCCGCGCGCGGGATGTTGAGGCGGTCGGACATCCGCTCCGACCAGTCGGTCAGCTGCGCCTGCGGCCGCTGCGGCGCCCGGGCTCCTTCGGCGAGCAGCTGGACCGCGGGCGGATCGATGCCGGGGTCCGGCGGAGCCGACGCCGAGGGTGGTTCGAACGGCGTCGTGGGCTGCGGGGAGCAGGCGCCGAGGGCCAACAGCAGCGGCAGCGCCAGCAGCCGGCGGTCACGCATCGGACTGCGCGGGGTCGCTGAGCAGCTCGCGCCAGTCATCGGCGGTGAGCTCGGTGTTCCCGGCGTCGCGGGCGCGGCGTTCAGCGGCGCGGACGCGCGCGGCGAACTCCAGCGCCACGGTGCGCAGCGCGTCCTCCGGGTCGGTCCCGTGGAGCTTGCCCTGGGCCGCCAGCGCGAACAGCGCGGAGCCGGTGTCCGTGCCGGAAGGCATGGCCTCCAGCGGAATTCCGGCGCGAAGGGCCCGCTGCGTGAGCTTGGCCGCCAGCGCCACCGCCGGCTGCCCCAGCGCGACACCGTCCACGATGGACTCGCGCTGCTTCTCCTGCTGCTTCAGCTCTTCCCAGCGCACGTGCTGCGACTCGGTGTCGGTCACGGTGGTGTCGTCGGCGAAGACGTGCGGGTGCCTGCTGACGAGCTTGCTGACCAGACCTGCCGCGACGGTGTCGATGCCGAACGGGTCATCGGCGTCCTCGGCGGCGACCCTGGCGTGGAAGAGGACCTGCAGCAGCACGTCGCCGAGCTCCTCGCGCAGCGCTTCGCGGTCCTTCTCGGCGATCGCGTCGAGCAGTTCGTAGGTCTCCTCGACGAGGTACTGGCGCAGCGACTCGTGGTCCTGCTCGGCGTCCCAAGGGCAGCCGCCGGGAGAGCGGAGCCGGTCCATCACGGTGACCGCGTCCAGCAGCTCGACCCCGGCGGGCGCGGGCGCGGCGACCACGACGGCACCCGCGGCGCGCAGCGCTTCCACGGAGGCGTCCACCTCGCCGGCGATCAGCACGACGGGCGAGGTGGTCGCGCGCACGAGGAGGTCATCGGGGGCTTCCGGCGCCTCCAGCGCAGCCTTGGTCGCGGTCGACAACCCGGCGTGCGCGTAGACCTCGTCGGCCTTGCGGACCAGCGGCAACGCGGCGGCGGGCAGGGCCTCGCCGAGCCGGTCGTCGACCAGGACGATCGCAGTGCCTTCAGCCACCCGGAACTCGCTCATACCGCGATTGTCCCAACCGCGGCACGCCGGGGTTCAGCGACGTTCCCCACACCGCGGCGGTTCTCGTCAGGCGCCTGAGGAACCCTGCGGTTCGATGCGGAAACCGGTGGTCTCGTCCTCGTTGGGCACCGGCCGCAGTTCCAGGGGGTCCCACACGCCGTAGCGGGGGCTGAGCACGACCCCGACGCGGTCGGCGGTGGTGCCCAGCAAGAAGCTGCCGACGCCCTGCAGCGTCTGGTCGTCCACCCCACCGGCCGGGTTCGGCACGGGCGCCGCCTTCCGCTCCCGGACGAGCGCGACCAGCCACTGCCCGGAGTTCGGTTCGGGCTCGAAGGCCAGGACCGTGCCCGGCTCGGCGCTGAACAGCGGCGTCGAGGCGGCGAGCTTCGGGCTGTCAACGGCCCGCAGGTGCTGTCCCGCCGCGGCCGGCAGGCCCGCCCCGGCGTCGGCCGCGATCAGCTCGCGCACCGCCGCGTCGCCCTGCGCCATCTGGTGGGCCTTGCGCTCGGCCTCGGCGCGGGTGGTGGCCTGGGTGAAGTCGAAGGTGACCGCGAGCCCGTCGAAGTAGCGGCGGCCCAGCTCGGTCACCAGCGCCTCGGTCCGGGCCATCTCGTGCAGGTTGCCGGGCGTGAAGATCTTGCCCTCGGTGGCTTGCGGACCGCCCCACTGGTTGATCATGTCTGTGATCTGCTGCTCCGACACGGTGATCCCGTTCTCCCGCGCGGCCTGCTCGGCGAGCTCCTGGCGCACCAGCTGCCCGGCCAGCGTCCGCCCGAGCTCGTCGTACTGGCCCTGCTGCCGCAGCTGCGGCTTCAGCTCCGGCTCCTTGGCCAGCACCTCGGAGAACCAGGTCTGCACCTCGGCCACCGGGATCCGCTGGTCACCCACGATCGCGGCGGACCCCGCCTCGCCAGGCCCCGACCCACAACCCGACAACAGCACACCGGCAACGGCGAGAGAGGCGAACAAGCGGCCACGGCGCAGCGAGATCGTCACGCGGGCACCCTCTCACGAAGTCACCCTGAGATGAAGCCACAACACTGTCCGGAGTCGCCATTTCGCCACCGCGAAGGCCTGACACACCCTGCAGAACCGAGCCGTGCGCCTCGAGCTCACATCCCGCGCGACATCGCCCCGCTCGGACCCGACACGCACGAAACCGCCGCGACGCCCCGGCGAGTGCACCCTGGTCAACCGCCGAGCCGGACATGTCGTGCCCACACCCCGCGCGGACGCTCGTCACCGGGACGAACGACATTGCGCGCGACGTTGCCGCCCTTCCACCCGACACGCGCGGACCACCGCGGCACCCCGGCGAGTGGTCCCCGGTCAACGCCGAGCGTGCGCACCTCCCGCGCAGGAGGTGGTTGCCGGGAGTAACGACATTGCGCGCGAGATGTCGTTACCCGAGCGAAGGTTCGCCCGGGCCCGGCCCGCGCCCCGGCCGTGGGGGGTCAGGCGGGGGCCGGGGTGGTGGTGAGGGTTTCCAGGAAGTCGGTGCACCAGTCGAGGAGGGCGTCGTCGCGGAGCGGCGGGGCTCCCATCCGCCCACCGGCCGCGCCCTCGGTGGGGCGCGGGAGGGAGACGGTGCGCATGGCCGGCTTGTAGACCGCCTTCGGGTGCAGGCGCTTGAGCCGGACCTGCTTCGAGTCCGGGAGTTCCAGCGGGGCGAAGCGCAGCGACGAGCCCTGCAACGTCACCTCGCGGACCCCGTGCTCGCGGCAGATCTGGCGGAACCGGGCCACCTTGAGCAGCCGCTCGACCGGCTCGGGCAGCTGCCCGTAGCGGTCGGTGAGCTCGGCGCGCACCGCCTCCAGGTCGTCGGGATCCGCCGCGGCGGCCAGCTTCCGGTAGGCCTCCAGGCGCAGCCGCTCGCCGGGCACGTAGTCGTGCGGGATGTGCGCGTCGACGGGCAGGTCCACCCGCACGTCGGTCAGCTCCTCCTCGCCCTCGGCGGGCTCGGCACCGGCGTGCTTGCGGAACGCGTCGACGGCCTCCCCGACCAGCCGGACGTACAAGTCGAAGCCGACGCCGGCGATGTGCCCGGACTGCTCGGCGCCGAGGATGTTGCCCGCCCCGCGGATCTCCAGGTCCTTCATCGCCACCGCCATGCCGGCACCCAGCTCGGAGTTCTGCGCGATGGTCGCCAGTCGGTCGTGCGCGGTGTCGGTCAGCGGCTTCTCCGGCGGGTACAGGAAGTACGCGTAGCCGCGCTCCCGCGCCCGGCCGACGCGCCCGCGCAGCTGGTGCAGCTGGGCGAGACCCAGCATGTCGGAGCGGTCCACGATCAGCGTGTTGGCGTTGGAGATGTCCAGGCCGGTCTCGATGATCGTGGTGCACACCAGCACGTCGTGCTCGCGTTCCCAGAAGCCCTGGATGATCTTCTCCAGGCGGTCCTCGTTCATCTGCCCGTGGGCGGTGACGATCCGCGCCTCCGGCACGAGTTCGCGCAGCTGGCGAGCCGCCTTCTCGATGTCGCTGACGCGGTTGTGCACGAAGAAGACCTGGCCGTCGCGCAGCAGCTCGCGGCGGATCGCCGCGGCCACCTGCTTCGGGTCGTAGGCGCCGACGTAGGTCAGCACCGGGTGCCGCTCCTCCGGCGGGGTCAGGATGGTCGACATCTCGCGGATGCCCGCCATGCTCATCTCGAGCGTGCGCGGGATCGGCGTCGCCGACATGGTCAGCACGTCGACGTGGGTGCGCAGCGCCTTGATGTGCTCCTTGTGCTCGACGCCGAAGCGCTGCTCCTCGTCGACGATCACCAGACCCAGGTCCTTGTACCGGACCCCGGTCTGCAGCAGCCGGTGCGTGCCGATGACGATGTCGACCTCGCCGTCGGCCAGGCCCTTGATCGTCTGCTCGGACTCGAGCGGGTCGGTGAACCGGGACAGCCCCTTGACGTTGACCGGGAACGAGCGCATCCGGTCGGTGAAGGTGCTCAGGTGCTGCTGGGCGAGCAGCGTCGTCGGCACCAGCACGGCGACCTGCTTGCCGTCCTGCACGGCCTTGAACGCCGCGCGGACCGCGATCTCGGTCTTCCCGTAGCCGACGTCACCGCAGATCACCCGGTCCATCGGCACCGAGCGCTGCATGTCCCCCTTGACCTCGTCGATGGCGGCGAGCTGGTCGCCGGTCTCGGTGTAGGGGAACGCGTCCTCCAGCTCGCGCTGCCACGGCGAGTCCTCGCCGAAGGGGTGGCCGGGCGAGGACTGCCGGGCGGCGTAGAGCTGGACGAGCTCGGCGGCGATCTCCTTGACCGCCTTGCGCGCCTTGGCCTTGGTGTTCTTCCAGTCCGACCCGCCGAGCTTGTTCAGCGTCGGCACCTCGCCACCCACGTAGCGGGTGACCTCGTCGAGCTGGTCGGTCGGCACGAACAACCGGTCGCCGGGCTGGCCGCGCTTGCTGGAGGCGTACTCCAGCACCAGGTACTCGCGGGTCGCGCCGCCGACCGTGCGCTGCACCATCTCGACGTACTTGCCGATGCCGTGCTGCTCGTGGACCACGTAGTCGCCGGTCTTGAGCGCCAGCGGGTCCACGGCGTTGCGGCGGCGGGACGGCATCCGCCGCATGTCCTTGGTGGAGGTCCCGTGCCGACCGCCGGTCAAGTCCGCTTCGGTGAGCACGACCAGCGCGATCTCCGGCGCGACGAATCCGTCCTCGAGACCGCCGCGCACGACGGTCACCACACCGGGGGCGGGTTCCTCGGTGAGGCCGTGCTCGGCCAGCGAGGCGGGCAGCTCGGCCTCGCGCAGCTGCTGCACGGCGCGCTGCGCGGTGCCGCCACCGGCCACCACCAGCACCGCCGCGCCGCCCGAGGCGGTGTGCGCGCGCAGGTCGGTGTAGGCGCGCTCGATCTCGCCGCGGTAGGCCTCGGGCTGCTTGAGGGTCAACCGGACGACCTCGTCGTCTTCGCCCTCCTCGCTGGTCAGCTGGGTCAGCGGCCACCAGGGCAGGCCGAGGGCGCGGGTGTGCTCGGCGACCTCGGCGAGGCTGCGGTAGGCCGAGGCCCCCAGGTCGATGGGTGCCTTGCCGCCGTCGGCGGCGACCATCCAGGACGCCTCGAGGAACTCCTGCCCGGTGCGCACCAGGTCGGCCGCGCGGGCGTGGATCTTCTCCGGGTCGGCCGGGACCACGTGCGTGCCCGCCGGGACGAGGTCGCTGAGCAGCTGCATCTCGCCCTCGCACAGCGCGGGGATGAGCGCTTCCATGCCCTCGACCGGGGCGCCACCGGCGATCTTGCCCAGCATCTCCGACAGCTGCGAATCGGCCTGGTGCTGCTCGGCGAGCTTGGTGGCACGCTCGGCGACCTGCTCGGTGATCAGCAGCTCGCGGCACGCCGGGGCGGCCAGGTCGGTGTCGGTGGCCTCGGGCAGCGAGCGCTGGTCGGCGACCGAGAACGGGCGGATCTCGGTGACCTCGTCGCCCCAGAACTCCACCCGCAGCGGGTGCTCCTCGGTGGGCGGGAACACGTCGACGATGCCACCGCGCACGGCGAACTCACCGCGCTTCTCGACCATGTCGACCCGCTCGTAGGCCAGGCCCGCCAGGCGTTCGACGGTCTCCTGGAAGTCGACCTCGTCCCCCACCGACAGCCGCACCGGGCGGAGTTCGCCGAGGTCGGGCGCGATCGGCTGGATGAGGCTGCGGACCGTGGTGACCAGCACCCGGATCCGCCCGCACGGGTGTTCCTCGGGGTGGGCGAGCCGCCGCAGCACCGACAACCTGCGGCCCACGGTGTCGGCGCGCGGCGACAGGCGCTCGTGCGGCAGCGTCTCCCAGGACGGGAAGACCTCGACGCAGTCCGGTCCGAGCAGGTCGGCGGTCGCGGCCGCGGCCTCCTCGGCCTCCCGGCCGGTGGCGGTGACCAGCAGCACCGTGCGATCGGCGCCCGCGGACAGCGCGGCGGCGGTCAGCGGGCGCGCTGCGGCCGGGCCCTCCACGACGAGGCGAGGGCTGTCCGCGGCGTCGACCAGGCGCCGCAGAGCGGGATCGCGCAGCACGTTGTCGAGCAGTCCGCGCAGGGGACCGGCCTGGCTCATGGAGCAACCTCGCAGCGGAGAAGAGCGAATGCGGACACACCTCTGCCCAGGATCACGGGCCGGAGGCGGCTACCACTCAGCGGTGGGAACTCCAGACTACGACTCACCCACGACAGCGACACGCCACCCCGTTGCTGGGCAGCAGGTCACCGGGTCATCGGCTTGGGCTTGTGCTCCAGCCCGGACAAGCCGTTCCAGGCGAGGTTGACCAGGTGCGCGGCGACCTCTTCCTTCTTGGGCTTGCGCGCCTCCAGCCACCACTGCCCGGTCAGCGCGACCATGCCCACCAGGGCTTGGCTGTACAGCGGCGCGAGCTTCGCGTCGTAGCCGCGAGCGGTGAACTGCAGCCCGAGGATGTGCTCGACCTGGCTGGCGATGTCGTTGAGCAGGCTCGAGAAGGTGCCGCTGCTGCTGGCCACCGGCGAGTCCCGCACCAGCACGCGGAAGCCGTCGGTGTTCTCGTCGATGTAGTCGACCAGCGCGTGCGCGGCTTGTTCCAGCAGCACCTTGGGGTGCCCGGCGTCCAGGGCGGAGACGATCAGGTCGAGCAGGTCGCGCATCTCGCGGTCGACCACGACCGCGTACACGCCTTCCTTGCCGCCGAAGTGCTCGTAGACCACCGGCTTGGAGACCCCGGCGCGGTGGGCGATCTCCTCGATGGAGGTGCCGTCGAAGCCCTTCTCGGCGAACAGCGCGCGAGCCACGTCGAGCAGTTGCTGCCGTCGTTCCTTGCCCGTCATCCGGGCGCGCGGCGTCCGAGCCGGAGCCCGCGTCGGCGCCACCGGTTCGGGCGCGTTCCGCCCGCGTCTCCGTCCTGCCACTCGACCCACCCTAGGTGAAGGACCAGCACCGGAGGCGCAGGCCCGGAACGAACGAGGTGCCCGTGCGGTGATCACCGCACGGGCACCTGCGTGCGAAGCGGTCAGGCCTTGTAGTCGGTGACCGCGATGCGCGCCAGGCGCTTCTCGTTGGGCCAGCGGACCTTCCAGGCCCAGCCCAGCTTCTCGAAGAACCAGATCGTCCGCGCCGAGATGTCCAGCTGGCCGCGCAGCACGCCGTGCCGCGCGCAGGTCGGGTCGGCGTGGTGCGAGTTGTGCCAGGACTCACCGAAGGACAGGATCGCCAGCGGCCAGAAGTTGGCCGCCTTGTCCCGGCTCTTGAACGGGCGCTCGCCGATCATGTGGCAGATCGAGTTCACCGACCAGGTCACGTGGTGCAGCAGCGAGACGCGGACCAGACCCGCCCAGAAGAAGGCGGTCACACCGCCCCACACCGACCAGGTGATGAGGCCGCCGAGGATGCCCGGCAGCACCAGGCTCAGCGCGGTCCACAGCGGGAACAGCTTGTCGATGCGCACCAGTTCCGCGTCCTTGCGCAGGTCCGGTGCGAAGCGGTCGTGGTTGGTGAGGTCGCGCTCGAACAGCCAGCCCATGTGGGAGTACCAGAAGCCCTTGGCGAGGGCGGCGGGCGAGGATCCGAAGCGCCACGGGGAGTGCGGGTCGCCGTCGCGGTCGGAGTAGGCGTGGTGCCTGCGGTGGTCGGCGACCCAGGTGATCACCGGCCCCTGCACCGCCATCATCCCGGCGATGGCGAGCGCGATCTTGACGCCGCGGTTGGCCTTGAACGATCCGTGCGTGAAGTAGCGGTGGAACCCGACGGTCACGCCCAGTCCGGAGAAGACGTAGAAGACAGCGGCCAAGCCGATGTCGACCCAGCCCAAACCCCAGCCCCAGGCGGCGGGAACCGCCAGCAGTAGTGCCGCGAAGGGGACCAGGACGAACACGTACACCGACAGGTGCCCGATCATCGGGCGCTGCCCCTCGGTCAGCGGCTTGGGTCCGGACTCACGACTGGGTTGAGGCGGGGTCACCGACTCGGTTGCTGCAGTCATGCTCGATACCTCGAATGCTTGAGGAGGTGGGAAAACGTCGGTCCGAAGACCGATGTCACGGCCTCGCAACACCTCCACCCTACGGGACCGTAACCTACGCTAGCGTAAGTTGTTCGATGCGAAATCGTCACCCCTCACCGGAAAAAAGCGGCGTGTCGCCGCTTTCCGGGCGTGTCGTGATTTCTGCGTTCACCCGATCGTTGGCAGGTCACCGTGCAACCGGAGCCAGTTGATCTCCGTCTCCCCGGTGTGCCTGCCCAGAACCAGCCGTGCGGGATCCCGAGCCTCAGCCCCCGGCTTCCAGCGGCCCCGCGACCTCAACGGCGGCAACCCCTCGCTCCGCCCTGCCGCCCTCGTCCCGCGCAGGGACCCGGCCGCGCCGGCACGGCCGGCAGCGCGACGATCTCGGCCGGGTGCGACCGGCCGTTGTCACCGCCCGGTAAGCTCACCCTGCGGCGCCGGCGCGCAACGCCCGGTTCCGGGGGCCCGACGCGCCCGATCCGCCGTGGTGTAAAGGCAGCACCTCGGATTTTGGTTCCGATGGTCCAGGTTCGAATCCTGGCGGCGGAGCGAGCAGCCCTCCCGGGCCCGATGCGGTACGCGGCGACGCGCACCGCCCGGGCCACCCGGGGGCCAAGGTGAACAGGGGGTGTGCGCCGCTGCGCGACCACACTGCCGCCGTGCGCGAAGATCCGGTGACCACGCTGGGCGAGGTGTCCGACGCGTGGTTGGTCGGTCGTGCCCGCGAACTGAACGCGGTCGGCCAGCACAGCGACCCGGCCGGCCAGACCAACACGATCCGCGAGGCCGACAACCTGCTGGCCGAGGCCCAGCGCCGGGGTGAACCGCGCATCGTCGCCCAGCTCCTGCGCCACTGCGCCGCCATGCGGCTGACCACCTCCGAGCTGCTGGCCAGCGCCGACGAACTGCTGGACGAGCTGCTCAGCCACACCAAGCGCCACGGCCTCGAAGTGCTGCAGGCCGACGCGCACGCGCTGCGCGGCCGGCGCGCGCTGCTGGTCGGCGCCGAGGACAACGCGCTCACCGAGGTCGCCCACGGCCTGGCGATGCTCGACGAGGAGCTGGCCCCCGACCGCACGCTCGGCCGCCGCTCCTGGGAACGCCTGCTGGCCACGTCGCTGATCGACATCGGCCTGGTGCTCACCCAACTCGGCGTCTACGAGATGGCCGACGAGGTGATGGCCCGCGCCCACCAGCGGATCCGCGAGAGCGGCGGACCGCACGAGATCGCCGTGCACATGATCAACCGCTGCCGGATGCAGCTGGGCTGGGGCCTGCGGCTGGAGCGCGTCGGCCTGCAGGACGAGGCCGCCAGCCAGTTCTCCACCGCCTCCGCGCTGGCCGTGGCCGTGGAAGGGCCGTGGCGGGAGTCGCTGTTCCCGCGCGTGTCGAACCGGACCGCCGCCGAGCAGATGCCGGTGCTGGGTGCCGCGCACGCGCTGGCCTCGCCGTCGGCCGAGCACATCACGCGTCTCGAGGAGATGCGCCACCTCGACCGCTCGATGCACCCGCGCGAGCAGATCATCATGGCCATCGCGCTGTCCCGCTGCCTGGTGCGCGGGGACCACCTCGACGATGCGGTGCGGGTGCTCTCGGAGACCTTGACCAGCCTCAGCCACGACACCTCCGAGCCGACCCTGCGGATCTCGCTGGCCCGCGAGTTCGCGCTCATCACCGAACTCGCGCCGGACCGCCCCCGGGACGCGCTGCGCGACTACGCGCTGGAGCTGGAGACCGAGCTGTGGGCGATGCGCGAGGCGCGCGTGTCGACCCTCGCCACCCGCCTGGAGAACTCCCGGCTGAGCCACAAGCACGACGCCATCACCCGCCAGGCCCGCGAGGACCCGCTGACCGGGCTGTCCAACCGGCGCGCGCTCGACGACCGGCTGGAGACCCTGCTCGGCTCCCCCGAGGTGCAGCCCCTGGCGGTCGCGCTGGTCGACCTGGACGGCTTCAAGGGCGTCAACGACCGCTGTTCGCACGCCGAGGGCGACGACGTGCTGCGCACCGTGGCCCGCAACCTGCGCGACACGCTGCGCACCGACGACTTCGTGGCGCGCTACGGCGGTGACGAGTTCGTGGTGCTGCTGCCGGGCGCGACGCTGAGCGCGGCCGAGCAGGCGCTGAACCGGACGGTCGAGGCCGTCGACCACCTGCCGCCGGAGGTCTCGCGCGGGGTGACGCTGTCGATCGGCGTCGTCGCGATGCGGCCGCAGGAGTCGGCGGCGCAGGTCCTCGCCCGCGCGGACGCGGCGATGTACCAGGCGAAGCGCAACGGTGGGAACCGCGTCGCAGCACTCTCCGGAGTCGGCGACACCGCTGAGACTCCCCCGGTCGAGCAGCGCTCCGAGATCGATCAAGCTGTGTGGATCCCGCCGGACGCGCGCTGAGCGGACCTGCCCACGAACCGACGCATGATCACGTTCCCCCAGCTAGGGGCGGGTTTCCTCCGCCGCCGCCCGACCGAACGGCGGTACCATCGCAGCTGCCGCTCGAAGGGCAGGGGCACCGGAGGTAGGGGGCGGCCGGGCCGGTTACCCTTCACCCGCTTGGACGCACACAGGCACGTCGGTCGGCGCCGAGGCCACGGACCCTCGGCAGGCCGTCTTTCTAGAGATCAAGGGAGAGCGCTGATGCTCCAGGGCGACAACGCCCAGCCCTCCTCTCAGCGCGCTGCAGCGCACCCGGGACCGGTCAGCACGGTCGTGCTGGCGGCCGGGGAGGGCACCAGGATGCGATCGGCGACACCGAAGGTGCTGCACCGGCTCGCCGGGCGCCCCCTCGTGGAACACGCCGTCCGCGCCGCCGCCGGAGCCGATCCGGACCAGCTCGTCGTCGTCCTCGGACACGGCCGCGACGAGGTCGCGGAGCACCTGAGCTCGGTCTCCGAGGCGCTCGGCCGACCGATCACCACCGCGCTCCAGGAAGAGCAGCTGGGCACCGGCCACGCCGTGTCCTGCGGGCTCTCCGAGCTGCCCGACGGGCTCACCGGAACGGTGCTGGTCAGCTACGGCGACGTGCCGCTGCTCGACGCCGACACGCTGCGCGCGATGCTGGCCGAGCACACGGAGTCGGGCAACGCCGTCACCGTGCTCACCTCGGTCGTCGACGACCCGACCGGGTACGGGCGGATCACCCGCGACGCCGACGGCCGGGTCACCGGCATCGTCGAGCAGAAGGACGCCACGCCGGAGCAGGCGGCGATCACCGAGATCAACTCGGGTGTCTACGCCTTCGACGCCGAGGTCCTCACCGGCGCGCTCAAGCGCCTGTCCACCGACAACGCCCAGGGCGAGCTCTACCTGACCGACGTGCTGTCCATCGCCCGCGGCGACGGGCGTGACGTCGGCACGCTGATCTGCTCCGACCCGTGGTTGGTCGAGGGCGTCAACGACCGGGTGCAGCTGTCCCGGCTCGGCGCCGAGCTCAACCGCCGGCTGGTCACGCACTGGATGCGCGAGGGCGTCACCGTCCTCGACCCGTCCTCGGTCTGGCTGGACTGCGACGTGACCCTGGCCCGCGACGTGACGCTGGAGCCGGGCGTGCAGCTGCGCGCCGGCACCACCGTCGGCGAGGGCGCGACGGTCGGGCCGGACACCACCCTGACGGGCTGCACGGTCCACCCCGGCGCCTCGGTGGTGCGCACGCACGGCGAGGGCGCGGAGGTCGGCCCGAACGCCAGCGTCGGTCCCTTCGCCTTCCTGCGGCCCGGCACCTCGCTGGGCACGAAGGGCAAGATCGGCACCTTCGTCGAGACCAAGAACGCCACCATCGGCAACGGCACCAAGGTGCCGCACCTGAGCTACGTGGGTGACGCGACGATCGGGGAGCAGTCGAACATCGGCGCCGCGACCGTCTTCGTCAACTACGACGGTGTGAACAAGCACCACACCAAGATCGGATCACACTCCCGGACCGGTGCCGACAACATGTTCGTCGCACCGGTGGAGATCGGCGACGGTGCCTACACCGCCGCCGGTTCGGTGATCACCCAGGATGTCCCCCCGGGCGCGATGGCAGTCGCCCGCGGGAGGCAACGCAACATCGACGGCTGGGTGGCCAAGCGCCGCCCGGGCACCGCCGCCGACCAGGCCGCACAGCGGGCCAAGGGCAATGAACCGACCGATGACGCAGAGACGTCGAACGGGGAGGGACGATGACCGTGAGTGCCATGTCTGCGACCCCGAAGAAGAGCCTCAAGCTCTTCTCCGGCCGCAGCCACCCGGAACTTGCCGAGGAGGTGGCCAAGCAGCTCGACGTGACGGTCACGCCCCAGGCCGCGTACCAGTTCGCCAACGGCGAGATCTTCGTGCGCTACGACGAGTCCGTGCGTGGCTGCGACGCGTTCGTGATCCAGTCGCACTGCACTCCGCTCAATGACGCGATCATGGAGCAGCTGATCATGGTGGACGCGCTCAAGCGCGCCAGCGCCAAGCGCATCACCGTGGTCATCCCGTTCTACGGCTACGCCCGTCAGGACAAGAAGCACAAGGGTCGCGAGCCGATCTCGGCCCGCCTGATGGCGGACCTGTTCAAGACCGCCGGCGCGGACCGGATCATGGTCGTGGACCTGCACACCGACCAGATCCAGGGCTTCTTCGACGGCCCGGTCGACCACCTGATGGCGCAGAAGCTGCTCGCCAGCTACATCAGCGAGACCTACTCCGACCAGAACATCACCGTCGTCTCCCCGGACTCCGGTCGCGTTCGCGTCGCCGAGAAGTGGGCCGACGACCTGGGTGGCACGCCGCTGGCGTTCATCCACAAGACCCGCGACCCCAGCAAGCCGAACCAGGTCGTCGCCAACCGCGTGGTCGGTGACGTCGAGGGCCGGCTGTGCGTGCTGGTCGACGACATGATCGACACCGGCGGCACCATCACCAAGGCCACCGAGCAGCTGCTCGCGGCCGGTGCCAGCGACGTCATCATCGCCTCCACCCACGCCGTGCTCTCCGGCCCGGCCGTGGAACGGCTGTCGAGCTGCGGCGCCAAGGAGGTCGTGCTGACCAACACGCTCCCGATCCCGGAGGAGCGCCGGTTCGAGAACCTCACGGTCCTGTCGATCGCCCCGCTCGTCGCGGAAGCGATCCACCAGGTCTTCGAGGACGGCTCGGTCACCAGCCTCTTCGACGGCCGCGCCTGATCTCATCGCTCCCGGACTCGCGCTGCTCAGCGGAGCGGGTGGGCATCGGCCAGTGCCGATCGCAGATCAGAAGACGAAGGCCCCGGTCCAGCGGACCGGGGCCTTCGTCGTGTCCCAGCACGCCCTCGTCGCTTCATCCGTTCGGGGGTGGGGGGCAACATGTCGCCCCCCTCCCCCGTCCGAGTGGTCGTGTGGGGGCGCGGGGTCCAGGCGGCGTGTCAGGTTCCGTCATCGCCACGGTGGACGAGCACGTCAGAGCGTCGTCACCACTTCGTCGAAGTCGAGCCGGGGGAGGCGCTCCGACCAGGCGTTCTCGCCCGGCTTGCCGATGTTGGCGACGACCAGGGTCTGGTGCGTGCCGTCGGGGAAGAACTCGGCGTTGATCCCCGCGGCGTCGAGGCCGGTCATCGGGCCGACCGCGAGACCGGCCGCGCGGACGCCGAGGAAGAAGTAGCCGGCCTGCAGCGTCGCGTTCAGCTTCGCGTTCTGCTCCCGGAAGCCGAGGTCGGCGAAGATGTCCTTCGCTTCGGGCTTGTGCGGGAAGACCCGCGGCAGGTTCTCGTGGAACTCGGTGTCGGCCGCCAAGACCGCGACCAGCGGCGCCTGCTCGGTCTTGGCCCGGTTGCCCTCCATCAGGTGCGGCAGCAGGCGCGCCTTGGCCTCGGGCGAACGCAGCAGCAGGACCCGCAACGGCTGCTGGTTCATCGAGGTCGGCGCCCACTTGACCAGGTCGTAGATCGCCTGCACCTGTTCGTCGGTGACCGGCTCGTCGCTGAAGGTGTTGGCGGTGCGGGCCTCGCGGAACAGCAAGTCCTGGGCGTCGGCGGAGAGCGCGAGCTCGGACTGGGTCGCGGTCATGGAGTCACTCCTGGGCGATCGGGGCTGTTGCGTCACCCAGCTGAACATCCGGGAACGTTCATGGATTTCCCGTCCCTCGCGCTCGTGAGCGGGGTCACCGGCCGAGGTGGGTCCACCCGCGCGAAAACCGCCATCCGCGCACCGTTTAGACTGTTCGGGTTGCCTCGGCGAGGTCGGGACGTTCGCCCGGCGTGATCGGCGCGGTGGCACGGTGAAGGTCGGTCGACATGCTCCTCCGGCGCACTGATGTCGCGCACTCCCTGGTGCCGCTCTCCCACCGGCTCCCGTCGATCTCTCCAGTAGCGCGCCCCACCGCCGCAGGCCACCGAACAACTCACGTTCCGCCCGACGTCATCAAGGAGTGCACCACCGTGTCCGAGGTACGAATCGCAGTCGAGCAGCGCAACGAGTTCGGCAAGGGAGCGGCCCGCCGCACCCGCCGCGCCGGCAAGATCCCCGCGGTCCTCTACGGCCACGGCTCCGACCCGCAGCACCTGTCGCTGCCCAGCGTCGAGTTCGCCCGCGCCGTCCGTGAGAACGGGCACAACGCGGTGCTGACGCTGGACGTCGAGGGTTCCGGCCAGGAGCTCGCGCTGACCAAGACCATCACCTCCCACCCGATCAAGGGCTACATCGAGCACGTCGACCTGCTGCTGGTCAAGCGCGGCGAGAAGGTCACCGTCAACGTCCCCGTCGTGGTCACCGGTGACGCCGCTTCCGGCGCCCTGGTCAGCCAGGAGCTGACCGAGGTCGAGGTCGAGGCCGAGGCCCTGCACATCCCGGAGCAGATCGAGTTGTCGGTCGAGGGCGCCGAGATCGGCACCCAGCTGCACGTCTCCGACCTGAAGCTGCCGAAGGGCACCAGCCTGGTGTCCGACCCGGAGACCATGGTCGTCAACATCTCCGAGGCCGCGGCCGAGATGGAGGAAGAGCCCGCTGCCGAGGAAGAAGAGGGTGGCGAGGAAGAGGCCTCCGAAGAGGCCTGAGCCTGACGACGTCGGGCGCACCCGCGCCGCCCCCGTTGCGGGGCGGCGCGGGGCGTGCCTCCGCTTGAGGGAGACTTACTTCCGTGACCACTGCGGACGCGGTTTCGGTGATCGCCGGGCTCGGCAACCCCGGCCCGCGATACGAGGGGAACCGGCACAACATCGGTTTCCTCGTCGCCGACGAGCTCGCTGCGCGCATCGGCGGCAAGTTCAAGTCGCACAAGTCCGGTGCCGACGCCGTCGAAGGACGGTTGGGCGGCGCCCGTGCCGTGCTGATCAAGCCGCGTTCGTTCATGAACCTCTCCGGCGGCCCGGTCGCCGGGGCGGTCAAGTTCTTCAAGACCGCGCCCGAGTCGCTCATCGTCATCCACGACGAGCTGGACCTGCCCTACGGCACGATCCGGCTCAAGCGGGGTGGTGGCGAGAACGGCCACAACGGGCTGCGGTCGATCTCCAAGTCCCTGGGCACCCGCGACTACCTGCGCGTCCGCTTCGGCGTGGGACGCCCACCCGGCCGGATGGACCCCGCCGACTACGTGCTCAAGGACTTCTCCAGCACCGAGCGCAAGGAGCTCGCGTACTTCATCGACCAGTGCGCCGACGCGGTCGAAACGCTGGTCACCAAGGGCCTCGAAGCAGCCCAGAACGAGTTCCACTAACACCGCCCGCAGGGCGCTCCGCACCACGGGCGCAGGTGAGCACACCGACGCGACGGCAGGGGTACTGGCGACGAAGCCGTTGGCCTGCAGCAGCCCGGGCCGAGGCCCCGATCGAACTTCGCGCGAAGTTCGACGTGGAATTCGGGCGCCGAACTCGCGCGAACTTCGAGGGGCGGCCCTGCGACGCCGTGCCCTGGAAGCAAGGCCTGGAGCCAAGCGGCTGGAGCAGGCGGGTGCGCCACGTTCGCGACCAGGGGCCACCCGGCCCCGGCCGCCGTCCGACCGCCCCGGCGGGCCGCTGCGGCCGCTGCTCTAGCGGGGTGGGACGAGGTCGGCCGTGGCAGCTCGCCGGAGCTTGCCCGACGGGGTCTTCGGGAGAGTGCCCGGCGGGAGGACGACGACTTCGGCAGGGCGGACTCCCACGGCGTCGACGATGCGAGAGACGACGGCCTTGCGCAGCGCCTTCTCCTCGTCCTCCGAACCGGCCAGCTTCGACTCCAGCACGACCGCGAAGCGCTCACGGCGACTGCCCGCTTCCAGCCTCACCGCGGCCGCGTTGCCCGGCCGCACGCCCTGCACCTCGCAGGCCGCCCGCTCGATGTCGACCGGGTAGATGTTGCGGCCGCCCATGATGATCACGTCCTTGCGGCGTCCGCAGATCACCACCTGCCCGTCGGTCAGGTACCCCTCGTCACCCGTGTCGAGCCAGCCGTCGGCGTCCTGCACCTCCAGCGGACCGTCGACCGTGAGGTAGCCGGGGGTGACGGCTTCGCCCCGGATGCGCAGCCGACCGACCTGCCGGTCCGCGAGCACCGTGCCCTCGTCGTCGACGACGTCGACCTCCAGGCCCGGCAGCGGGTGTCCCAGCAGCGCGAACCGACGCGCCTGCGCCGTGTCGGGATCGACCGGTTCCGCGACGTGCCGGCGTTCGAGACCCTCGGCGTCGACCGAGTCGGTCTCCACTCCCCTGCCCAGCGGCGCGAACGACACCGCGAGCGTCGCCTCGGCCATGCCGAAGGCGCACACCATGCAGTTCGGGTCCATGCCGAAGCGCGCCCCGGCGTCGGTGAACGCCTGCGCCGCCGCCGGGTCGATCGGCTCGGCACCGTTGAGCGTGAACCGCAGGCTCGACAGGTCGAAGTCCTCGTCGGCGCGCGCCAGACGGCGGCCCACCACGGCGTAGGCGAAGTTCGGCGCCGCGGTGACCGTGGCGCGGTACTTGCTGATCAGCTTCGGCCACAGCAGCGGCGAGGCCAGGAAGTCCGACGGCGTGACCTTGACCGTGGACATCCCGATGGCCATCGGCACGGTCAGGCAGCCGACCATCCCCATGTCGTGGAACAGCGGCAGCCAGGACATCGCCAGGTCGCGCTCGGGGTCGAGCTCGGCCGCGGTGACCATGGCCTGCAGGTTCGCGTTCAGGTTCCGGTGGGTGATCCGCACCGCCTTCGGCTCCGCGGTGGACCCGCTGGTCAGCTGCAGCAGTGCGGTCTCGTCCTCGCCGACCTCGACCGGGCCGGGCAGCGGTTCGGCGTCGCTGACGGCGAGTCCCGCGAGGTCCCGGTAGGCGATGCCGTTCTCCTCGAGCACCCCGCCCAACTGCTCGAACGGCGGGCCGAGCAGCACCAGCCGCGCGCCGATCATCTTGAGCACCTTGAGGGTGTCCTCGGCCCAGTGGTCCAGGTCCGTGCGCGGTGTCGGCTGGTGCAGCATCGTCACGCTGCCACCGCCGAGCCAGACCGCCTGCACGGCGGGGCCGATCAGGCCCGGGTCGGCCGCGAGGACCGCGACGGCGGCACCGGGCCGCAGCTGATCGCCGAGCCCGCCGGCCATCTGCAGCGCGTCCTCGTGCACCTGCGCCCACGTCCGGAACCGCGGCTCCTCCGGTTCTCCGGTGGTGAGGCCGCGAGCGCCCTCCCCGGAATTCCGCCGAGCCGACGCCACCAAGGTCTCCACGAACCGACTCATGGAGCGCAGCTTACGAGCCGGGATGCGCCGAGGCACGCCTCGCCGCTCGTCCGGGCCTACCCGAGCTGGTCGGCCAGCTCCATCCACCGGGTTTCGAGGTCGTCCTTCTCCTGGTGCAAGGACTGCAGTTCGGCGTTGAGCTCGGCCAGCCGTTCCGGTTCCGTGGCGGCTTCGGCGAGCTTCTCGTGCAGGTCCGTCTCGCGCTTGGCGAGCTTGTCGAGCTGCCGCTCGTAGCGCGCGAGCTCCTTGCGGGCCGCGTGCTCCTCGGCACCGGACATGCCGCGCGACGCCGAGGCGTCGGTGGCCTGCTTGCCGACGCTGCTCTCCGCGGCCAGCAGCGAGTGCCGCCGCGACAGGTACTCGTCGATCCCGCCGGGCAGGTGGGTGATCCCGCCATCGCCGAACAGGGCGTGGACGCTGTCGCAGACGCGCTCGACCAGGTACCGGTCGTGCGAGACCACGATCATCGTGCCCGGCCAGGTGTCGAGCAGGTCTTCCAGCTGCTGCAGGGTGTCGATGTCCAGGTCGTTCGTCGGCTCGTCGAGGATCAGCACGTTCGGCTCGGCCATCAGCAGCCGCGCCAGCTGCAGCCGGCGCCGCTCGCCGCCGGAGAGGTCACCGACCGGTGTCCACTGCCTGCCCTTGCCGAAGCCGAACCGCTCCCCCAACTGCGAGGCCGACAGCTCGTACTTGCCGAGGGTGACGGTCTTGGCGACGTCTTCGATCGCCTCCAGCACCCGCCACTGACCCGGCAGGTCGTGCAGCTCCTGGGTCAGGTGCGCCATCCGCACCGTCTTGCCCTCGACGCGCTTGCCCGCGTCCGGCTCGCGCTCACCCGCCAGCAGCTTGAGCAGCGTCGTCTTCCCGGAGCCGTTGACGCCGACCAGACCGATCCGGTCGCCGGGACCGATCCGCCAGGTCACGTTCTCGAGCAGCTTGCGGTCGCCGATCTCCAGGTCGACGTCCTCCAGCTCCAGCACGGTCTTGCCCAGTCGGCGCTTGGCGAAGGCCAGCAGCTCGACGGAGTCGCGCGGCTCGGGAACGTCGGAGATCAGCGCCTCGGCGGCCTCCACCCGGTAGCGCGGCTTGGACGTGCGGGCCTTGGCGCCGCGCTGCAGCCAGGCGAGCTCCTTGCGCGCCAGGTTCTGCCGCTTCTCCTCGGTGGCCTGGGCGATGCGAGCGCGCTCGGCGCGGGCGTAGACCCAGTCCGCGTAGCCACCCTCGTACTGCTCGACCTTGCCGTCGACGACCTCCCAGGTGCGGTTGCAGACGGTGTCGAGGAACCAGCGGTCGTGCGTGACGATCACCAGGGCGCACTTGCGCTCCAGCAGGTGGTCGGCGAGCCAGCGCACGCCTTCGACGTCGAGGTGGTTGGTGGGCTCGTCGAGCACCAGCAGGTCGAGGTCGCGCACCAGCGCGGCGGCCAGCGCCACGCGGCGGCGCTCCCCGCCGGAGAAGTCTTCGACCGGGGTGTCGAGGCCGAGCCGGGTCATGCCCAGACCGCCGAGGACGGACCGCACCCGCGGGTCGGCGGCCCACTCGTGCTCGGCGGTGTAGCCGTGCGGGTCGAGGACGGCGTTGCGCACGGTGGCCTTCTCGGGCAGCTCGGTGCGCTGGGTGACCACGGCCATCCGCAGATCGCGGGAGTGCGAGACGCGGCCGGCGCCGGGTTCGGCGTTCCCGGCGAGGACCTCCAGCAGCGTGGTCTTGCCGCCGCCGTTGAGGCCGACGACGCCGATCCGCTCGCCTTCCGACACGCCCAGCGACACACCGTCGAGCAGGGGGCGCACGCCGTAGGACTTGCTGACCGTTTCCAGGTTGACCAGGTTGACCATCGAGGGTTCGACTACTCCGTCAGGCGTGGACTTGGGGCGGGGTCGGACGGTCGGCCGGCTCCTCGGAGACGACCTTCGCCCCCGGTACAGGACCGTGCGCGACGCGGACGGTGCGGCAGACGCCCGCACCGGAGAGCTCCGCAGCGACCCGGACGGCTTCGTCGGCGTCGGTGCAGAGGAAGGCGCAGGTCGGACCGGAGCCCGAGACGATGCCGGCCAGCGCGCCTGCCTGGACGCCCGCGCGCAGCGTGCGGCGCAGGCCCGGGCGCAGCGACACCGCCGCCGATTGCAGGTCGTTGCCCAGCAGCAGCGCGAGCTGCCGGGGATCACCGGAGGCCAGGGCCTCCAGCAGGGGTTCCACCTCACCGATCCGGCCGTTGCCGTTCTCCGCGCGGAGCCGGTCCAGCTCGCCGTAGACGCCGGGGGTGCTCAGCCCCTCCTTGTCCAGCGCGATGACCCAGTGGAAGGTGTGCCGGGCCAGCACCGGGACGAGCCGCTCCCCGCGTCCGGTGCCCAGCGCGGTGCCGCCCTGCAGCGAGAACGGGACGTCGCTGCCGAGCTTGCCTGCCAGGTCGCCGAGCTCGTCGCGGCCCAGCTCCAGCCGCCACAGCTGGTTGACGGCCTGCAGCGTGGCGGCCGCGTCAGCACTGCCGCCGGCCATGCCACCGGCGACCGGGATGCCCTTGTTGATCGAGATCCGCAGGCCCGGGTCCTCAGGGTCGCGGCCGGAGTGCTCGGCCAGCAGCCGCACGGCCTTCCAGGCGAGGTTCTCCGGGCCGGTGGGGACGGAGTCCGCACCCTCGCCCTTGACCTCGAGGCCCGGCTCGTCGGACGCCAGCACGGTGACGTCGTCGGTCAGCGACAGGGCCTGGAAGACGGTGACCAGCTCGTGGTAGCCGTCCGGACGAGCGTCACCCACCGAGAGGTGGAGGTTCACCTTCGCCGGGACTCGGACGGTGATCGGTGTAGGAACCACGGAGAGCACACCAAGAGCCTACGTGGCCGACGAACCTGGTGGCCCACTTCCCTGCGCACAGCCGTCCGCGGGGTGCGCCCCGTCCCGGCGACGCGGGCGAGAACCGCAGATCCGGGGTGGTGGAACCGCGGTCCTCGCCCTGTGGGGAGCCGGTCAGGAAGCGGGGACGACCGCGACCCCGCCCCACTTCTGGTTGATGAAGTCGGTGACCTGCGGGCTGCGCAGCAGCTCGGCCAGCTTGAGCACCCGCGGGTCCTTCGCCAGGGACGGGCTGGTAACCAGGCCGTTGGCGTAGGGGTTGCTCTGCGGGCTCTCCACCAGCAGCGGGTCCGACAGCTTCGCCTTGATCGCGTAGTTGCCGTTGACCACCGCGGCGGCCGCGTCGTCGATCGAGCGCGGCAACTGGTCCGGGGACAGGTCCTTCAGCTGGAGGTTCTTCGGGTTCTCGGCGATGGCCGCGTCCAGCCGCGTGCCCACGGCCGCCTCCGGCTTGAGCTTGACCAGCCCGCCCTGCTCCAGCAGCTTCAGGCCGCGGAACTGGTTCGCCGGGTCGTTGGACAGGGTCACGGTGGCTCCGGCCGGCAGCTCCTCCAGCGACTTCGCCTGCTTGGAGTAGACGGCGAGCGGCTCCAGGTGCACCGGCTCGACCCAGGCGAACTCGCCGCCGCGCTCCTTCCGGTACTCCTCCAGGTACGGCACGTGCTGGAAGTAGTTCGCGTCCAGCTCGCCGTTGGCGACGGCCTCGTTGGGCCGGTTGTAGTCGTCGAACTTCTCGATCTCGATGTCGATGCCGGCCTGCTCGGCCAGGTTCTCGTCGACGAACTCGAGGATCTCACCGTGCGGGGTCGGGCTGACCCCGATCGTCAACGGCGCGTTGGGGTCTTCGGCGGCGGAACCACCACCGCAGGCGGCCAGCAGCACTCCGGCCGAGGCGACCAGAGCGGCGAAGCGCAGGCGCATGTCGTGCGTCCTTTCGTAGCAAGCCCGGGTTCCGGGCAGGCAGCGGTCGCGCACCGTCCTCGTGGGACGTGCGCGTGGGGGGAGGTCCTCCGGAACGGAGGGGAGGTCAGCCGACGGCGGTGCGCCGGCGATCGACGAGCTTCGCGGTGCGATCGGTGATCAACTGGATCAGGAAGGCAAGCAGGCCCAGCACCACGACCGATCCGTAGAGGATCCGGTCGTCGTAGCCCTGGTAGCCGTCCTGGATCGCGGTCGTGCCCAGGCCGCCACCGCCGATGGCGCCGGCCATCGCGGCGTAGCCGATCAGCGCCACGGCGGTGACGCCGACAGCGCCGACGAGCGCTGCCCGGGCCTCCCCGAGCAGCACCGTCCACACGATCCGCAGCCTGCTCGACCCGGTCGTGATCGCGGCTTCGACGACGGTGAACCCGACTTCGCGCAACGCGTTCTGCGTCAGCCGCGCGAAGAAGGGGACCGCGCCGATGGTGAGCGGCACGATCACCGCGCTGCTGCCGATCGAGGTGCCGATCAGCAGCCTGGTGAACGACGCCAGCACCACCAGCAGCACCACGAAGGGCACCGAGCGCACCACGTCCACAACCACGCCGAGCACCTTGTTCAGCACCGGCTTGGGGTTCAGCCCGACCGGTGAGGTCAGGTGCAGCAGCACACCCAGCGGCAACCCGCCGACCACGGCCAGCACGGTCGCCACCAGCACCATGTAAAGCGTTTCGAGCGTTGCCTCGCCCAGCAGTTCGCCGACCTCCGACCAGGGGGTCACATCAGTCACGCAGCAGCAACTCCGTCAACGCTCACCGGGGCGCGCCGGACGTGCGCGTCCCGCTCGATCATCCACTTCAGCGCCGCCTCGGAACGCTCACCGGTGAGGCCGATCTTGAACTTGGCGACCGGGGTGTCGCCGAGGCGGGTCAGGCCACCGCCCAGGATCGCCAGGTCGACGGCGAACCGGTTGGAGGCCTCGGGGAGCAGCGCTCCCACGGCGGCGAAGCCGACCAGGACGACCTCGGCGACCACGTCGTGGCGTCCCGAGGTCGGCCGGAGCTGGTCGGCCTGGTCCGTTTCGGGCAGCAAGGTGCCGCTGATCTTGCTGCCGGGTTCGGCGACGAGGTCCAGGACCTTGCCGTGCTCGACGACCTGGCCGTCCTCGAGCACCGCGACGTCGTCGGCGATCTTGCGCACCACCGCCATGTCGTGGGTGACCACGAGGACGGTGACGCCGAGTTCGGCCCGCGCGCGGTCCAGGACCGTCAGCACCGAGTCGGTGGTGGCCGGGTCCAGCGCGGAGGTCGGCTCGTCGGCCAGCAGCACCGAGGGCTTGGCCGCCAGGGCGCGGGCGACCGCGATCCGCTGGCGCTGACCACCGGAGAGCTGGTCCGGGTAGGCCGACGCCTTGTCGGTCAGCCCCACCAGGTCGAGCAGCTCACCCACGCGGTTGCGGCGCTGCGGGCCACCGATGCCGGCGGCCTCGAGCGGCAGCGCCACGTTGCCCGCGGCGGTGCGCTGCCGCAACAGCGAATCGCCCTGCGGGACCACGCCGATCTGCCGGCGCGCGGCGCGCAACGCCTTGCCGTCCAGCGACACCAGGTCGGTGCCGTCCACCCGGATCGCACCGGCGTCGGGCTTCTCCAGCAGCGCGATGCACCGGGCCAGCGTCGACTTCCCCGCTCCGCTCGGGCCGACCACACCGCACACCGAACCGGCGTGGACCTCCATCGACACGCCGTCGAGGGCGCGGACGGCACTCCCGTTGTGCTGGAAGGACTTGGTCAGGTTCTCTACAGAGATCACGATCTGCTCCACATCAGCTCGCGACGGCCGGCCCGCGCGCGGGCAGCAGCCATGGGGAACTTCTAGGCGAAAGGAAGAAGGGGAATGCCGGGTCACATCTCGCGACGACAGGCGCAGGTGGTGCGCCGTCCGTGGTCGATGACCCGCCGCTGCGTGAGCAGCTCCCTGATGTGGAGCACCTCGTACCGGGCGTCGCCGGTGGCAGGCAGGTTCGCTAACCGCGCGTTGGAATCCACAGCTACTCCATCGGTCCTGGCGTTAGCACCTGCCCGCGACGGGTGGTTGCTGCGGCGTCAACAAGCCAGGTCTCTCGGCCGCTCGGGATGGATTTCCCGAATAGTAGACCCCATCGACGCGTCTTGGCGCAAGCTGATAGCGGTCACCGACCGAAATCGTTTGACAGATCACATACCCGGTGGAGCGGGAATCTTTCCTCAGGCCGTGGCGTTTCGCTCACTCACAGTGATGTCGCGGTGCGTGTTCGCAAGCTCCGGACGGGTGGTTCAGCTGGTCGACCCGGATGACGCGGCCTCCGCGATCCGGGCGAAGTCGGTGATGCGCAACTGCTCCCCGCGCGTCGTCGGGTCCACTCCGGCCACGCGCAGCAACTCCTCCGCCCGCGCCGCGGATCCGGCCCAACCGGACAACGCGCCCCGCAGCGTCTTCCGCCGCTGCGCGAAGGCCGCGTCCACGACCCGGAAGACGTCCTCCCGGGGTGCGTCCGACGGCGGGGCGACGCGCTCGAAGGCGACCAGCCCGGAGTCCACGTTGGGCACCGGCCAGAACACCTTGCGCGGCACCGGACCCGCGCGGCGCACGTCGGCGAACCACGCCGCCTTCGCGCTCGGCACGCCGTAGACCCGGCTTCCCGGTTCGGCGGCCATCCGGTCGGCGACCTCGGACTGCACCATGACCAGGCCGTGCCGCAGGCTCGGCAACTCCGCGAGCAGGTGCAGCACGACGGGCACGGCGACGTTGTAGGGCAGGTTGGCCACCAAGGCGGTCGGCGGCTTCGCGAAGTCCTCGGCCCGCACCCGCAGCGCATCGGCGGACAGCACGCTCAACCGGTCGGCCAGCTGCGGCGCGAACTCCTGCGCGGTCCGCGGCAGCCGCTCCGCCAGCACCGGGTCGATCTCCACCGCGGTGACGGCCCCGGCGACGGGCAGCAGCGCGAGCGTCAGCGACCCCAGGCCCGGACCGACCTCGAGCACGACGTCATCGGCCTCGAGGTTCGCGGCCGACACGATCCGGCGGACCGTGTTCGGGTCGTGCACGAAGTTCTGCCCGAGCTTCTTGGTCGGTTTGATGCCCAGCTCGTCGGCCAGCCGACGCACGTCGGCCGGTCCCAGCAGCGCAGCCCCCTGCTCATCCACGCGGACGAACCTACCCGCGCTCGAGGACGACGAACTCACCAGGTCAACCGGCGAGGAACCGGCGCGCACTCGTCAGCCGAGCGCCGAAGGACGCTCGGCGCACGAAGACTCAGCGGCTCTCCGGTCGTGCCGGAGAGCCGCTGAGGGTGTCCTACCCGCACCGCCCCGCGAGGAGCGGTGCGGTGGGGGATCAGTCGAGGCCGAGCTTGGACGAGCAGGACGGCCAAGCGCCGTAGCTGCCGCCGCGGGCGTCGCGCACCTTCTCGGCGACCGCGATCTGCTGCTCGCGGGTGGCCTGGTGCGGGTACGGGGCGTACTGGTCGCCGCCGTAGGCGTCCCACGTGGACTTGTCGAACTGCAGCCCGCCGTAGTAGCCGTTGCCGCTGTTCATGGCCCAGTTGCCGGTCGCCTCGCACTGGACGAGCTTGTCCCAGACGGCGCTGTTCGGCGCCGGCTTGCCACCGACGCGGACGACCTTCTCGACCGGCGCCTTGGTGACCTTCTCGTCGACGACCTCGCGGCCGGACTCGTCGCCGTTGACCTTGGTGATCCGGGTGAACTGGATCTTCTCGCCGGAGCGGCCGGGCGACTCGACCTTCTCCTCGCCCTTGAACATCGTGTTGTCGACGATCTCGCGGACCGGCGGCGGCACCGGCACGGTCACGCTGACCACCGAGCTCTGCGTGCGGTCGATGCGCACCTCGGCGCCGGTGACCAGCTTCGCAGCGTTGCCGGGGGTGACCTTGTCGTCCGGGCCGAGCTGGAGCTTCTGCTCCTTGACCAGCTCGTCGATGTTCGCGGCGGTGGTGGTCAGCTGCTTGGCCCCGCTGCCCCCGTCGATGAGGGTGATGTCCTTCTTGGTGCGGACCGACAGCTCCATGCCCTGCTCGGGCACCGGCATGGTGCGGTCGGCGTTGAGGACGGCGCCGTCGGCGTTGACGCCGAGCTGGCGCAGGGCCTGCTCGACGGTCACCGAGCGGACCCACTCCTCGCGGACCTCACCGTCGACGTTGAGCTTGAGCAGCCGACCGCGGTCGAGCGTGATGGTCTCGCCATGGCCCACCTCGGCCTGCGGGGACGGGCTCAACGCGTCGTGCGGACCGACGCGGATGCCCTGCTCCTCGAGGACCTCGCCGACGGTGTCGTCGTAGGTGTTGACGGTCCGCTCCTGGCCGTCCACCTCGACGGTGACCGACTTGTCCATCGCGGCGGCGGCGCCACCGCTGCCGGTCAGGGTCAGCAGCACGCCGGCCACGGCGCCCTTGAGGAAGCGGCGCTTCCAGGCGGTCATGGCCTCGGTGACCTGCTGCGGCGGGAGAGCGCCCGCCTCGCCCTCGGGCGCAGCCTCGAGGAAGTCCATCGGCGGCAGGACGGTCGTCTCGGCGTTGATCAGCCGGATGACCTCGTCGACGTCGATCTCGGCGGTCGCGAGGACGTCCTCGGCGTCCGGGCCGAGCACGTCGTAGACGTCCTGCGGGGTGATCTCGAAGCCCGTCGGCGGGAAGCTCGGGTGCTCGTCGGACCACTGCTGGTCCGGGCGGTCGAGCAGTCCTACCGCGGTGTGCTGCTCGGTCGGCTGGACCGGGGTGAACCAGTCAGTCGCCGCGTTGAAGGAATCGGCCCAGTAGCCGTCGTTCCGCGGGTTCGCGGAACCGGCATGGCTGGGCTCGCCACGTCCGTTCACAGGGTCGTTACCTCCCGAAGGCGCAAAGTCGCACCCGCGAGGAAAGGACGCGAAAAACGTTGGGCGAGTTCATGTTCCTCGCACAACCCCTCTCACTTCCCCGCGTGCGCACAACCTTCGTGCTTCGTGTCTGTATCCGACTCCCGCAAGCCAATTGCCGCCTAGCCGACAGCGAGCTCGTCGCTCACCGCCAACTTCCCCGACGTACACCGGCGAGACTAACGGGCGTTCCCCATGACTGGTTGTCATCGGTTACGGGGCCGAGACTCTACCGTGATCACCATGGGCCGCCAAGGACCCGATTCGGACATGTGAGTCCACTTACGCCGGAATGCCATGCAACCAAACACGAACGGTAATCATGAACGGCGAAGATTAGGCCATTCGGGGGGCACTCCCAGGATTCGTTAGCCGCTTCCCGAATCGCATCCGTGACATATCACACGGCGGACGAACCGCCTCCACGACCGCTTCCCGCGGGGTGCGGGCCAGCGGAAACACCCCCGGCGCAGTGGTCCGGCCCGGGCGCTGCGCGCACCCGGGCCGGACCTCCCCTCCCCTCGCGCGAGGGAACTGCGTTCCCTCGCGACGATCATTCGCGGAAACGCGGCGAGTTCACGTCAGCGCGACAGACCGAGCTTCCGGGAACACGCCGGCCAAGCGCCGTACCCACCTCGGTCGGCGCGCACCTGCTCGGCGATCTCGATCTGCTGCTCCCGCGACGCGCGGTGCGGGTAGCGGCCGAACCGCTCGCCTCCGTAGGCGGCCCAGGTGCTGCGGTTGAACTGAAGGCCGCCGTAGTAACCGTTGCCCGTGTTGGCGGACCAGTCACCACCGGATTCACACCGCGCGAGCCGGTCCCACACGGCGGCTCGATCGTCGGTCGGGGTTGCCGCGGCGTTCGGGGCCACCGCGACCATGGTGCTACCGCTCACGGCGATAGCAGCCGCCACAGTCCACTTCGTGAATCTATGGAACTCCACTGTGCATCCTCACAACCGATGGTTCCGGTCTGGAGGACCTCCGACGGGATTCCCGGCGGAGTTCGGGGTGCCCCCCGTCCCGGCTTCCACATTGGACGGTAGAAGTCGGCGGGCGGACCGCAAGCGGGCAGCGTGGGGCGAGACCTAGCAGAACTCGCAGCGTGAGGAACTACAGGGGTGTGACTACCCCTGTTCGAGGCCGAAAACTCGCTCAGCGGTGGCGGCGGTGGCTACAGCGAGTTCATCCACGTTCATGCCACGGAGTTCGGCCAGGTCACGAAGGGTGTAATTGACGCAGTAGGGCTGGTTGGGGCGTCCCCGGAACGGGTGCGGCGTCAGGAACGGCGCGTCCGTCTCGACCAGCATCTGCTCCAGCGGGACGGTTTCCGCCGCCGCACGAAGGCTCTTCGCGTTGCGGAAGGTGGCCGTACCGGCGAACGAGAGCACGTGTCCCTTGGCGGTGCAGGCTTTCGCGAATTCGGCGTCACCGGAGAAGCAGTGGAAGACCACCGTCTCCGGAGCGCCTTCCTCGTCGAGGATGCGCAGGATGTCGTCGTGCGCCTCGCGGTCGTGGATCATCAGCGGCTTGCCGGTCCGCTTGGCGAGGTCGATGTGCCAGCGGAACGCCTCCTGCTGCGGCTCCGGCGGCGAGTAGTCCCAGTAGTAGTCCAGACCGGTCTCGCCGACGGCCACCACGCGCGGGTGCGTGACCAGCTCCTCCAGCGCCGCCTTGTCGTCCGGGCCGAAGTCCTTGGTGCGGGTCGGGTGCAGCGCCACCGCGGCGAAGACCCGCTCGTCCCAGGTCGCGGCCTGCACGGCCCAGCGCGCGGAGTCCAGGTCGTCGGCCACGGTGACCACGCGGCCGACCCCGGCGCTCTGCGCCCGGTCGAGGAGCTCCCGGACGTCCTCGGCGGTCTTGGCGCCGCAGGCGTCGAGGTGGGTGTGGGCGTCGACGGCCGAGGCCGCCAGTGCCTCGGGCACCGGCGGCAGCTCGCGCCTGGAATCCTTCTTGCTCATCAGTCCGACTGGATCGGGGCCCACTCCGGCCCGGTCTCGCCGAGTTCGGCGTCGAGCTTCGCGAACAACGGCTTCGGCTTGTTCAGCGGACGACCCACCTCGATGTCGACGGACTCCCACCTGGCCTGCTCGGCGTCGTAGTCGCCCATCAGCACGGGGTAGGACAGCGACGGCTCGTCGAGGTCGTCGACCTCGCGGACAGACGGCTGCGCCGCCCACACGCCGGTGCCGCCCAGCAGCTCGTGCACCTTCTGCGCGGAGTGCGGCAGGAACGGCGTGAGCAGCGTGTTGGCGTCGGAGACGACCTGCAGCGCGGTGTGCAGCACCGCGTCGCGGCGGTCCGGGTCCTCCTTGAGCTTCCACGGCTCCTGGTCGGACAGGTACTTGTTGGCCGCCGAGACCACCCGCATCGCCTCCTGCGACGCGGCCTTGAACCGGGAGCGCTTCAGGTGGTCCCCGACCGTGCCGAACGCGGCCCGGGCCTGCGCCTTGAGCTCCTCGTCGGCGGGTGCCGGGGAGGTCGGCGCCGGGACGCCACCGTTGTTCTTCGCCGCCATCGAGATGGAGCGGTTGACCAGGTTGCCCCACTCGTTGGCCAGCTCGAAGTTCGTGCGGCGGACGAACTCGTCCCAGGTGAAGTCGGTGTCCTGGTTCTCGGGGCCCGCCACCGAGATGAAGTAGCGCAGGGTGTCCGGGCCGAACTCGCGCAGGAAGTCGCGGACGTAGATCACGGTGCCGCGCGAGGTGGAGAACTTCGAGCCGCTCATGGTGAGGAACTCGCTGGAGACGACCTCGTCCGGCAGGTTCAGCTCGCCGAACGGACCCGGATCGCCACCCTTGTCGCCCTGACCGTTGTGGCCCATCAGCAAGGTCGGCCAGATCTGGGCGTGGAAGGTGATGTTGTCCTTGCCCATGAAGTAGTAGCCCTGGGCCGACGGGTCGGTCCACCACTTCTTCCAGGCGTCGGGGTCGCCGGTGCGGCGCGCCCACTCGACGCTGGCCGACAGGTAGCCGATGACCGCGTCGAACCAGACGTAGAACCGCTTCATGGGCTGGTCGCGCCAGCCGTCGAGCGGGATCGGCACGCCCCAGTCCAGGTCGCGGCTGATCGCGCGCGGCCGCATGTCCTCGACGAGGTTCTGGGCGAAGCGGAGCACGTTGGGCCGCCAGCCGTCCCGGGTGGACAGCCACTTGCCCAGCGACTCGGTGAACGACGGCAGGTCCAGGAACAGGTGCTCGGTCTCGACGAACTCCGGCTTCTCCCCGTTGATCCGGGAGACCGGGTTCTTCAGCTCAGCCGGGTCGAGCTGGTTGCCGCAGTTGTCGCACTGGTCACCGCGCGCGCCGTCGTAGCCGCAGATCGGGCAGGTGCCCTCGATGTAGCGGTCGGGCAGCGTCCGGCCGGTGGACGGGCTGATCGCTCCGGTCGTGGTCTTGGGCACCACGTAGCCGTTGCGGTGCAGCGCGAGGAAGAGGTCCTGCACCACCTTGTAGTGGTTGCCGGTGGTGGTGCGGGTGAACAGGTCGTAGGACAGGCCGAGGCCCTGCAGGTCCTCGGTGATCACCCGGTTGTACTTGTCGGCGAGCTGCCTGGTGGTCAGCCCCTCCTTCTCGGCCTGGACCGAGATCGGCGTCCCGTGCTCGTCCGTCCCGGAGACCATGAGCACCTGGTTGCCGGCCATTCGCTGGTAGCGGGAGAAGACGTCCGAGGGCACACCGAAGCCGGAGACATGACCGATGTGCCGCGGACCGTTGGCATAAGGCCAGGCCACAGCGGTCAACACAGAGGCGCTCATGCCCGCTAGCGTAATCGCCCGCTCGTCCTGCTCGGCGGTGCGGGTGGGGCGGCGCGGCGCGCTCGACGCGGCACCGCTCGCCCAGGTCGGGCGCAGCGGCGCTCACCCGGTGGTCAGGCCTGCTTCCGCGCGGTGAGCACCGCGTCGTAGAGCTCCTTCTTCCGGACGCCCGCCAGCTCGGCGACCTCGGCCACCGCGTCCTTGAGCCGAACTCCCTCCGCGGCGCGTTGCTCGACCCGGCCGACCAGCTCGGCGGGGTCGGCCGGGGCCTCCTGCTCGGCTCCGGCGAGCACCACCGTGATCTCCCCCCGCACTCCCTCGTCGGCCCATTCGACCAGCTCAGCGAGGGTGCCGCGCTTGATCTCCTCGTAGGTCTTGGTCAGCTCCCGGCACACGGCGGCGCGCCGCTCCCCGCCCAGCACCGCGACCGCGTCGGCCAGGGTGTCGGCGAGCCGGTGCGGGGCCTCGAAGAACACGCTGGTGCGCTCCTCGGCGACCAGCCGGCCGAAGAACCTGCGCCGGTCGCCGCTCTTGCGCGGCGGGAAGCCCTCGAAGCAGAAGCGGTCCGAGGGCAGGCCCGACACCGCGAGCGCCGTGGTCACCGCCGACGGCCCGGGCAGGCAGGTCACCGGCAGGCCCTCGGCCACGCAGGCCGAGACCAGCCGGTAACCGGGGTCGGAGACGCTGGGCATCCCCGCGTCGGTCACCAGCAGCACGTCCTTGCCCTCGCGCAGCGCGTCGAGCAGCGCGGGAGCGCGCGCGGCCTCCACGGCCTCGTAGTAGCTGACGACCTTGCCCGCCGGGGTCACCTCCAGCGCGGAGGCGAGGTTGCGGACCCGGCGGGTGTCCTCGGCGGCCACCACCTCGGCCGAGCGGAGCGCTTCGACCAGGCGGGCGGACGCGTCGCGGGCGTCGCCCAGCGGCGTGGCGGCGAGCAGCAAGGTGCCGGAGTCCATGACCGCACAGGGTAAGCCGAGCGACGAGGTCGTCCCCCGGCGGTGCGGCGTGGACCGACGCGCCTGACCCTTACGATCGACGGTGTGAGCGTCCCAGTCCGCAGGTTCGGCGGTGCCGACGAACTCGTCCAGGTAGGCCGCGCACCGGCGGCTCGCCGACCGGGGGAGTCCGACCCGCTGCCCCTGCTGGACACCTCGATGCCCGACGACCGCAGGCGCAGCTGGGTCGTGACGCTGGTGATCACGCTGGTCGCCGGGCTGGTCCGGTTCTGGGACCTGGGCCGGGCGACCGATGAGGGCACGCCGGTCTTCGACGAGAAGCACTACGTCCCGCAGGCGTGGCAGATGCTGCGCAACGGCGGTTACGAGGACAACCCCGGCTACGAGCTGGTGGCGCACCCGCCCGTGGGCAAGCAGGTCATCGCGATCGGCGAGTGGCTGCTGGGCTACACGCCGTGGGGCTGGCGGATCATGGCGGCCCTGTTCGGCACCCTCATGGTGCTGCTGATCATCCGCATCGCCCGCCGGATGACCCGCTCGACGCTCCTCGGCGCGCTGGCCGGGGTCCTGCTGATCTGCGACGGCCTCAGCCACGTGCAGGCCCGCGTCGGGATGCTCGACATCTTCCAGGCGCTGTTCCTGCTCGCCGCGTTCGCCTGTCTGCTGGTCGACCGCGACCAGGTGCGCGAGCGGCTCTGGCAGGTCTGCTCGGACGGCAGGCTCGACCCGGCGGCCTGGGGACCGCGCCTGGGCTTCCGCTGGTGGCGCCTCGGCGCGGGCCTGATGCTCGGCCTGGCCTGCGGGGTCAAGTGGAACGGCATCTACTACATCATGGCGTTCGGCCTGCTCAGCGTGATCTGGGACGCGCTGGCCCGGCGCGCCGCCGGGGTGCGGCGGCCGTGGCGGGCGGCACTGGTGCGCGACACCGCCCCGGCGCTGTGGGCCCTGGTCGGCATCCCGCTGCTGGTGTACTTCGCGACCTGGGCGGGCTGGTTCGCCAGCGAGACGGCCACCGATCGGCACGCGGTGCTGCTCAACGACGACGTGGGCATGAACGGCCTGCCCGACGTGCTGCGATCGCTGCTGTACTACCAGCTCAACGTGCTGGACTTCCACACCCACCTGACCACGCCGGCGACCCCGCACCCGTGGGAGTCGAAGCCGTGGGCGTGGCCGATGGGCATGCGCCCGATGCTCTACTACTACGAGTCCGGGATGCCCGGTTGCGGCCGGAACAGCTGCGTGCAGGCCACGATGCTGATCGGCACCCCGGCGCTGTGGTGGCTGGCGCTGCCGGTCGCCGCGTGGTCGGTGTGGCGGGCGGTGTTCCGGCTGGACTGGCGCTACGCGGCGGTGCTGGTCGGCTACGGCGCCGGGTACCTGCCCTGGTTCACGAACCTGTCGCGGCAGATGTACTACTTCTACGCCACTCCGCTGGTCCCGTTCCTCGTGCTGGGGATCGTGCTGGTGCTCGGCCACGTGCTCGGGTCGGTGGAGGACCACTACGAGCGCCGCAAGACCGGGCTGATGGCCGTCTCGCTCTACATCGGACTGGTCGTGGCCAACTTCGCGTGGCTGTGGCCGATCCTCAACGGCGACCCGATCACCCACGAGCACTGGCAGGCCGAGCTGTGGCTGCCGTCCTGGCGCTGACTCACCGCGGTTCCCACCGGAACCAGGCCTTGGCCAGCAGGGCGAACAGCACGGTCCAGGCCAGCAGCGATCCCGCGGCCGGCAGCACGTCACCCTCGCCGGTCACCGCGTGGTGGACCAGGCCGCCGATCCCTCCGCCGGGCAGCAGCAGCCACCGCGGACCGGCGATGACGGCCATGACACCGCCCAGCAGGGCGAGGAACATCGGCAACGTCGTGATCTGGGCCTGCTCGGAGGACGAGGTGCGCGCGCTCGTCGCGACACCGGCCCCGACGCAGAGCCCGGTGCCCAGCACCAGGGCGAGCAGGACTGGCAGCGGACTCGGCACCGGCGCGCCCATGCCGATCGAGATGGCCAGCAGCAGCACCGCTTGCAGCACGCCGAGCAGCACCCCCGGGGTCAGCAGCCCGGCGAGGACCACCGCGTCGGAGGCCTCACCGCTGCGGAGCCGCTTGAGGTAGCGGTCCTCGCGGCGCGCGGCCAGCCCGGCTGTGACCGCGAAGTACACGGTGAAGCCGAGGACCACCAGCAGCTGCACGGACAGCGTGATCGCCCAGGTCGCGGGCGGCGCGCCGTCGGGCAGGTTGTAGCCGGCCCAGAGGCCGACCAGGACCGGCATCAGCAGCGAGCTGACGGCCACGGTCTTGTTGCGCAGCAGGAGCTTCAGCTCGGCTCGGGCGAGAGCCAGGACCACCTTCACGCGGGCACCTCCTCGCGAACGGACTGGAAGACCTCCTCGAGGGAGGCCGGGTGCGCCCGCAGACCGGAGAGGTCCACGTGCCCGTCGGCCCAGGCCAGCACGGCCAGCAGGTCCTGCTGCAGGTGCGGGGTGCGGATCTCGACGCGCGGACCGCGCCGGGTCGCGGTGCCGGCCAACGGCGGCAGCGGAACCTCCGGTGCGGTGAAGGTGATGCGCGCGGGGTGGTCGGCGAGGACGTCGACGAGCCGCCCTTCGACGGCGATCCGGCCCTGGTGCATGATCGCCAGTCGGTGCGCGAGGCGTTCGGCCTCCTCGAGGTAGTGCGTGGTGAGCAGCACCGTGGTGCCCCGCGCGAGCAGACCGCGGACGATCTCCCACGTGGTGCGGCGGGATTCCGGGTCCATGCCGACCGTCGGTTCGTCGAGGAACAGCAGTTCCGGCTCGCCCAGCAGCGCGAGGGCAAGGTCCAGGCGCCGCTTCTCGCCGCCGGAGAGCTGCCGCACCCGGACGTCGCGCCGCGGGTCGAGGCCGAGCGCCGCCAAGGCTCCGTCCACATCGGAGGGTTCGGTGCGCATCCGGCGGGCCAGTTCCGCGGTTTCGCGCACCGTGAGGTCACCGGCGAAACCGCTGTCCTGCAGCATGATCCCGGTCCGCCGGCGGATGCGGCGGTCGCGCGACGGGTCGACGCCGAACACGCGGACACGCCCTCCGGCGGGCTCGCGGTGGCCTTCGACCGTCTCCAGCACGGTCGTCTTGCCCGCGCCGTTGGTGCCGAGCAGCGCGAAGAGCTCACCGCGGCGGACCGCGAAGCCGACCCCCTGCACGGCTTCGAAGTCCCCGTAGCGGCATCGCAGGCCGTCGACCTCGATCACTGTCGTCATGCGTCCAGCCTGCTCGTCGCCGTTCTCCGCGGGTAGAGCGCTTCGTCAGCGACGCAGGGGCGCGGTGTCAGCGGATCCGATGACGGATGTCATCACCTCGGTCCGGCGGTGCCTGCGGAGCAGGACGATGCACGATGCTGGGGACGTGAGCGACGACCCGACCGAATTCGACCCTCGGCGGCTGGCCCGGCTGCGCCGCTACACGTGGTGGTCGATCGTCCCGATGATGCCGGTCTACGGGCTGCTGCCGGCGATCAACCTCGGCACGGTCGACTACAGCGCCGCCGAGGTCGTGGTGCTGGCGTTGGTGGTGCTGCTGGTCGTGGTGGACGGCACGCTGCTGTCGACGCAGCTGATGCTCGGCTTCGGCCACTGGCCGCGGCACCCGGTCGTCCGGGCCTCGGTGTGCGCCGCCGCGCTGGCAGCGACCGGGTACGCCTTGGCGGCCGACCCCCGCGGGATCCTCTGGGTGGTGCTGGTCGGCGGGCTCGCCGGTGTCCACGTGGCACTGGCACCGACGCGGCTGCGCTGGCCGCTCGAGATCGGGTCGTTGGTCGTGGTCGCCGGTGTGGCGTGGCTGGGCAGCGCGCTCGGCGGACCGCACCCGATGATCGGGATGTTCGTGGCCACCTACGCCGCGATCATCGTCGCGATGATCTCCGCGCTGACGGTGGGCGTCGTGTGGTTCTGGGACGTGGTGCTGCAGCTGGACCGCGCCCGCTCGGTCTCCGGCGAACTGGCCATCGCCCGCGAACGGCTGCGCTTCGCCGCCGACCTGCACGACGTCCAGGGCCACCACCTGCAGGCGATCGCGCTCAAGGCCGAGCTCGCGGAGCGGCTCGTCGGGCACGACGACGACGCGGCCCGCGCCCAGGCCTCCGAGGTCGCCGAGCTGGCCCGCACCGCGCTGCGCGACACGCGCGCGGTCGTGCAGGGGTACCGTCACAGCACCCTGACCGGCGAACTCGCCAACGCTCGGGAGATCTTGGAGGCCGCAGGCGTGAAGACCGAGGTGCGCGGTGACGCGGACCGGGTGCCCCCTCCGCTGCAGCCGCTCTTCGGCGCCCTGGTGCGCGAGGGCACGACGAACGTCCTGCGGCACTCGCGAGCTCGCACCTGCACGCTGGACATCACCGTCTACGGGCCGCGCACCCGCGTCGTCCTGCACAACGACGGCGCGAACCCGCCTGGTGCGGTGGGAGGTTCGGGCATCGAGGGGCTCCGGCAGCGGTTCGCCACGCTGGCTGGGCAGGTCGACGTCCGCCACGACGGCGATCGCTTCGAACTCACCGGCACGGCGGAGGAACCGGGGGCGGTGTCGTGATCCGGGTGGTGCTGGCCGATGACGAGGACCTGATCCGGGGTGCGCTGGCGGCGCTGCTCGCGCTGGAACCGGACCTGGACGTCGTGGCCCAGTGCAGCCACGGCGCCGAGGCGCTGGAGGCGGTGCGCCTGCACCGGCCGGACATCGCGGTGTTCGACCTGGAGATGCCCGAGCTCGACGGGGTCGAGGCGGCGCGGGCCCTCGCCGGAGAACCGCCGATCGTGCTGGTCACCCGGCACGCGCGGCCCGGGGTGCTGAAACGCGCGCTGGCGGCGGGGATCCGCGGGTTCGTGCCGAAGACGACGCCGGCGACCAAGCTCGCGGAGATCCTCCGCGACGTCCACTCCGGCGGCCGCTACATCGACCCGGAGATCGCAGCGGCCGCGTTGACGGGCGACACCTGCCCGCTGACGGACCGCGAGCTCGAACTGCTCCGCCACGCCTTCCGGGGCGGCACGATCGCCGACATCGCCGCCGAGGTCCACCTCGCCCAGGGCACGGTCCGCAACTACCTCTCCGCCGCCATGACCAAGCTCGGCGTCACCACACGCCACGAGGCGGCCCGGAAGGCCTGGCAGGAGGGCTGGATCTGAGGCGTAGCCCGAGATGCCCTCGGCGGAGGGCATCTCGCGCGGGAGGCTGGGTCAGGCGAGCGAGGCGAGGGTCTTCCGCAGTGCGGCGACGGCGTCGAGGACCTCCTCCGGCCGCGCGGAGAGCGGAGGACGCGCCCGCAGCGAGTCCGGGCCCGACGGGAGGAAGAGGGTCCGGTGCTGCGACCGGGCGACCTCCCAGGCGCGGCCGCGCAACTGCGGGTCGCGGAAGCTGATGGCGCACATCAGCCCTCGACCGCGCGGCGAGTGGACCACGCCCGGGAACTCCGCTGCGAGGTCACGCAGCTCACCCACCAGGAGTTCACCCATCGCGCGGCTGTGCGCGAAGAGGTCCTCGGACTCGATGATCTCCAGGATCCGGGTCGCGCGGACCATGTCGGTCAGCGAGCCACCCCAGGTGGAGCTGATCCGGCTGGGCTCGCGGAAGGCGTTGTCGGCCACCTCGAGCACCCGGCGCCCACCCATCACGCCGCAGACCTGCATCCGCTTGCCGAACGCGACGAGGTCGGGCTCGAGGCCCAACGCCTGGTGGGCCCAGGCCTGGCCGGTCAGCGCGCCCGTCTGCACCTCGTCGGCCACGGTGAGCACGTCGTGCTCGACGCACAACCGCTGCACGGCCTGCAGGAACTGCGGACGCAAGTGCCGGTCGCCGCCCTCGCCCTGGACCGGTTCGTAGACGAAGCAGGCGATCTCCGCGCCGTACCGGCGCAGCGCGGCCTCGGCGACCTCCAGCGCGTGAACCTCCTCGGGCAGCAGCTCAGCACTCGCCCAGCGCTCGCCGGGTTCCACAGCCGGACTGGGGATCCGGGGCCAGTCGAACATCGGGTAGTCGCGGATCTTGGCCGGATCGGTGTTGGTCAGCGACAGCGTGTACCCGCTGCGCCCGTGGAAGGCCTTCTCGAGGTGCATCACCCGGCTGCCGCGCACCGCGATCCCGCGCCGCCCGTTGACCTTGGTCTTCCAGTCGAAGGCGACCTTGAGCGCGTTCTCCACGGCGAGCGCGCCGCCGTCGATGAAGAACAGCAGCGGCAGTTCGGCGATGCCGACCACGCGCTGGAAGGTCTCCGCGAACCGGGCCTGCTCCTCGGTGGCGAAGTCGGGGTTGGACGGTTTGACGCGGGAGGCGCGCAGCAGCGCGGCCTCGAACTCCGGCGTGCGCAGGCCGGGATGCCCGTGCCCGAGCGGTGCGGAGCTGAAGAACATCGTCATGTCGAGGTACTCGGTGCCGTCGCGCGCGTCGCGCAGCCGGCAGCCCTCGCCGGCGTCGAGGTCCACGACGATGTCCATCAGGTCACCGGTGACCTGCGCCTTGAGGGCGGCTACCGGGTCGGTGCCCTCGCGTGGGGCAGGGACTGCGGTCGAAGCGGTCTCGTGCTGAACGGTCATGGTCCGGCCTCCCTGCTGCGTGTGCGCGGATCTCGCGCTCACAACAAGAATTGCACAGACGGCCACCATCTGAGCAAGATACTCCCGCACATCATCGCTGTTGGCGAAAGATGTTCTTCTGCTCGAGGCGCACTCCTCCTCCGATCGGAAGCAGCTCCCGCGTCAGCCGATGCGGCCGACGCCGCCGAAGAGGTAGACGGGCTCCGGTGTCTCGCCGGTGACGTCCGGTCGCCACTGCGAGCAGCTGACCACGCCCGGCTCCAGCAGCGTCGCCCCGGCGAACAAGCCTTCGATCTCGACCGCGGTGCGCGCCCGGATCGGGGTGCCGCCGCGCTCGGTGGTCTCGCGCATCGCGCGCAGCATCCGCTCGCCGTGCACCTCGGCGGTCGAGTGGGTCAGCACCAGGAAGCTGCCGGGCGGCATCGCGTCGACCAGCTCGCGCACCACCGGGTAAGCCTCGTCGTCGTCCATCACGTGGTTGACCACGCCCAGCAGCATCAGCCCGATGGGCTTGCTGAAGTCCAGCGAGCGCTGGGCGGCCTCCAGGATCTCTTGCGGCTGCCGCAGGTCCGCGTGGAGGTAGTCGGTCCTGCCCTCCGCGGTGCTGGTCAGCAGCGCGCGGGCGTGCGCGAGCACGATCGGGTCGTTGTCGACGTACACGATGCGGCTCTCCGGGGCCAGCCGCTGCGCCACCTCGTGCGTGTTGTTGGCGGTCGGCAGCCCGGTGCCGATGTCGAGGAACTGCCGGGCCCCCTCCACCTCGACCAGGTGGCGCACCACCCGCACCAGGAACGCGCGCTCGGCGCGGGCACCCTCCGGGATGTCCGGGATGTGCGCGAGCACGGCGTCCCCGGCTTCGCGGTCGACCGCGTAGTTGTCCTTGCCACCGAGCCAGTAGTTCCAGATCCGCGCCGACTGCGGCGTGTTGACGTCGATCTCCACCGCTCCCCCTGTCCTCGGAGGTCCCCGTGCGTCGATGCTACGGGGACGGAGGCCGTTCGCGGATATCCTTCAGCGCATGGCCAGGAGGTCCGGTTCCCAGACGCGCGAGGCGATCCGCGGCGCCGCGACCCGGCTGTTCACCGAGCGCGGCTACGCCCACACCTCGGTGCGCGACATCGCTTCCCTGGCCGAGACCGACCCGGCGCTGGTGATCCGGCACTTCGGCAGCAAGGAACTGCTGTTCCTGGACACCATGCACCTGAGCATCGACGACGAGCCGCTGCTGGACGTGCCGCTGGCGGAGCTGGGCACGCGGTTCGTCGAGGTGCTGCTCGACTCCGACTCCCGCAGTCGCGCGATCTACCTGGCGATGGTGCAGGGCAGCGGCAACCCGCAGATCGCCGCGCGCCTGCGCGACACCCACGAGAACTCGTTCGTGCGACCGCTGCGGGCGCGGATGAGCGGCGCCGACGCCGAGGAGCGGGCCCGCTCGGCCGCCGCGCTGGTCGGCGGCCTGCTCTACGCGCTGTGGGTCGTCGGGGACCAGAGCTTGGCCGAGGACCGGTCGGGGCTGGTCGAGCGCTACGGCGCGCTGCTGCAGCAGCTGCTCACACCGTGATCACTGCACCGACCAGCCGCCGTCGGAGGGCAGGACGGCGCCGTTGAGGTTCACGCCGTCGCCGCTGAGCAGGAAGGTGATCGAGGCCGCCAGCTGCGGGGCGGTCGCCACCGGCGGCATGAGCCCGAGGAACCCGCCGGTCCGCTCGCGGCCGAACTCCGACATCGAGTCGACCGACGAGCTGATGCCGGTGGCCACCCCGCCCGGGGCGACCGCGTTGACCCGGATCCCCGACGGCCCGTACATGAAGGCGGTGTTGCGGGTGAGGCCGATGACCGCGTGCTTGGAGGCGGTGTAGGCGACGCCGGCGGCGTTGCCGCGCAGCGCGGCTTCCGAGGCCACGTTGACGATGGAGCCGCTGCCCGCCGCCAACATCGACGGCAGCGCGGCGCGGGTCAACCGCATCAGCCCGTCGACGTTGACCCGGAAGGTGCGTTCCCACGTCGCGTCGTCGAGCTCGTGCAGCGGGCTGAAGTCGTCCATCACACCAGCGACGTTGGCTAGCCCGTCGATGTGCTGCCCGGCCGCGGCGATGATCCGCTCGACGTCGGCCGCCTGCGCGATGTCACCGGCCACGGTGAGCACGTCGGGCAGTTCGGAGGCGAGCTCCTCGAGCGGGCCGGCGTTGACGTCGGCGGCGACGACGAAGCCGCCTTCCCGCGCGACCCGCGAGGCGGTCGCGCGCCCGATGCCGGACGCGGCACCGGTGACGATCACGGTCTTGCCCTCGAACCGGCCGGGCACCACGCGCTCCTCCCAGCCGGGCGCGGCGGGGTCGACCTCGGGCAGGACACCGCCGTTGACCTGCCGAACCAGGTCGTCGACGGCCTTCTGGCTCAGCGCGCCCCGGCTGAGCTCGACCAGCTGAGCCAGCGGCATGCCGCTCACCGGTGCCAACTCCTCGGGGGTGTGCCCGGAGGAGGCCAGCAGCTCCTCGATCAACGGACGGCCCTCGGGGTGGCGCAGCCACTCGCCGATCGTGCTCCTGCCGGTCAGCACCTCCGCCACCACGCACCTCCAGGCCGATGTCAACGCTGTTGACTTCCACCCTACCCGCGGCCGCTGCCCGCCCGAGGCTCAGATGATGCCGCCGTTGGCGCGCAGCACCTGGCCGTTGACCCAGCGGCCGTCGGGACCTGCCAGGAACGCGGTCGCCGCAGCGATGTCGGACGGGGTGCCGAGGCGTTCCAGCGGCGGTTGGGCGGCGAGCCGGTCGACCGTCGCCTGGTCCTTGCCCTCGAAGAACAGGTCGGTGGCCGTGGGCCCGGGGGCGACGGTGTTGACGGTGATGTCGCGGCCGCGCAGCTCGCGGGCGAGCACCATCGTCAACGCTTCGACGGCTCCCTTGCTCGCCGTGTAGGGCGCGTAGGTCGGGAACGCCAGCCCCACGACCGAGCTGGAGAAGGTGATGAGTGCTCCGCCGTCGCGCATCCGGCGCGCCGCCTGCTGGGCCACCGCGAAGGTGCCCCGGACGTTGGTGCGGTAGACCGCGTCGAGCACCGAGAGGTCCAGGTCGGCGACGGTGGACAGCGCCATCTTCCCGGCCGCGTGCGCGACCACGTCGACCCCGCCGAACGCGGACTCCGCGGCGTCGAACATCGCCGCAACGGCCTGCTCCTCGGCGACGTCGGCCTGCACGGCGATCGCCCGCCCGCCGGATTCCTCGGCCTCCCGGACGGCTGCCGCGGCGAGCTCCTCGTTGCCCGCGTAGCCCACGACGACGGCGAACCCGTCGGCGGCGAGGCGGGTGACGATCTCGCGGCCGATGCCGCGCGAACCGCCGGTGACGATGGCTGTGCGTGTCATGGGGCTCCTCTCCTCGGTGGCGTGCACCCAGCCTGCGGCGGACCACCGGTCGCGACCAGTCGCCGCTGCCAGGGCTGCTCCACCCGGGCCGTCGGCACGGACCTCCGGGCCGCCTGGCGACCCGGCCTTTTGGCCAGGAGCAGCGGTTGGTCAAAACCGTGACCTGCGGCGATGCCGTCGAATGGCTCGGAGCGGGAAGCCGTCCATTGATCCGTGGACCTCGGGCACCCGGCGGCTTAGCGTGGGTGCCGACCCGAGCGGGAACTCCTCGGCCGACAGGGGGTGCCGGGGAGTCCCGCGGGTCAGGGGAGGACCTGGATGTCGAAGAAGACGGGCCGCAGGTCTTCGGGGAAGTACTGCCGACCGTCCTCGTCGACCATCTTCCACCCGATCTTGCACCGACCGGTCTCCTCGCCGGTGAACACCGGGACGGCGAGCACGACGGTGCTGCCGGGCTCGACGTCGCCGACGGAGACCCGCTGCGGAGCGGCGCAGGCCGCGTCGCCCTCGCGGAACACCTGGGCGAGGTAGCGACCCTCCCACGGCTCCCGGCCGACGTTGCGGACCTCCCAGGTCTTGACGAAGTTCTGCCGCGTCGCGAACTCGGTGCCGTCCGGGACGGTTTCGCTGAGCATCAACGACGCGTCCCCGGGGATCGGCCGCTCCTCCGGCCACGCCCACCAGACCGCGCCGGCCACGACGAGCACCACGACGACCGCGGCGACCAACCACTTCGGCCGGCGCGCCTGCGGTGCCGCCGGTGACGGCTCCTGCGGCGGGTCCGGTTCGGGGTCCTTCGCGGTGCGCGCGGCCTCCCAGCGCAGCGACCACTCCCGGCGCACGGCGTCCTCGTCCTGACCGAGCACGCCGACGGCGAGGCAGCGCGCGAACTCCCACGCCGTCTCCCAGGACGGCAGGTCCTTGCCGCGCGCTGCGGCCGACAGCGCCGACTTCGACGCCATCGCGCCGAACTCGGTGCGCATCCGGTCGTAGGACGGATCGCCCGCGGCTTCCTTCAACTCGCACAGGCGCCAGGCGAACTCCGCGACCGGACTCTCCTGCGGGTCCGGGCGCTGCTGCTTGCGGCCGCGCTTGCGAGCCACGTCATCCCCGATCACAGAACCGTCCACGCCGGTCATTCTTGCGCAACGCCACCAGGGCCTCGGACCTGAGCCGACGAAAACGGCGGCCGACCCACACCGTGGATCGGCCGCCGTCGCGGCAGGAAGGCGTCCGCGGTCCGGTCAGCGGAGGGCGTTCAGCGTCAGCGTGAACACCTCGGGGTCGCCTGCGTTGACCTTGCCGCTGTGGTCCTCGCCGGCGTTGGAGCTCACGTCGTCGTAGGCGAACGCGTACCCCTTGCCGTCGGGCAGGTTCTCGTGCACCACGCGCGCGTAGTGGTTGGTGATGTCGTTCTGGTAGAAGGTCGCGGGGTCTTCCTCGTGCGGCTGGTTCGGGTTGATCAGCAGCGTCGTGCGGTTGAACGCCGCCGCCAGCCGCGGCACGATCGCCAGCCGCTCCTGCGAGTCGCTCTCCGGGTTGTTGGCGAACGGACCGCTGTTGCAGCCCCAGATGTCCACCGAGGACGGCTTGGCGAAGCGCTCGGCGCCGAACACGAGCTCGTCGCCTTCGACCTTGCCCTCGAGGATGCCGATGTCCTCGCGCTGGGTGTCGATGAACAGCGACTCGCCGGCGTACTTGGCGTAGACCTCGTCGACGTAGGGCTCCAGGTAGCCCTCGAAGTCGCCGGCGCGGTGGTTCGGGTTGAGCACCCGCACGACCCGGCCGTCGGCCTCCTGCACGAGCGAGCTCCAGTTGCCGCCCATGTCCTTGAGGCTCTGGGCGACCTTGTCCATGCCGCCGGTGGGCATGCCGGGGACGCTCTGCTCACCGCTGCCGGTGGTGGTCAGGTGCAGGCCGATCGGGGCGGCGACGAAGTCGACGTAGCTGATGTTGGCGTAGAGCTGCTCGGCGTTGAGGGTGAACTCCGCGAACGTCCAGTCCTTGCCGAAGTTCGGGTCGGCGTCGGAGACGAAGTTGGGGTGCACGACCGAGGTGGTGCCGTCAGCGCCCTGCACGACCTGGAACTCCAGGGTGTCGTTGAGCGAGTAGTAGACCCTCGCGCCGTACATGCGCGGCACGGTCACCTCGACGGTGCCGTCGACCGGGATGGCGACGTCCTCACCGATCGGCGTCGGCTCGGGGCCGCCCGCCTCGGGGAAGTACGGCGTCCCGTCCGCCTTGATGAACACGGCCTTCTTCTCGGCGTCCGAGAACCCGGCGATGTAGGCGTTGGCCGGCCCACCGGAGTTGTTCTGCAGCACGAATTTCAAGCTCTCCGGCGCCGCCGAAGCGAACGGAGCGCTGATCGCCTGGGCCCAGAACGGCGCCGTCAGGGCCGCAGCGGAATAACCGAGAAACCGCCGACGAGAAACCATGCGAATACCTCCAGGATCTACCCGACCACCGCGATGGGCAGCCGATCCTCCAACGTGATCGATCCCGAAGTGTGCCGGTCCACACCAATCCGCCATACCCCCAAAAGGAGCGAATCAATCACAGATGCTCACCATTCCGCGAAATGGCACACAAGATGCCGAAAACGCAACGAAGAGGCCACAACCCGACAGATGACCGGGAACGCCCTCGCACCCGGAAGCAGAAATCGGTGAATTTCTCGAGTGAACCGAACCCTACTGATTTGCGTAACGGAACAACAGACCCGAACCACTCCCGCGGAGCGGACCAAGCCACCACGACCAGACCCCACAACGATCAGGAAACCCACGCCCCCAGCAGCACCCGCACCAGCCACCGCACCGCATTCCCTGGCTCCGGCTCCCACCGACGAGAAGACGCACACCCGAGGCCAAGACCGGGAAACGATCCCCCACAGCGAGCAGCCGCCCCGAAGCTCCCCCAGTCCAGGCAGCGAACTCGGCGCCCACAGGGCCTACGAGCACGGAACGACGAAGCGAGGAGAGAAACCGCCCTGACCCGAGCGCAACGAGCAACCACCGCACCGCGGGAAGCCGCGTCGGAGCGGTCTTGCGGTTGCTCATCGCGAACGCGCTGCTCAGCGCTGGGCGGTTTCCCGTCCTCGCTCCGTGGTGACCTCGAGAAGGCAGCATCACTGGTCAACACCCAGACCGGGAACACACCCATGCCGACAAGCCATGCCCAGGACAACCACCGAACCGCAGGGGCTTCGGGGAGTCGCGCCCATCACGGCGAAGCGATGAAGCGCCCTGCGCTGAGCTGGGCCTCCGCGCAGAAGAGGCAGCGCAGCCCCGTGACAAGGCGGAACCGCTGGTCAACCACGCAGAACGGAAACGCGCGGCAAGACGAGAAACCCTCCCAGAGCAACCACCGCACCGCAGGGGGCCTGGGGGAGTCGCTCCCCCACCATGATGACGGAGCGAAAAAAGCGAAAACGCCCTGCGTAGAGCAGGGCGTTCCCAATGCGACGTGGAGCTGAGGGGAATCGAACCCCTGACCTTCTCGATGCGAACGAGACGCGCTACCAACTGCGCTACAGCCCCTCACCGGAGAGCCGACCCTCCGGCTTTGTTGTGAGGGAAGCTTAGCAAGACCCTTCTGCGGGCTGTGCAGCACCCCCCTCGTCGGGGAGGCTACTCCCCCGCTGCCCTGCGGTAGGGCTCCCAGGTGCGCTCGTCGAGCTCGTCGAAGACGGGGTCCTCGTCGTCGATCTCCACGGGGACGCCGGGGACGGCGGGTCGGATGTCGGCGGCGCGGTCCTCGGCGGAGACGGGCTGCGGCCTGAGGTCGGCCTCGACCTCGTCCTCGTAGTCCTCGACGAACTCGTCGAGCTCGTCGAACTCCGGGTCGCCGACGTAGTCGTAGTCGTCGACCGGGTCGTCGCGGTAGTCCTCGGGGTAGTCGTCGCGCTCGTCGTCATCGACCTCGTCCTCGTCGTACTGGAGGTCGTCGTCGCGCTCCCCGTTGATGCGGGCGAGGCGGCGGGCGCGGATGTCCTCCTCGATGCGCACCTGGCGACGCAGGTACGTGAGGTAACCCACCAGCGACAGGTCGACAGCACCGTGCGCCCACCACACGACCGGCCACAGCAGGCCGGCCAGGAGACCGGTGGTCAGGGCGAGCAGCAGCATGGTGAGGACGATGCGCTGCCTGCGGGCGTACTTGGCGCGGGCAACCAGGGCGGCGGCCTCGGGGTCGTACCCGCCCCGGCCTGGCCGGTAGCGGCGCCCGGCACGGACGTCCTCGCTGTCGACGGACCGCCAGTCCTCGTCGTGCTCTTCCTCGACCGTCTCGTCCACGTCCAGCCCGGGTTCAGGCATCCCGACCTCCACCCTGTCGGTTGTCGCGGCGCCCGATCTCACCGGTCGCCGATCACTACCGCGCCGCACCACTCGAGCGGCGAGCGCGGAATCGGTGGTCTTGGACACTTCTTGGCGGCGGCGGGCGAACATCGGCACCAGGACGACCAACCAGGCCGCCGCCAGTGCAGCGAAGATCAATGAGCTCGGCATTGCTCGCCACCTCCCCCTGGCCACCGGCAGTGCACAGTTCTGCGATCGCCACGCTAGTCACATCCGTCACTCGTGTCCCGCAGCCACGCCGCGCGGCCGTTGTGCGCCTGGCTACAGAACCGCACGAACAGAGCATTCGTCGGGCACATCGACACCGGCGTGTCGCCCTCCGCACCGCCGATTGCCCTCGTCCGGGCGAACGAACGGAGCAACTTCGGCTGCGACTACCCCGATCAGCGGTCACCGCGCGCGGTCGAGGGCCGGGATCAGCAGCGCTCGGCGCCGCCGGAACGGATGAGGCGGGTGACCGCGCCGCTGGGGACCTCCTCGGCGGTCAGCGCGTAGACGTAGTGATCGCGCCAGGCTCCGGCGACGTCGAGGTAGCGCTGGAAGAGACCTTCCCGGCGGAAGCCGCACTTCTCCAGCACGCGGATGCTGCGCTCGTTCTCCGGGCGGACGGTGGCCTCCAACCGGTGCAGCCCGACGGGGCCGAAGCAGTGGTCGACGGCCAGCGAAACCGCGGCCGGGGCCACTCCGCCGCCGGCGAGGCGGCTGGCCACCCAGTAGCCGACCCAGGCCGAGCGCAGCGCGCCGCGCACGACGTTGCCGATGGTCAGCTGCCCGGCGAGCTCGCCGTCCACGAGGATCGCGAACGGCAGAGCTTGGCCCTTGCGGGCCATGCTGCGCAGCGTCGCCCACTGGGCGGGCCAGGCTGAGGGAGAGTTGCGCTCCCGCCAGCCACCGAGCGAGGTCGGTTCCCACTTCTGCAGGTATTCGCGGTCCTGCAGGCGCGTCCGGCTCCAGAGCCCGGCGTCGCGCAAGCGCGGCGGGCGCAGCGCGACCGTGCCGCGAGCGGTCCTCAGCGGACCGAGCCGCGCCGGCCACCCGGGATGGCGGCCGATCGGGAACCCATCAGCGTCGGTGGGCTGCATCCGGGATCACGAACGCTGCGAGAGGAACCGGACCTGCACGTCCTCCCCCGCCGCGACCTCCGTGACGTCCTCCTCCACGACGATCAGGCAGTTCGCCTCGGCCAGCGACGCCAGCAGGTGCGAGCCCGAGGTGCCCAGCGGCTGCACCAGGTAAGAACCGTTCTTCGGGTCGCGCAGCAGCTGTCCGCGCAGGAACCCGCGCCGGCCCTTGGTCGCGGTGATCGGCGAGAGCAGTTCGGCGGAGACGCTGCGGCGGTGCGGGTTCTCCTTGCCCAGCGCCGACCGGATCAGCGGCCGGACCAGGACCTCGAAGACCACGAGCGCGCTGACCGGGTTGCCGGGCAGCACGAAGGTCGGGATCTCGTCCGGGCCGAGACGCCCGAAGCTCTGCACCGAGCCGGGCTGCATCGCGACCCGGTCGTCGTCGAGCGAGCCGAGGTCGGCCAGTGCCGAGCGGACGTCGCCGCCGGCGGCGCCGCCGACTCCGCCGGCGATGACCACGACCTCCGACAGCAGCAGCCGTCCCTCGACGACTTCGCGCAGCCTGCGCGGGTCGTTGCTGGCGATGCCGACGCGGGTGACCTCGGCGCCGGCGTCGCGGGCGGCCGCGGCCAGCGCGTAGGAGTTGACGTCGTAGACCTGGCCCTGACCGGGCGTGCGGTCGACGTCGACGAGCTCGTCGCCCAGGGAGATGATCGAGATGCGCGGGCGCGGGTGGACCAGCACCTTGTCGCGGCCGACCGCGGCCAGGAGTCCCACCTGCGCGGAGCCGATGGGCGCGCCGCGGCGGACCGCGACGTCGCCGGTCTGCACGTCCTCACCGGTGCGGCGGACGAACGCCGCCGAGGGGACGGGCTGCTGCACGGTGATCTTGGCCGGGTGCTCGTCGGTGTAGCCCAGGGGCACGACGGCGTCGGCCAGGGTCGGCAGCGGAGCACCGGTGGCGACCCGCACCGCCTGGCCGGGCTGCAGCCTGCGCGGCTGCCGCGAACCGGCCGGGATCTCCCCGACCACCGGCAGCACGACGGTCTCCTCGGCTGCCGACTGCACGTCGACGCTGCGCACGGCGTAACCGTCGACCGCGGCCTGGTCGAATCCGGGCAGCGCCCGTTCGGCCACGACCTCCTCGGCGCACAGCAGTCCCTGCGCCTCGGAGATCGCCACCCGAACCGGGGCGGGCCGGACGGCGGCTGTGAGCACGCGCGCCAGCTGCTCGTCCACTGACCTCATGGCGTCGCCTCTTCCCCGCTCCTCACCGGCGCCGGCGTCGGCCTGACCGGCGCTCGGCGTCAGCTCCTGTTGACCCGGTCGGCGAGCCAGTCCCGCAGGTCCGGCCCGTACTCGGGATCCGCTAGCGCGAAGTCCACCGCAGCTTTGAGGAATCCGCCAGGATTTCCCAAGTCGTGTCGCCCACCGTGGTGGACCACGACGTGAACCGGGTGCCCCTCGGAGATCAGCAACGCTACGGCATCGGTCAGCTGGAGTTCGCCACCGGCACCGGGCTCGATGCGGCGCAGCGCGTCGAAGACGGCCCGGTCCAGCAGGTACCGGCCAGCCGCGGCCAGCGTCGACGGCGCGTCGCGCGGAGCGGGTTTCTCCACCATGCCGTTGACGACCTTGACGTCGTCCGCGTCGGTGTCGGACACGTCGAACACGCCGTAGGCGGAGATGTGCTCGCGGGGAACGTCGAAGGCGCACAGCACGCTGCCGCCGTAGCGGGCGCGGACCTCGGCCATCCGGCGCAGCACGCCGGTCGGCAGCACGAGGTCGTCCGGCAACAGGACGGCGACGGCGTCATCGTCGTCGGTGAGGGAGTCCTCGGCGCAGCCCACCGCGTGCCCGAGGCCGAGGGCCTTCTCCTGCAACGCGGTCTCGGCCTCGATGAGCTCGGAGGCCCGTTTCACCTTGGCCAGCAGGTCGTCCTTGCCGCGGGCCTTGAGGGTCTGCTCCAGCTCCGGGCTCGGTTTGAAGTAGTCGGCGACCGCGCCCTTGTCGGGCGAAGTCACGATGATCATCCGCTGCGCTCCGGCCTCTGCCGCCTCGGCCGCGACCAGCTCGATCCCGGGGGTGGAGACGACCGGGAGCAACTCCTTCGGCACCGCCTTCGTCGTGGGCAGGAACCTCGTTCCCAGTCCTGCTGCCGGCACGATGGCGGTCCGGAACGCGGTGGGCGTGCTCGTCGGGCTGCTCATGACGCCGCAGCTTATCGGTCATACCTACAGTGGACCCGTGAGCTCACCGGATGAATTTCGTACGTCGAAGGCGGACTGGCGGGACCGACTGCTGCGCGGGCGCGAAGACCTGGACGAACCGACCCGCAAGGCCGACGACCAGGCACTCATGACGAGCTTGCTGGGCTGGTTGGCGCAGCGGGAGCTGGGCGTGGTGGCGGCGTACGTGCCCGTCGGCCCGGAGCCCGGCGCGGACCTGCCGGCGGTGCTGCACGAGGCGGGTCTGCGGGTGCTGCTGCCGATCGTGGCCGGCAAGGGGCCGCTCGACTGGGCCGAGTACACCGGCCCCGGTTCGCTGGAACCGGCGACGTTCGGTCTGCTGGAACCCGCGGGCGACCGGTTGGGGGCGGAGGCGATCTCCCAGGCAGAGGTGGTCCTGGTCCCGGCGCTGGGCATCGACCACCAGGGTGTGCGGCTGGGTCGCGGCGCCGGCTACTACGACCGGTCGCTGACGTTGCGCGGTCCGGAGGCCGAGCTGCTGGGCATCGTGCGCGATGCGGAGTTCGTCCCGTCGCTGCCCGGCGAGGACCACGACGTGCGGATGACCAGCGTCGTCACGCCCGCCCGTGGTGTCGTGCGGCTACCCGTGTGACGTAGAGCTGTTTGCGCTGGACACCAGTCGTCTAGCATCATCGGGTTAGCACTCCTGTAGTTCGAGTGCCAAGCCCAGACTTCGGAGGTTCGCGGCCGTGCCCACATACCAGTACGCCTGCACCGAATGTGACCATCGATTCGAGCAGGTGCAGTCGTTCAGCGAGGATTCGCTCACGGAGTGCCCGCAGTGCACCGGCCGACTCCGCAAGCTGTTCAACGCCGTCGGCATCGTGTTCAAGGGCAGCGGCTTCTACCGCACTGACAACCGGTCCTCGTCCTCCTCCTCGTCGTCGAGCTCGTCCTCGTCGAGCTCCTCGGACTCCGGTTCGTCGTCGAGTCCCTCGGACTCCAGCTCGTCGTCGAGCTCCTCGTCCTCGTCGTCGAGCAGCAGCACCACCGCCGCGGCTTCCTGATCCCGCACCCTTCGCCGCCGACCACCCGAAGGTGGTCGGCGGCTTCGTCGTTCGCGGGGGGGACCGACGCTGCGTGATCGGCGAGCGCACGGGCCGGACCCGGTGGTGTGAGCCGGTGTTGTCCACAGCGAACGGGTTGCTCCACAGATCCGCGCTGCGCCCTTCCACCGCGCCCGGCGCCTCCTTAGCTTCGATCGCGTCCGAACGCCGAACGCTGAGGGAGCACGCCATGCCCGCGAACTCCGGTCTCGACCCCACGCCGCTGGACCGGCTGCGCGACCTGCTGCTGAGCAGGCGAAGCGCGCTGTGGCTACGCCGGGCAGCGGCCGCGCTCCTCCTCCTGCTGGCACTGCTCCTCGCCGTCAGCCAGGGGACCCCGGCTGTGGAGATCACCACAGCCCTGGGCCGAACGGGTTAACGCCTCGCGTTGCGGACTGCTGCGCGGTGTGCATGGGCCGTTACCCTGCCCTCCGCGCCCGGACCGCGCCGCTCGGCGAGGGAACCCGTGGCGCGATCACCGCTCCGGACGGTTCCGGACACACCAGCCTCTGAAAGGGGAATCTCAGCGTGCTCAAGGGTTTCAAGGACTTCCTGATGCGCGGCAACATCATCGACCTCGCCGTCGCGGTGGTCGTCGGTAGCGCGTTCACGGCCCTGGTCACGGCCTTCACCACCAACATCATCAAGCCGCTCATCGCGGCCACCGGTGGTGGCAACGTCTCCGGCCTGAGCATCCAGGTCGTCCCGGGCAACCAGGCCTCGACCATCGACTTCGCCGCGGTGATCAACGCGGTGATCACGTTCCTCATCACCGCCGCGGTCGTCTACTTCCTGTTCGTCGTGCCGATGCAGAAGATCTCCGAGCGGCGCAAGAAGGGCGAGGAAGAGGGTCAGGCCGAAACCACCGACGTGGAGCTGCTGCAGGAGATCCGCGACCTGCTGCGCGCCGAGCAGGGCCTGCCGCACATCGAGGGCCTCGCCGCTACCGAGGACGACGGGGAGAAGACCACCACGACCACGACCACGAGCAACGGCAACGGGGCTTCGCGCAACTGACGCCCAAGCCCCTGCCCACACGTGCGGCGGTAGCCGTCGTTCCCGGTGTGGGACTCAGCCGGCCCAGGTTCTGAGCGGCTTCGTGGCGAGCACGCCGTGACGCCGCGTTCGCAAGCTCGAGTACTCGGAGCCGCTAACCGCACCCGGAACGCAGAACGATCCGAGAGACAGCCTCAGGAGGCGTCGTGGTGAGGTGGCCGGTTCTCGCGGTACCAGCTCTCGGGGGTGCTCGCCGAGGACGGTTCGGGGCGGTCGTCGGAGGTGGTCTCCGGCAGCACGTCGCCGAAGATCTCGGCGATCCTGCGGCGCTTGTCGCGCTCGGCCTTCGTCTCGGGCGGTTCACTGGTCACCCGTCCATCCTGCCTCCGTCGCGGCGCTCCACGCACGGACCGGCCTCACGGAGTGTGAGTTCCGTTACAGTGAGTGCACCTCCCGCGACCACGGGAGGCAGCTACGCAGGGAGGCCGCGATGAGTTTCCTGGACAAGGCCAAGCACGTGGCCGACCAGGCCAAGGTCAAGGCGGAGGAGCTCGCCGAGAAGGCAGGTCCGAGCGCGGCCAAGGGTCTCGACGCCGCCAAGTCGAGCCTGGACAAGGCCACCGGCGGCAAGTACCACGACAAGATCGAGTCGGTGAGCGGCAAGGTCGAAGGCGTGCTCAAGCGAGGTTCCGCAGGTCCCGCCGAGGGCGGTCCGCGGAGCACGGGCCCGGACGACACGAGCGGCCCGAAGCCCGGCTGATCCGCCACGAGCGGAGGTGGCGGCCCCGATCGAGGCCGCCACCTCCGTCGTCATCAGGCCGTTTCGAGTCCGGAGAGCTGCTCGATCACGTGCGCCACCAGCGGCGTGAGCGTCGCCATGCCGTCGCGGACCGCGGCCCGGGAGCCGGACAGGTTGACCACCAGCGTGCTGCCGGAGACCCCGACGAGTCCGCGCGAAACCCCGGCGTCGATCGCGCCCGCGGCCAGACCGGACGCCCGCAGCGCCTCGGCGATGCCCGGGATCGGCCGGTCCAGGACACCCGCGGTGGCGTCCGGGGTGACGTCCCGGGGCGACACACCGGTGCCGCCGACGGTGATCACGACGTCGACGCCCCCGATCACCGCCGTGTTCAGCGCGTTGCGGATGTCCACCGTCTCACCGGCCACCGCGACGGTCCCATCGACGATGAACCCGGCCTCTTCCAGCAACTCGGTCACCAACGGACCGATGTTGTCCTCCTGCTCGCCCTGGGCCACACGGTCGTCCACCACGACCACCAGGGCTCGCCCCAACCGCTGCGCGCTGCGTTCCATGCCGGTCACCGTAGTCCCAAGGTCGGGTTCGGTCAGTGCAAAGGTGTCGCTGAGACCCACCAACCTCGGCGTGCTCCCGGACAAAGTGCCCGTCTTGTCGGACATGGTCCTCCCCAGTTCTCGTTGTGAGCGCGACGTGACGTGGACACGTCGGCCGGTCCCGCGACGCGGCAGGTCGCGGAACTCCGGCCGACGCGATCAGGGGTTCAGCCCTTCTGGCCGGTGAGCGTCACGTCGACCGTGCGCTCGCCACCGGGGCCACCGATCGTGATCTTGACCCGATCACCGGGGTTGTGCGATCGCACCGCCGCGACCAAGGCGTCCGCGTCGAGGATGGCCCGGTCGTCCACCTTGGTGATCACCTCGCCCGGCTTCAGACCGGCCTGCTCCGCCGGCCCGCCTGGCGTCACCTCGCGGACCAGCGCGCCGACCTGCGGACCATTGGTGATCATCACCCCGAGCGTGGTCTGGTTCGCCGAGCCGGTCTCCTTGAGCTCGTCAGCGATGCGGCGCGCCTGGTCGATCGGGATCGCGAAGCCCAGGCCCACCGAGCCGGCCTGCTGCTGACCGGAACCGGGGCTGTAGATCGCGGAGTTGATGCCGACCACGCGGCCGTCCATGTCCACCAGCGGGCCACCGGAGTTGCCGGGGTTGATCGCAGCGTCGGTCTGCAGGGCGTTGAGCACGGTGTCCTGGCTGCCGGACTCCCCGCCCGCACGCACCGGGCGGTCCTTGGCGCTGATGATGCCGCTGGTCACCGTGCCGGACAGGCCGAAGGGCGAGCCGATGGCCACCACCGGCGTACCCACGTTCAGGTCGTCGCTGCGGCCGAGCTCGGCCGGCGTCAGGCCGGTGATGTCGGCCTTGACCACCGCGAGGTCCGAATTGGGGTCGGTGCCCACCACGCGCAGCGGTGCGGTCCGGTTGTCGTGGAACAGCGCCGTCAGCCGACCGCTCCGGGCGCCCTCGGCGACGTGGCTGTTGGTGAGGATGAGGCCGTCCCCGCTGAGCACGATGCCCGAGCCCTCGCCGGAGCCCTGCGAGCTGGCGATCTGGATCTGCACCACGCTCGGCAAGACCTTCTCGGCGACCTTCTGCACGGACCCCTGCGGCGCCGTGCTGGCGCTGCGTGCGGGCTTGGACTCGTCGAGCGCGCTCACGCCGCTGCCGCTGTCACCGCCGAGCTGGTACCCGACGAAACCGCCGACACCGCCGCCGACCAGGCCGCACACCAGCGCGAGGACGGCCGCGCCGGTGGCCAGGCTCCGGCCGGGCTTGTGCTGCGCAGGCTGGCCCGAGGGGTAGCCGGCCCAGGGTTGCTGCGCGAACTGCGGCTGCTGGTGCACGCCGTACGGCTGCTGCCCGTACGCACCCTGGGCGCCGGCCTGCGGCTGGCCGGGCTGGGTCGGCTGGCTGGACGGGCCTGGCTGCTGCGGCGGCACCCCGGATCGAGGGGTGTCGCCCGCTCCGACGCCTTCGCCGCTGGGCTTCGGCTCTTCCGGCTTGTCACCGAATTCCGGGGTGTGTTCGGTCATGGCTCCACTGTGCTCCGGGGTTCTGAGAAGTGCCTGAGATCTGGCTGTGGCCACGCATGATAAGTCCCAAGATCGTTCCCACCCACCCCGCTGAACGGGAAAACCCCCACGCAGCAGAGGGCGGGGAGAACGTGCACGAGGTGCACGCGCTCTAGCGGAGTCGTTCCGCGATCTGTTCGGGGGTGGCGTCGTTGATCCAGACCGCCATGCCGGACTCGGAACCGGCGAGGTACTTGAGCTTGTCGGCGCTGCGCAGCACCGAGAACAGCTCCAGGTGCAGCCAGGACAGGTCGCGCCCGGTGCGGACCGGCGCCTGGTGCCAGGCGGCGATGTAGGGCAGCGGCTTGTCGTAGAGGCGGTCGAGGCGGCCGAGCACGTCCAGGTAGGTGGGGGCGAAGTCGTCCCGCTCGTCGTCGGTGAGCGCGGCGATGTCGGGCACCTGGCGGTGCGGCACGATCTGGACCTCCACCGGCCAGCGCGCGGCGGCCGGCACGAACGCCGTCCAGTGCTCGGAGTCGACCAGCACCCGCGAGCCGCTGGCGCGCTCGGCGGCCAGCACGTCGCCCATGACGTGCCGCCCGTGCTCGGCGCGGTAGGCCTCGGCCACGCGCAGCATGGTCTGGGTCTTGGGCGTGACGAACGGGTAGCCGTAGATCTGCCCGTGCGGGTGGTGCAGCGTCACGCCGATCTCCTCGCCGCGGTTCTCGAAGCAGAAGACCTGCTCGACCCCGGGGATCGCGCTGAGCGCGGTGGTGCGATCGGCCCAGACGTCGACGACGCCGCGGACCCGCTCGGGGCCCAGCGCCGCGAACGACGAGTCGTGGTCGGAGGTGAAGCAGACGACCTCGCAGCGGCCCCGGGCGGGCGCGGCGGGCACCATCGGCATCCCGTCCACAGTGGACGATTCGCCCGGAATCCCTTCGGCGAACGACGGGAACTGGTTCTCGAAGACCACGATGTCGTAGTCGGGTTCCGGGATCTCGGTGGGCCGCCCCGGCGAAGTCGGGCACAGCGGGCACATCTCGGCCGGGGGCTTGTAGGTGCGGGACTGCCGGTGCGCGGCGATGGCGACCCACTCGTCGGTCAGCGGATCGAGCCGCATCTCCGACGCCGGAGCCTGAGGCGGCAGCTCGCGGGTGTCCTCCGCGGCGCGCTCCCGGCCCGGTTCGTCGTCGAAGTAGATGATCTCCCGGCCGTCGGCCAGGCGACGCGCGGTGCGCTTCACTCGTCCTCCTCCGTAGGCCGCCGATCGGCCAGCAGCAGCTCGACGTGCTCGCCCAGCAGCTCGCGCGCGTCCGGCGGCAGACCCTGGTCGCTGATGAGCAGGTCGACCTCGTCGAAGTCGACGATCGTGGAGATCCCCACGGTCGACCACTTGGAGCTGTCGGCGACCACCACCAACCGGCCCGCGGCCTCGGCGAAGGCCCGGTTGGTCTCGCACTCGTTGAGGTTCGGCGTGGTGAAACCCGCGCGCGGCGCCATGCCGTGCACGCCGAGGAACACCAGGTCCAGGTGCAGCGAGCGCAGCGACTGCACCGCGACGGGTCCGACGAGCGCGTCGGAGGGCGTGCGGACGCCGCCGGTGAGCACCACGGTCCGGTCGACCCGGCCGCGCTGCTGCAGCGCGTCGGCGACGCGGACCGAGTTGGTGACGATGGTGAGGTCGGGGACCTCGTCGAGCTCGCGTGCCAGCGTCCAGGTCGTGGTCCCCGCGGACAGGCCGATCGCGGAGCCGGGCTGGACCTGCTCGACCGCGAGCTTCGCGATGGCCTCCTTCTCGGCGAGCTGCCGCACGGACTTGGCCTCGAAGCCCGGCTCGTCGGTGCTCGCGCCGATCGTGGAGGTCGCGCCGCCGTAGACCTTCTCGACCAGGCCGCGGCGCGCGAGCGCGTCGAGGTCGCGGCGGATCGTCATGTCCGACACGCCGAGCCGTTGCACCAGCTCACCGACCTGCACGGCGCCGGTGCGCCGCACCTCGTCGAGGATCACTTCCTGGCGTTGTCGCGCGAGCACGTCCACCCCCTGGCCGGGCGCTGGCTTTCGGTCGTCAAGTCAACAAGAACCAACAATACCTGACGGAATACCCGGCGGACATCGGGGCATCTGGCGACGAGATCGCTATTCGGTGTTCATTGCTGTTCGGTTTGCTGCGGGTTGCCGGGCAGCGCCATGCGCAGCAGCGCGCCGCCCTCCGGCGCCTGCGCGGCGAGCACCGACCCGCCGTGGCGCTCAGCGACCTGCTTGACGATCGACAACCCGAGCCCCGAGCCGGGCAGCGTGCGCGCGTCCGAGGAGCGGTAGAAGCGCTCGAAGACGTAGGGCCGGTCCGCCTCGGCGATGCCCGGGCCGCTGTCGGCGACCTCCAGCACGGCCATCCCGGTGCCTTCCTCCGGCCGCAGCTCGACCCGCACGTGGCCGCCGTCCGGGCTCCACTTGGCGGCGTTGTCCAGCAGGTTCAGCACCGCCCGCTCCAGCGCGGTCGCATCGCCCATCATCACCCACGGCTCCAGCCGCACGTCGAACTCGGTGCGCGGGGCGCGGCGACGGGCCCTGTTGAGCGCGCGCTCGACGACCTCGACGAGGTCGACCGGCTCGTGCACCGCCTGCGGGGTGTCCTCCCTGGCGAGCTCGACCAGGTCGCCCACCAGCGCCGACAACTCCTCCACCTGGGCCTGCACGTCGGAGAACATCTCCTGGCGGTCCTGCTCGGACAGCTTCGGCGCGTCCGGCCGGGCGGCCGCGAGCAGCAGCTCCAAGTTGGTGCGCAACGAGGTCAGGGGCGTGCGCAACTCGTGGCCGGCGTCGGCAACCAGCCGCCGCTGGCGCTCCTGCGACTCGGCCAGCGCGCTGAGCATGCCGTTGAAGCTCGCGGTCAGCCGCGCGAGCTCGTCGTCACCGCTGACCGGGATCGGCCGCAGATCTCCGGTCAGCGCGACCCGCTCGGTGGCGGCGGTCAGCCGCTGCACCGGCCGCAGACCGGCTCGCGCGACCGCCGTCCCGGCAGCCGCGGCGAGCAGGATGCCCGCGCCGCCCATCACCACGAGGACCACGCTGAGCTGCGCCAACGTGCGCTGGGTCGGTTGCAGCGAGGTCGACATGACCAGGGCCGCGTTGTGCCCGGTGGGCACGGCGACGACGCGGCTGTTGCTCGGCTTGTCGGTGCGCAGCGAGCGTTGCGCCTGCCCCTTGGCCACCGACAGCTCCAGCACGCTCATCGGCGGGCGCTGCTCCGGCCCGAACACGGTGCCGTCCGCGGACAGCACGTTGAGCTTGTAGTTGGTGGCGATGAAGAACGCCACCGGCACCTGCTGCAGGTCGGAGGTGCGCACCAGCGGACCTTCGGCGGCCTCCACGGCGCGCTCGGTGAGGTTCTCGTCGAGCTGCTGGTAGAGGCTGTCCCGCACGGTCACGAAGGCACCGACCGACACCAGCGCCACCGCACCGGCCACGCACATCGCCGCCAACCAGGTCACCCGGTTGCGCAGCGAGACGCGCTGCAGTCTGCTCGGGGGTGGCGGGTCGTCCAGGTCAGGCGGTGGCGGCGCGGGAACCGTCATCGGGTGGCCCATCATGGCGGCGTCTCGCGGAGGACGTAGCCGACACCGCGCACCGTGTGGATCAGGCGCGGTTCACCCTCTGCCTCGGTCTTGCGGCGCAGGTATCCGATGTAGACCTCGAGGGCGTTGCCCGAGGTCGGGAAGTCGTAACCCCACACGTCCTCGAGCAGCCTGCTGCGGGTCAACACCTGCTTGGGGTGCGCCATGAGCAGTTCGAGCAGGGCGAACTCGGTGCGGGTGAGGCTGATCGAGCGCTCTCCCCGGCGGACCTCGCGGGTCCCGGGGTCCAGTTCCAGGTCGGCGAAGCGCAGCGCGGCGGGTTGCGCGTCGGGACCGCCCTCGGGCGGGGTGGCGCGGCGCAGCAGGGCGCGCAGCCGGGCCAGCAGCTCTTCCAGCGCGAAGGGCTTGGGCAGGTAGTCGTCGGCTCCGGCGTCGAGCCCGGCGACCCGGTCGGACACGGCGTCGCGCGCGGTGAGCACCAGGATCGGCAGGTCGTCGCCGGTGCTGCGGAGCCGGCGCGCCACCTCCAGGCCGTCGAGTCGGGGCATCATCACGTCGAGGACCATGGCGTCCGGCCGGTTGTCGGCCAGGTGGTCCAGTGCCTGTTGACCGTCCGCCGCGAGCTCGACCTGGTAGCCGTTGAACTGCAGGGACCTCCGCAGCGACTCCCGCACGGCACGGTCGTCGTCGACGACGAGGATGCGCATGCGGACAGTGTTACCGGTTGCCCTGAGAACGACCTGAGAACCCCCGCCGCCTCGCGCGTCGCGGTGACCGCCGTCTCGACCGCGGCGCGCGCCGGCCACGGGTCAGCGCGCGCCGCGGTCCTCGTCAGCTCTGCTGGAAGTGCCGGACCAGCGCTCGCGGCACCAGCTTCCGCTCGCCGTCCACCACGATCGGCACCAGGTCCGGGGCCTGCGCCTTCCACTGCGAGCGGCGGTGCCGGGTGCGGGAGCGGGACGTCTTGCGCTTGGGGACTGCCATGTCGAGGTCCTCCGTTCGTCGTCAGGGTGCAGGTGCGGGCGTGCCGGTCATCCGCGGCGGTCGCCGTAGCGGCGGCGGAACTTCTCGACCCGCCCCTGGGTGTCCACGACCCGCTGGTCGCCGGTCCAGAAGGGGTGCGAGTACGCGGTCACGTCGATGGTGATCAGCGGGTAGGTGTTGCCGTCCTCCCACTCGATGCGCGCCTCGGAGGTCGCGGTCGAGCGGGTCAGGAAGGTCCTGCCGGTCGCGCGGTCCTGGACGACCACCGGCTCGTAGCGCGGGTGGATGTCGGGTTTCACCGGTTCTCCCTCAGCTCGGATTCGGCGCAGCGCTCGTCGCGCCAGTCGGCGAACGGGTCCGGGTACTGCGCCCACGCGTGCTCACCCGCGGCGAGCTCGTCGTCGGTGAGCACGGCCTCGCGCAGGACGTGGACGATCAGGTGCGGGTCGGCGTCGCAGGAGAGGACGACGAGCTCGTTCATCCGGTCGCCGTAGTAGTCGTCCCAGATCAGCTCGGCCCGCAGCCGCCGGTCGTCGGGGAGGCCCTGCCAGTCGTCGACGGTGGCCAGCCACGGTCCGGCGTGGGCGATGCCCAGTCCACCGCCCGCTGACTCCAGGTACAGGGCGTCGTCGGGCTGGCTGGCCACCCAGAACCTCCCACGGGTGCGCACGACGCCCTCCAGCAGCAGGTCGATCGCCTCGTGCAGCCGCTTCGGGTGGAAGGGGCGGCGCTCCTCGAACAGCACCGCGGACACCCCGGCGTCGGTGTCCAGCGACGGCTGACCACGCAGCAGTCGGCCGTGCGGTCCGTCGACCTCGCCCCTCCGGGAGCCGTCGGGCACCCGCTCCAGCAGGTCGGAGACGTCCAGGTCGTCGAGGCGGGCCAGCGGCGCCGACGGGGTGAGCCGGGCGAGCACGGCTTCGGTGCGGACCTGCTGCCAGCGGTCCTCGGCGGTTCCGGCGAGCACGATCGCGTCGGCGAACTCCGCCTGCCCGACGGCCACCTGCGCGACGGTCCGCTCGTCGTCGGCGCTCCCGCCGAGACCGCGCTCGGCGAGCTCCTCATCCCCCGTGCTGTCGGGCAGCCATGTGCCGAGGTCGACCGTGGTCAGCACGGCTTCGACCTCGACGTCGGAGAGCAGCGCACGGCCGTCGACCTGGACGTGGCGCAGTGCCCAGGAGATCGCCTCGGGCTCCAGCGACGGGTCGAGCTGGACGACGATGCGGTGGACGTCGGGCGCTGCGGCGAGCCGGCGCAGCAGGGGCAGGAGGTCTTCGCGCACGGTGCACGACACGCAGCCGTGCGCGAGTTCGAGGACCTGGTTGTCGTGGTGGTCGCCGTGCCTGACCTGGCGACGCACCACTCCTTCCGCCACCGAGCGCAGGTCGGCGTGCACCAGCGCGGTGCCTGCCGGATCGCGCCGGCGCGCCGCCTCGGCCGCCTCGGCGACCTGGGGTTCGCGGAGGCCGGCCACCAGCAGCAGCGGCGTCCGCGCGGACGGGTCGGTGAACATCCCCACCTCAATCGACAATGGTTTTCGTTTTCACTGCCGCCACGCTACCCTGGCGACGGCTCAGATGAAAATGGATGTCGTTATCGAGAGGTAGGTCATGTCCGTCCGCTGCCAGGTGACCGGCACTAAGCCCAGCTACGGCAACCAGGTCTCGCACTCCCACCGCAAGACGCGCCGCCGCTGGCTGCCCAACGTGCAGCACAAGCGCTACTGGCTGCCCTCCGAGAACCGGTGGATCCGGCTTCGGCTGTCGGCCAAGGGGATGAAGACGATCGAGAAGCGCGGCATCGACGCCGTCGTCGCCGAGATGCGCGCTCGAGGGGAACGAGTCTGATGGCGAAGAACACCGACGTCCGACCGGTGATCAAGCTCCGCTCCACCGCCGGCACCGGGTTCACCTACGTCACGACCAAGAACCGCCGCACCACGCCGGACCGGCTGCGGCTGCGCAAGTACGACCCGGTCGCCCGCCGGCACGTCGAGTTCCGAGAGGAACGCTGACACCCACCCACACCCGCGAACCCCCGGTTCGCGCCACCACCCGACCGCCTCCGGTCCCGAGGGGGCGTTGGCGGGAGGGACAGATCGAGAGGACAACGTGGCCAAGAAGTCGAAGATCGCTCGGAACGAGCAGCGCAAGGAGGTCGTCGCCCGGTACGCCGCGCGGCGCTCCGAGCTCAAGCGGATCATCGCCTCGCCGAAGACCGAGCCCGAAGCCCGCGTCGAAGCCCAGCGGGAACTGCAGCGCCAACCGCGCGACGCCAGCCGGGTGCGGCTGCGCAACCGGGACGTCGTCGACGGACGTCCACGCGGCTACTCCCGCACGTTCGGCCTCTCCCGGATCCGGCTGCGCGAGATGGCGCACCAGGGCCAGCTGCCGGGCGTCACGAAGTCGAGCTGGTGATCGCGTGCGCCGACCTGTCGAACACCGCACGAGACCGAACCTCCTGCAGCGCGAAGGCGTCGTCCACGTTGACTGGAAAGATGTGGCGCTGCTGCGCAAGTTCCTCTCCGACCGCGGCAAGATCCGCTCCCGCCGCGTCACCGGGCTGACCGCCCAGCAGCAGCGCGAGGTCGCCAAGGCGATCAAGAACGCCCGGGAGATGGCGCTGCTGCCGTACCACCACAAATAGGGCGATCCGCTCGAACACCGTGCGATACCGGTCACCCTGGAGCCAGATGACCGGTGTCGCCGGTGCAGCATTGATCGCGATGAAGACCCCTGGACACAACCCCAAGCTGACCGACACCGCACCCGCCGCCGAGCTCTACGACGTGATCAACCGCCGCCGGGACGTCCGCCGGGAGTTCTCCGGCGCCGAGGTCCCCGAGCCGGTGCTGCGCCGCGTGCTCACCGCCGCGCACTCCGCGCCCAGCGTCGGGCTCTCCCAGCCGTGGGACTTCATCCTGGTTCGCGACGCCGGCACCCGCCGCGCGTTCCGCGAGCACGTGCTCGCCGAGCGCAGCGTGTTCGCCAGCCAGCTCGACGGCGAGCGCGCCGAGACCTTCAAGAAGATCAAGGTCGAGGGCATCGTGGAGTCGTCGCTGGGCATCGCCGTCACCTACGACCCGCGCCGCGGTGCCCCGCAAGTGCTGGGCCGGCACGCCATCGCCGACGCCGGGCTGTACTCGGTGTGCCTGGCGATCCAGAACCTGTGGCTGGCCGCGACGGCCGAGGGCCTCGGGGTCGGCTGGGTGAGCTTCTACCGCGAGGAGTTCCTGCGCAGGCTGCTCGGAGTTCCCAGCGAGGTGAGGCCGGTGGCATGGTTGTGCGTGGGGCCGGTTCGCGAGCTGGCTGACACGCCTGACCTCGAACGGCACGGCTGGCGCCAGCGGATGCCGCTGGAGGACGTCGTGCACTACGAAACGTACGGGCGCGGGCGCAACCGGTAGCCTCGGGAAGGCCGCTCGGCCGAGCGGCCACGATGACGTGCTCACGACGGGGTCGCGGTGCAGCAGGAGGACCAACCGCTGGCCGGCCACATCCCGGCCCAGGACCGACAGGTGAGGCAACTGCTCAACGCAGGCGGCTTCACCAAGGCCGATGCTGCCTTCGACGAGCTGATCGCCGGTGGCGCCAACTTCGTCGACGAGCGCTGGGTGCGCTCCACCGTGCTGGTGCACCGGGCGCTGCTGGCCTGGCGGCTCGGCCGCATCCCCCTCGCACTCGAGTTGATCACCGAGGGCTGGACGGAGCTCGACACCCGGCCGCCGTCCGGTGGTTCCTCCGCGCACACCGTCAGCATGCTCGGCTACATCCTGGAGAGCATCGGGCGGCGCGGGCCGGCGATGGACCTGATGTCGCTGGCGGTGCAGATCGCCCGCGACGCCGGTGACCAGCCGGCGCTCGCGCACTGCGCGCTGCGCGAAGGCGTCTCCCGGGTGTTCCAGGCGGCCGGTGACCAGGACCAGGCCAACCACCAGTTCGCCGCGGCCCGCGATCTCTGCGAGGAGGCCCAGTCGCTGGCCAAGCCGGGTGGGATCAAGAGCTGTGCGCTGGCCTGCCTGGCCCGTTCGCTGTCCGGCCTGGGCGACGTGGAGACCGCCGAGCGCATCGCGCAGGAGGCGCTCACCCTCGGCCGGGACGCCGCCAACCTCTACGCGGTGGGCATGGCGAACTGGGTGCTCGCCCACGTCCGGCGCTCACAAGGCGTCCTGACCGAGGCTCGCACGTTCGCCAGCCGAGCCCTGGAGAACGCGGAGAACATCAGGGAGTCCGCCCTGATGATGCACTTCTCCCGCGAACTCGCCGAGATCTGCCGGGAGCTCGGTGACCCGGTCGGTGAAGCGGCGGCCCTGCGCCGCGCGGTGTCGGCAGCGGTTTCCGCCGTGGACATCCTCAAGGAAGGTCTCGGCCAAGCCCTGGAACAGCGACGGGTGGCCACCCAAGCCCAGCGGATGGCCATGGCCGCCCGCGAGGCGGCGCTGCGCGACCCGCTGACCGGCCTGGCCAACCGGCTCGGCCTGGAGCGCCTGGCCCCCGTCCTGCTGGAGCGCACCGCAGCAGCGGGCCGCATCCCGTGGCTGGTGCTGCTCGACGTCGACTGGTTCAAGGAGGTCAACGACTTCGCCGGGCACACCGCGGGCGACGTCGTCCTGCAGGAGGTCGCCAACCTCCTGCGCCGCGAGTGCCGCGCCGGCGACCTGCTGTGCCGCTGGGCAGGTGACGAGTTCGTCGTCCTCCTGGTCGACGCCGCCGAAGACTCCCGCGAAGCAGGCCCGGTCGTCGCCGAGCGCATCCGCTCAGCGGTCAACTCGCACGACTGGCGCCTCGTGCTGGGCCGCCTCGAGAAGAAACCCACGGTCAGCATCGGCGTCGCCGCAGGCCCCAACGACCTGGAACAACTCTTCGCCTCAGCCGACATCGCCCTCTACAAGGCAAAACGCGCAGGCCGCAACCGGGTGGAGACCGACGGCGAGGAGATCGACCCGAGCTAGCCCACCACGTGCCAACCCACAACGCCGCCCCAGGTACCCTCCGATCAGGCCCTCGTAGCTCAGGGGATAGAGCACGGCTCTCCTAAAGCCGGTGTCGCAGGTTCGAATCCTGCCGGGGGCGCCTGACCAGGGGAAACAAAGCGGGGGCCGATCTCATCCAAGATCAACCCCCACTTTTCCCTCACAATTGCTTCAGCCGCTGAGCTGCATGTTTGCCAGCGCTGCCGCAGCCGAGCTACCCCGCGACTTGCGCGTCATGTACACGTCCTGGGTCATGCTGACCCGCTCGTGACCGAGGTAGTCCGCGGGATGATCGCGTGCACGACCGCCGAACCCGCGTTGAACTCCGCCCACCGGCCCCGCAGCAGCGGGAGGACTTGCGGGATGACGTTCATCAGCAGCGTCGAGGTCAACAAGACGCGTTTGAGCCGCGACCACTGGTGATCAGGCGAAACCCCGTGAGCGAGGATCACCGCCTCGAAGTTCAGCACGATCAACAAACCCGCGAACATAGGCTCCACCGTCCACGCGGCCCACCACAACGGGTCAGCCGTCGTGGAGCGCCCGGCGAGGAACTGCTGAACACCAGTGGTGGTGAACACCAGGCCCAGCGCCAGGAAGAACCACAACCCGGCGAGGGTCCGTCGTCCGTTGCGCTCCATCTCCACGGCCTGCAGATCAGGGTGTCACACCTCGGTGGGCGCAGGATCTCGGAAAGACCTGCGCCACCCCGCACACTTCTCGACTCAGCTCGACGCGGTCTCCAGCCACGCCAACCCGATCTCATAGGTTGAGCATGCTCCGAGCGGAAGGCGACTTCGCGGCCGTGTCGTCAATGACCTTCGCCCCGTTGGCCACCGAGTGGCGGATCCCGTTGTAGACCAGGTCCCAGAGCGCGGGGTTCTCCTGCAGGTTGTCGACGCGGATGAGGACTTCCCTCCCGTCTTGACCCAACGCCAGGTCATTCGCGGTCAAACCGCTGGCGACCCGCACGCTTTCCAGCTCGTAGGTCCTGATCCAGCGGCGCTTGTGGTAGAGCCAGTGCGCGCCAGCCGCGATAAGCCGGTCGTTGTTCATGAAGGCTGTGAGGACGGTCGGGATCAAGATGAGCGCCAGCCACATGGTCCAGTCTGCTGCCCAGTCAAAACCCCAGCGTTTGAAGGTGAGCACGACGACACCGAATACGAAGTACCAAACCGCCGTGTTCAGCAATCTCAACGGCGACGCTCGCCACCACGCCAGAGGAGGCCCCCAAGCATCGGGAAGCTCAGGGATGGCGCGTCACCCCCAACTCGAGTTGATCAGCTTTGGTAAAGGTTCGACCTTGCCCCAGACATGCAGTTCGGGGGCGGGTGGCGGCCGTGGTTCACCGGAGAGGTCCGGTTTCGGCGGAAGCACGGTGTCCACTCGCTCTACCTCGATGTCACTGGCTCGGCGGCGATGCCATCTTGGCGTTACAAGCGTGCCTCGTCACCGGAATTGCACATCTCCCGTTACGGATCCTGAGGTAGTACGGGGTCGAGTTCGATGAACGCAGCCTCACACCGCTGGCGAACAAGTTCGATCTGCGCCTTCGGCACGGCCAGAAGGGTTGCTCGTCCCCCAGACACACGGCGAGTCGCTCTGGCGAGGAGAACGCCAGCAAGACCAGCTCGTTGTCCTCCGTGCGGTTCAACTGGATCGTGACTTCATCCTGAGGTGCATCAACGCGTTCCGACGGGACATATAGCGCTTCCGGAGGCGGGACGTCCTCTTGCTCGGCCTCGTCGTCGACTGCCACTTCGTGCTCCGCACCGAACACAGCGGGAGCCACGTCATCCACCGAGAACAGATCGTCACGACCCATCGTGCTCACGCTCCTGGACCTCACGCCGGACGAACCACCAGCCAACCATCGCTGCGCCGACAAACAGCAGCGAGGACATCACCGCCACGGCCAGAGCGCTACCTTCACGCCCTCCGGCGATCCAGACCGGAACCAACGGTGCCGCCATAAGACCAAGGCACACAAGGAAAATCCGAAGGTGAGGGGTCACGGCTTCCCCTTGTCCTCCTCGTCGCGGTACGGGTACAGAAGCCGATTCACTTCCTGCCCGACCTCACGACGCGACTGTTGACGGATGATCTTCAGGCTGACCGCACCAACGACTACGAAGTAGGCCACTGTGATCAACGCTCCAATGTTCGAACCCGTAGCTCGGTCCAACCCATGTGTCTCAGCCATTCCTGGTGCGATGAAGAGTGGAAGCAAACCTACGACGATCGCGACTGCGGCCGTCAAGTACCGCAACCACTTCGGCCAGATGTGCTTTGGCATTTTGCTGTCACCACTTCGTCAGCGGCGTGGAGCCGGGATGCTTGCGTTCGACCTCATGAAGTTGTTCCTGGGACTTGGAATGCCGATCCAGCACGTCCTTCGTCACTTCCTTCGAGTCGTGCTGGAAATCCTGCCAAGTATTTTCTTGAGAGTAGCTGTAGAGCCACGCGGCACCTGCGCCAACGCCCACCCCAATAACTGTGACGGGTGCTGCCGCCACCCCAGCTGCGCCCGCAGCAAGGGCAGCAGCGCCACCCACGCCTGCCCCCACGCCGTAGCTCGCGAAGTTGGATGAGAGCGTCTTCCCGACGGGCTTGCCCTCGACGATGATCTGGCGACCCGACTCGACTCCGGTCAGGAGGAAACCGGCGATTCCGCCCATGCGGCCAACGGTTCGCACAACACCGGGCTTGGTTCCGCCGAAGGTCTTTGCGAGCGGGTTGAACAGAATGTTGCCTACCTTGGTTTCCCCGAGGTTGCCGAGCGCCCGTGCGTTGCTGGCGGCCTGCGCCTCAGTGAGACCGATCGAGGTCATGAGCTTGGTCATGTGCGCCTGCCGAGTCGCGGCGGGCATCGCGGAATCAGCGGACAACCGGGAGAAGTTCTCCACGAACGCCAGGCGTTCTGCTGCCATGCCTTGCAGCTTCTTCGCCGCACCGTGCAATGCACCAACCACGGCGACTGTGTTTCCCAGCCACGTTGACCCTTTCGTCAGCGAGGCGACGAGCGCGTTGGCATCCTCGAGCGCGGCGTTCAGCTCCTCGTGTGCGGTGTTCTCCAAGCGCCGCGCCCACTGCACCAGGTCCTCGGCCTCCCGCCATGCATCCAGCCGGCGCTCGCGGTCCTTTCGGGCTTGGTCTGTCGGGTCGAGTCCCGGCATCGACGGGCTGCCGGCTCCCTCTGAGGCGGTCTGTGTCGGATCTCCGTTCGGCTTCTCAATCCACGTACCGCGCACGATGAGCCCGCCCTCACGTGCAGCATCCAGGGCGCGCTCCATCCGGGACTTGCAGGTAGCGATGTTGTCCGCGAAGGACGTCAGCTCACGTGAGACCTTGTGCGCGATCCGAGCCACCTCGTCAGTGTCGCTCGCGGCTCTGGTGGCCTGCTCCCGAAACGCCTCCGCCGCCGCACCTTCCCAAGCTGACTCCGACTCGGAGCGCGTTTTATTGAGCGCAGTACCAGCCTCATGGTTGGCGTTGGCCAGCTTCGTGAGATAAGCGGCACCCTCCCGGCAGGAGTTCGGTTCCGCCAGAACCTCTGTGTTGATCGCTGTCACGTGTACCGACCCCGGTTACTGTCCGCCACGACGGAACAGATCCGCCGCCGCATCATCGTTGTTCAAGTAGGCATCGCGTGTGGTCTGTACGTCCGCAGCCATCGCTTGTGTTCCGGCAAGCACCCCGGCGCTCGCCTCCAGGAGTTTGCCTAGCGTCTCCACAAGCGGCGGCGTCGACTCACCAGCGTTCGCCCCGGGTGGTGCTGCCTGAGCAAGACCGTTAAGCCCCTGCGTTCCGCCGTCGAGCGTGCCCCGCAGCCGGTCGAACAGCTCCGGCGGGGCTGTGATGCCGTCCCCGGGATGTGTCACGGCTAACTCCCCCTAGCGCTCCCAGTGTGATTCCGCGACACCGTATCGAACCACGTAGTACGAGATCAGAGGGTTAATACCCATCACTCGGAAAGAGCAGGGGACTCTCCAGGGTTTGCCTCCGTGCCAGCAACCTGCACAAAGCGCGTCCAGAGCGCCGCCTACGACAGACAAGGCGCCCAGTGCGAATCTCGCGGCGCCCTGACCCGCGTGTTTAGACTTTCTCTACTTCGGCCCCTACGGGGCCGCCTGCCGCTGTATGCGAGCCAGGGTGGAGCTGCCGGCCTTCCTGTATGCGAGCCCGGTCAAGCGGTCGTTGGCCGGCCGGGCATGCGGCTCGCTGCGCTCACCGGTCCCGGCAGGCCAACGCCGCGACCGGGCGCAAAGGGAAAGGTCAGCAGCTTCACCCTGGCGCGTGCGGAAGGCAGCCGGCCCCGCAGGGCCGCTTGGGGAGCGCGACAGTAACCGCGAGCCCCTGCACGATAGGCGGCTCCGCCACCTTGGCAAATTCACAGAACAGTGCTGGTCAAGTTAACAGCGTGATCGGCTTACTATGCCCGCGCAAATGGCAGCCTTCCAGTTTACAGTGGGTCGCCTGGCTGTGGTCCTTCTGCATAACAGCAACACACCGACCCTTAGAATTATTCGGACGGACCAGCTCTCGTCAGCTTCCCTTTCCGAATGCAAGTAATCACTTAGTAAGTAGACACCAGATCCGGGGTTTTCAGGACAATCCCCTTTAAAACGCGGGGCTCTACTTGACGCCAGCGGAGCATCCTTGAACGGGAAACTGCGCGGGATGCTTTTTCCATCAAATCCATGCTTTCGAAGCTTTTCCCGGAGCTGACCTCGGGTCATGTATCGCGAACACGCCTCAAAATGGAATAGAAGCCACATTTCAAAACATGGGTTGCTAATTGCAATATTAAACTTCATCCGCTGCGCCAGCTCAATAGCGTTCGGGAGCGTCTCATAGGAAGAATATCGAAAATGGACAGGAAGCACCGCCTCCTCGAGACGGAGTCACCGATTCGAGGCCTGCCGGGGCGCTTCCGATTAGGTCGCGGGTTCGGGGTTTGGTATCCAACGCGAACACCTCGCCTCATGCACCATCTTTCACCGCAGTCATCCAGCTGCAGACCTGTGTCTGCGGCACGCAGTGCTGAGGTGGTTTGGACGAGTCAAGCATCGCATGAGCGTTGCTCTACTCCTCTTCGTCCTCCCGGTACGGTGCGAGCGTTCGATCGAGATCGTCCGCGATCACGTGCCGGTCTTTGCGATGGGTGATCTTCCGGAGGACTAGGTGCCCGCCACCGAACAAGAGCATGGTCGTGACGCAGGCGAGTGATCGTGCGTTCTCACGCTCCCAGCCGTGCGACTCAACCGCCAGATCGTCGGGCGGGACTCCTGGCCCTGCCTGGGTGGGCGGGGTGCGCCTGTACTGGGGCCAGCACCGGCGCCTGCCGGCCTGGTCGCGGGAGGGTGGGATGCCGCGGAGCAGGAAGCGTCCCGGGGTCGCCGGGTCGGAGGACACGCGGGTTTCAGCGCGGCGGGCGGTTGCTGCTGCGCCGCCGGGGAGAGCCGGCTTCACCGGTGGGGTGTGAACTGCTGGATGTTCACCGGTGTTGCAGTGGCGGTCGGGGTGGTCGTGTTCGTGGTGCTGGTGGCGCGGCCGCTCCTCATCCCCTTGGTCGTGATGATCGGTGCCGCGACGATCGCGGAGCCGCTGGTCGCTCGTCTTGCGCGGATGCGCGTTCCCCGGGCTTTAGGGGCCGCTGCCGTCTGCTTGTTGGTGCTGGCCGCCCTGGGGATCGTGGTCCTGGTGTTCACGGCTGGGATCGTGTCGCAGTGGGACGCGATCGTGCGGGTTGCGACCAGCGCGGTGTCCCGAGCTCGCGATCTGCTGGCGGGGGTCTCGTTCGGCCCGGAGCTCGTGGACCAGGTCAGCGCGGCGGCTGCGGGGTCGGGTGATTCGCTCGCGCTCGGTGTGGTCTCGCAGCTGAGCTCCGGTCTGACAGCCCTCGCAGTCGGCGTCCTCGGGGTGTTGGTGGGTGTCTACGTCCTGGTGCTGGTGTTGGCCGACGCACCTCGGATCCACGCGCTGATCTCGGGTGGGGTCCCCGGACCACGCGGCTACGGGGTCGTGGTGACCGAACGGGCGGCCACCATCGCTCGGCAGTACTTCAAGAGCCTGACGGCGATGGCGGTGATGAACTCGGCCGTGCTCGTGCTCGGAGCCGCGGTGATGCGCGTGCCGTTCGTCCTGGCGATCGGTCTGCTGAGCTTCGTGACCGCCTACATCCCGTACGTCGGGGCGTTCTTGTCCGGTGCTTTCGCCGTGCTCATGGCCCTCGGTTCAGGTGGTCTCGAGACGGGGCTCGCGATGCTGGGCGTGGTCGTCCTCGCCAACGCCGTGCTGGAGAACTTCGTCCGCCCGTTCACTTTCGGCGCGGTCCTGGACCTGCACCCGCTGATCATCCTGCTCGTCACGCTGGTCGGCGGGGCACTCGGCGGAGCCGTGGGCATGGTGGTCGCTCCCCCGCTGACGGCGATCGTGGCGGAGTCGGTGCGCCTGCTCCACGCGGCACGACCGGCAGCACGGGCGCCTGCTCCTCGCGAAGGCGGATGAGCGTCCAACCCTGAGGTCTTTCGACCCTGGGAGGGCAGGTGCGCTGCTCGCAACCTGAGGCTGTCCGTCCGAACTTCTCCTGCGAGGTGCGCATGTCGAACGCACGAGCAGCGGGCACGTCCGCCGGTGAACCGTTGGGCCGGGTGGGGCGCTCTTGGGGCTGGTTGCTCGCCTTCGGTGTCCTGACGCTGCTGGCCGGGATCGCAGCGCTGGTGGCTCCGGGACCGACCATCGAGATCATCTCGATCGTCTTCGGGGTGCAGCTGCTCATCGGCGGTGTCTTCTGGTTCGTCCGCGCGCTGAGCACGCGCGACGGAGCCGTCGTGCACCTGCTCCTCGCCGTCCTCGCCGTCCTCGCCGGTGTCGCGGTGCTCCGGAACCCCGCGGAAGCGGCGCTGGTGTTCCCGCTGGTGCTGGGGATGTTCTGGATCGTCGGCGGACTCATCGAGACGTTCCACTCGATCGCAGGGCACGACGTGCCCGGTCGTGGCTGGGCGATCGCGTCCGGCGCGCTGAGCGTGCTCGCGGGCATCGCGCTGCTCATCTACCCGGGCCTCGGTCTGGTGACCATGACCTACCTGCTCGGGTTCTGGCTGATCGTCTACGGCGCGATCGCGGCCACCCGCGCGCTCCAAGCCCGGCCGCACGGTGCCGCAGCGTCCGCTCCCCCGCCACCGCACGCGGGGCCGGCGCCCGCCTGAGCGACCTCGCTCTCCGCTGTTCGCGGATCGGGTAGGAGGCCAGTTCCACACGCTGGTCTCCTCCCGCGTGTCCTGCGGGCTCCACGTCCGTCTGACCGCCGCTCCTTCGGTCAGTAGTAGGCGAACTCCCTGGGCGGGAGGATCTCCATCGCCGTGACGTCGTCGCTCTCGTAGCGGCTGCCCACTTCCTCGGCACGCCACTGCTCCAGGTTCCGGAGGCATTGGCGCAGCTCTTCGGCGCGCATCGCCCAGTCCCGGCGGCTCTCACGGCTGCAGTCCGGGTCGGTCATCATCTGCCGGGCGAAGGAAAAGCGTCCGTAGAGGTAGGACAAGGCCGTGTCATCGTGGCTGGCCACCAGCACTCCTTACTCCGAACACAACGTCACCCGTGTGGCCGCACAGGGAACCCACGTTGCTACATATCGTGATTTCACGCATGCGATTCATCTTCACTATCGTCCTCACGGGCGAAGCGTTACGGTGGGCTGTGCAGCCCAACAATGCATTGCGTGTTCAAGTGAGCACGCGAACACGAGCGCGTGCTCGAGGACGCTGCGACAAGGCGAACTCGACAACTCCGCGCTACCGGTGAGAACCGGTGGCAAACCTCTGAACATCCTTCCATAGGGCCCTCGTCACCTGCGGAAACGGTGTCAATCACCGATTTTCCCCTCATGTCGGTGATCGGCACGCGGAAGTGTTCCTCAACCACCGGAGTGGGGCGAATTTTCACCCTTCCGAACACGCCCCACTACGCGTTGAGCGACCACTGCCCCCGGGGGGAGAAATGGTTGAAATTCGGGTAAGAATCGAAAACACCGCTGGTCACGTGTGTTTCGTTGTTCGGATACGCCTCCGGCACCTGGTTCAACGAACAGAACCGGAGGAGTTGTCGCTCACGTGGTGATGCGAATCGTGACACCACCGGGTCGCAGCGCAGCGGTGGCGGCGCAGGTCAGCGGCGGCCTTGCACCGACGGCGATCGGGTGCGCGCTGCCCAGCGGGTGCGCCCACCGGGCTTGTAGATCGACAGCCAAGTGGCGGCGCCGACCGTGAGGAGGTGGAACGCGGCCATGCCCACGAGGTTGACCTGCGCGCTGTCGACGGAGCCGCTGGAGAGGCGTGCCGCAGTCGCGATCCAGCCCGGCGCGAGGCTGGCGGTGATCGCGATCGTGGCGACGGTCAGCACCAGCTTGACCAACGGCCAGTAGTGCTGAGCGATCCCCCACTTCGTGCCGGTGCTGAGGACGAGCCCGGTGCCCAAGGTGATCAGCGACGCCGGGCGGGCGAGGGACGCGATGAGCAGTTCGTGGAACTCGTAACCCGCGCGGACGACGGCGGAGTCGGAGCGGGTCAGCATCGCGAGCGTGAGCACGAACGTCACCGCTGCGATCCCGAACCAGCCCACACCGGCGACGACGTGCAGCAGGAGCACCGCGCGGCGGGCACGTGCCGGTAGCCGGAAGGTCCGCGTCTGCTGGGTCTGCTGGGTGGCGGTCATGGGAGCTCCCCGAGAAGTCGCCTGTCGCACCTGGTGCTGGAGATGCTCCGGTGCGCGACCGCCGAAGTCGTCCGCAGCGGCGCGGCACCTGCGCTACGCAGATGTGCGTAGGCCGCCAAGCCCTCGACGCTCGGTCAGATCGACGGGGCCGGTGGGTGGGTGAGGCGGCGGAGGGCGTCCGCGACGTGCTCCCGGTGCTCCTGGAGGACGGCGGGCGGGATGCCGTCGGCGGTGGTCGAGGTGACGAGGTCGTCGGTGGCCTCGCGGAGGGCCGCGCTGGTCGCGGCCGCTTGCATCCGGACCTCGAGGCTGTCGGCCGGCAGCCCCATGCGCGCAGCGAGCACTTCGGCGAAGGCCGGTTCGGCGCGTTCGCGGAGGACCAGGTAGGTGGCGCGCAGCGCCGGTTCGTCGTGGGTCATGCGGATGACCGCGAGCACCGCCTCGATGTCCTCGGCTCCGTCGAGGACGGGCGTGTAGGCAGCGCGGAGGTGCTCGGCGAGCTCGACTTCGGGCGGCCAGGTGCGCAGCACGGCCCGGAACGCGTCGATCGACTTCGACAGCAGCGGTTCGACGCAGGCCTCCTTGCTGCGGAAGCAACGCCACAGCGTCCGCTCGGAGATGCCCGCGGCGCGGGCGATCTGCTCGCCCGACGTCCCCGACACCCCGTGCTGGCGGAACAACGCCACCGCGTGGCGGGAGATGTCCAGCCGCTGCTGCTGTCTTTGCTGCTCGCTGGCCGGTGGGCGGCCGCGGCGAGGGCGCTCTGCCACGGGGACCTCCCTCTTGGCTCGCCGATCTGTGTTGACACACCCTAGACGCCGCAACATTATTGGCAGTGCCTGCCAATTAAATCGCACCGAGGAGTGCCATGAGTACTGTCGCCGAGCGCCCGCAGCTGCCCTTCGAAAGGCCGAACGTGCTCGATCTCGCTCCGCTGTACGAGGTGCTGCGGCGGGAGGCTCCGGTCGCACCGGTCACCACCCCGGCCGGCGACCCCGCCTGGCTCGTCACACGTTACGACGAGGTCCGGCAGCTGTTGGGCGACAAGCGGTTCGGTCGCTCGCATCCCGAACCGGAGCGTGCGTCGCGGGTGTCGACCGCCGCGGTGCAAGACGGCCCGACGGGCAACTTCGAGACCGAAGAAGCCGACCACACCCGCATGCGCCGCCTGCTGACCCCCGCGTTCTCCGCGAAGCGGATGCGGATGCTCACTGATCACGTGCAGCAGCTGGTCGACGGCTACATCGACCAGCTCATCGCCGAGCACCAGGCTGGCGGGGTCGTCGACCTGCACGCCGGGCTGGCCTTCCCGCTGCCGGTCGCGGTCATCTGCCAACTGCTCGGTGTGCCGGAGAGCGACCGCGAGCTCTTCCACTCGCTGTCGAGCCGGATGGCGACCCTCGCCGCCGACGACGATCCGCACCGAGCGCGGGCAGAGTTCAACGCCTACATGACGGGCTTGGCCGAGTCGAAGCGCGATGACCTGGGCGAAGACGTGATCTCCGACCTCGTGCGCGCGCAGGACGAGGACGAGGATTACGACTACGACGAGATGATCCGGCTGTGCGTCGGACTGCTCTTCGCCGGTCACGAGACCACGGTCAACCGGATCGGCCTCGGGACCCTGTTCCTGCTCACGCGGCCCGAGCACTGGAGGTCGCTGACCGCCGACCCGGGTGGTCGGGTCAACCGGACGGTCGAGGAGATCATGCGACTGGGCGCGCCGGGAGACCTCGGCCTGCTGCGCTACGCGCACACCGACGTCGAGATCGCCGACGTGACGATCCGGCGCGGCGAGGCCGTGGTCCTGTCGATCAACTCGGCGAACCGCGACGACTCCGCCTACGCCGACGCGGAGACGTTCAACCCGGACCGCGAGGAGCGCACCCACCTGGGTTTCGGCCACGGGGCGCACTTCTGCATCGGCGCCAGCCTCGCGCGCACCGAGCTGCGGATCGTCTTCGAGACGCTCGCCCGTCGCCTCCCCGGTCTGCGGCTGGCGAAGGACGTGGACGAGCTGGAGGTCCGCCCGACCATCACCGGAGGGGTCACGTCGCTCCCGGTGACCTGGTGACCGACCTCGGTGGCGACACCGCGCACGGCACACGAGTGCACCACCGCTGAGATGCTCCGACGGTCACCGGAATTGGCCGTGGACACAGCGCGGTGGCGGCGGACATCGACTTCCGGTTGCTGGTCATCTGCGGTCTGCACAGTCTCGGTTCCGCCGGCGGTCTCAGCCCACCGGCGGATCCCGACCGTTGACCGAGAGCGAGTGCGCTCATGAGGACGACCTCGACCGCGCTGGTGATGGCCGCGCTGATGTCGCTGCTCTCGGCAGCCTTCTTCGCGACCCCGGGTCCGCAGCGATCTGCAGGAGCCGGACGAACGGGTTCCCGGGCAAGTGGGGACCGATCTCGAAGGAGTGCTCCTGCACCAGTCCGGCCAGCGGCTGGGACGGCACGCTGCGGATCACCTGGAACGTGCAGGTCGACACCAACCAGTGCGCGTGCGTGGTGGCGCGGATGGGCAAGGCGTCCAACCCGGACGAGTGGCAGTCGCTGGGCTGCGGGACGCGCGGGGTGGGCGAGGTCAAGTGGCCCAAGAACACCGCGTCCATGGTCGAGGTCCGCGTCCGCAGCGGCAACGCGGCCAACGTCGACTGCTCGTCCTGAGCCGCGACGGCCGGTCACCGCACACCCGGTGACCGGCCTCAACTCCCGTGGCTGCACGTCCAGGTGGTGCGCGGAGCCGCTGCTTCAGGCGGTGGGACTCACCCGGCACCGCCGCCGAGGTGCTCGAGGAGCGGCACACCCGCACCTGCACCGCACGCCACCAGTGATCACTCCTTGGAGCGGCTGTCGAGGACCGCGGCTTCCTCCGGTGTCGGGGCGGTGCCGCCGAGGTGGGCGGGCAGCCACCAGCGCTCGTCCTCGCTCGCCGGTTCCTCGGGGTAGTCGGCCTGGAGCCCGTCGAGGATTGTCGACATCCGGGAGCGGAGGTCCTCGGTGAGCACGTCCGCGTCGTCCTGCGGAGTCGGCCAGAACGGCTCGCCCGCGTGGATGTGGATGGGCAGGTGGCGCTTGGTGAGCGTGCGCGGCCTGCCCTTCGTCCACAACCGGTGCGTGCCCCACAGGGCCATGGGCACGACGGGCACCCCGGCCTCGGCGGCCATCCGGACCGCGCCGGACTTGATGGGCTTGACGCCGAACGACCGGCTGATGGTCGCCTCGGGGAACACACCCACGACCTCGCCCGCGCGCAGCCGGCGCACCGCTTCGTCGTAGGACTCGCGGCCCGCGGTCCGGTCCACCGGGATGTGGTGCATGCCGCGCATCAGCGGCCCGGCGATCTTGTTGTCGAAGACTTCCTTCTTGGCCATGAAGCGCACCAGCCGCTCAGCCGGCTGGGCGCCCAGACCGCAGAAGATGAAATCGAGGTAGCTGACGTGGTTGCAGGCGATCACCGCGCCTCCGGTGCGCGGGATGTGCTCGGTGCCCGTCACACGCAGCCGGTTGTCCAGCACGCGGAACATGGCCTTCGCCGCCAGGATGACGGGCGGATAGACGATTTCAGCCATTCGTGAAGGTTACGCACCCGTAGGTTCGCGTGGTGCCCCCTGCGTCCACGGTCACATCGCCCGAGCGCGCAGCGCTTCTCGCCTAGCGATCGCCGTAGATGGTTTCGCACGGGATGCCGTCGGAGTCGTCGTCCATGTCCGACGGTGACCCGAGTCCGTACCAGTAGTCGGTGACCTCGGCGAAGGACATGCCCTGGGCCTGCAAGGTCGCGCAGTCGTGGGTCGGCGTCCGCGGTGTGGTGGAGGGGCCGTTCTTCTCGCCGTAGATCGTCTCGCACGGGATCCCGTCGCGGTCGTCGTCCATGTCCACGGGACTGCCCAAGCCGTACCAGTACTGGACGACGTCGGTGAAGCTCATGCCCGACCGCCGCAGTTCCCGGCAGTCGTCCGTGGTCCGCACGGTCTCCTGCTGCTCGACCGCGGTCGGCGGCGCCACCGTCGGCGCCTGCGGCGGCGCGGTGGCAGGGGCGGGAGCCGGCGGCGGCGTGGCTCCCGGCGGCACGATGTTGATCGTGCACGCGCTCGCTGCGACGAGCAGCGCTGCGCACCCGCCGAGCGGGACCAGCCGCGTCTTCACGCTGCTCAGCATGAGCAGGGGGTTCCCCACCCGCAACGGGAACCGGAGTACTCGGAAGTCCGGATGTTCTACGGCAATTATCTTGCACGACAGAAGAGAACTTGTTAGCTTCTGCGCGACGAGGTTCTGATCTTGGACTCCGGGAGGTGTCGATCGGTCCGGCTCGCGCTCCGCGCTGGCAGCCGAGGACCGAGCCGTGCGGATTGGACGCGCCCGGCGACGGCGCTGAAAGCCCCGACCCCAGGGCACCCGGGCGAGCAGTTGTCCCCCTCTTCGCCGAGCGAAGAGCTCGCCCGAGACCTGGCCGGACGCCAGCTCCCCCCTCCTGGCACCGGAGTCGGCACGTTTTACCAGCGCCTCCGCCCCCGCCGACGCCTCCAATCCGCACGGTTGCCCTTCTCCCAGGCCAGGAACCACGGTCGACCCGTGCAGAGCCTCCGCTGGTGGTTCGTCCCACAGATCACGATCAAGCCTTGCGGGCGCTGCAGCGCCTATATACCTTCCGTACAAGAAGAATCCTCGGAAGAAGACTGTCTGGAAGAGAAGAGCGCGCCTTCCGGATGTCCGCCGCGCCGAGGGTCCATGGTGAGGGGGGAGGACGCGCGTCGGTGCCGGTCTCGTCGGGGATGTCCGGCGCCGACGCCGTCCGCTGACTCTCAAGCAGTGCGCGCTCCGCGGCACGTCGTGTCGACACTCCACACAGCACGGAGCTGCTCTCCACCGGCGGGCGGGTTCTCCACCGCCGTTCCCGCTGCGAGGTCCGGTGGCGGTCCGGCGGGTCAGCGGCCTGCGAGGTAGGCGCGGAAGTCGTCCGCCGGGAGCGGCCTGGAGAAGTAGAAGCCCTGGTAGGCGTCGACCGAGACCGCGCGGAGGAGCTGGTGCTGCGTGGCCGTTTCCACGCCTTCCGCGATGCACATCCGGCCCAGCGTGCGGGCCAGCTCCGTCATGGCGCGGGCGATGCCGAGGTCGTCGGGCTCCTCGCCGACGCCGGAGATGAACATCCGGTCCAGCTTGATGATCTGCGTCGGCAGCTCCTTGAGGACCGCCAGCGAGGAGTAGCCGGTGCCGAAGTCGTCGACGGCGAACTGCACCCCGTCCGAGACGAGCTCGATCATCTCCTGCCGCTGCTCCGGCTCGAGCTGCGCGAACACGGTTTCGACCATCTCCAGCACCACGTCCGTCGGCTCGGCACCGGTTTCTCTGATCACCGAGCGCACGACGTCGGCGAAGCCCGGGTGCTCCGGCCGCAGCCCGGCGAGGTTCACCGCAACCTTCACCGACGTGCCGTCCGGCCGGCGGAAGGTCGTGGACGCGCGCAAGGCCGCGCGCAGCACGCAGGTGTCGAGCTCGGCGAGCATGCCCCCGCGCGAGGCGACGGCGAGCACCACGTCCGGCGTGAGCGGCCCGAGCTCGGGGTGCTCCCAGCGCAGCAGCGCCTCGGCGATGACCACGTTGTCGTCGTTGTCGACGATCGGCTGGTAGTGGACACCGACCTCGTCGCGAGCGATGGCATCGCGCAGGTTCTGCTCCAGCGTGAGCTGGTCGTGGTCGACCTCGGTGCTCGTCAGGCCCCGCAACCGGGCGTCGAGCATCGCCGACTCCGCCGAGCGCAGCAGTTCCACGCCCTCGACACCGGCGTCCTCGACGACCTTGACGCCGATCGACGCGGTGACCTTGACCTGCCTGCGACGCAGCGGAAGTGCCCGGTGGAACAGCTCGTGCAGGCCCTCGACGATCTCCTGGAGGTCGTTGTCGCCGTCGATGTCCCGGCACAGCACCACGAACTCGTCGCCGTAGAAGCGGGCCGCTTCGCACCGCGGGGGCAGCCCGTCCATGAGGCGTTCGGCGACCTTGGACAGCAGCTCGTCACCGGCTTCGTGGCCGAGGGCGTCGTTGACCCGCTTGAAGTTGTGCAGGTCGCAGAACAGCACGGCCAGGCTTCCGGGCTTCTCCGGAGGCAGCAGCTCGGCGAGCCGCTCCTCGAAGCCCCTCCGGTTGAGCAGCCCGGTGAGCTCGTCGTGGGTGGCCTGGAAGCGCAGCGTCATGGCGCGCGCGAGCTGTTCGGTGATGTCGTGGAAGATGATCAACCAGCTGCGGCTGCCGTCGTCGCCGACCGACGCGGCGGCGTGTACCTGGCAAGGCACCAGGGAGCCGTCCGAGCGGGCCAGCACCCGGTGCGGGACGAGCACCTCGCCGGTGGAGCGCGACGCGCCTCCGACCAGCCCGCCGCCGGTGTCGGTCGGGTCGAGGACCTCGACGTCCCGGCGCCCGATCAGGTCCTCGAGCCGGTAGTCGAGCAGGTCACAGAGCGCACCGTTGGCGTCGAGGAACCGTCCCGCGTCGTCGAGCAGGGCGATTCCCGAGGGGGCGAGCTCGAACAGGTCCGCGAGCCGCCGCTGGGTCCGTTCGACGCGAGCCGCGGCCTCGCTCTCGTTGCGCACCACCTTGATGAACCCGTCGAGCTCGCCGTCGGGTGTGCGCTGCGCTGCGATGACCACGTGCGCCCAGAACCGGGTGCTGTCCTTGCGGACGCGCCATCCGCGGTCGATGAAGAAGCCGTCTTCGACGGCCTGCCCCAGCTCCCAGTTCGGGTAGTCGACGGCGACCTGCTCGGGCGGGTAGAAGAGGGAGAAGTGCCGGCCGATGACCTCTTCGGAGGAGTAGCCGTTGAGGTTGGCCGCGCCTGCGTTCCAGCTGGCCACGCGACCTTCGGCGTCCAGTCCGAAGATCGCGTAGTCCCGCATGTCCTCGGCGGCGAGGATCTTCTCCGCACCCAGCTGCACCGCCCAGGGCTCACGCTTCTCGTGGTCCATACGTGGTCCCGTTCCTCAGCGTGCCAGCAACGTACGACCCCGGGAACCCCACCTGCAACCTAGGGCGCGGGCGTCGGAGCCATGATTGCTGGGGTTACCCAGCGGTGCAGGAACGCACGCAGATCGGCTCCGTCACGACTCGGCAGCGGATCGTTGGCGAAGGACAGCAGCACCCGCAGCAGGAACTCCAGCAGCTCGGTGAGCTCGTCGCCGGAGAAGCCCAGCTCGGCCCAGTCGACGTCGGTGCGCGCGAAGGCGAGGCGGCAGGCGTCGAAGGCGCGCGCCGAGGTGGCGCCGCGGGAGAACGCGTCCGGCCGGCCCATGTCGAGGAAGAGGCCGAGGTAGGGGTCCTGGGGCACCTGTTCGATGGCGTAGGCCATGGCCTCGACGACCACGTCCGCAGGATCGCGACGCCCGGCGAGGTGGGCGACGAGCCGTTCCAGGAAGCTGTTGAGCGCTGCGTAGCCGACCGCGCTGAACAGCTCTTCCGTGCTCGGGAAGTAGCGGTAGACGGTCTGGCGGATGACCCCCAGCTCGGAGGCGACGTCCGACAAGCTCGTCTTGCCCGGCCCGTGCCGGTCGATGCACCGCATGGCCGCATCGATGATGCGGGCCTTGGCCTCCTCGCCATCGCGCGGCGGCGCACCGTTCCACGCCGGTCGTTTCATGGCTCGAGCATGGCCGAGCGGACCTGCGCAGCAGGCCATTGCCTCCAGACAGTCATACATCTACGGTATGTCTGTATGACGCGCTTCGGCAAGCCGACGTGATCAACCCCGCGATCCGCGAGGAGGCAACGATGCCTGACCCGACGATCCCGGCCGGTCTCGACTTCTCCGATCCCGAACTGTGGGGCCAGCGAACCCCGGTGGAGGAGTTCACCTCGCTGCGCGCGACCGCGCCGGTCTGGTGGAACGCGCAGACCGACGGCATGGACGCTCCCTACGACGACGGCGGGTTCTGGGTGATCACCAAGCACGCCGACATCCGAGCGATCTCCCGCGACCCGAAGCTGTTCTCCTCCGAGGCCAACAACGCGATCATCCGCTTCCCCGGCTACACCACGCCGGAGGCCTTCGAGGCGATCCGCACGATGCTGATCAACATGGATCCGCCGAAGCACACCAAGATCCGCGGCATCATCAACAAGGGGTTCACCCCGCGCGCGGTCGAGAACCTGCGGGACGCGCTGACCGAACGCGCCGACGCCATCGTGCGCGGCGCCCGCGAGCAGGGCGGCGGCGACTTCGTCGAGCAGGTCGCCTGCGAACTCCCGCTGCAGGCCATCGCCGAGCTGCTCGGAGTGCCGCAGGAGGACCGCAAGGACCTCTTCGACTGGTCCAACCAGATGCTCAACTTCGACGACCCGGAGTTCGGCGATCCGGTGGCCGCCTCCGCCGAAGTCCTCGGCTACGCGATGACGATGGCCGAGCAGAAGCGCGCGTGCCCGAGGGACGACATCGTCTCCAAGCTCGTCAGCGCCGACGTCGACGGGCAGTCGCTGACCTCCGACGAGTTCGGCTTCTTCGTGATCCTGCTGTCGGTCGCGGGCAACGAGACCACCCGCAACGCCACCACGCACGGCATGAAGGCCTTCGTCGACAACCCGGAGCAGTGGGAGGTCTACCGCGAGCAGCGGCCGGCCACCGCCCCGGACGAGATCGTCCGCTGGGCCACGCCGGTCACCTCGTTCCAACGCACCGCCACCGAAGACGTCGAGCTCGGCGGGCAGTTGATCCGCGCGGGCGAGCGGGTCGGGCTGTTCTACAGCTCGGCGAACTTCGACGAGGAGGTCTTCGACGACCCGTTCCGCTTCGACGTGCTCCGAGACCCCAACCCGCACTTGGGTTTCGGGGGAACCGGTGCGCACTACTGCGTGGGCGCCAACCTGGCCCGGCTGCAGCTGGACCTGATCTTCAACGCGATCGCCGACGTGCTGCCGAACCTGCGGCAGGTCGCCGAACCCGAACGGCTGCGATCCAGCTTCATCAACGGCATCAAGCACTGGCAAGTCAGCTACGAGTGAGGGAACCCGCATGGCAATCGTGCAGCCGCAACCGGCCACCGAGGACGGACGGCGCCGTCTTTCCCTGAGCAACCCGGTGGACCGCCACCACGTCGGCGACCTGGAGGTCAGCACCAAGGCCGAGGTGGACGCCGCGGTCGAACGCGCCCGCAAGGCGCAGGCGGAGTGGGCCGCGCGACCGGTCGCCGAGCGCGCCCGGATCCTGCGCGGCGCGATCGACGTGCTGGTCCGGCGACGCGACGAGATCGTCGAGCAGGTCCGCGCCGAGACCGGCAAGCCCAAGGCCGAGGCGCTGACGATCGAGGTCGTCCCGGCGTGCGACTTCGTCAACTTCTGGTGCAAGCGCGCGCCGAAGGACCTGCGCGACGAGAAGCGCAGGCTGCACGGCTACCTGCTGCCGATGAAGAAGCTGCGCATCAAGTACCAGCCGCTGGGCGTCGTCGGCGTGATCACGCCGTGGAACGCACCGTTCGTGCTCTCGCTCAACCCCGTGGTGCAGGCGTTGCTGGCCGGGAACTCCGTGGTGCTCAAGCCGTCCGAGGTCACCCCGCGCTCCGGCGAGCTCGCGGTCAAGGTGCTGCACGAAGCGGGCGTGCCGACCGACGTGCTCCAGTGCGTGCACGGTGACGGCGAGACCGGAGCCGCGCTGGTGGACGGCGCGGTCGACAAGATCTCGTTCACCGGCAGCGTCCAGACCGGCCGGGCGATCGCCGCGGCCTGCGCCAAGAAGCTCACCCCCTACACCCTGGAGCTCGGCGGCAAGGACGCGATGATCGTCTGCGATGACGCCGACCTGGAGCGCGCCGCATCCGGCGCCGCGTACCTGTCGATGTTCAACTCCGGCCAGGTGTGCTTGAGCGTCGAGCGGATCTACGTGGTGGAGTCCGTGGCCGACGAGTTCATCCGGCTGCTCGAGGAGAAGGTCTCGGCGCTGCGCTACGGCTCCGAGGACGGTGACGTGGGTCCGCTGTTCTTCGACCGCCAGGTGGACGTGGTCAGCGGACACCTGGAAGACGCGAAGAACAAGGGCGCGAAGGTCCTCGTCGGCGGGTCGCGCGCGGCCGGCGACGGCCTGTTCTTCCAGCCCACCGTGGTCGTCGACGTCACCCACGACATGCAGCTGATGACCGAGGAGACCTTCGGTCCCATCGCCACCGTGATGCGGGTCCGCGACGAGGACGAAGCGGTCCGCTTGGCCAACGACAGCCAGTACGGGCTGGGCGGGAGCGTTTTCACCAAGGACGCGGCGAAGGCCGAACGCATCGGCGGCCAGCTCAAGACCGGGTCGGTCGTCCACAACGACGCCGCGGTCATCTACGGCGTCCCGGAAGCGCCCTTCGGCGGGCGCAAGGACAGCGGTGTCGGTCAGGTCAACGGCCTGGACTCGTTGCGCGGATTCACCCACGCCCAGCCGATCCTGCTCACCCGCGGAGGGTCGAGCAACGAGAGCGTGTGGTACCCGTACACCGACAAGACCATCCGCAACCTCGAAGGCCTGATCCAGCACGGCTTCGGCAACAAGTTCATCCGCAAGCTCCTCTCCTGACCCGCCCTCCACGGTCGCGGTGCGGTCAGCGGTGGTCGGCATCGTCGATCGTTGACCCGAACGTCAGGTGACCGCCCCGGGGCCCACGGCTCCCGGGGCGGAGTCGCGTCGGAGGCCCGCGACCAGCCGAGCGAGCCCTCCCGCGAAAAGGCTCTCGGTGCAACATCCCCGGGTTGTCTCAGAGGTGTTCTGGTGACCGCGGCACCCGACCCACAGCACGAGCTCGGCACGCGCACCGTGGCTCGCAGCTGAGGAGCTCCTGGAACGAGGTTCACCCGCGTCCCCTTCTCGTCGCGAGGTCAACGACCGCGCGTCGACGGCACCAGCTTCGTGCGACCGCTCCGCATCGACCGCCCCTCTCACCACTTCACCGCCTGCGGTCCTGCAGCACTCGATCACGGAGCACCACGGCGTTGCCGGGGCGCAGGGCGTTTCGACCGGGCGTTCTCGGGCCGGCGTGGTGGGGTGAACGGCATGTCCGAAGCTCAGCACCTGGTCCAGGCGGCGGCGACGCTCAAGCAGGTCGCCTCCGGGAGCTCGCCCGCGCAGCTGACGGCGCCGACGCCGTGCGCGGAGTTCGACGTGCGAGCGTTGATCAACCACCTGCTGCTCTGGGGACCGTCGCTCGAGGCGGCGGCTCGGGGCGAGCGGGTGGCGCCCCCCTGTCGAGGTCGTGGACAGGACCTCCGGTGATGGCGCGAAGTACCTGCTCTCGCAGCTCGACCGCACCGCCCACGCCTGGAACACCCCGACTTCCTGGACGGGGAAGACGCACATGGGCGGGGCGGCTCAGTACCCGGCGGAGGTCGCGGGCGGGCTGATCACGATCGAGTTCACGGTGCACGCCTGGGACCTCGCGCGGGCGACCGACACCGAGGCCACGTGGGACACCGGAACGCTCAACCACACCCTCGTCGTGGTGACCCGCACCGCGGCCACGGGGCGGGAGAGAGGTGCTTTCGCGGTTGAGGTCCCGGCCACCGAGGGCTCCCCCACGCTCGCCAGGACCATCGCGAAGATCGGCCGCGACCCACGCTGGCACCCCTAGGCACGCGAGCAGGGGCGGAGGTTCAGGGGAACCTCCGCCCCTGCCCCGGGGGTCACCAGGCCGGACGCGCTCCCGGTGTGGGTCGACGGCGGAACTGGCGCGAGGACACGACGCGGGCCCGGTCCACCGCCAGAGCGAACACCAGGACTCCCGCGATGAGCCACGCGATCAGCTGCAGGACTCCGCTCGCGGCACCGCCGCTCCCGGTCACGATCGCCGAAAGCGCCTGCACGGCACCCTGGGTCGGCAGCAGCCCGCCGATGTCGCGGAGGAACCCGGGCACCGTCGAGACCACGCCCGTGGCCGCGGTCAGCACCAGGACCGCGATCGAGATGATCCGTCCGATGCTGCCGAACACCGCGATCAGCGCCTGGTTGACAGCCACGAACGCCAGCGCGGCCAGCAGCGTCACGCCGGTGAACGCCGCCCAACCGCCGAACCCGAGGCCCAGGAACGGCGCCAGGACCGTGCTCACCAGCACCGAGCCGATCGCGGCGACCGCGGCACCGGGCAGTGCCGAGCTGTGAACCAGCCGCCAGGTGGACCGGCGCGAGGTCGCGGCGTCGGCCGGAACGGCCCTGGTCACCGCGTAGATGCCCATCGCAGCGGTCCAGAACGCGATGGCCACCAGCAGCGCGATCAGCGACTTGCCGAATCCCGGCAGGCTCGACTCCAGCGCGGCCGGGCTCGCGGCCACGGTCTTGAGGTGCTCACGCTCTTCGTCGGTGTAGCTGGGGAGCTTGTCCCCTGCCGGCGCCATCTGCTCGGCGAACTGGCGGTTGCCGTCGGCGACCTGCCGGCTTCCGTCGGCGAGCGCGTTCACGCCCGTGCCGAGCTGCTGCGACGCCCCGTTGAACTGGTCGAGGCCGTTGGCGAGCTGGCGCGCTCCGCCGGCGAGCTGGTGCGCGCCGCCGTCGAGCTGCTGCCCGCCCTGGGCGAGCTGACCGATGCCGTCGACGAGTTCACCGGACTTGTCGGCGAGCATCTGGTTGCCCTGGGCGACCTGCTCGGACCCGTAGGCCAGGCCCTGCATCCCGTCACGCATGTCGCGCGCGGGCTTCTGGATCTGCGCCTTGAGGGAGTCCAGAGCGCCCTGCCGCTGGCTGAGGCGCTCGACCTCGGCGCGCAGGCCCTTGCACAGGTCGACGGTCGCGCCTTCCGGCGGGCACTGGGCCAGCAGCTTCTTCAGCCCCTCGAGGCTGCTGGACTCGGTGGGGATCTGGTCGGTGGCGGTGATGATCTGGTCCGCCAGCGGCGTGAAGGTGTTGGCCATCTGCCGGTTCCCGGCGGCGACCTGCTTGGCGCCGTCGGCCAGCTGCTGGGTCTGCGCGGGCATCTGCTGGATCTGCTGGTGCAACTGCGTCAGACCGCCGGACAGCTGCGAGACACCGCCCGCGAGCTGCTCGGACCCGTCGGCGAGCTGGTTGCCTCCCTGCGCGAGCTGCCCGGTCCCCCCGGTCAGCTGTCCCACGCCGTCGGACAGCTGGCCGATGCCGTCGGCGAGCTGCCCGCTGCCGTCGGCGAGCTTGTTGGCGCCGTCGACGGCGGTGCCGAGCTGGTCGTGCATCTGCGTGAAGCCGCCGTAGAAGCCGTCGAGCAGCTGCTCCAGGATCTGCCGGTTGAACACCGAGACGCTCTGCCGGGCCGCGGACGAGACGGCGGCGGCGTCGGCGGGCGCCGCGATCGGCGAGGTCCGGACGTCGATGCCGGCGCGGGTGGCGTCGAGGGGTTCACCGGTCATCACCGAGGCGGTGTGGCGGGAGAACTCCGGCGGGATGATCACCGCGGCCGAGTAGCGGCCCTCGCTCAGGCCCTCCTCGGCGTCGTCGGTGTCGGTCATCTCCCACGAGTAACCGGACTCGGTGTTGTTGACCAGCTTCGCGGCCATCTCGCGGCCGAGCGGCGCCATCTGACCGTTGATCGTGGCGGGCTCGTCGTTGTTGACCACGGCCACCTTGGCGGCGCCGTGCTGGGACATCGGCGCCCAGAACGCCCAGGCCAGCACTCCGACGATGAGCACCGGCACGAGGACCAGGCCGGTCCAGGTGCGCCAGCCGACCGAGCCGCCTGCGCGCCTGCTCGCGTGCGTGAACGGGTTCAGCATGTCCCTCAAACCTCCAGGAGGCGGCCGGCGAACGTGGGTGCCGTCGGCCGCGCGGAAAGCCGCATGGTGCTCAGCCGGTGTTCCGGCAGCAGGCCGGAGACCAGGCTCGGGTTCTGGTGGGTGACCACGAAGGTCACCGGCTCGCCGTCCGGTGTGGACGCTTCAGTGAGCAGGCGGGAGATCTCGCGGCGCTGCTCGGTGTCGGCGACGGCGTCGAGCTCGTCGACGAGCACCAGCCGCACGCCCTCGGACATCGCCGCGGCGATCTCGGCGGCCGGTGCCTCGCTCTCGCGGCACCGCACCAGGGCGGTGCGGGAACGGACCGCGCGGGCGCGCTGCGGCAGCAGCAGACCCAGCACCCGCACATCGCCCTGCACTCCGCTGAGCCGTCCGCCGAGCGCGTGCAGCATCGCCGACGACAGGTCGTCGTCATCGCCTTGCACCGCCAGCACGCCACCGGGGCGCAGCGCGATCCGCACACCTTCGAAGATCGGCTCCGCGCGGTCGTCACGGACGCTGAAGTCACGTGCGCTGACGACCTCGTCGTTGCCCGGCCAGTTCGCCAGCCGCAGCTCGTGCTCGAGGGCTTCGCCCTCGACGTCCAGCGCGGGCAGCTTGCGCGCCAACCACTTCGGCAACCACCAGGCGCGGTCGCCGAGCAACGCCATCACGGCGGGCACCAACGTCATGCGCACGAGGAAGGCGTCGACGAACACGCCCACGGCGAGTCCGAAGGCGATCGGCTTGATGTTGGAGTCGCCGTGCGGGACGAAGGCGGCGAACACCGAGATCATGATGACCGCGGCGGCCACCACGACCGGCGAGACGTTGGAGAAGCCGGCTTCGATGGCGCGCCCGGCGTCGCGGTGGTGCGCGTACTCCTCGCGCATCCGGGACACCAGGAACACCTCGTAGTCCATGGCCAGGCCGAACAGGATCGCCATGAGCAGCAGCGGCAGGAAGCTGATCACACCGCCGACGTGGGTGATGTTGAGCTGCTCGGCGAGGTGGCCCTGGTTGAACACGAACGCGGTGGCGCCGAAGGTCGCGCCGACCGACAGCAGGTACCCCAGCGCGGCCTTGACCGGCACCCACACCGAGCGGAACACCATCGCCAGCAGCACCAGGGTCAGCCCGACGACGATGACGCCGAAGGGCAGCAGCGCGTCGCTGAGCTTCTCGGACAGGTCGATGCCGATGGCGGTCATGCCGGTGACGGCGATGCCCGCGCCGTACTCCTGCTCGAAGTGCGGGCTGAGGTCGCGCAGCTCGTGCACCAGGTCTTCGGTGGTCTGCGATTCACCGCCGGCGGTCGGGATGACCTGGATGATGCCGGTGTCGATGGTCTCGTTCGGGGTGGCCAGCGGGACCGCGGCGACGCCGGGCAGCGCGCGGATCTCGTCGGCCATGCCGTTGACCTGGCCGAGCGGGTCTTTGGTGCCGATGACGTCGGTGGTCACGATCAACGGGGCGTTGTAGCCGGGGCCGAACTGCTCGGCCACCGCGTCGTAGGTGTCGCGCGCCGGGGTGCCCACGGCCTGCGCTCCGGCGTCGGGCACCGACAGCCGCAGGTCGGCGGCAGGAAGCGTGCACAGGCCCAACCCGGCGATGACGACCACGATGGTCAGCAGCGGCGCCTTGGTGACCGCGCGGACCCAGCGCAGGCTGAACTTGGTGCGTGGACGGGTGGTGCGCTTGTTCCGGGTTGCCTTGGGGCGCAGCCGCTCCCCGGCGAAGCTGAGCAGCGCCGGGATGACCGTCAGCGACGCGGCGACGCCGACGGCGATCGACACACCGGCGAGGATCCCCATGACCGTCAGGAACGGGATGCCGGGCACGGCCAGCGCGAGCAGCGCGATGATCACGGTGACGCCGGCGAAGATCACCGCGGAGCCGGCGGTGGCCACCGAGCGCGCGATCGATTCGGCGACGTCGAGGCCTTCACCGAGCTGTTCTCGATGCCGGGAGACGATGAAGAGCGAGTAGTCGATGCCGACCGCGAGCCCGAGCATCAGGCCGAGCATCGGCGCGGCCGAGGAGACCGTGACGAACGCGGTGGACAGCAGCACGACGGTCATCGACACGCCGACGCCGATCAACGCGGTGATCAGCGGCATGACCGCGCCCACCAGCGATCGCAGCATCAGCATGAGCACCAGCAGGGCCACGACGACGCCGACCGCTTCGGTCGCTCCGACGGCGGGCATGTTGACGGCGAAGATCGGACCGCCGGCGTGCACGTCGCTACCGGGGCCGAGCTGGCGCTCCAGGTTCTCGGCTTCGGCGAGCAGGCCGGTCTTGACGTTCTCGGGCACCGCCGTCGGGGAGTAGCTGAGCTGCACGGTGATCAGCGCGGTGTCGCCGTCGGCGGAGACCTGGTTGTCGACCATGTCCGACAGCGGGTTCATCACCGCTGTCACGCCCTCCTGGCCCTCGACCCGGTGGATCAAGGACTCGATGGCCTCGCGCCCCTCCGGGGAGTCGATGCGCTCACCTGGGGGTGTGGTGGCCACGAGCTGCGCGCTGGAGCCACTCATCTGGGGGAAGACGTTGTTGAGGTGGTCGAGCGTGTCCTGCGACTCGGAGCCGGGGATCGCCAGCTCCGTCTCCATGCCCTGCTGGAAGAGCGCGGCGCCCGTGCCGAGCACCGCGAGCAGGGCTAACCACGCGACCAGCACCCAGGCTCGACCGCGGACCACAGCCCGCCCCAGCCGGTGAAGCAACGAAGACAAGGGGAACACTCCCGGTATTTTCGATACACGGTGTATGCGATACACACTGTATATTTCCCGAGATCCACCTAGCTCGTGGCCACAGGCAACTGTGAGCCGAAACACCGCAGGAGAATGCCGGTCATGACCGACCAACCGCGCCAACGGGAGACACGGCGACGGGCGCAGACACGTCGACGCTTGATCGACGCCGCACGCGAGGTGTTCTCCGAGCACAGCATTCGGGACACCCCGGTTGAGCTGATCTGCGAGACGGCCGGCTTCAGCCGGGGCGCCTTCTACTCGAACTTCGACACCAAGGAGGACCTGTTCCTCGCGGTGTACGAGGAGGAGATGAGCCTGCGCATCCAGAAGACGCGCACGATCGTCAACGACGTGCTCGTCGAGGGCGTCGCCGATCGCGAGTCGCTGCACGACGCGATCGTCAAGGTCGGCACCGCCTGCGCGGAGTCGCTGATCGCCGACCACAACTGGTACATGCTGGTCACCGAGTTCCGCGCGCACGCCCTGCGCGACCCCCAGCTGCGCAAGCGCGCCGGCGAGTCCCTGGAGCACCTGACGGACTCGATCGCCGAGCTGCTGCACGAAGCCCTGGACCGGCTCAACCTGCGCCTGGCCGTCGACACCCGCGACGCGGTCCGCGCGCTGACCTCGGTCTACGAGGCCCAGCTGGAGCACGCGGCGTTCACGGGAACCTCGTCCTCGTCGAAACCGCTGTTCACGCAGATCTTCCCGAGGATGGTGCAGTCCTTCATCGAACCCGGCGACCTGCCGGAGAGCTGAAGGACCCGTGTGGCGGTGGCGTGCTGATCAACCGAGGACGCATCGTTCCGCTTCACGACCTAGGCTGGGAAACGATGCAGGAAGACATGTACTCGGTCGAGCAGGTCGCCGCACTCCTCGGCCTGCACGTGCGCACGGTCCGCAGCTACATCCGGTCCGGCCGGCTCAACGCCGTCCGCATCGGCAAGCAGTACCGCATCTCCCGGTCCGACCTCGAACAGCTCACCGGCAGGCCGACCGAGCCCGCCCAGCCCGCGGGGGCGGTGGAGGTCTCCAGCATCGTCCAGGTCGACGGGGTCGACCGCTCCGCCGCCGATCGCCTCGGCACCCTGGTCCTGGCCGCCGTCAGCTCCCACCGGGCGCCGCGGGTGCAGACCGTCCACGACGAGGAGCGCAACCGGCTCAAGATCATCGTCATCGGCGAGCTCGCCGAGACGGCCGAGGTCCTGCACCTGCTCGACTCGGTCCTCAACAGCGAGAGCGGCTTGTTCACCGCGGAGGTCACGTGATCGTGCCGGAGGTCCGCGACCCGCGCCTGAGCACCATCCGGCGCGGCGGAACTCTCACGGACTCCGACCACCACCTGCTGGGCCTGTGGGCCGCCGACTGCGCCGAGCACGTCCTGCACCTCTTCGAGCAGCACCAACCCTCGGATCCGCGACCGCGCCAGGCGATCGAGCAGGTCCGCGCCTGGACGCGCGGCGAAGTCCGGATGTGGGACTCCCGTTCAGCCGGTGGGCACGCCATGGCCGCGGCACGCCCGCTCACCGGAGCCCCGCGCTTCGCGGCCTTCGCAGCGGGACAGGCAGCGGTGGTCGCCCACGTCGCCGAACACGACCTGGGCGCCGCCGCCTACGCGATCAAAGCCGTCCGCGCGGCCGGAGGCGAGGCCGCCGGCCACGAGGAATGCCGCTGGCAACGAGCACAGCTCCCCGAGGAGGTCCGCGACCTCGTCCTCGAAGACCAGCAGCGGCGCAACGACCTCTGCTGGTCGGTCTTCGAATGAACGCGTCAGTCGAGGCAGAACTCGTTGCCTTCGACGTCGAACATGTTCTGGCACGACTCGTTGAACTCATCGGCGAGCAGCAGCTCGCCCCGGGTCGCCCCCCACTTCTCGAGACGAGCGGCTTCGGCCTCCAACGCCGCCAACCGCTCCTCCCCCACGAGACCGGACCCGACCCGCACGTCGAGGTGCACCCGGTTCTTGACGACCTTGCCCTCCGGAACCCGCTGGAAGAACAACCGCGGCCCCACCCCGTTCGGATCCACGCACGCGAACGCCGACCCCTGCCGCTCAGCAGGCAGCGACCGGTCGAACGCCGCCCACGAGTCGAACCCCGGGGGCGGAGGCGGCACCACGTACCCGAGCACCTCGCACCAGAACCGAGCCACCCGCTCCGGCTCAGCGCAGTCGAACGTCACCTGAACTTCCCGCACAGACGCCATCCCAGCAGCGTAACGGGCGAACACCCCACCGCGAGCGGATTTTCAGCCGGCCCTGGCACTTTCCCGCCACAAAGGGATGATGCGGAGGGCCTACGGCGAACAAGCGCATCCAGTTCTGTCAGCACCGCTCGGGCAGTTCCGCGGCCGGTACTTCAGCGGGGCGGTCGCAACAGGGGCACGTTGTGATCGGTACAGCCGTTGCGGCCGGAATCGATTACTTGGTCTACCAGCACTACTACGATTCCGGAACCAGGACGAAGAGTCGTGAGCCCACATGCTGGACGACTTCTACGACCTGCTCCGTCGCGCAAGCGTCAGCCCGTGCAGAAGGCATTCGGACCAGGTCCGCACACGGTCTCGATGCCTTGGTGGCTACTCAGACCCCTGACCTCGAGGGCCCACCTCGAGTCGAAGATCACCGGAGCGGACTGGCCAGCTCTACCTGCCCCGCCAAGAGCTCCGTGACGTAGCCGTAGAACTCCTGCGCATCCACGTCCTCCACCACTGTCGCGTTGGGTTCGAGGCCGTGGACTCCCCAGGACATGGCTGCGTAGCCGCGGGTCAGTTCGCCTTGGGTCTCGACGTCGACGTGGTAGCGGGCTGCGCGGGTGATGAGCTCGGGGTGCAGCAGGACCGCTGCTGTCAGGGAGTCGGGGTGGGTGGTTCCGTTGATGCCGACGCTGCGGTCGAACTCGAGGGTGGCTGCGCAGGCTCGGGTGAAGAAGCGGGACAGCGGGGTGTCGAGGGCGTCGATCTCGGCCAGCTGCTCCGGGCCGAAGACGGCCCGCTCCAAGGTCAACGGCGCCCAGGGGATGACCGTGATGTCGAAACCTGCTGCGAACACCGTTTTCGCCGCTTCGGGGTCGACGTAGAAGTTGAACTCCGCTGCGGCCGTGATGTTCCCGCGGGCGTTGTTGCTGCCGCCCATCACGTGCAGGCCTCCGACGTTGTCGACGAAGGCCGGGTCTTTGACGGTGGCCGTGGCGATGTTGGTCAGCGGGCCGATGCAGACGATCGTGAGCTCGCCCGGGGATTCCGCGGCCAGGCGGACGAGGGTGTCGACGGCGTGCTCAGGGCGCGGCTCGCAACCCGTCATGTCCATGGTCATGCCGCCCACGCCGTCACCGTGGACGTCCTCGGCGCTCTCCCACGGGCGGACGATGGGGCGCCGGCAGCCGAGGTGGACCGGGACCTCGCCGAGACGGCCGGCGGCGTTGAGCGTCAGGAAGGCGTTGCGGACCTGCTGGTCGAAGCCGACGTTGCCGGCGACCACGGTGATCGCGCGCAGGTCGGCGCGGGGGTCGAGGAGGCCGACGAGCAGGGCGGTGCAGTCGTCCTGCGCGGTGTCGGTGTCGATCACCACGGGCACCTTCGGGGTCATGTCGGCTCCGTTCCGGGCGGATGTCGGTCGCTCCGGCAATACTCGCCCGGTGATCAGCACCAAGGCCAGGGAGGCGGCATGTTCACGCAGATCTCCACGTTCCTGATGTTCCAGAACGGGCGGGCCGAGGAGGCGATGCACTTCTACATCAGCCTGTTCGACGACTCCGAGGTGCTCGCCATCAGCCGCTACGGCCCTGGCGAGCAGGGCGCCGAAGGCAGCGTGCAGCACGCCACGTTCACCTTGTGCGGCCGACAGCACATGTGCATCGATTCGCCGGTGCGGCACGGCTTCGACTTCACACCGTCGATGTCGCTGTACGTCGACTGCGTCGACGAGGCCCAGCACACCCGGCTCCACCAGGCACTTTCCGAGGACGGGGCGGTGATGATGCCGCCGGGCGACTACGGGTTCTCGCGGCAGTTCAGCTGGGTGCAAGACCGCTACGGCGTCTCCTGGCAGCTCAACCTCCCGAACAGCTGAACGATCTTGCAACGCTAAGGTCTGCGCATGACGACCGTCACCGATCGCGCAGCAGGAGCGCTCACCGTGCTTCGACCGGACGTCCGGGAAGCCGCCGGGAACGCCGACGCCGCAGTGCTCCGCCCCGACGACCAGTCCCAGCTGGACGCAGCCGACCGGACGCGGATCGCGCTGCGCGTCGCCTTGGTCAACGACGACTCCGACTACGCCGACCGGCTCGCGGCCGAGCTCGACGACGACGAGGTCGTGCGGGACGTCGACCGCTGGGCAGAGCTGCCGGAAGCCACCCAGGCGCTGCTGGCCCACTGCGAGCAGGTCGCGCTCGACCCCGCCGACGTGGGCGCCGAGGAGATCGCCGAACTGCTGCAGCACTTCAGCCCGGACCAGGTCGTCACCGCCACGCAGGTCGCCGCCTACGCGAGCTTCCGGGTGCGGCTCGAGGGCGGGCTGCGGCTGGCCGCCGACCCCGGAGACGGCCCTGCCTCCCAGCCGGGGATCACCATCGAGGCCGGTGCGGCCGCCGACGGGCACCGCCTGTCGACGCCCGGCGAGGCGTTCCCGTCGATGCGGTGGGTCTCGCGCGTCGTCCCGGGTGGCGAGTTCGTCGAGACGCTCAAGCTCGACGCCGGGGTGCTGTCCGCGCAGACGCTGCTGCGCGAGGCGATCATGACCGGCCGCGGTGCGCTGGACCGGGCCGATCGCGAACTGGCTGCGCTCGCCACGTCGCTGATCAACGGGTGTGGGTACTGCACCGCCGTGCACGGCAAGCGGCAGGTGGAGCTCTCCGGGGACCCGCTGACCGCCGTGGTGCTCGCCGAGGCAGGGCCGGCTGCCATCGCCGACGAGCGCTTGCGGGCCGTCGTCGACGTCGCCGGCGCGCTCACGGTCACGCCCGCCGCGCTCACCGCCGCCGACGTGCGGCGACTGCGCTCGGCGGGTCTCGACGCCGACGACGTGCACGACCTGGTGGCCGTGGCCTCGATGTTCGCCTGGGACAACCGGTTGATCATGACCTTGGGCAACGCCGTGCGCGCGTAGATCCACCTGCGGGCCGGCCTCACACGGGTGACAGTGGGTGTGACCTGCGGCGTGTCGCAGCGGACCCGTCCGGGTACTCGTGGCGTGCTGAGACCGAGGGAGGCCCCTGATGGTTCAACTCACGACCGAGCCAGTGACAGTCAAGACACCTGCCGGCCAGCTCGAAGGGGACCTCGTGATGCCACCGCCTGCTCGGGCGGTGGTTTTGTTCGCGCACGGTTCCGGCAGTTCGCGGCGCAGCCCGCGCAACCGGGCGGTCGCCGAGTCCCTGCAGCACGCGGGCTTCGGCACCTTCCTGCTGGACATGCTCACCCCGGACGAGGCGTCGATCGACCGGCGCACCTACGAGTACCGCTTCGACATCGACCTGCTGGCCGATCGACTCGTCCCCGCCATCGACGCGCTCGACTCGTGGGACGCCACGCGCGGCATGCCCGTCGGCCTGTTCGGCGCGAGCACTGGGGCCGCCGCGGCGATGAAGGCGGCCGCGCGGCGACCTGACCGGGTCACCGCCGTGGTGTCGCGGGGTGGGCGGCCCGATCTCGGCGGCGACGGGCTCGCCGAGGTGCAGGCCCCCACGCTGCTGATCGTCGGCGGGCACGACCGCGAGGTCCTCAACCTCAACCGCCAGGCCGCCGAGCTGCTCACCTCACTGCCGCTGGCCGACGTCAAGATCGAGATCGTGCCGCACGCCGGGCACCTGTTCGAGGAGCCCGGAGCGCTGGAGAAGGTCTCCGAGCTGGCCGAGCGGTGGTTCTGCCACTACCTCGGGGCCGGGCGCACCAAGCCGACCGGGCCCGACGGCGGTCACTTCAAGCCGCCGGAGCCCCGCCGCCGGCCACCGACGATGTAGTCCTGGACCGCCTGGTAGGTCGGGGCGTCCGCTGCGGTGGCACCGCCGGAGCGGATCTCGCGAGCGGTCGTGACGGCCGCGCTCAGCGCCGCCCGGTAGAGCAGCGAGCCGGTGCTGATGCGGTGGACGCCCGCGGCGGCCAGCTCCTCGATGCTCTGACCGGGCTTGTAGAGCACGTTGACCGGGACGTCGACGGCCTCGACCAGCGCTCGGACGTCCGTCTCCGCGCTGAGCCCGGGGACGAACACCCCGTCGGCTCCGGCCCCGGCGTAGCGGCGGGCTCGCTCGAGGGCTTCGGGGAGGCTCGGGTCGCTGCCGAGCCAGTGGGTGTCGGTGCGGGCGTTGACGAACAGCCCCGGTGCCCGGTCACGGATCTCGGTGATCCGCCGCGCGTGCAGCTGCGGGTCGCAGAGCTCGTCCTCGATGTTGATGCCCGCGACGCCCAGGTCGGCCAGTGCCGCGGCGAAGTCGCCGATCTCGGCCGGGCCGAGGCCGAACCCCGCCTCGACGTCGACGGTGATCGGGACCGGCAGGGCCACGATCTTCCGGGCCAGGTCGAACGTCTCCTGCTTGGTGCCGCCGGAGCCGTCCGGCACGCCGTGCACCGCGGCGACGCCGAGGCTCGTGGTCCCGATCGCCGCGAACCCCGCCTCCGCGAGCGCGGCAGCGGAGGTGTGGTCCCAAGCGTTGGGCAGCAACAACGGCGCACCCGCCGCGTGCAGCGCGTGGAAGTCCGACATGCCGGTACCGTAGGGCTCCACCCCGACACGCGCGGTCCTCAGCGGGGCATCCGCCGCCACAGGGGCTGGGGGACGTAGTGCATGGCGGCGAAGACCCAGCGGAGGATGCCCGGCACCCACACCACGCGGCGGCCTCGGTGCAGGGCCTTGTCGGTGGCGTCGGCGACCTGGTCCGGTGTTGACGACCACGGCGCGGGGTCCATGCCGGTGGTCATGCGGCCGATCACGAAGCCCGGCCGGACGATCAGCAGCGATACCCCGCTGCCGACCAGGGCGTCCGAGAGACCGTTGGCGAAGCCGTCGAGACCGGCCTTGGCCGAGCCGTAGACGTAGTTGGCGCGGCGGACCCGCACACCGGCGACCGAGGAGAACACCACGATCCGGCCGTGCCCCTGCTCGCGCAGCAGGGTGGCCAGGTGGGTCAGCACGTTGACGTGCGCGACGTAGTCGATGTGCACGACGTCGACCGCGTGCGCGGCGTCGGCTTCGGCTCGCGCCTGGTCACCGAGGATGCCGAAGGAGATCACCGCGGTGCCGATGGGCCCGTGCTCGCGGACGATGCCGCGCAGCAGCTCCTCGTGGCCGTCCAGCTCGGCGGCGTCGAAGTCGACCCGCACGACCTCCTCAGCGCCCGCTTCGCGCAGCGCCGCTTCCTCGCCGTCGAGGTCGTGCGCGCGCCGCGCCGCCAGGATCACCTTGCCGTTGCCGCGCCGCACCAAGCGGTCCGCGACCGCCACGCCGATCTCGCTCCGGCCGCCCAAGATCAGTACCGCTCCGCTCATCGGGAGCAGTCTGCCACTCCTCCGGCGCACCACCGGCCGCAGGGACCCGTGAGCTTGCCCGGCAACGGTTTCCGACTTCCGCGCACCGTTCCGCGAGGACGTCGCGCTCAGTCGCGCACATCACCACCCACTGCACCGGTACGGCTGTTCACCCAACGCGGCCACGGGCATACTGTTGGTACGAAGATCAGGTTCCACGACGCGACCGAGCGGATTCACCCATGGCCCAGCCCCCGCAGATCGACACGACGAAGCCCAGCATCGCGCGCGTCTACGACGCGTTCGTCGGCGGCAAGGACAACTTCGAGGTCGACCGCGAGGTGCTCAGGCAGATCCAGCACCTGGTGCCCGAGGCGATCCAGGTCGGCAGGCAGTGCCGCGCCTGGTTGATCCGCGTCGTGCGCTTCATGGCCGGCAACGCCGGTGTCGACCAGTTCCTCGACCTGGGCTCGGGCCTGCCGACGGCCGAGAACACCCACCAGGCGGCGCAGCGGATCAACAGCGAGGCGACGGTCATCTACGTCGACAACGACCCGTCGGTCGCCGCGCACGGGCGTGCGCTGCTGGAGGAGAACGACTACACCCACTTCGCGGTCGCCGACCTGCGCGATCCCGAGCAGGTGCTCAACCAGGTACCGGTGCGCAAGTACCTGGACCTGGACCGCCCGGTGGGGCTGATCCACAGCAACACGCTGCACCACGTCACCAACGGGGAGAACCCCGCGGCGATCGTGCGCGCCTACCTCGACGCACTGGCCCCCGGCTCGTACCTGGCGATCTCGCACCTGCACAACCCGGGCGACGGCAGCGAGCACGCGAAGCTCGCCGCGGAGTCGCAAGAGCGGTTCAACGCGATGATGGGCAGCTGCTACTACCGCAACCGCGAGGAGATCCAGGCCCTGTTCGACGGCCTGGAGATGGTCGAACCCGGCCTGGTCCACCTCTTCGACTGGTGGCCGGACGGTCCGCGCCTGACCGAGCCCTCGGGCGGCGAGTACAACCTGCTCGGCGGCGTGGCCCGCAAACCCTGACGTTCCAGGGCGTTTCCGCGAGGTGGTGTCAGTCTCGGGCCGAGGCTGACACCCGTACCCGCGAAGTCACATCGCCTGGCGCTGAGTCCAGTGCTTCATGGCGTGCTCGACCAGCGCGATCAGCGTGCGCTTGGTGGATTCCCGGTCCCGCGCGTCCACCGGACCGATCGGCACGTCCGGGCCGACCGCCATCGCTTCCCGCACCTGCTCGAGCGAGTGCAGCATCTCGCCGTCGAACATGTTCACGCCCACCAGGTACGGCAGGCCGCGGTCCTCGAAGAAGTCGATCGCCGAGAACGAGTCCGCCAGCCGGCGGGTGTCGACCAGCACGACCGCGCCGATGGCGCCCTTGACGAGGTCGTCCCACATGAACCAGAACCGCTGCTGCCCGGGCGTGCCGAACAGGTAGAGGATCAGGTCCGACGCCAGCGAGATGCGACCGAAGTCCATCGCCACGGTCGTGGTGGTCTTGTTCGGAGTGGCGTCGAGGTTGTCGACGCCCTGGGACGCCTCCGTCATGACCGCCTCGGTGGTCAGCGGGACGATTTCCGAGACCGAACCGACGAACGTCGTTTTGCCCACACCGAACCCGCCCGCGACGACGATCTTCGCCGACGTCGAGCTGGTGCCACCCCGGTTGGCAGCCTCCGGCACGGTGCCGGGCTGGGGTGCGCTATAGCCGACGGAGTCCACTCAAAACCCTTTCCATCAACAGCATGTGTGGTGCGCTACCGCTTTCGCTGACCGTGTTGTGCACGGTGATCAACCCGAGTTCGGCCATGTCGGCCAGCAGCACGCGTGCGACCCCGATCGGCACCGACAGCAGAGCACCCACCTCGGCCACCGAACGCGGTTGCTGGCACAGCTCGGCGATCGACTGGTGCTCCAGCCGGACCGGTGCGCCGGGTCGGTAGTTCTCGCCGACCGAAACCAGGGTTTCGATGGCCAGTTCGTGGTTCGACTTCGTCCGGCCGCCGGTCCAGGTGTAGGACCGGATGCTGGACGCCACCGGAACCTCGGACGCGGCCTCGGCCGGGTCCTGGGACACCGTCCTGGCGCGCTGGTCCAGCTCGCGGTCCTGCGGCGGCGCTTCCGGCTCCGACCGCTCCTCGCGCTTGTCGCGCTTGGGCTTGGCGCCGAACGTGAACGCGTTGACGACGTCGGCGAAGCTGTCGTCGCCGGAGTTCTGTCGTCTTCGATCCCGTCGTGGGTAATCCGAGCGTCTGCTCATCGCGTCCTCACACCAGTTGGCCCGACACGGCGTTGGCGCTGTTCTGCAACTGCGTGCGGATCTCCGGGGTGAGCATCTGGCCGACGCGCTCGACGAGCATCGTCATCTCGTACGCGACCAGACCCATGTCGCACTGCGGAGCAGCGAGCACGGTCAGGCAGGAACCATCGCTGATGCCCATCTGCAGCAAGGTGCCCCGGTCCATCTCCACGATCGTCTGCACGACCCGGCCGGCCTCGAAGCACTTCGCGGAACCCTGCGTGAGGCTCAGCAGTCCGGAGGCCACAGCCGCGAGCTGGTCGGCGCGGTCCCTGGGCAGCGTCGCCGACGCGGTCAGGACCAGGCCATCGGCCGAGACCACGATCGCGTGCGCAACGCCCTGCACACGTTCGGTGAAGTCCGTGATCAGCCAGCCGAACCTGCGGGAAATAGTCTGTGCGCTCATGCAACCTCCTGTTCGTTGCCGAGATGATCACGCGTCTTCTCGAGTGTGTACACCACTCAGCCCTCGTCGGTCATCCGGTGCCGGCCTCGGCTGACGCCACCCTGGAAGTCGGACAGCCTGCTGCGCAACGCGTTCGGATCGCGCGGGAGGCGCCGCGGCTGACTCGGTTGCTGAGACTGGCTGGACACGCTCCCCGGCACCAGGTTGGCCTTCGGCTTGCGGCGCGGAAGACCGGCACTGGTGAAGGAGGTCTCCTGCGGGTTCGCCGCGGCTTCGGCGGCCTCACGGGCCTTGTCCGCGGCGAAGTCCCAGGCCTCGGCCTCCGGAGTCTGCGGGATCCACGGCTTGGGCTCGGGCAGCTCGGGCTCCTGCTCCGACGGGTCCGGCGGCCACGGCTTGTGGGCCGTTTCCGGGTCGGTCCGCCCGAACTGGACGCCGTTGTGCGCGAGCTGCTTGCTGATGTCTTCCGGACTGCGGCCCTTCGGGGCCTCTTCGGCGGACTCGGACGCTGCCATGTTCCGCGGCTTGCGCTGCGGAAGACCCGAGGGGGTCAGCTGCGGCTCGTCGTCGCCCTCCTCCGACGCGCTCGAGGTGAACAGCGCGGAGTCGCCGTCCTTGGTCTCCGGCCAGCGGAACTCGCCGGTCTCCGAGATCGGGTCGGAGGAGGCGGGCATGAACCACTGCCCGGCGAGGTCGTTGCCGACCGGCTCGGGAGCCGGCTCCTCGGCTTCCTCACCGTGGTCCTGCGACGAGTCGAAGAAGCTGCCGGCCGAGGACTCCCCGCCTCCCGCGGGCGTGAAGAAGTCGTTGGCCTGACCACCGCCTGCCGGCTCGAAGAAGCTCGACGCCTCGAAACCGGAGCTCTCGGCCTGCTCGTTCGGGAAGAGCGGCTCGAACAGGCTGGTCGGCTCGTCGGAGTTGTCGTACTGCTCGTAGTCCTGCGCGCCGTGGTCCTGCACCCCGAAGCCCTGGGCTCCGAAGCTCTGGGCGCCGAAGTCCTGGGCGAAGGACGGTTCGTGGGTCTGCCAGCCGCTGTCGTCCGGCCGGTGCTGGTCCGGCACCCGTTGCGGCAGCGGCGAGCCGGCCCCCGGGAACGTGCCCGACTGCATGCCGGGCAGCGAGTGCCCGTTGACCTGCCCGGGCTGGGCGGACGGCGGCGGCACCTGCGACGGACCGTGCTCGGAGGAGACGACGTGCTCGGCGGGCACCAGCACGGTGGCGCGCACCCCTTCGACGTCGGGTCCGCCGTGCAGCTCGACGCTGATGCCGTGCCGCGCGGCCAACCGGCCGGCCACGAACAAGCCCATCCGGCGCGAGGTCGAGATGTCGTCCTCGGCGACGCGGGCCAGCCGCTCGTTGGCCTCGGCCAGGTCCTCGTCGCCCATGCCGATGCCGTTGTCCAGCACGTCGATGACGACCGTGCCGTCCCCGGACTGGTAGCTCGAGACCGTCACGACGGTGTCCGGCGCGGAGAAGTTCGCGCCGTTGTCCATCAGCTCGGCGGTCAGTCGCACCAGGTCGCTGGCGGTGTTGCCGCGCAGCTTCACCGACGGGGTCGGCTGCACCGCGATCCGCGGGTACTGCTCGATCTCCGAGACCGCCGAGCGCAGCACGTCGGCGAGCTCGGTGGGCTGGGTGAAACGCCGAGCCAGGTCACTGCCGGAGAGGACCATGAGGTTCTCGTTGTTCCGGCGCATCCGGGTCGCGAGGTTGTCCAGCTGGAACAACCGGGACAGCTGGTCGGGATCTTCCTCGTCCTGCTCCAGCTCCTCGAACAGGCGCAGCTGGCGCTCCAGCAGCGCCTGGCTGCGGCGGGAGACGCTGACGAAGGCGTCGCTGTAGCCGCGGCGCAGGTCGGCCTGCTCGACCGCCAGGCGCAGCGCCTGCCGGTTGACCTCGTCGAAGGCCCGCGCCACCTGGCCGACCTCTTCGGTGGTGGAGACCGGCAGCGGTGGCACCTCGGCTTCAGAGCCCTTGCCCTTGCGGACGGCGGTCACCGCCTCCGGCAGGTCGTACTCGGCCGCGTCCAGCGCGCCGATCCGCAGCTCGCGCAGCGAACTGAGCAGCTGGCGGGTGATCATGATGATCACGCCGGCCGCGGCGATCAGCGAGGCCATCAGCATCACCGAGTCCCACCCGGCGCTGTCGCTGGCGTCGTCGGCCAGCTCCTGCGCGATGGTGCGGACCTCGGTGGCCAGCTCGTCACGACCGGCCTCGATGGTGGACGCGGAGCCGTCGCTGGTGGTGTTCCAGGCCTCGCGGTTCACGGAGTAGCTACCGCTGGACTTGTTGTCCGTGCTCTCCATGATGACCGAGGCGAGCAACTGGTTGCGCTGCACGATCGCCGGCAACTGGAGTTGTTGCTGAAGGCGCTGCTGCCAGTGCTTGGCCACACCGGCGCTGGCGTCGTTGATCTTCGAGAGGAGTCGGGCTCGCGAACCGGACAGCGCCTCGAGCGCGTCCGCCTCCAGCGAGCCGTCGCTGAGGCCGGAGAGGACCAGCGACTGCTGCAGCCGGACCTCTTCGGACAGCCCGAGCAGGTCGGTGAGCGCAGCCGAGGTGCTGGAGATCCGCGGGTCGGCGACGCTGGTGGTCAGCGCGCGGTCCAGGGCGAGCGCGGCGCGCACGGCCTGGCTGTAGGCGCCGATGGCCTGCATCGGGGCCACCCGGTCGGCCTGCACACCGGCCCGGACCGCACCCAGCGCGTCCAGCGCCTTGCGGGTCTCGGTGTAGCGCTCCTGGACGACGTCGGTGTGGATGTCGCTGTCGGCGACAACGCTGCGGAGGTTCTCGGCGGCCTTGTCGGTGGCAGCGACCTGCTCGGTGAAGCGGCCGGCCTCACCATCGCCGACCAGGCTCTCCACGGCGCGGTTGCGCTCCAGCTGCAGTCCGCTGGTCAGCGGTTCCAGCTGCTTCTCGGCGTCGAGCACCTGGGCAACACGGCGGTACTCGTCGGCCTGCTCGACCTGCCACTGGATCTGGCCAACACCGAGCGTGATCGCGAAGATGACGGGCACCAGGACGACGGCGGCCAGCTTCGTGGGCAGCGACCAGTTGCGCCACTGCAGCAAGCCGGCGAACCGCCGGTCCCCGCTCACGGGCGCACCCCTCGGGCGTCTCCGCGCTGGTCAAGCAGGCGTGTCGAACTATGCGTAGGCGAACGGCGCATGCGTGCGGTCCCGCAATCGTCGTGCTGGTGGTCAGGGGTGGGAGGCGGGTGTGCGGGGCGGGTCTGACGCCGGGGGACCAACGCGGGACTCCACGACTTCGAGTTCTTGTCGACACTCAGCGTTACCGATGGCTTGCCCGGCCGGCACATTCCGGACACTGGTATCGAACCGTGACCCTTCCCGTTCGCACGACTACCTCTCAGTGCCCAAGCACTATATGCCCTGCCCGCGACGAAAGCACCGGGGGCTTTTTCGCAATGCGCTACGCCAATCAGGCGAGATCACGCCGAGTGTCCGATCAGTTCGGGAGCGCTCCGCGCAATTTCACCCGTTCGGAGCAAAAGGAGGCCTGGTATCTCGCGCGCGAGAGGATGTAACACCAGGTCAGCGGCTTTCGATCTTGCATGCGCGGGCGCGTGACCTGATCTTACCCACCAGTAACCGAGCGTTGCCCTCCTGACGGGACCCCTCGACTCCACGCCTGCTCAGACGGGTGAAATGGAGGCCCCGAGGTGGTGCGCCCCACAGTGTCGACACAGGTAGAACAGTGGTAAGAATTGCCCGCCTCCGCCAGCTCGGCGGCCCCGGCCGGCACACCCCCTGAAGTCCAGGAAGGATGCATGAGCAACGCAACGCAATCCGCGCTGCGCGGTTCCCCCCGCGAGCCCGGAAATCAACGCGCGGCGTTCGGCGGAATCGAGAAGAGCGCGGTTCGCTCAACCGACGACCGGCCCGATTTCACCGCTATCCAGCAGAGCGCCGAATTCCGCAGCCTCCGCCGTCGCCTCAACTGGTTCGTATTTCCGGCCACGGCGTTTTTCCTGATCTGGTACGTGGGCTACGTGGTGGCCGCGGCGTACTTCCCGAAGGCCATGGCGGAGCCGGTCTTCGGCGAGGTCAACGTCGGGTTGCTGCTGGGCGTCGGGCAATTCGTCACCACCGTGGGACTGACGACCCTCTACGTCCGGTTCGCACGTCGCCACGTCGACCCGCGCGTCGACGACATCCGTGAGCAGGCCGGAGATCTCGACTGATGAACCTCGCCAATTCCATCCCCGAGGACAGCATCATCACCAACGTCAGCGTCTTCGCTGCGTTCGTGCTGATCACGTTGTTCATCGTCTACCGCGTGAGCAACCGCGGAACCGCCAGCGACTACTTCGTCGCGGGCAGCGCCTTCAGCGGCGTGCAGAACGGCGTGGCGCTGTCCGGTGACTACTTGTCGGCCGCCTCGTTCCTCGGCATCGCCGGCGCGATCGCCATCTACGGCTACGACGGCTTCCTCTACAGCATCGGCTTCTTGGTGGCCTGGCTGATCAACCTGCTGCTGCTGGCCGAACGCACGCGCAACACCGGCCGCTTCACCATGGGCGACGTGCTCAGCTTCCGGATGAAGCAGCGTCCGGTGCGGGCCGCCGCAGCGACGTCCACCCTGGCCATCACCATCATGTACATGATCGCCCAGATCGCCGGTGCCGGTGGTCTGGTGGCGCTGCTGCTCGACGTGCACGGTCACTTCGGACAGATGCTCGTGATGGCCGGCGTCGGCGCGGTCATGATGGTCTACGTGCTGGTCGGCGGCATGAAGGGCACCACCTGGGTGCAGATCATCAAGGCCGCCCTGCTCGTGCTGAGCGCCGTGCTGATCACGATCTTCCTGCTGGGCAAGTTCAGCTACAGCATGTCCGACCTGCTGACCGCCGCCTCCGACAACAACCCCAAGGGCCGCGCGATCTTCGCTCCCGGTGCCCAGTACGGCGAGTCCGACATCACCAAGTTGGACTTCCTGTCGCTGTCCCTGGCGCTGGTGCTGGGTGTGGGCGGTCTGCCGCACGTCCTGATGCGCTTCTACACCGTGCCCAACGCCCGCGAGGCGCGGCGCTCGGTGGTGTGGGCGACCTGGACGATGGCGACCTTCTACATCTGCACGCTGATCATCGGCTACGGCGCGAGCGCCCTGGTGGGCACCGACGCGATCCTGGCCGCCCCGGGTGCGGAGAACTCCGCGGCACCGCTGCTGGCCTACGAGATCGGCGGCACGGTCCTGCTGGGCATCGTCTCGGCGGTCGCGTTCGCCACCATCCTCGCGGTGGTCGCAGGACTGACGCTGACCGCATCGGCCTCCTTCGCGCACGACATCTACGCGAGCGTGGTGCGCGACGGTGACGTCGACTCCGAACGCGTGGTGTGGGTCGCCCGCATGACGGCGCTGGTCATCGGTGCCGCGTCGATCATCGGCGGCATCCTGGTGATCGGCCAGAACGTGGCGTTCCTGGTGGGTCTGGCGTTCGCCTTCGCCGCATCGGCCAACCTCTCGACGCTGCTGTACACGCTGTTCTGGAAGAGGTTCAACACCACCGGCACGCTGTGGGGCATCTACAGCGGTCTGATCTCCTGCTTGGTGCTGGTGATCTTCTCCCCGGTCGTGTCGGGATCGTCGGACTCGATCATCCCGAGCGTGGACTTCGCGCTCTTCCCGCTGAAGAACCCGGGCATCGTCTCGATCCCGATCTCGTTCTTGTTCGCCGCCATCGGCACGTTCATCGGCAAGCCCGAGGGGGACGTCGAACGCCAGGCCGAGATGGAGGTCCGTTCCCTCACCGGGATCGGTTCTCGCACCCGCTGAGGCACGCAGAACGCCGATTCGAAGGGCGCCGTGGGACCGGTCGTTCCCACGGCGCCCTTCGTCGTTGCGGACCGGGTCGATGTTGCCCGGCCGCTCACTCACGCGAGTGCTTTCCTGAACTCGCCGAACGCTGTGCGTCACCGCGTGTCGTGCGTGGCCCGCACGAATTCGCCTTACCCGATCGGACACTGCTGGAGCCGGGTTCTGGTCAATAGACTGGGAGCCGACCCGACCAGCAGAACTCATCGCCGAAAATCCGGTCGAGAACCGCCTGGCGGGCCACATGGGGGTTGTGATGCGCAATCTTCGGAATGCCGTTTTAGGCATGGCGCTGGCCGCGATCGTCCCCATCTCGGGGCTCGGAACCCAACTCGTGACCATCGCCTTGGAAATCAGGAACGCGCTGGTCCAGGCCGCTCACGCGGCCCCTGAGCAGGACACCGGCGACTTCCTCGCCTTCGGTACCCGGATCCGCACCGAACCCCGCACCAGCTCGTCGGTGCGCGGTATCGGAAATCCCGGCGACAGAGCGACGATCCACCGCCGGGTCGAAGGGGAAAGCATCGACTGCGGTGACGGTCGAACATCTTCGCAATGGGTCGACATCACCGATGAGCGCAGCCGCGTGAGCGGTTTCGTGAGCGGCTGCTTCATCTAGTTCCCGTTCGTTCTCAGCCCACCGCCGCTGCTGCGGCCCTTCCGGCCTGCCGTCCGGAGAACAGGCAGCCACCCAGGAAGGTGCCTTCGAGGGCGCGGTACCCGTGCACGCCGCCGCCGCCGAAGCCGGCGACCTCTCCGGCCGCGTACAGCCCGTCCAGCGGCTCGACACCGTCCTTGAGCACCCGTCCGTCCAGGTCGGTCTCCAGGCCGCCGAGGGTCTTGCGGGTCAACAGGTTGAGCTTCACCGCGACGAGCGGCCCGGCCGCCGGGTCGAGCAGCCGGTGCGGCTCGGCCACCCGGATCAGCCGGTCGACCACGTAGCGGCGTGCCGCCCGGATCGCGTTGACCTGCAGGTCCTTGCCGAGTCCGGAGGCCACCTGGCGGTCCCGCTCGACGATGGTGCGCTCCAGCTGAGCGGCGTCGATGTGGCCGTCGCCCAGCTCGTTCATCCCCGCGGCCAGGGCGGCGACGTCGTTGCGGACGACGAAGTCCTCACCACGCCGCACGAACTCCATGACCGGGCCGGGGGTGGCTCCGCCGCCTCGTTGCAGCAGCTGGCGGATGCTGCGGCCGGTCAGGTCGGGGTTCTGCTCGGAACCCGACAGCGCGAACTCGCGGCTGATGATCTTCCGGTTGAGCACGAACCACGTGTGGTCGTGGCCGGTGCTCGTGATGTGCTCCAGCGTTCCCAGGGTGTCGAAGCCCGGGAACAGCGGTGCCGGCAGCCGGTTGCCCTTCGCGTCCAGCCACAGCGAGCTCGGACCCGGCAATATGCGGATGCCGTGCTTGGTCCACACCGGCGCGTAGTTGCGGATTCCCTCGGTGTAGTGCCACATCCGGTCCGGGTTGATGATCCGGCCACCGGTCTTGGCCACCACCTCGAGCATCCGCCCGTCGACGTGGTCGGGCACGCCGGCGATCATGTTCTTCGGCGGTTTGCCCAAGCGTTTCGGCCAGTTCTTGCGCACCATCGGCAGGTTCCCGCCGATGCCGCCGGAGGTGACGACGACCGCCTGCGAGCTGAGCTCGAAGTTCCCCTTGGACTTGCGCGGTGTGGGCTGGCCGCGTTCGGCGTCGCTGGGGACGAGCACCTTGCCGCGCACGCCGGTGACCGCGCCTCCGGTGGTCACGAGTTCGGTGACGCGGTGCCGGAACCGCAGCTCGACGAGGCCCTTGGCCTCGGCCGCGCGCACCCGCCGGAGGAACGGCTCAAGCACCCCGGGCCCGGTGCCCCAGGTGATGTGGAAGCGCGGCACGGAGTTGCCGTGGCCGCGGGCGAGGTGGCCACCGCGTTCGGCCCACTGCACGAGCGGGAAGAACTTCACGCCCTGCGCGGTCAGCCAGGCGCGCTTCTCGCCGGCGGCGAAGTCGACGTAGGCCTCGGCCCACCGGCGCGGCCAGTGGTCCTCCTCGCGGTCGAAGGCGGCGGTGCCCATCCAGTCCTGGAGGGCGAGCTCGTGCGAGTCGCGCACGCCGAGCCTGCGCTGCTCCGGGGAGTCGACCAGGAACAACCCGCCGAACGACCAGTGCGCCTGACCACCCAGCGAGGTTTCGGGCTCCTGGTCGAGCAGTACCACCCGACGGCCGGCATCGGCCAGTTCCGCGGTGGCGACCAGGCCTGCCAGGCCCGCTCCCACCACGATCACATCAGCGTCCAGCGCCATCGCCGACCTCCGCTATTACCGACGGGTAGTGGTGGACTTTATACCTCAATCGTGGTGCATCCGGCAGGGTCGGCGAGTCGATCTGATGTGGGCCCGGAATGGGTTCCCACGCCTGGAAAACCACCCATAGGTGGTGTATCTGATCATTCCGCTGGAATCGGGTGCACCGTGCCGCCACTCTTGCTGCAGCGCGGCGGATGACGCCGCACCGCACCGAATTCCCCTCCCGCGAAAGGACTTCCGCCATGTCCAGCCACGCCCTGATCCGGACACCGCACGGCCACTCCCCCACCCGCCGGCCGCTCGCGCTCGGTCTGGTGCTCTCGGCGGCGCTAGCGCTGACCGCCCTCCTCGTCGGCCCTCCCGCGGACGCCGACGCACCCGAAAACCGTTGCCCTGAAGGCATGTTCTGCGTCTGGCCGGAGGCCGGTTTCGGTGGGCAGCCACGCGAGCTGGCGCTGCGCACCACCGGCATCGAGAACTGCGTCACCCTCGAAACCGGTGGGGAGGTCAAGTCCTTCGCGAACAGCACGGGTCGCCCGGTGACGGTCTACCAGGACCCGCAGTGCGATGAGCAGGCCGAATTCGCCACGCACCCAACAGGTTCGCAGACCCCGCAGGCAGGCTACGTCGCGCGAGCCATCAAGGTCTGGTCTCACTGAGCCATTCTGCGCACCAGGTCCAGGAGCCGTTCTGCGGAGTTCTGCCAGGTGAACTTCGCCGCCTGGTTCCGGGCCGCCGCGACCAGGTCTGCGCGGACCGCGTCGTCCTCCCACGCTCGCACGGCGTCGGCGAAGCCCTTCGCGCTCCCCGACTCGAAGAACTTCGCGTGCCCGCCGGTGACCTCGTGGAAGATCTCGAGATCACTGCAGACCACCGGCGTCCCCGCGTTCATCGCCTCGATGACCGGCAACCCGAAACCCTCATCCCGCGACGCCGTGACCAGAGCACTCGCCCGATCCAGCAGCCGCTGGTAGTCCTCTTCCCCGATCCCCCGCCAGAACACCACGTCCGCACCCGGCGGCACCTGACGGACCAGCTCGGCCTCGCGCTGCGGTGCGATCCGGCTGACCAGGTGCAGTCGGTAACCAGGGAGGTGAGCCATGCCCGCCAGCAGCGTTTCGACGTCCTTGTACGGCATGAACGAGCCCATGTACACCAACTCGCGCGGGCCGCCCGCCGGGGATTCCGGCGGAGTGCGGACGGCCTGCGGTTGAGGTGCGTTGTGCACGACCGCGACCGGCCTGCGGGTCAGCCGGTGCTGCTCGATCAGCCTCCGGGTGGTGTCGCTGACGGTCACCACGGCATCTGCCCGGTTGAGCATGACGCGTTGCGGCCAGAAGGCCTTGTGGTAGAGCCGCCAGGCGATCTTCACCGGGAGCGGCAGGAACCCGGGCGGCTCCGGGTGCCGGTAGTAGATGAGGTCGTGCAGCGTGAGCACCAGCCGGTACCGGCGCCGGAACCCGCCGATGATTTGCAGCGGGCTGAACACCACGTCGGCGCCGAGCCGGTTCAGGGTGCGCGACACCCACAGCTCGCGCACCGAGAACGGGCTGTTGATCAGCACGTGCGGGACCCCGTCCGGCAGCAGGTCCAGCTGCCGCTCGTCGTGGATCAACATCGTCACCGGGTGGAGGTGGTGCAGCGCTTCGACGAGGCTCGCCCCGTAGCGGCTGATGCCGTCGTGCTGGTCGGTGCGCGTCCAGCGGGCGTCGACCACGAGCTTCATCGCTGCTCCGGCAAGGTGCCTCGCTCGCGGCCCAGGAACCGCGTGATCTCGGCCGCGGCGGCGTCGGGTGTTTCGTAGTGCACCAGGTGGCCGACGTCGGGGATCACCACGAGTTCGGCGTCGGGCAACCGCGCGGCGAGCTCGCGCTGCCCCGGCAGCGGGGCGATCTCGTCCTGCTGCCCGGCCACCAGCAGCACCGGCATCCGCAGCTGGTCGGCGTAGTCGGTCACGGTGTGGGTCACCGACGCCTGGAACGACTGGTTGACCACCGCGGGCGAGTGGAACCGGCTGAAGTGCTGCAGGTGGTTGTCGTCGATGAACCCGCGCAGCTGTTTGTCCCGGGTCCGGGTCATCGCACGGCTGGCCGCCAGCACCACCCACTTGTTGGTTAGCAGGGAACGACCCGCGCGGGAGGGCAACCGCTCTCCCAGCGAGTAGTAGGCGGCGGTCAACCCCGCCAAGGCGGCGTGCGGGCCGCGCATCGCGGACTGGGCGATCGGGTTGATCAGCACCAACCGGCGGACCAGCGACGGGCACGTCGCCGCCACGCAGGAGGCCACGATCGAACCGAAGGAGTGCCCGATCAGCACGATCGGCTGCTCGGCGCCACCGAGCACGTCGATCAGCTCGCGCATCGCCCGGGCGTAGCCGACGACGTCGTGGGTGACCGTCATCGGCCCGGAGTCCCCGAAGCCGGGCAGGTCCGGTATGACGACGCGCCGGCCGTCCAGGCCGGCCGCGATCAGTTCCAGGCCGTGGTGCGTGCCGCGCAACCCGTGTACGACCAGCACGGGCTCGGAGGAGGTGAGTTCCTCGCGGTAGACCCAGTAGTGCAGGTCCGAGCCGTTGATCCGAGCTACACGCTCCGTTGGGTGCAGATCAGGTGCTCTCATGTCAGCTCGCCAGTTCGGTGCTGATCTCGTCGAGCTCCACGGCGCTGTCCGGGTCGATCACGTGGTGGTACAGCGACTCGAACCGTCCCAGCACCTCGGCGATGTCGTGCTGGGAGACCAGTCGCTGGCTGGCCTGGCCCATCCGGTCGATGGTGGCGCGGTCGTCGAGCACGTCGTCCATCGCGGCCGCGAGGGCGTGCACGTCGCGCGGCGGGTACAACCAGCCGTTCTCGCCCGGACGACACAGGTGCGGCAGGGCCATCGCGTTGGCCAGCACGACCGGCGTGCTCGCCGACATGGCCTCCATGGTGGCCAGGCTCTGCAGCTCGGCGATGCTGGGCATGCAGAACAGGTCGGCGCGGGCGTAGGCCTCGAGCAGCTCGTCGTCGCTGAGGAAGCCGTGGAAGTGCACCCGGTCAGCGATGCCGAGGTCGGCGGCGAGCTGCTCGAACGCCTCGCGGCGGGCACCGTTGCCGACGATCTCCAGGCGGGTCGGAGCCTGGGTGCGCAGCAGCGACATGGCCCGCAGCAGGTCGTCGATGTGCTTCTCCTCGTCGAGCCTGCCGACGAACAGCACGGTCCTGGTCTCCGGGGCCGGGTCCTGCTCGCGGTAGCGCTCAGCGGGGCGCCGGTAGCGGTCGACGTCGATGCCGCAGGACACCGGCAGCGCGGTGCGGTCGAAGCCGTTGTCCTGCAGCAGCTGCACGGCGCGCGGCGTGGGCGCGGTGACCATCTGCGCCTTGCGGTAGTGCTTGACCAGGTTGTGCCACAGCAGGCGCCCGGCGGCGTCCTGCAGGAACGGGGGGACCTTGAAGTAGCCGAAGATGTTCTCCGGCATGAAGTGGTTGGTGGCCACCAGCCCGATGCCCCGCTTGCGGGCGGAGTCGAGCAGGCCGCGGCAGATGAAGAAGTGCGACTGCACGTGCACGATGTCGGGCTGGATCTCCTCCACGATCGCGTCCGCCTGCCGCGCCTCCCACGGCATCAGGCCGCGGATCGACGGGTGGAACGGCGACCCGAGGGACCCGACGCGGTGCACCAGCACGCCGTCCTCGACCTCGGTGCGCGGTTCGCGGGTGTCGGAGTGGCACACCACGTGCACCTCGTGCCCGCGTGCGGACAAGCCCGTGGCCAGCCGGTGCCCGAAGTTGGCGGCCCCGTTGACGTGCGGCGGGTAGGTGGTCGCGCCGACCACGATCCGCAGCGGACGTCTGCGCGACGGTTGCGAAGTCAAGAGGAACTCCCGTGAGGACGAGGGGACGTGCGGTGTCCGGCAGTACCGGCGGGAACTTCGGTCGTGGGCGTGTCGGGCCCAGGCAGGGCCTCCTCCAGCGTCTCCGACGTGCGGCGTTCGGTCGTGTCCGGGTGGTGGCGTGCCAAGGCGAACACCCCGGCGCAGGCCACGAGCGCGCACAGCACCTCGGCCGTGGCGACCCACCCGCTGACGTGGTCGGCCTCGCCGAGCAGGCCGACGCCCAGGCCGACGGCGACCAGCGGGTCGATCACGGTCAGGCAGGCCATGACCAGGTCGGGCGGGCCGCTGGCGTACCCGTGCTGGAGCAACCAGCCACCCACGACCATCGCCACGGCGATGCCCAGGACGGACAGGAGGTTGATCGAGAGCAGGTCCCACGTGCCGACCTGCTGTGCGACGGCGCGAGCCATCAACGAGACGTACCCGTAGGCCACGGCGCACCCGGCGGCGAAGAGCACGCAGCGCACCTTCGAGCGGGTCGCGGCGGCCACGACGCCGAGCACCACCACGGCCAGCGCCACGATCTGGGAGGCCGTGAACTGGTCGTCGTCGCCGACCGGCGTGGGTGTGGCACTGCCGGCTGCCAGCAGCACGAACACCGCCAGACCACCGGTGGCCGCCAGCACCGCCAGCACCATGCTGGGCTTGACGTCGCGGCGGGTGTAGCCCTGTTCGCGCAGGTTCAGCAGCACGGTGATGGGCAGGGCGAGCACACCGACCGGCTGCACGACGCTCAGCGGGGCCAGGCCCAGCGCGCACACGTGCAGCACCGCTCCGGCGCCGAGTGCGGCGAGCCCGGCCAGCCAGCGGGGGCTGCGCACCAACTGGGCCTGGTTGCGCAGGCCCAGCCCGCCACCGTCCATCGTGGCGCGCACGGCAGCGTGCTGCAGACGAGCCCCGAAGGCGTAGCCGCAGGCGCCCAGCGCCGCCAGCACGACCGCAAGTGGGATCATCGCGCATCACGCCCTAGCGCGCGTTGCATGACTCTCTGTCCGTCCACACCGCTCAATCTCGCGTCTCGCGAGCCCGGCACACATCCGGGGCCGGACCCCCAATTTCCCTGAGGCGGTTCGGCCTCGCACCTCAGCGACCACCACCGGCAGCGACTCGCGGTCGTGCCGCGTGCCGGGCGCCTGGCTGCGAAGACCGCCCCCAGCGGCAACCAGGGGGTTCCCCGGGTTGATCCGGGTGAACCCCGGGTGATCCCGCAGACCCGGCGACCGGGTGTCACAGCAAAGCACGAATTGTTCACCGCGAGCCCAACTTCTCACGAAATTCGCGGGAACCGATCCGGTGAACAGTCCGCGACGCCGGAGCGAATCGAGCACATGCGCACCGCAGTTCGCGCGCGCACGAGCTTCCTCCGCCGGAATCACGCCGCCGACTCTAGAACAACACGGCTGAGGACATTGTCAGCAACACATCCCACAACCGGGCCCGCGACACCACCGCCGCGCGAGCGCCAATTGCCGCGTATCGGAATCGGCGCACCCGAAAGGGCTTTCGAGCAGGGGAATCATCGAGAATGAAGATCAACATTCTGGCGGCGGAAAGCGTGATCTGAACGACATGGGGAGAACATCACCCCGAGCTCGCCCTCCGCCCTCGAGAACTTCCGCATCACAGGACGTGAGTTGGTGCGGCTCCTGCGTGACGAACACGTTCGAGTGAGATCATGCGGAACGTGGCTGTTCACGAAGCGCTTCCAGGGAACGAAGAGACCGGGCAGAACCGCCCGCGCACCGCGAAGGCGCTGGTCGTCGTGGCCCCGCTGGGAGCCGCGCTGCTGACCGCGCTCGCCGCCACGGCCTACACCGACGTCGGCACCATCCCGGGCCTGCCCGAGCTGCCCCCGCTGGTGCGCTTCGGCACCCCGGTCGCCCGAGCGCTGCTCGACCTGGCCGCGCTGGCCACCGTGGGGCTGTCGATGCTGCCCAAGCTGGTCGGTTTCGACCAGCCCACGCGCACCGAGCCGCTGCTGGCCAAGGCCCGCATGGTCACCGTGGCCACCGCGCTGGTGTGGATGCTCAGCGCGCTGCTGTCGCTGGTCCTGCAGGCCATGGAGACCAGCCCGGGGGTGGCCGCGACCACCGGCCTGCTGGTCGACTACGTCAACAACGTGCCCGCCGGCCCCGGCCTGCTGGCCAGCGCGGGCGCCGGTCTGCTCTGCGCGGTGATCGGGCTGCTGGCGGTGCGCTTCGGCGAGTCCGTGCCCACCGAGCTGCGCACCATCGTCGCGCTGCTCGGTCTGCTGCCGATGCCGCTGACCGGGCACGCCACCGACTGGCAGTACCACGACTTCAGCATGATCTCGATGGAGCTGCACGTGGTCGGGGCAGGCATGTGGGCAGGCGGCCTGGCCGCGGTCGCGCTGTTCGTGGCACCGCGACGCGGCCTGCTCGCCGAGACCATGCCGCGCTTCTCCAAGCTCGCCGGGCTCGCCCTGCTCATCGTCGGCGTCTCGGGGCTGTTCAACGGCCTGATGGAGCTGGTCCTCACGCCGAACGTGGGCCTGATCGGCCTGGTGACCACCCAGTACGGCCAGATCATCCTCGGCAAGTCCACGTGCCTGGCGCTGCTCGGGGTGATCGGGGCTCAGATGCGGTTCCGGCTCCTACCGCGCATCGCGCGGCAGGAGCGGACCGCACTGCTGAGCTGGGTGGCTCTCGAGATCGCGGTGATGGGCGTCGCCTACGGCCTCGGCGTCGTCCTCTCCCGCGCTCCCGTCATCGTCTGACTCAGCCCCGCACGCGCCACTCGCGGACGCCCGCGAGGTGCTGCTCGATGCGGTGCACCCCGCCGGTGCGGAGGTGGTCGAACAGCCACCACGCGCCGGCGAGCAGCACCACCACGAAGAGCGCGGAGACGTAGTCCGAGGGCGGCGCGGCGATGTGGACGTCCTGCATCCACAGCGCCGCGTAGGCGGCGGCGGTCACCGCCACCGCGCCCACCAGCGGCCGCAGCCGCGTGACCAGCTGGCAGGACAGGTCGATGGCCAGCGCGCCGGCCAGCAGGAAGAACGGCACCGCGGAGATCGGGAAGCCGGCAGCAGCCAGCAGGGCCCACACCGCGCAGCGGAAGGCCAGGTACCCGGCGGCGATGCTGGTGGCCGTCCAGCGACGCCCGACCAGGATCCGCGCGAGCAGCAGCGTGCCCAGCCCGGTCAGCACCGCCCAGGTCGGGTACAGCCACTCCGGCGTCGGCAGCGTGAAGTTCTCCACCGCGATGTGGTCCAGCGGCCGCTGGAGCTGGTCGGCGGCGAACTGCAGCAGTTCGTCATCGGCGTAGGGCTCCCCGCGCTCCCAGGCCGCCAGCCCGAGCACGCCGTACTCCTGGTGCTGGTTGAGGAACAGGAAGTTGTCCAGCACGGTGAACCACAGGAAGCACACGACGGGGTAGAAGTACCGGTCGCCGCGCCCCTGGCGGTTCCAGCCCAGCAGCAGCCCGACGCTCATCATCCCGGTGCCCAGGTACAGCAGCGCGTGCGACGGGCTCCACGCGGTGATGTCCAGGCCGTTGACCCGGTGGTTGATCACGTCGAGCGGCGCGGCGATCAGGAAGATGCCGAGCCCCCACTGCATCCAGCGCAACGTGGTCTTGTCGGCGCCGATGCCGGTGTAGGTGTGGAAGACCACCAGTCCGATCACCATCACCGTGCCGACGGAGTTCAGCAGGTGGGGCGGCGCCAAGTCGTCCCGCAACCAGCGGAAGTGCCAGCAGATGTCCCACGTGGCGCCGAGGATCTTGAGCACCATCGCGACGACCCACCAGCGGTACAGGGCCACGACGAGTTCCGCTGGCGCGTCCCGGCCGGGCTCACCGCGGGTCCAGTGCGCCCGGACCAGCGCAGCGACGTCCGCCATCGCGTTCACCTCCACATCGGATGATGTCCGCGAAAAACCGTAACGCGTGTTGATCGCGGGAGGACCGACAACCGGAAATCGGTCGCAAACCTTTTCCGAAAGGAGATGGGATCTCGGGAAGAACCGAGGTCCGGCACCGGTTTTCACAACTCGGCGCCGGACCGATTCCTGAGAAGGATCTCAGCGGGGAATCGTGAGGACCTGTCCGACGTAGATCAGGTCGGGATCCGCGATTCCGTTGACCCGCGCGATCTCCCGCCAGTCGACACCGAGCCTCGCGCCGATTTCCGACAGCGTGTCTCCCGGCTGCACCACGTAGGTCTCCTGCGGCGGCGCCGGAGGCGGCGGGGGCGGCGCACCCGCCCCGGTGAGCACCTCCAGCGGCACCAGGGAGACGTTGAGGTCGGTGTTCCCGGCGATGCCGGGGACCTGCCCGTCCGAGGCGTGCTGGTGGAGGACGACGCGATCGGTCATGTACCCCGGCTCACCGGGGTTGCGCCCGTAGTGCGCGACCCACAGGGACACGCCCGGGTCCACCCAGGTGTCCGTGGCGAGCTTGTCCTGGAACCAGGAGCTCGAGGCGTAGACGACGACCTCGTGGCGGCCGGTGTGGCCGCGGATGGCGTCGATGAAGCCCTTCACCCAGGCACCCAGGTTCGGCGCGTCGGTTTCGATGTCCAGGCACGGCGGCAGGTTGCCCGGACCTGCGGAGCCCGTCCGCGCCAGTTGCGCGGCGAAGTCGGCGGCGTCCTGCTGCGGAGCGTTGGTGTCCGGCCGGGCGAAGTGGTAGAGCCCAGTGACCATGCCGGCCCCGCGCGCCCCGTTGAGCTGGGCGTCGAGGGTGGGACTCACGTAGCCGATGCCCTCGGTCGCTTTGACGTAGGTGAAGGCGTACCCGGCGCCGCGGACCGCTCCCCAGTCCGGCTCCCCTTGGTACCGCGCGACGTCGATGCCGGGAATGCGTTCGGCCATGATCTACCCCCTGAGCTTCTGGCCTCTGCTGCTGCACAAAGTATCGAAGTCGGAGAAATCGACAGCTCCGCCGATCGGGTTAAGATCACGGCCTCAGCAGCTCCGGGTGAAAGCCCCACGCAACGCGATGGGCAGGCCTTTCCCGTCACCTGTTCCGGCGAGCCCGTGATCCCAGTCGCGAGTTTTCTTCACGCGATGCAGAGTGGGTGCTCCCCCGCGGAGGGACCGTTCCTCCGAACGCGGCAACCCTGTCCGCGGGTGTCTTCCCCAGAGCAGAGCAATGACCGGACCAACCCGCTGGAGCGGCGGGAACGGGGGTGGTGGCCGTGTACCGGCGCATCGGAGCACGGATCGTGCAGACGTCCGCAGGCTTGCTGGCCGCTGGAGCGCTGGCGGGCTCGGCCCTGCCCGCCCAGGGGCAGGACGCACCGGAGCCGCGTTATCCGCGCTGCCAGTCCGCGCAGCTCACCGGCAGCATGTCGCCGGTCCAGGCGGGCGCGGGCCAGCGCTACGCGGACCTGACGCTGACGAACTCCGGCGACGCGCGCTGCACGCTCCAGGGCTACGGCGGGATGGAGCTGGTGGACGCCGCCGGAAACCCGCTGCCGACCACCGTCACCCGGGCCCCCGATCCGGGTCCGACGCTGCTCGACCTCGACCCGGGCGAGTCGGCCGCCGCGACGCTGCACTGGAGCACCGTCCCGCACGGGGACGAAGGCGACCCCTGCCAGCCGGTCGCCGCGGGCCTGCGGGTCATCCCCCCGGACGAGACCGAGCCGCTGCCCGTCGAGTGGACCGGCGACACCGTCTGCGGCGAGGGGTCCCTCGACGGAACCGCCTACCACCAGGGATGAGCACGGTGTCATGACGCGGTCCAGGTCGTCCGCCGCCTCCGAACGAGGCGCCCGGTCGATGTGCGATCGACCACATCTCAGCGGTCGCGCCCGAGGTCCGAGCGCTTCGCGGCGCCTGAGCGGTGCGGAGCCTTGCCGAACGCAACCTCGATCACACCGTAGGTGGTGGCCGGAAGAGCACGGGTGTGCTGGGGTGGCGACATGATCGAGCCAACGGACCGCGAGGTCGCCGGGAGGCTGGGGACCCTCGTCGTGCGCGAGTGGTCGGCCGACGACCCGGCGTGGATCGCGCTGATCGCGCACGGGTACGGCGAGCACTCCGGGCGCTACCAGTGGGTCGCGGAGCAGCTGGTGGACACCGGCGCGCTGGTCTGGGCGCCGGACCACATCGGTCACGGTCGCTCGCCGGGCGACCGCGTCTACTACGACGACGCCGAGGTCCTGGTCTCCGACCTCGAAGCGCTGCGCACCGAGGTCACCGCGCAGCACCCGGACCTGCCGGTGGTGCTGATCGGGCACTCGATGGGCGGGATGCTCGCCGCCCGCTACGCGCAGCTCCACCAGGAGCACCTGGCCGCCCTGGTGCTGTCCGGTCCGGTGCTGGGCACCTGGCACGCGCTGGACCTGCTGGAGCACGACGAGATCCCGGACACCCCGATCGACCCGGCGACGCTGTCCCGCGACCCCGAGGTCGGTGCGGCGTACCTGGCCGACGACCTGGTCTGGCACGGCCCCTTCAAGCGCGCCACGCTGCGCGCGATCGACGACTGCCTGCTGGCGATCAACGAAGGGCCGACGCTGGAGATCCCGACCCTGTGGGTCCACGGTGAGGACGACGAGCTGGTGCCCGAGGCCGACACGCGCACCGGCATCGACCGCATCCGCGGGCAGGACTTCCACGAGCACATCTACCCCTGCGCCCGGCACGAGTTGTTCAACGAGACCAACAAGACCGAGGTCATGACGGACGTGCGCAGCTTCGTCGAACGAGTGCTGAGAACTGAGAAGCGTAACTAATACTGACGATCATTACTCAATAGAGTGAGGCGTGTCGCTTGCGCGGTTGCACCCCTGGGCTCTCGCGGGCAGCTTGAAGCCCTGAGAGCGGGGGGCTGCCATGAACGTCGCGCGAGCGCAAGACTTGATCGGAACACCGGTGTACGACAGCTCGGGCAACCGCGTGGGCCGGGTCGGCAACGTCTACGTCGACGACCACACCGACCAACCGGAGTGGGTCACGGTCCGCATCGGGCTGCTGGGGTGGCGGGAGACCTTCGTCCCGCTCGACGGCGCGACCACGGCGGAGAACCGGCTGGAGCTCCCGGTGTCGCGCGACCAGGTCCGCAACGCCCCGCGCGTGGAAGCCGAAGGCGGCCGCCTCACCGACGCCGAGGGGCGCGACCTCTACGCCTACTACGGGCTCGTCGACCCCGACGAGAGCGACCTCAACGCCTGAAAACCGCCTCGCAGCAGCGTGCTCCACGGCGGTTCGGCCGTGCTGCGGTAACGCCTCGGACCGTTCGCCTGCCCGCCGTCGACGAGTTCGCTCGGCGGCTCTCGCGTTCCGCGATCGGGCGTGCCGTCAGCCTGCGCAGGGGCCTCAGCACCGCTCGCCCCTCGGTTCGGCGGTGACCCGAGGCGCAGCACGGGCCAGCCCACTCCCACCGCGCGGTGGGTCCGAGCGCCCGACCGCGGAATGCCCGCAGCGGCAGGCGGACTCACCGGCGCACCCGCACCGCGATCACACCAGCAGCGTTCACCCGGTCCTGCGACTGCTGCGAGCCGTGGATCACCACGGCGTTCCCGGCGTCCCGCGATCAGGCGTTCGAAGTCCTGCGGGCATGCGGAAGAATCTCGCGCGATGGACGGACACAGCGAGCTCGAACTGCTCATCACGGTCGTTGTCGGCGCCCAGGACGAGGCCTCCACCCGCGCGGCATGCGCTGACCTGCTCAGACGCGTCGGCGGCGAGGTCGTCTCCGTCGCCGACTGCTCCGACGAGGAGCCGGGTTGCTGGTCGCTGACGATGAGCCGCGGCACCGGCGAGAGCGGCTGGCACGTGGCCTCCCTCTCCCGAGTAGTGCGGAACTTCCTGCGCGAGCTGGGGCCGGGGCACGCCCGCTACCGCGTCGCTTGCGCACCGCCGACGGCGTGGGCGGTGGTGGACGACCCCGAGCTCATCGGTGAGCTCGTGCCGGCGGGAGAACGGCTCCTCGTCGAGGCCTGGTCGGAGGAGGCCGAACGCGCGCCACTCCACCAAGAATCCACAGTAGACGACTAAGTCCAACAGGGTTGGCAGCTAAGACCGAACAGTGATCAACAAGGGTGGGGTGCCCGCGCGCGGATCTCGCCGGGGCACTACGTTGTGCACCGTCACACCTTGTGAACCGTGACAGGTAGTCGTTCGTGCACCGCCCTTGCTCGGAGAGGACCACACCCGGATGGCAGGCGTCGAAGAGGTTCGCGCAGGCATTTCGATGGCCAACCAGAAGATGCAGGAAGGCGTCGCCGCCCTCCAGCAAACGGCCCTGGTCCTCGAGGAAGCGCAATCGGCGCTGTCGGGCGCCATCGAAGGCACCGCGCAGGACGACGTGCAGCACGCCTACGGCATGCTCGCCGAGGTCCTGCAGACGTTGACCGGCGCGCAGGGCACGCTGTCGGCGACGATCTCGTCCACCGAGAGCTACGCCGGACGGCTGTAGGTCGTGTCCTCGCTCGACGAGCTCTTCCAGGCCCTGCAGGGCATCGAGAGCCGACTCGAAGAGGCCGGAGCGCACCTGGGGACCTGCCAGGGCAAGCTCGACGAAGCGCGGCAGGCGCTCGTCCGGCTCGACCCGGAACACCCGGAGACCGTCCTCCCGCCGGGACTGCCCCGGACGCACGACCAGGTGGAGCGCGCACAACGCCTGGTCGACCTGGTGCGGAGCACGCTCCGCGACTTCGGCACCCGCCTGTAGCGCGACGCGAACACCGCCCGGCTGCGCGGAGTTCGCCCAGGCGCACGGGTGCGGTCCTGCACTGGCGCGGCGGACCGCCGAGGAGGGACCACGCACACTTCTTAGGCGGGGCTTACTTCGAGGTGGTACCTTGATCACGTTCCGTAACTCGGTCTCCCAGGTGGCGTGTTGTGAAACGCAGTGACCGTCGTCGTCGCATCGAATCGGCCTTCGAGCACCTGCGCAGCAGCATCTCCGCCGCACTCGGGGCCGCCGAGAACGCGCACCAGCGGGTGCTCGACACCTGCGCCGAGCAAGAGCACGCGCTGCGCATCGCCCAGTTCGGCACGGCGAGGGCCGAACGCGAACCGGAGCAGGTCACGGACGACCCTGCCGACCGGCACTTCCAGGTCGCGCTGCGTCGAGCGCTCGCCGAACGCGACGAGACCTTCCGCGAGTGGACCGAGCAGGGCCCGCCCGCGCTGCAGGAGCTCGTCCTCGGCAGCTCGCCCGGCAGCGCCTCGGGCGAGTTCGGGGACTGGCTCGGGACGATCGGTGACGGGGACACCGCGCACCCGCCCGAGCTGTGGCGGATCGGCACCGCGACCGTCCCCGACGCCCCGCGGTCCTCCGCTTTCCCGGCCGTGGTCCCGGCGTTGGACTTCGCGCACCTGCGCATCACCACCGACGAGGTGCCCGACACCGCCGAACCGCTGGTGCAGAACCTGCTGCTGCGCCTCCTCAGCCACTTCCCGCCCGGCCAGGTGCGCATCCACAGCTGGGACGTCGCCCGGCTGACCGGAACGCTGCCCGACCTGCACCCGCTGACCAGCGCCGACCTGCTCACCGCCCACGACCCGACCCAGCTGGGCGAGATGCTCGACGTGCTCTCCGACCACGTCAAGCGCATCCACCGCCACGCGCTGCTCGGCGAGCACACCACCGTGCGCGAGCTGGCCGCCGCCCAGGGAAAGCGGAGCGAGCCGTGGCGGATCGCGGTGCTGTTCGGCAACGGGCAGCCCTTGCGCGAGGAGCAGCAGCAACAGCTGCAGCGGATCGCTCGCAACGGCCTGGCCTGCGGCATCCAGCTGATCACCGTCGACCTCCCGATGACCGTCAACAGCACCTTCGAGTCGATCACGCTGATCGGCGAGAACCGCGCCCGCACCAGCATGACCGGTCCGGAAGCCGTTGTGGCGCTGGACGATCCGCCCTCGCGCGGCGAAGCGGCGAAGACCTGCTCGAAGATCGCAGCGGAGTTCGAGTCACGCCGCGCGCGGGTGCGCACCTTCGACGACCTGCTGCCCGACGAGCTGTGGCAGTGCCATTCGCGCTCGGAGCTGCAGGCGCCCGTCGGGTTCGACGAAGGCGAAGAGGTGTGGGTGCGGCTCGGTGACGCCAGCCCGCACACGCTGATCGGCGGTCCCAGCGGCTCGGGCAAGACCAACTTCCTCTACGGCATGCTCGGCGCGATGGCAGCCCGGTACTCGCCGGACGAGCTGGAGCTGTACCTGCTGGACTTCAAGGAAGGCGTGTCCTTCGCCCAGTTCACGCCGGGCAGGCGCGATCCGAGCTGGCTGCCGCACGCGAAGCTGGTGGGCGTCAACGTCAACACCGACCGCGAGTTCGGGCTCGCGCTGCTGCGGTTCCTGGCCGACGAGATGCGGCGCCGCGCCGACAAGGCCAAGGAGTACGAGGTCACCAAGCTCGAAGAGCTGCGGGCCGAGGACCCCGAGGGCCGGTGGCCGCGGATCGTCGCGGTCATCGACGAGTTCCAGTACCTGTTCGCCGACCGCGACCCGGTGACCGCGCAGGCCACCAAGCTGCTCGAGGACGTCGCCCGTCGCGGGCGGTCGCAAGGCATCCACCTGGTGCTGGCCAGCCAGGACGTCTCCGGGATCGAGGCGTTCTGGGGCAAGCCGGCGATCTTCGAGCAGTTCATCCTGCGGATCGCGCTGCCGAAGGCGCGGCGGGTGCTCACCGAGCACAACCACGCCGCGATGGAGCTGCCGCGGTGGCACGCGGTGGTCAACCACGAGTCCGGCGTCAAGCACGGCAACGAGATCGCCCGCATCCCGGACGCCACCGCCCGCGACACGTTCCACCAGCTCCAGCACCAGCTCTGGGAACGCCGCGCGGCCGGATCGCAGCCACCGCGGTTGTTCGACGGGTCCAACCTGCCGAAGCTCTCGTCGATGGCCGACTACCGGACGCTGACCACGTCGGCGGGCACCCCGCGAGCGCTGCTCGGGCAGGTCATCGACGTCGAGGGCACGGCGGCGGCGGTGCGGTTGTCGCGGTCGCCCGGTCGCAACATCGCGGTGATCGGGTCGGTTCGCGAGGACACCACCAGCGCGCTGGGCGCGGCGGCGCTGTCGCTGTCCCGCCAGCACGAACCGGGGAAGATCCGGTTCACCATCGGCGCGCTGCTCGACGACGTCGACGCCGAGGCGCGAGCCGTGGCCGAGGATCTGCGCGGACGTGGTCACGAGGTCGACGTGGTGGGGCTGGACGAGGTCTCCGCGACGCTCGACGGCATCGCCGCCGGCATCGCCGCGGGCGCGGCCGAGGTCCGGCACTGCGTGGTGCTCTACGCGGTCGACGCGGCCCAGACGACGTTGGAGCGCAAGGACCCGGTGACCCGTGCGTGCGCGCTGGACTCGTTGCGCACGATCCTCAAGCAGGGGCCCGAGTCGCGGGTGCACGTGATCGGGTGGTGGCGGAGCGTCCAGCGGGTGAAGAACACCCTCGGCATGGGGCCGGTGGACGACATCGGCGCGTGGGTGGCCTTCGACGTGCACGGCCAGGAGCTCAGCACCTTCGCCGCCGGCCAGCCGGTGAACTGGTCGCCGCGGTCGCGTCGCGGACTGTTCTTCGACCGCTCGGTGCACTCGCGTCCGGAGGTGGTCCTGCCGTTCGACCTCGGCGGAGCACCGCCGGTCCCCGCGCAGCGCACGACGGAACTGGCAGCCGAGCTCTGGGAGGAAGCCGGTGACTGAGACCGCGGCGGAGCGCTACCGCGAGCTGACGGCGCTGGCCACAGCGGCGGGCAAGCAGGTGCGCAAGCACGAGCGGGAGACCGCCGAGCGGCTCGGCGAGCAGGTCGCGGCCGGTGAGCAGCGCAAGGAGGAGTCCGCGCAGGTCCGCGACGAGCTGGTCGCCGAGGTCAAGCAACGCTGGACCGCGGCGATGCAGGTCGTGTGGGACGAGCGCTGGCTGCGCTCCTCCGGGGTCCCCGCTCCCGACCGCAGCGCGCCCGACGCCACGCCGTCGGAGTCGCGCGTGGCCGTCCACGAAGCCTTCGAGGCCCTCCGCGACGCCGTCACCAAGCCGCGCTTGCCCACGGACTTCCTCCCCCGGCGCCGCAAGTAGCCGACCGGCGGCGTGATGACGCTGCCCCCGTGGAGGAGCTGAGGTCCGCGGCGGAGGTGGCCGCTGCGTCGAGGGATCTGATGGTGCGGTGGGCTGCGCAGGCGTGGGAGCCGGGCTCCCCGCACGAGCGCGGGAGCGCGTGGCGGCGCCGCAGCGCGGTGGCGGTGTTCGCCCCTCGGCTCAACCGCGCCGACCGGCTCGTCCACACCGGCGAGGAGGACGACGTCGTCGCGCTGCTGACGGAGGTCGTCCCGTTGGTGCCCGGGCAGAAGGTCCGGTTGCTCACTCGCGCTCCGCTGGCCGCGCGGGTCGCCGAGCGGTTGGGCCACGAGGTGCTGGCCACCTTCGGCTGGCTGCACCTCGACGCGGAACCGCCGCAGCAGCCCGACTCCGGGGTCGAGTGGCTGACCGACGCCGACCGCCCGGTGATCGACGCGCTGCTGCGCGAGGCCAATCCCGGCTCCTACCTGTTCCCGGACGACCCGGGAGCCGTGCGGTGGGCGGGGATCCGCGACGAGTCGGGGGCACCGGTGTCGGTGGCCGGGGACTCCTGGCCCGCGCCAGGCCTGCGCTACATCTCTGGCGTCGCCACCCACCCCGACCACCGCGGCCGAGGCCTGTCCACACGCGTCTGCACGTTCCTGACCGCGGAACTCGCCGCACTCGACGACGTCGCCCTCATCGCGGACGCCGACAACGAACCAGCGCTGCGCATGTACCACCACCTCGGTTACCGCTACACAACGATCTCAGCCAGCCGCTGCTGAAAACGCCACGAGAGCCCCTGTTCAAGAGCGACGTGAACGGCGAGAGCCGCGCCTTCAGGCGCGGAACTCACCGCTACCACCACAGGCCCGACGCGACCCCCGACGAACCCACTTCGTCAAGTCCGGAACACATGCCACCGCCGCAGGTGTGCAGACCACCGCCGTCTTCACGCCCGGACCACCACCGCCGAGGGCCCGAGACAGCCGCGACGGCAGCCGCTTCGTCAAGTCCGGAACACCACCGCCACCGCCGCAGGTTCTGAGCGGCTTCGTGGCGAGTACGCCGGGACGCCGCGTAGACGAACTCCAGGAGCGGCGCACGGAGCCACGGAGCCGCTCAGGTTCTGCTACCGGCACCGCCACGCAGAGCGAGGACTGAACAACCGATCACAAGCGGACGAGCTTGCCTGGGTTGAGGATCCCTGTGGGATCCACCGCCCTCTTCGCGGCCGCCAGGACCGACGTGCCGATCTCGCCGATCTCCGCGCTCAGCCACGGGCGGTGGTCGACGCCGACCGCGTGGTGGTGGCTGATGGTGCCGCGACCGGCGATCGCGTCGCACGCCGCTTCCTTCGCCCGCTGCCACTGGGCGAAGGGCTGCTCGGAGTTCCGCGGCGCCAGCACGGTGAAGTACAGCGAAGCTCCGGTCTCGTAGGCGTGCGAGATGTGGCACATCACGATCGGCGGCCGGCTGCCCGCCTGCAGGTTGCGCACCAGCGCCGTGCGCACGGCTGAACGCAGCTCGCTGAGGGAGCTCCAGCTCGTCGCGGTCTCCAGGGTTTCCACGCAGACGCCCCGGTCGAGCAGGGCGTCGCGCTGGCGGGGTCCGGAGAAGCGGTGCGCCCGCCAGGACTCCCCGACGGCTCGGCCCAGCCGCACGGTCCGCACGTCGCGCAGCGCGTGCAGGGCCGCCGCGCGCCGCTGCTTCAGCTCGGTGCGGGTGCTCGCGTCCCAGCCGAGCACCAGCAGGCACGGGTTGCGAACGCCCTTGGCGCGCAGGAAGTTCCCGAGCGCGCGAGCCTTGAGCTGGCCGGAAAGCGCGAACTGGACCTCGGTCTCGTCCGGGTCGGACAACCGGGTCACGTCGGCGAGCACCCGGTCCTGCGCGAGCGCGCGCACCGCGTCGCTACCGGCCTGCCACCCGTCGACGACCAGCGCCTCGTAGCGGGTGCGCCGAGGCACGGACCGGACCCGCACGGCGACCTCGGTGATGACACCGAGGGCCCCTTCGCTGCCGATCGCCAGCTGCCGCAGGTCGGGGCCGGCCGCCGAGGCCGGTGCGACGCCGAGCTTCCACTCACCGGCCGGTGTCGCAAGCCGGACGCCTTCGACCATGTCCTCGAAGCGCCCGTAGCCGGAGGAGGACTGGCCCGCTGAGCGGGTCGCGGCGAAGCCGCCGATGGTGGCCCGCTCGAAGGACTGCGGGAAGTGCCCGAGGGTGAACCCGTGCGCGGCCAGCAGTGATTCGGCTTCGGTGGCGCGCATCCCGGCCTGCAGCACGGCGATCCGCGAGTCGGGGTCGAGCGAGACCAGCCGGTCGAGGCGCACCAGGTCGAGGGCGACCACCGCGCGCTTGCCGCCGCGCAGCGCGTCCACCCCGCCCACCACCGAGGTCCCCCCGCCGAACGGGACGACCGCGATGTCGTGCCGGGCGCAGATCTCCAGCACGCCCTGCACCAGCTCCGGCTCCGAGGGCAGCAGCACGGCGTCGGGCACGGCGAGGTCGGCGCCCTCGCGGCGTCGCATCAGGTCGCTGTAGGACATGCCGCCCGCGCGGCCCAGGCGTGCGGCGGCGTCGACGAGCACGTGCCGCTCACCCAGCAGGGCCTCCAGCTCGGTGCGCGGGGTTTCACCGAGGGCGCTCTCGGGCACTTCGAGCAGGGACGACGGCACCGCCGGCGTGGTGGTCTCGGCGAGCCCGATGCGGTGCCGCAGCCAGCGCAGCGCGGCTGGGGACAGGGGCGCGGCAGCGGCACCCGAAGAGGTCCAGCTTCCGCGGAGGGTGTGTTCGATCTGGCCGGTCACGGCTAGAGTGTGACACATGGAGTCGGATTGTCACAGCATCGAGCGGGTACCCGCTCGACCCGCGAGCCCCGGGAGGCGCCAGGCGGCCAACCGGGTCGACGAGGCCGACCTGCTGCGCGCGGCACGCGAGTGCGTGCTGGTCAACGGCGTCCGACGCACCACGCTCACCGAGGTCGCCCGCACCGCCGGGGTCAGCCGCATGACGCTCTACCGGCGCTTCCCCGACGTCGGCAGCATGGTGACCACCCTCGTCACGGCCGAGTTCGGTGAAGTCCTGCAGCAGGCGCGCCGAGCCGAGGGAACCGGCGACGCGCGGCAGCGGCTGGTCAGCGGGATGGTGCGCGGCATCCGGCTCCTGCACGAGGCTCCCCTGCTGCAACGAGTCCTCGAGACCGACGCCGAACTGCTGCTCCCCTACCTGGTGGAACGGCTCGGCAGCACCCAGGTGGCGGCCGACGGGTTCCTCCGCGAGCACCTGGCCGCCGGGCACGCCGACGGGTCGATCCGTCCCGGCGACGTGGCGGTGCAGGCCCGCTCGTTGCTGCTGCTGACCCAGTCGTTCGTGATCTCGGCGGTCCCGGCGGCGAAGGACCTCGACCTCGACGCACTGACGGACGAACTGACCCTCCTCCTCGACGGCGCTCTCCAGCCAAGGAGCCCTTCATGATCACCACACCGCTTCCCGCCGGTTCGCTGCGCGCCACCTCGCTGAACTCCGCCCGGTTGCGGACCGACCTGCACGCGGCCGCCGAGCAGGAAGTCGACCTCCTCGTCGTCGGCGGTGGCGTCACCGGCACCGGGGTCGCCCTCGACGCGGCCGCGCGGGGCCTGTCGGTCGCGCTCGTCGAGGCCGAGGACCTCGCGTGGGGGACGTCCCGCTGGTCCAGCAAGCTCGTGCACGGAGGTCTGCGCTACCTCGCGCACGGCGACGTCGCCCTGGCGCGGGAGAGCGCCGTCGAGCGCAACGTGCTCATGACCCGCACCGCCCCGCACCTGGTGCGCCCGCTGCCGCAGATCATCCCGCTGCACGAGAGCACGTCCCGGCGGCAGGAACTCGTCCTGCACGCAGGACTGCGGGCCGGTGACGCGCTCCGGCGCGCGGCGAGGACCCCCTCCGACGTCCTGCCACCGCCGAAGCGGATCCCGTCGGCCGAAGCACTCGCCCTGGTGCCCGGCCTGCGCCCGGCGGGCCTGCGCGGCGGCCTGCTCAGCTTCGACGGGCAGCTGGTCGACGACGCCCGGCTCGTGGTGGCGCTGGCCCGCACCGCGGCCGGGTTCGGCGCGCGCGTGCTGACCCGCTGCGCGGTCCGGTCCCTCGACGGCGGCGGCGCCGACGTGGTGGACGCGCGCAGCGGTGAGTCGCTGCGGATCCGCGCGCGGTCGGTGGTCAACGCCGCCGGTGTGTGGGCCGGGGAGCTGGTTCCGGAGGTCCGGCTGAGCCCGTCGCGCGGATCGCACCTGGTGGTCGACGCCGACGCGGCCGGGGTGGCGGGAACCGCCGTCGTCGCGCCGATGTCCGGCGAGCAGGGGCGCTTCCTCCTGCTCATCCCGTTGCCCGACGGCCGCGCGATCCTCGGGCTCACCGACGAGCCGACACCGGGACCCATCCCGCAGGTGCCGGAGGTGCCGGAGTCCGACGTGGACTTCCTGCTCGCCGGCATCCGCGAAGTGCTGGGCGTCCCGCTGACCCGCGAGCACGTGCTCGGCTCGTTCGCGGGCCTCCGGCCGCTGCTGCAGCAGGACGGCAAGCGCTCGGCCGACCTCTCCCGCCACCACGCGGTGCTCACCTCCTCCGACGGCGTCATCACGGTTGTCGGGGGGAAGCTCACGACCTACCGCAGGATGGCCGCCGACGCCGTGGACGCCGCCGTACGCGGCCGCGGTCTGTCAGCGGGACCGTCGCGCACGACGGAGATCGCGCTGGTCGGAGCGGCCCCGCGACGTCACCTCACCGACATCGAGGCACCCGCGCCCCTCGTCGCCAAGTACGGCACCGAGGCCGCTCGTGTCACGGCGCTGACCGAACTCGACCCGGACCTGGCCGAACCCGTTGCCGAAGGCCTCCACCTCAGCGCCGCCGAAGTCCTCTGGGCGGTGCGCCACGAAGGCGCCCTCGACGCCGACGACGTCCTCGACCGCCGGACCCGCGTCGGTCTCAACCCCGGCGACCGCGAGGCCGCCCGCCCCGAGGTCGAGAGCCTCGTCGACAGAGCCTTGGCAGGGATCGAAACCTGAGTTCTGGGGCTGTCCCGTGTGCGCTCCGCGTGGCGGTGCGGGGAGCGGGACCTGAGCGTCCTCCCGGGCTCCGCGCGGCCTCGCGGTGCACGCAACCCGGATCACCCCCTGATCCGTGGCCCGATCGTCCTTGTGAGCCCCCTCTAGGCAACAGCCATCACGGCGGAGAAGGGCGGAGAAACCTGATCCCGACCACCGCGGTGATCAGGGAACCGAACGACACCCGGCTACCCGCCATCGATTTCCGCGATGTCGCGCCTCTTGGGTTAGGGGGTTGCCACTCCTGTTGTGGGTGAGGAGTGGTGGTGGGTCGTGCGGATCGTCTGTGGTGTCGCGTCGGGTGCGGGTTGTCCTGTGGAGAATCCACCCCTGACAGCGTGTGCGGAACCGAGGACCCGACAATCCGTGGAACCGGTAGCGCGGCAATCCGACCACCAATCGCGGTGACAGCTTTCGCGACGACGCTGAGAACCCCGGTGATCCGTGCACCGTTCACGGGGCAGTTCGGAGCCAACCACGACGACAGCCCGCGCAATCCGAAACCCCGGTGATCCGTGCGCCGCTTGGCGCGGTGATCCAGCTCAAGACCAGGAAATCCAGGTAATACGTGGCCTGGTTCGTTGCGGTGATGCGCATGCCGTTTCCCGGGGTGGTTCGGGTGGTCGCCGCGGCCTTCGTCAGGTAGGTCGCGAACCGGGGCTGCAGGTGTGAGCGCGTGGTCCCGACTGGGCCGGAGCGCAAGAAGGCCCCGGGGGCCGGCCTGGTGGCCGGGCTCTCCGGGGCCGTTGCGAGGGTCTGGGGCCCGTGGCCTCAGACTGGATTCAGGTAACGATTCAGCTCAGCGCTGGTCCATCGGCTTGTAGGACCGCTCGGGCGAACCCGTGTAGACCTGGCGCGGACGGCTGATCTTGCGGGCCGGGTCCTCGATCATCTCGCGCCAGTGCGCGATCCACCCGGGCAGGCGGCCGAGCGCGAACAGCACCGTGAAGAACTTCGTCGGGAAGCCCATCGCCTTGTAGATCAGGCCGGTGTAGAAGTCCACGTTCGGGTAGAGCTTGCGCGAGACGAAGTAGTCGTCGGCGAGCGCCTTCTCCTCCAGCCGCATGGCGATGTCCAGCAGCGGGTCGTTGGCGCCGAGCTTGGACAGCACCTCGTCGGCGGTCTTCTTGATGATCGCCGCGCGCGGGTCGTAGTTCTTGTAGACCCGGTGGCCGAAGCCCATCAGGCGGACGCCCGGCTCCTTGTTCTTCACGCGGTTCACGAACGCGTCGACGTCACCGCCGTTGGCGTGGATGCCCTCCAGCATCTCCAGCACCGCGCTGTTCGCGCCGCCGTGCAGCGGGCCGAACAGGGCGTTGATGCCGGCCGAGACGCTGGCGAACATGTTCGCCTCGGACGAGCCGACCATCCGCACCGTCGACGTGGAGCAGTTCTGCTCGTGGTCGGCGTGCAGGATGAACAGCAGGTCCAGCGCGCGAGCCAGGGTCGGGTCGACCTCGTAGGGCTCGGCGGGGAAGCCGAAGGTCATCCGGAGGAAGTTCTCCACCAGGCCCAGCGAGTTGTCCGGGTACAGGAACGGCTGGCCGACCGACTTCTTGTAGGCGTAAGCCGCGATGGTGGGCAGCTTGGCCAGCAGGCGGACCGTGGACAGCTCGACCTGGTCCTTGTCGAACGGGTTGAGGCTGTCCTGGTAGAAGGTCGACAGCGCCGAGACCGCGGAGGACAGCACCGGCATCGGGTGCGCGTCGCGCGGGAAGCCGTCGAAGAACTGCTTGAGGTCTTCGTGCAGCAGGGTGTGCCGGCGGATGCGCTCGGAGAACGCGTCGTACTCCTGCTGAGTCGGCAGCTCACCGTAGATCAGCAGGTAGCTGACCTCGATGAAGTTGGACTTGGCCGCGAGCTCCTCGATGGGGTAGCCGCGGTACCGCAGGATGCCGGCATCACCGTCGATGTAGGTGATGTCGGAGTTGCAGGCTGCGGTGTTGACGAAGCCCGGGTCCAACGTCACCAAACCGGTCTGAGCCAGCAACTTGCCGAGATCGACGCCAGGCGCACCCTCGGTCGGCTGCGTCACCTGCATTTCGTGCTCGCCGGCGTCATAGCGCAGCGCGACGGTGCGTTTGGCGGTCACGTCGTCGGGCATTCGGGAACCTCTCGCGCTCGTCAAGGGGTGCGTGGTGACGACCGCGATTGCCCAGCCAAGCGGCAGGGCTCCGTGTCGCCCGCGCTCCGGTCGGGGTGTCCGAACCGTCGCAGCACCACCCCGTTGGGGTCCTGTCAGTAGTCACGCTAGACCGCAAGAGGGTCCCCGCGCAGCAATCGCGTTTCGTCTTTTTTGCAGGTGGGACCACGATCACATCACACCCGCGGGTACCCGGCGCGCGGATGTGGACGCTCAGCCACCCTCCGGCACCACCTTCGTGACCACGTGTGAAATCCGATCGGTCTAATTCGAACGCCCCCTTCCGCAGGTAAGGGCCTGCGCTCACGGGGCGTGTTCGACCACCCCCGGATGGATTCGGTTCACCCGTCGAGCTCCGCGGACCACGGTGGATCGGCCCCGGGGCGCGAGACGGTGACCGCCGCGGCGGACGCGGCGAAGGTCAGCGCGCGCTCCCACTGCTCGGCGTCGAGGGCCTGGACCGCCTCCGCCGACAGGGCGTCGTGGCGGTGCAACCACGCCAGCAGCGCCGCCTGCACGGTGTCACCGGCGCCGATGGTGTCGGCGACCTCGACCCCACGACCGGGCACGGTGACCTCGCCGTCGGCGGTGACGGCGGTGAGACCGTCGGCGCCCCTGGTCAGGACCACTGCGGCCGGGCCGCGGGACCGCCACTCGCGGGCGGCGTCGAGGACGTCGCGGCCCGGTGCGAGCCACCCGGCGTCGTCGTCGGAGACCTTGAGCAGCCCGACCGAGGGCAGCCAGGACTCGAACCGCGCCCGGTAAGCGTCCGCGTCGGCGATGAGCGCGGACCTGATGTTGGGGTCCAGCGCGACGAACACGCCCCGCTCGGCCTCGCGGAAGAGCACCTTCTCGTAGGTGGTGGCACCGGGTTCGAGCACCATGCCCAGCGTGCCCAGGCACAGCGCGGTCGTGTTCGCCGGCAGCGGCTGGTCGGTGACGAAGCGCGCGGCCGTGCCTTCGGTGTGGAAGCTGTAGCGGGCCGAGCCGCCGGCCTCCAGCCCGACGACGGCCAGCGTCGTCGGCTCCGGGCCGCGCTGCACCAGCGAGGTGTCCACTTCGGACTCCACGAGCCGCTGCAGCACGCGGTCGCCGAACTGGTCGGTGGACAGCTTCGCGTAGAACGCCGCGGGCGCGCCGAGCCGGCCCAGCGCGATGGCCACGTTGTAGGGGCCGCCACCCAGCAGCGGGTGCAGCGGTCCTAGATCACCGTCCGGGGTGGACGGATCCGGCACGAGGTCGACGAGGGCCTCACCGCCGATGACGATCACTTCTCCTCCACTGCGTCCGAATCGGACTTCTCGTCCTGGGCCAGTCCGCCCAGCAGGAACTGCGACAGCGCCGCGAACGCGGCGGCGTCGGACAACCCGGTGCGCTCGCCGATCTCGCCGCGCTGGATCCCGGCGATGGTGCGGCCGACCATCTCGCCGACGAACCCGGCGTGGACCTCGCGGAACACGCCCTGCTGCACGCCCTCGGCGATGAACCCGCGCAGCCGGTCGGCGGCGGCGCGGGCGTTGGCCTCGTAGGTGGCGCGGGTCGCGAGGTTGGCGCCCATGTCGTTGATGAACTCCCGCGACGCCGGCTCCAGCGCCTCAGCGGCGGCGTCGAGGTAGGCGCGCACCTTCTCCCGCGCGTCCGCGGCGGCCTCGGTGCGGCGCTCGATGTCCTCGGTGGCGTTCTTGAAGTAGTGCGCGACGACGCGGACCGCGAGCTGCTCCTTGCTCCCGGCGAGCGTGTACAGCGTCGACTTCGAGCAGTGCAGCCTGGCCGCCAGGTCGTCGAGGGTGAAGTGGGCGAACCCCTCGGCCAGGAACAGGTCGCGCAGCCGGTCCAGGAGTTCGGCTCGCCTCGGGTTCAGCGTCCGCTCGGCTCGGGAGGTGCTCATCGGGAGAAGCCTGCCACAGGACGTTGAATCCTCCGAGCAGACCTGTCCACAGTACTGGAGTACGTCATACAGTACTGATTGCAGTACGCCGACCGGCTACGCACACTGGACCGTGGGAGCGCGCCATGACCGTTCACCGCCTGCTTCCGACCGAGGAAGCGACTGATCTGCTCGCGTTGACCCGCGAGATCGCCCGCGACGAACTCGCCGGCCGTGCCGCCGAGGACGAGGCCGCCGCGAAGTTCCCGCGCGACGCGTTCCGCCTGCTCGGCGAGGCCGGGTTGCTCGGCCTGCCCTACCCCGAGCAGCACGGCGGCGGCGCGCAGCCCTACGAGGTGTACCTGCAGGTGCTGGAGGAGATCAGCCGCGCCTGGATGACCGTCGGCGTGAGCCTGTCGGTGCACACCATGAGCTGCTTCCCGCTCGCCCACTTCGGCACCGAGGACCAGCGCGAACAGTGGCTCCCGGAGATGATCGGCGGCTCGCTGCTGGGTGCGTACGCGCTGTCGGAGCCGCACGCGGGGTCCGACGCGGCCGCGCTGAGCACCCGCGCGGAGCGCAGCGGCGAGGAGTACGTGGTCAACGGCCAGAAGGCGTGGACCACCCACGGCAGCGAAGCGGACTTCTACACCCTGATGGCCCGCACCGGCGACGGCCCGCGCGGCATCAGCTGCCTGCTCGTCGACTCGACGACCTCAGGCCTGACGGCCGGACCGCCCGAGCACAAGATGGGACTCACCGGTTCACCCACGACCCCGCTGTACTTCGAGGACGCCCGCGTCCCGGCCGAGCGGCTGATCGGCGAGGAGGGTGACGGGCTCAAGATCGCGCTGTGCGCGCTGGACTCCGGCCGCCTCGGCATCGCCGCCTGCGCGGTGGGACTCGCCCAGGCGGCGCTGGACCTCGCGGTCGACTACGCCCAGCAGCGCCAGCAGTTCGGGCAGCCGATCATCGAGTTCCAGGGTGTCGAGTTCATGCTGGCCGACATGGCCGCGGCTGTGCAGTCGGCCCGCGCGACGTACCTCGACGGGGCCCGTCGCCGCGACGCCGGTCTACCCTTCGGCGAGCAGGCGTCGGTCGCGAAGCTGGTGGCCACCGACGCGGCGATGAAGGTGACCACCGACGCGGTCCAGGTCCTCGGCGGCGCCGGCTACACCCGGGACTTCCCCGCCGAGCGCTACATGCGCGAGGCCAAGGTCCTGCAGATCTTCGAGGGCACCAACCAGATCCAGCGCGTGGTCATCGCCCGCCACCTCACCCAGCGCTGACGGAGTCAGCAGCCCCACGGGGAACCGCCTCTCGCCGCGAGCGAGGGGCGGTTCCCCGTCACGGCCCCACCTCGGTCACCAGCACTGGAACCGGACCGTTCGGCGTGGAGGGAGGAGTTCCAGTCGCAGCCCCCGGGACTACTCTCCTGGCTCGCTCGTCGACGGGGCTCAGATGGCCTTGAGGCCCCAGTGCGCCGTCCAGGCCTCGCCCGGGCGGAGGGTGATGAGGTCGGTGCCGGAGTTCAGGGCGTTCGGCGGGCAGGTCATCGGTTCGATGGCAACGGCCCGACCGCGGTCGGGGTAGTCGTCGGCGGTGTAGACCTGCACCCACTTGAACACCGGGTCCGCCCAGAGCTGCACGCCGTGGCCGTCGGGGCCGGTGAGCGAGTGCCGGACGAGGCCCTCCGGGTCGTCGGGGGCCGGGGCCGCACCGCCGAAGGCGGTGTCGAGCAGGACGCCGGCGAGGCGGCGACCGGTGCGGAAGTCGACCTCGTCGCCCTGCAGCGCGCGCGGCGGTCGGACCGGCAGCAGCCGGTCGGCGTCCACCGGCAGGACCGTGGCGGCGGCCAGGCGCAGCGTGCACTCGTCGGTCTCGACGTCACCCGCGCGCGGGTAGGGGTGCACCCCGACGCCGAAGGGGACCGCGCGCCCACCCAGGTTCTCCACGGTGTGGGTCACGGTCAGGCCGTCGTCGTCGAGCGCGTAGCCGATCGAGGTCAGCAGCGGCACCGGCCAGCCGGGCCGCGGCGAGACGGTGGCCTGCAGCACGACGGCGGAGTTCGTGTGCTCGACGATCGACCACGGCTCGTGCCGCAGCAGGCCGTGGATGGCGTTGTGCCGGTCGGGCTCGGTCAGCGCGAGCTGCTGCGGTTCCCCGTCGAGCGCCCAGCGCCCGTCGGCGACCCGGTTCGGCCACGGCACCAGCACCGATCCCGAGGCGGACGGCGGGAGGCGGTCCGCGTCGAAGGTCTCGGTGAGGGGCACTCCGTCGACGGAGAAGGCGCGCAGCGCGGCACCGAACTCGGTGATGACCGCACTCGCGGCCCCCGAGGTGATCTCGAACTGCCGTCCGGTGGCGGGAAGAGGATCATGCACGCCGCCAACTCTACGACCGGGAGGCGGCCCGGGGCACCGCGAAGGGTGTCCCGAACCGCCTCCCAGCGAGCGACGACCTACTTGGTCAGGGCCTCGGCTTCGAAGTCCGTCTTGCCCTTGACGAAGTAGTTGATCACCCAGAAGATCACGCCGATGCCGAGCAGGATCCCGGCGATGATGTACTCCGTCGCAGGCCGGCCGGACAGCGGGCTGGCGAAGAACGCGCAGGTCAGCGCGCCGAGCACGGGGACCCAGGTGGGCGCCCGGAAGTGGTCGTGCTCGACCTCGTCCTTGCGCAGCACCAGCACCGCGACGTTGACCACCGCGAACACCAGGAGCAGCAGCAGCGAGGTGGTGCTGCCCAGGTCGGAGATCTCCAGCGAGCTCACCAGGATGATCGCGATGATGCTGGTGAACAGGATCGACACCCACGGCGTGCGGCGGCCCCGGTGGACCTTGCCGAAGGCGCGGGGCACGACACCCTCGTTGGCCATGCCGTAGACCAGTCGGCTGGCCATCAGCATGTTGATCAGCGCCGTGTTGGTGACCGCGAACAGGGCGATCATCGAGAACAGCAGCGGCGGGAACCACGGGGCGGCGGCCTTGACCACCAGCAGCAGCGGGCCGTCGGACTCCGCCAGCTCGTCGGTGGGCACCAACGTCGAGGTGATCAGCGCGATGACCAGGTAGATGACCGCGGTGATGATCATGCCCACGAGCAGGGCGCGCGGGAAGTTCTTCGCGGGGTTCTTGGTCTCCTCGGCCATGTTGACCGAGTCCTCGAAGCCGACCATGGCGAAGAACGCGAGCGCGGTGGCCGAGGTGATCGCCAGCAGCGGCGAGGTGTCGGTGTCGAACTGCGTCAGCCGGCTCGGGTCGGGCGCGATGTCGGGGCTGTGGCTGCCACCGAAGATCGCGATCAGGCCGAACACGATCACGATCGCCAGGCCGGACAGCTCCACGCAGGTCAGGACGACGTTCATCTTGACCGACTCGCCGACGCCGCGGAAGTTGATCGCCGCGAGCAGCAGCAGGAAGCCGAGCGCGACCATCCACGAGTAGGGCTCGATGCCGTCGCCGAAGATGCCCGTGAGGTAGTCACCGCTGAACGCCTGCGCGGCCGAGGAGGCCGAGGTGATGCCGGAGCACATCACCGCGAAGGCGATCAAGAAGGTCAGGAAGTGGACGCCGAACGCCTTGTGCACGTACAGCGGGGCCCCGCCGGCCTTGGGGTACTTGCCGACCAGCTCGAGGTAGCTGAACGCGGTCAGGAAAGCGACCACGAACGCGACCAGGAACGGAACCCAGAGCGCTCCCCCGACTTTGCCGGCGACCTTCCCGGTCAACGAGTAGATCGTGGTCCCGAGGATGTCTCCCACCACGAAGAAGAGCAGCAGTTTCGGGCCCATCACCTTCTTGAGGCCAGGCTCCTGCGCACCGCCGGGCGCGTTCACGGTCGTTTCGTTGGCCATAGTGGAGAAGTGTGCAGGTTGGCTTCGGAGCTTGTCTGCCCACCCCTGGTCGAAACGCCCTCCACTTCTCGGCGCACGCGTGGCGGAGTGCCCAACCGGCACGCTCCGGCTCGATCACGTCACGTGCCGTCACCAGTGGGCGCCCGGTACTGCCAGAACGCCGGCAGGAACGCGGCCGACAGCGCGGCGGCGAGCACGACGAGCACGCCCCCGATCACCACGGCCGTCCCGGTGCCCAGCGCGGCACCGGCCAAGCCGTGCAGGGTGTCGGCCAACCTCGGCCCGCCCGCCACGACGACGGTGAACACGCCCTGGATCCGGCCGCGCATCTCGTCGGTGGCCGCCGCCTGCAGGATCGAACTCCGGTAGACCATGCTCACCAGGTCCGCGCCGCCGCCGAGCGCCAGGAAGAGCACCGCGAGCCACAGCGAGTCGGCGAAGCCGAACCCGATGATCGCCACGCCCCAGGCGATCACGGCCAGCGTCACGCCGACGCCGTGCCGGGCGATGCGGTGCAGCCAGCCGGAGAACAGCCCGAAGCAGAACGCCCCGAGCGGGATCGCCGCGTAGAGCCAGCCGAGCGCGGCACCGCCACCGGGCGGGTCGCCGAAGGTGCGCTCGGCCATCTCCGGGAACAGCGCGCGCGGCATGCCGAAGACCATGGCGATGATGTCGAGCAGGAACGAGGCCAGCAGCACCGCGTGCAGGCCGAGGTAGCGGAAGCCGTCGAGCACCGAGCGGAGACCGGCCTTCTTCGGCGCGCCGTCCTGCGGCGGCAGCGGGGGCAGCCGGAACACGGCCCCCAGCGCCAGGCACAGCGCGATCGCGTCCACGAGGTACAGCACGGACAGGCCCAGCACCGGCAGCAGGACTCCCGCCAGCAGCGGCCCGACGATCGAGCCGAGCTGGAAGACGGTGGAGCCCAGGGCCTGCGCCGAGGGCAGCAGGTGCGTGGGGATGAGCCGGGCGACGGCGGCTCCGCGCGTCGGCGAGTTGACCGCGAAGAACGTCTGCTGGAGCGCGAACAGCACCAGCACCAGCCACACCGACGGGATGCCGGCGAACGCGACCAGCCACAGCAGCACCGAGGTCACCGCGAGCCCGCCGTTGGTGATCAGCAGCAGCTTGCGCCGGTCGACGGTGTCGGCGATCGCGCCACCCCACAGGCCGAACACCAGCAGCGGGACCAGGCCGAAGAGGCCCGCGAGCCCGACGTGGAACGACGAGCCGGTGATGTCGTAGATCTGCTTGGGCACGGCGACGGCCGAGAACTGCGCGCCGACCGCGGTGACGATGTTGGACAGCCACAGCCGGCGGTACGCGGGGTACTGCAGCGGGCGGGTGTCGATGAAGACCTTCCCGAGCTTGGCCCTCAGGCCCCGTCGGGGGATGGTTCCGCTGCTCTGCTGCACGAGAGCAGCACCTTAGTCCTTCGCGAGGCTAAGGGACCACCGGGTTTCCCGCCCGTGTGACGGAGGTCTACGCCCGCGTAGCCGATCACGGAGCCAGGCGCTCGACCGCCCAGTGGTCGTCGTCGCGGCGGAAGCGGAGCCGGTCGTGCAGCCGGTCGGGACGGCCCTGCCAGAACTCGACGTAGTCCGGGCGGATCCGCCACCCGCCCCAGTGCGGCGGGACCGGCACCTTCTCGGCGTCGCCGAAGCGGCGTTCGATGCCGTTGAGCGAGTTCTCCAGCGCCTCACGGCCGTTCACCACCCGCGACTGCGGCGAGGCCCAAGCGCCCAGCTGCGAGCCGCGCGGGCGCTCGGCCCAGTACTCGGCCGTCTCGGCGGAGCTGACCTTCTCCACCTCGCCGCGCACGTTGACCTGGCGCTGCAGGCCGAGCCACGGGAACGTCGCCGCCGCAACGCGAGTCGCCTTCAGGTCGTGGCTCTTGTTGGAGGTGTAGTTCGTGAAGAACACGACGCCGCGCTCGTCGAAGCCCTTGCACAGCACGGTTCGCGAGGACGGGAAGCCTTCGGGGTCGGCGGTGGCCAGCACCATCGCGTTGGGCTCGACCAGCTCGGCCGCGATGGCGTCGTCGAACCACCGCTGCAGCTGCTCGTGCCAGGTGTCGGCGAGCGAGTCCTCGTGCAACGCCCCGGCTTCGTAGGAAACACGCATGGACGGCAACGCGACCTTGGCCTCCGACATCAGCTTCCTCCCTGACTCGCGCGGCGAACGGCACGACTCGAACTCGACATCCCGGCTCGGCGCCGGACGGTACGGGTTGGACGATGCCGACGCGCGCGAGGCGCCTCGGCCATTCCTCACGACGGTAAACGGGATCCGAACGCGAGCCGAATCGGCGGGAGTTCACGATCGATTCCGCAACCGATGCAGTGATCGTTCCCACACCTCCTCCTCATCACCCGATCAGCCGTTGCGCTGCGAGAAGAGCAGGGGAACCTCCCTGCCACCCACCTCACCACGTCGGAACGAGGAGGTCCTCGACGTCCGGATGGTGGGAGAGGGCTTCCGCGAGCCGGTGTCCCGCCGTCACCGCGTCGTCGGCCAGTGCGGTGGCCAGCGCTCCCCCGGCCGCCAGCGGTGCCAGCGACCACCACTGGCCGCTGAGGGGGCCGGGCGGGTCCCGGTCCCACGCGACGACCTCCGACGCCAGCACCCGCGCGCCGGCGAGGTAGCCGGGGCTGGCCGCCGTCCGGGCGTCGCCGAGGTCGATCCGCTGCCGCAGCAGCGGCTTGCCCGAGCGCGTGACCTGCGTCGTCGCCACCAGGTGACCGGAAGGTTCCCCGCACCGCCCGCGCACCAGGGACTCCCTGCACCGCGCCCGCGCCCCGGCCGCGAGCTCGACGGTCAGCTCCGCGGCGTGGTCGGCGCGGGAGCTGATCACGGTGGTCTCCGGCAGGTACTGGACCGTGCCGCCCTCGTCGACCTCGATGTGGACGGTGGAACGGCTGCTCCCCCGGCCGGGCAGGGCGACGGTCGCCGCCGTCCCGACGAGCCGAAGCCGAGCCCCGGGACCGACGCGGACCCGCAGGTCGACGCGGTCACCGCCGACCGGGCTCGCGGCCGAGCTCACCAGGTGCACGACAGCGGCCCCTCCGGAAGCCGTCGCGGTCCGGCGCGGCACCAGCGTCAGGGGAGCCTGCGAGCGCAGGTCCCGGACGACGCTGCGCCCACCGGAGACCTCGACGGCCAGCAGGGCGGTGGCCTTCACGCGACCCCGCCCCGGTGTCGGAGCGCGTCGGCCCTGCCCTCACGCACCGACGCCGACCTCCACGTGCCGGCGCACCCACGCGGCGACGTCGGGAGCGTTCGGGGTGAGGGTCAAGGACTGGGTGACGACGGGGGCGCCCGCGCGCATGCGGTGGGCGTCGGAGGTCATCACCTCCATGTCCGCGCCGACGAGCTCGGCCAGGTCGACCTTGTTGATGACCAGCAGGTCGGCCGTGGTGACCCCGGGCCCGCCCTTGCGGGGGACCTTGTCGCCACCGGCGACATCGACGACGAAGACCTGCCGGTCCGCCAAGCCCCGGCTGAACACCGCGGTGAGGTTGTCGCCGCCGCTCTCGACGATGACCAGCTCCAATCCCGGGTGCCGCTCGGTGAGCCGGTCCACGGCGTCCAGGTTCGCGGTGATGTCGTCCCGGATCGCGGTGTGCGGGCACGCGCCGGTCTGCACCGCTTCGATCCGGTTGGCGTCGAGAACGCCCGCCTGGCGCAGGAAGTCGGCGTCCTCGGTGGTGTAGATGTCGTTGGTGACCACCGCCAGGTCGATCTCCTGGCCCAGCGCCCGGCACAGCGCGGCGGTCAGGGCGGTCTTGCCGCTGCCGACCGGCCCGCCGATGCCCAGTCGGAACGGTCGTCCCGGCTGCGGTGCCGCCGAGTGCGGGTCGGGTCCGGTGGCGGTCGGGTCGAAGCCGACAGGATGTGCGTGGCCGTGGCCGTGTTCAGGAGGCAAAGAGACGCACCTCTTCCCGGTGGTGGCGGTCGTGGGCTTCTGCGAGCAGGTCCAGGGCCGGGGCGCCCGGCGCGGGCAGCTCCGCGGAGGTGAGACCGGCGACCCGGGCGGCTTCGTCGGCGATCTGGTCGAGCTCCGCGGACAGCGCGACCAGGGCCGCGTTGGCCTCGAACGGGTCCAGCCCGAGCAGGCGGACCCCGGCGGAGGCCGGACCGCTGATCGCCAGGTACCCGGCGATCAGCGCCGCCTCCCGGGGCGGCGAACCGGCGCTCGCGGCCAGCACGCCCAGCACGACCGGCTGGTGCGGTCGCGGCGTCTCCGCCACCACCCGGTCCAGCACCGGCGAGGGCCACGCGGCGCGGCCGGCGCGAAGCATCCCCCTGCCCTGCGCGCGCGACGCCTCCCGCTGCGCCGGGGAGGGGGTGCGGGCGTCGAGTTCGGCGTCCAGGTCGGCCCAGTGTCCGCTGTGGACTCCGCGCTGCGCGGCGTGGGCCGCTGCGGCGGCGAAGACCGCCTGCAGCGAACCCGCGGCGAAGAGCCTGCCGCGCAGGAACTCCCGCAGGTCGGCGGTGCTGCGGAGGAGTCCGCGCGAGGACGCTTCTTCCACGCCGCCCGAGTGCACGTGGCCGCCCCCGGGGAACCGGGAGTCGGCCAGGGCCAGTGCCGCGAGCCCCATCAGAACAGGAAGTAGCGCTGCGCCATCGGCAGCTCGCTGACCGGGGCGGGCTCGACGAGGTCGCCGTCGATGCGCACGGCGAAGCTGTCGGGGTCCACCTGGATGTCCGGGGTCGCGGAGTTGCGCACCATGTCGGCCTTGGTGACCTCGCGGGTGCTCTCGATCGCCACCACCCGCGAGCTGAGCTCCAGCCGATCGGCCAGCCCGTCCTCCAGCGACGCCGGGGCCACGAAGAACGCGCTGCTCGCGGCCGCGGCGCGCGGTGCGGCGCCGAAGCTGGGCCGCGCGACGTAGGGCTGCGGGGTCGGGATGGACGCGTTCGCGTCACCCATCGCCGCCCACGCGGTGAACCCGCCCTTGAGGACGGCGTGCGGGCGGACGCCGAAGAACTGCGGCTCCCACAGCACCAGGTCCGCGAGCTTGCCGACCTCCACCGACCCGACCTCGCCGGCGATGCCGTGCGCCAGGGCCGGGTTGATCGTGTACTTCGCGACGTAGCGCTGCGCCCGGGTGTTGTCGGCCCGGCCGTCGCCCTCGAGGGCTCCCCTACGCCGCTTCATCGCGTGCGCGGTTTGCCAGGTGCGCAGCACGACCTCGCCGATGCGTCCCATGGCCTGCGCGTCCGAGCTGATCATCGAGATCGCGCCCATGTCGTGCAGCACGTCCTCGGCCGCGATCGTCGTGGGACGGATGCGGCTCTCGGCGAAGGCCAGGTCCTCGGGCACCGCCGGGTTGAGGTGGTGGCAGACCACGAGCATGTCGAGGTGCTCGTCGAGGGTGTTCGCGGTGTGCGGCCGGGTCGGGTTCGTCGACGAGGGCAGCACGTTCGCTGCCGCCGCGACCTCGATGATGTCCGGAGCGTGCCCGCCACCTGCGCCTTCGGCGTGGTAGGCGTTGATCGAGCGGCCGTTCACGGCGCGCAGCGTCGACTCCAGGAAGCCGGTCTCGTTGAGCGTGTCGGTGTGGAGGGCGACCTGCGCGCCGGTCTCCTCGGCGGCGCGCAGCGCGGCGTCGATGACCGCGGGAGTCGCGCCCCAGTCCTCGTGGATCTTCAGCCCGCCCGCCCCGGCGCGCAGCTGCTCCAGCAGGGCTTCGCCGCGGGTGGTGTTGCCCTTGCCGAGCAGCAGCACGTTGACCGGCACGAAGTCCATCGACTGCAGCATCCGCGCCAGGTTCCACGCGCCGGGCGTCACCGTGGTGGCCTTGCTGCCCTCGGCCGGTCCGGTCCCACCGCCGATGAGCGTGGTGATGCCGCTGGCCAGCGCGGTGTCGGCCTCCTGCGGGCAGATGAAGTGCACGTGGCAGTCGATGCCGCCCGCGGTGAGGATCCGCCCGCCACCGGCGATGATCTCGGTGCACGGACCGATGACCAGCGCCGGGTCGACGCCATCGGTGATGTCGGGGTTGCCCGCCTTGCCGACGCCGACGATGCGCCCGTCGCGGATGCCGACGTCGGCCTTGACCACGCCCCAGTGGTCCAGGACCACCGCACCGGTGATCACCAGGTCGGGAGTCCCCTCGGCGCGGGTCGCGATCGACTGGCCCATGGACTCGCGGACGACCTTGCCGCCGCCGAAGACGACCTCCTCACCGGAGCCGGTGGGGCCTTGGCTGCGGTCCTCGGTGATCTCGATGAGCAGGTCGGTGTCGGCCAACCGGATCCGGTCGCCCGCGGTGGGGCCGAACAGCTCGACGTACCGGGCCCGATTGGTGGAAGGCGCGCTCACCGGATCCCCTCGCCCTTCTCCCCGTAAGCGGGCCCGCCCGCCTCGTGGTCGCGCTGGTCGAGCTCACCGGCGAGCTCGGGGCGCAGCCCGGGCACCCGCCTCGCGCCGCCGAGGGGAACCAGGTCGACCTCGCGCTCGACGCCGGGTTCGAAGCGCACCGCGGTCCCCGAGGGCACGTCGAGCCGGCGGGCCCAGGCAGCGGCCCGGTCGAACCGCAGGCCGGGGTTGACCGCGGCGAAGTGGTGGTGGGACCCGACCTGCACGGCCCGGTCGGCGGTGTTGACGACGGTGAGCCGCACGCGCGGCCTGCCGGGGTTGAGCGGGATCGGTTCGTCGGAGGTGAGGACCTCGCCGGGACGCATGCGCAGCTCCTGCTCAGGTGATGGGGTCGTGGACGGTGACGAGCTTGGTGCCGTCCGGGAACGTGGCCTCGACCTGGACGTCGTGGACCATCTCGGGCACGCCGTCGAGCACCTGGTCGGCGCGCAGCATCTGGCGGCCGCTCCGCATCAGCTCGGCCACCGTGCGTCCGTCGCGGGCGCCTTCGGTCACGTGGTGGGTGATCAACGCGACCGCTTCCGGGTAGTTGAGGCGCAGGCCGCGGTCCATCCGGTCGCGGGCGAGCATCGCTGCGACGTGGACCAGCAGCTTGTCGCGCTCGTGCGGGGCGAGGTGCATGGTCGACCTCTAACACGCGGCACCCCGGTCGAGTGACCGATTTGTCCGGTTGGACACGCTGCGCAACAGCAAGTTTTCCTGGATTTTTCACCCGGCGGCAAAACCTTCCATTCACCACTGGTCAACTCATCCTGGAATTATTTCCGGTCCCGCCGCCATTGCCCCTTCTTCGCTCCCCGGTGCACTGTGGGTCCAACCCCCGCCACGTCGCCCATGCCATGCGCACCGCGCACCCCCCTACGACCAGGAGACGAGGCAGCTATGAGCGAATTCCGTCCCGGATTGGAAGGCGTCGTCGCCTTCCAGACCGAAATCGCCGAGCCCGACCGCGACGGTGGCGCGCTGCGCTACCGGGGCGTGGACATCGAGGACCTCGTGGGCACGGTCTCCTTCGGCGACGTCTGGACGCTGCTGGTGGACGGGAAGTTCGGCGGTGGCCTGCCGCTCGCCGAGGACCTCCCGCTGCCCGTGCGCACCGGTGACGTGCGGGCGGACGCGCAGGCGGCGCTGGCCATGACCGCGCCGACCTTCGGCTTCCAGCCGGTGCTGGACATCGACGCCGAGGAGGTGCGCGAGCAGCTCGCCCGCGCCTGCTCGCTCGGCCTGTCCTACATCGCCCAGTCCGCCCGCGGCGACCAGGCACCGGTCCCGCACGCGCGCATCGCCGAGGCCACGACGACCACCGAGCAGTTCCTCACCCGGTGGCGCGGCGAGCCCGACCCCGCCCACGTGCAGGCCCTGGACGCCTACTGGACGTCCGCCGCCGAGCACGGGCTCAACGCCTCCACCTTCACCGCCCGGGTCATCGCCTCCACCGGCGCCGACGTGGGCGCCTGCCTGTCCGGGGCGGTCGGTGCGATGTCCGGCCCGCTGCACGGCGGTGCCCCGGCCCGGGTGCTGCCGATGATCGAGGAGGTCGAACGCACCGGCGACGCTCGTCGCGTGGTGGCCGACATCCTGCAGCGCGGCGACCGGCTGATGGGCTTCGGCCACCGCGTCTACCGCGCCGAGGACCCGCGCGCCCGCGTCCTGCGCAACACCTGCGACCAGCTCAAGGCGCCGCGCTTCGAGGTGGCGCGCGAGCTGGAGCGGGCGGCGCTGGCCGAGCTGCGCGAGCGGCGACCGGACCGCCCGATCGAGACCAACGTGGAGTTCTGGGCCGCCGTGGTCCTGGACTTCGCCGCGGTACCGCCGGCGATGATGCCGTCGATGTTCACCGCCGCCCGCCTGGCCGGTTGGTCGGCGCACATCCTCGAGCAGAAGCAGACCGGTCGCCTGGTGCGGCCCTCCGCCCAGTACGTCGGCCCGGCGCCGCGTTCGCCGCAGGACGTCGCCGGGTGGGACACGGTCACCCAGATCGTCGCCCCTGTGTGAGCCCGCGGGTGGGCCGGCCGCGAGGCCGGCCCACCAGGGGCTAGCTTGGGCATGTGACCTATCCGGCGAACGTGCACGTCCAGTACGCCGAGGCCTTGGAGGAGGACGCCCCGGACAGCGAGAGCCCGTGCTCCGAGTTCGTCGAGGCCGCCGAGCACTGGCACAAGGCCGACGAGCACGAGCGCGAGCTCGCGGCGGTGTCCCGGGCCAGCGAACTCGACGACGACCGCGGACCGCTGAGCGGCCGCGGCGCCTACATCGCTCACCTGCTCACCCACGACCGCGCCGACGAGGCCGCGCCACTGCTCGACGAGCTGCGACGGAAGCCCAGCGCGGTCGCGATGACCTACCTGGACGTCCACTACGGCTTCGCCACCAGCGGGAACGTGCCCAAAGGGCTGCGCTGGCTGAACGTCGGCGCGAGCCACCTCATCGACTCCCTCGACGAGCTGCTCAGCCCGGCCGACCCGGGTTACGACCTGCTGCTGGAGCGGCGGCACGCGCGCTCCGAAGCGGGCCTGCCCCCCGACGCGATGGACGAGTTCTTCGACCGGTGCGCGGCGCACGGCGGGGACGTCCTCTCCGCGATCCAGGCGCAGCACGGTGCGGAGGACGACCACCTCTCCGACCTGGTCGACGCGCAGGGGAACCTCGCGCTCGACCGCTACGCCCTGCCGCTGTGGACAGCCGAGGAGTTCGCCCGCTCGAAGCGCGAGCACCCCGAGTGGTGGGAGGAGGACACCACCTACGACGACTACCGCCGCGCGGTCCAGCGCGAGCTGGGCGAGGTCCCGGTCGGCGCCTGCCTGGTCCCGACCACGGTGGCCGCCGTGGAGGAGTTCGCCGCGGCGGCCGGGCACCGGGCCGCCGACCCGGAGACCCCGGACGACTACGCCTTCGAGGAGGCCCACGCCGGCCGGTTCCTGCCCTGGCCACCCGGCCGCAACGAGGCGTGCTGGTGCGGGTCGGGGCGCAAGTACAAGAAGTGCTGCGGAGCGCCCGGGTTCGCCTGATCCGTCCGACTCGAACGGGCCTTCTGGGCCACAGTGCTGTTGGCCGGGAACGCGAACAGCAGTAAGTTGCGGTGCGGCAGCGACCGCCGGACACCGCGCGGTAACCGTGCTGCAACACTGAGCCGAGCCGGCAATGGCGCCGGCGGACCTGGCCACTGGCGCGCGGGGACGGGCTTTTCCCGACCACCCCGCACAGTCACCACAACAACGCCCGGAGGCGCCGGAATGACGCAGGCCGAGACCACCGACCCGACCACCTTGAAGCTGCCCGACGAACTCCAGCCCTCAGACGGCCGCTTCGGCTGCGGACCCTCCAAGGTCCGCCCCGAGCAGCTCGCACGGCTGGCGAACGAGGGTGCCGCGGTGATGGGCACCTCTCACCGGCAGAAGCCGGTGAAATCCCTGGTCGGACGGGTTCGCGAAGGACTGCGGGAGCTGTACTCGCTGCCCGAGGGCTACGAGGTCGTGCTCGGCGTCGGAGGCACCACCGCGTTCTGGGACGCCGCCACCTTCGGCCTGATCCGCGAGCGCTCGTTGCACCTGACCTACGGCGAGTTCTCGTCGAAGTTCGCCAAAGCCGCCAAGACGGCTCCCTTCATCGGTGACCCGGTCGTGGTCTCCTCGGACCCGGGTGACGCCCCGGAGCCGGTCTCGGACCCGAGCGTCGACCTGATCGGCTGGGCGCACAACGAGACCTCCACCGGCGTCATGCTGCCGCCGTCCCGCCCCGAGGGCTCGGAGAACGCGCTGATCGCGGTGGACGCCACCTCGGGTGCCGGCGGGCTGGCCTTCACCCCCTCCGACGTGGACGTCTACTACTTCGCGCCGCAGAAGTCCTTCGCCTCCGACGGCGGGCTGTGGCTGGCCGCGATGAGCCCGGCCGCGATCGAGCGGATCAACGAGATCGGCGCTTCGGACCGCTGGGTGCCGGAGTTCCTGTCGCTGCCGACCGCGCTGGACAACTCCCGCAAGGACCAGACCTACAACACCCCCGCGGTGGCCACGCTGTTCATGCTCGCCGACCAGATCGAGTGGATGAACGGCCAGGGCGGCCTGTCCTGGTGCGACTCGCGCACCAAGGAGTCCTCGCAGCGCCTCTACGACTGGGCGGAGGCCTCGGAGCACGCCAAGCCCTTCGTCACCGACCCGGCCAAGCGCTCGCAGGTCGTCGGCACGATCGACTTCGACGACTCGGTGGACGCCGCCGCGATCGCCAAGGCGCTGCGCGCCAACGGCATCGTCGACACCGAGCCGTACCGGAAGCTCGGCCGCAACCAGCTGCGGATCGGCATGTTCCCGGCGATCGAGCCGGACGACATCACCCAGTTGACCAAGTCCATCGACTGGGTGATTTCGCAACTCTCCTGATCACGCTATACGGCCGCCGAGGAACGCCGCGACCTGCGGTTTTCCTCGGCGGCCGCGTCCTTTTCGCGGTCGCGTTCGGCGACCGAGTTGATCACGTCGAGTGATGCCCGCAGGAGTCGAGCGGTGCAACTCGTTCGCGAGACCCGTCCGCGTAGGGCAAGATCGAACCCGACAGGGCGACCAACGAACGACACGAGGACCCGGCGCGCCTCCCCCGTCAAGGCGGCGCGCCGGGTTACTGTCACAGCTTGGTGACATGTAGGTCGGCGGGAGGCTGGCGTTATGCGAGCGCTGCGAGTGGTCGGGCTCGACGAGGACGGTGAATCCGTCATCTGCGAGGACCCGGAGAACGGTGAGCGTTTCACCGTGCCCGCTGACGAACGGTTGCGCGCGGCGGCACGCGGTGATCTCACCCGGCTGGGCCAGGTGCAGATCGAGATGGAACAGCAGATGCGGCCGCGCGAGATCCAGGCCCGCATCCGCTCCGGCGCGTCCGTGGCGCAGATAGCGGCCACCTCGGGCCTGCCCGAGCACCGCATCGAGCGCTACGCGTACCCGGTGCTGCTCGAACGCGCCCAGATCGCCGAGATGGCGCAGCGAGCGCACCCGGTCCGCGAGGACGGCCCGGACGTGCAGACGCTCGGCGAGGTCGTCGCGCACACCTTCGGGATGCGCGGTCACGACTACGCCGAGGCCAACTGGGACGCCTGGCGCGGTGACGACAACAAGTGGGTCGTGCAACTGGCCTGGCAGGCCGGCCGCTCCGAGAACGCCGCGCACTGGGTGTTCCACCCCGGCGCGCACGGCGGCACCGTCGCCTCGCTCGACGAGCACGCCGTCGACCTGCTCGACCCGTCGCCGAACCGGCCGCTGCGCACGGTCCGCCCGGTCACCGAGCTGGCCCGCGAAGCGCTGCAGCTGGACCAGCAGCCGGTCCCCGAGCAGGCCGAGCCCGAACCGGAGCCGGTGCTGGCCGAACCTCCGGCTGCCCGCGCCGAGCCGACGCTGCAGCGCGTCGAGCCGGTCGAACCAGAACCCGTCGAGCCGGTGGAACCGGCCGAACCGACGCTGGACCTGGAGACCCCGGAGCCCACCGAGGAACCGGCCCGGGCCGAAACCGAGTCCGCCGAGGAGCCGCGGGACGGGCCCAAGCGCACCGCCCGCAAGAGCCACCCCATCGTGCCTTCGTGGGAAGACGTCCTGCTGGGCGTGCGCTCGCACCGCTGACCGCGTCACCGAGAACGGCCAGGCCCTCGGCAGCCTGGCCGTTCTCGCGTCAGCCGAGCAGGCTGAGCAGTCCGGCGATCCAGGAGGCGACCAGACCTGCCGCCGTGCCGAAGGCGACCCAGCGCCAGACCGGCACCGTGCGCCCGAGCCAGATCGAGGGCGCGAACCCGGCGGCGGTGGCGATGTTGACGAAGACCGCGAGGACACCACTGACGTCGGCCAGCCCCTGGGAGACGACGGTGAGGGTCACCGCCACGATCGCGCCCACGACCGCGCTGATCACCAGCCCAGGACCCCAGGGCGTCGGCGACTCGGGAGCGAGCGGGCGTTCGCCGCGGCGCACCGCGCGCGCCGAACGCGGCCGGCCGATCTGGGCGACCTCACCGCTGAACGGATCGACGTAGCCGATGCGGCCGCCGGTCTCGGCGGCCAGGCGCGTCGCCAGCTGGCGTCCGCGGCGGGAGACGATCTCGCCGGTCTGCTCGGCGTCACCGGTCTGCGCGAGCTCGGCAACACCGGCCCACTCGTGCAGCGCCGTGACCAGCGACTCGGGCAGCCCCAGCCGAGCCGGGTCGCACTCGGTGCGGCCACCGCGCACCAGCACCGCCCGGCCGGACCGCGCGTGCAACTCCCAACCGGTGTCCATCATCCTTCGGCGAGGCCCGCTGCTCTGGCTGCGGAGGGGTGCGGCGGCGCAGCGTTCCAGCGCCGGCTCCCTCGCCTTCCTCCTCTCACGATTATATCTGCGCGATGTGTATAGTCAGCTCGTGGCCGTGACCAGGACAGTTCGTCGGTTCTCCGGCGGCGTGTGCGACTTGGGACTGCACCTGGTGTGGTGCCCGAAGTACCGCCGCGAGGTGCTGGTCGGTGCGGTCGCGGAGCGCCTGGAGGAGTTGATCCGGCAGAAGGCGGCCGAACGCGGGTGGGAGATCGCCTCCCTCGAGGTGGAGCCGGACCAGGTGCAGGTGCTCGTCAAGCACGACCCGAAGTCCTCGGCCTCGCACGTGGCGAACCAGTTCAAGGGGTTCACCTCCCGGGTGCTGCGCGAGGAGTTCCCGCAGCTGCGGTCGCGGCTGCCGACGTTGTGGTCGTCGTCGTACTTCGCCGCGTCGGTCGGTGCGGTCAGCGAGGAGGCGGTGCGGCAGTACGTCGAGGCGCAGTAGCGCCGCCGGACGACGGCCGTCGCACCGGGACCAGGGCTGCCCGACCGCAGAGGTGCCGTCACCAGGTCCCGCTCAGCGCGTGGAAGGTGATGGCCCCCGCCGTGGCGACGTTGAGCGAATCAACCCCTTCTGCCATCGGGATCCGCACCGCGACGTCGGCGGCCTCGATCGCCTCATCGGTCAGCCCGGGCCCTTCCGAGCCCAGCAGCACGGCGACCTTGCCCTCGTCCAGCTCGGCCTCGCGGAGCCGCTTGGAGTCCCCGCGCGGAGTGAGCGCCGCGACGCGGAACCCCTCGTCGCGCAGCAGCTTCAGGTCCGCCGGCCACGAGTCGAGGTGCGCGAAGGGAACCCGCAGCACGTGTCCCATGGACACCCGCACGCTGCGCCGGTAGAGCGGGTCCGAGCACCCCGCCCCCAGCAGCACGCCGTCCACGCCGAGCGCGGCGGCGTTGCGGAAGAGCGCCCCGAGGTTCTCGTGGTCGCCGATGCCCTCCAGCACCGCCAGCCGCCGCGAGCGCCCGATGAGCTCGACCGGGTCGATCACCGACGTCCGGTCGGCGACGGCCAGCACCCCGCGGTTGAGGTGGAAGCCCACGACCCGCGCCATCACGTCGGCGTCGGCGACGTAGGCGGGCACGTCCAGCCCGGCGGTGGCCTCGGCCAGCTCCTCGACCCGGCGGCGAACGCCGAACAACGCCCGCACCGGGTACGGCGAGGCGAGCAACCGCTCGACCACGACCACGCCCTCGGCGATCACCAGCCCGCGCCCGCCCGGCCGGTCCGGCCGGCGGTCCGCGCGGGACAGATCGCGGAAGTCGTCGACCCGCGGGTCGACGACGTCGCTGATCTCGACCATCTGCGCCACGCCGGCATTCTCCCATCCGCCCCGGGCCACCGATGACCGGAAGGTTCCCATGCTCGCGCCGGCCCACCGAGCGTGAGAGGAGGACTCCATCCCTGCCCCGGTCCACCGGTGGTGACAGGAAGGTTCCCGTGCTCGCCACCCGCCCCGGCGGGCGTGACAGGGAGGTTCCCTTCCTCTGTCCGTTTCGAACCGGTGGGTGGCGGGAAAGTCGGAAGCGTTGTGGACCGTTTCCGGATTCGGTCGAAGTCCCGGCGACACCGCGCCGGGCGGCGAACGGTGGTGTTGGCGAGTGGCAGCCGAGAAATGTGGTGGGAAAGTTCTCAGCCCAACAGACGAGAGGACGACGCTGCGTGATGCCGGAGTTCTGCGACCGCGTTGGACTGGTCGTCGTCCGGTTCGCACCGGCGCTGGCCCGATTGCTCGCAAGAACAACACCGATCGGCGAGCGGGTGTGCTCCCAGCGGCCGATTTCCGCGCGTTCCAGCCGAGCCAGAAAGGCCGAACGGCACACCGGCTCGCGGGCACGCGCGAGGACCCTGGCTGACACCGAATTGGCCGCTGGCCCACCAGGTGGGGATGTGTCACGGTAGTTGCCCCAGCGGGGGGCGCTGACGTGCTGCCGATGAAGGGGAGACGGCATGGGACGGCACGTGGACGATCGATCCTTCAAGGCGATTGATCGGCAACGCTATCGGAACAAGATGCAACGCGGCCTCGACGCGCTGGCGCGGATGCTCGCCGATGGCGAATTCTCCTTCCCGCACCAACAGATGGGGCTGGAGATGGAATTGTGCTTGGTGGACGAGCACATGAATCCGTCGATGAACAACACCGTGGTGCTGGAGAAAATCAGCGAAGCGGTGTTCACCACCGAACTCGGGCAGCAGAACATCGAGCTCAACGTCGAACCGCGCGTGCTCGCCGGCGACAGCGCGCTGCACCTGGAGGAAGGAGTGCGCGCGGCGCTGCAGCGCGCCGACGCCAGGGCGCACGACGCCGGGGCGAAGATCGCGATGATCGGTTCGCTGCCCACGTTGCGCAGCCTGCACTTCGATCCGTCCACGCTGACCAGCAACCCGCGCTACGCGGTGCTCAACGACCAGATCATCATGGCCCGCGGCGAGGAGATGCTGCTGGACATGGAGGGCGTGCCGCTCGGTGACGGCGGCCCGGAGCGGTTGCGCTCCTACGCGGACTCGATCGCACCGGAATCGGCGTGCACCTCGGTGCAGCTGCACCTGCAGGTGGCGCCGGAGGACTTCGCGGCGCACTGGAACGCCGCACAGGTCCTGGCCGGGGTGCAGGTCGCGATCGGCGCGAACTCCCCCTTCCTGCTGGGCAAGGCGCTCTGGCACGAGACGCGCATCCCGCTGTTCTTGCAGGCCACCGACACCCGCCCGACGGAGCTGCGCAACCAGGGCGTGCGGCCGAGGGTGTGGTTCGGCGAGCGGTGGATCACCTCGATCTTCGACCTGTTCGAGGAGAACGTCCGCTACTTCCCCGCGCTGCTGCCGGAACCGGAGGAAGAGGATCCGGTGGCCGCGCTGGACAACGGTCGTGCGCCCAAGCTCAACGAGTTGCGGCTGCACAACGGCACGATCTGGCGCTGGAACCGTCCCGTCTACGACCTGGTGGAGGGCGTCCCGCACCTGCGGATCGAGAACCGCGTCCTGCCCGCAGGCCCCTCGGTGGTCGACATCGTCGCGAACGCCATGTTCTTCTACGGCGCGCAACGCGCCCTGACCGAGCAGGACCGTCCACTCTGGACGCAGATGTCGTTCGCCGCGGCGGAGGAGAACTTCTTCTCGGGCGCCCGGTACGGCTTCGACTCGCACCTCTACTGGCCCGCGTTCGGATGGGTGGCACCGGACGAGCTCGTCCTGCGCCGCCTGCTGCCGATGGCCCACGAGGGGCTGCGGGCGTGCGGGGTCTCCGACGAAGCCCGTTCCCGCTACCTGGGCGTCATCGAGCAGCGCTGCCTGGCGAGGCAGAACGGCGCGACCTGGCAGCGCGACGCAGTGGCCCGGATGGAGGCCGACGGCGCCGACCGGCACACGGCGCTGGCGGACATGCTGCGCCGCTACGTCGAGCTCGCCGACGAAGGCGACCCGGTCCACACCTGGCCCGCGGGCTGATCCTCCGCACGGCACCCCTGTGGCCACACTTGGTCAATTGCAATAGGGTGGCAACAAGTAATGAGGTGCCGACTGCGGAGGGAGACCCCGGTGCCCGAGTACGTGCTGCCGGAGCTGGACTACGACTACGCGGCGTTGGAGCCGGCGATCTCGGGGGAGATCAACGAGCTGCACCACAGCAAGCACCACGCCACCTACGTCAAGGGCGCGAACGACACCGTCGAGAAGATCGCCGAGGCCCGCGACAAGGGCGACTTCTCCTCGATCGTCGGCCTGGAGACCACGCTGGCGTTCAACCTCGCCGGGCACTCGTTGCACGTGGTGTGGTGGAAGATCCTGTCGCCGGACGGCGGTGACAAGCCGACGGGTGAGCTGGCCGCGGCCATCGACCAGGACTTCGGCTCCTTCGACAAGTTCCGCGCCCAGATGGAGGCCGTCTCCACCACGATCCAGGGCAACGGCTGGGGCGTGCTGGCGTGGGACCCGGTGGGCAGGCGGCTGATCACCCAGCAGCTGCGCGACCACCACTCCAACCTGTCGATCGCCACCACTCCCCTGCTGGTGTTCGACATCTGGGAGCACGCGTACTACCTGCAGTACCGCAACGTGAAGGCCGACTACGTCAAGCAGCTGTGGAACGTCGTCAACTGGGACGAGGTGGCCAAGCGCTTCGAGGACGCCCGCAACGGCCTCAGCGGGCTGCGCCTGCCCACGGCCTGACGCTCCGGAGAGCTCGGCGGTGGGTGCTCCGACACGTTCTTGCCGCCGGAAATGATCGAGCCCCGGCCTCCTCGCGGAGACCGGGGCTCGATCTGTTCCCGAACTGACTACCGCTCCCACCACGAAGCGGACGTGTATTAGGTTAGCCTAACCTAGCGGTTGGATCAACCCCCTCTTGCGCTGCCGCGACAGCACCACGGCCCCGGCGACGGCAGCCGTGAGCGAGATCAGCCCACCGAGCACGACCGGCCAGCGCGGACCGAAGACCTCCGCCAGCCAACCCGCGGTCAGACCGCCCAGCGGTCTGCCGCCGAGGAACAGCATCATGTAGAGACCCATGACGCGCCCCCGCATCGTGGGCTCGACGGCCAGCTGCACGGTCGAGTTCGCGCTGGTCGTGAAGGTCATCATCGCGATGCCGACCGGGACCAGGGCCGTCGCGAACAGCCAGTAGTGCGGCATCACCCCGGCCAGCGCCTCCAGGGCGCCGAACACGCCCGCACCGATCAGCATCAGCCGCAATCGGGACCCGGGCTTCGCGCTGCGCCGCGCGGCCAGCGTCGCGCCGGTCAGCGTGCCCACCGCGAGCATCGTGATGAGCAGCCCATAACCGTCGGCGTCGCGCTGGAAGACGTTGCGGGCGATCACCGCGAGAGTGCTCTCGAAGTTCATCCCGAAGGTGCTGACCGAGAAGACCAGCACCATCACCACGACGAGGTCCGGCCGCCTCCGCACGTAGCGGAGGCCGGCCCGCAGCTGCCCGCGTTCCCGGTCCACGGTGTCGGCCCGGTGCAGCAGGGCGGTGTCCATCAGCAGCAGACCGGCCACCACGGCCACCGAGCTCAGCCCGTTGAACAGGAACACCCAGCCGGTGCCGATGGCGGTGATGGCCACCCCGGCGATGGCGGGCCCGACGATGCGGGCCAGGTTGAAGGTCATGGAGTTCAACGCGACGGCGTTGGTCAGCTGCGCAGGGCCGACCATCTCGACCACGAAGGACTGCCGCACCGGCGCGTCCACCGCGGAGAAGCAGCCGAGCACGAAGCACAGGACGTAGACCTGCCACAGGACGACGATCCCGGTGACGTCGAGCGCCCCCAGCGCGAAGCCGCACAGACCCAGGGCGCTCTGCGTGATGATCAGGATCATGCGCTTGTCGAACCGGTCGGCGAACACACCGGCCCACAGCGTGAGGGCGAGGGTCGGGAGGAACTGCAGCGCCACGGCCACGCCGAGCGCGGCCGGGCTGCCGCCGGAGAGCTCCAGCACGAGCCAGTCCTGCGCGGCCCGCTGCATCCAGGTGCCGGTCAGCGAGACGACCTGACCGGAGGCGTAGAGGCGGTAGTTGCGCTCGCGCAGCGAGCGGAACATGCCACCGCGGTCCGCTGCGCGCGTCGGGTGGTTGCCCCGGTCCTCGGCGCCTTCGCCCTCCGCAGACCTCCGAGCAACCACGCTTCCGCGTACCGCCTCTCAGTGCTCCCTCATCGACTGGCCAACCGGTCGATGATCTCGGCGGCGCGTGAGAGCACCGCCAGTTCTTCGGCGTCCAGCTCCGCGAGGTGCTGGTCGAGCCAGCGCTCGCGGATGGTGACCTCTTCCTCCACGCGGGCCTTGCCAGACTCGGTCACCTCGACGATGGCCTGCCGGCCGTCAGTGGGGTGGGCCCGCCGGACCACCAGCCCGTTCTCCTCCAGCGCCGCGATGACCCTGGTCATCGATGGTGGCTGGACGCCCTCCTTGGCCGCCAGTTCGCCCGGCGTCATCGAGCCGGCCTTGTGCAGGCACGAGAGGGCCGACAGCTGGGACAGCGTCAGGGCCGAATCGGCCCGCTGCGCGCGCAGCCGACGGTTCAGGCGAACGACCGCGAGCCGCAGGCGGCTCGCCAGGGTGCGCTCGCGCTCCGCGATATCGGACACGTCGTTAGTCTACCAAACTATCTCGGGAATATCGGACAAAGTGGTTCTCAACCAATGGACGCACACCCTAACCAGGGAAGCGAGTGGTTCGGCAGATCTGGCCCCGAACTTCCCGGTCGAACTGCGCAGTTCCAGGACCTCCCGACTCCACGCCGCGCCACCACCCCGGTCCGTCCGGCCGTGATCTCCCCACGCGTCCCACCTCCGGGCCGGAGACGCGTCGCTCCGGCGCTCATCGGCCTCGGGGTGGGACCAGGCGGCCGCGGTGGGCGGACGAAGCAGAGACGCCCGCGTCCGGGGTGTCGGACGCGGGCGCCTCTGCGCTGCGGGCTCGATCAGATGCCCAGGAGGTCTCCGAGCGGGCCGGAGGCGAAGTACAGCACGAAGGCGGCTGCCACGACCCACATCAGCGGGTGCACCTCACGGGCCTTGCCGGTGGCGCTGCGCAGCAGCACGTAGCTGACGAACCCGGCGCCGATGCCGTTGGCGATCGAGTACGTGAACGGCATGACCGTGATGGTCAGGAACGCCGGAAGCGCGATGGTGAAGTCCGACAGGTTGATCTGGCTGATCTGTCCCAGCATCATCGCGCCCACCACGACCAGCACCGGAGCGGCGGCCTCCACGGGCACGACCTGGTACAGCGGGGTCAGGAACATCGCCGCGAGGAACAGCACCCCGGTGACGACGTTGGCCAGACCGGTGCGAGCGCCCTCGGCGATGCCGGAGGCCGACTCCACGAAGACCGTGTTCGAGCTCGCCGAACCCACACCACCGGCGACCGCGCCGAGGCCCTCGACGCCCAGCGCCTTGCCGATGCCCGGGAGGTTCCCCTCCTTGTCGGTGAGGCCGCCTTCCTTGCCGAGACCGGTCATCGTGCCCATGGCGTCGAAGAAGTTCGCCAGCACCAGCGTGAACACCAGCATCGACGCGGCCAGCGCCGGCAGCCGCGTGAAGGCGCCGAAGGAGATGTCGCCGACCAGCGAGAGGTCCGGCAGTCCGGCGATCTGCTCCGGCAGCGCCGGGTAGCCCAGGTTCCAGCCGGTCTCACCGGTGTCGCTGGAGGAGCCGGCGTGGAAGATCGACTCGATGACGATCGACAGGAGCGTGGTGACCACGACGCTGATGAGGATGCCGCCGCGGACCTTGCGCGCGACCAGGATCGAGGTCAGCACCAGGCCGAAGACGAACACCGCCGTCGGCAAGGACGCGATCGAGCCGTTGATGCCCAGTCCGACCGGGACGGTGGTGTCGGCCGCGTCGGGAAGCCGGCGCACGAAACCGGCGTCGACCAGGCCCACGAAGGTGATGAACAGGCCGATGCCGACCGCGATCGCGGCCTTGAGGTCCGCGGGCACGGCGTTGAACACCGCGGTGCGGAAGCCGGTCGCGACCAGCACGAGGATCACGAGGCCGTCGACGACGACCAGACCCATGGCCTCCGGCCAGGTCACCTGCGGCGCGATCGTCACGGCCAGCAGGGTGTTGATGCCCAGGCCGGTGGCGATGGCGAACGGGTAGTTGGCGATCAGTCCGAACAGGATCGTCATGACACCCGCGACCAGCGCCGTGGCGGCCGCGACCTGCGGGATGGGAAGGATGTTGCCCAGCACGTCGTGCTTGGCGCCCGCGTCGGTCGGCGAAGCGCTGCCGAGGATCAGCGGGTTCAGCACGATGATGTAGGCCACGGTCACGAAGGTGACCAGACCTCCTCGAACTTCTCGGCCCACGCTGGATCCGCGCTCACTGATCTTGAAGTAGCGGTCCAGCAGCGAAGTCTTGCTCTCGGTTCTCTCCACCATTCGAACTTTCCAATCACGGTGGCCTGTGCGCGGGCCGTTGTTACCGGGAGTAGCCTGCCTGACGTGGCACAAGACGGCGAACGCGCCCCCTCCGACGCAGCTCACCGACCGGTCCCACCACTGCCGCGCAGGTTGGCGGACCCGACGCCGGTGGTGCTGTTCGGCACGGCCTTGTGGTTCGCGGGCGCGGTGCTGCTCGGCTGGCGCGACCTCGTCGACGGCAGCTTCGACATCCAGTTCTTCAGCTGCCTCGCCGGCACCGTGCTCGGCATCATCGGTTACGGGGTCTTCCGCTGGCAGCGCAGTGCTGCGCGCCGCGGCTCCCGGGGCTCCTGGCAGGGTCTCTCCGGTCTCGACACCTGAGACCCGCTGTCGAGGGTTGTTCGCTGACCGGCGCGGGTGGGGCGAAATCCTCGGACTGGGAATCCGAGCGGCTTCGTGCACCACTCCTGGTGCGCGCCAGTTCGTGGAGCGAACGCTCACGAGAATTGTCCCGCGTGCAGTCTCAAGATCTGTTCTTCAGGATTTCCCAGCAGGCGGAGCAGGTCGGTTCGACGATCCAGTCGATCTCGGTGGCCGTGTGCAGACGGGCCGCCTCGACCTGGATGCCGCAGTAGGATTCTGCCTGCTCATCGGGGCTGCACTTGAGCGCTGAGGCGGGGAAGGCGTGGCGGCTGCCGGGCAGCGGGCGCCAGACGTGGGTGAGGTGTTCGGTCAATTCTCCTCCTCGATCGGAAACATGAGACCGTCGCTCCGGAGAAGAGGGCAATCACGTTCATCAGGTCGTGTAGTGGTGGCGTCTCCGGCCCTGAGATCGAATTGCGCGTGGGACAACGGCTCGCGCACAGGGACGGGGAGGTTCGCCGACTCCGCAAGGACGCCGGGTTGCGCCGGGAGGAGCTGGCGGCGGTGTGCGCGGTTGGTCGCGAGCCACCCTCGGCCGCGCCGAGTCGGGCGAGGAGACCCCGAGCGGCATCGAGATCCCCTCGCCCTGGGAGCGCCAGGGGGTCCGCGGCCGCGAGCGCGCACGCCTCCTGGAGCTCGCGCACGAGGCGCACCGCACGCACTGGTGGGAAGCCGGTCGACCGGGACTGCCGTCCCAGCTCGTGTCGCTGCTGGAGTCCGAGCCGGAGATCACCGATGTCTCGCCCGGGTTTCGTTGCGCGACTGCTGCAGACCGCCGACGACGCGCGGGTCGTGATGCGCCGACGAGGAGATCGTGGCAGCCAGGACTTCCCTGCGCTTGAGCAGGCAACGCGCGTTGACCAAACCGAAACCCGTTGCGCAGCACGCACTCCTGGACGAGTCGATCCTCGCGCGGCCGGTGGGCGGTCCTTGATGAGCGCAGCTGCGCCACATCGCGAAGATGGCCTGCCACGACCACATCACCGTGCAGGTGATCCCCGCAGCGCGGCAGCGCCCATCGTCCACCTGGAACATCGGCGTGCCGGAGTGTTCCTCGACGACCCGGACGAGATCTGTCCGTTCCTCGACGCCGTCATCAGCGTGGAGGCGAAGGCGTAGTCCCCGGCGTACACCGCTGAGGTCGTCCTGGTGGGCGCGACGGCAGTGGTTGGAGGAAGCCGAGGTTCCGTGACCGGCGCACGTCCAGCCACAGCGGCGAGGAGGGCCACTGCGTCGAAGTTCGCCGCAGCGCCGACCGGGTCGGCGTCCGGGACAGTGAGTGGAGGAAGCGGTTCCCCTCCTGGGTGGTGAAGCGGAGGGTTCCGCCGTCGCGGTCCTTGGTGCAGCCGGCCGCGGCGCTAGGAACGCGGCGGTAGCCGCTGCACCAGTGGTGAACGGCTTCGTGGCGACCACGCCGGGACGCCGATGCGGAGCCGGTCAGGTTCCGCACCGCCACGCAGAGCAAGCCCTGAACGAGACGGCCCTAGCGCAGCAGGGTCGTGGCCTCCGGGTCGGCGAGCAGGGCTGCGAGGGCGAAGCGCTGTGGCCAGGCGTCCGCGGCCCAGGCCAGCGCTCGGGCGAGGCCGTCCGGGGTGCGTTCGGCGTGCACCGCGCCCGTGGGCTCGACCCACCAGTGCACCTGGTGCTCGCCCGTCGACGCCTGCACCCGCAGCTTGTCGTGGAGCGCGACCTCGCCGTGCGGGACCTCGACGCCCAGGAGCTCGCAGCTGGTGGCGACTCTCGCGACCTCGGACCAGCGCTGGACGCGCCCTCCGTCGCTGACGCGCAGCGTGTTCTCCTCCGAGGCCAGCGGCAGGTCGAGGAGTTCGGCCAGCGCTTCGGCCTCGAACTGCTCGGGGCTGCCGCCGGCGATGACCAGCGGGGCCTCCAGGACGCTGAGCATCCACGGCTCGTCCAGCACGACGGCACGGCCCGTGCTCACCACCGCGCCCGAGACCGAGCGCACCATCTCCGGCGGATCGATCTCGGCCGGGTCGACCACGCCCTCGGCAACGGCCTCGCCCAGCACCTGGTGGGCGCGCAGGGCGGTTCCGGCGCGGATCGCGCGGTCTGGGTCGCCGAGGCGTTGCAGCAGGTCTTCGGCGTCCTCGACGTCGTCGACGCGCAGTTCCGCGCGGACGCCCGCCAGCCGCAGGGCCTCCTGGTCCAGCACGACGTCGGGCACCGGGTCGTAGACGCCGGCGAGCTCCTCGGCCCCCGGCAGCCGCCAGTGCCGCGGCGGGTGACCTTCGACCAGCGCGTAGCGCGCGATCCACCAGGCCGAGTAGCCGTGCGGCTCGCGCAGCGCCTCCAGCGTCTGCGGGTCCCGGGTGAGCAGGCTGATCGCGGCGGGCCACGCGTCGTCGGCGACCAGGTCCAAGTCGCGGACGCCGATGAACCTCGCAGGCGGCCACTCCTCAGGCCGCTCGGCCTCCTGCTCGGCCCACCACTGCCGGGAGTCCGGGAACCTCTCGTCCGGCTCCACCGGGTCGTCCTCGACGTGCACGCCGAAGCCGTCCAGCACGCCGATCGAGGTCAGCAGCTCGGTGGGCCAGCGCCGCGCGATCTCGGGGTCGAGCACCGACAGCGGTGCTCCCTCGCCGAGGTGCTCGGTGTCGATGACCGACAGCAGCGCCGCCTCCGGCAGCAGCAGTTCGTCGGCACGGCGGAAGTCGCCTTCGTCGTCGGGCAGCGCCAGCGCGCGCAGCCAGTCGCGCGGGTGCGACTCCTCGACCAGGCGCAGCACCGCCTCGGCCAGCGGGCGCACGTCCACGCCCGCCAGGGCGTCGGACACGCTGTTGCGCACGGCGTCCGCCAGCGGCGGCGCGTCGAGCAGCTCGGCGGGTCCGGCCGGGTGCGCGCCCAACTTCTCCAGCAGCGGGTGGGTGGCCTCGGGATGGGCGATGCGCAGGCCCGAGATGTCCAACGTGGACAGCAGGGCCGCCGGGTCCAGGTCGCTGTCCGGCCGGCTGAGCAGCACGTCGCGCACACCGCTGACGGTGCGGCCGTCGGCCAGCGGGACCGGCAGCGCGGCGAAGTCCTCGCGGGCGTGCGGATCGGCTTCGTGCAGCGGCGCCAGAGCGTCGTAGAGCCGGTACCACCAGCGCGGTTCGCGGTTCAGCCCGCTGACCGCCTCGACGATCTCGGCGGCCCCGAGCCTGCGGACTTCGAGGGCGTGCAGCGCGCGGCGGTGCCGGGCCTCGGAGAGATCCGGGGCCAGCAGACCCGGCACGACGTCGTGCAGCAGTTCCACCAGCTCCGGAGTGCCGTGCTCCAGCGCGCGGGCTTCCAGCGGCGCCACCGGTTTCGAACCCGCACCGGGCAGCCACGCCGAGACCCGCAGCCGGTCGTTGACGCCCTGCCGCAGCTTCTCGTCCACATCGGACAGCGGGAACCCGGGCAGCGGCACCAGCGCGGTGCGGTGCTCGCCGGGGACCTTGTCGACCAGCGCCGGGTAGCACTCGGCGGCGAAGGTCAGCACCTCGTGGGTCGCGGGCGACGCCGCGGCACGACGCCGATCGGCCTCGACGGGCACGCTCGCCAGCAGCCGGGCCGGCAGCGACAGCCGCTCCTCGGTGGGCGTCGGGGTGTGCAGGACGTCCTCGGCCAGCGGGATCGGGACACCATCGGCGTCCAGCGGCACAGCCCAGGTGACCTGCCACTGCGCCTCCGAGCGGCGCTCCGCGCCCAGCCCGGCCAGCACCGAGTGGCTCAACGTGCCCGAAGCGCGGTGCACCAGCCAGCGGTCGCTGCGCACCGGGCCGTGCACCACGACGCGGTCGGCGTCCTCGTCGACGCGACGCCAGGTCTGGCGGCCGATCCGGATCTCGCTGAGCGCGGGCAGCGCCAGCAGCAGCCCGGGAGCCTGGTCGGTGCAGGAGTCCAGCAGCGCGGCGGCGTCCACGTCGGAACGCAGCGGCAGCCGGACCTCGGTGGTGAAGCCCTCCGGCGGCGACCCGTCGACCTCCCACGGCAACCGCAGCACCGGCACCGCGCCTTCGCGGCGGGACAGCTCTTCGGCAGGCCCGGGCAGCTCCGCGGCGGCCTGCCGGGTGCGCTCGGCGGAGAAGACGACGCCGCCCGAGGTGGACAGCACCGCCGGCTCGTCGGAGACGGCGAGCACCGCGGCGAACCCGACGCCGAAGCGCCCGACCGAGGCGCCCTCGCGCTTGGCCGACGCGCGCAGCGAGGCCAGCGCAGCCACGCCCTCGGCGGTCAGCGGAGCGCCGGTGTTGGCCACCCGCAGCTCGTCACCGACGAGCTCGACGCTGAGCACGCCGTCGGAACCGGCGGCGTCAGCGGCGTTCTGCGCGAGTTCGACCAGCAACCGGTCGCGGTAGCCGCCCAGGCGCAGGTCCTCTTCGGCGTTGGCGTCCTCGCGGAACCGGGTCGGCGAGGATTCCCAGGACTGCAACACTGCTCGCCGCAGTCCGACCGCGCCGAAGCGGTCCGGCTCGTTCACCCGCGCTCCGTGCCGCGGGGCTCGTACTCCAGCGTGGCGTCGTCGTAGACGATCTCGGCGACCGGGACCGTGGAGGAGACGTCCACCTCGACCTCGGAGTGGGCGCCGCAACCGAACTCGACGCTGACCACGCGGCCGTCGGCCGGGGCGTACTCGTTGGCGCACACGCCGAACGCGCCTCCCATCGACCCGGCCAGCTTCAGGAAGAAACCGCAGGTGCCGCAGGCCGCCGGGGCGAGCTTCGCGGTGTCGGAGCCCGGGCCGAAGTCGCCGGCGTGCCAGCGCTCGGCGGCCTCGCTGCGACCCTCGAAGCTGAGCACCCGCTTGCGGCCGAGCCCCACGTCCTTGGCGAGGTCGTCGAACGTCTCGTCGTCAGCGGTGAGGTGGCCGGGAGCAAGCCGCGGGTCGTCCGAGCTGGTCGGCAGCAGGTCACCAGCGCCCAGGTCACCGGGCCGGACGCGGTCGCGCCACGGCACCCAGTCCGGGGCCGTCAGGGCAGTCGGCCCGGGCAGCAGCACGACCTCGCTGACCGTGACCGGCTCTCCCGGTCCGACGCTGGCGACCGTGACGGCCCAGCGCCAGCCGACGTAGCCCGGGTAGTTCGACTCGAAGTAGTGCGTGACCGCGTGCGACCCCTCGGGTTCGACGCCCACGTGCGCACCAACGGGGGAGGTCGAGGAGTCGGACACGTCTCCCGTGGTGGCGGTGTCCAGGGTCAGCACCGGCGAGCCGATCGGGTCGGCACCCGGCCTGGCCTCTTCCTCCGCCGCAGCTCGGGCGACGTCCTCGGCCGCCGCGAGCTCCGGGTTCAACGGCTCGGCGGCAGGCTGCCCGGCGTCCTCGTACGGGGCATCCGCGCCTGGGCTGGTCATCGGAGCAGGCATAGGCGTCACATGCTCGATTGTGCCGTACGTGCTCTGCGACGCAGTCGGCTGTGTCGCCGCCGAGGCCGTCGGACCGCTGATCCGGAGCGGAGTGGCACTCGGAGTGATCGGGCGTGTCAAGCTTTCAGGGTGCGACTTGCTCAGACTGGACGTCTCGTGTGCGCGGTGCTGCTCACCGTCGGAGTCGGCGTTGCGTGCACGGCGCAGGTACCAGCGCAGCACGACGGCCAGGACGACCGCGAGCAAACCGATCAGGGCGTTGGGCACGCGGGAAGCCTGCCACACCTTCGAGTCGAGGTGATCAACGTGCTCCCGCACGACCGCTCCTCGTTCACTCAGGGTTTGGAAATCGCCGACGGCACCCTCTACGAAGGCACCGGTCTGCGCGGCTCCTCGCTGGTGCGCGCGGCCGACCCGCTGAGCGGAGCGGTGCGGCACGAGGTCCGGTTGCCGGCCGGGTTCTTCGGTGAGGGGATCACCGTCACGGGTGACCGTATCTGGCAGCTCACCTGGCAGGAAGGGGTTGCGTTCGAGCGCGATCGGGCGAGCCTGCAGGAGTTGCGCCGAGTGGAGTACCCCGGCGAGGGCTGGGGCCTGTGCTTCGACGGGCAGCGGCTGGTGATGAGCGACGGCAGCGACCGGTTGACCTTCCGCGACCCGGTGACGTTCGCGCCGGTCGGCGAGGTCTCGGTGACCCGCCGGGGTGCTGAGGTGGACGAGCTCAACGAGCTGGAGTGCGCCGGCGGGCAGGTCTGGGCCAACGTGTGGGGCAGCGACGAAATCATGCGGATCGATCCAGCGAGCGGCCGGGTCACCGCTGTCGTGGACGCGGCCGGCCTGCTGCCGCCGGAGCAGCGGGCGGGGGCTGACGTGCTCAACGGCATCGCGGCCGTGCCCGGGACCGACGAGTTCCTGCTGACCGGGAAGAACTGGCCGTCGATGTTCCGGGTCCGCTTCGTGCCCTGACGCTCCGGCCTTCGCTCGGCGGGGTGATCTCGGCTCCTCCTCCGTCGCCTGATCGTGTCCCGCTGCACTTCTCAGCGGGGTTCGCGCCTCTTCGTTCGTGGAGAGGTGCTCACGCGGCACCGGTGCGGACCTGGCCGTGGACCGGTCGGGAGGAGAGGAGGTGGGGCAGGATGTCAGTCATGGGGAGGCGTGGACGTGACCAGCAGTCGCCCGAGCCGCACGGCCGTCCGGGCTGGGGCGCCGGGCAGCGCGGGAAGCGCGGTTGGTACGCGGACCAGCAGCGGTCCGAGCAGCGGTTCGAGCCGCCGCCCGAGGCCGAGCAGCGGCGCTACCCCTGGCAGGACGACCCGGACTACGACCGCTCGCGCGCCTCGGCGGACCCGCTGCCGCCGCTGCCCGAGGACCACCCCGGCGCTGAGGAGCCCGAACCCGAGCAGGAGCAGCGCGGAACGCCACCGCCGACGAAGCTGACGGTCACCCGGGTCGCCGCGTGGCGCAGCCGGGACCTGACGCAGCGGATGGTCCGGCTGTTCTTCGCGCTGGCGCACGCCGACGGCGCGGACCGGTCCGGGCTGGCCAAGTTCACCTACGCCTGGATGTGCAACTACGCCGTCGACGCGGTGATGGCGGTCGCGCTGGCCAACACGCTGTTCTTCTCCGCGGCCACCGCCGAGAGCAGGGACAAGGTCGCGCTGTACCTGCTCATCACGGTCGCGCCCTTCGCGGTGATCGCCCCCGTCATCGGTCCTGCCCTGGACCGGCTGCAGCAGGGCAGACGGTTGGCGCTGGCCGCGTCCTTCGCGGTGCGCGTAGCTCTGGCGGTGGTGATGGCGCTGAACTTCACCAGCTGGCTGCTCTACCCGGCCGCGCTGGGCTGCATGGTGCTGTCGAAGTCCTTCGGCGTCCTCAAGGCCGCGATGACGCCACGGGTGCTGCCGAACCAGATCACGCTGACCAAGGCCAACTCGCGGTTGACCGCGTTCGGCCTGGCGGCCGGCGGGGTCGTCGGCGCAGTCGCGTCCGGGTTCGCGTGGTTGTGGGGCTCGGAAGGCGCGCTGTGGTTCATGGCCGCGATGGCCGCCGTGGGCGTGTGGCTGTGCTTGCGCATCCCGGGCTGGGTGGAGAGCACCGAGGGCGAGGTCCGGACCTCGATCGGCTCCCGGGATCGCGCGCGCACGGTGCCGCTGAGCGACCACGTCGTGGTGGCGTTGTGGGGCAACGGCGGTATCCGGGTGCTCACCGGGTTCCTCACGCTGTTCGTCGCGTTCGTGATCAAGCACGACACCCAGCACGAGCCCGCCATGCAGCTGGTGCTGCTCGGCCTGGTCGGCGGCGCGGCCGGAGTGGGCAGCTTCCTCGGCAACGGACTGGGGTCGCGGATGACCTTCGCGAAACCGGACCGGTTGATCACCAGTTGTCTGGGCGCGGCGCTGGTGGCGGCGACCTGCGCCGCCGTGCTGGCCGGGCTGCCGCTCGCGGTGGTCGTCGGACTGGTCGGCGCGACCGCCTCAGCGCTGGCCAAGGTGTGCCTGGACGCGGTGGTCCAGCGGGACATGCCCGAGGCCTCGCGCGCCTCGGCGTTCGGCCGCTCCGAAACGATCCTGCAGCTGTGCTGGGTCTTCGGCGGCGCGCTGGGCGTGCTGCTGCCACCGGAGTACTGGCTCGGGTTCGTGGTGGTCTCCGCGCTGCTGGCGCTGGTGCTCGCGCAGACCATCCTGCGCGGGCGCGGAGGCACCCTCGTCCCGGCTCTCCCGCTCCGACCACGCAGGCGGTCGGCGGGCGAACCGGCCACCGCCCGTTCGAGTGCCGGGTCGTAGGCTCTGACCGTGCATCGTGGACTGAAACCGCTGCTGGCGGTGGCCGCCGTCGCGCTCGCCGCCGGCTGCTCCTCCCCCAGCCAACCGCAGGTCACCTTCTACTCGCACGGGGACTCCGTGGCGGTCGAACCCGCCCAGCTCTGCGACCCGACCGGTCAGCAGTGCTCGCCCCCGAACCAGGAGGCGGTGGGCCGGCTGCGGATGGTCGGTCGCGACCCGCTGCAGATCTCGGTGCCCCGTGAGATCTCCAGCGCACCGTGGCAGGTGGCGTTCCTGTACCGCGGTCTCAACGGCGAGGAGCTGGACGGCCGCAGCCCGGTGTTCACCCCCGACGAGCGGCACTCCTACACGCTGCACCTGCCGCCGGACGGCGCGCGCATCGAGCACGTGGAGGTTCAGCAGTTCTCCGCAGTCCTCACCCAGGGCCCCGACGGAGGCGTCGACTTCGGGATCGGCGGCAGCTGGGTGCTCAACGTCCAGCAGTGAGTCCGACCCGACACGTTCCGGGTCCGAGCGCCGTGCACCTGAGGTGCACGAGCCCGGGCCCGGGGAGGCGTGCCAGGTTCCGCCACTGCACCGCCGCGCAGGTCAGCCGCGGCGTCCGCGCAGGTCAGCTCCCGCCCGGGTCGAGCTCACGGGCGACGGCGCGGACGACCTCACCGATGCGCTTGGCGGTCTTGCGGTCGGGGTAGCGGCCCCGCTGCAGCTCGGGCTGCACCTTCAGCTCGAGGAGCTTGATCATGTCCTCGACCATGCCGTGCAGCTCGTCGGCGGGACGTCGGCGCGCCTCGGTGACCGAGGGCAGCGGATCCAGTAACTTGACCTTCAACGCCTGCGGGCCGCGTCGGCCCTGCGCCATGTCGAAGTCGACGCGCTGGCCGGTCTTGAGCGCATCCACACCAGATGGCAACGCGGAGGAACGCACGTACACGTCCTCCCCGCCATCCTGGGTCAGGAAGCCGAAGCCCTTGTCCGAGTCGAACCACTTGACCCTGCCGGTCGGCACTGTCCTCACCGTTCCCTGTCGAATGCGCTGACCCGTCGCCGGGCCCATCTCCCTGCCAGTTCTTCCCGCCGCAACACGGCAAACACCCCGTCACGACGAAAGCGCCCCGTTCGCCACGCCTGTGCGCGCGCCGGGACGCGTCCCACCAAGCGTACCGCGAAGGTGGATGAAATCACCCATCCTTATCGACCAAGGCCGGTTGCACGGGCCTGTGCTGCGGTGAATACGCTGCTCACATGGCGAGCAGTTCACCAAGATCCACTGTACTTCCGATCGCACTCGTGATGTTCGGCGTCGGCCTGCTGGCCATCATCGCGATCTTCGGCTTGTTCGCCGCCGGCCACCAGGACCTCCCGGCGTGGATCAGCGTCGTCGCGCTGCTGTGCCCGGCCGGGCTGATCTTCGGCGTGATCGCGACGGTGCTCAACGCCCGCCGCCGCTAGGAGCGGGCCTCGCGACCACGGCGCAACCGCGGCCCAGGTGCCAGCTCGCACGGCGGCGGGTGCTGACCGGCGTCGGCGCGAGCACGCCGGGACGAAGTTCGACCACTCCGGGAGCGGCGCACGGAGTCGCTGGGAGCCCGGTCGCTGGGATCCCGCCCGGACCGCTGAGCAGCCCCTGTCCAGCCATCACACCCTGGTGGCCAGCCAGGAAGGGAACTCGGTCAGGTCGTTCAGCGCGACGTCCGCGCCGGCCTCGCTGAGCTGGGCGGCCGAGTAGGGTCCCGTCGCCACGCCCACCGCGGTCGCTCCGGCGGTGTGACCACCGACGATGTCGCCGAAGTGGTCGCCGACGTAGATCGTCGCCCCCTCGTCGAGCAGCACATCGCCCTTGCCCGCGCCGAACACGCCACCCGCGAGCCGGTCGACGTTCCAGCCCAGGGCCTTGAGGTGCAGGGCGGCGTTGGGTTCGTACTTGCCGGTGACCACCAGCGTCCGCCCACCGGCGGCGCGCACGGCCTCGAGGGCGTTGGCGGCTCCCGGCAGCGCGACCGTCGCGTCGATGACGACTGTCGGGTAGATCGAGCGGAAGTGGGCGGCGAGCTGCTTCACCACCGGCTCGTCGAAGCCGTACCCGCGCAGCACGTCCTCCAGCGGCGGCCCCAGGTTGGCCGCGAAGTGCTCCCCGTCGAGCTCGGTGCCGAACTCCTCGTTGAGGGCGTCGAAGGCACGGACCATGCCGGGCCGCGGGTCGATGAGGGTCATGTCCAGGTCGAAGCCGACCGTGAGTGCGCTGCGCTCGTCCATCGCCCTCAGAGTACGGATGCGCGCGACGCACCTTGACGCGAAACTGGCCCGTATCGAAACTGGCGGTAGTAACGCACTTCACACCACGGCGAGCCGGAGTCGTTCAATGACGAGCACACACCCCGCCCCACGCGAGGGCTTCCACTCCCTGCGAGCCCACGGCCTGAACTGGGAGTCGCTACCGCTGCGGCTGTTCAGCAAGGGCAACGCCAAGTTCTGGAACCCCGCCGACATCGACTTCAGCCAGGACGCCGAGGACTGGCAGCGGCTCACCGAGGACGAGCAGCGCAGCGTGGCCGGGTTGTGCGCGCAGTTCATCGCGGGCGAGGAAGCCGTCACCCAGGACCTCCAGCCGTTCATGGCCGCGATGGCCGCGGAGGGCCGCTTCGGCGACGAGATGTACCTGACCCAGTTCTGCTTCGAAGAGGCCAAGCACACCCAGGTGTTCCGGCTCTGGATGGACGCCGTGGGCCTCACCGACGACCTGCACGAGTACGTCTCCGAGAACCCCGGCTACCGGGAGATCTTCTACAAGGCGCTGCCCGAGACCCTGCAGGCGCTGCACAGCGACCCGAGCCCGAAGAACCAGGTCCGCGCCTCGGTCACCTACAACCACGTGGTGGAAGGGACCCTCGCGCTCACCGGTTACTTCGCCTGGCACAAGATCTGCGTCAGCCGCGGCATCCTGCCCGGCATGCAGCAGGTCATCAAGCGCATCGGCGACGACGAGCGCCGCCACATGGCGTGGGGCACCTTCACCTGCCGCAGGCACGTGGCCGCCGACGAGAGCAACTGGGCGGTGGTCGAGGACCAGATGGCCCGCCTGCTCCCGCACGCCATCGCGCAGGTCCAGTGGACGCCCGAGGACGCTCCCGAAGAACTGCCCTTCGCCCTCGACAAGGAGGAGCTCACGGCCTACGCCTCGGACCGCGCGACCCGGCGCCTCGGCGCGATCTCCAGCGCCCGAGGCATGCCGCTCGCCCAGATCGACGTCGACGCCGAGCCCGAAGCCCTCGAAGACCGCTTCGGCGCCGAAGACGCAGCAGAACTCGCAAAGCTCCGGTCCTGACGGCCGTGGGGGAGTTCCGGCTGGCACTCCCCACCCGATCCGCAGCGAGAGCCGAGAACCACGACGACTGCGCGGGCCCCCGTCACCACGCTCCCACGGAGGTCTTCCCCCGCCCCTGGGTCGACACGGCACCACCCGAGGGCACGCCGTCGCTCACGACATTTCGCGTGAATGTCGTGAGCCTGCCGCAGCACCCCTGACCTGCGCGAACACGCACGGCTGTGCAGGCGAGCGTGACGTGTGGGGAGCTAGGGGCGTCACCCTCCCGGCGAGGATGTCGTGAGCACGACTGCGTCGTGAGCCGCGCGGTCTCGCCCTGGCGTCCGGCGGGCGCCTCGTGTGGGGCTGAGGAGCGGGTGGTGGCGTTGCGGAGGCAGGGGCGCGCCCCGGCGTCCGGGGGCGCGCCCCTGCCTGTCGAAGCCAGCCTCCCACCGTTCGTCCCTCGTGGACGCTCGTCGGGGGTCTCGACGACGACGTCGTGGACCTGGTCAGGCTCTCTCTTCCTCGTGAGGTGCGCGGAGGTCAGCGAAACCGCACCCCCTAGCTCACGTCCACCGTGGGGGAAGGCGGGTGAACCCACCCCTCGCGACCACACCCCGGCTTCCACGGATCGCGCCCACAGCGCTCAACCACCGCCTCGACGAGGAGGGGGGAGAGAGAACCGCTCCTCCTCCGACGAAGCGAGGACGAGTTCCGCTCGGAACTCCCCCACCCCGTGGGTCACTGGAGGCGGAGGAGGTCGAGGGCTTGTTGGCGCATCTCGACCTTGCGGACCTTGCCGGTGACCGTCATCGGGAACTCCTCGACCACGTGCACGTAGCGCGG
>NZ_RSAA01000014.1 GCF_003931915.1 Saccharopolyspora rhizosphaerae | reverse complement strand
GCGCGGGCATGCAGACGTCGAAGACGATCGTCGCGGTGAACAAGGACCCGGAGGCGCCGATCTTCGAGATCGCCGACTACGGCGTCGTGGGTGACCTGTTCAAGGTCGCCCCGCAGCTCACCGAGGAGATCACCAAGCGCAAGGGCTGATCCCCAGACGCGCGAAGCGGGCCGTGCTCCAGGCGGAGCACGGCCCGGTTCCGTCTCTCAGCGCGCTTCGTCCCGGCCCTTGCAGGCGAGCTTGTCGGCGCGCTCGTTCTCCGGGTGACCGGCGTGGCCCTTCACCCACTCCCACGCCACCTCGCCGTGGCGGGAGCACTCCGCTTCCAACCGCTGCCAGAGCTCGGCGTTCTTGACCGGCTTCTTGGCCGAGGTCAGCCAGCCGTTGCGCTTCCACCCGCGCATCCACTCGGTGATGCCCTTGAGCACGTAGGTGCTGTCGGTGTGGACGCGCACCAACGGGATCGGCCGGGTCAGGGCGGCCAACCCCTCGATCACGGCCGTCAGCTCCATCTTGTTGTTCGTCGTGGTCGGGTCCTTGCCGTAGAGCTCCCGCTCGTGATCGCCGTAGCGCAGCACCACGCCCCAACCGCCCGGGCCGGGATTGCCGCTGCATGCGCCATCGGTGAAGAGGTCGACGCGCTCGGTCTGCATGCGCTCGAACTTAGCCGTCCCGTCCGGAGGGTCCGGGCAGCGGCATGCGAGGAAAGTTCCCACGCTCACGTCGGCGCCGTTGTTGGCGGAGCGCGAGGAAGGTTCCCCGTGCACGTCGGCCCCGGTCCGCTGTGAGTGGCAGGACGGTTCCCACGTGCCCCCCGGCCCGGGTGCCGGCGGAGTGGGAGGAAGGTTCCCATGCGCACGTCCGCACCGGTTCCGGAGTGCGTGGCAGGACGGTTCCCCAGTAGCCAGAACTTCCGTCGTCCGGGTGGTGGGTGCGACGGCTGCTCGACGAGCCGGACACGTGCTGGACTCGGCGGTGTCGCAGGTCCGGGTGGCGCAGCACGCACCTGGCATTCACCGAAAGTTCTGGCTCCGTGTCATCCGCCGGTGTGTTGGGCTTTCGCCGCCCGGCGATACACCTGGGACATGTCCGAGATGCAGCTGTTGGCCAGCGCCGCGCCGAGCGCGACGGCCGACGCACACTACTCGCTGCTCGTCGCTCGTGATGCCGATGAGGTCCACGCCGCGCAACGCCTGCGCCACCGGGTGTTCGCGGAGGAGATGGGAGCCACGGTCACGGGCGGGGAGTTCGGCGTCGACCAGGACTCCTTCGACGACCACTGCGACCACCTGATCGTGCGGGACGACCGCAGCGGCGAGGTGGTCGGCACCTACCGGATGTTGCCGCCCGAACGGGCTTGGTCCGCCGGGATGCTCTACTCCGAAACCGAGTTCGACCTCTCCTCGCTCGACGAGCTCCGCCCTTCGCTGGTGGAGACCGGCCGCTCCTGCGTGCACCCGGAGCACCGCAACGGTGCCGTGGTGAGTCTGGTGTGGACCGGGATCGCCCGCTACATGCTGCTGCACGGGCACACGATGCTCGTCGGCTGCGCGTCCGTTCCGCTCGACGACGGCGGTGTGCAGGCCGCGCACGTGTGGCGGACGGTGTCGCAGAAGCACTACGCGCCGGCGGAGCGGCGAGTGCACCCGCACCGGCCGTGGGACGCCGGCGACCTCGACGAGCGCTCCGCGATCCCGCCGCTGCTGCGCGGCTACCTTCGGCTGGGCGCCGAGGTCTGCGGCCGGCCCGCGCACGACCCGGACTTCGGGGTCGCGGACTTCTTCGTGCTCCTCGACCTGGAACGCGCGGACCAGCGGTACATGCGGTTCTTCCTCGGAGACGCGGCATGAGCCACCCGTGGATGCCGGAGTCGCCGTGCGGGCTTGAGTGCCTCCCTCCGCGCGACCCCGGCACCGAGGTGGGTCGGCTGCGGCTGGCCGTGCGCCTCGGGTGCACTGTCGGCCTGCTGCTGCTGGGCAGCGCGATGGTGCTGGGGCTCCCTTCACCGCTGCGGCGGAGGGCGGTCCCCCGGTGCTTCCGGATGTTGTTGCGTGCCTTGGGGATCCGCCTGGAAATCCACGGTGCGTCGGCGCCGGGTGGTGCGTTGGTCGTGTGCAACCACGTCTCGTGGCTGGACGTGGTCGCGTTGCAGGTGCTGACCCCGATGAAGGTGCTGGCCAAGGTCGAGGTCCGCTCGTGGCCGCTGCTGGGTGCGCTGGCCGGCCGGGTCGGGACCGTCTACATCGACCGCGACCAGCTGTCGGCCCTCCCGGAAGCGGTGTCCACGATCGCCGACGAACTCCGAGCGGGTGCGGTGGTCGCCACGTTCCCCGAGGGCACCACGTGGTGCGGTGCCGCGAGCGGCACGTTCCGCCCCGCCGTGTTCCAGGCAGCCCTGGACGCGGGCGTCCGCACGCAGCCGGTCGCGGTGCGCTTCCGCGACGGTGACGGGAACGCGACCGCCGCGGCGGCGTTCTTGGGCGAGGAGAGCCTGGTGAGCTCGGTGCTGTCGGTGGCCCGCGTGCGAGACCTGGTCGTGGAAGTCGTGGTGCTGCCGGAACTGACCGCCACCGACCGCCGGGCGATGGCCCGGGAAGCCCAGGCTGGGATCACGCGCGTCACCGGCGCACGCCTGGGGCACGAGGAGACCCGGGAGCCCGTCGCGGCCTGATCGCACGATCACCGGGATGAGCGGTCGGCTGCGCCAGGCGGGTGGGACACCTGGACCTCCACCCCGGTCGAGGGAGCAGGCTAGCCGGGTGGACACCGCGAGCCCCTCTTCCGACAGCGCGCTGTGGCACCCGCACCGCCGCGCCTTCACAGCCGGTCTGATCCTGGTCATCACGCTCGTGGCGTTCGAGGCGATGGGGGTGGGCACCGCGCTGCCCACGATCGTCGCCGACTTCCACGCCTCGCAGTGGTACTCGTGGCCCCTCACGGTGTTCCTGTCCGCCAGCGCTGCGGGAACCGTGCTCGGCGGGAGGGTGGCCGACACCCGCGGACCGGCCGTACCGCTGCTGGTGGCGCTGCCCTCGTTCGCCGCGGGCCTGCTGCTCGCCGCCCTCGCGCCGGGCATGGCCGTGCTGTTGGTGGCGCGCGTGGTGCAGGGGCTCAGCGGTGGTGTGCTGATCGTCTCGCTGTACGTGATGATCGCCCGCGTCTACCCGGAGCGGCACCGGCCCGCCGCGTTCGGCGCGCTGTCCGCGGCGTGGGTGGTGCCTGCGCTGGTGGGTCCCTTGATCGCCGGGCTGCTGACCGAGCACGCCAGCTGGCGGTGGGTGTTCGGCGGCCTCGCACCGCTGGTCTGCCTCGGCGCCGGGTTGCTGGTCCCCACGTTGCGCCGGTTCGGCGAGCGCGGTGCCGAGCCCGCCGAGGCCCGGCCCAGGCTGCCGTGGGCGGCGGTGGGCGCGGCGGTGTCCGTGGTGGCCTTGACCTGGTCGGCGCAGCAGGCGTCGTTGCTCGCGCTCGGGGTCGCGGTGGTGGGACTGGTGGTGCTGGTCCCGTCCCTGCTGCGGTTGCTGCCGCCAGGGACGCTGCGTGCCCGCCCGGGGCTGCCGGTGATGGTGCTGGCCCGCGGTCTGCTGGCGGGACTGTTCTTCACCGCGCAGGCGTTCGTCCCGCTCAGCCTCACCGTCGTGCACGGGTTCTCCGCTTCGGCCGCGGGCCTCCCGCTGACGGTGGGGTCGCTGGGGTGGTCGGTGGGCGCCCTGTGGCAGAGCAGGCAGCGGCGGCTGCGCGGGGAGCAGATCGTCGCGGCCGGGTTCTGCCTGGTGGGGACGGGTGTCTTCGCGCTGCTGCAGGCGTTGCCGTCGTGGGGTGCGCCGTGGTTGGTGTTCGTCGGGTGGTTCGTGGCCGGGATGGGCATGGGCATCTCGGTCGCCACGACGGCCGTCGTCGTCCTGTCGCTGTCCCCCGAGGCCGCGCGCGGGTTCAACTCCTCGGCGCTGCAGATCTCCGACATGCTCGGGCAGGCGTTGCTGGTGGGCGCCGGTGGTGTGGTGGTCAGCGCGCTGGCCACCGCGGACGCGCCGACCCGGGGCGTGCTGCCGCTGGATCTGGGGCTGCTGGTGGCGACACTGCCGGCGGCTGTGGTGCTGCTCCGCGCAGGGCGGGTCGAACGGGTCTGACCTGCGTGTTCTGCTGGACCGCGAGGAAAGCGGTGGTCGGCTTGCATTACCCTGGATGAGCGATGACTTACCTCGACCACGCCGCTACGACCCCGATGCGGCCCGCAGCGGTGGCCGCGATGAGCGAGGCGTTGACCTGGATCGGCAACGCCTCGTCCCTGCACACCTCGGGTCGGCAGGCGCGGCGCAAGGTCGAGGAGTCCCGCGAGGACATCGCCGACGCCTTGGGTGCGCGGCCCTCGGAGGTGCTGTTCACCGCCGGCGGGACCGAGAGCGACAACCTCGCGGTCAAGGGCATCTTCTGGGCGCGGCGATCCGCCGACCCGGCGCGGCGCCGGATCCTGGCCTCCACGGTCGAGCACCACGCGGTCCTCGACGCCGTGGAGTGGCTGGCCGAGCACGAAGGCGCCGAGGTGACCTGGCTGGAGGCCGACGCAGCGGGCCGGATCTCCCCCGAGGTCTTCGAAGCGGCGCTGAGCAGCGCCGACGACGTGGCGCTGGCCACGGTGATGTGGGCGAACAACGAGGTCGGCACGGTCAACGCCATCGCCGAGCTCTCCGCCATCGCCGACCGGCACGGCGTTCCGCTGCACACCGACGCGGTGCAGGCGGTGGAAACGCTGCCGGTGGACTTCGCGGCCTCGGGCGCCGCGGCGCTGACGATGACCGGCCACAAGGTCGGCGGCCCCTACGGGGCCGGTGTCCTGCTGCTGTCCCGCGACGTCACCTGCACTCCGGTGCTGCACGGCGGTGGCCAGGAGCGCGAGGTGCGGTCCGGCACGCTGGACACCCCCGGTGTCGTCGGGCTGGCGGCGGCGGTGCGGGAAGCCGTCGACGGCCGCGAGGTGCACGGGCCGCAGCTGGCGAAGTTGCGGGACGACCTGATCAGCGGGGTGCGCGCGGCCGTGCCGGACGTGGTGCTCAACGGCGACCCCGGTGGTGAGGCCATCGGTGGTGGGCCGTCCCGGCTGCCGGGCAACGCGCACTTCACCTTCCCCGGCTGCGAGGGCGACAGCCTGTTGATGCTGTTGGACGCCAAGGGAATCGAGTGCTCCACCGGATCGGCTTGCACCGCTGGTGTTTCCGAACCCAGCCACGTGCTGCTGGCGATGGGCGCTGACCCGAAGGCCGCGCGGGGGTCGCTGCGCTTCTCGCTGGGGCACAGCTCGACCGCGGCCGATGTACAGGCACTCACCGAGGTCATCGGACCGGTGGTGCAACGAGCGCGTAGCGCCGGGTTGGCCGGGTTGCGCCGATCTTCGGCGGCCACGGCCGCCACGGAGGTGTGAGTCGTGCGAGTGCTGGCAGCCATGAGCGGGGGAGTGGACTCCGCGGTCGCGGCCGCCCGGGCGGTCGCCGCAGGTCATGACGTGACCGGGGTGCACCTCGCCCTGTCCGCCAAGCCGGGGACTCTGCGGACCGGTGCGCGCGGGTGCTGCACCATCGAGGACTCCCGCGACGCGCGCCGCGCGGCGGACCTGCTGAGCATCCCGTTCTACGTGTGGGACTTCGCCGAGCGCTTCACCGAGGAGGTCATCGAGACCTTCGTCGGCGAGTACGCCGCAGGCCGCACCCCGAACCCGTGCCTGACCTGCAACGAGAAGATCAAGTTCGAGGCGTTGCTGGAGAAGGCGATGGCGTTGGGATTCGACGCCGTGTGCACCGGCCACTACGCCCGGTTGTCCGTGGTGGACGGTGTTCCGGAGCTGCGGCGCAGCCGCGACGAGGGCAAGGACCAGTCCTACGTGCTGGCGTCGCTGACCTCCGAGCAGCTGCGGCACTCGATGTTCCCGCTCGGCGGCTCGCTGAAGTCCGAGGTCCGCGAGGAGGCCGCCGAGCAGGACCTCGCGGTCGCCAAGAAGCCGGACAGCCACGACATCTGCTTCATCCCCGACGGCGACACGAAGAGCTTCCTGGAGAAGAAGCTCGGCCAGACGCCGGGGCAGCTGGTGGACGACGAGACCGGTGAGGTCCTCGGCGAGCACACCGGCGTGCACGGTTTCACCGTCGGCCAGCGCAAGGGACTCGGCATCGATTCCCCTGCCCCGGACGGCAATCCGCGCTACGTCCTGTCCCTCGAACCGGTGTCGGGCACGGTGAAGGTCGGTTCGCGAGACCGCCTCGCGGTCACCGAGATCGACGCCAAGCGCCCGATCTGGCCGTCGGAGAAGCCGCTCGACGGCCCGACGGAGTGCGTCATCCAGGTCCGCGCCCACGGTGGAACCGCCGACGCGGTCGCCGAATTCGACGGTGCGGGCATCACGATCCAGCTCCGCCAGGAGCTGCAGGGCGTGGCGCCGGGCCAAGCGGTCGTGCTCTACCGCCCGGAAGAGTCGGGAGACCTCGTCCTGGGCAGCGGCATCATCTCCGCCACCCGCTGACCCACGTCGCGAGGCGCTCGGCGAGCGCCTCGGGGTGTTCCTCGACGAGCAGGTGGCCGCTGTCGGGGCACACCGTCACCTCCTGACCGCAACCGTCCCGGACCGGCCCGGTGAGCGCGCTCGGCGGGTAGAGCCGGTCGTGGTCCCGGCCACGACGACGCGGTCGACGTCCCTGTTGGGTGGTGCGGTCCCGGGGTTCAGGCTGGTGCCGGGCGACCACCGTCATCCACTCCACGAGTTGCTCGTGGCCGGTCGATGCTCCGCAGATCTGTGTGGTGGAAATCCGTCCGGTCGCCCGCGAACCCTGCCATTCTGGTCCCGTGGGTGAGCTGCAGGTGGCGGAGTTCGGTGAGGGCCCGCGGGTCGTTCTGGTGCACGGGCCCGGGACGTGGGCGCGGCACGACACCTTCGGGTTCGGGGCGCAGCTGGAGCTGGCGGACGAGTTCCAGGTGGTGCTGCCGGACCGCCGCGGCTACGGCGGCAGCCCGGACGTGGAACGCAACGACTACCGGCAGGACGCCGAGGACGTCGCCGAGCTGGTCGGCGAAGGGGCCCACCTGGTCGGGCACTCCTCGGGTGGTGTCGTCGCGATGCTCGCCGCGCTGCACAACCCGGCAGCGGTCCGGTCGCTGACCCTGATCGAACCCGCGTGCTTCCAGATCGCCCTCGACGCGCCGGTCGTGGCCGAGGCCGTGCGGCGCAACCGGGAAGCACTCGCCGCGTTCCCCGAGGGCACCTCGGACGAAGACCTCGTGCGGCTGAACTTCGAATCCGTCGGTTTCCCCGCTCCCGAGCCCACTCCGGAACTGGTGCGCGCGACGCGCACCGCGCTCCGCGAGTTCCCGTCCTGGGAGGCGCACATCCCGGTCGAAGGACTGACGCGGCTCCCGGTGCAGGTGATCACCGGCACCTGGGACGTCGCGCCACCCGCCTACCGAACCCACGGCGGCGAGCCGCTGCTGGAGTGCGCCCGCGCCACGGCGCAGCGCCTCGATGCCGAGGTGCTGCGAGTTCCCGGCACCTCGCACTGGCCGCACAGCCAGCGCGCGGACGTCGTCAACCCCGAGCTCCGCAGGTTCTGGCGCCCCTAGAACTCGCGTGGGAGAGCAGATGCGGTGTGCTCGCCGGAGATCGTCGTGCGGGGGCCACAGTTGCAGGAACCAACGAGTGTGCACAGTCATTCGCAGGTGAGCCGCGTAGAGGTCGCTCCCCGCGAGTCCCGTTGCTGTGGTGTGGATTCGACGGCCCTGGAGGCCGATCGTTCGACGAGGCGGGGAGGTTCGAGCGCAGAGGTTTGAGGTGACGGCACGAGGCCGAGGGTGGCTCGGCAGGTGGAACCTCGCGAAGGTCGCTCAACACTCATGATCTTGGCCCGTCCCACCGTTCGAAGCGGGATGCCAGTCGTCTGCGAGTGGCCGAGGAAGCACCCCGGCGCCGTGGTGCGAGCCGACGGGCCGAACCACGAGTTGCCGGGGGGCGAGCGCACGATTCGTTGCTGCGGCGCGCGACGAAGACCGTCCCAAGACGCCGCGAGGTCCGGCCGCTTCGACCCTGACCTCCCCGGTGGGCGTGCTCAGGTGCCTCCGCCCAGCTCCAGATCGTCAACCCGAAGCGCTCCGAAGCCGCGCAGCCCGCGAACGGGCCGGCTTCGGCGTGTCGGGTCCGGACACGCCGGAGGTGGCGACATGTCGCGCGAAATGTCGCTCGCCTCGCCAACGACACTTCGCGCGAAATGTCATCAGGGGAGCGAAGGTCCTCGCTGTTGCGGAGTGGGGTGGCTCTTGGCCTAGTGCCGACCTGTCTGTCGGGTTAATGTCTGGCCCCACACGACGGAGTGGGAGGTCCGATGGTGGAGCTTCGGGGGAGCACGGTCGCGGACGTGGTGCGGCGGAGCGCGGCGCGCGTGGGCGACCGGGAGGCGTTGCGGTTCGACGATTCCGCAGGTCAGCAGCGGGTCTGGACGTACGCTGAGCTCGACGCCGCGGTGAGTCGGGCGGCCGGGTTCCTGCTGGCGTCAGGGGCGGTCAAGGGTGATCGGGTCGCCGCCTACGGGAAGAACTCCGACGCTTACCTGATCGGGTTCCTGGCCTGCGCCAGGGCGGGGCTCGTGCACGTGCCGATCAACTACAACCTCAGCGGAGGGGAGCTCTCCTACCTCCTCTCCCAGTCGGGCAGCCGCTTCGTGCTTGTCGATCCGGCCTTGACCGGCAACGTCGAGGAGGTGCGCGGGGAAACCTCGCTGGAGCAGCTCCTCCCGCTGCGGGACGAGGAGGGCTCCTTGCTGTCGCGCAGCCTCGAGGGCGGAGTGCCCGACCTCGACGTCTCCGTCGCCGACGACGACCTCGTGCAGCTGCTCTACACCTCCGGCACCACCTCGCTGCCCAAGGGCGCGATGATGACGCACCGGGCGCTGCTGCACGAGTACATCTCCTGCCTGCACGCGCTGGACTTCGACGAGCACGACCTGCCGCTGCACGTGATGCCGCTGTACCACTCGGCGCAGATGCACGTGTTCCTGCTGCCGCACCTGATGATCGGAGCGGGCAACCACCTCGTCGAGGCCCCCGAGCCCGGCGATGTCCTGCGCCGCGTCGAGAGCGAGCAGATCACCTCGTTCTTCGCCGCGCCGACGGTGTGGGTGGCGCTGGCCAACCACGACGACTTCGCTCAGCGCGACCTGAAGTCGCTGCGCAAGGCCTACTACGGCGCGTCGATCATGCCCGGCCCGGTGTTGCAGCGACTGCGCGAGCAGCTGCCCGAGCTGGGCTTCTACAACTGCTTCGGGCAGTCGGAGATCGCCCCGCTGGCGACCGTGCTGCGCCCGGAGGAGCACGACGAGCGCCCGGATTCGGCCGGTCGGCCCGTGCTGTTCGTCGAGGCCAAGGTCGTCGACGACCAGGGCGAGGAGGTCCCGCCCGGTGAGCTCGGCGAGATCGTCTACCGCTCGCCGCAGCTGTGCACCGGGTACTGGGACAAGCCGGAGGAGACCGACGAGGCCTTCCGCGGCGGCTGGTTCCACTCGGGCGACCTGGTGCGCCGCGACGAAGCCGGGTACTGCTTCGTCGTCGACCGCATCAAGGACGTCATCAACACGGGGGGTGTGCTGGTCGCCTCCCGCGAGGTCGAGGACGCCCTCTACACCCACCCGGCCGTCCAGGAGGTCGCCGTCATCGCTGTCCCCGATCCGAAGTGGATCGAGCGCATCGCGGCTGTCGTCGTCCCCAAGGGCGAGATCACCGAGCAGGAACTGCTCGACCACGCCCGGGAGCACCTGGCCGGGTTCAAGCTCCCCAAGCAGATCCGCTTCGTCGACGACCTGCCCCGCAACAGCTCCGGGAAGCTCCTCAAGAGGGTGCTCCGCGACGAGCTCGCCTGACGCCTGCCCCGAGGCGGTCGGTGCCGAGCGCTCGATCGACTCGACCGCCACCGCCTCGCGCGGGTGCCGGATCGACTCTCACGCCGCGATGCCGGCGAGGTGGCGCAGCGAGTTGATGAGGTGGTCCGGGCCGAACGGCGGGAACGTGATGCCGCGATCCCGGACGTGCTGCGGCACGGCCGACCAGTCGTAGGTGAGCGTCACGTCCGTTCCGGTCCGACTCGTCGGAGCGAGGTCGTAGCGCCAGGTCCAGCCGCCGAACTCGACTTCTCCGTCGTCCTTCTCGTACCCGGTCGCCCAGCCGATGGTGCGGTTCGCCGTGAACGCGCGCACCTCGTTGACCACCCGGTAGTCCCCGTCGGGGTGGGCGGCGTGGTGCATGTCCACGCGGAAGGTCTGCCCCACGGCGGTCAGCGGAGCTCGGTCCACCGGCTCCTGCACCCAACCGGTGCCGTCGATCGTGGGATGTGTCGTCGGATCTGCCAGCACCGCGAACACCTTGGCAGCCGGCGCGGCGACGGACAGGGTGGCGCTCACGTTCTCCCGGGGCACGATGTGCGCTCCTCTCCGCCGGTACGGGTGGGCTCCACACAGGGAGACCGCTCGTGGAGACGGAACTCATCGGTCGAGGACTCCCCGAGCCGGGGAGGCTCGTGATCCGAGTCTTCCTCGCGATCACCCACGTGTGCGGCGGGTGCGCGGCGGTCGATAATGGAAGGGTGAGTGATGCAGCGTGGGGTCCGGGTGTGGCGTCTGCCGTCGGGTCTGTGCCGGGGACGGATCCGGTGGAGGCCGCGCGGATGGTGGTCGGGGAGTTGCCGGAGCTGATGCCGGTTCCCGAACTGCCCGCCCGCGGGGTCGGAGCCGACGTCCTCGGGCGGACGGCCGGGCTGCTGGTCGACTTGGCGGTCGAGGTCGTGCCGTCCGGGTACCGGGTGGCCGGGACGCCCGGGAAGGACCACCGGCGTGCCGTGGACCTGCTGCGCTGGGACCTCGACGCGCTGGAGCAGGCCGTGGGCGAAGCCGGTGCGCCTGAGGTCGTGAAGGTGCAGGCGGCCGGGCCGTGGACGCTCACCGCCGGGGTCGAACTCGCGCGCGGGCACCGGGTGCTCACCGACCGCGGAGCGTTGCGCGACTTCACCGATTCGCTCACCGAAGGCCTCATCGCGCACGCCGAGCAGGTCGCCGCGCGCACCGGTTCGCGCGTGGTGGTGCAGCTGGACGAGCCGTCGATGCCCGCTGTGCTGAGGGGTTCGCTGCCGACGCCGTCCGGCTACGGCAACGTGGCGGCCGTGCCGGAGCCGGAGGTGCAGCGACTGCTCGGCGGAGTCATCGAGAAGCTCAGTGCCGCAACGGGTTCGCCGGTCGTCGTGCACTGCTGCGCTCCGAGTCCGCCGGTGGAGCTGCTGCGCCGCGCCGGAGCCGCCGCGATCTCGCTGGACGCCTCCGGGCTCGGTGACGTCACCGGCCAGTTCGCCGACGAGCTCGGTGAAGCATGGGAAGAGGGCACCACGCTGTTCCTCGGACTGGTGCCCAGCACCGAACCCGCGGGACAGGCCGAGCTGCGCAGCATCGCCCAACCCGCCTTCGACCTCGCCACCCGACTCGGATTCGGGAAGAAGACCCTCGCCGAACGCGCCGTGCCCACCCCCACCTGCGGCCTCGCCGGAGCCTCCCCGGACTGGGCCCGTCGCGCGATCTCCCTCACCAACGACCTCGCCAAGCTCTTCGCCGACGAGTCCGAATCATGACGAACGACCGCACCCGCACGTGCTCAACGTGTTCACTCCCCGCGCCGGTCGAGCAGGGGTTCTGCTGACCTAAACCTGATCAGACCAACCTGAGGTGCTCTTGTTGCTCGACTGTTTCGCGGAAATGCGCGTGGTCCGGCTTTTGCGCTGGTAGGAAGAATCCCCGTGGGGAGTCATTGTGTCAGCGAGCTTGACCGGGTCGCGTGGATCGGGCGGAGCACGATCCAGGACGCGGCGTGCCTGACCTTGGTCCGCGACAGCGACCTCGGTCGGGTGGCCGAGTCGTTCGGGGCGGTCACCTCCCACGGGAGGTCACTGGACATCGACGAGTTCTGCGAAGAGGCGTTCGCCTACCAGGAGAAGCACCCGATGATCGCGCTGCGGGTGGTCGGGGACTGGACGCTGGTGGTCGAGGACAGCGGCGACCAGGGAAGCCGCCCCGAGGTGCTGCGGCGGGTCGCGCGTCCCGAAGCCGTGTCCTGCTTCTGGGACGAGGACCGGCGCACGCGGTTCGCGCACGCCGTCGACGGCGTGATCCACACGTCGTTCGAGGCCGTGCTCCCCGAGTACCGCGAAGGCACCCACCCCGACGGGCTGGAGGAGCACCGCGCGCACCTGCCGTGGTCGGAGGGCTGCCCGGTGCAGCTGATGCTGGCGCTGGCCGGCCGCCTCACCGGAGTGGTGCCCAGCGCAGATTGGTTGAGCGGGGAGTTCTGCACCTACCCGGTCGCTCCGTGGCCGGACGACCTCGTGTCGCTGCCGCTGGGCGACCTCGACGGTTACCCGGCGGAGATGCTGACCGCGTTGCGGTCGGCCGGTGAGCCGGAGCAGCGGAGGGTGCTGCGCTCCCTCGCGCGCTACGTCGCGACCACCGCCGACTGCCTCGACCTCCCGGTGGTGCAGCGGATCCTCGCCGGCACCCGGCCGACGTGCTCGGAGGTCGACGAGACCGTGCGCGAACTGGTGTGGCGGGGCATCTGGGAGCGGCCCGCGCTGGTCAGCCGCAACCGGCTGCACGCGATGCAGGTGCTCCGGGAGGTCATGCACGACGACCCCCGCAGTGCCCTCTCCGGCGTGCTCACCAGCGCGACCGCCGTGCGCGGTGCGGAACCGGCTGCGATCACCGCCATCGTCCGCGACGAGCTGGCCTGAAAGTCCGCGTCCCGCCACGGCGGGACGCGCGGGGCGGCACAATGGTCCGCATGTTCAGGTTCCTGCGTCGTCGTGACGCCGAAGCGCCCGCCGAACCGGTCGACGTGTCCGCCGAAGCGGCGGAGCGGGCGGCGGCGTTCTGGTCGTGGTGGGAGGAACACCTGCCCGAGATCGCTTCCGCGCTCGGCGACAGCGAACCGCAGCGCGTCGAGAACCTCGTAGCCGAGGCCGTCGCGGGCGTGCACCCGGACCTGACCTTCAGCATCGAGCACGGCGAAGAAGCCGCGTACGCGCTGGTCATCAGCAGCCAGGCCGATCCGGAGCTGCGGCCCTGCACCGATGCGTGGATGGCTGCCGCGCCTCCGGCCGACACGCTCTGGGAGTACCACGACTCGGTGCCGGCCGTGCCCGACCCGACGCAGGTCACGGTCAACCTGCGCGGCGAGAAGTACCCGTTGGAGCAGGTGCGGGTGGCCGCGCAGGTCGACGAGGCCGAGGCGCTGGTCGACGTCGCCGTCTACCACCCCGGCTTCCACAAGCTCGACGACAACGCGCGCCAGGCCCTGACCTTCCTGCCGCTGGACGCCACCCTCGGCGAACGGCTGGCCGCCGACCGGCTGGGACGGGTGGAGACCGCCGAGGCCGAACCCGACGGTGCCATCGGACTGCTCGAGCTGCGCGAGCTGGTGCGCGAGGTGGACCGCAACGCGCAGTGAGCCGCTGCGTGCCCGTGTCGGGGTTGCTCGCTAGTCTCGGGGCGTGACCAGCAAGGACGTTGACCAGCTCCACCCCACCGAGGACGCCGAGGGCGTGCCCGCCGACCCCGTCACCTCGGGGACGGCCGAAGGCGTCGAGGACGTGCCGCCCGACGTGCGCGAACAGTACGCGGAGCTGGCCGAGGAGGTACGCGGCCACCAGTTCCGCTACTACGTGCTGGACTCGCCGACGATCTCCGACGGCGAGTTCGACGAGCTGTTCACCCGGCTCCAGCGGATGGAGGACGAGCACCCGGCGCTGCGGGCACCCGACTCGCCGACGCAGGTCGTCGGCGGCACCTTCTCCACCGCGTTCACCGCGGTCCCGCACCTGGAGCGGATGCTGAGCCTGGACAACGCCTTCGACTCCGAGGAGTTGCGGGCGTGGGTCGAGCGCGTGGAGCGGGAGGTCGGTGGCGACGCGCACTACCTCTGCGAGCTCAAGATCGACGGACTCGCGGTCAACCTGCTCTACCGCGACGGCCACCTGGAGCGGGCGCTGACCCGCGGTGACGGGCGCACGGGTGAGGACGTCACGCTCAACGTGCGCACCATGGGCGACGTGCCTGAGCAGCTCACCGGCACCGACGAGTACCCGGTCCCGCAGCTGGTGGAGGTGCGCGGCGAGGTCTTCTTCCGCATCGACGAGTTCGCCGAGCTCAACGCCAAGCTCGTCGACGCGGGCAAGCCCCCCTTCGCCAACCCGCGCAACGCCGCCGCCGGGTCCCTGCGGCAGAAGGACCCGCGGATCAGCAGGTCCCGCCCGCTGCGGTTGATCTGCCACGGATTGGGCAAGCGCGAGGGGTTCGAGCCGCAGCGCCAGTCGGAGTCCTACGCGGCGCTCAAGGCCTGGGGCCTGCCGGTGTCCCGCCACACCGTCGTGCTGTCCACTGTGGATGAATTGCTGGAGCACATCGAGCACTGGGGCAAGAACCGGGACTCGGCCGAGCACGAGATCGACGGCATCGTCATCAAGGTCGACGAGGTCCCGCTGCAGCGCAGGCTCGGCACCACCTCGCGCGCGCCGCGCTGGGCCATCGCCTACAAGTACCCGCCGGAGCAGGCCACCACGCGGTTGCTCGACATCCAGGTCAACGTCGGGCGCACCGGCCGGGTCACCCCGTTCGCGGTGATGGAGCCGGTCAAGGTCGCCGGGTCGACCGTTTCGATGGCCACTCTGCACAACGCCGACGAGGTGCGGCGCAAGGGCGTGCTCATCGGTGACCGCGTGGTGATCCGCAAGGCCGGCGACGTCATCCCCGAAGTGCTGGGCCCGGTCGTCGACGTGCGCACCGGCGACGAGCGCGAGTTCGAGATGCCCGAGACCTGCCCGGAGTGCGGGACCCGGTTGGCGCGGCAGAAGGAAGGCGATGTCGACCTGCGCTGCCCGAACGCCCAGGGCTGCCCCGGCCAGCAGCGCGAACGGCTGTTCTACCTGGCGAGCCGCAAGGTCCTCGACATCGACGCGCTCGGCTACGAAGGGGCTTCGGCGTTGCTCAACGCGGGCGTGCTCGGGGACGAAGGCGACCTGTTCGACCTCGACGAGGCCAAGCTGCTGAAAACCCCGCTCTACACCACCAAGGAGGGCAACCTCTCGGCCAACGGCGCCAAGCTGCTGGCGAACCTGGAGGAGGCCAAGCAGAAACCGCTGTGGCGGGTGCTGGTCGGCCTGTCCATCCGCCACGTCGGGCCCACCGCCGCGCAGGCCCTGGCTCGGGAGTTCGCGACGCTGGAGCGCGTCGAACACGCCTCCGAGGAGGAGCTGGCCAACACCGACGGGGTCGGGCCGACGATCGCCACCGCAGTGCGCGAGTGGTTCGCCGTGGACTGGCACCGCGAGATCGTGCGCAAGTGGCGCGAGGCCGGTGTGCGGATGGCCGACGAGCGCGACGAGTCGATCCCCCGGACGCTGGAGGGGATGTCGATCGTGGTCACCGGCACGCTGCAGCAGTACTCCCGGGACGACGCGAAGGAACAGATCATGACCCGCGGCGGCCGGGCCGCTGGTTCGGTGTCGAAGAAGACCGCGTTCGTCGTGGTCGGTGATTCGCCCGGGTCGAAGTACGAGAAGGCGATGCAGCTGAAGGTTCCGGTGCTCGACGAGGACGGGTTCACCGTGCTCCTGCAGCAGGGTCCCGAGGCCGCCGCGGAGCGAGCCCTGCCGCCCGAGTAGCGAGGAGGTCGTCGGTGCGGGGTGGCAGGATCACCGCCATGGCGACGATTCGAGCCGCCCTGCCGGCGGAGCACGCGGTCGTGGGGGAGATCGCGGCGAAGGCCTACGCCGACACGGGCAACCTCCCCGCCGACGGTTCGTACGTGTCCGAGCTGCGCAACGCCGCCGACCGCGCGGTCAGGGCCGAGTTGCTGGTCGCGCTCGACGGCGACCGCCCGGTCGGCACCGTGACCGTGGTCCGGCCGGGCGATGCCTACGTCGAGATCGCGCGACCGGGCGAGGTGGAGTTCCGGATGCTCGCGGTGGCCTCGGAGGCGAGCGGCCGGGGCGTGGGCCGGCAGCTGGTCGAGGCGGTCCTGGAGCGTGCCCGGGGCGAGGGCTTCGGGCGCGTGGTGCTGTGCGTGTCGGAGACGGCCGAGAGCCCGCGGCGGCTCTACGAGCGCATGGGCTTCCGGCGGCTGCCCGACCGGGACTGGCGTCCGACCGACGACATCCGCCTGCTCGGCTACTACCTCGACCTCTGAGCCGGGCGCTCCTAGGCGGGGCCTCAGCCGTCGAGGACGACGGAGACGATGCCCGCGAGGTGTGCGAGGCGGGCGAGTTCCGCTGCGCGGAACATCGGACCGCCGGGGCGACCGGCGAGCAGCACGCGGTCGGGCTTGCCGATGGGCGTGGCGGCCAGCTCGGTGCCCAGCTCCTGCCAGGTCTCCGGCACCCACGCCTCGTCGCCGTCGAGGATCGTGGCGCGCGGCAGCGGCAGCCACGGGAGTTCGAGGTAGCCCTCCTGCGGGGCGGAGGTGGAGGCGGCCAGCTGCTCGGCGCCGCCCGAGCGGTGCCCGAACACGATCGCCCACCCCGACCGGATGATCTTGGGGACGCCTTCGGCGAAGATCTGCAGGCCACGGGAGGGTTCTGCGGCGATCTCCTCGACCAGCTCGAGCTCGCGGTGGGTGTCCAGCACGCCCGCGTAGGGGCGGACGGCGTCGACCTCCACGCCGTCGATGGACTCGGCGGCGGTGATCAGCACGTCCGGCGGGCGCCCGGAGGGCAGCTCCACCACGAGGTCGTCGATGGCCAGGCCGCCGATGCGTTCGACGACGTCGACGCTGAGGATGTCGGCACCGATCTCGCCGAGCGCGCTCGCCACCGACCCGAGGTTGCCGGGCCGGTCCGGTATCTGCACCCGGATGAGGAAGGACACCGGACTCAACGCCTCCAGTTTCGTGCGCGACACCTCGCCGGCCGCGCGTTCTCCTTCGCGTGCTGATCCGCTTCCGCGGCCGCTCGCGCGAGGAGCCAACCGCGAAGAAATTGTGTCAGACGCGGCGTGGTCATCGTGCTGCAGGTTTTGCGGTGCAGTGCTTCGCCCCGCGTGGCGGGGTGGAGCACCGCGTGGAAATCCGCCAGGGGGTGGGAGTTCCAGTCTAGACGGCCGAACACCGCCGCCGATGCCGCTCGTGCGCGGGCTCCCGGAGTGTGAGCGGGGAGCCTCCGCACGGGGCGGGAGTGGTCGTTGTGGCGGTTGCCCGGTCGTGTGATCGCGGTCCGCGGTCGTGGCGCCCGTTCCGGGCGGTGCGCTGCACCGGCGGAGTGCGACCAGGGGATTCGCGGGCGCCGCCGGGTGCGCCTCGCCAGGCACGACCCCTGCCGGGTCTGGCAGCGTGGTCGCCATAGACTGGGACGTACTCGTAAACCGGACATGACCAGGGAGCCTTCGCAGTGTCCAAGATCTCCCGCGACGAGGTCGCACACCTCGCCGGCCTGGCGCGGCTGGCCGTCACCGAGGCCGAGCTCGACACCTTCGCAGGCCAGCTCGACCAGATCCTCGACGCGGTGGCCAAGGTGGGGGAGGTCGCTGCGGACGACATCCCACCGACGTCGCACGCCGTGCCGGTGACCAACGTTTTCCGCGAGGACGAGGTCCGCCCGGGCCTGACGCGCGAGCAGGCGCTCGCTGCGGCGCCCGCGGCCGAAGAGGACCGCTTCCGCGTTCCCCGCATCTTGACTGAGGAGGCCTGATGAGCCTGACCGGGCTGACCGCGTCCGAGCTGGCCGCCAAGCTGGCGGCAGGGGAGGTCACGTCGGTCGAGGTGACGCAGGCGCACCTGGACCGCATCGCCGCCGTGGACCCGCTGGTCCACGCGTTCCTGCACGTCGACGCCGAGGGTGCGCTCGCCGCGGCCCGCAAGGCCGACGAGGACCGGGCCGCCGGCAGGGCGGCCTCGCCGCTGGCCGGTGTGCCGCTGGCGCTCAAGGACGTGCTGACCACGACCGACATGCCCACCACCGTCGGGTCGAAGATGCTCGAGGGCTGGATGTCGCCGTACGACGCGACGGTGACGCGCAAGCTGCGCGAAGCCGGCGTGGTCGTGCTGGGCAAGACGAACATGGACGAGTTCGCGATGGGCTCGTCCACCGAGAACTCCGCCTACGGCCCGACCCGCAACCCGTGGGACACCGAGCGCATCCCGGGCGGTTCCGGCGGCGGCTCCTCCGCGGCGCTGGCCGCGTTCGAGGCTCCGCTGGCGATCGGCACCGACACCGGTGGCTCGATCCGCCAGCCCGGCGCGGTGACCGGCACCGTCGGCGTCAAGCCCACCTACGGCGGGGTGTCCCGCTACGGCCTGGTGGCGTTCTCCTCCTCGCTGGACCAGCCGGGCCCGTGCGCGCGGACCGTGCTGGACGCGGCGCTGCTGCACGAGGTCATCGCCGGGCACGACCCGATGGACTCCACCTCGATCGACCAGCCGGTGCCGCAGGTCGTCGAGGCCGCCAAGCAGGGCGCCAACGGTGACCTGACCGGCGTGAAGGTCGGCGTGGTCCGCGAGTTCTCCGGTGAGGGCTACCAGCCCGGCGTGCAGCGGGCGTTCGAGACGGCCGTCGCGCAGCTGACGAAGCTGGGCGCCGAGGTCGTCGAGGTCTCCTGCCCGCACTTCGACTACGCGCTGGGCGCCTACTACCTGATCGCGCCGAGCGAGTGCTCGTCGAACCTGGCCCGCTTCGACTCGATGCGCTACGGCCTGCGCGTCGGCGACGACGGCGAGAACGACGCCGAGCAGGTCATGTCGCTGACCCGCGAGGCCGGTTTCGGCCCCGAGGTCAAGCGGCGCATCATGCTCGGCACCTACGCGCTGTCCTCGGGTTACTACGACGCCTACTACGGCCAGGCGCAGAAGGTGCGGACGCTGATCACCCGCGACTTCACGGCCGCGTTCGAGCAGGTCGACGTGCTGGTCTCGCCGACCACCCCGACCACGGCGTTCAAGATCGGGGAGCGGGTCGACGACCCGATGGCGATGTACCTCGCCGACCTGTGCACCATCCCGTCGAACCTGGCGGGCAACGCCGCCATGAGCGTCCCCTGCGGACTGTCCGATGAGGACCGTCTTCCGGTCGGTCTGCAGATCATGGCTCCGGCGATGGCCGACGACCGGCTCTACCGGGTCGGCGCGGCCTACGAGACCGCTCGCGACGAGGCCGAGGGCGGTCCGCTCATCAACCGCGTGCCCGAGCTGGGAGCGGCCGTATGAGCCGTTCTCCCCGCACCGATGCAGGAGGTCGCAAGATGAACCCGAAGATGAAGGCAGCGTTCCAGCTCGCTTCCGTGATCTCGGCGGCCTTCGGGCTGAAGGCGAGCTACAAGTCCGCCCGCGAGAACAACGACAAGCTCGAACTGGCCGACGTCCTCATCACGACGCTCAGCCTGATCACGAGCACCGCGCTGGCGGTGCGAGCGCTGCGCAAGGGGAGTGACGACGAGTGACGGCGGTCGCCGAGATCATGGACTACGACGAGGTGCTGGACCGGTTCGACCCGGTGCTGGGCCTCGAGGTCCACGTGGAGCTCTCCACCAACACCAAGATGTTCTGCGGCTGCGCCAACAAGTTCGGCGCCGAGCCCAACACCCAGGTCTGCCCGGTGTGCCTCGGGCTGCCGGGTGCGCTGCCCGTGGTCAACGGCAAGGCGGTCGAGTCCGCGGTCCGGATCGGCCTGGCGCTGAACTGCCAGGTCGCGGAGTGGTGCCGGTTCGCCCGGAAGAACTACTTCTACCCGGACATGCCGAAGAACTTCCAGACCTCGCAGTACGACGAGCCGATCGTCTTCGACGGCTACCTCGACGTGGTGCTCGACGACGGCGAGACCTTCCGGGTCGAGATCGAGCGGGCGCACATGGAGGAGGACACCGGCAAGTCGCTGCACATGGGCGGCTCCACCGGTCGCATCCACGGCGCCGACTACTCGCTGCTGGACTACAACCGGGCCGGCGTGCCGCTGATCGAGATCGTCACCAAGCCGATCACCGGTGCCGGTGAGCGCGCCCCCGAGGTCGCCCGCGCCTACGTGAGCGCGCTGCGGGACCTGCTGCGGGCGCTGCACGTCTCGGACGTGCGGATGGACCAGGGTTCGCTGCGTTGCGACGCCAACGTGTCGCTGATGCCCAAGGGCAGCAGCGAGTTCGGCACCCGCACCGAGACCAAGAACGTCAACTCGCTGCGCAGCGTCGAGCGGGCGGTCCGCCACGAGATGCAGCGGCACGCGGCCGTGCTGACCTCCGGTGGGACGATCCGGCAGGAGACCCGGCACTTCGACGAGTCCACCGGGACCACCTCGGCGGGCCGGCCGAAGGAGACCCAGGAGGACTACCGGTACTTCCCGGAGCCGGACCTGGTGCCGATCGCGCCCTCCCGCGAGTGGGTCGAGGAGCTGTCCCAGACCCTGCCCGAGCTGCCGTGGGAGCGTCGCCGTCGCGCCCAGGATGAGTGGGGCCTGTCCGACGAGGAGCTCCGCGACCTGGTCAACGCCGGTGCGCTGGAACTGATCGCCGAGACCGTCGAGGCCGGCGCCGCTCCGGGCGACGCCCGCTCCTGGTGGGTGGCGTACCTGGCGCAGCAGGCCAACACCCGCGGTGTCGAGCTGGCCGACCTGAGCATCACGCCGAAGCAGGTCGCGCGGGTCGCGGAGCTGGTCGCCGAGGGCAAGCTGACCAACAAGCTGGCCCGCCAGGTCGTCGACGGCGTGCTCGACGGCGAGGGCGAACCGGACGAGGTCGTCGCGTCCCGCGGCCTCGAGGTCGTCTCGGACGACTCGGAGCTGCAGAAGGCGGTCGACGAGGCGCTGGCGGCGCAGCCGGACGTGGCGGAGAAGATCCGCGGCGGCAAGGTCCAGGCCGCCGGTGCGGTGGTCGGCGCCGTCATGAAGGCCACCAAGGGTCAGGCCGACGCCAAGCGCGTCCGCGAGCTGGTCCTCAAGGCCTGCGGCCAGTGACGCACTTCCGAGAACGCCCCCGGCCGATCAGGCCGGGGGCGTTCTCGCGTTCCGGGGTCGCACGCTCGAGGGGCAGGGCACGTGCAGGTCTGGGTGCGTGCACCGCCACGCGAGGCGGTTCCTGAGGAAGGTCAGTCCTTCCCCGCGGTGCCGCCTGTGGGTGGTTCCAGCCGCAGCACCCGGTCGTCGCTCGGGACCGGTCGGCCTCCGTCGCGGTTGGTGGTGCCCAGCCACACCAGGCCGTCCGGGGCCAGAGTCGCGGTGGAGAAGCGGCCGTAGCGGTTCTCCAGCACCTTCGTGGGCTGACCGGTGAAGCTCCCGTCGGGCGCGGGGTGCAGCGTGTAGAGCGCGGCGGCGTCGCGCAGCGCCACGATCACGGTCGTCGGGTCCGCCGCGCACCCCGCGACACCCGGCCGGTCCGCCCAGGTCCAGGCCGGGTTGCCCAGCGGCTCGCCGAACCTGACCCGGTAGAGCGCGTCCTGGCCGCCGTTGCGGTCGGTCACCCAGAACGAGTTCAGCGCGGGGGTGCCGCAGATCCCGGTGGGGTCGTTCAGCCCGGAGGTCACCACCGGCGAGGTCTGCTGCGGGTTGCCCTGGGCCGGCTTGCCGAACCCGTCGATGCGCAGCAGCTTCCCGGCCAGCGACGCCGGGTCGGCGGCGAAGCCCGGGTCGCCGGCGTTGCCGGTGGCCACCAGCAGGGCTCCCTTGCCGTCGTCCAGCAGCGCCCCGGAGTTGCCGGTCGACCCCTTCGGGATGCCGGTCAGCACCGGCTTCGGGCGGTCGCCGGTGGCCACGCGCACGACCCGGTTGTCCGAGCTCGAGGTGACGTAGGCGTAGAAGAGCTCGTCCTCGTGGTAGGTCGGGGACAGGGCAAGACCGGTGAGCCCGCCACCTTCGCTGGCGTCGACCGGGACCCGGGCCAGCTCGACGGGCTTGGCGCCCTTCTGCACGCGCAGCACGCGACCGGTGGTGCGCTCGCCGACCAGCGCGCTCTGCCCGTCGGGCAGCACCGCGACCGCACCGACCGGGTCCAGGCAGGTGGTGATCACCGCGGGGTCCGGGTCTTCGCAGCCGGTGGCTTGCGGCGGCTGCTGCGGGTTCGGACCCTGCGGTGGTTCGGACGGCGGCGCTTCGCTCTCGAACGAGGGTTGCGGTCCGGCCTGCGGCGCCAGCGACGGCTGCTCGGTGAAGGGCTGGGTGTGCTCGTCCGGGAACTCGGCGCACCCGCTCAGCACGAATCCGAGCACCGCGCAGGCGCCCACCAGCACACGAGACCGACGCATCACGCCCACGACCTTATCGGCAGCTCGGTGAACCCGGGGTGAGCCACCGGATCAGCCGCCAGCGCCAGGCCCTGCTCAGCGATCGTCCCGCTCTGCTGCTGCGCGATCTCCGGGCGCGGCTCCCCGAGCACGCCGAGGCGAGGTGCGGCGCCACGCCGTGCACGCAGCGAACCGCTCTGAACCTGCGGCGGGGTCCCGGGTGAGCCCCGTTCTTCCGCGACGTTGGAGGTCCGGCTCTCCCCTTCGAACTTCTCGCGAAGTTCGAAGGCATCGCAGCGCGCGCGGGCCCTCCAACAGCGGTTTCGTCGCATCCGTGGACCAGGTTCTGGGGCGGTGCAGGTGCTCGGGCGGGTACTTGATCCGAGACAGGTACTCGGGCTGGAGGTGGCGTTCGAGAGGGAAGCCTCCTCGCCCCCGGGGACAGCTCCTCGACCCGGGGGACAGCTGCTGGATCGGGGGAACAGCTGCTAGAGGGGTGGGTGGAGGGTTCTGCGGCGGGCGGGTGGTGCCGGGAGGCGGAGTCTGCGGACCGGCGGGGGCGGTGGATCGACGCCCAGGCGGGCGCACTCGACGGCTTCGACGCGCCGGAGGAGCAGGTCGAGCTCCTCGCGGACCGCAGCCGGGTCTTCCAGCGGGATGAAGTGGGAGGTGTCGAGCAGGCGGACCCTGGCCTGCGGGAGCGACCCGACCTGCTTCGCGGTGGCCAGCGGAGTGCCGAAGGGGTCGTGGCGTCCGGCCAGCAGGGTGACCGGGCAGGTGATGCGCGGCAGGCTGTCGCGGACCGAGGAACTCCAGTCCAGCGCGAGCTCGGCGTGGGTCCGCCAGTCGTGCTGCACGAGGTTGCGCAGCACCGCAGTGGCGGTGGCGCGGTCGATGCCCGCGGGCAGCAGTCCGGCCTGCTGCAGCAGCCGAGCCGACCAGTCGCCGACGGGCAGCTGCGCGGTGACCGACTCGAGCAGGTCGCCGGTCAGGCGCAGCGACGCCGCTCCGCCCCCGGCCAGCAGTCGCCGCAGCGACTCGGGAACGCCCAGGCGTGACAGCAGCGCCTCCGCGCCGACGGTGGGAGGCCCGGCCAGCAGCAACAGCCCGCGCACCCGGTCGGGGTGGCGGGCGGCCAGCTCCACGGCGGTCGCGGTGCCACCGGACCAGGCCAGCACCACGCAGGCGGGGACCTCGGCGTCGTCGAGCAGCGAGATCGCCTCGGCGATGTGCGCACTCGTGCCGGCGGAATTGTGCTCGGGCGACCAATTCAGCACCTCGGCCGAGCAATCGAGGGGGAGCAATTCTGACCCGGGAACGAGTTCGGGAAGCACCAGGACCGCTCGCGGTGCGAACGACGTGATCAGCCCGCTGTCCAGCACACCCGGTCCGCCTGCGGAGACGTCAGATCTGCTGGACGTGGTTTCGCGAAATCCCGGGTCTTCCATCGGCACATTTTCCACCTGATCGGACGCCCGGGATATCGAACCTGTCACGTGTGGGACAGGTTTACCGCAAAGGGTCGCACTTTCGAGTGAAGATGCCCTAGCCTCCTGCGGCGTGAGGATCCACGACGATCGCCCCGGCGGTGCGGGCGGCTCCCCCGACGATCGCAGCTATGGTGCGCACGCCCAGCGGCCACGCGGCGGCAAGGGTGCGGCCAAGAGCACGCAGGGCCTCAACGCACGCCAGTACAACTACTACGACGAGGACGACGGCTACAGCGCGAGCGAAGCGACATCGCTGGTAGGCGGCGTCGGTGAAGACTCGGGTTACGCCGAAGAGCTCGGCAAGCAGCGCAAGCCCTTCGGCTGGAACGGCGGAACCGACCTCGGGCTGCTGGTCCTGCGCCTCGCGCTGGGAGGCGTGTTCCTCCTGCACGGTGCGCAGAAGCTGTTCGGCGCGTTCGGCGGTCCCGGACCCGAAGGCTTCGCGGAGGTGCTCTCCGACAAGGGCTTCCAGCAGAGCGCGGCGCTCTCGCTGGTCACCGGCGGCACCGAGCTCGGTACCGGTGCGCTGCTGGTCCTGGGCCTGTTCACGCCGGCCGCCGCGGCCGGTGTGGTGGGGCTGATGGCCAGCGCGGTGTTCGTCAACCTGGGTTCCGGTTTCTTCAACGCCGAGGGCGGGTTCGAGATGGAGGCCATCCTCGGGGCCGTCGGCATCGGCTTGTTGTTCACCGGTCCGGGCCGGGTGGCCTTGGACTACGGGCGCGTGTGGTTCCGCCGCCCGTTGGGATTCGGCTTCTTCGGCCTGATCATCGCGGCAGGCGCGGCCGCGGCGGTCCTGATCCTTTTCCACCGCCCGTAGGACGTGCACCACGAGATCGGGCCCCGCTCCACCCAGAAGCGGGGCCCGATCTCATGTCAGGCGGGCGTCACTTGGTGACGTCGCGGACGGCGCCGTAGGACGCCGAGGTGGCGAGCCTGGCGTAGGCGCGCAGCGCCGCGGTGACCGGGCGCTCGCGGCCCGCGGGTTGCCACGGGTGCTCGCTGGCCTCCATCTTCGCCCGGCGCTCGGCCAGGACCTGCTCGTCGACCAGCAGCTCCAGCTTGCGCTCGTGGACGTCGATGAGGACCTGGTCGCCGTTCTCCACCAGGCCGATCGTGCCGCCGCCCGCGGCCTCCGGCGAGATGTGGCCGACCGACAGGCCCGAGGAGCCGCCGGAGAACCGGCCGTCGGTGATCAGCGCGCACTTCTTGCCCAGACCCGCGCCCTTGAGGAACGCGGTCGGGTGCAGCATCTCCTGCATCCCGGGGCCGCCTGCGGGTCCCTCGTAGCGGACCACGAGCACCTCGCCCGGCTGGATCTCCTTGTTGAGGATCGCCGACACGGCCTGCTCCTGGCTCTCCACGACCCTCGCCGGACCTTGGAAGTGCCAGAGCTCCTCGTCGACACCGGCGGCCTTGATGACCGCGCCGTCCTCGGCGAGGTTGCCCTTGAGCACGGCCAGGCCACCGTCGACGGTGTAGGCGTGCTCGACGTCGCGGATGCAGCCGCCCGCGGCGTCGGTGTCCAGCGAGGACCAGCGGTTGTCGGTGGAGAACGCCTCCGTGGTGCGCACTCCGCCCGGAGCCGCGTGGAACAGCTCGAGCGCCTGCTCCGACGGCGACTCACCGCGGACGTCCCACGTGGACAGCCACTCGGTCAGGCTCGGGCTGTGCACCGAGGCCACGTCGCGGTGCAGCAGGCCCGCGCGGTCGAGCTCGCCCAGGATCGCGCTGATGCCGCCGGCCCGGTGCACGTCCTCCATGTGGTAGTCCGAGTTCGGCGCGACCTTCGACAGGCACGGCACCTTGCGGCTGATCTCGGCGATGTCGTCGAGGGTGAAGTCGATCTCGCCCTCCTGCGCGGCGGCGAGGGTGTGCAGCACCGTGTTGGTGGAACCGCCCATCGCCATGTCCAGCGCCATCGCGTTCTCGAAGGCCTTCTTGCCGGCCACCGAGCGCGGCAGGACGGTCTCGTCGTCCTCCTGGTAGTAGCGCTTGGCGATGTCGACCACCGTGCGCCCGGCCTCGCGGAACAGCTCGCGGCGCAGCGCGTGTGTGGCCAGCGTCGAACCGTTGCCCGGCAGCGCCAGGCCCAGCGCCTCGGTGAGGCAGTTCATCGAGTTCGCGGTGAACATGCCCGAGCAGGAACCGCAGGTCGGGCACGCGGAGCGCTCCACCGTGGACAGGCCCTCGTCGTCGATGGCGGAGTTCGCCGACGCCGAGATGGTGGTGATGAGGTCCGTGGGCGCGTGCGCGACGCCCTCGACCACGACCGCCTTGCCGGCCTCCATCGGGCCGCCGGAGACGAACACGGTGGGGACGTTGAGCCGCATCGCGGCGTTGAGCATCCCCGGCGTGATCTTGTCGCAGTTGGAGATGCACACCAGCGCGTCGGCCTGGTGCGCGTTGACCATGTACTCGACCGAGTCGGCGATGATCTCGCGCGAGGGCAGCGAGTAGAGCATGCCGCTGTGGCCCATGGCGATGCCGTCGTCGACGGCGATGGTGTGGAACTCGCGCGGCACGCCCCCCGCCTCGCGGATGGTTTCGGCCACCACGTCGCCGAGGTCGCGCAGGTGCACGTGACCGGGCACGAACTGGGTGTAGGAGTTGGCGATGGCGACGATCGGCTTGCCGAAGTCGTCGTCGGTCATGCCGGTGGCGCGCCACAGCGAACGGGCGCCGGCGGCATTCCGGCCGTGAGTCGTGGTTCGGGAACGCAGCTGAGGCATTGAGGACCTTCTTCGATTCCAGGCTCTGTGCGGATCTGTGTCGGGGTGCGGAGCCGGCGAGCTTCGACGCGAACGGCCCAGCCCGCTGACGTCGCCTTGTGGGCGCTAAGCGTGGCGGTAGGCCCGACCCTACTCCTGCGAACAGCGGTGCTCGTGCTCGTGGTCGCGTTGCGAGCCGGTGCGGGTGGGACCTGAGACGCCGTGCGCGGCTTCGGATGCGCGTCCACGCACCGCGTTCCGGCGCGGCCGGCTGACGTCGCAGCGTCCGCGGCGGTTGCGGTGGCGAGGGTGATCTCACAGCTCGCGGCTGCGCCGCTCGCGCCGGAGCCCCACGCGCGCAGGAGGTGTCAGCCCTCGTCCTGCGCGGACGGGTCGGGGACGCGACCGCGGCTGACCAGGGAGATCGCCGGGAGGTCGCGCGGTCGCACGTGGGGCAGCGTGACTTCCGCGCCCTCGGTGGTGCTGGCGCGGACCTTGGACTGCTTGGTGATCGCCAAGCCCGTCAGCGACTCCCAGCTCAGGGTGCGACCGCCGAACAGGCTGCGCACCGCGATGCGTTCGGCGTCGACGGTGGTGCGCGGCCACAGCACCGCCCACAGCAGGGCCAGCGGGATCAGGAAGACCAGCAGTCCCAGCGGGCCGGAGGTGGTGGCCAGCGGCACCGCGCAGGCGGCGACCGCGAGCACGGCCAGCAGCGACACGCGAGGCACCCGGAAGTTCAGCGATTCCGGGATCTCGGTGGGCTGCTGCTCCGCGGGCTCGGTGCTCTCCGGTTCGGCGGCGTCGTCCCGCCCGGGCTCCTGGGGTGTCTCGCTCACACCCCGATGGTCTCACCTGACCGGATCCGGCCGGACGGGCACCGCTTTCCCGCTCGCTGGGACGGGCCGTGGCGGCGCGCATCACACTCGGCCGAGATCGGCCCGGAACAACATCGTTGAACAGGTAAAATCGAGGAAGGTCAAGATCGTGTTCCCCCGAACGGGTGCCCAGCATCCGGGACGATCATCCCGGATCGTTTGACGCGGCGGGATCGATCCCATTAACGTCCAGGCCATGCTGCGACTGCACGACATCCTCGTACTTCCCCGGCGCGTCGACGCCTGAGGAAGTTCTCGCAGCGTCGACGCGCCAACCCTCGTCGGGCCGTTCCGTGGCCTGCGGGGGTTTTTTCGTGTCCGGTCCCACTCCCAACCACCGAGGTTGACCCGATGACCAGCGCCAACACCAGGCAGAATCCGGTCCCGGCGCCCCCGCCAGGACGCCGACCCAAGCCCGCACCGCCCAGCGGAGCTCCGGTGAAGATCACGGGCGCGCAGGCGCTCGTGCGCTCGCTGGAGTCGGTGGGGTGCGAGGTCGTCTTCGGGATCCCGGGTGGCACCATCCTCCCCTCCTACGACCCCCTGCTCGACTCGCAGAAGGTCCGGCACGTGCTGGTTCGCCACGAGCAGGGCGGCGGGCACGCGGCGACCGGATACGCGCAGGCCACCGGCAAGGTCGGGGTGTGCATGGCGACCTCCGGCCCGGGTGCGACCAACTTGGTCACCCCGCTCGCCGACGCGCACATGGACTCCGTCCCGGTCGTGGCGATCACCGGTCAGCAGTCGACCGGGCTGATCGGCACCGACGCCTTCCAGGAAGCCGACATCTGCGGCATCACGCTGCCGGTCACCAAGCACAACTTCCTGGTCACCGACCCCGAGGAGATCCCGCGGGTCATCGCCGAGGCCTTCTACATCGCCTCCAGCGGCCGTCCGGGCCCTGTTCTGGTCGACATCCCCAAGGACGTCCAGCAGGCCACGATGTCCTTCTCCTGGCCGCCGGAGATGAAGCTGCCCGGCTACCGCCCGACCAGCAAGCCGCACGGCAAGCAGGTCCGCGAGGCCGCGAAGCTGATGGTCGAGGCCAAGCAGCCGGTGCTCTACGTCGGTGGCGGGGTCGTCAAGGCCGAGGCGCACGCCGAGCTGCGGCAGCTGGCCGAGCGCACCGGCATCCCGGTGGTCACCACGCTGATGGCGCGCGGCGCGTTCCCGGACTCGCACCCGCAGCACCTGGGCATGCCCGGCATGCACGGCACGGTCGCCGCCGTCGCCGCGATGCAGCGCGCCGACCTGCTGGTCGCGCTGGGAACCCGGTTCGACGACCGGGTCACCGGGCAGCTCTCGTCGTTCGCGCCGGACGCCAAGGTCGTGCACGCCGACATCGACCCGGCCGAGATCTCCAAGAACCGCTACGCCGACGTCCCGATCGTCGGTGACTGCAAGGACGTCATCGCCGAGCTGACCGAGGCCTTCGACACCGCCGACTCCGAGCAGGGCGTCGCCGACCTCAAGCCCTGGTGGGCGATGCTCGACGACATCCGCGGCCGGTTCCCGCTGGGCTACGCCGAGCCCAGTGACGGCACCCTCTCGCCGGAGTACGTCATCGAGCGGCTCGGCAAGATCGCGGGGCCGGAGGCGGTCTACGCGGCCGGCGTGGGCCAGCACCAGATGTGGGCCGCGCAGTTCATCGGCTACGAGAACCCGCGCTCCTGGCTGAACTCCGGTGGGCTGGGGACCATGGGCTACGCGGTTCCGGCGGCGATGGGCGCCAAGGCCGGCATGCCCGACAAGGTCGTGTGGGCCATCGACGGCGACGGCTGCTTCCAGATGACCAACCAGGAGCTCGCCACCTGCGCCATCGAGGACATCCCCATCAAGGTGGCCGTCATCAACAACGGCAACCTCGGTATGGTCCGGCAGTGGCAGAACCTGTTCTACGCCGAGCGTTACTCACACAGCGACCTCGGCACCCACAAGCACCGCATCCCGGACTTCAAGCTGCTGGCCGACGCCCACGGGTGCGCCGGCCTGCGGTGTGAGTCCAAAGAGGACGTCGACAGCGTCATCCAGCGGGCTATGGAGATCAACGACCGACCCGTCGTGATCGACTTCGTGGTGGGCAAGGACGCACAGGTGTGGCCGATGGTGGCGGCAGGCACCAGCAACGACGAGATCATGGCGGCGCGCGGCATCCGCCCGCTTTTCGAAGAGGACGAGGGGTGACTGCGCCCATGTCGAGGCACACGCTGAGCGTTCTGGTCGAGAACGTCCCCGGGGTGCTGGCCCGGGTCTCCGGACTGTTCTCGCGACGCAGCTTCAACATCGAGTCGCTCGCGGTCGGCCCGACCGAGCACCCGGAGATCTCCCGGATGACGATCGTGGTGGCCGTCAGCGACCAGCCGCTGGAGCAGGTCACCAAGCAGCTCAACAAGCTGGTCAACGTGATCAAGATCGTCGAGCTGGAGGACGACGCCTCGGTGCAGCGCGAGCTGCTCCTGGTCAAGGTCCGCGCCGACTCCTCGGTGCGCAGCCAGGTCCTGGAGACCGTGCAGCTGTTCCGCGCGAAGGTGGTCGACGTCTCGCCGGAGGCGTTGACCGTGGAAGCCACCGGCACCGCCGATAAGCTCGACGCGTTGCTGCGAATGCTGGAACCCTACGGCGTCCGCGAGATGGTGCAGTCGGGAACGATCGCGATCGGGCGTGGCCCCCGCTCCATCACGGCCACCGCAGTGCGCTGACAACCGACCACCCCGCCACACGGGCCCACCAGGCCCACGAGCTAGCGGTTGCCAGCCACGGCCGACAACCGATGAAGTCCCGAAAGGAAACGCTGAATCACCATGGCAGTTGAAATCTTCTACGACGCGGACGCGGACCTCGGCATCGTGCAGGGCCGCAAGGTTGCGGTCATCGGCTACGGCAGCCAGGGCCACGCCCACGCGCTGAGCCTGCGGGACTCGGGCGTGGACGTGCGGATCGGCCTGCCGGAGGGATCCAAGTCCCGGGCCAAGGCGGAGGAGGAGGGCCTGAAGGTCCTCACCCCGTCGGAGGCTTCCGCCGAGGCCGACGTGATCATGATCCTGGCGCCCGACACCAAGCAGCGCGAGATCTACGCCAACGACGTCGCGCCGAACCTCAAGCAGGGTGACGCCCTGTTCTTCGGCCACGGCTTCAACATCCGCTACGGCCTGATCCAGCCGCCGTCGGACGTCGACGTCGCCATGGTCGCCCCGAAGGGCCCGGGTCACCTGGTGCGCCGCCAGTTCGTCGACGGCAAGGGCGTGCCGTGCCTGATCGCCGTGGAGCAGGACGCCTCGGGCAACGCCCAGGCCCTGGCGCTGTCCTACGCGGCCGCCATCGGCGGGGCCCGCGCCGGCGTCATCAAGACCACCTTCAAGGAGGAGACCGAGACCGACCTGTTCGGTGAGCAGGCCGTCCTCTGCGGTGGCACCTCGGCGCTGGTCCAGGCCGGCTTCGAGACCCTGGTCGAGGCGGGTTACCAGCCGGAGATCGCCTACTTCGAGGTCCTGCACGAGCTCAAGCTGATCGTCGACCTCATGTGGGAGGGCGGCATCGCCGGCCAGCGCTACTCCTGCAGCGACACCGCCGAGTACGGCGACCTCACCCGCGGCCCGCGCGTGGTCGACTCGCACGTCAAGGACAACATGCGCAAGGTCCTCAGCGAGATCCAGGACGGCACCTTCGCCAAGGAGTGGGTGGCCGAGGACGAGGCGGGTCGTCCGAACTTCACCAAGCTGCAGTCCGAGGGCAACGCCCACCAGATCGAAGAGGTGGGCAAGAAGCTGCGCTCGCTGATGTCCTGGACCAACAAGTGAGCTGATCCCGAAGCTCCTCGGAGCGCTCGGCATCGCTGATCCGCAGGCCCGGTGTCACCTCGTGGACGAGGTTTCACCGGGCCTCGCGTGTTCCGGCGGTGGTGGGTAGGTTGCCGCCGGGCGGGTCTCCCACAACGGGACATCGCGAGGAGTGAGGGAAGCGGTACGCATCGTGAACACTGATGACGAGATCATCGACGACAAGGCGCACGTCCGCGACAAGCTGGACTTCTCGGACGCCGAGTGGATCACCAGCACCGACGATCTGGCGGAGCCCGGGGTCGAGATCGCCTTCGTCGACGGCTACGTGGGGATGCGCAACGGGGCGGACCCGGAAGGGCCGGTCCTGGTGTTCACCCCCGAGGAGTGGGACGCGTTCGTCGCGGGCGCCAAGGACGGCGAGTTCGACGAACCGTGAGCCCGCTCGCCGTGCGGGCCTGGCGTCGCAGCGGGGGTGGGACGCGGGTCCTTTCGAGTGGGCGATCGATCCCACGTTGTGGAACGGACGCCTTCCGAACGCGGGTTGATCTGCGAGAATGCGCGCGAGGCGGGAGTTGCCGAGCTGTGAGGCAGAGCGGTGATCCGAGCTACACCCTTGTGAACGCTTTCTCAATCTCCCGTTAAACTCCTGACGTCCGGGCACATCGTCGTGCCGATCGTGATCTTCCAGCTTGGAGTTCGCCCGTGACCAACGCAAGCCGTCCTGTCGTTCTTCTCGCCGAGAAGCTGGCCCCGTCCGTGATCGACGCCCTCGGCGAAGAGGTCGAGATCCGCAACGTGGACGGCACCGACCGTCCGGCGCTGCTCGACGCTGTCGCCGACGCCGATGCGCTGCTGGTCCGTTCCGCGACCAAGGTCGACGCCGAAGTCCTCTCGGCCGCCAAGAACCTCAAGGTCGTCGCCCGCGCAGGCGTCGGCCTCGACAACGTCGAGGTGCCCGCCGCCACCGAGCGCGGCGTGATGGTGGTCAACGCACCGACCTCGAACATCGTCTCCGCCGCTGAGCACGCCATGGCGCTGCTGCTCGCGGTGGTCCGCAACGTGCCCCAGGCCGACGCGAGCCTCAAGGGCGGCGCCTGGAAGCGCAGCTCCTACGGCGGTGTCGAGCTCAACGGCAAGACCATCGGTGTCGTCGGCCTCGGCAAGATCGGGCAGCTGTTCGCCGCCCGCGTCGCCGCCTTCGGCACCAAGCTCATCGCCTACGACCCCTACGTGTCGCCGGCCCGCGCCGCCCAGCTGGGCATCGAGCTGGTCTCGCTGGAGGAGCTGCTCAGCCGCGCCGACGCGCTGTCGATCCACCTGCCGAAGACCGCCGAGACGCTGGGCCTGATCGGGGCCGAGGAGCTCAAGAAGGCCAAGCCGAACCTGATCATCATCAACGCCGCTCGCGGCGGCCTGGTCGACGAGGACGCGCTGGTCGACGCGCTGCGCAACGGCACCATCGCCGGCGCCGGCATCGACGTCTTCAAGTCCGAGCCGATCACCGACAGCCCGCTGTTCGAGCTGGACAACGTCGTGGTCACCCCGCACCTGGGTGCCTCCACCGTCGAGGCGCAGGACCGCGCGGGCACCGACGTGGCCAAGTCGGTCCGGCTGGCGCTGCGCGGCGACTTCGTCCCGGACGCGGTCAACGTCCAGGGCGGTGCGGTCGGCGAGGAGGTCCGCCCGTACCTGTCGCTGACCCAGAAGCTGGGTCAGCTGCTGGCCGCGCTGCAGGGCGGCACGCCGAGCTCGGTGACCATCGAGGCCCGCGGCGAGCTGGCCGACGAGGACGTCTCGGTGCTGCAGCTGGCGGCGCTGCGCGGTGTCTTCTCCGGCGCGGTCGAGAGCCAGGTGACCTTCGTCAACGCCCCGCAGCTGGCCGAGGAGCTGGGCGTCCAGGTCGAGGTCAAGACGACCCCGGAGAGCCCGAACCACCGCAGCGTCGTGTCGCTGCGCGCGCACATGGCCGACGGCAGCACCTCGGTGGTCTCCGGTGCGCTGTCGGGCTCGAACGAGGTCGAGAAGCTGGTCGAGGTCAACGGCCGGCACTTCGACCTGCGGGCCGAGGGCAACGTGCTGCTGCTGGAGTACCCGGACCGCCCGGGCGTGATGGGCAAGGTCGGCACCCTGCTCGGAGAGGTCGGCGTGAACATCGACGCGGCCACGGTCAGCCAGACCACCGAGCGCTCCGAAGCCATCATGCTGCTGCGCGTGGACCGTCCGGTCGAGCAGGGCGTGCTGGAGCCGATCGGGGCCGCCGTGGGCGCTCGGATCGTGCGCACCGTCAGCTTTGAGTGAGTCCGCAACGACGTGTCGCTGAGTAGGGTGCTGAACGGTGTTCGCACCTCGGAATAACTCGAAAGCGTGAAGAGGGGTCGTTCCAGTTTGGGGACGGCCCCTCGCGCGTCCCTGGACCGGAGCAGCGTGTCACCCAGACGGGTGTCCCACAGTCCGGGACTTATCATCCACTTGGTGGGCCCGGCGTGCCGCGTGTCGCTGCCATGCCGGTAGCCTTCGGCTCAACAGTTCGAGCCCCGCAGTTCGGGGTGGTTCTCGGGAGGTGTGTAGATGCGGCTCGCTGTGATCCCCGGCGACGGGATCGGGCCGGAGGTCGTTGCCGAGGCACTGAAGGTGCTCGGCGAGGTGGTGCCGGATACCGAGATCACCCGTTACGACCTCGGGGCCGCTCGCTGGCACGCGACGGGGGAGCTACTCCCCGAGTCCGTGCTCGGTGAGCTCCGCCAGCACGACGCGATCCTGCTCGGCGCGGTCGGCGACCCATCGGTGCCCAGCGGCATCCTGGAGCGCGGTCTGCTGCTGCGGTTGCGCTTCGAGCTCGACCACCACGTGAACCTGCGCCCCGCGCGGCTTTACCCGGGCGTGAAGAGCCCGGTGGCCGAGCCCGGTGAGGTCGACATGGTCATCGTGCGCGAAGGGACCGAGGGCCCGTACGCGGGCAACGGTGGCCTGCTGCGCAAGGACACCACGCACGAGATCGCCACCGAGGTCAGCCTCAACACCGCGTTCGGCGTCGAGCGGGTCGTGCGCGACGCGTTCGCCCGCGCCGCCTCGCGGCCGCGCAAGCACCTCACCCTGGTGCACAAGACCAACGTGCTCACCCACGCCGGGTCGTTGTGGTCGCGCGTGGTCGAAGAGGTCTCGCTGCAGTACCCGGACGTCACCGTGGCCTACCAGCACGTGGACGCCACCACGATCCACATGGTCACCGACCCGAGCCGGTTCGACGTGATCGTCACCGACAACCTCTTCGGCGACATCATCACCGACCTCTCCGGCGCGATCACCGGTGGCATCGGCCTGGCCGCCAGCGGCAACATCGATGCCACCCGCCGCAACCCGAGCATGTTCGAGCCGGTGCACGGCAGCGCCCCGGACATCGCCGGACAGGGCGTGGCCGACCCGACCGCCGCCGTGCTGTCGGTCGCGATGCTGCTCGACCACGTCGGCCTGACCGAGGCCGCCAAGCGCGTCGAGGCCTCGGTGGCCTTCGACCTGGCCACCCGCGACCACTCCTCGCCGGGCGCCACGTTCGCCATCGGCGACCGGCTGGCCGCTCTGGTGTCCTCCCGCGAGGTCGCCCCGCAGCCCTGATGCGGTCCTGGCGAAGGGCGTCTCCCCGGTCGGGGAGGCGCCCTTCTGCGTTTTCCGGATCGTGGGAGCCCGTCGTGTTCGGTGGACATCGCCGGGTGAGGTGTGCAGCATGGGCCCGTGGCCTTCCGCAGTGCGATCATCATTGCCAGGCGCGTCGGGTAGACGACTCCGCATCCCGACGCGCTGACCTCTCGCACCCGCGGGGGGTCTTTTTTGTTGCCTGCGCCGTGTCCACGCCGAACCGAACGATCCGACGGGAGACGATCCAGTGACGCGCACCGAACCGGTCGGCACGCCCTTGGGCGACGACTTCCACGTCTACGACACGACGCTGCGGGACGGCGCGCAGCGCGAGGGGATTGCGTACTCGGTGACCGACAAGCTGGCCGTCGCGCGCCTGCTGGACGGTCTCGGGGTCGGGTTCGTCGAGGGCGGCTGGCCCGGGGCGCTCCCCAAGGACACCGAGTTCTTCCACCGCGCCGCGAGCGGGGAGCTCGAACTCGACCACGCCGCGCTCGTCGCGTTCGGCTCCACCCGCCGCGCGGGATCCAGAGTGGACGAAGATCCTCAAGTTGCGGCGTTGCTCGAATCCCAGGCGCCCGTGGTGACCTTGGTGGCCAAGTCGGACCGCAGGCACGTCGAACGGGCGCTGCGCACCGACGTCGGCGAGAACTGCGCGATGATCGCCGACACCGTCCGCCACCTCGTCGACCACGGCAGGCGCGTCTTCGTCGACGCCGAGCACTTCTTCGACGGCTACGCGTTCGACCCCGACACCTCGTTGCGGGTGCTGGAGGCCGCGGCGGGCGCGGGGGCCGACGTGCTCGTGCTGTGCGACACCAACGGTGGCCAGCTTCCGCTGCAGCTGGCCGAGACCGTGGAGGAGGTCGTCGCGCGCACCGGGTTCCGCGTCGGCATCCACTGCCAGGACGACACCGGGTGCGCCGTGGCCAACAGCGTCGCCGCGGTGCAGGCCGGCGCCACCCACGTGCAGTGCACCGCCAACGGGTACGGCGAGCGCGCGGGCAACGCGGACCTGTTCGCGGTCCTGGGGAACCTGGGCACGAAGCTCGACCTGCCGGTGCTGCCGGACGGGAAACTGCGCGACCTGACGCGGGTTTCGCACGCGCTGGCCGAGATCGCCAACCTGGCACCGGACACCCACCAGGCCTACGTCGGCCAGTCGGCGTTCGCGCACAAGGCCGGTCTGCACGCGAGCGCGATCAAGGTGGATCCCGAGCTCTACAACCACCTCGACCCGGACGACGTCGGCAACGGGATGCGGGTGCTGGTGACCGAGATGGCCGGTCGCGCGAGCCTCGAGCTCAAGGGCGCCGAGCTCGGGCTGGAGCTCCCGCACGAGGCTGTCGGCGGAGCCGTGCGGCGGGTCAAGGAGCTCGAAGCGCGCGGCTGGTCCTTCGAGGCCGCCGACGCGTCGCTGGAGCTGCTGCTGCGTCGCGAGGTGTCGGACTCCGCGCTCGAGGCGCCCTTCGAGCTCGAGTCGTACCGCGTGGTGCTCGACCACCGCGACGACGGCGAGGCGGTGTCCGAGGCGACCGTGCGGGTGAGCGTGTCAGGGGAGCGGGTGATCGCCACCGCCGAGGGCAACGGTCCCGTCAACGCGCTCGACGCGGCGCTGCGCAAGGCCCTCGTGCCGCACCTGCCGTGGCTGGAATCGGTGGAGCTGTCCGACTACAAGGTGCGCATCCTCGTCGACGAACCCGGCACCGACGCCGTCACCCGCGTGCTCGTCGAATCCCGCGACGGCGAGCAGGAGTGGACCACCGTGGGCGTGCACGCCAACATCGTCGAGGCCAGCTGGCTGGCGCTGTGCGACGCCCTGCTCTACAAGGCGCTGCGCCGGAACCTGACCGCGACCTCACGCTGAGGCCCTGGCCGGTCGCGCACGGGTGCCGCCCGCACCGCTGGGCGACGCGACCAGTTCCTATGTTTGGATAGGTCCACAGCAGATCACATCGCGGAGGTTCGTGTTGCGTTTGGCTCGTGTGGCCCACTCCGAGGGGGTCTCTTTCGTGGCGTTGGAGCCGGATCCGGCTGCGCCGCGCGAGAAGATCGTCGCGGTCGAGATCGACCAGCACCCGTTCGGAACGCCCACCTACACCGGTCGCAAGTGGCCGATGGCCGATGTGCGGCTGCTCGCGCCGATCCTGCCCAGCAAGGTGATCTGCGTCGGCAAGAACTACGCCGACCACGCGCGCGAGATGGGCAGCGAGGCGCCGGAGAACCCGCTGATCTTCATGAAGCCCTCGACCGCGGTCATCGGTCCGAACGCGCCGATCAAGCTGCCGCCGAACTCCGAACAGGTGGACTTCGAGGGCGAGCTCGCCGCGATCATCGGCCAGCCCTGCAAGGACGTCCCGGAGGCGCGCGGCACCGACGTGCTGCTGGGCTACACCATCGCCAACGACGTCACCGCCCGCGACCAGCAGAAGGCCGACGGGCAGTGGACCCGCGCCAAGGGTTACGACACGTTCTGCCCGCTGGGTCCGTGGATCGACACCGAGCTCGACCCGTCGGACCTCGCGATCCGCACCGACCTGGACGGTGAGGTCAAGCAGGGGGGCCGCACCTCGCAGCTGGTGCACAGCATCGGCGGCCTGGTCTCGTGGGTGTCGCGGATCATGACCCTGCTGCCGGGCGACGTCATCCTCACCGGCACCCCGGCCGGTGTCGGCCCGATGGTCGACGGCCAGAAGGTCACCGTCTCCATCGACGGCCTCGGCGCCCTGACCAACCCGGTCCAGAACGCCTGAGCCACCGCGGAGCACCCACGTTCGGGTGGACCGTGCGCTGAAGGGGCAGTCCCGATCGGGACTGCCCCTTCAGCGTTCCGGGCTCACCGCAGCGCGGCCTTCGGCGGGCGTTCGCGGACGGCGCCGTAGGCGAGGAGGTACGGCGGGACCTTGCGCAGGAACGGCAGTCGCGAGACGAGGCGGACCGGCAGCGGCAACCGCGCCGTCCGGCCGAAGTCGATCTCGCCGCGGAGCGCGGGACCCACCACGTTGTCGTGCACGACGCGCTGCAGGCGCTGCAGCAGCACCGTCGTCGGCCAGCGCCGCCACTGCACTGCAGCGACGTGCCTGCGCCGCAACCGGCGCTGCTTGAGCGGCTCGGCCAGGTAGCGGGCCGCCGCGACGGCGTCCTGCACCGCGAGGTTGATGCCGATGCCGCCCACCGGGGACATCGCGTGCGCGGCGTCGCCGATGCACAGCAGGCCCGGGACGTGCCACTTGCGGAGCCGGTCCAGGGTCACGTGCAGCAGCTTGACCTCGTCCCAGCCGGTGACCAGCTCGCGCCCGCTCAGCCACGGGACCTGCTCGGTGAGCTCGGCGTTGAACTCCGAGATCGGCCGTTGCCGGTCCGCGGCGTCGGTGTCCTTGTGGATGATCGAGGCCATCTGGAAGTAGTCACCCCGGTCGATCTGGACCAGGAAGCTGCGGTCGCGGATCGATCCGACCGCCCCCACGGGGTCCCCGGGCTCGCGCGGCACCCGGAACCACCGCACGTCCATCGGGGTGGGGAAGTCGCGCAACCCCAGTTCCGGGAGGTCCCGCACGAACGACTTCCGCCCGTCGCAGGCCACCGTGAGGGTGGCGCGCAGCTCACCGGTCTCGCCGCCGGCCGTGCGGTACCGGACGCCCCGGACGAGACCGCCCTCCTGGATGAGCTCGGTGGCTTCGGTGTTCATGCGCAGCGTGAAGGTCGGCTCCGCCTTGCCCGCCTCGGCCAGCATGTCCAGGAAGTCCCACTGCGGGACCATGGCGATGTAGTTGTACTTGATCGGCAGCTGCGTGAAGTCGCCCATCGTGAACAGCTCGCCGTCCGGTCCCAGCGGCAGCTGCACCGTGTCCAGGCGGCGTTGCGGCAGCTCCGCGAACCGCTCCGCCAAGCCGAGGTCGTCGAGCAGTTGCAGAGTGGTGGGGTGCACCGTGTCCCCGCGGAAGTCGCGCAGGAAGTCGCCGTGCTTCTCCAGGACCGTGACCTCCACGCCCGCCCGGGCGAGCAGCAGTCCGAGCACCATGCCGGCGGGTCCGCCGCCGACGACGCAGCAGGTGGTGCGCTCCATCACGATCCCTCCACGGTCCTCAGGTGTTCCACGTGGGGTTTTCAACGAGTGTTGAATAACCTCAGCATGCACCTACCGAGTGCGGCCGTCAAGCGTCTGGCTACGCTGAATCCGTTATGAGCACGCCAGAAGCCAGTGACGCAGCCAAGGAAGAGGCAGGCCGGCCGGTCCGCGCCCGGTTCTGCCCGTCGCCGACCGGCATCCCGCACGTCGGCCTGATCCGCACCGCCCTCTACAACTGGGCGTTCGCCCGGCACAACAAGGGCCGGCTGGTGTTCCGCATCGAGGACACCGACTCCGCCCGGGACAGCGAGGAGTCCTACCAGGCGCTGCTCGACGCGCTGCGCTGGCTGGGGCTCGACTGGGACGAAGGCCCCGAGGTCGGCGGCGACTACGGCCCCTACCGGCAGAGCGAGCGGCGCGAGATCTACACCGACATCGGCCAGCGGCTGCTGGCCGCCGGTGAGCTCTACGAGTCCTTCTCCAGCCCGGAAGAGGTCGAAGCCCGCCACAAGGCCGCCGGGCGCGACCCCAAGCTCGGCTACGACAACTTCGACCGCGACCTCACCGAGGAGCAGCGCGAGGCCTTCCGGGCCGAAGGCCGCAAACCGGTGCTGCGGCTGAAGATGCCCGACCGCGACATCACCTTCACCGACCTGGTGCGCGGTGAGATCACCTTCCCGGCCGGGAGCGTCCCCGACCCGGTGCTGGTGCGCGGCAACGGCGATGCGCTCTACACGCTCACCAACCCGGTCGACGACGCGCTCATGCAGATCACCCACGTGCTGCGCGGTGAAGACCTGCTGTCGTCCACGCCGCGCCAGATCGCCCTCTACGAGGCGCTGCAGCGCATCGGCGTCACCGGCTTCACGCCCGAGTTCGGCCACCTGCCGTTCGTCATGGGCGAGGGCAACAAGAAGCTGTCCAAGCGGGACCCGAAGTCCGACCTGTTCCACCACCGCGACCGCGGCTTCCTGCCCGAAGGCCTGCTCAACTACCTGGCGCTGCTGGGCTGGTCGATCGCCGAGGACCGCGACGTGTTCACCCTCGACGAGATGGTCGAAGCCTTCGAGATCTCGCGGGTCAGCTCCAACCCGGCCCGGTTCGACCAGAAGAAGGCCGACGCCATCAACGCCGCGCACCTGCGGGCGCTGGCGCCCGACGACTTCGTCGAGCGCATCGTGCCCTACCTCGTCCGCGGCGGTGTGCTGCCCGAGCAGCCCGGCGAACCGCAGCTGGAAACCGTGCGCGCCGCGTCGCCGCTGGTGCAGGAACGGCTGGTCGTGCTCTCCGACGCCGTCGGCATGATGGGCTTCCTGTTCGCCGGCGACGACTTCCAGCCCGAGGAGGACTCCGCCCAGAAGGCCCTCGGCGAAGACGCGAAGCCCGTCCTGCAGGCCGCCATCGCCTCGCTCGAGGCGCTCGAGGAGTGGACCGCCGCCGCCATCGAGGAGGCCCTCAAGGTCTCCGTCGTGGACGGCCTGGGCATCAAGCCCCGCAAGGCCTTCGCCCCGGTCCGCGTGGCCGTCACCGGCCGCACCGTGTCGCCGCCGCTGTACGAGTCGATGGAACTCCTCGGCCGCGACGTCTCGCTGGCCCGGCTGCGCAAGGCCCTCGGCTGAGCGGACCCGCACCCGCCGCCGCGGTGCTCACCCCGAGCGCCGCGGCGGCGGGTGCGTCACCTGCGAGAACCGTGCCGCGCCCGTTCGAGCCCAACTTCTAGGACGGAACGGGGGCGTGATCTGGTTGCGCAGTGTTCCCGCCCCCACAGCAGACTTCACTAGGTTGGCAGAGTCGGACGCGGTCGGTGAACGCCTAGCCTCTCGGGGTGACATCCGCGGCTGACGATTCGAATCCCTGCAATCCCGCGCCGATCAAGGCCGTCTGCCTCGACATCGACGACACCTTGCTCGACAGCCAGAGCGCGGCACGCAGCTCCCTCAAGGAACTCCTCGGCACTGACCGGGCGTGGCCCGTGTGGCAACGCACCACCGACCGGTACTACGCGCGATTCGTCTCCGGACAGCTGCCCTTCGACGTCATGTGCGTCGAACGCACCCGCGCCTTCTTCGCCGCCTTCGGCGAGAACATCGACCACGCCGAAGCCCGGCGCCGCGAAGAACGGCGGATGGCCGCCATGCAGCGCGCCTGGTGCCTCTTCGACGACGTCGCCGCCAGCCTCGACTGGATGTGCGCCAGCGGCCTGCGCCTCGCCGCCGTCACCAACGCGCCCGGCGACTACCAGCGCACCAAGCTCGCCGCCGTCGGCCTCGCCGACACCTTCGACGCCGTCGTGATCTCCGGCGAGATCGGCGTCGCCAAGCCCGACCCGCGGATCTTCCACACCGCCTGCGACCACCTCGGCCTCCAGCCCCACGAAGTCGCCCACGTCGGCGACCGGCTCACCACCGACGCCCAAGGCGCCACCCGGGCAGGGCTGCGGGGAATCTGGCTCAACCGCGATCAGGTCCCGGCCCCGCGCGACTCCGCCGACGACCGCGTCCCGACCATCACCGGGCTCGCCGAACTCCCCGAACTGCTCGTCACCGAGATCGCCGCGCCGCACTTCGCCGACCTCGTCGGTCAGGCCCGCTGAACAGCCCGCCACCTGCGAGAACGCCAGAAGAGGGGGGTGGTGGAAACCCCCCTCCGGCGGTGGGCTAATATATTCACCAACGCGGCGGACAGCGGCCCGGAAGCCGAGACTCCCCAGGGAGATCGGAATTCGGGACAACTGGCCGTCGATCACAATGGGGTATGGTGTAATCGGCAGCACGACTGATTCTGGTTCAGTTAGTCTAGGTTCGAGTCCTGGTACCCCAGCGAGCAGATCGCTCCGGTGATCTCTCAACGCGGTCCCGTCGTCTAGCGGCCTAGGACGCCGCCCTCTCAAGGCGGTAGCGCGGGTTCAAATCCCGTCGGGACTACAGAGGTGGGAGGCGTGTGCCTGCGGAATGCGCAGGCCGCGCCTCCTTCGTCATTGTGTTGGGGGGTCGAACCCCCCATGCCCCCCACGGTGCGGTGGTCGCATTGGGGAGGGCTCCTCGCTTCTCTTCTCCTTCCTGGCCTGGTTTCCGACCAGCATCCCTTGATCTGCATCTCTTGCGGTTGCCGGGCTTCTTCCGTCCGCCTGCGCTTCGCTTGGCTCCTTGTGGGGTGGCCGCTTGCGCTTCGCTTGGCTTTCTTGGCTCTTTGCGGGCCGTCCGCCTGCGCTTCGCTTGGCTCTTTGTGGGGGTGGCCGCCTGCGCTTCGCTTGGCTCTTTGTGGGGGTGGCCGCCTACGCTTCGCTTGGCTTGTGGGGATGGCCGCCTGGGCTTCGGTTGGCTCTCTGTGGGGGTGGCCGCTTGCGCTTCGGTTGGCTTGTTGGGGTGTTCGCCTTGGCTTTGCTTGGGTTGTTGTGGGTGGGCTTGGCCTTGGCTTTGGTTGGGGGTCTTGGGTTCTTGTCTGCGCTTCGGTTGGGTTGGTTTTGGTGAGGAGTGTGTTCTTCCCTTTCCCGCCTTCCCTTTTGTCCTCGTGTGGTGTTCGTCTCCTTTTCTTCTTCTTCGCTCTTGGGTGGGGTGCTCGGCTTGCTCTTGTTGCTGTTCTGGCTGGTTGGGGGGGGGGTGGTTGGTCCCGGGTTCGGGTTGTGGGTGGGGGGTTTTCGGGGGGGGGGGGGGGGTGTTGTATCGTTGTCCCCGTTGCGCGGTCCCGTCGTCTAGCGGCCTAGGACGCCGCCCTCTCAAGGCGGTAGCGCGGGTTCAAATCCCGTCGGGACTACAACAAGGCGAAGGGCCCCGGATCAGTCCGGGGCCCTTCGCCGTTCTTGGCCGCGATACCGCTCGCTCGCGCCTCAGAGCCTGTTCTGCAGGCCTTCCGCTGCTGCCAGCAGGTCGGCCGCCCACCTGGCGCCCGGCCTCCTGCCCATCCTGTCGATGGGGCCCGAAACCGATATGGCCGCCACGACCTGGCCCTGGGTGTCGCGCACCGGAGCCGAGACGCTCGCCACGCCCGCTTCCCGCTCCGCGACGCTCTGCGCCCAGCCCCGCCGGCGCACCTCCAACAACGTCCGCTCGCCGAAGACCGCCTCCGCCAGCACCGCGCGCTGCGTCGCCGGGTCCGCCCACGCGGCCAGCACCTTCGCGCCCGAACCCGCCGTCATCGACAACGCCGTGCCCACCGGCACCGTGTCCCGCAGACCGCTCGGCGGCTCCGCCGTCGCTATGCACAACCGCTGCATGCCGTCCCGGCGGTAGAGCTGGACGCTCTCACCCGTGACATCCCGTAGTTTGGGCAGCACGGTGGACGCCGCTTCCAGCAGCGGATCCACCGCGCCGCCGGCCAGCTCGGCCAAGGCCGTGCCAGGCCGCCACCGGCCGTCCGATCCGCGGCGCAACAGGCGGTGCGTCTCCAGGCCCACCGCCAACCGGTGCGCAGTCGCCCGGGGCAACCCCGTGCGGCCGCACAGTTCCGCCAGGCCGCACGGCTCCTGAGCCACCGCCTGCAGAACGGCCACTGCCTTGTCCAACACTCCGATGCCGCTATGCTGTCCCACGTACCGATACTAACTTCCCGGAATCTGGGAAGTCCACTGTGTGGGAGAGGCCCCTCCCCGGGTCTCGGCGCGCTCGACTGGGAGCAGTGATGGGAAAAACGCTCGCGGAGAAGGTGTGGGACGCGCACATCGTGCGCCAAGGTGAAGGGCACGAGCCCGACCTGCTCTACATCGATCTCCACCTGGTGCACGAAGTCACCAGCCCGCAGGCCTTCGAAGGGCTCCGGCTGGCCGGCCGCGAAGTGCGGCGCCCCGACCTGACGATCGCCACCGAAGACCACAACGTCCCCACCGTCGGCCTCGACCTGCCGATCGCCGACCCGGTGTCGCGGACCCAGGTCGAAACCTTGCGCAAGAACTGCGAGGAGTTCGGCATCCGGCTGCACCCCATGGGCGACGCCGAGCAGGGCATCGTGCACGTCGTCGGCCCGCAGCTGGGCCTGACGCAGCCCGGCACCACGGTCGTCTGCGGGGACAGCCACACCTCCACGCACGGCGCGTTCGGGGCGCTGGCCTTCGGCATCGGCACCTCCGAGGTGGAGCACGTGCTGGCCACCCAGACGCTGCCGCTGCGGCCGTTCAAGACGATGGCCGTCAACATCGAGGGCGCGCTGCGCCCCGGCGTGACGAGCAAGGACATCATCCTCGCCGTCATCGCCAAGATCGGCACCGGTGGTGGGCAGGGTTACGTGCTGGAGTACCGCGGCGAGGCCGTCCAGCAGCTGTCGATGGAAGCCCGCATGACCATCTGCAACATGTCGATCGAGGCGGGCGCTCGCGCGGGCATGATCGCGCCCGACGACACGACTTTCGAGTACTTGAAGGGTCGTCCGCACGCGCCCCAGGGCGACGAGTGGGACGCGGCCGTCGAGCACTGGAAGACGCTGCGCACCGACGACGACGCGACCTTCGACGCGGAAGTCACGGTCAACGCCGACGAACTCAGCCCGTTCGTCACCTGGGGCACCAACCCCGGCCAGGGCCTGCCGCTGGGCGAGAAGGTGCCCGACCCGGAGGCGATCGTCGACGAGGGTGAGCGCTACGCCGCCGAGAAGGCGCTGGCCTACATGGGCTTGACCCCGGGCATGCCGCTGCGCGAGATCGACGTCGACACGGTCTTCCTGGGCTCCTGCACCAACGGCCGGCTCGAGGACCTGCGGGCCGCCGCGGAGGTCATCAAGGGGCGCAAGGTCGCCGCCGACACCAGGATGCTCGTGGTCCCCGGCTCGATGAAGGTCCGGCTGCAGGCCGAGAGCGAAGGGCTCCACGAGGTTTTCACCTCCGCCGGAGCGGAATGGCGTTCGGCCGGTTGTTCGATGTGCCTGGGCATGAACCCGGACCAGCTGACCCCGGGTGAGCGCAGCGCCTCGACCTCCAACCGCAACTTCGAGGGCAGGCAGGGCAAGGGCGGGCGCACCCACCTCGTCTCGCCGCTGGTGGCCGCTGCGACCGCCGTGCGCGGAAAGCTGTCCTCCCCCGAAGATCTCGACTGAGCAACCTCCCACCCACCAGGAGCAGCAACGATGGAACCGTTCAAGACGCACACCGGGATCGGCGTCCCGCTGCGCCGGTCCAACGTGGACACCGACCAGATCATCCCCGCGGTCTACCTCAAGCGGGTCTCCCGCACCGGCTTCGAGGACGCGCTGTTCGCCGCCTGGCGCGGCGACGAGGACTTCATCCTCAATCAGGAACCCTTCACGTCCGGGAGCGTGCTGGTGGCCGGACCCGACTTCGGCACCGGCTCCTCCCGCGAGCACGCGGTGTGGGCGCTCAACGACTACGGCTTCCGGGTGGTCATCTCGAGCCGCTTCGCCGACATCTTCCGGGGCAACGCGGGCAAGCAGGGCCTGCTGGCCGCCCAGTGCGAGCAGTCCGATGTGGAACTCCTCTGGAAGCTGCTGGAGAACGAGCCGGGCACCGCGGTGACGGTCGATCTCGAGGAACTCACCGTGCAGGCCAAGGACCTCACCGTGCCCTTCAGCATCGACGACTACACCCGCTGGCGGCTGCTGGAAGGGCTCGACGACATCGGTTTGACGCTTCGCCACGCCGAGACGATCGACACTTTTGAGCGTGGGCGCCAGAGTTTCAAGCCCACCACGCTGCCCGCCCGCGAGGGCTGAGGAGCACCCCCGAGGCGGACGGGTTTTTCCCACCACGACGGGAAAAACCCGTTCCGGCCGGGACAACTGAACAGTCGCTCCGCGCGCTGCAGGGACCCCGTTGCCCGGACTCGAATGCCCGCGTCCCAAGGAAAAAATGGGGCGTGGCGAATGGCATTTGTAGTTCCGGGGCTTTACCGTTGACATTGAGTCGGCCCAACGGGGCCGTTGTTGTGTCCTGGGAGGGACTGAAGTGAACAAGGCCCAACTGATCGAGGCTCTGGCAGAACGCCTCGGAGACAAGAAGACCGCCAGCCAGGCCGTTGAAGACGTCGTCGACATCATCGTTCGCAACGTGAACAAAGGCGAGAAGGTCAACATCACCGGTTTTGGCGTTTTCGAGAAGCGCGCTCGCGCGGCGCGCGTCGCCCGGAACCCGCGCACCGGTGAGAGCGTGAAGGTCAAGAAGACCAACGTTCCCGCGTTCCGCGCCGGCACCCAGTTCAAGGAAGTCGTGGGCGGCCAGCGGAAGCTCCCGCGCGCGACGACCTCCGGCAAGGCGGCCACCACGCGCGGCGTGACCACGCGCACCGCCTCCGCGAGCAAGACCACGACCGCTCGCAAGGCCAGCACGACGCGGGCCGCGGCGACCAAGAGCACCGGCCGGACCACGGCCAAGGCGTCCACCGCCAAGGCCTCGACCGCCAAGTCCACCAAGGCGAGCACCACCAAGGCGGCTCCGAAGCGGTCCACGTCCAAGGCGAGCACGACCAAGTCGACGCCGGCGAAGGCTTCGACCACCAAGCGGAGCACCAGCACCGCCAAGGCCACGACCAAGTCGTCGCCGAAGTCGACCGCCAAGACGACGCGCCCGGCCGCCAAGAAGGCCACGACGACGCGCAAGTCCACCAAGAAGTGATCGCTCGCCTCGACTGCGAGCTCCAGTGGACCGAGCGGGCGGCGGACTAGCCCCTTCCGGGGGCGTGCCGCCGCCCGCTCAAAGCACCTGCGGAGCGCGAGAACCCGCCGCACCCACGCGCGGCGGGCCGCTCCCGTTCTCGGCCGCGGAAGCCCGCCCCTCGGTTGTGAGCGCTCAGAAGCCCGCAGAGCGCAGGAATCCGGGTTGCCGGGCCCGTCCGGCGGGCACGCCCGCCGAAGAGCTGTGCGGCGGGATCAGCGCCGGCAAGGGCGCTTCCGGGCTCAGGGCAGCGGGTCGGCGAGGTAGTGGGCGGCCGTGAGGCTCAAGGCGGGCGACCGCCCGTCGACCGCGGGTTCGCCCGGGCGGAACGCCAAGGTCCACACGCTGCCCTTGCGCGAGGCCACCTCGCCCAGGTCGAGCCCGGCCGAACCGGCCAGCCGCCGCACCAGGTCCGGGATGACGCCGCCCTGGCTGCACACCACGCTCGTGCCGCCCTCGGCCGCCACCTCCAGCAGGGCCCGCACGCCCGCGGCCGGGTCGGCGGAGTAGACCTCTTCGGAGAACAGCGGTTCGCTCACGACGTCGATCCCGGCGTCGGCGGCCACCGGGGCCACGGTTTGTTCGCAGCGCACGCGCGGCGCGGAATAGACCCGGGAAGGCGCGAACAACGGCAACAGGGAATGCAACGCGTCCCGTTGTTCGCGCCCCGCGGGGCTCAGCGGCCGGAGAGCGTCATCCCCGGACCATTCGGACCGCTTGCCCGCTTTTGCGTGCCGAACCAGCAATACCGTCGCCGTTTCCGAGCGGGACTCCTCGAATGCGTCGAGCACGCGCGCGTCGTGCGGATAGCTCAACTCCGCTCGCGCCTCCTTCAGCGGGAGCCAGCGCAGTTCGTCCACTTCGTCGTTGGGCGTGAACCGGCCGCCGGACAGGCGCGCGGAGAAGTAGTCCACGACCTTCGGCGCCGATCCGCCCGCACGCGCCGGCACCGAGTAGCTCACGCGCGTGAGAGGACGGGTCAGCGTCGCCGTGAACCCCGTTTCCTCGGTGACCTCGCGGGCGGCGGCGTGCGCGGGGAGTTCGCCCGGGTCCAGCTTGCCCTTGGGCAGCGACCAATCGCCGTAGCGCGGCCGGTGCACCAGCACCACCTCGGGGTCCTGCGCGCTCGGGCGCCACAGCACCGCGCCCGCCGCGCGCACCAGGGGGGCCGGAACCTCCACCGCCTCGGCAACCGGGATGTCTTCGGTCACGCTCTTCTTCCTCAACAAGCCTGTTGTGAACGGTTTACCTAGGAGACCTTCGCGCCGTGGCCGGACAGCATCTCGGTCTGGTGGTCACGGACCTGTTCACCGCTGCGCGGGGAGGCTTCCCAGTCTCCCTTGGAGTTGAGCACCCAGCAGCGCGTCGACGGGTGCAGCGCGGAGTCGAGCAACGCGTCGAGCTGGGCGGTCAACTTCGGGTCCGTCACGCGGACCTGCGTTTCGATGCGGCGGTCCAGGTTGCGGTGCATCATGTCAGCGCTGCCGATCCAGTGCTCGTCGATGCCGACGAAGTGGAAGACCCGGGAGTGCTCCAGGAACCTGCCCAGGATCGACCGCACCTCGACGTTCTCGCTGAGGCCTTCGACCCCGGCCTTGAGCGAGCAGATGCCGCGCACCACGACCTCCACCGGCACCCCGGCCAGCGACGCCCGGTACAGCGAGTCGATGATCTGCTCGTCGACCAGCGAGTTCACCTTCATCCGCACACCGCAGCTCTTGCCCTCGCGGGCGCGCTCGATCTCGGCCTCCACCCGTTCCACGATCCCCGTGCGGATGCCGTGCGGGGACACCAGGATCCGGCGGTAGTCGCCGTGCCGGGCGTAGCCGGTGAGCACGTTGAACAGGTCGGTGAGGTCGGCGCCGATCTCCGGCGAGGCCGTCAGCAGCCCCAGGTCCTCGTAGATGCGGGCGGTCTTGGGGTTGTAGTTGCCGGTGCCCAGGTGGCAGTAGCGGCGGATCGTCGAACCCTCCTGGCGCACCACGAGCGCGGTCTTGCAGTGCGTCTTGAGCCCCACCAGGCCGTAGACGACGTGCACGCCCGAACGTTCCAGCGTGCGCGCCCACTGGATGTTGGCCTGCTCGTCGAAGCGCGCCTTGAGCTCGACCAGCGCCACGACCTGCTTGCCCGCCTCGGCGGCGTCGATGAGCGCGTTGACGATCGGCGAGTCGCCCGAGGTGCGGTACAGGGTCTGCTTGATGGCCAGCACGTGCGGGTCGGCGGCGGCCTGCTCGATGAACCGCTGCACCGAGGTGGAGAACGAGTCGTAGGGGTGGTGCACCAGCACGTCGCCCTCGCGCAGCGTGGAGAAGATGCTCTTGGGCGTCTGACCCTCGGCGAAGGCCGGGTGCGTGGCGGGCACGAACGGCGCGTTCTTCAGGTCGGGGCGCTGCAGCTTGTCGAGCTGGAACAGGCAGGACAGGTCCAGCAGACCCTTGACCTCCACCACGTCGTGCTGGTCGACCTCCAGCTCACGCAACAGGAGCTCGAGCATGTTCTCGCTCATCGTGTCGGTGACTTCCAGGCGCACCGGCGGGCCGAAGCGGCGGCGCGCGAGCTCGCGCTCCATGGCCTGCAGCAGGTCCTCGTCGCGGTCCTCCTCGACCTCCAGGTCGGCGTTGCGGGTGACGCGGAAGATGTGGTGCTCGGAAACCCGCATCCCGGGGAACAACTTGCTCAGGTGCGCGGCGATGAGCTCCTCGAGCGGCAGGAAGGTGGCGAGCTCGGTCTCGCGGTCGGCCTCCACCCGGATCAGCCGCGGCACGTTGTCGGGGACCTTCACGCGGGCGAAGCGGCGCATCCCGGCGTCCGGGTCGGTCACCGTCACCGCGAGGTTCAGCGAAAGCCCCGAGATGTAGGGGAACGGGTGCGCGGGGTCCACCGCGAGCGGGGTGAGGACCGGGAAGATGTGGTCCTCGAAGTACCGGGTGAGCTTGTTCTGGTCCTCGACACCCAGTTCGTCCCACTCGAGGATGCGGATGCCGTGGGCCTCGAGCTCCGGCTGCAGCTCGTCGACGAAGACCCGGCCGAGCTTCTCCATCAGGTCTTGGTTGCGCGCGGCTATGCGCACAAGCTGCTCGTGCGGGGTGAGCCCGTCGGCGCTGCGCACCGACAGCCCGGTCTCCTCGCGGCGCTTCAGCCCGGCGACGCGCACCATGTAGAACTCGTCCAGGTTGGAGGCGAAGATCGCCATGAACTTCGCCCGCTCCAGCACCGGCTGCGACGGGTCTTCGGCGAAGGCGAGCACGCGCGCGTTGAAATCCAGCCAGGAGAGCTCCCGGTTGAGGTACCGGTCGTCCGGCAGGTCCGTGGTGGCCGCCGCCCTGGTCACCGCGGGCGGGGCGGACGGCACGCGCGCACCGCTGTTCACCGCCGGCAGCGCCTCGGGCACCTTGGTGCCGGAGGCGCCACCACGAGCAGGACGCGACGTGCTGTTCGCGGCCGTGCCGGAGGACGAGGTGCGCTGGGCGGGCCGCTCCGGCGACCCGTCGCTGCTGTTGGTGCTCACCGCGCCATTGTCACCCAACCAGCCGTCCCCGATCGACCGCTGCCGAGGTCCGCCTGATGTTCGCCTGGGCACAGGCGCACCACGCGTGACGCGCGCGAGCGGCTCACCCGCCGGACCGGAAGAGCCGCGCGGCGGTGCGGGGGCCGAGCCCCACGACCTCCGCCGCGGTGAGGTCCGCTTCGGTGTCGACGTCGCGGCGCAGCGACTCCCACGGGCCGAGCAGGCTTTTCGCACCGGACTCGAAGTGGGCCTCGGCCGAACCCGGGCCGAACCGCGGGTCCAGCGGTTGGTCCGGTTCACCCAGCAGCAGCGTCGTACCGTCGCCGCCCAGGTCGGGGCAGAACGAGCGATCGGTTCCCGCCGCGCGCAGCGCCCACCCGAGCTCTCCCGGTCGCAGCGCCGGCAGGTCCGCCTGCAGAGCACCCACGCGGAAGGCTCCCCGGGCGCGCAGCACCTCGTCGCCGTGCCGCAAGGCGGCGTTGAGCCCGTCGCCGGGGTCGTCGGGCACGACTTCGACGCCGAGGCCGGTGAATGCCTCGGTGAGCGCGCGGTCGGAGGAGACGACCACGACCTCCACCACACCGCGGGCGCGGCGGGCGGCGGCGACGGTGTCCAGCGCCATCGCGGTGACCAGCTCGACGTGCCCGGCCGAGCCGCGCCCGGCCAGCAGCCGGGATTTGGCCCGGGCCAGGGGCTTGAGCGGTACCAGCAGGTGCACCCCGGTGGTACCGGGCGTGTTGTCGGAGGTCACGGGTCCATCTTGCGTCAACGTCCGCCGATGCGGTGGTGGGCTTCCGAACTGCAGCCTGGTTGACGTGGCTGGGTCCGGGGACGGGTAATTTGGCTGGCGCTCGAGACATGGAGGAGTGGCCGTGGCGGAACAGAGGAACCTCCGACGCCAGCGGAGGAAGACCCGCGAGAAGGCACACGGGATGGGCATCTTCTGGCTGGGCCTGGCCCGCTGGGTGTTCTACCCGCTGACGCACCTGCTGGCGCGCGTCCGCGTGCGCGGGGCGCACCACATCCCGGCCGAGGGCCCCGCGCTGCTCGTGCTCAACCACGTCTCCCACCTGGACCCGGTCTTCGACGCGGTGATGGTTCACCGCGCCGCGCGGGTGCCGCGGTTCATGGCCAAGAACAGCCTGTGGGACGTGCCGGTGCTGCGGAACGTGCTGGTCGGCGTCGAGCAGATCCCCGTCTACCGGGGCACCGCTGACGCGCAGCGGAGCCTGCGCGACGCGCACGCCGGGCTGGAGGGTGGCAAGGTCCTGGTGATCTACCCGGACGGCACCATCACCAAGGACCCCGACGGCTGGCCGATGACGCCCAAGATGGGCGTCGCGCGGCTCGCGCTGACCAACGACGTGCCGGTCATCCCGGCCGCCCGCTACGGGACCCGCGAGATCTACGACCACTACAACAAGAAGTTCCGGCCCTTCCCGCGCAAGACCGTGAACTACGTCTTCGGTGAACCGCTGGACCTGTCGGCCTACCGCGGCGGCGTGGAGCCGGACGTGGAGACGGTCCGCGAGGTCACGCACCTGGCGATGTCCCGGGTCCGCGAACTGCTCGGTGAGATCCGGCAGGAGGAGCCGCCCACCGAGTTCTACGCCCCCGCGCGCAAGAAGAAGGGAACCGATGGCGCAGCCTGAGCGGATCGCGGTGCTGGGCGCCGGATCCTGGGGGACGACGTTCGCGAAGGTCCTCGCCGACGCGGGCAACGACGTCGCCCTCTGGGCGCGGCGCCCGCAGGTCGCGGCGGAGATCAACGAAACCCGTTGCAACAGCGCGTACCTGCCCGGAGTCGAACTGCCCGTCAAGCTGCGCGCCACCGACGACGCGGCCGAGGCGGTGCACGCCGCCGAGTTCGTGGTGCTGGCGGTGCCCAGCCAGACGCTGCGGGAGAACCTCGCCGGCTGGCAGCCGCTGCTGCCGCCGGACGCGACGCTGGTGAGCCTGGCCAAGGGGGTGGAGCTGAGCACCCTCAAGCGGATGAGCCAGGTCGTCGCAGAAGTCGCCGACGTGCCGATGGGACGGGTCGCTGTCGTCTCCGGACCGAACCTGGCCAAGGAGATCGCCGCCGGACAGCCCACCGCGACCGTCGTCGCCTGCCCCGACGAGGAGCGGGCGGTGGCGCTGCAGAAGGCCTCCTTCACGCCGTACTTCCGGCCCTACACCAACACCGACATGGTCGGCATCGAGATCTCCGGTGCCTGCAAGAACGTCATCGCGCTGGCCTGCGGCATCGCCGCAGGGCTCGGGTACGGGCACAACACGATGTCGTCGCTGATCACCCGGGGTCTGGCGGAGACGGCGCGGCTGGGCGTGGCGCTGGGAGCCGACCAGATGACCTTCGCCGGGCTGGCGGGCCTGGGCGACCTGGTGGCGACCTGCTCGTCGCCGTTGTCGCGCAACCGGACCTTCGGCGAGCGGCTGGGCCGCGGGGAGACGCTCGCCCAGGCGCAGGAGGCTGCCCACGGCCAGGTGTCGGAGGGCGTGAAATCCTGCTCCTCGATCCGCCAGCTGGCCGAGCGGCACGGCGTGGAGATGCCCATCACCGACGTGGTGCACCGGGTGTGCCACGAAGGGCTGCAGCCGGGGCCGGCGGCGGCGGAGTTGCTGGGACGCGAGCGCAAGGCCGAATGAATCCGGTCACCGCGCTCGCGCCGATCGCGAGTGCAGGAGTGACCACAGTGGATCTTGGGGAGTTCGGCGACGGAACGCGCGTGGTGCACGGCGGGCACCCGGAACCGGAGGCGGGCTCGCCGCTGCTGCCGGGGCCGGTGTTCGCCGCGCCGTACCACCTCGGCGCGTCCGGTCCGAGCAGCGACTTCTACGGTCGCGCGGGGAACCCCACCTGGCGCGCGCTGGAATCCGCGATCGGCGAGCTCGACGGCGGGCACTGCGTGCTGCTGCCCTCGGGCATGGCCGCGATCAGCACGTTGCTGCGGGCGGTCCTCCGCACCGGCGACAAGCTCGTGCTGCCCTCGGACGGCTACTACGCGACGCGCCAGTTCGTCACCGACGAGCTGACCGAACTCCAGCTCGACGTGCGCGAGATCGCCACGACCGGGCCGTGGACCGACGACGTCTTCGACGGTGCGCGCCTGGTGCTGCTGGAAACCCCGTCCAACCCGGGCGGGGACGTCTGCGACATCGCCGAACTGGCCGGGCGTGCCCACGCCGCGGGAGCGTTGCTGGCGGTCGACAACACCACCGCGACCCCGTTGGGGCAGCGGCCGCTGGAACTGGGCGCGGACGTCGTCGTCGCCAGCGACACCAAGGCCCTGTCCGGGCACAGCGATCTGCTCATGGGACACGTGTCGGTGCGCGACGAGGAGCTCGCGAACCGCCTGGTGCGCGCGCGATCCCTGTCCGGTGCGATCCCCGGCCCGTTCGAGAGCTGGTTGGCGCACCGCAGCATGGGAACCCTCGACCTGCGGTTGTCGCGGCAGGCGGAGAACGCCGCGGCCCTCGTCGAAGCCCTCTCCGGCCACCCGGCGGTGAGCGAGCTGCGCTGGCCGGGCTGGTCGCAGGACCCAGCGCACGCCTTGGCGAGCAAGCAGATGCGCCGCTTCGGCGGGGTGTTCCGCTTCGAGCTCGCCGACGCCGACGCGGTGCAGGCCTTCCTCGGCCGCAGCCGGCTCGTCGTCGCGGCCACCAGCTTCGGCGGCCTGCACAGCACCGCCGACCGCCGAGCCCAGTGGGGCGACCCGGTCCCCGAGGGCTTCGTCCGCTTCTCAGCGGGCTGCGAAGACCCCGACGACCTCGTCCGGGACGTCCTCCAAGCCCTCTCCTGACGCATCGGCGACCGGTGCCGGGGGATCACCGCGGTGGTTCCGGCTCCTGATCACCGGGTGTTCCGGGTTCTGCGGTGGACCCCGGGCTGCGTAGAAGGACTCCCCCTCGGACCAGAGCGCGTGCGACCAGGTGGAAACGGGGGTGCGGTGTGTCGTGACGGCTGCGCCACGCGAGTCTCCTGTCCGTCCGGAACCCCACATCCGGCTCCTGATCACCGGGGACGCACTCGACCAGGCGTGGAGCGCCTCGACGGTCGCGGCGAGTCGTGACCTGGTCGACGGAGGGCTGCGGACCCGAGGCCCTGTCCGAGCCTCGTCCTGACCTCGTCACGCCTCGTTCCGGATGCCGGGGTGACGGATCCCCGGTGATCCGGGTTCGGACGCGACGGCATCGGGATGGAGGGAAGTGCTCGAGGGGCGACCCACCGCCGAGACCGGCGCATCGGCACCTCGAGGGCCTACCGGTGCGTGACGAGTCGTGGGTTCGCAGGGGGTGCTCAGGGGCCGAAAGCCCGGTCGAGGACGTCTTCCGAGCTCCTTCGGCGCTTGGGCACCCTGGGGTGCGCCGACCGCGGTGGTCGGGGTTCGGGTGCAGGTGTGGTCCGTGCCGCTCCCGGGGAACCCCTGCCGGCGCGTGGTGCGGACCACCCGGCCGCGAGGGCGGGTGGGAACACCGCCGCGACCCGGAGCTCTCACCCCGACGGGTGTGAAGTGCGTCGCGGGTCGTGGGGACGCGGTGCGGATCTGGTTGACGACGGGGAGGGGCGCTGGTTCAGTACGTGGCGTGTTGAAGCGTGCGTTCACCGGCCGACGGGGTCACATCGACCTGCACCGCGTCGCCAGCGCGCTCTGTTCCTGTTCTTCGTGTTGATCGAACCTCGCACTCCTCTCCGGGTTGATCGCGGCGCCCTCGCGCGCCTGCGCCCCGGGGTCAGCTCACGATCTCCGAAGGACTCCACCGTGTTCGCCGTTCCGCCCAACACCGTTGCCGCACCAGCTGACCTGAGCACCGCGCACCCGGCTCGCATCGCCCGTGAGTTCGCCGCCGACCGCGGCTCCTGGGCGCACCTGCTCCGCTACGACGCCGACGAGCGCTGGGCCGGGCTGCTCGCCCGCACCGACGCCTACGAGGCGTGGCTGCTGAGCTGGTTGCCCGGCCAGCACACCGACCTGCACGACCACGGCGGTGCCACCGGCGCTTTCACCGTGGTGCAGGGCAACCTGACCGAGCGGGTCGCCCGCCCCGGCCACGCCGAGGTCCTGCACTCGCTGGCGGTCGGCCAGTCGCGCGTGTTCGGCCCGCACTACGCGCACCAGGTCAGCAACCTCGGCGTCGACCCGGCGGTGACCATCCACGTCTACCGCCCGCAGCGGGCCAACCGCACGATCCAGGGCTGAGCCGCTCACCTCCTGCGCAGGACGTGCTCCGGGACGGGCAGTTCCGCGACGAGGTCGGAGGCGGGCACTGGCTCGCCCCAGGTCCGGTGCAGCGGGAGGACACCGGCCCAGACCTCGTTCGCCTCGACGTCCTCGGGGTCGTCGCCGGGGTCGGCGTTCCGGATCTTGACCGACGCCTCGCCGAGGTCCAGCGCCAGCACCGTGGTGGCGGCGAGCTCCTTCCGGTTCGGGTGCCGCGCGTAGTCCCACGACCCGGGCGCGAGGTGCTCGGTGATCGCCCGCAGGGCTTCCCAGCGTTCGTCCGGGTCCTCGACGCGCCGGACCCGGCCGTGGATCACCGCTGACCGGTAGTTCATCGAGTGGTGCATCATCGCCCGCGAGTAGACGACGCCGTCCACGAGGGTCACCGACACGCACACCTCGTCGGCTTCTCGCAGGCTTCGCGCCCCGGTCGACCCGTGCAGGTAGAGCGTGTCGTCGCGACGTCCGTAGCCGGTGGGCAGCACCCGTGGCGCTCCGTCGACGACCAGGGCGAGGTGGCAGACCAGCCCGGCGTCGAGGGTCGCGTGCAGGTCGGCGCGGTCGGTGCGCGCCCGGTGGGCGCCGCGGCGGACGGTGGACCGTTCGGTGGGGGAGAGCTGCGAAGTCACGTCGCCAGCATCGCCCGCACGAGTGGCATCATCGAAGTGCCAATCAGGGAGAATCCCGAAATGCCACATGACGTGCCCGCGGCCAGCTCGCCGCTGCTGGAACTGCCGATCGACCTGCACCGGGACGCCGATCTGCCGCTCGCGGTGCAGCTCGCCGACGCGTTGCGGCACGCAGCCACCATCGGCCAGCTGCGCGGCGGCGACCGCTTGCCGTCGACGCGCGCCCTGGCTCGGCACCTGTCCGTGAGCCGGACCGTCACCGCCGCCGCCTACGAGCAGTTGCACGCCGAGGGCTGGATCGTCGGACGCCGCGGCTCGGGCACCTTCGTCACCACCAGCCCGCCCGGCGCCCGCACCGACGCCGTGCCGCCACCCGTCCTGGAACCGCCGCACGCCGAGCGGCCGATGGTGCAGCTGTTCGCCGGAGTCCCCTGGGCCGACGGCCTCGACCGCGCCGCGTGGCGCCGCGCGTGGCGCGCCGCCGCCGACACCGCGCCCGACCTGCGCCCGCAGCGCGCCGGGCTGCTCAGCTACCGCGAGGCCGTCGTGGAACACCTGCTGCGGCACCGGGGTCTGGTGCCCGGCGGGTGGACCGCGGAGAACGTGCTGGCCACCGGCGGGACCAGCACCGCCCTCGGCGAGCTGGCCGCCGCGGTGCTGCCGCGCGGAGCGAAGGTCGCCGTCGAGGAACCCGGCTACCAGCGCGCGGTCGGTGCGCTGAAGGCGGCAGGCATCGAGGTCGTTGCCGCGCCGGTCGACCACTCCGGACTGGTCGTCGAGGACGTCCCGAGGGGAGTCGCGGCCGTCTACTGCTCGCCCGCGCACCAGTTCCCCATCGGCGGGAGGTTGCCCGCCGAACGCCGCATCGCCCTCATCGAGCGCGCCCGCGACGAGGACTGGCTCATCGTCGAGGACGACTACGACGGCGAACTCCGCTACGACGTCGCCCCGCTCCCGGTGCTGGCCTCGATGGCTCCGGACGTCGTGGTGCACCTGGGCACCACCAGCAAGATCCTCACCCCCACGCTCGGCGTCGGCTGGATGCTGGCGGCCGAACCGATCACCAGCGCTGTCCAGCGGCACCGCGAGCGCATCGGGCAAGGGCCGGCGCTGGCGGGCCAACGCGTGCTGGTGGAACTCGCGCGGCACGGGGACCTCGGGCGCCACTTGCGACGGTTGCGCCGCGAGCTGTCGCAGCGCCGCGCCCTCGTCGTCGACTCCCTCGCCGCGGAGGGCATCGAGGTCTTCGGCGACCGCGCGGGGGCCCACGTGGTGCTGCCGCTGCCCGACGCCGAGACCGAGCGGCGCGTGCTGGACCGAGGTGCCGAGGAAGGGCTCGTGCTCGACGGGTTGCGACGCCACCACGACGGGCCCCAGCGGTGGTGCGGACTGGCCCTCGGCTACGCCGCCTGCAGCCGCCACGAACTCGAATCCGCCCTGCCCGTCGTGGCCGAGTTGTGCCGCAGGACGGACGGGTGAACGCCGAGACCGCATCGTGTCGCTCGCGAGAGGGCTTCGTGGAACGACCGGAGCCGGCCCGGGGTATGGTCCCGCCCATGACTTCGCGCAAGACCCGGGTGGCCGTCGTTTTCGGCGGGCGCAGCACCGAGCACGGCATCTCCTGCGTCTCCGGTGGCAGCGTGCTCGCCCACCTGGACCAGGACCGTTTCGAGATCGTGCCGGTGGGCATCACCCAGGAAGGCGCTTGGGTGCTCGGCACCGACGACCCGAAGCAGCTGGAGATCCGGGACCGCAAGGAACCCCAGGTCGTCTCCGGCACCGCGCTGGCCCTGCCGGGGGACCCGACGCGCCAGGAGCTGGTGCTGCTCGAACCCGGCAAGGGCGGCGAAGTGCTCTCGGGTGTGGACGTCGTCTTCCCGGTGCTGCACGGCGCTTTCGGTGAGGACGGCACCATCCAGGGCCTGCTGGAGATGGCCGACGTCCCCTACGTGGGGCCGGGCGTGCTCTCCAGCGCGGTGTCGATGGACAAGGAGTACACGAAGAAGCTGCTCGCGGCCGAAGGTCTCGAGGTCGGCACCTACGAAGTCCTGCGCCGCGGCCAGGGAACGCTGACCGACGCGCAGCGCGAGCGGCTCACCCTGCCGGTGTTCGTCAAGCCCGCGCGCGCCGGCTCGTCGCTGGGCATCACCAAGGTCACCGACTGGGCCGACCTGGACGAGGCCATCACCGAGGCCCGGCGCACCGACCCGAAGGTCATCATCGAGAGCGGCGTGACCGGCCGCGAGATCGAGTGCGGCGTGCTGGAGTTCCCGGACGGCCGGGTCGAGGCCTCTCAGCCCGCCGAGCTGCGGGTCACCGGTGAGAGCGACTGGTACGACTACGAGTCGAAGTACCTCGACGACGTCACCGAGTTCGACCTGCCCGCCAAGATCAGCGACGAGCACACGGCCCAGCTGCGCGACATGGCGGTCCGCGCCTTCGCCGCCCTGGAGTGCCAGGGCCTGGCCCGCGTCGACTCCTTCCTCTCCGACGAGGGCCACCTGATCATCAACGAGGTCAACACGATGCCGGGCTTCACGTCGATCTCGCTGTACCCGCGGATGTGGGCGCACAGCGGCATCGACTACCCGACTCTGCTGACCACCCTCATCGACACCGCTCTGGCCCGGGGCACCGGCCTGCGCTGACCCCGCGCCCGGGAGCGACGACCGCGGTCCTCGCTCCCGGTGCGGTCCGGTCAGGGGAAGACGGGCTGCTCGGGCAGCTTCTGGCCGATGAGGTTCGACAGGTCCTGCAGCGGCCCGGTGCCGATGTCGGCGGGCGCGCTGAGGGCGACGTAGACCGGGCGGTCGACGGCCAGCCACGAGGAGTCGCCACCCTGGTTGATCTCCAGCCAGCTGACCCCGGAGACCTCCACCAGCGGCGAGGTCGGCGTCAGCTCGGCCGGGGCGTCGATGCCGCAGCGCACGGTGATCGGGTCGTGACCGGCGTCGCCCCACGCGACGGTGGCGGCCGGCGCGGGTTCCGCCAGCGGCCTGCGCGGCACCGGCGTCCCCTCGACGGTCAGCGCCGCGGGCAGCGCGGACATCACCGAGGCGCACTCCGGGGACTGCGCCTCAGGGGCCGGGATCGGCGCTGCCGCGAGCGGCCCGGTCCGGCGCGCGGCCGCGGCGGCCTCGGCCTCTTCCCGCATCCGCTGCTCGCCGTACCAGCCGTACAGGCCGACACCGGCCACCCCGGCGGCCAGCAGCACACCCAGCGCGATCGCGATGATCAGAACCGGTTTCGGAACGCCGGTTCCCTCGTTCTCCACCACGTTCCCCACTACAGCACCACGGGCCGGTCCGTCCGGAGGAGGGGTACCTCAGAGGTGAACCACCGGACACGTCAGCGTCCGGGTGATGCCCTCGACGTTCTGGATCTTGGCGACGACCATCTTGCCGAGGAGGTCGACGTTCTCGGCTTCGGCGCGCACGATGACGTCGTACGGGCCGGTGACGTCCTCGGCGCTGATGACGCCGGGGGAGCCGGCGATCTCGCCGGCGACGGCGGCCGCCTTGCCGACCTCGGTCTGGATGAGGATGTATGCCTGTACCACGGCGTGCCCCTTCGTCTAGCCCATGTGCTCGGGGTAGGAAACTGGCAGAAAGCTACCCCATCTGACCGAGCTGATGCTCAAGGAAGGAAGGTCCCAGTTGGGTCCTGACTCGTCCCAGGAACCACTGACCATTTCCCAGGTGGGTGAGTTCGACCTCATCGATCGCGTGACGTCTGGTCGCGAGCAGTCGCCGGGCACGGTGCTCGGCCCCGGCGACGACGCGGCTGTGCTGGCCGCCCCGGACGGCCGGGTGGTGGCCACCACCGACGTGCTCGTGGAGCAGGTCCACTTCCGTTTCGACTGGTCGACGCCACACCAGGTGGGGCGCAAGGCGGTCGCGGTGAACCTCTCCGACATCAACGCGATGGGCGCGGTTCCCACCGGGCTGCTGGTCGGTCTGGGCTGCCCGCCCGACACCCCCGCGGCGACGGTCGACGAACTCGCTGACGGCCTGTGGGAAGAGGCACAGCAGGCCGGGATCGGGATCGCCGGGGGCGACATGGTGTCGTCGCCGTCACTGACGATCTCGATCACAGCCCTCGGCGATCTGGAGGGGCGGGAGCCCGTCACCCGCTCCGGAGCTCGGCCGGGTGACGTCGTCGCGGTCGCCGGTCGGCTCGGCTGGTCCGCAGCGGGCTTAGCCGTGCTGGGGCGCGGGTTCCGCTCACCGGTCGCCGTCGTCGGGGCGCACCGCGTGCCCGAACCGCCGTACGGCGCCGGGCCGCGCGCCGCCCTCGCGGGCGCCACGTCCATGGTGGACACCTCCGACGGCCTGCTGGCCGACCTCGGGCACATCGCCGCCGCCTCGGGGGTCGCCATCGACCTGCGCGTGGAGCAGGTCGAGGTCCCGCAGCGGCTCGTCGAAGTCGCCTCGGCCCTCGGCGCCGACGCCCGCCACTGGGTGCTCACCGGTGGGGAGGACCAGGCCCTGGTCGCCACCTTCCCGGCCGACAGCCCCCTGCCGCCCGACTTCCGCGAGATCGGCGTCGTGGCGGAAGGTTCGGGCGTCACCCTCGACGGGCAGCCTTACGACGGGCCCACAGGCTGGGAACACTGGCGCTGATCCTTCGCTGATGGCTCGTCCTGCGTGGCGGTGCGGCTGGCAGGACCTGGGCGGCTCCGTGGCTCCGTGCGCCGCTCCTTGAGCAGGTCTGCGCAGCGGCGTCGCGGCGTACTCGCCACGACGCCGCTCAGGACCTGGGGCGGTGCGGGTCAAGTCCTTCACCTGGGGAAGCGGCTGTCGCCGCGGGCCGCCTGGTTCCTGGGGCGGTGCGGGTCGAGTCCTTCACTTGGGGATCGGCTGTCGCCGCGGGCCGACCGTGAACGAAAGGGCCCCCTGGCTTGCCAGGGGGCCCTTCCAGATGTGGTGGTGTCGGCGTCAGTTCGCCGGTGCCGCCGCGGGGGCGTCCTGCATCAGCGGCTTCTTCGCGGTCTCCTTCATGAGCAGGATCGGCACCATGGCGACCAGTGCCGCGCCCATCAGGTAGAAGGCGGGGAAGTAGCTGTTGCCGGTGCTGGTCACGACGGAGTCGTTGATCAGCGGCGCAGTGCCACCGAAGGCGGCGGTGGAGATGTTATAGCCCACCGAGAAGGCCGCGTAGCGGACCTTGGTCGGGAACATCGCCGGCAACGTCGCGGCCAACGGCCCGATCAGCTGCACGTGCCCGATCGCCAGCAGACCCAAGCCCAGGATCGTCGTCATGACCGTCCCCTGGCCGATCAGCCAGAACGCCGGAACCGGCAGCACCAGGAAGCAGATCGCTGCGGACAGGAACAGCGGCTTGCGGCCGACCCGGTCCGACAGCGCGCCCACGGGCGTGATGAGGACCAGCATGAACACGACCGTCAGCAGCAGCGGCACCAGCACCTGGTGCTCCTGCCCTTCGGGCACGTGGAGCGTGTCCGAGAGGTAGGTCTCCATGTAGGTCAGGATCGTGTAGTTGGCGACGTTGATGAGGATCACGATGCCCATCAGGATCAGCAGCTGGCGCCACCAGTCGCGGATCAGGTCCCGCAGCGGGGACTTGGCGACCTGGTGGGTGTTCTCCAGCTGCTTGAACGCCGGAGTGTCCTCCAGCTTGGACCGGAGGTACAGGCCGACGCCGCCCAGCGGACCGGCGATGAGGAACGGGATCCGCCAGCCCCAGCTCTCCATCGAACCGCTGTCGAGGGTGAGGATCAGGATGGTCGGCACCAGCGCACCGAGCCCGAACCCGACCAGGGTGCCGAATTCCAGCCAGCTGCCCCAGAAGCCGCGCTTGCGGTCGGGGGCGTACTCGGCGATGTAGGTCGCGGCCCCGCCGTACTCACCACCGGTGGAGAAGCCCTGGACCAACCGGCACAGCAGCAACAGCATCGGTGCGAACAGGCCGATCATCCCGTATGTCGGCAGCAGGCCGATGACGAACGTGGAGCCCGACATCAGCAGGATCGTCACCGCGAGGACCTTCTGCCGGCCGATCCGGTCCCCGAGAGGACCGAAGAACAGGCTGCCCAGCGGGCGGAACAGGAATGAGATGGCGAAGACGCCGAACGCGGAGATGGTCTCCCAAGGGCCGGGGAAGAACTGGTGTCCGACGTAGGCTGCCACGTACGCGTAGACGCCGAAGTCGTACCACTCCGTGCAGTTGCCGATCGCCGCGGCGCCAACAGCGCGGCGCAGCAACGACTTCTGCTCGGCCTCTGTTTCGGCTGTTTCCTGAGAAGTCATGATTGTGCGGCCCACCTCCGGGTGTTGTCTCCACGGCCGTGGTCATTTTGGAACTTCGCCAGAACCTAGCCGAGTGACCATGGTGTGGCCACCAAAAGCACGACATCAGGCATTTCCACGTTATTTCCTCCATGCGAAACCGCACGCCGGGCGAGCGGGAAAGGCGCTGCCGGAGCGTCACCGATTTGACAGGGGGATTTCCGCGATGACGGGCGCAAATGGCACTTTCGGAGTAGTTCCGGTTACGCATGTGAGGTAACTCGCGATCACCGTTACCTCATCGGTATGTGACCTGTAACACTCGCGGGTGAAGTGGGGTTGCGCGACAGGCGCGCGGTGTCGATCGCTAACCTGCTCCGCATGGCAGCACGTCCACTGCACGAAACCGTCGAGGCCGGTTGGGCGGAAGCGCTCTCACCGGTTGCGGACCAGATAGCGGCGATGGGGGACTTCCTGCGCGCCGAGGTCGCCGAAGGCCGCACGTACCTGCCTGCGCCCGAGAACGTGCTGCGGGCCTTCCAGCAGCCGTTCCACGACGTGCGGGTGCTCATCGTCGGGCAGGACCCCTACCCGACGCCGGGGCATCCGGTTGGGCTCAGCTTCTCCGTCGCGCCGGGCGTGGCGCCGCCGCGCAGCCTGGTCAACATCTTCCGGGAGTACTGCGACGACCTCGGTCACCCCAAGCCCTCCAGCGGTGACCTCACCCCGTGGACCGAGCGCGGCGTGCTGATGCTCAACCGCGCGCTCACCGTCAGCCCCGGCAAGCCGGGGTCGCACCGGGGCAAGGGCTGGGAGCAGGTCACGGCCCAGGCGATCAGGGCGCTGGCCGACCGCGAAGAGCCGCTGGTGGCGATCCTCTGGGGACGCGACGCGCGGGACCTGCGGCCGCTGATGCCCGGCGTGGAGTGCGTCGAGTCCCCGCACCCGAGCCCGATGTCGGCGGACCGGGGCTTCTTCGGGTCGAAGCCGTTCAGCCGCGCCAACGAGATCTTGGAGCGGAAGGGCTGGGAGCCCATCGACTGGAAGCTTCCCTGAGGACCCCGCGAACCGGGTCCGGCCGGTTCGCGGGTGCTCCAGGCAGGGGCGGTCCGGGAGGGAGCCGCCCCCCGGACAGCAGAAAACCCCGAGGCGATACCACCCCGGGGCTCCTAGCGAAGAACGATCCTCAGCCGCGGACGACCTTGCCGGCCTTCATGCACGACGTGCAGACGTTCATGCGCTTGCGCTGGGACAGACCGATCTTGGCGTGCACGGTCTGAATGTTCGGGTTCCACCGGCGCTTGGTCTTCCGGTGGGAGTGCGAGACCGAGTTGCCGAAGCCTGGTCCCTTGCCACAGACGTCGCAGACGGCAGCCACGTCAGACACCCCTTACTTTGCTTGAGCGGTCACAGCGATGAGAGCCCCGCGTTCGTGCCGCACCACAACGGAGAGGCACTGTCGGGAGCGCTTCCTGCTCACCGCCGTGCGGCGGCCTGAGCCCGGAGAACCCGGTTGCCCGGGGTCATCGCCACCCTGGGACCGGATCAGTCTAGCCCACCGCTACCTGCGCCTTCCGAGGTGGGGGCCGATGTGCGGCGGAGCACCGCGGCGCGGCTGACTGCGGATAGTCTCGGGTCCGACCGATCGTAGCTGCGTGGGAGGTCCCGGGTGTTGCGGACGCTGAACGCGGCGGCTGCCCGCCGCTGGGCGGACCTGGCCCTGTCGGCGCTGGCCGCCGAGCGCGAGACGATCGACCGGATCAACGTCTTCCCGGTCGCCGACGGCGACACCGGCACCAACCTGCTGCAGACGATGCGCTCGGCGGTGCGCACGCTGGACGAAGCCGCTCCGGACACGCTCGGCGGCGTGCTGTCCGCGCTGTCCAAGGGGGCGCTCGGAGGCGCGTGCGGCAACTCCGGGATGTTGTTGTCGCAGGCCATCAGGGGTCTGTCCGAGCAGCTGCAGGACGCGGTGACCGCGGACGGCGCGGCGCTGGGCGAGGCGCTGCTGCGCGCGGAAGGCCTGGCCCGGCAGGCGGTCGCGGAGCCGCAGGAGGGCACCGCGCTGTCGGTGCTGCGCGGGGCTGCCGCCGGCGGTCAGGGCTCGGACGACCTGGTCGAGGTGGTGCGCGGCGCGACCCGCGCGGCTGTCGAGGCGCTGGCCGCCACCCCGTCCCAGCTGCCGGTGCTCTCCGAAGCAGGCGTGGTCGACGCCGGTGGTCGGGGCGTGGTGCTGCTGCTCGACGCGCTGCACGCGGTGGTCTGCGACGGGGAGTGGCTGGCCCCGGACCTTCCGGTGCCTGCGGAGTCCGACCTGCTGGAGCACGAGTCGAGCTTCGACTACGAGGTCATGTACATGCTCACCGACACCGAGGCGCCGCGTGCCGAGGCGTTGCGCGAGCGGCTGGCCGAACTCGGTGACTGCGTGTCGGTGGTCGGGGACGGCTCCGGGTCGTGGGCGGTGCACGTGCACTGCGACGACATCGGCGGAGCGGTCGAGTCGGGCATCGAGAGCGGGCGCGTGCACCGCATCAAGGTGACCCGGTTCGCGGACCAGCAGGCCGCGTACGCCCGCGACGTGGCGGTGCTGGCGTGCGTGCCGGGGGAGGCGCTCGGCCGGCTCTTCACCGCCGAGGGTGCCGACGTGCTGGTCAGCGGCTCGTTGCCGGTGCCGGCCGAGCTGCGGGAGGCCTTCGCCGGCACCGGTGCCGCGCACGTGGTGGTGCTGCCCAACGACCTGGACACCGCGCTGGTGGTGGAACGCGTGGTCACCGACCTGCCGAAGGACTCACCGGAGGTCGTCGTGGTGCCGACGGCCTCACCGGTGCAGGGCTTGGCCGCGCTCGCGGTCCACGACCCGAACCGGCGCCGCGCGGACGACCAGGTCGCGATGGCCGAGGCCGCTGCGGCCACCCGGCGCGGGGAGCTCTACGTCGCCGACGCCGAAGCGCTGACCTGGGTCGGGCGCTGCCGTCCTGGAGACATCCTGGGGTTGATCGACGGAGAGGTCGTGCTCATCGGCGAAGACCTCGCCGGCACGGCCCGGGAGCTGCTGACCCGGATGCTCACCACCGGCGGCGAGCTGCTCACCGCGCTGGTCGGTGACAACACCCCGGTTGAGCTGCCCGGGGAGCTGTCCGCTCACCTGCGCCGCGAGCACCCCGAGGTGGAGGTGGTCAGCTATCCGGCCGGCGCGTTGGACGCCCTGCTGCTGATCGGCATCGAGTAGTCGCCTCCTGACCAGGGGAGCCTCCCGTCCGGGAGGTTCCCCGCGGTCGAGCGCGCTTCTCAGATGAGTATGATGGTGCTAGTTTTATTAGCACCATGTTGCTCTCGTTGGACCTTGAGGACGAGCGTCCGCTGCACGAGCAGGCAGCCGACGCCATCCGCCGCGCCATCGCGGACGGGGAGGTCGGGCCGGGTGACCGGCTCCCACCCGCCCGCGACCTGGCCGACGCGATGCGCATCAACGCCAACACCGTGCTGCGGGCGTTGCGGCAGCTGCGCGCCGAAGGACTGCTGGAGTTCCGGCGCGGGCGCGGCGTGACCGTGCTGCACCGCCCCGACCCGGAAGCGGCGCTGCGCGGGCAGCTGCGCGACCTGCTGGCCGAGGCGCGACGCCGCGGCTTCACCACCGCCGACCTGACGCGGTGGATCGAGGAGGAGATGTGAACCCCCGGAAGACCTTCCTGGCCGTCTCGCTGACCTGGACGGTCGTCGCGACGGTTGCTCTCGTGGCACCGCTGGTGCTGCTGCGCGACCGGCTCCCCGACCCCGTGGCCACCCACTTCACCGGTGCCGGTGTTCCCGACGGGTCGATGTCGCACGCGGTGTTCCCGCTGGTCGTGCTCCCCGGGTGGCTGCTGGCGGCGGCGTTCGGCGTGGTCGGCGGGGCGGTCGGCAAGCGCCGGGCGCAGCGAGCCGGGTCCGCCGCCCTGCTCGCTGCCACGGCCGTCTTCTTCGGCAGCCTGGTCCTCTCCACGGTGGGGGCCAACCTCGACCACGTCGACTGGCGGGACGCCCGGCTGCCGCTGTGGCACGTGCTCGTGGTGCTGCTGGCATCTGCGGCGGCGGGCGGCGTCGGGTGGCTGCTCGGCAACCGCGGGCCGGACGAGGGCGACGCCGGACCAGCACCCCAGAGCGGCGAGCTCGACCTGGCACCCGGGCAGCGCGCGGTGTGGGTCTCCTCGGTGACCAGCCCGGTCCTCGTCGTGACCGGCTCCGCGGTGCTGGTGGTCGGCGTGGTGGTGGCCGCGCTCGGGAGCTGGCAGGCCGCGCTGCCCGAGCTGTTCGCGGGAGTCGTCGTGACGGCGCTGTCGACTGCGCGGGTCCGCGTCGACGAGCGCGGGGTGCACACCACCTTCGGACCGCAGCGCTTCCCCACGCGCCGGATCCGGCTGGAGCAGATCAGCAGCGCCGGCGTCGCCCGGCACCGCGCCCTCGCCGTCGGCGGCTGGGGCTACCGGGTCTTACCCGCCACCACCGCGATCATGTTGCGCGGCGGCGAGTGCCTGGTGCTGCGCCTGACCTCGGGCCGCGACTTCGTCATCAGCGTCGACAAGCCCGAACGCGGCGCGGAACTGGTCAACGCGCTGCTGGCGGAACGCTCCGCGATGTGAGCACGGGAACTCCCCCTGGTCGGCGGTGGAGGGGAACGTCCCTCTCACCAGTGCAGGGGAACTCTCCTGCCGCGAAGCCCCGGAGTTCCCGCCCACGGGCGGAGGGTCCTCAACGCGTGAACCGGAAGTTCCCTCCACGCGTAGATGGGAACGTCCCTCTCACCCGTGCTCGAGAAGCCTCCGCGGGTGGAGGGGATCCTTCCTGTCACCGGTGCGCGTCGGCGCGGGTCCTCGGACGGTCCGGTGGCGGGTGGCGCTAATCTCGAGGCGACGTCGTCGAGGGAGCCAGCAGTGCGAGTCCGGAGCCGGTACCTGTGGTTGATCACCGGCTGGACGCTGCTCGTGGCCGTGCTGATGCTGACCGTGCCGATGGCGGTGCGGGCTCGGTTGCCCGAACCGATCGCCGTCGAGTGGACCTCGACCGGGACGCCGGAGAGCTCCAGCTCGCTGCGCGATTTCCTGCTCAGCAAGCTGGTGTGGTGGCTGGTGGTGGCGGCGGTGTGGAGCGCGCTGGTGCTGCGCGGTGTGCTGCGCGAGCGCGGCGCTGCGCTGACCGGGGCGGTGCTGGCGGTCTTCGGTTGGGTGGTGCTGGGAACGGTGGTGCTGACCACGGTGGCCAACCTGGACGCGCCGGACTTCCGCGACGCCACCCAGCTGGATGGTGAAGGCTGGTTGCTGCTCGGCGCGTTGCCCGTCGCGTGGGCGGGCTGGCGGTTCGGTGGCCGGGAGGCCGTCGGTGCTGCCGAGTAGCTTCGCGGTGCTGACCGAGTACGCAGGCGGAGGACTGCCGTGACCACATTGGACGCCAAGCTCGACCGGTTGTTGGGGGCCAAGACCGGCAAGGCGCTCGAGTCCGCGCTGGGGCTGGTCACCGTCGGCGACCTGCTGCGCCACTACCCCCGCCGCTACGCCGAACGCGGCGAGCTGACCGCGATCGCCGGACTGGAGCTCGGCGAGCACGCGACCGTGCTGGCCAAGGTCGAGCGGGTCACCAAGCGGTCCATGAAGTCCCGCCGCGGCACGATCGTCGAGGCCCGCATCACCGACGGGCACCGCTCCCTGACGTGCACGTTCTTCAACCAGGCCTGGCGCGAGCGGGAACTGGTCCCCGGCAAGCGCGGCATGTTCGCGGGCAAGGTCACCGCTTTCCGCGACCAGCTGCAGCTGGCTCACCCCGAGTACCACCTGTTCGACTCGGACGCCACGGACGTGGGGGCCGCCGCCGAGGAGTTCGCGGGCGCGCTGCTGCCGGTCTACCCGTCGGCGCAGGGCCTCCCGTCGTGGTCGATCGCGCGCTGCGTGAGCCAGGTCCTCGACGTTTGGGACGGCACCGACGACCCGCTGCCGGCCGAGCTCCGGGACCGCCTGGGCATGACCTCGCTCGAGGACGCACTGCGCAAGATCCACCGCCCGCAGAACTTCGGCGAGGTCGCCGCCGCGCAGGAACGGCTCAAGTGGGACGAGGCGCTGGCGATCCAGCTCACGCTCGCCCAGCGCCGCAGCGCCGCCCAGTCGCACCCGGCGCCGGTGTGCCGGAGCCGCGACGACGGGGTGCGGGCGGCCTTCGACGAGCGGATGCCGTTCGAGCTGACCGCGGGCCAGCGGGAGATCGGCGAGCAGATCGCTGCCGACCTGGGCACCGAGCACCCGATGAACCGGTTGGTCCAGGGCGAGGTCGGCAGCGGTAAGACGGTGGTCGCGCTGCGCGCGATGCTGCAGGTCGTCGACGCCGGTCGGCAGGCGGCGATGCTCGCGCCCACCGAGGTGCTGGCCGCGCAGCACGCGCGTTCGCTGCGCGAGATGCTCGGTGACCTGGCCATGGCCGGTGAGCTGGGCGCGGCCGAGAGCGCGACCCGGGTGACCTTGCTGACCGGGTCGCTGACGGCCGCGCAGCGGCGCGAGGCGATGCTGCAGGCGGCCTCCGGGGAGGCCGGGATCGTGGTCGGCACGCACGCGTTGATCCAGGACAAGGTCTCCTTCGCCGACCTCGGGCTGGTCGTGGTCGACGAGCAGCACCGCTTCGGCGTCGAGCAGCGCGACGCCCTGCGCGCTCGCGCGGGGGAGGAGACCGCGCCGCACGTGCTGGTGATGACGGCGACGCCGATCCCGCGCACGGTGGCGATGACGGCCTACGGCGACCTGGAGACCTCCGCGCTGCGCGAGCTCCCGCAGGGACGGTCGCCGATCAGCAGCAGCGTGGTGCCGGTGTCGGAGAAGCCCGCGTGGTTGGACCGGGCGTGGGCGCGCATCCACGAGGAGGTCGCCGCCGGCCACCAGGTGTACGTGGTGTGCCCGCGGATCGGTGACGACGAGGAGAGCTCGGGCAAGGGCGGCAAGTCCTCGAAGAAGTCCACTGTGGATGACGGTGACGGGGAGGAGCCGCCGCCGGAGGACGGTGGCGCGCAGCGGCGGCCGCCGGTGGCGGTGGTGGACGTCGCCGAGCAGCTGGCCGCCGGGCCGCTCTCCGACCTGCGACTGGGGGTGCTGCACGGCCGGCTGGCGCCCGACGACAAGGACGCGGTGATGCGCTCCTTCGCCGCGGGTGAGCTGGACGTCCTGGTGGCGACCACGGTGATCGAGGTCGGCGTGAACGTGCCGAACGCGACCGTCATGGTGATCATGGACGCGGACCGGTTCGGCGTGTCGCAGCTGCACCAGCTGCGCGGCCGGGTCGGCCGGGGCAGCGCGCCCGGGCTGTGCCTGCTGGTCACCGAGGCGATGGGCGGCACCACGACCCGCGAGCGGCTGGACGCGGTCGCCTCGACCACCGACGGGTTCGAGCTGGCGCGGCTGGACCTGGAGCTGCGGCGGGAGGGCGACATCCTGGGTGCCGCCCAGTCGGGCCGGAAGTCCGGGTTGAAGATGCTCTCGCTGCTGCGCGACGAAGAGGTCATCGCCCAGGCCCGCGAGGAGGCGGACCGGTTCGTCGCGGCCGACCCGGAGCTGCGGGAGCACTCGGGATTGGCGCGCATGGTGTCGGAGGTCGTCGACGAGCAGCGCGCGGAGTACCTCGAGAAGTCGTGATCGCCCGGGCGGGATCTCGCATGTTGGGCAGTCCTGCCGGAATTTCCTCTCGACGTGGTTCCGGGCGTGTCGGGCGCGAAGCGGCCGAGATCGACTGCGCGTGTCCGCGAGATGACCTCCCGGTGTCGAATAGGCGAGCGAAACTTCCCCGGCCGAGAAGTTCTCTAGATTTTCTTCTGGCCACGCCTTGTGCGCGTCCAGCGTTTAGGCTGGTCACAAGGGGTCCCGAGGTCTTCATCACCTGACGGGTTCTCCCGTTGCGGGGAATTTTCGCGGTAGTGTCTTCCACACCGACCGACGCCTGTTATCCGAGGGAGCCGGCATGTTCCGCAAGGTGCTCGTCGCGAACCGCGGCGAGATTGCGATTCGCGCTTTTCGCGCCGCCTACGAGCTGGGAGCGGGGACCGTCGCGGTCTTCCCGCACGAAGACCGCAACTCGTTGCACCGGCTGAAAGCCGACGAGTCGTACGAGATCGGCGAAGCCGGCCACCCGGTCCGCGCGTACCTCTCCGTCGACGAGATCATCAACGCCGCACGTCAGGCAGGTGCCGACGCGGTGTACCCGGGCTACGGCTTCCTCTCGGAGAACCCCGAGCTGGCCGAGGCCTGCCACGAAGCCGGCATCACCTTCGTGGGACCGCGCCAGCAGATCCTCGAGATGACCGGCAACAAGGCCACCGCCGTCAACGCCGCGCGCGAAGCCGGCGTACCGGTGCTCGACTCCTCCGAGCCGTCGCAGGACCTCGACGCGCTGCTGTCCGCCGCCGAGGGCATGACCTTCCCGGTCTTCGTCAAGGCGGTCGCCGGGGGTGGCGGTCGCGGCATGCGCCGCGTCGACGCCCCGGCCGGGCTGCGCGAAGCCCTGGAAGCGGCCATGCGCGAAGCCGAATCCGCGTTCGGCGACCCGACGGTCTTCCTGGAGCAGGCCGTGGTCAACCCGCGGCACATCGAGGTGCAGATCCTCGCCGACGGCCACGGCAACGTCGTCCACCTCTTCGAACGCGACTGCTCGGTGCAGAGGCGCCACCAGAAGGTCATCGAGATCGCCCCGGCGCCGAACCTCGACCCGGAGCTGCGGGAGCGGATCTGCGCCGACGCCGTCGCCTTCGCCCGCAAGATCGGCTACGTCAACGCCGGCACCGTGGAGTTCCTCGTCGACGAGCGCGGCAACCACGTCTTCATCGAGATGAACCCGCGCATCCAGGTCGAGCACACCGTGACCGAAGAGGTCACCGACGCCGACCTCGTCCAGTCGCAGCTGCGCATCGCCGCCGGTGAGACGCTCGAGGACCTGGGGATGACCCAGGACGCGATCCGGCTGCGCGGTGCGGCCCTGCAGTGCCGCATCACCACCGAAGATCCGGCCAACGGGTTCCGCCCCGACACCGGCATGATCAGCGCCTACCGCTCGCCGGGTGGCGCGGGCATCCGCCTCGACGGCGGCACCGCCTTCGCGGGCACCAGCATCAGCGCGCACTTCGACTCGATGCTGGTCAAGCTCTCCTGCCGGGGCCGCGACTTCCAGACCGCGGTGGCGCGCGCCCGCCGAGCCCTCGCCGAGTTCCGGATCCGCGGCGTCGCGACGAACATCCCGTTCCTGCAGGCGGTGCTGGACGACGAGGACTTCGGCGCGGGCCGCGTCACGACCTCGTTCATCGACGAGCGCCCGCACCTGCTCACCGCCCGGCACTCCGCCGACCGCGGCACCCGGCTGCTGAACTACCTCGCCGACGTCACGGTCAACAAGCCCAACGGCTCGCGCCCGAGCGCGGCGGACCCGAGCTTCAAGCTCCCCGAGATCGACCTGACCGCCACCCCGCTGCCCGGCACCAAGCAGAAGCTCACCGAGCTCGGCCCGGAGGGCTTCGCGCGGTGGATGCGCGAGGCCAACAACGTCGGTGTCACCGACACCACCTTCCGCGACGCCCACCAGTCGCTCCTGGCCACCCGGGTGCGCAGCAAGGACCTGCTGGCCGTCGCGCCGCACGTGGCCCGCATGACGCCGGACCTGTTCTCGGTCGAGTGCTGGGGCGGCGCCACCTACGACGTCGCGCTGCGGTTCCTCGCAGAGGACCCGTGGGAGCGGCTGGCCAAGCTGCGGGAAGCGATCCCGAACATCTGCTTGCAGATGCTGCTGCGCGGTCGCAACACCGTCGGCTACACGCCGTACCCGACGGAGGTGACCGACCACTTCGTGCAGGAGGCCACCGACACCGGCATCGACATCTTCCGGATCTTCGACGCGCTCAACGACGTCGAGCAGATGCGCCCGGCCATCGAAGCGGTGCGCAACACCGGGAAGTCCATCGCCGAGGTCGCGCTGTGCTACACCGCTGATCTGTCCAACCCGGACGAAAAGCTGTACACACTGGACTACTACCTGCGCCTGGCGGAGCAGATCGTCGACGCCGGTGCGCACGTGCTGGCCATCAAGGACATGGCGGGGCTCCTGCGCCCGCCGGCCGCGGCGAAGCTCGTCTCCGCGTTGCGCCAGGAGTTCGACCTGCCCGTGCACCTGCACACCCACGACACCCCGGGCGGGCAGCTGGCCACCTACATGGCCGCGATCCAGTCCGGTGTGGACGCCGTGGACGCGGCGACCGCGTCGATGGCCGGTACCACCTCGCAGCCCGCGCTGTCCTCGCTGGTCGCGGCCACCGACTACACCGACCGCACGACCGGCCTCGACCTGGAAGCCGTGTGCGACCTCGAGCCGTACTGGGAGTCGGTGCGCAAGATCTACCAGCCCTTCGAAGCCGGGCTGGCCTCGCCGACCGGCCGGGTCTACTCCCACGAGATCCCCGGCGGTCAGCTGTCCAACTTGCGCACCCAGGCCGTTGCGCTCGGACTCGGCGACAAGTTCGAGGAGATCGAGGCCATGTACGCCGCCGCGGACCGGATCCTCGGCAGGCTGGTCAAGGTCACCCCGTCCTCGAAGGTCGTCGGCGACCTGGCGCTGCACCTGGTCGGCGCTGGCGTCGACCCGTCCGACTTCGAAGCCGACCCGCGCAAGTTCGACATCCCGGACTCGGTGATCGGGTTCCTGCAGGGCGAGCTGGGCGACCCGCCCGGTGGGTGGCCGGAGCCGTTCCGCACCCGCGCGCTGGAAGGCCGCACCACGACCCGCAAGGTCGCCGAACTGTCCACCGAGGACCGCGACGGGCTCGTCAACGACCGTCGCAACACGCTGAACCGGCTCATGTTCGCCAAGCCCACCAAGGAGTTCCAGGAACACCGGGACGCCTACGGCGACACCTCGTTGCTGCGCAGCAAGGACTTCTTCTACGGCCTCAAGCCCGGGGAGGAGTACTCGGTGGACCTCGAGCCCGGTGTGCGACTGCTCCTCGGGCTGGAAGCGATCAGCGAGCCCGACGAGCGCGGCATGCGCACCGTGATGGCGGTGCTCAACGGGCAGCTGCGGCCCATCCAGGTCCGGGACCGCTCGGTGGCCAGCGACCTGCCGGTCGCGGAGAAGGCCGACCGCGGCAACCCCGGCCACGTCCCAGCCCCTTTCGCCGGCGTGGTGACGCTCGCGGTCGCCGAGGGTGACGCGGTCGACTCCGGCCAGACGGTGGCGACGATCGAAGCCATGAAGATGGAGGCCGCGATCACCGCCCCGCAGGGCGGCCAGGTCAAGCGCCTCGCCATCGGCTCCGTGCAGCAGGTCGAGGGTGGCGACCTGATCCTCGAGATCGGCTGATCCCCTTCGCCGGACCCCTGGGAACGGGCCGCTCCTCCTCGGAGGGGCGGCCCGTTCGTCATCCGATGCGGTGAACACGCCGGAACGAGGCAACAGGAGGGAACTGACCGCCCGTGTCGTCGTTAGCGGAACAGGACGCGATCGAGACATGGGGGACGTGAATGCGCAAGCGGTTCATGTCGAGCGCGTGGGCGCTCGTGGCTGCCGGCCTGCTCGCCGGCAGCGGTGCGGCTTCAGCCGACGTGCAGCAAGTCGACTGGCGCAACGCCGAATTCGAAGTACCTGAAGTGGGATCGTGCCCGCGGCAAGTCGTCTCGTTCACCGACGGCGCCGGGGAAGCGGGAGACCACGTCTACCGGTTCGCGCCGGACAAGCCGATCGGCTTCGCCGACGTCACCGGTGAAGGGGTCGAGGACGCGCTGATCCTGGTGGAGTGCGGGCCCCGCGATGCGGAGTACTCCCGGGCGCTGATCGGCATGACCACGGACCCGGGCGGCACCGAGCCGCAGACGCTGGGCACCGTGGTCAGCCCGCCGGTGTGGACGCAGGTGCCCGAGGAGTACCAGGTGTTCCACGGCGACATCGCCGTGTGGATCACCGACTTCGACACCGGACAGGGGCACACCGAGCACTACCGCTGGGCTTCCTCGGCCAAGGCGTTCGTGCGGATCGACGGTCAATAACCGGCCTCGGACCAGGAAGCCAGGATGCCGGTGACCTGTTCCCGCTGTTGCGGGGACAGGACACCGGCCGGTGGCCGCACGCCCGCCCCGCACAGGCCCTGCTGCGCCAGCGCCTCCTTGACCACCGCGACGTTGCAGGCGGTGGCGTCCGCGGCGCGCATCTCCTCGAACGGAGCGATGAGCGACCACAACCGCTGGACGCGGGCCTGATCGCCCGCACGCAGGGCGGCGAGGTAGTCGAGCGAGAGCTTCGGGGCCACGTTGACCCCGCCCGAGGTGAACCCGGCCGCGCCCAGCGGCCAGAACGCCGGTGCCCAGCGCTCGGCCAACCCGCACGACCAGGCGACCCGGTCTTCGCCCAGCGTGGCGCAAAGCTCGCCGAATCGCGGCGGGTCGGCCACCGCGTACTTCACGCCGACCACGTTCGGGCAGGCGTCGAACAACGCGCCCAGCGCGTCGGCGCCAACGCGGGGGTCCTTGACGTAGAGCACGAAAGCGAGACCGGGCGCGGACTGCGCGATCTGGCGGTTGTAAGCCACCCACCCCGCCACCGACTGGTGGGGGTGCACCGGCTGGTGCAGCATCGCCAGCGACGCACCGAGCTGCTGAACCGCCACCGCCATGTCCTGGGCCGTGGCGATGTCGTAGCCGATGCCCGGCATCACCACCGAACCACCCGCCGCGGCCGCGGTCACCTCGTTGGCGCGCTGCCACTCGTCGCGGGACAGCGCGTAGAACTCGCTGGTGTTGCCGTTGGGTGTGATCACCTGCACCCCGGCCTCGGCCATCCGCGCCACGACCGCCTCGTAACCGGGCCAGTCCGGGGCGACCGTGCCGTCGAAGGGGGTCACGGTGATCGCGGTGACCCCGTGCAGCGCTTCGACGCTGGTGGGCATCGCTCCTCCGCTCGATCAGTGGATGGCCGGTTCGGGCGCGCCGCCTGCACCCTCGAGGAAGTCGAAGTCGCAGCCCTTGTCGGCCTGGGTGATGTGCTTGGCGAACAACTTGCCGTAACCGCGCGCGAAGGTCGGTTCCGGCCGCTTCCACTCGGCGCGCCTGCGCTCCAGCTCCTCGGCGTCGACGCGCAGGTCGAGCCGCCGGCCGGGCACGTCGAGCTCGACCAGGTCGCCGTCGCGGACCAGCGCGAGCGGCCCGCCCGCGTACGACTCCGGTGCCACGTGCAGCACGCAGGTGCCGTAGCTGGTGCCGCTCATCCGCGCGTCGGAGATCCGGACCATGTCGGTGATCCCGCGTTGCAGCAACTTCTTCGGGATCGGCAGCATCCCCCACTCCGGCATGCCCGGACCGCCGAGCGGCCCGGCACCGCGCAGGACCAGCACCGAGTTCTCGTCGACGTCGAGGTCTTCGGCGTCGATGCGCTCCTCCATGTCCTCGTAGGAGTCGAAGACCACGGCCCTGCCCGCGTGCTGCAGCAGGCCCGGGCTGGCCGCGCTGGTCTTGACCACGCAACCGTCGGGTGCCAGCGACCCGCGCAGCACCGCCAGCCCGCCCTGCTCCGACAGCGGGTTGTCGCGGCGGCGGATCACGTCGGTGTCGTGCACCTCGGCGCCGTCGAGGTCGTCCCCGAGGGTCCGGCCGGTCACCGTGATCGCGTCCCGGTGCAGCAGCTCGCCGAGCTCGGCCATCAGCCCGCGCAAGCCGCCCGCGTCGTGGAAGTCCTCCATCAGGTACTCACCGGACGGCCGGATGTTGGCCAGCGCCGGGACCCGGCGGGACAGGTCGTCGAAGACCTCCAGCGGGAGGTCGACCTCCGCGCGCCCGGCCATCGCGACCAGGTGGATCACCGCGTTCGTCGAACCGCCCATGGCCATCACCACCGCGACGGCGTTCTCGAACGCCTCCCGGGTCAAGATCTCGCGCGGCCTGAAGTCCTCCCAGACGAGGTCGACGATCCGGCGCCCGGTCGCCACCGCCAGCTGCGGGTGGTGGGAGAACGCCGCCGGGATCGACGAGCCGCCGCTGAGCACCAGGCCGAGCGCCTCGGCCGCCGCGGTCATCGTCGAGGCGGTGCCCATCGTCATGCAGTGCCCGGGGGAGCGGGCGATGCCGTCCTCGATCTCGCCCCACTCCCGCTCGCCGAGGGTGCCGGCGCGGCGCTGCGCCCAGTACTTCCAGGTGTCCGACCCGCTGCCCAAGGTCACGCCTTTCCAGCGCCCCTTGAGCATCGGTCCGGCGGGCAGGAAGAGCGACGGCACGTCGACGCTGGTGGCGCCCATGATCAGGCCTGGCGTGGTCTTGTCGCAGCCGCCCATCAGCACGCAGCCGTCGACCGGGTAGGAGCGCAGCAGCTCCTCGGTCTCCATTGCGAGCATGTTCCGGTAGAGCATCGTGGTCGGCTTCTGGAACGGCTCCGACAGCGACATCGCCGGCAGTTCCAGCGGGAACCCGCCCGCCTGGTGCACCCCGCGCTTGACGTCGGCCACCCGCTCGCGGAAGTGCGTGTGGCACGGGTTGATGTCGCTCCAGGTGTTGACGATCCCGATCACGGGCTTGCCGGAGTAGTCCTCAGCGTCGTAGCCCATCTGCTTGGCGCGGGACTTGTGCCCGAACGAGCGCATGGTGTCCACGCCGAACCAGCGGTGACTGCGCAGCTGCTCGGCGGTGAGCCGGGGACGCGACATGGCGGGCTCGCTCCCTTCCTGGAACTTCGCTGTTCGGGCGTCTTGGCTGGCGATCGCGGGCCGCGACCTTGCCTCGCGGTATATGATATCTCAGACCTCCGACGATGCGAAGGGGCGAAGATGGTGGACACCGCGGTCACGGCTTCCGATCCGCTGCCGGAGGGCACGGTCCGGGCGCTGCGCTACGCCAGCACGGCGACCATCACCACGCAGCTGCTCTCGCGCGGGCTGCGCAACCAGTTCATGCAAGGCCTGCGCGCCTTGAACCCCGACCAGACCACCATGGTCGGTGTCGCCTTCACGTTGCGCTACATCCCGGCCCGGGAGGACGTCGACGTGCTGTCGGTCTTCCAGGACTACGACCACCCGCAGCGCAAGGCCGTGGAGTCGGTGAGCCCCGGTGAGGTGCTGGTCATCGACTCGCGCGGGAAGCAGCGCGCGGCGTCCCTCGGCCACATCCTGGCGACCCGGCTGTTGCACCGGGGTTGCGCGGGCGTGGTCACCGACGGATCGGTGCGCGACTCCGACGGCTTCACGAGCCTGGAGATGCCGACGTTCGCGGTGAACCCGTCGGCCAACACGAACCTGATCCAGCACCACGCGGTCGACATGCAGGTGCCGATCGGGTGCTGCGAGGTCGCCGTCTACCCGGGCGACGTGCTCGTCGGCGACGCCGACGGCGTGGTGTGCATCCCCCGCCACCTCGTCGAGGAGGTCGCCGAGGCCGCCGCTGCCCAGGAGCACCTCGAGGAGTTCGTCCTCTCCCGGGTGGAATCCGGGCTGCCCCTGCGCGGAACTTACCCGCCGGATGAGACGAGCCGCGTCGCGTACCAGGAGTGGGCCACCGAAAACCCCTGGCGTTGAAACTTGTTCACAAGATTGGTCTGCGTGGCGGTGCGGGTGGCAGGACCTGGGCGGCTCCGTGGCTCCGTGCGCCGCTCCTTGAGCATGTCTGGACACGCGGCGTCGCGGCGCACTCGCCCCGAGCCGCTCCGGACCTGCGGCGGTGCGAGGTGAGTCCCTCACTTGAAGATGCGGCTGCCGCCGCGGGCCGTCTGGATCTGCGGCGGTGCGAGGTGAGTCCCTCACTTGAAGATGCGGCTGCCGCCGCGGGCCGTCTGGATCTGCGGCGGTGCTGGTTGGTGCCACAGCTGAAGACGGTGACCTCCGCTGCGTTCTGAACAACCCTGGATGTTCTCCGCTGTGGTGCGGAGGTGAGGAGGCGTGGTGCGGGTGTCTGCGGACGTGGTGCGCGAGCTGGTGGTCGACGTCCTCGTGGCGTGGGGCATGGACCAGGACCTGGCTGAGACCACTGCCGAGGTGGTGGTCGGGACGGACTTGGCGGGCATCGACTCGCACGGCGTGTCGATGCTGATGACCTACGAGCAGTTCCGCGCTCAAGGCAGGCTCGACCTGCGCGCGAGACCGACCGTGGTGCGCGAGGACGCCGCGTCCGCGCTGGTCGACGCGCACGGCGGCCTCGGGCACCCGGCGAGCGAGCAGGCCATGCGCCTGGCCATCGACAAGGCCAGTGCCGGAACCGTCGGCGTGGTCTCGGTGGTCAACTCGCACCACTTCGGCGCGGCCGGCCACTACGCCGAGATGGCCGCCCGGCGAGGGCTGATCGGGTTGGTCACCAGCTCGGCCAACCTCCCCGCCTCGCCACCGACCGGCTCGGTGGTTCCCGTGCTGGCCACCAACCCGATCGCGTTCGCCGCACCGGCCCGGCGCAACCCGCACTTCCTGCTCGACATCGCCACCACCACGGCCGCCGTCAACAAGGTCAAGGTCTACGACTTCCAGGGACGCCCGCTGCCCGAAGGCTGGGTCGTCGACGCCGACGCCCGCCCGGTGACCGACTCGCACCGGGCCCTGAACATCCTGCGCCACGAGGACGTCGGCGGCCTGACCCCGCTCGGCGGCACACCCGAGCTGGGCTCGCACAAGGGCTACGGGCTGAGCGTGATGGCACACGTCCTGGCCGCCACGCTCTGCGGCGGTGCCTTCCCGGCCAGCCGCGCACCTGAGGATCCGCACAACATCGGGCACTTCTTCCTCGCCCTCGACCCGAGCGGGTTCCGGCCACCGGGCGAGTTCGAGGACGACCTCGACGACGCCATCGACCACCTGCACGCGACCCCGCCGCTGAACCCGGACGAACCCGTCCTGGTGGCGGGAGATCCGCAAGCCGCCGCACGAGAGGACCGTTCCCGCAACGGGATCCCGATGCCCGACTCGCTCGTCGAGCAGCTGCGCGGTGTCGCCGAGCGCGCCGGGGTGACCTCAGCTCTCCAGGAAGTCCCCTAGCCTCGCGTCCGCGGTGAGCACGTCAGGATCGGTGCGCACGTCCAGCACGCACGGCCGGTCCTCGCCCAGGGCGGCCCGGATCGCCGGCTCCAGCTGCTCGCGGGCGTCGACTGTGTACCCGGCGGCGCCGAGGCTCCGCGCCCACCCGGCGAAGTCCACCGCGCCGATGTCGACCGCGGACATCGCACGGCTGCTCTTCACCTGGTGCAGCGCGATCGTGCCGTACAGGCCGTTCTGGAACACCACCACGACCACGGGAGCCCCGTGCCGCACCGCGGTCTCGACCTCCTGGCCGGTCATCAGAGCGCCGCCGTCGCCGACCATCGCGAGCACGGTGCGCTCCGGAGCGACGAGCTTGGCGGCCACGGCGGCGGGGACCGCGTAGCCCATCGCGCCGTTGCAGGGGCCGAGCTGGGTGCGGGGTTCGGTGAAGCACCAGTAGCGGTGCGCGAACCCGGAGAAGTTGCCCGCGTCGTTGGTGACCACCGCGTCGCGCGGCGCGAGCCGCCGCAGCGCGCGCACCACCTCGGTCGGGTGCAGCGCCGAGCGCGCCGGGAACTCGGGTGGTGCCATGAACTCGGTGACCGCCGCGTGCGCCGCTGACCAGTCGCGCCGCCGTGCCGGGGCCGTCGCGCGCAGCGCGCCGAGCGCCGAGGTCGGCAGCTGGAGGTGTTCCTGCTCGGGGAGCGGGAAGCGGAAGCCCTGGCTGGTCACCTCGTCGAGCCGCATGCCGACCGTGAGCACCACGTCGGCGTTCTCCAACGCTTTGAGCTGCGCGTCCGGCACGGCCAGGCCGAGGTGCCCGGCGAAGTGGGGGTGGTCCTCCGGAAAGGAGTCCTGCCGCCGGAAACCCGTGTACACCGCGAGTCCGAGCTCCTCGGCTGCGGCGACGAGCTCCCGGTGGCTGCGGGGATCCCGGGCACCGGAGATCACCACGGGGCTGCGCGCTGCGGCCAGGCGCTCAGCCACCCCGGCGACGTCCGGTTCCTCGGCGACGACGGCACCCGGGGCCGGGAGCGGCCCGGGGAAGGGCTCGTCCCAGAAGTCGCTGGGCACCGCCACCACGGCCGGCCCAGGGCGGGGGCCGGTGGCCTGCGCGAGCGCCTCGGCGACCAGACCGGGCACCTCGGCCGCCGTGGCGGGCTGCGCCGTCCAGTTCGCCAGCGGCGCGTACAGGGCCGCGAGGTCGACCTCCTGGAAGCTCTCGCGGCCCAGCTTGGTCGAGGGCACCTGGCCGAGCAGGACCACCATCGGGGTGTGGTCCTGCCGCGCGGTGTGCACGCCGATGGACAGGTTCGTCGCGCCCGGGCCGCGACTGGCCATCGCCACCGCGGGCACCCCGCTCAACTTGGCGCACGCTTCGGCCATGAACGCGGCACCGCTCTCGTGCCGCGTCGAGACCAGCGTCAGCTCGGGTGTCCCGGTGAACGCGTCGAGCAGGCCCAGGAACGACTCGCCGGGCACGGTGAAGCCGTGTTCGACTCCCGCGTCGGCGAGCACGCGGGTCACGGTCTGGGCGACGGTGCGCATGGTTCCCTCGCAGCATTCGATCTCGCAGTGTGGTATATCATACACCGTGAGGACGCCAGGTCGGGAACCCGCAGGTCGTCCGGCCGTGTCGGGCGCCCGTGACATATCATCGGGGGTGTGACCCAGCTGGCCAGTGACTCTTCCAGGCTGCGTCCCCTGAACGGGCCTGCCAGCCGCACCGACCTGGTCGCGGACTCCCTCCGCAACGCGATCCTCGCCGGTGAGCTGCGCCCCGGGGAGACGTTGGTCGAGCGGCGCCTGTCGGAGCTGCTCGGCGTGTCCAAGACACCGGTGCGCGAGGCGCTGATCGGCATGGCCCACACCGGCCTGGTCACGGTGGTGCCGAACAAGGGGATCACCGTCCGCACGCTCACCCTCGAAGACGTCCGCAAGGTCTACGAGGTCCGGCTGCTGCTGGAGCCGTGGGCCGTCAGGACCACCACCCGCTGCGAGTCCGCCGACGTGGTGCACCGTGCTCAGGGCGCGCTCAACGAGGCCGCCGGACTGCTCAGCGCGGGCGAAAACCACGAGTTGAGCATGGCCAACCGCCGCTTCCACCGGTCGCTGTACTCCGGCTGCGGCAACGCCCTGGTCGTCGACCAGCTCGACGACCTGCAGGACCTCACCGCGCTCGGTGTCGTCAACCTGCTGTGGGACCGCTGGCCGACCTGGCGGGAGGAGTTCGTCGAGCACGCCGAGATCCTCGCCGCGGTCAGCGACGGCAACGAGGACGAAGCCGAACGCCTCGTCCGGGACCACATCCAGAAGTCCCTCACCAACCTCGAAGCGGCCGAGAAGGCCGAGTCCTGAACGAGAACGGTCCCCTCCGCGGAGGGGACCGTCGTGGATCACCCGAACATCGGTGCCTGCTCGTCGAGGGGCTTGACCTTCACCACGAACGCGTAGACGAGGGCCCCCAGCACGCACATCGCGCCGGCGAACACCAGCGGCCACACGTAGGCGAACTGCCCGGTGCCGAGCAGGAAACCGATCACGATCGGCCCGATGATGCCGCCGAGCTGCGATCCGAAGTTCTGCACCCCGGTCAGCGACGCCACGTTGCGCGGCGTCGGCGCGACGTCCGCGGGCAGCGACAGCAGCGCGCCGGTGGACACCGCCGCGCTGCAGTAGGACACCGTCAGGAACGCCAGCGCCCACACCGGGTTCGGCGCGATCGAGGCCAGCGCGATCGTCGAGGCTCCGAGCATGCCGACCACCAGCGGGATCTTGCGCGCCAACGCCAGCGGGGTGCCGCGCCGGACCAGCCAGTCGGAGAACAAGCCGCCGAGCCAGTTGGCCACCATCGCCGCCAGGCCCGGGATCGCGCCGTACAGGCCGAGTTCCAGCAGTGAGAAGCCCTGCTGGTTGACCAGGAAGTCCGGGTACCAGGTGATGAAGAAGTAGATGATCACGCCGCGGCAGGTGTAGCCGGCCACCAGCGCCCACGTCGTGGAGTAGCGGAACAGGTCCCGCCACTTCATCGGTTGCTTGCCGCCCTCGTCGAGCTCCTTCTCCTCGGTGCGGCCGCCGCCCCGCTCGATGTAGTCGATCTCGGCCTGGTTGACCCACTTCTGCTTCCGCGGTGAGCGGTAGACGAGCAGCCACACCGCGACCCACACCAGGCCCAGCGCACCGGTGACGAGGAACGAGCCGCGCCAGCCGACCAGCGCGATCAGCAACGTCACCAGCGGAACCGACAGCGCGCTGCCGAACTCCGAGCCCGTGTCGAAGAGGGACGACGCGAAAGCCCGCTCCTTGCGGGGGAACCACTCCGACACCACGCGGGCGTTGGCCGACTGCACGGGCGCCTCGCCGACGCCCAGCGCGAGCCTGCACCCGATCACTCCGGCGAAACCCCGGGTCAGAGCCGTCGCCGCGGTGCCGATCGACCACCACACCACGGCCACCGCGTAGAGCACCCGCGGTCCGTAGCGGTCGACCAGCCAGCCGCCCGGCAGCTGGAAGATCGCGTAGGTCCAGAAGAACGACGACAGCATGACGCCCTTGAGCTCGTCGGAGAACTGGAGCTCCTGCTGCATCGGATCGCTGGCGACGCTGAGGTTCGCGCGGTCGATGTAGGCGATGGCGGTCGCCAAGGCGACCAGGACGACCATCAGCCAGCGGACCTGGGACCGCTTGCCCGTGGCCTGCCCGGTGGCGGCCGTGGACGTGGCGGGATCGTGCATGCAACCACCCCGTTGTGACGCATGATATCTCATATCCCACGCTAGGTGAGCGGTGTGGCGTGGTCAACAACCGGTGCGCGAGCGGAGGGCGGCCCGTTCCAGCCGGACCGCCCTCCCGCTCGGCGACTACTGCGGGGAGAGCACCGTGAGCAGCTGGGTGGCGCGGCTGAGCGCGACGTACAGCGCACGCCGACCCGTGGTCGACTCGGCGGCCAGCCCCTCGGGGTCGACCACCGCCACCGCGTCGTACTCCATGCCCTTGGCGTCGAGGCTGCCGACCACCCGCAGCCGCGGCTCGTCCACATCGGACAGCCAGGCTCGGACCTCGTCCCTGCGGAACATCGTGGTGATGACGCCGACCGTGCCTTCCGCACGCTGCAGCAGGTCCGCGATCACGTCCCGGGTGGTGGTGGGCAGCTCGTCCGCGGGCACCTCGCGCACGTCCGGTTCGACGCCCGTCGTGCGCACCGCTGTCGGCAGGTCGTCCGGGTTGACCAGGTCGCGCACCGCGTTCGCGGCGTGGTCGAAGATCTCCGCCGAGTTCCGGTAGTTCGTGCGCAACGTGAACGTGCGGTGCGCGCGCTGGGCGCTCAGCGCCTCCGCGCGGGCCGTGGCGGCCTCCGCCGGGTCCGGCCAGGAGGACTGGACCGGGTCGCCCACGATGGTCCAGCTCGCGTGCCGGCCGCGACGGCCGACCATCCGCCACTGCATCGGCGAGAGGTCCTGCGCCTCGTCGACCACCACGTGCGCGTACTCGTCGTAGTTGACCGCGCGGCGCGGCTGTTCGGCTTCCGGGTCGGTGCGGGCGGGGCGCTTCGGCGGCGGACCGATCGTGGTCCGCAGCTCGTCGATCAGGGCGATGTCGGCCACCGTCCACTCGGACGGGTTCGAATTGGTGAGCGACGCCCAGGACTTCGCCAGCAGGTCGACCTCGTCGGCCGCCAGCAGCCGCCGCGCAGCGCGCGCGAGGCGCTCGGGGTCGGACAGCCAGCGCAGCACCTGCACCGGGTACAGCGGGGGCCACCAGGCGACCAGGAACCGGTGGAACTCGATGCGCTCACCGATCTCGCTGATCAGCTGGTCGCGGTCGGGCTGGAAGTTCTCGCCCGCCAGTCCGCGCGCCTGCTGCCACAGGGCCTCCAGCAACGCGTCGGCGGCCTTCATCCGCATCTTGTTCGGCTGACCGCCCTTGTTGTGCAGGCTCCGGCGGATCCGCTTGAGCTCGTCGGCCTCCAGCTTGAGCACGGTGCCCCGGTAGAACAGCTGGAGCGTGTCGGGCGCGTCCGGCGGCGGGAGGCGCAGCGCGCGGCGCAGCACCTTGACCATCCGGGAGGAGCCCTTGACCTCGGCGGTGCGCGGATCGTCCATCTTGGCGGTGCTGATCCCGTCGAGCACCTCGCCGAGCGCCCGCAGCTCCACGTTGTGCTCGCCCATCGACGGCAGCACCCGCGAGATGTAGCTCATGAACACCGGCGACGGTCCGACGACCAGCACGCCGGGGCCGCCCAGCTTCCGCTGCTCGCGGTAGAGGAGGTAGGCGGCGCGGTGCAGCGCGACGGCGGTCTTGCCGGTGCCCGGGCCACCGGTGATCTCGGTGACGCCGCCCTCGGGTGCGCGGATCGCCTCGTCCTGCTCCTTCTGGATGGTGGCGACGATGTTGCGCATCGTCTCGCCGCGCGACCGCGTCAAGGCCGCCATCAGCGCGCCGTCACCGATGACGCGCATGTCGGTCGGGGCCCGGTCGGGGGCGAGCAGGTCGTCGGAGACGTCGACCACCTGCTCGCGCGAGCAGCGGATCACCCGCCGGCGGACCACGTCCTGCGGGTGCTCGGGCGTGGCCTGGTAGAAGGCGGCGGCCAGCGGAGCCCGCCAGTCCACCAGCAGGTTGTCGAAGCGCTCGTCCCGGATGCCCAACCGGCCGATGTGGACCACGTCGCCGGTGCCCAGGTCGAGGCGGCCGAACACCAGGCCCTCGGATTCGGCGTTGAGCGCCTGCAGCGTCCGGTTGGCGTGGTGGAGCATCACGTCGCGCTCGTTGAGCGCCTCGGGCGTGGCCTCACGCCCGTACTCGTAGCTCTTGTCGCGCATCGCCTCGGCTTCGGAGCGCAGCTCGTCGAGCCGGGCGTACACGCGGTCCACGTGCTCCTGCTCGACCGCGATCTCGGCCTGCTTCTCGGATGCTTCGGACACCTGTGAGTTTCTCCCGGTCTGGCGCGGTGGGCAGACCTGACAGAATACGCGCGAACCCGTGCAGCCCAACGTGTCCCGCCCTCCACCGGGGGAGGTCGGCGGGCGTAAGATGCGGGGTGGTGGCGGACCCGCGGAACAGCCGCCGACCAGCGGTGCGCGACGATGAGCGGGTGACGCGGATCGTGGCGGGGAGCGCGGGCGGCCGACGCCTGGAAGTGCCCCCGAAGGGGACCAGGCCGACCTCCGAGCGGGTCCGCGAAGCGCTGTTCAACTCCTTGGAGACGATGCTCGACATCGAGGGCCTGCGCGTGCTCGACCTCTACGGCGGTTCCGGGGCGCTCGGGTTCGAGGCGCTCTCCCGCGGTGCCGGGCACGCCACGTTCGTCGAGTCCGACCGCCGTGCGGCCCAAGTCCTCAAGCGCAACGCGACCGCCCTCGGCTTCCGCGACGTTCGGGTCGAGCAGGCCAAGGCCGAGACGCTCACCGCCACCACGGCCGACGAACCCTACGACGTGGTGCTCGCCGACCCGCCCTACGACCTCTCCGCTGAGCTGCTGCAACGCGTGCTGGACGGGCTGGTGGCCCACGGCTGGGTCGGGCCGGGGAGCGTGGTGGTCGTGGAACGCGCGGTCCGCAGCGGGGACCCGGAGTGGCCGGCTCCGCTCGAGGCGGTGCGCTCGAAGCGCTACGGCGACACCGCGGTGCACTGGGCCGTGATCGACGAGCGGTGACCCAGGACACGTGGGCCTGGGGATCCCGTGGTCGTGCTGCTAACGTCCCGCACATGAGGCGTGCGGTATGTCCAGGTTCATACGACCCCGTCACCAACGGTCATCTGGACATCATCGAGCGAGCGTCCGGCCTGTTCGACGAGGTCGTCGTCGCGGTGCTGATCAACAAGAGCAAGAAGAGCTTGTTCAGCGTTGAGGAGCGCCTCGAGATGCTGCGCGAGGTCACCGCCCCCTGGCCCAACGTGCGCATCGACGCCTGGCACGGCCTCCTGGTCGAGTACTGCAAGGCCAACGACATCGGCGCGATCGTCAAGGGCCTGCGCGCCGTGAGCGACTTCGACTACGAGCTGCAGATGGCGCAGATGAACCAGCAGCTGTCCGGGGTCGAGACGATGTTCATGTCGACCAACCCGCTCTACAGCTTCCTGGCGTCGTCGCTGGTCAAGGAGGTCGCCACCTACGGTGGGGACGTCTCCAACCTGCTCCCGCCCAAGATCGAGCAGCGGCTCCGCGAGCGCATCGCCGAGAACGGCTGAGCGCCCTGGCGCCGGCGGGCTGACGCCCCTGGCGTGGGTCCGCCGACCACCACGAGAGCCGCGGCCTCACCCCTTCGTGCTCGATCGGTGGCTTGACACGCGGATGGCTGATTTCCCGCTGGTGTGCGCCCCGCGCAGGCAGACTGTGAGGGGAACGGCCCGTGATCGGCATCGCGTGGCGTTCTGAGATGCTTGAGCGGCGCGGCGCTGAACGACTGCAGGGAGATCATGGTGTACCGGGTGTTCGAGGCCCTCGACGAGCTCGTCACGATCGTCGAAGAGGCGCGTGGCGTCCCCATGACCTCGGGTTGTGTGGTGCCCCGCGGAGACGTGCTGGAACTGCTCGACGACGTGCGGGACGCGATCCCGCAGGAGCTCGACGACGCTCAGGACGTGCTCGACCACCGCGACGAGGTGGTCACCAAGGCGCAGACCGAGGCCGACAAGTCCGTGGCCGAGGCCCGTTCCGAGGCCGAGCGCACCCTCGCCGAAGCCCGCGCCGAGGCCGAGCAGCTGCTCGCCGAGGCCCGCGAGCAGGCCGACCACGTGCTGTCGGACGCGCGCGGCCAGGCCGAGCAGACCGTCACGGCCGGTCGGCGCGAGTACGAGGACTACGTCAGCCGTGCGCAGTCCGAGGCCGACCGCATGGTGCAGGCCGGTCGCGCCGCCTACGAGCAGTCGGTGCACGAGGGCAAGGCCGAGCAGGCCCGCCTGGTCACCGACACCGAGGTCGCGCAGGCCGCCAACGCCGAGTCCAAGCGGATCGTGGACGAGGCCCACGAGGAGGCGGAGCGGCTGCGCAGCGAGTGCGACGCCTACGTCGACGCCCGCCTGGCCGACTTCGAAGACCTGCTCAGCCGCACCCTGCGCACGGTCGGCAAGGGCCGCCAGCAGCTGCGCAGCCCGATGGGCGCTCCGTTCGACTACGAGGAGTGGCAGCCCTCCGCTGGCGCGAACTGATCACGGCTCCTTCAGGACCTGGTGCGTGGCCACGGTCGCGGCGGTCGCCACCAGCAGCGGCGAGATCAGCAGCACCAGGTGGGCCGTGATCGGGCCGGTGTAGGCCAGGTGCCCGTAGACGATGGCGTCGATCCGGACCGCGCTGTGGAACGACAGCGCGGACACCGCGGACGTCAGCAGCGCGAGCAGCCAGCACACGAAGCCGGCGTGCCGCCAGCGGGCGGCCTCGTCCGCGTGGAAGCGCCCGGCGCGCACGCACCGCTTGCCGGTGAACAGCGCCAGCGAGCACACCAGCGCCATGACGGCTGCCGCAGAGCCCAGCACGACGGCCAGCACCGGGATGGGGACGGTCGGGTGCGGCGCGAAGTAGCCGCAGAGGAGGATCACAGCGCAGGACAGCACGCTCAGCGCGATCGCGAGCGAGCCCAGCGCGGTGCAGGCGTTCCTGGTCCCGCGCACCTGGTCGGGCGGGAGGTCGGCGAACCGGTGCACGGGTTCGCCGAGCCGGGGTCTCTCGTCGGTCATGGTTCGTCCACGCTTCGCGAATTCCCCGACTGATGATTTTCCCCGCACGGTAATCCGCTGTTGGCGGGAGGGGAAGTTCTGGCTGCCGGACCAGCTGATCGGCCGAGTGGTCCAACCAGTCGAGCCGGGCCGTGCCGCGCTGGACCGGGGCTGGTGTCGTTCATCGCGGGGCGTCACGTACGCTGGGAGGGCTGACTTGGGACGCAGTGCCCGATTCGTCGGGGTCCGTTCCCAACGTCGGACCAATGCCCGTTCATCAAGCACCGAAATTCGTGATGTCTCAGAGCCATGAACCGCGCACTGCGCAAGCCGGCCCTTGGGTGATCGACACCCGGGAGATCGGCCACCGGCCCGGCAGCAGCCGTGCCTACACGCGCAAGGCCCCGGCGCCGGCCGGCTTCGGGCTGGACATGATCAAGGTGCCCGAGGGCGAGCCGGTGGAGCTGGACCTGCTGGCCGAGTCCGTGGTGGAGGGCGTGTTGGTGTCGGGCACGGCATCGGCCGCGCTGGCCGGCGAGTGCGCGCGGTGCCTGGACCCGGTCTCCGAGGAGGTCGAGGTCGAGCTCCGCGAGCTGTTCGCCTACCCGGACAGCGCTACCGACACCAGCACCGATGACGACGAGGTGGAGCGGGTCGTGGACGACCTGATCGACCTCGAACCGGTGGTGCGGGACGCGATGTTGCTGTCGCTTCCCTCCTCACCGTTGTGCTCGCCGGACTGCCAGGGGCTGTGCTCCGGGTGCGGCGTGAAGTGGGCCGAGCTCGCCCCCGAGCACACGCATGAGACCATTGATCCTCGCTGGGCCGCGCTTCAAGAGCGGTTCGGCGGTACCGAAGAGGAGAAGTAGTCGTGGCCGTCCCGAAGCGCAAGATGTCCCGGGCCAACACCCGTCACCGCCGTTCGTCGTGGAAGACCTCGGCGCCGACGCTGGTCGAGTGCTCGAACCGCTCCTGCCGTGAGCAGAAGCTGCCGCACGTCGTCTGCCCGGCCTGCGGTCAGTACGACGGCCGTCAGGTCGTCCAGCCCGCCTGAGCGGCGGTCACGTAGTGGGGGGAAAGCAGTCACGAGCCCGTCAGGTGGACCGGGCTCCGTTGTTGGCAGCGCTCGGCGTCGAACTCGACGCCGAGCTCCTCACCCTTGCCCTCACCCACCGCTCGTACGCGTACGAGAACGGCGGTCTCCCGCCGAACGAGCGGTTGGAGTTCCTCGGCGACGCGGTGCTCGGCCTGGTGATCACCGATCACCTCTACAACGAGCACCCGGACCTGCCGGAGGGGCAGCTCGCGAAGCTGCGTGCCAGCGTGGTCAACATGCACGCGCTGGCCGGAGTGGCGCGCGGGCTCGGTGAGGGCGGACTCGGTGAGTACCTGCTGCTGGGACGTGGCGAGGAGCTCACGGGGGGCCGTGACAAGGCGAGCATCCTCGCTGACGGCTTGGAGGCGGTGCTCGGCGCCGTCTACCTGGCCGAGGGCATCGACGTCGCCCGTGCGGTCGTGCACAAGCTCTTCCAGCCGCTGCTGGCCGAAGCGCCGCAGCGCGGTGCCGGCCTGGACTGGAAGACCAGCCTGCAGGAGCTGACCGCCTCCGCGGGGCTCGGGGTGCCCGAGTACCGCGTGGAAGAGGAAGGCCCGGACCACCGCAAGGAGTTCAGCGCCTTCGTCGTGGTCGGTGGTCAGACCTACGGTCGCGGCGACGGCCGCACCAAGAAGGAAGCCGAGCAGAAAGCGGCCGAAGCGGCCTGGCGCCAGCTTGACGAGCAGGTCAACGCCGCCGCTGCGGCCGAGGACGGCTCGACCGCAGCCGAGGAGAGCTCGGCGGCCGACTCCGCGTCCTGAGCGCGCGAGTCCTCTGACCGGAAGGGGTGTGAGCAGGGCCCGCCCTGCTCACACCCCTTTTTGCGCGCCCGCCTCCGGAGGCTCCTCGTCCGTGGGTGAGGATGTGCTCGTGCCTGAGTTGCCCGAGGTCGAGGTCGTCCGCCGCGGAGTCTCCGAACACGCCGCGGGCCGGAAGCTCTCCAGCGTCGAAGTCCTGCACCCGCGCGCCGTCCGCCGCCACGTCCCCGGCGCGCAGGACCTCGCGGCCCGGCTCGCCGGACGGGTGCTCACCGCCGCGCGGAGGCGGGGCAAGTACCTGTGGATCGAACTCGGAGGCGGCTCCGGGGAGACCGACGGCGAAGCCCTCGTCGTGCACCTGGGCATGAGCGGTCAGCTGCTCGTCCAGCCCACCGACGCGCCCGCTGAGAAGCACCTGCGGGTGCGGATGCGCTTCACCGACGACGGTCCTGAGCTGCGGTTCGTCGACCAGCGCACCTTCGGCGGGCTGCAGCTCGCCGAGCTGGTCGAGGTCGACGGGGTCGCCCTGCCGGAGCCGGTCGCGCACATCGCCCCGGACCCGCTCGAGCCGGTGTTCGACCTGACGCGGCTGACCGAGCGGCTGCGCTCCCGCCGCACGGGCATCAAGCGCGCGCTGCTCGACCAGAGCCTGGTGTCCGGGATCGGCAACATCTACGCCGACGAGGCCCTGTGGCGGGCCAAGCTGCACTGGGCCCGTCCGACGTCGACCATGACGCGGCCGAAGGTCCGCGAGCTGGTCCGAGCGGTCACCGACGTCATCGGGGAAGCCCTGCACGCGGGCGGCACGTCCTTCGACGCGCTCTACGTCAACGTCAACGGCGAGTCGGGTTACTTCGACCGCTCGCTCGCGGTCTACGGGCAGGCCGGCAACCCGTGCCCGCGCTGCGGGGCGTCGATCCGCCGGGACCCCTGGATGAACCGTTCCGCCTTCAGCTGCCCGGTCTGCCAGCCCAAACCCCGCAACGCCCACCTCTAGGGCGAGTTCAGGCCCTGCCCCGTCGAACGGGGCAGGGCCTGAAGACTCCGGCTCTCTTCCGACGTCCGGGAAGGCGGCGACCGGTCCGGGCGATCGTGCGGCCGGCCAGGGCCGCGACCAACCACCCGAACGACACCCCGCACCGCTGGCGGCGGCAGCCCCGCCACCGGGTGCCTCGCGCCCACCTCACGAGTCGAGCTCGAGGTCACGGCGCCGGGTGTGCTGCATCCGTCACCCGCCCGGGGGAGGGGTGGACATTTCGCGCGAGTTGTCCACCCCTCCCCCCGAAGTGGAGCCTGGTGCGGGTGCCCTTCGGGGTGTGGGTCAGAGCTTGATCGTCGGGTTGTGCAGGTCGAACCAGACCGCGAGGTCGAGGGCGCGCTCGAAGGTGTGACGGGCGGCCGTGTCGATGCTCGCCGGGTCCTGTTCGACCGCCTCGGCGATCCACTTCTGGTTGAGCACCGACAGCCCGGGGTTGCCGGCCTTGACCAGGTCGCGGACCTGGCGCTGCAGCGCCGCCGCGTACTTCGGGTCCTGAGTGGACGGGTACGGGCTCTTCACCCGCTCGACCACGGACTTCGGCAGCGTGTCGGCGGTGGCGTGTCGCAGAAGGCTCTTCTCGCGACCGTCGAAGGTCTTCAGCGACCACGGGGTGTTGAAGACGTACTCCACCAGGCGGTGGTCGCAGAAGGGCACGCGCACCTCGAGGCCGACCGCCATGCTCATCCGGTCCTTGCGGTCGAGCAGGATGCGCACGAAGCGGGTCAGGTGCAGGTAGCAGATCTCCCGCATCCGCCGCTCCAGGTCGCTCTCCCCGTCAAGGGTGGGGACCTCGCTCAGCGCGGTGCGGTAGCCGTCGGCGATGAACGACGGCATGTCCAGCGCCGCGGAGACCTCCGGGTCGAGCACGTCGAAGCCCGCACCCTGGCTCTGCACGGCCGCCAGCCACGGGAAGGTGTCCGCCGCACGCACGTCCGGGTCGTGGAACCACTTGTAGCCGCCGAAGACCTCGTCGGCGGACTCACCGGACAGCGCCACCGTGGAGTGCTGCCGGATCGCCTTGAACAGCAGGTACAGCGACTGGTCCATGTCGCCCAGGCCCATCGGGAAGTCGCGGGCCTGCACGGTCGCGCGGCGCACCTCCGGGTCGGCGAGGGTGTCGGGGTCGAGGATGATGTCCTGGTGCTGCGAGCCGACGTGCTCGGCGACGTCGCGCACGTACGGACCGTCCGGGGTCGCGCGCAGCGGGTCGGGCACGAAGTTCTCGGTCTGGCCGAGGAAGTCGACCGCGAAGCTGCGCACCTGCTCACCGCTCTTGGCGAGGTGCAGGCCGGACAGCGCGGTGATGGCGCTGGAGTCGAGACCGCCGGAGAGCAGCACGCAGCGCGGGACGTCCGACACCAGCTGGCGCTGCACGATGTCGTCGAGCAGTTCGCGCACGTGCCCCACGGACGCCTGCTGGTCGTCGGTGTGCTCCGTGGCCTGCAGCTTCCAGTAGGCCTGCTCGCGCAGCCCCGTGCGGTCGAGGGTGACGACCGTGCCCGGCTCGACCTCGCGCATGCCGGCCCACACGGCCTGGCCCGGGGTCTTGACCATGCCGAACAGCTCGCGCATCCCGTCGGCGTCGACGACCTTCTCGGCCAGCGGGTTGGCCAGGATCGCCTTCGGCTCGGAACCGAAGAGCACGCCGTCCTCGGTGGGGTAGTAGTACAGCGGCTTGATGCCCATCCGGTCGCGGATCAGCAGCAGCCTCTCCTCGTGGGAGTCCCAGATGGCGAAGGCGAACATGCCGTTGAGGTGCTCGGCGACCTGGGCGCCCCACTCGAGGTAGCCGTGCAGGACGACCTCGGTGTCGCTGTCGGTGTCGAAGCGGTGGCCGCGGCGGCGGAGTTCGTCGCGCAGCTCGGTGAAGTTGTAGGCCTCACCGCTGTAGACGATGGCGACCTGGCCGCCCTCGGCCTCCATCGGCTGGGCGCCGCCGGGCAGGTCGATGATGGCCAGTCGCCGGTGCCCGAGCGCGGCGTGCCTGCTCACCCAGGTGTCGCCGGCGTCCGGGCCACGGCACGTCATCGTGTCGCACATGGCGTCGACTGTGGAGCGGTGCTCGGTCAGGTCGCGCTGGAAGTCGATCCAGCCGGAGATTCCGCACATGTCCGGACGTATCCCCAATCTCGTACGTTTCCTGCGGTTTTCGGGCGCTTCGCAACGAGGTTTCCCACGCACCGACTTGTTAGCTAGGGTAACGAGATCGTTGCATCGATGAAACCAACTCCGGAGTGAAGTCACCCACCCGCAAACCGCGCAGACCAGCCGAAACCGGGAGGAAGCGGCGCTCGGGGAGGCCGTGCCGGGGTGTGGCCCCGTTGGGTTCGTGGGTTGCTGCCCTCGCTGTCAGTCGGTTGCCCTCGGTGGCTCGACGAGGTCGGGGGGCTTCAGGTGGAACCGTCCTCTCGCGGTGGCGACAGGGCCTCGCCTGGGCTCGCGCCCCCTTCGCGGAGGGGCCGGGGTTTCCAGCGGGGTGTCCGCCCCGCCCGCGCGGGGGTGTGCCTGGCAGCACAGCAGTGGATGAAGATCATCGCTAATGACATCCAACAATGCTGAGGAGGGGCGGGGAAGTTCGCGCAAAGCGGTGCTCGGCGTCCTGCGGCGCTGCTAGTGTCGGGCCCGACCTGGTGATCAGTGCCGCCGCGACCTGGGGGGCTCCCGCGATGACGACACCACCGCCGCCCGCGCCGCCCGGAGCGGCCGGCCAGGCCATCACGGTCAACAAGGACAACGTGCTCGAAGTGCGCAAGACCATCCTGGCCGCGGCCGAAGAAGCGAGCCAGCGGTTGAACGACCTCGCCCCGAGCCTCGCCGTGAGTCCGCCGGCCGGCGACCAGATCTCCCAGCGCGCTGCGGCCGTGTGGACCGCGAACCTGCTGGGGAACCCCGACTCGCACTTCCACCGGCTCCAGCAGTACGTGGACAACGTGCTCGCGCTCGGTGAGCAGCTGGGCGAGGCGGCCAAGCATTACGGCTACACCGACGAAGAGATCAGCGCTTCGTTCCAGTCGAAGCGGAGCACGAGGTGAGGAGACTGCCGGTGCGCCTCGGTAGTGGGTTCGCAGCGGCGGTTGCCTCCGCTGCCGCCGTCATCGCACTGGCCGGGTGCACGGTCAACGGCCCCGATCCGGCTCCTCCGCCGGCTACGCCCGCATCGCCGGACCTCCCGCAGCGACCGGGGGAGCTCCCGGTGGCGGGCAAGCAGGATTCCGACGTCTGCACCTGGATGAGCGTCGAGCAGCTGACGTCGTTGCAGGTGGGGCCGGGAGAGCCGCTGCCCAAGGACGGCAGCAACTACAACGGGTGCGGCTACCTCGGGGACACCGGTGCGGCGCGCTTCGCCATCGGCGTGCGGATCGTTCCTGAGGCCATCGACCTGTTCCTGGGCAAGATCAACTCCAGTCCGGGAACTTGCCAGAGCTACGAGCTGAACGGTTTCGGCGCGGTCCAAAGCCAGATCAACGGCGGCGAGAGCCTCGGGTGCGATGCGTTCGTCGATGCGGCGCCGGGCCAGACGGTGTGGGTCAACATGCAGCTCCAGACGCCGAACGCCATGACCGCGGACCAGATGTGCGAGAAGGCCCAGACGGCGGCGCATTCCGTCGTCAGCACGTTGCAGGCTCGGAGCTAGGGGGCTGCGGTGACCTACATCGACCCGCTCCGCGACATCCGCTTCCAGGGGATGGACATCCCGGAATTGCAGGAGTGGATCGCCCAGATCAAGCAGGGCCAGGGCACCCAGGCGATGCAGGGGGCTGTGCGCGCCCTGGACAAGTGCGTGCAGGTCGTCGTCGACCTCGACGACACGCTGCGCCGCGAACTGGCGAAGCTGCAGGTCGAGTGGCACGGCAGCGCGGGAAGCCTGGCGGCGGAGGCGACCCGGCAGCAGAGCGTGGCCCTCGGTGACGCCCCCGATCCGCTCGCGGTGTCCGCGAGCAGCGTGGCCGCGCAGGCAGGCGGCTACGAGTCGGCGCGGCACACGTTGCCGAACCCCGACGAGCTGGGGCACGAGCAGTCGGAGAACGTCTTCGAGTGGGCTGGCGGCGGTTTCGGCTATGAGAGCGACTACGACCAGGAGGCCAAGCAGATCGAGGCGCAGAAGCGGGCGGCGCAGGCGGCGCTGTCGAACTACCGCGACACCTCGGTCGAGCAGGCCCAGACCTACCAGCCGCTGCCGTCGATGCCGGCCGCCGCGGTCGTGCCCGCGGCCCCGCCCGGGTCGACGCCGTCGGCCGGGATCGGGTCGTTCGGGTCCACCCCGGGAGGCTCCGCGGGGGAGGGCACCGGTGCCGTCGTCGGTGGGACGGCCGGTGGCGGGCAGCCCCGCGGGGACCGGCACGCTCCGCCGAAACTTCCTGCGGCGCCACCACCCGCAGGCCAGCGCCCCGGTGGTCGTCCGGACGAGCAGCCGCGTCCCGACGAGCAGCAGCCGGACGAGCACGCCGCCGAGTTCGGCACCGAACCGGACCCGCAGGCCGGGCAGAGCACCGGAGATGGGCTCGGCACCGGCACCGTTCTCGGGATCGCCGCAGGCGGTGCGGCCGTGGCCGGGATCGGGGCCTACGCGGCGAGCAAGTTCGTCGGTGGGCGGACCCCGGCGACCGCGACCGGGCCCGGGGTGGTTCCAGGCGCGGGCGAGTCGAAGACCCCGGCGAACCCGCGTGGCGGGTCCGTCGGCGGCGGTCCCGGCGACACCGTGGCGGGCAAGGCCGCGGGCGGCACCCCCGGCAGCCGGCCGGCGCCGGGGTCGGTGATGTCCCCGGCGGCGACGCGTGGCGACAAGCCCGGCGAGGACACCGAGCACGAGAACAAGTACACCGCCGAGGAAACCCCGTTCGACGACGACCGCCTGGTCGCGCCCGCTGTGCTCGGCCACGTCGAGCCGGAGGCCGAGGAGGTCGAGCCGGAGGCCGAGGAGGCCGAGCCGACCGGGGACGACGCCGACGGCGACGAGCCGGAGAAGCAGGGCTGACGGTGCGTCCCGGAGCCGAAGCAGAGCCGATCCACCTGTCCGCGCTGGAGTTCGACGTGGTCTGCGAAGCAGCCGGGCTCGACGAACGACGGCACGTCGTCCTCGACGTGCCCAGCCCGGGGAGCACCTACTCGAAGCGCGCGGAGCTCGTCGCCGGGGCGTGGGAATCGTTGCGGCACAAGCGGCTCGCCGAGACGAAGCGCGATCGCGTCGAGGTCGAGCTCGCCGACCTGCTCGGGCTGCTGGACCGGCCGCAGCGCAGCATCGACGGCCGGATCTGGGCCGACCGCTCGATCCGTGCCCTGGCCTGCGCCAACGGCGGTGAAGGGCTGCTGACGGTCGTCGACGGCGACGTGGTGGAGCTGACCCCGGTCCGGGGTGGTGCGCTGGCCGAAGCCGCCGTGTCGGTGGCCGGTGACGTGCCGCCCGGTCCGGGACGCGCGGTGAGCCTGCCCAACGACGTCCTGCGCCAGGCAGCCGACGCCGCCGGCGCGGGGAACCCGCTGGGTCTCACCGACGAGCTGCGCATCCTCGGCATCACGCACGACGACGCCGCTGACGTCGCGAACATGGCCGACGGCATGGGGGTGCGCGGCCAGTTCGGCGCAGAAGGCAACCCCGGTCGCGGCAAGCCCGAGCGGGCCGGTCGCGTCGTCGCCTTCCACGACACCGGCCGGGGCCGTTACCTGCACGTCGTCCGTCGCAGCGGCGACGGGCGGGCGTGGAGCACCCTCGCCCCGGCCGACAACGCCCGCCTGGCCGAGTACGTTCGGGACCTCCTCGCCGAGGTGTGGGACGACGCCTCGGCCAACGCTCCCGGCGCAGGCCTCCACCCCGGCCTCCGCTGAACCACCCGGGAACGGGTGGAGGAGGATGAGGGCGTGTACTCGGAGTTGATCGCGCGGGCGAAGCGGCTCGCGGAGGGTGGACAACGGCGGCTCCTGGGGATCACCGGAGCGCCCGGGGCCGGCAAGGGGACCGTGGCCGAGCGGGTCCTGCGTGAGCTCGGTGACTCCGCCGTCATGGTCCCGATGGACGGGTTCCACCTGGCCAACGCGCAGTTGGAGCGGTTGGGCCGCACCGACCGCAAAGGTGCTCCGGACACCTTCGACGCCGCCGGGTACGTCGCGTTGCTGCGGCGGATCCGCGAGGGCGCCGAGACGGTGTACGCGCCGAACTTCCACCGCGAGGTCGAGGAGTCCTTCGCCGCCGAGATCGCCGTGGAACCCGAGGTCCCGCTGGTGATCACCGAGGGCAACTACCTGCTGCTCGACACCCAACCCTGGTCGCAGGTGCGCGGTCTGCTCGACGAGTGCTGGTTCCTCGCGCCTTCGGACGAGGTTCGCGTGCAGCGGCTGATCGACCGGCACGTCCGCTACGGCCGGACACCGGAGCAGGCCGCGGAATGGGTCCACCGCAGCGACGAGCGCAACGCCGAGGCCGTCGCCGCGACCCGGGGCCGGGCGGATCTCGTGGTGGACGGCGACCCGAGCTGACTCAGCGCTTCCGCAGCTCCGCGCGGACGTCGTCCGGGATGCGGCCGGTGTGGTCGATCGGGGTCCAGCCCTCGCTGCGGATCCACTGCGAACCGCACCCCCGGCAGGCCAGCAGCGGAAGCCCGTCGAGCTCCCGGGGAGTCCGGTGCCACGAGCACAGCGACCGGCACGCGTGCACTGCCAGGGACATCAGTTCGGGAACTGGGTCGAGCTGGAGCTGGCCGACGGAGTCGGTTGCGTCGGGCTGGGCTTGGTCGTCGTCGTGGTGGGAGGCGACGTCGGCGGCCGGGTCGGCGAAGGCCGGGTGGGCGTCGGTTTCGGCGTGCGCGTCGTCGTGGTGGGAGGCGGTGGCGGTGCCTCGGTCGTCGAGGTCGTCGTCGACGTGGAGGTGCGCGTGGACGACGACGTCTCGCCGCTGCTGGAGGTCTCCGAGCTCGTGGTGCCGGTGATCGGCGGGCCCGGCGGCATCGGCGGCGCGGTCGTGTAGGAGGTGGCCGTCGTCCGCGAGGTCGTGGGGTGCAGCGTGATGTCCGGACCGGCGGACTCCTGCCGGCTGGAACCCGCCACGACTGCAGCGGTGGTGGCGAAGACCGTGGCGACGGCGATGCCGGACGCGGCGAGCACCACCAGCCGCTTCGGCCGGGCGTCCGGGTCTTCCACGTCTAACGGGTCCATCGGGTGCCCCAACTCGTGTCGGTCCGTCTCGTCCCCCGTCCACCCCGGCTCGCGCCGGGATCTGGCGGATCATACCGGGGCCTGGTTGCGGTTCGATCAACCGCCGCTGGTGTGAGCTCCGCGAGGACGCGGCATCATCGGGGCCGTGACGGATTCGGAACGGGCACGACTGATCGCGCGTGTGCACGGACAGGTGCAGGGCGTGGGTTTTCGCTGGTGGACGCGTTCTCGCGCGTTGGAGCTCGGGCTGGTCGGCAGCGCCACCAACCTGCCCGCCAGCCGCGTCGAGGTCGTCGCCGAAGGGCCGCGGGAGGCCTGCGAGCAACTCCTCGAAGCCTTGCGTTCCGGCGCGACCCCGGGCCGGGTGGACCACGTGGCCGAGCTGTGGATGGAACCCAAGGGCGACCTCACGGGCTTCGTCGAGCGTTGAACCTGCGGTTCTGCGTCGAGTTCGCGTCGATCGACGGTAGAGTCTCCCGGACGTGGTCGCGCAACCGACGGGAAGGTCGACGGCAGCCGTGCATCTCAAGAGCCTGACGCTGAAGGGGTTCAAGTCCTTCGCTTCGGCCACCACGCTGCGCTTCGAGCCGGGGATCACCTGCGTCGTCGGCCCGAACGGTTCCGGCAAGTCCAACGTGCTCGACGCCCTGCGCTGGGTGATGGGCGAGCAGGGCGCCAAGGACCTGCGCGGCGGCAAGATGGAGGACGTGATCTTCGCGGGCACCGCGGGCCGCGCCCCGCTGGGTCGCGCCGAGGTCACGCTGACCATCGACAACGCCGACGGCGCGTTGCCGATCGAGTACACCGAAGTCTCCATCACCCGCCGGATGTTCCGCGACGGCGCCAGCGAGTACGAGATCAACGGCAACAGCTGCCGGCTGATGGACGTGCAGGAACTGCTGTCGGACTCCGGCATCGGCCGCGAGATGCACGTCATCGTCGGTCAGGGCCAGCTGTCGTCGATCCTGCAGGCCAAGCCCGACGAGACGCGCCGCCTCGTCGAAGAGGCCGCGGGTGTGCTCAAGCACCGCAAGCGCAAGGAGAAGGCGCTCCGCAAGCTCGACGCGATGCAGGCCAACCTGACGCGTCTGACCGACCTCACCAGCGAGCTGCGGCGCCAGCTCAAACCGCTGGGCAAGCAGGCCGAGATCGCCCGCAAGGCGCAGACCGTGCAGGCCGACCTGCGCGACGCCCGGCTGCGGCTGATCGCCGACGACCTGGTCACCGCGCGGGCGGAGCTGGCCCGCGACGAGGCCGACCAGGAAACCGCGCGCGCCAAGCGCACCGAGGTCGAGCGCGCGCTGCAGTTCGCCCAGTCCGAGGAGAAGACCCTCGAAGAGGCCGTCGCCGCCGACGCGCCGCGCCTGAACAAGGCCCAGGAGACCTGGTACCGGCTGTCCGCGCTGGAAGAGCGCCTGCGCGGCACCTTGCGGTTGGCCGCCGAACGGCACCGGCACCTCACCGAGCAGACCGAAGAGCACCGCCCCGGCCGCGACCCCGACCAGCTCGACGCCGAGGCCGAGGAGGCCGCCGAGCACGAGGTGGAGCTCCGCGAGCAGGTCGAAGAGGCCCGCGAGGCGCTGCAGGAGGTCGTGCAGCACCGCTCCGACCTGGAATCGCAGCTCAAGCAGGCCGAACAGGCCCACATGGCGGCGGTGCGCGCCATCGCCGACCGACGTGAAGGGGCCGCGCGGCTGTCCGGGCAGGTCGAGTCGCTGCGCGGGAAGGTCAGCGACAGCGCCGCCGAGATCGAGCGCCTCACCGAACAGCTGGAGGAGGCCACCGCGCGCGCCGAGGAGGCGCACAGCGCGGTCGCCGACGCCGAGGAGGAGAGCGGCGGCCAGGACTCCGACGACGCCGGACTCCAAGAGCGCCACCAGAACGCGGCGCAAGCCCGCGACGCGGCCCGCGCCCGGGTGGAGGAGCTGGTCAAGGAGGAGCGGGCCGCCGAACGCGAGATCGCGTCCTGGAAGGCGCGCGTCGACGCCCTGTCGATGGGCTTGCAGCGCAAGGATGGTGCTGGAGCGCTGCTCTCCGCCGGTGACCGGGTGCCCGGCCTGCTGGGTTCGGTCGCCGCGCTGCTGACCGTGGAGCCGGGCGCGGAGGCCGCGCTCGCCGCGGCGCTGGGTGCGGTCGCCGACGCGGTGGTGGTCCGCGGCGTCACCGACGCGGTGGAAGCGCTGAACCTGCTCAAGTCCGACGACGCCGGGCGCTCCGGTGTCGTGATCGGGTCGGACGCCGACGTCGACCGCTCGAACTGGCCGCAGCTGCCCGGATCCGCCCGCTGGGCGGTGGACCTGCTCAGCGCCCCCGACGAGCTCAAGGGCGCGGTGCTCAGCGCCCTCGACCGGGTGGCCGTGGTGGACACGCTCGACGACGCGCGGGACCTCGTGCAAGCCGAGCCGAGCGTGCGCGCGGTGACCTCGGCCGGTGACGTGCTCGGCGCGCACTGGGCCACCGGCGGGTCCGACGACCAGCAGAGCGTCATCGAGGTCCGCGCCGCGGTCGACGAGGCCGAAGCCGAGCTCGCCGGCGCCGAACGCCGCCTCGAGCAGCACTCGGCCGCCCTGGAAGGCGCCCGCGCCGAAGAGGAATCGCGTCGGGCCGAGGCCCGCGCCGCGCAGGAGCAGATCAACGAGGCCAAGGTCGCCCGGGCTCGCAGCACCGAGCGGCTGTCGAGCCTGCAGCGCGCGGCCCGCAACGCCTCCTCCGAGGTCGAGCGGATCACCGAGCAGCGGGCCAAGGTCGAGCAAACCCGCGACCAGTCGCTGACGAAGCTCGCCGAGCTCGAAGAGCGGTTGGAGGCGGTCAAGAACGAGCAGGAGGAGGCCGCCGAGCCCGACACCGACGAGCGGGACCGGCTTTCCAGCGAGCTCACCGCTGTGCGCCAGCAGGAGATGGACGCCCGGCTGACCCAGCGCACCGCGGAGGAACGCGCCCGCGCCGTGCAGGGCAAGGCCGACCAGCTGCGCCGCGCCGCGCGTCACGAGCGCGAGGCCCGCGCCCGCGCCGAAGCGGCCCGGGAGGCGCGCCAACGCGCCGCCCGCGTCACCCAGGCCGTCGTGGACGGCGCCGAGACCGCGCTGGAGCGGATCTCGGTGTCGCTGCAAGCCGCCACCGAGGAGCGGGACGTCGCGCAGGCCAAGCAGAGCGAGCACGAGCAAGCGCTCGGCGTCGTCCGCGCGCGGGTGCGCGAGCTCTCCGGCGAGCTGGAGAAGCTCACCGACGCCGTGCACCGCGACGAGGTGGTGCGCGCCGAGCAGCGGCTGCGCATCGAGCAGCTCGAGACCAAGATCATCGAGGACTTCGGGATCGGTCTCGACGACCTCGTCGACGAGTACGGCCCGACCGTGCCGGTGCCGCCGAGCCCCGCCGAGGTCGCCGAGTACGAGGCGGCCAAGGAGCGCGGCGACGAGGTCAGCGCTCCGCCGCCGGTGCCCTACGACCGCGCCACCCAGGAGCGCCGCGCCAAGCGCGCCGAGAAGGACCTCTCGCTGCTGGGCAAGGTGAACCCGTTGGCGCTGGAGGAGTTCGCCGCGCTGGAGGAGCGCTACAAGTTCCTGTCCACCCAGCTCGAGGACCTCAAGGACAGCCGCCGCGACCTGCTCAGCGTGGTCAAGGAGGTCGACGAGAAGATCCTCGAGGTCTTCAGCTCGGCGTTCCAGGACGTGGCGAAGGAGTTCGAGGTCGTCTTCAAGGTCCTGTTCCCCGGCGGCGAGGGACGCCTGACGCTGACCGACCCGGAGGACATGCTCACCACGGGTGTCGAGGTCGAGGCGCGTCCCCCGGGCAAGAAGGTCAAGCGGCTGTCGCTGCTGTCCGGTGGCGAGAAGTCGCTGACCGCGGTGGCCATGCTGGTGGCGATCTTCCGCGCCCGCCCCTCGCCGTTCTACGTGATGGACGAGGTCGAGGCCGCGCTCGACGACACGAACCTGCGCCGCCTGATCACGCTGCTCGACCAGCTGCGCACCACCTCGCAGCTGATCATCATCACGCACCAGAAGCCGACCATGGAGATCGCCGACGCGCTCTACGGCGTGACCATGCGCGGCGACGGCATCACGCAGGTGATCTCGCAGCGTCTGAAGGGGAAGTCGGACCGGAGCGAGCCGGAACCCGAAGGCGCACCAGAAGAAGGTGACGTGGCTTCGGTGCTGGAGTAGGCCGGTTGTCGGCTTGCGCGGCGGTGCGGGTGGCAGGAACCCGGCGTGCTCCTCGCGAGCCGCTCAGAACCTGCGGCGATGGCGGTTGAGGCCCACATCTGACGGAGCGGTTACCGCCGCATGTGTTGAGCTAGCTGCCGCCGAGGGCGTAGCCGACTCCGAAGGCGACCAGGGTGGCCACCAGGACCACGCCGAGCGCGACGGTCCAACCGGGGGCGGCGTCGCGCGCCGATCGGTCCGGAACCTCGTGCTCAGAGGTGATGAGCCGAGGAGCGGCGCGGTTCCACAGCGGCGGGCGGCTCATCTGGGCCTGGCAGTGGGCGCACTCGGAGAGGTGGGTGCGCATCATCAGCCACTCGACGTCGTCGAGGTCGCCGGTGGCGTAGGCGCTCAGCAAGTCCTGGAACCGCTCGTGCCCGGTGCTGTGCGTGGTCCCCGTTCCAGCCCGCCCGGTGCGGATGATCATCCCCATTGATGTGTGATCGGCGCGTGGTCGGCGGTCCTGAAGGGCTGTGCCCAGGTGTTGTCGACCGGGGTTTGGGAGGAGGGGAACGGATGCGCGAAGATGTGCGTGATCCGGCATCTCACCGGGCGAGGCGTCGGCGTCGTGCTTCCGCGAGCACCACCCCGAGCGCGGGGACCGAGGCAGGCACTAGGAGATCGTGATGACCAACCCGTACGGCCCGCCGCCAGGGCAGTCGCCGTATCCGCAGCAGGGCTACCCGCATTCGCCCGGGTACGGCCCGCCTTCCGGCCCCATGCCGCAGCAACCGATGCCTTCCGGCTACCCGCAGCAGGGTTACCCGCAGTCGCCGCCGCAGGGCTACCCGCAGCAGGGCATGCCGCCCGGCTACCCGCAGTCCGGACCGATGCAGCAGATGCCGCCGCAGCAGATGCCCCAGCAGCAGCTGCCGCCGCAGTTCCCGCCGCCTCCTCCCGGGATGGGCCGGCTGCTGATCGACTGCTCGCACCACTGGCTGGCGTGGGCGTTCCTGCTGTTCAAGCCGCAGGTGACGATCAACGGACAGCCGGGTCCGAACCTGACCTGGGGCAAGAACCCGATCGACCTCCCGCCGGGGCAGCACCAGATCCAGGTGCACGTGAACTACCTGTGGAAGGTCGGCAACGCGACCGCGGTGATCCCGGTCGGCGCAGGGCAGCAGCTCGACGTCTACTACCGGGCGCCGGCCATCGCGTTCATCGACGGCGCGATCGGCCCCACGCCGCAGGAGACCCCCGGCTTCGGCCTGATGATCGGCGTGAGCATCGCCGTGTTCGTCCTGGTCTTGCTCGCCGGCCTGCTGCCGCTGACCCTCTGATCACGCGGTTCTGCACGTCCTGAGACCGGCCGGCCCATCTGGTCGGAGTCCGGATCGCCGGGGTGCGCCGTGGTGGTCGGGGTGCCTTCTCCCGGGCGCCGGATGACCTCGGTGGTCCGAGTGCCGATCACCGAGGCCATCCGGTTTGCTGTGGGAGCGGGGTCAGACGGTTTCGCGCTCCGCTTCCTCGGTGGTGCGGCTGTGGCGGAGCGACAGCAGACCGCCGACCGCGAGGGTGACGATCACGCCGAGCGGGGTGTACCAGGGGAAGGCCAGCGAGGTCTCGCCCCCTTCGCCGTCGGGGAAGCTGACGCCGACGACGAACACCAGCACGACCGCGATGGTCGAGACGAAGGCGATGATCGCGTCGGCCTGCCGGGCGCGCTTGACCAGCAGCCCCAGCAGGAACGACCCCAGCAGCGCGCCGTAGGTGTAGCTGGCGATGCTCAAGCCGACCTCGACCACCGGGTTCTCGGTGCTGGTGAACATCGAGGCGAACACCACGAAGACCACGGCCCACACCAGCGTCCACACCTTGCCCATCTTCAGGACCGAGGCGTCGCTGAGCGGCTTCTTCGACAGCCGCTGGTAGAGATCGCTGACGGTCGAGGTCGACAGCGAGTTCAGCGAGGAGCCGAGGGTGCTCATCGCGGCGGCGAGGATGCCCGCGATGAACAGGCCCGAGACGCCCGGTGGCAGTTCGTTGACGATGAACTGCGGGAACAGCTCGTCGGAGCTGGACAGGCCCATCGCATCAGGCGTGGCGCCCTTGTAGAGCGACCACAGCATGGTGCCGATGAACAGGAACAGCCCGAACTGCAGGGCCACCACGACACCGCTGGCGATCAGCGCCCGCCGCCCGTCCTTGAGGTCCTTGCAGGCCAGCAGCCGCTGGACCATGAGCTGGTCGGCGCCGTGCGAGGCCATCGCGAACACCGCGCCACCGATCACGGCGGTGAAGAACGCGTACTGGTCGGTGATGACCGACGAGGAGAAGTCGAACAGCTGGAACTTCCCCTCGGCCAGGGCGGTGGAGAACCAGTCACCGGGCAGCTTGCCCGCCAGGACGAACCCGGCCAGGACGGCACCTCCGACGTAGACGCACATCTGGATCGCGTCCACCCACACGACGGCCCGGATGCCACCGAAGTAGGTGTAGATCACGGTCAGGATCGACAGCAGGGCGATGATCTGCCAGTACGCCAGGTGCACGTCGAACGCCGCCAGCATGACCTTGACCGGGATCGCGGTGGCGAACAGCCGCAAGCCGTCTGCCAGCAGCCGGGTGACCAGGAAGGTCACCGACGCGGTGCCCTGCAGGCCGGTGCCGAACCGCTGACCGAGGAAGGCGTAGGCGCTGACCAGGTTCCCGGCGAAGTAGCGGGGCAGCAGCACGAAGGCGACCACGACGCGGCCGATCAGGTAGCCGATGGCCAGCTGCAGGTAGGTGAAGCTGCCGAGGTAGGCGACCGTCGGCACGCTGATCACCGTCAGCGTCGAGGTCTCGGTGGCCACCACCGAGAAGCACACCGCCCACCAGGGCAGGGTGCGCCCGCCGACGAAGTAGTCCTGGGAACTCTTCTGCTTGCCGCTGAGCAGCAATCCCAGGGCCGGCATCGCGATCAGGTACAACCCGATCACGACGAGGTCGAGCGATCGCATCTGGCCTCCTAGTTCGTCGCGGCTGATCGCATGATCAGCCGCCGGGGCTGTGTGGTGGCTGGTTCGGGCAGCCGCAATCCAGTGGCGCCGGGTGTGATGCTGCCGAGGATCCTGGGGCCGACCGCCCCGGTGGTCCCGGGTGTGTTGCCGGGGAGCCCGTGCCAGGTCAGGAAGCCGAGCAGGGCGGTGAGCAGGGCCTCCTTGCTGTCGGCGGGCATCCCGAGCTCGTCGCTGACCAGCACCGGGACGTCCAGCGAGCGGCGCAGTGCGGTCAGCAGCACAGGATTGTGCACCCCGCCGCCCGCGACGACGACGCGCCCCGCCCCTTCAGCGCGGCAGGCGTCGGCGATGGTGCGCGCGGTCAGCTCCGTCAGGGTGGCCAGCAGGTCGCCGTCGGAGACCGGTTCGCCGAGCTCCTGGAGCACCCGGGTGAGGTAGGCGGAGCCGAAGTGCTCCTTGCCGGTCGACTTCGGGGCGGGCAGCCGGTAGTACTCGTCGGCCAGCAGGAGCTTCAGCAGGTCCCCGTGCACCGTTCCGGTTGCGGCCAACGCCCCGTCGGTGTCCTGGGGCCTGCCGGTCCGCTGCTGCGCGGCGAGGTCGATCAGGGCGTTGCCGGGCCCGGTGTCGTAGGCGAGCGGTCGGCTGCCTCCGACCACGGTGATGTTGGCGATGCCGCCGATGTTGAGGGCGACCTGGGTCCCCTGGGAGTCGTCGCCCGCGAGCCAGAGCGCGTCGAGGACTCCGGCGAGCGGAGCGCCGTGCCCGGCGGCGGCGACGTCGCGGGCGCGCAGGTCGGAGATCACCGGGAGGCCGGTGGCCTCGGCGATCCAGGCGGGCTGGCCGATTTGCAGGGTGCCGCGGGCCTGGCCGCCGTCGACCCAGTGGAAGAGGGTCTGGCCGAGCGAGGCGACGAAGTCGGCGCTGCCACCGGCCAGCTCCGCACCCGTGCGTGCGGCGTCGGCGAAGGCCTGGCCGACGCGCGTGTCCAACCGGCAGAGGGCTTCGGCGTCGAGGTCGCCGGGAGGCAGCGCGAGGCGGAGCTCTTCGCGCAGGTCGGTGGGGTAGTGGCAGGTTTCCTCGCCGAGCGGGCGGAGCTCGATCGACTCGCCGTCGAGCCGCAGATCGGCCACGGCCACGTCGATGCCGTCCATCGACGTCCCCGAGAGCAGTCCCACCACTCGCCACCAGCGCATACCTGTGGTGTATTGCACCCGGCCATGAAAAGGCAAGCACTTCGCCTTCATTGTTGGTGAATTGCTCACACGACCGCGCAGCAGGTGCCTGGCCGGATCGGTCGGAGCGGGTGGGAGGATGAGCGGGTGACCACCTCAAACCTGATCCTGATCATCGTCGTTGTCGCGGTGGTGCTGGCTCTCGCCGTGGTCGCCGGTGTGGTGCTCAACCGACGGCGGCGGATCAGCCTGCGCGAGAAGGACGAAGCCGAACGCCGCACCCAGGTCAAGGGCGGCGGCTACCAAGCGGGTGGCGGCATCAGCTTCGCCAGCGGCGCCGCCACCGCTGAGCCGGAGGCGGCGGATCCCGCCGCGCCGGTGCACCCGGTCGACGAGCGCACCGAGGTGGAGGGCCAACCGGGCGTCGGCGACGACGCGGCGGTCCCGCGCGACACCGAGCGGCGCGGCATCGTCGACGTCGAGCTCCCCGACGAGACCGCGACGGCCGAGCCGGTCACCCAGCCGGAGGTTCCCGAGCAGGCCACCGCTCCGCCGGAGGCCGAGAAGCCCGCTGCCCCGCCGGAGCCGGAGAAGCCCGCGGTCGAGCCGGAGCCGGAGAAACCCGCGGTCGAGCCGGAGGCCGAGAAGCCGGCCGCTCCGCCGGAACCGGAGAAGCCCGCGGTCGAGCCGGAGGCCGAGAAGCCGGCCGCTCCGCCGGAACCCGAGACCCCCGTGGTCGAGCCCGAGGAGATCGAGCCCACCGCGGGTCGTCTGGAGCGGCTGCGCGGACGGCTCTCCCGGTCCCGCTCGACCTTCGGCCAGGGCCTGCTGGGGCTGCTCGGTGCGGGTGACCTCGACGAGGACTCCTGGGAGGAGATCGAGGACACCCTGCTGATGGCCGACCTCGGCGCGGCCACCACCACCGAGATCACCGAGCGGCTGCGCTCCGAGATCGCCTCGCGCGCCGTCCGCAGCCCGGAGGAGGCCCGCACGGTCCTGCGCGAGGTGCTCGTCGACGCGCTCGGCCAGGACATGGAGCGCTCCGTGCGCGCCCTGCCGCACGGCGACCCGGCCAACGGCGGCAAGCCGGCGGTGCTGCTGGTCGTGGGTGTCAACGGCACGGGCAAGACCACCACCACCGGCAAGCTGGCCCGGGTGCTCGTCGCCGACGGCCGCCACGTGCTGCTGGGCGCCGCCGACACCTTCCGGGCCGCCGCCGTGGAGCAGCTGGCGACCTGGGGCGAGCGCGTGGGCGCCGAGGTCGTGCGCGGCAACGAGGGCGCCGACCCGGCCAGCGTCGCCTTCGAGGCCGTCAGCCGCGGCAGCGACACCGCCGTGGACGCGGTGCTGGTCGACACCGCCGGCCGGCTGCACACCAAGACCGGCCTGATGGACGAGCTCGGCAAGGTCAAGCGCGTCGTCGAGAAGAAGGCGCAGGTCGACGAGGTCCTGCTGGTCCTCGACGCCACCACCGGCCAGAACGGGCTGATGCAGGCCCGGGTGTTCTCCGAGGTCGTCGACGTCACCGGCATCGTGCTGACCAAGCTCGACGGCACCGCCAAGGGCGGCATCGTCTTCCAGGTGCAGCGCGAGCTCGGCGTCCCGGTCAAGCTCGTCGGGCTCGGCGAGGGCCCCGACGACCTGGCGCCGTTCGAACCGGGCGCCTTCGTCGACGCCCTGCTGAACTGACCCTCCTCCGAGTGCCCCCGGCAGCCACCGCGGCGTCGGGGGCTCTCGCGTTCCTCGGCCGGGTGTTCGCCCTGGTCGCTGGCTTTGGGGCGGATTGGGTGGATTCGGCGGATTTCCGCGCCGTGATGTGCAGAGACTCACCAAGCGGGAGGGTGCTTCCGCGCTGTGCGGTGTAGTTGGGTTGAGCGGAGGCTGGCTGCTCAGGGCGGTCACGCTGTGCTGACTGCTCGAGAGAGGGATGTTGCGTGGGCACCGGAGTGCAGGGGAGGCCGCCGCGGACCCAGCGGGTCACCGCCGTGGTGACCGTGGTCGTGGTCGTGCTGGTGGCCGTGGCGCTGCGGCCGCCGTTCACCGCGGTGGCGCCGCTGCTGGAGCGCATCGAGCGCGACCTGGGGGTCACCGGCACCTTCAGCGGCGTGCTGACGACGCTGCCGGTGGTGTGCCTGGGCGCGTTCGCGTTCGTGGCGCCGAGGTTGCGGCAGCGCTTCGGCGACGAGCGGGTGCTGCTGGGCTGCCTGGTGGTGCTGCTGGTCGGCAACTCGCTGCGCGCCTTCGGCGACATCCCGACGCTGCTGGTGGGCACGGTCGTGGTCGGCGCGGGCATCGCGGTGGCCAACGTGGCGGTGCCCGGTCTGATCAAGCGGGACTTCCCGCACCGGGTCCCGGTGGTCACCGCCGTCTACACGATGTGCCTGACCTTGGGCGGGGCGGTGGCGGCCGCCGCCGTGGTGCCGATCGGCGAGGCGCTGGGTTCCGAGTGGCGGGCTCCGCTGGGTCTGCTGGCCGTGCCCGTGCTCGTGGCCTTGGTGATCAGCCTGGTCGCGGTGCGCGGCAGCGCGGTCGCCGCGCCGAAGCCGGTGAGCCCGGGCCTCCTCTGGCGCAGCCCGCTGGCCTGGCAGGTCACCTTCTTCATGGGGTTGCAGTCCTCGCTGGCCTACGTGGTGTTCGGCTGGCTGCCGACGATGCTGCAGAGCCGCGGGATGAGCCCGGGCCTGGCCGGCCTGGCACTGGGCGTGCAGGCCGCGATCCAGGCCGCCGGCTCGATGTCGATCCCGGTGCTGTGCCGGCGGATGCACGACCAGCGGCCGATCATCGTCGTCCTGGCGCTGATGCTCATGTCCGGCTTCGGCGGCATCCTGCTGGGCCCGACGGCGCTGCTGTGGCCCGCGGTCGCGGTGCTCGGCCTGGCGCAGGGCGCCGCGTTCGGCCTCGCGCTGACCCTGCTGGGGCTGCGCTCGCCGGACAGCGACACCACCACCGCCCTGTCCGGCATGGCGCAAGGCGGCGGCTACCTCATCGCCGCGGCCGGACCGCTGCTCATCGGCCTGCTGCACGACGTCACCGGCGCGTGGGCGCTACCGCTGGCGTTGATCCTCGGCTGCGCAGCGGGCTGGCTCGCGTGCGGGCTCTCGGTCGGACGGCCGGTGCAGGTCCCGTCTGTGGTCGACCGCGCACGGGCGTGACGTGTCAACAGGACGTAACCGCCGGCGTGTCCCCTTTCACGCCGCCGTAACAGCAGGACGGTTCGCCTGAAACAGGCATTTCCCATGATGCGGCCAACTCGGTTCGCACGGGGAGGCAATGTGAATTCAGGCGACACCGCATGGGTGCTCGTGAGCGCCGCTCTGGTCCTGCTGATGACACCAGGTCTGGCGTTCTTCTACGGAGGCATGGTCCGGTCCCGCGGCGTGCTGAACATGCTGATGATGAGCCTCGGCTCGATTGGCGTGATCGGCGTGCTGTGGGTGCTGTTCGGCTACTCGATGGCCTTCTCCACCGACGTCGGTGGCGTGGGCCTGCTCGCGAACCCCTTCGAGAACTTCGGCCTGTCGGGGCTGCTGGGTGAGGACTCGCTGTCCGACACGATCCCGTCGCTGGCCTTCGTCGGTTTCCAGGCGATGTTCGCGATCCTGACGGTCGCGTTGATCTCCGGCGCCATCGCCGACCGCGCGCGGTTCGGTCCGTGGCTGCTGTTCGCTGCCCTGTGGGCGGTCGTGGTGTACTTCCCGGTCGCCCACTGGGTCTTCGACTTCGACGACACCGACGAGGCGGGCGGCGTGACCGCCGTCGGCGGGTGGATCGCCAACCGGCTGGCCGCGATCGACTTCGCCGGTGGCACCGCGGTCCACATCAACGCCGGTGCTGCGGCGCTGGCCCTGGTCCTGGTGCTGGGCAAGCGCACGAGCTGGCCCAAGGGCGTCGGCAAGCCGCACAACCTGCCGTTCGTCGTGCTCGGTGCCGGCCTGCTGTGGTTCGGCTGGTTCGGCTTCAACGCCGGCTCGGCGCTGGCCGCCGACAACACCGCGGCCTTCGTGCTGGTCAACACGCTGGTCGCGACGAGCGCAGCGATGCTGGGCTGGCTGCTCGTGGAGCGCATCCGCGACGGCCACGCCACCACGCTGGGTGCCGCGTCGGGCATCGTGGCCGGTCTGGTCGCGATCACCCCGGCCTGCTCCTCGGTGACGCCGCTGGGCGCCATCGCGGTCGGCGCGATCACGGGCGCGGTCTGCGCCTTGGCGGTGAGCCTCAAGTTCAAGTTCGGCTACGACGACTCGCTCGACGTCGTCGGCGTGCACCTGGTCGGCGGTCTGATGGGCACGCTGCTGGTGGGGCTGTTCGCCTCGGCGGAAGCGCCGGCGGAAGTGGCCGGGCTGTTCTACGGCGGCGGACTCGACCAGTTGTGGCGCCAGGCCGTGGGAGCCGTCGCGGTCCTGGTCTACTCCTTCGTGCTCAGCCTGGTGCTGGCCTACCTCGTCAAGGCGGTGGTCGGCTTCCGGCTGACCGAGGAGGACGAGGCAGCGGGCATCGACGAGACCGAGCACGCTGAGACCGCCTACCACTTCGGCGATGACCGTTCCGGTCGCCGCGCCTCGGCTCCGGCAGAGCTCGAAGACCGGAAGCTGGAGGGAAGCCGCGCATGAAGATGGTGACCGCGATCGTCCAACTGCAGAAGGTGGACGACCTGAAGGAGGCGCTCGGCAAGATCGGCGTGCTGGGCATGACCGTGAGCGATGTGCAGGGCTACGGCCGGCAGAAGGGCCACACCGAGGTCTACCGGGGTGCGGAGTACTCGGTGGACTTCGTCGAGAAGTCCCGCGTCGAGGTCCTCGTCGACGAGACCGACGTCGACAAGGTGGTGGACGGGATCGTGAACGCCGCCCGCACCGGCAGGGTGGGCGACGGCAAGGTCTGGGTCACCGCCGTGGAGACCGTTGTGCGGGTCCGCACCGGTGAAACCGGGGTGGCCGCCATCTGAGCTCCCGGAGCAGCGCTGGAGGGCGCCTCCCGACCACGGGTCGGGAGGCGCCCTCCGTCGTTGGCAGGTTCCCCCGGTGCGGGTGCGTACAACTACGCAGGCGTACTCGGGCATTGTCACGGTCTCGCGAGAACGCCGGTGCGGGCAGACTTCTCAGTGCGACGCGGCGATCAGGGGAGACCCGGAGATCGCGCCCGTGCTGGGGGTCGGGCGGGCTCGTCGGGAGTGGCCGCGATCGCAGGGGGTGCGTGGGAGGCGAGGGGGTGCGCCTCCCGCGTGGAAGGCCGGGTGCGGTACCCGGGAGCGCACGAGGCGGCCCGCCCTGGGGGAGCGGGCCGCCTTTTCTCACGCCAGACCGGGAGCGCGTGACCGGAGCCGCCGCCTCCGCGTGGCCTCGCCCGCCGGCGCTGTCCAGCACTGCGGCGGGTGAGTCCTCCAATCTCGTTCATCCAAGATCGACGCCGCGTAACCTGGAGCGGCCGTGGACATCCCGGACGTTTCTCCCCTCGCCGCCGACCCGACCCCTTCCGTGCGGGTCGGCCGACGCTCGCTGGTCGTCCTCGCCGGCGTCCCGGGCGCCGGCAAGAGCACGGTGCTGGCCAAGATGCACGCGGCCGAGGACGTCGTCCGGCTCGACTCCGAGCAGGTGCGCACCCGGCTGCGGGAGCTCTCGCCGGACGTCCCGTACCGCTACTACCGGCCGGTGGTGCACTTGGTGCACCGCTCCCGGATCGCCTGGGCCTGCCTGGTCAGCTCGGGTCCGGTCGTCGCGCACGAGCCCGCGACCCGGGCGACCACCCGGCTGGTGCTGCTCCTGTTCGCCTGGCTGACCGGGCGGCGCACCGTCCTGCTGTGGTTGCACGTCGACGCCGGCTCGGCGCTCGACGGCCAGCTCGCGCGGGGCAGGGTGATCCGGTCCGGTTCCTTCCGCCGGCACGTCCGGCGCGCCGAGCGGATGCACGAGCGCCTGCTCGCGGGCCGCCCGCTGCCCGGTTGGCGGCGGGTGCACCTGTTCACCCGCTCCGAGGTGGCCGGTGGCCTGCGGCTGGACGTCGAGACGTGACCTACGTCCCGTTGGGTGGGGGCGGGCCGACATCAACTGATCGTGATGACTACTCTGGAGACCCGGTGCTGCGGCCAGATGTCGCTGCGCCAGGCTGAGATTTTTCGAGCTGCGGGTCACTGGCAACAGGGTGTGCGTCGGGTGGAGCGCGCGGTTCGACAAGCGCAAGCGGAGTCCCTCAGGTTCGCCGCACGCCACCGAGTGGACGCACGACCTCGTCAGCACGCACGGGGTGGCGCCGGACCTTTCCGCGATCAGCCCCCCGACGACCCACCTAGGGAGACCTGCGTTCCGCATGCCTACTTTCGCTGAACTCGACCTCGACGAGCGCGTCCAGAAAACGCTGAACGAGATCGGGTACGAGGCCCCGTCGCCGATCCAGGAGCAGACGATCCCGCTGCTGCTGGAAGGCCGCGACGTGCTGGGCCTCGCGCAGACCGGGACCGGCAAGACCGCCGCGTTCGCGCTGCCGATCCTGTCCAACATCGATCTGACCAGCACCAAGCCGCAGGCCCTGGTGCTGGCGCCGACCCGTGAGCTGGCGATCCAGGTCTCCGAGGCCTTCCAGCGCTACGCCTCGCACCTGCCCGGCTTCCACGTGCTGCCGATCTACGGCGGCACCGGCTACGGCCCGCAGCTGGCGGGCCTGCGCCGCGGTGCGCACGTCGTCGTGGGCACCCCCGGCCGGATCATCGACCACCTGGAGAAGGGGTCGCTGGACCTGACCGAGCTGAAGAACCTGGTGCTCGACGAGGCCGACGAAATGCTGCGCATGGGCTTCATCGAGGACGTCGAGAAGATCCTGCAGTCGGTCCCGGCCCGCCGCCAGGTCGCGCTGTTCTCCGCGACGATGCCGCAGGGCATCCGCAAGATCACGCAGAACTACCTGAACGACCCGGCGGAGATCTCGGTCAAGACCAAGACCTCCACGGCCACCAACATCAACCAGCGGCACGTGCCGGTGCGGCCCTCGAACAAGCTGGACGCGCTGACCCGCATCCTCGAGGTCGAGAGCTTCGACGCGATGATCGTGTTCGTGCGGACCAAGCAGCTCACCGAGGAGCTCGCGGAGAAGCTGCAGGCCCGCGGCTTCAGCGCGGCGGCCATCAACGGCGACATCGCCCAGGCCCAGCGCGAACGCACCATCGGCCACCTGCGCGACGGCAAGGTCGACATCCTGGTGGCCACCGACGTGGCGGCCCGCGGTCTCGACGTCGAGCGCATCTCGCACGTGCTCAACTACGACATCCCGCACGACACCGAGTCCTACGTGCACCGCGTGGGCCGCACCGGTCGTGCCGGGCGCAGCGGTGAGGCGATCCTGTTCGTCTCCCCGCGCGAGCGCCACCTGCTGCGCGCCATCGAGCGGGCCACCCGTCAGCCGATCCAGCAGATGGAGCTGCCGACCATCGACGCGGTCAACGACCGCCGGCTGGCCAAGTTCGCCCAGAGCATCACCGACACGCTGGCCAAGGGCGGCCTGGAGGTCTTCCAGGAGCTGGTGAACGAGTACGAGCGGACGCACGACGTGCCCGCTTCGCAGATCGCGGCCGCGCTGGCCGCCATGGCCCAGGGCGACCGGCCGCTGCTGCTCGAGCCTGAGTCCGAGCCGGTGCGCCAGAACGGTGCGGCCTTCCACGGCAGCAACGGCGACACCGACACCTACCGGGTCGAGGTCGGCCGCCGGAACCGGGTCACGCCGCGCGCGCTGGTCGGTGCGCTGGCCAACGAGGGCGGTGTGCCGAGCAAGCACATCGGGCACATCGACATCCGCAACGAGCACACGCTGATCGAGCTCCCCGCGGACCTGCCCGAGGAGCTGCTGAGCAAGCTGCGCACCACCCAGGTCGCCGGCCGCGGCCTGAAGATCACCCGCGCCGACGGGGAGATCATCAGTCGCCGTCCGCGCCGCCCCGCCGGTGGCCGGGACCGCGACAACAAGCCGCGCCCGCACCGGAAGGGCCAGTCCGCGGGCCAGCGCTCCCCGCAGCACCGCACGGGCCCCAAGAGGGACCTCCGCCACACGGGCGCCTGAGGAATCGCCTGTCACCGCTCGTTCTGCGTGGCGGTGCAGGTAGCGGGAGCTGACACGCCGTCTGGACTCCGCGCCACTCCTGATGCATGCCCGTTGCACGGCGTCGCGCGTACTCGCCAGACGACGTGTCAGAACCCGCGGCGGTGCCGGTTGCGAGCGTGGTCCGCGAACCTTCCGGCTGCGCCGCTCGTGCGCGGAACTGGTCGTGGAGCCCAAGCTGAATTGATCGGGAACCTCCGGTGGTAACCGGCCCGCGCCGATGCTCGGCGCGGGCCGGTTACCCTCAGACAGGTACCCAGGTACACCCTCATCGACTCTGGAGCCCGTGAACCCGTGTTCGACACACTCTCCGACCGGCTCACCTCGGTCCTGACGAACCTGCGCGGCAAGGGGCGGCTGTCCGAAGCCGACATCGACGCCACCGCGCGGGAGATCCGCATCGCCCTGCTCGAAGCGGACGTGGCGCTCCCCGTCGTGCGCGGGTTCATCAAGGGTGTCAAGGAGCGGGCCAAGGGTGCCGAGGTCTCGCAGGCGCTGAACCCGGCGCAGCAGGTCGTCAAGATCGTCAACGAGGAGCTCGTCACCATCCTCGGCGGCGAGACCCGTCGCCTGGAGCTGGCGAAGAACCCGCCGACGGTGATCATGCTCGCGGGTCTGCAGGGTTCCGGTAAGACTACGCTGGCGGGCAAGCTCGCCAAGTGGCTGTCCGGTCAGAACCACACGCCGATGCTGGTGGCCTGCGACCTGCAGCGGCCGAACGCGGTGAACCAGCTGCAGGTCGTCGGCGAGCGCGCCGGGGTCCCGGTGTACGCGCCCGAGCCGGGCAACGGCGTCGGCGACCCGGTGCAGGTCGCCCGCGACAGCATCGACGAGGCCAAGCGCGCGCAGCACGACATCGTCATCGTCGACACCGCCGGACGGCTGGGTGTCGACGAGGAGATGATGAAGCAGGCCGCCGACATCCGGGACGCGGTCACGCCGGACGAGGTCCTGTTCGTCCTCGACGCGATGATCGGTCAGGACGCGGTGAACACCGCCGAGGCCTTCCGCGACGGCGTGGGCTTCTCCGGCGTGGTGCTGACCAAGCTCGACGGTGACGCCCGCGGTGGTGCCGCGCTGTCGGTCCGCGAGGTCACCGGCCAGCCGATCATGTTCGCCTCCAGCGGCGAGAAGCTGGAGGACTTCGACGTCTTCCACCCGGACCGGATGGCCAACCGGATCCTGGGCATGGGTGACGTGCTCACCCTGATCGAGCAGGCCGAGCAGGCATTCGACCAGGAGCAGGCCGAGAAGGCCGCGGAGAAGCTGGGCACCGGCCAGCTGACCTTGGAGGACTTCCTGGAGCAGATGCAGGCGGTGCGGCGGATGGGTCCGCTGCAGAACCTGCTGGGCATGCTCCCGGGCGCGGGTCAGATGAAGGACCAGCTGGCCAACTTCGACGAGAAGCAGCTGGACCGCATCCAGGCGATCATCCGCGGCATGACCCCGGCCGAGCGGGCCGATCCCAAGATCATCAACGCCTCGCGCCGCCAGCGCATCGCGCGCGGCTCCGGTGTGACCGTCAGCGACATCAACGACCTGGTCAGCCGGTTCTTCGAGGCCCGCAAGATGATGCAGCGCATGGCGGGCCAGTTCGGCGGCTTCGGCGGCGGAGGCGGCGGTAGCAAGAACCGCAAGGGCAAGAAGGGGAAGAAGGGCAAGAAGGGCAAGGGCGGCCCGACCCCGCCGAAGGGCATGAAGGGCATGCCCGGTGGCTTGCCCGGCCTGCCTCCGGGTGGGATGCCCGGCATGGGCGGCGGTGCCGGCCCGGACCTGTCCAAGCTGGACCCGACGGCGAACCAGCTGCCGCCGGGCTTCGACCCGTCGAAGCTCAACTTCGACAAGAAGGACAAGTGACCGCGCTGCACCTGCGCGCCACGGTGCTGCCCGAGGGCGCGCAGCGGGACCTGTGGATCGTCGACGGCCGGATCTCGCTGGAACCGGTCGCCGGAGCCGAGACCGTCTTCGACGGCGGCTACGTGCTGCCCGGGCTGGTCGACGCGCACTGCCACGTCGGCATCGGCACCCAGGGCCCGGTCGAGCTCGACGAGGCCGCGAGCCAGGCCGAGACCGACCGGGACTCGGGCACCCTGCTCCTCCGCGACTGCGGCGCGCCGATCGACACCCGGCCGCTGCAGGAGCGCGACGACCTGCCGCGCATCATCCGCGCGGGCAAGCACCTGGCCCGGCCCAAGCGCTACATCCCGAAGCTGTCCGACGACCTCGAGGACGAGCGGGACCTGCCGTCCGCGGTCGCCGAGCAGGCCGCTTACGGCGACGGGTGGATCAAGCTCGTCGGTGACTGGATCGACCGTTCGGTGGGCGACCTGGCTCCCTTGTGGAGCGACGAGGTGCTGGCCGAGGCCATCGAGACCGCGCACCGGCTCGGTGCTCGCGTCACCGCTCACGTGTTCGGCGAGGACGCCCTGCCCGGCCTGGTCAAGGCGGGCATCGACTGCATCGAGCACGGCACCGGGCTGACCGACGAGACGGTCGAACTGATGGCCGCACGCGGCACCGCGCTGGTTCCGACGCTGGTCAACGTGGAGAACTTCCCGGGCTTCGCCGCCGCTGCGACGAAGTACCCGGACTACGCCTCGCACATGAACGCCCTCTACGAGCGGGCCGACGCCACCGTGGCCAAGGCCATCGAGGCGGGCATCCCGGTCTACGCGGGCACCGACGCCGGCGGCGGCATCCCGCACGGCGTGCTGGCCGACGAGGTCGCCGCGCTCAACCGGGTGGGCATGTCCACCGAGCAGGCCCTCAGCGCCGCCTCGTGGGGCGCCCGCGAGTGGCTGGGCTGGTCGGGCGTCGAGCACGGTGCTCCCGCCGACCTGGTGTGCTACGAGGCCGATCCGCGCAAGGACCTGGACGCCCTCCGCGACCCGAAGCGAATCCTCCTAGGCGGCAAGGTCTTCTGACCCTTCGAACACGCTGGGAACGGTCACCGCAATCGTTTCCACCTCGCCTGGCGAACACGGCGACCCCGTGTGCGAGCGCTTAGGGTTGAGGTGTCGAGGGGAGCGTCTTGTGGGGGAGAAGCGGGATCCGTACCTTCAGCCGATGCACCGGGTGGACGGCTCCGCCGACCTGTACCGCACGTTCTGGGAAGCGCGGCTGGAAGCGGCCCGGCGCGGCTCGCTGGCCTGGGGTTTCGCCGCGTTCTTCCTCGGCTACGGCGGTTACTACCTGGCCGTGGTGGTCCTGGGGGCCGTCAAGCCCCAGCCCGAGGGCGGGTTCGACCCGGCGCAGCCGCCCAACACCGGTCCGCTGCTGCTGCTCGCCTTCGCACCGAACATCCTGCTCGGCCTGGTGCCGGCGATCTTCTCGTGGTGGCGCGGGCATGGCCTGCGCGCCGACTTCGGCATCGTGCCCAGGAAGCGCGACTTCAAGGTCGGCCTGGTGTGCGGGCTCTGCGCGCTGTTCGGGTCCTGGATGGCGACGCTGGTCATCATCGCGCTCACCGGTCCGCCGCCGGAGACCGACCTGTCCCGGCTCATGCAGGGCGACCGGACCGTCTGGCTGTTCCTGTTCGCCCTGTTCGCCTTCCTGGGCGCCCCGCTGACCGAGGAGCTGCTCATGCGCGGCGCGCTGTGGGGTGCCATGGAGCACTACCGGATCCCGCGCGTGGCCATCCTCATCCTCACCTCGGTGATCTTCGCGCTCATCCACCAGGAGGCGTGGCGCACCCCTGTCCTGTTCGTCGGGGGACTCGCCATCGGCATGGCCCGGCTCATCACCGGGCGGGTCGCCGCGAGCATGGTCGCCCACGCCACGAACAACTTCCTGCCCGCCCTCCTGCTGTTCGCTGTGGCCGGATGAACACCCCGCCCCACCTCGTGGTGATCGTGGCACGGCCGGGTTCCGGTATAGCCTGACGGCTTCCGCCGGTGTCAGCCGACATCGTCACGCGGGTCGTCGACCCGCCGTTCGGCATTGCGGAGGGGGCACGTGCGCTCAACACAAGAACCCGGGGTGGCCGGCGAGCCCGCACCTTCCGGCCGCACCTGGGTGGCCGACCCGCCGGTGCGCACGCACCGCTGGGGGCTCGGGGCGTTCTTCCTGGCCGAAGGCGTCTTCGTGCTGACCTCGGTGGTGCTGGCCGCCGCGTTCGGCACACCGGGCGTCTGGTCGGTCGTGCTGATGCTGGTGCTGCCCACCCTGCTGGCCGGGGGCCTGGCCGTGCTCATCACCGTGCTGCGCGGCAACGGTCCGCTGCTGGACTTCGGGTTGCAGTGGCGCTGGTCGGACGTGCGGACCGGGCTGGCCATCGGCGGGGTCGGGCTGGTGACCACCACGGCCGCCACCGCGGTGTGGACCCACTTCGCCGATCCGGGGCAGACGTCCACGGTCAGCAGCCTCCTCGACGGCGTCCGGCTGCCGCCGGTGGTGGCGGTGCTGGTGTTCCTGCACGTCTGGCTGGTCGCACCGCTGTGCGAGGAACTGCTCTACCGCGGCCTGCTGTGGGGTGCGATGGAGCGGCTGCGCTGGAGCCAGCTCAACGTGTTCGTGCTGAGCACGGCGGTGTTCGCGATCGGGCACCTGGAACCCGCCCGCACCTGGCTGCTGCTGGTGATCACCATCCCGATCGGGCTGGCCAGGATGGTGACCGGCCGCCTCACCGCCAGTGTGATCGCCCACCAGGTCAACAACTTCCTGCCCGCCCTCGGGCTGCTGCTCGTGTCCCTGGGGTTGATGCCCACCTGAGCGACCCCGCAGGCCCGTTCGGGGTGCGGTCTGGCAGAATGAGTTGCTGTTCGCTGCGCGGGGTCCCTCTCACCCCTCGCTGGCGATATGACCTACGAGCTTTGCGAATCGCTGCCCCACGCGGTTTGCGCATCGCTCACCGGAGCACCAATGAGAGTCTGAGGAGCACCAGCACCCGTGGCTGTGAAGATCAAGCTCGCGCGGATCGGCAAGATCCGGGAGCCGCACTACCGCATCGTCGTCGCGGACGCCCGCACCCGTCGCAACGGCCGGGTCATCGAGACGATCGGCCAGTACCACCCGAAGGAGAACCCGAGCGGCATCGTCGTCGACTCGGAGCGGGCGCAGTACTGGCTGGGTGTCGGCGCGCAGCCGACCGAACCGGTGCAGAACATCCTGGAGATCACCGGCGACTGGCAGAAGTACAAGGGCCTGCCGGGTGCCGAGGGCAACCTCAAGGTCGCCGAGGCGAAGAAGAGCAAGCAGGAGCTGTTCGAAGAGGCTCTGGCAGCCGCCGGCGAGGAGCCGACCGTCGAGGCCACCACCCCGAAGAAGAAGGGTGGCAAGAAGTCCGACGCCAAGGCTGAGGACAAGGCCGACGAGACCAAGGCCGAGGCCGCTGACGAGCAGAAGTCCGAGGACGGTCAGGCGTGACAGTCCTCTCGGACGCGCTTGAGCACCTGGTTCGCGGCATCGTCGACAACCCCGACGATGTCCGCGTCCAGCTGCTGACGACCCGGCGTGGTCGCACCCTCGAGGTGCACGTCAACCCGGACGACCTGGGCAAGGTCATCGGCCGTGGTGGTCGCACCGCCACGGCCCTGCGCACCGTGATGACCGGCATCGGTGGTCGTGGCATCCGGGTCGACGTGGTCGACACCGACCGCTGACCAGCATGAACGAACTCCAGCCGGAGGCCCTCGCAGTGGGGCGCGTGGTGCGACCGCATGGCGTGCGGGGCGAGCTCGTCGTCGAGGTGCTCACCGACAGCCCGGAGCTGCGGTTCGTTCCCGGGTCGGTGCTCGGTCTGAAGCACCGGTCCGGTCAGGGCAAGAAGAGCGCGCAGAGCCTCACCGTGACAGCCGCCCGGCAGCACGCCGGGCGGCTTCTGGTGCGCGCTGAGGGCGTGGACGGCCGGGACGCCGCGGAGGAGCTGCGCGGAGCGCTGCTCACGGTCTCCGCCGACCAGGCCGAGTCGCCCGAGGACCCGGACGAGTTCCACGACACCGAGCTGATCGGGCTCCGCGCGGTCCTGGTCTCCGGTTCTGAGGTGGGTGTGGTGCGCGACGTGCTGCACTCCCCGGCCGGCGAACTCCTCTCGATCGCGGTCGAGGACCCGGACGCCGAGAAGGGCGAGCGCGAGGCGCTGGTGCCCTTCGTCGCGGCGATCGTCCCCGAAGTGGACGTCGACGCCGGGAAGGTCGTGCTCGACCCGCCCGAAGGCCTGCTCGAGTAGACCTGGGAGCGCGGTCGTCCTGCGGGGCTTGAACGCGCCTGCTCAGGTGCCACGCTGCAGGTAGCCGCCCAGCACGTCCCGCGGCGGCGCACGTCGCTCGGGTGCGAACGCCGCCGCTCCCACCGCAGTCACGCCCGTGGACCGGGCGTTCTCCAGACGAGGCCACCATGCGCATCGACGTCATCACGATCTTCCCCGACTACCTGAACCCGCTGCGGGAAGCGCTGCTGGGCAAGGCCATCGAGCGCGAGCGGATCTCCGTCGGTGTGCACGACCTGCGCGACTGGACCCACGACGTGCACCGCGCGGTCGACGACAGCCCCTACGGCGGGGGCCCGGGCATGGTGATGAAGCCCGACGTCTGGGGTGAGGCCCTCGACGAGGTCTGCTCCGGCCGCGACGTCACACCCCGCCTGGTCGTCCCGACCCCGGCGGGCCGCCCGTTCGACCAGAAGACCGCCGTGCGCTGGTCGAAGGACCCGTGGCTGGTCTTCGCCTGCGGTCGCTACGAGGGCATCGACCAGCGGGTCATCGACGACGCGGCCACCCGGATGCCGGTCGAAGAGGTCTCCATCGGCGATTACGTGCTGGTCGGCGGCGAGGTCGCCGCGCTGACGATGATCGAAGCCGTGGTCCGGCTGCTCCCCGGCGTGCTGGGCAACCCGCAGTCGGCGGAGCAGGACTCGTTCTCCGACGGCCTGCTGGAAGGCCCCTGCTACACGCGCCCCGAGGTGTGGCGCGACCGCCCGGTCCCGGACGTGCTGCGGTCGGGCAACCACGCCGCGATCGCCCGCTGGCGGCGCGATCAGGCCCTGGAGCGCACCTACCACCGGCGGCCGGAGCTGCTCGCAGCCCTGCCGGAAGGGGACCTGGATGCGGCTGACCGGGAGCAGCTCGATAAACTACGCGCGTCGGATGCTTCCGACGACTCCAGTGGGACCGGAGACGCGTCGCGCTGAGCTCCTGGCTGCAGGGGCCCGATCAGGCGCGATTCGCGGGTCTGGCACACTGGACAGGTTGATGCGGTCGAGCAGACCGGTTCGACATGCGCAAAGAGCAAGTTCACCCCGTGTCGGGCGGTGCCCACCTTCCAGGTCGGGTCATCGACATGTGAGAACACGGGTGCCTTCGACACGGATGAGGACGGACCACCGATGAACACCCTGGACGCGTTGGACGCCCAGTCGCTGCGTTCCGACATCCCGGCTTTCCGGCCCGGTGACACGCTGAAGGTTCACGTCCGCGTCATCGAGGGTTCGCGCGAGCGGACTCAGGTCTTCCAGGGCGCTGTCATCCGCCGCCAGGGCGATGGCATCCGGGAGACCTTCACCGTGCGCAAGGTTTCCTTCGGTGTCGGTGTGGAGCGGACCTTCCCGGTGCACACCCCGAACATCGCGAAGATCGAGGTCGTCTCTCGCGGTGATGTTCGGCGGGCGAAGCTGTACTACCTGCGCGACCGGCGCGGTAAGGCCGCGAAGATCAAGGAGAAGCGGGAGACCGCTTCGGCGTCCTGATCGACGCGAGACGAGCAGTAACGGAGGGCCCGGGTGCGATCGCACCCGGGCCCTCCCTCTTCTCCACCTTCGGGTGATCGGCGCAGGCCGACATCTCGCGGGAGGCGCCGCTGGACCGGCATGATCCGCGAAGGAGCACGTCATCGCGGCATCACCGGACGGGGTTCCCGCGCCGCCGCGCCGGGGCAGCGCGACGCCCCCGCTCGCGGTTCGAGTAGCCTGGCCGCGTGGCCGACGTCATGCGCAGCGGATCAGCGGAAGAGCCCCACGACTCGGAGCACCGGGGAGGTGCCTCCGGCGGAGCGGCTCACCAGCCCGATCAGAAGGGCAAGAAGAAGTCTTCCTTCTGGGTGGAGCTGCCCATCCTGATCGTCACCGCCCTGGTGCTCACCGTCCTCATCCAGGCGTTCCTGGCCCGGGTGTACGTGATCCCGTCGCAGTCGATGGAGCAGACCCTGCACGGCTGCACCGGCTGCAACAACGACCGGGTGCTGGTCGACAAGGTCTCCTACCGCTTCTCCGACCCCGAGCCCGGCGACGTCGTGGTCTTCCGCGGCCCTCAGGCGTGGGCGCAGAACGAGTTCACCAGCGAGGAGACCACCAACCCGGTGGCCGGCTTCTTCCAGGGCGCTGCGTCGCTGCTGGGCTTCGGTGCCCCGGACGAGAAGGACTTCGTCAAGCGGGTCATCGCCGTCGGCGGCCAGACCGTCGAGTGCTGCGACCCGCAGAACCGGGTGCTGGTCGACGGCAAGCCGCTCAACGAGCCCTACCTGTACTGGGAGCCGGGCCGCGGCGTCGGCCAGGACGAGTTCGCACCGGTCACCGTGCCTCCGGGGCACCTGTGGGTGATGGGTGACAACCGCAACGACTCCTCGGACTCCCGCGTGCAAGGCGGCGGTGGCATCAACGGTGCGGTCCCGGTCGACAACGTGATCGGCAAGGCCCAGGTCATCGTGCTCCCGCCGACCCGCTGGCAGAGCATCCCGGAGCCCAACCCGCAGTCGGCGGCGCTGGGTGCGCCGGCATGGCAGGGCGGGCTGCCGCTGGGGGTCGGGTTCGCTGCGGCGTTCCCCACCGTGTGGGTGGGTCGTAGGCTCGTCGGTGCAGTGACCAAGCAACGGCAGTCGGAGTGACCTCGAAGTGACGGTGACGGACTTCCGGCCACCTCGGTCGGTGATCCGACGCAGCAGTGGCAACTGGGCCTTGCAGAGCGCCCTGGACCGCCGGGGGTTGGGCCCGGTCGCCGGTGTCGACGAAGCCGGTCGAGGAGCCTGCGCGGGCCCTCTGGTGGTCGCGGCGTGCGTGCTCAAGCCGGGTGACGGGAAGCGGTTCGACGGCCTGACCGATTCGAAGGTCCTGAACGAGGCGGACCGGGAGCGGCTCTACGACCGCATCACCGCCCGCGCGTTGAGCTGCTCGACCGTGGTCATCCCCGCCGAGGAGGTCGATGCGCTGGGCATCCACGTGGCCAACCTGGAGGGCATGCGCCGTTCGGTCGCGCAGCTCACCGAGCACCCGGGCTACGTGCTGACCGACGGCTTCAAGGTGCAGGGTCTGGCGACGCCGAGCGTCGCGGTCGTCAAGGGTGACCTGGTGGCCGCGTGCGTGGCGGCGGCCTCGGTGCTGGCCAAGGTCACCCGGGACCGCCTGATGGCCGGTGAGCTGCACGAGCAGTTCCCGGGCTACGCCTTCGACGAGCACAAGGGCTACTGCACCCCGCTGCACACGGCGCGGCTGACCGAGCACGGCCCGTGCGTCGAGCACCGCTGGTCCTACGCCAACGTGGTGGCGGCCGCCACGCGGCACGGGATGCGCTCGCCGCGCGCTGTGACCAGCAAGCCCGGTTTGTTCGATGCCTCGACGGAGGATGTGGTGGACAATGAAGCGTTGTAGTCCGAACGGAAACGCAGAAGGGCTCGCACAGCGATGAGCGCCGAGGATCTCGAGAAGTACGAGACCGAGATGGAGCTGCAGCTCTACAAGGAGTACCGCGACATCGTCGGTCAGTTCACCTACGTCGTGGAGACCGAACGGCGCTTCTACCTGGCCAACGCGGTGGACGTGCAGGTGCGCAACTCAGACTCGGAGGTCTACTTCGAGGTGTCGATGTCCGACGCCTGGGTCTGGGACATGTACCGCCCAGCGCGGTTCGTCAAGAACGTCCGGGTGATCACGTTCAAGGACGTCAACGTCGAGGAGCTGGACAAGCCGGACCTCCGTCTCCCGGAGAACGGCCCCTTCGGGGCTTAGTCCCTGGTGAGGGCCAGGAACCTGCGGACGGGGAGAGCGCAGTTGCTCCGTGCCCACCTCTGGGTGTGCGCCGGTGCGGGGCGGGGTCGGCTCGCCACGACGTCGCTCAGAACTCGCGGCGGTGCCGGTTGAGGTCCCACGTGTGGGGCGGCGGCTCCGCCGCGTTCTTGAGGAGAAGCACTACGTGATGCCCGGGCGGCCAGATGTGGCCGCCCGGGCTTTTTCTTGCTGTGCGCAACGGGATTTGTTCGATGAAAACCCGGATACGCGAAATCCACCACACGCAGGTGTGAGTGGTGATCATCCACAGAAGACCATTCCATCCCCAATTCCTCGAACCTGTTTGGTTTTTCGCCCCTGTATGGGCACCGTGAGGTGCATCCCGTTCTCGGAGATGTGGTCGCGGAATTCTCGTCGCCCCTCCGGATCGGGATCGCCGATTCGATTCCGGGGGAGGTTCTCGTGCGCACCGGCAAGATCACCGCACCGCTGTCAGACCACCTGGCGGGCGGCCGCAGGCACGAGTTGGGCAGAGTTGCCGAGCGGATGGCCGCCGAGCTGCTGGAGCGCGCCGGGCTGGTCGTGCTCGACCGCAACTGGCGCTGCCCACGAGGTGAGCTCGACGTCGTCGCCACCGACGGGGAGCTGGTGGTGTTCTGCGAGGTCAAGGCCCGGTCGGGGGTGGACTACGGCGGCCCGCTCGGCGCCATCGGCCCGGACAAGGTCGCCCGCCTCCGCTCGGTGGCCCGCGCCTGGCTGGCCGAGCGCGACCTGGTCGGGTGCCGGGTCCGCTTCGACGTCGTCTCGGTGCTGTGGCCCCCGGGCGAGGGGGCACGCGTCGAGCACCTGCCGGGGGTGTTCTGAATGGCGCTGCGCACGACGTGGGCGGTCGCGCTGTTCGGCGTGGACGGCGTGCTGGTGGAGATCGAGGCCGACGTGCGTTCCGGCCTGCCGTCGGTGCAGCTGATCGGCCTGCCCGACAGCGCGCTGAAGGAGGCGAAGAACCGGGTCGCGGCGGCGGTCCAGAACTGCCGGGAGGAGTGGCCCGTGGACAGGGTCATCACGCTCGCGCTGTCCCCGGCAGCCCTTCCGAAAGCCGGCACGACCTACGACCTGGCGCTGGCGTGCGCGGTGCTGGCGGCCAGCGAGCAGGTGCCGGCGCACCGGCTGCGCGGCACGGTCCTGTTCGGCGAGTTGGCGTTGGACGGGCGCCTGCGTGGTGTGCGCGGGCTGCTACCGGCGTTGCTGGCCGCGCGGCGCTCGGGCGTGCGCCGCGCGGTCGTGCCGCTCGAGGGGCTGGCCGAGGCGCACCTGGTGGAGGGGGTCGAGGTCCTCGGCGCGGAGCACCTGCGGGAGGTGATCGCCTGGCTGCGCGAACTGGCCGACCTGCGCGAGGACGCGCCGACGGCGGCGGAGCCCGGACCGGAGCCGGTGCCGGACCTGTCCGACGTCCTCGGCCAGCCGGAGGCCCGCTGGGCCTTGGAGGTCGCCGCGGCAGGCGGCCACCACCTGCTCATGGTCGGGCCACCGGGGACCGGTAAGACGATGCTGGCCAAGCGGTTGTGCGGGCTGCTGCCCGAGCTGACCCGGGCGGAGTCGCTGGAGGTCACGGCGCTGCGGTCGTTGAGCGAGTCGTCGACGCGGTTCCTGGTGCGCAGGCCGCCTTTCGTGGCTCCGCACCCGTCGCTGTCGATCCCAGCGCTGATCGGTGGTGGCACCGGTGTGGCCACGCCCGGCGCGGTGAGCCGGGCCCACCGGGGCGTGCTGCTCCTGGACGAGGCTTGCGAGCTGGGGCCGAAGCGGCTGGAGGCGCTGCGCACGGCCCTGGAGGAAGGCGAGGTCCGGCTCGCGCGCCGCGACGGGACGCTGCGCTACCCGGCGCGCTTCCAACTGGTGCTGGCCACCAACCCGTGCCCGTGCGCACCTGCGCGTGAGCTGGACTGCCAGTGCCCGCCGCAGGTGCGGCGGCGCTACCTCGGCAAGCTCTCCGGTCCGCTGCTGGACCGGGTCGACCTGCGGGTGCGCACCCGGCCGATCTCGGCGATGAGCACCGGCGCGGGTGCCGAGCCGGAGAGCACCGCGGTCGTGCGCGAGCGGGTCGCGCAGGCCCGGAAGCTGGCGCGCGAGCGCTGGTCCGACCACGGGTGGCAGACCAACAGCGAGGTGCCAGGGCCGGTGCTGCGCAAGGAGTTCGCGCTGCCGGAGGAGACGACCGCGTTGCTGGAGCGCGGTTTGGAGGCGGGTGCGATCACCGCGCGCGGTGCCGACCGCTGCCTGCGGGTCGCCTGGACCTTGGCCGACCTCGACGGCAGTCCGTGGCCAGGGCCCGACCACGTCGCCGCCGCGTTGGAGTTCCGGGACAGGAGGGCGGTCTGATGGGCAGGTGGGCGTCGCTGAGCGAGAAGAGCAGGCAAGAGCTGTTGCAGGCCAGGGCCTTCCTGGCGGCCGTGGCCGAGCCACCGGCGCAGGCGCTGGCGCGCTTCGTCGCCGAGCGCGGAGCACGGGCCGCCGTGGACGCGATCCTGCGGAAGCGAGCTCCCGCGCCGGTGCTGGCGGAGGTCGAGGCGCGGCGCGGCGAGGTCTCCGGGGAGCAGCTGCTGCGCGCCGGGGACGCGGCCGGGCTCCGGCTGCTGATCCCCGAAGGCCCGGAGTGGCCGGCGGAGGCCTTCGCCGAGCTCGCCGGTGCGCGCGAGGTCGACCTGCCGGACGTGGCGGAGCCGCTGGCGCTGTGGGTGCGGGGCCGGGCCGAGCTCGCGGAGGTCGCCGAGCAGGCGGTGGGTGTCGTAGGCGCCCGTGCGGCGTCGGGGTACGGCGAGCACGTAGCGGCCGAGTTCGGGCACGACCTGGCCCAGGCGGGCTTCACCGTCGTCTCCGGCGCGGCCTACGGCATCGACGGGGCGGCGCACCGGGGTGCGCTCTCGGCGGGCGGGCGCACGGTGGCGTTCCTGGCCTGCGGTGCGGACGTGGACTACCCGGCCGGGCACAGCCGGTTGCTGCGCGCGATCGCCGACCAGGGCGTGGTGGTCAGCGAGTACCCGCCGGGAACGCCTCCGCGCAAACACCGCTTCCTGGTGCGCAACCGCCTGATCGCCGCGATGGGGCAGGCGACCGTGGTGGTGGAAGCGGGCGCGCGCAGCGGCGCGGCCAACACCGCGAACACCGCCGACCTGCTGGGGCGCCCGGTGCTGGCCGTGCCCGGCCCGGTGACCTCGCAGAACTCCGTCGGTTGCCACTCCATGGTGCGTTCCGGGCAAGCGGTGCTGGTCACCCGCGCCGCGGAGGTGGTCGAGCTGCTCAGCCCGCTGGGCGTGCACCCGGCCGAAGCGATCGCGGGCCGCTCGCGCGCCACGGACCGGCTGCACCCCGACGCGCGGCGCGTCTACGACGCGTTGACCGGGATGGTCTCGGCAGCGGACGTGGAGCTCGCTCGCGATTGCGGGTTGCCGCTGAAGCGAGTTCGCGCGGTCCTTCCGGAACTGGAACTCGACGGTTTCGCGCGACGGACGGAAGGCGGGTGGAGCCCGGTGGCGACATGAGGGGCAAGCCGCGGGAAAGCCTGGTGAAAGCGACGTGGAAGGAGCCGGTCCGGGCTCGTGGTCCGAGCGCGGATCAGCGCTGTGCGCAGCGGATTTCGTGACGGGAGGTGGTGGCACGACCTCGCAACGTGACATCGGGAACAGTGCGAGGAGCGTGGCGATGCTTGACCGGCGAACGGTTTGCGACGAGCGTCGGGGGCATGACCGGTGGACGTCCCGCGAGCCGGCCCGGCCTCCGCGAGGTCCGTGCCGGTCTGCCCGAAGAACTGGGTTCCGCTGTGGACGCCTTCGAGCGGCAGCTCGACGTCGAACGCGGGCTCTCCGCGCACACCGTGCGCGGGTACGTCACCGACGTCGTCTCGCTGCTGGCGCACCTGGCCGCTGCCGCGGGTGACGCCGGTCTGGGCGGGCTCGACCTGCAGGTGCTCCGAGAGTGGTTGTCCGCGCAGCACAGCACGGGGCGCAGCCGATCCACGCTGGCCCGCAGGACGGCGTCGGCGCGAGCCTTCACGGCGTGGGCGTTCAAGGCAGGGCTGCTGCCCTCCGACCCCGGCCCGAGGCTCGCCGTGCCCTCGCGTCCACGCAAGCTGCCGCCGGTGCTGCGCGCCGACCAGGCCGATCAGGCCATGAGCGCCTCAGCCTCCGGTGCGGAACAAGGTGATCCGGTTGCTCTGCGTGATCACGCAGTCGTGGAGGTCTTGTACGCCACCGGTGTTCGCGTGGCCGAGCTGTGCGGATTGGACGTCGAGGACGTCGACCGCGAACGTCGTGTCCTGCGCGTGATCGGTAAAGGGGACAAGGAACGGGTCGTGCCGTTCGGCCTACCCGCCGATGAGGCACTCGGGCGTTGGCTCCACTCCGGACGGCCTAAACTGGTCCGCGATCCGTCGAACTCCGCGTTGTTCCTGGGAGTCCGGGGTGGACGACTCGATCCGAGGGCAGTGCGGCGAACCGTGCACGACGCACTCGGCGCGGTCGGTGGTGCGCCTGACATGGGGCCGCACGGACTTCGGCACTCGGCTGCGACCCATTTGTTGGAGGGTGGCGCAGACCTCCGTAGCGTTCAGGAGTTGCTTGGTCACGCTACGCTCGCAACGACCCAGCTTTACACCCACGTGACCGTTGAACGGCTGAAGGCGATCCATGACCGAACCCACCCCCGTTCCTGACCATGCCGGGGGCGGCGCCGACACGGTGGCCGCGAGATCGAACTCGGCACCGGTGAACGACCGCGACCAGGGCGGCGCCGCCAACGGCCACCGGCCGAAGCTGCCCGGAGCTCTGGCGCTGGCCACCGCCCAGGCGGTGTGGGACACCAACGGCCAGCGCAGCGGTGATGAGGTCGAGGCAGGCATCGTCGCGCTGTGGCAGAAGTTCGGGGAGCACCCCACGCAGGAGCTGCGCGACCGGCTGGTGCTGCACTACGCGCCGCTGGTCAAGTACGTCGCGGGCCGGGTGGGCACCGGTCTGCCATCGCACGTGGAGATCTCCGACCTGATCCAGTCAGGGATATTCGGGCTGGTCGACGCGATCGAGAAGTTCGAGCCCGAGCGCGGGCTGAAGTTCGAGACCTACGCGATGCAGCGGATCCGCGGTGCGATCCTCGACGACCTGCGCGCCCAGGACTGGGTTCCGCGTTCGGTGCGCAGCCGGGCCCGCGACGTGGAGCGGGCGCTGGAGCGGCTCGAGGCGAAGCTGCAGCGCACGGCCACCGACGCGGAGCTGGCGGAAGAGCTGGAGCTGTCCATCGAGGAGCTGCGCGAGCTGTTCGCCCAGCTGCAGATGACCAGCGTCGTCGCGCTGGACGACCTGATCGGCGCCGGGAACGCGCAGGCCTCGCTGGCCGAGACGCTGCCCGACGACCGGGCCGAGGACCCGGTGGCCGCCCTGGTCGACCGCGACAGCCGGCGCCAGCTCGCCGAAGCCGTCGAGCGCCTCAGCGAGCGGGACCGGATCGTGGTGACCCTCTACTACTTCGAGAACCTGACGCTCGCCGAGATCGGCAAGGTCCTCGGCGTCACCGAGTCCCGCGTCTGCCAGCTGCACACCCGCGCGGTGCTGCGGCTGCGCACGAAGCTCACCGAGCAGAGCTGACCTGATCACCACGGCAGCAGCCGCACCTGGCTTCCGATCAGCGAGAGGGGATCGCGGTAGTCCCCGCCCTCCCGCAGGCCCCAGTGCAGGCACGCCTGCGCCGGACAACCGGGGTGCCCGGGTTCCAGGTGGCCGATCACCTGCCCGCGGGTGACGCGGTCGCCGCGCGCGACCAGCGGGGTGATCGGCTCGTAGCTGGTGCGCAGCCCGCCGGGGTGCTCCACGGAGACCACGCCGCGGTCCACCAGCAACCCGGCGTGCACCACCACGCCCTCGGCCGCTGCCAGCACCGGTTGGCCGGCCCGTCCCGCCAGGTCCACCCCGCGATGCCCCGGGCCGAACGCCGACTCGGGTTCCTCGAACGGGCGCACCACCGCGGGCGGGTCCAGCGGCCAGCCGAACCCCACCGCGGCGGGCGGGGCCGGAGCCGCAGGTGGGGCGTCGGCGACAGCCGGCCCGGCGAAGCAGGCCAGGGTGACGCCGAGCAGGGCCGGGATCAGGATCCGCATGCCTCCACCGTGGCCCACTCACGTGCGCGATGACCAGGACGGACGGAAGATCTGTGGACAAACCGGGCGCCTGTGGACCACTCCCGGTCCGCGATCGGGTGGTGGGTTGCGCGTCCAGTACACTGTCCACGCGGTTTCGTGTGCGCACGGACCGACTACGCGTGCCCGCGCGTGCGCCACCGAACTGCTCCCGGATCGCTCCGGGTGCTGCGCCGGTCGGCCACCGGGTCTCCCGCGGTCCCGCCTCGTCGAGGGGTGGGTGGGGGAGTCGGGCGGGCACCAGGGCGGCGGGTCACCCGGCTCGTCGCAGCAACCGGAAATCGCGCGTCCGCGCAGGACGCGCCTGACTCAAGAGGTGAACACAGGCCATGGCCGTCGTCACCATGAAGCAGCTGCTCGACAGCGGCGTGCACTTCGGGCACCAGACCCGGCGCTGGAACCCGAAGATGAAGCGCTACATCTTCACCGAGCGCAACGGCATCTACATCATCGACCTGCAGCAGACGCTGACCTACATCGATGGTGCGTTCGACTTCATCAAGCAGACCGTCGCCCACGGCGGCACGATCCTGTTCGTCGGCACCAAGAAGCAGGCGCAGGAAGCGATCGCCGAGCAGGCCCAGCGGGTCGGCATGCCGTTCGTCAACCAGCGCTGGCTGGGTGGCATGCTGACCAACTTCCAGACCGTCCACCGCCGTCTGCAGCGTCTCAAGGAACTCGAGACCATGGAGCAGACCGGTGGCTTCGAGGGTCGCACCAAGAAGGAGATCTTGATGCTGACCCGCGAGAAGGACAAGCTGGAGAAGACGCTCGGCGGTATCCGCGACATGTCCAAGGTGCCCAGCGCCGTGTGGATCGTGGACACCAAGAAGGAGCACATCGCCGTCGGTGAGGCTCGCAAGCTCGGCATCCCGGTCGTGGCGATCCTGGACACCAACTGCGACCCGGACGAGGTCGACTACCCGATCCCGGGCAACGACGACGCGATCCGCTCCGCCGCGCTGCTCACCCGCGTGGTCGCCGATGGTGTCGCCGAGGGCCTGATGGCCCGCTCCGGCCGCAACAACGGTGCCGCCGCCGAGGGTGGCGAGGACAAGCCGGCCGGCGACGAGCCGCTGGCCGAGTGGGAGAAGGAACTGCTGGCCGGTTCCGGCCAGGCCGCCGAGGGCGGCGAGCAGCAGCCCGCGCAGTCCTGATCACCCGCGCTGCGCACCCGCTGGACCTCACCGGGTGCGCAGCGCGATCAGGCTGCTCGCCAGTCACACTGGCACCAGACCCACGTCGGGCCGAGAGCACTGCCGCTGATCGCGGCGCTCCGCTCGGTGTCGGGTCCGCAATCCGGAAAGATCTTCCACCTCCGTATCAACAGGGACGGACTACGCACGATGGCGAACTTCAGTGCGGCCGACGTCAAGCGTCTTCGCGAGCTGACCGGCGCCGGCATGATGGACTGCAAGAAGGCTCTTGAGGAGAACGACGGCGACTTCGACAAGGCCGTCGAGGGCCTGCGCATCAAGGGCGCCAAGGACGTCGGCAAGCGCGCCGAGCGCGCCACCGCCGAGGGCCTGGTCGCCGCCGAGAACGGCGTTCTGATCGAGCTGAACAGCGAGACGGACTTCGTCGCCAAGAACGACGAGTTCATCGAGCTGGCCAACAAGGTCGTCTCCGCTGCGGCCGCCGCCGGTGCGACCGACGTGGACTCCGCGCTGGCCGCGAAGCTGGACGACAAGAACGTCGGCGAGGCCATCCAGGAGCTCTCCGCCAAGATCGGTGAGAAGCTGGAGCTGCGCAGGGTCAAGAACTTCGACGGCCAGGTGGCCACCTACCTGCACCGCCGCTCCGCGGACCTGCCCCCGCAGGTCGGCGTCCTGGTGCAGTACACCGGTGACGACTCGGAGGCCGCTCGCGGCGCCGCGATGCAGGTCGCCGCGCTCAAGCCCACCTACCTCTCCCGCGACGACGTCCCCGAGGACATCCAGGCCAACGAGCGTCGGATCGCCGAGGAGACCGCCAAGGAGGAGGGCAAGCCGGAGAAGGCCCTGCCGAAGATCATCGAGGGTCGTCTCAACGGCTTCTTCAAGGAGAACTGCCTGCTGGACCAGCCGTCCGTGCAGGACAACAAGAAGACCGTCAAGGCCCTGCTGGACGAGGCCGGCGTGACCGTGACCGGTTTCGTCCGGTTCGAGGTCGGTCAGGCCTGATCCACGCCGCGGCGGATGCCGGCCGCACCCCGGTGGGGGTTCGGCCGGCGCACCGGCCCCGGCGGCCGTGGGACACGGCACGGCGCCCCGCCTTCGTCAACGAGGCGGGGCGCTTTTGCAAGTAGCGGCGGTTCCGCGGAGCGGAGCCGCGCCCGGGTATCGGTCGCTCACCAGGCGGGTACCCGGTTCACAACCCGCACACACCGATGAAGTGCACTGTCAAGACCTCGCGGGAGGATCCAAGTGACCGACGACGGCCCGGCTCAGCGTGGTTACGGTCGCGTGCTGCTCAAGCTCGGCGGCGAGATGTTCGGGGGCGGCGCCGTCGGGATCGATCCCGAAGTGGTCGCCACCGTGGCACGCCAGATCGGTGAGATCGTCGCCGACGGGGTCGAGGTGGCCATCGTGATCGGTGGCGGGAACTTCTTCCGCGGCGCCGAGCTGCAGCAGCGCGGCATGGACCGCGCGCGCGGCGACTACATGGCGATGCTGGGCACGGTCATGAACTGCCTGGCGCTGCAGGACTTCTTGGAACGCGAGCACGGCATCGACACCCGGGTGATGACCGCGATCACGATGGGCCAGGTCGCCGAGCCCTACATCCCGCGGCGGGCGTCCCGGCACATGGAGAAGGGCCGCGTGGTCATCTTCGGCGCCGGCACCGGCATGCCGTACTTCTCCACCGACACCACCGCCGCGCAGCGGGCGCTGGAGATCGGCTGCGAGGTCGTGCTGATGGCCAAGGCCGTTGACGGCGTCTACACCGCCGACCCGAAGACCACGCCCGACGCGAAGCTGTTCGAGCACATCACCCACCGCGAGGTGCTCGAACGCGGCCTGAAGGTCGCGGATGCGACGGCGTTCAGCCTGTGCATGGACAACCAGATGCCCATCCTGGTGTTCAACCTCCTGGAGGAAGGCAACATCGCCCGCGCCGTGGGCGGTGAGAAGATCGGCACGCTGGTCAGCACCCCGGCCGCCGAGGAGCTCTGAGGGTGCTGGATCCTGATCTGGTCGTGGGGCCGCCCAGGAGGCGCGCCGAACGACACGCCACACTTGCAACGTCCACTGGTCGGCACACTTAAGGAGCAGCCGTGATCGACGAAGCTCTTCTCGAAGGCGAGGAGAAGATGCAAAAGGCTGTGGAGGTGGCCAAGGATGAGCTGGCCTCCGTCCGCACCGGTCGCGCGAACCCCGCGATGTTCTCCGGCATCGTCGTCGACTACTACGGATCGCCGACGCCGCTGAACCAGCTCGCCAGCATCTCCGTCCCGGAGGCGCGGCTGGTCGTCATCAAGCCCTACGACGCCAGTCAGCTGGGTGCGATGGAGAAGGCGATCCGCGATTCCGACCTCGGGGTCAACCCGTCCAACGACGGTCAGCTCATCCGCGTCGCGATCCCGCAGATGACCGAGGAACGCCGCAAGGAGATGGTCAAGCTCGCCAAGGCCAAGGGCGAGGAAGGCCGGGTCACCATCCGCGGCATCCGCCGCAAGGTGAAGGAGGAGATCGAGCGCATCGTCAAGGAGGGTGAAGCCGGTGAGGACGAGGGCTCGCGTGCGGAGAAGGAACTCGAGAACCTGACCCACCGCTACACCGGTCAGGTCGACGAGCTGCTCAAGCACAAGGAAGCGGAACTCCTCGAGGTCTGAGTGGTGACGCCCGGCCAGTGTGCAGACGAGTCCGGAATGTCGGCCGACGACGTTCCGGACCCGCCTTCGCGTCCCTCCCGGGCCGGACGTGACCTCCGCGCCGCCATCGGCGTCGGGGTCGTGCTCGGGGCGGCCGTCATCCTCTCGTTGCTGATGGTCCGTTTCGTGTTCATCGGCATCGCCGCAGCGGCCGCTCTGGTCTCGACCATCGAACTGGCCCACGCCGTGCGACGCGCGGCGGGCATCCGGGTCTCGTTAGCACCCGTGCTGATCGGTGGGCAGGCCATGATGTGGCTGTCCTGGCCGTTCGGCCTGCGCGGCATCCTGATCTCGTTCGCGATCACCGTGCTGGGCTGCCTGGTGTGGCGGTTCCGCAACGGCATCGAGGGCTACGTGCGCGACGTGACCGCATCGGTGTTCACCGTCGCCTACGTCCCGCTGTTCACGGCCTTCGCCGCGATGCTGGTGCGACCGGAGGACGGCGCCTTCCGAGTGCTGGTCTTCCTCATCTGCGTGGTCGCCTCGGACACCGGTGGCTACGCGTCCGGCGTGCTGTTCGGCAAGCACCCGATGGCGCCGGTGATCAGCCCGAAGAAGTCCTGGGAGGGCTTCGCCGGGTCGATGATCGGCGGCGTGCTCGCCGGTGTGCTGTCGGTGTGGCTGCTGCTCGACGGCCAGTGGTGGATGGGTGCGCTGGTCGGCGCGGCGCTGGTCTGCAGCGCGACGATCGGTGACCTGATGGAGTCGGTGATCAAGCGCGACCTGGGCATCAAGGACATGGGCAACCTGCTGCCCGGGCACGGCGGCCTGATGGACCGGATGGACTCGCTGCTGCCGTCGGCACCGCTCGCCTGGATGATGCTCTTCTGGCTGATCCCGGGCTGATGCGGACCCGGCGCGCGAAGCGGGCTCCGGAGGTCCGGCCGAGCCCGAACATCTGGAACTGGCCGGAGGTCTACGAGGCGGAGAACCGCGCTCAGGACTCGACCGGAGCGTTGTGGAAGGCGTTGCGAGCCGAGCGGGACTGGGCAGGCCTGGACGTGGTCGACGTGGGCTGCGGTGACGGCTTCCACCTGCCGGTCTTCGCCGCCACCGCTCGCTCGGTGATCGGTGTCGAGCCGCACGAGCCGCTGGTGGAGCGCGCTCGCGCCCGCACGGCGGGCACGCCCGGGGTGGACGTCCGCCTCGCCCCCGCGCAGCGCCTCCCGCTGGCGGACCGCAGCGCCGACCTGGTGCACGCCCGCACGGCCTACTTCTTCGGGCCCGGCTGCGAACCGGGCCTCGCCGAGGCGGAGCGGGTCCTGCGCCCAGGCGGCACGCTCGCGATCATCGACCTGGACGCGGCCGCCCCGCCCTACGGCGACTGGATGCGCGCCGATGCTCCGCAGATCGATCCGGACGCCATCGAGTCGTTCTTCACCCGCCACCACTTCACCAGCACGACGGTCTCCACGCTCTGGCGCTTCGACGACCGGGAGACGCTGGAGGCGGTCCTGCGCATCGAGTTCTCGGCCGGGACCGCCGCCCGGGCGGCCGCCGAGTCCCCGGGCCGCACGATCCCGGTCAGCTACCGCCTCCGGACCCGGACCAAGCCGACCGGTCTCGTCACTCCCTGAGAGAGAGGTCCCTGCGCTGCTCCAGCCGGTGCTGACGTGACCTCGGCGGAACCGGCTGTCCTGCGAGCGCGGTTCTGCTCCCGTAGCGCGGTGAACGGACGTCGAGAGGGCGTTCGAACCGGTCGAGGACGTCCCCAACGCGGTGGGAATCCGCGTCCAGGGGGACGCGGATTCCGGCGGGCCGGGTCAGAAGGTGGCGTCCGCGGGTTGCCGGGTGACGGCGTTGATCCGGTTGAACATGTTGGAGACGCCGATCATCAGGGTCAGCGCCGCGATCTGCTCCTCGCTGAAGTGCTCGGTGAGGCGCTTGAACAGCTCGTCGTCTACGGGTTCGCCGCGGTCGGCGATCCGGGTCGTGGCCTCGGCGAGTTCCAGAGCCGCTCGTTCGGCGTCGCTGAACCAGGGAGCCTCCCGCCACGCGGCCACCGACCAGATCCGGTCGTCGCTCATGCCGGCCTGCTTGAGCTGCTTCGCGCTGTAGTGCACGCAGAAGCTGCAGCCGTTGATCTGGCTGGAGCGCAAGTGCACCAGTTCCAGGATCTGCGCCGGGACGTCGACCGAGTGGACGGCCTTCAGCAGCGCCTGGATGGACGTGAACGCCTCCGGGAGCAGCATCGCGGGGTTGTTCATCCGTGCTTGCATGGTGGGTACCTCCCTGTCACACGAGCCCGTTCCGGCTCGTCATTCCTCATGACGGGTCGAGGCGGAGGAATGTGACCGATGGACGAGGAATTCCTGGCGAAGCAGTTCGAGCAGCACCGCAAGCGACTCGCGGCGGTGGCGCTGCGGATGCTCGGGTCCCACGCCGAGGCGGAGGACGCCGTGCAGGAGGCCTGGTTGCGGGTGTCCCGCGCGGGCACCGACGAGGTGAGCAACCTCGGCGGCTGGTTGACCACGGTCGTCGGTCGCATCTGCCTGGACGTGCTGCGCTCCCGGCGGTCCCGGCCCGAGTCGCCCGCCGAGGACCTGCCCGAGCCTTCTGAAGGGCCGACGCCGGAGACCGAGGCGGTGATGGCCGACTCGGTGGGCTTGGCGCTGTTCGTGGTGCTCGACGCCCTCGAACCCGCCGAGCGCCTCGCCTTCGTCCTGCACGACATGTTCGCGGTGCCCTTCGACGACATCGCGGCGATCGTGGGGCGCAGCCCGTCGGCCACCCGGCAGCTCGCCAGCCGGGCCCGTCGGCGGGTGCGCAGGGAGCGGTCAGAGCCAGACCTGGTCGCCCAGCGCGAGGTCGTCGACGCGTTCCTGCGCGCGGCCCGGGAGGGTGACTTCGAGGGCCTGCTCACCGTGCTCGACCCGGACGTGGTGCTGCGTGCCGATCAGCGCGCGGTGGACGCCGCGGCCCGAGCTCGCAAGGCCGGTGCCCCGGCGCTCACCACCGAGTCGCGCGGTGCGGAGCTGGTGGCCCGGGCGTTCCAGGGCGGGGCCAAGCTCGCACGCCCGGCGCTGGTCGCCGATGCCATCGGTGCCGCCTACGCGCCACGCGGCAAGGCGCACTCGGTGTTCCTGATGACCATCCGCGCCGGCCGGATCACCGAGATCGAAGTCATCGCCGAGCGCGACCACCTCACCGAGCTCGACCCGGTCGTGCTGGACTAGTCCCCGGTGGGCTCCGCTCCGCTCAGCGAGCCCGGCTGCGGAACCTCGTACGCCTTTCCGCGAGCACGTCACGCGTCGTCCCGGCGAGCTCGCCACGAAACGGGTCGCGGGAGCGGGTCCGCCACATCAGCGAAACCCGAGAACCGTTCGGGAACACGGCGGAGCCTCTGTTCCGGACCTCCACCTCGCGCGGGTGCGTTCGAACTTCGCGCGATGTTCGACTCCGACGGAGAGCCGTCGAAGTTCGACGGGGTCTCAGGCCGGTACCGCCGCGGTGCTCCAGGTGGTCGCGCAGGGCTCACTCGCCGGTGCGTTGCGCGGTGTCGATCAGCGCGAAGCGTGCGCCGACGACGTCGCGCACCACGGCCTGCCGGCCGTACGGGCTGTCGGTGGGCTCGCGCAGCACCTCACCGCCCAGCTTCCGGACCTTCGCGATGGCGGAATCGGTGTCGTCCTCCTGGCTGACCTGGAAGTACAGCAACCAGTGCGGCGGGGTCGACTCCGGCAGCGTCAGGCCGGCCTCGAAGCGGCCCAGCGTGGGCTGCTCGTCGACGTACCAGACGGTGTAGTCGAACGCGCCGCCCGGCTGGCCGATCTGCTCCTGGCGGTAACCGAGCAGCTCGGCGTAGAAGGGGTCGGCCGCGGAGGCGTCGCGGGTGTGCAGCTCGGCCCAGCACAGCGCACTGGCGCGTTCCCAGCCGAAGGTCGCGTTCTCCGGTGCTTCCCACAGGCCGACGACCGCGCCGGTCGGGTCCTCGGCGATGAGGAACACCTCGTGGCCTGGGGTTTCGGTCGGCGGCACGAGCACCTTGCCGCCGAGCGCGCGGACCCGTTCGGTCGCGCGCCTGGCCGAGCCGCACTCCAGGTACAGCGTCCAGGCGGTCGGGATGTCGTCGGACTCCGGCGCGAACACCGCCGCAACCGGGGTGTCGTCGGCGAAGGCGACGGCGTAGTCGCAGCGCTGCACCCAGCGCCAGCCCAGCAACCCGGTGTAGAACTCGCGCACGGCCTCGGTGTCGCGCGACGCGAGATCCACCCAGCCGGGTGCGCCCAGTGCGATGCCCACAGCGATCACTCCCGAAAGACGCCGGTCCACAGGCAGCGTCACGGTTTCGTCGTCCTTCCGCAATGCGAAGCCCCCGAATGACGCCTTGATAGGGGCACGACCGCGTGATCGACTGGGAAACGTCCTCTGCACGCACACGGTCATCTCAGGAGCAGCCATGGCACACCGCGCGGCGCAGCCGGTGACCGCGGGCCTCAGCCGGCTTGCTCAGCTGGACCGTCACGAACGTGCGCGCATCGTGCGCCAGCTGCGGCACGAGTACCCGGCATTCCGGTCGATGTTCCGCCAGGCGGTCGTCGCGCGGGCCGCCGCGTTCGCGTCCGCGCTGCTGCTGGGCACGTCGGTCATGGCGCTGGCGCAGGGCGTGAACATGTGGGTGGTGGCGGGTCTCGTCTTCGCCGGCATGGGCGGGTTCTGCTACGTCGCGGTGACGTTGACCAACAGCCGCTTCGACCTGCTGATGGCGGTCCTCGGCGCCCACCGCACCGACGAGCTGCACAGCAAGTTGATCACGGAGCAGGTCTACGGCGAGGAGATCGCCCAGGTCGAACGGCAGCCGGAGCGCCCGCAGCAGAAGGTCGTGCCCTCACACGCGGTCGGTTCCCGGCTGACCGGCGAACCTAGCTCGGCACACTGATCGACAGCGCCGCCGCGATCTCGTCACCGACGAAGTGCGTTTCGGCGTCCGGAGGTTCGCCCACGCGCACCACCAGCGGACCGCCGAAGGGCTTGCGCTCCACGATCTCGATCCGCGACCCCAGGGTCATGCCGTGCTCGGTGAGGTAGCGCAGCAGCTCCGAGTCGGTGTCCCAGACGCGCGCGATGGTGCCGATGGTGCCGGGCTCGATCTGGTCCAGCTGCCGGGTCCGGGGTGCGGCCAGTTCGCCCTCGGCCGTGGGGATCGGGTCGCCGTGCGGGTCGACGGTGGGGTTGCCGAGCTTGGTGGCGATGTGCTCGACGAGCTCGTCGGAGACGGCGTGCTCCAGCGCGTCGGCTTCGGTGTGCACCTCGTCCCAGCCGTAGTCCAGCTCTTCGACCAGGAACAGCTCGATGAGCCGGTGCCGGCGCAGCACGGAGTGGGCGAGCCGGCGGCCTTCGGGGGTGAGCTCGACGCTGCGGTAGCGCACGTGGGTGACCAGGCCCAGCTGGTCCAGTTTGTTGATCATGCCGGAGACCGAGGAAGGGCTGAGCCCGAGGCGCGCGGTCAGCGTCGCGTTGGTCACGGGCTCTCCCCGTTCGCTGAGCCCGTAGATCGCCCGGAGGTAGTCCTCCACCGAAGGGGAGGGGCGCTCGGTTCCGCTCGGCATGACTTTCACGATACGGGCGGCGTCGTCACCGCGGTCGTGCGGTCACCGACCACCGCACGCCGTCGCAGCGCGCGCGGGAGCAGACCCTGCCCGGGTGCCAGCAGGTGGGCGATCGCGAACACCACTGCCTGGCAGAGCACGATCATCCCGCCCGTGGAGGTGTCGACGTGGAAGCTCAGGTACGTGCCGGTCACCGAGCACAGCACCGACAGCCCGGCGGCCGTCAGCAGCATCCGCGGGAACCTCTTGGTCAGCAGGAACGCCGTCGCGCCCGGGATGATCAGCATCGCAGTGACCAGCACGACCCCGACGGCCTGCAGGGCGACCACCACGGTCAGCGCCAGCATCGCCAGCAGCAGGGTGCCGGTCCAGCGCGGGGAGATGCCGATCGCGTGCGCGTGGGTGGGGTCGAAGGCGTAGAGCGTGAAGTCGCGCCGCTTCAGCGCGGCCACCGCGAGCACCCCGGCCGCGATGATCAAGACCTGCGCGATGTCGAAGTCGGTGACGCCCAGGACGTTGCCGAACAGGATGTGGTTGAGGTCGACCTGGCTGGGGATCCGCGACACCAGCACCAGCCCGAGCGCGAAAAGCCCGGTGAACACCACGCCGATCGCCGCGTCGCCCTTGAGCCGCGTGGTGCTGCGCACCCCGGCGATCAACCCGACCGCGAGGCTGCCGAACAGGAACGCCCCCACCGAGAAGGGCATCCCCAGCACGTAGGCGAGGACGACCCCCGGCAGCACGGCGTGCGACACGGCGTCGCCCAGCAGCGACCAGCCGATCAGCGTCACCCAGCAGGACAGCACCGCGCACACCAGCCCCGCGACGAGGCTGACCAGCAACGCTCGCTGCATGAACCCGAACTGCAGGGGTTCGACCAACCACTCGATCATCGCGCCTCCACCCCGAACGTGCGGGCCAGCACCTCCGGTGCCAGGACGTCGTTGGTCGGCCCGTGGGCGACCACGCGTTGCTGCAGCAGGACCGCTTCGTCGCACAACTCGGGGACGCTGGCCAGGTCGTGGGTGGAGATGACCACGGTGCGCCCTTCGTCGCGCAGCTCCCGCAGCAGGTCGCTGATCGTGGCCTCGGACTTGGTGTCCACCCCGGCGAAGGGTTCGTCGAGGAGCAGCAGTCGCGCGTCCTGGGCGATGCCTCGGGCGACGAAGGCCCGCTTGCGCTGACCGCCGGAGAGCTCCCCGATCGGCCGGTCGGCCAGGTCGGTCAGGCCCACGCGGGTCAGCGCCGCGCGCATCGCGGCCTTGTCGGCGCGGCGCGGGCGCCGGGTGGGCCCGAGGTGGCCGTAGCGGCCCATGAGCACCACGTCGGAGACCGTCACCGGGAACGTCCAGTCCACCGCCTCGGACTGCGGCACGTAGGCGAGCAGCCCCTCGCGCCGCGCCTGCTTGCGGTCGCGGTCCATGATCCGGATCTCGCCCGTGTCCGGCCGGACCAGGCCCATCAGCGCCTTGAACAGCGTCGACTTTCCCGACCCGTTCATCCCCAGCAGGCCGCAGACGCGTCCTTCGCCGATGTCGACCGTCACGTCGTCGACGGCGAGGACCTCGCCGTAGCGGACGGTCACGTGGTGGGCGGTGATGGCGTTCACGGTGCTCCTCCGCGCAGTCCGGCGACGATCACCCGCGCGTCGTGGCGCAGGAGGTCCAGGTAGGTGGGGACGGGTCCGCCGGGCCCGGACAGCGAGTCGACGTAGAGCGGTTCGCCGAGCTCCGCCCCGGTCTCGCGGGCGACCTGCCGCTGCGCGCCGTCGTTGACGGTCGACTCGCAGAACACCGTCGGCACCGCGTTGCGGCGGACGAACTCGGTGGCGGCCTTGATCTGCTGCGGAGTGCCTTCGGACTCGCTGTTGACCGGCCACAGGTACGCCTCGCTGAGCCCGGCGTCGCGGGCCAAGTAGGAGAACGCGCCTTCGCAGCTGACCAGTGCACGCTGGCTGTCGGGCAGCGCGGCGAGCTCGTCGCGCAGGTAGCGGTCGATCTCGGCCAGCCGCGCCAGGTAGGCGTCGGCGTTCGCGCGGAAGGTGGCCTCGTGCGCGGGGTCGATCCGGATGAAGGCGTCCCGGATGTTGGTGACGTAGAGCGCGGCGGTGCGCGGCGACATCCACGCGTGCGGGTTGGCCTTGCCGTGGTACTCGCCGCTGCGGATCGGGACCGGGTCGACGCCCTCGGTCAGCGTGACGTGCCGGGCCTCGCTGCGCTGCAGGAACCGGTCGAACCAGCGCTCCAGCCCGAGACCGTTGTCCAGCACGACGTCGGCCTTGGCGGCCTTGAGCATGTCGCTCGGGGTGGGTTCGTACTCGTGGATCTCGGCGCCCGGCTTGGTGATCGACTCGACCACCAGGGCGTCACCGGCGACGTTGCGCGCCATGTCGGCGAGCACGGTGAAGGTCGTGACGACGTGCTTGCGGCCGTCGTCGTCGCGGCCCAGCCCGGTGCTGCAGCTCGAGACCAGCAACGCGAGCACGACCAGGGCGGCCATGTTTCGGTGGCCTGCGAGTCCGGGTTTCGCCACGCCGAAAACCATACCTCGGTCGTCCGAGATCGCCAACGGGACGAAGGTACCGGCTCCTGGCTGAGATCGTCGGCGGACGTGGGACACTGGGGGACGCTATGCCTACGGAATCCCTGCCGCTCGTCTTCGACGCCCCGCGCCGCGGCAAGCCGCCGCGCCACCTCGCCGACCTCGCCGCCGAGGAGCGGAAGGCCGTTGTCGCCGAGCTCGGGGAGAAGCCGTTCCGCGCCAAGCAGCTCGCGAACCACTACTTCGGACGGCTCAACGCCGACGTCGAGTCGATGACCGACATCCCCGCGAGCAGTCGCGAGGCGCTCGGGTCTGCGCTGCTGCCGGAGCTGCTCAGCCCCGTCCGCAACCTCGACACCGACGAGGGCACGACCCGCAAGACGCTGTGGAAGGCGCACGACGGGACGCTGCTCGAGAGCGTCCTGATGCGCTACCCGGACCGCGCGACGGTGTGCATCTCCAGCCAGGCCGGCTGCGGGATGGCCTGCCCGTTCTGCGCCACCGGCCAGGGCGGTCTGCAGCGCAACCTCTCCACCGCCGAGATCGTCGACCAGGTCCGCTCGGCGGCGGCCATGATGCGCGATGGTGACGTCCCGGGTGGTCCGGGGCGGCTGTCGAACGTGGTGTTCATGGGCATGGGCGAGCCGCTGGCGAACTACCGCCGGGTGATCGACGCCGTCCACCGCATCTGCGATCCCGCTCCGGATGGCCTCGGCCTGTCGCAGCGCTCGGTGACGGTCTCCACCGTCGGCCTGGTGCCCGCGATCCGGAAGATGACCGCCGAGAACCTGCACGTCACGCTCGCGGTCTCGCTGCACACCCCGGACGACGAGCTGCGCGACACCCTCGTGCCGGTCAACAACCGCTGGAAGGTCGCCGAGGTCCTGGAAGCGGCCCGCGGCTACGCCGACCACACCGGTCGCCGGGTCTCGATCGAGTACGCGCTGATCCGCGACATCAACGACCAGCCGTGGCGCGCGGACCTGCTCGGCAAGCTGCTCAAGAAGCACCTCGGCCAGTTCGCGCACGTGAACCTGATCCCGCTGAACCCCACGCCGGGCAGCAAGTGGGACGCCAGCCCCAAGCCGGTCGAGCGCGAGTTCGTCCGCCGGGTCCGCGAAGCGGGCGTGTCCTGCACGGTCCGGGACACCCGCGGCCAGGAGATCGCCGCGGCCTGCGGCCAGCTCGCCGCCGAGGAGTAGTTCCTCCGCCCGGTGGTCGCTCCGCGTGGTGGTGCCCGGGAGCAGACCTGGTGGTCAGGTGGGCTGTCGAACCAGGCCCTCGCCCGGCTGCTGTGGGACGTCGGCGCAGCCCTGGCTGGCCACCACGTCGTGCGCCCGACATGAACCACGTTCAACCGGGAGCCCGACAGGCCAGGGCGGGAGCGTGGCGGGATCCGCACGAGGTCAGCGCTGTGCCGGTCACAACTCGCGCGAAGTTCGACCGGGGTCCGCAACCGTCGGGGTTCGTGCCGGGATTCGAACGGGCCGGTGGGGAGACCCGCTGGGCACGGGTTCGTGTGCCGCGCGACGTCGCCGAGAACCGCGGAGTCGTCTGAGCCGTTCCGTGACGTCCGTGCGCCGTTGTCGTGCTCGCGGCGTCGCGGCGTGCTCGCCAGGGGGAACACACGGGGCGGTGCGGGTTGAATCGGGCACCGGGAACAGCGGTTGCCGCCGCGATCCGCCTCGGAACCTCCGGTGGTGCCGGATGAGCCTCACCTGGAGAAGCTGCTCCGCAGCCTCGAACAGGACCTAGCGCTCGCAGGTGCGGCAGGCTGATCGATCGAGACACCCGTTCGGATGCACGCGTTCGGGTCGAAGTCGTGACCGCAATGAACACAACCGGGGCGGAACGCTTCCCGTTGATCGATGATCTCCTGGTCCGAGTGATCGATCTGGGGAGGCAATGGTGCCTGGCCTGAGAATTCGTGGCACGGCGGTTCATTCGATCGTCGCGGCGATGCTGGTGCTGCTCGCCGCACCCGCCCACGCGGAGGTGCCGGACCGAGCGGCCGCGTCGCCGGGGTGCGGGAACACCGCCGTGCAGCCCGGGGAGACGGTGGCCCGGGAGGTCGTGTCCGGCGGGATCACCCGCACCTACCTGATGCACGTCCCGGAGACCTACCTGCCGTTCCTGCCGACTCCGGCGGTGCTGTCCTTCCACGGGCACACCCGCGACGCCGCCTACCAGGAACAGCTGTCGGAGTTCTCCGAGACGAACGCCATCGCGGTCTACCCGCAGGGGCTCGTGGGCACCGATGGCGAGACGGCCTGGCAGGGTGCGCCGTACTCGGCCGACGTCGACGACGTGCGGTTCGTCGGCGACCTGCTCGACCAGCTGCAGCAGGAGACCTGCGTCGACCGGACCCGCGTCTACGCGGCGGGCAAGTCCAACGGCGGCGGATTCACCGGTGTCCTCGCGTGCCGCATGAGCGACCGGATCGCTGCTTTCGCACCGGTCGCCGGTGCCTTCTACCCGCAAGGTGGTGACTGCAACCCGTCCCGTCCGGCGCCGATCCTCAACTTCCACGGCGCGGTCGACACGACGATCCCCTACGACGGGGACGAGGCGCGCGGGCTCCCGCCGATCCCGGACTGGCTCGCGGCGTGGGGCCAGCGCGACGAGTGCCGGCCCGATCCCGTCACGCGTGAGGAGGGCGACGGGGTGCACCGCGTCCGGTACCGGGGCTGCGACGCCCACGCCGAGGTCGTCCACTACCGGATGGACACCGTCGGCCACGACTGGCCGGCCACGCACCCGAACCCGGACACCGACCAGCCCGCACCGATCGACGCGACGCCGCTGATCATGGACTTCTTCGCCCGGCACCGGCTGCTCTGAGCCGGTCGGTCACAGGCCATGAACAGCGAAAAGCCGCCCTCGGGAGATCCCGGGGGCGGCTTTCCGCGAAGTGCCAGGTCAGCGACGCCGCTTCTTCTTGCCCAGGTCGATGAACAGGCCGATGGCCAGGACCGCGGCCGTGCCGATCAGCCAGAGGTCCTCCAGCTTGAAGTGCCCGCCACCGCTGAGGATGCCCTGGTGGTTGCCGATGAGCATGAGCAGGATCGCGACGACCGAGAACCAGCCGGCGATCTGGGTGCCCTTCGGGAAGCCGCCGTGCCAGCCCCACTCGACCGACGGTTCCTCGGCCGGGTCGATGGCCTGGCTGGGCTTCTTCTCCAGCTCGGTGCTCGCCACGTTCCCCTCCTGCGCCACACCGGCCACGCGCGGCCGGAAAGCCTGTTGCTCGGAATCCTGCGCACCGCCGGGTGGCGGTCCACGATCGCCTTCATCCTCGCACACCCGATCGGGGCGTGAACGCCCACCTGCCGGTCACCAGCAGCGAAAAAGGCGCCGCGCGAGCCGAGCTCGCGCGGCACCTGGGTGGACGTGCGGTGGTGGCTAGTGCTTGACGGCCTTGCGGCCGACGATGACCCGGTAGATGCCGAGCACGATGAGCGAGCCGACGATCGCCAGGATCCACGTCTGCAGCGACCAGAACTCGTTGAGCCCGGTCCCGAAGATGAACTTGCCGATGAGTCCCCCGACGAAGGCACCGACCACGCCGAGCAGCATGGTGACCAGGATCCCGCCCGGGTCTTTGCCCGGCATGATCAGCTTTGCGATGGCCCCCACGATCAAGCCGAGAACGATCCATCCGATGATGCCCATGACGGCCTCCTCCATTCGTCCGGCAGCGGCCGATAGGCCGATCGTGAACCTGAATGGTGATTTGTGCACCGCGAGGGGCACCTACTCACCTCCTTCGGGGACAATGGCCGTGATGCACGCCGACACCAGCACACAGAGCGACACCACCCCGCGCACCGTTCTGGTGCTCGGCTCCACCGGTTCGATCGGTACTCAGGCACTCGACGTGATGCGCGACAACCCCGACCGCTTCCGGGTCGTGGGGCTCGCCGCCGGCGGCAGCGATCCGCAGGCCCTGGCCGCGCAGGCGCTGGAGTTCCAGGTCCCGGTGGTGGCCGTGGCCAAGGGCACAGCCGCCGAGGACGTCCAGCTCGCCCTCTACACCGAGGCGCAGAAGCGCGGCTACGCCGAGGGCGAGTTCACGCTGCCCCGGCTGCTGGCCGGGCCGGAGTCCGCGCTGGAGCTCATCGACTCGGCACCGGCCGACGTGGTGCTCAACGGTGTTGACGGCTCGCGCGGACTTCGCCTGACGCTGGCCGCGTTGCGCACCGGCGCGCAGCTGGCGCTGGCCAACAAGGAATCGCTGGTCGCGGGTGGTTCGCTGGTGCTGGGGAAGGCCGCGCCCGGCCAGCTGGTGCCGGTCGACTCGGAGCACTCGGCGCTGGCCCAGTGCCTGCTCGGCAACGACGCTTCCGACGTCGACCGGCTGGTGCTGACCGCCTCGGGTGGCCCTTTCCGCGGCCGCAAGCGGGACGACCTCGCCGAGGTCACCGTGGAGCAGGCCCTGGCGCACCCGACCTGGGCGATGGGCAACGTCGTCACCATCAACTCGGCGACCTTGGTCAACAAGGGCCTCGAGCTCATCGAGGCGCACCTGCTGTTCGGCATCGACTACCCGCGCATCGACGTGGTGGTGCACCCGCAGTCGATCGTGCACTCGATGGTCACCTACACCGACGGCACCACGATCGCGCAGGCCAGTCCGCCGAACATGAAGATCCCGATCGCGATGGGCCTGGAGTGGCCGCGCCGCGTGGCGGGCGTCGCACCGCCGCTGACCTTCGACCAGGCGCAGGCGTGGACGTTCGAGCCGCTGGACGACGAGACGTTCCCGGCCGTCGAGCTGGCCCGCGCGGCCGGCTCCGGCGGCGGGTGCCTGCCCGCCATCTACAACGCCGCCAACGAAGAAGCGCTGGCGGCCTTCGTCGACGGCCGGCTCCGGTTCACCGAGATCGTGCAGACTGTGGGTGAGACGCTCGCCGCAGCCGACCAGTGGCGCGAGGAGCCGTCGGAACTGGACGAGGTCTTCGCAGCTGAGGACTGGGCGCGGGCCCGGGCGCGCGAGCTGGCCGGAGGGAAGGCGGAGTAGTGCTGGTCATCATTGGCATTCTGATCTTCTTCTTCGGGCTGCTCTTCTCCATCGCCTGGCACGAGCTGGGCCACCTGGCGACCGCGAAGATGTTCGGCGTCAAGGTCACCGAGTACATGGTCGGCTTCGGGCGCACGATCTGGTCGCGCAAGAAGGGCGAGACCGAGTACGGCGTCAAGCTCATCCCGTTCGGCGGCTACATCCGGATGATCGGCATGTTCCCGCCCAAGGATGACGAGGAGCACGGCCGGTCCGCCTCGTCGTCGCCGTTCCGCGCGATGATCGACGACGCCCGGCAGATGTCGGCCGAGGACGTCAAGCCCGAGGACGCGCACCGGCAGTTCTACCAGCGGTCTCCGTGGAAGCGGATCATCGTGATGATGGCCGGGCCGGTCATGAACCTGATCCTGGCCGTCGGCATCTTCTCGGCGATCCTCATGGGGTACGGCATCAACACCCCCACGCTCACGGTGTCCACGGTCAGCGAGTGCGTGCTGCCCGCCAACGCCCCCGACACGCAGCAGTGCCCGCCCGGCGCCAAGCCGTCGCCGGCCGCCGCGGCCGGGTTCAAACCCGGTGACCGGATCGTGGAGTTCAACGACAAGCCCTTCCACACGTGGGAGGACCTGCAGCAGGAGATCCGCACCTCGAAGGGCACGGTGCCGGTCGTGGTCGAGCGCGACGGCCACCGGGCGACCCTGACCGCGCAGCTGATGCAGACCGAGCGGCCCAAGCTGAACTCGACCAGCGAGTACGAGACCGTCGGCTTCCTCGGCCTGTCGCCGACGTCCACGTTGGTCAAGCAGGACGTCGGCGGTGTGGTGGACACCATCGGCGGGTTCGTCGGGCTGACCGCGCAGAAGATCGTCGAACTCCCGCAACGGGTCCCCGACCTGGTCTCGGCGATCTTCGGTGGTGAACGGCACAAGGACTCGCCGGTGGGCATCGTCGGAGCCAGCCGGCTCGGCGGCGAGGTGCTGGCCACGGAGAAGATCGCGGTCGACGAGCGCATCATCCTGATGTTCAACCTGCTCGCGGGCGTGAACCTGTCACTGTTCGTGTTCAACATGCTGCCGCTGCTGCCGCTGGACGGCGGGCACATCGCGGGTGCCGCGTGGGAGTCGATCCGGCGGGCCTTCGCCAAGCTGGTCCGACGACCGGACCCCGGCCCGTTCGACACGGCACGGCTGATGCCGCTGGCCTACGCGGTGAGCCTGCTCTTCATCGCGTACTCGCTGCTGGTCCTGGTCGCCGACATCGTCAACCCCGTGACGTTGAACTAGGGCGTTGTCGGAGGTCGCTCCGCGTGGCGGTGAGGTGGGGGTGCCACCGGGAGAAGCTCCTGGCCGGCTCCCGGTGCTGGTTTTCACCTCTGTGGTGGAGGGGGTTCACAGCAGGGGACGAGGTGTCGTCCTCGTCGAGGACGCAGGCTCGTGCCGGTGAGCGCAAGATCACCGATAGGGTGACGCGCGGCTCGAACTCGTGGGCCGAACGGGACATGAACACGAGATGTCGATCACTCAACGTGATCCTTCATACGCCCGGACGTCCAGCCGGATGAAGGTGCCCCGGTATCGTTGAACGCGGGCGGGACACCGTCCGAAGCACACCAGAAGAGGTGGAGAGGTATCGATGACCGTCGATCTGGGCATGCCTGCGGGCCCCGCCCCGGTGCTCGCGGAGCGGCGTAAGACTCGCCAGTTGCAGGTCGGACCGGTCGGAGTGGGCAGTGAAAGCCCCATCTCCGTGCAGACCATGACCACGACCGTGACCGCAGACGTCAACAGCACGCTGCAGCAGATCGCCGAACTCACCGCTGCGGGCTGCGACATCGTCCGGGTCGCCTGCCCGAGCGCTGACGACGCCGAAGCCCTGCCGGCCATCGCCAAGAAGTCGCAGATCCCGGTCATCGCCGACATCCACTTCCAGCCGAAGTACGTCTTCGCGGCGATCGAGGCGGGTTGTGCCGCGGTGCGCGTGAACCCCGGCAACATCAAGAAGTTCGACGACAAGGTCAAGGAGATCGCGCAGGCCGCCAAGGACCACGGGACGCCGATCCGGATCGGCGTCAACGCCGGTTCCCTCGACCCGCGCCTGATGGAGAAGCACGGCAAGGCCACCCCGGAGGCGCTGGCCGAGTCAGCGCTGTGGGAAGCGGGCCTGTTCGCCGAGCACGACTTCCACGACATCAAGATCTCGGTGAAGCACAACGACCCGGTGGTCATGGTGCGCGCCTACGAGATCCTCGCCGAGCAGTGCGACTACCCGCTGCACCTCGGCGTCACCGAGGCCGGTCCGGCCTTCCAGGGCACCATCAAGTCGGCCACCGCCTTCGGCGCGCTGCTGCGCCAGGGCATCGGCGACACCATCCGCGTCTCGCTGTCGGCCCCGCCGGTCGAGGAGATCAAGGTCGGCGCCCAGATCCTGCAGTCGCTGAACCTGCGCCCGCGCAAGCTGGAGATCGTCTCCTGCCCGTCCTGCGGACGCGCGCAGGTCGACGTCTACAAGCTCGCCGACGAGGTCACCGCCGGTCTGGAGGGCATGGAGGTGCCGCTGCGCGTCGCGGTCATGGGCTGCGTCGTCAACGGTCCCGGTGAGGCCCGCGAGGCGGACCTGGGTGTGGCTTCCGGCAACGGCAAGGGGCAGATCTTCGTCAAGGGCGAGGTCATCAAGACCGTGCCCGAGCACCAGATCGTCGAGACCCTCATCGAAGAGGCCATGCGCATCGCCGAGGAGATGGGCGAGCCCGTCGGGGGCGACGCGAGCCCGACCGTCACCGTCGGCTGATCTGACATCGCACCGCACGTCGGCCGCCCGGTTCGTCCGGGCGGCCGACGTGCTTTCCGGGCGTCATCGCTGCTCCGAACGGGTGAGCAGGGTCGCGTTCGAGGCGGTCGAGCTCCGCTGAGCAGCCGTTCGCCCGGCATTTCTGGCAGTCTTGATTGGTGCTCAAGGTTGCCGGTGCCCGTCTGCTGGACGAGCGGGACGCCAATCTGGTCCGCTCGGTGCTGGAGTCCGCGCCCGTGGCCGCCTGCATGGTCGCCGCGCGCGTGGAGGAAGCAGGCCTGCACCCGCTGCGCCTCGGCGGCGAGCTCTGGGGCCACGGCGACCGCTTGTCCGGTCTGTGCTTCTCCGGCGCGAACCTGGTCCCGCTGCGCGGCGGCCCGGACGCGATGCGCGCCTTCGCCGACCGCGCGCTGCGCCGCCGACGGGTGTGCTCGTCGCTTGTCGGACCGTCCGAGCAGGTCCTGGCGCTGTGGGACGAGGTGGAGGCCCAGTGGGGGCCGGCGCGCGAGGTCCGCGCCGAGCAGCCGCTGATGGTCCTCTCCGAGCGTCCTCGCCTCGAACCGGACCCGCTGGTGCGCCAGGTGCGCCCGCACGAGCTGGAGCGGTACCTGCCTGCCGCGGTGGCGATGTTCACCGAGGAGGTCGGCGTCGACCCCTCGACCGACGGCGGTGCCGCCGGGTACCGGGCGCGGGTGGCCGACCTCATCTCCTCGGGCCGTGCGTTCGCCCGCTTCGAGGACGGCCAGGTGGTGTTCAAGGCCGAGATCGGTGCGCTGTCGTCGACGGTCGGCCAGATCCAGGGCGTGTGGACCCACCCGGAACGCCGCGGCACCGGACTGGGCACCGCGGGCACGGCCGCGGTCGCCGACCGGCTCGTGCGCGAGCTCGGGCGGACCGCGAGCCTGTACGTGAACGACTTCAACCTCGCCGCCCGCGCCGCCTACGAGAAGGTCGGTTTCCGCCGGGTCGGGGAGTTCGCCACCGTGCTGCTGTGACGTTTCGCCCGTTCTGCCGGGAGCCCGCATTCGGCGCCACGCACGTCTTAGGCATACTCGCGGGCATGCTTGCCTCGCGGATCATGGTCGGGCTCACCGCACTGCTGCTGGTTCCAGTGGCGGGGTGCAGCACCGGACCATCCGAGAAGGACGTGGCCACCTCGTTCGTCAACGCCGTCGCCGCAGGTGACGTGGCGGGCGCGGCGGCCCAGACCAACAACCCCGACGCCGCGCGCCGCACGCTGGAGAAGGTGCGCGAGGACCTCGCCCCGACCGCGTCGCACGCCACGCTCGGCCAGGTGACCGAGAACGAGCAGGGCGCGTCCGCGAAGTTCGACCTCTCCTGGGACTTCGGCGAGGGCAAGGTCTGGCGGTACACCAGCACGATGCAGCTGGCCGAGGAGTCCGAGGGCTGGAAGGTCCTGTGGGCACCCTCGGTCGTCCACCCGAAGCTGCAGGCCGGCCAGACCCTCGCCTTCAGCGAGGTCATGCCCGCCCCCGGCCCGGTGACGGGATCGGAGGGCAAGCAGCTGATGGCGCCGGAGCCGGTCGTGACGGTCAGCTTCGACGGCCAGGAGGCCGGCGACGCGCCGCGCGTGGCGGGACAGCTGGCCGACGCGCTGCGCCAGGTCGACCCGGAGATCACCCAGAAGTCCATCATGGACGGTGTCGGCAAGACGCCGCCCGGGCAGCCCTACCAGGTCATCACGCTGCGGCAGGCCGACTTCGACAAGGTCCGCTCCCGGATCTACGACCTGCCCGGCCTGCGGTTCCCGACGCAGATGCGGCTGCTCGCCTCGGAGCGCGGGTACGCCTCCCAGGTGCTCGCCGGCGTGTCGAAGAAGGTCGACGAGCAGGTCAAGGCCAACGCCGGGTGGCAGGTCGCCGTCGCCGACACCAAGGGCAACGAGATCAGCAAGCTGCACACCGTGGCCGAGAAGCCGGTCCCGCCGACCTCGGTGACGCTGTCCGACCAGACCCAGCGCGCCGCTGAGCAGGCGCTGGACCCGGTCCCGCAGCCCGCGATGATCGTGGCCATGAGGCCGTCGAACGGTGAGGTCCTGGCGGTCGCGCAGAACGACCCGGCCGACGCGCAGGGGCCGATGGCGCTGTCCGGTCAGTACCCGCCCGGCTCGACGTTCAAGATGATCACCGGTGCCGCGGCGCTGGAGAGCGGCAAGGTCCGGGTGGACACGCCGGTGGAGTGCCCGCCGAAGAAGGTCTTCGACGGCATGACCCTGCCCAACGACAAGGAGTTCGACCTGGGCCGTGTGCCGCTGCACACCGCGTTCGCGGCCTCCTGCAACACCACGTTCGCGCAGCTGTCGGTGGACATGCCCGACGACGCGCTGCCCAAGACTGCCAAGAAGCTCGGCATCGGCGTCGACTTCGACATGCCGGGTGCCACGACGATCACCGGCAAGGTCACCAACGCCGAGACCGTCACCCAGCACGCGGCCAACGGCATCGGCCAGGGCAAGGTGCTGGCGAGCCCGTTCGGCATGGCGCTGGCGGCCTCCTCGGTGGCCAACGGCAGCATGCCGACGCCCACGCTGATGCGCGGGCAGCAGACGACCTCGGACGGCAACCCGGAGAAGCTCTCCCCGGCCGCGATGGACCAGCTGCGCTCGATGATGCGCGAGGTCGTCACCGGCGGGACCGCTCGCGGGCTGGCCGGTGCGGGCGAGGTCCACGGCAAGACCGGCACCGCGCAGTACGGCGACGGCAAACGCGCCCACGGCTGGTTCGTCGGTTACCGCGACGACGTGGCGTTCGCGGTGCTCCTCACCGATGCGGGAGCCTCCGGTCCCGCGGTGGACGTGGCCAAGAAGTTCCTCGACGGGATCTGATCGCGGCGCATCCGCGAGTTCTCTGACGTCGTCTGGCGAGGGTGTCGTTCCTGGTGCACCGGGAGCGGCACCCGAGCCAGGCGACGTCTGCTTTCCGCTGCTCCGCAACGCGATCACGTGAAGTAGATGTTGCTTCACGTGATTGGGTGATCACTCAGGGTCAGTCGGGTGCTAGGTTGTAGCCCAACGAGCCCAGCGGGTGCTGTGCTCGGCGGGCGGTCGTCATATCAGGTCCACTGATGCGCGATACGGCCGCCACGCTGCGTCGTCGCGGCGAGCGACCTGGTGTCCGGCCCCGTTCGGACGCGCACCGGCCCGCCCGTGCTCGGCGGGCACCCCGACGAAGGCGCCGGCAACGCCTGCCCCGAAGGCCGTCGGCGCTGCCCCAGGTGTGAACAGGAGTGGTTGTGATCTACTTCGATTCTTCCGCGCTGATCAAGATGATCGCGCCGGAGCCGGAGAGCCAGGCGCTGAGCCAGTGGATCCGCGACCGGTGGGAGCAGCCACGGGTCACCAGCGCGCTGTCCAGGGTCGACGTGCTGCGCAGCTTCCGCGAGCAGGGGCCCGCCGCCGAAGATCTGGCCTCCATCGTCGTCTCCAAGCTCGAGACGCTGCCCGTGCAGCAGGAGGTGCTCGACAGCGCCAGCGAGCTGCGCGCCGACCTCGGCCCGGTGGAGGCGATCCACCTGGCCTCGGCCTGCGGGATCCGCAACGAGCTGGTGACCTACGTCTCCTACGACCCCGTGCTGCTCGAGGCTGCGAAGGCGGCAGGGCTGGCCACGGCTTCTCCGGCCTGATCCTTCCGGCATCCGGGCGGCGCCGGTTCGCATCGCGGAAACGTGAGCAGCCTGCGGTTACCGCCCGGAATCGCCCCCGGCAGCGTGGTTAGAGTGGGGGCATGCCGGTTCGAGCCCCGTTGAAGCCAGGCGTTGCGACGCCGCGCCGCCAAGTCCCAGCGCACATCGAGCGTCCTGAGTACGTGGACAAGCCGGCTCCGCAGCGCAACACCGACCCGGACGTGCAGCCGCCGGAGGTCGTCGAGGCGATGCGCGTCGCGGGCAAGATCGCCGCGCAGGCCTTGGAAGAGGCGGGCAAGGCGATCAAGCCGGGCGTCACCACCGACTCCGTCGACGCCGTGGTGCACGAGTTCCTGCTCGACCACGGCGCGTACCCGTCGACGCTGGGGTACCGGGGCTTCCCGAAGTCGTGCTGCACCTCGCTCAACGAGGTCATCTGCCACGGCATCCCGGACTCGACGATCATCGAGGACGGCGACATCGTCAACGTCGACGTCACCGGCTACATCGGTGGCGTGCACGGTGACACCAACGCGACGTTCCTGGCCGGTGACGTCTCCGAGGAGGCCCGCCTGCTGGTCGAGCGCACCCGCGAAGCGACGATGCGCGGCATCAAGGCCGCCAAGCCGGGCCGCCAGCTCAACGTGATCGGCCGCGTCATCGAGTCCTACGCCAAGCGCTTCGGCTACGGCGTCGTCCGGGACTTCACCGGTCACGGCATCGGCCGCTCGTTCCACAGCGGACTCGTGATCCTGCACTACGACGAGCCGTCGGTGCAGACCATCCTCGAACCGGGCATGACCTTCACCATCGAGCCGATGATCACCCTCGGCACCCACGAGTACGACGTGTGGGAAGACGGCTGGACGGTCACCACCAAGGACAAGAGCTGGACCGCCCAGTTCGAGCACACCATCCTCATCACCGAGGACGGCAACGAGATCCTCACCCAGCTCTGACACCGGCACCACCGGCGCCGGGCAGTTCCCCAAGGTGGGGCCGTGCGAACCGAACTGGTGGCTCCCAGCGACTCGGCCAAGGTCGTCCGCTACAGCGAAGGCTTCGGTTGCCTCGGCGGTGGCCTGTTCCTGGCGGTGGTGGGAAGTGCGTTCCTCTACCTCGCCCTGTACCCCGAGGAAGCGGTGAAGAGCCCGGCGTCCGTGGCGGCTGTCATGGGCTGGTTCTTCACCGTGCTGGTCTTCGTGCCCGGCGTGCTGATGCTCATCGCCGGTCTCGTCGTGCTCCTCCGGCCGGAACGGGTGCACCTCGACGAGCGAGGGATCTGGCTGCGCCGCCACGGCGAGTTCGAGCTCATCTCCTGGACCGAGGTGCGCGCCCTGCACGGTCGGTTTCCGCAGCCCAAGGTCAAGGACGACCGGAACTCGAAGCCGACCCCAGCCGCCTTGCTGATCCAGCCCGCGGACAACGGCTTCCTCGCCAGGCACCCGCAGCTCGCCGACCGCGAGAACCCGGAAGTCCCGCGCCTGGCGCTCCCCGGCAGAGGGGCCGTCCAACGCCTCACCCAGGCGATCGGGGACCTCCGCCCGGACCTCCTGAGCTGACGGCCCGGGGGCGTCAGCGGCGTGAACGCCGCTTCTCCTCCTTCACCCGCTGACGGTGCGCTTTCACCTCGGCCCAACGCCGTCGTCGCCGACGTTCACGTTCCTCGATCTCACGCTGCTTCTGGGCCGCGCGGTCTGCATCGCTGCCGTGGATCTTCTCCCAGGACCTGCGTTGCCCTTCTTGGGAGAAGCCCCAGACAACGGCTTTTGCGGAGAACCAGAGCATCGCCCCGATCGCGGCGAAGCCGACGACCGCGGTGACGGCCAAGTTGACCCCGTCCGAATAGCCCTCGGGTGACCGGTACACGCGGTTCTCGGACTTGCCGACACGACCGAAGCTGTAGTCCCGGGTGATGCGTTCCGACCGTCCGACGTCCTGAGGCTGGAGCACGTTCATGTCGACGACATCGGTCCACGTCTCGCCGGTCTTGTCATCGCGGATGCGGGCGGTGCATCCCCAGTGGTGCCCGAACCCACGGCGACTGATCGGCCCGTGGTCCTCGCACGATTCCGCGACCGCCGTCGCGTTGCTACCCGCGGTGTTCGCCGGGAACGCGAAGATGACGGTGCGCCTGCGATGGTGCGATGAGGAAGACGATGCCGAACCCGACGAGCACCCGCAGCGCGCGGACGAGTGGGTTGTTCGGTTTCCACACCGACATCTCCTACTTCTGCTCTTGCAGCCGAAGACTCCTGGTGCCCAGACCTGAATGGTGTGGTGGGGCGGTTCGGCAGGAACCGCCCCACCACTGAAGGGCCAGGTCATGAGCGGTTCTTGCGTCGCTCCTTGGCCTGTTTGCGAAGTTCACGGTTGCGGCGCATCTCAGCCCAGAACTCGTCGTCCTTCTCCTTCTTGGCTGCTTTCTCTTCGGACGACCCGTGGATCTTCTCCCAGAACTTCCGCTGTCCCTGTTGCGAGAAGGACCAGATGATCGCCCTCGAGAGGAACCACAACGCGGCGACGATTGCCACGGCGCCCGTGGCGAACATGACCACCAGGTGCGTACCGGTGGAAGAACCCTCCGGGGTCGAGTAGTGCCGGTTGTCGGACTTCACGATCCGACCCCCTGCATACCCCCACGCGACGGGCTTCTCCTTCCCGACGTCTTCCGGGCTGAACACGTTCATGTCGACCTGGTCGGTCCACCTCTCACCCGTCTTGTCATCACGCACTGCGATCTTGCAGTCCCAGTTGTGTCCGAAGCCTCGACGGGTGATGGGGCCGGTGTCCACGCACGACTGCACCTTCGCGGTTGCGTTGGTTGCGGTGCTCTTCTCCGGGAAGGAGAAGATGATCGTGAGCGCGGTGAGCAGGATGACCGCGACGATGCCCAAACCGACCACGAAGCGGACGAAGCGAACGAGGGGGTTGTCCGACTTCCACATGACTAGCCTCCGTCGCGGTTGTTCTCGGGTTCGTCGGAGCCGTCGTCGAGCTTCGCGGTCTCCTTGACGACCTCGTATCCGAACTTGCTGGCTCCGTAGTCATCCCAGCCCGCAGTCACCGGGCTGTAGCTCGCGTCAGCGAGGTCACCGCGGAAGGCCGGCTTGAAGTCCGCACCACCTGCGAGGAAGCCGCGCTTCGCTGAGCTAGCGGTGGTCGTGCTCGGTGCGATCTTGCGGGCGGCCTCGGTCACTGACTGCTCAGTGATGGCTTTCTGGTTCGGGTTGAGGCCAGGTGCCTCACCGAGGTTGCGGAAGAACCCGTCGACGCCTTTGCGGAGCGAGGCTGCGACCGAGCCCAGTTCATCGAGCTTGCTCCACAGGTTGTGGAGGACCGTTCCGAGCTTCTTCATCCACTCAGAGATCTTCTCGGCCCACTTCATCGCGATCCGCACTGCATCTGCAATGGCGCCACCTGCTGCGATCCCGGCGGTGCACGCTGCGGCGATGCCCCATTTGAGCAGGCAGCTGACGATTTCGCCGACGGCACCCGCGATGATGTCGCGGACGATGCCTCGCACCGCCCCAACAACTGCACCGGCGCCGTTCACGGCCGATTTCATGCTCGTGCTCGCGGCGGCTAGTTGGTCGACCTTTTGCGAGACATCGCTACCGAGCTTGCGGTAGGCGTCGCCAGCCTGACCTTCCCACCCCGTCGTCCCGTTGACGGACTGGCCGTACTCCTGTCCGACCGCCTTCAACTCAATTCCGACGTTCTCCCAGGTGGAGGCCATTCCGCCGATCGCGTCAGGGTTGCCCATGAGGGCGTCGAAGGGCTCTCGCAAGAAAGAGACGTTTTCGATCACCCAGCCGAAGCCCCAGCTGAGCAGCGTGCCGAGCGGGTCCGCCGCCAAACCGACCGCGTCGACGCCGAGCCCGAGCGCGTTCAGGCCTGCCGAATCCCAGTCGTTGTTGTCGATGGCTTGGCAGACGCCGTAGAAGTTCTCCGCTCCGCCGGCACCGCTCAGCGGGTTGGCCGTGTTGTTCTTCTCGGCCTCTTTGGTCGACTCGTCTGCCGTGACGACCATCTCGTCCTTAGAAGTCAACCTTGACCCCCTGGATGATGGCCACGTTCTCCCGGTCGGTGCGTTCGTACTCGGCGGCGGTTTCGTCGAGGGCCTTCTTGATCGCCTCGAGCCCCGTTCGCCGCTTTCCACAGCCGATTTCACCTGGTCGCCTTGCGCGATGCACTGCGTCGCCAGGAACTGGCCGAAAATGCCGAAGGCGTTGGTGTCCATGGTGGTTCGGCTGCGCTGTGGGCGGTTCCGACCCGGTCGGCGAAGCCTTGGACCTGATTGCTGTGCTGCTTGATCACCGGGACGTCGGCGCGGAAGCCGTCGGTCATCGCAGGAAGCTCCCGTTCGAGTAGTCGTCATCGTCGTCGGGCGGGGAAGCCGGGCGGCCGGGGGCCTGCTGTTCGTCCTCGTCGGTGCCGTCGCCGGAGTAGCCGTGCGGGAGGTTGCTCTTGACGAAGTCGAGGGCGGCGCCATCGCCGACGAACTGCTGCATGACCTCGACCATCTGACCTGCGGCTTGGCGCTGGGCTTGGCGGACGCAGTCCATGATCGTGGCGCTCACCTGGTCCGGTTTCGGATGTGGGAAGCCGTTGCCGAAGCGGATGTCCTCGAGCACGCCGCTGCTGTTCACCCGCACCGTGATCTGGCCGTCAGGCGAAGTCGCGGAGGCTCCGACCTGCGTGAGCTCCTGCTGGGCGCGGTCGGTGTCGGCCTTGATCTTCTGCAGCTTGGCGTTGTAGTCGCTCAGCCATTCATCAGGTGTGGTCATCGCGTTCCGTGAGTCGAAGTTGCCGGATCACGCGGGAGAGTAGTTGAGGCGCTCTTCCCGGTGTCGTGAAACCGGGTGTTCGTCCCCACATCAGGGTCATGGGGTAGGAACGGGGTGTGAATGCGCTGTTGGTGGCTGGGACGACTTCGGATGCTGGGAAGAGCGTGGTGACCGCTGGGATCTGCCGGTGGTTGGCCAGGTCCGGGGCTCGGGTCGCGCCGTTCAAGGCGCAGAACATGTCGAACAACTCGGTGGTCACGCCGGACGGTGGTGAGATCGGGCGGGCGCAGGCGGTGCAGTCGGCTGCGTGCGGGGTCGAGCCCTCCGTGCGGTTCAACCCCGTGCTGCTCAAGCCCGGCAGCGACCGGCAGTCGCAGGTCGTGGTGCTCGGCAGGGTCGCGGGAGAGGTGACCGCGTTGTCCTACCGGGACCGCAAGGCCGCGTTGCTCGACACCGTCGTGTCCACACTGGACGAGTTGCGGCGGGAGAACGACTACGTCGTGTGCGAGGGCGCCGGATCGCCCGCCGAGATCAACCTGCGGTCCCACGACATCGCCAACATGGGCCTCGCCCAAGCCGCTCAGCTGCCTGTGCTCGTGGTCGGTGACATCGACCGCGGCGGCGTGTTCGCGCAGCTCTTCGGCACCCTGTCGCTGCTCGACGCCGCCGACCAGGCGCTGGTGGCCGGCTTCCTGGTCAACAAGTTCCGAGGTGACCCCGAGCTGCTGCGGCCGGGGCTCGACCAGCTCCGCGCGCTGACCGGGCGGCCTGTGCACGGGGTGCTCCCGTGGGCCGAGGACCTGTGGCTGGACGCCGAGGACTCGCTGTCCTACGTCGCCGACGGTGTCGTGGGACGTCCTGCTCCGCCGCGCGGTGACCAGTGGTTGCGGGTCGCCGTGCCCAGGCTTCCCCGGATCTCCAACGCCACCGACGTCGAGGCGCTGGCCGCTGAACCCGGCGTGGCGGTGCGGTTCGTCACCGAGCCGTCGCGGCTCTCCGATGCCGACCTCGTGGTGCTGCCCGGGTCGAAGTCGACCGTCGCGGACCTGGCCTGGTTGCGCGAGACCGGGCTGGCCGCAGCCATCCGCGAGCACGCCCGCGCCGAGCTGCCGGTGGCCGGGATCTGCGGTGGTTTCCAGATGCTGACCAGGCGCATCCACGACGACGTCGAGTCCGGCACCGGCGTGGTCGACGGGCTCGGAATGCTCGACCTGGAGATCGACTTCGCGGCGGAGAAGACGCTGACCAGGCCGCGAGGTGCCGCCTTCGGCCACGACGTCGGCGGCTACGAGATCCACCACGGTGTCGCGGTCCGCCGCGGCGACCTGCCACCGCTGGTCACGCTGCCCGACGGTGAGGGTGAAGGCGGCGTCCACGGCTGCGTGCTCGGCACGCACTGGCACGGCCTGTTCGAGAACGACGCCTTCCGGCGCGAATTCCTGGGCTGGGCCGCGGGTCTGGCCGGGCGCGACGGCTTCCGCGCAGCCGAGGACACGGTGTTCGCCGACATCCGCAACGCTCAGCTCGACCTGCTCGGTGACCTCGTGGCCGAGCACCTCGACACCGACGCCCTGCGCCGCCTCCTCGACGGCGGCGTGCCCTCGGGGCTGCCTGGGGTGACCGCGGCGTTGGGCTGAGCGCTCACCCGAACTGCTCAACGGACAGGTGCGGATGGCGCACTGATCAGCGTGATGCGGGTAACGTGGGGCCATGGCTGTTGAGTTCTCGGTGGACGAAGCCCGCGAGCGGCTGACGGAGCTGATCGAACGGGCGGAAGCCGGCGAGCACGTGGTGATCACCCGCTCCGGGGCGGCCGCGGTGTCGCTGGAGCCGTCGCGGGTACCTGCCCAGCGTCGCGAGGAGTTCGCCGCCGGAGTGGTCGCGGCCTCCTGGGTGGCGCCGGAGGCCGGTGGCTCGTTCGACGTCGGCACCGACTACTGAGCCGATCCGGAGATCCACGCGCCCGCGCCGCTCGGATAGTCTCCGCGCGTGCCCGCTGATGCTCCGACGATCCTCGCCACGAGCGGCGGTATCCGCCGGTCCGACCGCCTGCCGTGGGGGATCGGCCCGCTGACCCGCCACGCCGTCGACCTGGCCGGGACGAACGGCCGCGCACCCCGCGTGTGCTTCCTGGCCACTGCCGTCGGTGACGACGCGAGCCTGATCAGCACCTTCTACGCCAACGCGTCGGCTGAAGGGTGGCAGGCCAGCCACGTGGCGCTGTTCCCGATGCCGAACCTCGAGGACCTGAGCGAACACCTGCTCACCCGGGACGTCGTGTGGGTGTGGGGCGGCAGCGTCGCCGGGTTGCTGGCGATGTGGCGGCTGCACGGGCTCGACGAGGTCTTCCGGGAGGTGTGGCAGGCCGGCGTCGTGCTCACCGGGGTGTCAGCCGGGTCGATCTGCTGGCACACCGGCGGCACCACCGACTCCTTCGGGCCTGAGCTGCGGCCGATCACCAACGGGCTCGGCCTGCTGCCGCACTCCAACGGCGTGCACTACGACAGCGAGCCGGGACGCAGGCCGTTGTTCCAGCGGCTCATCGCCGACGGCACGCTGCCACCCGGCTTCGCCACCGACGACGGCGCGGGCCTGCTCTACCGGGGTACCGAACTCGTCGAAGCGCTCGCCGAGCGGAAGCGGGCCGGGGCCTACCGGGTCGACCGCGGCCCGGACGGGACCGCGGTCGAAACTCCGCTGGACGTGCGCCGGATCAGTTGAGCGGCAGGTTGAGCAGCGCGTTCTCCAGCAGCTCGGGCATCGCCGGGTGGATCCAGTACTGGCTACGGGCCATGCTGTGCGCGTCCAAGCCGAAGTGCATGGCTTGGATGATCGGCTGCAGCAGCGTCGGCGCCTGCGGGCCGATGATGTGCGCGCCGAGCAGCAGCCCGGTGTTCGGGTCGGCCAGCAGCTTGGCGAACCCGGTGGTGTTCTCCATCGCCCAGCCGTAGGCGATGCCCGCGTAGTCCTGCGTGGACGTCACGTACTCGATGCCGCGCTGCCGGGCGTCCTGCTCGGTCAACCCGACTGCGGCGATCTGCGGGCCGGAGAACACCGCGTGCGGCACGAAGCGGTGGTCGGCGGAGATCGGCGCGTCCGGGTGCAGCAGGTTGTGCTGCACGACGCGCGTCTCGTGGTTGGCGACGTGCTTGAGCTCGTACTCGGAGCTGATGTCGCCCAGCGCCCACACACCCTCCACCGAGGTCTGCTGGGTGTCGTCGACGGCGATCTTGCCCCCGTCGCTGAGCTCCAACCCACCCGCGGCGGCGTCGATCAGGTCCGAGTTCGGGATCCGGCCGATCGCGACCAGCAGCTCGTCGGCCTCGACGGTCTCCTTGCCCTCCGGTCCCTCCAGTTCCAGCCTGACCTGGTCGCCCTCCTTCTGGGCGGCGAGGACCTTGCGGTTGAGCCGCAGGTCCCAGCGCTGCCCGGCGAGCTCGGTGAAGCGGCTGGACACGTCGACGTCCTCGCTGCGCAGGACCTTGCTGGAGCGGCCGATCATGGTGACCTCGACGCCGAGCGCGCTGAAGACGTGCGCGAACTCGGCGCCGATGAAGCCGGTGCCGACGATGATCATCCGGCGCGGCAGCTCGGCCATCCGCATCACGGTGTCGCTGGTGTGCACCGCGACCTGGTCCAAGCCCGGGACGTCGGGGATCAGCGGGCGCCCACCGGCGGCGACCACGAACCGGTCGGCGGTGATCGTCTCGGTCCCCTCCGCGGTGCGCACGCTCACCTGCTTGACGCCGGTGAACGAGGCGTGGCCGGTGTAGAGCGTGACGTTGGAGGAGCCCTCGGCCCGGTAGTGGCGGCCGCCCTCCGAGATCGGGTCGATGCGGCCGAAGATGCGGTCGCGGACCTCCGGCCAGCGCACACCTCGGCGTTCGAGGTCGACGCCCAGCCCGGCACCGGCCTCGGGCGCCCCCGCGACGTCGGCGGTGTGCACGAACATCTTGGTCGGGATGCAGCCGACGTTCAGGCAGGTGCCCCCGTAGGCGTCGTTGGGCCCGATGCCCTTCTCGACGATGGCCACGTTCCAGTCGGCGAACCGGTCGTCGAGGATCGAGTTGCCGGAGCCGGAGCCGATGATGACTAGGTCGAAGTGCCGCACGGTTCCATCCTGCCTCACGGGGTGCGGACCGCTGCCGGTCCGCGGGCGTCGGTCAGTTCCAACCCGGCCAGCCGCCCGCTGATTCCGCCTCGCTGCCTGTCCCAGATCACACCGAGTGCGTGAGCAGTGCACCACAGCAGGCCGAGCGCCGCGCTCGGTGCACCGCGCAGCAGCACCGAGCAGGTCTGCAGCAGTGCCAGCCCCCCGGCGCCGAGCGTCCAGCCCCACAGGACGGCCCGCCGGTCCGGGGCGCGGGCTCGCAGGAGGACCAGCCGCTGGCCAGGCGTGGCACCCGCACGCAGGGTCACGGCCAGCACGACCGCTGCCGGGATGAGCCACGCCGCGCCCGCCTGCAGCCCGGCCGGCGGCGCGACCTCGGCCCAGCGGAGCGCGATCCCGCTCAGCTGCGCCCACACCAGGCCCAGCCACATCAGCAGCAGGCCGTCGCAGCACATCCCCAGCAGTCGGCGACCGGCCGTCACCGGGCGTGGCTCGTCCGCGGGCCGGGCGCTGCCGGTGGGAAATCGCTGCAGCAGCGGGGCCAGCAGGTTGCCGAGCGCCGCTCCGGCGGTGTTGGCGATGACGTCGTCGACGTCGAACACCCGGACCGGGCACGGGAACCGGAACCACAACCCGGTCAGCTGCGTGACCTCGATGAACACCGACAGCCCGGTTCCCGTCAGGGCCGCCACCGGTGGTGCTCGCCGCAGCAGCGCCCCCAGCGGCACGAACAGCGCGATGTTGCAGACGAACTGCTCGAGGCCGACCGCAGTGGTCAGCCCGAACAGCGGTCGCAGCTGCGCGGGGTAGCAGGTGCGCCCGAGCGGCGGCAGCACGTAGCAGGCCACCGCGATCGCGTAGAGCAGCGTCGCGAAGCGCAGGACGGCCGCACCGACGCGCAGCTCGCCGTGCCGCCGGTGCTGGCCGGCGACGAACGACGGGAACAGCAGCGCGGCGACCCCGGTCGCGATCACCGCGGCGACGGACCCCGGAACCAGGCTCATCCCTCGCACCTCCCTCATGGATAAAGAGGCGCGGACACCCCGAACAGATACATCTCGATCGGGTGATGACGACGTCGAGCCCGCCCGGAGCGGTCCGGACGGGCTCGACGGAGAACTGCGTCAGTGCTGGTAGGTGGGGGTGAGGACCGCGCGGCCCACGGTGTGGAAGGCCAGGTTGAAGCTGACCACCGCGGGGGAGGCGGTCTCGTCCACGCCCAGCTTCTCGGTGTCCACCGCGTGCACCACGAAGTAGTAGCGGTGCGGCCGGTCGCCGGGCGGCGGAGCGGCACCGCCGAAGGCGCGCTCGCCCATGTCGTTGGCGACGTGGAAGGAACCGGACGGGATGTTCTGGCCGTTGCGGTTGCCCGCGTCGCGCGGCAGCTCGGTCACGTCGGCCGGCACGTCGACCAGGATCCAGTGCCAGAACCCACCCGGGATCGGGGCGTCCGGGTCGAAGCACGTGACCACGAAGCTCTTGGTCGTCTCCGGGAACCCGGACCAGCTCAGGTGCGGCGACACGTTCTGCCCGCCTGCGCCCATGCCGTCGTAGGCGTGGTCCTTCGGCATCGCCTCGCCGTGGTTCACGTCGTCCGAGGTGACGGTGAACTCGGGGGCCGGGGGCAGGAACGAGTACGGATCAGGATCGACCGGGCGCTCCAGAGTCATGCGAGCATCCTCCTTTTCCTGTGGCTAGGGGTGATCGTCGGCGATCACGGGGCCAGCCTAGGAGACCTCGCGCCGGTTCGGCGCGTCGGACCGATCGGCGTCGTTGCGTCTGATGCAACGAAGGGTGTGCGCTTTGCACCGACGTGTGGCTAAGCTGTCGCCCGACCCAGCGATGACGGGAGGACATGTGGCGCAGCCGGGCAACGAGGCCGAGGTGTTGTGCCTGGGCGAGACGATGTCGTTGGTCGCCCCGGCGGACCCGCTCCCGCTCGAACGGGCCCCTTCCTTCACCCTCTCCGCGGGTGGTGCCGAGTCCAACGTGGCCGTGCACCTGGCCTCGCTCGGTCACCGCGTGCGGTGGGCCAGCCGCGTCGGCGACGACCCGCTCGGACGGCGGCTGGTCGCCTCCATCGCGGACGCCGGCGTCGACACCGGGCTGGTCGAGGTGCGCACCGACGCCCCCACCGGCGTCTACTTCAAGGACCCCGGCCCCGAGGGAACCCGCGTGCACTACTACCGCGCGGGTTCGGCGGCCTCGACCATGGACCACGACTTCCTCGCCGACGAGGACGTCGACGCCGCGCGCGTCCTGCACATCAGCGGCATCACCCCGGCGGTGTCGGAGAGCTGTGACCGCCTCATCCGGCGGTTGCTGACCCGCCCTCGCCGCGCCCCGATCTCCTTCGACGTCAACCACCGGCCCGCCCTCTGGTCGGCCCGGCAGGCCGCTCCGGTGCTCGCCGAGCTCGCCCAGCTCGCCGACGTGGTGTTCGTCGGGCTCGACGAAGCCGCGACCCTGTGGGGCGTGAAGACCGCCGCCGACGTGCGGGAACTCCTCGACTCGCCGGTCACCGTCGTGGTCAAGGACGGGGCCGAGGCCGCCTACGCGCTGGGCGAGCGCACCACCGTCGTGCCCGCCCCCAGCGTCGAGGTCGTCGAGCCGGTCGGCGCCGGTGACGCCTTCGCCGCCGGGTTCCTCTCCGGCCTGCTGCGCGGCGAGGACGACGAGCGCTGCCTGCGCCGCGGGCACCTGCTGGCCGCGCACAGCCTCCGCAGCACCGAGGACCACAGCGCGGCACCCGACGCCGCGTCGGTGGACCGCTGGCTGGCGCTCGACGAACAGGGCTGGGGCGCACTGCGATTCGACGGGAGCGAGTGAGACGTGCACTTCTTGGACGAGCTGTTCGCCAAGCCGGTGATGGCGATCCTGCGCGGCATGGACCCGCAGCGGACCGTCGAACTCGCCGAGCGCGCCTGGGACCTGGGCATCGACGCCGTGGAAGTCCCGATCGAGACGCCGAAGGCCGAGCCGTCCCTGGAAGCGGCGGTGCGCGCCGGTGCCGAACGCGGCCGCCCGGTCGGCGCGGGCACGATCACCACGCCGGAGCAACTGCGCACGGCGCACCGGATCGGCGCCGCCTTCACCGTCGCGCCTGGTCTGGACGCCGACGTGGTGCGGCTCAGCGCCGACCTCGACCTACCGCACCTGCCCGGTGTGGCCACGCCCAGCGAGATCCAGCAGGCGCTGCGGCTCGGCCTGTCGTGGGTGAAGGCCTTCCCGGCAGCAGAGCTGGGCAGCAGCTGGTTCCGCGCGATCAAGGGCCCTTTCCCCGCGCTGCGCCTCGTGGCCACGGGCGGCATGAACGCTCGCAACGCGCCGGAGTTCTCGCAGGCGGGAGCCGACGTGGTCGCCGTCGGATCGGCGCTGGAGGATGACACCCAGTTGCCCGCCTTGGCGGACCTCGTCGAGGGCTGACCGCCATTCCCACCGATCCCCGTGCGACGGGGGTCCAGCAGGTCGTGAGAGAGGGAGAAGTCGTGAAGGTCCACGTTGGTCCGGAGGCGAACGCCGAGCTCGAGGCCGCCGTGGTGGCCGCCGGTGCTGAGCTGAGCTCCGCCGAGGAGGCGAACGCGCTGGTGTGGTTCGGCGCGGAGCCGAGCCGCTTCGCCGAGTACGACCGCCCGGGCCTGCAGTGGGTGCAGCTGCCGTCGGCGGGCATCGAGTCCTGGGTGGCCGCCGGAGTGCTGCGCGAGGACCTCACCTTCACCTCCGCCGCGGGGACGTTCGCGCAGACCGTCGCCGAGCACACGCTCGGGCTGGTGCTCACCGGGGCCCGGCAGCTGGCGACGATGGCCCGGGCCACCACCTGGCAGCGACCGGAGGGCATGCGCAGCCTCACCGGATCGACCGTCGGCATCATCGGCGCGGGCGGCATCGGCAAGGCGCTGATCGAGGTGCTGCGGCCCTTCGCCGTGCGGGTGCTGGCGGTGAACCGCTCCGGCAAGCCTGTGCTGGGCGCCGAGCGCACCTGGCCCGCCGAGGACACCGACGGTGTGCGCCAGGTGCTCGCGGAGTCGGACTTCGTGGTGGTCGCGGCTCCGGCGACGTCGGAGACCTCGAAGCTGATCGACGCCGAGGCGCTGCGCACGATGAAGTCCGACGCCTGGCTGATCAACATCGCGCGCGGTTCGCTGGTCGACACCGACGCCCTGGTCGAGGCGCTCGACGCCGGCCGCATCGGCGGGGCCGCGCTCGACGTGACCGACCCGGAACCGCTGCCCGACGGGCACCCGCTGTTCAGCCACCCGCGCGCGCTGATCTCCCCGCACACCGCCAACCCGCCGTCGCTGCAGATGCCCGCGCTCGCCCGTCGGGTGGAGGAGAACGTCCGCCGCCACATGGCCGGCCAGCCCCTCCTGGGCCTCGTCGACGTCGCAGCAGGCTACTGACAGACAGCGCCGTCGTTGCACGCCCGACGACTGCGTCAGGCAAGCGCCGGAGGCGCTTCCTCTTCACCCCACCTGAGCAACCGGCGCTGCCGGGGGTGCTGAGCGGTGTTGTGTCGAGCACGCCGTGACGCCGTGCACTGGCAGGCATCAGGAGCGGCGCGCGGAGTCCACAGCACGGTTCGGGTTCCCCCACCCGCACCGCTGGGCAAGATGAGCGGAGGAACTCCGAGGGAGATCTTTCTCGCGGAATCCGGTTGCCGTGTGGTGCCCTCCCGCTCGGCCGATAGGATGGCTGCGCCAGTACGGCGGTGACGTGGAGGAACCCGGTGTGAAGCCGGGGCGGTCGCGCCACTGTGACCGGGGAGCGGACCCCTGGCAGCCACGGCCCTCACGGGCTGGAAGGCGGGGACACCGCGAGGATCCGGGAGCCAGGAACTCCTGCCGCCGGGAACCCCGCCGGGGCGCGCACCCCGAGAGAGGATCACCGTGAGCGAGCCTGCCCGCGACGCCCGAGTTCTGCTGCTGTCCACTGCGGACACCGATCTGCTGGCCGCGCGTGCCGCCGAGGCCGACTACCGCGTGGCCAACCCCTCCCGAGTGGTCGCCGAGGACGTCCCGGCACTGCTGGAGGGCGTCGACGTCGTGGTCGTCAGGCTGCTGGGCGGCCGCCGCGCCTGGGAAGAAGGTCTGGACGCCGTGCTGGCCTCGGGCCTGCCGACGGTGGCGCTGGGCGGTGAGGCGACCCCGGACGCCGAGCTGATGTCGCTGTCGACCGTTCCTGCTGGTGTCTCCACCCAGGCCCTGGCCTACCTGGTCGAAGGCGGTCCGGAGAACCTCGCGCAGCTCGCGCACTTCCTGTCCGACACGGTGCTGCTGACCGGGACCGGGTTCACCGAGCCGCAGTCGATGCCGGAGTTCGGCCTGCACGGCGAGCGCGCGCACGACCCGTCGCGGCCGACCATCGGCGTCGTCTTCTACCGGGCGCACGCCCTGTCGGGCAACACCGCGTTCGTCGACACCCTCGCCGACCAGGTCGAAGCCGCCGGTGCGAACGTGCGGCCGGTCTTCTGCGGCTCGCTGCGCGGCCTGTCCGACGCCGCGGGTCTGCGCGAGCTGCTCGCCGGGTGCGACGCGCTCATCGCCACCGTGCTCGCCGCCGGCGGTGCGGTCGCCGCCGACGCCAGCGCGGGTGGTGACGAGGACTCCTGGGACGCCGGTGCGCTGGCCGAACTCGACATCCCGGTGCTGCAGGGCCTGTGCCTGACCACCAGTCGCGCGGTGTGGTCGGAGAGCGATGCCGCGCTGTCGCCGATGGACGCTGCGATGCAGGTCGCCGTGCCGGAGTTCGACGGCCGGCTGATCAGCGTGCCGTTCTCCTTCAAGGAGGAGGGGCCGGAGGGCATCCCGGTCTACGTCGCCGATGCCGAGCGGGCTGCGCGCGTGGCCTCCACCGCGGTGTCGCTGGCGAAGTTGCGGCACGTGGACAACTCCGCCAAGCGCCTGGGCGTGGTGCTCTCGTCGTACCCGACCAAGCACTCCCGCGTCGGCAACGCCGTCGGCCTGGACACCCCCGCTTCGGCGGTCGTGCTGCTGCGGGCTCTCGAGGAGGCCGGGTACGACCTCGGCGGCCTGGACGTGACCGGCCTGGACGGTGACACCCTGATCCACCGGCTCATCTCCGCCGGTGGGCACGACGTGGAGTGGCTGACCGAGGAGCAGATGGCCGAGGCGGCGATCCGCGTCCCGGCGACCCGCTACCGCGAGTGGTTCGACGCGCTGCCCGAAGAGCTGCGGGCGTCGATGACCGAGCACTGGGGAGCCCCGCCCGGGAGCCTCTACGTCGACGACGAGGGCCACCTCTACGTCGCCGCGCTGCGCTGCGGCAACGTGGTGCTGCTCATCCAGCCGCCGCGCGGTTTCGGCGAGAACCCGATCGCGATCTACCACGACCCGGACCTGCCGCCCTCGCACCAGTACCTGGCGGCGTACCGCTGGCTGGCCGAGGAGTTCGGCGCGCACGCGGTGATCCACCTGGGCAAGCACGGGACCTTGGAGTGGTTGCCGGGCAAGGGCCTGGGATTGGCCGCGGACTGCGCGCCGGACGCGGTGCTCGGTGACACGCCGCTGGTGTACCCGTTCATCGTCAACGACCCGGGCGAGGGCACGCAGGCCAAGCGGCGCGGCCACGCGACGGTGGTGGACCACATGATCCCGCCGATGGCGCGCGCCGACGCCTACGGCGACATCGCCAAGCTCGAGCAGCTGCTCGACGAGTACGCGCTGGTCACCGACCTCGACCCGGAGAAGAAACCGGCGCTGCGCAGCCAGATCTGGGAGCTGGTCACCCAGGCCGAGCTGCACCACGACCTGCACCAGGAGGACCAGCCGGACGCGGAGTCCTTCGACGACTTCGTGATGCACATCGACGGCTACCTGTGCGAGATCAAGGACGTGCAGATCCGCGACGGCCTGCACATCCTCGGCCGTGCGCCGCGCGACGAGGAGCTCGTCAACGACGTGCTGGCGATCCTGCGCGCCAAGCAGGTCTTCGGCGGCACGGTCGGCGCGCTGCCGGGTCTGCGCTCGGCGCTGTCCGACCACTTCGGACTCGACGAGCAGGCGCTGCTGGCCGAGCCCGGTGCCCGCGCGGACGTCCCGGGTGAGCTGACCGCGCTCGTCGAGGGCCCGTCGGCTTCGGCGTCGGACGCGGTGGACCTGCTGGAGTCGTTGGCGCGCAAGCTGGTCGAGGCGCTGGCCGACACCGGTTGGGACTCCGGCTCCGCTGAGCAGGTCGTCACCGACGCGATGGGTGCGCGCGTCGTGGAGCTCGTGCGGGTGCTGCGGTTCGCCTGCGACGAGCTGGTGCCGCGACTCGAGCGCACCACCGACGAGGTCACGAACGTGCTGCGCGCCCTCGACGGCGGTTTCGTGCAGGCCGGGCCGTCGGGTTCGCCGACCCGCGGGTTGATCTCGGTGCTGCCGACCGGCCGCAACTTCTACTCGGTCGACCCCAAGGCGATCCCGTCCCGCAACGCCTTCGACGTCGGCTCCGCGCTCGCGGATTCGCTGATCGCCCGGCACGTGGCCGACACCGGCGAGAACCCGCGCTCGGTCGGCCTGACCGTGTGGGGCACCTCGGCGATGCGCACCCAGGGCGACGACATCGCCGAAGTCCTCTGGCTGCTGGGGTGCCGCCCGAAGTGGGACGAGGCCTCCCGGCGCGTCACCGGTTTCGACGTCGTGCCGGTCGCCGAGCTGGGGCGGCCGCGCATCGACGTGGTGGTGCGCATCTCCGGCTTCTTCCGGGACGCCTTCCCGCACGTCGTGTCGCTGATCGACGACGCGGTGCAGACCGTCGCCAAGCTCGACGAACCCGACGAGGACAACTACGTCGCCGCGCACTACCGCGCCGACGTGGGTGAGCACGGTGACGACCGGCGGGCGTCGACCCGCATCTTCGGCTCCAAGCCCGGCGCGTACGGTGCCGGCCTGCTGCCGCTGATCGACGCGCGCAACTGGCGCAGCGACGCCGACCTCGCCGAGGTGTACGCGACCTGGGGCGGGTACGCCTACGGGCGCGGGCTGGACGGGCGCGAAGCGCGCGGCGACATGGAGACGGCGTTCAAGCGGATCCAGGTGGCGGCGAAGAACGTCGACACCCGCGAGCACGACATCGCCGACTCCGACGACTACTTCCAGTACCACGGCGGCATGGTCGCGATGGTGCGCTCGCTGTCCGGTGAGGACCCCGCCGCCTACGTGGGTGACTCGGCGGTCCCGCACGCGGTGAAGACGCGCACGCTCGGCGAGGAGACCAAGCGGGTCTTCCGCGCCCGGGTGGTCAACCCCAAGTGGATCTCGGCGATGCAGCGGCACGGCTACAAGGGCGCGTTCGAGCTCGCCGCCACCGTGGACTACCTGTTCGGGTTCGACGCCACCGCAGGGGTGGTGGACGACTGGATGTACACCAAGCTGGCCGAGTCCTACGTGTTCGACGAGCAGGTGCAGCAGTTCATGCGCGGTTCGAACCCGTGGGCGTTGCGCGGCATGACCGAACGGCTGCTCGAGGCCGCGGACCGGGGTCTCTGGGCCGAGCCCGACCAGCAGGTCCTCGACGACCTGCGGTCGGTGTACCTGGAGCTGGAAGGCCAGCTGGAGGACTGAAACCCACCCCGGGGCCGGGCGTGTCGGCCCCGGGGCGGACACCTCTCCGCACGTCTCTCCACTGTGGACTCAGATGGTGGGTCGACCGGGTGGAAAAGTCCTCAGATTTCCACTCGTTCGTGTTGCGCTCCTGGTTGAGCTGTATCTGACAAGGGGTTCGTTTCCTCTTACTCGTGGACACTTTGGACGAGCCGGAGCGGCGGTCGGACGGCCGCCCGGAGGCTCCGGGGGAGGAGACGAACCATGTTGGACAGGACATTCGGGGTGCGGGCAGCGGCAGGAACGCTTGCGGCGATGAGCCTGGTCGGGGGCCTGCTCGCCACCACTGCCCACGCCGGCCAGCAGGGAACGGCCGCTCCGCCGATCGTCGGGGGGCAGGCGGCCCGGATCGCCGACCACCCGTACGTCGTGCACCTGACCGACGGGCAGGGGAACCAGTTCTGCGGGGGCACGATCGGCGCAGCCAACAAGGTCATCACCGCCGCGCACTGCGTCGAGGGCGAGCAGCCCACGTCGGTGCGCGTGATCGCGGGCAGGGAGGACAAGTCCTCCACCGAGGGGGTCGAGGCCGGGGTCACCGGGATCTGGACGCACCCGAACTACCAGCACGCCAACACCGGGTCTGACGTGGCGGTGCTGACCCTCGACAAGGAGCTCTCGCAGGCCCCGCTGCCGGTCGCGACACCGGAGGACACCGCGGTCTACGAGCCAGGCCGGGTGGCCACCGTGCTCGGCTGGGGCGCGACCTCCGAGGGCGGCAGCTCCGCCGACGTCCTGCAGAAGGCCGAGGTCCCGTTGACCTCGGACGACGACTGCAAGCAGGCCTACAGCCAGTACGACCCGCAGGCGATGGTCTGCGCCGGGTACGCGGAAGGTGGCGTGGACGCCTGCCAGGGCGATTCCGGCGGTCCGCTGGTGGTCGACGGCAAGCTCGTCGGCATCGTCTCCACCGGGAACGGCTGCGCCCGGCCGGGCAACCCGGGGATCTACACCCGGACCTCCACCTACGCAGCCGACATCCAGGCCCAGCTCGCGGCCGGGCGCTGAGACAGCGCTGTGCTCCCGCTGCGTCCTCCACCGGGCGCGGCGGGAGCACGGACCGCCTGGTGCAAGCACTGGTACCACTCCACATGGCAATGACGTTGCGATCGTCAGACGAGAAGCCGAGGCCCTGCGGCGTCGTGCTGAGCTCGAACACCGTTCCACGCAGGACGTCGCCCGCCAGGCGGTGCGGGAGCACATCGAGGGGCACAGCAGGGCTGGTCTGATCGATCGGGTGCTCGACGAGGAACTCCCGCGGTGTGCGGAAGCGCGGGAGCGCCTCGGTCGATGATCCACCTCACCCTGGACGAGCCTCTCCACGTCGGTGAGCGAACTCCGGGAGGCGAGGTCGAGGTTCATGACCACGGCTGCTCGAGTCGGCTCTCGCCAAGTTGGAGGACGACGGCGTTCGGGGTGGAGACCCACCCGACGGTGGTGGAGAAGGGTGCGGCTCTGCTCCACTCCCTCGCTCGGACCCGTGGTCTTGTCGACGGGAACAAGCTCCTCGCTCTGGCCACGACCTCCACCTCCCTCGGTGTGAACGGAGTTCGCCTGACCTCCTCGAACACCGAGGCCTACGTCGTCGTCATGGCGGTGGCCGCAGGAGAGCTCGACGATGTTCCGAACAACGCCAAGCGACCCCAGGACGGGACCGGGCCGTGGTGATCCCCGTCGCTCCTGGACGGCGAACGGGTGGTGGCTCGAGGGGTCGGTCACGTAGAACGTGAGGGATGCGAAACATCTGGGTGCCGGCCGCGCTGCTGCTGATGGTGGCGGGGTGGGGCGCGAACCAGTTCTCGCCACTGCTGGGGGCTTACCGGGGTGAACTGGGGCTGAGCCCGTCGGCGGCCACGGGGCTGCTGGCCCTGTACGTCGTGGGGCTCGTGCCGGGATTGCTGTTCGGCGGTCCGCTGGCGGACCGACGCGGGCGCAAGCCCGTGGTCATCTGGGCGATCGTGCTCAACGCGGTCGCCACCGTGGCGCTGATGCTCGGCGCGCACGTCGTCCCGTGGCTGGCCGTCGGGCGACTGCTGGTCGGGCTGAGCACCGGTGCTGTCCTGGCGGCCGGGAGCGCCTGGGTGCGCGACCTGTCACACCCGCCGTTCGGGACGGCGACCGAGGACGGTGCCGGAGCGCGCCGGGCCGGAGTGCTGCTGGCAGCCGGGTTCAGCATCAGCGGCCTGGTCTCCGCGCTCGTGGCGACCTGGGGCCCGCTCCCGCTGGTGAGCGCCTACCTGCCGCACCTGGTGCTGTGCGCGGTGACGCTGCCGGCGGCGTTGCGCTGCCCGGAGACGCGCGCCGAGCCGGTCGCGGGGGCACCGCGCGGGCGCGGCGTCCGCGACCCCCGGTTCCTGCGGCGGGTGGTGCCGGTGGCGCCGTGGATCTTCTTGTGCCCCACGGTCGGCTTCGCGGTCCTCCCCGCGCAGGTCACCACCGCCGCCGACCAGGAGGTCCTCTACGCCGGGATCTCCACGCTGTGCGCTCCGGGGTTCGGGGCGGTCGTGCAGCCCTGGGCGCGCCGCCTCGCCCGACGCGGGGTGCGCGCGACGGCGGTGGTCGGTCTCGTGACCATCGCCGCCGGGCTCGTGCTGGCAGCTGTGGCGGCGTGGCAGGCCCAGCCGTGGCTGGGCCTCATCGCCGCGCTGACGTTGGGCACGGGGTACGGCTTCGTGTCGACCTACTGCCTGACGGTGGTCGGCCGCATCGCCGCGCCGTCGGAGCTCGCCGGCCTCACCGCGATCATGTGGGTGCTGGCCTACCTGGGCTTCTGCACGCCGTTCGTGGTCAGCTTGCTCTCGGGCGTGGTCGCGGTGCCCGTCGTGCTGCTGGTGCTGGCCGGGCTGGCGCTGCTGACCTTGTTGTCAGCTCGCGACGAGCCCGATGGAGATCGTCACGAAAGCCGTCGCGCTCAGCGCGTCCAGCGACTTCGAGACTCGGGGGTTCTGTAGCCGGTCGGCGATGCCGGCGGCGCAGAGCACGATCGTGACCTCCCAGATCGCCGCCAGCACCAGGAACACCACGCCCAGCGCGACCAGCTGCAGCGCGGGCTGGGTGGACTCGCCGACGAACTGGGGCAGGAAGGCGAGGGTGAACAGCAGCATCTTCGGGTTGGTCAGGTTGCTGAGCAGTCCGCGCAGGTAGGGGTTGACGTCCTCCGGCGGCGGCACGTCCAGCGAACCGGACTCGCGCTTGGTCAGCCAGTACCCCCGCACGATCGTCGCCGCGAGGTGGAGGAGGTAGGCCGCGCCGACCCACTTCAACGCCACCAGCACGCCCGGGGCGTTGGTGATCAGCGCGCCGAGCCCGGAGATGACCAGGGCGACCTGCAGCGCGCTGGCGGTGTGGATGCCGGCCAGCGCGAGCAGGCCCGCCTTGCGGCCGTGGTTGAGCGACGTGCGCAGCAGCAGGAAGACGTCCACTCCCGGTGTGATGATCACGACCGCGCTCGCCAGCAGGAAGGCGGGCACCGGCGTCGGGTCCAGGAGCACGGCGAATTCCTCTCTCCTCAGGGCAGCACGTGCTGCCGCGTCACTTGATCAGGTTCTTCTCGTCATCCGGTCAGGCGATATCGGCGGGCGGCCGAGGCGGAGGCGCCCCGGGCCAGCAGTGCCGCGGGATGGAGGTGCGATCGTCAACGTCGACGTGCGCAGAAGAATTTGTCCCCGCCAGTCAGTTTAGCGGGATGTTTTCCTGTAGGACTGTGAGTTGCACCTCGGGATGTTTCGGTGACCGGCTGAATACGGTGTGTCCGCCCCGCACCACGACCGCGAGAGCTGGAGGCACCGACTTGGGCCGCGACGCACAGGGATCCGCTGACAAGACCAGAGCGCTGCACGCGCTCGCCCTCGCCGGAGCGGTCGCGGCGCTGGCCGGCACGAGCCCGGCCGCGCACGCCGGACCGGCGATCACCGGCGACGAGCAGCCGCAGTCGCGGATCCTCGGCGGCACCGGTGCCACCACCGAAGACGCGCCCTGGGCCGTCGCGCTCACCGACCGCTACGGCAACCAGTACTGCGGCGGCACGCTCATCCGCGCCGGCGAGGTCATCACCGCCGCCCACTGCGCGCACGACCCGCTCACCGGCTCCGAACGCGCACCGGAGGACATCCACGTCATCGCCGGGCGCACCGACCTGCGCAGTTCGCAGGGCACCGAAGCCGAAGTCGCCGACGTCTGGGTGCACCCCGGCTACGAGGACTTCACCACCGGGAACGACCTCGCCGTGCTCAAGCTCACCGCGCCGCTGCCGCAGCCCCCGCTGCCCGTGGTCGCACCCGGGGACAACGCGCCGTACCGGCCGGGCGGCACCGCCCGCGTCTACGGCTGGGGTCGAACCAGCGAGAACGGCCCCGCCTCCGACACCCTGCGCTCCGTCGAGGTGCCGATCACCGACGACGAGAGCTGCCGCACGGCCTACCCGAACTACGACCCGCGCAGCATGTTCTGCGCCGGTTACCCCGAAGGCGGGCGCGACGCCTGCGCGGGTGACTCCGGCGGCCCGATCGTCGCCGACGGACGGCTCATCGGCGTGGTGTCCTACGGGACCGGCTGCGGACGCCCCGGCACGCCCGGCGTCTACACGAGGTTGTCCAACTACACGCCGTGAACATCAGCACGTGGTGTGCACAACTCCCGGTGCTCGCGGGTGCGGAATCGGGTGAAGTCCTGTGATATCCAGGTAAGGGTGACCCTTCAGCCGCTCGCGACAGCCGTGCAACGCGCCTACACCGCAGATCTGGACGCCTACGACTTCTACCGGATGCTGCGGCTGCGCGTCGATGTCTTCGTCGTCGAGCAGGAGTGCCCGTACCCCGAGCTCGACGGTCGCGACCTGGAGGACGCCACCCGCCACTTCTGGGTCGACTCCGCCGACGACTACGTGCTCGGGTACCTCCGGCTGCTGGAAGACCCCGACGGCACCTACCGCATCGGCCGCGTCTGCACCGCCAAGAGCGCCCGCGGCCTGGGCATCGCCCGCAAGCTGATGCGCGCTGCCGTCGCCGAGGTCCAGAACTCGCCCGCCGTGCTGTCCGCCCAGACCTACGCCAAGGACTTCTACGCGTCCTTCGGCTTCGTCGAGTCCGGGGACGAATACCTCGAAGACGGCATCCCGCACGTCGACATGCGGCGCGAGCCCCGCCGCGCGGGCGTCAGCGCCAAGCGCTGATGTGAGTTGCGGCGCCGGGCGGTTGGGCGCTTGATCGACGTCTGGGACGATGTCGGTGAATCCGTACGCAAGGGGTGTTGGCAGGAAGCCGGTGCGAGTCCGGCACGGTCGGCGCCACTGTGACCGAGGAGCGGACCTCCCGCGCGAGCCACCGGGGTGACCTGGGAAGGCCGGAGGGACGTGACGATCCGGGAGTCAGGACACTGCGGCCCCTTGTTCCCGACAGCGGGGCGTCCGCACCCCGAGGAAGGAACACGCCGGCATGTCCGCTGCCCCTCGCTTCCCCTTCTCCGCCGTGGTCGGTCACGACGACCTGCGGCTCGCGCTGCTGCTCAACGCGGTGCACCCGCGCGTCGGCGGTGTCCTGGTGCGCGGTGAGAAGGGCACGGCGAAGTCGACCGTGGTGCGGGCGCTCGCCTCGCTGCTCCCCGCGCTGGACGTCGTCGACGGGTGCCGCTTCGGCTGCGACCCCGCCGCGCCCGACGCCCAGTGCCCCGACGCGCCGCACGGTGACACCGCCACCCGGCGGCCCGCGCAGCTCGTCGAGCTGCCCGTCGGTGCAACCGAGGACCGGCTCATCGGGTCGCTCGACCTCGAACGCGCCCTGACCGAAGGCGTGCGCGCCTTCCAGCCCGGACTGCTCGCCGGAGCCCATCGCGGTGTGCTCTACGTCGACGAGGTCAACCTGCTGCACGACCACCTCGTGGACCTGCTGCTCGACGCCGCGGCCATGGGGCGCGCGCACGTGGAGCGCGACGGCGTCTCCGTGTCCCACGCCGCGTCGTTCCTGCTGGTCGGCACCATGAACCCGGAAGAGGGCGAACTCCGGCCGCAGCTGCTGGACCGCTTCGGCCTCACCGTGCAAGTCGCCGCCAGCCGCGACGTCGCCACCCGCACCGAGGTCATCCGCCGCCGGCTCGCCTTCGAGGCCGACCCCGAAGGGTTCGCAGCCCAGTGGGCCGATGCCGACGCCGAACTCGCCGAGCACATCCGCGCTGCTCGCGACCGCGTCGACGCCGTCGTGCTCCCCGGTTCCGAGCTGCGCCGGATCTCCGCGCTGTGCGCGGCCTTCGACGTCGACGGCATGCGCGCCGACCTCGTGCTCGCGCGCACCGCCGTCGCCCACGCCGCGTGGCGCGGAGCCGACGCCGTCGCCGAGGAGGACGTCGAAGCCGCGGCCCGGCTCGCCCTGCCGCACCGCCGTCGCCGCGACCCGTTCGACGAGCCCGGCATGGCCGAAGACCAGCTGCAGCAGGCCCTCTCCGACGCCGCGGAACAAGCCGAGGACCAGCCGCCCGAAGACCCCGACGACGACCCCGACGGCGGACCGGACGGCGGGCCCGGAGGGGGCGGCGAACCCCAGGACGAGCCCACCGGACCCACCGGCGGCGGAGGCGGGGAGCAGGACCAGCCCAGCGGCGGGGACTCCGAACGCGCCCCCGTCGGCGCCGGTCCGTCCTTCCGCGCGCGGCTGCTGGAAGTCCCCGGCCTCGGCGAAGGTGCACCCGGGCGCCGCTCCCGCGCCCGCTCCCGCAGCGGTCGCACCACCCGCGCCACGACCACCGGCGGCCACGGCCTGCACGTCACCGCCACCCTCGCCGCCGCCGCGCCCCACCAGGCCGTGCGCGGCCGCACCGGACCCGGGCTGGTGCTGCGCAACGAGGACGTGCGCAGGTCCCTGCGCGAAGGCCGCGAGGGCAACCTCGTGCTCTTCGCCGTCGACGCCTCCGGCTCCATGGCCGCCCGCGACCGGATGAACGCCGTCAGCGGTGCTGTCCTGTCGCTGCTGCGCGATGCCTACCAGCGCCGCGACAAGGTCGGCGTGATCACCTTCCGCGGGAACGCGGCCGAAGTCGCGCTGCCGCCCACCTCGTCGGTCGACATCGCCGCGGCGCGGCTCCGCCGGCTGCGCACCGGCGGCCGCACCCCGCTCGCCGACGGCCTGCTGCGCACCAAGCAGGTCATCCAGACCGAGAGCACCCGCGACCCGCAGCGCAGGCCGCTCGTCGTGCTGCTCACCGACGGCAAGGCCACCGTCGGCGTCCAGGGCTCCGGCACCAAGCAGGCCGTCGACGACGCGGTGCGCGCCGCCGGTGTCCTCGCGAGCACCGGAACCGCCTCGGTCGTCGTCGACTGCGAGAACGGTCCGGTCCAGCTCGGACTCGCGAACCAGCTGGCCACCGCCCTGGGCGGGCCCAGCCTCAAGCTCGAAGAGCTCTCCGCCGAACACGTCGCCGGCGTGGTGCGCGCAGTCAGCGGTGGCAGCGGTCTGGCGGCGTAGTCTCGTTTTGGTCACGACATGCAACCCGGTCAGTACCGACCCATCGGTCGGATTGGTACGGTGACCACCAGTCCACCTGACCCCCAGGGGTGGACCTCCGAAGTGCCCCGCGCTCCCAGCGACCCCCAGGCCGGTTGAGCGCGGGGCTCTTTTTCGGGGTGTCCCTGGTCGCCTCGCTGGGCGGCGCGGGTGGCGGAACCTCAGCGGCCCTCTGGAACCGAGCGCCACTCCTGATGTGGCCCCAAGAACACGGCGTCGCGGCGCCCGGCCCCAGAAGACCCGCTGAGAACCCGCGGCGGTGCCGGATTCTGGGGTGGTGGAAAGCCCGTTGTCGGGGGCTTTCGCGGTCCGCTGGGTTCCGGTGAGGTGGCCGACCTGAGCCGCTCCGGGAACGGCACAGGCACCCGTTTCATCGGCACCCGCGTCACGCAGGTCCCCTCGGACTTCTCGCGCTCTCGTTGAGCATCGCTTGCACCCAGTGCTTCTGCCCCTGCGCCAGCCACCCACAGGGTTCCCGCGCCTGGCCGCTCATGGGGCCTTGCGGCGGTGCTGGTGTCGCAGGGGGTCGCGTACTTGGTGGCGTGATCGGGAGGTTGACCGATCATGGTGCTGCGTTTCGCTGACGACAAGCGCTTTCCTGCGCTGAGCAGCAGGAAGGCTGGCTCCGCCACGAGTTTCAGAGCGGGCGGGTGGCGAGCGAGGTGGTTCACCGCCTCAGCACCCGGCAGCGCCGCTCTTGTTCCACCGCACCGCTGGTCGATGGGACCGGGGTGGTGCTCCTGGTCAGGCCGGGGTGGGTTGGGTGTGGTGGTAGCGGTTCCTGGTGTAGGTAGCGGTGGCCACCAGGGGGATGGCCACTGCTCCTGCCGTGGCGAAGAGGACCGCGTAGTTGCCGCTGTCCGCCAGGGGGCCTGCTGCTGCGGAGGCCGCTGCGCTGCCGAGGAAGAGGGCGCAGGCGAAGAGGGCCACGGCCGTTCCTCTCGCTTCCGGGGCGACCGACGTGGCCCAGGCTTGCAGCGAGGAGTGCATGAACGACCAGCCGCCGCCCAGCAGGAGGGCCGTGATGATCACCGTGGCGAGGTTCGTGTCCAGGGTGACCAGGCCGTAGCCGACGATCATCTGAGTGCCGCCGATGGCGATCAGGCGGGAGACCGGGAGCGCGCCGTTGATGGCCTTGACCAGCCGGGAGAACACGAGCACCCCGACGCCGTAGGCGCCGGTCGCCAGGCCTGCGACGGCGACGTCCATGCCCTCGTTGACCAGGGCCGACGCCAGGAACGTCATGGTTCCGAGCAGGACAGCGCCCTCCACGAAGACCAGGCCGAACACCAGCAGAGCCCAGCGGTTGCGGAGCACGCCGCCGATGTGCGAGCCGACGCCGCCGGTCACCGCCGCCCGGGCCGGTTCGGCGAGTCCGCCCAGCAGCACGGCGCAGACCGCCGCGCACAGGGCGGGGACCGCGAAGACCACGCGCCAGTCCAGCCAGTGGGCCAGCACGCCGCCGACCGCCGTGGCCATCGCCGTGCCGAGCGCCTGGGCCGCCATCAGGTCCGACAGCGCGCTCTGGCGGTGCTGGTGCGTCACCGTGTCGCCGACGTAGGTCAAGGTCGTGGGGACCACGGCGCCCATGAAGGCGCCGGCGAGCACCCGAGCCGCGATCAGCACCGCGAGCGACGGGGCGAACGTGGAGATCAAACCGGTCGCGGCCGCGGCCAGCAGTGCCGCGCGCATGACCGGGATCCGGCCGAAGCGGTCGGAGAGCAGGCCCCACACCGGCTGCGAGAGGCCGTAGGCCAGGAAGTACCCGCTGGCGACGGTGACCGCCGAGGCGATCGGGACGTTCATGCTCAACGCGATCAACACCAGCATCGGGGTCACGGCGAACCGGTCGAAACTGCTGATGAACGAGGACGCGGCGAGCACCAGCGGAGGTCTGGTGGGCATGCGGATGCTCCTTGTTCTGAGACGCCCGTCCATCTTCACGCCTCGAACGCCGCGCGCCGCGGTGAAGTTGGCCACCCGGTGCGGGGCCGTGCCCAGGGAATGATCCCGGTTAGGGTCGGCACATGCCTCAGGGACAGCCTTCCACCGTGCCAGCCGACGGACTGACCACCCGCCAGCGCCGCAACCGACCTCTCGTCGTGGTGCACACCGGTGAGATGAAGGGCAAGTCCACCGCCGCGTTCGGCCTCGCGCTGCGCGGCTGGAACCAGGGCTGGTCCATCGGGGTCTTCCAGTTCGTCAAGTCCGCCAAGTGGAGAGTCGGCGAGGAGTCCGCGTTCCGGGCGCTCGGCCGCCTCCACGACGAGACCGGCGAGGGCGGCCCCGTCGAGTGGCACAAGATGGGCGAGGGCTGGTCCTGGACCCGCAAGAAGGGCACCGAGGAGGACCACGCCGCAGCCGCGCTCGAAGGCTGGCAGGAGATCGCCCGCCGCCTCGACGAGCAGCGCCACGGCCTCTACGTCCTCGACGAGTTCACCTACCCGCTGCACTGGGGCTGGGTCGACGTCGACGAGGTCGTCGCCAAGCTCCGCGAGCGCGACGGTCACCAGCACGTCGTCATCACCGGCCGGTACGCGCCGCAGGCGCTGATCGACGCCGCCGACCTCGTGATGGAGACCGGCAAGGTCAAGCACCCCATGGACTCCGGGCAGAAGGGTCAGAAGGGCATCGAGTGGTAGGCACGACCCAGTCACCCGCACGGGTGGTCTTCGCGGCTCCGGGCTCGGGGCAGGGCAAGACCACCGCGGTGACCGGCCTGCTCGGTGCGCTGCGCAGGCGTGGCGATCGCGTCGCTCCCTTCAAGGTCGGACCCGACTACATCGACCCCGGCTACCACCGGATCGCCGCCGGGCGGACCGCGCGCAACCTGGACCCGGTGCTGGTCGGTGCCGACCGCATCGCGCCACTGCTGCACCACGGATCGGCCGGTGCCGACATCTCCGTGGTGGAAGGCGTGATGGGCCTGTTCGACGGCCGCATCGGCGCCGACGAGGAGGTCGCGTTCGGCTCCACCGCGCACGTCGCGCAGCTCCTCGACGCGCCGGTCGTGCTCGTCGTCGACGCCAAGGGCCAGAGCCACAGCCTCGCCGCGCTGCTGCACGGGTTCCGCAGCTACCGACCGCAGGTCCGGGTCGCCGGAGTGCTGCTCAACCGCGTCGGCTCGGAGCGCCACGAGGACGTGCTGCGCTCGGCGGCCGAGGACGCGGGCCTCCCCGTGCTGGGGGCGGTCCCGCGCACCGACGACCTCGAAGTGCCCTCGCGGCACCTCGGCCTGGTCACCGCCGTCGAGCACGGAGCCGACGCGCTGCGCGCCGTGGAGGCGATGACCGACGTGGTCGAGCGCTCCGTGGACCTCGACGCCGTCGCCGCGCTCGCCCGCAGCGCGGGCGAGCTGCCGGGCCCCGCGTGGGACCCGGCGGCGGAAGTGACCCCGCAGGGCAAGCCGGTCGTGGCCGTGGCCGGTGGGCACGCGTTCAGCTTCGGCTACGCCGAGCACGTCGAACTCCTCGAAACCGCGGGGGCGGAGGTCGTCCTCGTCGACCCGCTGCGCGACGAGCGGCTGCCGGAGCGCACGGCCGGGCTGGTGCTGCCGGGCGGGTTCCCCGAGCAGCACGCCACGGCGCTGTCGGCGAACACCGCGCTGCGCTCCGAGATCCGCGCCTTCGCCGCTTCCGGCGCTCCGGTGCACGCCGAGTGCGGTGGTCTGCTCTACCTCGGTGAGGAGCTCGACGGTGAGCCCATGTGCGGAGCGCTGCCGGTGCGCGCGGCCATGGCCCCGCGGCTGGTCCTGGGCTACCGCGACGCCGTGGCCGCGACCGAGTCCCCGCTGTTCGCCGAGGGGACCCGCATCAGCGGCCACGAGTTCCACCGCACCGCGACCGACCCCGGCCACGGCGACGCCCCGGCCTGGTTCTGGCGCGGTCCCGCCGGTGCGCACCGCGAAGGGTTCGTCCGCGGCGGCGTGCACGCCTCCTACCTGCACACCCACCCGGCCGGCCACCCCGGCTCGGTCGAACGATTCGTCATGAGGTGCCTGCGATGAGACTCGTCGGAGTCGGGGTCGGACCCGGCGATCCGGAGATGCTGACCTTGGCCGCGCTGCGTGAGATCCGCGACGCCGACACCGTCTACGTGCCGGTCCTCGCCCCCGACGAGCAGGGGCGCGCGGAGGCGATCGTGCGCTCCCACCTGGGCGGGGATGAGCGGGTGCGGCGCCTGGTGTTCGCGCTCGCCGACCCGGTCGACGGCCCGCAGGAACGCCGCCGCAGGCACTGGGACGACGCGGCCGAGACCGTGGCGGAGCGGCTGCGTGATCAGGGCGGCACGGTGGTCTTCGCCACCTTGGGCGACCCCGCCGTCTACTCCACCTTCAGCTATCTGGCAGCGGCGGTCGCGGAGCTGTTGCCCGAGGTCGAGATCGCGACGGTGCCCGGGATCACCGCGATGCAGGCGACCGCGTCCCAAGCCGGCATCGCGCTCACCGAGGGCTCGGAGCAACTCACCGTGATGCCGGTGCTGCGGGACGTCACCGCGCTGCGGGCGGCGTTGCAGGCACGGGGTACGGTCGTTGCCTACAAAGGCGGGCGACGCCTGGGTGAGCTGCGCGACGCGATCGGCGAGAGCGGGGCTCTCGGCCGCTCGGTCTACGCCGAGCACCTGGGCACGCCGGATGCGCGGGTGCTACCGCTTGCCGAAGTGTCCGATGTGGACGATGCGCCTTACTTGTCGACAGTGGTAGTGCTGCCACCCCGAGGCGGAAGAGGAGAGCAATGGTGACTGGCCGGATCTCGTTCATCGGCGCCGGACCCGGCGCGGCCGACCTGATCACGGTCCGCGGCGCCAAGCGAATCGCCGAAGCCGACATCGTGGTCTGGGCCGCCAGCCTGGTGACGCCGGAGTGCGTGCAGGAGCACGCGCGGGCCGACGCCGAGCTCGTCGATTCCTCCCGGCTCACCCACGAGCAGGCGGTGGAGATCTACCGCCGTGCCGAGCGCGACAAGCTCAAGGTCGCCCGCGTGCACTCCGGCGACCCGTCGCTGTGGGGCGCGGTCCAGGAGCAGTACGACGCCGCGGTCCGGATGAACGTCGAGGTCGAGATCGTGCCCGGCGTGGCCGCTTTCTCCGCCGCCGCGGCGGCGGTCGGCCGCGAGCTCACCGTCCCCGAGGTCGCCCAGTCCCTGGTGCTGACCCGCCTGGAGGGCGGCAAGACGCCGATGCCCGACGGCGAGAAGGTGCGCGAGTTCGCCAAGCACGGCACCACGATGGCGCTGTTCCTCTCCGCCGCGCGCACCGGCCAGCTGGTCGAGGAGCTGCGGGCAGGCGGCTACCCGGACGACACCCCGGTGCTGGTGGCCTACAAGGTGACCTGGCCGGACGAACTGCTGGTGCGCAGCACGCTCGGCGAGCTCGAAGCCGACTGCAAGAAGCACAAGCTGTGGCGGCACACGCTGTTCATCATCGGCAAGGGCCTCACCGCTGGCGGCACGCGCTCGCACCTGTACCACGCGGGCCACTTCCACACCTACCGCAAGGCCGACAAGGAGGCCCGTCGCGCGCTGCGCGCCGAGCGCTCGAGCCGGCGCACCGAGACGCCGCGCGAGCAGCCCGAGGAGCCCGACGCGACCAAGCTCAAGGAGTCCGACGCGGCGTGGTGGGCCGTGCGGGACTGGCAGGAGTCCGCGCGCGGCGCGGCCCGCTTCGGCGCCAGCCGCAGCATCCCGATCCACCAGGCCGACGAGTCGCAGTCGCAGCTGTTCTCCGCCGAGGAGGCGGCTGAGCCGGAGCCGGAAGCCGTTGCGCCGCAGCAGGAGTCGACCACCACGGCGACCCGCACTGCTGCCAAGACCGGGACCGCGCGCAAGTCGGGCGGTGCGGCGAAGTCCGGGTCAACCAAGCGCAAGGCCCCGGCCAAGCCGGCGGCGAAGTCCAAGCAGCCAGCCAAGCGCAAGCCCGCGGCGAAGCCGGATGAGCAGTCAGAGTGATCCGCAGCCGCCGCTGCGCGAGCCGGACCTCCCGCGCACCGCGAAGGTCCGGCCCAAGGCGCTGCGCACCGGGTTCACCACCGGCGCGTGCTCCGCGGCGGCAGCACGCGCAGCGGCCGAGTTCCTGGTCACCGGCGAGATCCCGGCCACAGTCGACATCGACTTCCCGGACGGCGTGCGACGCCGGTTCGCGGTCGACTCCGGCAGCGCCGACCCGCCCACGGCGGTCGTGGTCAAGGACGCCGGCGACGACCCGGACGTCACGCACGGCGCGCGGCTGACGGTCAGCGTCACGCCGCGCGGGGACGGCGAGGTCGTGCTGCACGGTGGTGAAGGCGTCGGCACCGTGACCAAGCCCGGGCTGGGCCTGGAGGTCGGCGGTCCGGCGATCAACCCGGTGCCGCGGCAGATGATCGGCGAGACGGTGCGCGAGGTGCTCGGCGAGCGCGGCGCGGACGTCACGATCACCGTGCCCGGCGGCGAGAAGATGGCCCGCAAGACCACCAACCGGCGGCTGGGCATCTACGGCGGCATCTCGATCCTCGGCACGACCGGCATCGTCCGGCCGTTCTCCACGGCCTCGTGGCGCTCCAGCGTGGAGCAGGCGGTGTCGGTGCTCGCCGCGCAGCAGGGCCGGGTGGCCGTGCTGTCCACCGGCGGGCGCACCGAGCGGGTCGCGATGCGGTTGCTGCCCGACGAGCCCGAGGTGGCGTTCATCGAGGTCGGTGACTTCACCGGCGCCGCGGTGCGCCGGGCCGTCGAGCACGGGCTGGACGAACTCGTGTTCGTCGGCATGATCGGCAAGCTCACGAAGCTCGCCTCCGGCGTGGTCATGACCCACTACACCCGGTCCAAGGTGGACACCGAGCTGCTGGCGCGGCTGACCGCCGAGTTCGGCGGCACGGAGCAGGACGTCGCCGACGTCGCCGAGGCCGCCACCGCCCGCCGCGCCTACGAGGTCTGGCAGCGAGGTGAACACTTCTCGGCGTGTGCGCACCGGTTGTGCGAGCTCGTGGCAGCAGTATTGGAGCGGTTCAGCGAGGAGTGCGGTCGCAGGCTGCGTGTCCGGGTCGCCATGGTCGACTTCGAGGGTGAGCACGTGGTCGCGGCCACCGAGGCGAGGTGGGTGACGTGGCAGTCACGGTGATCGGGGTGGACGGGGCGACTCTGCCACCTGGTGGTGCCGAGGCGATGGAGCAGGCGCGGCTGGTCGTGGGCGGCAAGCGCCACCTCGACGCGCACGCGCCGGCCCACGCGAAACGGCTGGAGCTCGGCCCGCTGGAACCGGCGCTCAACGCGCTGTCCTCGTTGTCCGGTGACGAGCGGGGCGTCGTGCTGGCCTCGGGCGATCCGGGCTTCTTCGGTGCGGTGCGCGCGCTGCGGGAGCGCGGCCTGAGGTGCACGGTGCTGCCGGCGACCTCCAGCGTGCAGCGCCTGATGGCGCGGGCCGGGCGATCCTGGGACGACGTCGTGGTGGTCAGCGCCCACGGGCGCGACCTGGCGGCGGCGATCAACGTGTGCCGTGCCCGGTCGGCGGTGGCGGTGCTGACCGCGCCGAAGTCCGGGCCTGCGCAGATCGCCTCCGGCCTGGCCGGGTGGCGCCGCACCATGATCGTCGCCGAGGACCTGGGTGGGCCGAACGAGTCGGTGGTGACCATCGACCCGGCGGACGCGGCCAAGCGCACCTGGTTCGAGCCCAACGTGGTGCTGTGCCTGGCCGACGTCGACGAGGTGCCGCAGCGCGGCTGGATCGCCGGTGGCGAGCCGATCCCGCCCGCCACCGGGTGGGCGCTGTCGGAGGACGAGTTCTCGCACCGGGACGGCATGATCACCAAGGCCGAGGTGCGCGCGGTGGCGCTGGCCCGGCTCGCCCCGCGTCCCGGCACGCTGGTGTGGGACGTCGGCGCGGGTTCCGGTTCGGTGGCGGTGGAGTGCGCCCGGCTGGGCGCGGCGACCATCGCGATCGAGTCCGACGAGACCCAGGTGGTCCGGATGGTCACCAACGCGGCCGGGCACGGCGTGGACGTGCGCATCGAGGAGGGCAAAGCCCCGCAGGCGCTGCGCGAGCTCCCGCGGCCGGACGCGATCTTCGTGGGCGGCGGCGGCAACGAGGTCGTCACCGCCTGCGCCCACGCGGGGGCCTCCCGCGTGGTGGTCGCCCTGGCGGCGCTGGACAGGGTGGGCCCGACCCGCGAGACGTTGCGCTCGGCGGGTTACGAGGTCGAGGGCGTCCAGCTCGCGGCCTCGCGCTTGGCGGAACTGCCGGACGGCTCCTCGCGCCTGGAGGCGGCCAACCCGGTGGTCCTCGTCTCGGGCCGCAAGAAGGACTGAGCGCGTCCCGGTCCGAAGTGGAACCAGGGGCGGTACTGGGACGAACCGCCCACGCCCCGGGGTGTCGTAGGGTGTTTTCATCCTTTCCGGGGACCTGACGACGACGAGTAGGGGAGTAGCAGTGATCGGTCTGTTCGCGGTGACCGCGGCGGGACGGCGGGCGGCCGCCGAACTCGCCGGACGGCTGGGGCCGGAAGCCCTGGTCGCCGATGGTCCGATCGGACCGGCCGTCCGGCGCCTCTGGGACCACCTCGACGCCGCCGTGTTCTTCCTGGCCAGCGGCGCCACGATCCGTCTCGTCGCCCCGCTGCTGCAGGACAAGCACACCGATCCGGGCATCGTCAGCGTCGACGAGGCGCAGCGCTTCGCCATCGCCCTCACCGGCGGCCACGGCGGCGGCGCGAACGCGCTGGCCGAGCAGGTCGCCGACGTCCTCGACTGCACCCCGGTGATCACCACCGCGACCGACTCGACCGGCACCACCGCGCTGGACGAGCTCGTCGACCAGCTCGACGCAGCCGTCGACGGCGACCTGCCCTCCTGCGGTGTGGCGATCCTCGACGGCGCACCGGTCCGGCTGGTCAACCCGCTCGGATTTCCGCTGCCCGCGTTGCCGGCCAACGTCTCCCCCGAGGTGGAGAACCCGGAGTGGACGGTGGTGATCGACGACCGCCGCCCGGCCGAGGACGAGGAGCGCACGCTCCGCCTCGTCCCGCGCACGCTGGTCGTGGGCGTCGGGTCCGCGCGCGGTGTCTCCCGCACCGCGGTCACCGAGACCATCGCCCGTCTCGACAGCGAGCACGGCCTGGACCCGCGCGCCATCCGCGCGTTCGCCAGCGTCGACCTCAAGGCCGACGAGGACGGGATCCTCGACGCCGTGCAGGACCTGGGCTTCTGGCACTCCCACGAGGGCGACGAGCTCTCGCTGCTGACCTACCCGGCGGAGGTGCTCTCCGGCGTGGAGGTGCCCAACCCGAGCGAGGTGGTGCGCGACGAGGTCGGCACTCCCAGCGTCGCCGAGGCCTCCGCGCTGCACGCCGCCGCCGAACTCGCCTACGGCGCACCGGTCCAGCTGATCGCCGACAAGATCAAGGGTGACAACGTCACCGTCGCCGCCGCCCGGATCAGCCCGCGCGGCAGGCTCGCGATCGTGGGCATCGGTCCCGGCGCCCCCGACCTGCGCACCCCGCGCGCCGACGCCGAGCTGCGCCGCGCGTCGGTGGTCGTCGGCCTGGACCAGTACCTCGACCAGGTCCGGCACCTGCTGCGACCCGGCACCGAGGAGCGCGCCACCGGCTTGGGCGCCGAGGAGGCCCGCGCGGCCGAGGCGGTCGAGCTGGCGCAGCAGGGCCGGGCGGTCGCGCTGATCGGCTCCGGCGATGCCGGCGTGTACGCGATGGCCAGCCCGGCGCTGGAGAAGGCCGATGTGGACATCGAGGTCGTCGGCGTCCCGGGCGTGACCGCCGCGCTGTCGGCCTCGGCGCTGCTGGGCGCTCCGCTGGGCCACGACCACGCCTTGATCAGCCTCTCGAACTTGCACACGCCGTGGGAGGTGATCGAGCGCCGGGTGCGCGCCGCCGCCGAGGGCGACCTGGTGGTGTGCTTCTACAACCCGCGTTCGGCGCAGCGCCACTGGCAGCTCGGACGTGCCCTGGAGATCCTCGCCGAGCACCGGCCGGCCACGACCCCGGTGGGCGCGGTCCGCCAGGCCAGCCGCGCGGACCAGAAGGTGTGGTGCGCTCCGATCGGCGAGTTCGACCCAGCCGACGTGGACATGTTCACCACCGTCCTGGTCGGTTCCTCGCAGTCCGCTGTGGTCGGCCACCGGATGGTCACCCCGCGCGGCTACCGCTGGATGGCGGGCGATGTCCGGTGAGCCGCTGCTGATCACCGACGCCTGCACGGCCTGCGGTGCGTGCCTGCTGACCTGCCCGGAGCACGCGTTGCGCCCGGCACCGGGCAAGCCCCGCGTCGTGACCGAGGCCTGCACGTCCTGCGGCGAGTGCGTCGAGATCTGCCCCAGGGACGCCATCGACCTCCTGCGCTGAGGACCTCGGGCTTGCGCGGCGGGTGATCGGGTGGCCAGGCTCGGGCTCGGGTGGGCACACCACCCCGCGGGGATCGCACGCTCACGAGGAGCACACGCATGGTCGGGCACCGCAGCGCAGCGGACATGTCGCCGGAGGAGTTCCGGCGGATCGGCAAGGTGGTCGTCGACTGGATCGCCGACTACCGGGCGGGGATCGAGTCGTTCCCGGTGCGGTCGCAGGTGCGGCCCGGCGAAGTGCGGGCGAAGCTGCCCGAGCACCCGCCGGAGCGGGGTGAGGACTTCGAACAGGTGCTCCGGGACCTCGACGAGGTCCTGCTGCCCGGGGTGACGCACTGGCAGCACCCGGGTTTCTTCGCCTACTTCCCGGCGAACTCGAGCGGCCCTTCCGTCCTCGGTGACCTGCTCTCCAGCGGCCTCGGCGTGCAGGGCATGGTGTGGGCGACCAGTCCCGCCTGCACCGAGCTGGAGACCGTCGTGCTCGACTGGCTGGTCGAACTCCTGGGGCTGCCGGAGCACTTCCGCACCGACGCCGTCGGCGGCGGCGTCATCCAGGACTCCGCCTCCAGCGCCGTGCTCGTCGCCTGCCTCGCCGCGCTGCAACGCACCGGCGAGGAGGTCGCGCGGCGCGGGATCACCCGCCGGCACGTCCTCTACGCCTCCGCGCACACCCACTCCTCGCTGGAGCGGGCCGCCCGGCTGTCCGGCGTCGGCGCGGACAACGTGCGGGTCGTCGACACCGATCCGGACACCCTCGCCATGGACCCCCGCCACCTCGACGAGCTCATCTCCGCCGACGTCGAAGCCGGTGCGGTGCCGACGATGGTGTGCGCGACGATTGGCACCACCTCGACCACCGCGATCGACCCGGTGCCCGAGGTCGGCGAGGTCTGCCGCCGGCACGGCGTGTGGCTGCACGTCGACGCCGCCTACGCCGGGGTGGCCGCGGTGTGCCCGGAGCTGCGCTGGATCAACGACGGCGTCGCCGAGCACGCCGACTCCTACTGCACCAACCCGCACAAGTGGCTGCTGACGAACTTCGACTGCAGCGCCCTGTGGCTGGCCGACCGGGCGCCGATGATCGAGGCGCTGTCGGTGCTGCCGGAGTACTTGCGCGACGAGGCCACCGAATCCGGTGAGGTGATCGACTACCGGGACTGGCAGGTCCCGCTCGGCCGCCGGTTCCGCGCGTTGAAGCTGTGGTCGGTGGTGCGCTGGTTCGGTGCCGAGGGCCTGCGCGAGCACATCCGCCACACCGTCGCGCTCGCCCAGGAGTTCGCCGGGTGGGTGCGCCGGGACCCGGACTTCGAGCTGCTGGAACCGCACCCGTTCTCGCTGGTCTGCTTCCGGCCGCGGTACCCCGACCTGCCGGTGGAGGAGGCCAACGAGCGCACCCACCGGGTGATGGACGCGCTCAACGACTCCGGCGACCTCCACCTCACCCACACCAAGGTCGACGGCCGGACCCTGCTGCGCCTCGCGATCGGCTCCCCGGCCACAGAACGCCGCCACGTCGAACAAGCCTGGGCCCGCATCCGCCAAGCGGTCTGACGCCGAGGACGCGGCGCCCCGCTGCTCCACGCCTCGCGGTCCCCAGGCGCCGTCGAACTTCGCGCGAACTTCGAGGGGGAACCTCGGACCTCGAATTCCGCGAAAGCTTCGAGGGGAGACTTCGATCGTCGAACTTCGCGCGACGTTCGAACGGGGCTCGGCCGGTGGTGCCTTCGGGGAGTCAGGCTGGCGTCGCTGCTCCGGGGGTGCTGGGGAAGCGACTCAGGCGGGGGTCGGGGTGCGGGCTTCGGTGCGCGTGCCGAGGACGCAGGCCGCGGCGGCGAGGGCGATGCCGAGGACCACTGCGGCCGACGGCGTCTCGCCCAGCAGCGGCCAGGCGATCACAGCGGTGCAGGGCGGCACCGCGCAGAACAGGGCGCTCGCCCGCGCTGCTCCGCCGACCGCCACCGCCCGCAGGTAGGCGCTCACGCCCAGCACCGAGCCGGTGATCACCAGCCACAGCACGGCGATGCCGGCCTGCGCCCAGTGCGTGACGTGGCCGTGCTCGAACACCGCGATCACCGCGATGACCAGCGCGGCGGCGGAGGTCTGCACGGCACCGCCGGAGCGGATGTCGATGCCCCCGCAGTAGCGCTGCTGGTACAGGCCCCCGGCGGAGAAGCCCAGCAGACCGAGCAGCGTCAGCAGGATGGCGGGGTTCCAGCTGCCCTCGGCCGCCACCTGCCCGCCCAGGGTGATCAGGACCGCGAGCACGCCGAGCACGAGGCCCAGCACCCGCGTCCGGCTCAGCTTCTCCCGCAGCAGCAGCGCCGCCAGCGCGGCGGTGAGCACGGGGTTCATCGAGATCACCAGTGCCGTGATCGAGGCGGGGACACCGGCGGCCATCCCGCCGTAGCAGCCGCCGAACTGCATCGCGTGCGTCAGCAGGCCCGCGACGGCGCTGTGCCCGACTGCGCCACCGCTCGGCCAGACCGCTCCGCCCACCAGCGCGATCACCCCGAGCGCCGCTGCCGCCAGCGCGAGGCGCACGGCGGTGAGCAGGAACGGGGACGCGGCGGCCACACCGAGCGCTCCGGTCGGGTAGCCGCTGGCCCAGAAGAACACGACGGGAGCGGCGAGCGAGAGCGGTATCGACCGCGACGTGTGCATGGTTGAAGCGTTCACCGCGCACCGCACCGGCGTCCAACAACGATAAGCGATCGCGATCGATCGTGGCGGCTGATCGGTCTACCCTGAGCGCATGAGTGCGGTGCTCGACGTCATCGCGCTGCGCAGCCTGGTGGCCGTGGCCGACTGCGGCGGTTTCCACCGGGCGGCAGCCGCGTTGTACCTGACGCAGTCGGCGATCAGCCAGCACGTGCGCAAGCTCGAGCGGGCGTTGGACCGCCGGCTGGTGGTGCGCGAGGGGCGGCAGGCGCGGTTCACCGCCGACGGCGAGCTGGTGCTCGCCGAGGCGCGCCGCATCCTCGACGTGCACGACGACGCGGTGCGCAGGCTCGGCGCCGAGGGCCGCGGCACCCTGGTGTTCGGCTCGACCGAGCACGCGGCCGACCGCTTCCTGCCGGAGCTGGCCTCCGGGATGCGCTCGGCGTTCCCGGACCGCGAGGTCCGCTTCCGCCTGGACCGCACGGCGCGGCTGGCCGACTCCGTCGAACGCGGCGGCATCGACATCGCGCTGCTCATCGACGACACCGTCTGCCGCCGCAGCCTCGACGCAGGTCAGCTGCGCCTGGAGTGGTTCTCCGCACCGGACTGGCAGCCACCTGCCGAGGACGCGCCGCTGCCGCTCGTGGTGTTCGACCAGCCTTGCACGCTGCGCAGGCACGCGATGGACGCGATGGAGGGGATGGGCCGAGCACCGGACCTGGTGTGCGAGGCGGCCGACCTCTCCGGGGTGCTCGCCGCGACCCGCGCCGGCCTCGGCGTCACGCTGCTGCCCTCGACCAAGGTGCGGCCGGCCGGGCTCCTCGAACGGCGCGACCTGCCCCGCTTGGAACCCGCCCCGCTGCGGGTGCGGGCCCGGCCTGGGCTGTCGATGGACGTCGCCGAGCTCGCGGCCAAGGTCGTCCGCACCGTGCTCGCCGAACTCGCGTGACCGGGCGGAAGGCCGTGCACCGCAGCGCTCCTCGGAACCGAGTGGTGGAGGTAGCTCCACCCCGGTTCGGGACGCAGCACGACTGTCCCGGCCGGTGGCGGCGGAAAGACTCGGTGTCATGAGGCGACGACTGGTGATCGGACCGAGCCTGCTGCTCCTGGGAGCGGCCGGGCCGCTGCTGTTCCTCGGCTACGTGGCCGGGCTGACCACGATCTCGATGGGCTTGCTCCAGCTCGGCGAGTGGCTGATCCACCGGTGCCGCGCCGTCGCGGACCTGCACCGGCGGCTGGCCCGGGACTGGAGCGGCGTGGTGGTGGAAGAGCCCTACACGCCCGCACCGCCGGAACCCCGGCCCGACGACGAGGGCTGGTACCGCTTCGACGGCACGCTCTACCGGCGGCCGTTCGCCGTCCGCTACCTGCAGCGCGTGAAGTGGATCGGCGAAGACCCGGCGACCGGGCGCGATCTCGACTTCTTCCTGCTCGACACCGTCATCGGCCCGGTGCTCGGGCTCGCGGTCGTGCTGTTCGGGCACAGCCCGCTGCGGCTGCACGGGCGTTGGGTGCGCAGCCGGCTCGGCCCGCGGAACCAGCGCGCCTGGCAGCGCTGGGCCGCGCGCGGCCTGCGCGACCTGGGGCGGCTAGCCCTGACCGGTGGGCTGGCGGTGCTGAACCTGCTGGTCGCGGTTCTGGTCCTGGTGATCTTCGTGCTCAGCCACGTGCTGTTCGTGCTGCAGCTGTGGCCGGTCGGCACGGCTTGGGCGGCGCGGGCAGCGGGCCTCGGCCGCAGGCTCGCCGGCTCCTGGTCGGGCGTGCCGGTGCCCGAGACGTACCTGCCGGTCGAGGAGCCGCAGCCCACCAGCGACGGCTTCTACCGGGTCGGCCGCTCGCTCAAGCGCACGCCCGCCGCCTCGCTGTGGCGCGCCCGCTACCGGCGGGCGATGACCGATCCGGCGACCTGGCGCGACCTGCTGTGGCTGCTCGGCGACACCCCGGTCACCGCGCTGCTGCTCGCCCCGATCGCCCTGTGCGTGTGGGTGTTCGGGACCGGCGTGTGGATCCCGCTGTGGGTCGGGGTCGGCGAGCTGCTGCTGGGCACCGGCGACCCGGTCCCGCAGATGGCCGCGCCCGCGCGCTCGCTCGCCCAAACCCCGGTCGTCGGCGTGCCGCTCGGGCTGGCCAGCGCCGTCGCTGCTCTCGCGCTGGCACCGCTGCTGCTGCGCGCGCACGGCCACTGGACCCGGCTCCTGCTGGCGCCGACCGGTCGCGCGCAGCTCGCCCAGCGGGTCCGCGACCTGGCCCGGACCAGGGCCGACGCCACCGACTCCGAGGACGCCGAGCTGCGACGCATCGAGCGCGACCTGCACGACGGCACCCAGGCGCGGCTGGTGGCCCTCGGGCTGAAGCTGTCGGCCGCCGAAGAGCTGTTCGCCCGTGACCCCGAGCGCGCGCGTCAGCTGATCGAGCAGAGCAAGACCGACTCCGGTCAGGCGCTGGCCGAGCTGCGGGTGCTGGTGCGGGGCATCCGGCCTCCGGTGCTCACCGAACGCGGTCTGGCTGACGCGGTGCGCGCGCTGGTGCTCGACCTGGACGTGCGCATCGAGGTCGAAGGCGACCTGCCCGGCCGTTGCCCGTCGGCGGTGGAGGCCGCCGCCTACTTCGCCACCCGCGAGCTGGTCACCAACGCGATCAAGCACGCCCGCGCCGACACCGTGCGCGTGCGCCTGGCCCACGACGGGGTGCTGCGGGTCTCGGTCACCGACGACGGGGTCGGCGGTGCCAACCCCGCGCGCGGCAGCGGACTGCGGGGTCTCCGCAAGCGGCTCGGTACCTTCGACGGGACGTTGGTGCTGCACAGCCCGCCCGGCGGACCGACCGAAGCGACCGTGGAGATCCCGTGCGCGTTGTCCTAGCCGAAGACCTGTTCCTGCTGCGGGACGGGCTGAGCACGCTGCTGACCGCGCACGGCTTCGAGATCGTCGCCGCGGTCGAGACCGGTCCCGAGCTGGAGCGCGCGCTGCTGGAGCTGCGCCCCGACGTCGCGGTGGTGGACGTCCGGTTGCCGCCGACCCAGACCGACGAAGGCCTGCGGGCGGCGCTGACCGCGCGCCGGGAGGTGCCCGGGCTGCCGGTGCTGGTGCTGTCCCAGCACGTCGAGCAGCTCTACGCGCGCGAACTCCTCGCTGACGGAAGCGGCGGGGTGGGGTACCTGCTCAAGGACCGGGTGTTCAACGCCGAGCAGTTCGTCGACTCCGTGCGTCGCGTCGCGGCCGGCGGGACGGTGATGGACCCCGAGGTCGTCTCGAGCCTGCTCGCGCGGCGCTCGACCCCGCTGCAGCGGCTGACCGAGCGGGAGAGCGAGGTGCTGTCGCTCATGGCGGAGGGACGGTCCAACGCCGCCATCGCGCAGCGGCTGCACGTCAGCGACGGCGCGGTGAGCAAGCACATCGCCGCGATCTTCACCAAGCTCGACCTGCCCACCACCGAGGACACCAACCGCCGAGTCCTCGCGGTCCTGGAGTACCTCAAGCGCTGAAGGGGGACCACCTCCGGCGCGACAGCGACAGTCCGTTCGACGTGGAACTGCACGTCCCCTCCCGGGCGGGGGAGACGTGCAGACCTGCGTGACCACCGAGTTCTCGGTGCCGGTGGTGGTCCTCAGGCAGGGAGGTGGACCCTGCGGTGGAGGCGCTCACCGATGTCGTCGGAGGCGTTGTCGAGGAGCTTGTGGCCCAGTTCGAACAACGCGCGCGCGATGGCGATCTCGTCACCGATCTGCGGCACCTCCGGGTCGTCGGGGTGCCGGCGGGCCGTGCCGTGGCCGTGGAGCGCCTGCCCGCTCGGCGTGGTGAAGCCGACGTCGGCGGTCGTCTTCGCTCCCGCCTCCACGACCTGCAAGTTCAACGTGATCGAGTGCGTCTCGTTCATGGTGCCCTCCTTGACGCAGCAACGAGCCGGAGCAACGGGCTCACCCGGGTGAGTACCCCTGGTCGGGCCCGTTGAAAGCGCCGTCCGCTGAACGGGGCACGCCGCAGATCACGCATCGTGATCGATTTCACCGGGTTTGACCTCGGACCGTAGATCAGGCAAGGATGACTGCCGCCGACAGTGCAGGAACCCGGTGCGAATCCGGGACGGTCCCGCCACTGTGACCGGGGAGTGGTCCCCACCCACCGCCACGGCTGACACCAGCTGGAAGGCAGGGGAGCCACGTCGATCCGGGAGTCAGGACACTGCGCGCCGGCCCCGTGCCGCGAACCCGCGGCGCGTGGCCACCGAACCCCGGGCGGGAGAACCCAGGAGGTCGGATTCCCATGGATCGGGATACCGAAGTGAGCCGGCACACGGCCGGCTGGGGCGCACGCGAGCGCCGGAAGTCAGCGGTCCTGCTCGCCGCCATCGGAGCCCTGCACCTCGCGGGATGGGGCGCCTACCTGCTTCACGAGCAGGCGTTCAGCGCCGCCGGAGGCCTCGCCGCCGCCGGCACCACCGCCTACTTGCTCGGCCTGCGGCACGGCTTCGACGCCGACCACGTCGCCGTGATCGACGACGCCACCCGGCTGCTGATGCAGCGCGGCAGGCGTCCGGTCTCCACGGGCATGTGGTTCGCCCTCGGGCACGCCAGCGTCGTGATGCTGCTGGCCTGCGCGGTCGCCTTCATCGCCGGACCCGCCGCGCAGCAGTGGGCCGAGCAGACCGGCGTGCGCATGGCCACCGCCGTCGACCTGGTGGTCGTCGCCGTGCTGACCACCCTCGCCGTGCTCAACGCGCTCGTGCTGCGCGACGCCTGGCGGCTGCTGCGCCGGGCCCGCCGCGGCACCGTCGACGAGGCCGAGGTCGAGCTCGTCCTCGGTCGCCGGGGTCTGCTCGCGCGGGTGCTGCGCGGGCGGATGCGCGGTGTGGCCCGCTCCTGGCACCTGTTCGGCATCGGACTGCTGTTCGGGCTCGGGATGCAGACGGCCACCGAGATCACGGTGCTCGCGATGGTGACCCCGGGCGCGGACCTCTCGGCGGTCGCCGTGCTGAGCCTGCCGCTGCTGTTCGCCGCCGGGATGTGCACCGTGGACAGCGTGGACGGCATGCTGATGTCCCGCGCCTACACCTGGTCGCTGGCCCGGCCGCTGCGGCGGCTGTGGGTGAACATCACCACCACCGCGCTCACCGTCGGGCTCGCCGCGCTCGTCGCCTTCGTCGTCCTCTGTGGACTTCTCGCGGAGTCGGGATGGGGCTTCCTCGACGGGATCGCGGCGATCGGCGACCAGTTCGAGCTGCTCGGGTACCTGACCTTGGCGCTGTTCCTGCTGGTGTGGGGCGGCGCGGCGGCGTGGTGGCGGCTCACCGCCGAACGGAAGAGCGCGGAAACGGCATAGGGGACAGCAACGACCATGAGGCGCACAGTGCACCCGATCGAGACCGAGTCCTACCGGATCATGCGGTCCCGTGCCGACTTCGACCGGTTCGAGCCGCTGACCCGGGCGGTCGTCGAACGCGTCGTGCACACCACCGCCGACCCCAGCTGGACCGGCGAGGTCGTCGCGGACGAGGCCGCGCTGCGGCAGGGCCGCGACGCCTTGCTGGCCGGTGCGCCGCTGATCACCGACGTGCGCATGGCCGCCTCCGGCATCACCGCCCGCGAAGTGCGGGTCGGCTTGGACTTCCCCGGCGTCGCCGATGCCGCCGCTTCCGAAGAGCTCACCCGCTCCGCGGCCGGGATGCGGCTCGCGGCGGCGGAGCACCCGCGCGGCGCGGTGTGGGCGATCGGCAACGCCCCCACCGCGCTCACCGAACTGCTCCGGCTCGCCGAGAACGGTGAGCTGGAACCCGCGCTGATCGTCGGAGTCCCCGTCGGCTTCGTCGGCGCCGTGGACAGCAAGGCCGCACTGCGGCGCAGCGGCCTACCGGCCGTGAGCACCCTGACCGAACGTGGTGGCGCGGCGATCGCCGCCGCCGCCATCAACGCCCTGCTCTACTGGGCAGAACCTGGAGGTAACCGGTGACCGAACCGCTGCTGGTCGTGGGCCACGGCACGGTGGACGAACGAGGTGTGGCGCAGTTCCACGCCTTCCTCGAGCGGCTGCAAGCGCGGATGGCGGCCGCTGGTGTCGACGCCTCCGGCGGTTTCATCGAGCTCTCCGCCCCCGCGGTCACCGAAGCCTGGGCCGAGCTCGCCGACAAGGGCCACCGGCGGATGGCCGCCGTGCCGCTGGTGCTCGTCGCCGCCGGGCACGGCAAGGGCGACATCCCCGCCGCGCTGGAACGCGAAGTCCGCCGCCACCCCGGGACGTCCTTCGTCTTCGGCCGCCCGCTCGGGCCGCACCCGATCCTGCTCGAGCTGCTCGCCGAGCGGATCGCCGCGGAGGTCCCGCGCGAGGAATGGGCCGACACCGCAGTGGTTCTCGTCGGCCGCGGTTCCACCGACCCCGACGCCAACGCCGAGGTGTGCAAGGTCTCACGCCTCTTGCAGGAGACCTGCGGTTTCGAGACGGTGGAAACCGCGTTCATCTCCCTGGCACCGCCGGACGTCCCTGGTGGGCTGGACCGGGCTCGCAAGCTCGGGGCGAAGCGCGTCGTGGTCGCCCCGTACTTCCTGTTCGACGGTGTGCTGCCGCAGCGCGTCGTGTCGCAGGCGCGCGAGTGGGCCCAGACCGACCCGGAGGTCGAAGTCCACGTCGCGGGGTACCTGGGAGACTGCGATGCCCTGGTGGACCTCGTCGTGGAGCGCTACCACGAGGCCCTGCACGGCGACATCCGGATGAACTGCGACACCTGCGCGTACCGGGTGCTGCTGCCGGGTTTCGAGGACAAGCTGGGCGCACCGCAGACGCCGCACCACCACCCCGACGACCCGACCGGACACGGTCACGCACACGGACACGCACATGGCCACTCCATCGGATAACCACTACCTCGCCGGGCTCGACCTCACCGGTCGCCGCGTCGTGGTGGTCGGCGCCGGCCCCGTCGCGCAGCGTCGGCTCCCCCGGCTGATCAAGGCGGGCGCCGCCGTCGAGGTGATCGCCCCGGAGGCGACGCCCGCGGTGGAGTCGCTGGCCGACTCGGGCGAGATCACCTGGAGCCGTCGCGAGTACCGCGACGGCGACCTCGACGACGCCTGGTACGCCGTCGCGGCGACCTCGTCGGACGAGGTCAACGCCGCGGTGGGGGCGGAGGCCGAGCGCCACCGGGTGTTCTGCGTCCGCTCCGACAACGCCACCGAAGGCACCGCGGTCACCCCCGCCGTCGCCGAGCACGACGGGCTGCTGCTCGGCGTGCTCGCCGGGGGCAAGCCGCGCCGCAGCGCCGGTGTCCGCGACGCGGTGCTGGAAGCGGTGCAGTCCGGCGTGATCGACGAGCACCCCGAGCCGCACGTTCCCGGCGTCGCGCTGATCGGCGGCGGTCCCGGTGCTCCCGACCTGATCACCGTCCGCGGGCGAAGGCTGCTGGCCAAGGCCGACGTGGTGCTCACCGACCACCTCGCACCGCGGGAGCTGCTGGAGGAGCTGGGGTCGCACGTCGAGGTCATCGACGTCTCGAAGATCCCCTACGGCCGCTCGGCGAGCCAGACGGTGATCAACGAGACGCTCATCGAGAAGGTCCGCGCCGGCAAGTTCGTCGCCCGTCTCAAGGGCGGTGACCCGTACCTGTTCGGGCGCGGCTTCGAAGAGCTGCTGGCCTGCGCCGAAGCCGGCGTCCCCGTGACCGTCGTGCCCGGCATCACCAGCGCCTTCTCCGCTCCGGCGATGGCCGACGTGCCGGTGACGCACCGCGGTGTGGCGCACGAGGCGGTCGTGGTCTCCGGCCACGTCGCCCCCGACGACGAGCGCTCGCTCGTGGACTGGGAGGCCCTGGCCCGGCTGCGCGGCACCCTCGTGCTGCTGATGGCGGTGCAGCGCGTCGAAGCCTTCGCCGAGGTGCTGATCAAGAACGGCCGTCCCGCCGACACGCCGGTCGCGGTCGTCCAGGAAGCGACCACCGGGTCCCAGCGGTCCGTGAAGACCACTCTCGCCCAGGTCGCCGAGGACGTCCGCACCCACGACATCAAGCCCCCGGCGGTCATCGTCATCGGCCCGGTAGCAGGCCTGAAGGACTGACACCCCTCCACGGAGGGGGCAGTCCGGCCCGGCGTGGGGCGCTCCATCGTCCCGGCCCGGTGCGGCGTGGAGCGCTCCATCGTCCCGGCCTGAGCCGGTGGGCGGAAGCTCCACCGCCGCTGCCTGGCGGTGTGCGGCGTGGTCGATCGCCTCGCTTCGCTTCGCCTCGGCAGTCGGGGTTCGCTCGGCATCCTTCGCTTTCGGATCACCTCCACGTGCGTGGAGAAGCGCGGACCGTCGGCCGGTTCACCGGCGTTCCCTGGCTCACAGCACAGCGTGCTGAAGAGAACTTCGCGCGAACTTCGACCGCGAACTCACACTCGACCTTCGCGCGAGGATCGACGGTGACGACGACGTCGTGGGCGATGTCGTCAGACCCGGCCGGGAGTGTCCGTCGGTGTGGGCGGTCGTCCGCTCGCCGTGAGAACGAAAGGCGTGCGCGGCTTTTCGCGTGCGGCACGTCTACCGCTCGAGTTCTCGGTGCGTCGGCCGGTGGCCTTGCCCCAGGAAGAGGTGTGGGCTGACCAAGCGGAGGCGTTCGGCGGGGGCCTGGTGGAGCACGATGTCGCGCGCACGTCATCAGGCCGTTCCACGACGATCACTCGGTGAGGGGCAGGGCGGTCCGGAACGCCGCACCAGGTGGGGACGGCTCGAAGTTCGCGCGAGGTTCGAAGGTCTCGGGTCCTCGTGCCCCACGGCTCACAGGCTTCGCGAGCAAAGTGCTTGTTGCTGTGGCTCCCGACCGCCCAAGGACGAGGAACACGTGGTGCTGGGCGAGCATCTCGCGCCAGACATCGGCTGGGGTGACCGGGCGGGTCCCCGGGGGCGGCGGCGATCTCGCGCGAAATGTCGTGAGGCCCGGTCACGAGCACTGCCCGGTCGTGGTCCGATGAGTCTTCTCGCCGCGGACGACAAGCGAAGGCCCGCGTGGTTTGTCGAGGACGGGCGTGTCGGGTCCTCGGGCGTCGCGCTGTTCCGGGTACACGCATGCCGCTGCGATCGGGGAGATCGGTCAGCGGCTGCGGCAGGGTCGGGCCTCGTCCATCGTCCTAAGAGGACAGACGAGCCGCAGTGCTGAACAGACCACCGCCGCGATCGAGTGGATCGCGGCGGTGGTCCGGGTGGGTCAGCGCGGGGCGTTGGAGCGGCGTGGGCGGGCATTGCCGGTACGAGCGCTGGGGGCTCCGCGGCGGTTGCGGTTCGCGCCGCCGCCGGAGCCGTTCCGGCGGGGCGGTTCGGTGCCGCGGGGAGCGCGCTGCGGGCGGTGCTCGCCGCGGGACTTCGCGGGCTTCTGCTGCTGCCGCTGCGGTGCCGCCAAGGGCGTGCCGGAGGGCTCGCGGGCGCCGGTGAGGCGGGCGAGCTCCGGGTCTTCCGGCCTGACTTCGGTCGTGATGGCCTTGACCCCGGCCTGGTTGGTCATGGCGCGGAAGGCCTGCTTCTGGTCGTCGGTCACCAGCGTGACCACCGTCCCGCTGGAACCAGCGCGTGCGGTGCGCCCGGCGCGGTGCAGGTAGTCCTTCGGGTCCGCCGGGGGCTCGACGTGCACCACGAGGCTCACGTCGTCGATGTGGATGCCGCGGGCCGCGACGTTCGTGGCCACCAACGTGCTGGTCGAGGCGCTCTTGAACTCGTCGAGGATGCGGGTGCGCGCGTTCTGCGCCTTCCCGCCGTGCAGCGCTCCGGCTTCGACACCGACCGCGCGCAACTTCTTGGCGAGCCGGTCCGCGTGGTGCTTGGTGCGCACGAACATGATCGTGCGGCCCTCACGAGCGGCGATGCGCGCCAGCACGGACTGCTTCTCGGCCGCCGACACCAGGAACTGGTGGTGCTCCATGCTGTCCACGCTCGCCGCCGGCGGCGCCAGCGAGTGCACCACGGGGTTGGTCATGTAGCGCTCGACGAGCTTGTCCACGTCCCCGTCGAGAGTGGCGGAGAACAGCAGCCGCTGCCCGTCGGAGGGCACGTGGTCCAGGATTTCCCGGACCTGCGGCAGGAAGCCCATGTCGGCCATCTGGTCGGCCTCGTCGAGCGCGGTCCGCTCCACTTCGGACAGATCGCAGGTGCCCTGCCGGAGGTGGTCGTTGAGCCGGCCGGGAGTGGCCACCAGGACGTCCACGCCGCGGCGCAGCGTGTCGACCTGCCGGTTGAACGACGTGCCGCCGACGACCTCGCGGACGTACAGGCCGACGGCCTTGGCCAGCGGTTTGAGCGAGTCGGTGACCTGCGTGGCCAGTTCGCGGGTGGGCACCAGCACCAGGCTGCGCGGGCGCACCGGGCGGGCGTTCCCGCTCTGCAGGGCCAGCAGCGGCAGGCCGAAGGCCAGCGTCTTGCCGGATCCCGTCTGACCGCGGCCGAGCACGTCGCGCCCGGTCAGCGCGTCCGGGATCGTCGCGGCCTGGATCGGGAAGGCCTCGCGCAGCCCGCCGTCGTGCAGGGCACGCACCAGGCGCTCAGGAAGGCCGAGGTCGGCGAACGGCGCCGGGTCCACGGCGGTCACGCCGACCTCGTCGAACAGGCTGCGCTTCGCCGGTTTGGCGTTGACCGCTCCCGACTGCGGACGGCGGCGACGCGGCCGACCTGACTGGCTGCGGCGTGCGGGTGTGGCGGAAGAAGATGGCACTCAGAGCACTCCCCGGAGGTAGGCACGTCACGGGGAGAGCTTCGCGGGTCTTCCCGCGGGCGATCACGAGGACGAGCCCGGCGCGGTACTGCGCCGATGGGTGGGCGACAGCGGCGGACGCCGCTCGCATGCGGCCGATCTGCGGCCGCGGACCCGTGAAGTCTACCTGATCAACCCGGCCCCCGTCTCACGGCGTTCGCGGGTCAGGACACCCAGCCCGGACACCTCCGCTTCGGCGGCCGGAGGTTCGTCGGTTCTTCGGAGGAGGGCAGCGTTTTCGCCGCTGCGGAAGCGGAACCGGCGCGCCTGTTGCGTGCGTCACGTCTCGGTTCTGCGCGTGGGCCCCGGAAGAGCTCGTCCTTCGCCGGAGCGGCGATCTCAGCGCACGCGACGAGCGTGCGCGATCCCCGCTGCACGTCGACGGCCGGTTCCGGTCTCCGTGCGCGACCGGCTCCTCACCGCACCACGACGCACAGCGCGCGGTCGGCTTCGCGTTCCACGTCCAAGCCCGCGTCAGCGGCGACGTCCAGGACGTCCTCGACGCTCGCCGGTTCTTCCGGAGCCGAGGCCAGGGCGCGCGCCAGACGACCCTTGTGCGACTTGTTGTGGTGGCTGACGACCTTGCGCTTGCCCGAGGCGTCCTCCGACAGCACGCGCACCGACACGGCACCCGGCACCTTGGCCAGCGCCGCGTACGCGCCCGAGCGGAGGTCGACGACGAGGTCGTCCGCCTCGGCCAGGGCCGGTTCCAGCACCGGGCGCCAGACGCTGCGGAGCGTGCCGAAGCCGGGCAGCGAACCGCCGCCGGAGAGCCGGTAAGCGGGGATCGAGTCGGTCCCGCGCACCAGGCCGAACAGCGCCGAGGCCACCGCCAGTCGCGCATCCGCCTGCTTGCGCTCGGCCGGCTCCAGCGAGCCGACGTCCAGGGCGTCGTAGAGCACGCCGGTGTAGCGCTCCAGCGCGGGCCGCGTGGGCGCCGACCACAGCTGCGCGTTGCGCTGCACCTCCTCGACCTGCCGCTCGGAGAGCCCCAGCACGTCGAGGCTCTTCGGCACATCGGTGGCCAAAGTGGACAGAGCGTCGACGAGCTCGTGGCGAGTCCCGTTCAGCTCGGGGTGGGACATCCGGGTCAGCCCCAGCGGAGCGCCGTCCCCACCAGCAGCCTTGGTCTCCGACGGAGGAAGCAGAACCAACACGCCCACCAGGGTAAGCGGTCTCGCGGCCACCCTGGTCGGCCTCCCAGCGCTGCTGCGACTTCGGCGCCCGCCCCTCCGCGTGGTTGCGGAGCCGGTCGTCGGTCACGACCACTACGGTCCACTCCCACGCCCGGAGCCGCTCGACCGCGACCTCCGCTTCCGAGGTCCAGGCAGGCGACGAACCGATCATCGTCGCAGACCTCCCGCTGCGGGGCGGGATGCCTTCCGCGCACGCGAACTCGACCGGAGGATGCCCGCTCGTCGAGGTAGCGGAGCCGCCGCCGCGCGGGATGCCGTCGTCAGCGCGGGACGAGGAAGTCCACGATCTCGTCCACCGTGATCGCTCCCGCGTGCAGCAGGGCATCGCACCGGGCGACCGCCTGCGTGGTGGACCGCTGCTCGAGCAGGTCGGAGGTGGTGCGGGCGAGACCCGGCGACGCCCACCCCACACCACGGCGAGTGCTCGCGCTCCGCGATGCGCACCGCGGAGCAGCGCAGGCCCTTCCTGCGCATCACGAGGCCGGGAGTCGGCACGATCACCTCGACCGGGTTGGGCCGACGCCGGCGAGCTCCACGCCGCGGCGTGGCGGCTGATCTGCCGGTGGTGACCGCCCCGTCGGGGACGGTCGCCGCGGCAGCCGCGCACTTCAGCGCGTGGGTGCGGGCGGTGGTGGCCAGCGCGTGGACGCCGTGGAAGACGCGGAGGAAGCGGAGGAAGCGGGCGTGGACCTGCTCGTCGGGAAGCCCCCGCGTCCCTCGGACCGGAGGACGGTGATCGGCACCTCGTCGAGGGCGCGGGGACGTCGTTGAGGCGCATGTCGAGCCTCCTCCTGAGGTGCACCGGCGGGCCGTTCCGCCCCGAAGTTCCCCGAAGGTGTGAACTTCCACGTCTCGTTTTGGCGGGGGTTCCGGCCGGAACACCCGGTCATCCGCCCACCGATCACCGGTTTCCCGGGTTGCCCGGAAACGCACGGTCATCGGGTTCCGGAGGACCGCGGGGATCCGGTGCTTGACCACCGGGGTGATCAGCGGTCCTCGGAGAGCCGGGATGGGGAGAGGACGGGCGCGTGAAGTGGGCCGCGAAGGCGGGTGGCGGGGAAGGGGACGCAGAGGCGGATCGGGACGGTGTCGGCGTGCGGTGGCTGACCGGGGTGGAGGGCGTGGGTGGGTCGCCGCCCGGGGTGGCGGGCTGCTGGACTCCCGGGCGCACGGGCGAGGCCGGTTTTCGTTTGACCTGGTTGTTCGGGGTGCGGGAACATCGAGGCTCCGCGTGAGCTGCGACCGCGCAGCACCGCGAGTCGGGGTGGTCGATACCCTTCCTGTATTCCCATCGGGCCGAACGAGGAGCCAGTAGCCGTGATCACGAGGATGTCGACGTTGTTCCTGCGTACGCTGCGCGAGGATCCGGCCGACGCCGAGGTGCCGAGCCACAAGCTGCTCGTGCGGGCCGGTTACGTGCGGCGCGTCGCGCCCGGCATCTACTCGTGGCTGCCGCTGGGCCTGCGCGTGCTGCGGCGCGTCGAGGAGGTCGTGCGTCAGGAGATGGCCGCGATCGGCGCGCAGGAGATCCACTTCCCCGCGCTGCTGCCCAAGGAGCCCTACGAGGCGACCAACCGCTGGACCGAGTACGGCCCGAACCTGTTCCGACTCAAGGACCGCAAGAACGCCGACTACCTCCTCGGGCCCACCCACGAGGAGCTGTTCACGCTCACGGTCAAGGGCGAGTACAGCTCCTACAAGGACTACCCGGTCATGCTGTACCAGATCCAGACCAAGTACCGGGACGAGGAGCGGCCCCGCGCGGGCATCCTGCGCGGGCGCGAGTTCGTGATGAAGGACTCCTACTCCTTCGACCTCGACGACGAGGGCCTGTCGGAGTCCTACCAGCGCCACCGCGAGGCCTACGTCAAGCTCTTCGACCGCGTGGGCCTGCGCTACGTGATCGTGGCCGCGACCTCGGGTGCGATGGGCGGCTCGGCCTCCGAGGAGTTCCTGGCCGAGAGCGAGACCGGTGAGGACACGTTCGTCCGCAGCACCGGTTCCGACTACGCGGCGAACGTGGAAGCCGTGATCACCCCCGCGCCGCCGGCCGAGTCCGTCGAGGACAAGCCGGCCGCCGAGGTGCACCACACGCCGGGCACGCCGACCATCGAGACGTTGGTCGACTTCCTCAACGCCAACACCGACCGCAAGTTCACCGCAGCCGACACGCTGAAGAACGTGCTGGTCAAGACCCGCCGCCCGGGCGAGCAGGAGTGGGAGCTGCTGGGCATCGGCGTCCCCGGCGACCGCGAGGTCGACGTGAAGCGCCTCGAAGCCTCGCTGGAGCCGGCCGAGGTCGCGCTGCTGGAGGAGTCGGACTTCGCCGCCAACCCGTTCCTGGTCAAGGGCTACATCGGCCCGAAGTCGCTGCAGGACAACGGTGTTCGCTACCTGGTCGACCCCCGCGTGGTCACCGGCACCGCCTGGGTGACCGGTGCGGACAAGACCGACCACCACGTGGTGGACCTGGTCTGCGGCCGCGACTTCACCCCGGACGGCACCATCGAGGCCGCCGAGGTCCGCGAGGGCGACCCCTCGCCCGACGGCCACGGCACGCTGGTGGCCGCGCGCGGCATCGAGATCGGCCACATCTTCCAGCTGGGCCGCAAGTACTCCGACGCGTTCGGCCTGGACGCGCTCGGCCAGGACGGCAAGCCCAAGCGGATCACCATGGGCTCCTACGGCGTGGGCGTCTCGCGCTTGGTCGGGGCGATCGCCGAGCAGAACCACGACGACATGGGTCTGGCGTGGCCGCGCGAGGTCGCCCCGGCCGACGTGCACGTGGTCATCGCGGGCAAGGACGAGACCGTCCGCAACCGCGCCGAGGAGATGGCCGCCGAGCTCGACGCGGCCGGTGTGCAGGTGGTCCTGGACGACCGCACCGTGTCGCCGGGCGTGAAGTTCGCCGACGCCGAGCTGGTCGGCATCCCGACGATCTTGGTGGTCGGCAAGGGCCTGGCCAACGGCGTCGTCGAGGTCCGCGACCGCGTCTCCGGTGAGCGCGCCGAGGTCGCCGCCGACGAGGCGGTCTCCCACCTGGTCGGTGTCGTGCGTGGCTGAATCACGTCACCGCACGCCCTGACCAGGGCCGTCGCACTAGCCTCCGGTGATGATCGACTGATCACACCGGAGGCTTCGTCATGCGGTCCCTCACGCGCTCGCTGCTCCCCGCGCTCGCCGCGCTCACCCTGATCGCGCCCGGGGCCTCGGCCGCCGGAGCGGTCGACGTCCCACCGCTGGACCAGGCGCACGCGCACAACGACTACCTGCACGCACGACCGCTGCTGGACGCGCTGGACCACGGGTTCACCAGCGTCGAAGCCGACGTATACCCGCTCGGCGACGCGCTGCTGGTCGGCCACGACCCGTTCCAGCTCCGCCCCGACCGGACCGTCGAGTCGCTGTACCTGGACCCGCTGCTGGAGCGGATCGACGACGGCGGCGGCAGCGTCTACCCGGGCCACGACGTCCACTTCCAGCTGCTGGTCGACTTCAAGACCTTCGGCGAGGACGGGTACCGGCGCCTCGACGCGGTCATGCGCGACGAGAAGTACGCCGGGCTGTTCACGCACTACGACAACGGCACCGTCACCGAGGGCCCGGTCACCGTGGTGCTCTCCGGGGAGAAGCCGACCGAGCTGGTCGAGGGCCAGACCGACCGCTACGCCTTCCTCGACGGCAGCACCGGCGGGTCGATCGGGGCCGACCCGGCCGTCGTGCCGCTGGTGTCCGACGACTGGACCGAGGTGTTCTCCTGGGACGGCTCCGGCGACATGCCCGCCGAGGAGCGCGCCGAGCTGCAGCGGATCATCGACGACGCGCACGCCGCGGGCCAGCGGGTGCGGTTCTGGGCCACACCCGACGACCCGGGAGCCGAACGCGAGGCCGTGTGGACCGCGCTGGCGGAGGTCGGCGTCGACCACATCAACACCGACGACCTGGCCGGGCTGCAGGAGTTCCTGAGCCGGTCGGTCTCGGCCGGTCAGCCGGCCAGGAAGCTCAGCCGCACCTTCCGGACCGGGTTGTCGACGTTGGTGTCCACCAGGCACACCGACTGCCAGGTGCCCAGCTCCATCTGCCCGCCCAGCACCGGGATCGTCGCGTAGGGCGGCACGAACGCCGGCATCACGTGGTCGCGGCCGTGGCCCGGGGAGCCGTGGCGGTGCTGCCACCGGTCGTCGCCGGGCAGGAGCTCCCGCAGCGCGGCGAGCAGGTCGTCGTCGCTGCCCGCGCCGGTCTCGATGATCGCCAGCCCCGCCGTCGCGTGCGGCACCCACACGTTGAGCAGCCCGTCGCCGGCACCTGCCGAGCGCAGGAAGCGGTGGCACTCGTCGCGCAGGTCGCGGACGACCTCGCGGCTGCCGGTGCGGACCTCGATCTCTTCGCTGTGCATGCTCCAACCGTATGCAGAGATCACCGCAGCGGCCCGATCGGTGCGAGGATGAGGCCATGCGGAAGGCCTTCGACGCGGTTTTCGACGTTCCCGACGGGTACCTCAACACGGCCAGCATCGGCATCCCGCCGACCGAGACCTCCCGGAAGGTCGCCGAAGCAGTGGAGCGCTGGGGCCGCGGCCAGGACCGGCCCGGCGACTTCGACGAGGCCGTCGCCACCGCCCGGGACGCCTTCGCCCGGCTCGTCGGCGTTCCCACCGACCGGGTCGCCGTCGGTGCCAGCGCGTCCCAGGTGATCGGCCTGGTCGCCGCCAGCACGCCCGACGGGTCGCGGGTGCTGGTGGCCCGCGATGACTTCACCAGCGTGCTGTTCCCGTTCGCCGCGCAAGCCGGGCGGGGTGTCACCGTGACCGAGGTCGACCTGGACGAGATCGGTCGTCGCGCAGCGGAGTTCGACGTCGTCGCGGTCAGCGCCGTGCAGTCCAAGGACGGCCGCACCGCCGACTTCGAGGCCCTGCAGCGCGCCAGGAACGAGCACGGCACCCGCGTGCTGCTCGACGTCACGCAGGCCGCCGGCTGGATGCCGCTGAGCCTGGACTGGGCGGACTGGGTCGCCGCGGCCGGCTACAAGTGGCTCATGGCTCCGCGCGGCTCGGCGTGGCTGGCCGTCCACCCCGACGCACCGCGACCGGTCGCGCACAGCGCCAACTGGTACGCGGCCGAGGACCCGTGGGAGGCCACGTACGGCCTTCCCCTGCGGCTGGCCGAGGGGGCTCGTGGCCTCGACCTCTCCCCGGTGTGGCTGGCGCAGGTCGGCGCGGCCGCGTCGATGGAGTGGCTGGCCCGGCTGGACCGCGAGGAGGTCGCCGCGCACTGCCGCGGGCTCGCCGACGGGTTCCGGGCCGAGCTCGGGCTGCCGCCCGCCGGTTCGGCGATCGTGTCCCTGGCCAGGCCGGACGCGGTGGCGGCGCTCACCGACGCCGGTGTCGCCTGCGCCAGCCGGGGCGGGCAGACCAGGGTGTCGTTCCACCTCTACAACACCGAAGACGACGTCGAACGGGCGGTGCGTGCGCTGCTCTGATCAGCGCAACAGGGCATCGGGCTGTTCGTCCCGCCCGGCGCAACCGCTACCGTAGGCACTCGTGTCAGACCGACAGGGTGTCCCCGAAGACGTGACGGGAGCACAAGGCAACACGCAGCGTGAGACCACTCCGCTGCGGCGGGACAACGCCTACATCAGGCAGGACCGCCAGGTGGCCGCACCGACCCCGGACCACGCCACACGACCGGTGATCACGCATTCACCGACGCCGCAGCAGCCTCACCAGGGGCCGCAGCAGTCCTACCCGGGTACCAGCAGGCAGCCCGCGCCGCCGCCCCCGCCACCGCAGGCGAGGCGGCAGGGCGTCACGCCGGTGGGCTGGGCGTTGCGCGGGCTCGTGCTGGTGCTGATCGCCGTCGTGTCCGGTCTGATCTGGAGCGCGATCAAGCCCGACGACGAGGCCGCCGCTCCGCCACCCCCGAAGCTGCGCTACGACTTCACCCTGGTCCGCAAGGAAGAGGCCTTCCAGGGCTGCAAGAACGTGTCGGACGACGACATCCAGAAGTTCTTCGGCAAGCAGGAGTGCGACCACCTCACCCGCGCCCTCTACACCACGACGCTGCCCGACGGGCGCCGCGTGCTCACCTCGGTGATCACCGTGCTCATGCCCACGCCGCAGGTCGCGACCCAGCTCAACGCGCTGACCACCAAGGACGGCACCGGCAACATCCGGGACCTGGTGGAGGACGAGCGCGACGGCACCAAGGGCATGCCCTCGCTCAACGACGCCGCCTACGCCTCGGCGCGGCAGGACCGGCTGGTCGTCATCGGGGACTCGGCGTTCTACGGCAAGTCCTCGAAGAAGGACCCGGCGCTCAGCGACGTCACCAACGAGGCGCTCAAGCTGGGCTGGCCGCAGGACCAGGCCCCGAAGTGAGCGCTCAGGAGCGCTGACCGGGCAGGTGCTCCACGGCGGGCTGGCGGCCCAGCGTCAGCCGCCAGCGGGTGGCGCGGGTCGCCGCGGTCGTGAGGCCGTCCAGCGCGGTGCGGCGCAGCCCCCGGTCCTCGGTGGTGTCCAGCACCGCGCGCCAGCCGACCTCGCAGTCCCGCTCGGCGGTGATCAGCAGCTCGATCGCGGCGGACTGGTTCGCCACCGGGCCGACGTCGTAGGCCGGTTGAGCCGGGGTCGGGGTCAGGTCCGCCTGCCGCATCGCCTGCTCGGCGGTGTCGCGCAGCCGGCGGTGCTGCTCGAGGGCCTCGTCCACGGCGCTGCGCACGCGGGCCTCACCGGCGAAGGCGCCGGCCAGGCCGTACACCCACAGCGCCGCGTGCTCGGCACCCAGCGCGTCACCGAGCGCCGCGGCGACCTGCTCGGAGAACTCGCTCATCCCAGGACCTCCAGAAGACTCGCGCAGCCGGCCGACACCGAGGCCACCAGGCCCGCGCGGTGGGCGGGCAGCCGGGCGACGAGCTCCGCCGACTGCTGCTGTCCCCGTCGCACCGCCGTGCGGAGCGCGTCGGCGGCGGCGTTGGCGGAGGGCGGCGCCTTCCGCGGGGCGGGGTCGGGCACCGACGGCGGGTCCTCGGGATCGCGCGGCGCGACCCGGTCGATCTCCCGCTGCAACGCCTTGGCGTGCGCGGTCCGCGCGGCGGCCAGCTCCCGGGCGGTCTCGGCCAGCCCGGAGTGCGTTCGCGCGATCGCGTTCGCCAGCGCGGCGTCGGCCTTCGCGGCGGTGGCCAGGGGCAGCAGCTGATCGGGCTCCTCGGGCTCGCCACCGCACGCGGCCAGCACGGCGACCGCGGGCGCGGCGGCGAACAACCGCAACGCGCGCCGACGTCTCAGGACCGGCAGGGATGCGCGGGAGGGTTCCACGGCGACCTATCCTGCCAGGCACCGCGATCACCGCCCGCACCCTGGGTGCCACCGGTCAAGTGGTCAGAGCGGTGCTCCGTTCGGGTCTCGGCAATCCGCCGATCGTAGGGGTCCCGCGTCGCGCTCGGGCGCGGACGGACGCGATACCCTGGGCGACTGCGGCCGGGATCATCGGACGTGGGCGCGTCGCGCCCGCGGTCGACCCGGGTCGCACCGCATGAGGTCTGGAACCAGACCACGAACCGAAACCTAGGAGTGCCAACGTGTCCAGCCCGCCGCGTGGTGAGATCACCGCGCAGCTGGAGCCCGTCGTCTCCGAGGCCGTCGCCGAGAAGGGCTTCGACCTCGAGGGACTCGACGTGCAGCAGGCCGGTCGTCGCCGGCTGGTCAAGGTCGTCATCGACTCCGACAACGGTGTCGGCCTCGACGACATCACCGAGGTGAGCCGCTCGGTCGCCAAGGTCCTGGACGCGCACGAGCACGTGCTGGCCGGTTCGTACACGCTGGAGGTCACCTCGCCCGGCGTGGACCGGCCCCTGACCAAGCCGCGACACTGGAAGCGAGCTCGCCACCGGTTGGTCAAGATCCGGCTGACCGGCGGCGAGCAGCTGGTGGCGCGGGTCGGCAACGCGGATGATGAGGGCGTGCAGGTGCTGGTCGGCGCCGAGCTCCGCCAGGTGGCCTACCGTGATGTGGAGCGCGCGGTGGTCGAGGTGGAGTTCCAGCAGCCACCGGCTGAGGAGCTGCGCAAGCTGGAGCGGGCTGCGAGCGGCGTTTCCCAGCAGGGGGACGACCGGGAAGACACGGAGGAGTCGAGGTGAACGTCGACATCGCGGCGCTGCGGGCGATCGAACGCGACAAGGACATCCCGTTCGAGACGGTCCTGGAAGCGATCGAATCGGCACTGCTCACCGCATACCGTCACACCGAGGGGCACCAGCCGCACGCGCGGGTGGAGGTCGACCGCAAGACCGGCATCGTGCGCGTCATCGCGCACTCCCTCAACGCCGACGGCAGCGTTTCGGAGGAGTGGGACGACACCCCGGAGGGCTTCGGGCGGATCGCGGCGACGACCGCGCGGCAGGTCATCCTGCAGCGGTTGCGCGACGCGGAGCACGAGCGCACCTTCGGCGAGTTCGCCGCCAAGGAAGGCGAGATCATCGGCGGCGTGATCCAGCGCGACGCCCGCGCCAACTCGCGCGGCATGGTCATCGTGCAGATCGGTGACAGCGAGGGCGTCATCCCGGGCGCCGAGCAGGTGCCCGGCGAGAACTACGAGCACGGCACGCGGATCAAGTGCTACGTCTACGGCGTGGCGCGCAGCGCGCGCGGCCCGCAGATCTCGCTGTCGCGCACCCACCCGAACCTGGTCCGCCGGCTGTTCGCGCTGGAGGTCCCGGAGATCGCCGACGGCACCGTCGAGATCCCGGCCGTGGCCCGCGAGGCCGGACACCGGTCCAAGATCGCGGTGCGGTCCACGGTCAGCGGCGTCAACGCCAAGGGCGCCTGCATCGGCCCGATGGGCGCGCGGGTGCGCAACGTGATGAGCGAGCTGGGCGGCGAGAAGATCGACATCATCGACTACTCGGACGACCCCACGACCTTCGTCGGCAACGCGCTCTCGCCCGCCAAGGTCGTCTCGGTCGAGGTCGTCGACGAGCGCACCAAGACCGCGCGGGTGATCGTGCCGGACTTCCAGCTGTCGCTGGCGATCGGCAAGGAAGGCCAGAACGCGCGGCTGGCGGCCCGGCTGACCGGCTGGCGGATCGACATCCGCAGCGATGCGGACCCGTCGTCGCCGACGACCACGAGCGGTCACGCCCCCGTGCAGCCGGCCGGCCCGGACCCGGCGGTTGAGGGACTGCCCACGGTGGGTTCGGCCGAGTGACGCCCACGGGTTAGAATCGTCAATCGAGGCTCGACGCGAGGGAGCGATCAATCCACACGAGTGCACCCGGGAATGGCGGACGCCATGTGCCCGTTCGTACCTGTGTGGGCTGTCGTGCTCGGACGTCGGCCGGTGAGCTGCTACGTGTGGTGGCTGAGGTCGGTGGACCGGGACCCCTCGTGGTTCCCGATCCGAGGCATCGGCGACCGGGTCGGGGAGCCTGGCTGCACCCTGATCCGGCTTGCCTCCGCCTGGCCGAGCGGCGCCGGGCGTTTCCGCGGGCACTTCGAGTGCCGGGATCTCTCGACACCTCAGCCGTGCAACACCACTTGAGTGCCGGGCAACCGCGCTCGGCGGCTCAGGACACGACCGACGCGGGATCCGTCCCGCGCCAGGCAACCGAAGGAAAGCAGGTCGACCCGTCATGAATCAGCCGTGAAGCTGAAGCCATGAACGCGCATCGGCGATAGGACGAGGTCGAGCGGGACTGCCGCCCGGCCTCACCCAGATGAGGAGAGCAGTGGCAGGCAAGGCCCGCGTGCATGAGCTCGCGAAAGAGCTCGGTGTTACCAGCAAGGAAGTACTGAACAAGCTCGCCGAGCAGGGCGAGTACGTCAAGTCGGCGTCCTCCACCGTGGAAGCCCCGGTGGCACGTCGGCTGCGCGACGCGTACGCCAAGTCGTCGAAGAAGAGCGGCGACAACGGCAAGCCCGCTCAGAGCGAGCCCAAGGCCGCGAGCGCCGGTGAGTCGGCGCCCAAGCCCGGCCCCAAGCCCGGCCCGCGCACCGAGGCGCCCAAGCCCGGTCCGAAGCCGGGTCCGAAACCAACCCCTACGCCCGAACCGGCCGAGCAGGCCCCGGCCGCCCAGGCCGAGCCGAAGGCCGAGGCTCCGAAGGTCGACGAGCCGAAGTTCGAGCAGCCCAAGGCGGACAAGCCGAAGCCCGGCCCCAAGCCGGGTCCCAAGCCCGGCCCGAAGCCGGGTGGCGACGGCGACGCCGCTCCGCGCCCGAAGTCGCCCAAGCCGGGTCCGAAACCCCCGCGCGTCGGCAACAACCCGTTCGGCGTCGGCCAGGGTGCTCCGCAGCAGCGCCCGGGTCGTCCCGGCCCGGGTCCGCGCCAGGACCGCGGTGGCCAGCAGGGCCCCGGTCGCGGTCGTGACGACCAGCGCCGCGGTGGCGGTCAGGGTGCCGGCACCGCTCCCGCCGGGGGCGGCAACGCCCCGCGCGGCGAAGGCGGCGGTGGCGGCGGCTCGCGCCCGAACCCGGGCATGATGCCGCCGCGGCCGAACCCCGGCATGATGCCGCCGCGCCCGGCGCGCAGCGGTGGCGGTCCCGGTGGCGGCGGTCGCGGTCGGGGCGGCCCCGGCGGCGGTGGCGGCGGTCGTCCCGGTGGCGGCGGTCGTCCCGGTGGCGGCGGCGGTGGCTTCCGCCCCGGCGGTGGCGGCCCTCCGGGTGGAGCTCCGGCCGGCGGTGGCTTCCGCGGTCGTCCGGGCGGCGGTGGCCGTCCCGGCGGTCCCGGTGGTCGTGGCGGCACGGCCGGTGCCTTCGGTCGCCCCGGCGGTCCCGCGAAGCGCGGTCGCAAGTCGAAGCGGCAGAAGCGCCAGGAGTACATGGAGAACATGCAGGCGCCGTCGGTCGGCGGCGTCCGCCTCCCGCGCGGCAACGGGGAGACCCTCCGCCTGCGCCGCGGCGCTTCGCTGACCGACTTCGCCGAGAAGATCAACGCCAACCCGGCTTCGCTGGTGCAGGCGATGTTCCACCTCGGTGAGATGGTGACCGCGACCCAGTCCGTCTCCGACGAGATCCTCGAGCTCCTCGGCCAGGAGATGAACTACAAGGTCGAGATGGTCTCGCCGGAGGACGAGGACCGGGAGCTGCTGGAGTCGTTCGACATCAGCTACGGCGACCCGGGCTCCTCCGACGAGGAACTGGCCGCCCGTCCGCCGGTCGTGACCGTCATGGGTCACGTCGACCACGGCAAGACGCGGCTGCTGGACACCATCCGGAAGGCGAACGTGCAGGCCGGCGAGGCCGGAGGCATCACCCAGCACATCGGTGCCTACCAGGTCGTGACCGAGCTGGAGGGCGCCGAGCGGCCCGTCACCTTCATCGACACCCCTGGTCACGAGGCGTTCACCGCCATGCGTGCCCGCGGTGCGAAGTCGACGGACATCGCCGTGCTCGTCGTCGCCGCCGACGACGGCGTCATGCCGCAGACGGTCGAGGCGATCAACCACGCCCAGGCCGCCGGTGTGCCGATCGTGGTCGCGGTCAACAAGATCGACGTCGAGGGTGCGAACCCGGACAAGATCCGCCAGCAGCTGACCGAGTACAACCTGATCGCGGAGGAGTACGGCGGCGACACGATGTTCGTCGAGATCTCCGCGAAGCAGGGCACCAACATCGAAGGTCTGCTCGAGGCGATCCTGCTGACCGCCGACGCGTCGCTGGACCTGCGGGCCAACCCGAACATGTCGGCCCAGGGCGTCGCGATCGAGGCGCACCTGGACCGCGGTCGCGGCCCGGTGGCCACGGTGCTCGTGCAGCGGGGCACGCTGCGCGTGGGTGACTCGGTGGTCGCCGGTGACGCCTACGGCCGCGTCCGCCGCATGATCAACGAGAACGACGAGGACGTCACCGAGGCGCTGCCGTCCCGTCCGGTGCAGGTCATCGGCTTCACGTCGGTGCCCGGTGCCGGTGACTCCTTCCTGGTGGTCGACGAGGACCGGGTCGCCCGGCAGATCGCCGACCGCCGAGGGGCCCGCATCCGCGAGGCGCAGAACGCCGCCAAGCGCAAGCGGGTCAGCCTGGAGGACCTGGACAAGGTGCTCAAGGAGACCAACCAGCTGAACCTGATCATCAAGGGTGACAACTCGGGTACCGTCGAGGCCCTCGAGGAGTCCCTGACGAAGATCGAGGTCGGCGACGAGGTCGAGCTCCGGGTGATCCACCGCGGCGTCGGTGGCATCAACGAGTCGGACATCAACCTCGCCACCGCGGAGAACACCATCGTCCTGGGCTTCAACGTCCGGGCCGAGGGCAAGGCGGCCGAGGTCGCCAACCGCGAGGGCGTCGAGATCCGGTACTACTCGGTGATCTACCGCGCCATCGAGGACATCGAGCAGGCCCTCAAGGGCATGCTCAAGCCCGAGTTCGAGGAGGTCGAGCTCGGCCGGGCGGAGATCCGCGAGGTCTTCAAGTCCTCGAAGGTCGGCACGATCGCCGGTTGCATGGTCACCGAGGGCATCGTCAAGCGGAACGCGAAGGCGCGCCTGCTGCGGGACAACGTGGTGGTCGCCGAGAACCTCAGCATCAACTCGCTGAAGCGGTTCAAGGACGACGCCACCGAGGTCCGCGACGGCTTCGAGTGCGGTCTGACCCTGGGGTCGTACAACGACCTCAAGGTCGGCGACATCATCGAGCCGTACGAGATGCGCGAGAAGCCTCGCGTGTGACGTGGACCTGCGCAGGGGGCCCGGACCGGGCCCCCTGCGCAGGTACGGCGGGAGAGTCGCTCATGTACGTCGGAGCGCTCGAGCTGGACGTGCTGCTGGGTGACGTCCACTCGTTGAAGCAGAAGCGCTCGGTCGTTCGGCCGGTCCTGGCCGAACTGCGCCGCCGCTTCGAGGTCGCCGCCTCCGAGGCCGGCGACCAGGACCTCTACCGCCGCGCCCTGCTCGGTGTCGCGGTGGTCTCCGGCGGCGCCTCGCACGTCCGCCACGTGCTGGAAGCGTGCGAGCGCACGGTCGCCGCCCGCCCCGAACTGGACCTGCTCTCCGCCAGGCAGCGGATGCTGGGGCCGGAGGACTGAAGCGTGCACCCGTCATCGTGCGTGGCGGCGCGGCCAGGGACACCTGACCGCCCGCGCCGCGCGCTGCGGGTGCGTGCCGGCGCGGCACCGCGGCCCTCGCCGCGGGAGCCGTCGCCCACCCCGGGTGGTGCGCGCTGCCGGGGTACCAGGAGGGAGTGGCCCTCGCCACTCCGAAGACAACACCCACCCGCCGGATCACCGCGGGTTTCGAAGCTCTCTTGCACGAAGGAGGTGCGTCGTGGCTGATACGGCGCGCGCCCGCAGGTTGGCCAAGCGCATCGCCCAGATCGTCGCGTCCGGGCTGGAGCACGAGGTCAAGGACCCGCGGCTGGCGATGGTGACGATCACCGACGCGCGGGTCACCCCGGACCTGCGCGACGCCACTGTCTACTACACCGTCTTCGGCGACGACGCCGACTACGCCTCGACGGCGGCCGCGCTCAGCAGCGCGACCGGCGTGCTGCGCTCCCGCGTCGGCGACCAGACCGGAGTGCGGTTCACCCCGACGCTGACGTTCGTCGCGGACACCGTGCCCGACCAGGCCCGCCGGATGGAGGAGCTGCTCGCCAAGGCCAAGGAGGCCGACGAGGAGGTCGCCCGGTTGGCCTCCGGCGCGGTGCCGGCCGGTGACGCCGATCCGTACCGCACGGACGCCGAGGATGACGACGAGGGCACCGACGGTGTCGACGACGAGGACGTGACCGATGCCGATCTGCGTCGAGGTTCACAAGGTGGTTGAGCCACGCCGTCGGATCGGGTCCGTTGGTCACCGGTGACCGGAGACGGTCTCCGATGACGTGGAGGTGACGTGTGCGCGGGCAACCCGACACCGCGGGAGCGCAGGACCGCCCTGAGGCGGGCGAGTCCCTGCCGAAGGCAGTCGCGGCTGCTGCGGACGCGCTCGCGGCGGCACCCGACGTGACCCTGCTCGGGCACGTCAACCCCGATGCCGACGCCCTGGGCAGCGCGCTCGCGCTGGGCAGGGCGCTGAAGCAGCGCGGCAGCACCGTCCGGGTCTCGTTCGGGCACCCGGACAAGCCCGCGCACTCGCTGCGCGACCTCGACGTGGACGGGCTCGTCGTGCCCGCCTCGCAGGTGCCGGCCGCGCCGCCGCTGCTGGTGGTCTGCGACTCCGGGAGCCTGGGCCGGCTGGGCCGGCTCGCCGACCGGGTCAAGAAGACCATCGCGGCCGGTGGTGAGGTGGTCGTCCTCGACCACCACGTGGCCAACACCCGCTACGGCACGCTGCACGTCGTGGACGAGTCCGCCGAGGCGACGGCGCTGATCGTGCTGCGGGTGCTCGACGAGCTCGGTGCCGAGCTGGACATGCCGATCGCCCGGTGCTTGTACGCGGGGCTGGTCACCGACACGCGCTCGTTCCGGCACGCCGGTGCCGAGGTGCACCGGGTCGCGGCCCGCTTGCTCGAGGCCGGTGTCGATCCCGAGGCGACGACCAAGACGCTGCTCGACACGCACCCCTTCGGGTTCCTGGGCATGCTCTCCGGCGTGCTCGGCAAGGCCGAGCTGGAGACCTCGGCCGCCCGCGGCATGGGCTTCGTGCACGCGACCGTGCGCAAGGCCGATTCCGACGGGCTGGGCAGCGAGGACGTCGACAGCGTGATCGACGTCCTGCGCACCACGAGCGAGGCCGAGGTCGCCGCGGTGCTCAAGGAGATCGGCACCGACCACTGGTCGGTGTCGCTGCGCGCCGACAGCCGCATCGACGTCAGCCACGTCGCCAACGCCTGCGGAGGCGGCGGCCACCGGCTGGCCTCGGGCTTCACCACCCACGGCCACGAGCAGCAGGTCCTCGCGTCCATCCGCACGGCCCTGGAGGCGGCTCCGCTGCTCAGGTGACCCCGCTGTCAGGCGCGCTTGCGGGCCCGGAAGGCCGCGACGTGGACCCGGTTGGCGCAGCGCGGGGAGCAGAACCGCTTGGCCTGGTTGGTCGAGGTGTCGAGGAAGTAAGCCCCGCACCCCTCGGCCTGGCAACGGCCCCAGCGGTGGGTCCCGTGGTCGACGACGCCCTGCGCCAGACCCCACGCCGCAGCGGCGACGACCTCGTCCACCGCGGGCGCGTCCGGGCCCGCCACGTGCAGGTGCCAGTGGGGGTTCCGGGCGTGGCCGCCGTGGCCGGAGAGCCGCGGGCGCGGCGGGTGGGAGGCGAGCAGCGCGTTGACCTCGTCGCGGACCGCCTCGTCCGCCCCGGGATCGTCGACCATCGCCGCCAGCGCGCGGCGCAGGCCGTCCGCGACCTCGCGCAGCAGCGGCAGGTCGGAGTCCCGGAGGCGGTCGGCCCACCAGGGTTCGTCGTGCAGCGCCGCGCGGACGGAAGCGAGGTCGGCCAGGTCCGCGTTCGCCAGCCGGAGCGCGACCTCGGTGTAATCGGCGCTGTCCACTGCTGCTCCTTACCGCTACCCTGTGTCAGGGGCGAACCCAGCAACCGCAGCTTACAAGGAGATGACGTGTCCGAGGCCGGGGAACGGGTGTCACCGCGCAAGGTGCTTGGGCTCGCGGTCCCCGCGCTGGGCGTGCTCGCGGCGGAGCCGCTGTACGTGCTGGTGGACACCGCCGTGGTGGGCCACCTCGGTGCCGTCCCGCTCGCCGGGCTCGCGCTCGGCGGCACCTTGTTCACGCTGGTCTCCAGCCAGCTGACCTTCCTCACCTACGGCACCACCGCGCGCACGGCGCGGCTGCACGGCGCGGGCCGGCGCACCGACGCCGTCGCCGAAGGCGTGCAGGCCACCTGGCTCGGCGTGGCGGTGGGCGTGGTGCTGTCGCTCGTCGCGCAGCTGGTCGCCACTCCCGTCGCGGAACTGCTCGCCGGCCCCGGGCCGGTCGCCGACGCCGCGAGCACCTGGCTGCGCATCGCCCTGTGCGGCGCGCCGCTGGTGCTCATCACCATGGCGGGCAACGGCTGGATGCGCGGTGTGCAGGACACCATCCGCCCGCTTCGCTACACGCTCATCGGCAACGGCTTCTCCGCCGTGCTGTGCCCGGTCCTGGTCTACCCGGTGGGTTGGGGCCTGGAGGGGTCGGCGATCGCGAACCTGATCGGCCAGTCCATCGCCGCGGCCCTGTTCATCCGCGCGCTGCTGGTCGAGAAGGTCCCGATGCGCCCGAGCTGGCCGACGATGCGGGCTCAGCTCGGCATGGGCCGCGACCTGGTGCTGCGCACCCTGGCCTTCCAGGTCTGCTTCCTGTCGGCGACCTCGGTGGCCGCCCGCACCGGCGCCGAGACCGCCGCCGCGCACCAGGTGGTGTGGCAGCTGTGGATGTTCCAGTCGTTGGTGTTGGACTCGCTGGCGATCGCCGCCCAGTCGCTGGTCGGTGCGGCGCTCGGCAGCGGTTCGGTGCCGCGGGCGAAGGGCGTCGCCAAGCAGGTCACCTGGTACAGCCTGGCCTTCGGCTGCAGCCTCGCGCTGCTGTTCGCCGCGCTGTCCGGGCTCCTGCCGTCGGTGTTCACCACCGACGCGGCGGTGCTCGCCGAGGTGCCGCACGCGTGGTGGTTCTTCGTCGCCCTGCAGCCCGTGGCGGGCGTGGTCTTCGCGCTCGACGGCGTCTTCCTCGGTGCCGGCGACGCCGCCTACCTGCGGACCGCGACCCTCCTCAGCGCCGTCGTCGGCTACCTGCCGCTGATCTGGCTGTCGCTCGCCTTCGGCTGGGGCCTCTCGGGGATCTGGACCGGGTTGAGCCTGTTCATGGTGCTGCGCATGGTCACGCTGCTGCTGCGCGCCCGCTCCGGCGGGTGGGCCGTGACGGGCGCGCCGCGCGAAGCCTCCGCCACGGCTTGACCCTGGGAGCCCGGGTCGCGCGGGGTCGGGGATGATGGGTCGCCGTGTCCGCGCAATCCCGCAAGAAGAGTCCCGCCGTCGACCCCGGCTTGCTGGTCGTCGACAAGCCGGCGGGGATGACCTCGCACGACGTCGTCTCCCGAGTCCGCCGCATCATGGGCACCCGCAAGGTCGGCCACGCCGGAACGCTCGACCCCATGGCCACCGGCGTGCTCGTGCTCGGCCTGGAGCGGGCCACCAAGTTGCTGGGCCACCTCGCCCTGGACACCAAGGCCTACCTCGCCACGATCACGCTCGGCGCCGCGACCAGCACCGACGACGCGGAGGGCGAGGTGATCTCGACCGCCGACGCCTCCGAGGTGGACGAGACCGCGATCCGCGAGGGCGTCGCCGCGCTGACCGGTGAGCTGCAGCAGGTGCCCAGCGCGGTCAGCGCGGTCAAGGTGAACGGCCGCCGCGCCTACGAGATCGCCCGCAGCGGCGAGACCGTGGAGCTCGAAGCCCGGCCGGTCACCGTCTCCCGCTTCGACGTGCTCGCGCTGCGGCGCACCGAGCGGACCAGCGAGCTCGACGTGCTCGTGGAGTGCTCGTCGGGCACCTACGTGCGCGCGTTGGCACGCGACCTCGGGGACGCGCTCGGCGTCGGCGGGCACCTCACCGCCCTGCGGCGCACCCGGGTCGGTCCGTTCGGGCTGGCCACCGCGCGGACGCTGGAGCAGCTGGAGGAGACCCCCGAGCTGTCGATGAACCTCGACCAGGCCGTCGAGACGGCCTTCCCGCGCCGCAACGTCGACGCCGCCACCGCCCGCGCCCTCTCGCACGGGCAGGTCGTCACCGCCGCCGGGGTGGAGGGCACCTACGGCATGTTCGGCCCCGACGGCCGGGCCGTGGCGCTGGTCCGCGACCGGGGCCGCACGGCCAAGGCCGTGCTGGTGATCACTCCGGGCAACTGACGAACCACCGCTGAGCGCCTGATCGTGAAGGGCAAGTAGGCTTCCGGACCGTGCAGCGTTGGCGTGGTTTGGATCAGCTCCCCGGTGGTTGGGGCCGGTGCGTGGTCACCATCGGTGTCTTCGACGGGGTGCACCGCGGTCACCAGAAGCTCATCGCGCACGCGGTGCAGCAGGCCCGGAAGCGTGGTGTCCCCTGCGTGCTGATGACCTTCGACCCGCACCCGGCGGAGGTCGTGCGCCCGGGCAGCCACCCGGCGCAGCTGACCACCCTGCAGCGGCGGGCCGAGCTCGTCGAGCAGCTGGGCGTGGACGTGTTCTGCGTGCTGCCGTTCACCCGCGAGCTCTCCCGGGTGCCCGCCGAGGGCTTCGCGCACGAGATCCTGGTGGAGAAGCTGCACGCGGCCGAGGTCGTGGTGGGCGAGAACTTCACCTTCGGCCACAAGGCCGCGGGCAACATCGAGCTGCTCACCAAGCTCGGCGAGCGCTTCGGCTTCGAGGTCGCCTCCGACGCGCTGGTCTCCGGTCCGGTGGAGCGGTCCGACGAGACCGACGGGACCTCGGTGACCTTCTCCTCGACCTACATCCGCGCCTGCATCGACGCGGGTGACGTGGTCGCGGCCGCCTCCGCGCTGGGCCGCCACCACCGGATCGAAGGCATCGTCGTGCGCGGCGCCGGTCGCGGCGGCAAGGAGCTGGGCTTCCCGACCGCCAACCTGTCCACTCCGGACTACACGGCCATCCCGGCCGACGGTGTCTACGCCGCGTGGTTCACCCACCGCAGGAGGGGCGCCGACCAGCCGGGACCGGCGATGCCGGCCGCGGTGTCGGTGGGCAGCAACCCGACGTTCTCCGGCACCGAGCGCACGGTCGAAGCCTTCGTGCTCGACGTGGACGCCGACTTCTACGGCGAGCACGTCGACCTGGACTTCGTGCAGCGCCTGCGGGCCATGGAGCGCTACGAGTCCGTCGAGGCGCTGGTCGAGCAGATGAACGCCGACGTCGCCGAAACCCGGCGCGTCCTCGGCGTGCACGAGTGAGCTCCGCCGCTGAGATGCAGAGGTTTTCGGATTCTCGACCCCGCCGGGGCGATGAGCTGGCAAGATTCGGTTCCGGATCATCCCGGGCTCGCCGGGGCGGCGGTCACGCAGGGGGAGCGAAGGTGGCGGAGAGCAGCAGCGTCCAGCGGAACCTGGCTCTGCAGCGGCAGTGGTACGGCGAGCCGCTGGGGGACCGGGTGCGCCGACTGGTCGTCGCCTTCCGCATCTCGCAGGCCCAGCTGGCCGACGTGCTCGGCATCAGCGCGCCGATGCTCAGCCAGGTCATGAGCGGTCGCCGCGCCAAGATCGGCAACCCGCAGGTGCTGGCCCGGCTGGTGATGCTGGAGCGCAAGGTGCTCATCCCGGGCGTCGCCGCGGGCGAGTCGGACGCGATCAAGCAAGCGCTGGAGGACGTGCGCCAGTCGCAACCCTCGGTCGGGCGCGACGACCTGCCGGTCAAGCAGGCCACCAACGGCGAGCAGATCGCCTGGCCGGTCCTGCTCGAGGTCGCCAAGCCCACCGAGCTGGAAGCGGCCGCCTCCCTGCTGGAGGGCCGCTACCCGCGCTTGGCGGGCCTGCTGCGCCGGGCCGCCGAGAGCGAGTGAGGCCCGCCCCTCGCAGACGCCCGATTCCGCCGCGGAGTTCCGGTGGCCCCGAGGCCGCGGCGTCCGGGAGGGCGTCCGCCGGGGATCGTGCGCGGATGGACCGCCGCTCTGCTTGGGCGGGATACTCGGGGCATGCGGCTGTTCACCGCGCTGTGGCCGTCCGAGGAGGCGGTGGCGCACCTGGCCGGGACGATCGCGGCGCTGGACCCGGCCCGGGTGACCGAGGCGACGTCGGGTCTGCGCAAGTTCCGCTTCGCCGCCGCCGAGCGCTGGCACCTGACGCTGCGCTTCCACGGCGACGACGCCGACCCGCAGCGCGTCGCCGACCGCCTCGACCGGCGCGCCGCCCGGGTCAGCGGTGACGCGCCGCGGCTGCGGCTGAGCGGTTCCGGGACGTTCCGGGGCGTGCTGTGGGTCGGCGTCGAACCGGCCACCGACGGCGACCGGCGGGCGCTGGGCGGGCTGGTGCGCGCGGCCGACGGAGACCCCGGTGGGTTCCGGGCGCACCTGACCGTCGCCAGGTGGGCGTCGGGCCGGGCCGACCGGCGGTCGGTGGCCGGCCTGCTCACCGGCTACTCAGGCCCGTGGTGGACCGTCGGCGAGATCGCGGTGATGCGCAGTGACCAGGGCGAAGGGGTTCCGGCGTACCGGGCGGTGCACCGGGTGCCGGTGACGCGCGCAGCGCTGGGGTAACCGGGGTGAGGAGCGCTTCCCTGTTATCCTGACCTGTGGACCGGCTGCAGTCCGTGGTGGCCGGAGTCCGAGGTATCCACTCCTCACGGCGGTGGCGCCGCCAGGCAGCTCGCCGCCCACCGACACGGGACATCGTGAGAAGGAGTAGTACGTGGCGCTGTCCACTGCAGAGAAGAAGCAGATCCTCGCCGAGTACGGCGTGAAGGAGGGCGACACCGGTTCGCCCGAGGCCCAGGTGGCCCTGCTGACCAAGCGGATCATCGGCCTGACCGAGCACCTCAAGCAGCACAAGCACGACCACCACTCGCGTCGGGGTCTGCTGCTGATGGTGGGTCGCCGCCGTCGTCTGCTCAACTACCTGACCAAGGTGGACATCGAACGCTACCGTTCGCTGATCCAGCGACTCGGTCTGCGTCGTTGACATGACACCGGGGGGAGTGGCCACGGGCCGCTCCCCCCGGTGCGTAAGTAGAACCAGGCGGTGCCCAGGAGGCACCGTCAGCAACAACACAGAGCGCTCACGGTGGCAAGCACTGGGTGCAGGCGTCCGCCGGTCCTCGGTAGTGGCTGCCGGGCAAGTCGTCACGAGACGGTCCCGGGAGCTTCGATCGATGGCCGGCCTTGTCGGATCACCGATCCGGATGCTCCTGCCGTGGGCGTTGTGACGATAGGGAGTCACCTTGACTGAAGAGATCGAAGAGGGCGTGTACGAGTCGACCGCCGTGCTGGACAACGGCGCGTTCGGCACCCGTACCGTTCGTTTCGAGACCGGCCGGCTCGCGAAGCAGGCCGCCGGGAGCGTCGTCGCGTACCTCGACGACGAAACCATGCTGCTGTCGGCCACCACGGCCTCCAAGCAGCCGAAGGAGCACTTCGACTTCTTCCCGCTGACCGTCGACGTCGAAGAGCGCATGTACGCCGCGGGTCGCATCCCCGGCTCGTTCTTCCGGCGCGAGGGTCGGCCGTCCACGGACGCGATCCTGACCTGCCGCCTGATCGACCGCCCGCTGCGCCCGTCGTTCGTCGACGGGCTGCGCAACGAGGTCCAGGTCGTGGTCACGGTCATGAGCCTGAAGCCGGGCGACCTCTACGACGTGCTGGCGATCAACGCCGCGTCGGCGTCGACCCAGGGTTCCGGCCTGCCGTTCTCCGGCCCCATCGGTGCCACCCGCATGGCGCTGATCGATGGTCAGTGGGTCGCGTTCCCGACCCACGAGCAGCTCGAGCGCGCCGTGTTCGACATGGTCGTCGCGGGCCGCGTCGTCGGTGACGACGTCGCGATCATGATGGTCGAGGCCGAGGCCACCGACAACACCGTCGAGCTCGTCAACGGCGGTGCCCAGGCGCCGACCGAGGAGGTCGTCGCCCAGGGCCTCGAGGCCGCCAAGCCGTTCATCCGCACCCTGTGCGTGGCCCAGCAGCAGCTGGCCCAGGCGGTCGGCAAGGCCACCGAGGAGTTCCCGGTGTTCCCGGCCTACCAGGACGACGCGTACACCGCCGTCGAGCAGGCCGCGTCCTCCGAGCTGGCAGAGGCGCTGAAGATCGCCGGCAAGCAGGAGCGCGAGGACCGCCTCGACGAGATCAAGGCGTCGGTCCTGGAGAAGGTCGGCACCGGCGAGGGCGAGGCCTTCGAGGGCCGCGAGAAGGAGATCGGCGCGGCGTTCCGCTCGCTGACCAAGAAGCTGGTCCGCCAGCGCATCATCCGCGACCAGGTCCGCATCGACGGCCGCAACCTGACCGACATCCGCAGCCTGTCCGCCGAGGTCGGCGTGATCCCGCGGACCCACGGTTCGGCGTTGTTCGAGCGCGGCGAGACCCAGATCTTGGGTGTCACCACGCTGAACATGCTGCGGCTGGAGCAGACCATCGACTCGCTCTCCCCGGAGACGACGAAGCGGTACATGCACCACTACAACTTCCCGCCGTACTCGACCGGTGAGACCGGCCGGGTGGGCAGCCCGAAGCGGCGCGAGATCGGCCACGGCGCGTTGGCCGAGCGCGCGCTGGTGCCGGTGCTGCCCTCGCGCGAGGAGTTCCCGTACGCCATCCGGCAGGTCTCCGAGGCCCTGGGTTCCAACGGTTCGACCTCGATGGGCTCGGTCTGCGCCTCGACGCTGTCCCTGCTCAACTCGGGTGTGCCGCTGAAGGCCCCGGTCGCGGGCATCGCGATGGGCCTGGTCTCCGACGAGGTCGACGGCAAGACCCACTACGTGGCGCTGACCGACATCCTCGGTGCCGAGGACGCCTTCGGTGACATGGACTTCAAGGTCGCGGGCACGAAGGACTTCGTGACCGCCCTGCAGCTGGACACCAAGCTGGACGGCATCCCGTCCGAGGTGCTGGGCCAGGCGCTGGGCCAGGCGCGCGACGCCCGGTTCACCATCCTGGAGGTCATGGCCGAGGCGATCGGCAAGCCCGACGAGATGAGCCCGCACGCGCCGCGCGTGACCTCGGTCTCGGTCCCGGTGGACAAGATCGGTGAGGTCATCGGCCCGAAGGGCAAGATGATCAACTCGATCACCGAGGAGACCGGCGCCGAGATCAGCATCGAGGACGACGGCACCATCTACGTCGGTGCGGCCGACGGCCCGTCCGCGGAGGCGGCGATCGACAAGATCAACGCCATCGCGAACCCGCAGCTGCCGAAGGTCGGCGAGCGCTTCCTGGGCACCGTGGTCAAGACCGCGGCCTTCGGCGCGTTCGTCTCGCTGCTGCCGGGCAAGGACGGCCTGGTGCACATCTCCAAGCTGGGCAACGGCAAGCGCATCGGCAAGGTCGAGGACGTCGTGAACGTCGGCGACAAGCTGCGCGTGGAGATCGCGGACATCGACAACCGCGGCAAGATCAGCCTCGTGCTGGTCAACGAGGAGGAGGAGAAGTCGGGCGAGGGCGACGCCGCTCCGGCCGACGCCTCCGCCGAGTGATCCTCTGATCGCGAACGCCATGCGGCCCGTCCCGGCGATGCCGGGGCGGGCCGTATTGTCGTGAGTGCGCGGGCAGCGCAGAGGCGACGAGAACGGGCACATGAAGCACAAGCAGACAGCCGGACACCTGCAGCGGCCCGGGACCACCCAGGTCCTCGGGCACAACGGTGCCTCCGAAGTGCGGCGAACGGTCCTGCCGGGCGGGTTGCGGGTCGTCACCGAGCCGGTGCCGGGAGTCCGATCCGCGTCGGTGGGCATCTGGGTGGGCGTCGGGTCGCGCGACGAGACCAGGGCGCAGGCGGGTGCGGCGCACTACCTGGAACACCTGCTGTTCAAGGGCACCGCGAAGCGGACCGCGGTGGACATCGCGCAGGAGATCGACGCGGTCGGCGGCGAGCTCAACGCCTTCACCGCCAAGGAGCACACCTGCTACTACGCGCACGTCCTCGACGAGGACCTGCCGCTGGCCGTCGACATGCTCTGCGACGTGGTCTTCGACGCGGTCAACCACACCGCCGACGTCGACGTCGAGCGCAGCGTGGTGCTCGAGGAGATCGCGATGCGCGACGACGACCCCGAGGACCTGCTGCACGAGCTGTTCTCCACCGCCGTGCTCGGTGACAGCCCGCTGGGCCGCTCGGTGCTGGGCACCGAGGAGTCGATCAGCGCGATGACCCGCACCCGGGTGCACGGCTTCTACCGGCGCCGCTACCGGATGCCGAAGATGGTCGTGTCCGTGGCGGGCAACGTCGAGCACGCGAAGGTCGTGCGGCTGGTGCGCAAGGCGCTCGGCGACCGGCTGGCCGGCGACGAGCGCCCGGAGGCGCCGCGCGGTGGCCGGACCCGGCTGCCCAAGCAGGCGCCGCTGGTGCTGCACCCGGACGACACCGAGCAGACGCACCTGCTGGTGGGCTGCCGGGCCCTGGACCGCTACGACGAGCGCCGGTTCGCGCTCGGGGTGCTGAACGCGGCGCTCGGCGGCGGGATGAGTTCGCGGCTGTTCCAGGAGATCCGGGAGAACCGGGGGCTGGCGTACTCGGTGTACTCGTCGAGCACGGCCTTCTCGGACGCGGGCACCTTCTCGGTGTACGCCGGCTGCACGCCGGAGCGCCTGGGCGAGGTCGCCTCGGTGATCCGCGCGGTCCTCGCCGACGTCGCGGAACACGGACTCTCGCCCGACGAGGTCGCGCGCGGCCGTGGTCAGCTGCGCGGCGGTCTGGTGCTGGGCCTGGAGGACAGCGCGGCCCGGATGAGCCGCATCGGCAAGACCGAGCTCAACTACGGACGCCACTACGCGGTCGAGGAGACCCTCGCCAAGATCGAGGCGGTCACCCCCGACGACGTCGCGGAGCTCGCGGAGGAGCTGCTCAACCGCCCGTTCACCACCGCGGTCGTCGGCCCCTACAAGACCCCGGAAGACCTCCCGGACGGCGTGTAGCGGGTGGTGCCCCGGGTGCCGGGAATGGTGCGGGTCACCAGGTGGGGTGGGTCGTCCTGTGCTCGTGGGCGCGGTGCCTAGACTCCGGGTGTGCAGCGTCGGTGCGGAGAGGTGTTTCCACGGTGATCAAGGTTGGTGTGCTGGGCGCCCGCGGGCGGATGGGTTCCGAGGCCGTGCGAGCCGTCGGCGAGGCGGCCGACACCGAACTCGTCGCCGAGGTCGACCAGGACGACCCCATCGAGCGGCTCGTCGAGTCCGGTGCGCAGGTCGCGGTCGACCTGACCCACCCCGACTCGGTGCTGAACAACATCAAGTTCTGCGTCGACAACGGCATCAACGTCGTCGTCGGCACCAGCGGTCTCGGCCCGGCCGAGCTGGACTCCATCCGCTCCTGGCTGGCCGACAAGCCGCAGGTCGGCGTGATCGTCGCGCCGAACTTCGCGATCGGCGCGGTCCTGTCGATGCGGTTCGCCGAGCTGGCGGCCAAGTACTTCGACTCGGCCGAGATCGTCGAGCTGCACCACCCGAAGAAGGCTGACGCGCCCTCGGGCACCGCGGCCCGCACCGCGCACGTCATCGGCAAGGCGCGCGAGGAGGCGGGACTCGGCGCGATGCCCGACGCGACCACGAAGGACCCGGACGGCGCTCGCGGCGCCGAGGTCGACGGCGTCCACGTGCACGCCGTGCGGATGACTGGGCTCGTCGCGCACCAGGAGGTGCTGTTCGGCACCGAGGGCGAGACCCTCACCATCCGGCACGACTCCTACGACCGCCGCTCGTTCATGCCGGGCGTGCTGCTGGGCATCCGGGAGGTCCCCAGCCGTCCGGGGCTGACGGTGGGCCTCGACGTGCTGATGGGCATTTGAGGTGACCAAGCTCCTGACCGGGCGGAACGCCGCGTTCCTGGTCGCGCTGGTGCTGCTGGTCTACCTGGTGCTGATGAGCGGCCGCGCGATCACGATGATCACCAGCGGCCACCCGGTCTTCATCGTGCTGGGCGCGGCGATCCTGGTCTTCCCCGTGCTGGGCGCGGTGTTGGTCGCCGACCAGCTGCGCTTCGGCGCGTCCACCGAGCGGCTGGCCCGCAGGCTCGACGACGAGGGCGCGTTGCCGGACGTCTCGCACCTGCCTCGGCGGCCCTCCGGCCGGGTCGAGCAGGACGCGGCCGACGAGTGGTTCGACGCCAAGCAGGCCGAGCTGGAGGCCGAACCGCAGGACTGGCGGCGCTGGTTCGCCCTCGCCCAGGCCTACGACCTCGCCGGTGACCGCAACCGCGGCCGCAAGGCGATGCGCAAGGCCATCGACCTGGAGCGCGACGACAAGTCCTGAGCTTCAGCCCGACGCCTCGGCGACGGCTTCGGCGTCGTGGCCGTGGATCCACTGGAGCGTCTCGTGGATGGCGGCGAGCCGTTCGTCGCGCGCCTCGGCGTCCGGGCCGTCGGGCAGGTGCAGCAGCTCGGAGGCCACCCACGAGCTGCGCTGGACCGAGCGGGTGCGCGCCCGGCGCAAGCTCTCGTAGCGCGGCAGCGCCTGGTGCGGCTCGTAGCGGTGCAGCAGCGACGCGAGCGTGGCCGCGTCCTCGATGGTCTGGTTCGCGCCCTGCCCGTGGTGCGGGAGCATCGCGTGCACGGCGTCGCCGAGCAGCACGACCCCGTCCCGGTGCCAGCGCTGGAGCGGTCGTTGCCCGAACAGCGCCCACCGCTTGTGCAGACCGGTCGCCACCACCTCCCGCACACCGGGGTGCCACCCGTCGAAGGGCGCGCAGAGCTGGTCGGGGGAGATGTCCTGGACCCAGCTGGAACCCGGCCACTGCGCCGGCTCGTCGACCACGGCCAGGAAGTTGACCAACGACCCGTCGCCGATCGGGTAGTGCAGCAGGTGAGCGCCCGGGCCCATCCAGAACTGGAGGGCGCCGGGATCGGGCACCGAAGGGATCGAGCCGACCGGGACCAGGCCGCGAAAACCGCTGGTGCCGGAGTACACCGCCGGGTCGTCCTCGGTGACCCACCTGCGCACCGCGGAGTGCACCCCGTCCGCGCCGACGACGAGATCCGCGTGCGCCGTGGCTCCGTGGGCGAAGACCAGCTCGTAGCCCTCGGCCTTCGCCGACAGGTCGACCAGTCGGTGGTCGAGGCGGAGGGCGTCCTCCCCGCAGGCCTCCGCCAAGGCGATCTGGAGGTCGGCGCGGTGCACCCCGTAGTACGGAGCGCCGAAGCGCGCGGCGTAGTCGTCGCCGACCCGGTAGGAGACCACGCGGTCACCGGTGCGCCAGTCGCGGTAGACCAGCTCGGTCGGCACGGCGCTGCATGCCGCCAGCCGGTCCCGCAGGCCGAGGGAGTGCAGCACGCGCGTCCCGTTGGCCGAGAGGGCCACCGCCGCACCGACTTCGCGCAGCTCGAGCACCTGTTCGTAGACGGTCGCCGCGATGCCCCGGCGTCGCAGCGCCACGGCCAGCGTGAGTCCGCCGATGCCCGCCCCGACGATCGCGACCGGTGTTGACCTTCTCGGCATGGCCACCTCTGGCAGTCGACTGGAGCGCACCGACCGGTGCGTCGTTCGCACGGTAGCCGGGCGGACCGGTCAACGGCAGGCCCCGCGAGGTCGACCGCGCTGGCGTCACCCGCTTCGCGCGCGGCACCGCTCATCCTCGGGCCGAGGGTCCGGAACCGGCGTCGAGCCGACACGAATCCCGGGGCGAGGAGCGGGGTCTCACCGCGCTGGCGGGAGCGGAAAAGCGGTCACTCTAGTTCCGCTTGCACCACGAGCATACCGCTGTTCGGGCTACCGGGTGGTCTTACCAGGCGGTTCACAGGATCTTCTGGGTCCTGATCTCAGCAATTGGTTGATCGTTGACACCAGGTGGGCACTTCTTGATTATTGCTGGCATGTCCAGGTTCGCCTGTCTGGTGGCTCGCCTGCATGTCGATCTCCGGCATCAGGCCAGCGCTCTGTGTCACGCCTGAGGACCCTCTTCTCCCGCCGCTGTTAGGCGCTTCTCCCTCTCCGAGCAGTCCACGACGAAACGCGTCCGGTCGCTGCGCGCCTTCCGGACGTGCTGCTTCGTCGTGCCCAATTTCGGAATTCTCCACGAAAACCGGAGCACACATGAAAAAGAGTCTTCGAAGGCTGCCCACCGGGCTGGCCGCGTTGGCCGTGGCGGTCAGCGCGGTCACGCTACCGGTGCCCGACGCCAACGCCGATGTCGACGTGTCCACGCAGTCCCTCAAGGGAGCGGACGGCAAGGACTACACCATCACCAACCACGTCGACAAGAGTGCGCTGGAGAAGTCCACGTCGGACGGAAAGCCCAAGGAGTGGCTGGTCGTCTGGGCGGGCGACGAGAACATCGCGGACACCGTGGTTCCCGACGTCCGCAACCTGCCCGGCTCGCTGGCCGGTGGCACCGGAAAGGCCGCGAACGCCCTGCCAGGACCGGACTTCCTCGCGGTCATCGACGCGACGAAGGGATCACCCGGTTACGGCCAGGTGGTCAACACGATCACCGTCGGACCGCTGGTGGAGAACGAGCCGCACCACATGCAGTACGTGTGGCACAAGGGCGACACCATCTACGCGGGGTCGCTCTTCCTCGGCGCCACCTACGCCTTCGACGTCTCGGCGCTGCCGAACGTCAAGCTCAAGGGGATCAGCCTGCCGACCCAGACCCTGGGTGGATCCGTCCCCGACGCGTACTGGACGCTCAAGGACGGCACCGCCTACGCGACCTACATGGGTGGTCCGGTCGTCCCCGGCCCGTACCGGTACTCGGACGGTTCGGTGCACCTGGGCAACGGTTTCGCCGGAAGCCCCGGCGAGGTCGTGCGGTTCGACCAGAACGCGCAAGTGCTCTCCGAATCCCCGGCAGCGACTCCGGGCGGGGACAACGCCAAGCTGTGCGACAACCTGCCGCGGATCGGTACGCCGACCTGCGCCAACCCGCACGGCATCCAGGCCCGCGAGGACCTGAACACGCTGGTGACCTCGGACTACGCCGAGCCGCGCAACATCATCCTCGACCCGGTGAAGGCCCCATCGCCGTACCTGCGGCGGCCGACCGTGCGGACCTGGGACATCTCGGACCGCAACCACCCGAAGCTCAAGTCGGTCTCGTACCTCCCGGACGGTCCGCGGGCCAACCCGAAGGACCCGCTGCACAACGAAAGCCGTGCGGCCATGGAGACCACGGTGACCAACCTGCCCGGTCACAAGGGCGCGTTCGCGCAGACCATGCAGGGCGGTGCGGTGTTCTACACGCCGGACATCACCGCGCCGGAACCGCACTGGCGTCAGGTGTTCGACGACGGAGCCGCGTCCGTGAACTTCGACCCGGCCAACGACGCCAACGGCGGCAGCTCCAACGGCGGCTGGATGCAGACCAGTCCTGACGACCGGTTCCTGTACCGGGCCATCCAGGGCCGCGCCCCGGGGACCTTCGGCAAGGACGACCCCGGCACCACAGGTGGTGTGTACACACTGGACGTCCAGAAGCTGGTCAACGCCGGCGACGACTACCAGTGCAACATCGACACCATCGAGGAGTCGGAGCAGGGCGGCACCGAGTCCGACTGCCCGACGCTGGCCGGCACCACGCCGATCAACCCGGGCATCGCGGCTGCTGGACCGCACTGGGGCGCCTACGACAACTTCACGTTGGGCCCCGACGGCAAGTACGGCGAAACGCAGACCCCGGGACGGCTCGCGGTGTCGAACTACTTCGTCGCGCGGACCGGCAACGACGGTGACCACAAGGTCAACATGGTCAACCTCGGCCCGGACGGGAAGGTTTCGGTCGACGACACGTTCCGCGACGAGGTGACCGGCGAAGTCGGCATCAACTTCAACCGGCGGTCCTGGCCGCACGGTGAGTTCGGCAACGCCAAACCGCACTCGGAGCTGTTCGTCGTGTCCGAGGAGCACCTGAAGTAAGTCCTCGGGCAGAGGCCAGACCCTGGACGCAGTGGCGAACCGGGTGGCCGCCGTCCCGCGGCGGCCACCCACCCGCGCCCCGCCCTCGACGACCTCCACACCGCACGCCCCAGCCCCTTCTTCTCGATGAGAGCGGACATGGAAGACATGCACACCCACACCGGAGTCCCCGGCGTGGACCTCCTCGCGCTGGTGCTGCGCGTGCTGCTGCTGACCGGCACCGCGCTGACCGCCGGGATCGGCCTCCTGCGGGCCGGGGCCGTGATGCGACCGTCGTTCGCCTGGGCCTGCGGTGGTGCCACCGCCGCGCTCGCCGGGCTCTCCGCGGTCCTGCTGCACATCAACACCGGTTTCGCGATCGCGCACGTGGTGCTCGCCCTCGCAGTACCGCTGGCCCTGCGCTGGCGCGGCCCGTCCGCCTTCCTCGGTTTCGGGCTGGCGCTGCTGCTCATCGCCGAAGCCGCGCTCGGCCACACCTCGCTGAACTTCTTCCTCGACACGATCGTCGTCGTCGTCGCCGTCGTCTGGTCCGGTCTCGCGCTGGCCAAGACCTGGAACTCCGACGGCGGGCTGCGGCCACGCCCGATCGCGCTGACCGCCGCCCTCGCGCTCCTCGGCGCCGGGACCGGGCAGCTGCTGCTGTCCGGGCTGTTCGACCGCAGGCTGCTCAGCACCGGCTACGGCATCGCGGTGCTGGTGGTCGTGCTCGGCGCTGCGGTCGTGCTGGCGGTGACCCTGCTCACGCGCGACGACGTGCGCGTCTACCGCTACGGCGCGATCGGGGTGCTCGCCGTCGTCCTCGCCTGGGGCGCCCTGCCCGGCATCCCGCTCCCGCACGACCTGCCGGTGCCCGGCGTCGCCCGGCTGGCGCAGACCGCCGGCACCCCGGTGCTGGTCAGCCCCCACCGCGCCGGGAAGAACCTGGTGCACTTCCCGGAGAGTGCCGGCCAGGGCATCACGGTGAAGCAGGGCGGGACCGTCGCCCGAGCGGTTCCCCGCCCCGGAGCCAGCGGCACGTGGGCCGAGGTCGACCTCCCCGCGGGCCGCAGCGACCTGGTCATCCGCAAGGGCGAGGAGACCGGCACCGTCGACGTCGACACCGGTGAGCTCCCGGAGATCGCAGGCGCTGCCAGGCCCGAATGCGCCAGCGCGGCGCTGGGCGCCCTCGCCGCCGGCGCTCCCACACCCGTGTCCTGCCCGGACACCCAGCTGCTGCCGGAGGACGCCGACGCACTGCGCAAGCACGTCGCCTTCCTCGCCGAGGTGCGGGCCCCGTCCCTCTCGGTCGTGGGTGACGACACACCGCGCAGCAGGGCCGCCGCCGACGTCGTGCGCGAGGAAGCCACCCGCCGCGGCCTACCGGTCAACGACAGTCCCGAGGGCGCGTTGGTGCTGGTGTCCGGCTGGGAGAAGACGTCCCACGTTCTGGAACGAGCCCAGTTCGTGTACGGAATGCACGTCGCGCCCTGGCTGTTGCACGGTCCGGTGGTGACCTCCGCCCCCGGTGTCGCCGTGCCCCTGCGGTTCGACCCCCGGGACCGCGGCGCCCTCACCTACGGGATGACCCAGGCCAGCGCGTTCGGCGACCCGCCATCGCTGTCCGGGTACCGGCAGTGGGCCCGCGCCCGCGGGGAGAGCCTCGCAGGTGAGGTGACCATGTACGCGTCTGCCCAGGTCAACGTGATGCAGATGACTGGACACCAGCACGGCGGCAACCACGGCCAGTGGATCCCGCAGGGAACAATCGTGGCCGTTTCAGGTCCGCTCACGGAGAAGTAGGAGTGCCCATGTCTGTTGTGGAAGCAGGAAGACCTGCCCCGCCGCTGGTGCGCGAGGCCCCGCCCGCGCAACGCGGTGTCGTGGCGATCGGCATCGCGATCGCCGCAGTGCTCGGCGTGGCCGTGCACAGCGTGGCCGGCTGGAAGATGACCGTGCTCTACGCGGTCGGCCTGGCGCTGGGGTTGGTGCTGTTCCACTCCCGGTTCGGCTTCACCTCCGCGTGGCGCCAGCTGATCACGGTCGGGCAGGGACGCGCGATCCGAGCGCACATGCTCATGCTCGGTGTCGCGGCCCTGCTGTTCGCCGGGATCCTCGGAACCGGGTTCTCGCTGTCGGGTGAGCCACAACCCCAGCTGCAGACGGCCGGGCTGGGCGTCGTCTTCGGGGCGTTCCTGTTCGGCGTCGGCATGCAGGTCGGCGGTTCCTGCGCCTCGGGCACGCTCTTCGCGGTCGGCAGCGGCCAGACTGCGATCGTGCTCACCCTCGGCGGATTCATCGTCGGCTCGGTGTTCAGCGCGTTCATCTCGCCGTTCATCAAGAGCGTGCAGAGCATCGGCCCGAAGGTCTCGCTGGCGGACACCCCGCTGGGCTACGCGGGCGGCGTGCTGTTCACGCTGCTCATCATCGGTGCGGTCGTCGGCATCTCGGTGCTGGTGGAGCGGCGGCGCACGCCTCCGCCGATCGGCCAGCCGCCGGTCGCCAAGGGCATCGTCCGCGCGCTGCGCGGTTCCTGGCCGCTGTGGGTCGGTGCGGTGCTGCTGGCCGTGCTCAACGCGGTGACGCTGTTCGTCTCCGGCAACTCCTGGGGCATCACGTCCGCGTTCGGCCTGTGGGGAGCGAAGATCCTCGGCGCCGTCGGCATCGACATCTCCAGCGCGCCGTTCTGGCAGGACCCGGACAACGCCGCGAAGCTCGCCTCGTCGGTGCTCACCGACCGGATCTCGGTGATGGACTTCGGGATCATGATCGGCGCGCTGATCGCCGCTGCGCTGGCCGGCGCGTTCACCCTGCACCGGAAGGTCCCGTGGAAGATGGCCGTCGGCGCGGTCCTCGGCGGGATCTTGATGGGCGTGGGCGCGCGCTTCGCGGGCGGCTGCAACATCGGCGCCTACTTCTCCGGCATCGCCTCGTTCAGCCTGCACGGCTGGCTGTGGGGCGTGATGGCCATCATCGGCACCTACGCCGGTGTCGCGCTGCGCCCACTGTTCGGACTCGGCAACCCGAAGCCCTCGGACGCCGTCTGCTGATCTTCCGCCGGCCGCCGCCGGTGGAGAGCTGTGAGGAGGAAACCACCATGTCTCAGTCCGTCCGTCGCGTCGCCACCACGGTGGTCGTCGCGGTGAGCGCTGCGCTGCTCACCAGCGGTGTTGCCAACGCGGAGTCGATCTGGCTCGTGCCGGGGGTCGACCTAGGGCCGGTGCTCGGCCTGACCGTCCAGCTGCCCACGCAGCTGCTGGCTCCGGTCGTGGACCTGCTGACCCCGTGACCCCCGCTCGGCCCGCTTCGTGGCGCGCACCACGAGGCAGGTCGCTCCGACGAAAGGAACGCAGATGAGCAACACCGCACCCCGCGCCCTCACCGCCTCGCTCCTGGCGGGCGCCGCCCTGTTCACCCTCGCCCCGGCCGCGATGGCGGCCCCGGCACAGGCCGCGCAGGACGGTCCGGCCATCGTCGACGAACCCGACACCGGCGACCTCAACGACAAGTACACCTTCGCCCCGCTCGGCGTGCCGGTCTTCGGCCTGATCGACTCCGTCCTCGGAGTCCCCGGCCGCCTCGGCCTCCCGGACCTGCCCAAGCTCCCGGACTTCTGACCGACCGCCTCTGACCAACCCTTCCCGGACGCCCCCTCGCACCCCACTGCGAGGGGGCGTCCGCCGTTCGGAGAGGGCTGCGACCACGGGGGCTTCGCCGCCGAAGCCGGCCCGCAATTGGCCAGCTGACAGCCGAAGCCTCCCGGAACCCCCAGGCACCGACCGTCGAACCTCGCGAGAAGTTCGACTCCTTGCCCGCCTCGTGGAGGTGAGTCGCCGGAGAGCACGCTCCGCCCTCCGCACCCGAAAGACCTGCGCTTTCAGTGCTCCGGGCCGCGACCCGCGGCTCCCTGCCGTGTCGGCACTCCTGGCCGGTGCGGCTCGGTGGGGTCGAACATCTCGCGAAGTGCGACCCCCGCTTCGGAGCAGGTGGAGCGCCGGAGGTCTGTTGCGCCTTTGGCGCTCGAGAGAACTGCGCTTCCAATGCTCCCTCGAGTCGGGACCGGCCATTCCCCGATGTGTTCGGCATCGGTGGGCCGTTGCGGCTTGGTCGCGACGAACTTCTCGTGACGTTCGACCCCCGGGTCGGACGAGGTGGCCCTGGAGATGTGCTGCACCTTCGGTGCTCGGAAAGCCTGCGCTTTCCAGCGCTCCGCTTCAGCACCGCAGGCGCTCTGCTGTGTTGGCACTGAAGGCCGCGGTTCGGCTGAGTCGACCTTCTCGAGAATTCGACTCCAGCCCGCTTGAGGAAGGTAAGGCGCTGCGAGTTCTGCTCCAGCCTTCGGGGCGCCGCTTTCTTCACTGGTGAGGCATGGCACGAGAACCGCCCCCGGTCATGTCGGCTGACGGGCCTGTCGGGGTGGTGGGACGTCGAACTTCCCGCGAGATCTGATCGCCCGGGCTCCTGGTGTTGGGGCTCCGGTCGCTCCGACATGCGCGGCGGGGTTGTGCCTGCGCTGTGGCTTGCCTGCTCAGTGGATTGTTGGTGGTGAGGCGTGCATCTCGCGAGGTGGTGCTCAGCGCGGGCTGGGGGCGTGTGGTCCGAGTGTCAGAGCCAGGTGGCCATGGCTGCTGGGGCTGCTGCGAGGACTCCGAAGCGGGCGAAGCGGCCGATGAATCCGGTGATCAGGAAGGTCGACACCGGGACCTTGGCCCAGCCGGCGATGACGGCCACCGCCGCGAACGGAGGCAGGCTGGCCACGGCGCTGATCAGCAGGACCGAGCCCGCCCAAACCGGGCGGTTGCGGCAGTTCTCCCGGAACGACTCCAGCCAGGCCCTCCAACGGCCGGGGGAGCTCTTCCCGGACTTCTCGCGGCGCAGGAACCGGGGCAGCCGGATGGCGCCGCGCGCCGCGTAGTAGTGCAAGAGCTTGCCGCCGATCTGGCCGGTGGCGATGACCAGCGCCAGCACCCACCACGGGATCTCCGGCTCCTTCAGCACCAGCCCGATCGCGAACAGTTCGACGCTGATCAACGGGAGCAGTGCGGACGCCACCGAGACACCGAAGGTGGTCGAGAGCAACCCGATGATGGTCAGCACGGTCGGCTCCGGGGCAGGCGTCAGTGGTGCTCGAGCTCGAGGTCCAGCGGACCGGTCAGGCGCATCTCGCGGAGCGGGCGCCCACCCGCGTCCAACGTGCGCACCGTACCGTCCGGGTCCCAGCCCGCAGAGCGGTAGAACGACAACGACGCCGAGTCCGACTCGGGCACCCAGGTGATGCCACGCGTGGCCCCGCGTTCGGTGAACCGGCGGCCCATCGTCGCCAGCAGCCTGCCGGCGTGGCCCCGACGACCCCAGCGCGGCTCCACCAGCAAGGCGCTGACCAGCACAGTCGTCGAGCTGTCTTCCGGCAGCGTGCCGTCGGCGGCGGCCACCTCCGACTCCGGGGCGAGGCCTGCCGCGCAGAAACCCACGGTCCAGCGACCCTCGATCGCGAGCAGCACAGTCGCTGCTCCGGACGTGACGGCCTCTCGCCACTCCTGCTCGGCCTCGGCGGTGTCCAAACCGGCCAGCACGGCCGGCGGGAGCACCTCGGCGTACGCGGTCTCCCACGTCTGGACCTGAATGCGTGCGATCTCGGCGGCATCGGACGCCACTGCTTCGCGCACATCGGCTTCGGCCATGCGCGACAACCTAACGTGCCGCTCGACAACTCCCCTCAGTCAGGGCATCTTCCACGTTCGTCGCCTGGCGGTGCGGGCTGAAAGATCCTAACGGGGGAGCACAGCGCTCCGTAGCTCCGTGCGCCGCTCCCCAAGCATGTCGACGCGGCGTAGGGCCGCTCAGGACCTGAAGTGATGCGAGCTGAGTCCCCGCACCCAGAGCCGCCGCGTCCTCGAAGCACCTGGCGCGCGGTCGTGAGTACCGGAGTGTCGGGGAGTGGTGGCACGATTCCCCAGGTGCAGACCATCAGCAAGGACGTGGCCCGTCGCACGGTGCTGGCAGCGCAGGGCTTCGCCGATCCGCGGCCGCGCGGAGCCGTGACCCGCAGGCACCTCCAGCGCGCTTTGTCCCGGACCAAGCTGCTGCAGCTGGATTCGGTGAACGTCGCGGTCCGCGCCCACTACATGCCGCTGTTCAGCAGGCTCGGCCCGTACCCGGGGGAGCTGGTCGACACCGCTGCGTGGTCACCCACCGCTCGGCAGCCGCGGATGCTCGTCGAGTACTGGGCGCACGAGGCGTCGCTGATCCCGGTCGAGGACTGGTCTCTGCTGCGCTGGCGGATGCGCGAGCACGGCGGCGGGTGGCGCAAGCGTTCCCGCGAGCTGCTGGAGCAGCACCCCGAGCTGATCAACGACGTGCTCAACGCCGTCAAGGAGCTCGGGCCGATCGGTGCGGGGCGGCTGGAGCGCGAGCTCGGCGGAGGCGAGCGGCAGGGCCGCGGTCCGTGGTGGAACCGCACCGACACCAAGCGCGTCTGCGAGCTGCTGTTCGCGATGGGGGAGTTGACCACCGGCACCCGGCGCGGCTTCGAGCGCCTCTACGACCTGCCGGAGCGCGTGCTGCCTGCGGAGGTCCTCGCCCACGAGCCCGAGGACGCTGAAGCGGTGCGCGGGTTGGTGGAGCGCTCAGCCGAAGCGCTGGGCGTCGGGACCGAGGCCGATCTGCGCGACTACTACCGGCTGTCCCCGGAGCAGTCGAAGCAGGCCGTCGCCGAGCTCGTCGATGACGGCGTGCTGGAGCCGGTGGCGGGGCGCGGATGGCGTCAGACCGCCTACCGGCACGCGGAGGCTCGTACTCCGCGGGCGATCACCGGCAGGGCCCTGTTGTCCCCGTTCGACCCGCTGATCTGGGAACGCGCGCGGACCGAGAGGCTCTTCGGCTTCCGCTACCGCATCGAGATCTACGTCCCGGAAGCCCAGCGGCAGTACGGCTACTACGTCTTCCCCTTCCTGCTCGACGGTGAGCTCGTCGCCCGCGTCGACCTCAAGGCCGACCGGGCGGCCGGAGTGCTGCGGGTGCCCGGGGCCTTCCTGGAACCCGGTCGCGACGCCGGCCGCGTCGGGCCCGAGCTGGCCGCCTCGCTGCGCGAGATGGCGGCCTGGCTCGGGCTCGACGACGTCGTGGCCGGCGAACGCGGCGATCTGGTCCGCCCGCTCCAGGCCGCACTCGCGGCGGGGTAGCGGCGATCAGCCCGCGGTGGTCAGCACCGCGTCACCACTGCCGGTGCGGCCGAAGACCCGCAGCGTCGGCTCGGCCTCCGGTGGTTGCTCGGCGACGTCCAGCTCGCTGCGCGCGGTGCCCGTCGTCGAGGTCAGATCGACCTCGGCGGCCGTGCCGCGGTGGACCGACACCTGCAGCTCACCGGACCCGCTGATGAGCTCGACCTGGCCGTCCACGGCGTCGGCCACGGTGATGTCACCGCTCCCGGTGCGCACCAGCACGTCGGCCGAGACTTCGCCGAGCCAGATCGCTCCGGAGCCGTTGACCACCGAGGAGGGCGCCCCGATGGCGCCGACCTCGATGTCACCTCGCCCGGAGCGCGCGTGCACGCCTCCGCGCATGCTGCCCAGCCGGACGGGGCCGGAACCGCTGCGCACGGTGGCCCGGTCAGTCGCTTCCTCGACCGAGACCGTGCCCGTGCCGCCCTGCACGGAGACCTTGCCCGCGGCGCCGCTCACGGAGACCTCGGCGGAGCCGGTCTGCACGCCGACCTCGGAGCCGACCGGTGCCGTCACCCGCACCGCCAGCGGGACCCCGCGCAGCGGCCCGTTCGTCGGCGCCCGCACGACGAGCCGGTTGCCGCTCAGGTCGATCCGCGTGCGGCGCACCACCTCGGTGATCGGCGCCTGCGGCAGGTTGCCCAGGTCGAAGCCGCCGCGCCCGCCGGCCTGCGCGGCGGTGCCGAACTGCTCGCTGACCCAGCTCAGCAGTCCGGAGAGCCCGTTCTGCCAGTCCTGCCCGGCCGCCGACGTGGCGTGCCGGACCTCGACGTGCGTCACCGCCGTCTCGCCCAGCTCGACCACGACCGAACCGCGGTGGGTGCCGATGTCCATCCGGACCGGGCCGTCGGTGTCGAAGTCCTGGCTGCGCAGCAGGTCAGTCAGTTCTTCCTCGGACTCGGACCACTCCCGGCTCAGGTCCGGGTCCTCGGGTGAGTCGTCCTTGCTCATACAAGCCGCCTTTCCACCGTTCGGCCGCTCAGCCCTGCACCCAACCGCGCACGCGGGAGCCGCCGCCTTCGCCGCCGGGCCAGCCGCCGAAGCCGGGGCCGTCCCACGGGCCGCCGCGACCGCCACGCCCGTGGCCACCGTGCGAGTGACCGTGCCCGTGACCGCCGTGCCCATGACCAGGCCGTCCACGCCGCGGCCGGTCCCAGGGGCCACCACGGCCGCGTCCCTGCAGAGCGCCTTGCACCGCTTGCGAGACGAAGGTGTTCAGCGACACGCCCTGGGCGGACGCGGCCTGCTCGGCCTGGGACTTGATCTCTTCCACCAGCCGCAGGGTGATGCGGCTGATGTCGCCGTTGTCGCCGCTGGGGGGCGGTGGTGGAGGAGGTTCGGCCTCCTCGTCGGAGGCGGGCGGCGGTGGGCTGCTGCCGCTGACCACGACGCGGACGTCGCGGCCGTCCAACCGCAGGTCCACCACCTGGCCGTCGAGGTTCGTCGTGACCTCGGCTGCGAGGTCCGACAGCGCGTTCATGATCGCCAGCCGCGCGGCCGGCTCGATCGCGCCGGACAGCACCGCCGCGGTCTGCCGCGTCTGGTCGTCGCCGGCGGCAGCGGCGGAGGTGAGGTCTTCGCGGAGCTGGTCGATGTAGGGGTTCAAGTCCATGACACCACGATGCCGCCAGAAGTGACGTCATGCAACCGCCCGATGGTGTCAACTGGCGTCAGGCGATCTTGTCGGGTCCGGCGGTTAGGCTTTCGGGCAGCACATGGGGAGTCGTGAGAGCAGGAAAGGGGCACGCCCGTCGTGACCGAGATCGTCCGGCCGAAAGTGCAGCTGATCGGCAAGACCGAGTTCTTCCCACCGGAAGACGTGGACTGGTCGACCGACGCCGACGGTGGGCAGGCGCTGGCCGAGTTCGCCGGTCGCGCGTGCTACCAGTCGTGGCGCAAGCCGAACCCGGCGACCGCCACCAACGCCGGCTACCTCAAGCACATCCTGGAGGTGGGTCACCTCTCCGTGCTGGAGCACGGGTCGGTGTCGTTCTACCTGACCGGGATGTCCCGCTCGTTGACCCACGAGCTGATCCGCCACCGGCACTTCTCCTACTCGCAGCTGTCGCAGCGCTACGTCCCGGAGCGCGACGCCGCCATGGTCGAGCCGGACGTCATCGCCGAGGACCCGGAGTTGCACGAGAAGTTCGTGCAGGCGGCCGAGGCGAGCGTGCAGGCCTACAGCGACCTGTTGGCCGCGCTGGAAGAGAAGTTCGCCGACGAGCCGAAGATGACGCTGCGGCGCAAGCAGGCCCGGCAGGCGGCCCGGTCGGTGCTGCCCAACGCGACCGAGACCCGCATCGTGGTGACCGGCAACTACCGCGCCTGGCGCCACTTCATCGCGATGCGCGCTTCGGAGCACGCCGACGTGGAGATCCGCAACCTGGCCGTGGAGTGCCTGAAGCAGCTGCAGAAGGCCGTGCCGAACGTCTTCAGCGACTTCGAGATCACCACGCTCAAGGACGGCACGGAGGTCGCCTCCAGCCCCTTCGTCACCGAGGGCTGACTCCTCGCAGGAGGCTGATCACCAGCGCAGGAACGGCACTCGCGGAGGAATCCGGGGTGCCGTTCCCGTGTCGCACGGTGATGCGGCGGACACGTGACGTCCCGGGCGATTAGAGTGTGCTCCATGGGTGTGGCCAGCGATGAGCGCCAGCTGTTGTGCGATCTGTTCGAGCAAGTCGGCCCGGATGCGCCGACGCTGTGCGAGGGGTGGACGACCAGGGACCTCGCGGTGCACCTGGTGGTGCGCGAACGCCGTCCGGACGCGCTGGCGGGGAAGTTGATCAAGGCACTGGCCGATCGCGGTGAGCGCGCCGAGCAGGAGCTGCGCGAACTGGCCTGGCCGGAGCTGGTGGACCAGGTGCGGCAGGGGCCGCCCAAGTGGAACCCGATGAGCATCGGTGGGGTCGACGAGACGGTCAACGCCGCCGAGTTCTTCGTGCACCACGAGGACGTGCGCCGTGCGCAGCCGAACTGGAAGCCGCGCCCGTCCGACCCGACCCGCGACGAGACCCTGTGGAAGTCGCTGGGCAGGGTCGCGCGGATGTTCTACGGCCGCAGCCCGGTCGGCGTCGTGTTCCGCCGCACCGACGGCACCGAGATCCAGGCCAAGCGCGGTCCGCGCACGGTGCGCGTGATCGGCGAGCCAGCCGAACTCCTGCTGTACGCCTTCGGCCGCCGTGAAGCGGAGGTCACCTTCGAGGGCAACGAGGCCGACATCGTGGCGATGCAGGACCTGCGCCGCTCGTTCTAGGAAAAGTGCTCGTCAGCAACCTGGTCGACCGGAAGAAACACGCCTGTTCGAGCTCGCCGGGAACACCTTTCCGGCGAGCTCGTCCCGGCCTGGTCCGGCTTTCTTCACCGGGCTCCTGACCAGGTAGCGTCAGTGCTATGACCGACTGCCCTACCGCCATTCCGGGCCGCCCGTTCGGCCGCGTCCTGACCGCCATGGTCACGCCGTTCGACGAGGACGGGAATGTCGACCTGAAAGTGGCGCAGGAGCTCGCCGCCTACCTGGTCGACAACGTCGGCAACGACGGGCTGGTCGTCAACGGCACCACCGGGGAAAGCCCCACCACCACCGACCAGGAGAAGGAGCGGCTGCTGCGCGCGGTGGTCGAGGCGGTGGGCGACCGGGCGACCGTCGTCGCCGGTGCCGGCACCAACAACACCGAGCACTCCGTGGAGCTGGCGCGCTCCGCTGAGAAGGCCGGTGCGCACGGCCTGCTGGTCGTGACCCCCTACTACTCCCGGCCGCCCCAGGAAGGCGTCTTCCAGCACTTCTGGACGGTCGCCGACGCCACCGAGCTGCCGGTGATGCTCTACGACATCCCGCCGCGCAGCGTCGTGCCGATCCAGGTCGACACGCTCAAGCGGCTGGCGGAGCACCCGCAGATCGTGGCGGTCAAGGACTCCAAGCACGACCTGTGGGCGGGCAGCGAGGCCATGAACGACGCGGGCCTGGCCTACTACTCCGGTGAGGACCCGCTGAACCTGCCGTGGCTGTCGGTGGGCGCGGTCGGCTTCGTCAGCGTGATCGGCCACGTGGTCGGCGACCGGCTCCGCAAGATGCTCGACAGCTACGAAGCCGGTGACGTCGCAGGCGCTTTGGAGGTCCACAAGGGACTCCTGCCGGTCTACCGGTCGATGAACTTCGTCGGTGGTGTCATCTTCGCCAAGACCGCTCTGCGGCTGTGCGGCTACGAGACGGGGCAGCCGAGGCTGCCGCTCCCGGCCGCCACCGAGGAGCAGGTGCGGCTGATCACCAGCGACCTGTGGGATGCTGGCCTGGTATTGGTCAACCCGGATGCAGCACAGAGGTGACACAGCGTTGAGCGGACAGGCGACAGCCACTGAGTACCACCCGGTGACGCCGACTTCGTCGGCACCACCACGCCCGCTGGCCGAAGGTGGTCTCAGGGTCGTCGCGCTCGGCGGTATCGGCGAGGTCGGTCGCAACATGACGGTCTTCGAGCACGAGGGCCGGCTGCTGATCGTCGACTGCGGCGTGCTGTTCCCGGAGGACGAGCAGCCGGGCGTCGACCTGATCCTGCCGGACTTCGGCGCGATCGAGGACCGGCTGGACGACATCGAGGCCTTGGTGCTCACGCACGGCCACGAGGACCACATCGGCGCGGTGCCGTTCCTGCTGCGGTTGCGGCCGGACCTGCCGGTGGTCGGCTCGAAGTTCACCCTGGCGCTGCTGGCGGCCAAGTGCCGCGAGCACCGGCTGAACCCGGAGCTGATCGAGGTCGCGGAGGGCCAGCGCAGCAAGCACGGCTCCTTCGACCTGGAGTTCTTCGCGGTCAACCACTCGATCCCGGACGCGCTGGCGGTGGCGATCCGCACGCCCGCGGGGGTCGTGCTGCACACCGGTGACATCAAGCTGGACCAGTTGCCGCTGGACAGCCGGCTGACCGACCTGGCCGGGTTCTCCCGGCTCGGCGACGAGGGCGTGGACCTGTTCCTGGTCGACTCGACCAACGCCGAGGTGCCCGGGTTCGTCACCCCGGAGCGCGAGATCGGTCCGGTGCTCGACCGCGTGATCGGCGCGGCGACGCAGCGGGTCATCGTGGCTTGCTTCGCCAGCCACGTGCACCGCGTGCAGCAGGTGCTGGAGGTCGCGCAGCGGCACGGCCGCAAGGTCTGCTTCGTGGGCCGGTCGATGGTGCGCAACATGGGCATCGCCGCCGACCTGGGCATGCTGGACGTCCCGGAGGGACTGCTGGTCGACCTCGACCAGGCGCTGGAGATGCCCGAGGAAGAGGTCGCCTTCGTCTCGACGGGCTCGCAGGGCGAGCCGCTGTCGGCGCTGTCGCGGATGGCGCGTGGTGAGCACAAGCAGATCGACATCCGCGCCGGCGACACTGTCGTGCTGGCGAGCTCGATGATCCCGGGCAACGAGACCGCGGTGTTCGGCGTGGTCAACGGCCTGGTCCGGCTGGGAGCCCAGGTGGTGCACCAGGGCCACGCGAAGGTCCACGTCTCGGGCCACGCCTCGGCCGGCGAGCTGCTGTACCTGTACAACGCGGTGCGGCCGAGCAACGTGATGCCGGTGCACGGCGAGTGGCGCCACCTGCGGGCGAACGCCGAGCTGGCCCGGTTGACCGGGGTGCCCGGCGACCGCGTGGTCATCGCCGAGGACGGCGTGGTGGTCGACCTGGTGGACGGCATCGCGAGCATCGCCGGCCGCGTCGAGGTCGGTCACGTCTACGTCGACGGCCTGTCGGTGGGCGACGTGGGCGAATCGACGCTGTCCGACCGGCTGGTGCTCGGCGAGGGCGGTTTCATCGCGATCACCGTCGCGGTCGACGCCATGAGCGGGCGCGCGGTCTCCCCGCCCACGCTCTCCGGACGGGGCTTCTCCGACGATCCGAAGGCGCTGGACGAAGTGGTGCCGATGGTCGAGATGGAGCTCGCGCGCACCGAGGCGGAGGGCATCACCGACACGCACCGCATCGCACAGGCGGTGCGCCGGGTGGTCGGCCGCTGGGTGGCCGAGAAGTACCGGAGACGTCCGATGATCGTGCCGAACGTCCTGCCAGTCGGTTCCTGATCTCTTCCACGAACGGGGTGGCGCGGAAACCCTTCCGCGCCACCCCGTTCGCGTGTGCGGTCCACGGCCAGTAGCCGGCGCGGTCGTGGTGGCGACCCGCTCCGCACCGGTCGCCGATCCCCCACCACCCGGTCGTGCGGTTCCGGTCGGGGGGAATGTCCGATCTCGTGGTGCACCGCGGGTCATGTCGGGCACCGGCCGTGTGGTGGTCGTGGCACGTCAGGCTGACCCACCGAGCTGGGGGACAGGTCCGCTGCCAGGGTGAACCCCGCCGGTTCGAGCTCTTCGTTCCGCTGAACACAGCACTCGGCAAGATTGGGGTCTGAAGTGCGCACTTCCGCTCGACTTCTCGGCGTTGCCGCTGCGGCGACGGCACTCATGGCCATCGGTGGCCCGGCGTTCGCCGACAGCTCGGACAACGAGGGGGTCAACCTGCTCAACGACAACAACGCGAGCGTTCTCCCCGTCCAGCTGTGCGGCAACAACGCCGCGGTGCTGGGCTTGACGGCACCCATCGCGTCCCCGCAGGACAGCTCCTGCGTCAACGCTCCGATCACGGAGGGCTGAGCCGCACACGAGGAGGGCTGGTCTCCGCCGGGGACCAGCCCTCCTCGTGTCAGACCCGGGCGGTCGGCCGGGTCAGCAACCGGATCATCTCGTTGATGGTCCCGACGAGCTTCCGCGAATCGGCCGGGGCCAGCGTGTACCAGTCCTGCCCGTCCCGGCCGGGCTTGCGCTGAGCCAGGTAGCAGCCGGCGTCGGTGGCGAAGAACTGCGCGTGGAACGGCAGCGACCGCGTCCGCCGGACCTGCTGGTCGTAGGCCCGCACGGTGATGAGGCCCTCCAGCCGACGCTTCGCGGTGAACGCCTGGAGCAGCGTGTTCGCTTGCGCACCACGCACTCCCGCGTATCCCAGTGCCGCGGACAGGGTTCGGTTCGAACCGCCCATCCGCTGGGTGACCTGCTCGAGGTGGGCGTGGGGCAGCGACACCGACGTGCCCTCGGCCGCGGTGATCGCGCCGAGCAGGTTCACGGTGTTGCCCGCAGGACCTCCGTGCACGTGCCGCTTGACGCGGATGTCCCGGAGGTCGTCCGGGGTGTCGCCATCGGCCTGGTAGGCCTGGATGGTGCTGCGCTCGTACTCGACGAGCACGGCGTTGAAGTTCTCGCCGTCCCGCGCGTTGACCGCGACACCGACCGCCAGCGGCGGCCGGGCCAGCAGCCGCACGGCGTCCTCGACGAACGGGTGCAGCTCGTCGCCGTCGAACAGGCCTTGCTGGATGAGCTGGCGCCGACCGAGCTCGGCCGGCTCACGGCGGTCCTGCTCGGTCGCCTCCAGCGGCAACCACCCCACCCGCAGCAGCGGGTGGAGTTGCAGGTCGAAACGTGTGCAGAGGTAGTTCGCCGAGGCGGGAGGCAGGCTCAGTTCACGCCTGGCCACGGATCACCGGCCTCGGTCGGCGTCGCCGAAGGCAGCAGGTGCGGTGCGCTGCATGTCGTTGGTGAACACGTCGTCCTGCTCCACCAACCAGCCAGGACGCTGGTGCTCCTGCTCCTCGGACTCGCCCTGCTGACCGCGTCCGGCCGCACCCGCTCCGGGGGCTCCGGCCGGTCCGCCACGACCCGCCGCTGCACCGGCACCGTTCGCGCCACCGGCGGCACCCAGACCGCCCATCCCGGGGCGACCGCCCGCACCGCGACCCACGGGCGCACCGGCGCCTTCGGCCGCGCGGCGGCCACCAGGACCACCGTGGGGCGACGGAGCCCAGCGACCGTTGTGCGGGTTCTGCCGTTCCCAGGCACCCGTCTGCGGGTTCTGCCGGAACAACGTGCCGTCGGGGCCGCGCACGACACCCGGCGGGAGACCGGGGGTCGACGGCGCCGGCGTGGCCCACGCCGGGTTCGACGCCGCCGGAGGCGCGGACGGCGCGTGCACCGCCGGTGCCGCCGGAGCCGACGCCCACGCCGAGGAGGTGCCCGCGGGCGAGGAGTAGGTGCCGCCGGAGTACGAGGAACCGCCGTCACCACCGGCGTGAGTGCCGGGAGTCGGGTACGACGACGCTGGCGGAGCCGCGGGCGGCGGCTGGTCAGCGGGCTGGAACTCGGGCAGCCGCGCGATCACGCCCTCGGTCTGCTGGCTGTAGCGCTCCATGACCTGGTTGGCCTGCTGGTTGGTGTCCACGTAGGCCTGCTGGCGCTCTTCGTAGTCCGACATCCACCCGGTCACCGGGTTGGAGTCGAGCCCCCAGTCCTCGACCCACCCCTTCTGCGGCGGGTCCAGGACGGCTCCGTGTCCGCTGGGCAGCGGGTCGTCCTGCCGCGGCAGGGCCTGGAAAGCCTCGCGCTGGTAGGTGTTCTGCTCCTCCAGGGCATCCTTGACCCCGCGCGAGGTCTCGGCGGCCGCCCGCGCGAGCGGCTGGATCTCGGCGATCGAAGCACCGGCGGCCTCGGCAGCAGCACCCGTGTGCGCGACCTCGGCTGCGCGAAGCGCATCGGCGATGTCGTCCACCATGTCGTCGAACTTCTTCGCAGCGTTCTCCCAGCGCTTCACACCTTCGTCGGTCGGTGTGGGCAAGCTGGCGGCGTCCGGAGAACCGCCCATCTGCTTGCGGTACTCCTTGGCGCTACTCGCGTAGCACATGTCGAGCATGTGTGGTGGCCCCCAATGACTACTTCGAAGCAGGAAGGGTGGGAACAGCGGCTTCGAGCGCCTTCTGGGCGAGGCCGCAAGCGTCTTGGCTCGTGTCCATCACATGGGCTTGAGCGGACAGGACCTGCCCTTCCTTCGTTGCGAGGAAGATGTCGCAGGCACCGTCCTGCTTCGGATCACCCTGGTTGGCACGGACCGACGGGTGCCCCGCGACGGAAAGCTCTTGGAAGTCGACGTACTTCGACTTGTTGTCGTGGTACGCCTGGATCGAACGGCCATCGAGCGGCGTCAGCGAGAGGCGGTTCCGGCCGTCTTCGGAGTTCCAAACGCACGGTGAGGGAGCTTCCGGGTCAAGCGGGTCGGCCTGCTCCTGCCCTTGAGGTGCCAAGCCCAACTCGGTAGCAGCGGCGGCGGGGAGGAGGCTGCAGCGATCTGTCGCCATGGCGTCCTTCGGCGCGCTGATCGTGACTCCGCTCGGCTGATGCGTCTCAGGTGCGGGTGCGTCTCCTTGCTCACCACCACAGGCGGTGAGGGCGCTGCCCAGAAAGGCTGCGCCTGCACAGAGAATCGCGCTGCGCTTGACCACGTCACTCCTCGTCGTCACGGTACGGATCACGCCGGGCACATTAGCTCGCGAGGGGACGCTGGACGTCGCTCCCGTGCTCGTCCGCTGCGCGGTATTCGGCGAGAACCGCGTGGTAAGCGTCGATCTTCTCCTGCAGCTTCTTGGAGAGCTCCTGCGCCGTCATGCGCAACGAGCCGGTCTCGCCCGCTGCGCGTTCGGTGATCGCCATGCGTGCCTTGTTGGTGTAGGTGTCCTTCGCCGTCAGCTCACCCGGCTCAACACGCGCCGCACTGTCGACCATGGCGAGCGCGTCGTCGCGAATCTTCTCCAAGCGCTTGATGGCGCTCTGCAGTCCTGCTGGATCGACCACGAACCCGGCCACGGCGGTGTTCCCCCATCGTCGTCTTGCACGTTCGGCTGCCGGTCCACCTTCGACGATCTCCTGTGGTCGTCACAGCGGTTCCCGACCGGCGCACAGTATGAACGTGATCACCTTACCGAGTGAGGGAATTCCTCCCGGCCGTCACCTGGATGTCGCAATCGGACGGCTGCAGTGGGGCCGGTGAAGACCAAGAAGAAGGGCCGGTCCCCCCGCGGGGACCGGCCCGTCCTCATCGGATCAGTGGTGGTGGGACTGCAGAGCTTCTTGCAGGACCGCTGGTTGGCCGGTGGCCGCCTGGGTGCCCACCTGTTCCGGGGTGGGCTGGGGCAGCGGTTCGCAGGTGGTGTCCGGGCCCTCGTCGGGTTGGCGGGGTGGCAGGGCGCCGGTGAGCAGGTAGTCCGCGATCTTGTCGTCCACGCAGGCGTTCCCGCTCAGCGATCCCGAGTGGGTCGTCCCGCCGGGCAGCCCGATGAGGCTGGCGCTCGGGATGCGCTCGCGGGCTTCCAGCGCGCCCGGGAACGGGGTGGCGGCGTCGAGCTCCTCGCTGATGAGCAGCGCGCTGTCGACCTCGCTGCCGTCGACCTCGACCGGCTTGCCCGGCTTGGCGGGCCAGAACAGGCACGGGGCGTTGTACCAGGCGTTGCCCCAGGTCTCGAAGGGCGCCTGGGCGTGGGCCTCCCAGTTGTCCTTGCGCCACTGCTCCCAGCTGGTCGGCCACTTGGCGTCCGTGCACTCCACGCCGGTGTAGATCGCGTAGCCGTTGTCGTCACCGGGGGCGTTGGTGTCGTCGTAGAGCGCCTTGGCCGGAGCCCAGTCGCCGTTGTTGACCCACGCCGCGAACGCCTGCGCGCGCTCCGGCCACGCCGACGTCGAGTACCCGGCCGGCAGGAACAGGTCGGTCCACTCGGCGGAGCCGATGACGTCACCGGCCGGTGCCTGGTCGAGCGCGGCGAGCGCGTCGTAGTAGCGCTTCTCCACGTCCTCCGCGGTGGTGCCGAGGTGGTAGGTCGCGTCGTGGCGGGCCACCCAGTCGAAGAAGATCGTGATGTTGCGGTCGAAGGCCAGGCTCTGGTTCAGGTTCGCCTGGTACCAGACGTCCTCGACGTTGACCACGCCGTCCATCACCAGCCGCCGCACCCGCTCCGGGTGCAGCGTGCCGTAGACCTGCCCGAGGTAGGTGCCGTAGGAGAAGCCGTAGTAGTTGATCTGCTCCTCGCCCAGTGCCTTGCGGATGCTGTCCATGTCCTCGACCGAATCGGTCGTCTTGATGTGGTCGAGCAGCTTGCCGGCGTTCCCGCAGGCCTTCGCGTAACCCTCCGCGCGGTCCAGCCAGGCCTTCTCCAGCTCGGCGTCGGGGACGTAGTGCGGCCGGTCGTACCCGAAGTAGTTCGGGTCGCAGGACAGCGCCGGCCGGCTGCTGCCGACACCGCGCGGGTCGAAGCCGATCCAGTCGTAGGCGGCGCCGGCGCCCTTGGGCACGTACTGGCCGAGCACGCTGAGGTTCAGCCCGGACCCGCCGGGTCCGCCGGGGTTGACCAGCATGACGCCCTGGTACTGGTCGTCGGGCACGGTGTGCTTCACGCGCGAGACCGCGAGCTCGACCTGCTCGCCCGCCGGGTCCGCGTAGTCCAAGGGGACGGAGACGACGCCGCATTCGGCGCCTGCCTTCTGCAGCGTCTCGCTCTCGCAAGGTCCCCACTGGATCGGGGTCGGGGTGAACTCGGGTGGCGGTGGCGCGGCGGCTGCCGAGCCGACCATCGGCGCTGAGCCGATCAACAGCCCGAGCGCCAGCGCAGTGGTGGCGGCTTTTCTCACGATCGTCCTCGTCTGTCCGGGTCTCCCGCCGGTGGCGGCGGTGAAGTGGGGACAGTTAACGAGATCCGACGTGGCCGCGGAGTGGAGTTGGCGAGAAGTCGTCGCGGCGACCGCGGCCTCGTTCGCTCAGCGGCTCAGCCAGGGGGTGGGCTTCTCGCTGACCGGGCGGGTCGGGTCCTGGTGGCGCGGTGCCTCCGGTTCGTCGGCGCGCAGCGGGACCAGCCCGTTGGTGATGGCGCGCATGATGCGGTCGCGGGCGCGCGCGGCGTCACCGACGCGGTCCGCGGACAGGTCCGAGAGGTCCACCGGGTCGCCGAAGTGGACCCGCATCGTGGGTCGGCGCACGATCGCCCGCAGCCAGGACGAGAACAGGACCCACAGGTCATGAGTGCGCTCCACGCGGACCATGCCGTAGCACATGGCCTCGTGGGCACCCCACTGGCTGATCGGGACCACCTCGGTCCCCGCCGCCAGCGCCATCCGGGCCACGCCGGTCTTGCCGCGCTCGGGCCACATGTTCGGCTCCAGCGTGAGCCGCCCCTCCGGGTAGACCAGAACCGGGTTCGCGTCTTCCGACAACGCCGTGACGACCTTGTCCAGCGCTTCAGCGGCGGTCGCCTTGCCCCGGTCAGCGCGCACGTGCCGGCCCGCGCGCATGATCGACCCCAGCACCGGCGCGTCGAACAATCCGCCCGTGGCCACGAACCGGGGCGCGATCCGCCGCTCCCGGCAGGCCGCGATCAGCACCAGCGGGTCCAGGTTGCCGATGTGGTTCGCCGCCAGCAGCAGCGGGCGGCCGCCCAGGTCGTCCGGCACGTCGCCGGTGACGACCAGCCTCCCCGTCAGGGCGATCACCGCGCGGTCCACGCGCATCAGCGCGCGCCACAGCCTCGGAGTGGCGCGGAACAGCTCCTCGCGATCGCTCCGGTGTGTCGGCTCCGGGCCGCTGGGCAGGGCAACCATGATGGGCAAGGGTCTCATGGCTCTGGCGCCGGACGGGCGCGAACCCCTGTGGTTGTTGTGACGGGAGAGGCGGGTGCCGATACCGTGTGGGGCATGGCGAGCCGGACATCGAACGGGGGGCGGGGCTCGTCGCGCGGCAAGTCGGCGACGCAGCGTGGCGGCTCCACTGCGAAGCGTGGCGGTAGCACCGCGTCCCGGGGAGCGGGGGCCAAGAGCTCCACGTCGAAGACCTCCAAGGGGCAGAGCGCTCCGCGTCCCGGGTCGACGCACGCTCCCCGCAAGGCGCCCCCGAAGCGCGCCCCCGCCAAGAGCACCGCGAAGAAGGGCGGCGGGCTCGGCGGCGTCGTCCGCGCGGTCGGCAGGACCGGCGAGCTCGACCCCGCCCACCGCCGCGACGGGATCGCGCTGATCTACCTCGCGCTGGCGGTCATCGTCGCCGCCGGTGTGTGGTGGCAGGCCGGTGGGCCGGTCGGCCACTGGTTCGACTGGGCGCTGCGCTCGGTCATCGGCATCGGCGCAGTCGTGCTGCCGGTCGTCCTGCTGGTCACCTCGATCATCCTGATGCGCACCGAGACCAGCCCCGAAGCCCGACCGCGCGTGGTCATCGGCTCGGTGCTGCTGCTGTTCGCGACGCTCGGAACCATCCACGTCCTGTCGGGTTCCCCGCTCGAGCCCGAAGCATGGCCCACCGCCGGTGGTGCGCTCGGCTTCGTCGCGGGAGGAGCCCTGGCCTACGGCCTGACCGGCTACGTCGCCGTGCCGGTGCTGGTGCTCGCCGGGCTGTTCGGGTTGCTCGTGCTCACCGGCACCTCGGTGCGCGACGTGCTCGCGACGCTGCGCGGCGAGGGCCACGACGAGGAGGGCGGCTTCGAGCCCGCACCCGGCAAGGCCGAGCTCGAGGGCGACCCGTCGACGGTCAAGCTGCGGCGGCCGTCCCGGCGCCGCCAGGCGGCGATGTCCTCCGAGGACGAGCAGCTCTCCCTCGACGACGTCCCGGACGAACCGGCCAAGCCCGCCAAGGCCAAGGCCGCCGAGGTCCCCGCCGCGAAGCCGGAGAAGGCCGAGAAGCCGCCGAAGACGAGCGACCGGCCGCAGATCAGCCGCGACGTCGAGGGCGACTACCAGCTCCCGCCGCTGGACGTGCTCACCGACGGGGAGCCGCCGAAGACCCGCAGCAAGGTCAACGACTCGATGATCGAGGCGATCACGGCGGTCCTCGAGCAGTTCAACATCGACGCGCAGGTCACCGGCTTCACCCGCGGGCCGACGGTCACGCGCTACGAGGTCGAGCTCGGTCCCGGCGTGAAGGTTGAGAAGATCACCGCGCTGACCAAGAACATCGCCTACGCCGCCGCCACCGACAACGTGCGGCTGCTCGCACCGATCCCCGGAAAGTCCGCGGTGGGCATCGAGGTGCCCAACAGCGACCGGGAGATGGTGCGGCTCGGCGACGTGCTGCGCTCGGCCGAGGCCGCCAAGGACTCGCACCCGCTGGTCATGGGCCTCGGCAAGGACATCGAGGGCCACATGGTCACCGCGAACCTGTCCAAGATGCCGCACCTGCTGTGCGCGGGGTCGACGGGTTCCGGCAAGTCGAGCTTCGTCAACTCGATGCTCGTGTCGCTGCTGGCGCGGGCCACCCCGCAGGAGGTCAGGATGATCCTGATCGACCCGAAGATGGTGGAGCTGACGCCTTACGAAGGCATCCCGCACCTGATCACGCCCATCATCACCCAGCCGAAGAAGGCCGCCGCGGCGCTGGCCTGGCTGGTGGAGGAGATGGAGCAGCGGTACCAGGACATGCAGGCCAACCGGGTGCGGCACATCGACGACTTCAACGCCAAGGTGCGTTCCGGGGAGATCACGACGCCCCCGGGCAGCGAGCGCGAGTACAAGCCCTACCCCTACATCCTGGCGATCGTCGACGAGCTCGCCGACCTGATGATGACCGCGCCGCGCGACGTCGAGGACGCGATCGTGCGGATCACCCAGAAGGCCCGTGCCGCCGGCATCCACCTGGTGCTGGCCACGCAGCGGCCGTCGGTGGACGTGGTGACCGGTCTGATCAAGACCAACGTGCCTTCGCGGCTGGCGTTCGCGACCTCGTCGCTGACCGACTCGCGGGTCATCCTCGACCAGCCCGGCGCCGAGAAGCTGATCGGCATGGGTGACGCGCTGTACCTGCCGATGGGCGCCTCGCGGCCGGTGCGCGTGCAGGGCTCCTTCGTCGCCGACGACGAGATCCACCGCATCGTCGCCTACACCAAGGATCAGGCCGAACCGGACTACACCGACGGGGTCACCGCGGCCAAGGCGGGCGAGAAGAAGGAGGTCGACTCCGACATCGGTGACGACCTCGACGTCCTGCTGCAGGCCGCCGAGCTCGTCGTGACCAGCCAGTTCGGGTCGACATCGATGCTGCAGCGCAAGCTGCGGGTCGGTTTCGCCAAGGCCGGCCGGTTGATGGACCTGCTGGAGTCGCGCGGCGTCGTCGGCCCGTCGGAGGGCTCCAAGGCGCGCGACGTGCTGGTCAAGCCCGACGAGCTGGAGAACGCGCTGTACGCGATCCGCGGCGGACCGCCGCCGGACGAGGAGGAGTGAGAGGAGAGGGTCCGCGGCGAGTTCACGCCGCGGGCCCTCCTTTTCCACGCGTTTTTCACGGTCGTTCACCACTCTTCACCGCCTTTCCTCCACTTGCTCCGTTTGCGAGGGATCAATTGCTCTGAACGGAATTGTGAGAGGGCTCGATCCTGCATTCTCCTGAGATAACCTTTCCGCCGCTGACGGTTTGATCCGCCCGCGGTCGAGGGGTTGTTCGCGCATGGTCGTCCGAAGGATTCGCGCGTCATTGGTCGTGCTCTTCTCAGCGGCATGGGTGGCCGCCGGAGCGCAGCACGCGGCGTTGTCCGCACCCGCTCCCGGTGATGTCGGGGCGCAGGACGTCGAGAAGGGGGAGCTGCTGCGCGTCGGCGGGTCCAGCTACCCGCGGCTGGTGCGGCTGGAGCACTCCGGCGAGGCCAACGGCCGCGTGCTGGCGAGCATGACGACCTACCGGGACAACGCCGGGTTCGCTGTCATCCACGAGAGCCGCGACGACGGCAAGACCTTCCAGCCGCTCGCCGAGATCCACGATCCCGCAGGTGGGAACACCAAGGGCATGTGCTGCTCGACTCTTTACGAGCTGCCGCAGCAGGTCGGCGACATGCCCGCCGGGACGCTGCTGTGGGCGGGCACCGCCGGCGTCGGCGACGACGCGGAGGAGCGGCAGTCCAGCATCCGGGTGTGGCGCAGCGACGACCACGGCACCACCTGGAGCCACCTCTCCGACATCGTGCAGGCCCCGGTCGGCCCGGGTGTGTGGGAACCCGAGTTCACCGTTTCCGAACAGGGTGATCTGGTCGCGTTCTACTCCGACGACGGCGATCCGAAGCACGATCAGAAGCTGGTGCAGGTCCGTTCCTCGGACGGCCGGAATTGGACTGGTCTGAAGGAGACGGTGAAGAACGACGAGTTCACCGTGCGGCCGGGTATGTCCGGAGTTCGCAAGCTGCCGAACGGCACTTACGTGATGGTGTACGAGGTGTGCAATGACGACCCGGTGCACACCTGCACGGTGTGGATCCGCAATTCCTCCGACGGGTGGGACTGGGGCGACCCGTACGACCTCGGCACCGAGATCGTGTCCGAGTCCGGCGGCCAGCCGCTCGGCACGCCGACCGTCGCGCTCGCGCCGGGTCCGAACCCCAACGGACGGCTGCTCCTGGCCTACCAGATGCTCGCCGGGGACAACGGTGGTTGGGCGCCCGGCAACGGCAAGACGGTCATGGTCAACGACACCCCCGAGGACCCGGGCGGGCCGTGGCGCGAGGTCCCGGCGCCCGTGGAGATCAGCTACAACCGGGGCAGCGTGTGCCGCAACTTCAGCCCCACGCTGCTGCCGACCGCGGACGGGAAGTCCATGATCCACGTGACCACGGACTTCGAGCACTACATCGGCGGGCCGTGCGAGGCGTTCTACGGCGTCGGCCCGATCGACGGCGGATCGGCCGCGACGCAGTCCGAAACCCGCCCGGTGGACCCCCGGATCGGCCGCTGACATCCCGCGCCCGACCGCCACGCCTCCCGGGAGACGACCGGGGATCCGTGCGTGCGACCGGGGGATCCGTCGGGGCCGGGAATCCGTGGGTGCGACCGGGAATCCGTGGGTGCGGCCGGGGGATCCGTGGGTGCGACCGGGAATCCGTGGGTGCGACCGGGGGATCCGTCGGTGCGGCCGAGGATTCGTCGGGGGTACGACCGGGAGGTCCGCGGATACGACCGGGAACCCCGGGATACGGCCAGGAATCCCGGGATACGGCCAGGAATCCCGGGATACGGCGGCCAGGGAACCAGGGGCTCTCTGACGGGCGACCACGAAGTGCTGGGGGCGACCCGAATTCCGGGAGGTGACCAGGGAGTTTCGGGCGACCAGGGATCCCGGTGAAGCGACCGAGAGTTCCGAGAAGACGACCAGGGCGCCGAGGCTTGCCCGCATCCCCGAGTCCCGACTCACCCCGGCGTGTTGCGCGCACACACGCCGGGGATTCACATGTCGCGCGAAATTGCGACCGGAAGTTCCGAGTCGACATTCGCGCGCGAAGTGTGGGGCCTGCGGGCGTCGTGACGGGTGCCCTTGCGCGAGCGGGTGCCCGCCGCGTGCGTTTGGCGGTCCCCTGCGTGAGCGTGGGGTGTCGGTGCGCCCCACCCGGGGAGTTGGTCCTCCTGCCGGGTGGGGGTTTCCGCCTCAGCGCAGCTGCCGGGCCTTCTCCGGGACGCCGGCCATCTCGACGGCCTCGGCGAGCGAGGACGCGGAACCGCCGAACTGGCGCACGGCCTCGTAGTACAGGTCCGCGGTGGCCTCGCACGCGCCTTCCCCGTCGCACGCGGAGTACATGTCGTCGCGGAAGTTGTCGTCGATCTTGAGCCGGTTGTCCTCGGAGAACCGGTCCTGCTTCTTGTAGTTCCGGTAACCGAAGTCGTGCCGGTCGCAGCTCTCCAGGAACTCGTAGCCGAACGGCGAGTCGGGGGAGTAGGAACAGCCGTCGGAGGACCAGTCGAGCTGGTCGGCGTGCGGCTTCTCCGAGCGGGTCTCGGTGAACTCGTCGAGGGAGTGCTCGAACAGGTAGCTGTCGGTGGTCTTGCGCAGCTGCTCGGGGGTGAGGTCGGCGGCGAGCGCGGTCCCGCTGGTCAGCAGCAGGGCACCGGTGGCGGCCACGGTGGCGATCAGGCCACGGCGTCGGTTGCGTTCCAAGGCAGTCTCCTCTGGGTGGAACGGATGACCACCGGTGTTTATAACCGGAGCCAGAGGTACCTGTGAGGAAGTTGCGAACTTACGAACGCGAACGGTGGATGAACGACGCTGCACGGGGTGAGCGCCCCCGGACCTTCCGGTGCCCGGCAGCAGCTGAGGACGCGGTTCAGCGGTCCAGCTCGAGGAGCATGCGCGTGTTGCCGAGGGTGTTGGGCTTGACGTTGGCGAGGTCGAGGAACTCCGCGACACCGGCGTCCACCGACCGGCGCATCTCCTCGTAGACCTCCCGGCTGACTGGGGCGCCGTTGATGGTGCGGAAGCCGTGGCGGCCGAAGAACTCCGTCTCGAAGGTCAGCACGAAGACCCGGGACAGCCCGAGCTCGGTGGCCAGTTCGACGAGCCGTCGCACGACCCGGTGCCCGATGCCGCGCCCCTTGACCGCCGGGTCGATCGCCACGGTGCGGATCTCGGCGAGGTCCTCCCAGAGCACGTGCAGGGCGCCGCATCCGACGACCCTGCCGTCGTCCTCCGCGACCCAGAACTCCTGGACGTCCTCGTAGAGGGTGACGAGTTCCTTCTCCAGCAACACCTCGCCGGCGTAGGTGTCGACCAGCGCCTTGATCGTCGGCACGTCGGCGATCCGAGCCCGTCGAATCACTATCTCCGACGGCGCATAACCATTCATGCGGCCATCGTAGCTCTGCGCACGGTCAGGCCAACTCCAGCAGTTCGGCTTGACGTGCGCCAGGCCCCGGAACTGCGCCACGCACTCATCGGGGGAGCGGCGGATCTCGGCGTGAACCTCGGGCGGAACCGGGGTGTCGGCGAACGGACGGAAGCCGTGGCGGCCGAGGAACTCCGCCTCGAAGGTGAAGATCCGCGACAGGCCCAGAGCGGCCGCCTGCTTCGCCGAGCTCGTCGACGACGAAGCGCCCGACGCCGCGCCCTTTCTCCGCCGGGTCGACGGCGACGGCTGCGGCGAGGTCTTCCCAGAGGACGCGCAGCGCGCCGCAGCCGACGGGCCGCCGTGCTCGGCGAGCTGGAACTCCTGGATGCCCTCGTAGAGGGTCACGAGCTCCTCGCCGAGGACACCTTCCCCGCGTAGCGAGCGACCAACGACTTGATCGCTCGCGCACCGCGAACCTGGGCCGACCGTTCCTGGATGGCATCCACGTCAAGCCCCACCGGCCCAGCGTGACGAGGGTCGTCCGGATGACCGTCATCACGGTGCTAGCTCGACCGCGTTCTGCGGTGGCAGGCTCGTTGCCGGACGGTGACACCAGGGACGTTAGGCTCGACCCATGTCAACCGAGCAGCAACACCACCGAGTCGCCATGGTCACGCTCGGTTGCGCGCGCAACGAGGTGGATTCCGAAGAGCTGGCGGGCAACCTCCACGGCCAGGGGTGGGACCTCGTCGACCCCGACGAGGCCGAGGTCGTGGTGGTCAACACCTGCGGATTCGTCGAGTCCGCGAAGAAGGACTCGGTCGACACGCTGCTCGCCGCGTCCGACACCGGCGCGAGGGTCGTCGCCGTCGGCTGCATGGCCGAGCGCTACGGCGCGGAACTGGCCGAGCAGATGCCCGAAGCTGACGCCGTCCTGGGCTTCGACCACTACGGCAACCTCGCCGACCGGCTCGACGACGTGCTCGCCGGCCGCGCGGTGCAGCCCCACCAGCCGCAGGACCGCCGGAAGATGCTGCCGATCAGCCCGGTCTCGCGTCCCGCGGTGGCAGCCGACGTCGTCGTTCCCGGCCACGGCTGGGTACCCGCCGCGCGCGAGGTCTCGCGCCGGAGGCTCGACGACTCGCCGGTCGCCGCGCTCAAGCTCGCCTCCGGCTGCGACCGCCGCTGCTCGTTCTGCGCGATCCCGTCCTTCCGCGGCTCCTTCCTGTCGCGCCCGCCGGAAGAGGTCCTGGGCGAGGCCGCCTGGCTGGCCCAGAACGGGGCCAAGGAGCTGTTCCTGGTCAGCGAGAACTCGACCTCCTACGGCAAGGACCTCGCCGACCAGCGCGCGCTGGAGCTGCTGTTGCCGCGGCTGGCCGAGCTCGACGGCGTCGAGCGGGTCCGGGTCTCCTACCTGCAGCCCGCCGAAACCCGTCCGGGTCTGGTGCGCACCATCGCCACCGAACCGGGCGTGGCGACCTACTTCGACCTGTCCTTCCAGCACTCCAGCGAGCCCGTGCTGCGGCGGATGCGCCGGTTCGGCTCCACCGAGTCGTTCCTGCAGCTCATCGAGCAGATCCGGGAGCTGGCGCCGGAAGCCGGGATCCGCAGCAACTTCATCGTCGGCTTCCCCGGTGAGACCGAGGAGGACTTCGCCGAGCTGCAGGAGTTCCTGACCCGGGCCCGGCTGGACGCCATCGGCGTGTTCGGCTACTCCGACGAGGACGGCACCGAGGCTGCCGGCTTCGACGACAAGCTGGCCCCCGAGGAGGTCGACGCGCGCGTCGAGCAGCTCACCGCCCTCGCCGACGAGCTCATCGCGCAACGCGCCGAGGACCGCATCGGCACCGAGGTCACCGTGCTGGTCGAGCGGTTCGACGAGGACGACGTCCTCGGCCGCGCCGAGCACCAGGGCCCCGAGGTCGACGGCGAGTGCCTGGTCGTCGACGCCGAGGACCTGGCCGTCGGCGAGCTGGTGCGGTGCGAGGTCGTCGACAGCGACGGGGTCGACCTGGTGGTGCGCCCGGTCGAGGAGTCCGGGGAGCAGCCATGACGGCCGAAGGCCAGGCCCCGCAGGCGCCCGTCCTCAACATCGCCAACGTGCTGACCATGTCCCGGCTGGTGCTGGTGCCGGTGTTCCTGGTGGCGCTGTTCTGGAACGACGGGCACGACGGGGTGTGGCGCTGGATCGCCACCGGAGTGTTCGTCCTGGCCTCGGTCACCGACCGGATCGATGGCGAGGTGGCGCGCAAGCGCGGTCTGGTCACCGACTTCGGCAAGATCGCCGACCCGATCGCCGACAAGGCGCTCACCGGCGCCGCGCTCGTCGGCCTGAGCCTGCTCGGCGACCTGTGGTGGTGGGCCACCTGGGTGATCATCGTCCGCGAGCTGGGCGTGACGCTGCTGCGGTTCTGGGTGATCCGGCACGGCGTGATCGCCGCCAGCCACGGCGGCAAGATCAAGACGTTGCTGCAGGCCATCGCGATCGGCCTCTACCTGATGCCGTTGGGCACCTGGGCCGACGTCGTGCGCTGGATCGTGCTCGGCGCCGCGTTGATCGCCACCGTCGTGACCGGCCTGGACTACGTGATCCGGGCGCTGCGGCTGCGGGCCACGGGCGGAGCGAAGGCCGACGCATGATCCTCGAACCCCTCGGTCTGCCGTTCGCGCAGGTGGCGGAGCTGATCGACGCTCTGCGGCGGCGCGGCGAGACGGTCGCGACCGCCGAGTCGCTGACCGCCGGCCTGGTCGCGGCCGCGCTGACCGAGGTGCCGGGCTCCAGCGCGGTGGTGCGCGGCGGCCTGGTCGTCTACGCGACCGACCTCAAGGACCGGCTCGCCGGGGTCGACCCGCAGCTGCTCGCCGAGCACGGTGCGGTCCACCCGGACGTCGCCGGCCAACTCGCCGTCGGCGCGTCGGAGCGGTGCGGAGCGGACTGGGGCGTCGGGCTGACCGGCGTGGCCGGCCCCGACCCGCAGGACGGGGTCGCACCGGGCACCGTTCACCTGGGGTTCTGCGGTCCGCAGGGGGTCCAGGTGCGCACCGCCTCGCTCGGCGGTGGTCGGCACGCGGTGCGCGCAGCCGCCGTTCGGGTGGCCCTGGAACACCTCACGGGGCTGCTGCGTTGAACAATCTGCAAGCGGGCCGTCATGTGTCCGCACGCCCCCGTGCGCTGCGCGAACATGGCCCAGAGGGGACTAGTCCGATCGATCATGACCCGTTCGCCCTGGGCGGACTTCGGCTCGATCGTTCTCGTTCCGGCCCATCGATGAGTAACGTAGGGGGCGTTCACGCGTAGTGCACGCGGAAGGCGACGAAGGAAGGGAGGCGCGCGATGACCGCATTGTTGCGGGAGGCGGTCGGTGAACGGCTGCGCCGCGCCCGGACCGCACAGTCTCGGACGTTGCGGGACGTTTCGCGCGCTGCCCGGGTGAGCCTCGGATACCTGTCCGAGGTCGAACGGGGCCGCAAGGAGGCGTCCAGCGAGCTGCTGTCCTCGATCTGCGACGCCTTGGACCTGCCGCTGCCAGAGCTGCTGGTGACCGTTGCCGGTGACCTCGACGGGACCATGGTCGTGCCATCGGTCGTCGAGGAGCCCGCCACGGCCGACATCGACGGTGGTCAGCTGGTGCCGAGCCTCATCGGTGCCGAGCTCTCCGACTCCGACCAGTTCGCCGAAGCCGGGGACGGTTCGTCCCGCTCGGGTCTGCAGCCGGTGCTCAGCCAGCGCATCAGCGCTCCTGTGCGGAAGCAGGTAGTGGCCGCCTGAACGACTAGACGACACCGCTGACCCGCCCCGCGTGCCCCACGGCGCGCGGGGCGGTCGCGTATGTTGATCACGGTGGGACGTCCGTTCGTGCCCCGGGGCGGCGGTGCTCGGGCGGGCCTGCTTCGATCAACGCGAGGCGTCCGGGAAATACCCGGAGATCTGCCGTGTTTGGTGGAAGCGGACACAACTACCTGACACGATGGAACCAGCCGAGGCTCGTGGTGCGTTGTACCGGAGAGAGATCGGCTGGGGGCAGCCGGCAAGCGGAAAGAAGGCAGGCGGAGGAGATGGCCAACCCGTTCGTGAAGGCCTGGAAGTACCTGATGGCGTCCTTCTCGTCGAAGGTGGACGAGCACGCCGACCCCAAGGTGCAGATCCAGCAGGCCATCGAAGAGGCCCAGCGGCAGCACCAGGCTCTCTCCCAGCAGGCCGCGTCGGTGATCGGCAACCAGCGCCAGTTGGAGATGAAGCTGAACCGCCAGCTCGGTGAGGTCGAGAAGCTGCAGGCCTCGGCCAAGCAGGCGCTGGTGATGGCCGACCAGGCCCGCGCCGAAGGGGACGAGGCCAAGGCCCAGAAGTACGAGGAGACCGCGACGCAGCTGGCCAGCCAGCTGGTCACCGCCGAGCAGGGCGTCGAGGACCTCAAGACGCTGCACGACCAGTCGCTGGGTGCCGCCGAGCAGGCCAAGCAGGCCGTCGAGCGCAACGCGCAGGTGCTGCAGCAGAAGATCGCCGAGCGCACCAAGCTCCTCAGCCAGCTGGAGCAGGCCAAGATGCAGGAGCAGGTCTCGGCGTCGATGAAGTCGATGACCGAGGTGGCGGCCCCGGGCAACACGCCCTCGCTGGACGAGGTGCGGGACAAGATCGAGCGCCGCTACACCACCGCGCTCGGCGAGGCCGAGCTGGCGCAGAACAGCGTGCAGGGCCGGATGATGGAGGTCGAGCAGGCCTCCGTCGACGCGGCCGGTGCCAGCCGGCTCGCACAGCTGCGCGCGACCATGGGTGGAGACCAGCAGCAGGTCACCGGCGGTTCGCAGCAGCAGCTCTCCAGCGGCGAGCAGGCGAGCACCCCGGCGGAGACCACGAAGCAGGAGAAGCCGCAGGCAGACCAGGCCTGACCGAGGCGGAGGCGGCGCCATGTCCCGGAAGCAGGAGCTCGCGCAGCTGGGCGAGGCGGCCTTGGAGACCCTGCGCGGGCCCGTGGCGACCGAGGTCCGGCGCCGGTGGGCCGACTGGCGCGATCCGCGCGCCCGGCTGATCCGGCGGCGCCGGGCGGCCAAGCGGATCGCGAACACCAGTGCTGCCGGTGCCGGAGTTTTCGGGCTGGGCGCCGTCGCCTCCTGGATGACGCCGGTCGTCGATTCGATCTTCTTCTGGCAGTACGCGGGGGAGACCGCCGCGGTCGGTCTCGGCGGTGTCGCCCTGGCCGGCGGGGTCGGCGCGGTGCAGGCCGGGTTGAAGTACCGGAAGTTGAAGAACACCCCGTTGCCCGCGCCGAGCGCCACCGAGCTGCTCCCCGCGCCGGGGTCGGCGGCACGGCCGCCGATGCAGCGGCTCAAGGAGGCCGAGCAGACGCTCGACACCGCCCTCGCCGAGCTCACCTCGGCGGGCGCGGGGGCCTCGGCCGCCGAGGCGCGGGCGACCGCGGACGCGGCGGCTGCGGAGCTGCGCCGGGGTGCGCAGCGGCTGGTCGCGGTCGAGTCGGCGATGCGCTACGCGCCGTCCGCGGAGCAGGAGGAGCTGCGCGCGGACGTCGAGCGGTTGCGGGCCGAGCTGGACGAGGGCGTGGCCCGGTACGGCGGAGTGGTCGCCGCCGCCGGCAAGGCCGTGGCCGCGAGCGGCTCGGGCGAGCAGCGGCACCTGCTGCAGGACGCCACCGACCGGCTCGCGGGTCTGGCCGCCGGGATGCGCGAGGTGTTCGGCGAAGCGGACGGGTCCGCTCAGCACTGATCCTCACCGCGCGCTGCGCTTGCGTCACTAACGGTAGTCGATGTTTTCCATGACGCTGGGGCCGTGTGACTTGATTGCGTGATGCCGAATAGTAATCTTTCCCCCAGTCATCACATGCCGTGACAGTGAATCCGCCCGACTGGGTGGCTCGGGGAGGCCAGTGTGGCGTTGTGGGCCGTGCACGGCAACGGTCGGCGGCTGCTGCGCGATTCCGTCGTCACGTCCGAGGAACGGCTCAGCTGGCCGCTGACGATCGGCTTCGGTGTTCAGCACCTGCTCGCCATGTTCGGCACCACCACGCTGGTACCGCTGCTGACCGGGTTCCCGGTCGCCACCACGCTGCTCATGTCGGGCATCGGCACCCTGCTGTTCCTGGTGATCACCCGCAACCGGGTGCCCAGCTACCTCGGTTCCTCGGTGGCGTTCGTGGTGCCGATCAGCGCGGCCGTCAGCGAGGTCGGCGCGGGACCCGCGGCACTGCTCGGCGGGATCATGGTGGTCGGGCTGGTGGTGCTGGCGTTCGGAGTGGCCGTCAAGGCCCTGGGCGTCCGCCTGCTGGAGACCGCGATGCCGCCGGTGGTGACCGGCGCGATCGTGCTCATGATCGGGCTCAGCCTGGCACCGCAGTCGGTGTCCTCCTTCGACCAGCAGAGAGTTCCGGCGGCGTTGACGCTGGGGACGGTCGTGCTGCTGACGGTGATCAGCCGCGGCATGGCCGGCCGCGTCGCGGTGCTGGCCGGTGTCCTGGTGGGGTGGGTCTACGCGGCGTCGATGGGCCAGCTCGTGCCGGAGCGGGTCGCCGAGCTGTCCGCGGCGCCGTGGATCGGGGTTCCGGAGCTGATCACCCCGCAGGTGCACGTCTCGGTGGTGCCGTTCGTGCTGCCGCTGGCGATCGTGCTGGTCGCCGAGCACGTCGCCCACCTCAAGGCCGTCGCGGCGGTGTCCGGCCGCGACCTCGACCCCTACGTCGGCGATGCGCTCATCGGCGGCGGTCTCGCCACGATGCTGTCGGGATCCGCCGGTGGGTCGGCGGTGAGCAGCTACGCCGCCAACATCGGCGTCATGGCCGCGACCCGCGTCTACTCCACGGCGTCGTGCCTGGTCGCGGCGGTGGCGGCGATCGTGCTCTCGTTCAGCCCGAAGCTCGCCGCGCTGATCAACACGGTCCCGCTGGGCGTGCTCGGAGGGGCGACGCTGGTCCTGTTCGGCATGCTCGCGCTCGTCGGCGTGCGCATCTGGCTCGAATCGCGGGTCGACTTCGCGGACCCGGTGAACCTCGCGGTGATCGGCACGGCCGTCATCGCCGGGGTGGGCGACCTGACCCTCAGCGTGGGCGACCTGCGCATCACCGGCCTGGTCTGGGGCTCCATCGGCATCGTCATCGTCTACCCGCTCCTCCGGAACCTCGCCGACCTCCGCTCCCTCCGCTGACTCGGCGCGCGCCCGTCCTTCCACCGTCACCCGTGCAATGTCGCCCCTCCCTCGCACGGGTGACATGCCTGCTTTCCGCGCCGCTGAGCGGCGGAACTGCTGGAGGCGCGGGAGGTCTCAGGTCTGGCAGCGGGGGCAGTGGTAGGTGATGCGGTCCTCCGGAGGCTTCCCCTGCCGGCTGCGGCGGACCGTGGTGCCGCAGCGCAGGCAGGTCCGGCGGTGGAAGACCCAGTGCTCGTCGCCGTGGCGGAGGCTCTTGGTGGTCGCCTGCTCGGGTCGCCAGGCGTTGCGCAGCAGCAGCTCGTGGCTGAGCCGGACCGCCTTCTCGGCGTCGATCTGGGCGACCGGGGTCCACGGCGTGCGGCCGAGCAGGAAGCAGACCTCGGTCTTGTAGAGGTTGCCGACACCGGCCATGATCCGCTGGTCGAGCAGGGCCTCCCCGATCTCGCGGTCCGGGTCCGCGGTGAGCCTGCGCAGCGCTTCGGCCACGTGCTCCGGGCCCCAGTCGGGTGCGAGCAGGTCCGGGCCCAGGTGCCCGACCAGCGCCGACTCCCTGTCCGTCGGGATCCACCGCATGTCGTGCAGCGAGAAGCCGACCGCCACCTGCTCGGCCGTCGCCAGCACCGCGCGGGCCTGGTGGCCGGGGCGCCGCCACCGCCCGCCCGGCCGGTAGAGGTGCCACGACCCGTCCATCCGGAGGTGGTGGTGCAGCGTGCGGCCGTGCTCGAAGCGGATCAGCAGGTGCTTGCCCACCGGGCGGACCTCGCTCACCACCCGGCCGGCGAGGTCCATGGTGGACAGTCGGGGGTGCCGGAGCTCGCCGCGGACCAGCTCCTTCCCGGCCAAGGCTTCGTTCAGCCGGTGGCAGGTGAAGAAGACCGTGTCGCCCTCGGGCACCGGATCACTCGGCTTCCTCGACGAGGTCCTCGTCCTCGGGCTCCCAGCGGCGCTGCCGGCCCGCGCGGAGCGTGCGGGCCAGGATCAGGTTGAACGCCAGCGCCACCTCGCGGGCTCCCGGTGTGCCCCACTGGTGGATCGGCATGCAGGCGCCCTGCGCCTGCTGGACGGCGAGCCGGTCGGGCAGCGCCACCGGCATCACCAGCGGGCCGAAGATGTCCCGCAGCTCGTCGATGCGGTACTGGTGCTCGTGCGACCTCGGGCGGACGCGGTTGACCACCACGCCCAGCGGTTGCAGGTCCGGGTTGTTGGCGCGTTCGGCCTGCACCGCCTCGAAGGCGCGCTGCACGCCCGAGACGGCGAAGATCGTCGGTTCGGTGACCAGCAGAGCGCGGTCGGCCGCGACCAGCGCGGACCGCGTCAACCGCCCCAGGGAGGGCGGGCAGTCCAGCAGCACGAGCTGGTAGGGGAGCTGGCCCTCGACGATCAGGTCGTCCAGTTCGGACAGCGCCTCGTCCAGGCGGGACAGGTGTCCGTCACCCGAGCCTTGCCCGTTGAGGTTCTCGGCGTCCTCGGAACCGACCAGGACATCGACCTCGTCCCCCCACGCGCTGGCGGTCACCGCCGCGCGCAGCACCTCCGGGCGGGGATCGGCGAGGACGTCGCTGAGACCTTGGGCGGTCTCCTCCGGTTCCAAGGCGGCGGTGGCGTTGCACTGCGGGTCGAGGTCCACCACGAGCGTCCGCACGCCGCGCCGCATGGCGGCCGAGGCGAGCCCGAGCACCACGGTCGTCTTGCCCACGCCACCTTTGAGACTCAGCACCGCAACCGTCTGCACGCACGTAGCCTACGGAACCGGCGACCCCCTGAGCAGTGCCGGCCGAGTTTTGCTCATGACGACTCCGCCACTCGTCCTCGCCCGGACCGGCGCCGCGTACCAACCCCGCCGGTGCGAGGTGCGCGCCACCCGGCATTACGCTCTTGGCCATGAGATCGGACGCCGTCCACGAGGTGCTGGAAACCGAGATCGCCAACGCGGCGCAGCGGCTCGGCCGCCGACCGCGCGTGCTCGACGTCGGCGGCGGCAGCGGCGTGTGGGCGGTGCCTCTCGCCGAGGCCGGGTGCGCGGTCACCGTGATCGACCCGAGCCCCAACGCCTTGGCGACCTTGCAGCGCCGCGCCGAGGACGCCGGCGTGGCCGACCGCGTGACGCCGCTGCAGGGCGACACCGAGGCCCTCGAAGCGCTGAGCCCGGACGGCGGTGCCGACCTCGTCCTGGCGCACGGGTTGCTGGAGGTCGTCGACGACGTCGACACCGCCATCGCCGCGCTGGCAGCCGCCACCGCCCCCGGCGGAGCCGTGTCGGTGCTCGTCGCCAACCGCTACGCGGCGGTCCTCGCCCGCGCGCTGGCCGGTCGGGTCGGCGAGGCGCTGCGGCTGCTCAACGACACCGATGGCGTCCTGGACGCGGGATCGGAGACCTTGCAGCGCCGGTTCGACACCGAGGCGCTGCAGCGGTCCCTCAGCGCCGGCGGGTTCACCGTCGAGCTCGTCCAGGGGCAGGGCGTGCTCAGCGACCTGGTGCCGGGCTCGGTGACCGACGACCACACGGCGGAGACGGTCGCGGAGCTGGAGCAGGCCGCCGCGACCCGCCCGCCCCTCCGCGACATCGCCACGCGGCTGCACGCGATCGCGCGGAAACCCGCCTGACCTGTGCCGGACCGCCTCGTTCCGGAAATTCCGCCGATCGGCCGCACACCTGCGACGATCATCACCCAACGCGACTACCCAGGGTGCCTCGCATGATTACCGCTGGTCGCCGAGGCGAAATGCGAAGTTGATCACACACCCGACCTGGCGGTGTCCGCGATGTCGCAGGTTTCCGGTGGCCGGACCGGGTAGTCGTCGCGTCGCCGGAACCGTATCCTCGATGGTGACGCCCCCAAGCGTTCGCCGGTCGGCAAGCCCGGCGCCACCGAGAACCTGTGCCGGAGGAGGAGTCATGCCACTCTCCGAGCACGAGCAGCGACAGCTCGAGCAGATCGAGCGCGCGCTCTACGCCGAGGACCCAAAGTTCGCCTCCACCGTGCGCGGAGGACGGCTCCAACGCCCATCTCGACGTCGGCGGTTGCAGGGCATCGCCGTCTTCGTGCTGGGTCTTGCTCTGTTGGTCATCGGTGCGGTGATCCCCGCCCTGCGGCCGGCGGAGATCCCGGTGTTGAGCGTGGTCGGCTTCCTCGTGATGTTCGGCGGAGCAGTGATCGTGCTGGCCGCGTTGCGCGGTGGCGGCGATGACGACCAGGCGGCGGACGACGGGGGCGGAGGCGAGAAGCCCAAGCGCGGCTCGAACCGTCCCGCAGCGCGCGGTTCCCTCGCCCAACGCATGGAGGAGCGCTTCCGCAAGCGCTTCGAGCAGTAGGGGCTACGTCGAAGATCGCCGCCGGGCCGTGGGGCCCGGCGGCGATCTTCGTTTGTCCGCGCCCGGCGCAGCTCACAGGAACAGCCTTCGTGGAGACGGATCTCCGGTGGTGGGCTTGAGCTGTCCCCGCTCCCGTGGGAGGCAGGTTCCGGCTGGAACCGCCGCCGACGAACCGGGGTTCGGCCTCGGGGACGACCCCGGCTGGAACGTCGCGCTTCCGCTCGTGGGCGTCGAGGCGGGACCGTCAGGGGTGGGTGCGCCAGGGCGGGAGCGCCGAGCGCGGGAAGAGCCGGGAGCGCAGGTCCATCGGGGCGTTGAGCTGGAGGCTCGTGGTGATCGACTTCAGCGTCTCGGACAAGGTGCCGTCCGCCTGCGGCGTCGGCGCGTACCACTCCCGCTCGACGGCCGTCACCAGCCGCTTGAGGGCGTCGGCGCCCTCGGTGTCCAGCTCGTGGTCGGTGACCAGGCGGTCGGCGAGCTGGCGGGCGGTGTCGGTGGCGCGCGGCTGGTAGCCGCGGTCCCGGAACTCGTCGAGCACCTCGCGCCACGCAGTGCTCGCCGCGCCCTCGCGGCCCTCGGTGATCGCCTGCAGCCGCTGGCCGCGGCGGATCTCGCGGACCGCCAACGGCGCGGCCGCGCCTGTGCAAGCCAGCAGCGCGAGCACCCCGAAGGCCGTGAGCGACCAGCCGCGTTCGACGGGCTCCCGGCGCTGCTGCGGGCGATCGCGGGAGTCGGGCTGGTCCGGCTGCGCGCCCGCGACCGGCGGGGCCGGCGCGCCCGGCTCGGGCGGCGGCAGCGGCTGGCCCGGCAGCGGTGCCGCGGGCTGCGGCGGGTGCAGCGCCGTGTCGAGGAACTGCGGGAGCGCCGTGCGGCCGTCGGCGAGCGGCGTCGGGTCGAAGGTCTGCCAGCCCCACCCGGGGAAGTAGGCCTCCACCCACGCGTGCGCGTCCTCGGTGGTGATGACCTGCTCGGTGCCGTCCTGGTACCCGGCGGTGAACCCGATCGCCACCCGCGAGGGGATGCCGATCGAGCGCAGCAGCACCGCCATCGACGAGGCGTACTGCTCGCAGAACCCGCGCTTGCCGCGGAACAGGAAGTCGCTGAGCGCGTCCTGCCCGGTCGACGGCGCGGTGCTCAGGTCGTAGCGGAAGCCGTTGGCCGGATCGGTGAAGAAGCGGTTGATCGCGACGACCTTGTCGAACTCGGTGGGCTGGTCCTCGGTGAGCTGCCGCGCCAGTTCGGCGACCTCCGGCGAGATGCCGGAGGGGTCGAGGTAGGCGGGGTCGATCGGCATCGGCCCGCGCGCGGAGCGCAACTCGTCCGGCGACGGGTCCGGGACGACCACCTGCTGGGTGTAGGGCCGGGTCTCCTGGTTGGTCTGGGTGAACACGATCCCGGCGGCCGGGTCGTACCGCCAGTCGCGGCCCATGCCCGACACCGAGACCGGCGTGCCGAAGACCGGCAGCCACGGGTCCCGGTAACCGATCGGCTGCACCTCCACGCGTTCGGGCCTTCCACGCCCGATCGTGGTGCCCTCCGGCAGCGGCAGCGGGGCGTTCGCCTCCACGCCCTGGGTCAGGCCCTCGAGCTGCCATCCCGTGTTCGGGTCGAACTTGCGCAGCGTCATCGCCCGCAGGTAGCTGTCCTGCTGCAGGCCCCGGACGCGGAACAGCTCCACGACCCGGTCGCGGTTGAGCTGCCCGCGCAGCGAGGTGAACGGCTGCAGGCCGATGCCGTCGGTGCCGCCGAACTCCTCCGGCACCGAACCCGGCAACCGGCCTTCGGTGCCCACCCCGGTGAACACCGAACCCGCGAGCACCGCGATCACACCGGCCGTGCCGGCGACGGTCGCCGAGGTCCGGCCGAACAGGGTCTGCGCCACCCTGTCCGGTTCCTCGTACCGCCGCCACCTGCGGTGGTGCCCACCGGCGGCGAGCAGCAGCGCGTAGCCGGCACCGCCCAGCGCGAACGACCACCACGGCAGCATCCGGTCGGCCAGCGACGCCGGGATCGCGAACACGCACAGCAGCACCAGCCCGGTCACGGCCGGGGTGCCGAAGCCGACCGCGATCAGGTCGACCAGCAGCGCGACGACGCCCAGGCCCAGGCACACCAGCGCCTGCAGCGGCGGGTCGGCGGCGACCGGCGGAACACCGGTGCGGATCAGCTCGTCGGCTCCGCCCAGCAGTCGGGAGAGCTCGACCAGCGCGCCCGGGGTGGGCAGCAGTCCGAGGAACGCGCTGGACGAGGCGAACAGCACAGTCAGCGCCTCCAGCAGCGCCACGAGCTGGGCCGCCACCACGCCCGCGGTCGGCCAGCTCAGGCGCCTGCCGAGCACGCCCACGCCCGCCACGGCCAGCACCGTGATGAGCGCCGGGAACAGCCAGCGGGCGTCGGCGAGCACGCCGGCGAACGACGCCGAGGCGCACAGCACCGCGAACGCACCGGCTGCGGCGGCCACCAGCGACGTGTCGAGGGAACCGGTGTTCTCCTTGCTCACGGCATCATTCCTGCGGGGTCGGCCGACTTGGTCTGCTGGCACAGGTCCCGCCACACCTCGGAGATCGGGGTCCGCGGACCCTCGGCCACCACGACCGTCCAGCCCGCCGCGCGCAGCCTGCGCGCCGCGTCCTCCGGGTCGACGCCGTTCTCGCCGTTCCAGGACCGGACCGAGAGCAGCACCGCGATGCTGCGGGTCTCCTGCGGGCGGAGCTTGGTCAGCTCGGCGACGCCCGCGGTGGTGGTTTCGCCGAGCACGGCGATGAGCTCGTGCCCGTCGCCGGGGTCGCGGCTGCACTGCAGGTCGCGCTGGGGGGAGGGGCGCACGGCGGCGAGGGAGTCCAGCAGCGCTTCCTCCCGGCTCCCGTCATCACCGCCGATCTCGCGGGCCAGCGGGTTCCCGTCCTCGGTGACCAGCTGGACCTGCTGGCCGTTGCGCGCCAGGTGCAGGCTGATGCTGGCCACGGCGGAGATGGCCCACTCGACGCTGTTGCGCGCGCCGCTGCCGCGGTGGGCGGCCGAGCGCCGGTCCAGCATCACCGTGACGCCGCCGTGCCACGGCCGCTCCTCGACCCGCACCATCAACTCGTCGCGGCGGGCGGTCGACTTCCAGTGCACGCGGCGGATGTCGTCGCCCTGCCGGTACTGGCGGACCATCGCGTCGTCCTCGCCGTGCCCGGCACGCAGCCGCGCCGTCCCGTCCTCGCCGGTGCCCAGACCGGACCCGGCGGGCAACCCGGCCAGCTCGACGACCTCGGGCGTGGCCACGAGCCGGGAACGACCGGCCAGCTCCCGTTCGAAGCGGGCCAGTCCGAACGGGTCCCCGACCCAGGTGCGCAGCGGCCCGATGTGGTGGATACCGCGCAGCGCCGGCGTCACCGGGTAGCTGACCACCTGGCCGCGCTGGCGCGGCACGATCGGCAGCCGGAAGCGGGGACGGCCGCCGAGCGCGTGCGGGGTGCCGTCCTCCAGAACCAGCCCGTCGGCGGGCAGCCGGCCACGGCCGGTGATGTGCAGCTGCACGTCGGCCCGGGAACCGACGGGGACGCGCGGCGGGTCGATCACCCGGCGCGCGCCGACGCCGAACCGGACCCGTCCCGACAGCGCCAGCGACAGCAGCGGCAGGGCGATCACGAAGGCCGAGACCCGCAGCAGGTCCCGCTCGTCGAGGACCAGCGCGCAGATCCCGGCTGCCACGCCCGCCGCCAGCAGGCAGCGACCGCGGATGGTCAGCCCGGAGAGCACGTCAGCCTCGTTCGTCGTGGGTGTCGCCGCGCGGCACCGGGATGCGCTCCAGCAGTTGCCGCACCAGGTCGGTCGCCGAGCGGCGCGCGGCACGCGCCTCGCTGGTGAGCACCAGCCGGTGCGCGAGGACCGGGACGGCCACCGCCTGCAGGTCGTCCGGGATGACGAAGTCGCGACCGGCCAGCGCCGCCTGCGCGCGGGCGGCGCGCACCAGCTGCAGCGTCGACCGCGGGGAGGCCCCCAGCCGCAGCTCGGCGAGGTTGCGGGTCGCGGTGACCAGTGCGATCGCGTACCGGCGGATGTCGGTGGAGGTGTGCACCTGGCTGACGACGCGCAGCAGCTCCTGGACCTCGGCGCTGTCGGTGACCGGGCGCAGCTGGCCCAATGGGTCGTGCCCGGAGTGCTCGTCGACCATCGCCAGTTCGGCCTTGGCGTCCGGGTAGCCGATCGACACCCGCGCGGTGAAGCGGTCGCGCTGCGCCTCCGGCAGGGCGTAGGTGCCCTCCATCTCGACCGGGTTCTGGGTGGCGATGACCATGAACGGCGCGCCGAGCGCGTAGGTGTCGCCGTCGACCGTGACCTGCTGCTCCTCCATGCACTCCAGCAGCGCGGACTGCGTCTTCGGCGAGGCGCGGTTGATCTCGTCGCCCACCACGATGTTGGCGAACACCGGTCCAGGCCGGAACTCGAAGCTCTCGGTCTGCCGGTTGTAGATGGACACGCCGGTGATGTCGCTGGGCAGCAGGTCCGGGGTGAACTGGATCCGGCTGACCGTGCAGTCGATGGACCGCGCGAGCGCCTTGGCCAGCGAGGTCTTGCCCACGCCGGGCACGTCTTCCACCAGCAGGTGGCCCTCGGCGAGCAGCGTGACCAGCGCGACGCGGACCACCTCGGGCTTGCCGACCAGGACCTGCTCCACGTTGGCGGCGATGCGCTGGATCGTGCCGTGCACGCGGTCGATGCCGGGCGCGGCTGGGGCGGGCGCGCCGGTCGTCGGACCGGCGGTGCCGGTCAGCTGGGTTTTCGGCGTCACGCCACCTCCTGGATCTCGCCCTCCCGGCCATGTCTGGCCCGCAGACCGGGGGTGCCGGGAGGGCACCCGGACCGGGCCGGCGGAGCCGAGGGTCGCACTGCCCCCACTTCACCCCACCACCGGTACCCGGTCGCGCCGGACACCGAACGGACTGAGCATAACCGGCCGGTCGTCCAGTTGATCTACACGCGTGCTGACCGGCGGTTTTCGCCTGATCCCCGCCCATCCTGGCTGGTGGACCCGCGGTGGCGCGTGGTGGGGTGGGGGCCGCGCGGCGCCCCCGATCTCCCCCACTTCACCCCCACGTGGTGCTACCTGCGAAAACAGTCGCGATCACGCTCGGGTGACCGGGGCGTTTCGTGTTGACCGTGGAGCGAAGTGGGGTACTGTGGGGCCCGGTGGGGCAAAAGGGGGTCCTGCTGCTTTCGTCGTAGCTGCCCCGGTCGGCGGCGGGATCCCGCGCTCCCGGCGCGGGGGCGGTCGTCGGCGGAGGCGATCCGGGTCGGGGGAGGTGGACCGGGATGTTTCTCGGCACCCACCACCCCAAGCTCGACGACAAGGGGCGCTTGACGCTGCCGGCGAAGTTCCGGGACGCACTGGCGGGGGGTCTGATGGTCACCAAGGGACAGGACCACTGCCTCTACGTCTTCCCGCGCGACGAGTTCGAGCAGATGGCGCGCAAGGTCGCCGAGGCGCCGTTCACCAACGAGGCGGTCCGCGCCTACCAGCGGTACCTGTTCGCCGGGACCGACGAGCAGCGTCCCGACGGCCAGGGTCGGATTTCCATCGCGCCGGAGCTGCGCCGCTACGCGGATCTCAACAAGGAGTGCGTGGTCATCGGCGCGATCACCCGCCTGGAGATCTGGCAGGCGGAGCGGTGGCAGAACTACCTCGAGGAGCACGAGGAGGGCTACGCGCAGGCGCGCGAGGAGGTGTTGCCCGGCGTGTTTTAGGAGTGGCTGTCGGGCCTCGTGAGGCCTCGGTCCGCTCGGCTTTCGCCTCCTGGTGCATCTTCCCCGGTACCAGGAAGCGACGGGCGGGCGGGGACCTGACGAGATCCGGCGCTCGACGAGGGGGATCGACGCAGCGAGATGGTCGGTGCGCACTGCCGGGTGCGCGCCGATCGGTGGTTCTGAGCAAGTCCGGCACGCGGGAGGGAGGGGCCGCAGTGGCCGACGAGCCGCAGGAGAAGGGCGGTTCCGCCCGCGACAGGCACGTTCCGGTGCTGCTGGAGCGCACGCTGGAACTGCTGGAGCCGGCGCTGTCCCGGGACGGGGCGGTGGTCGTCGACGCGACGCTGGGCATGGGCGGGCACTCGGAGGCGATGCTCGCCCGGTTCCCGGGGTTGCGCTTGGTCGGGCTGGACCGGGACCCGGACGCGCTGCGCCTGGCCGGTGAGCGCCTGGCCCCCCACTCCGACCGGATCGACCTGGTGCACGCCGTCTACGACGAGTGGGACCGGGTGCTCGACGAGCTCGGTCTGTCCACGGTGGACGCCGCGCTGTTCGACCTGGGGGTGTCCTCGCTGCAGCTGGACGAAGCCGAACGCGGTTTCGCCTACGCGCAGGACGCGCCGCTGGACATGCGGATGGACCCGGGGGCGCCGCGCACCGCCGCCGACGTGCTCAACACCTACCCGCGCGAGGACCTCGCCCGGATCCTGCGGGTCTACGGCGAGGAGAAGTTCGCGGCCAAGATCGCCTCGGCGGTCGTCCGCGAGCGCGAGAAGGAGCTCTTCAGCGGCAGCGGGCGGCTGGTCGAGCTGCTCTACGACACCGTCCCGGCCGCGAGCCGGCGCACCGGCGGGCACCCGGCCAAGCGCACGTTCCAAGCGCTGCGCATCGAGGTCAACGCCGAGCTCGACGTGCTGGAGCGGGCCCTGCCCGCGGCCATGGACTCGCTGGCCGTGGGAGGCCGGATCGCGGTCATGTCCTACCACTCGCTGGAGGACAAGATCACCAAGCGGGAGTTCGCCGACCGCGTGAAGTCCCGCACCCCGGTCGACCTGCCGGTCGAACTCCCCGGGCACGGGCCGGAGTTCCGGCTGCTCACCCGGGGCTCCGAGCAGGCCGGTGCCGATGAGATCGAAACCAACCCCAGGGCGGCTTCGGTGCGGCTGCGCGCCGCCGAGCGGATCCGCGGGGGCAACGGCGAGGAGGCGACATGACTGCACCTGCACGTGCCAACGCGGCTTCACGGACCGACAGCGCCGAGACCGCGGAGGGCACCGCGACCGGGCCCTCGGGGCTGAAGCAGGCACCGAAGAAGTCCGAGAAGCGGCGGACCCGCTCGGCCGCGGCCGAGCGGGCCTACGCGCGGCGCGAGGAGCGGCGCGACCAGCCCGCGCGACGCCCGCGCCAGGTCCGCCAGGGCGGCGAGGAGCGGCGTCCCGTCGCGGCCATGCCGCGCGCCAAGCAGCTGGTCCACGAGCGCGTGAACACCCTCGCCCGGCTCCCGCTGGTCGTCGTGGTCATGGTCGTGCTGGCCACCGGTCTGGCGGCGACGCTGTGGCTGTCGATCTCGGCGGTGTCCGGCAGCTACCGGCTGCAGGAGGGCGAAGCCCGCGTCAACGCGCTCAACGAGCGCAAGGAACAGCTGCAGCGCGAGGTCAGCTCGATGGGATCGACGCCGGAGATCCAGCGCCGCGCCGAGCAGGAGCTGGGCATGGTCAAGGCCCCCGCCCCGGCGCACCTGGTGCCGCAGCCGGACGGCTCGGTCGTCGTCGTGGGCGAGCCGGAGAAGGCCACCGCGCCGGCGCCGCCGCCCGCGCCGCCCGCGCCCGCGGGTGAGCCCGGGCAGCCGACGCCCCCGGCGTCCCCGCAGCACGCTCCGCAGCAGGACCCGGCCCGAGCGCAGGCGATGGGGCGCTGATGCCGCGCACGACCCGAGCACGAGGTCGCACCGCCCGCACCAACGTCGCCGGCAGCAACCGGCGGCTGTTGGTCGGGCGGTTGCTCATGGTCATCGCGCTGCTGCTCACCGGCGCCAAGCTGGTGCAGGTCCAGGGCGTGCAGGCCGGCGAGCTGTCCAGCGAGGGCGAGAAGCAGCGGATCACCAAGGACGCGATCCCCGCTGAACGCGGGTCCATCGTGGACCGCAACTCCAACGTGCTCGCCTTCTCCAGCGAAGCGCGGCAGCTCTACGCCAACCCGCGCCAGCTCACCGAGGACTTCGACGAGCAGCACGCCAAGGACCCCAGCAAGCCGACCTCGGCGCAGTACAAGCAGGAGGTCGCCCGGTTCATCGCCACGACGCTGCGCGGGCAGATCACCGAGCACGAAGTGCTCGACGCGCTGTTCAAGGACGCCGCGTTCACCTACTTCGGCCCGGAGATCGATCCCAGCCAGGCCAACGTGATCACCGAGAAGTACCCGCACATCGGTGCCGAGTACCGCGCCACCCGCGAGTACCCGGCGGGCAACTTGGCGGCCAACGTCATAGGGGCCGCGAACTGGCGGATGGACGAGCGCAAGGTCAAGGGCCAGATCGGCCTGGAGCTGGCGATGAACGACGTCCTCGGCGGCCGCAACGGCACCAAGGTCTCCGACACCGCCCGCGGCTCGAACCTGGTCATCCCCGGCACCGAGCGGGAGCTGGTAGCGGCCACCCCGGGCTCGGACGTGCAGCTGACGCTCGACTCCGACCTGCAGCACGTGGTGCAGCGGGAGGTCTCCGACTACGCCGTGCGCGCCGGTGCCAAGAGCGCCAGCGCGGTGGTCTTGGACGCCAAGACCGGTGAGGTCTACGCGCTGGCCAACGACAAGACCTTCGACCCGCGCGGCCCGTGGGTCGGCAACCTCGGCAACCCGTCGGTCACCACGCCCTACGAGCCCGGGTCCGTGAACAAGGTGATCACCGCGGCTGGGGCGATCGAGCACGGCATCGTCAAGCCCGACCAGGTGCTGCAGGTCCCGGGCAGCATCAAGGTCGCCGACCGCACCGTCGGCGACGCCTGGAAGCACGGCACGATCGGGCTCACCTTCACCGGTGTCATGGGCAAGTCCTCCAACGTGGGCACCCTGATGGTGGCCCAGCAGCTCGGAGAGCAGCGCTGGTACGACCTGGCCAAGGCGTTCGGGCTCGGCAAGCCGACCGGCATCGGGCTGCCCGGGGAGAGCGCGGGCAGCCTCCCTGCGCGGGAGGACTGGTCGGGCTCGACGTTCGCGAACCTGCCGATCGGGCAGGGCCTTTCGATGACGGTGCTGCAGATGGCCGGCATGTTCCAGGCCATCGCCAACGACGGGGTCCGCGTCCCGCCGCGCATCATCGAGGCCGAAGTGCAACCGGACGGGACGCGGGTCGCGCGGCCGGCCCCGGAACCGGTCCGGGTGGTCAGCCCGCAGACCGCGCACGTCGTCCGGGACATGCTCCGCTCGGTCGTGCAGGACGGACCGGGCAGTTCCGACGACGGCACGGGCTCGGACGCCGCGATGCCGGGCTACCAGGTGGCGGGCAAGACGGGCACGGCGCAGCAGATCGACCCGGCGTGCCGCTGCTACAGCCAGTCGAAGTACTGGATCACCTTCGCCGGCATGGTTCCCGCCGACGACCCGCGGTTCGTGGTGGGTCTCATGCTCGACGCGCCCTCCGGTGCTCGGGAATCCAAGTCGGCGGCGCCGCTGTTCAACACCATCGCCACGTTCCTCACGCAGCGGTACCAGATCCCGCTGTCCAAGGAGCCCGCGCCCTTCCAGGAGCTCCAGGTCCGTTGATCTGGTGGTGGACGCACTCGCTCTGCTTCGCCGTGCGGGTGGCAGAGCCGGTGCTGTTCGAGTCCCACACCTGAAGAAGGGTTTGCGGCGCACCCTCGAAACACGCGTCGAGCAGGGAGGTCCACCTGAAACCTCCCTGCTCGCACTGGGAGGTGCGGGGGGGAAGTTCCGCGGAACTTCCCCCCGCACCGTCGTCATCCGTTCCTGCGTGACTGCCTCAGTGGTGGCTGGCCTCGGGGTCGGCGTCGGCCTGCGGGGTCCGGCTGGGGTCCTCGGCCCGGGAGAGGGTGAGGAAGAGGGCTGCCGCCCCGAAGCCGCAGAGGGCCAGGAGGTAGAGGCCCGCGGTGTCGGAGTGGAGGGTGCTCTCCACCCAGGTCTTGGCGACCGGCGCGACGAAACCGCCGAGGTTGCCCAGCGAGTTGATGAGCCCGATGCCCGCCGCAGCTGCGGTCCCGGTCAGGTAGGCCGCTGGGAAGGTCCAGAAGACCGGCTGGACGGAGATGTACCCCGCAGCCGCCACGGACAGCCCCGCGATGGCCAGGTACGGGTTGCTGAACGCCGCCGACGCCGCGATGCCGACCGAGCCGGCCGCGACGCAGGCCGCCGCGACGAAGCGCTTCTTCGGCTGGGCCAGGCGGTCCGCAGCCGTGTTCACCACGATGTTGACCACGAGCGCGATCGTCCACGGGATCGCGGTGACCAGGCCGACCAGCAGTCCGACCTCTTCGCTGCCCACGGCCTCCGACACCTGCGTCGGCAGGTAGAACGTCATGCCGTAGACGCTGCACTGGATCAGGAAGTAGATCAGGCAGAAGTACAGCACGCGCGGGTCCACCAGCGACGAGAGCAGCCGGTGCGGTCCCTGCTTGGCGCCGTCCTCGGCGTCCAACGCGGCCTGCAGGGTGGTGCGCTGGTCGTCGGTGAGCCACTTGGCCTGCGCCGGGGAGTCGTCGAGGTAGAAGAACGCCCACACGCCCACGACGCACGCGATCAGGCCCTCGATGGCGAACATCCACTGCCAGCCCAGGATCCCGGCGACGCCGTCCATCTCCAGCAGCGCGCCGGACAGCGGGGCGCCGAGCACCGACGCGAGCGGGATGCCGAAGTAGAACATCGCGTTGCAGCGGGCGCGGAAGGCGTGCGGGACCCAGTAGGTGATGTAGAGGATCACGCCCGGGAAGAACCCGGCTTCGGCGACGCCGAGCAGGAAGCGCATCAGGTAGAACAGGAACTCGCTGTTGACCAGCGACATCGCGGCCGAGATGAGGCCCCAGGTGACCATGATCCGGCACATCCACCAGCGGGCACCCACCCGCGTCAGGATCAGGTTGCTGGGGACTTCGAACAGCGCGTAGCCGATGAAGAACAGACCTGCGCCCATGGCGTACGCGGCGTCCGAGATGCCGGCGTGGGCTTGGAACTCCTCCTTGGCGAAGCCGACGTTCACGCGGTCCAAGAACGCGATGACGTACATGAGGAACAGGAACGGGATCAGCCGCACCATGACTCGGCGTACCGCTGCGTGCAGCGCCGGAGAGTCGGGTTGCACCTGGCCTCCTCGGCGAGGTTCGGTATGTCGAACGTTGTTCGTGATTTGGGTCACCGAAGCGTAGAGGTGCAGATCACCAGCGTCAACAGTCGTGTTCGAAATGGCAACCGACGTTCGGTATTGCGGATCAGCTATTGCGCGGCGAGAGCCGAACTGATTACGTCGTCCCCACTGGTGGAGACCACAGCACGGGAGGACGCATGAGCACGCCGCGGCGCAGCGCCAGCTGGTTCGGGGCCTACGGACGAGCGGGGATGACCGCCCGCTCTTGGGTGAAGAACCAGGGCTACAGCGACGAGGTGTTCGACGGCCGGCCGGTCATCGGAATCGGCACGACCTGGTCGGAACTGGCGCCGTGCAACGCTCACCAGCAGCGCATCGCCGAAGCGGTCAAGCGTGGGGTGTGGCAGGCCGGCGGGTTCCCGCTGGAGTTCCCGAACATGGCGCTCGGCGAGACGCTGATGCGGCCGACCACCATGCTCTACCGGAACCTGCTGGCGATGCAGGCCGAGGAGACCATCCGCGCCAACCCGCTCGACGGCCTGGTGCTGCTCTCCGGCTGCGACAAGACCACTCCGGGCCTGCTGATGGCGGCCTCCAGCGTCGACCTGCCGACGATGATGCTCACCGGCGGGCCGATGCTCAACGGCAAGTACCGGGGCACTGACATCGGCTCCGGCACCGCCGTCTGGCAGGCCGAGGCCGACCTCGTCGCGGGCCGCATCGACCAGGAGGAGTGCTACTTCATCGAGGGCTGCATGTCCCGGTCCAACGGGCACTGCATGACGATGGGCACCGCCTCGACGATGGCCTGCGTCGTGGAGGCGCTGGGCATGCAGCTGCCCTACGCCGCCTCCTGGCCCGCCGTGGACGCCCGCCGCTACGCCACCGCTCAGCAGACCGGGCGGCGGATCGTGGAGATGATCGGCGAGGACCTCAAGCCCTCCGACGTGCTCACCCGCGACGCGTTCCGCAACGCCATCCGCGCCAACGCCGCCATCGGCGGGTCCACCAACGCCGTGGTGCACCTGATCGCGATCGCCAAGCGGGTCGGCGTCGACCTCAGCGTCGACGACTTCGACCTGGACAGCCGCGAGGTGCCGACGCTGGTGAACCTGCAGCCCAGCGGCACGTTCCTGATGGAGGACTTCTGCTACGCGGGGGGTCTCCCGGCCGTGCTCAAGGAGCTCGGCGGGCTGGTCGAGCGCGAGGCGATCACCGTCAGCGGCAAGACCATGGGCGAGAACATCGCCGACGCCGAGGTGCACAACCGCGAGGTCATCACCTCCTTCGACGAGCCGTTCCAGGCCGTGGGCACCGGCACCGCCGTGCTGCGCGGCTCGCTGGCGCCCGGCGGCGCGGTGGTCAAGCAGTCCGCCGCCTCCCCGCGGCTGCTGGTGCACCGGGGCACGGCGATGGTGTTCGAGGACGTCGACGAGTACTACGCGGTGTGCAAGGACGACGACCTCGACGTTGACGAGAACACCGTGCTGGTGGTCCGCAACGCCGGGCCGAAGGGCTACCCGGGCATGCCGGAGGTCGCCAACGTCCCGGTCCCGAAGAAGGTGCAGGACGCGGGGTTCGACGACATCGTCCGCATCTCCGACGGCCGGATGAGCGGCACCGCCTACGGGACGGTGATCTTGCACGTCACCCCGGAGGCGGCCGCCGGCGGTCCGCTGGCGTTCGTCCGCACCGGCGACACGATCAGCATCGACGTGCCCCACCGCAGGCTGGACCTGGAGATCCCGGAGGAGGAACTGGAGCGGCGCCGGTCCGAGTGGAAGGACCCGGACAACCCCTACGAGCGCGGCTGGCAGCGCCTCTACTACGACCACGTGCTGCAGGCCTCCGACGGCGCGGACTTGGACTTCCTGGTCGGCGGCTCCGGCAGCTACGTGCCCCGAGACGGCCACTGACCCGACGACGAACCGCGCCGAGCGACCCACCCGGCCGCTCGGCGCGGTCGCGCCCGTCGAACTTCGCGAGAACTTCGAGGCGGGACGTTGGCCTTCGAACATCGCGCGAAGTTCGAGGCGAGGTGCAGGCCTCCGGAGGTCGCGCGAAGTTCGAGTGGCCCTTCGAACATCGCGCGAAGGCCGACCCGTCTGGGGCCGGAAGGTCGACCCGCCGAGGAGCCGGAAGGTCGCGCGAAGGGCGGGAGGCCGCGCGAAGGGTCGAGCCCGCCCTCGTGCCTCTGACGTGACGTGCAGGGGCAGCGCGGCCTTCGAACTCCGCGCGAATTCGCCCCCCGGACTCCTTCGGGCGAGTTCGAGCCTGGTGTTTCGCCCGTGCGCAAGGTTGGCCACCGGCCACGGAGCCTCGCGCAGCCTTCTGGCCCCCGCGCCTGTTGGGTGACGCGTGCGGCCACCTCCCGTCGAAGTTCGCGAGAACTTCGAGGCGGGACGTTGGCCTTCGAACTTCGCGCGAAGTTCGAGTTGCCTTCGAACATCGTGCGAAGGTGGCCCTGCCTGGGTCTCGGAAGGTGGCCCTGCCTGGGTCTCGGAAGGTGGCCCTGCCTGGGCCTGGAAGGTCGACCCGCCTGGGCCCGGGAGGTCGACCCGCCTGGGGCCGGAAAGCGACCCGTCTTGCGTCCGAAGGTGGAGCTAGGTCGCGGGGGTCGCGCGGGGTTGAGCCCGCCCTCGTGTCTTCGCCGTGACGTGCGGGGACAGCGTGGCCTTCGAACTTCGCCCGAACTTCGAGGTGAGAACTCGGCCGTCGAACTCCGCGCGAAGTTCGAGGCGGATGGTTGGCGTTCGAGGTTCTCGCGAAGTCGAGGTGGGTGGTGTGGCTGTCGGGCTCGCGGGAGGTTCGGTGGCTCAGCGGGCGGCGGGGACTTGGGGGTCGCTCCAGCCGAGGTAGTTGGGGAAGTAGGAGAGGCTGTCGGAGTGGCCGAGGGTGCCGCCGACGCTGCTGCTGTGGAAGCCACCGTTGCCGTCGGCGATGCCGACGTGGCCGTACTCGCTGGTGTTCCAGTAGACGAAGGCGCCCGCCGGCGGGGTGGAGCCGTCGGTGTGCGCCTTGCCCGCGGCGACCGCGCCGTTCCAGTGGTCGATGGCCGACGGCCAGACACCGGTGACCCCGTAGGCGTTCTCGACGGCCATCTCGCACAGGCCTTCGTAGGAGGTGTCCCCGGCGTTGGCCTGGAACCACTCGACAGCGCCCTGCGCGGTGCCGTCACCGGGTGAGAGCTGGGTAGCAGCGGCGTGCGCGACCTGTGCGGGCGGAGTGTCGGCCACGGCGGGGTGAGCGGCCAGCGGGGCGGCGAGCAGGGCGGTGGCGAGCGAGGTGGCGGCCAGACGGCCGAGGCGATGGTTCCTCACAGGTTCCTCCAGAGTTCGGTGAATCTCTCACGAACCTGCGGAACGTTATAGGTCCGGAATGTCGCGGACCAGAGGCCGACCAGTTCCCGCCACGGCCCCTCCGAGCCGCGAGAACGGACATCGCGGACGCACGCTCGTCACGCTGCGGAACGGACGAGCACGGCGGGTGCGGGAGTCGGCCCCCGGAGCGGACGAGCGTCCGCCGAGCACTGCTCGCTTCGGCGCAACGGTCGCACCGCCGAACGGGCGGGCGACCATGGAGATGCGCCCACCAGTGGTACCGGTAGCCTGTCGCGACGTGCCTTCCGCGGTCGCGACTGCCCCGCCTCGACCCACCCACGTCGAGCCGGTGGACTTCAACAAGCTCGCCGATGAGATCGGCGCGCGCGTGGTGCGCGTACCCGGTTGCCCCGCCGCCGAGGCGGCGGTCACCGGTGCCACACTCCGCGCTCAACACGTGCGCCCCGGCGACCTCTTCGCCGCCCTGCCCGGCGTCCGCGTGCACGGTGCCGACTTCGCCGAGCAGGCGCTGGCGGCCGGTGCGCACGCGGTGCTCACCGATGCCGACGGCATCCTCCGCGCCGGCCTGACCGAGCACCCGGCGGTGCGCGAAGGTCGGGTCGCGTTGCTGGAGCACGAAGACCCGCGCGGCGTCCTCGGGAAGGCCTCCGCGCTGATCTACGGCGACCCGTCGAGCAAGCTCAAGATCTTGGGCGTCACCGGGACTTCCGGCAAGACGACCACCAGCTACTTGCTGGAGTCGGCGCTCAGCGCCGCCGGGTGGACCACAGGCCAGATCGGCACCGTGGAGACCCGCATCGCGGGGGAGCGGTTGGACAGCGCGTTCACCACCCCCGAGGCCCCCGACCTGCAGGCGCTGCTGGCGGTGATGGTCGAGCACGACGTCCGCACGGTGGCGATGGAGGTCTCCAGCCACGCGCTGGCCATGGGCCGCGTGTCGGGGTCCCGCTTCGCCGTCGGCGCATTCAGCAACCTCTCGCAGGACCACCTGGACTTCCACCGCGACATGGAGGACTACTTCCAGGCCAAGGCGTTGCTGTTCGACGGCCGCGCCGAGCGCGAGGTGGTCTGCGTGGACGGCGAGTGGGGCCGCAGGCTGGTCAAGTCCGGCACGGTCACCGTCTCCACCGAGTCCGCCGACGCGGACTGGACCGCCACCGGCGTCACCGCCTACCCGACCGGTGAGCAGACCTTCACCGCGCACGGCCCCGACGGCCTCGAGATGCCGGTCCGGCTGCGCCTGCCCGGACCGTTCAACGTCGCGAACGCGCTGCTGGCGATCGGTGCGCTGCACGCGGCCGGGGTGCCGCTGGAAGCGATCGAGCAGGGACTGGCCGAGGTCGACGTGCCCGGCCGCATGGAGCGTGTCGCGCTCGGGCAGGACTTCACCGCCGTGGTGGACTACTCGCACAAGCCCGGTGCGGTCTCGGCCGTGCTGGACGCGGCGCGTGCGCAGGTCGACGGCGACGTGATCGTCGTGCTCGGCTGCGGCGGGGACCGGGACACGGCCAAGCGCCCGCTGATGGGCGAGGCCGCCGCGACGCGGTCCGAGCTGCTCATCGTCACCGACGACAACCCGCGGAGCGAGGACCCGGCCGACATCCGGGCCGCGATGCTGGCGGGGGCCCAGGAAGTCCCCGCCGGCGAGCGTGGTGAGGTGATCGAGATCGGCGACCGCAGGGCTGCGATCATCGCCGCGGTCGAACGCGCTCAGCCCGGCGACATCGTGGTCGTCGCGGGCAAGGGCCACGAGACAGGACAGGAGGTGGCGGGCGTGGTGCACCCCTTCTCGGACCGGGAGGAGTTGGCCGCCGCGCTGCGCCATAGGCTTGGCCGCAACGAAGAAACCCAAGATCGTCGGGGGCGGGACGCGACAGCGGGCGCGTGAGCGCCGAGCCGCTGATCCGCAGCAGACCAGGCGACCGGGTGCCGACCCGGCCCGCCGGGCGCGGGTGTCCCGCAAGAACACCGAGGAGGCAGGTTGATCCGGCTCAGCCTCGCTGACATCGCTTCGGCGGTGGACGGCAGGCTTCACCGTGCGGAAGGTGCGGAGGTCGTCAGCGCCGGGGTCGAGTTCGACTCGCGCAAGATCACCGAGGGCGGGCTGTTCGTGGCCGTGCCGGGCGAGCGCGTCGACGGGCACGACTACGCCGCGCAGGCGATCGCCGACGGCGCGACCGGCGTGCTGGCCGCGCGCGAGGTCGACGCCCCCGCAGTGCTGGTGCCGACGGTTCCGGTCGAGGAGCGCTCCAGCGCCATGGCGCTGGCCGGCGACGCCGACGGGACCGGTGTGGCCGTGCTGGCCGCGCTGGCGAAGCTGGCCCGCCACGTCGTGGACCGGCTGCCGCAGCTGGCCGTGGTGGGCGTGACCGGCTCGTCGGGCAAGACGTCCACCAAGGACCTGATCGCCCAGCTGCTGACCCCCATGGGCCCGACCGTGGCGCCGCCCGGTTCGTTCAACAACGAGCTCGGCCACCCGTGGACCGTGCTGCGCGCCGACGAGCAGACCCGGCACCTGGTGCTGGAGCTGTCGGCTCGCGGCGTCGGGCACATCGCGAGCCTCTGCGAGGTCGCGCCGCCGAAGATCGGCGTCGTGCTCAACGTCGGCCACGCCCACCTCGGCGAGTTCGGTTCGCAGGAGGCGGTCGCCCAGGCCAAGGGCGAGCTCGTCGAGTCGCTGTCCGAGGACGGAGTCGCGGTGCTCAACGCCGACGACCCGCTGGTGGCGGCGATGGCCGAGCGCACCCGGGCGCGCGTGGTGCTGGTCGGCGAATCCCCGGACGCGCACGTGCGCGCCACCGACGTCGAGGTCGACGAGCAGGCCCGGCCGACGTTCACGCTGGTCACCGAGGCCGGCGAGGCACGCGTGACGCTGCCGCTGTTCGGCGAGCACCACGTCGGCAACGCGCTGTCGGCCGCGGCCGTCGCGCTGGAGCTGGGCGCGACGCTGCCGCAGGTCGCCGAGCGGCTGGGCGCGGTCCAGCGCGTCTCGGCCCGCCGCATGGAGGTCGCCGAGACCCCCGGCGGCGTCACCGTCGTCAACGACGCCTACAACGCCAACCCCGAGTCGGTGCGGGCCGCGCTGAAGACGCTGGCCGCCATGACGCGGGGCCGTCCCGCGCGGGCGTGGGCCGTGCTCGGGCCGATGGCCGAGCTCGGCGACCTCGACGTGGAGGCGCACGACGAGATCGGACGGCTGGCCGTCCGGCTGAACATCGACCGGCTCGTGGTGGTCGGAGAACAGGCCCGGGCGATGCACCAGGCGGCGTCGCTGGAGGGCTCGTGGGGAGAGGAGTCGGTGCTGGTTCCGGACATCGACGCGGCCGTCGCGCTGCTGCGCGCCGAACTGCGTCCCGGTGATGTGGTCTTGACCAAGGCGTCCAACTCCGCCGGTCTGTGGCGGGTCGCGGAAGCCTTGTTCGCCGATGGCGGTGGTGGGGAGCAGCAGCAGTGAAGCCGATTCTGATTTCCGCCGCGGTGGCGCTGGTCGTCTCGATCCTGTTCACGCCGTACCTGATCCGGGTGTTCTCCCGGCAGGGCTTCGGGCAGGAGATCCGCGAAGAGGTGCAGGGCACGCACGCGGCCAAGCGCGGCACCCCGACGATGGGCGGCATGGCGATCCTGGTCGCGATGTGGTGCGGCTACCTGGTCACCCACTTGATGCTGGGCGAGCAGCCCACCGTCACCGGTCTGCTGGTGCTGGGCCTGACGACGGCGCTGGGCATCGTCGGGTTCCTCGACGATTTCATCAAGATCCGCAAGCAGCGGAACCTCGGCCTGAACAAGACCGCCAAGCTGGTCGGCCAGCTGGTGGCCTCGGTGCTGTTCGCGATCCTGGCGATCCAGTTCCCCAACCGCAACGGAGTCACGCCGGCCTCGGTGGACCTGTCCTTCCTGCGCGACATCACGGTGATCTCGTTCGGCGCGGTCGGGTTCGTGATCTTCGCCTACATCGCGATCAGCGGCTGGTCCAACGCCGTGAACTTCACCGACGGCATGGACGGGTTGGCCGGTGGCACCGCGGCGATGGTGCTGGCGACCTACGTGCTGATCGCGTTCTGGCAGCTGCGCAACGACTGCTTCGGCGCCGGCCCGGCCCCGGGCTGCTACACGGTCCGCGACCCGCTCGACATCGCCGTGGTCGCGGCGGCCGGCATGGCCGCGTGCGTCGGGTTCCTGTGGTGGAACGCCGCGCCCGCGAAGATCTTCATGGGTGACACCGGTTCGCTGGCGCTGGGCGGTCTGCTCGCGGGCCTGTCGATGGCGACCCGCACCGAACTGCTGATGATCGTCATCGGTGGCGTGTTCGTCGTCGAGGCGCTGTCGGTGGTGCTGCAGATCGTGGTGTTCCGCACGACCCGGCGACGGTTGTTCCGGATGGCCCCGTTCCACCACCACTTCGAGCTGGCGGGCTGGGCCGAGACCACGGTCATCATCCGGTTCTGGGTGCTCGCGGGCATCAGCTGCATGTTCGGCGTCGGGCTCTTCTACGCCGACTGGCTGGCCCTGGCCCGGTAGTCGCCGGACGGGTGCGGCGGGGTGTCGTCCCCGCCGCCGGAACCCGCTGCGGTGCAGGTGCCTAGGGTGGGGCTGAGCGGCGAGTCCGCGTGCAGGACGAGTTCGGTTGTCGACGAGTGGGGAGGCGGGGCCGTGGCTGCGAGCCGGTACCGAGGGTTGCGGGTGCTGGTGGCCGGTGCCGGGGTGTCCGGGCGGTCCGCGGCGGAAGCGCTGCTGGCGGTCGGCGCCGAGGTGACCGTCACCGACGGCTCTGCCGACCGGCTGGCGGCGCTCGCTTCGCTGGAAGCCCAAGGCGCCCAACTGGTCCCCGGGCTCGACGCACCGCCGCAGGGCACCGACCTGGTCGTGACCAGCCCCGGCTGGCGTCCCGAAGCACCCTTGCCCGCGGCCGCCGCCGCGGCCGAGGTCGAGGTGATCGGCGAGGTCGAGCTCGCCTGGTGGCTCGACCAGGAGAAGCCCGAAGGCCCGTCGACCTGGCTCGCGGTCACCGGCACCAACGGCAAGACGACCACCGTGAGCATGCTCGAGTCGATCCTGCGCGCCCACGGCGAGGACGTCGTGGCCTGCGGGAACGTCGGTCTGCCGGTGGTCGACGCGGTCCGCGCCGGGCACCGGGTGCTCGCGGTCGAGCTCTCCAGCTTCCAGCTGCACTGGCAGCAGGCGCTGCGCCCGAAGGCTGCGGCGGTGCTCAACCTCGCCGACGACCACCTCGACTGGCACGGCTCGCTGGAGACCTACGGCGAGGCCAAGGCGAAGATCTTCGCGGGCAACGAGGTCGCGGTGTTCAACGCCGACGACGAGTGGTCCACCCGGCTCGTCGCTGCGGCCCAGGCGCGGCACGTGGCCTTCACCCTCGGCGACCCGGCCGACGGCCAGCTCGGCGTGGCCGGGGAACGGCTCGTGGACCGGGCTTTCGGTGACGACGAGGTGCTCGCCCAGCTCTCCGAGGTCCGTCCCGCGGGCCCGCACAACGTCGCCAACGCACTGGCCGCGGCCTCGCTCGCCCGCGCGCACGGCGTCTCGCCGGAGGCGGTCGCCGAAGGCCTGCGCACCTTCGAACCCGGCGCGCACCGCTCGGTGGTCGTCGCCGAGTCCGCGGGGGTGTCCTACGTGGACGACTCGAAGGCGACCAACCCGCACGCCGCCGACGCCGCGCTGCGCGCCCACGACTCCGTGGTCTGGATCGCGGGCGGCCTGCTCAAGGGCGCGGAGGTCGACGACCTCGTCCGCGCCAACGCCGGACGGCTCGCCACCGTCGTGCTCATCGGTCGCGACCGCGGCGAGTTCACCGCCGCACTCGGCCGACACGCCTCGGATGTGCCCGTGCACGAGGTCGCAGCGGGGGACGATGCGGGCATGCTCGAAGCAGTTCGCCTGGCGCACGGATCCGCGCGGCCCGGCTCGGTGGTGCTGCTCGCACCGGCCGCTGCGTCCATGGACATGTTCACCGACTACGCCCACCGCGGGCGGGCTTTCGCCGACGCCGTGCGCGCAGTGCTGTCCGAGACCCCGGCGGCGACCCAGCGCGGCGGGTGATCCCGTGGCCACCGCTGCGACCAAGACCTCCGGCGCGCGCGAGCCCCGCAAGCGCGCCGGGGTGACCGTGCTGTCCCCCCTGACGGCGTGGCTGACCCGGCCGCTGGCCTCGTTCCACCTGCTGCTGGCCGTCTTCGGCCTGCTCACGGTGTTCGGCCTGGTGATGGTGCTCTCGGCGTCCAGCGTCGACTCGTTCAACAAGGCCGGCTCCTCCTACAGCGTGTTCGTCAAGCAGGTCATGTACTGCGGGGCCGGACTCGTGCTGTTCTACATCGCGCTGCGGCTCCCGGTCCGGCTGCTGCGCCGCTACAGCCTCGGGCTGCTGGCCTTCTGCCTCGGACTGCTGGTGCTCGTGCTCATCCCGCACGTGGGCGTCGAGCTCAACGGCGCCCGCAGCTGGTTCGTCGTCGCGGGCGTGTCGTTCCAGCCGGTCGAGTTCGCCAAGGTCGCCTTCGCGCTGTGGGGCGCGCACGTGCTGGTCACCAAGCGCGGCCTGATGACCCAGTACCGCCACCTGCTGGTGCCGGTGGTGCCGGCCGCGCTGCTGATGTTCACGCTCGTCATGCTGCAGCCCGACCTCGGCTCGACGATCACGCTGTTCGTGGTGCTGCTCGCGTTGCTGTGGTTCGCCGGAGCGCCGCTGCGGCTGTTCCTCATGATGGCGCTCGGCGCGCTCACCGGCGGCATCGTGCTGGCGATGATCGCCGAGTACCGGATGGCGCGGCTGACCTCGTTCCTCGACCCGGCCGCGGACCCGATGGGCAACGGCTACCAGGCCATGCAGGCGCTGTTCGCGCTCGCCGACGGCGGGCTGGTGGGCCGCGGCCTGGGGCAGGGCTGGTCGAAGTGGCAGTACCTGCCCAACGTGCACAACGACTACATCTTCGCGGTCATCGGCGAAGAGCTCGGGTTCATCGGCTGCGCCGTGGTGCTCATGCTCTACGCGACCACCGCCTACGTCGGCATGCGCATCGCCTTCCGCAACACCGACCCCTACATCCGGCTCGTCGCGGCCACGCTGACCACCTGGCTGGTCGGCCAAGCAGTGATCAACATGGGTTACGTGGTCGGCCTGCTGCCCACCACCGGGCTGCCGCTGCCGCTGATCTCCTCCGGCGGGTCCTCGGTGGTCACGAGCATGCTCGTGTTCGGGTTGCTCGCGAACTTCGCCCGGCACGAACCCGAAGCCATCGCCGCGCTACGGTCTTTGGGACCGGGGCGGGTCGGCAAGCTGCTGCGACTGCCCACCCCGGCGCCGTACCGTCCGCCGGCCAGGCGGAAGACTTCCCGGCCCGTCCCCCGGACCAGGCCCGGCGCCAAGAGCGCCGGCGCGTCCGGGACGCGCCGGAGTGGAGCAGAACCCCGCGCACGAGGTGCGCGCAGCGGGCCCGGCTCCCGGGCTCAGACACGAGGAGGACACCGTTGAGCGGGGACGAGACGGTCCGCATCCACCACCTGGGTGCCCCGCAGGGCGCGACGATGGGCATGCGCCGGCTCTCGGTGGTGGTCGCCGGAGGTGGCACCGCCGGGCACATCGAACCGGCCCTGGCGCTGGCCGACGCGGTACGACGCGTCCGCCCCGACGCCCAGATCACCGCCCTGGGCACCGAACGAGGCCTGGAGAACCGGCTGGTCCCTGCTCGCGGGTACCCGCTCGAGCTGATCCCGCCGGTGCCCATGCCCCGCAAGCCCAACGCCGACCTGCTCAAGCTGCCGATGAAGGTGCGCGAGTCGGTCCACCAGACCCGTGACGTGCTCGACAAGGTCGGCGCGCACGTCGTCGTCGGCTTCGGCGGCTACGTCTCGCTGCCCGCCTACCTCGCCGCGCGCGGCCGGGTGCCGATCGTGGTGCACGAGGCCAACGCCCGCGCCGGGTTGGCCAACAAGGTCGGCGCCAAGCTCGCCACCCGGGTCCTGTCGGCCACCCCCGACAGCGGGCTGTCCGGCGCGCAGCCCATCGGCATCCCGCTGCGCGAGTCGATCACCCGGCTCGACCGCTGGAAGCTGCGCATGCAGGCTCGCCAGCACTTCGGGCTGCACCCGCACGCCCCGACCATCCTGGTCTTCGGCGGCTCGCAGGGCGCGCAGACGCTCAACACCGCCTTCTCCGGGGCCGCGCAGGCCCTCGGCCGCGCGGGCATCGGCGTGCTGCACGCGCACGGGCCCAAGAACAGCGTCGCTGTTCAGCAGGTCATGGGCGCGCCGATCTACCGCACCGTGCCGTACCTGGAGCAGATGGACCTCGCCTACGCTGCCGCCGACATGGTGGTGTGCCGCTCCGGCGCGATGACCGTCGCCGAGGTCTCCGCCGTCGGCCTGCCCGCCGTGTTCGTGCCGCTGCCGCACGGCAACGGCGAGCAGGCGCTCAACGCCCAGCCCGTGGTCAACGCCGGTGGCGCCCGGGTGGTCTCCGACGCCGAGCTCACGCCGCAGCGCGTCGTCGACGAGATCATCCCGATGGCCCTGGACGCCCAGCGCTTGCAGATGATGAGCCAGGCCACCATGGGCAGCGGTCACCGCGAGGCCGACCAGGTGCTCGCCCGCATCGTGATGGAGGTGGCGGGGCAATGACCGCCGACAGGGACCGACAGCTGGAGCGGGTCCACCTCGTGGGCATCGGCGGTGCCGGGATGAGCGGCATCGCGCGCATCCTGCTCGCCCGCGGCCGCCAGGTCTCCGGCTCCGACGCGCGCGACTCGCGCACCGTCCTGGCGCTCCGCGCCCAGGGCGCGAGCATCGGGATCGGGCACCACGCCGAGAACCTCGACCTGCTCGACCAGGAGCCGACGGCCGTGGTGGTCTCCACCGCGATCCGCCCGGACAACCCCGAGCTCCTCGCTGCCGAGGAACGCGGCATCACGGTGCTGCGCCGCGCCGAGGCGCTGGCAGGGCTGATGGCCGACCACCGCGTCGCCTGCGTCGCGGGCACGCACGGCAAGACCTCGACGACCTCGATGCTCACCGTCGCGCTGCAGCACTGCCGCGTCGACCCGTCGTTCGCCATCGGCGGTGACCTCAACGAGTCCGGCGCCAACGCGCACCACGGCGACGGCGGCACCTTCATCGCCGAAGCCGACGAGAGCGACGGGTCCTTCCTGGCGTTCTCCCCGTCCGTGGCGGTCGTGACCAACGTCGAGCCCGACCACCTGGACCACCACGGCACCGCCGAGGCCTACACCGAGGTCTTCCAGGACTTCATCGGCCGCGTCGAGCCCGGCGGCGTGCTCATCGCCTGCTCCGACGACCCGGGCGCGAAGGCCCTCGCCGACCAAGCCGAGTCCACCGGTGTCCGCGTCCGCCGCTACGGCGCCGGAGCCACCGCCGACGGTGACGCCCGGCTGGTCGGCTACCGCGCCGAGCAGGGCGTCGGCGTGGTCTCGGTGGAGCTGGTGGGCGTCTCGTCCGAGCCGGTCGACGTGCAGGTCGCCGTCCCCGGCGAGCACATGGCGGCGAACGCCGTTGCCGCGCTGCTCGCGGGCCTGGAGCTCGGCGCCCCGCTGGAGGGGATGCTGGAAGGCCTGGCCGCGTTCGGCGGCGTGCGACGCCGCTTCGAGTTCAAGGGCCGGGTCAACGGCATCCGCGTCTACGACGACTACGCCCACCACCCGACCGAGGTCGCCGCGCAGCTGCGGGCGGCCCGCCCGGTCGCCGGTACCGGCCGGCTGGTCGTGGTGTTCCAGCCGCACCTGTTCTCCCGCACCGCGGCCTTCGCCGCCGAGTTCGCCGAAGCGCTCGGCCTGGCCGACGAGGTCGTCGTGCTCGACGTCTACGGCGCGCGGGAGGACCCGCAGCCCGGCGTGACCGGCAAGCTGATCTCCGACGCCATCCCGCTGCCGCCGGAGAGCGTGCACTTCGAGCCGTCGTTCACCGACGCCGGGCCGCGCGTCGCGGGCCTCGTGCGGCCCGGCGACCTGGTGCTGACCATGGGTGCCGGTGACGTGACCATGCTCGGCCCGGAGATCCTCAGCGAACTCGACCGTGCCGCCGGTTCCGGCGGCAACGGCAGCGGGGAGGAGCAAGGGTGACCGACCGGGGCGCGGCGGAACGAGCGCGGCGCCGGCCGGTGCGCCGGAGTGCGCCGCCCGCTCCCGCCTGGCGGCGCTTCCTGCTGCCGGGCCTGCTGGCGGTGGCGACCACCGGTTTCCTGGTCGCGTACTTCTCGCCGCTGCTCGGCGTGCGCTCCGTGCAGGTGGAGGGCAACGACAGCCTGCCCGCCCAGGAGGTCGTCCGGGCGGCCGAGGTCGCCGAGGGCACGCCGATGCTGCAGGTCGACCCGGAGCAGATCCGCGAGCACCTGCGCGCGCTGGCCGAGGTCGCCGACGCCCGCGCGGTGCTGGACTGGCCCTCCACGGTGCGCATCCAGGTCACCGAGCGGACCCCGGCGGCGTACTTCCGCGCCACCGACGGCGTCCGGCTGCTCGACGTCTCCGGGGTCCCGTTCGAGACGGTTGCCGACCCGCCCGCCGGAGTCCCGGAACTGCGCGCGCCCCAGGCGTCCGCCTCCGACCCCGCCACCCGCGCGGGGCTGTCGGTGCTGGTCGCCCTGCCGGCCCCGGTCCGCTCCGAGGTGACCGCGGTGCTCGCGCAGGCCCCGAACGACATCCGGTTGGAGCTCACCGGAGGTCGCCGCGTCGACTGGGGGTCGGTGAAGGACACCCCGCGCAAGGCGCAGATCCTGCCGCCGCTGCTGACCCGCCCGGGCACGATCTACGACGTGACCACCCCCGCCCTGCCTACCGTCGCCTGAACGTCGAGGAGGCCCCCCTTTCCCCCTGCCGTCCTCGGGACCGCGGTGCGCACCTCGCGGTGATCACCGGGAGGCCCGGTCACCGCTGGGGTCTCCTCTTCCGTTCGGCCGCAGCGGCCGGAGTTCTGCTGGGAGGATGTCCGGGTGCATCCCGTTCCTGCCGCGACCTTCGCCATCACCCGCACGCCGCTCGCGCACCGGCGGGAGCTCCAGCGGATGCGGATCTCGGTCATCACCCAACCCGTGGGGGCGGCGGTCAGCCTGGTGGCGGTGGCCGTCTTCGCGGCGTTGGGGAGCCTCCACAGCCTCTCCAGTGCGATGCACCTCGTGGTTGCCTGCTCTTCGCCCTGGGATTCGGCTTCAGCCTGCGGGCGTACCGGGTGCACGCCACGATGAGCGACCTCCACCTCATCTTCTCGCCGGGCGGGGTGACCTACTCCTCGGCTGCTGGGGTGTTCACCGCACCGTGGAGCGCGGTCGCGCGCGCCGCCTCCGGCGCGGCCGCTGGGTCTCGGTGAAGGTGCCGGGCTGGGGCGGACCGATCAGCAACGCCGCCCTGGCCGGCGAGCTGATCACCCCGCTGACGGACACGGGTTTGAGCTGGAACGACGTCCGCGCAGCCGTCTTCCACCTCAGCGGCGGCACGGTGACACCGACGCCGTGAGCAGGTGACACCGCTGCGGGTGGGTGCGGGTGCGGCGCAACGCTCCTCGTCCACCGCTGCGACGACGAAGCCGCCTCGTCCGGGTGGTGTTGACTGGGTGATCGAGGTCACCCAGCGTGCGGGGTAATCGTTTGCTGGGCCGGCTTGGGGGTGGTCGAGTGACCGGATCGGTGGGGCGGCGGACGTTCTTGGGGGGAGTGGCCGCGGTGGCGGCCGGACCCGCGCTGGTGCGGTGCTCGCCCAAGCCACGGGAGCTGAGCCTGTGGAACTTCTACGGCCCCGGCGGACAGCAGAAGTCGCAGAGCGACTGGTTCGTGCAGCTGGCCGAGGAGTGGAACGACACCCACGACATCAAGGTCCGGCTGCGCTACGTCCCGAACAAGGACTACAAGTCCGGACCCACCCTGCAGACCTCCTTCAGCGCCGGAGCTGGTCCGGACGTCTTCCTGCTCAGCCCCGGCGACTTCCTGCGCTACTACAACGGCGGGGCCCTCGCCGACCTCACCCCGCACCTGGACCCGTCGGTGCGCGAGGACTTCCTGCCGCTGGTGCTGGAGACCCGGCTCGTCGCCGACCGGGTCTACGGCCTGCCGATGGAGATCGAGCCGCTGGCGCTGTACTACAGCGAGGAGATCTTCGAGCAGGAGCACCTCTCCGAAGGCGACCTGCCGCGCACCTGGGACCAGCTGCTCGACCTCGCCCAGCGCCTCACGAACCGGGACCGGTTCGGCCTGCTCCTCGAGACCAACCCCGGGTACTACGCGAACTCCACCTTCTACCAGTCGATGTGGATGGCCGGCGGCGAAGTCTTCAGCCCCGATCACCGCCGCGCCGCCTTCGACAGCCCAGGAGTCCACCAAGCCCTGCGCTTCTGGCAGGACACCGTCAGGCTCGGCGTCGCACCTCGTCGCGTGCGCGGGACCGGCGGCAACGACTCGATCTCCAACATCGCCGACGGCTACTGCGCGATGCAGCACCTCGGCATCTGGGGCATCGCTGAGATCGCCGAGCAGGCCCCCGATTTCCGCTACGGCGTCCTGCCGATGCCCGCTCCGGCCGATGGCGCCTACACCACGGCACTGGGCAGCTGGGCGGTGGTCGCCAACGCCCGGAGCGAGAACGCCGACGCCGCAGCGGAGTTCGTCGTGTGGGCGCTGGGATCGACCGATCCGGCGAGCATCGATCGCATGCGACGCTGGAACACGGTCGCCAAGACCAACATCCCGCCCCGTCGATCGGTGCAACGCGCAGCGGAGGAACGTGGAGCGTTCGACGACGGTCCGATGCGAGTCTTCGCCGACGAGGTGATGGCCGAGGCTCGTTCGGAGCCCCGCTACCCGCCGGAGGTCTACCGCGCAGTCTCCGACGCGCTGCAGTCCTGCCACCTCGATGGCGGTGACCCCGCGGAGGTCGCCGGTGCCGCCGCCGAGCAGATCGACACGTTCCTGTCCACCTACGAGGGCGCAGATCGGGTGAGCCGCACGAGGAGGTCCGACGCCACCGCCGCAGCTGCCTTCCTGCGCCTGACGCGCTCGGTCTGCTGCTGTTCATCGCCCTGCCCGCGCTGCTCGCGCTGCTGGTGGGCTTCTTCGAGGTCGACGGCTTCGGCAACGTCGACTGCGCGGGCCTGGAGAACTTCCGCCTGATGGCCGGGGACGCGCTGCTGTGGAAGAGCTTCGGCATCACCGTCGGCTACACCGTGTTGTTCGTGCCGCTGGCGTTCGTCGCCGGACTCGGCCTTGCGCTGCTGGTGTCGGAGCACTTCCCGGGTGTCGCCGTGGTGCGCGCCGCGCTGTTCTTGCCGAACGCCGTGAGCCTGGTCGTGATCGGCCTGCTGTGGCAGTTCCTGCTCACCGACAAGACCGGCGCGGTCGCGAAGCTCACCGGGCTGGACGACGTCTCCTGGCTGGGCGACCCCACCCTGGCGCTGATCACGCTGGTGTTGATCAGCGTGTGGTTCCTGATGGGGTACCAGATGCTGATCTTCCTCGGTGGGCTGCAGGACCTCCCGCGCGAGCACTACGACGCGGCCACTGTGGACGGTGCAGGACCTTGGCAGCGGTTCCGCGCCGTCACCTGGCCGATGTTGCGGCCGACGAGCTTCTTCGTGCTGGTGACCTCGCTGATCAACGCGGTCACCGGGCTGCAGGTCTTCGACCTGGTCTACGTGCTGACCTCGGGCGGTCCGGCGAACTCCACCACCACGGTCGTCTACTACGCCTACCAGCAGGCGTTCCTGTTCGGCCGGTTCGGCTACGCCTCGGCGATCTGCGCGCTGCTGGTCGTGGCCCTCGGAGCGGTCACCGGCGTGCTGTTCGCGTTGACCAGAGGAGGCCGGATCGATGCCTAGGGCCCGGATGCTCGCCGCCTACCTGATCGTCTTCGTCACGGTCGCTCCGCTGCTGTGGTTCCTGCTCAGCGCCTTCCGGCCGGAGTCGGAGCTCTACAGCCTCGGCTGGCCGCAGGATCTCACGCTGGACAACGTCGCCCACGTGCTCACCGAGGTCCCGTTCCTGCGCTACCTGGCCAACAGCGCCTTCGTGGCGGTCACCGTCACCGTCATTGCCCTGTTCCTGCACTCGATGGCCGCCTACGCGCTGGCCCCGGTTGTCTGTCCGCGGACGCGGTTTCGCGTTCGCCTCGGTGGTGGCGACGCTGCTGATCTCGCTGCCGGTGATCCTGGTGCCGCTCTCATCGTGGTCCGCGCCCTGGGCCTGGTCGACACCTACGCCGGCCTGATCGTGCCGGGCCTGTTCAACGCCTTCGGCATCTTCCTGCTGCGCCAGTTCTACCTCGGCGTTCCCCGCGAGCTGGAGGACGCCGCCCAGCTGGACGGCTGCGGGCACTGGCGGATCTACTGGCACGTGGTGCTGCCGCTGAGCAGGCCTGTGCTGGCCGCCCTGGCGGTGCTGTTCTTCCTGGCCAACTGGAACTCGTTCCTCTGGCCGCTGGCGGTCGCCCAGGACGAGTCGCTGCGCGTGGTGCAGGTCGGGATCGCGTCCCTGCAGGGCCAGTACGCGTCGAAGACGCACTACGTCATCGCGGCCGGGATGCTCGCCGCACTGCCCACGGTGCTGGTCTTCCTCCTCGGCCAGCGCTGGCTGGTGCGGTCCCTCAAGACCACCGGGCTGCGCTGAGCTTTGTCGGGGGTGGGTCGTAGCGTCGGGGTGTGCGGGCGGCTCGGTTGGTGTCGTTGTTGTGCTTGTTGCAGGTCCGGGGGGCGATGACCGGGCCTGAGCTGGCGCGCGAGCTGGAGGTGTCGGAGCGGACCGTGGCGCGTGACGTGCTGGCGCTGGCCGAGGCCGGGGTTCCGGTCTACGCCGAGCGCGGGCGCGCGGGCGGCTACCGGTTGCTCGGCGGCTACCGGTCCAAGCTCACCGGGCTGCACCGGCAGGAGGCCGAGGCGCTGTTCCTGTCCGGAGTGCCGGGGGCCGCGGTCGACATGGGCTTGGGCGAGGCGGTCGAGGCCGCGCGGCGCAAGACGGCGGCCGCGCTGGCGCCGCCGTTCCGGGACGCGCCGCAGCGGGTGGGGCAGCGGTTCCACCTCGACGCGCCCCGGTGGTTCCGCGAGGCCGGCACGCCCGCCGTGCTGCCGGAGATCGGCAGGGCGGTGTGGGGCGACCTGCGCATCACCGGCGACTACCAGCGCGGCGACCGGCTCGTCCGGCGCGAGCTCGAACCGCACGGTCTCGTGCTCAAGGCCGGCGTCTGGTACCTCGTCGCGCGCTGCGACGGGCGGTTCCGCACCTACCGGGTCGACCGGTTCCGCGAGGTCGTCGTGGGGGAGGAGTTCGTCCGCGACGAGAGCTTCGACCTCGCCGAGTTCTGGGAGCGCACCGCCGAGGAGTTCGCGCGTTCGCTGCTCACCCTCGACGTGGAGGTCCGCCTCAGCACCGCAGGGCTCCGCCGGCTGCGCGCCACCGTCGACGGTCCGGCGGCCGACGAAGCCGAGGCTGGCGCCGGTGAACCCGACGAGCACGGCTGGGTCCGCACCGCGTTCCGGACCGAATCGCTGCAGGTCGCCTACTCGCAACTGCTCGCGCTCGGTCCGGAAGCCGAGGTCCTGGCGCCGGAAGCGCTGCGCCAGGACCTGGCCCGGGCCGCCGCGCGCTTCGCCGCGCTCTACCGGTAGTCGGCCGGGTCGCCCTGCCCGCCGACCCACTCGACCTCGAGCGCGAACCGCCAGCAGTCCGGCTGCGAGCCGTCGACGTCGGTGAAGCCGTACTCCTTCGCGAGGAAACCGCTGGAGAGCGACTGCGTGTTCCACCGCGCCACGTCCGGATCGCTCGCCAGTGCCGCCACCGCCCGGCCCACGTAGGCGGGGGATTCGGCGATGGCGAAAGCCGGTGGGGCGGTCGTGGACTCGCGCCAGTTCTCCTCGGTCACCCCGAAGTGCTCCAGCATCATCTCCGAGCGCAGCCAGCCCGGGGTCAGCGACACCGCGGTGCCGCCCAGCGGGGCCAGCTCCTCGCCCTCGGCGCGGGCCAGCCGGTGCATCGCGGTCTTGGCGACGTCGAAGAACGCGCCGCACTCGCGGCGGTAGAACTCCTCGTGCACTTCCGCGGTGCCGTCGGTGAGCTCCACGACGAGCCCGCCCGGGCGCCGGCTCAGCAGCGCCAGCGCGAAGTGCGCGGTGATCATGTGCGCCTCGATGCCGGTGCGCAGCCGCTGCAACCCCTTCGTCAGGTCCTGCTCCCAGATCGGCCTGTCCCAGTCCATCAGGTGCTCGCCGCCGAGGTCGTTGACCAGCACGTCGAGCCGTCCCTGCTCGGACTCGACCTGGCGCACCAGCTCCCGCACCTCCTCCGGGACGGTGTGGTCGACCCGCACGGCGATCCCCTGCCCGCCGGCGCGGGTGACCCGCTCGGCCGTGTCCTCAATGGTCTCCGGCCGGTCGTAGTCCGAGCGCTGGGTGCGCGTCGTGCGCCCGGTGCAGTACACGGTCGCGCCGGCTGCGCCGAGCTCCACCGCGATCCCGCGCCCGGCTCCCCGCGTCGCTCCCGCTACCAACGCGACCTTCTCCCGCAATTCCCCTGCCATGGCCACCGTTCCTCCGTCGTGCCGCTACGAGGCTGGACGGTGGCAGCTGAACCAGACACCCGCAGTCCGGATTTCCAGCGCTGTCCGCTGCGACGAAGCCGGTTTCGAATCACGACTGCCTCAACCGGGTGAGCGGGTGGCCAGGTACGGTGTCCGTTGTGGTGATCACGTTCGCGAACGTGACCGCCGCACGGGGAGGAACGAGGAAACTGGGCTCGCTGCGGCAACGGGCGGACCCGCTGAGCGACACGGACGACGTCGGGGCGGAAACGACGAGGTGGACGGCACAACACCACTGCTGCCGACACCGGCGTGGCTGCTGGACGCAGGGGCGCGATCACGCCTACCGTCCGAACCGGGCACGGGATCGGTCGAACAACCGCTCCCGCGCCGACGACCAGGGGGAGCCGCATCGGCGGCACCGGCTCAGCGGCCGTCCCGGCGGTCGATGCAGAGAGCACACCAGCCACGATCAGGAAGGCGGATCCGATGACGCCCCCGCACAACTACCTCGCGGTGATCAAAGTCGTCGGCATCGGTGGCGGCGGCGTCAACGCCGTGAACCGCATGATCGAGGTCGGGCTCAAAGGTGTCGAGTTCATCGCGGTGAACACCGACGCGCAGGCCCTGCTGATGTCCGATGCCGACGTCAAGCTCGACATCGGGCGTGAGCTCACCCGCGGTCTCGGCGCCGGTGCCGCTCCCGAGGTCGGCCACAAGGCCGCCGAGGACCACGCCGAGGAGATCGAAGAGGTCCTCAAGGGCGCCGACATGGTGTTCGTGACCGCCGGCGAAGGCGGTGGCACCGGAACCGGTGGTGCCCCGGTGGTCGCCAACATCGCGCGCAAGCTCGGTGCGCTGACCATCGGCGTGGTGACCCGGCCGTTCTCCTTCGAGGGCAAGCGCCGCGCGTCCCAGGCCGAGCAGGGCATCAAGGAGCTGCGCGACTGCTGCGACACCCTGATCGTCATCCCGAACGACCGGTTGCTGCAGCTCGGCGACATCGGCGTGAGCCTGATGGACGCCTTCCGCTCAGCCGACGAGGTGCTGCTCTCCGGTGTCCAGGGCATCACCGACCTGATCACCACGCCGGGTCTGATCAACCTCGACTTCGCGGACGTCAAGAGCGTCATGTCCGGTGCCGGCAGCGCCCTGATGGGCATCGGCTCGGCGAGAGGTGATGGCAGAGCCGTCGAAGCCGCGCAGAAGGCGATCAACTCGCCGCTGCTGGAGGCCTCGATGGAAGGCGCACACGGAGTTCTGCTGGCCATAGCGGGCGGTTCGGACCTCGGCCTGTTCGAGATCAACGAGTCGGCGTCGCTGGTGCAGGAGTCCGCGCACCCCGAGGCCAACATCATCTTCGGCACGGTCATCGACGACTCGCTCGGCGACGAGGTCCGGGTCACGGTGATCGCGGCCGGTTTCGACTCGGGCACGCCGACGCACAAGAAGCTGGAGCCGACCCGGGTCGGCGGCCGCAGCGAGGAGGCCGAGGCGCCCGCGCCGAAGGCCGAGAAGCCCGCGGCCCCGGACGGGACCGAGGAAGCTCAGCAGCAGGCCCCGGCCACGCCGAGCGCTCCGGAACCGGCGCAGCCGACGACCGCCCCAGCTCAGCCGGCGCAGCAGTCGGAGCCCGAGCGGCCGTCGACCCCGCAGGTCGAGCAGCAGCCAGCGGCCCCGCAGCAGCCCGCCGCTCCGCAGCAGCCGACGACCCCGGTCTCCCAGCAGCCGTCGGCTCCGCAGGCCACCGGGTACCAGCAGTCGAGCTACCCGCAGCAGGCGAGCCAGCCGCAGGGCAGCCAGCAGCGCTCCTTCGGCTCCGACGGTTCGTCGACCGGGCAGCAGGGCGTGTCGGTGCCGGGGCGCACCAGCGGCTACCCGACGCACTCCACCGGGACCGGGACCACGCGGTCGGGCGGGCTGCCGAACCGCGCCGTTCCGGTCGGTGACGACACCGACGACGACGTGGACATTCCGCCGTTCATGCGGCGCTGAGCATGGGCGAGAATCGACACCGGAGACCGCTGGTCTCCGGTGTCGATTCATTTTCAGGAGGCTGGGCAAGTGCGGATTCGGCGCGTGACGACCACGCGGGAGGGCGGCAGCTCCAAGGCGCCGTTCGACTCCTTCAACCTCGGCGGCAGGGTGGGTGACGCGCCCGAGGCGGTCGCGGCCAACACGCGCAAGCTGGCCGAGGGCATCGGTCTGCCGGAGGACCACCTGGTGTGGATGGAGCAGATCCACGGCCGCACCGCGACCGTCGTGGACGGTCCGCAGCCGGGTCCGGTGGAGGCCACGGACGCGTTGGTCACGGCTCAACCGGGCCTCGCCCTGGTGGCGCTGACCGCCGACTGCGTGCCGGTGCTGCTTGGCGACCCCGAGGCCGGGGTGATCTCCGCGGTGCACGCTGGGCGCGTCGGCGCGCGCGTGGGCGTGCTGGTGGAAGCGCTGAAGGCGATGCGCCAGGCCGGGGCGCAGCTGGACCGGGTGGAGGCGTTGATCGGGCCCGCCGCGTGCGGCGCCTGCTACGAGGTGCCCCAGGCGATGCAGGCCGACGTCGAGGAGCACCTGCCGGGAAGTGCCTGCAAGACCCGCAAGGGGACCACCGGACTGGACCTGCGCGCCGGGCTCTTCGAGCAGCTCGCGCAGGTCGGCATCGCCAAGATCGGCGTCGACCCGCGCTGCACGATGGAGTCGCCGGAGCTGTTCAGCCACCGCCGGGACAACGGCAGGACCGGCCGGTTCGCGTCGGTCATCTGGATCGACCCGGAGGAGGACCGGTGACGCCCGAGGAACGTCGCGCGGAGCTGGCCGAGTCGCTCGCGGAGGTCCAGGATCGGTTGGTGAAGGCGTGCCACGCCGCCGACCGCTCCGCGGACGAGGTCGAGCTGCTGGCTGTGACGAAGACCTTCCCCGCGTCCGATGTGGCACTTCTCTCCGATCTCGGGCTGGTCGCGTTCGCCGAGAACCGGGAGCAGGAGGCGCGCGGCAAGGTCGCCGAGTTCGCCGAGCTGCGTCCGCAGGCCGTGCGGCGCTGGCACATGGTCGGCCAGTTGCAGCGCAACAAGGCGCGGGCGGTGACCCGCTGGGCGGACGTCGTCGAGTCGGTCGACAGTGAGCGGCTCGCCGAGGCGCTGGCCCGCGCGACCGCCAACGCCCGCGCGGCGGGCGATCGCGAGCACCCGCTGGACGTGCTGGTGCAGGTCAGCTTGGACGGCACGGTCGGCAGGGGAGGCTGCCCACCGGACGACGTTCCGCGGCTCGCCGACAAGATCGCCGGAACGAGCGATCTTCGGTTGCGGGGAGTGATGGCGGTGGCTCCGCTCGGCGGCGACCCGGATGTGGCGTTCGCCACACTTCGGGCGATCTCCGAGCGTCTGCGCGTTGATCACCCCGAAGCTGTGGACGTGTCGGCGGGGATGTCCGCCGACCTGGAAAGTGCTGTTGCGCACGGCTCGACCAGGGTGCGTGTCGGAACCGCGCTGCTCGGCGGGCGGCGGTTAACCTCGCCGTAGCCGTCAAAAGGGGGTCGAAGGCCGGCCACCTCGTGCTCGGTGTCAGGGAGCCGCAGAGGAAGGGCATGCCGATGAGCGCTCTGCACAAGTTGAAGGCCTACTTCGGCATGGTCCCGGCCGACGAGGTGGACGAGTTCGAGGACGAGATCGCCTACCGCGAGCGGTACGACGACGAGCGTCCTGCGTACGACTCCCGTCCCGCCTACGGCGACCGGATCGCTTACGACGACGACCGGGGAGCACCCCGGCGCAGGCCAGCGGGCACCCGCGGCGGCTTCCAGGCCGACGCGGAGACCGAGTCCTACGCCGAGGAGTTCCGCGAGACGCCGCGACCCCGGCGGCAGTGGGCGCCGGAGACGGCGTCCCGCAGCACTCTGCCCAACGATCAGCCGCGGAATGACGGAGTTTCGCGTCTGCGGGCGGTGACCGACACCGGTACTCAGTTCAACTTGAGCAAGATCACAACACTGCATCCGCGGAGCTACAGCGAGGCGCGGACGATCGGTGAGCAGTACCGCGACGGCACCCCGGTGATCATGAACCTGACCGAGATGGAGGAGGCCGACGCCAAGCGCCTGGTCGACTTCGCCGCAGGTCTGGCGTTCGCGATGCGGGGTTCGATCGAGAAGGTCACCAACCGCGTGTTCTTGCTCTCACCGCCCAACGTGGACGTGGCGGCCGAGGACAAGAGGCGGCTAGCAGAGGGGGCCTTTTTCAACTACGGGTGAGTGGTGGCACAGTTGAAGGCGTGAACCCAGTGCAGATCGTCCTGTTCTACGTTCTGTTCTTCTTCTGGCTCCTTCTCACGGCGCGTATCGTGGTGGAACTCGTGAGAGTGTTCGCTCGCGATTGGCGACCCGTTGGGGGGGTTGCAATCGCGTTGGAGAGCATCTACACAGTGACCGACCCACCTGTGAAGTTGGTGCGTCGGGTGATTCCGACGGTCCGGATCGGCGGCGTCGGACTGGACCTATCGATTATGGTGCTGCTGCTGGTCGTGTTCATCGCGATGCGACTGGTGCAACCGGCCGGGTGACGGGGAACCCGCCGAACCGCAGCCGAAGGAGTGCGTGAGGTGATCTTGTGGGCCTGACCCCCGCCGACGTGCATAACGTCGCGTTCAGCAAACCTCCGATCGGCAAGCGGGGCTACAACGAGGACGAGGTGGACGCATTCCTCGACCTGGTTGAAGCCGAGCTTGCCCGGCTGGTTGAGGAGAACAACGACCTGCGCGGCCAGGTCGAGCAGCTGGAGAACCAGCTGCAGACCGCCCAGGTCGACTTGGACGAGGCCCGCAGCCAGGCCGCGTCCGCTGCCGCCTCGACCCAAGCCGCCCCCGCGGAGGAACCGCGCCGGCTCACCCCGGTCCCGGCGCCGACCGCTGCCGAGCAGACTTCGCCCGGTGGTGATCACCACGTTCAGGCCGCCAAGGTCCTGGGCCTGGCGCAGGAGATGGCCGACCGGCTGACCGGTGAGGCCAAGGCCGAGGCCGACGGCATGTTGTCCGAGGCCCGGACGAAGTCCGAGCAGCTGCTGTCCGAGGCTCGTTCGAAGTCCGACAGCATGGTGAACGAATCTCGGACCCGAGCCGAGACGATGCTCAACGACGCCCGCACGCGGGCGGAGACGCTTGAGCGGCAGGCGCGCGACAAGGCCGCCAGCCTGGAGCGCGACGCGCAGCGCAAGCACGCCGAGGTGATGGGCAACATCACCAACGAGAAGAACGCCCTCGAGAAGAAGATCGAGACTCTGCGCACGTTCGAGCGCGAGTACCGCACCCGGCTGCAGACCTACCTGGAGTCCCAGCTGCGAGAACTGCAGGACCGCGGGTCCGCCGCTCCAGCGGAGAGCAGCAGCAGCAGCGGAAGCCGTTCCTCGGGTCAGCAGGCCACCAGCTACAGCTTCGGCGCCAGGGCGGCCGAAGCGGGCTGATTCCCCGTTCACGACTTGGCGCACCGGCGGTGATAGGTCATGGCCCGTCACCGCCGGTATCTGCCGAGAGGGGATCGGCGAAGGGGCGGAAGTCGAGTGCTGCTGGTCGTACTGCTGCTGGTCCTGGTGGCCGCCGCGACGTTGGTGGCCGCGGTGTTCGGTGCCGGGGCCGGGTTCGCGTGGACCTCGGTCCTGGCCAGCGTCCTCGGGGCCGCGCTGCTGGTCGTCGACCGGCTCCGGACCCGCCGCAGCAGGACGAGGACCACCCGGGTCCGGCCGCAGGGCGAGGAACCGGGCGAGGAGCGGAGCAACGCTGCCGAGGCGGCCGATCCGGACGCCGAGGTCGTGGTGATCGACGAACGTCCGCGCTACCACGTGCGGACCTGCGACTGGCTCGGCGAAGCGGACGCGCTGCCGCTGACGCTGGTCGACGCCCGGGGTCTCGGCTTCACGCCGTGCGCCCGGTGCGCGCCCAACGCGACCATCGCCGCGGAGCCGCGCCGGAGCCGGTGAGAGCGCACTGGCGAAGTCCCGGTACTCTGGGAAGACCAGGCGTTGATCCGGCCATCACCGGGGAGCCTCCGGAAGAACGGGCGCGGCGCGCCTCAGTAGAACCGGACGGGTCCGGCCCGTCACAGCCGGCAATCGAGTGGCCGTCGGCGTTCCGCGCCGTCGGCAAGCGGGGTGGTACCGCGGTGCCCGGTGCGTCCGGGGGTCGTCCCCGTCCTCCAGGGCGGCAACGACACAGTGCGAGGAGCAGCTCCGCGATGGCATACCCCAAGGTTCCCTTCGGCGCGTCCGACGAGCGCGGCGTGGCGGCCCAGCCCGCGTTCCCGGAGATCGAGCGCCAAGTGCTGGACTTCTGGGCCGATGACAAGACCTTCCGCGCCTCCGTCGAGGCCCGCGAGGCGGGTCACAACGGGTCGAACGAGTACGTCTTCTACGACGGTCCGCCCTTCGCCAACGGTCTGCCGCACTACGGCCACCTGCTCACCGGCTACGTCAAGGACGCGGTTCCGCGCTACCAGACGATGCGCGGCAAGCGCGTCGAGCGCCGGTTCGGTTGGGACACGCACGGTCTGCCCGCTGAGGTCGAGGCGGAGAAGCAGCTCGGCATCACCTCGAAGGCCGAGATCGACAAGATGGGCGTCGCCGCGTTCAACGAGGCGTGCAAGACCTCCGTGCTGCGCTACACCGCTGAGTGGGAGGACTACGTCACCCGCCAAGCGCGGTGGGTCGACTTCGAGAACGACTACAAGACGCTCGACCTCGACTACATGGAAAGCGTCATGTGGGCGTTCAAGACCCTGTGGGACAAGGGTCTGGTCTACGAGGGCTACCGGGTGCTCTGGTATTGCTGGCGCTGCGAGACGCCGCTGTCCAACACCGAGACCCGCATGGACGACGGCTACCGGCCGCGCCAGGACCCGGCCGTGACGGTCGGACTGCGGCTGACCGCCCCGGGCCGGGAGTTCGACGGCGCGCTGGCGCTGGTGTGGACGACGACCCCGTGGACGCTGCCGTCGAACCTCGCCGCGGCCGTGCACCCCGACGTCGACTACGCGCTGGTCGCGCCCGCGCAGGGCACCGAGCGCTACCTGCTCGCGGAAGCGCGGCTGTCGGCCTACGCCCGTGAGCTCGGCGAGGACATCGCCGACCGGGTCGTCGCCCGCTACAAGGGGTCCGACCTGCTGGGGATCCGCTACGAGCCGCCGTTCGACTTCTTCGCCGGCCGCGAGAACGCCCACCAGGTGCTGGCCGCGGACTACGTCACCACCGACGACGGCACCGGTGTCGTGCACATCGCCCCGGCCTTCGGTGAGGACGACAAGGTCGTCACCGACGCCGCGGACATCGTGCCGGTCGTCCCGGTCGACGCGCACGGCAAGTTCACCGCCGAGGTGCCGCCGTTCGAGGGCATGCAGGTCTTCGAGGCCAACAAGCACATCGCCCGCGACCTCAAGGACCGCGGTCTGCTGCTGCGCCACGAGACCTACGACCACCAGTACCCGCACTGCTGGCGCTGCGACAACGCGCTGATCCAGCGTGCGGTGTCGTCCTGGTTCGTGGCCGTGAGCCAGTTCAAGGACCGGATGGTCGAGCTGAACAAGCAGATCAACTGGGTTCCCTCGCACATCCGCGACGGCCAGTTCGGCAAGTGGCTGGAGAACGCCCGCGACTGGAACATCTCGCGGAACCGGTACTGGGGTTCGCCGATCCCGGTGTGGGTCTCGGACAACCCGGAGCACCCGCGCACCGACGTCTACGGTTCGCTGGACGAGCTCGAGCGCGACTTCGGCGTGCGGCCGACGAACCTGCACCGCCCGGAGATCGACGAGCTGACCCGGCCGAACCCGGACGACCCGACCGGGCAGTCCACCATGCGCCGGGTGCCGGAGGTGCTGGACTGCTGGTTCGAGTCCGGCTCGATGCCGTTCGCGCAGGTCCACTACCCGATGGAGAACGCCGAGTGGTTCGAGCACCACTTCCCGGGCGACTTCATCGTGGAGTACCACGGGCAGACCCGCGGCTGGTTCTACACGCTGCACGTGCTGGCCACGGCGCTGTTCGACCGACCGGCCTTCAGCAACGTGGTGGCGCACGGGATCGTGCTGGGCCACGACGGCCTGAAGATGTCGAAGTCCAAGAAGAACTACCCGGACGTCAACGAGGTCTTCGACCGCGACGGCTCGGACGCCATGCGCTGGTTCCTGATGTCCAGCCCGATCCTGCGCGGCGGCGACCTGGTGGTCACCGAGCGCGGCATCCGGGACGCGGTGCGCCAGGCGGTGCTGCCGCTGTGGAACTCCTGGTACTTCCTCGCGCTCTACGCCAACGCCGAGGGCGCCACCGGTGAGTTCCGCACCGACAGCACGCACGTGCTCGACCGCTACGTGCTGGCCAAGACCCACGAGCTGGTCGGGGACGTGCAGTCGGCGATGGACTCGCTGGACCTGGCCACCGCGACCGCGACGGTGCGGGAGTTCCTGGAGGTGCTGACCAACTGGTACGTGCGCCGTTCCCGGGACCGCTTCTGGGCGGGCGACAAGGACGCCATCGACACCCTGCACACCGTGCTCGAGGTGACTTGCCGGGTGGTGGCGCCGCTGCTGCCGCTGACCGCCGAGGCGGTGTGGCGCGGGCTCACCGGCGGCCGCTCGGTGCACCTCACCGACTGGCCTCTGGTCGACGAACTGCCGGCGGACGCCGCGCTGGTGTCGGCGATGGACCAGGTGCGCCAGGTCTGCTCCTCGGCGCTGGCGCTGCGCAAGTCCAACAAGCTGCGGGTCCGGCTGCCGCTGGCGCGGTTGGTGGTGGCCACGCCGGAGGCCGAGGCGCTGCGCCCGTTCGCGGACCTGATCACCGACGAGGTCAACGTCAAGAGCCTGGAGCTGAGCACCGACGTCGCCGCGCACGGTCGCTTCGAGATCGCGGTGAACGCCCGCGCGGCCGGCCCGCGGCTCGGCAAGGACGTGCAGAAGGTGATCAAGGCCGTCAAGGCAGGTGACTGGGAGCGCCGCGGGTCCACTGTGGTCGCCGCGGGCGTCGAGCTGCAGGACGGCGAGTACACCGAGCGGCTCGTCTCGACCGACCCGGGCGCCGCTGCGGCGCTGCCGGGCGGTGCAGGGCTGGTCGTGCTCGACACCGAGGTCACGCCGGAACTGGCGGCGGAGGGCCTGGCCCGCGACGTGGTCCGGGTGATCCAGAACGCCCGCAAGGACGCCGGTTTCGAGGTCTCGGACCGCATCCGGGTCGTCGTCGAGGCGCCGGCCGAGGTCGTCGCGGCGGTCGAGGCGCACCGCGAGTTCATCGCGGGTGAGACCCTCGCCAACGCGGTCGAGGCCGGCGACGCGGGCGACGCCGCGACCGGCGCGGTCGGCGACGGGGTGGAGGTCAAGGTCGCGGTCTCCCGCGACTGATCCCCCGCTGAGCAGCGCGAAGGCCCCGGGGAGCCACGAGCTCCCGGGGCCTTCGCCGTTCCGCCCGCGGAGTGGGACGGCGTTGTCGCGGAGCCGACCGGGCGATAGCGTTCGCGGCGAAGGTCATGAGCGCCAGCGCCAAGCCCCGGCTCGCTGGCCGGCAACCCTCCTACCGCGGTGGGGTGCCCCGGGTGAGGACCTGGCCGGCCGCGCAGCGCGGTTCGGCAAGCGCGGGCCCGACGAGGGCCCTCGAAGCCCTGGGAGGGTCGCGATGTCCCCAGCTGTCATCGATGTTCCGAGCCGCTCCGCCGCCGTTCCCGGCGTCGTGGGAGCCGATCTGCGGGTACCGCTGGTCACCGGCGGCACCGCCGCCTACGCCAACCTCGACCACGCCGCCAGCGCGCCGTGCTCGTCAGCCGTGCGCGACGCGGTGGACGAGCTGCTGCCGCACTACGCCAGCGTGCACCGGGGTGCCGGGTTCGCCTCGCAGGTCTGCACCCGCGTCTACGAGGGCGCGCGGCAGGTGCTGTCGGACTTCACCGGAGCCAGGCAGGGCGACCAGGTCGTGTTCACCCGCAACACCACCGACGCGCTGAACCTGCTCGCCTCGGCGGCACCGCGCGGCACCTCGGTGGTGGCCTTCGACACGGCCCACCACGCCGCGCTGCTGCCCTGGCGCCACGTGCGCCGCATCCCCGCACCGCAGAGCCCCACCGAGGCCGTCCAAGCCTTGGACGAGGCGCTGGCCGAATGCCCCGAGGGGCCGCGGCTGGCCGTGCTCACCGGCGCTTGCAACGTCACCGGCGAGCTGTGGCGGGTCGCCGAACTCGCCCGCGCCGCCCGACGCCGGGGTGCCCGGACCGTGCTGGACGCCGCGCAGCTCGCCCCGCACCGGCCGATCCGGCTCGCCGAGCTCGACGTCGACTACGCCGCCCTCTCCGGGCACAAGCTCTACGCGCCCTTCGGATCCGGTGCGCTGGTCGGCCGCGCCGACTGGCTCAACGCCGCCGACCCGCACCTGGCCGGTGGCGGCGCGTCCCGCGCGGTCACCGAGCGCGCGGTCAGTTGGACCACCGGGCCGGAGCGGCACGAGGCCGGCTCTCCCAACACCGTCGGCGTGCACGCGCTGGCCACCGCCTGTCGCACCCTCACCACCCGGTGGGGCGACGTCGTCGCCCACGAATCGGCGCTGCTCAGCCGCTTGCGCGCCGGGCTGGTGGAGGTCCCCGGGCTGCGCGAGCTGAGCCTGTTCGGCTCGGAGCACGACCGGGTCGGCGTCGTCAGCTTCACCCTCGACGGGCAGGACCCGGGTCTGATCGCGGCCGCGCTGTCGGCCGAGCACGCCATCGGCGTCCGCGACGGGCTGTTCTGCGCCCACCTCGGCACCCGCCACCTGCTGACCAAGGCCGGCGCGGACTCCGGACGCGCGCTGCGCGCCAGCATCGGCCTCGGCACCACGACCGAGCACGTCGACCGGCTCGTCGCGGCCCTGAAATCCCTGGTCGCGGACGGCCCGGCAGCGGCCTACGAGCAGGTCGACGGCCACTGGGCGCCCGTCGACGACCCACGGCCGCTGCCTCCGTTCCTGCCCTGACCCCGCGCTCCCCCTCGAGGGGAGGTGGTGACACCTGGGGCTCTGCACCGCGCTGGTGGGGGCAGTTCCAGGTGACACCTCCCCCGCCTGGAGAGGCCCAACCTCCCGGGGGAAGGGCGTGGGCTCGGGCTGGTGCGCCGGCGTTCGCCCGTGTCGGGGACAATGGCGGGGTGAGCACCGAGCAACCCCCTCCTGAGCAGGCGGACTCCGCGGCGGAGGACGCCAAGTCGACCTCGGCCCCCGACGCCCGGCAGGGCGGGTCCGGCACGCTGCTGGCGCTGCTGTTCGGAGTGGCGGCGGCAGGCCTGACCCTGGACGTCGTGACCAAGATCGCCGTGGTCGCTGAGCTGGAGGGCAACCCGCCGGTGCGGGTGCTCGGCGGCCTGTTCTACCTCGACGTGCTGCGCAACCCCGGTGCCGCGTTCTCCATGGCCACCGGCCTGACCTGGCTGCTGGCGCTGCTGGCCATCGCGGTGGTCGGCGTCATCGTGTGGCTTGCGCCGAAGCTCCGCTCGCCGGGGTGGGCCGTCGGTCTGGGGCTCGTGCTCGGCGGTGCCTGCGGCAACCTCGGTGATCGGCTGTTCCGCGCGCCCGGCCCGCTGCAGGGCCACGTGGTGGACTTCCTGTCCTTCCTGGCCCCCGGCGGCCAGGTCTTCCCGGTGTTCAACGTCGCCGACAGCTGCATCACCTGCGGCGGCATCCTCGTGGTGCTGCTGTCGCTGCTGGGCCGCGACTTCGACGGGACCATCCACCGCAAGCAGAAGAAGGCCGCCCACTCGTGAGCGAACTCCGAACCCTCCCGGTGCCCGAGGGCTTGGACGGCATGCGGATCGACGCCGGTCTGTCCAAGCTGCTCGGCCTGTCCCGCAACGCCGTCGCCGGGCTCGCCGAGGCCGGTGACGTGCTCGTCGACGGCGCACCCGCGGGCAAGTCCGAGCGCCTGATCGCCGGTTCGTGGCTGGAGATCACCCTCCCGGCCGCCGAGCAACCGCTGCAGGTCGTGGCCGTGCCGGTCGAGGGCATGAAGATCCTGCACCAGGACGAGGACATCGTCGTGGTCGACAAGCCGATCGGCGTCGCCGTGCACCCGAGCCCCGGCTGGGAGGGCCCCACCGTCGTCGGCGGGCTCGCCGCCGCGGGCGTGCGGATCGCCACCTCGGGCGCCGCCGAACGCCAGGGCGTGGTGCACCGGCTCGACGCGGGCACCACCGGCGTGATGGTGGTGGCCAAGAGCGAGCACGCCTACACGGTGCTCAAGCGCGCGTTCAAGGAACGCACCGTCGAGAAGCGGTACCACGCGGTCGTGCAGGGCCTGCCGGACCCGAGCCGCGGCACCATCGACGCCCCGATCGACCGGCACCCCCGGCACGACTACAAGTTCGCCGTGGTCACCGGCGGCAAGCCGAGCATCACGCACTACGAGACGGTGGAGGCCTTCCGCGCCGCGTCCTTGATCGACGTCAAGCTGGAAACCGGCCGCACGCACCAGATCCGAGTGCACTTCGCGGCGATCAAGCACCCCTGCGTCGGCGACCTCACCTACGGCGCCGACCCGACCCTGGCGCGGCGGCTGGGCATCACCAGGCAGTGGCTGCACGCGCGGAGCCTGTCCTTCGAGCACCCCTCGGGCGGGCAGGTGACGTTCGAGAGCGAGTACCCGGAAGACTTGCAGCACGCCCTGGACGAGTTGCGCGACCAGGATGGTTAGAGGGATGTGATCGCCTTGCGCGGCGGTGCGGGTGGCAGGACCTGAGCGGCTCCGAGGACTCCGTGCGCCGCTCCTTGAGCTTCGGTGCGCGTCGTCGCGGCGTACTCGCCACGAAGCCGCTCAGCACCTGCGGCGGTGCGAGGTGTGTCCCGCACCTGGCGAAGCGGCTGTTGCTGCGGGCTGCTGGGTCGCTGCGGTGTCGGGTGTCCCTCGCCTGGCGAAGCGGCTGCTGCTGCGGGGCGCCTGGGGTCGTGCGGTGGTGCCGGTTTGGGCCCACGCCCGTGGAACACGCCGCTGCTGTGCGTCATGCACGGCTCTGGGAGCAGGTACCGTGGTGTTCGTTCAGCGGGCTACCAAGGGGGTTTCGATGGCTCAGGAGTTCCCGGGGTCGGACGCACCGACCCCGCCGCGCGGCATCCCGGCCGTCGACCCGGAGGCCGACCTGGACACCCCACCGGAGGGGCTGACCAGCCTCGGTGACGTGATCAGCGCTCAGGACGTCGCACCGGCCACGCCCTCGGTCATCGGCGAGCCCGAACCCGAGCGCCCGCGGGACGACGCCGGCGACTGGCCGACCCTGCAGTACCGCAGCAGGCAGCGCACCGAGAAGCCCCGGCGGAACCCGCTGGACTTCTTCCGGGGCGAGTCCTGACGTCTGAGAACTGGTCCGGACTCGCTTCGCGCGGCGGAACCTGAGCGGCTCCGTGGACTCCGTGTGCTGTTCCTCGAGCAGTCACCACGCGGCGTCCCGGCGTGCCCGCCACGAAGCCGCTCACCACCTTCGGAGGTGCGGGTCGAGGCCCGCACCTGGAACACGCGGCTTCGCCGTGGGGTGAACCGTTCCTAGAGGTCGGTGATGTCCCAGAGAAGCGTGCGCTGCGGGTCGCCGGGTTGGGCGGTCCAGCGGACGGCGGCCAGCTCCGTCGATTCCGGGAGCACGTAAACCGTGTGGCCTCCGGCGGTTTCGCCCGGCTGCACGCCCATCCGGTGCGGCGGACGGGACGACATCGACACCGGGGCCTTGCCCACCGGCGCACCGTCCTTGGTGATCAGTTCCAGGTACATGTCGGGCAGCGACGGGAACGGCACCTGCCCGTGGTTGGTCAGCTCGGTGTGCACCACGACGGAGCGCTCCCCGGGCTGCAGCTCGTAGCCGGCGGCGGTGTACAGGAAGTCCGCCGGGTCGACGACCTCGATGAGCTGGATGCTGATCCGCTCGCCCGACACGCCCTGCACCTCCAGCCTGGTGCCGACCTGACCTGTCGTGGCGGGTGCCTGGGCGGGCACCGGCGCGGGCTGGTCCCCGCGCGCCCACGCGGCGGACCCGGGCGGGCCCCACGTGCTCATCGGCGGCTGCGGCGCGACCGGCTGCTGGGGGTGCGGCATCGCGTGCGTGGCCTGCCGGGGTCCTGAGACGTGTTGCGGCCCAGAGACACCCGGGACCTGGTGGGGTCCCGAGAGGTGCTGGGCGCCCGGAACCTGGTGCGGACCGGACATCGGGTGCGGGCCGCTGTACTGCGCTCCCGGGTGCGGGGCGTTCTGCGCGGCCCACTGCTGAGCTGCGGCGACGGCGTTGCGGATGCCCTGCTGATCGCACTCGACACCGACGATCAACGGCAGTCCGGTGGTGGACAACGCGGCGAGTCGTGCGCCGACCTCGCGCACGTCCATGCCGAGCCGGCCGGCGATGTCCGGGACCGCCGCCCGGCCCATCTCGGCGACGAGGCTCAGCAGGCGCACGTCCTCGGGATCAGGGCCAGTCACGTCGTGCCACGCTACCCGCTCCCGCGGGCGCGTGGGTGCGAGGCACGAGTTCGGCGAGACCCCCGACGACCAGCGCATGATCTCCGACACGCCGGGCCCGTGGAACCACGAGCAACGCCTGGGTGAATGGCCGGTCTCGTCGGTGCCCGGAGTTAATCTGGCACCTCAGTGGACCCGCCCGCGAAGGAGGACTTCACCCGTGCCTGTCGACCCCTTCGTCCATCTCCACGTGCACACCGAGTACTCGATGCTCGACGGTGCGGCGAAGGTCGGGGCGCTGTTCGCCGAGGCGCAGCGGCTCGAGATGCCGGCGGTCGCGATGACCGACCACGGCAACATGTTCGGCGCGGACGAGTTCTACCAGCAGGCGAAGAAGACCGGTATCAAGCCGATCATCGGCATCGAGGCGTACGTGGCGCCGGAGAACCGGTTCCACAAGAAACCCGTCTTCTGGGGTGAGGCCAAGCAGCGGGGCACCGACGAGTTCGGTGAGGGCGGTGACGTCTCCGGTGCCGGTGCCTACACGCACATGACGATGTTCGCCCGCAACGCCACCGGTCTGCGCAACCTGTTCACGCTGTCCAGCCTGGCCAGCTTCGAGGGCCAGTACCGCAAGCCGCGGATGGACAAGGAGCTGATCAGCGAGCACGCCGAGGGCATCATCGCGACCACCGGGTGCCCGTCCGGTGAGGTGCAGACGCGGCTGCGGCTGCGGCAGTTCGACAAGGCGTTGCAGGCTGCGGCGGAGTACCAGGAGATCTTCGGCGAGGAGAACTTCTTCCTGGAGCTGATGGACCACGGGCTGCCGATCGAGCGGTCGGTCCGCGAAGGCCTGCTGGAGATCTCGAAGAAGCTCGGCCTCCCGCCGCTGGCCACCAACGACAGCCACTACGTGACCGTCGACCAGGCCGGATCGCACGGCGCGCTGCTGTGCGTGCAGTCGGGCAAGACGCTCTCCGACGACAGCCGGTTCAAGTTCGACGGCGACGGCTACTACCTCAAGTCGGCCGAGGAGATGCGGGAGTACTGGGACAGGGAGGTCCCGGGCGCGGCGGACAACACGTTGCGGGTGGCCGAGATGGTGGAGTCCTACGAGGACGTCTGGTCCTTCCAGGACCGGATGCCGCGCGTGACCGACGGCAGCGGCAAGTCCGAGCGGGAGCTGCTGGAGGCCGAGGTCGAGCAGTACCTGCCGACCCGCTACCCGGACGGCCCCAGCCAGGAGTGCCTGGAGCGGATCAAGACCGAGCTCGACGTCCTCGACACCAAGGGCTACTGCGCGTACTTCCTCGTGGTCGGCGACCTGACCCGGTGGGCGAAGTCGCAGGGCATCCACGTCGGACCCGGGCGTGGTTCGGCCGCGGGATCGCTGCTGGCCTACATCCTGCACATCACCAACCTGGACCCGCTGGAGCACGGCCTGATCTTCGAGCGGTTCCTGAACCCGGAACGCGACTCCCCGCCCGACATCGACCTCGACTTCGACGACCGGCGTCGCGACGAGGTCCTGCAGTACGCGATCAACAAGTACGGGCGGGACAAGGTCGCCCAGGTCATCACCTTCGGCAAGATCAAGACGAAGGCGGCGATCAAGGACGCTGCGCGCGTGCACCACGGCCAGCCAGGGTTCGCGATCGCCGACCGGATCTCGAAGGCGCTGCCGCCGCCGATCGCGGCCAAGGACATCCCGCTGTCGGGCATCGTCGACCCGCAGCACGAGCGCTACACCGAGGCCGCCGAGGTCCGCTCGCTGATCGAGACCGACCCGTCGGTGTCGCAGATCTTCGAGACCGCGCGCGGGCTGGAGGGTCTGATCCGCAACGCCGGCGTGCACGCGTGCGCGGTGATCCTGTCCTCGCAGCCGCTGATGGGCACGGTGCCGCTGTGGGCGCGTGAGGACGGTTCGATCATCACGGGCTGGGACTACCCGTCGTGCGAGGCCATCGGCCTGCTCAAGATGGACTTCCTGGGGCTGTCGAACCTGACCATCCTCGGTGACGCGCTGGAGATGGTGGAGGAGAACCACGGCCGCGAGATCGACCTCTCCCACCTCGCGCTGGACGACGCCAAGACCTACGAGATGTTGGCGCGGGGCGAGAGCCTGGGCGTGTTCCAGCTCGAAGGTGGCGGCATGCGGGAACTGCTCAAGCGCATGCACCCCACCGAGTTCGGCGACGTGGTGGCGGCGAACGCGCTGTACCGGCCGGGCCCGATGGAGGTCAACGCGCACCTGGACTACGCCGACCGCAAGAACGGCAAGAAGCCGGTCGAACCGATCCACCCCGAGCTCGACGAGCCGCTCAAGGACATCCTGGCCGAGACCTACGGGCTGATCGTCTACCAGGAGCAGATCATGGCGATCGCGCAGCGGGTCGCCGGGTACAGCCTCGGTCGAGCGGACATGCTGCGCCGCGCGATGGGCAAGAAGAAGAAGGAAGTCCTGGACCAGGAGTTCGAGGGCTTCCAGGCCGGCATGCGCGACCAGGGCTTCTCCGACGAGGCGATCGACACGTTGTGGGCGACGGTCCTGCCGTTCGCCGGTTACGCGTTCAACAAGTCGCACGCGGCCGGGTACGCCCTCGTGGCGTACTGGACGGCCTACCTCAAGGCCAACTACCCGGCCGAGTACATGGCCGCGCTGCTGACCTCCAACGGCGACAACAAGGACAAGATGGCCGTCTACCTGGCGGAGTGCCGCCGGATGGGCGTGCGGGTGCTGTCTCCGGACGTCAACGACTCCAAGGACACCTTCGCCGCGGTCGACGGCGACATCCGCTTCGGCATGAGCGCCATCCGCAACGTCGGGTCGAACGTGGTGGGTTCGATCGTCAAGACCCGCGAGGAGACGGGCCGCTACACCTCGTTCACCGACTTCCTGGACAAGGCGGAGATCCTGGCCTGCAACAAGCGGGTCATCGAATCGCTGATCAAAGCAGGCGCTTTCGACTCGCTCGGCCACACCCGGATGTCGTTGGCCCAGCACCACGAGGCCGCGGTGGACGCGGTGATCGGGCTCAAGCGGCAGCAGGCGATGGGCCAGTTCGACCTGTTCGGCGCGGAGGACGACACCGGCACGGCCGAGTCGTCTCCGCTGGCGCACCTGCAGTTCACCGACGAGGAGTGGCCGCGCAAGCAGCTGCTCGCCTACGAGCGGGAGATGCTGGGCCTGTACGTCTCCGCGCACCCGCTCGACGGTGCGCAGCTGCTGCTGGCGCCCTACCAGGACAGCAGCATCGCCGAACTCGTCGGCGGTGAGCGCGAGACCGGGAACGGCAAGGACCAGATCAAGATCGCCGGGATGATCTCGGGGATCCAGCGCCGCATCAACAAGAACGGCCACCCGTGGGCGATCGTGACGCTGGAGGACCTGGACGCCAGCGTCGAGGTGCTGTTCTTCCCGAAGTCCTACGAGCTGTTCGCCGACTGCCTGGTGGAGGACACCGCGCTGGCGGTCAAGGGCCGGATCAACGAGCGGGAGGGCACGATCAGCGTGTTCGCCTCGGACGCGGTCCCGGTGGACATCTCGGCGGCCGAGACCGACGTGGGCACCAACCCGGCGTTCGTGATCAAGGTGCCGGTGGGCAGGGTCGACCAGTCGCTGGTCACCGAGCTCAAGCGGACGTTGCGGGCGCACTCCGGGACGACACCGGTGCACCTGAAGCTGCAGAGCCCGCGCGGCACCACGCGGCTGGCGCTGTCCAGCGACTTCTTCGTCTCGACGGAGAACGGGCTCCAGGGCGAGCTCAAAGGTCTGCTCGGCGCGGGCTGCTTCGAGATGTCCTGATCGTCGGGTTCGTGGCGGGACGTTCCTTCGGTCCTGTGTGACAAGCCGTGCGGAGCGGAGTTCACTGGCTTCGAGGGTCTTCCCGCCTACCCGAAGGGAACTCCATGTCCACCACCGAGGCGCGCACCGACGCGGTCACCTTCGACAGCGAGTTCGTCTCCCACCTCCACGACCGGTACGGCGAGATCCGTTCCGCCACACCGGTCCAGCGCATGATCACCCCGTACGGACTGCCGGTGTGGGTGATCACGCGCTACGACGACGCCCGGGCCGCGCTGGCCGACCCGCGCCTCGCCAAGGACTTCCGGCGGACCCGCGAGGTGGTCAGCACCAAAGCCGGTGCCGCCGGAAGTCCCTTCAACGACGACCTCAGCGAGCAGATGCTCAACCTCGACCCGCCCGACCACACCCGGTTGCGGAAGCTCGTGGTCAAGGCCTTCACCACCCGCCGGGTCGAGGCGCTGCGGCCGCGCGTGGAGGAGATCACCGCCGAGCTGCTCGACGGCGCGGACACCTCCGGTGAGGTCGACCTGCTGGACGTGCTGGCCTTCCCGCTGCCGATCCGGGTGATCTGCGAACTGCTGGGCGTCGACGAGAGCCGCCGCGACGACTTCCGGCACTGGACCAACACCCTGCTCGACGCCTCCGACGAGGAGGCGAAGGCCGCAGCGGCTGCCGCGATGGCTGCCTACCTGGCCGAACTCACCGCCGCCAAGCGGCAGCAACCGGCCGACGACCTGCTGACGGCGTTGATCGAGGTGTCCGAGGACGAGGACCGGCTCAGCGAGACCGAGTTGATCTCGATGGTGTTCCTGCTGCTGGTGGCCGGGCACGAGACGACGGTGAACCTGATCGGCAACGGAGTGCTGGCGCTGCTGCGCAACCCCGAGCAGTGGGCGGCGCTGGTCGAGGACCCCGACCGCGTGACGGGCGCGGTGGAAGAGGCCCTGCGCTTCGACGGTCCGGTGATGCACGGGACCTTCCGGCACACCACCGCAGCCGTGACCTTCGGCGGTGTGGAGATCCCCGCGGGAGAGATCGTGTGGGTCGGGCTGGCCTCGGCCAACCACGACCCGGAGAAGTTCCCGGAGCCGGACGCCTTCGACATCACCCGGGACAGCCACGGGCACCTGGCGTTCGGGCACGGCATCCACTTCTGCCTGGGCGCCCAGCTGGCCCGCATGGAGGCCCAGATCGCGCTGCGCCAGCTCGCCGAGCGCTTCCCCGGCCTGCGCGGGGCTGCCGAGCTCGACGACGTCGAGTGGCGCTTCTCCACCCTCATCCACGGACTGCAGCGCCTCCCGGTGCACCTCGGGTAAGGCCGAAGGCCTGCGGCGACCGTCGCGTGCGGCGGAGGTGGCGGACGTTTCCCGGAAGGGGAGAAGACCACTTCAAAGGTCCCCGGACGAACTCGATCGCGACCGTCCTCGGCAGCGAGAGGCCGCTCCGCGGCCCTCGTCCCATCTCGTTCCCACGAACGCGCCACCGCGTCCCGGCGTGCTGGCCACAAGAAAGGGCCCTCGCCACGAACCGGCGCTCCCGCCATGTCCGGGCGCACTCGCCGCACACCGACGCACTCGCCACGAACGGGAGTCCTCGCCACGAAGCCATCGGGGCACCCGCGGCGGTGCCGTCCCAGTTTCCCCGTCGAACTTCGCGCGAAATTCGACGGGGAACTTCGGGCGTCGAACTTCGCGAGAACTTCGAACGCGGCTTCGCACCTACGTCCCCGCGCAGTTGCGCGGCTTCGCGGCTTCGCGGCTTCGCAGCTTCGCGGCTTCGCAGCTACGTGGCTTCGCGGCTTCGCGGCTTCGCAGCTTCGCGGCTTCGCAGCTACGTGGCTTCGCAGCTTCGCGGCTTCGCAGCTACGTGGCTTCGCGGCTTCGCGGCTTCGCAGCTTCGTGGCTTCGCAGCTTCGTGGCTTCGCGGCGCGGGGGTGCGGCTGGAGGTGCGGGGTAGCCGCAGACCTGCAGAGCTCACACCCCGGCGCGGAGTCGTGCGCTTGCGGTTTACTGGGACGACGACTCGTGGATGGGGGTTCCATGACCGCGCACACCGATGCGATCCCGTTCGACAGCGCCTTCGCCCAGGACCTGCACGCCCGCTACGCGCAGCTTCGGGAGGCCGGGCCGGTGCACCGGTTGATCAGCGACAGCGGACTGCCGGTGTGGGTGCTCACCCGCTACTCCGACGCTCGCGCGATGCTGACCGACCCCCGGCTGAGCAAAGACGCGCAGGCCATCTTCCGGCTGATCTTGGACCGGTTCGCCTCCGAGTCCGAGCGCCAGGACTCCGAGGACGGCAGGTTCGCCGGCGCCGGGTTCGACATGCACATGCTCAACATGGACCCGCCGGACCACACCCGGCTGCGCAAGCTGGTCGTGCAGGCCTTCACCGCGCGCCGGATCGAGGCGCTGCGCCCGCGCATCGAGCAGATCAGCGACGAACTGCTCACCGCCATGGCCGGCGAGGCCGAGGTGGACTTCCTGGACGCCTTCGCCTTCCCGCTGCCGATCCGGGTCATCTGCGAACTGCTGGGGATCGACGAGAGCCGCCGCGACGACTTCCGGCACTGGACCAACCAGTTGCTCGACGACATCGACGGTGAAGCCTCCGCGCAGGCGGCCAGGGAGATGGCGCAGTACCTCACCGAGCTGCTGGCGGCCAAGCGGCAGCACCCGGCCGACGACCTGCTGACCGCGTTGATCGAGGTGTCCGAGGACGAGGACCGGCTCAGCGAGACCGAGTTGATCTCGATGGTGTTCCTGCTGCTGGTGGCCGGGCACGAGACGACGGTGAACCTGATCGGCAACGGCGTGCTGGCGCTGCTGACCCATCCCGACCAGTTCGCCGCGCTGCGGGCGAACCCGGAGCTGGTGGACGGCGCGGTCGAGGAGATGCTGCGCTTCGACGGTCCGCTCATGCACGCCACGTTCCGCTTCACCACCGAGCCGATCACGGTCGGCGACACCGTGATCCCCGCAGGCGAATTCGTCTGGGCCGGGCTCGCCGCGGCCAACCGCGACCCGGAGAAGTTCCCGGAGCCGGAGGCGTTCGACATCACCCGGGACAGCCACGGGCACCTGGCCTTCGGGCACGGCGTCCACTTCTGCCTCGGCGCTCCGCTGGCGCGGAGGGAAGCGCAGATCGCGCTGCGCGGCCTGCTCGCCCACTTCCCGGACCTGCAGCTGGCCACGGCTCCGGAGAACTTGTCGCGGCGGAACTCCAGCCTGATCCACGGGCTGCAGGCCCTGCCGGTCCGCCTCACACCCCGAGCGTGAGGCGGACGCGTGCTGATCAGCGCAGCGCGATGATCGTGTACGGACCGACCTCGCGCTTCACGAACGCCGGGGAGTCGAACAGCTCGCGGTCGAAGTAGGCGTAGTAGTCGCGGACGTTCGGGTTCTGCGGGAACGAGTCGCCCTTGAGCTGCACCGCGAGGTCGTCCTGGTGCTCCGGCGGGAACTCCGCGGTGGAGTGCGGGCTCCGCGGGTTGGTGAGCACGAACACGGTGGGGCTCTTGAATTTCGAGTCCCGCAGCATCGCCAGCAGCTCGTCGCTCGTCCGGGCCTTCGTCCAGCGCTCGACCTCGGCGGCCCGCTCGTCGTAGTCGGCCAGCGGGTTGGCGTAGTGCGGGGTCTCCTGCTGGAAGCCCCAGTAGGGTTGGAACGACATCACCTTGTAGTCGGTGCTCAGCAGCACGTTCTGATCGGGCTCGCGCCCGGTGAGGGCGTCGACGGCGCGGATCTCGTCGTCGAGCCAGGAACCCGCCTCCTCGGGGTCTCGACCTCCCTTGGCGTTGTCGCCGGTCGGGTAGTAGTCGCTGTAGGCCTGCTCGGTGTAGGCGCCCAGCTCCTCGGTGAGCGCGGTCTGGCTCACGGCCACCGCGCCGCCCAGGCCCAGCGCGCAGACGAGGGCGGTGGCCTGCAGCCCGTAACGCGGGTCGATCTTCGGCCGCAGGTAGCCGAACAGTTCCACCAGGCCGAGCACACCAGCGATCGGCAGGACCAGGTCCAGCACCACGTTGAGCCGGAACGACAGCAGCGTCGTCTTGGCCAGCAGGGCCAGCGTCGACAGGCCGAACCAGCCGTAGATCGCGACCACGACCACCAGCATCGAGGCGGCGATCTCGCTGTGGCGGCAGCGCAGCAGCAGCCACGCGAAACCCACCAAGCACAACGCGCCGAACGCGGAGGCCTCGGCCATCGGCACCGGTAGCAGCGCCCCGTCCTCGGGCAGGTAGTGCTGCGCGGCGCTGCGCGGGTTGTCCAGCAGGAAGTGGGTGGACACCAGGTAGGGCAACCACACGAGCAACGAGATGACCAGGCTGACCAGACCGATCGGCAGCAGCCGCAGGAACAGCCGCTTGACCGCCGCGCCCATCGCGTCACCCCGGCGCACCCGGTCGACGCCCACGATCAGCGCCATCAGCACGATCAGCGCGACGGCGAAGCCGAAGTGCAGCGTGTAGGTGATCGCCGCGAACCCGACGTAGCCGCCGATGCAGACCAGCGTCCAGCGCGGTGCGCCGTCGTCCAGCCGCAGCGCGCGCCAGGTCAGCACCGCCACCGGCGCCATCCACGCCGCTGACGGCCACGCGTAGGGCTCCACGATGCCGTGCAGCATGCCCGACAGGGTCGTGACGACCGCGGCCAGCACGGCCAGCCGGCGGCGCAGCACCACGCTCCACAACGTGAAGGCCACGACCGTGGTCACCGCGACCCAGCACAGGGCGTAGGGCTTGTAGGCCGCCCAGCCCTCCCAGCCCAGCAGGTTGGCGAAGCGTCCGCCGAGCCAGAACCAGCCGCTGGGGTAGTAGGGCGCGGTGTCGGCGTAGTTCATGTCGGCCAGGCCGAGCGTGGAGGCCATCCGCGTCATCAGCTGCAGGCGGAAGCCGTTGTCGGTGGAGGACCCGCCGTAGTAGAAGCGCGTCGACTGCAGCGGGATCGCCAGCAGCAAGGTGGTGAACGCGCTCAGCGCCACCCAGGTCGCGACGACCTTGCCCCAGCGGCCGAGGCGCGTCGCGCGGTACCCGAAGGCCAGCACCACGAACAGCACTGCGAGGACGAGGGTGCTGCTGAGCATCGTCAGCGCCTCGGGCGCGTTGCTGGGTTCGCTGATGCTGAGCCGCGTGGCGGCGAACTGCAGCACCATGCTCACCAGCACGGCGACCGCGGAACCACCGATCAGTTCGGCTACGGTGGTGCGCAACGGGAGCCGGACAACCGAGGCCTGCCTGGGCTCGTCGATCGGGCTCGGTCCGGTCACCTGGGGAGACGGCAGGATTCCCACCACTTCACTCGTCCTTCGGCGTAGCCGACATGAGGGCTCGCGCAGAATAGTTGAGCACGGGCCGTGCTCAGCCATCGGGTGACGGGGACACGTGCGGGGAAACGCTATGGTGGCCGGAAGATTTCGCAAGCCGAACCGGTGGCGGCGGACGCGAGGAGGAGGTCGGCGGGTGTCCGACAGCTCTGTGGACGACGCGGGCACGACGCGTGCCCTCCCCGAGCGGATCGAGCCCGAGGACGCGGCGCTGCTCCCGGTCCTCGCCCCGCCCACGCCGAAGGTCGTCGTCAAGGCCGACCTGCTGCCTGCGGTCAGCGCGGTGTCGCTGATCGCGTTGCTGGGGTTGCCGGTGGGGTGGTTGTGGTCGCGGTTGGCGCCGCCGCAGGAGAGCGTGCTGCGCCCGGGCGGCTCGGTGACCCCGCTGCTGGTGGAGAGCTACCACGAGTTCGACGGCATCGCGATCTTCGCGCTGCTGGCCTTCGCAGCCGGTGTGCTCACCGCTGCCGTGCTGTGGCGGATGCGGGGCCGGCGCGGCCCGGTGCTGCTGCTCGGCGGCGTGCTGGGGTCCGCGGTGGCGTCGTGGCTGGGCGTCCAGGTGGGCGGGTCGCTCGCGGCCGGGCTCTACCCGATGCCGCCGAACCCGCAGGTCGGCGACCTGGTCACCATCGCCCCCGAGATCACCACGAACTGGGTGCTGGTCGCGATGCCGCTGGCCCTCTCGCTCGGCTACGGCATCGCCACGTCCTGGAACGGCTTCGACGACCTGGGCCGACGCCTCCAGTGAGCACGCCGGGTCGAGTCCGCGGCGCAGCTGCCGTTCCCACCCCCGCACCCCGTGCTCGAGCGGCTCCGTTCCCGACCAACTGCGTGCCCGAGAAGCTCCGTGCCCGAGAAGCTCCGTTCGGATCTCGCGAGAAACTCGAACGCTGAAGTTCCTCGTCGCATTGCGCGAGAACGTCGAACGGGAGCTTCAGGTGGCGCCGCCGCTGCACCCAGCAGCGCCCGGGCCTGCCGCCCAGAACCCGCAAGGGGGCTCCTGAGCAGGAGGCGCCTCACTGCGGGCGGAGCGAGGTGCTGACCTCGTGGAGGGTTGTTTCGCTGACGCCGCCGGGGACGTCCTGGTCGGCCGCGCCCACGAAGACCAACGAGCTCGTGCCGTCGTTGTTGGTGGCCACGACGGCGACCGCGACGCTGCGCGCGTCGCAGCCCGTCGGGGCGGGCAGGGTCACCCGGGCGTTGACGCGGGTGGCCGGGACCCCGCCGGTGAGCTGGAGGCGCTCCGGCGGCGACTGCTCGACGAGCGGGGCCACCCCGCCGCGCGTGAAGGCGTGGCTGATGAAGGTGCCGAGGGTCTCCTCGGCGACAGCGGCGTCATCCGGTCCGAGGCGGGCGCTGGCTCCCGACATCGCGCGGAAGCTGTTGTCGTCCCCAGGGCAGAAACCCCGCTGCTGGTGCGCCACGCCGGTCAGCGTGACGGCGTCGTCCGGTGGTCCGACCGCGTGCACCGCTCCCGGGTCGGCGTCGATCTCCCAGTCCTGCGGCACGTCGTAGACCGCGCCCCGCTTCGGCACCGCGACCACCTGCCAGCCGGCTCGGACCGCCGACGCCTCGGGCGACGGCGGCGGGGCCGGTACAGCCGCGGTCCGCTGTTCCCGGAGACCGATCACGACCACGGCCGCCATCGCGGCGATCAAGACGACCGCGCCCAGCACGCTCGCGGCGATCAGCCACCCGCGCCGCTTCCGGCGAGGCGGTTCGGGCTGCGGGAACGCGCCGAAGCCCCGGTACTGCTGCCGCGGGTCCCACGGGCCACCAGCTGAGGACATGCGGCCGATCCTAGATCGAACCGCCCCTCACCAACCCTGGTGCCGCGAGGATCCTCTCGAGGAACCGCCGAAGCCGCTGCCCCCACGCCCCCGCACCCCGCAGGGGTGCCGTCGAACTTCACCCGAAGTTCGACGCCCGAAGCTCCACGTCGACGTTCTCGTGAAGTTCGCGGGCCGAAGTCCGCCCTCGACTTCGCGCGAAACGTGACAGCCCGGGCTCCTCCCGTCGATTCCCCGTCGAACTTCTCGCGAAGTTCGAAGCCGGAAGCTCCCCGTCGAAGTTCTCGCGAGGTCGAGGGCGGGACTCTCCGCCGTGCACCGCCGCTGGTTCTCGGCAGGCGCTGCTGAGCGGAGTTGGTGACCTCGCCTGGGAGCGTCGGACCGCTTGGTGATCGGGCACCGGACGAACGGGGTGGTCCGCGGCGGGCGTGTTCCGGAGGGGTGGTTCCGCTTCAGTTCAGGCTTGGTTGTTGGGCGAACTCGGCCAGCGGGGCGGGCACCGCGCGCAGTTCGCGGAGGAACTCGGCTTCGCGCAGCAGCAGCTTGCGGACGGTGCGCAGGCGCACCAGCGGGTCGGTCTCCTCGAGCAGCTCTTGGCGGTCTTCGGTGGTGAGCACGCAGTCGTCGGCCAGCAGGTACGACAGGTCGCCCAGGTCAGCGGCCTCACCGGGCACCTCGCGGGGCCCGCTGCGCATGCCCGAGGCGTGGTAGCGCTGGTGGGCGTCGCGCGCCGCCGCGGACAGCCGTTCGCGACGGCCGGGCGAGTCGCGCTCCGGGGTGACGTCGGGCAGCCACTGCACCCGGGCCAGCAGGTACGGCGCGGACTCGGTGTCGATCTGCAGCAGCCGGAACCGCCGTTCGCCGAAGGCGGTGACGTCGTAGCGTCCGCCGGGCAGCTGCCGGGCCTGGTCGAGCACCGCCGTGCATCCCACGTCGTACATCGAGTCGACGTTGTCCTCGCCGACCTCCCAGCCCTGCCGGATGGTGACCACGCCGAACCGGCGGTCGGGCACGTCCTCGTTCAGCAGGTCTTGCACGAGCTCGCGGTAGCGCGGCTCGAAGATGTGCAACGGCAGGTGCCCGCCGGGGAACAGCACGGACCCCAGGGGGAACAGCGGCAACGTGTCCAACACGCCCCCAAACTACTTCGATCGTCGCGACGAGGCTGCTCCAGTCAAGCAGCCTCCTCTCAGGACGGTGGGCGGAACACGGCGAACGGGTCGGTCACCTGCAGGTCGCGCGAGGTGAAGCGGAACAGCGCGGGTGGCCTGCCGCCGGAGCGGCCGGCGGGCAGGGTGCGCCCGGTGGCTTCCAGAACGCCCCGGCGCGACAGCACGCGCTGCAGGTTGGTCGCCGCGACCTGGTAGCCGAGCGCGGCCGAGTAGATCCCGCGCAGCTCGGAGACGGTGAACTCGGCGGGGGCCAGCGCGAACCCGATGTTGGTGTAGGAGAGCTTGGCGCGCAGGCGGTCTCGCGCGGCCAGCACGACCTCCTCGTGGTCGAAGGCGGTCGCGGGCAGGTCGTCGACCGGGAACCAGCGGGTGTCGTCGGGCACCTCGGGGTCGACGTCGGCGGGCACCAGGCACAGGAACGCGGTGGCGATCACCCGCCGGTCCGGCACCCGGCCGGGCGCGCTGAACACCGACAGCTGCTCGACGTGGGAGAGCTTGTGCACGTCGACCTTCTCGGCCAGCTGCCGCCGGATCGAGGCTTCGACGTCCTCGTCGGGGGCCAGCCAGCCTCGGGGGAGCGACCAGCGGTGCAGCGCAGGCTCCTCGGCCCGCTGCCAGAGCATCACCTGGAGCCGTTGGTCGCGGCTCTGCAGCACGCCGGCGAGCACTTCGTGAGCTGCGTCTCTCCCGGGAGCGCGGGACCCGGTGTTACGATGTGGCACGTTTTCGATTCTAAGGCGAAAACCTCGGGGCCGTTGATCCGGGGTGGAAGCGGGGTCTCCGGCGCACCCCCGGAGGGACCCGGCGAGGAGGACGAGATGGCGACTGCGACGTGGCAGCGGACCGATGTCGGGTTCACCGGCGTCGAAGCCGACGCCGCCTGGGCGGCGGAGGTCCGGCGGCTGGCGGAGGAGCGCGACGCCGTGCTGCTGGCGCACAACTACCAGCTGCCCGAGATCCAGGACGTCGCTCACCACACCGGTGACTCGCTGGCGCTGAGCCGCATCGCGGCTGAGAGCGACGCGAGCACGATCGTCTTCTGCGGCGTGCACTTCATGGCCGAGACCGCCAAGATCCTCGGCCCGGAGAAGACGGTGCTCATCCCCGACGAGCGCGCGGGGTGCTCGCTGGCGGACTCGATCACCGCCGAGCAGCTGCGCGCCTGGAAGGCCGAGCACCCGGGCGCGGTGGTGGTCTCCTACGTCAACACCACCGCGGACGTGAAGGCCGAGACCGACATCTGCTGCACCTCCTCCAACGCGGTGGACGTCGTCCGCTCCATCCCGGACGACCGCGAGGTGCTGTTCTGCCCGGACCAGTTCCTGGGCGCGCACGTCAAGCGGGAGACCGGCCGGGAGAACCTGCACGTCTGGGCCGGCGAGTGCCACGTGCACGCCGGGATCAACGGCCCGGAGCTGGCCGAGCGGGCCGCCGCCTCCCCGGAGGCCGACCTGTTCATCCACCCGGAGTGCGGCTGCGCGACCTCCGCGCTCTACCTCGCGGGCGAGGGGACCGTCGAGCCGGATCGGGTGAAGATCCTCTCGACCGGCGACATGCTCACCGCCGCGAAGCAGACCGGCGCCACCTCGGTGCTGGTGGCCACCGAGGTGGGCATGCTGCACCAGCTGCGCCGGGCCGCGCCGGAGATCGACTTCCGCGCGGTCAACGACCGGGCGTCCTGCCGCTACATGAAGATGATCACCCCGGCGGCTCTGCTGCGCTGCCTGCGCGAGGGCGCCGACGAGGTGCACGTGCCCACCGACGTCGCCGACCGCGCGCGGGCCTCGGTGGAGCGCATGATCGCCATCGGCAAGCCGGGGGGTGGCGAATGACCTGGGAAGCCGGCGCTGACCTGTTGGTGGTCGGCACCGGCGTGGCCGGGCTGACGGCCGCGCTGCGCGCTCGCGAAGCCGGGCTGCGGGTGCTGGTGGTGAGCAAGGATTCGGTGTCGGCCGGCAACACCGGCTGGGCGCAGGGCGGCATCGCTGTCGTCCGGCCCGGGGACCTCGACCCGGGCGACAGCCTGGACGGGCACGTGCAGGACACGCTCACCGCCGGGGTGGGGCTCTGCGCGCCGGACGCGGTGCGCGCGATCCTCGCCGGCGGGGCCGAGGCCATCGCCCGGTTGCGCGCGGCCGGAGCGCGGTTCGACACCACCGAAGGCCGGCTCGCCCGCACTCGCGAGGGAGGTCACCAGGCCTTCCGCGTCATCCACGCGGGCGGGGACGCCACCGGCGCCGAGGTCCAGCGGGCGCTGGTCTCGGCCGTGCGCGGCGGTGGCATCCCGGTGCTCGAAGAGCACTGCGTGGTCGAGCTGCTGCGCGGCGAGGGCGGTGCGATCGCCGGTGCGCTGGCGGTGGATCGGCACAGCCGGCCTGGTGTGCTGCACGCGCCCGCGGTGCTGCTGGCCACCGGCGGTCTTGGCCACCTCTACGCCGCGACGAGCAACCCCGAGGTGTCCACTGCGGACGGTGTTGCGCTGGCCCTGCGCGCCGGTGCGGGCGTGGCGGACCTGGAGTTCGTGCAGTTCCACCCGACCGTGCTCTACGCGCCGGGCGAGGCGCGCGGACGACGTCCGCTGGTGACCGAGGCGGTCCGCGGCGAGGGTGCCGTGCTGGTCGACGTGCACGGCGAGCGGGTGATGGACGGCGTTCACCCGCTGGGTGACCTGGCACCGCGCGACGTCGTGTCGGCCGCGATCACCCAGCGGGCCGCTGACACCGGTGCTCAGCACGTCTTCCTGGACGCCACCGGGATCGCCGGGTTCGCCGAGCGCTTCCCGACCGTGCACGCCTCCTGCCGGGAAGCGGGGATCGACCCGCTGACCGAGCCGATCCCGGTGGCCAGCGCGGCGCACTACTCGTGCGGCGGCGTGGTGTCCGATGGGGAGGGTCGCACCGCGGTACCCGGCCTGTACGCGGCGGGGGAGGTGGCGTGCACCGGCCTGCACGGCGCGAACCGGTTGGCGTCCAACAGCTTGCTGGAGGGCCTGGTCGTGGGCGGCCGGGCCGCCTCGGCGGTGGCCGAGGACATCGGCCGCGGGTTGCTGCCGCGCACGCCGGTGGGCGAGGTCGAGCCGCCCGCGTTCGCCGTCGTCGAGCGAGACCTGTTGCAGCGCACCATGAGCCGGTACGCGGGCATCGGTCGCAGCGAGGAAGGCATGGCCGAGGCGTGCGCGGTGCTGGACCGCCACTCCGTGGTTCGCCCGCTGCGCACCCGGCAGGCGGTCGAGGACGCGTCGTTGACGCTGACCGCTCACGCCCTGCTGGCCGCGGCCCGGCTCCGCGAGGAATCCCGCGGCTGCCACCGCCGCACCGACTTCCCGGAGACCGACGACCTGCGCTGGCGGCGCAGCACGGTGCTCCGGCTGGACGCGTCGGGGTGGCTGATCCCCGCCGGAACCGGGATTGCGAGGACAGCGGCATGATCTTCGACGTCGACGGAGCCCGCGAGGTCGTCCGCACGGCGCTGGCCGAGGACCTGCGCTACGGGCCCGACGCCACCACCGAGGCCACGGTGCCCGCGGACGCGATCGCCGAGGCGGCCTTCAACACGCGCCGATCCGGGGTGCTGGCCGGGCTTCCGCTGGTCCGGCTGGTGCTCGACGAGGTGCTGGGCGCCGACGCCTACGAGGTGCTCGAGGAACGCGCCGACGGCGAGCGGTTGGCGCCGGGCGACTGCGCGCTGCGCGTGAAAGCCCCGGTCCGGGGCCTGCTCACCGCGGAGCGCACCGCGCTGAACCTGCTGACGCACCTGTCGGGCATCGCCACCGCGACGTCCCGGTGGGTCGACGCGGTGGCCGGCACGGGCTGCCGGGTCCGGGACAGCCGCAAGACCCTGCCGGGCTTGCGCGACCTGCAGAAGTACGCCGTGCGCTGCGGGGGCGGTGTCAACCACCGGAAGGGCCTGGGCGACGCCGTCCTGATCAAGGACAACCACGTCGTGGCCGCGGGCTCCCCGGCGGCCGCCGTGCGGGCCTGCCGTGCCCGCTACCCGGACCTCCCGATGGAGGTCGAGGTCGGCGACCTCGACGAGCTCGACGAGGTGCTGGCCGAGGAGGTCTCGCTCGTGCTGCTCGACAACTTCACCCCGCAGGACTGCGTCGAAGCCGTGCGCCGGGCCCGGGCGGTCTCGCCGGGCACGGAACTGGAGTCCTCCGGCGGCCTCACCCTCGACGTGGCCGAGACCTACGCCAGGACCGGGGTCGACTACCTGGCGGTGGGGGCTCTGACCCACTCCTCCCCGTCCTTGGACCTGGGCCTGGACATGTGATCAGCAGCCCCACCGAGCGGACCCCTGCTGGACCCGGGCATGATCGAGCACGTGTCGACGGCTCTGCTGGATGGTCCCGGGTCGGCGCGCCGGCCGACCGGCCCGCTGCTGGCCCTGCTGGTGGTCATCGTCTGCCTGCTGGTCGGGCCGGCCCTGGTGACGCTGGCGTGGCTCCCCCTGCTCGACCGGTCCGCGTTGCCCTTGGTGGACGGCCCGGTGGTGCTCGAGGCGCAGCTGGTGCTGCTGCTGAGCTTCCTCGGCGCCAGCGGTCTGCTGGCGCTCTGGGTCCGCTTCAAGGAGGGGCGCCCGCTGGCGAGCCTCGGGTTCTTCCCGGCCTCGCGGATCGGCGCGCACCTCGCGCTGGGAGCGGGGACCGCCGTGCTGCTGCTGGCGATCCCGGTTGCGGTGAACCTCCTCAGCGGGCAGTACCGGGTCGGGCCGCTCCGGGCGGCGCAGGTCGCCGCGGTGCTGCTGGCGCTGCTCGGGTTCACCGCGCAGGCCTGCACCGAGGAGGTCGTGACCCGCGGCTACCTGCTGCAGACCGCCTACCGGCAGTGGGGCCTGACCGCGGCGATCGCCTTCCAGGCCGTGGTGTTCGCGCTGCTGCACGGCGTGAACTTCGACGTCGGCCTGGTGGCGCTGCTCAACATCCTGCTGATCGGCTTGGTGCTGGGGATGTGGGCGGTCGCCGAGGGCTCGCTGTGGGGTGTGTGCGCGTTCCACGTCGTGTGGAACTGGTGCCAGGGCAACGTGGCCGGGATCGAGGTGTCCGGGATGGACCTCCAGGCCACGCTGCTCAGCCTCGCACCGGGCCCCGGATCAGCGGAGCTGCTCACCGGCGGTGGGTTCGGCGTCGAGGGCAGCCTCGTCACCACCGGTGTGCTGCTGGTGGCCGGCGCCGCGGCCTTCCGGGCGGTTCAGAAGCGGCGGTTGGCCAGCACCGGCACCGCCTGACGGGCCGCGTCGACCTCGTCCGGGTCGAACTCGACGACCTCGACCTCGGGCTCGGCGCCCAGCTCGGCGTGGACCAGTCCGAGCGGGGTGGCCACCAGGCTGTGGCCGACGCCGGTCGGCGCCTTGCCGGAGGGCTCGCGGCCGATGCTGCGCGGGTCGCCCTGACCGCAGGCCACGACCCACGAGGTCGAGTCCAGCGCGCGGGCGCGCACCAGCAGCTCCCACTGCTCGACCTTGCCCTCGCCGGCGCCCCACGACGCGGGCGTGACGATCACCGAGGCGCCCTCGTCGGCGAGCTTCTGGAACAGCCCGGGGAAGCGGACGTCGTAGCAGGTGGTGAACCCGATGCCGACGCCGTCGAGGGTGACCACGACCGGCTCGGAGCCGGGGGCGACCGTGCGGGACTCGGCGAAGCCGAACGCGTCGAAGAGGTGGATCTTGTCGTAGGAGGTGTCCAGGCCACGGCCGGTGATCAGCAGCGTGTTGGTGACGCGGCCGTCGTCGGCGGGGGTGAACATGCCCGCCACCACGGCGATGCCGGCTTCCCGGGCGAGGCGGCGGACCTCGGTGGCCCACGGGCCGTCGAGGGGTTCGGCCAGCGGCGCGAGCTTCACGCCGAAGCACGCCATCGTCGCCTCAGGGAACACCGCGAGGTCGGCGCCCTCCTCGGCCGCACGGCGGATGCCGTCGGCGACCAGCTCGAGGTTCGCCTTCGGGTCCGGCCCCGACACGATCTGGCACAACGCGATCCGCATAACCACAACCATCCTTCGACGACCGTCTGTTCGGAAGGGGCGGAGCCACTTCCTCTTCCCGGTGAGTGTCCCTCGCAGTGCGCACCGCCGGGTTCCTGCACGGCTCCGCAGCGAGCACGCCACCGCAGGACGAGTGGTCACCTGCTGAGAACCGATATGATGCTTGTATACCGACGATATGCAAGCAAGGGGTCAAGTTGCCGTCCGGACGTGAACTCGCTTACGCCCACCTCAAGGACACCGTCCTGAGCGACCCCGGCATGCAAGGGCAGTTCGTCAACGAACAAGCCCTCGCCGACGAGATCGGCGTGTCGCGCACGCCCATCCGCGAAGCACTGCTGCTGCTCGCCGCCGAGGAGCTCGTCCAGCTGGTGCCCAAGCGCGGCGCCTACATCGCGCCGGTCGGCGGCCGCGAGATCCGCGAGCTGTTCGAGATCCGCGCGATGATCGAGTGCTACGCGGCCCGCCGTGCCGTCGAGCTCGGCGCGGTGCCGCTGGCCGAGATGCGACGGGAGCTCGACGCGCAGCGCGAGCTCGGCGACGAGCAGGCGCGCGAGTTCATCGACCACGACCACCGGTTCCACTCCGCGCTGGTCGGGGCCGTGGGCAACGAGATGCTGTCCAAGACCTACGACGGCTTGCGCGCCCGCCAGGTCCGCGCGGGCGTGGAAGCCCTGTTCCGGTCCGACGGGCGGCGCAAGTCGGTGCTGGCTGAGCACGAGGCGATCTGCTCGGCGCTCGCCGCGGGCGACCCGGAGGCCGCGACCGCGGCGATCACCGAACACCTCAACGCGACGCGGCGGGTGCTCCAAGCCGGCTGAGCCCCAGGCCGACCAGCGTCACCGCGCAGGTCGCGGCCAGGTAGCAGGCCGGGGCGACCCAGGTGTCGAAGTAGGCGTACAGCGAGGTGAACAGCAGCGGCGCCAGCGCCCCGCCGATGATCCCGGCGAGGGTGTAGGCCAGCGAGGAACCGGTGGCGCGCAGCGCCGGGCTGAACTGCTCGGCGATGAACGCCGCCTGCGGGCCGTACATCAGCGCGTGCCAGATCAGCCCGACGACCACGCCGAGGATGAGCAGCCCGGCGGAACCGCCGCCGACCAGCGGGAAGAACACGAAGGGCCACACGAGTCCGCCCACAGCACCGACCGCGTAGACCCGGCGGCGACCGAAGCGGTCCGACAGCGCACCGGCCAGCGGCATCAGGAACAGCTGCAGCGAGGAGCCGAGCATCACGCCGGTGACCGCCCAGCTCTTGCCCATGTCCAGCTGCTGGGTGGCGTAGGTCAGCACGAAGACCGTGAACAGGGCGTAGAGCACGTCCGGCCCGACGCGGGAGAGGATGCCGGAGATCAGCGCCCGCGGCTCCTGGGTGAGGACCTCGCGCACCGGGGCGCCCGCCTGCTCGCCCTTCTGCTGGATCTCCTGGAAGACCGGGGTCTCCTCCAGCTTGACGCGGATCCACAGGCCGAAGATGACCAGCACGGCCGACAGCAGGAAGGCGACCCGCCAGCCCCAGGACATGAACTGCTGGGAGGTCAGGCCGGCGGCGAGCGCGGCGAGCACGCCGTTGGCGAGCAGGTTGCCGCCGGGGGTCCGATCTGGGCGGCGGAGGCCCAGAAACCGCGGTGCTTCTCGCTGCCGTACTCGCTGGACAGCAGCACCGCACCGCCCCACTCGCCGCCGATGCCCACGCCTTGGGCGAAGCGCAGGACCACGAGCAGCACCGCGCCGAGCGAGCCGACCTGGTCGTGGGTGGGCAGCAGTCCGATCAGGACGGTGGCGATGCCGGTGATCAGCAGTGTGATCACCAGGACCTGCTTGCGGCCGAGCACGTCGCCGAGGCGTCCGAAGACGAAACCGCCCAGCGGGCGCGAGACGTAGCCGACTGCGTAGGTGGAGAACGCCAGCAACGTCCCGGACAGCGGGTCGTGGCTGGGGAAGAACAGCTGGCCGAACACCAGCGCCGAGGCGACCGAGTAGGCGGCGAAGTCGTACCACTCGAGGGAGGTTCCGCTCAGGCTCGCCACGAAGGCCTTGATCAGGTCCTTGCGCGCCGGTCTTGCGGCGGTCACGGGCGCGTTCGTCATGGGCTCCTCGATTTCCAGGTGGACCTGCAGAGTGTGATACGAACTGTATACAAGAGGTATGCCGATTGGGGAGGGTTCTCGTGTTCCCGTTGTGTTTCGACGTCGACGGCCAGACCGTCGAGGTCCAGGTGACGACGCTGCTCAACGCCGGTTACGCCGGTCGCAGCCAGGAGGACGTGGCCGCCCACGTCGCCGAACTCGCGGAGCTCGGCGTGCCCGCTCCGACCCGCACGCCCTGCCTGTACCCGGTGGCGCCGTACCTGGCCATGCAGGCCGACGTGGTCCCGGTCCAGCACGGCCGGACCTCCGGTGAGGCCGAGTGGGCACTGGTGATCACCGACCGCGACGTGCTGCTCACCGCCGCCTGCGACCACACCGACCGCGAGCTCGAGGTCCACGGCGTGGCCTGGAGCAAGCAGGCGGGCCCGGACGTCCTCGCGCGCGAGGCCTGGCGGCTCTCCGAGGTCGAGGACCGCCTCGACGAGCTCACGCTCACGGCGTGGGCGGGTGGCCAGAAGATCCAGGACGGCACCCTCGCCGACCTGCTCACGCCCCGCTACTGGCTCGACGAGCTCCGCGCCCGGGGTCTGGACGAGCCCGGCACGATCCTCATCTCGGGCACCATCCCGATGCTCCCGGACGTCGACCAGTTCGCGGGCACCTGGCGCGTCGACCTCACCGACCCGCGCACCCGCCGCACCATCACCTGCTCCTACGAGGTCAACCAGATGCCCGACCCGGTTTCCTGACCCCTGGTGCTGGCCTTCCCGTCCCGGGCTCGGTGCCGGACCACCCCGGTGGTCCGGCACCCGAGCACCGGTTTCCGGGTGCGGTGTGGCTCCCGCGGATGACCGGTCCACGAGAGTCCGAGGGCCAGCTCTCGCGATGGTGCGATCGCCCTCGGCGTGTGACCGTCGGATCCGAGGGTCTCCAGCTCGGGTGCCGGATCACCCGGTGATCCGACCCTCCGAGCGCCGGGGTGACCACGGGTGCGTGAACGCGTGGCGAGAGCGCGGGTCACGCCGTCCGGCGGTGTCGCCCGACGTGTGGGGTCTCTTGATCGCTACCGAGGTTGCGGGCCGTCGCGTCGGCATGTCCTCAGCTCGGGTGCCGGATCTCCGGTGATCCGGCACCCCGATTCCGCTAGTTTCCGGTGGCCGATCGTCCCGGAGGTCGGGCACGTCCCGCGGATGAGCGGTCCGCGCAAGGCTGCGGCGGAGATGTCGCGGTGTCCTGATCGCTACTTGGGGGTGCGGTCGTCGTGTCCACAGTTCCCCGGGTTGAATGCCGGATCACCCGGGTGGACCGACCTCGGGTTGCTGGAGTTCCCGGGTGCTCGAACACCGTCGTGATGGCGCAGGTCACGACAACGAGCGGTTCGCGTGAGGTGCGGGCGAGTCCTCTGATCGCCGCAGGGGCGAGGGTGCCGCGTCCGCCACTCCCCGGCTTGGGCGGCCGGACCAACCAGTCCACGGCTCGTGAGCACGTTCTCGGCTGCGTCGACGTCGTGGTGACCCGGCATCTGACGCGGCTGTGCGGTTGCGGGAGGTGATGAGACGGTCTTCGATCACCTGGTCCTGCCTGCTGGACCACGCCGCTCCGCTTCGTGAGCATCGCTGCACCTCAGGCGGATGGGCACCTCGGACGGACGGGCACCTCGCGCGGGCAGGTGACCGGGCGAGGTCGCGGGCGCCAACCCCTGACGCCGCTACGCGACTTCGCGATCCCCCTGACCGGGCGAGGTCGCGGGCGCGAACCCCTGACGCCGCTACGCGACTTCGCGATCCCCCGAACCTGCTTGCCCTTGCCGCTGCAGCCTCTGTGGGTGCCGGATGCCGCCTCGAAGCACCGGAGGCCCCTCCGAAGTGGAGGGGAGCAAGATCTCAAGTTATTGAGAAATAGTTGCAACAGCCCCTATGGTGCGGGAGTGCTGAAGCGTCGAAGTTGGGTTGTCGGGTTGTCGCTCGTGCTGGGGGTCGTGGTGGCGGGGTGTTCCGCGCCCTCCCAGCCGGGGAAGCCCGGGGAGTTGTTGCTGGCCGACGGCTTCGAGCCGGAGAGCCTGAACCCGCTGCTCGGGTACGGAGCCGAGGGGGCGGCGAAGTTCTACGACGGGTTGCTCGCCTTCGACGGGCGGGCGCAGTTGCGGCCCGCGCTGGCGGTGGATCCGCCGCAGGCCAACGCCGATGCCACGAGCTGGACGGTGAAGCTCCGCGACGGCGTGCGGTTCCACGACGGCACGCCCTTCGACGCCGAGGACGTGGTGGCCACCTACCGCGCGGCGATCGATCCGGCTTACGCCTCCACGATCTCCTCCGACTACGACATGCTCGCCGGGGTCGAGGCCGTGGACGCCCACACCGTGCGCTTCGACCTGAAGTTCCCCTACTCCGCGTGGCCGTCCAAGCTCGTGCTGGGCGTCATGCCGAACGAGTCGCTGAGCACGCCTGCCCCGCAGGAGAGTTCACCGCTCAACACCCGTCCGGTCGGCACCGGGCCGTACCGGCTGGTCGAGTGGCGGCAGGGCGACCAGATGACCTGGGCCGCCAACCGCGACTACTGGGGCGGCGCGCCGGCCGTGCACGACATCACCGTCGTGTTCGCCAAGGACGACAACACCCGCGCCCAGCGGCTGGCGGCCGGTGAGTTCGACGGCACCGTGCTCCCGCCGGTGCTCGCCGGAGGTGCCGCTCGCGACGGGTTCCGCGCCGTGCACCACGAGACAGCCGACTACCGCAGCATCGCGCTGCCCCACAACAACCCCGTGACCGGCGACCGCGCGGTCCGAACCGCCCTGAACCTCGCCGTCGACCGCGAGGGCATGATCAAGGCGCTGCTCGGCGGGCACGGGAAGCCCGCGCACACCCCGATCCCGCCGTCGATGGGCGCGCACCACGAGCCCGCAGCGACCTTCGCCCACGACCCGCGGGAAGCGGCCCGCGTCCTCGACGAGGCCGGCTGGCGCGTCGGTCCCGACGGCATCCGCGAACGCGGGGGCACCCGCGCGACGTTCACCGTCCTGTACTTCGCCGACGACAGCCTCCGCCGCGACCTGGCAACGGGTTTCGCCTCCGACGCCCGCGAGATCGGCATCGAGGTCGAGCTCGCCGGGGTGGACCGCTCCGCGGTCGCCGACCGGCTGGACACCGACGGCATCGTGCTCGGCGGCGGTAACCCGATCGACCCGGATCCGCAGGCCTACTCCAGCCTCAGCTCCTCGGCGATCGGCACCGGCACCTACGACAACCCCGGTCAGTACCGCAACGCCGAGGTCGACGCGGCGCTCGACGCGGCCCGCCGCGAGCTGGACCCGGGCAAGCGCGCCGAGCTCTACCGGCAGGTCCAGCGCGCCTACGTCGCCGACCCGGGCTTGGTGTACCTGGCGTTCGTCGACCACAGCTACGTGCTGCGCGACGACTCGTTCACCGGCTACCAGGCGCCCGTCGAACCGCACACCCACGGCACCACCTGGGGTCCGTGGTGGAACGTCGAGACCTGGAAACCGCGAGCATGAGCCGGACGATCACGCGCCTGGCGCTGCGGCGCCTGGCGTTCGCCGTCCCGGTGCTGGTGATCGTCGCGTTCGGCGTGTTCCTGCTGGCTGCGGCCTCGCCGTTCGACCCGGTCGAGCAGTACTTCGGCGTGCGGCTCTACACCGCCTCGGCCGCCGACGTGGCGCGGGTGCGCGCCGAGCTCGGCCTCGACCGGCCGGTGCTGGAGCAGTTCTGGCAGTGGTTCCACGGCCTGCTCAGCGGTGATCTCGGCGTGTCGCGGTCCCTGCGGCAACCGGTCGCGCAGGTCGTCGCCGAGCGCCTGCCGTGGACCGCGCTGCTGGCCGTCAGCGGACTCGCCCTGGCGGTGGTCTTCGCGCTGGTCGGCGGCACGATCGCGGCCTGGCGGCAGGGCGGTGTGGTGGACCGGCTGGTCACCGCCGTGGGTCACGCGCTGGAGGGCGTGCCGCCGTTCGTGCTGGCGCTGCTGGCGATCGCGGTTTTCTCGCTCGGCCTGGGCTGGCTGCCGGTCGCGGGCCTGACCGACGCCGGTGAGCAGCTGTCGTTCGGGCAGGTGGCCGAACACCTCGCGCTGCCCGCCCTGGTGCTGGCCGCGTCCCAGACGCCGTGGCTGGTGCTGCACGTCCGGCAGTCGATGCTGGGATCGCTGGCCGAGGACCACGTCACCGGTGCTCGAGCACGCGGACTGGCTGAGCGCATCGTGGTGCTGCGCCACGCGCTGCCGACCGCGCTGCTGCCGTTCGTGACCCTGATCGGTGCTCGCATCCCGGAACTGGTCACCGGAACGGTGCTGGTCGAGGAGGTCTTCTCGTGGCCGGGGCTGGCCGGTGCGGTGGTCACGGCGGCGACCGCGGTGGACTACCCGCTGCTGGCGATGGTGACCCTGGTGGCCACCGCCGCCGTGCTGCTGGGCTCGCTGCTGGCCGACGTCGCCGCGGTCGTGCTCGACCCGAGGGTGGCCGCCGATGGCTGAGCTGACCTGGAAGCCCGCCGGTCGAGCCGGTGCCGCCCGCGCGCGGCCACGCTCCCGCCTGCTCGCCTCCGGCGTCGGGCTCGGGGTGCTGGTGCTCGCAGCGGTGGTCGTCCCGCTGCTGGTGGGCGGGCAGGGCGTGAGCTACGAGGAGGTACGCCTCGCGCCGAGCCTCCTGCACCCCTTCGGCACCGACTCGAACGGCCGCGACCTGTTCGTCCAGTCGATGGCGGGGCTGCGGGTGTCGTTGCTGGTGGCCGGGTTCAGCGCGGTGGTGTCCACTGTGCTCGGTTCGCTGGTCGGGGTCGTGGCCGGCGGGCTCGGCGGCTGGACCGACCGGCTGCTGATGCGCCTGGTCGACATCGTCAACTCGGTGCCCCACCTGCTGCTGGGCGTGGTCGTCGTCGCGCTGTACCGGGGGAGCCTGGTGACGGTGGTCTGCTCGATCGCGCTGACGCACTGGACCACGGTCGCGAGAATCGTGCGTTCCGAGGTCCTCTCGCTGCGGCAGCGCCCCCACGTCGAGGCCGCCATCGCCGGTGGTTCCTCGCGGGCGCGCATCCTGCGCAGGCACCTGCTGCCGGCGATCGTGCCGCAAGCCGCGCTGTCGGCGGTGCTGCTCGTGCCGCACGCGGTGTGGCACGAGACCGCCCTGAGCTTCCTCGGACTCGGCCTCCCACCGCACCTGGCCAGCATCGGCAACCTCCTCGGCGACGGCCGCGAGGCGGTGCTGCTGGGGGCCTGGTGGATCGTGCTGTTCCCGTCGGCGCTGCTGGTGGCCACCACGCTGGCGGTCTCGGGGCTGGCGGCGACCTGGCGGGACCGGCTCGTGCCGAAACGACGATCGGAGCTGTCGCTGTGACCGACACCCACGCCCCCGAGAGGACCGGTCTGCTGGAGCTGCACCGGCTTTCGGTCCGGTTCCGGCTCCCGCGCGGGGTTCTGGTGCGCGCGGTCACCGACGCGGCCCTGCACGTGCGGCCCGGCCGGGTGCTGGCGCTGGTCGGCGAGTCCGGTTGCGGCAAGTCGGTCCTGGCCTCCGCACTGCTCGGGCTGCTGCCCGGCAACGCCGAAGTCCGCGGGCACGCGCTCCTCGACGACGGCACCGACCTGATCTCGGCGCCGGAACCGGTGCTGGCCGGGCGGGTCCGCGGTCGTCGCATCGGGCTCGTCCCGCAGTCGGCGAGCACCCACCTGACGCCGGTCCGCACCGCACGCGCCCAGCTCGTCGAGACCGTCGCCGCGCTGGGCGGCCCGAGCCGGGCCGACGAGCTCGCCGAGCGCGTCGGTCTCGACCCCGCGGACCTCGACCACTACCCGCATGAGCTCTCCGGCGGCATGGCGCAACGCGTCGCGCTCGCCCTGGCGCTGGCGGGCGACCCCCGGATCGTCCTCGCCGACGAGCCGACCACCGGCCTGGACCGGCCGCTGGTGCACCACGCAGTCGACCTGCTCGCCGAGGCCGCCACCGACGACCGAGCGGTCCTGCTCATCACCCACGACCTGGCCGCCGCCCGCCGCGTCGCCACCGACGTCGCGGTGATGTACGCCAGCCGCATCGTCGAAGCAGGCCCGGCCGAGGAGGTGCTGAGCGAACCCTGGCACCCGTACACCGCCGCGTTGTTGGCGGCGCTGCCGGAGGGCGGGTTCGAGCCGATCCCCGGCCACCCGCCGTCGTTGACCGAACTCGACCGCGTCGAACAGGAGTGGGGCTGCGTGTACTGCCAACGCCGTCCGGACCAACCGGGCTTCGCGCCCTGCACGGGGGACCCGGAACTGCTCGCCCGGGGCGATCGGTGGATCGCCGCCCACGCGCCGTGCTGAGCGCCACCGACGTCGTCGTCGGCTACCGGCGCGGGCGGCCGGTGCTCGACGGCGCGAGCGTCGACCTCGCCGCCGGGGAAGTGCTCGGGCTCGGCGGACCCAGTGGTTCGGGCAAGTCCACGCTGGGACGCGTGCTGGCGTTGCTGCACCGGCCGTGGTCCGGACGGGTGTCGCTCGATGGCAGTGACATCTCGCGTTTCCGGCACCGCACACCCCCGGGAACGCGAAGGTCTGTCGGAATCGTCTTCCAGCACCCGCGGCCCGCCGTCGACCCGCGCTTCACGCTGCGCGAGATCATCGCCGAACCGCTGCTGGCGCGCGGAGAACCCGGGGACGTCGACGAGCTCGTCGACGAAGTGGGCCTCACCGGGGAACTGCTCACCCGGCGGCCGCACGAGGTCAGCGACGGTCAACTGCAACGCGCCTGCCTGGCCCGCGCTCTCGCGCCGCAGCCCCGCTACCTGGTGTGCGACGAGATGACGGCGATGCTCGACGCCTCCACGACGGCCGCCCTGGTGCGCGTTGTCGACCGCCGGACCTGGGAGAACGGCATGGGCGTGCTGGCCATCAGCCACGACGAAGCGTTGCTGACTCGCTGGGCGCACCGTGTGGTTCACGTATCCGAGTTGATATGACATCGTGGCGCAATGCGGTGCTCGGGGAGCCGCTCGAAGTAGTACGGAACGACTCTCAGGAGCAGACGTGAGCGAGCAAGAAGGCACCACCTTCCTCCAGTGGCGAGAGCGCGTGCACGACGAAGCCGGTGAACGCCCCCAGATGCGCCTCCTCATGATGGTGGCGGCCGCGGTCGTGATGGCCGGCATCGTGGTCGGCACGATCGTGCTGATGCTGTCCTAAGACTTCCCGCGCCCTCCTCGCCGGCGATGCGGGAATCCCAGCGGTTCCCGTAGCAAGAGCACTCGGAGGAGGGCCCAACGGCTTCGCGGAGTCCGTGCGCCGCCACCTGCTGCACGCCGGAGCACGACGCCCCGGCGTGTCGGCATGCCCGCACGAGGCCGCCCAGAACCCGCGCGGTGGCAGTGACGGGTCCTCGTTCGAATTTCGCGCGAAGTTCGACGGCACCTGCGCGGGGTGTGGGTCCAGAACAGCCGTCCGGCCGCTTTCTTGACCCTCTCTCGGTGGAAACCTCGGTGGTGATGGTGGGTCCCCGGGGTGGGGTGAAGCGGATCGCCGCCACTCCGGTGGTTTCGGCGGAATTCCCGCTGTTCCGCGGCTGGCGCCGCGTTCCCACCGCGGTTCCAGCGGGATCCCAGCATCCTGTCCTCGACATCGGCGACTCCCGGGACCGCTTTGCGCCCGCCTGCCGGCGCTTTCGGCGGAAGCCCATGCGTTCCGCGGCTGGTCGCCGCGTCCAACCTGCACACAGGTCGAACACCGGCACGCCTCAGCTCGCTGAGCGGGCGCGGGGAACCTCAGTGGAACTGCAGCGGTTTCGGTGGAACCGCAGCAGCGTTCCTCGGCTCGCCGCCGCACGTCAGGTCGAACACCGTCATGCCTCCGCCCGCTGAGCTTCCGGGGAGGTTCTCGCGTTCTCCTGCACTGCGATGGGCTGAGGGCTCGACACCGCACACGGGTGCGTGATCGAGGCTCCGGTGGGTGAGGCGTGTTCAGGTGCGTCGCGAGCGGTTCCGGGGGAGTCAGGCCTCGGTCTTGCGCCAGTACTGCTTGCGGTGGCCGTCGCGGAGGACGACCCCCTGCTCCGCCAGCTGAGCCCGCAGCAATGCGGCTTCCTTGTGGTCGCGCCTGCGCAACGCGCGGTCGCGCTCGGCCATCAAGGTGTTGCCCCGCAGCGACAGTTCCGGGGTGTCCTCGGTCCAGAGCACGTAGCGGCCCGCGTAGGGGTCCGAGTCGCGCCAGCGGTAGCCGTGCTCGCGGAACGCGTCGCGCAGCGCGAAGCGGTCCAGCCCGGACTTCCGGCGCGCCAGCTCGGCGCCCGTCCCGTCCAGCAGCACCAGGTGGCCGCGTTCGGTGAACACCGCGTCGACCTCGTCGCCGGGGATCTCGCGCGCGTGGCGGCCCGTCGCCAGCACCACTTCCTCTGGCCCGACTGTCACGACCAGCCGCTCCTGGGCGAGCAACCCGGCGAAGCCCAAGCCGATGAGCGCGCCCAGCGCGATCGCCACGAGCAGGCCCCACGGGTCCGCGCCCGAGGCCGCCAGTTCGAACACGCCCTGGAACGGCGCCCACGGCAGGCCCGCCACCCACGCCGCGACGACCCGCAGCAGGAATCCCGCCAACGCGCCGAGCAACGGGCAGTAGATCCACGAGCCCCGGCGCACCAGCGCGGGCGGGCGGATCGTCGTCGCGGTGGTCATGCCCTCATTATCGCGGTGGAAAGGGCCCGGGGTGCGCACACCCCGGGCCCTCCCGATCCCCCTCCTGGACGGGTCAGGCACCTGCCTCGCGCAGCAGGATGTCCACGGCCGCGTCGTTGCGGGCGGTCTCCCGCTCGATCACGTCACCTGGTGGGTAGAAGCCGTCGAGCCCACCGCCCGACGACGGGTACATCTCGAAGGTGAAGGCCAGGATCTTGTGCTGGCCCCACATCCAGTCGAGGCTGTCGCCGTCGGTGACGTACAGGTCGCTGGACTGCTGTGGCGTGTAGCCGTTGGTCTGCGCCATCTCCGTGCCGACCTTGGCGAACCGGTCGTACTCCTCCTGCGTCATCCCCTCGGTGACGTCGTCGGAGGTGTGGCCGAAGGGCCACAGCACCAGCTCCGAGTAGGTGTGGAAGTCCACCGCCGCCTTGATCTGCTGGGTGCCGCCGACCACGCGCGAGTCGATGAAGTCGCGCATCGCGGCGGCCTCCGGCGAGGACCACGCTTCGGTGCCCCGGTAGGTCTCGTCGGCTGGGTCATCGCTGGAGCCACCGCAGCAGCCCCACAGGTAGCCCCAGTTGCGGTTGACGTCGGTGCCCTGGTCCTGGCGGTTCTTGCGCCAGCCCTGGTACTCGCCCGAGGCCACGTCGTAGGTCGACCCGTCCGGGTTGACCGACGGGACGATCCAGATCTCGCGGTTGTCGACCGACTCCTTCACCGCCGGGTCGTCGTAGTTGTCGGTGAACCGCTGCGCGATGTGCAGGCACATCTCGGTGGTCAGGTGCTCGCGGGCGTGCTGGTTGCAGTCGAAGAGGACCTCGGGCTCGTCCTCGTCGGTGGCCACGTTGTCGCTGATCTTGAGCACCGGGATGTCACGGCCCTCGAACGACTTGCCCGCGCTGACCTTGGACGCGATGTCCGGGTGGTCGGCCACGGTCTTGTCGAGCTCGGCGACCATCTCGTCGTAGTTGTGGTACGCCTCGTCGCCCGGTGGGAAGTCACCGGGGGCCTTCGGCTGCGTGCCGTTGCGGCGCTGCAGCGCGTCGGCGACCTTGGTCCGCTCGGTGAGCTGGAAGCCGCGAGCGCGCAGCCCTTCGGCCTCCTCCGGCGTTGCCTCCACGGTGGCGACCTGGTCCTCGCTGACGCCGAGGACCTCCGCGCCGCTGCGGTTGATCTCCGTGCGCGACGCGCTGTCGGTGTGGGGGACCGTGTAGATCGCCTCGTCCTGGCCAGGCGTCTCGGTCGGTTCTGCGGCCAGGCCGGCCTGGACCGGTGCCAGCAGGACGAGCCCGGCCGCCGCGGCGACCAGCGCTGCCTTGCGCCGTGAACTGAACATCGGGTCTCCGATCGATCACAGGAGGTGACCACCGAAGGTTCCAAGAGGCGCGGACCGTTGGCAACATGATGGCGAACTATGGCCGCTGTGTGAAAGTTTCCCCATTTCACAGGGGGTTGCGACACGCCGTCGGTGTGTCGGTGTGAGCCGGGGCCGGGTTCGCGGACACCGGGGGTGGGCGGCGATTACCCTGGTCGGTGACGTTCCCTGCTCGGAAGGATGCCCATGCTCACCCGTTCCGACCTGCGCGGTCGTGTTCCGTCCACCGTCGAGCTGCGCGCCACGCTGCCGCGCGCCGAGATGGACGTCGAGCACGTGCTGCATCGGGTCCGGCCGGTGATCGAGGACATCCGCGACCGCGGCGTCAAGGCCGTGCTCGACCACACCGAGAAGTTCGACGGGGTGCGCCCCGAACGTGTGCGGGTGCCGGCCGAGGAGCTCAGCCGCGCGCTCGAAGAGCTCGACCCCACCGTGCGCTCCGCGCTGGAGGAGTCGATCGCGCGCGCCCGCCGCGTGCACGCCGACCAGCGGCGCACCGACAGCACCACCCAGGTGGTGCCCGGCGGCACGGTCACCGAGCGCTGGGTGCCGGTCGCCCGGGTCGGCCTCTACGCGCCGGGCGGCCTGGCGGTCTACCCGTCGAGCGTGGTCATGAACGTCGTCCCCGCGCAAACCGCGGGCGTCGAATCGCTGGTCGTGTGCAGCCCGCCGCAGGCCGAGTTCGGCGGACGGCCGCACCCGACGATCCTGGCGGCCGCGCAGCTGCTCGGCGTCGACGAGGTGTGGGCGGTCGGCGGTGCGCAGGCCGTGGCGCTGCTCGCCTACGGCGGCCACGACACCGACGGCTCCGAGCTGCTGCCCGCCGACATGGTCACCGGGCCCGGCAACGTCTACGTCACCGCGGCCAAGCGCCACCTGCGCAGCCTCATCGGCATCGACTCCGAGGCCGGTCCCACCGAGATCGCCGTGCTGGCCGACGGCACCGCCGATCCGGTGCACGTGGCCGCCGACCTGATCAGCCAGGCCGAGCACGACACCCTCGCCGCCAGCGTGCTGGTGACGACCTCGGAGGAGTTGGCGGACGCCGTCGACGCCGAGCTGGAGCGCCAGGTCGCCCAGACCAAGCACGTCGAGCGCATCCGCACCGCCCTGACCGGGCGGCAGTCGGGCTGCATCCTCGTCTCCGACCTCGACGACGGCGTGCGCGTGGTCGACGCCTACGCCGCCGAGCACCTGGAGATCCAGACGGCCGACGCCGACGCGGTGGCCGCGCGGGTCCGCAACGCGGGCGCCATCTTCGTCGGCCCGTACGCTCCGGTCTCGCTCGGCGACTACTGCGCCGGTTCGAACCACGTGCTGCCCACCGGTGGCTGCGCCCGGCACTCCTCGGGCCTGAGCGTGCAGAGCTTCCTGCGCGGCATCCACGTCGTCTCCTACAGCGAGCAGGCGCTCCGCGACGTGGCGGACCAGGTCGTGGCCTTGGCCGATGCGGAAGACCTGCCCGCTCACGGCCAGGCCGTGACCGCGCGCTTCTGAGAAGATGAACAGTTCAGCTACCGCAGCAGCGCAGGTGGGAGAACTCCAGACGCCCGCAGGGACGCCGGTGCGCGAGGCGCCCGGGGCGGAACCCGGCTGCTCGAGGTGGCGAGAAGACGATGAAGGACATCCATGAGTGACGTGCTCGGCGCCGACACGACGCTGGCCGACCTGCCGCTGCGGGACGACCTGCGCGGCCGCAGCCCCTACGGGGCGCCGCAGCTGGACGTCTCGGTCCGGCTGAACACCAACGAGAACCCCTACCCGCCGCCCGCGGAACTCGTCGCCGATGTGACCGCGGCCGTCCGGGACGCGGCGGCTGACCTGCACCGCTACCCGGACCGCGACGCCACGGAGCTGCGCGCGGACCTCGCCGCCTACTTGAGCGGAGCGACCGGGGTGACGCTGGCGACGGCGAACGTGTGGGCAGCCAACGGATCCAACGAGGTCCTCCAGCAGATCCTGCAGGCCTTCGGCGGTCCCGGCCGCACCGCGCTGGGCTTCGAGCCCTCGTACTCGATGCACCCGATCCTGTCGGCCGGCACCCGCACCGACTGGCTGCCCGCGCCCCGCCGCGCTGACTTCAGCCTCGACGGCGCCGAAGCTGCCCGCGTGGTGGCCGAGAAGCAGCCCGACGTGGTGTTCGTGACCAGCCCGAACAACCCCACCGGGCAGTCGGTCCAACCGGCGGACCTGCTCGCGATCCTCGAGGCGGCGCCAGGCGTGGTCGTGGTCGACGAAGCCTACGCCGAGTTCTCCGCGCAGCCCAGCGCGATCGAGCTGATCGAGCGGTTCCCGGCGAAGGTGATCGTCAGCCGCACCATGAGCAAGGCCTTCGCCTTCGCCGGTGGACGGCTCGGCTACCTGGCCGCCGCACCGGCGGTGATCGACGCGTTGCTGCTGGTCAGGTTGCCGTACCACCTGTCGGCGGTCACCCAGGCCGCCGCCCGCGCGTCGCTGCGGCACGCCGACGCGACGCTGGGGTCGGTGCGCAAGCTGATCGACGAGCGCGAGCGCGTCGTCGCCGGCCTGACCGAGCTGGGCTGCAGGCCGGTGCCCAGCGACTCGAACTTCGTGCTGTTCGGGCGCTTCAGCGACGCGCACCGCGCCTGGCAGCGCTACCTGGACTCCGACGTGCTGATCCGCGACGTCGGCATCCCCGGTCACCTGCGGGTCACCATCGGCACGCCCGCCGAGAACGACGCGTTCCTGGCGGCGAGCAAGGCAGTTGCGGAGGAGATCGAACGGTGAGCACTTTCCAGCCGGGCACGCGGACGGGCCGCGTCGAGCGCACCACCAAGGAGTCGTCGGTGCTGGTCGAGCTGGACCTCGACGGCACCGGCCAGGTCGAGGTCGACACCACGGTGCCCTTCTACGACCACATGCTCACCGCCCTGGGCACGCACGCCGCGTTCGACCTCAAGGTCAAGGCCTCCGGTGACGTCCACATCGACGCCCACCACACGGTCGAGGACACCGCGATCGTGCTCGGTCAGGCGCTGCGCCAGGCGCTGGGCGACAAGAAGGGGATCCGCCGCTTCGGCGACGCGTGGATCCCGATGGACGAGACCCTGGCGCACGCCGCCGTCGACGTCTCCGGCCGCTCCTACTGCGTGATGGCGGGCGAGCCGGAGCAGTACAACGCCTTCACCATCGGCGGGAACTACCCGTTCGTGCTCAACCGGCACGTGTTCGAGTCGCTGGCCTTCCACTCGCAGATCAACCTGCACACCCGGGTGATCCACGGCCGCGACCCGCACCACATCGCCGAGGCCGAGTACAAGGCCATCGCCCGCGCCCTGCGCGCCGCCGTGGAGCCCGACCCGCGCTTCGCCGGGGTTGTCCCCTCCACGAAGGGCGCCCTGTGACCCGGTTCTCGTGAACCGGTCGAGGACCCCGGGAGCCACGCCTCCCGGGGTCCTCGACCGCGCGACGGAAGAACCGCCTCTCGCCGGTGGGCGAGAGGCGGTTCTTCCGCGACGGGGTCAGACCTTCTCGGGGACCTTCTCCTCGGTCGCCCCGCCTTCGCCGGACGCGCTGTCCGCGGCGTCGCCGTCGTCGACGAAGGACTGCTCGTTGAACGGCGAGTTGCCGGTGAACACCTGCTGCATCTGGGCGCGGTCGAGCTCCTTGGTCCAGGAGCCGATGAGCACCGTGGCGACGGCGTTGCCCGCGAAGTTCGTCAGGGCGCGGGCCTCCGACATGAAGCGGTCGATGCCGACGATGAGCCCGACGCCGTCGAGCAGCTCCGGCCGGTGCGACTGCAGGCCGCCGGCCAGGGTCGCCAGGCCGGCGCCGCTGACGCCCGCCGCGCCCTTCGAGGCGACCATCATGAACAGCAGCAGACCGATCTGCTCACCGATCGACAGCGGGTCGCCCAGGGCGGACGCGATGAACAGCGACGACATCGTCAGGTAGATCATCGTGCCGTCGAGGTTGAAGGAGTAGCCGGTGGGCACCGTGATGCCCACGACCGGCTTGCTCACGCCCAGGTGCTCCATCTTCGCGATCAGCCGCGGCAGCGCGGCCTCCGACGAGGAGGTCGACACGATCAGCAGGAACTCGCGGCCCAGGTAGCGCAGCAGCGAGAAGATGTTCACGCGGGCGAACAGCCAGAGCACCGTGCCCAGCACGGCGAAGATGAACACGACGCAGGTCGTGTAGAAGCCGAGCATGATCACCGCGAGGCCCTTGAGGGCGTCCACGCCGGTGGCGCCGACCACCGCCGCGATCGCGCCGAACGCGCCGATCGGGGCGACCCACATGACCATCGCCAGGATCTTGAACACCAGGCGCTGGATGTGCTCGATGCCGCGCAGGATCGGCTGGCCCTTCTCGCCCATGCCCTGCAACGCGAAACCGGCCAGCAGCGCCACGAGCAGCGTCTGCAGCACCTCGCCCTCGGTCAGGGCGGAGACCAAGGTGCTCGGGATGATGCCGAGCAGGAACTCGGTGGTGGTCTTCGACTCCTCGCTGGCCTGCTCGGCGCCCGAGCCGCGCAGCGACTCGGTGATCTGCAGCCCCTCACCCGGGTGCAGCACGTTGCCGACGATCAGGCCGATGACCAGCGCGACCACCGACATGACCATGAAGTAGGCGAGCGCCAGACCGCCCACCCGGCCGACCTTGGCGGCTTTGCGGACGCTGCCGACGCCGAGCACGATCGTGCAGAAGATGATCGGCGAGATCATCATCTTGATGAGGTTGATGAAACCGGTGCCCAGCGGTTTGAGGGCCTTGCCGACGTCAGGGGCGACGAATCCGACGAGGATGCCGGCCGCCACAGCGACGATCACCGCGATGTAGAGGTAATGCGTTCTGTCCCGACGTTTCGCCGGCGCAGCACCATTGCTTGCCACTGTTGAACTCCTTGCAGGGCCGGTGTCTCCGGGTCACATACGATGCACCGTGCGTGTCCCAGGTCACGGGAAGATCTGGACGGAGACTATGCGAGCTTCGCACCGACCCCGTCTCGCTTTCGTTCATTGTGTTCACACCGTCGACATGAGTTGAGCCATGCCCCAGCACCGGAACCGCTTCCGCCCACCGCGGTGGAGCCTGGCGCGGCAGCTGTTCGTGCTGCAGGTCATCGTCGTGGCCGTCGTCGTGCTCGCCGGAGCCGCTCTGGCCTGGTACGACGCCGATCGTCGGACCGAGGAGGCCGCGCGCGACGAGGTCGTCGCGGTGGCCCGCACACTGGCCGCCCAGCCCGCGGTGGCCGACGCCCTGGTCTCACCCGATCCCAGCGCGACGCTGCAGCCGCTGGCCGAGCGCGTGAGGGCCGACACAGGCGTGGACTTCATCACGATCATGTCGCCGCAGGGCACCCGGTACACCCACCCCGACCCGTCACGCATCGGCGAGCCGTTCCAGGGCAACGTCGACCCGACCCGGACCCTCGTCGAGACCTACACCGGAACGCTCGGCCCGTCCGTGCGCGCGGTCGTCCCCGTGCACCGCGGTTCGCAGCTGGTGGGGCTCGTGGCCGACGGCATCACCGTCCGCGTGCTCACCGACGAGCTCCGCAGGCAGGTGACCGTCCTGGTGCTCGTCGCCGGTGGCGCGCTGCTGCTCGGCGGGGCGCTGACGTACCTGGTGAGCGCGCGGATCCGGCGGCACACCCACGGGATGCGCCCCGCGGAGCTGTCGCGGATGTACGAGTACCACGACGCGATCTTGCACGCGGTGCGCGAAGGACTGCTGCTGGTGGCGCCGGACGGGCGCGTGACCTTGTGCAACGATGGTGCCGCTGTGCTGCTTTCGCTGGATCCCGCCGAGGTCGAGGGCGAGCAGGTGTCCGAGCTGGACCTGCCGCCGTCCCTCGTGGGTGCTCTCGGCCGCCGCACCGTCCGCGACGAGGTCCACCTCACCGACGACCGGGTGCTGCTGGTCAACGTCTCCCCGGTGCGCAGCGACGGCCGCGACCTGGGCAGCGTCGTCACGCTGCGGGACCACACCGAGCTGCAGGCGCTCAGCGGGGAGCTCGACTCGATGCGCGGTTTCGCCGAGTCGCTGCGCTCGCAGGCGCACGAGTCGGCGAACCGGCTGCACACCGTCGTCTCGCTGATCGAACTCGGGCGCACCGAGGAGGCCATCGGTTTCGCCACCGCCGAGCTCGACCTCGCCCAGCGGCTCACCGACCAGGTCGTCGGCGCCGTCCGGGAACCCGTGCTGGCGGCGCTGCTGCTCGGCAAGAGCGCCGAGGCGGGCGAGCGCGGCGTCGAGGTCGTGCTCGGCGAGGACACCGAGGTCGACGACGCCGCGCTGGAGCAGGTCGGTTCGCGGGACCTGGTGACCATCCTCGGCAACCTCATCGACAACGCGGTGGAGGCCGTGACCGACCGGCCCCACCCGCGCGTGGAGGTCACGCTGCGGTCCACATCGGACGGTGTGCTGATCCGGGTCGCCGACAACGGGCCCGGCGTGCCCGCCGACACCGCCGAGCTGTTCCAGCGCGGTTGGTCGACGAAGTCCGGGGACCGCGGCATCGGTCTGGCGCTGGTCGGGCAGAGCGTGCGCCGGCACGGCGGCACCCTCGACGTCAGCGGCGAGGACGGCGCGGTGTTCACGGTCCGGATCCCGGAGGCGTCGCGGTGATCACGGTGCTCGTCGTCGAGGACGACCCGGTGGCGGGTGAGGCGCACGAGGCCTACGTCAACCGGGTCCAGGGCTTCGAGGTGGCCGGGCGGGTCCGCACCGGTCAGGCCGCCCTCCAGTTCGTCGAGCACACCACCGTCGACCTGGTGCTGCTGGACCTGCGGCTGCCGGACGTGGACGGCCTGCAGGTGGCCCGCGCGCTGCGCACGGCCGGGCTGCACATCGACGTCATCGCGGTGACCTCTGCCCGCGACCTGAAGGTGGTGCGCGCGGCCGTCTCCAGCGGAGTCGTGCAGTACCTGCTCAAACCGTTCACCTTCGGCGCGATGCGGGAGAAGCTGGAGCACTACGCCCGGTTCCGCGCCACGCTGGGACAGGACCGTGAGGCGGCCGGCCAGGCCGAGATCGACCGGGCGTTCTCCACGTTGCGCGGCGTCGACCGGGCGGGTCTGCCGAAGGGCATGGGGGAGGAGACCCTCGCCGCCGTCGTCAGAGCCCTGCGTGCGATGCCGTCCGGCGGCTCGGCGGGCGCCGTCGGGGAGGCTGCCGGCGTCTCCCGGGTCACGGCCCGTCGCTACCTCGAGTACCTCGCCGGCGCGGGCATGGTCGAACGCCTCCCCACCTACGGCACGGTCGGCCGCCCGGAGATGACCTACACCTGGGTCGGGGAGTCCTGAACCGCCTCCACGCACGCCGTGGGCTTCGACCCCGGTGATCGGGCTCCGATCCGTCCGCCCGTCCGCGGAAGGCCCATGCGTTCGCGTGTGGGGCCACCGTGGAGGTGGGATCTCCTGCGGAACCCTGGGCGAGGTGGGTGCGCGGGTGCTCGGATCACCCTGGTGGGCGGGATGATCCGTGTCCCCACGCGCGGAAGGCCACTCTGCGCGGTGGACCTCGGCGGTGTGACAGGGTTCGGGAGGTCGGCGCGTCCTCGGAGCAAGACGCGGCGCGGTGGACCACCGCAGCGTTCGAGGAGCGCCGGGCGGGTGCTCAGCCGGCGCGGTCGGTCTGGGGGCGGAGGAGGGGTGCGCCGGGGCCGTTCTCGGCCTGCTGGTCGTCCGGGTTGTTGAGGATGCAGGTGCGCAGGGAGAGGCAGCCGCAGCCGATGCAGCCGGTCAGGTTGTCCCGCAGCCTTTGCAGCCCGTCGATGCGGGCGTCGAGCTCGTCGCGCCAGCGCCGGGAGAGCCGGGTCCAGTCGGCCTTGGTGGGAGCGTGGTCCTGGGGCAACGTGGACAGCGCGTCGGAGATCTGCTCCAGGCTCAGCCCGACCCGCTGCGCGGCGCGGATGAACGCCAGCCTGCGCAGCACGGCCCGCTGGTAGCGGCGCTGGTTGCCGGTGGTGCGGGTGGAGGTGATCAGGCCGCGTTCCTCGTAGAACCGCAGCGCGGTCTGCGCGACGCCGCTGCGGTGCGAGACCTCTCCGATGGTCAGCAGAGCAGGTAGTTTCGTCACGTCCGACAGGGTAGCGCGAACCTCCACATTGGTGGAGCCCCGAAACCCTTGACTTCGAGTTAACTCGAAGTTCCACGCTGGTCGCATGACGATCGCGACGGAGTACCAGTACGCGGACCTGCGTCCGCTGATGACCCGGATGACCGGCGACGAGAAGCACGACGCTGCCGCCACCTCCACCCTCGACGTGCTCTGGGTGCTCTACGACCAGGTCCTGTCGGTCGCGCCCGACCGGGTCGACGACCCGGAACGCGACCGCTTCCTGCTCTCCAAGGGGCACGGGCCGATGGCCTACTACGCGGTCCTGGCGGCCAAGGGCTTCCTGGACCCGGCCGAGCTGGACCGCTTCGGCGAGTTCGACTCCCGGCTCGGCTTCCACCCCGACCGGGTCCTCGCACCCGGGGTGGAGATCAGCAGTGGCTCGCTCGGCCACGGGCTCCCGCTCGCCCTCGGCGTCTCCCTCGGGCTGCGCACCCGGGGGTTGCACCGGCCGCGGGTGGTCGTGCTCGTCGGCGACGCCGAACTCGACGAGGGCAGCAACCACGAGGCGATCCAGGTCGCCGGTCGCTGGGGACTGGACCGGCTGACCACCGTGGTGGTCGACAACCGCTCCTCCAGCACCGGGTGGCCGGGCGGCATCGCGGACCGCTTCGCGCGCGAGGGCTGGGAGACCCGCGTCGCCGACGGCCGCGACCACACCGCGCTCCGCCAGGCCCTGACCAGCACCCCCACCGGCCGGCCGCTCGCGGTCGTCGCCGAGGTCGAACACCGAGGAGGAACCCGATGAGCATGCGCGAGCAGTTCGTGCGCACCACCACGGAGGCGATGGACGCCGACCCGAGGGTGGCGCTGGTGCTGGCCGAGGTCTCCCGCGACCGCTTCACCGACGCCCTCGACCGGCACGCCGACCGCGTGTTCAACGTCGGCATCCGGGAGCAGGCCATGGTCGGCGTCGCCGGAGGTCTGGCGCTGGCCGGGATGCGCCCGGTGCTGCACTCGATCACGCCGTTCCTCGTGGAACGCCCCTTCGAGCAGCTCAAGCTCGACCTCGGCCACCAGGGCGCCGGGGCGATCGCGGTCAGCACGGGAGCCTCCTACGACTACCCGGAGGCGGGCCGCACGCACATGGCCCCCGGAGAGGTCGCGCTGATCGACACGCTGCCCGGCTGGACCGTGCACGTGCCCGGCCACCCGGCCGAGGTCGACGCGCTGCTCAGCCCCGAGTTCGGCCATGACGGGGCCGTCTACCTGCGGCTGTCCGACCGGGTCAACGCCGAGCCGCTGGTGACCGGTCCCGGCTGGCACCAGGTGCGGCACGGCCGGGACGGGGTGGTGCTCGCGGTCGGCCCGACGCTGGGTCCGGTGCTCGCGGCCACCGCCGCGATGGACGTCACCGTCCTCTACACCGCCACGGTCCGGCCCTTCGACGCCGAGGGCCTGCGCGCTGCGGTGCGCGTGTCCGAGCCGGACGTGGTGCTGGTCGAGCCCTACCTGCGGGGCACCTCGACGCACGAGGTCACCGCGGCGCTGGTCGACATCCCGCACCGGGTGCTGTCCCTGGGTGTCCGGCGGGACCGGGAGCTGCGCGCCTACGGCACCGCCGAGGAGCACGAGGCGGCGCACGGGCTCGGCCCGACCGGCATCGCGGGCGAGGTGGCGCACTTCCTGCACGGGGCGGGCAGGCGCGTGGCGTGAGGCCGGTAGCCTGAACCCGTGGCACGAGTCGTCATCTTGGACTACGGATCAGGCAACCTCCGCTCCGCCGAGCGCGCTCTGCAGCGCGCGGGCGCCGACGTCGAGGTGACCGACGACCATCGTGCCGCAGTCGAGGCCCAGGGTCTGGTGGTTCCCGGCGTCGGCGCGTTCGCGGCCTGCATGGAGGGTCTGCTGTCGGTCGGCGGCGACAAGATCATCGACCAGCGGCTCGCCGGTGGCCGCCCGGTGCTCGGCATCTGCGTGGGCATGCAGGTGCTGTTCAACCAGGGCGTCGAGCACGGCGTGCAGGCCGACGGCTGCGGCCAGTGGCCGGGAACCGTCGAGCGGCTGCAGGCCGACGTGCTGCCGCACATGGGCTGGAACACCGTGCAGGCGCCGACCGACAGCGTGCTGTTCGCCGGGCTGGACGCCGACACCCGCTTCTACTTCGTGCACTCCTTCGCGGTGCGCAAGTGGGTGCTGGAACCGTCCGACACGATCGCCCCGCCCCAGGTGACCTGGGCAGAGCACGGCGAGCCGTTCGTGGCGGCCGTCGAGAACGGAGCGCTGATGGCCACCCAGTTCCACCCGGAGAAGTCCGGCGACGCCGGCGCCCGGCTGCTGCGCAACTGGTTGGACGCGCTGTGACCCGCCGGCACGGCCTGTTCGGGCCCAACACCGTGCGCATCATCGCGCTGGTCCTCGCCCTCGGCTTGGCCTCCAGCATCGGCGCTCCGTACCTGATCCAGGCCGGGGTGCCGCTGCCGGCGGTGATCGTGCTGTGCCTGGTGGTGCTGGCGGTGCCGGTGCTGGCCATCCTCCGCAGCGAGAAGTCCAAGCGCTGAGGCCCTCGTCGGGCGCGCACGCGGGGCTCGAATAGGGTTGTGGGCGTGAGCTTCACTTTGCTTCCCGCTGTTGATGTTGCCGATGGCCAGGCCGTCCGCCTCGTGCAGGGCGCTGCCGGTACCGAGACCTCCTACGGTGATCCGCTGGAGGCCGCGCTGACGTGGCAGCGCGCGGGTGCGGAGTGGGTCCACCTGGTCGACCTCGACGCCGCCTTCGGCCGCGGCAGCAACCGCGAGCTGCTGGCCGAGGTGACCGGGAAGCTGGACGTGCAGGTCGAGCTCTCCGGCGGCATCCGCGACGACGCCTCGCTGGAGGCCGCGCTGGCCACCGGCTGCGCCCGCGTCAACCTCGGCACCGCCGCGCTGGAGAACCCGGACTGGGCCGACCGCGTCGTCGCCGAGTACGGCGACCGCGTCGCCGTGGGCCTGGACGTGCGCATCACCGAGCAGGGCCACCGCCTCGCCGCCCGCGGCTGGACCAAGGACGGCGGCGACCTGTGGGAGGTGCTGGACCGCCTCGACGCGGCCGGCTGCCGCCGCTACGTCGTCACCGACGTCAGCAAGGACGGCACGCTGCAGGGCCCGAACACCGAGCTGCTGCGCGCGGTCTGCGAGCGCACCGACGCCCCGGTGATCGCCTCCGGTGGCGTCTCGAGCGTGGACGACCTGGTCGCGTTGTCGCAGCTGGCCCCGGTCGGCCTGGAGGGCTCCATCGTCGGCAAGGCGCTCTACGCCCAGAACTTCACCCTCGAGGAAGCCCTGGCCGCGGTGCGCTGAAAGCCGGTGCGTTCTCCGGGGAAACCCTGATCGACGTCGCGCTGCGAGATCAGCACGGTGGTGGTCGTGATCCGGAACACGGGTCCGAACCACCACTGGGAGGAACTCCATGCGACGAACACTGGGGGCGTTGCTGGCCGCCGGGGCGCTGGTCGGGTTGACCGCGCCGGCGCACGCCGAACCCGGGTTGGACTGGGGGCCCTGCGAGCAGAACCCCGAGGTCGAGTGCTCGACCGTGCGGGTCCCGCTGGACTGGGCCGACCCGCAGGGCGAGCAGGTCGACATCGCGGTGGCCCGGCGTCCTGCGACCGACCCCGCCCAGCGCGTCGGCACCTTGGTGCACATGCCCGGCGGGCCCGGCGGCACCGGGGTGAGCCAGCTGATCGCCGGCAACCCCTTCGCGCCCGAGCTGGCCGCCCGCTTCGACGTGGTCAGCTACGACCCGCGCGGGTTCGGCGGCAGCCACCAGCTGCAGTGCGATCCGGCGCTGATCGAGGAGCAGCCCGACGTCCGTCCGGACGGGCCCGAGCACTTCCGGCAGCTCGAGGACCACAACCGCCGCGCCTCGGAGGACTGCCGGGCGCGCAGCGGCCCGATCGTGGACCACGTGGACACCGCGAGCGTCGCCCGCGACATCGACGCGTTCCGCGCGGCGCTGGGCGAGCAGCAGCTGAGCCTCTACGGCATCTCCTACGGGACCCTGGTCGGCCAGATGTACGCCGAGCAGTTCCCCGAGCGCGTCCGAGCCCTGGTGCTCGACAGCGTCTTCGACCACAGCCAGGACACGACCGGGTTCGTGGTCACCCAGGCCGAAGCCGCCGAGGACTCGTTCGACGAGTTCGCGGCGTGGTGCGACCGGGACGCGGCGTGCGCCCTGCACGGCGAGGACGTCGGCGCGGTCTTCGACGAGCTCTACGAGCGGGCGGAGGCGGGTGAGCTGCCGCAGCCGGGCGGGTCGGAGCCGATGACACCGGTCGACCTCTCCCGGACCGCGATGAGCGCCTTCTACGGGCCGGACTGGCACTCGCTGGCCGCGCAGCTCGACGAGCTGCGCGACGGCCGGCCGACTACCGCTGCGCAGCAGCGGGATCCGGTCCCGAACCCCACCGCGGCGTTCTGCAACGACCACCGGATCGAGGCCGGATCGGCCGAGGAGTACGCCCGGCTGTTCGCGCAGCAGCACCAGGCGGCTCCGCACCTGCGCGCCGGCGTCGGTGGCGTGCAGGCGCCGTACTGCCTCGGCTGGAAGGCGCCGGTGCAGAACCCGCAGCACGTCCCGGACATCCGCACCGAGGCCCCGGTCCTCATCCTCAACGCCCTGCACGACCCGGCCACCGGCTACAACTGGGCGACCAACGTGGACTCCCAGATCGAGCAGGCCACGATGCTCACCTACGACGGCTGGGGCCACGGCGTCTACGACCGCAACGAGTGCACGCTCAACGCGACCCACGCCTACCTGGTCGACGGCGTGCTGCCGCAGGAGGACGCGCACTGCCCGCCGGTCCAGCCGAAGCCGGTGCAGACCGCGACCCGGCCCGACCGGCCCTGGTGACCCGCGTCCCCACCCCGGCCCGAGCCGGGGTGGGGACGTCTACCCTGGTGCGCATGGGTGTCGCTGTGCGTGTGATCCCGTGCCTGGACGTGGACCAGGGGCGGGTCGTCAAGGGAGTCAACTTCACCGATCTTCGCGATGCCGGTGACCCGGTGGAGCTGGCTTCGGCCTACGACACCGAGGGCGCCGACGAGCTGACCTTCCTGGACGTCACGGCGTCCTCGTCGGACCGCGAGACGACCTTCGACGTGGTCCGGCGGACCGCCGAGCAGGTCTTCATCCCGCTGACCGTCGGCGGCGGCGTGCGCAGCACCGAGGACATCAACCGGCTGCTGCGCGCCGGGGCCGACAAGGTCAGCGTGAACACCGCTGCGATCGCGCGTCCCGAACTGCTCAACGAGGCGTCGACGCGCTTCGGCGCGCAGTGCGTGGTGCTGTCCGTGGACGCCCGCCGGGTGCCCGAGGGCGGGCAGCCCACGCCATCCGGGTTCGAGGTCACCACGCACGGCGGACGACGCGGCACCGGCATCTGCGCGGTCGAGTGGGCCGCGAAGGGCCAGGATCTCGGCGTCGGCGAGATCCTGCTGAACTCGATGGACGCCGACGGCACCAAAGCGGGTTTCGACCTGGAGATGATCCGCGCGGTGCGGGAAGTCGTCGACGTGCCGCTGATCGCCAGCGGCGGTGCCGGTGCGGTCGAGCACTTCGCCCCCGCCGTGCACGCCGGCGCTGACGCGGTGCTCGCCGCGAGCGTCTTCCACTTCGGACAGCTGCGCATCGGCGAGGTCAAGGACGCCATGCGCGCGGAGGGGATCACGGTCCGATGAGCGAGCTCGACCCGAAGATCGCCGACCGGCTCAAGCGCAACGCCGACGGGCTCGTCGCGGCGATCGCGCAGCAACGCGGCACCGGCGAGGTGCTGATGATGGCGTGGATGGACGACGAGGCGCTGCACCGCACCCTCACCACCCGCCGCGGCACCTACTTCTCCCGCAGCCGCGGCACCTACTGGGTCAAGGGGGAGACCTCGGGCCACACCCAGCACGTGCACGAGGTCCGCCTCGACTGCGACGGCGACACCGTGCTGCTGGTGGTGGAGCAGGAGGGGGCCGCGTGTCACACAGGAGACCCCACCTGCTTCGACGCAGACCTGCTCCTGCCGGCCGACTGATCGGCTTGCGTGGCGGTGCGGGTGGCAGGACCTGAGCGGCTCCGTGGACTCCGTGCGCCGCTCCTGGAGCATGTCGATGCGCGGCGTCGCGGCGTACTCGCCACGACGCCGCTCAGCGGCGGTGCGAGGTGAGTCCCACACCGGGCGGAGCGGCTGCTGCCGCGGCTCCCTGGATCGCTGGGGCGGTGCGGGTTGAGTCGCGCACGGCTTTGTCCTCTGCGGCGGTGTCGGTCGGACTCCGGCAGCTGAGGCGGCGGGTTCGGGGCCCGGCTGGAACTCCGGTCTCCCATGAGGGTTTCCGTTCGGGCTTCCTCTCCTTCGGGGGAGGTGTGCTCGTCAGGTGGAGTTGTCGGTGAAACCTCTTCTGCCGCACTGGGTTCAGAGGTCGAGGTTGCCCGTGAGGTAGTGCTGGAGGTTGGGGCCGATGGTGGCTGCGACGACGTCGGGCTCGGCCGAGGCGAGGGGTTCGATGCGGACGACGTAGCGAGCCATGCCCAGGCCGACGAGCTGCGAGCCGCACAACGCCACCCGCATCTCCGGGTGGTCGACGTCCAAGCTCTTGATCAGCTGCCGGAACAGCAGGTTCTGCACGAACTCGCGGAGCATCGACACCGCTTGCTCGCTGCCCGCGACGCTGCGCATCAAAGCTGCGAACTGCCCGCCGCCGACGCCGTCCCAGGTGGTGACGAACCCGCGGATGATCCGCTCGCCGATCTGCTCGCGAGGCCCGTCGAGCACCTGCCGCAGGATCTCCACCGGGTTCACCGGGATCTGCACCGCGGCGATGAACAGGCCCTCCTTGCCACCGAACCAGTGGTTGACCATGGCAGGGTCGACACCGGCGTTGCTCGCGATGACGCGCACGGTGGCCGCCTCGTAGCCCTGCTCGGCGAACACCTCGCGCGCGGCGGTCAGCAACGCCTCCTTGGTGTCGGCGCCGTTGGGCCTGCGTCCTCGCCGCTTCGGTTCGGTCGTGCTCACCCACCCATCCTCGCCGCACCGGCGCCGACGAGGCAAAGCGGAGGTCGCGCACCGGGCGGCACAGGTGCGCGGCACAATGGCGGGCATGGTCGGCGACGGTGAGATCGGCAGCATCAGCCCAGGACGTGAGGAGTTCCGAGCGCTGGCGGTGGACCGCAGGGTGATCCCGGTGGTGCGGCGGTTGCTCGCGGATGACGAGACCCCCCTCGGGGTCTACCGCAAGCTCGCCGGGAACCGCCCCGGCACCTTCCTGTTCGAGTCCGCCGAGAACGGCCGGTCCTGGTCGCGGTGGTCGTTCATCGGCGCCCGCAGCGCCGCCGCCCTCACCGTCCGCGACGACGAGGCGCACTGGACCGGCACCCCGCCGGTCGGGCTGCCCGACAGCGGCGACCCGCTGCAGGCGCTGCGCGAGACAGTTCGGCTGCTGCACACGGACCCGCTGCCCGGGCTCCCGCCGCTGACCGGCGGCATGGTCGGCTACATGGGCTACGACACCGTGCGCAGGATCGAGCGGCTGCCCGACCTCACCGAGGACGACCTGCAGATCCCCGAGATGGTGATGCTGCTGGCCACCGACCTCGCGGCGCTGGACCACCACGAGGGCACGATCACGCTCATCGCCAACGCGGTGAACTGGGACGACAGCCCGGAGCGGGTGGACGCGGCCTACGACGACGCGGTGCGCAGGCTCGACGAGATGACCGAGCGGCTGCAGACCCCGGCCGCGCCGACGGTGGCGACCTTCGCCCGGCCGGTCCCAGACTTCGTGCGCAAGCGCCAGCCCGACGAGCACCACGCGGCGGTCGAGGAGGCCAAGGAGGCCATCCGCGCCGGCGAGGCGTTCCAGGTGGTGGTGTCGCAGCGCTTCGAGATGGACACCCAGGCCGACGCGCTGGACATCTACCGCGTGCTGCGCACGACCAACCCCAGCCCGTACATGTACCTGCTGCGGCTGGAGGACCCCAACGGCGGCAGCCCGTTCGACATCGTCGGGTCCAGCCCGGAATCGCTGGTCACCGTGCACGACGGCCAAGCCACCACGCACCCGATCGCGGGCACGCGCTGGCGCGGCGCCGACGAGGACGAGGACGCGCTGCTGGAGAAGGACCTGATCAGCGACGAGAAGGAGCGGGCCGAGCACCTCATGCTGGTCGACCTCGGCCGCAACGACCTCGGACGCGTCTGCAAGCCGGGGTCGGTGCGGGTCGTCGACTTCTTCCGCATCGAGCGCTACAGCCACGTGATGCACATCGTCTCCACCGTCACCGGCCAGCTGGCCGACGACAAGACGGCGTTCGACGCGATCACCGCCTGCTTCCCGGCCGGCACGCTCTCGGGCGCGCCGAAGCCGCGTGCGCTGGAGCTCATCGAGCAGCTGGAGCCGACGCGGCGCGCCCAGTACGGCGGCGTGGTCGGCTACCTGGACTTCGCCGGGGACGCCGACACCGCGATCGCGATCCGCACCGCGCTGGTCCGCGACGGTCGCGCCTACGTGCAGGCCGGTGGCGGGATCGTGGCCGACTCCGATCCGGTGGCCGAGGACCAGGAGTGCCTGAACAAGGCGCGCGCGGTGCTCAACGCCGTCGCCACGGCCGAGACCCTGGCAGCGCCCGGCGACCGGGAGGCACGCGTTGACCAGCGCGTCTGAACCCCGGTCCAAGGGACTGCTCTGGTCGGTGCTGCTGCTGGTGCTCGCGGGCGCGGGAGCGTTGTGGGGCGCGTCGGGCCTGCCCTGGGCCAGCCAGCGCTTCAGCACGCCGATGGGCACCGAGACGACCAGCAGCGCGACCGGCGCGGTGTTGCGCCCGGAGCTGGGGCCGATGGCGCTGGCGGCCCTGGCCGCGGTCGCCGCGGTGCTGGCCACCGGCGGGCTGCTGCGGCGCCTGGTGGGCCTGCTCATCGCGCTGGCCGGTGCGCTGCTGGCCTGGCGGGTCTACCAGCACGTCAGCGGGGCAGCGGTCACGTTCGGCGGGGACGTCCCGGCAGGCAGCACGCCGATCGGTGAGCTCTCCAGCTCGCCCTTCGGGCCGGTGCTGATGGCGCTGGGTGCGGTGCTGCTGGTCGTCGCCGGTCTGCTGGTGGTGGTGCGCGCAGGCAGGATGCCGGCGATGGGCGCGCGCTACTCGGCGCCGGGGACCGCGAAGGAGCGCGTGTCCCAGGATCCGGACAGGCGGCTGTGGAACGAACTGGACGCCGGTCGCGATCCCACTGACGAAGACGATCGCTGAAGGATCACCGAGTCCGTCAAAACTGCTGTTCGACGTCGTCGAGAGACGGTTCGCGCTCGCCGCACCAGGGACGAAGGTCCTTGTTGCGCTGGGACTCCGGGCCCACCCCTTGGTGAGGGGGCCGTTCGGCGAGGTTTAGCATCGGCCATGCGACGGCACGGCGGGAAGGGGAGTGTCGTGATCGAGCGCAATCTGTTCAACCGCGCATTCAGCAGGGTCTGGACATTGCGGGTGAGTGTTCGGGGCACAGCCGGCGAGGTGTTCGCGTGACCGTTCTGGAAGACATCATCGAAGGCGTTCGCGAGGACCTCGCGGTGCGCGAGTCGGCGGTGCCGTTCGACGAGATCAAGCAGCTGTCGGCCGCGGCGGCGCCGCCGCACGACGTGCTGGCCGCCCTCAAGGCGCAGGGCGTGGGCGTCATCGCCGAGGTCAAGCGGCGCAGCCCGTCCAAGGGCGAGCTGGCCGTCATCGCCGAGCCGTCCGATCTCGCCGCCGACTACGCCGACGCGGGCGCCCGCGTGATCAGCGTCCTCACCGAGCAGCGCCGCTTCGGCGGCTCGCTGGCCGACCTGGACGCGGTCCGCAAGCGGGTCCCGACCACGCCGGTCCTGCGCAAGGACTTCGTGGTCAGCCCGTACCAGGTGCACGAGGCCCGCGCGCACGGCGCCGACATGGTGCTGCTGATCGTGGCCGCCCTGGAGCAGAACGTGCTGGAAGCGCTGCTCGACCGGGTGGAGTCGCTGGGCATGGCCGCGCTCGTCGAGGTGCACACCGCCGAGGAGGCCGACCGCGCCCTGGAGGCGGGGGCCAAAATCGTTGGCATCAACGCGCGCAACCTGCATACCCTCGAGGTCGACCGCGACGTCTTCGGCCGGATCGCTCCCGGGCTGCCGCAGGACGTCCTCAAGGTCGCCGAGTCCGGTGTGCGCGGCCCGAGCGACCTGATGGCTTACGCGGGTTCCGGCGCCGACGCCGTGCTGGTCGGCGAGGGCTTGGTGACCAGCGACAACCCGAAGTCCGCGGTGAACCAGCTGGTGACGGCCGGATCGCACCCGGCATGCCCGCGTCCGAGCCGTTGAGGCGCTCGGTGGCGCGGCGTGCGAAGCACAGGAGGTAAGGCAATGACCGTCGGGGCTGACGCCGCGCGCGCCCACCGCCAGGGCGCCCCCGTGCCCGAGGGGCACGATCCGGACGCCCGCGGGCACTTCGGCGAGTACGGCGGCCGGTTCATGCCGGAAGCGCTCATCGCGGCGCAGGACGAGCTCGCCGCCGAGTACGCCAAGGCCCAGAAGGACCCGGATTTCCTCGCGCAGCTCGACGACCTGCTGCGCAACTACGCCGGTCGGCCTTCCCTGCTGACCGAGGCCAAGCGCTTCTCCGAGCACGCGGGCGGGGCTCGCGTGCTGCTCAAGCGGGAGGACCTCAACCACACCGGCTCGCACAAGATCAACAACGTGCTGGGTCAAGCGCTCCTGGTCAAGCGGATGGGCAAGCACCGCGTCATCGCCGAGACCGGCGCGGGCCAGCACGGCGTGGCCACCGCGACCGCCTGCGCGCTGCTGGGCCTGGAGTGCGTCATCTACATGGGCAAGGTCGACACCGAGCGGCAGGCCCTCAACGTGGCGCGGATGCGGCTGCTGGGCGCCGAGGTCATCCCGGTGGCCAACGGTTCGGCGACGCTCAAGGACGCCATCAACGAGGCGCTGCGCGACTGGGTCGCGAACGTCGACCACACGCACTACCTGCTGGGCACCGCCGCCGGGGCGCACCCGTTCCCGATGATGGTGCGCAACTTCCACCGGGTCATCGGTGACGAGGCCCGCGAGCAGGTCCTGGAGATGACAGGCCGGCTGCCGGACGCGGTCGTGGCCTGCGTCGGCGGCGGCTCCAACGCGATCGGCATCTTCCACGGCTTCATCGACGACCCCGGCGTGCGGCTGGTCGGCTACGAACCGGCTGGGCACGGCATCGAGTCCGGCGAGCACGGCGTGACCCTCGGCGAGGGCAGCCCGGGCACGCTGCACGGTGCCCGCTCCTACCTGCTGCAGGACGAGGACGGGCAGGTCACCGAGGCCTACTCGATCTCGGCGGGCCTGGACTACCCGGGCGTGGGCCCGGAGCACTCCTACCTCAAGGACACCGGCCGGGCCGAGTACCGCTCGGTGACCGACGACGAGGCGATGCAGGCCTTCCAGCTGCTCACCCGGACCGAGGGCATCATCCCGGCCATCGAGTCCGCGCACGCCCTGGCCGGGGCTGTCCGGCTCGGCCAGGAGCTCGGGTCGGAGGGCGTCATCGTGGTCAGCCTCTCGGGCCGGGGCGACAAGGACATGGACACCGCGGCGAAGTACTTCGGGCTCGTCGACGACGAGGAGGCGTGATGAGCCTGCGTGACGTCTTCCAGGCCTGCCGCGAGGAGTCCCGCGCGGCCCTGATCGGTTACCTGCCCGCCGGGTACCCGACGGTCGAGGGCAGCCAGGAGCTGTTCAAGGCGATGATCGAGGGCGGGTGCGACCTCGTCGAGGTCGGGCTGCCCTTCTCCGACCCGGTGATGGACGGCCCGACGATCCAGGCCGCCAGCGAGACCGCGCTGCGCGCCGGCTTCCGGGTGCGGCAGGTCTTCGACATCGTGTCCGGCATCGCCGACTCCGGCGGCAACGCCGTGGTGATGACCTACTGGAACCCCGTCCACCGCTACGGCGTGGACGCCTTCGCCGGCGACCTCAAGAAGGCCGGCGGCCTCGGAGTGATCACCCCGGACCTCATCCCGGACGAGGGCGAGGACTGGATCGCCGCCACCGACGAGCACGGGGTGGACCGCATCTTCCTGGTGGCGCCCTCCTCCACGGAGGAGCGGCTGGCGCTGACCGCCAAGGCCAGCAGCGGGTTCGTCTACGCCACCTCCGTCATGGGCGTGACCGGTGCGCGCGACTCGGTCGGCTCGGCCGCGTCGGGGCTGGTGAAGCGCACCCGCGCCCACACCGACCTGCCGATCGGCGTCGGCCTGGGCGTGCGCTCCCGTGAGCAGGCGGCCGAGGTGGCGCGCTTCGCCGACGGCGTGATCGTCGGCTCGGCGTTCGTCACCCGGGCTCAGCAGGACGGCCCCGAGGGCGTCCGGGCGCTGGCCCAGGACCTCGCTGCGGGCGTGCGCGGAGCCTGACCGCGAGCAGGGGCGGCGCGGTCCGCGGTGGAACGATCTTCGTGAACGGGTCACAGGTTCGTTGCCCAGCCGTGATGCGGTACGGGGGGTGCTCACCGCCGGTGGGCCGCCCGATACCGTAAGCACCGTGAACACTGCTTCGGCGAGTCCACTACTGGCCAACATTCCGAGTCCCCCGCAGGGGGTTTGGTACATCGGACCGATCCCGTTGCGCGCGTACGCGCTGTGCATCATCGCCGGCATCGTGCTGGCGGTGTGGATCAGCAGTCGCCGCTGGATCGCGCGCGGCGGCCGGGAGGGGACCGTCGTCGACGTCGCGGTGTGGGCCGTGCCGTTCGGCCTCATCGGCGGGCGCCTCTACCACGTGGCAACGGACTGGTACAAGTACTTCGGCCCGGACAAGAACCCGCTGGACGCGCTGAAGGTCTGGGAGGGCGGTCTCGGCATCTGGGGCGCGGTCGCGCTCGGTGCCGTGGGTGCCTGGATCGGCTGCCGCCAGCGCGGCGTTCCACTGCCCGCGTTCGCCGACACCGTCGCGCCGGGCCTGGTGATCGCGCAAGCCGTGGGGCGGCTCGGCAACTGGTTCAACCAGGAGCTCTACGGCGGTCCGACGACCCTGCCGTGGGGTCTGGAGATCTACCGGCGCATCGACCCGGACACCGGCCTGGCCGACCCGATCGCGGGCGTGGCGGTCGACCCGATGCCGATCACCGTCGTGCACCCGACGTTCCTCTACGAGCTGGTGTGGAACGTGGGCGTGTTCCTGCTCGTGCTGTGGGCCGACCGCAAGTTCCGGATGGGGCACGGGCGCGTCTTCGCCCTCTACGTCGCCGGGTACACGGCCGGTCGCGTGTGGATCGAGATGATGCGCACCGACGAGGCCACCCACGTCCTCGGCATCCGCATCAACGTCTTCACCTCGCTGCTGGTCTTCCTCGCCGCGGTCATCTACCTCCTCGTGGTCCGCGGCAAGCGGGAAGACCCGGCGCTGCTTGTCGGCAAGCCCTACCCGGAGGACATCCCCTCGACGGCGGCACCCAAGTCGAGCGGCTCCGGAACCGACGCACCGGAGTCCGAGGACTCCGACGTCGAGCCCCGCGCTGAGGACTCGGGAGGTTCCGAGAAGCCGGGCGACAGCCCGAAGCGGGACGACGACAAGTCCGAGGGAGAGGACCCGGAGGCCAAGACCACCGAGGCCTCCTCGAAGTCTGACGAGGGCGACGAGCCCACCGGGTCGGCCCAGGACGACCAGACCACCAAGGCGGAGAAGGACGACCAGGACGCCAAGACCCAGTCCTGACCTCCACCACCGACCAAGGCCGAGGCCGCGACTCCCCGCAGGAGCCGCGGCCTCGGTCTTCTCCAGGCCCCATCGGGAAGCCGGCCACCCACCCGGCACCGCCCCCGCGGTCGGTTGCCGCGGATCACCCGGGTGATCGGATGACGGAAAACCGCGGTGATCAGCCACTTGATCACCGCGACGTGCGGGTTCACGCTCATCGCCGGCAGTGACGTCCGTGACACTGCCCGCGGGCGACCGCAGCGTGTGGTGTGGGAGACCCCGACCACCGGGGGTTCCGGATCTACCGGGGTGGTCGAACACCCACCGGCGGTTCCCGGGTGCACGTTCCATGCCGGTGCTCTGCTCGTGGCGCGGTGTGGGCTGCTGCCGTGAGCGGGTGTCGGAAGAGCAGCGGTTGGCGGATCACCGGAGTGACCGGGTCACTGACGACCGGGGGCCGACAGCCGTGGTTCACGGCTGGAGCACTGCGGGGGTTCGTGGTGCCGGGTGCCTGCGAACCGCTGCCCGGAACTCGGCTGGTGCTGCAGGCGGGTTCAGCGGGTGGGGGCGATGACCGGGGTGCCGTGGGGCGTGTGGAGCACTTCGGTGCGGGCTGCGTAGTGGGTGTGCAGCGTGTCCGGGGTGAGCACCTCGGCCGGAGTGCCGTGCGCGGCGGGGGTGCCGTCGGCGATGAGCAGGAGGTCGTCTGCGTACTGCGCCGCGAGGGTCAGGTCGTGGAGGGTGGTGATGACCGTGGTGCCCAGCTCGGTGCGGAGTTCGTCGACGAGGTCGAGCAGCGCCTGGGCGTGGCCGATGTCGAGACCGGTGGTGGGTTCGTCGAGGAGCAGCACCCCCGCTCGCTGAGCGAGGGCGCGAGCCAGGACCGTGCGCTGCCGTTCGCCTCCGGAGAGGGTGTGCAGCGCCCGACCGGCGAGGTGGGTGAGGTCCAGGCGGGTGAGGAGCTCGTTGACGACCTCGAGGTCGCTCTGGCCTTCCCAGCCGAGCGGGCCGAGGTGGGGCGTGCGGCCCAGCAGGATGTAGTCGGTGACCGTCAGGCCCATCGGCAGCTGCGGGATCTGCGGGGCGTAGGCGATGGTGCGGGCGCGCTCCCGGCGCGGCAGCGACATCAGCGGGCGGCCGTCGACCAGCACCTCACCGGAGCGGCCGAGCAGCCCGGCGATGGCTTTGAGCAACGTGGACTTGCCCGCGCCGTTGGGGCCGATGATCCCCAGCCACCCTCCGGCGTCCACAGTGGCCGACACCCCGGACACCACCGTCGTGCGGCGGTACCCGGCCGCCAGGTCGCGGACCTCGAGCCGGCTCATGCCCGGCTCCGGTGCAGCAGGACGGCGAAGAACGGGGCGCCGGTGAACGCGGTGATCACGCCGATCGAGATCTCCGCGGGCGCCAGCAGGGTCCGCGCGAGCATGTCGCACAGCACCAGGAACACCCCGCCGAACAGCAGCGACATCGGCACGATGATCCGGAAGCCGCCTCCCACCGCCAAGCGCACCAGGTGCGGCACGACCAGTCCCACGAAGCCGATCAGACCGGCCACCGACACGGCCGCGGCGGTGGCCAGCGAAGCCGCGACGAGCACCAGCATCCGGACCCGCCCCGGGTGGACGCCGAGCGAGGCGGCTTCCTCGTCACCGGTGCCCAGCAGGTCCAGCAGCCGCGCGCACAGGCACAGCACCACGGCAGAGACCACGAGGTGGGGCAGCACGATGAGCACTTCGCGCCAGCCGGTGGTGCTCAGCCGCCCGAGGATCCACAGGTAGACCTGCTGCAGCGATTCGACGCGCAGCTGCTGCAGGAACGTCTGCCCGGCTGTCAGGAACGCTCCGACGGCCACTCCAGCCAGCACCAGGGTGGCGGTGTCGCGGCCCGCCGAGCGGCCGACGAGCCACGTCAGCCCGACCCCGCCGAGCGCCCCGGCGAACGCGGCCGCCTGCACCGGGATCGACAGGCCCGCCTGCGGTGCGACCGTGAGCACCGCTGTCACGGCCAGGCCCGCGCCTGCCGCGGAACCCAGCAGGTAGGGGTCGGCGAGCGGGTTGCGGAACACGCCCTGGAACGCCGCTCCGGAGACGGCCAGCGCCGCACCGACCAGCACGCCGAGCACGGTGCGCGGCACCCGCAGCTCCCACAGGATCGCCGCTTCCCGTTCGGACAGCGGTGACACGCCACCGGTCAGCTGCGCGACGACCTCGGCGAGCACCCGCCGCGAGCCGAGTTCGGCGGCGCCCAGCAGCACCGACAGCAGCACGCTTCCCGCCAGCACCACCACACCGACGACCAGGTGCCACGGCCGGAGCCGGGTCGGCGCGATCAACCCCGCTGGGCCTTGCCGACCGCCTCGCTGATGGCCCGCACCAGGTCCACCACGCGCGGCCCCCACCGGCTGGCGACGTCGTCGTCGAGCTCCACGACGTTGTTGCGCCGGACGGCGTCGATGTCACCCCAGCCGGGCCGCGCGGCGATCGCCTCCGCGTTGACGCCGCAGCACTTGGTGTCGGCGGCGAAGATCAGGTTCGGGTTGGCCTGCACGACGTGCTCCTGCGAGAGCTGCGGGAAGGGGCCGCCGGCCGGGTCGGCGATGTTGACCATGCCGAACAGCGAGTAGACGTTGCCGACGAAGCTCTGCGAGGTCGCCGTGTAGAGGTCGGGGCTGACCTCGTGGAAGTAGGTGATCGGCTGCGGCGGCTTCGGCGTCCTGGCCACGATGTCGGCGATGGTGGTGCGCATCTTCTGCACCATCGCCCGCGCCTGGTTGCCGTGCCCGGTGGCGCGCCCGAGCACCTGGATCTGCTGGTAGGCGTCTTCGAGGCTGGCCGCCGAGGGGGTCAGCAGCACCGGGACGTCGACCACGCGCAGGCCTTCGGCGAGCTGCGTGGCGTTGTCCGGGGCGATGACCAGGTCCGGCTCCTTGCTCGCCACGGCGGCGGCGTCGCTGGTGAACCCGGTCAGCTCGGTGCGCGGCGCGTTCGGCGGGTGGTTCGAGAACTGGTCCACGGCAACGACCTGGTCGCCGGCGCCGAGCGCGAACAGCGTCTCGGTGGCCGACGGTGACAGCGAGACGATCCGCTTGGGCTGCTGCAGCAGCGTGACCGGCTCACCTCCGGGCAGCGAGACCTTCGCGGGGAACGCCGAGGCGGGGTCGTCGGGCACCTCCGGCACCGGTGAGGGTTGGCGGGTCGCGCACGCGGTGACCATCGTGAGCAGGGCGAACGCGGCCATCATCAGGGCGGCGAGACGGCGGTACCCGGTCATGTCTTCCCTCGGGTCGGAGCTGGCGAACGAGCACCCACCGTGGTGGGTGCTCTGAGCTGGAAAGATATCAGCAAAGATCGTGCGTGGGGGCCGCCGGAGGGTGGATCTCGCCGGAGCGGTACCCAGCGCGCGACGCAGCGGGTAGATTCGATGACGGACCGTGCCCGCCGACGTGCGGTTCGCTTGCGGAAGCCGCGGGCCGGTCGGCGCGGAGTCGTGTGACGTGCTCACCGCCACGTCGGCCGCGTTGTGCATTGTCGCGGTTCCACGCGGTGCGCTGAGCAGCCGAATCGTGGGCGTCCAGCCAGCGACAGGCGAGACAACAAGATGGTCAGCATCACTTCTGAGGTGCTGCTTCTGGGTATCCTGGCTGTTAAAGTTTGCTAAACGCTCCGGTTTCAGCGAGCGGGTGCGCGCGCCCGAAATCTTCCACGGCAGAACCGGATCATTTTTCCAGCTGCGGGCCAATGCCGTCCCGTGCCCAGAAGTCGACGAAGTCAGGTCACCGACCGACCACCGACTTCCAAGCACGAGCACGACGAGGGAGGTCTGCAGTGGTCTTCTCTGCTGTCCCAGCGGCCCAGGGGCTCTACGACCCGGCCGCGGAGCAGGATTCCTGCGGTGTGGCCATGGTCGCCGACATCCGTGGTCGGCGTTCGCACGGCATCGTCGCGGACGCCCTGACGGCCCTGGCGAACCTGGAGCACCGCGGTGCCGCCGGCGCCGAGCCGACCAGTGGTGACGGCGCGGGCATCCTGCTGCAGCTGCCTGACGAGCTGCTGCGCGCCACCGCAGGAGTGACCCTGCCCGAGCCCGCCGAGGACGGCGAGCACCGCTACGCCGCCGGCATGGGCTTCCTGCCCGCCGACGCCGAGCAGCGCGAGCGCGTCGTGGAGCTGGTCGAGCGGATCGCCGCCGAGGAAGACCTGACCGTCCTGGGGTGGCGCGACGTGCCCACCACACCGGACCAGGCCGACGTGGGCACCACGGCCCGCCGCTGCATGCCGCACTTCGCGATGCTGCTGGTGGCCGGCAAGGGCGGCGAGTCCGGGCTGGCGCTGGACCGGTTGGCTTTCTGCCTGCGCAAGCGCGCCGAGCGGGAGGCCGAGCGGGAGGGCCTCGAGCTGTACTTCCCGTCGCTGTCTGCCCGCACGTTCGTCTACAAGGGCATGCTCACCACCGAGCAGCTGCCCGCGTTCTTCCCCGACCTCGGCGACGAGCGGCTGGCCAGCGCCATCGCGCTGGTGCACAGCCGGTTCTCGACCAACACCTTCCCGTCGTGGCCGCTGGCGCACCCGTTCCGCTACGTCGCGCACAACGGTGAGATCAACACCATCCGCGGCAACCGCAACCGGATGCGGGCCCGCGAGGCGCTGCTGGCCTCCGACCTCATCCCGGGCGACCTGTCCCGGCTGTACCCGATCTGCGCCGATGACGCCTCCGACTCGGCCTCCTTCGACGAGGTCCTGGAGCTGCTGCACCTGGGCGGCCGCTCGCTGCCGCACGCGGTGCTGATGATGATCCCGGAGGCGTGGGAGAACCACGCCGAGATGGATCCCAAGCGCAAGGCCTTCTACCAGTTCCACGCGAGCCTGATGGAGCCGTGGGACGGCCCGGCGTGCGTCACCTTCACCGACGGCGCGCTGGTCGGAGCGGTGCTGGACCGCAACGGTCTGCGCCCCGCCCGCTGGTGGCAGACCGCCGACGACCGGGTCGTGCTGGCCAGCGAGTCCGGCGTGCTCGACGTCGAGCCTTCCGAGGTGGTCGCCAAGGGCCGCCTGCAGCCGGGCCGGATGTTCCTGGTCGACACCGAGCAAGGCCGCATCGTCGACGACGAGGACTTCAAGTCCGAGCTGGCCTCCGAGCACGCCTACGACGAGTGGCTGCACGCCGGTCTGCTCAACCTCGACGAGCTCGCCGACCGCGAGCACGTGGTGAGCACGCACGAGTCGGTGGTGCGCCGCGAGCTGGCGTTCGGCTACACCGAGGAGGAGCTGGCGCTGCTGCTCGCGCCGATGGCCACCCACGGCGCCGAGCCGCTGGGGTCGATGGGCGCCGACACCCCGCCCGCGCCGCTCTCGCAGCGCTCGCGGATGCTCTACGACTACTTCGTGCAGCAGTTCGCTCAGGTCACGAACCCGCCGTTGGACGCGATCCGCGAGGAGATCGTCACCTCGGTGGCCCGGATCATGGGTCCGGAGCAGAACCTGCTGACGCCGTCACCGGCGTCGTGCCGGCACATCGTGCTGCCCAACCCGGTGATCGACAACGACGAGCTGGCCAAGCTCATCCACGTCAACGACGACGGCGACCTGCCCGGGTTCTCCTCCGCGGTGCTGTCCGGCCTGTACGAGGTGGACGGTGGCGGTCAGGCGCTGGGCGAGGCCATCGAGCGGGTCCGCCGCGAAGCCTCCGAGGCCATCGCGGCCGGCGCGCGGGTCCTGGTGCTCTCCGACCGCGACGCCGACCACGAGTGGGCGCCGATCCCGTCGCTGCTGCTGGTGTCGGCCGTGCACCAGTACCTGATCCAGACCAAGGAGCGGCTGCGCGTCGCGCTGGTCGTGGAGACCGGTGACGCCCGCGAGGTGCACCACGTCGCCGCGCTGCTGGGCTACGGCGCCGCCGCGGTCAACCCGTACCTGGCGTTCGAGGCCATCGAGGACATGATCTCGACCGGGCAGATCGCCGGCGTGCGGCCCAAGGTCGCCATCCGCAACTACGTGCAGGGTCTGGTCAAGGGCGTGCTGAAGGTGATGTCCAAGATGGGCATCTCGACCGTCGGCGCCTACACCGCCGCGCAGGTCTTCGAGGCCGTGGGCCTGTCGAAGGAGGTCGTGGACTCCTACTTCCTGGGCACCACCTCCAAGCTCGGCGGCGTGGGCCTGGACGAGCTGGCCGAGGAGGTCGCGCAGCGGCACCGCCGCGCCTACCCCGAGAACCCGACCGAGCGCGCGCACCGCAAGCTGGAGGTCGGCGGCGACTACTCCTACCGCCGCGACGGCGAGCTGCACCTGTTCACCCCGGAGACGGTGTTCCTGCTGCAGCACTCGACCAAGACCGGCCGGTACGACAAGTACCGCGAGTACACCGCGGAGTGCGACCGGCTGTCGGCCGAGGGCGGCACGCTGCGCGGGCTCTTCGAGCTCGACAGCGGGCGCGACCCGATCGACATCGACGAGGTCGAGCCGGTCTCGGAGATCATGAAGCGGTTCTCCACCGGGGCGATGAGCTACGGCGCCATCTCCGCCGAGGCCCACGAGGTGCTCGCGATGGCGATGAACCGCATCGGCGGCAAGTCCAACTCCGGTGAGGGCGGCGAGGACGTCGAGCGGCTCTACGACCCGGACCGCCGTTCCGCGGTCAAGCAGGTCGCCTCCGGTCGCTTCGGCGTCACCAGCGAGTACCTGGTCAACGCCAGCGACGTGCAGATCAAGATGGCGCAGGGCGCCAAGCCCGGCGAGGGCGGTCAGCTGCCCGCGCACAAGGTGTACCCGTGGATCGCCAAGACCCGCCACTCCACGCCGGGCGTCGGGCTGATCTCACCGCCGCCGCACCACGACATCTACTCGATCGAGGACCTGGCGCAGCTGATCCACGACCTGAAGAACGCCAACGAGCAGGCCCGCGTGCACGTCAAGCTGGTCAGCGAGGTCGGCGTGGGCACGGTCGCGGCGGGTGTGTCGAAGGCTCACGCCGACGTCGTGCTGATCTCCGGTCACGACGGCGGCACCGGTGCCGCGCCGCTGACCTCGCTCAAGCACGCGGGAACGCCGTGGGAGGTCGGGCTCGCCGAGACCCAGCAGACGCTGCTGCTCAACGGCCTGCGCGACCGGATCACCGTGCAGTGCGACGGCGGCTTCAAGACCGGCCGCGACGTCGTGGTCGCCGCGCTGCTGGGCGCCGAGGAGTACGGTTTCGCGACCGCGCCGCTGGTGGTCGAGGGCTGCGTGATGATGCGCGTCTGCCACCTCGACACCTGCCCGGTGGGCGTGGCGACCCAGAACCCGGACCTGCGCAAGAGGTTCACTGGCCAGGTCGAGCACGTGGTGAACTTCTTCGAGTTCGTCGCCCAGGAAGTGCGGGAGTACCTGGCGCAGCTGGGCTTCCGGACGCTGGACGAGGCCATCGGCCAGGTCTCCGCGCTCAGGCGCGACAAGGCCGTGCAGCACTGGAAGTCCCGCGGCCTGGACCTCGAGCCGGTGTTCACCGAGCCGGAGACCCCGTACTCGCCGGTGCGCCGCAAGGTCCGCGAGCAGGACCACGGCCTGGACAAGGCGCTGGACCGCACGCTGATCCAGCTCGCCGAGGCGGCCCTGGAGGACGCCCGGCCGGTGAAGCTGCAGCTGCCGGTGCGCAACGTCAACCGCACGGTGGGCACGCTGCTGGGCGCGGAGGTGTCCCGGCGCTTCGGCGGCGACGGGCTGCCCGACGACACCCTCCACGTGGAGCTGGAGGGCTCCGCGGGCCAGTCCTTGGGCGCGTTCCTGCCTCACGGCATCACGCTGGACATGGTCGGCGACGCCAACGACTACGTCGGCAAGGGCCTGTCCGGCGGCCGGATCGTCGTCCGGCCGCACCCGGACTCGTCCTTCCGCGCCGAGAACCAGGTCATCGCGGGCAACGTGATCGGTTACGGCGCCACCAGCGGTGAGATCTACCTGCGCGGCCAGGTCGGCGAGCGCTTCGCCGTCCGCAACTCCGGTGCGCAGCTGGTGTGCGAGGGTGCGGGCGACCACGCCTTCGAGTACATGACCGGCGGCCGGGCGATCGTGCTCGGCGGTACCGGTCGCAACGTCGGCGCCGGCATGTCGGGCGGCATCGCCTACGTGCTGGACCTGGACCCGGTGCGGGTGAACACCGCGATGGTGGACCTGAAGCCGTGCGGTGCCAAGGAGCTGAAGTGGCTGCGCGAGGTCGTGCAGAGGCACCACGAGCTGACCGGCTCGGCGGTGGCCGCGTCGCTGCTGGGTGACTGGACCCGGCGTTCGGCGGCGTTCAGCAAGGTCATGCCGCGTGACTTCCAGCGAGTCCTGGACGCCACCCGGATGGCCAAGATCGAAGGCCGCGACGTGAACGAGGCGATCATGGAGGCTTCCCGTGGCTGACCCGAAGGGCTTTCTCAAGTACTCGCGGGCCGACGCCCCCAAGCGCCCCGTCGACGAGCGGCTGGGCGACTGGCACGAGGTCTACGCGCAGCTGTCCACCGAGGACCGCAACGCGCAGGTCTCCACGCAGGCCGCGCGCTGCATGGACTGCGGTATCCCGTTCTGCCACTCGGGTTCGGCGGGTTGCCCGCTGGGCAACCTGATCCCCGAGTGGAACAACCTGGTCCGCCGCGGCCAGTGGGAAGCCGCCAGCGACCGGCTGCACGCGACCAACAACTTCCCCGAGTTCACCGGCAAGCTGTGCCCGGCGCCGTGCGAAGCCGGCTGCGTGCTGGCGATCTCGCCGGAGGCCGGGGGAGCGGTCGCGATCAAGCGGGTCGAGGAGACCATCGCCCAGGTCAGCTGGGAGAACGGGTACGCGACCCCGCACACCTCGGAGGAGCAGACCGGCAAGCGCGTGGCCGTGGTCGGTTCCGGTCCGGCCGGGCTGGCCGCCGCTCAGCAGCTGACCCGCGCCGGCCACGAGGTGACGGTCTACGAGCGCGACGACCGCATCGGCGGCCTGCTGCGCTACGGCATCCCCGAGTTCAAGATGGAGAAGTCCGTCCTGGACCGGCGCCTGGGGCAGATGCGCGAGGAAGGCACGAGGTTCATCACCGGCTGCGAGGTCGGCGTGGACCTGACGGTCGAGGACCTGCGGGCCGGCTACGACGCCGTGGTGCTGGCGGTGGGCGCGCTGCGCGGCCGCGACGACACCACCGTCCCGGGACGCGAGCTCAACGGCGTGCACCTGGCGATGGAGCACCTGGTGCCGGCCAACAAGGAGCTGGAAGGCGATGGCCCGACGTCGATCTCGGCGGAGGGCAAGCACGTCGTCATCCTCGGCGGCGGTGACACCGGGGCCGACTGCTACGGCACCGCGACCCGCCAGGGCGCACTGTCGGTCACGCAGCTGGACAACTACCCGCAGCCGCCGACCGAGCGTGACGACGAGCGCTCGCCGTGGCCGACCTGGCCCTACATCCTGCGCACCTACCCGGCGCACGAGGAAGCGGGTGAGCGGAAGTTCGCGGTGGCCATCGAGTCGTTCGTCGGTGACGACGAGGGCAACGTCCGCGCGGTGCGGCTGCGCCACGTGGAGGTCCGCCGCGACGAGAACGGTCGCCGCCAGGTGGTCCCGGTAACCGACGAGGTCGAGGAGCTGCCCTGCGACCTGGCGCTGCTGGCGATCGGGTTCGAGGGTGTCGAGCACATGCCGCTGCTGGACGGCCTGGGCATCGAGCTCACCAAGCGCGGCACGATCGGCTCCGGCTCGAACTGGGAGACCACCTCGCCGGGCGTGTTCGTCTGCGGTGACGCCAAGCGCGGTGCCTCGCTGGTCGTGTGGGCCATCGCCGAGGGCCGCTCGGTCGCGCACGCGGTGGACGCCCACCTGATGGGCGTCTCCGAGCTGCCGTCGCCGGTCCACCCGACCGCCCTGCCGCTCGCGGTCTGATCCCCACGGTGAGGGGCGGAACGCCCGCCCCTCACCCCGGAGTGTCAGCCGCTCCGGAGTGTCAGCCGCTCCGGAGTGTCAGCCATCCCGGAACTCCGGCCCCACCTCGGGGCTTCGAGTGCCTCGAGCTTCAGCCACCTCGAGCGTCCGGCGGCTCGGAACTTCGGTCACATCGAAGTCTTCGCCACCTCGGAGCTGTTCCTGACGCGGCGCAGCCGCCAGGCCCGGTCCCGCGCCGCGCAGGCGTCTTCGCATTTCGCGCGAACTTCGAGGGGGAACTTCGGCCGTCGACATGCGCGCGACATTCGACGGGGGGACTCAGCCCGGCACCCGACGTCCGGCGCCGAGAGCGGGAGCGGGACCGCCGCAGGTCCGGTGGTGTCTTGGCAGCACTCCGTGTCGCCGGGGCGGGGACGCCGCAGTTGTTCCGCGGCGCCGCACGAGGTGGTTGCTGGGCGGCGCCGCACGAGGTGGTTGCTCAGCGGTGCCGGTGTCCTCCGAGCCGCAGTGCTCTCTCGACCAGGGTGGGTGGTACCGGGCTTTGCCCCGGGCTCCTTCTCCGGTGACGCCCGTGCCCGTCCAGGGCGCGATCGGCCGCTCCTGCTCCGTTCCTCACCAGCCCGAGCTCGTGGGACAGTTCACGGTCTCGCATCCGGTCGATCTTCCTCGCGTGGGGCGCTCGATCCCTGAGATCCTTCCCCGGTGTGGCGAACCGCTGCACGTCCACAATGGATCGAGAGGGGACGCGTGGACTTCCAGAAGAGCCGGATGAACACGGTCGTGGCGTTGATCGTGATCGCGCTGGGCGCGCTCGGGACCGTGATGCTCGTCGGCGGACTGACCGGCGGATCGGGCGTGCGGATCCACGGCGTCTTCTTCCTGGCGCCCGTCGCGGCGGTGGGTGGCGTCGTGGTGCTGGTCAAGAGCCTGCGCGCGATGCAGGTGCGCATCGACGAGCGGGGCATCCTGGTCGACCACCCGGCGAGGCGGGTGAAGGTGGCGCTGGGCTGGCAGAACGTCGCGGGAGCGACCGTCAGGCAGCTGTCCAAGCCAGGGGAACCGAGGCGCAGCGCGACCTGGTTGGTGGTGTGGACGCACGGCGGTCTCAACCCGGGCGTGCCCCACGACTGGGGGTTCCAGCACGACGGCTCGACCGGGTACCGGCTGCTCGACGTCGACGACGTCCGCGAGTCCGCGGACCAGCTCACCGAAGCGATGCGCCGGTACGCGGCACCCGTGCTGCGCTGAGGCTCACTCGAACGAGCGCGCCAGACCGGGTGGCAGATCGCCGCAGTGCACGATGCCCAGGCGCTGGGTGGCCCGGGTCAACGCCACGTAGAGGTCGTTGAGACCGCGGTCGGAGGACTCGGCCACCACCTCCGGTGCGACCAGCAGCACGGAGTCGAACTCCAGCCCCTTGGCCTCGTCCACGGTCAGCAGCACCGCCGGGGACTCGAGGTCGTCGGGACGGGTGCCGACCACCGCTTCCGGCAGTGCCTCCGCCAGGCCGGGCCCGATCTCGGCGAGCAGGTCCGCGGGCATGAGCACTGCCAGCCGCCCGTCGGCGACTTCGTCGAGCTCCTCCGAGACCAGCTGGGGGAGTTCGGTGTTCAGGTCCTCGCGCGCGATCTGCTGCGCCCACGGCAGGTTCCCGGTGGAACGCACCGACTTGGGCGGTTCCAGTTCGGTGTCCATGTCGGACAGCAGCTCGGCGGCGACGTCCATGATCTCCGACGGCGTTCGGTAGTTCACGGTCAGTTCCGCCAACTTCCAGCGGTCCTGCACGTACCGGTCGAGCACGTCGTCCCAGGAGCTCGCACCGCCCAGCGCGCCGGTCTGCGCCACGTCGCCCACCAGCGTCATCGACCGGCTCGGGCAGCGGCGCATCAGCACCCGCCACGCCATCTCGGAGAGCTCCTGCGCCTCGTCGACGATGACGTGACCGAAGGTCCAGGTCCGGTCCTCGGCGGCCCGTTCGGCCGCGGTCAGGTCGCTGCTGGTCCGGAACCGCTCGGCCAGCAGTTCCGCGTCCAGCACGTCGGAGACCCGCAACCGCTCCTCGTCGGCGATCTCCTCGTCCTGCTCCATGATGTGCAGAACACCTTGCGCGTAGGCAAGTTCCTCGCGCTCCTGGCGTTCGCGCTCGGCGCGTTCGGCCGCGTCGTCCTCGCCGAGCAGTTCCGCCAGCTCGTCGAGCAGCGGCACGTCGGCCGGGGTCCACGGCGCTCCGGCCGGGCGCAGCAATGCGTCGCGCTCTGCGTCGTCGAGGACCTTGGCGGTCGCGGTGGCCAACCGCTCCGGCGAGCTCAGCAGCTCGTCGAGCAGGTGCTGCGGGGTCAGTTCCGGCCACAGCTCGTCGAGCGCGCGGGTCACCTCCGGGTCGGCGCGCAGCTCGACGTTGATCTCGTCGAGGTCGCGCCGGTCCAGCAGGTCCAGGCCCAGCCGCTCGCCGACCTGCAACGTCAGGGCCTTGAACATCTCGTCCTGGAACACCCGGCGGGCCAGGTTGTGCGGACGGCGGGTGCGGCGGGCGCGGGTGCGCGCCGCCGTGGCGTCCTTGCGCTTGAGCTGCAACGACTCCCGGTCGAAGGTGACCTCGACGTGATCGCGCGGCACCTGCTGCCGGTCGCGGACGGCGGCGGTGAGCACGTCGGTCATGCTCAACCGGCCCTTGATCTCGGCGGTGCGCGCGGATTCCGCTCCGGTGGCGGTGATCCCGGGGTACAGTCCGCCCACAGTGGACAGCAGCACGCCGGTCTCGCCCAGCGACGGCAGCACCTGGCCGATGTAGTGCAGGAACGTCGGGTTCGGCCCCACGACCAGCACACCGCGCTTGGACAGCTGCTCGCGGAAGGTGTACAGGAGGTAGGCCGCCCGGTGCAGCGCGACGGCGGTCTTGCCGGTGCCGGGCGCGCCCTGCACGACCAGCACGCCGTTCATGCCGGCGCGGATGATGCGGTCCTGCTCGGCCTGGATCGTCGAGACGATGTCCTGCATCTGCCCGGTGCGGCGGGCGTCCAACCGCGCCAGCAGCGTCGCCTCGCCGGCCAAGCCCAGGTCGCTGCCCTGCTCGGCGGCGTCGAGGTCGAGGATCTCGTCCTCGTAGTCGAGCACCTTGCGCCAGCTCGTCTTGAGGTGCCGTCGCCGTCGGACGCCGTCGCGCGCGGCGGCGGTGGCCAGGTAGAACGGCCGCGCCGCCGGGGCGCGCCAGTCCAGCAGCAGCGGCTCGTACTCGTTGTCCTCGTCGAACAGGCCGATCCGGCCGATGTGGAAGGTCTCACCGCCGTCGAGGTCGAGGCGCCCGAAGCACATGCCGTGCTCCACCGAGCTGAGCTGGTTCAGCTTGTCGGTGTACATCCGGGTGGAGATGTCGCGCTCGGTGCGCGCCTGCGGCGGTCCACCGCTGTCGCGCAGCGTGGCCTTGAGCCGCTGGGTGGTCTCCGTTCGGAGGTCGTCGAGCTTGCCGTACAGCACGTTCAGATAGCGCTGCTCGGCCGCCATCTCCTCTTCGCGGACGGCTTCCCGATCAACTCGGGCGTCGGACACTGAGCCACCTCGAAAGCAGGTGCGGACGGGACAACGGGCCGCCAAGGCCCGACCTGCCAATATACCGCGCCCACCGGAGGCGGAACCCCGGCGCGCACGACGCCGAGCGCGAGACCTCGGGAGAAAGCGGCGGCCCCCGGTGATCGACGACCGATCACCGAGGGCCTCCACCTCGAACCACCCCGAGCCGCTGATCTCCCGTGCCGGGGGTGCAGCGGCCCCGGGGCGGGATCAGACGACTGAGGAGAGCGCGAGGATGACGACGAAGGAGACGACGGAGAGGAGCGTCTCCATGGCCGACCAGGTCTTGAGGGTCTGGCCGACCGTCATGCCGAAGTACTCCTTGACCAGCCAGAAGCCGGCGTCGTTGACGTGCGAGAGGAACAGCGACCCGGAGCCGATGGCCAGCGCGACCAGCGCGCCCTGGGCCGGCGGGAGCCCCACGACCAGCGGAGCGACCATGCCCGCGGCCGAGATGGTGGCCACCGTCGCCGAACCCGTCGCCACGCGGATGCCGACCGCGATCAGCCAGCCCAGCACCAGCGGGGACAGGTGCGCGCCGGACGCCAGGTCGGTGATGGTCTCGTTCACGCCCGAGTCGACCAGCGTCTGCTTGAAACCGCCGCCGGCGCCGACGATGAGGATGATGCCGGCGATCGCGGGCAGCGAACCGCCGACGACGTCGGCCAGCCGCGAGCGGGAGAACCGGGCACCCCGGCCCAGCACCACGATCGCGATCAGCACGGTCAGCATCATCGCCACGACCGGCGTGCCGATGGTGTCGAGGATCGTGTAGCCGAGCGAGTCCTCGGCCAGCGTCAGGTCGGCGACCGACTTGCCCAGCATCAGCACGACCGGCAGCAGCAGCATCGCCACGGCCGCGAAGAAGCTGGGCCGGTGCGGGTGCTCCTCCTCGTCGGGCGAGGTGCCCAGCAGGTCCGTGACCGGCAGCAGCTTGACGCGCTTGGAGATGTAGGAGCCGAACACCGGGCCGGCCACGACCGCGGTCGGGATCGCCACGACGATGCCCAGGGCCAGCGTCAGACCGAGGTCGACGTGCAGCGAGTCGACGGCGGCCAGCGGGCCGGGGTGCGGCGGGACGAGACCGTGCAGGATCGACAGTCCGGCCAGCGCGGGGATGCCGACGCGCAGCATCGGCTGCTCGGTCCGGGCGGCCACCATGACCACGACCGGGACCAGGAGCACGACACCGACCTCGAAGAACATCGGCAGGCCCAGCAGCGCGGCGATGAACACCATCGCCCACGGCAGGGTCTTGCTGGTGGTGCGGCGCATCACCGTTTCGACCACCTGGTCGGCACCGCCACTGTCGGTGAGCAGCTTGCCGAGCATCGCGCCGAGCGCGACGAGCAGGCCGACGTCCCCGACGGTCTCCCCGAGACCCTTGGTGAACGTGTCCACGAGGTCGCTGAAAGGCATGCCGGCCACCACGCCGAGCGTGGTCGCACCGAGTGCCAGGGAGAGGAAGGGGTGGAGCTTCGCCCAGCTGATCAGGAGCACGATCACCGCGATGCCGGCGACCGCAGCGCTCAGCAGGCGGGTGTCGTGCGCTGTCCAGGACGAAGCCTGGGCCAGCGGGGCGGAAAGGCTGGAAAGCATGGAGGGGCTCCTCGTTGAGCAGCTGGATCGCGCCACAGCCTAAGCATTAAGTATGACTTTTGGAGTATCCGTACCGATTAAGTATGTTTGTTACCCCCATCACGCCGGTCCGGGGCCTACTCTCGGGCACTGGTTGACGCGTTTTTCACCGGCGAAGGAGCGTGCGGGATGGGTGGCGGGCTGCACGGCAAGGTGCTGGAAGTGCTCGGGCAGGAGATCGCCGCAGGCACCCACGCGCCCGGCAGCGTGCTGCGCATCGAGGAGCTGGAGGAGCGCTTCGGCATCTCGCGCAGCGTTGCCCGCGAGGTCGTCCGCACGCTGGCCTCGATCCGCCTCGTCGTGGGCCGCAAGCGGGTCGGCATCGTGGTCCGCCCCCGCGAGGAGTGGAACAGCTTCGACCCGGTGCTGATCCGCTGGCGGCTGGCCGCCGACCGCTCGGCCGAGCTCAAGACCCTCGCCGAGCTGCGCACCGCCGTCGAACCCGTCGCCGCCGCAGCAGCGGCCGACCGCGCGGAGGACGAGCACGTCGCCCGGCTCGTCGCGCTCTCCGAGCGGATGGTGGCCACCTCGCGCGCCGGCGATCTGGACTCCTTCATGGACGCCGACGTCGAGTTCCACCGCCTGATCCTCACCGCGTCCGGCAACGAGCTGTTCGCCCAGCTCCACGAGGTCGTCGAGGAGCTGCTGCGCTGGCGCGCCGGCCACGGGCTGATGCCGGTGCACCCGCGCCCGGTGGCCGTCCGCCTGCACTGCGAGATCGCCGAGTGCATCCGCGCGGGCGACAAGTTCCGGGCCGAGTGGGCCATGCGCGAGCTCGTCGCCGAAGCCCTCGAAGGCACCCTCGAGGGCCTCGACTCCTGATCGGTCCCCGCTGCCCGCCCCGGACGCACGAATCCCCCGCGACCTCGGGGGAGTGGCCGCGGGGGAGCCGAGGGGGCGTCGATCAGTAGCCCTGGTAGCTGCCGCCGGAACGCATGCCGGAGACGCCCGGCACGTCCGAGACCGAACCGTAGCGGTCGATCGCGTAGCGGGTGGCGGCGATGATGTTGTCGACGGGGTTGTAGATGTCCTGGTGGCCCGGCAGGGCGAAGGACTTGAAGGTCGGCTCGATGGTCTGCATCAGACCGATCGACGGGGTGCCGGCCGAAGCGTTGGAGTCCCAGTTGTTCTTGGCCTTCGGGTTGCCGTTGGACTCCTTCATGATGATCGTCCGGATGGCGTCCTCGTCGATCTGGTCACGGGAGACCCCGTTCTTCTCCAGCTCCTTGGCCGCCTCCTTGATCCAGGCTTCGACCTGGTCCTTCGGCTTGCTCTCCTTCACCGGGGTCGCCTCGGCAGCCGCTTCGGGAGCGGATTCGAGGGCGGCTTCGGGTGCCTCCTCGGCCTTCGGCTGGGCGGCGGGAGCCGGCTGCACGACGGGCGCGGGCGCAGGCGCGACCTTCGGTGCGGCCACCGGGGCAGGCGCCTGCGGGGCCGGGCCGGCGATCGGGGCCACCTCGGCGGCCTGGTGCACCGGAGCGGATTCGGTCGAGACGTCGTCGCCGCCAGCCGCGGCGGAGAACACGCCGAGCACGCCGAACGCGGCAACCGCGGCACCGACCTGCAGCGAGCGCACCTTCGGTGCGACGCGGTGGGCCCGGTCGGAGGGCTCGCCGAGGAAGGACGCGCGCAGGCGGCCGCCGAACGGCACCGTCCTCTCCCTACGGTGCCGGCCGGTCGTGCTGACCTGCTGGGTGTCGGGGTTGGTCTGGCTCTGTCCGGGGGTCTTCGTTTCGTCGGGGGTCACGGGGAACCAGACTCCGGAACGGAGCGTAACCGTGCATGGTGGTTTCTACGGGGTCGACTACCTAGATTGCGCCGTTCGGGCGCTTTGAAGGCGGTCGAACGCTACTGAAAGTGACAGCCAGCACGGAGGTTACAGGGCGGAGGTGTCAGCCCCGTCACCCGATCGCTGTCCGGCGACCCACCCGGCGATCTGCGCGCGGGAGGTGAAGTCGAGCTTGGTCAGGATGTTCTGCACGTGCCCCTCGACCGTGCGCTGGGCGATCACCAGGTTCTCGGCGATGTCCTTGTTGGTGCGCCCCTGCGCGACGAGGTCGGCGATCTGCCGCTCGCGGCGGGTCAGCGGCATCGGGTGCACGTTGTCGTCGGACTCCGCGGTCGTTGACCGCTTGCTCGGGCCGCCCTTGAGCTCCAGCGCGTAGTCCACCGCGTGCGTCAGCGACATCTCCCGGCCGCGCTCGTACTGGTCGTCGAACGCCTCCGGTCCCAGCGCGGTCCGGATCTGCATCAGGTGCTCGTCGTGGTCACCGGCGATCCGCGCCCAGAAACCCGGCGCCGAGCGCACGGCGTCCCACAGCGCCGAGGACGTGCCCAGCAACCGCGCGGCGCGCTCGAAGCGCTGCTGCCGGTGCGCGATCCACGCCAGCGTGTCGAGGCTGAACGCCATGCCCAGCCGGTTGTCGAGCTGGCGCTGCAGCCGCAGCGCCTCCTTGACCGAGTTCTCCGCCCGGTCGGCGCGGTCCCGCCGCATCTGCACCTGGGCGATCGCCCACTGCGCGTAGGAGCGCCAGTACAGCTCGCCGTGCTCGGTGGAGAGCTGGACGCACTCCGCGAGCAGCCGCATCCCCTCGTCGGGGTCGCCGACGCCCTTGATCAGGCCCAACGCGTGCAGCGACCACAGTTCGCCCGCGAGCTCCCCGTGCTTGCGGAACCTCTCCAGCGCGCCACCGGCGAGCTCGGCCCCGCGCTCCTGGTCCTGCTGGAAGAACGCGACGAGCCCGTGCAGCAGCGCCAGGTAGGCGCGCTCGACCTCGTCGCCGCGCTGGGTGGCCAGCACGGTCGCGCGTTCCAGCGTCGGCAGCGCCTTGTCCAGATCGCCCTGCAGCAGTGCGAACCAAGCGCTGACCCGCATCGCCTTGACGCGTTCGGGCAGGTCGCGCGAGGTGTTGTCGAGGACCTCGTCGAGCCAGTGCCGCGCCTCGGTGTTCAGGCCGCGGATGCCCCAGTACTGCCAGAGGTCGGTGACCAGGCGCAGCGCCACCCCGCCGGTCTCGGAGCCTTCAGCGGCGTGCCGCAGCGCGGCGCGCAGGTTGTCCTGCTCCAGGCGCAGCCGCTTCACCCAGGACGCCTGGTCGGGGCCGATCCACTCGGCGGCGAACCGCGCGCTGAGGTCCGCGAAGTACGCGCAGTGCCGGTGCCGCACGAGCGCGGTCTCGCCGTACTGGCCGAGCTTGCCCAGGCCGTAGTCGCGCAGCGTGTGCGGCAGGCGGTAGCGGACCTCGTCGCCGCCCTCCTCGCGCATCAGCACCGACTTGTCCACCAGCGAGTGCACGGCGGTGAGCACGTCCACGCCCTTGCCCTCGCCGACGACGTGCTCGGCGGCGGTGAGGTCGAAGCTGCCGGAGAACACCGACATCCGCGCCCACGCCCGCCGGTCGCGCTCCTCCAGCAGCTCGTAGCTCCAGTCGATCAGCGCGCGCAGGGTCTGCTGCCGGGGCGGCGCGCCGCGACGGCCCTCGGTGAGCAGGTCGTAGCGCTCGGCGAGACGCTCCTCCAACTGCTGCAACGACAGCGACCGCAACCGGACCGCGGCCAGCTCGATGGCCAGCGGGTTCCCGTCGAGGTGGTGGCACAGCCGCATCAGCGCCTCGGCGTTGTCGGCGGTGACCTCGAACTCCGGCACGGCGGCCTTGGCGCGGTCGACGAACAGCCGGACCGAGGAGAACTGCTCGTAGGCCTCGGGCGGCGGCAGGTGGTCGGGGTCGGGCACCTGCATCGGTGGCACCACGACGGTCGACTCGCCGGCCACGCCGAGCGACTGCCGGCTGGTGGCCAGCACGCGCACGCCCGGGCACCAGCGCATCAGCGCGTCGACCAGCAGCGCGACGTCCTCGATGACGTGCTCGCAGTTGTCCAGGACCAGCAGCATCTCGCGGTTCTTGAGCTGGTCGACGATCGTCTCCAGGCCCGCGGCCGAGGACGGCCCGCCCAAGCCCAGCTGCTCGATGACGCTGTCGAGCACGAGCGTGCCGTCGTCGAGGTTCTCCAGCTCGACGAACCAGGCCTTGTCGCGGAACGAACGGCGCATGCTGGTCGCCACGCGGATGGCCAGCCGGGTCTTGCCCACGCCGCCGGGGCCGGTGAGGGTGACCACGCGCGACTCGGAGAACAGCCGCTTGGTGAGGGTGATCTCATGACGACGGCCGACGAAGCTCGTCACGTCGGCCGGGAGGTTGCCCGCGGATTCGCGTGTGCGGGCGTTGGCAGCGGAGACCACGCGTCCGAGCTTAGCTCGCGAATCGGCCGTTGACCTGGGATCTTGATCCACCTGGCCGCTGTCGCTCGTTCGCGGGGACTTCGAAGATCAGCCGACGTCCGGTAGTCGCGGACTTCACTCGGACGGGGGCTGGCGGTGGCGATCCGGGTGGCCGCGGCATCTGCTCACGTCTTCCGCATCCGCTCGCGGGTGCTTAAGCTCGACGGCGGATTCAACAAAATGTTTAACGTGGGGAGTTGGAGTTGAGCGAGCCGTCGTACTTCGCGCCTGCCGGTGGGTTGCCGCCGCAGACCGATCTGCTCACCGACCGTGCCGTGGTCACCGAGGCCTACACCGTGATCCCCCGCGGGGTGCTGCGCGACATCGTCACCAGCAACTTCCCCGG
>NZ_RSAA01000013.1 GCF_003931915.1 Saccharopolyspora rhizosphaerae | reverse complement strand
GGGGGGGAGTGGTCGAAGGTGGGACTGGCGATTGGGACGAAGTCGTAACAAGGTAGCCGTACCGGAAGGTGCGGCTGGATCACCTCCTTTCTAAGGAGCATTGAGAACCCAGCATCTACGTGGTGGGTGTTGGAGTTTCCTGTGGGTTGGGCGCGAGTGTCGTCCACCGTGGGTGCTCGATGGATTGTGGAACACACTGACGTTGGCAGAATGGTCCGCTGTTGGGTGTCTGAGAGGACACACCCATTGTGTGCGCGCGCGTGTGTGTGTGCGTGTGTGGTGGGTGTTGTTTCTCGGGTTGTTGTTTGAGAATTGTATAGTGGGTGCGAGCATCTTTGTGGCCAAGTTTTTTAGGGCACATGGTGGATGCCTTGGTACCAGGGGCCGATGAAGGACGTGGTAGGCCGCGATAGTCCTCGGGGAGTTGTCAAACGAGCTGTGATCCGAGGGTGTCCGAATGGGGAAACCCAGCCCGAGTGATGTCGGGTTACCAATGCCTGAATGTATAGGGTGTTGGGGGGAACGCGGGGAAGTGAAACATCTTAGTACCCGTAGGAAGAGAAAACACTGGTGATTCCGTGAGTAGTGGCGAGCGAAAGCGGAGGAGGCTAAACCGTGCGCGTGGGATACCTGGTAGGGGTTGCGTGTGCGGGGTTGTGGGACGCTGCTGGGAGGATCTACCAGTTCTCCAGCGTGGGTGTGCGTGTTAGTCGAACAGGTTGGGATGCCTGACCAGAGTCGGTGAGAGTCCGGTAGGCGAAAATGCGTGTGCCGCGTGTGGTGGTGTTCCCGAGTAGCAGCGCTTTCGTGGAGGGTGCTGTGAATCTGGCGGGACCACTCGCTAAGCCTAAATACTTCCTGGTGACCGATAGTGGATAGTACCGTGAGGGAATGGTGAAAAGTACCCCGGGAGGGGAGTGAAATAGTTCCTGAAACCATGTGCCTGCAATCCGTCAGAGCAACCGTTGCAGTTGTGATGGCGTGCCTTTTGAAGAATGAGCCTGCGAGTTACTGCTGCGTGGCGAGGTTAACCCGTTGGGGGTAGCCGGAGCGAAAGCGAGTCTGAATAGGGCGTGGAGTCGCGTGGTGTAGACCCGAAGCGGGGTGATCTACCCATGGCCAGGGTGAAGCGCGGGTAAGACCGTGTGGAGGCCCGAACCCACCAGGGTTGAAAACCTGGGGGATGAGCTGTGGGTAGGGGTGAAAGGCCAATCAAACTCCGTGATAGCTGGTTCTCCCCGAAATGCATTTAGGTGCAGCGTCGCATGGTGCTTGGGTGGGGTAGAGCACTGGTTGGTTGATGGGCCTTCACGGGTTACTGAGATCAGCCAAACTCCGAATACGCCTGAGTTGAGTGTGGCAGTGAGACGGCGGGGGAGAAGCTTCGTCGTCGAGAGGGAAACAGCCCAGAGCATCGGCTAAGGCCCCTAAGTGTGCGCTTAGTGGGAAAGGATGTGGGATCGCTGAGACAACCAGGAGGTTGGCTTAGAAGCAGCCATCCTTGAAAGAGTGCGTAATAGCTCACTGGTCAAGTGGTCCTGCGCCGACAATGTAGCGGGGCTGAAGCGCACCGCCGAAGCCATGCCAGTCCAGTTTTGTGCTGGGTTGGGTAGGGGAGCGTCCTGCACGAGGTGAAGCGCCGGCGTGAGCTTGGTGTGGATTGTGTGGGAGTGAGAATGCAGGCATGAGTAGCGAGTGAAGAGTGAGAATCTCTTCCGCCGGATGACCAAGGGTTCCTGGGGAAGGTTCGTCCGCCCAGGGTGAGTCGGGGCCTAAGGCGAGGCCGACAGGCGTAGTCGATGGATAACGGGTTGATATTCCCGTACCCGTGCATGTGCGCCCATGATGAGGTCTTTGATGCTAACCATCCGCGTGCTGCTGGATTCTTCGGATGATGGTGGTGTGTGCATGGGACCCGATTGGATAGTAGTCAAGTGATGGGGTGACGCAGGAGGGTAGCTCTGCCAGTGAGTGGTTGTACTGGTGTAAGCCTGTAGCCCGGTGTGTAGGTAAATCCGCATGCCGTTGTGGGTGAGAGGTGATGCGTAGCCGTTGTGGTGAAGTGAGTGATCCCATGCTGCCGAGAAAAGCCTCTAGCGAGTGTGTGCACGGCCCGTACCCGAAACCGACACAGGTGGTCAGGTAGAGAATACCGAGGCGGTCGGGTGAACTGTGGTTAAGGAATTCGGCAAATTGCCCCCGTAACTTTGGGAGAAGGGGGGCCACTGCTGGTGAACGCCCTTTGCGGTGGGAGCTGGTGGTGGTCGCAGAGGCCAGGGAGAAGCGACTGTTTACTAAAAACACAGGTCCATGCGAAGCTGTAAGGCGATGTATATGGACTGACGCCTGCCCGGTGCTGGAACGTTAAGAGGACCCGTAAAGCCCCTTTTGGGGTGTAGCGGAGAATTTAAGCGCCAGTAAACGGCGGTGGTAACTATAACCATCCTAAGGTAGCGAAATTCCTTGTCGGGTAAGTTCCGACCTGCACGAATGGCGTAACGACTTCTCCGCTGTCTCGACCACAGGCCCGGTGAAATTGCAGTACGAGTAAAGATGCTCGTTTCGCGCGGCAGGACGGAAAGACCCCGGGACCTTTACTATAGCTTGGTATTGGTGTTTGGTTCGGCTTGTGTAGGATAGGTGGGAGACTGGGAAGCATTCACGCTAGTGGGTGTGGAGTCGTTGGTGAAATACCACTCTGGTCGTTCCGGGCATCTAACTCGGGTCCGTGATCCGGATCGGGGACAGTGCCTGGTGGGTAGTTTAACTGGGGCGGTTGCCTCCTAAAGGGTAACGGAGGCGCCCAAAGGTTCCCTCAGCCTGGTTGGCAATCAGGTGTTGAGTGTAAGTGTATAAGGGAGCTTGACTGTGAGACTGACGGGTCGAGCAGGTGCGAAAGCAGGGACTAGTGATCCGGCACTGGCTGGTGGAAGCGGTGTCGCTCAACGGATAAAAGGTACCCCGGGGATAACAGGCTGATCTTGCCCAAGAGTCCATATCGACGGCATGGTTTGGCACCTCGATGTCGGCTCGTCGCATCCTGGGGCTGGAGTTGGTCCCAAGGGTTGGGCTGTTCGCCCATTAAAGCGGCACGCGAGCTGGGTTTAGAACGTCGTGAGACAGTTCGGTCCCTATCCGCCGCGCGCGTAGGAGACTTGCGGAAGGCTGTCCCTAGTACGAGAGGACCGGGACGGACGAACCTCTGGTGTGCCAGTTGTTCTGCCAAGAGCACGGCTGGTTGGCTATGTTCGGGAGGGATAACCGCTGAAAGCATCTAAGCGGGAAGCCTGTTCCTAGATGAGGTCTCCCACCCCTTTGTGGGTTAAGGCCCCCGGTAGATGACCGGGTTGACAGGCCGGATGTGGAAGCACAGCAATGTGTGGAGCTGACCGGTGCTGATAGGCCGAGGACTTGTCCACGAAGATGTTACGCACCCACTATACGATGTCTGAGGCAGCAACCTGCGGGTTGTTTTCTTGACAAGAGGATCTTGTGTCAACGTGCATGTGGCACCCATGGGTTTCCCGCGATGGTTTCGTGGGGTTTGGGTTGTCGGTGGCGATGGCGGGGAGGGTCCGCCCGGTCCCATTCCGAACCCGGTAGCTAAGCTCCCCAGCGCTGATGGTACTGCACTCGACAGGGTGTGGGAGAGTAAGACACCGCCGACACATACCTTGGTGGGGCGGGGCAGAAGGTGAG
>NZ_RSAA01000011.1 GCF_003931915.1 Saccharopolyspora rhizosphaerae | reverse complement strand
CGAGCTACAAACCCTGCTCGCCACCTGGTCAGGCACCTGCCCCACCTGCCACCAACACATCCACCGATTACCGACCTAACAAAGCACTACTAGACGCTGACCGAGTGCTGGAGGACGTCGCGGACGAGGGTTCCCATGCTCTCCGCCTCGGTCTTGGCCTTGATCCGAGCGCGGTGCACGTCAACGGTTTTCACGCTCGTGCCCAGCTCGCGGGCGATGAGCTGGCTGGACAACCCTTCCACGACCAGCCGCAGCACCTCGCGTTCACGCGGGGTCAGGCACTCGACGCGCTCACGCACCCGCAGTCGTTCGGCGTGGGCGGCGAAGCTCTGCTCCGCTTCGCGCAGCTGGTCCTGCACCACGTCGAGCATCCGCTGCGGCTCGTAGGGCTTCTCCAGGAAGTCGACCGCGCCCAGCCGCATCGCGCGCACCGACATCGGGATGTCCCCGTGCGCGGAGCAGAAGATCACCGGAGCCGGGTACTCGCGTTCGGAGAGCTCCTCCTGCAGCTGGAACCCGCTGAGCCCCGGCATCCGGACGTCCACGATGACCACACCGGGCTCGGCCGGGTCGCACTCCGAGAGGAACCCGGTCGCGTCCGGGTAGGTGAGGGCCCGCACGCCGACGGTCTGCAACAGGAAGACCAGCGACTGCCGGTGCGCCTCGTCGTCGTCGACGATGTGCACCACCGGGGCGGACGGTGTCGTCATCGGTTCCTCCAGGCGGACCAGGGGGAGGCCAAGACTAGGCAGCCGGCGCGCGCACCGGCTAGGGCCTGATCAGGTGTTGCTCCGCTCGGCGTCTCACGACTCCGCGGTCAGCACCGACCGGGAGGGGTGGTCGGTGGCGAACCGGTCGGGCAGCGGTGCGATGAACACGTTCTCGGTGCGGGTCCGGGTGATCTTCCACCCCTCGGGTTCTCGCCGGAAGGCGTTGTGGAGCCTGCTGGAGCGCAGCACGCCACTCCCGTCGGTGAACAGCCAGGGTTGCAGGTGGATCCACACCCCGGTCGCTTCGTCGCCGTCCACGTGGATCTGCTCCGAGGTCAGGTAGTGCGCGTTGAGCACCAGCGCCGGATCCCGGTCACGACTCCAGAACCGCTCGAAGTGCGCCCGGATCTCCGCGTGCCCCTCGGCGCGGCCGAACTGGCCTTCGTAGTGCTCGCCGACGCCCTCCCAGACTGCGTCCGAGGTGTAGAGCGCGACGATCTTCTCGATGCGCTCGGCGTCGTCGCGCACCGAGAAGTCCGGGCACGGCGTGTCGCACAGGAACATGTAGCGGGCTTGCAGCCTGCGGATCTCCGCTTCGGCTTCCAGCACCTCGATCCGCCTGGTCAGCGCGGCGATCGTCGGCTCGGTCACGAGACACCTCCGGTGCGCGCGGGCGCGGTTTCGGGCAAGGCGAGCAGGCACAGCACCGTCACCAGCAGTCCGGCGGCGAGGTACCAGCCGACGGAGTCCGAGCTGCCGGTCACCGCGATCAGCCGGTTGGCGATCATCGGCGCGAGCCCGCCGCCGAGCACGCTGCCGAGCTGGAACGCCAGGCCCACTCCTGCCTGCCGCTGCTCGACGCTGAACAGCTCCGAGAAGTAGGTCAGCAGCGGGCCGAACAGGAATCCGCCGATCGTGAACCCGATGACCACCGAGAAGCCGACCGCCAGCGGCGTCCCGATGTCGCTGATCCGGAACATCACCATCGCGTAGGCCATCGAGGCCACGGCTGCGGAGGTCATCACCGGTTTCCGGCCGATCCGGTCCGACAGCCGGCAGGCCACCACGATCGTGACCGCGTGGCACAGCAGCCCGATCACGCTGCCCAGCACGATCGGCTGCCTCGGCAGCGCCAGGCCCTGCGGGGCGGCGGCCGTGGCGTAGGAGAGCATGAACGTCGCGAGGATGAACATGTTCGCGTTCAGGCCCATGTTCACGCCCGCCGCCAGCAGCAGCCGCTTCCAGTCCTGCCGGAACACCGCGAGGAACGGTGGGCGGCGGCCCGGTGGCAGCGCGACGAACGCCGGGGTCTCGTCCACGCCGCGCCGCGCCCACACGCCCAGCACCAGCACGACCCCGCCGACCAGGAACGGCAACCGCCAGGCCCAGTCGATCACCGCCTGCATCGGCAGCAGCAGGACCAGGGCGAACGCCAGGTTCGCCAGCAGCTGCCCGATCGGTGAGCCCAGCGCCGCGAACGACCCGTACAGCGCGCGGCGGTGGGTGGGCGCGTGCTCGACGGCCAGAACCGCCGCGCCACCGATCTCCCCGCCGCGCGCCAACCCGTGGAACACCCGCAGCACGATCAGCAGCAGCGGCGCGGTGATCCCGATCGCCAGGTAGGACGGCAGCACTCCCATCAGCAGCGTCGAGGCGCCCATCACCACGAACGTCAGCAGCAACGAGAACCGGCGGCCGTAGCGGTCACCGAGCCAGCCGAACAGCAGCGCGCCGAGCGGGGTGAACAGGAACCCGACGGCGAAGGTCGCGAGCCCCAGGAACGCGCCGAACCACTCGTCCTCGCTGATGAAGAAGATCTGGCTGAACACCAGTGCCGCGGCCGTGCCGTAGATGGCGAAGTCGTAGAACTCCAGCGTGGAACCCACCCCGCTGGCCAGGCCGATCCGTCTGACACCGGCGCGTCCGGCGCCGTCCTCCTTGAGCACGGGCATGGCGTGTCCTGTCGGTCGAGGAGACGGACCTCGAGCGTCCGCGTCGTGCCGCTCAACCTAAGGATCACCACGACCGGCCGCCATTGGTGATATCCCGTCACCGGCCTGAAGGAAACCCCTACCGCAGAACCCCCGTTCGGACGGCCACCAGCGGCGCAGCCGGTCTCCCACCAACCGCGCGTCCCACGCACGTGCGCAGCACGTCGCCGAGGTCTGTCGCGTGCCCGCCGGGCGCTGCGCAGGCCGGTTCGAGCCTTCGCGAGAGTTTCGACCGGGGCAGCGTGGTGCCGAGGAGCCCGGACGTCGCTCTGCGGTCATCGTGCGGCTGGACCCGGTGACTTCGGTGTTCGTCAGTACTCCCGTGGGCAGTCCGGTTCGTCACAGGCCGTGCGTCCCACGCTCGTGCGCAGCACATCGCTGAGGGCCTGTCGAGGTGCCCCGCCGGCGCTGCGCACTGAGGTTCGAACTTCTCCCGAGGGCCTGCACGAGGAGCACCGCCGTCGCTGCGCAGGACGGTGCGAACCTTCGCGAGAAGTTCGAAGGTGCTCCGGAGGGATCGAACTTCGCGAGAAGTTCGAGTTGGTCCCTGCACGAGCGTGGTCCGGGCGCGAGCGTGATCAGTGGCCGCGCCGCACAGCCGGGGGCGGGGCGCGCACTGAGCGGCACACGGTCCCCACCGGCCACGCGCGCACCACCCGGCACCACGCGTGCTCGGACCAGACCGGTCCCGCCGCACCGATTTCCGCGACTCGCGTGATCACCCGAGGCGGCGTAACCCGGTCGGGTTGCGCCTTGCGCTCGGATCCGGATTGTCGGGTGTGCGCGGTACCGTCGCGCCAAGCGCCGTGGGAACGGGCCGAACGGGGGACGGAGATGCCGGACGTCGCTGTGGAAGCAGCGCGCTTCATCGCGGGTCACGCCCGGGAACCGATCACGCTGTCCGACATCGCCGACCACGTCGGGTACAGCCCCTTCCACCTCGCCCGCGCGTTCGAACGCGCGCACGGCCTGCCGCCCGGCAAGTTCTTGGCCGCTCACCGGTTCCAGCACGCGAAGAAGCTGCTGCTGGAGACCGATGAGCGCGTCGCCGACATCTGCTGCGAGGTCGGTTTCAGCTCGGTGGGCACCTTCACGCGCCGGTTCACCGCCGACATCGGCCTGTCGCCGGTGAGCTTCCGCAGGCTGCCCGACCTGCTCAGCGACGCGCCACCGCGGCCGGTCCTGGTGCCCGGTCTGGCTCCCGCGGGTGGTGTGGTCACCGGCGCGGTCCACCTCAGCCCGTGCGCCCGGGCGGCGGTCGGCAGTGATGCGGCGATCTACGTAGGCCTGTTCGCGCAGCGCGCCCCGCGCGGTGTCCCCGTCGTCGGCGCTCTGCTCGACGAGCGGGGCCGCTTCGAGCTGACCGGGATCCCGACCGGCACCTACTGGCTGCTGTCCACGGCGTTCGCCGCGCGTGCCGAGCACGTCGACCAGCTCGTGCCGGGGTGGAACGTCGTGGGTGGCTCGCCCACCCCGGTCCGCGTTGCGCCCGGCCGCCCACCCGAAGACCGCGAGATCACCCTGCAGGTCGTGCCGCCGTGGTCGGCACCGGTCCTGGTCGCGCTGCCACCGCTGGCCTCGCCGATTGCGCAAGATCGGAGAAGACACCTCCGCCGCAGCGGGCCTACGTTGAGCTCAACACCACTTCTGACCAGTGCAGGGAGCCATCCATGAGCCGTGTCCGAGTTCTCGTCGGCACCCGCAAGGGCGCGTTCGTCCTCACCGCCGACGGCACGCGCGAATCCTGGGAGGTGGCGGGCCCGCTCTTCGGCGGCTGGGAGCTCTACCACCTCAAGGCCTCGAAGGTGGACCCCGACCGCATGTTCGCCTCCCAGTCGATGGGGTGGTTCGGGCAGCAGATCCAGCGCTCCGACGACGGCGGGCGCAGCTGGAACCCGGTCGACAACCACTTCGCCTACGAAGGAACGCCCGGCACCCACCTCTGGTACGACGGGACGCCCAGACCGTGGGAGTTCACCCGCGTCTGGCACCTGGAACCCTCGGCCACCGACCCGGACACCGTCTACGCCGGGGTGGAGGACGCCGCGCTCTTCCGCAGCACCGACGCCGGGCAGAGCTGGCAGGAACTGCCCGCCCTGCGGCAGCACGACTCCGCGCCGAACTGGCAGCCCGGTGCCGGCGGCATGTGCCTGCACACGATCATCCAGTCGCCGGACAACCCCGACCGCATCTACACCGCGATCTCGGCGGCGGGCGCGTTCCGCACCGACGACGGCGGCAAGTCCTGGCGTCCGATCAACCACGGCCTGAACTCCGGCCAGATCCCTGACCCCGACGCCGACGTCGGCCACTGCGTGCACCGACTCGCGCTGCACCCCGACCGGCCCGACGTGCTGTTCATGCAGAAGCACTGGGACGTGATGCGCAGCGACGACGCGGGCGAGTCCTGGTACGAGATCAGCGGCGACCTGCCCACCGACTTCGGGTTCCCGATCGACGTGCACGCCCACGAACCCGACACCGTGTACGTGGTGCCGATCCACAGCGACGAGCAGCACTACCCGCCGGAGGGCAAGCTGCGCGTCTACCGCAGCCGCGTCGGCGGCAACGAGTGGGAACCGCTGACCAAGGGCCTGCCGCAGGAGCACTGCTACGTCAACGTGCTGCGCGACGCCATGGCCGTGGACGACCTCGACGACTGCGGCGTCTACTTCGGCACCACCGGCGGGGACGTCTACGTCTCGCCCGACTCCGGCGAAACCTGGCGCCCCATCGTCAACAACCTGCCCTCGGTCCTGTCAGTGGAGGTGCAGACGTTGCCATGATCCGCATCCTGCTCCCCGCGCACCTGCGCACGCTGGCGAAGATCCCCGAGCACGAGGTGGTCGTGGAGATCGACGGCGTCCCGACGCAGCGGCTCGTGCTCGACGCCCTGGAGGCCCGGTACCCGGCGCTGCGCGGCACGGTCCGCGACCACGACACGAAGAAGCGGCGGGCGTTCATCAGGTTCTTCGCCTGCGAGCTCGACCTCTCCAACGAAGGCGTCGACGACCCCCTCCCAGAAGAGGTCGTCGCGGGCAAGGAGCCCTACATGATCATCGGAGCCATGGCAGGCGGCTGAGGCTTCAGGACCAAGAGCTGAAGAAGAGTGCGGCGAAGCCGCTGTCCCAGGTGTGCGACTCACCGGGCACCGCCTCGAGAATCAGGCGGCTCGCGGTGGCAGCCGCCTCTGCAGGTGAGGGATTCAACTGGCACTGCCGTAATACGAGGCGGCTTGCGGCGGCAGCTGCCTCGTCAGGTGCGGGCTCGCGCCGCCGCAGGTTTTGAGCGGCTTCGTGGCGAGTGCGCCGTGACGCCGCGTGTAGACATGCGTACTCGAGGAGCGGCGCACGGAGCCACGGAGCCGCTCAGGTTCTGCCACTCGCACCACCACGCAAACAAGACCCCTCAGGTGGGGGAATGATCGCGCACCACCGTGACTGCGGTCCTCTGCGCCCCTTCGGCGGCCGTCTGATCGACGGTGAGGGTTCGGTGCTGCGTCGGGCCCGGATGGTCTGCCACTGCCTGCTCGTCGAGACCGAGCGCGGGTTGGTGCTGGTCGACAGCGGGTTCGCCCGCGAGGACTCCGATCCGTCCCGGACCTCGCTGCCGAAGGCGTTCCGGGCGCTGATGAACCCGGTGCTGGACCCCGACACCACCGCGCACGCGCAGGTCGCGCGCCTCGGCTACGACCCGGCCGACGTGCGGCACGTCGTGCTCACCCACCTCGACCTCGACCACGCGGGCGGCCTGCGCGACTTCCCGGAGGCGAAGGTCCACGTCCACGGTCCGGAACTGCGGGCGGCGACCACGGCGTCGGGGGCGTCCGGGATGCGCTACCGCACGCGCCAGTGGGCCCACGGCCCGAACTGGGTCAGCTACGACGAGCCGTCCGGGCAGGACTGGTTCGGCTTCCAGGCGGTGCGCGACCTGGACGGGCTCCCCGAGGACCTGTTGCTGGTGCCGCTCGGCGGCCACACCACCGGTCACGTCGGCGTCGCCGTCAACACCGGGTCCACCTGGTTGCTGCACGCGGGCGACGCGTTCTTCTCGGAGGGCGAACTCGCCCAGCCGCCGCACTGCCCGCCCGCGCTGCGCGCGTTCCAGCGCAGCATGGCGGTGGACGACGAGGCGCGGCTGAGCAACCAGAGCCGTCTGCGCGAACTGGCGCTGCGCACGGGTGAGGTCGACCTCGTCGCCGCGCACGACCCGGTCGGCTTCGACCGCCACGTGCGCGCTTCCCGGTGACACCCAACCTGGTTCAGCGTCGGGCGGCCAGCACCGCGCCGAGTCCGGCTCGCACGTCCGCGACGTAGAGCTCGGGAACCTCCAGCGAGGGGAAGTGGCCTCCGGTCTTGGGCGTGCCCCAGTGGACGATCTGCCGGTACCGCTGCTGCGCCCAGGGGCGCGGGCACTTCTCCACGTCGCGGGGGTAGATCGTGATCGCTGCGGGGACGTCGACGCGGAGTTCGGGGTCGAGCGCGTTGTGGCTCTCGAAGTAGATGCGTGCGGCCGACGCTCCCGTCCGCGTCAGCCAGTAGAGGGTCACGTCGTCGAGAACCCGGTCCAGCGCGAGGGTTTCGAACGGGCTGTCGTCGGTGTCCGACCACTCGGCGAACTTGTCGAGGATCCAGGCCAGGAGCCCGACCGGTGAGTCGACGAGCGCGTAGCCGATGGTCTGCGGCCGGGTCGCCTGCTGCTTGGCGTACGCCGCGCGGTGCTTCCAGAAGTTCCGGGTCTCCTCGGCCCACGAGCGCTCGACCGCGGTCAACCCGGCCGTGGGCAGGCCGGGAGGTCCTTCGGCGAAAGTGGTGTGGATGCCGAGGACGTGCTCCGGGAACCGGCCGCCGAGGACCGTGGTGATGTTGCCGCCCCAGTCCCCGCCCTGCGCCGCGAACCGGTCGTAGCCGAGCCGCCCCATCAGCTCCACCCACGCCCCGGCGATCTTCTCGGTCCCCCACCCGGTCGTGGCCGGTTTGTCGCTGTAGCCGAAGCCCGGCAGCGACGGCACGACGACGTGGAACGCCGGAGCGTTCGCGTCCTCGGGGTCGGCCAGCTCGTCCACCACGTCGACGAACTCGGCGATGCTGCCCGGCCAGCCGTGCGTCACCACCAGCGGAGTGGCGTCCGGGCGGGTGGACCGGCGGTGCAGGAAGTGGATCCCCAGGCCGTCGATGATGGTGCGGAACTGGCCGAGGCGGTTCAGGCGCTCTTCGAAGGACCGCCAGTCGTGCTCTGTCCGCCAGTGCTGCACGACGTCGACCAGGTCGGTCAGCGGCACGCCTTGCCGCCAGCGGTCGCTGCCCCGGGCGTCGCGGGGGACCGTCTCGGGCTCCGGCAGCCGGGCGGCGGCCAAGCGGGCTCGCAGGTCGTCGAGTTCGGCCTCGTCCGCGTGGACCTCGAACGCGTGCACGTCGGTGGTGGAGCGGGGCATGAGCACCTCCTGGCCTCGCCGGACCGGCCACGAGCTGGGGTGAACCGGCTTAGATGGTTCTAGCAGTGTTCGTGCCGCCGTGCAAGCACGGCCGGGCGCAGAGGTGACCGCTCGGGGTGCCCGATGACCTCGTCGGACGGATCTGGGACCGGGCTAAGGTGGTTCCATGCGCGCTGAGTTCCCGGAGTTCCGCCTCGGCACCGAGCTGGCGACCAGCTTCACGGCGACGTTGACCGAGCGGTGCGGCGACGCCGTCGAGCGCATCCCCGATCCGCAGCGACTTGCCGACTGGCTGGCGATCCACGACCTGGCCGTGGACTCCTGCAGCGCAGCCCAGCTCGAACTCGCGCGGGAGCTCAGGGAGTCCATCCACGCCGCCGCGACGGCCGCCGCGCTCGGAGAGCCCCTGCCCGCCGCTGCCGTCGAAGTCATCAACGAGCGCAGCGTGCGAGGTCAGGCCGCGGCCGTCCTCACCCCCGACGGACGTCGGCGGTGGCGGCTGGGCTCGGCCTCCCGCGTGGAGGACGCCCTGCGCGTGATCGCCGCCGACGCGATCAGCATCATCGCGGGGGAGCGGGACGGGCGGCTGGCCCTGTGCGCCTCGCCGACCTGCCGGGCCGCCTTCTTCGACACCAGCCAGAGCCGCACCCGCAAGTGGTGCGACATGAACACCTGCGGCAACCGGCAGAAGAAGGCCCGCTACCACGCCAACCAACGCAAGAAGCAGTCCAGCGCGAGCCCGACCCTCGGCTGACCCGGCCGGGCGGCAGAGCTGAGCTCGGAAACAGGCCCCACCCGCTCCGCCCCGGCCTGGGCAGCAAGGTCGTCCGGACACAGGGGGCTGAGCCCGGCAAACGGCCCGCGTCCTCCAGGAGCGGCGCCAACCAAGAACCCGGCGAAGGTGTCGTCGGCCCGGGGGGAGGGGTTACCGGGGGTACCCTCATGGGGGTCTCATCAGCAAGAACCCCCGCTCGAAGATCCACACGGTCACTGCTCTTCGAGGCCCTGTACGTGCGGGTGCCATCGAACTTCGCGGGAAGTTCGACGGGGAACTTGAGGGCTCGAAAACCGCGAGAAATGTGAAGTGGAACTTCGGGACTCGAAGTTCGCGGGAAGTTCGACGGTGGGACCCATCCGACGCCGCCTCAGGCTCCGGGCGGCTTCAGGGCGAGGGCGCCGTGATGCCGCGTCTCGACGAGACGCCGCGTTCCGAGGGGATGCCGCGTCTCGACGAGACGCCGCGTTCCGAGGGGATGCCGCGTCTCGACCGACATGCTCGAGCATCTGCGCACGGGGTCTTGCGGGGCCGCTCAAGTTCTGCCGTCGGCACCACCAAGCACGGCCCTCACCACGGCCTCGTGGTTTGACCGCGGTGAGTTCGGGGTCTCAGACTGTGCGCGGTCTGGATCGGTGCTGGGGGTTCTGTGGCGGTCGAAACGCGCGCTGGTGCCAGCGTGCTGCGTGCGCGCAACGCTGTCGCCGTGGTGTTCGCGCTCAACGGGTTCGCGATGGCCAGTTGGATGTCGCGGATCCCGGAAGTGCGCGACGCGCTGTCGGTGACCCCGGGTGAGCTGGGCAGGATGCTGCTGGCGATCTCGGTCGGCTCCTTGCTCGCGCTGCCGCTGTCCGGGTCGGTGGTGCACCGGTTCGGAGCTCGGGCGGTGATCGTCGGCGGTGCTGCGGTCACGGCCGTCGGGCTCGGGATCTGCGCGGCCGGTTCCGGGGTGGTTGCCAGCGTGCCGCTGACCGCGGCGGGGTTGTTCGCGTTCGGTCTGGGCACGGGCTTGTGGGACGTGTCGATGAACATCGACGGTGCCGCGGTCGAGCGTGAGATCGGACGCACGATCATGCCGCGTTTCCACGCCGGGTTCAGCTTCGGCACGGTCATCGGAGCCGGTGTCGGCGCGGCATGCGCGGGCTTGGGCGTCCCGGTCGCGGTGCACCTGGTCGTGGCGGCGATCGTGGTGGGTGCCGGTCCGGCTCTGGCCGCCCCGTCGCTGCTGCCCGCGCAGGAGCGCGAGGAGCAGGCGTCGGCCGGTGGCGGGGTCCTGCGCGCCTGGGCAGAACCCCGGACCCTGCTGGTGGGTCTGATGGTCCTGGCGATGGCGCTCACCGAAGGCACGGCCAACGACTGGCTGGCGGTGGCCTTGGTCGACGGCTACGCGATCCCGCCGTGGCTCGGCGCGGTCGGGTTCGCGGTGTTCCTCAGCGCGATGACCGCCGGCCGCGTGGTCGGCACGGTGCTCCTCGACCGCTTCGGCCGCACCCAGGTGCTCTGGGCGACGATGGTCACGGCCGGTGTCGGCGTCCTGCTGGTGGTCTTCGGTGGCTGGCTGCCGCTGGTGTTCCTCGGCGCGGCGATCTGGGGGCTCGGCGCGTCCCTGGGCTTCCCGGTCGGCATGAGCGCTGCCGCTGACGACCCCGCCCGCGCTGCGGCCCGCGTCAGCGTCGTCTCCACGATCGGCTACACGGCCTTCCTCGCGGGACCGCCGCTGCTGGGCTACCTCGCCGACCACGTCGGCACCCTCCACGCCTTGCTGCTCGTGGCTGTCCTGCTCATCCCCTCGGCCCTGGCGGTCCCGGCCGCACGACCCTCCGACCAGGCAGACGCGGCCTGAGACCTCAGCCTCCGGTCTGGGAACGGGATCGCGCGTGGCGGCCCTGATCTCCCGAACTCCGCGCGCCCAAGCGCCGTCGAACTTCGCGCGAAGGGTGAACGTCACCTGGCTCCGCGCAGCCCGGCCCGGCCACGCCGACCGGTCGGACCGCTCCGTCGGCGGAGCCGCAGCAGGGCCAACCATTCACGGCGCCCAAGCACGCGCCGCCGACCTCGCAGACCCGGCTCAACGCCACGCAGGTGCCTCACGCCCGGGGTGACGTCGCGGTGAGTGCGGAGGGTCGTCGGGCAGGGGATGTGCACCGGGTGGTGCGCGGGGGGGGGGGCGTGATGCCGGTCGTGTCCTTCCGCCTGCACCGTTTTGGACCGCAGGTCCGGCACGACTCACGACTGTACTTCTGTGCGGTCGCCGGCCCAGAGGGTGTGGAAGGTGCCTTCCGCGTCGGTGCGGTGGTAGGTGTGGGCGCCGAAGTAGTCGCGTTGGCCTTGGGTGAGCGCGGCCGGGAGGCGTTCGGCGCGCAGCGCGTCGTAGTAGGCCAGGGCGGCGGCGAAACCCGGTGTGGGAACGCCTTGTTCGGTGGCGGTGACGAGCACCGCGCGCCAGTCGTCCTGCGCCTCGGCGATCTCCGCGGCGAACTCGTCGTCGGCGAGCAGGCTCGGCAGGTCAGGCTGCGCGTCGTAGGCGGCGCGGATGCGGTCCAGGAACGCCGCGCGGATGATGCAGCCGCCGCGCCAGATCGCGGCGACCGCACCGAGGTCGACGTTCCAGTCGTACTCGGCGCTGCCCGCGGCGATCTCGTGGAACCCCTGCGTGTAGGACACGATCTTCGACGCGTACAAGGCCTGCTCGACCCGGTCGGCGAAGGTCGCCGCCTCGCCCGGACCGAGCGCTTGCGGCTTCGGCCCGTCGAGGTCCTGGGAGGCTCGGCGCAGGGCGGTGTGGCCGGACAGCGAGCGGGTGAACACCGCTTCGGCGATGCCCGAGACCGGCACGCCGAGCTCCAGCGCCAGCTGCACCGTCCAGCGCCCGGTGCCCTTCTGCTCGGCCTGGTCGGCCACCACGTCGACGAACGGTCGCCCGGTCGCCGAGTCCACGTGGGACAGCACCTCGGCGGTGATCTCGATCAGGTACGAGTCCAACCGCCCGGTGTTCCAGGCCCGGAAGATCCCGGCGATCTCGTCGGGCGGGTAGCCGCCGACGTCGCGCAGCAGCTGGTAGGCCTCGCCGATGAGCTGCATGTCGGCGTACTCGATGCCGTTGTGCACCATCTTCACGAAGTGGCCTGCGCCGTCCGGGCCGACGTGGGTGACGCAGGGCGCGCCGTCCGCGGCCTTCGCGGCAATGCTCTCCAGCATCGGGCCGAGCGACTCGTAGGACTCCGCCGAGCCGCCCGGCATGATGCTGGGCCCGTGCAGCGCGCCTTCCTCGCCGCCGGAGATGCCGGTGCCGACGAAGTGGATGCCCTGCTCGCGCAGCTCCCGCTCACGCCGACGGGTGTCGGCGAAGTGCGCGTTGCCCCCGTCGATGATCACGTCGCCCTGCTCCAGCAGCGGCGCGAACTCGCGGATCACGGCGTCGGTGGGATCACCGGCCTTCACCATGATGACCAGCCGGCGCGGCCTCTCCAGCGCGGCGACGAAGTCCTCCGCGGACTCGGTGGGCGCGAAGGTGCCCTCGTGCCCGAACTCCTCGACGAGTTCCCTGGTGCGCGCCGGGGTGCGGTTGTGCAGCGCGACCGCGTACCCGTTGCGCGCGAAGTTGCGCGCCAGGTTGCGGCCCATGACCGCCAGCCCGGTGACACCGATCTGCGCTGGTGTGCTCATGCGTGCTCCCGAACTCGTCCGCGGTGACCTCTGCGGGTCGTCGTTCACCGGCTCGCCGCGAGCCGGGGTGCCTCGAGGGGGTGCAGCAGCGAGGTGCGGCCGTCCCGCCAGGACCCCAGCAGGTGCTCGGCGAGCTTGCCTTCCAGGAATTCGGTGGCCTGGACGCCGAAGACGACGTCGGTGGCCAGCTGCGGCTCGCGCGCCAGCAGGTCACCGATGACGTCGCGGCGCATGACCTGCTCGTGCACCGCGTCGGCCTCGACGTGCTCGGTGAAGAAGTGGACGCACGCCGGTGCGGCGCCCATCCGCTCCAGGGCCGTGGCCAGCCGCTGCGCGCTGGGTGCGGTGGTGATCTCCGCGGCGGCGAAGTGACCGACGAGCGAACCCCGCAGTTCCCGGTGCAGGCCGAACAGCGACATCAGGTTGACCAGGGCGATCTGCGGCGCGGGCACGACGTCCAGGTAGTGCAGGTACTCCGGGGAGAGGTCGGCGCCTTGCAGCAGGTCGGCGAACAGCTGCGCGTGGACGCGGTCGCCGCGCCCGCCGCCGAACTCGTCGAACTCGACGGCGACCAGGGCGGCCTTCGCCTGCCCCTGCAGGCGCGGGATGACCCACGCGTGCGGGTCGGCCTCCTTGAGGTGGTAGATCGAGCGGTGGGCGAAGTACTCCTGCATCTGCCACCACTCGCCGTCGTCCCGCAGGTGGTGCGAAACCCCGCTTCCGGGAACGGTTTCCACCAGCAGCTCGTCGAGGACGCCGGTGACGTCGTCGGACGGTGTGATCTCGGCGCGCAGCGCGTCCAGGAAGGACCGCTCGAGCTCGGCCCGCAACGCGAGGAGACCGGGATCCCACTCCCACCGCGGTGACACCTCGTCGAAACCGCGGTAGTGCAGCTCGTAGCAGGTGTGCAGGGCGAGTGCGAGGTCCCCGCCGAACGGGTCGTGGCCGCGGACGACCGCCGGTGGGGGCACCGGCTCGCTCCCCGTCAGGGTGGCGTTCACGGCCGTGGACAGCGGACCTCGCGGTTCGGGCAGAGTGCTCATCGAGCTCCCTCTCATCGGGGACGGATCTGGAGCGCGGGCAGCAGCGCTCCTCGGGCGGCTGCGGCGCGTTGTCTGCGGGCACCGGTGCCGCAGTGCAGCAACCCCGCGACGAGCTTGCGCACGGCGACCAAGTCGTTGGTCTCCTCCAGGGCGGGCGAGGCCCACCGGACCATGGCGTGCACGAGTTCGGCCGCGGGCACCCGGCGTCGGGCGACCAGGTCGATGCCCGGGCCGTCGAGCCCGTGGCGGGCGGCGGTCCACACCGCCGCCTGTTCGAGCCGCTCCGCGGTTTCGGGGGCTTCCCGGCCCGCCTCGAGCTCGCGCTGGGCGGTGCGCACCAGGGCGCGGGTCAGCGCGGCCTGGAGCAGCGCTTCGCCGATGGTGGTGGCGGCGTCGGCGACGCGCAGCTCCACGGTCGGCAGGTGCGGGGAGGGCCGGGCCAGCCAGAAGGTCATGGCCTCGTCCACGAGGACCCCGCAGTCGACCAGGCGCGCGACCTGGCGGTCGTGGTCGTCGGCCGAGGCGAACCGGGGCGGGATGCCGGAGCCGGGGAAGCGGGACTGCTGCACCATCCGCCAGCTCGCGTAGCCGGTGTCCGCGCCGAGGTGGAACGGCGAGTTCACCGACATCGCCAGCAGCGACGGCAACCACCGGTGCAGGTGGTTGAGGATGCCCACGGCGGTCTCCCGGTCGGGCACGCCGACGTGCACGTGGCACCCGCAGGCGTGGTAGTCGGTGACCACGGCGCGGTAGGTGTCGGAGATGCGCGCGAAGCGCGCCCCAGGTGAGACCGGGCTCGGAGCCCCCGGCAGCGGCGGCGATCCGGAGGAGATCAGCGCCAGCCCCTCGTCCTGCGCCGCGCGGGCCATCCGGTCGCGCCCTGAGCGCAACTGCCCGCTCAGCTCGTCCAGCGAGCTGCACACACCGGTGGTGGCTTCGGTCTGCGCGGCCAGCAGTTCGGGGTGGACCTTGAGCTGCGGGTCGAGGGCGGCGACGTTGGCGAGCACTGCCGAACCCCGCCCGGACGGTTCGCCGCTGCGCGGGGTGACCAGGAGGAACTCCTCTTCGACGCCGAGGGTCAGCGCGGGTTCGGCAGCCTGTTCGATCGTCAGCGGGGCGTCCTCGATCGCAGGAGTGTTCACCGGCTCGCTCCTCCCGTGGCTGCGATCCCCTTCTCGGCTTGCTTTCCCGCGTGCGGGCGCGAGCAAACCTCGCGTGCCGCGGTTTGCCGCGGTGCAGCAGGGGGAACTTGAGGTGCATGAGATTGCTCAGGACGTCGGCCGTGTACCGGCCGCAGGGCGACACCTGGTTGCTGGCACGGGCTTTGGGCGATGCCGGGATCAAACCCGGGAGCCGGGTGCTCGACGTGGGCACCGGTACGGGGTTCCTGGCGCTGACCGCAGCGCGGGCCGGGGCGCGCGAGGTGACGGCGGTGGACGTGTCGCTGTCCGCGGTCGTGGTGGCCGGCGTCAACGCGTGGTTGCGGCGGTTGCCGGTGCGCGTCCAGCCGGGCGACGCGTTGGAGTGCGACTTCGGCGAGCCGTTCGACCTCGTGCTGGCCAACCCGCCGTACGTGCCCTGCGACGGGACGCGCCCGCCGCGCGGCGCGGCGCGGGCCTGGGACGCCGGCCCGGACGGGCGGGCGGTCATCGAGCGCCTGTGCGCCCGCGTGCCCGAGCTGCTGGCCAGCCGCGGGACGTTCCTGATGGTGCAGTCCGACCTGGCCGACGCGGACGCGACGCTGGTGCGCCTGCGGGAGGAGGGGCTGAAGGCCGCCGTGGTGGAACGGCAGCAGCAGGCCTTCGGTCCCGTGCTCGAGCAGCGCGCCGCCGTGCTGGAGGAGCGCGGGTTGATCCAGCCCGGCCAGCGCTGGGAGGAACTGGTGGTGATCCGTGCCGACCGACCCCGATGACCGGCGACGCGTGACCGTCGTGCCCGGCGGACCGATCCTGGTGGAAGGTCCGGTCCGCTTGGTGCTCGACGACGGGACCACAGTGGACTCCGACCGGTTCGCGGTCGCCGTCTGCGCGTGCCGCCGCAGCCAGAAGTACCCGTTCTGCGACACCAGTCACCGTCGCAAGGTCCGGGAGCGCTGAGGTTCAGACGCCCGGTTCCGGCGGTGGCTTGACCGCGAGCGGTCGCACCGCAGGTCCTTCCAAGACGCTGCCGTCGACCGCGAAGCGGGATCCGTGGCACGGGCAGTCCCACGTGGACTCCGCCGCGTTGAACCGCACCAGGCACCCGAGGTGGGTGCAGCGCAGCGAAACGCAGTGCAGCAGCCCGTTCTCGTCGCGGTAGACACCGGTGCGCTCGGTCCCGTCGCGCACCACGGTGGCCGTGCCCGGCTTGAGCTGGGTGACGTCGGCCCCCTTGGCCGGGGAGAGCCGGTCGGTGACGAAGTCCACGCCTGCGCTGAGGTTGTGCCACGCGAGCCGGGGCCACGAGCTCGGCGACAACCGCCACGGCGACAGGGCTTCGGACCAAGGGTTCGCGCGGTCGCTCAGCAGGTCGGCCAGCACCATCCCGGCGAAGGTGCCGCCGGTCAGGCCCCACTTCATGAAGCCGGTCGCCACGAACAACCGCGACGACCCCGGCAGGTACGGGCCCACCATCGGAAACCGGTCGTGCGGGACGAGGTCCTGCGCCGACCAGCGGTGCGTGATCTCCGCGACCGGCCAGTGCTCCCGGGCGAACGCCTCCAGCCGGGTGTAGCGCTCCTCGCCGATCCCGGCGGCCCCCGCTTCGTGCCCTTCGCCGCAGACGATGAGCTGGTCCCCGAGCGAGCGCAGCGACCGGGTCGGCTGCCCCGCGGTGATCGACAGCCCGCGCGGTGGTTCCTCGCGCAGCCGCGCGGCGATGCAGTAGGAGCGCACGGCCTGCAGCATCGCGAAGAACAGGCCGCGGTCCCAGACCGGGGCGTGCGTGGCGACCACGACGCGGTCGGCGGTCAGCGTCCCGCCGCTGGTGGTGATCCGGCAGGGAGCCCCCTCGGCGAGCTGCAGCGCCCGGGAGTGCTCGAACACCGCGCACCCGTCCCCGTCGACGCGCTCGGCGAGTCCGGCCGCGTAGCGGACCGGGTCGATCTCGAGCTGGTCGGCGAGCCGGGCCGCGCCGGTGACCGGGAACGGGAGCTCGTCCAGCGCGTCGCTGGTCACCGGCAGCCCGGCGGCGCGCGCCGCCTCGACCTCCTGCTCGACCGCGCGCGAGCCTTCCGCGTCCACCGCGAAGGTGAAGGCGGACCTGCGGCGGATGTGCGACGGGTCGGCGAGTTCCGCGATCTTCTCGACCGCGGCGGAGCTCGCCGCGGCGTAGACCTGCGCGGCCTCGGTTCCCCGGTGCTGGCGGATCGTGGTGTACATCGTCGACTGCAACGCGGTCACCTTCGCCGTGTTGTGGCCCGTGGCCCCTGAGGCGATCCGGTCGCCCTCGAGCACCGCGACCTGGGCTCCCGCTTCCTTGAGCAGCAGGGCGGTGGTCAGGCCGGCGATGCCGCCGCCGATCACCGCGATGTCGAACGAGCGCGTCCGGCGCAGCGGCGAGCGCTCGGCACGGTCGCTCCGCAGCCAGGGGGAACTCATCGCGCCACCCACCCTCTCCCCTCGGCACCAGCCGTCACGCGGATTGCTTTCCCCGCCGGGCACGGGCTGAAACCGCCTGGTGTTTCCGGTTCCGGCCTCCGGGGTAGCCAGGGGTCTCCCGACGATGGGGAGGGAATCGCACATGTCTGCACTGGACAAGGCCCGCCACAAGGTCGAGGAAACCATGGGGAAGGCCAAGGAGAAGCTCGGTGGCGCGACAGGCGACCGCCGGACTCAGGCCGAGGGCAAGACCGAGCAGGCGAAGGGCAACTTCAAGCAAGCCGGTGAGAACGCGAAGGACGCACTGCGCCGGGACAGGTGACCCCCAGCACCACCCGGAAGTTCGCGCGCATCAACCGGTTTCCCCTCGGCGGGGGCGGCTCACGAGCCCCCGCCGAGCCATGCCGGAACCGTCTTTAGGAGGCTCCTCATGCAGGAGCAGGACTTCCCCCTGCCGGACTACGACCAGCTCTCCACGGGGTCGTTGCAGCACATGGTCCGCTCGCTCGGCCGCGACGAGCTGACCCGCGTGCTGGACTACGAGCAGGAGCACAACAACCGCCCGCAAGTCGTCGAGATCATGACGCAGCGGCTCGAGGAGCTCGACCGCGGCGCCGAGCCCGCCCCGGGCGAGCACCGGGCCCAGCCCGCCGAGGCGCAGGATTCGGCCAAGGGGTCGCCTGTCGCGCCGTCCGGGTCCCCGCAGCCGATGCACCCGCCGCGGCACGGCAACCAGGAAACGCCCGGCAAGCCCAAGGGAGAGCGCCCCTTCTGACGCCGGGGCCCGGAGGTCTCGGCCTCGGGCTCACGCCGTGTCCGACGGTGGCCGAACGCTCAGCCCTGGTGGTCGCGGTAGGCCGCGACGAGCTGGGTCTCGGCCACGTCGAAGTAGGCGTCGAGCTTCGCGGCCGCCTCCTCCCGCTGGCCCTCGCTGAGCAGGTCGGCGATCTCGCGGTTGAGGCCGAGGTAGGGCGCGTGGAACTCCTCCGGGCGCGACATCACGTGGAAGGCCAGCCGCAGCTCGGCGAGCAGCTGGCGCATCGTGTCGTTCACCCGCGGGCTGCCGGCCAGCGCCGCCAGCGCCTCGTGGAAGCGCATGTTGGCCGTGCCCACGTCCCACCAGCGCTCCTCGGCCGCCGCGTGCTCGCCGTCGCCGACCGCGCGGTCCACCGCGGCGACCAGCTCGTGGTCCGTGCCGCGCCGCACCGCGCTGGTCTCCAGCAGGCGGCGGATCCGGTAGAGGTCGGTGACGTCGTCCGCCGAGAGCACCCGGACGAAGACGCCGCGGTGGAACTCGTGCACCAGCAGCCGTTCGTGCACCAGCAGCCGGAACGCCTCGCGCAGCGTGTTGCGGGAGACGGCCAGGGCCTTGCCCGCGCTCTCCTCCGACAACCGGGTGCCGGGGGAGAGGGCGCCGTCGATGATCCGCTGCCGCAGCACGTCGGCCACCCGTTCGGCGGTGCTCGTGCGGTCCAGCAGCGCCCGGTCGGCCGCTAGCAGGTCGGCCCACGGGTCGGTCGCGGTCACTCCGGCTCCCGGTGCAGTAGGTGCAGGCGATCAGAAGTTTAACGGTTGAGTTCTGATCGGGGTATTGCGGGATTGTTCAACAATTCCCTATCTTGTTCCGGACCGCAGCCACCGCGATCGGAGCGCCATGACCGAGACGAGCACGCCCTGGCAGAACGGTTCGACGAGAAGACGCAGCACCCTGCTCGGTGCGGTGTTCCTCATGGCCACCAGCGCCATCGGGCCCGGCTTCATCACCCAGACCACGCAGTTCACCGTTCAGCTCGGGGCCGCGTTCGCCTTCGCGATCCTGGTGTCGATCCTGGTCGACATCGCCGTCCAGCTGAACGTCTGGCGGGTCATCGGCGTCTCCGGCATGCGCGCCCAGGACCTGGGCAACAAGGTGCTGCCGGGCCTCGGTTACGCCATGGCCGCGCTGGTCGTGTTCGGCGGGCTGGTGTTCAACATCGGCAACATCGCCGGCACCTCCTTGGGCCTGGACGCGCTTTTCGGGCTCGACGCCAAGATCGGCGGCACCCTTTCCGCCGTGATCGCGATCGGCATCTTCCTGAGCAAGCGCGCCGGTGTGGCCATGGACCGCATCGTCATCGTGCTCGGGGTCGTGATGATCGCGCTGACCAGCTTCGTCGCGTTCTCCTCCGCACCGCCCGTCGGTCAGGCGCTGGTGCAGTCCGTGTGGCCGGCCGAGGTGGACTTCCTGGCGATCACCACGCTCATCGGCGGCACCGTCGGCGGCTACATCACCTACGCGGGCGCGCACCGGCTGGTCGACGCCGGGGTCACCGGGGCGGACCAGGTCGTCGACGTCAGCCGCAGCTCCGTGGTGTCGTTGCTGGTCACCGGCGTGATGCGGCTCGTGCTGTTCCTCGCTGTGCTAGGTGTGGTGGCCGGCGGCGCCGCCCTCGGCTCCGGCAACCCGACCGCGGAGGCCTTCCAGAACGCGGCCGGTGAAGTCGGCCTGCGGCTGTTCGGCATGATCCTCTGGGCGGCCAGCATCACCTCGGTCGTCGGTGCCGCTTACACCTCGGTGTCGTTCCTGGTCACCTTCTCGCGATCGCTGGAGAAGGCCCGGAACTGGCTCGTGGTGGCGTTCGTGGCGGTCTCGACCTTGCTGTTCGTGCTGCTGGAGCAGACGCCCACCACACTGCTGGTGCTGGCCGGTGCGCTCAACGGGCTCATCCTGCCGGTCGGCTTCGGCGTGCTGATGTTCGTGGCCGCGCGGCGCAGTGACCTGCTCGGCGGCTACCGCTACCCGCGTTGGCTGCTGGTCCTGGGTGTGGTCGCCTGGCTGCTGACGGTGTACCTGGGGATCAATTCGCTGAGCGGTATCGCGGCGCTGTGGAAGTGAGGACGACTGTGGATCTCAACGCAGACCTGGCCGAGGGGTTCGGCCGCTGGGAAATGGGCGACGACGAGGCGCTGCTGGGCCTGGTGACCAGCGCCAACGTCGCCTGCGGCTTCCACGCCGGCGACGCCGCCGTGATCCGCTCGGCCGTCGACCAGGCCGCCAAGCGCGGTGTGGCGGTCGGCGCGCAGGTCGGCTACCGAGACCTGGCCGGCTTCGGCCGCCGGTTCATCGACGTGGAGCCGCGCGAACTCACCGACGACGTCATCTACCAGATCGGTGCGCTGGCCGCGTTCGCCCGCGTGGTCGGCACCGAGGTGCGGTACGTCAAACCGCACGGCGCGCTCTACAACGCGATCGTGCACCACGCCGAGCAGGCGGCCGCCGTGGTCGAGGCGGTGCGCGACTACGACCCGTCGCTGGCGGTGCTCGGCCTGCCCGGTTCGCAGTGGCTGGCCCAGGCCGAGCGGGCCGGGCTGCGGACCTTCCGCGAGGCCTTCGCCGACCGCGCCTACACCCCCGAGGCGACCTTGGTGTCGCGGCGCGAACGCGGGGCCGTGCTGCACGATGCCGAGGAGATCGCCGAGCGCTGCCTGCGGCTCGCCGCGGGCGAACCGATCCGGGCCATCGACGGCAGCGAGATCCAGGTTCACGCCGACTCGATCTGCTTGCACGGGGACAGCCCCGACGCCGTGGCCATCGCGCGAACCGTGCGGAACCGGCTCACCGAAGCCGGGGTCGAGCTGCGGGCGTTCGCCACCGGGGAGGGGTGATGCGCTTCCTGCCCTGCGCCGACTCGGGACTGCTGGTCGAGCTCGCCGACCTGCAGGAGGTCCACGCGCTCTACGCGGCGCTGGCCGACGCACCGCCCAAGGGCGTGGTCGACCTGGTCCCGGCAGCGAGAACGCTGCTGCTGCAGCTGGATCCGCAGTGCGCGGACCTGCGGGCCGTCGAGGAAGCGGTGCGCGCGGCCGAACCCCGCGAGGGGCTGCGCGACGGCGGCGAGGAGCTGGAGGTGCCGGTGGTCTACGACGGCGCCGACCTCGCCGAGGTCGCCCGGCTGACCGGACTCACCGAACGCGAGGTCGTCGACAAGCACGTCGGCGCGCCGTGGAAGGTGGCCTTCGGCGGCTTCGCACCCGGGTTCGGCTACCTGACCGGCGGCCCGCAGGACCTCGTCGTCCCGCGCCGGACCGAGTCGCGCACCGCCGTCCCGGCCGGATCCGTCGGCCTGGCAGGAGCTTTCAGCGGCATCTACCCGCGCGAATCGCCCGGTGGGTGGCAGCTCATCGGACGCACGGACCTGCAGATCTGGAACATCGACCGCGATCCGCCCGCGCTGCTGCGACCGGGCGTGCGAGTGCGGTTCCGGGAGATCGGATGAGCTTGGAAGTCCTGACCACCGGTCCTCTCGCCACCGTTCAGGACCTCGGCAGACCCGGTCACGCCGGGATCGGCGTGGGCACCTCCGGTGCCGCCGACGTCCCCTCGCTGAAGCTGGCGAACCGGCTGGTCGGCAACGACGAGGGCGCGGCCGCCATCGAGGTCACCTTCGGCGGGCTCGCGCTGCGCGCCACCCGCGACCTCACGGTGGCGCTCACCGGCGCCCCGTGCCCGATCACGGTCGCCGGCCGGGAGGGCGCGCCGAACTCGGTGCTGCACGTCGCCCGCGGAGCCGAACTGCGACTGGGCGTCCCCGCGGTGGGGCTGCGCAGCTACCTCGCGGTGCGCGGCGGCATCGACGTCGAGCCGGTGCTGGGCTCCCGCTCCACCGACGTGCTCTCCGGGCTCGGCCCGGAGGCGCTCCAGCCGTGCGCGGTGCTGCCCGTGGGGCCACCGCCCTCCCGCTTCCCGGTCGTGGACCTCGCGCCCGTCGCCGGGCCACCGGACGACGTCGTGCTGCGGGTGCGTCCGGGCCCCCGCGACGACTGGTTCACCGCCGATGCGCTGAAGACGCTGGTCAGCGCGCCCTACGAAGTCACCGCCGAGAGCAACCGGGTCGGCATGCGGCTCGACGGGCCGGTGCTGGAGCGCAGCTGCACCGAGGAGCTGCCCAGCGAAGGCATGGTCACCGGTGCCCTCCAGGTTCCGCCGGTGGGCACGCCGACGCTGTTCCTCGCCGACCACCCCGTCACCGGCGGCTACCCGGTGATCGGCGTGGTGGTGTCGGCCGACGTCCGCCGGGCCGCGCAAGCACGACCGGGTCAGCGCGTGCACTTCCGCTACGAGTGAGTCCGAGGAGTTCACGATGTCGAAGGACATGTCGCCCGAGCAGGCCCGCGCCGCCTTCCGCGAAGGTCTGCGGGCGCCGACCTCGGGCTTCAGCGCCGGGTGGACGCAGGCGAACCTGATCTCGCTGCCACGCGAGCACGCCTACGACTTCCTGCTGTTCGCGCAGCGCAACCCGAAGTCCTGCCCGGTGCTGGACGTGACCGAACCCGGCGAGACCAGCGCGTCGATCTTCGACGGCGACCTGCGCACCGACCTGCCCGCCTACACCGTCTACCGCGACGGGCAGCTGGTGGACGAACGCGCCGAGGTCGTGGACCTGTGGCGGGACGACCTGGTCAGCTTCCTGGTCGGCTGCAGCTTCACCTTCGAGGCGGCGTTGCTGGACGCCGGCGTCCCGGTCCGGCACATCGAGGCGGGCGGCAACGTGCCGATGTACCGGACCTCGCGGCAGTGCCGCCCTGCCGGGAAGCTCTCCGGGCCGCTGGTGGTCTCGATGCGGCCGGTCCCCGCCGAGCTGGTGGCCACCGCCGTGCGCGTGACCTCCCGCTACCCGGCGGTGCACGGCGCTCCGGTGCACATCGGTGCGCCCGAGGAGCTGGGCATCACCGACCTCGCCGCTCCCGACTTCGGCGAAGCCGTGGAGGTGCGGCCCGGGGAGGTCCCGGTGTTCTGGGCCTGCGGTGTCACCCCGCAGGCCGCCGTGATGCACTCCAAGCCGCCCTTCGCCATCGGGCACGCCCCCGGGCACATGGCCATCACCGACGCCCGGGACAGCGACTACCAGGTTCCGTGAACCCGCTGCGATCCTCGTCATGATCGGGGAACAGATGCCGTGGGTGCTGCTTACCGTGGGCGGGTGACGTTCCGCATCCCGATCCAGGTCCGCAGCTACGAACTCGACGCCCTCGGCCACGTCAACCACGCCGTGTACCACCAGTACGGCGAGGTGGCGCGCGTGGCCGGGTTCCGGGCGGCCGGTTGCGACTGGAACGAACTGGGCGAGAAGAAGCTGGCCCCGGTGCTGCTGAGCACCACCGTGAACTTCCGCCGCGAGCTGCGCGCCGACGAGCACGTCGAAGCCTCCTGCGAGGCCAAGTTCGGCTCGGGCAAGTCGTTCCACCTCGACACGGTGCTCACCAAGGCCGACGGCACGATCTCAGCCGACATCACCTGCGTGCTCGGCCTGATGGACCTCGACGCCCGCAAGCTCGTCGCCGACCCCAAGGCGGCGCTGGAGGCCGTCGGCTTCGACGCCGCAGTCCTCGCACCGGGCAGCTGAGCTCAGCGCCGGACCGCTCCGCGCCTGCGGGGAACCGGAGCGTGGTCTCCGCGTGCCGCCCTGACCCGGCATCCGCATTGCCTGAGCGCGCAGTGGCGGACAAGCCGCGCGACATGTCCGCCACTGCGCGAACGCTGAGCAACTAGGCGTTCTTCGGCGCGCTGCGGCCGGGGAGGTCGCAGTCCCGGATGCGGGCGGCGGCCACCGCGGCGTCGTGGTCGAGTCGCTGCCAGTCGTCGTAGGGTTCGGCCTGCTCCCGCAGCGGGGCGAGGTCCTGCAGCAGGATCCGTGTCCGGGTGTCGGTGCTCATCGCTCGCCTCCGTCGGTGCCTGACACCTGTGTGATCGGATCGCGATGTGCGGGGGTTAGCCGGGCGTGGGGCAGGACACGCCGGAGATCAGCTGGTGACGGAGGTGATCTCCACGGTGGCGCCGCGGCCCGGGATCATCGTGACGTTGCGGTGCACCGGGGGCTCCGGGGCGGCGGACACCGCGCGCAGGTCCGTCCGCCGGGCGATCTCCCTGGTCATGGTGTGCATCTCCGCCATGGCCAGCGTCGCCCCGAGGCAGCGCCGATCGCCGCCGCCGAACGGGATCCACGTGGTGGAGCCGGGTTTGACGCCGAGGAAGCGTTCCGGGGCGAACGTGAACGGGTCGTCGTAGAGGTCGTCCCGGTGGTGCAGCGCGAGGACGCCGATGAGCACGCGGGTGCCCTTCGGCACCACCCGGTCGCCGAACCGCCAGTCCGCCATGACGCGCCTGCCCAGCAGCGGGACCACCGGACGCGACCGCATCGACTCGTGGACCACCGCTTCGACGTAGCCTTCGTCGTCCCCGCCGCGGGTCTCCTCGCGGAGCCTGCCGTAGGACTCCGGGTGGCGCACCAGCCGCTCGAACGTCCAGCCGATGGAGTTCGCGGTCGTCTCGTGCCCGGCGAGCACGAGCGTGAGCAGCTCGTTGCGCAGCTCCCCGTCGCTGAGCGCCTGCCCGTCCTCGTCGCGGGTGTCGAGCAGCAACGAGAGGATGTCGTGCCGCTCGCCCGGCACGTGCTTCGCCCGGCGTTCTCCGATCAGCGCCATGACCGCCCGGTCGAGGTGCGCCAGTCCCCACTTCTGCAGGCCCACCGGCTCGGACCTGCGCATGGACACCAGCTCGCTGAGGCGCGCGAACGGGCTCACCGACAGCGCCAGCAGCTGCCGCAGCCGGTGTCGCAGCAGCTGCTCCAGCTCGCCCGAGCGGTGGTCGATGCCGAAGACACCCGACATGATCACGTCGAGGGTGACCTTCTGGGCGGCGTCGGCCAGGCGGATCCGGGAACCGGGCCGCCAGCTGTTGATCTCGCGCGCGGTCGCTTCCTCGATCTGCTCCTGGTAGCGCGCGATGGCCTTGCCGTGGAACGGCGGCATGAGCAGCTTGCGCTTCCGGCGGTGCGGTTCACCGGTCACGGTCAGCACCGAGTCGCCGACGATCGGGCGCAGCTGCGACTGCCCGGCCGTCGACGGTGCCAGCGCGGGACCCGCGGTGAACAACGACTTCACGTGGTCGGGGTGGGTGGTGATGGCCAGCGGCCGCTTCTCCAGCACGGTGGTGATGCCGTAGATGTCGCCGTGCCGGCGGAAGCCCTCGAACAGCACGCGCCCTTGGTCGCGCGCCAACCGCACGGTCTGCCGCCACCGGCCCGGGCCGTCCAGCGGTGGTGGTGGCCCCGGCTCGTCGGTCGGGCCGGCGGGCGAGGGCACGAGTTCGCGCGAACCGGTCGGCGCGGTGGTTTCCCACCAGTGCCCCTGGTGCAGCGCTGTGGAGGTGCCGGTCGAAGTCGCCATGCACCCCACGCTATCGGGGCGTGACCGCGCACACATCGTCCTGGCGGGCCCGGATGCGGCTCCGACCGCAGGAGGAGGCAGCGGAGCTCCCACGCGGCTCCAGGCCGGCCCGGGTGGAACGCCTTCCGACACGCGCACAACCGAGCCGCGCAGCACTGGCGTTCGGCTCCCCACCGGTGCCCGGCCACGCGTGTCCGGTGGTGGTCGCGGGTGTGGCGGTCGAGCAGCAGCTGGCCGCCGACGTGGTCGACCGGACGCTCCTCGGTGGCCTGGCCAGGTGCAACTCTGCCGGGTCGAGGGTCTGCCAGTCGGGCAAGGGGACAAGCCCCCCGAGGGCTGTCCCACACCCGCGCGAAGTGCGACCCTCACGAGTCGGCCTCGAACCTCGGGCGAAGTTCGACTCTTCCCGAGGGACCCGGGTGTGTCGTTTCCGGTGGAGCGGGGCGTCCTCTGGTGTCGCACCGTTCGGCCAGGGCTAGGTCGTCTGGCGCGGAGCCGGCGCCAGCGCAGGTTCCAGACCACGCGCAACGCCTCCACGGTCGGGTTTCGGTGTGGAGCGTGCGCAGGCCGCCGCCCGCGACCGGCGGCCCGGGGACCGTCCACGCCCTCCACCAGCGCGCTCTCACCGCGCCGCGGTGCTCGCGTCCTGCCCGAACCCGTGGTGGCCTGAACACCGCTCTGGGTTGGTTCGCGCACCCCACTCCGTTCCGAGGACCGGGAACAACCGTCTCTGTCGAGGTTCGCGCGCGGTTCGACGCCGAGGCGTGGGGCTCACATGGCGCGTGAAGTTCGAGTTCTCCCGCCGAGTGGTGCCGCTCCCGGTCGAGGTGGTGGGAGGGTTGTTCGGTGGTGTGGTGCGTTGTTGGGCCGGGTCGAGAGGTGGGTGGGGCGGAGCCGCGCCGCGGACGCCCGCGTGTTCCCCACGCTGGCCCGCCTCTCGTCGGGGATCGTGTGGTGGAGCACGGGTAGACGGATGGGCTTCGGGCGTCGGGGCCGGTGGCGTTCGTTCGCGGCTGCGGCCGGCGTCGTCACGTCCCGCTCGTGGTCGTGTGGGGCTCGAACCAGGTGGGGGCCTGCGTGCGGAACTGGGTGGGCTTGAGGGTGCCCGCTCCGTCGGGTAGTGCGGCGAGGACGGGGACCCCGGTGAGGCGGGGGAGCTCGGTGAGGTTGCAACGTTCGGCCAGGTCGGGGTTGTCGGGTGCGGAGCCGAGCAGCAGTCCTGCGGGTTCCAGGCCTCGTGCGCGCAACGCTTCCACGGTGAGTGCGGTGTGGTTGAGCGTGCCCAGTCCGAGCCTGGTGACCACGTGGACCCGCACCTCGTGGTCGCGGGCCAGGTCGGTGGCCAGGTCGGGCAGCGTGCCTCCGGCGGTGTCGAGGCGGACCAGCGCACCGCCGGAGCCCTCGACGATCACCACGTCGTGGTGGCATGCGAGCTCGCGGATGCGGGCCGCGTGCTCGCCGACGGAGGGGACGGCGAGGTTCCGCAGCCGCGCGGCGGTGTCCGGGGCCAGCGGGTCCGCGAGGTGGCTGAACTGCGCGACCGCGCACCCCGCCAGCCGGCGGGCCACCTCGACGTCGGGTTCGTCCGCACCGGTCTGCGCGGGCTTGACCACCATGACGTCAGGTCCGAAGTGGACTGCCAGAGCCGCTGTGGCCACGGTCTTGCCGACCCCGGTGTCGGTCCCGGTGACGAAGACGATCACGCTTCCTCCTGGTGCCGGTCGACGATCCCGGCCAGCACCTCGACCGCGTGCGCCCACGCGTCGTCGCTGAGCCCGGCCTGGCTGGTGATCCGCAACCGGGAGACCTCGTCGGGCACCGACGGCGGGCGGAAGCACCCCACCCGGACACCGGCGTCGTGCGCCTCGGCCTGCGCCGCGAGCGCCCCTCGCGGAGTGGGCATCGGCACCGACAGCACCGCACCCGCGGACCGGGGCGTCCCGAGCCGGTGCGCGAGCTGCGCGGTCCTGCGGTGAACGCGTTCGGGGAGCTCGGGGTGCCTGCGCACCAGGCGCAACGCGGCCAGCGCCCCGGCGGTGGGCGCCGGGGCCAGGGCGGTGTCGAAGATGAACGGCCGGGCACGGTTGATGAGGTGGTCGACCAACTCTGCTGAGCCCAGCACCGCACCGCCCATCGCGCCGAGGGACTTCGACGAGGTCGCGGTCATGACCACGTGCGGCGCCTCACCCAGCTCGCTCACCAGACCTCGCCCCCCGGTGCCGGCGACGCCCAACCCGTGCGCCTCGTCCACCAGCAGCAACGCGCCGTGCTCGGCGCAGACGTCGGCGAGCTCGGCCACCGGCGCGACGTCGCCGAGCACCGAGTAGACCGACTCGGTCAGCACCACCGCCCGCCGCGCACCTGCCTCGGCCAGCGCGGTCCGCACCGCGTCGACGTCGTTGTGCGGCACGACCTCGACCGCTGCCCGCGACAGCCGCGCCGCGTCGATCAGCGACGCGTGCACGTGCGCGTCCGAGACGATCAGGCAGTCGCGGTCGGCCAGCGCGGTCACCGCCGAGAGGTTCGCGTGGTAGCCGGTCGACAGCACCAGCGCAGCCTCCCGCCCGGTGAACGCCGCCAGCTCGTCCTCCAGCTCACCGTGCAGGGTCGTCGTGCCGGTGACCAGCCGCGAGGCGCCCGAACCCGCACCCCACACCCGCGCTGCCTCGGCGGCAGCGGTGCGCACGTCCGGGTGCGCGCTCAACCCCAGGTAGTCGTTGCCTGCGAGGTCGATGACGTCGTCGCCGGCTGACCGGGGACGCAGCACTCGCTGCAGTCCCGCCTGCTCACGCGCTTCTCGCTGCTCGGCCAGCCACGCCTGCCACCTCATCCCGCCTCCACCGCGGCGGCGATGCCCGCGCACAGCGTCGCGATGTCGTCGTCGCTGCACACGTACGGCGGCATCGTGTAGATCAAGTCCCGGAACGGGCGCAGCCACGCGCCTTCGGCGAGGGCGACCTCCGTCGCTCGAGCCGCGTCCACCGGGTGGTCGAGGCGCACCACGCCGACCGCGCCTAGCACCCGCACCTCGGGCGCGTCGAGCTCGTGCAACGCCTGCAAACCCGCGTTGATCCGCGCGACGTCGTCCTTCCAGCCACCGGTGGCCAGCACGTCCAGGCTGGCCGAGGCCACTGCGCAGGCCAGCGGGTTGCCCATGAACGTCGGGCCGTGCATGAGCACGCCCGAATCGCTGCCGGAAATCCCGCGCGCCACCTCGTCGGTGCACAGCGTCGCCGCCAGCGTGAGGTACCCGCCTGTCAGCGCCTTGCCCAGGCACAGCACGTCCGGGCGCACACCGGCGGATTCGGAGGCGAAGAGAGTTCCGGTGCGGCCGAACCCGGTGGCGATCTCGTCGAAGATCAGCACCACACCGTGTTCGTCGGCGACCTCGCGGAACACCCGCAGGCACTCGGGCGAGTAGGGGCGCATCCCGCCCGCGCCTTGCAGCAGCGGCTCCACGACGAGCCCGGCCAGCTCGGCGGCGTGCTCAGCGGCCAACGCCCGCAAACCCTCCGCCCAAGCCGGGACCTCCGCGTCGGAGGCGGGTGGCCGTTCGCCGAAGACCTGACTCGGCAGCACCGCCGACCACATCGAGTGCATCCCACCTCCGGGATCGCACACGCTCATGCAGTCGAAGGTGTCGCCGTGGTACCCGCCGCGCACGGTGAGGAACCGCGTGCGTTCCGGCCGTCCGGTTCCGCGTTGGTGCTGCAGCGCCATCTTCATCGCGACCTCGACGCTCACCGACCCGGAGTCGGCGAGGAAGACCCGGTCGAGCCCGTCCGGGGTGATCTCGACCAACCGCCGGGCGAGCTCGACCGCCGGCTCGTGGGTGAGCCCGCCGAACATGACGTGCGAGAACTGCTCGGCTTGCCGCTGCAGAGCCTCGTCGAGCACCGGGTGGCGGTAACCGTGGATCGCCGACCACCACGACGCCATCCCGTCGACCACCCACCCCGATCCGTCGACGTGGATCCGGCTGCCCGAGGCGCCGGTGACCAAGCGGGTCGGCGCCGGGTCGACCATCGAGGTGTACGGGTGCCACAGGTGCTCGCGGTCGAAGGCGAGCAGGTCGGGGGCGTCCATCACGCGTTGGGCAGGACGTCGGTTCCCGCGCCGCGGCGGCGGATCGCCGGATCGACGGGCCGCTGCGCGACTTCCTCGTCCGAGCCCAGCACCACGAAGCCGCTGTCGCGGATCATCGCCAGGTCCGCTTCGGCTTCCTGCCCCTCGGAGGTGAGGTAGTCGCCGAGGAAGATCGAGTTGGCGACCTGCAGCGCGACGGACTGCAGGGACCGCAGGTGCATCTCGCGGCCGCCGGCGATGCGGATCTCGCGGTCAGGGCAGACGAACCGCGCCATCGCCAGGATCTTCACGCAGCGGGTGGGGGAGAGCTCCCAGGTGTCGGCGAACGGCGTGCCGTCGAAGGGCATCAGGAAGTTCACCGGGATCGAGTCCGACTCCAGGTCCCGGAGCGCGAACAACGCCTCCACCAGCTGCTCATCGGTCTCGCCCAGGCCGGCGATCAACCCCGAGCACGGCGAGAGGCCGGCAGTCCTGGCCTTGTCGACGGTGTCCACGCGGTCGGCGTAGGTGTGGGTCTGGACGATGCTGTCGTGGTGGCTCTCCGCGGTGTTGATGTTGTGGTTGTAGGCGTCCACCCCGGCGGCTTTGAGCTTGTCGGCCTGGCCGTCCGACAGCAGGCCCAGGCATGCGCACACCTCGACGTCGGGGTGCTCGGCCTTCAGCGCGCCGACCATCGCGGTGACCTTGTCGACGTCCCGGTGGGAGGGGCCGCGCCCGGAGGCGACCACGCACACCCGGCTCGCCCCGCCCTTGAGCCCGGCACCGGCCTGGCGCAGCGCTTCGTCCTCGGACAGCCACGAGTACTTCAGGACGGGGGCCTTCGAACCGAGCGCCTGCGAGCAGTAGTTGCAGTTCTCCGGGCACAACCCGGACTTCAGGTTGACCAGGTAGTTGACCTTCACCGTGTTGCCGAAGTGCGCGCGGCGCAGCCGTCCGGCTGCCGCCACGACGGACATCAACTCGGCGTCGTCGGCGCGCAGCACGGTGAGCGCGTCCTCGGCCGTGGCCGGTCGCCCGGCCAGGACCACATCGGCGAGCTGATCGAAGGTGGAGCTCATGGGTCTCTCCCGGAGTCGACCTGAACGGTGTTCACCTGAACGGCGTTCAGGCTAAACTGGGGGAGTCCATCGGTCAACGGGAGGTCGGAGTGCGCTACCACCGCAGCGATGTCGTGGCTCAGGCCATCGCGGTGCTCGACGAGTACGGACTGGAGTCGTTGACCATGCGCCGTCTCGCGTCCGAGCTCGGGGTGCAGCCCAGCGCCCTCTACCACCACGTCCCGAACAAGCAGTCGCTGCTGGCCGCGGTCGCCGACGAGGTCCTGCGGCGCGGTGCTCGCCAGCGCCGCGCCCAGCGCTGGGACCGGCGGGTCGTCGAGGTCTGCGCGGAGCTGCGCGACGCGATGCTCGCCTACCGGGACGGGGCCGAGGTCGTCGTCACCGCCCACACCTTCGGGCTCGGAGCGCACGAACCGGCGTCCGCGCTGCGCTCGGCGCTCGCCGACGGAGGTCTTCCCGAGGACCTCGTCGACGTCGGCACCCGCGCCATCCTGCACCTGGTCTTCGGCCACACCGTCGAGGAGCAGACCGCGATGCAGGCCGCCAGCGCCGGCGCCATCGACCGGAACCCCGACGGCGAGGGCGACTTCGAGCGGAGCCTGGAACTCCTGCTCGACGGTCTCCGCGCCCGCGTCGCGGCGAGGTGATCCGGTGAGTGGCGTGAAGCTCTTCGCCTCGTCGTGGGCGTCCTTGCGCTCCGCGGTGGCCGGTCTCGCCGACTACGACCTGCTCCAGCCGTCCGGGTGCCGAGGCTGGCTCGTGCGAGACCTGGTGTGCCACCTGGTCATCGACGCGCAGGACGTCCTGATCACGCTGGCGACCCCGTCCGAGGCCGCGCCGACCCGGAACGCGACCACCTACTGGGACCTCGCCGACAGCCTGCCGTCCGGGGGCGATCCGCTGGACGCCCTGACCGTCCGGCTCGCAGCCGCCTACCAGGAGCCATGGCTGCTCAAGTTCCACCTCGACGACCTGGGCTCGGCCGCCGAACGCGCCGCGCGCCTGGCCGACCCGCGGGCCCGGGTCCAGACGAAGGACGAGGTCCTCTCCGTCGCCGACTACCTGACCGCGTACGTGGTCGAGTGGACGTTGCACCACCTTGACCTGGTCGCGCACCTGCCGCACGTACCCGGTCCGGCCGACGAGGCGCTCGCGGCGACGCGGGAGGTGCTCGGCGAGATCGCCGGAGCACCGCTGCCCGAGTCGTTCTCCGACGTGGACGTTCTCCGGGTGGTCACGGGGAGGCGCGCGCCGACCGGGGCCGAGCAGGCCGCTCTCGACCGGCTGCACCTCGCCGTGCCGCTCGTGCTCGCCTGAGCCCGCCCGCACGACCTTCGTCGCGGGCTGAGCAGCCGTGCGACGAAGTCCTCTGCAGCACAGGTTCCGCCGTGCTCCACGCCGTGTCCGGGGGTGAAAAGGCCCGTAGGTACTTCGGAACCGTTCTTGTAGCACCACAGCAGCAGCACCCCGCAGGCGCGAACACCTTGGTGGGGCTGTCCGAGGTCGCGTGGCGTCCCGGGTAGTGGGAACGTCCTGACGGGGAAACCGGCCCTTGCCATGGCGAGTGGCCAGGGCAGTGCGCTGGCGCAAGGCGCGTGCAGACCCGCGGTGGTGCCGCTGCTCCCACCGGCGCGGCCGCGGGTCTGAACGAGTCCTACTCGCCGACCGTGCCGTATCCGGGGCGCCCGGTGGGGCGGTAGGTCTGGATGGTGATGCCCTTCGGGGTGGCGCGGCACTCGGTGAGTTCCAGCGACACGTCCGGGCCCTGGCCGGGGAACAGACGCAGACCCTGGCCGACGATCACCGGGAAGGTGAGGAGGGTGAACTCGTCCACGAGGTCGTGGCCCAGCAGGAAGCGCACCAGGGTCGCACTGCCGTGGACCTGCAGCTCACGGCCCTCCTGCGCCTTGAGGTCGCGCACCGCCGCCGCGACGTCACCGGTGAGCACGGTGGTGCCGGACCACTCGGCGTCGGTCAGAGTCGTGGACGGCACGTACTTCGGGAGCGTGTTGAGCTTGGTGGCGATCGGGTCGTCCGGGTCGTCCACCTTGGGCCAGTACGCGGCGAAGATGTCGTAGGTGCGACGTCCGAGCAGGAACGCGTCCACGCGCTGGAACATCTCGTCCATGAAGTGCCCGGCGTCCTCGTCGAACAGCGGAGCGAGCCAGCCACCGCGCTCGAACCCGCCGCTGCGGTCCTCCTCCGGTCCACCAGGCCCCTGCATCACGCCGTCGACCGAGACGAACGTGCTCACCGTCAGCTTCATCGCAGTGGTCCTCTCCAGTAGTCGGTCACCGAGGTGGACTCCTCGGCGCCGTGGAACTCATCGGTCAAGTGCGGCGGGGCCTGCGGTGCAGGAGGTGCGCAGCGACCACCGGGCCGCCGAAGCGCCGGCGCGTACGGGATCCACTGCAGACAGCGGGTTGGAGGTCTTCGAGGCCTGGCCGTGAGCGGGGTCCGGCAGGAGTGCGGCACCTGGGTCTGGAATGACCGCGACATCCCGGCGTTCGCTCTCCGCCGGCGCCGGTGAGGGACCCGGTGCACGCTCCGGCGCGAAGTCGCCTCGAGGGTCTGCCTCGGTACTGGGTCGACCGGTTCGCCGTCGCGACGGTGACCAGCCCACGTGGAGGTCAACAACGTCACGCCCTCGGGGGACAGCAGGACCTCGTCCGCGCGCGACGAGACGGTCTCAGCGCGTCGGTCAGGACGACGATCTGCGTGACGTGCCTCCGCACTCGGCGGTCTCGTAGCACGACCGCGGCCATCGGCAGGTGCTGGTCGACACGCTTCCAAGCCGTTCAGCCGGCGTCGGCTTGCCTTCAGGGTCGGCGACCGACAGCCCCGAACCCGCTTCGGGAGCGGCGTTGGCCAGGTTCGGCGTCGTGCGCGACCGCCGCGTCGCCGTCACACCAGCTGCACCTGGCCCGAGCGTCGAGATCGCGCGGCAGCTGCCGTGGGCCGCCTTCAGCGCCAGCACTGGTCGCACGCGAGGGTGCGACCGCCGATGCGCTCGGCACGATCGGGCGTGCTCCGCAGGGGTTCGCGATCCGACCTGGTCGCCGACGGAGAGCCGCAGGTGGACATCGCTCGGGGAGCCGACGCGCGTTCGGCACGGGGTCGGGTGGTGTCCTCGGGTGACGCTGGCAGGATGGCCCCGTGATCGCTGCAACGCCCACGGGGCCGGTGGAGGTCCCGCCCGTCGTGCGCGAGATCGCGGGCGGCAGGACGGTTCACGCCGTGTGGCGCAACGAGGTCGGCGGACTGACCTTCCAGATCTCGGCAGAGCGCGGCGAGCTCTTCGTGAAGTGGTCGCCGCGTGGCGTCCCCCTGGCTCCCGAGGTGGCGCGGTTGCGGTGGGCGGCGGGCCGCACCCCGGTCCCTCCGGTGCTCGACTCCGGTGCGGACGAGGACGGGGAGTGGATGGTCACGGCCGGCCTTCCGGGCAGGTCCGCGGTCGACACCCGGTGGCTCGCCGAGCCCCGAACCGCTGTGCGGGCCATCGGTTCCGGACTGCGCGCGCTGCACGAGGCGTTGCCGGTGTCGGACTGCCCCTTCGACTGGTCGGCCGAGCGCAGGCTGGACGCCGCCCGTGCGCGCGCCGGCGAGTCGATCGACCCGGCGTTGCGGCCACCCGGGTGCGAGCACATCAGCACCGTCGGGGGTGCGCTCGGCGTTCTCGACGGGACGCCGAGCGTGGACCGGCTCGTGGTCTGCCACGGCGATGCCTGCGCCCCCAACACGCTCATCGGGGACGACGGTCGCTGCACGGGCCACGTGGACCTCGGCAGCCTCGGCGTGGCCGACCGCTGGGCCGACCTCGCCGTCGCCACCTGGGCCACCCACTGGAACTACGGGGCAGGTTGGGAGGAACCGCTGCTCGAGGCCTACGGCGTCGAGCCGGACCTCGACCGGACCGCCTACTACCGCCTGCTGTGGACCACCGCCGACTGAACTGCGATCAGCCGAAGCCGGGCAGGACCAGCAGGACCCACAGGGCCAGCGGCGCCGCCGCCACGACGAGGCCCCCGTACACCAGCAGCTGGCGGAAGAACGTGTCCTTGTCGACGTCCTTGGCGTTGGCCAGCACGATCGCACCGTTGGTGGAGAAGGGGCTGACGTCGACGACCGTGGCCGCCACCGCGAACGCCGTGACCATGCCGATCGGCCCCACGCTGCCCGCGTGCAGGAAGGGCACCGCCAGCGGGATGAGCGCGCCCATGATGCCGACCGACGAGGCGAAAGCCGAGACGATCGCGCCGATGTAGCACAGCAGCAGTGCCGCCAGCAGCGGAACGCCGATCCCGGCCACCGAGTGGCCCACCCAGTCGATCGTGCCCATCTTCTCCAGCACGCCGACGTAGGTGAGGACACCGCAGATCAACAGCACGGTCGGCCAGGCGACCTCGCCCGGAGCGGCCTTGCCCGTCTTCGGCGAGAGCACGCTGAGCACCACGGCGACGCTCATCGCCATCAGCCCCACGTCGAGCCCGAAGCCGAGGGTGGTGACCACCAGGACCGCCAGGCCGAGCAGCGTCAGGACCCGGTCGCGGTTGAGCCGCAGTTCCTCCTCCGGAACGTCGGCGAGCTCGTCACTGCCGCCCGCGCCGGTGGCGATGAGCCGACGGGCTTCGGCACCACGGCGCAACCGGAGTCCGCCGAAGACCACGAACACCACGGCCGCGATGATCGCGTTGGCGGCGAAGCTGCCCAGGAACAGTGCCACCGGGCTGCCCGGCAGCCCGCTGTTGGCGACCACCTCGTTGACGATGCTGCCGTAGATGCTGATCGGGGAGAACCCGCCTGCCTGCGTGCCGTGCACGACCATCGCACCCATCAGCAGCGGGTTGATCCGGTAGCGCGCGGCCAGGTTCAGCGCGATCGGAGCCACGATCGCCACCGCCGCCGGACTGACCGCGCCGATCGCGGTCAGCACCGCGCCGATCCCGAACATCACCCACGGGATGAGCGCGATCCGGCCACCGACCACGCGGACCGCGCGTTGCACGACCCAGTCGGTCGTGCCGTTCGCCCGGGCAATCGCGAACAGGAACGTCACGCCCACCAGGACCACGAACAGGTCCCCGGGGAAGCCGTCGAAGATGTCGTCTTCGGACAACCCGCCGAACACCGTGGCGACCAGGAACGCGGCTGCGAAGCACAGCACGCCCATGTTGACCGACAGCGTCGTGGTGATGACGAACGCGGCGACCAGCACCAGGATCGAGATGACTTCCGGCGGCACCCTTGCCTCCTTGCCTGCGCGGCCCGCGCGCCACGACGGGGGTGTGGCGCGCGGCACAGTGGCTCACTGGCTCAGCCACTTTCCGGGATAGCGGGCGCGAAGTCAATACCGAACTGGCCAACTGGCTCAGCCAGTACCCCGCCGGTCGGGCGCTTCAGCGCCAGCCGAGTTCCGGGGCCACGTGGCGGAGGACGCTGTCGAGGACGTGGGTGTTGTAGTCGACGCCCAGCTGGTTGGGCACCGTGAGCAGCAGGGTGTCGGCCGCGGCGATCGCTTCGTCCTCGGCCAGCTGCTTGACCAGCACGTCGGGTTCCGCTGCGTAGGAGCGGCCGAAGATCGCGCGGGTGTGGGCATCGATGTGGCCGATCGTGTCCTCGGAGCCGCTCTCGTCACCGAAGTACATCGCGTCGAGGTCGGTGACGATCGGGAAGATGCTGCGGCTGACCGACACGCGGGGCTCGCGCTCGTGCACCTCAGCGCGCCAGGCCTCGTGGAAGGCCTCGATCTGCTTGCGCTGCTGGACGTGCAGCGGCTCACCGCTCTCGTCGTCCTTGAGCGTGGAGCTCTGCAGGTTCATCCCCAGCTTCGCCGCCCACCGCGCTGTCGCGTTCGAGCCCGAGCCCCACCAGAGGCGCTCGCGGAGTCCCGGCGAGTGCGGTTCGACGCGCAGCAGGCCGGGCGGGTTCGGGAACATCGGACGCGGGTGGGGCTGCGCGAAGCCGTGGCCCTTGAGCACCTCGAGCAGCACCTCGGTGTGGCTGCGCGCCAGGTCGGCGTCGGTCTGGCCCTCCGCCGGCTGGTAGCCGAAGTAACGCCACCCGTCGATGACCTGCTCCGGCGAACCGCGGCTGATCCCCAGCTGGAGCCTGCCCTCGGAGATGAGGTCGGCCGAACCCGCGTCCTCCGCCATGTACAGCGGGTTCTCGTAGCGCATGTCGATCACGCCGGTGCCAATCTCGATGCGGCTGGTCCGCGCCCCGATCGCCGCCAGCAGGGGGAACGGCGAGCTGTGCTGCCGCGCGAAGTGGTGCACGCGGAAGTAGGCGCCGTCGGCCCCGAGCTCCTCGGCGGCCACCGCCAAGTCGATGGCTTGGTGCAGCGCGTCGGACGCGCTGCGCGTCTGCGAGTGCGGAGAGGCCGACCAGTGCCCGAAGGAGAGGAACCCGATTTTCTTCACGCCGGTGTCAACGTCGACCGGCCGGGTCCGCTTCCCGGCTGGTCGCGGACCCGCCCCGCGTGAAGGGACGCATCAGCAGCTTGTGGGCGGGCTTCTCGACCAGCCGGGTGAGCATCCAGCCCAGCACCGTGCCGGTCACCAGCATGGCCAGCGTCTGGGTCAGGGTGTCGGCACCGACGTCCTGCAGCTTGCGCACCACGATGTAGCCGATGGCCTGGTGCATCAGGAACACGCCGTAGGAGATGCCGGCGAACCAGCTGATCGCGCGTCGCGCCAGCGGCGGCACCGACAGGTCCGGGGCGCGGGCGACCAGGGCGATCACGCACATGCCGATGGCCACCGCCACCGACGACCCGGTGTCGGCCAGCAATCCCTCGGGGGTGCGCGTGTAGTTGTGCACCTCCTGGGCCGCCATGCACAGCCCGAGCAGGACGACGAAGTGCGGGGTGCTCAGCCGCTTGACCGACCACAACCAGATCACCACGCCCGCGACGAACAGGTGCCAGCGGTGCATGCCGATCCCGTCGACCACCGTCCGGTACCCCTCGACCGGGTCGTTGATCCGGATCGGCCACTGGGCCAGCGGCAGGAGCACCGCCGTCCACATCACGACCAGGATCCCCCGCCCGTGCCCCCACGGGCTCTTGTACAGCAGGGCGGCGACCGTGAAGCCCATCAGCTGCAGCGGCACCGTCCAGTGCGAGCCGTCGATGAACGGGTAGAACTGCGGCTTCCAGTGCCACAGCATCAGCAGGTTCGCCCACAGGTCCTCGGGCAGGGGGAAGAACCAGCCCTCGATCGGGAACGCCCGGAGCACGAAGTAGCTGATCACGACTGCCGCCAGGAACGAGGGCAGCAACCGGGCCACGCGGCCCCACCAGTAGCGCAGCATGGGGCCGCGCCGGATGGTCACGCACGCGAAGTAGGCGGAGACGACCAGCAGGAGGCTGGCTCCGACCTGGTAGGGGAACTCGATGGCGCGCGGCTCGAGCTCGGGGTGCAGGAAGACGCTCAGGCTCGTGGAGTGGTAGAGCATCACCAACACCACGCAGCCGGCCCGAACAAGATCCCAGCTGATCTTCCGACGGCTCCGTGCGCCACCGGTACCGGCTGCTGTCACGCGTGTCGCTTCTTCCTCTACAGGTGCTACCGGAACCAGCCTCCATCACCTGTGTGGAGGAGTGCCATCGGGGCTGACCCCCATTCCTGCTGCGCGTTGACCCGTATGGGTGTTCGATCGCGACCGGTGGTCGAATGGGGGGACGGGAGGTGCGGTCGTGTCCTTGTTCTGGCGGGTGTTCTTGCTCAACGCCGCCGTGCTCACCGCGGCCACGGCGCTCCTGGTGCTCAGCCCGGCCACCGTGTCGACACCGGTGCTCCCGGCCGAGGGGCTCATCCTCGTGGCGGGTCTCGCAGCGATGCTGGTGGCCAACGCCGTGCTGCTGCGCATCGGGTTCCTGCCGCTGCGGCGGCTGACCCGTGCGATGACCACGGCCGACTTGCTGCGACCCGGGGCGCGCCCACCGGTGTCCGGCCACGGTGGAATCGCCGACCTGATCAAGGCGTTCAACGCGATGCTGGACCGGCTCGAGATCGAGCGCGCCACCAGCAACGCACGGGCCCTGTCCGCTCAGGAAGAGGAGCGCCGCCGCATCGCGCGGGAACTCCACGACGAGGTCGGGCAGAGCCTGACCGCGGTGCTGCTGGAGCTCCGGCGCGTGGCCGACGAGGCGCCGGAGTCGGTGTCCACCGCGTTGCACCAGGTGCAGGAGACCACGCGCGACAGCCTCGACGAGATCCGCCGGATCGCGCGGCGGTTGCGCCCGGGTGTGCTGGAGGAGCTCGGTCTGGCCAGCGCGTTGAAGTCGCTCACCGGTGAGGTCCACGGGGTCGCCGTGCGGTGCCGGATCGACGGTGAGCTGCCCGCGCTGGGGGAGGAGGTCGAGCTCGTCATCTACCGGGTGGCGCAGGAGAGCATCACCAACGCCGTCCGGCACGCGAACGCCACGCGCATCGAACTGGGGGTGCGCGTCGACCCCTCGGAGGTGCGCTTGCGGGTGCGCGACAACGGGAAGGGGATCGGATCGGCCCCCGAAGGCGCCGGCATCCGCGGCATGCGAGAACGGGCGCTCCTGGCCGGAGCCGTGCTCGCGGTCGAGGACGCGCCCGGCGGGGGGACCGACGTCAAGCTCGACGTGCCGATCCGCGGCGGGAGCCGCCGATGAGGCCCACCCGCATCCTGCTCGCCGACGACCACGTGCTCGTCCGGCGCGGTGTCCGGCTCATCCTCGACAACGAACCCGACCTCACCGTCATCGCCGAGGCCGGGGACGGCGCCGAGGCGGTGGACCTCGCCCGCTCCGAGATGCCGGACCTGGCGATCCTGGACATCGCGATGCCGCGGCTGACCGGGCTGCAAGCGGCGCGCCAGCTCACCCGGGTGCGGCCGGACCTGCGGATCCTGATCCTGACCATGTACGACAACGAGCAGTACCTGTTCGAGTCGCTCAAGGCCGGGGCCTCCGGGTACGTGCTGAAGTCCGTCGCCGACCGCGACCTGGTCGAGGCGTGCCGCGCGGCCATGCGCGGCGAGCCGTTCCTGTACCCCGGTGCCGTGACCGCGCTGATCCGCAACTTCCTCGAGCGCGCGGGACAGGGCGAGGAGGTCCCCGACCGGGCCATCACCGACCGGGAGGAGGAGATCCTGAAGCTGGTCGCGGAGGGGCACTCCTCCAAGGAGATCGCAGACCTGCTCGTGATCAGCATCAAGACGGTCGAACGGCACCGCTCCAACCTGATGGCGAAGCTCGGGATGAAGGACCGGCTCGAGCTCACCCGCTACGCGATCCGCTCCGGTCTGATCGAACCCTGACACGGGCGGTTCGCAGGTCGTGCGCCGGCGACTGCGAACTGTTCTCGCAGAACCGGACGTCACCCCCGAAGTGAGGAACACGCCTAGCTCGTCCGGGTCATCTGGCGACGATCGGCCACGACTCGAGTGGCGGCGCCGCGATCATGCGATACGACCAGAAGGTCGTCACAACGCACGCGAGAAGAGGTTCGAAGATCGTGACCACGCGACCGAGAATTCTTGCCCTCTACTTCTTGATGGCCTGCCGCTTCGGCGCGGCAGCCGGCAGGGCGGTCGTCCGCTCGTCGGCGGCGAAGCCGAACCGGGCGGGACGCTGAACCGGTCCGCTACGACGGGGCGCCGCCCGCTGCTGCGGCGTAGCGCTCGGCGAGCTGCGCGCAGGCGGTCCTGAGCTCCGATGGCCCGACGACCTCCACGTCCGCGTCGTACTTGCCGATCTCGGCCGCCAGGGACCGCCACGACCACGACCCGAGGGTGAGCTTGCAGCGCCCGTCCGGCAGTTCCTCGACCACGCCCTCGTAGGTGTAGCGCGAAACCGTGGCCGCGGGCAGGTCGAGGATGACGTCGCCCAGGCACGGCCAGGTCTCCGAGCCCTGGAAGTGGTTCCGGACGAACGCGGACACGTCCCCGCCCGGAAGAGCGCGCGGGCTGAACCGCGGGCCGGTCGGTGTGCGCGGCGTGATCCGATCGGCTCGGAAGGTCCGCCAGTCCTCGCGGTCGAGGTCCCACGCGATGAGGTACCAGCGTCCGCCCCAGGTGATCAGGTGGTGCGGCTGCGCGCGGCGCGAGGCAGCCGAGCCGGTGTAGTCGAAGCGCAGCTCCGCCCGGGCGTGCACCGCGCTGCTCAGCGTCATCAGCAACTCGCTGTCGACCCGGTGGCGCGTGCCGCGTTCGACCGCCGTGACGTGGAGCGTGTCGATCCGGTGCCGCAACCGGGACGGCATGACCTGCCGGACGGTCGTCAACGCTCGGCCGGCGGCCTCCTCGATGCCCGCGCCCGCGGTGGTGGCGATGCGCAGCGCGATCGCCAGGGCGATGGCCTGCTCGTCGTCGAACAGCAGCGGCGGCAGGTTGCTGCCCGCCTCCAACCGGTACCCGCCATCGGGGCCCTTGGTGGTCGCGATCGGGTAGCCCAGTTCTCGCAGCCGGTCGACGTCGCGGCGCACCGTGCGGTCGCTGACCTCCAGCCGTTCGGCCAGCGCCGAACCCGGCCAGTCCCGTCGCGCCTGGAGCAACGACAGCAGCGCCAGCAGTCGAGCCGAAGTTCCCCGCATGAATTCCATGATGCCCGCAGTAGCGGACACAACCTGGCCGGTACTGCGGGCACCCTACTGCCATGACCACCACGGAGAACGCACTCGAGACCGAAAAGCGCGACCTGCTCGCCGAACTCGCGAACACCCGCGCACAACTGCTCACCACCGTCCGCGGGCTCAGCGACGAGCGGCTCGGCGAGCGCCCCACCCAGAGCGAGTTGTGCCTGGGCGGGCTCGTCAAGCACGTCACGAACATGGAGCGGTCCTGGATGAGGTTCGTGCTCGAGGGGCCCTCGGCCATGAGCTTCGAGCTGCCCGAGGGCGTCACCTGGGCCGACATCGAAGCAGGCACCGCGCGCGAGTACCCGAAGTGGATGACCGACCGGATCGCGGAGTTCCAGGTGCTGCCCGGCGACACCCGCGAGGCGATCCTGGCGCGCTACGAGGAGGTGGCCCAGCGCACCGAGGAGGTCATCACAGAGCTGCCCGACCTGCTGACCTCGCACCCGGTGCCCGAGGCCCCGTGGCACGAGCCCGGTACCGAGCTCACCGTGCGGCAGGTCCTGCTGCACGTGATCTCCGAGACCGCCCAGCACGCCGGGCACGCGGACATCATCCGCGAAACGCTCGACGGCCAGACGACCACCTGAGCGCATGGCGGTCCTCGACAACAGGGCGCTCAACCGCGCGACGCTGGCCCGGCAGCTCTTGCTGGCACCGGCGCAGCTCGATCCGCACGAGGCGGTCGCGCACCTGTGCGGGATGCAGGCGCAGGAACCGCAAGAACCGTTCGTCGGGCTGTGGTCCCGGTTGAGCACGTTCGACCCGGCAGAGCTGTCGCACCTGCTGACCCGGCGGCGGGTGGTGCGGACCCACCTGATGCGCCGCACCATCCACCTGCTCACCGCCGAGGACGTGCTGTCCTGGCGGTCCCGTCACGAGGCGATGCTGCGGCAGCGGGTCCTCGCCGTCTACCGGCGCGAACTCGCCGACGTCGACCTCGACGAGCTCGCCGAGGCGGGCCGGGAGGTGCTGGCCGGAGGTGAACCGCAGTCGCAGGCCGAGCTCGGGAAGGCGCTGGCTCACCGCTGGCCCGAGCCGAGGACCAGAGCGCTGGGCGAGGTGCTGGTCGGGGCGCTGATCCCGGTGGTGCAGGTGCCACCGCGCGGACTGTGGCGGACCGGAGGAGCAGCCCGGTACCTGCCGATCTCCGCGTGGCTGGGGCACGACGTCGACCCCGTGACGCGGGACGACGCGGCCGGAAGGGGCCTCGTGCGCCGCTACCTCGCGGCGTTCGGGCCGGCCGCCACGGCTGATGTCCGAGCGTGGTCGGGTCTGGCGGGACTGCCCGGCGCGGTGGCTGCCACGCGTGATGAACTGGTCACGTTCCGGGACGAGCGCGGACGGGAGCTGCTGGACCTGCCCGACGCCCCGCGACCCGACCCGGACGTGCCCGCTCCCGTTCGCTTCCTCCCGGCCTTCGACAACGCCCTCCTCGGCTACGACGACCGCAGCCGCATCGTCGACGACGAGCACCGCGGCCTGTCGGTGGCCGGTGACCGCGTCGTGCTCGTCGATGGCCGCGTCGCCGGGACCTGGAGGTCCACCGACGGTGCGGTGCACATCTCGTTGGTGCGCTCGCTGCCACGTCGGCGACGCCAGGACCTGGTCGAGCGGGGGAGCGGACTGGCGTCGTTCCTCTCCGAGGGCGCGAGCGAGCAAGTGCGGGTGTCGTGACCTTGGTGGCGTTCGGATCAATCGGTGTGCAGAGTGGGGGCCATGCTGCCTCGCGTACCCACGCCTTCCGACGTCCTCGGCCTTGCGAAGTCCACGGTGGGGTGGGCCACCCACTCCGCGTCCGCCGTGGTCACCGCTCCCGCCCGCGTCCTCGGACTCCTCGGTGAAGCCGAGGACCTGGTAGGCCGGATCTCGAAGGTGGTGGACCAGGTCGAGGAGCTGGTCCAGCGGGCCGGCGGCACCGTGGGGGACGCCGAAGACGTGATCCGGGACGCGCGGGCCGTCGCGGTCGCCGCGGCTCCCATCGTGGCCGACGCCAGCCGGGTCTCGGCGCAGGCCGAAGCCGTGGTCGGACGGGCGAGCGGGGTGGCCGACGAGGCGGCCAAGACCGTCGAGGACGTCCGGCGCACCTCCACCAGCGCGGACGAGCTGCTCAACACCTACGCGCCGACGGCGAAGAAGGCGGCACCGCTGCTCGACCGGTTCGTCGAGGAGCTCTCCGAAGCCGAGGTCGACGCCGCGATCCGGCTGGTCGACGAGCTGCCGCAGCTCACCGAGCACGTCCTCACCGACATCCTGCCGATCCTGCGGACGCTCGACCGCGTCGGTCCGGAGATCCACGAACTCCTGGAGGTCACCTACGACGTCCGCCGGGCGATCGCGGGCATCCCCGGGTTCCAGTTCTTCCGCCGCCGTGGCGAGGACAAGGTCGACGACGACGAGCCGCGACCGCAGGCGATCACCCCGCCGAACTGAATCGCCCCCGGTCACCGCTCCTGCGCTGACCGCGCCTTGCGCGCGGAAGGCCGAGGCACTTCACGAACCCGTTCACCAGCGCGGTCGCCGCGCGCTCCCACCGGTGCGCGCGGCGACCGTGAGGTGAGCTCCGGTCCGACTTCCGCTGATGGAGTTGTCAAACGGCAAGGCCCGCAGGCACGACGGGTCAACCGGCCCGGAGGTCGGTGCGAGGTGGTCATGCCACGGGTGGGCCCCGAGATCGTGACGGCCCGTGCCGCGCCCACCGCAGCGGATGCCTCGAGGTGGGCCTGATGGGATCGGCATGGTGCGGCCCACCGCCCGATGTGGACGATCGCGAAAGCCGGGTCGGGCGGGTGGATGCGGAAAGCTTCGGTGTCGAACTCATGTGCTAAATGATGCCCGCTGGCTCTCGACAATGCGAGCGAATCGGCATCGCTGGATGGGGTGATCAACACCGTCATGGTGCGGGACGAACTGGCCGCGAACGCCTTTCAACGCCCCAGGTCGGAGTGGCGCGCCTCTGGTGGCAGCAGCGCGGGGAACCAGATGTCGGTGAGGGTCTCCGCGGGATCGGTGTCGGCGACGTCCAGCGTGCCCTGCACGGCCCAGCGCGTGAAGAAGCGTTCCAGCTGCGTGACGAGGAGTCCGACCCGCAGCCGCGCCTCGTCGCTCCGGGCTTCGCCCCAGCGCTGGAGGTAGCGCGGCATCGCCGCGGGCAGCTCCGCGACGGCTTCCGCCGCGATCGGCCGGAAGGAGGGCTCCAGGGCTACCGCCTCGTCCCACACCGGCAGGATGTCCCGGTTCTCCTCGAACCACTCCACCGCATGGCGCAACCACGCGGTGAACTCCGCCCGGGTGCCGGTGCCGAGCACCTCGTCGAGGTCGGCGTAGACCGACACCGCGCGCTGCTGCGCGGTTTCCGCGCTGATCCGCCGCAGCACGTCGGGCTTCCCGCTGAAGTGCAGGTAGAAGGTCGCCCTGCTGCACCCGACGTCGCTGGTGATGTCGTCGATCGTGACGGCCGCGTAGCCGCGCTCGACGAACAACCGCCGGGCGGTCTCCAGCAACGCGGTGCGGGTCCGCTGCTTCTGCTGCTGGCGCAAGGTGGGGCGCTCGGAGTCGGTCACGACGCTGACCATACCGCTGTGCACTCACTGGACACCGCGTCAGCGAAGTGGGAGAGTCGATCGGCGATCACATCGCGACGAGGAGGTTGTCGATGGGTTCCGATCCGGTCGTCTGCATCATCGGCGCCGGGTGTTCCGGCTTCACCACGGCCAAACGCCTGCGTGACGCCGGAGTTCGGTACGACTGCTTCGAGGAGTCCGACGACGTCGGCGGCAACTGGTACTTCGACAACCCCAACGGCCGCTCCGCCTGCTACGAGTCGTTGCACATCGACACCTCCACCACCCGCCTGCAGTTCGAGGACTTCCCAGCCGGCGAGGGCTGGCCGGACTTCCCGCACCACACGCTGATCCACCAGTACTTCCGCGATTACGTCGACCACTTCGGGCTGCGCGAGACGATCACCTTCAACACCCGGGTCGACCGCGCCGCGCGCACCCCGGACGGGCGCTGGGAAGTGCGGCTGAGCACCGGTGAAACCCGTGAGTACGACGCGCTGGTCGTCGCCAACGGGCACCACTGGGACCCGAGAACCCCGGAGTACCCGGGCGAGTTCGACGGCGTCACGTTGCACAGCCACTCCTACCGCAGCCCGTTCGAGCCGGTGGACATGCGCGGCAAGCGCGTCGTGGTGGTCGGCATGGGCAACTCCGCGCTGGACATCGCCGCGGAGCTGTCGCACCGCTCCATCGCCGAGCACGTCTGGGTTTCGGCGCGACGCGGTGTGTGGGTGCTGCCGAAGTACCGCGGCGGCAAGCCGGCGGACAAGTTGATGATGCCACCGTGGATGCCCAAAACGCTGGCGCTCCGGTTGGCGCGCAAGGCCATCAGGAGCAACGTCGGCTCGATGCGGGACTACGGCCTGCCCGAACCCGACCACGAACCGCTCGCCGCGCACCCCTCGGTGAGCATCGACTTCCTGGCCAAGGCTGGTTCCGGCGATCTGACCTGCGTTCCCGAAATCGAGCGGCTGAACGGTCCAGTGGTGGAGTGCACCGGCGGGACTCGGGTCGAGGCGGACGTGATCGTGTACGCCACCGGCTACAACATCCGCTTCCCGTTCTTCGACGACCCGGAGCTGCAGCCCGACGCTGAACACCGCTTCCCGCTGTTCAAGCGTATCCTCAGGCCGGGTGTCGACAACCTGTACTTCGCCGGACTCGCGCAGGCCTCACCGACGATCGTCAACCTGGCCGAGCAGCAGAGCAAGCTCATCGCCGCGCACCTCACCGGCGAGTACCGGTTACCCGGCGCAGCGGAGATGCGGCGCACCACGGTGGGGGACGAGCGCACGCACCTGCGTCAGTACTACAACTCGCCCCGGCACACGATCCAGCTCGACTTCGCCCGGTACGTCCGCGATCTGCACCGCGAGATCGCCGCAGGCAGGAAGCGAGCACGGAGATGAACGGTCACTGCCACCCCCGCTTCGCGCCGCTGCGCGACCTCCTGGAGCGCAACCTGGCCGAAGGCGAGGAGCGCGGTGCGTCGATCTGCGTCGTCCAGGACGGCGAGACGGTGGTCGACCTCTGGGGCGGCGAAGCCCGGAACGACGTTCCGTGGGAGCGGGACACCCTGGTCAACACCTTCTCGGTGACCAAGACGATGCTCGCGCTGGTCGTGCTGCGCCTGGCCGACGCGGGGACGATCGACCTGGACGCGCCGGTGGCGCGCTACTGGCCCGAGTTCGCCGTCCAGGGCAAGTCCGAGGTGCTGGTCCGGCACGTCCTCGGGCACACCAGCGGACTTCCGGGCTGGGACCAGGAGATGACCCTCGCCGACCTCTGCGACACGCGCCGGGCGGCGGCGCTGCTGGCCGCGCAGGCACCGTGGTTCGAACCGGGGCAGGGCTCGGGTTACCAGGCGATCAGCCACGGCCACCTGCTCGGCGAACTCGTGCAGCGAACCGACGGACGCACCGCGGGTGCGGTGTTGCGCGAGGACTTCGCCGAACCGCTGGGTGCCGACTACTGGCTCGGCGCACCGGAATCCGTGGACGAACGGGTCGCCGTCCTCAAGTCGCCGCCGCACGCCCCCGACCTCGACGAGTTCGGGAAGCGGGCGCTGCTCAACCCGATGTTCTCGATGAAGGTCACCACCACGCGGGACTTCCTCGGCGCCGAACTGGGCGGGCTCAACGGCCAGGGCAACGCCCGTTCGGTCGCGCGCGTGCAGTCGGTGGTCTCGCACGGCGGCGTCGTCGACGGCAAGCGCTACCTGTCACCGGAGGTCATCGAGCGGATCTTCGAGGTCCAATCCGATTCGCCGGACCGGGTTCTCGGCCACCGCATCCCGTTCGGCACGGGTTATGCGCTGCCCGCGCCGGAGCTGATGCCCACGCCCTCCGGGCGCATCTGCTGGTGGGTCGGCAACGGTGGTGCCGTGGTGGTCAACGACCTCGACCGGCGCATGACCATCGCCTACGCGATGAACAAGATGGCGGCCGGGCTGGTCGGCGCGGCCAAGACCCGCGACTACGTGCGCACCACCTACGACTGCGTTGAGGTGTGACGGTGCCGGCGGCCGTCTTCGCCGCCGACGCCGTGCCGATCACGCTCCGAAGCCCTGGAAGATCGTGGTGAACTCGAAGGGCTGCTGCTCGATGCTGCTGCAGGTCGGAGACACCGCGCCGCCCGGGCAGTCACCGTTGTCCCGGCCGGCCGACCAGAACGCCAGCAGGCCGGTGCCGTTGGCCTTCGCCCAGTCCACCAGCTGGCGGGCGTGGTCCTGGGTGAAGACGTTGCCGTTGAAGTTGCGGCCGATCATCGGCGTCACGCCCAGCCGCGCCCTGAGATCGGTCTCGCTGAGGTCCGGCCAGATGTCCGCCATCTGCCGCAGCGTGCTCTCCGCCGCGGCGATCACCGCGTCGCCCCACGGCTTCTGCGAGCCGAACTCCATGGTCATCGGGTTGACCAGCACGTCGACGCCGTGCGCGGCGGCGCTCTGCAGGACCTGCACCGAGTAGGGGTCCAGCCCGGTGTCGTCGGCCTGCACCCGCAGCGTGTAGCTGACCTTCGTGCCGCGCTCGGCTTGCAGCGTGGCCAGCGCCTCGTTGACGAGGTCCTGCGGGATGGTGGCCTCGACGTCGACGTCGAGGTGGTTGGCCCCGGTGGCGTCGAGGATCGTCTTGTAGGCGCCCAGCAGTTCGCCGGCGGTGCCGCAGACGCTCTCCAGGTACGGGCCCGTGGCGCCGCCGGTGGCGACGATGACGTCGCCGCCCATGGCGCGCAGTGCGTCGATCTGGCCCGTGATGGCCGGGTCGTCGACGGGGCGCTCACCGCCCCACATCGGCGTGCACCCGGCGGCGCTGCCGAGCACGAAGGCGAGCGTGAAGTGCTGCTGTCCGGTGGCTTCGGCGACCTCGGGCAGGGTGGGCTTGTCCTGCATCACGTCGACGTAGGGCGCGGTCGTGATCTCCGGTGGGGCGTCTTGGGCGAGGCCCGGACTCGCGGCCAGCGCGAGCACCGCACCGGCGAGGAGGGTCGTGACGAGCGTGCGGGGGATGCGCATGGTGGTCCTCCGGGGGCTCACTGGTACTCGGCGATGATCTTGGCGAAGTCGTAGGGCTGCTGCTCGACGCTGCTGCACCCGCCGTCGACCCAGCCGCCGGGCTGGGTGCAGGCCCGGTCGCGGTTGAGCGACCAGGAGGAGAGGCGGCCGATCTGCTTCTGCTGGGCGTGGTCCAGCAGTGCGCGGAAGGTGTCCTGGGTGAACAGCTCCGACGGCTGGTCGGTGTGCTCGTTCATGAGGATCAGGCCGGTGCGCGCGCAGGCCGTGGCGTCGTCGAGCTCCGGGTGCAACTCGCGCAGCTGCGCGTGGAACGCCTCGGCGACCGAGGTGGCGCTGTTCGCCATGTCTTCGCCCGGGCCGCCGTAGTCGAAGTCCACGAGCTGGAACAGGTCGATCTCGGCACCCACGTCCGCGGCGCGCTGGATCTCGGCCGTGCCCGCTTCGGTGAGGCCGACGCCGGTCAGCGGCAGCGTCAACGTGACGTGCAGGTCGGGGTCGCGCTCCCGGAGCAGCTTGATCGCGTCGAAGCGGTTGGTCTCGCCGGGCGCGTCGCCGAGGTCGTCGCCCTCGATGTCGAGGTCGATGGGCGTCAGCTGGTACGTGTCGATCAGCTGCTGGTCGGCGTCGGCCAGCGCGGTCGCGTCGGGACAGGCGGCCGGCGGCTCGATGCCGTTGTAGCCGCCGAAGGGCGCGGAGAGGGTGCCGCCGGCGGCACGCACCGCGTCGGCCTTGGCCTTCACGGCGGTGTCGGTGGCGACCTCCTGGTCGGCCTTGCCGTCCCAGGTGGGCGTGCAGTAGTCGGTGGACGGGGCCAGGACGAACGCGAAGATGTGGTCGTCCTGCCCGCTGGCCTCGATCGCTTCGACGATGTCCTGCGGTTCGTTGTCCAGCGGCATGGAGCACGGCGCGGCCTTGAGCTCGCCGGGCGCGGCCCGAGCCGGCATCGCGCCTGCGAGCGGTAGCACCAGGAGTCCGGCCGCCAGCGCGGCCCCTCGGACCGGTTGCCTCATCCCAGGGCTCTCCCCTCGTGGTGACCCGTTGGTCGTGGATCGATCCCGGAGCGCGGCGCGCTCGGCCCCGGATGTGCGCTGCGGAGAGGTCCGCTGCCGGCTCGGCAGAACGTAGGGGCGCCCGATCACCGCGTCAATGGGTCTAGACCAGTTTGGCGGGACTGCGCAACGATCCTCGGCCGACGTGCGGTACGCGGGGACTCCGCGTGCAGCACCCGGTTGCGCTGGACGCCGCGGCACGTCGTTCTGAGCCTGCTCCGCGTTAGCGGATCCGCCTCGTGCGAAGGATCACCATCGGCCAGCGGTCCGCACGACCCGGAGGTCGTGCCGCCGGTTGGCGGGTTTCCCCTGCGCACACGAGTTTCGAGCCCGCTGCACCGGTGCTGGTGGGCCTCGGAACGGGGATCTAGGGTGACCGCCCACTGCCGCAATACCCACTCGAAGGAGTGATCGGCCTCCATGTCCCACGCCAAACCGGCTCCGCGACGCACCGCGATCCTGGCGGCCGCCGCGCTGTCCTCCGTGGTGCTCGGCGGTACCCCGGCCACGGCCGAACCCGAGTCCGGCGAGGCATCGCAGGCGGCGCAGAAGCTGCGCGACCTGTCCCGCCAGGCCGAGGTGCTCACCGAGGACTACAAGAAGGCGCAGGACGACCACGAGGCCAAGCGCCGCGACCTCGACCGGTTCCACGCCGAGGCGCAGCAGGCCGACCGCGTCGCGCAGGAAGCGCACGTGCAGGAGGAGCAGCTCCGGGGCCAGGTCGACCGGCTCAGCAAGGCCTCCTACAAGGGTTCCCAGATGAACTCGATCGCGGCCGTCCTCGGCAGCGAGACACCGGACGCGTTCCTGGACCGGGCCTCCACGCTCGACCTGATGTCGCAGCACAACGCCAAGTCCGTGCACGCCTACGCCGACGCGACGCACCGCGCCGAGAACGCCCGCAAGCAAGCGTGGGGCGCCCGCGCAGGTGCGGCGAAGGCCGAGGAGGACGCCGCGAGGCTGGAAGGCGACATCGCGGGCCGCAAGAAGGAGATGGACTCGCAGGTCGCCAAGGTCAAGCAGCAGTACAACCAGCTCAGCGAGAAGGACAAGGACGCGCTGTCCGGGGTGAAGAGCGCGGTCGGCCAGCTGACCGGTTCCGGTGCGGGGATCAAGGCGGTCAACGCCGCGCTGAGCAAGCAGGGATCGCCGTACGTGTTCGGCGCCAAGGGGCCGAGCCAGTTCGACTGCTCCGGGCTGGTGCAGTGGGCCTACAAGCAGGCCGGTGTCGAGCTGCCGGGCTCGACGCGCTCGCAGGTGTCGGTGGGGCGTTCGGTCTCGCAGTCGGAGATGAAGCCCGGCGACATCATCTTCTTCTACAGCTCCGCCAGCCACGACGGCATCTACATCGGCAACGGCAAGATGGTGCACGCACCCACCGAAGGCCAGGACGTGACCGTCGAAGAGGTCAAGTACATGGGCGACGTCCACTCGGTGCGCCGGGTCTCCGGCTGATCGGTCTGGGCGTCGCGGGCGCTCTTCGCACGGCCCGCGCTTCGGAACCCCGCACCTCCGCTACAGTGTGCGCTGATCTGATCACCGCACGCCACCAACCTGGTGCCTCCTCGTGTGAACCGGGGTTCCGGGCGAGGCGGGAATGGCTGGGAGAACGCATGTTGAGCAGGATCGCGATGGTGTCGGTGACCGCTGCGGCCACCGCGCTGCCGCTCGGTGCCACCGGCGCGGTGGCCGAACCACCGGCCGCCGAACCGCGGTTGGTCCCCGGTACGCCGTGCACGACGACCGCGCACGCGTGCGTGAGCCTCTCGCGCAACCGCGCGTGGCTGATCCGCGCCGGGGAGGTCTACTACGGCGAGGCCTCGGCGCTCGGCGGGCGCCCGGACTCGCCCACGCCGGTCGGCACCTTCCACGTCACGTGGAAGGACCAGGACCACCACAGCAAGGAGTTCGACGCGCCAATGCCGAACTCGGTGTTCTTCACCGACACCGGCGTCGCGTTCCACCAGGGCAGCCTCACCGAGCGCTCCGCAGGCTGCCTCCACTTGTCGAAGAAGTCGTCCGAGGTGTTCTTCGGCGAGCTCAAGGTCGGGGACGAGGTCCAGGTCGTGCCGTGACGCCGGACCCGTGCTTCAGCGTGGGTCCGGCAGCGCGTCGTCGAGGGTCTTCGCCCACTGGGCGACGATGTTCTTCCGGCGCGGCGAGTCGTCGGTGAGGACGTCGGCCAGCCCCAGACCCCGCGCCATGTCGAGGGTCGCCTGGACCAGGCGCCGGGTGGTGGGATCGGTGTCGTCGGCGCCGAGCATCTCGATCGCCACCTGGTGCACGGTGCGGCCGAACTTGGCCTCCAGCGGAACGATCCGCTCCCGCAGCGCTGGATCGGCGGCCGCGGCCGTCCACACCTGCAAGGCGGCCTTGAACAGGTCGCCGGTGAAGTAGTCGACCACCCGCGTGACCACGGCTTCGGTGCGGCCGGGTCCGTCGGGAAGCCGGGTGCCCTCCGCGCGGATCTCGGCCATCCGCGCGTCGAACATGTGCTCCAGGGCCGCGGTGATGAGGTCTTCGCGGGCCGGGAAGTGGTGCTGCGCCGCACCGCGGGAGACACCCGCGCGCTGAGCGGCCGCCGTGACCGTCGTCGCGTCCCAGCCCTGGGTCGCGAGGCAGTCGATGGTGGCCTCCAGCAGGCGTTGCCGGGTCGCCCGGCTGCGGTCCTGCTTCGGCTCGCGCGACGTCATGCTCCTCATCCCCCCACTCTCGCAACCCGCAGCGCCGCGGGCGTCACGCCGCTCCCGAACGGGTTGCGGCCGCTCAGTACGACTTCGGCAGGCCCAGGCTGTGCTGGGCCACGTAGTTGAGGATCATTTCACGGCTGACCGGCGCGACCCGCGCGATGCGAGCGGTGCCGAGCATCGCCGCGAGACCGTGCTCGGCCGTGAGGCCCGAGCCGCCGTGGGTCTGGATGGCGCGGTCGAGAGCGGCGATGCTGGCCTCGGCGGCGGCGTACTTGGCCATGTTCGCCGCTTCGGCGGCTTCCACGTCGTGACCGGCGTCGTAGAGCGTGGCGGCCTTCTGCATCATCACCTTGGCCAGCTCGACCTCGATCTTGTGCTGCGCCAGCGGGTGGGCGATGCCCTGGTGCGCTCCGATCGGCGTCTTCCACACCTGCCGCTGGTTGGCGTACTCGACGGCCCGGGCGAGCGCGTAGCGGCCCGTGCCGGTGCCCATGGCGGCCCCGAGGATGCGCTCCGGGTTCAGCCCGGCGAACAGCTGCATCAGCGCCGCGTCCTCCTCGCCGACCAGCGCATCGGCCGGGAGCCGGACGTCGTCGAGGAACAGCGTGAACTGCCGGTCCGGCGCGACGATGTCCATCTCCATGGGCTGCGCCACGAAGTTCGGCGTGCCGGTGGGCACGATGAACAACGCGGGCTGGAGCTTGCCGGTCCTGGCGTCCTCGGTGCGCGCGACGACGAGCACCGCGTCCGCCTGGTCGACCCCGGAGATGAACACCTTCTGGCCCTGGAGGACCCAGTCCGCGCCGTCGCGGCGGGCGGTGGTGGTGATGTGGTGCGAGTTCGAGCCCGCGTCGGGTTCCGTGATGGCGAAGACCATCGTGGTGGTGGCGTCGGCCAGACCGGGCAGCCAGCGCTGCTTCTGCTCCGGCGTTCCGTACTTGGTGATGATCGTGCCGCAGATGGCGGGGGAGACCACGACCAGCAGCAACCCGGCCCCGTGCGCGGCGAGTTCTTCTTGGACCAGTGCGAGTTCGTAGATGCCCGCGCCCCCGCCGCCGTACTCCTCAGGGATGTTGACGCCGAGGAACCCGAGCCGTCCCGCCTCGTTCCACAGCTCGGTGAGCGGTTCGCGCGCGCGGGCCTTGGGCAGCACGTAGTCGACGTGGTTGTAGCGCTGGGCGAGCTTGGCGACGGAGTCGCGCAATTCCACCTGCTCGTCGGTTTCGATGAAGCTCATGCGTTCTCCTCGCAGTCGGGGGTGTCGACCACGGCCAGCACCGCACCCAGCTCGACCTGTTGTCCCGCTGCCACGTTCAGCTCGGTGAGCACGCCGTCTGCGGGGGCGGCGACGGTGTGCTCCATCTTCATCGCCTCCAGCCACAGGATCGGTTGGCCCGCGGTGACCTGGTCGCCGGCAGCGGCGGCGAGCCGGATGACCTTGCCCGGCATCGGCGCCAGCAGCGAGCCCTCGGTGAGCCGCTCGGCGGGATCGGTGAAGCGGGGCACGCGCACCAGCGCGACCGGGCCGAGCGGGGAGTCCACGTGGACGTGCTCGCCGTAGCGGGCCACCTCGAAGGCCCGGCGGAGCGGGCCGTGCTCACCGGGCACGTCGAGCACGACGCGGGTCGGGCTCGCCTCCACCAGCGTGAGCCCGGGGTGGTCGGTGAACTCGACGCCGGTGCGCGTGGCGAGGTAGGACACGGCGATCTCGCGGTCCCCGCAGGTGAAGGTCTTGGTCTGCGGCAGTGGCGGGAGGTTCCGCCAGCCGGTGGGCAGGTGCGCGCCGACCGGTGCGGTGCGCCGGTTCTCGGCGGCCGCGGCCATCGCGGCGGCGACCGCGGCGAGGTCGGCGGTGTCGTCGGTGGCCAGCGGACGGGCGAGGGAGTCGAGGCCGTGCCGGTCGAAGAAGGCGGTGTCGGTGTCGCCCACGAGGAACGCGGGGTGCTGCAGGACCCGCACGAGCAGGTCGCGGTTGGTGACCAGGCCGTGGACCTTCGCCCGCGCCAGGGCCGCGGCCAGCAGCTGCGCCGCCTCCTCCCGGGTTTCGCCGTAGGAGATCACCTTGGCCAGCATCGGGTCGTAGTGGACGCTCACCACGTCACCACCGGTCACACCGGAGTCCAGCCGGATGCCCGGCCCGGTCAGCACCGCGAACTCCGCTGCGGTGCCGGGGAGTTCGAGGCGCTGCAGGGTTCCGCTCTGCGGACGCCAGTCGTGCGCCGGGTCTTCGGCGTAGAGGCGGGCTTCGATCGAACACCCGCGGGAGGCGGGCGGCTCGGCGGGCAGGGCGTGACCGTCGGCGACCTTCAGCTGCCACCGCACCAGGTCGAGCCCGGTGGTGTTCTCGGTGACCGGGTGCTCCACCTGAAGCCGGGTGTTCATCTCGAGGAAGAAGAACTCGCCGTGCTCGTCGGCCAGGAACTCGACGGTGCCGGCGCCTTCGTAGCCGATCGCCGCGGCTGCGAGCCGCGCGGCCTCGAACAACCGCCCCCGCATGCCCGGGGTGCGCTCGACCAGCGGCGAGGGTGCTTCTTCGACGACCTTCTGGTGCCTGCGCTGGATCGAGCACTCCCGCTCGCCGAGCGCCCACACCGTGCCGTGCTGATCGGCGAGGACCTGCACCTCGACGTGCCGGCCGGTACCCAGGTAGCGCTCGCAGAACACCGTCCGATCACCGAAGGCGGACTCGGCTTCGCGTCGCGCGGCGTCGACCTGCTCCGGGAGCTCGGACAACGCCCGCACCACCCGCATCCCGCGGCCGCCGCCCCCGGCGGAGGCCTTGACCAGCACCGGCAGGTCGGCTTCGGTGACCGCCTGCGGGTCCAGCTCGGGGAGCACGGGGACTCCCGCGTCGGCCATGAGCGCCTTGGCCTCCACCTTGGACCCCATCGACTCGATGGCCTTGACCGGCGGGCCGATCCAGCGCAGTCCGGCGTCGGAGACGGCCTGCGCGAAAGCGGCGTTCTCGGAGAGGAAGCCGTACCCGGGGTGCACGGCGTCGGCGCCGGTCGAGCGGGCGGCCTGCACGAGCTGCTCGACCTGCAGGTAGGTCTCGCCGGGGGCGTCGCCGGGAAGGCGGGTCGCCACGTCGGCCTCGGCGGTGTGCGGCGCCGCGGCATCGGCGTCGGAGAAGACGGCGGTGGTGGCCAGGCCCATGCGGCGCGCGGTGGCGAAGACGCGCCGGGCGATCTCACCGCGGTTGGCGACCAGGACGTGGGTGATCATCGCGGGGACCTCACATTCGGAAGACGCCGAAGCTCTCGGCACCTTCGATCGGGGCGTTGTGGATGGCCGACAGGCACATCCCCAGCACCGTGCGGGTGTCGCGCGGGTCGATGACGCCGTCGTCGTAGAGCCGGCCGGACAAGAACATCGGCAGCGACTCGACCTCGATCTGGCTCTCCACCGCTTCCCGCATCGCGGCGTCCCCGGCCTCGTCGAAAGGCTGGCCCTTGGCCTCGGCGGCCGCGCGACCGACGATCGAGATCACCCCGGCCAGCTGCGCGGGCCCCATCACCGCGGACTTCGCGCTGGGCCAGGAGAACAGGAACCGCGGGTCGTAGGCCCGGCCGCACATGCCGTAGTGCCCGGCGCCGTAGGAGGCCCCCATGAGCAGCGAGATGTGCGGGACCTTGCTGTTGGACACCGCGTTGATCATCATCGCGCCGTGCTTGATGATGCCGCCCTGCTCGTACTCGGAGCCCACCATGTAGCCGGTGGTGTTGTGCAGGAACAGCAAGGGTGTTTCCGCGCGGTTGGCCAGCTGGATGAACTGCGTGGCCTTCTGCGACTCCTCGGAGAACAGCACGCCCCGCGCGTTGGCCAGGATGCCGACCGGGTAGCCGTGCAGCTCCGCCCAGCCGGTGACCAGGCTGGAGCCGTAGCGCGGTTTGAACTCGTCGAAGTCGGAGGCGTCGACGATGCGCGCGATCACCTCGCGCGGGTCGAACGGCACCTTCAGGTCGGTGGGCACCACGCCCAGCAGCTCGTCCGCCGGGTGCAGCGGTTCGCGCACCTCGGTGCGCGGTGACGGGCCCTTCTTCCGCCAGTTCAAGCGCCTCACGATCGACCGGCCGATGCGCAGCGCGTCGGGCTCGTCGACCGCGAAGTGGTCGGCCAGACCGGACACGCTCGCGTGCATGTCCGCGCCGCCCAGCGACTCGTCGTCGGCTTCCTCCCCGGTGGCCATCTTCACCAGCGGCGGACCGCCCAGGAACACCTTCGAGCGCTCCTTGACCATCACCGTGTGGTCCGACATCCCCGGGATGTAGGCGCCACCGGCCGTGGAGTTGCCGAAGACCAGCGCGATGGTCGGGATCCCCGCCGCCGACAGCCGCGTGAGGTCGCGGAACAGCGCGCCGCCGGGGATGAAGACCTCCTTCTGCGTGGGCAGGTCCGCACCGCCCGACTCCACCAGCGAGATCACCGGCAGGCGATTGCGCTCCGCGATCTCGTTGGCGCGCAACGTCTTGCGGAGCGTCCAGGGGTTGGAGGTGCCGCCGCGCACCGTCGGGTCGTTGGCGACGATCACGCATTCCACGCCCTCGACCACACCGATGCCGGTGATCACCGACGCACCCACCTGGAAGTCGCTGCCCCAGGCGGCCAGCGGGCACAGCTCCAGGAACGGCGAGTCCTCGTCGACGAGCAGCTCGACGCGTTCGCGGGCGGTGAGCTTGCCCCGCCGGCGGTGGCGCTCGACCTTCGACGGCCCACCACCGGCGACCGCCGTGGCGTGGGCTTCGTCGACCTCGGCGATCTTGTCGAGCATCGCCTCCGCTGCTGCGGCGTGCTCGCCGGAACTCGTGTCCAGCGCGGACTTCACGATCGTCACGCTCGGTACCCCAATCGGTTCGCCGCCAGTCCGGTCATGATCTCGGTCGTGCCGCCGCCGATGCCCAGGATCCGCATGTCCCGGTACTGGCGTTCGACCTCGGCTTCGCGCATGTAGCCGAGCCCGCCGAACAGCTGCAGCGCCTGGTGCGCGACCCACTCGCCGGCTTCGACCGCGGTGTTCTTGGCGAAGCACACCTCGACGGTCAGGTCCTGCTCGCCGGCGACGGCGCGTTCGGCCAACCGCCGTGCGTAGACGCGGGCGACGTCGATCTTGCGGGCCATCTCGGTGAGGGTGTTCTGCACGGCCTGCCGGGTGATGAGCGGGCGGCCGAAGGTCTCCCGGTCACGGCACCACTGCTCGGCGAGGTCCAGGCAGCGTTGGGCGCTCGCGTAGGCCTGCACCGCCAGCGACAGGCGTTCGCTGACGAAGGCCTGGGCGATCTGCGCGAACCCGGAACCCTCCGGCCCCACCAGGTTCTCGGCGGGCACCCGCACATCGGCGAAGGACAGTTCGGCGGTGTCGGAGGCGTGCCAGCCCATCTTCTCCAGCTTGCGGGCGACGGTGAAGCCCGGTGCGCCCTTCTCCACCACCAGCAACGACACCCCGGCAGCCCCGTCGCCGCCGGTGCGCACGGCGGTGACGACGTAGTCGGCGCGGCATCCGGAGGTGATGAAGGTCTTCGCCCCGTTGACGACGTAGTGGTCGCCGTGGCGGTCGGCGCGGGTGCGCAGGTGGCCGACGTCGGAACCGCCGCCGGGTTCGGTGACGGCCAGCGAGCCGATCTTGTGCCCGGACAGCGTGGGCTTCACGAAGTGCTCGACCTGGCGCGGGTCGCCGGCCGCGGCCATGTGCGGCACGGCGATGCCGCAGGTGAACAGCGAGGCGAAGGTGCCGCCGGACACGCCCGCCTGGTGCAGTTCCTCGGCGATGACGGTCGCGTCGACGAGGTCGCCGCCACCGCCGCCGACCTCGACGGGCAGCGCCGCGCCGAGGAGGCCGAGCGCGCCGGCCTTCTCGTGCAACCAGCGCGGCAGCTCGCCCTCGCGCTCCCACCGGTCCTGGTGCGGCAGGACCTCGGTTTCGGCGAAGCGGCGCGCGGTGTCCCGCACGGCGCGCCGTTCGTCGTCGTCCCACGGGTTCACAGCAGCGCCTCCGGGATCTCGACGTGCCGGGACCGCAGCCATTCGCCGAGTCCCTTGGCCTGGGGGTCGAACCGGGCTTGGGCCGCCGCGCCTTCGCCGAGGATCCCCTCGACGACGAAGTTCAGCGCCCGCAGGTTCGGCAGGACCGTCCGCGTGATCGGCAGTTCGGCGGCTTCGGGCAGCAGCGCGCGCAGCCGCTCGACGGTGAGCGCGTGCGCCAGCCAGCGCCACTGGTCCTCGGTGCGCACCCACACGCCGATGTTGGCGTTGCCGCCCTTGTCGCCGCTGCGCGCCGCGACGACCGTGCCCAGCGGTGCGCTCCGCGACGGCTCGTCCGGAAGTGGTTGCGGTAGAGGAGGTTCGGGCAGGACTTCGAGCGGTTGCGCGCGTGGTGCCGGCGGCACGTCCACCCGACGTCCGTCGGGGAGCACCGCGACGTGCGGGGCCTGCGCCGGATCGACGTGACCGGCGGTGAAGACCCCGTACGGCGAGGCCTTGCCGGGAACGCTGGTCAGGCTGAAGCCGGGGTAGCTGGCCAGCGCCATCTCCACGGCGACGCCGGAGAACGCGCGGCCCACCACCTTCTCGTCGGTGTCCCGGGCGACGCACCGCAGGATCGCGCTCGCGCGTTCCTCGGTGTCGGCGTCGGGGCGGTCCAGGCGGGACAACGTCCAGGTCAGCTCCGACGGTCGTGCGGGGAGCGCGTCTTCGAGCTGGCGTCGGGCGAGCTCGGCCTTGGCCTCGATGTCGAGGCCGGTGAGCACGAAGTCCACTTCGTTGCGGAAACCGCCGAGGGTGTTCAGCGAGACCTTGAGGTCGGGCGGCGGTGCTTCGCCGCAGGTGCTGCTGAGCAGCACTCGGTCCGGACCCTCCTGGGCGACCTCGATGGTGTCCAGCCGGGTGGTGACGTCCGGCCCGGCGTAGCGCGCGTCCTGGACCTCGTACATCAGCTGCGCGGTGACGGTGTCGACGGTGACCGCGCCGCCCGTGCCGGGGTGCTTGGTGATCACGCTCGACCCGTCGCGCCGGAGCTCGGCGATCGGGAACCCGGGCCGGGTCATGTCGGCGATCTCGGTGAAGAACGCGTAGTTGCCGCCGGTGGCCTGCGTCCCGCACTCGATGACGTGGCCGGCGGCGACGGCTCCGGCGAGCGCGTCGTGGTCGGTGGGCTCCCACCCGAAGTGCGCCGCGGCCGGGCCGACGATGACCGAGGCGTCGGTGACGCGGCCGGTGACCACGACGTCGGCCCCGGCGTCCAAGCATTCGACGACGCCCCAGCATCCCAGGTAGGCGTGGGCGACCAGGGGCGTGCCCAAGCCCAGTTCGGCTGCTCGCGGTGTGAGGTCGTCGCCTTCCACGTGCGCGACCGTGAGGTCCAGCCCGAGGTCGTCGACGAGCTTCCGGACGCGCGCGGCCAGACCGGCCGGGTTCGCGCCACCGGCGTTGCTGACGATCCGCACGCCGCGCTCCGCGGCGAGGCCGAGGCAGTCCTCCAGCTGGCGCAGGAACGTCTTGGCGTAGCCGAGGTCGGGGTCCTTGAGCCGGTCGCGGCCGAGGATGAGCATGGTCAGCTCGGCGAGGTAGTCGCCGGTGAGCACGTCCAGCTCGCCGTCGGCGAGCATCTCTCGCATCGCGGAGAGCCGGTCGCCGTAGAAGCCGGAGCAGTTGCCGATGCGGAGGAGGTCCGGGTCGGTGCCGATCACGCGTGCTGCCCCGCCTTCCTGCCCTTGCCCGGCGCTCCGGCGAAGGCTTGAGCGATGGTCAGCCAGTGCGCCGCGTCCGCCCCGACCGCTCGGACGGCGAGGTCGTCGGGATGCCGGCGCTGGGTCACCAGCAGGCAGAAGTCCAGAGCGCTCCCGGTGATCCGCTGCGCTGCGTCGGCGGGACCCCACACCCACTGCTCGTCGTCGGGGCCCACGAGCTCGACTCGGAACGGTTCGGCCGGGGGTTCCTGCCCGTGGGTGGCGTAGGCGAAGTCCCGGGTGCGCACGCCGATGTGCGCGACGTTGCGCAGCCGCGCGGTCGGGGTGCGCGTGACGCCGAGCGCGTCGGCGACGTCCTGGCCGTGCGCCCAGGTCTCCATCAGCCGGGCGGTGGCCATCGAGCCGACGCCCATCGGCGGGCCGAACCACGCGAGCTTGCGGCCGTCCTCGAGGCCGCGGAGGGCATCGCTGAGCCGGCAGCGACCCAGGCGCCAGCTCGACAGCAGGTCGGCGGGCCGTGCGCGGGCCCTCTCCTCGGCGGCGGCGTCGACGAACCCGAACGGGTCTCGCAGCGCTTCCTCGACGACGCCGGCGAACCGGCCGGGGTCGGTGGCCGACAGCAGTGCCACGTCGTCGGTCCACGCCAGGTGGGCGATCTGGTGCGCGATCGTCCACCCCTCGGCGGGCGTCGGACGTGCCCACTGCTCCTCGTCCAGCGTCGCGACGAGCTCGTCGAGCTCCTCGCCTTCCGCACGCATGTCATCCAGCAGAGCGCCCACGTCGGCCATGCCGACCAGGGTGAGCCGGGGGATGAGAAAAATCAAGCACGAATGATTGATTTTTTCGCCGCAACGGTGGGCGGAGCCGCACGGCCCCGCCCACCGCCTCGTGGGGTCCTACCGGCGTTCCGGGATCACCGGCTCAGCTCGTACTGGCCGGTGAAGTCGAGCGACTCGAGCCCTTCGGAGAGGCACTCGTCCGCCGCGGAGGCGAGGTCGAACTGCGTGGTGGCCCGGTGGTTCGCTTCGGCGAACTCGCCCGCGGTGGTCTTGCCGACGAGCGCTCCCTCAGCCGGTGCGGCCGGCCGGTCGGAGTTGTCGCTCAGGTCCAGCTTGAGGTTGGCCTTGCTGGTCTTCGTGCTGCCGTCCGCGTACTGGTAGGTGATGTCGAAGTCGCCGGCGGCGTCGCGCGGCAGGTTCATGCACGACATCTTGCCGTCAAGCGCACCGCGGAAGGTGGCGCCGACGATGTCTTCGGCGGCGCGGTCGGCCGACGAGCAGCCGGCCGCCTCGCCGGTGATCTCCATCCGGGTGTCGGTGGCGAACGGGCTCGGCGTCAGCACCGGGGAGAACTCGGCCGTCCCGTTGAGGTGGCACGTCAGCATCGCCTCGGCCTGAGCCGGGGGAGCGACGGGGGAGGCCTGCGCCGTCAGGGCCCCGACGAGCAAGGGGGCCGCGGCCAGGACGGCGGCCGCGCTGAGAACACCGGTCTTCTTCTGGTTCTTGGAAAGCATGCGCACTGAACTCCTTCGTTGGCACGGGGGTGGGAGGAATCGGGTTTCCGTCCCTCCGATCCACAATGGCAGCACGATTTCCCTTGGGCGGCAGGGCGACTCGCACGATCGAGCGCACCTGCGATGCCCTCGGGTGGTAGCGGGAACATCGTTCTCGCAGGCGTTTTCGTCGTCGCTGAGGTGTTCCTCGCCGGTGCGGGTGGTCGCTCCCATCACTCCTGCGCACGGTCGTGGCAGTTCCGGAACGGCTGGGGCCGGAACGGGGCCGAGAGGGTTTCGCACACCGCAGGGTTCCGCTGTTCGGACGACAGGAGTCGCCGGGCGCGCCGCGCCCACTCCTGCCGCAAGATCCCTTGCAGTGCAAGGAAAAGATCGACACTGGGTCTGAACAACGCCTGCAGAGCACCAAGATTCGACCAGGTTTGTGCACGTGGCGCCGCGCAGCGCGGTTACTCGCGGGATCGGCGCCCCTGACGCGCCGACCTCGGACTCAGGGCCTCTTCCGGGCGATCCGGGTACATTCCGCGACATGTCCTCAGCCTCGTTTCGAAGGGGTGACTGCTGAGGTGGAGGCCTTGTGGCACGAGATCGAGGCGATCGGTGTGGTGGACCACCACGTGCACGGTGTGGTGGGCGGTGAGCTCGAGCGAGGCGTGTTCGAAGAGTTGTTGACCGAGTCGGACCGCGCGGTACCGGGGTGGATGACGCAGTTCGACTCACCGCTCGGGTTCGCCGTGCGGCGCTGGTGCGCGCCAGTGCTGGAGCTGCCGCCGCACGCGTCTCCGGAGGAGTACCTGGCGGCTCGCGAGTCGTGGGGTTCGCGCGAAGTGGCCCGTCGGTTGCTCGCCGCTGCCGGGGTAGACCGGTTCCTGGTCGAAACCGGGTTGGGCGGTGGCCTCGCGGAGATGGCCGCGCTGTCGGGCCGGCCGGTGCACGAGGTCGTGCGGCTGGAGTCCGTGCTGGAGGAGGTCGCCGCCTCGGGGGCGGCCGCGGCAGACCTGCCGTTGCGGTTCCGGGAGGAGCTGGCGCAGCGCGCGGCGTCGGCGGTCGGGGTCAAGAGCATCATCGCCTACAGGTGGGGTTTCGACTTCGACCCCGACCCACCCGGTGAAGCCGAGGTCGTCCGCGCGGCCGGTGCCTGGCTGCGGGAGGGGACGTCGCGGGTCAGCGACCCGGTGCTGCTGCGGTTCGCGCTGTGGACGGGCGTGGAGCACGGCCTGCCGATCCAGTTGCACACCGCCTACGGCGATCCCGACCTGGAGCTGCACCGCTGCGACCCGCTGCTGCTCACCCGCTTCATCAAGGAGGTCGAACCGCGCGGCGTGGACCTGCTCCTGCTGCACTGCTACCCGTACCACCGCAACGCCGCCTACCTCGCGCAGGTCTTCCCGCACGTGCACTTCGACGTCGGCTTGGCCGTCAACCACACCGGCGCGCGTTCGGAGGCGGTGATCGCCGAATCCCTGGAACTCGCCCCCTTCGCCAAGGTCTTCTACTCCTCCGACGCGTGGGGACTGCCGGAACTGCACCACCTCGGGGCCGTGCTCTGGCGCAGGGGGATGACGAGAGTGCTCGGACACCACGTCGACTCCGGTGACTGGACCTTCGACGACGCTGTGCGCGTGGCCCGCATGATCGGCCGGGACAACGCCGAGCGGATCTACCACCTGCGCTGAGCGGAACGGGTGGCGAGGCTTGACACCCGCACCCGGTCCGCGCTGCTCTGGTCCGAGATCCTGGGGGAGGTGGGTGATGGGCTGCCCGCTCGCGATCGATCCGCTCGTGCGCGACCTCGACGGCGAGACCCACGCGTTGCGCGAGGCCGGACCGTTGACGCGCATCGACCTGCTCGGCGCCCCGGCGTGGGCGGTGACCGGGCAGACCGAGGCACGTCGGCTGCTCAACGACCCGCGTCTGGTGAAGACCATCGCCCGGTGGCGCGAGTGGCGGTCCGGCGCGGTGACACGGGGGTGGCCGCTGATCGGCATGGTCGACCCCGGTCGTTCGATGTTCACAGTGGATGGACCGGAGCACCGCAAGCTGCGGGCCAAGACCGCCCAGGCCATCACCCCGCGCAGGCTCGAGCGACTGCGCCCGGTGATCGACGACGTCACCGCGCGCCTGCTGGCGGACTTGCCCGCTGAGGGAACGGTCGACGTCAAAGCCCGCTTCGCCGCGCCGCTTCCGATGACCGTGGTCAGCGTTCTCATGGGCGTGGACGCAGAACTCCGCCCGCGGCAGCACGAGCTGTGGTCGGCGTTCTTCTCACTGCGCACGCCGCAGGACGAACGGCTGGCGGCCATCGCGGAGCTCAACGACGTCTTCACCCGCATGGTGCGGGCCCGCGCGCGGCAGCCCGCCGACGACCTGACCAGCGCGCTCCTGCGACCCGACGGCGGCGAACCGCTCAGCGAGGAGGAGGTCGTGGGGAACCTGAGCGCGATGGTCGCCGCCGGTCACGAGACCACGGTCAGCCTGATCGTCAACGCGGTCCGCGCGCTGATGGCGAACCCGGACCAGCTGCGCCAGGTCCTCGACGGCGAGATCACCTGGAGCGCCGTCCTCGAGGAGACGTTGCGCTGGGACCCGCCGGTCACCCACCTGCTGATGCGCTTCGCCACCGAGGACATCGCGATCGGCGACACCACGATCGGCGAGGGTGAGGGCGTGGTGATGTCCTACCGCGCGATCGGCCGTGACCGGCGGGAACACGGCCCCGACGCCGACGTCTTCGACCCGACTCGCCCGACCCGCGCCAAGCACACGACCTTCGGCCACGGCCCGCACATCTGCTCGGGAGCCGCGCTGGCGAAGCTGGAGGCTTCCACCGCCCTGCCCGCGCTCTTCGGCCGGTACCCGCAGCTGCGCCTCGCAGTGCCCGACGCCGAACTCCGCCACCGACCGGTCCTGACGCAGAACGACTTGGAGGCATTGCCGGTGCTCCTCGGTGACCCGGCGTAGGCCTGTCCGTGTGGAAGTGCCCTGAGCGGCGGTGCGGGTAGCAGGAACCCGGAAGGTGAGAGCACAGCTGCTCCGCGCTCCGCTCGTGGAACACGTCTCCACACGCGGCGTCGCGGCGGCTCACCGCGACGCCGCTCAGTACCTGCGGCGGTGCCGGCCGAGCCCCTCACCTGGTGCAGCCGGCTACGCCGCAGCTCGAGCGGCGTCCGGGTCACGTCTGGTGGGAGCGCATGATGGCGCTGTGGGGGACGACGATGAGCTGGTGGGGGACCGCTGACACCTGATCGGTGACTTCCCTGCCACCACGTGCCGGAGGTGTCGACGCCACGATGGCTGCCTTCCTCGTCGCCACCCGCTACGTCGCACGTGATGGCACACCTTCGCCCGCCGCATCGACCGCCCGCCCCGCCCGAGCGTGCCTAGTCTTCGGCGTCCAGGAAGGCTCGGATGCCCTCAGCGGTTTTGCGTGCGCCTTGCCGCTGCGCGCTGCTGAACACGGCAGGTTCGGCCAGTACCGTCTTCGCGTAGTCGGCCAGCAGCTCGGCGAAGCTGCGTTGCAGGGCGATCCGCAGCGAATGCGACCGGCCGCGCTTGACCGTGACGGCACCGCTCAAGGCGCGCCCGAGCGCGGCCTCGGCCTCGTTGCGGTACTGGCCCCTGCCGGGTCCGGTCTGCTGCAGGTAGGTCGCGAACGCCCCCGGGATGTCCAGCCGCGCCGCATCACCGGCGGGTGTGCTGCTGCGGTCCGGGGCGCGGGCGGGGGCCTCGGAGAGCAGGTCGGTGCGCGCGCCTTGGCCGTGCCGACCGGCGTGCCAGCGGCGGACCTCGTCGGCGCGGTAGAGGTTCTGGCCACCCCTGCCGGGTTCGCGCAGCACGGGGCTGGGCGCGCCAAGGCGTTTTTGGTAGTAGCGGTAGGTGTTGGGGTTCACGCCGCAGTGCTCGGCAGCCTGAGCCGTGGTCCACAGTTCCTTGCTGCTCATGGGCCTGTCCCTTCCTGATCACCGGGGTGCCCGGCTTCGGCCAGCAGGGTTTCGATCTCGGTGACGGGCACGACCAGCTTCGCTCGTCCAGCGCTGAGGGCGGCGGCATCCGGGGCGGTGTCGAGCACGGTGATGCCGTCGTTGGTCAGGTGGCCGCGGGCGGCTGGGACGTCGGCGACGTGCAGGGTCGTGCCGCGTGCGGCCTCTGACCGGGGTCTGCGGTGCGTGCCACCGGTGGCCACCCGCACGCCGGACCCGTAGCGCACTGGGGAGTTGCGGCTGGGGCGGCGCAGGACCTGGTGTCCGGCGACGTGGAGCTCGCGGTAGTCGTCGTGGTGCTTGCGGTAGGCATCCAGGTGGACCGAGATGTTCAGCAGCTGGCCGGGGGTGCCGTCGGTGCCGTAGATGCTGCGGCACAGCTGGGTGATCTCCTCAGCGTGGCGCGCGGCGAAGCTCCAGGTCTTGGTGGCGCCGTCGAACTCGCCGCCGAGCTCGCGGGCGGCGGTGACGAACTCGCGGTGGTGGGGGACGTGCACGCGTGGGTGCTGCTCGTCGCAGTCGAGCCGAATGCTGGTGGCACTGGCCATGGCAGTACTCATGATCGCACCCGCTGGGGCGGCCACGCCGAGAGCAGCGAGTGGCGGCGGTCGGTGCTGCTGATCGAGGGGTTCATGGTGTGGCCTCCGCATCCGGTCATCTGGTTGGGGGTGTGCTCACCCCCCCGGGGGTGGTGGATCACCACACGCACCGAACTCTACCTCGCTGCGATGTGTGGTGATCGGGCCAGAAGTCCCTCTTGGCAGCGGACTCGCGATGATCTCGCCACCACTTCCGAACACCCGCCGACCAACGATCGGAGCGCGCCCCGGTTCACCGACCGCTCCCCGGTCGGAAGGGGCGTGGCTGGGTGTGGCTGGAGGCAACGCGAGACCTCGAAGAAGACGTCGCGGAACGAACCGCACCATCGAGCAGTCAGAGAGCCCACGGCCAAACCCACGCCCCCTGGCAGGCCACCGTGGAGACCGCAAGCCCGTCCACCGCACGTGAGTGGCTCAAGCACGACACCCGCAACCGCAACTGGCGGCCCGACCGCGTCAGTACGCCCACGAGAGGTGCTCAGGTCAGCGGAGCCTGACCGGCGAGCCCATCGAACTCCCCAAGACCGGGCGGCTTTCGGATGCCAGCAGCGCTCCCAGGTAGCGGGCCACCTCGTGGCGGTCCCACCAGGAGGAGGTCACCGGTAGATCAGCTGCGCGCGGAGTGAGTGCTCACGGCTGAACTCGTCGATCCCTCCCGGGAGTTGGTGCGCACCAGGGACGTGCGCTGCCCAAGAGGTCGAAGTTGGCGCGCGGCACCGTCGAACAAACCCGAGCTCGCGGGCGGGGGTTCTCGACCCTGGTCGTGACGCTTGGCTGCTGTCCGACCGGGGACCAGCCGGATGTGGTTCGTACTGGTCAACGAGGACTTTCGCCCCGTTCACCATACCGCACTCCGCTTTACGGTGAGGGTGGTTCAAGCCAGGCAGGCGCCACCAGAGACCGCTTGGCAACAGCATCCCTGGGGAAGGAGCCCTCGCCATGGCACACGCACGCACCCTGACGTTGGCGGCCGCGCTGCTGAGCATCACCGCCGCCGCTGGCTGCGGCAGCGGCGCGGGCTGGTTCGACACCGACCAGGCCCGCTTCGGGCAGTATGCGCCGCAGATGCCGCAGCAGACGGTGACCGAGACCGCGCCGGAGACGGTCACCGAGTCGCCGAGCTACGACGACGAGCCGCAGTACCAGTCGCAATCCGATCACACGCCGCCGGTGTCGACCACCGACTGCTTCGCGACGTATCAGACCACCGAGTCGCGTGTGCAGCTGTGCGAGGTCGGCGGGCAGACCTACTACTACGGCTCCAGCGCGGTGGGCTCGATCATGCTGGCCGCCTACCAGTCCGGGTACGGGACGTATCGCACCGAGGTCAACGACGGCTACGCCTACACGATCAACGACCACGAGCTGGTCGTCACCCGCAACGGCTCGGTGGTCTCCGAACAGCCCGTGACCTACGCGTCGAACTAGGGGCGAACCGAGGCGTCAACGGCATTTCTGCACGGCACCACGCCGCATGGTTGGAGGTCGGTCTGACGGGACGGCAGACCACACAACCAGTACCGCGCCCCACCCACGGACTCAGATCACTTGCTCGGGGGAGCCAGCGCCATGACCACCCAGCAGCCACCGCCACCGCCGCCCGCGCAGGACCCGCCACCGACCGCACCGGGCGACGAGGACTCCGGCTCAGGGCCGGACCGGTCCCACCTGCGCCGCCGCCTCTACGCAGCCGCCACGCAGCGGCGTTCGTGCTCATCATCGGCGCTCCCGCCCTGGGTGTGGCCAGCTCCTCTGGCAGCAGCTCGTCGAACTCGTCGGAGAGTGGCTCGTGGTCTTGGTCCTCGTCTTCGACGACGCGCACCGGCTATGACTGCTTCGACACGGTCACCTCAGCGGTTGATCGCACGCTGGAGGCCTTCTGGGGACCCCGGTCGACGTCGTGCACCACGGGGAGCAGCTACTCCCCGGGCTATCACCCCTACTCCTACGGCCGCAGTCATCAGGAACGCGGCTCGCTGGTGTCGACCTACGGCGAAACCTCTGCCGAGGTGCGAGCCTTCGACGCCTCCACCGCCGAGGCGGATCCTGGGGCCAGCTCTGGCACCTACACCGACATCACCACGATCGCATCGGTGCCGATCGAGTCAGCGAGGTCTGCCACGTGACCTACGGCTACTGATCCCGATCTCCGGAATTTCCTCGGTCACCCACTGATTCGAAAGCGAGCACCGACATGTCTTCCACACCGTTCGACCCGTCCGCCGCCCCGCCGCCGCAGCAGCCGAGCAGCACTCCAGCCAATGGCCTGGGAACCGCCTCGATGGTGCTGGGCATCGTCGGCGTGGTGCTGGCCTTCATCCCGATCATCGGCGTGCTGGCCTGGCCCACCGTCATCGTCGGCCTCGTCCTGGGCATCATCGCCCTGCTCAGGGTGCGCGCCGGTACGGCCACCAACAAGGGCCAATCGATCACTGGAATCGTCCTGTCCGGTGTTGGCCTGGGCATCTGCCTGATCTGGCTGGTGGTCCTCGCCGCCGCGACGGGTCCCACACCTCTGCCGCAGAGCAGTCCTGCTGGCGGTGCCGGTGGCGTGAGTGTCACCGAGCCGCAGTACCCCTCGCGTGAGCACGAGAACGCCTATGAGTCCGCGCAGTCGTACCTGCGCAGCGGGCACTTCTCCGAAGCCGGACTGATCGATCAGCTGTCCTCGCAGTACGCCGACCAATACCCGCGCGATGTGGCCGAGTGGGCCGTGGCCAACGTGCATGCCGATTGGAACGCCGAGGCACTCGAAGCCGCCCAGTCCTACCTGGACTCCGGCAGCTTCTCGACCTCCGGGCTGCGCGACCAGCTGACCTCCCAGTACGGCGAGCAGTTCACACCCGAGCAGGCGGATTTCGCGATCACGCACCTGCCTCGCTGACGTCCTCTCCCACGATCCGATCACTTCGAAAGCGAGCGTCGCGATGTCTTCCACACCGTTCGACCCGTCCGCCGCCCCGCCACCCCAGCCGTCGAGCGCCGCAGCTAACGGTGTGGGCACTGCTTCGATGGTGCTCGGCATCGTCGGTGGTCGTGCTGGCCTTCATCCCGATCATCGGCGTGCTGGCCTGGCCCACCGTGATCGTCGAGCTGGTGCTGGGCATCATCGGCCTGCTCAAGGTCCGCGCCGGCGCTGCCACCAACAAAGCTCAAGCGATCACTGGGATCGTGCTGTCGGGCGTGGGCCTGGGCATCTGCGTGATCTGGCTGGCAGTGCTGGGCTCGGTCGCTGCCAACACGCCGCCGCCCCCGCTCACCACGCCGGGCAGCCCGATGGCACCTGCGGTGCCGCAGAACAACAACATCGTCCCCGCCCGGCCATCCCGCCGGTCAACGACTACGTGGAGCAAGCTTCTACGACCAGGCCCGCGCCTACGGTGTGCAAGGTACCGACGAGCAGCTCAAGGCCCTGGCTTGCGACCTGCGCGAAGCCGACTTCGAGTTCAACCGCGTGGACCAGATCGCCCAGCAGAACGGCATCACCACCGGCGAAGCCTCCTACCTCGCCGGGCTGTCCAGCGGCTTCCCCTGCGGCGCCTGACCACGCGTGCCCTGCCCGCCATGAGCACCGAGGACTTCGAGGGCATGAGCAATGCGGAGATGGCCGACTGGCTGTACCGCCATCGGGTCGAGCTCGATGACGATCTCGTCGAGCCCGGAGAGGTCGACTTCGAGGTGCCGCACCGCTCAAGCTGCCCGGCGCCGACACTGGTCTTCTGTTGGCTAGAGGGTCTGACGCCCAGGTCAGCGTCCCGTCCCGCTCGGCGAGTGCGTCGATGAGCTGCGGCCGCGTGGCGTTGACGGACAGGATACCCAGGTGCGCGGCGATCCCTCGGTCTGAACCGGGGGCCGATGTCTTCGTGCCGAGTCGCAGCCGAGATGGAGGTCACCCACAGTGAGGTGTGGACGGCGGCTTCCTCGGTCGTTAGTTTGGTGGGTTCCACCGGAGATGACGCCGACGTTATGGGGAGGGATCGGGCGATGGCGCCTCTTGACCTGCTCTGCGCTGTGCTGATCCCACTGGCGCTGATCGTCGGCACGGCCGCCGCGCTGGTGGGCCGGAAGGTGATCGCCCAGCGGCTCGCGGTGGCGTCCGGTGCACTCGCTGTAGTGGGCTTGGCGCTCGTCTCGGTGGTCTCCCTCTTCGGCCTCTGATCACCCGCCGCCGATCTGCAGCCTCCACGACCTGGGCCGGGACGCGCCTCGCGCAGGTGTTGGAACGCCGTGTGCGGGTCGGTAGGAACGGGGAGCGAGCGCGGTGTCGCGTCTCGCCTCTGATCACCACGGCCGGGAGGAATCTGTGTCGGCAGCCGAATTCGCGCGCAAGCTGCGCGCTCGGGACAAGCTCGTCGGGTACTGGATCGCGTTGGACGCCCCGGCGGCCACCGAGAGGATCGCGCGCGTCGGCTACGACTACCTCGTCGTGGACGTCCAGCACGGTCTCATCGGGTACTCCGGCATGCTCAACGCGATGCTGGCCATCGACGCCGCCGGCGCGGCGGAAGGCCTCGTCCGGGTCGGGGTCAACGAGCCGAGCGAGATCGGCCACGCCCTCGACGCGGGAGCGGCGGGCATCATCGTCCCGCTGGTGAACACCGGTGAGGACGCTGCGGCGGCCGTCGAGGCGACCCGTTACCCGCCGCGTGGACGCCGCTCCTACGGGCCGATGCGGTCGAGCCTGCGGGTGGGCCCGCGACCGGCCGAGGCCGACGAGTCGACGGTGGTCATCGCGATGATCGAGACCCCGGAGGGCCTGGCCAACGTCCGCGAGATCTGCGCGACCGACGGGCTCGACGGCGTCTACGTCGGCCCCGCCGACCTGTGCCTGGCCGTCGGCGGCGCCTACCCGGGGGACCCGGAGGTGGCCGAGGAGTTCGAAGCCGCCGTCGCCACGATCCAGCAGGCGGCCGCGGAGGCGGGCATCGCGGCCGGCTTCCACGTCTCGGACGGGGAGGGCGCCGTGCCGCGCCTGGCGCAGGGCTACACCTTCGCCAGCGTCTCGTGCGACCTGCTCCACCTGGAGGCCGCCGCGGCAGGTCATCTCACGGCGGCGACGAGCGAACTCAGCCGCTGATGCAGGACACGTGTCCGGGGCCCGGCGGCCCCGGACACGCAGCAGCCCCGGAGCCGCTTCCTCCTCGGTGGACGAGGAGGCCGAACCGGACGCAGTTCGGGGCTCCGGGGCCGGGTAGCTGCCTGGTATTCGCCGGCCGCTTCCCCGCGCGGTCATCGAACCAGATGGGCGCGCGACGGGCCGACTTGTACAGCCGGGGGCGGTCCTAGCGGACAGCCACCTCACAAGTCCTGTTGGTATTCACCGTTGGACCACCTCCTTTCCTGTGTACCCGCAGGCTACGTCCCGTCCCGCGGAGCGGGCAACGGGTTTTTCCACCACTGCCACCGCAGGTCAGCGCTCTCCCGCGGTTGACCGCAGATACCCCCTTGGGGTATGTTCGCGGCAGTGGGAGGGAGGACGTCATGGACCACCACACCGGCGTCGAGCAGCAGGACGGGCGCGCGCTGACCCGCTCGGCCATCAGCGCGACCGCGCACTGCTTGACCGGATGTGCGATCGGCGAAGTCCTCGGCATGGTCATCGGCACCGCGCTGGGATGGGGGAACCTGGCCACGATCGTGCTGGCGATCGCCTTGGCCTTCCTCTTCGGCTACAGCCTCACGATCCTGCCGGTGCTGCGCGCGGGCGTCGGCCTCGGCGCTGCCATCGGCGTCGCGTTCGCCGCCGACACGCTGTCGATCACGGTCATGGAGATCGTCGACAACCTCCTCATGGTGCTCATCCCCGGCGCCATGGAGGCGGGCCTGACGAGCTGGCTGTTCTGGGCGTCGCTGGCGGTCGCGCTGGCCGTCGCCTTCGTCCTCACGGTGCCGGTCAACCGGGCCCTCATCCGCCGCGGCAAGGGCCACGCGGTCGTCCACCAGTACCACTGAAACCCCTGGTGAGAGCGCCCGATAGGCTCGCGGGCATGCCGCCGATGTCCGTACGTCTCGCCACCGCCGAGGACCGGCCCGCGATCCTCGACCTGCTCCGCTCCGCCCAGGAGGACGCCGTGCCCGAGGGCAAGCGCGCCGAGCAGGGCTTCCTCCCGGGCGAGTGGGACGAGGAGGCGCTGGAGGCCTGCAGCGGTGGCCCGGGCATCTTCCTGGCCGAGGACAAGAACAAGCTCGCCGGGGTCGTGCTGACCTCCGAGGGAGCTGCGAGGCCGGGACCCGCGCAGCGCACTGAGGAGCTGACCAAGAGCCTCGACGGCCCGGTCCTGCACTGGGGTCCCGTCGTGGTCGCCCCGAAGTACCGCGGCAAGGGCGTGGTCCGGATGCTGCTCTCGGGCATGGCGCTCATGCTCGGCGAGCGTTACCCCAGCGCCGCGCTGTACGTCGAGAACACCAACCAGCGCGCCCTGAAGGTGCACCGCGCGCTGGGTGTGAAGAAGCACACCACGTTCACCCTCGACGACCGCACCTACACCGTCTTCACCTTCGCCCCAGGAGACTTCAAGCCCAAGCCCGCCAAGTGACCGTTGTGCAGGGATGCCGCGGTGCCGTCTCCGTCCCCGCGCCGCGCGGGTGCCTGCGCACTTCTCGCGAAGTGCGAGGCCCGGAGTTCCGCCTCGCACCTCGCGAGAACGTCGAACCCGGTGTCCAGCCGGCGCCCGGCAGGTCCTGATGAGTGGCGTCGTGGCGAGTTCGCCGGGACGCAGGGTGGCAACCCGTTCCCGGGGCTGGGCACGGAGCCGTTGTGGTCGTGCTGCCCGCACCGCGTGGAGTGGCTCTTCGCAGGGCTTCAGCCGAGGTCGCCGTCGACGTAGAGCCACTGCCCGTTCTCGCGGGTGAAGCGGCTGTGCTCGGCGAGGGTGCGCGTGCGGCCGTCGTGGCGGAAGCGGGCACGGAAGTCGACCGTGCCTTCGGTGTCGAAGGGGCCGCCTCCGGTGCGGTCGAGGACCTCCAGGTGCAGCCAGCGCTGGGAGGGGTCGAGGTCGAGCTCGGCCGGACGCGTCGTGGGGTGCCAGGTGCGGAGCAGGTGGTCGGTGTCGCCGACGGCGAACGCGGCGTAGCGCGAGCGCATCAGCTGCTCGGCCGTGGCCGCCTGGCGCTCACCGGCGTGCAGCGGTCCGCAGCAGGCGTCGTAGGGCTCGCCGAGTCCGCAGGGGCACAGGTCCTTCGCGCTCACCAGGGCATCTTCGCATCCGCGTCACCGGCCGCGCCGAGTGCGGGCGACCGCCTCGGCCCGGTGGCGCCGGACGTCGTCGTTGAAGATGCGCGCCCGCTCGGCCAGGGCGTCGCGGATCAGCGGGTGTGCTGCGCTGACGTCGGTGGTCTCGCCGGGATCGTCCTCGAGGTCGAACAGCGCTTCGCGGCCCAGGTCCGGCCACACCGTCGCAGGCCAGAGCAGCTTCCACCGGTCCTGGCGCAGCGCGGCGACGTTCCACACCCACGCGGGATCGACCTCGCCGGTGGGCCCCTCCTCGAAGTCGCCGTAGAAGTACAGCGTGCGCCCGCGCGGCATCGGCTCACCGGCGAGCGCGGGCACGATGCTGATGCCGTCGACCGGGCGGTCCGGAGGCGGAGGCGCGGCACCGGCCAGGTCGACCAACGTGGGCAGCACGTCGACGAACGAGATCGGGTAGCGGTTCTCGGCCACCGGAACTCGGCCCGGCCAGCGGACCAGGAACGGCACCCGGACGCCGCCCTCGAACGGGTCGGTCTTGCGACCCCGCAGCCCCCCGGTGCTGCCCGCGAACCACGGCCCGTTGTCGCTGGTGAGGACCACCAGCGTCGACTCGGCCAACCGCAGCGCGCGCAACTCGTCGAGCACCCGGCCCACCTGCCGGTCGACCTCGCGGACGAGGTCGGGGTAGCTGCCGTCCACACCCCCGGTCTCCTCGGGCACGTGGAACGGTTGGTGCACGGCGCTGTGCGGGAGGTACGCGAAGAAGGGCCGGCGCAGCGCGGCGCTCTGGCGGATGAACGCGATCGCGGCGTCGGTGTGCTCGGCCGCCAGGCGCTCCTGGCCGCGCTCGGTGTTCACGTTCGCCACCGCCACGGCATCGCCCCGGTACAGCGGGAGCCGCTGTTCCTGGCCCCAGCCCTGGTCGTTGCTGTAGGGGATGCCGCAGAAGTGGTCGAAACCGTGCGCGGACGGCAGGAACCGGGGCTGGGCGTCCCAGGGGTTGCCGGTGAGCATCGGGTCACCGAGGTGCCACTTGCCGAAGATGCCGGTGCGGTAGCCGACCGACCGCAGCGCTTCGGCGACGGTGCGCTCGAACTCGGGCAGCCCGCGCGGCTCCTCCGGCCACAGCACCACCGGCAGTCCCACGCGTTGCGCGTAGCGCCCGGTGAGGAGCGCCGCGCGGGACGGTGTGCAGATCGGCGCTCCGGCGTACGCCTGCCGGAACGTCATGCCGTCCCGACCGATCTCGTCGATGCGCGGCGTGCGGGTCTGCGACCCGTACCAGCTCAGGTCCCCGAGGCCGAGGTCGTCGAGGACGATGAGCACGATGTGGGGGCGTGATCCCGAGAGCGCACCGGACATGTCAGCACTCCTTGACGCGGTCGCGCGAGATCTCCGATTCTTCCTGGCGCTCGGGTGTTCCCGTCGTGCTGCCACACGGACGGCGCAGGGAAGTCGATCGTCTGGCCCAACGTCGCGGGGGCTGTGCGAAGATGGAGTGCAGAACAGGACATCCGGACGCACTCCGCGGAGCGCTGCCCGACCCGAGGCACCCGCAGGAGCCGGACATGACCACCACCAGCTGGTCCGAGAACGGAACGACGACCACCGCCCGCTGGCGGTGCGAGCACTCCGCACCAGCACCGGGGACCGTCGTGGTCGTCGACGACCGCACCACCGCGAAAGCCGCCCACCGCACCGCGGAGTCCGGAGTGGCGATGCTGTGGCGCGGGAGCTTCTCCGGCGCCCGCCGCTCTCTGCAGGACCTGGACCGGCGGCTGCAGCGCCTCCGGCCCGCCCCGGAGGGCGATGCGGCCGAGCTCTTCCACGCCGAGCGCGCCGCGCGGGCGCGGCGGGCGGAAGTGCTCGGCGCGGTGCTCGTGGTGCTCGAAGCGGACCACTCGCTGGCGCTGCGCGGCGCTCCGGACGTGCGAGAGGCGTGCGCGCACGCCTACGGCCTGCCGACGGGTGAGGTCACCTGCGTGCCGCTGCGGGAACTGCTCGGCGTGATCAGCGCGCACCAGTGGCACCTCACGGGCGTGGACGTCCCGGCGCTCGGCGCCCGCATCCACCCGGACCACGGCGTGTTCTCGCCGGTTCGAGGCGAGTACGTGGACCTCGTCGCCGCGGCCCCGGTGCCGGTGGAACGCCCGGTCGCGTTCGACCTCGGCACCGGAACCGGCGTGCTGGCGGCGGTGCTGGCCCGGCGCGGTGCTCGGGTCGTCGCCACCGACATCAACCCGCGCGCGGTGGCCTGCGCGCGGGCGAACGTCGACCGCCTCGGGCTCGCCGACCGGGTGGTCGTGGAGCACGCGGACCTGTGGCCCGCCGGGCGCGCGGACCTGGTGGTGTGCAACCCGCCGTGGATCCCGGCGCGTCCCACCTCGGCGTTGGAACTCGGCGTGTACGACGAGGGTTCAGACGTGCTGCACCGGTTCCTCGGCGGTCTCGCCGAGCACCTCGAGCCGGGTGGTGAGGGCTGGCTGGTGCTCTCCGACCTCGCCGAACGGCTGGGCCTGCGGACCCGCGCCGAGCTGCTCGACCGCATCGCCGATGCCGGGCTGCGGGTGGAGGCCCGCTACGACACCGCTCCGCGCCACCCGCGCGCGTCGGACCCGACCGACCCGCTGCACTCGGCGCGGCGGGAGGAGGTCACCTCGCTGTGGCGGCTGACCGCAGGAAGTCCAGCAGGTGGCCGCTGACCGCGACGGGGTCCTCCAGGTGCAGGAAGTGCCCGGCATCCGGCAGCAAGGCCGCGCGCGAGGGCTCGCTGACCCGGGACGCCGCGACGGGGAAGAAGCCCGGGTCCAGCGCGCCGTCTCGACCTCCGTGCAGGTGCAGCAGCGGAGTCCGCGGTGCGGCGAGTGCGGTCCGGCTGCCCCGCGAGGCCAGCGCGCGGTAGTAGGAGACGACGGCCTCGGCGTGCGCCCGGTCGGGAACCGCACGCGCCAGGTGAGCGAGGTCGTCGGTGGCGTCGTAGCCCGGTGACCAGTCCCGCCACAGGCGCCGGACCAGCCGGTCGAAGTTCCGCTCCGCCAGCCCGGGTACCTGGTTGTAGGCGATGTACCAGGAGTGCCGCGGCTGCCGGACCACGGCCGGCAGCCAGCTGCGCCACGTCGCCGCCGTGGGTGTCATCCAGGCCAGCGGCGGAACGGCCAGCAGCGCGACCCGATCGAAGGGCGAGGCGGGGTCACCGGCGAGCGCCGAGGCGGTGATCGCGCCCCAGTCGTGCCCGATGAGCGCCGTGGAAGCGTCACCACCGAGCCGGTGGTGCAGCGCGATCGCATCGGCGGCCAGGGCGCTCACCGAGTAGTCACCGCCGACCGGGACCTCCGAGGGCGCGTAGCCGCGCAGGAACGGCGCTGCCACCCGGTAGCCGGCTTCGGCCAGCAGCGGAGCGACCGAGCGCCAGGTCCACGCGGTGTCCGGGAACCCGTGCAGCGCCAGCACGAGCTCGCCGTCCCGCGGCCCCCACTCGACCACTCCGGCCTCGTGCGTGGGCAGGGAGACGGTGTACTCGCGCATGCCCCGCGACGCTAGCCGCCGCAGGCGCGCGAGGACAGCGGCTGCGGCGGTTGATCGATCCGGCTCAGCGCCGTGCGGATCCAGGCGGGAGTCCTGAAGCTTTCTGCCGCGCGGTACCGGGCGCGGTGACACCCGGTGCTCGGGACTTTCTCCCCTGTGAGGACCGCGCCGGGTCGTGGAGTCTCGGTGTCGGTCGGGGGCGCGGTGCGCCCGGGATCTCGATCGCCCAGATCAGGGCGGATCCGGACGGAAAGGTGATCGGATGGCTGTCGCGCAGGTGGTCCAGGAGGACGTCCAGGTGCGGGAGACGGGTTGGTCGCCCGCGGAGATCGCGGAGCTCCGGGAGGCCGTCTCCCGCGCACCGTCGATCCACAACAGCCGTCCCTGGACCTTGACGCTGCACCGGCGCACAGCCGTGTTGCGCGAGAACCCGGAACCGTGGATGAACCACGATCCCGAGGGCCGCGACCGTCGGATCTCCTGCGGCGCGGCGCTGATGAACCTGGTGCTGGCGGTGCGGAGCCTGGGCTGGGGCGCGCAGGTGGAGGTCGGGGACAGCAGCGGGCTGGTCTCGGCAGCCGTCAACGCCCGGGGAGCGGCCGAGCCGAGCCCGCGCGAGCTGGCCTGGGCCTGGGCGGTCGCGCAACGCCGCAGCCACCGAGCGCCGTTCTCCCGCAGGCCCGTGAGCGAGCTGCTGCGCGAGAAGATCACCGACGCCGCCACGGGGGTGCGCTGCGGCTCGCGGTGGGTCGGTTCCGACGTCGAAGCGGTCGAGGTGGCGCGGATGTTGGGCCGTGCGGCGAGCGCGTTCCACGCCGACCCGGACTACACCCGCGAGCTGGCCGCCCACGTCAAGCCGGACGGCCGGCGGCTGCAGCGCGAGTCCGGTGACCTGCGCGGGCTGGCCGCGGTCGGGTTGACCGCGCTGACCACGCACCTGCCGGACGAGCACCACCTCGCGCAGCTCCTGCGCGACGAATCGGTGCTGCTGGTGGGAACGCGCGGGGACCGGCCGGCCGATCACGTGCGTGCCGGCCAGGCCGTCGAGCGCGCCTGGCTGGAAGCCACCCGCGCCGGGCTGTCGGTGTCGATGATGACCCAGCCGCTGCACCTGCCCGAGGTGCGCACCGGTCTGGCCGAGCGCCTGGGCACGTCGTTGATCCCCCAGGTCATCATGCGCTTCGGCTACCCGGCCGAGAGCTGAGGACTCCTGTGCGGGGGGCGGGTTCCCGCCCCTGCCGCTGCGACCCGGCTGCTGATCACCGGGGTTGTCGGGGCTCCTGGTGGTCGCAGTCGTTCGGGGGAGTGGTCGCAGCGGTGTCCCGCGTCCGGCGTTTCGGGGTGTCCGGGCGCGGGGTGCGGCGGCGATCGGGTTCCTGATCACGGGGGTGTCAGGAACCCGATCGCCGGCCGCGTGCTCCGCGGTGTCGCGGAGGGGCGATCGTTGGCCATTCCGCTGTTGCGCGCGTCGCCTCGTGCTCGAGGTCCGGGCGCGGGGCCGGACGAGCGCTGTCGCGCCTCCCGTGCGCGCGTTGCACCTCTTCCCAGCGTGGGCGGAGAAGTGGGAACGCTGATGCCGTGTTCCTGGGATGTTGCCCTCGGTGAACGGAGGTCATCGCGGGCACCCGTCGTGCCGTGCCAGAGGCTGTGCGCGCTGTGGCGGCGAGGGGTGCGAGCGGTCGCGCGGTGACGGTGACCTGCCCGTCCGCCGATCTGCGTCGATCCTGGATCTGGTGCTGCTGTTGGGAAAAACCGGAACTGGCGAGTAATCGTCACCTTCTTCCTCAGCCCACGACCGGTCGGCCACCGTGTGGATCACGACGTCCCGCGGGATGGACCGGTTCGTCCCCCGAGCTGAGGGCTGAGGTGCCTGCGTGAGTGCGAACGGAACCGATTCCGACCGTCCGGACGGGAACGCAGCCGCCTCCACCGAGCCGCTGAGGCGCGCGACCTGGGTTCCCGGTCCCGCCGAACTGTCCGATGTGGAACTGCTGCTGGACGGTGCCTTGTCACCGCTGCGCGGTTTCCTCGGCGCGGACGAGGTCGAGTCGGTGCGCACCCGCCACTGCCTCCTCTCCGGCGAGCCGTGGCCGGATCCGGTGACGCTCGCGGTCCCCGAGGAGGTCGCCGCGGCCGAGGAGGTCGAGCTCCACGACGCCGAAGGCGCCCCGGTCGCGGTCGTCCGCAACGAATCCCCCTGGGCGGACGAGACCGGGTGGCACGTCGCGGGTCCGGTCGTGGCGACCGGGGGGACGACCGGTGTGCTGCGCCGCCTGCGCCCGACGGCGCGCGAGGTGCGATCCCGGTTGCCGGCCGGTCCGGTGCTCGGCGTGCTGCCCGCATCGCCGCTGCACCACCGTGAACTCGCCCAGGTCCGCCAGCTGGCCGCCGAGCTCGACGCGCACGTGCTGCTCCTGCCGCGGATGACCGGCCCGCGCCCGGAAGTGCTGGTCCAGTCGGTGCTGGTCGCACGCCCCGAGCTGCCCGAGGGCACCACCACCGTCCCGGTCCCGCTGGTGCCCCGGACCGACCCGAAGCGCGACGCCCTGCTCGTCGCGCACGTGGCCGCCGCCTACGGCGCCACCCACCTGGTCGCGGACACACCCGTGGAGCAGGCACCGATCCCGGTGCTCGAACCCCCTGAGGTCGTCCGCGACCACGCCGACCGCTGGCGTCCCGCGGCCGCGGTCGCCCCGGACGAGACCCGTCCGGGCCTCAGCGACGAGCGGTTGCGCGAACTGCTCGACAAGGGCGAGGAACTTCCCGCCTGGTTCACCACCCCGGCCATCGCCGAGCAGCAGCGCCGGCTCCACCCGCCGCTCGCCGCCCAAGGGTTCACCGTCTTCTTCACCGGCCTGTCCGGAGCGGGCAAGTCCACGCTGGCCAGGGCGCTGCGCGAGGAGCTCAGCCGCCACGACCACCGCGCGGTGACGCTGCTCGACGGCGACGTGGTCCGCCGGAACCTGTGCGCGGGCCTGGGCTTCTCCGCCGAGGACCGCAGTCGCAACGTCCGCCGCATCGGCTACGTCGCCGCCGAGGTCACCCGGGCCGGGGGCGTGTCGGTCTGCGCGCCCATCGCCCCGTACCACGCCGATCGGGACGCGGTGCGCCGCATGGTGCGCGAGGCGGGCGGGTTCGTGCTGGTCCACGTGGCCACGCCGCTGCGCGAGTGCGAGCGCCGCGACCGCAAGGGCCTCTACCGAAGAGCCAGGTCGGGAGCGCTGCCCGAGTTCACCGGCGTCTCCGCTCCCTACGAGGTCCCCGAGGACGCGGACCTCGTCCTGGACACCGCCGAGCTGTCCCAGGACGAGGCGGTGGACCGCGTCGTGGCGTTGCTGCGCGAGCGGGGCTGGGTGCGGTCGTGGACCTCGGCGTAGCGGCGACCGGGCTGCTCACCGGCCTGATGGTGGGCGTGACGGGCATGGGCGGTGGGGCGCTGACGATGCCCCTGCTGACGCTGGTCTTCGGCGTGCCGCCGTTGGCCGCGGTGTCCTCGGACCTCGTCGCCGCCGCCGTGATGAAGCCCCTGGGTGCAGCGGTCCACCTGCGTCGCCGCACCGTGCAGCCCGATCTCGTCGGCTGGTTGTGCCTGGGCTCGCTGCCCTGCGCGGCGGCGGGGTCGCTGCTGGCCGGCTCGCTGGGCGAGCGGGCCGGGGCGGCGCTCAAGATCGCCGTGGGCTGCGCGGTGCTGCTGGCCGCCGCTACCCTGTTCGCCCGCCTGCTGCTCCACCCTCGACCCTCCACATCGGACGGAACGCGGGTGCGGCCGGTGCCGACCGTGCTGCTCGGTGCCGTCGCCGGGCTGGTGGTGGGTACGACTTCGGTGGGTTCCGGATCGCTGATCATCGTGGTACTGCTGCTGCTCAACCGAGGGCTGAGCTCGGCCCGGTTGGTCGGCACCGACCTCGTCCAGGCGGTACCGCTGGTGCTGGTCTCAGCCCTCGGCCACGCCTTCGCCGGTGACGTCCACATCGGACTCGTCGGGTCGTTGTTGTCGGGCTCGGTCCCGGGTGTGCTGGTGGGAGCGTTGGTCTCGTCGAAGGTCCCGGACCGCCCGGTCCGGCTGCTGCTCGGCGGGATGCTCGTGACCACCGGGCTGATGATGCTCGGCGCCGAGGTCGTGGCCGGGGTGTCGGCCGGGTTGCTGGTCGTCCTGCTCGGCGCCGTGGTTCCGCCGCTGCGCCACGCGATGTCGTCGCGGCGAGGGCCCGTCGCGGGTGAACACAGGGAGGTAGTGGGGTGAGCGTCGACGACCACGAGCTGGCCGCGAGGCTGGCGCGTCGAGCGGGGGAGTGCCTGGTCGAGCTGCGTGCGAAGTCCACTTCGGACGCCAAGGTCCTCGGTGACGAGGGTGATGCCGCGGCCCACCGGCTGCTCGTCGAAGCCCTCGCGCAGGAGCGCCCGGCCGACCCGGTGCTCTCCGAGCACGGCGTCGCCGGACCGGAACGTGTTGCAGGGGAACGCGTGTGGATCGTCGACCCGCTCGACGGCACCCGCGAGTTCACCGAACCCGGGCGCACCGACTGGGCCGTGCACGTCGCGCTGGCCGAACGCCACGAGATCACCGCCTCCGCGGTGGCGCTGCCCGCCCAGGGCGTCGTGCTCGGCACCGGCGCGCCGCCGACGCAACCCACGGCGGGCATCGCGCGCCCGCGCATCGCGGTGAGCCGCAGCAGGCCACCGGAGTTCGTCACCGCCCTCGCCGAGGAGCTCGGCGCCGAGCTGGTCCCGATGGGCTCGGCGGGCGCGAAGATCACCGCGGTCGTGCTCGGCGAGGTCGACGCCTACCTGCACGGTGGCGGCCAGTACGAGTGGGACAGCGCCGCCCCGGTCGGCATCGCCCAGGCCGCCGGACTGCACACCAGCCGCCTCGACGGCTCCGAACTCGTCTACGCCCGCCCCGACCCGTGGCTTCCCGACCTGCTGGTGTGCCGCCGGGAGCTGGCCGTGGACCTGCTCGCCGCCCTGTCCGACCGATCCGAGAGGAGTCGCTGATGCCCGCTGGACTTTCTCGTCTGGACGTCCTGGAGTCCGAGGCGGTCCACCTGATCCGCGAAGTGGTCGCCGAACTCGACCGGCCGGCGCTGCTGTTCTCCGGCGGCAAGGACTCCGCCGTGCTGCTCAAGCTGGCCGAGAAGGCCTTCGCCCCGGCGCCGGTCCCGTTCCCGGTGCTGCACGTCGACACCGGTCACAACTTCGAGGAGGTGCTGGACTTCCGCGACCGCCGCGCCGCGGCACTCGGCGTGCGGCTGGTGGTCGCCTCCGTGCAGGAGTCCATCGACGCCGGGCGCACCGTCGAACCCGAAGGCTCGGTCAGCCGGAACCGGTTGCAGACGGCCACGTTGCTGGAGGCCATCGCCGTGCACCGCTTCGACGCGCTGTTCGGCGGTGCCCGCCGCGACGAGGAACGCGCCCGCGCCAAGGAGCGCATGCTCTCCTTCCGCGACAGCTTCGGCCAGTGGGACCCGCGCAACCAGCGGCCCGAGCTGTGGAACCTCTACAACGGCCTGCTCCACCCCGGCGAGAACGTGCGCGCCTTCCCGCTGTCGAACTGGACGGAGCGCGACGTGTGGACCTACGTCGAGCGCGAGCACGTCGAACTGCCCTCGCTGTACTTCGCGCACAACCGCAAGGTCTTCGAGCGCGACGGGATGCTGCTGGCCGACAACCCGTTCCTGCCGCGCGATCCCGAGGAGCAGCTGGTCGAGCGGTCGGTGCGGTTCCGCACCGTCGGCGACATGACCTGCACGGGTGCCGTCCCGTCCAGGGCGACGACCGTGACCGAGGTGATCGCCGAGATCGCGGCGACGCGCATCTCCGAACGAGGCCAGACACGCGCCGACGACCGCACCAGCGCGGCGGCGATGGAGGACCGCAAGCGGGAGGGCTACTTCTGATGACCACCACCGAACCCGCCTTCGCCCCGGCCGACAGCCTGCTGCGCTTCGCCACCGCCGGTGCCGTCGACGACGGCAAGTCCACCCTCATCGGACGGCTGCTGCACGACTCGAAGTCGCTGCTGGCCGACCAGCTCGAACAGCTGGAGGTCGCCAGCAGGGAACGCGGCGACGAGGAGCTGGACCTGGCGATGCTCACCGACGGGCTGCGCGCCGAGCGCGAGCAGGGCATCACCATCGACGTGGCGCACCGCTACTTCGAAACCGCCAGGCGAGCCTTCATCATCGCCGACACCCCGGGTCACGCCCAGTACACCCGCAACATGGTCACCGGCGCCTCCACCGCCGACCTGGCGATCGTGCTGGTCGACGCCCGCAACGGGCTGACCGAGCAGAGTCGCAGGCACGCCGTGCTCGCCGGCTTGCTGCGGGTGCCGCAGGTGGTGCTCGCGGTGAACAAGATGGACCTGGTCGACTTCGACGAGGACGTGTTCCGCACCATCACCGCGGACTTCGCCGAGTTCACCGCGAAGCTGGAGCTGCAGGAGATCACGGCGATCCCGATCGCCGCGCTGCGCGGCGACAACGTCGTGGACCGCTCGGCGGCGACGCCCTGGTACGACGGCCCGTCGCTGCTCGAGCACCTGGAGACCGTGGAGGTCGCCGAGGAGGCCGGCCGGTTCCGCATGCCGGTGCAGCTCGCGCTCCGCGCCCAGGAGCAGGACTACCGCGGTTGCGCGGGCCAGATCGCCGGCGGCTCCGTCGCCGCGGGTGACGAGGTGCTGCACCTGCCGTCCGGGATGCGCAGCCGCGTCGTCGCGGTCGACACCGCCGACGGCGAGCTGGAGCGCGGCCGAGCCCCGCAGTCGGTGGCGCTGCGGCTGGCCGAGGACATCGACGTCGGCCGCGGCGACCTGCTCTGCGCGGCCGAGCACCCTCCGGTCGCGGCCGAGGAGCTGACCGCCGCGGTGTGCTGGATGTCGCCGAAGACCCCGCTCACCCGGGGTGCTCGCCTGCTGCTCAAGCACACCACCCGGGTGGTCAAGGCCGTCGTGACCGAGGTGGGCGAACGCCTCGACGTCACCACCTTGGAACGCAGCCCCGCGAATTCGTTGCAGCTCAACGACATCGGCGAGGTCACCCTGCGGCTCGCGCAGCCGGTGTTTTGCGACTCCTACGCGGACAACCGGTTCACCGGAGGCGCCGTGCTCATCGACGAAGCCGGCCACGCGACCGTCGGCGCGGTCCTGATCTCCGACGCGCGTTGAAGAACCCTGAACGCCACGACCGAGGAGTGGGCAATGATCGAGATCATCGGGGCCGGGTTCGGCCGCACAGGAACCGCGTCGATGAAGGCGGCGCTGGAGCACCTCGGCTTCGCGCCGTGCTACCACATGTTCGAGGTCATCGCGCAGCCCGAACGCGCGCAGCACTGGGAACGGGCCGTGTACGGGAAGGTCGAGGACTGGGAGAGCGTGCTCGGCGGCTACCAGTCCACCGTGGACTGGCCAGGCTGCACGTTCTGGCGCGAGCTCGCGGACTTCTACCCGGACGCGAAGGTGCTGCTCACCGTCCGCGACCCGGAGCGTTGGTACGACAGCGTTTTCAACACGATCTACCAGTTCGTCAAGGAACCCCCGGCCGACGACGAGTTCAGCAGGACGCTGCGCCCGACCGTGGAGCGGATGATCTGGAACGGCACCTTCGACGGCCGCTTCGAGGACCGCGAGCACGCCATCAAGGTCTTCGAAGCGCACAACGCCGCTGTGCGGGAGGCCGTCCCGGCCGACCGGCTGCTGGTCTACCAGGTCGGTGAGGGCTGGGACCGGCTGTGCGAGTTCCTCGACGTCCCGGTGCCCGAGGACGCGTTCCCGCACGTCAACGACTCCGCCTCGATCCGGGACCTCGTCGAGCAGACGCAACGCGAGGGCAAGTTCCCCTCCCCGTTCGAGTCCTGACCGCCGCTCATCGCTTCCGAGGAGATCCATGTCCCCCGTTGAGCCAGGCCGCAGATCGGTGCTGCGGATGCTCGCCGCAGCACCCCTGGTCCCCGCAGCGCTGTCGGGCGCAGCGTCGTCGAGCGCAGCGTCGTCAGGCACAGCGAAGGCGGCGCCCCGCGTCGGCGCGCTGGGCGCCGACCTGGTCAGCCGCCCGGACCTGCACCCGCCGCTGATGGAGATCATCACCCCCGCGTCGGGCACCGAACGCGGGCACGTGCTGCTCACCCCCACCGGTGCCCACACCATGGACCCGAGCGCTGCGGCGCCGCGCGGTCCGATCCAGCCGGGCGCGATGCTCATGGACGACACCGGCCAAGCGGTCTGGTTCGGCCCGGCTGCCGAGGGGGTGAACTTCGACCTGAAGGTCCAGCAGTACCAGGGGAAACCGGTGCTGACCTGCTGGGAGGGGAAGGTCGTCGTGCCGCCGGGGTTCGGCCACGGCACGTTCGTCGTCCTCGACGAGACCTACACCCGGATCGCCGAGGTCGCCCCGGTCAACGGCCTGACCGGTGACCTGCACGAGTTCATCATCACCCCGCAGGACACCGCCCTGGTCCTGGCCTACCGCGAGGTGCGGGTGGACACCACGCCCGTGGGCGGGCAGCCGAACTCCAAGGTCCTCGAGGGCGTGGTGCAGGAGATCGACATCGCCTCGGGCGAGCTGCTCTTCGAGTGGAACAGCTTGCAGCACATCGGCTTGGACGAGTCGTTCTACCCGGTGCCCACCGATCCGGAGGAGTTCCACGACTACATCCACCTCAACGCGATCTGCGAGGACGGCGACGCGCTGCTGATCTCGGCACGCTGCACGCACGCCATCTACCGCATCGACCGCACGACCGGGGAGGTGACGTGGCGGCTGTGCGGGCGCACGAGCGATTTCGAGATGGGCGAGGACGCGGCTTTCGCCTGGCAGCACGACGTCCGCAGGCACGAGGACGGTACGATCAGCCTGTTCGACAACGCCGATGCGGCCGGTCGTGGCAAGTCGCGTGGGATGACGCTCGAGGTCGACGAGGCCGCGGGGGCCGCCACGCTGCTGCGCAGCGCGGAGAGCCCGGAGGGGCTGCTGGCTCCGAACCAGGGCAACGCCCAGGTGCTGCCCCACGGCCACATGTTCGTGGGCTGGGGCGGCGAGCCGTACTTCACCGAGTTCGGTCCGGACGACGAGGTGCTGTTCCACGGCCGCTTCGCCGAGCAGATGGGTTCCTACCGCGCCCACCGAGCCGAGTGGGTCGGCAAGCCCACCGAGCCCCCGGCGGTCGCCGGCAAGCCCGGTGACGGTGTGACCAGCGTCTACGCCAGCTGGAACGGCGCCACCGAAGTCGCCACCTGGCGAGTCTTCGCCGGCCCGGACGAGGGGAACCTGGCGCCGGTCACCGACGCCCCCAAGACGGGCTTCGAGACCAGGCTGGACGTCGACGGCACCCACCCCGTCGTCGCCGTCGAGGCCCTCGACACCACCGGCGCCGTCCTCGGCAGGTCCCCGGCGGTGGGGGTCTCCTGACCTGCGGACGGGAAGTTCCAGGTGGAACCTCCGACCCCCACGTGCGGTCGTCGCGACGACGTGCTGCTCCGGTTCTCGCAGCGTGCACGGCGGTTCCAGCTGAGGAAGGGATGGGCTCGGGACTCCGGAGGTGTAGCTCGCTCCAGGGGCGGGAAGTTCCAGTGGGGACTTCCCGCCCCTGGTCGCTGACCAGGGGCGCGTCTGCAGGAGGTTAGGATGCTTTGAGTGGCTAAGGGAGTGTTGTTCGGAACCGAGGGCGCCGAGGACGAGGAGCGGGAGATCCGTCGCCGGTGCCGCCGGACGCTCGGGGTCACCACGCTCGGTTTGATGTTGGTGCTGGTCAACGCCACGTCGTTGAACCTGGCGCTGCCCGCGCTGTCGGGGTCCTTCGACGTTCCGCCTGCGACCGCCGACTGGTTCCTCGTCGCGTTCATGCTGAGCAACACCGCGTCGATCCTGGTGTTCAGCCGCATCTCCGACATGCTGGGCAGGCGGAAGATCTACCTCGGCGGGCTCGCCTGCTTCACCGTCATCAGCCTGCTGTGCGCGTTCGCCCCCAACGCGTCGGTGCTCATCGTGCTGCGGGTGCTGCAGGGCGTCGCGGCGGCCACCACCGTCACGAACACCACCGCGATCCTCACCGACGTCTTCCCGCCCGACCGCCTCGTGCACGGCCTGAGCCTCAACATCACCGCGGCGTCGATCGCGCAGATGATCGGGCCCGCGCTGGGCGGGCTGCTGGTGACCTTCGCCGACTGGCACGCCCTGTTCCTGGTCAACGTGCCGATCGGGGTCGTGGCCGTCGTCCTCGGGTCGCGTTTGCTGCCGAAGCTCCCGCGGGAGCGCGGACGACGGGAGCGCTTCGACGTCGCGGGCGCGGCGCTGTCGAGCTCGGGACTGGCGGTGCTGCTGTTCGGCATCAACCGCATCGGTCCGTGGGGCGCGGCCGACCCCCGGGTGTTCGCCTCGATCGCGCTGGGTGTGGCGCTGCTGGTGGTGTTCGTGCTGGTCGAGCGGCGGATCTCGGCACCGCTGCTGGACCTGCAGCTGGTGCGCAGGCCCGGACGCGGCCAGGCCTACGGGGCCGCGTTCTTCAACTCCTTCTGCCGCGCGGGCGTCGTCGTCCTGGTCGGACTGCACCAGCAGATGGTCGAGCACCGCACGGCCCTGGAAGCCGGGTTCATCGTGATGCCGCTGGCGCTGCTGATGATGCTCGCCGCGCCGCTGAGCGGCCGGTTGTCGCTGCGCTGGTCCGCGCGAACGCTGTCCAGCCTCGGTGCGCTGCTGGTCGTCGTCGGCATCGTCGGACTGGCCGGTCAGCTGGCCGTTCCGCAGGCTCCGCTGGTGCTCATGGCCTTGTGCCTGGCGCTCATCGGCGCGGGCACCGGCCTGTTCACCGCCCCGAACACGGGCTCCATCATGGCCGGGGTGAGCCGGGACCGGCGGGCGGTGGCCAACGGTATCCGGTCGATGCTGTTCAACAGCGCGCAGGCCGCCGGAACCGCCGTGGCGCTGCTGATCCTCACCAGCTGGCTGGGCTCGTCCGGTGTTGCGTCCTACGCGGCGAACGCCGACGATCCCGCCGTGCGGCTGGGCTTCGCGGTGGCCGCGCTCGCGATGGGCCTCGCCGCGTTCGCCGGTCTGGTGCTGTCGTTGGCGCGCGGTGGCCCGTGGCGGGCCCGCTGAGAGGACGGAGATCGCTTGTTCACCATCACCGTTCGCGACCACGTGATGGTCGCCCACAGCTTCCGGGGTGAGGTCTTCGGACCCGCACAACGACTGCACGGCGCGACGTTCGTCGTCGACGCGACGTTCACGCGGGCGGAGCTCGACGCCGACAACATCGTCGTCGACATCGGACGCGCCACCGAGCAGCTCGGCGACGTGCTGGCCGGGCTCAACTACCGCAACCTCGACGAGGAACCGGAGTTCGCCGGGGTGAACACCTCGACGGAGTTCCTCGCGAAGGTCATCGCCGACCGCCTCGCCGAGCGGGTCCACGCCGGTGCCCTGGGTGAGAACGCGCGCGGCCTGGCGGGTCTGCAGGTCGCGCTGCACGAGTCGCACGTGGCGTGGGCGAGTTACGAGCGCGCGCTGTGAGAGTCCACTTCGTCCTGCCCGAGGACGACCAGCCCAGCGGCGGCAACCTCTACGACCGGCGCGCCGTCGCAGGTCTGGTGGCGCTCGGGCTCGACGTGCGGGAGACCGCGCTCGCCGGGCCCTGGCCGCAGCCCGACGAGCGAGCGCGGGGGCGGCTGGACGACGCGCTCGCCGCGACACCCGACGGGTCGGCGGTGCTGCTCGACGGGCTCGTGGCCTGCGGAGTCCCGGAGGTCGTGGAGGCCCACGCGCACCGGCTGCGCACGGCGGTCCTGCTGCACCTGCCGCTGGCGGCCGAAACCGGCTTGAGCCCGGAGACCGCCGCGCGGCTCGACGCCGCCGAGCGGCGAACCCTGCGCGCGGCCGAGCTCGTCCTCGCCACCAGCCCGGAAGCGGCGCGGGTGCTCGACCACCCCCGCGTGCGCACCGCGGTCCCGGGGACCGACCCCGCGCCGGTCGCGCACGGCACCGACGGGAAGTCGCGCCTGCTCTGCGTCGCCTCGCTGACGCCGCGCAAAGGCCAGGACCTGCTGCTCCGCGCCCTCGACGACCTGCCGTTGAGCTGCGACCTCGTCGGCCCGGAGCGCGATTCCGAGCACGCGCGTCAGCTGCGCGCGCACGGCTTGGGCGAGCGGATCCGAGTGCGCGGCGCGATGACGCCCCCGGAACTCGACGACGTCTACGCCACCGCGGACCTGCTCGTGCAACCCTCCCGCGCCGAGACCTACGGGATGGCCGTCACCGAAGCGCTGGCGCGCGGGATCCCGGTGATCGCCAGCGCCGTTCCCGACGCGCTCGGCGACGGCGGCCTCCTGCTACCACCCGGCGACCTCGACGCGCTCACCGACGCCCTGCGGCGCTGGTCCACCGACCCGGGCTTCCGGGAGGAGCTGCGCGCGTCCGCGCTGCACCGCCGGACGCAACTGCCGACCTGGGAGGCGACCGCGCAGCAGCTGGCCTCGGCGCTGACTAGCCTGGACGCATGACCGCCGCCGGTTTCGCCCCGGAGTGGCTGGCGCTCCGCGAACCCGCCGACGCCGACGCGCGTGCGGCGGACCTGCTGGGACCGCTGCGCGCGGTGCTCCCCGACACCCGCCTGGTCGTCCTCGACCTCGGGTGCGGCACCGGGTCGATGCGGCGGTGGCTGAGCGCCCGGCTCGACCAGCCGCAGCACTGGATCCTGCAGGACCGCGACCCTCAGCTGCTCGAACTCGCCGCGAGCACAGGGGAGGGGAGCGTCGAACTCCGCGACGGCGAACTCGCCGCGCTGCGCCGCGAAGACCTCGCGGGCGTCTCGTTGGTCACCGCGTCCGCGCTGCTCGACGTGCTCACCGCCGACGAGGTCGACGGGCTCGTGACCGCGTGCGTCGAAGCGGGCTGCCCGGCCCTGCTCACCCTCACCGTCACCGGACGCGTCGAACTCGACCCACCAGGGCCGTGGGACGAGCGGTTCGAAGCGGCGTTCAACCAGCACCAGCGCCGCCACCTGCTCGGTCCCGGCGCCGTGCCGTTCACCCTCGACGCCTTCCGGCGGCGGGGTGCGCGCGTGCTGACCCGGCCCAGTCCCTGGCGGCTCGACCCCGGCCCGCTGGCCGCGGAATGGCTGCGCGGCTGGGTCGGCGCCGCCTGCGAGCAGGTGCCGGACCTGACCGCGTCAGCACCCGACTACCTGCGGCGGGCCGACGACCTGCGCGTCGTGGTCCACCACGCCGACGTCCTCGCGATCCCGGGGCCTCCACCGTGAGCCTGTGGCCCTGGCTGCGGGCGCTCGCGGCGGCCGGCATCCTCGCGGTGCTGGCGTGGCGGCTGGGGACCGACGCCTTCGTCGACGGGCTGCGCGCCATCGGGCCCGGCACCGTGCTCGCCGCGCTGGGCATCGGGCTGGTCACCACCGGGTGCAGCGCTTGGCGGTGGTGCGTCATCGCGCGCGGACTGAGCCTGCGGCTCCCGCTGCGGACCGCCGTGGCCGACTACTACCGGGCGTTGCTGCTCAACGCCGTGCTGCCCGCCGGGGTGCTCGGTGACGTGCACCGAGCGGTCAGCCACGGGCACCGCGCCGGCGACCTCGGAGGTGGTGTGCGCGCTGTCGTGCTCGAACGCTGCGCCGGGCAGCTCGCGTTGCTCACCGCGGGCGCGATCGTGCTGCTCACCGGGCCCGCACCGCCCTTGCCGGTGGGGCCGGGCCTGCTCGCAGCGGCCGTGGTCGCGGGACTGTGCTTGCTCGTCCCGCGGGTGCGCCGGGCGGTGGCGAGGTTGTGGCGGGACGCGCGGCTCCTGCTCACCCGCCGCGCGCTGCCCCCGGTCGCGGTGTCGTCGCTGGCGACGGTCACCGGACACCTGGGGCTGTTCCTGGTCGCCGCGCGGGTGTCCGGCGTCGGCGCACCGACGACCGCCCTGCTGCCGCTGCTCGTGCTGGCCCTGCTGGTGATGGCGCTGCCGGTCAACCTCGGCGGTTTCGGCCCGCGCGAGGCGTTCCTGGTGATCGCCTTCGCCGCCACCGGGCTCGACCCGGCGCAGGGGCTGGCGACCTCGGTGGCCTACGGCGTGCTGAGCCTCGTCGCCGCGCTCCCGGGCGTGCCCGTGCTGATCAGCCGTGCGGCGGGGACGGGTGGACGATCCGGTGGCACAGCCCCGGGAGTTCCCCGGACAGCAACTCCGGCAGGTCGGCGAACCGGCTCTCCCCGCTGATCAGGGCGTCGAAGACGGGGTCGGACAACAGCTGCAGCGCCAGCGACATCCGCTCGGCGAACGAGCGGTGCGGGTGCGCGACCGCGCCGACCTGGCTGCCGCGCACCGTCAGCCGCCGGGAGTGGAAGAACTCGCCCAGCGGCAGACTCACCTGCCGGTCCCCGTACCAGCTCAGCTCGACGACCCGCCCTTCGGTGGCGAGCAGTTCCAGCGAGCGCACCAACCCCTGCTCGTTCCCGCTGGCGTGCACGACGAGGTCGCACTCGCCGGCGGCGTCCTCGGGCGCGGCGAAGTCGACGCCGAGGGCGTGTGCGGTCGGCTCGCGTGCCGGGTCCACGTCCACCAGCTGCACCCGGACGCCGGGGAAGCGGGCCAGCAGCGCGGCCGCGCTGCACCCGACCATGCCGCCGCCGACGACCGCGATCCGGTCACCGATCAGCGGCGCGGCGTCCCACAGCGCGTTGACCGCGGTCTCCACCGTCCCGGCCAGCACGGCCCGCGCTGGAGGAACCTCGTCGGGCACGACCGTGACCGCGGAGGCCGGGACCACGTAGCGGGTCTGGTGCGGGTACAGGCAGAACACCACGCGGCCTTCGAGCTCGGCGGGACCGCGTTCCACCACGCCGACGTTGAGGTAGCCGTACTTGACCGGCCAGGGGAAGTCGCCCTCCTGGAACGGTGCCCGCATCCGCTCGTGCTGGGAGGCGGGGATCCGCCCGTGCAGCACGAGACCCTCGGTTCCCCGGCTGATCGCCGAGCACAGGGTCCGCACCTCCACCTGGTCCGGCGACGGCTCGCCCGGCGCGGCGCGCCGGATCTCGCCCCTGCCCTCCGCGGTGATCCACAATGCCTGCGCGTCGTCTGCCATCGGCGTCGCGGCGAGCGGCCCGCAGCTCGGCTGCGGCGACGTCGGCGCAGCGTTGCGTGGGTTCCGGTGCGCCGCACTCGCCTCCCTCCCTCCAGTCGTTATACCAGTGGTTCGTGTATAATGACCACGCTCAGGGGTGGCTGCGGAGAGTCCGGACGCGCTCCCCACCGCCCCCGTCCGAGCACCGGCTTCCCGGTGCCTCCGGCGAACACACACGGGGTTGCCGATGATCCACCTCCAGCGCGACGCAGCGGAACACCTGGCGTGGGCGGTCGTCCAGCTCCTCGCCCTGTGCGTGGTCGCCGCGACGGTCGGTCTGGCGCTGCTCGGCTGGGGTGTCGGGATCGCCTGCGTGGTCGCCACGCACGTGCTGGTGCGCCGGGCGATGCGGCGGCACGCGGCACCCGCGCTGGGCCCGGCCGACCGGATCACGCTCGTCCGCGCCTCGCTGACCGCCGTGCTGGCCGCCCTGGTGGTCGGCGGAGCGGAACCGGGGATCGTCGTCGTGCTCGGAACCCTGGCCCTGCTCAGCGACTTCCTCGACGGGCAGGTCGCTCGTCGGACCGGGACGGTGTCGGTGTTCGGGGCGCGGCTGGACATGGAGGTCGACGCGTTCCTGATCCTCGTCCTGAGCGCCCACGTGGCAACGGCTTGCGGCGCGTGGGTGCTGGCGATCGGGGCGATGCGCTACGCGTTCGTGGTGGCGTCGTGGTGGTGGCCGCGGCTGCGAGGGGATGTGCCGCCGAGCTTCGCGCGCAAGACCGTCGCCGCGTTGCAGGGGATCGTGCTCGTCACCGCGGCCTCGGGGGTCGTGCCGCACGCCGGGGTGCTGGTCCTGCTGGCACTGCTCGCGCTGGTGTGGTCGTTCGGGCGAGACCTGCTGTGGCTCAGCAGTTCTCGGACGTGACCTTCGGGAAGTAGTGCAGCACGGCGACATCGCCGATCCTGGTGACGTCCTCCAGGTGGAAGCGGCGTTCCGGCCCGCCGGGGAAGTGCGCCGGGTGCACGAAACGCGGTGCTCCGGCTTGCCCGACGAGCATCGGCGCGATCGCCATCCGCAGTTCGTCGGCCAGGCCCGCGCGGAGGAACTCGGTGTGGACGCAGGTCCCGCCCTCGACCATGAGCCGCTTCACGCCGCGGGAGCCGAGGTCGTCGAGCAGGTCGCCGAACTCGACGTCCTCGCCCAGCGGAGCGATCTCCGCCAGGTCCCCGACCGCGGTGGCCGCCGCGCCCGCGTCGGTGGTGTAGACGAGCTTGTCCCCGCCGTGCTGCCACAACCGGAGCTCCGGGTCGAGGTCGCCGCTGCCCGAAACCACCACCTTCAACGGGTGTTCCGGCAGACCGCGGGCGACGCGGTCGGCGCATCGCTGGGCGCTGCGCACCAGCAGGCGCGGGTTGTCCCGGCGCACCGTGCCCGCGCCGAGCAGGATCGCGTCGGAGTCCGCGCGCACCTGGTCGACGTGGTCGAAGTCCGCGGCGTTGGACAGCGAGAAACGCCCAGCGCTCACGTCGTCGATGCAGCCGTCCGCGCTGACGGCGACGCTGAGCAGAACGTACGGGCGCGACACATCCGACACCGTAACCCGTGATCGTCCGCGATGACTCCCCGTGCGGATTCAACAAACTGTTGACAAATGCAGTGACGGCGGCCACTATTCTGTGGAACGGAAACAGAAGTCCGCGATGTGGAAATAGGAGGGCTGCGATGAGTCACGCACTGCCCTACGAGGTCAACTGCTCGATCTTGCTCACCGAGCTGCCGCTGCTGGAGCGGCCGGCCGCGGCGAAGGCCGCCGGGTTCGAGGCCGTCGAGTTCTGGTGGCCGTTCGACACGGCGGTGCCCGCGCAGCGCGACGTCGACGCCTTCGTGCGCGCCGTCGAGGACGCCGGAGTGCGGCTGGCCGGGCTGAACTTCTTCGCGGGCGACATGCCCGGAGGCGACCGCGGGCTGGTGTCCTGGCCGGCGCGCAGCCAGGAGTTCCGCGACAACGTCGACGTCACGGTCGAGATCGGCGAGCGCCTGGGCTGCACCGCGTTCAACGCCCTCTACGGCAACCGCGTCGACGGTGTCTCCGCCCAGGAGCAGGACGAGCTCGCGGTGGAGAACCTCGCGCTCGCCGCGAAGTCCGCCGCCCGCATCGGGGGCACGGTGCTGGTCGAGCCGGTCAGCGGACCTCAGCCGTACCCGTTGCGCACGGCCGCCGACGCGCTGGCGGTCCTCGACCGGGTGCGGGAGAGCGCCGGGGCGACCAACCTCGGTCTGCTCGCCGACCTCTACCACCTCGCGGTCAACGGTGACGACGTCGACGAGGTGATCGCCGAGCACGTCGGCCGCATCGCGCACGTGCAGATCGCCGACCACCCCGGCCGCGGCGCACCCGGCACCGGCGAGCTGCCGTTGCAGCAGCAGCTCGCCGCGCTCGAACGCGGCGGCTACCGGGGCTGGGTCGGTCTGGAGCACAAGGCCGACGGCCCAGGGGGCCCCTTCGACTGGCTGCCGCGCGACCGGCGCGGCTGAAGCACGAGAACTCCGAGGAGGAAGTGAGCACATGAGCTCCATCGCGTTCATCGGCCTGGGCGTCATGGGCAGCCCCATGGCCGTGCACCTCGCCGGTGCCGGGCACGACGTGACCGGCTACAACCCCAGCCCGCACAAGTGCGGCCCGCTCGTGGACGCCGGCGGTAGCGCGGCGACCTCGATCGCCGACGCCGTCGCGGGCGCCGAGATCATCTGCGTGATGGTCCCCGACAGCCCCGACGTGCAGCAGGTGCTCGCCGGGGAGGGCGGGGTCTTCGCTCACGCCAAGCCGAACGCCCTGGTCATCGACTTCTCCACCATCCGGCCCGACGTCACCATCGAGCTCGCCCGCGAGGCCGCGGAGAAGGGGTTCCGGCTGCTCGACGCCCCGGTCTCCGGCGGCGAAGCAGGGGCGAAGAGCGCGGCACTGTCCATCATGGTCGGTGGCTCCGCGGAGGACTTCGCCGCCGCCGGTGAAGTCTTCGAGCACGTCGGCAAGACCGTCGTGCACGTGGGACCCAGCGGGGCGGGGCAGACCGTGAAGGCCGCCAACCAGCTGGTCGTCGCCGCCAACATCCAGGCGCTCTCGGAAGCGCTGGTGCTCGTCGAGTCCTACGGCGTCGACGCCGGAGCCGCGCTGGAGGTCCTCGGCGGCGGGCTCGCCGGGTCCGCGGTGCTGGAGCAGAAGCGGGCGAACATGCTGCAGCGCAGCTTCGACCCGGGCTTCCGCATCGACCTGCACCACAAGGACATGGGCATCGTCACCGCCGCCGCCCGCGAATCCGGCGTCGTCGTGCCGGTCGGGTCGCTGCTCGCGCAGCTGATGGCCGCGGCGCGCGCCCAGGGCGACGGCGGGCTCGACCACTCCGCGCTGCTGCGCGGCGTCGAACGACTCTCCGGCCGCAGCGACACCTGACCCCCTGACGGAACGAGGACGAACATGACGCGCATGCGCACCGTGGACGCCGCTGCCCTCATCCTGGAGAAGGAGGGCGCCACGCAGACCTTCGGGCTGCCCGGCGCCGCGATCAACCCGTTCTACAACGCCATGGAGCAGCACGGCGGCATCGGCCACGTGCTCGCCCGGCACGTGGAGGCCGCCTCGCACATGGCCGAGGGCTACACGCGGGCGAAGGCGGGCAACATCGGTGTCTGCGTCGGAACCTCGGGTCCCGCGGGCACCGACATGATCACCGGCCTGTACTCGGCCTCGGCCGACTCGATCCCGATCCTGGCCATCACCGGCCAGGCCCCGGTCGCGAAGCTGCACAAGGAGGACTTCCAGGCCGTCGACATCGAGTCGGTGGCCAGGCCGGTGACCAAGTGGGCGGTGACGGTGCTGGAACCGGCCCAGGTGCCCGGCACGTTCCAGAAGGCCTTCCAGCTCATGCGGTCGGGACGGCCGGGACCGGTCCTCGTCGACCTGCCGCTGGACGTCCAGCTCGCGGAGATCGAGTTCGACATCGACACCTACGAGCCGCTGCCCGTCGCCAACCCGGCGGCCACGCGGGCGCAGGTCGAGCACGCGCTGGAGCTGCTCAACGCCGCCGAGCGCCCGCTGATCGTCGCCGGTGGCGGTGTCCTCAACGCCGACGCGGCGGGCTTGCTGGTCGAATTCGCCGAAACCCTGGGCGTTCCGGTGGTGCCGACGCTGATGGGCTGGGGTGCGATCCCGGACGACCACCCGCTGTCGGCGGGCATGGTGGGCCTGCAGACCTCGCACCGCTACGGGAACGCGACGCTGCTGGAGTCGGACTTCGTCCTCGGCATCGGCAACCGCTGGGCGAACCGCCACACCGGAGGTCTCGAGACCTACCGCAGCGGGCGGAGGTTCGTCCACGTTGACGTCGAACCCACCCAGATCGGGAGGGTTTTCGCGCCCGACTACGGCATCGTCTCCGACGCGCGGGCAGCGCTGGAGGTCTTCGTCGAGGTAGCACGCGAGTGGCGGCAGCGCGGTCGGCTCGCCGACCGCGGCGAGTGGAGCCGGAAGTGCCGGGACCGCAAGGCCGCGCTGCTGCGCAAGACCCACTTCGACACGTCCCCGATCAAGCCGCAGCGGGTGTTCCAGGAGATGAACCGCGCGTTCGGCCCTGAGACCCGTTACGTCTCCACGATCGGGCTCTCGCAGATCCAAGCCGCGCAGATGCTGCACGTCTACCGGCCGCGGCACTGGATCAACGCCGGCCAGGCCGGGCCGCTGGGCTGGACGGTGCCCGCGGCCCTCGGCGTGGCCACCGCCGACCCCGAGTCCACTGTGGTCGCGGTGTCGGGCGATTACGACTTCCAGTTCCTGGTGGAGGAACTGGCCGTCGGAGCCCAGTTCTCCCTCCCCTTCGTGCACGTCCTGCTCAACAACGCCTACCTCGGGCTGATCCGGCAGGCGCAACGCGGCTTCGGCATGGACTACTGCGTGCAGCTGTCCTTCGACAACATCAACGCGCCAGAGGTCGCCGGCTACGGCGTCGACCACGTCAAGGTCGCCGAAGGCCTGGGGTGCAAGGCGCTGCGGGTCTTCGACCCCGACGGCATCGGCGACGCCTTGGAGCAGGCGAAGAAGCTCGTCGCCGAGCACCGCGTCCCGGTGGTCGTCGAGGTCGTGGTCGAGCGGGTCACCAACGTGTCGATGGGCACCGAGATCGACGCGGTCACCGAGTTCGAGGCGCTGGCCGAGTCCGGCGCCGACGCTCCGACCGCGGTGGCGGGCCGGTCGTGAGACTGGTCAGGGTGGGCGAACCCGGCGCGGAGCGGCCGGGGGTGTTGGACGCTGCGGACCTGGTCCGCGACGTGTCCGGGTTCGCCCACGACATCGACGGCGACCTGCTGGCCGACCCGGAACGCCTCGCGGCCGTCGAGGCCGGCCGGGAGGCGCTGCCCGTGCTGTCGGCCGCGCGGTTCGGGCCCCCGATCTCGCGGCCGGGCAAGGTGGTGGGCATCGGCCTGAACTACCGCTGCCACGCCGCGGCAGCGGGAGTCGAGCCGCCGACCGAGCCGATCGTGTTCCTCAAGCCCAGCAGCGGGATCACCGGACCCGACGACGAGATCGTGCTGCCACCCGGCAGCACCGGGACCGACTGGGAGGTGGAGCTGGGCGTGGTGGTCGGCACCCGGCTCCGGCACTGCTCGGACCCGGCCCGGGCGTTGCGCGCGGTGGCCGGGTACGTGGCGGCCAACGACGTCACCGAGCGCCGACACCTCACGAGCGGGCCGACGTGGGCGCGGGGCAAGTGCCACGACACCTTCAGCCCTATCGGCCCGTGGCTGGTGACGGCCGACGAGATCCCCGACCCGCAGGCCCTGGACCTGGGACTGCGGGTCAACGGGACGCCACGGCAGCAGGGCAGCACGGCGCAGATGGTCTTCGGCGTCGCCGAGCTGCTGGCACACCTCAGCGGACTCATGACGCTCGACCCGGGGGACCTGGTGCTCACCGGAACCCCGGCGGGCGTGGCGGCTCTGCACCCGGAGCCGCGCCCGTACCTCCGTCCCCGCGACGTCGTCGAAGTCGAGGTCGAGCACCTCGGGCGCCACCGATCGACGGTGCGGGGGTAGGGGCCCCGAGGCGGGAGGAGCGCACTGCCGGACGCCCTCCCGCCCGGGAGCGGCCCGAACGTCGTCCACGTCAAACTCGCTCGTAGCGAGCGGATTTCGGGTTCGTGCGCCGCAGAACGACGAACCGGCCTCCTGTTTCGTGCTCGTGTGATCACTCCTCCGGGTAGATCACGGAGCGCAGCAGTGCTGAAAGGGTCTCGCAGCCGGTGCGTTGCCGCAGGTCACCCGGCATTCGGGGGCGCCTGCGCACGAGATCGACCGCGTGGTGGCGCTCGTGGCGCCGAGTTAGCCTTCGCAGCGCATGAGATCATTTCTACGGGTGGCGTGGAAGGAATTCGACGCCATCCCTGGGGAAAGTGGGTAAACCGGTGCGAACAGTACGTGAAAGCTCTTGCTTGATCGCTGCTCTTGCGGTCAGCGGAGGAATGCTGCTCGGTGCTTGGCCGGCAGCAGCCGACAGCTACGACAACGACGGGCTGAACATCGGCAACGACAACAACACCAGCGTTCTGCCGATCCAGGCGTGCGGCAACAACATCAGCGTGCTCGGTCTGACGAAGACCCACGGGCAGGACAGCAAGTGCGTCAACGCCCCGATCGTCGACCACCCGCACGCGCACACGAGCTCGCCGGAGAAGCCGAAGCCTCCGGCGGAGCACCCCAAGCCGCCGTCACACCACCACCAGCCCCCGGGGCACCACCACCAGCCCCCCGGGCACCACCACCAGCCGCCGTCGCACCACCACCAGCCCCCGGGGCACATCCCGGAAGCACCGACTCCCGTGCCCACCGACGGCCACGTGGTGGTCACCGGCTGAGAACACCTCCGAACGCCGGTCGGTCAGCGGACTTCCCGCAGGCCGACCGGCGTCGGCGTGTCCGCCTCGGCCGCTCCTCGCGCCCGGCCGGTGGCGTCGGGTGTTTCGGTACGGTGGTCGGGAAGGATCTTCGAGGGGAGTGGTCATGGGACTGTTCGGCGGGATGATGGGCAACGCGTCCGGGGTCGACCCTCGGGCTGCCGCTGAGGAGTTCGGGAAGTTGCTGGCGCAGGGGGAGCAGATCCACGCCGCGTACCAGCTGGTCCGGGATTCGCTGATCTTCACCGACCGGCGACTGATCCTCGTCGACAAGCAGGGTGTGACCGGGCGCAAGATCGAGTACCACTCGATCCCGTACCGCAGCATCACGCACTTCTCGGTCGAGACCGCGGGTACTTTCGACCTCGACGCCGAGCTCAAGATCTGGATCTCCAGCACCCCCGAGCCGCTCTCCCAGCAGTTCGGCAAGGGGGTCGACGTCTACGAGGTCCAGGCCCTGCTGAGCAACTACGTCGCGCGCTGACCCGGCCTGCTGGACAACCGTCTAGAACATGTTGCATTCTTGAGCCGGTTCTGGCCCGTGCTGCGGCAGAACCGGCATGCAACAGGTTCTAGCGGCGGGTGGGTTCATGGGAATGGAAATCCCTGCACCGGTGGCGGCCGAGTCGGTCGAGGCCTTCTCCGACCAGGTCGACGTCCTCGTCATCGGCGCCGGCATGGCCGGCGTGAGCGCGGCGCTCGAAGCGCGCGCCTCGGGGGCGGCGGTCCTGGTCGTCGACGCCGGCGGCCGGTTGACCTGCACCAGCGCGATGGCCGGCGGGCACTTCTACCTCGGTGGTGGCACCGAGGTCCAGCGCGCCACCGGCTGGGACGACTCGTCCGAGGCGATGGCGGACTACCTGGGCCTGATGTCGCCGGAGTGCGACCCGGCCAAGATTCGCGCCTACGCCGAGGACAGCGTGGAGCACTTCCAGTGGCTGGAGTCGCTGGGTTTCCAGTTCAAGCGCGAGTTCTACCCGCACAAGGCGGTCGTGCAGCCGGGCACGGAAGGCCTGAGCTTCACCGGGAACGAGAAGTGCCTCGACGTCGAGGCGGTGGCGAAGGTGGCGCCGCGCGGGCACAAGGTGCCCGTGCCCGGTGACACCGGAGGGGCTGCCCTCGTCGTCGACCTGGCCCTGAACCTGCTCGAGCAGCGCGGTGTCGAGGTGCGCTGGGAGACCGGCGCGACGGCGCTGGTGGTCGACGACGGGACGGTCGTCGGCGCCACCTGGAAGGACCTCGACGGCGGCAGCGGTGCGGTCAAGGCCGGCTCGGTGGTCATCGCGGCAGGCGGGTTCGTGCTCAACCGCGAGATGCTGGAGACCTACGCCCCCGACCTGCTGGCCGTGGAGGACAACGGCATGGCGTTGGGCAACACCCACGACGACGGGCTCGGCATCCGGATGGGGCAGTCCGTGGGAGGGGTCGCCGACCACCTGGACAAGGTCTTCCTGACCGGGCCGTTCTACCCGCCGGGCGAGGCGCTGCGGGGCATCGTCGTGAACAAGTTCGGGAAGCGCTTCGTCAACGAGGACTCCTACCACTCGCGCACGTCGGCCCACGTCTTCGAGCAGCCCGAGCGGAAGGCCTACCTGATCCTGGACTCGGCCACGATGGTCGAGCCGGCCTACCGCTTCCAACCGTTGGTCGACGGTTGGGACACCGTCGAGGAGGTGGAGCACGGGCTCGGCATCCCCGCCGGGGCGCTGGCCGAGACCTTGGCCGCCTACAACGAGGCCGCCGCGCGCGGCGAGGACCCGGAGTTCCACAAGGCACCCGAGCACCTCGTGCCGCTCGACCACGGACCGTGGGGCGCCTACGACCTGACCCCGGGGAAGTGCTTCTACGCGGGCTTCTCCTGCGGTGGCCTGCGGGTCAGCGTGGACGGTGAGCTGCTGCGCGAGGACGGGTCGGTGGTCCCCGGCGTCTACGCCGCGGGAGCCTGCGCCTCCAACATCGCCGTCGACGGCAAGGGCTACGCCTCCGGGATCCAGCTGGGTGAAGCCTCCTACTTCGGCCGCCGCGCCGGTCGGAGTGCCACCACGCAGCGCTGAACGCCCTTCGCAGAATGCACGCTATGGGGTGAGTGTGCGGGCTGAATTGTGCGGTTGCGACGCACCTCATTTAATGTCGATCAGGACTGATCGAAATTGAGTTTCGGATTTTTCGCGAACCTCTTTCCGGTGTGGGTCACCGAGGTGCGCGAACTGCGGGGAGCGATCTTGGAGGTGCTGGATGCCGGTCCCGTGCGTGCACAAGATCCTCTCCTGCACCGTGTTCCGTGATCACGTGCAGTGCCGGCGGAGCGCTGAGCGCGAACTCGATCAATTCTTGATCGCACGTCGAACCGGACCCTCGAGATCGTTTTCCGGGGGCGGCCGAACCCGGTTATCAGACCTTTTCGAATGATCGAACTCTTCGAGTCGTTTTCGTGATCTTCCGATTTGTGCGCGAGTGGCGATGATGGATCTTTCCGTGGTGGTTCCGTGCTTCAACGAGGAGCGCGGTTTGCAGGAGCTCCGCGACGAGCTCAACGCCGTGCTGCCCGCACTCGTGGGCCGCTTCGAGGTCGTGCTCGTCGACGACGGCAGCACCGACCGCACGCTCGACCAGGCACGCCGGCTGAGCGCGCTGGACCCGCGCTACCGGTACCTGTCGCTGAGCCGGAACTTCGGCAAGGAAGCGGCCATGCTGGCCGGGCTCCGCGAGGCGAGCGGCGACCGGGTCCTGATCATGGACGCCGACCTGCAGCACCCGGCGTGGCTGATCGGGGACATGCTCAGGCAGCTCGACCTCGGTTACGACCAGGTCGTCGCGCGGCGCGACCGGCACGGGGAGCCGCGCGTGCGGTCGCTGCTGTCGAAGCTGTACTACGTCGGCGTCAACAAGCTGGCGGACGTGCAGCTGGAGGACGGGGTGGGCGACTTCCGCGTCCTCTCCCGCCGGGCGGTCGACGCGCTGCTGGCCATGCCGGAGAGCAACCGGTTCTCCAAGGGGCTGTTCGCGTGGGTCGGCTTCCCAACGGCGACGGTTCCGTACCGCAACGTCACCCGCAAGTACGACCAGTCCTGCTTCAGCTTCGGCAAGCTCGTCAACTACGGCATCGACGGCGTCGTCTCGTTCAACAGCAAGCCGCTGCGCGCGGCCGTCTACATCGGAGCCGTCGTCACGCTGCTGGCCGCGGTCTACGCCGTGTACGTGATCGTCTGCGCGCTGATCGGTCATCCCGGCGTGCCCGGTTACGCGACCCTGATCGTGGGCATCACCGGCTTCGGCGGCATGCAGCTGCTGCTGCTGGGCGTGGTCGGCGAGTACGTCGGGCGCATCTACGTGGAGTCGAAGAACCGGCCGTGCTACTTCATCAAGGAGTCCGGCGGCGCGGTGGCGATGTCCGTGGAGGACGCCGCGCCGCGGATGGTCGTGCCGCGCCTGCCTTCCGACGCCCCGCTGGTCGCCGACCCCGCGGCGGGCAACGGGGGTCAGCAGTGCGCGGATTGAGCGGGAGCGGCCGGTTCGCGCGCTTCGTCGTGGTGGGCGGTGTGAACACGGTCGTGCACTACTCGGTGTACCTCGCGACGTGGCTGGTGGTCGGGTACCTGGTCGCGCACGTGCTGGCGACCGTCGTGGCGATGTCGGTGTCCTACCTGCTCAACTGCCGGTACACCTTCCGCGTCCAGCCCCAGCTGCGGACGTTCCTGCTGTACCCGGCGTCGAACGGCGTCAACCTCGCGCTCAGTGCGGCGTCGATGTGGGTGCTGGTCGAAGTGGTCGGTGTCCACCCGCTGCTGGCGACCGTGCTCGGCGGCCTGATCGCCACCCCGGCCACCTACGTCGTGAGCCGGCTGATCCTGACCTCGCGGACCCGCGTGCCGCGTCCGCGTCCTGACGAGTCGTTGCCCATCGGGAGGACCTGGTGACCCACGTCGTCGAGGCAGCCCCGGCCGAGAAGGTCGAACGCAGCGAGCCCGCCTCCGTCCCCGCGCCCGGCCGCGATCGCGGCCGGGCGGCCGCGCCCCTGCTCACCTGCCTCCTGGTGGCCGCGTTGGCGCAACTGCCCGTCCTGCGGCCCGGGTGGTTCTACTTCGCCGACGACGCGGCGACCCAGATCCTGCCCATGTGGTACCACCTGGGGAACCAGGTGCGGGACGGGGTCTGGCCGCCGCTGCTGGACCCGGACCTGCTGATGGGCGGCAACCTCGCCGCGGAGACGCTGTTCGGCATCTGGAGCCCGGTCAACGCCCTGGTGTGGGTGGGCGTGTCCTTCTCCTCCGACGTGGGCGTGGCCGGACTCGTGGTGCGCACCGCGGCCCTCGCGCTGATCGCGCTCGGCTGCTACCTGCTGTGCCGCCACTACGGCGCGGCCCGCTGGTCGGCGAGCGCGCTGGCCACGGCGCTGCCGCTGACGGGCTCGCTGCTGCACTTCGACACCGCGAAGTGGCCGGCCGCGCTGCTGGCGTTCGTGTGGGTCCCGTTCGTCTGGCTGCTGGCGAGTCGCGTGGTGCGCGGTGGCACCAACGGTTTTTTGCTCTTCCTCGTCGGAGTGCTCGCCGTGACCGCCGGCAACCCCTACGGCCTGCTCGGTGTCTGCGCAGTGCTCGCGGCCGTGCTGGTCGAGGCCGCGCTGCAGCGGAAGTGGGCGCAGGCGGCGAGGCTGACGCTCGTCTCGGTGGCGATCGGGGCGGTCGTGCCGCTGGTGTACCTGCCGCTGGTGCGCACGGCGCACATGACCTGGCGCACCACCTCGGGAGGGGTCGACAACACCGGGACCCTGGAGCCGCACCTCGACGACCTGCTCAACCTCAGCATGCCCACCTACGTGCCGGACATCGAGGGCGTGGGCGTGCCCGCGGTGTACCTCTGCTGGTTCGTGCTCCCGCTCGCGTTCTGGTGCGACTGGTCGGTGCTGCGGAGGCGGGCGCGCGAGCTGGCCGCGCCCGCGCTGATCGCGGCCTTCTACCTGGTGGTCGCGCTCGGACCGGCCGAGGTGTGGATGTTCCGCTGGCCGCTGCGGGTGGTGCACTACGGATACCTCGCGCTGGCGGTGCTGCTGGCCGTGGTGCTCACCGCCGGACTGCGGACGGACCGGCCGCGCGTGCGCGCGGCGGGCACGGCGACCTTCCTGCTGGTGTCGGTGTTCTTCGCCGTGGACCGCTCCCCGGACCTCGTGACGCTCAAGCGTACGGTGGCCATCACCGTCCTCATCGGACTGCTCATCGCCGCCGGTGTGGCGCTCCACCGCAGGCGCGGCAGCAGGGCGCTGCTGGCGGTGCTGCAGGTCGGCACCGCGCTCGTCTTCTGCGCGCAGTGCGTGTGGTTCATCGGGGGCGGACCCGTCGAGCGGTCGCTCTTCCCGACCTCGCCCGAGCAGATGCGCGAGAACTACGCGGGCCGCTACGAGGGACGTGTGCTGCAGATCGGGCACTCCTCGCTCAACGAGGAGGGTGCGGAGGAGGCGCCGCGGGAGGTGTGGCGCGACATGGTGATCGGCAACTCCTTCCTGCTGTCTGATGTGGACAGCGTCGGCTCCTACTCGGGCATCGGGTACATGCCGATCTCCGACGAGCTGTGCATGAACTACCACGGGTCCACGTGCCCGGAGGCCTACGACGCGTTGTGGCGCACGCCGCGCGGCGCCACGGTCCCGCTCGCGGACCTGATGTTGCTGGACACCGTCGTCGTGCAGCGCGCGAGCGTCCCGCAGCCGGCGGTGCCGCAGGGCTGGCACCTCGCCGAGCGGAACGACCGGGTCAGCGTCCTGCGCAGGGACGTCCCCGCCTCGGCGGGCACCGGCTACCTCAGCTGGGCCTCGCCGCACCTGCAGGTGCGCTCGGACACCTCGAGCGGACCGCGCGCCGAAGCCGTCGAGGTCCACCGGGCCTCGGGTGCGCCGGGGCGGCTGGTCTTCGCCAGGAGCGCCTGGCCCGGCTACACCGCCACGCTCAACGGCGTTCGGGTGCCGGCGCACGCGGGACCGGGCGGCATGCTGGAGGTCGTGCTCCCGGCCGGACACACCGGGGCGGGACGGGTGGAGATCACCTGGACCCCGCCGAGCCTGCGGCTCGGGCTGGTGTCGCTGGCCGGGGGAGCGCTGCTCGCCGCCGGAGTCGGGCTCCACCAGGTCATCTCGCGCCGCAGGGACACCACCGGAGCGGCGCGATGAGCCGGTTCGCGGCGCTCGGTCTCGGAGCCGTGCTGCTGTTCTTGGCCACCTGCCAGGGGCCTCCGAAGCCGCCCGCCGACGAGCCCGAACCGCCGGCTCCGCTGCCGCCGGCGCACCACGTGCAGATCGTCGCGCACCCCGACGACGACCTGCTGTTCATGAACCCCGACCTGGCCGAAGGCCTGCGCAGCGGGCGGCAGACCACCGGCATCTACCTCACCGCCGGTGAAGCCGACGTGTCGAACAAGGCGCGCTACGGGGCGGCGCGGCAGGAGGGCACCCGGGCCGCCTACGCCGAGATGGTCCGCAAGCCCAACGACTGGGTCCGAGGCACGATCCCGGTGGGGCGTGGCCGCCTGGCCGAGGTCGACACCTTGCGCGAAGCCCCGCACGTGCGGCTGGTGTTCCTGAACCTGCCCGAGGACGCCAACTCGCAGCACGGCGAACACACGCTGACCCGGATGCGCGCGGACCCGTCGCTCACCGTCACCACCACGGTCCCGGCAGGGGCGACGGTCCCGTACCCGCAGACGTTCGACCGCGGCGCGGTGGTCGACGCCCTCACGGCTCTGTTCGACCACCTGCAGCCCACGGTGGTGCGGCTGCAGGACGACCAGCCCGACGGGCGCTACCAGAACGTCTGGGTGGGGGTGCACAACCACCCCGACCACGTCGCCGGCGCGGCGCTGACCCGGGAGGCGCTCGCCGCGCACCGGCCGAGCGCGTTCTCACCGATGGTGGTGACCTACCGCGACTACAACGTCGCCGACACCCCCGCCGCGCTGTCCGATGTGGACAAGCGCACCACCCGTGCGGCGTTCAGCGCCTACGCCCGGCACGACGTGTTCGCCGAAGGCTTGATGTACCAGATCTGGAGCGACAACAGCGGTTACCGGTACCCGCGTCGCGGCCGGTGGGCGGCGTGGGGCGAAGGCGGTGCCGTGCAGGCGTACGCGGTGCGCGCGCACGGACTTGCCCGCTGGACCCGCTCAGCCGACGGCGACTGGGCCGGCCCCGACCTGCTGCCGCTGCCGGAACCGCTGCGGCCGCAGGTGACGCTGCTCGGCGGAACTCTCGTGGCGCAGAGCGCGAACGGCGCGCGGATCCTGCTGCTGCGCCAGGGGTCGCACCCGAGGTGGGAAGTGGTCGACGCGCCCGCCGCGGCCGACCCGGCGGAGAACGGACCGCCCGCCGCCACCGTGGACTCGGACGGCCGGATCGTGCTCGCGGTGAAGAACTCCGCGGGCGGGGTGAGCATCCGCAGGCAGGTCTCCCCGGGCAGCGCGCGCTGGCAGCCGTGGACCGAGCTCGGCGGGACCGACGTCCAGGACGGTCTCTCGGTCGTCCCGGCGGAGGACGGCGTGGTGCACGTCTTCGCCGCGACGCGCGGGAAGGTCCTGCGCTGGCAGGTTCCGCGCGCCGGGACCGCGCACCCCGAGGAGGTGCCGATCGGCTCCGCCCACCCGGCCGGTCCGCCGGAGGCCGAACGCGCCCGCGACGGCTCGATCCGGGTGCTCGTGCGCACGGACCGCGGTGGTGAGCTGGTCGAACTCGCCTCGACCCGGCAGGGCTGGTCACCCGGGAGGACGACCTACCCCGGGGCCGGTGGGGTAGGAGCTCCGACGCTGGTGACGTCCGGCCCGCGGAGTGGCGCCGACCTGATCCGGGTGGCCCGGGACGGGGCGGGTGCGGTCCGCGTCGCCGACGGCGCCGGGAAACCGTGGACCGAGCTCGGTGGAGCGGTGAGCGATCACCCGGCGGTCGTCGCCGAGCCCGGCGGTGGTGTCACGCTCATCGCGCTCGGCTTCGACGGCGAGCTGCTGGTCAACCGCGGGTCCCCAGCACCAGGTGGGCTCGCGTTCACCGGCTGGCGTCCCGCGGTGGTCACGCCCACGGTGCTCGCGGAACGGGCGGACTGATCGGCCGGGAGCCCGGGTCGGATACTACGGTGATGGACGTCCACACCAAGATCGTCGAGGCTGCGGTCCAGCGGATGGCGACCGCGGGCTACGAGGGCATGTCGATCAGTGCGGTGGCCCGACTCTCCGGCCTGTCCCGGCCGACGATCTACGCGCACTTCGGCACCCTGGAGCAGCTCGTCGCCGAAGCGCTGGAAACCGCGGCGGTCCGGGTGATCTCGCGGGTGATCGAGCGAGCGCGGGAGGAGGCGTCCACGGCCGCCGACTACGTCGTGGAGGTGATGGTCGCCGCGCGCGCGGAGTTCCGCAGCAGCCCCGCGCTGGCTCCGATCGCGTTCCCGCAGCGCGGGACCATCCTGTTCGACGGCGACCCGCTGGGGCCGGGAGCGCTGGAGCTGTCGCGCTCGTTCCTGCTGCCCTTGCTGGAGTTCCAGCCGGAGTTGGAACCGGAGCTGGAGGAGATCGCCGAGACCTGCCTGCGGTGGCTGGTGTCGCTGGTCCAGTTCGAGAGCGCGAGGTCGCGCTCGGACTCCAAGCTGCGCGCGTACCTGCACCGACACCTCGTCCCCGGCCTGGGCGTCACTTGATGATCTTTACATCGTTGACATGAGGTGTAAGGCTTCGTCAACGACAGAAAGGCCCGGTGTGCGAGCTCCAACCTCCCGCCGCCGCTTCATGGGCATGGCCGCCCTCGGTTCCGCCGCAGCGCTCGGACTGACCACCATCTCCACCCGCAAACCCGCGCACGCCGCCGGGCACTCGCCGGCCGTCGTCATCGGCACCGGCTACGGCGCGGCCGTGACCGCGCTGCGCCTCGGGGCGGCGGGCGTGCCCACCGTGATGCTGGAGATGGGCCGGTTGTGGGACACCCCGGCCGAGGACGGCACCATCTTCTCCAGCATGCTCACCCCCGACCGCCGGGCCATGTGGTTCAAGGAGCGCACCGAAGCGCCGCTGGCGTCGTTCCTGTGGATGGACCTCGCCAACCGCGACATCGAGCCGTACGCGGGCGTGCTCGACCGGGTCGACCACGGCGACATGTCCGTCTACGTCGGGCGTGGTGTCGGGGGCGGCTCGCTGGTCAACGGTGCGATGGCGGTGACCCCGAAGCGCTGGTACTTCGAGGAGGTCCTGCCTCAGGTCGACGCCGACGAGATGTACCGGACGTACTTCCCGCTGGCCAACGCGATGCTCGGCACCAACCACGTCGACCGGGACTGGTTCGAGACCTGCGATTCCTACCAGTTCGCGCGGGTTTCCCGCGCCGCAGCGGAGAAGGCCGGGTACGAGACGGCGTTCGTGCCCAGCGTCTACGACTTCGACTACATGCGCCGCGAGGAGGAAGGCCTGGTGCCGCGCTCGGCGCTGGCCTCCGAGGTGATCTACGGCAACAACCACGGCAAGCGCTCGCTGGACAAGAGCTACCTCGCCGCCGCGCTGGGCACCGGCAACGTCACCATCGAGACGCTGAGCGAGGTCCGCGGCATCTCCCAGCAGCAGGACGGCAGCTACGCGCTGTCGGTGCGCCGGATCGACGAGTCCGGGAACGTCCTCGGCATCCACCAGCTCACCGCGGACCACCTGTTCCTGGGGGCTGGGAGCCTGGGGTCGACCGAACTGCTGCTGCGCGCTCGCGACACCGGAACGCTGCCGAACCTCGGCGAGGAGATCGGCCAGGGCTGGGGCACCAACGGCAACGTCATGCTCGGCCGTGCCAACCACGGGCAGGACCTGGTCGGTTCGCTGGAGTCGGGCATGCCCGCGCTCGGCATCGACGCCTGGGACGACCCGGTGAACCCGGTGTTCGCCGAAATCGCTCCCGTACCAGCAGGTCTGGAGACGTGGGCGAGCCTGTACCTGGCGATCACCCGCAACCCGGAGCGCGGCACGTTCCACTACGACCCGGGCGCCGACCGGGCGGTGCTGGACTGGCGCGAGGAGCAGGGGCAGCCGTCGATCGACGCGGCGAAGCAGATGTTCGACCGGATCAACGAGGTCAACGGCACCAGCTACCGCTACGACCTCTTCGGTGACACGCGGGCCTTCGAGAACCGGTTCACCTACCACCCGCTGGGCGGGCTGGTGCTCGGTGAGGCCACGGACCTGCACGGTCGGGTCAAGGGCTACCGCAACCTCTACGTCACCGACGGCTCGCTGATCCCGGGCAGCACCGGCGTCAACCCCTTCGTCACCATCACCGCCCTCGCTGAGCGCAACATCGCCCGCATCCTCGCCGAGGACGTCCGGACCCGAGCCTGACGACGGCTTTTCCCGGGTGGTGGGGGAGGTTTCGGCTGGAACGTCCCCCACCACCACGGAGCCGGCTCAGGTTCTGCTGCCCGCACCGCCGAGCGGAGCAACGCGCGGGGTCTCAACCAGTCCCGAGGAACAGGCGGAGCTTCCGGGCTGTGGTGGAGTCGTGCCGGGCTGTCGTGCTGACCATCGCGAAGAGCTGGTCGGTGAGCCAGGACTCGAGCTGCTCGTCGGTCATGTCCCGGTCCTCCAACCAGGACAGCAGCGTCGTCTCCACGACCGCGACCCAGCCCCGCAGCGTGCGCTCGAGGGCGGGCGCCGCTTCGTCGAGGCCCAGGTGCTCGCGCAGCTGGTCGACCACGTGCGTGCGAACCCGCTCGACCAGGGTGGACGTGCCACTGGTGGCGATGGTGGAGCCGCTGCGCAGCAGGGCGGTGTAGCTGGCCGCGTAGGTCTCGGCGAACTCGAGGAAGCGTTCCAGCGCGGTGCGCAGGTCCGCCCGGAAGTCGCCGCTGGAGGGCAGCGTGAGCTCGACCAGGAGCTCGTCGACGACCTTGCTCAGCGCGGTGACGTGCAGATCGCGGATGTTGGTGAAGTACCGGTAGAACAGAGCGCGCGAGACGTCGGCGGCCTCGACGATGTCGTCGACGGACACCTCCTGCGGCGACCGGTCGCTGTAGATCTGCAGCGCCGTTGCGATGAGGTGGTCGCGGCGCCGCTCGGGCGCCATCCGGCGAGGCCGGCGCGCGGTCGCTCGCCCTGCCCGGGCGGACCGAGTCGAGTGCTCCACCACTGGCCCTCCCCGCCGTCGACGTCCTGCGGATTCTCGCATCACAGGTCGAGCTCGACGTGCTCGCCCGCGGCCCGCGAGACGCAGATCATCATCCGGTCGCGGCGTTCCTCCTCGGTCAGCGCGGCGTCGCGGTGCTCGACCGAGCCGGACAGCACGCGGACCTCGCAGGTGCCGCAGAACCCCTGCCGGCACGAGTACGGCACGTCCGGGACGTGCTCGCGGATGACCGAGAGCGCGGAGCGGTCGGCTGGGACCTGCAGGGTCAGCCCGCGGCGGGCCAGGCCCACCCGGAACGGCCGCCCGCCGACCACCGGCGGCGGCGAGAACCGCTCGAAGTGCAGCGAATCCGCCGGACTCGCGGGCAGGTCCAGCCGCACCCCGGTGATCATCGGTGTCGGTCCGCAGCAGTAGACCACCGCGTCCTGCGACGCGTGCTCGAGCAGCTCCGCGCCCGAGGCCGGGATGCCGTACTCCTCGTCGGAGCGCACCCACACCCGGCGCTGGTCGAACCCGGCGATCTCGCCGAGGAACGGCATCGTCGCCCGGGAGCGCCCGGTGAAGACCAGCCGCCAGTCGGCACCGCGCGCCGCGGCGAGGCGCACCATCGGCAGGATCGGGGTGATGCCGATGCCGCCCGCGATGAACAGGTAGCGCTGCGCTGTGATGAACGGGAAGGCGTTGCGTGGCCCGCGCACCCGCACCCTCGCCCCCGCGCGCAACGCGTCGTGCACCTCGACCGAACCGCCGCCACCGTCGGCGATGCGCCGCACCGCGATGCGGTACGAGCGCCGGTCACCGGGGTCGCCGCACAGCGAGTACTGCCGCGTGCGGCCGGAGGGCAGTTCGAGGTCGAGGTGCGCTCCGGGGTGCCACCCGGGCAGCCGACGTCCGCCGGCGTCGACCAGCCGCAGGCTCACCACGTCCTCGGCTTCCGGCCGCAGTTCGTCGACCACCAGGTCCAGGTCCCGCCGCACCTCCTGGACCGGCGGCCGTCCCCGCGCGCTGGCGTGCGCCCAGCGCGCGTAGCGGGCCACGGCCCGCTCGAGGAACCGGTACATCCGGTCGGGATGGCCGCGGCCGTAGAGGTCGGGTGGTGCGGTGCTCACTGATCAGCCGCCTGCGCTGCTGGGGACTTGGCGAGGTAGGCGACGGCTTGGCTGGTCGACCCGTGCTGGGAGGGGTGGTACTGCGGCCGGAAGTAGGGCGGCAGCGATCGCAGCAGGTCCCCGACGCTCGGGGTGATGCCGAGCCGGCCGGACCGCAGCCAGTCGCGCCAGCGGGCTTTCGACCGCCCGCGCAGCTCGGGATCACGGCTCATCAGGAACCGCACGCCGCGTGCCCACAGCCAGAGGAACATCGGCGTCGCGATGAGCAGGGCGCGGACGCGTCGCGAGTAGCGGCCGTCGAGGTGGGTGAACAGGTCGTAGGCCACCGAGCGGTGCTCGACCTCTTCGGCTCCGTGCCAGCGCAGCAGGTCGAGCATGGTGGGGTCGGCGCCGACGGCGTCCAGCTCCTCCGCGTCGAGCACCCACTGGCCCAGCACCGCGGTGAAGTGCTCGATCGCGGCGACGAGCGCGACGCGCTCGATCACCCACTCCCGGCCCTGCTTGCCCGCGTACCCGCGGTCGCCGAGCAGCTTGCCGAACAGCCAGGCGATCTGCCGGACGTAGGGACGGGTGTCCAGTCCGTGGGTGTCGAAGTGGTCGAGCACGCCCTGGTGCGACTCGGCGTGCACGGCCTCCTGGCCGATGAAACCCCGCACGTCCTCGGCGATCTGCTCATCGCGGATGAGCGGCAGCGCCTCCTTGAACACGTGGCAGAACCACCGCTCGCCCTCGGGCAGCAGCAGGTGCAGCACGTTGATCATGTGCGCGGCGAACGGCTCGCCCGGGATCCAGTGGCGCGGCAGATCCGTCCAGTCGAAGGAGACGTTGCGCGCGTGGAGGACCACGCGGTCCGGTTCACCGTGGGTCGGCATGGGCGTTCCTCCTGTTCTCGGTCGTGTGCTCGGCGCGGTCGACGAGCTCGGCCGCGCAGCGCGCCACCAGATCGGGCCGGGTGCGCGGCAACCAGTGCCCGCCGGGAACGTGCTGCACGCGCAGGTCGGGCACCCACCGGCCGATGCCGGTCTGCAAGGGCGCGGAGACGTAGCGGTCACCCGTGGGCGCCACGACCTGCACGGGGATCTCCGCGCGGCGCTCGCTGGGGCGACGCAGCCGCCGCGCCACGTTCGCGCGGTACAGCTCCAGCCCCTGGATCCCGTCGCTGACGCTGGGAGACCCGACGCCGCCGCGCTCCAGAACCCGCAGCGCACGGGGAACCAGGTTCGCGCGCCAGGCGAGCTCGGCGAGGCCGGGGACCTGGAAGAAGGCGATGTAGCCGGACCGCACGGCTTGGCTGAGCAGCTCGCGCAGCCCGCGCGCCGACGGACGGCCGAGCCGGGACCGGAACCAGTGGCCGACGTGGTCCAGGCACGGTCCGGAGATCGAGGTGAAGGAGGCGATCCGCCCGCGCAGCGCGTCCCCGGTGACGGCGTGCCAGGTCTGGATCGACCCCCAGTCGTGCGCCAGCAGGTGCACGCGCCCGGTCGGTGCGACCGCGTCGACGACCGCGCAGAGGTCCGCTTCGAGCCGGTCCAGCCGGTACGCCGCCCGCGAGGCCGGGGCGTCGGAGCGGCCGGCGCCGCGGACGTCGTAGGTCACCAGGTGGTGGAGATCGGCGAGCTCCGCCACGACGTCGTCCCACACGGTGTGGTCGTCCGGGTAGCCGTGCACCGCGATCAGCGTGGGCTGCGACGGGTCTCCGTGCTCGTGCGTCGCGATCCGCACTCCGTCGGCGCTGGTGACCACCCGCGACCGACTGCCTGCCACCTCGTTGTGAGACATGATGTCAATATAGACACCGAGTCAACAGTGCCGGTGCCGCCGAAGCGGCGTGATCGGTCGGAACGGGAGAGTTCGCTGGTTCCGGGGGCGCGTCGCAGCGCTGCGGTGGTGGAGCTTTCGCGTCGCGTCGACAGCGCGGAGCTCACCAGCGAGAGGCGGTTGTCGGCGTGGGGGGATCGGTGCGCGCGCCGAGCACAGGACCAGGTGCTCGCGCGCTCGCCTCTCGGGTGTCCACATGGCCAGCGAGGTGCTCGATCAGGTGCGTCACGGCCAGTGGAGGCGCGGAGTGGGGCTTGGCGGGTGAAAGCCCGGCACCGTTGGCGGCGCGTGCTCCTCGTCGCGTTGAGGACCTTTGCGGAGGAGTGCGAGCCCGGCACTCTCCCACCCCTCAGGAGAGCGGCGCGACCGCGCCCGGACCGCTCGGTCAGCGGGAAGCGGCGCTCCTCATCGAACCCGGCTCGACACGTCTTCCTGCGGAGCGGAGATCGGTTGTCAGCCGGTGGTCCGCCGGGTGGACTGACCGGTGTGGATCTCCTCTTCCTCGGACTCGTCGGCGTGGCGACCGGTGTGACGACGGTGTTGTTCGGCTTCGGCGGGGGCTTCGTGACGGTGCCGGTGATCATGTGGGTCGACGCGGATCTCGGTGAGTCGGCGGCCGCGGTCGCGGTGGCGACCTCGTCGGTGGTGATGGTCGTCAACGCCGGTGTCGCGACCTCGGCCACGCGACGCGTAGTGCTCCGCCACCTGCTGGGGGCGAAGCACCTGTGCGCGCTGCTCGCGGTCGGTGGGGCGGTGGGAGCGCTGCTCGCGGGGTGGGCCCCGGCGCCGCTCATCCACTGGGGCTTCGTGGCCTACCTCGGTGCGACGCTCGCGGACGTCGTGCTCCGGCCGGGTTTCCTCCGCCAGTCCGCTTCCGAAGTGCCCACGGGGGAGGGCCTCCCGATCCGGTCGTCGCTCGGCGTGCCGATCGGTGCGCTGGCCTCGTTCCTCGGTGTGGGCGGCAGCGTGATGACCGTGCCGCTGCTGCGACGCGGCGGCATGCCGATGGCGGTGGCCACGCCGCTGGCCAACCCGCTGACCTTCGCCATCAGCCTGCCCGCCCTGGTCGTGTTCCTGCTGGCCAGTCCGGATCCGCCGGGCGCCGGCACAGTCGGGCTGATCGACCTGCGCTCAGCGATGGTGCTGTTGGTGACGGCGATCCCGGTGATCGTCCTGCTCCGTCGCCGCCCACCGCCGGTCGGCGACACCGTGCACGCCGCGGCTTACGTCGGCCTCCTCCTGCTCATGACGATCGTCGCGATGGGCGCCGGTCTCCGCTGAAACCTTGCTAGGGGCCGCTCCATCCGACGAAGCCCCGCTCCAGGCCCAGCACCGCGCAGGCCGTCCCCACTCCGCGCGAAGTTCGAACAGGCGTCGGCGTGGGCGACGTGATGCGGCCTCGAAGCGCGGGCTCGAAGCGCGGGAGGGACCCGGGCGTGGCGCGCTGGGGCGTTCCGTCAGTGGAGGTCCCTGCCGGAGATGTCCCCGTTCCTGGTCCGGGGCCTCTGTCGGCTGGGTTGCTGTCCGCGCGGTGGTTGTCGAGTTTCGCGGGAACGTCGAACCAGCCTGGTGGTGGGTGACGCGTGGGCCTGACTGGAGTGGGGGGAGGGGATCCGTACGTGGTGCGCTGGGAAGTTCCTCAGTGGACACCCCTGCGCAATCCCCGTTCCTGTTCAGCGGCCTCCGTCGGCTGAGTTGCTGTCCGCGGGGGTGCTCGAACCTCGCGCGAACTTCGAGGGGGAACTTCTGCCCTCGAAGTTCGCGCGAAGTTCGAACGGCGGTGCAGGCGGTGGCGCCGACGCCGGAGCGTTGAGCAGGCATGAGGAGCACCGGGTGGCGCCGCTCAGGTTCCTGCTCACTGTCCACCGGTACCCCTGGGACGGCGTCCCTCGGCAGAGCCTGGCCTTCGGAGGTTCCGCGCGGAGCCCCTCACGGGCTCCGCGCGGAAGTCGCCTCGGTCAGGCCTTGACCGGGGTCGCCGTGTCGGTGAGGTCCCGCTTGTAGGTCTCGGTGAGCAGGTAGGTCGAGACGAACGAGATCAGGCACAGCACCACGACGTAACCGGCGATGGAGAACGAGCTGCCGGTGGCCGCGAACAGCGCCGTGCAGATCATCGGGGCGATGCCACCGCCGAGGATCGACGCGATCTGGTAGGACAGCGAGGCCCCGCTGTAGCGCAGGCGGGTGCTGAACAGCTCCGAGAAGAACGCCGATTGCGGTCCGTACACCGCGGTGCGGCAGGCCTGCACGACGATGCCGGCGAGCAGGAACAGCCCGATAGACCCGCTGTCGACCAGCATGATCCAGGGAACCGCGAACAGCGCGAGCACCAGCATGCCGCTCAGCGACATGCCACGTCGGCCGATGCGGTCCGACAGCAGGCCGAACGCCATCATCAGCGGGATGTCGACGGCCGCCAGCAGCGCGTTCGCGCTCAGGACCGTGGTGCGTTCGTAGTCGAGCGTCTTGGTCGCGTAGGAGACGATCCAGGTGGTGCCGACGTAGAAGGTCGCGTTGGTGGCGAGGAACGAGCCGGCGGCCAGCAGGATCGTCCTCGGGTGCTTGCGCAGCACCTCGACGACCGGCATCTGCTCGGCGCGCTCCTGCTCCTTGCGCTGCATGGCCTGCTCGAAGACCGGGCTCTCGCTGATCTTCAGCCGGATGGCGAAGCCCACCACGATGAGCACCGCACTGCACAGGAACGGGACCCGCCAGCCCCAGGCCATGAACGTCTCGTCGGTCATGTTCGCCGACAGCGCCGTGAAGGTCAGGTTGCCCAGCAGGAGGCCCGCTGGCACGCCGACCTGCGGCCAGCTGCCGTAGAAGCCCCGCTTGCCCTTCGGGGCGTGCTCAACGGCCATGAGCGCTGCGCCGCCCCACTCGCCGCCGACACCGATGCCCTGCGCGAAGCGCAGCAGCGTCAGCAAGATCGGCGCCCACACCCCGATGGTGGCGTAGGTGGGCAGCAGGCCCATCAGCAGCGTGGCGACGCCCATCAGCATGAGCGAGGTGATGAGCATCGGTTTGCGCCCGAGCCTGTCGCCGAAGTGCGCGAACAGCACACCGCCGATGGGCCGCGCCAGGAACCCGACGGCGAAGGTCGCGAACGCCGCGACCGTGCCGACCACGGGGTCGAACTTGGGGAAGAAGAGCTGGTTGAACACCAGCGCAGCGGCCGTGCCGTAGATGAAGAAGTCGTACCACTCGATGGTGGTCCCGATCAGGCTGGCGAGCGCTACTCGCCGCGCGCTTGTCGCGGTGGAGGCCATGCCGGTCGTCCTCCGGTGGGTGTTGATCCGGGGTGACCCAGATAACTAACGGTGTAAGTTTTAGGGACCGTATCCATCGGGACGAATCCCCACAAGAGGTACTTCGCGGACGGCTCCGGTGAGGCCAGAAAGTTTCGGAAAAGGGATCTACAGCTCCGGTTCCACGCGGCTCATGTGGAAGGTGCTCGTCTCAGAAGAAGCGCACATCAGCGTGCGTGTCCGCGGAGGGCGGCCCGACGGGCAGAAAGAGTTTCAGGAAGTTGGGATTGACCGATCACCAACGGTTCCGCATACTCGCTCCGGCTCTCCGTCGACGCGGTCGGGAGGATGCGGTGCCCATGTCAGCGAGAACCCGTGCGCGAGTCTGCGCTGTCGGAGTGGTCTTGGCGTCCGTCGTGGTGGTGGCCCCCGCAGCCCCAGCAGAGGGCATGTGCCGCGGTCACGTCGGGCTCACCTTCGACGACGGCCCCGGAGGCACCACCGCGGACCTGCTCGACGCCCTCCAGCGGAACGGTCTGCGCGCGACGATGTTCAACCAGGGCGACCACGCGAACGCGCACCCCTCGCTGGTCGAATCGCAGGTCGACGCGGGGATGTGGGTGGGCAACCACAGCTACAGCCACCCGCACATGACCCAGCTGACGCGCTCCGAGGTGGACGCCGAGGTCTCCCGCACGCAGCGCGCGATCACCGAGGCGGGAGGTGGGACCCCGGAGCTCTTCCGGCCGCCCTACGGGGAGACCAACGCCCTCCTCCAGGAGGTCGTCGCCTCCCACGGGCTCACCGAGATCAGGTGGGACGTCGATTCCCGGGACTGGGACGGCGCCACGGTCGACGAGATCGTGGCGGCCACCGCCGCCCTCAGCGACGGCGAGGTCATCCTCATGCACGACTGGCCGCCGAACACCCTCCAGGCGATCCCCGGGATCGCGGAGGCCCTGCGTGCCCACGACCTCTGCCCGGGCCGGATCTCGCCGGAAACGGGCCGAGCAGTGGCCCCCGACCTCGACTGACGCCGAATCACGGCAGCGGTCCTGGTCCCCGGTGGTCCGAGGCCGAGAACCTCGACGGGGTAGCGGTGGGCGAGAGACCGGCGCGCCGCCGGTGGAACGTCAGACCAGTTCGCTGTTGCAGGTGGGCCGGGAGTTCCACGCGAGACTGCGGACCGCAGCACAGCGCCGACGTCTCGAGCTGGTCCCGGTGCGCCGTCCACGGCCCCGAACGTGGTGCGGGGGTGGGAGTTCCCGTCGGAACTCCCACCCCCGCAGCGGATGGTGCCGTCTACCTCGTCGCTGCCGTCTCCGGGAGCGCGAAGACGAGCAGGGCGCTGCCGTGGCCCGCGCCGAGCATGCCCGGCAGGAAGCCCTCGATCCAGCCACCCCAGCCGACCGGCACGGCGATGTACTGCCTGCCCTCGATCGAGTAGGTCATCGGGCTGCCGTGGTGGCCGCTACCGCACTGGAACTCCCACAGCTTCTCGCCGTTGCGGGCGTCGAGCGCGATGAACTCCCCCGAGGGCGTGCCGGCGAAGACCAGGTCTCCGGCGGTGGTCAGCACCGACGAGCACATCGGCAGGTTGTTGCGCCAGCGCCACACCTCCTCGCCCTTGGAGTTGAAGGCGCTGATGGAGCCGCGCATGTCGTCGGCGTCGACCTGCACGCCCGCGCCCCAGTACGGGATCCCCTCGCGGAACTCGCGACGCCGCCGGGTGGCGGTGGCGCCGACGTCCTGCACGGGGACGTAGAACAGCCCGTGGGTGGGGTTGTAGGCCGCGTGCGTCCACTCCTTGGCGCCGGCCGGGCCGGGGAAGAAGTGGACCGGCTCGCCCTCCTTGTCCGGGTACTTCCGGGGCGTCACCTTGCCGTCGCGGGTGATGGTGCCCCAGTCGATGCGGTCCACGTAGGGCGTCACCGACACCAGTTCGCCGTTGGTGCGGTCGACCACGAAGAAGTACCCGTTCTTGTCGAAGTGGCCGAGCAGCTTGCGCCCGTCCTCGTCGAACAGGATGTTCTCCATCGTGCTGTCGTAGTCCCACAGGTCGTGCGGGGTGCACTGGTAGTGCCACCGGATCTGACCGCTGTCGACGTCGACGGCGATGATGCTGTCGGTGTAGAGGTTGTCGCCCTCGCGCACCGCGCCGTCGAAGTCCGGCGCCGGGTTGCCGGTGCCCGCGTACAGCAGGTTCAACTCCGGGTCGAACGTCGCGGTGATCCACGGGTTCGCCCCTCCACGCGCCCACGCCTCGCCGTCGGACGGCCAGGTCTCCGCGCCCGGTTCACCCGGCTTGGGGACCGTGTAGCAGCGCCAGCGGTGCTCGCCGGTCTCCATGTCGAAGGCGTCCATGTGGCCGCGCACGCCGAACTCGCCGCCCGAGCTGCCGATGACGACCATGTCCTTGACGACCAGCGGGGCCATCGTCCCGCTCTCGCCGGCTCGCACGTCCCCGGTGGTCTTGTCCCAGACGCGCTCGCCGGTCACCGCGTCGAGCGCCAGCAGGTGCGCGTTGGGCGTCATGAAGAAGACCTTGCCCCGGGCCACGGCGACACCGCGGTTGACGTTGCCGCAGCACAGCGACACGTCGTAGGGCACGGCGTGCTTGTAGCGCCACAGGAGCTCGCCGTTCTTGGCGTCGAGCGCCCACACCCAGCCGTCCCAGCCCGAGAGGTACATGACCCCGTCGACGACCAGGGGAGTGGCTTCGAAGGCGTAGGTCGACGCACCGGCGATCATGCCGGAGGTGCCCGACTGGAACATCCACACCGGACCGATGTTCTTCACGTTCTCGGTGTTGATCTGGTCCAGCAGGCTGTAGCGCTGCCCGTCGTAAGCGCCGTAGTAGGTGAGCCAGTTCTGCGACTCCGAGCGCGCGTCGAGCAGCCGTTCGTACCCGAGGCTGGAAGTCACGTTGGGCGCGTTGCGAGGCGCCGCGGTCAAGGTGCCGTGGTCGATGGCCTCGCCGGCGTCCACGTATGCGGTGGTCATTGAGCGTTCCTCCCTACGGGCGCGGCTGGTCGGGGCGGTCGAGGCGGGCCTCCGGCGGCACCTCGCCGAGCACGACGATGGCGCCGGTCAGCCCGCGTCCTTCGTCGTTGCCGGTCGGGGAGCTGTACCAGTAGTAACCGGGTCCGTCGAGGTTGAGCCGGGCCAGCCCCTTGGAGTGGTTGACCAGCCAGATGAACTTGCGGTCGCCGTTGCTCGGCAGCAGCGCGCAGTGGGTGTTCAGGTCGTCGTTGATCAAGGTCAGCTCGAGGTCGCCGCCGTGCGGGAGGACCAGGATCGAGGGATCCCAGACGATCTGGTCCGGGAGGATGCGGACGGTCGCCTCCATGACGCCGTCGGACCTCTCGGTCGCCCGCTGCATGGTGCCGGTGCCGAGCACCCGGCCCAGCGCCGCCCCGTTCTGCACGTCCAGCCCGACCTCGCTGAGAAGATCGGTGCGTTCCTTCGCTGTTGTCGTCACCGGACTTCACCTCCTTGTGAATCCGTTCCCGAGTGGCGCCAGAGAGGAGGTGGTCCGAACCGGACACCCGGACCCGGTCCGCACGAGCCGTCACAGGAACACCTGGCACCTCAGTCCTGCACGTGCAGCACTTCTGTGGCGCGTGGGAGAACAGTTCTTCGAGTCGATCGAGCGATCGGCTCACGGCCAAACGAGTTGGCCCGTAACGAATCCGGACGTTACGCCGGGCAGCAGCGCACCAAAACTCGAAACCGCTGGACCGGCTGGCCGTGCCGCTCGCAGCGCGAGGTCTACCGCTCAGACCCGAACATGCCGAAGTTCATGACCGCGGCCCACGCAGCGACGAAGTCCTGCCGGAATTTCTCCTGGTCACTGGCGTACACCTCGGCGATCGCGCGGAGCTCGGCGTTCGACCCGAAGATGAGGTCGACCCGGCTCGCCGTCCACCGGGGAGCACCGCTGCGCCGATCTCTTCCCTCGAAAGTGCCCGATGTGGCCACCCATTCGGTGCTCATGTCGAGGAGGTTGACGAAGAAGTCGTTGGTGAGCTCACCGGGCCGGGTGGTGAGCACGCCCAGCCGCGACCCGCGGTGGTTGGCGTCGAGCGCGCGCATCCCCCCGACGAGCGCGGTCATCTGCGGTGCGCTGAGGGTGAGCAGGTTGGCGCGGTCGACGAGCAGGTGTTCGGCCGGGAGCCGGTTGCCCTTGCCGAAGTAGTTGCGGAAGCCGTCGGCGCGGGGTTCCAGGGCGGCGAACGACGCCACGTCGGTCCACTCCTGCGTCGCGTCGGTGCGGCCGGGGGTGAACGGGACTCGCACCCCGGACCGCTCGATCGCCGCGCACCCGCCGAGGACGACGAGGTCGGCGAGCGACACCCGCTTGTCCCCGGTCTGCTCGGCGTTGAACTCGTGCTGGATCCGTTCCAGCGCGGCGAGGACCTCGGTGATCACCTCGGGGTCGTTGGCGTCCCAGCTGCGCTGCGGTTCCAGCCGGATGCGGGCGCCGTTGGAGCCGCCGCGCTTGTCGCTGTCGCGGTAGGTCGAGGCCGAGGCCCAGGCGGTGAACACCAGTTGCGGGACGGTGAGGCCCGAGTCGTCGATGCGGCGCTTGAGGTCGGCGATGTCGTCCTCGTCGACGAGCCCGTGGTCGACCTGGGGCACGGGGTCTTGCCAGATCATCGTCTCCTCGGGCACGAGCGGGCCGAGGTAGCGCCGGCGGGGTCCGAGGTCGATGTGGGTGAGCTTGAACCAGGCGTGGGCGAAGGCGTCGGCTAGCTGGTCGGGGTGCTCCAGGAACCGCCGCGCGATGCGTGCGTAGTCCGGGTCCTCCACCAGGGCGAGGTCGGTCGTGAGCATCGTCGGGGCGTGGGTCGTCGAGGGGTCGTGCGGGTCGGGCACGGTGCCGGCGCCCTGGCCGTCCCGCGGGACCCACTGCCACATGCCGGCCGGGCTCAGCACCACGTCCCACTCGTAGGCGAACAGGGTTTCCAGGAAGCTGGTGTCCCAGCGGGTCGGGGTCGGCGTCCAGATGCCGTCCAGCCCGCTGGAGATGGTGTCGGGCCCGGAGCCGCTTCCGTAGCTGTTCTTCCAGCCCAGGCCTTGTGCTTCGAGACCGGCACCCTCGGGTTCGGCACCCAGGTGGCGGGCCGGGTCGGCCGCGCCGTGGGTCTTGCCGAAGGTGTGACCGCCGGTGATCAGCGCCACGGTCTCCTCGTCGTTCATCCCCATCCGGCCGAAGGTGTCGCGGATGGCGCGGGCCGCGGCGACGGGGTCGGGCAGGGTTGCCGGCCCCTGCGGGTCGACGTAGATGAGCCCCATCTCGTCGGCGGCGAGGGGGTGTTCCAGGTCGCGGACGCCGGTGTGCCGCTCGTCGCCGAGCCAGGTGCGTTCGGGGCCCCAGTAGATGTCCGCGTCCGACTCCCAGGTGTCCTCACGGCCGCCTGCGAAGCCGAGGGTCCGGAAGCCCATCGACTCCAGCGCCCGGTTGCCGGCGAAGACCATCAGGTCGGCCCAGGACAGGTTGCGGCCGTACTTCTGCTTGACCGGCCACAGCAGCCGGCGGGCCTTGTCCAGGTTGCGGTTGTCCGGCCAGCTGTTGGTGGGCGCGAAGCGCTGCATGCCCGAGCTCGCCCCGCCCCTGCCGTCACCGGTGCGGTAGGTGCCCGCGCAGTGCCAGGCCATTCGCAGCACCAGCGGACCGTAGTGGCCGTAGTCCGCGGGCCACCAGTCCTGCGAGGTGGTCAGCACCGCGTCGATGTCGCGGGCCACCTCGTCGAGGTCCAGCTCCGAGAAGGCCGCGGCGTAGTCGAAGTCCTCGCCGAGCGGGTTCCGGGCAGGGTGGTGCTTGGCCAAGATGTCCAGGTTGAGCCGGTTCGGCCACCAGTCGCCGTTGTCGCCACCGGCGGCCGGGTGGTTGCGGCGCCGCTGTGCCTGACGGCTCCCCAGGGCTTGGTCGTAGTTCCTGGTGATGGCGACGGCGTCCGGGTTCTCCGGCATCGGGCGCACCTCCCTCCCGGCGAGCGCTCAGATGTCCAGCGCTCGGCGCACGGCGGGGGCGTTGCGGCGGGACACCGGCACCATCGTGTTCGCGCCGTCGTCCATGACCAGCATCAGCTCGCCCTTGAGACGGCGTTCGACCTCCCGGATGCGCCCGAGGTTGACCACGTACTGCCGGTGCACCCGCAGGAAACCGGCATCGCCCTGCTCGTGCTCCAACTTGTCGAGGCTGGCCGACGCGGCCCGAAGCCGGCCCTGGTCGGTGGACAGCCACACGTCGTTCCCCTCCGACTCGGCGAAGGACACCTCGGGCAACCGCAGCAGCACCATCCGGTTGTCGCGCATCGCCACGATCCGGGACGGCTGGCCGCGGTTGGTCCCGCTGCCGGTCCCGTCCCCGCGGGGCAGCTGCTCGCCCTCGGCGACGCCGAACGAGATCAGGTTGCCCGCCAGGTGCCCGGCCAGGAACACCGGGCGGAAGGTGACCGAGGTCGGCTCGTCGGAGAGGTGGGTGAAGACCTGCGTGGTGCCCACCCAGTCGGGGTTGCGGGAGGCCTGCTTGGCGGCGTAGCGGGCGGTCCGGATCAGCTCGGGCAGGCCCGGGTTCCACCGCACGGCCGGATCCTTGGCCGGGGTCGAGCTCGGCACGCCGAGCAGGATGCTCGCGGTGTCGTCGGCGATCACCACGCGGCCCGCCGGGTCCACGGCGGCCAGCGCCACTCCGGTGCGCGACCGCGCGTGGTTGAACGCCGCGATCAGCTCCGCGCTGCCGTCCTGGGCGCGCTGCCGCAGCGTGCACTGGGTGCGGGTGGCGGCGTTGCTCAGCCACGCCCCCGCGGAGCCCGGCAGGTCGCTGCGCCAGCAGGAGATGTTGAGGACCGCGATGGGGTCCCTGGTCACCACGTCGCGCACGGCCACGCCCGCGCACGTCCAGTCGTGGAAGGCCTGGCACCAGTGCTCGGCACCCCGGATCAGCACCGGCGCGTGCGTCTCCAGCGCGGTGCCCATCCCGTTGGTGCCGGTGGCCTGCTCGGACCAGCAGAACCAGGTGGCGAGGTTGGCTTCGGCGGCGAGCTTGCGGGTGGTGGGGTCGCCCCACTCGGCCAGCACGCGGCCGGTCGCGTCGGCGACGGTGACGATGCCGCCGACGTTGGCCACCTCGTGGGCCACGGAGGCGGCGCGGAAACCCAGCTCGGCGAACACGACGTCGTGCTCGAGGGTGTGCTCGACCTCGGCCACCGCCACCGGGGCTTCGGTGAGACCGGGGTCGACGCGGTACTGGTCCCGGCAGCGGTGCCACGAGATCGCCACCTCGGGGCGCACGCCCCGGATGTCGTCCTCGCCCTGCACGAACCGTTCCCACGCCCCGTACACCGTCGTCTCGTCCGGGACGCGGGACATCGGGTCGAGCCGGTGCACTGATGCCATAGAAGACCGCCTCTGGTCCTTCACCAAGTCGACCGGGAACCGACGGACTCCGCGCTGGCGGATCGTCTGCCTCTGGGTCTGAAACTAAGCTTATTCCTGAATCCAGGACCAGCACGGTGGGACGAGGGCGGTCGAAGCACCGACGAACGGCGGCCACCGCTCAACGAGCGGTGGCGGGGTGGTGCGCCCCGGAGAGCGCACCACCCCACGGGTCACTCGGCCAGCCACACCGCCGCGTCCGGCAGCAGCAGGTCACCGTCCAGCGGAGCGCTGGCCAGCAGCACTCGTTCGTGCGCGGGCAGCGGCTGCGGAGTGCCGGACATGTTGACCACGCAGCAGAAACCGGGCTCGCGGTGGAACGCCAGCACGTCGGGGGGTGTGTCCAGCCAGCGCATCCCGCCCTCGCCGAGCGCGTCCAGCTCGCGGCGCAGCCGCAGCGCCGCGCGGTAGAGCTCCAGCGTCGAGCCCGGGTCGCCTTCCTGCACCTCCACGGTGCGGTCCCGCCACTCCGCGGGCTGGGGCAGCCACGAGGCCGTGGAGTGCTGCGGCCCGAACCCGAACGGCGGCGTCGAACCCGACCACGGCAACGGCACGCGGCAGCCGTCCCGGCCGCGCTCGGCGTGCCCCGAGCGCTCCCAGATCGGGTCCTGCAGGGTCTCCTCGGGCAGGTCCTCGACCTCCGGCAGGCCGAGCTCCTCGCCTTGGTAGACGTAGGCGCCGCCCGGCAGTGCGAGCATCAGCAGCGCGGCGGCCCGCGCCCGCCGGGTGCCCAGCTCGAGGTCCGGTTCACCGGCGAAGGGGTCCTCGTCGCCGGGCTTGCGCTTGTCCTGCGGGACCCACTCGGTGTCCCGGGCGTAGCGGGTCACGTGCCGCGGCACGTCGTGGTTGGACAGCACCCAGGTCGGCGGTGCGCCGACCGCGCTCAGGCTCGCCGTGGTCGAGTCGATGACCGCGCGCATCCGCTCCGGGTCCCACGGGGACTTCAGGAAGTCGAAGTTGAACGCGGTGTGCAGTCCGCCTGGCCGCACGTAGAGGGCGAGCCGTTCCGGTGACGGAGCCCAGGCCTCGGCGACGAACTTGCGCTCGCCCGGGTACTCGTCGGCGACGCTGCGCCACCGCCGGAAGATCTCGTGCACCTCGTCGCGGTCCCAGTGCGGGTGCGCGAGGTCTTCGTCCGGGGCACCGGTGAGGTCCGGTAGCGCCGGGTCCTTGGCCAGCCCGTGCGCGACGTCGATGCGGAAGCCGTCCACACCGCGGTCGAACCAGAACCGCAGGACGTCGGCGAACTCGTCGTGCACCTCGGGGTTCGACCAGTTCAGGTCGGGCTGCTCGGGCGCGAACAGGTGCAGGTACCACTCGCCGTCGGCCGCACGGGTCCAGGCGGGCCCGCCGAAGACCGACCGCCAGTTGTTCGGCGGTTCCGACCCGTCGGCTCCCCGGCCGGGCCGGAAGACGTAGCGCTCCCGCTCCGGCGCGCCGGGCCCGGCCGCCAGCGCCTCGCGGAACCAGCGGTGCTGGTCCGAGGTGTGGTTGGGCACGATGTCCGGGATGACCCGCAGCCCGTGCTCGTGCGCCTCGCCGATCAGCTTCTCCGCGTCGGCGAGGGTGCCGAAGCGCGGGTCGATGTCGCGGAAGTCCGCCACGTCGTAGCCGGCGTCGGCCTGCGGCGAGGGGTACCAGGGGTTGATCCACAGCGCGTCGACGCCCAGGTCCCGCAGGTAGGGCAACCGGGAGCGGATGCCCTCGACGTCGCCCAGCCCGTCACCGTCGCCGTCGGCGAAGCTGCGGATGTAGACCTGGTAGATCACCGCGTCGCGCCACCACGGGCGCTCACCGGATCGGTCGTGCAACGTTCCTCCTCCTGAAGTGTGCTCTCTCATTTGAGCCCGCCCGAGGTCAGTCCGGCGATGATGCGGCGCTGGAAGATCAGCACGGCCACCACGAGCGGCACGGTGACGATCACGCCCGCCGCCATCTGGGTGCCGAAGGGCTGCTCGTGGCCCTGCGCGCCGACGAACTTGGAGATGGCGACCGTGACGGTCTGCATCTCCTTCTCGTTCACCATCGACAGCGCGATGATGAACTCGTTCCACGCCATGATGAAGGTCAGGATCGCGGTGGTGAACACGCCCGGAGCGGCCAGCGGCACGATCACCTTGCGGAACGCCTGACCGGGGGTGCAGCCGTCGACCATGGCCGCCTGCTCCAGCTCCACCGGCATCTGCCGGAAGAACGTCGTCAGGTTCCACACCGCCAGCGGCAGCGCGAACGACAGGCTCGGCAGCACCATCGCCTGGTAGGTGTTGATCCAGCCGATGTCGGTGAACAGCTTGAGCAGCGGCACGATCAGCGAGATCCCGGGGAACATCGAGCAGGCGATGATCAGCGCCAGCACCACGTTCTTGCCCCGGAACTGCAAGCGGGCCAAGGCGTAAGCAGTGGTCATGCCGACCACCAGCGTCAGCAGCGTGGTCACCGAGGCGACCACGAAGCTGTTCATCAGCGCCCAGCCGAAGCCCACGTCGGGGGCGAAGACCGCGCGGAAGTTCTCCAGCGACCACACCTCCGGCAGCGGGCTGAGGTCGAACTGGTCGGACGGGCGCCGGAACGCCGTGGCCGTCATCCAGTAGAACGGGGCCAGGCAGTACAGCACGATCACCGCCACACCGAGGTGCGGGATCCACCGCTTCCAGCTCCGCTTCGAGGTCGAGGAGGCCATCACGCCACCGCCTTCCTGGACTTGCGCGCCGTCCTCACCTGCGACCGGGCTTCGCCGAGCAGGTCCGCGCCCAGGAGCTTGACGAAGGCGAAGGCGACGACGGCGACGTAGCAGAACATGATCGTCGCGTAGGCCGCGGCGGGGCCGTACTGCACGTTGGTGGCCTCCTGCCAGGCCAGCATCGACAGCGTCTCCACGGACTGCTTCTGCTGGCCGATCAGCACGAACGGCAGGTCGAACATCCGCAGCGCGTCGAGCATCCGGAACAGCACCGCGACCAGCAGCGCCGGGCGCACCAGCGGCATCGTGATGTGCAAGAAGCGTTGCCACGAGTTGGCGCCGTCGACCCGCGCGGCCTCGAAGACGTCGCGGGGGATCACCTGCAAGCCCGCCAGCACCAGCAAGCCCACGAACGGCGCGGTCTTCCACACCTCGGCCACCACGACCGCCAGCTTCGCCGGGCCGCCGTCGGCGCTCCAGAGCACCTGCGTGCCCAGCATCGCGTTGACCACGCCGTCGGAGGCGAAGATCCACCGCCACAGCAAGGCCGACACCGCCGTGGGGATGGCCCACGGCACCAGCACGCTCGCGCGCACCAGCCCGCGCCCGCGGAAGGCCCGGTGCATGATCAGCGCCATCGCCACGCCGAGCGCGGCTTCCAGCACCACGGTCGTCACGGTGAAGAACGTGGTGTTCCACATGGCGTTCCAGAACCGCGCCGCGGCCGGCCCGGTGAACACGTCGGTGTAGTTGGCGAGTCCGGCGAACTGCTCGCCCTCGACCACGAACCCGTCCGCGTCGACGCCCTGCCCCTCGGTGAACAGCGACTGCCGCAACGACGCGATGATCGGGTAGACCACCACCAGACCGAGCACCAGCAACGTCGGCGAGACCAGCACGCCGGCCAACCGCGCTGTGGCCGCGGCCTGCGGTGAGCGCCGCTTCTTGCGCCGACCTCGTTCCTGCTCGGGCACGGTCACGGCCGCGGTTTCCACTTCTGTCGTCACATCTACCTCCCCGCGAGAACCGGGGCGGTGCGCCGGAACGCGCACCGCCCCGCGCGCTCACTGCTGTCCGGTCAGCGCCTCGAGCTGGGCCTGCAGATCGGCCAGCGCCTGCTCCGAGGACTTCTCACCGCGCAACGCCGCGTAGACGTTCTCCTGGATCGCGTCGGTCACCTCGCCGTACTTGATGACCCGGGGACGCGGCTCGGCGCCCTCGATGGACTTCTCCAGCAACGGCAGGTACGGGTACTTGGCCTGCAAGGCCGGGTCCTCGTAGAGCTCTCGCGCCGTCGGGGCGAGCGAACCGACGTCCAGCCGCAGCCGCTGCTGCTCGGGCGCGGTGGCGAACTTGATGAAGTCGACCGCGGTGGCCTTGTTCTTGGCGAACGAGGAGATCGCCAGGCTGTGCCCGCCGAGGCTGGACACGCCGGGGCCGGCCACGCCGGGCAGCGGTGCGACGTCGAACTTGTCGGCCACGGGGGACGAACCGTCGGTCGCCGACGCGTGCGAGTACTGGTTCGGCCAGGCACGGCTGAACACGACCTTGCCGTCCATGAAGGCGCGTCGCGTCTCGGCTTCCTTGAAGGTGATGCCGTCGCGCGGGATCATCCCGGAGTTGAAGCCCTCGACGAGCGCGTCGAGACCGCGCTTGGCCTCGGGCGTGTTGACGTGGGGCTTGCCGTTCTCATCGGTGACGACACCGCCGGCGCCGTGCACGGCTTCGGCGAAGTTGACCGTGAGGCCCTCGTACTTCTCGAACTGCCCCGCGTAGCAGGACATCCCGGCGGCCTCGGGCAGCGCCTTCACCTTGTCGCAGGCCTGGCGCATCTCGTCCCACGTCTTCGGGGGCTGCACTCCGGCCTTGGCCAGCAGGTCCTTGCGGAAGTAGAGCATCGCGCCGTCGGAGGTGGCGGGAACGCCGTAGAGCCGGTCCCGGTACAGCGCGGTCTCGACGGTGGTGGGCACCAGCTTGTCGATGCCGAACTGCTCCTTCGGCAGTTCGGTGATCCACCGGTTCGCGGAGAACTCCGTGGTCCAGACGTTGTCGATCTCGAGCACGGTGAACGCGTCGGACTTGGTCTGCGCGTTCTGCACCATCTGCTGTCGCTGGTCGTCCGCGGAGGAGGAGAGCTCGATGAAGCGCACCTGCTCATCGGGGTGCGTCTTGTTCCACGCCTCGATGATCTTGGGGGTGACGCCTTCCTCGTCCTTGCCCGCCACGTACGTGATCGGACCGCGGCCTTCCAGCGCGGAGGACGCTTCGTTCGAGCTCGAACCGCCACCGCAGCCGGCCGTCAGGGCGGCGGTGCAGGTCAGCACGGCGGCGATCGCTAACCGATTTCTCTGTTTCATGCCACTCTCCATTGAGGACTGCTTCGAGCACAGGAGGGCTCGACCGCACAACGCACCTGATCGATCAAGGAGCGTCGTGCAGTTCTTCACGTGTTCGGTTCGGGGGCGAATTCACTCCGGGCGTTGTGCGCCCTGTTCCGGGTCGCCAGCGGAAGGCAGGTTTTCCCTGCGCTTACCAGCCTCCTTCATCTCCTCACCGTTCCGCGGATCTGCGCGGAGGAGCTGTGGAACCCCGCACCACGAGGTCGATGGGCACGGGGACGACGGTCGTCTTGCGCGACTTCGCGTCGAGCTGGTCGATGAGCAGTTGCGCGGCGGTGGCTCCCTGCGCGCGCACCGGCTGGGCCACGGTGGTCAGGTCGACGTACTCGCTCATCTCGTGGTCGTCGAACCCCACGATCGACATGTGCTCGGGCACGGAACGCCCGTGCCTGCGCAGCGACCGCAGCGCGCCCATCGCGAGCTCGTCGGCGTAGGCGAAAACGGCTGTGGGCTGGTGCGCTCCGGCCAGCAGCCGGTCCATCGCGCGCTCGCCGCCGGAGATGCTGAACTCTCCCGGCACCAACCACTCCGGGCGCGGCTCGACGTCGTTGTCGCGGAGGGTCTGCAAGAAGGCGTCGCGGCGGATGACCGGGGCGATGGCGCCGAGCGGCTTGGGCTCGAGGCCCTGGATCATGGCGATGTCGCGGTGCCCGAGGTTGATCAGGTGCTGCACGGCCAGCCGGGTGCCCTGCCGGTCGTCGATGTGCACCGAGCTGAACCCCTCGGCCTCGTGCCCGACCAGGCCCAGCGGCAGGTCCAGCCCGCGCAGCCGGTCGGCTTCCTGTTCGGTGAGGTCCATCGACAGCACCAGCACGGCGTCCACCCGCCCGCGCACCGGCAGTTCGCGGAAGAAGCGCTCGCGGGACTCCTCGTCGCCGGCGGTGTAGAGCATCAGGTCGTACCCGGCCGCGCGCAGGACCTGTTCGGCGCCACCGATGATCTGGCCGAAGAACCACCGCCAGATGAACGGGACGACCACGCCGATGCACCAGGTGCGCCCGGTCGCTAACCCGGAGGCCGACCGGGAGATCGAGTAGTCCAGTTCGGCGGCCAGCTCGGTGATGCGCTGCCGCGTGCGGTCCGACACCCCGGAGCGGCCGCGCAGCGCGCGTGACACCGTCGACGGTGACACGCCGGCTCGCCGCGCGACGTCCTCGATGCCGACCACGGGCTGTCCTCCGATCGACCAGCTGTCCAGATCGCGAGGAATGTACTGTGGGCTGAGTCGCATGCGCAAGCGTTTGCGCATCACGCTTCGAATTCGCCCCTCGAACGGGCTCTGACCTGCGATGACGTCCACGCAAGCGCCGCTGTGAAGCGGACGGGCGACCTCCGCTGACCTGCGGCCCCGCCGCGGAGCTCGGGCGGCGGCCGAGATCGCCGGCGTGGGTAGGCTTCGCCGCATGAGTTTCGTGGACGTGGGCACGTGGCAGGGCAAGGTCTTCAACGGTGAGTGGGTCGCCGGGTCCGGCGGTACCTACGACGCCGTGGAGCCCGCGACCGGGAAGACGCTCGCACAGGTGGGGACCGCGACGGAGGAGGACGTCGACGCCGCGGCGCGGCGGGCGGCGGAGGCCCAGCGGGAGTGGGCGGCGTTGTCGTACGACCGGCGGGCCGCCGTGCTGCGCCGTGCCGGACAGCTGTTCGTCGAGCACGAGGACGAGATCAACGAATGGCTGGTGCGCGAATCCGGCGCGACCCGGCCCTTCGCCGGGTTCCAGACCCGAGCCGTGGCCGCCGAGGAGTGCTGGGAGGCCGCCGGTCTCGCCGCTCAGCCCTACGGGCAGCTGCTGCGGTCGAGCCAGCCGCGGATGTCGATGGCGCGTCGGCGTCCCGTCGGCGTCGTCGGCGTGATCGCCCCGTTCAACGCACCGATCATCCTGGCCGTCCGGGCGATCGCACCCGCGCTCGCGCTCGGCAACGCCGTGGTGCTCAAGCCGGACCCGCGCACCGCGATCAGCGGGGGAGTGGTGTTCGCGCGGATCTTCGAGGAAGCCGGGCTGCCCGCAGGCCTGCTCCAGGTGCTCCCGGGCGGCGGTGAGGTCGGAGCGTCGCTGGTCGACCACCCGCAGGTGCCGGTCATCGCGTTCACCGGTTCCACGCGGGCCGGGCGGACCATCGCGCGGGCGGCGGCCGACCGGCTCAAGCGCGTGCACCTCGAACTCGGCGGGAACTCGGCGATGCTCGTGCTCGACGACGTCGACGTGGAGCGCGCGGTGTCGGTCGGCGCTTTCGGCTCCTTCAACCACACCGGGCAGATCTGCATGGCGACCAGCCGGCACCTGGTGGACGCGCGCATCGCCGAGGACTACGCCCAGGCGCTCGCCGAGCACGCCGACCGGCTCACCGTCGGCGACCCGCACCGCGAGGACGTCGCCGTGGGACCGATCATCGACGAGGGCCAGCGCGACAACGTCCACCGCGTCGTCACCGGATCCGTCAGCGCGGGTGCCCGGGTGCGCGCGGGTGGCGACTACGACGGGCTGTTCTACCGGCCGACCGTCCTCTCCGACGTGCCGTTGGACGCCCCGGCCTACGCCGAGGAGATCTTCGGTCCGGTCGCGCCGGTCGTCCCGTTCCACGACCTCGACGAGGCGGTCCGGCTGGCTTCAGGCACGGAGTACGGGCTGTCGCTGGGCGTTCTGACCCGGGACGTCGCGAAGGGCCTCGAGCTGGCCGACCGCATCCCGTCCGGTCTGGTGCACATCAACGACCAGACCGTGAACGACGAGGCCGTCGCCCCCTTCGGCGGTGTCGGCGACTCGGGCAACGGCGCCCGGCACGGCGGAGCCGAGGCCAACCTCGAAGCCTTCACCGAGACCCAGTGGGTCACCGTCCGCGGCGAGCTGCCGGCCTACCCGTTCTGAGGCGGTCGACGGCCGGACGACGAGAAGTTCTGCAGGACGGGAACTTCCGCCTGACCACCTGTACACCGGCCGGGCGGGATGCCATCTTCCCGATCATGCCGCTGATCCGCCGTCGGTCGTTGCTCAAGGCGGGCGGGGTGCTCGCCGGTGCCACGAGCATCGGCGGGCTTCCCGCCGCCGCGCACTCCTCGCACCCGGTGTTCGCGCACGGCATCGCCTCCGGAGACCCGACTCCGGACGGCGTGGTGCTGTGGACGCGCATCACCCCGGAACCGGGTGCGCAGCCCGGTTCCGGCCTCGGCCCGGACTGCGCTGTGGAGTGGGAGGTCGCCGCGGACGAGCGCTTCTCGACCGTCCTGGCGCGCGGGTCCACGACGACCGGCGCGTGGCGGGACCACACCGTGAAGGTCGACGTCATGGGGCTGCCCGCGGGGCAGTGGTGGTGGTACCGGTTCCGAGCGCTCGGCGTGGTCTCCCGCCTCGGGCGGACTCGCACCGCGCCCGCCGCCGACGCGCCGCTGCCACGGCTGCGGTTGGGCGTGGTGTCCTGCTCGAACTGGCAGGCCGGCCACTTCGCCGCCTACCGGCACCTGGCCGTCCGCGGTGACCTCGACGCCGTGCTGCACCTCGGTGACTACCTCTACGAGTACGCCCCCGGCGAGTTCCAGGCCCGCGACGTCGTGGTGCGCCCGCACGACCCGCCGGTGGAGATGACGGAGCTGGAGCACTACCGCCGGAGGCACGCCCAGTACAAGACCGACCCCGACCTGGCCGACTTGCACGCCGCGGTGCCGTTCGTGGTGACCTGGGACGACCACGAGTCCGCCAACGACGCCTGGTCCGGGGGAGCGCAGAACCACACCGAAGGCGCCGAAGGCGCCTGGCGCGACCGCACGGCGGCCTCGCAGCGCGCCTACGCCGAGTGGATGCCGGTGCGCTGGGAACCCGGGACACCGCTGTACCGGCGGCTGCGCTTCGGCACGCTCGCCGACCTGTCCGTGCTGGACCTGCGCAGCCACCGGAGCCGGCAGGTCACCACGCCGCTGGACCCGGGAAGCCACGACCCGGAGCGCACCATCACCGGCGACGAGCAGATGCGCTGGCTGACGAGCGGTCTCGCGAACTCCACGGCCCAGTGGAAGCTGATCGGCAACCCGGTGATGATCGCGCCGGTGCAGGTGCCCTCGACGCTGTCGGTCGAAGAACGGTCCGCGATCGGGGAGCTCACCGGCGCACCGGAGGTCCACGGGCCGCCTTACAACGTCGACCAGTGGGACGGCTACACCGCCGACCGCGAGGAGGTGCTCGGACTGCTGCGTGACAACGGCATCACCGACGCGGTCTTCCTGACCGGCGACATCCACTCGGCGTGGGCGGCCGAACTGCCGGCGTCTCCCGCGACCTACCCGCTGGACCGCGAGTCGGTGGGCGTCGAGCTCGTGTGCACCTCCGTGACCAGCGACAACCTCGACGACATCCTGCGCGCGCCACCGCGGACCGCGTCCGTGGCGGTCGAAGCGGCCATCCGGGCGAACAACCCGCACGTCAAGCACCTGGACTTCGACTCGCACGGCTTCTCGGTCCTCGACGTCACCCCGGAACGCGTGCAGGCGGACTGGTTCGCGCTGGCCGACCGCACTGACCCGAACAGCACCGCCCAGCGGGCGGTCTCGTTCGCGGTAACGGCGGGAACCCAGCAGGTGCACCGGGTTCCGGAGGGGATCGCGTGAGACCGCTGGACCGCCGCAGCTTCCTGCGCGCCGCTGGAGCGGGTGTGCTGCTCTCGGCTGCTTCGCCCGTGGCGTGGGCCGCCGAGGACAAGGACCTGCGCGCCTACGTCCTGGTCGTCGACGGTTGCCGGCCGGAGGAGATCACCCTGCTGCTCACACCGCGGCTGCACGAACTCCGGACGTCCGGGACCGCCTTCCCCGCCGCCCGCTCGCTGCCGGTGGTGGAGACGATCCCGAACCACGTGATGATGATGTCGGGCACGCGGCCCGACCGGACCGGCGTCCCGGCCAACTCGGTCTTCGACCGCGCCGAGGGCTCGGTCCGCACCCTGGACCGGCCCTCGGACCTGCGCGGCGAGACGCTGCTGGACGGCCTGCGCGCGCACGGCGGGGTCACCGGGAGCGTGTTGAGCAAGCAGTACCTCCACGGCATCTTCGGCACCCGCGCGACGGTCCGCTGGGAACCCGAGCCGATCGTGCCGATCAGCGGCCACGCCCCGGACGCCTTCACCGCCGAAGCCATGGTGTCCGTGGTGGACAGCGCCGACCCGGAGCTGGTGTTCGCGAACTTCGGCGATGTCGACCGGGTCGGGCACACCGACCTCACCGGAACCACCCTGCGGGCCGCGCGCACCGCCGCTCTGGCCTCCGCCGACGCGCAGGTGGGCAGGCTCGTGGACCACCTGCGCAGCACCGGCCGGTGGGACAGCACCGTGCTGCTGGTCCTCGCCGACCACTCGATGGACTGGTCGCTGCCGCACCAGGTGGTGTCGCTCCGCCCGGTCTTCGAGACCGACCCGGCACTGGCCGGTCGCACCGAGGTCGCCCAGAACGGCGGTGCGGAACTGCTGTACTTCACCGGCCCGGACGCGGACCGCCCGGCGGCCGTGCGGCGGATGCGCGAGCTCGCCGTGGCCACCGACGGCGTCCAGTCGGTCCACGACCCGGCCGAGCTCCGCCTCGGCCCGGAAGCCGGGGACCTGCTCGCCTACTGCGCACCGGGTTGGCGCTTCACGGACCCGAACCTGACGTCCAACCCGATCCCGGGCAACCACGGGCACCCGGTCACCGAACCCATCCCGTTCTTCCTCTCCGGAGGCCACCCGCGCGTCCGGCGGAACCACGAAAGCCCGGCTCCGGCCACCACGACCGACGTCGCGCCCACGATCGCGGCGCTGTTCGGCCTGCCCACCGACCACTACGACGGCACACCGCGCACCGAGGCCTTCACCTGACCCGGCTCGCGCTCGACGCGGCCCCGGACTTCCCTGGAGCTCGGCTCGCCCGTGCGGAAGGAGCGGAGAGGTGGGAACTGACGCCGTGATCGATCGTGAGCTCCGGTTGCTGGAGCCGGAGGTGCGCGCGGACGCCGAAGCCGTCCGGGCCCTGCTGCACCCGGACTTCCGCGAGTTCGGAGCGTCCGGTGCGGTGTGGGACCGCGAGACGATCGTGCGCGCCACCGAGGCGAGCAGCAGCGCCGACGAGCGGATCGAAGCGTCCGGCTTCCGCGCGACGCCGCTCGGGCCTGACGCGGTTCTGCTCACCTGCACGACGCGCTACCGCGGTTCGTCCTCCTTGCGCACCTCGGTCTGGGTGCGCAGTGCAGGTGACTGGCTCCTCCTGCACCACCAGGGCACCCGGACCTCCACCCCGTGATCCTCGGGGGACGTGTCAGGTGGAACGTCGCTGCCGGCAGCGCTCCTCAGGTGAGGCGGATCTGGCGGTTGACGTCTTTGTAGAGGAGGTAGCGGAAGGGGCCGGGGCCGCCTGCGTAGCAGGCTTGGGGGCAGAAGGCG
>NZ_RSAA01000010.1:216875-262675 GCF_003931915.1 Saccharopolyspora rhizosphaerae | reverse complement strand
CGGATAGATGTTGATCTTCTTCGTCGCTGATCCATCTACCGGAGACCTCACTATGTTCAACCACCGGGCCCCACGTTCCTAAACAGCTCCTAGCAGGGTGGGGTAGACCATCGCGGTGCCCGCGCCCAGCAGTGCGGTCGCGATCGCCCATGCCGGGAAGGTGCCGACGAGGGCGATGAGAGTGAGCCCGGTTGCTTGGACGAACATTCCGGTGGTGATGAGGTGCTTGCGCCCCCATCGGTCGGACAGGGCTCCGGTGGCGAGTTGCCCGATGCCCCAGACGGCGGGGTAGAGGGCGACGAGGATCCCGACCTGGTCCACCTCGAGTCCGGCGCCGGCGAACAGCAGTGGGAACAGGCCCCAGGACAGGCCGAAGTTGAGGTTGTTGATCAGCCCGGCTTGGCTGGCCGAGGACAGCGTGGGGGCGGTGAAGGTCGTGCGGACAAGGACTTGCCGGTTGGTCAGATCGGCGTGCTGGCCGGTGAAGCTGCCGGACTGCGGCTGGCTTGCTTCGAGTCGGGCGTGTTCGCGGGTCTCGCGGACGGCCAGGGTGGACAGGGCGAGGCCGAGCACGACGTAGGCCGCGCCGAGCAGGAATGGTGCGGGGCGCAGCCCGTACTGCTCGGCGAGGTAGCCGGCCAACGCCGAGGTGATCGCGACGGCGCCATACCCGGCGGCTTCGTTGAAGCCCATCGCGAGCCCGCGTTGCCGGGGGCCGACGAGATCGACCTTCATGATCACGGTCGTCGACCAGGTCAGGCCCTGGTTGCTACCCAGCAGGAGGTTGGCGGCCACGATCCAGCCCCAGTGATCAGCCCAGATGAGCATCACCGGTACGGGGATCGCGATGAGCCATCCCGCGATCAGGACGGGTTTGCGGCCGAAGCGGTCGGACCAGGTGCCGGCGAAGTAGTTCGTGGCGGCCTTGCTGAGCCCGAACACGAGAACGTAGGTCAGCAGGACGGTGTAGCCGGTGAGGTGGAATTCCCGTTCGGCCAGCAGCGGCAGGACAGTCTGCTCCTGGCCGACCATGCCGTCGACCAGGGCGTTGACCACCATGAGCAGGATGAACTGGGTGGCTACTTGCGTAGCGGGTCAGCTTGTCGGTGAGAGTGCGTCGAGGCTTAAGGTGGGTTCTTGGGCGCTGCTTGTTCGTGTGATGGCATGTAGTGCTGTTTCCCATCGTTGTTGGAGGGCGTTGAGGAGTCGGCTTTCGACTTCGTGGGCGACGTGGGAGTAGATGTGTTCGATTTTGTCGGGGAGGACGTGGCCCATTCGGCGTGCTTGGGCGACTTGTGGGATGGCGTCGGCGATGAGCCAGGTTTTGTGGCTGTGGCGTAGTCCGTGGAAGGTGAGGCCGGGTACGACGGGCTGGAGTTTCCGGCGGGGGTTGGGGTGGTGGAGGGTGCCGTCGGTGGCGGGGCGCATGGCGCGGCGGGCGTAGTTGCTGCGGCGGATGGGCTGGTGGTCGAGGGTGACGAAGACGTGGGGCCCATCGTGAGTGGCGACGTGGTGTCGGAGTAAGTCGATGAGGAACGGGGGGAGGCTGATGGTGCGGGCGGAGTCTTCGGTCTTGGGTGGTCCCAGGGTGAGTTTGCCGTTGATTTCGTGGAGTGCGCCGTTGTCGGGGTCGATGACGATGAGACCGTCGTCGAGGTGGATGTTGTGGCGTTGGAGTCCGGTGAGTTCGCCCCAGCGCGCCCCGGTATAGGCGGCGGTGATCATGAGGATGCCGGCGCCTGGCCATGCGTAGATTGCTGCTTGGAGGGCGATGGTGAGCACTTGTTCTGGGGTTGCCCAGAGGGCTTCGCGTCGTCGGGTGTCGCGGCGTCGTTGTTTTCCGCGGCGTTGGGGACGGACCGGGTTGTCGGGGATGAGTCTTTCGTGGGCGGCGTCGGCGAGCATCATGGAGAGCACTTTTACGATGGTTGAGACTGTGGTGTGCGCATAGCCGTGGCGACGAAGTTTCTTGGCCCACCCGTGGACGGCGCTACCGGTGATGTCGCCGATGGCAGTGGATCCCCAGCGCGGAAGGATGTGGTTCTTGGTTATGCTGCGGTACTGAGATTCGGTGTTTTCGGAAACGTCGATGGAATCGAACCAGGTGGAGGCCCAAGCCTCAAAAGGAACCTTTCCGGCGCTGGGGTCGAGGAAAGTACCTCGACGTCGGTCTGCGTCGATTTCATCGGCTTTGCGTTGTGCGGCGGGTGCGCTGTCGAAGCCGGGGATTGATCCGAGTGTCCCATCGTCTTTGGGGTATCGGACGCGCCAGGTGCTGTTTCCTGTCTTTTCAACGAACGACATGGTGGTGGGTTCCGTATCTATCCGTGATGGTTGGTTCTGTGGCGGGGGCCAGTGAATATGGACGCTCGTCTTCGAATGTTTGTCAAGCCGCCGTCATTTGGGAACTACAGGGATTCTCCGTGCTGACTTGAGAGGCCGGCGATTTGTCGGAGGTCTTCTTCTGCGAAGCGGAGGTGTTTGCCGATGAATCTGCACGGGATCGCGCGTGTCGAGGCTTTCCGGCGCAGCCAGGACGGGCGGACTCTGAGTTTGGCGGCAGCTTCCTCCGGTGTATAGAGAAGTTGAGCATCGGCGCTCGCTTTTTGTTCGTCAGATGCGCATGGTTTCTGATCCGATTTTTCGGCCGTCTGGTCGAGATCGGACTCAAGGGGCTCGTATAGAGGTCTTCTCAGTCTGGACCGCTGCCTGCTAGTTATCGTCGTCCTTTTTGGGGGTGTCATGGTGCGTCCACCTGTGGGGGAGCGGGGGCACAGTCGGTGGTCACTTCTGTCGATGGTTTATGGAAGATGAGGACGTCTTCGTGAGTGATGAGATGAAGAGGTAGTCCAGCATTTCGTTGTTTGCGGACGAAGTCGCGTTGAAAGAAGCTGCCGCGGGCTACGAGCTTGTCGTCGGCAACGCGTCCGAGAAGTGCGACGCAGCGTTCGGTGAGCGTCAGGCCGGCGTGGGTTCCGCATGCCTGGATTTGGGATGGAAGGTCGATGAGTTCGGCGTTTTCGCGCCAGGGGCGGAGGGTGATGACGACGTGGCCGCCGGGGCGAAGGTAGGGGGCGGTGGCGGTGAGGATGCGGGTGAAGCCGCTGAGGAGTCTGTGGTGGCCGATGTTGGCGAGGTTGCCTCGGTCGAGGGTGTTGCCGTAGCGGTGGAGGCGCTTATGCACGCCGGCGTCGCCGGTGGTGACTCGGCCGTGGGTGGAGGGGCCGTAGGGCGGTGAGGTGACCACGAGTGCGACCGTGCCGCGAAGCTCGGAAGGGAGAACCGAGTCGAGTTGGCGGGCGTCGCCACGGAGGACGCGCCCGGGTGTGTGGGTGCCGGTGCGGTGGGCGCGGTCAAGGTTGTGCTGGGCGATCTGGGCCCACTGGTGTTCGTATTCGACACCAATGCCACGCCGCTGCTGGTGCAGTGCTTCGACCAGGGTGGTGCCGATGCCGCACATGGGGTCGAGCACGGTGTCGCCGGGCTGGGTGTAGTGGGCGATGGCGTGCGCGGCGATGGCAGGCAGCATTTTGGCCGGGTGCGCGGTGGACTCCCGGAGATAGCGGCCCTTGCGTTGGGTGACCGGGGCGGCCTGAGCGGTGGCCCACACCGACAGCGGGGGCAGGTGAGTGTCGGTCATCGCTGGGCTCCTTCGGTCCGTGCGGCCGGGTGCGTGTCGGGCTCGGGCTGACGGGGCTGGGCGAAGACCAGCAGGTCCAGGTGGACACGGCTGTGCACCGAAGGGGCGCCGTCGGGTGCTGGTCGCGTGGATCGGGTGAGCTCCTTCAACGGCGCGAGCAGTGCCACGACGTGCTGGAGATAGAGCAGATCCTCATCTTGGGCGGCCGTGACCACCGCGCCCGTGGGATCCACCAGTTGTTGGTCGTGGAGCTGGTGGTGCGTGAGAACCACGAGCACCCCACCCGCGCGGAGCACAGCGGCGGCCTGCTGAGCCAGGTGCTTGCTCTGCTCGGCGTGGCCGGGTCCGGGCGGTACAACGGCGAGCGCCAGGTCGACCGTTCCCTGGGCCGCCGGTTCGTCCACGGGTTGCCGCTGGTGTGCGCGGAGCACGCCGTGCAGCGCCGGTAGTTCCGCAGAGGTCGCGTTGAGGAACGCGACTTTCTCGCCCGCGCTGCAGAAGGCCCGCATGATCTCGTCGAGTACTGATCGGGGCCACCGCTGCGGGCCGTGTGTCTCTGTCGCTGTGGTGCAGGGCCACACGGTGGTCGGGGTGGTGTCGCCCGTCTTCGTTGTCGGTTCGCCGGCTGGGTGCACGGGCGCCGCCTGCGTGCTCGACTTTGCCGGGTCGGTGTCAATTTGGCTCGATGGCGATCGAGATTCCGAGGCGCTCATTGCGTTCCTCCGCAATCCCCTGAACGGCGCGAGCCGTTCGCGGTTGTGACACCTCTGAACTCCGAGGCCGGGCACGTTCGGGGACAGGCGAGAAATGAAATTATGAGGACGTGGTCGGCGCCTGTGATCGCGGGAAAATTTTTAGGAGTGATCGCCGTGGTAAGTAGTTCGATCTTGACGGCGGGCTCGTAGTAGTGCGCGTGTGGTGGGTCTGCGGCGACTTCAGTCCGCTAACGTCGCAGCTCATAAGGCTGCGGGGCGCCTAGGCGGCTCGCTTGTTTGCGCGTGGGTTCGATCTTGCTGACTCGGGTTCTTCTCGTTCGTAGTTTTTGCGTAGTTGTGCGGAATGAAATTCGTAAGAGGCAGGTAGCAGGTATGTAGTGGTGCGCATGGCGTGATGCAGAGGTCGTTGATTCGACGTTTGCAGAGAGGTCACGTCATGCGATCAAACTCGAACTCGAAGAATGAATCCGGCGGGCGGGAATTGTCTCCGCTCGCGGCCGCTCGTCAATCCTTCTCCTGGCTGGTGACCGGGCCCGAGCCGATCACGGTCAACGGCCGTGACTTCCCAGATCTGCCCGCTCGCATGCTGCGGCTCGATGAGCTGAGGGACTGCCTGCTGCGCAGGGGTTGCTCGCAGGACACCCGCGATGCGGTGTGGGCACACCTGGTGTCAGCCTCCCGCGCCGAGGGCGCGGTGTGGACCCTGGGGTGCGTCGGCGTGGCGGCGCCGGCGCTGATCCGGACCAGTGCCGCACTGACCTCGCGGTTCGTCGGCGACACCGCGGATATCGAAGCAGCGGTGCTCGCCGGTTTTATCGCCGAGCTCGCGCAGATCGACTGCTCCCGGAAGCAGATCATGGTGCGCCTGCGGTGGGCCGCCTACCGTGCCGGGCACGCCGCAGTCCGCGAAGCCCTGGACACACCCTTGCCATCGGGCACCACGCCGTCCTCCGCGCCCCCGCCCCGGCCGTGGGGGCACCCCGACATCGTCCTGGCCCGCGCGGTCGCCGACGAGGTCATCACCCCCGACGAAGCCCACCTGATTGGCGCCACCCGCCTGGAACGGATCCCGCTGACCGAGGTCGCCGAGCGCTTCGGCGCGAGCTACGAGGCGATCAAGAAGAAGCGGCAGCGCGCCGAACGCAAGCTCGTCGACTACCTCCGCGACGACAGCGACGCCGGCCACGACGACGAGACCACTGCCCGAACACCGAGCCCAGCCCAGAGCCCGTCCGCCGGTCGGCGGCGGTGCGCTGACGGGTTGTCCCGAACGTGCGGCGAATCCGGAGTTCAGAAGTGCGGGGCTCGCCCCGCACTGCCGTCGCCGGCGCCCGCGCGCAAGGAGGACACCCCATGCGACTGAACACCGCCACACCCCTCTCCGAACACCACGCCAACCCCGTGCGATCACGCCGCCCACGGCGAGCCGCACGGTGCCCACGATTCGTTCTCGCGGCGGGGCTCGCCCTGGTCGGCATGCTGCTTGGCGCTGCGACCGGTCACTCGGCTCCCGTGATGGTTCTCGCCGAGGCGGCCAACCTCGAAACGGTCATGAACAACGCCCGCAATTGGATCATGGGCATTCTCGCGGTGGTCGCCACGTTGTTCCTCACCATCGGCGGCCTGCGCTATCTACTCGCGGGCGGGGACCCGAGCGAAGTCGAAAAAGCCAAGCAAGCGGTCAAGCACGCTGCCTATGGCTTCGCTGTCTGCGCTCTCGCGCCGATTCTGGTCGGCATCCTCAAGGGAATTCTTGAGGTGTAAACCCATGTCCCATCAGGCCGCGCGACGCGGCACCACCCTCGTGGTGGCCGGAACGGTGCTGTGGTTGCTCTGCGGAGTGATGGGCGTAGCCCACGCTCAGGACATTCCGCTGCCATTTCCGGATCCCACCGCACCGCCCTCCTCGGTGCCGGTCGATGCCCCGCCATTGCCGTTGCCCAGCACGGCCCCACCGGCCCCGCCCGCTGCTCCTGCGACGGCACCGGATGGGAATGAAGCGCAGGAGCACGGGTGGATTCAAGAATTCCTCACCGGATGGTTCTGGGGATTCTTCGAAAACATCGCCACCTCAGGGCTCAACGCAGTTCTGGACTGGCTGGCTCACTCATTGCTGGCGACTCCCGCGCTTGATGAGTTACCGGTCGTTGGCCAAATCTGGGGAGGCTCACAACGCATCATGCTCGCCTGCTCCGGCCTACTGATCACCCTGGCTGGACTGAGCGCGATGGCCTACCAAACTCTGCACACACGAGCCTCGGTCAAAGAAATCCTGCCCCGCATCGCCGTGGCGTTCACCGCAGCCAACATGTCCCTGTTCTTCGGAGGGAAAGCCATTGAATTCGCCAACGCGCTCTCGGTCGCCGTTCTGGTGGGAGACCCGGGAAAAGCTGCGGAGACGGCCGCGGAATTCACGAACACTCTTCGCGGGCGCCTCCCCCAGGGAGAAGGTCAGCTCAGCGAACTGTACGTGATCTTCACCGTTCTCGTTCTCGTCGTCATGATCATCGCGGTGCTGCTCACCTATGTCGTCCGAGTCGCACTCACCGTCCTATTGCTAATCGCGGCGCCCCTGACGCTGATGTGTCACGCCCTGCCCCATACCGAAGCGGTCGCCTACTGGTGGTGGCGCTGTTTCGGCGGAGTGCTGGCCGTGCAAGTCGCTCAATCACTGGCCTTTGTCGCGACCATCCGACTCTTCTTCCTGCCCGGCGGGGTCACGCTCTTCTAGACCTCGATTGTGAGGTGTGTGATGGCGCAGCTTCTGATCGCGATCGCGATGTGCTACATCCTCATCAAAATCCCATTCTGGATCCTCGGGTCACTGCGCAACGGCCACCGTTCGTTTCTCGGATCCATGGTGCGCGGTTTGATCGCCTACAAGACCTTCGGCCTCATTCGCGGCGCCTCAGCCGCAATCGGACCGCCCGCCGGCGCGGGCGAGAACAAGCCCTTCACCCACGGCGAAACCGCACCCGATCCGTATTCGAACGTGCACACGGGGGCCGGTGGGCAAATGCTTCTCCCACTCGGACGCTTGGCACGAACCCGCGCACCCGCGCGCACCACCCGCACCCCCACACCGCCCACTCGCACCTTGGCGGCACGCGGGCGACAGCCCGCGCTGTGGACCCGCGACGGCAAACCCAGCCGCAACGCCCTTCCACCAGCGCTTGGCCCCGGCGCGGTGCCGACCAGCACCGAAGTCGGGCAACAACAGATGCTGCCCTTCCACACCCGCCACCACCCTGATGCGACCGGCCGCCACACCCTGCACGACAACCCGACCCCGGCCACCACCGATGCGACGCCGGGACCGGGCCAGGGTGCCTTGTTCACCCGCACCGGCCGCCCCCACCCGACGGCCCGCCCCCAGGTACCCGGGCAACCCGGCATGCGCCCCTCCACGGTCCCACCCGGCGGCCAACACCACCTGCCCCTCATCGGAGGCACACCGGTACCCAGCACGCCACCACCGGCCCCAGCACCACCACCGGCGGCGGCTCCGCCCCCGCGAGGCAGTGGCCAGCGGCCCTTGTTCACCAACTCCGGCGAGGTCGCAGCGCACGCTCGCCCGCCGCGCCCACGCCGCCGGAAACCGCCGGACCTTCCCGCCTACAAGGGGATCCGCCCGGACAAGCACGGCCAGTACGCCCTGCCGCTCGACCTGCCCACACCAGCCAGGAAACCCCGTCCCCAGCCGACCTCGAGACCGCCGCACACCACAGCCGCCACACCGCCGAAGTCACCGCCGAAGTCGGCCTCCGCAGCGCCGCCTGGCCGCGCGTCTGAGCCCGTTGAGCCCGAACTGCCGCTGACCTGGACCGAAGGCGATCGTCCACCGAGGAGTACCCGATGAATGGACCGGCACGCATCCCCGCCGATGTGGACCGCGAAGACCGCCTGTTGGCCGGACTCACCGCCCGCCAACTCACGCTGCTGGCCGCGACCGGCGCCCTGCTCTACGGCGCCTGGGCAGCCACCCGAAGCATCCTGGCGTTGCCGGTCTTCGCGGTCCTGGCAACCCCGATCGCCGCAGCCGCCCTCGTACTCGCCCTGGGCCAGCGGGATGGCGTCGCGCTCTACCGACTGGTCGGCGGAGCCGTGCGGCACCGCTTCTCCCCGCGCCAAAGGGTCGCCGATCCCACTCCGGCCGAGCCCGTCCCGGAGTGGCTCGTGCCCGCTGCCACGACCACGAAGGCTCCCCGGCTGGGAGCCGTGGCCGCCCCGGCCAGCGGCGTGGAACCCGCCAGTACCGGGGAAGCTGGAGTTGTCGACCTCGCCGGCGAGGGCATCGCCCTGGTCGCCGCGGCCAGCACAGTCAACTTCGCGCTGCGCACCCAGACCGAGCACGAAGCCCTCGTCGGCGCCTTCGCCCGCTACCTGCACTCCCTGACCGCACCCGTGCAAATCCTCATCCGTGCACAGCGCTGCGACCTCACCGACAAGATCACCGCTCTGCGCGAGCAGGCCCCGAGCCTGCCGCATCCGGCTCTGGAAACCGCGGCCGAAGAACACGCTGAGTTCCTCACCCATCTGGCCGGCCACACCGACCTGCTCCGCCGCCAGGTCCTGCTCGTCTTCCGCGAAGCACCCACTCACAGCAGCGCCGACACCCGTCCACGGCGTCCACGACAGCCACGGCGGGGGATGGACGCGGGAGCGCGCCACGCCGCCGAAGCCCGACTTCTCCGCCGTGTCAATGAGGCGATCGACCTGCTCGCCCCCGCGAGCATCCGTCTCACCGTGCTCGACACCGCCCAGGCCACTCACGTCCTTGCCGGTGCCTGCAACCCCGACCACACCGGCACCGCCGAGGCGGCTCTGGCCGACCCGTCTGAGGTCATCACCACCCACCACGCCACACCCGACGAACTCGTCGACCCGCACGGATGGGAGGCCACTCCATGACCCCGCAGCACAGCGTGTTCACGCCCGACTCGATGACCATCGGTGCGCGACACCTCACCGTCGCCGGCGAATGGGTCGCCTCCTTCGCCATCACCGGCTATCCACGCGAGGTCAACGCGGGTTGGCTGCAACCCCTGCTGAACTATCCCGGCCGCCTCGACGTCTCCCTGCACATCGACCCTGTCGACCCCGCTCACGCCGCGAAACACCTGAAACAGCAACTGGCGAAACTGGAATCCGGACGCCGCCACACCGCCGAGCACGGCCGTCTCGCCGACCCCCATGTCGAAGCCGCCACCGAGGACGCCTACGACCTGTCGACCCGCATCGCCCGCGGCGAATCAAAGATGTTCCGACTCGGCCTGTACCTGACCGTGCACGCCCACAGCGAGCAACATCTCGCCGACGAGGTCACCGCCGTGCGCGCGCTGGCGTCCTCGATGCTGCTGGACGCCAAACCCACCACCTACCGCAGCGTGCAGGGCTGGGTGGCCACCCTGCCGGTCGGACTCGATCCGCTCGGGATGCAGCGCACCTTCGACACCCACGCCCTAGCCACCGCGTTCCCGTTCACCTCCCCGGATCTCCCCGCCGCCGACCCCGCCGATCTGGAGACCACCACCGACGGCGTGCTGTACGGCTACAACGCCCAGTCCTCAGGCCTGGTGCACTGGGACCGGTTCGCCGCCGACAACCACAACGCCGTGGTCCTCGGACGATCCGGCGCGGGCAAGTCCTATCTGGTCAAACTCGAACTCCTGCGCCACCTCTACCGGGGCGTGCAGGCCAGCATCATCGACCCTGAAGACGAATACACCCGGCTCGCCGAAGCCGTCGGCGGCACCATCCTGCGCCTGGGCGCACCCGGCGTGACGCTCAACCCCTTCGACCTGCCGGTCACCGTCGGCCCGGACGGGCGCCGCAGCGCCCCCAGCGACGCACTGGCCCGCCGAAGCCTGTTCCTGCACACCGTCCTGGCCTTGATGCTCGGCAGCGACCTCACGAGTGCCGAACGCGGCACCCTGGACGAGGCCATCGCCACCACCTACCGCCACGCGGGCATCACCACCGACCCCCGCACCTGGTCACGCCCCGCACCCCTGCTCGCCGACCTCCGGGACACCCTGCACACCACCGGCGCGCACGAACTGGCCGAGCGCCTGCGCCCCTTCGTCGACGGCGCGTTCAACACCCTGTTCAACGGGCCGACCACGACCCGCCCCGACGGGCACCTGGTCGTGTTCTCCCTCAAAGACCTGCCACCGGAACTGCAGGCGATCGGCGCCGCACTCACCCTCGACGCGATCTGGCGCGAGGTCTCCCACCCCGTCGTGCGCCGCCGGCGCCTGGTCGTCGTCGACGAGGCGTGGCTGCTGATGAGCCACACAGCAGGGGCGGAGTTCCTGTTCAGGATGGCCAAAGCCGCACGTAAACACTGGTGCGGCCTGACCGTGGCCACCCAGGACGTCGGCGATCTGCTGGGCAGCGACCTCGGCAAGGCGATCGTGGGCAACGCGACCACTCAGATCCTGCTGCGCCAGTCGCCTCAAGCCATCGACGAGGTCGCCACGCACTTCGGGCTCGCCGCGGGGGCACGGCAGTTCCTGCTCACCGCCGACCAGGGCCAAGCCCTGCTGTCCACCGGAACCCAATGGGTTGCCCTGCACACCGTGGCCTCACCCGCCGAGCACGACCTCGTCACCACAGACCCGGAGTTCCTCGGGTCCGCCACCACCCATGCGGACAGCGACGACTGGATCGACCTCTAAACCCGATTAAGCAGAGCACTTTTCGACAAGAAAGGGGGACCGATGTCTCTGCGCGTCTTTCCGAACCTGTGGGGCCCGGTCGAACTCCTCGGGGACAGCATTGCCGACTACCTCCAGGACCCCGAGACCGCGATCCGCTCCCTCCTGCACCGACCACTACTGCTCGCCTCCATGCTTGCTGGGCTCGCAACGGTCGCTCTGTTGCGTTTCGTGCTGCGTGCGTATCGGCGAAACAGGCTGAACCAAAACGCCAAAGTGGTCACCATCCAATCGCCGCCCACAGTGGACCCGGATGGTGGGGCCGCGTTGTGGTCGCACCTAGTGGGGTTGCTGCGTCCGGCGTGGAAACGTGGGGTGCTCGGCCAGCCGCACCTGGCGTGCGAGTACGTCATCACCCGCGATGGCATCACCATCCAGATCTGGGTGCCCGGCACCATCCCACCCGGACTCATCGAGCGCGCCGTCGAAGCGGCCTGGCCCGGCGCCCGCACCCACACCCAGCCGGCCGCCTCACCCATCCCCGAGCCCGCCGACGAGCACACCCTGGTGGTCGGCGGAGAACTCCGCCTGGCCCGGCCCGAGACACTGCCGATTAAGACCGACTTCGACACCGACCCGCTCCGGGCGATCCTGGCTGCACCCAGTGGTCTCGGTCCGGGGGAGTACGTCTGCGTGCAAGTACTCGCCCGCCCTGCTGCCGGACGCCGACTCACCGGCGCTGCGAACCTGCGCGGATTCCTCTTCGACCTTCTCACTCCCGGAACGGCGGGCTCGCCACATGCGAAGTCCACGCGAGGGCACGCAGATGCGCACACGCGGTTGGAGCGCTCGGCGCAGGACAGGGTCCGTGTCACCAAACAACGCGGCAGTCAGTACGAGACCCGCCTGCGCTACGCCGCCAGCACCACGCTTGCCCGTCCGATCGATCCCGAACAGCGACGCCGAGCCCGCCGAGTGCTGCGCGGCCGAGCCCACACGGTGGCCACTTGCTTCGCGGCCTACACCGACCACAACCGCTACTGGCGTCACCGACTGCACCGCCCCGCCACGGCACTGCGAGGTCGTGGCTTCGGCCGGGGAGACCTGCTCTCGGTCCCCGAGATCGCCGCGCTGGCACACCTGCCCACCGATGAGGCCATTCCCGGACTGCACCGCGCGGGTGCCCGCGCCCTGACTCCACCACCCGAGGTCGCCGCACCGGGCCCGGAGGTCAAGCCTCTGGGCTCCACCGACACCGGAGCGACCCGCCGCGTGGGTCTGCGCGCCGCTGATGCCCGCCAGCACTTGCACCTCATGGGTGCGACCGGCTCCGGCAAATCCACCCTGCTCGCCCAGATGATCCTCGCCGATGCCGAGGCCGAACGCGGCTGCCTGGTCATCGACCCGAAAGGCGACCTCGTCACCGACGTCCTCTCCCGCCTGCCCAAATCTGCCGCGGACCGGCTGGTCCTCTTCGACGCCGACGCCCGCAGCCGCCCACCCTGCCTCAACCCCCTCGACGGCGAGGCCGTGGACGTCACCGTCGACAACCTCGTCTCGGTCTTCCGCCGCGTCTACTCCGCGTTCTGGGGACCACGCACCGACGACGTCTTCCGCGCCGCATGCCTGACCCTGCGCACCCAAGGCGGCGTCACCACGCTCGCCGACGTCCCCCGCTTGCTCGCCGAACCCGCCTTCCGGGACCGCGTCACCGCCGGTGTCACCGACCCTGTCCTGCGCGGATTCTGGGACTGGTACGCCGAGCTGACCGAGGCCTCCCGCGCCCAAGTCATCGCCCCGTTGATGAACAAACTCCGCAGCTTCCTGCTCCGCCCGTTCGTGCGCGACGCCCTGACCGCCGGTGCCTCCACAGTGGACATGAACGCCGTGCTCGACGGTGGCATCTGCCTCGTGCGCATCCCCAAGGGCTCGCTCGGCGACGAGACCAGCCGACTCTTCGGCTCCTTCGGGGTCGCCCGAGCCTGGCAAGCCACCACCGCCCGCGCCGCGACCCCGCAGCGCGAACGCCGCGACGCGGCGATGTACATCGACGAATGCCACAACTTCCTCAACCTGCCCTACCCGCTGGAGGACATGCTCGCCGAAGCCCGCGGCTTCCGCGTCTCCATGACGCTGGCACACCAGCACCTCGGCCAGCTCCCACGCGATCTCCGCGAAGGCATCTCCACCAACGCCCGCAACAAGGTCCTCTTCGCCGCCAGCCCCGAGGACGCCCGCGCCCTCGCACAGCACACCCACCCGAACCTCACAGATCACGACCTCGCCCACCTCGACGCCTACCACGCCGCCGCCCGGCTCGTCGTTCACGGCCAGCAAGCACGACCGTTCACGCTGGTCACCGACCCCCTCCCGGCCGCGATCCCCGGACGTTCGCGCGCACTGCGCCGCCAGGCCGCCACCCGCACACGCCCCAGCGCCGAGCCACCGTCCGCGTCGGCCGGGACCAGCCAGCCGCCTCGGCCGAGCACCGACCCACGTCTGCAGGAGTGATTTCCCCGCTCGCATGTCTCGAAAAGCCTGTGCCTGATCCACGGAGGTGCTCGTGCTCAACAAACCAATCCGGCAGAAGTCACTGCACGGAGTGCGCCCCACGCGACGACAGACCCGAGTCGCCAACTCCGTGGAACACCAGGCACGTTTGGCCAAACGGCTGACCAGCCGAGACAAGTGGATCATCCGGATGGTCCACGAGCACCGGGTGCTCACCGCACCCCAGATCACCTCCTGCGCCTTCCCCTCGCCGCGCTCCGGACGGCAGCGGATGCGGGAGCTCTACCAGTGGTCGGTACTCGACCGCTTCCAGCCCACCGTGGATACCGGCAGCGCACCCCAGCACTACGTCCTCGGGCCCGCCGGGGCCAGCGTGCTCGCCGCCGACGCCGGCATCGACCCCAAGACCCTCGGCTACCGGCGCGACCGCGCCACCAGCATCGCCCACAGCCAACGCCTCGCCCACGCCGTCGGAGTCGGCGAGTTCTTCACAGCCCTCATCGCCCGCGCCCACACCCACGAGTCCGAGCATGTCTCGGCATGGTGGTCGGAGGTCCGCTGCGCACGGCATTTCGGGGACCTCGTCCGGCCCGATGCCTACGGCCGATGGCGCCACGACGGTCGCGAGTTCGAGTTCTTCCTGGAATACGACCTCGGCACCGAAACCACCGGACGCGTAGCAGCCAAACTCTCCGGCTACGCCCGGCTGGCTGCTAGCACCGGCATCGTCACCCCGCTGCTGCTCTGGGCCCCCACCGCCCGCCGGGAAGCCAACCTCCGCACCCAGCTCGCGACCGCCTGGCGCGGACTCGACCACCCCGAGCACCTGCCCATCGTCACCGCCGCCGCCGACCTCCTCGACCCCGATCCCGAGGCACACCCCAGCCCGGCGGAGGCGATCTGGGCACCGCTGGCACAAGGTGACGACCAGCGCCGAGCGCTGCACAACCTCGCCGCGGCATGGCCGCAACGACCGCGCACCCGGCCGAGCCCGCAGCCAGAGCACCGCTCCAGCACAGAGATCGTGGCGCCGAACCCGATGCCGCCCGCACCCACCATGTCCTCAACGGGCCGGTGAACCGCGATGAGCAAAGTCCTCCTGCTCCTCGCGGCGGTGGTCATCGGGTTCCCGCTGATGGTGGTCGCGGTGGCAGGCGCGGCGATCACCAGTATCTTCGCTGCGCGCCAGACGAGCTCGTCGACCTGCCTCGTCGCAGGAGCCGATGGGATGACGCTGGTCGGCTACGGGCCGGAGGAGACACGCAACGCCGCCACCATCGTCGCGGTCGGCAAGCAACTCCACGTCCCCGAACAAGGCCAAGTCGTGGCCATCGCGACGGCGCTGCGCGAGTCCTGGCTGCGAAACCTAACCTGGGGCGATCGCGACAGCCTCGGGTTGTTCCAGCAACGCCCCTCCATGGGCTGGGGCACCCGCGAGGAGATCCTGAACCCGGTCTACAGCTCCACCCAGTTCTACACACACCTGCTCGCCGTCCCCGGCTGGGAGAAAATGCGGGTGACGGATGCCGCCGACGCCGTCCAGAAGTCGGCCTTCCCCGAGTCCTACGGCGAACACGAAGCGGCCGCGCGCGCCATCGTCGCCGCTCTCCACGGCGCGCACTGCCAGCCTGCCCCGGCATCAGGTGGCGGCTGGGTCGTGCCGACCACGGGCACATGCACGTCCGGCTACGGGCCGCGTAACGGCGAGATGCACCGGGGCCAGGACATCGCCGCACCGATTCGCACCCCCATCCTCGCTGCCCACACCGGCACCGTGATCGACTCCGGTCCCGCTAGCGGCTACGGCCTCTGGGTCCGCATCGAGCACCCCGGCGGGGTCATCACGGTCTACGGCCACAACAACGTCAACCACGTACGCGTCGGTGACCGGGTTCAAGCAGGCCAGGTCATCGCTGAGGTCGGCAATCGCGGCGAATCCACGGGAGCACACTTGCACTTCCAGATCGAGAACAACGGCCAGCCCGTCGACCCCGTCGCCTTCTACCGTGACCGCGGCCACCCGTCACTGTGCGACGAGGCGGAGAAGCGCGGCTGATTTTCGGGGGCACGCGTCGGCCCCGCCACACCGAGTTGTCCTCGGGTGACGGGGCCGACGGGCATCTTGGTGCTAGGCGAGCCGGTGCGCGGGCGGGGTGGCCATGTTGGTGAGCGTGTACACCGCCAACGGTTCTGTGAGAGGGCGTTTGGGGTCGGTGGTTTCGTGCTGCTGCCCGTCGGCGGTGACGATGCGGCAGTCATCGCGGATGTGGTCGAGGCAGTAGTAGCTGCCCACCAGTCGCCCGCGACGGGTCACCACGCCGTAGATGATTGCTTGCTCGCAACCGGGGTCACGCACGATTGCGGTGATCAGGCACTCGTTCTCGCGGAACTGGCGCACAACGTATTCGGGTCGAGAAGTCATGTCGTACTCCCTGAATGTGGCAGGTCAGGCCCTCCCGGAGGAGGCGGGGTGAGTTGCTGCGGCGGTCTGCCTCCCAGATCAAGCCAGTCGAGAAGTTGCGCTGCGTGGGCGGCCAATTCGTTGGCGTACTCGTTGACGTGGTCCCAGTGCGAGGGATCCACCATGTCGGCGTAGTCGATCGCTGCGCGCCACTGATTCACGGCCCCGCGCACGCTCTGCCAAGTGGCATCCGGGTCGTTGAGTGTCATGAGCGCTCCCGCAGGTAGCGCTTGAGCCAGGTGTGAACGCGCGGTGGCTGATCCGAGGAGATCTGCCGTCGCAGCGCAGTCAGTTCTTCCTCGGCGTGGAAACATCCATGGCGATCGGCGAGCTGCGCGAACACGGTGAACCAGAGCGCGTCGGTGTCGCGGTCGATTTGCCCGATCACCTCGTCCAGCTCACGGGGCTCCGGGAGCGTGCGGGCGGGGTGCTGGGGGAGCGGAACCGGCGATGCAATGGCCCGGTCATGCGTCGTCCCACGCGCACCGTCGTCGGGCGCTGCGAGGTTCCTGCGGCACTCCTGGTCCGGGAGTGTTGGCTCCTCCGGATCGACGCGGTACCAGCCCACTCCTCCGCCGACCGTGACGAACACGGCACCGATGCCGGGGTCGAAGGTGATGATCCAGTCGCTGTGATGACTGCTCGGGTACGGCCACGGCCAACCCACTTGGTTCGGATAGGTGGCGCTCCACTGGTCATGCTCGGGCCACTTGTTGAACAGGACATTGACGCGGCGCCGGTAGGCGCGCTCATACACCGATCGCAGCAGCGTTCGGCCGGATGGAGTGCGCAGCATCTCTTCCGGCTCGCGCGCCGCGCGTACCGAACCGATCCACTCGGCTTGCACGCCACGTCCTACGTAGAAATCGACCACTACGTAGCGATCGAAGAAGGTGCCCATAGCTCGGTTCCTTTTCATCTCACGTCGTTGTTGATCTCGTGCCGACCCCGAGCCCGGGCCCGCTCGGTGGCGGGCGGGCCCGGGCAGTCACCGACTTAGGGCTCCTCGCTGCTAGCGGCGAAGCGCTTGGGGGAGTTCTGGGTTTGGTGGGCGTAGCCCTCGTCGGCGAGCTTGTGCAACGCGTTGTTGACCGCACCGGCCGACCGGTCGAGGGCCTTGGCGATCTGGCCAGGGCTGAACTCCGCGCCGGGGTGGGCGGTCAGGTAGTCCTCGACCATCCCGCGCAGTTCGCCCTTGGCGAGGCGCTTGTCGGACGCGACCGGTGTTTCGCTGCCTTCGCCGTCGCCGGTGGGGGCGGTTGCGTGCGCGCACGACGAAGGTGTGGCGTCGGTCCGATTCGTCTCGGGCTCGTCCGGAGCGCTGGCTGCGTCGGCTTCTGCGGGTGTGGTGGCCGGCGTGGGGGTGTCCGGTTCGGGCGTGGTGACCGGGGCGAAGCGGTCGGGGAGCCGCCGAGTGCCGTCCTTGATACCGGGGATGCGGGTGATGTCACCGGATTTCGACCACGCGGCGAGGATCTTTCCTGCGGTGGACCGGCCGATTTCGGCGTGCTGCGCGATCTCGGCGGTGGTGGATTCGGGGTGGGCGTGGAGTGCGGCCCATGCCTTGGATTCGGTGTCGGTGCGAACGGGGGCCGGTGCGTTGTCTTGGGTGGTGCTGGGCATGACGGTCTCCCTGTGTGAGTGGGGTGGTGGGTCATGCCCTCCGGAGGGCGATGTAGCCCCGGCGCGCGCTGCCGGTTCGCGGCTACATGGATATGGACGCTCTCCTCTCGTGAGGAGTCAAGCGTTGTCAGTTGTCTCGACCGGCCCGTGTTGCGGCGGGGCCGCTCGTGGACGCGTTGTCGGTGTGCTGCGGGATGGGTTACAGGTCGAGGATGTTGATGGCTCGGTTGATCAGGTTGCTGACGATGGGGCGCAGTTCGCGGGACGGGTTGAGTCCGGGCCGGTCGGGCGGTGACGTCTTGGAGAACCAGCTACCGGGGTTCTGCGCGGTGACCTGGGACCAGGTTCGCGGCCTGGCCAGGACTTCGACGGTGGCCCGGCTCCGGCTCACGTCGGGGCCGCGAACTACCTTGGCGCGGATGATGTTCCCGTTCGCCTCGACGGTGGCCTCGTAGCTGTAGCGGTCCGGGTCCTGCCCGATGGTCTCGTCAATGGTCGTGACGTTGTGGTGCATAGCCGTTTCCTTGTTTGGTCTCTATTGGTGGCCCGCTGCGAGGCAGCGGTGGTCTCTAGCGGGTGGCGCGCAATGCCTGGGTGGCGCTACGGCCGATGGCCTGCGCGGTCGCTGCTGGGTCGCTGAGTTCGAGGACGGCTGCCCCATCCAGCGGGGTGCTGGTTTTCCGGTTCGGTACCAGCCACAACACGCCGCACCCCTGGGCACGCAACCGGTCGTGGAGGCGCTGGCCCTGTTCACGCGGCTTGTCGCAAAAGATGCCGTCGGAGACGATCACGAGGAGCCGCGCGGCGCCGGGGGTGGCGAGCCCGAGTGCGCCGTCCAGGGCAGCCAGGGCGCCGGGGATGTCCTCCCAGCCGCCGCCACAGTCGAATTCCGACACGTTTGCCGGGGCGACGCCCGGGTAGGTGACGGGGTGGACGTGACGGCCGAAGATCACGGTGGCGGTGCTGGCATCGACCTGGGCGTGACGTGCGGCGTGAGCGAGGATCCACGCGGCGCTCGCGACCGGCTTGGCGAAGCTGCGCATCGAGCCGGACACGTCGCAGGCGATTCCGAGCCGCAACGGTGGCGCCGGTGTCATCTGGCGGCTGATACGGGTGAAGGGCTCGGCGGTGGGCATGGCACCGGCCGCGCGTTGCGCGTCGGCGGCCAACGCACCGCGCATCCGCAACCGGCCAGGCGGGGCCGCTGAGGTGGTCTTGACGGTCACACGGTCACGGATTCCGGCGGTAGACAGCGACCGTGCCAGTTTCCGTGCTGCCTGACGCTCCCCGTTGGTCGGCGTCCGTGTTCTGGACACCGAAGGTCCGGAACCACTTGGTGCATCGGTGGAAAAGACCTGTGCGGAGGTGCGCAAGGCCGTGTGCCGCGCCTTCTCTTCGTCCCGTTTCGCTTGCGCCTTCTTAGCGGCGGCATCACCGGGCAGTGTGGCGGTGGTGTTCTTGGCGACCTTCGCGAGCGCTGCGGTGACGGCCTTCGCTAGTGGGGTAGGAGTGCCATCGGATTGCGTGGTGCTCGGTTTCGGCGGTGTGGCGTCGGGATCGGTTCCCAGCGCGGCACACCAGCGGCGGCCGAGGTCGATCATGGCGTCGGTGTCGTCGTCGGCGGTGCGGTGAGCTTCTTGCCAGATCTCGCGCAGCTGCCGCAACGTGTCGGTACCGAGAAGTTCGCGGACTTTGCTGGTGAGGGAATCGAGTTCCGTCCAGTCGAGAATCCCGGCATCTGCGCGGGCCAGGAGCAGGGCAGCGGTGTGCGCCGCACTGGCGCGGTCCTCGCTCGTGGCCCGGACTTCATCGAGGATGAGTTTCGTGGACGCGGCACGCAACCACGTCCGATCATCAGGACGGCGGCGCACGTGGACGGCCTCAATTCGGGATTCTTCCAGGTTCATCGCGGCGTCGATGACGCTCGGCGGTGTGCCTTCGCGTGGTTCCCACCTGCTGTGTGCCGCGTGCGCGCACTCATGCGCGAACACCCCCCACGCCACCGGATACCGAACACGGTCGGCGGCAACGGCCGGTGCGACGGTCGCGGGGTCGACCCTGCCCAGGTGCGTACCGTCGAGTTCGATGGTGGCCTGGTGCGGCAGGAACCGGCCGGGCGCGCCGTCCCCTGCGCCGGGGGCAATCGTGACCACCAGGTCGTCACGCCCGGCGATGTCGGGAGCTTCGTCGGTGAGCGCGGATGAGAGCTCCTGCCACGCCGTATCAGCCGTGCTGATCGGAGTTGGGGTAGCGGCGTCGTCATGGGTCACGTGTGCCGTCATGATGGTTGTCCCTTCTGGACTCAGCTGGGGCGGTGGTCAGATCCGGCTGCCGAGTGAGAGCGGTTCGGCGCTGACCTTGAACACGTCACGGACGAGTTTTGTCACGGCCTCGCGATCGTCTTCCGGTGCGATGCCGATCAGGTTCCGCGCGGCGGCATCGGTGCCGAGTGCTTCGGCGATCTTTTGAAACGCGATCAGTTCGCGCAGTTGTGGGGCCCACGTGACGTCGCCGGTGCGCTGCCGTGTCGCGAGATTGCGTGCCACCCTGACAGCAAGGGGATCGATCTTGAGTTGGGTGGCGAGGTCGAAATCGGTGGACACCTGGATCTGCGCGGAAAACCGTGAGGCGAGCGCATCGGTCAGCACCGCCCCGTGAACGCCAGGGTTGTGACCGGCAACGGTATAGAAACCTGGTGCGGCGGTGACGGTTTCACCGCCATTAGCCTTGACGGTGATCTCGCGTCGCCCGTCCATGGCGGGATAGACCACCGCGAGCACCGTGGGTGGGATCAACGTCGCGTCATCGATGAACAGGCATCGGCCCTCACGCATCGCGGTCACCAGCGGCCCATGCACGAAAACGTAACGACCCTCCGGCGTTTGGGTGTACTCACCAACGAAATCGGCAACCGTGGTGTCCCCGTCGCCGGGAACGGTGATCAAGTCCGGAAACGCCGCTTCGATCACCGAGGTTTTCCCGGTTCCGGGCGGTCCGTACATCAACGCGGGAATCCCCGCGTCGCGCAGCTTGCGCAACGCGGTCACGTCCGGCAGTCCAGCCAGTTTCCGAGGGTGATAGGTCTGCCCATTCGGGCGCGTGACCGGACCGGCCACCGGCTTTTCCTTTTTCGGCGGGGTTTTGGCCTTTGCCGGTTTGGCTGGTGTGGATTTCTTGGGGGTGGTCGCCGGGGCCGGGCCCGCCGTGGGTGCGGCGGCTGATCGTGTGGCGTCGTTGGCCCGGAAACGCAACGGGGCGGTACCGGCTTGTTCGGCTGTGCCCTGATCGACCAGTGTCCGCAAGGCGTTTCCCACCGCGCCCGATGACCGGCCCAAATCCGCCGCGATTTCGCGCGCGGTCACGTCGCGACCGGGGTAATCGGCAAGCCAGCCCGCGACCATTCGCCGCAATTCGCCGCTGGCCAGGCGTGCACCGGTGGGCGTGGTCATCGTTCGTGTTTCCGTGTCTGTGGTCGGGTTCGGGGTGATGTCCACGGCAGCGGGCACGGCAGGCTCCTAAAAATGAACATGGCTCACGCCACGAGAAAATGACTGAAATGGTCCACGCGTGGGCGGGACGTGAATCCGAAAATGCCGGGGCCTGTCAGGGCATGCCGCGAATTCATCAGAATTCGGGGACATGACCCCGGCGGGTCAGGAAATCGCGCACGATGATGCGGCGCGGGATGCAAACAGCTTGGCTGGCTGGTGGTCAGTCCTGGTCGTCCTGGCGGTTCTGGTGCCGTTCGGCAGCCTGTTCGGCCATTTCCAGCGTGTCACAGTTTTCCGGCCAGCCGCAGTAGCAATACGCGGTGGCGGTACCGTCGTCGTTCGCGCTGGTGTCGGCGTAGCACATGGTTTCCCCAATCAGTCATATTTTGACATGGCTCGCGCCAGGGGTGGAATTCGGTGGTGATGTGCCGTTCCTGGCGACACATATAAATTAACTCGATCCCACGCCGCGCGCAACACAAAAACCCGGATTTTCCAGGGAAATTCCGGGAATTCATGAGCGGCCTGATTTGATGCATTTGAATGCGTTTTGAAAAGCCGTGCAATCGGCGCTTTGTGGGATGGTCGGGGAAATGCCAGTGAACCAATAATGAATGAGGTGGGGGAATTCTAAATAAAAGAATTCAATGGTGATGTGGGGTGGTGCGACGCCGCGGGGTCGTGACCTGCTGCCTGGTTCCTGCCGTTGTGCCGTGGCTGTGGCTGGCCGGCCGATGTGCTTTCCGGCTTGCGGGGCAAGCCAGTTGGGGAGAGCAGCGGATCCCCCTGTGCGGGTGCTGACCTGCGTTGGGGGCGGCGCCCCCTGGTGGGGTTCTGAGCGCCACCCCCAACGGATCCACGAGTGGATCCCCCATCGGCACCTCCAATGCTGCCGTTGCCTTGCTTTGCCGGATTGCGTGGTCAGGCGATGCGCCGCATGGTGCCGCTGCTGGAGTGGTGTGCGGCGTGAATGAGCGGTGCGGTCAACATCGGCCATCCGGGTCCGGAGTTCTTCCAGTGTCCGAGGAGGAGGAAGCGCCGGTTCCGGGCGATCCACAGCCACACATCGACGTGGTCGTCATCGTCGGTGGCGGGGCGGCGCAATTGGAGTACGAGCGTTGATTCCCGAACCGCACTGGCTTGCAGCTGTCGTTTCCAGACTCCGTTGAAACTGGCGAGGCCCCCATCGGGCCGTGACTCGACCTGGGTGATGACGATTCCGCCTTCTTCGGCGGGCATTCTCATCGGCGGCTGCGGTCCGAGCGTGTAGGCCACGCGGTGCTGGGCGAATGAGGCGACCTCGGCGACTGCGGGCGACAGCGGCATTCTCGCGGCGGTGTGGGCGTCTCGATTCTTCGGATCTGGTGTCGACATGGTGTGTCTCCTCGAAATGGGCGAACGTGTGGTGCGTATTTATGGACGCTCGCGGGTGTGGAGGTGTCAATGGTTCTTCGGGGCGGAGGGGTGAAGACCGCCCGATCGCGCGGGTTCTCCTTTCGTCGCGGGGGGTTCGGAGTCGGGGTGCTGCAGCGCGGTGGCGAGTGCGAGGGTTTCGGGGGCGGGTTCGGTGTCGATATCGCGGAGCCGCTGGGTCAGTAGGTCGAGGGTGGCTGGGATCGCGCTGGTGTCACCGAGTCGGGCGTGCAGGCGCATGATGTCGCGGTAGAGGTGTTCGTTGGCCGGATCGAATCCGGTCGCTGTTTCCAGCAGGCGAAGGGTGCGTTCCGGGTCGGTGGGGGTGTGGTGACGGGCCAGGGCGCTGACGGCGTTGATGGCGGTGCGCAGCGCGGCGAATCGGGGCGCTTGGATCCATTCGCTGTCGATGCCGGCGGCGAGCTCGCCCTGATACAGCTCCACCGCGGTGTGGTGCGCGTGCAGTCGCTGCGGCTCAGCGGTGGTGTCGTGGCTGGTGCGTTCGGCTTCGGTGAAGGCGGCGTAGTCGGTGTTGATCTGGGCGGTGTCCAGGTTCAGGCGCCGTTGGCGGGCGTCGTCGAGGATGTCGGTGACGGTGCCGTGGGTGGCGGATTCCAGCGCGGTACGCAGCCGGGAGAGCGTGGTGTTGAGCGCGTTGGTGGGCCGGTTTGAGGGTGCGTGCTGCCACAGGTCGGCGATCGTGGTATCCCGAGTCACGCCAGGATTGACCGCGAGGTAGGCCAGAAGCTCCAGCAACCTCGGTGTGAAGTGCTCGGTGATGTCTTCTCGTTCACCCTCGGGTGGGGTCCACAGCAGACGAACCGGTCCGAAAATGCGCAGAGACAACGGAACACGCTCCTCAGGTGTCTCGGCACACTCGGGTGATGCCGAAGAAGGTGGCGGTTCGGGGTCCTTTAGGACGGGGTGCACGGGCGGGCTGGCGTCGTGCTGCGGGGCGCGGCCGAGTGTGAGGAGATCACGCGCTGTGGCCTCGTCCGCGGTGAACAGGCGGGCCCCGAGCAGCGAAGACACCTCGTGGCTCGCGCCGCTGACGACTCCGTTGTCCTCCACTGCTAGCTGGGTGCCGGCCGGTGATGGTCCCAAGGCGAGGACGGAGGCGCCCTCGGTCGGTGGCAGTGCGTCGTTGTCGAGGACGGCGGTGTAGGCGACGAGCACGTCGCCGAGCTGTTCCGGCGGTGTGGTGTGTAGGTCGGTGATCTGATGCCAGTCGCCCAGTTCTGGCGGCGGACCGTCGGGGAACAGCGCGGCGACGGCGGCCGTGTGGATGCTGAGCCGGGGACGTTCCGGGTGAAGTGCCAGGTTGACGAGGATTGCCCGCACAACATCGTGGGCGCCCGGCCCGGTGACACCGACCCGGCGGACGTCGGAGAAGTTGAGGTGTCGGGTCTCGCCGCCGGCGACGCCGATCTCCAACCACAGCGCACCCGAGTCGGCGTCGTGACTTCGTTCGGGCGGTGGCTCGCGTCGAGGCGCTCCTGGTTCGTCATCGGGCGCGTGCGTGGTGCTGGTGGGGCGGGCGCGGTGGAGCGCATAGACCGCAGGAGCGATGGGGTAGTCGGCCGTGGCGTGGGTGCCGGGACGGTGGTGTCGGCGATGCCGGCGGCGGACGAGTACGAGCGCGGCGCTGACCGCGGCTGCCGTGGCGGCGCCGAGAAAGGTTCTCGCGCCGAGCTGAATCTCCCCGGTATCGGTGATCACCGGTTGCGGTGCTGGTGAGACCCTGGCCGGTTCTACCGCCGGTCCACGCGTGACCGCTTCGGGGGCCGAATCGGGGAGAGACGGGGCTGGTAGGGCGAGGTGCCATCCGGGGAAGAGGTGGTGGGGGTCGCGCAGCACGCGGCCATCGGGCTGTGGTCGTTCGGCGTTGACGGCGAACAACACCGGCCACTGGTCGGGCGAGCCGAGTTCCCGCGCGGCGATCGTGGCGAGGGTGTCACCTGGTTCGGTGGTGATCCACCGTGCGGTCGCGGGAATCCCGGCAGGGGTTGGCAGGGCCGCATCGGTGGGCATGCGCAGCACCCACCCGGTTTCCAGCCGGTCTGTGCCCTGGAGCAGGTCGTGGTTGAGGTCGCGCAGCTGGGCCCAGCGGTGCGGGTTGCCGAGGTAGCGCTCGGCGAGGTCCCACAGCGTGTCGCCGCGAACCACGGTGTAGCGCGGGTGACCGGGGTCGGTCGTGGTGGGGCCGGGCGGCGGGTCGGGGTACCCGCCCGGCCCCACCGGGGCGTCGCCGTAGACGGGGGTGGCGGCGACACCCTCTGGGAGAGGAATCAGGGCCGTGACACTCGGCGGCGTGGCGACAGGGGCCGCCGACAGCGTCCCCTGGAACAGGGACAGCACAGCCCAGGTGATCACGGCAGTCAGCCAGGCTCGAGGCGTGCCACGCCGCACCGGACGCGAACGCCCGGGGACCAGGAGGCGGGCAAGATCGGCCACGGTCCACGCCAGCAGAAGTGCCCAACTTGCCCACCCGGTGAGCAGGACGCCGAGCAGTGCACACCGGGAGGGGCTCAGTTCGAACCGCAGTGTCTCCGCGAGGCGTTCGGCCCAGTCGCCGAGCTGGACCGGCAGCGGCGCTGCCCACGGGGAGAAGTCCGGGACCGGCCACCGCACGGTGGGAAAGGGGGCGATCTCGGCCAGCGCCCGCAACATGACCGGCAGCCCGGCCAGCAGCGCCGCGAGCCCTGCAATCGCGGCACAGGCCAGCAGCCGCGTGCGCACCTCGGCCGCCGGGGTCATGGCCCGGCACCTCCGTCAGACTGAAGAGTGGCGGTTGCGTGGCCAGTGACCGTGTGGACGTCCCACAGCAGCCCGATCGCAGCAGGTTCGGTGTAGGTCACCGTGGCCGCCACACTCGACGGGCCCTGCAGCGAGACGGTCCCTGTGTGGCCGGTGGCCACTAGGTAGCGCCGTGCTGCCGCGGCGGCCGCGGCTGGTTCGAGCGTGACTGTGGTGTGGCGGGTGTCGAGTGCGGTGAGTGCGCTGCGCGCGGTCTCGGCGGCGACCGCGTCAGCCCGGGCGCGCACCCGAAGCCGGTCGGCACCGTCGACGAGCAACGCGCACAGCAGCAACAGGCAGGGCACCAGGACGGCGACAAGCACGCTGACCGACCCGTTGTCACGCCCACGCGCGAAGGAGGTCATGTTCGCCCCCGAAACGGGTCGACCGGGCTGGAAAACTCAGCACGCAGCGGAACCCCGCCGGGCAGTCCGGACAGGCCGGTCAAGTCCGCCAGAGACACGCTGCACCGCAGCCCGACCGTGACCACGCCGGTCGTGCCCGCCCGGGTGGCCAGGCCACTGGTGTCGAGGTCCTGGGCGAAGCCGGAACACGCCAGGTGCTGCTCGCCCAGGACCTGCAGGCCGGTCGAGGTGGCTGCGCTGTGGGCACCAGTGGGCGTGCGGGCCAGTGACGCGGCGCGCGCGGCCGTGGTCGCTGCGTGCTCCAGCGAGTGATGGGCGGTGACGACGCGGCCGGCGGCGACGACCACGACGAGCACCGCCAACAGCAACGGAGTCAGCACAGCGACTTCCACACTCGCCGAACCTTCCTCGCGCGGGTGGGTGTTCATGGTGTGTCTCCCGGGGTGGTGAAGCGTTCTTTGCTGGCTTCGGCGACTTGCGTGACGGTCCCCAGCCCCGGAACTGGGAGAAGGCGGGGCGGGTCACCGGTCACGCGCACGGTGACCCGCGTCCCGGTGACCTGAGCGCTCACCCGGGGTTGGGTCACGAGCCCGGAGCTCTCGGCCAGGAACGACTCCGCGGTGGACTGGGCGTCGGCGGTGGTGCCGTGCAGCGTGCGCGCCACCTGGACCCCCTGCTGCGCGGCAGCCGAGCAGATCGTGCGCGTATGCCACCACAACCCGGCCTGCACCACTGTGAGCAGGACGAGCAGCACCAGGGGCGCCAGCACCGCCAACTCCACGGCAGCCGACCCCGTCTCGAACCGGTCCGCCCGTTCGCCTCGGGTGCGAGTCAACATCAGCGATCACCTCGCCCCGGTGTCAGTGGATTTGGGCTTGGTACTTCTGGACCACGGCAGTGATCGCGGCCCCGAGCCCGAGTGCCGCAGCCAACGCGATCGCCGTCAACACGGCCTTTTCGGTGCTCTCCGAACCGCGATCATCGAAACGAACCCTCTCGACGAAACGGGCGAGCGCGGTGGTGCTGGTGGCGAGCCAGGCCGCGACGAGCACCACTGTCACGGTCACGTGCTTACGAATCATGGGGATCATGACAACCTCTCAGCGATGGGGATCGGCTTGTTCTTGTGGTGCGCGACTATCCGATGAGCAGCCGCGCGACGGTGGGGTAGAGGGCCAGCAGAAGGAACCCGGCCATCAGGGCGGTGACCGGTAGCGTGAGGCGCTCGGTGCGCGCGTTGGCCTCGGCCTTGTCCTCGGTAGTGGTCGTGGCGCGCAGACTCGCGGCCTGCGCGGTGAGACTGGCGTAGATCGCGGCACCATCTGCAGCGGTCGCGGCCAGATCAGCGACCGTCACGAGCTCGTCCAGCCGAACCTGTTCCCCGAGGCCGCGCAGCGCGTCCCAGGGCGAGTACCCGTGGTTCTCGGCCCTGACCAGAGTGTGGTGTAGCCGCTGCAGCAGCGGGTGGTCTGTGAGCGCGGCGGCCTCGTGCAGGGCCGGTCCCGGCGCTTGGCCGGCGGCGCGCTCCTGGGCCACCAGGTCCAGATAGACCGCCAGCACTCGGCGCGCATCGCTGCGCGCGTGGCGCGCGGCATCGCGCGTGCGCCACACCGGCACCCACGCCCCTGCTGCCGCACACCCCAGAACCAGCACCGGCGCGACGAGGAGCGAAACAGTCCCGGCAGCCACGAATCCCATTGCGAGGACCAGTCCGGCGAGCCCGGCGGACAGGCCCCACGTGATTCGATTGGACACATAGGACCGCGGTGTTCGCTCGAGCAGATCGAGGTCGGCTTCGGGGATCGCCAGCCACGGGGGACCGGCCTGCTGTGCCCACTGGATGAGCCGGTCCAGGTGCCGGTGCTGTGCGGTGGTGGGGTGGGTCAGGTGGTGCAGTGCTGCCTGCAGCCCCATCGGAGCCGGGCCGACCACACTACGAACGCCGGCGGCGAGCCCGATCCCGAGCAGGGCTCCGACGAGGGCGGCCAGGCCGAGCGTGGGAGTCATGACGTGCCTCCCCGCAGGTAGCGAGCCGCAGCACGGGGTGTGGAGAGGCGGTGCATGTGCCAGAGCGCGCCGGCGAAGATCGCCACGACTACCGCGAGGACACCTTGGCCCAGCGCCGTACTGATCGGTGCGAGGTAGTCCCGAGCGAAGACCACCAGCCCGAGGATCATGACCGTGGTGATGCCGATCAAGGTGCGCACCGTGGTCCGGGGCTTGGCCCGGTCGGCTTCCACCTCGCGGGCACTGGCGGCCCGTGCGGTCAGACTCACCGCCTGGCCTTGCAAGATCTCGACCACGCCGCGTCCACCCGCACGCACGCGCAGCAGCAGCGCGAGCACGACCTCATCGGCGGCGGGATGGGACACCTCCGCGGCGAAGGCCCGCAGCGCTGGTTCCGTGCCCTCCCGGCGCATCGCCTCGGCCAACCGGGCAACAGCGGGAGCCAACAGCGCCGGTGCGGTGTCGGCCGAGCGCGCCACGGCCTGGTGCAGGCCACCCGCCCCGGAGGCCAGCAGATCACTCAAACGTCGCGTCCACGTCGCCATCGCCTCGTGCAACGCGATGTCGTCGTGCACCTGCCGGGGCGCCAGCAACGCCGGCACCGCCAGAACCCCGAGAACAGTGGCGGCCGTGGCCACGGGCCAGCCCGTGGCCCACCACGTCACACCAGCGGCCAACGACGCGATCAACCCGCGCCGTCGCCACCGCTCCAGCCACGCCAACACCGAGCTCACCCGCGAGGGCATCGTGGGTGGACGCGGCGGCCGGAAGAACAGAACGCTGAAAAGCAGGCCAAGTCCCAGGAAGAGCCCGAACACAGCTGCCAATGCGATGATCATGATGCAACTCCTTCGTCGCGTTGCAACGCCTGTGCGTCAAGCCCGTGCTGACGGAGCCGGGCGCGCAGCGGCTCGCTGGGCGGGTACACGGGTGCGATGCACCCGCTGCTGGGGTGCGGGCCGAACAGCGGGATCAGATCGGGTGTCCCGGCATCCCCGACCGGCCCGACTTCGCAAATCTCGGTGACGACCCGCTCGCGTCGGCCCTCGCAGTCCCGACGGGTCACGTGCACGACCAGATCCAGCGCCGAGGCCGTCCAGCGATGAGCCGCAGCGACACTCAGCGGCGGGTGCGCGAGCTGGCTGAGCGCGGCGATGCGGTCGGGCACCGCCCTGGCCGAGGTGGCGTGCAACGTGCCCATACCCCCGGCGGCCCCGTTGCCCAACGCGCGCAGCAGCGAGGTGATCTCGCCACCCCGAACCTCCCCGACGATCATCCGCGAAGGGGAATGCCGCAGGGTCTGCTTCAGCAGGTCATCCAGGGTGATCTCCCCGGCGCCCTCGGCATTGGGCGCACGCGCTTCCAGCGCCGTCACCAGCGGATGCGCGACCGGATTCAGATGCAGTCCGAGCTCGTAGTCGTCCTCCACGGTCACCACGTGCTCGTGGTCGGCAATGGCGTGGCACAGCGAACGCAGCAGCGTCGTCTTGCCCGCCGCCGGTCCACCGGTGACCAGCAGGTTCAGCCCGGCACGGACAGCGGCCTGCAAGAAATCATGGACGCGGTCGTTGACCGTGCCACGCTGGTGCAGATCATCCAGCGTGGCGTGGGCGAGCCGGTGGCGCCGGATCGCGATCCGCGGCCGGTCGGCGACCTCGCGCACCGCCGCCAACCGAGCCCCCAACGGGCCCCCGGCCGGCAGACGGAGATTGCCCATCGGGTGGGCCGGAGAGAACTCCCGGCTGGTCTGTCCCAGCCGAGCGAACATCGACTCCAACTGCGCCAACAAGTCCGCGTCCGACCGGCCGACCGGATGCGGCCACGCCTGCACGCTTCCATCCGAGCGTTCGAGCCACACGCGGTCGTAGCCGTGGATGTGGATGTTCTCGACGTCCTCGCGCTCCAGCAGCGGCTGCAGATCACCCAACCCGGACAGCGCCGCCAGGACGGCATCGGTGAGCCGCTTCTCGGCGATCTCCGACAACGGCTGATCACCCTGCGCGGCGCGGTGCAGAGTCCACGCGGTGATCTCAGCGGCGACCAACGACCGGTGCCGGGCAAGATCGTCTCCGGGCGCGAGACGTTCGGCTACCCGTGACCGCAGCTGCGCCACCGTGTCCGCGTCCGGGACGGGGCCGGGCTCGTCGGCGGGATTCATCCGTGAACGGATCTGAGAGGTCATGCCACCTGCTCCTGTCCCTCGTCGCTGACCGGAGCGGAGGAAACCCGGGCAGGTCCGGCGAGTTGGTTGTGCAGGCGGCGCGCTGCTTTACGGCTGGTGCGCAGCAACGCCGAACGGCGCGGTTGCAGGCAGGGCGTACCGCCATCACAGAGCGCCCCTGCGGTGGTCGGGTCATCGGGGAGTTCCATCCCGACCGGGATGGCCAAGGCGCGGGCGGCATCGTCGGCTTGGCGGCTGGTGGCCGCCGACACCGCCGCGCCCAACCGCTGGGAGGGCACCAGGTCACGCAAGACCGTGACCAGTCGGCCGGCCGCGACGATGTGCCGCAGCGTCGGGCGAACCCCGACCAGGACGAGATCGGACTCGGCCACCAGCGGCCACGGCGTCGCAGGACTCCACCGACCCGCGTCCACGAGCACATCCGGACCACTGTCGCTGAGGTCCCGCAGTGCGCTGGCCAGCCGTTTCCACCCATCGGAGCCGATCGCGCCGGCCTGGACCGGACCGTTGACCCCGGCCAGAAGCCGCAATCCGCCGCTGTCGGGGACTTCTTGTGCGTGACCGGCCAAGCCTTCGGCCGGCACGGATTCGAGGTGCCGAGTCGAGGAGGCGAAGCTGAGCACGCTGCGGTCGGAGGTGAGCCGACCATCGACCCACCACTGTCCCGCCCATCCGGGCAGCAGATCGCCTCCCGCCGGATCGGCATCGACCACGAGCCGGGCGTGTGGCCACACCGTCGCCAGCGCTGCGATCCCCGTAGTCACCCCCGGCGACCCCTTCGCCGACAGAACCGTCACCAAAGCCATTGCGCTCACGCTCCTTTCAACGAAATACGGCTGCTTCGCTAGTGATCCGGTCCGAGAACCGTCAGAACCGCGCCGGTCGCGGCGGCCGAGGTGGCTTGATGGGCGGCGTAGTCGGGAAGGAGCAGATCCACCACGACCGCCCCTTCGGCATCCGGCGGTGCCATCCGAACCACGCGGGCACGAAAAGCCGAAGTCGTGGGACTCGCCTCGGCTATGGAACTCGACGCCCCGGACAGCGCTGTGACTTCGACTGGTGTGTTGGGGATCAGTCCTGCCGAAGGGAACCGGCCGGGCTCCAAGCGCAGGCCGACGACGACTTGCCGGGGCCCCGGAACCGCCTGCGTCGTGAGGTCCCGTGGAGTGAGCAGCTCGCCGGCACGCAGATTCGTTGCCGCGACCTTGCCGGTGATCTCACCCAGGCGTGCTTGGGACACAGTGAACCGCGCCGCCTCGGGCGGAAGATCCACAGTCGCCAGGTCCGCCTGCGAGATGGGCTCGGCCCAGGCGAGATCCCTGGTAAGCACCAGCACGGGCTCGCGGTCATGCGCTCCGGCCACGAGCGCGACAACGCCGGCCACCGATCCTGCGATCAACCCGGCCGACAGACCCAGCATCCACCAACGCCTGCGCCGAGGGACCCTCGGACCACGGGAACGGTGACCGTTTCCCCGCTCATCAGATGAGGCCGTCAGCTCAGCAAGACCCGAATTAGACATAGACGTCTCCCCACAACGGAATTGAAAGCGAGATCAAAGAGAAAAAGAGAAATGAATCAGAAAACGCGGTTATTGAGCGCGGAGGGCTTGCGCTTCGGCAATCACGAGCTGGGTCTGGGCTCGGGAGGTCATCGGAGGCAGGACACCACCAGTCGGGGAACCCCCGGTCCAGCCGCGCCAGGTCACTTCCCAGGTAATGGACCACTGCGCCGATACCGGCCCAGCAGAAGGCCGCTCGTAGACGACATCGCAGTCAGGCGACGGGGAATGCACGCCGAAGGACCTCTCATAAGGTGTCCCGGGTCCCGTGCAAGAGACGGGCGCGGTGCCATCACCCGGTTCCATCGCCAGCCGGACGGGCGTAGCGGTGACTTCGGCCCACACCGGTCCAGCCTCAACGCGCTGGCGTTGCGGGCGCCAGGTGCTGGGATCGGTCCAGAACCAGGTGAACTCGCCGACCACGGTCGCGACCTGACCGTCCTGCAGGCGCAGGTCAGGAGAGTGCTGTGGCACTGGGAGCGGAAGCCGAAGCTGCTGGAGTGCTTGCTGGGCGAGCACCGCGGGATCCGGTGGGCCGGCGGCGCCCGGTGGTGTTTCCCCGGGCCGGTGCTCGCCCGGCGGGCACCGGCCTTCGTCTAACGGGCCGAAGCACCACGATGACAGCGGGCCCGTACTCAGCATCAACGCAGGATCGTCCGAAGCAGGCGAGTCGCACATGATCGTGGGGCACAACGGGACCACCGCAGGACCAGAACCATGCAAGCCCCCCGAGGACCCGCCCGACGCTGACGCCGACGAGGAACCCCCTGACGAGCCACCCGAGCTGCTGCCGGAGCTGCCTGGGCTGGTGGCGCCCATCTCGATCGAGGGAGAGGAGTATAAGCCCCCGAAGTCGCCAGGAGTCACCTCGACCCCACCCTCCTGCGCTGAACCCAACGGACTGAAACCCACGCACAGCAGCACGGCACCGCCGACGGCGAACACCGGAACACGACGCGCAGGCATCAGCACTCACCACCCGGGTACTCGATCTTCGCCACCCGCCAGCCACCTGACTGCCGGGACAGGGTCGCCGAGACGGCATTGCGCGAGGGACCGACGTTGCGCGGCTTTCCCGTGGCGGCATCCGCCAACCCGGCCTGGCTACCGTCCTGGCAATCGGTGACCACCGCGCGATCTCCCTCGATGCGTGTACCGGTGATCTGCGGGGTGACGGTGCCGTAGAGCCGAACCCCCTGACTCCGCTGCTGCCGGGCGCGCGTGGCCACCTGCTCGGACAACTCAGCGGTGGCCACCGCCCGCAGCCGCTGCACCCAGCCCTGATCCGGCTCCGCGCTCGACACCCACGACACCGACCAAAACTCGCGATACACCCCTTCAATCGCAGCATTCTCCGAAGGCTGAGCCGGGGGAGCCGCGATCTCGCCCGTCGGCGGGACCGCAGGTGGCGTCGACGAGCACGCACTTGCCACCGCGCCGGCAACACAGGCCGCAATCACCAGAACCTGTGAACTGAATCGGGACATCAGGACCTCTCCTCATGAATAGCTGACGATGGCGATCCAGCCACCAAGAACAATGCTGGGACCAGCGGCGATGCGACTCTCCTCGCCACGTCGGCCCATCAACCACGCAACAGCGGCCACGGCGCCGAGCACGACCAGCGACAGGAACAGGCCCCAGAGCACGGTGCGCCACCCCAGCCAGCCCCAAAACGCCGCCAAGGCACTCAGCAAGGTCACGTCACCGAAACCGAGCCAGCCGGGCGCCGCCGCGAAGATCCCGGAACCCATGGCCAGGACAAGCAGCACTGCTTCGCCACTTCGCAACAACTGGGTGAGGCCGCCGGATCCGGTCGCAGCGACGAACGCGAAGACCCCGACGCCGCCCGCGACCAGGGCAAGCACCCACGTCCGAGGCAAGCGATGACAGTGCAGATCGATCGCACCGAGGCCCACACCGATTACGCCCAACCACCACCACGCCAGCAACGCGGGGTCCCTGCCGAAGAAGACACCGACACCCATCGAGACGAGTGCGCAGATGAGCACGAGCGCAGCGAGTGGAGCGGCTTGGCACGCGGTCGGAACCCAGCGCCGCAGCACCCACGCCAAGCCGACAGCCGCGCCGACTCCCAGTGATGCCCACAAGCCGGCCACCACGAGGACCTCGTCGTGGGCCGTTATCGGTCCGACGGTGGCGCGGAGGATCTCCATGACGCTCTCCGCCTACGCAACCCGTCGAACGAGCTGCAGGGGATCCCGTTGCTTCGTCCGAGGCAGTGGAATCACCTGGGCCGACTCGCAGGAGTCCAGGACGTTCTCGGCGAGCTCATCGAAGTCGACGGCATCCCGTGGTGTGCCGGATGCGGCAAGTTCCCGCAGCACCTCACGTCGGTCGCGCGCACTCACTCCACCCCAGATACCCCACGAGTGACCGTCATCGGCCTCGAATTCCAGTGCCATCGCCAGGCATTGCGCCTGCAGAGGGCATCCCGAACACACCTGCTGCGCCCGCGACCGTTGCCGCTCCACGGCGCGCCCGCCACGAGCGTCCTCGTGAAACCAGTCGGCTGAGAACGGATGCCGCGCGCACTTGCCCTCAGCGAATACTTCCGGATACCGGTTGATCGGATTTTCCATGACAGCGCCCCCTCGTCAAGAAATGATGTTGAATCAGGCGTATTGATCTCCAGCTGGAGGTGTCGAACGAATCGAGCGAATTTTGATCTTTTCGTGCTCGATGAGAATTACGCTACTACGAATTGATGCTTCGTCAATCGATACGCAGGTATCGCTAGCGAGGATCGCTCTGCGGTGTCATGCTGGCTGGGCAACGCTGACCTGGGGAGCTGTGATGCCGAAAGAGTCAGGGCGAACGCCGTCAACAACACCGCCAAAAACTGTGGGCGAACGACTCAACCGTTTGTTCGACGTTCAGCGCCCTCCAGAGTCACCCGATCGAGTGTTCACGAATCGCGAGGTCGTGAACGCGTGCAAGGAAGCCGGGCGCGACTTGTCCGAGTCGCACTTGTCGGAGCTGCGCCGTGGCGTCAAAACGAACCCGACACTTCGAACGCTTGAGGCCATTGCCTGGTTCTTTGATGTCCGAACCGGCTACTTCACCGACCCGGCGGTAGCCGCCGAGGTCGAAGCTGAGCTCGCCGATCGCGAGCAGGAGCTGCACGCCAAACTGGATGCTGAGCGAGCAGCGCAACAGGAACTCCGAACCGCATCGGAGGAGCTTCAGCGCGCGATGCGCGAGTCCGGAGTCGCCAAGGTCGGCCACCGCGGCGCCACGAACGTCACCGCCGCACGCGAACGGGCGAGGATGATGCGAGCTCTCGCCGAGGCCTTGCGCTCGGATGACGAGTCGGAGGATGTCGATGACTAGCGCCGAGAGCATCGGCTCAGTCACTGACCGCCTGAACTGGCTTTTCGACGTCGTGACGGTCCTCGACCCGGCGACCGGACGCCGCCCGTACACCGATGCCGAGGTAGGTGAGGGCGTCGGCGTCAGCCAAATCAAGATCGCCTTGCACCGGCGCGGTGAACCCGCGACACCGGATCTGCTTAGTGCCGTAGCGAGATTCTTCGGCACCGATCCGGCGTTCTTCGGCTCCGACCCGTCAGCTGTAGCCGGCGCCTACGAACAGGTCGTCCAGCGTGCCTTGCGCGACTGCGGCCTCGACGAACACCGCCTGTGCCGGGTGTTCAGCCCTTTGCCGGAACCACGGTGGGACCAGCTCAGACGAGTCCTCGTTGGACTCCGGGCGCCGTCCCCCCTCGGTGAGGAAACGCCGCAGGCCGAGCCGGAGGCCAGGACCCGTCTCCGAATCTGGAGTTCAACGCTCACCGGCCCGATGAGCGCGGCTCAACTCGAAGACCTCTGCCGAGACGTGCTTGCCGCGCTGGATGTCCGCCCGCCCTGGGATCCGATCGACCTGTGCAAGCGCCTGAGCGCGTACCGAGGCCGGCGCATCAAGGTGAAAGGAGTCGATCTCGGCGCGACCACGTCGATCGGTCACCTGGTGCAGCAAAGCCGAGTCGACTCGATCTTCTACGAACGGACAGCTCCTGCACCACAGCGCGACCTCGTGATCGCACACGAGCTCATTCACCTGCTTCGCCGACACTTGGACTTCGGTGACGCACTTACCTGCGGCGCTGACCTCGGCACTGAGAACGCCTACTCGGACTGGCGGGAGTGGGAAGCCGAGGTTGGAGCACGAATTCTGGCCGGTTTGGCGAGGGAACGACCACGACCCAATGGCCTGCGACCAGGCGTTTCGCCGGAAGAGCGCGGTATCGCAGGTGCGTTCGGTTTCGTCGATCAGGAGTGATCATGGATTTCGAGATGGCGCTGCGCCTGTTCAAAGCGGTCGTGATCCTGGCAGTGACGGTCTGGGAGACCGTCCAGCTCACACGTCGACGACAGGACTTCGCCCTCCGCATCCTGGTCGTGGGCTTGTGGGCTCTTTCGTTCGCGGCCGTCTTCGGTATCCAGACACCCATCCTCGAGCCCATCGAGGACTTCTTCGGCCCCGTATGGGGCGTGATCATCAATGGCTGCTGGATGGTCATGGCCTACTCCTGGGCAGCGTTCTTCGCCCTAGCCGACCTGCGAAGGCCGGTGCCGGTACGGGTACGAACGGCACGAGTCGAATTCGTTGTGCTCGTGGTTGCTCTAGCTGTCATGGCCTTGGTCTTGCTGGTCTGGCCAGAGGCGCAGGGCCGTGGACAACAGACCTGGCAGCGCACGGTTTTCTACCTGTCCATGGACGGCTATTCCCTCAGTGTCTGGATTCTGGGCATCTGCCGCGCCGGGGGCTATCTCTCGCGTCTGCAGCACCCACTCGCGCGGGCTGCCTTCGCTCTCGTGATCGTCGGCAGCGCCGGCATGACCCTCGGAGTCAACGCCATCTCGCTTGTCCGCTACGGCATCCGACTCGTCACACGTGACCTCGACCTTGGCTTCATGAGCACGTTGTACTCGATCGGGCAGCTCGGTGGGCAGCTTCTCCTCGCGCTGGGCTTGGCCTTCGCGCCTCTGGCCGGCGTGGTGGTCGCGAGCAGGGATCGTTATGAAATGGCACTGCGCGCCCGCTACTCACAGCAGCTCATGCCGCTATGGCGCACGCTCACCACCGAGTTTCCCCACATCGCGCTCAATCACCACGTTAGCGACAGTGGCCGTCCGCGTCCCGATGACGACTTCGAACGAATAACGGCGGAGATTACCGACGGCCTGGCAGAGCTGGCTCGTGACTGCCCACCGCCCAATGACGCTGCACGGAACCCACGACACGCGGCCGATGCCGTCGCAGCGGGTTTGCAAAGGCGGATCGCCGTGCGGGAGGCACGCTGGGACCATGAAGTACCCACTCCGATCGAACCGCCCTACCCGGTCATTGAGCCCGACTTCGACGGAAGCTGGCGCCGACGGGCCCGCTGGATGATCCAACTCAGCAACGAACTCGCTTCGCGCGGGGCAATCCGGAAGGACCTTCATGACACAGTCAGAGACTGACGGTGGAGTCCTCCTCTCGGTCCTTGACACCGCCCCGATCGTCGAAGGCTCCAGCGCCAGCCAGGCCCTGCAGAACACGGTCGATCTGGCAGCTCACGCCGACGCGCTCGGATATCACCGGTACTGGGTGCCCGAGCACCACAGCATGCGTGGTGTGGCTAGCGCGGCCCCGGCGGTTTTGGTGGGACGCCTCGCCGAGGTCACGCGCTCTATACGGGTGGGAAGCGGCGGTGTGCTTCTTCCGAACCATTCGCCCCTGATCATCGCCGAGCAGTTCGGCACGCTTGAAGCTTTCCACCCAGGGCGAATCGACCTCGGTCTCGGCCGTGCGCTAGGCGGACCATCGCGTGCGGCTTCGGCGATCCGGCCCACGGGTTCGGATCAGAAATCCTTCGCCGAACAGCTGCGCGAGTTGCTTGGCTACTTCGACGAGCGCGAGCCGGAGCCGGGAACCGTGACGGCGGTACCTGCTGCCGGAAACCGTCCGCAACCGTGGATCCTTGGCACTAGCCCCGCTAGTGCGGAGCTCGCTGCCATCGCAGGGCTTCCCTACGCCGTCGCGCACCACCTCAACCCGGATTGCGGCGAACTACTCCAGGTTTACCGGGAAGCCTTCCAACCCTCGGTGGGCCTGGCGACCCCGCGATCTCTCATGAGCGTCTCCGTCATCGCTGCCGACTCGGACGCCCGTGCGGAATGGCTGGCCGGATCGAGTCGGCTCAAAATCCTGAGCCGCTTGAAAGGAAGCCGCATACGACTTCCCACACCGGAAGACGCGGCGAGCGTGCACTACACGTCCGAGGAGCGCGACACCGTCGACCACCACACGCGCGGGCTGATCGTCGGAGCCTCGCAAACGGTGCGCCAGAAGCTCGACGCGTTGATCAAGCAGTTCGATCCCGGCGAGATCATGGTGACGACGCCCATCTTCCACCACGACGACCGACGCGGGTCATACGAGCTGGTCGCGGAGATTGGCCGAGACGCGCAGTAGGAGCGCTTCGAGTTCCGGTCCGGTGACGGCTGCTTCACGGAGCTGGTCAAAGTAGCTTTCGTAGCTCTTGACGTCGTCGGGGGAATCGAGGCGTTGTTGCGCGGTGATGGATTCGATGAGGACGTGGTCGTCGTAGAGGAGGAAGTTCGTCAGCGGGAAGACCGGCATTGCCGCGGCGAAGGGCACGACGCCGATTTCCACATGGGCGTATCCGGTCAGTGCGAGTAGCCGGTCCAGTTGCCCGATGAGCGTTTCGGTGGTGCCGAAGCGAGTGCGCAGGGCGGCTTCGCCCATGACGATCTGAATCTGCTGGTCCGGTTGGTAGAGGACCTGCTGGCGCTCCATGCGCTTGCCGACGATCTGGTCGATCTCGCCGGGCGTGACCCCGTTGGAAGCGGGCCCGCAGGGGCGGGTGAGGATGTCGCGGGCGTATGCGGCCGTCTGCAGGAGACCGGGGATCATCGCGGGCTGGAACTCAGCGATGCGGCTGGAGGCGGCATCTTCGCGGGCCGTGGTTTCCTGCTCGGCCACGGCCCCGCCGTGCTGGCGGTATCGGTGCTGGAACGTGGCGTACTCGATGCGCGCGGCGCTGGCGAGTTCGTAGAGCTCGTCGAGCTGTGCCGGGCTGGCTCCGACGGCCTCGGCCCATTCGCGGAGGTCATCGTCGGTGGGGCGCTGGTTGCCTTGTTCGAGTTTCGAGACGCGGGTCTGGTGCCAGCCGAGGTGGCGGGCCAGGGCGCTGCCGGAGGTGAACGCAGCAGCGCGCAGCTCGCGAAGACGTCGGGCGAGCAGGGCTCGTTGCGGCGTGTTCGGGGCCGGCACTGGGCTGCGTCCTCCTGTTGATCTCAGCGTGGGTTGTAGTCACGCCAGGGTAGTGACTGCGCCAGCGCGGCATCGCGGATGGCGCAGGCGTCGGCGATCTGTTGCGGATCAGTGACCAGGTCGGCTCCGAGCCACTGGCCGTCGGGCGCGTAGCGCATCGAGAACAGCTGACGTGCGTCGATGAGCCAATAGTCAGACTCGAACGGTACGTCAGCGGGCCACTGGCCTTCGCGGACGGGGATGACACGCACGTCTTCGCCGGCCTGGATGTTGGGCTCGTAGGAGGCCAGTTCGAAGCGCATGTAGTCGGTCAACGGCTCGGTGACGACGTGGACGCGTTGTGCGCGGCACCCGTCCTTGACGCGGCGGTCGATGCGCTCGCACCACTGCCGAAGCTCGTCGGTGAGGGGGATGGCGCCGGTACGCCGCCACTGGGCGATGGCTTCGTCTTCGCTGCTGCCGGAGTACTGCTGGAGCGTTTCCAGGCGGAACAGCGAGTACTTGAAGTTGACCAGCCCATCCCACAGGGAATCGATGCCCGGCCGCGGATCCGAGGTCATGGTCACGCGGACCTTTCCTGGTAGAGCCGAGCAGCCTCCAGGATGATCTCGGGCTTGATCAGCACCCCGCTTTCACCGGGCAGCACGTTTTCCATGTTGGCGTAGGTCTCGGCGTCCATTTCGAGCCCCTGTACGGCGAACATGCCGTTCTCGGCCAGGTACACGGTCTGGCAGCCACCGGGGTTCGACTCGGGGTCCTTGCAGAGCTTCCGAAGCTGCACGACAGCCTCCACAGAAGTGAGGAACACGGACCCAACCATGGTCGCTTAGATCGACCTTAGATGTCCACTAGCAACACGACTAACCTCAAACTAACCTTGAATGAACCTAGGGTGGGAGTTAGTGTGATCGGCACGCCGCGAGAGCTCGGATGACCGGGTGGGGGAGCGGTCCAATCACCTTCTACTTCGGGGGACCGACGTGACGATGGCAGCCACCGACGACGAAACACCGCACATCACGGCCATCCGGCGGAGCGTCGATGCCGGATTTCGCTTCCTGCATCTCTCCGACGCCGATGGCAGAGAGGTCATCGCGATTCACGCTGAGTGTTTCCGCGGTGGCGTGGTGGACACCTACACGGTGCGGGCAATGAACGAGGCCGTCGGCGCCCGGTTTCGCGCCGACGACTATCCCGACGGTGACCCGCTATGGCAGCACCACGGTCCTGTCGTTGACGTGGTCACCGCACTGATGGCCCTACCGCCGCCTGGGGTGAGGGGAGCGCCGAGTCAGACTCTCCGGCGATCGAGCGGCCTGTAGTTGCTCAGTTGACCTCAGCTGGTGGCGTGGAGCTCGCCGGGTGCGGGTGCTGCTGGCAGCGAGATGGTGCCGACAGGTAGGGGAACGGCTCGACGAGTTTCTCGCATGCCTCGCAGGGAGTGCCTGAGCCGTGGGGCATGACGAATGCTGCCGGGTGCGCATAACCGCAGATCGGGACCCGGTATTCGACTTCGCCGAGTGCGGGTGCGTAGGAGACGCCACTGGGGATGAACCCGCCGTCGGCAGGGTAGGCGTGGCTGTGGGCGTCGAGTCCGGACTGCCGCCAGACGAGGTGGTTCACGGTGTGCTCCGGTCGGGGTTGCATTGTGGGCAGGGCTGGTAGCCGGTTGGTGGGTCGCCGCGTGCGAGGAAGCCGATGACGCCGCAGGCGCAGAGAACGGCGTCGCGTCCCTCGAACCGAGTCGTGACAGGGTTGGGCGCGAGGCGGTGCTGCACGCGTTCGCCGCGGAGTCCGATGGCATACGGCGTGCCGTCGGTGCTCGGTGGGGGAGCGGGTGGCAGGTTCGCGTTCGTCGCGTCGCCGGGAAGTAGATCGGTGGGGAGGGCTGCGAGGCATAGTTCGCAGCCCATCCCGGAGATCTCCGCGACGGGTACGAGAAGCGTTGCGGGAGCTGAGAAGCCGCAGAGGGCCTGGCGTCGATCGCAGGCGTTGTGCTGGCCGGCGGCGAATACGTGGATGACCTGGCGGGACTGCCCGAAGAACTCGGGCCTCGGCCGAGCGAGGATGAACGGGCTCATCGCCCCTCCTCGGTGGGCGTGCCGGTACCGACGGTGGAGTACATGGCCTGCCCGCCCCGGTCGAGGGGAGATGGTTCCGGGGCGGGCAGGTGCTCGTTCGTGCAGGTCGGTCGCGCTTCGGGGTGTCGCGCCCAGATCTGGCGGGTCGTGCGCCGCGCACGGCGCGTTGCCCACCACTGCCGAACGAGCGGAAGATCAGCGATCACTGCGGACCACGGCATGACCACGAGAACCCCGAACAGGATGTAGAAGGCGATCACGCCGCACCTCGCATGGCCGCTTTTGCGCGGATGTTCATGGCGTGGCCACGGCTTTCAGCGCTCGATTGCAGTCCTGACACGTCGGTGCGATAAACCATTCGGCCTCCGTCGGTAGATGCATGGAGACGTGCAGTCCGCAGATCGAGGTGTCCGCCTCCTGATGCATCCAGCGACGTCCTCTGAAGGCATGCCGGACCTGATCGCCGCAGGGCAGCCAGTAGTGCCGTGGAGGGACAGCCGCGTCCAGCTGTGGTTCGGCGTTGGTGCCGGTGTCCCGGTTGCCCTGCATATCTGCCTACCTCGTTACAGTCTGCTTCTGAGATTCAAAATCGGTAAGGTCAAAATTAGACGCTAACTAATAGCGGACAGCAAGTGTATGCGTCCTATTGGGTGATCTCTTCTTGGAGATCTTTCGTGAGATGCTGATCGCATGGCAGGTACCGCACGGCAGGTGCATCTTGGGCGCGAGCTGAAGAAGCTCCGCACCGCCAAGGGACTTTCGCTGGACGACGTGGCCGCCCACCTGGAGCGGTCGCGGTCCACGGTGGGGCACTGGGAATCAGGGCACTCCCGTGTGGGGCCCAACGATCTGCGGGAGGTTCTGAAGCTGTACGGGGCCTCCGAGGAGTTGGGGGAACAGCTTCAGCAGCTCCGCAGGGAGGCCGGCAAGCGTGGGTGGTGGCAGAGCTACAAGCTTCCCGCGCACCTTGCGCCGTTCGTCGGTTTCGAGGCGGAAGCCTCCGAGATCTTCCACTTCGAGCTCGGGCTGGTGCCAGGGCTGCTACAGACGCAGTCCTACGCCAGAGAGGTTCACGAAGTTGGGCGGCTGACGCTCACGGATGAGCAGCTTCGGGAATGGGTGGAGGTCCGGCTGAAGCGCCAGGAGCGAATTCAGCCTGGCCATGGACTCACGTTGCACGCTGTGGTCGCGGAGGAAGCGCTGCATCGCACCGTCGGCTCCCCGTCGGTGATGGCAGAGCAGCTCGAGCACCTGGTGAAGGCATCGAAGCTGCCGACGGTGAACCTCCGGGTGCTGCCCTTCGACGCAGGTGTTCATGTCGGGATGGTCGGGCCGATCACGGTGCTGAGGTTTCCCGACGCCGGGCATGCGGACATCGCCTACAGCGACACACCGTTGGGTGGCCATGTGATCGATGATCTGCGGGACGTCGCTGAGCTGAGCCGATTGTTCGCATCGCTGGAACCTCAGGCGCTCCCGGCGGTCGAGTCGAGGAAGGTGCTACGTAGGATTGGAGGTGACTACGCGGCACGCATGAAGGAGTAGACGTGAACGCGCGACCTGAGTGGCGGAAGTCCAGCCGCAGCAACCAGGGCGGCAACTGCGTTGAGGTTGCCCTCAACTTAGAGACACCCATGATCCGGGACTCCAAGCTCGGCGACGCCTCACCAGTCCTGAGCGTGGAGCGAGAGGCATACCGCGCCTTCCTACGAGCCGTGGACTCAGGCAAGTTCACAAGGTGAGCACACTGCTGCCGTCATGGCGCTCCCTCGGTCAGTTGTAGGTCTGCTGACGCCTTCCGCGTGGTCAGCGCCGGAACGGGCGGCGGCGGTCCCGCGGGGTCATGTTGTTGAAGGGTTCGAACCATGCCTGCGGGCGGTAGTCGCCGATGCCGGTGGTCTGGTTGAGTTCGTCGTCGGGGTCTTCGATTCCGTCGAGGCTCGCATCGAACAGTTCGAGTATGTCTGTGTCTTGGAATAGTACGTCGTAGAGCTCGTTGAAGTCGGCGTCGGTGGCGCGCTTCGGGAGATCCTTGAGCGTGCCGTCAAAGGTGATCCAGCCACCCCGAACTCCGTCGGTGGCGTAGCGCAGCATCCGGTGCAGCGCCATCTCCTCGGCCGGGCACGTGGGTTGTGGCCAGTCACCTGATTCGATGTCGGTGGTCAGGTCGTCGAACGACCGCGCGGCTTGGCGTCTCCAAATGGCGTTCCGCCGCCATGTGATGCGCGGGTACTCATCGAAGAGCATCCAGGCGCCGGCCTTAGGATCGACCGGGTCGTCACCGAAGGTAGTCACGTCGTCGTAGGCGTGGTCAGCGAGGAGCTTCCCGGCTGTCCACAGCGCTGCGGCAGTCCGTGGTGCCAGCTGGAAGCCGTCGCATGCGGTACATGACTCGCGTCCGCACTCGCACACCGGGAACAGTGCCGCGAAGTCCGGATACGTGACCCGCGACGCGTCGACATGGAGTTCTTCCGCCTGATGTGAGGTCTCCGAGGCGTCGATCCCCGGAATGTCAGAGGAGATCATCCGCATCGGGTCGGCGAGCCAGCTGACGGCCGCGGCCAGGTCGCCACGAACCTCGTCCCGCTCACTCTCCACGGCCTCGTCTTGGGTCTCGCCTTCGGACACGTTGAACTCGGAGGACGCGATGTCGTCGAGTGCCGCATGCTCCACCGCGGCGGGGTCGGTGACCTCGAATATCGCTTCCGCTGTGATCCGCACCCGTCGCACGGTTATCTCGCCTTCCGTCATGCCCGAAACCATAGCGACAGGGATCGAAAGATCGCTGAGGTTTGGGGATGCGACGCGGTCGCGGGGGCCAGCCTGCCACTCGGCTAACGCTATGTGATGACGACCCGATGGCTAAACCGTGGACCAGAGCCGCCGTGCGAGGGTCTGACCCGAATCTGGAGCAGGAGCGAAACTGGAGCGAACAGCCCGTCCACAACGGTAGCGAACTACATTGAACTGCGGTTCCAAGAGCGCGATACGCTGCAGTTTCTCGTGTTTCGCGCATGACTGTCTCTTGTGGACGAAACTGGGGGTCAAGGGGTCGTGGGTTCGAATCCCGCCGTCCCGACCGGCAAGAGGGTTTCCGCAGGTCAGAGCCTGTCGGAAACCCTCTTTTTTGTTCTTGGACCGTTGGCGGGATCAAGCGCGCCGCGACGAAGACCACGATGGAAGAAGCTGGTGGATGTCCGCCGCCGCAGGCCGTGGAGCCGCCTGGTGGTTCTGGTCGGGCGTTGAGCGCTCGGCGGTAGGTGGCGAGACCACCGGCAGTCTCCGCAACCGGGCGGCGTGACCACGATCCGAAGCGTGCAGACACGATCGTGCCCAGCGCTTGCGAGTGGAGGCTGCAGTCGATCAGCTGGACGCGACAGGCAGCCGATCACCCTCGCTGTCGTCGCCCACGAAGCGCCTGTCGACCTGGCGGGTCTACGCCGAGGGCGCGCGAGCACATCGAAGCCGCCCGCCAGCGTGACGCGGCCCCCGTCCGAGATCAACAGGCAGGAGTCGCGCCTGGCCCAGCCAGCATGCGCACTCACCTCGAACTGGCCCGCGCCGGCATCGAGGCCCTGCGCTAGCAGTGCTACGGCCTCCGCGAAGTCTTGAACCGGCAACTCGGGCGTCAGCTCGATCCGTTACGCAGCGCAAGCTGATCACTCGCATCGATGAGCAGCCCGCCGACGCATGCACCGCGCTCAACACGGGGTGGGGAGGTGGGTGGAGTGGACGTCGATCACTGCGAGCTGCCGAACGTGGTGCGGCGCGCGATCGTGCGGGCCAGCAGGACGTCGAGTCCGCCGACCAGCAAGTAGGCCAGAACGGTCCCGAACGCGGACAGCGGCCAAGCCACGAACCCGCTGATCCGGGACACGCCGTAGGCCGTCATCACCGCGGCGACGATGGACAGGACGTCGATCCCGCCGGTGAAGGTCGCCACCTGCCCGCTTTCCGGCAACCGGCCGTGCGGGAAGCGGGCCACGAACACCGAACCCACCAGGAGGAAGGCGAACGCGGCCCCGAAGGTGAAGGAGATCGTCTCCAGAGCGCTGGCCGTTCCCCGCGCTTCCGTCACCAGGCCGTACGCAGCCGTGATGGAGATCGAGAAGCCGTAGGCGGTGGCGTTGTTGTGCAGGGCCGTGCGCACGCCCCGTCCGAAGACCTCCCAACGGCCGGTTTCGGCGCTCTCGTCCAGAGGGCGTTGTTCCCCGGGTCGGTCGTCGGGCTCGCCGGCGGCACGGTCATCTCCGCGCTGTGGTGGGTCGCCGTCCTCGTCGTTCATGGAAGAAGCGCATCACAGAGGCTCAGCCGTCGCCACTCGCCTGCGCCACCAGGAGGTGGGTTCGTCCTGGAGATCGGCGTCCCTCGGTGGAACCGCTTCGGCCTGGCCGACCTGTCCCACAAGAGCTGGCCAGGCGGCGCAGCTCCGAGGTCTTCGGGGTGTCCGCACTTCCGAGCACGACTGCGCGGACGAAAGGGGTTGGCGCGCAGGTCGAGGAGCACAGTTGGCCGAATCTCGGCACTGCGTCCGACGGCCCTGCTCCGACATCCGAATGATGCTGCGGAGGACGGTGAGTGGGGTGTTGCTGTCCTCCGGCACCATGGCCCGCGATGCCGATCACGAGGGGTCGTGCACGTCTCGATCGCGAGCCAGCGCCCGCGGGAGCGTTCCGCCGCAGGGGGTGGGGACGAGTGGAGGTGCGCGGTGACAGGCGTGAGTTCTGGTGGGGGAGCAGTCCGGAGATGGGGTCGCATGCTGGGGAGCATGAGCGGACGTCGACGCGCCTCCGGGGCGTCGGGCGGTGCGCTGATCGGCGTTGAGGACCTGGAACCGCCGCAGTGGGCGGACGTGGACCAGGAGGTGGCGCGTGCCAACCTGTGGGAGGCGGTCCGCGAGCTGCCGTGGCCGCAAAGCGGGTGGTCGGGTTGGCGTACCGGGCTTCCCCCGGTCTGACGGTGCTGGCGGGAGCGGTCCAGGTGGCTTC
>NZ_RSAA01000010.1:0-216752 GCF_003931915.1 Saccharopolyspora rhizosphaerae | reverse complement strand
GGGGGGGGGGGGGGGGGGGCGTCGCTGCCCGTGATCGCGGCTGTGGTGGTTGTTTTTTGCCTTCCGAAGGCTGTTGGACAGCGCGGTGTCCGCGGTGCAAGGGGTGTTGACGCCGTTGGTGCGTCGTTCGGCGCAGGACCGGCTCAACATCGCGGTCGCCGAGGTGGAGCTGTTGGCGTGGGAGGATTCCGACTTCCAGGAACTGGCCCGGCAGGGCGGCTACCGAGGTGTTCGGGCGGTCGAGTCGAGCGTGCGCAACATCGCTCAGATCTCCTCGGCGCTGGTGTGGCTGGCAGCCGCGTTGATCACGGCAGGGCTGCTCGACCCGTGGTTGGTGCCCGCGCTCCTGGTGCCCACGGCAGCCGAGGCGTGGGCGTCGATGCTGGTGGCGAAGCAGGGCTACGTGAACTTCCTGAGCCTGGTGACCCGCCGGTTGCGGCTGCACGTCGTGGAAAACGTGCTCGTGGCACGGGGTGTGGGCACGGAACGCATCGCGCTCGGCCTGCAGGAGCCGTTGTTGTCCGAGCACCGCCGCATCGCCGACCAGGTCACCGAAGAGGCGGTCCGCGCCGAACACCGGCAGACCTGGACTCGGTTGATCGGACGCACCTCAGCCGGCATCGGAACGGGTCTGGCTTACTGCTCGGGATGCTCCTCTACCTCGGCGCGATGGCCGTTGGCCATCGCCGGAGCCGCGGTCATCGCGATGCGGGCCGCGGCGAGCTCGCCGGCGACCACGATGGTGTCGGTCAACCGCCTCTACGAGCACTCGTTCTCCCTGCGGTTCTACACCCGGCTGCTCGAGGAGTCACAGCGTCGTCGCAGGCCCACGACCGGTGTGCGGGCTCCGCGCGATCCGAAGACCATCCGCCTGGAGAACGTGTCGTTCCGCTATCCCGACGCCGACGAACCGGCTCTGGTCGGGATCGACCTGACCTTGCACCGCGGTGAGGTCCTGCATTGGTCGGCGAGAACGGATCCGGCAAGACGACGCTGGGGAAGCTGATCACGGGGCTCTACCCGCCGACAGAGGGCAGAGTGCTGTGGGACGAGGTGGACCTGGCGAACGCGGAACCGCGGAGCGTGCACGAACAGGTGGCCCTGATCGACCAGGATCCCGCGCGGTGGCCCATACCGCCGACACCAACATCCGGATCGGGAAGCTCACGGCACCGGAACCCCACGGCACGACGTGGGAGACGGCGTTGGGCGAGTCGGGCGCGGACGAAGTCCTCGCCAAGCTTCCGAGAGGGCCGGGCACCGTCCTGTCCCGACAGTTCCGAGGAGGGCATGAGCTCTCCGCCGTGTCGTGGCAACGGCTCAGCGGGGGCGCGGGATCTTCCGCGACCACGCGACGGTGTTGATCGCCGACGAACCGACCGCCGCGCTCGACGCGAAGGCCGAATCCCGGGTGTTCGCCGGCCTGCAACGTGCGACCAAGGCTTCGCAGGAGGACGCACATCGCACGACGGTCCTCGTCACGCACCGGCTCGCCAACATCCGGAACGCCCACCGCATCGTCGTCGTGGAATCAGGACGTGTCGCGGAGGCCGGTACCCACGAAGAACTGGTGGAGGCCAACGGCCTTCACCGAGAACTGTTCACCATCCAAGCCCGAGCCTGCGCAAGTGAGCCCACTTGCCTCACAGGCGGAACGGTGCCAAGCTGACTGCGGAATTCCGCGGGGCTGAGGGCGGGGAGTCCGCTCGACGATTCCGCCGGGCAGGTGTCCCGCCCTCAGCTTTTCCACACCTCGCTCCGTGGAGCACCCCGGAGACCGCCCGGTCACCAGCGCGGTGCTTCCGCGGGCTGACGACATGTCGCGCGAGATGTCGTCAGCGGCGGCCAAGCCCACGGGATCACGGCCAGCGCGGTCTTGGACACTTCGTCTCCGAGCGCGAAAACCAGTGCGGGTGCTGCGAACGAGGCGATCGCCCGATCCCACCGCAGGAGAGCGACTGCGACCACCTCCGTTCGCTCGCCCCGCTTCCTGGGTGATGGTGAACCGTCGTGAACCTGTCTCGTGTGATGCACCTTCGTGAGTGTGGCCGATGAACCGGTTTGCCCTTCACAGGTGATGATGAGAATTCGAGCAGTGCTCAACTCTGCTCGCTAGAAGGGCGTTCGGCCTCCGCTCGACGGTTTCGCTCGGAGTCGGGATCGTCGTGGCGGTGGCGTCAGTCGTGAGCGAACATCGTGGTGCGTGTCGGCGGCTCTAGCGAACACTCGAGAGCCGAGTCGTCTCCTTCAGCGTGCCTCCACCTCCTGCCGGGTCCGCTCCGGTGGGCCGGATCACCGGGTCGACTGCGGGACCGCCGCGAGGTCGAGGACGAGATCGCGGACTGCGGAGGCGCTCATGCTGTCCCGTCGCGAGGACGGATCGCTGCACAGCAGCACCGGTCCGTCCAGCGGGTCGTCGGGGAGTCGGCCGTGCGTGCCCATGACCCAGCGTCCGGTGGTCGGGACGACGTTCATGGCGTAGCGGAGACCGAGCTTCTTGCGGACGAGGCCGAGTGCGGCGCGCAGCTTCACCGTCCGGTCGGCGGGGTCGAGGAACAGTTCGGCCGGGTCGTAGCCGGGTTTGCGGTGGATGTCGACGCCGCGGGCGAAGTCCGGGGCGTGGGCGTCGTCCAGCCAGTAGTAGTAGGTGAACCAGGAGCGGGGTTCGGCGACGAGGACCAGCTCGCCGGCGCGGTGGTGGTCGATGCCGAAGTCGTGCTGCGCTGCCCGGTCGAGGACCAGGTCGACTCCGGGCAGGTGCCGGCAGAGGTCGCGCACCGGGTCCAGGTCTGCGGGGTTCTGGACGTAGACGTGCGCGACTTGGTGGTCGGCGACCGCGAAAGCGCGCGAGGTCCACGGGTCCAGGTATTCCATGCCGTGCTGGGTGTAGACCTCCAGCAGGCCAGCTCCGCGCAGTGCTCGGTTGATGTCGACCGGGTGCGAGGCGGGGGTGATGCCGTACTCGCTCACCACGACGACCGTGGCGTCCTGCTCCTGAGCGTCGTCGAGCAGCGGTGCCACAGCGCGGTCGACGTCACGGACGGCAGAGAGCGCCTGCGGGCTGTCGGGTCCGTGTCGTTGCAGGTCGTAGTCGAGGTGCGGGACGTAGGCGAGCGTGAGGTCGGCCTCCGGAAGCAGCCGCCTGGTGGCCGCCACGATCCACTCGGTGGAGCGCAGCGACGCGGTCGGGCCCCAGTAGTGGAACAGCGGGAACGGGCCCCACGCGCCGGTGAGTTCCTCGTGCAACTCCGGGGGCCAGGTGTAGCAGTCCGGGGACTTGCGCCCGTCTGCGTGGTAGACGGGCCGCGGGGTGATCGTCCAGTCCGTGCTCGCCCCCATCGCGTACCACCAGCAGACGTTGGCCGTGCGGAAGCCGGGATCAGCGCGTCGAGCTGTTTCCCACACCTTCTCGCCGGTGACGAGCCGGTTGTGCTGGCGCCACAGGTAGACCTCGCCGAGGTCGCGGAAGTACCAGCCGTTGCCGACGGCGCCGTGCTCGCGCGGGGGCAGCCCGGTGAGCATGCTGGACTGCACCGAGCACGTGACCGCGGGCAGCACGGTCTCCAGCGGGGTCTGCCAGCCCTGCTCGGCGACTCGGCGAAGTCGAGGTGCGTGCTGGAGGAGGCGCGGTGTCAGCCCCACCACGTCGAGGAGCAGGACCTTGTTCACGATGGCTCCAATCCGGCGCGTCGCATCGACTGGGCCACCCAGCCCAGTTCGCCCGCGAGGCCTGCGATCAGGTCGGCGTCGTCGCGTGGCCGTTGGTGTTCCGGCAGCACCGACCAGGTGTAGGTCTCGACCTCGACGTGGTCGGTGAGCGCGGCGGGGCCGGCGAACAACGCGTGCAGCGTGGTGTCGAGGTCGTCTTGGGTGGAGCCCAGCGGAGGCTCGGGTCGCCGGTGGATCGGCACGTGGAAGTGCACCCGCCACGGTCCGTCACCGCGCAGGGGCCGATCGCCGTGGAGGGCGTCGGCCAGGTCGTCGAGCGCGGTGATCCCGGCGGGCCCGCGTTCCCGGACCTGGTGCAGGAAGCGGTCTTCGGCGTAGCGGTCCAGCGCGTCCCTGGTGTCCTGGTGGGCGGGCTCGGCGGCGTGCAAGGCGGTGGAGGCCTGGGTCTTCACGATCGGAACCCCGGCGGCGGTGGTGCGTCGCACCGCATCGTGGGGGTCTTCGAACCCCACCGCGAGGTGACAGGTGTCCAAGCAAAGTCCGATGTGGTCGGTGTCCACCTCGCTGAGCAGGTCGATCGCCTCGTCGATGGTTTCGACGACGCACCCCGGCTCCGGTTCGACCGCGACGCGGATCTCCTTGCCGGTGTCCTCGGCCAGGGTGGCGAGCCGCTTGCTGAGCTGCCGCATCGAGTCGACGGCGTGCCCTCGCTGCGCGGCGGACCACGGTTCCCGCCATGCGAGCGGCAGCGTGGAGATGCTGCCGCGTGCGACGTCTTCGGGCAGCAGCCGTGCGAGCACTCGCGCGCAGTCCAGCGTGTAGTCCCACCGGCGCTCGTCCGTCCAATCAGGGTGGTAGACCGCGTGTTTGACGATGTCGGCGTGGAAACGCTGGTAGGGGAAGGCGTTCAGCGTGACGACCTCGAGACCGCACGCCGCCAGCGTGGCTCGGAGGCGGCCGAGATCGGGGTGGGCGACCAGGTGGGCGGCCAGCGGTGCGGGCAACCACAGCCCGACGCCGAGGCGCTCGACGCCGAGTTCGGCGCGGACGCCGCCTCCGAAGGTGCGCAGTTGGCGCAGCAGCCCGTCCAGGTCCTCGGCCGGGTGGACGTTCGTGCAGTAGGCGAGGTGGATCCGGGTGCCGTCGTGGTGGGTGAAGCGCATGTGGGTGGGTCTCCCTGTGGCTCGTTCACCGTGGGCGTTGCCCGCGCAGCACCGAGTTGCCCGCGAAGGTTGCCGTCTGGTCCGCTTCGACCGGGTCGAGCATGAGCCGGCCGCTCTGGTCGTAGAACTCGACCGGGTTGCGCCACAGCACGCGGTCGACGTCGTCCTCGCTGAAGCCCGCGTCGAGCATCGCTCGGCCGGTCTTGGCTGTCGTGAGCGGGTCGCTGCGCCCCCAGTCCGCCGCGGAGTTGACGATCATCCGGTCCAGGCCGTGTTCGGCGAAGATCCGCACCACGCGGTCTTCGTCCACCTTGGTGTCGGGGTAGATGGAAAAACCGATCCAGCAGCCACTTCCTGCCACCAGGTCGACGGTGACCTCGTTGAGGTGGTCGATGAGCACGCGCTCGGGTGGGAGACCGGACGCGGCGACCAGTTCGAGGCTCCGCCGGGTTCCTTCCACTTTGTCGCGGTGCGGGGTGTGCACGAGCACCGGCAGTTCGTGTTCTGCTGCCATGGTGAGCTGCTGGGTGAAGACCTCCTCCTCGTCCGAGGTCATCGAGTCGAACCCGACCTCGCCGACGGCCACCACGCCGTCCTTGGCGAGGTAGCGGGGGAGCACGTCGAGCACCTCGCGGCACCGCGGATCGTTGGCTTCCTTGGGGTTGAGCGCGATCGTGCAGTGGTGGCGGATGCCGAACTGCGCCGCCCGGAAGCGCTCCCAGCCGACCAGGGAGTCGAAGTAGTCGTAGAACGACGCGGGGCTGGTGCGGGGCTGCCCGCACCAGAAGGCCGGTTCGGTGACGGCGCGGACGCCGGCGGCGTGCATGGCTTCGTAGTCGTCGGTGGTGCGCGAGCTCATGTGGATGTGCGGATCGAAGATGCGCATCCGTCCTCCTCGTCATCGCGTGGGCCCGCTGCCGTCGCGGCCCGGGTGCACTGCTGCAGCAGGCGGTGCGCGTCCTGCGGGACGCTTCGCCCGGCGGCCTGCCGCTCTTCGACGTAGGCGCTGACCATGCGCGCCAGTTCGGCGTCGGCCCGCTCGGCGACGCCGACGACCGCGTCGAGCGGCACCCCGGTGAACAGGCACTTGAGCACGCCGTGGCGCCAGGCGTGCTCGTCGAGGTGCCGCGCCGCGTACGTCCCCAGCGCTGCGGCGATCAACCGCAGGTCATTGCTGCGCAGCGCGTCGTGGACCAGCGGGAGGAGCCTGTCGCCGAGGCCGAGGTGGTCGAGCGCGCGCAGCACCGCGCGCTTCTCCTCCGCGTCGCCGTGCCGGTACAGCGCGAGGGTCTCGCGGGTCAGCCGGTCGGTGTCCCACCGGCGCGCTGCGGTCCTCAGAAAGGTGATCCGGACCTCGTCCTCGACGCGGGGTGTGATCAGCCCGTCGGGGTCGGCCGGGTCGACGGGACCGCGGGCGATCGCTCGAGCCGCGGAGGGGAAGAGCACCGCGATCCGGTCCGGGTTCGCCGCCACCTCGTCGACCAGGTCCGCCCACCGCCTCCGGGTGGTCGGTTCGAGCACGTCGGCCACGTTCCGCGCTGAGCTCATCGGGAGACCTCCTCCGCTCGGGCCTGCTCGGCGGCGGCCTGCGCGGTGCGCAGCGCCTGCACCGAGCGTGCGGCGACCGCGGGCGCCGCGTGGGAGTGGCGGGGGAGCTCGACGCTGACCAGGCCCTGGTAGCCGACGTCGAGGAGCGCGCCTAGGGCGGCCGCGAGGTCGACCTCCCCGTCACCGAACTCGAGGTGCTCGTGCACGCCAGGACGCATGTCGTCGGCCTGGACGTTGCCGAGCACGTCGCCCACCTGGTGCACGCAGTCCTGGGGCGGCGCGGGCTCGTTGCACACGCAGTGTCCGATGTCGACGGTCACCGCGAGCCGGGGCGGGTCGCCGAGCCTGCGGCGCAGCTCGGCGACACCGGCGAGGGTGTTGACGAACATGCCCGGTTCGGGTTCGAAAGCGCACCGCACGTCCCGCCGGTCCGCCTCGTGCAGCACTTCGGCGACACCGCGGGTGAGCCGCTCCCACCCCTGCTGCGGGGAAGTGCCCGCCGGCAGCGTGCCGGACCAGAACGAGACGGCTTCTGCGCCGAGCTCGTCCGCGACGCGGACAGCGCGCCGCAGGTAGTCGACGCGCCTCTCGCGGCCGGTGTCGGAGACCAACGTCGGTTCGTGCTTGTGCCAGGGGTCCATGACGTAGCGGGCGCCGGTCTCGACCACGACGGCCAGACCCCGCGCTGCGAGTCGGCGGTGGACGGCGTCGGTGCGCGCCGCGAGGTCGGGTGCGAAGGGGTCCAGGTGCGGTTGGTCGAGGGTGAGCGCGACACCGTCGTAACCCAGATCGGCCAGGACCGCCACGGCGTCGTCGAGGCGATGACCGGTGAACCCGTTGGTGCCGTAACCGAAGCGGAGGTTCATGTCGGCGACACCACCTCCGAGGCCGCGCGCGCCAGCGGTCCTGCGCTGAGCAGGGCCGCGGCGACGCCGAGCGCACCGGTGCCGGCCACGAGCGCCGCTTGCAGTCCGATGACGCCACGCACTCCGACGCCCGTGGCGGCGCGGACGGTGCTCGCGTCCGGGTGCTTCGCGGCGCGGGCCTGGGCCCGGCCGACGGTCACGGCGTAGCCGGCGGCGCAGGCGATGCCGGCGGCCCTCGCGCGGCGGGAGGAACGCGGGAGCAGGGCAGCCGAGGTCGCGGCCGCGGTGGTGGTGGCCAGTGCTGCCCAACCTGCGCGCGGCGCGGCTCCGTGGACCTCTCCACGGCTCAGCCAGGTCACCCCCAGGGTGTGCGCGGCGACCGCGCAGGCGGGCAGGAGCGCCTGGCGTCGCCCGCCGGCTCCGAGCAGCACGTCGCACCCTCGGGCCAGAGCCATGGTCGCGGGCCCGGCGAGGGTCTGCTTGGTCGCGAGGTCGTAGGTCCAGGCCGCGGCGGCCACGGGCACGGCGGCCCGCAGCGCGGTGCGCCCGCCTGCTGCACCGGCGATGCCCACACCTGCTGTGGTCAGCCCGGCGGCCACGGCCAGCGCCGTGCGAGGACGGATGCGGCCGGAGGGGAGGGGGCGTTCGGGGCGCTCCCGGGCGTCCAGGTCCCGGTCGGCGTAGTCGTTGAGCGCCATGCCCGCGAGGTAGAAGCAGCTGGAGACGACCGGCATGGCCCAGCTGCGCCTGCCGTGCGGCCAGCCGGCGGCTGCGGCCCCGGCGAGGCTGTCGCCGGGAGCGGTGAGCACGGCGGGCAAGCGCACCAGTTCGGCGAGGTCCCGCGCCCTCATCGCCGCTCCCCGGAGCCGATCCGGGCGCACCAGTCGAGCAGTGCGCGCCACTGGCCCGCCAGGTCGTGCGCCCCGTCGCCGGCGGGGTCCTTGAAGAAGAACCCGAGCGCTTCGACGGCGCCGACGGCACCTGCCCGGTGCGCGCGTGCCACCAGCCTGGCGAGGTCGAGCACCAGCGGGGCGGCGAGCGCGGAGTCGCATCCCTGCCAGGTGAACTGCATCGACATCCCGGTGCCGAGGAACCCTTCGAAGGACACGTGGTCCCAGGCGGTCTTCCAGTCGCCGAGGTCGGGGAGGTAGTCGATGTGCATCGGCCCGTCGACCGGGTGCCCGAGGATGGAGCCCAGCCCCGTGTTCTTGGAGCGGGTCTTGCTCTCCGCCGTGACCGGGTCGGCCAGGGCTTGGCCGTCGCCACCGCCGAGCAGGTTGACCGACGCCCAGGACCGCACCCGCAGCCCGCGGGTGGCGAACATCGGCGCGAGCGCCGACTTGATCAGCGTTTCGCCCGTCTTGCCGTCCGATCCCGCCCACGGCAGCTGCGTGCGCCGCGCGAGCTGGTCGATCGCGGGCAACCGGGGGCCTGGGCTCGGGGTGAACGCGACGAACGGGCAGCCGGCGCGCAGTGCCGCGTAGGCGTAGACGCCGCTGGCGGGCAGCGGTGACTCGCCCGCGGCCAGGGCCCGGTCGAGATCGTCCAGGTCGCGGTGTTCCGGCGTGAGCTCCAGCGGTGGTTCGGTGGTGGACACGTCGATCACGACCACGCGGTCGAGGCCGTGCGCGGCGCGGAAGCCGGCCAGGTCACGGCTGACCTGCTCGATGGCGTCGCGCTGAGACCCCTCGTGCGAGGTGATGCCCGGGCGGATCCGGCCGTCGACCTCCACCAGTCCACTGTGCACCGCGCGGGCCAGCTCGTGCCCGAACACCCCGCCGGCGGCGAGCGCCTCGGCGCGCTTGGGCAGTGCGTCACCGACGACGTCGTGCCCGCCGATGACGAGGTCGTCCACGCCCGGTGGACCCGCCACCGCCACCTCGGGGAGGTCGGCGACGCATCCCGTGCGCGGGGCCAGCCCCGCGGTCAGGGCGAGCGCGCCCACGGTGGCGGTGGTGGCCACCGAGCCTCGAGCGCCGATGAACCAGACTCCGGTCCTGGGTGCCATCTTCCCGGGCCTCCTCGATGGTGCGGGACGGTGCGTCCACCCGGGTGCGGTCGCCGGACCGGCGACCGCACCCGGAGGGTGTTGATCAGTTGGTCGGCTCCAGCACGACCTCGGCCTCACCGGTCAACGGCGGTATCCCGTCGACGCCCGGGTCGGTGTAGGTCGCCTGGAACACCCCGCGCAGGTTGTCGGTGCCGGGGTCGTGGCCTTCCGGCACCGTGGTCTTGATCGACCCGGAGCAACCGGAGGCTGTCGTCTGCGGGTGGCCGTGGGTGTCGTGCCCGAGGATGTAGGTCACCTCGACCTTCGAGCAGTCGACGGCCTGGTCGTCGGTCACCGTCACCTCGTAGTCGATGACGTCGCCGAACGTGAACTGCTGGCCGTCGACCGGTGTGACGAACTGGACCGCCGGTGCGGAGTTGCCCACCACGACGACGACCTCGGCGAGACCGATCTTGCCGGTGTCCTGCCCGCCCTGGTCGGTCACCCGCAGCATCGCGGTGTAGACGCCGTTCTCCGCGTAGGTGTGGGTCGGGTTCTGCTCCCGCGAGTCGACGGTGCCGTCCGAGTCGAAGTCCCACTCGTGGAGCAGCTTGTTCCCGTCAGCATCGCTGGTGCCCTCGCTGGAGAACGACACCGTCAGGGGCGCGTGGCCGTTGGTCACGTCGGCCGAGGCCTTGGCTTCCGGGCTGTGGTTGCCGCCGGGACCGATGTAGTCGATGCGCGACAGCGCCGCCTCCGGGTTCTCACCGAAGTAGCCCTTGCCGTAGTCGAGCACGTACAGCGCCCCGTCGGGACCGAACTCCATGTCGATCGGACCGGACAACGGGATCGAGGGCAGCACGTCCTCGATGCCGGTGAGCGCACCGGAGCCGTCCAGTCGGAAGCCCTTCATGTAATCGCGTGTCCACTCGTAGAACAGCGGCATGCCGTCGTAGTGCTCCGGCCACGCGACCGGCGCCCGGCCCCGCGTCGCCTCGTAGTCGTAGACAGGTCCGGCCATCGGGCCGATGCCACCGGACCCGAGTTCCGGGAACTGCTCGGACGGGCCGTACCCGTACCAGACCTGCGGCTGCTCGACCGGGGGCAGTTCGGTGAGCCCGGTGTTGTGCGGCGACTCGTTGACCGGAGCCGAGCAGGTGAACGGCTCGCCGGAGGTGCCGGTGGCGAAGTCGTAGTCGACGTAGGGGAGGTCGGGGGTGGCGCAGTAGGGCCAACCGTAGTTCCCGGCCTCGCGGGCGACGAACCACTTGCCGGTGCCGGCCGGACCGCGGTCCGGGTCGGCGCTGTCGGCGTCCGGCGAGTAGTCGGCGACGTAGAGCTCGTTGGTCTCGCGGTTGACCTCGATGCGGAACGGGTTGCGCAGGCCCATCAGGTAGACCTCCGGGCGCGTGCCCGGCGTGCCGGGCGCGAAGAGGTTGCCCGCCGGGACGGTGTAGGAGCCGTCCTCCTGGACCTTGATCCGCAGCACCTTGCCTCGCAGGTCGTTGGTGTTGGCCGCGGAGCGCTGCGCGTCGAAGGCGGGGTTGCGTCCGTCGCGCTCGTCGATCGGCGCGTAGCCGCCGGAGGCGAACGGGTTGGTGTCGTCGCCGGTGGACAGGTAGAGGTCGCCGTTGCCGTCGAAGACGATGTCGCCACCGACGTGGCAGCACAGGCCCCGGTCGACACCGACGTCGAGGATCTTCTGCTTGGTGGACAGGTCGAGCTGGTCACCGTTGAGCTGGAAGCGGGACAGCTGCAGCGTGCCGCGGAAGGGCTCGAACTGCTCGGGGGTGCCGGACTCCGGGGCGTCGCCCTCGTTGACGTCCGGGGTCGAGGGGTCGTCGGTCGGGGTCCCCAGCGGGGGCGAGTAGTACAAGTAGACCCACCGGTTCGTGGTGCCGTTGAAGCCGGGGTCGATCGCGACGCTCTGCAGGCCCTCCTCGTCGTGCAGGTAGACGTCCAGCGTGGCCGCCACGGTGTTGCGGCCGGTGTCCGGGTGGTGCATCCGGACCTCGCCCTGGCGGGTGGTGTGCAGCACCCGGCCGTCGGGGAGGACGGCGAGGTCGACCGGTTCGCCGGGGTGGTCGTTGAGGACGACCTTCTGGAACTCCTCGTCCGGCGGTGGGCCTTCGGCGGCCACCGCGGGGACGCCCATCAAGGCGGTGGTCACCGCGGCCACCGCCGCCAGTAACGGAACACGTCGCATGGCAACCTCTCATCGGTTCGCTGATCGTGCGGAAGTCGGAACGCAGCCGTGCTGCTCCCGCCACCGGAAGCGACTGCGTCGGCGGGGTCGTCGTACCCGTTGAAGGAGAAGGGCGCGCTGGTTCAGGTCTTCAGCGCGCGCAGGTACCGGTAGCCGACGTCGGCCGTCTGCTCCGGGGTGACGTCGGGGGTGTCGTTCTCCACGACGTACTCCAGCACCGCGTGCGCCCGGAAGATGCGGGCGAAGTCGATGTGGCCGGTGCCCAGGTCGGCCATGTCGCCGTCCTCGGGATGCCGGTCCTTGACGTGGTACTGCAGCACCGCCTGCGGCGCGGTCCGGATGACGTCGATGGCGAAGCCCTCCGGGTCGTCCGCCCCTTGCCCGCTCTCGATGCCACCGCGCACGGCCCAGTAGAGGTCGAGTTCGAGGTGCACCAGTGCCGGGTCCAGCTCGGCGGTCAGCACCTGCCACGGTGTCACGCCGCCGAGATCCGTGGTGAACTCGTGCGCGTGGTTGTGGTAGCCGTAGCGCAGCCCGGCCGACCTGGCGACCTCGGCCTCGTGGTTCATCTGCTCGGCCCACCGCTTCCAGTCGTCCCGGTTCGGGGAGTCCAGGTAGGGCACGACCAGGAACGACTGGCCGAGGGTGCGCGCGTTGTCGATCTTGGTCTGCAACGCCTCCTCATCGTCGGAGACCCCGTCGTGGCTCGACGTCGCGGAGAGGCCGATGCTGTCGTAGAAGGACCGCAGTTCCCCGGCGGTGCGGCCGAAGTAGCCGAGCGCCTGCTCGACCTTGGGGTAGCCGATCTCGGCGAGGGTGCGCAGGGTCTCGTCGAAACCGGGTTCACCCTCGAGGGCGTCGCGCATGGTCCACAGCTGGATGCTGATCTGCCCGGGCGGCACCAGGTGTCGCCCGGCCGGCCGCGGGGTCGCGTGTGCGGCCGGCGCGGTGGCACCGGCGGCGAGCAGACCCGCTCCCAACGCGCCGGCGGTGCGCAGCGCGCTGCGCCGGGAGAGTCGCGGGGCACCCAGCGACTGGGCCAGCGCCGCTTCACCGTTGAAACCGAAACACATCGTCCTGCACTCCTTCGTCCTACGTCTGCGGAGAACTGAAGGCCGCGTCGAATGCCGCGTCCGGTGGGTCGAAGAGCTGTGCGCGCACGAACTCGAGCGCTTCCGGGGCACCGCGCAGGCGGTCCATGCCCGCGTCCTCCCACTCGATGGAGATGGGGCCCTGGTAGCCGATCGAGTTGAGCACCCGGAAGCACGCCTCCCAGGGCACGTCACCGCGACCGGTGGAGACGAAGTCCCAGCCGCGACGCGGGTCTGCCCACGGCAGGTGTGATCCCAGCCTGCCGTTGCGGCCGTTGCCGAGGTTGCGCTTGGTGTCCTTGCAGTCGACGTGGTAGATCCGGTCGGCGAAGTCGTTGAGGAAACTCACCGGGTCGACGTCCTGCCAGATCATGTGGCTGGGGTCCCAGTTCAACCCGAAGCCCTCCCGGTGGCCGATCGCCTCGAGGGTGCGCACGGTCGACCAGTAGTCGTAGGCGATCTCCGAGGGGTGCACCTCGAGGGCGAACCGGACGCCTTCGGCGTCGAAGACGTCCATGATCGGGTTCCAGCGGTCGGCGAAGTCCTGGTAACCGGCGTCGACCAGTTCGGCGGGCACCGGCGGGAACATCGCGACGTACTTCCAGATCGACGAGCCGGTGAACCCGACCACCGTGCTCACGCCGAGCTTGGCGGCGACCCGCGCGGTGTGCTGCACCTCCTCGGCGGCGCGCTGCCGCACGCCTTCCGGATCACCGTCGCCCCACACCCGGTCGGACAGGATGGCCCGGTGGCGGACGTCGATCGGGTCGTCGCAGACCGCCTGCCCCTTGAGGTGGTTGGAGATGGCCCACACGCCGAGCCCGTACCGCTCGAGGACCTCCACGCGCGACCGCAGGTAGGCGTCGTCCTCCACGGCGCGCCAGACGTCGAGGTGATCACCCCAGCAGGCGATCTCCAGGCCGTCGTAGCCCCATTCCGAGGCGAGTCGGGCGACCTCCTCGAACGGCAGGTCCGCCCATTGCCCGGTGAAGAGCGTGACCGAACGTCCCATCCTTGCTCACTCCTCGTCGTCGGGGTCTCAGCACGGCGCGCGGTCGAGGGCGACGCGGATGCCGCCGAGCACGTGGCGCACGAAATCGGGTTCGGAGTAGGACTCCTCGGTGTGGCCGCCGCCGGTGTAGAAAGCGCGACCGGCGTCGACGTCGTGGCACCAGGCGATCGGGTGGTCTCCACCCATGGCGCCGTCGCCAGGGTCGTAGGAGCGCTCGTCCAACGCGGCCAGGACGTGCACGCGGGGACGCGGGCTGGCGCGGTAGTTGTACCACTCGTCGGTGCGCTCCCAGCGGTTCGGCAGGTGCGCGGTGGAGTCGTTGCGGTGGTCCTCGACGCGCACCGCGGCGGGTTGGATCTGCGGGTGGGAGGCGAAGTACGCGCCGACGAGCTCGCCGTAGAACGGCCAGTCGTACTCGGTGTCCGCCGCCGCGTGCACGCCGACGTACCCGCCGCCGTTCCGGACGTAGCGCTCGAAGGCGTCCTGTTGCGGCTGGTCCAGCACGTCACCCGTGGTGGACAACCACACGACCGCGTCGTAGCGGGCGAGCTCCCGGTCGGTGAACCTGGTTGAGTCCTCAGTGGATTCGACGTGGAAACCGTCCTGCCGCCCCAACTCCTCGATGGCGGCGATCCCGGACTCGATGGACGCGTGCCGGTACCCGGCTGTCTCGGAGAAGACCAGCACGGTGGCCTGGTCGACCGGTTCCGGTGCCGCCGCCCAGGCCGGCACCGCCATCGTGCCGGCCAGCAGCGTGCCCAGGACCGCGAGCGTGGTGGTGCGCACGGTGAACTCCTCTCGCATCAGGAGGCGAACCCGACGTCGAGGTACTGGTCGACGTTGTCGCGGGTCACCACGGCCGAATAGGTCGTCACCGAACGCGGGACCTCGTGCTCGGCGAGGTCGGACATGCCGCGCGCTTGCGCGAGCAGCCGCGCCAGCGAGACCGCCGAGGAGCACATCGACGGGTTGTAGAGCACGGTCGCGCGCATCACGCCGTTGCCGGCCTTGATCCGGTCCATCACCTGCCGCGATCCCGCGCCGCCGACCATGAAGAACTCGTCGCGCCCGGCGGCTTCGACGGCCGAGAGCACGCCGATGCCCTGGTCGTCGTCGTGGTTCCACACCGCGTCCAGGTGCGAGGCGGCCTGCAGCAGGTTGGTGGCCTGCCGTTCACCGGTCTCGGCGGTGAACTCGGCGGCCACCCGGCGCGTGACCTCGAGGCCGTGCTTGGCGAGTCCCTCCCGGAACCCCGCGCTGCGCTCCTGGGTCAGCGGCAGCGAATCGGTGCCCGCGATCTCGGCGATCACCGGGTTCGCCACGTTCGCCCGCTCCAGCTCGGCGGCGATGTAGTCGGCGGCGTTGATGCCCATGCCGTAGTTGTCGCCGCCGATCCACACCCGGTAGGCGTCCGGGGAGTCGAAGACCCGGTCCACGTTGACCACCGGGATCCCGGCCTGCATGGCCCGCAGGGCGACGTCGGTCATCGCCTTGCCGTCGGCGGGCAGCACCACCAGCACGTCGACCTTCTCGTTGATCAGCGTCTCGACCTGCGCGATCTGCTGGCTGACGTCGGACCCGCCCTCGGTGGGGCGGAAGGTGACGTCCGGCAGCTTCTCGGCCTGGGCGCGGGCGTAGGTCGTCATCGCGGCCATCCAGCCGTGGTCGGCGGCCGGTGCCGAGAACCCGATCGTCACGTGCTTCCCGGGAGCGGCGTTGTCGCCGCCGCCCGCTGCCACGGCGGCCTGGTTCTCCTGCTGCGGTGGGGTGTTGGCCAGGCATCCGCTCAGCACGGCGGACGCGCCGAGGGCCGTTGAGCCGAACAGGAGTCTTCGACGGGTCGTTTCGGGCACGGACATGGTTCCTCCACGGCACGAGGTGGGATGGGGTCAGCGGGCGTCGGCTCGGCGCCGGGATCGCGCTTGGACCAGCACGGCGAGCACGATGATCACGCCCTTGGCGATGTTCTGGATGTCGGTTTCCAGGTTGTTGAGCGTGAAGACGTTGCTGAGCGTGGTGAAGATCAGCACGCCGAGCAGGGTTCCGCCCATGCTTCCCCGCCCGCCGGAGAGCAGGGTTCCCCCGATGACCACGGCGGCGATCGCGTCGAGCTCGTAGAACAGGCCGTTGGTCGAGGCACCGGAGGTCGTCCGGGCCACCACCATGATCGCGGCGATGCCGCAGCACAGACCGGCGAGCGCGAACACCAGGGCGGTGTGCCGGCGGACGTTGATGCCGGCCAGCCGGGCCGCCTCGGGGTTGCCGCCGACGGCGAGCGTGCGACGGCCGAACGTGGTGCGGTTGAGCAGGACCCAGCCCGCGACGAACACGATCGCGAAGATCCACACCAGCACGGGCACACCGAGCAGGTGCGCCTTGAACACGGCCCCGAACCCCGGGGCGTCGACGACCTGGGTCTGCCGGCCGCTGATGCGTTCGGCCAACCCGCGCGCGGAGGCCATCATCGCCAGCGTGGCGATGAACGGCACCACTCCTCCGTAGGCGACCAGCAGCCCGTTCACCAGGCCGCAGCCTGCACCGACCAGCAACGCGCACAGCACCATCACGCCGACGCCGTAGGACTGCGTGGCCCAGGTCGTCATCCACACGCTCGACAGCGCCACGAGCGAGCCGACCGACAGGTCGATGCCGCCAGCCGAGATGACGAACGTCATGCCCACGCTGACCACCCCGATCGCCGCGGCCAGGCGCAGGACGGTGGAGATGTTGCCTTCGGTGAGGAACGCGTCCGGCCGGGTCGCGTAGCCGACCGCGCACAGCGCGACGAGCACGAAGAACAGCGCGGTCAACCGGATGTCAGCGCGCGACCACCACTGGCCGAGCTTGGACGCCGCGGTCGTGGTCGGCGCGGGAAGGGTGTGTTCGTTCATCTCGACGGTGCCTCCACAACCATGTCGAGCACGCTGGACTCGGTGATCTCGTCCGCCGCGGCGGTGTGCACCACGGCGCCGTCCCGCAGCACCAGCACCCGGTCGGACAGCGCCAGCACCTCCGGGATGTCGCTGGAGACGACCACGATCGCCAGGCCGTCGGCGGCGAGCTGCCGGATGAGCGCGTAGATCTCCGCCCGCGCGCCGACGTCGACGCCCCGGGTCGGTTCGTCGAGCAGGAGGACCCGGCAGCCGCGCAGCACCCACCGGCCGATCACGGCCTTCTGCTGGTTGCCGCCGGAGAACGTGGAGATCGGCCGGACCGGGTCGGCCGGACGCAGCTGGAGCCGCGTGGCCACCTCCGTGGTGCCGGCGTGCTCGGCGCTCCGGCGGGTGAACCCCCACCGGCTGTGCCGGGTCAACGACGCCAGCGTCACGTTCTCCGACAGCGCCATCTGCGGCAGCAGCGCCTGGCTCTTGCGCTCTTCCGGGGTCAGCCCGATGCCCGCGGACACCGCCGCGCTGATGCTGCCGGTGCGCACCGGGCGGCCGTCCACCACGACCTGACCGGCATCGGGCACGCGGGCGCCGAAGATCGTCTCCAGCACTTCGCTGCGACCGCACCCGACCAGCCCGGCCAAGCCGACGACCTCGCCCGCGTGCGCGGTGAAGCTCACCTCTTCGAACTCGCCGCGCCGCCGCAACCCCCGCACTTCCAGCACCGGCTGATCGGTCGCGGTGCTGCCGCGGGCCTCCACCTCGGGTGGTGCCCCTCCCGTCATCAGCGCCACCAGCTCACTGGTCGAGGTCTCCGCGACCGGGAGCCCCACCGCCACCGTGCGGCCGTCCTTGAGCACGGTCACCCGGTCCGCGATCCGCCGGATCTCCTCCATGCGGTGGGAGATGTAGACGACGGCGACACCGTCGGCGGTCAGCTCCCCGATGATCCGGAAGAGGTTGTCGACCTCCCCCGCGGACAGCGCCCCGGTGGGCTCGTCCATGATGATCAGCTTCGCCTGGTGGCCCAGCGCGCGGGCCATCGACACCAGCTGGCGCGCCGCCGCCGAGAGCTCGCCGACGGGCTTGTCGGGGGCGATCTCCGGGTGTCCCAACCGGGCCATCAACTCCGCTGCCGCGCGCCGGGCCGTGCCGCGCTGCGTGAAGCCCGCGCTGGCGGGTTCGTGTCCGAGGAAGATGTTCTCCGCGACGTTCAGGCCGGGCACGAGGTCGAGCTCCTGGTACATCGCCGCGATCCCGCGCCGCAGCGCCGCCGCGGGTGAGCCCAGGGTGACCGTCTCACCACGCCACTCGATCGAGCCGCCGTCGGGAGCGTGCGCCCCGGAGAGCACCTTGATCAGGGTGGACTTGCCCGCGCCGTTCTGCCCGAGCAGGCAGTGCACCTCGCCCGAGCGGACCCGCAGGTCGACCCCGTCGAGCGCCCGCACGCCGGGGAAGACCTTGACGATGCCGGACATCACCAGCAGGTCGGTGCCGCCGGTCATCTCTCCTCCTGGAGCACGGAGGTCCACCGGCTGTGCTCGGCGGCGCTGCGCTGCACGGCGTCGAGCACGCGCTGGACGTGCAGTCCCGCGGCGAAGTCGGGGCTCGGCGTGGAGCGGTCGGACACCGCGGTGATGAAGTCGCGCACCTCGTGGACGAAGGTGTGCTCGTAGCCGAGCACGTGTCCCGGCGGGTACCACGCTTCCAGGTAGGGGTGCTGGGGCTCGGTCGCCAGGATGCGGCGGAAGCCCGCGACGTCCGCGGAGTCGGTCCCGTCGTAGAAGGCCAGCTCGTTCATGGACTCGAAGTCGAAGGCGAGACTGCCCTCGGTCCCGTTCACCTCGATGCGCAAGCCGTTCTTGTTGCCGGTGGCGTACCGGGTGGCTTCGAAGGTGCCCAGGGCACCTCCGCGGAACCGCGCGGTGAACAGGGCGGCGTCGTCGACGGTCACCCGCCCGTTCTGCGCGGGGTCCTCGGGCAGGGGCCGCTCACCGATGAACGTCTCCACCGAGCCCGACACCGCGACGATCTCGTCACCGAGGAGGTGTTGCGCGAGGTCGACGATGTGCGCACCCAGGTCGCCGAGAGCGCCGGATCCGGCACGTTCAGCGCGCAGCCGCCAGCTCAGCGGTGCCTGCGGATCGACCAGCCAGTCCTGCAAGTAGTGCGCGCGGACCTGCCGGACCTCACCCAGCCGTCCCTGCTCCACGAGCGACCGCGCCAGGGCCAGTGCGGGGACGCGCCGGTAGTTGAACCCGACCATGGCCAGGATGCCGTTGCGCCGAGCTCGGTCGGCTGCCTCGGCCATCGCTTCGGCCTCGGCGATCGAGTTGGCCAGCGGCTTCTCGCACAGCACGTGCTTGCCGGCGTCCAACGCGCTGACGGCGATCTCGGCGTGGCTGTCTCCCGGGGTGCAGATGTCGACGACGTGCACGTCGTCGCGCATGAGCACGGATTTCCAGTCGTCGCTGCACTCCCGCCAGCCCAGCCGCGTGGCGGCCTCCGCTGCGGCGTCCTTGCGGCGCCCGCAGAGCACGACTCGTTCCGGTCGGGCGGGAAGGTCGAAGACCCGTCCCACGGTGCGCCAGGCCTGGGAGTGGACCGTGCCCATGAACGCGTGGCCCACCAGTGCGACTCCAAGTGTGTTCATCCGACCTCCTGGATCTCGCGGAGCCGCGAAGCCGACGTCCGCCGAGTGGAACGGGGGGTTCACGACTCCGGAGGAACGCCGAGGACGTGATCGCTGATCATCGCGGCGGCGCCGAGGATTCCGGCGTTGTCACCGAGTTCGGACAGCACGATCGGGAGGTTGCTGGTGGCCAGCGGGGTGGAGCGCCGGTACAGCTCGCTCCGCACCTCCGCCAGCAGCACGTGCCCGAGCTTCGACACGCCCCCGCCGACCACGATCATCGCGGGGTTGCAGAAGTTCACCAGCCCGGACAGGACCCGGCCGAGTCGACGTCCGCCGTCGCGGACCAGGCCGAGGGCTTGCGGGTCCCCGGCGCGCATGGCCACGCCGACGTCCTCGGCGGTGAGCACGTCGCGACCGGCGAGGAGTTCGCGCAGCCCGGGCGATTCTCCGCCGCGCGCGAGCGCCGTGGCATCGCGCGAGAGCGCCGCGCCGCTGAAGCACGCTTCGAGGCAACCGGTCCGGCCGCACCGGCACACGGGCCCGGTGTCGTGCAGGGCGATGTGCCCGACGTCCCCCGCACTGCCGTTGCTGCCGCGCAGCACACGGTGGCCGGTGACGATGCCGCAGCCGATCCCGGTTCCGATCTTGACGAAGAGGAAGTCGGCGACGGACTGAGCCAGTCCGCTGTACATCTCACCGACGGCCATGAGGTTGACGTCGTTGTCGACCAGGACCGGGCACTCGAACTGCTGCATGATGTGCTCCCGCACCGGGAAGCGGTCCCACCCAGGCATGATCGGTGGCGAGACGGTGAACCCGTCGCGGAAGCTGACCGGTCCCGGCACGCCGACACCGATGCCGTCGAGCGTCGGCAGGTGGCCGGCCGCGCGCAACTTCCCGATCATCTCCACGGCACGGCAGAGGATCGGTTCCGGGCCGGCCTCGATGTCGATGACCTCGCTGGTCTGCGCGACGATGTCGAGCCGGCCGTCGATCACGCCGACGTCGAGCGACGTGGCACCGATGTCCACTCCGACGAACCGGAGCCGCCCGGAGAGCTGCACCAACCCGGAACGTCGACCGCCGCGCGACTCGGCCTTCCCCGCGCGTTCGACGAACCCCATCTCCTCCAGCCGGGCCAACTCCTGCCCGATCTTGGAGCGCGACAGCGAGAGTTGAGCGGCCAACTCCACGGCCGCCTGCGGCCCGTTGCGCCGCAACGATGTGAGAACCCTGGCTTGGTGAGCGTTTTCCGGTTGCACCGGCTACTCCACTTCTTGCACAGAGCGAATGAAGTGCGTCACAGAGTAGGTCGAACGTCGCGTTCGAGGTCAAGGGAGAACTGACGTTGTCACTCCAACGGCCGCAGGGCGCTGGATCCCGCTTCTGAGTCTCTGAAGAAGCTTGCGCGCCAGGACGTCTCGGATGCGTTCCGCGGTAGTTCGGTCCACTGTGGAAACCGCCCCCAACCTGCGCAAATACCCCGAATTGACCTTGGTCGGTAGCGCGCACAGGTCGCGCGGAGTGCTCGGAACGCACCAGCACCGGTGTCGACTGGACGGCCCTGCCACGGCTGAGCCGTTCGCGCGTGTCCGGAAAGCGCCAGTCCGGATGCCCGACTTGTGGCGAGGAAGCGCCAAGCCGATCCGCGGGCGGGGGTGCGCGCCCTCATCTGCCAAGGAGGACGGCGTCGCGAGTCGACCGCTCTGCCGGGAGTTCTCGAAGGTCCGCCTCCACCGGGAACGGGTCACGGCGGCTGATGTCCAGGGCCGGGTGGTCCTCTGTTCCGAACCACCCCCTGCACGGCTCCGACAGCCCGGTCCCGACGTCTCCAGACCCTCGACGAGTCCAGCTGGGCGCCCGGTGCGGAGGGTGCTCCGGACTTCCCCGGCGGCCTGCACTACGCCGACGACGTCGCGACGATCTTCCTGCAGGGGTCGTCGCAGTACGACGTGCTCGGGCACGTCTGGTACGACGGCAAGATCTGGAACGGCTACGACGCCGACACCACGGTCGAGGGCTTGTCGAAGGCGTCGGTGCTGCCGATCGCCGAGAAGGGCGTCGTCGGCCGGGGCGTGCTGATCGACATGGCCTGGTATCGGGGCAAGGACCACCTGGACAAGGGCGAGACGGTCGACCACGAGGACCTGCTCGCCGCGGCCGAGAAGCAGGGCGTCACGATCCAGCCGCACGACGTACTGCTGATCCGCACCGGCTTCACGGGTTACGGGTACGCGACCACGCCCGAGGAGTTCCACGAGGACGTCACCGAGCCCGGGTTGACCTACTCCCGTGAACTCGTCGAGAGGTTCCAGGAGACCGAGAGCGCCACCCTCGTGACGGACACGATCGTCAGCGAGGTCACCGAGGAACCCGAGACCGGTGTGATGCTGCCGCTGCACTGCGCGCTGCTGCGCCACCTCGGTCTCGTGCTCAGCGAGGTGATCTGGTGGGACGACCTGGCGGAGGCTTGCGCGCGCGACAACCGGTGGAGTTTCCTCTACACGGCCGTCCCGCTGAAGGTCGCTGAAGGCGCCGGCGCTCCGGTCAACCCGATCGTCATCCGATGAGGAGCTGATGTGAGCCTCTACGACGACAAGCCGTGGCTGGCGCGGTACGCCTCGGGGCAGCCCTCCGAGATCGAGGTCGAGCACGACAACGCGGTCGACATGTTCGCCGCAGCGGTCGCGCGCGACCCGGAAGGCGACATCATCCGGTACTTCGACGGCCGGATCACTCGACGGGAGCTCGATGAGCTCAGCGACGCCTTCGCCGCGGGCCTCGCGGATGCGGGGTTCGCGCCGAGGGAGCGGGTGGCGGTCTACGCGCAGAACGTCCCGCAGTTCGTCATCGCCCAGCTGGGGACGTGGAAGGCCGGGGGGATCGCGGTGTCGGTGAACCCGATGAACCGCGAGCGCGAGCTGGAGCTGGTCCTGCAGGACTCCGGGGCGAGCGTGCTGGTGTGCCTGCGGGGGCTCTACCGCGAGGTGGCGCGCAACGTCGTCGCCGGCACGCAGGTCCGCACGGTCATCACCACTTCGGAGCTGGAGCACCAGACCCGCAACGACCAGCGCCTGTTCAGCGGTGTCGACGGTGCGCCCTGCGAGGGCGCGGTCGACATGGCGGAGGTGCTCGAGCGGTACCGCGGTCAGTCCGCTCCCGAGGTGTCGCTCGGCCCGGACGACGTGGCGCTGTTGACCTACACCTCGGGGACGACGGGGCCGCCGAAGGGCGCGATGACCACGCACCGCAACGTGGTGTTCAACGCCCAGACCTACCGGGACTGGATCGGGATCGGCTCCGAGGACGTGATCCTGGGTGTGGCTCCGCTGTTCCACATCACCGGGCTGATCGGGCACGTCGCGGTGTCGTTGCTGACCGGGGCTCCGCTGGTGCTGATGTACCGGTGGGACCCGGCGGTGACCCTGGAGACGATCCGCGAGGAGGAGGCCACCTTCACCGTCGGGTCGATCACCGTGTTCATCGCGCTGATGAACTCCCCCGGGGCGAAGAAGGAGGACCTGGCGAGCCTCACGAAGATCTACTCGGGTGGCGCGCCGATCCCGCCGAGCACGGTCACCGCGTTCCAGAAGACCTACGGTCACTACATCCACAACATCTACGGGCTGACCGAGACGACCTCGCCGTCCCACGGTGTTCCGCTCGGGGCGGACGCTCCCGTCGACCCGGCCACCGGTGCGTTGTCGGTGGGGGTACCGGTCTACGGCACCGTCGTGCGCATCGTCGGGGAAGACGGCGAGGACCTGCCGGCGGGCGAAGTCGGTGAACTGGTCACCTCCGGTCCGCAGGTCGTCTCCGGCTACTGGAACAAGCCGGAGGAGACCGCCCACGCCATGGGCGGCGGCCGGTTCCGCACCGGAGACGTCGGCTACATGGACGCGGACGGCTGGTTCTACCTCGTCGACCGCAAGAAGGACCAGATCAACGCTGGTGGGTACAAGATCTGGCCGCGCGAGGTGGAGGACGTGCTCTACGAGCACGAGGCCGTCCGCGAAGCCGCCGTCGTCGGCGTGCCCGACCCCTACCGCGGGGAGACGGTCAAGGCGTTCGTGAGCTTGCGGCCCGGCGCCACCGCCGAGCCCGAGGAGCTGATCGCCTTCTGCAAGCAGCGCATGGCCGCCTACAAGTACCCGCGCCAGGTCGAAGTCCTCGACGAACTCCCCAAGACGGTCACCGGCAAGCTGCTGCGCCGCGACCTCCGCACTCGGGAACAGCAGCGGTCCACGGCTACCTGACCCCCGTCGGGACGAACTGACACCTGGCCTCACCGCGTCACGTGAGGCAAGGTGCCGTTCGTGCTGGTCCCCTCGGGGCGCTGGCTCCCGGCAGACCGCGGCTCGCGGTTGCTCGGTGTGCAGACCATGCCCGGCGATGGACCGGGTAGGGAAGGCCTGCATGCGGACAGCGGGTGCGACCGCGTCGTCGCGAGAGGACATCCGTGATCGACCTTCCCCGGGGGACCGCCCCGGACGAGGCGGACCCCCGGGGAGGTGCGGTCAGTCGAAACCCATGCCGCGGCGGCCGATCTCGTTGAGCTGGTCGTAGGTGAACCTGCCGTCCCAATCCCGTTCGTAGTGCTCCGCGGGGAAGTCGGTCGGGCTGGAGCCGGTGAGGAACGCGTCGCGGACGCTGGGAGCGTAGGCCTCGTTGCGCGGGCACCACGGGGCTGCCGGGATGTACATGACGTTGCCCCAGCCCTGCTGGTCGGCAACGGGGGCGACGCTGTGGATCATGTCGCAGTGCCACCAGACGGAGTCGCCGGCCTTGACGTCGGGAATGCCGACGAGGCCCTCCAGCAGGTCGCTGTGCCACTTGTGCGTGGCGGGGAAGACCTGGTTGGTGGTCACACCGCACATGTCGTCGTCGGGGACGTCGGGGAGCAGCGGGCGCAGCATCAAGTACGCCATGGCTTCGGGGATCGGGACGGAGTGCAGGACACCCTGGTCGTGGTCCATGTCGGACAGTGCGGTCCAGCCCTGGAAGGTCCGGAACGCCGAGCACATCGTGGATCCCGGGTACTGGGAGCCGGAGGTGCGGTGAGCCGGGTCCCAGGGATCGTACTGCTCGACGGTGCCGTCGAAGAGGTGCCGGAACGCCTGCTGGTAGGAGCGGGTCATCCACAGGTCGAGCGTGCCGGGGTCGCAGTGGGTTCCGAGGCCCGCTGAGTCGGCGCCCGGTGGGCGGCGGCGGATGCGGTCGGGGTACATGGCGTCGCGGTCGGGGTCGAACCACTGGACGCCCTCGGACTCGTTCTTCCAGAAGGAGTTGAGGAAGGCCTGCACGTCGGCTGTGCGCCTGCTCTGGCGGGCCTCCACCTGAGCAGGGGACCAGTAGATCGGGTAGATCTCGGGTTTGGAGCCGACGCTGCCGAAGAAGTCGTCGCCCGGACCCCGGTAGTTCTCGAAGAAGTGGTTGCGCTCGACGTACTCGACGATGCCGGCGTCCCAGGCCAGCGCTTGGTCGCGGTCGAAGTGCCCGCGCACCACCAAGCAGCCTCGTCGCTGGAGCTTGCTGATCTGCTCGGCGCTGACGGTGCCGTTGGCGATGTCCGCGTAGTCGATGACGGGCCAGACCGTCTCGCCGCGTTCCTGCTCCGCCTTGATCTCGCTGACGCGTTCGGCGATGCGCTGCTCCACCACGGCGAAGACCTCGTCGACGCTGCGGCCCGATGCTTCGATGCGAGCGCGCAGCGCGGACTTGATCTTCCGGATCGCAGCGGACAAGTCCTCGGGCGGGCTCTCCCAGTGCGGCAACGCCGGCGTCTGCGGCCGGCCGGATGTGGCGGTCACCTCGAACTCCTTTGGTCAGGGCCCCTAACTAATGAGCAAGGTAGCTGCCGCGTGGTGTTTGGGCAACACTCCTGACTAAACTCCCGGCATGTCCTCCGCCAAGCCTTCGCTGGAGCTCCTGCGCTCGTTGACCGATGAGCACGTGCTGCGGGCGGTCATGGAGGCGCAGCGGATCACCCGGACGCAGATCGCGTCCCGCACGGGGATTTCGAAACCGACGGTGTCCGACAGCGTGCGCAGGCTCAGCGAGGCCGGTGTCCTGGTGGACACGGGGGAGCGGACGACAGGCCGCGGGCGGGCGGGCTCGTACTACTCGTTGAGCGAGGACTGCGGCGCGGTGCTGGTCGCGAGCATCACGCCGAGCGGAGTGGTCGCCGAGGCCGTCGACGCGTTCGGCCGCGTCGTCGCCCGCGAGCAGGAACCGATCGGAAGGGCACCGGGCGCGGAGGTCGCGGCGGACGTGCTGGCGCAGGTGGCGGCCCGGGTGCAGCGCGCGGGTCACGGCCCGCTCCGCTGTGCCGTGGTGAGCGCTGCCGACCCCGTCGACCGCGAGACCGGACGACTGGTGCAGCTGCCGGACGTGCCGTTCCTGGTCGGAGACCTGGACCCGGTCGCGGTCGTGGACCCGCTGGTCGACGGGCCGGTGCTCGTCGACAACGACGTCAACTGGGCCGCTCGCGCTGAGCAGGGCCAGGGCTGCGCCGCAGGTGTCGACGACTTCGTCTACGTCTACTTGGACGAAGGTCTCGGGTGCGCGGTCGTCACCGACGGGTCGGTGCGTCGCGGACACCGCGGCTTCGCGGGCGAGATCGCGCACCTCCACACCGAAGGCCCGGGCGGCACGGCCGTGCCCCTGATCGAGGTCTTCGCCGCCCTCGGACTCCGGCGCCGAGGAACGACTGCTGTCGACGTGGAGGCCCTGCACGAAGCGATCGCGGACGACGGCGCGACGGGCGAGGAGGTGCGGCGGGCTCTCTCGCGCGCGGTCCACGGCGTGCTCGCGGCCGCTGTCGCGCTCGCAGATCCTGAGCTCATCGTGCTCGGCGGATCCTGGGGCGCGGATCCGACGATGGTCCGGTCCCTCGACGAGCAGTTCGCCGAAGCACCGCGCCACGTCCCGGTCGTCCCAGCAGGACTCACCGAACCCGAGATCGCCGGCGCCCGCGCCCATGGCGTGGAGGAACTCCGCAATCACATCATCGCCTCACCTCGCTAGGGGCCGAGTCCCCCACCTCGCGTGCAGCGCTTGCGAACCCCACGGGACGACGAGGTCTTCCCTCCACAGGTCGGCCCGCCCGCCGCGACCTCGGCTCAGAGGCTGAGGGCGGCCAGGAGCAGGGTGGTGACGGCGGCTCGGTGTTCGGGTTCGTCCCGCCACCGCAGGGCGCGGCCGGCTTCGAAGGCGGCGCCGAAGCCGCTGTACACCAGGATCCGGGCCTCGCGGGCGTCGAGTTCCGGGCGCGCTGCTCGCAGGTGCTGCTCCCACACCGCGATGTGCTCCCGCTGCGCGGCGATGAGTGGTTGGCGGAGGTTCTCGGGTAGTCCGCCGAGTTCGGCGTTCGCGACCCTCGTGAGGGCGGTGTGCTCGAAGCTGTAGGCGACGTAGGTCGCTGCGAGCGCGACGACGGCCTCGTGCGGGTCGGCCACGCCGCGCAGGTTCTCCTCCACCGCTTGGGACAGCAGTCCCGCCGCTTGGCGGCAGGCGGCGGCGAGGATGTCGGCCTTGCCGGTGAAGTAGCGGTAGATCGCCGACGGGACGACTCCGACGGCCTCGGCGATCCGGCCGTTGGTCACGGTGGTGAACCCGTCGCGTTCGAACAGCGGGATGGCCGCGGCGAGGATCTCGGCGCGGCGCGTGCGCGGTACGGGTTGGGCTGGCAGTTCGACGAGGTGGGCCTTGTCGACGTCGGCTGTCGGGTCGGTCGCGGCCACGCTGAGCCCCGATGAGAGCAGCGCGTTCTCGATCCGGCGTCGTGCGACCGAGGTCCGGTGCATCGTCACCGACCCGATCACGCCGAGGACCGCCGCGGCGCGCAGGCGCTCGTCGGGGAGCGGGTGCTCGCGCCGCACCGCCTCGGTGACCCGGTTGACCACGTGCGCAAAGGTGGTGTTGAGCGCCTGACGGTCCTGGTCGTTGAGGTACCGGGCCTCCCAGCGGTACAAGCCGCCTGACTCCCGGTGGGCGACGGTGACCCGGGTGAGGGCGGAGAGCACCTCCGCCAGGGGGGCTTCGGCGGGGACCTCGTCCAGCGCGCCGACCAGCGCGTCCGCGGCGGTGTGCGCGCACTCCGCGAGGAGCGCGTACTTGTTGGGGAAGTGCCGGTACAGGGCGGCGGCGGTGATGCCGACGCCGGCGGCGATCTCCTCCATGGACGTCGCGTGGTAGCCGCGTTCGCTGAACGCCCGTCCGGCTGCTTCGGCGATGAGCTGCTTGCGGTTGCGCGGTCGCACGGCCGCGGTCGACTCGGTGATCAACGCGGCCCCAGGGAGCGTGCGCGCGGGAACGAGGCCATGCGGGCCAGTCAACCACGTCGACGACCGGGTCGTCGATGCGCTCCGCGGCCGTCGTCCACCCCGTCGGGGACGCGCCCACCGGGTGGGATCTCGGCGAACCGTCCGCGAGCCACCAAGCCGCACTGGGGATTCGGTGAACGGTGAACCGTGCCGCCGGTCGTTCCAGTGTTCCCGCAGGCCGGGGGCGTCCGCGTCGGCAGCGGACCGGTTCAGGTGCGGAATGGCCCTTGCCACAGATCACCAGGCTGGATAAGTTAATGGAAAATCTCTCGGTGGACGACGGTCTGCCAGAGGTTGCTCACCTGGAACCGCGCGAAGAAGCACCACCTCACGCCTACCAAGGAAGCTAGGTATGTAAATGAGCAATCTCAGCAGGAGGAACTTGCTGTCGCTCGGCGCCGCGCTGGGGCTGGTGGGAGCCACGGGCGCTGCACCGGCTCTGGCGGCTCCCAGCTCGAAGGCGGCCGCGAACGACCCGTGGTGGGTCTGGGACGACGAGTTGGACGCCCTGATGGGGCGCCTCCTCCGCGATGACCAGATCCCGGCGATCAACACCGCCATGGGGTCCTGGGTCAACAACAACGACTCGCTGCCCGAGGGACTGCCTGCCGAGCTCGCCGACTGGCTCCAGGAGGTCAACAAGCTGCCCTCCTGGGCCGACCAGGAGAAGCTGCGCCTCGCCGCCGACCTCAACCGGCGTTGGGACACCTACCAGTTCGTCGTGTACGGCATCGGCAGCGGCATCATGAGCACCGTGATCCCGCGGGAGGCCAAGTCGGTCTACTGGTCCGCGGGCGGTGCCGACATGCAGGACCGGGCGGCCAAGACCTTCACCTTCGGCTACGACCTCAACGAGCTCAACGCCTTCGAACCCGACGGTCAGATGGTGGTCACCGCCAACAAGACCCGTCTGGTGCACGCGGCGGTCCGCAACCTGCTGCCGCAGTCCGCGCACTGGCAGTCGGTCGCCGACGAGCCGTACCGGCTGCCGATCAGCAACGGCGACATCCTGATCACGTTCCACAGCCTCGGCACCTTCCTGCGCAAGAAGTTCCAGGAATGGCAGATCCCGATGACGCCCGAGGAAGAGGAGGCCTTCCTGCACATGTGGCAGGTCGCCATCCACCTGCTTGGTGTCCGGGACGAGTTCATCCCCAAGACGTGGGCCGAGGCGGAAGCGCAGTCCGCGGAAGTCCTCACCCCGCTGATCGCTCCGACCTTCGAAGGCCGCGAACTGGCCGAAGACCTCCTCGGCCTGACCGCGCAGGTCGACCTCGGTGTCAGCCGCGGGTTCCTGAACGAGTTCGTGCGTTACGTGCTCAACGACCAGATCGGCGACTGGCTGAACTTGAAGCGCGATCCCGCGTCGAAGGAGTTCATCCGCAACGGGTTCCCGGCCTACATCGCGTTCCGCGAGGGCTTGATCCCGGTCGCGCCCGCCGGCTTCTACGTCTTCGACCAGTTCATCCGCGCGTTGGCCATGATGTTCCTCAACAAGGGCGCATCACCGACCACCACGCCCATCACGATCCCGACCGGGAACCGGCCGGGCGCCTGAGACCTCGACTGCGCTGTCCGGGTTCGCCCGGACAGCGCTCCCTGGCGGCGTCGTGTCCGAGGTTCACGCTGCGAAGGCAAGTTACCGCCCGCGTGCGCATCGGATGCTGCTCGACGACCCTTCGCCTGCTCGGCTGTGTGATCACCCAGAGCGGCGTCACGCACGGCGAGCGAGGTGCCGAACCCCGGGCGGATCTGAACGGGCACTGTCGTCGAACGACCGCACCAACACCCATCATCACGGCCACCCGCGAGGAAACCGTGAGGAACGCGCCGAGAAGCGACACCGCGTCGGCGTCTCCCGGAGCGGCCCTAGCGAGAGGTGTGTGCCGGGAGGAGTTCTTCGAGTGGGGTGGGTTTGCCGAGGTAGTAGCCCTGTGCGTGGTCGCTGCCGAGGTCGCGGAGGAGGTCGAGTTGGTGGGCTGTTTCGACACCTTCGGCGACGACGGTGAGGCCGAGGGCGTGGGCCATGGCGATGATGCTGGTGACGAGGACGTCGAGCCCGTCGGAGTCGGCGAGGTCGGTGACGAACGACCGGTCGATCTTGAGGCTGTCGAAGGGGAGTCGCCGCAGCTGGGCCAGCGAGGAGTGCCCGGTGCCGAAGTCGTCGATGGCCAGTGACACGCCCAGCTCGCGCAGGGAGTGGAGCACGGGTGTTGCTGCCGAGGGGTCGCGCATGATCGCGCTCTCGGTGACCTCCAGGCACAGGGCGTGGGCGGGCAACCCGGCCTCCGCGAGGGCCTGCTGGACGATGGTCCGCAGACCGGGGTCCTCGAGCTGGCGCGGGGAGAGGTTCGCGTTCAGTCGCAGGTCGAGCCGGTGGCGCTGGCGTGCGGCGGCGAGTTGGCGGGTGGCGGTGCGCAGCATGTGCGCTCCGATGGAGTTGATCAGGTCGCTTTCCTCGGCCAGCGGGATGAACTCCCCCGGCGAGACGGTGCCGTGCAACGGATGCCGCCATCGCAACAGGCCTTCCACGGCAACCGTGCGCTCGGTGCGCAGGTCGAAGATGGGCTGGTACGCCACCCAGAGCTGGTCTTGTTCCACGGAGTGGTGCAGGTCCTGCTCCAGGACCATGTGCCGCTGCACGCGCTCGCGGAGCTCGACGTCGAAGAACGCGCAGCGACCCCCGCCTTGTGCTTTGGCTCGGTACATGGCGACGTCGGCATCGCGCAGGAGGTCTTGGCCGGCGCGGGGGTCGCCGGGTCGGGAGAGCACGATCCCGATGCTGGCTTGGAGGTGCAGCTGCCTGCCCTGCGCGTGGATCGGCTCGGCGAGAGCGCGCAGCAGGCGCTCGCTGAGTTCGCCGAGGGTGCGGGTGTTCTCGTGGTGGGTGAGCACGACGAATTCGTCCCCGCCGAGGCGGCCGACCAACGCCTCGTCCCGGGTGGCCTGCACCAGGCGTTGCCCGATGGTGTGCAGCACCTCGTCGCCGACGACGTGGCCGAGGGAATCGTTGATGCGCTTGAAGTTGTCCAGGTCGAGGAACAGCAGCGCAAGCGGGCGCGTGGGGTGCCGCAGGCGCCCGACGCAGCGCAGCACCAGTGTGCGGTTGGCGAGCCCGGTCAGCGGGTCGTGGGTGGCCGCGTGCTCCAAGCGCTCCTGGGCGGCGCGCTTGTCGGTGATGTCGGTGAACGAGGCGACCACCGCTTGGGGTGGCCGGTCCTGCGGGCCCAACAGGCGGGTGGTCACCGACAGCCACACGCTGCGCCCGTCGGGCCGTTCGAGCCGGACCACCCGTGCGGTCTGCGACACCCCGCTGCGCTGGGTCGAGGCCAGGGGGTGGGCCTCTGCGGGAAGCGGCTGCCCGGACTCGTCGAACACCGACCAGCTCTCGGGCGCCGTGCCGAGGAGGGTTGAGCGGGGCACGCCCAGGATCCGCTCAGCGGCGGGGTTGGCCGAGACGAACAGACCGGTGGGGGCGACCACGAGGATGCCCTCGTCGAGCGCGTCGACCACGGTGGCGAAGTCCTGCTCGGCTCGCCGTCGCGCGGTTTCGTCGGCGCACACCAGCACGTACCCGGAGTCCATCTTCGCGACCGAGAAGCGGATCACGAGGGCGGTGCCGTCGCTGCGCCGGTGCCGCGCTTCGACGCGGCCGCCGGCGGCGAGCACGTCCTCGGGCTGCAGGGGTGCGCCGACCAGCTCGGTGACCGGCCGACCCAGCGCCTGGTCGGCGGGCAGGCCGTAGACGGCTTCCGCGGCGGGGTTCCAGCTGGTGACCACGCCCTCCCGGTCGAGGGCGATGATCGGGTTGTTGACGTGATCCACCAGCGCGGCCTGGTAGCGCAGCGCGGCCTCGGCCGCTTGTTCGGTGGTGATGTCGCGTCCGATGACCTGCACCGCTGGGCGGCCCTCCCAGGTGGTGTGCACCGCCACCAGCTCCACCGGAACCGGGGTGCCGTCGACGCGCAGCAGCTCGGCCCGTGCCCGAGGGGCGACCGCACCCTCGGTCTCCAGTTCCCGGAGCCGCTCGCGCATCGGCGGGATCGAGTCCGGAGCGACGAAATCGACCAGCCGGCGCCCCATGAGCTGCTCGCTGGACTCGACGCCGAGGACGGCACCCATGGCCGGGTTGGCGTACCTGATGATCCCGTCCTGGTGGACGCAGATCGCCTCAGGGCTGAGATCGACGAGCAGCCGGTACCGGCCGGCGAGATCGGTCAGCGCCTGCCGGTCGTGGTGCAGAGCGGTCACGTCGCGGGCAAGCCCGACCAGACCTCCGGGGCGCTGGCCGCCGACCAGGCGGGCGTGGAAGTGGAGCACCCGCGTCTGCCCCTCCGCGGTGACCACCGACTGCTCCAGATCGAGGTCCTGGCCCTGCCCGGCCGTCCGCGCTGCCACTGTCCACGGCGCGAGGAGCTCGACCAACCGAGCCCTGATCTCCTCCTCACCGGCCCTGGGCAGGCCGAGGAGCACGTCCATCCCCTTCGTCCAGGTGATCTGCTCCTCAACGAAGTCGTACGTCCAGCTGACCGCGTCTTGCGCGGACAACGCCACCTCGAGGAGCTCCCGGTCGAGATCAGAACCGCCCGGCAACCCGCCACCAGGGTCAATCTCCATGAGCCGTCCAATGAAGTGCCGTCGCTCCGATGAGAAGTCCTCGATCAGCCGATCAGCAGCCTGCTTCGCCCGCTTCAGCCTTACGCGGCACCTGACCCGATCAGTGCGGTCCGCTTCCACCGCCTGCCAGCAACGCTCCCGATCGTACCGAGGGTTCCCGTACGCGCTGGCCAGACAACCGCGCGAGGAAGAGGGGCGACGACCCGGTCTCCCAGGGCGCCGCCCGCACGATCGTGACAGGTCAGCCGCACAGCCGACGCGGAATGTAGCGGAGTAGCGCCTTCCCTTGGATTGATCTTCATACAGACGTGTGTTAGAGCACGAGAGAGCGAACACAGCTAGTAGTGATCTCGGTGGATCGTTCCCCACGCTGACGAGGTGCCGGGACCCACCTCTGGTCCGTGCGGCGAGCACTGCAGTCCGTCTCGCCCCACGGCTGTGGCGGTAGCTCGAACTGAGCGTGAAGTGGCGGCTCCCGGCGTTGCCACACCTGCCTGCGCGTGATGCACGGATCGATTGATCACAACTCGGGAGATGAGACATGGTCGACCAGCGCTGTGGAATCAGCGGAATCGGAGCGGTGAGCGGCTACGGCTGGGGCCGCGAACCCCTCTGGGAGGGCTTGGCCACCGGCCGGGTGGCTGCCCGACCGACCGAGGGGCACGGCCCCGAGCGGGACCAAGCGGCGTGGGTGGCGACCGTTCCGGACGGCGGTGACGAGTTGGACGGGCCGAGCCGCTTCGCCAGGGCCATGCGGGCCGCCGGCCGCGAGGCGATCACCGACGCCGAACGTCGGGGTTGGGAACCCGGTCGGCGGGTAGGGCTGCTGCACGCCGCCGTGCTCGGCGATGTGGATCTGTGGCGGGACTTCTACGGCGTGCAGGACGCGGACGTGTCGGTCCGCGACTACTTGGCCCTGATGCCCTCGACCCCCATCTCGACGTTCATGCAGGAGTTCGGCTTCCACGGCCCGGCGATGAACATCTCCACGACGTGCGCCTCCGGCAACGCAGGTTTGATCATCGCGAAGGCCTGGTTGGACAGCGGCGTGGTGGACGACGTGATCCTGCTGGCCACCGACCTCTCCTCCGCGCCCGAGACCGTGCTGCACTTCAACCGGCTCGGGGTGGCGGTCACCGACGCCGAGCCGCTGCAGGCGTGCAGGCCGTTCCAGGAGGGCAGCCGGGGCTTCATCATGGGCGAGGCGTCGATCGGCATGGTGCTGTCGAACCGGTCGCCGAACCCGTACGTGCGGGTGCTCGGCGGCGCGATGTCGCACGATGCCCACCACGTCACCTCGGTGGACCCGGGGCTGGGCGAACTGGAGCGGTGCTTCTCCGAAGCGCTGACCAACGCCGGGGCGCAGCCCTCGCAGGTGCGCTACCTCAACGCACACGGCCCGGGCACCCGGCAGTGCGACCGCGCCGAAGCCGCCGTGGCCGATGCGCTGCTGCCAGCCGAAGCCGAGCTCTACTCGGTCAAACCTCTCGTGGGCCACTGCATGGCCGCGGCCTCGGCGGTGGAGATCACTGCGACCGCCCTGGGCTACGACCGCGGGTTCCTCCCGGCTCCGCCTCAGGTGGCACCCGCACACCCGCGGCTGATGGACGGTCCCACCGCCCCCGCCGACGGTCTCACCCTGAAGTCCTCGCTCGGCATGGGCGGCCACAACTCCGCGGTCGTGCTCGCACCCCCGGCCTAGCCACCCGGGGCACGGGTACGAGCTGGTCTGGCAGGACCAGACGGCGAGGCGGGAGAGGCGTTTGGGGGTGGGCCAGCGGACGTGGTGGACTCCACGGGGTCCGCTTGCTCCACCGGGCAGCGCCGTGACGTTCACCGCCTGCCGGGCGTGTGCGCGGGTGGCAGGTCAGCGGGGGTGAGGTCGGCGCGGATGCGCACGACGCGGAGTCGGTGTCGGAAGCGGCCGTGTTCCGCCGCGGTGTCGGCCTCGACTTCGACCACCGTGTCCGGATGCACGGCTTGGTAGACGGTCTCGTCACCGGAGAAACCGCCGACCGTCCCGGGCAGGTGGACGGGGTCGAGGCGGGCTTCGTCGAGCCGCAGCCGCGCAGCGAGCTCGGCGCGAAGGCCCGGCGGCACGGGCAGCGACAGTCCGGTCACCCACCACCCCCTGCTGAGATCCGGTGAGCCGAGGACGAGCGCGTCAGGTGAGGTCACTCCGAGCACCACCGCTTCGACGGTGCGGGTGGTGCGGACCTTGAGCCAGCCGCTGCGCTGGCCGGGTGCGTAGCGGCTGGTGACGGGCTTGGCCATGACGCCCTCGACACCGGTCACGCCCCAGTCCAAGCTCAGCCACTCCCGGGCGGCCTGCGGGTCGAGGGTCTGCTCGACGAGCTGCACGTGCGGCAACGGGCGGGTGAGGAGGTCCTCGAGGACGCCCCGGCGTTCGAGGTGGGGCTTGCCACGCAGGTCCCGCTCGTCGGCGGCGAGCAGGTCGAAGGCCATGAGGACCGCGGTGATCCGGTCGCGTTCCCGCCTCGCTGGACCGGCCTGCAGCGCGGAGAAGTCGAGGCGTCCGTGGCGCCAGGCGACGAGCTCGCCGTCCACCACGACATCGCCGAGCGTGGCGAGATCTGCGACGACCTCGGGGAACCGGCTGGTCAGCGCGGTGTTGCCCTGCCGGGTCTGCAGCAGCCGCCGTGCGGCGAAGCCGACCACGCGGTAGCCGTCGAGCTTCGGCTCGTAGGCCCAGCGGCCCGGGTCGACAGGCAGGTCACGGGTCGAGCCGGCCACGGTCACCGTGACCGGTGGGCGCAGCACCGTCACCGGCCCAGCTTGCGCTGAGCAACCTGAGCGTGCCCGGTGACTCCGGGCCCGCACCGCCGCCTGCGAGGGCGGTGCGAACCCGGAACGGCCTGTCGGCCTCGACCGGTTGTGCGAGCGGTCCGGTGTTCCCCGCGGTCTCAGACCGCGGCTGGCGCCTTCGCCGCCGGAGCGGACTCCGGGTCGTGGCGGCGCAGCGCGACCAGGGCGACCGAGCACAGCGCGACGACGACGGCCGCACCGACGTAGAGCTGGGTCGCCGACGCGCCCGCGTCCTTGAGCAGCCCTGCGATGGTCGGGGAGAGGATGGCGCCGATGCGGCCCATGCCCAGCGCCCAGCCCATGCCCACGCTGCGGACGTTCGACGGGTACAGCGGCGGCCCGACGGTGTACGCGCCGGCGATGCAACCGTTGATCAACGCGCCGACGATGACGCCGATCCCGAAGCCGAGCCACAGGACCGAGGTGCTCAGGATGAACACGACCATCATCGCGGCTGACAGCAGCGAGAACCCGATCAGCACGACACGCGGCGGGCGGAACCGCGCGGCCAGGCCGTAGAGCACGGAGCCGACGGTGCCGCCGATCGAGATCGCCATGCCGGCGGTGACCGCAGCGCTCTTGGACAGCCCTTCCTCGGCGAGGAGGGTCGGGGTCCAGCTGTTGACGAAGTAGAAGCCGAACATGATCGTGATGAACACGATCCAGAGCAGGACCGTGGGGGCCAGCAACCGCTTGAGCCACCCCGATTCCGCCTGCCCCGCTTCCTCCCGGGCGGCGCGCGACGCGTCGAGGTCGGAGGTGCTCGCCGAGTCCATCCCCATGCGCGCCAGCGTCCGGTTGATGCGCTCCAGTGCGCCTCGCGGACGCCGCTGCTCGAGGAAGGCGACCGACTCGGGCAGCAGCACGGCGATGACGACCAAGGCGACGAGCGTGCCGAAACCGCCTGCGTAGAAGACGATCCGCCAGTCACCGGCCACCGTGGTCTTCGCGACGAGGCTCGCCAGGGTCGCGCCGATGCCGTACCCGGCGGTGTAGATGCCGATGGCGAGACCGCGGTTCTTCGTGTTCGAGAACTCGCTGGCGATCACGTTGGTGCTGGCCAGGATTCCGCCCACGCCGATGCCGGTCACGAGCCGGAAGACGCCCATCACCAGCACCGAGGGAGCCATCGCGGCGCCGAACATGCCGATGGTGCCCAGGGCGAGGCTGATCAGGATCAGCGGGCGACGCCCGATCAGGTCGGCGAAGGGGGCGAGCAGCATCGAGCCGAGGGCCATGCCGATCAGGCCGACCGAGACGAGCAGGCCGAACTGGGAGCCGTTGAGACCGAACTCCTCGGTCACCGAGGGGCCGGTGAAGGCGACTGCCATGACGTCGAAGCCGTCGAGGCAGTTCATGAAGGTGCAGAGCGCGACGATCAGCCATTGGTAGCCGGACATGGGCGCCGCGCCGATGCGTGCCGTGAGGGTCATGAGCTGTCCAGAGGTGAGGGCCCCGGAGGACCGGATCAGGTGAGGTGGAGTGTGACGGTAGCGCGGTCGCCGCTGTCGCCGGCCACCGCGCGGGACACGCAGAGGCACAGGTTGGTGCAGCGCTGCTTCTGCGCTTCGCTGAGGAAGACGTCGCGGTGGTCGAGGGTGCCGTCGACCTCGACGATCTTGGCCAGGCAGAGCCCGCACTCGCCTTTGCGGCAGTCCGAGAGCGTTTCGACACCGGCCGCGTTCAAGGCGTCCAGGATCGAGGTGTCGGGTGCGACGGCGACGTCCCGGTCGAGCTGGGGGAGGCGCACGAGGAACTCCTCGGCGCCGAACCGGCCACTGGACCCGAAGGTTTCGAACCGCAGGTTGGTCGGCGGCAGTGCGTGGTCGGTCCAGCTCGACCTGATCGCGTCCATGAGCCCGATCGGGCCGCACATGTAGAGCTCGGTCGTGGCCGCGTTCGATCCCGCGGCGATCTCGCCGACCAGGTCCGGTACCGAGAGCGGCGTGCCCTCGTCGTCGACGTGCACCCGGACCCGGTCGCCGTGCTCGGCGCTGAGCTCGTCGAGGTAGGCCATGACCCGACGACTGCGGCCGAGGAGCACCAGCTCGTAGTCGGCGCCGCGGCGGCGCAGGGCCGACGCCATCGCGACCAGCGCTGTGACGCCGATGCCGCCGGCGACCAGGACGTAGCGGCCGGCACCGACCGCGAGCGGGAAGCTCTGCACCGGACCCGTCACGGTGAGCTCATCACCGACGGCCAGCGCGTGCATGGCCTGCGAACCACCCCGCGAAGCGGGGGAGAGCTGCACGCTGAGCGTGAGCCGACGACCACCGCCCTCGGACCGGACGACGGAGTAGGAACGGGTCTGCTGCCTCCCCTGGGCGGTCAGGGCGACGTCGACGTGCGTTCCGGGCGCGGCGTGTTCGGGGTGCTCGACCTCCAGCACGATCCGGCGGACGCCCTCGGCAACGAGTTCCGCCTCGACGACGTGACCGCGCTGCCAGCGGGCCTGGGAACGGGCCGCCATCAGGCACCCCGCCCCACGGCCGGCGCCGCCGACGGCCGTCCTTCGGCCGCCAGCATCCGCTCCAGGATCTGGCGCACCCACATGCCGCCCGCGTCGATGTTGAGGCTGTAGAACTCGTGCTCCGGGTTGGCGTCGATGGCGCGTTGCTGGGCGCGCAGCATGTCCTCGTCCTCGCCGAAGACGCCGTGCACGCCCTGGCGCAGCTGGGTGGTGATGGTCTGGCTGTCCAGGCGGTAGTTGCGCATGAACGCCCAGAAGTAGTGGCAGGTGCGGTCGGTCTCGGGCGTGATCGTGTTCATCACGTACCCGTTGACGCCCTGGCTGCGGTCTCCCTCGGGCGCGCCGGTCCCCGCCTTGGCGACACCGACGTCGATGCAGATCGTGGACGGTGCCTGGAACTCGATGATCTGCCAGCGGTCGACCTTGCCCTCGAAACCGGGGAACTTGTCGCGCATGTTCTTCAACCAGAACGGCGGGGCGTCGATGCCGCGCATCCAGCGGGTCACCGTGACCGCATCGCCCTCGTGGCTCACGTCGAACTCGGACTCGGAGAGCTCCTCCTGGCCGATGCTCGAGGAGTGCACGAACTCCTCGTGCGTGAGGTCCATCAGGTTGTCGAGGACCAGCTGGTAGTTGCAATCGGCGTGGATGGTCTCGCCGTCCCCGGCCCAGCCCGGGTCGTCCACCTGGTGCATGTCGGGGACGGTCGCCGGATCGGCGAGGTCCGGGTCGCCCACCCACACCCAGACGTAGCGGTAGCGCTCGACGACGGGGTAGGAGGGGACGAGCGCGCTCGGGTTGATCGTTTCCTGAGCGGGCATGGCGGTGCACCGACCGGTCGAGTTGTAGCGCAGGCCGTGGTACGGGCACTGCAGCTCGTTGCCGATGACCTTGCCTTGCGACAGCGGTGCCAGCCGGTGCCAGCAGGCGTCGGCCAGCGCGACGGCGCGTCCCTCGGCATTGCGCCACAGCGCGAGCGGGACGCCCGCGACGGTGCGCGCCAGCGGCTGCTTCCCGGTGACCTCGTGGTCCCAAGCAGCGACGTACCAGGCGTTGCGGGGGTGGTTGAAGATCTTCGCCGCTGCCTTGGTGGGCGCTGCGGCGGCCGTCGGTGCAGGAGGGGTGAGCGTCATTGGCCAACTCCCTATGGAGAGAGGTACGTGTAGCGTGAGCCACAAAGTATCTATCGATATAGTGAGTTGGCAAGGGTGGATACCGTGGTTGATCCGGAGAGGAGGCTGTCGTGTCGCTGCGGTGGGCGCTGATCGCGCTGCTGACGGGTCGCCCGATGACCGGGTACGACATCTCGAAGAGCTTCAGCACGTCGGTCGCGCACGTCTGGCACGCCCCGGATTCGCAGATCTACCCCGAGCTCAACCGGATGGAGCGCGACGGGCTGCTCTCCTCGGTCGAGGTTCCCTGGGGGAAGAAGGGGACCAAGAAGGAGTACCACGTCACCGACGAGGGGCTCGCCGCCTTCCGCGAGTGGATGGAATCGCCCCTGACGCCCCAGCGGCAGCGAGACCCCGCCTACCTGAAGGCCGCGTACTTCGACTTCGCCGACCCGGCGGCGGTGCGCGAACAGCTGCGGCAGCAGCAGACGTACTGGGAAGAGCACCTGACGATGCTCAGGGAAACCCGGAAGACCCTGGTCGACCGCACCCACCCCACCTTGGCGGCGCGCATCGCCAAGCTGGACGAGCGCGAGGCTGAGCTGACCGTCCGCTACAAGGTCCACGCCTACGACGGGCTCATCGCGCGTGCTCGCACCGAGCTGGCGTGGATCGAAGACGGTTTCGCGCTCCTCGACGAGCTCCACAGCACCTGAGGCGACCTCGCGCCTGACTCTCGTCGCTCCCCGCAGCGGTGGGAACCTGCTGTTGATCTCCTTCTTCGGGAAAGGGTCAGCCTCGGCTGAACGAACGAGGCCCGTCCTCACAGGGTTCTGCAGAACCGGACGCGTAGGCTTCGATTCTCGCCGGACCAGCGGATTGGCTCCAGTTGCGCCGCGTCGGCGTTTCCGGAGAATTGCGAGATCAACGGTCGCGAACGCAACTTGCTGCCGTTGCCGTGCAACGGAACTCCAGCCCATTCAGCATGTGATTGACGCACATGCCGAGGACGCGACTGCTCGGATGTCCACCGTGCAAATCCCGCGGGTCTGGGCCGTTCCCATTGCGCTCTTCGGGTGATCTTGGGAAAAAGCCCGGGGCGGCTCTGCTGAGCCGCCCCGGATCGACCGAACTGGTGTCTCGGTCAGGTGTCGCGCTCGAGGTGGCGGGCTTTGAGCTGCTCTTTCACCTCGGAGAGCAGGAACCTGCTTTGCCCGCCTGCCGTAGTGCTCGTGGCCGTGAGCCAGCCGGCACGCACCCAACGGGCGACAGTGCCGGCCGCGACCCCAAGCTCGCGGGCGACCTGTGCGCTGGTGAGCAGCGGTTCCTTGTTCGACATAACTCGAATGTATGAGTTGTTTGTGCTGTGCGCATTAGCCGCGCTAGCCTTGCGCGGAACGTGCGAGTTGTGTGGTTCGAACGGGATGAGCGAGGTGTTTGAGTTGGCGCGGATGCTCGCTCCGCGACCGCGAAAAAGCCACTCGCAGCCCTCTCGTCGTGCCGCCCGCACGTGGAAATCCGGCCACGAGGGCGAGATCTCTTCTCACGCCAGGCTGGCCTGGTCTCTCGGGAGCGGCGAACGCTTCCGATGCCCGCTCGGCCCGGTCGCAGGAACTGCGACGGCGTGCCGCGCGAGTACGAGCTTCCCCCCGGTCGTGGGGACAACGCCGACACGTCGTCGGCACGGGGGGAACCATCAAGTCCGGGCGCGATCGGGGGCCTGGTCCGACCGCGCCCGGGCTTGAACCCCACGCCCGACCCGCAGGCCTCGGCAGGCTCCGCTCGGCAGACGTCCGTGCCGCTCGATCCTCATGCGTGGTGCCGTCCGTCGCGTGCGGTTGCCCGAGCTTGATCGAGCGCCGGTGGCGCATCGATGGCGCGTTCGACCGAATCCGGTGACTCCCTTCAAGATCGGGAGTTCCTCGTCGCCGGCACCGGAGGTGGTCGCTCGTGCTCGACGGGTTCACGCCTCCTGCACGTCACACCGCTCGTCCGGTCGGTCGTGACACCGCCGCGTGGCGGGGACGTGGAGAGCGGTCGCGCGTCCGACAGCTGCAGGGACGGTAGTGCAGATGTCGGGTCTCGAAGGAGCTGGCGACTCGCCTGCTCGGCCCTGTGCCTCCTCGACGCCGAAGAAGGCCCGAAGACCGCGGTCCGCACACGGGATCGTGATCTCGCTCGCCGATCCCAGCCCACGACCCGGGTATGGCGACGGAATGGGACGGGAGTTCTGGGAGGGCGCACTCAGGGTGGGGGTGCGGTTTGCCCACCACCCTGGTGTGGCGCAGGTCGCAGGGCTCGTCGCCCGACTGCGGGAGATCGACCCACGATGCCACCGCGTTCCCGGTGGGGAGTGAATGGGCCCCTGGTGGACCCGGCGGTCCATTGCTCACCGGGTCTGGTCTGCGCCCTACTGGAATCGACCGCACGTCGGCAGCAGAGCGCCTCGAACGAGGCCGAGGGGGAGGACATCATGGTGGATTGCAACACCTACACCGTGCAGAGGGGCGACACGCTCTCGGAGATCGGGAGGTGGTTCCACGTTCCGTGGGAGGAGCTCCAACGCCTCAACCACATCCCTGACCCGGACGAGATCTTCCCGGGGCAGGAAGTGCGCCTCACCCGTGGTCGACCGGTGTGCGAGGTCTACACGGTGCGGCGAGGCGACACGTTGTCGGAAATCGGTGAGCGGCACCGGGTGAAGTGGGAGGAGCTCGCCTACTACAACCACATCACCGATCCTGACGTGATCCGCCCGGGTCAGAAGATCTGCATCCCGCAGCAGAACGGCGCGTGCTGAGCCTCAGCAGCGTTTCCCACGGCCCAGGCTGGGCGAGTCGACCTGAAGCCACGGAACTGATCGCGGGAACGGGCTTCGGCGGGGACGACAGGTGGTGGGTCGGAACCCCTCCCGTGCTTGCACCGCGAGGTGACGCGCCTGGAGCCTCTGCTGTTGCTCCACTTCTGCAGTTGTCGCCCGTTGCGGTTCTCGACATGCCTGGGCTGTGGGGCACGCACGGACTCGTTCCAGGCCACGGACAGGATCCAGTGCGCAGCTGCTCCCACGCGATGTCGGACATCCGTGCCACGGCGTGGACGCGCCGCCGAGGAAGGAATGCCATGAACACCTCCCGTCACCCGATCCAGTGCTTGATCCCCGACTACGTCTTGGTGGAGATCGCCAAGCAAGGCGATGCCGAAGAGCGGGAAGCCGCGCTGAACACGTTGGCGGTGTCCACAACGCTGCGTTCCGCGCGGTCGCAGGCCGAAGCCGCACGCATGGCGGCCGGCCCGGCGGTGGTGGCCACCCAAGGCCTGCGAGAACCGGCTGTCGACCGCATCATCCGCGACGCGAAGAACACCCGCGACACCGGGGCGCCGATCGTCCGCAAGGAGGGCGACCCTCCTGTCGGCGATGCAGCGGTCGACGAGGCGTACGACCACTTCGGACACACCTGGACGTTCCTGTTCGAGGTGCTCGCGCGGAACTCGATCGACAACGCGGGCATGACCCTCGACGGGGTCGTCCACTACGGAAAGAACGTCGACAACGCGTTCTGGGACGGCGACCAGATGCTCTTCGGGGACGGTAGCGGCACCTGGTTCACGCGCATGACGAAATCGCTGACGGTGGCCGCTCACGAGCTCGGGCACGGTGTCATCCAGTGCGACGGGCCGCTGGTGTACCAAGGCGAGTCCGGCGCGCTCAACGAGCACCTCGCGGACGTCTTCGGCGTGATGGTCCACCAGTGGTTGCTAGGCCAGACGGCGGAGGATGCCGATTGGCTGGTGGGCGCGGAGATCCTCGCCGAGGGAGTCCAGGGGAGGGCGCTGCGATCCATGAAGGACCCGGGCACCGCCTACGACGACCCGAAGCTGGGCAAGGACAGGCAACCCGCGCACATGAAGGACTTGGTCATCACCCTGGAGGACAACCGCGGCGTGCACATCAACTCCGGCATCCCGAACAGGGCCTTCTACGAGACAGCCATCGCTCTCGGCGGGTTCTCGTGGGAGCGCGCGGGTCGGATCCACTACGCAACGCTCGGCCACCCGCAACTGCGGCCGAACAGCGACTTCCGCCGCTTCGCCCGGCTCAACCACCGCGTCGCCACCCAGATGTACGGCGCGAACAGCACCGAAGCCGATGCCGTCGCGCACGGCTGGAACGCCGTCGGCGTGGAGCTGTAGGGGGAGTGGTGCACGAGCTTCGGCCTTGGCGGAAGGGTGCGGAGGCTCGAGCTAGGAGATCGCGGGGGCCAACAAGAGGAACCCAAGGAGGCAACCCGAAGGAGGGAGGTGAGCGACAGTGACCACGGTGAACGATGCGCAGCAGGTGCGCGTCCAGGAAGGTGCAGCGGAACCAAGGCTGACGTGGAGACGTGATGAGCAGAACCACTTCGTGCGCCGTTGGCCCTGGGCCCAGCGAACTCTCGCCCACATCCGCGAGTTGCGCACACTCGCGGAGTTCGTTCGCGACCAGACACCGACCTCGGCCGGCAATGCCGGCAATCGTGTGCTTCTGAAGGACGCGGAAAGCCATCTGGATGTTGCCGAGAACGCTGTGCTCGGCGCGCTGGTTGTGGCGTGGTAGTGCGGTGGACGGTGCGTTGGCGAACATGGATGCCGCGCACGCGTTGCTGCTGCAGGTCGCTCCGCGTCAAGACGTGAGGGCCATGCTGCCCGACCTCACAGAGGTGGTCGAAAGCAACCTCCCTCCCCACGATCACCGTCGGAAGGCCATCGTGGAGTGGGTGGAGACCCACACCCGTCCGGCCAGCTGGTTCATCCCACAACAAGCGAGAAGAGGTGTCCCAGAGGGCAACGGGAAGGTCCCCACCACCCTCCAGCGACGAACGATCGCCGACGCCATCCGTGCCGCCTACCGCGTGCGGGAGGACGAAGTGATCCGCGAACGGAGCTTCAACTACCTGGTGTACAAGTGGACCGCCGGGTTGTTCGGCATCGCCTTCCTGATCGCGCTCCTCGGGTTCGCGTTCCCCACAGCGCTTCCCCTGTGCTTCTCCCCCGAGCCGCCCATCCCGCCGGCGGCCGCCACGGTCGCGTGTCCGACGGAAGATTCCCCGAGAGCCGGGGACTACCTCCTGGTTGAACTGGCCGGGTTGATCTCGGCCGCCGTGACCAGCGCTGGAGCCCTGCACGAGATCAAGGGCAGTCCGACGGCCACGAACGTGCCCGTTGCTCTCGCGGTGCTCAAGTTGCCGACCGGGGCTCTCACGGCGGTCCTCGGGATCGTGCTCTTGCGAGGCGAGTTCGTGCCCGGGCTCAGCGCCCTCGACACGCCGGCGCAGATCATCGCCTGGGCCGTCGTCCTGGGAGCCGCCCAGCAGCTGTTCACGCGGTTCGTCGACGCACGCGGTTCCGCGGTCATGCGCGCAGTCCCGGATTCGAACCCGGAACCGCCTCGCAAGTCGGAGGAGAAGACACCGGTCCGGGCCTGATCACCTGCGGCGCTCGTCGAGCGCGCGTTCTTCGAGCCACTCGATCAACGGCCAGAGGTGGTCCGGCACCGCGGTCTGCGACGCGACGACGTCGAAGCGCCGGCCGCTGCGCTCCACGCTCACCTCGTACTGGTAGGTGTCCGCGCCCGGGCCCGTGATCGGCGAACATCGGGCGAGCTCGGCGACGTCCGCCTGCTCCAGGGCGTCTTCGAGCTCGTGGCGTGATCGCTCGTCGAGCTGGTCGAGCAGCACCGAGATCCCCAGCACGTCGCCGGCGAAGAGTCCACCTGAGCGGTGGAAGTCCACCCGGGTCATGTCCTGCTCCACCTCCACGCTCCAAGCCTACGGACCCCGGTGCGTCGTTGTCCTTCACGGTGACTGCGCGGCTCGGACGAGCGCCTGCGGGGACAGCTCGCCGAGCGGCTCGCAGCGGAACACCTCACGGCCGTCGCGCACGACCACCAGCACCGTTCTCGGGCGCTGTTCGAACAACCGCACCAGCACTTCGGCGGAGGTTGGCGGAGCCACGTCGAGGATGACGGTGTTCGCTCCCGCCTCGTCGATCGCTTCGAGGAGCCGGTCCGCGTCCTGTGCGCGCTCACCGACCACGACGAGCTCCGGGTGCTGTTCGACCGCCCTGGCGATGATCTCGCGCATCAGACGAGGCATGCCGATCAGGAAGATCTTGGTGTTCACGCTGCAGAGCCTCCTCACCCCGCTTCCAGCATGCGGTCGTCACCACCGCGGGGACATGAGCAGGCGGCTCCAGGAGGTGTTCATCCTGCGGGCTGGGGCCCAGCTGGGCACTCGTCGGTTCACCGGACGTGGCCGGTGACGGGGTTCAACGGCACCCGGCCGCCGGCCCAGGGAAGCACCACGGAGTGGTCGAGGCGTTGGCGTCGCGCCCACGCCGCCACGTCCGCCCTGTCCCGCAGGTCCAGCTTGGCGAGGATGTTGTGCACGTGGTTCTTCGCGGTCGCCAGGGCGATGCACAACCGACGGGAGATCTCCTGGTTCGACAGCCCCTGCTCCAGCAGCTGGACGATCTCGACCTCTCGCTGGCTCAACACCTCGAACCGGCCGCTGGGCTGCAGTTCGGCGGACAACTCCGCTACCCGGTGGCTCAGGGCGGCGGCCACCCGAGGGGAGCAGCGCAACTCGCCCGTTGCGGCGCTGTCGATGGTGTGCCCGAGCTCGCCGATCGACTGCTCCCGCGTCAGGTAGCCCGCAGCGCCCATCTCCGCGTAGGCGATGATGTCGGCTTCGTCCTCAGGAACACCCAGCACGACGATCTGCCACCCGGGGTGGTGGGCCGCCAGGCAGCTCACCGCACCAGGACCGTCGGGCACGCCCGTCACGTCGAAGAGGACCACGCCGCGCGGGTGTTCCGTCGGCGCGAGGGCGACGTCCTCCGGCCGGGAGACCGCGTCGACCACCTCGAAGTCGCCGATGTGGCGCAGGATGAGGACCAGCCCTTCCCGGTAGAACCTGGTCGGGGCCACGACGACGATCTCGATCATGGTGAACCACCCAGGCCGATGCGGCCGCGCTGCGGTGAGCCGCCGGAGCACGCCGGTTCCAGTGGCGCTGAGCACCGCTCTTCTTCGCCCCACCACGTGGTCCTCCAGTCGGGCGCGGATTCAGGCTATCGTCGCTACGACCTGCGACAACATGGCCAATGGTCCTCCTCGGAGGTGAACCGGTGCGATGCGTCCGGGGCGGCCATGGGCCGTCAGCACGGCGAAGTTGAGCACCTCGTGGGCCGCCAGGCCCATTCCGGTCACCTCGCGAGCCGCCGCACCATGAAGTCGGAACCCGCTGGAAGCGGCGTTCTACGACCTCGACCAGAAGGCGCGATCATGCACTCTTCGCCGATCGAGCTGAGCATTCCGCTCACCATCACGGTGGAAGTGGAGGAATCGGACGGAACAGCTCCGAGGGCCCACGTCGCGAGACCGTTCCCCGAACTCGTCCGCCCCCGCCCCTACTACGACGGCTGCACCGGTTACGACCCCGCCTTCCTCGGGCCGGAAGTAGCGCTGCCGGAACTCTCCGACGAGCAACGCCGCAACGCGGCGAAGAACAGCGCCGCGCCTGCTGGGGAGGACCCGACGGTCCTCCCGTACACGCACTTCAGCGTCGTGGTGAACCGCCGGCGGCAGCTCGCCTACTACACCGTGGTCAACATCGACGGTGCTGAGAGCGCCCGCGTCGGTCGACGGCGGGACGCGTGGTACCTGGATCCGCGCATCGCGGAATCCGAGCAGATCGGCGAATCCCTGTACCTGCGGAACGCCCTGGACCGAGGTCACCTGGTCCGGCGTCTGGACCCGGTGTGGGGCGCCGAGGCGGCGCGGGCGAACGACGACACGTTCCACTTCACCAACTGCTCACCCCAGCACGAGAAGTTCAACCAGGGGAAGGATCTCTGGTTGGGCTTGGAGGACTTCATCCTCGAGCACGCCGAGCTGGAGGACAGGAAGGTCACGGTGTTCACCGGACCGGTGATGAGCGAGGACGACCCGCTGTACAAGGGTGTCCGCCTGCCCTTGGCGTTCTGGAAGCTCATCGCCTACTGCAAAACGGGTGCCGGTCTCTCGGTGTCCGGTTACGTGCTGGAGCAAGCGCGGCTGATCGAGGACGTGCTGGGGTTCGAGGCGCTCTTCGACGCAGGCACCTACCGCGTCCCGCTGGCACACCTGCGTGACCGGACGGGGCTCGACTTCGGGCACCTCGAACCGTTCGAAACCGCTCTGGCGTCGGACGGGCTGTTCGCCCGGGACGACCACGTGCCGGTGAACGACGACTGCTCGAACCTGGTGCTCTGAGGAACCTGGAGGCGGTCGGTGCCGAAAACCCCGCGATGGGAAGGAGAAGAACAGTGACCACTGCTGACTTGGAGAGGGAAACAGGCCTTGCACCCGAGGACATGGAGGCACCCGCAGCCACCGGGATGTGGCGCTGGATGGGAAACTACGGTGATGTGTACGGACCGGTGCAGGCCGCGAACAGCGTGGGAGCCGGACCCGGTGCGATCCACTGCCAGATCATGAGCAACGGCCTCGTCGCGACGTGGCTGTACTACTAGGTCGTGCCGGAGGTGGTCCAGCCGAGCGCTCGCCAGGGTGCACCCCCGCGGTGAACGATCCGCTGGGAAGCTCTGATCGCGGAAGTGCCTTCTCTGCAGGAAGTGGCCTCCCGGCTTGCGGGGATCAACCGAGTAGGGAGGCGCTTTCGCCGCGTCGCGGTGGAAGAGGTGGATGAGCGACCCGATTCAGCCCACCTCCTCCGCTGCGCCGGGCGGGAGGACGCCGAGGACGTGGCGCAGCGCGGAGTCGAGTTCGGGGTGGCGGAACACGTGCTCCTGGGCGAGCAAGCGCGCGGGCCTGACGTTCTGGTCCGCCAGTGCGAGCTCGTCGGCTCCGCGCCGGCCGAGCAGGAGCCTCGGCGCGAGCGCGGGCACGGGCAGGACTGCGGGGCGGTGCAGCACGGACGCGAGCGTCCGGGTGTAGCGCTGGTTCCGCACCGGACGTGGTGCGACCGCGTTGATCGGACCGGACGTGGCCTGGTCGCACACCGCGCGCAGGTAGATGTCCGCGAGGTCGTCGATCCCGATCCAGGACAGCCAGTGCGTCCCGTCTCCGAGGCGTCCGCCCGCACCAGCGGCGAACAGCGGGTACAGCAGTCGCAACGTCCCGCCCTGGGGCGACTGCACGATCCCGGTCCGCACCCGCACGCACCGCAAGCCCGCCTGCTCGGCGGGCGCGGTCGCGGCCTCCCACTCGGCGACGACGTCGGCGAGGAAGCCCTCGCCGCGCTCGCTGTCCTCGGTCAGCGGCTCATCTCCCCGGTCCGGGCCGTAGATGCCGATCGCGGAGGCGGAGACGAAGGCCGTCGGCCCGTCCGGGCTGGTGGCCGCTCGCTGCGCCAGCAGGCGAGTGGGTTCGACCCGGCTGTCGCGGATGGCGACTTCGTGGGCATGGGTGAAACGGCCCGCGATCGGCTCACCGGCCAGGTGGATCACGGCGTCGACACCGCGGAGCAGGTCCGCCGCCGGGTCGAGCGGATCCCAGCGACGTTCCTCCGGAGCGCGGGCGGCCCGGCGCACCAGCCGGAGCACCCGGTGCCCGCCGGTGCTCAACAGGGCGGTCACCGCCTTGCCGACCAAGCCGTTCGACCCCGTGACGGCCACGGTCAGCGCCCGATCGGTCCAGGAACGAGCGCGGGCGTGCGCGGTGAGGTCGTCGGCGAGTTGCGCGTGGCGGTAGCGGAACATGGCTCGCAGAGCGCGACGGGGCACGGGCGTGGCCACCGAGTCCTCCACGCGGGTGCGGTCACCGTCCACCTCCGCGAACCGGTGGGTGTGGCGCCACCGCAGGACCCGGGCGAGGGGCCGTGACTCCAGCACGTCCTCGAACTGGTGCGGCGGGTCGTAGGCATCGGGCTGATGAGCGGCCACCCACCGCAGACCGCCGGGAAATCCCAGCACGGCGTGACCGTCGCGCAGCGACGACGCCTCGGCCACCACCCGCACGGGCTGCCACGGCGGTGTCAGCCGGGTGATCGCGCCAGGCCGGCCGTGCCAGGCGAACACCTCCTCGATGGGCGCGTCCACCACGCTCGAACAAGACAGCCCCACGCTCCGCACGCTCCCCCCGGGTCGACCTGGCACTCACGAGTAGACCACTCGCGCGGCGCTCGCCGCGCGCCGCGAACCGCCGGCGGCACGATCTAGCACAGCTGTGTTGTTCTGAGGGTGTGGTGAACAAGATCGACGCCGTCGGGCGTCGTCGCGTTCTGGCCGAGGCGGTGTGGCGGATCATCCTGCGAGACGGACTGCCGTCGGTGTCGGTGCGCAGCGTGGCACAGGAGGCGGGACTGGCGGCCGGTTCCGTGCGGCACTTCTTCCCCGCGCAGGACGAGCTGGTGAACTTCGCGATGACCGCTCTGGTCGAGGTGGTGACCGCGCGGGTCCAGGCCGCCGCGCAGACGCCGGACGTGCGCGAGCGCGTGTTCGCGATGCTCGTCGAGCTGCTCCCGGTCACGGACCGCACCCACGGCGAGTTCGCCGCCTACCTCGAATTCCTGGGCCGTTCCCGCACCGACGTGTCGTTGCGGGCGGTGGCGTGGGAGAGCATCCGGGCGGTGCGCGAGCTGGTCGTGACGGTCCTGACCGATCTGCGTTCCCTCGGGATGCTGCGTCCGGAACTGGACGTCGAGGTGGAAGCCGTGCGGCTGCACGCCTTCCTGGACGGACTCACCTTGCACCTGATCGTCGCGCCGGAGCTGAACTCCCGCGATGACGCCCGTCGCGCGCTCGGGCGGTGGTTGCAGGACCTCTGGAGCGCGGGGCCGGACGGGGGAGTGGACGCGTGATCGTCGCAGGCATCGTGGGAGCCGAGGTCGCCTTCTGGGTCGTCCTCGGCCTCGCGCTCGCAACCCGTTACCTGCTCCGGCGTCGACGGGCCAGCACGGTCCTCCTGTGGGCACTGCCCCTGGTGGACCTGGCGCTGCTCGGGTTCGTGGTCGCCGACCTCGCCAGCGGTGCCGAGCCCACCCAGTCCCACGCGCTCGCCGCGTCCTACCTCGGTTTCACCGTCGCGTTCGGGCGTCCCCTCGTCCGCTGGGCCGATGCGCGCTTCGCGCACCGCTTCGCGGGAGGGCCACCCGTCGTCAAACCGGCCAAGGGCAGCGCCGCGTACGTGCGAGGGCTCTGGGTCGAGTGGTTCCGGGTGGTGTTCGCCGCTGGGATCGCCGTCGTCGTCCTCGCGTTCCTGGCGCTGGTCGTCCGTCAGGAGCCGATCCCGGCATCGCTGGACCAGGCAGGGCCCAACCCGCTGTGGTCCCAGATGCTCACCCTCGGCATCGTCGTGACCGTCTGGTTCCTCGCCGGTCCCGCTTTCACGCGCCGCACCGTGCACGCTTCGTGATCACCTCGCGGGGCGTGCGGACGACGTGCTCGCCACGAGATCAGGACTTGCGGTCGTACCGGTCACGTCTCACGCCTGGAACACCGGCTCCCGCAGCGGTTTTCGAGCGCTCTCCGATGTTCCAGAGCTCACCCTCCGCCAGCGCGTGGGCGTGGGCCGGGCGCTCATCGGACATCAGGCAGGGGCCCGGCCCTCAAGCCTGACCGACCCAGTAGGCGGTGGTGTGGGCGAAGATGGTGGGCTTGGCGGAGATCCGCAGTTCACCGGGCTCCGAGCTGATCTCCCACACAGTGTGGAAGGAGACGTTCCCTCCGGGAGGGATCTCGACGTCGGGGATGGCGTCGCTGTTGAGGTAGGACTGCGAGGCGACTTGACCACGGTGTTGCGCGGTCAGCCCGACGGAAGCGGCGTTGAACGGGCGGCCGGTGCCGTTGTGCACCGTGACCGTCGTCTGCACCAGCCTCTCGCCCGTCGGCGCATCCGCGTACGGGTTGTCCGCGGGGTGCTCGACGGGACGCGAGATGGTGATCGTCTCCCCTCCGGAGAAGGTGTAGGGCTGGTCGAAGCCCACTTGGACCGCGGTCTCGGAGTCGTCCTGGGTCGCGCCGGGCATCGAGCCGGACGGGGGTGGGGTCGTGGCCACGTAGTAGCTGAACGAGGCCGCGTAGACGATGCACACCACCAGGCCGAGCGCCGAGAGCACGGTCCCCGCGACCGCCATGCCCAGGTTGGTGGCGATTTTGCGGCGGGCGCGCATGATGCCGACGACCCCGAAGATCAGACCCAGGACCACCATCGGCCAGGCCACGACGCCGATCAGCGGGAGCAGGGACATCAAGAACCCCACGATCCCCAGCACCAACGCGGCCACGCCGATCCCGTTCATCGGCGTGACCGAGTACGACGAGTCGCCGGAGGCGGGAGGCGGCTGCTGCGTCGACATGGCGGGCCTCACTTCGACAGGGCGGAAGAGCAGTGATCGGTGGCGCTCGGTTCGTCGGCGCGGGAGGCGTGGGGCCACAGAGCTGACCACGACGGCACGGACGTCGTCATGTGCGCGCGCCCTGTGGTCGCGGCCGTGCTCGTTCGTCGTCGACACCGCGGCGGCAGCCTGCGCTCGCGGCGGTGCACAGCCGCGGCGCCGGCGGGACTGCGAGCGTGCCTGTCACCGTGAGAGCTCTCCTCGGCGGGGAACTGCGCTGCTTCCACCAGGATTCGCAGGGATCAACGTCGATCGGGCAGCCGCGCGGTGAACGGGGCCAAAGTCCCGCGGTACGGGCCGCACGTTCGCGGTGGACGGTTCGGACGGCGCTCGGCGCACCGCGACGGGCGCCAGTTCCGCGATTCCGGCAGTGCGTGAAGCCTCATCAGTAGTTGGCGGTGCACTGCTGCAACTCCTGCTCGGTCTCCGCGCCGTGGAACCGGCACGACTTCTCGATCTCCCCGCTGTCGACGTGTCCGTCGTCGTGCGGTGAGTCGCCCGGGCACTCGTACGGGTCGTAGACGTCCGAGCTGGTGCAGTCGCTCGTCGTTCCGGATTCGGACTCACCGGTGGGTGGTTGAGCCGGAGGCTGACCCGTGCACTCGTCGTAGGTCAGCCCGGCGCACGAGCCCAGGCCCGGGTCGTCGTCGGGCACGTCGAAGTAACCACCTTCCACGCTGTTCCGGCAGTACCACCCCGCTTCGTCGTCCATCCAGCGGCAGTTGTCGTAGGACGGCGGCGGAGCAGTGGTCTCGGCGTCCGAGTCGTCGTTGCCCGGCTCCGACTCCGGCGCGCTGCTGGTGCCCTGCTGCTGCACGGGTGGCGGTGCGGGCACGGTCACCGTCACCGGCGGCGGCGGTGGTGGTGCCGGAGCCGGCGCCGGCGCGAGCCACGGCGAGCACCCGGTCAGCGCGAGCGCCAGCGCTGCGAAGGTGCCGAGGAGGAGTCGGGATGGCATGGACAGAACAGTGCACCACCGTGGTGCAGTCACCCAGGGTCGAAGGGCCCGCGCCTTCCGGGAACCGGAACCGGCGGTGTTGAACCCCCGGTCACCAGCACTGCTCGGACGGGTGACCGTCCGGGATCAGGGGTTGATCCTGATCCCGCTGCGCCCGGCGGCCTTCGCCTGGTACATGGCGTCATCGGCGCGAGCGACGGCCTCTTCCGGGCTGGCGTTGTTGCCCAGCTCGACGTAGCCCAGGCTCGCGCTGACCGCGCAGGAGGAGCCGTTCACGTGGACGGGCTGGCTGAACGCCTGCTGCACTCGCCTCCCGAACGCGTGAGGGTCGTCGGGGGCCGGGTCGAGGAGGATCACGAACTCGTCGCCGCCCATGCGTGCGAGCGTGTCCGTCCGCCGGATGCAGGACCGGACGCGGTCGACGACCGTGCGCAGGACGGTGTCGCCCGCTTCGTGCCCCAAGGCGTCGTTGACCTCCTTGAAGTCGTCCAGGTCGGCGTAGAGGAGTCCGAGGCGCCGAGGGTGGTGGTCCTGCGACAGCGCCCTGCCGAGGTGGAGCAGCAGGACGTTCCGCGTCGTCGCCCCGGTGAGGGGGTCGTGGCTGGCCTGGTGGCTCAGCTGCCGTCGAGCCGCGTGCAACTGCTGGAGCGTGAGCAGCTGGCGCACGGCCACCAGCAGCGCCACGCCGACGAGCGCGTACACCTCGCCGACGTGGGGGTCTCCGGTGGCGACCGTCGTGTAGAGCGTCCACCCCAACACCGCGGCGAACGGCACGTACGGCACGAACAGCAGGGGAGTCCGCGAAGCGATGTGCCACTGCCGACGGCGGCGCGCCGGTGCGGCGAACAGCAGCAGCACCGGCGCCACGACGTAGCCGGCATCCACGGCGAGCGGCGCCGTCGTGTCGTGGGCGAGCGCGTAGAGCCACACCGCGTCCGAGAACTCGATGCCCAGCAGGCCCACGACCAACCACCCCAGCGGGGAACGCAGGGTCCCGTACAACGCGAACGACAGCAGGACCGCGATGATGATGAGGACCAGGTGGGCGAGCGTGTACGAAGCTTCCACGAGGAGCCTGCTCGCGCGGGTGGTGTCCTCTTCCGTCACCAAGCTGAAGGCGATCTTCCAGCTCAGCGCCAGCACGCTCCCCGCGATGATCAACCCGTCGAGCACCACGACCACGCGGGACGGAGCCACGTCGTGCTCCCCGAACACGCCGTGGTCCTCCCGCGTCAGGACGATCAGGGCCAGGAACGAGCACAGCGGAAGGCCGAGGTACAACGCGTTCGCCGCGTTGGGGAAGTGCATCGGGTCGATGCTGCGGTACCAGGTCCACGACCCGTGCGCGGCGGCGAAGCTCGCGAGCGCGACGACCATCCACCAGCGCCAGCGGCGCTCGTCACCTCGCTGGCGCCACCCGGTCCACGCGAAGGTCGCGGCAGCGAGCAGGGCGGCTGACACGCTGCCCAGGTCTGCGACGAGCTGGCTGGTAGCAGCGTCCAGGGCACCCGACAGCGCCAGGACAACCGCGACGAGGCTCGCGATCGTCACGGCGGTGAGGTACACGGCGGTCTTGGTGACCGCCGTCCGGTACCTGGGCTGTCGTTCGTGCATCCTCGCACCCGACCTGGAGTTCCCGACCGTGACGTCAACGCGGCAGGGCAGACCACCGGGCTAGCCAGTCGGCTTCACCCTCACGATAGCGCTCTCCCGACCACGGCTCGTGACCGAAAAGCCGCGCCGCCCGGAGGATTCCACTCCGGTTCCGAGGTGCCATCCCGCCGGCGCTCACGAGCAGACAGCTCCCGTCGCCGCGGATCCGACCAGCTTCGCGTACTTCGCCAGCACGCCCGTGCGGCGCCCCGGCTCGCGTGGGGTCCACTCCTTGCGCCGCTCCTCCCACTCGTGCTCCGGGACCTCGAGGTCGAGGGTCCGGGTGGCCATGTTCAGCACGATCGTGTCGCCGTCCCGCACCAGCGCGATGGGACCACCGTCTTCCGCCTCCGGCGCGACGTGCCCGATGCACAAGCCCGTCGTCGCTCCGGAGAACCGACCGTCCGTCAGCAGCAGCACGTCCTTGCCCAGCCCGGCACCTTTGATCATCCCGGTGACGGCGAGCATTTCGCGCATCCCGGGTCCGCCGCGCGGACCCTCGTACCGGATCACCACGACGTCACCGGCGACGACGGTGCCGTCGGCAACGGCGTCGAGAGCGCCCTGCTCGCCGTCGAAGACCCGGGCGCGCCCGCGGAACTCGGTGGCCTCGAAACCCGCGGACTTGACCACGGCGCCTTCCGGGGCCAGCGACCCGCGCAGGATGGTGATGCCGCCCGTCGGGTGCAGGGGGTCGTCCATCGCGTGGAGCACGGTCCCGTCGAGGTCCGGCGGGTCGATCTCGGCGAGGTTCTCCGCGACGGTGCGGCCGGTGCAGGTGAGGGCCTCGCCGTGCAGCAGTCCGGCGTCGAGCAGGGCCTTCATCACCACGGGAACCCCACCGACCTGGTCGACCGTGCTCATCACGTGCGCCCCGAAGGGTTTGACGTCGGCCAAGTGCGGCACCCGGTCACCGATGCGGTTGAAGTCGTCGAGGGTCAGCGGCACCTCCGCCTCGTTGGCGATCGCGAGCAGGTGCAGCACCGCGTTGGTCGACCCGCCGAAGGCCAGCACGACGGCGATCGCGTTCTCGAACGCCTCCCGGGTCATGACCTGCCGGGCGGTGATGCCCTTCTCCAGCATCCCGATCACCGCCTCACCGGAGGCGCGAGCGATGCCGTCCCGCCGCCGGTCGACCGCCGGAGGGCTGGCCGAGCCCGGCAGCGCCATGCCCAGCGCCTCGGCCGCGCTGGCCATCGTGTTCGCCGTGTACATGCCCGCGCAGGCGCCCTCACCTGGGCAGATGGCGTGCTCGATCTCGGTGAGCTCGTCGCGGGTGATCAACCCGCGGGCACAGGCACCGACCGCCTCGAACGCATCGGCGATGTTCACCTCGCGACCGTCGACGTGCCCGGGCAGGATCGTCCCTGCGTAGACGAAGGCCGCGGCCAGGTCGAGCCGGGCGGCGGCCATCAGCATGCCGGGCAGGGACTTGTCGCAGCCGGCGAGCAGGATGGTGCCATCGAGCCGCTCGGCCTCGACGACCGTCTCCACGGAGTCGGCGATGAGGTCGCGGCTGACCAGTGAGTAGTGCATGCCGACGTGGCCCATGGAGATGCCGTCGGACACCGAGATCGTGCCGAACTCCATGGGGAAGCCGCCCGCGCGGTGCACGCCCTCCTTGGCGGCCTGCGACAGGCGCTGCAGAGGCAGGTTGCACGGGGTGATCTCGTTCCAGCTCGACGCGATGCCGATCTGCGGCTTGGCGAGGTCGGCGTCCCGCATGCCGACGGCGCGGAGCATGCCGCGCGCGGCGGTGCGCTCCATGCCTTCGGTGACCTGGCGGGAGCGGAGCTCGAGATCGGACATCATGCCTCCTCGGCAGGGTGGGGACGGGACGCCTTCACGATCGCACTCCTCGGTCACCCCGGCACGCCTCCCCGCCAAGAGCGGCACTGGGGCAGGGCCGCACGCTCGTCACCCGGTGTACTGCTGGCCGCGGCTACCACGGGGCGACCAGAGACACCCGCGCACAGGCGCGGTGCTGATCGGACACCGCAGCTGTGCCCGCTCGATCCGTGATCACCAGGTGGGAGAGGTGGTCCGGTCTCCCGCCTGGCGGACACGGCGACGTTGAGCGGCGAGCCAGGGGCTGGTGCCCAAACCAGCGGTGGACGGGAGGACCTTCCGATGCACGATGCCGCGAACCAGAAGCCCCTCTCGCCACACCAGCATCACTTCCCGCGCGGATGAGGACGAAGTGCCCGAGGAGCATGGGCTGTGCGCGATCACCGGTCCTACCAGGACCGGTTGTCAGCCCTCCGCAGTGGCTCGTTCAGGCACGAGGTAACCGCTGATGAACGCGACGAGCCCGAAGACGACGCCAGCGGTGATGCTCGGAGTGAGCAGCGTTTCGGAGGCCCACGTGATCCACGTGGGTTGCAGGAGGACCACCCCGGCGACCTGGGTCGTGACCAGGACCGCGGCGAGGGCGAGGAACACCAGGAGTGTGGTGACGAAGGCGGCTCGACACGCGGACTGCGTGCGGCTCGGTGCGGTATCGGTCGGCAAGGTGCGTCCCTTCACGTGGGAGGTGTCAGCGGAGGACGGGGAGCGTGCCCCAGGCGATCAGGCAGCCGATGAGCGTGATCGGGACCATGTAGTAGACGACGAGGGGGAGGAACGTCCTCTCGGGCCTGGCGCCGGTGATGCCGGCTGCGACGAAGATCGACCCCGAGGCCGGCGGCGAGGCACCTTCGGTTGAGGCGAACACCAGGATCGCCGTGACGGCCAGAACAGGGTCGACGCCCACGGAGACGAGGGCGAGCAAGGAGACGTGACCAACCGCGGTGAGGGTGGCGGTCGACGACAGCGGCCCAGCGACGATGGTGATGAGGACGCCCACCAGGACAGCCGTCACGTACATGTTGAGGTTCAGGTCGGCGAGGATGGCGTCGATGTCCTCGGCGAGGTCGAGCTCGCCGAGGATCTCGCTGGCGGCGACAGCGAAGAACAACAGCGCACCGATGCTGGTGAAGCGCGGCATCGCGTCGGCGAGCCAGGTGCTCCAGGCGCGGGCGCCGCGTGGGAGAGTCCGGCGACCGATCAGCAGGGCCAGGCCGGTGACCAGGATGGGGATCCAGGTCAAGATCTCGATGTCCTCGAGGGATTCGCCCAGTGGGCTGCGGGTCATGAGGAAGTCGGCGACGGGGCCGACCGTGATGCCGATCGGGATGAGCGCGCCGAGCACGATGATCAGCGCCGTGCCTCCTTCGCGGAACGCTTGGTGGAAGGGTCGGAGGTCTTCGTCTGGCGTCCGCTGGATCCGGTCGCGACGGACGAAGTAGGCCACGAGCAGCAGACGCCACACGACCTGGTAGATCCCCGCGCACAGCAGGGCGAGGTAGATCTGTCCGGTGGTGACCATCGAGCCCGCGAAGCCGATCATGATGACCATGGAGGCGCTCGGCGGCAGCGCCGCGCCGAGTCCACCGTTGCCGGCCAGGAACGTGGCGCTGCGTTCTGGGGACCACCCTGTGCGGATCATCCAGGGGCCGGTGAAAGCCCCGGTGGCGGCGGTGTTCCCGGAGTTCGATCCGGACAGGGCTCCCATGAGGGCCGACCCTGCGGTGTCCACCAGAACGGGACCACCGCGGACGCGTCCGACCAGTGAGTTGAGGATCTCGAGCAGTTTCTGGATCAAACCCGTGCGGTCGACGACGTAGGCCATGAACACGAATGCCATGGCGGCGTAGAGGACTTCCTCGTCGAGCGCTCCGAGCAATCCGCTGAGCAGGGCTTCCGGGGCTTCTAGACCAGCGAAGGACGCGGTGGCGAGGAGCCCGAGGAGCATTGCCTCGCCCATGTTCCGCTTGAGGACGACGTTCCAGAGGATGATGACGGCGATGAACGCGCTGAGCGCGATGAGGCCGGTGGGCATAGCGGTTCCCTCTTCGGCGCTGGAGCAGGGAGTGGGAAGGGGTAGGGCTGGGAACCGCGCGTCAACCAGCGCGTTCGCTGAGAATTCGCTCGTAGCGGGAGGTTTCGTCGTCGAGGACAGCATGCGCTCCGACGAGGGTTCGTTCCGCGTCGGCCAGCGGTACGACGATGACGCCGTCGGCGTCGGCCACGACGATGTCACCGCGGTGCACGACCACGCCACCGACGGCGATGTCGTCGCCGACGCGGTGAGGGCCGTTCTTGTAGGGACCCGCTGGGGAGGAGCCCACGGCCCACACGGGGAACCTGGCCTCCTGCAGGGCGTGCACGTCGCGGACGGCTCCGTCGATGATCATGCCGCGGACGCCCCGGTTGATCGCCCGGTGAGCGATGAGCTCGCCGATCAGTGCTCGTGCTGGCTCTCCACCACCGTCGACGACCAGGACATCTCCCGGCCCGGCAGCGTTCAGGGCCGCGTGAACGCCCTTGTTGTCCCCTGGCCGGCACAGCACGGTCAGGGCGCGGCCCGCGATGTGGGCACCCGGCCACATCGCGCGCACCTGCGGAGCGACGACACCGAGTCGATCCCGCGCGTCACCGATCGCGGCCGTGGGAATCCGGGAGTAGGCGTCGAGCAGGGCCTCCAGGTCGTGCGGTTCTTCCCGGGACAGCGCCCGGTGCCGGTTGGCCGCCCCTGTGGTGACCAACGGTGTGACGCCGAGGGAAGCCAGCAGGTCGGCCGCGGCTTCGGACTCGTGCGCGCGACGTAGCGCGTGCTTGCGGGTGCCTTGATTGAGCCGGTCGAGCGCGACGTCACCACCGACGAGTTCGGCGGCGATCTGGGCGCGAACCCATTCGATCTCTCCGCTCGCCTTCCCCGCGTCCACGGCCTCGGTGATCACCGCGCCGAGCCCTTTCATGAACACCGTCCGCAGGATCTTGCGGCGCGAGGCGTCCCCCGGGGTTCCGCCGATGGCATCCACTTCGGCTCCCAGGGCGCGGAACTGCTCGGCCACCTCCTCGGCCGCCGGACCCGAGACGACCAGTGCGGTGCGCGCGCCGAACCGGGGCACCGAACCGATGATGGCCACATCGGCGCAGCGTGTTGCGGCTTCGCCCAGGGCTGCGGCTACCTCAGCCTTGCGTTGCGGCGACGCCGCGTTGAGGTCGGCGTACACCGCGGTGTCAGCGAGCTCCGGCGCTACCTCGGCCGCAACGTCCACCGCGTGCGCCGCGGTCACCAGGCTGATGACCAGGTGGGCTCCTCGCACCGCGTCGGTGGTGGTCGGGGCCGAGGTCACGCCGTGCGGCGTCGGTGGGTCCGCCGGATCGAATCCGACGACTGTGGCGCCTATGGCGGCGAAACCTGCGGCGTAAGTGCTTCCGGCCTCGCCCATGCCCAGAACAGCGATCTTCATCTAAACCCGGACTCCCTATCAGTCTATGATAAAGATGAGCAGCTTATGATAGAGAGGAACTATGCGAGCTCCGAGGAAGCTCGTCAAGATGCATGAGAGCGTTTTTCATGCAGTGATAAGTTGAGATCTCTTCCACGGGGAGGTGGCATTGACGACCGCGAAGAACAGTCCGATGCGATCAGTGCACCGGGCGTTCGAGGTGTTGAAGGTCCTGGAGCTAGCGCAGCAGCCGTTGCGGCTGACCGACCTGGCGCAGCGCAGCGGCCTGCACGTCGCGACCGCGCAGCGACTGGTCAACGTGCTCGCAGAGCACGGCTATGCCAGCAGGCACGCCAACGGCTACACCGCAGGCCCCGCTGCACTGTCCACCGCGCACGCCTTCGCCACGACGAGTCCGCTGCGCCTGGTCGCCCGGCCCGTTCTGGAGGACATGGCCACGGCCACGGGGCTGACGGCCTCTCTGTACGTCCGCGTGCAGGACAACCGCGTTCTCATCGATCGCGTCGAAGGCGGGCAGCGTCCCCAGTACTCGCTTCCCATCGGCGAACGGCTACCGCTCTACCCCGGCGCCGCGGGCAAAGTGTTCCTCGCCGGGGACGGTCACTCTGATCTCGAAACCACGGCGGACGCCTTGCGGCACGTCACCTTCGCCAACGGCACCGCCCTCGATTACGCGGGCATACACGCTGATCTGAAGCAGGTCCGCGAAGAGGGGTTTGCGATCTCCGTCGACGAACGTCAGCGTGGCACGACCGCGATCGCAGCACTCATCGCAGACAACGCCGGCCGCGCCCTGGGTTCAGTTGGCCTCAGCGGAGCTACGAACACGCTCAGCAACGTGCGCGGCTCCGCGCTTCCGAACGACGTATGTCGCGCGGCGCGCACCATCGGAGCTCGCGTTCCCGCGACCACCTGACTGCGGGGAACCTTCCACGGTTCCGGCGACGCCGAGCGCGGAGTCGGAGTCGTCGTTCGCGCATCGCTGGCGAACAGCCTGGCCGGGTCCCTGCGCGCCGACGCTGTCCTGGTACGTGACGTTTCCTGGCGCGCTACGAGGACGCCGTCGCCGATGCCCTGCGCCCGTGCCGCAGGAGCTCGCAGGCAGGGTCTCGACGGTCTGCTCGGTTGCACCAGGCCGGAGGGTGGCCCGATTCTTTCGGAGAGTGTCTTCCAGGCCACTCGTATCGCAGGGCTGCTCCCGGCACTCTCGACTGGGTCGACGACAACGACTCGGAGGGAGACCGCTCATGGACGTCGTGGTGGTGTGGCTCGTTCTCGCTGGAGAGGCCGGTCTGGCTCTGCTCGTCGCCGCTCTCGGGGCGGCGTGGGCCCAGCGGCACTGGACGCGCCCGGGCAGGGAGGCGCACACAGCCACCGGCTCCGGCATCGACGCATCGCGGCCGAGCACGACCGGCCGGCGGCTGCTGGGCGCTGTGGCACCTGGTCGCGAGTGCGCGCAGGGGTAGCGCGAGTGCTGCGGCGTCGCGGTCAGCACGGCTGGCACTGGGGGCACCAGACCGTGCTGCGCCCTCCGATCCTGCTCCGCTTGAGGGCGGTGGAGCACCGCGGGCACCGGGCGTCGCGTTCGTCCCGGTGCCCGGTCAGCCAGGACGGCCGGTCGGGCACGTGCCCGACGCGCGAGGAGCTGCGCAGCACCGACCTCAGTCGTGCGTGCAGCCTCGCCCACTGCGCCGAGTCCAGGTCCGCGGTGCTCCGCGTCGGAGCCAGCCGCGAGCGCCAGAGGATCTCGTCCACGCACAGGTTGCCCAGCCCTGCCACGGCCGTCTGGTCCATCAGCGCGGGTTTGAGACGCCGCGACGTGCGGGTCAGCCGCTCGCGGAGGTCGCGGCGGCTGACACCGGCGGCGTCCGGGCCCAGCTCACCGAGCAGCTCCGCCACGTCGGACTCCTCGGTCGCCAACCACAGACCGGTGAGCTTGCGCATGTCGCGGTAGCGCAGCGAGCCGTCGCGGAACTCGAAGACGACGCGGTCGTGCCGGTGGTCGGCATCCTCGCCGGAGGTCCACACGAACGCCCCGGTCATGCCGAAGTGCGCCAGCAGCTGCGGATACTCGGGCCGGCTGCGCGTCGGAACGCGGAGCCACTTGCCCCACCTGATCGGCTCACCGAGCACCCGGCCCTCGAGAGCGCGGGTGAAGCCGGTGGCGGAGGTGTGCACGACACCGGGGTCGAGCACCCGCACCGACCGCACCTCCGAGCCGGTGGCGTGGTCGGCGACCACACGGCGGAATCCTTCGACGTCGGGGAGTTCCGGCATGCGGCGTCACCTAGGGACGTTCCACGCCCGGGGTGTGGGGATCCAATCCCTGCCCGTGGGTGACCAGGCGCTCGACGAGGGTGTCGTCCTCGGGGTCCAAGGGCATCGGCTGCTCCGCGTGCCCGGTGCGGTCGCCGGTGGCGAGCACGGCCAGCCAGCCCGCGGCCTCGTCGGGGTCGGGCAGCATCGAGGCGGCGTCGGCCTCACGTCCGACGCGGTAGTAGCGGCCGCCCCCGGCGCTGAAGCTCCAGCCGAGGTAGGGCGACCACTCCACGGAGATCTCGGGCGCACGCTGCACCGCGATCTCGAGGGTCATGCGCTGCGGGTCCAGCCGAGCCGTGTCCAGCTCGATCTCCATCGCCCGAGCAGCGGCTCGCACGTCGTCCAGGTACCGGGCCATCGCATCCAAGACGCCGAACCGCCCGGCGGTGCGGTCTCGCACGCGAACGTCCAACGGGTCCGGACTCATCACTGCACTCCAAGAACCTTCGTCACGGGCGCCGATCACCGCGCCCACGCATCTTTGGGGGTTCCCACCACCTCGTGGTCACAAACTCGATCACCACGGCCTGGTCAGGGAGCGGCCCGGCGATCTGGCGGCTTGGTGCCCTGCGGGCGCAGACTGGGACCGTGAGCGGTAGGCCACCGAGTCCCGCGTCCCGCGTCGTGACGCCTGCGGTCACCACGGGAGACACCCAAGAGGTCCTCCACTTCCTGGGCCAGCGGTACCGCGTCCGGGTGTCGGGGCAGGACACCGCCGGCACCTTCGCGGTGCTGGACACCGAGGCCACGCGTGGTCACGGCAGTCCGATGCACCTCCACCGGCACGACTGCGAGATCTTCCTGGTGCTCGAGGGCGCGCTGCGGATCGTCGTGGACGGGCAGGAACACGAGGCGGGCGCGGACAGCGCAGCGGTGTTGCCCGCCGGTCACCCCCACGGGTTCGTCGTCATCAGCGAGTCCGCCCGCTACCTGACCATGCACCACGGGCCTGCGTTCGAACGGTTCGTGGCCACCGCCGCTCGACGAGGCGTTGGCCTCTCCGACCCCTCGCACCTGACCGAGGTCGCCGACGCGCACGGCATCGACATCGTCGGTCCGCCCCTCGCCCCCTGAGCGAACAGCGGAGCGAGCGGTGTGGGTTCGGAGCGCGCACCAGGCGCTCCGAACCAACCCCTCCTGTCCCGGCGCTCGTCCGGCCGGGCAGAACACCCGGCGCGGGCTCGGGACAACTTCGTGGGATCCCAGCTGATCGGCCTCACGGACCCCACCGCGCACGCCACCCGCCTGCTGCACCAGGAGGCTGCTCCAGCTGAGCCCGCGGCGCGATTCGAAGCCGCCTCGGCCACCGCCTTTGCCGTGATGCCGTGGTGACCGCGTCGTGTGGCCCGCCCAGCGCGTGGGCCAGGTGTTCTCAGGATCGCTCGATGAGAAGGTGCCCGCCGTCGGTCTCCCAGCGGGCTTCAGGCGAGGTCTCGGCCTGCTTCGGGATGGGCGCGGAGGCCGGGCGCGGATCCTCGGTGAGAAGATCGTGCGGGGAGGCGGTGTTGTCAGGGCTCGAGGCGCGGGCGAGGACGGCGTTCCCGCGCCGTTCGGTCATCGTTGCGGGGATGAGCAGCAGCACCGTTCGGTTCCCCCGCGGGTCGGTCAGGCTGACCGTGTTCTGGTCCATGGCGTGGAAACCTTCGAGACGCACCTCGCGTCCGTCAAGGTCGAGTCGCCTCGGAGCCGCTTTCCACGCGGTCAGGTTGTAAGCGAGCCGGGTGATCGGTCCAGAAGTGGTGACCAGCGCGGTCAGCAACGAAGCGAACTCCGGTGCCGGGTTGTTCGATCGCGGCCACCAGGCACCGTCGACGAATCCTCGTCTGCACGGCGTGGGCTTGAGCGAGAGGCGGACAGCAGTGCTCGGGCCTGAGCGTTCGGGTCCCATGGCGGAACTCCTCCCCGGTCGGGCATCGACCGGTACTGACTCCCAGGGACCGGCGAGCTGGACTGCTCAAGTTGCCGAGAACCCCTGTCATCCCAGCTTACGCCTGGATTCGTCACTGATGTCGCTGCTCTCGCCTCGGTTCATGGGCACCTGGGGCTCCGGCGACTCCCCGGTCCGCGTCCTTGTGCCGGCAGCGAGATCGGGTCATCGGTGCAGGGGTCGGGCCTGGCGGCGCGAACTGCGCGTTCCACCGCCGGTTGTCCGGCGAGGAGGACGATCTTCAAGCCTCGATGCGGTGCGTAGGTGTTGGCGGCGGAGAGCAGCTCCAGCCCGGCGACGCCGAGGAAGGTCACGGCGGTGAAATCGAGTAGAACCGACGAACGTTCGCTGAGAAGCGCAGGCCAGAGCATGCCGGCGAGGTCGGCGGCGTTGCTGGAATCGATGTCTCCTGCTGCGGTCAGCACCGTGAGGTCGGCGCGTGGATGAGTGAGCTGGAGGCACAGTCGGGTCGGTCGCGCTTCCTCCGCGATCGAGGGCGGCGGAGCTGCGGGGACCGGCCAGGCTTCGTGGGGCTGCGTTGGGGTGCGGGTCATGTGGTGCTCCTGGTGTCCCGGAGCGAGCTGGGCTAGGAGGGATGTGCCGTCGGCGGACCAGGGAGCAACCGTGCTTCGCGAAAGGCACGTCGTCTGGAACGGGAAGGTGCTCAACTGGTCACGTTTGATGCTACGCCGCTGGAGCGAAACGATAGGGGCTGCTGGGGCCTGGTGTGCGCCGGGTTCATTCGTCCTCGAAGCCCGGCGGGAGTGCACCTGGTTGTGCTTGCGTGAGGTCGGCGGGCCGGAGCCGGTACAGCTGCATGGTCTGCCCGAAGTACTTGCTGGTTTCTCCGACCCATTCCATGCCGTTGCGGCGAACCGCGGAGACTGCGCGCGTGTTGTCGGGTCGGACGACCGCGTAGAGTTCGTCGACGTCTTGGCGGAAGGCCCATTGCGCCAGCGCGTGCGTCGCCTCCGTCGCGTACCCCTGGTGCCAGGCCGAGGGGTGCAATTGTGCCCCGATTTCGAGATCATCCCCTCCCGGCGGCAGGGGGAGCAGCGCGGCGCCGCCGAGGACGGCATCGTCGTCGCGTCGCTGGATGCACCACCTCCCGGTGGGAGGTTCTGCGCGCAGGTCCTCGATGATCCACTGCCGCAGCAGCACCTGCATCGCTTCCTGGTTCGGGACCTGGTCCATGATCGGGCTCAGCCAGCGAGCGACCTCGGCGTGACCGAAGACCCGGAAGGCTGCGGCTGCGTCTTCCAACTCCCACGTGCGAAGGAGCAGACGGTCGGTGACCAGGCGTTGGGCCATGTACCCAGTCTAGAGACCGGGCGATCCGGACCCCAGCCGGCGTGAGGATCGACCTGCGTCAGATCGGACACGTCGGTCGGTACGGCGCGGCTTGGCGAGGGCGAGGTGCTGAGCCGCACGTGTCCAGCGCGGGACGCACGGGGCGCACCCTGCAATTCGGTGGCGTGCGCGCAGGCGCTCGGTCATTCGTCGCCGGCTCGGCCTGGTTCGGGACCGCCCGGGCGTGCCGCGAGGACCTGGCCGATGAACAGGTCGTAGACGAAGGCCCCGACCACCGCACCGATGAGAGGGCCGACGATCGGGATCCAGAAGTAGAAGCTGAAGTGCTCGTACGTTCCCGGCAGGGCGATGTCTCCCCACCCGGTGAAGAACGTCCACAACCGAGGCCCGAAGTCACGCGCCGGGTTGATGGCGTACCCGGCGTTGGTGCCGAACGTCAGCCCGATCACCGTGACGACCATGCCGATCATGAACGGCCCGAGGTTCGCTGCTGGCGCGCTGTTGCGGTTGTCGATCAGCGCGAAGATGAGCAGCACCAGCACAGCTGTGCCCACGATCTGGTCGAGCAGCGGACCCCACCACGACCCGGCGAAGTACTCGGCGGGGAAGGTCGCGAAGATCGCGAAGGTGTCGAGTGATTGGTCGCGCGCCACACCGGCCTTCGCGTTGAACGCGTCGATCGCCCAGCTGTACACCGAGTACACGAGCGCAGCGGCGACGAACGCCCCCACCAGCTGCGCGAGCATGTAAGGCACGACCTTCACCCACGGGAAGGCCCTTCTCACAGCGAAAGCCAACGTCACGGCCGGGTTGATGTGGGCGCCGGACACGCCTCCGGCGACGTACACGCCGAACACCACGGCGAATCCCCAGCCGAACGCGACGATGAGCCAGTTCGCGGCGCCGAAGGAATCGGCCTGGCGCCCGGATCCCGGCAGACCGGCGACTGCGACCGCGACGGACGCGCAGCCCAGCAGGATGAGCACGAAGGTTCCCAAGAACTCCGCGAGGAGTTCGCCGCCGAGCCCTGCGCGGTAACCGGGGCGGCGTTGCTCTTGCTCGGCCATCGGTTTCTCCACAAATTCGGGCGAAGCGCAGGCGGAACACCGTGCGCGTCGCTGCTCTCCTGCGGGCGACAAGCGATGACGGGAGTGTAGGACTGGCAGCGTGCTGATGCTGTCGCTGCGCGGGTCCGGCTCCCCACGGCTCAGCGACGAACGCCCGAAAGCGTGAAGGGTAGGCGGCTCTGAGCCCGCGATGCGCAAACGGTTCACCAGCGACGCCACTGCCGGCGTGCGAGACGCTCTGCGAGTGCAGCGGCTCCCGCCCCCGACTTCGTGCGGTCCGAAACCTCCCTGCCCACGGTGACGTGGACGTTGCGCGGGCCTGCGGAGAGCAGCTTTTCGGTGGAAGTCAGTGGGGCGGCGGGGCAGGCGGCCACGTGGTGGCAGGCGGTGTTGTCCCTGCTCGTCGGGCTCATCACCGCTGGTGGGGCTTACCTGGGCGTTCGCCACGCCGTTCGAGCCAGCGACCGCAGCACGCGGCAGCGGGAGTGGGCAGCTCGTCGGGAGGAGTGGCGTCAGAGGTTCTCGGTGGCCGTGGAACACGCCTTGGACGACTCGCCCCCGAAACGAGCAGCGGGGTTGGCCATGCTCACCACGTTGGGCCGCTCCGAAGCGAGGGCGGACGACGCGGAACTCCTGGAGCGGACTCGCGGAGCTGTTCGCCTCGACGAAGGCGAAGACACCGCCCGAGCACTGGTGAAGGTGCGCAGGGGCGAACTCGGTGACGAGACCCCTATACCCTAGAAGCGATGAGCGAGCTGGCCAGGGAGTTCGAAGAGCGCGGCAACCTCACGGAAGCCGAGGCGTGCCTTCGCGCGCTGGTAATAGTGCGCCGACGCGTGCTCGGAGAAGACCACCCTGGCACGCTGCGCGCGAAGAGCGACCTGGGGCGGGTCCTCGGTTCCTCGTGCTGAACGCGCGTCGTAGGCCGCCCGGCATCGCATCGCGGGCTCACATGCGTGTTCGAACCGGGGCGAACGTCCGACAACTGGCGCAAGTGGCGACGATCGACCTCGCTCATCTCGCTCCGGCCCGGTCGATGAAGTCGACTTCGCACCGTCCGTCCCACCCCACAGCGGATTCCACGAAGACCCGCCCCTCGCCGCTCACCCACAGCACCACGGATCGGTTGCCGTCGAGCCGGCCGAGGTACCGCCCGGCGGCCGGGAGTGCGGAGTCGGGGACGACCACGAGCTCGCTCAGACCAGGGCCGGCGGGCCTGAGCACGCCTTCGACCCGGTGCGGTCGGCCGAGCGCGGCTTCGGCGCCGCGGAGGTCGCCACTGCGGAGGCACTCCCGGACGCGGGTCGAGGAGCAGCGGGCGTCGAGCTCGTGCAGCAGGTCGACGCTGGTGGTGCTGAACCCGTGCTTCCGTCCCAGGTCGCGCAGGGTGTCCACGGTGCCCGAAGCGCGATGCCCGAACGTGAAGTTGGCACCCACCGCCACCACCTCCGCGCGGAGTCGTTCGACCAGGACGCGTTCGACGAAGGCGGCGGGAGACAGGGCGGCGAACTCACGGGTGAACGGCAGTGCGCAGACGGCCTGCACCCCGAGCTCGAAGGCGAGCGCCGCTCGGCGTTCGAGGGTGCTCAGCCGTGCTGTGTCCCGAGGAAGTCCCAGCACCTGCGCGGGATGGGGGTCGAAGGTGAGCACGACCGCGGGCAGGTCCCTCGCCCGTGCGGCGCGCACCGCGTGGTCGATGAGGTGGGCGTGCCCGCGGTGCACCCCGTCGAACACTCCCAACGTCACGACCGACGGGCCGAAACCTGGTGGTACGTCGTCGAAGCAGCGCCACAACGGCGGTGCTGACGGTTGTGCGGCGAGAGAGGTCATGGGTCAACTCCTGGTGAACGCGCGCACGGCGTCGTGGTCGAGGTCCGCACACCGAGGTCGGGATCGTCGTCCTCGTGGCGCAGGGGAGTGGCCAGCCAGGTCGCAGGGGCGCACACCCCGCCCGGAACGGCCGGCGCACCGGGCGGGGTGCCCGTCCTCACACGGGTTCGAGCACGAAGTCGTACTCGGAGCGCAACCGGCCGTCCTCCTGCCGCTGCGGGGCGAGCACGAGCTCCGGCTTGGTCGCCTGAGCGACGTCGGAGTCGAGCCAGTCACCGCCGGCGAAGTACAGCTGCGTGGTGATGGGCCGGTGACCGGGTGCGCGGACGATCAGGTGCAGGTGCGCGGGGCGCCACGGGTGCCAGCCCGCTGCCTCGACCAACCTGCCCGTCGGACCGTCGGTCGGGATCTGGTACGGCGCGGGTTGCACCGTGCTGATCTCGAAGCGGCCCTCGTCGTCGGCGACCACGACCCCGCGCAGGTTGCCCGCTGGGACGTGCGGGGCGAACCCGGAGTAGTAGCCGGCGTGGTCGGCGTGCCACAGGTCGAGTTCCGCGGCGGGCACCGGTTCTCCCGTCGTGTCGCGGACTTGACCGGCGAACACCAGGGGAGTGCCCGGTTCGTCGTCGCGCATCGGCAGCGTGGCCACCGACGGCAGCCTCGTCGCACCGGGCAGGTAGTAGGGGCCGAGGATGGTTCCCTTGGTGCCCTGCTGGTGCTGCGCGGCGACCTCCTCGACCTCGTGCTCGACGAACACGTCGAGCAGCAGCGGCCATTCCCCTCCTTCGCCGACGTCGATCAGCCACTGCTTGGCCGCGGAGAACTCCGCGTAGGTGACCTGGTGAGCTGTGATCGCTGCGTGCACCCCGTCCAGCACCGCCTTGACGACGGTCGCCACGCGTTCCTGCGAGGTTCCACCCGCGCCGGCGTGGCTGCGCGCCCGGAAGGCTTCCGTGGCCGAAGCACCCGAGCCCGCGGCGGTCGGCGACGGCTGTGTCGTGCTCATCGCGACTCCTCTTCTGCTCGGTGGTCTCAGCGCTTGCCCAGCATCGAGACGTCGTCGTTGTTGATCAGGTCGGGCGCGGTCCACCCGTCGAGGTCGTACTCGGCCATGCACTGCTCGGCAAAACCGCGCATGGCGTCGGCCTGGCCGGAGTTCTCCACAGCGATGAGCTGTTCGAGCCGCACGCCTTCGTGGTTGCCCGCGTAGTTGCGCTCGTAGAGCTCGTGACGCCCACCGAACTCGCTGCCGATCGAGTCCCAGATCAGCTTCATCAGCTTGACCCGCTCGACCGAGTCGTAGCCGTTCGAGCCGCGCACGTACTGGTCGAGGTAGGGGCGCACTTCCTCGGAGCGGAAGTCGCTGGCGTGCGAGGGGAGGTAGATCAGCGCGCTGCCGAGGTCCTGCATGATGATCTCGCGGATGCGCGGGTAGCCGACCGTCATGAACCACCGGTAGGCCAGCCCGTAGTCGAGGTTCGGCAGGAGCGCGCCGTCCTTCCACTCGGTGGGGTTGGCGGCCATGGCGTCCGACAGACCCCAGAACATGTTGCGCCAGCTGATGACTTCGCCGATGCGGGTCTGGATCCCCCGGAAGTCCTTGGTGCCGGTGGCCTCCACGCCCTTGAGCAGCAGACCGGCGATGAAGTCGAGCTTGACGGCCAAGCGCGTGACGCCCTGGAAGGTGAACCGCTCCAAGAACCCCGAACCGGGGACGAAGGTGCTCACCTTGTCCGCGTCGCCGTAGATGAACACGTTCTCCCACGGGATCTTGACCTTGTCCAGGACGAAGATCGTGTCGTTCTCGTCGAGCCGGCTCGACAGCGGGTAGTCGAAGGGGGAGCCCACCTGGCTGGCCGTGCTCGTGTAGGAGTTGCGGCAGATCAGCTTCATGCCGGGCGTGTTCATCGGCACCGTGCACACCAGCGCGAACTCGCGGTCCTTGAACGGGAGTCCGTAGTGGGCGATGAAGTTGTAGTGGGTGAGCGCCGAGCCGGTCGCCACGACCTTCGCCCCGGAGACGACCAGTCCGTCGTCGGTCTCCTTCTCAACGTGGACGAACACGTCCTTGACCTCGTCGGGCTTCTTGTTGCGGTCCACCGGTGGGTGGACGATGGCGTGGTTCCAGTACAGGCACTTCTCCTGCGACTCGGCGTACCAGCGCTTGGCGTTGTCCGAGAAGGGCTCGTAGAAGTCCGAGTTCGCGCCGAGCGTGCCCAGGAAGGAGGCCTTGTAGTCGGGGCTGCGACCCATCCACCCGTAGGTCATCCTGGCCCATTCCGCGATCGCGTTGCGGTCGGCGAAGAGGTCGTCGACCGAGCGTGCGGTCCGGAAGAACGGGAAGGTGAATCCGCTGCTTCCCGTGTCGGTCGGGGCGGTCAGCACGTCCTGCTTCTCGGGGTCGTGCAGCGCGTCGTAGAGGCGCGCGGTCATCCGGATCGGGTTGCGGAACGCCGGGTGAGTCGTGATGTCCTTGACCTTCTCCCCGTACAGGAACACTTCACGGCCGTCCTGCAGGGACTGGACGTACTCCTCGCCGGTGAACGGGCGGGTGACGCGGGTGCCTTCGGACGCGGTCTGGTGGGCGGATTCCTGAGCGGTCATGCTTCTGCTCCTTCGCAGGGGTGCATCTGGTTGGTGGCGGTCAGGCCGACGGCGCGAACCACGAAACTCCTGGGCAATCACCGGATTCCAGCCACGGCGCTGACTCGTGGAGGGGGCCGAGGTGGCGGAACCCGCCGAGGTAGAACACGAGCGGGTCGTTGTCGGCGATCTCGAACTCGGCGACCTCGCCCAGGTAGATCAGGTGGTCACCGCCGTCGTAGCACCGCCACGGAGTGCAGGCGATGGTCGCCAACGCGCCGGTCAGGTGTGGCGCGAGGTGCGGGTCGGGACGGCGCCACTCCAGCTCGCCGTCCATCGGTTTGCCGGCGAAGTGCAGCGCGACCTCGCCCTGTTCCTCGGCCAGCACGTTCACGGTGAAGGGGGAATCGGCGAGGTAGCCGCCGATCTTGGACTTGCGGTCGAGCGACACCAGGACCAGCGGTGGATCCAGCGACACCGCGCTGAAGGCGTTCACGGTGGCTCCGTGAGGTGCGCCGTCGGCTTCACAGGTGACGACCGTGACCCCGGTGGCGAAGTGGCCCAAGCAGCGTCGAAGTTCTCGAGCATCTACGGGCATGGGCGTGACCTCCTGTGCACCGGCGTGGACGAAGTGGACTGGTGGAGAGCGCAGATCGGGTGGTGGGTCACCTCCGTTCACCGCTTGTGGTGTGCTGCCCACCGGGGACGAGACGACCGCTGTGCGCCAGGTTCAGCGGGACCGGGGAGGTGCAGTGCTGGGCGTGTTGGGAGGACGCCTCACCGCGCCACCTCCGCGTGCCACTGCTGGGCCCATTCGCGCAGGGTCGCGGCGCGGATCTTCGTGCCGTTGGTTCCCGACGTCGTCGGCATCCGGTCGAGGACGTGGACGGCTGTGGGCACCTTGAAGCGGGCCAGCGCTGCAGCGCACCAGTCCCTCAGGTCCTGGTCGGTCGCGACTTCTCCGGGCGCGAGCACCACGAAGCCGACCGCGAGCGTGGACCCGTCACCCACCCGCGCGCCGACCACCTTGGCGGTGGTCACCGCGGGGTGCGCCGCGAGCCGGTGCTCGATCTCCGCTGGATCGACGAGGAACCCGCGCAAGCGGAGCACGTCGCCGATGCGGCAGACGTACCGGATCGCGCCGTCCTCGTCGATCTCCGCGAGATCGCCCGTCTTGAACCAGCCGTCCGCGGTGAAGGAGCTCTCGGCCGCCTCCGGGCTGCCGAGGTAGGCGTCGACGACGTTGGGTCCGCGGAGATGAAGCTCGCCTTGCTCGCCCGGGGCGGTCACCTCGTCGGTCGCCGGGTCGGCCGTGCGGGCCTGCATCTCACCTGACACCAGGTGCCCGCCGCCGGTCCAGCGGCGCGGGGCGGGCTCGTCGTCCGGCCAGAAGCACGCCAGGGCGAAGACTTCCGAGGAACCGTACACACCGGAGGTGAGGGTCCCGAACTCGTCGCGCGCCCACGCGGCGACCTCGTGCGAGCGGCCGAGGAAGTCGGCGATCCCCAGCCATCGCCAGCGAGAGAGGTCGAGCGCGTGGCGTCGCCAGGCCGCGGCGATGCGGGTGAGCATGTCGTCGGCGGCGACCACGTGCGTCACGCCCCACCGCGCCATGTCGGCCACCACGCCGTCCTCGTCGAACACCGGCTCCAGCAGGCAGGCAGCGCCGCCAGCGAGGCCGGCCATCGCCGTGCTGAACCCGAAGACACCGGACAGCGGCAACGCGCACAACACCACATCGCTGTCCCGGATGCCCATCCCGTCGGCGTCGGCGCGGGCGTGCGAGACGACCGCCGATGCGGTGTGCGCGGCCAGCTTCGGCTTCCCGGTCGACCCGGACGTGGTGAAGGCGACCGCGAGTTCGTCGTGCTCGTGCGCCCCTGGCGACGGCGCGGCGGCATCGGAGGGCGTCCAGGCACCGGCTCCGACGTCGTAGTGGGTCGGGTCCTCGCAGGGGCGCCCGTGGGGACCGGGGACGACGACCACCGCAGGGGGCGGGGCGGTCGTGCCGGCAGTCCGCACCGCGTCCCGCAACGTCGCGATGAGGTCGAGGCCGTGGAAGTCGTGGGCGATCGCCAGCACCGCGGGCCGGGACCGCTGGAGCACGTGCGTGACCTCCTCGACGTTGTACCGCGTGTTGAGGCCGACGACGTGCGCACCGAGCGAGGCCGCGGCGAACTGGAAGACCAGCGAGTCGGACCAGTTCGGCAGCCACACGGCGAGGCAGTCCCCGCGGCCGAGTCCGGCGTCGGCCAGCTCGGTGCGCAAGCGCTGCACGCGGTCGCGCAGCTCGGCTCGGCGGACCGTGATCGGGCGTTCCGGGTGGGCGTCGATCGCGAGGGTCGCGTCGGGATCACGCCGCACCAGTTCGTCGAGCATCTCCGGCAGGTTCACGCCTTCCCCCTCTCACCAGGACCGGAAGCGCGTTGGAGCTCGCGGATCCAGTCGTGCAGCACGTCGGCGAACCCCACGATCTCCTCCATCGGGTAGTGACCGATGCCGGGAAGCACCACGCAGCTGGCGTGGGGGATGTCCGCAGCGGTGGCGCGCACCCGCGCCGGGTCCACCCACAGGTCGTCCTCACCCGCGACCAGCAGCGTCGGACACGTGATCGCGCCCAGGCGGTCCCGGACGTCGTGCGTGCCCCAGCCGATCAGGTCCGAAGTGGACACGACGGGGTCTTCGCGGCGGTGCATCTGCGCGATCAGCTCCGCGCGTTCCGGCGGGAGCGCGCTGCCGACCACTGCGAGGGTGCCGAGGTAGGTCCGGTCGGTGCGGCTCGCCGCGGCCACGTCTTCCAGCTCGCGCTGCAGGCCGGCGACCCTCACCGAGCCGGTTCCCGCCTCGGCGGCCATCGCGACGACCCCCGACAGCTCATCGGACCACCGGGTCGCCAGGTCGAGGGCGATCTTGCCGCCGATGGAGCAACCCACCACGAAGGGGCGGTCGAGGTCGAGCGCGCTGATGAGCCTCCGCAGCCATTCCGCGTACCTGCCGAGGTCGTCGACGGGCCCGTCGGGCGCCGGTTCGGAGCGGCCGTGGCCGGGGAGGTCAGGCACGACGACGCGATGGCCTCGCGCGGCCAGGTCACCGGTGGTGTGCCGCCACTGGACGCCGCTCTGGCCCGCCGTGTGGACGCACAGCACCGCGGGGCCGTCCCCGGCCACCTCCACGTAGGACAGCGATCCACCGACCTCCACGTAGTGCGCTTCGATCATCGTTCCGCTCCCGCCGCCAGCGCTCGCGCGTTGTCCACGATCAGGTGCAGCACCTTCGTGAGACGGAGGTACTCGTACCCGTTGCCGGACACCTCGAACTGACCGCGCATCGCGCGGTGCACGAGGTCGTTGCTCGGGCCTGTGATCAGCTCGGTCCACACCAGCTCACCCGCCCCGAGCGAGAACGTCGCGCCGAGCGGCGAGCGACGCGCCACGTCGATCACCTGGCCGCGGTAGAGGCGCAGGTGCACTTCGTCCTCGCCGCACCGGAGCCCGATGGTGCCGTCCCAGCTCGACGTCGCCGAGGTGAAGCGCTCGTCGTCGCCGAGCCGTTCCGCGAGTGCGGTCGCCCACCCGACGGTGCCGAACGCGTGCGAGGCGGAGTCGGAGGTGCCGTCGGTGTCCCGGGCTCGGACGAGCACCGCCGCGGTGCCTTCTTGGACGAGCTCGTCGCGTTGGTTGAGCAACGCGACGTGCCGGTTCACCACACCGCGGTCGCCTTCCGCGGTTCGTCGGCACCGCGTGGTCGTCATCTCGAACCTCACCGTGTCGCCCACCCGGATCGGCGCCAGGTAGTGCCAGTGGGTGTCCAGCAGCGCGACCACCGCCTCGTCCTCGGCGAGCTCGTGCAGGATCCCGGTGAACGCCGCCAGGCCGAACGGTCCTGGGAGGGCCTGGTCCGGCCGCGAGTCGGTGCGCAGGACGTCCCGGGAACCGGCCACCTCGGTGAAGGCGGCGAGGTCCCGCTCGGTGACTTCCCGCGGGCCGCTCTTGTGGTGCTGGCCGACGCGGAAGTCCTCGAAGTGCCGGGCCGTCATGACGCTCGTCCGAGGAGCTCGTCGAACGACAGCTCCCAGGTGTGCCAACCGTGGTAGCCGATCTTGCGCACCGGCGTGCCCGTGACGCCCGGGGGGAAGGAACCCCGTTCCTTCTCCACGAGGAAGGCGCTGATGCCGCGGTGCGGCTTCTCGGGATCCACGGCCGGATCGGTGCGGGCGAACAGGACCAGGTAGTCGGCCTGGTCCGCGTAGGTGCACCACATCTTCGTGCCGGTGATGACCCACCCGTCGTCGTCGCGGCGGGCGCGGCAGGAGAGGTGGGCGACGTCGGACCCGGCTTCGGCTTCGGACAGGGCGTAGGCACCGAGGTACTCGCCACGAGCGACCGCGGGCAACAGCCTGTTCCGCTGCTCTTCGGTGAACCCGCCACCCATCCCGTTGCCGCGGGCGAGCAGACCGGAGACGCTCAGCCACGCGCGGGCGAGCTCTTCGGCCACCAGGCAGTACTCGAAGACGCCCCACCCCAGACCACCGTGCGCCTCGGGGATGAGGATGCCGAAGAAGCCCATCTCGGCCATCTGGTCGCGCAGCCGGTCCGGGATCACGCCGTGCACCGGGTCGAGTTCGTCAGCCAGGGGGAGAACCTCGTTCATGGCGAACTCGCGGGCGAGCTTCTGCACCTCCAGCCGTTCCGGCGTGAGGGGGCCGGGTACAGCGCCGACCGGCCTGTCGGGTCGATGGGTCATGCGTTCTCCCAGGTGACATCAGCGGCACATGAACGAACGTTCTTTCTCAAGACAAGCATCCGCGCTTGAGCCAGTCAAGGCGTGTAGCCTGCCTGTATGAACGATCGTTCTCCGGCAGCTACGTTGATCAGCGGTTCGAGCAGGGGCAACGAGGCCGCGATCCTCAACGCGGCCTTGGCCGCGTTCGGGGAGAAGGGCTTCAACGGCGCCTCGATGCGGGACATCGCGCGCGGTGCGGAGACCAGCCTGTCCAACCTCTACAACTACTTCCCGTCGAAATCGCACCTGCTGGCGGAGCTGCTCCAGCGCGCCAACGCGGAGTTGCTGAACCGGACGAGCGCTGCGGTGCGCGATGCCGACTCCAGCGCTGCGGCGCGGCTTCGTGAGGCGGTCAAGGCTTACGTGGGTTTCGTCGTGGACCACCAGACGGCGGCCCTGGTCGCCATCAGCGAGATCCGCTACCTGCACGGAGAAGACCGGAACCAGGTCGTGCGGGCCCGGGACAAGACCCAGGCGATCTTCGGCGCGATCGTCGCCGACGGTGTCGCCGCAGGGGAGTTCGCCACGCCCTACCCGGACGGCGCGGCGCGCAACATCGTTTCGATGTGCTCGGCGATCTCCACCTGGTACAGCAAGCAGGGGCGTCTCTCCAAGGAGCACCTCGCCGAGCAGCACGCCCGGTACGCGCTCGCTCTGCTGGAGGCTCGACCGGACCGCGACCCGACCGGCTGAACACCGCCCGAGCGGTGGGGCGTCGTCCGCTTGATCGGCTCCGTCTCGTTCCTTGTCAGGGGGGCGATCGACGTCTACGTTGATGAACGATCGTTCGTCCCAGGGCGGCGGAGGTGGTTACGTGGACGTGGATCGCGACGCTCACCCGAAGATGGCGCGCCTGGCCGGTGCCGCCGTCCTGGCGACCGGCCTGGAGTGGTACGACTTCCTCATCTACTCCACCGCCGCAGCGCTGGTGTTCGGAGACCTCTTCTTCCCCGAGTTCAGCGGCGTGGCGGGCACGCTCGCCTCGTTCGCGACGTTGGCGGTCGGCTTCTTCGCCCGTCCGCTCGGGGGTGTGATCGCCGGGCACGTCGGCGACCGGTACGGGCGCAAACCACCGCTGGTCGGGGCCATGGTCGTGATGGGCGCGGCGACCTTCGCCATCGGTGTCCTGCCCACCTACGCGCAGATCGGCGTCTGGGCACCGGTCCTGCTCGTGGTGATCCGCCTCGTGCAGGGGCTCGGGGTGGGAGCGCAGTGGGGCGGGGCCGCCCTGCTGCTGATCGAGCACTCCGAAGTGGACAAGCGCGGTTTCTACGGGAGCCTGGTCCAGACCGGCGCCATCTTCGGTGCGGTCGCGGGGAACGCCACCTTCCTCCTGCTCACCACGCTGCTGCCCGACGAGCAGTTCGCGAGCTGGGGGTGGCGCGTCCCGTTCCTGCTCGGGCTGGCACTGGTGGTCATCGGGATCTACGTGCAGCTCAAGATCGAGGACACCCCGGTCTTCCGGCAGATGCGGGAGCGATCGCTCCAGGCCGGTCAGGAGGCAGGGCTCACGAAAGCTCCGCTGCGCGATGCGGTGCGGACCTGCTGGCGGGAGATCCTCCAGGCAGCCGGGGCCTTCTTCGTGGTGAACGGGACCTTCTACATCCTGATCAGCGGGATGCTCGACTACGGGACGACCTACGTGGGCCTGTCCAAGACCGAGGTCCTGGTGCACGTCCTGGTCGCCGGCGGCACCCAGCTCGTCACGATCCCGCTGTTCGGGGCGCTGAGCGATCGGTGGGGCCGCAGGAAGCTCTTCCTGGTGGGGACCGTCCTCATGGGACTGTTCGCCTTCCCCATGTTCTGGTTGGTCGACACCGGTTCCGCTCCTCTCGTCCTCCTGTCCCTGGTGCTGGGGTTCACGATCCACGCCGTGATGTACGGGCCGCAGGCCGCGCTGTACGCGGAGATGTTCCCCGCGGACGTCCGCTACACCGGTGCGTCGTTGGGCTTCCAGCTCGCCTCGATCTTCGCCGGCGGGCTGGCGCCGTTCGTGATGACCGCCTTGCTCGCCGCGACCGGTGCGGCGTGGTCGGTGTCGCTCTACGTCCTCGCCATGGCGGTGATCACCTTCGCGTCGGTGTTCACGATCCGCGAATCGTTCCGCCGCGACCTGCACGAGACCTCGGCCGACGTGGAGGAGAAGGAGGTCATCGCATGAGCGACCTGGAAGCCCGGATCCGGCGGCTCGAAGACGTCCACGAGATCGCGCAACTGCGCGCGAGGTACTGCCAGTACCTCGACGACGGCCGTTGGGACGAGCTGGCCGAGCTGTTCACCGAGGACGGGCGGTTCGTCGGGCTGTCCACCGCGGCGGGCCGGAGCGAGCTGCGCACCTTCTTCGCCGGCCTGCAGGGCGGGCCGCTCGCCGCGTGGTGGCACTTCAGCGCCAACGAAACGGTGACGGTCGAATGCGACGTCGCCAGCGGGCAGACGTGGCTGTACCAACCGTGCGTGGTGGACGGCGAGCCGCACGTCGCCGCCGGCCGCTACACCGATTCCTTGGTGAGGACCGACGGGACGTGGCTGTTCTCCGAACGCGCGGTGACCTTCTTCTGGTGGGTACCGCTGACCGAGGGGTGGGCCAGCGGGAAGATCAGCTGGGGCCCCGCCCGGCCGGCGAAGGACCCCCGCTACGCGGGCTGACCTCGCGCACCTCCTCGGCGGAGCAGGCCCGCGGGGTCGAGGAGGTGACGAGCGCTACCTGGGCCTCGACCGGCTGGGAGACCGGGACGACCACGTGCGGTTCGTCCTCGTCCGGTGGTTGCAGGGCGGCGAGCTGGCGGTCCAGCAGCTCTTCCGGGACGAAGTGCCCTTCGCGGCGCGAGAGCTGGTGGGCCAGAGCCTCTTTGGTGGCATCCAACAGCGCGAACAGCACCGGAGCGCAGGTGCGCCGCAGAGCGTCGCGGTAGGTGCGCGTGAGCGCTGAGCAGGCCAGCACCGCCGATTCGCTGCGGGCGGTCACCGCGTCGAGTTCAGCGCGGAGGCGTTCCAGCCCAGGGGCGGCGGTCTGCGTCGGACAGCGGTGTCCCAAAGCGCATCTCCTCGATGTTGCTCGGTGGGTGGAAGTCGTCGGCGTCCAGGTAGCGCCGGTGCAGCTGTGCCGCCAAGCCCTGACCGGTGCAGCGCTCGGGCCGAGGTGGTCTTCCCGCTCCCCGACACTCCCATCACGACGATGATGTCGGGTGCGCTCGGTCGGGTCGTGCCGCTCACCAGTCCTGCACCGTTCCGTCCAGCAGCTCTGAACGTGGACGGGTCCGGCAGGGCGTCGGCGTCCGCGCTCCCGTGGAGCCGGGAGCCCGCCGAGGTGCCTCGACCTGCGCCCGACCTAGGAACGGCGTACTAGGGTGGCAACTCGTTGCCACGTGTTGTCAGCCGTGGGCCACCAGGACGAGGAGCGGGCAGTGGAACAGGCACGACCGACGATCTACGACGTGGCGCGGCAGTGCGGCGTGGCCGCCTCCACGGTGTCGCGCACGTTCAGCAACCCCGCCCGGGTCAGCCCCGCCACGCGGGAACGGGTGCAGCAGGTCGCCCGCGAGGTCGGCTACGAACCGCGCCCGCTGGCCCGGGCCGAAGCCCCCGGGCGCATCCGGGTGCTGACCCTCGTGGTCAGCGACATCTCCAACCCGTACTACGTGACCGTGATCAAGGCGGCGCAGGCCCGGGCGATCGAGCGCAACTACACGTTGGCGCTGGCCGACAGCGATGAGTCGGCCCAGGTGGAGGCGAGCAACCTGCGGCAACTGCTGGCCACCACCAGCGGCGGGATCCTGGCGACCTCGCGGCTGTCGGACGAGACCGTCCGGCAGATCGCCGGGCACCGGCCGCTCGTGATGGTCAACCGCAGGATCGAGGGCGTGCCGAGCCTGGTGATCGACACCGCCTCCGGGATGCGTCAGGCCGTGCGGCACCTGGCGGTGCTCGGGCACCGCCGCATCGCCTACCTCTCGGGTCCGCGGAACTCGTGGATCAACGGCCGGCGCTGGCAAGCGGTGCGCGAGGAAGCGGCTTCGCTCGACCTGGAGGTGTCGTTCCTGGGCCCGTACGCGCCCCACCGCCAGGGCGGGCACGAGGCCGCGGACGCGCTGGTGCTGGGCAAGGTGACCGCGGCGATCGCCTACAACGACCTCATCGCGATCGGTGTGCTGCAACGCCTCCAGGTCGTGGGGATCCGGGTGCCCGACGACCTCAGCCTCGTCGGCTGTGACGACATCTTCGGCGCTGACCTCACCGTCCCGGGTCTGACGACGATCGCGGGGCCGGCCGACAAGCTCGGCTCGTACGCCGTCGACATCCTGCACTCGCGGTTGACCGGCCACGGCGAGGGGCCGGGCTCGCTCACCTTGGACGCGCACGTGGTGCTCCGGGCCTCCACCGGGCCGGCCCCCGCGTCCTGAGCTGACCCCGGATCACCGGTCGAGCACGCTCGGCGGCAACTGGTGGCAACTCGTTGTCAGCTACGTGTCCGGCCAGCAGGCTGCGGGTCCATGGACGGTGCCACGACAACGACGGCGGGACCGAGCACCGAGCAGCGAGGCTCGACTCGCGCGCCGCTCGCCCCACACCCGGCGCGCTTGCTGCCGAGCGATCCGACCCAGCGGGCCATCGCGCGGCGGCTCCACGACAGCGTGCGGGACCTCCCGCTGATCAGTCCGCACGGCCACGTCGACGCGGCCCTCCTCGATGCGGACCAGCCCTTTTCCGACCCCGCGTCGTTGCTGGTGACGCCGGACCACTACGTCACCCGGCTGCTGCACGCGCACGGGGTGCCGCTCAACGAGCTGGGGCTGCCGGATCGCGCGGGCGCACCGGTCGCCGAGCCCCGCGAGGTGTGGCGGACCTTCTGCGCGCACTGGCACCACTTCCTCGGCACGGCCACGCGGCAGTGGCTCGAATCCGAACTGCACGACGTCCTCGGCGTGCGGTGGCAGCCGTCGGCGGAGAACGCCGACGAGCTCTACGACGAGCTGGTCGCGAAGCTCGCCGAGCCCGCGCTGCGGCCCCGCGCCCTGTACGAGTCGTTCAACCTCGCGGTTCTGGCCACCACCGACGACCCGGCCGACGACTTGCGCCACCACCGCGCTCTGGCGGCCGACCCGACCTGGTCGGGCCGCGTCGTCCCGACCTTCCGGCCAGATCGCTACCTGGACGCGACCAGCGGTGAGTGGCCGAAAGCCCTCGAAGTCCTCGCCGAGGCCAGCGGGGTCGACACCGGGAGCTACCAGGGTCTCGTCCGGGCGTTGGAGGCCCGGCGCGACTTCTTCCGGGAGCACGGTGCGACGGCGACCGACCACGGCGCCCCGGATCCCGAGATGGTGTTCCTGCCGCCGGCCGAAGCGGCCCGGTTGTTCGACTCGGTGCGCTCCGGCACGGCCACCCCGGAGGACGCGCGGACGTTGTCCCGGCAGCTGCTGGGGGAGAACGCTCGGATGTCCAGTGAGGACGGCCTGGTGATGGCGCTGCACACCGGCAGCTTCCGCAACCACCACGCGCCGTCCTTCGCCCGCTTCGGCGCCGACACCGGGCACGACATCCCGACGCGGGTGGACTTCACCCGCGCGTTGCGGCCGGTGCTGGAGCGGTTCGGCACCCACCCGCGTTTCCAAGCGGTCGTGTTCACCCTCGATGAAACAGCGTTCTCCCGAGAACTGGCCCCACTGGCCGGTTTCTACCCCTCGCTGTACCTCGGTGCCCCGTGGTGGTTCCTCGACGCGCCCCGGGCGATGCGCCGGTTCCGCGACGCGATCACCGAAACCGCCGGTTTCCACCGCGGCTCCGGTTTCATCGACGACACCAGGGGTTTCTGCTCGATCCCGGCCCGTCACGACACGGCCCGACGGGTCGATGCCGGCTACTTGGCGAGCCTGGTCGCCGAGCACGTGCTCAGCGAGCAGGACGCGGCAGCGGTCCTGCGCGACCTCAACGACCAACTGCCGAAGCGGGCGTTCGGGCTGTGACGCGCAGGATCAGCAGGGCCGCGGCCGGCCTGGGCCCGGCAGCCCCGGTCCGCGTGGTGCACCTCGGGCTGGGCAGCTTCCACCGCTCCCACCAGGCCTGGTACACGGAGTGCGACCCCGAGTGGGGCATCGCCGCGCACACGTTCCGCAACACCGCACTGCCGCGCGCGCTCACCGAGCAGCAAGGGGCCTACACGCTCCTGCTGCCGGGGGAGGAGGCCAAGGCGGAGGTCGTCGGCTCGATCAGCCGCGCCCACGCCGGCGCCGAGCAGGAACGATGGCTGGCCGACCTGGCTTCACCCGACGTCGCGGTGGTCACCACGACCGTGACCGAAGCGGGCTACGCGGCACCCGTGCCGGGCCAGGACTCGGCCATGCAGCGCCTGGTCACCGGGCTGCGGGAGCGCTACCGCGCCGGTGGCGCGCCCCTCACCCTCGTGCCCTGCGACAACCTGCCGGGCAACGGCGGCGTGCTGCGCGACGTGCTGCGCACCGCGGCGCGGGACGAGCACCGGTTCGCCGAATGGCTCGACGAGCACGTGACTGTGGTGAGCACCGTCGTCGACCGGATCACCCCTGCCCCGACCAGCGCGGACCGGGCGACCGCACTGGCTGCCACCGGACTGCGCGACGAGGTGCCCGTCGTCACCGAACCTTTCGCGGAATGGGTGCTCGCAGGGGAGTTCCCTGCCGGGCGGCCGCGTTGGGAGCAGCGTGGTGCGCGGTTCGTGGACGACGTCGACGTCCACCAGAAGCGCAAGCTGTGGTTCCTCAACGGCGCGCACACCCTGCTCGCCCACGCCGGGCTCGCCCGAGGTCGCCGCACCATCCGCGAGGCCGTGGACGACGACGTGCTGCTCGCGACCGTGCAGCAGTGGTGGGACGTGGCGGCGCAGCACATCGCGATCGAACCGGGGGAGCTCGCCGAGTACCGACGGCGCCTGCTCGAACGCTTCGCTGCCCCAGGCATCGAACACCGCCTGGCGCAGATCGCCTGCGACGGCTCGCAGAAGATCCCCGCTCGACTGCTGCCGGTGCTGCGTGCGGAACGCGCCGCGGGACGGGTGCCCGAACCCGCCGTGACCGTGCTCGCCGCGTGGCAGTCGCACCTGCGCCACGACGACGTCCGGGACCCCCGCGCAGCGGAACTGGTCGAGCTGGCCCGGTCGCGGGGTCCGACGCGACGGCTGCTCCTCGCGCTGGACCAGGAGCTCGGGGCGGACGACGAACTCGTCGCCGCTGTCGAGGACGCCCTGCCCACGCGCCCCACCGGCCCGTCGCGTTAGGAACGGCACAGCAAAGCGGCGACACCGCACAGCTCACCACCGGCGAGGAACCGGCGCAGCTCACGCCGCCGGTACCACCGCAGCGGCAGTTCATCCGCCTGAGGAACCCATCGCTTGCCACAGCCGCACGGCGACCTGCAGCGCCGGTGCGGTCCGCTCGTCGGTGATGTCCCGGCCGAGCGCCCGGGTGATCCGGTCGAGCCGGTGGTAGAGGGTCTGGCGCTGCAGGTGGAGGCGGTTCGCCGTGGCGGTGCGGTTGGCGTCGCAGTCGAAGTAGGCGACGAGGGTGTCCAGGAGCCGCCGCGAGGTGTCGTCCTCCCGCAGGAGCGCGCCGAGCTGTTCGCCCACGAAGTCCTGCAGGACGTCGTGGGCGTCGAGCCGGTGCACGAGCCGCTCCACGGCGACTGCGCTGGCGTCGATGACCGGCTCCGAGGGTTCGTGGCGCAGGAGGAGACAACGACGGGCTTCTGCGAGGCTGTGCCGGATCCCGTGCGGGTCCCGGGAGAGCGGTCCGACCACCACCACGCCCGTCGTGGTGTGGGCGAGGACGTCTTCGACGAGCTGGTGCCTCGCCTGTTCGGGAGAACTCCCGGGCAAGGCGACGACGGCGAGGTGTTCGTCACCCCGCGCGCGGCTCAACGCCAGCCGCCCGCGGTGGCGGAGTGCCTGCTCGACCAACCCGAACTGCTCACCGGTGGACACGACGGCGACGTACGCGCACGCGCCGCCGAGCGACGTGGTCTCGACGAGGTCGGTGGAAGCGGCCGGTGTGGTGTCGGGCCGCTCCAACGCTTCGAAGAACGCGTGGGCCGCCGCCTCGTCCGGGCCGACGAGCTGCGACCGCTGCAACGCCAGGGCCAGCGACGGTGGCGCGCGGTCGAGCGCGGCGTCCAGGAGGTCGGGGTCGGTCGAGGTGAGCGGCTCGATCCGCAGCGTCGCGGCGACGACTCCGTGCACGGCGACCGGCACTTCGCGGTCGGCCGTGGTGGCGCTGGACTCGGTGAGGCTCTCCGCTCCGGCAGTGGCGAGGACGCTCCCCGACGGGTCGCGCACCGACACGCGCGCCTCCAGCTGGTGGGCCAGGCTCCCCACCAGAGCGTGCACGTCACCGCCCGCCAGCAGTTGCTCCGAGAGGTGGTCGGACAGGGAATCGGCCAAGCGCAGCCGGGAGACCGACGCGTGGATGAGCAAGCTGTTGATCGCCTCGGTGATCTCGACGAACGGGACGGTCCGGCGCAACTGCACGAGCGCGAAGTCCTGCTTCCTGGCTTCGTCGACCAGTGCAGCGGGAAGGTCCTGGGAGCGCTCCACGGCGACGGCCGTGACGTCCCGCTCGACGAGTTCCTGGACGTAACGGCGCTGCTGCTCGTCCGAAGCGGCGGTCAGGACCACCGCCGCGGTGAGGACGAGCTCGCCACCGCGCAACAGGTGCGCCAACTCGACGACCTCGCTGGAGTGCACCCACCTGACCGGCCGCGCGTCGTCGCCGGAGAGCAGCACGGGCTCCGCGGGCTCGAGGGCCGGATGGCGCAGCACCTCAGCGAGCGGGATGGACATGTGACGTTCCGTCCAGTCGATCCTAGGACATGTTTGACAGAACGTACCTTGTTCCACGGCTGATCCGCCACAAGTATGGCTGGATGGCTATGCGGAGGCGCCCATGAGGACAGACCCAGCGAGCAGCAACGCGCACCACCACGACGTCGAGCAGGAGCTGCAGTCGATCCCGGAGGAGGCCCGCACCCGCGTGGTGTCCGGGCAGTTCTGGATCTGGGCCGGCGCGAACATCGCTCCCATCAACTGGGTCCTCGGCGCGCTGGGCATCAAGCTCGGCCTGGGGCTGGCCGACGCGGTCCTCGTCCTGGTGGTCGGGAACCTGGTCGGCATGGCCCTGTTCGGCTTGTTCGTGCTGCTGGGCCAGCGCACCGGCGCTACCGGGATGGTGTTGTCCAGGGCCGCGTTCGGGCGGCGGGGAAACTACGTGCCCGCTGCGATCCAGGCCTGCTTGGCCGTCGGGTGGTGCGCCGTGAACACCTGGATCATCCTCGACCTGGTCATGGCGCTGTTGGGCGAGCTCGGCCTGGTCGATCCGGCGGCGCCCAACCACGTCGCTAAGGTCCTGGTGGCCGCGCTGATCATGGCAGTGCAGGTGGTGATCTCCTGGATCGGTTACCGGGCCATCGCCGGCTTCGAGAAGTGGACGGTGCCGCCGACGATCGTCGTGCTGGTGGCGATGTCCGTCGTGGCGTGGACGAAGCTCGACATCGATTGGTCGTACGCAGGGCCGCCGGGCCAACTGCTGCAGGGGTGGGACCGGTTCGCGGCGATGTCCGCGGTCATGACGGCGATTGGCATCGGCTGGGGCATCACCTGGTTCACCTACGCTGCGGACTACTCCCGGTTCGTGAGCAGGCAGGTCCCCCGGCGCAAGCTGTACGTGGCCTCTGCCCTGGGGCAGTTCCTCCCCGTGGTGTGGCTGGGTGTCCTTGGTGCCTCGCTGGCCACCGAGAACGGTGAAGCGGATCCCGGGCAGCTGATCGTGAGCTCCTACGGCGCGCTCGCCGTTCCGGTGTTGCTCCTGGTGGTGCACGGTCCGATCGCGACCAACATCCTCAACATCTACACGTTCGGCGTGGCGGCGCAGGCGCTGGACCTGCGCCTGTCCCGACGCGGGTTGAGCGTGCTGGTCGGGGTGTTCGCGATGGTGTGCGTGGTCTTCTTCATCTACCAGGGCGATTTCGCCACCGTGCTGGACTCGTGGCTGGTCTCCCTCGTCGCCTGGGTGGCGGCGTGGGGCGCGATCATGCTCGTGCACTTCTACTGGCTCGAGCGCGACGACGCCGGAGTGCAGCGGTTGTTCGACCCGGTCGGCACGACCCGTCTCCCCGACGTCAACCCGGCCGCCCTGGTGGCGTTCGCCGCGGGCATCGTCGCGACGTGGTTGTTCATGCACGGCGTCGTCGACGTCTTCCAAGGTCCCTTGGCCACAGCGTTGGGTGGGGTTGACCTGTCCTGGTTGGTCGGTGGCCTGGTGGCCGGTGGCACCTACGCGGTTCTGGGGTCGCGCGTCCACCGCAGGCGGTACGCCTCCGCAGCGGGACTCGACGAGGAGAGGAGTGCGAGGTGACCGAACAGGACGGTGCCGGGTTCGCGTGGCCTGCTGGCTGTCGTGCGGCGAGTGCGTTCACCTTCGACGTGGATGCCGAATCGTGCGTCCTGGTGAACGACCCCGCAGCGGTCGACCGGATGTCGCTGATGGGGCACCAGTCCTACGGGCCGCGCGTCGGAGTGCCCAGGTTGCTGCGGATGCTGGAGCGGCAGGAGGTGCGGGCGACCTTCTTCGTCCCCGGGTTCACCGCGGACTGCTACCCGGACGTCGTCAAGTCCATCGTGGACCACGGCCACGAGATCGCGCACCACGGTTACCTGCACGAACCCATGCGCGGGATCAGCGCTGAGGACGAGGCTGAGTTCCTCGACCGCGGGTTGGAAGCGCTGGACCGGGCAGCCGGCGTGCGCCCGGTCGGCTACCGGGCGCCGTGGTGGGAGACCAACTGGCACACGCCGCGGCTGCTCGCCGAGCGCGGGTTCGCCTACGACTCGAGCTTGCTCGACGACGACGTGCCCTACCGCATCGAGACGAGCGCTCCGGGAACGCCGTCGTTGATCGAGATTCCGGTGGACTGGGCGCTCGACGACTGGGAGCAGTACGCGTTCTACCCCGGCTGGACGGGGAGCGGCGTGATCGAGAGCCCGCTGAAGGTGCTGGAGATGTGGTGGCTGGAGGCACGGGCGCGGCACGCCGAGGGCGGTTGTTTCGTGCTCACCAACCACCCGTTCCTCTCCGGACGCCCTGCCAAGACCCACGCGCTGGAGGAACTCGTCGAGCGCGTCAAGGGACTGGACGGGATGTGGGTGACGACGTTGCAGGAGATCGCCGCGCACGCGGAGGAGGTGTGCGGCCCGGGCAGGGTGCACCAGCGGCCCGAGGTGCGTCCGGCGTGACAGCGGCGGTGTCCCGGCCTGCCGGCCGGGACACCGTCACCTCGTGGGGGCGCCGAGCCGCTCGGAGATGTCGTCCGCAGTGGCCCGGACGACCTGGGCCAGTTGGGTGCGCAAGGACTCCGACACGCGGAAGCTGGGCGCGGACAGCAGGACCGCAGCGGTCGTCTGCCCGCGGTGGTCGCGGACCGGTGCGCTGATCCCGACCTCTTCGACGGAGGTCTCCCCGGCGTTGACGGCGAAGCCGTCAGCTCTGACCTGCTCCAGCCGGTCCAGGTAGCGCTTGGCGGTGTGCTCGTCGCCGTGCGAGCTCGTCACCAGCTTCCGCTCGAGCAGGTCCTGCACGTGCGACGTGGACATCTCGGCGAGGAAGACCTGCACCGACGCGCTCGCAGCGGTCGCGTAGCGAGTGCCGATCGGTGTGGTGTGCTTGACCTGCTTGGGACTGGGCACCTGCTCGACCGACACGGACTCATCCCCGCTCCACACCACCAGGGCGCTGGTCTCGCCGGTGCGCGCGGTCAGCTCTTCCAGCGCCGGGTGGGCGATCCTGCGCACGTCCAGGTTGGCCAGCAGCGGACCGGCAAGCCCGATCAACCCCAGGCCGAGCCGGAAGCGACCGCTCTCCGGGTCCCGGACCACCAGGTCCAGCTGCTCCAGCTGGTTGAGGATGCGCGAGACCGTGCTCTTGTGGAGGTGGACCCGCCGGGAGATCTCGGTGACGCCCAGCGCGGGCTCGCCGACCGAGAAGGCCCGCAGGACGCTGATGCCGTTCTGCAAGGCCGACGGCGGGCTCGCGGTGGTCTCCTCATCGGCGCGGCCGGTCATGCGGGTGCTCCTCCATACCGCCAGTGCCGGTGCGGGACCCTCACCGCACCGGCACCGAGGGCTGCTCAGCGGTTGATGATGTTGTGCTCAGGGCCGTAGGGGAACCCGGTGATGTTCTCGGCTCCGTCCTCGGTCACCACGAGGATGTCATGTTCCCGGTAACCCCCGGCTCCAGGCTGGCCCTCCGGGATGGTGATCATCGGTTCCATGGACACGACCATGCCGGGCTCGAGGACGGTGGTGATGTCCTCCCGCAGTTCGAGCCCGGCCTCGCGGCCGTAGTAGTGGGAGAGCACGCCGAAGGAGTGGCCGTACCCGAACGTCCGGTTCTCCAGCAGCCCTTCGGCCTCGTAGATCGTGTTGAGCTCCTGGGCGATCTCGCCGCACACGGCGCCGGGACGGATGAGTTCGAGACCGCGCTCGTGCACCGCGGTGTTGACCTGCCAGTAGCGCAGGTGCTGGGCCGACGGCTCGCCGTAGAACAGCGTGCGTTCCAGTGCGGTGTAGTAACCGGCGATCATGGGGAAGCAGTTCAGGCTCAGGATGTCGCCGTCGCGGACCTGGCGGCTGGTCGCCCAGTTGTGCGCGCCGTCGGTGTTGACGCCGGACTGGAACCAGACCCAGGTGTCGCGGAGTTCGGCGTGCGGGAAGGTGCGGGCGATCTCGCGGACCATGGCCTGGGTCCCGGCGAGGGCCACTTCGTACTCCGGAACCCCCTCGGTGATCGCGTCGACGACCGCAGCGCCGCCGAGGTCGGCGATCCGGGCCCCGTGCTTGATCAGCTCGATCTCCTCGGGGGACTTGACCATCCGCTGCCGCATGGTCGTCGCGGAGATGTCGACGAGGCTGAACGAGGGGAGGGCGTCGGCCAGCTGCGCGCGCAGCACCGGAGGGATGTGGTCGTCCTCCACACCGAGCCTGCCGGCGGAGACGCCCGCGCGCGCCAGCACGGTGCTGATGGCGTGCAGGTAGTTGTCGCGCTGCCAGTCGGTGTAGACGATGTTGTCGCCGAAGCTGCGGCGCCACGGTTGTCCGGCGTCGATGTTGGCGGAGACGGTGACGTGCTCGTTCGCGGTCACCACGAGCGCGTAGTTGCGGCCGAAGGCGGTGTAGAGGAAGTCGCTGTAGTAGTTGATGTTGTGGTAGCTGGTGAACACGACGGCGTCGACGCCGTCGTCGGCCATGCGCTTGCGCAGCGCCGTGACCCTGCGGTTCATCTCCGCATCGGAGAACGTCGGTGGGACTCGCTCACCGTTGTGGATCTCCTTGAGCCGTTCGAGGTTCATCGAGCACGTCCCTTCGCGTTGCTGTCGTGTGGAGCGTTCCCGCGGTGGCTGCAAGTCCCGTGCGATGTGATCGGACGACGTGGAAGCCACTCGCGCTCACTGCAACGGTGTTGCACTCAACGAAACGTACGGAGGCCTTGTGAGGGTGTCAACCCAGTGCAATCGTGAAGTTCACAGAGACAACGCCAGTCCGGCTCGGCGACCGGGTTGTCTTTGCTGCAACAACGTTGCGCCATGTGAGCGGTGGTGTGAAGTCGATCCGGGCCTGCCGCTGGGGTGGACGGGCGTGGTGCGGAGGAGATCCCGACCGCACCCGCGCAGGCGGGGTCCGGCGCACCCGCCCAGAGTGGGGACGCGCCGGATCCTCGCGGTTCTGCGGACGGGGCCTCAGGCTCCCGGAGAGGTGGCCTCCGCCGGGCGTGAGCGACGGTCGGCGACCTCGGCGGTGATCTCGCGGAACCGGGATTCGGTGAGGGGGTAGGCCAGCATGATCGCGATCGCGATGATCACGCAGGCCGCGGGGACGATGCCGGCCGCGGACCGGATGCCCCACAGCGCGGCTTCGCTCTGCACCGGGGAGCCGCCTGCGTACCCGGCGAGTCCGATCGTGTAGGCCGCGGCCGAGCCGCCGAAGGCTTGCCCGAGCTTGCGGACGAACGAGAAGACCGCGTACGTCGCTCCTTCCATGCGTGCGCCGGTCAACCACTCGCCGTACTCGACGGTGTCGGCCTCCAGCGACCACATGAGGGTGTTCACCAGGCCGAGTCCGACCCCGATGAGCATGAAGCAGCCCAGCGCGATCGAGGGGAGCGAAGCCGGGGCCACTGTGGTGCCGACCGAGCCGACGATCATGACCGCGCCCGAGGCGATGTAGCCGTTCTTCTTGCCGAACCTGCGGACGATGGTCGGCGCCAAGGGCGCCAGCAGGAACATCAGGCCCATCTGGGCCACGGTGATGACGATGTAGTAGTTCGCGTTGCCCAGGACGTCGCGGGCGTAGTAGACGCCGATCGTCTGCAGGGAGAACATCGCGGTCAGGAAGAACAGGGAGCTGACGCACAGCAGGATCAGCGGCTTGTTGCGCCTGATCGTGTTCAGGCTCGCCTTCACGCTGACCTTCTGGACGTCGCGCTCGACCGTCTCACGGGCGGTGGCGAAGGCGAACAGGTAGAGCGCGCCTCCGACCACCACCACCGCGAGGGTGGTCACCAGCAGCGAGTGCTGCAGGTCGGCGGAGTGCTTGATCTGCGGCGAGACGACCATGCTCAGCAGGAGGATGGTCGCGGCGGCGCCCATCGACCGCGCACTGGCCAACTTCGAGCGTTCGACCGGGTCTTGCGTCATGGCCGCAGCCAGCGAACCGTACGGGATGTTGACCAGGCTGTAGGCCGTGCCGACCGCCGCGTAGGTGATCACGGCGTACGCCAGCTTGCCGGTCAAGCTCCAGTCGGGGACGGAGAAGGTCGCCACGTTCACCAGCAGCAGCGGCAGGGCCGCGAACAGCAGCCACGGGCGGAACTTGCCCCACCGGGTCGAGGTCTTGTCGACCAGTCCACCGGCGACGAGGTCGGCGAGCGCGTCCCACACGCGCACGACCAGCAAGACCGTTCCCGCCGCCGCGGCCGGGATCCCCGCCACATCGGTGTAGTACAGCAGCAGGAACATCGACGCCATCGAGAAGGCAAGGTTGTTGGCCATGTCGCCGGCCCCGTACCCGAGGAGCTGGGTGAAGCGGAGCTTCATGGAATTCCTCCTCACTGAGGAATCGCGGGTCACCGGGAGGTTCAGACGTCGTCGCGCCAGCGCTCGCGCAAGGAGAACGCGGCTGCCTTGGGGTGGCGCTCCCGGGTGAACACGCCCTTCTTGTTCCCCTGCACGCGGGCGAAACCGGACGCGGTGGCGAAGTCGGCGAAGTTCCAGACCTGTTCACCGACCACGGCCGGGATCCGGTCGAACACGCGGTGGTACACGTCCAGGAACGCGACCTGGTACTCCTCTGTCCACGGCTGCGGGACGACCGAGTGCAACCCCGCGACGGTGTCGGCTCCGTACTCGGTGACGATGATCGGCTTCCCGTGGCGGTCGGCCCACGCCGTCAGTTCGTCTTCCAGCGCGCGCTCGGCGTTCGCGAGATCACCCGGGTCGACGTACCAGCCGTAGTAGCGGTTGACCATGACCACGTCGGCCAGGTCGGAAACCACGCACGCGTCGGCGGGCGCGAACATGACGTTGACGAACCCGACCGGCCGCGAGGGGTCCAGCCGGCGAGTCTCGGTGAACAGCGGCTCGAAGTACGCGCGCGAGCCTGCGCTGTCCGACTCCGGCTCGTTGGCGACGCTCCAGAGCACCACGCTGGGGTGGTTCTTGTCGCGCGCCACCAGCTCTCGGATCGCCTGCAGGTGGGCGTGTTGCGTCACCTCACCGATCGTGTTCGCGGAGAAGGTCGGCTTCGTCTCGGCGTTCACGATGCCGCCGGCCAGACCGAGGTTCATGCCCACCGCGGCCGTCTCGTCGATGACCACGATGCCGTGGCGGTCGGCGTGGTCGAGCACCTCTTCGGCGTACGGGTAGTGCGACGTCCGCAGAGAGTTGGCGCCGATCCAGTCCAGCAGCGCGAAGTCGTGGACCATGGAGGCGTTGTCGTGGCCCTTGCCGCGCACCGAGTGGTCCTCGTGCATGCCGAAACCGGTGAAGTAGAACGGTTCGCCGTTGATGAGGAACTCGGTGCCGCGCACCTCGACCGAGCGGACCCCGACGTCGAGCGAGTAGGCGTCCACGGGCGAACCCGTGCTGTCGTGCAGTTCGGCCTCGAACCGGTGCAAGTAGCCCTCACCCGGTCGCCACGGGTGCACCTGGTCCACCACCAAGGTCCCCGAGGCGCCCTCACCGCGGGCGACCTCGTGGCCGTCCTCGTCGCGCAGCACCACGTGCGCGGTGAGTCCCTCGGCCGGGCCGGAGGTCTCGATCTCGTAGTCCACGGTCCCGGTGGTTCCGTCCAGGCCGGTGACCACGGTGATGTCGCTGATGTGGGCCGGCGGGGTGGTGTGGAGCCACACCGATCGGTGCAGGCCGGAGTAGTTGAAGAAGTCGTGGTAGTAACGCTGCCTCGGGCCCGCCGGAGTCTGCTCCACGTAGCCGGGCGGGACGGATTCCCAGGAGAGCCGGTTGTCGACGACCACCGTGATGCGGTTGTCCGCTCCGACGGTCACGACATCGGTGACATCGGCCTCGAAGGGCGTGTACCCGCCCTCGTGCTCGACCACCTGCGTTCCGCCCACCCACGCCACCGCGCGGTGGGTTGCCGCGTCGAAGCGCAGCACGATCCGCTGCCCCTCCCACGCCGCCGGCACGTGCACCGTGGTCTGGTACCACACGTCGCCGACGTGGTCGCGCACGGAGCCGTCGGCGAAGAGGTCGTTGTAGCTGGCGGGGACGGCGATCTCCGTGCGCCCGGGCAAGGGGGCCTGCCACCACTCCTGGTCACGGCCGACACCGTCGCTGTCGACCGCGAACCGCCAGAGCCCGTCGAGGCGGCGGCGGTCGCGCAAGGCGTGGGCACTGGGTCGAAGCATCGTCGCTCCCCTTCGTGAGTGCGTGGGCACGGGACCCGAGGCGATCCGTTGACGGCAGAAGCTACGGACGTCACGTGAGGCGCGGCAACGTGTTGCCGCCAGTTGTCACCGAGCTCTGACGCTCGTCCCACCAGGACGTTCACCGCACCTGGCGCGCTCCTGACAACCGGAGCCGTCCTCGCCGCTCCCGCCGCTGCCGTCGCGCGCTCCACGCGCGCGTGGCGGCGTCGGCGTGGCTCCTGAGCTGCGGGGATGTCAAGGGGACTTCCGTCCCTCCGGCAACCACCCTCCCGGTCACCCCTCGGGTGGATGGCCGCCGCGGGCCTGGCTGCTGGGCTGGAGGTACGCCCGTGTCGTGAGTCAGGAGTGGTGAGATGCTGACTGAGCGCTCGACGTTGACCCAGTACCTCATCGAGGAACGCCGGCGCCATCCCGGATCGAGCGGTGAGCTCAACTCGCTGGTCCTCGACGTGGCGCTGGCCTGCAAGGCTATCTCGAAGCGGATCGCCTCCGGCACGCTCACGGGAGTCCTCGGCAGCGCGGGGGCGGTCGACGGGCAGGGCGAGCTGCTCGCCACCGAGATCTTCCGGCGCACCAACGAGTGGGGTGGCCAGCTCGCCGGCCTGGCTTCGGCTGAGCCCCACACGATCCCGGCCGAGTTCCCGCGCGGCAAGTACCTGTTGGTGTTCGAGCCGCTCGACGGGTCGCCGAACCTCGACGTCAACGTCTCGGCGGGCAGCATCTTCTCGATCCTGAGGGCGCGAGAGCCCGGGGATGACGCCCGCGTCGAGGACTTCCTGCAACCGGGGACGGAGCAGGTGGCCGCCGGGTACGCGCTCTACGGCCCGTCGACGGTGCTCGTGCTCACCGTCGGGGCAGGGGTGCAGGCCTTCACCCTCGACCCGGACCTCGGCGAGTTCTTCCTGACCCGCCGGGGCGTCGAGGTGCCGGAGGGGACCTCAGAGTACGCGGTCAACACCGCCCACCGCCGTTCCTGGGACGCCGCGGTCAAGCGCTACATCGACGAAGCCCTGCAAGGCTCCGGCGGTCCGCGTGAGAAGGACTTCACCATGCGGTGGGTGGCCTCGCTGGTGGCCGAGGCCCACCGGATCCTCACGCGGGGCGGCGTGTTCATGTACACGCCGGGAGACGCGGTCATCGAGGAGGCGGGCCGTCTTCGGCTCCTCCGCGCGGCGAACCCGATCGGATTCCTGATCGAGCAGGCAGGTGGTCTGGCCACGACGGGCGTGGAACGCCTCCTCGAAGTGGAACCGGAGGGCCTGGACGAGTGCGTCGGCTTCGTCTTCGGCTCACGCGAGGAGGTCGAACGCATCATCCGCTACCACTCCGAGCCGACCGAGGACACGAACGAGCCGACGTGGAACTGGAACCCGCTGTACGGCGCGCGCGGCCTGTTCCACCCCGTCTGACCCGCTGGAGGAACCATGTCCGTCAAGCACCCAGTCGTCGCCATCACCGGGTCCTCCGGCGCCGGGACCACCTCGGTGATGCGCACCTTCGAGCAGATCTTCCGCCGGGAAGGGATCGACGCCGCCTTCGTCGAAGGCGACAGCTTCCACCGCTACGACCGGATGGCCATGAAGGGTGAGATGGCACGGGCGATCGCCGAGGGGGACCACACCTTCAGCCACTTCGGCCCCGAGTCCAACCTCTTCGAGGAGTTGGAGGAGCTGTTCCGCGAGTACGGCGGGAGCGGCACCGGCAAGGTGCGCAAGTACCTCCACAACGAGGCGGAAGCGGCTCGGTACGGCCAGGAACCGGGCACGTTCACCCCGTGGGAGGCGATCCGGCCCGACACCGACCTGCTCTTCTACGAAGGGCTGCACGGCGCGGTGGTCACCGAGGAGGTCGACGTCGCCCAGCACGCCGACCTGCTGATCGGCGTCGTTCCCGTGGTCAACCTCGAGTGGATCCAGAAGTTGCACCGGGACAAGGCGAAGCGGGGCTACACGACCGAGGCGGTCACCGAGACCATCTTGCGGCGGATGCACGACTACGTGCACTACATGTGCCCGCAGTTCTCCCGGACACACGTGAACTTCCAACGAGTTCCGGTGGTCGACACCTCGAACCCGTTCATCGCCAGGACGATTCCGACCCCGGACGAGTCCATGCTCGTCATCCGCTTCGCCAACCCGCGCGGGATCGACTTCCCCTACCTGCTCTCGATGCTGCACGGCTCGTTCATGTCGCGGCCGAACACGATCGTCTGCCCCGGCGGCAAGATGGACCTGGCGATGCAGCTGATCTTCACGCCGATGCTCTGGCGGCTCTTCGAACGTCGCGACAAGGCCCGATGACCGGAGCAGCGCGAGGCCCGACGTCCGGGTCCGGGGGCACCTCCGGTCGGGCGACCGGGAGGAGGTGGTCACGTGGTCGCTGCCCTCCTCGGAGCAGCCGTCACCGGCGATCGCAGGCGTGCGGTGGCCGGTGACTTCCGGATGTGCCTGGACGTTCCTCCGCCGTAGGCTTGGCACATGACGGCGTCGTCCCCGGAACCCCAGCGCTTGGTGCTCGTCGACGACCACGAGATGGTGTTGCACGGGCTCGGTGCGATGCTCGGCCACTTCCCCGACGAGGTGTCGATCGCGGGGCAGGTGACGACCGCTGCGGAGGCGCTCGCGGTGGTCGTGGAGCAGAAGCCCGATGTCGTGCTGTGCGACGTGCGCATCGGCAAGGAGAGCGGTTTGGACCTGTGCCGCCAGATCACCACGGAGCACCCGGACACCAAGGTCGTGCTGCTGACCGTCTACGACGACGAGCACTACCTCTACCAGGCCCTGCGGGTCGGTGCCTCCGGCTACATCCTCAAGCGCATCGACGGCCAGGAGCTGGTCGGACACCTGCGGAGGGTCCGCGAGGGCGAGACCGTCGTCGACCCCGCGCTGGCCGGTCGGGTGGCGCTCTCAGCCGCGCGGCTGCACGCCGGGGAGTTCTGGTCCGGTGCCCACCTCGGCCTCACCCAGCGCGAGTCGGAAGTGCTGGAACTGCTGGTCGCGGGCCATTCGAACAGGGCGGTCGCGAGCAAGCTCGTGGTCAGCGAGGACACCGTGAAGTCCCACGTCCGCGGCCTCTACCGGAAGCTGGGCGTCGCTGACCGCAGCGGAGCCATCGCGGTCGCGTTGCGGGAGGGCCTGTTCCGTTGAGGCCCGGCAGCTCGGTCCCCAGCGCCGCGGAGCTCGCAGGGCTGTTCGAGGCCGACGGCGTGCTGCTCTACGCCGTCGAGGGCCAGGACCTCAGCGTCGCCGAGATGTGGCCCGAGCACCCCTCCGCGAGCTGCCTGAAGCTGCAGGTCGGCTTCGGAGTCACGGGCCGGGTTGCCCGCACCGGAGAACCGCTCCTGATCGGATCGGACTCACCCCGCAACGCGCTGCACCGCCAGCTGCTGGGGCTGGAGGATCAGCAGACCGTGGCGCGGATGTGCCTGCCGCTGCGCGGGCTCGACGAGGAGGCCGGAGTGGTGGGCGTCCTGGCCGTCCACCGCAGTCCGCAGCGGCCGTTCGGGCAGGACGACCTCGCGCACGCGCGGTCCTTCGCGACCGTGCTGGGCCTGCGGGTGCACGCCGAGCAGTTGTGGCGGGCGGTCAACCGGCACCGCACCGAGCGCGACCGGCTCGTCAAGCAGGCCATCTCGGCGCAGGAGGCGGAGCGGCGCCGGATCGCGTTCGACTTGCACGACGGGGTGACCACCGCGTTGGCGTCGATGTCGTTCCACCTCTCCGCCGCCGACCTGACCGTCTCCGAGTTCGCCGCGCACGACGACGCGGACGATCCGGCGCGGGCGCAGGCGCTGGAGCGCGCGCGGGCCGAGCTGGTGAGCGCGCGCGAGCTGGCCGACATGGCCTATTCGCAGACGCGGGCCGCCATCTCGGGCCTGCACAGCCTGGTCCTCGACGACCTCGGCCTGGTGGCGGCGATGGAGTCGCTGGTGCAGATGGCCACCCGGGACGACGGGCCGTCGATCGAGCTCGTGGTGGATCCCTCGGTGGCCACCGACGACATCCCCGACCACGCGGCCGCGGCGCTCTACCGGATCGTGCAGGAAGCCGTGTCCAACGCGGTCAAGCACGCCGAAGCGGACCGCATCGTGCTCTCGCTGCGCCGGGTCGGCGGCTCGATCGTGCTCGGCTGCACCGACGACGGCAAGGGCTTCGACCCGGTGGAACGCCGCCAGGCGCGCAGCGCGGACGCTGGCGGGGCGCAGCACTTCGGCCTCAGCTCCCTCGTCGAGCGCTGCGCCATCATCGAAGCGTCCTTGCGCGTCGAGTCCCAACCCGGCCGCGGAACCACCGTCCTCGTCGAAGTCCCGCTCTAGCGGGATCGTCCGCGTGACGGTGCGGGCGGCAGGACCTGAGCGACTCCGCGCGCCGCACCTCGAGCACGCGAACACGCGCTGCACCGGCGTGGTCGCCACGAGAACCCCGCTCAGACCCTGTGGCGGCCTCGGTGGACGCGACGCCCGAAGTTCCTCGTCGAGGTTCGCGCGGAATTCGACGGGCTCTGCGGGGCGCGGGACGCCTGGACGGGTGGCTCGGTTCCAGTGGTCAGCAGTTCGTGGTTCACAGGGTTGCGGGAGGGCGGCTCGTGGCTTCTGCGGCGTGGCGGCAGTTGGCGCGCAGCGCGCCCTGGGCCGCGGCGGTGTGCGCCGCGTCGCCGGCCCAGGTGCGCAGCGCGTCGCTGACCAGCGCTCGGCCGAAGGAGAAGGTGACCTGCCACGGGCGCTCGGTGGTGGCGTCGAGCTCGGCGAGGAACGCGCAGGCATCTGCGGTCGGGTGTCCGCCGGACAGGAAGGCGATCCCGGGCACGGCGGGCGGAACGGTGCCGCTGAGCACTTCCAGTGTTGCGGCCGCGACCGTGGAGGCCGGGGCCGCTGGAGCTCCCAGACCGGGCGTCACGAAGTTCGGCTTGAGCACGAGCCCGCGCAGGGCGACCCCGCTGAGCTCGAGCTCGTCGAACACGCTGGCGAGGGCGAGGTGCGTTGCGCGAGCGGACTCCGCCAGGCCGTGGTCGCCGTTGCAGAGCACTTCCGGCTCGACGATCGGGACGATCCCGTGCTCCTGGCACAGCGCGGCGTACCGGGCGAGGGCGTGGCCGTTGGCGCGGGCGCTGTGAGTGGTGATCGTCCGGACGTCGAACACGGCACGCCACTTGGCGAAGGCGGCTCCGCGTGCGGCGTAGGACGCCAGCCGGGTGCCCAGCCCGTCGAGGCCCTCGGTGATGAGCGCCCCACCGAGTCCCGGCAGCGGGGTGGTGCCGGTGTCGACCTTGATGCCGGGCAGGAGTCCTGCATCGCGCGCGGCCTCGGGGAACGTGCGACCGTCGCTGAGGCGTTGGCCGAACGTCTCGTCGCACAGGATGATCCCGCTGATCGAGTCGGACAACCGTTCGGTGGTCAGCAGCAGTTCGCGGTAGTCGCGCCGGGTCGTCTCGTTCGCGGCGATCCCCTCGGCCTGCAAGCGGGCCGACATGGTCTTGATCGACTCGTCGGCGGCGAGGATGCCGCGTCCTCGGCACGTCATCTGCTCAGCGGTCGCTGCCAGGGCGGGCACGGTGCTGGTGGAAGTCGTCATGCTCAGCATGGTCCGAGCCGCTCCGTTCCGCGTGCTCACCCCTCGGGGCGGTGCCGGGTGTGAAACGCCGCCGCACCCACCGCGTCGGACGCGCACACGTGCTCGAGGAACAGCCGGGTCGCCGCGGTCGGATCCGGGGAGGTGCACAGGTGCCACGGGCGGTCGAGCGGAGTTCCCGTCACGGGGGAGGACGCGAGGTCCCCGGCCTCCAGCTGCTCCCGCACGGCCTCCTCGTGGACCAGCGTGACGCCGAGGCCCTCGCGCGCGGCGGCGACCGCGGCACCGGAGGTGCCGAGGGTCAGCAGCGGCGGTGCTGCCTGCAGGCGGGTGAGCAGCGCCAGGGCCGTGTCCCGGGTGCCCGAGCCCACGGCGGTGAGCAGCCAGGTCATCCGCAACGGGTCACCGCGCACCCCCGGCTTGCCGACGACGACCAAGCGGTTGGGCCGCCGCGCTCGGGTCACCAGCCCGGAGCCGCGCGGCGGACGCCCGGCGAGCACCACGTCGACGGCGTGGTCGGAGGCCAGCGAGAACAGCTCCTCCCGCGGCCGGACCGACAGGGACAGCTCGACCTGCGGGTGTTCCGCCGCGAACGACGCGATCAGCCGCGGCAGGACGTACTCGCTGGCCGTCGCGACGGCGCCGATCCGCACGCGACCGCGGTCCGCGTCCTGCACCGCGCTGGCCGCTTCGGCGAGCAGGCCCTGGAGCTTGCGCACGTAGCTCGCGAAGGTCTCGCCGGCGTCGGTGGGCACGATGCCTCGTCCGGACTTCGCGAACAGCGCCGTCCCGAGGGCGACCTCCAGAGCCGCGATGGCGGCGGAGACCGCGGGTGGTGTCACGTGCAGCGCTTCCGCGGCGGCTTTCACGCTGCCCGTCTCGTGGACCGCCATGAAGGTGTGCAGCCGCCCCCAGGTGGCGGCGGCCGGCAGGTCGGCAGGGATCGTCATAGTTCAATGATGCCTTAATCGTCCTCAAGGAAGTTTCCATTGTCGTTGACGGGTTGTCGCCCGAGACTGGTCGTGTGGCCAGCGGACCGGGAGGAACTGCCATGACGATCAGCGAGAACGGTGCGCGGACCGAGCAGCGCTGGGATCCGGGCGTGCAGAGCTACGCGGGGATGGGCTACTTCAACGAGGACTACGTCCCCAAGGACACCGACGTGCTCGCGGTCTTCCGCGTGACCCCCCAGGAAGGGGTGGACCCCGTCGAGGCGGCTGCGGCGGTGGCGGGGGAGTCCTCCACCGCGACCTGGACGGTCGTGTGGACCGACCGGCTCACCGCGCACACCCACTACCAGGCGAAGGCCTACCGCGTCGACGAGGTCCCGGGCCGGCCGGGGGAGTACTTCGCCTACATCGCCTACGACGTCGACCTCTTCGAAGAGGGCTCGATCGCGAACCTGACCTCCTCGATCATCGGCAACGTCTTCGGCTTCAAGCCGCTGAAGGCGCTGCGGCTCGAGGACATGCGCATCCCGGTCGTCTACGCCAAGACCTTCCAGGGCCCGGCGCACGGCATCGTCATGGAGCGCGAGCACCTCAACAAGTACGGCCGTCCGCTGCTCGGGGCGACGATCAAACCGAAGCTCGGGCTGTCGGCCCGCAACTACGGCCGCGTCGTGTACGAGGCCTGCCGCGGCGGGCTGGACTTCACCAAGGACGACGAGAACATCAACTCCCAGCCGTTCATGCGGTGGCGCGACCGCTTCCTCTACGGGATGGAGGGCGTCAACCGGGCGATGGCCGAGACCGGTGAGGTCAAGGGGCACTACTTCAACGTCACCGCCGGGACGATGGAGGAGGTGTACCGCCGCGCGGAGTTCGCCAAGGATCTCGGCAGCGTGATCGTGATGATCGACCTGACGATCGGCTACACCGCGATCCAGTCGATGGCGAACTGGGCCCGGCAGAACGGCGTGCTGCTGCACCTGCACCGCGCGGGCCACTCGACGTACACGCGGCAGAAGACGCACGGTGTCAGCTTCCGGGTGATCGCGAAGTGGTGCCGGTTGATGGGCGTGGACCACGTCCACGCGGGGACCGTCGTCGGGAAGCTCGAAGGCGACCCGGCCACCACCCGCGGGTACTACGACACGCTGCGGGAGGACCACGTCCCGCTCAACCTGCAGAACGGCATCTTCTTCGAGCAGAACTGGGCGTCGTTGCCGGGCGTCATGCCGGTCGCGTCCGGCGGCATCCACGCCGGGCAGATGCACCAGCTGCTCGACCTGTTCGGCGACGACGTCATCCTGCAGTTCGGCGGCGGCACCATCGGCCACCCGTACGGCATCGCCGCAGGCGCGGAAGCCAACCGTGTTGCGCTGGAGGCAGTGGTCAAGGCGCGCAACGAAGGCCGAGACCTGCTGCGCGAAGGTCCTGACGTGCTGCGGCGATCCGCGAAGCACTGCCAGTCCCTCGAGGCGGCGCTGTCCACGTGGGGTGACGTCACCTTCGACTACACCAGCACCGACGCGCCGGACTTCGTCCCGACCCCGCTGCCGACGGCTTGACCCACCACTGAGGCAGGAGCACGCCATGCAACTCCGCTACGGAACGTTCTCGTACCTGCCCGACCTCACCGACGAGGAGATCGCGGCCCAGGTGAAGTACGCCCTGTCCCAGGGGTGGCCGGTCTCGGTCGAGCACACCGACGACCCGCACCCGCGCAACGTCTACTGGGAGATGTGGGGCTTGCCGATGTTCGACCTGGTCGAGCCCGACGGTGTCCTCGCGCAGATCAACGAGTGCCGCGCCGCGTACCCGCAGCACTACGTGCGGGTGCTCGCCTACGACGCCAGCCTGGGCAGGCAGTCGACCGCGCTGCACTTCCTCGTCCAAAGGCCGCAGGAGGATCCGGGTTTCCTCGTCGAACGCCAGGAGGCGACGGGACGCACCCAGCGGTACACCGTGAAGTCCTACGCCACAGAGGAACCGGCCGGTGCTCGCTACGCGAGGAGGTGACGTCGTGGAGAAGCCCACGGGTTTCGGGTTCCCGAGGCCTCCCCAGGCCGACCCGGAGCCGGACGCGCCGATCACCGAGGCGGCCGTGCCCGAACCGAGACCGCTCGGTGACGACGCGGAGCTCGACCTCTCGGCCGACGAGTCGGCGACCCGGGTCGCGGAGACGCTGGCATCGCTCGACGCCGAGCTGGTCGGGCTGGCTCCGGTCAAGCGGCGCGTCCGCGAGATCGCCTCCTTGCTGCAGGTCGACCGCGCTCGCGAGCGGTTCGGGCTCACCTCCTCGACCCCGACCCTGCACATGAGCTTCACCGGAGGACCCGGCACCGGGAAGACCACCGTGGCCATGCGGATGGCGACCATCCTGCACGCCCTCGGCTACATCAGGACTCCGCGGGTCCACGTGGTGACCCGCGACGACCTGGTCGGTCAGTTCATCGGCCACACCGCACCGAAGACCAAGGAGGCGCTCGCGCGGGCGGCCGGCGGAGTGCTGTTCATCGACGAGGCCTACTACCTCTTCCGCCCGGACAACGAGCGCGACTACGGCCAGGAGGTCATCGAGATCCTGCTGACCGAGATGGAGGACGAGCACAGCGACCTGGTGGTCATCTTCGCCGGGTACCCGGAACGCATGGCGACGTTCTTCTCGGCCAACCCGGGCTTGAGCTCCCGCGTTCCGCACCACATCGAGTTCCACGACTACGACCACGCCGAGCTGGTGCAGATCGCGGACCTCATGGTCGCGGAGGAGAACTTCCGCTTCAGCGAGCACGCCCGCGAGGTCTTCGCCGAGTACCTGACCCGCCGGATGGAACGGCCGAACTTCTCCAACGCGCGCAGCGTGCGCAACGCCATCGAGCGCAGCCGCCTGCGCCAGGCCCGGCGCCTGGTGGCGCTGAACCGTCCACTGAGGAAGGAAGACCTCGTCACCATCACCGCGGAGGACATCTACGGGAGCAGCGTGTTCGCGGGAGCGTCGAGCGAGCACTGACCGGGCGGCGGATCACGCGGGTGCGGTCGGCAGGACCTCCTCCGCGAGGTCCAGGACGGCGTGCAGCGCCGCGGACTCGTCCGTTGCGCGCCAGACCAGGGAGACCGGCAGCACCGTTGCGGGCTCGGCGAGCGGGACGAAGACCACGTGCTCCAGGGCGATGCTGCGCGCGGCTTCGACCGTGAGGGCGATCCCGACGCCGGCACCGACCAACGCCAGGAGGGTGAACGAGTCCGGAGCCTCCTGGACGATGCGCGGGGTGAAACCGGCTTCGAGGCACGAGCGCACGCCGAGCTCGCGGACCTCCGACCCCCGTGCGGCCGGGAAGGTCACGAAGTGCTCGTCGGCCAGCTCGCCCAGCGTCACCTCGTCCTCGGCGGCCAGCGGGTGGGTGTCGGCGACGGCGAGCACGAGCCGGTCGTGCCGGATGACGCGGTTGCGGAGGCCGCGGGTGTTGCTGACCGTGGCGAAGGCGAGGTCGAGGCTTCCGTCGGCGACCCTGCCCACGGTCTCGCCCGAGTAGTACGGACCCTGCAGCACGAACTCGATGCCGGGCAGCTCGGCGGTGACGGCCCTGGTCAGGATCGGCAGCGTGACCGCGCTGCTGGTGCCTGCGAACCCGAGCGACACCCGCCCCACCTGTCCTCGACCGGCGGCCCGTGCGGCGCGGCGTGCCACGGCCGCGGCCGCCAGCACCTCCCGGGCCGGACCCAGCAGCGTTTCCCCGGCCGCCGTGAGCTTCACCGACCTGGTGCTGCGGTCGAACAGGGTGGTTCCCAGATCCCGTTCCAGCAGGCGGATCTGCTGGCTCAACGGAGATTGGGAGATGTGCAGGCGCGCCGCAGCCCGGCCGAAGTGCTGTTCCTCGGCGACCGCGACGAACCCCGCCAGGTGCCTCAACTCCACGTGCATCGGTCCTTCGGTCGCCGGTCGCTCCGGAGCGGCCATGTTCAGTGCCGATCCGCGATGAGTCAACCACCGATCCAGACCGGATGCAGCTCGGTGGCCCACCCGCATCGACCTCGCGCACCGCGCTGCCTCGGGCGGTGGTTGCGCGCGACGTGGCGGTCGGCGAGCGCGCAGACCCGCGGAATTGTGCTGGAAGACGTCTCACCGTGCGCTCAGATTGAGGTTGGACCTCCCACGATCACGCTGCGAGGGTGGACCCACCGCGCCGCGGGATCCAGGACGCCGCCACGGCGCCGCGGTCGCCCGCACTGGCACTTCCTGGACGTCGCCGTCCCCGATCTCGTGTGGAGACCACCGTGAACGTCGCTGATGGAGATCCCGCCCTCCGGCCGCTCCTCGACAGCTACCTCTCCGCAGACGACCGCGCCCGCGTGGAGCCGTTGCTCGACGAGCTCGGGGAGATCGCAGGCGGCGAGCTGGACGCCTTGGCGGCGACCGCCGACCGGAACCCGCCTGTGCTGAGGCAGTTCGCACCGGACGGCACGAGGATCGACGAGGTCGAGTTCCACCCTGCCTACGACCGGATGTGCGAGATCGCGTTCGGGACGTTCGGGCTCGCCGCGATGTCGCACCGGCCGGGTGTGCACGGCTGGTCGACCACGACCCCTCACCTGGTCAAGTACGCCCTCTCGTACTTGTTCGTGCAGTCGGAGTTCGGCCTGGCCTGCCCGGTGTCCATGACCGACTCGGCGGCACGGGTGCTGCGCATGTTCGACCCCGAGGCCTTCACGACCGAGATCGAGGCGCTGACCAGCCGCGATCCGGCCGCGGTGGCCACCGGTGCGATGTTCATGACCGAGAAGCAGGGCGGCAGCGACGTCGGCGGGACCGCCACGGTCGCGACCGACCACGGCGACCACTGGACCCTTGACGGCCACAAGTGGTTCTGCTCCAACGTGTCGGCCGACGTGATCCTCACCCTCGCCCGGGTTCCCGGACAAGGCGAGGGGACGCGGGGACTGGGGCTGTTCCTGGTTCCCCGGCACCGGCCGGACGGCAGCCGCAACGGCATCAGGATCGACCGCCTCAAGGACAAGCTGGGGACCAGGTCCATGGCCAGCGGCGAAGTCACCTTGCAGGACGCCTTCGCCCGCCCCGTCGGCGACCTCACCCGCGGCTTCGCTCAGATGGCCGAGATGCTCAACGTCTCCCGCCTGTCCAACGCGATGCGGGCGAGCGCGTTGATGAGGCGCGCGGCTCGGGAGGCCGTCGACCACACCCGGCAGCGCCAGGCCTTCGGCGCGCTGTTGTTCGACCAGCCCTTGATGCGGTCCACGCTGCTGCCGCTGCTGCTGGAAGCCGAGGCGTCCCTGGGTCTGGTGCTCGAAGCGGCGGACGTGCTCGACGCCGCCGATGGCGGGGACGAGCGCGCCCGCGCGCAGGTCCGGGTCCTCACCCCGCTGGCCAAGCACACGGTGTGCAAGCGGGCCCGCCACGTGACCGGTGAGGCGATGGAGGTGCGCGGCGGCAACGGCTACATCGAGGACTGGGTGGACCCGCGCCTGCTGCGCGACGCCCACCTCGGGTCGGTCTGGGAAGGCTCGTCGAACGTGATCGCCCTGGACGTGCTCCGCTGCATGCGGCGCGAGGGCTCCCACGCCCTGCTCATCGGGACCTACCGGGAACGGCTCGCGGCCCTCCACCAGGCGGCGTGCGCACCGGCTGCGAACCTCCTGTCGCGGCACTGGGAAGCGCTGCGCGTGCGGGGTGAGGAGCTGCTGGCCGCGGAGCGGTTCGACCAGGAAGTCGGCGTCGCCGCCTACGCCGACGACCTCAGCGACGCCGTGATGGCCACGCTGCTGCTCGAACAAGCGCACCGCGAGCTGGAGAACGGTCTCGGACACCGCAAGTTGCTCGTCGCCCACACCTGGTTGCACCGGCTCGTCGGAGGACGGCTGGGCTCGGTTCCCGCGCTGGCGGTTCTGCCGCAGATCGCCGACGGCGGCGACGTCGACGCCGAGACCGCACGCGCGGCCTTCACCGCCATCCCCGACAGCGCTCAGGAGGCGCACCGTGTCTGAGTCCACCGTCCCGCCCGGGGCCGGTCCGCTGGCCGGCATCCGCGTCGTCGACCTGTCCAAGATCCTCGCGGGCCCGTACGTCACGATGTCGCTGGCGGACCTGGGCGCGGACGTGGTGAAGGTCGAGCACCCGGATGGTGGCGACCCGACCCGCTCGTGGGGGCCGCCGTTCAACGGTCCGGACGCCACCTACTACCTGTCGGCCAACCGCAACAAGCGGTCCGTGGTCCTCGACCTGAAGTCCGCGGACGGGCACGAGGCGGTGCACCGGCTGATCTCCACCGCCGACGTGGTCGTGGAGAACTTCCGCCCCGGCAGCTCGCTGCACGAGCTCTACAGCTACGAACGCCTCAGCGAGCAGTACCCCGAACTGGTGGTGCTGCACATCTCGGCCTTCGGCGATGCGGGACCGATGCGGCTGGAACCCGGCTACGACATGGTGGCCCAGGCGGCGGCCGGGCTGATGTCGCTCACCGGCGAGCCCGACGGGCCACCGCTGAAAGCCGGGTACGCGATGGCCGACCTCAGCGCCGCGTTGTTCGGCGTCATCGGCGTGAACGCCGCGCTGGTCGAGCGCGCCCGCACCGGCCGCGGCCAGTACCTCACCACCTCGCTGTACGAGAGCCAGCTCGCGCTGCACGTGAGCTGGGCGACCGGGTACTTCGCAACCCGCGAGCGTCCCCGGCGGCTCGGCTCCGGCCACCCCAACCTGGTGCCCTACCAGGCGTACCCGGCCTCCGACGGGAACTTCGTGATCGCGGTCGGCAACCAGGACCTGTGGCGCCGGTTGTGCGTGACCATCGGCCGCGAGGACCTGCCGGCCGACCCGAGGTTCATCACCAACGCGGACCGGGTGACGCACCGCGACGCCCTCAACGCCGAGCTCGAGGTGACCCTGCGCGAACGGACCGTCGAGCAGTGGTGCACCTTGCTCGGCCAGGCGGGCGTACCGGTGACGCCGATCCGCTCCCTCGACGAGATCTACGCGTCCGAGCAGACGCAGGTGCTGGGCATGATCGGCACCGTCGACCACCCGGCGGTCGGTGAGCTCGAGCAGATCCGGTTCCCGGTCACCTTCCGGGGCGAGCGCCCGGAACTGCGCACCGCGCCCCCGGTGCTGGGGGAGCACAGCCGCGAGGTCCTCAGCGAGCTCGGCTACGACGACGCCGAGGTCGACCGCCTCCTCGCAGCCCCCGGTGACCTCCGCGAGGAAGCCCGTCCCCACCAGTAGGCCGACGCCCGTGGAAGCGACGCGGAACCGCAGCGGTGGACGGCGAGACCCCCCGGCGCGCCGGGGAGTTGCCACACCAGTGTCCACGGAGGACGGGACACTGCGCCGTCGTGCGTGCTGCGGGTGCGTCGCGCAACGGGGAAGTGACACGAGAGGACATCGCGATGGAGCGATCAGGAGCGGGCGCGACCACCGCCGCGGCGAGCGCACCTCGTGCGCGGGAGGCGCGCAGGGCGGGCATCACCGCGTTCATCGGGACCACCATCGAGTGGTTCGACTTCTACATCTACGGATCGGCCTCGGCCCTGGTGCTCGGCACGATCTTCTTCCCCGAGGTCACCCCGGCGCTGGGCACGCTCGCCGCGTTCGCCACGTTCTGGGTCGGCTTCCTCGCGCGCCCGCTGGGCGGAGTGGTGTTCGGGCACTTCGGGGACCGCTTCGGCCGCAAGAAGGCCCTCATCATCACGCTGGTGATGATGGGAGGTGCCACGTTCTGCGTCGGACTGCTGCCGACGTACGCCCAGATCGGCGCCGCCGCCCCGGTCCTGCTGGTGTGCTTGCGGATGGTGCAGGGCGTGGCGATGGGCGGGGAGTGGGGTGGGGCGGTCCTGATCGCCACCGAGTACGCCCCGCCCGGCAAGAAGATCCTCTACGGTGCCTTCGCGCAGCAGGGGTCACCGGTCGGCAACCTCCTCGCCACGCTGGCCTTCCTCGGCATCGCCCACCTCTCCGACAGCGCCTTCGCGTCCTGGGGCTGGCGCCTGCCCTTCCTGGTCTCGGCCGTCCTGGTGCTCGTCGGTCTGTTCATCCGGCTCCGTCTCACGGAAACACCGGAGATGCGCGCGGTCCTCGCGTCAGAGCAGCGCTCGAAGCTGCCCATCAAGGACGTGCTCGGGCGCTACCCGGTGCTGGTCGCGCTCGGCGTGGGAGCCGGTACCGCAGGTGTGGCGATCACCTACGTCAAGACGACGTTCGCCTTGTCCTGGGCGACCGAGGAGCTCGCCTTCAGCCGCTCGTCGTTCCTGACCGTGATCACGATCGCGCTCGTGGTGCAGGTCTGCGCGCAGCCGCTCGGTGCAGTGCTGGCGAGCAGGGTCGACCTCAAGCGCGCCGTCCTGTGGATGCTGCTGCCCGAGATCGTGCTGCTGCCGGCGATGTTCGCGCTGGTCAGCACCGGCTCGATGCCGCTCGCGATCCTGGGGATGGCCCTGGCCACGGTCCCGCACGCCACGTACTACGCGGCGCTGGCAGGCCTGCTGGCCCAGGTCTTCCCCGTGGAGGTCCGGTACACAGCGATCTCGTTGTGCTACCAGCTGTGCACCACGCTCTTCGCCGGCACGGCACCGATCGCCTGCCAGTTCCTGCTCGCCCGCACCGGGTCCATCGTGCCGGTCGTGGTGCTGGGCCTGGTCTACGTGCTGATCACCCTGGTCTGCGCAGTCGCCCTCATCCGCCGCAGCGGGGCGTTGTCGAGACGCGCCACCGGTGCGTGACCGCATCAACCTCCTGCGGGACTGCCTCACCCCTGCGGCGAGCTGGACCGCTGGAGGTCGGCCGGGTCCAGCGTGATCTCGGGTTGCATGGCTCCGGCGAGCAACCAGGTGATGGCCTGCCGAGCGTTCGCCTCGTCGCTGAGGACGACGACGATGTCCTCGCGGCCAGGGGCGGTGTAGTGCAGTGTCCACGCGCCGGCGCTGTCCTGGGTGATGTCCAGGCACCCGCCGTCGCCAAGGGGGATGGTGCGGTTCATCGGGGCCTTCTGCTGGATCGGGGCTGCTACTGGCCAGCATCCTCCCTGCGGGTGATCTTGACAGAGTCTTTCGGCCCTCGTTCGTTCCGGTTTTTCTCCGGGTCGCCGTCGGGTGGGCAATTGGCTCGCTCGCCACGCGCGCGGTGGGGTCCGGACGCGTCGGCCTCGGTCGCCTCGTGGGGGGCGGTCGGGACGCTGCGTAACCCACTCGGCGGTGACCCCACCAGCGGGGTGAACAGCGTTTGTCGTCGAGCCGGTGCTGGGCAATCTTGAGGAGCGCGCCGGTACCGGGCACCTGCCGGTGCACAGGATCCCCGACGCGGGTGCGGGCGTGGGCGAGCTGCCGGAGGCGCTGTCCGGACCGACTCGCGGATCGGAGTCCCGTGGGTGTGCCGAAGTGGCTGTCGACGGAGGAGGCGCTGATGCCAGAGCGGAAGATGCTCGGACGACAGTTGGCGCGACGCATGCCGTGGTTGGACCAGGTCGAGGACAAGCTCCAACCGCTGGTGCGCGACGCGTTGAGCAAGGCCATGCCGCTGCGGAACTTCTTGGACGGGACGTGGTTGGGAGCGCCGCTGCACCCCGCGCTGACGCACGTCCCGCTGGGAGCGTTCACGACGGCGCTCGTCCTCGACGCCGCGGAGTCGGTGTCCGGGGATTGGCGGTGCGGCGCCGCCGCCGACCGCGCGCTGACCGTGGGAGTGCTGTCGACCCTGCCCGCTGCGACGACCGGCACCGCCGACTGGCGCGACCTCCTGGGCGAATCGAGGCGGGTGGCCGGGACGCACGCCCTGCTCAACGTGGCGGGCCTCGTGCTCAACGTGGCGTCCCTGGTGGGGCGCGCGCAGGGGAACCGCCGGTTCGCCAAGCTGAGTTCCGGGGCGGCGTTCGCGGCGTCCGCGGTCGCCGGCCACATCGGGTCCGAGTTGAGCTACGGCATGGGCGTCCGGGTCAACCAGGAGTACGCGCACAAGGGCCCGGACGAGTTCACCGACGTGCTCAGCGAAGCCGACCTGGGCTCCGACGAGCTGAGGCGCGTGGAGGTCGCCGGGGAGGCCGTGCTGCTGGCTCGGTCGCGCGCGGGCACTCCCGTGGCGATCGGGGCGGTGTGCAGCCACGCCGGCGGGCCCCTGGACGAGGGCAAGCGGGACGGCGACCGGGTGATCTGCCCGTGGCACGGCTCCTGCTTCGAGATGGCGACCGGCGAGATCGTCGACGGCCCGGCGGTGTTCGACCAGCCGCAGTACGAGACCCGTGTGCAGAACGGCCGGATCTCCCTCCGACGCGTGCACCCATGAGAGCGGGGATCCGCCCCGGGCCGCGCGGTGCGGGCTGGCGTGGCCAGTGGTGCTCCGAGTCCGGTCGGGCCGAGGTGCTGCTAGCTCCTCCCACTACGCGCGCATCCTCGCCGTGGCGGAGGAGGAGGTCGCTGCGCGCGGTGCTGACGCCTCCCTGGAGCAGATCGCCCGCACCGCGGGCGTGGGCTCCGCGACCGTGCGACGGCACTTCCCCAGTCGTCACGCGGTCCTCGATGCCGTGTCCCGCAAGCGGGTCGACGCCTTGCGCGTCCGCGCCGACGAACTGGCGACCGAGCGCGGTGGTCGAGAGGCGCTGGTCCAGTGGCTCAGCGAGGTCGTCGACTACTGCGCCTCCGCACGCGGCCTGGCGGTCGCGCTGGCGTACGACCAGACCGGGGCGGAGGCCGCGCACAACTCCTGCTCGGAGCTGCTCGAGGAAGCGGCGAACCCGCTGCTGCGTCGTGCTGTGCGGGACAACGCCGTGGCGACGAGCACCACCGCTGCCGACCTGATCGCGGCGGCGGTCGGCGTCGCGCTGGCCACCGAACACCACGGCGATCCCGCCGCTGCGGCGCAGCGGCTGTTCCGGCTGATCCGCGCAGGTGTGAGCCCGCAGCGCTGACCACCCGCGGGACGCCTCCGTCCACATCGGTCAACGGTGATCAGCCGGCCGGGCGGTGGTCGGTTTCTGCGCGCCGTGCGGCGGGTAGGGCGTGGGCGACCGCTCGTCAACGGAAGGAGTCGACATCATGGAGCGCGGCTCGGACAAGCACGGACCGATCAAGGACGACGAGATGGAGAAGGAGATGGAAGAGCATCTCCGCCGGGGGCACAGCCAGCGGGCCGACGAAGCGTTGGACCCCGAACCGCCCGCGGACGACGACCCGGAGACCGTCGTCCGGCCCGAGCCCTCCGCGGAAGGCTGAGCGGCAGCCCAGCAGGCGGGTGGCCCGGGGACGGTTCCGTCTCGCGTGGGCCCGGTGCCTGCGGTGGCGATGACGACGAGGGCGCACCCTCCGCGCTAGGCGTGGGAGGGTGCGCCCTCGTCGTGTCCCTCTCTCCCGTCGGCGACCGTCAGCTGTGGTCGGTCTCCGGGTCGGCGCCGGGGTCGCGGCGCTGGTCGCGGGCGGTCTTCCTCGCTTCGGCGGAACTGGCGGCCGTGGGGCTGGAACCTGGGAGCGACCGGCGAGCGGACTCGCGGGTGAACAGCACCGAGACGGCCCCGACGACGCCCGCGATCATCAGCAGGAACGCCGGCGACATCGTGTTGCCGGTGAACCCGATGAGCGCCTCGGAGATCAGCGGCGTCGTACCGCCGAACAGCGCCACCGAGATGTTGAACCCGATGGAGACGCCGCCGTAGCGGACCGGCGTGCGGAACAGCGCGGGGATCGTCGAGGGCAAGGTGCTGCTGAAGCAGACCAGGATCAACCCCAGGACGAGGATGCCCAGGAACACGGCCCACCAGTGCCCGAGGCTCATCAGCAGGAAGATCGGCAAGGCGAGCACGACGAGGGCGACGCTTCCCACGGTCGTGATCGGCAGCCGCCCCCACTGGTCCGACCGCCACCCCAGCCGCAGCACCAAGCCGATCACCAGCAGCAGCGCCGACAGGACCAGCACCAGCGACTGCGGGTGGCTGAAGCCGAGCACGACGGTCAGGTAGGTCGGCATGTACGCCGTGAGCATGTAGTTGGTGACGTTGAAGACCAGCACCAGACCAACGCAGATCAGCAGCGGCCGGAAGTTGTCGACGAAGATCTCGCGGTAGGAGTTGCGCGGCTGGGACTCCTGCTCGGAGCCGCCGCCGCTGGACCCGCCGGCTTGGTCCTCCTGCTGGAAGGCGGGCGTTTCCTCGAGCCGGAACCGCAGGTACAGGCCGATGATCCCGAGCGGCCCGCCGAGCAGGAACGGGATGCGCCAGCCCCAGCTGAGCAGGTCGTCCTGGGGGAGGCTCACCGTCAGGACAGTCACCACGGCGGCACCCAGCGAATACCCGAGCAGCGTGCCGAACTCCAGCCAGCTGCCCATGAAACCGCGTCGCCGGTCGGGTGAGAACTCGGCGACGAACGTGGTGGCGCCGCCGTACTCACCGCCGGTCGAGAACCCTTGCACGAGACGGGCGACGAGCAGCAGGACGGGCGCCCAGATGCCGATGGTGGCGTAGCTGGGGATGAGCCCGATCATGAACGTCCCCGCGGCCATGGTGACCATGGTGATGGCGAGGACCTTCCGCCGGCCGATGCGGTCACCCAGCGGTCCGAAGAAGAACCCGCCGAGCGGGCGCACGAGGAACGCGACCGCGAAGGTGGCGAAGGTGGACAGCAGTTGGGCCGTCGGGCTGCTCGACGGGAAGAAGACCTGGCTGATCACGACGGTGATGTAGCTGAAAACACCGAAGTCGAACCATTCCATCGTGTTCCCGATGGCGGCGGCCGCGACCGCTTTGCGGAGCTTCGGCTCCTCGACGAGGGTGACGTCCTCGGGAGTCGGTCGAGTCCGCTTGCGCTTGCGAGCCCACCGCCCGTGGCGCGCCGTTTCGGCAGCCATGCCGCACCTCTCAGCTGTCGGTGATCACGTCCGCGTCGTCGGCGCCTCGCCGCCGCGTGGGCACTCCGCAGCGGTCGTGCACCGTCTCGTGCACCGCGCTGAACGGCTTGGCTGCCACCGGCTCCTCCTCGTGATCGAGTCGGTCCGGCTATCGGGTTGGCAACCTCGGGGACGTCTAAACCTCCGCTCCGAGCACGCGCGTCATGCGGAGGAGGTCTTGGCGAGCGGGTTTCCCCAGGACTGCGGCTCGGTCCCGCGAATGCTTCACGACCGTGCGGTGCCGGGTGCGCTCATCCGGCGGTGGACGGCGGCGACCAGGCGCTCTGGCAGCACCCGCGACAGCGCGACCTGCACGCGGTTAGCAGACGACCCGGCCACCACGGAATCACGGCCGCGCACCATCGCGGCGTAACCCTGGCGGGCGACCGTGGCGGCTCTGTCCTTCGGGCCGGCGCCGATCTTGGTGTCGCGCATCCGGGCCCGGTTGAAGAACTCGGTGTCGGTGGGCCCCGGCAGCAAGGTCGTGACGGTGACCCCGGTGTCCCGCAGCTCATCGCGCAGGGCCTGTGCGAACGACTGCACGAAGGCCTTCGACGCGTTGTAGACCGCCATGAACGGTCCTGGAGCGGTCGCGGCGATCGACGAGGTGAACAGCACCCGTCCGCGGCCCTGTTCGACCATCCCGGGGAGCAGCAGCTTCGCGAGGTGCACGGTGGCGCGCACGTTGAGGTCGACGACGCGCAACTGCTCGTCGAGCGTGGTGTCGTCGCCGGTGAACGGCCCGCCGACGCCGACACCGGCGTTGAGGGCCAGGACCGCGAGCGGCCGTCCGGTCACCGCGGCTCGCCCGGCGAGCTCCTCGACCCCACCGCGTTCGGCGAGGTCGACCTGGAGGGTCTCGACGTCCGCGCCGACCACCCGCATCTCGCGAGCGGTGTCGGCGAGCTGCGTGTTCTCGGCCGTCAGGAGCAGGTCGTACCCGTCCTGGGCGAGGCACCGCGCCAACTCCCGCCCGATGCCGGTCGACGCGCCGGTGACCAGGGCCAGCGGTTTCGCCATGGTGGAACTCCCTCCAAGGGGCACTGGGCGGAAGCGGCTCTTACACGGATTGCCGCGCGGGGACCTGGTCAAACTCCCTCCGACAGGGGAGTGCGGCGGGGCTGATCGCGAAGGGGCGAGCCGAGCGGTGCGTTGCCGGCCTCGAACGCACGGGCACAGCGGTGGTCCTGCGGACCGTGCGAGGTGCGCCAGGCGGGACACCGCCTGGCGCGGCGTCATCCTCGCTGATCGTGCAGCCGGATCGGTCCGTTGAGGACGAGTTCGTTGGTCTGATCTCCGATTCCGCAGGCGCACAACCGTTTCGCGTCGCGTCGAGCTCAGCGAGCGCGCTGCCCACATGGGACGTGGAACGGGGAAGATCGTCGGCTGAGGTGGAGCGATCCCCGGTCAGGCGCTACGGGCGGTTGCGGGCGGCGAAGGTGCGTGCCTTCTGGCGGTTGCCGCAGACCTGCATGGAGCACCAGCGGCGACTCCGGTTCTTGGTCGAATCCCAGAACACCCAGCCGCAGTCCTCCGCGGGGCAGCGTTTGACCCGCTCCACCTCGCCGGTGATCAGCAGGGTGGCGAGCGCGGACGCGATGGTCGCGAGCGCTCGCTGCGTCGGCGGCAGGTGCGGGTCGGGTTGGAGGGGCGACTCCGGGTCGAGCGACGCCAGCAGGGGCAGCTCGAGGAGCACGGCGTCCGCGTCGGCGAGCACGTGGGAGCGCTGTTCCTCGGTGCCGAGCACTTCGCGGAGGCCTGAGCGCAGGCGGAGTCCCCGATCGTGGTCGGCCTCGGTCACCGCGGGTGTTCTCGGAGTCAGCTCGTGCTCCCGCAACCAGCGGGCGAGGCCCGCGGGCTCGCTCAGCGCGTCGGTGCCGTCCTCGACGTCGAGCGTGTTGGCGAAGGCGATGACCAGCTGGGCGTGCCGGGACGGATCCATGGCGACGCACCTCCTCGGCGGCGCGGAGTAACCGGTCAACCTGATGACAGGTTACCCGTTCGCGGGATGGACGGGCGACTGCCCACCGGTGACACTATCCACCTAAGTGCTTTCACTGGTTACTCGAAGAGGGATGGGCAGCTGTGCACCGACTCGCCGAGCCTCCGGCCGCCGCGCCGTCCCGCGACCGCAGCGGGCACAACGCGCTGGTGCTGGTGGTGTTCACCGCCGTCACCAACTTGGCCGACGGCGTGCTGAAGATGGCGTTGCCGTTGATGGCGACCACGTTGACCAGCTCACCGGCGCTGGTTGCGGCAGTCTCGCTGGCGCTCACGCTGCCGTGGCTCCTCACCGCCCTGCACGTGGGCGTGCTGGTGGACCGGTTCGACCGGCGCCTGCTGCTGTGGCTGGCCAACGGCCTGCGGCTGCTGACCCTCGCGGCACTGCTGGTGGCCTGGCGCTCGGACGCCGTGACGCTGGTGTTGCTGCTGGTCGCAGGCGCGGTGCTGGGCATCGCCGAGGTGATCGCGCTGACCTCGGCGATGGCGCTGACCCCGACCGCGGTGGGGCCGCGCTGGCGCGAGCGGGCCAACGCCTGGATCACGGGTGCCGAAACGGTCTGCAACGAGTTCTGCGGCCCCTTCGTGGGCGGCCTGCTCCTCGCGGTCGGCAGCGCGTTCGCGTTGGGTGCTACCGCCGCCGGGTACGTGCTGGCCACCGTGGCACTGGTGTTCCTCCTCGGCCGCTTCCGCGTTCCGCGGGACGCAGCACCGCAGGCCAGCGTGGCCGGCCGGATCGGAGAGGGGCTGCGCTACCTGTGGCGGCGCCGACTGCTGCGGTTGATGGCACTGGTGCTGACCGTGCTGTGCTCCTGCTGGGGTGCCTGGCTGGCGCTCATGCCGCTCATGGCCACCACCGTGCTCGGGCTCGGACCGCGGGAGTACGGGCTGCTGCTGAGCGCGTTGGGGGTCGGTGGGCTGGTCGGTGCGCTGACCGTGACGACCGTGAACCGCCTCATCGGCCGGCGCTGGGCGTTGTTCGCCGACCTCGTCGGCACCTTCGCCATGGTGATCACGCCCGTGCTGACCACCGAGCTGTGGGCGCTCGCCGCGGGGGCCTTCTTCGGTGGGCTGGGAGGAACGCTGTGGACGGTCAACTCCCGCACCATCGCCCAGTACCTCGTCGAGCCGGAGATGATGGGTCGCTACAGCGCGGTCGCGCGCCTGTTCAGCTGGGGAGCGATGCCCGTCGGCGCCGGCGTGGCCGGGCTGCTGGCCGAGATGGTCGGCATGCGCGTCGCTTTCACCGCCTTCGCCCTCGCCGTGCTGATCACGATCCCACCGTTCCTGCGCACCGTCACCCCGCAGGTCCTCGCCGGCGTCGAGCGGGCGAGGCAGGAGCAGCTCGCCGAGGGCTGACCCGGTGCGCGCGCAAGACGCCGGCGGGCGGGCTGGAGGCGTGGCAGACGTGCTCGGCAGACCGATCGTGATGCTGCGGCTGGAGGGGAAGAAATGCCCTGGTCCCGATGTCCGGCGGCGTTCACGGTGGTCGAGGAACCGGAGTTCGCATGGGGTCAAGGCGATGAGGTGTGCGGGTACCAGCTGGCTCGTCCACGCGCTGGGGCTGGGGCAGAACCCGGTGCGCCGTCGGGTCGACCGGCTCGTGGCCGTGGCGCTGCTCCTCGTGCTCGTCGCCGGTGTGATCGGCGCGCCCGTGCTCGCGGTGTCCTGGGGCCAGGCCGAGTACGCCGCGCAGCAGCGCGAGGCGGCCGTCCTGGCCAGCAGCCAACGCGTGGTCGACGCCGTCGTGCTCACCGATCCCGACGAGGTCGGGTCCGAGGCCGGGGGAGACGTGAGCTCACGCGCTGACGTCCGGTGGACCAGCCACAGTGGTCTCCCGCGCGTCGAGCGCGCCGAGGTTCCTCCCGGCAGCGACGTGGGCGAACACGTCCCGCTGTGGGTCGACGCCGCCGACCACGCGGCACCCGCCCCACCCTCGGACACCACGATCCGTGCGTCCGCCGTGGGCACCTCGATCGGCGTGCTCGCTCTCGGCCTGCTCGCCTGCGCCGGGCTGATGAAGGCCGTGCGCGTGGCCGGGGACGCGTGGGCGCAGCGCCGGTGGGCGCGGGAGTGGGAGCGGGTCGAGCAGGAGTGGTCCGACCCCGGCCGGGGATGACAGGTGCCGCGCGCGCGATCACGCCGGTGCCCAGAGGACGCAGGTGACCTAATGCTCTGAACAGGCCGGGGCCGCACCGCACATCCTGGGGAGGCAGTCCGCTGGAAGGCGGTTCCCCACCGGGGTTTCGTCGGTGCGAGGTGGTTGCGGTGGCCGGGAACGAGCGGATCGTCGTGGGCGTGGACGGCTCGGAGGCGAGCCGTCGCGCTCTGCGGTGGGCCTTGCGCGAAGCCCGGGTGCGCGGGGCTTCGGTGGCCGCGGTCATGGTGTGGCATTCGCAGGCTGTGCTCGCCGGTCCGGCTCCGCTGCTGATGAACCCCCGCTTGGCGCCGCACCACGTGCGCGAGCAGCGGTGGCAGGAGCTGACCCGCGTGGTCACCGAGTGCAGCGCGGGCCTGGCCGCCACCGACGTGAGCGCCGAACTCGTCGAGGGGCACGCCGACGAGGTGCTCATCGAGAAGTCGAAGGACGCCGCGATGCTGGTGCTCGGAGACCACGGCCGGGGGAAGGTCGCCGACGCGGTGCTCGGCAACACGGCGTTGCGGTGCGTCGAGCACGCGAAGTGCCCCGTGCTGATCATCCCGAGCGGTGTCAACGACGCCGCGGGAGCGGAGGACGCCCAAGGCGCGCCGGAGGAGGGCCGTCGGGCCTTGAGGTGACCGCGCTCGGTGCACGTCGAGTGGAGCGTTCTCCTCGAACGGAGCGTCGGTCACGGGCGTGGCCCACCGACGTCCAGATCCGGTTGCGGCGGCTGCGGGCCGCCGTACGGTCGGCGTGAACGCGCCGGGGGAGCGAGGTGTCGGTATGCGGGAAGTGGCGGGCGTCGACGGCTCCGATTCCGCGCTGGAGGCCGTGCGCTGGGCGGCCGTGGACGCCGAGGTGCACGGACGTCCACTGCGCCTGGTGTGCGCCGTACCTCGCGTTCCGCACCTCGCGGGAGAGGGCTTCGACGAGGCCGAACGGCCGCGCTGGCTCACCGAGGCGGTGAGCACCGCGCGTGCCGCTGCCGGCGGTGTGGAGGTCGAGCAGGAGCTCCGGCATGGGACGCCCGGCGAGGTGCTGCTCGACGAGTCCCACGAGGCGCAGCGGCTCGTCGTCGGTGGGCGAGGGCTCAACGAGTTCACCGGGGTGCGGATGGCGCTGGGTTCGACGGCGGAACTGGTCGCGATGCGCTCCCGGTGCCCGGTGGTGGTCGTCCCGGAAACCGCCGGTCACGAGCGCGTGCGCACGGGAACGGTGGTGGTGGGTGTCGACGGGTCGCGGGTGGGCGAGCCGGCGCTCGCTGCGGCCTTCGAGGAGGCGTCGCTGCGGGGAGTGCCGCTGGTCGCCGTGCACGTCTGGAGCGACGTGGCCGTCGACTGGTTCGGGTCCCGGTCGGTCGACTGGGACACCGTCAAGGGCGACGAGGAGCGCGTGCTCGCGGAGCGGCTGGCCGGGTGGGAAGAGCAGTACCCGGACGTCGAGGTGGACCGGGTCGTCGCCCGCGACCGACCGGTCCGCTTCCTGGTCGAGTGCGGGGAGCGGGCGCAGCTGCTGGTGGTGGGCAGCCGCGGACGCGGCGGCATGACCGGGATGCTGATCGGGTCCACCAGCCGGGCACTCCTGCACCACGCCCCCTGCCCCGTCCTCGTCGTGCGCGCCGACCTGCCGTGATCCCGCCCGTGCAGCGGGAGGAACCGACCTCGCGGACAACCCTCCGGTCCGGCAGCCCGGTGCCCGCCGATGTCGGCAGCGGGGCGGGGATCACAAGGCGTGGTGCACTGCTGTTGTGGTCGGTCTGGCTAGTCCGGGTCCGATGAGGACTGCACGGTCCGGTCGCTGGAGGTGGACTGGCCGGCGCTCCCGTGCTGCCTGCCCTGCGGACCTGCACCGCGTCGAAGCCAGGTTCGCGCTCTGCCTCGAACAGCTCGCCGAGCGTCATCACGCTGAGGCCGACGTGCACCACGTGGCACGCGATCTGGCGCCGTGGTCGCGTCGCCACCTCGACGCGCTCCGCCGCGATGCGCGGTGGCACGGCCTCCGCCTGCCGCGCGAAACTCCTGGTGGCTCGGGCACGGGTGGGGCTCGAACGGCTCAGCGCGGTGATGTCGGACCGTGGATTCCCGTCCAGCGTGGAGCTCATCGCCGATCTGCCTCGCGCGCACCTGCGCGCCACGGGGTCAACCTCCTCTGGGAGGTGGTCGGTCCACGCGCGCAGGCCATCAAGACGCCGCGCTCGTCGACACCGCCGCCCAGGCGCGCGCAGAGTGGTGCGCGCCAGTGCCCCTGGCTGGACTCCACGCTCAAAACCCAAACCCCGCAGGCGTTGGCGAACTGAGGTGCCTCGGCTCCAGTTGCGTTTACCTCGCCGATCACGGGGTAACTCACCAGTAGGGAGGGACGCTCCGCATGAAACGCGCTGCGGCGGTTCCCGGCACGGCCGGGAGGTGCCGCACCGGCCCTACGGAGGCGCCATGTCCACGCACGGTGATGCGCGCACCACTTCGACGAACGACAGGTCTGGCGTGGGGCTCGTGCTGGGTGCAGGCGGGGTCCTCGGCGCGTGTTGGAGCATCGGCGCGCTCCGAGCGCTGGAGATGGTGGGCCGGTGGGATCCGCGCACGTGTGACACGATCGTGGGTACTTCCTCCGGTGCCGTGCTCGCGACGCTGTTGTCCCGCGGCATCAGCGTGCAGGCGTTGGACGCAGGTCAGCGCTCGCCCGACGAAGGAGTTCTGGCCGAACACGGGTTCAACTGCGCCAATCCCATGATGCTGCGCACCCCGTTGGGCCTCCTCGGGCTGGGATCACCGCGGCTGCTGGCGCAGTGCCTGGCGAACCCACTCGGCGCGCCCCTGTTGCACTGGTGCGTCGCGCTGGCTCCGTCCGGTCGTGGGTCCTTGGTGGAGCTGCGCGAGTTCATCGACCAGGTCGTGGACCGGAACCCCGTCACGGTGCCCATGAACGTGGTCGCCACCGACTACGACAGCGGGCAGCGCGAGATCTTCCACCCGGGCAGCCACGAGGACCTGGTCTTCTCCGAAGCGGTCGCCGCGTCCTGCTCGGTGCCCGGGCTCTTCCCGCCGGTGTCCATCGCGGGCCGGCGCTACGTGGACGGCGCGATCGGTTCGAGCACCAACGCTGACATCCTGCTCGAGACGGGCGTGGACACGGCCATCGTGGTGGCTCCGATGGCGGCGAACTCCTTCGACCGGCCGCGCTCACCGCTCGCCCAAGCCGAGCGGTTGGTGCGGCGACGGGTCACCGAGGGACTCCGGGCCGAAGTCGACCGGTTGCGCGAGAACGGGATCCACACCACAGTGCTGGCCCCGACCGCGGAGGACCTCGGCACGCTCGGCGTCAACGCGTTCGACTGCACCCGTCGTTTACCGGTCATGGACACGGCACTGCGCACGACGAGCCGGCAGCTGGAGGAAGACGGCACCCCGAGCCCGCACGTGGCGGTCGGGACGACCTGACCCGCCGCTGGAAGCAGGCCGAGAACACCCGCTGCCGAAGGACTTCCAGGCAGCGTCCCGACCCGACCACCTCGAGAGGCGCCCCTGGAGGACTTCCTGCCCTGGGCGCACGCGTGACGGCACGTGCGGGCGGAGCTGGTTCGCTCCTCTTCGCGTGTGCGAAGGGGTTGGTGAACAGGGCGGAAGTCGGTTCCGCTCAGCGGTGTTGCGTGCTGGTCGCCTTCACGAGAGCTCCTGGGCAGCGAACCGTCGTTGATAGCAACGTCGATCGAGGAGACTCGCTGCACAGAGGTCAGATCCGCATCGGTGCGACGGTCGTGTGTTCGATGAGGACGGTGCTAGCCGCGACCTCCCACGCGCTTCCGGGTGCAGGTCGCGGCCGAACGACTGCCGGCGCTCAGCGCGGTGCTGGTGACGACTCTGACCGGGGACGCGGTGCCGGTTCCGCCGGCGCTGTGGCCGGTCGGCTCGTACGGGCAGTGACGTCCGGCTCACGTCGACCTCGAGGCCTGAAGACGAACCCGCTCTTCGGGCGGGCGGGGATCCGGCGCAACGAGATCGTCAGGTCTTGCTCCGGCACCTCGTAGTCCATCCGCGCCAAGCGCCCGGCCAGGCCGGCCAGGATCGCCACCGCGGTGGGCTCCCCCGGACAGCGGTGCCCGGTCGCGGGATCACCCGCACCTTGCGGCACGAGTTCGAACGGTCCGATGTCGCGGCCCACGAACCGGTCGGGCCGGAAGGCGTACGGCTCGTCCCACAGCTCCGGGTCGTGGTCGTGCCCCCACAGGTCGAGCAGCACCATCGCGCCCTGCGGGACCGGTTCGCCGCGCCACGTCAGGTCCCGCACCGCGAGCCCACCGATGAACGGGGCGAACGGGTAGAACCGACGGACCTCGTGCGCGAAGGACTCGGCGAACTCCTCCTCACCGGCGGCGAGCCGCTCGCGGTGCTGCGGCCAGCGGTGCAGCGCGTGCGCCGCGTGGGTGACGAACCAGCTCACCGCTGCGGTCGGGCGGATGATGTTGAGCAGCTCGACGGCGGCGACCTCGGTCGCGAGCTCCCGGCCGTCGGCGTCGCGGTGCCGCGCTGCCGCGTCCAGCGCGGAGTCGGGCGTGACCTCGAGCCGGCCGTTCCGGACGGCGCTGATCAGGTCGCTCATCCACGCCTCGCGGCGGCTGCGCGCGCGTCGCGCCCGCCAGTGCCGAGGCCCGGGCGTGGCGAAGCCGTCGACCATCGCGATCAGGTCGCGCGCCACGTCGTCCGCCTCGGCCTCCGCGAGCGGGATCCCGACGGCACGGCACACCCCGCGCGTGATGGCGCGCGCCGCCTCGTCGAAGAGCACCAGCTCCTGGTCGGGCCGCCAGCCCGCGGCTCTGCGGTCCCAGGTCTCCCCGACGGACTCGGCGATGCCTTCGACGGCGCCGGTCGTGAGCACGGACAGGAAGAAGGCCTTGCGGTCGCGGTGGTCGCGGCCGTCGAGGGTGTGCACGGCGCCCCGGCCGAACAGCGTCTTCTGCAGCGGTATCGGGATCGCCGACCGCCGCTGCACGTGGTCCTCGTCGTAGAAGAACCGCGCAGCGTCGACTCCGCAGAGGCCGACCGCGCGCTGCCCCAGCAGCCGGGTGTGCGCCACGCCCGTGTCCGACCGGGCGCGCAATCCGGGCAACCACGCGTACCCCTCGAGCAGTGCCAGCGCGGACTCGTCGACCAAACCCCGGGGCATTCGCATGCGCCCGGATTACCCGGCGTGGAGCAGGCCAAACAGTGCTCACCCTTCCGGGTGCAGGCTCCGCGGAAGCCTGTGCGCTCGGTGACCCGTCGTGACCTGCTGCGGAGCGTCCTGCGCAGATCGCCGACGCGCACGGCGAGCTCACACGTCGAGACCACCGCGCTTGACGAGCTGGGCGGCGATGACGTTGCGCTGGATCTCGTTGGTGCCCTCGCCGACGATCATCAGCGGAGCGTCGCGGAAGTAGCGCTCGACGTCGAACTCGGTGGAGTAGCCGTAGCCACCGTGCACCCGGACGGCGTTGAGCGCGATCTCCATCGCGGTCTCGGAGGCGAACAACTTGGCCATGCCCGCCTCCACGTCCACCCGCCGCCCGGCGTCGGCCTCGCGGGCCGCGTGCAGGGTCAGCTGGCGTGCCGCGCTGAGCTTGGTCGCCATGTCGGCCAGGTAGTTGCCGACGGACTGGTGCTGCCAGATGGGCTTGCCGAACGACTCGCGTTCCTGCGCGTAGGTCAGCGAGTCCTCCAGCGCGGCGCGCCCGACCCCCAGCGCACGACCGGCGACCTGGAGGCGACCGGTCTCCAGGCCCTTCATCATCTGCGCGAAGCCCTTGCCCTCCACGCCGCCGAGCAGCGAGTCGGCAGGAGCGTGGTGGTCCTCGAAGGACAGTTCGCAGCTCTCGACGCCCTTGTAGCCGAGCTTCGGGAGGTCGCGGGACACGACGAGGCCCGGACCGTGCTCGACCAGCAGGATCGAGATCCCCTTGTGGGCGGGCTCGGCGTCCGGGTCGGTCTTGCACAGCAAGGCGATCAGCTGCGAGCGGCGCGAGTTCGTGATCCACGTCTTGGACCCGTTGACCAGGTAGCCGTCGTCGGTCCGGCGCGCGACGGTGCGCATGGCCTGCAGGTCCGACCCGCCGCCGGGCTCGGTCAGCGCCATGGTCGCGCGGACCTCCCCGGTGGCCATCTGCGGCAGGTAGCGCCGCTTCTGCTCCTCGGTGCCGAAGTGCAGCAGCAGCTTGGCCACGACGGTGTGCCCACCCATCGCCCCGGCGAGGCTCATCCACCCGCGCGCGAGCTCCTCGGTGATGAGCACGTAGCACGGGGTGGACACCGGCGTGCCGCCGTGCTCCTCGGGCACCGCGAGGCCGAAGATCCCGAGTTCCTTCATCTTCTCGATGAGCGCTTCGGGGTAGGTGTTGGTGTGCTCCAACTCCTGCACGACGGGCTGGACTTCCCGGGTGACGAAGTCGCGCACGGTGGTGACGATGAACTGCTCGTCAGCCGACAAGGTGTCAAGAGTGCTCACTCTTACTTTCTCCTTCGCCTGCAGGGGGTCGCTTTGCTTGACGGTGCGGGTGGCAGGACGTGAGCGGCTGCGTGGTCTCCGTGCGCCGCTCCTTGAGCATGTCGGCGCGGCGTCACGGCGTACTCGCCACGAAGCCGCTCAGAACCTGCGGCGGTGCGGGCTGAGTCCCACACCTGACGAGGCGGCTGCCGCCGCGGCCGCCTGGATCTTGCGTGCGGTTCGGGTTGAGTCGCACACCTGAGGAGGCGGCTGCCGCCGCTTGCCGGCTGGGTCTTGCGGTGGTGCGGGGTGAGTTCCACTGGTGGGACAGCGGCGCCGCTGCGGCTCGGCGCCACCAGTCCTGTGTGGACCCCTGCGTCAGACGTGGGTGAAGTCCGGGGGACGGCGTTCGAGGAACGCTGCTCGCCCCTCGGCGAACTGGGGTCCGCCCAGCAGCTCCACCTGCGTGTCGGCTTCGGCCGCGAGCAGGCCCTCGAGGCTCTGGTCGGGCTGCACCAGCAGTCGGCGGACGGCGGTGACCATGGGCGCCGACATCCCCGCCAGCGTCGTCGCGGTGGCGACCGCGGCGTCGAGCGCGGCACCGTCGTCGACCAGGGTCTCCACGACGCCGATCCGCTCGGCCTCCGCCGCGTCGAAAGCACGTGCGGTCAGCAGCAACTCGCGGGTCCTCCCGCGGCCCACGCGCAGCGGCAGCGTGTAGGAGAGACCGGTGTCCGGGGCCAGGCCGATCTTCGCGAAGGACGTGGAGAACGTCGCGCCGCGGCCCGCGACGACCACGTCGCAGGCGGCCGCCAGCGCGAGGCCGAGCCCGTAGGCACCGCCCTCGACGGCGGCGACGAGGGGACGCTCACCGGTGACCACCTGGCGCACGACGGCGTTGACGACCTCGAGCCGCCGCCGCGCGACCTCCGGGTCCTGCGACATCGACCGGATGTCGCCGCCGGCGCAGAACACCGAACCGGCACCGGTGAGCACGATCGCCCGCGCCTCCCGGTCGGCGGCCTTGAGCGCGTCGAGCAGCTCGAGCCGGTCGTCGAGGTCGAGCGCGTTGCGGCGATCCGGACGGTCCAGGGTGAGGACGCGGACGGGACCGCGGTCTTCGACGACGACGGCGCTCACGCGTCGAACTCCTGCACCACCTGCTTCGCGATGATCAGCTTCTGGATCTCGCTGGTGCCCTCGTAGAGCCGGAACAGCCGCGCGTCCCGGTAGAACCGTTCGACCGGCACTTCCCGCATGTAGCCCAGGCCGCCGTGGATCTGCACGGCGCGGTCGGCGATGCGGTCGACCGCCTCGGTGCAGAACAGCTTGCACATCGAGGGCGCCAGCCTGCGGTCGCTGCCGTCGTCCCAGCTGCGCGCCGCCTCGAGCACCATCGCCCGCCCGGCGTAGGCCTCGGTGCGGCTCTCCGCGAGCATCGCCTGGACGAGCTGGAAGTCGGCGAGCTGCTGCCCTCCCTGGCGGTTGGTGGTGGCGTGGCGCAGGCTCTCCTCGATGAGCCGGTCCGCCAGGCCGACGGTCAAGGCGGCGATGTGCAGGCGGCCCTTCGCCAGCGAGCGCATCGCGGCGGAGAAGCCCTCGCCCTCGACCTCGCCGACCAGGTTCTCGGCCGGGACGCGGACGTCGTCGAAGAAGATCTCCGAGGTCACGGCACCGCGCTGACCCATCTTGTGGTCCTTCGGCCCGATCGTGACGCCGGGCGTCCCGGTGGGCACGACGAAGACCGAGATGGTGCGCGCCCCTTCGCTCACCTCGCCGGTGCGGGCGAACACCATGAGCAGGTCGGCCCAGATCGCGTTGGTGATGAACCGCTTCTGACCGTTGATCACGTAGTGGTCACCGTCGCGCACCGCGCGGGTGGTCAGCCCGCTCGGGTCCGAACCGGCCTCCGGCTCGGTGAGCGCGAACGACGCGACCTGCTCGCCGCTGGCCAGCGCGGGCAGGTAGGCGTCCTTCTGCCGGTCGGTGCCGCAGTTGACCAGCACCTGGCCCGCGATGCCGTTGTTGGTGCCGAACATCGAGCGGAACGACGGGGTCGTCCAGCCCAGCTCCACGGCCAGGCGCACCTCCTCCGACATGCTGAAGCCGAGGCCGCCGTACTCCTCGGGGATGGCGTAGCCGAAGAGGCCCATCTCGGCGGCCTGCGCGCGCAACCGGTCGGGGACCTGGTCGGAATCCTCGATCTCGTCCTCGGCGGTGACGACCTCCTTCCGGACGAACTCGCGGACTGCGGCGAGGATGGAGGTGAACTCGTCGGGTTCCATGGCGCTGCTCCTCGGGTGGTGGGGCGGGTTCAGGACGTGGGTTCGGGGGCGGCGGCCGGGCGGCCGAGGACGCCGGAGTCGGTGAGGCGGTTGCGGGTGTCGGCGTCGATGCCCAGCTCGTCGAGCACCACGTCGGTGTGCGCGCCGAGCTCGGGGATGGCGCCCATCGGCAGCTCGACGTCGCGGAAGGTCATCGGGGGCAGCACCCCCTGGACCGGCCCGGTCGGCGTGGTCACCTCGCGCCACCGGTCGCGGGCGGTGAGCTGGACGTGGTCGACCAGCCCGGCCATGTCGTTGACCTGGGCCGCCGGCACACCGGCGGCCGCCAGCCGGGCGTCGAGGTCGGCGGTGGTGAAGCGCCGGGTCTGCTCCGACACGGCCGCGTCGCACTCCTCCCGGTGCTGGACCCGCAGCGGGTTGGTGGCCAGCCGGGGGTGGTCGGCGAGGTCCGGGCGGTCGAAGACGTCGGTGACGAGCGCGCGCCAGCCGCGGTCGTTCTGCACGCCGATCAAGATCTCGCCGTCGCTGGTGGGGTAGGAGTCGTAGGGGGCGATCGCGGCGTGGCTGAGCCCCATCCGCGGGATCTGCCGACCGCCGTACATCCGCATGTACATGGGGTGGCCGAGCCACTCGACGGTCGCGTCGAACATCGAGATGTCGACGACGCCTCCCTTGCCGGTGCGCTCGCGCCGGAACAGCGCCGCCACGACGGCCTGGGCGGTGTAGAGGCCGGCCGCGATGTCGGCGGAGGGGACACCGGTCTTGGTCGGCGTCTCCGGAGTGCCCGTCACCGAGATCAACCCGGCCTCGGCCTGGATCAGCATGTCGTAGGCCTTGCGGTCGCGCAGCGGCCCGTCGGTGCCGTAGCCGGAGATCCCCGCGACCACCAGCCGCGAGTGCCGGGCCGCGAGCTCCTCGGCGCCCAGGCCGAGTCGCTCGGCCGCGCCGGGAGCGGCGTTCTGGAGGAAGACGTCGGCCCCGGCCACCAGCCGACGCGCGATGGCGGCGCCCTCCTCGGACTTGAGGTCGAGCGCGACGGACTCCTTGCCGCGGTTGAGCCACACGAAGTGCGACGCCAACCCGTGCACGGCGTGGTCGTAGTTGCGGGCGAAGTCGCCTTCGCCGACGCGTTCCAGCTTGATGACCCGCGCCCCGAGGTCGGCGAGGTGACGGGTGGCGAGGGGCGCCGCGACGGCCTGCTCCAGGGCGACCACGGTGATGCCCTCGAGCGGCAGGAGGTCGGTGTCCATGACCCACAAGCATGGCCGCGGCCGCTTATGCCCGTCCAATACCTAATGCTTGCAGCACTGTTGCTCGGGGCGTAAAAGTGCACCTCATGGATCTCCACCACGTCCAGGCGTTCCTCGCCGTCGCCGAGGAACTCCACTTCGGCCGCGCCGCCGACCGGCTGCACATCGCCCAGCCGCCGCTGAGCCGGACCATCAAGCAGCTCGAGCGGGAACTCGGTGCGCAGCTCTTCGACCGCACCACCCGCAGCGTCCGGTTGACCAGCGCCGGCGAGGCGCTCATCGAGCCGGCCCGGCAGATCGTCGACGGCTTCCGGGTGGCCCGGCGGGCGGTGGAGTCCGCAGGTCGCGGCAAGACGGGCCGCGTGCGGATGGGTTTCGCGGGCCCGTCGTCGTACCGGCTCGTCGGTCAGCTCGGCCGCACCGTGCGGGAGAAGCACCCCGGCATCGAACTCAGCCTGCGCAGCCGGACTTTCAACGACGAGGCACTGCGCGCGGTGATGGACGGCGACCTCGACCTCGCGATCGTGCGGTGGTCGATCGAGCCACCCGGCATCGACCACCGCATCCTGACCGTCGAGCACCACGTCATCGTCGTCCCCGAGGAGCACCCGCTGGCCGACCGGGACCAGGTCAGCATGGCCGAGCTGCGCCACGAACCGTTCGTGATGCTGCCGGCCGACCCGGGTTCCAGCGTGCGTGACGGGTTCATCCGCAACGCCCACGCCGCCGGCTACGCCCCCAACATCGTGCAGACCGCGCCGGACTCGTGGACGGCCATGGCGCTGGTCGCGGCCGGGGTCGGCATCACCTTCTCCATCGACGTGGCGGTCGCCAACGTCGTGCAGGAGGGGATCCGCGCGATCAAGCTCGAGGAGGGGAGGACCCCCACCTACTCCCGGTTGATCTGGCGCAGCGGCGACACCAACCCGGCCCTGCGGGCCGTCCTCGCCGCCTCCGAGGAGGCGCTCCCGACACCGGACCTCCCGTCCGGCGCGCGCTGAACGACCGCCGCGCGTCGTCAGCGGACGACCTTGACCAGGCCGATCTGCGCGGCGGTGACGACGTGGCCGCCCGTCGGGTCGAAGAGCTCGCCGACGCCGTGGGCGCGGCCGTGCGCCACCGACTCCACGCGGCAGTCGAACTGGTGCCAGGAGCCCAGGTCGGGCTGCGCGTGGAAGGTCAGCACGTGGGTGAGGCTGAGGATCCGGGCGCCGGGAGCGTGGCGGGCTCCGCCGAGCGCCGTGAACGCCGGCTCCAGGACGCTCATGTCGGTCACGTAGGCGACCAGCGCCGCGCGCAGCACGTGGTCGTCGGGCAGCGGCCCGGGGGTGCGCAGGAAGGTGGTCTGCCGGTCGCCCTCCCCGGTCGGCGCGAGGTAGGGCGGTGCCACCACGTGCCGGAAGTGCACCGGCCGCGCCCTCCGCCACCACGGCGGGATGCGCTCGTCGCCGCCGAACCGGTCGGCGAGGTCCGGCAGCTCGTCCGGGTCGGGGGCGTCGACCGGGCGCACCGAGGAGTGGGACGGCTGGTCGTCGCGCACGCGTCCCCACCGCGACACCGCGCTGAAGAGCTCGCCGCCCTCCTCATCGATCAAGCGGGACCGGCGCGTGCAGAGCGACGCCGCGTCGGAAACCCGCTCCACCTCCCACCGCAGCGGCCGGTCGGTGGGCACACCGGCCACGAAGTCGGCCTGCAGGCTCACCACCCGCTGCTCGGGAGCGGCGGTGCGGCCGGCCGCCACCAGCGATTGCGCCAGCAGCAGACCACCGAAGACCCGGTCCGCCGGGCGGGTCTGCGGCCGGCCGGTCCACGTGCTCACCCGGTTGTCCGGGTCGTCGCAGCAGGCGAGGTCGAGCAGGTCCAGGAGGTCGGGCAGCGTCAGCGGAGCGGTGTGCGCCGGATCGGCGAGGTTGGTGTCCACGCGGGGCATCATGCCGCGTTTTCTCCTCACTTCCGATATCTTTCGGGTCCCATTGATGCCCGTTCGTCAACAACGGGTGGCGCAAGAAGTATTGGAGTTCAGCACGTCCGGGACGGCAGATTGGGTCCGACCGACCCTGCGACGCGAGGAGTGCCGATGCCATCTGCGGACAAGGTCACCGACATGGCTTCGGCCGTGGCCGCCCACGTCGAGGACGGGATGACCGTCGCGCTGGAGGGGTTCGGGCACCTCATCCCGTTCGCCGCCGGGCACGAGATCATCCGCCAGGCCATCACCGGCCTGACGTTCTGCCGGATGACCCCGGACCTGCTGGCCGACCAGATGATCGCCGCCGGGTGCGTCCGCCGGCTCGTCGCGTCCTTCTTCGCCAGCGGCTCGGCCGGTTCGCTGCACGAGGTGCGCCGCCGCGTCGAGCACGCCGACCCCGCGCCGCTCGAAGTCGAGGAGTACAGCCACTACGGCATGGTGTGCCGCTACCAGGCGGGCGCGTCCGGCGTGCCGTTCCTGCCGTTGCGCTCCTACGCGGGCAGCGACCTGCCCCGGCTCAACCCGATGATCCGCAAGGTCGCCGACCCCTACGGCGGACCCGACATCTACGTCGTCCCGGCCCTGCGGCCGGACGTGACGATCGTGCACGCGCAGCGCGCTGACCGCTCCGGCAACGTGCAGATGTGGGGGATCACCGGTGCTCAGCAGGAAGCCGCCTACGCCGCGCGCACCGTGATCGCCACCGTCGAGGAGGTCGTCGACGAGGACGTGGTCCGCTCCGACCCCAACCGCACGGTCCTGCCCTCGCACGCCGTCGCGGCCGTCGTCGAGTGCCCCGGCGGGGCGCACCCGTCCTACTCCCAGGGCCACTACGACCGCGACAACGCCTTCTACCGCGAGTGGACGCCGATCAGCAGGGACCGCGACGCCTTGCTGAGGTGGCTCGACGAGTGGGTGCACCAGGTGCCCGACCGGCAGGCCTACCTGGAGAAGCTGGGCGCGGAGCGGTGGGAGACCGTGCGGGTCGCGCCGCGACCCTCCCAGCCCGTGGACTTCGGCCGTCGGCAGGTGATCGCATGACCAGCCAGGCCCTGGGCGCGGAGGCGCTGTCGGACGTCGCGCCGTCGTCCACCGAGTTCCTCGCCGCCGTCGCGGCGCGCCACCTCGTCGGCAAGCAGCGGGTCTTCGCCGGTGTCGGCCTGCCGACCCTCGCGGTCGACCTCGCCCGCCGCACCACCAACCCGGACGTGGAGCTGGTCTACGAGTCCGGCATCTGCGGCGCCCAGCCCGAAGGCCTTGCCGAGGGCATCGCCGACTCGGTGCTGGTCTCCGGGGCGGCAGCGGTGCTCGGGATGCCGGCGCTGTTCGGCTACGTCCTGCAGCGCGGACACGTCGACGTCGGGTTCCTGGGCGCCGCCCAGGTCGACCGCTGGGGCAGCCTCAACACCAGCCTCATCGGGAACTGGGACACGCCGACGGCACGCCTGCCCGGAGCCGGTGGCGCCGCCGAGATCATGCCCAACGCCGGCGAGTGCGTCGTGGTGCTCCGCCGCCACGACCCGGGCGCGCTCCCGGCCGAACTGGACTTCTGCACCTCGCCCAGCCCCGTCCGGGCGCACGCCGAGGACCCGCGGATGGTGCCGCCGGGGCACGGCGTTTCGACGGTCATCACCCCGATGGCCGTGCTGCGCCGCCCCGACAAGCTCGGCGAGCTGGTCGTCAGCGAGGTCCACCCCGGACTGACCGTGGACGACGTGCGCGGCGCGACGGGCTGGGACATCCCGGTGGCCGACGACGTGCGGGAGACCGGGCGTCCCACCGTCGAGGAGGTCCGCCTCCTGCGGGAGGAGATCGACACCGTCCGGCTCTACCTGCGATGAGACGCGGCCGTCCGCGCTCCGCCCCGCCGCCGGCGGCCTACGCAGCGCTGCTGGCGTGCACGACGCTGGGCACCCTGTCGAGCACGATCATCAGCGCGCCGATCAACGTCATCGCGCACGCGATCGGTGCCTCGCCGCGCGGGATCGTGTTCGCGGTCAGCGCTTTCACGCTCGCGATGGTCCTCTGCGCGCCGTTGTCCGGGTGGATGTGCCAGCGCTTCGGCTCGCGTCAGGTGCTGGGCTGGTCGCTGCTGCTGATGGTCGGCGCCCAGGCCGGCGCGGCGTTCAGCCAGGACCTGGCGTTCCTCGTGGTGATGCGTGCCCTGCAAGGCGTGGCGTGTTCGGCGTTCCCGCCCGGGGTGCAGCAGGTCCTCGGCAGGCACTGGGTCGAGCAGCGGAACCGGGTGATGGCCGGGTGGGCCGCCGCCATCGGGGTGGGGCAGGCCCTCGGCCCGCCGCTGGGCGGGTTGGTCGCCGACACGCTCGGGTGGCGGTGGGTGTTCCTCACCCACGCGTCGCTGAGCGCTGTGCTGCTGGTGCTGTGCCTGACCATCGTGCCGGCGGTCCCCGCCGCGCCGGCGCAGCTCCACGTGCCGGGCATGGTCACCTCGGTGATCGGCACCGGTGCTCTCGTCGGCGCGGTCAGCTGGCTCGGACAGCAGGGCTCGCCCTGGGGTGCGGCCGTTCTCACCGCGGTGGGCGTTCTCGCGCTGGTGTGGCACAGCCGGCTGGGTCGCACGAAGGCCGGACCGTTCGTGCCCGCGGGTCTGCTCACCGAGCGCCGGTACGTCGCGAGCACCGCCGCCGCGTGCACGGTCATGGGCTGCCTGGGCGTGGCCATCGTGGCCACGCCGCTGCACCTCGGACGCGACTTGGGCATGGGCCCGGGCCCGATCGGCGTGGTCATGCTGACGCTCGCCCTGGCGATGACCCTCGCCGCCTCCGCGTCGTCCCGCGTCTCCGAGCGGTTCTCGGCCGGGCGGAGCCTGCGCACGGGCCTCGTCGTGCTCGTCCTCGGACTCCTCGCGCTGCTCCTCGCACCGGTGGCGCCCCGCCCGGTCGTCGTGGCCGCCACCGTCGTCGCGCTCGCGGTGACCGGCTCGGCGGTCGGTGTCGTGCAGGCAGCCGCCGGCCAGGACCTGATGGCGTCACCCGCCGCCGCGCACGGTGTCGCGCTCGGCCTGCACAACATGCTCCGCTTCGCCGGCCTCGCCGTCGGCTACTCGTGGGTGGCGATCGCCTACCCGACCGGCAACCTCGCTCTGGTTTACGGCGTCCCGGTCGTCCTCGTCGTCGCCACCTCCGTCGTCGCCCGCAGGACGGCCGCGGTCACCTCCACCGGAACCGTCCCGGCCCCCACCCGAAAGGCAGGCCCATGATCAACGCTGATCCGACTTCCGACCCCGCGCAGCCCGATCCCGCGACCGGTCCGCTCGCCGGGCTCCGGGTCGTGGAGATGTCGAGCTTCGTCGCGACGCCGCTGTGCGGCACGGTGCTGGCGCAGCTGGGCGCTGAGGTCGTGCGCGTCGAACCCCTCGACGGCGCCCCCGACCGGACGCGGTGGCCGCTCACCGACGACGGCGTCAGCCTCTACTGGAACGGTCTGAACCCGGGGAAGCGGGCCATCGCGGTCGACCTCACCCAGGAGGAAGGTCGCCGGCTCGTCTCCGACCTGGTGGTGTCGGGAGGTCCTTCGGGCGGCATCGTGGTCAGCAACAACGAGCGCTGGGCGGAACTCGGGTACGAGGCGTTGCGGGCGCGCCGTCCTGACGTCGTCCACGCGGTGCTCACCGGGCGGCACGACGGCGGCACCGCCGTCGACTACACGGTCCACGCGGCCAGCGGCTTCCCGCTGGTCTCCGGTCCCGAGGACCACGACGGCCCGGTCAACAGCGTCGTCCCGGCCTGGGACCTCTCCGCCGGGTACCAGCTCGCCATCGCCCTGCTCGCCGCCGAACGCCGACGGGCGCGCACCGGAGAGGGATCGGAGATCCGCATCGCGCTCGAGGATGTGGCCTTCGCCGGTGCCGGCCTCCTGGGCTACCTGGCCGAGGCGCAGGTCCGCCCGTCCGAACCGCGCGAACCGACCGGCAACTACGTCTACGGCACCTTCGGCCGCGACTTCACCACCGCCGACGGCGACCGGTTCATGGTCGTGGCCTTGACCCCGCGCCAGTGGAAGGACCTGCTGCGGGTGACCGGGCTCGAAGAAGCCGTCTCCGCGCTGGCCCGGGCGCTGGGCACGGACTTCTTCGACGAGGGGGAGCGGTTCCGGCACCGCACCGTGCTGGCGGGCTTGATCTCGGCCTGGTTCGAGCAGCACTCGACGGCGCACGTCACCGAGGCGCTCGCGGAAACCCGCGTCCTGTGGTCGCAGTACCGCACCTTCACCGACCTGGCGGCCGACGACGCTCGCGCGCTGCGCGAACTCCCGCTGTTCTCCACAGTGGACCAGCCGGGGGTCGGTAGCCTGGTCGCGCCCGGATCACCGCTGGTCGTCGACGGCCGGCGGGCCACTCCCTCGCCCGCACCGCGGATCGGCCAGGACACCGGCTCGGTGCTCGCCGATGCCCTCGGGATCGACGCGGAGAAGCTGAACGACCTGGCGGAGCGCGGCGTGATCGGCACCGCGGGCCCGGGAACGGTGAACCGGTGAACGCTCGAACCGCCGCCGGCACCGCGAGCACCTGGCTCTTCGTGCCCGGAGATCGCCCGGAACGCTTCCCGAAGGCCGCCGCCGCAGGGGCCGACCTGGTCGTGCTCGACCTGGAGGACGCCGTGGCACCGGCCCGCAAGCAGGACGCGCGCCGCAACGTCGTCGACTGGCTCGCCGACCACGACGCACCGTGCGCCGTCCGCATCAACGCGGCCGGAACCCCCTGGTACGCCGACGACGTCGCCGCGCTGGCCGGGGCACGGCCCGTCGTGGTCATGGCGCCGAAGTCCGAGGACGTGCTCACCACGAACGACCTCGTGCGGGCACTGCCGGAGGGGTCGGCCGTTGCCGCCCTCGTCGAGACGGCGCTCGGCGTCCGACGTGGCCACGACCTCGCGGCCGTCGAGGGGGTCCTCCGACTCGTCCTCGGCACCTACGACCTCGCCGCGCAGCTCGGCGTCGACCCGGACCACGCGCCCGCCATCGCTCCCGCGCGCGGTGCGCTCGTGCTCGCCTCAGCGGCGGTGGGGCTCGCGGGTCCGGTCGACGGCGTCACGGGCGACGTGCACGACGCGGACCAGCTGACCGCCGACGTGTCGGCGGCCGCCGCCGTCGGTTTCGCCGGCAAGCTGTGCATCCACCCGGCCCAGGTCGCCCCCGCCGCCGCGGCGCTGGCTCCCCCTGAGGACGAAGTCGCCTGGGCCCAGAGGGTTCTCGCCGCCACCGACGACGAGGGCGTGGTCGTCGTGGACGGGCAGATGGTCGACGCGCCGGTCGTCGCCCGCGCACGGCGCATCGCCGCAGCGGAGAACCACCCGTGATGTCCCACGCCACCGCAGTAGTTGAACTCGGCTGAGGAGCCGGGACGAGAACGACGAAGATCGGAGCACACCATGGCACTGCTCGAGGACAGGACGGCGCTGATCACCGGTGCCGCCCAGGGCATCGGACTGGCCATCGCCGAGCGCTTCGCGGCCGAGGGCGCCCGCGTGGTCATCGCCGACCTGGACGGGACCGCCGCAGAAGCGGCCGCCGAGGGGCTGTCCGCGGAAGCTCTCGGCGTGGCGTGCGACGTGGTGTCGGCCGACGACGTGGAGCGCGCGATCGCGACCAGCTGCGAGGCCTTCGGCTCGCTCGACGTCGTCGTCAACAACGCGGGCATCACCCGCGACGCGACCATGCGCACGATGAGCGAGGAGCAGTTCGACCAGGTGATCGCCGTGCACCTGAAGGGCTGCTGGAACGGCACCAGGTTGGCCTCGGCCCGCATGCGGGAGCAGAAGTCGGGAGCCATCGTCAACATCTCCTCCCTGTCCGGCAAGGTCGGCATGGTGGGCCAGACCAACTACTCCGCCGCCAAGGCCGGCATCGTCGGCATGACGAAGGCGGCCGCCAAGGAGATGGCCCACCACAACGTCCGGGTCAACGCCATCCAGCCCGGCCTGATCCGCTCGGCGATGACCGAGGCCATGCCGCAGAAGGCGTGGGACCAGAAGATGGCCGAGATCCCGATGGGGCGCCCTGGCGAGCCGGCCGAGGTGGCGAACGTGGCGCTGTTCTACGCCTCCTCGCTGTCGTCCTACATGACCGGCACCGTGGCCGAGGTGACCGGCGGGCGGTTCATGTGAACGCGCCGGTCACCTACGGGGAGTGGACCGCGCGCGGGACGAGCTCGGTCGAAGTCCTGGACACCACGCAGGTAACCGGACTGGGAGCCCTGCTCGACAGCGGCGCGCCCGTGCCCGGCGAGGGCGAGCTGCTCCCTCCGCTGTGGCACTGGGTGGCGCTGCCGCGGTGGCCCGTCTCGTCGACCATCGGCGCGGACGGCCACCCCCGGCGCGGCGAACACCTGCCGCCCGTCGAGCTGCCGCGCCGGATGTTCGCCGGGGGAGAGGTCGTCCTGCACGGCGACCTGCGGGTCGGCTCGCGGGTCGTCCGCGAGAGCCGGGTCGAGTCGGTCGAGGAGAAGACCGGGCGGAGCGGACGGCTGGTGATCGTGCGCGTGCGGGTCCACCTGCGCGACCTGGAAGGCGCTCTGCTGCTCGAGGAACGCCAAGACCTGGTCTACCGCGAGGCCGGAGCCACCCCGGCGCCGAGCGCGCTGCCGCAGCCCGAGGCCGCCGCTGCCGCTGAGCCGGTGGGTACTCCGCTGGTGCCCGGTCCGGAGGGGTGGCGCTTCCGCACCGACCCGACCTTGCTGATGCGCTTCAGCGCGGCGACCTCCAACCCGCACCGGATCCACTACGACTGGCCCTACGCCACCCGCACCGAGGGCTACCCGGGACTCGTCGTGCACGGTCCGCTCTCGACCCTCGTGCTCGCCGAGTGCCTGCGCCTGGAACACCCGGACCGCTCCGTGCGGAAGCTGGTCCACCGCAACGCCTCTCCGCTGTTCTGCGGCCAGGACGCCCGCGTGAGCCTGGCGCTGCCCTCCCACGGCACCACCGAGAACCGCCTGCTCGGCGGTGATGAGAAGACGCTCGTCACCGTCTCCGGCGAGCTCGCACCCGACACCGCGAAAGGCACCTGATCATGAACCGAACCGCACCCGACGTCGTGATCTGCGAACCTGTCCGCACCCCGATCGGGCGCTACGGCGGCGTGTTCCGCGACGTCAACCCCGTCGACTTGGGCGTGACCGCGCTGAAGGGGCTGTTGTCGCGCACCGGGGTCGACCCCGGGCGCATCGACGACGTGATCCTGGGGCACTGCTACCCCAACGCCGAGGCACCCGCCATCGGACGCGTCGTCGGCCTCGACGCGGGGCTGCCGGTCGAGGCCGGCGGCCAGCAGGTCGACCGCCGCTGCGGTTCGGGTTTGCAGGCGGTCATCAACGCCGTCATGCAGGTCGCCAGCGGCGCGAGCGAGGTGGTCGTCGCCGGTGGGGCCGAGTCGATGAGCAACGTGGCCTTCTACTCGCTCGACATGCGCTGGGGCGGGGCCCGCAGCGGGGTGCAGATCCACGACGGACTCACCCGCGGCAGGCAGACCCCGGGCGGCCGGTTCCACCCGGTGCCCGGCGGCATGCTGGAGACCGCCGAGAACCTGCGCCGCGAGTACGAGATCGGCCGCGACGAGCAGGACAGGCTCGCCGTCAGCTCCCACGAGCGCGCTGTGGCCGCCCAGGAGTCGGGCGTCCTGGCCGAGGAGATCGTCCCGGTGACCGTGCCCTCCAAGAAGGGCGAGGTGGTCATCGACACCGACGAGCACCCCCGCGCCGACACCTCGCTGGAGTCCTTGGCTCGGCTGCGCCCGATCCTGTCCTCCCAGGACCCCGACGCCACGGTCACCGCGGGCAACGCCAGCGGCCAGAACGACGCCGCGGCGATGTGCCTGGTGACCACCGCGGACACGGCCGAGCAGCTGGGCTTGCGCCCCCTGGTGCGGTTGGTGAGCTGGTCGGCGGCCGGTGTGCGCCCGGACGTGATGGGAATCGGCCCGGTCCCGGCCACCGAGGCGGCGCTGGCGCGAGCCGGGCTGTCCCTGCCCGAGGTGGACGTGATCGAGCTCAACGAGGCGTTCGCCGCCCAGGCCCTGGCCGTGATGCGGGAGTGGAAGTTCACCGACGAGGACCACGAGCGCACCAACGTGCACGGGTCCGGTATCTCGCTCGGCCACCCGGTGGGGGCCACCGGCGTGCGGATGCTCGGCACGCTCGCACGCGAGCTGCACCGCCGCGAGGCGCGCTACGGCCTGGAGACCATGTGCATCGGTGGGGGACAGGGCCTGGCAGCCGTCTTCGAGAGGGTCGCCTGATGCCGCCGCGGGTGTTCCGCGACATCGCCGAGGTCGAGGCGGCTGTCGGAGAAGACCTCGGGACGACGGGCTGGGTGGAGGTCAGCCAGCCCACCGTCGACGCCTTCGCCGAGATCACCGGCGACCACCAGTGGATCCACGTCGACGTCGAGCGGGCGGCGAGGTCGGCGTTCGGCGGGACGATCGCCCACGGCCACCTCACGCTGGCGATGCTCCCGGCGTTCGCAGCACAGCTCTACGCCCTGGAGACCGGGTCCGCCCGGCTGAACTACGGGCTCGGGGAGGTGCGGTTCCCCGCTCCGGTGCCCGTGGGGTCGAAGGTGCGGGGCACGCCCCGCATCCGGGAGGTCCGGCAGGTGCCCGCGGGCAGCCAGGTGGTGGTGCGGTGGACCGTCGAAGCGGACGGCGTCGAGCGCCCGGTCTGCGTCGCGGAGAGCATCACGCTCGTCATCCCCTGACCAGCACGTCCGGGCCGCGCGCGGCGCGGCCCGGCGCTGCCGGCGGGCCTCCCGCGGCGGCGCCCCGGGTGCGACCGGAACCCGGGACTTTTGCCGATCCGGTCATGAAACGCCTCCACATCTGGTCTTGGACAGGCAAGAAGTTCGCCCTTTAGCGTGAGTGCGCTCACAGGCCTGCACAGGGCGCGCAGAGGCATCCCCTGATCCCTCCGAGGAGTCCCATGTCCAGCACACCTCAGCTCGACGAGCGGATGGCGCGAAAAGCCGGCATCGCCGCTTTCGTCGGCACCACGATCGAGTGGTACGACTTCTACATCTACGGCACTGCCTCTGCGCTGGTGTTCGGCCCGCTGTTCTTCAGCAACGCCGACCCGGCCGTCGCCATGCTGCTGTCCTTCGGAACCTTCGCGGTCGGCTTCCTGACCCGTCCGCTCGGCGGCGCGGTCTTCGGTCACCTCGGCGACCGGATCGGCCGCAAGCAAGCCCTGATCGCCACGTTGCTGCTGATGGGTGTCACGACGGTCGGCGTCGGACTCCTCCCGACCTACGCCACCATCGGTGCCGCCGCGCCCGTCCTGCTGATCGTGCTCCGCATGCTGCAGGGCCTGGCAGTCGGCGGTGAGTGGGGCGGCGCGGTCCTGATCGCCACCGAGCACACCCGCGCCGACCGCGGTTTCCTCTTCGGTGCCTTCGCGCAGCAGGGCTCGCCGGCCGGACGTATCCTCGCCACCCTGTGCTTCTTGGGTGTGACCGGCCTCCTGCCGGAGTCGGCGCTGCTCGAGTGGGCGTGGCGGCTGCCGTTCCTCGCCTCCGCGCTGCTGGTTGTCGTCGGGCTGGTGATCCGCCTCAAGCTCGAGGAGTCGCCCGCGGTCAAGCAGCTGCACGAGCGCAACGAGATCGTCAAGGTCCCGGTCGTCGAGGTCTTCCGCAGCAACCTCCGCGAGTTGCTGCTCGGCATCTTCGGCATCCTGTGCGTCTTCGTCGTGGTCTACGCCCGCGACACCTTCGCCCTCTCGTGGGCCACGAAGACCTTGGACTTCTCCAAGGACGCCTTCCTCAGCATCATCCTGATCGCCAGCGTGGTGCAGTTCGTGGTCCAGCCCTTCGGCGCCGTCCTCGCCACCCGCTGGAGCCCCCGGGCGCTGGTCACGCTCCTGCTCGGCCTCGAAATCCCGCTGCTCGCCCTGATGTTCCTGCTGATCGGGACCGGGAACTGGACGCTGGCGATGATCGGCGCCGTCGCGGCGACCATCCCCGACGTGATGTTCTACGCGGTGATGGCGGGCATGCTGGCCCAGAGCTTCCCGGCCCGGGTCCGCTACACCGGCATCTCGCTGACCTACGGCCTGTCGGGAGCCCTGTGCGGCACCACGCCGATGATCCTCCAGTGGCTGCACAACAGCTTCGGCAGCATCGTGCTCCCCGTGGCCTTCGGCATCGTGACCACGTTCATCTCGCTCGTGTGCTCGCGCGCGCTGCTCGGTCGCCCCGCGGCCGACCCGACGCCGGCCGCCGACGAGGCGGCCACCGGGGAGGCGACCACACCCACCCGCTGACCCGACGTTCCCGCCCGTTCCCGCGGCTCAGCGGGGACGGGTTGGTCTCCGGGTTGCTGGCGACCGCGGTGGCGGCCGGGGGGGACGCCAGGGTCGACCAGCACGAGGCGGCGGCCACCTGCCAGGTGGCCGCCGCCTTCCCACGTCGAGGTCGTTCGTCAGCGGTGCGCCGGTCGCCGCCTCCCGGGGCGTGCGCACCGCGCTCTCACACCTGGTACTCCTTCAGCAGGCGCCGACCGATGATCATCTTCTGGATGTCGGAGGTGCCCTCGCCGATGAGCATGAACGCCGACTCGCGGTAGAGGCGCTCGATCTCGTACTCCTTGGCGTAGCCGTAGCCGCCGTGGATCCGGAACGAAGCCTCCACGACCTCGTTGCAGTACTCCGAGGCGAGCATCTTGGCCATGCCGGCCTCGACGTCCATCCGCCGGCCCGAGTCCTTCATCCGGGCCGCGCGGACCATCATGGTGTGCGCCGTTTCGACCTTGGTCGCCATCTCGGCCAGGCGGAAGAGCACGGCCTGGTGGTCGGCGATCCGCTTGCCGAAGGTCTCGCGCTGTTGCGCGTAGTCGATGCCGAGCTCGAAGGCGCGGTGGGCGATGCCGCACGCGCGGGCCGCGACGTTGACCCGGCCGACCTCCACTCCGTCCATCATCTGGAAGAAGCCGCGACCGGGCTCGCCGCCGAGCACCTGGTCCGCCGAGATCCGGTGGCCCTCGAACACCATCTCGGTGGTGTCGATGCCCTTGTAGCCCATCTTGTCGATCTTGCCCGGCACCACGATGCCCGGCGCCACCTCGCCGAAACCGGGCTCCTTCTCGACCAGGAAGGTCGTCATGCTCCGGTGGGGGGACTCGTCGTCCTCGTCGGTCTTGCACAGCACCGCGACGAGGTTGGCGGAGCCGCCGTTGGTCAGCCACATCTTCTGGCCGGTGATCTCGTACTCGCCGTCGACCCGGGTGGCCTTGGTCTTGATCGCCGAGACGTCGGAGCCCAGCCCCGGCTCGGACATCGAGAACGCGCCGCGCACCTCGCCGGTCGCCATCCGGGGCAGGTACCTGCGCTTCTGCTCCTCGGTGCCGTGCTGCATGAGCATGTGCGCCACGATGAAGTGGGTGTTGATGATGCCGGAGACGCTCATCCAGCCGCGGGCGATCTCCTCCACGCACAACGCGTAGGTCAGCAGCGACTCGCCGAGCCCGTCGTACTCCTCGGGGATCACCAGGCCGAAGACGCCCAGCTCCTTGAGCCCCTCGACGATCTCGGTCGGGTACTCGTCGGCGTGCTCGAGCTCGGTGGCCACCGGGAGGATCTGCTCCTCGACGAAGGTCCGCACGGCCTTGAGGATCTCGCCCTGCTCCTCGGTCAAGCCTTCGGTCTGGCACAGGCGACTCATAGCTGTCCTTTCTCTGGTTCGGCCCCCACCGGCTCCGGAGAGGACTGAGCGCGTGGACCGCCCTCGTGCCCTCCGGAACCGTGGAGGGGCCGCGTCGCTCTGGGCGCCCGCCATGACCCGGACCTCGCGATCGTGCGCCAGGGCGGACCACCCCAGGCCGCGGTGATGTCGAGCGCGACCGGTCGCCCCCCAGCATCGCCCGGCCTTTCATGGCCGTCCAATACCTGATCGCGACCCCATTCTTGATCCGAGGCGCAAAATTCGGACCGAGGTGCCCGAGGTGCCCGTTCCGCCGTGGGCGACGAGCCGATCAGCCACCGGGCCGGCGGACGCAGGGCACAAAAGCCCTGGAACGGCAAGATCAACAGCCGTAGAGTGCTCGCATGGTCATGCTGCGGACCGAGGTCACCATCGGTGACGAGGTGTGGGTGTTCGCCACGATGAGGATCGGGGCGGACCCGAACACCGGCAAGGACGAGTACGAAACGACGATCACCGAGCCCGGCTCGCGGGTGCCGAAGCCGGTCCGCCGCTGCCTGACGGGAGAACGGGCCTCCGAGGTCCACCAGATGTTCGTCGATCAGTTCGCCGCCACGGCGAACGGCAGCGCGGCCGTCAAGTCCTGGTCGCAGGGGAGCGGTTCAGACGTGCCCCCGCACCCGGAGGCCGGTGCTGATGACTCCTCGTGCCCCACGCGCAGCTGACACCCGATCGGCGCAGTGGTGACTCGCCAGTAACGGCGTAATCTCACCAACCCGGTTCGATCGACCGGAGGGGACGACTGGACCGGCTGCAAGGGGGGCGCACGGGGCGCTGGCGACGCACCCCGTGAGGCGGGCGCAGGCATCACGCCTACGCCCGCTCTCCCATGTCCGCCTCGGAGGTGCCGCCCAGGCCATCGGTTCGGACGGTCCCTCGCTGTCGACCGGCGAGGTTCACGGTCGAGAGGTTCGCCGAGATCGCGCGCTCGGGTACCGAACTGGCGCCGGAGAGCCGTCAGCCAGAACGAGTTTCGTGGCCACCCTGTGCCAGGAAGTGGCCCACTTGGTCGAGAGGAGCGGAACCGACCGCGCTACCGCTCCAGCACGGCACCTCGGTGGACTCCTACGTCGGGCGGGTGTCAGGGTCTTCTCCGGCACGATTTGGCCGGAGCGGCCGGTGCACGTCTCCGGGCACGGCATGGCCGAACGCGGGCACCTCGTCGCGAACCACGAGCACCGCCGCGGTGTCCCATCCCGGGCCGTCGTTCGCTGACCCTTGCGCCGGCGAACGACATCACGCGCGAGATGTTCTTCGTCCCGCTCACGACATGTCGCGCGAGATGTCGTTCTCGGTGGGAAGCAACGAGACCTGTCCGTCCCGCATCCACGCACCGCACCAGAACCAGCACTGCCCTGGAGAGGGGTGGGGGTGAAGCCGAGCCCTGCGGCCACCACCGCGGGTTCGAGGTGCGCGGGTTCGCGGTTGCTCGGTGGACCGCGGGAACCATGGTCGGCGCGCGGACGAGTGCTCCGCGGAGCCGCTCCGCGGGGCGCTCGACATGCGTCGAGGGCGCGAGGTGGTCGCGGGCTGCGCGGCTGGGCGTCACGACCCGAGTGACGCCGAGAGCGAGATGGTCGTCCCGGACAGCGCCTGGCTCACCGGGCAGTTGGCCTTGGCCTCCTCCGCGGCCTTGCGGAAGGACTCCTCGTCGGCACCGGGCACGTCGCCCTGCACCGAGAGGTGGATGCCGGTGATGCCCTCTCCCGGCTTGAAGGTGACCTCCGCGCGGGTGAGGAGCTTGGTGGGTGGCGTGCCGGCCTGGTTGAGGCCGTTGGAGAGCGCCATGGAGTAGCAGCTGGAGTGCGCGGCCGCGATGAGTTCCTCGGGACTGGTCTTGCCGTTCGGCTCCTCCGCTCGGGACGGCCAGGACACCGGGTACTGCCCGACCTCGGAGGAGTCCAGGGACACCGTGCCGGTTCCCTGCAGCAGGTTCCCCTCCCAGGTGGTGTGTGCGGTGCGCGTCGTGGTCATGCGGTTTCCTCCCTGGTCGAACGGTGGGCACGCGCCGAGCGGCGAGCGCCCTCCAGCATCGGACCGCGCTCGACCGTCCGCACGCCGAGGGCGCGGGCCGTGGGCGCGGCCCCTCAGAACGCGAAGTACCGCAGCCACACGTAGAGGGTGGACAGGGCGATGGTCACCGCGGTGACGACGAGGCCGTACTGGGTGAACTGCCAGAAGCTGATCGTGTAGCCGTTGCGGGCGGCCCAGCCGATGGCCACGACGTTGGCGCTGGCCCCGATCGCCGTGGTGTTGCCGCCGAGGTCCGCGCCGAGGGCCAGCGACCACCACAGCGCTTGGCTGGCCTCCGGGTCGGGCACGGTGGCCACGAGCTCTTCGACGATGGGGATCGTGGTGGCCACGAACGGGATCGTGTCGATCATGCCGCCGATCACGGCGGACCCGACCAGCAGACCGGTGGCGGCCACCAGGTAGTCGTCGCCGACCAGGCCGATCGCCGCGCGGCCGAGCGTGTCGATCACGCCGACGTTGACCAGACCACCGACCATGACGAACAGCCCCATGAAGAACACCAGGGTCGACCAGTCGACCTCCTGGAGGAACTCGGGCGCGGTGGTGCGCGAGACGAGCACCATGAGGCCGGCTCCGAGCAGACCCACGAAGGCGGGGTCGATGCCGATGGGGCCGTGCAGCACGAAGGCGAGCACGACGGCGCAGACGACGACCAGGCACCGTCGCAGGAGGCGGTGGTCGCGGATGCTCTCGTTGCCGTTGAGCTGCATGATCTCGGTCATGTGCTCCTCGGCGTCGAGGAAGGCTTCCCGGAACAGCACGCGGCACAGGCCGATGAACACCACGAGCAAGCCGACCGTGATCGGCGCGAGGTTGAACAGGAAGTCGGTGAACGTCAGCCCCGCCCTGCTGCCGATCATGATGTTGGGCGGGTCCCCGATCAGGGTCGCGGTGCCGCCGATGTTGGCCGCGAGGACCTCGGCGATCAGGAACGGCACCACGGGGAGCCGGAGCCGTTGGCAGACGGCGAGCGTCACCGGCGCGATGAGGAGCATGACCGTGACGCTGTCGAGGAACGCGGAGACGACGGCGGTCAGCAGCACGAGGATGACCATCAACCGGAACGACTTGCCCCGGCTGCGCTGCGCCGCCCAGATGGCGAGGTAGTCGAACACGCCCGTGTGCTTCAGGACGCTGACGGTGATCATCATCCCGAGCAGCAGGAAGATGACGTTCCAGTCGATCCCTGTCTTCTCGCTGAAGAAGGCGGAGTGGGCGTCCACGGCACCGAGCAGGACCATGACGGCGACGCCGCCGAGCGCCGCGGTGACCCGGTGGACCCGCTCGGTCGCGATCAGGCCGAACGAGATCAGGAACGTGACGATGGTCAGCGCTACTACCACGGTCACGCCCCCTCCGCCGACGAGCCCGCACCAGGACGGTGGGCGCAGGAGGAGGTGGCGGACCGGTGGCGAGGGGCGGCGGTGCCGGTGTCAGGTCCGTCCACTGGTCGGCACCGCCTTCCACGTCACGTCTTGCGAGCTCGTGTCCTTCGTCCGGGCGTCTTCGGCCCTTCGAGGCGGTGCACCGCGCTGAGGGCGAGGAGGGCTCCGCCTGCGATCATCAGTCCTTGTTCCAGCACGAGCCCGCCGAGGACGGCCGCGATCGCGATGACGATGACGGCCCAATCGGCGCCTCGCACCCCTCCGCCGCCGGAGTTCGCGTGCCTTCCTCGTCCGGTGGCGAAGTCAGCACCGGTTCCTCGTTGATGGGTGTGGCGCTCCATGACGGCTCCTTCCTGCCGACGATGAACACCGCTGCCGATCATCGAGGCTGGTCCAGCCTGTCGACGAAGGGTTCGAGCCCAGGATCGGACACAACGGTCTTTTCTGCCATCGGGGTGTGCACCCATCTTCCGAGGTCGCAGTGGTGTGGAGGTCGGTCTGCGGTGTGGTGTGGTGCGCGCACGGCGAGCCGGACCCGGGTGGCGGGGAAGAGGAGTCCGGAGTGTTCCGCCGTCGAGATCTGTTCTTCGCGGAAAACCCCGTGCGGGGGTGGGTTCGGCGCTGTCACTGCCCTGAACCGGTTGCTCAACTCGCGTGCGAACTACGGGGGGTGTGTTCTCCTCCCGGTCGTGATGGCGCCACTTCGTCCGAGGGCGAACTCGTCCTCCTTCCACCGCTGAGAAGACTCGCAGCGTCGCCGGTGCTTCGCGCCGAGGTCGAGCAGCTGTTCGACGTGATCGCCCGCCACGCGGGAGACGCCCCACCTCCGCCGGGGTGGGTGTTCGCACCCCTCTCGTCCCGGCCCGTGACCTGCGTCCGCGGAGGGGGTCAGGCGCGGACGAGTGGCGACCCCGCCGCCGCGGGGGATCTCGCGCGTTGCGGCGGGCCGAGCCTGACCCCGCGGTGACGTCAGTCCTGCTCGCGGGAGGTGGTGTCCTCGTGGATGTGCTGCGTCTCCTCCCAGTACTCACCCGCGTGCCGCATCGCTGAGGCGAGGACCGTGGTCACGCCCTCGAGGTCGTCGATCGCGCGGTCCAGGGCTTCGTGGGGGTGGTCGCGCAGTGCTTGCCGGTACAGGGCGTCCCGGTCCACCTGGTTGAGCTGGTGGGTCAACGCGTCGGCGAGGTGGTGCAGCGACCCCAGCACGCCGAGCATCGCCGCGCCGTACGGGGGCCAGTCCAGCTGGGTGAGATCGGTGCGGGCGCAGTTCCTCGCGGCGCGGTCGAGGGCGTCCCGGGCGGCGTACATGTCTTCGAGGGGATGTTGGGCCATGTCCCTCCTCTGCTGAAGTCGGGCCGGCGAGTCCCTCCACTGCGGAGGGGCGGCTCGGTGTTGCCGCTGCGCCCCACCCGTTGTCGAGCCGGACGAGCGGTGCTCGATCCTCGGGTGCCAAGAGGACCGGCCCAGGGTGAGTGCCCATTTTCTACAGCATCTGTGCAGGTCGTGCACCCGATCGGTGGAAGCGGAACGTGAACGCGTCCACCCCGTCACGCGCACCCCGCCTGCACCAGGGCCTGCGGGGCGTGCCCGCCGGCGGACCGCACCGGCACCCCGCCGTCGGAGCGAGCGGGAGGTGCCGTGCCCGGAAAGACCCGGGCCCGGCACCACTCACCGGCCCGCTCCGGTTCCGCCGGCAGGGTCGGTCTTGATCCTTCCTCCAGCCACGGGGCGCGAGCCGGGGAGATCAGCGGGCTACCTGCTCCGGCGTGACTGGAGGTTCCCGGATTCGCGGGTGCTCGTTCCCGCTGCGGGGCGGTTGGCCCGGACGGTCGCAGCTGCTGCCACCAACACACGTGGCCTCGGAGGGTGCGAGAGCGTCCTCACTCGCAGCGGTGTCACCACCGGGAGCCCGAGAGGCGCTGCCAAGGCGGGAGATCGCGACATCCACGGTGTGCCCACCCGCTTCGCCTCGTGCGGGTCAGGCTGCTCGCGGGACTGGGATCTCGAAGTGGATCGCAGGGCTGTAGGAGCCGTCGGCTCGAGCGTCGTAGACCTCCTCGGCCACGCTGCGCCAGAACGGCTCCGCGCCTTCGACCGCCGGGTTGGTGTGCAGGTAGATCGTGTCGTAGCACCCGGTCTCGCCGATGAACTCGCAGGACCGGTTGACGAGCGCGCGTGCCAGGCCGTTCCGCCGATGCCCGGCGTTGACGTAGGTGCGGAAGATCTGTGCGGTGCCGGGTCTCCCGTACCGCTCGGCGATCCACTCCGGGTGCGGCGGGCTCTGGGGTCCGCTGGCGCGGACGGCGGTGGTCCCGACCACCTCGTCGTCGAGCGCCGCGACGAACAGCGCCTGGCCGGGGGTGGTGAAGTAGGTGCGCTCGAGATCGATCACATCGGCGTGCCACGCGGGGACGTACCCGTGGCCCATGACCCGGTAGAAGGTGTCGAACATCAGCGTCCGGGCCTTCTCGACGTCGTCCAGGCGGGCACGCCTGACCTGGTAGTTCCCGATCTCGCAATGCTGCCCGTCGAGCATCCTCACCTCCACATGATCAGATGAACAGCCGCTCATTGTTGCGACTTCTGTGCAATAGATATCACTAGGCGATTGACCCGCTGTGGCTCGTGCTGCGATGTTGATCCGCGCAACCACGTGACGTCGTGCAGGAAGCCGGTGAAAATCCGGCACGGTCCCGCCACTGTGAGTGAGGAGCCGCCTTCGTTCGAGCCACTGCCGGGTTCCCGGTGGGAAGGCTGAAGGCGGCGTCGATCCACGAGTCAGGAGACTCGCGTCGTCACGCCGATTCGTACGGGGTCGCGGAGCCCCGGAGGAGGTGACCGGTGCACCCGGATCAGTGTGTCGGCGTGCCGAGAACGGCGCTGTCGAAGTCCCCCCGTGCCGCAGTCCACATCGCGTAGACCGAACTCGTTCCCGGTCATTCCCCTTGCGATGTGGAGAGAACTGTGCCTGTGAGCTCCCCTCACCCGCGCCAGCGCGCGCTCCCGGCGCTGGAACGGGTGACCACCGAACTGCGCCGTGCGAAGGAAGATTCCTTCACCGGTGCGCAGGTCGCGGTGGCCTTCCTGACGGTCCAAGCGGCACGGCACTCCAGCCGCCGCAACGGCTACGTGAACACGGTCTTGAGCGTGCGAGTGGGTTCGGCGGTGGGTTCCTGCGCCGCGGAGCCCGGCGAGCTGGACGACGAGCTCGTGCGTGAGATCGTCGGCGGCGACGTCGCGGCCCTGCTCGAACACCCCTCTGCCGCCGTGCGCGTGGCGGTGCTGGACGCGTACCTGGCGGACTCGGCGCCGCACGCGGGCCACCCGCGCTCGTCCACGGTGCGGGTGCCTGCGGGCACGTCGTTGGAGAAGTCGCTGGCGCGGGCGCGCGCCGTGGCGGATCTCGTGCTGGTGCCCCCGGGAGGTCGGGTCGCGGTGATCGGCGTCGTCAACTCGCTGCTGGCGGCGTTGCGCGAACGCGGGAGCAGTTGCGCGCCGTGCGACCTCAAAGGCGGCCTCACCGAGTGGGGCGAGACCGTCCTGACCGATCACCAGCAGGCGATCGACGGCGCCGACGCGGTGCTGGCGTCGGGAATGGTGCTGGGGAACGGCACCTTCGACGAGATCGCCGACGTGTGCCGAACGCGGGACCTGCCCCTGGTGGTGTTCGCCCAGACCGGAAGTGCCGTCTTCCGCGAGATGCTCGGCGAGGAGATCACGGCGCTGTCGGCCGAGCCCTACCCGTTCTTCTGGCTCAGCGGCGAGGACACCGCCATCCACCTCTACCGAGGAGGACCGGCGTGATCCCGCTGCAGCAGGGGCCCACGGGCATCGCGGGCGGCCGCAGGTGCGAGTCGCTGCTCGACCTCATCGGTGACACGCCGGTGCTGCGCGTGAGCACACCGCTTCCGCGGCGGCACCCGGGCTTCTGGGCGAAGTTGGAAGCGGTCGGTCCCGCGACCATGAAGGCCCGCGCGGCGCTGTCGATGCTGAGAGGCGCGCGAGAACGCGGCGAACTGCGCGACGGCGCAGCGGTGGTCGAGTCCAGCAGTGGAACCCTCGCCGTCGGACTGGCTTTCGTCGGTTCGGCGCTCGGGCACCCCGTGGTCGTCGTCGCCGACCGCGAGCTCGACGAGATGACCCGCAGGTTGTTGCGCGCCTACGGAGCGCGCGTGGAGCTCGTCTCCGAGCCGCACCCGGTCGGCGGGTGGCAACGAGCCCGGCTCGAGCGCGTGCACCAGCTGCTGGCCGACCTCCCCGGTGCGTACTGGCCGGACCAGTACAACAACCCGGACAACCCGGCGGGGTACCGGGAGATGGGCCGTGAGCTCGCCGAGCAGTTCGACGCGCTCGACGCCGTGGTCTGCAGCGTGGGCACCGGCGGCCACAGCGCCGGGATCGCCTCGGTGGTGCGCGAACGGTGGCCGGAAGTCCGGATCATCGGTGTGGATTCGCCGCGGTCCAGCGTGTTCGGCCACCAACCCGGACGCCGCCTGATGCGCGGCCTGGGCAGCAGCCTCCACCCGGACAACGTGGCCTACGAGCAGTTCGACGAAGTGCACTGGGTAGGCCCTGCGGAGGCGGCCGACGCTTGTCGGCGCTTGGCCGCGGGCAGCTTCGTCAGCGGCGGTTGGAGCACCGGAGCCACCGCGATGGTCGCGGCCTGGTGCGCGCGCGAGCTCGGGACCGACCGGGTGGCGGCGGTCTTCCCGGACGGCCCGGAGCGCTACTGGGAATCGGTGTACGACGACGAGTTCTGCCGCCGGCACGGCCTGACCGCCCGAGCCGTCGAGCCGGACACTGTGGACGATGTGCGAGCCACGGCGGGGAAGCGGTGGGCGCGGTGCCCGACCGTGCCGGACCCCTGCCGCCGACGGAGGACCGGGCAGCAGCACTGCCCGGTGTGCGAGGAGGACGCTGCGCTGTGACGAGCAAGGGTGCGTTCCTGCGGTTGTCCCCGGCCGCGCGGCTGCTGGTGGTGAACCAGTTCGGGATCAACGTGGGCTTCTACATGTTGCTGCCGTTCCTGGCCTCCTACATGAGCCACGACCTCGGCTACAGCGCCGCTGTCGTCGGACTCGTGCTCGGGGTCCGGAACCTGAGCCAGCAGGGCATGTTCCTGGTCGGCGGGACGGCCGCCGACCGGATCGGCTGCCGACCGATGATCATCCTCGGGTGCGCGCTGCGGGTGGTGGCGTTCGGCCTGTTCGGGTTCCTGACCTCGTTGCCGGGCCTGGTCGTGGCGGTGGTGCTGACCGGACTGGCCGGTGCGCTGTTCAACCCCGCGGTGCGGACCTACCTGGTGCACGAAGCGGGCGAGCACCGGGCCGAGGCGTTCTCGGTGTTCAACGTCTTCGCGCACGCCGGCACCCTGGTGGGGCCGCTGCTCGGCGCGCTGCTGCTGGCGATCGACTTCCAGGTGGTGGCGCTGGTGGCGTGCCTGGCGTTCGCCGTGCTGACGACCGCGCAACTGCTCGTGCTGCCGCACCGGGAGGTCGAACCGCAGCGCACCAGCGTTCTCGGGAGCTGGCGGGAGGTCGTCACCAACCGCCGGTTCCTGGCGTTCACGCTGTCGCTGTCGGCCTACTTCGGCCTCTACAACCAGCTCTACCTGACGATCCCGCTGGAAGCGCAGCGCGTGTCCGGCCTGTACTGGGCGATCGCGGTCGTCTTCGTGATCTCCACGGTGATCGGCGTGTTCGGCCAGCTGCGGATCACGAACTGGTGCCGTGCCCGCTGGTCGTCGGGACGGTCGGCGGCGATCGGGCTCGCCTGCATGGGGTTGTCGTTCGTCCCGCTGGTGGTGTGCGGCCCGCTGTTGCCCACCCGGGAGATCGGTGCCGGCGCGCCGGGCTCGGTCGTGCTGGTGATGCTGCCCGTGGTCGTGACGACCGCGCTGTTCACCGTCGGGCAGGCGATCACCAACCCGTTCGCGATGGAGCTGCTGCCGATCGTGGGCAGCGAGCGGCTCGCCGGGACCTACTACGGCTTCTACTACCTCGTGTCCAGCCTCGTCGCGGCCGCCGTGAGCTGGCTGGTGGGTGCACTGCTGGACGCCTTCCCGGCGCCGGAGGTGCGGTGGCTGCCGTGGATCGCCCTGTGCGCGGTCGGGATGGCCGGAGCGGCCGGCACGGCGCACATGCAACGACGCGGGTTGCTCACCCGGCGGGAGCACGCGGACGAGGAAGGGGCACGAGCATGACGGAACCCGGCAAGGGTCCTCTGTGGAATCGCCGACGCCTGCTGACCACGGCCGTGGGAGCCGCGGCCGCCCTGGCCTCGGCAGGGTGCGCGGGCGGCGGTGCCGCGGGCGGGGGTGACCGCCTCCGCGCGGCGTTCCCGACGACGGGGACCCGGGAGACCCTCGACCCGCACACCGGCTCGCTGTTCGTCGACCAGGCCCGGGCCAAGGCGTTGTTCGACACGCTGGTGGCCTACGGCGACGACATGAGCGTCGTGCCGCGGTTGGCCGAGTCCTGGGAACCGGACGGCACCGGCACGAGGTGGCTGGTCCGGTTGCGCCAGGCCCGTTTCCACGACGGCCGCCCGGTCACCGCCGAGGACGTGCTCTACAGCTTCCGCCGGATCGCCGACCCCGCCACCTCCGCGGCCGCGGCCAAGCAGTTCGCGGGCGTGGACTTCACCGCGAGCAGAGTTCGCTCACCCTCCGAACTCGAGATCGTCCTGCGCGCACCGAACTTCGAGTTCCCGTCCGCGTGGGGCGTGCCGGGGGCGGAGATCGTCCCGGCGGGGACCACGGACTTCCGCGCTCCGGTGGGGTCGGGCCCGTTCCGCTTCGCGGACTTCCGGCCCGGCGGCAGCGCGGTGTTCGCCCGGTTCGACGGGCACTGGTCCGGCGCTCCGACGCTGCCGGCACTGGAGTTCGTGCCGATCGACGAAGAACCGGCCCGCGTGGCGGCGCTGCTGTCCGGCCAGGTGCACTACGCACACGACATCGGTGCCAACGCGGCGCGGCGGCTCGAAGCCGACGGCCGGGCTCACCTGCTCTCCGCCCCGCGCAGCACCATGCAGGCGGTGGCGTTCAAGGTCGACCGCGCGCCGTTCCACGACCCTCGCGTGCTGGAGGCGGTGCTGCTGGGCGTGGACCGCCGAGCGCTCGTCGACGTCGCGCTCAGCGGCAAGGGCGACGTGGGTGACGACCTGTTCGGCAAGGGACTTCGCCACTACGCCCAGGACGTGGCGCCGAGGTCGCGCGACGTGGACCGGGCCCGGTCGCTGCTGCGCGACGCCGGTGCCGAAGGCGTGCGGTTCGACCTGCTGACCAGTGGTGCCGATCCGTACTTCGAGCCCGCGGCGACGCTGATCGCCGAGCAGCTCAGCGACATCGGCGTGACGGCGACGCCGCAGGTCCGCCCGTCGGAGACCTACTTCTCCGACATCAAGGAGCAGGGCGTGGCCGCCCACACCCGGACCGCGGCGCTGCCGGTGGCGACCTTCCTCGGCCAGCGGATGACCGCGGGAAGCGGGAGCAACAACTACACCCGCTTCCGGTCACCCGAGTTCGACGCGCTGTTCAGCACCGCGCTGGCCACCCCGGACGAAGCCGAGCGCGCTCGGTTGCTCGCCCGGGCGCAACACCTCGCGCACGACCGCAGCGGTCTGCTGGTGTGGGGCTTCAGCAACTGGAACGTGGCCGTTGCCGACGAGGTCCGCGGCCTGCGCGCCGCGACGCCGAACTCGTTGGACTGGGCGCGTTTCGACCGCGCCGTGCTGGGTTGATGCCGCGGTTCGCGGTTCGGCGCCTGGCCACCGGGTTCCTGCACGTCGTCGTCGTCGCGACCGCGGTGTTCGCGCTGACCTCGTGGCTGCCGGGTGATGCCGCGGTGGTCGTGCTCGGCGAGGACGCCTCCGACGGTCAGGTGGCGGCGTTGCGCGCCCAGCTCGGCGTGGACCGGCCGTGGGGCGATCGGTTCCTCGACTGGGCCGGTGGCCTGCTCCGGGGTGATCTCGGCACGTCGCTGCTGACCGGCGAGCCGGTGGCCGAGCAGCTCGGGCGGGAGCTGTCGAGCACCGCCGTGCTCACCGGGCTCGTGCTCGTGCTCGTGCTCCCGCTGTCCGCGGTGATCGGTGTGGTGAGCGGGATGCGGCCGGGTTCGCGCACCGACCGGTCGCTGAACGCGGTCGTCGTCGTGCTCACCGCGATCCCGGAGTTCGCCCTGGGCATGGTGCTGGTGGCCGTGCTGGCGCTGCACCTGGGCTGGTTGCCCGCCACAGCAGCGGGGTTGTCGGGCCTCTCGCTGGCCGACCAGCCGGCGGTGCTGGTCCTGCCGGTCACCGTGCTGGTGTGCAAGCAGCTGAGCGCGCTGGCGCGGCAGGTCCGGGTCGGTGTGGCGGGAGCCGTCGACGCCGGGTACGCGACGCACCTGCGGGTGCTCGGAGTGCCGGAACGCTCCGTGCTCCTGCGCCACGTGCTGCCGAACGCGCTCGCGCCCGCGGTGCAGCAGCTCGCCCGCACCGTGGACGGTCTGCTCGGCGGTGTGGTCGTGGTGGAGGCCCTGTTCGGGCTCACCGGGGTCGGAGCGGGCTTCGTCGACGCGGTCAAGACCCGTGACCTGCCCGTGGTGCAGGGTTACGCGCTGGTGTTCGTCGTGACGACCGTGCTGGTCAACACCGCTGCCGATGTCGCAGCACGCCGGCTGGTCCCGCAGCAGGAGGTGCTGGCGTGATGGCGGTGAACCCGGCGCGCGCGGTGATGGGGTGGCTCCTGCTCGCCACGCCCTTGGTGCTGGCCCTCGTCGGTCCGCTGGTCGCCGGGTCGACCCGCTCGCACGCCGGCCCGCTGCTGCCGCCGGACGCGGAGCACCCGCTGGGCACCGACGTGCTCGGCCGGGACGTGCTCGCCCTGGTGCTCACGGGTGGTCGCACGGTCGTGGTGCTCACCGGCGTGGCCCTGGTCCTGGCCTACGCGGTGGGTGTCCCGCTCGCGCTGCTCATGGCCGCGCAGACGCGGCGGTGGCTGGACGCGGTGCTGCTGCACGGGCTGGACGTGCTGCTCGCGCTGCCCGGGTTGCTGGTGCTGCTCGTGCTCGCGGCGACCGGGAGGAGCAGCGCGGTCACGCTGGTGGTGGCCGTGGCTGTGCTGCAGCTGCCCGCGGTCGTGCGGCTGGCGCGCAGCGCAGCGCTGGCGCCGGGATGTCGCGCGAGCGTGGAAACCATGGTCCTGCAAGGGGAGACGTGGTGGCGGACCCACCTGGTGCACACCGGACGCGCGGTCCTCGGGCCCGTCGCGGTGGACGCGGGTAGCCGGTTGGTGCTGGTGCTGCAGCTGATGGCCTCGGCGAACTTCCTCGGCCTGGGACTGGCGGCCTCGGCCAGCGATTGGGCGGTCCTGGTGGAACGCAACCGCGAGGCGCTGTTCCTGCAACCGCCGGCCGTGGTCGTGCCGACGTTGCTGCTGGTCGCGCTGTGCACCGGCGCCAACCTCGTGGTCGACCGCACGGCAGCGCGACGAAGCGGAGGCACGGCGTGAGCGAACCGGTCCTGAGCACTCGCGGGCTCCGCGCCACCGCGGGCGAGCACCAGCTGCTGGACGGGATCGACCTGGACCTGGCACCGGGGTCGGTGCTCGCCGTCCTCGGCCGCTCGGGCAGCGGCAAGACCACCCTGGGACGCGCGCTGCTGGGCGAATCCTCGCCCGGCACCACGCTTTCCGGGAGCGTCGTGCTGCGGGGAACCGACCTGCTGACGTGCAGCGAGCCGCAACGCCGGCGGGCCCGCGCGGGCACCATCGCGGTGCTGCCGCAGCACCCAGCCGCCGCGCTCAACCCGATGCGGCGCACGGGCTCCGTGCTGCGGGAACTCGCGGCGCTGCGCCACGCGGACCGGTCCGCACGCGAGCAGGCGGTCCGGCACGCCCTGGTCTCGGCCCAGTTGGATCCGGAACCCGGACTGCTGCGCCGCTTCCCGCACCAGCTCTCGGGAGGACAGCAGCAGCGACTCCTGCTCGCACAGGCCTTGATCACCCGGCCGAGCGTCATCGTCCTCGACGAACCCACCACCGGCGCTGACACCATCACCACGTCCGACACCGCCGACGTGCTGGCGTCCCTGGCCGCCGGCGGAACGGCATTGGTGCTGCTCACCCACGACCTGCCGCTGGCCCGGAAGCTGGCCCACCAGGCGCTCGTGCTGCACGACGGCCACGCCGTGGAGCACGGGGAGGGAACGCGCCCGCTGCGCACCCCCGTCCACGAGCACACCCGAGAACTCCTCGCAGCGCAGGCGGACCTGACCACCCGGGCCGGAACACCGCCCGTCAGGCCGGAACCCGTGCTGCGGGCCGACGGCCTCGGTCACCGCGCACGGGACGGATCGGTGCTGCTGAGCGACGTGGACATGACGGTGCCCTCCGGCTGGTGCGCGGCGATCGTGGGACGCTCCGGGGCGGGCAAGACCACGTTGGCCCGCTGCGTGGCCGGGCTGACCCGCCCGCACACCGGACGAGTGCTGCTCGGCGAGACCGCGCTGGCACCGACCGCGCGTCGACGACCTCGTGAGCACCGCCGCCACGTGCAGTACGTCCACCAGGACACCCGCGCCACCTTCGACCCGCGCACGCCGGTGGTCCGGCAGGTCGCCCGCACCGCCGAACTCCTGCGCGGGATTCCCGCACCGCGAGCGCGATCCGAGGCCGAGGAGGTGCTGGCCACGCTCGGCCTCGACCCGGCGTGCACCGGGCGGCGGCCTGCCGGGCTCTCCGGCGGCCAGCTCCAGCGCGCGGCGCTGGCCCGGGCGTTGCTGGCCCGCCCCTCGGTGCTCATCTGCGACGAGATCACCTCGTCGCTGGACGTGGTCAACCAGTCCGAGCTGGTCCGGGCGCTGGCCACAGCCCGATCGCGCTGGGGCACCAGCACGGTGCTGATCAGCCACGACTTCACGGCGGTGGCCGCGCTCGCCGACGAGGTGCACGTGATGCACGGTGGCCGCCTCGTCGAGTCCGCGGCACCTCACCAGCTGTTCGAGGCGCCGCGGACCGAGCCCGCCGTCGCGCTGGTCTCGGCCGCGCGCCAGCACGAGGACCGAGCCGTGGAGAGGTCGAGCGGGGCTGGGTGAAGCGGCCGCAGATTGCGGTCTCCAGGCAGGTGTGAGGGACTGCTGTGGTGGAGCTGGGGGCTCCTCGAGAGGGGGTGCGAGCGTGAGTTCGAGGAGAGCAGGACGACGGTCGGGCCGGCAGGAGACCGCCGCGCGGGTCTGCCGGCGGGGTGCCGTGCACGGCCTGGCGGCGGGGGCCGTCGGGGTCGCAGTGATGACGCTCAGCGAGAAGCTCGAACAGCGTCTCACCGGTCGCCCGAACTCCCACGTGCCGGGCGCGACGATGGCGGCGCTGCTGGGGATGTCGCGCGAACCGCCCGGGATGAACCACCTGATGCACTTCGGCCAGGCCGTGCTGCTCGGGAGCCTGCGCGGCGTGATGGCTCACGCGGGGCTGCGGGGGCCGTGGTCGTCCGCCATGTTCGCGGTGGTGCGCTTGACCAACGACCAGACCTGGGAGAACGCCACCGGAGTCGGCGCTCCACCGTGGACCTGGCCGCGCGACGAGCTCGTCGTCGACCTGGTCCACAAGGTGGTGTACGCGCTGGCGACCGGCGTGGTGGCGGACCGGCTCGCGGCCCGCGAGGGCCCCGGACCGGGCCAGCGGCACGCGCAACGCCTGCCCGGACGTCACGCCCACGTCGGACCGCCCCGGCGCTGAACCAGGCCCGTCAGCAGTGGCGCCGACCCCGGGAGCAGAGCTCGTAGCTCGCGGCGGTGGCCACCCCGAAGGCCAGGTGCGGCACGAGGTCGGACAGCCACGACGACGCCGACCACGTGCGCGGATCGGTCACGCCCAGCGCGGTCATCGGCGCCACGCTGCCCGCGTTGGCGACCGCCGCCGTGGCCAACGCCAGCGCCGGGAGCGGGATCCCGGGGAAGCGCTCGCGCAGCACGGCGTGGACCAGCCCGGAGCCCAGTCCGGTGGCGATGCCCAGCAGGGCACCGACACCGGAGCGGCGGTTGTCGGCACCTCCCGACGTGCCTCCGTCCGGCATGGAGGTGCCGATGAGCTCTTCGGTGCGGCGCACCGTCTCGTCCGGAGTGGTGCTGGCGGGCCGGGCCCGCAGCACCATGTCGAGGTAGGTGACCGCGTTGAGCGCGGTGGTTCCCGCCGCGCCGGCCACCAGCCCCCTCACCAGGTGCACCATGGGATCTCCTCTCGAGGTCGCGCGTCGGGTCGTCCTCCGGCGGCGAGGCCGGTCATCTCATCTTCGCGAGGTGCCGCGCGCGAGCGTGGTGCAGGTCTTCCAGCACCTGCACCTGCGCTTGGGCGCGGGCGAGTAACTCGCGGAGCAGCGGCGGGTCCAGCTCGGCGATGTGGTCGGACATCGCCAGCAGGGTGCGCCAGCAGGAGGCCTTCCCGTGGACTCCCAGGTGGAGCGCTTCGAGTTCGACGAGCGGGCTCAGCGGGGACCTCCGGACGATCCTCCCGTTGGTCTTCAGCTGACCCAGCCGCTCGGCGACCCGTGCGGCCAGCACCTTGTAGCGGGCCGGCTGCACGTCGAGCGCGCGCATGATCCGCAAGAGCGTCCGCCGGTCTTCGTCGATCTCCTCGGCGAGCGCCCACAACTTCTCGCTGCGGTGGGATTGCGCCGAGCGCTGCGCCAGGCCGACGCCGCCCATCGCGCCGGCGAGGTGGTCGTTGAGGTAGATGGCCAGGAATCGCCGCGGTGTGCTGGCTTGTCGTCGTCGCATGGCGCTCCCGCTGCTGCCGCTCCGGTTCCGGGACGAGCTCGGAGGTGCGGTCTCCGCCGAGCAGTCGAACCGCTGTGCGCTCGCCGGGGAGCCCCAGGCGGTTCCCGCGAGAACTACCCGGTGCGGAGGTCGCGAAAACGTCACCGACCCGGTGGCGCCGACACCGCACGGGAACGCGAAAGTCGCCCGCACGAGCCGGATTCGATCGTGTGCCGGCCGAGCGCGCGTTCGAGAGCCGTGCAGCGGAGCGGCGTCACCTGTTCCGCAGTGCGTAGCGCCTCTCGGCGTAAGCCAGGTCGTCGCGCCACAACCGCGCCGCCGTGCGCCTGATGAGCGGGCGCAACGCGGTCGCCGCCCGCCGGGCGAGCGCGAACCCGGGACGCGAGGAGTCGGCCACGACCGCCTCGATGACCGCGGACCGGAACCGGCCGTCGGCCGCGCGGCCGAGCGGGGTGGCGTGGGTCTCCACCACGCTGCCCGTCCCCTCACCCTCGACGATGCGCATGACCACGGTCCTGGGCTCCGGGCAGACGAACTCCGCGCGCACCGGAACGCCGATCCGTCCTGCGACCCGGAAGGTCACCTCCACCAGGAACCGGTCCTCCGCTTGGTCGTCGAGGACCGCCGGGGGAGCGCTGAGCACCTTCAACCGGGTGAACGAGTAGGGGTGGAACCAGGAGCCGTGCCAGGGGTCGAGCCGGTTGGCGATGATGTCCGACGGTTCGCAGACGCCGACCATCGACGCCACGGCCGAGATGCCGGTGGTGGCGGGAGGCCGCTCGGGCACGACGGGTTCGTCCAACGGCTCCTCGCTCCCGATCCGGTCCAGCCGCACCCACGCGAGGACCCCGTCGTCGTGGCACGGCACCGGTTTCCAGCCCCGCCCAGCGCCCGGGCCCACCCGCATCCCGTGCCACCGGCAGACCAGCGCGTCGCAGTCCACCGCGGCCTCGCTCAACGGTGCGCCGAGGTGCGGGCAGCTGCCCGGGCCGACGTGCAGCCCACCCCGCGAGTCGCGCCAGGCGACCAGTTCCGTCCCGGCGGCCCGGAAACCGCGCGGGCGTGCACTCGTGACGTCCCTGCTGGCGGCGAAGACGTACCAGTTGCCGGACGGTCGGGCCTCGGCGCGCTTGAGCGCGGCGTCGATGATGGCCGGCTCGGCTTCCCGGTAGGTCGGTTCCTGTTCGGCCCAGTCGCTCTCCACGACCGGCTGCAGGGGCCAGCGCTGCGGCCAGTGCCGGTCCAGTGCTCCCCACGTCTTCACGCAGCACCCTCCTCCACACGTGCGGTGAGCCGGCGCAGCACGGCCGATCGTCCTGCGGTCGGCACCGAGAACAGGTCGTGGCCGGGCAGGCCCCACCTCGCGAGCAAGCGGTTCGCGGCGTACCACCCGGTGGTCGCCGCACGTTCCATCAACGCCACCGGCAGGTCGATCCGGATGCCGTCACCGGCCAGCACCAGGCCCGGGTGCGGTGTGGCCACGCTCGGGCGCCGGGCGAAGTCGCCCAGGCCGAACAGCGGGCAGTCCTGGCGCCAGAGGAAGGATTCGGCGACCACACCGGCTCGCCCCGTCTCCGGGTAGATCTCGTGCAAGCGGTGCAGCAGTGCGCGGCGGAGCCGGTCGGTGTGCGTCCGCTGGTCGGCGTCCGCGGCCACCGCGTAGGCGTGCAGCTCGACGACCGACCCTCCGTGGCGGGCCGCCCAGTCCTGCGCGTCGCGGTCGTAGCGGTCGAGCACGCTGATGTTGTCCAACGGCGGGCGACCGGCCGTACCCAGGAACGCGGGACGTTCGGCGGCCACGGGCGTGTCGAGCCAGAGCCGCTGGACGAAGAACGGTGGCGCGGTGCGCAGGCTCCGCACCGCGTCGGTCCACTGCGGCGCGTGCAGCGTCGGGGAGGCCTCGACGATCGAGCGCAGCCCGGTGACGTCGGTGGCCAGCACGACCCCGTCGGCCTCGTCGGTGCGACCCGCGTCGTCGTGCACCCGGAACGGCCGTTCGGCGTCGACGAGGTCGATGCGCTGGACGGTGGTGCCGGTGCGGAAGTCGGTGCCGCGAGCGGTCAAGTACTTCTGCAGCGGAGTCCACAGGCTCCGGTCGAACCCGGCGTCGGGGACGTCGAAGAGCAGTCCCTCGCTGGATCCGAGGAAGTAGATGTGGAACATCGTGGCCAGTTCCGCGGCCGACATCTGCGACGGGGGCGCGAAGAAGCTGCGGGAGAACACCTCGAAGGCCAGGTGGCGGGCGGCGGGCGGGAAGTTGATGGAGTGCAGGAAGCTCTCGGCGTCGACGTGGTCCAGCCGCTCGTAGACCTTCGGCACGCCGACGTCACCCAGCGGTGCCGCCGCGCGGGGGTTCAGTCGCACCAGGTCCCGCAGGCGGAAGGTCGGGCTCTGCAGCGCGAAGGCGACCGCGTTCCACGGCGGTGTGCGGGGCAACCCGCGGAAGCTGTCCACCCGCCCCTGCGGGTCCAGCAGCGGGTAGTCGTCCAACGCCACCAACCGCTCCAAACCCGGGTCGGTGCGTTGGAACAGCCGGCGGAGGTTGTAGTACTGCCGGAAGAAGGCGTGGAACCCGCGGCTCATCGCGACTTCCTCGCCGTCGGCGAGCCGTTCGGTCCAGCCGCCGACCCTGCCGCCGAGGTGCGGTTCCCGCTCGATGAGCTGGACCTCCGCGCCGCGCTCGGCGAGCCCGGTCGCGGCGCTCAGCCCCGCGATCCCGCCGCCGACGACGACCACCCGCCGACCGCCCGGCGCCGCCGCCGCAGGTGCGCGGTGCGCCCGGTGCCGGACGATCTTGCGGTCGGAACCGATCTCAACGCCCATCGTGACCCCGACCCGTTCCCGCCGGTCGTTCGGCGACGAAGGTGTGCACCACGTTGCGCTGCCAACCCGTCATCGTCGCGGTGCGGACCCCGACGAAGCCGGCTTCGCCGAGCCGGCGGCAGAACCGGCCCACCCCGTCGAACTCCAGGACGCTGCGGCGCAGGTAGCGGAAGAGCGTGGCGTCTCCCGTGGTGACGAACCCGGCGGGGATGATCACGCCGGAGCACACCGCGTTCCACATCGCGCGCGCCACCGTCGAATCGCGCACGGAGTACTCGTGGACACCGAGCACTCCGCCCGGGTTGAGCAGGTCCAGGAACGCGCGCAGCTGCGCAGCCGGGTCGGCCAGGTTGCGGACCAGGTACGCGGCGAAGATCCCGTCGAACGGTCCGAGCCCCTCCGTCGATGATTCGACGGGCGCGTGCACGAACCGCACCGACGCCGGCCAGCTCTTGCGCCGCGCGCGGACGAGCATCTCCGCGGAGGCGTCCAGCGCCACGATCTCGGCGTGCGGGTAGACCGCTGCCAGCGCCGCCGTGGAGGCACCGGTCCCGCACCCGGCGTCGAGCAGCCGCAACCCCGAACCGCCTGCGGGCAGACCCATCCGGCGCGCCGAGCAGCGCAGGTGGCGGTGGTAGCCGGGGTTGGCCGCGACGAGCCGGTCGTAGGCGCTCGCCGCGCCGTCGAAGGCCGCGGGCACCTCCGGGCCGGCCGGACCGATCGCGTCGGGCTTCACCGCGCACCTCCCTCACGCACTGCGGGCGTGGCGCGACGCTGGTGCTCCCAGAGCAGCAGCACCGCGGTCACCAGCGAGAACCCGAACAGGAAGTCCTCCACCGGGATGTCCCACGGGAACCGCAGACCGGTGATGTGCTCCGCGGAGTACAGCACCACGGGCTCGTCGAGCCTCGTGAGCAGGCCGTCGACCGGGATCTGGAAACCCAGCACGATCAGCACGGTCACCCAGTAGCTCGGTCTGCCGAGCAGACCGGTGCGCAGCACCAGCGACTCCCACAGCAGCACGACGAGCACCGACAGCAGCGCGGGCACGGTGTAGCCGAGGCCGATCACGAAGCACGCTCCTTCCGGACGCGAGGGCGACCCGCCCGGCGCGAGGCGGCCAGCAGCGCCTCGACGCTGCCGAAGGTCAACAGCGCGCACAGCGGAACGACCACGAAGAACAGCACTTCCTCGACCGGCAGGCCAGGGGTTCCCAGACCGGAGACGTGACGCGGGTTCACCCACCACACGCCGTTCGCGATGGCCACCGCGTCCCACACCAGGAACACCGCCGCGACCGGCAGCACGGCCTTCATCGCGCGCAGCGGTCTGCGGTAGACCTTGCCGCCGAAGAACTCCAGCGGTGCGGTGATCGCCACGCACCCGGCGAGGACGAGCAGGTACCGGAGCTGATCGGTCGCCGTGGCCGGGTCCGCCGACGCGCTCATGCGATCTCCCTCCGCTCGTGACCGGCGCGCGGTGCGCGGCTGGTGCGGCGGGCCAGCGCCGAGCGGGTCAAGCCCGACGTCGCCACGCGGATCCGGTGCCAGCGGCCCACCGTCGCGCGGACCCGGAAGACGGCGAAGTCCTCGGCTTCGATGCAGTCCAGGATCCGGGAGTAGAGGGTGAACGCCGTCTCGACGCAGGGACGGGACACCGGCTCCAGCAGGGCGATTCCCGCCCGTGCGTAGCGGTAGACCTCCCGGGTGGTGGCGTGCTGCTCGACGAGCGCGCGACGCACCCGGGGATCGGTGCGCCGGTGCCGCCGGCACCAGGTGAGCAGCTCCCGGTCCACGCCGTGCGCGGCCAGTTCGTCGGCGGGGAGGTAGACGCGGTCGCGGTCGAGGTCTTCGGCGACGTCCCGCAGGAAGTTGGTCAGCTGAAACGCCTTGCCCAGCGCCGCTGCCCGCGGCGCCGCTCGCTCGGGCGGGCACGTGGTGCCCAACACGGGGAGCAGTTGGAGGCCGATGGCTTCCGCCGAGCCGCGCATGTACCGGTTCAGGGCCGCGCGGTCCGGGTAGTCGGTCACCGTCAGGTCCATGCGCATCGATTCCAGGAAGTCCTCGAACAGCGCCCGGTCCAGCCCGTACCGCGCGACGGTGTGCACGGTGGCGGCGAGCAGGTCGTCGTCGCTGCCGCCCTGGTCGAGCCCGCTCAGCAGCGCGCGGCGCAGCTCCGCCAGCGCGAGCTTGCGATCACCGGTGGAGTCCGGCGGCTGGGGTTCGTCGACGATGTCGTCGGCGTGGCGCGCGAACCCGTAGAGCGCGTGCACCGCCGGCCGTCGTTCCCGGGGGAGCAACCGGGTGGCCAAGAAGTAGGTCTTCCCGTGCTGCGCGTTGAGCGTGCGGCACCGCTGGTACGCCTGCCGGAGCCGCGGATCGGTGATTCCGGCGGCGTCGAGTTCAGAATCCCTCACGGGTGCTTCCCCACAGCTCGCATCGAGCCGCGCTCCCACGACGAGCGCGGCGGCCCACTGCTGCAACGCGGTCCGCGGCCAGGCCCCCTGCGGAGCCCCAGCCCAGCTCCCCTCGAATCGGTGCGCGAACGCGATCGATCGATCTGAGCCTAGGAACGCTGTGCACCCGCTGCAATTCGATCACCACGCCGTCACCGATGAGACCCCCGCGGTAACCCGTTCGTGTCTGGGACGGCTGAGTCCGTCACCACCGACGATTCGCCGGAGATGCTGGTCAACCCACGTTCTGCCGCTGGTTCGGCGAGTGCGGGTCGGGGGAGCTTGCGCAGTGCGGACGGTGCGCAGGGGAGCCCGCGATCGCTGTCGCCCGCTCACGCGAGATCCCTCGCGAGCCGCGTTGCGCGTCGGACCTGGTCCCTTGTGGACGCCGCGGGAGCCGCGGCCCCCGGGTCAGCGGCTCCCGGCAGGACTCGGTGAGGACGTCGAGCAGCGACTCGCGCTCCGCACCCCAGCGGCCCCGGGCCAGCGGCGGGCGACGTGGTTTCCCCCACCTCATCGCCGCCACGTTCTCGCTGGGCACCGGTTGTTCGCGGAGTTGCCCTGCGACGGGCCGCTGTCCGACGCGCACCACGCGCTGCTCTCGCCGGACGCCGTCCCCGGTGGGGGGCCGTCACGCACGAGGTCTACCGCGACGCGCAGCACTCGTCCCGGCTGACCGGCCGCACACCAGCGCGTGAGAGACGCCGCGCGGGCGGGGCGTATTCTGCGGTGCAGAACACCTGTGGGCGGGGAGGAAGCGGTGGCGACCGAGATGAAGAAGCCCCCGGTCTACGCCATCGCCAGCGTCGACCACGCGTTGCGGCTCGCGGCGATCCTGCAGTTGGAAGGTTCGCTGAGCGTCACCGACGCGGCTGAGCGGCTGGGTGTCGCGCGCTCCACCGCGCACCGGTTGCTGGCGATGCTCGTCTACCGGGACTTCGCGGAGCAGGACGAGAACAAGCGCTACCGGGCCGGGCCCGTCCTGGAGCTGGCGTCGCACTCGCAGTCCTCGGCCTCCCGGTTGCGGCAGGCGGCGCTGCCGCACCTGCGGGAGCTCGTCGACGTGCTGGGGGAGTCGGTGAACCTGACCGTGCGCACCGGCGCCACCGCCCGGTTCATCGCCTCCGCCGAGTGCCGGGAGGCCCTGCGGGTGGGGTCGAGGGAGGGCATGGTCTTCCCCGCGCAACAGACGACCGCTGGGCTCCTGCTGCTGGCCGAGCTCACCGACGAGGAGCTCGACGCCGTCTACGCGGGGGCGAGCGTGGTGCCCGCGATGGAGGAGTTGCGCCGCGAGCTGGCGAAGGTCCGCCGCAACGGGTTCGCGCTCAACCAGGGCCGTTCCGAGCGCGGCGTGGTCGCCGTCGGCGTGCCGGTGCGCTCCTCCGGCGGCGCTGCGATCGCGGGGATGTCGGTCTCGATGCCCAGCGTGCGGTACGACCGGCGGCGGCTGCGCCCGACCGTCGCGGCCCTCACCTCCGCCGCGGCCGCGCTGGAGGCGGACCTCGCCCAGCGGTGAGACCGAGTCCTACGACCTCGTCCTGTCGAGGGGCACGCCGGAGCCGCACGCTCCCAGGCGTGGGACTCATCCAGCACCACCACGGGTTCTGAGCTGCTGCGTCACTCGTTGAGGGGGTGGCCGACATCTCGCGCGAGATGTCGGCCACCCCCTCAACGAGTGACATCCGTGCCATGGATCCGCGTGCACCACGAGCGGTGGGAGGGTCCGCGGACCTTCGCTACCAGCACCGTTGAGCGGAGCGGTTCGCGAAGACGTCCTCCACGATTCTTCAGGGCAGAACTTCCTGTTGCTCGGGGCCCGGACGCCCGAGGCTGTGGTTCGCGACCCGGCGGCGGCTCGGCGCGCCGGCCGGCGAGTTCGACGGAAGAGGAGTGCCGAACAGTGCAGTTCTACCTCAACGGCTACACGCCCGGAGACCCGTTCGTCGAGGACCCGCACCCGTCGGTGGCCGAGCGTCCGGACGGGTTGCCGGACACGGCCGACGTGGTGATCATCGGCTCCGGGCCGGCCGGTCTGGTGCTGGCGGCGCAGCTCGCCCAGTTCCCCGAGCTGCGCACCGTGGTCGTCGACCGGCGGGACGGACCGCTCGAAGTCGGCCAGGCCGATGGCGTGGCCTGCCGGACGGTGGAGATGTTCGAGGCGTTCGGGCTCGCCGACCAGCTCATCCACGAGGGCTACCAGGTCAACGAGGTGACGTTCTGGCGGCCGGACCCCGAGCGCAGCGGCTCGATCGTGCGCACCGGACGCATCGACGACGTCGAAGACGGCATCTCGGAGATGCCGCACATGATCGTCAACCAGGCTCGGATGCTGGCCTACCTGCGCGACCACATGCGCCGCTCGGCCGCCCGCGCGGAGCCGTTCTACGGCCTGCACGCCACCGACGTGCAGGTCAGCACCGACTGCGAGGAGGAGCACCCGGTCGCGGTCACGCTGCAGCACGTGGCGGGCTTCGAACCGACCGGTGAGACCTCGATGATCCGCGCCAAGCACGTCGTCGGCTGCGACGGCTCGCGCAGCGGCACGCGCGAGGCCATCGGCCGTCGCCTGGAAGGCGATGCCACCGACAGCTCGTGGGGCGTGCTGGACGTCCTGGCCGTCACCGACTTCCCCGACATCCGGCTCAAGTCGGCGATCCACTCCGAGCACGGCAGCATCCTGATCATCCCGCGCGAGGGCGGGTACCTGGTCCGGCTCTACATCGAGCTCGACAACGAGCGCGACGCCGAGATGCTGCGCAACCGCAGTGCCACCCCGGAGAAGCTCGCCGCAGTCGCCAACCGGATCCTGCACCCGTACAGCATCGACGTGAAGCACGTGGGGTGGTGGGCCGTCTACGAGATCGGGCAACGCCTCTGCGACCGCTTCGACGACGCCGACCAGTCCGGCGAACGAGCGCCGAGGGTCTTCATCGCCGGCGACGCCTGCCACACCCACAGCGCGAAAGCAGGGCAGGGCATGAACGTCTCGATGGCCGACGCCTGGAACCTGGGGTGGAAGCTGGGCACCGTGCTGCGCGGCACGGCGCGGCCCGAGGTCCTGCGCACCTACTCCGACGAGAGGCAAGCGGTCGCGCAGGAACTCATCGACTTCGACCGCGAGTTCGCGGCGTTGTTCAGCGCCCGCTCGGACGGCGACGAGGGAGACCCGGAGCGGTTCCAGCGCTACTTCCGCCAGCAAGGCCGGTTCACCGCCGGCGTCGCTGTCCGCTACGGGCCCTCCCTCCTCACCGCGGCCTCACCGCAGCAGCGCCTGGCCGAGGGCTTCCCGGTCGGGATGCGGTTCCCCTCCGCACCGGTCGTCCGGCTGGCCGACGCCAAGCCGGTGCACCTCGGCCACGCCGCACGGGCGGACGGCGCGTGGCGCCTCTACGCGTTCGCGGACCGGGCGCACCCGGCCGCCGCCGGTTCCCGGTTGCGCGAGCTGGCCGCGTTCCTGGACTCGGCGGACTCCCCGGTCACGCGGTTCACCCCCGCGAGCGCCGACCCCGACTCGGTCCTCGACGTCCGAGCCGTGCTCCAGCAGGGCCATCGAGACGTCACGATCGAGGACCTCCCGCCGGCCCTCCTCCCGCGCAAGGGCCGGTTCGAGCTCGTCGACCACGAGAAGGTCTTCTGCCCCGACCCGGCGACCGACGTCTTCGACCTGCGAGGTGTGGACCGGCAGCGCGGTGCCCTCGTCGTGGTGCGGCCCGACCAGCACGTCAGCCACGTCCTCCCGCTCGACGCGCACGACGAGCTCGCCGAGTTCTTCGACGGCGTGCTCGTGCAGCGGTGACGCGAGGTCCTCTCGCGCCGGGGGCGTTCCGAGGTGGTACTTCCGTTGTGCCGCGGGCGGATCCGAGTGCGGCGTGTGCTGGTGGCTCAGCTCCTGCCCAGTTCCTGGGCGAGCATGACGAGGATGCCGCTGGGACCGCGGAGGTAGGTGAGCTTGTAGACGTCCTCGTAGGTCGCCACGCCGCGGAGCGGGTGGCAGCCGTGCCGCGCGGCGATCTCGAGCGCCTCGTCGAGGTCGTCGACCGAGAAGGCGACCCGGTGCATCCCGACCTCGTTCGGGCGCGTCGGTTCGGTCTCGATGGCGTCGGGGTGGAGGTACTCGAAGAGCTCGAGACGACCGCGACCGTCCGGCGTCTGGAGCATGGCGACGTGGGCGTGGTTTCCGTCGAGGCCGACGGCGGTGTCGGCCCACTCGCCGCGGACCGTGGTGCGGCCGAGGACCGTGAGCCCCAAGTCGGTGAAGAACGAGATCGTCGCTTCGATGTCGCGAACGGCGATCCCGACGTTCTCGAGTGTGATGGCCATCACCAGATCCTACCCAGCGGGAGCCCGGTGACCGCTTTCTCGACACCGGTGGAGGCGGTGTTCCGGCCCGAGCTCCCGCAGTCGGGCGACATCCAGCGGGACGCGCGGATCGACGGCTTCCTCCTCGAACGCGCCACGCGGCCACGGCGTGCGGTCACCCCCACGATGGCCACGTCCGCGTGCGACCACCACGGCCGTCCGGGAGGCGTTCCGCGCCTCCGGGAGCCCAAGGCTGCGGAGGGGCGTGGGGATCGAACTCGACTCGGACACCACCGTCGCGCTGTGCTGCTCGGTGCCCAGAGCCAGCAGAGCTCCTGAGAGCTGTTTCGAGGGCTTCGGCGGAGCAGCTCGACAAGTCCCTGCCCCGACCCAGGTTCAATTCCGCGCGAAGTTCGAGCCCGAACTTCCGAGGCGAAATTGCGCGCGAAGTTCCACTCCACTCCACCCGGCCACGGCGACGGCCACGGCCACGGCCACGGCACACGCCGAACCGGGCGTGATCGCTGATACCACAGCGAGGCAGGTGAAAGCCTCGTACCACCCGGCCGCGAGCGCCGAAGTGACATGTCGCGCTAGGTTCGAGGCGGAACTTCGAGCGTCGAACTTCGCGCGAACTTCGGCGGCGGGCTCGGCTCGCACCGCCGCAGTCCATGGCCAATCCGGTAGCGCGTGGTTGCAGCGCATCGCGCAGACGTTGCTGCGGGCACTGGGCCCCGAACAACTGCGCACCACCACGTGGGGCGGCGTAGCGGCGCACATCAGGAGCGAGGCGCGGAGTTCGCGGGGCTGCTGCGCTCTCCTCTTCCGGGGTTGCTGCTGCCCGTGCCGCCGCGGAGTTGTGGGGGCACGGGCGTTGACATGAACGTCAACGTCAACGAGTGTGGTGGCCGTCACGCGTCGCCGGTGATCGTGGAGGGGGTCTTGCCGCTGATGTCCCCGCCACGCACGCGCACACCGCAGCACCAGCGAGGTCCCGACAAGAGCGTCGTGACGACGAGCGCGGCGCAGGAACGCGCGCGGGCCAACCGGCGGGAGGCGTCGTGCCCGCGGCGGGAGGAACTGCTCGCAGCGGCCGCCGCCTGCTTCGACGAGCTGGGCTACGCGGCGACCACGGTCGAGCTGATCGCAGCCCGGGCACGGACCTCGCGGCCCACCTTCTACGCCTACCTGCGCTCCAAGGACGAGGCGTTCCTCGCCGTCACCGAGCAGGTCTGCGCCCAGCTGGAGGCCACCCAGCAGCTGCCGGACATCCACTCGCTGCCACCGGTCACGGTGTTGCGGGCGACCACGCGCGCTTTCGCGGAGGCGATCTTCAGCAACGGCTCGCTCGTCGCGCAGATCGACAGCCGGGCCGCCGTCGACCTCGAGGTCGACGAGCTCTGGAGCACGCTGCGGCGGCGGTTGGAGCGGCGCTTCACCCACTACCTCTCGGGACTGGAACCGACCGCGATCGATCCCTGCGCACCGCCCCGGCGGCTCGTGTCGATGCTCAGCGACGCGATCGTCTGCGGCGCCGCCCGGCTGGGCCACGCCTCCGACGAGGACCGCGAGCGTTTCGTCCGCGATCACATCCGGTTGACCGAGCGCGCCGTCGGCGTCGCCGACACCCTGCCCGACCCCTAGGAGCTGTGAGGTGTGCGGCGGCCGCCGCAGGTTCTGCCACCCGCCCGAGCGAAGTAGTTCCTGAACAGGCCTGAGGAGGTCCGAATGCCGTTGTCCCGCCGCGAAACAGCACTGGCCGACGTCCGCCGCCTGCAGGCGGCGCAGTGGCCGGACGAGGTCCCGCGCACCGTCGTCGACGTGGTCGAGGTCCCCGGTCTGCCCGAACACCTGAGGCACTGGGCCGCGACCCGTCCGGAGGCGGTGGCGGTCTCGTTCTACGGCCGCGACATCACCTACGCCGAGTACGACGAGCTCAGCGACCGCTTCGCCGGCTGGCTCCTCGAACGCGGTGTAGCGGCGGGAGACCGGGTGGGCGTGTTCCTGGGCAACTGCCCGCAGTTCCTCATCGCGATGGTGGGCATCCTCAAGGCGGGCGCGGTGCACGTGCCGATCAACCCGATGTTCCGGGGCCACGAGTTGCGGTACGAGCTGGAGGACGCGGGGGTCGCGGTGCTGCTCGCGCAGGACTCGTTCGCCGACCTCGTGGCGTCGGTGCGGGCCGGAACACCCCTGCAGCACGTGGCGTTCACCGGTCTCGCCGACATGCTCGAAGACGAACCCGACGTCCCGGTGCCGTTCGAGCTCACCGCGGCGCGGTCCGACTGGGCCGAGATCACCGCGGCGGAGCGCGCTGCAGCGCGGCCGAGCGACCCGGACGCGCTCGCGGCGCTCAACTACACCGGTGGCACCACCGGGATGCCGAAGGGCTGCGAGCACACCCAGCGGCACATGGTGTACACGGCAGCGACCGCCACCATCGCCGCGGGGACGCCGGTGGGCGATCCCGGGATGGTGTCGTTGAACTTCCTCCCGGTGTTCTGGATCGCCGGCGAGGACTTCGGGATCCTGAAACCGCTGCTGAACGGCCAGCAGGTCGTGCTGATGACGCGCTGGGACGCGACGGCGGCCGTCGCGCTCGTCGAGCGGCACGGCGTGACCGAGGTGGTCGCCACCGTCGACAACTACGTGGAACTGCTGGACCGGCCGGACTTCGACGGCACGCGGGTGTCCTCGCTGCGCAACGCCTTGGCGGTGTCGTTCGTGCTGAAGCTGACCCCGGACGTGCGGGCGCGGTGGCGGGAGGCGACCGGCAGCGTCCTGCGGGAGGCCTCCTACGGCATGACCGAGACGCACACCGCCGACACCTTCACCCTGGGGTTCCAGGACGGCGACCGGGACCTGCACGCCGACCCGGTGTTCTGCGGCCTGCCCGTACCGGGCACCGACGTGCTCATCGTCGACGAGTCCGGTGCTCCAGTGCCGGTCGGCTCACCCGGCGAGATCATCGTGCGCAGCCCGTCGATCCTGACCGGCTACTACGGACGACCGGACGCGACCGCGGAGACGATCCGCGACGGCTGGCTGCACACCGGTGACGTGGGCAGGCTCGACGAGTGGGGCGCCCTGCACTACCTGGCCCGCGCCAAGGAGATGATCAAGACCAACGGGATGAGCGTGTTCCCCTCCGAGGTCGAAGCGCTGTTGCGGCTGCACCCGGCGATCCGCTCGGTCTCCGTGGTTCCCCGGCCCGACTCCAGGAGAGGCCAAGTGGCGGTGGCCTTCGTGGTGGTCGACGACGGGGTCACCGGTGAGGAACTGCGCGGTTGGGCGGTCGAGAACATGGCCGGCTACAAGGTGCCCGAGTTCGTCCTCGTCGAGCAGCTCCCGATGACGGCCACCGGCAAGGTGCGCAAGGGAGAACTCCTGGAACGCGCCGCCGAGGTGTCCCGCGCTCGCGACAGCGCCTAGGACGGAACGCGGCGGAGCCGTTGCCGGAACTCAGCCGGCGCCGCCACAGGCGCTGCTACTCGAACGCTGAGCGAACCATCACCCCCACGTGCTTGAGGAGTCGGTGCCGATGAAGAAGCTGTTGGTCGCCAACCGCGGAGAGATCGCGCTGCGGATCGTGCGCAGCGCGCGCGAGGTGCGGGTGAGCACCGTGGCCCTCTACGCCGAGGACGACGCCGACACCCCGCACGTCCACGCCGCTGACGAGGCGCTGCCGCTGAGCGGGGCGGGCCCGTCCGCCTACCTCGACCAGCCCGCCGTGCTGGCGGCGGCCGCGAGCACCGGCTCCGACGCGGTGCACCCCGGGTACGGCTTCCTCTCGGAGAACGCCGAGTTCGCACGCGCGTGCGCGGCCGCGGGCGTGGACTTCGCGGGACCGGCTCCGACCGTCCTGGACACCTTGGGCGACAAGGTGTCCGCCCGCGCTGCTGCCGTGGCCGTCGGCGTGCCGGTGCTGCCCGCCACCCCCGGTTCCGCGACGGTCGAAGAGGTGCGCGAGTTCTTCGCGGCACACCCCGGTGGGGTCGTCATCAAGGCGCTGGCCGGTGGCGGTGGGCGTGGCATGCGGGTGGTGCGCGAGGCTGCGGCGGTCGACGAGGCCTACCGGGCCTGCACGTCCGAGGCCGAGCTGGGCTTCGGGAGCCGGGAGGTGTTCGCGGAGGCCCTGTTCGGCGACGCCCGGCACGTCGAGGTCCAGGTGGTCGCCGACGGCACGTCGGCCCTGGCGCTGGGTGACCGGGACTGCAGCGTGCAGCGTCGGCACCAGAAGCTGCTCGAGGTCGCCCCAGCGCCCGACCTCGCCCCCGAGGTCCGGCGTGGCGTGCACGAGTCCGCGGCGCGGCTGTGCGCGAGCCTCGGCTACCGCGGCCTGGCCACGGTCGAATTCCTCGTGCGCGGCGAGGAATTCGCGTTCTTGGAGGTCAACCCGCGGATCCAGGTGGAGCACACCATCACCGAGGAGGTCACCGGAGTGGACCTGGTGGCCGCGCAGCTCGCCCTCGTCGACGGTGCCGGCCTGCGCGAGCTGGCCCTGCCCGAGGGCGTGGTGGCCGACGCCTCCGGCGTCCGGGGCGATCCGGCGGTTCCCGCGAACGCGGCGGTGCAGGCGCGGGTGAACCTGGAGACGATGAGCGCCGACGGGGGTGCGGTGCCGACCGGCGGCACGCTGTCCACGTTCACCCCGCCCAGCGGGCCGGGCGTGCGCGTGGACACCTTCGGCCGGCCGGGCCTGGTGGTGAGCCCGCGCTACGACTCCTTGCTGGCCAAGGTGGTCGTGCGGGCGGGAACCCGCGGCGCCGCCCTGGCCAAGCTGGACGCGGCGCTGGGGGAGTTCGCGGTCGACGGGGCCGCCACGAACATCGCGTTCCTGCGCGCGTTGCTCGCCGACGAGGAACTGCGGGCGGAGCCGGTGAGCACCGCGTTCCTGGGCGAGCGCGTGCAGCGGCTGGTCGCCGAAGCGGGCACCACTGCCGCCGCACCGGTCGCCGCGGTGGAGCTGCGGCCGGGCGAGGACGTGGTGCGAGCCCCGATGGCGGGCACGGTCGTCACCGTCGCGGACGGGGACGAGGAGGTGCCGGCCGGTCGCTCGCTGGTCGTGCTGGAGGCCATGAAGATGGAGCACGTCCTGACCGCCGACCACGCCGCGCGGGTGGTGCGCGTGCTGGTGGCGCCGGGACGCACGGTGGCGCCGGGCGACCCGCTCGTGGTCCACGAGCCGACCAGCTCGGCCGAGGCCGAAGCCGCGTCCGAGCTCGACCTGGACGCCTCGCGGCCCGACCTCGACGAGCTCCACGAGCGGCTCGCGATCACCCAGGACGCCGCGCGGCCCGAGGCCGTCGCCAAGCGCCACCGGCTCGGTCGGCGGACGGCGCGCGAGAACATCGACGACCTGGTGGATCCGGGGAGCTTCGTCGAGTACGGGTCGTTGGTGCTCGCGGCCCAGCGCCGTCGGAGGTCCGAACAGGACCTGATCGTCAACACCCCGGGTGACGGCCTGGTCGGTGGGGTCGCGACCATCGGCGCGGACCGCTTCGGGCGGGCGGCGTCCGAGGCCGTGGTGTTGTCGTACGACTACACGGTGCTCGCCGGCACGCAGGGGATGCGCAACCACGCCAAGACCGACCGAGTCCTCGGCGTGGCCCGGGACCGGAAGCTGCCCGTCGTGCTGTTCGCCGAGGGCGGGGGTGGCCGTCCCGGGGACACCGACGTCGACCTCGTTGCGGGACTGGACGTTCCGACGTTCCGGCTCATGGGGGCGTTGCGTGGCGGTGCGCCGACGGTGGCGGTGGTCTCCGGGCGCTGCTTCGCCGGGAACGCCGCGCTCGCCGGGGCCTGCGACGTGGTGATCGCGACGCCCGACGCCAACATCGGCATGGGCGGGCCCGCGATGATCTCCGGCGGCGGGTTGGGGGAGTACCGGCCCGAGGACATCGGCCCCCTCGACGTGCAGCGCCGCAACGGGGTCGTGGACCTGGTGGCGCGGGACGACGCGCACGCGGTGGAGCTCGCGCAGCGCTACCTCTCCTACTTCCAGAGCCCGCTGTCGCCGGGGGAGGGCGTCGAGTGGCAGGCTCCGGATCCGCGCCTCGCGCGGCACGTGGTGCCCGAGAACCGGTTGCGCGCCTACGACGTCCGCCGCGCGATCGAGGCGGTCGTCGACGTGGGGTCGGTGCTGGAACTGCGGCCCGACCACGGCGTCGGCGTCGTGACCGCGCTGGTCCGCGTGGAGGGCGTGGCCTACGGCCTGGTCGCCAACAGCAGCCACCACCTCGGCGGCGCGATCGACGCCGAAGCGGCGGACAAGCTCGCCGAGTTCCTGGAGCTCTGCGAGGCGGGCGGTCTTCCGATCGTGTCCTTCTGCGACACACCGGGTTTCATGGTCGGCCCGGAAGCGGAGGAGGACGCGACGGTGAAGCGCTTCGGCCGGTTGTTCGTGCTCGGCGCCCGCTTGACGGTGCCGTTCGGCGCGGTCGTGCTCCGCAAGGGCTACGGACTCGGCGCGATGGCGATGACCGGCGGCTCCTTCCACGCCCCGCAGTTCACCGTGGCCTGGCCCACCGGCGAGATCGGCGGGATGGGCCTGGAGGGCTCGGTCCGCTTGGGCTACAGCAAGGAACTCGCCGCAGCGCCCGACGAGACCGCGCGGAAGGAGCTCTACGACAGGTTGGTGGCCGAGGCCTACGAGCGCGGACGCGCTCTGCACGCGGCCACCACCTTCGAGCTGGACGAGGTCATCGACCCGGCCGACACCCGCCGCTGGATCAGCACACTCCGTCCATGAGCCTGCTTGAGGGCCCGCTTTCCGTGGCGGGGTGGAGCGGCTCCGTGCGCCGCTCCCGAGGCACGCCGACCAACGGGCGCGATGTCACCTGAGCGGGGGTGGCGCACATGTCGCTCGAGATGTGAGCCACCCCTCGGAGGAGTGGCGCAGTAGCTCGGACCTGCCGATGTCGGCCGAGTCCCTCGCCGGGAACGGGGGCTGCGTCAATCCTCTCCTCGTTCCTCGTCCCGCAGTGGGATGATGTCTCGGGGGGTGGCAGTTCCGGGTCGAGCTCGTGGCGCACCTCGGGCCGGGGTGCAGCACCACCGCGTGCTCGGGCAGCTTCGCGAGCCGCTTCTCGTTGAGGCCGTAGGCGATCGGTCGTCACCGGCCGTGCCACTTGTGCATGTGCTCGGCGTGGGTGCCCAAGTAGGCGCCCGGCTTGAAGAAGTGGTCGTAGAAGTCCAGGTCGAGGTGGTGGGCCTGGACGTAGTTGAGGATGAACACCGTCGGCACCGTCGCGGGGAACTTCCCGAAGGTGTCGTAGACGTACTGGGCCTGGAGCGCGACGCAGGACTTGAACTCGTCGTCGTGGACCTGCGCGCTCCCGCGGAACCCGGGGCTGTCGGACCAGGCTCCGGGTGTGTCGCGGTGGAACGGGCCGCCGGGCCCGAACTTCCGCTCGGCGAAGGCCTCCACCGCGGCCCGCATGTCGTGGTGGTGCGGCGGGCAGCAGGCCTCGAAGACCCCGTCGCGGCCTGTGGGGTTGGGCGTCGACCAGCGCTCGTCCTCGTCGTAGCGGAACTCGAGGCCGGGCACGTTCGGGTCGCCGGAGGCGCCGAGCATCGTGAAGCGGTCGATGCCGTCGAACATCCAGCCGCCGAGGCCCATCGCCTGCAGCATCAGCACACCCGCGTAGCAGGAGGTCGCCAGCTCCGCCGTCGCCTCGGTGAGCGCGTACTGCTCCGTGAAGCTGAGCGGGAACGGTTCCTCGGTGTCGACCAGTCCGCTGAACTGGTCGAGACCGGGGATCGTGCGGCCGTTGAGGTCGTCGTAGATCGCGTAACCGTTCTGCGTGAAGAAGCACAGCACGGCGATGAGGTGCTGGGCGATGTCCGCGACCGGGATGACCAGCAACGAGCCGGGAACGTTGACGCACCAGGTGTTGTGCCCTTCGAGGTAGGGCTCTTCGGCGGGCAGGTACAGCCTGCTGTCCGAAAGCCGGTGCAGCCGTTCCCGGTGGCGCTCGACCATCAGCTCGGGTGTGACGTCCTCGGTGGCCGGGTCGACGAGCGCGCCGGCGTCGCGGGTGGGGAAGAAGTAGAGCCCCGAGTCGTCGGTGAAGAACAGTTCCGCGGTGTGGAACCCGGCCGCGGACGGGAAGGTGCGGCCGGCCGCCCCACCGGCGTAGTTCGACACGTGCGGCGCGTAGCGGGCGTGCCGGGTGATCGAGTAGTGCCAGCCCGTCGTCCCGCCCATCGCGCTGAGCACGAGCATCCGTTCGAGCTCGGAGAGCGCGACGGGCTCGTGCCGGGAGCGGTACGCGAGCGGTCCGTCGGGGATCTCGTCGCCCAGCGCGAAGCGCCGTGAGCGCCGACCGAAGAGCGCCTCCACCAGGGGGAAGGCCGCGAGTTCCGCGAGTGCCTCCGTTCCGGGAGTCATCGTCTGCTCAGCCTGCACCACCACGATCACCTCCGTCTCTCGACCTCCGCGGTCCAGTCCAGCGCCGGCATCGGGCGGGGACCAGGGTCGGAGGTCATCCCTCGTCGAACGCTCCCGCGCCACACCCGCGGAGTCACTCGAGCCGATCGGTACGTGCGACAGCTTCAGTGCCGATTGAAATCAAGCCCCCAAGCGCCGCGGGTCACCCGGGCAGGGGAGGCTCGGACGAGCCCTCCACGGCCGCGAGCGGAACGCCCGCTTTGCGTCGAACGTGTTGTGGTGACTGGGATTCCGGTACCGGTAACGGTGTGGAAAACCCTCCTGACTTCGACGGTCCGATGATCTAGCGTCACCCGAACGTGTCGCGTGGGTGGCCGCGCGGTCTTCGACGTGAGTGGCGCGGGCGTGTCGAGCCCGCGCCGGTGCCGGGAGGGTGGTCGCTGCATGGCAGGCCGGGCGTTGGCCAGTTCCAGGAAGTGGAGGCGTCGAGGCGCCGGAGTGGTCGTCGCCGCGATCGCGGCGGTGGTGGTGCCGGTGCAGCCGGCGCAGGCAGCAGGCGTCGCCTACCCGGACGCGGAGTGGAGCGAGGCGTGGATCGACTCCCCCTCGAGCGCCGGTGAGGCGAAGCTGCACGCGGACGTGCTGCGCCCCAAGGGCCTCAAGCCCACCGACAAGACCCCGGTGATCCTCTCCATCGGGCCGTACTTCAACCACTCCGGCCAGACCGGTCCCGCCGGGGCCGTCGAGGGCACGCCCTACGACCCGATCGGCCCCAACGCAGGGCCGTCGGAGCGGTTCCAGGACTTCGTCGAGGGTTCCGGCCTGCTGGAGAAGGGCTACACCTTCGTCATGGTGGACCTGCGCGGGTTCGGCGGTTCCACCGGATGCCTGGACTGGTCCGGGCCGGGCGAGAAGGCCGACGTGGTCAACGCCGTCACGTGGGCGGCGGACCAGCCGTGGTCGACCGGTCGCGTGGGCATGTACGGCAAGTCCTACGACGGCCTGACCGGGCTGGTCGGCGTCAACGAACGGCCTCCGGGGCTGGCCGCGGTGGTCAGCCAGGAACCGGTGTACGACGACTACCGCTACCTCTACGGCGACGGGATGCGGCGGCTGAACTCGGTGGCGACGCCGGCCCTCTACGACGGCATCGCGGCGACGCCGGGCCCGCTCACCGACGCCCCCGAGTACAACGCCCAGAGCCTCACCGACCCGGTCTGCCTCGCGCAGAACTTCGCGCAGCAGGCCGGCGACGACCGGCACGACTCGGCGTTCTGGCAGGAGCGCAACCTGATCCCCGGTGCCACCGGGTCGAACGTGCCGCTGTTCCTCACCCAGGGCCTGACCGAGAACAACACGGTCGCCGACGGGATGCAGGAGTACCTGGAGAACCACACGGGCTACGAGCGGAGCTGGCTGGGCCCGTGGGAGCACGTGCGCGGCAACGACGTCGACGAGACCGGTCGCCTCAAGATGGGCCGCCAGGGTTGGTTCGACGAGGTCATGCGCTTCTACGACCGGTACCTCAAGGACCAGGCCCCGGCCGTCGCGGACCCGCCGCACGCGGTGCAGACCAACGACGGCGTCTGGCGCTCGGAGGCCCAGTGGCCGGCCGCGGACGTGCGCGAGTTCCGCACGCCGCTGCACGGCGGCACCTACACCGACCACGCCCAGTCCGTCTCCACCGCGGCCCACTCCCAGTCCGGGAAGCCCACCGACCCCGCGGTGACGTCGGGCGTGTGGACGGTGTCGAACCCGCTGCCGCACGACGTGCACCTCTCGGGTTCGCCGCGCGCGTCGGTCGACGTCACCACGACGAGGCCGAACGCCAACCTGGTGGTCGACCTCTACGACCTGGGCCCGGACGGCACCGGCCAGCTGATCACCCGGCAGGGGCACTTGGTGCGCGAGCCGGGTGAGTCGACGGTCCCGCTCCGCCTCTGGAGCGCCGACTGGAAGCTGGCCGCGGGGCACCGCATCGGCGTGCGCGTCACCGACAACAACCAGGACTGGTGGCTCATGGCGGCGCCCAGCGGGCAGGCGGTCACGGTCCGCGGTGGCTCGGTGGACCTGCCCTTCCTCCACCACCGCCGGACGATGGCGGTCGAGGGCGCCCCGGGCGTGCAGCTCGCCGGCTACCTCGAACAGCAGAAGGCCAGCGCCCCGGCCGATGCCGTGGACCGCGCCGTCGACTTCACCTTGCCCGCTCCGCTAGCCGACCCGCCTCCGGGCTCGGTGTTCACCGGCGGCTACGTCGAACCGGTGGGCGGCAACTGACGGAACGTTCCAGCGGGGCGGCTCGGGAATCGAGCCGCCCCGCTGCTTTTCGCCGAGCGTGCAGGGTGCGTTCGCCTTCTTCCACCGAGGTTTCCTGCCCCGAGCTACGACACCGATCAGCGCTCGTGGGGAAGTCGGCGGGAAGACTGAGTTTCCGGTTCTCGCCAGGAAGTGCTCCCTTCGAGTGGTCTCCTCACGTCGAGCACGTGCTGATCAGCTCGTCCTGTTATCGCCGGAACAAGTGCTGTGAAAGTGGGAAATTCTGGCCGCCCGCGGCTGTGCGGAAACAGCACTTCCCGATTCAAGTCGCCCAATTCCCTTGGTAATGTCGCGGACCGCGCATTCGAGAGCTCTGGGGGCTCCTCTTCTCGGCCGCACGTCCACGTCGCGGTCTGAGGTCGAAACGATCTGGGGAGGTGAGCGCATGAAGAAGAAGACGGTGCACAACTCGCCGCACGCGGCCGGTGGTGGCACGACCGGCGTGCGTGTCTCGAAGTGACGGACGGGTGGAGCGGCAGCGGACCCGTGCAACGCCGCTCCACCCCCGTTCCTCCACCGGGTGGGAGTGGGAACGAGTGGACGTGACGCTGGTCAGCATGCCGTGGGCCTCGGTGTCCTACCCGTCGCTGGCGTGCGGGATCCTCAAAGCGGCCGCCGAGCGCGGCGGGAAGCACCGGGTCACCGTCGTCGACGCCAACCTCGACTTCTTCGACTGGATGCACCGAGAACTCGGCACCGGCCTGCGCGAGTACGACTTCTTCAGCCTCGACAGCTACTTCCAGGGCTGCGGCGATTGGGTCTTCACCTCTGCTCTGCACGACGACGAGGAGTGGCGCGTCGAGGAGTTCCGCGCGGCGCTCCGCGGTGAGGTCGACGACGAAGTGCTCCGGCTCTGCGAGCGTTTGCACGAACTCGTGCCGAACTGGATCTCCGAGTACGCAGAGGAGCTCGCGGGGACCGCTGGTGATGTCGTCGGTCTCACCACGACGTTCCAGCAGAACTCGGCCTCGCTGGCGTTGGCGCGTGGGCTGAAGCGGCTCGACCCGTCGGTGCGGACGGTGCTGGGCGGAGCGAACTGCGAAGGGCGGCAAGGGGCGGCCTGGCACCGCAACTTCGACTTCGTCGACTTCGTGGTCCGCGGCGAGGGGGAGGTCGCGTTCCCCGCGCTGCTCGACTGCCTCGCGTCGGGTGAGGACCCGCGCGCGCTCCCGGGACTGTGCTGGCGGGACGGTTCGGAGATCGGGGCGAACCCGCCGAGCGCGGCGCCGCTGGCGCCGGGGAGCATCGTCGCGCCGGACTTCGGCGCCTACTTCGACCGGCACGCTCGTTCCGCCGCGGCCGCCGAGGTGGAACCCAAGCTGGTCGTGGAAGGAGCTCGCGGGTGTTGGTGGGGCGAGAAGCACCACTGCACGTTCTGCGGCCTCAACGGCTCGTTCCTGCAGTTCCGCAGCAAGTCGCCGCAGCGGTTCCACGACGAGCTCCTCGATCTCGTCGCCCGCCACCAGGTGCTCGACGTCTACCTCGTGGACAACATCCTCGACATGGCCTACTTCGAGACGGTGCTGCCCCGGCTCGAGGAGTCCGGGTGCGACCTGCGGATCCAGTGCGAGGTCAAGTCCAACCTCCGCTTCGACCAGCTGCGCCGGCTCACCCGGGCCGGTGTGGTTCAGGTGCAGCCCGGGATCGAGAACCTCAGCAGCCGGGTGCTCCAGCTGATGGACAAGGGCGTGAGCGGCTGCCAGAACGTGCGCTTCCTCCGGGACGCGAGCTCGCTCGGGCTCACCGTCATGTGGAACTACCTCTGCGGCTTCCCAGGTGAGACCGACGACGACTACGAGGCGGTGATCGACCAGTTCCCGGCGTTGCACCACCTCCCGCCGATGGACGGCGCCGACCGGATCGCCCTGGAGCGCTTCAGCCCGTACTTCGACGACCCGGGGCTGGGCCTGCGGCAGCGCGGACCCGATCCCCAGTACGCCCGCAACTACGACCTGCCGCCCGCGGAGCTCGCCGAGATCGCGTACCTGTTCACCAGCGATCCCGCCGGGGTCGGGCACGAGCTCGAGAAGCGCCTGCTGGCCGCCGCTGAGGAGTGGCGAGCGCACCACCCCGCCAGCGAACTGGACCACGTGCGGATCGGCTCCGAGGTCGTGATCTCCGACGACCGCCCGTCCTTCGGGCAGCACGAGCACGTCCTGGTCGGCGACGACGTGGCCCTGTTCGACGCGCTCGACCGACCGCGGTCCGCGGCGACGCTGGGCCGCCACTTCGGGCCGCGGGTGCAGGACAGGCTCCTGCGCTGGCAGGAGGCGGGACTGGTCTTCACCGACGACGGGCACCACGTGCACGTCGTCCCCGAGGCCACCAACCAGTGGCAGTTGAGGATCGGGTGACGCACGCCGTGGACGTCGAAGGCTACCTCCACCACCGGGCTTGGCCGGGTCGAGAACCGGTGTTGCGGCAACGGGTGTCACCGACGGCCGGCGAGCAGGCCCGGGAGTTGTTCACCCGAGGCATCCGCCGTGTCGTGTTCACCGAACCGGTCGCACTGGCGGGCAGCGCAGGGCGCGACGCGCTCGACCTCCTGCGCGAGCTCGGGGCGTGGGGGGTGCGGGTCGAGTGGACGGCCACCGAGGTCCCGCCGGGGTGGGAACCCTTCGGCCACCTGCCGCCACCGCGGCGCACGAGCGCGGCAGCGGAGGAGTGGCACGCCCGCTTCCACCCGGGGAAGTGCGTCTTCCGGCAGGGGCCCGGTTTCCTGCAGGTGCGCGACCGGCGCTCCGGTGTGCTCGACTGCTACACCATCGAGGAACCCCACCTGCAGGACACCGTGCACCGGCTCGCCGGTGGCGCGGACCCGCGGGAGTGCGACCCGGACGCGGTCGCCCTCTTCGCCGAGCACGGGTTGCTGGTGCGGGCCGGGAGCCTCGCGTGGTGGGCGCCGGCTCGGCTGCGCCGGTGGCCAGTACCGGCCATGGTGATGTGATCGCCACGACCGGCCACGAGCCTGGGGGAGGGAGGGTGACGTTGATCGAGACAGGTGCTCCAGCAGCGGGCGTGCGAAGCCGCGCGTTCCGACGGCTGCTCGCCTCGTGGGGCGCGTCGTCGATCGGCGACGGAGTGCTGACCGCGGCGTTACCGCTGTTCACCGCGGTGAGCACGCGCGACCCGGTGTCGGTGTCGACCGTGGCCGTCGCCTCGGTGCTGCCCTGGTTGCTGGTCGCGTTGCCCGCAGGAGCGCTGGTCGACCGGTGGTCGCCGCGGGCCGTGCTCATCACCAGCCTGGTGGTGCGCAGCGGCCTGACGTTGTCGTTGAGCGCGCTGATCGTGCTGGGCCGTGCCGACGTGACCGTCCTGGCGGTGTGCGCGTTCCTGCTCAGCAGCGCCGAGACGTTCGCGGACTCGGCGGGGCAGACGTTGCTGGTGACGCTCGCGGCTCCGTCCGAACTGGAGCGCGCGAACGGCCGGGTGGTGAGCACCGAGACCGCGGGGGTGGAGATCGCAGGTCCGCTGGCCGCCGCGGCGCTGTTCGCGTGGCGGCCGGAGTGGTGCTTCCTGGCCGTGGGGCTCACGTTCGTCCTCGCCGGTGCGCTGGCCGCGGTGGTGGGCGTGCGCGTCGAACGGCCGACGGCTCGGGAGGTCACGACGCTGCGCACCGAGGTCTGCGAGGGGATGCGGTTCCTCGTGCGGCAGCGGACGCTGCGGGTCGTGGTCGGCGTCGTCGGGCTGACCGCCTTCGTCACCAGCGGTGTGAACGCCGTGGCGTTCCTCCACGCGATCGAAGCGTTCCACCTGCCGGCCGCGTCGGTCGCCACCTTGCTCGTGTGCACCGCCGTCGGTGCGCTCGTCACCGCTCCGCTCGCGTGCCGAGCAGCGCTGCGGTGGGGCGGTGGCAGCGTGATGGTCGCTGCGCTGGCAGTCCTGGCCGCGGGGATCGCGATGCTGGGACTCGGCCACGCGCCGTGGGTGGCGTGGCTGGCGTACCTGGTCATGGGCGTCGGCGCCGGTGGGTGGAACGTGTTGTCGTCGGCCAACCGCCAACGGCTCACACCGAGACCGCTGATGGGGCGGGTGACCAGCGCGCACCGGGTCCTGGCGTGGGGCCTGATGCCCCTCGGCGCCGCTCTGGCGGGACCGCTGGCCCAGGCCACCTCGCTGCGCGCGGTCCTCGTCGGCGCCGCCGTCCTGGTCATGGCCATCGCAGCACTCTCAGCACCGAGGTTGCTCGCCCTGAGCCGCACGAGCGACCACGCGACCCCGGAGCAGGTTGCGGAATCCCACCCGGCGTGAGCCCCGTCGAAGTCTCGCTTCGCCCAGCGGCGCCGGAACGGGCAGTCGAACTTCGCGCGAACCTCGACGTGGAACATCAACCCTCGTACTTCGCGCGACGTTCGAACGCACCAGCGGGGCGCAGGCTTGGCAGCGGCTCCCCGCCGCGTTCTCGGACCGCCCCTAGGGCGTCGAGCAGCGCTGAGGACGTGTGTCGTGGGGGCGTGAGGGCCTCGGCCGGCTCAGGGTTTCGAACTTCGCGCGAAGTTCGACGCAGCCGTACAGGGGAGAGGTCTGGGGCAGCGGCGTCCGCTCCGCCGTGTCCTACGACTGTTCTCGGGCGGTGAGGAGCGTTGAGGACGTGTGTCGTCGGGATGTGAGGGCTTCGGCTGCCTCGAGGTGGGTGTCTCGAACTTCGCGCGAGTGGTGAAGGTTCCTGCGTGGTGTGGGGGCCTCGGGTGGTGTTTGCCGCTCCGCCCTGTTGTGGAGCTGCTCAGAGCGTTGAGCGGTGTGGAGGACACGTGCTGTTGTGGCGGGGAGGCTTCCGCTGGAGCGAAGTTGGGTCTCGAACAGCGCACGAACTGTGAACGCTCCTGAAGAGCGGGTACCCGGGGTGCGGTTGCCGCTCCGCCGTGTTCTGGGACTGCTCCTAGGGCGCGCGGCGGTGCTGAGGGCGCGTGTTGTGGGGTCGGGAGGGTTTTGGCTGGCTCGGGGGTGGTTTCGGAATTCGCGCGAGTTGGGAGCGCTGTTGCCTGCGTGGTGTGGGGGCTTGGGGTGGTGGTTCCCCGCTCCGCCGGGTTGGCGGACTGCTCGTGGGGCGCTCGGTGGCGGCGAGGACGTGTGTCGTGGGTTCGGGAGGGCTGAGCCGGGTCGAAGAGGAAGGAGTGGGGCCGTTTCCACTCGGTCGATGTGTCGTTGACACCTGCTCCGACGGCGGCTGATCCTCGTACTCGTTGCGCACGAAGGGGGGCGGGCCATGCTGCGGACAACGCCGGATGACGAACCGCTGCGGCACTTTCCCGTGCTCCGCAGCCGTGACGTCGACGAAGTGCGGGAGCTGGGGGAGCGCCTGTTCGCCCCGCACCGGCTCGAACCGCTCGAGCAGGCCGAACCGCTGGACGCGCGGCTCAACGCCGTGCACATCCGCGACGTGACGATCGGGTACGTCCAGTACGGCCCGCAGGTGGGCATCACGGTCCCCGACATGGCCGACAGCTACCAGTTCAACATCCCGATCGCCGGGCGCATGGAGATCTCCGACGGGCGCCGCACCATCACCAGCGGCGTCTCCCGGTCGGCGGTGCTCGCACCCGGCGCGGGGTACGTGGGGCGTTGGACCTCCGGTTGCAGGCAGGTCGCGATCAACATCAGCCGCGCCGGTCTGGAAGGCGAGCTCGAACGCCAACTCGGTCGTCCGATCAGGGGGCCGGTGCGGTTCGACCTCGGCGTGGACCTCGATGAACCGATGGGCCAGAGCTGGTTGGCGACGGTGGAACTCGCGATGGGCGAGCTCGACCGGGCGCGCAGCGTCCTGCTGCACCCGCGCGCTGCCGACCACCTGGAGCAGCTGCTGATCCTGGGCGCGTTGCTCAGCGCGCGCCACGACTACTCCGCCGAGCTCGTCGAGCCGGCGCCGCCACCGGGTCCGCGAACGGTCACCCGCGCCGTCGAACTGATCGAGGAGCACGTCGACGAGCCGCTGACCGTCTCGGAGCTCGCCCACGCGGTCGGGGTGAGCGTGCGCTGCCTGCAGGAGGGGTTCCGGCGCCACCTCGGCACCTCGCCGATGGCCTACCTGCGTGAACTCCGCCTGGCCGGTGCGCACCGGGCGCTGGTCGAGGCGTCGGCCGACGCGACCACGGTCACCGCCGTGGCCCACCGGTGGGGCTTCACCCACCTCGGCCGCTTCTCGGCGGCCTACCGGCGCAAGTACGGGGTGTCACCGTCGCGGACGCTCCGCGGTGCGCCGGCCCGCGTGCCGCAGCCGCGATCGTGCGCGAAACCGGTCAACGGGCGCGCGCATCGGATAGTTGAGCCCCACCCCGGCCCGTAGCGTCGCCACCGCATCCGCTGGTCAGCACGCCGATTCCCGGTGTCCCGGCGGTGCGTTGACGCCCTCGAAGCGGGCTTTCCACGAGGAGGTGGGAGCTAGTGCGATCGACTGGAGCGAAGAACGAAACGCAGGTTTTCGACGCCGTCGTCGTCGGCGCGGGTTTCTCCGGGCTGTACATGCTGCACCGGCTGCGGGACACCTTGGGGCTGCGAGCCCGGGTGTTCGACGTGGCCGCTGACGTCGGTGGCACCTGGTACTGGAACCGGTACCCCGGCGCGCGGTGCGATTCCGAGAGCTACTTCTACTCCTTCTCCGACCGGTTGTCGGACGAGCTGCTCGAGGAGTGGACCTGGAGCGAGCGGTTCGCCGGGCAACCCGAGATCCTGAGCTACCTGCAGCACGTCGCCGAGCGCTTCGACCTGTACAAGGACATCCAGTTCGAGACCGAGGTCGTGGCCGCCGAGTACGACGAGTCGACCGGCCGGTGGACGGTGCGCACCCGTGACGGCAACGAGGTCACGGCCACCTACTTCATCACCGCCGTCGGGTGCCTGTCGACCACCAACCTCCCCGACTTCCCCGGGCGCGACAGCTTCCGCGGGCGCTGGTACCACACCGGGCTGTGGCCGCACGAGGGCGTCGACTTCACCGGTCAGCGGGTCGCCGTCATCGGCACCGGCGCCACGGGCGTCCAAGCCATCCCGGAGATCGCACAGCAGGCGGAGCACGTCCACGTCCTGCAGCGCACCCCGAACTACGACATCGCCGGTGGGAACCGGCCGATGAGCGCCGAGGACGGGCGCGCCATCAAGGACAACTACCGCGAGATCTGGCGGACGACCCGGGAGACCGGGTTCGGGTTCCCCTACCGGACGCCCGAGCGCACTGCCCTCTCGGTGCCCGACGAGGAGCGGCAGCGGATCTACGCCGAGGCGTGGGAGCGCGGTGGTTTCCGGCTCGGGACCACCTTCAGCGACCTGCTGCAGGACGAAGCGGCCAACGAGACGGCGGCGGAGTTCCTCCGGGCCCGCATCCGCGATAAGGTGCGCGACCCTGAGGTGGCGGAACTGCTCAGCCCGCGCGACCACCCGTTCTTCACCAAGCGCCCACCGCTGGAGAACGGCTACTACGAGACGTTCAACCGGGAGAACGTGACGCTGGTGGACGTGCGCGAGGCGCCGATCCAGGAGATCACCGAGACCGGGGTGCGCACCGCCGACGCCGAGTACGAAGTGGACAGCATCGTCTACGCCACCGGTTTCGACGCGATGACCGGCACGCTGTTCAAGCTGGGCATCCGCGGGCGGCGGGGGATCGGCCTCGAGGAGAAGTGGGCCGAGGGCCCCAGCAGCTACCTGGGCCTGACCACGCACGGTTTCCCGAACCTGTTCATGATCACCGGACCGCAGAGCCCGTCGGTGCTGACCAACATGCCGGTCGCCATCGAGCAGCACGTGGACTGGATCACCGACTGCCTGCGCCACCTGCGCGACCGCGGCCTGGACACGATCGAACCGCTGCCCGAGGCGGAGCGGGACTGGGTCGACCACCACAACGAGGTCACCGAGACCACGCTGCTGCCCAGGGCGAACTCCTGGTGGGTCGGGGCGAACATCCCCGGCAAGCCGCGCAGGCTCTACCCGTACGTGGGTGGGCTCGACGTGTACCGGCAGATCTGCGACCGGATCGCCGCGGACGGCTACGACGGCTTCGCGCTCGGCACCAGCGGTGCGACCACGACCGGCGGGTTCAACGGTGTCGCGCGGGCGACCTTCGACGAGCTCGCCGCAGCGGCCGCCGCCACGTGAGGCGTCGCCTCCGCTCCCCCGTCCCGTCGTCCTGATCGGAGGATCCATGCCCTTGCACCCCGAAGCCCAGAACGTGCTGTCCACGATGTCCGAGGCCGGACTGCCGCCGTTCGAGCACCTGACCGTGCCGCAGGCGCGTGCGGCCGGCGCGGGATTCGTCCACCTCCAAGGTGAACCCGAGGAGATCGCCACCGAGGACCGCGCGGTCCCCGGCCCCGCCGGGGACGTCCCGGTGCGCTTCTACACCCCGGAAGGGGACGGGCCCAAGGCGGTCATCGTGTACTTCCACGGTGGCGGATGGGTCATCGGCGACATCGACGTCTGCGACAACCCGGTGCGCCGGATCGCCAACCGGACCGGCGCGATCGTCGTGTCGGTGGACTACCGGCGCGCGCCCGAGCACGTCTACCCGGCCGCCTTCGACGACTGCTACGCGGTGACGGCTTGGGTCGCCGAGCACGCGGCCGAGTTCGGCGGTGATCCGGCGCGGCTCGCCACCTGCGGAGACAGCGCCGGCGGGAACCTCGCCGCGGCCGTCGCGATCGCGGCACGCGACCGCCAGTCTCCGAACCTGGTCGCCCAGCTGCTCATCTACCCGGTGACCGACTTCCACTTCACGACCGACTCCTACGAGCGCAACGGTGAGGGGTACCTGCTCACCAAGGGCTCGATGCAGTGGTTCTGGGCGCACTACCTCGGCGCGCAGGACCTCGGCAAGGACCCCTACGCCTGCCCGGCTCGCGCGGACGACCTCACGGGCCTGCCACCGGCCTTCGTGGCGACCGCGGAGTTCGACCCGCTGCGCGACGAGGGGGAGAACTACGCCGATGCCTTGCGGGCCGCGGGCGTGCAGGTCACGGCCAAGCGCTACGAGGGGATGCTGCACGGGTTCGCCTGGACGCTCGGGGCCACACCGAGCGGAGCGGTGATCATCGACGACCTCGCTTCCGCGTTCCGCAGCGCCCTCGACGGCGTTCGGTAGGGGACGCTCGTCCCGCACGGACCTACGGGAAGGACTGCGATGTACCGACTCACCGTGACCTACGACCACCCGGACGACCCCGACCAGTTCCTCCACCACTACCGCACCGTGCACGCGGTGCTGGCGAGCAAGATGCCCGGGCTGAAGTCCTACGACTGGGGCCTGTGCGAGATGCCGGACGGCAGCACTCCGCCGCAGTTCCTCATCGCGGTCCTGGACTGGGCGAGCAAGGAGGACGCGCTGACCGCGCTGCAATCGCCGGAAGGCCAGGCGGGCACGGCCGACCTCGGCAACTTCACCACGCCGGACAAGGTGAGCATGTCCTTCACCGAACTCACCAAGCAGGTCTGACGGTTCGCGAGGGCGGAGCGGCTCGGTCACCGGACGGCCGAGCGGCTCCGCCCTCCCGACGACGGAGAAGTCGAGGAAGCCCGTCGACCTGCCGCAGGACCAGGCGGGTTTCGGCCGAACCTGTTGCAAACCCGGGCTCGTGGCGCGTGATCCCCAGCGCACCCGGCGTCTGCTCGCTTGACTCGCCGTGGCTGGCACAGCACGATGTCGCGCAAAACGCGCACAGGTGTGCGTGCAGCGCACAGGAGGTTCCCCGTGGCGGAAGCGCCCGAGTCCGGACGAACGACGCCCGCCCGAGCAGCGGCGGGCAGCTTCGTCGGCGCTGTCGTGGAGTGGTACGACTTCCTGCTCTACGGGATCGTCGCCGCGGTCGTGTTCAACGACGCGTTCTTCCCCGGCATCAGCCCGCTGGCCGGAACGCTCGCAGCGTTCGCCACGTTCGGCGTCGGGTTCGTCTTCCGCCCTCTCGGCGGTGCGTTCTTCGGGCACTTCGGCGACAAGGTCGGCCGCAAGACCATGCTGGTGTGGACGGTGTCGATCATGGGCGTCTCCACGGCTCTGATCGGTCTGCTGCCGACCTACGCCAGCATCGGGTGGTGGGCACCGCTGCTGCTGGTGGTGCTGCGCGCCGTGCAGGGCTTCGCCGTGGGCGGGGAGTGGGGCGGCGCCGCGCTCATGGCGGTGGAGAACGCGCCCCCGAAGCTCAAGGCCTTCTTCAGCAGCGGAGTGCAGGTCGGCTACTCGGTCGGCCTGCTGCTGGCCACCGGCGTCGCCTCGGCGGTGCAGGCGTTCACCAGCGACAGCGCCTTCGAGTCGTGGGGATGGCGCGTGCCGTTCCTGGTCAGCGTCGTGTTCGTGGCCATCGCGTTGTGGATCCGCAGCGGCGTCCCGGAGAGCGAGGTCTTCCGCGAGCGGGTCGCCGCGCGCCAGCCGGCCCGGCGCAAGCTGCCCGTCCTCGACGCCCTCCGGCGGCACCCGGCCGCCTTCTTCCAGATCATCGGGTTGCGGCTCGGCGAGCTGCTGACGATGTACATCGTCACCACCTTCGCGCTCGCCTACGCCACGAAGCAGTTCGGCTTCGGCTCCGGGTTCATGATGACCGTGGCGCTGCTCGTCGGCGGCATCGGCATCGTCACGATCCCGCTGTTCGCCTGGGTCTCCGACCGCTACGGCCGCACACCGGTGTTCATCACCGGCGCGGTCATCGGCGCGATCGGTGCCGTGCCCTACTTCCTGTCCATGCAGGCCGGTTCGCAGGTCCTCCTCCTGGTGGCCTCCGTGGTCCTGGTCAACCTCGCCCACGACATGATCGTCAGCGTGCAGCAACCGCTGCTCACCGAGCTGTTCGGGCCCGAACACCGCTACAGCGGAGCGGGTTTGGGCTACCAGGTCGCCGCTGCGGTGGGCGGCGGTTTCACCCCGGCCATCGCCACCGCGCTGGTCATGCTCGGTGGAGGGGGCTGGCACTGGGTCGCCACCTACCTCGGCGCCGGGTGCCTGGTGTCGGCGCTGGTCGCGCTCACCGTGCGCCCCGCGGACGAACCGGCCGAGGTGCGCGCCCCCGCGTCCGCCTGAGCGGCGGTGATCCGCCGGACACCGCGGTGCCCGGCGGATCAGGAGGGGGCGTCATGCCCGGTGCGGCACCGCCTTGAGGAGCGTGACCTGGACGGTGCCCACGCCAGGGACCTCGTAGGACCGCTCGTCGCCTTGCCTGGCGCCGATCAGGGCAGCGCCCAGGGGCGAGTCCGGCGAGTAGACGGTGAGGTCGTCGGCCCCGTCGCGCGTGCCGAGCAGGAACGTCTCGGTCTCGCCGTCGTCGAAGCGGACGGTGAGCCGCATGCCGGGCTCGGCGACGCCGTCGTCGGCCGGTGTTTCCCCGATGATGGCGTGCGAGAGCAGGTCCCTGATCTCGCGGATGCGGGCGCGTCGACGGCCTTCGTCCACGACCACGTCGCCGTCGGTCGACGTGCGGCGCGACAGCAGTTCCGTGAGCTCGGCGCGCAGCCGGTCGTGGGCGTGCTGGGTCATCCAGTGGCCTTGCGTGGTGGTCATCGGTCACCTCTCTTGATCGGCCGGGCAGGTCGTCTCGCCCGGGATCCGGTGGGGAGTTCTGCGCCGCGCGGGGCGCGCACCGCGGTCCCGGACACCACCGGGATGCGGTTCGAGGGGGCTCGTGGCCGGCTGGGGGCGCGACGTCAGCGCGTGCGCTCGTCCCGCCGGTCCGGGTCGGTGATCACGGCAGGCGGGGCACCGGCCTGCGCCAGGTGGGCCTGCGGTGGGCCGGCCGTGGTCGGACCACGACGGACGCCACGATGTCGTCGCCCATGACCAACCCTCCTGCGATGTGACGTCACCGTTCGTGGTCGATCGTGGCAGAGGTCGAGCCCGCGGGGACTGTGGCGCACGAACAAGTCGGCGGGGCGGACTTGTGCGATTCCTCCAACGCTGCGTGCTGTTGTGGAACGGCGGCGTTCCCGTGACGAGGAACACCACGAGCACTAGGGACAAAAGTCCTGCTCAGTAGGCGGGGAGTGGCCTGCATGCTGGTGGTGGTCCTGGGAGGGGGCTGGGACCGCAGCGAACAGCACCACGGCGAGGAGAGAACGTTGATGAACCAGGGCGCACAGGTGACCGGCCTCTCCGGTGAGACCACGCGGCAGAACGTGGTGGCAGAGCACACGCACCCCTCCGTCGCGCCGCCGGCCGGGTTGATCCCCGCGCCGCGCGCGGCCGCCGAGGGCATGCGGTTGGTCGTCAGCCGGGGCCCTGACCAGGGCACCGAGTTCCCGCTCACGGGCCGGGTGACGGTGATCGGGCGGCACCGCGACTGCGACGTCGTGGTCTCCGACGTCACGGCGTCGCGGTACCACGCCGAGCTGGAGGTCTACGACGGTCGCTGCGTCCTGGTCGACGGCGGCTCGCTCAACGGCACCTACGTCAACCGGCAGCCGGTCGACTGCGTCGAACTGGCCGACGGTGACGAGATCTGGATCGGCAAGGCGCGGTTCATCTTCCGCGCCGGTGCTCCGGACACCGGCGCCGCGGAGCGGTGAGCCCCGGAAACCGCGGGCCCAACGCGGTTCTTCCAGAGATGAACGTGGAACTGCGTCTGGGTCCCGACCAGCGCAGGTCCTGCTCCCTGCCCACCGAGGCGGTTCCTGAAACGGGCCCAAGTGCCCTGGAGCGCCTGCGGGGCCGTCCGGAGCATCGGGCGGTGTTGAACCCGTCCCGACGTCGCGGGCGGTCACGGCCGCGCGTCCTGCGTGCGAGGGAGGAACCGCATGGGAACCATCACCACGGCTGACGGTGTGGAGATCTTCTACAAGGACTGGGGCTCGGGCCCGCCGATCGTGTTCAGCCACGGCTGGCCGCTGTCGGCTGACGACTGGGACGCTCAGATGTTGTTCTTCGTGCTGCGCGGCTACCGCGTGATCGCGCACGACCGGCGCGGGCACGGGCGTTCCAGCCAGACCGGCGACGGTCACGACATGGACCACTACGCCGACGACCTCGCCGCTCTGGTCGAGCACCTCGGTCTGGAGGGAGCCGTGCACGTGGGGCACTCCACCGGCGGTGGTGAAGTCGTGCGGTACCTGGCCAGGCACGGCGAGGAGCGCGCGTCCAAGGTCGCGGTGATCAACGCCGTCCCGCCGTTGATGGTCAAGACCGAGTCCAACCCGGACGGCACGCCCAAGGAGGTCTTCGACGACTTCCAGGCGCAGCTGGCCGCCAACCGCTCGAAGTTCTACCGCGACGTCGCCTCCGGCCCGTTCTACGGCTTCAACCGGTCGGGTGCCGAGCCCTCGGAAGCCCTTGTCGAGAACTGGTGGCGCCAGGGCATGATGGGCGGCGCCAAGGCGCACTACGACGGCATCGTCGCGTTCTCCCAGACCGACTTCACCGCGGACTTGCGGAAGATCACGATCCCGGTGCTGGTGATGCACAGCGAGGACGACCAGATCGTCCCGTACCAGGACTCCGCGCCGCTGTCGGCGAAGTTGCTGCAGAACGCCACGCTCCACACCTACCAGGGGCTTCCGCACGGCATGCCGACCACGCACGCGGCCGCGATCAACGAGGACCTGCTGGCGTTCCTCGACGACCGCTCGTGAGCGCGGGTTGCTCAGCCCTTGCCGCGGCTCTGCTGGAAGCGCTCGCGCGCGGCGTCGAGGTCGACGATCGGGGCCGGGTAGCCGAGCTCGCGCAGCTCGTCCTCCCCGAGGCGCCACGGCTGGTGCACCTCGCGGGGGGTCTCCAGGTTGGCGAGCTCAGGCAGCCAGCGGCGCACGTACTCGCCGTGGGGGTCGTAGCGCTCGGCCTGCCGGAGCGGGTTGAGGACCCGGTACGGGCGGGTGTCGGTGCCCGTGCCCGCGACCCACTGCCAGTTCATCTGGTTGTTGACGAGGTCGCCGTCGAGCAGGTGCCGCAGGAAGTGCGCCGCACCGGCCCGCCAGTCCACGTAGAGGGTCTTGGCGAGGAAGCTGCCGGTGATCAGCCGCGCGCGGTTGTGCATCCACCCCTCCGCGGCCAGCTGCCGCATCCCGGCGTCGACGATCGGGATCCCGGTCCTGCCCTCCTGCCAGGCCTGCAGCGCCTCGGGGTCGTCGCGCCAGGCGTCGCCGTGCGGGCGGTAGTCCTCGCGGGCGGTCCGAGGCCGGGCGGCCAGCACCTGGAAGTGGAAATCACGCCAAGCGAGCTGCCGGACGAAGGCGTCGGCACCCTCCGTGTGGCGGGCAGCCGCCTCGTCGGCGAGTTCGAGCGCCGAGATGCACCCGAAGTGCAGGTAGGGCGACAGCCGGGAGGTGGCGCCCTCGTGGGCGAGGTCGTCGTGGCTGGTGTGGTAGCGGTCGACGTCGTCGTTGAGCCACTGGTGAGCTCGGCGGCGGCCTTCGGTCTCCCCGCCGGGCATCGCCGAGTTCCCCTTCGGGGCGGAGGCGGTCTTCTCCGCCGACACCCCGGGGGGCAGGCGCAGCCGCTTCGGTGCGGAGGCGATCGTGCGGCGCGCGGTGTCCGCCCAACGGCGGTGGTACGGGGAGAAGACCGCGAAGTGGTCGCTGCCCTGCGGCGTGACGGCCCCCGCTGGCAGCACCGTGTGGACCGCCTCGTGCACGGTCAGCTCGCAGCGCTCCGCGGCGAGCTCGGCGCTGAGCCGCTGCTGCCGCCGGGCGGCGAAGCCCGAGGCGTCGGCGGCGAGGTGCACGGAGCTCGCCTCGACCTCGTGCGCGAGTCGGGCGACCTCGTTGACCAGGTCACCCTTGCGCTGGACGAGCGCGGCGCCGCACTTGCGCAACCGGGCGTCGAGATCGGCGAGGCACTCGTGGAGGAAGCGCGAGCGCGGCTCGGTGGCGAACCCGGTGCCGGCCAGCACGTCGTCGTGCACGAACACCGGCAGGACGTGGTCGGCCCGGGCCGCGGCGGCGAGCACGGGGTTGTCGTGCACGCGCAGGTCGCGGGTGAACACGGCGATCGCGGTGGTGGACATCGGTGGCGCCTCCGTTGTCTAGAACCTGGACACGGTAGGTGGGGGAGGACACCGCCGCCACTCGGCTCGGCGGCCCGTGCGCTGAGGAATCACGGGCGAGTTCCGGACGCGTCGTCGCAGCGTGCGGCCGGTGCGGGCGCTGCGGCAGGGGGTCGGCGTCGAGGGCGTGCGTGGCCGGGCCGACACGGGGCGTGTAGAGTTCCGGGTGGTCGTTGTTTCGGATGCGTGCTGGGAGCGCGCTCGCACGACCCCGTTGCGACTCGCCACTTCGCGCCGGGTCTGATCATCCCCGAGCATTGGAATCTCATCACCCCTGCATTGATCGACGCGCCTCAGGCGCCGACCGTCGACGGAGAACCCGTCGAGCCCCAGGCCTCCGCGCTGGCCGCGCGACTGTGGCCCCACCTGCTGACCGCCCCGCCGACCACGGTCCTCGACCTCGGCGCGGTCGCCCACCTCGATGCCGCGTGCCTCGACGTGCTCGCCGCAGCGCACACCTACGCGGTGCACCGCGGGTGCGTGCTGCGCATCATCAACGCCGAGCCGGGCGTGCACCAGGAGTTGCACGCCGCGGGCGTCCCGTCGTCCCCCGCTCGGGAGGTGGTGGCCTGATGCCGCACAGCCGCCACATCGCCCCCACGCTGTCCGACGACGCGTGGCAGATCACCGACGGCGAAGGCCAGCACACCGCGCGGGTGGCGGGCAGTGAGGAGGACGCCGTCGCGTGCGCCCACCGCCAGCTCGAGGCCTACGGCGGCGGGAGCGTCAGCGTCACCGACTGACGAGCACCGCCTCCTGAGGCGGTGCTCCTGCCTCCCGCGGCGCCGTGTCCGCGAAGAGCCTCCGGCGTCCTGCGCTCATTCGGCGTGCACGGTCCAGGTCGCGGCGAGGAACAGCACTCCGGCGAGCGCGCTGGACAGGAAGAAGGCGCCGGCTTCGCCGAGGAACAGGCACAGCACGGCCAGCCCCGCGACGGCGAGGCTGAGCGCTCGCGGCAGCATCCGCCCGGCCCGGAAGCGGGCGCGCGGGCCGGTCTCGCTGAGCTTGCGGGCGAACGCGGGATCGTCGGTGTGCAAGCGGCGTTCCATCTCGTCGAGCACTCTGCGCTCATCACGTGGGAGCACGGTTCTCCTTCCCGAGGGTCGGTGGAGGTCGCTCGCACAGCATTGCCCATTTCGCCCCAGGTGAAACAGCTTCCGACCGCGCACGGTCGGGGGACGGTGGCGCGGGCTGTCGAACAGCGGCGCGACCGCGCCCGCTCGACGTGCCGCTCAGCGCAGCGCGGGGGCGAGCCAACGCTGCAGGTAAGCGCGCAGTTCGGTGCCCGAGCGCGGCGGGTCTCCCGGGTCGAGGACCAGTGACTGGAGCGTGCGCAGCAGGTGCTCCACGAGTTCGGACTGCTTGTCCTCGTCCCAGCCCAGCGCGGCCCAGTCGATGCCGAAGTCGGTGATCAGCTCGCGGCCGAGGTGGATCGAGGCGTCCGAGGTGAGACCGGCGACGGTGCCGCTCATCCGGCCCGGGGTGAGCAGGCGGTTCAGCGCCGGGTCGTCCCGCAGGTTCTCGAAGGCGAAGGCGACGGCCTCGACCGCTGCGTCGCCGGCATCGCCGCCGGTGTCGGCCAGGTGGCTCCGGACGTGCTCGACCAGCTGGGAGACGAGTTCGGAGACGGCGTGGTTCGCCGCGGCGTTGAGCAGCTCTTCGGTGGTGGGGAAGTAGCGGTACACGGTCTGCCGGGTGACGCCGACGCGTTCGGCGACCTCGGCGGTGTTGGTCGTGCCCGCTTCGGCCAGCCGCTCACGGGTGGCGGTCAGGATCCGGGAGCGGGCCTCGGAGGGGTTCGCCGGCGGGTTGCCGGCCCATCCGTGCGCTCGCATCACCCCAGTATCCCATTCCATACACTTGTCTAGATCTGTATGGTCAGGATCCATGGCCGACGCGCTGCCTCCCGGTTTCGACCCCACCGATCCCGACCTCAACCTCGCGGGCGTCCCGCACGAGCAGTTCGCCGCCCTGCGCAGGACCGCACCGATCCACTGGGTCGAGCAGGCCCCCGAGGCGCGCGCCGGCATGTCCCCGGAGGCGGGCACGGGCTACTGGGCCTTGACCAAGCACGCCGACGTGGCCGCGGTGTCCCGCAACACGAAGGTGTTCAGCAGCCGCGAGAACGCCGTGATCATCCGCAACCCGGCGACGGCGACACCGGAGTCGATCGAGCCGTCCAAGGTCGTGATCATCAACCAGGACCCGCCCGAGCACACCCAGCTGCGCAAGATCATCAGCCGCGGGTTCACCCCGCGCGCCATCGGCGCGCTGGAAGACGCGCTGGAGCAGCGCGCGCGGCGGATCGTCCGCAGGGCCGTGGAGGCCGGCGAGGGCAACTTCGTCGACCAGATCGCCTCCGAGTTCCCGCTCGAGGTCATCGGCGACATGCTCGGCATCCCGGCCGAGGACCGGCGGAAGATCTTCGACTGGACCAACCAGATGACCGGGTCCGACGACCCCGACCTCGCCCGCGAGGACAACGACCCGGAGGCCGCGGCCGCCGAGGTGCTGATGTACTCGATGGGCCTGGCCGCCGAGCGCCGCGAGAACCCGCGCGAGGACATCGTCACCAAGCTCGTCAACGCCGACGTCGACGGGCGCGGGCTCACCGACGACGAGTTCGGCTTCTTCGTCATCGCCCTCGCGGTGGCGGGCAACGAGACCACGCGCAACGCCACGGCCCACGGGATGAACGCCTTCTTCGACCACCCCGAGCAGTGGGAGCTGTGGAAGTCCGCGCGCCCCAGCACGATGATGGACGAGGTGATCCGCTGGGCGACCCCGGTCACCTCGTTCCAGCGCACCGCGCTGGAGGACACCGAGCTGGGTGGCGTCCAGATCAGGCGAGGCCAGCGGGTGGGGCTGTTCTACGCCAGCGCCAACTACGACGACGAGGTCTTCACCGACCCGTTCACCTTCGACATCACCCGCGACCCGAACCCGCACCTGGCGTTCGGCGGGCACGGCGCGCACTACTGCATCGGCGCGAACCTCGCGCGCATGGAGGTCCGGCAGATCTTCGACGCGGTCGCCGACATGGCCCCGCACGTCCACCGCACCGGCCGGCCCGCCCGACTGCGCTCCGGCTGGCTCAACGGGATCAAGGACCTCCCGGTCCAGTACGCGGCATGACCTGCGCTCACCGCTGGGTGGTGAGGCGGCGGGTGAGCGCGTGGGCTTCGTGCAGCAGCAGGGCGCCGAGTTCAGGTTGTCGGTCTGGCCTGAAGCGCGATTCCACACCGGTGAGCGTCAGCGCCCAGGCCGGTTTCCCGTTGTGGTCGAACACCGCGGCAGCCATGCCCCAGCTGCCTTCGACGACCAGGCCGGGGTTGACCGCGTAGCCGTGACGGCGGGTCCGGTCGATGCGGGCGCGGACCTCTTCGGGGGAGTGGGACGGACCCCAGCGGGTCGTGAGGTCGGTGCGGCCGAGGTAGTCGTCGACGTCGGTGTCGGATTGGAAGGCCAGCAGGACCAGGCCCGCGGACACGACGCCGAGCGGGAAGCGGGCGCCTTCGTAGAGCACGAACGAGCGGATGGGGAAGTCGCCGTCCTCGCGCAGCAGGCACACGGTCTCCTCACCGCGCAGCGCGGAGAAGAAAGCGCTCTCCCCGGTCTTCGCGGCCAGGCGGTGAACGCTCTCCCGCGCGTGGTGGGTGACGTCGTAGCGGGTCCCCGCGGTCTGGCCGAGCAGGTAGAGCTCCGGGCCGAGGAACCAGCTGCCGGTCTGGCGGTCGCGGTCGACGAACCCCTCGTCGGCCAGGGAGCTGAGCAGGCGGTGCGCGGTCGGGCGCGGCAACCCGGCCTCCCGTGCGAGGTCGGTGGTGGTCGTGCCAGTCGCGTGCGTCGCCGACAGCGCCCGCAGCACCGCGCTGATCTTGCCGACGAGGTGGGCGCTCCGGGTGTCGCTCATGGCACGCACCCTAGCGTCCACTGGGTGGACGCCACCGCCTCGTCCTGCTCGGTGGGCGAGCGGATCAGCCGTGAACATTGCGGTGCCCGTGGACGAACGCCTTTACTCCTCGGCGTCCGTGAGTTGGACGTGGAAGGGGTGATGAGGTGTCGAAGCTGCGTTCCGACGCGTCGGAGGCGTTGGCCGGTGTGCTGACCGACGGCATGACGCTCGCCGTGGGCGGGTTCGGGCTGTGCGGTGTTCCGAACGACCTGATCGAGGTCGTGCGCGACAGCGGCGTCCGGGGCTTGACCGTGGTGTCGAACAACATGGGCGTGGACGGCAAGGGTCTGGGCCTGCTGCTGGACAACCAGCAGGTGTCGAAGGTGGTCGCGTCCTACGTCGGTGAGAACAAGCTGTTCGCCCAGCAGTACCTGGACGGCACCCTCGAGGTCGAGTTCGTCCCGCAGGGAACGCTGTCCGAGCGGCTGCGCGCCGGCGGTGCGGGCATCGCGGCCTTCTACACCCGGGCCGGCGTCGGCACCCCGGTCGCCGAGGGCAAGCCGGTGGCCGAGTTCGACGGGCACAGCTACGTCCAGGAGCGGGCGATCGTCGCCGACGTCGCCCTGGTGCACGCCCACACCGCCGACCCGGCGGGCAACCTCGTCTACCGGGCCAGCGCGCGCAACTTCAACCCGGTCGTGGCCACCTGCGGGCGGGCCGTGGTGGCCGAGGCCGAGCACCTCAGCGAACAGCACCTGGACCCCGAGCGGGTCGTGACGCCGGGCATCCACGTGGACCGGCTGGTCGCCGCCCGGCCGCGGGTCAAGGACATCGAGAAGCGCACGGTGCGCACCCACGCCCCCGCGAACTAGGAGCAGGGCCTGAGCGGCGGAGCCGCTGAGGCCCTGCCACCCGCACCGCTGAGCGAAGCAGGTTCCGGACAGTGTTCGAGGAGCAACAGGTGAGCTGGACTCGTGACGAGATGGCGGCCATCGCCGCCGCTGAACTGCGCGACGGCGACTACGTCAACCTGGGGATCGGGATCCCCACCCTGGTCGCCAACCACATCCCGGACGGCGTGCACGTGACCTTGCAGAGCGAGAACGGCATCCTCGGGGTGGGACCGTTCCCGTGGGAGGGCGAGGAGGACGCCGACCTCATCAACGCCGGCAAGCAGACCGTCACCCTCGCGCCGGGTGCGAGCTACTTCGACTCCGCCGCGTCCTTCGGGATGATGCGCGGCGGGCACATCGACATCGCCGTGCTGGGCGCCCTCCAGGTCAGCAGCTCCGGCGACCTGGCGAACTGGACGATCCCGGGTGCGCTGGTCAAGGGCATGGGTGGCGCGATGGACCTGGTCGTGGGAGCGCGGCGGATCGTGGTGCTGACCGACCACGTCGCCAAGGACGGCACCCCGAAGCTCGTCGAGCGCTGCACCCTGCCGCTGACCGGTGCCGGCGTCGTGAACCGGGTCGTCACCGACCTCGCGGTGCTGGACGTGACTCCCGGAGGCTTCGACCTCGTCTCCCTGGCCCCCGGTGTCACCGAGGACGAGGTGGCAGCCAAGACAGACGCCCCGCTGCACCACCCCGCAGCGGTGGGCTGAGCCGAGGTGGTGTGCCCACCGGGGCGAGCGTGGGGGCCGGTGGGTGGCGCGCCGCTGCCCGCAGGAGCGAGCCGTTCGGCGGGCGTGGGGTACCGAGGACCCGCCCAACCGGTCAGGTTCCTACTCTCTGGGCGGTGGTGGACGCTCCTACGGCGTTGCCGTAGGAGTCGACCGAAGTGCGTCCTAGGGGCCTGAACTCGTCGACGCTCCGGTGCTCGTCGCCGGAGCGGCAGGACAACGACAGCGCCGAGACGAGTCCGGCCAGTGTGGACAGTCCTGCCCTCCTGGTGGCGAGCCACAGCACCGAACCCACCGACCGAACTGGCCCCCACCACGAGGCCGACACGGTGAACACGACCCCGGTGCACGCGGCCGCGACTGAACCCGACGCCGGACGAGCCACCGTCCCCACCCACGACCAAGCCCGACGGGTGGGCTGACCGCCTTCGGCCTCCTTCCGAGTGAGGGGACGGTACGAGGTGAAGAGCGCCGTCGAGAAGCTGGTTCACAGGTGTCACCGTCGGCGAAGGCGCCGTCGATGGTGTCCGGGCAGGTGGTGAGGAGGGTTCGTTGGTCGAGCGGAAGTCAGTGGCAGGACGATTCGCCACAGCTTCCGGGGTTGGTGGGGGACGCGGCGTCGGGCGGGGCAGTGGCTCTCCGGGCGGTGCGGCGTCGCACGGGGCAGCAAGTCCCAGACTGATAGGTTCGGTGGATGAGTGGCCTTTGAACTGCGGTGATCGGTGGTCGGCTGTGCGAGGGGAGGCGGCGTGGACGCGCGGCAGCTGGAGTACTTCCTGGCGATCGTCGACCACGGGGGCTTCGGCCGCGCGGCTGAGAAGCTGCACATCGCGCAGCCGTCGCTGTCGCAGGCGCTCGCCGGCCTGGAACGTGAGCTGGGAGTGCGGCTGTTCCACCGCATCGGACGGGGCGCGGTGCTCAGCGACGCGGGCAAGGAGCTGATCGGTCCGGCCCGTCAGGTACTGCGCGACCTGCGCACCGCCAAGTCCACGATGGACTCGCTCAAGGGCGTGCAACGCGGGCACGTCGAGCTGGTGACGATGCCCTCGCCGGGCATCGAACCGCTGGGGACGCTCACCCGCCTGTTCACCCGCCGGCATCCCGGGGTGGTGGTCGGCGCGGACGCGGCGTTCACGCCTGACGAGGTCGTGCAGAAGGTCCGCGAAGGAGCGTGCGAGCTCGGCCTGGTCGGGGCCCCCGGTGAGGTGCAGGCCCCGGGCGTCGAGGTGCTGCCGCTGGAGTCGCAGAGCTTCGTCCTGGTCGGCGCGGACGACGCGGACCTCCCGGACGAAGACCCGGTGTCGACCACGGCGTTGGCCGGAGCTCGGTTGATCGCCTCACCACCCGGCAGCCAGATGCGGCGGATCGTCGACGAGGTGGTCGATGCCGGCGCGGAGGTCGTCGCGGAGGTCGCCCACCGCACCTCGATCCTGCCGCTGGTGCTGCAGGGCGTGGGACTGGCCGTGCTCCCCGCGGCCTGGGCGCCGTTGGCCCGCCGCTCCGGGGCGCGTGCCGTGCTGCTCGACTCACCGGCGCGGTTGCACGTGGCGTTGATCAGCCGGTCGGCCCCGCTGACGCCCGCGGCCCGGGCCTTCCTCGCCGTGGCCCGCTCCTACGCGCCGCTCGACCACCTCGGCCAGGAGGCATAGCCGCTCCCTATCGACCTGATCGGCAGCGCGTGTTGGACATCCGGTCCGCCGCCGGTCTTCACTGGTCGACGACGCGAGCCGACCGCACCGGGAGTGACCTGATGTCCGCACCACGCACGTTCCGCATCGCCGCCATCCCCGCCGACGGCGTGGGCACCGAGGTCGTGGCCGCGGGGCGTGCGGTCCTGGACGCGCTGGCCGCCGGGTCCAGCGGCCGGTTCGCCTTCGACTGGACCGACTTCCCCTGGGGCTGCGGGTACTACGAGAAGACCGGCCGGATGATGGACGAGGACGGGTTGGAAGTCCTGCAGGACTTCGACGCCCTCTACTTCGGCGCGGTGGGGTGGCCGTCGGTGCCCGACCACGTCAGCTTGTGGGGCCTGCGGCTTCGGATCTGCCAGAACTTCGACCAGTGGGCCAACGTGCGGCCGGTGCACTTCCACCCGGGCATCACCTCGCCGCTGCGCAAGGCCGACGACACCCCGTTGGACTGGGTCGTGGTCAGGGAGAACAGCGAAGGCGAGTACGCGGGCCTGGGTGGGCGCAACCTCGCCGGCCGCGGCCCCGGCAACGAGGTCGCCCTGCAGACCTCGCTGTTCACCGAGAAGGGCTGCGAGCGCATCATGCGCTTCGCCTTCGACCTCGCCCGCGAGCGCGACCGCAAGAAGGTCTCCTCGGTGACCAAGAGCAACGCCCAGCAGCACGGGATGGTGCTCTGGGACGAGGTCTTCGAGCGCGTGGCCGCCGACTACCCGGACGTGGAGACCGAGAGCGTGCTCGTCGACGCGATGTCGGCGACGTTCGTGCTGCACCCCGAGGACCTGTCGGTGGTGGTGGCCTCCAACCTCAACGCCGACATCCTCTCCGACCTCGGCTCCGCTCTCGCGGGCAGTCTCGGTCTCGCGGCCAGCGCGAACCTCAACCCCGATCACCGCTTCCCGTCGATGTTCGAACCGGTCCACGGCTCGGCTCCCGACATCGCGGGCCGGGGTCTGGCCAACCCGATCGGCGCGATCGGCAGCGCGGCGCTCATGCTGGACCACTTCGGCCTGGAGGAGGAAGCCACCCGCGTCCGCAAGGCGCTCGACGCCACCACCGGCTCAGGCCTGCTCACCCCGGACGTCGGCGGCACCGCCACGACGGACCAGGTCGTGGCGGCCGTCCTGGACAACCTCTGAGCGTCCGGTCGTACTGTGGGGCCGTGCTGGTCGTGGCCGCTGGCTCGGGAGGTGCCCGCGGGATCCTGCTCTTCGGCCCTGGAGCCGGTGGTGATCCCGCTCGCTACCAGCGCTTGCTCACTGCGGCGAGCGAGGCCGGCTTCACCGTCGCGGCCCCCGAGCACGAGCGCTTCGACGGCCGCGCGGTGACCGACGAGCAGATGCGCGACCGCGCGGTCGGGCTCAAGGCCGCGCTGGCGGAAGTCGATCGCGGCGATCTGCCGGTGGTCGCCGCGGGGCACTCGGCAGGAGGGTGGGCCGCGCTGTGCCTCGCCGGTGCCCAGCCGTGGGGACGGGATCGACGCCCGGTCGAGGTGCCGGTGGAGCCGAGGATTTCGCGGCTCGTGCTGGTGGCACCCACCCTCGAGTGGTTCCGAGGTCCGGGCGCGCTGGACGAGGTCACAGCGGACGTCGTCGCGATGGTCGGCGCCGAGGACCGGGTGACCCCGCCGGAGAACGCCGATCTCCTCCGAGGTGCCCCGGTGCGCACCGACGTCCGCACCTACCAGGGCGTCGGGCACCTCGACTTCCTGTCCAGCCCGCCGCCCGGCGTCGGCACCACACCCGGCCTCGACCACGAGGCGTTCCTCGACCGGCTCACCACCGACTTCGTCGCAGCCCTCACAGCAGGGTGATCCGGGGGCGGCACCGAGGAGTGCCGGGTCACCGCTCGGGTTCGGTTGCGGGGGGATCGTCCCGATCCGGTCGGTGGCCGTGGTTCGGGACGGTGGCCGCAGGAGGAGAACGGTTCTGGAGTTCGCCGATGTCCTGGCCGCAGGAGCGGCCCTGGCGGTGTCGGCCGCGGTTCCCGCTGCGGCCATCATCGGTGGTGTGGACGGGAGTGCCGAGCGGGATCCGTGGATGGTCTTCCTCGCGGATGCGCAGGCGGCCCCGGACGTGTCCTCGCACTTCACGTGCGGTGGCACGGTGGTCGCCCCGACCAAGGTGGTCACGGCCGCGCCTTGGGTGGACGAGGCCGTGGTCAGGAACCTGGGGGTCGTGGGCGGCCGGACCGACCTCCGCAGCGACGTCGGTGACGTTCGCCAGGTGGTGTCGACCTACGAGCACGAGAAGGTACCGCCGTCCCCACCGCCCCCCCCGGGGACGAACACCGCGCCCCGGAGGGGACATCGCAGTCTTGACCCTCGACCGGCCGATGCCCTCCCGACGCTCCTGCTGGCGAGGCCGGACGAAGCCGAGGAGCTCTCCCGCGCGGGCACACCGGCCCGCGTCCTCGGGTGGGGCATCACCTCGGGTTGCAGCTCGACGAACCGCCCGCCTGATCGGTGACACCGGTCCTGCAGCAAGCACAACTGCCGCTGGTGTCCGATGAGGACTGCGAGAGGGCCGCCCTGCACGGGTCCCCGCACCAGATCTGGTTCCACCGCGCGCACGTCGTCTGCGCGGGCTACGAGCGGGGTGGTGTGGCCAGCTCGGCCGGCCACAGCGTGGGCCCGCTGGTGGTGGCCGAGCTGGCGGGGATCACGGGCGCCCCGGTGCCCCGGGGGTGAGGAACAGGACTCGGCCGACTCCTACACCGGCTACACCCAGGTCCCCACGTTCTACGACGACATCGCGCCCACCTCCACAACACGCCCTGAAGCCGGACGACGTGCCCGGTGCCCGCGCGGGCACCGGGCACGCGCGGTCACGCGGGGCGACCGGCCGCCTGGTCGAGCTGGGCGGCGATGCCGTCCGGGAACGGGACGGCACGGCCCTGCGCGGTGTCGACGTGCAGCGCGACGATCTCCTCGGTGGCGACGACGGTCCCGTCCGCCGTCATCTCGTGGGCCACCCGCAGCTTCTTCGCGCCGCGCTCGGTGATCGTGGTGGTGACCAGCAGGTCCGCGTCCGGCCCGACCTCGTGCAGGTAGCGGACGTGGGCCTCCACCGTGTACAGCGAGCACCCGCTCCCGGTGCGGTAGTGCTCGTCCATGCCGGTGCGCTCCATCAGCGCATCGGTGGCGAAGCCGAAGACCAGCACGTAGTAGGCCTCGCTGAGGTGACCGTTGTAGTCGATCCACTCCGGCCGGACCCGCTGCCGGAAGGTGCCCACGTCGCTCATCCCGCCTCCTTGAGCTGCTGCATCGCCCGCATGACGGCGATGACCGCGCTGTCGCGCTGGGCGACGAGTTCCGCGTTGTCGCGGCCGTCGGCGGCCTGCTCGCAGCCGCTGACCATGCGGTCGCGCAGTTCGCCGGTCAGCTCCGGGGCCTCCAGACGCGTCCACGGCGCCTTCAACGAAGGGCCGAAGTGGTCCAGCATGTGCGCCATGCCGCCCTCACCACCGGCCAGGTGGAAGGTCAAGCAGGGGCCGAACAGGGGCCAGCGCAGACCCGGGCCCTCGGTGATCGAGGTGTCGATCTGCTCCACGGTGGCTTCGCCGTTGGCGACCATGTGCAGCGCCTCGCGCCAGATCGCCTCCTGCAGGCGGTTGGCGATGAAGCCCGGCACCTCGCGGTCCATGGTGATCACCGACTTGCCCGCGACCTCGAAGAACTCCGAGGCCCAGCGCACCGCCGACTCCTCGGTTCCCTCGCCGCCCACGACCTCGACCAGCGGGATGAGGTAGGGCGGGTTGAACGGGTGACCGACCACGAGACGCTGCGGGGTGGTGCAGCGCTCCTGCATCTCGGTCATCGTGAAACCCGAGGTGGAGGAGCTGATCACCACGTCCACCGGGGTGGCGGCGTCGATGCGCGCGAGCAGGTCGCGCTTGAGCTCCAGGTCCTCCGGGGCGCTCTCCTGCACGAAGTCCGCGTCGGCGACGGCGTTCTCGAGCGTCTCGGCGACGGTGAGGTTGTTCCGGTCGGCGCCCTCGGCGAGCCCGAGCTCGGTCAGCGCCGGCCAGGCGAGGTCGACCAGCCGGTGCAGCTTCTCGCTGGCGTCCGGGGCCGGGTCCCACGCCGTGACCCGGTAGCCGCGCGCCAGGAAGTGCGCCACCCAGCCGCCGCCGATGACCCCGGCGCCGATGCAGGCGATGTGGCCGACGTCGGCCGGTGCGGTCCGCGATCCGCTCATGTCAGGACCTCCGCTTCAGGCCGAGCTTCTCCCGCGCCTGGTCCGGCGTGGCGACCTTGGCGCCGAGCGCTTCGACGATCGTCACCGCGCGCTCGACCAGCTGCGCGTTCGTGGCCTTCACACCACGGCTGAGGTAGAGGTTGTCCTCCAGGCCCACGCGCACGTGGCCGCCCAGGATCGCCGACTGCGCGACCCACGGCATCTGGTTGCGGCCGATGGCGAAGCTGGCCCAGTTGGCGCCCTCGGGCAACATGTTGACCATCGACTGCAGGACGCCCGGATCGACGGGCGCGCCGTAGGGAATGCCCATGCACAGCTGGAACAGCGGCGGCGCGTCGATGAGACCTTCTTCGATGAGCTTGGTGGCGAACCACAGCTGCCCGGTGTCGAAGATCTCCATCTCCGGCTTGACGCCGAGCTCCTGGATCCGCTTGGCGCCCGCGCGCAGCATGTCCGGGGTGGAGATGTAGAGCTGGCTGCCCTCGCCGAAGTTCAGCGATCCGCAGTCCATCGTGCAGATGTCCGGCAGCAGCTCCTCGACGTGCGGCAAGCGCTCGAGGCCGTTGACCAGGTCGGTGCCGTCGACCGGCTTGAGCGGGTCGTCCTGGTCGATGACCAGGTCGCCGCCCATGCCCGCGGTCAGGTTGATCACGACGTCCACACCGGACTCGCGCACCTGCCGCACGACCTCCCGGTACAGCGCGACGTCGCGAGAACCCTTGCCGTCGTCGACGTTGCGCACGTGGATGTGCACGACCGCGGCACCCGCGTTGGCCGCGTCCACGGCCGAGGTGGCGATCTGCTCCGGGGTCACCGGCACGTGCTCGCTCTTGCCGACCGTGTCACCGGCGCCGGTCAGCGCCGCGGTGATGATCACTTCGTTGTTCACGCGATTCCTCTCTCGAACCACCAGGGGTTTCCGGGCAGCGCGCAGCACGCCGGTCACGCTCGTGCCGACGCCTGGGGTGAGCTGGTTGTGGGGAGGTGTTCCAGTTGTGCAGCGGTGGCCGCTGTTCCAGGTGTCCGGCTCCGCAGCACCGCCGCGGAGGTCCCCGAACCTGGCCGCCACTGGAGATCCCTCCCGAGGTCTCTAGTGGCGGACGATCTCCCGATCGACGTAGTCGTGCAGGACCTGCCGCATCCGTTCCACGGACCGGCCGGGTCGGTCGGTGAGGACCTGGATGCCGAGGCCGTCGATCAGCGCGGTCAGCGGCACGGTGAGGTCCTCGGGGTCGATGTCGGCGACGAAGACGCCCTGCTGCTGTCCCTCCCGGATGGTGCGGGCGATCGTGTCGTGCCAGCGGGTGTAGGAATCCGAGTGCAGCACACCCATCTTGGGGTTGCGCGCGCTCTCGTTCCACACCTGCAACCAGATCGACCACTCCAGCCGCAGCAGGCCCGGCTTGGGCAGCTGCAGCTCGACCAGCCGCAGCAGCCTCTCGTGCGCGTCTTCGATGCTGTGCAGCTCGGCGACCTGCCGGTCGAAGGCTTGCCGCACCGAGTGGCGGAGAGCTTCGGTGAGCAGGTCGTCGCGCCCGGGGAAGTGGTAGTGGATGGTCGCCGCGCTGATCCCGCACGCCTGGGCGACGTCGGAGATCCGCACCGCGTGGTAACCGCGCTCGGCGATCAGGTGCCAGGCGGCGTCGAGGATCTGCTGGTAGCGCCCGGCCTCGTGCGCATCGGTGGTCCGAGGCCGCACCGCGGAGCGCTGCGGGGCAGCGGCGACCGTTTCCGCCTCGTCGCTGCCGTTGATCAACCAGTTCACCGTGACGTCGCCGACCTCGGCGATGCGGGTGAGCTCGGCGGGCGTGAAACGCCTGGTGCCGGCCAGCGACTTGGACAGCTTGGTGGCGTCCAAGCCGATCTGCTCCGCGAACGCGCGTTGGCTGCCCGGGTGCTCCCGCAGCACGTGCCGCACGCGGTCGCGCAGTGCCGACTCCCTGTCCTCCACGGGACCGAACGTTAACAGCGCATTGCGACAATCGCAACGACGGGGTGGGTGTCGCAACGCGGGAGGCGGATCTCGAGCAGCATCACATCATGTGAAAACCTGCGATTTTCCTGGGATTATGCGAATCCGGTCTTGACGGTGGCGCGAAACCGGCTCAAGGTGTACGCCGTTGCGAAACTGACCCATCAGTCGAATCGCAACGCAATCCCATCGGTGCGGCCGGCGGCCCTGCACGGCGCCGGCCACGACTACCTGGAGGTGCTTCCGTCATCCTCGCGACAGGCGGACGAGTTCGGATCGACAGACGGATCTTCTGGTCCTCGGTGCTGCTGGTCGCCGCCATCTGCGTCCCGGTGATGATCGCGCCGGAACGCGGACAACAGGCACTCGACGGCGTGCTCGCTGTGCTGACCGGCAAGTTCGGGTGGCTCTATCTCTGGTTCGCCGCGGCGGTCGCCGGCTTCCTGGCGTGGTTGGCGTTCAGCCGCTACGGCCGGGTGAAGTTCGGCGGCCGCGACGACAAACCAGAGTTCTCCACGCACAGCTGGCTGGCGATGATCTTCACCTCCGGCATCGGCGGCGGGATCATCTACTGGGGTGTCATCGAGTGGTCCTACTACTACGTGGAGCCACCGATGGGCCTCCAGCCCCGCAGCACGGAAGCGGCCGACTGGGCGGCGACCTACCCGCTGTTCCACTGGGGCTTCACCGCGTGGGGCCTGTTCTGCCTCCCGGCCTTGGCGCTGGCCTACGCCTACCACGTGCGCAAGCAGCGGACGTTGCGGCTCAGCGACGCCTGCCGCGGCGTCATCGGGGACCGCGCCGACGGCTGGCTGGGCCGGGTCATCGACGTGCTGTTCATCTTCGGCCTCATCGGTGCCGCGGGCACCTCCCTGGGCCTCGAGGTCCCGCTGGTCTCCGAGGGCATCGCCGCGATGACCCCGCTGGAGAAGGGAACTCCGCTCGACATCGGCATCGTCGTGGTGTGGACGGCGCTGTTCGGCGTCAGCGTGTTCCTGGGCATGCAGAAGGGGCTCAAGCGGCTGGCCGACGTCAACGTGTGGCTGGCGCTCGGGCTGGGCGTGTTCATCCTGGTGCTGGGACCGACGGTGTTCCTGGTCGACACCTTCACCCAGAGCTTCGGGATCCTGCTGCAGAACTTCGTGGAGATGAGCTTCTACACCGACCCCGTGGGCGGTTCCGGGTTCGAGGAGACCTGGACCATCTTCTACTGGGGGTGGTGGATCGCCTACGCGCCGTTCGTCGGGCTGTTCACCGCGAAGATCTCCAAGGGCCGCACCATCCGCGGCATGATCGGCGCGATGTGCCTCGCGGGCAGCGCCGGCTGCTGGCTGGCCTTCATGCTGCTGGGCAACACCTCGCTGTACTTCGAGCTCAACGAGGTCGTGCCGGTGGCCGACATCGTGCAGGCCCAGGGCGACACGGCCGGCATCATCGCCACCCTGTCGCACCTGCCGTTCGGCGCGTTCGCGGTGGTGGCGTTCCTGCTGCTCATGGTGGTCTTCCTGGCCACGACGCTGGACTCCTCGGCATACACGATGGCCGCGGTCGCCTCGAAGGACCTGCCGCAGGACGTGGAACCGGCGCGGTGGCACCGGGTCTTCTGGGCGATCGTGCTGGCCGGGGTCTCGGTGGTGCTGATGTACACCGGAGGACTCGAAGCCCTGCAGACCCTGTCGATCATCACCGCGTTCCCGCTGATCTTCGTGCTGGTGCTGGTCGCGGTCTCGCTGGGCAAGTGGCTGCGCGCCGACTTCGGCAGCACCGAGGCGACCCCGCCGCTGGTGGCGGAGCGCACCGAACCGGGACCGGCCGACCCCGAGCCGGAACCGGTGGTCGCCACGAGCTGACCCCGCGGCGGGTCGGGACCGCACGCGGTCCCGACCCGCCGTTCCAGCGGTGCGGGACTCCACAGCGTGACCGACGACGTTCGGCGTGAAGCCGACGAACTCCTCCACGTACGGGGTCTGCTGGCCCTGGGCGTCGAGGTCGGGGAGACCGTCGTCGGAGGCAGTGACCACTCCGACCTGATGACCTCGCGCGACCCGGACCTCTCCCTGAAGGTCCGGACGTGGGCGTGGCCGAGTACTTCGCGTTCGGCGGCCGGGTCGCGCAACGCCTGAACGCGGTCAAGACGTCCTTCCGCGACAACCGGGACGGATCCGATCCCTCCCTCGCGCCCGGTCTGCACTTCGGTCTCAAGCAGGGCGATCCGCGCCAGGGGCCCGGAAGTTCGACCTGTGGGCGGTGGACGTCGCCACCTTCCAGCGCATCCGCAGCGACGCCGGGGCGTTCGCCGCCCGGCTCACGCCCCGGGCGCGAGCTGCGATCGGCACGACCAAGGCCTCGCTGGGCTGATCCCCGCTCCCGGGACACCGCCACCAGCACCCACGACCTACGACGCCGTCCTGGCGGACGGGGTGAGCACCCCGGAGCAGTCCGAGCACTGGCTCGGTGGGTGACAGCGGCTCGGACGCCGCGAGGCCCCGACGCGCCGGAGCCCTCCAACAGGCCTGTGACGTGGGCTTTCTCCGGGATCGCCGGTAGGGGCGCGGTGGTCCGACAGCGGGCACGTCGACGCCGATAGAGTCGTGCGGTTCCCGCTGTCGACCTAGCCCGGAGATCTTGGCGTGTCTGATCCGTTCGTCCACCTGCACGTGCACACCGAGTTCAGCATGCTCGACGGTGCCGCCAAGCACGACGCGCTGTTCTCCGAGGTCGCCCGGCTCGAGCAGCCCGCGGTGGCGATGACGGACCACGGGAACATGTTCGGCGCGCACTCCTTCTACACCAAGGCGGTCAAGGCCGGGGTCAAGCCGATCATCGGCATCGAGGCCTACATCGCCCCGGAGAGCCGGTACCACAAGAAACCGGTCTTCTGGGGTGAGCGGGCCCGCACCGGCAAGAAGGAGGTCGACGAGTACGGCGAGAGCGGCGACGTCTCCGGCGCCGGTGCCTACACGCACATGACCATGCTCGCGCAGAACTCGGCGGGGCTGCGCAACCTGTTCAAGCTGTCGTCGCTGGCCAGCATGGAGGGCTTCTTCCGCAAGCCGCGGATGGACAAGGAGCTCATCGCCGAGCACTCCGAGGGCATCATCGCCACCTCCGGTTGCCTGGCGGGGGAGGTCCTGACCCGGCTGCGGCTCGGCCAGAAGCAGGAGGCCATGCAGGCGGCCTCCGACTACAAGGACATCTTCGGTCCGGACCGGTTCTTCATCGAGGTCATGGACCACGGCATCCAGATGGAGCGCAACATCCGCGGCGAGCTGCTCGACCTCGCCGAGAAGCTCGGCTTGCGCACGGTGGCGACCAACGACAGCCACTACGTGACCAACGACCAGGCCGGGCACCACGACGCGCTGCTGTGCCTGCAGACGCGCTCGATGATCGCCGACACCGACCGGTTCAAGTTCAACGGCGACGGCTACCACATCAAGAGCTCCGAGGAGATGCGCGAGTACTGGGACGAGGAGGTCCCGGGCGCGGCCGACAGCACGCTGCTGATCACCGACATGGTCGAGGGCTACGAGGAGGCCTTCGCCGCGCACAACCGGATGCCGCAGGCCAAGGTCGAGGTCGGCCGCACCGACGTCGAGGTGCTGCGCGACGAGGTCGAGTCGTTCATCCCGACCCGCTTCAAGGACGGCGAGTTCACCCAGGAGTACCGCGACCAGCTCGAGTGGGAGCTCAAGGTCATCACCGAGAAGGGGTACAGCTCGTACTTCCTGGTCGTCGGCGACATGATCCGCTGGGCCAAGAACAACGGCATCCGCGTCGGTCCGGGCCGTGGCTCGGCAGCCGGTGCGCTGCTGTCGTACGTGCTGCACATCATCGACATCGACCCGCTCCAGCACGGGTTGCTGTTCGAGCGGTTCCTCAACCCCGAGCGCGACTCGCCGCCCGACATCGACATCGACTTCGACGAGCGCCAGCGCGAGCGGGTCATCCAGTACGCCAAGGAGAAGTACGGCGAGGAGTTCTTCGCCAAGGTCATCACCTACGGCACGATCAAGACCAAGGCCGCGTTCAAGGACGCCGCTCGGGTGCACCTGGGCCAGGCCGGCTTCCAGCTCGCCGACCAGTTCTCCAAGGCGCTGCCCGCCCCGATCGCGGCCAAGGACATCCCGCTGTCGGGCATCGTCGACCCCGAGCACGAGCGCTACCCGGAGGCCGCCGAGGTGCGGTCGCTGATCGAGACCGATCCGCAGATCGGCAAGATCTTCGACACCGCCCGCGGGCTGGAAGGCCTGATCCGCAACGCCGGCGTGCACGCGTGCGCGCACATCATCTCGCGCGAGCCGCTGCTGGACGTGCTGCCGCTGTGGAAGCGCGACGACGGCGAGATCATCACCGGCTGGGACGGCCCGCAGTGCGAGGACGTCGGTCTGCTCAAGATCGACATCCTGGGCCTGGTCAACATGACCACGATCGACGACACCGTGCGGATGGTGAAGGCCAACCACGGCGAGGAGGTCGAACCCCTCGAGATCCCGCTCGACGACGACCCGACCTACGAGATGCTGGGGCGGGGCGAGAGCCTGGGCGTGTTCCAGCTCGAAGGTGGCGGCATGCAGTCGCTGCTCAAGCGCATGCAGCCGACGCGGTTCGGCGACATCGTCGCGTGCGTGGCGCTGTACCGGCCGGGTCCGATGGACGTCAACGCCCACCTGGACTACGCCGACCGCAAGAACGGCAAGAAGCCGGTGGAGCCGATCCACCCGGAGCTCGACGAGCCGCTCAAGGACATCCTGGGAGAGACCTACGGGCTGATCGTCTACCAGGAGCAGATCATGGCGATCGCGCAGAAGGTCGCCGGGTACACGCTCGGACAAGCCGACCTCTTGCGGCGTGCGATGGGCAAGAAGAAGAAGGAGGTGATGGACGAGCAGTTCGCCCGCTTCGAGGCCGGGATGAAGGAGCGCGGTTACTCCAAGGAGGCCATCGACCAGCTGTGGGCGACCGTCCTGCCGTTCGCCGGCTACGCCTTCAACAAGTCCCACGCCGCCGCCTACGGCCTGGTGACCTACTGGACCGCTTACCTCAAGGCGCACTACCCGGCCGAGTACATGGCCGCGCTGCTGACCGCCAACAGCAACAACAAGGACAAGACCGCGGTCTACCTCTCGGAGTGCCGGCGCATGGGCATCCAGGTGTTGCCGCCGGACGTCAACGAGTCCTCGACCGAGCACACCGCGGTGGAGGGACGGATCCGCTTCGGCATGGGCGCGATCCGCAACGTCGGCTCCAACGTGGTCGAGTCGGTCATCGCCTCCCGGGAGGAGAAGGGGAAGTTCTCCTCGTTCACCGACTTCCTCGACAAGATCGAGATCACCGCGTGCAACAAGCGGGTCATCGAGTCGCTGATCAAGGCGGGTGCCTTCGACTCGCTAGGGCACACGCGGATGTCGCTCAACGCCCACCACGAGGCCGCGGTCGACGCGGTGATCGGGCTCAAGCGGCAGCAGGCGATGGGCCAGTTCGACCTGTTCGGCAGCGCTGACGACGGCCCCAGCGAGGAGACCTCGCCGCTGACGCACCTGCAGTTCACCGACGAGGAGTGGCCGCGCAAGCAACTGCTGGCCTACGAGCGCGAGATGCTCGGCCTCTACGTCTCCGCGCACCCGCTGGACGGGGCCGAGCGGCTGCTCGCGCCCTACCAGGACACCAGCATCGCCGAGCTCGTCGGTGGGGAGCGCGAACCCACCACCGGCCACGGGGGCAAGGAGCAGCAGCCCAAGATCGCGGGCATGATCTCCGGCATCCAGCGGCGGCTGAACAAGAACGGCCAGCCCTGGGCGATCGTGACGCTGGAGGACTTCGAGGCCAGCATCGAGGTGCTGTTCTTCCCGAAGTCCTACGAGATGTTCGCCGACTGCCTGGTCGAGGACAACGCGCTGGCGGTCAAGGGCCGGGTCAACGAGCGCGAGGGCGAGGTGAGCGTGTTCGCCTCCGACGCGGTCCCGATCGACATCACCGCGGCCGAGACCGACCCGGGCAGCGAACCGCCGCTGGTGCTGCGGGCCGACCACCGCAAGCTCAGCGCCGAGGTGATCAGCGAGCTCAAGCAGACCTTGACCGCGCACAAGGGCACCACGCCCGTCCACGTCCACCTGGGGAAGACGCGGCTGGAACTGCCGCAGTGGCCGGTCAACGTCTGCACGGAGCTCGTCGCCGAGCTCAAGTCGGTCCGCGGCATCGCGGTCGAGCGCACGGGCCGCTGACCGGCCAGGTCAGCCGACGGCGGGCCGAGGGCTCCCGGGCGTGGTGCCGTGGAGCCCTCCGCCGGTGATCACCAGGTGACCGGCAGTTCGTGCACGCCGAAGGCCAGCGCGTCGTGCTTGAGGTCCAGCTCGTCGAAGGGCACCGCGAGCGTGAGCGTCGGGATCCGGCGGAACAGCGTGCCGTAGACGGTCTGCAGCTCCGCGCGCGCCAGCTGCTGGCCGACGCAGTTGTGCGGGCCGAACCCGAAGGTCTGGTGCCGAGTGGCGTCGCGCCCCAGGTGGATGCGCTCGGGTTCGGGGAACACCGCCGGGTCCCAGTTGCCCAGCGGGAGGTCGATGATGATGCCCTCGCCCTCGCGGATGGTCTCACCGGCGATGTCGATGTCGGCGGTGGCGATCCGGCGCTGACCGACGTGCGGGATGCTCAAGTGGCGGAGCAGCTCCTCGGTGGCACCGGCGATCAACTTCGGGTCGTCGGCGACGGCGCGCACCACGGCCAGCTGGTCGGGGTCGTCGAGCAGCACCGCGGTCCCCAGCGCGATCATGTTCGCGCTCGTCTCGTGGCCGGCGACCAGGAGCTGGACGCCGATCAAGGCCGCTTCGAGCTCGGTGATCTCCCCGGCGCCGACCCGCTCGGCCAGGTCCGAGCACACGTCCTCGCCCGGGTCGTCGGCCTTGGCCCGGACCAAGCCGACGAGGTACTCGGTCAGCGCCCGGTTGGCCTTCTCGTGCTCCTCGGGGTCGGCGTTGCGGCTGATCCCGACGCGGCTGGTGCGCTGGAAGAAGTCGTGGTCGTGGTAGGGCACGCCGAGCAGCTCGCTGATCATCAGCGAGGGCAGCGGCAACGCCAACTGCTGCACCAGGTCGGCAGGCTTCTCGCCCGCGAGCAGCGCGTCGATGAGCTCGTCGGTGATCTGCTGGATCCGCGGCCGCAGTGCGGTGATCCGCTTGACGGTGAACGCTCGGGTCATGATCCGGCGGAACCGCGAGTGCTCGTCGCCGTCGAGGTTGAACACCATCTTCGGCCGCTGGTCGAGGGTGTCGGCCATCGACGAGCTGAAGTGCGGGAAGCCGGGCAGGTGTTCGTTCACGCTGACCCGCGGATCGCTCAGCAGAGCCCGTTGTTCGGCGTGCCCGGTCACCACCCAGGGCGCGCTGCCGTCCCAGATCTCGAGGCGGTGCAGCGGTTTCTCGGCCGCGAGTGCGCGCAGCGGCGGCGGGGGGCTGAGGGGGCAGCCGGACGCGCGCTGCATCGGGTATTCGGACATGGTGCTCCTCGTGGTGGGTCGGTTCAGCCGTGCGCGTCGGCGAGCGGGTTGTTCGGGTGTCCGGCGGTCATGCCGCCGTCGACCGGCAGCACGGTTCCGGTGACGTACCGGGAGCGTTCGCCGGCGAAGTAGAGAGCGGCTTCGGCGATGTCCTCAGGAGTGCCCTGCCGGTCCAGCGGGCGGATGGACCTCATGATGTCGCGCAGCTTCTCGGCCGTACCGGGCTCGAGCTGGGCGGTCGCGGTGGAGAGGATGTCGGAGACGACCGCGCCCGGCGCGATGCAGTTGACCCGGATGTCCTCGCGCGCCAGGTCGATGGCCACGCACTTGGAGAAGTGGGCGACACCAGCCTTGGCGGCGCGGTAGCTCCACTCGGCGCAGCCGGCGTGGATGCCGCCGATCGAGGTGATGTTGATGATCGCTCCGCCGCCGTGGGCGGCCATGTGCCTGCCGGCGTGTTGCGTGCCGAGCATGACCCCGAGCAGGTCCACGTCGATGACGCGCTGGAAGTCCGCGAGGTCGTCGTCGAGGAACCGCATGGTCATCGCGGTCGGGATGCCCGCGTTGTTCACCATCACGTGCAGCCCGCCGAAGCGCTCCACCGTGGTCGCGACCAGTGCTTCGACCTGAGAGCTCTTCGACACGTCGGTCTCGACGAACAGCACGTCCGGACCCAGCTGCTCCGCGAGGGCCGCCCCCTTGGCGCGGTCGATGTCCGCCACGACCACCTTGGCGCCTTCGGCCTGGAACCTCTCCACCATGGCCAGGCCGAGCCCGGCGGCTCCACCGGTGACGACGGCGATCTTGCCTTCGAGTTCGTTTCCCATCGTGCGCAGGTTATGGAGACCCACGAATTAAGTCAAACGACTGAATTAAGGGCCCCGGTCACGTCCGCGCCGCGCAGGAGCAGGGCGACGTCCTCGGGGGGCCTGCCGAGGACGTGGGGTGCGTCTCAGCGCGGGGTGGGAGCGGGCTTCTCATCCTCGACGTAGACGAGTGCGTCGCCGACGGCTCGTTCTTCCTCGCCGCTGGGCTGGTTGGCGAGGCGGCCGCCGACCGATGCGGTCGTGGAGCCGACCGCCGTCGAGGTTGACCGCGTCCGTCAGGCCCCAATGCCGCGGCGAGGGCGGCGGTTTCGTCCAGCGTCGTGCCGACGCTGGTGGGGCGTCGACCGTCCACTGTGGCTAGGACGATCCTGCCTTCGGCCGTGGTGCCGGCGATCGTGCGCGGGTTGCGCGCGAAGAAGTCGCCCGAACCCGGCGGCACCACGACCTCGCCATCGGCCACCAACCGGTACCGGCCGTTGACGCCGAACACGCCCGGGCGCACGAGGATCCGGTCGCCGTCGTCGTCGGTGAGCGTGGAGATCCGGTCGAGGCAACCGTTCTCGGTGGTGGACAGCAGAGCTGCCGCGTCTCGCCCGGTGGCCTGCAACGACGTCTGGTGGGGCTCGAGCGTCGTGCGGCGCGTCGCGGAGGTGCGCACGACGCAACCGCGCTGGTCCAGGACGACCTCCGTGCCGTGCCCGCTCGGGGTGGGGCCGAACTCGGGGTGGAACAGGACGACGTCTCCGGGGTGGTCGCACTGCGTCTGGTCGGGCAGCTCGGCGCAGGCGGGTGGGACCACCGGCGGGTGGTCGAGGTGGTCGAGCGGCAGGGTGTCGTCGCTCTGGCGGTTGCGCACCGCGCCGGACCAGGCGGTCCGGCCGATGAGGACCCGATCGCTGCGACTGTCGACGACCAGGTCCGCCTCCGCGCGGTCCGTGGTCGGCTCGCTGAGCAGCGCGCCGTCGTAGAGGCCCAGGCCGACCGGGTCCCCGGGGTGCTCGGGGCTCGCGGAGTGCGCGAAGAAGGACGCGTTGACCCCGGCCAGAGCACCCGCGGAGCGGACCAGGTCGGTCGTCCTCTCCACCGGAGCCAGGTGCGGGCCGTAGGTCGCTTCCAGGTGCCCGCGTGCCCGGTCGAGGTCGATCGTGAGCGTGGTGACCACCCACGGGCCGCGGGGCGTGGTGGTGATCTGGTCCGGCGGGGCGGGTTCGCTCCCGCGGACGACGCGGGTCAGCTCCACGCCCTCGGCCAGCGTTCGCGTCGACGCGTTTCCGCCAGGTCGCGGTCGCCGAGCGGGAGTGGGACGTGCTGCGCGTGAGCGTCCGGGGCCGGGAGGAAGGGGAGGACGGTCGCGAGCGCGAGCCCAGCCGCGAGAGCGGGTGACCGGCGCGCGCGTCGGGGTGACGAGATCATGCGGCTCAGGCTCGGCCGCTCGGGGAACGCTCTCGAGACCCTGCGGTTGACCGATCCGTGAAGTCTTCATGTCCTGGTGGTGCCACGGCCGGGTGAATTGCTCGGTGATCACCATGCGGATTGGTGATCTCCGGTGGCTGTGCGCGACCACCCTCGTTACAACGATCCGCAGCCGATCATTTCACTCTTCAGAGCCTCTAGGAGTGTTTCGTGCCGAAGTCAAGACACCGGGCACCGTCCATCTGCTTGCGTCAATGGGGCGTGTGGTTCGCGGCCGCGGTGGTGGTCGCCGCCGCGTTCGCGTTCATCTCGCCGCTCGGGGACGGCCCCGCTCCCGTGGCGTGGGCGTTCGTGCTGATCCTGCTGTGCTTCATGACCGGATCGCTGGCCAACTCGATGTTCCTGTCCCGCCCGCTGCGCCGGGGAGGGCAGATGGTCTTCCCCGCCGTGCGCGAGCCGGAAGCGATCGAGCGGGCTCCGGAGCGCTCGGAGGTGTCGCGGCCCCAGCCGCGCGCGATGACGAGCCGTCCCCGTCCGCGCGCGGTGCGTTCCGGCGGGGAGGAACCGTCCTTCGCCTCCTCGAGCGAGATCGGGAGCAGCATCGGCGTCACGGTGCTGATCTCCAGCGAGGTCGGAGCCGAGCCGGTCGGTGCGCACCGGGTGGACCTCAACGAGCTGCAGGTCATCGAGAGCATCCCCGCGCAGAAGACTCGCGACGAGGTCGTCGAGGTCGTGTCGGGCACCGGTGCGCGGGGGCCGGAGTCCGGCCCGTACCCGGGTGCGGTGCGGGCGAAGTCCGACGGCCGCTCGCCCCACAGCGCCTACCGGGTCAAGGGCAACACCCGCTCGAAGCGGTACCACACGATGCAGTCCCCGTACTACGAGCGCACCAAGGCCGGGGTGTGGTTCCGCTCGGCCGCCGACGCCGAACGCGCCGGCTTCGCCGCCTGGAACGCCCGGGTGAACGACGCGGTGTGAGCCTCGGACCGCTGCCGCCGTGCCGGGAGCGACCTGCGAAGCCCGTCGTCGCGGACGACACTGAAGCCGAGGCCGCCTCGTGGTCCGGCCTGCCGAGGCAACCGGCGGGAGGTTGTGCGAACGCATGGTGGATACCGAGCACTCCGAGCGCGTTCACGACGGACCGTGGTCGCGCGAGGAGACCGCGACCCTCGCTCGGGCGGTCAACCGGGCGCCCTCGGTGCACAACACGCAGCCGTGGTCGCTGTCGGTCCACGACCGGGTGGCGGAGTTGCACGAGCAGGTCGAGGACGACCCGTCCCGGCACGACCCCGAGGGCAGGGACCGCAAGATCTCCTGCGGCGCCGCCCTGACCAACCTCGTCCTCGCGGTGCGCGAGCTCGGGTGGCGGGCCGAGGTCTCGTTCAGCGGCTCCGAGGCTCCGCTCGTGTCCGTGACCGGGAGCGGCCGACAACCGCCGACCGACGCGGAACACGGCCGCTTCGAGGCGATCCCGCTGCGCACCAGCCACCGCCGGCCCTTCGACGCCCGTCCGGTCGACAGCGCCGACGTGGAGGCGGTGCGGGCCGCGGCGCAGACCGTGCCCTCGGTCCAGGGGCGGTGGGTCACCGGCGGCGAGGAAGCGCTCGAGCTGGCGCGCCTGCTGACCTACGCCGCCCGCGTCCAGCGCGCCGACGAGTCCTACCAGCGGGAGCTCGCGGGCTGGATCGTCAAGCACGGCGAAGCCGACACACGGGGGGTTCCCTCCGACGCGCTGGGCGCGCGGGGGATCGGTGCGGTCGGTCTGGTCAGCGGCTCCACGCACGTGCCGGACGAAGCGTGGCTGGCCACCCGCATCGAAGAGGAATCGGTCCTGGTGCTGAGCACGGAGGACGACGAGCCCCGCGCGCACCTCGACGTCGGTTCCGCCTTGGAGCACGCGTGGCTGGAAGCCACGCACCGCGGTCTCGGCGCTTCCGTGACCACCCAGTTCCTGCACCTCGGCGAAGTGCGCAGCGGGCTCTCGCAACAACTCGACCTGACCGGGGTCGTGCAGGTGCTGATGCGCTTCGGCCACCCGGCGGACCCCGGCTCGCGCAGCGGCCGCCGCCCCGCGGAGGAGATCGTCACCGACCACCGGGCATGAGGGCAGCGCCCACCGCCACTCGGGAGTGCAGATGAGCGATTCGAGCGTCAAGCCGGTCATCGTGGGCATCGACGGCTCAGCGTCCGCGGTGCACGCGGTGCGGTGGGCCGCCGCCGAGGCCCACCGCAGGAACGCGCGGCTGCGGATCGCCTACGCCGACGTCCTCTCGCTGGTCTACATCCCCGACCTGCCTGGCTACCCGTTGCCCGAGCCCTACGTCAAAGCCGCGCAGCAGCAGGGCAAGGAGTGGTTGCACCGGGCGGCCGACAACGCGCGCGTGGAGGTGGAGGGGCTCGACGTGGTGACCGAGCTCCACGTGGGTCCGGCGAGCTCGGTGCTGATCCGCCTGTCGCAGGAAGCGCAGCTGATGGTGGTGGGCAGCCGCGGACTGGGCGGGTTCACCGGGCTGGTGGCCGGGTCGGTGGCGGTGGCGCTCAGCGCGCACGGCCACTGCCCGGTCGCGATGGTCCGCGGACCGGACACCGCGCTGCCGGACGCACCGGTCGTGGTCGGCGTCGACAGCCCCACCGGCAACGAATCGGCGCTGACGACCGCGTTCGAGAGCGCCGCGTCGCGCGGCGTGGTGCTGCGAGCGGTGCACACGTGGAACTCCCTCGACACCGACGCGCAGTGGTGGGCCGACGGACAGGGCTGGGACACCGTCCAGACCGACCAGGAGCGCTGGCTGGCCGAGCGGTTGGCGGGCTGGAGCGAGAAGTACCCGGACGTCGAGGTCGAGCGCTACGTCTCCCACGACAAGCCCGCGAAAGCACTGCTGCAGCACGCCCAGGTCGCGCAACTCGTGGTGGTCGGCGCCCGAGGACGCGGCGGCTTCACCGGCCTGCTGCTCGGCTCCACCAGCCAACAACTCCTGCAGAACGCTCCTTGCCCAGTCGTAGTCGCGCGCTGACGGTCGAGGGCGCTCCAAGTGAGCGGCGGAACCGCTGTTCCCGTGATGCCGCTGGGTGCGCGGTGTGGTAGCAGACCTGAGCGGCTCCGTGGACTCCGCGCCCAGCTCCTCGAGACTCGTCCTCCACGCGGCGTCACGGAGCACTCGCCACCGAGCCGCTCAGGACCTGCGGCGGTGTGCCTGACCGAGCCCCCACGTTCGAATGCCGGGCTGTTCTCGCGAGGAGCCTTGGGCGTCGAACTTCTCGCGAAGTTCGAAGGGTCTGTGCGGCGCGGGAGGCCGGAACAGGGCTCCCGCCGCGGTCGCCCGAACAGGTCTGGGAGACGGGAAACCGGTGGCCGGGTGGGCTTCTCCGCCCGGCCACCGGTCCTGTGGCGGGGTCAGTCGGCGTTCATGTTCTTGGAGATGAGGTCCATGACCGAGGAGTCGGCGAGGGTGCTGACGTCGCCGACTTCGCGGTTTTCGGCGACGTCGCGCAGGAGTCGTCGCATGATCTTGCCGGAGCGGGTCTTGGGCAGTTCGGGCACGACCATGATCTGGCGGGGTTTGGCGATGGGGCCGATTTCCTTGGCGACGT